>NZ_JAGGJO010000001.1:5617500-7092790 GCF_017872985.1 Micromonospora sp. HB375 | reverse complement strand
GGCCCTACCGGCGAGCCTAGTCGACAGCGCCCTGCCGCATCCCGCATTCCCCGACGAGCGCCCCGAACCAGGGACGCACGAGGGCCGGACGTACGAAGGCCGGCGCGGCCCCGGGGGAGCGGGGCGCGCCGGCCTTCCGGTGAAAGGTCAGCGGTCGGGAGCGCGGCGTGGTCGCCAGACGACGAGCGCGGTGGACGTGCGGTTGGTCGGCACGAGGTCGCCGCGGGCAAAGCCACCGAGCGACTCCAGCTCGGCGATCCGCCGGTACGCGGCGTCCAGCTCCGCCTCCAGCCGGGCCACCCGCTGCTGTGCCTCTTCGAGCAGCCGCTCCAACCCGATGATCCGCTTGACCCCGGCCAGGTTGATCCCGTCGTCCTGGCTGAGCCGCTGCACCTCGCGCAGCAGCACCACGTCCCGGACGCTGTACCGGCGACCACCGCCGGACGCCCGGCCCGCCTGCACCAGGCCCAGCCGGTCGTACTGGCGCAGCGTCTGGGGGTGCATCCCCGCCATCCGCGCAGCCACCGAGATCATCAACACCTTGGCCTCGTAGGCCGGGTCACCCGAGCCGACGTACTCCTCCGACATGCCCGCTCACCTCCGCTGCCGCCGTCAACTGAATCGACGTACCCGCGCGTCGAGATGTTCCCGCGCGGCGGGCGGAGTCTGCTCCGCGAAGGTCTCCAGCGCCGCCCGCGCCTCGTCCGAGACCTTCGCCGGGACCACCACGTCGAGCGTGACCAGCAGGTCACCGGCGCGGCCGTCCTTGCGTACGACGCCCTTGCCGCGGGCGCGCAGCACCCGCCCGCTGGGCGTACCCGGTGGCACCCGCAGCGTCACCGTCCCGTCCAGGGTCGGCACGCGCAGGTCGGTGCCGAGGACCGCCTCGGCGTAGGTGATCGGGACGTTCAGGGTCAGATCGTCCCCGGTACGCCCGAACAGCTCGTCCGGGCGGACCTTCACCTGCACGAACAGGTCGCCGGCCGCGCCGCCCCGCTCACCGGGCTCACCCCGGCCGGCCAGGCGGATCCGCTGCCCGTCGGCCACCCCGGCCGGGAAGCGCACGTTCAGCGTGCGGGTCTTGGTGACACCGCCGGTGCCGTGGCACTCCGGGCACTTCTCCTCGACGATCGTGCCGACGCCCTGGCAGTTGCGACACGGCTCGGAGAAGCTGAACGACCCCTGGTTGCGGGTGGTCACGCCGGCGCCGTGGCAGACCGGGCAGGCCACCGGCTGGGTACCCGGCTTCGCGCCGTTGCCGTGGCAGGTGTCGCAGACGCCGGGCGCGCGCAGCGTCAGCGGCAGCGTGACGCCGCGTACCGCATCCTCGAAATCGAGCGCCACCTCGGTCTCGACGTCCCGGCCCCGCGCCGGACCGCGCGGACGCGCCGCGCCACCCCCGCCGCCGGAGAAGATCGAGCTGAACAGGTCGGTGAAACCGCCGCCGCCGAACCGGGTGTCCCCGCCGCCCGCGCCGCCGCCGAACAGGTCGGAGACGTCGAACGGCACGCCGCCCGGCTGGCCCGCGCCGCGGGCGCTGCGGCGGAAGGCGCCCGAGCCGAACAGCGAGCGCATCTCGTCGTACTCGCGTCGCTTCTTCTCGTCGCCCAGCACCGCGTACGCCTCGGAGACGGTCTTGAACCGCTCCTCGGCCCCGGTGTCGCCGGGGTTGTGGTCCGGGTGCGACTCCCGGGCCAGCTTGCGGTACGCCTTCTTGATCTCGTCCGAGGAGGCGGACTTCTCCACGCCCAACGCGGCGTAGTAGTCCTTCTCGATCCAGTCCTTGGAACTCACCGGTCCACCCCCTTCCACGGGTCGAAGCCCGGCCGTCCCGCCCGCCCGGTGGGGGCGGGCGGGACGTCACGGGTCGGCACTACTCCGGGTCCGCGACCGCGACCATGGCGGGCCGCAGCAGCCGCTCGCCGAGCTGGTAACCGCGGCGCATGACCTGTACGCAGGTCGACTCGGTCACGTCGGCGGAGGTCTGGTGCGCCACCGCCTCGTGCCGGGTCGGGTCGAACGGGTCGCCCTTCTCGCCGAACGCGGTCAGGCCGAACTTGCCCAGCGCGGCGGTGAGCTGCTCGGCCACGCTGCCGAACGGGCCCACCAGATCGCCGTGCTCACGGGCCCGGTCCAGGTCGTCCAGGATCGGCAGCAGCGCGCTGAGCACAGTGCCGGTGGCCTGCTCCTGGACCAGGTTGCGGTCCCGGTCGACCCGCTTGCGGTAGTTGGCGTACTCCGCCGTGACCCGCTGGAGGTCGCGGGTGCGCTCCTCCAGGTCGGTGCGGAGCGACTCCAGCTCGGCGCCGAGCGGCGCGGTCGCCTCCGTCTCCCCGCTCGGCTCGGCCGGGGAATCGACCACCGTCGGCCCGGTGACCTCGGCCTCGCCGCCGATCTCGTCGACCACGACCTCGGCCTCCTCGACCAGCCCTTCGGCGGGCGCGTCGGCAGCGGCGTCCGCCGCCGAGGCGTCGTTCGCCGGCTGCTCGGTCACCTTGCCGAGCTTGCGCTTGTCGCGGATGACGACCCGGGGTTCGTCGCCGGCGTCCTTGCCGGCGCCCGCCGACCCGGTGGCACCCGGGTCGGCCGCGCGTGGCTTGTCCGTCATGCGGTTACCTCATCCCTCTGCCGTGCGAATCGTGTCCGGGACCGGATGTCACTTCTTGTCCTCGTCCACGATCTCCGCGTCGACCACGTCGTCGTCGCCGCCGGCCTTCGGGCCACCGGTCGCGCCCGCGCCCGCGCCGGCGCCCGGCCCGGCCGCGCCACCCGGCGCCGCCTGCTCGCCCTCCTGCTGCTGGGCGTAGAGCAGCGAGCCGGCCTGCTGGGAGACCTGCGCCAGCTTCTCGTGCGCGGACTTGATCTTCTCGATGTCCTGGCCGCCGAGCGCGCTGCGCAGCTCGCCGAGCGCCTCGTTGAGCTGGTCACGGTTCTCGCTGGGCAGCTTGTCGCCGCTCTCGGCGAGGAACTTCTCGGTCTGCCACTGGAGCGCCTCGGCCACGTTGCGGGTCTCGGCCTCCTCGCGGCGGCGCTTGTCCTCGTCGGCGTGCTCCTCGGCGTCCCGGCGCATCCGCTCGATGTCGTCCTTCGGCAGCGAGGAGCCGCCGGTGATCGTCATCTTCTGCTCCTTGCCGGTGCCCAGGTCCTTGGCGTGCACGTTCACGATGCCGTTGGCGTCGATGTCGAACGTGACCTCGATCTGCGGCACGCCGCGCGGGGCCGGCGGGAGGCCGGTCAGCTCGAAGGTGCCGAGCTTCTTGTTGTAGGCCGCGATCTCCCGCTCGCCCTGGAACACCTGGATCAGCACCGACGGCTGGTTGTCGTCGGCCGTGGTGAAGACCTCGGAGCGCTTGGTCGGGATGGTGGTGTTGCGCTCGATGAGCTTGGTGAAGATGCCGCCCTTGGTCTCGATGCCCAGGCTCAGCGGGGTCACGTCGAGCAGCAGGACGTCCTTGACCTCGCCCTTGAGCACACCGGCCTGGAGCGCGGCGCCGACGGCGACGACCTCGTCCGGGTTGACGCCCTTGTTCGGGTCCCGGCCGGTGAGCTGCTTGACCAGGTCGGTGACGGCCGGCATCCGGGTCGAGCCGCCGACCAGGATGACGTGGTCGACGTCGGAGATCTTGATGCCGGCGTCCTTGACGGCCTGCTCGAACGGGCCCTTGCAGCGGTCCAGCAGGTCCTGCGTCATGCGCTGGAACTCGGCGCGGCTGAGCGTCACGTCGAGGTGCAGCGGGCCGGCCGAGCCGGCGGTGATGTACGGCAGGTTGATGTTGCTGGTGGTGGCGGCGGACAGCTCGATCTTGGCCTTCTCGGCCGCCTCCTTGAGCCGCTGCATGGCCATCTTGTCCTGCGAGAGGTCGATGCCGTGCTCACCGCGGAACGTCTTCACCAGGTGGTCGATGATGCGCTGGTCCCAGTCGTCACCGCCGAGCTGGTTGTCACCGCTGGTGGACTTGACCTCCACCACGCCCTCGGCCAGCTCCAGCAGCGACACGTCGAAGGTGCCGCCACCGAGGTCGAAGACCAGGACGGTCTGCTCCTTGGAACCCTTGTCCAGGCCGTACGCCAGGGCGGCCGCGGTCGGCTCGTTCACGATCCGCAGCACGTTGAAGCCGGCGATCTCACCGGCCTCCTTGGTGGCCTGGCGCTGCCCGTCGTTGAAGTAGGCGGGGACGGTGATCACCGCGTCGGTGATCTGCTCGCCCAGGTACGCCTCGGCGTCCCGCTTGAGCTTCATCAGCGTGCGGGCCGAGATCTCCTGCGGGGTGTACTTCTTGCCGTCGATGTCGACGGTCCAGTTGGTGCCGATCTCCCGCTTGACCGAGCGGATGGTCCGGTCGGGGTTGGTCACCGCCTGGCGCTTGGCGACCTCACCGACGAGCACCTCGCCGTTGCGGGCGAACGCGACGATCGAGGGAGTCGTACGCGAGCCCTCTGCGTTGGCGATGACGGTGGGCTCACCGCCCTCGAGAACGCTGACGCAGGAGTTCGTCGTGCCGAGGTCGATGCCGACCGCACGTGCCATGTTCGCTTCCTCGCTTCGTAACGGGTGAGCAGGTCAGACGGCCTGCCCGGGAGGGCCGCCCGGAAGCGACCGCACCACAAGTTGAGTGAACTTGACTCAATAGTGCCACGCCATCGCCAATCCGCAAGTCGAGGTTGAGCCGACCCGGCGCAACCCGACCGTTACTACTGTCCGGTTGTCTTACCTTGCGTCGGTCGGGCACGCTTTAGCGGTGACGACGCATGGCGATTCCGCCACCCGTGCCGGCGCGCCCGCCGTCGCAGCCCGCACCGGAGCCACCACCGGCGCCGACCAGCCTGCGCACGCCCCGGAGGGCCTGCCCGCCGCGCTCACCGGCCTGCGGTCGGCGATCGGCGCGGCCCGCTTCCCGCTCGCCCTCCCCTCGGCCGAGCCGGCCCGGCACGCCGCCACGAGCCTCACCGACCAGCTCGACGACTACCTGCTTCCCCGGCTGGCCCGGCTCGACGCCCCGCTGCTGGTGGTGGTCGGCGGCTCCACCGGCGCGGGCAAGTCGACGCTCGTCAACAGCCTGGTCCAGGCACGGGTCAGCGCGGCCGGGGTGCTCCGCCCCACCACCCGCTCCCCGGTGCTGGTGTGCAGCCCGACCGACGCGGCCTGGTTCCGGCAGGGCGAGCTGCTGCCTGGCCTGACCCGGACCACCGAGCCGAGCGAGCAGCCGGGCACCCTGCACCTGGTCACCGCACCGGCGCTGCCGCCCGGCCTGGCCTTCCTCGACGCGCCCGACATCGACTCGGTGGTCGACGCCAACCGGGCGCTCGCCGGCCAACTGCTCGCCGCCGCCGACCTCTGGCTGTTCGTCACCACCGCCGCCCGGTACGCCGACGCCGTCCCCTGGGAGCTGCTGCGCAGCGCCCGCGCCCGGGGCACCGCAGTGGCGATGGTGCTGGACCGGGTCCCCCCGGAGGCCGCCGACGAGGTCGCCGCCCACCTGTCCGAGATGCTCGCCGAGCAGGAGCTGGGCGCCGCGCCGCTGTTCGTGCTGCCGGAGACCTGGGTGGACGGGCAGGGGCTGCTGCCGGACCGGATCACCGCCCCGCTCAGTGACTGGTTCGCCCGGCTCGCCGCCGACGCCGACGCCCGCGCCGCGGTGGTCCGGCAGACGCTCGACGGCGCGCTGGCCGCGCTGCACCCGGTGGTGGAGGCGCTCGCCGAGGCCGCCGACGAGCAGTGCACCGCGGCCGACGCGCTGGACGAACGGGTACGGGCCGCGTACCGGGGCGCCGAGCGGAGCGTCGACCAGGGGCTCCGGGACGGCCGGCTGCTGCGCGGCGAGGTGCTGGCCCGCTGGCAGGAGTTCATCGGCACCGGCGAGTTCTTCCGGGGCCTGGAGGCACGCATCGGCCGGCTGCGGGACCGGGTCGTCGCGGCGGTCACCGGGCGGCCCGCGCCCGCCGCGGAACTGCGTACCGCGATCGAGTCGCAGCTCGTCACGCTGCTGCGCGGCGTGGCCGCCGAGGCGGCGGAGAACGCGTACACCGGTTGGAAGGCGCACCCGGCCGGCGCGGCGCTGCTTGAGCCGGACCTGGCCCACGCCTCGGCCGACCTGCCGGAGCGGGCCGAGCAGCTGGTCCGCGACTGGCAGCGCGGCGTGCTGGAACTGGTCCGGGTCGAGGGCGGCGACCGGCGGTTCGTGGCCCGCACCGCGGCGTACGCGGTGAACGCCACCGGCCTCGCCGTCATGATCGGCGTGTTCGCCTCCACCGCGTTCATCCCCACCGGGCTGGAGGTCGCCGCCGGCACCGGCACGGCGGTCGCCGGGCAGACCGTGCTCCAGGCGATCTTCGGCGACCAGGCGGTGCGGAACCTTGCCCGCAAGGCCCGGATCGACCTGCTCGACCGGACCGGCAAGCTGCTGGCCGAGGAAGCCGAGCGCTTCCTGGCCCGCACCGAGGCCGAACGCCCGGCCGACAACGCCGGCGCGGCGCTGCGCTGGGCCGCCCTGGAGGTCGAGCGGGCCCGGCACCGGAGTGGTCTGTTTCCGAGCCCCGAGCAGGACGGACGCCAGTGAGTAACGTCGTCGGACGGATGCGGGACGCGCTGCGCGGCGAGCAGCGGGTCGACCCGGACGTGCTGATCGAGCGCCTCCAGGCGATCCAGCGGTTCCTTTCCGCGGTGGACGGCGATGTGCCCGACGCTCAACTGGTCGCCGCGCACACGGTGGTCGAGCGGGCCGGTGACCGGCTCGCCCTCTCCGGTCGGCACACGGTGGTCGCGCTGGCCGGCGCGACCGGCAGCGGCAAGTCGAGCCTGTTCAACTCGCTGGCCCGGCTCGACCTCTCCCCGGTCGGGGTGCGCCGGCCGACCACCGGCGTCGCGCACGCCTGCGTGTGGGGTCCGCTGGACGGCGCGGTCCGGCTGCTCGACTGGATCGGCGTGCTGCCCCGGCACCGGTTCGTCCGGGAAAGCCCGCTGGACGCCGACGACGAGTCGACGCTGCACGGCCTCGTCCTGCTCGACCTGCCCGACTTCGACTCGGTGCAGCACGGTCACCGGCTGGAGGTCGACCGCCTGCTGGGCCTGGTCGACCTGGTGGTCTGGGTGGTCGACCCGCAGAAGTACGCCGACCGCGTGATCCACACCAGCTATCTGCGCGAGTTCCACAGGCACAAGGACGTCACGGTCGTGGTGCTCAACCAGGCCGACCGGCTGCACCCGACCGAGCTGCCCAAGGTCCTCGAGGATCTGCGCCGGCTGCTCGACGAGGACGGGCTGGGCGGGGTGCCGCTGCTGCCCACGGTAGCGGTCGACCCGAACGGGCTGAGCGGCCTGCGGGCCGAGCTGGAGCGTACGGTCGCCGAACGGCAGGCCGCCCTGCGCCGGCTCTCCGGCGACGTGGACGCCGTGGTGGCCGATCTCGAACCGCTCGTCGGGCCGGAACCGCCGAGCAGCAAACCCGGCGACGCCTCGGCGCAGGAGCTGAACCGGGCGCTGGCCGGGGCGGCCGGGGTGCCGACTGTGGCGGCGGCGGTCGAGGGGGCGTACCGGCACCGGGCCGTCAGCAACACCGGCTGGCCGCTGCTGCGGAGCTGGCGCAAGCTACGACCCGATCCGCTGCGCCGGCTGCACCTGCCCGGGCGGGACCCGGACGCGCCGGCGGAGAGCCTGGTCGCGGCCACCTCCGTACCCGATCCGACGGCCGCGCAGCGCTCGGCGCTGACGCTGGCGATCCGCGCGGTGGCCGACCGGAACGGCGCCGGTCTGCCGGCGCCGTGGCCGGCCGCGGTGACCGCCGCGGCCCGGTCCCGGCAGGCCGACCTGCCGGGCGCGCTCGACCACGCGGTCGCCGCGACCGACCTGGGCATGGACCGCCGGCCGGCCTGGTGGCGGGTGGTCGGCGCGCTTCAGTGGGTGGTCACCCTGGCCGCGCTGGCCGGCCTGGTCTGGCTGCTCCTCGGGTACGCGGTGCGCCTGCTCGGCCTGCCCCCGCTGGAACACCCCACGCTCGGCGTGGTGCCGTGGCCGACGGTCCTGCTGCTCGGTGGCCTGCTGGCCGGGCTGCTGATCGCGGCGCTGACCCGGCCGGTGGTCGGGTGGGCGGCCCGCCGGGCCCGGGCGCGGGCCGAGCGACGCCTGCTCACGTCGGTGGGCAGCGTCGGCGAGAAGTACGTGCTGGACCCGGTGTGGGCGGTGCTGACCCGCTACGGCACGGCCCGGGAGGCGCTGCGCGAAGCCGTGCGGCGCTGAACCCGGCGCGCTGACCGGTGTGGGGGCGGCCCGCGCGGCGTAGGGTCGATGCATGGCCACGCCACAGACCCCCTACGACGCGGTTCTGCACGCCGCGCGCGACGTGACGAGGCTCGACTCGGCCCTGGACGCGGAGATGCTCGGCGCCGCGTTGCTGGGCAGCGTCTACGCCGTCGCGGAGCACGACCGGGAACAGGCCGTCCGCGAGTTCGTCACCGGCTTCCTCGCCGCCACGTCCCGGCGGCGCAGCGCCGCCGCGACCACACTGCGCGCCGTCTTCGCCGCCCTGGTGCCCGACGCCGAGGGCGCCGCCCGGGTCCGGCCCGGCGCGTACGCCCCGACGTGGGCCGGCCAGCTCGGCCGGGTGCACGTCACAGGCGCCTGGGCGTACGGCGACGTGTACGGCGACCAGACGTCCTACCTCGCCACGTTCGCGTACGACGACGAGGAACAGGGCGGGCCCGAGCACGCGCTGGTGGCGCTGGTCGACCACAACATCGGCATCACCAAGGACGTCTTCGTCGGCGGCCCGGCGGCCCGGATCGTGGAGCAGGCCCGGGAGATCTGCACCGAGGACGAGTTCACCTGGTTCCGTACCGAGGACCCGGCCCGGATGCACGCCGAGGTGAGCCGCCACCTGGCGGTCACCGACGACCTCGCCGAGCTGCCCGCACAGGGCTCGCTCGCCACCGACCGGGCGCTCGTGGGCGCACGGCTGGCCGCGCTGCCCGGGCCGACCCCGCCGGCCGGTCCGGCGGTCGTGCCGCCGCCCACCGACGAGGAGCGCACCCGCCTGGTACGCGCATTCCTCGACTCGCCCGAGGCGTCCCGGTTCGGCCTGCCCGAGGTCGCCGACGGTGAGCTGGCCTCACTGCACTTCTGCCTCGGCCTGCTGCTCGACCACGCGGCCAGCTTCCCGGACGCCGACCCGATGCGGTGGAGCCCGATGGTCGCCGAGCTGTTCCTGCTCGACTGGGTGCACCGCCGGGCCGTGCTGGACATGGACGACGCGGCGATGCTGCCCCGGGTGCTGCGCGCCTGGGCGGCGTACGCGGCCCGGCAGCGCGGACTGTCGCAGTCGGCGGCCGCCCGGACGGACGAGGCGATCACCGAGATGGTCCCGGAGTTCGCGCGGCTCTACAGCACCGGTGAGCGGCGCAGCCCGGCCACGGCCGCGGTGGCCCAGCTGATGGCGGACGGCGTGGACCCGGACGACCCGGAGGCGCTGAACGCCTGGATCGAGGCGAACCGCCACCGCCTGACCGACGACCCGGCCTAGGCAGTCGCGCACGCATGGTCGGCACCACCTCGGCGAGGTGGCGGCATCACCCCGGCCAGAACCACACCACTACGCCGAAGTGGTGTCGATCATGCGGGCGCCGGCCCTCGGTGGCCCCGCCCCTCGTTGATCCACGCCACCCCGGCGAGGTGGCTGCATCGAGCCGGCCGGGACCACACCACCGGGGCGTAACGGTGTCGATCATGCGGCCCTGGGTGCCCCGCGCGAGGGGCCTCCCCGAACCTCCTTGATCGACACCAGCACGGCGAAGTGGCTGTATCAAGTCGCTCGCGACCACACCAGCACGGCGAAGTGGTGTCGATCATGCGCCTGCCGATGCCCTGACCAGCCGGACCTCGTTGATCCACACCACCTCGGCGAGGTGGCTGCATCGGACCGGCCGGGACCACACCACTACGCCGAAGTGGTGTTGATCATGAGGCCTGCCGTCCCCCGACCACCCCACCCCGGCACGAGGGCACGCCCCCAGACCCCTGTTGATCCACACCACCTCGGCGAGGTGGCCGCATCAGACCGGCCGGGACCACACCACTACGGCGAAGTGGTGTCGATCATGAGGCGCGGGACACCGATGGGCGGGCCAGGCCGGAAGGAGCGGACGCGGCGGACGACCCGGCAGGACCCGACGGCCCAGCAGAACCGGACGGATCGGCAGGACCCGACGGCTCGGCGGGACCGGACGGCTCGGCAGGACCCGACGGCCCAGCGGAACCGGTCGGCTCGGCAGGACCCGACGGATCAGCGGGACCGGACGTACCCGATGGGCCGGACGGGTCGGACGAACCTGCCGAGGGCGTCGGCTCGACGGACGTGGCGGACGGCTCGGGGCTGGGGCTCGGCTCGGGCGTCGGCGTACCCGGGTCGGACGGCGGGTGCGACGGCGACGGTGAGGGCACCGGCGAGGGGTGCGGCGGGCGGACCGGGGTGGGCCGGACCGGCGTGGACGGTGGCGGCGGCGCGGCCACCGGGCGGGACCGGTGGCGGGCGGCGAGGTCGCTGTCGTCGGGCAGGCTCGGCGCGGCGGGGAGGACGGGCCGCGCCGGGGGTACGGAGGTGACGTCGGGGGTGGGCGTGGACGGCACTGCGGGCTGGGTCGCCTGGGGCGGCGGGATCACCACCGGCCCGATCGAGGGTGTCGGCAGGAACGGGGTGCTGGTGTCGGGGAGCGCGCTGTTGCCCACCGTCGCCGATCCGGTGCTGATGGCGGCGAGGATCGGCATCGACGCGGTGCCGGCGAGCAGCGCCACTGTGAGCAGGTAGCCCCGGCTGGGGGCGCCGGCGCCGGGGGCGCGGTGCGCGCCGACGACCCGGCGGTACGGGGAGGCGGGCAGCGCGCGGTGCCGGCCGAGGAAGGGTGAGCCGGGGGGACCCTCTGGTTCGGACACCGGCACACTCCTCACGCGCGAACGGGGACGGGAGAGCACGCGCGGATATTCGGACAAATGCCGCGCAACAGCTCACCGCAAGCTTGACCCAGTGACGCTCAGTTCACCAGTCGCAACCGCGTGTCGACACACATTTTGTACGTCAGCCGATCCCGCCACTGGGGACAAAGACGGCTATCCGTCATGAAGACGATGGAACCTCACCCACCAAGGAGGCCATACTGTGGGCCCGCTCACCTCCTCTGCAATCATTCAGACACGACGGCAACGCAGCCGCCACCTCCGCGTACCCCGCGGCTGGTGCGGAACGGCGCCGGCGCTCCCGGGCCTGGGTCTGTCCCCGACCGACTCCGGCTCACGCCGCGCGGCAACCCCTACCGGGGTCAGGCGCGGTCGCCAGGGACCGACCCGGCATCAGCCGGGCGGGCGCACGAGGTGCTCGGCTCGGGTAACCCCCGGCGCCGGCGCAGACAGACAGGGAGAGACGGATGGCAAAGGGCGACCCCGGGGCCGCCACCCGCAGCAAGCGGGCCGCACCCCGCACCAGGCGCGCCGCCGCGGCCGGTGAACCGGAACTCGTACAGCTGCTCACGCCGGAAGGTGAGCGCATCGAGACCGCGCTCGGCCCGGACGGGACCGAGTACCGCGTCGACTTCACCGACGAGGAGTACCGCGGGCTCTACCGCGACCTCGTGCTGGTCCGCAAGCTGGACGCCGAGGCCACCGCGCTGCAGCGCCAGGGCGAGCTGGGACTGTGGGCCAGCCTGCTGGGCCAGGAGGCGGCGCAGGTCGGCTCCGGCCGGGCGCTGCGTACGCAGGACATGGCGTTCCCGACCTACCGCGAGCACGGCGTGCTCTACTGCCGCGGCATCGACCCGATCATGCCGCTGGGCCTGTTCCGCGGCGTCGACCAGGGCGGCTGGGACCCGAACGAGTTCAAGTTCAACATGTACACGATCGTGATCGGGGCGCAGACCCTGCACGCGACCGGGTACGCCATGGGTGTCGCCATGGACGGCAAGACCGGCGGCGAGGACGGCGAGGCGGTCATCGCCTACTTCGGCGACGGCGCCACCAGCCAGGGCGACGTCAACGAGTCGTTCGTCTGGGCCAGCGTCTTCAACGCCCCGCTGGTGTTCTTCTGCCAGAACAACCAGTACGCCATCTCCGAGCCGCTGGAGCGGCAGACCCGCGTGCCGCTGTACCGGCGGGCCGGCGGGTTCGGCTTCCCCGGCGTCCGGGTGGACGGCAACGACGTGCTCGCGTCGTACGCGGTGACCCGGCACGCGCTGGACAACGCGCGCAACGGCCAGGGCCCGAGCCTGATCGAGGCGTACACCTACCGGATGGGCGCGCACACCACCTCCGACGACCCGACCCGCTACCGCATCGCCAGCGAGGTCGAGGCGTGGCAGGCGAAGGACCCGATCGCCCGGATGAAGGCGTTCCTGACCAAGCAGAAGATCGCCGACGAGTCGTTCTTCACCGCTGTCGACGAGCAGGCCCGCACCGAGTCGGTGCACCTGCGCGAGCGTGTGCTCGCCATGCCCGACCCGCAGCCGGTGAGCATGTTCGACCACGTCTACCCCAACGGCTCTCCCGAGCTGGACGAGCAGCGGGCCCGGTTCACGCAGTACATGGAGTCCTTCGAGGGGAGCGCGCACTGATGGCCACGGAGACGCTCACCCTCGGCAAGGCACTGAACACCGGCCTGCGGCGGGCCCTGGAGAACGACCCGAAGGTCGTCATCATGGGCGAGGACGTCGGCAAGCTCGGCGGCGTGTTCCGGATCACCGACGGCCTCCAGAAGGACTTCGGCGACCAGCGCGTCATCGACACCCCGCTGGCCGAGTCCGGCATCATCGGCACCGCTGTCGGCCTGGCCATCCGCGGTTTCCGTCCGGTCTGCGAGATCCAGTTCGACGGCTTCGTCTACCCCGCGTACGACCAGATCGTGTCGCAGGTGGCGAAGATGCACTACCGCTCGCAGGGCAAGGTGCGGATCCCGATGGTCATCCGCATCCCGTTCGGCGGCGGCATCGGCGCGGTCGAGCACCACTCCGAGTCGCCCGAGGCGTACTTCGCGCACACCGCCGGTCTCAAGGTGGTGAGCTGCGCGAACCCGCAGGACGCGTACGTGATGATCCAGCAGGCGATCGCGTCGGACGACCCGATCGTGTTCCTGGAGCCGAAGCGGCGCTACTGGGAGAAGGGTCCGGTGGACCTGGACGCGCCGATCGCCGACGCGTACCCCCTGCACTCGGCCCGGGTCGCGCGGCCCGGCACGGACGCGACGGTCCTGGCGTACGGCCCGATGGTGCGCACCGCGCTCGACGCGGCCACCGCCGCCGCCGAGGACGGCCGCGAGCTGGAGGTCATCGATCTGCGCACGATCTCGCCGCTGGACCTGACCGCGGCGTACGAGTCGGTGCGGCGCACCGGCCGCTGCGTGGTCGTGCACGAGGCCCCGGGCAACCTGGGTCTCGGGTCGGAGATCGCGGCCCGGATCACCGAGGAGTGCTTCTACTCCCTGGAGTCCCCGGTGCTGCGGGTGACCGGCTTCGACACCCCCTACCCGGCCGCCCGGGTGGAGGAGGAGTACCTGCCCGACCTGGACCGGGTGCTCGACGCCGTCGACCGCACGTTCGGCTGGTGAGCGGCATGTCCCGGATCAAGGAGTTCAACCTTCCCGACCTGGGCGAGGGCCTGACCGAGGGCGAGATCCTCGCCTGGCTGGTCAAGGTCGGCGACGACATCGAGCTGAACCAGCCGATCGTCGAGGTGGAGACCGCGAAGGCGGCGGTCGAGATCCCGGCGAAGTGGGCCGGCCGGGTGCAGGCGATCTTCCACCCGGAGGGGTCCACTGTCGAGGTCGGCGTGCCGATCATCGCGATCGACACCGACCCGGGCGCCGGGCCGATCGAGGAGTCGACGACCGCGACCCCCGCGTCGGACCTGCCCGCTCCGTCTGCAGCGTCGCTCGCCGCGGTCCAGGTCGCGCCCGCCGAGGGCATGGTCGAGCCGGGCCTGATCGGTGGTGTGGCCCCGGGTGGGCGTACCGCCGTGCTGGTCGGCTACGGCCCGCGCAACGCCCCGGCCAAGCGCCGCCCGCGCAAGGGTGACGCGCCGGCACCGGCTCAGGCCGCCGCCCCGGTGGCGCCCGCGCCTGTCGCGCCCGCCCCGCCCGCTCCCGCCCCGGCGGTCAACGGCAACGGCCGGGTCTCCGGTCCGGTGCTGGCCAAGCCGCCGGTCCGCAAGCTGGCGAAGGACCTCGGCATCGACCTGGCCACGCTGACCGGCTCGGGTCCGCTCGGCTCGATCACCCGTGAGGACGTACAGCGGGCGGCGACCGCGACCCCGGCGGCGGCCGAGCCGCTGACGGTCACGACGCCGGCCGCGTCGGCCGCGAGCTTCGGCGCGGACCGCGAGCAGCGCATCCCGGTCAAGGGGGTACGCAAGCTCACCGCGGAGAACATGGCCCGCTCGGCGTTCACCGCCCCGCACGTGACGGAGTTCCTGACCGTCGACGTGACCCGGGCGATGAAGGCGCTGGACCGGCTGCGTGACCGGCGGGAGTGGCGCGACGTGCGGGTCTCGCCGCTGCTGCTGGTCGCCAAGGCGGTGCTGCTGGCGGTCAAGCGGCACCCGATGGTCAACTCGACCTGGGCCGGCGACGAGATCGTGGTGAAGGAGTACGTCAACCTCGGCATCGCGGCGGCCACCGAGCGCGGCCTGATCGTGCCGAACATCAAGGACGCCGGGCGGCTCTCGCTGCGCGAGCTGGCGGACGCGATGACGGACCTGGTGCAGACCGCGAAGTCGGGGAGGACGTCCCCGGCGGACATGTCCGGCGGCACGTTCACCATCACCAACGTCGGCGTCTTCGGCGTCGACACCGGTACGCCGATCCTGCCCCCGGGCGAGTCGGCGATCCTCGCCTTCGGCGCGGTACGGGAGCAGCCGTGGGTGCACAAGGGCAAGGTGAAGCCGCGCCTGGTGACCACGCTCGGCCTCTCCTTCGACCACCGCATCATCGACGGTGAGCTGGGCTCGAAGTTCCTCCGCGACATCGGGGACTTCCTGGCCGACCCGGAGGCGGCGCTGCTCGCCTGGACCTGACGCACCACCGCTCCGGTCACGGCCGGTGTGCCACGGGTGAACGCCCGGCACACCGGCCGTAACCGTTTCGGGAACGGAATCATAGGATCTGAGGGCAGGCTGACCTACGATCCTTAGGTACGTGGTTCAGCTCACCTAATAATCGATGGCGATGGGCGGCCTGGTGCGCTTAAATAGAGACATCAAGGGGCTGACAACCGAATAGCCAGGAGGAGAGACCCAAGATGAGCATGATCGAGCGAATCCGCACCCGCCGCGACGCCAACCGCCGCGCCCGCGCCATCGAGCACGCGCTGCGTTCCGCGAACTCGCCCGCGGTCCGCGAGGAGCTTCTCGCCATCGCCCAGCGTCACATGAGCTGACGCCACAGACCTTTCTCACCTCCTCCAGTCCGAAGACCCGCCCGACACCGGGCGGGTCTTCGGCGTATCGGCATCGGTCGGCACCGGGATTCCACCTCGCCGCACCGCCCGGTACGGTTGGCACGGTCGCCAACCGGTGGTTCCGGGCCGACGCGGGCAAGTGAAACCCATCGACGTCGTCCGGTGACTTTCGGTGACGGCCGATGCTCCCCCGGGCGGCTCCGGGCAACCACCGGATACGGTGCGGGGAGCCCGCACGGCCGGTACCCGCCGGCGACGCCGGCAGCCATGCCGACGGTTCCCCGGACCGGCATCGGCGGCCGACCTGTGATGGAGGAGGCGCACCCATGACGTCCGAGGCTCCGCACCGCCCCGGCCAGGAGCCGGGCGAGGTGTCGCCGGGCACCGGCGGACCGGTGCCGTACGGCGATCAGCCGGCGCAGCAGGACAACGGGTACAACGGAGCGCCCGACCTCGGCTGGGCGCCGCCCCCGCCGGCCGGTCGGCCCGCGCAGCCGGCCCCGGCCTGGGCCGCGAACGACGAACAGCCCCCCGCCTGGGCCCCGCCCGCGGGCCAGCCGGTGACCGGCCGGGCCACCGCCCAGGTCCCACCGCCCGCCGACCGTGGGCAGCAGCCCGCCTGGGGCGGCGCCGACCAGGGCGCCCCCGCCTGGGCCGGTCCCGCCCAGGGCAGTCCCGTGTGGGGCGCTCAGGAGCAGCCCGGCCCGGACCGCGCCGCCGACCCGGCGCCGCCCGCGTGGGCCGCCACGCCGCCGGGCAGCCCGGTCGAGCCGACGGCGCCGGCCTGGGCCGCCGAGCAGAACCGCCAGGGGTGGGGCTCCGGTGAGCAGCCGGCCCGGTCGCCGTCCGGCGACCCGGCCGCCCGCAGCACCGGTTACGTCCCCGCCCCGGCCACCGTGCCGAACGAGACCTGGGTCACGCCCGCCCCGCCGGACGACCCGCACCGCTCCGGCGGCTTCGCGCCCACCGGTGGGCAGCACGACGACGCCCCGGGACACGCCGGTGGCTGGTCCACCGCCGCGCCGCCGGACGATCCGAACCGCTCCGGCGGCTGGAACCCGCGCGACGAGCAGCCCGCCGCGGCCGACGACCCCGGCCGCTCCGGCGGCTGGACGCCGCGTGAGAGCCAGCCGGCCTGGGCACCTCCGGGTCAGCAGACCGGCGCCACCTGGCCGCCGGCCGACCCGCCCGCCCGTGCCGCCGCCGCGGTCTCGGTGCCCGGCGTCACCCGGCCGGACAACGCGTGGTCCACTCCGGAGCAGTCCGATCAGGACAACCGCTCCGCCGCTGGCGAGGACGACTCGCACCGCTCCGGCGGCTGGCGTCCGACCGGTGGACAGCACGACGGCGGATGGCCCGCCCCGCAGGCCGAGAACCGGCCGGGTGGCTGGGACGAGCCCGCCCGCCCCGACGACCCGGACCGCTCCGGCGGCTGGGCCGCGGGCCGCGCCGCCGGCCCCGCCGAGGCGGCACAGCCGGGCGGCTGGGGTGAGCCGGACCAGGGCCGGCAGCCCGGTGGCTGGGGCGCCCCCGCCGCACCGCAGCAGCGTGACTCCGAGGAGCAGGCCGGCGCCTGGAGCGGCGCCGCGTCCGTGCCGCAGCAGCAGGAGAGCGGCCGGTCGGCCGAGGAGCCGGCACAGCCCAGTTGGGGTGCCGCCGCACCGGTCGATACTCCGGCGGCCCGCGCGAGCGTCTCCGTACCGGCGCCCGACGCCGGCTGGGGCGGCAACCAGAACGACCGCCCGGCCGTACCGGCCGCCGAGCCGTGGTCGCCCGCCGAGGCGTGGGGCCGCTCCGAGGACTCCGCCCCGGCGTACCAGCCCGCTCCCGCGCCGGGCATCTCGCCCGGCAACGCGGTGCCGCTGCCGGCGCAGCAGCAGCGCGTGCCCGGAGCCGCGCTCGCCGCGTCGCCGCCCGCCGACCAGCCGCCCGCGCCGGCCGAACCCCAGGGGTACGAGCCGGAGCGCGGTGACGGCGCGTGGGGCGAGTCGCAGTCGGCCTCCGTGCCCGGCCCGCGTACCTCTCCGGAGGGCGGCCCGGTCTCGGCCAGCGCGTCGGTCCCGGTGACCAGCCGGGTCACCCCGCCGTCCGACCAGCCCCTGCCGACCGGCACCCCGGCGCCACAGCCCCGGGTGTACGGCCGGCCCGCCCGCCCGGAGCCCGAGGACACGCCCGAGCAGGACGGTCACGGCTTCCCCGAGCAGGACGGGCCCTCCGGATTCGGCCCGGACAACGGCTTCCCCGGCCCGCAGTCCCGGACCGACGACGCCGACGGGCCGCACGGGTACGCCGCCGTACCGCCGTCCTCGCCGGCCGCGCCGCCGCCGTTCCCGGCCGGTGTGCCGTCCTTCATGGACCCGCCCGCCAACACCCGCCCCGCCAACGGGGTGCACCCCGGCGGCGAGCAGCCCGGCGCGGTCCGGGACCCGTTCGACGGCCCGCAGAGCCCCTACGGCACCCCGGGTGGCAGCCAGGACCCGTTCGGCCCGCCCGGCGGCCATCAGGACCCGTTCGGTGGCCCCCAGGACGGCCGCCAGGATGCGTTCGGCAGCCCGGCCGGCCGGCCCGAGCCGTTCGGCGGCCAGCCGGACCAGTTCGGCCCGCCGGCCGGTGGGCGCGCCTCCGTCGCGGTGCCCGGCCAGGGCCGGCCGGGCGAGACGAGCCCCTTCCCGGCACAGCAGGCCCCGCCGGCCTGGTCGCAGGACGCGCCGTCCGGTGAGCCGGAGCAGGGCCGGTTCGACGCGTTCAAGCCGGACGCCGCCGAGCCGCAGACCGAGGCGCCCCCGCCGAAGGTGCGCAACGGACGGGTGCTCGCCGCCGTACTGATCGCGGCGGTGCTCATCCTCGCCGTACCGCTCGGTCTGCTCACGCTGCTCGGCAAGGTCGGCGACGACAAACCGGCGGGCTTCGACCCGGCGGTCGGTTCCTGCGTCAAGCAGTCCGGCGAGACCGCCGTTCCCGCCGACTGCGGTGAGCAGGGCGCGTTCAGCGTGGTGTCGAAGGTGGACAACAAGGACAAGTGCGCCGATCTGACGCAGCCCACCGTCTCCGTCGAGAACGGCGGGACCACCCGGGTGCTCTGCCTGAAGCCGGCCGGTCAGTAACCACACGTACGCGGAGCGTCCACCCCTCACCGGGCGGGCGCTCCGCGCCGTTCCGGTGTGCCTCTGTTCACCCCGGGTTCGCCGCGAGCGCACCCGGCCGGTGCGGCACGATGGGGGCATGAGCGCGCGCGTACGGGCACCGGAACTGCGGGGTCGGGCCTGGCTGAACACCGGCGGCAAGGCCGTCACGCTGGCCGACCTGCGCGGCAAGATCGTCTTGTTGGACTTCTGGACCTTCTGCTGCATCAACTGCCTGCACGTGCTGGACGAACTGCGCCCGCTCGAAGAGAAGTACGGCGACGTCCTGGTCGTGATCGGGGTGCACTCGCCGAAGTTCGAGCACGAGAAGGACCCGGCGGCGCTGGCCGCGGCCGTCGAGCGGTACGGCGTGCACCACCCGGTGCTCGACGACGCCGACATGGACATGTGGCAGCAGTACGCGGCCAAGGCGTGGCCGACCCTGGCCGTGGTCGACCCCGAGGGGTACGTGGTCGCCACCATGGCCGGCGAGGGGCACGCCGAAGGGCTGGCGCGGCTGATCGACGAGTTGATCGCCACCCATGAGGCGAAGGGCACGCTGCACCGGGGCGAGGGCCCGTACGTGCCGCCGGCCGAGCCGGACACCGTGCTGCGGTTCCCCGGCAAGGCGCTGCCGCTCGACGGCGGGAACCTGCTGGTCAGCGACTCGGCCCGGCACTCACTGGTCGAGCTGGCCGCCGACGGCGAGACGGTGGTGCGCCGCATCGGCGCCGGTTCCCGGGGCCGTACGGACGGCCCGGCCTCCGCCGCCACGTTCGCCGAGCCGCAGGGGCTCTGCCTGCTGCCGCCGCACGTGGCCGAGGTCGCCGGTTACGACGTGGTCGTCGCGGACACCGTCAACCACCTGCTGCGCGGCGTACGGCTGTCGTCCGGCGAGGTGGTCACGATCGCGGGCACCGGGCGGCAGTGGCGCTCGACCGTCGACGACCACGCGCACGACGCCCGCGCCGTCGACCTGTCGTCCCCGTGGGACGTGGCCTGGTACGGCGATCGGGTGATCGTCGCCATGGCCGGCATCCACCAGCTCTGGTGGTTCGACCCGATCAAGCGGACCGCCGGCATGTACGCCGGGACCACAGTCGAGGCGCTGCGCGACGGCCCGCTGCCGGACGTGTGGATGGCCCAGCCGTCCGGGTTGTCCGTCTCCGTCGACGGGACACGGCTCTGGGTGGCCGACAGCGAGACCAGCGCGATCCGGTGGGTCTCCGGCGGCGAGATGCACACCGCAGTCGGTCAGGGCCTGTTCGACTTCGGGCACGTCGACGGCCCGGCCGACCAGGCGTTGCTCCAGCACCCGCTGGGCGTGTGCGCGCTGCCCGACGGTTCGGTGCTGATCGCCGACACGTACAACGGGGCGGTGCGCCGCTTCGACCCGGAGACCGGCCAGGTGGGCACCGTGGCGGACGGGCTGGCCGAGCCGAGCGACCTGGTGCTGACCGGCGAGGGCGACGTGCTCGTGGTCGAGTCGGCCGCGCACCGCCTGACCCGGCTGGCGCCGGGCGCGCTGACGTCGGCCGGGGCGAACACGGTGGACGGCCCCCGGCACCGGCTGGAGCGCAAGCCGACCGACGTGGCGGCCGGGGAGCTGACCCTGGACGTGATCTTCACGCCGGCGCCGGGGCAGAAGCTCGACGAGACGTACGGGCCGTCGACCCGGCTGGTGGTCTCGGCGTCCCCGCCGGAGCTGCTGGTCGAGGGCGCGGGCACGACCACCGACCTGTCCCGCAAGCTGGTGGTCAGCGGCGACGTGGCGCAGGGGGTGCTGCAGGTGACCGCCCAGGCGGCGACCTGCGACGCCGATGTGGAGCACGCGGCCTGTCACCTGACGCGGCAGGACTGGGGCGTGCCGGTCCGGGTGGTCACCGGCGGCGCGACCCGCGTGCCGCTGGTCCTGCGTGGCATGGACGCCTGACAGCGCGTGTTAAGAAGGGGCCCTTCCTCTACCGGAGGCGTTAAGAAGGGGCCCTTCCTTTCACGCGAACGGAGTGAGCGTGACCCCCGCGTCGATGAGCGCGGCGCGGACCAGCTCCGCGCACCGCACCGCGCCGGGCGTGTCCCCGTGCAGGCAGATCGACTCGACCGGGCAGGCGATCACCGTCCCGTCGACGGCGACGAGCGTCTGCTCGACGGCCATCCGTACCGCCCGGACGGCCACCTGCTCCGGGTCGGTCACCAGCGCGTCGGGGGAGCTGCGCGGCACCAGCGTGCCGTTCGGGAGGTAGTTGCGGTCGGCGAACCCCTCGGCCACCACCCGCAGGCCGGCGCCGGTGGCGAGCTGCGCGAGCACGCTGCCGGGCTGGCAGAGCACCGGTAGCTCGTGGTCGTACCCGCTGATCGCGGCCACCAGCGCGGCGGCCTGGGCCTCGTCGCGGGCCGCCGCGTGGTAGAGCGCGCCGTGCGGTTTGAGGTAGCGGACCCGGGTGCGGTACAGCCGGCAGAAGGCGTCGAGCGCGCCGAGCTGGTAGATCGTCTCGTCACGCAGCTCGGCGAAGTCGTACGCGATGTGCCGCCGGCCGAAGCCGGCGAGGTCCCGGTAGCCGACCTGCGCGCCGACCGCGACGCCGCGTTCGGCGGCGGCGGCGCAGACCTGGTGCATGGTGGCCGCGTCGCCGGCGTGGAAGCCGCAGGCGACGTTCGCGGAGCTGATCAGGTCGAGCAGCGCGTGGTCGTCGCCGAGCCGCCAGCTTCCGAATCCCTCGCCCAGGTCAGCGTTGAGGTCCATGGAACGTCACCGTAGTGCCTGGCCGGGCCTGGGCGAGCGCTGTCACGTCGTCCACCACTCCGACGACCGGGTAGCCGCCGGTGGTGGGGTGGTCGGCCAGGAAGACCAGCGGCTGGCCGTCCGGCGGGACCTGCACCGCGCCGAGCACCAGGCCCTCGCTGGGCAGTTCGCCGGCGACCGCGCGGGGCAGCGCCGCGCCGGCCAGCCGCGCGCCGACCCGGTTGCTGTCCGGGCTCACCGTGTACGCGGTGCCGCACAGCAGGTCCAGCGCCTGCGGGGTGAACCAGTCCTGCCGAGGGCCGGGGCGCACGGTCAGCCGCAGTTCGTCCGGGACCGGCCGGGTGACGGCGAGGTCGACCGGGGGCGGCGGCCGGTCCGCGGTGCCGAGCGGCAGCCGGTCCCCGTCGCGCAGCGGTGGCGGCCCGAGCCCGGAGAGCGTGTCGGTGGATCGGCTGCCGAGCACCGGTTCGACGGTGATTCCGCCGCTGACCGCCAGCCAGGTGCGTACGCCGGCCCGGGCCGGCCCGACGCGCAGCACCGCGCCCGCCGGTAGTGCGAGCGGCAGTCCCACGTCGCCCGGCCGGGTGTCCCCGGCCGGCCACTCGACGACCACGTCGGCCGGGGCGCCGGTGAGGGCGAGCGCGACGGCCCGGGTGAAGCGCAGCGCGCAGCCGGTCATGGTGATCTCCAGCCCGGCGGCGTGCTCGTGGTTGCCGACGAGGCGGTTGGCCAGGCGCAGGGCGGCCGGGTCGAGCGCGCCGGAGCGGGGTACGCCGAGGTGCGCCCACCCCGGTCGGCCCTGGTCCTGGACGGTGGTGAGCGCCCCGGCCCGCAGTACCTCGATCACGGCGTGTCGACCAGCCGGACCCGGGTGCCGGGGGTGAGCCGGGCCGGCGGGTCGGCGTGCACGTCGAACAGCGGCAGGTCGGTCCGGCCGACCAGCAGCCAGCCGCCGGGTGACGCGGCGGGGTAGATGCCCGCGTACGGGCCGGCGAGCGCGACCGAGCCGGCCGGCACCCGGGTACGCGGTGTGGCGAGCCGGGGCACTGCCAGCTCGGGCGGCAGCCCGGTCAGGTACGCGAACCCGGGCGCGAATCCGCAGAACGCGACCCGGAACTCGGTACGCCGCAGCCGGTCGACCACGGCGGGCACGTCGGTGTCCCAGTGGGCGGCGACGCGCGGCAGGTCCTCGCCGTCGTACACGACTGGCACCCGGACCTCGGCGGTGGTCGCGCCGGGGCCGCCGGTCCGGGGCCGCCAACCGGCGATCCGGTCGGCGGCGGCAGACGGGTCCGGTACGCCGTCGAGCAGCACGGTGACCGCGCCCGGGACGATCTCGGTGGCGGTCAGCTCGCCGCTCGCGCGCCGGTGCCACAGTTCGGCCCGCCATGCCTCGACCTGCTCGGGGTCGTCGCAGTCGAGCAGCAGGGCGTGGGGCCCGACCGGCCGGATCCGCATCCGGTCATCCTCCCGTCGGCTGACGTGACGGTCCACACTACTTGCAAGTAACCTACGCTGTCGTAACCTGTAGATGTGACCACATCCGCACCGTTCCGGCTCCGGCCGGCCGACATCGGGAAGCCGCGCATGCGCGGCTGGCTGCACGCATACGCGTTCTTCGCCGCTCTCGTCTGCGGCATCGTGCTGTGTTCGATCGCCGCCGGCCGTCCCGGCTGGGCGCCGCTGGTGAGCTGCCTGATCTACAGCTTCACCGTGTGCGGGCTGTTCGGCACCAGCGCGCTCTACCACCGGCGGGTCTGGTCCGAACGCGGCTACCAGATCATGCGCCGGATGGACCACTCGATGATCTTCGTGTTCATCGCCGGCACCTACACGCCGTTCTGCGCGCTGCTGCTGGACACCCGGCAGGCCACGATCATGCTGAGCCTGGTCTGGGGCGGCGCGATCGCGGGCGTGGCGGTGAAGCTGATCTGGCCGCACGCGCCGCGCTGGGTCTCCGCCCCGCTCTATCTCGCGCTCGGCTGGGTAGCGGTGGCCATGCTGCCGCAGATCCTGCACTCCGGCGGCGTCACCGCGCTGGTGCTGCTGGCGGTGGGCGGCGCGATCTACAGCGTGGGCGCGGTGTTCTACGCGCTGCGCCGCCCGAACCCGTGGCCCACGGTCTTCGGCCACCACGAGTTCTTCCACGCCTGCACGCTCGTCGCGGCGATCTGCCACCACATCGCGATCTACTTCGCCCTGTTCGCCTGAGCCGAGCCGGCCCCGGACACGCGCGAGGGCCCCGCGCCGTTGCGGGGCCCTCGGGTTCGGGGGTACGGGATCAGGCCGGGTAACCCGAGCCAGGACCACGCACCTCGCGGTACTCCTCGCGTACGACGCGGTCCTCCCGCACCGGTGCGACCGGCTCGGCGACGACCCGCTCACGCACCGGCGCGGCCACGACCCGGCGGCGGCTGTTCCAGAAGTACAGCGTGGTGAGCAGGCCGGCGACGCCGGCGAGCATGAGCACCCAGCCCACCACGTTGAGGTTCAGCCATCCCAGATTGGCGTCGACGGCGAACGCGAAGATCGCGCCGAGCGCGATGAGAAAGATGCTGGCACCGATGCCCATGACGTCGCCTCCTTGGCGTCCTGCTGGCGTTTCCTGCCCGCCGCGGCCATGGATGAGGTAGCGGCACACATCGACATACCCAGGCGCTTTGATCGTCAATCAGGCAAGCTGGGCGGTATGACGGACGGCAGGAACGGGCAGCGGACGCTGGTGCTGCTGCGGCACGCCAAGGCCGAGCCGTCCGGGGACCTCCCGGACGTGGAGCGGTCACTCACCGCGCGGGGGCACGCCGACGCGGCCACCGCCGGGGCCTGGCTGGCCCGGCACGGGCTGCTCCCCGACGTGGTGCTCTGCTCGCCCGCCCGGCGTACCCGGCAGACCTGGCACGACGCGGCGATGGGCATGAGCGGTTCGCCGACGGAGAGCGGTCCGGCGGGCTCGGCGCCCGCGGTGCGGTACGAGGCGAGCGCGTACGACGCGCTTCCGGATCAGCTGCTGGAGCTGCTGTGGACCGTCGAGCCGACCGCCGGCACCGTGCTGCTGGTCGCCCACAATCCGGGGATCTCACTGTTGTCGGCGCTGCTCGACCCGCAGCGGGCCGACCCGGACGGGCTGCGGACCAGCGACCTTGTGGTGCACCGGCCGACGACCCGCTGGGCCGACCTCGGGCCGGGAACCGCGCCGATCACCGGCCGCCACACCGCCCGCGCCTGATGCTCAGCCGACGCGGGTGTCGTACGCCGCCCGGTTGGCGAGCACGTCGTCCATGTGCGCCTCCGCCCAGGACTTCAGGCCGCGGATCATCTCGTGCAGGGAGAACCCGAGGTCGGTCATCTCGTAGGTGACCGTCACCGGCACTGTCGGCTCGACGGTGCGGGTGATCAGACCGTCGCGCTCCAGGGCGCGCAGCGTCTGGGTGAGCATCTTCTGGCTGACCCCGGGCAGCGTGCGGAACAGCTCGGAGTATCGCCTCGGTCGTGGGTCGCCCGCGCAGTCCGCCCCGAACCGGTGCGAGCCGTCGCTGCGCAGCGCGGCCAGCACGAGTGCGACCCACTTGTCGGTGATCCGGTCGAGCAGTTGCCGGCTGGGGCACCCGGCCAGGAACGCGTCGTACTCCGACTTGCTCATCTTCTGCTCCTGCCGCCCGGTGAGCTACGCACTTTCAGGTGCCTACTTCCCACAAGAAAGTAACACCCCGATAGTGGAGGGCGGCCGCCGCGACCCGGCGGCGTCGCGTAACGACGAGAGGTACACGCATGGCCCCCACCACCCTTCCCGGCGGCACCTGGACGCTGGGCGACCTGACCGTGACCCGGTTCGGCTACGGCGCGATGCAGCTCGCCGGCCAGTGGGTCATGGGACCACCGGCGGACCACGAGGGCGCCCTCGCGGTGCTGCGCGAGGCGGTCGCGCTCGGCATCACCCACATCGACACCAGCGCGGCGTACGGGCCGTACGTCACCAACCGGCTGATCCGGGAGGCGCTGCACCCGTACCCGGAGTCGCTGCACGTCGTCACCAAGGTCGGCGCGGACCGGGACGAGCAGGGCGGCTGGCCCACCGCGCGCGACCCGCGCAGCCTGCGCCGGCAGGTCCGGGAGAACCTGGAGACGCTCGGCCGGGAGAGGCTCGACCTGGTCAACCTGCGGCTCGGCGACGCCACGGGCCCGCAGCCCGGCTCGCTCGCCGAGCCGCTGGAGACGCTCGTCGCGCTCCAGCGGGAGGGCCTGATCCG
Organism: Micromonospora sp. HB375; assembly: GCF_017872985.1. Classification (NCBI taxonomy): domain Bacteria; kingdom Bacillati; phylum Actinomycetota; class Actinomycetes; order Micromonosporales; family Micromonosporaceae; genus Micromonospora; species Micromonospora sp. HB375. Next base: position 7,067,258 of record NZ_JAGGJO010000001.1, on the reverse strand, counting down.
CCACCTCGGCCTGAGCAACGTGACGCCGGAACAGGTCACCGAGGCACAGGCCATCACGCCCATCGTCTGCGTGCAGAACCACTACAACCTGGCGCACCGCGCAGACGACGACCTGATCGACGAGCTGGCCCGGCAGGGCGTCGCCTACGTGCCGTACTTCCCGCTCGGCGGCTTCACCCCGCTGCAGTCCTCGGCGCTGTCGGCAGTGGCCGCGCGCCTCGGGGCGACACCGATGGGCGTCGCCCTGGCCTGGCTGCTGCGCCGTTCCCCGAACGTCCTGCTGATCCCCGGCACGAAGTCCGTCGCGCACCTGCGCGAGAACGTCGGCGGCGCCGGGCTGGCCCTCTCCGGCGAGGATCTCGCCGAGCTGGACCGGATCGGCCGCTGAGACGCGGCGTCAGGACGGCGGCGCCGTCGGCGGCGGCGGGTCGGGCGGCGGCGGCATCATCGCGGTCGGATGCGAGAGCCGGTTCTCCTCCACGATGAGCGTGCGGGCCCGCTTGCGGCGGTCCTGCCAGAACCACAGCGTGGTCAGCAGGACGCCCAGCCCGGCCAGGATGAAGACCCAGCCGACCGCGCGCAGGTCGATCCACCAGACGTTGGCCCGGATGGCGAAGGTCATGATCGCGCCGAGCGCGATGAGAAAGATGGCGCTACCAATGCCCATGTGCGCTGCACTCCCCCGTGCGATGGCCTTGGGCGTACTCCGGTCGTGGTCCGCGACGGTTACCCGCCACCGGGCCGCCTATCCGCCCGGAGCGCACGCACGACGACGGCCGGCGGGCTGGGGCCCGCCGGCCGTCGTCATGAGGGGGAGAGTGACGCTTCAGGGGTGAAAGCCCCCGGAAGGGCTCAGAAAGCCTCCTCCGGGAGGTCCATGATCTCCAGGTCGGTGCCCTCGATGATCCGCCGGTCCGCGCCGATGCGGGGCAGCACCTCGCGGGCGAAGAACCGGGCGGCGGCGACCTTGCCGGTGTAGAAGGACTTGTCGGCCGCGGAGACCTCGCCGGCCAGCGCCTTCAGCGCCACGTCCGCCTGCTTCTGCAGCAGCCAGCCGACCACCAGGTCGCCGATCGCGAGCAGGAACCGGCGGCTGCTCAGGCCGACCTTGTAGAGGGCGCGGGTGTCGCCACCCTGGGCCTCGCCCAGCCAGCCGGTCATCACGCCGAGGATGTTCTGGATCTCGGCGAGCGCCTTGCCGAGCGCCTGCCGCTCCTCCTTGAGCTGGCCGTTGCCGGCCTCGGAGGTGATGTGCTCCTGGATCTCGGCGGCGACCGCCATCAGGGCCTTGCCGTTGTCCCGGACGATCTTGCGGAAGATCAGGTCCAGGCTCTGGATCGCCGTGGTGCCCTCGTACAGGGTGTCGATCTTGGCGTCCCGGACGTACTGCTCCAGCGGGTAGTCCTGGAGGAAGCCGGAGCCGCCGAAGGTCTGCAGCGCCTCGTGGCCGAGCAGCTCGTACGCCCGCTCCGAACCGACGCCCTTGACCAGCGGCAGGAGCAGGTCGTTGACGCGCTTGGCCAGCTTGGTGGCCTTCTCGTCACCGGCCGCCTCGGCGATCGTGACCTTGTCCTGCCAGGTCGCGGTGTAGCAGACGAGCGCGCGCAGGCCCTCGGCGTACGACTTCTGCAGCAGCAGCGAGCGGCGCACGTCCGGGTGGTTGGTGATGGTCACCCGCGGCGCGGTCTTGTCGGCCATCTGGGTGAGGTCGGCGCCCTGCACCCGGTTCTTGGCGTACTCCAGCGCGTTCAGGTAGCCGGTGGAGAGCGTGGCGATCGCCTTGGTGCCGACCAGCATCCGGGCGTACTCGATGATCATGAACATCTGGCGGATGCCGTCGTGCTTCTCACCCAGCAGCCAGCCCTTGGCCGGTACGCCGTGCTCGCCGAAGGTCACCTCGCAGGTGTTCGAGACCTTCAGGCCCATCTTGTGCTCGACGTTGGTGGCGTAGACGCCGTTGCGCTCGCCCAGCTCGCCGGTCTCGGCGTCGAAGTGGTACTTCGGCACGACGAACAGCGACAGGCCCTTGGTGCCCGGGCCACCGACGCCCTCGACGCCGACCGGGCGGGCCAGCACGTAGTGGACGATGTTGTCGCTCAGGTCGTGCTCACCGGAGGTGATGAAGCGCTTCACGCCCTCGATGTGCCACGAGCCGTCCGGCTGCTGGATCGCGCGGGTACGGCCGGCGCCCACGTCCGAGCCGGCGTCCGGCTCGGTGAGGACCATGGTCGAGCCCCACTGCTTGTCGATGAACAGCCGGGCCCACTTCTTCTGCTCCTCGGTGCCCTCGACGTGCAGCACGTGGGCGAAGGACGGGCCGGAGGCGTACATCCAGATCGGGGCGTTGGCGCCGAGCACCAGCTCGGCGAGCGACCACCAGAGGGCACGCGGGGCGTTGGTGCCGCCCAGGGACTCCGGCAGGTCGAGGCGCCAGAACTCGGAGTCCATGAACGCCTTGTACGACTTCTTGAACGACTCCGGCAGCGGCGCGGTGAACGTCGCCGGGTCGAAGACCGGCGGGTTGCGGTCGCTGTCCGTGTAGCTGGCAGCCAGGTCCTCGCGGGCGAGGCGGTCGACCTCGCCGAGGAAGCTGCGGGCGGTGTCGACGTCCAGGTCCGTGAACGGGGCCTGGCCGAGCGTCCGGTCCGCCCCGAATACCTCGAACAGGTTGAACTCGAGGTCCCGCACGTTGCTCTTGTAGTGGGTCATGCTCGCTGGCCCCGCTTCCGGACAGGTGTTACCGATCAGTAACTCCAGACTGTATTACTCACCGGTAGGCAACGACAAGCGGATCTCGGAAGTGACAGCGATTACACACTTCCCGTTCATCCGTCGGCGGCGCCGACCTCCCAGCTCGGCACCGGCGTCGCGGTGGCGCTGTACGGGCCGGCGTACTCCATCAGGACCAGCGCGATGTCGTCGTCGAGCCGGCCGTGCACCCACTCGACCAGGGCGGTCTCCAGCGAGGCCAGCCCGTCGGCGACGGTGCCGTGGCCGAGCAGCCGCCAGGCCCGGTCGGCGGTGGGGAAGAACTCGCCGTCCCGGCGCGCCTCGCCCAGCCCGTCGGTGAACAGCAGCAGCCGGTCGCCCGGCTCCAGCCGCTCCACACGCGGCCGGACCACCGGCATGAAGCCGAGCGGCGGCGCGGGCGCGGGCGGCTCCAGCGGGATCACCGCGCCCCGGCGCAGCAGCAACGGCGGCGGGTGCCCGCAGTTGACGATCGTGAGGGTGCCGCCGCGCTCCTCGACCAGCGCCGCGGTGACGAAGTCCTCGTCGCCGACGTTGCGGGCCACCGCGCGGTCCAGGTCGGTCACCACCGCGCGCAGGTCGGCCCGCTCGTACGCGACGTGCCGGTAGGAACCGAGCACGATGCTGGCCAGGCGGACCGCGTCCAGCCCCTTGCCCCGGACGTCACCGATGATCATGCGGACGCCGTACGGGGTGTCCATCGCCTCGTACAGGTCGCCGCCGATCTCGGCGGTAGCGGTCGAGGAGATGTACCGGGCGGCCACCGCGAGCGTGCCGACCTGCGGTCCGAGCGGGCGCAGCACCGCCTGCTGGGCCACCGAGGCGAGCCGGGACAGCTCCGCGATCCGGTCCACCTGCCGCTGGCGTACCGCCGCCGTGGCCGCGGCGACGACAGTCCCCACCGCGATGGCTGTCACGTTCACGGCGGTCACCAGCGTGGTGCCCCGCTCGGCGAGGGCGAAGGCGACACCGACGGCGGTGGCCAGCCCGCCCATCGCGAGCACCACCCGCCAGGAGGCCAGCGCCGCCGCCAGGAACGGCGCGATGACCATCAGCGCGAGGTAGTGCGCCGGACGGCCGTCGGCCAGTTCCGCCGCGGCGACGATCGCGAGCAGCCCGAGGGCCGCGCCGAGGCCGGCGCGGGATCCGGGGCTCAGCGGGCGACGGCCCGGCTGGAAGGGTTGCGTGCGTACATCGGACAGCATGCCTGATGGACGTGAACGGGAGAATGAACCTGGCCCGTCGGCCGTGGAAGTTCTGGCCGAGTGGACGGTCAGCCGAGGACCTCGTACCGGACCTGGATGTGCCCGAGACCGGTGGCGGCGATGGACGCGAACGCGGCGCGGGACAGGTCCAGGCACCGGCCCTCGATGAACGGGCCCCGGTCGTTGATCCGCACCACCACCGACTTGCCGTTGTCCGGGTTGGTGACCCGGACCTTCGTGTTGAACGGCAGCGTCTTGTGCGCGGCGGTCAGCGCGTTCGGGTTGAACGACTCGCCGTTCGCGGTCATCTGACCCTCGGCGTAGAAGGACGCGCCGCAGGAGCCGCTGTCCACGACCTTCGGGCTGCTGGTCTTCTTCGCCGTCGGCGACGGGGAGGCGGTCCGGGCCTTGCTCCGGGAGGCCGCCTGGGTCCGGCTCGACTTCGGGCTCGCGGTGGCCTTCGGCGACGGGCTGAGGCTCGCGCTCGGCGAGGCCGAGGCGCTCGGCGAGGGGGCCGCCGAGGTGGGGGCGGGCGTGCTGGGCAGCGTCGCGACCGCGACCGGCTCGGCGGGCGGCTCGGCGGAGGTGAGCCGCACGGCGCCGACGGTACCGCCGACCGCGAGCGCCACGCCGACCGCCGCGGTCGCGGCGATGGCGGCGGGCGAGGAGAACTTGCGGGTACGAAGGTGCCTAGCAGCCACCGGCCCGGTCCTTTCGTCAACTGAACAAACCGGCCCGGACCGTAACGAGAGAAGCACTTCCGAAGTCAACGTGATCATGGTGCTATGCCCGTATTTACCCCGGTACGTGTAGCCGATCACGCCACGCTCGATCGGCCGAACGGCCCACCGATCCCCGAGGATGGAAACCGTGCTGAACCGTCGCCTGGTCGAGCTGTTCCGGTGGATCGACCCCGGCCCCGGCAGCACCCACCTGGTCAGCGACACCTCCGGCTGGTGGCGTGACCCCGAGGTGCTCGCCCAGGTCGGCCCGGCGCTGGCCGGGCTCTTTCCGGACGCCCGCCCGACCGTCGTGATCGCGCCCGAGGTGACCGGGCTGCTGCTCGGCCCGCTCGTCGCGGTCGCCGCCGGAGCCGGTTTCCTGCCCGCGTACAAGGACGGCGGCGAGCGACGCCGGGCCGGGCCGACGCGCTGGGCGCAGACACCCCCCGACTACCGGGGCCGGCGGCTGCGGGTCGGCGTGGACAGCAGGCGGCTCGGCACCGGCGACCGGGTGCTGCTCGTCGACGACTGGGTCGACACCGGCGCGCAACTGGACGCGCTGTGCCGGGTCGTCCGGGACGCCGGGGCCGACCTGGTCGGCGCTGCCGCGCTCGTCGCGACCTGCCCGCCCGAGGTCGCCGCGCGGCTGAGGCTGCGCGCCCTGATCACCGGCGCCGACCTGCCGTGAGCCGCCGGCGGTGGCGGAGCGTGCCGTAGCGTCGGCGGCATGTGGCCCCGCATCGGTGGATTGCGCGCACTCGCCCTCGGCACGCCCGGTGAGCTGCGCACCCGGCTCAACACCCTCGTGCTCTCCGGCGTGAAGACCGCCACCGCCGGCCTGATGCAGGAGTACGACGACGAGAACGAGGAACTGGAGCACGTCGGCGAGCGACTGGTCCTGGTCGACGACAACGACCGGTTCGTCGCCGTCGTGGAGGTCACCGGCGTCGAGGTGGTGCGCTTCGCCGACGTGCCGTGGGACTTCGCCCGCGCCGAGGGCGAGGGCGACAGGTCGATCGAGGAGTGGCGCGAGGGCCACGGCGCCTACTGGGCCCGGCAGGGCACGCCGGTCACCGACGACACCCGGATCGTCTGCCTCCGGTTCCGGGTGGTCTCCACCGAGGGCAGCGTCGGCACCTAACCGGCCCGGCGCAGCTCCGGCAGCAGCGCCGCCGCCTCCACCAGCACCGCCTCGTCGCCCGCGTACCAGCTGCTGGCCCGGGGCCAGTGCGTCACCACGTCGGTGAAGCCCAGCCGGGCCGCCCGGGCCACCTGCTCGGCGAAGAAGTCGGCGCTGGTCAGCGAGAACATCGGAGCGGAGTCGAGCGAGAGGTAGCGGTCCAGCGTCGCCGGGTCACGGCCGGCCTGCTCCAGCGTGCGGTCCATCCGCTCGGACAGCTCCGTGACCGTCCGCCACCAGCTCTCCACGTCGTCGCTGCCCTGCCCGATGGTCACCCAGCCCTGCCCGAACCGGGCGGCCAGCCGCATCGAGCGGGGACCGTTCGCGGCCACCACGAACGGCACCCGGGGCTGCTGGACACACCCCGGGTTGTTGCGCGCGTCGACTGCGGTGAACCAGTCCCCGCGCCAGGTCGTGCCGTCCTCCCGCAGGATCGCGTCGAGCAGCTCGATGAACTCGGCGAACCGGTCCACGCGCTGCCGGGGCGGCAGCGTCTCGCCGCCGAGCACCGCCGAGTCGAAGCCGATGCCCCCCGCGCCCAGGCCGAGCAGCACGCGGCCGTCGGACACGTCGTCGAGCGCCGTCACCTGCCGGGCGAACGCCACCGGGTGCCGGAAGTTCGGCGAGGCCACGAGCGTCCCCAGCTTGACCCGGGACGTCACGCCGGCCGCCGCGGTCAGCGTCGTCCACGAGTCGAACCACGGCCCGTCGACCAGGTCACGCCAACCCAGGTGGTCGTAGGTCCAGGCGTGGTCGAAGCCCCACTCGTCCACCTGGGCCCACCGCCGACGTGCTTCCGACCAGCGCTGGTCAGGCAGGATCACGATGCCGATTCGCATGCCCGCCAGGGTACGACCCGGGTCGGACACTCCGACCCGGGTCGCGGTGATCACGCCGCCAGATCGGCGACCACGCAGGCGATGTTGTCCGGTGCGCCGGCCGCGTACGCCAGCTCCACCAGGCGCTCGACGGCGCTCTCCGGATCGTCCGCCTCCGTCAGCGCGGCGTGCAGCGCGCCCGGCTCCACCACGGCGGAGAGGCCGTCGGAGCAGAGCAGGTAGCGGTCGCCGGGCAGCGCGGTCCGCAGCGCCAGGTCCGCCTCGACCTCCGCGCCCGCGCCGAGCGCCCGGGCCAGCAGCGCCCGCTGCGGATGCGATCCCGCCTCGGCCGGGGTGAGCCGGCCCTGGTCGACGAGCGTCTGCACGTACGTGTGGTCCTGGGTGAGCCGGAACAGCTCACCGCCGCGCAGCAGGTAGGCCCGGCTGTCCCCGACGTGCACCAGCGCCAGCCGGGTGCCACGTCGCACGAGCGCGGTGAGCGTGGTGGCGGGCTGGTCGGCGTCGGTGGCGTGCGCGCGTACCGCCCGGTCGGCCCGGCTCACCGCGTCGGCCAGCGCGGCGAGCAGGTCGGCCTGCGACTCGTCCGTCTGCTCCAGCGGCCGCAGCGCGTCCACCGCCTCCGCGCTCGCTTTGGACCCGGCCGGGCCGCGTACGCCGTCGGCGACAGCGAGCAGCGCCGCGCTCGCGTACGCGGTGTCCTCGTTGGAGTCGCGGACCGTTCCCGTTTCGCAGCGCGTCGCGTACCGGAAGATCGTCTCGGACATGGTGGTGCCCCTCTCGCTGAGCGTGTCGACGAGGAGCGCGACGGCCCGGCCGCGCGCCGCGGTGTCCGCGCTGACCCGCCGCCACCAGGCGTCGAGCGCCTCCGCGGCGGCCGCGGGCGGCAGGCCGCAGACGGTACGGATCTCGGCCAGCGGCATCCCCGCCCGGCGCAGCCCGGCGATCAGCCGCGCCCGGTCCGCCTGCTCCGGCGCGTAGTAGCGGTAGCCCGAGTGCGGGTCCACCGCGGCCGGGGGCAGCAGCCCGCAGTCGTCGTAGATGCGCAGCGCCTTGGCGCTCAGGCCGGTCGCGCGGGCGAACGCCCCGATGGTCAGCAGTCGCACCGTGCCTCCCTCGCGCTCCTCGTGCCGGTCACCGCGACCGGCACCGATCACGCTGGGCCTTGCCGCAGGGGACGGGTCAAGGCGTCGTTGCCGCCAGTTTGGCGAGCATCCGGCCCAGATGCGGCTCGATCGTGCCGGTCGGCGCCTCGTTCACCTCGGCCGGCGTCCACCAGCGGATGCCCGCGAACTCCACCGAGTCGGGCGTGAACCGCTGGTCACGGCCCGCGGACAGCACGTACCAGAGGCTCACGTCGGTGTGCCGGTGCTCGGGCGGGCCGACCGTCTCGGTGACGGTGAGGAACGCCGGGCGCTCACCGAACGGCGGCGCGAAGACCGCCGACACGCCCAGTTCCTCCCGCAGCTCGCGGCGCACCGTGTCGGCCGGGTGCTCTCCCGGCTCGACGTGCCCGCCGCTGGGCAACCACATCGCGGCGAGGCGGTGGTCGACGAGCAGCACCGCGCCGTCGGCCGGGTCGCGGAGCAGGAAGTACGCGACCAGGTGTGGCGACGGCGTACGCGGCTTGGCCCGGCGGAAGATGTCCTCCGTGCCGGCCAGCCAGGTCAAGGCCGCCTCCCGGTGCCGCGCCTCCAGCTCGTCCCCAGGTGGCAGTTCCTCGACCAGTGCCCGGATCTCGTCCCGCATCCCGCCGATGCTGCCACCTGGGTACGACGGGATCAGTCCGGCGGCAGCGGGTTGGCGTCGGCCGCTGCGCGGACGAACTCGCGTACCCGGGATGTGGTGTTCCCGGCCGGCCACACCGGACCGCGACAGATCGGCGGCGCGTCGTGGATCGGCACGTAGGCCACGTCCGGACGGGCGTAGAACTGCCGGGCCTGCTCACCCACCGGCAGCACCCCGCGCCCGAGCGCGACGAGCGCCAGCATCTCGGAGAAGCTGCCACCCACCGGGCCCTTCGGCACCGGACGGCCGGACGGGGTGCGGTCCGGCGTGCGGTCCTGCTTGAACGCGGTCGACGTCACCGCCGGGTACTGCACCACCGGATGGTCGCCGAGCACCTCCAGCGACACCGACTCCTCGGCCGCCAGCGGATGGCCCGCGGCCACCGCGAGCACCCGGCGCTCGCGCAGCAGCACCGGGCCGTTCGCCATGCCGTCGAAGGGGTACGAGGCGATCAGGACGTCGATCGTGCCGTCCAGCAGGCTCGACCGGGTGCTGGCCAGCGGCGCCTCGTGCACGTGCACCTCGCAGTCCGGATGACGCTCGGTGAACAGCGCGACCGCCCGCAGCAGCACCGGCGCTGTCGACTCGCCGACGTACGCCACCCGCAGCTCGCCGGTGAGCCCGCGCCCGGCGTCCACGGCCCGCTGCACCGCCGCCTCGATGCCGGCCACCAGCGGGCGCATCTCCTCGGCCAGGCGGGCACCGATCGGGGTGAGCCGGACGACCCGGCTGGTGCGCTCGAACAGCGGCGCGCCGATGCGGCGTTCCAGCTTGCGCACCACGTGGCTGACCCGTCCGGTGCTCACCCGCAGCCGCTCGGCGGTCCGCCCGAAGTGCAGCTCCCCGGCCAGGGTCAGGAACGTCTCGATCTCGTACCGCTCCAGCACAAGGCGCCTCCGTCGTTGCCCGTGAGTCAACGATCGTAGTGCGATCGGGGGTTGGTCCCGCCGCCGCGCCGGGCCAGAGTTGACGGCATGCGGAACGATCTCGTGACGGTGACCGGGTTCGACCATCTCGTGCTCTCGGTGAGCGACGTCGAGCGTTCCCTCGACTTCTACTGCGGCACGCTCGGGCTGGCCCCGGTGCGGGTCGACAGGTGGCGGGCCGGCGAGGTGCCGTTCCCCTCCGTACGCATCGACGCCGGCACCATCATCGACCTGATCGCGGGCGACCCGACCGGGTCCAACGTGGACCACTTCTGCCTCGTCGTGGAGCCGGTCGACTGGCAGCGGGTGGTCGACTCCGGGGTGTTCACGGTGCTGACCGGCCCGGTCCCGCGCTTCGGGGCGCGGGGCACCGCCACCTCGATCTACGTCAGCGACCCGGACGGCAACACAATCGAACTGCGTTCCTACCCGGCCGACGCCTAACCTGGCCCGATGCCGGAGCTGGAACGACTCGCCGCCCGCCACGCGCCCGCCGTGCTGCGGTTCGAGCGGGAGAACCGCGCCTACTTCGCCCGGTACGTCCCCGACCGGGGCGACGACTTCTTCACCGGCTACGCCGCCCGGCACGCGGCCCTGCTGGCCGAGCAGGACCGCGGCACCTGCCACTTCCACGTGCTGGTCGGCGACTACGGCGCCGTACTCGGGCGCTTCAACCTGGTCGACGTCGCAGGCGGCAGCGCCGAGCTGGGCTACCGCGTGGCCGAGCGCGCCGCCGGGGGCGGGCTCGCCGGCGAAGGCGTACGGCGCGTCTGCGAACTGGCCCGCGGCGAGTACGGGCTGCGCCGGCTCGTCGCCTCGGCGACGCTGGCGAACCCGGCCTCACTGGCGGTGCTCAAGCGTGCCGGCTTCGTACCGGACGGTCCGGTGGAACTGGACGGGGAGCCCGGCCTGCGGCACACGCTCGACCTCGACGCGCCCTACGCTGCGGCGTCGCCGTAGGCGGGCGCGCCGGCCGGCTCGTACGTCAGCTGGAGCGTGCCGTGGGCGTGGGTGACCGACTCGGTGAGCCGCAGCGCGGTCGGCACCGTGCCGTCGCCGAACAGCCGCTTGCCGGTGCCGAGGAGCACCGGGTGCACCCACAGGTTGAGCCGGTCCACGAGGCCGGCGCGCAGCAGCGACTGCGCCAGGTCGAGGCTGCCGATCACGTGCACCTCGTCGTGGCGGGCCTTCATCTCGGTCACCCGCTCGGCCAGGTCACCGCTGACCAGCGTCGAGTTCGCCCAGGCCAGCGGTTCGGTGAGGGTGCGGCTGGCCACGTACTTGGGCGCGCCGTTGAGCAGGCCGGTGAAGGGGATCTCCTCCGGCGCCTTCGGCCAGTAGCCGGCGAAGATGTCGTACGTCTTGCGGCCCAGCAGCAGCGCGTCCATGCTGCTGGCCTGCTGGAACATCACCGTGCCGGACTCGTCGTCCAGCAGCGGCATCTGCCATCCGCCGTGGCTGAAGCCGCCGTCGCGGTCCTCGTCAGGCTCGCCGGGCGCCTGCGCCACGCCGTCGAGGGTCAGGAACTCGGTCACGATCAACGTACCCATGGGTCTGCTCCTCCGGTTTTCGCTCGTCCCCCGACAGACCCGTCAACGACCCGCAACTCATCGCCGAGGTGTACGTGATGGATTTCGTGGAACTTGTCATCGACGGGCAGATCGACATCGATCGCGACGACCTCGAAGATGCCCTCAACGAGGCTCTCGTCGGGCGCGGCAAGGTGACCGGTGCCGGAACAAGCGAGCACGGCTCGCACTTCGACGTCGACGTCCTTGTGACGGCGGACCGACGAGCCGTCCTGGACGCCGTCTTCGGGGTGCTCGCCGCCTTGGACCTGGGCGACTCCGTGCGGGTCCGGCCCGGCGATGGGCAGACCTGGATCCGCCCGGGCCAGTGGACCCGCTCTACTCGTTCCGGACGAGCCTGAAGGGCACCCCGTCGATCTCCGTGACGTACCCGATGACCGGCACCGGGTTCCTCAGCTCCGCGATCTCGACAAGCAATGAGGTGGCAGTGCCGGCGTAGGGCTCGGGCGGGTCGATCAGGGCGGTATCGCAGACCACCGTCGGCCACTGCTCGGGAGGGCCGTCGTTCAGGTGCCAGCAGAGCAGATAGTCGAAGTTCACGGCTCCCCAGACCCGGAGGTCTCCCGGGGAGGTGCCGAAGTGGTAGGGGAAGCCACCCGCACACTCCGCCTTCTCGTTCATCACGTCTTGCCAGTTGCGCGCGTACAGGAGGAAGTCCGGTACGCCCCAGGCGGAAGGATGAAGCACTTCCAGGAAGCCGATGACGCCGTGTGGGAAGCGCTCGACGAAGCGTCGGTAGTCCTCGGGAAAGGGGTGGCCGGCGGCCTCGGTGAGGGCCGGCCAGTCGACCTCGATTCCCGCCGATCCGTCCCAGTCGAGCAGGACGGCGAGCCGGTCCGTCGTCGGCGAAGCGCTCGGTCTCATTCGGCGACCTCCGGCAGATGATCGTTAATCGAGTGCACGCCCCGTCCGTCTCCACCGTAAGATCAATCTCTTCGGCAGGCGTACGTCTCCGGAGTCCTCGAAGGCGGATTCGCCATGATCCCCGATCGGACTGAGACAAGCGGCCTCCTGGACGAGGCGCTGGCGGGTGTGGCCGTCGCGTTCCAGGGCATGACGGCCCACGAGCAGGAGTCCAACTGCGAGTGCCACTGGGGCAGTGCGGAGGAACTGGAACTGCTGAAGACGCCGGACGTGCCGCTCGACGAAGAGCTGCTCCGACGCACGTACTGGGCCGCGGACTGGCACTATCCGGGTCTGCTGCTGCGCCGGATCCTGCCCCAGGTGACTGAGCGCCTCGTGGACGGCCGAATAGTGGCGATGGAAGGGCTGGACAGTCTGGCCCGCTTCTTCGCCGTCTCTCCCTGGCACGAGTGGCCGAAGGGGCAGCAGGCCGCCCTGCGGAGGTTTCTGAACGTCTGGTGGGTGCACGTTCTGGTCGAGCCCGACGCGAAGGTGCCCGCACATGCGGCCCTGCCGTTCCTCGCCGAGGCCACCACCAGGCTCACGCCGTGGTTGGCCGACTGGGCGGAGGCGCTGGTCGACGAGCCGGCCCGGCGACATCTGGTCGAGGCCATGGATGAGTGGATGTACGACCTGCAGGGCGACGCGCTCCCGTGGCAGAGTTCGCACGACATCGACGCGTGGGCCCCCGCGCTGCAACTGTGGGTGATACGGCACGCGCCGGCCGTCCTGCGCGAGCACGACGCGTCGGCGGAGCTGATCGAGGACATCAGCCGGTTCAGCCTGCCCGATTCCGAGCGGTACGACAAACCGCTCTCGCGCTGGCGCGCCGGGCGCCCGTGGCCTGAGTGACGTCGAAGGCCCTGGCTGGGACTTGCGTCCTGACCAGGGCCTCTCGCGTGGAGCGGGTGACGGGAATCGAACCCGCACTGTCAGCTTGGGAAGCTGATGTTCTGCCATTGAACTACACCCGCAGGCGGCACCACTCTACCTGAAGCCCCCCACCCCCGTGCAGTCAGGTGCGCGCGCCACCTCGGCGAGGTGGCGGCATCGGCGGCCGGTTGACCCCACCATCTCCCCGAACTGGAGTGGATCAAGCACGCACCGAGGTCGCGGGCCGCGAAGTTGCACGTCGGAAACGTATGGGCATTCTCAAATGCATCGATGGGATGTAACGTCTGCCCCACGTTTCCGCACCGGCGTGACACACCCCCTGGCACGCCGTCAGAAAGAGGTGGGCCCATGGGACTCCGTCCCAACCTGCTGACCCGGCGTACCGCCGGTGTCGCGACGTCGACCCTCGCGCTGCTGCTCAGCACCGCCGCCGTCGGCGTCGTCCCCGCTGCTTCGGCCTTCTCGGCCGCCCCGGCCGGCGTCTGCGCCGAGCCTGCTGACGCCCACGCCGACGAGCACGCGAACGCTCGCGTCGCGAAGGGCGGCAACGCCAAGCTCGACCCCAACCACCTGACCGCCAAGCAGGTCCAGGACCGGGAGGCCGACCTCGCCGCCGCGCAGCGCGAGCGGGCCAACTTCCGGACCGGCGCGGTCACCCCGCTGGCCACCGTGACGATCCCGGTCGTCGTGCACGTCATCCAGGAGAACAGCACCCGGGCCGGCGGCAACATCACCGACTCGATGATCAACCAGCAGATCACCGTGCTGAACCAGTCGTACGCGGGCTCGACCGGCGGCGCCGCCACCGCCTTCGGGTTCCAGCTCACGAAGATCAACCGGGTGACCAACCCGTCGTGGTACCCGATCGTGCAGGGCTCCTCCGCCGAGCGCTCGATGAAGACCTCGCTGCGTGAGGGCGGCAAGAACACGCTGAACATCTACCTCGGTGAGCTGAGCGACAGCCTGCTGGGCTGGGCGACGTTCCCGAAGCGGACGCTGGACAAGATGGACGGCGTGGTCGTGCTCAACGAGTCGCTGCCCGGCGGCACCGCCACCAACTACAACCAGGGTGACACCGGCACCCACGAGGTCGGCCACTGGCTGAACCTCTACCACACCTTCCAGGGCGGCTGCTCCGGCTCGGGCGACAGCGTCTCCGACACCCCGGCCGAGGCGTCCCCGGCGTACCAGTGCCCGACCGGCCGCGACACCTGCTCGACCGCCGGCAAGGACCCGATCACCAACTTCATGGACTACACGTACGACTCCTGCATGTACCAGTTCACCGCCGGCCAGGCGAGCCGCATGCTCACCGCGTGGAACGCCTACCGCGCAGCCTGACCGCCTCGTACCGCGTACCGGTGCCGGCCCTGTCCTCGGACGGGGCCGGCACCGGTCGTTTCGGGGTCGGGGTCAGGCGGCCGGGCGGCGGGTGTCGAAGCCGTGCCGGCCGCGCCGGCCCTCCGCGCCCACCGGCTCACGCCGGGCCGGTTCGGCCCCGAGCGGGTCGAGCCACACCCGCACCTGCGGCGGAGCGGCGCCGGGCTGGGCGACAGGGTCGCGCCGGGTCAGCATCGCCGCCTCGACCGTGAACTCGAACAGCCGCCAGTCACCATGTGGCGACGCGCGGGCGATCCGGGCCAGCCGCGTCACGGTGGCCGGGTCGGTCACCGGCCGCGCGCGCCCCGCGACGTACGCCTCGTCGTCGCTCTCCTCGGGCGGGAACGAGTGCAGCGCGTAGCGGCCGTCGCGTTCGAGGTCACGGCGCTTCGGCGAGTCGATGACGAAGCACCATAGGCCGTCGTCGGTGAACACCGGGGAGACCGGGTGCACGCGGGGGCCGCCGTCGGCGCGGACCGTGGCGAGGTAGCCGAAGCCCGGCCCGTACTGCTGCATCAGGAGGCGGATCTCGCCGGCGAGGCGGGGCTCGTCGGCGGCGAATTCGGACCAGGAAGCCATGCGGACATCCTATCGAACACGTGTACGAAGAAGTAGTGCGACACGCAGGTCACCCATACCGGTCGCTATGGTGTTCCGATGCTGCTCTCCGACCGCGACCTGATCTCCGAGATCAAGGCCGGCACGCTCGCGCTGGAGCCCTTCGAGCCCACGCTGGTGCAGCCGTCGAGCATCGACGTACGCCTGGACCGGCTGTTCCGGGTCTTCAACAACCACCTCTACACACACATCGACCCGTCGGTCCAGCAGGACGACCTCACCTCGATGGTGGAGGTGCCCGAGGGCCAGCCGTTCGTGCTGCACCCGGGCGAGTTCGTGCTCGCCTCCACGCTTGAGGTGATCTCGCTGGGCGACCAGCTCGCGGGCCGGCTCGAGGGCAAGTCGAGCCTGGGGCGGCTGGGGCTGCTGACCCACTCGACAGCCGGCTTCATCGACCCCGGCTTCTCCGGTCACGTCACGCTGGAGCTGTCGAACGTGGCGAACCTGCCGATCACGCTCTGGCCCGGCATGAAGATCGGCCAGCTCTGCATCTTCCGGCTCTCCTCGCCGGCCGAGCACCCGTACGGCTCGGCCGTCTACGGCTCGCGTTACCAGGGGCAGCGCGGCCCGACGCCGAGCCGGTCCTGGCAGAGCTGGCGCACCTGGCCGACGCGCTGACGCCGCCCGCAGTTGTTAAGAAGGGCCCCCTCCTCTACCGGAGGCGTTAAGAGGGGGCCCTTCCTTACACGCGGCCGTAGCTGTTGATGTCGCCGTCGTCGACCCGCTTCATCGTGATGGGCTTGCCGGACTGGGAGGCGTGCACCACCCAGCCGTCGCCCACGTACATCGCCACGTGGTGCAGGTCGCTGTAGTAGAAGACGAGGTCGCCGGCGCGCAGCTCGGCCCGGCTGATGCGCTTCGTCACGCCGTGCTGCTGGCGTGCGCTGTGCGGCAGCGAGACGCCGCCCTTGGCCCAGGCCGCCATGGTGAGGCCCGAGCAGTCGAAGTGGTCCGGGCCGGCGGCACCCCAGACGTAGATCTTGCCGATCTGGGCGCAGGCGAACTTCACCGCCGCTCCGGCCGGGCCGCCGGGATAGCCGGCCGGGCAGGGCGCCGGGCGCAGCGGGCCGCCGCCGCCCTTGCCGTACACCTTGAGCCGCAGCTTCTCCAGCTTGGCGATCTCGGCGTCGATCTGCTTCTTCTTCGCCGCGAGCTGGGCCTCGGTGCGCGCCAGGCCGGCGATCATCTCGTCCAGCGGCTTCTTCTTCGCCGCCAGCTCGTCGCGCAGCGCGGCGACCGAGCGCACCTGCTCGTGCTGGCGGTGCGCGAAGCGGTCGAGCAGCTCCAGGCCGTCGACCAGGTCACCGGGTGAGCGGCTGCCGAGCAGCGCGTTGACCGTGGAGAGGCTGTCGGCCTTGTAGGCGTCGGCGGCGAGGCCGCCCACCTGACCGAGCGCGGCGTCCACCCGCGCCTGGAGGGGTGCGATCTGGCGGCCGAGCGCGTCGGCCTGCCTGCGCCGCGCGGCGAGCTGCTCGCGTACGTCGTTGACCTGCTCGATGACCGGTTCGAGCTTGTTCCAGTCGCGGTCGATCTGGGCCTCGATCTCGGCGACCGAGGGTTCGGCGTGTGCCGCAGTGGCGCCGCCGGTCAGTACGACGGCGGTGCCGACCAGTGCGGCGAGGGCGGTGGTGAAGCGGGACCAGCGGGAACGCGGCGCGGCGCTGAACCGGTCGACCGACCGGTTCGACGACGGCCGCGGGGCATGGAGTGCCACCGGGCGTCCGTACTCCTTCTTCCGTACCGCCTACCGGGTTAGCTGACGGATTCGGGCGGGAAGGGAGCCGCCCTACCGCAGCAGTGCTGCGGATTCACCCCAGGTACCTGGTTCCCCGGCTCGCCCGGAGGCGACTCGGCGGTGTCGGACCGTCACCGACCGGGTTGGACGGTGAGACGTGCGGCCGACGATTCACCAGAGTAGGGACCACCGTTATCGATCCGCAACTTCCAGCGCCGTGACACTCCGTACGCGATCCAGCGCCACACCGCGCACGGAGGTGAAATTTTCTTTCACGACTGATTACTTACTGGAAAGGTATTGACCGTCGCGGGTGTGCGGAGTGAGGGTGGAAACGCAGTGACCCCCATCCCTGTCCAGGAGGTTCGATGCATCTCTCCGCCCCGCCGTCGGGCAGACGGATACTGCTCGCCGCCGCCGTGGCCACGGCCACCGCGCTGGCGACCACCGGCCCGGTTACCGCCGCGCCGGACACGTCCGCGCCCGCGAGCGACCGGCAACAACAATACGCCGCCGCCGCGGCCGAGTACGGCGTGCCCCAGAACGTGCTGCTCGGTGTCTCCTATCTGGAGTCCCGCTGGGACACCCACCCGGGTCAGCCCAGCACCAGCGGCGGCTACGGCCCGATGCACCTGACCGACGCCGCGCACATCCTCGCCACGCCGGGCAGCGCCCACGTCGACGAGGACGAGGACCCGCGCGGCGACGACTCCCGGCCGCTGAAGCTCGACCCGGCCACCGCCGCCGCGCCGACGCGGGAGACGCCGCTGCCGAGCGCCTCGCTCCAGACGCTCGACGCGGCCGCCGCGCTCACCGGGCTGGACGCGGGGACGCTGCGCACCGACCCGGCCGCGAACATCCGCGGCGGCGCGGCGCTGCTGTCGTCGTACCAGAAGGCTCTGGGCGGGCCGGTCGGCGCCGGCACCGACCCGGCGGCCTGGTACGCCGCGGTGGCCCGCTACTCCGGCGCGGACACCGCCGACGCGGCGGCGGCCTTCGCCGACGAGGTGTACGACCAGCTCGGCCAGGGCGCCACCCGGACCACCGACGACGGCCAGCGGGTCACGCTCGCCGCCACCGCCGCGAAGCCGGACCGCTCCCGGCTGGCCCGCCTCGGCCTGCGCACCGCGCAGCGGCCGGACGGACTGGAGTGCCCGGTCCGGCTGGCCTGCGAGTGGATTCCCGCGCCCTACGAGCAGCTCAGCGACGACCCGGGCGACTACGGCAACCACGACCTGGCTGACCGGCCGAAGCAGCAGAAGATCGAGTACATCGTCATCCACGACACCGAGGGCTACTTCGGCCCGAGCGTCGACCTGGTGAAGCGGGCCGACTACCTGGGCTGGCACTACACGCTGCGCTCGGTGGACGGCTACATCGCCCAGCACATCAAGACCAAGGACGTCGGCTGGCACGCCGGCAACTGGTACGTCAACGCCAAGTCCATCGGCCTGGAGCACGAGGGCTTCGCCGGCCAGGGCACCTGGTACACCGAGGCGATGTACCGCACCTCCGCCAAGCTGGTCCGCCACCTGGCGCTGAAGTTCGGCATCCCGATGGACCGGCAGCACATCATCGGCCACGACAACGTGCCCGGCATCACCGCCGCCAACGTGGGCGGCATGCACTGGGACCCGGGGCCCTACTGGGACTGGTCGCACTACTTCGACCTGATGAAGGCGCCGTTCCGCGGCACCGGCACGGCGAAGACCGGCCTGGTCACCATCGACCCGGACTTCGCCACCAACCGGCCCGCGTTCACCGGCTGCAACCAGCAGCCGCCCGGCGTCCCGACGCCCACCCCGCCGGCGCAGCCGTGCCCCTCGCGCGGCTCCTCGGCGGTGATCCTGCGGACCGCGCCGAGCCCGGACGCCCCGCTCGTCAACGACCTCGGGCTGCGCCCGGACGGCACGCCGGACACCATGTACATCTCCGACCACGGCGCCCGCGCCTCGACCGGCCAGACGTACGCGCTCGCCGGCCGGCAGGGCGACTGGACCGCGATCTGGTACCTCGGCCAGAAGGCGTGGTTCCACAACCCGGCCTCCGCGCCCACCGCCAAGTGGGCCACCGGCTTCGTGGTGACCCCGCGGCCCGGCAAGGCCACCATCCCGGTGTACGGCCGCGCCTACCCGGAGCAGGCCGCCTACCCGGACACCATCCCGTACCAGGCCATCTCTCCGCTGCAGTACACGTTCGCCGCCGGCCAGCGGTACGCGGTCGGCGGGGTGCTGCCCGGCGAGTACTACCGGGCGGTCTCGTTCGACGGTTCCGCACCGGGTGACCGGACCGTGGTACGCGGGAAGAACCAGTACGTGCAGGTCCAGTTCGGCCACCGGATCATGTTCGTGAACCTGGACGACGTGCTGATCCTGCCGTCCCCGGTCGGCGCGCCGCGCTGACCTCTCCCCGAGAACGCGAAGGCCCCCGGTCCGTGCGGACCGGGGGCCTTTCGGTGTGACCGAGGTCAGGTGACTCGGACGAAGCCGGCGAGCGGCTGGGTGTTGATGCTCGACACCTGGACCGGTTTGCCTGTCCGGGGCGCGTGCACCATCACCCCGTTGCCGAGATAGAGCCCGACGTGATGCAGATCGGAGCCGAAGAACACCAGGTCACCCGGGCGCGCCTCGGAACGGGACACCTTGCGGCCCTCGTTCCACTGCGCGCCGGTGAAGTGGGTGAGCGAGATGCCCGCCGCCTTGTACGCGTACTGCGTGAGGCCGGAGCAGTCGAACGCGTTCGGGCCGGTGGCGCCCCACACGTACGGGTCGCCGACCTGGGCGCACGCCGTCGCGATCGCGGTACGCGCGGCGCTGCTCACCACGCCGTCGATCTTCGGGCAGCCCGCCGGGCGGATCGAGGTCACCGGCAGCATCGCGGTGAGTCGCTTGATCTCCGAGTCGATCTGCTTCTTCTTCGCCGCGAGGTCGTTCTGCTGCTTGGTCTCCAGCTCGATCAGCTCGTCGAGCTTCTCCTTCTGCCTGTTGTACTCGTCCCGCACCTTGAGCACACCGGCGATCTGACGGCGCTGGTCGTCGGCGATCCGGTCCAGCATGACCAACTGCTCGGCCAGCGTGCCCGGCTTGGTGCTCACCAGCAGCGCGCCCAGCTCCTGCGACGGGCCCTGGATGTAGTAGCGGGCCGCGATGTCGCCGACCTTGTTCATGGCGAGCGTGGAGGCCAGCTCCAGCGGCACCATCTTGTCCTTCAGCGCCTTGGACTTCTTCTGGTTGGCGCGAAGCTGCGAGCGGACCTTGTTGAACTGCTCGATGGTGGGTTCGAGCTGCTCCCACTGCTTGTCGATCTGCGCGTCGATCTCGTCCACCGACGGCGCCGCGTGCGCCGGAGCCGTCAGCATCCCGGCGCCGACCGCGGCGGCCGCGACCAGGGTGACCAGACGGCGTGCCATCCGGTGGAAGAACCCGGCACGTCGGCCGGATGGAGCGCTCGGGGCGTGACGTTGAGGGGGCGTGGTTGCCACCGGCACGGACTCCTTTGCAACCGACCGCCGGGCGCCTCGCGAGAGGGAAGATCGAGGCAGACGACCCACAGCGGTCGGTGCCCCACATTAGGGAAGGCGTCCGGTGGAATCAAGGCGACCGTTTGTTCAATCACGTATCCGCAATCGATTGCACACCAAGGGTATTCATTTCATCTTCCGACGATGGCTGTCAATACGTCGTCGAGCGTCACCACGCCCATCGGCCGCCGTCCGTCGCTGACCAGCACCATGTGGCGGCGTTCGCGGCGCATCGCGAGCAGCAGGTCGGCGAGCGTACGGTCCGGCGGCACCACCGCCAGCGGCCGGTAGACAGCGGCCGGCACGGGGGCCCGGCGACTCGCGCCGGCGTACCCGAGCACGTCCTTCACGTGCACGAAACCGAGCACCCGGCGGGTGGACCGCTGCACCACCGGGAAGCGGGACCGGCCGGTGCGGGTCGCCAGCACCTCCAGCGACGCCGGTGAGACGTCCTCGGCGACTGTGGTGACAGTGGACCACTGTTGCAGCGCGTCCGCCGCCGTACGGCTGTGCAGGGCCAGCGCGCCGGTGATCCGGGCGTGCTCCTCGGCGTCCAGCAACCCCTCGGTGCGCGCCTGCGAGACCAGCCCGGCCAGTTCCTCGGCGGTGAACACGGTTTTCACCGCGTCTGTCGCCTCCACCCGCCACCACCGCAGCACCTGCCGGGACGCCCACTTCATCGCCAGCAGCAACGGCTTGGTGACCAGGCAGAACGCCAGCATGGCCGGGCCGAGCCAGAGCGCCGAGGGCTCCGGACCGGCCAGCGTGATGTTCTTCGGCACCATCTCGCCGACCACCGTGTGCAGGAACACCACCACCGCCAGCGCGATGACGAAGGTCACCGGGTGCACCGCCGAGGCGGGCATCCCCAGCGCGGCGAACGGCCCCTCCAGCAGGTGGGCCAGCGCCGGCTCGGCGATCGCGCCGAGGCCGAGCGAACAGACGGTGATGCCGAGCTGCGCTCCGGCGATCATCAGCGGGATCTGGTTCATCGCGGCCAGCGCCCACCGGGCCCGCTTCGACGTCGCCGCAAGCGGTTCGATCACCGTACGGCGGGAGGCGATCAGCGCGAACTCGCTGCCCACGAAGAACGCGTTGCCGAGCAGCAACACCACCGCCACGAGTAGCTCAGGCACCGTCGTCGGGCTCCTCGGGGCGCACCACCCGCACCTGCTCGATCCGGTGCCGGTCGACCTCCACCACCGTGAACTCGTACCCGGCCTCGTCGACCGTCTCGCCCGGCACCGGGATGTGGCCCAGCCGCGCCATCAGGAAGCCGCCCAGCGTCTCGTACGGCCCGTCGGGCAGCCGGAACCCGGTCTGCTCGACCAGTTCGTCGGCGCGCAGCACGCCGTCGGCCAGGACGGTCCGCTCGCCGCCCGGCACGGTGAGCTCCACCGGCCCGGCGTCGTCGACCGCGTCCGGGTCGAACTCGTCGGCGATCTCCCCGACCAGTTCCTCGACCAGGTCCTCCACCGTCACCACGCCGTCGGTGCCGCCGTACTCGTCCACCACGATCGCCAGGTCCGCCCCGGCGGCCTTCAGCGCGGCCAGCACCCCGTTCAGGTTGAGGCTCTCCGGCACGTACACCGGTTCCCGGGCCACCGCGGCCACCGAGGTGACGGCCCGGCGGGCCAGCGGCACCCCCAGCGCGTCGGGCACCCCGGCGACGCCGGTGACCAGGTCGAGCGTCTCCTCGTAGACCGGGAACCGGGTCCGGCCGGTCTGCCGGGAGAGGTCCAGCAGGTCGGCGACGGACGCGGTGGCGCGCAGCGCTGTCACGTCCACCCTGGGCGTCATCGCCTCGGCGGCCCGCTTGTCGCCGAAGCGGATCGTGCGCCGCAGCAGCATCGCGGTGTCCGGCGGCAGCGCGCCGGCCCGCGCCGAGATGGCCGCGAGCAGGCCCAGCTCCTCCGGGGAGCGGGCGCTGGCCAGCTCCTCCTGCGGCTCCACGCCGAGGCGGCGCACCAGCCGGTTGGCTGACTCGTTCAGCAGCCGGATCAGCCAGCCGAACATGCGGGAGAACGCGCGCATCGGCGCGGCGGTGGCGAGCGCCGCCGGCATCGGGCGGGCCAGCGCCAGGTTCTTCGGCACCAGCTCGCCGAAGAGCATCGAGATGAGCGTGGCGAGGGCCAGCGCGAGCAGGCCGGAGAAGCGTTCCGCGCCGCCGAGCGGATGCAGCAGCGGGGCGAAGATCCGGGCCAGCGCGGGTTCGGCGAGGTAGCCGGTGAGCAGCGCGGTGAGGGTGATGCCGAGTTGCGCGCCGGAGAGCTGGAAGGACAGTTCGCGCAGCGCGCGGCGTACCGTGGCGGCCCGGCCGTCGCCCTCGCCGGCCCGCCTGTCGATCTCCGCCCGGTCCACGGTGACGAGGGCGAACTCGGCCGCGACGAAGAAGGCGTTGCCGGCGGTCAGCAGCACGAAACCGACCAGGGGCAACAGCGTCAGAAGAAGAAGGCCGTCGATGGGCGTGATTGTGGCACGCGAGCGCCGACGGTGGGCCCCCGTGGCGCGCGACGGCGGCGGCACCGCACGGGTGCCGCCGCCGTCGTGGTCCGGCTTCTGCCGGGGTACGCCTCAGCTCGCGCTCGGCGCGACCTCCGGCTCGCCGGCCGGGGCCTCCGGCTTGACCGAGCGCAGCAGCACGCTGGCCACGTCGACCACCTCGACCTGTTCGCCCGCGCCCTTGCCGTTCACGCCGTCGTTCAGCATCGTCGAGCAGAACGGGCAGCCGACCGCGATGGTCTTCGCCCCGGTGGACATGGCCTCCTCGACCCGGTCCACGTTGATCCGCTTGCCGATCTTCTCCTCCATCCACATCCGGGCGCCGCCGGCGCCGCAGCAGAAGGAGCGCTCGCTGTTACGCGGCATCTCGGTCAGCTCGCCCTGGATCGAATCGCCGAGCACCTCACGCGGCGCGGCGAAGATCCGGTTGTGGCGGCCCAGGTAGCACGGGTCGTGGTAGGTGACGCCGCCGTCCACCGGCTGCACCGGGGTGAGCTTGCCGGCGCTGACCAGGTGGGCCAGCAACTGGGTGTGGTGCACGACCTCGAACTCGCCGCCGAGCTGGCCGTACTCGTTGCCGAGCGTGTTGAAGCAGTGCGGGCAGGTGGCGACGATCTTGCGCTTGGTCTTCTCCCGGCCCTCGAACGCCTCGTTCAGCGTCTCGACGTTCTGCTGGGCGAGCATCTGGAAGACGAACTCGTTGCCGATGCGGCGGGCCGGGTCACCGGAGCAGGTCTCGCCCTCGCCGAGGATGGCGAAGGAGACGCCCGCCTCGTTGAGCAGCGTGGCGACCGCACGGGTGGTCTTCTTGGCCCGGTCCTCGAACGCGCCGGCGCAGCCGACCCAGAACAGGTACTCGAAGTCGTCGACCTCGCCGACCCGCGGCACCTCGAACCCGAGGCCCTTGGTCCAGTCCTCGCGGGTGTTCTGCGGGGCGCCCCACGGGTTGCCCTTGTTCTCCAGGTTGCGCAGCATGACGCCGGCCTCGGACGGGAAGCTCGACTCGATGAGCACCTGGTAGCGGCGCATGTCGACGATGTGGTCCACGTGCTCGATGTCCACCGGGCACTGCTCGACGCACGCGCCACAGGTGGTGCAGGACCAGAGCACGTCCGGGTCGATGACGCCGCCCTCTTCGGCGGTGCCGATCAGCGGCCGGTCGGCCTCGGCCATCGCGAGCACGTCGACGCCGGCCAGCTGCTCCCGCGTCGCCTTCTCCTCGCCGGTGAGGTCCTTGCCGCCGCCGGCGAGGAGGTAGGGCGCCTTGGCGTACGCGTGGTCGCGCAGGCTCAGCACCAGCAGCTTCGGCGACAGCGGCTTGCCGGTGTTCCAGGCCGGGCACTGCGACTGGCAGCGGCCACACTCGGTGCAGGTGCTGAAGTCGAGCAGGCCCTTCCAGCTGAACTGCTCGACCTGGGCGACGCCGAACTGGTCCTTCTCCGGGTCGGCCTCCTCGAAGTCCAGCGGCTTGCCCTCGCTGGTCATCGGGCGCAGCGGGCCGAGCCCGGAGCCGGCCGGCTTCTCCGGGTCGCGCTTGAAGAAGATGTTCGGGAAGGCCAGGAAGCGGTGCCAGGCCACGCCCATGGTGACGTTCAGCGAGATCACGATGAGCCAGGTCATCGAGATGCAGATCTTGATGAGCGCGGCGACGCTGACGCCGGCCTCCCAGTTCGGGAGGACCGAGCCGATCGCGTGGCTGAGCGGGGCGGCCCAGACCGGGTACTCGAAGTGGTCGGTGGCGACCTTGAAGCCCCGGATCACGAACCCGAAGATCAGGACCAGCAGGACGACCCACTCGACGAAGTAGCCCTGCCACATGCTCGAACCGGTGAACCGGGAGCGGTTGTCCGCGCGGCCCGGCCGGTTGCGCAGGCGGATCGCCATCAGTACCAGGATGCCGACCAGGCCGAGGATGCCGATCCACTCGGTGACCAGGCCGAAGATCGTCCAGTGCCCGATGATCGGCAACCCGCCGCCGGTCGAGACGACCTCGAAGTAGGCCTCCAGCACCAGCAGCGACAGCACGATGAAGCCGACCATCACGAACCAGTGGGCGGCGCCGACCACGCTCCACTTCAGCATGCGGGTGTGACCTGCGGTCTCCACCAGCATCTTCTTGGTACGCGCGCCCTTGTCGCCGAAGCGCTCCGGCGCGGGCTGACCGAGCCGGATGACGGCGGTCATCTTCATGACCGCGCGCACCGCAAGCCACACCGCGACAGCGGTGATGGCGGCCGCGAGGATCGTGGTGACGATCTGGACGCTGCCCATCGAGTTGGCCTCCCGGTCTGCTGCTTGTCCGTGCAGCCTACGCGCAAGGTTACCCAGCAGTAACGTGAGTCTTCTCGCACCAGGCCACGCCGCCCTGCGCACACCTTAGGTGTAGCGGCGACGAAGCGCCTGGCAGGGGCGGCGTGGCGTGACCTACGCCGGGTCGACGGGCGGCCGGCTCAGCGCCAGCGGGAGAGCAGGATCAGCGAGGAGACCATCGCGCCGAAGCCGACAGCGAGGTTCCAGTAACCCCAGGTGGCGACCGGGTACGCCTGCTCGGACAGGTAGTAGAGCACCAGCCAGCCGATGCCGATCACGATCAGCGCGACCGCCGTGACCGGCAGCCAGACCGGGCTAGGCTTGCGCGTCGACGCCGTCGCCGTCGGACGAACGTCCGTGGGCGGGGTGTACACCTTCTTCTTGCGGACCTGAGACTTGGGCACGACGCTCTCCAGAGGGGGGTACGACCTCGTCCGGCCTGACAACCGGGCGCGAGGGCGACGGTCCATGGCCAATAATGTTCGACAGCTAGCGTAGTCCCGACGGACCGTCCAGGCCACGAATGGGGCCAGGCCGGTGCACTCAGTAACCGGAAAGAGCGGACTTTCCGGGTCGATCAGGTCGGTTCGCATCGGCGCGAGCCGGAACGACGGGAAAGGGAACGCCCGGTGGAGTACACGTCCGGCGCCGCCTCCTGGCAGAAGGTCCTCCGCCGCGCGGCAGCCGCCCTGCTGCCCCGGCGCGCCCGCCAGCGCCGTCCGGGCTGGTCGATCGGCGTACCCCTGATCGCCGCCGCGGCCGGGCTGCTGTTCACCACCACCGCCACCACCGCGGGCGGCACGCCGCTGCGCGAGGACCGTCGTCCCCAGCTCACCCAGCTGATCGAGGACCGCCGGGAGCAGGTGGCGGCGAGCGAGGCGAAGGCCGCCCGGCTCCGCACCGAGGTGGAGGAGCAGACCGCCGCGCTGGCCGGCGCCGACGGGCCGATCAAGACCGAGCGGGACCGGGCCGCCGCGAGCCGGCAGGCCGCCGGGTTCACCGCGCTCACCGGCAGCGGCGTGACGGTCGAGCTGAACGACGCCGACCGCCGGCCCGACCAGCCGCTGCCCAAGGGCGCCAGCAACGACGACCTGGTCGTGCACCAGGGCGACGTCCAGGCGGTGGTCAACGCGCTCTGGGCCGGCGGCGCGGAGGCCATGTCAATCATGAACGTCCGCGTGCTCAGCACCAGCGCGGTACGCTGCGTCGGTAACACCCTGCTGCTGCACGGCCGGGTGTACTCCCCTCCTTTCAAGATCGTGGCAATCGGCGACCCCGCGGAACTTCAGCGGGCGCTCGCCGCCTCTGAGGGAGTGCGGGTGTTCAAGGAAGTGGCTGAGCACTACCAACTCGGCTACGTCGAGCGCGTCTCCACAGTCACCGTGCCGGCGTTCGAGGACTCCACCGCGTTGCAGTCGGCGACGGTGCCCCGGTGAGCGGCGGCGACCCCCGGGACCGCCGCGGCCACGACCGCCAGGAGGAGCCCACCGCGTTCCTCCCCAAGGTCGAGCGCCCGGCCCCCGCCCCGGCGTCGCCGCCCCCGCTCGACCTGCCCTGGCCCGACGCCGGACCGTCGCACACCTCTCCGGCGCGACGGGGCCCGTTCCCACCGACGCCCGCCCCACCACGGAGCGCCCCGCCACGGACCGCCCCGCCGTCGACCGCCCCGCCACCGCCCGGCCCGCCACGGTCCGCTCCGCCGCCCTGGCCGGGCAACCAGGCCCATCCGCCGGCCGGCCCGCACCACGTCGAGGCCGACAGGCGGTTCCGCCCCTCCGCCGGCGGGATTCCCGAATCCGGGTTCCAGCCCTCCGGTGGCAGAGTTCCCGAGTCCGGGTTCCAGCCTTCCGGTGACGGGATCCCCGAGTCGGCGCACCGATCGCCCGGCCGTCCGGGCGCGGGCGGGTCCGGCCCGGCGCGTTTCGCCGGGCCGGCCGGACCCGGCACCGGCCAGCCGGGCGGTCCACCGCAGCACACGGCCGCGCCCCAGCGCGGGCCCGGGATGCGTCCCGCCACGCCAGCCGACGTGCCGCCCCGGACAGGCGAACGCACGACGCGTCCGGGCGACGTCCCACCCCCGGCGGGTGAGCGCCGGACGCGACCCGGCGACGCCCCGCCCGGGACGGGTGAGCGGCAGATGCGGCCGGGCGCGTACGGACCGGCGGCGCACCAGAATCCCGCCCGCCCGGCCGGCGGCGCGCTCCCGCCGGAACGCGGTGTGCGCGGGGCCCAGCCGCCGCACACCGGCCCGCAGCCGTGGGAGAACGGAGGACGTACGCCGGGGGGCGAGGGACGGCAGGCGGCCGGTGCGCCCGGCGTACCCCGGTTCGGCGGCCCGGCCGACGCGGACCGGACCCCGCCGGCCGACCCGGGAGCGACGGCGGTGCTGCCCGCCGTCACCCGGCCGCCCGCGGACCCCCGGATGGACGCCACCGGGCTGATGGGCGCGGTGCCTCCGGCGCCGGACGCGGCGGACAGCGGCGACGAGCCACCGGCCGAGCCGCCCCGCCCCCGGCGCGGCGAGCGGGTGGTGCAGTTGCGGCCCGAGCAGACCGGCGAGGGCTACCGGAGCGTCTACTCCGAGCTGACCCGCCCCAGCGCCGGCTCCCGGCTGCGCACCGTCGTACGCGGCGCCGGCGAACTGCTCATCACGTTCGGCCTGGTGGTGCTCCTCTTCGCCGGCTACGAGATCTGGGGCAAGGCGGTCATCGTCGACGCCCACCAGAGCGACCTGAACAGCCAGCTCGCCCAGGAGTGGGGCGCGGACCCGACGGTCGCCCCGACCACCGGGCCGACCGTGAAGCCGAAGCCGCCGGCCAACGGAAAACCGGTCGCCGGCCTCTACATCCCCAAGTTCGACAAGCACTGGGTGGTGGTCGAGGGGGTCACCCCCAACGACATCCGGTACGCCCCGGGCCGCTACCCGGACAGCGCCATGCCCGGCGAGGTGGGCAACTTCGCCGTGGCGGGCCACCGGATCCGCTCCACGTTCTGGCGGCTGGACGAGCTGAAGACCGGCGACGCCATAGTGGTCGAGACCCGCACCGACTGGCTCGTCTACCGCGTGTACGAGCAGCGCATCGTCAAGCCGTCCCAGGTGGAGGTGGTCGCACCGGTGCCGGGCAAGCCGGGCCAGAAGCCCACCGAGAAGCTGCTCACGCTGACCACCTGCAACCCGAAGTTCGACAACTACCAGCGGCTGATCATCCACGCCCGGCTGGACACCGTCCAGGCCAAGTCGGCGGGCCGCCCGGCCGAACTGGAGACGTGAGCCGTGTACTCCTGGATCTGGCGGAAACTTCCCTTCGGGCTGCCCGGAAAGCTGATCGGCTCGCTGCTGCTGGCCACCGCCACCGTCGCGCTGCTCTGGTTCGTGGTGTTCCCGTGGGCCGAGCCGCTGCTGCCCTTCGACGACGTGCAGGTCACCCAGGACTCCGGCGTACCGGGTGACGGCGGGCTCACCGAGCCGACCGGGCTGCCCGGCGACGAGGAGCTGCCGTACAGCACCGAGACGAACAACGCCCCGCCCCCCACCCCGAACAGGTGACCCCGATGCGTGTCCTGGTGATCGACAACTACGACTCGTTCGTCTTCAACCTCGTGCAGTATCTCGGCCAGCTCGGGGCCGACTGCGACGTACGGCGCAACGACGAGATCGACGTCGCCGAGGTGGGCCGCACCGGCGCCGCCGGCATCCTGCTGTCGCCCGGTCCGGGCAGCCCGGACCGGGCCGGCATCTGCCTGAACGTCATCCGCGAGTACGCCGGCAAGCTCCCGATCTTCGGCGTCTGCCTCGGTCACCAGGCGATCGGCGAGGCGTTCGGCGCCACAGTGACGCGCGCGCCGGAACTGCTGCACGGCAAGACCTCAGAGGTACGCCACGACGGCGTGGGCGTGCTCGCCGGCCTGCCCGACCCGTTCACCGCCACCCGTTACCACTCGCTCGCCGTACTGCCCGAGACGCTGCCGGACGAGCTGGAGGTCACCGGCCGGACCGGCTCCGGCGTGGTGATGGCGATGCGGCACCGGACGCTGCCCATCGAGGGCGTGCAGTTCCACCCGGAGTCGGTGCTGACCGAGGGCGGTCACCTCATGCTGGCGAACTGGCTGGCCGCCTGCGGCTTCCCGGAAGCGCTGGAG
Organism: Micromonospora sp. HB375; assembly: GCF_017872985.1. Classification (NCBI taxonomy): domain Bacteria; kingdom Bacillati; phylum Actinomycetota; class Actinomycetes; order Micromonosporales; family Micromonosporaceae; genus Micromonospora; species Micromonospora sp. HB375. Next base: position 7,038,262 of record NZ_JAGGJO010000001.1, on the reverse strand, counting down.
CGTGCCCCGGAGCTGGCCGCCGAGGTCGACGCCCGCCGCCGGGCCGCCTTCGCCGCAGCCTGACCCGCCCGCTCCTCCCCCCGCCCGCCCGCCCCGTCGATCATGAACTTGACGGCGACAAATCGGGCGTCGAACGCCGTCAAGTTCATGATCGACGGGGAAGAGAGCGGGCGCTGGGACGGGCGCGGCGGCGGCCCCGGGATCGGGGACGCCGCCGCGTCGTCGGTCAGGTGATGCTCAGCGTTCGGTACGGCTGGGCGCGATGGTCGGGAACGGGAAACCACTGCCGCCGCCGTTGCCGCCGCCACCGCCCGGCGTGGTCGGCGTCGTGCTGGGGCTGCCGCTCGGCGTCGGGCTGGTCGGCTCCTCGTCCTCGCGCGGCACGTCGACCTCGATGGTCACCCGCTCGCCCTTGGCCAGCTTCGTCTTGCCGGCCGGCGACTGTTTGCTGACCTTGCCCGCCTGGGACGGGTCGACCTCGTTGCCCTCCCGGACCCGGACCGTGTAGCCGGCCTCCTTGAGCTGTTGTGTCGCCTGCTCCTCGGTGTAGCCGATGACGGTCGGCACCTCGCCGACGTTGCCCTTGGAGACCTTGAGCGTCACCTTGCTGCCCTCGGCGACCGAGCTGCCCTCGGTGGGCGAGACGGAAATGACCTGACCCTCCGGCGCGCTGTCGTTGACATCCTCGCGAACGGGAACCAGCTCAAGTTCCGTCAGTCGGTCCTTCGCGGCGTTGTAGGTACTGCCCTTCAGCCCGGTGGGGACGGTCACCTGGCCCGGACCGGTGCAGACCTTGACGGTGACCTCGGTGTCCTTGTCCACCCGCTGGCCGAACGTCGGGCTCTGCTCGACCACCGAGCCCTTCTCGCAGGTGGTGTTCTGCACCGGATCGCCTGTGCCGTACCGCAGCCCGGCCTGGGTGAGCGCGGCCTTCGCGTCGTCCGCCGACCGGCCCACCAGCTGGGGCACCGACACCTTCTCGTTGCCGGCCTGGTTGAGCCAGAGCGCTGTCCCCAGCGCGATCACCGCGAGCACGCCGAGCGCGGCGAACGCCGCGATGACCCAGGACGAGCTCTTTCGCTTGCCCGGATCGCCGACCCGCGCCACCGGCTGCGGGCGGGTCTGCGGGCCCATCATCTGGGTCTGCTGCGCCTGCTGGTAGCCGCCCGCGGCGGCGCCCATCGGCATGGTCTCCTCGGCCGGCATCACCGGGGTGGCCAGCACCGGCCGGCCGGCAGCGGCGCGGAGCAGGTCCGCCCGCATCTCACCGGCGCTCTGGTAGCGGTTGAGCGGGTTCTTCGACAGCGCCTTGAGCACGATGGCGTCGACCGCCGGGTTGACGTCCGGGTTGATCGTGCTCGGCGTCGGCGGCTGCTCCCGCACGTGCTGGTACGCGACGCTGACCGGGCTGTCGCCGACGAACGGCGGGTGGCCGCAGAGCAGCTCGAACAGCACGCAGCCGGCCGCGTAGACGTCGGAGCGGGCGTCGACCGCCTCGCCGCGCGCCTGCTCGGGAGAGAGGTATTGTGCGGTGCCGATGACCGCGCTGGTCTGCGTCATCGTGGTGGCGCCGCTGGCCAGCGCGCGGGCGATGCCGAAGTCCATCACCTTGACCTGGCCGGTCTGGGTGAGCATCACGTTGCCGGGCTTGATGTCCCGGTGGATGATCCCGTGCCGGTGGCTGAACTCCAGCGCCGCGCACATGTCGGCGCAGATCTCCAGCGCCCGGCGCGGCTGGAGCCGCCCCTCGACGCCGAGGACCTCCTTGAGCGTCCTGCCGTTCACGAACTCCATCACGATGAACGGCAGGGTTTCGCCCGTCGGGCCGGTTTCCTCACCGGTGTCGTAGACGGCGACGATGGCCGGGTGGTTCAGCGAGGCGGCGTTCTGGGCCTCGCGGCGGAACCGCATCTGGAAGGTGGCATCCCGGGCCAGGTCGGCACGGAGCATCTTGATCGCGACATCCCGCCCGAGCCGGAGGTCGCGGCCGCGGTGCACCTCGGCCATGCCGCCGTAGCCCAGCAGCTCGCCGACCTGATACCTGCCACCGAGCAGGCGGGCCTGCGCTGTCATCGCGTGTCTCGTCCTTCGCTCGTCGTCGTACCGCCGTCGGCCGGCAGGAGGCGTACCTCACGACGGTACGACGTGCGGACCGGATAGTCGCCTCCGTGCGGCCGCACCGCGCCGGAGGTCACGCTCACACTCGCCGGAGCGGATGCGGTAGCACCGTATTTCCGGTACAGGAACGAAATCACGCCCGAGCAGAGGATGACCAGTACGGCCACCACGATCGCCGTCGTCCAGAGCCCGGACCGGGAGCGCCGGGGCGGGGGCGGGGCGGCCGGGCGCGCGTACGGCATGGGGTTGTGCTGGGGCACGGGCCGCTGCGGTACGGGTGCCGCGCCACGCGGCGCCACCGGCGGGCGGGGCATCGGGGCCGGGTGGGCGATCACGGCCGGGCGCTGCGTCACCGGCGGGCGGGCCGGCGAAACGGGCGGACGGGCCGGGGAGACCGGCGGACGGGGCTGCGGATGCGCGGCGGCGGCCGGTGGCTGCGGCCGGGGAGCGGTCGGCACCTGAGCGCGTGCGACGGGTGCGGCCGGTGAGGCGGGCGCGGCCGAGATGGGCCGTCCGGCACGGGCCGCCTGGGAGAGCGCGAGCTTGGCCTGCCGGGCGATGCTCGCCAGCGCGGCGGCGCTGGGCCAGCGGGCGGAAGGGTCCTTCGCCATGGCCCGCTCCACGATGGCCCGGACCTGCGGCGGGATGTCGGCCGGAAGCGCCCGGGGCGTCTCCCGTACGTGCTTCATGGCGATTTCGAGCGGGTTGTCCCCCTCGAAGGGGCGCCGGCCGGCGAGGCACTGGTACGCGACCACGCCGAGCGCGTAGACGTCCGAGGCGGGCGTGGCCACCGCGCCGGTCGCCTGCTCCGGCGAGATGTACGAGGCGGTGCCGAGCACCGAGCCGGCGGCGGTGAGCTGGCCGACCAGCTCGGAGCGGGCGATGCCGAAGTCGGTGAGCACGAGCGTGCCGTTCGGCCGGACCAGCAGGTTGCCGGGCTTCACGTCACGGTGCACGATGCCCTTCTCGTGCGCCGCGTGCAGCGCGTCGGCGGCCTGGGCCAGCAGCGCCATGGTCCGCGCCGGGGTCAGCCGGCCGACCCGGCTGAGCGTGGCCGACAGCGCGTCGCCCTCGACGTACTCCATCACCAGGAACGCGATGTGCTGGTCGCTGCCGAAGTCGTAGACGTCGACCACGCCCGGGTGGTTGATGGTCGCCATGGTCCGCGCCTCGCCCCGGAACCGCTCGGCGAAGCCCGGCTCGTCCAGCAGCGCGGGGAGCAGGCTCTTGACCGCGACGGTACGGCCCAGCACCTGGTCGGTGCCGCGCCACACGTCGCCCATGCCACCGCTGGCGATCCGCTCGTCGAGGCGGTAGCGGTTGCCGAGCTTCACCCCCGGGCTCAGCACGTCAGCGCCTCCCGGAGTCCGCGATGGCCGCCGCCATGATCCGGCCGGCGATGCGGGCCGCCTCGGCGCTGCCGCCGTTGCCCGCCTGCTCCAGCTCGACGCAGACGGCGGACAGCGGCGTGCCGTCCTTGTCCAGCGCGAAGCCGATGAACCAGCCGTGGTCCGGGGTGTTCGGGCCGGACTGCGCGGTACCGGTCTTGCCGCCCACCAGGTAGCCGTCGATGGCGGCCCGGCGGCCGGTGCCCTCCTTCACCACGTTCTGCATCATGTCGCGCAGGTCGGCCGCGACCTGACCGCTGATCGGGCGGCGCAGCTCGCGCGGCTGGGCGGGGTCGTAGACGGTGGTGCGGTCCGGCCCGAGCAACTGCTTGACCAGGTACGGACGCATCTGCTTGCCGTCCTTGTTCGCCACCGCGGCAGCGATCAGCGCGCCCTGCAGCGGCGTCATCCGCACGTTGTTCTGGCCGATCGACGACTGGGCGAGCGCCGCCGGGTCGGTGCTGCCGTCCGGGTTCTGCATGTCGCCGGTGCGGCTGGCCGCCACCGGCAGGCCACCCTCGCCGAGCTGGCCGACGGTGAGGTCGTCCTGCTCGAAGCCGAACTGCTTGGCCTTCTCCTTCACCTTGTCCGCGCCGAGCCGTACGCCGAGCTGGGCGAAGCCGGTGTTGCAGGACTCGGTGACCGCCTCGCGCAGCGTCACCTGCGACTCGGGGCAGATCGACGGCGCGGCGTTGCGGATCGGCTGCCCGGCGCCGGGCGCGGTGTAGCTGGAGCCGGCCGGGATGCGGGTCTGCTGGCCGACGCCGTTCTCCAGCGCGGCCGCCGCCATGATGATCTTGAAGGTGGAGCCCGGCGGCAGCGTCTCGGACAGCGCCCGGTTCGCCAGCGGCCGGTCCTTGTCCTTCTCCAGCGCGTTGTACGCCCGGTCCGCCTCGGTGCTGTTGTGGCTGGCCAGCGGGTTCGGGTCGAAGCTCGGCATGGAGACCAGCGCCTGCACCGCGCCGGTACGCGGGTCGATAGCGATCGCCGCGCCCTTCTTCGCGCCCACCTGGTTGTCGTTCAGCTGCTTGTACGCCGTCTCCTGGGCCCGCTTCGACAGCGTCAGCACCACGTTGCCGCCACCGGTCTCGTCACCGGTGAACATGTCCTTGATCCGGTTGGCGATGAGCGCGTCGCTGGTGCCGGCGAGGAAGTCGTTCTCCACCCGCTCGATACCGCTCGCGCTGCCGTTTACCGGCTTCCAGCCGAGCACGTGCGCGTACATCTCGCCGCCCGGGTAGGTGCGCTGGTACTTCAGCTCACCGCCGGTCTCCTTGCTGAGCGCGTACGCGGTGCCGCCGACCTCGATGTTGCCGCGCTTGCGGTCGTACTCGGCGACCTGGACCCGGCCGTTGTAGTCGCTGTTGCGGTATTCGTCGGCCTTGTAGGCCTGGATCCAGTTCAGGTTCGCGAAGAGGAGCCCGAACAGGACCATCACGACCACGCCGACGCGGCGCAGGGGGGCGTTCACGGTCGGATCACCTCCGTCGGGGCGCCGTGCAACTGCTCGGGTGGACCACCGGACGGCCGGGCCGCCGGGCCGCCACCACCGGTCACCGGTCGGCGGGCACCGTCGGAGACGCGCAGCAGCACCGCGATCAGCAGCCAGTTCGCCATCAGCGAGGAGCCACCGGCGGACAGGAACGGGGTGGTCTGGCCGGTCAGCGGGATGAGCTTGCTGATGCCGCCGACGATGACGAAGACCTGCAGGCCCAGCGTGAACGCCAGGCCACCGGCGAGCAGCTTGCCGAACGAGTCCCGCACCGCCAGCGCGGCGCGCAGGCCCCGCTCCACGATCAGCAGGTAGATCACCAGCAGCGCGGAGAGACCGAACAGGCCGATCTCCTCACCGATGCCGGCGAAGATGAAGTCGGTCTGCACCTCGGGCAGCAGCGTCGGCTGGCCGCCACCCGGACCGGCCCCGAACAGACCGCCGGTGCCGAGCGTGAGCAGGCCCTGCACCAACTGGTAACCCCGGTCGTACGGCTCGGCGAACGGGTCGAGCCAGATCTGCGCCCGGTCGTAGAAGTTCGCGAACGGGCCGCCCACGGTGCTGCCCAGCACGTACGCCAGATAGGCGCCGCCGAAGAACAGGATCAGACCGATGAGCAGCCAGCTGACCCGCTCGGTGGCGATGTAGAGCGTCACCACGAACATGCCGAAGTAGAGCAGCGAGGTGCCCAGGTCCTTCTCGAAGATCAGGACCAGGAGGCTGACCAGCCACACCACCAGCACCGGGCCGAGGTCGCGCCCGCGCGGGAAGTCGATGCCGAGCACCCGCCGGCTGGCGAGCGAGAGCACCTCACGCTTGCGCACCAGGTAGTAGGCGAAGAACGTGAGCAGGGCCAGCTTGGCGAACTCGCCCGGCTGGATGGAGAACCCGCCGAACTTGATCCACAGCTTGGCGCCGTTGATCTCGGAGAAGCGGCTGGGCAGCACCGCCGGGATCATCACCAGCACGATGCCGGCCAGGCCCAGCGTGTACGCGTACCGGGACAGCGACCGGTGGTCGCGCAGGATCGCCAGCAGCCCGGCGGCAAGCACCACGGCGGCCAGCGTCCAGGCGAGCTGCCGGCCACCGGTGCCGGCGAAGATGGCCAGGTCCTCCCGCTCCGCGGGCGCGGCCTTGGCCAGGTCGTACCGGCGCAGGAAGCCCACGCCGATGCCGTTGAGCAGGGCCACCGCCGGCAGCAGCGCCGGATCGGCGTACGGCGCCAGCCAGCGGATCACCAGGTGCAGGCCGAGGAAGACCAGCCCCAGCGCGGCGGCCGGGATCCAGAAGTCGGACGTGATCGTGTCCAGCGCCTTCGCCTCGACCATCGCCGCGTACGCCGCCACGAGCACCATGGCGAGCAGGAGCAGGGACAGCTCGGCGTTACGCCGGGACCGGGCCAGGCGTACGCCGGACTGCTCGCCCGTCGAAGCGGGCGAGGCGGCCGGTACGGCGGCTGCGGTCACGGATACGTCCTCGGGATCGAGCCGGCACTCACTGCGGCGACCGGCAACCCGCCGGATCGGCCGGCGGAACGGTGTCGGAGGGAACGGCGTCGGGCGTGGTGGTGAACGTCGGCGTCGGCGCGTCGGGGGTGGGCGTCGACGCGCCCACGGGCGGCGTGGACGGGAGCGGGCTGCCGCTCGGCGGGGGCAGCGGGTCGGTGGTGGCCACCGGCGTCGGACTGGTCACACCGGGCGTCGGGTCGGGCGGGCAGAGCGGCTTGAGGTTCGGGTTGCCCGGGTCGTCGCTGGTCAGCTCCGCCAGCCGGCGCTCGGCGTCCGGCTCGTTGCGGGCCTGGATACCCTGCTTCACCCGCTCCTGGGCGGCCAGCGTCAGGTCGTCGAGCCGGGCGTCGCTGCGCTCGTGCACGTTCGACAGGTCCAGCCCGGCGACCTGGCCGGGCACGCCGCGGAAGACCGCGAGCTGGCCGTCGTCGGTGGCGCCGACGTAGTACTGCCGCTGGGTGTACGTCCAGCCGCCGAACACGCCGCCGCCGACGATGACCGCGAGCGCCAGCACCATCGCGACGGTGCGCAGCGGTCGGCGGCGCCGGCCGTCGGGCTCGTCGTCGCGGTTGTCCGCCGGCTCCTCGGGGACGGGTGGCCGGGGCGCGGACAGCGCCGAGGCGCGGGCGGCCGGGGTGGAGTCGTCGGCCGAGGTCGCCATGCCGCGGTCCCGGGCGGCGGCGCCGCCCACGATCGGGGACGCCTCGACGATGTCCTGGTCGGTGGCGTCGGCGATGATCACGGTGATGTTGTCCGGGCCGCCGCCGCGCAGCGCGAGCTGCACCAGGCGTTCCACGCACCGCTGCGGGTCGGGGTACTCCCGCATGGTGTCGGCGATGGTGTCCGCGCTGACCACGCCGGAGAGCCCGTCGGAGCAGATCAGGTAGCGGTCGCCGGGCAGCACCTGCCGGACGCTGTACTCCGGGTCGATGTCGCGGCCGTCGAGCGCCCGGGTGAGCAGCGAGCGCTGGGGGTGGCTGCTCGCCTCCTCCGCGCTGATCCGGCCCTCGTCGACGAGCATCTGGACGTACGTGTCGTCCTTGGTGATCTGCGCGAACTCACCGTTGCGCAGGAGATAGGCCCGCGAGTCACCGATGTGGACCATCCCGAGCTTGCTGCCGGAGAAGAGGGTCGCGGTGAGCGTGGTGCCCATCCCCTCCAGCTGCGGGTTGGCGTCCACGGTGTCGCGGAGCTGCTGGTTGGCGGTGCCCACGGCGGAGCGGAGCGCGTCGACCAGGGCGTCACCGGGGACGTCCTCGTCGAGCGGCGCCATGGCACCGATGACGATGTTGCTGGCGACGTCACCGGCGGCCATGCCGCCCATGCCGTCGGCCACGGCGAGCAGCCGCGGTCCGGCGTAGACGGAATCCTGATTGCCGTCTCGGATCAGACCGCGGTCGCTGTGGGCCGCGTAGCGCAGGGTCAGAGTCATGGCCGTAATTCGAGGGAAGTGCGGCCGATCCGGATCGGCACGCCGAGGGGGACGGGGGTTGGTCCGGTGACCTTAGCGCGATCGAGATAGGTGCCGTTAGTCGATCCGAGGTCCTCGACGTACCACTGCCCCTCACGGGGCACCAGCCGGGCGTGTCGCGCCGAGGCGTAGTCGTCGGTGATCACCAGCGTCGAGTCCTCCGCCCGGCCGATGGTGATCTGGGCCTCGCCGAGCGTGATCCGGGTGCCGGCCAGCTGGCCGGCGGTGACCACGAGCTGGTGGGCGGCCCGGCCGCGCTTGGCCTTCGCCGGCTTCCCCGCCTGCCCGGTCGACGCGCCGATCCCCCGCGGCGCGGCCACCAGGCGGCCCGACCGGGCGCCCGCGAACAGGTCCCGGCGGATCACACCGACGACCGTGAACACGAAGATCCACAGCAGGATGAGGAACCCGAACCGGGCGACGGTGATGACGAGCTCCGGCAACGGGGATCAGCCGTCCACGCGGAAGGTCAGCGTCGTGGTGCCGAGCTGGATCATGTCGCCGGGGTTGAGGGCGACCGCCGAGACGCGCTGGCCGTTGACCATCGTGCCGTTCGTGGAGCCCAGGTCGGTCAGCACGACCTGCCCGCCGTCGAAGTCCAGCCGGGCGTGGCGTCGCGAGATGCCGACGTCGGGCAGGCGCAGGTTGGCCTGGTCGCCGCGGCCGATCACGGTCGAGCCCATCTGGAGGGGGTAGGTGCGGCCGTCGCCGGAGACCAGGCGGACGTTGCGGCCACCGCCGTGACCGGGCGGAGGGCCGTAGCCGCCGCCCTGGTCGTACGCCGGGTACGCCGGGCCGGCGTCGTAGCCGCCGGGCGCGGAGACCGGGGCGACGTCCCCGCCGGTGTAGACCTCGGCGGTGACCCGGAACATGCCGGTGTCCAGGCCCTCACCGCGCTCGACCTCGACGATCACGTCGCCGTAGACCGTCCACGCCTGCTCGCCGATGAACTCGGCCTGCGACTGCGCCAGCTCCTGGGCCAGCGCGGCAGCGTACGGCGCCAGCCGACTGTGGTCGTAGGGCGAGAGATCGATCACGTAGCGGTTGGGCACAAGGGTGCGCCCACCGGCCAGGATCGCCTTGTGCGCCTCGGCCTCCCGCTGCATGGCGTTGAGGATCTCCACGGGGTGGACCACCCCTTTGAAGACCTTGGCGAAGGCCCCCTCGACCAGGCCTTCCAGACGCTTCTCGAAGCGTTGCAGCACGCTCACCGGCTCCTCCTCGGGTCCCGAGGCAATGATGGTATCCGGACACCGCCTCCGCAGCTCACACGCCGCTCGGCCGGCTGCCGTCGGCCCGTTCGTGACCAGGCCCGCGGACGTGCTAAAGTTTCGCCCGCCACGAGCGGTGATCGTTCGTGGCGTGGCCAGTGGACAGCGTAATATGTCCCGGCACCCGTCGCAGATGGCGGGCGCGGGATGCGATATGGTGTTCCGGGTCGTGCCACGGGGATGTGGCGGAATGGCAGACGCGCACGGTTCAGGTCCGTGTGTCCGAAAGGACGTGGGGGTTCAACTCCCCCCATCCCCACCAGAACAAGGGCTCCGCAGACAGCGGGGCCCTTGCTTCGTATCGGGGCGTTTCGGACGTCACGCTATGCTCCGATGGTTTCCCTGCCTCCCACGGACCAGGAGTGGCGTGTGACTGTCGCGTTGGTGACCGGTTCCGGCGGTCTGATCGGCTCCGAGGCGGCCCGGCACTTCGCCGGACTGGGTCTCGACGTGGTCGGCATCGACAACGACATGCGGCGGTACTTCTTCGGCGAGGACGGCTCGACCGCCTGGAGCCTGGACCGGCTCGCCGCCGACCTCGGCTCCGCGTACACCCACCACGCCGTGGACATCCGCGACCGGGACGGCCTGGAGCAGGTCTTCAAGCGGTACGGCAAGGACATCGCCGTGGTGATCCACAGCGCCGCCCAGCCGAGCCACGACTGGGCCGCCAAGGAGCCGTTCACCGACTTCGACGTGAACGCCGGCGGCACGCTCAACGTGCTGGAGTACACCCGGCGGCACGCGATCGACGCGCCGTTCATCCACTGCTCCACCAACAAGGTGTACGGCGACCGGCCCAACTCGCTGCCGCTGATCGAGCTGGAGACCCGCTACGAGCTGCCCGAGGACCACCGCTGGTACGACGGCATCACCGAGGACATGTCGATCGACGAGTCGCTGCACTCGATCTTCGGCGCCTCGAAGGTCGCCTCGGACGTGATGGTCCAGGAGTACGGCCGTTACTTCGACATGAAGACCGCCTGCTTCCGGGGCGGCACACTGACCGGCCCGGCGCACTCCGCCGCCGAGCTGCACGGCTTCCTGGCGTACCTGATGCGCTGCGTGATGGAGGGCCGGACGTACAACCTCTTCGGCTACAAGGGGAAGATGGTCCGGGACGCGATCCACTCGCACGACGTGCTCACCGCGTTCGAGGCGTTCTTCCGCGAGCCGCGCTCGGCCCAGGTCTACAACCTCGGCGGCGGCCGGCACTCGAACACCTCGCACATCGAGGCGTTCCGGATCGCCCAGGAGATCACCGGCCGCGAGGCCCGGATCAACTACGTCGAGCAGGCCCGCACCGGCGACCACCAGTGGTACGTCAGCAGCATGGCCCGCTTCGAGGAGCACTACCCGTCCTGGAAGATCACGTACGACGTGCCGATGATCCTCCGCGAGATCTACGAGGCCAACGTCGACAAGTGGGTGCCGAAGGCATGAGCGCCGGGACCAAGCGCAACGTCCTCGGCGTCGGGGTCGACGCGACCGACTACGCCCGGGCCACCGAGGCCGTGGTCTCGGCCGCGCACGAACGCCGCCCACTGGCGCTCACCGCGCTCGCCGTGCACGGCGTGATGACCGGCGTACTCGACCCGGCGCACAACGCCCGGCTCAACTCGTTCGACGTGGTCACCCCGGACGGTCAGCCGGTGCGCTGGGCGCTCAACCTGCTGCACGGCGCCGGGCTCACCGACCGCGTCTACGGCCCGGAGCTGACCCTGCGGGTGCTCGCCCGGTTCGCCGAGGAGGGGCTGCCGGTCTACCTCTACGGCTCCACCGAGGAGACGCTGTCCCGGCTGGTCCCGGCGCTGGAGCGCAAGTTCCCCGCGCTGAAGATCGCCGGGGTCGAGCCGTCCAAGTTCCGCGCCGCCACCCCGGGCGAGGACGCCGAGATCGCCGACCGGATCCGGGCCAGCGGCGCCCGCCTCGTCCTGGTCGGGCTGGGCTGCCCGCGCCAGGAGGTCTTCGCGTACGCCATGCGCCCGCTGCTGGACATGCCGCTGATGGCTGTCGGCGCGGCGTTCGACTACCACGCCGGTCTGCTGCGCAACCCGCCACCGTGGATGCAGCGCGCCGGGCTGGAGTGGTTCTGGCGCCTCGGCCTGGAGCCCAAGCGCCTGTGGCGCCGGTACGTCATCCTCAACCCGGCCTACCTGGCCCGGCTCGCCGCCCAGAAGACCGGGCTGTGGAAGGCCACCCCGCCGGCGCCGGCCACCACCCGACCGGCCACTTTCGACGTCTGACCCGCCCCGACGACCCCTACGGGCCCGGATACGGGACGAACCGGGGTGCCGTCCCGGATTCGGCGAACGTCGAAACGGGCAAGGCTGAGGGGCATGGATGACCGCCTCGCCGTACTGCTTCCCGTCGCCGCCGTCTGGCTCGCCGCCGGACTGGTCGCGGAGGGCCTGCCCGGGCTCGACCGCGCCCGCGCGCTGCGCCGGCGTACCGGATGGTTGTCCGCCCTGGTGCTGACCGGCCTCGCGCTCACCGCGGCGGTCCTCGCCGCGGGCCTGCAGAGCGCCGGCGACACCGCTGTGGACCGGGCCGCCGCCGCGCTCGGCCTCGCGGCGGCGCCGGCGGCCGTGGTGGCGGTCTGCACGGTACGGCGGGTCCGGCGGCTGCGCTCCGGCGCGGGCGCGTTCGCGGCGGCGCCGGGAACGCCCGCCCCGCACGGGCTGCGCGCGGCCGCGGCGCATCCGCTGATCGCGCTGCCGTTGCAGGCGACGGCGCTCGCGGTGCTGGTGGCCGTGCTGCCGGCGCTCGGCGTCGACCTGCTCGCCGCGCCCGGAGTGGCCGGCCCGGTGATCACCGTCGCGGTGCTCGGTGTGTGCGCGATCGGGGTACGCCACGCGCTGCGGCACAACCGGCTCGCCGAGCGGGCCATGCCGGCGGCCGAGCCGGTGTCAGCGCGACCGGCTCGCGCCCTGCACGTATAGCAGCTCCAGGATCGCGCGGGTCGCCTCGAACCATCGGTCCAGCCAGCCGGGCGGAGGGACGCTGCCCTTCGGCGGCAGTTCCATCAGCAGACCGCGCAGCAGCGGATGGTCCACCAGGGACTCCTGCTGCTCGATCGGCCAGCCGCTCGGCGGGAACGACGGCTCGGTGAGCGGGTTGGGGTCCAGCGACGGCAGGGACAGCGGCGTCGCGGCCTGCTCGGGCACGCCACCCTCGCGGGCCTCCTCGCCGTCGCCGGAGACCACCTCGGTGAGGACGGTGTCCCGGCGGGCGCCGCGGTACTTGCCACCGAACCGCTCGGGCTTGCCCGGGCCGCTGGTGAGGTTCTCTGAACCGATCGTCGTCATCCGTCTCGCCTGCCTCGTTCGGTTGCCGATCCGTGCGGTTCAACGAGGCGGATCGAAACTGGCGACGGGTGCGGCGTCCGGACGCGAATGGTCCCGCCCGGCAACGCTGCCGGACGGGACCACGCTGCGGTGCCGGTCAGCTCCGGCCGAACGCGCCGCCCCGGGCGCGGGCGACGAAGGTCTGCCAGTCGTCCGGAGCGAAGATCAGGGCCGGGCCTGTCTTGTCCTTCGAGTCCCGGACCCCGACCGCCCCGGTCACGTACGCGACCTCCACGCAGTTGTCGCAGTTCGGCCCGCTCTTCGAGCTCTTGAACCACGTCGCCTGCGTCAGGTCCACGGGGAACTCCTTGGTCGCCATTTCCACAGTGGCTCCTCTGCCAGTTTCGCGATATGTGCGATGGATTCCTCCGGGCGTATGGCCGCTGCTCGAATGTGATCGAAGATGAAGCTGTACTTCTGCAGTTCGTCGCTCTTCTCCAGGAAGAGCCCACCCGTGGCGTTCTCCGCGTACACGACATCGGGATCACTCGGCTCGGGGAAGCTGAGGATCGTGAAGGTGCCGTCCATGCCCGCGTGCGCGCCCACCTCGAAGGGCAGGACCTGCACTGTCACGTTCGGCAGTTCAGCCACCTCCACCAGCCGCTTGAGCTGACCACGCATCACCGCGTCGCCGCCAACCGGCCTGCTCAGCACCGCCTCATCGAGCACCACCCACAGATCGACCGGATCGTCCTGCGTCAACAACGACTGACGGCCCAATCGGACACGCACCCGTTGGTCTACTTGTTCGGCGGTGAAGTCCGGCCGGGCCGCCCGGATCATCGCGCCGGCGTACTCCTCGGTCTCCAGCAGCCCCGGCACGACCTGCTGCTCGTACGCCCGGATGGAGCTGGCCGCGGCTTCCAGGCCGACGTACGCCCCGACCAGCACCGTGCTGTACGGATGCCACCAGCCCTTCTGCCGGGCCTCACGGGCGATCTGCACCAGCTCGTCGCTCTCCGCGCCGACGACTCCGTAGATACGGAGCATGTCGCGCACGTCGCGCGGCGTGGCGGTGGTGTGGCCGGTCTCGATCCGGGAGACCTTCGACGCCGAGCACTCCAACTGCTCGGCCACCGCTTCTATGGTGATGCCCGCGGCCTCGCGCTGCCGGCGGAGTTCCGCCCCCAGCCGGCGCCGCCGGATGGTGGGGCTGCGCCGTTCGGTCACGGCATCTCCTCGGCTCGCGACTGCGTCACAGTCACCCGGCTACCTCCGGTCGGTCGCGCCCCGATTCCGCACCCACCGCGGGCGCGACCGGCGGGCGGCGGGCGAGCGTTCGCGGCAGGGGTGGTGCCGGTCGTCGACCGGCCGCGACGGGCGAAACCGGCGTCCAGTGTGACGCCCCGATACCTGACGCTTCAAGTTTCCCGTTCACGTGTCCTCCTCACCTATCCGCAAAACACGACGTGCAACTTGCATGTCGCACGTCGCTGTAGCACTCTGTCCGTATGGCACGGGTTACTCACCGTCTTCGAACGATCTCCGGGCGTGGTGACACCGCGGTCCGTGGGACGGCCGGAGGGGAGCCGTCCCGCGCCGTGCGACCTGCCCCGGAATGAAGACCCCGTCGCTGCAAGCCAGCTTGGCTGCGGCGGCGGGAGCGGTAACCGGGAGCAGCCGGGTGATGGTCGGGTGGCGGTCCGCCACCGCGGGTACGGCCCGACCAGCACCGCCAAACGACCGCCGGTCCACGAGGCAGACCCCCGTCACCGGACCGCACCGACCTCGTTCAGCCTCGCCGGTCCCGACGACCGGCCGACCCTCCCCAGGAGCCCATGTGCTTCCCCGCTCCGGTGACGTACTGCACGTGACGCGCGCGGCGAGTGTCCAGTTCTTCCGACCGATCATGTTCCGGGTGATCCGGATTCTCGACTGGCCGACCTACGACGGTTGGCTCTGGCTCGACGGCTACGAGTTGAACGCGGCGGGGGACGCGGTCAACCGGCGGTCGATCTTCGTACTCGAAGAGGGGTTGCAGCAGGTCCACGCTGCGCCGGTTCCCCGGCAGCACACCGTCCGGACGGCCCGCCGCCCGGTGGTCCGGACTCCGGTCCGGGTGGGCTGACCTCACGATTCCCGGTCGGGAGGGCGTGCCGACGCCATAGAATCGGTACGCCCGCCCCGGCATGTTCCACCCGCGCGCCACGGACCCTGAACCTGGGATGGTCATGGTCAATCTGCCCGCCGCGCGGCGGCACCACCGGTCCCGTGTCGGCTATGCCCTCGGGCTGTTCGCCTTCCTCGTCGTGGCCACCGCGCTCGCGCTCGTGGTGCGGCACCCCGCCTTCTCCGCCACCCAGCAGCTCGCCGAGCCGGTACCGGCCCCGGAGATCACCGTGGCCGGTGAGGACGGCCGAGCCGCATCCGGCGAGGACGCCCGGCCGGCGGCCGGCGAGGACGACGGCTGGTCTCCCACCGGCCCGTCGCAGGACGAGGACGATCCGGAGGCCGACGCGCCGCCCGCGGGCACCGGAGGCGGCGAGGGCACGCTCGCCGAGCGGCCCACCGACCCCACCGACGACCTCAGCCGGTCGCTGTTCTACTCCGGCCTGCTCGGGCTCGCCATCTCACTCGCCGGCCTCGGGCTGGTCGGCGCCCGCCGGCGTCAGTGGTGAACGTTCCGACGCCGGTCGTGGACGTCAGGGCGTGGTGGTGGTCGCCGGGGCGGAACCCGGCGAGCTCGGGCCGGCGGTCGGCGGCGCGGGTACGGCCACCACGATGGTGACCCGGTCGTCCTCGCCCACCGGGTAGCCGGCCTCCGGATCGGTCGAGATCACCGTGCCGGCCGGCCGGTCCGACGCCCGCCGCTGCACCCGGTAGTCCACGTCCAGCCGGTCGAGCGCCGCCCGGGCGGCGGCCTCCGGCAGCCCCACAAGCGGTGGCATCGGCACCTCGACCGCCTCGGTCGTGGGTGGCGTGCTCGGCGGGGAACTGCTCGGCGCGGCGCTCGTCGGGGCGGCACTGGTCTGCGCCGAGGTGCTCGGCACCGCCGACGGCACCGTGCCCGGATCCGAATCCCGGTCGGCGGCGCGCAGCGCCAGCCACACCCCCGCCCCGATCAACCCCAGCAGGAGCAGCGCCAGGATGCCCAGCAGGATCGGCATCCACCAACGGCGTCCGGCCTGCTCGTCGCCGTACCACTCGCCCCCGGGCTCGGGATAGCCGGCCGGTCGCGGCGGCGGCACCCCGGCCCGGCCGGACCAGGCGCCCACCGGCTCCTGCGGTGCGGTGGCGTCCAACGGACGCCGCGACGGCCCGCCGGGCAGCGGACGGGTTGCGTCACCGCCCGCGTCCGGCGGCATCGCCCGGGTCTCGTCGCTCCCGGCGGCATTGCGCGGCATGGCGCGGGTCGCGTCGACGTCCTCTCCGCCCGAGTCGCGCGGCATCGCGCGGGTGGCGTCGGCGTCCTCCCCGGCCGGATGCCGGGGCATGGCGCGGGTCTCGTCCGCGTCACCGGCGGGAGGATCCTGACGGTCGTCGCTCATGGCACGTCCTTTCCCCACCGGGACGGGGCGCACGGCCCTCGATCGTCCACCGTAACGGGCCACCGCCAGGTCGGCCGGGATCAGCGCGCCCGCGCCGGTCAGCCAGTCGGCGACGGGGTGGCGGACGGCGACTCGGACCGGGTGTCGCCGCAGGTCAGCACCACCTGGTCGTTCCACCGCGCCGGGCTGCCCGCGACCGGCTCCTGTGTCGTGACCGGGCCCTGGCGACCAGTGGCGTACCGGGGATAGAGCCCGGCGTCCACCAGATCGTCAGCGGCGTCGGAGCAGGACAGCGCACCCACGTCGGGCACGCTGACCGCCGGAGCCGGTCCGGTCACGAACAGGGAGACGGTGACGCCGCGCTTCACCGGCGTACCCGGCGCCGGGGAGGCGCGCTCCACCGAGCGTCCGGCGCCGGTGCCGAAGACCAGTCGCCAGCCGAGCCGGCGGTCACGCAACTCCCGGCGGGCCTGCTCGAAGTCGACGCCGACCACCTCGGGCACGGTGAGCCCGGCGGGCGTGCTCGTCCGCGTACCGGTCGGGGCCGTGGTCGCGGGAGGCGTGGTGGCCGGCGCGGACGTCGAGGCGGTGACAACCGGCGTGGCCTCGCCGGAGGCGGCCGGACGGTCCGGGTCGCCGGCCAGGATCCAGCCGGCGCTGCCCCCGATCACCGCCAGCAGAACCACTGCCAGGCCACCCCCGAGGAACAGCCGGGCCCGTCCCGGGCCGGTGCCGTCGCCGTCCGGTCGCCGCTCGTCCGTCATGTCCCCCGCCCCCGCTCATCGACGACCGTATCCACCGCTGCCAAACGGTCACGGCGTGTCGCCACGACTCGCCGCGCCGACCTCGGGACGTTACGCTCCCCGGCATGGTCAGTCGGGGCTGGGGAGGATCGACCGCCGCCGCGCTCGGCGTCGCTGCCGGCGCGGGCGCCGCGCAGCTCGGTTTCGGGTACGGGTTGGGCATCATCAACTGGGCGCCGACCGGCGCGGTACGGATCGAGGCGGCCTGGGTGGCGAGCCTCGCGTGGGCGACCTGGATCGCGGCGACCTCGGTCATCGCCGGCGCGGTCTGCGCCCAGCGCCTGCGGGGCCGGGACGACGAGTCGCAGGGCCGGCCGCCCCGGTTCGCGCTGGTGCTCGCCGCAGCTGTCGGCGCGCTCGTCACCGTACTGCTGGTGGCGGTGCCGGCGCGGGCGGCCCAGGTGCCGGACGTGTCCGCGCCGCAGACCGTCGCCGCCGCGTACGCGGGAGCCGGACTGCTTCTCGGGATGCTGCTCGCCACCTGGGCGCTGCACACCCGCGCCGCCGCCACCAACCTCATCGCCACCTCGGGCTGGCTCTGGCTGCTCGCCGTCGTGTCGGTGGTCGACGGGGTGATCGCCGGCCGTGGCCTGACCACCGCCCAACTCGGCATCTGGCAGATCAGCGCGGACCGAGGCGCGTTCTGGATCCGCGACTACTTCTACTGGCCCGGCGCGCTGCTGTCGGTGCTCTCCGCGCTCGTGATCGGCGTGCTGGCGGCCCGGCGCGCGGCCCGCGCCGCCGAGGTACGGGTCGGCGCGGCCGCCTCCGGAGCGGCCGGACCGCTGCTCGTGGCACTGGCGTACCTGCTCGCCGTACCGCGGCTCGCCGGGATCGCCGCCGAGCAGTTGTCGGCCCACCTGATCGCCCCGTACGCGGTGATCGCCGGTGTCGGCGGCTCGATGCTGACGGCCGCGCTCGCCCAGCGCGCCGAGCGTCGCGCCGCCGAGCGGGTCACCGTTCCGCGCCAGCGCACCGGCGAGCCGGACCCGGTCGTCGGCGAGGCCGACCCGGCGACCGGCGACCTGGCGACCGGCGACCCGGCCTCGAAGGACGGGCCGTCGGAGCCGGCCGGATCCGCGTCGGACCCGTCCGGCACGTCGTCGGCGGGCAGCTCCGGTGAGCGCCCGTCGGGTGTGGCGCGCCGGCGCTCGACCGGATTGTTCGGGGCGCGGAAGGCCCGCCCGTCAGCGGCAGATCCGTCAAGCCCGTCAGCGGTCGGCACGTCGGGTCCGTCGGCGGCAGATCCGTCGAGCCCGTCAGCGGTCGGCCGGTCAGCGTCGGACCGGTCAGCGTCGGACCGGTCGGCGTCGGACCGGTCAGCGTCGGACCGGTCAGCGTCGGACCGGTCAGCGTCGGACCGGTCGGCGGACTGGGCGGCCGGGACGGACAAGGCACCGGACACCTCGGCCGGCACGCGTGAGGCGACGGCCGCAGCCGAGCCTGGCGTAGCCGTCGGCCGGACCGGAACGGAGAAGGGCCGTGCCACCCGGTCGGCTACCGGCCGTCGGGGTCGGGCCGTCCCGCCGCAGCGCCAGCCCGAAGCCCTGGACCACCCGCAGACCAGCCAGGACGGTCCCTCGTCACGTTCAGACAAGCCCTCGTAGTACCCCGAGGCTCCTCAGCGCTCGCCCGAATCCCGCCCACTCCCATCGATCTTGGAGTTGTGGTGCCTCCCAAACCGCCCAACAAGGGCATCCCGGGCGCCACAACTCCAAGATCGGCGAGGCGGGGGCGGGAGGGCGGGGGCGGGGGCGGGGGCGGGGTTAGTCGGCGGGCCAGGTGTGTACGGGCTCGTTGCTGCGCTGGAGTTCGGCGTAGCGCTTGACCATGTGGTGCAGGGCGGCCTCGCGGTCCAGGCCGCGGTGCCGCTCGGCCGCCCACACCGTCTCGGTCTGCCAGACCGCGCCGTTGCGGCCGGTACGGCAACGGCCCTCGATCACGCCCAGCAGGCGGTCCCGCTCGGCCGGGGCGACGCCGAACCGGTCCAGCCCCTGCTCGGCCACCGGGAGCAGCGTCTCGAGGACGAGCTTGGTCACCGGTACGTCGCCGAGGCGCGGCCAGTGCAGGACCGCCTCGATGCCGCGCCGGGCGGCGGCGTGG
This sequence comes from Micromonospora sp. HB375, assembly GCF_017872985.1. NCBI lineage: Bacteria > Bacillati > Actinomycetota > Actinomycetes > Micromonosporales > Micromonosporaceae > Micromonospora > Micromonospora sp. HB375. Next base: position 7,019,273 of record NZ_JAGGJO010000001.1, on the reverse strand, counting down.
AAGTTCTCCTCCGCCGAGCTGAACGTCAGCTGGCTCCAGATGGGACGGTCCGCCTCGGCGAGGCCGCGGGCCAGCCCGAAGTAGAAGGCCGCGTTGGCGAGCATGTCCACCACTGTCGGGCCGGCGGGCAGCACCCGGTTCTCGACCCGCAGGTGCGGGCGGTCGTTCATGATGTCGTAGACCGGCCGGTTCCAGCGGTAGACGGTGCCGTTGTGCAGCCGCAGCTCACCGAGCTGGGGCACGCCCCCGGCGTGCAGCACCTCGACCGGGTCCTCGTCCTCGCAGATCGGCAGCAGCGGCGGGAAGTAGCGGACGTTCTCCTCGAACAGGTCGAAGATCGAGGTGATCCAGCGCTCCCCGAACCACACCCGGGGGCGTACTCCCTGGGCCTTCAGCTCGTCCGGGCGGGTGTCGGTGGCCTGCTGGAACAGCGCGATCCGGGTCTCCGCCCAGAGCTGCCGGCCGTAGAGGAACGGCGAGTTGGCCCCGACGGCGACCTGGACGCCGGCGATCGCCTGGGACGCGTTCCAGTAGTCGGCGAAGCTGTCCGGCGCGACCTGCAGGTGGAACTGGAGGCTGGTGCAGGCGGCCTCCGGCGCGATCGAGTCGGTGTGCGTACGCAGCCGCTCGACGCCGTTGATGTCCAGCTCGATGTCCTCGCCCCGGGCGCCCACGATCTGGTCGTTGAGGACGCGGTACCGCTCGTTCGTGGAGAGGTTGTCGGCGACCAGGTGGCGTTCGGTGAGCGTGGGCAGGATGCCGACCATCATGATCGTCGCGTCGGACTTGGCGGCCCGCTCGTCGGCGCGGCTGAGGCTGCTGCGCAGGTCCTGCTCGTAGTCGGCGAAGCCGCTGCCCTCGATCAGCCGGGGTGAGGCGTTCAGTTCGAGGTTGAACTGCCCCAGCTCGGTCTGGAACAGCGGGTCGGCGATGTCGGCCAGGATCTGGTCGTTGCGCATGGCGGGTTCGGCGGCGGCGTCGATCAGGTTCAGCTCGATCTCCAGCCCGGTCATCGGCCGGTCGGCGTCGAAGCCGAAGTCGTCGAGCATCAGTGCGAAGACGTCCAGGCAGCGCCGGACCTTCTGCCGGTAGCGGACCCGATCCTCGCGGGAGAAGGCGCCCTGGTCGACGTCTCTGCCCATGTGTCCTCCCGACGCCGGTGCGACGGAACCGTACCGTTCCGCAACGCATTGTGAACCATTCACGTGGTGCGCGTAAGTGCGCCCCGTCCGCAGCCCGCTGTACGGGCGGCAGATCTGCACCTGTACCCCGTCGGCACCCCCACCAGCGCGGTCGGCCGGAGAACATCGGGTGACGATTCGCACCCGCTGCGCGTACACGGGAAGGGCCCGCACCGTCGGCGGACGGTGCGGGCCCCGCGGGCCTGGCCGGGCTCAGCCCTGGCGGATGGCCTCACCCTCGATCTCGATCTTGACCTTGCGGCCGACCAGGACGCCGCCGGTCTCCAGCGCCACGTTCCAGGTCAGGCCGAAGTCCTCGCGGTCGATCTCGGTGGAGGCGGAGAAGCCGAAGATGTCCTGCCCGAAGGGGCTGCGGCCGGCGCCCTCGAACTCGACCTCCAGCTCGACCTGACGGGTCACGCCCTTGATGGTCAGCTCGCCGACGAGCACGAACTCGTTGCCGTCGCGGGACTTCACCTCGGTGCTGCGGAACTCCAGCGTCGGGTACTGCTCGACGTCGAGGAACTCCGGGCTGCGCAGGTGCGCGTCGCGGTCCGCCTGTGCGGTGTTGATGCTGGCGGCCTGGATGCTGGCGGTGACCGTGGACTGCATCGGGTCGTCGGCGATGGTGATGGTGGCGGTCGCGTCGGCGAACTCACCGCGTACCTTGCTGACCATCATGTGCCGGGCGACGAATCCGACACGCTTGTGCGCGGCATCCAGAAGATAGGTGCCGGGGGTGGGGATGGTGAGACCCTCCCAGTCGCGGGTAGTCGCCTCGGTGCTGCTGGTCATGGTGCTCTCCTCCGGGGAAAACGGTTTAGTATCCCAACGACTGACTGAGCAACTATAGCTACAGCAATATTCCCTGTGTCAAGTGTTGCTAGGATGGTGGCGTGGACCAGAACGTGTTCGACGATCCCCGGATCACCGCCGTCGGCCTCCTCGTCGAGGCGCACGCCGGGCTCTCCGCCCGGTTCGCCGCCCAGTTCGACGAGCACGGCCTCTCCCCGGTCGAGTTCGAGGTGCTCACCCGACTCGCCCGCTCACCCAACAACCAGCTGCGGATGACCGACCTGGCGGCGCAGACCTCGCTCTCCACCAGCGGCGTGACCCGCGTGGTGGACCGGATGGAGCGGGACGGGCTGATCCGCCGGCGCGCCTGCCCGTCCGACCGCCGCAGCTCCTTCGCGGTGGTGACCGCCGCGGGCCTGAGCCGGCTGGACGCCATCCTTCCCGGCCACCTGCGGATCATCGAGCAGTGGTTCACCGGCCAGCTCGACCCGAGCCAGCTCGACGGGCTGCTGGACGGGCTGCGCCGGGTCCGGGACGCGGTCCACCCGGGCGCCACGGCCGGCAGCACCGAGCCGGACGAGGACGCCGCCTGACGGTCCACTGCCGACGGTCCACAGCTCCACTGTCCGCCGATTGATACCGGCGGGTCACCGGCAGAATGACCGGCAGAACCGCTCAAACAGTCGGGCAAAAGGGCGCAAAAGCCCCCATATCTCTTGCAGCCCATCGGTAGTCTTCCCGGAGCGGGGGGCACCGGGGGGTGCTGGCGCGAGCGTCGAGCGAGGGGCAGCACCAGGGGGCTACTTCGTTCGCGCCACCCCCGCGCCCTCCGCCTCCTGGCGCACGCGGCAGCTGGTCAGCGTGCCTTCTGACGCCGGGCCACCAGGGAGAAGAGCAGTTCCTCCTCCTGCGGCAGCAGGCTGACGCCGGTGGCCCGCCGAGCGGCGTCCAGGCGGTCCAGCACGGCCGGGTCCCCGCTGCTGACCGCCAGCCCCACGAGCGCCTCGACCAGGTCGCGCCGGCCCGCGCCGCCCGCCGCCGCGTCGGCCGCCGCCGCGAACCACTCCACCGCCAGTTCCCGGTCCCCCCGGCGCAGCGCCACGTGCCCCTCGATCAGCCCACGCAGCGCGTCCTCGGCGCGTGCGTCCGCCACCGCGCCGGGTGGATTCAGGCTCTCCATGACCGGCGGCCGACGCTGGCCCGGCACCGCACCCGAGGGCCACAGCTCGGCGGCCGCGGCCAGCGCCTCGTCGCCCCGGCCCTGGCCGGCGAGCGCCAGCGCGACCTTGCCGACCGTCCGTCGCTGTCGGCGGGGATCGCCCAGCTCGGCGAGCGCGGTCGCCACCCGGCGGCCCTGCTCGACCGCCTCCGCGTACCGGCCCTCCAGACGGGTCAGCTCGGCCTGATCGGCCCGCGCCAGCAGGCGCAGGCGCCGGTCGCCGCACTGCGCCGCCAGGCGGTCCACGGTGGCCAGCCGCCGCCGGGCGTCGGCCAGCCGCGCCGCGCGTACGTCGTGCCAGGTGAGGTGCGACTGGGCAACGGCCATTTCGCGTACCCGGCCGTGGCGGGTGGCCGTCGCCAGCGCGGCCTCGGCCTGCTCACGGGCCTCGTCGTGCGCACCGAGCCCGCGCAGCAGCACGCAGAGAACGGACCGGGCCGACAGCTCCCCGACCACGTCACCCGCCTCGGCGAAGATGACGAGCGCGGCCCGGGCGGCCGGCAACTCCTCCGCGCCCGCGCCGTGCTCGGCGGCCAGCCGGGCCGCGCCGAGCATCGCCCAGGCCCGCAGCGTGGACCGGGTGCCGGCGGTACGCGGATCGGCCAGCAGCCGCCGCAGCCAGCGCCGGCCGGAGACGTCCCGCCCGCGCAGCCGCCACCACCGGGGCAGCGACGCGGCCAGCAGCAGCGCCGTCTCCGGCGCGTGCTCGGCGGCGTACGCGAGGGCGGCGGTGATGTCGCTCGTCGCCTCGTCGAGCAGGCGTACCGCGCCGGACAACTGTGCGCCCACCAGCCCGGGCGCGGTGCGGTGGACGAACCTGGCGATCACCGCGGCGTGCCGGAGCCGGATCCCGGCGGTCTCGCCCTCGACGTCGGCCTGCTCGGCCGCGAAGTCACGGACCGCGTCCAGCAACCGGAACCGGAACGGGCCGGTGCCCCGGACGCTGAGCAGGCCCAGCTCGCGCAGCCGGTCCAGCATCGGCGCCGCGTCCCACCGCTCGCCGCCACCGGCGAGCAGCTCCCCGGCGAGCAGCCTCCCGGCGAGCAGCTCCTCGGCCAGCTCGACCGACCAGCGGTTACGGAACGCGGAGAGCCGCCGCAACGCGGCCCGGTCGGCGGGCGCGAGCAGGTGGTAGCTGCTGGCCACCGCCTCGCGCAGCGTCACCGTGCCGGCCGATCGGTCGGCGGCGGGCTCCCACCCGGGATGGGCGCCGGTCAGGTCCAGCACGCGGTCGCCGTAGCGGTCGAGCAGTTCGGTGACGTCGAGGATGCGTCCCCGAGCCGCCATCAGCTCGATCGCCAGCGGCAGCCCGCCGAGGCGGCGTACCAGCGCGGCGAGCGCCGGCAGCTCGGCCGCCGTGGGTGGTTCGCGGCGGGCCTGGGCGAGGCGGGCGGCGAACAGCGCCGCAGCGGGCCAGCGATCCAGGTCGGCCCGGTCGGCGGGCGCGGCGTCCGCCGGTGGCACGTCGAGCGGCGCGACCGGGCGGACCAGCTCGCCGGGCAACCCGACCGGGCGGCGGCCGGTCACCAGCACCCGGAGATCCGGCGCGGCGGCGGTCAGGGCGCGAAGCGCCCCGGCCACCGGCTCGGGCGCCCGGTCGACCGCGTCGACGACCAGCAACGCCGGCCGGCCGTCGAGCCGGCAGGCGAGGTCGGCCAGCCGGTTCACACCGAACACCGACGCGGACGCGGCGAGCACGTCGGCGACGTCCGAGCCCTCCCCGACCAGCACCCCGCTGACACCGCCCGGGTGCCGGGCCGCCACCGCGTGCGCGACAGTGACGGCGAGCGCGGTCTTGCCGACCCCGGCGAGCCCGACCAGGCTCACCACCGGGTGGGCGTCGAGCAGACCGGACACCTCGGCCACGTCCCGGTCGCGGCCCACCAGGGGTACGGGCTGGGGCAACGCGACCGGCGCGGCCGACGGTCCGGCGGCTGCGGTGTCGGGGAGGCGGGGTCCGGGCCGGGCCGGCGTGGGCCGGGCGGTGGCGACGAACTCCCGCCGGTCGTCACCGGCCAGGCCGAGCGCGTCGGCCAGCAGGTCCACTGTGGTGCGCTGAGGGCGGACGGCCCGCCCTCGCTCCAGATCGCGGACCGTCCGCACGCCCACGCCGGCCCGGCCCGCCAGCTCGGCCTGGGTCAGGCCGGCGGCGAGCCGGTGCCCGCGCAACAGATCGGACAGACCGGTGCGACCGCCTGGGCTCCGCGCACCGTCATGATCCGGAGTCATGGGCACGAAGAGTACGGATCGACTCCGACGCTCCACAGCCCATCGTCACCCACCCGACCGTCCCCTGCCGTTATCCGACAGGATGCGGACGAGTGCGCCTCTCACATGCCGAGGTCACGGGCGATGATCATGCGCTGCACCTCGCTGGTGCCCTCACCGATCTCCAGGATCTTGGAATCGCGCCAGAAGCGGGCCACCGGGTACTCGTTCATGAAGCCGTACCCGCCGTGGATCTGCGTCGCCTCGCGGGCGTTGTCCACCGCGACGGTGCTCGCGTGCAGCTTGGCGATCGCCGCCTGGCGCTTGAACGGCTCACCGGCGAGCATCCGCGCGGCGGCGTCGTAGTAGGCCAGCCGGGCGGTGTGCGCCTTCATCTCCATGTCCGCGATCTTGAACTGGATGGCCTGGTAGTTGCCGATCGGCTGACCGAACGCCTGGCGCTCCTTGGCGTACTTGATCGACTCGTCCACGCAGCCCTGGGCCAGGCCGACGGCGAGCGCCGCGATGGCGATCCGGCCCTCGTCCAGGATGCGCAGGAACTGGGCGAAGCCCCGGCCGCGCTCGCCGAGCAGGTTGGCCGCCGGCACCCGGCAGTCGTCGAACGTCAGCTCGTGCGTGTCCGACGCGGTCCAGCCGACCTTCGAGTAGCCGGGCGCGACGGTGAAGCCGGGCGTACCCGACGGCACGATGATCGTGGACAGCTCCTTGCCGCCGTCCGGCCGCGTACCGGTGACTGCGGTGACGGTGACCAGCGCGGTGATGTCGGTGCCGGAGTTGGTGATGAACGCCTTCGAGCCGTTGATCACCCACTCGTCGCCGTCCAGGACCGCCCGCGTCCGGGTGCCGCCCGCGTCCGACCCGGTGCCCGGCTCGGTGAGCCCGAACCCGGCCAGCGCCTCACCGCTGAGCAGCTTCGGCAACCACTGCGCCTTCTGCTCCTCGGTGCCGAACCGGTAGATCGGCATCGCGCCGAGCGACACCGCGGCCTCCAGCGTGATCGCCACGCTGGAGTCGACCCGGGCCAGCTCCTCCAGGGCCAGGCAGAGCGCGAAGTAGTCGCCGCCCATACCGCCGTGCTCCTCCGCGAACGGCAGCCCGAACAGGCCCATCTTGCCCATCTGACGGACGATCTCGTACGGGAAGGTGTGCTGCTCGTAGTGCTCGGCGATGGTGGGCGCGACCACCTCGCGGGCGAATTCCCGGACGCTCTCCCGCAGCGCCTGCTGCTCCTCGTCGAGCCGGAAGTCCATGTCGATCCTCCTGGAAAGGGCGGGCCGCCGGGCGCTCGTGACGCCGTGAGCGGCTGAAGCGTTAGGAGGGGCCCCTTTACATGCACCAGGCGTTAAGAGGGGGCCCTTCCTTACCGGGTCAGACGGGGGTGACTCCGTGGCGGCGCCGGGAGAAGTGCCGCTCCTTGCCGCGCGCGGCGGCGAACCGGCGTACCAGCTCGGCGCGCAGCTCGTGCGGCTCGACGATCGCGTCCACCACCAGCTCGCTGGCGAGGCGGACCACGTCGATGTCGCGCTCGTACTCCTCGCGCTTCGCGGCCACGAACGCGGCCCGCTCGGCCTCGTCGGAGATGGCGGCGATCTTGTTGGCGTAGACCGCGTTGACGGCGGCCTCCGCGCCCATCACCGCGATCTTCGCGGTGGGCAGCGCGATCGTGGCGTCCGGCTCGAAGCCGGGGCCGGCCATCGCGTAGAGACCCGCGCCGTACGCCTTGCGGACCACCACACAGATCTTGGGTACGGTCGCCTCGGAGATCGCCGTGATCATTTTCGCACCGTGCCTGATGATCCCCTGCTTCTCCACCGCGCTGCCGACCATGAAGCCGGGCACGTCGGACAGGAACAGCAGCGGCACGTTGAACGCGTCGCAGAGCTGCACGAACCGGGTCGCCTTGTCGGCCGAGTCGACGAAGAGCACGCCGCCCTTGAACATCGAGTTGTTGCCGACCACGCCGACGACCTCGCCGTTCAGCCGGCCGAACCCGATGGTCAGCTCCTTGGCCCACAGCGCCTGGATCTCGAAGAAGCTGCCGGAGTCGAGCAGACCCTTGACGTACCGGCGCATGTCGAACGCCTGCCGCTCGCTGGCCGGCACCAGCGCGGCCAGGTCGGCCTTCTCCGGCGCGTCCACCGCGTCGGCGGCGGGCGGGTCCTGCTTCCAGTTCGACGGCAGGTACGACAGGTAGGTCCGTACCACGTCGAGCGCGTCGTTCTCGGTCTTGCAGAGGAAGTGACCGACGCCGGACTCGGCGCAGTGCACCTTGGCGCCGCCCATCGCCTCCAGCGTGGTCTTCTCGCCGGTGACCATCTCGACCATCCGGTCGGAGCCGAGGTACATGCTGGCGTTGCCGTCCACCATGGCGACCACGTCGCAGAACGCCGGGATGTACGCCCCGCCCGCCGCGCTCGGCCCGAACAGCGCGCACACCTGCGGGATCGAGCCGGAGGCGCGGACCTGGTTCCAGAAGATCTTCCCGGCGCCGCGCCGACCGGGGAACAGGTCGACCTGGTCGGTGATCCGGGCCCCGGCCGAGTCGACCAGGTAGACCATCGGCACGCCGGTCGCGTACGCCCGCTCGATGATCCGGATGATCTTCTCGACGGTACGCGCGCCCCAGCTTCCGGCCTTGACCGTGGAGTCGTTCGCCATCAGGCAGACCTGGCGGCCGTCGATGGTCGCGGTGCCGGTGACGACGCCGTCGGCGGGCAGCCCGTCGGCCATCGCGTTGGCGTAGAGCCCGTCCTCGACGAAGGAGCCCTCGTCGACCAGGTACGCCACCCGCTCCCGGGCGAACAGCTTGCCCTTCGCGGCGTTCGCCGCGTGGTACTTGTCCGCACCACCGGCGCGGGCGCGCTTGCGCAGCTGCTCCAGTGCCTCACCGTCGAGCGTCACGCCGACTCCCGTTGCCACCGCCCGCGCAGGGCGCCACCGACCTGAACGATCGTTAGGCTACCCCACCGCCACCCTCTCCGGCGACCCGCTCCTCGCACCCCCACCCATCCACTCCCGTGATCAAGGAGTTTGCGTCCTCCGCGCGACCGAATGAGGACACAAACTCCTTGATCAACGCGCGAAACGGTCAGGAGGGGAGGGGGGTCAGGCGGGTACGGGGGCCGGCTCGGAGGACTCCGGACGGGAGTGCCTTGCCCACCAGGGTCTCGGCCAGCTCGGCGGCAGCGATCAGGGCGTCCAGGTCGATGCCGGTGTCGATGCCCATGTCGTGCAGCATGTGCACCGCCTCCTCGGTGGCCAGGTTGCCGCTGGCCCCCGGCGCGTACGGGCAGCCGCCGAGACCGCCCACGCTGGCGTCGAACTCCGTGACGCCCAGCTCCATCGCGGTGAGCATGTTCGCCAGCGCGGTGCCCCGGGTGTTGTGGAAGTGCAGCAGCACCGGCAGGTGGGCGTTGCGGTCCCGAACCGCGGTGACCAGCTCACGGACGCGCCGGGGCGTACCCATGCCTGTGGTGTCGCCGAAGGCGACGCGGTCGGCGCCGTCGCGGGCGACCCGGTCCACGATCGCGGCGACCCGGCGGGGGTCCACGTCGCCCTCGTAGGGGCAGCCGAAGCTGGTCGCCACGATCACCTCGGCGGTCGCGCCCGCGCCGTGCAGCAGGTCGATCAGCTCGGCGATGTCGTCCAGCGACTCGTCGGTGGAGCGGTTGACGTTGCGCCGGTTGTGCGTGTCGCTGGCCGAGACCACCACCTCGATCTCGGTGAAGCCGGCGGCCAGCGCCCGCTGCGCGCCACGGGTGTTCGGCACCAGCGCGGAGTAGCGCACCCCGTCGGCCTTCTCCGCCCGCTGCCACACCTCGTCGGCGTCGGCCATCTGCGGAATCGCGCGGGGGTGGACGAAGGAGACGGCCTCGATGCGCCGCACCCCGGTACGGGACAGCGCGTCGAGCAACCGCACCTTGGCGTCGGTGGGGATGGGCTCCTCGTTCTGGAGGCCGTCCCGGGGACCGACCTCACGGATGCTCACGGAGTCGGGGAGTTCCGCCATCAGGTTCACCTCGTTCGGGTCGAAGGTCAGCGCATCCGGGAGACGATGCCGGTGTCGTAGTCGCCGGAGAGGAACTCCGGGTTCTCCAGCAGCTCGGCGAAGAACGGCAGGTTGCACTTCGGGCCGGCGATCTCGAACTGGGCGACCGCCGCCCGGGCCCGCTCGACCGCCTCCTCGCGGGTGTCCCCGCTGACGATCAGCTTGGCCATCAGGCTGTCGTAGAACGGCGTGACCGTGTTGCCGGCGACGTAGCCGGAGTCCACCCGTACGCCGGCGCCGGCCGGCTCGTTCCAGGTGGTGATCGCGCCCGGGCCGGGCAGGAAGCGCTTCGGGTCCTCGGCGTTGATCCGCAGCTCGATGGCGTGGCCGCGCGGGGCGAGCGCGTCCGGGTCGAACGTCGGTGCCAGCCCGGCCGCCACCCGGAGCTGCTCCTCGACCAGGTCGACGCCGTAGACGTACTCGGTGACCGGGTGCTCGACCTGCAGCCGCGTGTTCATCTCCAGGAAGAAGAACTCCTGCGTCGAAGGATCGAGCAGACATTCCACGGTGCCCGCGTTGCGGTAGTTCACCGCCTCGCCGGCCCGTACCGCCGCGGCCAGGAAGCGCTCGCGCAGCTCCGGCGAGACCGCCGGGGACGGCGACTCCTCGACCAGCTTCTGGTTGCGCCGCTGCACCGAGCACTCCCGCTCGCCGAGCGCCACCACCCGGCCGTCGGCCAGGCCGAGGATCTGCACCTCGACATGGCGTACCCGGGGGAAGTACCGCTCGATCAGCACCGAGCCGTCGCCGAACATCCGCTCCGCGAACGCGCGGACCTTGTCGTACTCGGTGCGCAGCGCCGCCTCGTCGGCGGCCACGCCCATGCCCATGCCACCGCCACCGGCGGCGGCCTTGACCATCACCGGGTAGCCGATCTCCGCGGCCGCCGCGACCGCCGCGTCCAGGTCGGCCGCCGGCTCGGTGGTGCCGGGCGCGACCGGCACCCCGGCCGCCGCCATCAGGTTCCGGGCGTTGATCTTGTCGCCCATCGCGGTGATCGCGTCCGCGCCGGGTCCGACCCAGATCAGGCCCGACCCCTCGACGGTACGGGCGAAGTCCGCGTTCTCGGACAGGAAGCCGTAGCCGGGGTGGATCGCCTGCGCGCCGGTGCTGCGGGCGGCCTCGAGGATCGCCTCGACGTTCCGGTAGCTCTGCGCCGGGTTCGCCGGGCCGACGCAGACCGCCTCATCGGCCTCGGTCACGAACGGCAGAGCGCCGTCGGCCTCCGAGTGCACAGCGATCGTCCGGATCCCGAGCCGCCTGCCGGTACGGATGATCCGGCGCGCGATCTCCCCCCGGTTGGCGACCAACAACGATTCGATCATCTTCTGCACGGACGTGACCCCTTCTCGACGCAAAGCCGGGGTCTCTTCTTAACATGCGTTAAGGTCCGGGCGGCGTGTAGGTCGGGTCGGTGGGCGCGAGCAGGGCCGCGAGCGTCGCGCCGCGCAGCAGCTCGGCCCGGCGCCGGCGATCGACCTCGCCACCGAGGAACGGCGTCGAGTTCATCAGGCCGAACGCCGCGTGGGCGAGCACCCGGGCCGCGCCGTCCGGCAGGCCGGGGTGCAGCGCGGTCAGCACCGTCACCCACTCCTCGACGTACATCCGCTGAAGCCGGCGGATGCGCCGGCGCGGCTCGTCCGGCAGGCGGTCCAGCTCGTGCAGGTGCAGGGCGATCACCGCCGGGTTGGCCAGCGCGAACTCGACGTGGAAGTCGATCAGCGACTCCAGCGCGCCACGCGGGTCGTCCGGGTGCCCGGCGGCCCGCTCCCGCCCGCCCGCGAGCAGCCCCTCGCTGACCGGCACCAGCGCGGCGACGAGCATCGCCTCCTTGCCGGCGAAGTGGTGGTAGAGAGCCGGCCCGGTGACGCCGGCCGCCGCGCCGATGTCGTCCATCGACACGCCGTGGTAGCCGCGCGCCGCGAAGAGGCCGACCGCGATCTCCAGGATCTCGTCCCGCCGGGACCGGCGCCGGGCCGTGCCCGCCGTCCCCCGTGCCTGCTGTTCCACCGCCACCGGATCAGCCTAGACCTCGGCGTCGATCTAGAGCAGCCGCGGTTACCCGGCAGTCGCCTCAGTCCTCCTCGATGCCGTGCTCGGCGCGGACCGTCGCCGCCTCGGCCGGCCGGCCCTGGTCGTCGAGCGCGCGGGCCAGCAGCCAGGCGGCCTGCGCGGCGGGCCGGGAGCCGGTGGGCAGACCACCCAGCACCGGACGCAGCAGCCCTTCGGCCTGCTCCGGCCGGCCGTCGCGCAGCAGCAGCTCGCCGGTCAGCACCTCGACCTGCGCCGCCTCGCCGAACGCCTCGATCGACCGGAGCCGCCCCGGCACACCCTCCAGCCGGTCCAGCGCGGCGGTGAGCCGGTCCTCGCCGATCAGCACCCGGGCGACCGCGTCGGCGGCCATCGCCCGCTCGTACGTGACCACGGGCGGCTCGTCGGGCTGACCGGAGACCGCGGCCGCCGCGGCGTCCACCCCCTCGATCGCGGCCACCGCGGCCGGCAGGTCACCGGCCCAGTGCAGGGCGAGGAGTTCCCGCCGCCGGGCCCGCAACTCGTCCACCTGGAATCCGGCCAGCCGCCACGCGCTGGCCGCCGCCGCGAACCGCTGCGCGGCCAGCGCGTCCCGGTCGGCGTCGTAGAGCAGGCCGCCGGACTCCTCCAGCACCTGCGCCCGGCGGGGAAGATTGTCCGGCCCGTCCAGGTTCTCCGCCAACGTGTCGAGCACCGCGAGCGCCAGATCCGTCTCACCGAGCCCCGCGTAGATCCCCGACAGCATGTGCCGGCACCGGTCCGCCTCCGCCTGCGCGCCGGCCCGGTCCAGCCCGAGCACCGCCTCCTCGGCCACCTCGGCGGCCTCGGCAAGCCGGCCGGCCATCCGGTACGCCTCGGCCAGCTCCCAGCGCAGCAGCGCGTCGCCCTCCAGCCCCTGCTCGACGCAGAGCGTGACCGCCTCGGCCAGATCGTCCACCGCCTCGCCGGCCCGGTCGGCGGCCAGCAACGCCCGGCCCCGGGTCACCCGCAGCGGCAGGTGGGCGCCGGCCGGGGCGACAGTCAGCGCCTCGTCGCAGGCGGCCACCGCGTCGGCCGGATCGTCGGTGGAGCGGGCGTACGCCAGGCAGGCGCTGGTCAGCATCTCGGCGTCGCCCAGCTCGCCGGCCAGCCGGCGGGACCGTGCCGCCGCGTCCCGGAACTCCTCGGCCCGCTCCAACTGCTCCAGCACGTGCGTGCGGTGCAGCGCGACCCGCCCGGCCAGCCACGGATCGGCGTCCGCCTCCGCGTCGGCGCGGTCGAGCGCGTCGAGCGCCTCCGCCCACCGCTCCCGGTGCACGTGGGCGAGCGCGAGCCGGTCCCAACCGGCGGCCCGATCCCGCGGTTCGCCGTGCGCGGCCAGGTACGCGGCCGACTCCCGGGCCAGCGTCAGCCCCTCGTCCGCGCTCTCCTCGGTCATGCTCAGCAGCACACCGAGCCGCCCGGCCACCACCTGCGCCCGCAGCGGGTCCGGCACCTCCCGCCACGCGGCCAGCGCCTCCCGGTTGACAGCGGTCGCCACCGCCACGCCGTCGTCGTCCTCCTGGGACAACTCGCCCGCCCGCAGCTCCAGCCGCCACGCCCGGGTGGCCGGCGGCAGGTCGGCGTCGCCGTACCGCTCGTCGTACGCGCGCAGCACGGTGCCCAGCCCCTCCCGGCAGTTGGTGCGCCAGCACTCCTCGGCCAGCGCCAGCAGCTCGTCGGCGCCGGCGTCGGCGGGCACGCTGACCGGCGGCTCGGTCGTCGCCCGGTCGTCCGGCGCGGTACGCGGCGCGGGCACCACCGGGCGGCGCACGCTGGCGGAGAGCGGCAGGTGCTCGCCCTCCGGCCCGGCCACCAGCTTCCGGGCGATCAACGCGGACTGGTGCGTGGTGCCGTTACGCGCGTCGAAGCGCCCGGCCAGTCCGGTGGCCGTACCGGCCAGCTCGTCGGCGAGCGCGCCCACCGGCACGTCGGCGGCCGGCCGGTCACCGGAGGCGCGACGGTGCACAGTCAGCTCGGCCGGCACCTGACGCAGCGCCGCCGACGCGGCGGCCGCGAAGTGCATCGCGGCGGCCGGGGTGGGTGCCCGGTCCAGCCAGTCCAGGTGCCGCTCGACCAGCTCCAGCGCGCGGGCATCGTTGCCGGTCGCGGTGCAGAACTCGATGTGCTCGGCGACGTCCCACAGGTTGGCCAGGTGCCCACGCAGCCGCCGGTACGCCTCCCGGTGCGCGTCCCGCGCGGCGTCGCCCCGGCCGGTCTCGCGGTAGGGCGTGAGCAGCGCGGTGAGGATTCCCTGCGGCTGCTCGCTGCAGGTCAGCCGACCGGCGAGCACCGGCTCGGCGAGGGCCACCGCCTCCTCGTGCCGGCCCAGCCGGACCAGGTGCGCGACCTGCGTGGTCGGGTCGCAGCCGGCGCAGTCGGAGAGCGTGTCGCGGGGCGTGGTCATCCACTTGCGGTACCACTGCTCCGCCGCGTCCTCATCGCCCACGTGCGCGGCGACCAGGTAGCGGTGCTTGTGGACCGCCTGCAACGAGTGCCCGGCGTCGCGGTAGCGCCGCTCCATGTCGTCGAGCACCGCGTACGTCCGGTCCAGCGGCAGCTCCGGGAACTTCACCATGGCGTTGACCATGTACTTGAAGGCCCAGAGCAGCTGGTGCGTGTAGCCCTGGTGGTAGGGCTGCGGATCCTTGTCGTACTCGGACAGGCACCAGGAGAACGTGACGAACGACTTCGCCGGTTCGCCGCCGTAGACGTACGCGGTGGTGCCGGTGACCCGGGCGGCGAAGGCGAGGTGCCGGTCGTCGCCCGCGTCGGCGCGGCGCAGCAGTTGTTCCAGCGCGGCGATCTGCCCCGGGCCGTACGGCATGGTCTCGATCTCGTGGTGCATGCGCCAGAGGTCGTCGTCAGTCACGGGTCACTCCCGATACGGCCCGGCCGAGCAGGCCGAGGAAGGAACTGTTCAGCAGCGCGGCGTCGGCCGCCCGGATCGGGTGGTGCCCGAGCAGCAGGGCCTGCCCGTAGAGCGCCTCGACGGCCAGCCCGACCAGCTCCGGGTCGGCGAGCGTGGTCACCCGGCGGACCAGCGGGTTGCGGTGGTTGAGCACGAGTTGCGGGCGGTCCGGCGGGGCGGAGGCGGCAAGCGCGTCGAGCACGCCGCCCCACAGCTCGTCGGCCTTGTCCCGGCTGGCGGCGAGCTGGTCGTGGAACGCGGCCGAGCGGGACACCAGGTAGAGCGCGGGCAGCGAGACCGGGTCGTACGCCCGGATGACGACCTCGCAGCCGAGCCGTTCCAGCGCCCGCTGCGCGCCGGTCAGGAACGGCCGCAGGGCCAGCTCGGTCGCCGGGTCGAGGATCTCGAACCGGGTGGTGAGGTCACTCGGCTCCAGCCGTTCGATGAGCACCGATCGATCCACTGTGGGCAATCGCTCGATCAGCTCGGTGTCGTACGTGTAGCCGCCGTTCACCACCGCCAGGTCCTGCGCGGCGGCCACGGCGGCGAGCTGGCGGAACTCGTCCAGGCCGGCGGCGTACCGGAGCACGCCGTGGCGCTGCCGGAACTCGGCGAGCGTCATCGTGCCCACGTTGGTGTCCATCGGCCACCATTGGTCGACCAGCCGCAGCATCTCGTCGTCGTGCATCGCGAGCGCCTTGACGCCGAGGTGGTGCACCTGGAGGAACTCGCCGAGCCGGCGCGGGTCGTGCTTGGCCAGCCGCACCAGCCAGCCCCGGATCTGGTCGCCGAGCGCCTCCCGAACGGAGGTGAGCAGCGCGTCCTCGTAGAGCGCCTCGCGGCTCGCGGTCGGGCGCAGCTCGCTCGCGTCGACCACGCAGTGGGCGAAGAAGGCCCACTCGGGCAGCAGCCCGTCGGCGTGCTCGCTGAGCAGCATTCGCTTGAGGTAGACCCGGTGCCCGGCGCGGGCGGCCGGGTTCACCGCGGTGGGCAGGATGAACGCCACTCCGGTGAGGCCGGCCTCGGGCACCGACAGCGGCACCACGTCGAACGGGACGAACCCGAGCAGCTCTTGCGCGTACCGCTGGAGCCCGGCGCGGTCGACGGGCGCGCCGGGTGTGGTGGGCCACGGCGGCGGCCCGGAGGTGGTCGACATGTCGCCGACCCGGATGTCGACCGGCAGCAGGCTGCCGTAGAGGCGGGCCAGCTCGGTGACGGTGGGTACGCCGAGCCACTGGTCGGCGTCGCGCCGGGGCACCAGCGTCACTGTGGTGCCGGGCTCGTCGCGGGCCTGCTCCGGCTCGGCGAGCCGCACCGCGTACCGGCCGTCGGACCAGCCCGTCCAGAGCACCGTGGGCTCGTCGGCGTGCCGGGTGACCACCCGGATCTCGTCGGCGACCAGGAAGCAGGAGAGCAGCCCGATGCCGAACTGGCCGAGGAACTCGTGCCGGGAGAAGCCCAGCTCGTCGCGTTTGGAGCTGCGGCCGATGGTGGCGAGCAGCTCGTGCACCTGCGCCTCGGTCAGGCCGATGCCGGTGTCGTGCACGCGCAGGGTGCCGTCGCCGGTCAGCTCGGGCGGCTCGATGCGTACCCGGGCCGGGGCGTTCGGCTCGGTGGACCGGCGCGCGGTGATCGCGTCGACGGCGTTCTGGAGCAGCTCGCGCACGTAGACGCGCGGGCTGCCGTACAGGTGGTGACTGAGCAGGTCGACCACGCCACGGAGGTCCACCTGGAAGGTGCGGTCCAATCGCGCTCCCGGTTCGGATTTCGGCGCTCACCGTACCGGTCAGCGCCGACAGTGTCCGACCCGTTTCATCCCTCCCCCGCCCACCCACCTCCCCGCTGATCTTGCACTTTCCGCCCGGTCGAAGGCGCACAAAAAGGACCCGTCGAGGGCCCGAACTGCAAGATCAGCGGGGTGGGGGTTCGAAGCCGGCGAGGCGGGTTGCGATTCGGGCGCGCATCGGGGGGAGGGTGGAGACCGCCTGGAGCAGGAGGTTTCGCAACGGGCGGAGTGGGGGTGGGGCGGCGGCTAGGCGGGTCAGGGTGGCGGCGAAACCGAGCACCTCCTCGGCGCGGGGGCGGCGGTCGGCCGCGTACCCGTCGAGGGCCCGCGGACCGGCGGCGAGCGCGTCGCCGAGCGCTACCGCGTCGCGCAGGCCGAGATTCATCCCCTGCCCGCCGGCCGGGCTGTGCACGTGCGCCGCGTCCCCGGCGAGCAGCACCGGCCCGCAGCGGTAGGTGCTCGCGATCCGGTGGTGGATCCGGAACCGGGACGACCAGTCCATCCCGGTGACCCGGTCCGGCCGGCGCACCGGACCGCGCTCGTCGAGCAGCGCCTGGAAGTGGTGCGCCTGCGGGTCGCGCGGCGCGTCCGCCACCGCGGCGACCAGCCGCACCGTACCGTCGGGCAGCGGCGCCCAGACCAGCGGGCCCCGCCGGGACAGGAAGAGGCTCACCTGGTCGCGCGGCAACGCGCTGTCCACCCGGACGTCGGCGAGCAGGAACGACTCCCCGGGGTCGGCCGGGCCGCCGAAGCCGATGCCGGCGAGTTCGCGGACCCGGCTGTGCATCCCGTCCGCGCCGACGACCCAGCGCGCCCGGACCGCGCGGCCGCCGTCGAAGCGCGCGAGAGCGCCGTCGCCGTCGAGGTCCAGGCCGGTCATCTCGTACGGCCGCAGCACGCGCCCGCCGAGCGCGGCGAGCCGGTCGGCGAGCACCGCCTCGGTCTCCGCCTGCGAGATCAGCAGCGCGTACGGGTAGCGCGACGGCAACCGGTCGAAGGGGACGGTGAGCAGCACCCGGTCCCGGTCGCGGACGCTGAACCGGGCCGAGCGCAGCCCTCGGGCGGCCAGCGGCGCGGCGACAGCGATCCGGTCCAGCACTTCGAGGGTGCCGGCGTGCACCACGGCGGCGCGCGACGTGACGGGCGGCTCGGCGAGCCGGTCGACGACGGTCGCGGCAACCCCGTGCCCGGCCAGCGTCACGGCCACCGCCAGGCCGGTCGGCCCGGCGCCCACCACGAGGACGTCGGTGCGTTCGGGCAGCATCGCTCCCACCTCCGGCTCGGTCAACAAATGTTTGCCAACACATGTTGACTTCACTGTAGAACCAATGTCAACACGTGTTGGCCTACAGTCGTGGGCGTGACCGAACCCGCCACCCGAACCCGCCGCTCGGACGCCACCCGGGCGGCCATCCTGCGCGCCGCCCGGGAACGCTTCGCCGCCGACGGCTACGACCGGGCCACCATCCGGGCCATCGCCGCCGACGCCCACATCGACCCGTCGATGGTGATGCGCTACTACGGCAGCAAGGAGGGGCTCTTCGCCGCGGCGGCCGAGTTCGACCTGCGCCTGCCCGACCTGGCCGAGGTGCCGCCGGACCGGCTCGGCGAGACACTGACCCGGCACTTCGTACGCCGCTGGGAGGCGGACGGGACACTCGTCGCCCTGCTCCGGGCCGCCGCCACCAACCCCGGCGCGGCCGAACGGATGCGCGGCATCTTCGCCGGCCAGCTCGCCACCGCGGTGGCCCGGTCGAGCGTCGACCCGGCGACCGCCGAGCGGCGGGCCGGTCTGGTGGCCAGCCAGATCCTCGGACTGGCCCTCACCCGGTACGTCGTCCGGCTGCCACCCGTCGTGGACCTCGACCCGGAGGAACTGACCGCCTGGGTCGGCCCGACGATTCAGCGCTACCTGACCCAACCTTTGCGCCCGTCCCGCGCGTCTGGCCGGTGACGGAGGAGGAGCCGGATGGGGCGTGACTCGGACGACGGGCGGGCGGACTACCTCGCCTTCGTCGAGTCGCACCAGCACCGGCTGCTGCGCGCCGCGTACCTGATCTGCGGCAACCGGCACCAGGCCGAGGACCTGCTCCAGGACGCGCTGCTCAAGCTGGCGCTGCGCTGGCCGTCGGTGCGCGACGGCGACCCGGCCGCGTACGTGCGCGCCATCCTCTACCGCGACGCCGTGTCTTGGTGGCGACGCCGGCGGCGGGAGTGGCTCAGCGCGTACCCGCCGGAGCGGCCGGACGAGGACGGCGACCCCGCGTTGCGGCTCACCGTGCGCGCCGCGCTGGACCGGCTGCCGCCACGCCAGCGGGCCGTCGTGGTGCTGCGCTACTTCGAGGACCTGACCGAGGTCGCCACCGCCGAGGCGCTCGGCGTCACGGTCGGCACCGTCAAGAGCCAGTGCCACGACGCGCTGCGCCGGCTGCGCGACGTGGTGCCCGCCCCCGGCCGGTCCGGCGACGGCCTGGCCGCCGGAAGCGAGGTGAACCCGTGAACGAGACGGAGCTGACCCGGCTGCTGACCCGGGCCACCGAGGAGATCCGCCCGACCCGGCCGGCCGCCGCCGGATGGGAACGGGCCGGGCGGGTCCGTCGTGTCCGCCGCGCCGCCGGGGCCGCCGCCGTCGCCGTGGTCCTTGTCGGCGGCGGTACGACAGCGCTCCTGCACCGCTCCGGCCCGCCCCCCGCGGCGCCACCCCGCCCGGCGGTGACCTCGGCACCGAGCGCGCCGGTCGTGCAGCGGCCCCCGGACCGGCTCGGCGAGGCGGGCGACCCGCTGGGCCGGCTCGGCGACCGGGTCGCCTACCGCCTCTCCGACCGGCCGGTGAGCCGGGCGCTGGCGCTGTACCAGCCGGTCGACCCGGCCACCGGCGAGGCGGGCACGGTCCGGGTGCTGGGTGACGACGGCATCGTCCGGGAACTCGACGTGGTCACGCTCGCGCCCACCCGCGACGCCGAGGGCAACGAGGCGACGGCACTCAAGCCGGGCAGCCTGTCGCCGGACGGCCGGACCGCCGCGTTCGCGCAGACCGGCGAGGTGGTGGTGGTCGACCTGACCGACGCCGAGTTGCGTCGCTATCCGCTCGCGGGCTACCTGGAACACTTGGTCTGGGCCGGTGACCGGCTGATCGTCGGGGACAACGACACCGCGTACGAGCTGGACCGGCGCACCGGAGCGGCGCCGAAGCTGACAGTCGACCCGTGGACGCTCGTCGTACCCGAGCCGGACCGGCCCGGCGACCTGCTCACAGTGGGCGGCTGGTCCGGGGACGGCGGCCTGGCCGTACGCCGGTTCCCCGCCTCCGGCGGCGCGCCGGACCGGCGGCCGGTGACCACCGGCGCGCTTCCCCCCGGCTACCGGCTGGACGAGGTGTACGGGCGGGGCTGGCAGCGCGGCGACCGGATCGGCCAGGCCGGGTGGACCACCACCGCCAGTGGCGCCGGCACGATGAGCGGGGGCGAGGGCGTGGCGGTGCTGGACGCCCGCACCGGCGCGGTGACGCGCCTGCTCGACCTGGGCCGGGAGGGCCGGGCCAAGGCGTGCTGCGAGGTGTACGGCTGGACCGCCGACGGCGGCCTGCTGTTCCGCTACGACGCCGGGCTGGCCCGCTGGCGGCCGGAGACCGGCGCTGTCGACCTGGTGGCGGCCGACGTCCCCGGGAGCCTGTCGATCGCCGCCCGCTGACGGGTCCGGAACGCGGCCGGTCCCGCCGCGGTGACGGCGGGACCGGCCGGGACGCTCAGCGGGTCAGGCCGCCGGGCTGGTCGCCCTTCACGACGGGAGCCCGGACCAGGTTGCCCCACTCGGTCCACGAACCGTCGTAGTTGCGCACCTGCGGGAAGCCGAGCAGGTGGTGCAGCACGAACCAGGTGTGGCTGGACCGCTCGCCGATCCGGCAGTACGCCACCACGTCGTCGGACGGGCTCAGACCGAGCTGGTCGGCGTAGATGGCGCGCAGTTCGTCGGCGGACTTGAACGTGCCGTCGTCGTTCGCGGCGGACTTCCACGGCTTGCTCACCGCGCCCGGGATGTGCCCGCCACGCAGCGCGCCCTCCTGCGGGTAGTCCGGCATGTGCAGCATCTCGCCGGTGTACTCGCCCGGCGACCGCACGTCCACCAGCGGCCGACCGGCCGCCACGTGCGCCATGACCTGCTCCCGGTACGCGCGGATCGGCGCGTCGTTGCGCTCCGGCACCGGGTACGAGGCGCGGGGCCGGCTCACCTTGTCCCGGGTCAGCTCCCGCCCCTCGGCGATCCACTTCTGCCGGCCGCCGTCGAGCAGCCGTACGTCCGGGTGACCGAAGAGGGTGAAGACCCAGAGGGCGTACGCGGCCCACCAGTTGAAGTTGTCGCCGTAGAAGACGACCGTGTCGTCCCGCCCGATGCCCTTGGCCGCGCACAGCTCGGCGAAGCTCGCGGCGTCCAGGTAGTCGCGGGTGACCTGGTCGTTGAGTTCGGTGTGCCAGTCGACCTTGACGGCGCCGGGGATGTGGCCGGTGTCGTAGAGGAGCACGTCCTCGTCGGACTCGACCACCACGAGCCCTTCGTCGCCCAGGTGCTCGGCCAGCCATTCGGTGGTGACCAGGCGCTGCGGGTCGGCGTACGACTGGAGATCAGGATGCGGATCGCTCGGCACAGGCATGATCCCCAAGGTACGCCGGATCGCGGGCCACGGATGTGACACCGGCCCCACCGCCTCGGAAAGGTGGTGGGGCCGGTGCGGTCAGGTGCTCAGCCCTCGGCCACCAGGAACGTCCAGACCTGCTCGGGCGAGCGGGTGCCGTCCGCGGTGACCCCGACGACAGTGAGCGTGTGCGTCCCGCCGTCGGTGGGCGTCCAGCTCACCGTCGCCCGGCTGCCGGTCTCGACACGCTGCTCGACGCCGTCGTCGAACCGGTAGAGGAAGGCCACCGTCGTGGTGAGTTGCGACGTGAACCGGAACTCGCCCGGCTGGCCCGGACCGCCCATGGGCACGTCCGTCCGGTACGGGTCGGCGGTGACGGCGGGGCGCAGGTCCCGCACCCGGAAGGAGAAGGTCGCCGGCTCCGATACGGTGCCGTCCCCGCTCACGCTGCGCACGACCAGGTTGACCACGCCCGCCTCGGTCGGCGCCCAGGTGACAGACGCGGTGCCGTCGGCCTGCGCGGCCACCACCTGCTGGTCCTCGCCGGTGAACTGGTAGCGGTAGCTGACCGTGTCGGGCAGGCGGGGGGTGAAGGTGAAGACGCCCGGAATGCCCTGCCCACCGCTGGGGACGGGCAGGTAGACGGTGGCCGAGACCTTCGGCGCGGTCGGCAGGCTGAACTGCCGGCTGCTGGTGGCCTCCACACCGTCGGCCGTGACGCTGGTGACGGTCAGGGTGCGGGACCCGCCCCGGGTCGCGGTGACGGTGATCGCGGCAGAGCCGTCCGCCGCCGCGTCCACCGTCTGCTCGGGGTCGCCGTCGAGGGCGTAGCGGTAGCGCACCACGCCGTCCATCTGCGGACGCAGCTGGAACGTGGCAGGCACCCCGATCTCACTCAGCCGTCCCTCCACGACCGGCGACACGTCCGAGGCGCGGAACGTGTACTCGGTGGTCGCCGAGCGGTTGCCGACCGCGTCGAGGCTCCACACCCGCAGGGTGTTCGGGCCGCTGTCCGGGGTGAGCGTGACGGTGGCCGTGCCGCCCGTCCGGTCCGCGTCGATCATCTTCTCGACGCCGGAGTCCAGCGAGTAGCCGTACCGCACCACGTCGGCGGCGCCGTTGGCGGTGAAGGTGAACTCGCCGGGCAGAGCCGGGTACCACCCGTCGTCGTCGGGGAAGTCGGTCGACGTCACGACGGGCGGCGTGGCCGGCCCCCGGACGTCGAGGCGGAAGTAGCAGACCGGGCTCCACTCGCCGGTGGCCCGGCTGTCCGCCGCCCGCATCTGCCAGGCGTACGTCCGGTCGTGCTCGAACGGCGACGGATAGATGGTGTCGTAGCGGCCGACGGCCCGCTCGCCGTCGCGCGCGTAGTCGGTCTGCTCGATCCGCGCCTCCGGCTGGTCGACCGGCCAGGCCGCGAAGGAGACGGTGAGCTGGTCCGTGCCGCCGCTGTCGTTACGGTCCCGGTCGTGCACCACTCCGGAGGGGACTGGGTAGCGGATCACCTGGTACGGCTCGGTGGTGGTGCACGCCGTGCCGGTCTCGCTCCGCAGGTCGGTCGGCACGCCGGGGCGGAAGTTGTAGTCGATCGAGATGCCGACCTTGCTGGCGTACTTCCGTGCCAGTGCCGGGTCCCGCTCGGCGTCGGCGGGCAGCCGCAGCGAGAGGGTCAGCGTCGACCGGCCCTCGGCGAGCGCCTGGCGCAGCCCGTCGACCGCGTCGAACTCCACCCGGGGCGCCGGGCAGACGGTCTGGTCGGTGAGCTGGCGGCTGTCGACCAGCCCCAGGTCGGCCGGAGGGTTCCGCCAGCTCGACCGGGCGGTGTAGGCGGCGGTACGCCGCAGCTCGACCACGGGACGGCTGGTGCAGTCGCCGCCTGCCGTCTCCTTCACGTCGAGGACTGCGGACTGGATGTCCGCTCCCCGGTAGCGGGAGATGTCGAACGTGAAGTAGGCGCGCGACGTGTGCGGGCGGCCTTTCCCGTCCTTCCACGTGCCGACCGGCACGTCCCCGGACCGGTCGATGTCGACCGTGGTGGGCGAGTGCGAGTCGGTCCAGGCCCACGAGGTGTTCGTCTCGTAGCGGATGTCGTACGCGGCTGCCGGCGCCGCGGTGGCGGCCACCGTTCCGGCCGCGACCACCATCGACAGCGCGGCGGCGAGCACGCCTCGCCGGGCGGTTCGACGTGGATTTCTGTCAGGCATGAGGGTCATCCCTCATCCACCTTTCCCCGATTTCGCCCCGTACTCGATCGACGGGGGTAGCGGATGCTATCCAGTGGGGCGGACATCGGGCGATCCCGATAAGCGGGCAACCGGACACATCGGACGAACGGCGGTGAAGGTCGAGCCGTGCGGCGGGGTCAGGCGCGGCGGTGCACCAGGCGGCCGGCGACCACTGTGGCCAGGCAGGCGCCGTCCGGGCCGAACACGGCGAGGTCGGCCCGCCCGCCGGTCACCAGTGCGGGCGGCCGCACGCCGGGCAGCACCGCCACGTCGTTGCGGGCCGCGGCAGCCCGCAGCGCCGGGTCGGCCACGTGCTCCTCGACCACCGCGGCGACGCCGAGCCGGAACAGCGCGTGCACCCGCTCGCGCGGCGTGGGCGCCGGGGGCAGCGGACCGTCGTGCACGAGCGCCGGCCCGAGCGTGCCGGCCCACCGCCGCACCCGCATCCCGGGGTACGCGCCGGGAAGCTCGTCCGTCGGCACGATCGCCTCGACCCGGTCACCGGCGACCACGACGGCCAGCCCCGCTCGGGGCGGGTCGTCGGCTGTCAGCCGCAGCAGGTCGGCGGCGTGGACGGTACGCACACTCAGTCGCGCTCGACCGGCCCGAGCACCGGCCGCTTGGCGGTGACGAAGTCGCCGGAGGACCGCCCGGTCAGCCGGCGCCTGATCCACGGCGCCAGGTGCTTGCCGGCCCAGCGCAGGTCGGCGGCGCGCGCGGCGAGCCACGGGCTGGGCGCCGGGTGCGGCGGGACCAGCAGCCACTCCTCGTCGCAGCCGACGCCGAGCGCGGTGAGCACCTGGGCGGCGACCCGGCGGTGGCCCGCCGCCGACAGGTGAATCCGGTCGGTGCTCCAGAGCAGCGGGTTGAGGTAGGTGTCGTCGGAGTACAGGTCGACCAGGATCGCGCCGTGCCGCTCGGCCACCTCGCCGACCACCCGGTTGAGCAGCGTCACGCGCGGGGCCATCAGCCGCTGGCCGGGCAGCCGGGACATCACGTCGGCGAACCGGAACAGCACCACGTCGCTGCCGCCGGAGCGCAGCCGCTGCACGACCGAGTCGAAGCGGGGGACGAACGCGTCCGGGTCGAAGGTGCGGCGCAGCACGTCGTTGCCGCCGGCCGCGAAGCTGATCAGGTCGGGCTTCATGGCCAGCGCGGACGGCACCTGCTCGGCCACCACGTTCGGGAACAGCCGGCCCCGGATGGCCAGGTTGGCGTAGCCGAAGTCGGGCCCGGCCTCGACGGCGAGACGGGTGGCGACCAGATCGGCCCAGCCCCGGTAGCTGCCGTCCGGATACGCGTCGTCCATGCCTTCGGTGAAGCTGTCGCCCACCGCCACGTAGCTGCGCCAGCGCACGGCGCCTCCCTCAGACGTCCCGGCAGAAGTGCGTCGCACAGTCTGTCACCGCGCGGGCCGCTCCCGCTGGCCCTGGACGCCGGACGTGGCGGATGTCTCGACGTCCTGTTCACGACAACCACCCCCGGGGACAAAAGCCCCGACCCGTCCAGGCGGGGCAGAATCCGTCGTCCGGACCGGGGATGATGGCTGCCGTCATCCGGCCGCGCGAAACCGTCCGGCCGGTCCCGCATCCGGCACGAGCGAGGAACCACATGACGCAGGGGCACCCACCGGCGGCAGGTTGGCCACCGCCCGGCAACGCCGACCCCCGGTACGGCGGACCGCCGCCCCCCGGGCAGCAGTGGGCGCCCCCGGGCGCGCCGAAGTCCCGCCGTGGGCTCTGGATCGGGCTCGCGGCGGGCGCGCTCGCGCTGGCGGTCTGCGCCGGCACGGCGGTCGGCGTCGGGCTGGGCCTGCGCGGCGACGACGAGGACGGCTCCGCGCCGAAGGCGGCAGCCGGCGCGAACGGTGTCACCGTCACCGACGCCGAGCTGACCGCCCTGCTCGACCGGCACAGCAAGGCGCTGGCGGCGAAGGACCTGGACGGCTACCTGGCCGCGTTCGACCCGGCCCGCAAGGAACTGATCGCCGGGCAGACCCAGCTGTTCCGCAACCTGGGCAAGCTGCCGCTGTCGGTGGCCCGCTACGAGACGATCGAGAAGCAGGGCCGCGTCAGCGACGCCTTCGGGCAGGGCGTCACGTTCCAGCTCGACGTCTCCTTCGTGCACCAGTTGGACGGCTTCGACCTGGCGCCGGTCGCCGAGTGGTACCGCTGGACGGTCGTCCGCGCCGGCAAGGACGCGCCGATCCAGGTCACCGCCGTCACCGGCGCGCCGGCCGGCGGCAACGGCGACTCGAAAACCGTCTACTACCCCGGGCCGTGGGACAAGTGGCGGGACATCCATGTCGAGCGGACCCCGTACGCCCTGATCATCACCGATGCGGCCCGGGCTGCCGTGGCGAGGCGGTACGCCCCGGCCGTCGACAAGGCGGTGACGAGCAACCTGGCCGTGTGGCGGGCCAACGCGCCGCCCGAGCCGGCGTCTGACAAGTTCGTCGTCACGCTCGCCGCCGGCAAGGACGAGATGACCTCGCTCTACCGGATCGGCACCGAGAAGGCCACCGAGGCGGGCTACTCGGTGGGCATGGTCGCGGCCGAGCGCAAGGACGGCAGGAACACGATCGGCGGCACCCGCATCGTGGTGGACACCGGAGATCGTTACTTCACCCGCTCCGGCGGCGACAACGACGCCCACATGGTGTTGCGGCACGAGATCGCGCACTCGCTGATGACGCCCCGCACCGACCCGGCCGCCGTGGACGAGTTCAGCAAGCTCGACGAGTGGGTGGTCGAGGGGTTCGCCGAGTACATCGCCTTCCACGGCCGCCCGCTGGCCGCCAGCGAGCGCACCGCGCCCGCCCTGCAACTGGTCCGCGACGGCGGGAACGGCTGGAACGGCACGCTGCCCAGCAACGCCGACTGGCAGAAGAGCGGCCTGCTGACCTTCCACTACTGGCTCGGGCACACCGCGATGACGCACCTCGCCGAGAAGCACGGTGAGCCGAAGCTGTTCCGCTTCGTCGAGGCCGTCTACGCCGGCACCCCGACCGACCGCGCCGCCCGGGACGTGCTCGGCGTGTCGCTCGACGAGTTCCAGGCCGGCTGGGCCGACTACGTCCGCGAACTGGCGGGCTGACGGAAACGGGAGACGACCGATGACGTATCAGCACCAGCAGTACCCGCCGCCCGCGTACCCACCGGTGGGCCGGCCGGGTCCGGTCGGTGCGCCGCCGGCGGCGCCGAAGCGGCGCGGGCGCGTCGCGTTGCTGGTGGCCGGTGGGCTGGTGGCCGTGCTCGCGGTCGCGGCCGGCACCGCCTACGGCGTGTCCCGGCTGGTCGGCGGCGGTGACGACGGTGGGAGGAAGCTGCGTGCCGCGTGGGTGCTCGACTTCCCGGAGCTGCAGCGCAACGGCCTGAAGACGTACGACGGGCAGGACATGTTCGGCGCCTGGCTGGTCGGCGACGCGGTGGTCCGGGCGCAGCCGGACGGGATCATCGCCTACCGGCTCGGCGACGGCGGCCAGGCGTGGGGCGTGCCCGCGCCGCAGGCCGCCTCGCTGTGCGCGGCCGCGCAGACCCTCACCGACGGGCGGGGTGTGGTGGCGCTCGGTCCGGCCGACTCGTGCGACACGCTCGTCGGGTTCGACGCGGCCGCCGGCACGCAGACGTGGCGGGTGACGTTCCCCGTCGAACGCCGGACGGGCCGGTCCGAGATCGTCGCCCCCGACCTGTCGGTGACCGCCGGGCAGGTGGTCGTCCGCAGCGGCGAAAGCGTCTTCGGCTACTCGCTGGCCGACGGCAAACGGCTGTGGCAGACCGACGCCGACCGGCTGCTGCCCGGCCGCGACTGCCGCCTGACCGACGCGCAGGCCGCCGGGGACCAGGCAGTGGTCACCACGCTCTGCGACGGCGACCGGGGCGCGCTGCTCGGCCTGGATCCGGCCACCGGCAAGCCGCGCTGGAAGCAGGACCTGCCCGCCGCGCAGCAGAGCGACGGGGTTCTCAGCGTCGACCCGCTGGTCAGCCGGCCCGGCCTGAACACCGAGACGTTCGTCGCGCGCGACGCCACCGGCAAGGAGCGGGCCGCGTTCGGCAACCCCGTCGACGGTACGCGGTTCAGCGACCTGCCGGTCAACCGTTCCAACACGGTGAGCGGGCCGGCGGTCCGCCCGTACCTGGCCGACGCGGACACGCTCTACCTGCCGACCGAGCCCTCTCCAGTGGGCGACAAGATGCGCCAGGTGAACCAGGTCGTGGCGATCGACCTGGCCACCGGGAAGCGGCGCTGGGTGTCGGCCGGGCACACCGACAGCGAGGTGGAACTCGTCCGCCTCGACGGGCAGGGCCTGCTGGCGTGGGAGGTGGGCGACCGGCGGGATCTCGCCCCACGGCTGGTCCGGATCGACCCCGCCACCGGGACGGTGAGCGTGGTGGCCGAGGCGCCGCTGTCGGCCGGCACCGAGGGCAGCGACGCGAAGGTGCTGGAGCGCGACGGCACAGTGGTGCTGGTGCCGTGGAAGCAGGTCACGGCGGACGCGGCGATCACGGTCCTGCGGTGATGATCTGCATGTCCCGCAGCGCCGAGGGCTCCGCCCGCTCCGTGATCTTCTTGCCGTTCGCATCCACCAGGACCACCGTGTAGCGGTCACCGCTGCGCACCCGGACCACCATCGACCCGTCCGGCTGGAAGAAGACCTGCCGCAGTTGACGTCCCTCCAGCGGCAGCGACACCTCCGCGCCGGTCCGGGTGTCGAGCACGGCGTTGACCAGTAGCTCCCGTGCCGCGTCCCCGTACGTGCCGTTCCGGTCGATCCGCAGGAGCGCGACCCGCCGGCCGTCCGGGGAGAGACTGGACAGGTCGAAGGAGACGTACCGGCTGCCCTTGGTGCCCAGGCCCGGCACCGTCCGGCGCGCCCTGCCGTTCCGGTCGGTGAGGACGATCGTGCCGTCGGAGCCGTCGGCGAACGCCAGCGTCCCGTCCGCCGCGAACACGGCGTGACAGCCGTCGAGGCCGGTCACCCTGGTGAACTTTCCGGAGGAGACGTCGAGCACGCCGGTGGCCGGGTCGTCGCCGCCAGCGTTCAGACGCACGACGAGCTGTTGCGAGTTCGGCAGCCAGACGGGTGACCAGCAGACGTCGTCGACGCCGTCCCGGAGCTTGCGCCGCCCCGAGCCGTCGATGGCCGACACCCACACCGCACCGGTCGTCTCGACCCAGGCGACCCTCTGTCCGTCGGGTGACACCGAGACGTTTACCTGCGCCGGCCCGTACGGGAGACCGAGCAGGCGGACCGGGTCGTCGCCCGGACGCCAGGACTGAAGCCGGACGGTGCTCGTCGGGGACGGGGCGTTCGCCAGGTCGGACGGGCCGTAGACGAGCCGCCCGAAGGTCGCGTCACCGTTCGACCCCCCGCCTGTGGTTTCGCTGGGACTGGTCGACGGCGTGCTCGACGGCTCGGCGGACGACGTCGGGGTGGGCTCGACCGGCGGGGCGGTGGCTGTGACCGACGGCCCGGCCGGCACGGGCGTCTGGCTGTTCGGCCGGATCGCCAGTGCCGTTCCGGTCGCGGCGGCCAGCACCACCAGCACGGCGGCAGAAGTGGCGGCGGCCCGCTGGAGGCCGAGCCGCCGCGAGGTACGCAGTGCCCGGTCCCGCAGGTCGACCGGGGTGACCTCCTCGGCCAGATCGGCCAGGTCGAAACGCAGTCGGTCCTGGTTCATCGGGCGGTTCCTTCCGTGACGTACAGCTCGGCGAGCTCCGGTGCCACGCTGCGCAGCTTCGCCAGCGCCTTCGAGGTCTGGCTCTTGACGGTGCCGACTGTCACACCGAGCAGGTCGGCGGCCTCGGTCTCGGTGCGGTCCTCGAAGAACCGCAGAACCAGCACGGCCCGCTGTTTGGGAGAGAGCCGGGCCAGCGCGGCCCGGAGGGTCAGCCGGAGCGTGGTCTGCTGGGCGTGGTCGGGGGCCGAGTCGCCTCCGCGCGGCTCGGGCACGTCGCCCGGCATCGACTCGGCCACCCGGCGGCGTCGCCACCAGGAGACCTGCAGGTGGTACATGACCTTCCGGGTGTACGCCTCCGCGTTGCCGGTCTCGTGCAACCGATTCCAGGCACGGTGCGTACGGGCCAGCGCGGACTGGACGAGGTCCTCGGCCAGATGCTGGTCGCCGGTCAGCAGGTAGGCGGAGCGCAGCAGCGCGGGCGTACGAGTTCGGACGAACAGGTCGAACTCAGTCAGGAGAAGATCCACACGAGCCGGTCCTTGGGGTCAGGTGGTGCATCGGCGTGACGCCTTCCGAGACGCCACCCGGCCACGCCATGGTTGCCACCTCCGGTGGCACTTTCCCGACAGGCTCCGGCCGGTGTCAGCAGTCGAAGACCGACCAGCAGATGTCGTTGCGCAGCCGCTGGTCGTCCAGGACCAGCTCGCGGATCTCGGCCGGAAGCTGATCGCGCTGCCACCGGCACTCGTCGCGCCCGGCCGCCTCGCCGAGACCGGCGGGCGCCGCCGCGCGTACCGCCTTGATCGCGTACGCGGCGGCGCCGAGTTCGTGCGCGGCCACGTGGGCCACGACGGCGGCCTGTCCGGCGGCGTACGCGGCGTTGCGTGCCGCCCCGCGCAGGTCCCGGGCCGCGCCCATGGCGTGCCCGCCCGCCGCACGCGCCTCCATCATCCTGACCTCGCCCCGCACCCAGGCGCGGGCGTACGCGATCGCCTCACGCGGGCGGCTGTCGTCCGGCCGGACCGCCTCGAACAGGCCGAGGACGTGCTCCGCGCAGGTGGCGGCCCAGAGCGCCAGCAGATGGTGGTGCTCGTCGGTGAGCGTGCCGCCCCGGCGGATCGTGGTGAACCGGGGATCGCGGACCTTCGGCAGGATCACGACGCGGCCTCCGGCCCGGCGGCGCCCTGGCGCAGGTCGTGGTCGAGTGCGCTCATCAGCCGGGCGACCCGGCTGCCGCCGCCGGTCACCGGCGGATAGCGGCGGAGCACGTCGACCAGCACGGGGGTGGCGAGCTGCCGGTACCGGTCCAGCGCTGCCATGCCGACGATCTCGTCACCGCCGGCCTCCAGTTCGGCGACGCGCGCGGCGTTGGCGGCGGCCCGCAGAATGTGGCCGACCTGGGTGGCCTTCGCGATCGGGTGCAGGTACGCGGCCGCGGCGGCGTCACCGGCGGCCCGGGCGGCCAGGCGCGCGGACTCGGTGGGCGCGGACCGGGCGGCCCGGTGCGCGTCGAGGGACGTGACCCGCTGGAGTTTCGTCCGGGCGGCACCGCGCGCGAACGTCCACGCCGCGTCGACAGCCGCACGGGGACGCGGATCGCCGGGAACCGCCCGCTCGTAGACCGGGAGGACGTCCTCCGCGTGCCGGACCGCGTACCGCGCCACCTCGCGCAACTCGTCCATCGTCAGGTCGAAGTCCCCGGGCGCAGTCATGTCGCGGGCATCGTATCGGTGATGCCGCGCCGGTACGGGCCCCAGCCGACGAACCGCTCGAACAGCTCGCGCGGGGTCGGCCCGTCCTGCGGGTTGAGGCGGAACAGGTCGTGGGTGGCCTCGTGGTAGAGCCCGGACAGGTAGACGGCCAGGTCGACGGGGTGGTCCGCGTACTCGACCTTGAGCAGTAGGCGCGCCTGCGCACAGGGCCACGGCGCGCCGCAGGCGCGGCACAGCCAGAGCGGCCGGATCGGCAGGTGGGCCGGGTGGTCCGGCGGGTAGGGGCGGGGCCGATCGGGGTACGGCCCGAGCCGCGGTACGGGAAGGTTCATGCGTGACAGTCTGCTGATCGCGCCACTACGCTCGGAAGTCCTCGCTGCAGGTCCGGGGAGAGGCCGGGAGACCGGCCGCAATCTGAGGAGGGCGTGTGGAGAACGAGCCGACCGCCGAGCTGATCCGCGCGCAACTGCGGCGGCTGCGGGTGCGGGCCGGACTGAGCCAGGAGGAGTTCGGGAGGCTCGTGCACTTCTCCGGCTCCCAGGTGTCGGCGGTCGAGCTGGGCCACCGGCCGCTCGACAGGTTCTTCCTCGCCCGGGCCGACGAGGTGCTCGGCACCGGCGGACTGTTGATGTCGCTGCTCAAGCTCGCCGAGCGCGACGGCCAGCCGAGCTGGTTCCGCCCCTGGCTCGAAGCCGAACGCCAGGCGCAGCAGTTGCGCTGTTACCAGCCGAGCCTCATCCCTGGCCTGTTGCAGACCGAGAACTATGCCCGGGCGATGATCCGCACTGACGACATGCTCGCCGAGCAGGAAGCCGAACGGCGACTCGCGGTCCGGCTCGACCGGCAGACCGTTCTGGCCGGCGCCGATCCACCCAAGTTCGTCGCGGTGATCGAGGAAACCGTGCTGCGCCGCGCCGACGAGAGCTTTCGCGGACTGATGAGTCAGCAGGTGGCGCACCTGATCGAGGCCAGCAGCCAACCCCATGTAGCGGTACATGTCATCCCGGCCGACGCGAGCCTGCACATCGGACTGACCGGACCATTCACCCTGGCTCGCGGCGGCGACGGCGGTTGGATCGGTTACCTGGAGAACCAGCTCGGCGGAACAGTGATCGACAAAGATGAAGACGTGGCTATCCTGCTGTCCAGATGGGAGAGCGTCCGCAGTGAGGCGCTGTCCCGCCGGCAGTCGATCGAGCTGATGAAGGAAGTGGTCGAGTCATGGAGCTGATCGGCGCGCTCTGGCGCAAGTCAACCCGCAGCGGGCAGAGCGAGTGTGTCGAGGTGGCGGACAACCTGGCCGGTGTGGTCGGGGTGCGGGACAGCAAGGACCCGGCCGGGCCGGTGCTCACCTTCACACCCGACGCCTGGCGGGCCTTCGTCCGGCTCAGCGGGAGCCGCGCGTCGCGCTGATCAGCACCGTGTGCTTGCGTACCCGGAAGGCGCCCTCGGCGTCGATGCGGGCCTCGATCGCGGCGCGCGCGGCCGACTCCTCCGCCACGGTGAGCGGCCCGATCATGCTGACGATGTACGCCAGGATCGGCTCCGCGGCGGGCACCACAAGCTCGTCCGGGTAGCGCTCAACTGTCACGTCGGTGAAGTGGGCGGCGACCCGGGCGGGTGCCGTCTCGGCCGTGACGTCGTTCTGGTGCAGTCCGACGGCGAGGTCGGGGCGCCCCATGGCTGGTCCGAGCGCGTCCAGCTCGGCGAGGTGGTCGCGGCCGTTCACCGCGACGGCGAGCCGCCCGCCGGGACGCAGCACCCGGGCGAACTCGCGCAGCGCGGCGTCCGGGTCGTCCAGGTGGTAGAGCATGTGGTTGGCGATCACCGCGTCGACGGCGCCGTCACGGAACGGCAGGCGCGTGGCGTCACAGCGCTGCACCCGGGCGCCGGGCACCTCGCGCAGCCGCGCGCACATGGCGGGCGAGAAGTCGGTGAGCGTGAGCCGGCGCCGAGGGCCGATCCGGTGCCACAGCTCGCCCGTGCCGGCCCCGACCTCCAGCACGTCCCCGGCCAGTGGCAGCCGCTCGCCCAGCCAGGCGTACCAGCTCTGCGGGTTGGTGCCGTAGGCGTGCAGCGCGATGCGAGCGGTCAGGTTGCCGGTCGTAGTCGCGTACTGGCTGGTCGCCCGCGCCGATGCGGTTGCGTCGCCCGTCATGAGAGGTAGAAGCAGAACGGGTGACCGGCCGGGTCGAGGAGCACCCGGACGTCGTCCTGCGGCTGGAAGTCGGGCAGCGTCGCGCCCACGGACACCGCGTACGCCACGGCTGCCTCCAGGTCGTCGACCTTGATGTCCAGGTGGACAGACATCTGCTGGTCGCCGGGACCGGCCGGCCACACCGGCCGCACGTAGGCCGGCTCGTCCTGGAACGCCAGCCAGTGGCCGCCCTCGGGCGGGGCGAGGAGGACCCAGTCGGCTTCCTT
The DNA here is from genome assembly GCF_017872985.1 of Micromonospora sp. HB375. Classification (NCBI taxonomy): domain Bacteria; kingdom Bacillati; phylum Actinomycetota; class Actinomycetes; order Micromonosporales; family Micromonosporaceae; genus Micromonospora; species Micromonospora sp. HB375. Next base: position 6,986,383 of record NZ_JAGGJO010000001.1, on the reverse strand, counting down.
CTCGCGCCGGATCCAGCCGAGCAGCCGCTCGTAGAACGCGGCCAGGTCCTCTGCGGACGGCGCGTCCAGCACCGTTGTCGTCAGCTTCATCAGCGGTCGCTCAGCCATGCCGCATTCCTACCCGGCACCCGCGACATTTACCGGCCCATCCGCACCATCTCGGCGGGGTGGCGGCATCGACACCAGTCGGATGCCGCCACCTCGCCGAGCCGGCGACGATCGGTCCGCGCGGACGCCGAAAGGGGTCGCCCGGCCCTCCGCTCGCGCCATAAGCTGCGGCAATGCTGCTGCGCATGTCGACCCTGCTGCTCCGGACCCTGCGTGAGGACCCGGCCGACGCGGAAGTGCCGAGCCACCGGCTGCTGCTGCGCGCCGGATACGTCCGCCGGGCCGCGCCGGGCGGCTACACCTGGCTGCCGCTGGGCAAGCTCGTGCTGGACCGGATCACCGCGATCGTGCGGGACGAGATGACCGCGATCGGCGACCAGGAGGTGCACTTCCCGGCGCTGCTCCCGGCCGAGCCCTACCGGACCAGCGGGCGGTGGACCGAATACGGGGACGACATCTTCACGCTCGCCGACCGCAAGGGCGCCGACCATCTGCTCGCGCCGACCCACGAGGAGCTGGCCGCGCTGGTGGTGAAGGACCTGTTCACCTCGTACCGGGACTTCCCGGTGACGCTGTTCCAGATCCAGACGAAGTTCCGCGACGAGGCCCGTCCCCGCGCCGGTCTGCTGCGCGGGCGCGAGTTCCTGATGAAGGACGCCTACTCGTTCGACCTCGACGACGCCGGACTCCAGGCCGCGTACGACCGGCACCGGGCCGCCTACGAGCGCGTCTTCACCCGGCTCGGGCTGGACTTCACCACTGTCCACGCGATGTCCGGCGCGATGGGTGGGTCGGCGTCGGAGGAGTTCCTGGCCGCCACGCCGGTCGGTGAGGACACGTTCGTCGGCTGCACCGCCTGCGACTACGCGGCGAACACCGAGGCGGTGGTGACCCGCGCCCCGGCCGCCGGTGACCCGGACGCGCACCCGCCCGCCGAGACGCACGACACCCCGGAGACGCCCACCATCGCGGCGCTGGTCGAGCTGGCCGAGGCCCGCAAGCTGGGCGGGCGCACCGGCTGGACCGCCGCCGACACGTTGAAGAACGTGGTCCTCACCGTCCGCAGGCCCGGTGCCGAGCAGGCTGAACCGCTGGTCATCGGCCTGCCCGGCGACCGCGAGGTGGACCTGAAGCGGGTCGAGGCGGTGCTGGCCCCCGCCACGGTGGCGGTCTTCGAGGACTGGGACGCCCACCCGGAGCTGGTCCGCGGCTACATCGGGCCGCAGATCCTGGCCAAGCACGGCATCCGCTACCTGGTCGATCCCCGCGTGGTGCCCGGCACCGCCTGGCTGACCGGCGCGAACGAGCCGGGCCGGCACGCCACCGACGTGGTCTGCGGGCGCGACTTCGTACCGGACGGCACGATCGAAGCGGCCCAGGTGCGGCCCGGCGACCCCTGCCCGGCCTGCGACGCCGGTGAGCTGACCATCCGGCGGGGCATCGAGGTCGGGCACATCTTCCAGCTCGGACGCCGGTACACCGACGCGTTCGCGGTCGACGTGCTCGGCCCGGAGGGCAAGCCGGTCCGGCCCACGATGGGCTGCTACGGCATCGGCGTGTCCCGGGCGGTCGCCGCGGTGGCCGAGCAGCACCACGACGACCGGGGGCTGGTCTGGCCCGCGGCTGTCGCGCCGTGCGACGTACACCTGGTCGCCGCCGGGAAGGGGCCGCAACTCGACGCGGCGCTCGACCTCGGCGGGCGCCTCGCCGCCGCCGGCCTGCGGGTGCTGGTCGACGACCGCACGCACGTGTCCGCCGGGGTGAAGTTCACCGACGCCGAGCTGATCGGCATTCCGCGCGCCGTCGTGGTCGGCCGCCGTCTCGCCGACGGGTACGTGGAACTACGTGACCGGGCCACCGGTGAACGGGCCGAGGTGCCGGTGGAGGACATCGTGGAGCGTCTGCGCGACGAGGTGGGCGCGACGCGCCACGACGGGGTGTAGCGAACGCGGTACCGGGTACCGCATACGGATCGACCGAGGTGTTCGGAGGCTCTCATGTACCGCGTCAGTGACGTGATGACCAGGCAGGTGATCTACCTCCCGGCGGAGACCCCGCTGGACGAGGCGGCCCGGGTGATGAAGGAGTCGGACATCGGCGACGTGGTGGTGACCGACGGCGCCACGCTCGCCGGCATGCTGACCGACCGCGACATCGTGGTGCGGGCGGTGGCCGAACGCGCCGACCCGGGCACCACCACGATCGGCTCGATCATCACCCGTGAGGTGGTCATGATCGAGCAGCACTGCACAGCGAACGAGGCGGCGGCGCTGATGCGCGAGCGCAACATCCGGCGCGTGCTGGTCTGCGACAGCGACCGCAAGCTCGTCGGCATCGTCTCCCTCGGTGACCTCGCCATGCAGCTCGACCCCCAGTCGGCGCTCAGCGACATCAGCGAGGCCGCGCCGAACGCGTGAGAGCGGGCCCGCTCGCGTGACGCGGGGCACCGCCACCGCCGTCGCATGACGGCGCGCGGCGGCGGATAGCCTCGACTCATGCCCGAGATGCCGACGAAGCTGGCCGAGATCGTGGACGAGTTCGCCGCCGCACCGCGCGACGTCGTGCTGGAGATGCTGCTGGAGTTCGCCGACGTGATCCCGCCCCTGCCCGAGGGTGTGAACCGGGAGGAGCTGGAGCAGGTCCCCGAGTGCCAGACCGCGTTCTTCCTGCGCGCCGAGGTGAACGCGGACAAGACGGTCAGCACCGTCTTCGACTGCCCGCCGGAGGCGCCCACCACCCGGGCGTTCGCCGGCATCCTCGCCGAAGGGTTGGCCGGGGCGAGCGCCGAGGAGGTGCTGGCCGTGCCGGACGATCTCTACCAGCGGATGGGCCTGGCGCAGGCGATCAGCCCGCTGCGCGTACGCGGCGGCACCGCCATCCTGGCCCGGCTCAAGCGCCAGGTCCGGGAACAGATCTCCTGACCGGCGGGTTGTCGCTGGTCATGGACATCGAGATCTACGCCGACGTGGTCTGCCCCTGGTGCTGGATCGGCAAGCGCCGACTGGAACAGGCGCTGGAGTCGTACGACGGCGAGGTGAACGTCCGGTTCCGGCCGTTCCAGCTCGACCCGACGCCGGTCACCGAGCCGAAGCCGCTGCTGGAGGCGCTCGGCGACAAGTTCGGCGGACGGGACAAGGCCGAGGGCATGGCCGCGCACGTCACCGGCGTCGCCGCGGGCGCGGGCCTGGACCTGCGGTTCGACCGGGCGGTGGCGGCGAACACGTTCGACGCGCACCGGCTGGTGCGTTTCGCCGCCGAGCGCGACCGTTCCGCCGAGATGGTCGAGCGGCTCTACCGGGCGCACTTCCACGACGGCATCGACGTCGGATCGATCGACGCGCTGGTCACGCTGGCCGGCGAGGCCGGTCTGGACGAGACCGAGGCGCGGGAGTACCTGGAGTCGAACCTGGGCCGCCGGGAGGTCGCCGCCGACCTGAGCGCCGCGCACCAGCTCGGCGTCTCCAGCGTGCCGACGTTCGTGCTGGCCGGAAAGTACGCGGTCACCGGCGCGCAGGAGCCGGAGACGCTGCTCGCCGCGTTGCGCGAGGTTGCGCAGCGCGAAGCGGCGGCCTGATGTTTCACGTGGAACAAGATCGATGCGAATGAGGACCTAGGCCGGCCTGGCCAGGTCCTCCACCACCCTCGCTCCGGGCAGCGCGCCGAGCGCCGGCCCGGGCAGGGCGATCTTGCTGTGCCGTACGCCTGATCCGATGATCACGTGCGGGGTGGCGATCACCCGGGAGTCGACGAGGACCGGCCAGTCCGCCGGCAGCCCGATGGGCGTGATGCCGCCGTACTCCATTCCGCTCAACTCGACCGCCTCGGCCATCGGCGCGAAGCTCGCCTTGCGCACGTCGAGCAGCTTGCGGACCACGCCGTTGACGTCGGCGCGGGTGGTGGCGAGCACGACGCAGGCCGCGTACCGGGTCTCGCCGCCGCGCTTACCGGCGACCACCACGCAGTTGGCCGATTCCTCCAGCCCCACCTGGTACGCCTCGCAGAACGCGGCGGTGTCGGCCAGGTCGGCGTCGATCGGGGCGACGAGTACGTCGTCCACGTCCACCGGGGCCTCGGCCGGCCACTCCTGCAGCGCCGCGGCGACCGGCGGGGCCAGCAGGTCGAGCCGTGCCCGGGCCGGCTCCGTCTTCAGCGTCCCCATCATGTCGCGATCCTCGCACCCGCTTCGCGGATCGCCCCTCCGGGCCCCGGCTCCGCCCCTCAGTTGGGATTGCTGAGGAACGCGTTCTCCTGCGCGAAGTCCCGGTTCTCGGCGGTGGTGAGCTGCCGACGGCGCAGCACCTCGGGACGGTTCGCCTCGGCGTCCTCGATGCCGTGCCGGACGCCGACCCGGATCACGCCGTAGAGGAAGACGAAACCGAAGACGTAGAGAAGCACTGTGGCGACGAAGACCAGCATGCGGTCACGGTAGGCCGGTGCGGACCCGACCGGTTCTCATCTTCCGCCGGTTCCCCCGTACGTGTCCGCGAGGTAGTCGGCCCAGGTCCGGGTGCCGGTCGGCGTGGCCGTCGTGGTGAGTCCGCCCCCGCGCAACTCCCGCCCGAGGCGGCCGGGAATCCGGACCGGCAGCAGCGGACGGCGTACCCGGCGGGCCGCGAGCCAGGTGCGGGCCGCCTCGTCGAAGCGCAGCACCTGCGGCCCGGCGAAGTCCTCGACCCGGTGCGACGGTCCGGCGAGCAGCAGCACCGCCAGCCGGTCCGCCACGTCGGCCGGGTCGACCGGCTGGGCGAGTACGGCCCGGTCCCCGATCACCGGGCCGAGGCGGCTCGCGCCTTTCAGCAGGTCCGCCAGGAACTCGGGGAACTGGGTGGCGCGCAGCACGCTCCACGGCACCGACCCGGCGGCCACCACCTCTTCGGCCGCGAGCTTGTGCCGGTAGTAGGGGATCGGCACCCGGTCGACGCCGACGATCGAGACGTACACCAGGTGGCGGACCCCGGCGTGGCCGGCGGCCATGGTCAGTCGGCGGGTGCCGAGCACGTCGATCTCGTGGGTACGCCGTTGCGGCGACGAGGCCAGGTGCAGCACCGCGTCCACCCCGGCGACCGCCTCCGCCAGCCCGGCGCCGGTGGCCAGGTCGGTGCTCACCCACTCCACCCCGTCTCCGGTACGGGGCCGACGGCTGGTCGCCCGGAGCGTGAAGCCCTCGTCCCGCAGCCGGGGCACCACCACCCGCCCGAGCCGTCCGGTCGCCCCGGTCACCAGCACCCGCATCGCCACTCCTCCCAGCCACGCCCTGCCCACTCGGTCCGCATTCAGGACGGCAGCCCGGCCGGGATCGTGACCGCCCGCCGGGCCGTCGGCCCGACGTCGCGCTTGCCGGGCTGCTCCATCACAGTGTGTGAGCCCGGCGCAGGCGACTACGACTGTTGAGCGATATACCTGAGAGTCATAATCATGACCAGGAGTCATACCGCAGTCAGGCGATGCCTCCGGCAGGAGCGTTACTGCGCGTGAGCGGCGACCGGGCCGGCGACGCCTCAGCCCACCGGGCGAGGCACCACTCGACCGGCAAGGGTCAGGCCGAGCAGGCCGCAGCCCGCTGCCACCGCCAGCGTGGTCGCGTAGCTGGCCGGGCCGGGTGACGCACCGGCGGCCAGGACCGCGCCGGTCAGCGCCAGCACGGTGGCCGCGGCGAGCGAGTCGCCCAGTTGCAGCGCCGAGCTGTTGCGGCCCTGCTCGGCCGGGGCCGACTGCTCCAGGGTGAGCACCGACAGCGACGGGTAGAGCAGTCCCATGCCGAGCCCGGCCACGGCCCAGGAGAACACCGCCGGCAGCACCGGCAGCCCGGGCAGCAGCGCCGACGCGACGCCCGCCGTACCGATGGTGATGCAGGCCAGCCCGGCCCGGGGCAGGCTCGCCGCCGACCGGGGCGAAGCGATCCGGCCCTGGATCCACGAGCCCACCGACCAGGACAGCGCCCCCACGGTCAGCACCAGGCCGGTGCCGGTGGGCGAGAAGCCGCGCTCCCGCGACAGCATCAGCGGGATCACCACCTCGGCGGCCACGAACGCCGCCGACGCCAGCGCGCGCAGGCCGATCACCGTCGGCAGACCGCGTGCCGCGCGCAGGAACCCGGACGGCAACAGACGCGGTACGCAGACGAACAGCCCGGCCAGCGCCCCGGCGATCAGGCCGGCGGCGAGCACGCCGCGCTGCTGCCCCCCGTAGTGCAGCAGTGCGGCGCTCGCCCCCGCCCCGCAGGCCCAGCCGACGCGGGCCAGCGCGCCCGCGGGCGGCCGGGTCGGCACGGTGCCGGCCAGCGCCTTCAGACCCGGCTGGATCAGCAGCGCCGCCGGAATCGCCACCGCCGGTACCGCGAGGAACACCCATCGCCAGCCCAGATGTTCCACGATCAGGCCGGCCAGCGCCGGGCCGACCAGCGACGGCACCACCCAGGCCGCGGCGAACGCGGCGAAGATCCGCCGCCGCAACTGCTCCGGGTACGCCTGACCGACCACCACGTAGAGCGCCACCGAGACGAGTCCGGAACCGAAGCCCTGCACCACCCGCCCGACGACCAGCATCTCCATGGTCGTCGCGGAACCGGCCACGACCAGCCCGGCGACGAACCAGGCGACGCCGTGCCACATCGCCGGCCGTGGTCCGCGCGCGTCGCACCAGATGCCGGAGGCGACCATCGCCACCACGCCGGAGGCGAACGAGCCGCCGAACGCCAGCGCGTACAGGCCGAGCCCGTCCAGCGCGCGGGCCACCGTCGGCATGGCGGTGCCCACCGCCAGCGCCTCGAACGCGAGCAGGGACACCAGGGCGACGCTGCCCACAGTCATCGCCCGAAGGCGCGGCGACCACAGGTCGACGGGTGGATCGGCCGGGAGGGCGGCGGTGCTGGTCATGGGCTACAGCCTCGGACCTCACCCCGGGTTGAGGTCAACTGTGGTCCCCGTCTCGTCCGGCGGGAACGACCGGACCCCGAACTTCTGCCGTCCGGGTGGCATAACGGACGCCGCGCCGGGAAGTCGGGCCGCCGGGACGAGACCGGGAGGCGAGATGGCGCTGGGACGCTTCGCCGGCCTCCTGCTGTCCCCGACGGTCGTACCCACCAAGGTCTCCGAGGTCGCAGGAAGCGTGGGTACGGCCGCCGCCCGGCTGGCCCGGCTCACCGGGCTGACCAGCCGCCGGGTGTGGTCGCAGGACGGCCGCCACCACATCGAGGTGCACGGCGTCTGCCAGGACGGCGGCGACCGGCTCGCCCGTCAGGTCGAGGCGGCGCTGGAGTCGATGCCGGGCGTGACCTGGGCGCGGGTGAACGCGCCGTCCGGCCGGGTGGTGGTGGCGACCGGGGAGCCGGCGCCGAAACTGCGCGATCTGATCGCCACAGTGGCCCGCGTCGAGCAGACCTGCCCGTACGAGCCGGACCCGGAGATCGAGCCGCCGCAGCCGCCCGAGGACGGCCCGCGTACCGCGCGCACGTTCGGCGCGCTGCTGTCCGACGTGCTCGGACTGGGCATCTCCGCCGCCACCCGGGTGCTGCCGCTCACCCCCGTGCCGGCCGAGGTCGCCGGGCTGCTCGGCGCTGTCGACCTGCACCCGAAGCTGCACGCGCTGGCCGGGCTGGGCATCCGCGCCGACCCGCGCGCCGAGGTGCTGTTCCCGCTGGCCGAGGCGGTGGTGCAGGGTCTCACCGGCGGCTGGGCCGGGATCGTGCTGGACGGCGCGCAGCGCGTCGTGCAGTGGGGCGAGGGGGCCGCTCAGCTGGCCGCGTGGCGGCGGGCCGAGCCACACCTGACCGGTGACCCGGAACGGGCTGTGGCCCGGGTGCCGGACGGCGAGCGGCCGTGCCCGGTGCCGGACGGGCAGCCGGAGCGCTACGCCAAGCGGGTACTCCCGGCCGGCGCGGTCGCCGGGGCGGCGGCGCTGCCGGTGCTGGGACCCAAGCGGGCCGCCGCGCTGGCACTGTCCTCGCTGCCGAAGGCGCCCGGTTCCGGCCGCGAGGGTTACGGCGCCCAACTGGGCCGGATGCTCGCCCGGCGCGGCGTGATCGCGATGGACCGCAGCGTGCTGCGTGAGCTGGACCGGATCGACACGGTGGTGCTGGACGCGGCGGTGCTCGGTTCGGACCGGGGGGTGCTGGCCGACCTGTCGCCGCTGGCCGACGCCGACACCGGGCAGGTCGCCGCCCGGGCGTTCGCGCTGTTCGACCCGGCCGAGCCGGACGCGGTACGCGCCGCCGACGGCTGGCGGATCGGCCCGCTGGACCGGCTCGGCGCCGACGATCCCGGGGACACCGCGGACAGCGCGCGGCTGCGCGCCGACGGTGGACGGCTGCTCGGGCTGGCCGAGAACGGCCGGCTCGCCGCCGTACTGCGGGTAGAGCCCGAGCCCGCACCGGGCGTGGACGCGCTGGCGTCGGCCGCCCGGCAGGCGGGCCTGCGGCTCGTGGTCGGCGGCGCGGACGACGGCCGGTACGACTTCGCCGACCTGCTCGTACCCGGTGGTGCCCGGCTCGCCGACGCGGTGCACGACCTGCAACGCGAGGGCGCGGTGGTGATGGTGGTCTCCGGCGAGCGGTCGGCGCTCGCCGCCTCGGACTGCGGCCTCGGCGTGTACGGCCCGGAGGACCTGCCCCCGTGGGGCGCGCACCTGCTGGTCGGCGACGACCTGCGGGTACCGGCACTGCTCATCGACGCGGCCGGGGTGGCCCGCCGGATGACCGAGCAGAACATCCGGATCGCCATGGCCGGCGCCGGGCTCGGCGCGCTCGGAGCATTCACCGCCGACCGTCGGCGGCTGCCCCGCCCGACGCTCGCGGCGGTGAACGGCGCGGCGGCGCTCGCGTTCGCGCACGGCGTGTTCCGGGCGCACCGGCTGCCGGACCGCACCGGCGTACCGGTGCCCGCGCTCAGCGCCTGGCATCTCATGCCGGTGGAGACCGTCCTCGAACAGCTCGGCACCGACGCGTCCGGGCTGACCGAGGGCGAGGCGACCCGGCGGCGGCGCGTCGAGGTCGGCGACGAGCACGGTCCGGCCGGGCTGCTCCGCTCGTTCGTCGAGGAGCTGTCCAACCCGCTCACCCCGGTGCTGGCCGCCGGTGCGGTGCTCTCCGCCGCGTTCGGCTCACTCGTCGACGCGGCGCTGGTCGGCGGCGTGGTGGGCGGGTCGGCGCTGGTCGGCGCGGTGCACCAGCGCAACACCGAACGGTCGCTGGCCGAGCTGCTGTCCCGCTCGGCGGTCACCGCCCGGGTTCTGCGCGACGGCGCGGAACGGGTGGTGCCCGCCGAGGAGCTGGTACGCGGCGACGTGATCACGATCAGCTCCGGGGACGCCGTACCGGCCGACTGCCGGGTGCTGACGAGTGACGGGCTGGAGGCGGACGAGTCGTCACTGACCGGTGAGTCGCTGCCGGTGGCGAAGAGCCCCGACCCGGTGGTCGCGGCGGCCATCGCCGAGCGGCACTCGATGCTGTTCGAGGGCACCACAGTGGCCGCCGGGCACGGCACCGCTGTGGTGGTGGCCACCGGCGCGGAGACCGAGTCCGGGCGGAGCCTCGCGATGGCCCGGCAGGCCCCGCCCGCAAGTGGTGTGGAGGCGCGGCTGGGCAAGCTGACCAGCAGCGCCGTACCGCTGGCGGCCGCCTCGGCGATCTCGGTGGCCGGTGCGGGGCTGCTTCGGGGCGTACCCCTTGCCGAAACGGCGGCGACCGCCGCGAACCTGGCCGTGGCGTCGGTGCCGGAGGGGTTGCCGTTCCTGGTCAGCGCCGCGCAGCTGGCGGCGGCGCGGCGGCTGGCCGAGCACGGCGCCCTGGTCCGCAACCCCCGGACCATCGAGGCGCTGGGCCGCGTCGACGTGCTCTGCTTCGACAAGACCGGCACGCTCACCGAGGGAAAGCTGCTGCTGGCCGGGGTGGGCACCGGTGACGGCCGGTACGCCGTGCTGGGCGAACTGGACGAGCCGCTGCGGTCGACGCTGGCCGCCGCGGTGCGGGCCACCCCGTCCGCCGCCGACCCGGACGAGTTGCCGCAGCAGACCGACCGGGCGGTACGCCACGGCGCGGACGCCGCCGGGGTGACCGAGCGGACCGGCGCCGCGGAGTGGACCGCCACCGCCGGGCTGCCGTTCGAGCCGTCCCGGGGCTACAGCGCCGCTGTCGGCCGCTCCTCCGGCGGGCTGCTGCTGAGCGTGAAGGGCGCCCCCGAGTCGGTGCTGCCGCGCTGCGCGTCGCGGCGCACCGCCGAGGGGGACCGGCCGCTCGATGCGGCGGGGCGCGAGGAGGTGCAGGCCATGCTGGCCGGGCGGGCCGGGGCCGGGCACCGCATTCTCGCCGTGGCCGAGTGCCGGGTCTCCACCGAGCAGGTCAGCGATGAGCAGGTGAACGGGCTGGTCTTCGTGGGTTTCCTGACGCTCGCCGACGGGGTGCGGGACAGCGCCCGGCCGGCAGTGGCCCGGATCCGGGCCGCCGGCGTACACACCGTCATGATCACCGGCGATCACCCGGCCACCGCCGAGGCGATCGCCGCCACGATCAGCCCGGAGGACGGCGGCCAGCGCGTTGTCACCGCCACCGACCTGGACCGGCTGGACGACGCCGCGCTCGCCGAGCGCCTGATGGCCACCGACGTGGTGGCGCGCTGCACGCCGGCGCACAAGGTACGGATCATCCAGGCGTTGCAGCGCCAGGACCGGACCGTCGCGATGACCGGTGACGGCGCCAACGACGCCCCGGCGATCCGGCTCGCCGACGTCGGTATCGCGCTCGGTCAACGGGGCACACCAGCCGCCCGCGCCGCCGCCGACCTGGTGGTCACCGACGACCGGCTGGAGACGATCATCGCCACCCTGGTCGAGGGCCGGGCCATGTGGTCGTCGGTGCGGCACGCGCTCAGCATCCTGGTCGGCGGCAACCTCGGCGAGATCGCGTTCAGCGTGCTCAGCGCCGCCGCGACCGGCCGCTCCGCCCTGAACGGCCGGCAACTGCTGCTGGTCAACCTGCTCACCGATCTCGCGCCGGCGCTCGCCATCGCGGTACGGCCGCCGGCCGACGACCGCGCCGACCACCTGCTACGCGAGGGTCCGGACTCCTCGCTCGGTGTGACCATGACCCGGGAGATCGGGCTGCGGGCGGCGTCGACCACGCTGGGCGCGACCGCCGGCTGGACGATCGCCAGGTGGACCGGCACCCAGCGGCGGGCCAGCACCGTCGCGCTGGCGTCCCTGATCGGCACTCAGCTCGGCCAGACCGTATTGGCCGGCGGCACCAGCCCCAGCGTGCTCGCCGCCACCGCCGCGTCGGTGGGCGCGCTGGTCGCGGTGGTGCAGACGCCGGGTGTCAGCCAGTTCTTCGGCTGCACCCCGATGGGCCCCGTGGGCTGGGCAATCGCCACCGGCTCGGCGCTCGGCGCGACGTTCGCCAACGGCACGCTCACCAAGCTGATGGACCGCATGCCGCAGCCCGGCTCGCACGGGCGTCCCGACGCGGAACAGTTCTAGTGCCAAGTGGCGGCGGCCCGGCGCAGCCGGTCGTTTATCGCGCGGCCCACTCCGGTGTCCGGCACCGGCTCGGCGACGATCTCGGTCACCCCGGCCGCGTCCAGCCGGTGCAGCGCGTCGAACAGTCGCGCCGCCGCCGCGGTCACGTCGCCGTCGGGCGACAGCACCTCCACCGCCGCCCAGTCGCCGTCCGCCGGTGGCTCCCGGAAGGCCAGGAACCCCCGCCGGCCGCCGCCGGGCTCGGCCGCCGCGCCCAACCGCAACGGGGTACGCGGGGCGTAGTGCGCGGCCAGCGTCCCGGGCGCGACGGGCTGACCGGAGCTGCCCTGGCGCACCTCGACCGGGCCGACCGCCTCGATGATCGCCTCGACCGGAAGCGCGCCCAGCCGCAGCACCACCGGCCGGTCGCCCCGGGCGTCCACGATCGTCGACTCGATGCCGCACCGGGTGGGCCCGCCGTCGAGCACCACGTCCACGGCGCCGCCCAGCCCGGCCACCACGTGCTCGGCGCGTGTCGGGCTGAGCTGGCCGAACCGGTTCGCGCTCGGCGCGGCCACCGGCACGCCGGCCGCCGCGATCAGCGCCCGCGCCGACGGCTCGTCCGGTACGCGTACCGCCATGGTGTCCAGGCCGGAGGTGACGATCGGCGGGATGATCTCCGGTCGGTCCACGATCAGGGTGAGCGGGCCGGGCCAGAAGCGCTTCGCCAGCTCGGCCACCGCCGCCGGCACCTCGCCCACCAGCGCGGCCAGGTCGGCGGCGTCGGCCAGGTGGCTGATCAGCGGGTCGAAGCTGGGCCGCGCCTTGGCCTCGAAGATCCGGGCCGCCGCCCGCGCGTCGAGCGCGTTGGCGCCCAGGCCGTAGACGGTTTCGGTGGGGAAGGCGACCAGCCCGCCGGCGCGCAGAACGGCGGCGGCCTCGTCGATGCCGCGCTCGGCCGGCAGGACGCGCGGGGATCCGGTGCTCACGCTTCCGACGCTAGCCTGCTCTCTTCGCCGCCCCGGCAAGACCCCGTCGAAGGGGCGGGGTCCGTGTCCGGGAGCGTGGGCGCGTCCGTGGGGTAGAGGCCGGCGGCGAAGCCGTACACCTGGTCCCCGGCGCGGGGGATCTGCGCGAACCGCCGGGCCAGCGCCTGCACCTCCGCCCAGAACTCGCGGACGTCCTCGATCGGGATGCGCGCGTGCACGAGCGTGCACCGCAGTTCGTCGGCGGCGTGCGCGGCGGCCGCTTCAGCTGCCGCCTCGGCGAGGCCGTTGATCCGGGACACGACCTGCTTGTCCTCTGTCCGGGTGAGCGTGCCGACGTAGAAGGTGCGGGCGACACGCCCGTAGAACCGCTCTTCGATGGCGCGTACCCGCCGGGTCCGCACCACGCGCAGCAGCCCGGCGTCCACCAGTTGGTTCACGTGGTACGCGACGCTGCTCTTCGGCCGGTCGACCGCGCGGGCCAGCTCGTTCACCGTGGCGGCGCGTTCCAGCAGCAGTTCCAGGAGCGTGCTGCGCAGCGGGTCGGCGAGCGCGCGCAACTGCTCCGGGGCGGTGACCACGAGCAGGTCCTCGAGGTCGTAGTCCGGGATCCGCTGATTGACCGACATTTCTCGACCGTTCTAAGATTCTGGTTCGTTCGATAACTCTGGTCTGACAACTCAGGAGTGTAGTGATGGCCGAGATCGTGCTCTTCCACCACATTCAAGGGCTCACCGACGGCGTACGCGCCCTCGCCGACTCCCTGCGCGCCGGCGGACACACCGTGCACACCCCGGACTTATTCGACGGCGAACGGCCGGCCACCATCTCCGACGGCGCCGCGCTGGTCAAGCGCATCGGCGGCGACGTCCTCGACCAGCGCGCCGACGCGGTCGTCGCCGACCTGCCCGCCGACCTCGTCCACGCGGGTGTCTCCTGGGGTGCCGCCATCGCCCAGCGGCTCGCCCAGACCCGGCCCGGCGCCCGGGCCGCCCTGCTCTACGAAGCCTGCCTGCCGGTGACCGGTGAGTGGGCGATCGGCCCCTGGCCCGACGGCGTGGCGGTACAGGTGCACGGCATGGAGCGGGACCCGTTCTTCGGGCTGGAAGGCGACGTGGACGCCGCCCGCGAGCTGATGTCGATCGTCGGCCCCGAACGCGGCGAGCTGTACGTCTACCCCGGCGACCGGCATCTGTTCACCGACAGCTCGCTGCCCTCGTACGACGCCGAGGCGACCGCGCTCGTGGTGAGCCGCAGCCGCGAACTGCTCGACCGGCTCGCCTGACGCCTACTCGTCACCCCGCAGCCGCGCCAACTCGGCCGCGTACTCGGCGTCGGTCAGCACCCCGCGCTCGTACTGCCGGGTCAGCGCGTGGATGTCACGCCGCCGCCCGGCGCTCGGCGCGGGCGGCCGGGTCCGGTCCGGACGGTCGACGCGGACCGGACCCGGCGCCGGGCTCGCCGCCGCGCGCTGCTCCGGGGGCCGGGCCTCGCGGTGGCACTCCCGCAGGTTCGCGAGGATCTCGTCGTAGTGCTCCGGCCAGGTGACCAGCCGGGTCAGCTCCAGGCGGAACGGCCGGACGATGGCGCCGGACTGGATCGGCGTCTGCACCGGCGCGCCGTCGGTCCGCTCGACGACGATCGCGTCGCGTCCCATGTCCAGACCTGCTATCGAACCCGTACCGCTGTGGATCTCCACGACCGACGCCCACGGCACCGTGGTCGTGCGGAGAAGCGAGCGCGAACGTACGCCGACGGGGCTCACCCAGACGCCGAGCATCGCGCGGCGGACCGCGACGGCGAGGACGCCGGCGTTCCACACTCCGAGGACCACCGCCTCCCGTTCCAGGAGACTGCCGCTACGGACCCCGAACACGATGAGCACGAAGTAGCCGACCGCCAGCCCCGCCACGACCATGGAGCCGGAGGTGGCCAGGTCCAGCGAGTACGGGCGCCGCCACACCGTCATGCCGCCAGGGTGACCGATCGTGTCCAGCGGTTCAGCGCGGCGTCAGCGCCCGGCTACCGGTACTGTGCGATCTGGATCAGGTTGCCGCAGGTGTCGTCGAACACCGCGGTGGTCACCGGGCCCATGTCGACCGGCTCCTGGGTGAACAGCACGCCGAGGCCCCGCAGCCGCTCGTGCTCGGCGGCCACGTCGTCCACCGCGAACTGCGTCAGCGGGATGCCGTCGGCCGCGAGCGCCTCCTTGAACGCCTTGGCGGCCGGGTGCGCGTCGGGCTCCAGCAGCAGCTCCACGCCGTCCGGGGCGTCCGGCGAGACCACTGTCAGCCAGCGGTACTCCCCGGTCGGCACGTCTGTCTTCGGCACGAAGCCCAGCACGTCGGTGTAGAAGCGCAGCGCCTTGTCCTGGTCGTCGACGTACACGCTGGTGAGGTTGATTCTCATGGGTTCTCCTGGGTGGGTTCGGCGGACCTGAGCCATCGTTCGGTGACGGCCCGCAGCGGCCGGGTGTCGAGGTGGTGGAACTTGTAGCGACCCTGCCGCCGCGTGACTACCAGGCCGGCGGCCTCCAGGACGTCGAGGTGCTGGGAGATCGCCTGCCGGGACGACGTGACCTGGTGCTTCGTGGCCAGCCGCCCGCAGATCTCGAACAGGGTCTGACCGTCGCGCTCGGTCAGCTCGTCGAGGATCAGGCGGCGGGTGTGGTCGGCCAGCGCCTGGTACAGATCGCCCACGTCACCCACCATATGCAAGTGACGGCTTGCCTATCAAGCGGATTGCCCGCCATTCGGAGGACGACATGCCCGGATACATCCTCACCGGCGCTCCCGGCTCCGGTAAGACAGCGATTCTCCGGCACCTGGAGATCGACGGGTACCCCGTCGTGGAGGAGGCGGCGACCGACGTGATCGCGCTTCACCAGGCGCTCGGACGACCGGAGCCGTGGCGTGAGCCGGGCTTCGCCGACCGGGTGCTGAATCTCCAACGGGAGCGCCGTCGCCGAGCCGCGGCGAACGCCGGCGAGGTCGTCTTCCACGACCGTTCGCCCGTCTGCACGCTGGCGTTGTGCCGCTATCTGGGCCGGGCCGCACCGTCCGCGCTGCTCGCCGAGATCAAGGACATGACGGCGAATCGCCACTACGAACAAACCGTTTTCTTCGTACGCCATCAGGGCTTCGTGGAGGCGACCGCCGCTCGCCGGATCACCTTCGAGGAATCACTCGTCTTCGAGCGAATCCACGAGTTGACCTATCGCGAGGCCGGATTCGACCTCGCCGACGTGCCGGCCGGCCCACTGGCGAGCCGGGTCGCGGCGATAAGAAAGGCGGTTGATCGACTGCACCGTTAGCGCAATCAATGCTCCTTGCGCTTCGGAGGGACACCGGTAACATCTCCATGTTTTGATCTACACGGGGAGGAAAGTCCACATGCGATGGAAAATCCCGGCCGGCGCCCTGGTGGCGCTGGCCTTTGTGATTCCGGCGGCGCCCGCGGCGGCGCAGACCGCAGTGCCCGGGCTGAACGACGCCTGCCAGACGGTCGAACGCAAGGTGTACAAGGATTTCCGCGAGCTCGTCACCATCGACCTGGACACGGCCAACGTTTCCGAGCTGCGGCTGCTGGCCTACCGGCTCCTGGCCGAGGCGCAGGCCGAATCGCTGCCCGTTCTGCCGGGCGAGATCGAGGAGCGGCTGAAGGGCACCTCGGACGACCTTCGCGCATACCTCAAGAACGTGGAGAATCGCTGGGCGACGGCTCTGCGCGTCTCGATCGGCCAGACCATGACGGGTGCCGGCCCCAACGTGCGGGCCGCCGCGCAGAAGGTGCTCGACAACCCGTCCGTCGAGGCCTACCTCGCCTACCTGAACAACGGCCTGTACGAGGCTCGCGCGCTCGACTGCGCATCCCAGCCGACGCCGACGCCGTCTCAGCCCACGACCACGCCGACCGCGACGCCCAGCGCCACGTCGACAGTCGTGCCGCCCCTCAGTCCCTCCGCCAGCGTGGGCGTACCCGGCGGCGAGGGTGGCGGCCTGCCGGTGACCGGCTCCGACACCGCGACAGTGGCCGGCATCGGCGGGGCGCTGCTGCTCCTCGGCGGCGCCAGCTACGTCATCGGACGCCGACGTCGTTCCCGCTTCGTCGCATAGCTTCCTGGGCGCGCCCAGCTCGATGTCGCATCGGGCTGGGCGCGCCGCGTTTCCGGATTCCCCGGTCAGCCGGCGAGCTGCCGCCGCACCGAGTCGGTGTCCATCAGGTACGACATGTGCTTGAACTTGCCGTCCTGGAGCCGGTAGAAGGCGGTCTCGACGAACGAGACCGAGGCGCCGGTAGGTGCCAGGCCGTTCCACTCCTTGACGGGCGTTCCGGTGTCGACGAGGCGGGCGGCGATCCGGTCGCCCTCGACGACGAGATCCTGGATCTCCCAGTGAAGATCCGGCACCGCCTCGACGTGCTTGTAGAACTCGGCCACCATGTCCGCCATCCGGACCGGCGTGCCGTTCATGATCACCTCTTCGTGGGCGAAGTCGGCCATGCGGTCGAACTCCCGATTGTTCGCCAGATCGACGTACCGCAGGTAGAAGTCACGTAGTTCCTCAGTGGCGGCGCTCATGATCGCTCGTTCCCCTCCGCATATTTTGTACCGCTCGGTTCGGAGCCAACCGTAGCAGGGTTCTGTACCGATCGGTTCATGATCAGGATCACGCCGCGCTCCGAATTCGATTGACCGTGTGATCCGGCGGGTCCTACGGTCGCGTCGATGCGTCCGGGAGAGATCGTCGTCACTGTGGAGCAGGTACGCGCCCTGGTCAGCGACCAGTTCCCCGAATGGTCGAGCCTGCCGATCGTGCCGCAGCCGCTGAACGGCACCGACAACGCGCTGTTCCGGCTGGGCGACTCCCTGACGGCACGGCTGCCACGGGCGCCGTGGGCGGTCGACCAGGTGACCACCGACGCGACCTGGCTGCCGCGGCTCGCCCCTCACCTCCCGGTGCCCGTGCCGGTGCCGGTCGCGGTCGGCCGACCCGGCGGGGACTATCAGTGGCCGTGGACCGTCGTCCCGTGGCTCGACGGGGACAACCCGCAATCCGGGCAGGACCACGTCGACCTCGCCGTCGACCTCGCCCGCTTCGTACGGGCGATGATCGCGATCGACCCGATGGACGGGCCGGTCAAGGAAGGCATCCAGCGCGGCGTACCCCTGGTGCAGCGCGACGAACTGACCCGCCGGTCGATCGCGGAGCTGGGCGACCGGATCGACGGCCGGGCAGTGACCGCGGCGTGGGACGAGGCGATGGCGACGGACGAGTGGCCGGGACCGCCGGTGTGGCTGCACGGTGATCTGCTGGCGGGCAACCTGCTGGTCGACCGGGGCCGGCTCACCGGCGTGATCGACTTCGGCGGTCTCGGCCGCGGCGATCCGGCCGTCGAGGTGCGACCCGGCTGGAGCCTGTTCGACGCCCGCGCCCGGGCCGCCTACCGGGAGGCGCTCGGGTTCGACGAGGCGACCTGGGTACGCGGTTGGGCCTGGATGCTGTCCGGATCGCTCTACTGGCTGGCGGACCTGTGGGACTCGATCAGCGAGTACGACCGCCGGGACACCATCCGCCACATCGACTACATTCTGCGTCACCGCCACGACTGACCTGCGGGGTCCGGTGTTGCGGGACCGACCGACGGAGGCATGCGCTGTGCGGAAATTGATCTACGGCATGAACCTGACAGTGGACGGCTACGTGTCCGCGCCCGGCGACGACATCGGGTGGGGCGAATCGAGCGACGAACTGTTCCAGTGGTGGCTCGATCAGGAGCGGGCGGTCAGCCTGTTTTTGTACGGGCGCCGCCTGTGGGAGAACATGAGCGGCTACTGGCCGACCGGCGACCAGCAGCCGGGCGCCACCCCGGCGCAGATCGAGTTCGCCCGGAACTGGCGGGACACGCCGAAGGTGGTGTTCTCCTCCACCATCGACAAGGTCGACTGGAGCGCCCGCCTGTTCACCGGGGACGCGATCGCCGAGATAACCCGGCTCAAGGCCGGGGACGGCGGCCCGATGAGGGTCGGTGGCGCAGCCCTCGCGGGGGCGGCCATGCGGGCCGGGCTGATCGACGAGTACGAGATCGTCACCCACCCGGTCCTCGTGGGCGCCGGCACGCCGTTCTTCGGCGCGCTGGACGGCTGGTCGAAGCTCGACCTGGTGGAGACGCGGACGTTTCCCGGCGGCGTGACCCTGAGCAGGTACGCGACGAAGCGGTAGCGCCTTCCGGCGGCGTCTGCGGTCAGGGTCCAGCGCCTCCAGCCGGGCGCCGAGCCGGCGGCGTCAGGAGTCCAGTGCCGCTCCCAGATCGCAGAGCCTGGCGCCCGAACCGAGCAGTTCGAGCCGGGCCTTCAGGTCGGCCACGCGCTGCTCGGCCTCGGTGACGATGTGCTCGGCGACCCGACCCCAATCCTCGGGTCCCGGGTCGGCGGGAAGCGCGGAGAACAACTCGGCGATCTCGCGCACCGTCAACCCGACCCGCTGAGCGAGCTTGGCGACATGGATGCGGCAGGCCGCGGACTCGTCGAACCGGCGCTGGTTGCCTGCGGTACGCACCGCGTTGATCACGCCGTGCTTCTCGTAGAACCGCACCGCCGAGGGCGCCACTCCACTGTCGGCGGCGACCTCGCTGACGGTCGCGTATGCCACGACCGGGTTCGTGAGCGTCATGCCCTCACCGTACGCCGCGAGGGGTTGCTTCCCCCCGACGATGCGCGTCGATCCGGCTTGACTTCAACATATGTTCAACCCGCAGCGTGGTGGACATGACCGCTCCGACAGCACATGCCAATCACCACTCCACCACCGCCGCGCAGACCACGACGCGAGTCGCGGTGATCGCCTCCAGCCTTCGCAACGGGCGGATGAGCCCGACCATCGCCGAGTGGGTCGTCGCCGCGCTCCAGCAGAGCAGTGGCGTCAACGTCGACCTGATCGACCTCGCCAGGATCACCCTGCCCGACGACACCCGGCTTTCTCCCGGCGGCGGCCCGAGGACCGAGGTCGCCGACCGGATCGAAGCCGCCGACGCGTTCGTGTTTGTCACCCCGGAGTACAACCACTCCTACCCCGCATCGCTGAAGCGGCTCATCGACTGGCACTACGCCGCCTGGATGCTGAAGCCGGCCACCGTCGTCGCCTACGGAATCCAGGGCGGGTACGCGGCGATCGAACACCTGCGCGGTGTCCTGGCCGAACTGAACATGGTCACCACGCGACGCTGCCTCGGACTGGCTGCCCCGTGGGAAGCCCTGGACGACAGCAACCACTTCACACCCGCCGACGGCACGAACAAGGCGCTGGCCAGCGCGCTGGCCGAACTGGCCTGGTGGACCGCCGTCCTCACCGACGCACGCGTCAACCGTCCGTTCCCGGCCTGAGGTCCTCGAACCCCGAACTTCTTCCTTGCAAAGCCCTTGGCTTGGACGACGACCTGCCACAACTGGCGATCGAAGCACTTGACCAGGTCCTCGGCGACGACTCCGAGTGGCGGAGCCTATGGGGTGAGGCGGGAGCGAGTGAGTTCCCGCCGATCAAGAGGTCCTTGTCTTTCCGCATCTATCTGCGCCGTGGTCCGCGCCTCTCGCCGGCGCCTACCAATGAACCCATGCTTCACCCGAAACCTGACACCTTGCGTCATATTTCTTCAACCAGCCGGCCCCGCAAGGTGACCACGGCGTGAGGCGGTCAACGCAGAAGACGACCCCTGTGAAAGCCTGTCGCGATGTCGCGTGCCCGCCTAGCGCTGACCGCCGGGGTTCTCCTGCTCATCGCCTCGTGCCTGCTGCCGTGCCTGCCGTTCCTGGATCTGTCCGGGATCTCGATGCCCTACCAGGACCCCACTCCCGAGATGCTGGAGAAGCAAGCCGCCGACATCACCGCAGCCGAACACAGACTCGCCGTCCACGCAGCCATCGCCGGCGCACTCGCCGTAATCGGCCTGGCAGCATTCATCTACGCCTGGAAGCACAGGCGGGCCCGCAAGGCCGACCACGGAATCTAGGCCAAACGTAAAGCATGTGCTGGGACGGATTCGTCAAGCATGTGGTGGGAGGTCAGGAGACTCCATATGCGGCAGACGGCCGTCACCTAGTAGGCGAGGGAGCGTCACCCGGCCGCGGGGGCGATAACACCATCGTCTGCCAGTTGCGGAACACGAAGCGGTGCACCGACTTCAACCCGACCCATAACGCCGGATAGAGCACGGCGCGGCCGAACCCGCGGACTGTCACCGTCGTGGTCCGGGTGACGTGCGTGCCACGGCCAGCAGGGGCCATCTCGAATAGATCCCCGAGATAGTCAACGTAGCGGTGGAAACCGAGATCCGTCGACTCCATGTGGAACGCCAGCCGGGCTGGTGGCTCCCATACGGTGATGCGCTGCCGCACCACCCCTTGCTCCGAGACACACTGCCGGGCCGCGTCTACCTCGCCTGGGCCATCGGGCAACCGGCACATCGTCGGTCGAGGCGTACCCAGGTAGAACACCGGGCACCGGGGCTGCAGTTCGAGGCGTGAGTCGCAGAGTGCCGGCCACAGCACCTCAGGCGGGTGGGGGATCGTCCAGCGCGTACGCACGATCACGCCTCCGACGGTAGTCCCACCGTCAACGGTGCAAGAGCGTCTAGCCGGACGTGTCACGGGCCCTGACCTGGCCAGATGATGTGGTGGAGCCCAGGGGACTCGAACCCCTAACCCCTGCCTTGCAAAGGCAGTGCTCTGCCAGTTGAGCTAGGGCCCCGTGTCGGCGCTCAGCGCAGGTCGGGCGCGGTGGTCGCCTCGTGCCACAGGGCGCGCTCGTCGTTCGACGCCTTGACCTTCTTGGCCACGACGGCGGCCACACCGACGATGCCGGCCAGGATCAGGAGCTTCTTGAACATGTGCTTGACCCCTCGTGCTCGACTGCCGTCGGACGATGTGCGGTGGGGCTAGCTGGAATCGAACCAGCGACCTCAGAGTTATCAGCTCTGCGCTCTAACCGACTGAGCTATAGCCCCGCGTGGCGACGAGCAAGGTTAACCCATCGCCTCCGCCGCGCCCAAATCGGGGGGTCCGTGGCGGAAGCACCCGCGCCACCCCGAACCTACCCGGACGCACGACGCCGGGGCGACCGCTTTGCGCGGCGCCCCGGCGTCGACCGAATCAGTCCCGCTCGGCGAGCGTCAGCTCGATCCCGCCGACCAGGTCGGCGCAGACGTTGTAGACGAACGCGCTGAGCGTGGCCAGCGCGGTGAACAGCACGACGTTGACCAGGCCGATCAGCGCCGACGTCAGGATCACGCCCTTGGCGGTGATCCGGAAGCCGCCGCCGCCCTGGCCGCCGCCGGCGTTCACCAGGTCGGTCAGGCTGTCGTTGACGCTCTTGAACACGCCCATCGCGTCCAGCGCGAGGTAGAGCACCGAGGTCGCCACGACGACCACGATGAAGAGCACCACGGACACCGCGAACGCGAACTTCATCACGGACCAGGGGTCGATCCGCTTCAGGTTCAGCCGGGCCCGTCGCGGCCCGCGCGACGCGGCCGAACTGACCGAGGTACGCGCGGCGCGTACCGCCTCGCCCACGCGCGCGGCGCCGACTGCGGCCGCGCCGCTGACGCCCGGCGGCAGGCCCCCGCCGTTCGCGGGCCGGGACTGGCCGGTGGCGCCGGTGGTGGTCGGACGGGCGCCGTCGGGCGACGTCTTCGGCGCGGTGCCCAGGCCGGCGCCGATACGCGGCTGGGTGCCGGTCGTACCGGTGGAGGCCCGGCCGGCCGCGGCCGGTGGCTTGATCGGCTGTGTGCTCGTGGCGTTCGCGGGCTTGGCCGCCGGAGCGGCCAGACCGTTGGCCGACGTCGGCGCGTCGACCTTGGTCTCGGCCGACGAGTCCCGG
Source organism: Micromonospora sp. HB375 (assembly GCF_017872985.1). Lineage (NCBI taxonomy): Bacteria > Bacillati > Actinomycetota > Actinomycetes > Micromonosporales > Micromonosporaceae > Micromonospora > Micromonospora sp. HB375. The sequence continues at coordinate 6,963,972 of NZ_JAGGJO010000001.1, read as the reverse complement.
GAACCCGAGTCCTCGCCCGGCTTGTCCGGAGGCGGCGCCATGCCGGGGGCGCGGGTGAACTTCGGGGCAGGCGCATCGGCGGGAACCGTGGCCCGGCCCACGGCCGCACGGCCGGTAGCTGGTGTACCGCCCTGCGCAGCCTCCTCCTCGGCCGGGGTGGCCGAGGTCCCCTTGTTCCCCGACTTCGCCTGTGTCTCCGTCATCAACTAGTCCTGTTCGTCAGGCTCGTCGGCATTGCGAGCAATCGCCACGATAGTCACGCCGTCCGGGAGGTCCATCAGCTTGACCCCCATTGTGTTCCGGTCACGCGTACGGCGTACAGGCTTCACCGGAGTCCGGATGACGCCGCCGTTGCTGGTGATGGCGAACAGCTCGTCCTCCGGATCGATCACTACCGCGCCGACCAGGCCACCGCGTCGCTCGGTGATCTTCGCGGTCAGCACGCCCTTACCTCCCCGGCCCTGCACCGGGTATTCCTCGATCGGGGTACGTTTCGCGTAACCCCCGTTCGTCGCGACCAGAACGTCCAGACCCTCTCGCACCACCTCGACCGCGAGCAACTCGTCCTCGCCGCTGAAGCGCATGCCGATCACACCGGACGTGGCCCGGCCCATCGGACGCAGCGCCTCGTCGGTGGCGTTGAAGCGGATCGCCTGGGCGTTCTTCGACACGAGCAGCAGGTCGTCCTCCGGAGCGGCCAGGACCGCACCGACCAGTTCGTCCTCATCGCGCAGGTTGATCGCGATGATGCCGCCGGAACGGTTGGAGTCGAACTCCTCGAGCCGCGTCTTCTTCACCAGGCCGTTCTTCGTGGCCAGTACCAGGTAGGGCGCCACCTGGTAGTTCGGGATTTCAATGATCTGCGCGATCTGCTCGTCGGGCTGGAACGCGAGCAGGTTGGCCACGTGCTGGCCCTTGGCCACCCTACTGGCCTCAGGAAGCTCGTACGCCTTCGCCCGGTAGACCCGACCCTTGTTCGTGAAGAACAGGATCCAGTCGTGGGTAGAGCATACGAAGAAGTGGCTGACGATGTCGTCCTGGCGGAGCGTCGCACCGCTGACGCCCTTGCCGCCACGCCGCTGCGACCGGTAGAGGTCGACCTTCGTCCGCTTCGCGTACCCGGTGCGGGTGATCGTCACGACCACGTCCTCGCGGGCGATGAGGTCCTCCATCGAGACCTCGCCGTCGAATGGGACGATCTTCGTACGCCGGTCGTCGCCCCACTTCGCGACGATCTCGCCCAGTTCCTCCGAGACGATCCGCCGCTGCCGCTCCGGCTTGGCCAGGATGTCCTTGAGGTCGGCGATCTCCAGTTCGAGCTTCGCCAGGTCGTCCAGGATGCGCTGCCGCTCCAGGGCGGCCAGCCGGCGCAGCTGCATGTCCAGGATCGCGGTCGCCTGGACCTCGTCGATGTCCAGCAGCCGGATCAGGCCCTGCCGGGCGTCCTCCACCGTGGGCGAACGCCGGATCAGGGCGATCACCTCGTCCAGCGCGTCCAGCGCCTTGGACAGACCGCGTAGGATGTGCGCCCGCTCCTCGGCCTTGCGCAGCCGGAACGCGGTCCGCCGCCGGATCACCTCGATCTGGTGCTCGACGTAGTACCGGATGAACTGGGCCAGGTTGAGCGTGCGCGGCACGCCGTCGACGAGCGCCAGCATGTTGGCGCCGAACGTCTCCTGGAGCTGGGTGTGCTTGTAGAGGTTGTTCAGCACCACCTTGGCGACCGCGTCGCGCTTGAGCACGAGCACGATCCGCATGCCGGTACGCCCGGAGGACTCGTCGCGGATGTCGGCGATGCCGGCGAGCTTGCCCTCCTTGATCAGCTCGGCGATGCGCTCGGCGAGGTTGTCCGGGTTGACCTGGTACGGCAGCTCGCTGACCACGAGCGCCGGCCGGCCACGCTTGTCCTCCTCGACCTCGACCACGGCGCGCATGCGGATCGAGCCGCGCCCGGTCCGGTACGCGTCCTGGATGCCCGCCTGGCCGACGATCAGGCCGTGGGTCGGGAAGTCCGGGCCCTTGACGATCTCCAGCAGGGCTTCCAGCGTGGTGGCTTCGTCGGCCTCCGGGTGCTCCAGGCACCACTGCACCGCGGCGCCGATCTCGCGCAGGTTGTGCGGCGGGATCTTGGTGGCCATGCCGACCGCGATGCCCTCGGAGCCGTTGATCAGCAGGTTCGGGATCCGCGACGGCAGGATCGTGGGCTCCTTGGCCCGGCCGTCGTAGTTGTCCTGCAGGTCGACGGTGTCCTCGTCGATGTCCCGCAGCATCTCCATCGCCAGCGGGTCGAGCTTGCACTCGGTGTTGTGGCTGACGAAACCGTCGGAGACGAACGAGTGGTCCTCGGTGTCCACCCGGATGCTGTAGACCGGCCGCACACCGGCGTCGGTGATCTCGGTCACCTCGGCGTAGTAGAAGCGCCCGTCGACAAGCGGCTCGACCACGTCGAGGATGCCGGGCTCGGTGATCCGGGCCGCGATCTCGTCGCGGTCCCGCTCCCAGCGCTCGATCCGGTCCACGTTGTGCCGGCGCAGCCAGTCGCGTTCGGTCCAGCGGCTCGCGCCGTGCTCGCGGACGAAGTCCCCGACGAACGGCACGTGATCGCCGGAAAGCGCGGTGCTAGTCGCCGGCACCTGGGCCAGCTCGGATTCCAGCTTGGCCTGCTTGCGGCCGAGGAAGCCGACGTGAGCGGCGAAGATCCGGGCGTCCCTACGGTTGGTGACGACGACCTTGATCTCACCGCTGTCGTACCGGCACTGCCGGCTGACCACGCCGAACTCCAGCAGCAGCTGCTGCACCTCGCGGGCCAGCCGCTCGCTGCGGGTCGAGTACGAGACCTGGATCGTGTGGCGGGGCAGCAGCGACGACGAACCGTCGCCCTCGAACAGCGCCTGGAGGAAGGCCCGCTTGACCGCGGCCGGTCCGCGCCAGACGAACTCCGGCACGAACTTGTCGGCGCTCCGCGCGCCCACCATCTCGCCGAGCACGCTCGCCCGAAGCGCGGTGAGGTCCTGCACGTCGAGCTCGTGCAGCCTGCTGCCGGAGGCGATGACCCGCTCGGCGACGTACCGAGGGCCGCCGACCGCGAGGTCGTAGGCGGTGAGGACCCGGACGAAGAACTCCCGGTCCACGTTGTTGAAGCCCGCCCGGTTCTCCGACACCCACCCCTCGGACACGAACGCGCCCGCGAGCACGGCCGCCTCGACGTGTTCCAGCATCGGGTAGCCGATCTCGTCCGGCACGGTGCGCTGCAGGACCACCCGGTCGCCCGGGGCGATCTCGGCGAGCAGCTTCCACAGCAGGGTCGGCACGCCGGCCACGTCCACCAGGCAGAGCACCGGGTGGTTGTGGGTGCCGGTCAGCTCGTACCCCTCACGGGTGCGCAGCCGCAGCGTCGGGTGCTCGCCGGAGTGGAAAAACTTGCTGGCGCGGACCAGGTCGCCGTTGCGGTCGCGGACCTTGAGGTCGACGTCGGTCTCGCTGCTCGCCGCAGCGTCCGGCACGACGTCGCCGATCCGGACGGAACCCTCGGCGGTACGGATGCGGGCATCGCCGACGAGGCAGTATCGCATGGCGGCGGCCGGGTCGTTTCCGGGGGAGCCGAAGTTGCCGTTGCCGTCGACCAGCGGGTAGCGCAGCGACCAGGGCTGCGCCATCCGGACCAGCGCGTCGTAGATGGCGGAGTCGCCGTGCGGGTGGAACTGGCCCATCACGTCGCCGACGACGCGGGAGCACTTCACGTACCCACGGTCCGGCCGGTAGCCGGAGTCGAACATGGCGTAGAGGATCTTGCGGTGGACCGGCTTGAGCCCGTCCCGGACGTCCGGCAGGGCCCGCCCGACGATGACGCTCATCGCGTAGTCGAGGTACGAGCGCTGCATCTCGACCTCGAGGCCGACCGGCTCGATCCGGTCGTGCTGGACGACCGCGGCCAGTGTCTCCGGGGTCTCCGGCTCGTTCGGGGTGGACTCGGGAGTATCGGTCACTGTTAACCCTTATCAGACTCTTCAGTCATGGTCTCGCTGTGGATAACGGCTGTGGAAAGCGTTCAGACTGTGGATAACTCTGTGGACTACCGGGCGCGTCCGTCAGATGTCCAGGAACCGCACGTCCTTGGCGTTGCGCTGGATGAACGACCGACGTGCCTCGACGTCCTCACCCATCAGGACGCTGAACAGCTCGTCCGCGGTTGCGGCGTCGTCGAGCGTGACCTGGCGCAGCGTGCGCGTCGCCGGGTTCATCGTGGTCTCCCACAGCTCGGGGTAGTTCATCTCACCGAGACCCTTGAACCGCTGGATGTCGTCCGGGCGGGCGTTGGGCTTCTTCTGCTGGCGCAGCGCGATCAGCCCGTCGCGTTCCCGGTCCGAGTACGCGTACTGGGCGTCGTCGCCCTTCTTGTTCCACTTGATCTTGTAGAGCGGCGGGGCGGCCAGGTAGACGTGCCCCAACTCCACCAGCGGCCGCATGAACCGGAACAGCAGCGTGAGCAGCAGCGTCTGGATGTGCTGGCCGTCGACGTCGGCGTCGGCCATCAGCACGATCTTGTGGTAGCGCAGCTTCTCGATGTCGAAGTCGTCGTGGATGCCGGTGCCCAGCGCGGTGATCAGCGCCTGCACCTCGTTGTTCTTCAGCACCCGGTCGATGCGGGCCTTCTCCACGTTGAGGATCTTGCCGCGGATCGGCAGGATCGCCTGCGTACGCGGGTCGCGGCCCTGCTTGGCCGAGCCGCCGGCCGAGTCGCCCTCGACGATGAAGACCTCGGACTCGCGCGGGTCGGTGGACTGGCAGTCGGCCAGCTTGCCGGGCATCGAGCCGGACTCCAGCAGCGACTTGCGCCGGGCGAGCTTGCGCGCCTGCTGGGCGGCGATACGGGCCCGGGCCGCCTGGGAGGCCTTCTGGATGATGATCTTCGCCTCGGCCGGGTTGCGGTCGAACCAGTCGACGAGCGACTCGTTGCAGACCCGCTGCACGAAGCCCTTGACCGGGGTGTTGCCCAGCTTGGTCTTGGTCTGGCCCTCGAACTGCGGGTCGGTGAGCTTGACCGAGATGATCGCGGCCAGGCCCTCGCGGATGTCCTCACCGGAGAGGCGCTCGTCGCCCTTGAGCAGCTTCTTGTCGGCGCCGTAGCGGTTGACGACGCTCGTCAACGCGGCCCGGAAGCCCTCCTCGTGGGTGCCGCCCTCGTGGGTGTTGATGTTGTTGGCGAACGTGTAGACCGACTCGCCGTACGACTCGTTCCACTGCATGGCGATCTCGACCGACATGCCGGTCTCCTCGGCGCCGAACTCGACCACCGTCTTGTGGATCGGGCTCTTGGAGGCGTTGAGGTGGCGGACGAAGTCGGCGATGCCGCCCTCGTAGTGGAAGGTGACCTCGCGGGTCTTGCCGTCCTCGTCCTCCGGGACCCGCTCGTCGAGCAGGTGGATGGTGAGGCCCCGGGTGAGGAAGGCCATCTCCTGGAGGCGCCGGTAGATGGTGTGGAAGTCGAAGTCGACGGTCTCGAAGACGTCGGGGTCGGGCCAGAAGGAGACGGCCGAACCGGTGCGGTCGGTCTCCTCGCCCTTCTCCAGCGGCGTCGGCTTGGAGTGGTCGTAGCGCTGGCGCCAGACGAAACCGTCCTTGTGGATCTCGACCGCCATCCGGGTGGACAGCGCGTTGACCACGGAGACGCCCACGCCGTGCAGGCCGCCGGAAACCGCGTACGCCTTGCCGTCGAACTTGCCGCCGGCGTGCAGCACGGTCAGCGCGACCTCGACACCCGGCTTCTTCAGCTTCGGGTGCAGGTCGACCGGGAAGCCACGGCCGTTGTCGGTCACCCGGACGCCGCCGTCGGCCAGCAGCACCACGTCGATGGTGTCGCAGTGCCCGGCCAGCGCCTCGTCCACCGCGTTGTCGACGACCTCCCACACCAGGTGGTGCAGACCGCGCTCGCCGGTGGACCCGATGTACATACCGGGGCGCTTCCGGACCGCTTCCAGGCCTTCGAGAACGGTGATGGACTCGGCACCGTACTTCTTGTTGTCCTCCGCTGCCACGCTCGGCCACTTTCTCGCACCGGCCGCGCGTGGGCGCGGGGGCGCGGGTTCGGCGGACAGGACGCGACGTCGGCGCGCACGGACCGCCCCTGGGATCACCAGGCACGGATCGTGTACGCCGGGCGCCACGGTTGCCCGCGGATCGCGATCGGCTCGGACCCGAGGCGGGACTATGATCGAGGGCCCGGAGGGCCCCTGCCCGTCGCTCCGTCTCGGGTCTTTCGTCTCGCTCCCAATCTTACTGTGCGGAGCCGACCAAACCGCCACTCGGCACCCTCTCCGAGGCGGCTGAGAATGCCGTAGCCGGACGAACCGCGCCTCCCGCGACTCCCCCTACACGCCAACGGGGCACCGCCGCGCCACCGGCCACCGTGAGCCGTGACGATCATCCGACCGGTGATCGGCTGCTGTCCCGACCGGGGGTCGCGGCCGGGTCCGGCGTGCCGTAGCTTTTGCGGCGCCGCCGTTGCGGTCTTGATCTTTCGCACCCGCAACCGGGACGATCGTCGAAGATGGTCCGAAAACGCTTGGTGAGAGGTGACGCCCGATGGGGCTGGACAACGTCGCGGTGCACTGGCCGCGGACCGGCCGCTTCTACGACCCGGTCGCGCCGGCCGAGTTCGTGGACTTCGGCGAGATCGTGGACGTCCCCCGGATCTCCGCGCCGACCGCCGCGCTCGCCGAGCTGATCGCCAAGACCGGCACGGTACGGGCGACCGCGTACACCGAACTGGTCGACCTGATCCTCGGGCTGGAAAATGTGCTCTACGCCACGGAGAACTCGGCCGAGGACGAGGACCCGGTGATCGACCCGGACGGCTGCTCGTGGATCGCCGAGGGCCTGGAGAAGTTCGTCGCCCGGCACCGGCCGTACGGCGAGGCGGTCACGTTCGAGTCGGTGAGCGAGGTGCTGCGCGCGTTGCTGGGTGACGGGCGGCTCGCCGAGCAGCAGCTCCGCTGGCTGGACAGCCGGCTGGACCGGCTGCGCGACGAGAGCGGCGACCCGCCGCAGTGGAACTTCACCTGCGCCGAGCTGAGCGTGCTGGCGGCCTTCTACCGGCGCTGCGCGGAGCGCGGCTTCGCGGTCTACGCCGACGCCTGACCGGGCGCCGCGGCGCCGGAAGAAGACGTGGCCCGGTTGGCGGCCGCGATCACCTCGGTCAGCGCCGTGTGCAGGTGCCGCAGGTCGGCCAGCGGCAGACCCAGGCGCTGCACGATGGCCGGCGGGATCCGCTCGGCCTGCGTCCGCAGCGCCTGCCCCTCGGCGGTGAGCGAGACGGCCAGGCTGCGCTCGTCGGCGGCGTCGCGTTCCCGCCGGATGTAGCCGGCCGCCTCCAGCCGCTTGAGCAGCGGTGACAGCGTGCCCGGATCGAGCTGGAGCAGCCGGCTCAGATCCCGCCCGGACAGTGGCGCGTGCTGCCAGAGCGCCAGCATGACCAGGTACTGCGGGTGGGTGAGCCCCATCGGCTCCAGCAGCGGGCGGTAGACCGCGACGACGCTCCGGGCGGCGACCGACAGCGCGAAGCAGACCTGCTGCTCCAGCGCCAGGGGGTCCTCCTCGATCGGGTCGGTCACCTCGTCCTCCTCGTCGTCGTTGCGATCCTAGCAACGATTGGTGTACCAATGGTTTGCACACAAAACAGGGAGGGCGGCGGGATGAGCGACGACGAGCAGGTGGGCGACGCCTCCGGCAAGGGTGGCCGCCTGTTGGGCTGGGTGTTCCAGAACCTCGCCGGCCCCTCCCAGGTCCAGGGCGCGGTGCAGGGCGGCTCCCGGCTGGCCCGCGAAGCCTGGAAGCAGGACCTGGAACGCCGCAAGCAGTGGAGCCGCGAGCAGCGCGAACTCAAGCGCGCCCGGCGGGAGGCCCAGCGCTCGGGCGGCGACGGTCAGCCGTAGGTGTCGCGGGGCCCGCGCCCGCGTACCCGCCGGGGGCCGCGCGACCACGACGGCGCAGCCGGGCCGTGAATGTGCAGCTTGCGCACCACGTTGTGGCCGACCTCGCGGGCGATCTGCTGCAACAGCGAGCCCGCCAGCAGACGCAACTGCGTCGCCCACGCCGTCGAGCGCGCCTCCACCGTCAGCTCGCCGTCCTCCAGCTTCACCGGGCGGCTGTGCTGGGCGACCTCCGGGCCGACCACCTTCTCCCACGCGCCGAACACCGTCGCCTCGGCCGCCGGCTGCTGCCAGCCCCGCGCCTTGACCAGCTTGTCCAGCACCGCACCCAGCGGCTGCGGGTCGCGCGGGTCCGGCCCCGGGCCGGAGTAGCCGCGCAGCCGCTTCTCGCCGTCGCCGCGGACCGCGCCGCGCCGCCGGGGAGCCGCCGCCTGCCGCCGGGCCTTCGCCGCGTCGAGCACAGCCCGCGCCAGTTCCGGCCCGGTCGCGCCCTCCGGCAGGTTCGCGCCCGGCTCGCCGTCCGCGGGCTTTCCCGGGGTACGCGCGTCGCGTCCCGGCCCGAGCCGCGCGGGCGGTAGCTGCACCTCGTCGTCAGACACGTCGCACCGTCCCGTCGCCCACCGCGTACCGGGTGCCGCGCAGGGTCGCCGGCACGTCGTCGTCCACAGCGCAGGTGACGAGCAGCTGGCTCGCGCCGCCCACCAGCTCGGCCAGCCGGTCCCGCCGGCCGGTGTCCAGCTCGGCGAAGACGTCGTCGAGCACCAGCACCGGCTCGATCCCGTCGGCGCGCAGCAGGTCGTACCCGGCCAGCCGCAGCGCCAGCGCGTAGGACCACGACTCGCCGTGGCTCGCGTACCCCTTGGCGGGCAGCGGGCCGAGGGTGAGCGCCAGGTCGTCGCGGTGCGGGCCGACGAGCGTGGTGCCGCGCTCGATCTCGGCGGCGCGGTTCGCGGTCAGCGCCGCGGCCAGCGCCTCCGCCAGCGCCGCGCGGTCGGCGCCGGGTTCGGGCAGCTCGACCGAGGGCCGGTACGCGATGCCCGCCGCGCCGCGGCCGGCCGCCACCGCGTCGTACGCCTTCGCCACGTGCGGGGTGAGCGCGGCGACCAGTTCCAGACGGCCGGCGAGCAGGTCCGCGCCGTGCTGGGCCAGATGCGCGTCCCACACGGCCAGCGTCGACAGGTCACCGCCGCGTGTGCCACCGGTCTTGCGAGCGAGGTACGAGGTACGCAGCAGCGCGTTGCGTTGCTTCACCACGCGCTCGTAGTCGGCGCGTACCCCGGCGAAGCGGGGCTGGCGGGTGACCAGCAGGTCGTCCAGGTAGCGGCGACGTTCCGAGGGGTCCCCGCGGACCAGTTCCAGGTCCTCCGGCGCGAACAGCACCAGGCGCAGCGCGCCGAGGACGTCCCGGGCGCGCCGGGCCGGGGACCGGCCAAGGCGGGCCCGGTTGGCCTTGCCCGGCACGATCTCCAGCTCGACAAGCAGTTCCCGGCCCTCGTGCACCACCGCGCAGCGGATCACCGCCGAGGTGGCGCCCATCCGGACCAGCGGGGCGTCCGTGGCGACCCGGTGCGAATCCAGGGTCGCCACGTAGCCGAGCGCCTCGACCAGGTTCGTCTTGCCGACGCCGTTGGCGCCGACGAGCACGTTCGGCCCCGGCTCCAGGTCCACGCCGACGCGCTCGTACGAGCGGAAGTCGACCAGTTCGAGCCGGCGGACGTACACAGGCTGTGGATACCGGTCAGCGCTTGTGGACGGCGTGGCCGCCGAACTGCTGGCGCAGCGCGGCGACGGCCTTCATGGCGGGCGAGTCGTCCTGCCGGGACGCGAACCGGGCGAACAGCGACGCGGTGATGACGTTGAGCGGCACGGCGAGCCGTACCGCCTCGTCCACGGTCCAGCGGCCCTCGCCGGTGTCCTCCGTGTAGCCGCTCAGCTCGGCCAGCTCCGGGTCCTCGTCGAGCGCCCGGTCCAGCAGGTCGAGCAGCCAGGACCGGACCACGGTGCCCTCGCGCCACGACTTGAACACGCCGGGAACGTTCGTGACCAGCTCGGAGGCGGTCAGCAGCTCGTAGCCCTCGGCGTAGGCGTGCATCAGGCCGTACTCGATGCCGTTGTGCACCATCTTGGCGTAGTGGCCGGCGCCGACCGGGCCGGCGTGCACGAAGCCGAACTCGCCCTCCGGCTTGAGCGCCTCGAAGATCGGCATCAGGCGCTCGACGTGCTGCTGCGCGCCGCCGACCATCAGCCCGTACCCGTTCTGCCGGCCCCAGACGCCGCCGGAGACGCCGACGTCGATGTAGCCGATGCCCTGCTCGTTCAGCCGCTCGGCACGCGGGGCGTCGTCGCTGAACCGGGAGTTGCCGCCGTCGATGATGATGTCGCCCTCGCCGAGCACCTCGGCGAGCTCGTCGATGGTGGCGTCGGTGACGCCGGCGGGAACCATGACCCAGACCGCGCGGGGCGACTGGAGCTTCTCGGCCAGCTCAGTGAGGCTCGCGGCGTCGCTGATCTCCGGGTTGTGGTCGAAGCCGACCACCTCGTGCCCGGCGGCGCGCAGCCGCTCCCGCATGTTGCCGCCCATCCGGCCGAGTCCTACCAGGCCGAGCTGCATCTGCTCCTACCTCCGTACGTCAGGGTCGTGCTGCCTGCGATCAGCGGGACACGCGGATCGGCATGATGAGGTACCGGTACCCCGGTATGACCTCGCCATCCTCGCCGGCCGGGGAAATGACCGCGGGCTTGAACGCGTCGACGAACCGGAGCAGGGCGTGCTGGGCGCCGAGGTTGGACAGGCCGTCGATGAGGTACTGCGGGTTGAAGCCGATGGTGAGCGGCTCACCGGTGAAGGTGGCCTCCATCGCCTCGCTGGCCCGGGCCTCCTCGGTGCCGCCCGCCTCCACCACGAGGCCGTCGGCGCTGAAGCTGAGCAGCACGGGGGTGGTGCGCTCGGCGACGAGAGCAACCCGCTTGACCACCTCGATGAGCGTGGCGACGGCGACGCGGGCCTCGGCGTTGTGGTCGGCCGGGAACAGCGAACGCACCGGCGGGTAGTTGGCGCCGTCGAGCAGGCGGCTGGTGGTCCGGCGGGTGCCACCGGAGAAGCCGATCATGCCTTCGCCGGCGCCGCCGGAGGAGAGCGCCATGGTGACGTGGCCGCCGAGCGGGCCGAGCGCCTTGGCGGTGTCGTGCAGCGTACGGGCCGGCACCAGCGCGTTGAGGCTGATCTCCGGGTCGTCCGGGTTCCACTCCATCTCGCGCAGCGCGAGGCGGTATCGGTCGGTCGCCAGCATGGCCATCGTGCCGCCGCTCAGCTCGAGGCGTACACCGGTCATCATCGGCAGCGTCTCGTCGCGGCCGGCGGCCACCGCAACCTGGGCCACGGCCGTGGCGAAGGCAGCGGCGTCGACGGTGCCCGCGCTCTCCGGCATCTCCGGCAGCGTCGGGTAGTCCTCCACCGGCATGGTGGGCAGCGTGAAGCGGGCGCTGCCGCAGACCAGCTCCAGGTGGGCGCCGACGGCGGCGATGTCCACCGGCTTGGCCGGCAGGGCCTTGGTGATCTCGGCGAGCAGGCGGCCGGAGACCAGGGCGGCGCCGTCCGCGTCACCCTGCACCTCGACCGTCACCTGGCTGGAGACCTCGTAGTCGAAGCCGGAGACCTGCAGGTTGCCGTCGGTGACGCGGAGCATCACCCCGGCCAGCACCGGTACGGAGGGCCGGTTGGGCAGGCTCTTGGCGGTCCACGCGACCGCCTCGGCGAGCGCGTCGCGCTCCACTCGGAACTTCATCAATGCCTCCGCGTCGACGTCAGCGACAACTCTCTCATGCCGACCGCTGCCACCCGTCCCGCCCGACCGTGCGGGTACCCATCGCACCTTAGGGCGCGCGGGCATCGGCTGTGCGCCCGACCCCGTGGATCCAGGTGCCCGGGGTGACTGCCGACGGCAGCGCTCCGGCCCGATCCACAGGAAGTCCAACGGTGATGATTGGTTTTTGTTGTTTAGAAGAGATAACTCATCGTCTTCATCGCACCTGTGCAAACTGTGGAGAACCAACGTCTGCGCAGGTCAGACACGTTATCCACCGGTGGTTTGGCTGTGGAGAACCGGGGGTAAAACTCGTGTCCCGGTCCACAGCCCCCGCCAGCCGCCGGGTTTTCCACGGCTGTCCACCGGTTGTCCACCGCTAATCCACCGGTTTTCTCCCCAGCGCTGTGGACAGCGCCGACAGCGTCGACCGCCTTAATCCCCAGAACCTTCAACAGCTCGCCCACAGGCGACCTGTCATCTGGGGACAACGTGATCGTCATCCCCAGGCGTCCACAGCCTCGTCCCCAGGAGTTGTCCACAGTCTGTGGGTAACCGGCCGGGTGCGGACGGTGGTTGTCCACTGCCTGTGACACAGGGGCTGTGGACAAGGGGTACGAGCTGTGGACGAACACAGCGCCGATCCTGGGCCCTCCACCGGGTCGAGGGTCAACGAACCCGTGCTGTCGGCTTGCCGTCAGCCGCCTGTCGGGCGTCCCGTGGTCACCTTCATCACGTCAACAGGGCGTCGACACGAGCCTTCCTCGGCGCGCCGCCCCCGTCCCCGCCCGTCCTCCGGCTCCCGCCTCGCACGTGTCGACCATGAAGTTGGCGGCAGTTGGCGCCCGGTTTGTCGCCGTCAACCTCATGATCGACGCAAAGTTTCGATGGGGCTCGGGGCCCCGGTCGACTCGTGCGAGGCCAAGCCCCGGCTCCGCAGAGACTTTGGAAGGCGAGGGCCCCTGTAGCGGCCGTTTCCTTCCAAGATCTGCGGTCGGGGTCCGTGCAGACGCTGGGCGAGGCGCTCGGGTCGGCGGACTCCTGCGCAGCAGCCCCGCCCTGTTGACCAAGGAGTTCGGGGCAGGAATGACGTGTCGTCCCGACACAAACTCCTTGATCACCGCCGGAGCCGCCGGACGGGCGGCGCGCGGGCACTGCGGGAGAGCTGGGGTCAGGTGTTCTGCTTGATGCGGTTGGTCAGCTCGGCGATCTGGTTGTAGAGCGAGCGCCGCTCCGCCATCTGCTGGCGGATCTTGCGGTCCGCGTGCATCACTGTGGTGTGGTCCCGGCCACCGAACGCCTGCCCGATCCGGGGCAGCGACAGGTCGGTCAGCTCGCGGCACAGGTACATGGCCACCTGGCGGGCGTTGACGAGCACCCGGGACCGGGAGTGGCCGCGCAGGTCCTCCAGGCTCACCCCGAAGTAGTCGGCGGTCGACACCATGATCTGGTCCGCGGTGATCTCCGGGCCGGCGCCGTCCGGGATGAAGTCCCGCAGCACCTCCTCGGCCAGCGACAGTTCGACCGAGGAACGGGTGAGGCTGGCGAAGGCGGTGACCCGGATCAGGGCCCCCTCCAGTTCGCGAATCGAGTTCGACACCCGGGAGGCGATGAACTCCAGCACGTCCGGCGGTGCGAACAGCCGCTCCTGGGCGGCCTTCTTCTGCAGGATCGCGATCCGCGTCTCCAGGTCCGGCGGCTGGATGTCGGCGAGCAGGCCCCACTCGAAGCGCGTACGCAGCCGGTCCTCCAGCGTCGCGAGCTGCTTCGGCGAGCGGTCGGACGTGATCACGATCTGCTTGTTGGCGTTGTGCAGCGTGTTGAAGGTGTGGAAGAACTCCTCCTGCGTCCGTTCCCGGTTCTCCAGGAACTGGATGTCGTCGATCAGGAGGATGTCCACGTCCCGGTAGCGGCGCTGGAACGCGCTGGTCTTGTCGTCGCGCAGCGAGTTGATGAAGTCGTTCGTGAATTCCTCGGTCGAGACGTACCGGACCGAGCGGGCGTTGCCGAGCGTCGTCGCGTAGTGCCCGATGGCGTGCAGCAGGTGGGTCTTGCCCAGCCCGGAGCTGCCGTAGATGAACAGCGGGTTGTACGCCTTGGCCGGCGACTCGGCCACCGCCACGCTCGCCGCGTGCGCGAACCGGTTGGACGAGCCGATGACGAACGTCTCGAACATGTACTTCGGGTTGAGCCGGTTGCCGCCGCTCTCCGTACCGCCGGGGAGCCTGCGGTCGGCCTGGCCGCCGCCGGGACGGTGGTGATCGGCGCCACCCCGGCCGGGGCCGTTGTCGGTGGCGCCGTCGCGGGGCAGGCCGCGCATCGGCCCCGGGTCGGCGGCCGGGTTCTCCCGGTAGCGCGGCTCGTAACCCCCGGCGTCGGGAGCGGACGGCTCGATGCGCGTGCGCTCGTCGAAGGCGCGGCGCTCGGGTGCGGCGCGCAGCGGCTCGGCGAACGCGGCGCTGAAGAGCGTGTCCTGCGCGTCCCGGCCGGCGGGGATCAGGTGGGGCCGGCCGCCGTCCGCGGTCCGCTGCCGGGGCGCCGGTTCGTCCAGCTGCTGTTCCGGGCGGGACTCGGCGTAACCGGGCTCGGGGCGGGAGTCGGCGTAGCCGGGCTCCGGGCGGGGCGACGGGAAGGTCGGGGCGGCCTGGTCGAAGCCGGGCAGCGGGGCGGCGCCGTCGTGCTCGGGGAGCGGTTCCGGGCTGCTGCGGTAGACGGTGCCGGCCGGGCGGGCGCCCGGGTCCTCGGTGACCCGTACGGTGACGGCCACCTGTATCGGCCGTCCGAGCCGGCGGCTCAGCGCCTCGGTGATGGCCGGGCGGAGCCGTGACTCGATCACGTCGCGGGTGAAGGCGTCCGGCACCGAGAGCAACGCGGTGTCCTCGACGATCGCCCGCAGCCGGGTGAGCCGGAGGTACGCCCGTTGCTGCGCGGAGATGATCTCGTCGGCGAGTTCGTCGGTGGTCGCCGTCCACACCGCGGCCAGGTCGGTCGCTCCGGTCACCGTCGTGCCACCCCCTCGCCTGCTCCTCACGCCCGCCCGGACGGCTGACCGGTCGTCATCCACAAGTTATCCACAGCCTGTGTACCGACCGATTGTGACCGCCCACCGGACGCGGGTCGGACCTGCCCCCCTCGATCCACGGAGGCGCTGAAGCGGGTTCACCGTGCCGAACGATTCAACAGCGTGTCCGGTCTTGCCGATCGGCGACAAACCCCGGACCCCCGACGCCGACCGCAATCGGGCACGCTAACAGCGCGGACCCCACGCCATCAACCGGCGACACCCTGACGACGTTGGCAACATCAGTGAAAACCGCCCCTTCGGTCGTCGTTCCGACGCAGGTCGGACGCCCGAGTGTGACGTTTGACGGTCATTGCGCCCCTGCGTAGGCTGGAGCGGCTGCTCTCTCGCCCTCTGCTAGGGTGATTGATGCTTGCTGTCCGTGGCTGTCACCTCGCATCGCCGGGGAGCGCGTCACGGCAGCGCCGATCGGAGGTCACCGACAAGGTGGCCTGGACCAGCACACGACCCCGGGCGATCCGCCGCGCGGGGCGTACGACAACGGAGAGCCTGACGTGAGCAAGCGCACCTACCAGCCGAACAACCGCCGGCGCGCGAAGACCCACGGCTTCCGGCTGCGCATGCGCACCCGTGCCGGCCGCGCCATCATCGCTACCCGTCGTTCCAAGGGCCGCGCCCGCCTGTCGGCCTGAGGCCGACAGGTCCGGTCCGGGGACGTGGGCAGTCGTGCTGGCCGCCGCGCAACGACTGCGGCGCAGTAGCGACTTCGCCGCAGCGGTTCGCGGTGGCCGACGCGTCGGCCGTGGCGCCGTCGTGGTCCACCTGACCATCCCCGAGCCGATCGGCACCACCGCGACACCTTCGCCGGAGCCGGCGCGGACCAGCGGTGCGGAGACCTCCGCACCGAGCCGCGCCGGCTTCGTCGTGTCCAAGGCCGTCGGCGGCGCGGTGGTCCGGAACAAGGTCCGCCGCCGGCTCCGGCACCTGGTCCGCGAGCGGCTGGCCGAGCTGCCCGCCGGCACGACCCTCGTGGTACGCGCGCTGCCGGCAGCCGCCGACGCGACGTACACCCGGCTCGGGGCCGACCTCGACGCCGCTCTCGCCGCCGCGCGCTCCCCCCGGGGACGGCGGTCGCGGTGACCGGCCCGACCGCGACTCCGTCGCCCACAAGCGGTGCCCGCATGCTGCTGGCGCCTATCATCGCGTACCGTCGGTGGATAAGTCCGGCTCTGCCGGCCCGCTGCCGGTTCTACCCGTCGTGCAGTGCCTACGCCGTGGAGGCGGTGTCCCGGCACGGTGCGCTGCGGGGCGCCTGGCTGACGGTCCGTCGGCTGTCGCGCTGCCATCCCTTCCACCCAGGTGGACACGACCCGGTTCCGGAGCCGGGCGACCGCCGCCGTGCCGACGTGACTGGAGCCTGAGTGTTTAGTCTCGACTGGATCTACTACGCGATCTCGTGGATCCTGCTGACCTGGCACTCGGCCTGGGACGCCATCGGAGTTCCGGTCGGGGCCGTGATCGGTACGAACTGGGCCTGGATCCTCGCCATCATCTTCCTGGTGGTGACGGTCCGGGTGATCCTGTTCCCGGTCTTCGTCAAGCAGATCAAGTCGCAGCGTGCCATGCAGGCGCTCCAGCCGAAGGTGAAGGAGCTCCAGGAGAAGCACAAGGGTGACCGGGAGACGCTCCAGAAAGAGATGATGGAGCTCTACCGGAAGGAAAAGGCCAACCCGCTCATGGGCTGCCTTCCGATGTTCCTCCAGATCCCGGTCTTCCTGGGCCTGTTCCACACGCTGCGCCGCCTCAGCCCGGACAACCAGGGCAAGACCCTGTACGGCTGGACTGTCGACCAGTTCAACAGCGCCTCGAACGCGACGCTCTTCACCGCGCCGATCTCCGGCAAGTTCGGCTCCACCGCCGAGGAGCTCAGCCGGCTGGGCGCGAACACCGGCACCGTCAAGGTCGTCGCCGGCATCCTGGTGATCATCATGATCGCCACCACCTACCTGACCAGCCGTCAGATGATCCTCAAGACCGGCTGGGCTGAGGACCCGCAGCAGCGCATGGTGCAGCGCCTGATGCTCTACGGCATCCCGCTGTCGCTGCTGATCTCGGGCGCGATCTTCCCGATCGGTGTGATCATCTACTGGGTCACCAACAACCTCTTCACGCTCGGCCAGCAGCAGTGGGTGCTGCGGAAGTTCCCGCCGCCGCCCACCGCGAAGAGCACCACCGCCGCCAAGAACACCGGCGGCAAGGGCCCGGTGCAGCCGGCCAAGACCGGTGGCCTGTTCGGCCGCAAGGCGGCCCAGCCGGCGGCGAAGGCCCCGGCCGCGGCGCCGAAGGTGGCCGGACCGAAGCCGGGCGCCAAGCCGGTCAACCCGAAGAAGGGCGGCAGCCGGCCCGCCAAGCGACAGGGCTGAGTTCCACCGGGCCACCGCCGCGACACCGGCGGTGGCCCGTTCCGGTCACGTGCTGCCATCCGAGGAGTCGGCGCCGGGCCGGAATCGCCGCGCGACGCGCGGCCGCGGGCGAAACTGGCCCGTACAGACGTGCCCGAGGGCAACCGGCGAACCTCCCGCCGGCCCCGGGAGACCAGCGGACCCCCGAACGGTCCGGCCGAGCGAGTACGGAGATGAGACCCGTGACCGAGACCAGCATCCCCAGCGCCGACCAGTCCCTGGACGAGGAGACCCCCGTTACCGCCGCCACCGAGACCGAGGACGCCTCGGGCGAGGCCCGGGAGAAGAAGGCCCCGGCCGACAGCGACCTGTTCCGGCAGAGTGAGATCGCCGCCGACTACGTCGAGGGTCTGCTGGACATCCTCGACTACGACGGCGACATCGACGAGCTGGTCTCCGGCGGCCGTCCGGTAGTCGAAGTGGTCGGCGGACGGCTGCAGAACCTGGTCGGCCAGCGCGGCGCGACCCTGGAGGCGCTCCAGGAACTGGCCCGGCTGGCCGTGTTCCGCCAGACCGGCACGCCGAGCCGCCTGCTGCTGGACGTCGGCGGCTACCGGGCCGCCCGGCGCAAGGAACTGGCCGCCGTGGCGAAGAACGCGGTCGAGAAGGTCAAGGAGCACGGTGAGCCGGTGCGCCTGGAGCCGATGTCCGCGTTCGAGCGCAAGTGCGTGCACGACGTGGTGAACGCGATGAGCGGCGTGGAGAGCGAGTCCGAGGGCGTCGAGCCCAACCGCCGCATCGTCGTCCGTCCGGTGACGGACTGAGGTCCGTGATCTCCGACGAGACGACGGCAGGCGCCGTGGCCGGCCCGGGTGGTACGCCGCCCGGGCCGTCGGCTGTGCGCCCCGATCCCACAGTCGACCCGGTCTTCTCCGACGACGCCGGGCCGGCCGACCCGGCGTACCCGGAAAGGGCCGCGACCGACCCCGGCGAGCCCGCCTTCTCGGCCGAGCCGGCGGTGGTGACCGGGGTCGAGCCCGCCGACCCGGCGATGGACGTGATGCCCGCGTTCTCCGGCGAGCCGGCGGCGGACGTGGCACCGGTGGCCGCGGCTGCGGCGGCCGACCCGGTGTTCGCGGAGCCGGCGGAGGACACGCCATCCCCTGTGGACGGTGCGGAGTCGACGGCCGTCCCCGATCCGGCGTCCGCGACGCTGCCGCCGGAACTGGCGGAGGCGGCCCGCGCGCTCTTCGGCGACCGGCTCGACCTCGCCGCCGCGTACGCGGAACTGCTTGCCACCGACGGCGTCGTGCGCGGTCTGATCGGCCCCCGCGAGACGCCGCGGCTCTGGGACCGGCACCTGCTCAACTGCGCGGTGGTGGCCGAGCGGATCCCGGAGGGGGCGAGCGTGATCGACGTCGGCTCCGGCGCCGGACTGCCCGGCCTGGTGCTGGCGATCGCGCGTCCCGATCTCACAGTGACGCTCGTGGAGCCGCTCGCGCGGCGTACCTCCTTCCTGATCGAGGCGGTGCAACGCCTCGGCCTGACCCGCGACGTCCGCGTCTTCCGCGGGCGGGCCGAGGAGGCGGCGGCCGGGTCGCGGGACCGGGAGCCGCTCTCCGCCGACATCGTGACCGCCCGCGCGGTGGCGCCGCTGGACCGGCTCGCCGGTTGGTGCCTACCGCTGCTGGTCTCCGGCGGCCGCCTGGTGGCGCTCAAGGGCGCCTCGGCCGCCGAGGAGATCGCCGAGCACACCGAAGCGGTGGTACGCCTCGGCGGCGGCACGCCCGAGCTGCACCGGTGCGGCGACGGGGTGATCGAGCCCCCGGCGACCGTGATCGAGGTGGTCCGTGAGCGCGTGGTGAACCCGCGCCGGGCCAAGAAGCCGAAGCGGTCGCGTGGCGGCCGCCGTCGTGGCGACCGCTGACCGAAACGGCTGTCCGGACGCCCACCCGGTCGTTGGACCGGGTGGGCGTGACGCGATCGATCACAACCCGACATGGACCCACCGCGCCCGTCGGCCGTAGGCTGACCGCGCGTCGATAGTGTGGAACGGCGGTGCCGGGCGGCACCCGAACCCGATGGTTCCCGCCGAGCCGACCACGCCGGGCGAGGGCCCGGTATTCGATTCGACGGGTGCGGACCGACCATCCGGAGCGGGTAGGGATGACAGGTGCATGACGACGGCAGGTACGACGATCCACGGTTGACCGGGCCCGGAGGGAAATCCCCCGGCCCCGTTTCACGTGAAACCAACTACCGGGAGTGGACGGTGAACGAGCCCCGCGATCCGTCCGCCTCTTACCCGCCGGCCGAGCCGCCGCCGCAGCGGCGGGACACGCCGCCCGCCGGTTCCGTACGGCCCGTCTCGTCGGCGCCGGCGAACGTCCCGCCGGCCCGTGACCCGCTCGACCCGGCAGACGGCCCGGCGAACGCGCCGACGCCGCGGCCACCCGCGGTGCGGGCGAACGTCGCGGTGCCCGCTCGCTTCGAACCCCAGCCGCCCGTCTCGGCCGTGCCGCACCAGGCCGCTCCCGAGGTCACCGTGACGCCGTCCGACACGCCACAGGCGAGCAGGTACGGCGATGAGGTAGACGCCAGCACGTACGTTTCACGTGAAACCCCGACGCGCGAAGAGGATGATCCACCGTTGGCTATGGAGGCGATGCGCGCCGTGCAGATCCTGAATCCCAGTGGCGAGGTCACCATGCCCCGCCCGGACCGGACCCGGGTGATGTGCGTCGCCAACCAGAAGGGCGGCGTGGGTAAGACGACCACCACCGTGAACCTGGCCGTGGCGCTCGCGCTGCACGGCAACCGGGTGCTCGTGGTCGACCTTGATCCCCAGGGCAACGCCTCCACCGGTCTGAACGTCCCGCACCACACCGGCGTGCCCGACGTCTACGACTGCCTGATCGACAGCGTGCCGCTCGAAGAGGTGGCGCAGGCCGTCGAGGGTATCCCCAACCTGTGGTGCGTACCGGCCACGATCGACCTGGCCGGCGCCGAGATCGAACTGGTCTCCGTGGTGGCCCGGGAGTCGCGCCTGGCGCGGGCGATCGCCGCGTACCCGGGGCACTTCGACTACGTCTTCATAGACTGCCCGCCGTCGCTCGGCCTGCTGACCGTCAACGCGCTCGTGGCCGCGCAGGAGGTGCTGATCCCGATTCAGTGCGAGTACTACGCGCTGGAAGGGCTCAACCAGTTGATCAACAACATCAACCTGGTGCGCCAGCACCTCAACCCGAAGCTCGAGGTCTCCACCATCCTGCTCACCATGTACGACAGGCGCACCCGGCTGGCGGACGCGGTGGAGCAGGACGTCCGGAACCACTTCGGCGACAAGGTGCTCCAGGCCGTCATCCCGCGCAACGTGCGTGTCTCCGAGGCACCGAGCTACGGCCAGTCGGTGATGACCTACGATCCCGGTTCGCGGGGAGCCACGAGTTACTTCGAGGCCGCCCAGGAGATCGCGGAACGAGGCGTCAAGGAGCCGGTGAGCCGGAATGCGTAGTGCGGAGATGTCGCTGGGAGGCGTCGCATGAAGAACCGTCCCCGCGGCGGACTGGGCCGAGGGCTCGGCGCCCTCATCCCCACCGGACCGGTACCGGGCGCCGAACCGGCGGCCACCGAACCGGAGTCGTCGGCAGTTGCCGCGTCGCCCTCGGCTCCGGTCGCGGGCGCGACCGCCGCCATCACCGGCGGTGTCGGAAGCACCCCGTCGCCGGCCGTCGAGCCCGAGTCGCACCTGAGCCCGGTGCCCGGCGCACGCTTCGCCGAGATCCCGGTCGACGCCATCGTGCCGAACCCGAAGCAGCCCCGGCACGTCTTCGACGAGGAGGCGCTGGAGGAGCTGAAGACCTCGATCCAGGAGGTCGGCTTCCTCCAGCCGATCGTGGTCCGCCAGCTCGACACCGAGAAGTACGAACTCGTCATGGGTGAGCGGCGCTGGCGCGCCGCCCAGGCGGTCGGCCGGGAGACCATCCCCGCGATCGTCCGGGACACCAAGGACGACGCGATGCTCCGGGACGCGCTGCTGGAGAACATCCACCGCGCCAACCTGAACCCGCTGGAAGAGGCGGCGGCCTACCAGCAGCTGCTGGAGGAGTTCGGCGCCACCCACGAGGAGCTCGCCCGGCGGATCGGCCGCAGCCGCCCGCAGATCTCCAACACCATCCGGCTGATGAACCTGCCGGCCGCTGTGCAGCGCCGGGTCGCCGCCGGAGTGCTCTCCGCCGGTCACGCCCGGGCACTGCTCAGCCTCGACGACGCCGAGGCGCAGGAGCAGCTCGCCAAGCGGATCGTCGCCGAGGGCATCTCCGTACGCGGTGCCGAGGAACTGGTGCACCTGGCGCTCGCCGAGGAGCCGGCGAAGACGGCTGCCGCGAAGCGCCGGCCGAAGCCGCACGCCCCGGCGCTCACCGATCTCGCGGACCGGCTCTCCGACCGGTTCGACACCCGGGTGAAGGTCGACATCGGCCGGAGCAAGGGCAAGATCACGATCGAGTTCGCCACCGTTGACGACCTGGAGCGGATCGTCGGGATCATCGGCATGGACGGTGAGGAGCAGTCCGAGGCGTAGCCGTCAGAGGTTGTCCGGCCGGCCGCATCGCCCGCGAGGGGGTGCGGCCGGTTCTCTTTCTCCAGGACGCCGTTTCGGTTGCGAACCGTCTGCTGCTGCCCGCGCGAGGGCGTGGCCGGCTCGGCGTCCTTCCCGCTGGTTTCACGTGAAACGAGAATGCCGGTGCCCGGTGCCCGGTGCCCGGTGCCCGGTGCCCGGTGCCCGGTGCCCGGTGCCTGGTGCCTGGTGCCCGGTGCGCGGTGGCGCGGTGGCGCGGTGGCGCGTGGCGAGGGGGCGCGGGTGACGCGGTGGCGTCGTGGCGTCGTGGCGCGGTGGCGCCGTAATGCGGGTGGCGGGGGTAGCGGTGGTAGCGCGGTGGCGATGTGCCGAGGCGACGCGGTCGCGCGGCGGCGGGATAGGCCGGGTGGCTAAGGCGACTGGCGGAACCTGGGCGGCTGGTTCGCTTCTGCCCCGGGTTGGGGTGCCGAACTCGCGGACTACTCGCCTCAGAAGGAGGGCAAGGACCGGGTGCAGCCCGGTCGGTAGGCGGCGGCGTTTCACGTGAAACGGGTAGGCCCGCGTGAGGCCGCTGAAGCACTCCCGCCGCCCCGCCGATGCGGCGCGGGACGCTACTGGTCGAAGCTGTACATCGAACTGCCCACGAAGCGGCGGCCGCTGCCCGAACGTGAACGTCCGCTCGGGCGTGGGCAAAGGGCAACCACGTGGGTTGCAGACCTGGGCTCGTCGCCTTTGGCTACCGTGGCCCGCCCTTCGGGCGGCCCAGTCCCATCCCGGCCGCTACTGGCCACCCGGCCAAACGATGACGCGCGTCCATCGCGTCGATGCTGATATCGCATCGCCGATGCGGCCGTCTCGCCGATGCCCCGAGCCGGTGGCCGTCGTTGCAGCTGCCGTCGCTGCGCACTCACCGCCCCGACACTCACCGCCCCGCGCGCTGCCATCCCGCCAGAGCGGCAGCTGGACCGAGTGGAACACCATGGGTGTCAAAACGCCTCGGAGACACCCATGGTGTTCCACCGCACCCCGGGGCGGCTGGCGTTGGCGAGCCCGGACCGAAGTGGTTCCGTCTGGGGGCGCGCGTTTCCCAAGATGTCCCCGTCGCCCCGGCCGATGACCACCCTGTCAGCAACGCCTCCAGACCACCCGCACAGGAGCCGGATGAGTTGTCGCTAGCCGCTGATCCCTCGCAGGTTCGAAGCGGGCGCGAGAATGCTCGCCGGAGCGACCGAGCGACCGAGCGACCGAGCGACCGAGCGACCGAGCGGCCGAGCGACCGAGCGGCCGAGCGACCGAGCGGCCGAGCGGCCGGAGCGGGCCGGAGCGGGCCGGAGCGGGCCGTCCGGCCGGGGCGGCCAAAGCGGCGGGGCGGCCGGGAACGGCAGGAGCCCCGGTGACCCGGCTGGCCCCGGTGGCTCGGGGTGAGCCGCGGTGCGCCGCTGAGCCGAGGTGGCTCGGATGCCGCTTCGTGTGCCGGCCTGGCGGACGCCGCCGTCCCGGCTGCTTGGCACTCGACGGGGTGTCCGGCCGGGCTGTGCCTTCATGTCGCAGACCGGTTGGTCGACTCGGCGGGCGGACCGGTCGAGAGCCACCGTGGATCAGCCGGCCATCGAGAACCCCGGCCCAGCGCCCCCCCCGCCGGGCTGACGTAGGACCCAGCACTCCGCCGCACCGAGGACCGGCGTGGAACCACGGACGATCCGACCGCCGTCGTTTCACGTGAAACCGACCGCAAGAAGCCCTTCCCGAACCCGGTACGGATCGCGCGCCCGATCGTTGGAAGAACGGATCCACACGCCCTCTAGTTATCCACAGCAGTTGTCCACAGGCTCGTCTCGTTTCACGTGAAACGAAGCGCCGAAACCCTTGCTGAGCAGTGGATGACGCACCGTACTGGTGATCTCGGCACCCTGTGGACAACGTGGTGGACAACCTGTGCGCGGCCAGTGGAACGGGTAGGGACAGGCGTCGCCAACTCGGTTAGGGTCAGCGTCGTGCCGGACACCCCTCCCTCAGTTCCAGACTTCACCCAGTGGCCGTCCTTTCCCTTCGAGGGCGATCTCCGCGTCAAGCAGCTCGACGAGCCCGTACCGTTCGAACCTCCCCGCCGCGGCGAGGCGGACCGGGAGTGCACCGCCTGCAATGCGCCCGACGAGGCGTACATCTGGGTCGGTGAGCGGTGGCGGGTCCGTGCCATGGACCGGCCCACCGGTCTGCCGATGGTCCTGATCCTGGAGTCCCGGTCCCACTTGGATCTGGGCGACCTGCCGAATCTGCTCGCCGCCGAGCTGGGCGTGATGACCGTGCGCCTGGAGCGGGCCGTCCGGTCGCTCGACGGCGTCGCCCGGGT
Organism: Micromonospora sp. HB375; assembly: GCF_017872985.1. NCBI lineage: Bacteria > Bacillati > Actinomycetota > Actinomycetes > Micromonosporales > Micromonosporaceae > Micromonospora > Micromonospora sp. HB375. The sequence continues at coordinate 6,939,888 of NZ_JAGGJO010000001.1, read as the reverse complement.
CCACGTGAATCGTTGGGGCGACGGTTCCGCGCACCTGCACCTGTGGTTCCTGGCCCGGCCGTACGGGCGGCTGCAACTGCGCGGCACGTTCCTGTCGCTGTGGGACTCGATCCTGCCCCCCATCTCCGAGGACAAGTGGCGGGAGAATCTGGCCCTGGTGGCTGCGTGGCTCGCCGAGTTCGGTGGCCGGCCGCTCGCCGAGCCGCCGCGCATCCAGTGGCAGGCCCCGTCGAGCTTTGCCCCGGCCTCGGCTGCGGACGCCGCTGAGGAGCCCGAGGACGAGCCCGCATCAGTGATCGAGGCTGCGGACGAGATCCCGGAGTCCGAGGCGGCAGGGGGCGTCTCAGACCCCTCCGCGGGCCCGTCGGTCGACGACCCGGAGCCGGAGGACGGATCCGAGGCGGCCGAGGAGCAGGAGACCGGGGACGCCCCGACTGCGGGCGAGGCCGAGGACGTGGTCGAGGACGACCAGCCGCGGGCGGGGCGTACCCGGGAGGGCTGACCTCAGCGGCGGGCGGCGGCCCGGGTCACGAGCGTGCCGAGCACCCGGCCGAAGTCCAGCCCGGCCGCCTGGATCGCCAGCGGCAGCAGCGACGTCTCGGTCATGCCCGGGGAGACGTTCACCTCCAGCACGTGCGGGTCACCGCCGGCGTCGACGATCAGGTCGACCCGGGACACGTCGCGCAGGCCGAGCGCGGTGTGCGCGGCGAGCGCCACCTCGGTCACCCGGGCTGTCGTCGCGGCGTCGAGCCGGGCGGGCGCGTGCCAGGTGGTACGGCCGGCGGTGTAGCGGGCCGCGTAGTCGTAGACGCCGTTGCGCGGCACGATCTCGACCGGGGGCAGGGCCTGCGGGCCCTTGCCGAGGTCGAGCACGGAGACCGCCACGTCCATTCCGGGCACGTAGCGCTCCACGAGTGCGGTCTGGTCGTACGCGAAACAACCCACCATGGCGGCCGGCAGCGACGCCGCCTCCCGGACCACGGCGGCGCCCAGTCCGGAGCCACCCTGCGCCGGCTTGACCATCAGCGGCAGCCCGAGCCGGTCGACGATCCGGTCCAGGACGGCGACCGCGCCCAGCTCGGAGAAACGGTCGTGCGGCAACGCCACCCAGTCGGGCGTCGGGATGCCCGCCTCGCGCAGCACCGCCTTCGCCGACGGCTTGTCCCAGGCGAGCCGGGACGACCGGGCGTCGCAGCCGACGTAGGGCACGTCCCAGAGGTCGAGCACGCCGCGCAGCGAGCCGTCCTCGCCGGTGGCGCCGTGCAGGGCGATCACCACCGCGTCCGGCGGGTCGGCGGTCAGCGCGGGCAGCAACGCCACGTCGGCGTCGCGCAGCTCCGCCTGCACGCCGACCGCGCGCAGCGCGTCGAGCACCCGGCGGCCCGACCGCAGCGAGACGTCCCGCTCGTAGGAGAGACCGCCGGCGAGTACGAGCACGTGCAGCTCGTCGACGGCGGATCCGGTCACGGGAGGCGGTGCGGCAGGGCTGTCGGACATGCGGGCATCATGCCAAGTCGGGACCGGGCGCGTCCGAGCCGCCCTGGCGTCGGCGGGGTCCGGCACCGCCGACTGCGCCGAAGACCTTCCGCATCGCGATCTCCTGCTCCATCACCCCGGCCAGCCGGCGGACACCCTCGCGGATCCGCTCCGGCGTCGGGAAGGAGAAGTTCAGCCGCATGTTCCCGGCGCCGGTGCCGTCGGCGTAGAAGCCGGTCCCCGGCACGTACGCGACGCGGGCGGCCACTGCCCGCGGCATCATCGCCTTGGAGTCGAGCCCGTCGGGCAGCGTCGCCCAGACGAACAGGCCGCCCTGCGGCCTGGTCCAGGTGGTGCCCTCCGGCATCAGGTCGGCCATCGCGTCGAGCAGCGCGTCCCGGCGCTCGCGGTAGATCTCGCGGTAGACCTTGAGCTGCTGCCGCCAGGGCATGGTGCCGAGGTACGTCGAGACGGCCGACTGGGCGTAGGCGCTCGGGCAGAGGATCTGCGCCTCACTAGCGATGACCAGCTTGTCGCGGACCGCGTGCGGGGCCAGGATCCAGCCCACCCGCAGGCCCGGCGCGAACGTCTTGGAGAACGTGCTCAGGTAGAAGACCCCCTCGCGCCGCCGGGCCCGCAGCGGCCGGGGTGCCTCGCCCTCAAAGCCGAGCTGACCGTACGGGTCGTCCTCCACCACGAGCAGCCCGGCGCGCTCACAGATGTCGAGCACCCGTTCGCGCCGCTCCTCGCTCAGCGTCACGCCGGCGGGGTTCTGGTAGGTGGGGATGGTGTAGAGGAACTTCACCCGGCGGCCGGCCCGGGCCAGGTCGGCGATGGCCACCTCCAGCGCCTCCGGGATGAGCCCTTCGTCGTCCATCGGCACGTGGGCCACCTGGGCCTGGGCGGCCTGGAACACCCCGAGCGCGCCGACGTACGTCGGCCCCTCGGCGAGCACCACGTCACCCGGGTCCAGGAAGAGCCGGGCCACCAGGTCGAGGGCCTGCTGGCCGCCGACGGTGACGACCACGTCCTCGGGGGAGGCGCCGCACGAGGCGTCGATCCCGGAGAGGGACATCACCTCGCAGATCCGCTCGCGCAGCTCCGGGGCGCCCTGGCCGACGCCGTACTGGAGGGTGGTGGCGCCGTGCTCGGAGCCGAGCCGGCCGAGCATCTCGCCGACCGCGTCGAGCGGCAGCGCCGCGATGTAGGGTGCCCCACCGGCGAGCGAGACGACCTCCGGCCGGTTGGCCACCGCGAAGAGCGCCCGGATCTCCGAGGCGGTCATCCCGCGGACGCGCCGGGCGTACCTGTCGGTGTAGTCGTCGAGCGTCGTGCCGGTCATGACATCACCTCGATCGGGTGTCGGCGGGGCTGCCGCCCGGTGTGGTACCCGCGATGCCGACATCCATTGGCGGCGAGGGCCGGTTGGTCGATCGTAGTCCCCGGTGACGGTAGCGGCACCGGCCGTGTGGACACGTCCACATCCCGGACCCGCCACTCGGCCGTCCGGGCGGGGGTTAACGCGTTCCCTCCCGTACCGCCGGACAGGGGCGTACGATCGCTCGTCGGGAGCAGGAGGGCGCGGGAGGAACCGGCGCTCCGAGCCTATTGGTGGGGTGCGCTCATGTCGCGACGTCTGGTCAGCCTGACCCTGGACACGCTGGAGGACCTGCCTCGATCGTGCCGGCGCTGCGTCTACTGGGAGCTGGATCCGGTCTCCGCGGAGCGGGCCTGCGCAGCAGGTGACCCGGGCCTGGAGAAGGAGGCGTGGGTCTCCCAGACGCTGCTGGAGTGGGGTTCCTGCGGCAAGCTCGTCTACGTCGACGGGATGCCGGCCGGCTTCGTCATGTACGCGCCGCCGGCGTACGTCCCGCGCTCGATGGCGTTTCCCACCTCGCCGGTCTCGGCGGACGCGGCGCTGCTGATGACGGCGCACGTGGTGCCTGCCTTCGCCGACGGCGGCCTGGGCCGGATGCTGGTCCAGGGCGTGGCCCGCGACCTGACCAAGCGCGGCATCAAGGCGATCGAGGCGTTCGGGGACGCCAAGTTCGGCGACGACGCGGACGACCCGGCCCGCGCCTGCGTGGCGCCCGCCGACTTCTTCCTCTCGGTGGGCTTCAAGACGGTCCGGCCGCACCCGCGCTACCCGCGCCTGCGGTTGGAGTTGCGGACGGCGCTGAGCTGGAAGTCGGACGTCGAGTACGCGCTGGAGAAGCTGCTCGGCTCGATGAGCCCGGAGACGCTGCTGCGGCCGGTCCGCCCGGCGCCGGCCACCCGCTCGACCAGCTGAGCGGGGGTCAGTCGACGACGGTGCCGGCGGCGAGTGCCGCCCGCAGTTCGGTCACGTCGATCGAGCCGGTCGGCACGTCGCGTTCGATCGGCAGGTACATCCGCTGCACCGCGGCGACGATGGCCTCGGCCACCCGGTCCCGGAACCGGGGGTCGACCAGCCGGGCCCGGTCGTCCGGCGAGGTCAGGTAGCCGACCTCGACGCGTACCGCGGGCATCCGGGTGAGCCGGAGCAGCTCCCACGCCTTGGCGTGGGTACGGCAGTCACGCAGCCCGGTGCGGGCCACGATCTCCCGCTGCACCAGCCCGGCCAGACGTTCGCCGGTCGCCGACGTGACGCCGTTGTCGGTGCCGTAGTGGTAGGTGGCGACCCCCTCGGCGGCCGGGTTGGCGTGGTGGTCGGTGTGCAGCGAGATGAACACGTCGGCGCCGAGGGAGTTGGCGAGCTGGGCCCGGTCCGCGTCGGGCAGGCAGCTCGCGGGCGCGGGGCCCCGGGTCAGCTGCACCCGTACGCCGGCCGCGGCGAGCCGCCCCTCCAGCCGGCTGGCGAGGTCGTGCACGAGGTCCGCCTCGGTCCAGTGCAGCGGGCCGTCGGGCACCACCACGCCCGGGTCGGTGCCTCCGTGCCCCGGGTCGATCACCACGGTTCGCCCGACCAGCTCCGGCCCGGCCTGCCGGATGGCGTCGGACTCGCGCAGCCACTGCGGGCGTCCGCCGACCACCTTGCGGCCGAGGCGGCGCAGCGCGTTGACGGTGTGCGGCCCGCACGACCCGTCCGGTTTCAGCCCCATCTCCCGCTGGAACTGCGCCACCGCGCGGGAGGTGCGGATGCCGTAGATGGCGTCGGCGCGTCCCACGTCGTACCCCATCTCCAGGAGGCGTTCCTGGAGCGAGCGGACGTCCTCGCCGGTGATCGGCTCGGGTACGGCGTGGAAGAGCGCGCGGGCGCCGAACCGCCAGCGGGCCGCGTCCAGCGCCCGCCAGGTCTCGGCGCCGACGCGCCCGTCGACGCTGAGGCCGCGGGACTGCTGGAACGCCCGGACCGCGCGTTCGGTCTCGGCGTCGTAGTCGTCGCCTCCGCCCTCGGCGGGAAGAAGCTCCAGGCCGACGAGGACGGTCCGGATCTCGGCCACCGCCGGTCCCTGGTCACCGGGTCGGATCGGATGCACGACGACCCCCTATGCACGGACGTTGGCAGGACCGGAACTCCGACGAGATGCTTACGGAGCGTACCGTGACCGGTACCCGGCGGGTTCGTGTTCATGCAGGTCAGGAAAGCCGGAACCCCCGTCACCCGGGCGGGGTGACGGGGGTTCCGGCGCTGCCGGTACGGCTCAGAGCGCCGACTCGATGAGCTTGAGCAACTCGCCCTTCGGCTTGGCGCCGGCGATCGACTGCACGGGCTGGCCGTTCTTGAAGATCGTCAGCGTCGGCACCGACATGACCCGGTAGGCGCGCGCCGTCTCCGGGTTCTCGTCGATGTTGAGCTTGACGATGGTGACCTGGTCCTTCATCTCGCCGGCGATCTCCTCCAGCAGCGGCGAGACCTTGCGGCACGGGCCGCACCACTCCGCCCAGAAGTCCACCAGGACCGGCTTGTCGGACTGCAGCACGTCGCTGACGAAACTCGCGTCAGTGACCGCCTTGGTTGCTCCCACTATGAACTCTCCTCCTCCGAACCTTGCTCGTCGAACTCTCAGCCCTGGATGGTGGCGATGAAGCGCTCGGCGTCCAGCGCGGCGGCACAGCCGGTGCCGGCCGCCGTGATGGCCTGCCGGTAGGTGTGGTCGACCACGTCACCGGCCGCGAACACGCCCGGCACGCTGGTACGGGTGCTCGGCGCTTCGACCTTCACGTACCCCTCGTCGTCGAGCTCCACCTGGCCGCGGAACAGCTCACTGCGCGGGTCGTGCCCGATCGCCACGAACACGCCCGTGACGTCGAGCACCTTGCTCTCGCCGGTGTGCACGTTGCGCACCCGTACGCCGTTGACCTTGCCGTCGTCGCCGAGGATCTCCTCGACCACGGTGTTCCACTCGACCTTGATCTTCTCGTTGCTCAGCGCCCGGTCCGCCATGATCTTGCTGGCGCGGAACGAGTCGCGGCGGTGGAGGATCGTCACCGACTCGGCGAACCGGGTGAGGAAGCTGGCCTCCTCCATCGCCGAGTCGCCGCCGCCGACCACCACGATGTGCTGGTTGCGGAAGAAGAAGCCGTCACAGGTGGCGCAGGACGACACCCCGTGGCCGAGGTATTCCTGCTCGCCCGGCACACCGAGCGGCCGCCAGGCGGAGCCGGTGGAGAGGATGACGGCGCGGGCGCGGTACGCGGTCTCGCCCACCCACACGGTGCTGACCGCGTCGGAGCCGATCTCGCCGGTGTCCTTCAGCTCGACCCGGGTCACGTCGTCGGTGAGGAACTCGGCGCCGAAACGCTCGGCCTGCTTGCGCATGTTGTCCATCAGCTCGGGCCCGAGGATGCCGTCGGCGAAACCGGGGAAGTTCTCCACCTCGGTGGTGGTCATCAGCGCGCCACCCGACTGCACGCCCTCGATCACCAGCGGCTTCAGGTTGGCGCGTGCGGCGTAGACCGCAGCCGTGTAGCCGGCCGGACCGGAGCCGATGATGATCAGGTTGCGGACCTCGTCCACTGCCGTCTCCCGATGTGTGTGTTCGTCACCGGCCGCACCGATGTCGATCCCGAGTGCCGACGGCTCAGCGGCGCCGGCGCCTGACTTGCAGAACGTCATCGTACGAAGCGGGGATTCCCGAGCCGGTCATCCGGTGGGTCAGGTCACGTGGCGGGACACGCGTGATGACCGCGTTTTCACCCTACCCGCGTACGGAAGCGCGTGTCCGCGCCGGACCCGGGCACGCCGCACTCCGGCCCGCTCGCCCAGCCCCAGCGGGCGCCGGTCGCGTCGGCGAACGTCACCACGAGCGCCGGAGCGCCCTGGTACCGGGCGTAGTCGATCATGTCGATGGTGAGCGGGGTGGCGCCGTGCTCCGCGCCGATCGCGGTGAGGCACGCGCCGAGCGTTTCCGGCCGGGTCAGCCGGTCCAGCCCGGCGAACCCCCCGGCGCGGTACTTGTCGCTGTACAGCGGCGTCTCCGGGCCGTTCTCCCGCGCCGCGCCGGACGGAGCGGCCATGTCCTGCGGCGTCGACTTCGCCCCGGTGGGCACGCGGGCGGCGGCGAGGCGTTCCGGGGTCCAGTCGGTGCCGCTGCGCAGCGCCGGTCCGGTGGTCCGGTACGGCGCGGCGGCCATCGGCGCCGCCTCCCCGGCCGCCCGGTCGGCCGTACCGCCGTCGCCCGGGTCGGCCAGCCGGCCGACGCCGAGCCCCACCGCCGCGACCGAGGCCGCGGCCAGGGCCACCGGGCCGGCGATCCGGGCCCAGCGCCGGGGACGACGACCGGGGCCGCTGTGCCGTTCGGGACGCGACGCGGCGCCGGGCGGGCGGGCCGCGCCGCCGGCCTGAGCCGGTACGACGGGCGTACCGTCGCGCAGCGCGCCCGGTCCGGCCCCGGCGAGCGCCGCCGTGATCCGGTCGGTCACCGCCACGGGCATCTCCGGCGTGGGCGCCGCCGCCCAGCCGGCCAGGTCGGCGTGCACCAGGTCGACCGCCTCGGCGAGCGTCTCGTACGCAACCCGCCATGCCGGGTCCTGCTCGACCAGCCGGGCCACTGTCGCCTGCTCGGGGGTGCCGTCCAGCGCCCCGCCGAGGTAGTCGGCGAGCAGGTCGTGGTCGACCTCGCTGAACTCCCGGGAAGTCACGGCTCCTCCTGGCTGACGGCCTGACGGGACGCTCCCGACGAGGATCCGACGCCCTCGGGGCCCCGCCGGTTCCCGGAGGTGACCCGCGGCACGTCGGCCGCGGGGGAGTCGGAACCGGTCCGCAGGTGCCCGAGCAGGACGGCGAGCCTCGCCCGGCCCCGGGCGCACCGGCTCTTCACGGTCCCCTCGGCGACGCCGAGCATCAGGGCCACCTCGGCGACCGGATAGCCCTGCACGTCCACCAGGACCAGCGCGGCCCGCTGTTCGGCCGGTAGCGCCGCGAGAGCCTGCCGGACCACGAGCGCGGTGTCGTGGTCGTGTGCCGGTGCGGCCGGTTCCCGCCCGCCGGTGTGCCGGCCCGGTTCGCCGTCGGTGTGCGTCCCGTCCGGCAGCGGGACGGTGGCGTGGGTCTGCCGCCGCCGGATCCGGTCCAGGCAGGCGTTCACCACGATCCGGTGCATCCAGGTGGTGACCGCCGAGTCGCCCCGGAACCGGGCGGCGGCGCGGTGGGCGGAGAGCATGGCGTCCTGGAGGGCGTCCGCCGCCTCCTCGCGGTCGCCGATCGTACGCAGGGCGACCGCCCAGAGCCGGTCGCGGTGCCGCTGGAACAGTTCGGTGAAGGCGTCCCGGTCGCCCGCCACGTGGGCCCGGAGCAGGTCCAGGTCGGAGCGGCCGGGCTGCGGGTCGTCGCGTTCCGCCATCACCACGTCCGGCGGAGGTGGCGCGGCGGGCGCGGCCGACGGGTCACGAGCCCTGGACCGTGATCTCCTGGACGCCGAGCTTCCAGGTGCTGCCGTTGTCCTTCACCGGCAGCTTGGTGATCCAGAAGAGGAGGTACTGGTACTTCTGGTCCGGCTGGAAGGCGTCGAAGATCATCTTCGTGCCGCCGTTCTCGTTCGCCGGCCCGACCACCGTGGAGTAGGCGTTCACCAGCTGTTTGTCGCCGGCGGAGGTGGACGGGAAGTCGCCGCGGGCACCGGTACGCAGCTCGACGGTGGCGCCGGTGGCCGACAGCGTCGCCTCCAGCTGCTTGACCGAGTGCGGGGCACCCAGGTCGATCCAGACGCCCATGCCCTTCTTGAGGCCGCCGAACTTGGCGTTCGTCCGGTAGGTGTTGGTCTCCCAGCCCTCGTCGTCGTCGCCGTCGATGACCTTCTCGGCGTTGCGCACCTCCGCGCGATCGCCGTCCGGGTCGATGATCCGTACGTCCTGGATGGTGAGCTTGCGGACCTGCGCTGCGGGCTCGTCGCCACCGCCGGCGCTGGCCGGCGCGCTGTTCGACGGCTGGGCGACCGGCTCCTTGTCGCCGTCGTCGCCACCGCCGAGCGCGTTGATGCCGATGAGCAGCCCGACCAGGGCGACAGCCAGCATGCCGGCGATGCCGATGGCGACCTTGCGCCCGCCGGCCGCGGCCAGCGGCGAGGGCTCCTCGCCGGGCTCGGCGGTGAAACGCAGCGGCCCGGCCTGCTCCAGGAACTGCTCGTCGGCCGGGATGTCGAGCCGGCTCAGCTCGGCGGCCAGCACGTCCGACGCCGGCGGGTCGATCTCCCGGTCGAGCAGGTCCATGGTCAGGTCGTCGAGGTACGCCGGTACGCCGGCACGCACCTGCCGGGGCGCGGCGATGGCGCCGGCGGCGTCGCGGACCGCGTCCGGCAGGGCGGCGCGGCCGTGCCCGGCGGTGGCGCCGTGCAGCGGGGCCTCGCCGTGCGGCCAGTGCCCGGTCAGGGCGAAGTAGAGCACCCCACCGACCGCGCGCAGGTCGTTCTGCTGGCTGTCCGCCCCGTCGGTACGCGCGTCGGCGAGCACCACCCGGCCGTCGTCGCTGATCATCACCGTGCCGGGGTGCAGGTTGCCGTGCACCATGCCGGTGGCGTGTACGGCGGCGAGGGCGCTCGCGACGGCGTTGCCGATCGCCGTGGCCCGAGCCGGGTCGAGCGGCCCGTCGGCGGCGACCATCTCGCGCAGCGACTGCCCGTCCACCCACTCGCGGACCACGTAGGCGCGGTCGTCCTCGTCGATCGCGTCGTAGACGCCGACCAGGTTGGGGTGGATGACGCGGCTCGCGGCGACCGCGGCCTGAAGCATCTCGGTGGCGGAGTCGCCACCCGGGTAGCGGAGGACCACCGCGACGGGACGGCGGAGCACCACGTCGACACCGCGCCAGACCAACCGGCCCGCGCTGTCGTTGTTGATGTGCTCGACCAGTTCGTACCGCTCGGCGAGCAGCTCACCGACCGTGGGAGCACCGAAGGTCACGACCGCAGGAGAGGTCTCCTCCGCTTCCTGACCCTCGCCGACCTGGGTCACCCGTCCTCCCTCGGTGATCGCGTCGATCGATGGACCCGTGCTGCTGGGCATGTGGCTTCCCGCTCTGCCTTCGAACGGCCGCGGTCTCGACGCCCGCGTCGATCCCGGTCGTACCCGTCGAGAGCGACCTTACCCGGGATGCCCGGTTCTCCGACATGTCATCTTCCCGCTGTGACCGGCCGGAAGGCCAGTCGCCACGGGCTCCCGGCCGGGTCGCCCGCCCACCCGGCGGGCGAGCCGGACACGCACCGCCAATCTAGAGGTTGACGGCAACGAGGTGGCACAGGGGCGTACCGGTGCGGCGACAGGGAGGTTTTCCCCTTCCCGGCCTGCGCTCCCTCGTCCGTACGGTTGGTTGTCCACAGGCCGAGAGGCCCAGTGGACGGGGGAATTCCAAGTTATCCACAGCCGTATCCCCAGCCTGGTGATCCTCGTTCACCGTCGGTCACCGAGGGGGTCAACGCCCGAGGCGCCGCCGGACCATCCCGACCACCTCGGTGATCTCGCCGATCCGCAGCACCATGGCGAGCCCGAGGTAGGTGGCGCCGATCGCCGCGCCGCCGATCACCAACTGGACCGCCGCGGCGAGCCAGCTCAGGCTCGCCGGGTCGCCCGGCAGCACCGCGACCACGAGCAGGCCGACGACCGCCGCGCCGAGGGCCGCCACGACCACCCGGCCGAGCGTGCGCATGATCCCGCCCAGCCCGATCCGGCCCACCCGGGGCCGCAGCAGCATCGCCGAGATGATCGCCGCCGCCAGGTACGACACGGCGTTGCCGAGCATCATCCCGGCCGCCGCGAACGTGTTCGAGAAGATCAGGAACAGACCGACCTGGAGCAGGACGCGCAGCGCCACCACCGGAATGTTGACCAGAGCCGGGGTACGGGTGTCCGGCAGCGCGTAGAACGCGAAGGTGAAGAGCTGGCTGACCGCGAACGGCACCAGGCCGAGCGCCGCCACCAGCAGCACCGTCGAGGTGGCCACCGCGTTGTCGCCGGTGAACGCGCCGTACCGGAACACCACCACCGAGATCGGGGCGGCCAGCACCGCGTAGCAGACCGCGATGGGCGCGAGCACCGCGGTGACCATCCGGGTGCCCCGGGACAGGTCGGCGGTGACGTCGTGGAACCGGTTCTCGGCGGCGGCCGCGCTCATCCGCGGCATCAGCGCGGTGATGATCGAGACGGCGATGATGCCGTGCGCCATCATCAGCAGCAGGAAGACGTTGTTGTAGATCAGCAGGCCGGCGTTCTGGCCGTCCCCGCCGGTGGCCCGGTTGAGCAGGTTGACCACCACGAAGAGGCCGAGCTGGTTGACCGCGACGTAGCAGAACATCCAGGCGCCGAGCCGGGCCAGCTCGCGCAGCCCCAGCTCGCGGAAGTCGAACCGTGCCTTCCACCGGAAGCCGACCTTGCGCAGCGCGGGCAGCAGGCCGATCGCCTGCACCGCGACGCCCAGCAGCGTGCCGCCGCCGACCAGCAGGATCCGGTCCCAGCCCACCTCGCCGGGCGGCAGCGCCTTCGCGCTGTAGACGACGATGTACAGGCCGAACGTGCCGATGGACACGATGTTGTTGAGGATCGGCGCCCACATCGGGGCGGCGAAGTGCCCCCGGGTGTTCAGCACCGCGGCGATCAGCGCGCTGATGCCGGTGAAGAACAGCATCGGCAGCATCAGGTACGACAGCCGGGTGACCAGCGTGGTGTACGCCGGGTCGTCGCTGCCGGCCGCGTACACGGCGGTGAGCACCGGGGCCAGCACCACGGCGATCAGCGCGGTCGCGGCCAGGGCCAGCACCGCGAGGGTCAGCAGGCGCTGCGCGTACGCCTCGCCCCGGTCCGCGTCGATCTTGCGGCGGCGGACCAGCACCGGCACCAGGACGCTGGTCAGCACGCCGCCGAGCAGGAACTCGTAGACCTGGTTGGGCAGGAACTGGGCGGTGGTGAACGCGTCACCGACCATGGTGCCGAGCGCGGCGCCGATCATCAGGTTGCGGATGAAGCCCGTACCCCGGCTGACCAGGCTGCCGATGGCCATCACCGCGCTGTTCGCCGCGGCGCTGGTCTCGGCCACCACCTCCTGCGGGGGCGCGACGGCCTCGACGCCCGGCTGGTTCAGCGGCTCGGCGGAGATGAAGGTGGCGCCGTCGTCCGGCGGCAGGCCGCCGCCGTGCGCGTTCGCGCTGCGGTAGAGCCCGCCGCTCATCTGCCAGCCTCCAAGGGGTACGTCGCAACCGGGTCCGGCCGGCCCCGCCCAACCGGAACCTTAGTCAACCTCCGCCCGTTACCCGCGCCCGGCGCGGTCGATCCACCCTCGGCCCGATAGGCTGGCGATCCCATGTCCGAAGCCTCCGCCTCCCACGCCGCCGACCGCCGCGAGCTGACCGCCGCGCAGCGCAACGCCGTCGCCGAACTGCTCCGAGTCTCACCGGTCGCCGACGAGCTGGGCCGGCGCTTCGCCCAGGCCGGTCACGAACTGCACCTGGTGGGCGGATCCGTCCGCGACGCGCTGCTCGGCCGGCTCGGCAACGACCTCGACTTCTGCACCGACGCCCACCCAGACGAGACGGTCAAGGTCATCCGTGGCTGGGCGGAGTCGATCTGGGAGACCGGGCGTGAGTTCGGCACCATCGCCTGCCAGCGCGACGGCCTCAACCTGGAGATCACCACCTTCCGGGCCGAGGTCTACGACCAGGTCAGCCGTAACCCGGTGGTGCAGTACGGCACCAGCCTGGTCGAAGACCTGAAGCGCCGCGACTTCACCGTCAACGCGATGGCGGTCAGCCTGCCCGACCACCGGTTCACCGACCCGTACGGCGGGCTGGCCGACCTGGCCGCCAAGATCATCCGTACCCCCGGCACGCCGCAGGAGTCGTTCCGCGACGACCCCCTGCGGATGCTGCGCGCGGCCCGGTTCGCCGCCCAGCTGCGCTTCGCCGTCCACCCGGACGTCCGCGCCGCGATGACCGAGATGGCCGGCGACCTGGACCGGATCACCGCGGAACGGATCCGGGACGAGTTCACCAAGCTGCTCTGCGGCGCCGACCCGATCACCGGGCTGCGGCTGCTCGTCGACACCGGCCTGGCCGAGCGCTTCCTGCCCGAGCTGACCGGCCTGAAGCTCACCATCGACGAGCACGCCCAGCACAAGGACGTCTACGAGCACACGCTCACAGTGGTCAGCAACGCCATGTCACTGGAGTCCGACGGCTGCGACTTCGTGCTGCGGATGGCCGCGCTGATGCACGACGTCGGCAAGCCGGCCACCAAGGCGGTCGGCGCGGACGGCCGGGTCAGCTTCCACCACCACGAGGTGGTCGGGGCCCGGCTGACCAAGGCCCGGATGAAGGCGATGCGCTACTCCAAGGAGATCACCTCCCAGGTGGTCAAGCTGGTCGGCCTGCACCTGCGCTTCTACGGGTACGGCCGCGGCGAATGGACCGACTCGGCGGTGCGCCGGTACGTCACCGACGCCGGCGACCTGCTGTCCCGCCTGCACAAGCTGACCCGTTCCGACTGCACCACCCGCAACCGGCGCAAGGCCGCGCAGCTCGCGGCCGACTACGACGCGCTGGAGGAGCGGATCGCCCGGATCGCCGCCGAGGAGGACCTGGCCCGGGTGCGGCCCGACCTGGACGGCAACGCGATCATGGAGTTGCTCGGCGTACCGCCGGGACCGGTGGTCGGCCGTGCCTGGCAGCACCTCAAGGAGCTGCGACTGGAGCGCGGGCCGCTGGACCGCGACGAGGCCGAGGCGGCGCTGCTGCGCTGGGCCCGCGACGAGGGCATCATCGGCTGACCTCCCCGCGCGGGGAAGCTCCACGACGATACGGCGGCGTGTCGACCGAAAGGTTGACGTGCATCGGTCGATGTCTCGCGCATGATGATGGTCATCATCAGCCACCCGGATCGACGGGTACGGCTGTCCTGATCACATCCGCCCGTCCCGAAGGGACGGCCGCTGGACACGGGGAGAGCATTCAGTGTCACGTCATGGCGCGCTGCGCCGCTCCGCGCTGGTGGGGCTTGCCCTCACCTCCGCGACCTCCATCATCTGCGCCGCCACCGGCGGCGCCGCCTCGGCCGACCCGGCCGGCCCGAAGCGTGCCCCGGTCCGGGGCGCCGACACCGCCGCGGCGGTACCCGGCCGCTACATCGTCGTCCTCAAGGACGGCAAGGCCGGTCCCGCCAAGGTGAAGTCCACCGCGTCGGCCCTCGCCGGCGAGCACGGCGGCTCCGTACGTCGGGTGTTCGGCAAGGCGCTGTCCGGCTACTCCGCCAGCATGGACCGCCGGCAGGCGGAGCGCCTCGCCGCGGACCCGGCCGTCGCCTACGTGCAGCAGGTCCAGCGCTACCAGGCCACCGGCACCCAGACCACCCCGCCGTGGGGGCTGGACCGGATCGACCAGTCGCGGACGAAGACCGACGGCCGGTACACCTACCCGGCGACCGGCGCCGGAGTGACCGCCTACGTCATCGACACCGGCATCGACATCGACCACGAGGACTTCGGCGGCCGGGCCCGCAACGGCTACGACGCGGTGGAGTCCGACGACGTGGCGCAGGACTGCGACGGGCACGGCACGCACGTGGCCGGCACGATCGGCGGCACGAAGTACGGGGTCGCCAAGGACGTCGCGCTCGTCGCCGTACGTGTGCTCGACTGCGACGGCGGCGGCAGCAGCGAACAGGTGCTCGCCGGCATCGACTGGGTCACCTCGCACGCCACCGGGCCGTCGGTGGCCAACATGAGCCTCGGCTTCGGGGGCATCGACCAAGCGGTGAACGACGCGGTCGCCCGCTCCATCGCCTCCGGCATCACCTACGCCGTCGCGGCCGGCAACAGCATGCAGGACGCCTGCGGCGAGTCACCGGCGCGGGTGCCGGCGGCCATCACCGTCGGCGCCACCGACCAGATCGACTTCCGGGCCTGGTTCTCCAACTACGGCACCTGCCTGGACACCTTCGCGCCGGGCACCGGCATCGTCTCGGCCAAGGCCGGCACCGCCACCGGCACGGAGACGATGAACGGCACGTCGATGGCCTCCCCGCACGTGGCGGGCGCCGCGGCGCTGGTGCTGGAGGCACACCCGGGCTGGACCCCGCAGCAGGTGCGCGACTCGGTCGTGGGCACGAGCGTCAGCGGCGCGGTGCACGACATCATGGGCTCGCCCGACCGGCTGCTGCACGTCGGCGACGCGGTGGTGGCGCGCGAGTCGTACGGCCTCAAGGCCCGCGGCAACGGCCTGTACGTGACGGCGGAGAGCGGCGGCAACCGGCCGCTGATCGCGCGCGGCACCGAGGTCGGCGCCTGGGAGCGGTACGACGTGGTGGACGCCGGCAACGGCTACTACGGCCTGCGTGCCGTCACGAACAACCTGTTCGTCACCGCCGAGAGCGGCGGCAATCGTCCGCTGATCGCCCGGTCCGCCGCGATCGGCGACTGGGAGAAGTTCCAGATCGTCACGAACACCGACGGCTCGGTCAGTCTGAAGGCCGTCACAAACGGCAAGTACGTCACCGCCTCGAACACCACCAACCCGCTGATCGCCAGCAAGACCACCATCGGCGCGGCGGAGAAGTTCGACTTCGACGCGGCGCCCCCGGTGGTCGGCATCAAGGCGGTGGCAAACGGCAACTACGTGACCACCGAGAGCGGCGGCACCCGGCCCCTGATCGCCCGGGCCGCGACCGTCGGGGCCTGGGAGCGGTACGAGGTCGTCAGCGTGGGCGACGGGTTCTTCGCCCTGCGCGCGCTGGCGAACAACCAGTTCGTCACGGCGGACGCCGGCGGCAACCGGGCGCTGATCGCGAAGGCCACCGTGATCGACGCCTGGGAGGTCTTCGACTTCCTCGACTACAACACCGACGGCTCGGTCTACCTGCGGGCGAACGCCAACGGCAAGGCGGTCACCGCCGGCGCGACCGGGGGCAGCCAGCTCATCGCCAGCCGCGTCATCGACTGGAACAGCGAGACCCTGGGCCTGAGCACCGGCGAGAAGTTCGTCTTCGCCGCGCTCTGACCCGCCACACCGAAACGGCGCCCGCCGGCTCCCCGAGGGGAGACCCGGCGGGCGCCGTCGTTCGTCACGCGTCGACGGTGCTGCCGTCCACAGTGCTCTTGCCGTTGTTCTGCGCGCTGCTGCCCAGCCGCGCCAGCAGCCCGGCCAGGTCGATGCCGGTGAGGTCGCTGCCCAGCTGGAGACCCTGGGCGACGTTCCCGGCCACCGACTTGGTCAGCGACGACGCGCCGTCGGTGGAGATCACCGTCATCTTGTCGATCGCGCCGATCGGGGCGCTGGCCGCGCCGACCACCTCGGGCAGCACCTTGACCAGCAAGTCCAGGACGGCCGCCTCGCCGTACGCGGCGAACGCCTCGGCCTTGCGGGCCATCGCGTCGGCCTCGGCCTGACCCTTGGCGAGGATGGCCGCCGCCTCGGCCTGGCCCTCCCGCTCGACCGCCTCGGCGATCGCGGAACGCCGGCGCTGCTCCGCCTCGCCCTCCTTGGCGCCCTCGATCGCGTTCGCCTCGGCCAGCGCGGCCCGGCGGGCCCGCTCGCCCTCACCGGTGAGGCGGGCCTGCTCGGCGGCGGCCTGCGCGGCGGCGATGGTCGCCTGCCGCTGCGCGTCGGCGTTGAGCACCGCCGCGTTGCGGTTCGCCTCGGCCTCCTGCTCCACCTTGTACCGGGCCGCGTCGGCCGGCTTGCGCACCTCGGTGTCGAGCTGGCGCTGCTTCAGCTCGGCGTTGCGCTCGGCCACCTTCTGCTGCTCGGAGAGGATCGCCTGGTCCCGCTCGGCCTGGGCGAGCGGCCCGGCCGCCGCCGACTTCGCCTTGGCCGCGTCGATCTCGGCCTGGATGCCGGCCTGCTTGAGCGCCAGGTTCCGGTTCGCCTCGGCGATCGCCTCCTCGGCGAGCAGCCGCTCCTGCTCGGCCTGCTGGCGGGCCCGCGCCTCGGCGATGGCCGCGTCCTTGAGCACCCGGGCCGCCTCCGGCCGCCCCAGGTCCTGCAGGTAGGAGCCCTCGGCCAGGATGTCCTGGAGCTGGAACGTGTCCAGCACCAGGCCCTGGTTGGTCATCGAGTGCTCGGCCTCCTCGGCGACCGCGCTGGCGAACGCCGCCCGGTCCCGGATGATCTCCTCGACGGTGAGCCGCCCGACGATCGAGCGCAGCGCGCCGGCCAGCACCTCGCGGGTGAAGTTGTCGATCTCCTCCTGCTGGTTCAGGAAGCGCTGTGCGGCGGCGCGGATCGCGTCCTCGGTGCCGCCGACCTTGACGATCGCGACGCCGTGCAGCTCGGTGCGGATGCCCTGCTTGCTCACCGCGCCGCGGATGCTGACGTCGATCCGGCGGCTGGACAGGTCGAGCGACTGGAGCTTCTGCACCACCGGCAGGACGAACACCGAGGCGCCGAGCACGACCTTCTGCCCGGACATGTCGGTGGAGCGGGCTCCGTCGGCGGTCTGGGTGGTGCGGCCCTTGCGGCCGGTGACGATGAACGCCTGGTTCGGCCCGGCCACCTTGATCCGGGACAACACGAAGAGGACGAGGACGACGGCGAGGAGGACCGCGCCGCCGATGGCGACGAGCAGGGGCATGGGCATTCCCGTCTGTTGGTGTCAGTAGGTCTCGACGTGCACGCTGGTCTCGCTCAGTGCTTCGACCACGAAGATCCGGGTGCCGACCGGGATCGGCCCGTCGGCGCGGGCGTTGAGCTTCACCGGCTGGCCGGCGAGGCGTACCCGCACCTCGCCGTAGCCGCCGCTGGGGATCGGCGTCACCACCAGGCCGATCGCGCCGGCCAGGTGGTCGCGGGTGGGGGTGGCGTCGGTGCGCATGTTGCGGGCCGCGCGACTGAGCCGGGCCGCCAGCCAGCCGGTGGGCACGGCGGCGAGCGCGCCGCCGGCCACCGCCGCCGCGATCATCCCGGGGGTACGCCCGCCGAGCAGCTCGTTGACGATCGCGGCGCCGAAGCCGAACGCGCCGGTGAACCCGGCGACCGCCTCCAGCGACACCGGCCCGTCGACGTCCGGCTGGCCGAGGTGGAGCACTCCCGAGCCGAGCAGGGCGAGCGTCAGCACGCCCACACCGACCCCGCCGATGATCAGGAAGATGAGCGTCCCGGTGGCCATGACCTGCACGGTATCGACGCCGTGCAACATCCACTACGTCCAGCAGAGGTTCAGCGCCGGGTCAGCGCGGCGCGATCGTCACCTCGGCGAGGGCGAGGTCCTCCGGCAGCGGCTGACGCACGAGTTCGCGGCCGGTGGTGTCGGCGAGCACGAAGTCCCGCGACCCGTACGGCCGCCGGTAGAGCAGGCGGTCGTCGCCGACCCAGACGACGTCGGCCACCGGCAACGGGTTCACCACCCGGCCGGTCGCCGCCTCCACGAGCAGCGGCTCCTTCTGCCCCTGCACCACCACCAGCCGCCCGTCCGGTGACCACGCCCACGGCCCGGCCGGGTCGCCCGGCAGCGGCTCGAACCGGGTGGGCCGGCCGCTGTCGGCGGCGAAGAACTGCACGCCCCGGCGGGGGTGCCGGATCGCCTCGGACCGAAGCCCGTTCGGGTCGGTCTGCTGGAGCAGCACCTCCCGTCCGTCGCGGGACCAGAGGAAGAAGCACGAGTCGGTGCAGGGGTAGCGGGCGGTGTCGACGGCGTGGGACCGCGTGGTGCCGGCGGCGCTCAGCACGACGAAACCGGGGTGACCGACCCGGTTACTGGTGAACAGCAGGCTGCGGCCGTCCGGCGACCAGTTCGGCGAGCCCAGCGCGCGGCCCGGCTCGTACCAGCGGTTGGTGCCCCGGACCACGTCGACCAGGCCGACCTGCCGGGGCCGGTCGTCGTCCCAGACCGCCACCAGCGAGCCGGTGGGCGCGGGCAGGACGGCGTCGTAGCGGCCGTTGCCGAAGTACCGGCCGCGTCCCCGGTCGAGCAGGTACGACGGCCCGGCGGCGCCCGCCCTCGCCTGCGTGCCGGTGACCACCCAGTCGCCGGGCAGCACCAGCGGCCCGTCCGCCCAGTCCGGTCCGGGCGCCGACCTGATGACAGGCGACGGGTCGACGGTGACCGGCGGCGCGGTCGGCGGCGGGGCGGGACGCGGCCGGAGCAGGACGAACGGCAGCGCCACCGCGAGCACGGCGACGAGCGCGGCAGCGGCAGTGCCCACCCGCCGTCGGCGGCGCAGCCTGCGGCCCCGGCCGAGCGCGCGCCACGCCAGGTCCGGCGCGGGCGCGGCGCCGTCGGCGAGATCGTGTACGGCCGTCCGCAGCGTCTCGTCCAGCGACGTGCTCATCGGGTCACCTCCGTCCGGTTCGTCAGCCCGTCCAGCCCCGGCACCAGCTTCCGGAGACGGGCCAGCGCCTTGGTGCTCTGGCTGGCCACGGTGCCGGGGCGGCAGCCGAGCAGCGCGGCTGTCTGCTCGACGCTCAGGTCCTCCAGGTAGCGCAGGGTGAGCACGGCCCGCTGGCGCGGCGGCAGTGTCCGCAGCGCGTCCCGCACCAGCAGCCGCAGGTCGCTGTCGTCGCCGGCGGCCGGTCGCTCCGGCAGTTCGGCCACCGGCACCTCCGCGCGCCGCGCCCGCCGCCGCCAGCCGGAGACCTGGTCGTGGTAGAGGATCCGTTTCACGTACGGCTCCGCGTCGCCGTGGATCCGGGGCCACCGGACGTACGCCTTGGCCAGCGCGTTCTGCAGCAGATCCTCCGCCGCGTGCTGGCTGCCGGCCAGCGCGTAGGCGACCCGCAGCAGGGCCGCTCCCCGCTCGTTGACGAACGCGGTGAACTCCCCGTCGACCTCTGCCACCGTCCACCTCCGCATCTCCAGACGCCCGGGGCGGGGAAATCTTTGCCCGTCGCGCGACAATGGGTGGCATGCGCTGGACAGTGCTCGACTCACCGATCGGGGAGTTCTCCGTCGGCACCGACGACGACGCGGTGCGCGGCGCGCACTTCGGCCGGGTGGACGGGGCGGCCGACGAGCCCGGCGACGCGGTGGCGCGGCTGGCGGTGACGGAGCTGCGGGCGTACTTCGCCGGTGAGCTGACCGAGTTCACGGTGCCGGTGTCGGCCCCGCGCGGCTCGGAGTTCGAACGCGCGGTCTGGCGGGAGATGACCCGCATTCCGTACGGGGAGACGAAGACCTACGGCGAGGTGGCGAAGGCGGTCGGCGACCCGGGCGGCGCGCGGGCGGTCGGGGTGGCCTGCAACCGCAATCCGGTGCCGGTGATCGTGCCCTGTCACCGGATCGTCGGCGCGGGCGGCAAGCTGGTCGGCTTCGGCGGCGGACTGCCGCGCAAGGTGACGCTGCTGGAGCTGGAGGCGGCAGTGGCGCTGCGGCGCGCCTGGTCCTGACGTACCCGAAGAAGGAAGGCCGGGTCCGCGCGGACCCGGCCTTCCTTCTTCAGCGTTTCAGCGCGTCAGCGCTCGATCTCGCCGGCGATGAACGCCTCGACGGCGGCGTGCGCGTCGTGGTCGGCGTACTGCTCCGGCGGGGACTTCATGAAGTACGAGGAGGCGGAGAGGATCGGGCCACCGATCTTCCGGTCCAGCGCGATCTTCGCGGCCCGGACGGCGTCGATGATGACACCGGCCGAGTTCGGCGAGTCCCACACCTCGAGCTTCAGCTCCGCGTTGAGCGGGGTGTCGCCGAAGGAACGGCCCTCCAGGCGGATGTACGCCCACTTGCGGTCGTCCAGCCACGGCACGTGGTCGGACGGGCCGATGTGCACGTCGCTCTTCTGCATCTCGTGCGGGATCTGGGAGGTCACCGACTGGGTCTTCGAGATCTTCTTCGAGACCAGGCGGTTGCGCTCCAGCATGTTCATGAAGTCCATGTTGCCGCCGAAGTTGAGCTGGTACGTGCGCAGCAGCTCGACCCCGCGGTCCTCGAAGAGCTTCGCCAGGGCGCGGTGCACGATCGTGGCGCCGACCTGGCTCTTGATGTCGTCGCCGACGATCGGCAGGCCGGCGTCGGTGAACTTCTTCGCCCACTCCGGGTCGGAGGCGATGAAGACCGGCAGGGCGTTCACGAACGCGCAGCCGGCGTCGATCGCGGCCTGGGCGTAGAACTTGTCGGCCTCCTCGGAGCCCACCGGGAGGTAGGAGACGACCACGTCGACCTGCGCGTCGCGCAGCGCCTGCGCCACGTCGACCGGCTTGGCGTCCGACTCCTCGACGATCTCGCGGTAGTACTGGCCGAGACCGTCGAAGGTCGGGCCGCGCTGCACGGTGACGCCGGTCGGCGGCACGTCGCACAGCTTGATCGTGTTGTTCTCGCTGGCGACGATCGCCTCCGCGAGGTCCATGCCCACCTTCTTGGCGTCCACGTCGAACGCCGCGACGAACTTCACGTCGGATACGTGGTAGTCGCCGAAGGTGACGTGCATGAGACCCGGGACGCGGTCGTTCGGGTCGGCGTTCCGGTAGTACTCCACGCCCTGGACCAGGGACGAGGCGCAGTTACCCACACCGACGATGGCGACGCGGACGGAGCCCATAGCGTCTGCCTCCTTCTTCTTCATCACGGCCGCTCTGTCCTGGACGTTCCAGGCGTGGGCGGGCTGTCGTTGTCTCGTCGGCCGTCGGCCGTCCCGGTTCGCGGGTCGGCCGGGGCCCGGCCGGAGCGCTCGTTGGCGATGAGCTCCTCCAGCCAGCGGACTTCGCGCTCACAGGCGTCGAGCCCGTGGCGTTGCAGTTCCAGGGTGTACGCGTCGAGTCGCTCGGCTGCCCGGCCGAGCACGTCACGAAGACCTTCGCGACGTTCCTCGATCTTGCGACGACGACCTTCCAGGATCCGGAGCCGGGTGGCCTGGTCGGTCCGGGCGAAGAACGCGAAGTGCACCCCGAAGCCCGTGTCGTCGTACGTCTCGGGTCCAGCCTGCGCTATCAGCTGGGCGAAGCGTTCCTTGCCCTCCGCGGTAATGGTGTAGACCACCCGACCACGTCGGCTGGTCAGCGCGGGAACCTCCTCGGCGGTCGCGGGTGTCTCAGCGGCTTCGGTGATCCATCCCGCCGCCTGCAGTCGGCGCAGGGTCGGGTAGAGCGAGCCGTAGCTGATCGCCGCCCGGATGGCGCCGAGCTTGGCGGTCAGCTCCTTGCGCAGTTCGTAGCCGTGCATCGGCGCCTCCTGCAGGAGGCCGAGGATGGCGAGCTCGAGCACGGGCCATCCCTTCTTTCCCCCTGCGCGGAGCACTAACCACCGCGATGTATCGGACCGATACATCGCACGTTAGCGGACGCCGATGTACGGGGCAAACCCTGTCTTACGCGACGCGATCATCACGCATCGTGACCATGGTCGCCTGGGTTCGTCGGAGCGCGTACCCTTTGCCGCATGCGTACGCAGCGCCAGGTCGTCGACTACTCGCTCCAGAAGCGGGCGGTGCTGCGTGAACTGCTCGCCGGGCGGATCGGCACGTACGACGTCTGCGACGCCTCGCCGTACCTGAAGAACGCTGCGCGCTTCCACGGCGAGCCGACCGATCACCGCTGCCCGATCTGCCGCAGCGAGAACCTGATCCACGTCCACTACATTTACGGTGACGAACTCAAGCAGTCGGCCGGCCAGGCGCGTACCCGGGCCGAGTTGCCCGTCCTGGCCATGACGCTGCGTGAGTTCCAGGTGTTCGTGGTGGAGGTCTGCCCCGGCTGCGACTGGAACCATCTCGTCGAGCAGTTCCTGCTCGGCCGGGACGGTCTCGTGGGCGAGGCGGAGGGCGCGGAGGATTCCGTCGCGGCCAACGGCTCCACCCCTCGGCGAAGGCGAGAGGCGCAACGGTGAACGTGGCTGTCCCGATCTCTGCCGGCCCATTCCCCGGGTGGCGGAATCGACAGCCCTTAGACGTAATTAGTCCGAATAGATCGGATTTGACGGGCAACCGCGGGCACGGCCGGCGGGTAACGTCCCGTGTTCCAGCTCACGGCAACCCGGTGGCGGCGCCCCCGCGCCCCACCGCGACCGGCAGGGTGTGAGGAATGAACTACGGCGATCCCAGTTCTTCGCGTGGGCGGGCCCAGATCCCGGGCCCGAACGGCGACCCCGGTTCCGAGTGGAACCAGGGCGGGAACGGTTGGTCCGGCTCCCCGGACGGCGGCGCCTCGGCGCGCGCCTCCGCGACACCGTACGGCTCGGGCGGCCGGGCCTCGGTCGGTGGCGCCGCTCCGGCGCCGCGCCCGGCATCGGGCTCGGCCTCGGTGGGCCGGGCCGGCGCGGGTGGCCGCGCCTCGGTGCCCGTCTCGCCGGCACCCGGCGCCTCCGGGCGCGCGGGCGCCGGACGGGCGTCGGTTCCGGTCTCCCCGGCCGCTCCGGCCGGACGTGCCGCGGTCGGCGCGGCGAGCGTGGGGGCGGCGAGCGTGGGCGGGCGCGCGAGCGTCGGCGCCCGGGCGAGCGTCGGCGCGGCGGCGGTGGGCGGCCGCGCCCGGGTGCCCGGCTCCGCCGGTGGCGGTCCCGGCGGTCCCGGCGGCCCGACCGGCCCCGGCCGGGGCGGTCGCGGCGAGGACCCGGCGCGCGCGAAGAAGCGCCGCCGGATCAACATGCTGATCGCCGGCTTCGCCGTGTTCATCATGCTCGCCGGCATCGGCGTGGTGAGCTTTACCTGGTACTCCACCAAGGTGGTGCTCCCCCAGGACACCATCCCGCCGCTGTCCACCACCATCTACGACTCGACCGGCAAGACCGCCATCGCCCGGATCGGCGACCAGAACCGCCAGCTGGTCACCATCGACCAGATCCCGGAGCACGTCCAGCACGCGGTCGCTGCGGCGGAGGACCGGAACTTCTACGAGCACTCCGGTGTGGACTACAAGGGCATCGCCCGCGCCGCGTGGAACAACCTCACCGGCGGCGACAAGCAGGGCGCCTCGACCATCACCCAGCAGTACGCGCGCAACGCGTTCGACCACCTGGACCAGGACACGTACGGCCGCAAGGTGAAGGAGGCGATCCTCGCCTCCAAGCTGAACGACAAGTACGACAAGCGCGTGATCATGCAGCACTACCTGAACGTCATCTACTTCGGTCGCGGCGCGTACGGCATCCAGGCCGCGTCGCAGACGTACTTCAAGAAGAACGTCAAGGACCTGACCGTGGCCGAGGCCGCGGTGCTGGCGGCACTGATTAAGCAGCCGGAGCCCAGCGCCACGCACAAGGGCTACGACCCGGCCATCAACCAGCCGGCCGCAGTCGACCGGTGGAACTACGTGATCAACGGCATGATCACGGAGAAGTGGCTGGACGCGCCGAACACGCCGCAGCACCCTACCGAGTACCCGAAGAACATCCAGAAGCCGTCGAAGAACAGCGGCGGGGGCTTCGGCATCGACACCCCGTACGGCAACATCGTCAACTACGTCTCGCAGGAACTGCGCGAGATGAAGCTCTGCACCGACAACGAGGCCGAGGCGACCGAGAAGAAGCCGCTGTGCTCCAAGGCGCTGAGCCGGGGTGGTTACAAGATCACCACCACCATCAACAAGAAGATGCAGGAGGCGGCGCTCGACGCGGCCCAGCGGGCCAAGAAGGGCTCCGAGCTCGCCGGCCAGCCGTCGAACCTGATGGCCGCCGTGGTGGCCATCGATCCGAAGACCGGCCGGGTGCTCGCCTACTACGGCGGCGACAACGGCACCGGCACCGACTACGCCGGAAAGAACGTCGACAACGGCGTCGTGAGCGGTGGCCACTCACCGGGTTCGAGCTTCAAGATCTACACGCTCGCGGCGGCGCTGAAGGAAGGCATCTCGCTCAAGTCCCGGTGGAAGGGGTCGGCGTTCACGCCGAAGGGCACCAAGTTCAAGGTCAGCAACGCCGGCGCGGACAAGGTCTCCTGCGGTGACTCCTGCACGCTCGAACTGTCGACGCTGAAGTCGCTGAACGTGCCGTTCTACTACATCACGGAGCAGATCGGCCCGGACAAGGTGCTCGACATGGCCAAGCAGGCCGGCGTCACCACGATGTGGCAGACCGACACCAACCCGGCCAAGGCGCACGATCTGACCAAGGCCGACCCGAAGGACCTGGCACCGTCGCCGTTCTTCCACGTCCTCGGTTACGGCCAGTACCCGATCACGGTGCTCGACCACGCAAACGGTGTCGCCACGTTCGCGAACCAGGGCATGTACCACAAGGCGCACTTCATCCGGAAGGTGGAGAAGCAGAACCCGGACACCGGTAAGTGGGACGTGGTCGGCGGGGAGAAGCTTAAGGGGCAGCAGCGGATCGACAAGGACATCGTCGCCGACGTCACCTCCGTGCTGAAGCAGTATCCGGCCCAGATCAACAAGCGGCTCGACGACGGCCGTCAGGTCGCCGAGAAGACCGGCACCTGGGAACTCGGCGACAAGACCACCCGCAACGGCGACGCCTGGATGATCGGCTACACGCCACAACTCGCCACCGCGGTCTGGGTCGGCAACGTCAAGGACCGCAAGGCGATCCAGTACAAGGACGGCCGGGACATCAGCGGCGCCCGGATGCCCGGTGACATCTTCAAGCGCTTCATGGACGACGCGCTCAAGGGCAAGGACAAGGAAGAGTTCCCGCCCGCGGCGAACGTCGGCAAGGACGACGCCGGCAACGGCGAGGCCCCGCCGCCGCCGGCGAACGAGCCGGGCCAGCCGGGCGGACCGGGCTGCGACCCACTGGGCCTGTTCTGCCCCGGCGGCACGCCCGGCGGCGGCGACCCCGGCGGCGGCGACCAGGGCGGCAACCCCGGCGGGGGCGGGCTACCCGGTGGCGGCGGACGCCCCGGCGGTGGTGGCGGCGGTGGCGGGCTGCTACCGAGCACGCCACCGACACGCCAGAACTGACGCGCACGACCTGACGGCGGCGGCCGGACCCGAGCGGTCCGGCCGCCGCCGGCGTTTCGCGTACCGGAATTTCTCCGCGCGCGACGGGACGGCGACCCCCTGTGTACGGCAGGATGCCTCTCCATGAGCACCCAGTCGCCCGCAGGCATCGATGAGCCCGGCGCGTCCGAGGCGGCGCCGCGATCGGCAGAGACGATTGACCACCCGTCCCGCTCGGACTGGTTCGTCCGCGGCGCCTCCGGTCTGATCGGGGGGCCGCTCGGCGACCACGCCGCCGCCCTGGACCGGCCGGCCGACCGCGAGAGCCGGTTCTGGACCGCCGGCCGGATCGTGCTGGCGCTGGTCTGCCTGACGCTGGCACTGCACTGGGTGCAGAAATCCCCCTGCCAGGACGGCGCGTGGCAGAACAACATCCAGTACACCCGCATGTGCTACACCGACGTGCTGGCGCTCTACTACGCCGAAGGGCTCAACGAGGGCAAGGTGCCCTACGCCGACCACCCGGTGGAGTACCCGGTGCTGACCGGCTACTTCATGGGCGCGCTCGGCCTGCCGGTGCACGCCCTCGGCGTCGACAACCCCGCCATCAACCAGGGGCAGTGGTTCTACAACCTCAACGCGCTGGTGCTCGGCGCGCTCGCCGTCGCCACCGTCGCGGTCATTCTCAGCCTGCGCCGCCGACGACCCTGGGACGCCGCGTTGTTCGCGCTCTCCCCGGCCCTGGTGCTCACCGCCACCGTCAACTGGGACCTGCTCGCCATCGGCCTGGCCGCGTTCGGCCTGCTGGCCTGGGCACGCGCCCGCCCCGACCGGTACGCGATGCTGCTGCCCGCGGTGGCGGGCGTCCTGATCGGACTCGGCGGCGCGGCCAAGATGTGGCCGCTGTTCCTCCTCGGCCCGATCCTGGTGCTCGCGCTACGGGCCGGGAAACTGGCCGCCGGGCTCGTCGCCACCGCCACCGCACTGGTGTCCCTCGTGGCGGTCAACCTGCCCGTGGCGATCCCCTACCGGGAGAACTGGGAACGCTTCTTCGACCTGAACACCACACGACCCATCGACTGGGGCACGCTCTGGTACATCGGCCGCTACCTGGACGGCCGGATCAGCCCGTCCGCACCCGGCGAACTCGGGCCGTTCGAATGGCTCAACGCCAACATCCCCACGCTCAACTGGGTGTCGTACCTGCTCTTCGGGCTGGCCTGCCTCGGCGTGGCCGGGCTGGCGCTGCTGGCGCCGCGCCGGCCCCGGCTGGCCCAGCTCGCCTTCCTGGTGGTCGCCGCGTTCCTCATCTTCAGCAAGGTCTGGTCCCAGCAGTTCGTGCTCTGGCTGCTGCCGCTCGCGGTGCTCGCCCGGCCGCGCTGGGGCGCGTTCCTCGCCTGGCAGATCGCCGAGGTCGGCTACTTCGCCGCGTTCTACGGCGAACTGCTCGGCACGGCCATGTCCCGGCCCGTCTTCCCCGAGGGCGTCTTCGTGCTGGCGTCGAGCCTGCGCCTGATCACCGTGGCGGTGCTCTGCGGATTCATCATCCGGGACATCATGCGGCCCGAACTCGACGCGGTCCGGCAGACCTACGCCGACGACCCCGACGGCGGGGTGCTCGACGGCGCGCCCGACGCGCCCTGGCACCAGCGTTGGCGGGCGCGCGCCGCCGAACAGCCCGCCGAACCCGTGCCGGTCTGAGCGACGGGAGCAGGCCGGTCTAGAGCCGGAACACGACCGCCTCGCCGACCTGCTCCCGGGCCACGCCCAGCGCGTCGACCGGCCGGTCCAGCATCCCCTCCCACGGGGTGCCCTCCAGCTCGTCGCGCAACACCACCACGTTCTTCACGCCGATCTGCCGCAGGTAGTCGACGCTCGCGTAGTCCGGGAAGCTGACAGTGGCCTCCCGGATCCGGGCCTGGGACCGGGGCGTGAAGCCGCTGCCGCCGTTGACCATCGGCTGGAACCGGTCGGTGGACCAGAGCATCACCGGCTGATCCAGGTTCTGGCTGCTCGGCAGCACGAGCATCGGCCCGTCCACGGTCCGCAGCGCCGCCGGCTGCCGCGGCACCACCGGCTGCGGCGTGGCGTTCAACCCCTCCACCAGCACCAGCGCCAACGGCAGCAGCGTCGCCAGCCGCAGCCACGGACCCGGCCACGGCGGCACCCGCTCGGCGGCCAGCTCGCGTACGCGCATGCAGAACGCGGTGACCGCACCCGCCGCGAGCAGACCCAGCAGCAGCGTGGTCCAGAGCATCATCCGGCCCGGCGTGCGCAGCCCGCTCCATCCCGGCAGATAGTCGAACAACGGCACGTAGGTGAACCGGCCGCCGAAGAACCGGGTGCCCATCGCCAGCGCCATCGTGACGAGCACACCGGCGAGCAGGAAGATCCGGTGCCGGACCCGCCACACCGAGAAGAACAGCCCCCCGGCGGCGAGCGCGTAGAGCACGAAGCCCGGCAGCAACGTCATCTCCGGATGCCAGGGCAGCACGGCCCGGGCACCCTCGTGCAGACCACCCCAGACCCGGGACTCGGCCGGCGCGGTGAAGAACCCGCTCGCCGGCGGCGAGTAGAGCCCGATGTCGCCGATCGTGCGCTCCGCGTTCGGGTGCAGCTCGGCGACCTTGAAGTAGGGCACCGCCAGCGCCGCGCCCACCGCCGCGAAGACGAGGCCGCCCAGCACGTCGGCCAGGAACAGCCGCCGGCCGAACGGGCGCTTCACCTTGCGCCGCCGCACGAACCACAGCACCACCGAGACCAGGACCACCCCGGCCAGCATGTACGCGAACGGCAGCCCGATGCCGAAGCCGAGACTGAGCTGCCACGCGGCCATCAGCCACCCGGCGAACGCCCAGCCCGCGTGCCGGCGGCGCGGCCGGTACCCGTACCGCAGTGACCAGCCGTGCCCCCGGGCCAGCATGGCCAGCGCCAACGGGATGCCGCCGTTGGAGATGATGTGCAGGTGGCCGGCCTGGGCCAGCAGCCACGGCGCGTAGGCGAAGCTCGCCCCGGCCACCGCGCCGCCGATCCGGCCCGCGCCGAGCTGCCGGGCCAGCGCGTACGCGCCGAACGCGGCGAGCGCGTGCGCCAGCACGAACATGATGTTGTAGCGCAGCACGGCGTGCTCCGGGCCGACCCCGATCAGGCCGGCCGGGGCGTACCCGAGGAGCGTGTCGGAGAACGCGAAGCTCCAGTTCTCCGGATAGAACGTGTTCGAGTGCCACAGCTGCGCCGGGTTCGTCCGCAGGATGTGCCCGGACCAGGCCATCTGCCACGCCTGCAGGCTCGGGTCCCAGTAGTCCTGCGGCAGCGTGTGCCGCGGATAGCGCAGCGTGGGCCAGGTCATCGCCGCCGCCAGCGCCAGCGCGGCGACGACGGCGAGCGTCCACTCGTGCACCAGGAACCGGCCCACGGCGCGGACGGCCCGGCGGGGGCGGCCGAGCACCGGCTCGGGTGCCGGACCGAACGCGGACCAGGGGTCGGCCGGCTCGTCGTCGCCCGTACCGTCCTGCTTCGCGGCGTCGCTCTTCTCCGCGGCGTCGCCGTCCTTCTTGGCGGCGTCCGCTCTGTCCCGGGCCTCGGCCTCGGTCCCGGCTCCGGTGCCGGCCTCCGCCTTGTCGGTGCCGGCACCCGCCTTGTCGGCGGTGCTCGTCTTGTCGGCGGTGCTCGCCGCGCCTGCCGCCTTCGCCGCGCCGGTGCGGCGGGCCTTGCGGGTCCGCTTCGCCTTGCCGGCACTCGTCACCGTGCCCGCGGTGTCGTCCTCGCCGGAGCTGTCCGCGCCGGACGCGCGCTCGTCGGGCGAGCCGCTCCCCGGCCCGGCCCCGGCCGCGTCGTCCGGCGGGTTCTTCGCGCCGGTCCCGTCCGCCCGGGTCTCGGCGCCGGACCGGCGGCCGGTCGTGCCGGACTTCTCGGCGGTCACTCCGCCGCACCCAACTGCCCGCGCAGGAACGCGATGTCGGCAACCTGGCCCTCGACGCCGCCGGGGGTCTCCACGATCACCGGCGCGCCTGCCGCGCGGATCACCGCCACCAGCAGCTCCGGGTCGATGGTGCCGCCGGTCAGGTTGTCGTGCCGGTCCTGACCGGAGTTGAAGGCGCCCTTCGAGTTGTTCGCGTGGATCAGGTCGATCCGGCCGGTGATCGCCTTCACCCGGTCGACCAGGCCCAGCAGCTCCTCGCCGCCCGCGTGGGCGTGGCAGGTGTCGAGGCAGAAGCCGACCTCGTGGTCGCCGAGCGCGTCCCAGAGCCGGGCCAGCGAGTCGAGGTGCCGGGCACAGGCGTTGTCACCACCGGCGGTGTTCTCGATCAGCACCGGCAGCGGGAATCCGCCGGACTCCGCCGCGTACGCGAAGGTCTTGCGCCAGTTGTCGAAGCCGACGGCGACGTCCTGGCCGGCGTTGACGTGGCCGCCGTGCACGATCAGGCCCTTGGCGCCGACGGCCGCCGCGGCGGTGGCGTGGGCGAGCAGCAGCTTGCGGCTGGGGATGCGGATCCGGTTGTTGAGCGTGGCCACGTTGATCACGTACGGCGCGTGCACGTAGAGGTCGACGTCGGCGGCGCGCAGGCGCTCGGCGTCCTCGCGCGGCTTCGGGGCCTTCCAGCCCTGCGGGTCGGCCAGGAAGAACTGCACCGCCTCGGCCTGCCGGGCGGCCGCCTCGGCCAGCGGGTCGGTCGGATCGACGTGGGCTCCGATTCGCATGCAGGGCAGCCTACGTCGCGCCTGCGACGGTCGCCGCGCTCGCCGGAGACGCCCGGCGGGTCGGAGGCGTCACCACCCGGCCCGGCGGTCGTTGTCCGAGGTGGGATCGATGGTCGACGCTCCGCCCGGACGTGGTCCACAGCACGTACGGGTGAGGGGGCCGACGCCCGGTGACGGGACGCCCCGGCGTGCGGCCCGGCACGACGGGGCGGGATCCATCAGGAATCCGGCACACCAAATGGAAGTCCGGACTAAATCCTCAATTTACCCCAAGTGGTGACGAGAGCCATTGTATGGTCAGCACAGGTGACAACACGATAAAGCTCCGCGGGGCGTCTTCGATCCAACCTCATCGGTGTGGTCGTTCCTCCCCAGGTCCCACCCAAGGAATGCGGACGGGACGCCCCGCGGTCCCGTGGACAGGGGTCCACCTGCCGGCTCTCGAGGCCGAAGGTGGGCCCCTGTCGCCGCGTCCGGGCCGTGCCGGCCGACCGGTCCGGCCATGATCGTCCGCACCGGCTATCCTGGTCCGGTTGTCCGTGTCCAGCCGGGTTCCCCCGGAACCGGTCACGGGCAGCGACGCACGACCTCCTGCCACGGAAGGACCGTGGCCGCTTAGCCCACAGGAGGTGAGCACGTCTTGCGTCATTACGAAGTCATGGTGATCCTCGATCCCAGCCTCGAGGAGCGCACCGTCGCCCCGTCGCTCGACACGTACCTGAACGTGATCCGGACCGCGGGTGGCTCGGTGGAGAAGACCGACGTGTGGGGCCGCCGGCGCCTCGCGTACGAGATCAACAAGAAGGCCGAGGGCATCTACGCCGTCATCGACCTCCAGGCGACGCCGGAGGCCGTTGGCGAGCTGGACCGTCAGCTCCGACTCAACGAGTCGGTGCTGCGCACCAAGGTCATCCGTCCGGAGATGCGCTGAGCATCTAGTCCCGGCACGTCCGGATCAAGCCTCATCCACGCTGTCGTACGGCTCTGAGAGCCTGTACCGCACAAAGATGAGTGCGCGAGGAGATGGTCATGGCAGGAGACACCACCATCACGGTCATCGGCAACCTGACCGATGACCCCGAGTTGCGTTTCACCCCCTCCGGCGCGGCGGTCGCCAAGTTCCGGGTCGCTTCGACGCCCCGCTTCATGGACAAGGCCTCCGGCGAGTGGAAGGACGGCGAGCCGCTGTTCCTCTCGTGCACGGTCTGGCGCCAGGCCGCCGAGAACGTCGCCGAGTCGCTGCAGCGTGGCGCTCGGGTGATCGTGTCCGGCCGGCTGCGTCAGCGGTCGTACGAGACCCGTGAGGGTGAGAAGCGCACCGTCATCGAGCTGGAGGTCGACGAGATCGGCCCGTCGCTGCGCTACGCCACGGCGAAGGTGCAGAAGATGTCCCGCTCCGGTGGCGGTGGCGGCGGCTTCGGTGGTGGTGGCGGCCAGGGTGGCGGCGGAGGCAACTTCGACGACCCCTGGGCCTCTGCTGCCCCCGCCCCCTCCCGCGGTGGTTCGGGCGGAAACTTCGACGAGGAGCCTCCGTTCTAATGGCGCCGAGCGCCCGCGATCGCAAACCAGGAGCACGAGCAATGGCTAAGGCTGCGGCACTTCGCAAGCCGAAGAAGAAGGTGAACCCGCTCGACAAGGACGGGATCACCTACATCGACTACAAGGACACCGCGCTGCTGCGCAAGTTCATCTCCGACCGCGGCAAGATCCGCGCTCGGCGGGTGACCGGCGTGACCTCGCAGCAGCAGCGGCAGATCGCCCGTGCGGTCAAGAACGCCCGCGAGATGGCGCTCCTGCCGTACACGGCCACGGCCCGCTGAGAGGAGGCACGGACATGAAGATCATCCTCACTCAGGAGGTGTCCGGCCTCGGCTCTCCGGGCGACATCGTCGAGGTGAAGGACGGCTTCGGCCGTAACTACCTGCTGCCGCAGGGCTTCGCGATCGCCTGGACCAAGGGCGCGGAGAAGCAGGTCACGGTCATCAAGCGGGCCCGCTCGGCCCGCGAGATCCGCGACCTGGGCCACGCCACCGAGGTCAAGACCCAGATCGAGGGTCTGAAGGTCAACCTGAAGGCCCGCGCCGGCGACGGCGGCCGGCTCTTCGGCTCGGTCACCCCGGCCGAGATCGTCGACGCCGTCAAGGCCGCCGGCGGCCCGACCCTGGACCGCCGCCGGCTGGAGCTGCCCGGCCACATCAAGGCGCTCGGCTCCTACCCGGTCAGCATCCGGCTGCACCCCGAGGTGACCGCCAAGTTCGACCTGAACGTGGTCAAGGGCTGACACCCGTAGCACGACGCGATGGGCCCGCACCGGACACCGGTGCGGGCCCTTCCGCATCTCCGTCACCACGGCCCCGGCCGCACCTCCGGGTCTCAGCCGAGGGGGTTGCCGGTCACCGCGCTGATCACCACGGTCGACAGACCACCGCCCACCACGGCAGCCGCCAGCGCCACCGTCGCCGCCCGCCAGGTCGTCCCGACCTGCCGTAGCAGCACCGCCACCACCAGGCTGCTCACCAACGCCAAACCGAACCGCGGCGCCGCCGACACCAGCGAATCCAGGGCATGCGTACGCGGCGAGTCGCAACCGCCACCGGTGATGTCGGTGACGCAACCCTCCGGCGGCTGACCGCTCAGGAACAGCAGACCGACGAGTAGCAGCACGGCCGGGACCAGATAGCAGGCCACCGTGTAGACCAGAGGCCGCAGCGGACCGCCCGGATCCGGATCCAGCAGGTCGTCTTCCAGCCGCCGGCCCCACGAGCCGCCACCGATCGTCTCCACCCGCCGGCGCAGCGTCGACCCGGCCGGCGCCACCGGCCGACCGCGCGGCACGGCACGCGGACGCGGAGCCGAGTACGCCACCGCCGGTGACCTCGGCGCCGACGGCGGTGTCTCCATCCACCGCGGATCGTCCCCGGCCAGCCGGGTACCCGACCAGAACGCCTCGGCCCGCTCCGGTGACGCCCATCCCTCCCGCACCGGCGGAGCCGTGCGATCCCACGGATCGACCTCGTCGCGCACCGGCTCCAGATAACCGGTGTCGGTGAACCGGTCCCACTCGCCCGTGTGCTCCGTGCGGTCCCACCGGCGTTCCGCCTGCTCCCAGCGGCCACCGGGCGCCGACCGGCCCCAGGCGTGCACGCCCGACGCGTCCCACGGGTCGACCGCAGGCGGCGGCTCCGGCGGCTCACGGTCGGCCGCCCGACGCCGCTGCCAGGGATCCGCCGCCGGCCGGGACTGCTCCGAACCCGACGGGGCCACCGACCGCGACCAGCCCGTCTCCGAAGCCGCCGAGGACGACCAGCCCGTCTCCGGAGCCGACCGGCCCGACGACGCCGACCGCGACCAGCCCGACTCCGACTCCGACGCCGGCCGCCGCAACTCCGGCACCGCCGACGCGGGCCAGTCGGCATCCGACGCGGCCGGACGGGACCGGTCCGAGCCCGCAACCGCCGAACGCGACCAGGCGGAGTCCGACGCCACCGGCGGCGGCCAGGAAGAACCCGACGCCGATCGACGCCGCCCGCCCGGCCGCCCGCTGTCCCGCACGGCTTCCTCGTCGCCCGAGCCCGCCGAATCCGGCAGCCCGGACCAGATCACCTGCGGACGCCGGGTCGCCGCGCGACGGGGACGACTACCCGGCGACACCCCCGACACCGGCTCGTCGTCCGAGTCGGCACGCCTGTTCCCCACATACCCCCGCTCCTGGGGGGCGTCCATCGTCCACTCGGCAGTGTGGTCCGACAACGGACCCGCACCGATCGCCCGCGGCTCCGGCCGATCGCGCCGACGGCGGCCCGCCTCCGTGCGCCGGCCACCCTCGGACGACGGCGTCTCGACCTCGATCTCGTCGTCGTCGGGCGCCGCGTGCCGCCCGCCACCGTCCGCGCGGCTCACCCCGGACTCCAGAGCCCAGCGGGGAAGGTAGGTGTCCACCGGCTCGTCCTGGCCGCGCTCGATCGCCCGCCGCCGACTCGGCGTGCGGTAGCTCTCCGGCGCGTACGAGTCGGCCCGGCGCGGCCCGGCGGGCTCGTCCCAGGAACCGCTCGGCCGTCGCTCGCGCGGGCTGTCCTCCCCGCTTCCCCAGTCCCGGTGTCTCACGGCCGGAGCGTGACCTCTCTCAACCCGAAAGTAAACCCGCTGTCCCAGGTGTCGCCGTTCGCAGCGATAGTACGGGACGAACGACGACAAAGCTCAGCCGGAAATCTTCCGTCCACAGGGTGGGGACAGTAAAAGCGCAGGTCAGAGGCGATACGCCCGGAATTCCCCATCACTTTTCCACACCCTGTGCACACCCTGCGCACATGCCGGTCCCCAGGCGTCCACAGGTTGTCCCGAGGCTCATCCACCGGCCTTGTTGAGTCGCTGACCTCGGGTTCCGTATCGTGGTCCCCCCGACCGCCGGGCGATGACCCCCGATCGACCGGAGGGGTCGGCGGAAGTTGTCACACCCCAGCGATAGAGCTGGACTCGATCCGACGCAGCAAGGGGGGCACCCGTGTCGGTCACCGACGAGGCGCGTACGGAACGGACCGGGGGGCAACCGTCGTCCGAGCCGCCGCCGCCGCGCGACGCGCCGTTCGAGAAGACACCACCGCAGGACGTGGCCGCCGAGCAGTGCGTACTCGGCGGCATGCTGCTGTCCAAGGACGCCATCGCGGACGTCGTGGAGATCCTGAAGACCAACGACTTCTACCGCCCCGTCCACGCCACCATCTTCGACGCGATCCTCGACATCTACGGACGCGGCGAACCCGCCGACCCGATCACCGTCGCCGCCGCGCTCGCCGACTCCGGCGACCTCGCCCGCATCGGCGGCGCGCCCTACCTGCACACGCTCATCGCCAGCGTGCCCACCGCCGCGAACGCCGCCTACTACGCCCGCATCGTCGGGGAACGGGCGGTGCTCCGCCGCCTGGTCGAGGCCGGCACCCGGATCGTGCAGCTCGGCTACGGCACCGGGCCGAGCGGCAGCCGCGACGTCGACGACATCGTCGATCTCGCCCAGCAGGCCGTCTACGAGATCACCGAGAAGCGCGTCAGCGAGGACTTCGCGGTCCTGGCCGACATGCTGCAGCCCACGCTCGACGAGATCGAGGCGGTCGGCGCCCAGGGCGGCGTGATGACCGGTGTGCCGACCGGCTTCACCGACCTGGACCGACTGCTCAACGGCCTGCACGCCGGCCAACTCATTATCGTGGCCGGCAGGCCTGGTTTGGGCAAATCAACCGCATCTATGGACTTTGCCCGAAATGCGGCGATCCGGGCCAACCAGGCGTCGGCGATCTTCTCGCTGGAAATGAGCAAGGTCGAGATCGTCATGCGACTGCTCTCGGCCGAGGCGCGCGTGCCGCTGCACGTGCTGCGCAGCGGGCAGCTCTCCGACGACGACTGGACCAAGCTGGCCCGCTGCATGGGCGAGATCAGCGAGGCGCCGCTCTTCGTCGACGACACACCGAGCATGAACCTGATGGAGATCCGGGCGAAGGCGCGGCGGCTCAAGCAGAAGCACGACCTGAAGCTGATCGTGGTCGACTATCTCCAGCTGATGACCTCACCGAAGCGCACCGAGAGCCGGCAGCAGGAGGTCGCGGACCTGTCCCGTGGCCTGAAGCTGCTGGCCAAGGAGGTCGAGTGCCCGGTGATCGCGGTGAGTCAGCTGAACCGTGGCCCGGAGCAACGCACCGACAAGCGCCCCCAATTGTCAGACTTGCGTGAATCTGGCTCGATTGAGCAGGATGCGGACGTTGTCATCCTTTTGCACCGCGACGACTACTACGACAAGGAGTCGCCGCGCGCGGGCGAGGCGGACTTCATAATCGCCAAGCACAGGAATGGGCCGACCGACACGGTGACGGTCGCGGCGCAGCTGCACCTGTCGCGCTTCGTGGACATGGCGATCGTCTGAGCGGCGTCAGCCGAGCAGCGGGAACCAGCCGGCGGCCTCGCCCAGCTCCAGCCGGTCCCGGTCGGTCAGCGGCACCCGGCCGGCGGCCTTCAGCAGGTACTCGTGGTCGTCCCAGCCGGCCGGCCGTACCGCCTCGTCGCTGAGCAGCCCGTCCATGGTGGTCACCGCGACCCGCGTCGGGTCGGCCGCCGGCAGCGGCGCGTCCGGCAGGTCCACCACGAGGTCGAGGTGGTGGATGACCGCCTCGGTGGTCAGGGTGGCGAGCAGATGGGGTACGCGCAACACGTGACCCTGGGTGGTCACGTACCCGTCGGGGTCTATTGCGGTGGCCGCGCGGACGGCGGCGGGCGCGGTGTCGGACCAGAGCCGGACCACGCCGGTGGGCCGGTCGAAGGCGACGGCGGAGCGGCGTGCCCACCAGGCGTGCCGGGCGCTCGCGTCGTCGTCGCCGGGAGGGAACGCGCGCCAGTAGCTGACATCGTCCACGTCGGGCGGCCCGGGTGCGGGGCTGGCCAGGGCGACGAGCGCGCGCTGGGCGTCGCAGAGCACGTGGAAGAGCAGGTCGGCGACGAGCCAGCCGCGGCACCGGGTGGGGCGTTGCAGGGCGGCGTCGTCGAGCGGGGTGACCACGGCGGTGATGCCGTCGTACGCCTGGGCCAGCGCCTCGTGCTGCCGGATCGGGCTCATGCCGTGCAGCCTGCCACGGCGCGCCACGCCCGGCACGGTGAAGAAAGACGACGACGGGCACGCCGGGTCGATGCGGCGCACCGGCCCGGCGTGGGCGACGTCGGCGGTCAGTCGAACAGTTCGCCGAGGAAGCCGTGCTTCTTCTTCCGGCGGTAGTGGCCGTGGTAGCCGTAGTGCTGCTGACCGTGGCCGTACGCGGGCTGGGCGTAGCCGTGGCCGGGCGGCGGCGGAGGCGGGGGCGGGGGGACCGCGCCGTAGCCGGGCTGGTGCGGCGCGGCGGGCG
Source organism: Micromonospora sp. HB375 (assembly GCF_017872985.1). Lineage (NCBI taxonomy): Bacteria > Bacillati > Actinomycetota > Actinomycetes > Micromonosporales > Micromonosporaceae > Micromonospora > Micromonospora sp. HB375. The sequence continues at coordinate 6,902,684 of NZ_JAGGJO010000001.1, read as the reverse complement.
GGGGCGGCGGAGGCGGCGGGTAACCGGCGCCGGACGGCGCGGGCTGGCGGGCGCCGCCGTGCTGCTGGTTCCAGTTGGCCTCGGCATCGAACAGCTTTTCCAGCTCGCCGCGGTCGAGGAAGATGCCCCGGCATTCGCCGCACTGGTCGATGACTACTCCGCTGCGCTCGTACTGGCGCATCTCTCCGCGGCACTTGGGACAGGTCATCTGCATGACAACGACGGTACCGGGTGTTTTCACGCAGCGGCGGTCAGCGCCTGCGTGACCTCGTCGTCGGTGACCTCGTGGAAGTCCTCGTAGTACGCGCCGACGGCGGCGAAGTCGGGCGGGAGTTGGCAGCTCACGACCGTGTCGGCTTCGGGCGCGAGCATCTCGTACGCCTGCTCGGAGCCGACCGGGACGGCGACGAGGACGCGGGCGGCGCCGAGGTGGCGGGCGACCTGGACGGCGGCGCGTGCGGTGGCGCCGGTGGCGAGTCCGTCGTCCACGACGACGGCGGTGCGTCCGGTCAGGTCCAGCGGCGGGCGGCCGCCGCGGTAGCGCTGTTCGCGGCGTTCCAGTTCGGCCTGTTCGCGGCGGCGGACCTGGGCGCGGTCGTTCTCGCTGATCCGGCCGGCGACCATCTCGTTGAGGATCTGCACGCCGCCGGGGCCGAGCGCGCCGTACGCGACCTCGGGCGCCCAGGGCACGCCGAGCTTGCGGACGACCAGCACGTCGAGGGGGGCGCCGAGCCGGTCGGCGATCACCCGGGCGACGGGTACGCCGCCGCGGACCAGGCCGAGCACTATGACGTCGGGTCGGCCGGCGAGGTCGGTCAGACGTTCGGCGAGTTGCCGTCCCGCCTCGGCCCGGTCGCGGTAGGTGGTCATCCCTCAGGTGTACGCCTTCCGGCCGCATCGCGCGGGGCGGTTGCCGGGAATGCCGTCGGGTCGCCTGGTCGGGTGAGCGCCAGCGCCGGGGCGAGCACGAGCAGCGCGATCGGGTAGAGCAGGTAGCCGAAGCGGGTGGAGGGCATGAGCAGGATCGCGGCGAGCAGCCCGTACCCGCAGATGATCGTGGTGGCGGCGGCGGTGCGCGGCGGGCGGCGCAGCAGCCGGACGGCGATGGCTCCTCCGGCGGCGACGAGTAGCGCGGCGGCGACCGCCCGGCCGGCCGGGAGCGTCTCGGCGATCAGGTGGCCGGGGAAGGGTGACTGGGCGGGGCTGGTGACCAGGCCGTGGCCGAGGGGGAAGCGCAGCACGTTCTCGACGAGGGCTTCGCGGTCGACGAGCAGCACCGGGATCAGTGCGAGGACTGGTAGGCCGAGGGCGCCGAGGGCGGTGCGGAGGGTGGCGCGGCGGGTGGCGGCCCAGAAGAGCAGCACGAGGGCGATCGGCCAGGCGAAGAGTTTCAGCGCGCCGGCGGCGCCGACGGCGAGACCGGCGCGGCCGGGTCGGCCGGTGGCGGCGAGTGCGAGGGCGAGCAGGCAGAGCGCGAGTACGGGCAGGTCGTCGCCGCCGGTGGCGAGGGTGAGCGCGCAGACGGGCAGGACGGTGGCGGCTTGGACGGCGCGCAGCACGGCGGCGTCGCGGCGGGGCGCGGCCGGGCCGCCGCTCGCGCGCAGTGTGGCGACGAGGGCGATCACTGTGAGCGCGGTGACGACGGCGAACCAGACGCGGGCGTCGGTCCACCAGGCGTCCACCGCGGCGCGGGGCAGCCCGAACAGGGCCATGCCGGGCTGGTAGGGGGTGTAGCCGAGGAGTTGTTCGCCGGGGGGCAGCGCGGCGATGGCGTCGGGACCGAGGTAGGGGGTGCCGTGCTCGGCGAGGCGGGCGCCGGCGTGTTCGACCACGATCACCTCCTCCTGGGCGCGGTCGGTACGCCCGCCGGCCCGTTCGAGGCTCTGCGTGACGATCGGCAGCAGCGCGGTGGTGGCCCAGGTGATTCCGGTGACCGTCCAGCGTGCGGGCAGCGCGGCCAGGGGTGTGCCGGGGGCGCGGCGGCGGGCGAGCAGTTGCGTGGTCGCGGCGAGGGTGGCGAGCGCGTACCCGATGGTGGCGACGGCGCCCCAGGCGCGGTGCGGCGGCAGTGTGGAGGTGGCGGCGGTGACCGCGGCGAAGACGGTGGCGGCGGCGTAGAGGCCCAGGTCGAGGGCGAGACCACCGGCTGCGGTGTCGAGTGCCGACCAGCGGCGGGAGACGGTGGTTGCGGGGTCGGCGTGGGCGGTCACGCGGGCCAGTCTGGCAGACCGGCGCGGTGGCCCGGCGGGGTCAGGGTTGCCGGGAGTCGCCGGCGGCGGACGGGTTGGGGCGGGTGCGGGCGCCGCCGGCGCGGCGTCCGGGGAGGCGGATCACGGCGCCCGCGTCGTGCAGTGCCGGGGCGAGCGCGCCGGTGCGGCCGCCGTGGCCGCGCTGGAGGCTGGCGAGCAGCGCGGCGGCGGGCAGTGGCCGGGCGAACAGGTGGCCCTGGCCGGCGGCGCAGCCGAGTTCCCAGAGGGCGCGGCGCTGGGGTTCGCTCTCCACGCCCTCGGCGACGACTGTGAGGTTGAGGCTGCGGCCGAGGTCGAGGGTGGAGCGGATGACGGCGGCGGCCTCGGGCGCGGTCTCCATGGCGGTGACGAAGCTGCGGTCGATCTTCAGTTCGTGTACGGGGATGCGGGAGAGCAGGGAGAGCGACGAATAGCCGGTGCCGAAGTCATCGAGCGCCAGGCGGACGCCGGAGTCGCGCAGGCGGCTGAGGACGCGGTCGACGACGTCGAGCTGGCTGAGCGTGAGCGTCTCGGTGAGTTCCAGCACGAGCCGGTCCGGCGGGAGGTCGTGGGCGCGCAGCCGGGCCAGGACCGCGCCGGGGAAGCGGGCGTCGAGCAGGCTGCGGGGTGACACGTTGACCGAGACGGGCAGGTCGAAGCCGGCGTCGCGCCAGGAGCCGGCGGCGATGAGCGCCTGGTCGAGGATCGCCTCGGCGAACGCGGGCAGCAGGCCGGAGCGTTCCACCGCTTCGAGGAAGCGCAGTGGGTCGATGAGCCCGTGGGTGGGGTGGTGCCAGCGGGCGAGGGCCTCCGCGCCGATCACCTCGCCGCCGGCGAGGTCGACGATGGGCTGGAAGTTGACTGTGAACTCGTGGTCGGCGACGGCGCGGGGCAGTTCCCCGCCGAGGGTGAGCCGGCTGAGGTCTGCGGTGTCGCGGGCGGGGGCGTAGGTGGCGAGTCGTTGGCCGGCGCGTTTGGCCTGGTACATGGCCACGTCGGCGCGGCGAAGCAGCTCGGGCATCCCGCCGGTGGCGGGGGCGACCGCGATGCCGCCGCTGGCTTCCACGCTGATCCGCATGCCGTCCACGTCGAGCGGGTCGTGCAGGGCGTTGAGCAGGGCCTCGGCGCGGTGGGAGGCGACGGCCGGGGCGGGCAGGCCGCGCAGCAGCACGGCGAACTCGTCCCCGCCGAGCCGGGCGACCAGGTCGTCGGGGCGGGCGGCGTCGCGCAGCCGCTCGGCGACCTGGATCAGCACCTGGTCACCGGCGCCGTGGCCGAGGGTGTCGTTCACTTCCTTGAAGTGGTTGAGGTCGATCAGCACCAGCGCGGTGACGCCGTCGGCGTGCCGGGTGGTGAGCTGGGCGCTGCCCTCGTCCAGCAGGTGGCGCCGGTTGGACAGGTCGGTGAGGGCGTCGTGGGTGGCGGCGTAGGCGTGGTCCTCGGCGATGCGGGCGAGTTCGGCGTACGCCTGGGCGTTGCGGACCGCGGTGCACAGGGCGGAGGCGAAGGTACGCAGGGTGTACTGCTCGCGCTCGGAGAGTTCGACCGGACCGGCGAACCGTAGCCGCAGCACGCCGACGTCGACCGTCTTGTCGTGGCCCTCGAGGCGGTTGGTGAGTACCGAACCCTCGATCGCGCTCGGTTCGCCGGCCGGGCCGCGGTAGGTGATGGCTCCTCCGACGCCGCGCACGACCAGTGCTTCCTCGCGTAGTTCGATTTCGACCTCGTCGGCAGAGAACAGCTCGGTCGCTTGTGTGACGGCTGTGGTGAGCACTCGATCCAAATCGACTACGTTCAATGCATCGGTCGTTCGGGCTAACCGTTGCCAGGCCTCCCGCTCCGCGCGGTAACGAAGCCGGCTGGAGTAGGCGAGATGCAGGCTCAGCACGAGCGGCGGTACGACGATCAGGAAGGTCGGGTCGATCCGGAGGATGAGCAGCGTGCACAGGATCACTGAGAAGCGGGCGAGCACGCTCGCCAGCCGGAGGTCCAACTGCTCCCGGAAGCGCTTGCGGATCGGTGTCCCGGTCGCGAAGGCGAGGACCGGGAAGGTGAGTAACTCATCGAGCACGACGACGGTCACGTAGGCCAGCACCAGTGCGGGCAGTGAGCGGCTGATGGGTCCCGACCAGGGCCAGGACCAGCCGGCGGCGATGAGGACAAGGCCTCCGGCCGCTGCCAGCGTCATCTCCTTGGCGACGCCGAAGGCCAGCTTGATCGGGGTGAGGCGACCGATCAGGCGGGTGATCGCGACACCCAGGCCGGTGGCGATGATGACCCATGGCACGGGTGCGACTGCCAGCCCGATCACGGTTGCCGCATCGGTCCATGAAACGCCGTGGGTGGTGGCGCGAATACGGATTCGTACATTCACCGTCGCGGCTACGGCCACGAGAAAGGTGATCGTGGTCGCGCGTGTGATGTTGTTCTGGGTTGCCAGGTCGCCGGTGTCGATCAGCCGGATACTCACCAGCGTGGCCACGCCGGCCGCAAACACGACGAGACCGACAAGCAGCAAGAGCCGCCGATCGGTCCCATTGTCGCGTGCGTGGGCGCGAGTCACGTGGTCTGCCTCCACCGCGCTCGTTGTAGCGGAGCGTGTGCTCGTACTGTACGGCCCGCTCAGGCGCCCCGGAAGTTCGCTTCACAGCCAGTCGTTGCCGCGCATGGCCTCGCCCTTCGTTCGACCCCCAGAACCGGCGATCACCGGCCCATCCGACGTCGAACATGTTATGGCTTTTAGGCCGGGATACATCTATTAGATGTCCATATGCGCATATTGCGCCAATGCGCCTGGTTCTTGTTACGCTCGGTCTTTGGCTGGAGACTGAACGCATATTCAGCGCGCGCTTTCAAGTGGGATTATCGAGCCCTCATCACCGGGTGTCTCTAGCCGTTCGGTTTCGTCCTTCCGTAACATCCGCCACGACAACTCACAGAAAAAGCGCCGTTGCTCTCCGGCATCGGAAGTCCTGTGGTGAATCGAGTGCTATCTTCCGTAAGTCTGCATTTCGTATAGTCCACACGGGTGCGAGTAATTCGATTGGCGCGCGCCGCGCGGGGGGAACAGTTGGTGGATATCCGGCTGCTGGGTGTGCCGGAGGTGTGGCGGGGAGCGGCCCCACTACCGCTCGGCACACCCAAGCAGCAGACGGCGCTGGCGGTTCTGGTGCTGCACGGCGGCCAGCTGGTCACCGTCGACACGCTCGTCGACGAACTGTGGCCCGACGACCCACCCCGCTCCGCCTTGGCGAACGTGCGGACGTACGTGGGCAACCTTCGGCGGACGTTCGATCGACACCACGGCCCGAACCTGGTTCGGCTCTCCGGCGGCTATCGCCTGGACGTGGACGACGAGCGGGTGGACGTGCGTCGTTTCGAGTACCTGACCGGTGAGGCGGCGTCGGCCTGGTCGGACGGGCAGCATGAACGTGTTGACGAGTTACTCGGCCAGGGCGAACGTCTGTGGCGCGGCCCCCTGGTCGCCGGCCTGCGGGTGGGGCCGGTCCTGACGGCACGCCGGGCGGCACTGGAGGAGCAGCGGCTGGCGGCGATCGAGCTTCGTGCCCGGCTCGATGTCGCACTCGGCCGCACCAGAGCGGCCATCGCGCTACTCACCGACCACGTGAACAGCCATCCCTACCGGGAGCAGGCGCACGCGCTGCTGGCCAGTGCGCTCAAGGCGGACGGGGACGCCGGCGGCGCGCTCGCCGTCATCCAACGGGCCGAGTCGATTCTCATCCGGCAACTCGGCGTGGAGCCGGGAACCGAACTGCTCAGTCTGCGGAGGTCGTTGCTGGGCCGGACCGCGGGGCACTCGCCGTTCGCCGCCAGGAAGGGCGGTCCGGAGCGGGGAGGCGCTGTCACCTCGAGCGCGCGGCGGGTGCACCCTCGCCACCTTCCGCGGAATACCGCTGATTTCATCGGGCGGCGAGAACTCGTCGAGCGGATGCTGGCGGAGATCGGATCGTCGGGTGACGAAGCACCGACCGTACGTGTGATCGACGGTATGGCGGGCAGCGGCAAGACCCTCTTCGCGCTTCACCTGGCGCACCTGCTCAGCGACCGGTACCCAGATGGGCAACTCTTCATCGATCTGCGGGGGCACACTGAGGGAGCCCCGGTTGAGCCGGGTGATGCCCTCACGGTGCTGCTTCGCCAGCTGGAGGTACCGGCCGGCCGGATTCCCGGTGATCACGAGGAACGGGCCGAGTTGTGGCAGCGTGAGCTACAGGGCCGCCGCGTCGTCCTCGTGCTGGACAACGCGGTCGACGGGCAGCAGGTGCGGCCAATCCTGCCGGCCGGGCCCGGATCGGTAGTCCTGGTGACCAGCCGTCGGCGGCTGTCGGTGAGCGACGTCGGTCCGGCCGTCTCGCTTCCCGTGATGACCTCCGACGAGGCAATAGAACTCCTGGCGCGGACCGCCGGTACGGAGCGGATCAGCAAGGAACCGGCTGCCGCGACGGAGGTGGCTCGCCGCTGCGGTCATCTGCCGCTGGCCGTCAGGCTGGCCGGGGGATGGTTGGCCCACCGGCCGGCCTGGCGGGTCTCTGACCTGGCCCGGCGGCTCGAGACCGGCGGTAGCGTGCTGCGGCAGTTGGCAGTGGAGCAGCAGACCGTCGGTGGCGCCTTCTCGGCCTCCTACGAGCACCTGGCCGAGCCTGCAAGGTGGCTGTTTCGCCTGGTCGGTCTCCACCCCGGCGATTCTTTCGATGCGCGTATGGCCGCCGCTCTCGCCGATCTCCCACTGGACCGGGCGGAACGGATGCTGGACGACCTTCTTGATCAGCACCTGATTGAGGAGGTCGGCCCCGGGCGCTATCGGATGCACGATCTGATGCGTCAGTACTCCGCGGAGCTTCTTCGTGAGTCGGTGGACCCCGCACGGCGTCGTGAGGCGGGTGCCCGTCTTCTCGATCACGCCCTTCACCGGGTAGCGGTCCGAGCCACTTCCCCGGACCAGCAGGTACTGAAGGCCCACCTGCGCCTGGCGGCGCCCCATCGGATCGACTTGATCGATGACGCGGACCGCTCAGACATCGAATGGCTGGAGCAGGAGCGGTCCAGCCTCATCGCGCTGATCAGATTCGCTCAACAGGAGGAGCACTTCACGTACGCGTGGCGGCTGGCTCGGGCCATGTGGCGCTTCTTCTACATGCGGGGGTACTTCACCGATATCGTCACCACTCATCTGGCCGGCCTGACCGCGGCCGAGCGTAGCGGAGACCGCGTGGCGCAGGCGCTCATGCACAACTACCTTGCCTCCGCTTATACCCGGACCGGCAGCTACCTGGACTCGTTGCGACACCTCGAAATGGCGGTATCGATCTCCCGCGATATGGGCGATCGGCGTAACGAACAGCGCTACCGCGCAAACCTCGTGGTCGTCTACTGGCTCAGCGGCAGTCCGGAACGATCGGTGAGGCTCGGGCGGCAGTTACTCCGCGAGGACTCGCGGGGCGCCGTCGACTCGATCCTGTCCCTGCCCAACCTCGGATACGCGCTGATCGCCACCGGACGGTATCTCGACGCGCTCCAAGCGCATCGGCAACACCTCTTCCTGGCCCGGTGCCAGGGCAGCTGGTACCACATCGCCAACGCGCTCGGCCATCTCGCGACGGTGGAGAACCTCCTTGGCAACCACCGCAAGGCGATCCGTCTTCTTCTGGCATCGATCCGGTTGCGTGGCCGGACCGGGCATCGGTTCGGTGAGGCGGAAGCGCGCAACGATCTCGGTATCGCGTACCGACACCTGCGCCGGTACGACGAAGCACGAGTTCAGCACGAATTGGCTCTCGATCTGGCGAGGGACTCGAGCGAGCGGCACGTACAGGCGGCGGCGTTGAACGACCTCGGTCTGACACTGACGGCAGCCGGTGACGCCGAATCGGCGGTGTCGGCGCACCGTGAAGCCCTCGCCCGCGCCAGCCGCATCGCGCACCCCTACGAGCAGGGACGCGCCCTGGCGGCCCTGGCCGATCATCTCGCCACGACGAGCACCGCTGAGGCGGGCCGGTACCGGCAGCGCGCGTTGGCGATCTTCGAACGGATGGGTGCGCCCGAACGACACGACCTGCGTCGACAGCTCGCGGAGCCGTCGTCCCCGCCGACCTGAACCGGCTTATCGATTTCTTATCGCGGCGTTCGTTAACGTCCCCGGCATCGGCCACGGGGTGGGTCCACCGCCAGATCGGACCCGGCCGAACGAGGCCCCCACCGCCAGTTCCCCCCAGCGAATCGGCGGTGGGTAGGTGAGGGAGGGGCGTCGTGGATCTGCACCCGACACGGCGCTCCTCCCCGCCGACGGCCCGGAGCACGCGCGTCGTCGTACCCGGCGGATAGGGTCGGGCCGTGACCGAACCCGCGCAGCTCACCCACGTCGACCCGGCCGGCGCGGCCCGGATGGTCGACGTCTCCGCCAAGCCGGTCTCGGGCCGGCTCGCGGTCGCCGCCGGCCGGCTCCGCACCACCGCCGAGGTGGTCGAGCTGCTGCGGCGCGACGGCCTGCCCAAGGGCGACGCGCTGGCCGTCGGCCGGCTCGCCGGCATCATGGGCGCCAAGCGCACGCCCGACCTGATCCCGCTCTGCCACCCGATCGCGCTGCACGGCGTCACCGTCGACCTCGACCTGACCGCCGACACGGTCGAGATCACCGCCACCGCGAAGACCGCCGACCGGACGGGCGTCGAGATGGAGGCGCTGACCGCGGTGGCGGTCGCCGGCCTCGCTCTCATCGACATGGTGAAGGCGGTCGACCCGGCCGCCTCGGTGGAGGCCGTCCGGGTGCTCCGCAAGGAGGGCGGCAAGACCGGCGAATGGGTCCGGCCGGAGGACCGGCCGTGATCCGGGCCCGGGTGATCGTGGCCTCCAACCGGGCCGCCGCCGGGGTGTACGAGGACACCAGCGGCCCGCTGCTCGTGACCGGCCTGCGGGAGCTGGGCTGCGAGGTCGACCCGCCGGTGGTGGTGCCGGACGGCGATCCGGTCGGTGAGGCGCTGCTCGCCGCCCGCGAGGAACGTGTGGACGTGGTGCTGACCAGCGGTGGCACGGGCATCACCCCGACCGACCGCACGCCCGAGGTGACCCGTGCGCTGCTCGACTACGAGATCCCCGGCATCGCCGAGGCGATCCGCGCGTACAGCCGCGACACCGTGCCGACCGCGGCGCTGTCCCGCGGGCTGGCCGGGGTGACCGGCCGGACGCTCGTGGTCAACCTGCCCGGCTCGCGGGGCGGCGCCCGCGACGGCCTTGCGGTGCTCGGGCCGATCCTGCGGCACGCGGTCGACCAGCTTCGCGGCGGCGACCACTGAACCCGCGGGCCACGTGCCCCGGCGCTAGGCTCGCCGGATGAGCACGGAAACCGAAGCCGCCGCGGCCGAGGCGGGCACGCCACCACCGGCCGGGTGGGAGGAGGCCCGCTCCCGGGTGTACGCGGTGGGCCTGTCCGCCGCGCTCCCCGCCGTCGCCCGCCCGCTGGCCGAGGCCGACGGGCACACCCTCGCCGAGCCGTTGACGACGCGTACCGACCTGCCGGCGTTCCCCACCTCCAGCGTGGACGGCTGGGCGGTGCGGGGCCCGGGGCCGTGGCGGGTGGTGGGCCGGGTGCTCGCCGGGCACACCGCCGCGCCGCTGGAGGCCGACGGCAGCACCGTCGAGATCGCCACCGGCGCGATGGTTCCCGAGGGCACGACGGCGATCCTGCGGATCGAGGAGTCGGCCCGCACGGCGGACGGCTTGGTGACCGGCACGCCCCGCCCGGCGCCGGAGTGGCGGGAACCGGGCGAGGAGGCGTACCTCGGGGAGGAGCTGTTGCCCGCCGGCACGCCGGTGGATCCGGCGGTGCTCGGCCTGGCCGCCTCCTGCGGGCACGACACGTTGCGGGTCCGCCGCCCACCCCGGGCCGCGCTGCTGGTCTTCGGCGACGAGCTGCTCACCTCGGGCCCGCCGGGCGCGGGGCGGGTCCGCGACGCGCTCGGCCCGTCGGTGCCCGCCTGGCTGCGCCGTTACGGCTGCCAGGTGCGTACGGCCGACGTGGTCGGCCCGGTCGCCGACACGCTGCCCGCGCACGTGGCGGCGGTGCGTGGCGCGCTCGCCAACGCCGACCTGGTCTGCACCACCGGCGGCACCATGCACGGGCCGGTCGACCATCTGCACCCGACGCTGGAGGCGCTCGGCGCCGACTACGTGGTCAACACGGTGGCGGCGCGCCCGGGCTTCCCGATGCTGCTCGCCCGGCTGGTGGGCGACGACGGGCGGGTGCGGTTCGTGGCCGGTCTGCCGGGCAACCCGCAGTCCGCGGTGGTGGCGCTCGTGTCGCTCGTCGCGCCGCTGCTCGCCGGTCTCACCGGCCGGCCGATGCCGGTGCTGCCGCACGTGACGCTGGCCGAGCCGATTCCGGGGCGCGGCGACTACACCCATCTGGCGCTGGCCCGCTGGGACCGGGTCGCCGGCACGGCGTACCCGGTGCGGCACGTCGGGTCGGCGATGCTGCGCGGTCTCGCGGGCGCGGATGGTTTCGCGGTGATCCGGCCCGGCGCCAGCGGCGCGGCCGGCGACCGGGTGCCGCTGGTGCCGCTGCCGCTGACCCCCGGGGAGCGTGCCGGGTGAGCGCGACGAACGAGCCGACGGGAGACGTCGTGACGGTGCGGGCAGGCGTGGTGCTCGGCGCGGTGACCGACCGGCCGCTCGACCTGGCCGCGCACGAGGCGGCGGTCGCCGACCGCCGGGCCGGCGCGGTGGTCTCCTTCCAGGGCGTGGTCCGCGACCACGACCACGGGCGGGGGGTCACCCGGCTGGAGTACGAGGGCCACCCCACCGCCGAGGCGGTGCTGCGTGAGGTGGCGGCCGAGATCGCCGCCGACCCGGCGGTGTACGCGGTCGCGGTGTCGCACCGGATCGGCCCGCTGGAGATCGGCGACGTGGCGCTGGCGGCGGCGGTCAGCACCGCCCACCGGGCGGCCGCGTTCGCCGCGTGCGCGCGGCTGGTCGACGAGGTGAAGGCGCGGCTGCCGATCTGGAAGCGGCAGGTCTTCGACGACGGCACCGAGGAATGGGTGAACTGCCCCTGAGTGCTCAGCGCCGGCCGGCGAGCGCGGCCGCGCGGCTGAACCGGTCGTGGTAGAACGCGGGCTCGGCTCCCGGACGCCACGGCAGCGCCGCCACCAGCACGATCAGCGCGATGGCCAGGGAGTTCTCCATCAGCGCGCCGAACAGGCCGTCCTGGTAGTGGGACACCTCGGGGAGTTGGTGCTCGTACGGCCAGATCGGTGAGATCAGGAACAGCAGGTAGAGCCCGAGCGCGCCGACGCCGTGGCGGAGCCCGGTCAACGTCGGGTACCAGATCGGCGGGCGCAGCGCCGGCACACCGTTGGCCGAGGGGCCGCTGCCGCGCAGGGGCAGGCCACGGCTGGCGTCGCGGCGGCGTACCGCGGCGTCGGCCAGCACGATGATCGCCGGGATGACCCAGATCAGGTGGTGCGACCAGGAGATCGGGCTGATCACGTTGGCGGTGAGCCCGACGAGTGTGAACGCGGTCAGCTCGTCGCCGTCGGCGCGGGCGCTGATCGCGCGGGACAGGCCCAGCGCCAGGAGCAGCACCGAGAAGGCGAGCCAGAGCAGGCCGGGCGTCTCGATCGAGTCGTAGAGCCGCGCCAGCAGCCCGGCGAGCGACTGGTTGGCGGTCATGTCCGCCGCGCCGACCCGCTCGGTCTGCCACAGCACGCTCGTGAAGTACGCGCGGGACTCCTCACCGACCAGGCCGAACGTCGCGATGGTCACGCCGATCGTGGTGCCGACGGCGGTGAGCGCGGCCCGCCACTGCCGGGTCAGCATCAGGTACGCGACGAACAACGCCGGGGTGAGCTTGACGGCGGTGGCGAGCCCGATGCCGACGCCCGCCCACGCGCCGCTGTAGACGAAGCGGGCCAGCGGCGAGTCGGCGGTCTCGTGGTGGGTGCCCCGCTTGGCGCGCCAGCGCAGGCCCACCATGTCGGCCATGACGAGCGCGAACAGCAGCAGGTTGACCTGGCCGTAGCCGAGCGTCTCCCGGGACGGCTCGATGGCCACCGCGAGCGGGGTGGCGATGCCGACGGTGAACCAGAGCGGCCAGCCGAGCCGGTCCACGATGGGGCGCAGCAGCGCCGCCAGGACGACCGCGAGCGCGGCGATGCTGGCCAGGGCGTTGACGAAGCCGGCGCCGTCGACGGGCAGCCAGGACATCGGGAGCATGACCACACCGGCGAACGGTGGATAGGTGAAGCCCAGTGTCGTCGACGGCGCGACGAAGTCGTACAGCTCGTTTCCGCTGGCCCACCACACCACCGCGCCGTGGTAGATCTTCATGTCGAAGAAGTTGTACGGCCGTCCGAAGGCGCCGATGGCCAGCCACGCGGCGTACGACACGGCGGCCACGATCCCGAGGCGCACGACGGTCCGGCGGTCGACGCGGGAGGTCGGGGCGAGGCGGTTGGTCCGTCTACCGACTGACGTCGGCATGGCGTGGCCACCCCCGTACCAAGGTCGTCGTACCCGTCCAGGTCCAGAACGGAGCCTAGAACGGCGCCTCACGTTGCTGCCTCCCGCGTTACGCGACCGTGTCCGATCCCACACGTGTTTGCGACATTTCCACCGCGTTAACGGGTCTCGGACGGTTCAGGTGATTGGTGGCCTTGCGGGGGGTGGTGGCCGTACGAAAGGGGTGTCAACCAGGGATTCGGCGGGCGGCCGCCGCGGAGCGTACGGCGATCTTCGCATCGCGGCGGGCGGTGCGGACCGCGCGCGTGACCGACCGGCGCGAGTGGTCGATCCGGTGGCCGGCGCGCCAGCGCAGCCCCGGCTTGCCCTCTGTGTCGGCGGCGGCGAGGAGGAGGCCACCGAGCAGGCCGAGGTTCTTCAGGAAGTGGACCTGGTTGTTGTTGCGCGCCGCCGGGTCGTCGTTGTTCCAGAAGGCGTGACCGGCGGCGGTGGTCGGGATCAGGGAACCGGCGAGCACCAGCGCGGCCGGACGGGTGAACCGGCCGGTGGCCAGCATCAGACCGCCGACGAGCTGGGTGGCGGCGTTGGCCCGGATGAGCGACACGGTGTCGGTGGGGATGCGCGGGTGCACGTTGCGGATCAGCGGGGCGACCTTCCCGGTGACCGGCTCCGCGGCCTGCACCAGGCGTTCCGGGTTGCGCAGGTTGCGGGCGCCGCTGACCACGAAGATGCCGCTCAACATGACTCGGGCGAGGGAGCGCACGGGCTTCATGGCTCAGTCTTACCCCGTCGGGGGCGTCGTCATCCCCGCAACACACGAAAGGTATCGGCCGACGTGGACGTCCGGACGGTATCGATTTCAGCGACCGTCGCGGATGGACCGGTCGCGTTCGGTAAGGTCGCGCGGGTGACGACGCTGCGACTACGCCCGGAGGGCCCCGCCGACGAGCCGGCGGTGGCCCGGGTGCTGGCCGCCGCCTTCGCCCGGCCCGACGTGGCCACCCCGCCGGAGGTCGGCCTGGTCGAGGAGCTGCGGCACAGCCCGGCGTGGATTCCCGAGCTGGCCATGGTCGCCGAGTACGGCGGCGAGGTGGTGGCGTACGCGCTGCTCACGCGCGTCGGCGTACGCACCGACGACGGCCGCGTGTGGCCGGCGCTGGCGCTGGGCCCGGTGGCTGTGGCACGGCACCGGCAGCGGCTCGGTCACGGCACGGCGGCGGTGCAGGCGGCGCTCGACGCCGCGACCGAGCTGGGCGAACGGCTGGTCGTGGTGCTGGGCGACCCGGCGTACTACCGGCGGTTCGGGTTCGGCCCGGCGGACCGGCTGGGCCTGACCAGCCCGTGGTCCGGGCTGGGCGAGCCGTGGCAGGCGCTGGTGCTGCCGCCGTCGGCGAGCGAGGAACCGCCACCGCCGTCCGGCGAGGTGGTCTTCCCACCACCGTGGTCGCGGGTCTGAGCGGTCGCGGCCGTCACGCGGGCTGGGTGCGCAGGTAGCGGCCGAAGTGCGGGACGGTGAACGCCACCGTCCCCCGCTCGCCGGAGTAGATCAGCCCCTTCTTGATCAGCGCGTCGCGGGCCGGGGAGAGGCTGGCCGGCTTGCGGCCGAGCGCGCGGGCGATCTCGGCGGTCGGCACCGCGGCGTCCATGTCGTCGCGGCTGCCCTCCTCGCCGTCCACCAGCGCCAGCGTCGCCATGGCGCGCATGTACTCGCGTTCGGCCGGGGTGGCCCGCTCGAACCGGGAGCCGAAGAACCCCACCGCCAGTTCCGCCTCCGCCTCGGGCGCGGCGACCCGGACGTCCGCCGCGGTGATCGGCGAGCGGGGCGCGTGGTCCCAGGTGGCCTTGCCGTACGCCTGGACGAAGTAGGGGTAGCCGCCGGACTTCTCGTAGAGCAGGTCGAGGGCCTTCTGCTCGTACTCGACCTCCTCCCGCTCGGCCGGCGCGCAGAGCGCCTGGTCGGCGGCGATCCGGTCGAGCCGGTCGATGCGCTGGTAGCGGTAGAGCCGCTCGGAGTAGGACTTGGCGGCGCTGAGCACCGCGGGCAGGTGCGGCAGTCCCGCGCCCACCACGATGAGAGGCGCGCCGAGCTGGGACAGCTCGTGGCAGGCGGCGCAGAGCGCGGAGACGTCCTCGGCGCCGACGTCCTGCATCTCGTCGATGAAGATCGCGATGCCGGTGCCGACGTCGGTGGCGACCGTCGCCGCGTCGCTGAGCAGTTCGACCAGGTCGATCTCGATGTCGCCGGAGTCGGCGCGTCCGCTGCTCGCGGGCACGTCGATGCCGGGCTGCCAGCGGTCGCGCAGCTTGGGCGCCGCGCCGCCGCGCCCGGTGGGGGCGGAGCGTTGCGCGAACGCCTTGAGTACGCCGAGGAAGGCGTCGATCCGGTCCGGGGCGCGGTGCCGGGGCGCGAGTTCGCGGACCGCCATGTGCAGCGCGGCGGCGATCGGGCGGCGCAGCGACTGGTCCGGCCGCGCCTCGATCTTGCCGGTGCCCCAGAGGTGGTTGATCGCCTCGGACCGCAGCGTGTTGAGCAGGACGGTCTTGCCGACGCCGCGCAGCCCGGTGAGCATCAGGCTGCGTTCGGGCCGGCCACGCGCGATGCGTTCCAGCACCACGTCGAACACGTCCAGTTCCCGCCCCCGCCCGGCGAGTTCGGGCGGGCGCTGGCCGGCGCCCGGCGCGTACGGGTTGCGGACCGGATCCACGAATCGCACAGTATCGGCTTCTCTAGCGGCCAGGCTAGACGTGCGTAGATGCAGCTACCGCGTGTCGGTCTCGACATAAAACTAGGGCTGTCTAGCGTGAATGCTAGACAGCCCTAGTTTTGGTTACCGACGAGCCGGGGCGTCAGTGGCGCGTCAGCGGCGCTTCAGGCAGAGCACGAAGTCGAGCGTGTCCAGCTCACTGTCGAAGAAGTACCAGTCGGTGTACCCGTCGACCTTCCCGCACTTCGCCTCCGCGTCCTTCTTGCCGCTCGTCGCGCCGTCGATGCGCCGCAGCACCTCGTACGTCTTCGGGGCGCAGTCGGCGATCACCAGCTTCGGCTGACCGCCGCCACCCTCGTTGGCGACGCACTGGCCCGCCTTCACGAAACGCGGATCGGTCGAGGAGGCCGGCGCGGGCGCGGTCGGCGTGGCCTCCGCCGGATCGCTCGGCGCCGCCTCGGTCGGATCAGCGGCCGGCGCGGTGGCCGCCGTCGTCCCGGCGGTCGGGCTCTCCTCGTCCCGGCCGAGCATCCAGTACGCCCCGGCGCCGCCGAGCAGCAGCACCGCCAGCACGACCACCACCACCAGCAGCGGGCCCTTGCCGCGCTTCGGCGGCGTCGGCTCGGCGTACTGCGGCTCCCCGCCGTACTGCGGCCCGGCGTAGGGGTCGGCCGGGTGACCCTGCCGCGGTGGGCCGGGGGACCACGCCGGCGCCGGCTCGTAGCGCTGCGTCGGCGGGCCGTACTGATCGGCCGGCGGGCCGTACCGGTCGGCGGGCCCGTACTGCTGGGCCGGCGGCCCGTACTGATCAGCCGGTGGGCCGTACGGTTGCGCGCCCGGCGGGCCGTACTGCGGGTCGTGACGCGGATCGGGCTGCGCGGCGTAGCGGGGATCGGGCTGCGGGGCGTAGCCGTCGTCGGGCCGTCCCCAGGGGTCGGGGGAGCCGCCGCCCGGTGGACCGAAGTTCGACATGAACGCCTCCTGCGTACGCCAGTGCTGAGAGGCCGGCCACCAACTGGGGACGCCGACGCCGTGGTCACCGTAGCGTGGACCCTCGATGAGCTCACGCCCCACGAGTGCGACGAACGCTGTCGATTCCGCGACGCCGCCGACACGCACCGCCCTGATCTGGACCGCACTCGTGCTGGTCTACCTGCTCTGGGGCTCGACGTACCTGGGCATCCGGGTCGCCGTCGAGTCCCTGCCGCCGCTCATCTCCGCGGCGATGCGGTTCGCCGGCGCGGCCGTGGTGCTCGCCGTGGTGCTGCGCCTGCGGCGCGGGCCCGGCGCGCTGCGGGTGCCCGTGCGCCGCGTCGGCTCCGCCGCGCTGATCGGCGTGCTGCTGCTCGCCGGCGGAAACGGACTGGTGGTGCTCGCCGAGTCGGGTCCGGCCGGCACCGCGGTTCCCTCGGGCGTGGCCGCGCTGCTGGTGGCCACCGTGCCGCTGCTGGTGGTGGTGCTGCGGACCGTGGGCGGGGACCGGCCCCGGCCGTGGACGTTCCTCGGGGTGGCGCTCGGGTTCGCCGGCCTCGTCGTGCTGGTGCTGCCCCGCGACGGCGTGGACGGCGTGCCGGTGGCCGGCGCGCTCACTGTGGTCGCGGCCGCCACCAGCTGGTCGGTCGGCTCGTACCTGTCCGGGCGGATCCGGATGCCCGCCGACCCGTTCGTGGCCACCGTCTACGAGATGCTGGCCGGCGCGGCGGTGCTCGCGCTCGTCGGCGTCGCCCGTGGCGAGCTGCGCGGCTTCAGCTTCGCCGAGGTGACCGGGCGGTCCTGGGCGGCGCTGGCGTACCTGATGGTGGCCGGTTCGCTCGTCGCCTTCACCGCGTACGTCTGGCTGCTCGCGCACGCGCCGATTTCCCTGGTCTCCACGTACGCGTACGTGAACCCGGTGGTCGCGGTGGCGCTCGGCGCGCTGTTCGTCGCCGAGCCGATCACCTCGCAGGTGCTGCTGGGCGGCGCGATCATCGTGGTCGGCGTGGCGGTGGTGGTGAGCACCGAGCGTCCCCGCCGGTCCCCGCCACCAGCCGTCGACGGGGCTGCCGGGGAACCCGCCGGGGGGTAGCGTCCCGCCCCGTGTCGGCGCTGCTGGTGACGGGGGTCGCGCTGCTGGGCGCGGCGGCCGGGTGGGTGGCCGTACCGGTCGGCCGGTCGTTCGTCACAGTTCCCGCCGGCGACGCTCCGCGCCGGGGAGCGTTCGCGCTGGCCGGCGCCGTGGCGTTCGGCGGGCTCGCCGCCACCCGGGCCGCCGACCCGGCGCTGCCCGCGCTGCTGCTGGTCACCGCCGTCGGGCTGGCGCTCGCGGTCACCGACGTGACAGCGCTGCGGCTGCCCGACCCGCTCGTCGGCGTGGTCGCGCTCGGCGGCGGGCTCGGCCTCACCGCTGCCACGGCGGCGACCGGCGAACCGCGCCGCCTGGCCGTCGCGGTGGCCGGGGCCGCGCTCTCCTTCCTCGGGTACGCGCTGCTGGCGCTGCTGCCCCGCGCCCGGCTCGGCTTCGGCGACGTGAAGCTCGCCGCCGCGCTCGGCCTCCCGCTGGGCTGGCTCGGCTGGCCGGCGCTGCGCCTCGGGCTGCTCCTGCCGCACGTGCTCGCCGGTGCGGCGGTGCTCGTCCTGCTCGCCGCCCGCCGGGTACGCCGGGACACGCCGGTGCCGTTCGGCCCGGCGCTGCTCGGCGGCGCGTGGCTCGCCGCCGTCCTCACCTGATCGCCGCCGGCCTGGCCCGGCTCGCGCCGGACCGTGCTCGGGGCCCCCGGACGCGCGCCGGTCAGATCAGCCGGAGCTGGTGGTCCTTCGGGCGGCGGGGCTCGGTCGCGTCCAGGCGCTCGAACAACGCCGGGTCGATCACGTCGAGGAACGGCGACGGGCGGGTGTCGCGTTCCGCGCCGTGCCGGGCACGGCGGCCCGCGTGGCTGACGTAGAGCCGGTCCTGCGCCCGGGTCAGCCCGACGAAGAACAGCCGCCGCTCCTCGGCCACCGCGTCGTCGTCCGGCTCGCTTCCGGGCCAGCGCAGCGGCAGCAGCCCGTCCTCGGCCCCGACCAGGAACACCACCGGGAACTCCAGGCCCTTCGCGGCGTGCAGCGTCAGCAGCGTGACCGCCTCGGCGCGCGGGTCCAGGGCGTCCACCTCCGCGCCGGTGGCGAGCTGGTTGAGGAACAGTTCCAGGTCGTCGTCGCAGCGCCGGGCCAGCGGGGTGAGCAGGTCCACCGCCGTGCGGACGTCCTCGGGGCGTACCGCGCCGGAGCCGTCGAGCGTCGGCACCGCGAAGCGCTCGGCCAGGATCTGCCCGGCCTGGCGTACCCGGGCGGCGAGCGAACCGTCCAGACCGGCGTGGCGCAGCTCGCGGGCGATGGCCGGCACGCCGGGACGGTCCCGCAGCCGGTCGTGCGAGCGCTTCTGCACCGGGATGTTCGCCCGGGCCAGCGCGTCCACGATCGGCGCGGCCTGCGCGTCCGTGCGGTACAGCACCGCGATGTCGGAGAAGGACAGCGACGTGGTCCGCCCGTCGATCCGCCCCGAGTCCAGCGAGCGGTGGGACAGCCCGCCGACCAGCTCGTCCACGGTACGGACCACGAAGTCGGCCTCGTCGTACGGCGAAGCCGCCGCGTACCGGCCGACCAGCGGCGCCTCCGGGTCGAGCCGGGCCGGGTCGAGGCGACGGCCCCGCACCAGCGACGACGGCGCGATGGCCTGCACCGCGGCGGCCAGGATCGGCGCCGAGGAGCGGTAGTTGCGGTTCAGCCGGACCAGCCGCGCGTCGGTGAAGTCCTGCGAGAAGCGCAGGAAGTAGCCCACGTCGGCGCCCCGGAACGAGTAGATCGCCTGGTCCGGGTCACCGATCGCGCAGAGGTTCCCGTCCGGCGGGCTGAGCAGCCGCAGCAGGTCGTACTGCACCGCGTCGACGTCCTGGTACTCGTCGACGAAGATCCACTTCCACCGCTCGCGGTACTCGCGGACCAGCTTCCGGTCCCCCTTGAGCAGCGACACCGGCAGCGTCAGCAGCTCGTCCAGGTCGATCAGGTCCCGCTTGCGCAGCAACGCCGCGTACCGCTCGTCGTCGTCACCGGCCTCCGCGCGCGCCGCCGCCCGGTCCGCGTCGTCGGCGATCCGGAAGTCCGCCGGCAGCCCCGCCGCCGCCGCGTTCTCCCGCAGCACGGTCAGGCCCAGCGAGTGGAACGTACCCACAGTGACGTCCTCGGCGACCGGGCCGAGCAGCCCGTCCAGCCGGTGCCGCAGCTCCTCGGCCGCCCGCCGGGTGAACGTGATCGCCAGGCACTGGTCGGGGAAGACGTTCAACTCCGCGCACAGGTACGCGATCCGGTGGGTGAGCGTGCGGGTCTTCCCGGTGCCCGGACCGGCCACGATCAGCAGCGGACCACCGGGCGCCGACGCGGCCACCCGCTGCATCGCGTCCAGCCGGTCCAGCAGGCCGGTGCCGACCTCCTCCATCCCGGCGAGCATCGGCTCGAACGGCTCGTGCGGGGACGGCGGCGTCGCGATCGGAGGCGCGGGCGGCGGCGTCCGCTTCGGCTCGGGCCGGACCGCCGCCGGGCGCTTGGCCTTCGGTTTCGGCGCCGGCTCCGCGGGCCTCCGCTGCGCGGGCACCGGTACGTCGAACAGCGTCTCCTGCCCCGCCCCGGCACCCGGACCGCCCAGTTCCGCCGGGTCGAACAGCGTGATCACGCCGTACTCCCCGTCGTAGCCCGGCACCCGGCGCACGTCGCCGCGGCGCAGCCGGCCGATGCCCTCCGCGAGCAGCTCGCCGCCGACCCGGCCGATCTCCTCCACCGGGGTACGGGTCAGGATCTCCAGCTCCGGGCCGAGCGCGGCGACCAGCTCGTTGAGCTTGCCCTCGACCTTCTTCGACCGCGCGCCGACCCGGTTCAGCTCGCCCAGGATCTCGGCCAGCGGCACCAGGTGGGTCACCTCGCGCGCGTGCGCCGGACGGTGCCCCTCCGGCCGGTCCGCCAGCTCCTCCACCCGGCTGAGTACGCCCACGGTGAGCGGCTTGCCGCACTCCGGGCAGCGTCCGCCCGCCTCACGGGTCCGCTGCGGCGGCCAGTTCACCCCGCACAACCGGTGCCCGTCGGCGTGGTACTTGCCCTCCTCCGGGAAGAACTCGACAGTTCCGGCGAGCCCGTCCCCGGTGCGCAGCGCCTCGCGGATCGCGAAGTAGTCACGGTCGGCGGTGAGGACCGTGGCCTCCCGGGCCAGAGCCGGCGGCGAGTGCGCGTCCGAGTTGGACACCAGCTGATAGCGGTCCAGGCTGCCGACCCGCCAGTTCATCTCCGGGTCGGACGACAGGCCGGTCTCCACCGCGAAGATGTGCTCGGCCAGATCCGCGTAGCAGTCGGCGATCGCGTCGAAGCCGGACTTCGAGCCGAGCGCGGAGAACCACGGCGTCCAGATGTGTGCCGGCACCAGATAGCCGTCCGGACTCGCCTCCAGCGTGATCTCCAGCAGGTCGCGGGAGTCCAGCCCGAGGATCGGCCGCCCGTCCGAGCCGAGGTTGCCGATCCGGCCCAACGCGGTGTTGAACCGGGCCACCGCGTCCAGGTCCGGCAGGTAGATCAGGTGGTGCACCTTCCGGGTGCGGTCGTCGCGCTTGTAGATCGTGGAGATCTCCACGCTCAGCATGAACCGGACCGGGTCCGCCTCCGCCTCACTGGCGAGCCGGGGCGGCAGCCGCCGGGCGACGTCCCGCTCCGCCTCGGGCGCGAGGCGGTACAGGCCCGGCTCGGCCGGGTGCAGCGTCTCGCGCAGGTGGTCGTACCAGGCGGGATGGGTGAAGTCGCCGGTGCCCAGCACGCCGATGCCCTTGCGCCGGGCCCACCAGGCCAGGTTCGGCAGGGTCAGGTCGCGGCTGCACGCACGCGAGTACTTCGAGTGGATGTGCAGGTCCGCCACGTACGGCGGGAGGCCACCGGAGGGTGCGGCGCTGAACGGAGGCACGCCGCATCCTGTCACGTCCGGTCCCCCGCCCGCCCGCCGCCACGCGAACGGGTGACCTGAGCAATGCGGTGCTGGACTCGGCGGCGGGTGCGCGCTATGGGGTGCGCAGCTCCACGAGCGTCACCTGGGGAGGCGCGCCCACCCGCACCGGCGGACCCCAGAAACCGGCGCCGTTCGTGACGTAGACCTTCGTGCCGTCGACCTCGCCGAGACCGGAGACCACCGGCTGTTCGAGCTTCACGGCCAGGTTGAACGGCACCATCTGGCCGCCGTGCGTGTGCCCGGAGAGCTGGAGGTCGACGCCGAACTTCGCCGCCTCCTGCGCGGCCACCGGCTGGTGCGCCAGCAGCACGACCGGCCGACTCGGGTCACGGTCGCCGAGCGCGGCGGCGTAGTCGGCGGGCGCGGCCACCCCGGTGCCGGCGGCGCTCACGTCGTTCACCCCGGCCAGGTCCAGCACGCCGCCCCGGGCCTGGATCTCCTGCCGCTCGTTCTGCAGCACGCGCAGGCCGAGCCGGTCCACTTCGCGGACCCACTCCTCTACGCCGGAGTAGTACTCGTGGTTGCCGGTGACGAAGAAGCTGCCGTACCGGGACCGCAGGTCACGCAGCGGCTCGGCGGCCTCCCCCAGCTCGGCCACCGTGCCGTCGACCAGGTCACCGACCACGGCGACCAGGTCGGCGTCCATCCGGTTGATCATCGCGACGATCCGCTCGGTGTGCGCCCGGCCGCGCAGCGGCCCGAGGTGGATGTCGGAGACGGTGGCGATGCGCAGCCCGTCCATGCTCCGGGGCAGCTTGGCCAGCGGGATCTGCACCCGGTCGAGCTGCGGCGGACCGATGGCGGTGCGGACGCCGTACCCGGTGACGCCGGCGGCGGTGAGCCCGGCGAAGATCGCCGCCCCGCGCGCGAGCAGCAGCCGCCGGGAGGGGTCGTGGTCCGGCGCGAGGGCGCCGGCCGGTGGCGCGTCGGCGCTGTCGACCGGCGGTGGCGTCGCACCCTCCGCCGTCGCCGCGCCCACGAGTGCGGGCTCGGGCTCCGGGCCGGTGGCGACCACCGAGCGGGCGCGGCGGCGCAGCACCAGCCGGACCACTGCGGTCGGCACTTCGAGCACCAGCAGGATCACCAGCAGGTAGAACATGAGCGCGACCCAGAGGTAACCGGGCCAGGCCAGCCAGTACCAGCCGTTGCGGGTGCCCGCCAGAGTCACCGGTACGAGCACCGCCAGCGCCGCGATCGCCACCCCGCCGACCCGGCGCCACCGCCCCGGGCGCGTGGTGTCCCGGACCAGCCGCTTCCACAGGTAGAAGTGGATCAGGCCGATCACGAGCACGACGAAGCCCAGGAATGTCGCCATGGCCAGCACGTGTGCCCCCCTCAGCCGCCCGCGAAGGGCGGCAGCACGTCCACCGTCACCCCGGCCGGCAACAGCGCCCGTCGATCATGACAGGCCACGCCGTCGACCAGGAAACTCGCCGCCTTCAGCACCACCGCGAGGCGTTCGCCGTGGCGGGCGGCCAGGTCATCGAGGAGTTCGTCCAGGGACCGGCCGGCGGATACGGTCTCCTCGGAGAGTCCGGCCGCCGCGCGGGCGCCGGCGAAGTAGCGGACGGTCAGCTCCACCCTCAGCCTCCGATCGCGGACATCGAACGCGCGGGCTGGAGGAACGTCGGATCGTCGATGCCGTGACCGGCCCGCTTGGCCCACATCGCGGCGCGCCAGCGCCGGGCCAGCTCCTCGTCGTCCGCGCCGTCGCGCAACGCGCCGCGCAGGTCCGACTCCTCCGTGGCGAACAGGCAGTTGCGCACCTGGCCGTCGGCGGTGAGCCGGGTGCGGTCGCAGTCGCCGCAGAACGGCCGGGTCACGCTGGCGATCACCCCGACCCGGGCCGGCCCGCCGTCCACCAGCCACGTCTCGGCCGGTGCCGCGCCCCGCTCGGAAGGGTCCGGCGTCAACGCGAACGCGGCCTTCAGGGAGGCCAGGATCTCGTCGGCGGTGACCATGGTCGAGCGGTCCCAGCCGTGCTGCGCGTCGAGCGGCATCTGCTCGATGAACCGCAGCTCGTAGCCGTGCGCGAGCGCGAACCGGAGCAGCGCGGGCGCCTCGTCGTCGTTCGTGCCCCGCATGAGCACCGAGTTGACCTTCACCGGGGTCAGCCCGGCTTCGGCGGCCCCGGTCAGCCCGGCGAGCACGTCGGCGAGCCGGTCGCGGCGGGTCAGCGCGGTGAACCGGTCGCGGTCCAACGTGTCGAGCGAGACGTTGACGCGGTCCAGCCCGGCGTCGCGCAGCGCCGACGCCATGCGGGCCAGGCCGATGCCGTTCGTGGTCAGCGAGATGCGCGGCCGGGGCGTGAGCGCGGCGACCGCCGCCACGATGCCGGGCAGGCCGGGCCGGATGAGCGGCTCACCGCCGGTGAAGCGCACCTCGGTGATGCCGAGCCGGGTCACCGCGACACCCACCAGCCGGACGATCTCGTCGTCGGTGAGCAGCTGCGGACCGGACAGCCAGGGCAGGCCCTCGGCCGGCATGCAGTAGGTGCAGCGCAGGTTGCACTTGTCGGTCAGCGAGACCCGCAGGTCCCGGGCGACGCGGCCGTACCGGTCGGCGAGGACGCCGTCGGTCGTCGTCCGGGGGGCGCTCATCCGTCGACCGTAGCGCGGTCGAGGCCCCGGAGGGCGGCCCGGGCGGTGGCGGCCACCGCGTCCGCGTACGCCGCGCCGAAGATCGCGGTGTGCACGAGCAGCAGGTGCAGCTGATGCAGCGGCACCCGTTCCCGCCAGCCGTCGGCCGGCGGCCACGCCTCCCGGTAGGCGGCCAGGACGCGGTCCAGGTGAGGCGGGCCGCCGAAGAGGGCGAGCTGCGCCAGGTCGGTCTCGCGGTGCCCGCCGTGCGCGGCCGGGTCGACCAGCCAGACCCGGTCGTCGGCGCCCCAGAGCAGGTTGCCGGGCCAGAGATCGCCGTGCACCCGGGCCGGCGGCTCGTCACCGCCGAACTCGCCGATCCGGGCGACGACCTGCTCGACCAGCGCCGCCCCGGAACCGTCGAGCGCGCCGCCGTCGACCGAACTGCGTAGGTAGGGCAGGAGGCGGCGCCGGGCGAACCAGTCCGGCCAGGGACCGGGATCGGGCGTGTTGTCCTGCGGCAGCGCACCGATGAACCCGGCCCAGTCCGCGCCGAACGCGGGCGCCCCGGCCCGGTGCAGCCCGGCCAGGTCACGCCCGAACGCCTCCGCGGCCTCCGGCGTCGGCTCGCCCGGCTCCACCCAGTCGAGCGCAAGCAGATCGGGCAACGCCACGATCACCTCCGGCACCGGCACCGAACCCGCCTCGCGCAGCCAGCGCAGCCCGGCCGCCTCGGTGGCGAAGAAGCCCTCCGGCAGTGGACGCGCCGCCCGCTCCGGCCACGTCTTGGCGAACACCGAGTGCCCGTCGTCCAGCGTGAGCCGGGAAGCGGCGCAGATGTCGCCGCCGGAGACCGGGGTCTCCCGGATCCGCTGGTGGGTCAGGAAGGTCGGCAGGTGCTCCGGGTGTGCCCGCAGGTACGCCAGGTCCATGAGCGCAAGGTAGCGGGTACCCCGGACAACCGTGGGGCAAGCGACGCCACGGATCGCCGCTGACCTGGACCGATACGCTCCGTATCTGTGGACGGACCGCGTGTCGTCCACAGGGGCGGACGCGGTGGCACTCCACCGCCCACGCTCCCGGCATGAACTCCACCGAGCAACCCCGCCTCTCCGTCCGCTCGCCCGCCGACATGGTCACGGCCGTGCCCTACCTGCTCGGCTTCCACCCGGCCGACAGCGTCGTGGTGGTCGCGGTACGCGGCCGGCGCGTCGTCTTCGCCGCCCGGGGAGACCTGCCCGCACCCGGCGCCGACCCCGGCCCGGCGGCCCGGCACCTGGCACACGTGGTGGCCCGGCAGCACGCCGACGCCGCCACAGTCGTCGGCTACGGTCCGGCCGCCCGGGTGACCGGTGCCGTGGACGCGATCGGCGACGCGCTGACCGCTGCCGGCCTGGTCGTGCTCGACGCCCTGCGGGTCACCGACGGCCGCTGGTGGTCGTACCTGTGCGCCGAGCCGTCCTGCTGCCCGCCCGAGGGCACCCCGTACGACCCGGCCGCCAGCCAGGTCAGCGCCGCCGCCGTGTTCGCCGGTCAGGTCGCACTGCCCGACCGGGCCGCGCTGGCCGCGCAGGTGTCCCCGCTCGACGGGCCGGTACGCCTCGCCATGCGCCGGGCCACCGGCCGGGCCCGTCTGCGCCTAGCCGCGCTCACCGGCGGGACGCCCGCGCAGTCCGGCCGGGGCCCGGAGGCCGGCAGTTCCGTGCCGGGGGACGGTGATGTGCGGGCCGACGGTGGAGGTCCGGAGGATTCACCACGCGCGGTGCGGAGCGCGGGCACGGCGGCGGTGCGGGCCGCGTTCCGCAGGCAGCGGCGTGGCGAGCGGCTCGACGACGACGAGGTGGCCTGGCTGACCGTGCTGCTCACCCACATCCCGGTACGCGATCACGCCTGGTCCCGGACCGACGGCCGGGACGCCGACATCAGCCTCTGGACCGACGTGACGCGGCGCGCCGAGCCGGACCTGATCGCCGCGCCGGGCTGCCTGCTCGCGTTCTCCGCCTGGCGCTCCGGGCACGGGGCGCTGGCGGCCGTCGCCCTGGAACGGGTGCTGTCCGCCCACCCCGGCTATTCGCTCGCGCTGCTGCTCGACGAGGCGCTTCGGCGCGGGGTGGCCCCGTCCGAGCTGGACGGCTGGCCCGGTTCCGACGGAGGCCCGGTGCTGCGCCGTCGCCGTCGCCGTCCACGGCGCTGAGCCGTCAGCCGCCGATCCGGGCCGCCCCGGTGTAGACGTTCATGGTCGGCCCGCGCAGGAAGCCGACAAGCGTCATCCCGGCCTCCTCGGCCAGCTCGACGGCGAGCGTGCTGGGCGCGGACACCGCGGCGAGCAGCGGCACGCCCGCCATCCACGCCTTCTGGGTGAGTTCGAAACTGGCCCGCCCGGAGACCAGCAGCACGTGCCCGGCCAGCGGCAACCGCCCCTCCCGGGCGGCCCAGCCGATCACCTTGTCCACCGCGTTGTGCCGCCCGACGTCCTCCCGCAGCACCACCATCTCCCCGTCGGCGGTGAAGAGGCCGGCCGCGTGCAGGCCGCCGGTGCGGTCGAAGGCGCGCTGCGCGGCCCGCAGCCGGTCCGGCAGCGCGGCCAGCAGTTCGGCGGTGACCACCAGCGGGTCGTCCCGCACGGCGAACCGCGAACGGGTACGCACCGACTCGATGCTGGCCTTGCCGCACACGCCGCACGAACTGGTGGTGTAGAAGTTGCGCGACGGATCGGTGACCGGCTCCGGAACACCGGGGGTGAGCGCCACGTCGACCACGTTGTAGGTGTTCGGGGTCTCCGCGCCGGCGCAGAGCTGTGCGGTGTGCACGTCCTCGGCCGACCGGATCAGTCCTTCGGTGAGCAGGAAGCCGATCGCCAGGTCCAGATCGTCGCCGGGCGTACGCATAGTCACCGCGAGCGGTCGACGCCGACCCGGCCCGGCCGCGCCCACGCGGATCTCCAGTGGCTCCTCCGCGGCCAGGGTGTCCTGGCGGCGGATCCGGCCCCGGCCCTCGCCCGTCGCGTCGAGGTCGATCCGCAGCACGCTCCGCCGGTCTGTCGCCCGTCCCATCCCGCCATCCTCCCCGGCCCCTCCACTGCCCGCACCCCGCCCCACTCGTTCACGTGCCCCGCCGGCCCAGCCGATCATGATCGACACCAGATCGCCGAAGTGGCGGTATCGGAGGGCCCCGGATGCCGCCACTTCGGCGAGATGGAGTTGATCAACGTCGGAAAACCGCCAGCGAAGCCGGGCACGGGCCCGGGCCTCGTGCCCGAGCCGGGATTCGACGGTCGTGGCCGTGGATAGGGTGAGGCGGTGACGGGGTACGCGGCGGTGGTCCTTGCCGGTGGCGCGGCCCGGCGGATGGGCGGCGTCGACAAACCGGCCCGCCCGGTCGGCGGCCGGCCGATGCTGCACCGGGTACTGGCCGCGGTGGCAGACGCGGACCAGCGGATCGTGGTCGGCCCGTCCGGTCCGGTGCCCGACGGCGTCCGGACGACACGTGAGGAGCCACCCGGTGGCGGGCCGGTGGCCGCCATTGCGGCCGGGCTGGCGCTGCTCGACCCGGGTACGACAACAGTCGCCCTGCTCGCCGCCGATCTCCCGCTGCTCACCGCCGCCGCCGTGACCGAGCTGCGGCGCGCCCTCGACACCCCGGCCGCCGAGCGGGAACACGATCGGGCCGCCGAGCGGGAACGCGAACCGGCCGCCGAGCGGGCATCAACGCTCCCCCCGCGCGGACCGACCGTCGCCCTCGCCTGTTACGTGGACGGCGACGGCCGCCGCCAGCAGCTCTGCGCGGTGTGGCGGTTACCGGCCCTGCGGGCCGCCCTCGACCGGCTCGCCGCGACGCGGGGCGGCACCCTCGACGGGGCGCCGGTACGCGGACTGCTGACCGGTGTCGCCGTACGCGAGGTGTCGTGGTCCGGCTCGGGTCCTCCGCCCTGGTTCGACTGCGACACTGACGAGGACGTACGCCGGGCGGAGGAGTGGTCGAGATGACGGTGCTGGACGACTGGGTCACGGCGGTCTGCGCCGAGCTGGACCTGGACCCGGCCGGGGTGCCGGTGCCGACAGTGCTGGACGTGGCCCGGGACGTGGCGCATCAGGTGGTCCGGCCGGGGGCGCCGGTCACCGCGTACCTGTTGGGGGTGGCGGTGGGGCGCGGGGCGGACCCGGCGGCGGCGGCCGAGCGGCTCAGCGCGCTGGCCGGCTCGTGGCCGGTGGATCTGGGTGGGTCCACGCCCGCGGAATAGCGCCTTGCGCGTGATTCGGTGGCCGCCGCGCGTGGGTAGGGTGGCGGGGACGGACGGAGGCGATCATGACGGCAGACCACCCCTCGGCGCCGGTCGACAAGCCTGCCGGCAGCGCGCCGGAACACCACGCCACCGGCAGCGCGCCGGAGCATCACGAGTCGATCCTGCTCGACGAGCCGACCACCGCCGATCTGCGGGCCAAGGTCACCGAGGCCTGGCGTGAGTTCGCGCGGGCGCTCGCCGAGCGGCTACGCGCACTGCCCGCCGGTGGTCACCTGGAGGTGACACTCGATCCGACCGCCTCCGGCACCGGGGACGCCGTCTACTCGGTGAGCGTGGACGCGGGCGAGGAGGGTCGCCTCTCGGCCCGGGCGGTCGGCAACGCCACGCTGCCCCAGGGCTACCGGTTGGACCGGGCGGCGGTGGCCGACATGGTGGCGCTCGGCTGGTCGCCGCCGGGCGTGGTGCCGGGTTCCGGTGAGCAGTTCGGGCTGGACTGCGGCACCGACGAGGCGACCCGGCTGGCCGCCGTGCTGTCCCGGACGTTGCGTGACGTCTACGGCGCCCCGCATCCCGCCTTCCTCGTCTACCTGGTGCACGACACCGAGGGTGAGCCGTTGCCGGTGGAGCCGCTCGGTACGGCCCGCAGCGAGTTCGGCCCGGACCGCGACGTCGAGGCCGACCTGGACGAGGCGTTGGCCGCGGCGGCGGCCGCGCAGTCCGGCGAGAACGACGTGCTGGCCCTGGAGGAGCGGGTCCGCACCGTCGTGTCGACCATGCTGAAGTCCGCGTCCGACCAGCTTCAGGTCGACTCCGACGGTGACATCAACATCCGGGCCGGCTCGGCGATGGTGTTCGTCCGGGTGCGCGACAACCCGCCGCTCGTGGACGTCTTCTCGCCGGTGCTGACCGAGGTCGAGCCGACCGAGCGCCTGTACGTGAAGCTGTCCGAGTTGACCAACCGGATGCCGATCGGGCGGCTCTACTGCGCCGACGACACGGTGTGGGCCTCGATTCCGGTGTTCGGCCGCAACTTCCAGCCCACCCACCTGATGCTCGCGGTGCAGGTGATGACCGGTCTCGCGGACGAGCTGGACGACCGTCTGCACGGCGAGTTCGGCGGCAAGCGCTTCTTCGGCGAGGGGGACAAGCCGGCGCGGGCCGAGGAGCACCGCACCGGCATGTACCTCTGAGCCGGGTCAGCGCACGTCGAGCAGGGTCTTGCCGACGGTCTGCCGGGCCTCGATCGCGGCGTGCGCGTCGGCGGCCCGGTCCAGCGGGAAGCGCTGCCCGATCTGCGGTCGCAGCCGGCCGGCGGCGCCCTCGGCGAGCGCCGCCTCGGTGAGGGCGCGCAGTTCGTCCGGGCCGGGCCGTGGGCTCAGCAGCGTGACGCCGCGTGCGGTGGCCGCCTCGGCCGGGATGTCCGCCCAGGCGCCGCCGGCGAGCCCGAAGCTGAGCATCCGCCCGCCCGGGTCGAGCAGGTTGAACGCCTCCCGGGCGAGCGGTCCGCCCACGCCGTCGAACACCACGTCGACCGCGCCGACGGCGTCCCGGACCCGGCCGGTCCAGCCGGGCTGCCGGTAGTCGACTGCCAGGTCGAGGCCGGCCGCGCGGAGCCCGGCCACCTTCGCCGGGCCGCCGGCGGCGGCCACCACCGTCGCCCCGGACGCCGCCGCCAACTGCGTGAGCAGCGACCCGACGCCGCCGGCCGCCGCCTCCACCAGGACCCGGTCGCCGCGCCGCAGCCCGGCCGCCCGGGCCAGCATCAGGGCGGTCCGGCCGTCGGCCATCAGCGCCACCGCCGCGTCCAGGGCCAACCCCGGGGGTACGGGGACAGGGGCGCTCCGGTCGACCACGACGCGCTCGGCGTACCCGCCGGTGCCGCCGGTGGCGGTGACCACGACGCGCCCGGCGAGCGCCGGATCGACGCCGGGTCCGAGTTCGGTGATCGTCCCGCCGACGCCGTTGCCGGGGATCAGTGGCAGTTCGGCGTCGAACGGCCCGAAGCCGGTGGCCCGGAACATCGTCTCGACGAACGTGATGTTCGCGTGTGCCACGTCGACGAGCACCTGGCCCGGTCCGGGTGCCGGATCGGGTGCCGTCCCGGGCACGAGCACCTCCGGTCCGCCGAACTCCCGCAGCCACACCGCACGCATACCGCCCCCTCGCTTCGAGCCGGTCACCAGTGCACGACATGAAGCGAGGTTGAGGTCAAGGCGTGGACGGTCCGACGCCGGGGGACTCGACCAGCCGGGAGAGCACGATGGTGCTGCGGGACGAGGTGACGAACGATTCGGCGCGCAGCCGCTCCAGCGCCTCCTCCAGGTGCGAGATGTCCGCGGCGCGCAGGTGCACGAGCGCGTCGGCCTCGCCGGAGACGGTGTACGCGCCGACCACTTCGGGGTGCCGTCGGGCGGCGGCGCCGATCTGTGCCGGGGTGGTCCGGCCGGCGCAGAACAGCTCGACGAACGCCTCGGTGGTCCAGCCGACAGCGGCCGGGTCGACGACGGCGGTGAATCCCCGGATCACCCCGGCGGACCGGAGTCGGTCGACCCGTCGCTTGACGGCGGGGGCGGAGAGTGACACCCGGGTGCCGATGTCCGCGTACGAGGCGCGGGCGTCAGCCACGAGCAACGCAATGATTCGCTGGTCTACCGCGTCTATCTGCAATGTTCTGCTCCCGGGAAGCAATGCTTGTGGCTGTTACCAAAGTTGTACCGTACCTACTCTTGGTGACCGTGAACCAGCAGCGAGTCTCGCGAAAGCGGACATATCTCATGTGCTCGCCCGAGCACTTCACGGTCGAGTACGCGATCAACCCGTGGATGGACGTGACCACGGCGGTCGACGCCGACCTGGCGGTCAAGCAGTGGGACCGGCTGCGGGAGACGCTCGTCGGGCTCGGCCACGACGTGCACCTGCTCACGCCCGAGGCGGGGCTGCCGGACATGGTCTACGCGGCGAACGGCGCGTTCGTGGTCGACGGCACCGTCTACGGGGCCCGGTTCAAGCACGAGCAGCGGACCGCCGAGGCCGCCGCGCACCGGGCGTTCTACGAGGAGCAGGGCTGGCGGTTCATCGCCCCGAACGAGACCAACGAGGGCGAGGGCGACTTCGCGTACCTGCCGGAGGCCCACGGCGGCCTGATCCTCGCCGGGCACGGCTTCCGGACCGAACCGGCCGCGCACGCCGAGGCGCAGGAGGCGCTCGGCCGCCCGGTGGTCTCGCTGCGCCTGATCGACCCGCGCTTCTACCACCTGGACGTGGCGCTCGCCTCGATCGACGACGAGAACATCGTCTACTACCCGGGCGCCTTCTCCGCCGCCAGCCAGAAGGTGCTGGCCCAGTTGTTCCCGGACGCGATCGTCGCCGACGACGAGGACGCGCTGGCGTTCGGCCTGAACCTGGTCAGCGACGGGCTCAACGTGGTGCTGAACAACGAGGCGACGCGGCTGGCCGGCAAGTTGAAGGCGGCCGGCTACCACCCGGTCCCGGTGGAGCTGTCCGAGCTGAAGAAGGGCGGTGGCAGCGTGAAGTGCTGCATCGCCGAACTGCGGCACTGAGCCACGCCTCGGCGCGAAGGGCGGCCTCCCGGTGGGGAGACCGCCCTTCGTCGCGTACGGGGGCCGGTCAGCCGAGCGTGGCCAGCTCGTTGATCACGATGTTGGACAGCAGTCGGCCGTCGGTCTGCACCCGGCGCAGGTACCACTTCTGCTGCGGGGTACGGGTCTGGTTGAACTGCCAGGGGCCGCGCGGGCTGTCCACCTGGCCGACCTTGCCCAGCGCCAGGTTGACCTGCTGCGGGGACGGGTTCGCCCCGGCCAGCCGGATCGCCTTGTCCAGCACCAGCGCGGCGTCGTAGGAGGCCATCGCGTACGTGGTCGGCGCGGAGTTGAACGTCTTCCGGTACGCCGAGGCGAAGATCCGGTTCGCGGTGTTGTTGAGATCGGCCGAGTAGTTGAGCGCGGTCTCGATGCCGTTCGCCTCGATCAGCTTGCGGTCGCGGCCCTTCTCACCGTCGTCGAGCTGGTCCAGCGCGGTGCCCTCGGTGAGGAACCCGGGGGCGTAGATCGGCCCCCGGTAGCCCAGGGCGTAGAGCTGCTTGACGAACTGGACGGCCTGGGCGCCCGAGTAGTGGCAGAAGACCGCGTCCGGCTTCCGCTCCAGCGCCTTGCGGATCGGCCCGGTGTAGAGATTCCGCGAGGGGTTGTCGGAGTCGTCGGTGTAGATCGGGTCCTCGGTGAGCCGGCGACCCCGCTCGTACGCGCGCCGCAGCCCTTCGACGACGTCCTGGCTGCCCTGGCCGCGGGTGCCGAAGATGGCGATGCGGCTCGACGCGTCGAGCTTCTGGCGCAGGTACTCTCCGAGCGCCTCGCCCGGCTCGGTCAGCACGTACGACGTGCGCCAGATGTAGACGACGCCCTGCAGCGTCGAGGGGGAGGCGTTGGAGCCGATCAGCGGCACCCGGGCCTGCTCGACCGAGTCCTTGATGCCGGTCATCACGGTGGGGCTGACCACGCCGGTGAGCGCGAGCACGCCCTCCTTGATCAGCCGCTCCACGGCGGCCTTGCCGCTGGCGGCGGTGGAGCCCTCCTCGGCCGGCACCAGCGTGACCGGATGGCCGGCGATCTGCTGGCCGCGCAGGCGGAGGTAGAGCTGGAAGCCGTTGGTGATCTCGTCGCCGATGGCCTTGTTCGCCCCGCTGCCGGGCACGATCAGCCCGATCTTGATCGGGCTGCCGGATCCGGCCTGCTCCCCGGTGTCGTCCTCCCCGGAGCCGCAACCCGCCGCCAGTCCGGTGGTGCCCAGCGCGGCCAGCAGTTGCAGAGCCCGCCTGCGGTTCATCTGTGCCACCGATTTCCTTCCCGACGGGGTGGCCATGGTGCACACCCCTTCGGCGTTCTACCTGGTCGGCGACGCTGCGTCAATGCCCGGAAGATCATCGTGAAGCGACCGCAACGCCTGTGTCACCCGGGGCCAGGCAGCCGCCTCCGGGTCGATCAGCCCGAAATGCTCGCATTCAGGCAGCTCAATCAAGGTGGAAGTGCCGCCGGCAGCCCGGTCGCCGGCCACCCAGGATCGGCTGATCGAGGTGGGAACCTGAAGATCCTGCTCGCCATGCACGACTACGGTCCGTGTTCGCATGGGTACGAAATTCGACGGATCCGCGTCCGCGTACCGGTCCGGCACGTCCTCCGGGGAGCCGCCGAGCAGCGCGGCCACCGCCCCGCCGTCCAGGTCCAGCCGGTACGCCTGCGCGAGGTCGGCCACCGGGGCCAGCGCGACCACCCCGGCGACCGTCTCCGGGGCGCGCGCGGCCACGTACAGGGCCAGGTGCCCGCCCGCGGAATGGCCGATCAGGATCGGCGGTACGGGGGCCACCCGGCCGGGCAGCGCGGCGGCGGCCAGACCGGGCAGGGCGGCGACCCCGGTGCGGACGTCGGTGAGCGTGTGCGGCCAGCCGCCGCCGGGCTGGCCGGTCCGGCGGTACTCGATCTGCGCGACCGGGTGGCCGAGCGCGGCCAGCGCCGCCGCCATCGGGCCGGTGTGGGCCCTGTCGTACTCGGCCCGCCAGAAACCGCCGTGCACCACGACCACGAGCGGCCGGGCCGGCCCGTCGCCGGCGGGCCGGCGCAGGTCGGCGAGCTGGTCCGGGTGGTCGCCGTAGGCGACTGTGGCGTCCGGCGGCGGAGACGGGCGGGTCAGCACCTCGCGTGGGTCGGAGAGCATGCGGCGACGGTAGCTCCCTCCGGTCCGGCCGCGTGCACATGGTCGGCGTGGGTAAAGATGGGTGCCATGACCGAAGCGCATTCCGGACGGGACGACGAGCAGGGCAACGATGGCATCCCCGGCACCGTGGTGGTGGTCGGGCCGGACGGCCGCCCGGTCGGCACGGTGCAGACCGACGAGGAGGGCAAGGGCGAGGACCCGACCCGCCTGGTCGAGCAGCCGGCCAAGGTGATGCGGATCGGCAGCATGATCAAGCAGCTGCTGGAGGAGGTGAAGGCGGCGCCGCTGGACGACGCCAGCCGGAACCGGATGCGGGAGATCCACGAGCGCTCGATCGTCGAGCTGAAGGAGGGTCTCGCGCCCGAGCTGCGCGAGGAGCTGGAGCGGCTCTCGCTGCCGTTCACCGAGCGGCAGACGCCGAGCGAGGGCGAGCTGCGGATCGCGCACGCCCAGCTCGTGGGCTGGCTGGAGGGCCTGTTCCACGGCATCCAGGCCGCGCTGGTGGCCCAGCAGATGGCCGCCCGTGTCCAGCTGGAGCAGATGCGCTCGGGCCGTCAGGCGCTGCCCAGCGGCCCCGGCGGCGTGATCCCGGGCATGCCCGGGATGCCCGGCGCCGGCGAGGGCCACGCGCCCGGCCAGTACCTGTGACCCGCCGGCCGGGGCGCGTCACGCGCCCCGGCCGCTCAGTCCAGCTCGAAGACCTTCTCCAGGTACGCCGCCACGCCGTCCTCGGTGTTCGGCCCGGTGACCTCGTGCGCGATCTCCCGTACCGCCGGGTGGGCGTTGGCGACCGCCACCGCGCGTCCGGCCCAGGCCAGCATCGGCACGTCGTTGGGCATGTCGCCGAAGGCCAGCACGTCCCGCTCGCCGACGCCCAGCCGTTCCGCGTACCAGGCCAGGCCGGCCGCCTTCGTCACGCCGGCGGCCGAGATCTCGATCAGCCCGCTGTACGACGAGTGGGTCGCCTCGGCCAGCCCCTCCAGCGCGCCCGCCACCACCTGCACGAAGACGTCCGGGTCCTGCTCAGCGGCGCGGGCCAGCAGCTTCACCGCGGGTGCGGCCAGCAGTTCCTCCGGCGACTCGACGGCCCGGATGGCGTCGAGGTCGGCGTCCCAGCGCAGCGGGTAGTGCGCCTCGTGCCGCATCTGTCGGCTGTCCACGATCTCCACCGCGAGACTGACCCCGGGCACCTCGGCCCGTAGTCGCCGGGCCACCTCCGCCAGCAGTTCCGGGGCGAGCGGGTCGGCCCGCAGCACCTGGTCGGTGACCGGGTCGTACACCACCGCGCCGTTCGCGCAGATCGCCGGCAGCGGCGCGGCGAGCTGCTCGTACACCATTTGGAGCCAGCGGATCGGACGGCCGGTGACCAGGACCACCGGCGTGCCGGCGGCGGCGATGCGGGCCAGCACGCCGGCGGTACGCGGGCTGAGCGTCCGGTCGTCGCGCAGCAGCGTGCCGTCGATGTCGGAGGCGACGAGCCGAGGTGGATCTTCCATCACCGGGACAGTAGTCGGTCCAGGTAGACGGCCACCCCGTCGTCGTCGTTGCGCAAGGTGATCTCGTCCGCCGCGGCGCGTACCTCCGGGTGGGCGTTCGCCACCGCCACCCGCGCCCACCCGGCCCAGTCGAACATCGGCAGGTCGTTCGGCTGGTCGCCGAAGACCAGCACGTCGGCCGGGTCGACGCCGAGCCGCTCGGCGATCACGCTCAGGCCGCTGGCCTTGTCGGTGCGGGGCGGGCAGATCTCGATGAAGCCGAGCCCGGCCTGGGTGAGCGTGGCCACCTCCGGCGGCACGATCGCCCGGGCGGCGGCCAGCAGCTCGTCCACGTGGTGGTCGGCGGTACGCGCGAACGCCTTGATCACGTCGCAGGACAGGCACTCCATCCGGCTGCGCGCCTCGAACCGGTCCGGGTAGGGCCAGCTCGGGTGGTAGTCGCCCCACAGCGGCGCGTCGTGCTCGTCCGACGCCTCGACCATCACGGTGAGCGGGCCGGCCGCCGCCTCCAGGTCGGTGAGGATCCGGGCCAGCACCTCGCCGGGCAGCCGCTCGTCGCGCAGCACCAGCGGCCCGTCGGGGTCGCTCTGGTCCACCACCCGGCCGCCACCGGCCATCACCAGGAAGTCGGCGGCCCGGATGTCGTTACGGGTCAGCTCGGTCAGGCGCGGTCCGCGGCCGGTCGCGCCGACCACCGGAATCCCGGCGGACCGCACCCGGTCCAGCACCCGGTGGGTGTACGCGGAGACGGTCTCGTCGCTGCGGACGAGCGTGCCGTCGAGGTCGGTGGCGATCAGCTTGGGCAGTCCCGGGCGGGTCATGGTTCCTCCTTCGCCCGCGCCGTCACGCCGGCCGACCAGGTCTTCGGTGCCGCGACCACGGGACGGCGGGCAGCAACCGTATCTCGCGGAACGGGCGGCAACCACGGCTTTCCGGCGAATCGGAGGCGAAGCCGCGGTGGCCGACGTATGCGGCGTCAGCGGGACCGGTCGGGGTCCGCGAACGGCACCGTGGGCTGCACCGTCAGGTCCGCGGGGGCCGGCGGCAGGTCGTCCGTGGCGGCGCGTCCCCGCCAGGCGGGCCGGTCGTCCGGGTGGTCGTGGTCCGGTTCCTCGTCGGCGGGCGTGTCCCCGGCGCTCCGGCCGGCCAGGTGCAGCGCGGCGGCCAGCAGCGCCACGGCGAGGAACGCGGTGACCAGGCCGCGCCCGTGCTCCACGTCGAGGCGCTGGTCCCCGACGAAGAATAGGATGCGCCGGGCCAGCTGCTCGAGGGAGGCGGCGGTCGCGACCAGCACGCCGAGCACGCCCGCCGACAGGCCCAGCCCGGCGAGCGCGGCGTGCCGACGGACCGCCGGGGCGCCGCGCAGCGCCAGAGCCAGCGCCACGGACAGCCCGAGCAGGCCCACCAGGTACGCCACCCCGAACCCGCCGATCTCGGAGATGCCACTGGTCAGCCGGGTGGGCGCGTCGTCGTCCCGGGCCTCGGCCGGCACCGTGATGATCAGCCACTCGCCGATCAGCGAGGCGACAGCGGCCACCGTGGCGAGCCCGGCGAGCACTGTCGGCAGGCGGCGGTCCCGGCCCAGGGCGGCGAGCGAGCGTCCGGCCCGGCCGGGGGACTCCGGCTCGGCGTCACCCCACTCGACGACAGTGGTGTCGTCGTCCCGCACGGGGATTCGCTTCTCCTGGCGGGGGACGGGGAGATCCTGTGACATGGCCACCCTTCCCGTACGCGGGCCTGCGTCGAATCATGGCACAGCACACACCCGACGGCCCGGATCGTGGTCCACAGGTGCGGTGCGACGCGGCCCGCTTTCGCGTAGCGTCGTGCCATGCCTATCCGTACCGCATCCGCTCGCTGGCAGGGCAACCTCACCGAGGGGTCCGGCACCGTCCGCACCGGCAAGGGCGGCCTGTCCGGCAACTACTCCTTCAAGTCGCGCTTCGAGGAGGGCGAGGGCACCAACCCCGAGGAGCTGATCGGCGCCGCGCACGCCGGCTGCTTCTCGATGGCGCTGTCCAAGCAGCTCGCCGACGCCGGCGCCCAGGAAACGGCGGTGGAGACCACCGCCAAGGTGCACTTCGACAAGACCGACGCCGGCATGACAGTCACCCGGATCGACCTGGAGACCGTCGGTCAGGTTCCGGGCATCGACCAGGCCGAGTTCACCAAGCTGGCCGAGGCGGCCAAGGAGAACTGCCCGATCTCCCGGCTGCTGTCGCCGGGCGCGCAGATCACGCTGAACGCCCGCCTGGCCTGACCATCACGTACGGCACGGCGGGGGTGTCCTGCGGGCCGCCCTCGCCGTGTGACGTGCCGATTCTGGGGGAGTGACCGGGCCGCGTGGCCGTGGAGATGAGCCGGGACCGGTTCGAGGAACTGGTCGGCGAGGCACTCGACGAGGTGCCCGAGGAGCTGCTCGGGCTCATGAGCAACGTGGTCATCCTGGTCGAGGACGACCCGCCGCCGGGCGAGGACCTGCTCGGCCTGTACGAGGGGCACGCGCTCACCGATCGCGGCTGGGACTACTCCGGCGTGCTGCCCGACCGCATCCTGATCTACCGCAATCCGATCCTGGCGATCTGCGACACCGACGACGACGTCGTCGAGGAGGTCGCGGTGACCGTGGTGCACGAGATCGCCCACCATTTCGGCATCGACGACGAGCGTCTGCACGCCCTGGGCTGGGGCTGACCGGGTCCCCGCCCGGCTGATTCCGGCGGTTGCGCCGGTCCCCTAACCTCCGTGGTCAGGCACATTCTGACCCAGGAGGAAAACCCATGCGCAGCGCGCTGTTCTCCGCGGAGAACCTTGAGAAGGAGTCCCAGCAGCCGGGCATGCGGTTGCAGAACTCCAAGATGCTGAAGATCGAGCTGAACGGCGAGGCGATGGCCCGCGTCGGCTCGATGGTCGCCTACCAGGGCCAGGTGCAGTTCCAGGCCCTGGGCTCCGGCGGCATCGGCAAGTTCATCAAGCAGCGCCTCACCGGTGAGGGCGTGCCGCTGATGAAGGTCTCCGGGCGCGGCGACGTGTTCCTCGCCGACTTCGCCAAGGACGTGCACGTCATCGACCTGGAGCCGGGCGACGCGCTGTCCATCAACGGCTCCAGCGTGCTGGCCTTCGACTCGACCCTGCAGTACGACATCAAGATGGTCGGCGGCGCCGGTTTCGCGTCCTCCTCCGGCCTGTTCAACTGCGTGTTCACCGGGCACGGCCGGATCGCCATCACCACCAAGGGCACCCCGGTGGTGCTCAACGTGGACGCGCCGACGTACGTGGACCCGCAGGCGGCGGTCTGCTGGTCGGCGAACCTCCAGACCGGCTACCACCGCGCCGAGCAGCTCGGCCTCGGCACGCTGCTCGGCCGCAGCACCGGTGAGGCGTTCACGATGAGCTTCGCCGGTCAGGGTTTCGTCGTCGTCCAGCCCTCGGAGGAGCCTCCGGTGGCCGGCAGCGGCTCCCAGCAGCAGGGCGGCGTGCTCGGCGGCCTGCTGCAGTGACCCTCCGGTGCCCGGGGCGCCCGCCGTGGTCGCCCCGGGCCGGTCAGCTCAGCTCGCCGGACCGCAGCCGGGCCACCCAGGCCGCCGCGTCGGCGTAGTCGAGGTCGGAGGGCCCGGTGGACGCCGCCGCCGACCGGTCACCCGCCGCCGCGTTCCAGCGGTGCCGGGGGTACGACCCCAGGAACCGCACGTCGGCGCAGACCCGGCGCAGCCCCTGCAACGCCTCGCCGAGGCGTACGTCGGCGACGTGCCCGGCGCAGTCCAGGAAGAACACGTACCGGCCGAGCGCCTCACCGGTGGGGCGGGACTCGATGCGGGTCATGTTCACGCCCCGCACCGCCAGTTCCATGAGCACCGCCAGCAGCGCGCCCACCCGGTCGTGCGCGATGTAGACGGCCAGCGAGGTGAGGTCGTCACCGGTCGGCGGCGGAGGCGGCCCGGGGCGGGACACCAGCGCGAAGCGGGTCACCGCGTCCGGGTGGTCGGCGATCTTGTCGGCGAGGACCGCCAGCCGGTGCCGGGTCGCGCCGATCGGGGCGCAGATGGCGGCGTCGTACTCGCCGCTCGCCGCGCCGGCCGCTGCGGCGCCGTTGGAGAGCACGTCGACAACTGTGGCGTCGGGCAGGTGCTCGCGCAGCCAGCCCCGGCACTGGGTGGACGCCTGCGGGTGGGCGGCCACGCCGCGCACGTCGGCGAGCGTGGTGCCGGGCCGGGCGGCGAGCACGAACTCCACCGGCAGGACGACCTCGCGGGTGATCACCAACGGGTCGCCCTCGGCCAGCTCGTCGAGCGTCACGCCGACGGCGCCGCCGATGGAGTTCTCCAGCGGCACCAGGGCCGCATCCGCGTCGCCGGCGCGTACCGCGTCGAGCGCCTCGCCGACGCTGCGCGCCGGTGTGCGCTCCCCGCGTTCGGCGGCGGGCACCGTTCGCAGGGCCTGTTCGGCGAAGGTGCCCTCGGGGCCCAGGTAGACGAAGCGGGTCGGCGGTGTTCCCGGCATGCCGACCAG
Organism: Micromonospora sp. HB375; assembly: GCF_017872985.1. Taxonomy (NCBI): domain Bacteria; kingdom Bacillati; phylum Actinomycetota; class Actinomycetes; order Micromonosporales; family Micromonosporaceae; genus Micromonospora; species Micromonospora sp. HB375. Next base: position 6,862,729 of record NZ_JAGGJO010000001.1, on the reverse strand, counting down.
CCTACGCACCCGGCGTGCCGTCGCAGGCCAGGGTACGGATGCCGGGCGGCGCGAGGGTCCGCACCTCGACGCCGCACACGTCCGTCCCGGCCGTCACCAGCGTCGGCGTGCCGCTGCCGCCCCGGGTGACGACCTGCAGCTCCTCGTGTCCGGCGACCGCCAGCACGGTGTACTGCCACCCTTCGGCGCAGAGCGGACCGGTGGCCACTGTGACCCGGACGTCGCGGGGCAGCACTCCGGCGGACCCGCGCAGCAGCGCGACGATCCGGTCGCCGGACGGCCGGCCCCGGCACGGCGTCGCCGTCACCGGCGTGGACGGGGAGAGCACGGGCGCGGACGGTGTGACAGGTGCCACCGTCGTGGCGCTCGGGGTGGGCGTGGCGGACGTCGACGGGACCGGCGCGGGCGTGGCGACGGCGGGCGGCGTGCGCAGCTCGGGCGGCGCGCCGCAGGCGGCGAGGGCGAGCACCGCCAGCAGCGCCAGTGGGCGGTGCCGGCGACCGGGGTGGGGGGTGCGGAGCACGGTGGGCGTCCTCGGCATCGAGGGATGTCGTCGTACGGCGGGGGCCGAGCCCATCGTAGGAGGAGGCCGGGCCCGGGTGGAAGCGTGCCGGTCAGACCGCGGAGAGGAAGGTGAGCGAGCCGGCCACCACGCCGTCGGTGAGCACCGGGGTGGAGATCGCGTCGACCGTGCGGCCGGCGTCGGAGTTGGGGCCCTGCACGCGGAGCAGACCCCGGGCGAGTCGCCCGGAGTGCAGCGCGAGCAGCGGCGGGATCTTGTCGGTCTCCTGCTCGGTCAGCTCGCTCGGGCTGGCCGTGAAGTCCACCAGGCGCAGGCCGCCCTCCAGCAGCGGCAGGCCGATCACGTCCCCCGGCGCGCCCAGGCAGAGCAGCGCGCAGCCGGACGAGGAGATCGCCACGACCGTGGTGCCGGCGTCGATCAGCAGGCACGGCTCGGCGGCTCGGGAGACCATGCCGGACCACTGCCCGAAGTTGTCGGACTCCTGCTCGGTGGAGCCCGCCGGGGGCGCGAACACGTCCGAGAGTGAGAGTTCGACGTGGGCCACCGCGCCTCCTATGTACACCGACGGTCTGTCCACGCTAGCCGGTCGGTGCGGCGGGAGCATCGGCTGCCGGGCGGCCGGCGACGACGCGGACCGACGGAACCAGTCGGGGGCGGAGCCGGGGGCCGCGTGGCGTCGCCGGAGACGTTACCGGCGGGCGGCCCGCTTGTCAGCGGCCGTTCGGCCCTCGTCGTACCACCGGTAGTCGGCGGTTGGACGGTACGTGCCGTTGAACCACGTCGACGGTGCCTGGGCCACGCGGGACAGCTTCTCGGCGGTGGCCGGGCTGATCCGGTTCCCGCCGGCCACGAGCAGGCGGTCCAGCTCCCGGTGGGTGGCCATGAGGCAGTCCTTCGGCAGCCCGTAGACGCTGATCACGCCGGAGCCGACGAACGTCAGCACCGGCGTGACCGGGATCGGCAGGCCGACCGCGTCGGAGAGGGCCTTGCTGGCCCGCTTGGCGTCCCGGCGCGCCTCCGCCACGTACGGCGGGCGCTTGCCGTTGATCTGCACGACGTCACCGGCGACGAGCACGCGCGCGCGGCCGTGGTCGGCGATGGTGACCGCGAACAGGCCGCTCGGGCCGATGGCCAGGAACCCGGCCCGGTCGTCGCGGACGCGGTCGAGCAGCATGTCGGCCGGGTCCGTCCGGGGCCACTCGATGACGTGCCAGGCGGGCCCGAGGTGGTCGAGCTGGCCGAGGGCGCGGGCCCCGGCGGCTTCCAACCGGCGGGCCCCCCGCTCCGCCCGGCGACGCCGGGCCCACTCCAGTGGAGTCGGTCGGGCCGGTTCGAGCACCGACGTGGGCTCGACCCGGGTGTGCGGCACCGTGCGGGGCGGCAGTGCCCTGCTCGGTACGGCTCGACGAGCGGGAAAGACAGTCATCGCGACCTCCGGCAAAAGGTCTCTCGAAGTTATGTCTCCACTACCCTACGTTGCGCCCCCGGGGGCTCGGCAAGCCGGGGCGCCGGAGTGAGTGTGGATGAATGCCATATTCATCCACGCTTCTTTTCCGAATGGTGCGCAAGCCTGCCCTAGGCTGCGGGGGTGACCCACTATGTGGACAGCGAAGTCGCCCGGCTCGGGACGGTGTTGCTGCACCGCCCGGGACCGGAACTCGCCCGCCTCACCCCACGCAACAACGACTCGTTGCTGTTCGACGCCATCCCGTGGGTGGGACGGGCGCAGGAGGAGCACGACGCGTTCGCGGCGGCGCTGCGGTCCCGCGGGGTCGAGGTGCTCTACCTGGCCGACCTTCTGGCCGAGACGCTCGCCGTGCCGGACGCCCGGGCCGAGTTGACCGAGCAGGTGCTGCGGTCCCGCCGGCTCGGCCACACCCTGCGGCGCCGGGTCGCCGACCACCTGGCGTACCTGGACCCGGCCGGGCTGGCCGACGTGCTGATCGCCGGCCTCGCCCACGAGGAGCTGCGAATCGGCGGCGACCGACCCGGCGGTCTCGTGTGGACCCTGATGGACCGGCACGACTTCGTCATCGACCCGCTGCCCAACCTGCTGTTCACCCGCGACTCGTCGGTGTGGATCGGGGACCGGGTCGGTGTCACCAGCCTGGCCATGCCGGCGCGACGGCGGGAGACCACGCTCACCGACGCGATCTACCGCTACCACCCCCGGTTCGTCGGCACCGAGTTCGTCTACCACCCGCGGCTGGAGCATCTGGAGGGCGGCGACGTGCTGCTGCTCGCCCCGGGGGTGCTCGCCGTCGGCGTCGGCGAACGCACCACCCCGGCCGGCGCGGAGCGGCTGGCCCGGCAGGTGTTCGCCGCCGGCCTGGCGCACACCATCCTGGTGGTCCCGATCGCGCAGGAGCGCGCCACCATGCACCTGGACACGGTCTGCACGATGGTCGACACCGACGCCGTGCTGATGTACCCGAACATCGCCAACGAGCTGTCCGCGTACACGGTGATCGTCGGCGCGGACGGCGACGACCTGCGGGTCGACGGCCCGGCGCCGTTCCTGCGCGCCGCCGCCGACGCGATGGACCTCGATCAGCTCCGGGTGATCGACACCGGCCTCGACCCGGTCACCGCCGAACGCGAGCAGTGGGACGACGGCAACAACACGCTCGCGCTCGCGCCCCGGCTCTGCGTCGGGTACGAGCGCAACGTGGAGACCAACGCGCAACTGGAACGGGCCGGCATCGAGGTGATCGCGATCGCCGGATCGGAGCTGGGCTCCGGGCGCGGCGGCCCGCGCTGCATGTCCTGCCCGCTGGTGCGGGAGAAGGGCGGGGCCGCCTGACCCGGAACGTCAGCGCAGCGTCAGCTGGCGGCCGAGCAGCCCCTGCCGCGACCGGCGGCCGGCCGCGTCCAGCGGCGCCTGCTCGGCGACCGCCTCGGCGTAACGCTTGGCGAACTCCGCCAGCGGCGCCTCCCACTCGGCGGCCGGGGTGTCCTCCGGCAGGTCCCAGACCGGCGCGAGACGCCCGTGTGCCCGGAACATGCCGGCGAACTTCGTGTCGTCGCCGAGCGTCAGCGCGCCGGCCGCGCCGAGCCGGGACAGCGCGTCCAGCGCGGCGTCCTCGTCCTCCGGCAGGACCATCCGCACGTGGGCCTTCTCCGGCACCTGGCACCAGTACGCGGCCCGCGCGCCGGCCAGCTTCACGGTCGGGTAGATGGCCGAGTTGGCCCGCTCCAGGGACGCCTGCACGTTCGGGTCGTCGGCGGCGCCCGGGTCGAGCCAGAAGTCGAACCCGTCGTGCATGGTGATCTCCAGCGGGCCGTCCACCAGGATGTCCTGGAGGCGGGGGCCGGGCCCGGGCAGCGGCGGCACGCTCACCTGGCCGCCCGGCTCGGTGCGCAGCGCGGAGATCAGCGCGTCGGCCAGGTCCCGGGAGACGTCGCCGGACTGCTGGTGCCGCTGCAGACCGATGAAGACGCGCCCGTCCGGCTTGGTCATCGCCGGGGCGGCCATCGGCAGCACGGTGGCCAGCGTGACCGGGCGGTCGCCGTACTCCTCGATCAGTTCCGGGGTGAGCCGCAGCGGCGCGGACGCGGCCGGGACCAGCTCGCGCAGGGCGATCCACTCCGGCTCGTCGACCAGGCCCTCGAACGGCCGGGGCACGAAGACGTCGCGCACCTTCTCCCGCTTGGGGGTGCTCTCGCCGACCCGCTGGTTCTTCCGACGCTTGCTCATGGCGAGACAGCCTAGATGCCGGGCCGCGCGGGTGGGGGCAGGACCCGCCTGCCCGTGCGTTCAGCCGGCCGCGACCAGGCCCGGCCGGTGCGCCGGGGCCGGATCGAACCGTGCCCAGACGCTCTGGCCCAGGCCGTCGCGCTCCACGCCCCAGCCGCTGGCGAGCCCGGCGACGATGTGCAGCCCGCGCCCGTCGGCGGCGTCCGGCGAGGCGGCCCGCATGCACGGGCCGGCGCCGGAACCACCGTCGGTGACCCGGAGCTGGATGCTCGGCCCCTCCTCGGTGACCCGCAGCCGCCAGGCCACCCGGACCACGCCGCCGGGCAGCGCGTCGGCGTGCCGGACCGCGTTGCCGACCAGTTCGGCGAGGACCGCGACCAGGTCGGCCAGCAGAATCGGGGGTACGACGCCGGTCAGCTCGTCGGCGAGCCGGTGCCGGGCCAGACGCGCGCCGGTCGGGTCGTGGGGCACCACTACACACCACGACCGTTCGGGCGGACCAGTCGACACGTCGTTCCTTCCCCGTCTGCGAGCGCCGGGTCAACCCCGCGGCAGCCGCACCTCTGCGACCGTACCGCCACCGGCTCTGGGCCGGAGGGATACCCATCCATTCTGCTGTTCAACGATCTGGCGGACGAGATAGAGACCGAGTCCCGCGCCCGGATACCGCCGGCGGTCGCCGGACTCGCCCTGCCAGAACCGGTCGAAGGCCCGCTCCACGTGTTCCGGGCGGATGCCGATGCCCCGGTCGGCCACCCGGAACGAGACGGTCCGCTCGTTCGCCTCGGCGGTGACCTCGATCGGGGTGTCCGGCAGTGAGTACTTCCCGGCGTTCGTGCCCAGCTCGGTGAGCACTGTGGCGAGGCTGTGCCGGTCGCCGAGCGCCTTGGGCAGGTCGGCCGGCAGGTCGAGCACGACCCGGTGCCGGATGTCGGCCGGCAGGTCCGTCGCCGCCGCGCGCAGCGCGTCGACCAGGTCGAACGGCGCGGCCGGTTCCCCGCCGGGACGGTTCTCGGTGGCGGCGGTCAGCAGCCTGTCGACCAGGCGGGCCAGCTCGTTCGCGCGCTGGCCGATGATCCGCGCGGCCTGCCGGCGGTCGTCGTCGCTCAGCGAGTCCCAGTGGTCGGTGAGGGTGTCCGCGTACCCCTTGATCACGGTGACCGGGGTCCGCAGCTCGTGGCTGGTCACCGCCACGAAGAGATCGCGGTCGTGGTCGCGCCGCTGCTGGTCGGTGACGTCGCGGAAGGTGACCACGCGCAGCGCGTTCGGGCCGGGCAGCTCGCCGGAGGTGATCCGCAGCCAGCGCCCGTCCGGCATCCGGTGGTCGAGCACCTGGCCCGGCGGCGGCAGCGGGAACGGCAGCGGGCGGCTCAGCGCCTCCTCCGCCGGACGGCCGGTCACCTGGACCGCCGCCGGGTTCCAGAGCCGGATCCGCCCGTCGCGGTCCACCACGGCCAGCCCGTCGGCGAGCGCCGCCACCACCGGGCCGTCCCCGTGCACCGGCAGGCCGGTCTGGTCGCCGTACATGTGCGCGACGCACGCGGCCACGTAGCCGATCACGGCGCGTTGCGCGGCATCCGGCGGCTCGCCCAGCGGGTAGAGCGCGTGCAGGCTGCCGACGGTGAGACCGCCGATCTCGGCACGCGCCACGATCATCCGGCTGAGCCCCCGGCCGGCCACCTCGTCGGCGAGCGCGCCCGGGATCGCGTCGACCCGGACCTCCCGCACCGGCGGCCCGGCGAGCAGGCAGACGGTGGCCGGGTCGGTGGCGGGCAGCGGTCGGCCGAGCACGAACTCGGCGCGGCCGGTCGCCGCGATCACCCGTCCGCCGGCCGGGGTGAACTCCACGAAGACCAGACCGGCCGCGCCCACCGCCGGTCCGACCTCGTGGAGCAGGCGGTTGAGCACTGCGGGACCGGACTCGCCCGCGTTGATCATGTTGATCACAGTCGTGTGGCCGGCGATGAGGGCGGGGTAGTCGGTTCGCTCCGGCATGTCCCGAGTGTGCCGCGCGGCAGCCCTCCCGGACACCCCCGGCCGGTCGACCGTGGCCGATACCGATCGACCGGACTCACCGGCCCAACCGGGCCAGCGCACGGGCCGGCCGGTCCGTGATCACCCCGTCCACGCCGGCTTCCAGCACGAGTTCCAGATCCTCCGGCTCGTTGACGGTCCACACGTACACCGAGTGGCCGGCCGCGCGCAGCGAGGGAACCAGGCGCGGGCGGGCCCGGACCAGGTCCACGCCGGGACCGGCGATCCGGGCGCCGAACGGCAGCCGGCCCAGCGGCAGCAGCCGCGGCAGCACCTCCAGCAGCAGCACCGTGGGCAGCGCCGGGGCGAGTTCCCGCATCCGGCGTACGGCCAGCGGCGAGAACGACATCACAGTCACCTGGACCCGATGGCCCGGGCGGGGCTCGTCCAGCCCGTACCGGCGCAGCAGCGTGACCAGGCGGCGCTCGACCTCGCCCCGGTAACGCGAGGGGTGCTTGGTCTCGATCAGCAGCCGGACCGGCCGCCCGGCGTCGAGCACCGCGTCGAGCAGCCGCTCCAGCGTGAGCAGCCGGGTGTGCGACTCGTCCAGTGGCTCGTCGTCCTCGGCGAGCGTCGCGGCCCGGTGCCAGGAGCCGAAGTCGAGCGCGTCCAGTTCGGCGAGCGTACGCGCGCTGACCAGCCCGTGCCCGTTGCTGGTGCGGTCCAGCCGGCGGTCGTGCACGCAGACCAGGTGCCCGTCACGGGTCAGCCGGACGTCGCACTCCAGCCCGTCCGCGCCCTCCTCGATGGCACGGAGGTAGGCCGCGAGCGTGTGCTCCGGCAGGTCGTACGAGGCGCCGCGGTGGGCGAAGACCAGGGGGACGGTCATGACCGCCTCAGGCGACCCGGCCCGGCTGCCCGTCGTCGGTGACCACCGGGCGGCCGGCGGCGGCCCAGTCGCCCATCCCGCCCTCGACGTTGCGCACCTGGTCCCAGCCGTTACGCAGCAGATAGCCGACGACCTGGGCGGAGCGGCCGCCGGAGCGGCAGATCACCGCCACGTCGCGGTCCTGCGGGATCTCGGCCAGCCGGGCGGGCAGCTCGGTCATCGGCAGGTGACGGGCGGCCGGCGCGTGGCCGGCGGCCCACTCGTCGTCCTCGCGGACGTCGAGCAGGTAGACGTCGTCGGGCACGGCCGACGCGGGGACGCTTGGTAGTGAGGCTCCGAACACGGTCACCAAGCCTAGCCGCCCGGACCGCTCACAGCCGGTTGACCCAGCGCGGATTCGCGCCGGCCCACTGCGGCATCCGGGTGTCGCGCAGCGCGGTGAACAGACCGCCGCCGCCGTTGTCCAGCACCACGTACGAGACGCCGTCGATGGTCTGCGGGTACGAGGGCACCTGGACGCCGCGCAGGGCGTCCGCCGGTAGCCCGCGCAACGCGAACAGCAGCTCGTCCAGGGGTACGCCGTTGGTGTCCACGGTCAGCGCTCCGCCGGCCGCGCGCAGCACCCGGTCGAGCTTCACCGGATCGGTGCGCAGGTGGGTCTCGCCCGCCCGGTCGAGCACCGCCCGGAGCATCTGCTGCTGGTGGCGCTGCCTGTCGTAGTCGCCGCCGGGCAGGTCGTAGCGCTGGCGGACGTAGTCGAGCGTCCGGGCGCCGTCCATCTGCTGGCAGCCGGCGTCGAACTGGTGCTTCGTGTGGATCGAGCGCACCGGCGTGTCCACGCACATCCGGATGCCGCCGAGTTCGTCGATCACCTGTTTGAAACCGGAGAAGTCGACGAGCGCGGCGCCGTCGAAGCGGATGCCGGTGAGCCGGGTCAGCGTGGTGCTGAGCAGCCGGGCGCCGCCCTCGCCCCCGCCGCCGTGCTCGTACGCGGCGTTGACCTTGTCCTGGCCGCCGGGGAAGCCGGGCGCCGCCGGGAGCGCCACCAGCAGGTCGCGCGGCACGGAGATCAGGTACGCCTGCCGCATGCCGGCCGGCACGTGCACGATCAGGATGCTGTCGGAGCGCTGGTCCTCGGGGTTCGCGCCGGGCCGGTGGTCCGAGCCGATCAGGAGGTAGTTGAGCGCGCCGTCCAGGTCTGTCCGCTTGTTCCGGGCGGCCGGGTCGAGCAGTTGCTCCTTGGCCACAGTGCGGTCGTAGCGGTGGGTGAGCCAGTTCAGCCCGGCCACGCCGAGCGTGGCGAGCAGGACCAGGACGAGTCCGGTGCCGAGCAGGAACCGGGCCCAGCGGGCGGGTGCGCCCCGCCCGCGTCGGTTCCGTGCTGGCCTGGACGTGACGATCCCCCCGTAGCCGCGACATGAGACCCGCTCACGTCAGGCTACGGGGGGATCGGCCGACCGATGGCGCTTTCGCGCAGGTCAGCAGGTCATTTACGGGTGGAGAGGACGTCCGGGTTAGAGATCACGAAGTCGGCCAGCTTGTCGTTCTTGACCGCCTGGAACATGTCCATGGTCGTCTCGTTGAACGTCTCCCGGCCGTTGCTGTTGCCGGCGAACGTGCCGCCGTTGGTCCGCAGGGTGACCAGGTCGTTCCCGTTGAGGTTCTTGAGCGTGAAGATGAAGTCCGCGATCGGCACGCCGCCGGTGTCCAGGACGAACGCCTTGCCGGCCGCCTTCATCAGCGAGTTCAGCTTGATCGGGTTGGTCAGCATGCCGCCCTCGGTGGCCTTCTTGGCCATCGCCTTGATCAGCTGCTGCTGGTTCTGCTGCCGGTCGTAGTCGCTGTTCGGCAGGCCGTAGCGCTGGCGGGAGTAGTCGAGCGCCTCCCAGCCCTGCATCTCCCGGCAGCCCTTCTTGTGCACCACTGCCTTGTACGACTTACCGGTCTTCTTCGCGTCCGCGTTCCACATCGGCTTGCCGTCGACGTACGACATGTGGTGCGACTTGACCTCGTGGCTCACGCAGATGCGTACCGAGCCGAGCGCGTCGATCACGCTCTTGAAGCCGCCGAAGTTGATGATCGCGGCGCCGTCGAAGCCGATTCCGGTCATCGACTTGATCGTCTTGGCCATCAGCTGCGCGCCGCCCTCCCAGCCGCCGCCGTTCTGGGCGCCGTGGAAGAAGGCCGCGTTGATCTTGTCGGTGCCGCCCTTGTAGCCGCTCTTCTCGAACGCCGGAATACGCGCCTCGGTGTCCCGGGGGATCGAGATCAGGTACGCCTGGTCGTGGCTGGCCGGGATGTGCAGGATGATGATCGTGTCCGACCGGACGTCGTCGGCGGCCCAGCGCTCGCGGGCGTCCACGCCGAGCAGCAGCATGTCGATCGGGCCCTCAAGGCTGTTGCCGCCCTCGGCCTCGCTCTTGCCCGCCCCGCCGAGCAGGTTGCGCTGGGCGATGTTGTCGGTGGCCTGACCGATGACCGCCTTGCTGCCGACGATCGCGACACCGCTGGTCACCATCAGCACCGCGCCGAGCACAAGTGTGAGCTTCGCCCAGAGCGGGTCCTTGCGCTTGGTGCGCTTCTTCTTGCCACCACCGGGACCGCGACCGCCGGAACCGGGTTGTGTGGGGATGACCGGAGGGACCCGCCCGGATGATCCGGGTGCCGGTGACTGCGGGCGACGGCTGGTCTGGACCGACATGCGTGCTCCAGCTCGGTGATCGGGGGCGGGACCACTTTACGTATCTGTTCCCGTATTCGCGACCTCGTAGGCTCGCAATTCCCGTCAATACCGGCCTACATCCTCGGGTTGTGGCCGAACGGGCAGGGGTAAGGAGCCGGTCGGCGGTTGGCCTCCGTGGTGGTGAGGTCCTAGCGCTCGTTCCCGGTCATGTCGTGCCGGCGTCAGCCGCCCGTGTCGTCGCCCGAACCCTTCTGGTTGGCCTGCATCCACTCGGCCATCCGGTCCGCGGCGATCGCCTTGTACATCGCCAGCGCCTTCTCCCGGTCGGAGACCACCACCGACTGGCCGTCGATGGTCTGGCCGCCCAGGTGCGGGCTGGTGACGAACGTCAGGTTCTCGCCCCGCAGGCTGCGGAACTGCACTGCCATGTCGGTCAACGAGAATCCCTGGTCGACCGTGACGGCGGCGGTCACCGCCTTGAGGAAGTCGTTCAGCTTCTTCGGGTTCGTGAGCGTCCCGGTGCTCGCCGCCTTGTCCATCAGCGCCTTCAGGAACTCCTGCTGGTGCCGCATCCGGGCGAAGTCGCCGTCCGGGAACTGCTTGCGCTGCCGGACCCAGTCCAGCGCCTCGGCGCCGTTCATGTGGTTCACGCCCTTGGTGAACGTCCGGTACGGCTTGTGGATCGACGTGATGGTTCGCTCCACCTTCAGGTCGACCCCGCCCAGGGCGTCGGTGACCTCCTTGAAGCCGCCGAAGTCGATGGCCATCACGTGGTCGATCCGTACGTCGGTGAAGCACTCCACGGTCTTCACCGCGAGCGGCAGGCCGCCGAACGCGAACGCTGCGTTGATCTTGTTGCGGGAGCCGGAGTCGCAGGACGCGCCCGCGCTCTCCGGGATCGGCACGTACAGGTCACGCGGCACCGAGACCAGGTAGGCGCGCTTGTGGTCGGCCGGGATGTGCATGACGATCAGGGTGTCCGCGCGCCACTTGCCGGAGCCGTCGACCGGAGCGTCCGGATCCCGCGAGTCGCTGCCCACGAGCAGGATGTTGAACGCGCCGTCGACCTGCTTGGCCGGGCGCCCGCCGGTGATCCCGGCGAACGGGTCCGTGCGGGCCAGGTCGTCGTCGAGGTTGCGGGCGTAGAACCAGGCGCCGAGGCCGCCGAGCAGCGCCAGCACCAGCACCGCGACGCCGGCCACCAGGCCGATGCGTCCCCAGCGCGGTCGCGGGCCGCGCCGGCCCGGGCCGCCCGGACCGCCGTCGCCCGGGCCGCCGGGTCCGGTCGGCCCCACCGGACCGCCGGTACGCCCCGAGCGGGGCGCCTCGTCGTGCGGGGGATACCAGCGGGCATCCGAGGTGCGGGCGCGCCCGGTGGCGCCCCGGCCGGAGCCGGGAACCGAAGCGCGCCCCGCGTCCCGGTTCAGGGGGTGCGGGAAGGGAGCGCCGGCAGACGAGGTCGCTGACATGTAACCGAGGGTAGGTCGGCCGGGCCACCGACGCCCTCGGACGCGCGCCGATGTCAGCCGCGTCCCGGGCGGTTCAGTACCCGAGCCGCCCGCGGAAGTACTCGATCGTGCGCCGGAGTCCGTCTTCGGGAGTGACGCTCGGCTCATATCCGAGCAGTTCGCGGGCGAGGGTCAGGTCCGGTCGGCGCATCTCCGGGTCATCGGAGGCGCGAGTGATGTAGCTCACCTCGGACGTGCTTCCGGTGAGTGACACGATCGTCTCGGCCAGTTGCCGCATCGACATCTCGTGCTCGGTGCCGCAGTTGATCGGACCGGTCTGCGTCGAGTCGAGCAGCAGCAGGATGCCGCGCACCAGGTCGTCGACGTAGCAGATCGAGCGGGTCTGGTTGCCGGTGCCGTGCACGGTGATCGGCTCGCCGCGCAGCGCCTGGGAGATGAACGTCGGGATGGCCCGGCCGTCGTCCGGACGCATCCGCGGGCCGTACGTGTTGAAGATCCGCACGATCGCGGTGTCGGTGCCCCGGCTGCGGTGGTAGGCCATGGTGGCCGCCTCGGAGAAGCGCTTCGCCTCGTCGTAGACGCTCCGGATGCCGATCGGGTTGACGTTGCCCCAGTACGTCTCCCGCTGCGGGTGCTCCTTCGGGTCGCCGTACGCCTCGGAGGTGGAGGCCATCAGGAATCGCGCGCCGTCGTCGGTGGCCCGCTCCAGCAGCGCCAGCGTCGCCACCGAGCCCACCCGGAGGATCTCCACCGGCAGCTTCTCGAAGTCGGTGGGACTGGCCGGGGACGCCATGTGCAGGATCGCGTCGAACCGCTCGGCCATCGCCGGGTGGTGCGGCAGGCCGTCGGAGATGTCCGCCTCGACCAGCGTGAAGGTCGGCTTGTCCAGCAGGTGGGCCACGTTCTCCTTGGACCCGGTGACGAAGTTGTCCAGCACCACTACCGTGCAGCCGCGCTCGACGAGCCGGTCGACCAGGTGGGACGGGACGAAACCGGCGCCGCCGGTGACCAGGATGCGGTGTCCGCTACCGAAGCGGGGAGCGACCTTCATGGCGGTCAGCCTATACACGCGAGGCGGGGCCCCCGCGTACGGCAGGGGCCCCGCTCGACGTGCCGATCAGTGCGCGCCGGCTCCGGTGAGCGAGCGCACCTCCAGCTCCGCGTACTTCTCCTCGTCGCTCTCCTTGGACAGGATCGTGCCGAGCCAGCCGCACAGGAAGCCGAACGGGATCGAGATGATGCCCGGGTTCGACAGCGGGAACCAGTGCCAGTCGTGGTCGGGGAACATCGCCGTCGGCGCGCCGGAGACGACCGGCGAGAAGAAGACGAGCAGCACGGCGGAGAGCAGGCCGCCGTAGATCGCCCAGACCGCGCCCGAGGTGTTGAACCGCTTCCAGAACAGGCTGTAGAGGATCGCCGGCAGGTTGCCCGAGGCGGCCACCGCGAACGCCAGCGCGACCAGGAACGCCACGTTCAGGTTCTGCGCGAAGATGGACAGGACGATCGAGACCGCGCCGATCACCAGCGCGGAGATCCGGGCGACGTTCACCTCCTGCCGCTCCGACGCCTCACCCTTCTTCACCACGTTGGCGTAGAAGTCGTGCGCCAGGCTGGACGACGACGCCAACGTCAACCCGGCGACCACGGCGAGGATCGTGGCGAACGCGACCGCCGCGATGATCGCCAGCAGTGTCGCCCCGCCCAGGTTCCCGCCGAGGAAGTCCACGCCGAGCGCCTCGGCCAGCTGTGGCGCGGCCGTGTTGCCGGCCTTGTCCTGCTCGGTGATCGCCTGCCCGCCGACGATCGCCGCCGCGCCGAAGCCGAGGGCCAGGGTGAGCAGGTAGAACGCACCGATGATGCCGATCGCCCAGAGCACGCTCTTGCGGGCCGCCCGCGCGGTCGGCACGGTGTAGAAGCGGATCAGGATGTGCGGCAGGCCGGCCGTGCCGAGGACCAGCGCGATGCCCAGCGAGAGCAGGTCCATCTTGCTGTAGAACGTCTTCAGCGCGTCGCCGGGTGTCTCCACGCCGTAGCGCAGCCCGGGTTCGAGGAACGCCGCTCCCTTGCCCGAGGCGCTGGCCGCGTCGCCGAGCAGCGAGGACAGGTTGAACTTGTACTTGGCGAGCACCAGCAGCGTCATCACCAGCGCGCCGCCCATGAGCAGGAACGCCTTGACGATCTGCACGTACGTCGTGCCCTTCATGCCGCCGACCGTCACGTAGATGATCATCAGGGCGCCGACCATGATGATCGTGGCGACCTTGGCGGTGTCGGCGTCCATGCCGAGGAAGGTGGTGCCCGGCTTGATGCCGAGCAGCAGCGCGACGAGCGCGCCGGCGCCGACCATCTGGGCCAGCAGGTAGAAGATCGACACGGTGATGGTGGAGACCGCCGCCGCGGTCCGGACCGGCCGCTGCCGCATCCGGAACGCCAGCACGTCCGCCATCGTGTACCGGCCGGAGTTGCGCAGCAGTTCCGCCACCAGCAGCAACGCCACCAGCCAGGCGACCAGGAAGCCGATCGAGTAGAGGAAGCCGTCGTAGCCGTAGAGCGCGATGATGCCGGCGATGCCCAGGAAGGACGCCGCCGACATGTAGTCGCCGCCGATCGCCATGCCGTTCTGGAAACCGGAGAACGACCGGCCGCCGGCGTAGAAGTCGGTGGCGGTCTTGGTCTGCCGGCTGGCCCATACGGTGATCGCCAGCGTGATCGCCACGAAGACCAGGAACAGCGTGATGGTGAGGTTCCGGGCGGTGGTGCTGCCCGCCTCAGCCGCGAGGACCGTGTTCATGGGTCACCTCCCCGATCTCGTCGCGGATCCGGTCGGCGACCGGGTCGATCCGGCGGTTGGCGAACCGGGAGTAGAGCCAGGCGATGACGAACGTGGAGACGAACTGGAGCAGGCCGAAGACCAGGGCGACGTTGATGTTGCCGATCAGCTTCGTGCCCATGAATCCCCGCGCGTACGCGGAGAGGATGACGTAGAGCGCGTACCACAGGAAGAACGCGACGGTCATCGGGAAGATGAAGCCGCGCAGCGCGCGCCGCAACCCGGCGAACTCGTCGGACCGCTGGACGGCGAGGTACCGTTCCGCCGCCGACTCGGCGGGCGCGGACGCGGGTGTGTCCGTGGACATCTGTGGATCACCACCTTCGCAGGCGTGGGGGGAGTTTCGCGCACGGTAGAGAGCGCGCTCCCCGCCCGGGAAGGCTCCGCCGCCCGGCGGCGAACGGCTGCGCCGAACGGCGCCCCGGCTGCGCCGAGTGACCCACGTCACTCCGCTAACCGGTCACCCCGACCGCCGGGTGGGTCAGTCGGTCAGCTCGCGGTAGCGGCCGCGGTAGTGCAGCAACGGTAGGGTGTCCCGGGGCAGGTCCACCGATTCGATGGTGGCCTCGACCAGCAGGCCCCAGCCGTACTCCCGGGCGGTGTCGAGCCGGCACCCCGCCCACCCGCCGGCGTCCGCCGGCACCGGCCCGTACGGCGTCTCGGTCCAGGCGTCCAGCGCGAACAGGCCGCCGGGCGACGGGAACAGGCCGGCGAAGCGGTCGGCGAGCTGCCGGTGCTGCGGGCCCAGCGGGGCCACCGCGAACCGCCCCGCCTCCTCGATGGCCGCCCACAGGTCCGACTCCGCGTCGACCAGGCCGAGTAGCCGGTCCGGCTCGCCCTCGGCGACCAGCGTGGACGAGACGGTCAGCCCGGCCGGGCCGGGCGCGGTCCAGAGCGTCACCGGGGCCGCCAGTCGGCCGCGCAGCCGCCGTACCGGCGAGCGTTGCCCGGCCGGCGCCGCGAACGGGTCGGTGGAATGGATCTGCGCGCCCGGCTCTGGATTCACGTGAAACATTGTGCCGCCCGCTGCCGGGCGGGGTTCGACGCAACGCCATACCCTGCCGGGCATGAGTCTCATCCCCCCGCAGCAACTCGCCCAGGAACGGGTCGTCGCCGCCGACGCCGTCCTCGGCGGCCAGGTCGACCTGCGTGCCTATCCACACCGGCACCTGCTGGTCCGGGCGAACAACACCTGGGGCCGCCGGGCGTTCCAGCCGCTGATGGAAGCGGTCGAGCACCTGTCCAACTACGGCTGGGAGCTGGTCACCATGACGAGCGTCGGCGACGGCCACCACGTCTACGCGGCGATGCGCCGCACCGCGTAACCGGGATCAGCCGTCGGCGAGCAGGCGGCGGGCGGCGGCCAGCACCTCCGGGTCCGCGCATCCGGCCGCGTACCCGGCGATCCGGCGGCGGATGTCGCGCCCGAGCAGCCACACCCCGATCCGCTCGGCCACCGGGCGCAGGAACGCCGGGCGGCAGCGGAAGTTGTACCGCCAGGTCGCGATCGTGGTGCCGGCCTCGGGGCCGGGCGCGAAGCGCCAGCCGCCGCCGAACCGCTCGAAGAACCACGGCCCGCGCACCATCTTCATGCCGACGTTCGTCGGCGGTGACCAGGAGACGTACTCGCTGACCATGACCAGGCCGTGCCGGGAGCGGGTGTACGTGCGCACGCCCCGGCCGGGCGCCGTCGCGCCGTCGACGAAGTGCTGCTCACGGACGAACGGATCCCAGCGGTAGCGGACCGGCGCGACCGTCTGGGAGACCGCGAACGCCAGCTCCGGCGGGATCGGGACCGTGGTGACCGCCTCGACGACCGGCATCAGCGCCTCGGCGTGACGGTGGCCAGCAGCTCCGGCTGCCGGCGGTCCAGTGTGTCCCCCGCGAGGTACGCGCCGAGCAGCGCCGCGCCCACCCCGTACGCCAGTCCGATCGGCAGCGCCAGCCACAGCCACACGTCGCCGAGCAGCGCGGCGGCCACCACGAACGGCACCGCCACCACCGCGGAGGCGACCATGGAAACCAGCGTGAGTAGGCCCTTGGTGAACCCCGCGCCGCTGTTCATGGCGAACGGGTTGCTCGACTCGGGCAGCGAGTAGGCGCCGAGCACCGACACGAACCCGTTGATCGCCAGCCCGCAGCCGTACGCGGCGGCCAACGCGCCACCCATCACGCCGAGCCATGCGGGACGCCCCAGAAAGAGCGCCAGCGCGACCGCGATCACGACGAGCATCGGCACCACGTAGATCGAGAACGCGGTCATCCGGGCCCGCAGCTCCACCCGCCCGGGCACCCCGGCGACCAGGTTCGCGGCGTACGAGCTGCCGTCGAAGCCGAACTGGTTGGCCAGCGTCAGCGACGCGAGCACCCCGACGAAGATCATGGAAAGGCTGACCAGCGCCGGTGAGGAGTCGCCGCCACCGAACTCCGCCCCGCCCTCGGTGGAGAACGAGACGCCGCCGAGGTTGACCATCACCGGTACGAACACACCGACCACGGCGACCGTGATGAGGTTGGCCCGCCGCCGCGCGTCCCGCCACCAGTAGCGGCACTCGCGGGCGACGAGCGCCCCGAACCGGTCCCGCCGCGCCCAGCCCACCGCGCGGGGGAACAACTGCGTGACCGCGCCGCCGGCCACGCCGCGCGGCGCGCGCGAAGGGCCGGCGCTCGCCGCGCCCACCATCGCCGACTCCAGCGACCGCGACCACCAGAACAGGAGTACGCCGAGCGTCGCGACCGCGATCAGCAGCTTCGCGACCGCCGCGCCGGCCCGGCCCTCGGCCACGTCGACGCCGACCGTCCACGGCGCGCCGAACGGCGTCCAGCCGACCACCCGGGCCACCCCGTCCAGCCGGTCCCAGTCGGTCTGCTGCACCGCGGCGAGCACCAGCAACTGCAACGGCCCGAGCAGGGCGGCCAGGACGGCGAGCAGCACCGCCGCCAGGTCGCGTACCCGGCGGGACCGCAGCATCGTGGCGAACGCGCTGGTCAGCGCGCGGGCCCCGGCCAGGCAGACCAGCAGCCCGGCGACCACGCCGAGCGCGCCGACCACCGCGGCTGACCAGCCGCCCAGCAGCCCGGCGGTGACCACCAGACCGGCCGCGGTGAGCGCCGTCGCCAGCGCGGGCACGCTCACCAGGGCGGCGGCGAGCAGGCCGGTGACCAGGGTGCGGCGGGACAACGGCAGCAGCGCGAACCGGGCCGGGTCGAGCGTCTCGTCCACGCCGAAGAAGACGAGCGGCAGGAGCAGCCAGCCGAGCGTGAGCAGACCACCGCCGAAGGCGGCCACCATCAGGGCGTACCGGGGCTCGTCGGCCAGGCCCGGCGTGGCGAGCAGGAAGAACCCGACGGCGGCGAACCAGAGCCCGAGCAGCAGGCCCAGCACGAACAGCGCGATCCGCCACTTCTGGCCCCGGAAGTTGTTGCCGAGCACCCGCAGCTTGAGCCGGACGAAGTGCCGGGACGACACGCGCCGGGCCGGCCGCTCGGGGGCGGTCACCGGGACAGCCACGACAGCTCCTCCCCGGTGGCGGTCCGGCCGCCCACGACCTCCACGAACACGTCCTCCAGCGACCGGTCGCCGCGCACCTCGGTGAGCGTGCCGACCCGCTTGATCCGGCCCTCGGCCAGGATCGCCACGTGCGAGCAGAGCCGCTCGACCACCTCCATCACGTGACTGGAGAAGATCACCGTGCCGCCGCCGCTGACGTACCGGTGCAGGATGTCCCGGATCAGCGCGGCCGAGACCGGGTCGACCGCCTCGAACGGCTCGTCCAGCACCAGCAGGCGCGGGCCGTGCAGCAACGCGCAGGCCAGGCCGATCTTCTTCTTCATGCCGGCCGAGTAGTCGACGACGAGCGTGCGCCCGGCGTCGGAGAGCGCCAGCACGTCGAGCAGCTCCGCCGCCCGCTGGTCGACCACCGCCGGGTCCATGCCGCGCAACAGACCGTGGTACGCGAGCAGCTCCGCCCCGCTCAGCCGGTCGAAGAGGCGTACGCCGTCCGGCATCACGCCGAGCAGGCTCTTGGCGCGTACCGGGTCGGCCCAGACGTCGTACCCGAGCACCCGCGCCTCACCGGCGTCGGGCCGCAGCAGGCCGACGGCCATGGAGAGCGTGGTGGTCTTGCCGGCCCCGTTCGGTCCGAGCAGGCCGTAGAACGAGCCGGTCGGCACGGCGAGGTCGACGCCCGCCACCGCGATCTTGGTGTCGAAGCGCTTGGCCAGGCCACGAAGGGAGAGCGCGGGGTGCTGGTCGGTCATGGTCCGACCGTATCGGTCCCCGCCCAACGGCTGCTCGGACGGCAGGATGATCTCGCCTCATCCCTGAGAGGTACGAGTCGGATCGCCGACGGCGTGCAACCGCCCACCACGGCGGGGGGTGTCAGGCGTACGAACGGCAGCGGGGAGAGAGATGGATCCGGACAGTGGGTTCGAGGAGTTCTACCGGAACAGCAGACAACGCGTGGTGACAGTGCTGTACGCGCTCGGCGGCGACCGGAGCGAGGCGCAGGACGCCGCCCAGGAGGCGTACGCGCGGGCCTGGCAGCGCTGGTCCCAGGTCGGCACGTACGACGACCCGGAGGCGTGGGTGCGCACCGTCGGGCACCGCCTGCTGGTCAACCGGTGGCGCAAGGTCCGCAACAGCGTGGTCGCCTACCGGCGGCACGGACCACCACCTCCGGTCCGGCCACCCTCCGAGAACACTGTCGCGCTGGTCAGCGCGTTGCGGCAGTTGTCGGCGGACCAGCGGCAGGCGATCGTCCTCTACCACCTGGCCGACCTGTCGGTCGCGGAGATCGCGGCGCAGATCGGCGTGCCGAGCGGCACCGTCAAGGCCCGCCTGGCCCGGGGCCGCAAGGCTCTCGCCGCCCTGCTCGACGTGAACTTCCCGGAGGAGGTCCGCAATGCCTGACCCGATCTTCTCCGACCTCTACCAGGACACCGAGGACCTGATCTGGGCGCCCACCGAGCAGGTGCGCCGCCGAGGGCGGCAACGGGCCCGGCGTACCCAGCTCGCCGCCGGCCTGGCCGCCGCGGTCGCCGTCGCGGTCGTGGCGACCGGTGTGGTGCTGGCCCGTCCGGACGCCGCACCGCCGCCGGTGCCCCCGGCGACAGTCGAACCGATCACGCCGACGCCGGCGCCCACGCCGAGCACCACGCCGTCGGCCGAGCCGTCGGCGAGCGGGGCGCCGACGCCGAGTCGCACCGCGGGAGAGCCGGCCGCCAGCATCGGCGGCGGGCCGACCAGCCGTACGCCGAGCCGGACGATTCCGGCGGCGGCGACGCTCCAGCTCGCCGACCTGCCGACGGGCTTCACGATGCAGACGGGAAAGGTGGGCGGTGACTGGTCCCTGGAGTTCATGTCCTCCTTCTGCGTGAACGAGTCGCCGACGCTGTCCGACGGGGAGGTGGCCACCCGGTCGGTGGCGTTCAACTCGCCCACCGACTGGATCGTCCAGCGGGTGACCCGGCACTCGGGCACGTCCGCCACCACGGTGATGAAGAATCTCCGCAAGCTGGTCACGGGCTGCGAGATGGAGCAGCCGGGCGACTCGCTGTCGATCATGGCGGAGTCGCTCGGCGGTGACGACGGCGTTCTCGTGGGAAGCGACGTCGGAGGGCGGCCCGGTCGCTGGCTCGTCGTCCGGCAGGGCGATCTGGTGGCGCAGCTCCGCCTCGACTCCCAGACCACGCCCACCGAGGCCCGTCGTACCGCCCGGTCGGTGGCGAACCGGCTGTGTGCCGGCACGGACACCTGCTGACGGGTGCGCGGAGGTGAGGCGGGGCCGAGCGAGCGCGGCCCCGCCTCACAGGCGCAGCGACTCCGGGGTGTGCAGGCGGAGCATGGTGGCGCCGACGTCACGCGGGAGACGCCGCCGGCTGGCCATGGAGACGAGCACCATCACCGCGAACGCCAGCGGCACCGTCCACGCGGCCGGCTGCGTGGTGAGCGTCGCCGGCCATCCGGTCAGCGGCGGGCCGAGCACGGTGAGCAGGACCGCGCCGACCGCCGCGCCGCCGCCGACCAGCACCCCGGCGGCGGCGCCCAGGTCGGTCAGGCCGCGCCACCAGATGCCGAGCACCAGCAGCGGGCAGAAGCTGGACGCGGCCACCGCGAACGCCAGCCCCACCACCTGCGAGACGTCCAGCCCGGAGACGTTCAGCGAGAGCAACGCCGGCACCCCGCCGGCGATCACCGTGGCGAGCCGGAAGCCGCGTACCGAGCCGCGGCCCAGCACATCCGTGGAGATCACCCCGGCGACGCTGGTGAGCAGGCCGGACGAGGTGGACAGGAACGCCGCGAACGCGCCGGCCGCGACCAGCGCGGCGAGCAGCCGGCCGGTGGTGCCGTCGCCGAGCGCCGCCCCGGGCAGCAGCACCACCACCGCGTCGGTCTGGCCGCTGACAAGCAGTTGCGGCGTGTAGATGCGGCCCAGCACGCCGTAGACGGTGGGCAGCAGGTAGAAGACGCCGACGAGCGCCAGCACCACGAGCGTGGTGCGGCGGGCGGCGGCGCCGTCGGGGTTGGTGTAGAAGCGGACCAGCACGTGCGGCAGGCCCATGGTGCCGAGGAACGTGGCCAGGATCAGCGAGTACGTGGCGAACAGCCCTCTGTCGTTCTCCCCCGCCGTGTCCGGCAGCAGCCACTCGGCGGGGCCGGTCGCCGCGCCGGACACCTCCGGCACCGGGTCACCGGCGGCGAATTCGAGGCGGTCGCCGGGGCGTACCTCCCGGATGTCGCCGTCGGGCAGCGTGAGCGTCGCGCGGTGCTCGACCACGACGGTGGTCGCGGTCCGGAACGTCGGCCCGTCGGGCGGGGTCACCGCCGGGCGGGCGTCGGCCTGCCACTGCAACGCCAGGAAGATCGCGGGTACGGCGAGCGCGGTGAGCTTCAGCCAGTACTGGAACGCCTGCACGAAGGTGATCGCCCGCATGCCGCCCAGCGCCACGTTCGCCGTCACCACCACGGCGACCAGCAGCGCGCCGAGCGGGTACGGCGAGCCGGTGAGCGTGGCCAGGGTCAGCCCGGCGCCCTGCAACTGCGGCACCAGGTAGAGCCAGCCGATGAAGATCACGAAGACGGTGGCGAGCGTCCGCAGCCGCCGGGAGCCGAGCCGTACCTCGCAGAAGTCGGGCAGCGTGAACGCGCCGGAGCGGCGCAGCGGCGCGGCCACGAACAGCAGCAGCGCGAGGTATCCGGCGGCGAAGCCGACCGGGTACCAGAGCACGTCCACGCCGTACTTGAGGATCAGCCCGGCGACGCCGAGGAAGCTCGCGGCCGACAGGTACTCCCCGCCGATCGCGGCGGCGTTCCAGGTCGGGCTGACCGCCCGGGAGGCGACCAGGAAGTCCGACGTGGTGCGGGCCAGCCGCAGCCCGTAGAAACCGATGCCGACGGTGACCAGCGTGACGGCGACGATCGCCGGGACCACGTACCCGTTGGACATCAGCGTTCCGGCCGTCGGATCAGGTCGACGAAGTCCTGCTCGTTGCGTTCGGCCAGCCGCACGTACGCCCACCCGACCACGATCAGGAACGGGAAGGACACGACGCCGAGCAGCAGCCACGGCAGGTTGACCCCGAGCACCGTGACCCGGCCGACCGAGGGCGCGATGGCGAACAGCCACGGCAGGCCGCCGAGCCCGATCATCACCAGCAGGCTGAGCCGCAACGCGAGCGAGAGCTGGGCCCGCATCAGTCCCTGCACCAGCGTCTCGCCCACAGGGGTCTGCTGGGCCAGTTCGGAGCGGGTGCGGTCGGCCGGGCTGCCGGCCCGGGAGACCTCGGCCAGCACGATCCGGGTCCGCTGCGGGGTGGCGGCCGGCTGCGGGCTCTCCGGCTGCCGGGGGGCGGGCGCCGGCGACGCGCGCGGGCCGGGCACCGGGGCGGTCTCGACGGGCCGCCCCGGTGGATGCTGTTCCTCGGCTCCGGTCACCCCCGGCAGTCTCGCCCGCTGAGCCGAATTGTCAAGACCGCGTCGTTGCGCCTTGTGCACAACCTGTGGATAACGCTTCACCCCTGTGGATAACCCGGTGGACGGCGCGGAGTCGTTGTGGACGACCGGGCGGGGTGTCAGGGTGAGCCGGTAGAGAGGAGGTGTGACAGTGACCAGCCCGGCACGACCCGGCACCGGCGACGTCTGGACGGTGGACGACCTCCAGGACCTCCCCGAGGACGGCCAGGACTACGAGATCTTCGACGGGAGCCTGCTCGTGTCCCCACACGCCGACGTCCGGCACGGCGCGATCGCCAACCGTCTCCGCCGGCTCCTCGACCGGCAGGCTCCGGCCGGTCTGCTCGTCGGGCAGGACGTCGGCGTCAGCGCGAAGCGCTCCTCCTACTTCGTGCCGGACGTCTTCGTCGCCCGCGAGGAGGCACTGGAGCGGGGTGGCCCGGCCCTCGCCCCGGCCGACGTGCTGCTCGTGGTCGAGGTCGTCTCGCCCGGCAACGCCGGTCGTGACCTGGTCCTCAAGCGCCACGAGTACGGCGTGGCCGGTATCGCGCGTTACTGGCTCGTCGAGCCGCGCAAGGAGACCCTGACCGTGCTGGAGAACGTCGACGGCCGCTACCGCGAGGCGGCGGTGCTCTCCACCGCCGACGTGTGCCGCGCCGACCAGCCGTTCCCGCTCGTCCTGCCGGTCGCCGAGATCTTCTGAGCGCCCTGATCCCGCTTGGGCGTCAGCCGAGTCCCACCCGTACCGGGTTCGAGGTCGCCGAGCCCAGCCAGGTGTGCGGGTTGCCGAACCAGCACCACCCGAGCTTCGGCGCGCCCTGACTGATCCAGAGCGCGGGCACCCGCCGGTCACCGCAGCGCGAGCCCACCAGCGAGAAGCACCTGTTGCTCGCCAGCGCCTCCGGGTACAGCGTGACGAACGCCAGGCCCTCGTCGATGGTGATGGGGAGCCGGTCCTTCGCGGTCATGTCCTCCAGCGCGGCCGACGGCGCCACGTTGCGGTACTCCTCGCCCCGGTCCACGTCGAAGAGCAGGTACGCGGGCCCGGCCGGCACCTCCAGCTCCTTGATCGGGTGGAAGGTGGGCAGGTCGTCGGCGGGGAAGTTCCGGTCGAGGATGCCGGTCTTGCGCTTGCCGGCGAGCGTGGTGAGCGCGATCCGCTCCGGCACCGGCACCAGTTCCCGCGTGGTCACCAGCAGGAACGGCACCCGCCCCTCGGTGGGGCCGCGCAGCCCGGCGGAACCGGTGACCGCCGCGTCGCGCAGCGGGCTGAGCAGGGCGCGGAACGTCTCCTCGGTCTGCCCGGCCAGCGCCGGATAGCCGAGTTGAACGAGGCGGTCGAGCTGGCTGTCGAATTCTGCGGCGGCGTCGAAGCGGTCGTCGGACATGCGGTCCCCCACCCTGTCGTACGGTCTGCCGTACATTGTACGCCAGCGTCGGCGGTGGCCCGTCCCTCAGCGACTCCAGTCCTGCTTCGCGGCGCGTACCAGCTTGTCCTTCAGCTCCCGGGTGTGCCGGCGGCTCACCGGCAGCTCGGATCCGTCGATCACCACCACATAGCCGGAGTTGACCAGCCGCAACTCGGCGATGAGCCGCAACTGCACCAGGTACGAACGGTGGATCCGGACGAACCCGGCATCGGCCCAGCGCTCGGCCAGCGTCGCCAGCGAGACCCGGACCAGGTGCGACCCGTCCGCCGTGTGCAGGCGCGCGTAGTCGCCCTGCGCCTCCACCCACCGCACCGCCGAACGGGGCAGCATCCGGGTGGTGCCCGCCAGCTCGATCGGGATGGTCGGATCCTCCTCCGCCCGGGCCAGCGCGGCCGGGTGCGACGGCACCACCCGGGCGCCGATCACCCGGCGCAGCGACTCGGCCAGCCGCTCGGCGCGTACCGGCTTGCGGACGTAGTCGGTGGCGCCCAGGTCGAACGCGTCCACCGCGCCGTCGTCGTACGCGGTGACGAACACGATCGCCGGCGGACGGGCGAACCGGCGCAGCACCCGGGCCAGTTCCATGCCGTCCAGCCCCGGCATCCGGATGTCGAGGAACACCACGTCCACGTCGTCGTCGCGGAGCACCCGCAGCGCCTCTGTCGCGTCCCCCGCCGTGTGCAGCCGGGCCACCCGGGGATCGGCGCGCAGGTGGTACGCCAGCTCGTCCAGCGCGGGCGGCTCGTCGTCCACCGCCAGCACCCGAAGGAACCCCGTCACGAGGAAACCCGTACGCCGGGGTGGAACTTCGGCACCCGCATGCTCACCTTCGTACCCGAGCCGAGGCCGGTCTCGACGACCAGGCCGAACCCGTCCCCGAAGACCGACCGGAGCCGTTCGTCGACGTTCGAGAGGCCGACGTGCTGCCCCGGGTCGTCGGCCGGGTCGCTGCCCGCCCCGGACAGCTCGGCGATCCCGGCGGTCAGCGTCGTCGGATCCATCCCCACCCCGTCGTCCTCCACCGTGATGTGACACTCCGCGCCCGCGTCCCGGGCCTCGATGCTCACCATGCCGGTGCCCGGCTTGCGGGACAACCCGTGGCGGACCGCGTTCTCCACGAGCGGCTGCAGGCAGAGGAACGGCAGCGTCACCGGCAGCACCTCGGGGGCGATCTGCAGGCGCACCTGGAGCCGCTCGCCGAACCGTGCCCGCTCGATGGTCAGGTAGCGGTCGATCGAGCGCAGCTCCTCGGCGAGCGTGGTGAACTCGCCGTGCGCCCGGAACGAGTAGCGGGTGAACTCGGCGAACTCCAGGATCAGCTCCCGGGCCCGCTCCGGGTCGGTACGCACGAACGAACCGATCGCGGTCAGCGCGTTGTAGATGAAGTGTGGGCTGATCTGGGCGCGCAACGCGCGCACCTCGGCCCGGGCGAGCCGCTCCCGCGACGACTCCAGCTCGGCCAGGGCGAGCTGGTCGCCCGCCCAGTGCGCGGTCTCCAGCGTGGCCTGCACCAGACCCGGGGCCGGCCGCTCGCCGGCCACCGCCACCAGCGCGCCGACCACCCGGCCGTCCGCGCGCAGCGGCGCCACCACCGCGCCGCGGACCGGGCAGTCGACCAGGTCGCAGCGCAGCTCCGACTCGCCCAGCACGGTGGAACGCCCGCTGCCGACCGCGCGCCGGGCCGCCGCGACCAGTTGATCGCCGTGGTGCGCGCCCTGCCCGTCGACGGCGAGCAGCGTGTCCCGGTCCGTCAGCGCCAGTCCGGCCGCGCCCACCAGGGCCCGCAGATGGCGTACGGCCTTCGCCGCGTCCGCGGCGGTCAGCCCGGCGCGCAGCGGCTCGGCGGCGAGCCCTGCGGTGTGCAGCACCTCGTACGTGGCGCGCTGCGTCGCCGTGGCGATGCCCCGCCGGCCACGCAGCCGCAGCACCGCCCAGAGCGCCGCCGCCAACGCGGTCACGAGCGAGACGACGGCGAAGACGGCGGAGAGGTTGCCACCCACGCAGCGATCCTGCCGGGTGCCGGCCCGGTAGCGCTAGTACGCGCCCTTGCGGGCCAGCACCACGCCCACGGTCCGCCACAGGATGCTCAGGTCGTACGCCAGCGACCAGTTGTCGACGTAGTAGAGGTCGAGCCGGACCGCCTCGTCCCAGGACAGGTCGGAGCGGCCGGACACCTGCCACAGCCCGGTCATGCCCGGCCGGACCAGCAGCCGGCGGCGTACGTCGCCCAGGAAGTCGCCGTCGTCGGCGGGCAGCGGGCGCGGGCCGACGAGCGACATCTCGCCCCACAGTACGTTGATCAGCTGGGGCAGCTCGTCCAGCGACGTGGCCCGCAGGAAGCGGCCCACCGGGAAGACCCGGGGGTCCTGCTTCATCTTGAACAGCATGCCGTCGGTCTCGTTCCGGTCGACCAGACCGGCGAGCCGCTCCTCGGCGTCGACGTACATGGTCCGGAACTTCCAGACCCGGAACGTCCGCCCCTCGTGCCCGACGCGGGGCTGGCGGAAGAAGACCGGCCCGGGGTCGGAGATCCGGATGGCCAGGGCGATGGCGGCGAAGAGCGGGACCAGCATCAGCAGGCCCAGGCCGGCGGCCACCCGGTCCATCAGGTTCTTGACCAGCAGCGCCGGCCCGGACAGGGTCGGCTCCTCGACGTGCAGCAGCGGCAGGCCCTCGATCGGGCGGATGTGCACCCGGGGACCGGCGATGTCGGTGAGTTGGGGCGCGACCACCAGGTCGACGCCGGAGCCCTCCAGCTGCCAGGCCAGGCGGCGCAGCTCGCCCGGCTCGGCGCTGGCCGAGCCGCAGACCGCGATGGTGTCGCCGCCGACCTCACGTACCAGGGCGAGCACGTCGCGGCCCGCGTACACCGGCACCGGGGTCTCCAGGCCGCGGGCGGCGGCGTACCCGTCGGTGAGGTGGATGGCCACCGGGATCAGGCCGACCGACGGGTGCCGGGTGACAGTGGTGTAGACCTCCAGGCACTCGGGCAGCGTGCCGACGAGCACCATCCGGTGCCCGGCGTGCCCGAACCGGCGGCGCAGCCCGTGCAGGGCGGCCCGGGCGATCAGGCGGCCGAGCAGGATCAGCAGCAGCGCGCCGAGCAGCGCGAAGCCGACGGTCCACCGGGACAGTGTGGTCTTCGTCGCGAAGGCGAGGAACGACACGGTCGCTGCGACCGCCAGGCCCGAGCGGATCACCCGCTTGAACTCGTCCGGACCGAGGCCGAGGTAGCGCCGGTCGTACGCCCGGTTGCCCCAGAGGATGAGCACCCAGCCGAGCGGCAGCAGCAGGAACGCCACGGTGTAGAACCACGCCTCGGGCGCGTCCCGGAAACCGGAGGCCGCCTGCTCGAAGATCTGCACGGCCAGGAAGCTGGCCAGAGCCGCCGCGCCGAAGTCGAGCAGCAGCAGGAACAGGATGTAGGGCCGGTGCCACCGGGAGACCCGGCGCCGGGCGCGGGCCCACGCCGACCGGGGTACGCCGTTGTGCGACGGCGGAGTCGGCGGCTGGATCTCAAAGCTGTCGACGTGCCGCACGCTCTTGCTCCGGCCTCTGTCGGTTACCGGGCGCTGGAGGCTTGTCGTCACCTCAACCCATGTCCTCCCGCATGACCCGCACCCTCACTCGCCGTGAGGATCCGGGTCGCTCACCGTCCCAGTCTCCCACGCGGGCCCGGCCCGGACCGGCCCCCGCGAAGAAGCCGTGCCGCTGGTGCTCGGTGAGATCTGGCCGGCTCCGAATCAGTTGTGAAGCCGGGGACCGAGCCACTATACCGATGGATGACCACTCGGGTAGAGGGGCGGACCCGGACCTTCGGCGATCCCGGGTCGATTCCACTCAGTAATCGCCGGGTGCGGTTACTCACCGTACGAGACGGGACAACCTTCGGTCAGCCAGCGGCTTCCCGCCGGTCTGACATGTGGGGCAGTACTGGAGGCTCGAATCGGCGAACGAGACCTCACGCACCGTGTCGCCGCAGACCGGACACGGCAGGCCCTTGCGGGCGTGCACCTTGAGCCCGGAGCGCTTCTCGCCCTTCAGCTCCGCCGCCCGCTGGCCCATCGACCGGCGTACCGCGTCGCCGAGGACCGTGCGCGTCGCCGCGTGCAGGCCGGCGAGCTGGTCGTCGGTGAGCCGGTCGGTGATCGCGAACGGCGACAGCCGCGCCGCGTGCAGGATCTCGTCGGAGTACGCGTTACCCACCCCGGCGAGCACCGACTGGTCGGTCAGCACGCCCTTCACCTGGCCCCGGCGACTGCGCAGCCGCTCGGCGAAGGTCGGCAGATCCGCCTCCAGCGCGTCCGGCCCGAGCTTCGCCACACCCGGCACCAGCGCCGGGTCGGTGACCAGATAGGCGGCCAGCTTCTTCTGGGTGCCTGCCTCGGTCAGGTCGAAGCCGGAGCCGTCGTCGAGGCGTACCCGCACCGCTATCGGGCCCTTGCCGGGCCGCAGCGGGGTCGCCGCCGGGAACGCCTCCCGGTAGTGCAGCCAGCCTGCCCGGGCCAGGTGGACCACCAGGTGCAGTCCCTCGTCGAACCGGACATCGAGGAACTTGCCGTACCGGCCGGCACCGGTGACCGTACGGCCGGCGACAGTGCTCGGCGGCGGGTCGTACGTCTTGAGCGCGCTGATCGCGGCGACCTCGAACCGCTCCACGCGGCGGCCCACCGCACGCTCGCGCAGGTAACCGGCGAGCGCTTCCACCTCCGGAAGTTCGGGCATCGTCCAACGGTAGCCTTCTTTCCCGTGAGAATCGTGGTGGCGCACAACCGGTACCGGGAAGCCCAGCCCTCCGGCGAGAACACCATCGTCGACGCGGAGATCGCCCAGCTCACCGCCGCCGGCGTGGAGGTGCTGCCGTTCCTGCGCAGCTCCGACGAGATCCCGTCGATGTCCAAGCCGGCCAAGGCGCTGCTGCCGATCTCGCCGATCTGGGCCCCGAAGGCCCAGCACGACCTCGACCGCCTGCTGACCGAGCACCGGCCGGACGTGCTGCACCTGCACAACCCGTACCCTCTGCTCTCGCCCTGGGTGGTGCGGACCGCGCACAAGCGCGGGGTGCCGGTGGTGCAGACCGTGCACAACTACCGGCAGGTCTGCTCCTCCGGGCTGTACTTCCGCGACGGCGTGATCTGCCAGGACTGCCGGGGCCGGGCGCTGGGCGTGCCGGCGATCGTGCACCGTTGCTACCGCAACTCGCGGGCGCAGAGCGCGCTGATGGCGACCACACTCGCCGTGCACCGCCCGACCTGGAAGTCGGTGGACCGGTACATCGCGCTCACCACGGCTGTGGCTGATCATCTGCGCGACTACGGCATTCCGGAAGAGCGGATCGTGGTCAAGCCGAACGCGGTACCCGACCCGGGCACCCCGGCGCCGGTCGGGAACGGCTTCCTCTTCATGGGGCGGCTCAGCCCGGAGAAGGGGCTGGACCTGCTGCTCGCCGCGTGGCGGCGGCATCCGGTGGGTGCGCTCGGCCCGCTGCGCATCGCCGGTGACGGCGAGCTGCGCCCGCTCGCCGAGGCGGCCGCCGCGGAGCGGCCCGACGTGCTCTACCTGGGCCAGCTCGACCGCTCCGGGGTACGCGCGGCGCTGGCCGACAGCTCCGTGGTGCTGGCCACCTCCACCTGGCACGACGTGCTGCCCACCGTGATCATCGAGGCGCTGGCGTCCGGGCGGCCGGTGCTCGGCACCGCGCTGGGCGGCATCCCGTACCTGGTGGGTGCGGACGGCCCGCGCGAGCCCGCCGGCACCGGCCCGGCCGAGGTGGCCACCGCCGCGCCCGGCGACGGGCATGTCGCGTTGCCGGTCGGGGTGCAGCGCGGCGAGGCGGGTTGGGTGGTGGCGCCGGAGGTCGACGCGCTGGCCGCCGCGCTGCCGCTGGCCGCCGCCGAGGCGACAGCGCTGGCTCCGGCGGCCCGGAGCCGGTACGAGCGCACGTTCCACCCCGACGTGATCACCAAGCGCCTGATCGACATCTACGCCGGCCTGGCCGCCCCCGGAGGCCGCCCCGCGCGCTGAGCCCAGGTGTGCTGAGCCCGGGTGTTAGGAAGGGCCCCTTTTTGTGCACGAGGCGTTAAGAAGGGGCCCTTCCTTACCGCAGGGAGGCGCGGGCGGAGAAGGCGATGCTCGCCAGCAGGAAGCCGCCGTTGACGGTCGTGAACGCGACCATCACCCAGAACGCCAGCGCGGGCGCGAAAGCCAGCACCAGACCGGCCACGAAGATCACCGCGCCGTAGTCGCGGACCAGCTTCACCAGGCGTACCGGGAGCGAGGTCGAGGTGACCATGCTCGCCGCGTTCGGCCCGGACTGCATCACCGACGTCACCAGGTTGACCATCCAGGTGCCGGCGAACACCGCCACCAGCCACACCGGCGTGGACGGGCGCTGCGCCACCGCCGTCGCGCCGATGGCCGCGACCAGCGCGATCTGGGCGGCCACGTCGCAGAGCACGTCGATCCGGGCGCCGGCCGCGCTGCCCTGCCCGGTCACCCGGGCGAGCTGCCCGTCGGCGCAGTCCAGCGCGTACGCGATCTGCCACGCGACCAGCGCGAACAGCCCGACCGCCCAGGCCGCAACGGTGCCGGCGGCCACGTCGTCGGCGAGCGCCACCACGGTGACCGAGGCGGCCAGCCCCAGCACCAGGTTGGCCAGCGTCAGCGCGGTCGGGCGCAACCCCAGGCGCTGGGCGACGAGCGCGAAGGCCGCCCCGATCCACTGGCTGATCGACTCGCTGAAGAGGCCGCCTCCCCGGTTGACCCGGTGGAAGTCGGCGACTGTGGGACGGGGCTCAGCCAAGGTGGTCGCGGAGGGCACCGGCGTAGTCTGCCAGCCGCTCCCGCGTCTCGGTAGCCGACATCGCGAGGTGTTCGAGGATGGTGTAGCGGTCCGGCCGGGTGGCCGGCGCGAACTGCACCGCCTCCACGAACTGGTCGTCGGTCAGCCCCACCTCGGCCGGCAGCCGGGGCAGCCCGTGCCGGGCCAGGCAGGCCGTCATCTCGGCGAACCGGCGCTCGTCGCCGCGCAGGTACGTGCAGAACAGCGCGCCGAGCCCGGCCAGCTCGCCGTGCGAGGCGGTACCGGGGAACAGCGCGTCGATCGCGTGCATGATCTCGTGGCAGCCGCCGCTGCACGGCCGGCTGGTGCCCTCGATCGCCATCGCCAGGCCACTGGAGATCAGCGCGTCGGCGAGCACCGTGACGAAGCCGTCGTCGTTCATGTCACCCGGGTGGTTGAGCACCGCCTCGGCGCCCGCGCGCGACAGCGAGGCGGCCAGCCCGTCGACCCGCTCACCGCGGACCCGCCGGGCCAGTTCCCAGTCCGCCAGCGCGCTGATGTTGCTGACCACGTCGCCGATGCCGGCCCGGTTGTGCCGCTCCGGCCCGGCCTCCACGAAGTCCAGGTCCACGATCACGGCGATCGGGATGTGCACGCCGTAGGAGCCCTTCAGGCCCTCGGTGATCAGGCTGGCGACCGGGGAGGCGATGCCGTCGTTGGCGAGGCTCGTCGCCACCGACACCATCGGCAGCCCGCGCCGGGTCGCCGCGTACTTGGCCACGTCGATCGTCTTGCCGCCGCCGATGCCGACCACCGCGTCGTACGACCGGGCGCGCAGCTTCGTCCCCAGGTCGTCGGCGGCGTCCAGCGTCCCCCCGGCCACGGTGAACACGTCGGCCGAGCGCAACGACGGCCGGATCAGCTCGGC
Source organism: Micromonospora sp. HB375 (assembly GCF_017872985.1). NCBI lineage: Bacteria > Bacillati > Actinomycetota > Actinomycetes > Micromonosporales > Micromonosporaceae > Micromonospora > Micromonospora sp. HB375. The sequence continues at coordinate 6,831,571 of NZ_JAGGJO010000001.1, read as the reverse complement.
GATCCGTTCGCCCTGCCCCGGCCCGACCACCACGGCGACGTCGCCACCGGCGGAGATCCGCCCGTCGGAGAGGATCGCCGCCAGGTCGGCCACCGCGCCCCGCCGCACGTCGATGTGCAGCGGGGTGAGGATGCTGCGGGCTAGTAGCGGCACGCGATCTCCCGCGCCCGGGCCAGATCGGCGTGGTTGTCGACCTCGACCCAGGAGACGTCACCGATCGGGGCCGCCCGCACCTCGCCGCCGCGCTCGGCGAACTCCTGGTAGCCGTCCTCGTAGTAGAGGTTCGGGTCGCGCCGCCAGGTCGCCTCCAGCGCGTCCGCGAGCGGCTCGGCCACCTGCGGCTCGATCAGCGTCGCGCCGATGTACTCGCCGTACGCCTCGCCCGGGTCCATCAGCTTGGTGATGCGGGTGAGCTGGCCGGCGGCGTCGAAGGTGGTCTTCATCTCCTCCTCGGCCAGCGGCTTGAGCGTGTCCACGGCGAGCAGGATGCCCGGCCCGCGCTCGGCCAGCAGCGTCTTCTCCACGCTCACCGGGTGCACGGTGTCGCCGTTGACGAGCAACACGCCCCGGGAGAAGTACTCGCGCGCCAGCCAGAGCGAGTACGCGTTGTTCCACTCCTCGGCCTTGTCGTTGTGGACCAGGGTGAGCGTGACGCCGTACTTCTCCTCCAGGGCGGCCTGCCGCTGCCGCACCGCGTCGGCCGCGTAGCCGACCACGATCACGACCTCGTTCAGCCCCACCTCGGCGAGGTTGCGCAGCGCGATGTCGAGGATGGTGGTCTCCCCGTCGACCGGCACCAGGGCCTTGGGCAGGGTGTCGGTGTACGGCCGCAGCCGGCGCCCCGCTCCCGCGGCGAGCACCATCCCGATCATGCCGACACGCTCCTCTTCTCGACCCGATTCCACCCGGCGAGGATATCGCCGGGCGCCGACCGGCAGTGGTTCAGCCCGTCAGCCCGATCGAACGCAGCGCGGCGAAGCCGTCCTCGGCGATCCGCCGGATCAGCCCGTCGTTGACGTTCCGGTGCTCGTCGAGCAGGTCGACGTCCGACTCCGCCAGCCAGCGGAACTCGGTGTGCTTGCCGGCCTCCAGCCGAGGGCGGCTCAGGTCGCCGTCCACCCGGACCAGGAAGTCGGTCTCCACCCGGGTCAGCCCGTCGTCGGCGGTGTAACGGTATTCACCGACCAGGCCGAGTACGTGCGACACGGACCAGCCGGTCTCCTCGGTGACCTCCCGGCGCAGCGCGTCGTCGATCTCCTCGCCCGGTTCGAGGTGGCCGCCGACGATGTCCCAGCAGTTCGGGAAGAGGCGTCGGTCGGGGGATCGGCGTTGGATGAAGATGCGGCCGTCGTCGTCGACGATCAGCGCGCCGGCGCAGCGCAGGGGCTCGGTGGGCACCCTCCGACAGTAGCCATCCGCGCCGCCTCCGGCGATGCCCGTCCTTGTCCCGGTACGCATAGAGGGCCCACCATGTCCGTACTCAGTCGCCGTCCCACAGGGGTGATGTGTGATGCAGGTACGCGAAGCGATGTCCAGCGAGGTACTCGTGGTCGGGCCGGAGCACACGCTCCGGCAGGCGGCCCGGATGATGTCGGCCCGCGGTGTCGGGTCGGCGGTCGTGATCGACCCGGACTCCGAAGGGGTCGGGATCATGACCGAACGCGACGTGCTGAAGGCGATCGGTGCCGGGCTCGACCCGGATGTCGAGCGCACCGGCGCGCACCTGACCTGGGACGTCGTCTACGCCGGCCCGGACTGGACGGTCGAGGAGGCCGCCGCGGCGATGGCCCGGGGCGGTTTCCGGCACCTGGTCGTGCTCGACGGGCGTGAGGTGGCTGGAGTGATCTCGGTACGGGATCTGATGCGGGTCTGGGCGGGGCAGCACGCGCCGACCCGGAGCTGAACCGGGCCGGCGCGACGGGCGCCGGAGAAGGGCGATGGCCCGGCCGATACCGGCCGGGCCATCGTCGTGTGTGTTCTGTTTCGGTCGTGCCGCCCGTCAGGGGCCGACGAAGACCGAGGTGCCGCGCCAGTCCACGTCGTCGACGCTCGGACCGCTGCGCACCGTGGCGGTACCGGTCGGCACGCCGCCCGACCACGCCATCGAGGCGAGGTTGCCGGTGCTCCGGGAGACGACGTAGAGCGTGTCGCCGTCCAGGAACAGGCCGCCCGCGTCGGCGAAGCCGGTGGTGCCGGTGACCGTGTTGCGCTCGGCGCCGACGGTGCCGGTGTCCGGCGCGAACCCGCGCCAGAACAGCGTGCTCTGACCGGCCAGCGAGTAGTAGACCCGGCCCTTGGAGTAGAACATCGCGGTCACGTTCGGCAGTTCGGCGGAGAAGTTGCCGGTCATGCCGGCGTAGGTGGAGCCCTCCGGCGCGGAGCCGGTGACGACCAGGTCCCACTTCGCGTCGTGGTACGGGTCCAGCTTCTTCGCGGTGCCGAACTCGGTGCCGTCGAACGAGCGCTTGTAGAGGTCGCCGCCGACGCCGTAGAACAGGTCACCGCCGACCCAGAACGCGCCCTTGATGTTCGACCAGCCGGTGTTGTCGCCGTTCGGCACCGACATCGCGTTGCCGACCGAGGACGCGCCGTCGTACGTCCGCTTGGTGATGCTGTCCACGGTGGTGGACGGCGGCACCGGCGGCAGCTTGACGATCTCGATGGCCTGCACCAGCGGGTTCTCCAGGACGCGACCGAAGTCGATGTCGATGTTGCCGTCACTGGTGACCGGGAACGCCCGCATGGTGCCCCGGTTGGTTGCGCCGATCGCCGTGATCGGGTCGAAGTTGCTCAGCTTGACGACGCCGTCGATGCTGACGTTGAACTTGCGCTTGCCGGCGGTGGCGGTACCGGCGTAGCGGTTCGCCAGGTAGAGGCGCACCTGCACCGGCGTGCCGGCCGGAACCGGGAAGTCCCACTGCATGTCCGGCGCGGTCGACTCGTCCCACCGCTCCGAGTTGAACAGCTCCACCGGCGTGCCGGCCGGCACGGTGGCGTCGAGCGCGGCGTTGGTGGTGTAGCTGGTCACCTGGCTGCCGGTGTTGTGGTAGGTGCTCGGCGCGGCGGCGGTGTCCGCGGCCCAGGCCGGCCCGCTCGGCGCGGCCATCTGGTCGCCACCGGCGTTGACCCGGTAGAGCACGTCCGAGGCGTCCGGGGTGGGCGCGGTCTTGACGATCTCGATGCCGTGGACCAGCGGGTTCTGGACCACCCGGCCGAAGTCGATGTCGACCACGCCGTCGCTGACCAGGGAGATCGACTGCATCGTGCCGCGGTCGGTGCCACCGGCGGCCACGACCGGGTCGAAGTCGTTCAGCTTGAGCACGCCGTCGACGCTGACGTCGAACTTGCGGTTACCCGGCTTGCTCGTGCCGGACCAGCGGTTGGCCATGTAGATCCGGACGTCGATCCGGGTGCCGGCCGCGACCGGGATGTCCCACTGCATGTCCGGCGCGGTCGACTCGTCCCACCGCTCCGAGTTGAACAGCGTGGCCGGCGTGCTCGCCGGCACGGTGGCGTCGAACGTGGCGTTCGTCGGGTACGTGGTCACGCTGTTGCCGGTGTTGTGGTACGGGCTCGGCGAGGCCTCGCTGTCGGCGGCCCAGTCCGGCCCGCCGTCGGTGGCCGGGATGGCCGGACCGCCGGCGTTGACCCGGTAGAGCACCTCGGTCTGCGCCGCGCGACCGGCCTGGTAGACGTTGCCCGGCAGGCCCTTGGTGCTGGTCGAGTGCGGGGCGTTGCCACCGGCCAGCGGGAAGAACGCGAGCCGCTTGCGCTGGTAGTCGAAGTCGCCGATGTACTCCTGGTCGCTGCCCAGCCAGAGCCCCTCCGGGGTCACCAGCATCTCGGTGACGCCGTAGCCGCGCGGGTGGCGGCCCGGGTTCCAGGACAGCGGCAGGCCGCTGACCGGGTCGAGGGCGGCGATGCTGGCACGCGGCACCGCGCCCGGTCCGGCCTTGTCCCGGGCGAGCGGGTTGTTCGACCAGCGGAAGTGGCCGCCGACGTAGATGGCCTTCTCGCTGATGCCGACGGAGAGGAAGGTGTCGCCGCCGCTGAAGTTCGTCCAGGTCGGCTTCTGGCCGGCGCCGGTGGCGTCGGTCTCCCAGCGGGCCGCGGAGTCACAGAGCGTGCCGGGGTAGGACGCGCCGGTGGTGACGACCACGAAGTACTTGCTGTCCGGGGAGAACTGGACGTCGCGCACCCACGAGTCGAACGCGGTGTACTTGCAGGCCGCGGCGTAGCTGTCGGTGTTCCAGTCGGCGATGGTCGCGGAGTTCTCACCGAGGTTGATCCGCACGATCTGGTCGTGCACGACGCCGTCGGCCTTCTTGAAGTTGCCGATGACCACGAGGTGCTTGCCGTCCGGCGAGACGGTGAACTTCTCCACGCCGACACCGGCCGAGGCCCCGTTGTTGGTCGGGGTCCAGTTGTGGTTCTCGGTCAGCGCCACGGTGAGGTAGTCGTCCACCGCGCCGGTGGTCGGGTTCAGCGAGGCCAGCCCGTTGCGGTTGGTCGTCGCGGTGACGGTGGTGAAGATGCCGCCGACGAGCAGGTGGCCGTCGACGAGCGCGATGTCGCTGACGGTGCCGTTGAACGCCGGGCCCTTGAACCCTTCGACGGGGGTGCCGTCGGCGACGTTCAGCAGCGCCAGCTTGCGGAAGTTCTTGTCGCCGACCTTGTTGAACTTGCCGGCCACGTAGACGGTGCCAGGGGTCGGGCCGGCGATGATGGCGGTGACGTCGTTGTCCAGCACCGGCGCGAACGCATTGTCGATCTTGCCGGTGGCCTTGTCGAAGGCGAGCAGCCCGCGCCGGTCGACCGGAGTGGGTGAGGAACCCCGGTTCTGCGCGTTGGTGAACGAGCCGCCGACGATCACCTTGCTGCCGGCGTCGTGGATGGCCACCACGTTGCCGTCGTTGATGTTCGGCGTCTTGTCCGAGGGCACCTCGCCGACCATCGTGCTGTGGTCGGGCGCGGGCGCGGTGGTCGGCGCGGCGAGCGCCGGCACCGGTGTGAACAGGGTGGCGATGCCGAGTACGGCAGCGCCGAAGGCGGACACCGAGCGGTGTCTCAGGATCGAGGAAGCCACAGGCTACTCCGGGGGGAATACGTCGGAGGCGCTGCGATCGTGGCCGGTGCCGACTTGAGGCGGGGCGTCACTCGACCGACCGCAGACGTGAGAGCAATACCTTCTCGCATTCGCCGGTCGCGCGTCCACCCGGGATCGGCCTTTTTGGCCGAGGAAACGGCCCGGGTCGCACGAAAAGACGAGCGACTATCACTCGCCGGACACGGAGGGTGTCCCTGAGGGGACGCTCAGGTCGGGCATCGGCGGCTGGAAGTACGGATCCGTCGCCATCTCCCGGAAGACCTTCTCGCTTTCCGGGTCGTCGCCGAACGTGCTGTCGTAAATCGGCTTCTGCGTCTGCTTCGCCGCGAAGTAGACCGCCGCCTTGATCTGCGGGTGCTTCTTCAGGTACGGCCCGACCTCGCGCATCCAGTCGGCGCGCTGGCCCGGACGCCCGTCCTGGGTCAGGCCGAACTCGCCGATGACGACCGGCCGCGGGTGCTTCTTGGCGAACGCCATGAAGTGGTCCATGCGGTTGGAGAAGCTGTTCCACTCCGGGCTGGGATAGACGTCGGCGCAGAGCCAGTCGACCTGGTCGTCGCCGGGGTAGTAGGCGGCGGCCCGGCGCTGCGGCTCGGCGAAGCCGTCCGCGTGCGGGCACCACACCCAGGCCGCGTTGGTGACGCCCATCTCCGTGAAGATGCCGCGGACGTGCTTCCACGCGGCGACGTAGTCCTCCGGCGAGTGCATGCTCGCGGCCAGGTTCGGCCGGTCCATCTCCCACCGGTAGCGCAGCAGCACCGGAACGCCGAACTCCTTGACGTCGCGCGCGCGTTCCCGGATCAGCGTGTCGTAGATGCCGCTGACCGTGGAGCGGGTGTCGGTGCCCTGCCAGGAGATCATCTGAAGCCTGCCCCGGGCCTGGAACGCCCGCTCGCTGGCGCCCGGGAACGGCTCGTTCCACTCGTGGAACATGTGCGCGATGGCGAGTGTGCCGCCGGCGGCCCGGTTGAACTCGTCGAACGCGGCGGCCCGCCCGGTGGCGGTGTGGTACTGCGGCTTGACCCAGGTGCCGAGCCAGGCGCCCTGCTCCGGCGGCTCCGGCCCGCGGCCGGTGGTGCGGACCGGCGCGGTCCGCGGCGTCACGGTCGGTGGAGGCGGCGCCGCCGTGGTCCCCTCGTCGGACCGTTCGGAGCCGATCTCACAGGCCGTCACGGCCGGTGCCAGCAAGGCCAGGCCCAGCACGGCAGCCATCGTCAGTCGTAACCGTCGTACCACCGCAACCTCTCCCCAGGACGGTCGCCGGCCACGGTGGGGCCCTGACGGATCCGCGTGAGCGGAGAGGCACGCCGGGCCGGGCGGGCGACCCCTGGCACTCTACCCGGGGAGGAGCGCTCAGGCGGGGTAGCCGAGCTCGGTCAGCAGCGGTCCGGCCTGCGCCAGCACATCGGCCAGATCCTTTTCGGTCAGTCGCTGCCGCCAGCGCCCCACCGAGCCCGGCCGGGCCTTGGCGAAGCGGGCGTGCAACGCCGCCCGGCCGGCCGGGTCGCGTACCTCCAGGAAGTCGGCGACCACCTCGGCGGCCTCCGCCGGCCGGGTGACGACGTCCTCGTAGCGCAGGTGCCGCACCCGGTCCGCGGGCAGCTCGGCGAGCTGGGTGAGCGCGCTGCTGGTGAAGCGCCGCCACATCCAGGCCGACCGGCCCAGGTCGGAGACCTGCGTGAACTCGTCGCGCCGCTCCGGCTCCACCCAGAACCGCGGCGCGGCGCCCCAGGGCGTACCGCCCCGGCCGCTGCGACCGGTGCCGGTGGACGCGGCGTTCAGCCAGGGCTGCTCGGCGTGCGACACCGCCACGTCCCGGCCGTCCCGGTAGACGTGCAGGAAGACCGCGTCCGGGAAGACCTCGGTCAGGAACGGCACGATGAAGCAGTTCTCCGGGTCCTTCTCGGCGAAGCGCAGTCCACCGTGCCCGGACGCGGCGAGCAGCGCGCCGTAGTAGCCCCGGAAGTAGCGGGCCGCCCGCTGCGGCGTCCAGCTTCCCTCGTAGACACAGCGGGCGACCGCCTTGGTCAGGCGCGGCTCGAAGTGGTACGACACGTCCGGCAGCGCGCCGACGCAACTGCCCAGGAACGTGGTGCCGGAACGCGGGGCCCCCAGGATGAAGATCGGGCGCTCCACCTTCAGCGTGAGGCGGCGGTTGCCCGCCTCCACCGGCCGTTCCAGCTCGCGGCGTTCCTTGCGGTCCGCCAGCAGGCCGACCGCGGCGAGCTTCGCGGCCTTCACGGTGGACAGCCCGGAGTGCGGGGCGAGGGGGGAGTCGCTGGTCATCGAAGGTCCCATCGGTGCGCAGGATCGGTCAGGACTGGGCGGCCGGGTCCGACCCGGCGCGGTTGCGGCCGCGGCGAAGGGACCGCAGCGCGTCGAGGTTCAGCGTGCGCCGCCAGCGCCAGACACCCGCCGCGTACGCGGCCAGGCCGACGGCGCTCACCAGCGCGAGCACCGGCGGCGTGGCGTCGAGCAGGCTCGCCGCGCCCAGCGGCAGGCCCAGCGCCACGACGGCGAGCGCCATCGCGGTACGGGTGCCGGCGCCGAACGGGTGCAGCCGCATCGACCACCAGAGCTGGGTCAGCGGCACCAGGTTGGTGACCAGGATCGAGATCGTCCAGGCCAGGGCCGCGCCGAGGATGCCGAACCGCGGGATGAGCAGCAGGTTGCCGACCACGTTGAGCACGGTGCCGGTCATCGCGTTGTAGAACGTCCACGCGGTGCGCCCGGCCATGTTGAGCACCATGTCGACCATGCCGCATCCGGTGGCCAGCAGCATGGTCAGCGCCAGCAGCACCACGACCCGGCGGCCGTCGGCGTAACCGGCGCCGAACAGCGCCAGCATCGGCGTCGCGAAGGCCGCGAAGATCAGGTACGCGGGCCAGGAGAGGATCACCAGCCAGCCGGTGGCGACCTGGTAGAGCTGGCCCGCCTCGGCCCGGTCGTTGCGGGCGAACGCGGCGGCCAGCCGGTGCTGCACCGAGCTGGACAGCGCGACGCTGGAGAGCTGGCCCAGCGCCAGGAACCGGGTCGCCGCCGTGTAGATGGCCGCCTCGGCCGGCCCGCGCAGCGCGCTGAGCAGCACGATGTCCAGCCGCTGCACCACGATCGCGGCCAGGCTGCTGACCGCACGTGGCCCGGTGAAGCGCCAGAACGGCCCGGCCAGCTCACGCGCCGGCACCGGCCGGGTCACCTGCCGCCCGGCCCGGCCGACGAGCCGGCTCAGCCAGAACAGCGCGACCACCGCGGCGAGCAGGTACGGCACCACCCAGGCCAACGGCAGCGCCACGGTGGCGGACAGCCCGAGCCAGGCGGCCACCGCCACGGCCAGGAACTGCACCAGCGTGCGGCCGAGTCGCTCCACTGTCAGCAGCGGGCGCATCTGGCCGAAGCCCCGGCAGGCGGCGAGCGCGTAGTCGTTGAGCGCGGCCAGCGGCACGAACGCCAGCAGGATGCGCAGCGCGGTCACCGCATCCGGCCCGGCCTCCGGCATGGTGGCCCGGGCCAGCGCCGGCGCGGCCAGCCAGCCGGCGAGGCCGAGCAGCGCGCCGACCGCGAGCACCGGCAGCAACCCGACCAGGATCGTGCCCCGGATCTGGTCGCGGCGGTCCAGCGTGCGCTGGCGGCTGACGAAGTAGACGGTGCCGACGTCGGTGCCGAGCCGGGCCGCCGACGCGGCGATCATGAACGCGCTGGTGGCCGCGAAGAACATGCCGGCCTCGCGGACGGACCAGCCCCGGGCGATGACGATGTTGAGCCCGAACCCGGCCACCGCGGCCAGGCCGACACCGACCAGGTTCGCGAAGCCCTGCCGGGCCGCGCCGCCGAGCCCCGCGCCCGGCCCGGGCGGCGGTGCGGTGAGCGTCGGGGTGCCGCCGGCGTCCGGCCGGGTCACCGCCGCCACGACGGCACGCGTCCCCACCACGCCGCCAGCCGCTCGTCGTACGGGGCGAAGTGGTCCTCCAGCCGGGCCCGCAGCTCCGCCGACATGGGCGAACGGGACCGCGAGTTGTGCTTGCCGAACGCGATGTCCGCCCAGCGGGGCAGCCCGAGGAAGTCGCAGACCGCGTCGAAGGACGGGCGCGGGTCGGCGAAGAAGTCGTCGCTGTCGATGACGTGCATCCGCTCCCGCCCGACGAGCGCCTCCAGCCGCTCCAGCTGCTCGATGTAGCGGCCCCGGGCCAGGTACGCGTTGTGCTGCAGGTGCTCGCTCGCGTACGCGGCCGAGCGGATCATCCGCTCCCGCTCGCCCGCGGTCCGCTGCTCCTCCAGCGCCAGCGCCCGCTCGAAGTCAGACTCGGTCTCGTAGCCCCGCGCCAGCTCGTGCGAGTGCGCCGAGTACGCCCGCTCCACCGGGTCACGCAGCAGCACCAGCAGCTTCACCGAGGGCAGGTCCTTGGCGATGCGCTGCCCGGCCAGCGGGTGGAACATGTAGTACGGGCTGGACTCGCCGGTGATCCCGCGTACCCCGATCTGGGCCTTGACCGCCTCGGCCTTGGCCGTGGTGGGGAAGTGCCCGAGGTACCAGTTCATCCCCCGGTGGTAGTCCATGTCGAAGTAGTGCACGCCCTTGTGGTACGCGGGCGGCAGCACGCCGGGGTGCTGCGAGAGCGTCTTGAAGAGCGAGGTGGTGCCGCAGCGCTGCGCCCCCACGATCAGGAATCCCGGCACCATCCGTGAGCCGGCGGTCAACCGACCGACCGTCCGGCTCACCGACTTCACCGCGCGGAGCGCCTGCTCCCTGGCCACCGTCACGTCCCCACTCCTCACTCTCACCGGGCCCGGCGGGCCAGGTGTTCCTCCACGGCGGGCAGCAGCCAGGTGTCGACGTGCCCCAGTCGCGCACCCGCCTCCGCCTGCCGGTCGCGCAGGTAGCGCGCAGCCAGCTCCACCAGGTAGAGCACGGCGACCAGATCGGCGCCCCCACCGGTCTGGTCGAACGGTGCCAGGGTTGCCCCGGCGCCGGCGATCAGCGCACGCGCGGCCTCGACCGGTTCCACCCCGTCGTGGCTCATCGCGCCCTGCACCGCCAGGTGCAGCGCGTCGTACCCGGCCGGCACGTCCGCCTCGAACCGCTCCCAGTCCCAGACCAGCACCCGGCCGTCGGCGAGCACCGCGCTGTTGCCGCCGTTCCAGTCCCCGTGCCACGCGCCGAAGGCGACCACCGGGTCGGCGTCCGCGACGGACTTCAGCACCGCGCGCAGCCGCCCGGCCTCCGGCCGGGGCCCGAGCGCGTCCACCGCGGCGGTGAGCCGGGCCGCGTGCCCGCTGGCCGCCCATGACTCCCGGCGTACGCCGAGACAGCCGGCGACCGCCACCATGGCCGCGCGTTCGGCCGCCTGCGCCGCGGCCGGGGCGGCCCGGGGCAGCCGCACCGGCAGCGCCTCCTGCACGAGTAGCGCGTGCCCGTGCCAGTCGCCGTGGTGGCGTACCCCGGCCAGGACCACCGGGCCGAGCGGCACCTCGGCGAGGCGGCGCAGCGCGTCCGCCTCCGCGTGCACGAGCGCGCGGGTCAGCGGGTCGACGCCGAGTTTCGCGTATCCGAGGGCCCGGCCGTCCGGGGCGAGCAGTTGCAGCACCGGCTTGCGGTTCGCGCGGGCCGGCCCGATGTGCAGGCTGACCAGCGCCGGCTCACCCAGCACCTCGGCCAGGTGCGCGTCCAGCCCGCCGCCGTCGACGACCAGCCGGTCGCGGAAGACGAGCGGCCCGAGACCGAGCCGGAACGCGGTGGCGAGGCCCTGCCGGACCAGCTTGGCCTTGCGGCCGACGGCCTCGGTGGAGTGCCGGACCGCGCTCGCCGCCGCCCGGCCGGAGCCGGTGGGCACGAGCAGCCGGGGGCGGGCCGCCGAGGGCACCACCACCCAGCCTGCGCCGCCGCGGCGCAGGCTGGGCTCGGCCGGCGCGGGCCAGATCAGCCCGGCCAGTTCACCGAGGTACGCGGCACGGCCGTCGCCGTCCGGGGGTACGCGGAACACCATCAGCGGTCACCGGTCGCTTCCAGCCGGGCCCGTAGCCCGGCGATCGTGCCCTGCGGTGGCGCGGGCGCGAGCGACCGGCGGATCCGGTCGTTGCGGGCCAGCAGGGCGACAGTGATCAGGGCGTAGGCGAGGGTTGCTTCCATCGCACCGTAGGTGAACTGGAAGAAGAGCATGAGGATGAGCACGAGCGTGCCGGCGATCCCGATGGCGCTGTGGTCGCGCCGGTAGCGCCAGATGCAGTAGATGAAGAACGCGTTGTAGCAGATCGCGCCGACCCAGCCCTGCCCGACGAGCAGCGCCCAGACCTGGCCGTTGCTGCCCAGCTCCCGGTTGCCGCACTGCTTGCAGTCCTCGGACTTTCCGATGGCGATCGACCGGTTGCTGCCGATCAGCGCCCGGTTGCCGCCGTAGCCGAGGATCGGCGACTGGTTGGCCGCCCGGACCGCGCCCTGCGACAGGGTGGTGCGGATGTCGTCGCTGTGCCCGTTCTGCAGGCGTTCGTCGAAGGTGCGGCCGAGCGGGGTCGCGACGATCAGCACGCCGATCAGTCCGACCGCCAGGGCGAGCCCGCCGAGCACCACCATCCGGCCGCGCAGCGCGAGCCGCAGCGCCACGTACGCGGCGGCGATGCCGAGGCCGATCCAGAGGCCGCGGTTGAGGGAGTAGACGATCGGGAAGATCGCCGCCAGCGCGATGGCCACGCCGGCGGTGCGGCGCAGCGGCTTGCCCAGCACCACCCAGCCGACGATCAGCCAGACCAGCAGGATCGCGGTGTTCTGGCCCCACGAGTTCGTGTAGGTGAACGGCGCGGACGGGCGGGGCGAGCTGGCCTCCCCCTCGATCACCTGCTGCACCTGGGCGAACTTGATCTCCATGAGCGAGGTGACGTACGGGTGGCCGGCGATCGACTGCGGCAGCACGAACCGCAGCGGCGCGACGAACCTGAGGTTCGGGAAGAGCGAGCCGATCCAGCCGCCGAGCACCACGACCACGCCCATGAACCCGAACAGTCGCACCATCCGGCGCTGGGACAGCTCCCGTTCGCGCAGGTTGTAGACGTAGAGCATGGTCACTGTCATCGCGACGTAGTTGGCGAGCCGGATGCCCCAGCCGATGTACTTGCCGCTGCCGCCGGGCGGCAGCGTGTTCGGCGCGGTGAGGTCGAGGGTGAGCACGGACAGGAACACCCAGAGCAGCAGGACCATCCAGATCCCGAAGCCGGGCGGCACCCGGACCGGGCCGCGTTTGCGCATCTGCGCCACCATCGGCACCGCGAAGATGACGAACACGAAGCTCGACACGCCGAGCACCCACCACAGCGGGTACAGCAGGAAGACCGCGATCAGCGGCCATGCCGTCGGCAGCCGCCACGACCAGCCCTCCGGCCGTACCCGCACCGGGCGGAGGCGGTTCCCGCCGGGCGACACCGCGGCGAGCGGAACCGACCCGCGCGCGGTACGGGGCGGGGTGGCGGTGCTCATTTCACGGAGACCTTGGCGGTGGTCGGCGCGTAGATGACCCACGCGTTGCCGGGCTGGGGGCGCAGGAGGTCGCCGCCGGTGTCGGCGAGCGTGCAGACCAGAGGCAGGCCGGGCTTGCGCCACCGGCCCTTGGCGCTGTTCGGCCCGGACACGGCGAGCACCGCGCCCTCACCGAAGACGTTCGCCGAGGGCAGCGAGCGCGGGGACGGGTTGCGTACGTCGAGCGTGCGGTACTCCATCGTCAGCACGATGACGGATGCGGCGGTCACGGTGACCTTGCCGATCCTGCCGGCCCAGACGGACTTCGCCTGGTCGTACCGCCAGACCATCGGCGGACCGCCGGAGACGGTGACGGTGAGTTCGGTGGCGGGTGCCAGGTCGCGGGTGGCGAGCGCCTCGCCGTCGGTGGTGTGGTCGATCGGCGCAGGGGGCGGCTGGCCCCCCTTCGGGGCGGCCTTGAGCAGCGCGGCGGTCGACGTGTAGCCGCCGGAGAAGACCTTGCTGTCGTCGTCGGGCGTGACGCCGTCGAGGTCGGAGTTCTCGAACTGGGTGAGGAAGCCGGTGGGGCCGCCGTTGTAGCCGACGAACGGGCGCAGCACAGTGAGCGACCGGATGTCGACCGGCCGGATCTCGGTGACCGGGCCGATCTTGGCGGCGTCCTTGGAGTGGAACACCGCGGTCAGGTGCAGCGTGTCCGACTCGGCGAACTCGGCGTAGACCAGGTCGGCGGCGTCCAGGCCGGCCGGTGTGGTCGCGGGGCTCACCCGCAGCGGCACCGCGACCGCCTGGCGGGTCGCCGCGGCCGGAGTGCTGACCGGAGCGCCGGTCAGCGGGCCCTTGGGCAGGGTCGGCGAAGCGCTGGCCGCGGACGGCGAGGCGGTGACGTCGCCCGGGTCCACCACCTGGACCTTGCCCGGCTTGGGCTCGGGCTCGCTGCACCCGGTCCCGACGCCGAGGACGACGGCGGGGGCGATGGCGGCGCGGAGCATCTGCCGACGGTTCACCCCAGGTCCTCGCCGGAGTCGAGGGCGTAGCTGCGGCCGTCGCCGTCACCCCGGGAGCGGTACGTGCCGCCGGTGCCGTTGAGCGGCACCGGCTTGCCCGGGGCGGCGGGCGGGGTGGCCTTGCCGGGCATCTGCGGCGCCGGAGCGGCCGGCTTCGCCGGGGCGGGCCGGGACGACTGCATGCGCGGCAGCACCATGGTCGACTCGGCGGACGGGCCGGGGCTGGGCCGGGGCTTGGGCCGGTTGGCCGGGGCAGCCGGGGCGCTCGACGCGTTCGACCCGCCGGACGTCGCCGGGCGGGTGGCGCCGGCGGGCGGTTCGGGCAGGCGCGGAGCCAGCACGGCGCCGATCACCGGCGCGTTCACCTGCTCGAACTGCTGGAGCGCGGCGGTGATCTCACCGCTGCGGGTCTTGCCCGCCTCGGCCACCATGATCACCGCGTCGACGTACCGGCCCAGGGCCTGGGCCTCCACGGCGAACGTGGGCTGCGGGGTCTCGATGATCACGTGGTCGAAGCGCGCGGACAGCTCGTGCAGGATCTCCAGCAGACCGGCGACCGGCAGTTCGACCTCGGCGTCCAGGTCGCCGGGCACCAGCACCCGGAGCTGGCCGAGCCCCGGCACCGGCGCGAGCGCCTTGAGCGGGGGCACGTCGCGGCGCAGCACCGAGGCGAGGCTGTGCCGCCCCTCGGCCACGCCGGTGATCGCGCCCACCGCCGAGTCGGGCTTGGTGGTGATCAGCGCGACCTGCTGGCCGGTACGGGCGTACGAGGCGGCGAGGTTGGCGGCGACGAACCCGGCGGCGGCGCCGGCCGAGGCGTCACAGAGCAGCAGTTGGCGCCCGCGCCCGCCCTGCGCCGCTTCGGGCACCGCGGAGAGCAGCACGTTGCGCAGCCGGCCCAGCTCGCGGGAGGCCCGGTGGGTGGCCGGCAGGACTGCGAGCGACGGCGCGCGCGACGGCAGTTCCACAAGCAGCGGCAGGCCGACCCGGTCGGAGATGTCGCGTCCGCGGCGGATCCGGGTGTCCAGCCGGTCCAGCACCAGCGCCAGCACGATGCCGAGCAGCAGACCCGCGCCCATGCCGCTGGCGAGGTTGAGCGTGCGGTTCGGCGAGCTGGGCCGCTCCGGCAGCCGGGCGTCGGAGATGATCTCGCCGGGATCGGAGCCGGCCGCGCTCAGCGGGTTGAGCCGGTTGTACAGGTTGCTGATCTGGTTGGTGACGAGCTGGCGGTCGGATTCGGCCCGCTCCCGCTCGGGCGAGTTGGACGGTGCCGCCGAGATCCGCCCGGCGATCGCGCTCAACTGCTTCTGCAGATCGGCGATCTGCTGCTTGAGCGTGTTCGTCTCGTTCTCCAGCGACTTCTGCGCGGTGGCCTTGCGCAGGTCGAGGTAGGCCTGGGCGAACGCGTGCGAGCCCGACTGGGCGCCCTCGGGGCTGTTCGCCTCGTACGCCACCTGGAGGATCTGGCTGTTCGGCGGGACCTTGACGGTCACCGACTTGACGAGCTGGTCGGCCCCGGTGTCGACCTTCATCAGCGCCTTGGCCCGCTCGGCCACCACGAGCGAGCGGACCACCTGGGCCTCGGTGTCGAGGTTGACCTTGGCGTTGGGGTTGTTCTCCGCGCCCGAGCCGAGCGGGCGCACCAGCAGCGAGGTGGTCGAGGTGTAGCGCGCCTCCTGGATCTGGCTCAGCGCCACCCCTCCGCCCAGGCCGAGGACCGCGGCGAGCAGCAGGATCCACCAACGGCGGCGCAGCCAGCCCAGGTAGGCCATCAGGGCAAGACCGTCGGCGTCGCTCTCGGCCAAATGGGGTGAGGGCATCAGAGTCTGTCGCTCCCTTTCGACCGAGCCGGGCAGTCCACGGCACAGCTGGACCTGACCGTGGCCTTGAGTGTCCCCGATCCGAACGACGAGGGAAAGTCTGCTCACGTTCCGGTAAGCCTGCCCGGGTGTGGGCAGCCCGCGTAGAAATGGCCGATCGGCGCTGACCATTCGGCGGGTTTCCCGGTGCCGGGCCCGACTTGCCCCCGGTAAGCCGGCGTCGTCGCCGGCTCTCGCGCGGAGCGGTGACGGAATCCTGACACATCTCACTTCGTTGGGGTGTCCCGGCCCGTGGTCCGGGCGCGGCCGGGCTGACCTGCCCGATGGCCGGTCGACGCGCATCCCGTTGACGGGAATCGCGAGGTGAGCCGACCGGCGAGCCAGGATCCGTCCAATGGCCCCTTCAGTTGCCCACCGGCGCGCCAGTAGGTTGTCAGGACGCGCGTCCGAGGGGCATTCACAAAATCCGGACGCGTCATCCGCGTACGGGAGGACGTTTGTGGTGAGCGGGTCAACCGAGGACTCGGGACAGGTCCTGCTGGTGGGTTCCAGTGGCGGGCACCTGGCCCAGCTCCTGGCCCTGGAACCGTGGTACCGGGATCGGCGCCGCGCATGGGTAACCTTCGACACCCCGGACGCGCGCTCGCTGCTCGCCGGCGAGGACGTGGTCTGGGCGCACCACCCCACCACACGCAACGTCAAGAACCTGGTACGCAACGCGTTCCTCGCGCTGAAGGTCATCCGCCGGCGCCAGGTCGACGCGGTCGTCACCACCGGCGCCGGGGTCGCCCTGCCGTTCGTGGTGGCGGCCCGCATGCGCAAGATCCCCACGGTCTACATCGAGGTGTACGACCGGATCGACAGCGCGACGCTCACCGCCCGGCTCTGCCGTCCCTTCCTCTCCGCGATGCTCGTGCAGTGGGAGGAGCAGCGCCGGATGTACCCGGAGGCGACCGTCGTGGGGAACCTCCTCTGATGGCGCACATTCCCCAGCAGCGGGACCGGCGGTCCAGGCCGTTCGTGCTGGTCGTGGTCGGCACCGACGTGCACCGCTTCGACCGGCTGGTCGGCTGGCTGGAACGCTGGCACGCCGCCCGGCCCGAGGTCCGGCTGGTCCTCCAGTACGGCCACAGCCGCACCCCGGCCCTGCCCGAGGCCACCCCGTTCCTCGGCCACGAGGAACTCCAGCAGGCGATGGCGGAGTCCACGCTCGTGGTGAGCCACGGCGGCCCGGCCACCATCACCGAGGCCCGGCGCACCGGCCACCTGCCGATCGTGGTGCCCCGCGACCCGGCCCACGACGAGCACGTCGACAACCACCAGCAGCTGTTCTCCCGCCGCCTGGGCGCGGCCGGCATGGTGCGGCTGTGCGAGTCCGAGGTCGAGCTGGTCGCCGCGCTGGACGAGGGCCTGGCCGACCCGAGCCGGTTCGTCCTGGCCGCCGACCCGGGCCGTCCGGACCCGCGCGCCGAGGCGGTCGCCCGGGTCGGCGCGGTGATCGACGGCCTGGTCGCCGGCCGGGTACGCCAGCGGACCGCCGGGCGGCGCGGATGAGCGGCCCGGACCCGGCTGCGCCGCGGGTCCTCTTCGTCGGCGGCCTCGGCCGCAGCGGCTCCACGCTGCTGGAGCTGCTGCTCGCGCAGAGCGCCGACGTGTGCGCCGTCGGTGAGGTCGTGCACCTGTGGGAGCGGGCGCTCGGGGCCGACGAGCGGTGCGGCTGCGGCGAGCGGTTCACCGGCTGCCCGTTCTGGCGGCAGGTCGGCGACCAGGCGTTCGGCGGCTGGGACGCGGTCGACCGGGACGACGTGCTGGCGCTCAAGGACCGGGTCGACCGGACCCGGCACATCCCCCGGCTCGCCAAGGAGGCGCTCCCGCCGGAGCAGCTCGCCGACGTGCGCCGCTACGCCGACCTGTACACCCGGATCTACCGGGCCGCGCTCGCGGTGACCGGCGCCAGGGTCGTGGTGGACTCCAGCAAGCACGCCTCGCTCGCGTTCGCGCTGCGCTGGGCCGAAGGGCTCGACCTGCGGGTCCTGCACCTGGTCCGGGACAGCCGGGCGGTGGCGTACTCGTGGGGCAAGCAGGTGCGCCGCCCCGAGGTGGTCGACGGCGAGGACTTCATGCCGACCTTCTCGCCGTTCGAGGTGAGCAAGCTGTGGACCGCGCAGAACGCGGCGTTCCACCTGCTCGCCTCCCGGGCCAAGGTGCTGCGGCTGCGGTACGAGGACTTCACCGCCGACCCGGCCGGCACCGTAAGCCGGGTGCGGGACTTCGCCGGCCTGCCGGACGACCCGGCCGCGCTGCGGATCCTCTCGGCGGACGCGGCCGACGCGGCGAGCGAGCCGGCCGCGCCGTTCCGCGCGCACAGCGTCGCCGGCAACCCGTTGCGGTTCAGCGGCGGGCCGTTGACAGTGCGCCGCGACGAGGCATGGCGCGACCGCCTGCCGCGACGCAGCCGTGCCGTGGTCAGCCTGGCCACGCTTCCCCTGCGGGTCCGTTACGGCTATCTGGGCCAGCGGGGATCCGACGAGTCCGTGGAGAGAGCATGAGTGGGCCGAGCATCTCGGTGGTCGTACCGACGCGGGACCGTCCGGAGCTGCTGCGCGCGGCGCTCGACGCGATCCTCAGCCAGGCGCACCCGGGCCTGATCGAGGCGATCGTGGTCTACGACCAGTCCGAGCCGGACCGGTCGCTGGAGACCGACCGGGGTGACCGGCGGATCCGGGTGATCACCAACACCCGTACCGCCGGGCTGGCCGGGGCGCGCAACACCGGCATCGAGGCGGCCACCGGCGACTGGGTGGCGTTCTGCGACGACGACGACGAGTGGCTGCCCGGCAAGCTCGCCGCCCAGTTCGGGGCGCTCGACGCGCACCCGGACGGCGCGCTGGTGAGCTGCGGCATCCGGGTCAGCTACGACGACCGTACGGTGGACCGATCGCTGGACCGCGCCCGGATCTCGCTGGAGGCGCTGCTGCGCGACCGGCTCACCGAGCTGCACCCGTCCACGTTCCTGATCCGCCGGGCCGCGCTGCTCGACGCGATCGGCCTGGTCGACGAGCAGATCCCGGGCAGCTACGCGGAGGACTACGAGTTCCTGCTCCGCGCCGCCCGGTACGCGCCGCTGGTGAACGTGGAAAGCCCGTACGTGCTGGTCCGCTGGCACAAGCGGTCCTACTTCGCACAGCGCTGGGAGACCATCTCGACCGCGTTGCAGTGGCTGCTGCGCCGCTACCCGGAGTTCGCCACCGTGCCGCACGGCGAGGCTCGGGTGGCCGGTCAGATCGCGTTCGCGCAGGCCGCCATGGGTAACCGGCGGGACGCGGTCCGCTGGGCGCGGCGCACGCTGGCCCGCAACCCGAAGGAGCCGCGTGCCTACCTGGCGCTGGCGGTGGCGAGCCGGGCGGTGCAGGCCGACCGGGTGCTGCGCACGCTGCACAAGCGCGGCCGGGGCATCTGACGCGTACGCGGAACGGGCGGGCGACCGAGGTCGCCCGCCCGTTCTCGTCCGGTCGTCAGGTCAGGCCGTGCAGAAGGACTTCCACGCCTGGATGCTCGGCTGGTCGAGCAGCCGGAAGTCGCCCTGGCTGACGGTCTGGTTGTAGTACGCGACGAATTCCGGCCGCTGGCCGTTGAGGAAGTTCGTCATCGACCGGATCCAGGCCGCCCGGCCGGTGCCCGGGTCACCCGGCACCAGGTCGCTGCCGGTCTCCGCGACGCCCCACGGCTTGCCCAGCGCCTTCGACTTGTTGATCATCGGGCCGTAGATCTCCTGCGGCGGGGCGTACCGCTTCCACTTCTTGCCCCAGTTGTAGCAGTCCCAGCCGAGTGTCTCGATCACGTCGGAGCCGGGGTAGAACGCGTCGAAGCTGCGCCCGGACTTCGGGTCGAGCGTCCAGCACATCAGGATCAGCGTGTTGATCAGCTTGGGGTTGTTCGCCCGGGCGGCCAGCCCGGCCACCCGCTTCCACGCGGTCCGGTACGCCTCGGTGGTGAAGGCGCCGCGCTCGACGTCGTCCTCCGGCTCGTGGAAGTACGACCAGTAGACGTTGTGCTCGCGCGGGATCGAGGCGAACCAGGAGGTCAGGCGGGAGTCGAACTTGCCGGTGTTGATCTCCTGCGGCGCCGCCTTGAAGGACACCACAACGGTCCGGTCCACCACGTCGGCCCGGCTGCCGGACCAGGCCGGCGGCAGGCCGGGGAAGAAGATCCGGGCCATCCGCAGCTTGCCGAACGTCCGGTCGGAGCGGGCCAGCGCCTGACCGAAGGTCTCCCCGTTCTGCACGCCGATGGAGGCGCCGGGCAGCGTCAGCCGCGTACCGCCGAAGGCCGGGCCCGCGTTCTCGGAGGCCGACGGGCGGGCCGAGGGTTTGCCACCTAGGCCCTGGTCGGCGCTCGGGGACGCACCCGGCGTAGCCGGCGCGCCCGGGCCCATCGAGGTCGCCGGGCCGACCGATCCGGGCGCCTCGCCTGCTTGCGGGTTCGCGGAGTCGGGCCGCAGCGCGGCCACCGCCACCCCGCCGCCGGCCACTGCCAGCGCCAGCGCCGCCGCGACCGCCACGCGCCAGCGTCGCCGGGCGCCGCCGGGCGGCGGAGTCGTCCCCGGTGCGAGCGGCGGAGCGGGCGGGCGGCCCGGCCCGCCGGTGGCCGGATCGTGCGGGGCGTCCACCGGAGGCGGCCCGGTCAGGGTGGCGGTCGCCGCCGCGCCCGCACCCCGTACCGCGTCGCCTGCCGGACCCGGCCCGGCCCAGTCGGCGTCGTCGTGCGGCGCCCAGCCGGGGTCACCGTGGACCGTCGGCTCGTCCTGCGGCCAGGCGGCGTCCCGGTGGCCGGCGTCCGGCCGTTCCGGCCACGGCAGGTCGCCGCCGCCGGTCCGGGCCGGTGGCGGCGGAGACGAGGTGACCTCGGCCTCCGGCCAGGGCAGCGACGGGCCGCCTGCCTGGCGTGGAATGTCCTGACCCGGCCACAGGCCGGTCGGCTGCCCGAAGGCGTTGTGCGGCTCTCGATCGGCCGGCATGACCCTCCCTGGCTGTCGGCGGCCCGTGTCCGGGCTCAGATCGCCACGCATACCTGCCCGACGATAACCCTCATTCACCTGGCCGTATGTACCGTGACACTCAGCCGAACGCCTGACCGGGGGTGTCGGTGACGGTCGAAGCGGGCATCTCGACCCCGGTCCGCGCGATCGCGTCGAGCAACTGGTCGGCCAGCTCCGGCCGGCAGACCAGCAGATCGGGCAGGCGCGGGTCGGCGCGGTTGTAGCGCAGCGGCGAACCGTCGATCCGGGACGCGTGCATGCCCGCGCCGAGCGCCACCGCGACCGGGGCGGCACTGTCCCACTCGTACTGGCCGCCCGCGTGGACGTACGCGTCGACCTCGCCGGTCACCACCGCGCAGACCTTCACACCGGCCGAGCCCATCGGTACGGCGGTCGCGCCGAGCATCTCGACCAGCTCGCCCACGAACGCGGGCGGGCGGCTGCGGCTCACCGCGATCCGGATCGGCCCGTCGGTCGGCTTCGGCGGCGGGCAGGTGATGCCGAGCACGAGCGGCGTACCGTCCACCGTGGTCCGCGCCGGCATGCCGACGGCACCGGCGACCAGGGCGCCGTCGGGCGCGGCCGAGCGCTGCCAGAGCGCCACGTGCACCGCCCAGTCGTCCCGACCCTCCTCGGAGAACTCACGGGTGCCGTCCAGCGGGTCGATGATCCAGACCCGGTCCGCCTCGTGCCGGGGCGCGCGCTCGCCGTCCGCCCATGCGCGGCGGGCGTCGGCCTCCTCTTCGGAGAGCACCGCGTCGGCCGGCCGCAGGCGGGCCAGCGCCGCCGTCATCAGCTCGTGCGACGCGCGGTCGCCGGCGTCCTTGAGCGCCTTCGGGTCGGCGAAGCCCTGCCGGTCCCGCAGCGCGGTGAGCGCCTTGCCGGCCTCGGTCGCCAGCCACTGCGCGAACCGCTGGTCGTCGAGCCGTCCCGCCTCGTCCTCGGTCACGAGCCTCATCCCTTGTTCTCCCGGGTCTGCCGCGACCCGTCATCCTTCGGCGTCCGGTCGGACCGGCGCCAGCGTCCGTCGGATCGTAGACAGTCGCGAGGTGCCCTCGGATCCCCCGGACGCACCCGGTGCCCCGCCCGGCCGCCCGCATGTTGAACTTCGCGTGTATGGCGGTCGGACCCGCCGGGCCAGGCCCTAGGCTCTGCGCATGACCGCCGAGCAGCTGATCTCGTTCGCCCGTGGCGCGCCTTCGCTGGACATCGTCGATGTCGAAGGGCTCAAGGCCGCCGCTGTCCGCGCCTTCGACGCCGACCCCGCCGGGGTCACCGCGTACGGCACCTCCGTCGGCTACCCGCCCCTGCGGAAGTGGATCGCCGAGAAGCACGGCGTCGAGGCCGATCAGGTGCTGATCACCAACGGCTCGCTGCAGGCCGACGCGTTCCTCTTCGACCACCTGGTCCGCCGGGGCGACGCGGTGGTGGTCGAGCGCCCGACGTACGACCGCACGCTGCTCAACCTCCAGCAGATGGGCGGCGAGGTGCACGGCGTGACGATCCAGCCGGACGGCCTGGACACCGCCGAGCTGCGCAAGCTGCTGGAGTCCGGGGTACGGCCGCGACTGGCGCACGTGATTCCCAACTACCAGAACCCGGCCGGCGTGACCCTCTCCCTGGAGAAGCGCCGTGAGCTGCTCGACCTGGCCGCCGAGTACGGGTTCACGATCTTCGAGGACGACCCGTACGCGGACATCCGGTTCCGGGGCGAGCCGCTGCCGTCGATGCTGTCGATGGACACCCGTGGCGTGGTGGTGCACGCGTCCAGCTTCACCAAGACGGTCTGCCCGGGGGTGCGGGTCGGCTACCTGGTCGGCCCGGCCGAGCTGATCGCGACGATCGCGAAGCGCGCCACCAACCTCTACATCTCGCCGGGCATGGTGGCCCAGGCGATCGTGCACCAGTTCTGCGTCTCCGGCGCGATCGAGGAGTCGATCCGGACGGTCCGTACGGCGCTCGGCGAGCGGTCGGCGGTACTGGCCGAGTCGCTGCGCCGGCACATCCCGGAGGCCCGGTTCGTGGAGCCGGACGGCGGCTACTTCCTCTGGGTCGAGCTGCCGGAGGACGTCGAGGTCGACCGACTCGCGCCGGCCGCCGCCGAGCGTGGCGTGGCGGTGGTGAAGGGCAGCGACTTCATGGTCGACGGCGGCCGGCACGCGCTGCGGCTGGCGTACTCGGCGGTGACCGCGGACCGGATCGACGAGGGCGTCCGGCGTCTCGCGGAGGCGATGGCCGCCGTACGCGGCTGATTTCTGTCGGGTTTCTGACAAAAAGGCCCCGCTGGCCGGTTCGGCACTCCCGCTGGACCGGCCAGCAGCCCACAATGCTGCGAGTGTCGTTCACCTTTCCGGTGGCCGGGCCGCTCCGGCCAGGGCCGACGGCACGCCCAGCATCACTCCCGCCCCCAAGGGGTGCCGGGTGGGCCGTGTCGCCCCTCACCCCCCTGACGCGGCCCGGCCCGCCCGGCGCCGGGGCGTGACGCCCGTCGCACCGCCCGTCCCGCTCCCGCGCTGCGCCTGCCGCCGGTCGGCGTAACCTGCAAGCCGCAGCTCTAGGGAGAGGGGGCGAGAGATGACGGACCGGGTGGCACGCGACCGAACCGCCGGCGCCGACGGCGGCAGCCGGGCACTGCGCCCCCGCGCCTGGGCGGCCCCGGTACGCGCGATGTCCCGCATCCTCAACGCCGACGGCTCCCCCCGTGCCGCCCAGCCGGCCGGCCCGGAGCGCAGCGGGATCGTCGACTGCGGGCTGTACGTCGACGGCGAGCGCCGCCCCGGCCGCCCCCAGTACGCCGAGGCCCTGGCCGCCGCCCGGCAGGAGCGGGACGGCTTCGTCTGGCTCGGCCTGCACGAGCCCGACCTGACCGAGATGACCGAGATCGCCGCCACCTTCGGCCTGCACGAGCTGGCGGTGGAGGACGCGGTGAAGGCCCAGCAGCGCCCGAAGCTGGAGCACTTCGGCGAGATCGTCTTCCTGGTGCTGCGGACCGCCCGCTACTGCGAGCACGCGGAGCTGACCGAGAACTCCGAAGTGGTGGAGACCGGCCAGGTGATGCTCTTCATCGGGCCGCACTTCGTGATCAGCGTGCGTCACGGCGACGCCTGCCGGCTGGCGCCGGTCCGCGCCGACCTGGAGGCGAAGCGGGACCTGCTGCGGCACGGCCCGTGGGCGGTCGCGTACGCGATCACCGACCGCGTGGTCGACCTCTACCTGGAGGTGGCCGACCGGCTGGAGGACGACCTCGACGTGCTGGAGGCGGACGTCTTCGACCGGCAGAGCAGCGGCCGGATCCAGCGGATCTACCAGATGAAGCGGGAGCTGGTCGAGTTCAAGCGGGCGGTGGCGCCGCTGCAGCGCCCGCTGATGACGCTCACCTCGCAGGTCAACCGCGCGGTGCCGCAGGAGGTCCGGCGCTACTTCCGGGACGTGCAGGACCACCTCAGCCGCACGGTCGAGCAGGTGAACTCCTACGACGACCTGCTGAACTCGATCCTCCAGGCCCGGCTGGCCCAGGTCACCGTCGACCAGAACAACGACATGCGCAAGATCGCCGCCTGGGCCGCGATCGGTGCGGTGTGGACGGCGATCGCCGGCATCTACGGCATGAACTTCGACAACATGCCCGAGCTGAAATGGACGTACGGCTATCCGGGCGTGTGGGCGCTGATGCTCGCGGCGTCCTTCACGCTGTACCGCCTGTTCCGCCGCAACGGCTGGCTGTAGCCGCCCCGTACACGCGGAAGCGCCGGCCACGCGGGTCGCCCCGCGTGCCGGCGCTGATCCGACGGTACGAGGTCAGCGGCGACCGCCGGCCTTCGCGGCGTTCTTGCCGGCCTGCACGGCCTTGGTGATGTCGTCGGCCGGACGGCCGGAGACGTCCCGGGCGCCCTCGGCGACGGCGGGGACCTGGTCGTTCGGGTGGATCACCGGCTGGCTGCCGGAGGTGGCGGTCGACGCGCTGCTGCCCTTGGCCACGGCCGAGGAGCCGGCGCCGGTCGGGCCGGCCTGCGTCACCTTCGCGCTCGCGTCCGGGGTCTCCACCACGATCGTGTCCACGTCCTCCCGCATCGGCTCCAGCTTGTCCCGGCCGGTCGCGCCGAGCGTGCCCGTCGTGCCGAGCGTGCCGGTCGGGTCGTACTCGGCCCACTCCTGCTGCTCGCGGCGGCGGCGCATGGCCATCGCCCCGGCCAGGCCGGCGACGGTGCCGGCCACCAGCAGGCCCGCGGTCATGCCCCGCGACCTGCGCTGCTTCTTCTTTCCGGCCTTCATGTTCTTCGCCTTCTTCGTCATCGCGGACTGCTTCGCGGCCATCGCCTTGCGGCCGCCCGACGCCTTGCCGGCGGCCTCGACCCGGGCGTTGCGCACGGCCAGCAGCACCGGCGCGAGCGCCGCGGCGGTCGACGCGAACCCGCTGGACGCCCGGTCCCGGACCATGACCGCGGTCGGCGCGACGGCGCCCCGGGCTGCCTGGACCCGCGGGCCGACAGTGGCGCCGGCACCCTTCGCCGCGTGCGTGGCGGCTTGCCTCAGGTGACCGATGCCCTGGTTCAGCTCCACCTTGGCGAGCTGGCCCTGGGTCTTTCGCCGCCCGATTCCAAACACGGTCCCACCTCCTGGGAGTTGTTCCTTCGTCATCCTCCACCTTCGGATGCCTCCGCATGGCCAGATCGGGCACATGGGAGGATCCGCAAGGAACTGACCAACGAGTGAGGAGTACCCGTGGCCGAGGCTGTCTACGCCACCTTGCACACCAACGCCGGCCCGATCCGGCTGGAGCTCTTCCCGAACCACGCGCCGAAGACCGTCCGCAACTTCGTGGAGCTGGCCGAGGGCACCCGGGAGTACATCGACCCGCGTACCGGTCAGCCGGGCAGCGGGCCGTACTACGACGGCACCGTCTCGCACCGCGTGATCAGCGGTTTCATGATTCAGATGGGCGACCCGACCGGCACCGGACGCGGTGGCCCGGGCTACAAGTTCGGCGACGAGTTCCACCCCGAGCTGCGCTTCGACCGGCCGTACCTGCTGGCCATGGCGAACGCCGGGCCGGGCACCAACGGCTCGCAGTTCTTCATCACGGTGTCGCCCACGCCACACCTGAACAACCGGCACACCATCTTCGGCCAGGTCGCCGACGAGCAGTCCGCCAAGGTCGTCGACTCGATCGCCAACACCCCGACCGGCCCGAGCGACCGGCCGCTGCAGGACGTGGTGATCGAGCGGGTCGAGATCGAGCACAAGCAGGCCTGAGCGACACGCGGGTACCTTTGCTCGCATGACTGAGCGCTCCGGCCAGCCCGGCGACACCACCGGGGACCCGGTGCCGACCACTCCGGTCTGCTACCGGCACCCCGGCCGGGAGACGTACATCCGCTGCTCTCGATGCGACCGGCCGATCTGCACCGAGTGCATGCGGGACGCCTCCGTCGGCCACCAGTGCCCGGAGTGTGTCGCCGAGGGACGCCGCAGCGTGCGGCCGGCGCGTACCGCCTTCGGTGGCGGTGCCGCCGGCCGCCAGGGCAACGTCACGAAGGCGCTGATCGCGCTGAACGTGCTGATGATGCTGGTCTCCATCGCCTCGGCCCGCAGCGGCAACGCGGTGGCCGGCGGTGGCCTGGGCGGCCTGATGGGCAGCGGGACACCGCTCACCGAATGGGGTTCGGTGCTCGGGCTGGCGCGCTTCCCCGACGGGCACATCGGCGGGGTGGCCGACGGCGAGTGGTACCGGCTGGTCACCGCCATGTTCCTGCACTACGGCGTGCTGCACCTGCTGCTGAACATGTGGGCGCTCTGGGTGCTCGGCCGGACGCTGGAGGCGGTGCTCGGGCCGCTGCGCTTCCTGGCGCTCTACC
Organism: Micromonospora sp. HB375; assembly: GCF_017872985.1. Lineage (NCBI taxonomy): Bacteria > Bacillati > Actinomycetota > Actinomycetes > Micromonosporales > Micromonosporaceae > Micromonospora > Micromonospora sp. HB375. The sequence continues at coordinate 6,805,285 of NZ_JAGGJO010000001.1, read as the reverse complement.
TGCTCGCCGGGCTGGGCGGCAACGTCGCGGCGTACGTCTTCACCGAGCCGAACCGCTTCACGGCCGGTGCCTCGACCGCCGTCTTCGGCCTGTTCGCCGCGATCTTCGTGATCATGCGGCGGCTCGGCCGGGACACCTCGGCGATCGTCCCGATCCTGGTGATCAACCTGATCTTCACGTTCACCGTGCCGAGCATCTCGGTGGCTGGGCACCTCGGCGGTCTGGCGGCCGGCGCGGTGGTGTCGCTGATCCTGGCGTACGCCCCCCGGTCACGCCGGACCGCATTCCAGGTGGCGGGCTGCGCGATCGTGCTGGTCGCGATGATCGGCCTGACCCTGCTCCGTACCGCCGCCCTGCTCGGCTGAGCCTCAGCCCGCGGCGGGGCGGGCCTCGTCCAGCGCCGCCGCCACCTCGTCCAGCGGCGCGTCCAGGTCACGGCGACCGAACAGGTGCAGCGACTCCCCGGCGTCGATCTCCAGCGTCTCGGCGGTGATTCCGCGCCGGGCGCGCCGCTCCAGGCGGATCGCCTCGACCGCGTCCCACGGCAGCCGGCGTCGTCCGGCGAACCCCCGCAGCACCGTCAGCCCGTCCCTGTCGACGGCGAGGCGGACCGGCGCGACCAGGTCGCGCAGCGCCCAGACGAGAAGGCCGGCCGCGGCCAGCCCGGCCAGCCCCGGGCGGACCGGGTCACCGCCGGCGAAGAGCAGCCCCAGGGCCAGCAGCGCGAGCGCGCCGAGCGCCTTGAGCACCGGCGCCTCCCGGGGCACCCGCCACTGCCGGACCGGTGGCGACTGTGGATCCATCCGACCAGCATGCCAGCCGTGCCGTCCGCACGCCGGGGGAGGACGGCCGGTCCGGTCAGCACGTACTATCGGGGCAAGCGAGGTTACCCGGGAGTAGACATGAGTGACGCGGTCATCGTCGGCGCGGTACGGACCCCGGTCGGGCGGCGCAAGGGCAGCCTCGCCGGAGTGCACCCGGTCGACCTCTCGGCGCACGTGCTGCGTGCGCTCGCCGAGCGCACCGGCATCGACCCCGGCCTGGTCGACGACGTGATCTGGGGCTGTGTGTCGCAGGTCGGCGAGCAGTCCTGGAACGTGGCCCGCAACGCGGTGCTGGCCGCCGGCTGGCCGGAGTCCGTCCCGGGCACCACGCTCGACCGTCAGTGCGGGTCGAGCCAGCAGGCGCTGCACTTCGCCGCCGCCACTGTTCTCTCCGGCCAGGCCGACCTGGTGGTGGCCGGTGGCGTCGAGTCGATGACCCGGGTGCCGATGGGGTCCAGCGTCGCCGGTGGGATGCCGTTCAGCGCGGCGATCCTGGAGCGCTACCGGGGTGTCGAGGGCGTCGCGGCGGACTCGCCGCTGCCGTTCAACCAGGGCGTCGGGGCCGAGCTGATCGCCCAGCGGTGGCGCTTCTCGCGTACCCAGCTGGACGAGTTCGCGCTGGCCAGCCACGAGAAGGCGGCAGCCGCGCAGGACGCCGGCGCGTTCGAGGCCGAGCTGGCGCCGGTGGCGCTCGCCGACGGCGGCAAGTTCTCCGCCGACGAGGGCATCCGCCGCGACACCTCGCTGGCCAAGCTGGGCGAGCTGGCCACCCCGTTCCGCGCCGACGGCGTGGTCACCGCCGGTTCCGCGTCGCAGATCTCCGACGGCGCCGCCGCGCTCGCGGTCACCACCGCCGAGTGGGCCAGCCGGCACGGCCTGCGCCCGCTGGCCCGGGTGCACACCGCAGTGGTCGCCGCCGACGACCCGGTCACCATGCTCACCGCGCCCATCCCGGCCACCGCGAAGGCGCTGCGCCGCGCGGGGCTGGGCATCGAGGAGATCGGCGTGTACGAGGTGAACGAGGCGTTCGCCCCGGTGCCGCTGGCCTGGCTGGCCGAGACGGAGGCGGACCCGGAGCGGCTCAACCCCCGGGGCGGGGCGATCGCGCTCGGTCACCCGCTCGGCGGGTCCGGCGCGCGGATCATGACCACGATGCTCCAGCACATGCGGGACAACGGCATCCGCTACGGCCTGCAGACCATGTGCGAGGGCGGCGGGATGGCCAACGCCACCATCGTCGAGCTGCTCTGAGCCGACCGGCCGCCGGTGTCGCACCTCAGGTGCGACTTGCACGTGTGGAAGTTCCAGAAATCGGGCGTGACCCATATCACCCCTGGTCATCGCGTCGTTGGACCGGGCATGGACGTGTTCTCGCGAACGTTCCTTCCGGCCGCCGCCGAGACCGGCCTGGCGACCCAGACCGTCACCCGGCACATGCCGGTGTTCCGCCGGTGCGTCGGCTCCGGCGACGCCACCATCCTGGTCACCCGGTGCAGCCGCCCGGACGACCCGGTCGGCGGCGACTACCTGATGCTGCTCACCCACCGCCGCCTGGTGGTCACCCGGCAGACCCGCGTGCTGCACCGGCTGCGCCTGCACCTCAACACGGAGCTGCGCGAGCTGAGCAACGTGACGTGGAGCCCCGACCCCCGCGCGCACAGCGTGGAGCTGGCAGCGACCGCCATCGACGGGGCGCGGGAGCGTTTCGTCATCCGTACCCACCACCCGAAGCAGGCGTGGCAGCTCGACACGCTGCTCAACCACGCCTTCCGTACCCGGCTGCGGGCTCCGGCCGAGCGGGTCGTCGCCACGATCGGCGAGCCGCCGGCGAGCGCCCGGCCCACAGTGCTCCGGCCGGCGCCGGCCCGCTGACACTCTCCTTACCGGATCCGAACATTTCCTGACCGGCCGGGCGGTCGACCGTCGGTCATCATGGGCCGGTGACCACCGCCGCCCCGCCCGGGCTCGTCCTCGTGGTGGAGGACGAGCCCGCCATCGCCGACCTGGTCCGGCTCTACCTGACCCGGGACGGGTTCGGCGTACACCTGGAACGTGACGGCGAGGCCGGGCTGGCCGCCGCGCGGCGGCTGCGCCCGGTGGCCTGCGTGCTCGACATCGCGCTGCCCGGCCTGGCCGGCACCGAGATCTGCCGTCGGCTGCGCGCGGCCGGCGACTGGACGCCGGTCATCTTCCTCACCGCCCGGGACGACGAGGTGGACCGCGTCGTCGGGCTGGAACTGGGCGCCGACGACTACGTCACCAAGCCGTTCAGCCCGCGCGAGCTGCTCGCCCGGCTGCGGGCGGTGCTGCGCCGCACGTCCGGCGTGTCCGCCGAGCAGCCCCGCACGCTCGGCGCCGTCACGCTCGACCCGGCCCGCCGCACGGTGACCGCCGCCGGTACGCCGGTGCAGCTCACCTCCACCGAGTTCGACCTGCTCGCGCACCTGATGGCCCGTCCGGGCCGGGTGTTCACCAGGGAGGAACTGCTGGCCGGCGTGTGGGGGTACGCGGCGCACGCCGGCACCCGGACCGTCGACGTGCACGTGGCGCAGGTCCGGGCCAAACTCGGCCCGGACAGCGTGATCCGCACCCACCGGGGCGTCGGGTACGCCGCCGATGCCTGAGCCGCCGCCCGGACCGATGCCGCGCTGCCCCGGGCGGACGCTCACCGCCCGCGCGGTAGTGGCCACCTGCGCGGTGGCGCTCGTGTCGGTGCTCGTCACCGCGCTGGTGGCGGTGCCCCTGGCGGTACGCGGCGCGGAGCGCCGGGACCAGGAGGCGCTGGCCGCCCAGGCCCGGCTCGCCGCCGACGTGCTCCGGGTGCGGGCGGTACGCCAGCGCGACGGCGCCGGGGACCGGCTCATCCGCCAACTGGGTCAGCAGCGGATCGAGGTGTACCTGATCCGGGACGGGCAGGCCGACCGGCCGGGCCTGCCCCGACCGCTCGTGACACGGGTGGCCGGCGGCGACAACGTCTCCGGCCGGCGGCTCGTCGACGGGGAACGCCGGCTGGTCGAGGCGCGGGCGCTGCCCGGCGGGGACGGTGTGGTGCTGACCCGCGCCCGCAGCGCCGCGCCCTGGCGGCAGGTGCTGCGCGGACTCTGGCTGCCGCTGCTCGCCGGACTCGCCGCCGGGGCGGCCGCCGGACTGCTGCTCGCCCGCCGGCTGGCCCGGCCGATCCGTACCGCCGCCACCGCCGCCGCGCGGCTCCGGGCCGGGGACCGGACGGTCCGGGTGCCGGTCGAGCCGCCCGACGAGGTGGCCGACCTGGCGTACGCGCTCAACGGCCTCGCCGCCGCGCTGGCCACGAGCGAGGGTCGGCAGCGCGAGTTCCTGCTCTCCGTCTCGCACGAGTTGCGGACCCCGCTGACCGCGATCCGTGGCTACGCCGAGGCGCTGGCCGACGGGGTGATCGAGGCCGACGGGGTGCCGGAGACCGGCCGGACCGTGCTCGCCGAGGCCGAACACCTGGACCGGCTGGTCCGCGACCTGCTGGCGCTGGCCCGGTTGGAGGCGGTCGACTTCCCGCTGGAACCGGTGCCGGTCGACCTGACCCGGCTCGCCGCCGACGCGGAGCGCGCCTGGTCCGGCCGGTGCGCGGCGCTCGGGGTGCCGTTCCGGCTGGAGACGCCGGACGCGCCGGTGCCGGCGTACACCGATCCGGGCCGGATCCGGCAGGTGGTGGACGGGCTGCTGGAGAACGCGCTGCGGGTCGTACCGCCGGGGGCGCCGGTGGTGCTCGCGGTCCGGGCCGCCGGTCCGGCGGGCGGTGGGACGCTGGAGGTCCGGGACGGCGGACCCGGCCTCACCGACGACGACCTGGACGTGGCGTTCGAGCGGGGCGCGCTGCACCAGCGGTACCGGGGGGTGCGCAAGGTGGGCAGCGGTCTGGGCCTGGCGCTGGCCGCCGGGCTGGTCCGCCGGCTCGGCGGCGACATCACCGCCGGGCACGCCCCGGAGGGCGGGGCCGCCTTCACCGTCGTGGTGCCCCCGGATCCTTACCGGGCTCGAACATCGGCTTGACCGTTCCCTCGTGTCGGTGCGGAACGCTCGGGGTCGTCACCGCGAGGAAAGGACCACAGATGGCACGTCAGCGAATCGTCACCGGCGCCACCGCGCTGCTCGCCGCCGCCGCGCTCGGACTCGCCGGGTGCGGCGCGAGCCGGCCCGGCGCGGAACCCGACCGGGCGGTCGAGGTGAGCGCCGCCCTGGGCGTGGAGGGCCAGGCGCTCGCCGCGCTCGGCCTCGACGCCGGTGACCTGGACGTCGAACCGGTAGCCGCACCGGCGTCCACCGGTACGCCGCAGGCCGGGCCGGACGGCAAGGGCGAGCGGGCGGAGGGGAACAAGCGCCACCGGGCCCGGGTGCTGCTGCGGCGCAACACGCTGCACGGCGAGGCGGTGGTGCGGACCAGGGACGGCGGCACCAGGACGGTGGCGGTCCAGCGCGGCGAGGTGACCGCGATCGACGAACGGTCGATGACCGTGAAATCCACCGACGGTTTCACAGCGACCTGGACGTTCGGCGACAAACTGCGGGTGGTCGAGCGCCGGACCGCGATCCGATCGAACGACATCAAGATCGGCACGACTGTCGCGGTGGCCGGAGCGAAGGACGGCGGCGGGAACGTGGCCCGGCTCGTGGTGGTTCCGATTCGCCAGGAATAGGTGCCTGGGCTGTCGTGACGGAAGCAATGTGCCAGGCTACGCTATGCCCCGACCCGACATCGCCTCCGTGGAGAATCCGTGAAGCTCTCGATCCTCATGCCGGTCTACAACGAGGAAGAACGTATCGCGGATGCCCTCAAGCAGGCATTGGCGGTCGACTACCCGTGCGAGATCGAGCTTGTCGTCGTGGACGACGGCAGCCGGGACGGCACCGGCGAGATTCTGGGCCGGGTCGACGACGCGCGCCTCCGGGTGATCACCCACCAGCGCAACGCTGGCAAGGGCGCGGCCATCAAGACCGCCGTCGACAGCGCCGAGGGCGAGTACATGGTCATCCTCGACGCCGACCTCGAGTACGACCCGCAGGACATCCCGCGTCTGCTGGAGCCGGTGCTCGACGGTCGGGCGACAGTCGTCTACGGCAATCGGACCTTCGGCAGCCACAGCTCGTACAGCTTCTGGTACGTGATGGGCAACAAGGGCGTCACGCTCGCCGCGAACGTGCTCTACAACTCCTACATCGGCGACCTGGAGACCTGCTTCAAGCTGATGCCGCTGGAGCTGTACCGCTCGCTGCAGGTCCGCTCCCGGGGCTTCGGCATGGAGGCGGAGGTCACCGGCAAGCTGCTCCGCCAGCGCATTCGCCCCTACGAGGTGCCGATCAGCTACCGCGCGCGGGGCCGCGAGGAGGGCAAGAAGATCACCTGGAAGGACGGCGTCGAGGCGATCTGGATCCTGGCCCGCGAGCGCGCCCGCCGCCGCCCGGCCACTCCCGCCGCCGCGCACTGAGCCCGCACCGCCGCAACCCCGCGATCCCGGCACGAGCCGAGGTCGCGGGGTTGCGTCGTGTCCGGGGCGCTCAGCCGAGGAACGTGTCCACCGAGCGGCGCAGCCCGGCGGCGTCCAGGCCGTGCCAGCGTTCGTGGTCCTCGGCGCTGCCGTAGCGGCGCAGGTCCTCGCGGCCCACCCCCAGCGACAGCAGCCGGTGCGGCCGGTCGGCCAGCGCCTCCGACACCACCCGCGCCGAGGTGCCCGCCAGGTACGGCTCGACCACCATCACCTCGGTTCCGGCCAGCGCCCGCAGCCCGGCCGTGTCGAACGGGCGCGGCCGGTGGGTGTAGGCCACGGTCACCGCCCGGTCGGCGGTCGCGGCCAGCGCCGCGTCCAGCACCGGCCCGACCGCCACCAGCAGCGCCGCGCCCGGCCCGGCGTCGCGCACCACCCGCAGGTCACCCGCCTCCGGGTACGCCCGCGCGTTGGCCCGGATCGACAACCGCAGGTACGCCGAGTCCTGCCCGCACACGACGTCGCGCAGCAGCGGCCGGACCTCGTCCGGGTGCCCCGGCACGTGCACGGTCCAGCCGTGGAGCGTGTCGATCAGCGCCACGTCGGCCGGACCGAGGTGGGTGCGTCCCGCCTCCGCCCGGTCGTACGAGCCGCCGATGCCGACGAGCACCGCGCCGACGCCCTGGTGGTCGAGGTCCAGCTTGATCTGCTCGTACGCCCGCTCGACCAGGAACGGGGCGTAGCTGTGCACGATCGGCCGCTGCCCGGTCAGCGCCAGCCCACCCGCGACCCCGACCATCAACTGCTCCCGGATTCCGACGTTGATCACCCGGTCCGGGTACCGGGCGGCGGCCGGCTCGAACGCGGCGGCGGAGATGTCGGCGAGCACGACTGTCGTACGCGGATCGGCGAGCACCTCCTCGGTGCTGGTGACGAACGCGTCCCGCATGGTGCTGCTCATGCTCACTCTCCGTCCGTGACGACCGCGACGACGACGTGCGGCCGGTGATCGTCGTGCCCGGTGAGGGCGGCGTGCAGGGCGTCGTGGTCGCGCCCGTCGACGGTGGCGGCGCTCCACCCGTTCACCGTGAACCGGCTCGCCGCGCCACCCGGCCAGCCGTACGTGGCCGAGCGGTTGTCCAGCACGATCGCGGTCAGGTTGCCCAGCCCGGTCGCGCCCGCGTACGCGATCGCCTCGTGGTTGGAGCCCTCGTCCAGTTCGGCGTCGCCGAGCAGCACGTACACCCGGGGGTCGGTGCGGCCCTGGGCCCGCAGCCCGAGCGCGGTGCCCACGCCCAGCCCGAGGCCGTGGCCGAGCGAACCGGAACCGATCTCGACGCCCGGCACGAGCGTGCGGTCCGGGTGGTCGCCGAGGCGGCTGGCCGGGCCGCCCTGGTCGTCCAGCCAATCGGGCGGTACGAAGCCGCGGGCGGCGAGCAGCGCGTAGTAGCCGGCGACCGCGTGCCCCTTGGAGAGCAGGAAGCGGTCCCGGTCCGGGTCGTCCACGGTGGCCGGGGTGATCCGGAGCACCCGGTCGTAGAGCACCTGGAGCACGTCCAGCGTCGAGTACACGTTGGCGCCGAACTCGCGGCCGGCGCGCACCCGGTCCAGCAGCGCGCCCAGCTCGGTGGCGGTGGTCGTCGTCATACCGATAGCCTCGGACTTGAAGCGAACTTCAACTCAAGGCCGTGTGATGCACGAAGCAACACTGACCATCGGACAGCTCGCCGACCGCAGTGGCGTCGCCCCCTCGGCGCTGCGCTACTACGAGCGGCTCGGCCTGATCCACGCCGCCCGCACCGGCGGGAACCAGCGCCGCTACGCCCGCACCGAGCTGCGCCGGGTCGCGTTCATCCGGATCTCCCAGCAGGTAGGTGTCTCGCTGGAGGAGATCCGCGCGGCGCTCGACTCGCTGCCGTCGGGGCGTACCCCCACGCCCGACGACTGGGCCGCGCTGTCCCGCGCCTGGCGGGACCGGCTGGACGAGCGGATCCGGCTGCTCGGCAAGCTCCGCGACGACCTGGACGGCTGCATCGGCTGCGGCTGCCTGTCGTTGCAGCGCTGCACGCTCTACAACCCCGGCGACTCGCTCGCCGACGAGGGCCCCGGCCCGCGCCTCATGCTCCCGCGCCCCGGCCAGGGCTGACCGTCACCGGACCAGCAGCACCTTGCCCAGGTGGTCGTTGGTCTCGACCAGGCGGTGCGCGGCGGCGGCGTCGGCCATGTCCACCCGGGCGTGCACCACCGGCCGGACCCGGCCCGCCTCCACCAGCGGCCACACCTGATCGCGTACGCCCCGGACGATCGCCGCCTTCTGCTCGTCCGGACGGGACCGCAGCGCTGTCGCGTGCACCGCCGCCCGCTTCGCCAGCAGCATCCCCAGGTCGAGTTCGCCCTTGCGGCCGCCCTGCATGCCGATCACCACGAGCCGCCCGCCGGTCGCCAGCGCCGCCACGTTCCGGGGCAGGTAGGACGCGCCCATGATGTCCAGGATCACGTCCGCGCCCCGGCCGTCGGTCACCCGGCGTACCTCGTCCACGAAGTCCTGCTCCCGGTAGTCGATCGTGTGCGCGGCGCCCAGCTCCCGCAGCCGGTCGTGCTTCGCCGAGCGGGCGGTCACCACCACTGTCGCGCCGAGCGCCACGCCGAGCTGGATCGCGAACGTGCCGATCCCGCTGCCGCCGCCGTGCACCAGCAGCGTGTCACCCTCGGCCAGCCGGGCCAGGTCCACCACGTTCGACCAGACCGTGCAGGCCACCTCCGGCAGCGCCGCCGCGTCGACCAGCTCCACCCCGGCCGGCACCGGCAGCAACTGCCCGGCCGGCACCGCGACCTGCTCGGCGTAGCCGCCGCCGGCGAGCAGCGCGCAGACCTCCTGACCCACCGACCAGCCGGTCACGCCGGGACCGAGCGCACGCACCGTCCCCGAACATTCCAGACCGGGGTACGCGGACGCGCCCGGCGGCGGCGGGTAGTGCCCCTGCCGCTGCAACAGGTCGGCCCGGTTCACCGCGCTGGCCCGCACCTCCACGACCACCTCGCCGGGGCCGGGCTCCGGGTCCGGCACGTGGGTCCAGACGAGCGCCTCGGGTCCGCCGGGTTCCGTGATCGTGATCGCGCGCATGACTCAGTCTTACCCGATCTGCCCGTCGGTCCACGCGCGGGCGAGGATCTCGGCCACCGTCTCGTCCGGCGTCTGGTCGGACGTGTCCAGCCAGAGCCCGATCCGGGGCGTGTCGGCCCGGAACCCGGCGTCCAGGTCCGCCACCGGCCAGTCCCCGTACCCCGTCTTGGGCCGGTCCCGCTCGCGGGCCGCGACCACCTCGGCGCGGGGCGCGAGCACCACCACGGCGAGCGGCCGGTGCCGGATCCGGCCGACCATGGCCGGCAGGTCCGCGCCGAGGACCACATCCTGGAGTACGACGGTGAAGCCCGCCGCTGCGTACCGGTCGGCGGTCGAGGCGGCCAGGTCGTAGCGCAGCCGGAGCTGCCGCAGCGCCTCGTCGCTCGGCTCGGCGGTCATGTCGGCGCGCCCGTTGACGATCACGCGGCGGAACACGTCGCCGCGCAGATGCACCGAGCGGGGCAGCCGCCGGGCCAGCCCTTCGGCCACTGTGGACTTGCCTGCGGCCATGATTCCGCTGATCAGCACCACTGCCGGACTCTCCCACACGCACACATTCTCGCAACGGAGGTGGGACGGCGGCTTGCCCGGTACGGGGTTCGTGGCAGACTGGGTCCCGGTCGCGCACCCCTCGGGGGCGTGCCGGGAGGGTTCGCCTAGTGGCCGATGGCGCTGGTCTTGAAAACCGGTAAGGCAGCGATGTCTTCGTGGGTTCGAATCCCACACCCTCCGCCAACTCCCACCCCGCCTCGCCTCGGTCTGCCGCGCGTGCGGACACATGGGCGTGTCGCCCCGGAAGTAACCATCGCCTCTGCGGCTTATGACTGCTCTCTTCTTCGGCGACCCCCACGGCGAGTCTCGGCCGCACCGGATGTGCCTGACACCGCGGGAGTTGCCGGAATCGGGGGAACGCGATGAGACGGGACGACGCTGACCGGCGGGGCGGCGGAACAGCGGGAGCGCCGGGCGCGGCCGTAGGCTGCGGGGCACGGATACGGCGGGAGGGCCTGGTGGCGGAGACGACGACGGTGGCCGAGGTGACGGCCGAGCTGGCCGCGCTCGACGATCCGAAGATCCGCGCGGTCAACGAGCGGCACGGCGACGACCATGGGGTCAACCTGGGCAAGCTGCGGGCGGTCGCGAAGCGGCTGAAGACGCAGCAGGACCTCGCGCGGGAGCTGTGGGCGACCGGCGACAGCGCCGCGCGGCTGCTTGCGCTGCTGATCTGCCGACCGAAGGCGTACGGGCGGGACGAGCTGGACGCGATGCTGCGCGAGGCGCGTACGCCGAAGGTGCACGACTGGCTCGTCAACTACGTGGTGAAGAAGAGCCCGCACGCGGAGCCGCTGCGCCTGGCCTGGTCGGCCGATCCCGATCCGGTGGTGGCGAGCGCCGGCTGGGCGCTGACCACCGAGCGGGTGGCGCGGAACCCGGACGGGCTGGACCTGGCCGGTCTGCTCGACGTGATCGAGGCGGAGATGGCCGGCGCGCCGGAGCGCCTCCAGTGGGCGATGAACCACTGCCTCGCGCAGATCGGGATCGAACATCCGGCGTACCGGGAACGCGCGATCGGCATCGGCGAGCGGCTCGGGGTGCTCAAGGACTACCCCACGCCGCCGGGCTGCACGTCGCCGTACGCGCCGGTCTGGATCAACGAGATGGTGCGCCGACAGCACGGCGGCCCGGACAACGGGGTATGAAGGGGCGCAGGACATTCGCGTACCCGGAAGGACCGTTTCGATGACCCTGGAACGACCGATCGCCCCGGACCCGTACGAGCTGTTGCCGACGGTGCCGTCGTTCGACCTGACGAGCGAGGACGTGCACAACGGCGAGCCGATGGACGCGCGGTACGCGCACGGCAGCACCGGCGGCGAGAACGTCTCCCCGCAGCTGTCCTGGTCGGGCTTCCCGGCCGAGACCAAGAGCTTCGTGGTCACGTGCTTCGACCCGGACGCCCCGACCGGCAGCGGCTTCTGGCACTGGGTGCTGGTGAACGTGCCCGCGTCCGTCACCGAGCTGCCCAGCGGCGTTGACGAGGGCGACCTGGGCGGCGCGTTCAGCGTCCGCAACGACTACGGCGACACCGGCTACGGCGGCGCCGCGCCGCCCGCCGGGGACCGCCCGCACCGGTACGTGTTCGCGGTGCACGCCGTGGACGTGGACCGCCTCGACATTCCCGCCGGGGCGAGCCCGGCCTTCGTCGGCTTCAACCTGGCGTTCCACACCCTGGCCCGGGCGGTCATCCGCCCGACGTACCAGATCAAGGAGTGAGGTGTAAGGAAGGGCCCCTTGTTAACAGACGTCTGTTAACAAGGGGCCCTTCCTTACACGCGGGCGACAGCGAAGACGGACTGGCCGAACGGCGGGCGGACGCGCTGCTCGGCGGCCTTGGTGACGGGGAGCACGAGCGTGTCGTACACCTTCACCATCGGGCCCTCCTTCGGCATCAGCCGGAAGACCTTGGTGGCCATGAAGTAGCCGATCAGGCCGAGCGCGTTGGCGTAGTGGATCCGCTCCACGGTGAGGCCGGCCTCGGTCATGGCCGCGGCGAGCGTCTTCTTGGTGTAGCGGCGGACGTGGCCGGTGGCGATGTCGGCGGGGCTCATGGCGAACTGGAACGCCGGCACGATGATGACCACCGCGCCGCCGGGGCGGACCAGGTCGCGCATGCTGCGCAGCGCGCCCACGTGGTCGTCGATGTGCTCCAGCACGTTGTACGAGACGGCCGCGCTGTAGTCGCCACGCTCGTGGTGCGGGAGCAGCATCTGCCGGACCTCGACGCCCGGGTGGTCGGCCAGCCGCTCCTTGAGCTGGACCAGCCGGTCCGGGTCCGCCTCGGTGGCGGTGATCCGGGGCACCTGCTCGGCCCACGCGGAGGCGTAGTCGCCCAGGCCGCTGCCGATTTCGATCGGGTTGTCACCGAGGTAGGGCACCGCCAGCTCGACGAACCACTGCCGGTGGTTGACAGCGGTCGCGAGGCCTTCGAGCACCTCGGACTGGACGCGCTGGTCCCCAGTGATTTCTGCCATGCGTCGATTCCTCACGATATGACTGACCCGCGCCTGGACCGTCAGAGTCAACCATCTGGATGGCTGAGGGGGAAATCGGGGGACGGAGGGGGGCCGAATTGTGATGCGGAGGGGTGCCTGATCGGCGGTCGGCGAACTCGGCACATAGTACGTGAGTCTGCGGAACATTGCACCTGCCGGTCATACCCTGACTACGCTCTGAAATGTCATGACTACTCCGGAATCAGCGGCGGACCCGGCGAAAACGGGGCACGGCAGGCGGATCGATGTGCTCGCCGTGCTCAGCTTCGTGCTGCTCGCGCTCTGGGTCACCGCCCGGTTGTGGGTGGACCCCCGCAACGGGATCCGGGACAATCGGACAGATCAGGCGCAATTCGAATGGATGATGGCGCATGGTGCGCGCGTCGTCACCGATTTCGCCTATCCGTTCACCTCGGACCGGATGAATGTGCCGGATGTCGTCAATCTCATGGCCAATACGTCCGTATTATCTGTTTCATTACCGCTGACCCCGATCACGCTCTGGGCGGGTCCGCGCTGGTCATTCCTGATTTTCCTCACCCTCGGGCTCGCCGCCACCGGCGTGTCCTGGTATTTCCTTCTCTCCCGAGTTGTCGTGCGGTCTCGCGGTCCGGCCTGGCTGGGTGCCGCCTTCTGCGCGTTCGCGCCGGCGATGATCTCGCACGCCAACTCGCACCCCAACATCGTCAGCCAGTTCGTGGTGCCGCTGATCATCTGGCGGACGCTGCGCCTGGCCGAGCCCGGCCGGTGGCTGCGCAACGGCGTACTCCTTGCCCTGGTGATCGTCTGGCAGGCGTTCCTCAACCTGGAGATCCTGCTGATGACCGCCATCGGCCTCGGTGTGGTGGTGCTGGCGCTCGTACTCGGCCGTCCCGCGCTGCGCTCGGCGGCCCGCCCGTTCGCCGCCGGACTCGCCGTGGCCGCGGTGGTCGCCGGGGCGCTGCTCGCGTACCCGCTCTGGGTCCAGTTCTTCGGTCCCGGCGCGTACAGCGGGCTCTCCACGCTGATCCGGGGCTACTCCACCGACCTCGCCGCGTACGTCGCCTGGTCCCGGGAGTCGGTGGCCGGTGACGCCCGGGGCAGTGAACCGCTGGTCAAGAACGCCACCGAGGAGAACGCGTTCTTCGGCTGGCCGCTGGTGATCCTGGTGGCCGCGCTGGTCTGGTGGATGCGCCGCAACGCGGTGGTGCTCGGCCTGGCCGCGGTCGGCCTCGTGTTCGCGCTCTTCTCGCTCGGCCGGGAGATCCGCTACGACGGACGCGACACCGGCATCCCCGGCCCGTGGGCCGCGCTGGAGAACCTGCCGGTCCTGCACTCGGTGGTGCCCACCCGCTGGTCGCTCGCGCTCACTCCGATCATCGGCGTGCTGCTCGCGCTCGGCGCCGAGCGGGTCCGCCGGCTGGCCGCCCGGCATCCGGACGCACGCGGGCAGATCCGGTTCGCCACCGTCACCGTGCTCGCGATGGCGCTGCTGCCGATCCTGCCCACCCCGCTGCCGGCCAAGCGCCTCGAACCGACCCCGGCGTTCGTCACCTCCGGCGCCTGGCGCCCCTACGTCGCCGACGGACGCAGCATCGTCACGCTGCCGCTGCCCGACACCACGTACGCGGTTCCGCTGCGCTGGTCCGCCGAGACCCGGCTGGACATGCCGCTGGCCCGCGGCTACTTCCTCTATCCGGACACCCGCCCCGGCGGGGACCGGATCGCGCTGTTCACCGCGCCGCCGCGTCCCACCAGCACGTTCTTCGAGACGGTACGGCGCACCGACGCGGTTCCGCCGATCACGCCGCAGGACCGGGTGGCCGCCGTCGACGACCTGCGCTACTGGCGGGCCGGCGCGGTGATCCTCGACCCCCGGCTGCCGCAGGCCGACGCGCTGCGCCGGGCGATGACGGAGCTGAGCGGGATCACGCCCACCCGTACCGGCGGGGTGTGGTTGTGGGACGTCCGGCCGCTGGCCGACTGACCCGTCAGCCCTGGCGGACGCAGCAGCCCTGGCACACCTTGGGCCGGGGCAGCGTGAACGCCAGGCAGCAGGTGCGCCGCTGCACTGTCGGCTCGCCGGCCGGGCCGGGCACCAGTTCGACCAGGTCGTTCAGGTCGAGCGCGCCGAGCAGCGTGCCGACGGTCGCCACGGACGAGCCGGGCAGCGCGTCCGCCGCGCGCAGGATGCCGTGCGCGATGCCGGAGGCCACCGAGCCGAGCAGCGTACGGGTGCCGATCCGCACCTCGCCCTGGATGGCGGCGATCAGCGGGGCGAAGTGCGCGTCGAGCAGGGACGCGCGCAGCGCGCCGAGCAGGGCGGCCTCGTCCGGCACCACGACCACACCGGGCGCGCCGGCCAGCGCCAGCGGGTCACCGGGCAGCACCGCCACCGGGGTGGACGCGCGCAGCCCCAGCGTGAGCAGCTGGTGGTGGTCCTCGAAGTGCACGAGGACGTCGGCCGGGTCGAGCAGCGGCACCCGCCGGGCCGACGCCCAGCCGAGCACCGCTGGGAGCGCCGTCCAGTAGCTGTAGGACTTCCACGCGAGCGCGGCACAGGCGTGCGGGGTGCCGCCCCAGCGGCGGCCGGCGCGGGTCAGGAACTCGGGAAGCAGCGTGCCGTCGATCAGCCGGGCGGCCGGGGACCAGCGGTCCAGCTCGTCGCGGACCAGCAGGCCGGGCGCGAGCCCGGGCAGGTCGTCGGTGCCGAACATGGCGCGCAGGGTCGCGGTCACCGGGGCGAACGGGGTGGCGGCGTCGCGCCCCGGCATCACCGCAGTCACCTGGCCGTCCCCTGTCTGGTCGCCCTGTCGGCCGGCGCGTGCCGTCGACCGAAGCTAAGGCTAGCCTAACCACTCCCTCGGCGGGAGGGGAAGTGACGTCGCGGTGTCGCGGGGAGGTCCCGGTCACTCCGGCGCCGGTCGCGTACTACCCGGCCCGGAAGACGAAAAACGCCGCCGGAAACGGCGACGCACGGTGTAAGGATCGATGCGCTCCGTTCAGATGTCAAGGTGTATGTCGAATATGAGGCAGTTTCCGTACACGTTCGGCCACCCAACGTGAAAATGGGCTTCCCGCCACGAGGAAGCTGATGACGACCTCACCGATCGAGCGTGCCGCGGACTCGTTCGCGGCGGAACTTGCCCGGCACCGGACCGGCCGAGGGCTGTCCAAGAAGCAGTTGGCGACGCTGATGGGCTTCGACCCGTCCTACGTCAGCCACGTCGAAGGGCGCCGGCACCGGCCCACCGAGGACTTCGCCCGCCGCGCCGAGGCCGTCCTGGAGGCCAGCGGCGCGATCTGGCAGCGCTTCCGGGAGTACGACGAGCTGCGGCACGGCCGCGCCGGCGGAGCGCACCGCGACCCGCCGGTCCCCGGGCAGTGGCTGCCGCCCGGCACCGGCCTCGTGGTCGAGCGCGAGGTGGCCACGCTCACCCACATCGGCGACGGCTACCACTGCGCGATCCGGCGGGAGCTGTACAACGCGGGCACCGAACCGGTCACCCGCTACCTGGTCCGGGTCGCCGTCGACCGCTACCCGAACGACCCGGGCCGCTCCAACCGGCACCACCGGGAACACCCGCTCACCTTCGCCGAGCTGCAACTGACCGCGTACCGGGACGACGGCAACGGACGCGAGCCGATGCACTGGCGGGCCAAGCACGACCGGGACGCGTTCAAGGAGATCTGGCTGCTCTTCGAGAACGACGAGGGACGCTTCCCGCTCTACCCGGGCGACCGGGTCACCATCGAGTACGCGTACCGGGTCGGCCAGGACAAGTGGGGCCCCTGGTTCCAGCGGGCCGTACGCCTGCCCACCCGGCACCTGGCGGTGCGGCTCGACCTGCCCGCGGACCTCGACCCCAAGGTGTGGGGCGCGGAGACCTCGCTGTCGGCCGAGGAAGGACCGCTGCGTACGCCGATCCAGCGTGCCTCCGACGGCGACCGGGTGATCTTCGACTGGGGGACCGACGACCCGCCGCTCAACGCCCGCTACCGGATGCAGTGGCGGTTCCGCAGCCCGCAGGCGGACGCCGAGCCGGACAGCGCGCCCACCGGCGGCGCCCGGGTTCGGGCCAGCGACCGGATGCGTGCCGTGGGCATCGTGCAGCGCGGCGACGACCTGCTGCGGCAGCCGGCCCGCCAGTTCGACCTGCCGGCCGAGGAACGGCACGCCCGGCAGGTCATCGACCGGCTCGCCGCGATGCTGGCCCGGCTGGACGAGCTGCACCCGTTCAGCAAGGGCGTCGGCCTCGCCGCGCCCCAGCTCGGCATCGGCTGGTCCGCCGCGCTGGTCCGGCCCGCCGACCGCGCGGCCGAACCGGTGGTGCTGCTCAACCCGCGCGTCGTGGACACCGCCGCCGAGACCGACGAGCAGTACGAGGGGTGCCTCTCCTTCTTCGACCACCGCGGCCTGGTGCCCCGGCCGCTGCGGATCGACGTGGAACACGCGCTCTGGGACGGCAGCCGGGTGATCACCTCGTTCGAGTACGCGATGGCGCGGCTGGTCGCGCACGAGATCGACCACCTGGACGGGCGGCTCTACGTCGACCGGATGGCGCCCGGCGTGCCGCTCGTGCCGGTGGAGGAGTACCGCGAGACCGGCACCCCCTGGCGCTACTGAAACGGGGGGCCGGGTCGCGTGCCCCAGGGGGCGGGGGCACGCGACCCGGCTCGGGGGGAGCAAGGTTCAGAGGTTGCCGAACGTGTCGTACCGGATGTGGTCCGGCGGGACGTCGTCGGCGGCGAGCGCCCGCAGGGTGGCCCGGACCATCGCGGCCGAGCCGGAGACGTAACAGTCGTGCGTGGTCCACGGCCCGTACCGGGTGACCACCTCGGACACGTCACCGAGTTCGCCGCCGAACTCGGGGTCCTCGCTGCACGACGGCGTCACCGACAACCACGGGTGGGTCGCGACCAGGTCCTCCAGGCCGGCCAGCCCGTACAGCTCGTCCGGGCGGCGCGCGCCGTAGAAGACGTGCACCCAGCGGGTGCGGTTGACCCGGGTCAGCTCCTCCACCAGCGCCTTGATCGGCGCCAGCCCGACCCCGCCGGCCACGCAGAGGACGTCCCGGGTGGACTCCGGATCAAGCGTCATCGAGCCCATCGGCGCGGCCACCCGCAGCAGGTCACCCGGCTTGGTGCGGCGCACCAGCGCCCCGGACACCCAGCCGGCCGCGCCGGGCGGCGTCCGCACGTGGAACTCCAGCACGTTCTCCTCGTTCGGCG
This sequence comes from Micromonospora sp. HB375, assembly GCF_017872985.1. Taxonomy (NCBI): domain Bacteria; kingdom Bacillati; phylum Actinomycetota; class Actinomycetes; order Micromonosporales; family Micromonosporaceae; genus Micromonospora; species Micromonospora sp. HB375. The sequence goes on along the minus strand of NZ_JAGGJO010000001.1, from coordinate 6,787,620 downwards.
CGTTCGCCACCGAGTACGTCCGCCACACCCGCGGGTGGTAGCGGGGCACCTCCACGCTGACGTACTGCCCCGCCTGCCAGGGCAGCGGGTGCTGGAGCGCGCGTACGGTCAGCACCGCCGTGTCCGGGCCGTGCCGCTCGTGGGTGAGCACCTCGGCGTGCCAGTACGGCGGGTTGCCGTCCGCCTCCGCGCCGGCCAGCATCCGCGCGCTGATGCTCGCGTACGCCTCCCGCCACGCCTGGTCGTACTCCAGGTTCCAGCCGTCCCCGGCGGTGCTGCGCAGCGCGTCGAGCAGCGCGACACCCATGGTCGCGTAGTGCTCGGCCGTCACGTGGTACTTCCGGTGGTCCCGGCCCAGCGCCCGCAGGTACTCGTCGAAGCTCTCCGGGTCGCCCACGGTCTGGGTGGCGGTGACGATCGCCTCCAGGATCCGGTCGCCCTGCCCGTTCATCTGCACCGGGAAGAGCTTGCGCAGCTCCGGGTCGAGGAGGAACAGCCGGGCGTAGAAGTGACCGCTGAGCCGCTCCCGGTCCTCCTCGACCAGGGCCCAGCTCTCCTTCAGCAGCCGCGCGAAGTTCTCCACAGGGGCACGCTCCTTCTCCGTACGGGCGGATCGGCAGCCATAGAATCTCCACGGAGCGTGTACGTCGGTCGCACAGACTGTGCGATCGCCGGGCCGGGACGCCGAAGTGATTTCATGGTCCGGTGACGGTTGACGAGCTGGCCCGCCCGGTCTCCCGCCGGATGCTGGGCACCGAGACGCTGCTCGTGCTCGGTCTGTCCCTCGGCCAGTCGGCCGTGTACGCGTTGGTGTCGCTGATCGCGAAGCTCACCGCGACCGGTGGGCTGTCCAAGCAGACCGCCGCGCTGAACACCTCAGCGTCGGCCCGGCCCTACCTCGACCTGACGTACCAGCTGCTCGGGATCGTCTTCGCGCTGCTGCCGGTGCTGCTCGCCGTACACCTGCTGGCGCGCGACCCCGGCGACCCGGCGCGGACGCTCGGCGTCGACTTCCGGCGGCCCGGCTCGGACCTGGCGCGGGGCGCGGGCCTGACCGCGCTCATCGGCCTGCCCGGGCTGGCGCTGTTCTGGGCGGCGGCGCAGCTCGGCCTCAACGCCACCCTGGTCCCGGCCGCGCTGCCCGACCTCTGGTGGACGGTGCCGGTGCTGATCCTCGCCGCCGTGCAGAACGCCGTGCTGGAGGAGGTGATCGTGGTCGGCTACCTCATCACCCGGCTGCGGCAGCTCAACTGGCGGATCGGCGCGGTGCTCGCCACGAGCGCCCTGCTGCGCGGCTCCTACCACCTCTACCAGGGCTTCGGCGCGTTCGTCGGCAACGCCGTCATGGGTGTGATCTTCGGGCTGTTCTACCTGCGCACCCGCCGGGTCGCCCCGCTGATCGTCGCGCACACGCTGCTCGACATCTTCGCGTTCGTCGGGTACGCGATGCTGCCCAAGTCCTGGTTCGACTGGCTCTGATCCCGGCTGCCGGCCTGATGGCTTCGCCGGTTCGGCGAGGTGGCGGTGTCGCGGCCCGACGGACCCCACCACCTCGCCGAACCGGCGTCGATCAGGTACGGCCGGGCCGGTACCGGGCGACCGCCCGCGCGGCCACCCGCTCGGCCGTCGCCGTACCGCCGATCGCCGCCGCCAGCGCCGCCGCACCCGGCAGGCGCCGGGCGGCCAGCCGCAGCCCGAGCCACCCGCCCGCCTGCGCCGCCACCGGCGTGGCCAGCCGCCACGCCGCCTCCGCCACCCGCCCCCACGGCCCGTCCGCCGGCTCGTCGGCCGCGCGAGCCGCCGCCAGCGCCGCCCGGGCGGTGCCGTCGTCCGGGTGCACCAACGTCAGCACCAGCAGCTCGGCCGCCCGATCCGGATGCGCCGGATCCCGCCCGTACGCGGCGGCCAGGTGCAGCACCAGGTTCGCCTGCGTCCAGAGCACCGCTGCCAGCTCCGCGACCGGCGCGAACATCCCGGCGCCCGCCGCCAGCGCCCCACCCGTACCGGCCATCCGGACGAACCGCCGCGTCGCCAGCCGGGCCACCCCGTCGGCGTCCGCCTCCGGGTAGGCCCGCCGGACCTGCGCCACCCAGTCCCGGGCGCGCGGCCCGAGCGCGTCCACCGCCGCCAGCGCCAGCAGCTCCGGCGCGAACCCGGGGTGGTCGCGCAGCTGCGGCCCCACCGCCCGCCAGCCCCTTTCCTGGGTACGCGCAGCGTGCCGGACGTCGACGGTGACTGGCAGGGTCTCGGGCTTGTCGTACGGCTGCGCTTCTACCGGCGGGTCCAGGGCGGGCGGTTCGGTCTTGCGACTCTCGTCGACGGCGGGTTGATCGACGGCCAGGGCTTGATCGCCGGCTGCGGCTGCGGGCTCGGCGGCGTCGACCGCTGACGGGGGTGTCTCCGGTGCCGGAGGGGTCGCCGTGACGGCGGTGGCGTCCGTGGCCGCCGTCGAGGCCTCCGTGGTCGTGGGGGTCTTGGCGCTCTTGACGGTCCGGGTTGCCTTCTTGACGGCGGGAGCGGCCTTCTTGACCGGGGGAGCGGCCTTCTTCGGGACGGCCTTCTTCGCGGCGGGCGCACGGCGGGTCCGCTTCGGCGTCTCGTCCTCGCTCGGCGGCTCGGTCGGCACCGACTCCTTGGCCGGACGGCGTGATCGCGCGGCCGGCTCGGGGGAAGGCGTACTCGCTTCGGCCTCCGCGGGCACGGGGTCGGGCTGCGCGGCGGCAGGCGTACCCGGATCGTTTGTCGAAGGCTCGGCGGCCGGGCGTGGTCGCGGTGCCGGCGCTGCGGCGTCGGCCGCCGGCGGCTGGAAGACGACAGTCGGCGCGGCCCGGCGCGGACGCCGGGGTGGCGGTGTGTCGCTCGTCGCGCTCCCGGCGGGAGGCTCCGGCGTGGGTGGCGGGCTGAACGTGGGTCGGGTGGAGCGGGTCCGCCGGGCCTTCGCGGCAGGCTCGCGACGGGGCGGATCGCTCGGCGGCTGCTCCTGCATATCGATGGAGCGTAGCCGTGGACGTGATCTGGCACACGACGGAAACGCGTCGTGAGGGCCGGTCCCGGCATCCGCTTTGCCCCGGGCGGGTGCGGGCCTGTATCCTCGGGCGCGGTGACCTCAGGGTCACCAGGGAGACTTCGCCTAGTCTGGTCTATGGCGCCGCACTGCTAATGCGGTTGGGGTCTTAAAGCCCCTCCCGGGTTCGAATCCCGGAGTCTCCGCGCGAAAGCCGGTTGTGTAGACTGGCCGAGCACAAGCGCCCGTAGCTCAACGGATAGAGCATCTGACTACGGATCAGAAGGTTAGGGGTTCGAGTCCCTTCGGGCGCACAGGGTCTGACAGCGTTTGACCAGGGAAAACGCCCCTCGAGCTATCGATAGATAGCGATCGGGGGGCATTTTTTCGTGCACCCAGGTGCACCCAAAGTGCACCCATGGGTGCACGAAGCGGGCTGATCGCGGCCAAGAGTCACCAGCCGCATCGTTGCTGCGGCCTGTGGGAGTGGCGGACTTGTGGTGGCGGGCCCGACGAGGAGTCAGATGCTCGGGTGGTCGCTGCTCCAGGGCTTCGCGCCCGGGATTAAGACCCGGCGCGACGTGGCCGACATGCACGACAAGGCGCCCGCGAGATGAGGCCACCGGATAGCCCCACGCTGCTGTGCCCTGCTCGCGGAGTCTTCGCCCCAACGTCCGATCACGATGGGGCGGGAGGCGGGACTAGCCTAGGTCGACTTGACAGTATGACGGGGTGGGGACCGAAGCTACGTGATCACCGGTGAGCTGAAGAGCAAGATCGACCGCGTCTGGGATGCCTTCTGGTCGGGTGGCATCTCGAACCCGCTGGAGGTGATCGAGCAGATCACCTACCTGCTCTTCATCAAGCGGCTCGATGACCTGCACACGCTGGAGGAGAACAAGGCGAACCGGCTGGGCAAGCCGATGGAGCGCCGGATCTTCCCGGAGGGCTGCGACGACAAGGGACGCAAGTACGACGACCTGCGCTGGTCGCACTTCAAGAGCGCCGCGCCGGCCGAGATGTTCGAGATCGTCGGCGAGCGGGTCTTCCCGTTCCTGCGGACGCTCCGCGGCGACGGGTCGACGTACTCGCACCACATGAAGGACGCGCGGTTCACCATCCCCAACTCGGCGCTGCTCGCCCGTGTGGTCGACATGCTCGACCAGATCCCGATGGAGGACCGGGACACCAAGGGTGACCTCTACGAGTACATGCTAGGCAAGATCGCGACCGCCGGGCACAACGGACAGTTCCGCACGTCACGGCACATCATCCAGCTGATGGTCGAGATGATGAAGCCCACCCCGGACGACCAGATCTGCGATCCGGCCTGCGGCACGGCCGGCTTCCTCGTCGAGGCTGGCGAGTACGTCCGCCGAACGCATCCGAACGCGCTGCTCGACCCGAAGCTGCGGAAGCACTTCCACGAAAACATGTTCCACGGCTTCGATTTCGACAGCATCATGCTGCGCATCGGCAGCATGAACATGCTGCTGCACGGCGTGGAGAACCCGGACATCCGCTACCGCGACTCGCTGGCCGAGAACGTCAGCAACGAGTCGGAGAAGTATTCGCTGATTCTGGCCAACCCGCCGTTCGCCGGCAGCCTCGACTACGAGAGCACGTCCAAGGACCTCCAGCGGATCGTCAAGACCAAAAAGACTGAGCTTCTCTTCCTGGCCCTGTTCCTCCGGCTACTCAAGCCCGGTGGCCGGGCGGCCGTCATCGTGCCCGATGGCGTGCTCTTCGGATCGAGCAAGGCGCACAAGGAGTTGCGCCGCATGCTGGTCGAGGACCAGAAGCTCGACGGCGTGGTCAAGCTGCCCAGCGGCACGTTCAAGCCCTACTCGGGCGTCTCTACGGCGATTCTCCTCTTCACCAAGACCAACAGCGGCGGCACAGACAACGTCTGGTTCTACGAGGTCAGTGCCGACGGCTGGAGTCTCGACGACAAGCGGACCGCGCTGCTGCCGGCCGAAAAGCTCGGACCACGGCCGCAGGTGGCGTTGGCCGGGAACGAGCACACCAGGAACAATCTTCCCGACGCGTTGGCGCGGTGGTTCCGGCGGGACGGCGACGAGTTGCAGCGAGCGCGGACCGAGCAGAGCTTCTGCGTGCCCAAGGTCGACATCATCGAGCAGGGCTACGACCTCAGCCTCAACCGGTACAAGGAGGTCCTCCACGAGGAAGTCGAGCATCGCTCGCCGCTGGACATCCTCGCGGACCTGGAACGCCTCGAGTCCGAGATCCAGCAGGGCATGTCCAGCCTGAAGGGGATGCTCCGATGACTATCTCGCAGAATTTCGGGGCAATGACGTCGCTCTACGAAATCTGTAATCCCAAGCAATGGCCTACAATCTCGCAGAGCGCGTTCACAGAATCGGGGTTCCCTGTCTATGGCGCGAACGGCAAGATTGGCTACTACAGCAGCTTCAACCACGAGAAGCGGACAGTTTTAATCACTTGCCGCGGGGCCACATGCGGAACAATTAACGTTTGCGAGCCAAATTCCTACGTCACGGGCAACGCGATGGCCCTCGACGACCTGGATGAATCACGAGTGCACCTCGACTACCTAGTTCGTGCTCTGCGCCAAGTTGGCCTCCGGAAGGCCATCACCGGTTCGGCGCAGCCACAAATTACTCGGCAGAGCCTCGCATCGATTTCAGTTCCCCTGCCTCCCGTTGAAGAGCAACGCAGGATTGCGGAGGTTCTGGATCGGGCGGACGAGCTGCGCGCTAAGCGCCGCGAAGCCCTCGCCCACCTCGGCGATGTCACCCAGTCCATCTTCCTTGACTTGTTCGGCTCACCCACTTCGAACCCGATGAACTGGCCTCTGGTTACGCTCGGTGACGCTCTGGTTATGCCACTCCGGAATGGGCTGTCGCCAGCGACTCGCGGCCAGGTGGAGGGACTGGTTCTTACCCTGTCGAGTGTCACCGGGCAGCGTTTTGACCCGACAGCACGGAAGCGAGCAACCTTTCTCGCACCACCACCCGCCGTGCAGACTGTGCATCCCTCCGACTTCCTAATCTGCAGGGGTAATGGAAACCTCAGCCTCGTAGGTCGAGGATTCTTTCCCTACGATCCGATGCCTGACACGACCTTCCCGGACACGATTATCGCTGCTCGAATTCAAACAACCACGGTGCGGCCTGCCTTCCTGGAGCACGTCTGGCGTTCGAATGCAGTTCGAAGGCAGATCGAAGCCCTCGCCCGTACGACCAACGGCACCTACAAGGTCAACCAGACGATGCTGGAAAGCGTCTCGTTCTTTGCTCCCCCCTTGCCTCTCCAGGACGACTTCGTCCGCAAGATCGCTGCCGTTGACGCGCTCAGGCGACGTCATTCGTCGCACCACGCCGAGCTGGATGCGCTGTTCGCGTCCCTGCAGGATCGGGCCTTCCGAGGGTTGCTCTGACGTGAGAAGATCGACGGCTGTCGACTGTGGGGAGTTGGCGCTCGATGAGCAACTTCGTGTTCCTGCGGGCTGAGTGGCCCGTACTGTTTGGCGAGGCCCTGCGAGCGGAGCAGTTGGCCGTCGCCGACCCGCGGGCCTCGTGCTTTTACGCCCGGCGCACGCTCGAACTTGCCCTCGCCTGGCTATTCGAGGCCGACGGCACGCTCACCAAGCCGTACAAGGATGACCTGTCGGCGATGATCCACGAGCCGTCGTTGCGCAACCTGGTGGGCAACAGCCTGCAGGCGAAGATGAACATCGTCCGCAAGCAGGGCAACCGCGCCGTGCATGAGCGTACGGCGGTGACGCCGAAGGAGTCCGTGCCGGTCGTCCGCGAGCTGTTCCACGTCACGTACTGGATCGTCCGGCACTACACCCGCGACCAAGCCAGGGTCCCCGCCAGCGCGCTTGCCTTCAACCCGGATCTGATCCCCAGGCCGATCTCCTCGCAGGTCCGGCAGCAGACCCAGGCCGAGCTGAAGGCGCTCGCCGACAAGCTCGCCGCTCAGGACGCGGCGCTGGCCGCCGAACGCGAGAAGTCCGCCACCCTCGATGCCGAGTTGGCGAAGCTGCGTGCCGAGATCGCCGCCGCGAAGGCCGCCAACGAGGCTCGCCCCGACGACCACGACTACAACGAGGCGCAGACCCGCGACCTCTACATCGACCTCATGCTGGGGGAGGCCGGCTGGCGGCTCGCCCGCCCAGAGGACCGTGAGTTCGAGGTCACCGGCATGCCCAACACCACGGGCACCGGGTACGTCGACTACGTGCTGTGGGGTGACGACGGCAAGCCACTCGCGCTGGTCGAGGCCAAGCGCACCCGCCGGGACGCCACGGTCGGCCAGCAGCAGGCCAAGCTGTACGCCGACTGCCTGGAGCAGCGGTATGGCCAGCGTCCGGTCATCTTCTACACCAACGGCTACGAGACCTGGCTCTGGGACGACACCGCCTACCCTCCCCGGCCGGTGCAGGGCTTCTACACGAAGGATGAGCTCCAACTCCTGATCCGGCGCCGAGCCAGCCGCAAGCCACTCGGGGACGTGCCGATCAAGCAGGAGATCGTCGAGCGGTACTACCAGCACCGGGCGATCCGGGCGATCGGCGAGGCGTTCGAGACGCAGCGGCAGCGCCAGGCGCTCGTCGTGATGGCGACCGGCGCTGGCAAGACCCGCACGGTGATTGCCCTGGTCGACCTGCTGATGCGGGCGAACTGGGTCAAGCGGGTGCTGTTCCTCGCCGACCGCAACGCGCTGGTCAAGCAGGCAACCAACGCCTTCAAGGCGCACCTGCCCGAGGCGGCCACGGTCAACCTTGTCGAGGAGAAGACCGCAGAGGCCCGGGTCTACGTCTCGACGTACCCGACGATGATGGGCCTGATCAACGAGACCGCGAGCGGCGAGCGGCGCTTCGGGCCTGGCTACTTCGACCTGGTCATCATCGACGAGGCGCACCGGTCGGTCTACCAGAAGTACCGTGCGATCTTCTCCTGGTTCGACAGCCTGCTGGTCGGGCTCACCGCGACCCCGCGTAACGAGATCGACCGCAACACCTACAGCCTGTTCAACCTGGAAGATGGTGTACCCACCGACCACTACGACCTCGACGACGCGGTCAACGAGGGCTTCCTCGTCCCGCCGCGGGCGGTCTCCGTAACGCTGAAGTTCCCGCGCGACGGTATCCGCTACGACGACCTCACCGAGGAGGAGAAGGACGACTGGGACGCCCTCGACTGGGGTGAGGGCGACCCGCCGGACGGCGTCGACGCGGACGCGGTGAACAAGTGGTTGTTCAACGCCGACACGGTGGACAAGGCGCTGGAGACGTTGATGACCCTTGGCCACCGCGTCGCGGGCGGCGACCGGATCGGGAAGACCATCATCTTCGCCAAGAACAACGCCCACGCCGACTTCATCCAGAAGCGGTTCGACCTCGCGTACCCGATGCCCCGCGGCCACCTGGCCCGGGTCATCACCCACAAGACCGAGTACGCCCAGAGCCTCATCGACGCCTTCTCCGAGAAGGAGAAGGACCCGCACATCGCGATCTCGGTGGACATGCTCGACACGGGCATCGACGTACCCGAGGTCGTCAACCTGGTCTTCTTCAAGATCGTGCGGTCGAAGTCGAAGTTCTGGCAGATGATCGGCCGCGGCACCCGGCTCTGCAAGGACCTCTACGGCCCCGGGCAGGACAAACAGAACTTCTACATCTTCGACTTCTGCAAGAACTTCGAGTACTTCAACCACAACCCGAAGGCGGCCGAGGGCAAGCTGGGCGAGTCGCTGACCGAGCGGCTGTTCAAGGCCCAGCTCGAACTGATCTACCGCCTCGACCAGCGCCTAACCGCCGACGCCGACGCGGAGGCAGAGGTTGAAGGCACGCAAAGCGAAGCGGCGCTGCGGGGGGACCTCGCCCGCAACCTGCACCGCCAGGTCGAGAACATCCACCTCGACAACTTCGTCGTGCGTCCGAAGCGGCGCCTGGTGGAGTACTACATCGACTTCGAGCACTGGCACCGGCTCACCCCCGAGGCCGTGGACGAGATCGGCGGCAACCTCGCCGGCCTGCCCACCGCAGTCAAGGACGACGACGAGGCGGCCAAGCGGTTCGACCTGATGGTGCTGCGCCTGCAGCTTGGCCAGCTCGACGTGGAGCCCGCATACGACCGGCTTCGTCGGCAGGTGCAGGACATCGCCTCGACGCTGCTGGAACAGACCAGCATCCCGGCGATCCGCGAGCAGCAGCAGCTCCTCGACGAGGTGGCCAGCGACGAGTGGTGGCAGGACGTCACCCTGCCGATGCTGGAGCTGATGCGCCGCCGCCTCCGCGGACTGGTCAAGCTGATCGAGAGGTCCAAGCGGGCCATCGTCTACACCGACTTCACCGACGAGCTGGGCGAAATCTCCGTCGTCACCCTGAACGACATCAAGATCGGCACGGACTTCGAGCGGTTCCGCGCCAAGGCCCGCGTGTACTTACGCGCCCACGAGGACCACCTGGCGTTGCAGAAGCTGCGCCGCAACAAGCAGCTCTCCCCGACCGACCTCGATGAGCTCGAACGGATGCTGGCGGCCAGCGGCGGCGGCACCGAAGACATCGACGAGGCCCGCCGCTCGGCCCACGGGCTCGGGCTGTTCATCCGCTCGCTGATCGGCCTCGACCGGGAAGCCGCCACCGAGGCGTTCGGTGACTTCCTGACCAGCCGGACGCTCAGCGCGAACCAGATCAACTTCGTAAACCTGATCGTCGCCCACCTGACCCAGAACGGCGTCATGGAGCCCGAGCGGCTCTACGACTCGCCCTTCAGCGACATCGCCCCGCAAGGGCCGGACTCGATCTTCCCGTCTGCCGACGTCGACCGGCTGATTACAATCCTCAACTCTGTCCGAGACACCGCCGCCCCTGAGGCGGAGGTGGCGTAGTGCGTCGAAGTGACGCTGGGGGGCAAAGCGCTTCGGGTCAAGGACGAGGGAGACGTGCACCCACGGCTTCGTCGGCATCCCCGGGTTGATCGTGCACCCATGGGTGCACCTGGGGGGAGGGTAACGCCCCCTGGTGTCACGATCTGTCAACAGTGCTACATCCGGAATCCGGACAGAACTGCATAACTCCAGGTCAGAGGCCGGCTTTGCTGCCGACTACGGATCAGAAGGTTAGGGGTTCGAGTCCCTTCGGGCGCACAGCAGTTGAGGGGCCGCTTCGGGAAACCGGGGCGGCCCTTTTTCGTGCGCTCCACCGGCGGTCATGCCGCCTCGCGTCGCCCAGCCACCGAGCGATGGCAACTGATGGGTCCGGATGCGCAGCGACTGACTGGGAGCCGATCCTTCCGGAAAACTTCCGGAAAATCATTGACCTGTTCGAAACGCCGCTGCAATACTCCGAACACTGCGACATCAGCATGCGTCGATTGAAGCCATGCGTCGTCAGGTGTCACTCGTCCCAAGGAGGACCTGCGCATGTACGCCAGCATCCGCGGCTCCCGCCGCCCGTCCACTCCCCGAAAATCGCGTCTCACCTTCCGGTTGGCAGTGCTCGCCTCCACTGTGGCGCTGGGCGCCGCCGGCCTTGCGGTCGCCGCCACTCCGTCCAGCGCCGCCACCTGCAACGGCTACGTCGGCCTCACCTTCGACGACGGACCGACCGGCAGCACCAGCGCCCTGTTGTCCGTGCTGCGCGCGAACGGCGTACGGGCGACCATGTTCAACGTCGGCCAGAACGTGCAGAACAACCAGTCCGCCGCGCGGGCCCAGGTCGACGCGGGCATGTGGGTGGCCAACCACAGTTGGAACCACGCGCACATGACCTCGATGAACCAGAGCCAGATGCAGTCGGACCTCTCCCAGACCAACTCGGCGATCCAGGCGGCGACCGGCGTCCGGCCGCAGTTGTTCCGCCCGCCCTACGGGGAGACGAACTCGACCCTCCAGTCGGTCGCCTCGTCGCTCGGCCTGCGCCAGGTGATCTGGGACGTCGACTCCCAGGACTGGAACGGCGCCAGCGTCAGCCAGATCGTCTCCAACGCCAGCCGTCTTCAGGACGGCCAGGTGATCCTGATGCACGACGGCATTCAGAACACCCGCGACGCGATTCCGCAGATCATGGCCAACCTGACCAGCCGCAACCTCTGCCCGGGCATGATCTCACCGAGCACCGGCCGAGCGGTGGCCCCGGACGGAACTCCGCCGCCGACCACTCCGCCGCCGACCGGCACGCCGACCACTCCGCCGCCGACCACTCCGCCTCCCAGCGGCGGGTGCACAGCGACCGCGACGACCCCCAACGTCTGGGGTGACCGGTACAACACCTCGGTGACGGTTCAGGGGGCCAGCAACTGGACCGTGGTCGTGGCTCTGACCCCGCCGCAGCGGGTCTCCACCACCTGGAACGGCTCCCCCAGTTGGGACAGCACCGGTTACGTGATGACGATGCGGTCCAACGGCAGCGGCAACACCTTCGGCTTCACCACGATGATGAACGGCAACAGCGGCGCCAGACCGCAGATCCGTTCCTGCACCGCGGGCTGATCCCGGTGGCCCACCCAGGTCACCGGAAACGGCTCGGGTGAGCGCGGTCGACCAGGTGCCCCTACGGTCCAGCTGACCCTGGACCGTAGGGGCACGGTTCGCTTCTACGCGAGCGTTTCGGTTCTGATGTAGAGCACCATTCCGACCAGAGCCAGCACGTCCACCGCCAAGAGACCGAGGTGCGCACGCCGGTAGCGGCGCACCATCGTGCCGGCTACGGGCGTCGCCGGCGTGTGGTCCAGGAGCGCCGCGATCTTGTTCAAGCGCGTCTGGTACCCGCCCGGACGCACCCGGTGATGGCCACCCACGCTGGGGGTCAGGGCGGCAATCGGAACAGGCGGGTGCCCGGAGACTCGCAGCTCGATGTCGAACCCGTCGAGCCGTACTCCGTCGACCAGTGACCGTGGAACGCTGTATCTGAAGAGTGGGTTGCCCACGACGACATGCGTGCGGGTCACCGCCACGAAGGCAGCCGGCCCCGCGAGGTACATGAGCAGTACGCACGTGCCGAGCGGCGTGAGAACCATCAGCAGCAACTGCTGGGTGTCGACGATGCGGGAGGGCGTTACGAGGCCGAAAGCGCCGGCCGCCGTGCACATGACGATCGTCATCAGAGCGAGCGGGTCGTTCCGCCGGATCACGGTCTCAACTCCCCAACAGGTCGTGACCTTGGCAAGGCAGGATCATGATGTACGCGTGGCCTGGCGTGCGCGAGAGGCGCTGCTCCGCCGACGCGGGCGGAGGCCCGGGAGAACAGCTCGGGTCGGCTGGTCTCTCGCCCTCCTTGCCGGCTATGCGCTGTGGAGTTGGGCCGTGTACGGCTGGGCTGATGCCCACGGCTACCGCGGATTGCTCGACGGATGGCGTCCCTGGTATCTCGCCGTCGCGGCCGTGACCTACTGGCCACCCGCATGCCTCCTGTGGTGGTGGATCTATCCGAGGGAGGGGCTCGTTCCATGGATGCGCGGATGACGATGGACGCGGAAGTCGCAGGCCTCACCCAAGCGCGCTCGTAGCCGCTCGTACCCGAGCCGGCGACGGCGACGCTGGACGAGCGGAACCGGGCGACGCGGCCGCCGACGAGACGCGGGAGCGGCCCGGGCGGCGCTACGGTACGCGGACGAGGGAAGCGTGCGCTGCGCGCCCTTCGGCCGCCTGGTCCGGCTCGATCGAGACGTAGACCTTCTTGGGCCAGGGCGCGCGCACGCTGAGGCTTACGCGCTCCGGCTCGTCACTGCAGGGCACCCGCGCCTCGGCGGCGTCGGGAGGGATGGGGGCCGGATTGCCGGCCTCGTCCGCCCCCGAGGTCGCGGCCCAGAACCGCGTCCGGAGCGTCCCTTCCCCGACGCACAGGACGTCGAGCACGTAGACGCCGGTCTTGTTCTCGTTGTACCCGGTGCCACTGATGCCGCCGCGCCGGGCGGGCTCGGAGCCGATCATGAGGATGGGCCCTTTTCCCTCACGTCTGCGCTGCTTGTTGTCCACGGAGGTGATCCCGAGCGCGGCGGCTGCTGTGGCGGCCATGCGGTCGAGTTGTTCGGCGGGCAGTTCCGACGGGGACGGCGACAGGCTCGGTGCCGCAGGCGGGGTGGCGGATCGCTCGCTTGTGGCCAGGTGGGTCACGGCGACGCCACCCGCCACCACGATCCCGACGCCGGCGGCGAGGGCGGCGATTCCGGTGCGGCGCCGGTTCCGTACGGTCCGCTGCGCCGCCGCGGTTCCCGGTGGGCGGATGTGTGTCAGAGTCTCCGCGCGCATGAGGGCGAAAGCGTTCCGGGTCTGCTCCTCGGTGATGTCCTCAGGCATGCGACTTCTCCATGTGTTCGGGGCCGAGCCGGGCGGCGAGCGTGGCCCGACCGCGATGCAGCCATGACCTGACGGTGCCTTCGGGCACCCCCTCGCGGTCGGCGATCTCCGCGACCGGCAGGTCGGCGAGATAGCGCAGCACCATTGCCCGCCGCTGCGCGGCGGGCAGCGAGGCCAGGGCCTCGACCAGCGCGACGTGGTCCGGTTCCGGTCCCGCGACGACCGGCTCGCCGTGCTGGCGTCGGTGGAACGCCCGCATCACGCGCAGTCTCCGCCAGCGGCTGGTCGCGAGGTTCCAGGCGACCCGCCGGACCCAGGCGGCGGGGTCGTCGTAGCCGGAGACCTGCCGCCATCGGGCGAGCGCCCGGCAGAACGCCTCCTGAACGACGTCCTGGGCCTCGTGCAGGTCGCCGAAGTAGGCGTACACCTGCACCGTCAGGTCCGCGTAGCTCGCCGCGTAAAAGTCGTCGAAGTCCCTCATCGGCGACTACACGCGCGGCCTGATCGCAACGTTGCGGGCGTCCATCAGATTTCACCGATCCCCTCGACCACGCGGCAACCCGCGGCCGGCGGAAATCCGCCGACCGCGGCCCCGGGTCGCTGTCCGGTGATGCTGCCTGCTTTATCTCACTCCGCGACGGCGGTCGCCTCCAGCTCCACGAGCACGTCGGGCTCGAAGAGGGACTCGACGCCGATCAGCGACGCCGGCGGAAGCGGCTGGGGCAGCCCGAGTTCCTCGGCGACCGACTCGATGCCGGCCATGAACGGCCCGATCTTGTCCGGCGTCCAGTCGGTGACGTAGAAGGTCAGCCGGACCACGTCCTGGAACGAGGCGTCGGCGCCGGCGAGGGCGCGCCCGGTGTTGCGCAGCACCTGCGCGACCTGCCCACCGAGGTCGCCCGGTGCGACAGGGGTGCCGTCGCCCAGTCGCGCGACCTGGCCACTGACGTGGATGTGACGGGCGCCGGTGCCCACCGCCACGTGGTGGTACGGCGTGTGCGGCTGAAGACCGGCAGGGCTGAAGCGGGTGACGGACATCGTGTCTCCTCCATGGGGACCTAGGTGGTTTACCATTGATACCTAGTTGACGAAGGACACTTCAAGGAGACCTGGTTTCATGGGCGATACCGCAGGCGCCCGCGCCGACGAGCTGCGCATCGACGCCCCGCACCGCGAGCTGCTCGATCAAGTGCTGGACAAGTGGTCGCTGAGCGTCCTCAACGAGCTGTGCGAACGCCCTTGTCGCTTCAACGAGCTGCGCCGCGCGATCCCGGCGGTGACACAGAAGTCGCTCACGGCGACGCTGCGACGGCTCGAACGCAACGGCATCGTCGAACGCCACGTGGTGGCGACCCGGCCGGTCGCGGTGGAGTACCGGATCACGCGGCTGGGCAAGACCCTGCGTGCGCCGATCGACGTCCTGCTCGACTGGGCCGACGCGCACCTGCCCCAGATCGAGCAGGCCCGCCGGAGCTTCGACGCCGAGCCAGGCTGACGAGTACTGCCGGACCTCAGGAGCCCGGCTCGTCGCGCGTCGGCGTCGTCCGCAGGCGTACCCGGGTGATGGCCCGGCCCGTCACCTCCGCCACCTCGGCGCTCAGGCCGGGCAGCTCGACCGTCTCGCCGGGGGTCTTCGGGATGTGGCCGAGATGCGCCAGGACCAGGCCGGCCACCGTCGTGTAGTCCCCGGCTTCGAGGGTGGCCTCGTCGAGGTCGATGCCCACGTCGACCAGGTCGTGCAGCGGGAACCCGCCGGGCATCAGCAGCGCGCCGTCCGCCTCCCGTACGACGGCCTGCACGTCCCGGTCGGTCTCGTCGTAGATCTCCCCGACGATCTCCTCGACCAGGTCCTCCATCGTGACGATGCCGTCGATGGACCCGCGCTCGTCGACCACGAGCGCGAACTGCTGCCGTTGGGCGCGCAGCTCCCGGATCGCCTCGGTCACCTTCAGCGTCTCCGGCAGGTACACCGCCGGGCTGGCGTGGTCGGCGACCGGCCCTTCCTGGTCGAGCAGGTCCCGCATGTGCACCACGCCGACGGTGTCGTCCAGTCCGCCGCGACCCACGACCGGGGCGCGTGTCTGCCCCGACCTGCCCAGCTCGCGCAGCGCCTGCGGCGCGGACAGATCCGCCGACAACGTGACGACGTCGCGGCGCGGGACGAGGATCTCCCGCAGGATCCGCTCGGCCACCTCGAACGCGCCCGAGATGATCGTGCGGTGCTCCGGGGTGAGGTTGCGCTGCGCGGCGACCATGTCCCGCAGCTCCTCGGTGGTGACCTCCTCCCGGCGCGCCCGGGGGTCGCCGCCGGCCAGGCGTACGACGGCGTCGCTCGACCTGCTCAGGAGCCACACCGCCGGGCGGGAGAACGTCGACAGCGCGTCGATCGGGCGGGCCACCAGCAGCGCCCAGCCCTCGGCACGCTGCATCGCGATCCGCTTCGGCGCCAGCTCGCCGAGCACCAGCGTGACGAAGGTCAGGATGATGGTGACGACGACGACCGAGACCGGCTCGGCGGCCGACCCGAGGAATCCCAGCGGGATCACCAGCGGCGCCGCGAGGGACACCGCGGCGGCGGCCGAGGCGAGGAAACCGGCCAGCGTGATGCCGATCTGGATGGTGGCCAGGAAGCGGTTCGGATCCCGCGCCAGCTTCGCCAGCACCCGGCCGCCCCGGGAGGTCCGCTCCAGGCGCTGTAGTTGGCTCTCCCGCAGCGACACCAACGCCATCTCGCTGCCCGCGAACACCGCGTTCACCAACACCAACACGAACACGAGCGTGACCTGCACGCCATAGCCGTCCACGGCCAGTTCGACGCCTCCTCGGCCGGACCCTCCGGCAGCGTCAACCGTAGCCACCGCGGCTGGGCGGGGCGGGCCGGGTTGCGAGCAATCAGCGCGTTTCCGCCGGTGATTCCGGAATCAGCCGGCCAGCCGCCGTCAGCCGCTCGAGCACGGCCCGGTGCGGAACCGCGTGACTGGTACGGCCACCCACGCCCGTGGTGGTGACCGCGGTGAACAGCGAGTTCAGCAGCGCCTCCTCGACCGCGTCCAGCACGGCCGCGAACACCGGGTCGATCTCCCCGTCCGGGATCGGCTGCTGATCCGACGTGGTGAACCCGATCGCGTAGTCGCCGCTGGTGCCGCTGAAGGACGCGCCGACCCGGGCCATGGCGAACACCGCCCGGCGGGCGACCCGCCCGAGCTGTCGCGCGTCCAGCGGTACGTCGGTGGCCACCACGATCATGCACGAGTTGCCGGGCGGCTCGGCCCGGTCGGCGGCGGGGACCAGTTCTTCGGCCGGCATCGGCACGCCGAGCACTCTGAGGACGCCGCCGAAGTTGGACTGGACCAGCGCGCCGACAGTCCCCGTACGGCCGGCGGCCCGCACGGTCCGGGACGAGGTGCCGATGCCGCCCTTGAAGCCCAGCGCGGTGGTGCCGGCGCCGGCACCGACGCAGCCCTCGGCGGGCGGCCCGTCGGTCGCCTGAGCGATGGCGGCCAGGACGTGGTCCTCGGTGATCGGGCGGCGGCGGATGTCGGACAGGTGCCCGTCGTTCGTCTCGCCGACCAGGGGGTTGAACGACACCCCGTCCGGCCGGCGCTCCATCAACCAGCCGAGCAGCGCGTCCGCCGCCCGGAACACCGACAGCGTCGCGGTCAGCACGACCGGGGATTCCAGTACGCCGAGTTCGTCCACCTGGGTCGAGCCGACGAGTTTCCCGTGCCCGTTGCCGGAGAACACCGCCGCCGGCAGAGTCCACCGTCCGGGGCCGAGCCCGCTCGGCACGATCGCCGTGACGCCGGTGTGCAGGTCGCCGCCGTCGTCCACGGTGGTGTGCCCCACCAGGACGCCGGGGACGTCGGTGATCGCGTTGTGGCGTCCGGTGGGCAGCGTTCCGACGACGACGCCGAGGTCACGGGCGCGCCGGCCGGTCCGGCTCAGGGCAGCGCCGCCCGGATCGCCTGCACGATGCCGGTCGGTGAGTAGTCGTCGGGGACGCCCTCGACCAGGATGATGTCGCCCTCGATGTGCCGGGAGCGCAGGGGCGCGATCTCCTGGTACGCGGGCGAGTCCCACCACGCGCGCGCCTCGGCGATGCCCGGGAAGCCGAGCATCACGACCGCGCCGGGCCAGGCGCCCTCCTTCACCTCGTGCGGCGTGGCGTGCACGAGGAACCGGCCGCCGTACGGGGCGAGGGTGGCCGGGAGGCGCTCGATGTACTCGGCGATGTCCGGGTGCGGGGCGGCGTCCTGGAGGTGGGCGATCGCGTACGCGGGCATGGTGTCCTTCCGGCCGTCGAACTCCGAACGCCGATCCTGACACAGCGGACGGCAGACGTTCGCGCCCATTTTCCCGGCACCGACGACGGCGCGCGCTCAGGCGCCGGACGCCACGGCCGCGACGGCGGCGTGCGGCCGGTGGGCCTCGTCGTCCTGGCGCGTCAGGCGCTCGACCTCGGTGAACCCGGCCCGCCGCAGCCGCGCGGAGAACTCGTCCACCGGCCAGCGGTACGCGGTGGCGACCTTGTGGTCGAAGGCGCTCACCTCGTCACCGACGAAGATGCCGACCACGAGCGGTCCACCGGGCACGATCGCGCGCCGGAACCCGGCCAGCACGCCGTCGAGATCCGGTGGCGGGAGGTGGATCAGCGAGTACCAGGCGAGGATGCCGTCGACGGAGTGGTCCGGGACGGCGAGGTCGTGCAGCGACCCGAGCCGGTACGCGCCGCCCGGATGGGTGGCCCGCGCGTGCGCGACGAACTCGGGAACCATGTCGATCCCGGTGGCGTCGACGCCCAGCGACCGGAGGTGGTCGGTGAGGTGCCCCGGTCCGCACCCGAGGTCGAGCACCGGGCCGGTCCGGCCGGCCAGGTGCCGCCCGATGAGGGCGAGGTCGTCCGGGTGCACCGCGGCGGTGCTGCCGAACAGTTCGATGTAGAGCTCCGCGACCGCCCCGTACGCCTGCCGTACCCGTGTGTCGTCCACCGCTCGACCATAGGGGTCCGACGCCTTGGCCGCATTTAGCAGATGAATGAGATGAATGAATGGAAAAGTCGTCGCAAAGCAGCCGCCCGGTGCGGAATCGATAGCTTTCCGTCACTGAAGTTTCTATCCTTGAAGAATCCCGATCGCCAGCAGCGGAAGGGGCGGCATGCCGCGCCGTTCGAGCCTCAGCTATCGAGATGCGTTGAAGCTGCTGGCCCCGGGCAGCACGCGCATCACCGAGACCGACAAGGTCGTCAGCGCGGGGATCCTCGGCGCCGGGGCGCTCACCCAGGGCGCGGCGCTCGCTCTGCTCGGCCCGAAGAACGCGCTCATGCAACTCGTCCGGGACGCCACCGGAAACCAGGCCGGCCGCATCCGCACGACCGGCGGAAAATCGTATTACAAGCTGCTGGAGGCCAGCCATACCGTGCTGGCGCTCTCCGCGTTCTTCGACGGTTTCCGGGACGAGGTCGGGCCGGGTTTCGACCGGCTGGAGCTGACCGACGAGGAAAAGGTGGGCATGGTGGCGGCCGACCGTCGCCAGCACACGCTGCCGAAGGAGATCGACGGCGGATACTTCCCGCTGCCGTCCTCGGTCCACGGCATGGACGACACCCGGCGCGACGTCGAGGCCGCCTACGTCAAGCTCTACGACGCCACCATCGCGTTCTGCGAGGGCCTCGCCGCCTGGCCGTCGGTGCGGCGTGGGCTCGACCTCACGTCGCTGCGGTCCCGGGTGGTGGGCCGCGCCATGTGGCACTACGAGGACCGTTTCGACCGGCTCGCCGCGGACCTCCCCGAGTTCGGGTTCCGGATGCTCCGGCAGGCGATCGAGCACAACCTGATCGACAACCGGAACCTGACCACCGAGGTCTCGGCCCGGCTGGACGCGCTGGCGCAGCTGTACCGCAATCTCGCCGAGCTGTCCGGCCCGGCCCCGGCCGACCGACCCGACCTGCTCCGGGAGTCGCTCGACCGGCTCACCGGCTCGCTGGCCGCGGTGTTCCGGCAGCCGCTGCTGCGGATCAAGGACGTCGACTTCCACCTGCGTCTGCCCACGGTGGAGGAGGGGTTCATCAGCCCGGACTTCCGGGCCGCCGAGTACGGCAAGCACACGTCCCCGGAGCGGGATGCCTGGTGGGACGACCAGCCGCGCCGGGGCGACCTGGTCGGTTTCCTCTCCGAATACCTGACCGATCCGGCGAGCCTGCACCGTCCGCTGCTGCTCCTCGGTCAGCCGGGCGCCGGCAAGACGTTGCTGACCCGGGTCATCGCGGCCCGGCTGCCGGCGAGCCGGTTCACCGCGATAGTGGTGCCGCTGCGCCGGATGTCCGGGGACTCGTCGCCGACCGAGCAGATCGAAGCAGCGATCGAGCAGGTGATGGACGAGCGCATCCGCTGGGCGGACCTGCGCCGGGCCACCGAGCACACCACGGTTGTGGTGATCTTCGACGGGTTCGACGAACTCGTCCAGGTCACCGGCACCGCCCACTCCCAGTACATCGACCGGGTGGCCGAGTTCCAGGAGACCCAGTGGGACCTGGGCTACTCCGTCATCCCGATCATCACGTCCCGGATGCTGGTGATGGACCGCGCCAGCGTGCCGCAGGGCACCGCGCTGGTGCGGCTGGAAGACCTGACCGACGCCCAGGTGACGGCCTGGTTGGCCGCCGTCAACGCGGCAAACGAGGACCGGCCCGGCTACCGTCGTCTCTCCGCCCGCGAGCTGCTGTGGCACGGCGAGCTGGCCCGCCAGCCCTTGCTGCTCACACTGCTCGCCATCTACTACAACGAGCACTGGGCCGACCGCCGTCCCGGCGCCATGTCATCGTCCGACCTGTTCACCGGCCTGCTCACCGCGTTCATCAGACGGCAGGTGAGCGAGAAGGCGCCGACCGCCCTCCCGACGCACGAGCGGGAGGCCCGCGAACACCAACTGCGGCGCGATCTGGCGATCACCGCGTTCGCCATGTTCAACCGCAACCGGGAACTGGTGAACCGGGCCGCGCTCCGCGCCGACCTCGACTGTTTCGGGCCCGGGGCCGGCGACGGCTCCCGGTTCGAACTCGGCGACGTGCTCGGCCCGGAGCAACTGGTCACCGCCGCCTTCTTCGTCGTGTACGGCCCGGACGACGTGCAGGGCGAGGACGCCCGGCGCACGTACGAGTTCCTGCACACCACCATCGGCGACTTCCTGATCGCCGAGTACGTCATCGGGGCGCTGCGGAGTCTGGCCGAGCTGCGGCGGCGCACCCTCAGCCCGGCCGGGTTCGGCTATCAGCTGGACACCGGCCAGTTCCGGGCGCTTCTCTCGCACCAGCCGCTGGTCAAGCGGGAGGCGGTGGTGGGCTTCGCGCGGGAACTCGCCTTCCGGCACCCACGGGACCGGGACGCGATCGTGGAGACGGTCGCCGGACTGCTGGCCGAGGCCCGGCAGCGGACCAACCTGGCCGGTGTGGACGGCTACCGGCCCGCGCCGTACGACCCGGTGCGGTTGCTCGCCGCGTACACCGCGAACCTGGTCGCGCTGGCCGCGCTCGTGTCACCGGACGGGGTGCGCCACAGCGACCTGATGGACGACGAGACCTGGGTGTCCACGGTGCGGCTGTGGCGGGCGGGCCTGGACGAGAAGGGCCAGCTCGCGATGA
Source organism: Micromonospora sp. HB375 (assembly GCF_017872985.1). Classification (NCBI taxonomy): domain Bacteria; kingdom Bacillati; phylum Actinomycetota; class Actinomycetes; order Micromonosporales; family Micromonosporaceae; genus Micromonospora; species Micromonospora sp. HB375. Next base: position 6,766,690 of record NZ_JAGGJO010000001.1, on the reverse strand, counting down.
TCAGTTGGCTGCGCCGGGACGCCGACGGCCGGATCGTCGCCGGGCTGCGGCGGGAACGGCGGGGGGAGAAGGTGAACGTGGCGGCCGAGGAGGCCCGGCTGCTCGGCGACGTCACCACCTACGGCCAGTTGCAGGCCGGCGCGCGGACGTGGCGCGGCCAGGCGCCGACCAGCTTCGAGGCGGGCCGGTTCCACGCCGACCTGGTGGAGTTGGCCACCCGCCGCTGGCCGGTGCCGTCACTGCACCAGCTGATCCTGTACGACGAGCGCAGCTACCGGCGACTGTGGGCGCGTGCCGTCGAGTTCCCGGAGGCGGTGTCCAGCACGAGCGCCACGGTCCTGCTGGAATGCCTCGCCGAGGACGGCGCGCAGTTGCCACGCGAGGTGGTGTGCGGGCTGACCCGGGTGGCGCTGAGCCGCTTGCCCAGTTCACCGACAGCGCCGCCGGAGCTGATCATCTCGTGTCCGTACCTGATCGACGAGTTCCCCGAGCTGGTCGACTCGCTCGGCACGACCGACGACCACGCGGTCCTGCACGCGCTCATCCTGCGGCACGGGCTCGACCGGCTGCCGCAGCGGTACGTGGCCCGGGTGCGGGAGGTGCTCACCGACATCGAGGGGCGGCTCGCGGAGCTGCCGCTGGAGGACGGCGTGGTCTCGGCCGAGATGGCCGAGCAGTTCGCGGCCGCGCGGGTCGACAACCGCACCGCGCTGTGGCTGCTCATGGCGTTGACCGAGTACGGCGACCTGGCCTGGCGGAAGATACCGCCCCGGACGATGGCCGAGCTGCTGGCGCACCGGCTGCCGGACGAGTTCCTCGACGAGGCGAGCCTGTGCCGGCTGCTCGTGGACTACCTGCGGGCGCACGACCGGGCGCCGGCCGAGGTCTCGCTGGTGTCCGCCCTCGACACGCTGCGCGTCCTCGCAGCGACCGACCCCACCGACCAGCCCGACCAGCCCGACCAGGTCCCGGCCGCCGAGGCGGTCTGACCACGCCACCCGTACCGCCACCACCCGTTCGGAGGCCCCGATTGGCACACTCGCCCCGGCATCGAGAGCACATCGTCCGAACAGGAAGGAGGGATCTGGCGGTCGACATCGCCGGGGCGGAACGCGGCTGGCCCGTGTTCCTGATGCACGGCACACCCGGCAGCCGGAACGGTCCACGACCACGCTCGATCGTGCTCCACCGCCTCGGCGTACGCCTGATCTCCTACGACCGGCCGGGTTACGGCGGTTCCAGCCGGCTGCCCGGCCGCCGGGTCGCGGACGCCGCCGCCGACGTCGCGGCCATCGCCGACGACCTGGGCCTGGACGGGTTCTCGGTGGTCGGCCGGTCCGGCGGCGGCCCGCACGCCCTGGCCTGCGCCGCGCTGCTGCCGGAGCGGGTACGGCGTACCGCCGTCCTGGTCGGTCTCGCCCCGGCGGGGGCGGCCGGGCTGGACTGGTTCGGCGGCATGACCGATGCCAACGTCCGTGACTACGGTGCCGCCGAGCGCGCCGTGCCGGTGCTCGCCGAGCAGTTGCGGCTGCGGGCCGAGCGCACGATGGACGATCCGGGCTCGCTGCTCGCGCTGCTGGTCGAGCAGATGACCGAGGCCGACCGCCGGGTGGTGGCCGGGGTGCCGATCCGCCGACAGCTCACCGACGCCTACGCCGAGGCGCTGCGCCAGGGGCCGGACGGCTGGATCGACGACGTGCTGGCGCTGCGCGCCGACTGGGGCGTCACGCTGGCCGAGATCCGGATGCCGGTCCGGCTCTGGCACGGCGCCGACGACAACTTCGCCCCGGCCAGCCACACCCGGTGGCTGGCCGAGCAGATCCCCGGCGCGCAACTGCACGTGCAGCCGCGCAGCGCGCACTTCGGCGCGGTCGAGGTGCTGCCGGAGATCCTCGCCTGGCTGGCCGACCCGGTGGAGCGGGCCACCGTCAGATCGGATGCGGGTCGATGATGCGCCGCTGCAACCGGCTCTCCCGGACGGCCTCGACGGCCGGGTGGTTCTCGCCCAGCCGGTAGGTCAGCTCACGGGTGACCGCCTCCAGCTCCGCGCGCCGGCCGCTCTCCACCCGCTCCTGCATCACCACCAGGTTCGCCTGGCAGCGCAGCGTGTTCGTGTGGTCGCGGCCGAGGATCCGGACCAACCCGTCGTACGCGCGCCGCAGCAGGCTCAGCGCCTCCACGTCGGCTGCCTCCCGACCTTCCGGCGGGTCGGGCTGTTCGGCGATGCAGATGCCCTGGTTCATCCAGCCGGAGAGCGGGTACGGGTGCCCGCTGCCCAGCACGCCGGCGAGCGCGTCGGCGGACCGGCCGGCGAGCTGCCGGGCCTCGGCGAAGTCCCCGGCGCGGCGGGCCACCATGGCGAGGTTGACCATGCAGACCAGCGTCAGCGGGTGCGCCGGGCCGAGGTTGCGCTGGTAGATGCGGTGCACCTCGGTCAGTTCCCGGCTGGCGCGCTGGAACAGGTCGACGGTGAGCAGGTTGATCGACAGGCTCAGCCGGCAGGTGAGCGTCTCCGGGTTGTCCGGCCCGAACCGCTCGTTCAGCAGCTCGTAGGCGGCTTCGAGGAGCTTGCCCGCCTCGACCGCGTGCCCGGCCGCGCGCAGCGACACCGCCAGGTTCGTCTGCGTCCGCAGGGTGATCAGGTGTTCGGCTCCGGCCGTGTTCAGCAGTTCCCGGTGGACGCTGCGCAGGCGGGTGACCGACTGCTCGAAGTCGCCGGCGTCGCGCATGTCGATGCCGACGTACGCGGAGGAGGCGAGCGTGTCCGGGTGGTTCTCCCCGAGGATCGCGCGGCGCCCGGCCAGCACCATCTCGTCGTTCTTGCGGGCCTCCCGGAAGTCGCCCATCAGGCGCTGGGTGCTGGCGAGGTTGTTGAGCGCGGCGAGCGTACGCGGGTGCTCCTCGGTGAAGTTCCGCTTCCACGCGTTGAACGTGATCTCGTCGAGGCGCAGCGCCTCGTTGTACATGCCCATGCCGCGCAGGTCGCGGGCGAGCCCGCCGGCGGTCATCAGCGTGTGCGGGTGGTCCTCGCCGAGCAGTTCCCGTTGGGCTGCCAGCACCTCCTCGTCCAGCGCCCGGGACTCGGTGAACTGGCCGAGGAAGGCGAGGATGTTGGCGAGGTTGAACTGGAGGTGCAGCAACTGCCGGCGCAGGTCGTCGCGAGCCCGCGGGTCGGTCTCCTCGGCGAGCATCTGCTCCCAGGTCTGCGCGACCTCCTGCCCGAGCCGCCGGCCGGTCTCCAGGTCGCCGCGCAACTGGAGGTAGCGGACCCGGTCGATCATCAGCGCCCGCACCTCAACCTTGCTGCTCAGCGGCGCCTTGGACGCCTCCAGGTGCGGCCAGATGACCCGGAACCGCGGCCACCCGTCGGGGTCGTCCACCTCGCCCTCGGGCCGGGCGGCGGCGAGCACGAGGTGGACCTGCCGGCGGGCCTCGTCGAGTTCCGCCTCCGTCATCCGGGACCGGACGGCGTGCTGGAGCAGGCGGTGCATGAGCACCAGGCCGCCCCGGCCCCGCTCACCGCCCGCCGGGTTCTCGGCCCGCAGGTCGACCCGCACCAGGGCGAGCCGGTTGGCCTGCTGCACCAGTTGCTGGCGGACCAGCCGCTCCTTGGCCTGCGGGTGGAACGGCACCAGCGCTTCGGCGAACTCGTCGCTGTAGACCAGGTCGGCGGAGATCTCCGGCGCGAACACCGAGCAGAGTTGCAGCACCCGGTAGGCCGCCGGGTTGCGGGTGCGCAGGTGGTTGAGCGACAGCTCCCAGGTGGCCTCCACCGAGACGTTGCTGTTCGGCTCCATCACCGCGCCCGGACCGAACTTGGCGATCTCGGTGAGGTAGCTGTCGACGGAGTGGCCGGTGTCGGCGAGCCAGGCCGCGGCGGCGGTGACAGCGATCGGCAGGTCGCCGAGCAGGGCGGCGATCCGGTCGGCCTGGTCGACGCGCATGTTCGGCACCCGCTCGGTGAGGTGCTGGATGCTCTCCGCGCGCTTGAACACGTCGACCTGGACGGTGGTGGCCCGCTCGACCCACTGGAGGTTCCGGGACGTGATCAGGACGTGGCCCTTGCCGTCCGGCACGTACGGCAGCACGCCCTCGATCTCGTCCGCGTTGTCCATGATCAGCAACCAGCGCAGGTCGGTGCGGCGCAGCGCCTGGAGCACCAGCCGGGCGTTCTCCCGGTTCGATTCCGACGACGGCACGCCCAGGTAGGGCGCGAGGTCACCGATGGCCGACTCGATGAACGGCACCTGGTCGGCGTCGATCCACCACACCATGTCGTACGCGGCGCGGTAACGGTGGGCGTACTCCAGCGCGAGCTGGCTCTTGCCGATGCCGCCCATGCCCTGCAACGCCACCGGCCCGGTGCCGGAGAGCACCACCTTCGGGCTGCTGCGCAGCAGCGTCCGCAGCTCGCGCAGGTCCGCCTCGCGGCCGGTGAAGCGCTTGTTGCGGCCCGGCACCTCGAACACGGTGTTGTCCCGGCCGGGGAACCGGGGACCGGTGGGCAGCTCCAGGTCGGCCGGCACCCCCTCGCGGCCGACCAGGCGCAGGATCCGCGCGGCGGCGGTCCGCGCCTCCAGGCCGGCCACCGAGACGGTGTGCGCCGCGGGCACGTTCGCCAGGCGCCGTACGTCCGCCACGTAGACGACGAGCGGCACCTGGTCGGGCGAGCGGTCCGGCGCGGCGAGCACCGCCTCCTCGTTGGCGTTGGACTCGGAGACGATGATCAGCTCCCGGGCGGTCCGGGGCACCTCGTCGTCGGTGAACCACGGGTCGGTCACCCGGACGTCGGCCGAGACCAGCAGGTGGCCGATCCACTCCGCCCACACCCGGTCGTACGGGGCGTGCCGGAGCACGATCTCGCTCTCCACCGACGTGGAGGTACGGGTGAACCGGGCGTTCACCCGCTCGCGTACCGCGCTGCTCATCGGCGGCAGCGACTCCACCTCGCCCCGGGTGATCTCCCGGGCCAGCACCTCGTACGCGGACAGCAGCGACCCGTTGACGCCTGGTTGGTCGGCGAACGTGGCGAGCAGCTCCTCGTACGCATAGAACGCCTGGTAGGGCACCTGCATCCGGGCCCAGTACCGGTCCCGGTCGGCCTCGCTCATCCCGCTCGGCAGCCCGCTGAAGCGCTGCCGGGCCACCGCCCGACCGGTGTCCGCCTTGACCTTCTCCGCCGGGTCGATCCGCATCGGCACGGGCAGCACCCGGATCCGCCGCGACCCGTAGCGGTGCTCGACCAGCCGCGCCACCTTCGCCGCGCCGGTGATGCCCTGCTCGCTGAGGGTGAAGCAGGTGACCAGCACGTCCGGCAGTTGGATGGTGCAGATGTCGGCGACGTCGGAGAACCCGGTGCGGCTGTCGATGAGCACGTAGTCGTAGTTGCGTTTCATGTCGGCGCGCAGCGCGTCGAAGAAGTAGCCGCCGCCCTGCCGCTCGTAGAACTCGTCCCAGTTCATCCCGGCGAGCGCGCCCGCGTAGTCGTTGTTCTGCTGGCCGGCGCCGAGGAAGTCCAGCGTCCCGTCACCGGGGAAGTTGGACCAGTTCAGCGAGAACGAATACTTGTGCACGCGGGCGTACTGCTCGTGCCAGCGGTCGTCGCCCTTGTCCTGCTTGGTGGTGGTCGCCCACTCGTACTCGCGGATCAGGTCGATCACCCCGCCGGTGCTCTCCAGCGCGTCCCGGTCGATGAACGGCGCGAAGAAGCGCGACAGGCCGGGGGACTCCAGGTCCCAGTCGACGGCGAGCACCCGCTTGCCGTTGGCGGCGAGGATCCAGGCGACGTTGGCCAGCGCCATCGTCCGGCCGGTGCCGCCCTTGTAGGAGTAGAAGGTGACGACCTGTCCCTCGCGTCGGGTCATGTGTCCACTCCCTCGTCGGGCGGCGGGTTCTCCCAGAGCCGGGGTTTGCTGATCGGCCGTCCTGGCGGCGGGTAGGCCGGTCTCGCCTCCAGGTAGCGGCGGCGCATCCGGTCGACCAGGCCGTGGATCCCGGCCCGCCAGTCGTCGTACGTGGTGATCGCCAGGGGGCGTGCCGCGGCCGGGAAGATCGCGATGGCCCGGTCGAGCAGCACCGTCGCCTGGGAGCGACGGCCGGGTGCCGGGTCCTCGATGATGACCACGACGCCCACCCAGCGGTGCAGCGAGGCGGCGGCCGCGCGGACGGCCTCCGCACCGTCCGGCGTCTCGACCACCCGAGGATCGATCATGAGTACGCCCGGGCAGCCCCGGAACAGCCCGGCATCGGGTACGAAGTCGCGGACGTCGATCGGCATCCGCAGCCGCTGCACCGCGTCGGTCACGTCGTCGACCACGGGTGGCCGGCCGTGGAACGGGCGCCACCGGCCGGCGTGCGTGTCGGATCGTCCGTTGAGCCGGCCCGGCTCGTGCGGTTGCTCGGGCGCGATCACCACCGCCCGGAACGGCACCTCGCTGGTCGGCGACGACGGCAGGTCGGTCGGGCCGGTCGGCGGCTCGGCCGCCTGCAGCGGGGTCTGCTCGGCGGTGTCGACGATGTGCTGCGCGAGCCGGCCCAGCACCTCCTTGTAGGCGTGCTGGAACTTCTGCAGCCGGCAGAGCGCGCTCATGCCGTTCGCGGCGTACGCGTCCACGTCGGCGGCCATCGCCACCGCCCGGGCCTGGTCCGGCGCGTGCACGGCGGCGGGCGACGGGATCCACAGGACCGGCAGGATGTTGTCGCCGTCGGGCGGGCGGCCGGCCCGGATCAGCCGTTGCCGGAACCACTCCCGTTCCCGGCGCGAGTCGTCCCGGTTGAGATAGTCCGGCGAGTACAGCGGCACGAACACCTCGGCCTCGGCGAGCGCGGTGCGTTTTCGTTCCGTCCGGTCCTCCGGCGGCCGCACGATGAAGTCGGCGAAACCCTGCCGGCGTAACCGGTCGCCGGGCCGGCCGTCGATGGCCAGGTTGAGATCGTGGTAGAAGCGGCGGACCCAGTGGTCGCCCGGGGTGCGGTCGTTGTGCGTCGGCGGGGGGACGTAGCTGAGGAAGAAATAGGGCGGGCCCGGCAGCGCGGGCCGCTCAGAGGCCACGGCGACACGACCGTTCCACGGGTAGTGCGCCTGACCCCCAACCGTCAATGATCACGCGCTGCTCCCCGGTCGACACGATACGGCGTCTATCGATCAGGGTAGAGAGGTTGCGCTCGGGTTACCAGGCCCTCACCGTCCGATGTGGGCGTCCATCCACGCGACCGTGGCGCGTACCGCCGCGGCTATCGGCAGCAGCCGTGCCGGGGCGCTCCCGACCGTGCCGCGCCGGGTGAACGGTTCCCTGTCGAGTTCCACTCCGACCTCGGCGAACGGGCTCGCGTCGAGGTGCGGCGCCTCGAAGTCCAGCCGTTCCCGGCGGCCGTCGCGCAGCACGTAGCAGCGGTACGGACGCTGCTGCGGCGGGCGGCGCAACCGGTACTCGGCGAGGTGCAACGCGGTACATGTCGAATAGCCGACACCGAGCAGCAGGGTCCAGGCCCCGGCGGCCTCCAGCGCGGCCAGCGGCGAGCGCTCGCCGAGATGCGAGTCCAGGTCGTGGACGCGCATCAGCTCCTCCGCCCGGGGGCCCCAGGCGCTGAACGACGTCTGCGGGTGCGGGCTGCGTACCGCGCCGGGCAACCGGCGTACGTGCTCGGCGAACGCGCCCACGCCGAACGACGGCGTGACGGCCGGGTCGAAGCCGGGCATCCGGTCCTCGTACGCCCGGCGTTCCTCGTCGGTGAGTCCGGCGGTCGCGGCGTGGTACGCGGGGCTGCTCACCGAGTTGTCGGGGGTCTGCGCCGGGACGACGACGGTGCCGGACGGCCCGACGACGGCCCGCAGCGCGTCGGCCAGCGTGGCCGGCCCGCCGGCCACCGGTCCGAGGGCACGCAGGGAGCAGTGCACGAGCACCACGTCACCGCTGCCGAGCCCGAGCGCCCGTAGGTCGGCGGCGAGCGTGTCGACCCGGTGCGCGGGCGGGACGGCGGTGGTCACGACGGCCATCCGGACATCGAGCGGGCCACCTGCCGGACCAGCCGTGAGCCGGCCGGGGTGAGCGCGTCCGCCCGTTGCAGCGCACCGATCGCCTCGGCCGTCCAGTCCCGGTACTGCCGGTAGACCGCCTGCGCGCCGTCGACCTGGCGGTCCGCCCGGACGCGCCAGATGTCGGCCACCGCCGCGTGCGCGTAGATGCCGTGCAGGACGGCCTCCGCCGGCCGCGGGTCGGGCCGCCAGCCCACAGTGATGTCGATCGGCCCGGTGCCGTCGACCAGGTCGCAGACGTCCAGCAGCGCGTTCATCTTGCTGTGCTGGAACTCGTGCACGAGCAGCACCGCCAGCGACCCGGCGTCGGTCTCCGTGGCCGCGACACCGCCGAACGCCTGCCGGGCGGTCGACGCCTCGCTGACCCCGTCGCCGCTGCGCCGCAACGGCACCACCGCCCGCAGCCCGGTACGCAGTTCCTCGGCGTGGCCAGGCACCTCGTCCCGGATCACCTGCCACGCCGCCGCGAACGTCTCCGCCCAGCGCACGGCGCCCGCGTCGTCGAGCCGGTCATCGGCGGGCAGCCGGTGGCAGTCGCGGTGCGGGTCGCCGTCCTCCAGCAGCACCGACACGTCCGGCGCGACGAGACGGCGGGTCGGCCACCAGCGGGGCCCGCCCGCCGCGCCCGGACTCACGGCCACCGTCACGTCCCCGGCCCGCACCCGCAGCGAGCCCGGGCCGGTCTCCACCCGGGCGGTGCCGTCACCCACCTCGGGCAGCAGAACCGTGCCCATCGTCGGCAGGTGCAGGCGGCCGGATCGCACCGGCACGTCGAGGCGTACCGGAACGCCTGCGTCGAGCGCGGCGGCGGCGGCGAGCGCGCTCAGGTAGCCCGGCCCCTGGCGGGCGCCGGTGCCGGTGCCGGCGAGGCAGTCGACAGCCCACGCGCGCACGTACGGATGGGCCGCGATCCGGGCCACTGATTCCGGCGCGCTGCGGTCGAGCGCGGTCAGCGCCTCCCAGCCGTCAGCTCCGGCCCCGCCGGCCGGCAGGCGGTCGGCCACCTCGGCGAGCAGCGCGCGGACGATGGCGATCTGTGCCTCCACGAGCCGGCCGGTGGCGACCCGGTCGCCGGTCAGCGCCGCGAGGCGGTCGATGAAGTCGTCGGGTAGGCCGGCGTCGAGCCGGACGGGTTCCGGTGGGTTCTCGTTCACGTGCACGATCAGCTCTTTCAGATCGGCGCAGTAGACACTCGGATGGTCGAAGTGCCCGGCGCCGTACCGGTGGGCGAAGAGTCCGCCGCCGCACTGGTCGACCACTGGGCACCGCCGGCACTCGTCGCTGAGACCGGCCCGGCCGGAGCGGCGGCGAGCCAGAAGCGGGCTTGCCGCCACGTCGTCGGCCGCGTGCGAGAAGACGGTCATGCCGGTGGCCGGCGCGCCGTCGTACGCGGTCTTGAGCGAGTCCGCCTGCTCCCATTCGCCGTCCGTCTCGATCACGGCCAGGTCGACCGGGTCGAGGCCCAGCCATTCGGTGCCGCTGGGCCCGCCGCGTGCGGTGGACAGGAGCGAGTCGAACAGGCGCACCGGGACCGGTCGGCCGTCCGCGCGCCAGCGGTCGTGGACGGCGCGCAGCCAGCGGGCGTACGCGGTGTCCCCGGCGGCCGGCCGCCACGGCGGGTCGTCCCAGGTGGCGTGCGGGAGCAGAAAGTCGATCCGCGAGGGCTCCTGGGCGAGCAGCGCCTCGTACACGGCTATCGGGTCGTTGCGCACGTCCACCGTGCAGAGCAGGCCGGACCAGAGCCGCCGGTACGCCGGGCGGCGCAGCAGGGCGAGCGCGCGCAGCACCTGGTCGTAACTGCTGGCGCCGGACCGGTAGATCCGGTGCCTGTCGTTGGCGGCCCGGTCACCGTCGAGCGATACGCCGACCGCCACGTCGTGTTCGGCGAGTACGTCGCAGAACCGCTCGGAGAGCAGCACGCCGTTTGTCTGCATGCCGATCCGGAGCCGGGTGACCGGCCCGATGACGCGCCGCAGTTCGGCGAGCACCCGGCCCAGCCCGTCGGGGCCGAGCAGCAGCGGCTCCCCGCCGTGCAGGACGACTGTGACGTCCGGCAGCCCGTGGGCCGCCGCGTGCTCGGCGATCCGTCCGGCCGCGGCCCGGAGCACGTCCGGCGTCATCCGTACCGGGCGGCGGCGCCAGCTCTGGTCGGCGTGTTCGTAGACGTAGCAGTGGTCGCACGCCAGGTCACACCTGGCGTGCACCTTGAGGACGAACTCGGTGAGCGCCGCGCGGGCGGGCCCCGGGGCCATCGCGGATCAGATGAACGACGAGAACTTCGCCGCCGGGATCCGGGTCTGATCGAGGTGAGCCGCCATCACCCGGCGCACGATGGGGGAGATGTCCGCGGCGGAGAGCCGGTCGAGCGGCTCCGCGCGGACCCTGACCAGCGAGACCGGGGGCTCATCCTGGCGCAAGGGTGCGGTCGTCATGAGTGTTCCTTAGGTTTGTGAATGCCGGCCGAGCACAGCGGCGACGGCCAACCTAGTGGCTTTAGGGATCCAGCGCCATCGACCCACCGGTGGGAGACGGTTCTTTTTGGACGGTTCGCCGGCCGGCGTCGTCGTCGCCCCGAGGGAGCGAGCGTAAGGGATCAATTATGCGCCTTTTTACCGATCTAGGCCACGAATCGAAAGTTCAGACTTTGCCAGAAATCGTCCACCCCAATCCCCTGGTCAGGCGAGGGATCGGGGTGGACGAGCGGCTCAGGCGGTGGGGCCGCTCCCGGACGGCGTGCCGAGGTGGATGTCGACGTCGGCCGGCTCGGTCATCTGGTCGTACGCCCTGGTCCGCAGCCGGTTGGTCTGCACCTCGCCGTCGAGCAGCGCCGCCCGCAGCGCCTCCGCGTCGCTGATCTCCTTGGCGGTCACCTCGTCGGCCGCCGTGGTGGCGCCCTGCACCACCTCCAGGTGGGTGCCGTCGGTGGGCATCAACTCGGTCCACTTCGCCAGGCAGTACACCCGCTCCGGCACGTCCTGGCACTCGGTGCTCAGCTCGGGCATCTCGTCGCCGCTGCCGAGGTGGCCGGCCCGGTACGCCGTCAGCTCGTCCACGAACGCCTCCAGCTCCCGCTCCACCTCCGGCGCCAGGCGCGTCGCCACCACCTTTCCGAAGATCCACCGCAGCGCGGCCAGCTCCATGCCGGCCCGGACCGGCAGGTAGAGCTTCGCCCAGCTGGCGTTGACGAAGTCGCCGGGGTCGCGCTCCGGGGCGCGGGCGTCGCCGCCGGACCACCACCCGGGGTACGCCACGAACGACGCGCGCTCCCAGTCGAAGACCCGGTGCCAGAAGTCGATCTCCCACGCCTCGTCCCGCACGCTGGCCGGGAAGTGCGCCTCCACGATCTGCGAGACCATCTCGTTGACCGGGGAGAAGCCGGCCCGCAGCCGCGCCTCGAACTCGTCCCCCGCCGTCTCCGCCGCCGCCAGCGCCGCGTCGCGCCGGTCCTGCCACTCCTGAAGATCGGTCAGGTAGCCCGCGACCAGCGCGTTGTACGCCGCGTCGTCGGCGGTCTGGTCCACCACCGTCGGGGTACGCCGGAACCCGGCCGCGATCTGGGCCTGCGCGCCGGGACCGCCCAGCCAGCTGGCCGCGCCCACATGGATGCGGACGCGCAGGACCGGTCGGCCGTCCGCCTCCGTCACCACCGGCACACCGACGACCTGGGCCGCGATGGCGGTCGGCGGGCGGCGGGTGATCAGGTTGAGGTTCTGCCGGATCGTGTCGACGTTGCCGTCCCACTCCCAGCCGGCGTCGAGGGTGACGTCGATGTCGTAGTCGGCGCTCATGTCGCCGGTGAATCCCCACTTGTCGAGCGTGACCACGGCGGAGTACACGACGCGCGTCTCCACCGCTGCGGGAGCGCCGCGCGGCGGGCGCTCCGGCTTCACCGGCATCGGGGGCAGCGCGGCGACCGCGTTGTCGCGGATCCGCTGCCGCCCGCCGGTGATCTTCTGGGCGAAGGCGAGCGCCGGGTCCTTGATCGTGGGGGCCCAGCAGACCCGTGCGCCGTACCGCTCGTGGGCCAGCTCCAGCCGTTGCAGCACCTTGAAGTAGTGCAGCGTGATCGGCGTGGCCCGGTTCGGGTTGCGGACGGTGCGCTTCGAGGACGACTCCGTGCCCGTCTCGGTGACGAGCTTGAAGTCGGTCTTGTGCTGGGTGCGGTAGCGCGCCGCGACCTTCGAGGTGGCGGTCCGGCTGTCCTTGACCGCGCGGCGGCTCGTCTCCTGGCTCGCCGCGGTGACGCTGGTGGCGAAGCCGATGGTGTGGCTGGCGTTGAAGGTGCCCCAGATGCCGGTCGGGCTGGTGTACTGGCCGGTGTGGCTCGCGTTGAGCCCCCAGGTGTCGGTGAGCGACTTCTGCCGCTCGAAGCCCTCCTGGAGTTCGGTGGTGAGCGCGCTGGTCAGCTCGACGTCGGTCTGCTGTTCCGACTCGTTCTGCTCCTCCAGGGTCAGCTCGCGCTTGGTGTAGGTGCGCTGCTCCAGCACGGCCTCCTCACCGGGGGCGAGCGCCAGCGCGTAGACGTGCTCGCCGAGCGCGAAGCCCACCGGCCGGATCCGGGTGCGGTCGAGGAACGCGATGCCGACGTCGGACTGGAGCAGGCCGGCGAGGAACTCCGCCTGCTGGTCGCCGAGGAGCGTCTGGCGTCGCGCCGGCGGCTCCCGGTACGACATGCCCGAGTCGGCGCCGGGCAGCGCCTCGGTGGCGGCGTCCATCTCGTTGGCCTTCCACAGGTCGTAGAGGCCGAGTTGTTTGAGCAGGTGCGGCAGCCGGTCGCCGTCGAGCCCGCCGTAGCGGATCGCCTCGATCAGCGCCTGCTTGACGTAGAACGGCAGGATGGGCGTCTCGCCACCGCCGAACGTGAGCCGGACCGGTACGAAGTAGTTGGAGTAGACGTACCTGTCGGAATGCGCGGTGCTGAAACCAAGCGTCGCCGGATCGGCGTCGGCGACGACGACTCTGCCCATCGGTGCTCCTCTACAGCGGCAGTGTGAACAGGGAGTGCAGCCCCTGGTACGTCATCTCGTGCGAGGTGACGAAGAATCCGGGGAACAACTGGCTGAGGGCGGCCTGGCGGACGACCGTCTCGCGTACGGCGTGCGCGGTCAGTTCTTCGAGGCCGGCGACGACCTCCGCCGGCACCCCGCCCTTGGCGGCCCGCTGGTACGCCTCCGCGATCGCCTCCCAGCGACCGTCGAACGTCTCCCCGAGGTCGTCGGCGACGGTGCCCCAGGTCTTCTCGAAGCGCTCCAGTTTGGTCGAGGAGGTCCAGTCGACGTTCGTGACGCGGGCCGCCTCGGGATCGACGAGCAGCAGGTCGGAGCGGAGGTCCCCGACGGTGGTGGACGCCTTCCACCGGAACCGCTCGGCGAGGTGGCCGGCGAGGGCCTTCTCCGCCCCGGTCGCGGCCGGGTTGCCGGTGAAGCCGACGAGGCGCAGCAGCAGATCCCGGTCCGGGTGGCCGAGCAGCATCTGGGCGACGGTCTGGCGCAGCACCGCGTCGGAGCCGCGCAGCGCGGGCGCCAGCTCCGGGTGGGCCGTGCGGACCGCCTCGACCACTGTCGCCAGTGACTTCTCCGCGAACGCCTCCAGGCCCGGTGACCGGCCGACGAGCTGGGCGACCTCGGCGGCCATCCGCCGGTGCACCTGCTGGCCGAGCCGCCACGGTTGCGCCTGCCCGGCCTTGCGCAGCGCGCGGAACTCCTCGTACGCGGCGGTCTGGAGCGCCCTGTTGAACGCGGTGGTCAGCCGCTGCTCCATTTGCCGGGCGATGGCCGCGCGCACGACGGCGGCCTGGACATCCCGGGGTGTCTTCGGCGGCTTCAGCTCGCGCAGGTCCTCGACCCGCTTGATGATCTCGTCCAGCGCCTCGCTCAGCTCGGCCCGGGTCGCCGCCCGGCCGGCCGACGACACCGTCTCCGACATGCTCGCCATCAGCACCGGCCGGCCGTCGAGGCTGACCAGCGCGCCGAGCCGGGTGCCCGCGCCGGCACCCGCGAACGCCTCGGCGTGCGCCGCCTGGTTGAACACGCTCAACGTCAGCTCGGCGTCGGCGAGCAGCACCCGGCCCTGCCGGAACAGCGCGTCGAGCACCTTCGGCGGGAAGAGCGTGCGCAGGACGGCCAGCCCCACCCGGGGCGTGGCGGCGATCGCGGCCCGGCCGATCGCCACCAGCAGCGCGGCCATCTGGGCGGTCAGCAGGCGCGCCTCGCGGGCACCCGCGAGCAGCAGCGGCACGTACCGGACGGCGGCGCGCACCGCGACGCCGCCGAGCAGCCGGGCGAGATGCACCAGGCCGGTGAGCACCTGGTACAGGTCACCGGCGACGCGGCCGAGCAGCCGGCCGGCGGCGAACGGGTCGAGGTTCTCCAGGTGGCGGGCGAACTCGGCCGCCCAGCCGCGCCACAGCGCCAGCAGCCGATCCGGGACGGTGGTCGGGTCCAGCGCGGCCACGATCCCGGCCAGCGCCTGGCGTACGACGGTGGCCTGGTCGGCGATGCGTTGCACACCGGCGCGGGGGTCGACCGTCAGCACGATGAGCGTGGTGAACTGTTCCTGCTGAAGGCGGCCGATCAACTGCACGAGCTTGCCGAGGTCGACCACCACCGTCGCGACGGATTCCCCGACGCCGACGGCGAACCCGTCGAGGAACAGCTTCGGGTTGATCCCGTTCCAGGCCGCGTAGTGCCGCATCGCGTCGAGCAGCGCGGGGTCGAGGCCGAGCAGGAGACGGCGGAACGCGCCGTCGGTGTCGACGTCCGAGGCGGCCAGGTCGAAGAACGCCTCGGCCAGCCGCAGTCTCGCCAGCATCGCGACCAGGTCCCAGACGTTGTCGGCGGTGATGCGCCCGCTCATCGCGGTCAGGACCCGCTCGCGGGTCATCGACCGGGTGGCGTGCGCGTCCAGCCAGTACTTGACGGTCAGCGCGACGAACTCCACCCGCGGGTCCTGGGTGCGTACGCCGAAGATCGCGGCCCGGTCCTCGGCGGACACCCGCGGCACGCTGAACCAGTCCCGGATCATGACGGATTCGTTCGCCGGCTGCCCCAATTCCCCCACCCCCTCCAGCCGTGTGCACTGTCGAGCCGTGGTGCGGGCAGCGGTAGTGCTGGGTCGAGAAGCTGACATGGGCCGGTAACGTCACGCGCCCGCCTTCCATCGACTGTTACGACTTGACGAACGGCGTGTTATCGCTCACAGTCGATGGCACGGGGCGGCGGGAGCGATGGGTCGCCGAGCGGGCGCGGACGGCCGCGTGGCAGGCCGGGTGTGAGGTCAGTGCGCCAGCGCTAATTGTTAGCGCTCACAAGTGTGATCTGAGGGAGGAACATGTTTGCTTTTGGTAGATCCCCATCGACGGTGTCGCCCCCGCGACGGCGCGGATGGCTGCCGCGAGTCGTCGCGACCGGCGCTGCCGCGGTCCTCGTCGGCGCCGCCGCCGTGGCGGCCGTGTCCGCGCCCGCCGCCGCCGCGAGCGTCGACACGAACGCCTGGTACGTCCTGGTCAACCGCAACAGCGGCAAGGCGCTTGACGTCTACAACCTGGCCACCAACGACGGCGCACGGATCACCCAGTGGACGCGCAACAACGGCAACCAGCAGCAGTGGCAGTTCGTCGACTCCGGCGGCGGCTACTACCGGCTGAAGTCCCGGCTGTCCGGCAAGGTGCTCGACGTCTACAACTGGTCGACCGCCAACGGCGGCAGCATCGTGCAGTGGTCCGACCTGAACGGCACCAACCAGCAGTTCCGGCTGGCCGACTCCGACAGCGGCTACATCCGGCTGATCAACCGCAACAGCAACAAGGTGGTGGAGGTGCAGGGCGCCTCGACCGCCGACGGCGGAAACATCGTCCAGTACGACGACTGGAACGGCGCCAACCAGCAGTGGCAGCTCGTCCGCGTCGACGGTGGTGGCGGCAACCCCACCACGCCGCCTCCCACCACGCCGCCGCCGGGTGGCACGTGCAACCTGCCGTCGTCGTACCGGTGGTCGTCGACGGGCGCGTTGGCGCAGCCGCGGTCGGGTTGGGTGTCGTTGAAGGACTTCACGGTGGTGCCGTACAACGGGCAGCACCTGGTCTACGCGACGACGCACGACACCGGGTCGTCGTGGGGGTCGATGAACTTCGGTCTGTTCTCGAACTGGTCGCAGATGGCGTCGGCCAGCCAGAACGCGATGTCGTCGGGGACCGTGGCGCCGACGTTGTTCTACTTCGCGCCGCGCAACATCTGGGTCCTGGCGTACCAGTGGGGACCGACCGCGTTCTCCTACCGCACCTCCAACGACCCCACCAACCCCAACGGGTGGTCGTCGGCGCAGCCGCTGTTCACCGGCAGCATCTCCGGCTCCGGCACCGGCCCGATCGACCAGACGCTGATCGCCGACGACCAGAACATGTACCTGTTCTTCGCCGGTGACAACGGCAAGATCTACCGCTCCAGCATGCCGATCGGGAACTTCCCCGGCAGCTTCGGGTCGAACTACACCACGATCATGTCCGACAGCACGAACAACCTGTTCGAGGCCGTGCAGGTCTACAAGCTGCAGGGCCAGACCCGCTACCTGATGATCGTCGAGGCCATCGGCTCGCAGGGCCGCTACTTCCGCTCGTTCACCGCCACCAGCCTGAACGGCTCCTGGACCCCGCAGGCCGCCACCGAGTCCAACCCGTTCGCCGGCAAGGCCAACAGCGGCGCCACCTGGACCAACGACATCAGCCACGGTGAACTGATCCGCACCACCGCCGACCAGACCTTCACCGTCGACCCCTGCAACCTCCAACTGCTCTACCAGGGCCGCTCCCCCAACTCCGGCGGCGACTACGGCCTCCTGCCCTACCGCCCCGGACTGCTCACGCTTCAGCGCTGAGCGCGTACCCCCGAGGTGTGGAGAGCCCGGCCCGCGACCACGCGGGCCGGGCTCTCCGGCGTCTCGCCCGATCGTTGTCCTGGAGGCAACGACGGTGGCCCGGTCCGTCGTTGATCGGACCCGCGCCGCCCGGGAGGGTGGAGTTGTCACCGCCTCCCGGACGAAGGGTTGAGCAGATGTCCTTCCAGGCATACCTCGACGCGATCGAGGACAAGACCGGCAAGACCCCGCGCGCCCTGGTCGACCAGGCCCGGGAGCGTGGCTACGACGCCGCCGACGTGAAGGCCGGCGTGATCGTCGGCTGGCTCAAGGACGAGTACGGCCTCGGCCGGGGACACGCGATGGCCCTGGTCCACGTGATCAGGAACGGGCCGAAGATCAGCGCCAAGCACGTCGGCTCCACCGGCTCGCACCGCGACGACAGCGACACGCTGTGGCTGGACGGCAAGGCCGCCCGAGCCGCCGCGTAGCGGGGCGTGGACAGCGACGCCTATCGTTCGCGGCATGGGAGCGATCAAGCCGTGGCACCTGTTCATCCTGACGCTCTGCTGCCTGCTGCCGCTCGTCGCTGCGGTGGTGGGGGTGGTGTGGACGCGGCGACGCCGCCGCTGACCCGTCAGCGGCCGGCGACGAACTCCTCCACCGCCGTGCAGACCCGCCCCAGCGCCTCGGCCGAGGCCGCCAGCGGTCCGGGCACCATCATCGAGTGGTCGGCGTCGGCGACCTCCACCACGTACGGGGTGAGCCGGCGCGCCACCGCCCCGTCCCAGACCGGGTCGGCGGTGCCGCCGGCCAGCAGGAACGGCGCGGTGGCCCGGGCCAGCGGCTCCCGTACCGCGGGGTCGGTCAGCAACGGCGTCAGCCAGACCGCCGGAATGCCCCGGTCGGCGGCGAGCGGCGCGGCGAAACTACCGAGCGACTTGCCCACGAGCAGATCCACCCCGGCGTCGAGGACCGGATCCAACTGCTCGGCGACCCACTCCGGCGCGGCGTCGTGGCGCAGATCGCCGATCGACCGCCAGGTCACCTCGTGCACCTCGAAACCGCGCCGGCGCAACGCCTCCCCGAGGTAGACGAACAGCGGCCCCCGGGTGTCGTAGCCCCGTCCCGGAGCGAGTACCGCGCGTCGATCCGCCATGGCCGCCTACCTCTCGTTCGATCGATGCGTCACGCTAGCCGCCGCACGGGCTTCCGGTGGCCCCGCGGCCTCACAACCGTTCCGGGGTACGGATGCCGAGCAGGTCCAGGCCCTGCCGCAGCACCCGCCCGGTCAGCTCGCACAACACGAGCCGGCTCTCCCGCAGCGGTCCCTCCGCCCGCAGCACCGGGCAGCGCTCGTAGAACGCGCTGAACGCGACAGCCAGCCGGTGCAGGTAGGCGGTCAGGCGGTGGAACTCCAGGCTGCCCGCCACCTCCTCGACCACAGCGGCGAAGCCGACCAGTTCCATCGCGAGCGCCCGCTCGGCCGGCTCGGCAAGCGAGACCTCCGCGTCCGGCCGCGCCGCCGCGCCGGCCCGCCGGAAGATCGACCGGACCCGGGAGTACGCGTACTGGAGGTACGGCGCGGTGTTCCCGTCCAGCGACAGCATCCGCTCCCAGTCCAGCACGTAGTCCTTGTGCCGGTCCCCGGACAGGTCGGCGTACTTGATCGCGCCGATGCCCACCGCGCGCCCCACCTCGGCGGCCTCGGCCTCGCCCAGCTCCGGGTTGCGTTCCCGGGCCAGCGCGGTGGCCCGCTCCACAGCCTCGGTGAGCAGCCCGACCAGCTTCACCGACCCGCCGGCCCGGCTGCGCAGCATCCGCCCGTCCGGGCCGAGGATCGAGCCGAACCCGACGTGCTCGGCCCGCACCGGCGCGGTCAGCCAGCCGGCCTGCGCGCCGACCGCGAACACCATCTCGAAGTGCCGCCGTTGCGGCAGCCCGACCACGTAGAGCAGCCGGGTCGCGCCGAGCGTGCCGGTCCGGTGCCGCAGCGCGGCCAGATCGGTGGCCGGGTAGCCGTACCCGCCGTCGGACTTGCGCACGATCAGCGGCAACGGCTCGCCGTCACGGCCCACCGATCCGGGCGGGAACACGCAGTCCGCGCCCTCGCTGCGCCGCAGCAGTCCGAGCCGGTCCAGTTCCTCGACAGTCGGCGCGAGCTGGTCGTGGTAGCTGCTCTCGCCCCGGAAGTCGTCGCCGGTCAGCGTCACGTCGAGCAGGTCGTACACGGTCAGGAAGTAGCTCTCCGACTGCGTCACCAGCAGCCGCCACAGCCGCAGCGTCGCCGGGTCACCGCCCTGCAACGCCACCACCCGCCGCCGCGACCGTTCCCGGAACGCCTCGTCGTCGTCGAACTTCGCCCGCGCCGCCTTGTAGAACCCGTCCAGGTCACCCATCGACAGCTCCTGCGCCGCCCCGGCCTCGCCCAGGTCGAGCAGGTGCTCGATGAGCATGCCGAACGGCGTGCCCCAGTCGCCGAGGTGGTTGGCGCGCAGCACCCGGTGCCCGAGCCACTCCAGCGTCCGGGCCGCCGCGTCCCCGATCACCGTCGACCGCAGGTGCCCGACGTGCATCTCCTTCGCCACGTTCGGCGCCGAGTAGTCGACCACCACAGTCTCCGGCTCGGCCACCGGCGGCACGCCGAGCCGCGGGTCGACGGCCAGCGCGGACACCAGCCCGCCGAGCGCGTGGTCGGCCACCGTCAGGTTCAGGAAACCCGGACCGGACACCTCGACCGACGCGCAGACGTCGGCCAGCGCCGCGCGCTCCCGTACCTCCGCCGCGATCTCCCGCGGCGGCCGGCTGAGCCGCCGGGCCAGGCCCAGCGCCGCGTCGGACTGGAAGTCCGCGTGCTGGGAGCGCCGCACGGCCGGGTCAACCGGCACGCCGGCCACCGCCGCGAACGCCGGCGCCAGCCGGTCGGTGAGCAACCTTTCAAGATCCATGGGTACGCCGATCTCGCTGTGGATCCGCCGCGCGGATCACCTGACGGGAACGCGACGGCGGAGCGAGAACGGTCGATGACGACCGGCGGCTCGATCCGCCGGTCGCAGGAGGGAAGGCTCAGCGCAGGCGGTCGCGGGACCGCCGGCGTCGCAGCGCGCCGAGCCGGACGTCGGAGGACGTCATCGGGTACGCGTGCGAACTGGCCATGTCGGCAGCGTAACCGGCCGGCCCGGGGCGTGCGCAAGCGCGTACCCCGGGCCGGTCTGTCGTCAGGCCGAGGTGGCGACGGCCTTGCGGTAGCGCTCGGCCCGGCGCCGCACCTGGGCGTACGCGCTGCTCAGGCCCATCGCCCGGCGGACCTCGACGAGCGTGCGGCGCACCTCGACGCGGGTCCGCTCGGTGCCGGTGACGATCAGCTCGTCGACCAGGCCGGGCTGTGCCTCGAAGCGGGCCCGGCGCTCCCGGATCGGGTCGAGGAACCGGTTGAGCGCCGTCGCCAGCGCCTCCTTGACCTCGACGTCACCGACCCGGCCGGCACGGTAGCGGTCCTTGAACTCCGCCACCTGCGCCCGGTCCGGGTTGAAGATGTCGTGGTACTCGAAGACCGGGTTCCCCTCGACGGTGCCGGGCACGTCGGCGCGGACCCGGTTCGGGTCGGTGTACATCCCCATCACCTTGCGGCGCACGGTCGCCGCGTCGTCGGAGAGCGCGATCGCGTTCCCCTTGCTCTTGCTCATCTTCCCGGCGCCGTCCGTCCCGACCAGCGTGGGCGTCTCCGACATGAGCATGTCGGGCACCGGGAAGACCTCGCCGTAGAGGTGGTTGAACCGCCGGGCGATCTCCCGGGTCACCTCGACGTGCGCGGCGTTGTCCTTCCCGACCGGCACGACCTGCCCCTTCACGCAGAGGATGTCGGCGGCCTGGAGGACGGGGTAGCCGAGCAGGCCGTACGGCATTTCGTCCTTGCCGGCGTCCCGGGTCATCTCCTTCAGCGACGGCACCCGTTCCAGCCGGGGCACCGTGATCAGGTTCTGGAACAGCGTGTTCAGGTCGCCGACCTCGGGGATCGCCGACTGGAGGTAGAACGTGGCCCGCTCCGGCTCCACCCCGGCGGCCAGGATGTCGGTGACCATCTCGCGGGCGTTGTGCGCCACCTGCTCGATGTCCGCGCGGCTGTTGCGAGTGGTGAGCATGTGCAGGTCGGCGATGATGAAGAAGCTCTCGTAGCGCTGGTGCAGCCGCACCCGGTTGGCGATGCTGCCCACGTAGTGGCCGAGGTGCAGCCGCCCGGTCGGGCGGTCTCCGGTGAGCATGCGTGCAGAGGACATGGTCGTACGCCTTTCGTGCCGTTCGCTGGCGGGGAGAAGCGACCCGGGTGTCACCCGGGTCGGTGGAGCGGGCTCGTCAGAACGAGCGCCGCCATCGCCCGCCGGCGCGGAATCGGAGTCCGCCGGCACGGAGTACGTCGAGGATCTGCTCCCGGCCGTCGACAGCGTGGCCCGGAAGACCGCTACGGGTCTCCGGGAGGCAGCTGCGCGGCCGGACCATGCCTGACACGGTAACCGCTCACCGGTCTGCGCCGCTGCCTCCTGCCGCGCTTACTGCTGTCGATAGCTCTCGGAGTAGTAGCTGCCGACCCGCTCCCGGTACTCCGGGTGCGCGAAGTGGTCGCTGTCGAACGCGGGCGACTCCTTCACCTGGTCGCGGGTGCGGTCCACGTGCACCACGCGGTCCAGGTGGTCGACCCGGGCCACGGTGCCGGCCGGCAGCAGCACCTTCTTCCCGAAGATCCACGGCCCGGTGTCCACCACCAGGTAGCGCGCGTCGGCGTCCTCGTTCGCCTCGTCGATCGACCCGATCCGGCCGTCAGTCGCCTCCACCCGGTAGCCGGTGAGGTCGAGCGGCGTACCGGGACCGGGGGCGTCGAGCTGGTCGTCGGTGTCCGCGGCGCGCTGCCGCGGTACGTCTCCGGGCCGGGTCTGGTCGTACCCACCCGCCAGGGCGGACGGGTCCCGCCAGGCCCAGGGGTTGAACGGCTGCATAGGTGGCACCTCCCGCGCATCGGCTCGACGCCGGGAACAGTGCCCCGGCGGCCACGCCGGAAACACGCGTCGCCGTCCCCGACGCCCTGACCTGCGGGTACGGCCCGCTGGCATACTGGCCGACCATGGTCCTGTCACGTGGTTGGTCACTGTTCCTGGTCGCCGTCGGCGTGTGGACCTGGGCGATCTGGCCGAGGTTCGCGGTCGCCATCTGGAACGACGAGCGCGCCTGGTCTGCCGGCGTCGTCGGCGAGGGCAGTCCGACGGGTTTCCTCTGGGTGCACGCCCTGCTGATCGGCGCCTCTCTGGCGATCGGCACGACTGTCGGTGTCCTGGGCATCCGCGCCTACCGTGCCTCCCGCCGCCCTGCCCGCGTCGGACGGGTGTGACGCGCGCCGCTACCCACCGATTTGACGATCAAACCTGTGGCCGCGTAACTTTCTCTCTGCCAGCGCGGAACGGGGCAAACGGGACGAAAGTCCTGAAGCACCGAACCGGGATTGGCGCCGGGTCCGAACGAGGTTCTCACCTCCGCAAGACCTGGTCCGGGCGATGCTCGCCAAGACGCCGGAGGGCGGATTTGGCGGAGCGAAACCGACCGGGTAAGGTTGTCGACCGGCAGGGAACCGGGCGAGCTAGCGGGAGACCGCAGCGGCCGGCCTGCCAAATCCGATGATCAGACGCAGCGGGTGACTGCTGCGTGGGTTCAGCGGCGCCGACCCGTACGAAGCGTGACAGACCGGGACACACGGTTTGACACGGCAGAGACGGTGAGGTAACGTAGTAAAAGTGCCCGGCGCGAGAGCGGCGGGTGGTTGAACGAAATGCCCCAAACGGGGGCTCCGCGGTGCGGGGTTTCTGGTTGGTGTGTGGTTGTTCTTTGAGAACTCAACAGGGTGCTTGTAAAGCCAGTGCCAATTGTTTTATACCCCGGACTGGTGGCTGTTCTTTGGAATGGTTGCTGGTTGGGATTCCTTTGGCAACACTTTTGTTGCCAGGATGCTGTTCGACAAAGATTTTTGTTGGAGAGTTTGATCCTGGCTCAGGACGAACGCTGGCGGCGTGCTTAACACATGCAAGTCGAGCGGAAAGGCCCTTCGGGGTACTCGAGCGGCGAACGGGTGAGTAACACGTGAGCAACCTGCCCCAGGCTTTGGGATAACCCCGGGAAACCGGGGCTAATACCGAATATGACCTCCGATCGCATGGTCGGTGGTGGAAAGTTTTTCGGCTTGGGATGGGCTCGCGGCCTATCAGCTTGTTGGTGGGGTGATGGCCTACCAAGGCGACGACGGGTAGCCGGCCTGAGAGGGCGACCGGCCACACTGGGACTGAGACACGGCCCAGACTCCTACGGGAGGCAGCAGTGGGGAATATTGCACAATGGGCGGAAGCCTGATGCAGCGACGCCGCGTGAGGGATGACGGCCTTCGGGTTGTAAACCTCTTTCAGCAGGGACGAAGCGTAAGTGACGGTACCTGCAGAAGAAGCGCCGGCCAACTACGTGCCAGCAGCCGCGGTAAGACGTAGGGCGCGAGCGTTGTCCGGATTTATTGGGCGTAAAGAGCTCGTAGGCGGCTTGTCGCGTCGACCGTGAAAACCTGGGGCTCAACCCCAGGCCTGCGGTCGATACGGGCAGGCTAGAGTTCGGTAGGGGAGACTGGAATTCCTGGTGTAGCGGTGAAATGCGCAGATATCAGGAGGAACACCGGTGGCGAAGGCGGGTCTCTGGGCCGATACTGACGCTGAGGAGCGAAAGCGTGGGGAGCGAACAGGATTAGATACCCTGGTAGTCCACGCTGTAAACGTTGGGCGCTAGGTGTGGGGGGCCTCTCCGGTTCCCTGTGCCGCAGCTAACGCATTAAGCGCCCCGCCTGGGGAGTACGGCCGCAAGGCTAAAACTCAAAGGAATTGACGGGGGCCCGCACAAGCGGCGGAGCATGCGGATTAATTCGATGCAACGCGAAGAACCTTACCTGGGTTTGACATGGCCGCAAAACTGTCAGAGATGGCAGGTCCTTCGGGGGCGGTCACAGGTGGTGCATGGCTGTCGTCAGCTCGTGTCGTGAGATGTTGGGTTAAGTCCCGCAACGAGCGCAACCCTCGTTCGATGTTGCCAGCGCGTTATGGCGGGGACTCATCGAAGACTGCCGGGGTCAACTCGGAGGAAGGTGGGGATGACGTCAAGTCATCATGCCCCTTATGTCCAGGGCTTCACGCATGCTACAATGGCCGGTACAATGGGCTGCGATACCGTGAGGTGGAGCGAATCCCAAAAAGCCGGTCTCAGTTCGGATCGGGGTCTGCAACTCGACCCCGTGAAGTCGGAGTCGCTAGTAATCGCAGATCAGCAACGCTGCGGTGAATACGTTCCCGGGCCTTGTACACACCGCCCGTCACGTCACGAAAGTCGGCAACACCCGAAGCCGGTGGCCCAACCCTTGTGGAGGGAGCCGTCGAAGGTGGGGCTGGCGATTGGGACGAAGTCGTAACAAGGTAGCCGTACCGGAAGGTGCGGCTGGATCACCTCCTTTCTAAGGAGCACCATCCACCGAAAGGTGGCATGGAGCCCGCACCGCCCGAACGTGGTGGTGGGGTGCTCAGATGGCGGAGACACTGGCAAGTCGGTCGCCGGCAACGGCTGCGGATCCTCTAGTACAGCTGCTCTTCGGGGTGGTGGGAACGAGTCTGTGGTGCGGCTGGGGACGGATGTAAGCACCCTGTTGGGTCCTGAAGGAACAACCCGAGGTGGTTGTTGTTTCAGAGCCTTGAGGCAGACCGATTGAGTCTGTCGGGCGCCAGGCATGGCCTGGTCTCGCATACCGCCGGCGGTTAGCTGGGTTTGGTGTGGGGCTGTGGGTTGTGGGTTGGTTGTTTGTTGAGAATTGCACAGTGGACGCGAGCATCTTTGTGGTCAAGTTGTCAAGGGCGAACGGTGGATGCCTTGGCACCAGGAGCCGATGAAGGACGTGGGAGGCCGCGATAGGCCTGGGGGAGCTGTCAACCAAGCTGTGATCCCAGGGTGTCCGAATGGGGAAACCCGGCATCAGTCATGTGATGTCACCCGCACCTGAACACATAGGGTGTGTGGGGGGAACGCGGGGAAGTGAAACATCTCAGTACCCGTAGGAAGAGAAAACAAATAGTGATTCCGTGAGTAGTGGCGAGCGAAAGCGGATTGAGGCTAAACCGGCTGCGTGTGATACCTGTCAGGGGTTGCGTGGTCGGGGTTGTGGGACCCTGCTGAGCAAGCTGACACTTGTTCGAGAAGTTACAAAGCCAGTGGTTAGTCGAACAGTCTGGAATGGCTGACCGTAGACGGTGATAGTCCGGTAGGTGAAAGTTGCTGGTCTTCTGTGGGTGTTCCCGAGTAGCGGCGGACTCCTGAAATCTGCCGTGAATCTGCCAGGACCACCTGGTAAGCCTAAATACTTCCTGGTGACCGATAGCGGACGAGTACCGTGAGGGAATGGTGAAAAGTACCCCGGGAGGGGAGTGAAATAGTACCTGAAACCGTTCGCCTACAATCCGTCGGAGCCTTGCGGGGTGACGGCGTGCCTTTTGAAGAATGAGCCTGCGAGTTAGTGGCATGTGGCGAGGTTAACCCGTGTGGGGGAGCCGTAGCGAAAGCGAGTCTGAATAGGGCGTTTTTAGTCGCATGCTCTAGACCCGAAGCGGAGTGATCTAGCCATGGGCAGGCTGAAGCGCGGGTAAGACCGCGTGGAGGGCCGAACCCACCAACGTTGAAAAGTTGGGGGATGACCTGTGGTTAGGGGTGAAAGGCCAATCAAACTCCGTGATAGCTGGTTCTCCCCGAAATGCATTTAGGTGCAGCGTCGCGTGTTTCTTGCCGGAGGTAGAGCACTGGATGGTCTAGGGGGCCCACAAGCTTACCGAAATCAGCCAAACTCCGAATGCCGGTAAGTGAGAGCGCGGCAGTGAGACTGCGGGGGATAAGCTTCGTAGTCGAGAGGGAAACAGCCCAGATCACCAGCTAAGGCCCCTAAGCGTGTGCTAAGTGGAAAAGGATGTGGGGTCGCATAGACAACCAGGAGGTTGGCTTAGAAGCAGCCACCCTTTAAAGAGTGCGTAATAGCTCACTGGTCAAGTGGTTCCGCGCCGACAATGTAGCGGGGCTCAAGCACACCGCCGAAGCTGTGGCATTCACATTTTAACTTCGCCTGGCCTTGATGCCAGGTGCAGGTGTGTGGATGGGTAGGGGAGCGTCGTGCCGGGGGTGAAGCAGCGGGGTGACCCAGTTGTGGACGCGGCACGAGTGAGAATGCAGGCATGAGTAGCGAAAGAAGGGTGAGAAACCCTTCCGCCGGATGACCAAGGGTTCCAGGGCCAGGCTAATCCGCCCTGGGTGAGTCGGGACCTAAGGCGAGGCCGAGAGGCGTAGTCGATGGACAACGGGTTGATATTCCCGTACCCGCGAAAGAGCGACCCTGACGAACCTCGTTGTGCTAACCACCCAAACCGGCCAAGACCTTCGGGTTGAGGTTGGGGAGCGTGGGAACCTGGCGGGTAGTAGTCAAGCGATGGGGTGACGCAGGAAGGTAGCTGAGCCCGGCCGGTGGTTGTGCCGGGGTAAGCGTGTAGGCCGTGTCGTAGGCAAATCCGCGACACATGGGGCTGAGACGTGATGCCGAGCCGATTCAGGTGAAGTCAGTGATCCTATGCTGCCGAGAAAAGCCTCTAGCGAGTTCTTAGCGGCCCGTACCCCAAACCGACACAGGTGGTCAGGTAGAGAATACCGAGGCGATCGGGCGAACTGTGGTTAAGGAACTCGGCAAATTGCCCCCGTAACTTAGGGAGAAGGGGGGCCGGAGACGTGAAGCCCCGCGCGGGTGGAGCGTTGTATGGCCGCAGAGAGCAGGGGGAAGCGACTGTTTACTAAAAACACAGGTCCATGCGAAGAAGTAATTCGATGTATATGGACTGACGCCTGCCCGGTGCTGGAACGTTAAGGGGACCTGTTAGCCCGCAAGGGCGAAGCGGAGAACTTAAGCGCCAGTAAACGGCGGTGGTAACTATAACCATCCTAAGGTAGCGAAATTCCTTGTCGGGTAAGTTCCGACCTGCACGAATGGCGTAACGACTTCCCCACTGTCTCAACCACAGGCCCGGCGAAATTGCAGTACGAGTAAAGATGCTCGTTACGCGCGGCAGGACGGAAAGACCCCGGGACCTTTACTATAGCTTGACATTGGTATCTGAATTAGCTTGTGTAGGATAGGTGGGAGCCGGTGAAGCCTATACGCCAGTATGGGTGGAGGCAATCTTGAAATACCACTCTGGTTGATTTGGGTATCTAACTTCGGACCGTTATCCGGTTCAGGGACAGTGTCTGGTGGGTAGTTTAACTGGGGCGGTTGCCTCCTAAAGGGTAACGGAGGCGCCCAAAGGTTCCCTCAGCCTGGTTGGCAATCAGGTGTTGAGTGCAAGTGCACAAGGGAGCTTGACTGTGAGACTGACAGGTCGAGCAGGGACGAAAGTCGGGACTAGTGATCCGGCACTGGCATGTGGAAGCGGTGTCGCTCAACGGATAAAAGGTACCCCGGGGATAACAGGCTGATCTTCCCCAAGAGTCCATATCGACGGGATGGTTTGGCACCTCGATGTCGGCTCGTCGCATCCTGGGGCTGTAGCAGGTCCCAAGGGTTGGGCTGTTCGCCCATTAAAGCGGTACGCGAGCTGGGTTTAGAACGTCGTGAGACAGTTCGGTCCCTATCCGCCGTGCGCGTAGGATACTTGAGAAGGGCTGTCCCTAGTACGAGAGGACCGGGACGGACGAACCTCTGGTGTGCCAGTTGTCCCGCCAGGGGCACGGCTGGTTAGCTACGTTCGGAAGGGATAACCGCTGAAAGCATCTAAGCGGGAAGCTCGCTTCAAGATGAGGTATCCCACCCACTTTGTGGGGTAAGGCCCCCAGCTAGACGACTGGGTTGATAGGCCGGAAATGTAAGCCCGGTAACGGGTTCAGTTGACCGGTACTAATAGGCCGAGGACTTGACTACCAAGCTGCTACGCGTCCACTGTGCAACTCTGAACAAACGATCACCCACAGGGTTGGTTGACATGTTCATAGAGTTACGGCGGTCATGGCGGAGGGGAAACGCCCGGTCACATTCCGAACCCGGAAGCTAAGCCCTCCAGCGCCGATGGTACTGCACTCGGGAGGGTGTGGGAGAGTAGGACACCGCCGGACAAACATTCGATTTCAGGGCCACCCCTCACGGGGGTGGCCCTGAAACGCGTCCACCCCGAAAACCGGCCACCACACCGCCTGGATTCGGGCCGGCCGACGGGAATCACCACGTCGGCCGCGTCAGTCTCGTACCGTCGAGCCGGGACCTCTGACAACGGCCACGCCGGTGGGCCGAAACGTGACATGGCGTACGTCGGGACCGTGATCGGGGCCGACCGCACGGGGTACAGGAGTGGACATGGAGATTGGAATCATCGGGTCGGGGCACATCGGGGGCACCCTCACCCGTCGTCTGCGTTCACTCGGCCACGACGTCGCGGTGGCCAACTCCCGCGGGCCGCAGAGCCTCGCCGACCTGGCCGCCGAGACCGGCGCCCGGGCGGTGTCGGTGGAGGACGCCGTGCAGGGCGCCGAGCTGGTGGTCATCGCGATCCCGCTGAAGGCGGTGCCGCAGCTCCCGGCGGCGCTGTTCGACGGCAAGCTGGTGGTCGACGCCAACAACTACTACCCCCAGCGGGACGGCGACATCGCCGAGCTGCTCGACCGCAGCCTCAGCTCCAGTCGCTGGACCGCTGACCACCTCAAGGGCGCCCGGGTGGTGAAGGTCTTCAACAACATCCAGGCGGCGCACCTCATGGACGAGGGCAAGCCGGCGGGTACGGCAGGCCGGATCGCGTTGCCGGTGGCCGGCGACGACGCGGACGCCAAGCGGATCGTGATGGGCCTCGTGGACGATCTGGGCTTCGACCCGGTCGACGCGGGCACCCTGGACGAGAGCTGGCGGCAGCAGCCGGACACGCCCGTCTACGGCACCGACCGGGACGCCGACGGCGTACGCGAAGGGCTGGCCGCGGCGCGGCCGTGACAAGCATGGGAAAGGCCCCGCCGGATGCGTCCGGCGGGGCCTTTCCGTGTGTCGTGGATCAGTCGTCGCCCGGCTTCGGGGCGCAGATGAAGCGCGGCTCGGCGTCGTAGCGCCAGCTGAACTTCTCCCGCTTGACGACCTTGCCGTCCTTCTTGATGACCCGGAAGGCGTCCTGGGCGAACCCGACGGCGCCCGCGGCGGGGATGCAGGACGGCCCCGGGGTCAGGTACACGGTCTTCGGCTGGGTGATGTTGCGGCGGGGGCCGTACTCCGTCTTGACGCTGTCGTAGATCTTGGTGCTCCAGATCGAGACGGTGATCGAGCTGGACGTGTACGAGGTGTCGATGAGCACGCCGTGGGGCGTGTTGTTGCGGAACTTGAAGTCGAGCTGCGGCCAGTAGATGGTCGACTCGATCACGGCCGGGTAGCGGCTGAAGTAGAACGAGTGCGGCTTGTGCTCCACGTCCTCCAGCCCGGCGTAGTAGGTGGCGTTGAACAGCGTGGTGGTGAACTGGGAGACGCCGCCACCGACGCCCGGCACCAGCTTGCCGTTCACGATCGTGGGCGCGTCCTTGTATCCCTGGTCGTAGCCGCGTTCGCCGGTGTGCCCGTTGAGCGAGAACGTCTCACCCGGCTTCACGAGCGTGCCGTCCACGTCCTTCGCCGCGCGGACGATGTTCTGGCTGCGCGGGGAGGAGAGGCCGCCGGTGAAGTGGGTGGTGAAGGTCGACACCCGCTCCTTGATGCCCAGCTTCGCCAGCTCCGCCTCGGTCAGCTCGGGCGCGGCCGGCTTGAGCTCGGCGGACACCGTACGGCCCTCGGACTTGGGCAGCACCGCGAGCAGGGCCGGGCCGAGCGCGGCGGCGTCGACCTGGCGGCCGGCCTTGCTGGGCACCACCTTCGGCTTGCCGCCGCTGATGGTCAGCCCGGCGTCCTGTGGCTCGACCTCCAGCTTCGTCAGCCGGTCGCCGAGCGCGGCGCGGAGCCGCTTGACGTCGATCTTCGGGGTGAGCGTGCCGGCGTCGTCGGCGGAGAAGCGCAGTGCCCGGGCGATGGCGGCGGGCGGGATGGTGACCGAACCGCCGTCGGTGGTGAGCGTCACCGGCGCGGCGACGGCGGGCCGGGCCAGCTCGGCGACGAGGCGGTCGACCTCCTCACGGGTGGTGGCGGGCCACTTCTCGACGAGCGGCACGGTGATCGGCTCGGCGGCCAGCCAGCCGGCCTTCACCACAGCGGTGGCGCCGTCGGTGTCGACGGTGAGCGCCGGCTTCGGGTAGACCGGCTTCGGGGTGGTGCCGGTCCAGATGATCGCCGGCATCGTCATCTCGCGCCCCTGCGAGCCCATCACCTTCCGCAGGGCGGCCTCCAGCTTGGGCCGGTCGACGGTGACCACCGGTTCGACCGTACGGGAGCCGACGAGCCGGCTCACCGCGTGCGCGTCGGCCTTCGCGGCGGCCGCCACAGTGGCGTCCACGTCGATGGCGAGCCCCACGTCGGACGGCTTCAGCTCGGCCTTCTTCTCACCGACGGTGACCGCCAGCGGGGCGTTCAACGCCTCGGCCCGGCGCTCCAGCTCGGCGCGGAGCGCCGCCGCCGCCTCCGCGCGGCTGCGCCCGCCCAGCTCGGTGCCGAGCACCGTGGTGCCGCGGGGCACGTCACCGGCGTACGCGTAGGCGCCCAGGCCGACGCCGCCGGCGAGCACGGCCGCGACGATCCCCCCGGCCAGCAGCAGCCGGGCCCGTCGCGACCGCCCCGGCCGGCCCGTGTCGCCTCCGGGCGGTGTGGCGACCGGCTCCATCTCGACGCCGGGCCAGCTCACCGCCGCCACCTTGATGGTGGGCCGGTCGTCGGCAGCCGGCACCTTCTCGCCGTACATCGTCACTGCAACCTCGATCGGAAGTACACGCGGGGACCGCTTCCCCCGCGGGAGACACCTACGGTAACCAACGCCCGGGCGCGCCGGGAGTCTCCGGCCCGGCGTCGTGTCGGGGGTTCGGCGGTGTCGGCCCGATCACCCGATTCGGGGCCGCGCCCGGGCGCGGATCGTGGCACGGTGAGCGGGTGCTGGCGTACGGCGGTGGGTGGCTCGACCGGGCGGCGACGCTGCGCGGTGACGCGGAGTGGCTGGCCGGGCGGCTGGCCGATCCGGTGAGCGTGGTGTTGCCGCTGTGGCGGGACCGCTGCCTGGTCGACGCGGCCGGTCCGGTCCGGCTCACCGGCGAGCACGCGTCCCGCGTCCGGTCGGCCGCCGGGGAGACCGTCTTCCTGGGGCTCGACGACGACGTCGCGGTGTTCGCGGCCGATCTCTCCGCGCTCGGCGAGCGGGCCGCCGTCGAGTTGGCCGCCGCGACGCGCGCTGTCGATGTCCGGACGCTCGTGGGCCGGCTCGACCCGGCCGGGGCGGCGGTGCAGGCGTACGCCCGGGGGTTGCTGCTCTGGCACCGGCAGCAGCGGCACTGCGGCGCGTGCGGCGCCCGGGCCGTGGCCGGTGGCGGCGGGCACATGCGGACCTGTAGCGG
Organism: Micromonospora sp. HB375; assembly: GCF_017872985.1. Lineage (NCBI taxonomy): Bacteria > Bacillati > Actinomycetota > Actinomycetes > Micromonosporales > Micromonosporaceae > Micromonospora > Micromonospora sp. HB375. The sequence goes on along the minus strand of NZ_JAGGJO010000001.1, from coordinate 6,735,219 downwards.
TGGGGAGTGCGGGCGGCTGTGGTTCCCCCGGATCGAGCCGGCCGTGATCGTGCTGGTCGAGGCGCCCGGCCGGACCGGGCGCTGCCTGCTGGCCCGGCACGCGGGCGCGGCCGAGGGCAGCTATTCGACGCTGGCCGGCTTTGTCGAGGTCGGCGAGAGCCTGGAGGACGCGGTCCGCCGGGAGCTGGCCGAGGAGGCGGGCGTCACCGTCACCGACGTGGTCTACCAGGGGTCGCAGGCGTGGCCGTTTCCCGCCGGGCTGATGGCGGGTTTCCGGGCTGTCGCCGTGTCCGAGGAGGTCCGGGTCGACGGGGTGGAGTTGCTGGCGGCGCGCTGGTTCAGCCGGGCGGAGCTGCGGGCGCGGGTCGCGGCAGGGCGGCCGCTGGGCCGGGTGGACTCGATCGATCACCGGCTGCTGGGCGACTGGCTCGCGGAGGGCTGAACACCATCACCAGCGCGGTTCCCGCGGCGGTGGCGAGCGCGCACCACATGATGCCCTGGAACGTGCGGGGCGCGACGGTGGTGGTGAGCACGGCCAGGACGGCCGCGGCGACCCAGAGCGGCGCGGACGGCCAGCGCGCGCCCGCCGCGATCTTCGCGTTGACGGCCGCGAAGATCAGTGCGTAGAGCGCGCCGGTGGCGGCGAAGAACGGGGCGTACCTCCCCAGGGACGTGTAGTCCTCGCCGCCCACCAGCCGGAACGCGAACCCGCCGGCCAGGGCCGAGGCGGCGACGAGCACGACGCCGCAGCCGGCGACGATGGCGAGCACGACGGTACGGACCCGGTTGTCTCCCACGGCGAGCCGGGGCAGCGCCAGCACCACGATCACCTGGGGGGCCCAGAGCGCGCCCTTGGTGAGCACGGTTCCGACCGCGTACGCCCCGGAGTCGGCGGGCGAGAGCAGCTGGCGGGCGAAGATCAGGTCGGCGTACGACACCGCGAGCATCGCCAGCGCGGCGGTGCCGGCGCTCGCCACCTGCCGGATCCGCATGGTGGCGGCGACGTCGTTCCCGGCGGGCCGGTCGGGGCGGGCGATCCAGGCCAGCGCCGGTAGCACGAGCCAGGCGGTGAGCATGCCGGCGAGCAGGGTGACCACGACGTCGGCGCCGAGGACCAGCGCGACGATCATGCCGCCGTACCGCCCGAGCGCCACCACCCCCATCGCCCAGGCGAGACGGACGAAGCGTTGCTCACCCTGCAGTTCGCCGAGCCACCGGGCGGCCAGGACGACAGCGACAGTGGTGCCGGCGACCAGCGCCACGACGGTCGACGACAGCCGCAGACCGGTGATCATCAGCGGCGCGGCCACGACGACGGCGCCGCCGGCGACCGCCGTGGTGACGAGGCTGACCCGGTGCGTCGGCGCGCCGGGGTGGCGGGCCCGGTGCACAGCGACCGCCATCTGCAGCCCCACGCCGGCGACCCCGGCGATCGCGACGAGGGCCAGCGTCGTGGCGAGGACGCTCAGCTCCTCGACCGGCAGGTACCGGGCGCCGAGCATGGGCAGCAGGTAGGCGAGCCCGTTCGTCGCCATCGCGGCGACCGCGACGGCCGCGCCGGCGGTTCCCAGGCGGCTCGCGCCGGGCCCTGCCGTGGTCTCTGTCATCGCGCCTCATGTCGGTGTCGCCGGTGGAGCGGGTTCGCCTCGGACCTCGCGTCGTCGTCGCGGCTCGCTCGTCGACGTCGTGAGGCAAGCTACCGTCCGTACTCGCCCTGTGCCTAGAGTGCTGTCCGGAGCCCCGGGTGCGACGTCGGGCCCGCTTCCGTCCAGGTTCATGGGGGTCCGTGTGCGTCGAGCGTCACCGAGCTTCGGTCCGGCGCTGTCGCGGGCCGCCGTCGCGCTGCGCCGCTGGTGGCCGGAGACGGCGCTCGGTGTCGGCGTGGTCGTCGCGATCCTCGGCCCGGTGCTGCGCCGTGGCTTCGTCCTCCGGTACGACCTGGTGTTCGTGCCGGACCCGCCGTTCGGCGCGGTGGTCTGGGGCAGCGGCTCCGAACTGCCGCGTGCGGTACCGAGCGAGCTGCTCGCGGTCGGGCTGTCGCAGGTCGTCCCGGCAGACGTGGCCCAGAAGGTGCTCCTGGCCGGCTGTCTCGTCCTGGCCGCGGTGGGCGCGGCGCGGTTGGCGCCCGTCGGTCATCCGCTGGCGCGGGTCGCCGCCGGGCTCGCGTACGTCTGGAACCCCTGGGTGTACGGGCGGCTGCACCTCGGGCAGTGGGCGGTGGTGGCGGGGTTCGCGGCGTTGCCCTGGGCGTTCGCCTGGGTGCTGGGGGTGCTCCGGCCGCCGCCCGAGGGCACCGGCCCGGGGCGGCGTTCCGCAGTGGCCGGAGGGGCCGCGGTGGTGCTGGGCGGCCCGGCGATGGTGCTGGCGGCGGTGTTCGCCTGTGCGCCGGCGCTGGCTCTGGCGCGCCGGTGGCGGGCGTTTGTGGCGGGGGCGGCGACGTTGGCCGGCCTGACCGCTCCGTGGTGGCTCGCGCTGCTGAGCCGGGGCGGCGCCGTCGACGTCGACGAGCGGGGGGTGGCCGCGTTCGCGGTCCGCGCGGACACGCCACTCGGCGTGCTCGGCAGCGTCGCGACTCTGGGCGGCGTGTGGAGCCGGAACGCCGTGCCGGTCGGCCGGGACCAGTGGGCGGTCGCCCTGATCGCACTGACGCTGGCCGGCGCGGCGCTGTGGGGGTACGTGCTTACCCGTCGCCGCTGGCCGTCGGCGGCCTGGTGGGGTCTGCTCGCCGGCGCGGTGCTGGGCACTGTGGTCGCCGTGGCGCCGGCGTGGTCGCTGGGCGCGCAGGGGATGGTCGCGCTGGTCGAGCACGTTCCGCTGGCCGGCGCGGTCCGGGACGGCACCCGGCTGCTCGCTCCGCTGGCACTGGTGCAGGCGGTGGGTCTCGGGATGCTCGTGGAGTCGCTCGTGACGACCGGCGCCCGGGCGCTGGCCCCGCTGCTGGTGGTCGCTCCGGTGCTGCTCATGCCCGGTCTGGCGTGGGGTCTCGGTGGTCAGTTCGACACGGTGCGGTACCCGGCGGAGTGGGCGGCGGTGCGCGCCGAGGTGAACCGGGATCCGGCCGGGGGCACCCTGGTGTCGCTGCCCTGGTCCTCGTTCCGGGCCTATCCGTGGGCGGGGAACGTGCCGGTGCTCGATCCGGCCTCGCGGGCGTTCCGCCGGCCGGTGGTCGGGGACCAGGACGTGCTGGTCGGCCAGGACCGGATCCGTGGGGAGAGCCGGGAGGCGGACCGGGTGGCGGCGGCGTTGGCGGCGCCGGGTGATCCGGGACCGGCTCTGCGCCGGCTCGGGGTGCGGTATGTGCTCGTGCAGACGGACCAACCGGACGCCGCGCAGGTGGAGGGCCGGCTCGTGAGCGCCGAGCTGGTCCGGCGGGACGGGGCATTGACGCTGTTGCGTCTGCCGGATTCCGATTTCTCCGGCTCGTCCGGTCGCATCGGCATAATGCCGGTCCTGGGGTATTCGGTACTGGGGGCCACCCTGGTGATCGCCCTTTCGCACCGGGTCAAGCGGCAGTGACGCATGTTACTCTTCGGTACCTTTTTCCGAAGGGATCATCGATGAAGGCATCCTTCAATCCCCTCCTCACCGCGGTAGTCGCCGCGGCGGTGGGTGCCGTGCTGGGAATCCTGGCCGTCTCGATCGGGGCGTCCACCCTCGGCAACAGCAACAGCAAGCCAGCGAGCGTGGAGCAGCCCATCATCGTGTACGGCGAGCGCTGACGGTGCGGCATGGAGGTCCCCCCTCCTGACGTCTCGTCAGAACTGGTCGTACTCGACGTCGTGGTGCCCGCGTACAACGAGGCGCTCCGGCTGCCCGACACCCTGGTCCTGCTCCGGGCGGCGCTGGCCGAACTCGGTGTGCCCTGCCGGGTCACCGTGGTGGACAACGCCAGCGACGACGGGACGAGTGCCGTGGTGGTGAACGCGCCGCCCGGCCCGGTTCCGGTCCGCCTGCTCTGGTGCGGCGAACCGGGCAAGGGCTTCGCGGTGCGTCGGGGTGTGCTGGCCAGCGACGCCCGTTACGTAGGCTTCTGTGACGCCGATCTGGCCACCGCGCCGGCCGCTCTCGCCCAGGTGCTCAATCTCCTGTACGACGGCGCGGACGCGGTGGTCGGGTCGCGAGCCCACCCCGAGTCGGTCGTCGAGGAGCGGCACAGCGTGCTGCGACGCTGGGGCGCGGTGGCGTTCCGGGGCGCGGTGCGGCAGGTGGTGCGCGGCGTCAGCGAGACGCAGTGCGGGTTCAAGTTCTTCCGCAACGACGTCGCCCGGCGGGTCTTCGCGCCCCTGCGGTGCGGTGGATTCGCGTTCGACGTCGAGGTGCTGGGCCGCGCCGAGCGGGCGGGCGCCCGCCTGGTGGAGATTCCGGTCAGCTGGGTGGACGTGCCCGGCTCCCGCTTCTCACCGATCCGGCACGGCTGGCAGAGCTTCGTGGACGTCGCGAAGATCAACTGGTGGCTCCGTGGCGCCGACGTCGCCCCGGTGATGCCACTCGTCACGCTTCCGGTCACGCCGGACGTCACCGGCGGCACGGCCGCCGTTGGAATGCGGCCGTGAGTGTCGGAACACCCTCTACCGACGCGGCACCCACCACCGACGCCACCGTGGTGGGCCGCCGGGTCGTGGTGCTCAACTGGAAGGACCCCTGGCATCCTGACGCCGGGGGCGCCGAGGTGTACGCCTGGCAGGTCGCCCGCGACCTGGTGACCGCCGGCGCGGAGGTCACCTTCGTCACCGCGCGCCCGAAGGGGCAGCCCGGCGACGAGGTCCGCGAGGGCATCCGGATCGTCCGTACCGGCGGCCGGTGGACCATCTACCCCCGGGTGCTGGGCTGGCTGGCGCGCCACCGCCGGCAGTTCGACGCGGTGGTGGACTGCCAGAACGGCATCCCGTTCTTCAGTCCGGCGGTCCTGCCGGCGGCCGTGCCGGTGATCTGCGTGATCCACCACGTGCACGACCGGCAGTTCCGGTTGTACTTCGGCCCGGTCGTGGGTCGCTTCGGCGCCTGGCTGGAGGGACCGGTCGCCCGGCGCGTCTACCGCCGCGCGGTGACGCTCGCGGTCTCCCCCTCGACGGCGGTGGCGATCCGGGAGCGGCTGCGCTGGACCGGCCCGGTGGTCGTGGCGCCCAACGGCGCCGACGCGTCCCGGCCGGCCGCCGCGGGCGTGACCCGCGCCGACCGGCCACGTGTCGTCTGCGTCGGCCGGGTGACCCGGCACAAGCGGGTGGACCTGGTGGTCGACGCCGTGGCCCGGCTCCGGGCGCAACGGCCCGACCTGCGTCTGGACATCGTCGGCGGTGGGCCGGACGCGGCGAGCGTCCGCCGGCTGGTCGACGAGCGCGGGCTGAACGACATGGTCACCGTGCACGGCCACCTGCCCGCCGCCGAGCGGGACGCCCTGCTGGCCGCCGCCTGGTTGCACGTCTCCGCCTCGTGGGGTGAGGGCTGGGGTCTCGTGGTGGTGGAGGCGGCCGCCGCCGGGCTGCCCACTGTCGCCTTCGACGTGGACGGGCTGCGCGACGCGGTCCGGCCGGGCCGTACCGGATGGTTGGTCGACGAGGGTGGGGATCCGGCGCAGAACCTGGCCGCCGGCCTCGACCGCGCGCTGGACTCCCTGGCGACGCCCGGAGAGCCGGACCGGATGGCCGCGGAGTGCCGGCGGTGGAGCGGCTCGTTCCGCTGGACCGACACCGGCCGGCGGGTGCGTGCGGTCCTCGGGGATCTGCTGACGCCGCGCCCGCTGCCCTGGGCCGCCGGGAACACGTCGGTGGTGGTCCGGACCGACCAGCCGGAACGCCTTCTGGCCCGGGTGGCGCCGCTCCTGCCGCGTACCCGGCACGTCGCGATCGACGGGCAGAACCTGCTGCTCCTGGTGCCGGCCGCCGAGCCGGCCGCCGTCCGGCAGGCGCTGCTGCGGGCCGGGGTCGCAGCCGACGACATCGACGAGCGGAACGCCGGAGCGGACGAACTGCTCACCGGCGTTCCGGTACGGCAGTGCTGACCGCCTGGTCGACCGCTCGCCGTACCCCCGGAATTCCGAGCGCCACGGTGTCCCTGGCGGTGTGGCGCCTGCGCGAGCTGCTGGTCTGTCTCGCGCTGATCGGTCTCTGCGTCACCCAGGAGCCCGGGCTCATCGTGCCCGAGACGAAGCTGGACATGGCCCTGGACCCGGGCGGTTTCCTCGCCCGCGCGGCTCACCTGTGGACCGGGGACTGGCAGTTCGGCACGCTCCAGAACCAGGCCGTCGGCTACTTCTTCCCGATGGGCCCGTTCTTCCTGCTCGGTGAGGCGGTGGGCCTGCCGGCCTGGCTGGTCCAGCGGCTCTGGATGGCGACCCTGCTCTGCGTCGCCCTCACCGGCGTGGTGCGCCTGGCGCGCGCCCTCGACCTCGGCGGTCCGGGATCGCGTCTGGTGGCCGGCGCGATCTTCGCGCTGTCCCCCCGGGCGCTGTCCCTGGTCGGCACGGTCTCGCTGGAACTGCTGCCGTACTGCGTCGCCCCCTGGGTCCTGCTGCCACTGGTCAAGGGGGCCGCGGGCGGTTCGTTGCGGCGGGCCGCGGCGCTCAGCGGGCTCGCTGTGGTCTGCATGGGCGGCGCGAACGGCGCGGCCGTCGCGTGCGCCGTGCTGCCGGCGTTCCTCTACGTGGTGACCCGTGCGCCCGGCCGGCGGCGGATCCGCCTGCTGGCGTGGTGGACGGTGGCGATGGTGGCGGCCACCTTCTGGTGGCTGGTGCCGCTGCTGTTGCTGCAGCGCTACGGGTTCCCGTTCCTCCCGTACACCGAGAGCGCGGCGGTCACGACCAGCGTGACGTCGCTCCCGTCGGCGGTACGCGGCAGCACCCACTGGGTGGGTTACCTGGCCGTCGACGGCGTGCCGTGGTGGCGCGCGGGATGGGCGCTGGTCACCACCCCGTGGATGATCGTGCTCACCGCCCTGATCGCCTGCGTCGGCCTGGCCGGGCTCGCCCGTCGGGACCTGCCGGAGCGGCGGTTCCTGCTCGTCGGCGCCCTGGTCGGCCTGCTGGCCCTGACCGCGGGGAACCTGTCGACCGGGGGCGCCGCGTTCGCGTCGCCGATGCGTGAACTGCTCGACGGTCCGCTCGCCGCCCTCCGCAACCTGCACAAGTTCGACGTCGTGATCCGCCTGCCGCTTGCGCTGGCCGCCGCGCACATGCTGGACACGGTCGGCCGGATCGCGCTCATCCGCCGCTTCACGCGCCCCACGAACATGGCGCCCCGGCGGGTGGCGCTGGGCGCGACCGCCGCCGCGCTCGTGGCGGTGACCAGCGGCGCGGGGATGGCGGGACTCGCTCCGGGCGGCGGCTTCCACGCGCTGCCCGAGCACTGGCGGCAGGCGACCGGGTGGCTCGACCGGCACGCCGGGCCGGGCACCACCCTGCTGGTTCCCGGCTCCAACTTCGCCGAGTACAACTGGGGACGTCCGCTGGACGAGCCGGTGCAGCCGCTGCTGGACTCGCCGTGGGCGGTGCGGGCGCTGGTGCCGGGCGGATCGGCTGGCAACTCGCGGCTGCTCTCCGCCATCGACGAGCGGCTCGCCTCGGGCACCGCCTCGCCCGGACTGGCCGACGTGCTCAGCCGGCTCGGCGTGCGCTACCTGCTCGTCCGCAACGACCTCCGCCAGCCGGTCGGCGGCATCGCCTGGCCGGTCCTCGTGCACCGCACGCTGGACAGCGCACCGGGCCTGTTCCGGGTCGCCGCGTTCGGCCCGGCGTCCGGGGTGAAGCCCGACCTGAACGGGGCGTGGGACTACGGCCTGCACGAGCCGTACCCGGCGGTGGAGATCTACGAGGTGGACCGGCCGACGCCCCGGGCCACGCTGACCGACGCCGCGCTGCCGCTCAACCTGGTCGGCGCGCCGGAGACGTTGCTGGACCTCAGCGACGCCGGTGTGCTGGGCAACCGGCCGGTGATCCTCGACGGCGACCCCCCGCTGGTCAGCGACGGCGGCACCGTGCTCGCCGACAGCCTCCGGGACCGGGAGGTCGACTTCGGTCTGGTCCGGGGCAACACCTCGCGGACCCTGACCGAGCAGGACCCGACCCAGTTGGAGCGCCTGGAGCACGACATCCTCGACCCGGCGTGGCGGTCGTCGATCACCTCCTCGGCGTACGCCGGGGTGGCCGACGTCCGGGCGTCGTCCAGCGCGGCGGACGTCACCGGTCCGGCCGGGCTGCGCGACCCGTCGGCCACACCCTTCGCCGCCGTCGACGGCGACATCGGCACCGCGTGGTTGTCCGACGGCGCGCGCAAACCGGTGGGCCAGTGGGTCGAGCTGCGCTTCGCCGACCCGATCGAGGCCGACTCGGTGGAGGTGCAGGTGATGGGCGACGAGGTGATCGGCGCGCCGGTCACCTCGGTACGGGTCAGCACCGAGGGCGGTTCCCAGGTGCACCCGGTGACCGGCGCGGGCCGGTCGACGGCGCGGTTGCCGCTGCCCGCCGGCCGGAGCAGTTGGCTGCGGGTGACAGTCGAGAATGTCGCGGACGCCGACGTTCCGGGCCGCCGGGCGGGTATCCGGGAGCTGAGTGTCGCCGGGGTGACGCCCGAGCGCTACCTGCGACTGCCGGAGGTGCCCGCCGACGCCGTCGCGCCCGAGGTGGTCGCACTGGCCCGCAAGGCCACCGATCGATCCGCCTGCGCGGTCGCCGGTGACCACTACCTGTGCGCTCCCGACCTGATCCGGCAGGGCGAGGAGACCGGGCTGGTGCCCCGGCGCTTCGACCTGCCGGCCGCGATCCCCACCCAGCTGACCGGCCTGGCCCGGGCCACGCCCGCCACCGCGCTCGCGGCGTACGACGAGATGACGGGCGGCGAGACGTTCACGACGTCGAGTTCGTGGTTCGCCGACCCGGTCGCCTCGTCGAGGTCGCTGGGGGACGGGGACGACGGCACGGCCTGGTGGGCGGATCCGAGCGATCCGCAACCGACAGTGAAGATGCGCTGGGCCAGCGCGCGCAAGGTGAGCTGGGTGCGGCTGCGGTTCGCGGAGAGCCTCGTCGCGGCGCCGCCCAGGACGGTCCGGATCACCGGTGACGACGGCATCCGGGAGGTGACTGTCGACCTGGACGGTGTCGCCCGCTTCCCGGCTCTGCGTACCCGTGGGCTCACCGTTGCAGTGACCTCTACCGTACCGAGGGTCAGCCGGTCGACGGCGCTGTTCGAGCCGCAGTCGCTGCCGGTCGGTCTCAGCGGCGTGGACGTGCAGGGCGTGCCCGAACTGAACCAGCCGCGCGGCCTCGACCGTGAGGTGACGCTCCCGTGCGGCGCGGGGCCCACCATCGTGGTCAACGGGGTGAAGGTGCCGACGACGGCCACCGGGACGCTGCGCGACCTGCGCGACCTGCGGCCCCTGCGCTACCGCGCCTGCGCTCCCGCTACGTCGTCGGGCCGGGCCGCGAAGGCGGGCGCGGAGCAGGTCACGCTGCGGGCGGGCGGCAACGAGGTCTCCGCCCCGGCGGACCGGTTCGTCGTGGACAGCGTGATCTTCAGCGGTACGCCGGCCGAACGGCCCGTCGTCGCCGCGTCGCCGCGCCGGGCGTTGAGCGTGGTCGACTGGGACGACCAGCGCCGGTCGATCGAGATCGGTGCGGGTGGCGGCAGCTACCTGATGGTTCCGGAGAACGCCAACGCCGGCTGGCGGGCGACGCTCGACGGGCAGGAGCTGATCGCGGCCCGCCTGGACGGGTGGAAGCAGGGATGGTTCGTGCCGGCCGGTCCCGCCGGCCGCGTCGAGCTGGTCTTCACGCCCGGCGAGCACTACCGGATCGTCCTGTTCGTCGCCGGGGGCCTGTTGGTGCTGCTGATGGTCGGGGCGCTGATTCCCGCGCGCCGCCATCGACCCGCGTACCCGGTGGTGCCGACGATGATGCCGACCGCGCCGCTGCTCGCGGTGGCGGTGCCGGCGCTGCTCGGGGGCCTGGTCGGGCTCGGCTGCGCCGCCGCGGTGGTGGCGCTGCACCGGCGCCGCACGCCCGGCCCGGCATGGATCTGGGTGCCGGCCGCGCTGGGGCTCACCGTCTACGGGACCGAGCGTCTGTGGCTGCCCCGGGTCGGCGCGGAACGGGTGGCGGAGCTACTGGTCCTGTTGCCGACCGGGCTACTCCTCGTGGCGGTCGCCGCTCTCGTGTTGCGGTTCCGTCGGGTCCGCGGCCGGTACGAGGCGAGTTCCGAGGCCGGCCGGGCCGGCGCCCTGAAGCGCTGGCGCCGGCGTCGCGGCCCGGAGCGGGAGGTCGGGCTCGACGGCCACGGGCCGGCGGCGGCCACCGAGCCGCCGCAGCCGTCGCGCGGGCCGCTCGATGAGGTAGTAGCTGGCCGTCGCGACCGGGACGGTGAGGGCCAGGGTGACGGCGAGGAGAACCCAGAACGAGCTGTTCATCCGGGTGAATCCGAGCAGGCGGAAGCAGACCTCGAGCGCGAGGAGGTGCCAGAGGAAGATGCCGTAGGAGATCCGGCCGAGGAACATGACCGCCCGGTGGCTGAGGAGAGCGCGGGGCACCCCGCCGGACCCCGGCCCGACGAGGGGGGCGATCAGGCACCAGGCGACGAGCAGGAACAGCAGGTGCTCGGTGACCGACTCGACCGGCTTGGCGGGTTCGACCCCGCGCGGGCCGGCGATGGGCGTGCTCGCGATCCAGAGCAGCGCGCCGGCGATGAGCCAGGACGTTCCCGGGGCGAAGGTGAACACGCGCAGGCCGCGCGGCGTGGCGGACCACAGGTCCTCGTCGCCCCGCCCAGACCCGTCACCGGTCAGCCCGGTGAGGAACGGGGTCGAGGTCGTGCCGACGGGCCACGAGGCGAGCACGGCCAGCATGATGCCGATGCCGAACCAGTCGAGAAAGGCGGGCAGCCAGAGCACCGCGAGTCCCGGTAGAGGCGAGTCGGGACCGTGTGCGTACGCATTCCAGATGAGGCCGGCAAGGACGAGTACGGCACCGAACGCCAGTTGGCGCCGGGCTCGCCCGAGCGGGGTACGGCCGCCCATTCGGCGGCCGAGCACCGCTATCAGTGGCAGCGCAAGGTAGAAAGTCGCCTCCGTAGCCAGGCTCCAGGTCTGCTCCATGCCGACCGGGAGTCGCAATGGCTCGTAAATCTGTGCCAGAAGAAAGGGGATCGCCCAGTCCCAGACGGACTTCAGATAGTCGATGTTGAGCCAAGTCAGTGCGACGATCGCCATTGCCCAGTACCCGGGCAGAATGCGCAGCGCGCGGTGCCAGAGGTATCGCCGAACGGATGGTCCTGACTGTCCGTTAATGGCAGCGAGTGCGAATGGCCGATAGAGGAGGAAACCGGACAACGCAAAGAAGATCGCCACCCCGACATCCAGCCTGGCCAGCACAGCTGCGAGGTGGGCGAAGGAGTTGGTCAGTCCGCTGAGAAAGGAGACATGGTGGACGACCACGCCGATCACCGCCACCGCCCGCAGCCCTTCCAATGCGGGCAACCAACCGTCCGAACGGCCGGTATTAGTTGCGGACAGGATCGCCTGTCCGTTGCTCGAGTCCGGTCTGACGGGTCGGCTCACAGTTCCCTCGACATCCATTTGATCTCGCAGCCCGGTGGCTGCTGCACCCCCGGAGTCAGTACGTCGCGAGAGGTCGCATCGGACCATATCCGAAATCGGCCTCGTCATGTACTGTCAGCCGACTAGTCGAGTCTTTACAAGGGGAGGAGTTTCATGCGACCCACGTCGGGTGCCATCTTGGTGGCGGCAGGCGCGTTCCTGATCGTCGGGGCCGTGGCGACGCCGCTGGCCGTCGCGCCCGCTCTGGTCAAGGTGCCCCTTGACCAGAGTTCGGTAACGGTTTCAGAGGCGAAGAACGCGACCGTTCTTGATTTCAGCACGCTGGCCGAGCGCAGCGGCGTCAACCTGACCGCCCACCGCGCGGTGCGCGGCGACGTCGAGGCCGGCAACGCCGACCGGACGGTCTTCAACGTCGGTGTCCGGGTGATCGACGACGCGGGCAAGGAGATCACGGTCAGCACGGACCGGGTCGCCCTCGACCGGCGTACGGCGGAGTCGGTCGCCTGCTGTGCCGAGGCGGTCAACGGCGCGCCCTTCAAGCACGAGGGGCTCACCTACACCTTCCCGTTCGGTACGGAGAAGAAGACGTACCAGTACTTCGACAACACCGCTCGGAAGGCGTACCCCGCCGAGTACGTGGGCACCGAGAAGCTGCAGGGGCTGACCGTCTACAAGTTCGAGATGACGGCCGAACCGATCAAGATCAGCGAGATCGACGTGCCGGGCAACCTGGTCGGATCGGCCCAGCCCACGGTGACGGCCGGTCGCTTCTACGCCAACACCCGCACCCTCTGGGTGGAGCCGGACAGCGGCGTCATCGTCAAGGGGCAGGAGAAGCAGCTCCAGACCCTGCGTGACGAGACCGGCGCGGACAAGATCAAGATCATCGACGCCACGCTCGTCTTCACCGAGGACACCCAGAAGCAGCAGGCCAAGGCGGCCAAGGACGCGCGTGGGCAGATCAACCTGCTGACCACCGTGCTGCCGATCGTCCTCGGCGTCGTGGGTCTGCTCCTGCTCCTGCTCGGCCTGTTCATCATCGTCCGCGCGGCTCGCCGCCGGCCCGACGCGACGCCGGTGGACGCCGGCGACGGACCGGTGGACGACGTGCCGTCGCAGCGTTCGGCGGAGCCGGTCGACGACGACCCGACCGTGCCCGCCGGCGGACGCCACGCCGCGGACCGCGCGGAGTCCTGAGCGCCAACCCTCGCACCACCACACGAGCAGGCCGGCCGACCCACCCGGGTCGGCCGGCCTGCTCGTGTGCGCGGCAGGTGGCAGGTCAGAGGCGGCGCACCGCGTACCGGGTGCAGATCCAGTCCTCGGTGTACGGCAGGTCGGGCCGCTGCCCGACGATCTCCCCGCCGTTGGCGGCCACCAGCCGGGTCATGTCGGCGTCCGGCACCGCTGTCATCTTCATCGGCGCGGGGTAGTTGAGCAGCCGGCGCTGCGCCCAGCTGATCAGGCGGAACGGCGCGAGCTTCCAGATGACGCCCTTGGCCGTACGGGCCGGCTCGGTCGGCAGGCCCACGACGGCGACCCCGCCGGGGCGCAGGACGCGCAGGAACTCGGCGAGGTAGCTGTCGATCGCCGGGCGCGGCAGGTGCTGCAACACGAGCGCGCTGTAGACCAGGTCGAAGTGCCCGTCGGGGAACTGGCTGAGGTCCGGCGCGTCGTTGAGGACGAAGCGGATGTTCCCGGCGCTGCGGTCCAGGCGCCGGGCGGTCTCCAGCATCGACGGGGCGATGTCGACGGCGACGACCTCGCCGGCGTGCGGCGCGAGCGCCTGCGACAGCCGACCGGCCCCGCATCCGAAGTCCAGCGCGCGGTCCCATCGCGTGGGCAGGCCGAGCCGGCCCAGCCATCCGGTCGTCTCCTCGACGTCGGCGCGGCCGGTGGCCAGGAACTCCTCGACGTCCCACTGCCCGCCGCGCTTACCGGGCTGGACGAGGACGGCCCACAGCGGATCTTCGGCGCCCAGCTTGGTCCAGTCGCGCCGTACGTCGTCGAGATTCACGCCGAAACCCTAGGACATCCGGGGGTGCGGCTGGATCGACCCGGTCATCTGCCGGCTCGGATGTTCGGCCGACGACACTGCCCCGAACGGCCCATCGCGCTCGACGCACTGTACATTTGTTACTTGATTGTAATCCCTCAATGTGTCGTCACTGTGGGTTGATCAGGCGCTCGATGACGGTGTCTTTGCGCACTTTGACGCCCTTTTCCTGCTCCGGAGCGTCAACGCCTGGTGATGGCGAGCAAGCTTCGTGGCGCGCTCGTGTTACCGCCGGGTACACGAGGGGGTTGTGAGCTGCGCCGCATCGGGTGCACGATCAGGCTCGATCGTTACCCGTCGGTAACAGAGGGCGGGGCCCGGCGCGGGCCACCGGTACGACAACCGGCCGCCGCGCACATTCGCTCGAGGAGGAACCCGTGCAGAATCGGCTCGACAACCAGGGTCGTACCCGGTGGAAGCGGTTCGCCGCCATGATCGTGCCCACCACGGCCGCCGCCGGTGCCATCCTGTTCGGCATGTCGACCGGCGCCATCGCCTCCGACATCACCGTGTCCGGGCAGACCTTCAAGATCGGCGCGGACCGCCTGGAGGGCGAGGGCTTCAAGCAGTACGGCGGCATCGTCCGCGAGAAGGGTGAGGACGGCAAGGCCGGCGCGACGCGCCCGGTCGCGATGGCCGAGATCAGCAGCGCCGACCTGTACAACCTCTGCCAGTCCGTCCGCGCCGACCTGCCCGGCCTGCCGGTGGTGCTCACCATCAACGCCGGCGAGGGCAAGGACCCGGCCCGCGCCAAGGACCTGGTGATCGCGATGGACTCGCTCGAAGGCAACGCGACGTTCACCAACATCCAGATCGGCCGCGACGCCAGCGACCTGAACCCGACGGCCCAGCGCGGCTCGTTCGGCCAGAACTCCGACCGGGTCACCATCCGCGACCTGAAGCAGGTGTCCCGCTACACCACGTCCTCGACGTTCAACCTGGTCGGGCTGCGGCTCAAGGTCAACGTGGGTGACGACGCCAAGGGCAAGGAGTGCTTCTGAGCTGAGCACGGCCCGCGGTGGCCGACCACCGCGGGCCCGCCCCACCGTCCCCGCCCCCGCTCCGCCAGGAGGAGTACGTGACAACCGTCGAACCGTCCCACGCCCGGCTCGGCACCGCGGCCCGGACGTGGCGGACCTTCCGCCGCTGGCAGCGGAGCCGGCCGTTCTGGGGCGGCCTGTTCATCATCCTGGCCGGGGTGGAGATGCTCGCCTCCACCCGGCTGACCCTCAACGGCCTGAGCTTCAGCAGCGGCGCCACCGGCCTGCTCTCGCTGCTGATCCCGGCCATCCTCGGGACCTGCGGCGTGCTGCTCTGGCTCAGTCCGGCGCAGCGGCTGTTCTACTCGATCGTCGCGGCGGTCACGACCGTCTACTCGCTGATCGGGCTCAACCTCGGCGGCTTCTTCCTCGGCCTGCTGCTGGGCATCGTGGGCAGCGCGCTCGCCTTTGCCTGGGTGCCGGCCCGGCCGGCGGAGCTGGCGGCTGACGAGCGCGACACCGAGGCGGACGACGAGCGCGACACCAGGGTGGACCAGCGGGACGCCGACCTGGTCGACGTCGACGGCCCGGTCGGCGCCGAGCAGGTCGGCGTCGACCAGTCGGTCACCGGCCGGCCGGCCGCCCCGGAACCCGCTGACGAGCAGCCGGCCGGGGAACTGCCGACCGTCGAGGTGCCGGCCGGCGTACGGCCGGCCGTCGAGCAGCCGACTGCCGAGCGGCCGGGCGGGGAGCGGCCGGTCCCTCGGCAGTCGGTGAACGGGCAGGCGGCCGGATCCGACGGCGGCCCGCCCGAGTGGGCGGGCCGTTCGGCGGACCCGCGTGCCTTCGGCATCGTTCTGCTGGTGCTCGGCCTGGCCACCGCCGGCCTGGCCGTGCAGCCGCGCGCGGTACAGGCCGCACCGAGCAGGCCCGCCGCCAGCGCCTGCCCGACGAAGCCCGCCACGCCGTCGAAGGCGCCCTCCGCGACGCCCACCCCGACGCCGAGCGCGAGCCCGACGCGGGAGGGCAACATCATCACCGATTTCTTCGAGGGGATCGGTGACCTGTTCAAGGGCGGCAGCAAGAAGAGCGAGACGCCCTCGCCCACTCCGACCGCGAGCGGATCGGCGGCCCCGACGAGCAAGCCGACCACCCGTCCCGGCTCGACCGACTGCCCGACACCGGGCAAGCCGGGCAAGGAGGAACCGGCGAAGCCCGGCAAGGTGGAGCCCGGCAAGCCGCTGCCGCGTATCGCCGCCGACCCGGGCCTGCCGAAGGTGGCCAAGCAGCCGTCGAAGCTCACCGGCTCCAAGGTGACCATGACCGGGCTGCGGTTCGAGGGGATCACCGACCTGCGGACCGAGCAGGGCGCGCTCAAGGTGCTG
Organism: Micromonospora sp. HB375; assembly: GCF_017872985.1. Taxonomy (NCBI): domain Bacteria; kingdom Bacillati; phylum Actinomycetota; class Actinomycetes; order Micromonosporales; family Micromonosporaceae; genus Micromonospora; species Micromonospora sp. HB375. The sequence continues at coordinate 6,719,260 of NZ_JAGGJO010000001.1, read as the reverse complement.
AAGTTCAGCATGAAGGAAGCCGTGACCGACGACTTCCTGCTGGTCGCCGACGGCCCCAGCGGTCGCACCCAGCGGTACGCGACCGACCGTCTCACCGTCCGCGACGACGTCGCGTTCTACTGCACCCGGTTCGTCGGCAAGCTCGCCGGCATCAAGCTGACGCTGACGCCGGACCTGCCGTTCCCGGACGGCCTGCCGGTCACGCTGCCCATCCCGGTGACGTTCACCGACCCGGTCATCGACCTGGCGTACGTCACCAGCAACACGCTCACCGGCCGGCCGACGCTGAAGGTGACGCTCGGCGCCTGACCGGACGGGTGCCGGCGGTACGCGCCGCCGGCACCCGGAAGCCGGCTCAGAGCCGGGCCAGCGCCTTGCGCAGCGGGTCCAGCCCCAGCGAGCCCAGGTCGAGCGCCTGGCGGTGGAACTCCTTGAGGTCGAAGTCGGCGCCCTTGCGGGCCTTCGCGTCCTCCCGGGCCTGCAACCAGATCCGCTCGCCCACCTTGTACGACGGGGCCTGCCCGGGCCAGCCCAGGTAGCGGTTCAGCTCGAAACGCAGGTTCTCGTCCGGCACCCGGCAGTGCGCCCGCATGAACTCCCAGCCCAGCTCCGGCGTCCACCGCTCGCCCGGGTGGAAGCCGAACGGGTTGTCCTTCGGGATCTCCAGCTCCAGGTGCATGCCGATGTCGACGATGACCCGGGCCGCGCGCAGCGCCTGCCCGTCGAGCATGCCGAGCCGGTCACCGGGGTCGCCGAGGTAGCCCAGCTCGTCCATCAGCCGCTCGGAGTAGAGCGCCCAGCCCTCGCCGTGCCCGGAGACCCAGCACAACAGCCGCTGCCAGCGGTTGAGCAGGTCGGCCCGGACGGCCGTCTGCGCGACCTGCAGGTGGTGACCCGGCACGCCCTCGTGGTAGACGGTGGTCACCTCCCGCCAGGTGGAGAAGTCGGTGATGCCCTGCGGCACCGCCCACCACATCCGCCCCGGCCGGGAGAAGTCCTCGCTCGGGCCGGTGTAGTAGATGGCGCCGTCGCTCGTCGGCGCGAGGCAGCACTCGATCCGGCGTACCTGCTCGGGGATGTCGAAGTGGGTGCCGTTCAGGTCGCTGACCGCCTGGTCGGCGAGCGCCTGCATCCAGTCCCGGAACGCCTCCTTGCCGCGTACCGTCCGCGCCGGGTCGGCGTCGAGCGCGCGTACCGCGTCGTCGATCGAGGCGCCGGGCCCGGCGATGCGCGCGGACACCGTCCGCATGTCGGCCTCCAGCCGGGCCAGCTCCGCGAAACCCCAGGCGTACGTCTCGTCCAGGTCGACCTTCGCGCCGAGGAAGTACTGCGAGGCCAGTTCGTAGCGCTCCCGCCCGGCGGCCTGCTTCTCCCGCCCGGCCGGCGCCAGCTCGTTGCGCAGGAACTGCCCGAACTCGGCGGTGGCGGCGGTGGCGGCGGCCGCGCCCTTGCGCAGCTCCGCGCCGAGCGCGCCGTCGGCGTCGAGCCGCTCGACCATGCCGTGGAAGAAGTTGTCGCCCTCCGGGTCGACCCAGACGTCGCACTGCTTGGCCACCTCGACGAGCTGCACCTGCGAGCTGACCCGTCCCGCGGCGGCGGCCTCGCGCAGCGTGCGCTTGTAGCCGTCGAGCGCCGACGCGAAGCGGTTGAGCCGGGCCGCCACGTTGGCCTTAGCCTCCTCGCCGTCGGTCGGCATGAGGTCGAAGACCATCCGGATCTCGTGCAGCCCGCTGGAGATGACGTTGACCTCGCTGCCGGTCTCGCCGGCCTCGTACCGGGCCAGCTCCAGGCCGAGGCGCTCCTGCATGGCCTCCTTGGCGGTCCGCTCGGCCTCGGTCTCCGGCTCGGTCACGTCGAGTTCGCCGAGCGTGCGCCGGGCCAGGTCGGCGCGGGCCGCGTAGCCGTCGGGCGACAGGTCGTCGAGCTGGTCGTCGTAGCCGGCGATGCCGACGTAGGTGGCCCCGGTCGGGCTCAGCGGAGCCCACTCGGCCACGTACCGGTTGGCGAGGTCATCGATTCGTCCCACGAGGGGACCCTACGTGACCCCGCAGCCGAATTCCGCACGACATCGTCGTACCCGTGGGGCAGAGTGTCAGGGGTGACAGTCGATTTCACTCCTGACCGCGCGCCGCTGCGGAGCTGGCTGCCGGGGTTCGTCGCGCTTGCCGCCATCTGGGGTTCGAGTTTTCTGTTCATCAAGGTCGGCGTGGCCGAGCTGCACCCCGTGCACCTCACTCTCTACCGGGTGGCCACCGGCGCGGTCACGCTGCTGGTGGTGCTCGCCGTGCTGCGCGACCGGCTGCCCCGCGACCTTCGCGTCTGGGGGCACATGCTCGTGGTGGCCGCGTTCGGCGTCGCGGTGCCGTTCACGCTGTTCGGCTACGGCGAGCAGCGGGTCGAGTCGATGCTCGCCGGCATCTGGAACGCCACCACGCCGCTGATCGTGCTGCCGCTGGCGGTGCTGGTGTTCCGCACCGAGCGGCTGACCGTGCGGCGGGCGGTCGGGCTGGGGCTGGGCTTCGTCGGGGTGCTCGTGGTGCTCGGCGTCTGGGAGGGCGTCGGTGGCGCCCACTTCGTCGGCCAGCTCATGTGCTTCGGCGCGGCTGCCTGCTACGGGCTCGCCATTCCGTACCAGAAGAAGTTCGTCGCGGGCAGCGCGTACTCCGGGCTGTCGCTGTCGGCGGCCCAGCTGCTGGTGGCGACCGCGCAGCTCGCGCTGGTCGCGCCGTTCGTCGGGACGCCGCCGTCCCCGGCCGGGCTCTCGCCGCGCGTGATCGCGAGCGTGCTGGCGCTCGGCGCGCTCGGCACCGGGCTCGCCTTTGTCATCAACATGCGCAACATCCGGCTGGCCGGGGCGAGCACGGCGTCCACAGTGACGTACCTGGTTCCGGTGTTCGCGGTGCTCGTCGGCGCGGTCGTGCTGAGTGAGCGGATGACCTGGCACCAGCCGGTGGGCGCGCTCGTGGTGCTGGCCGGCGTGGCGGTCGCGCAGGGCCTGTTCGGCCGGCGCCGCACGCGCCCGGACGTGGTGGTGCCGGCCCGCACTGTCGAACCGGCCGCCCAGGGCTGACCCTCAGCTACGGCCGGCTGTCCACTTCACCAGGCGGTCGGCCGTCCAGGTGTTCACCACCCGGTTCGCCGGCACCCCGCACAGCGCGGCCCGCTCGCAGCCGAACCGCTGCCAGTCGAGCTGGCCGGGGGCGTGCGCGTCGGTGTCGATGGCGAACCGGCACCCGGCCTCCAGCGCGAGCCGGATCAGCCGCTTCGGCGGGTCCTGCCGTTCCGGCCGGGAGTTGATCTCGACGGCTACGTCGTGCTCGGCGCACGCCGCGAAGACGACGTCCGCGTCGAACTCGCTCTCCTTGCGGGTACGGGCGCGGTGCCCCTTGTCGCCCGGCCCGGTCACGCCGGCGGGCCGGGAGGAGACCATCCGGCCGGTGCAGTGCCCGAGGATGTCCAGGTGCGGGTTGGCGATCGCGGTCAGCATCCGGCGGGTCATCTTCGCCCGGTCGTCGTTTAGGCCGCTGTGCACCGAGCCGACCACCACGTCCAGGCGGGCCAGCAGGTCCTCGTCCTGGTCCAGCGAGCCGTCGGCGAGGATGTCCACCTCGATGCCGGTGAGCAGGCGGAAGCCCTTCGGCAGCGCCTCGTTGACGGCGGCGACGTGGTCGAGCTGCTTGCGCAGCCGCTCCGCGGTCAGGCCCCGGGCCACCTTCAGCCGGGGCGAGTGGTCGGTGAGCACCAGGTACTCGTGGCCCAGCTCGACCGCGGCGAGCGCCATCTCCTCGATCGGCGAGCCGCCGTCGGACCAGTCCGAGTGGGTGTGGCAGTCGCCGCGCAGCGCGTCCCGCAGCTTCGCCGCCGCCTCGTCCAGGTCGGTGCCCTCGGTCGCCAGCAGCCGGCGCAGGTAGACCGGCTCCTCCGCGGCCAGCGACTCGGCCACGCAGCGGGCGGTGACGTCACCGACGCCGGACAGCTCGGTCAGCTTGCCGGTGCGGGCCCGCTCGGCCACCTCGGCGGCGGGCAGCGCGCCGAGCGTCTTCGCGGCCGACCGGAACGCCCGGACCCGGTAGGTGGCCTCGTTGGCCCGTTCCAGCAGGAACGCGATCCGGCGCAGGTCGGCGATGGGATCCCGGGCACTCATGCCCTGGAACCTACGCGCATCCGCCGCCCGCCGCGCGACCCCGCACCGTCAGCCGCCCGTGGTGGACCGGCCCGGCGACGCCGGGCAGCCGTGCTTGCGCTGCCAGGCGGTGACCTCGGCGACCGGCGAGCGGTTGCCGTCCTTGCGCCACGAGTTCAGGTAGGGCGCCGGCCAGACCACGCCCCGGCGGATCCACCAGTCGTCCTTTCCCGTGCACTTCGGGGAGAGTCCGAAGTGCAGGTGACAGACGTTGTTGGCGTTGCCGGTACGGCCCACCTTGCCGAGCTGCTGCCCGGCCCGGACCCGTACGCCCGGGTCGATGCCGGCCGCGACCGCGCTCAGGTGCGAGCCGTAGTAGCGCACCCCGTCGTCGCCGAGCAGCGAGACGGAGAGCCCGCCGTTGTTCGGGCCCTGCGGCCCGCGCTTGTCGAACCGGTCGACCCGGCTCACCTCCAGCACCACGCCGTCGGTGACCGCCACCACCGGCTCGCCGCAGTCGGCGAACACGTCGGTGCCCGGGTAGCCGCCGTGCGTCGGGTGGTAGTCGACGTTGCCGGCGCGGACGGGGAAGACCCGCTTCACGTCCGTGCGGGCCGGCGACGGCGGGGAGGCGGTCGGCGGTGCCGGGCTCGCCGGGTCGGCAGGCTGCGCGCCCGTCGCGATCGGGCTCGGTTCCTGCCACCTGTCGGCGCGCCCGGTGGAGGCGCCACACCCCCCGGCGGCGAGCGCCGCGACGAGCAGCAGGACCGGGTACGCCGGCCGCGTCCGGCGTCCGATCGATGGCGAGCGCATCCGGTCATCCTGACAGACCACTACCGTAGGGACGAACGCCGCGACCGCGTCACACCCGCCGGTCACTGTGCGTGACGCCGACGTGGATCGTTCGGGGAAGGGGGCGGTGGTGACGTACGGGTGGCAGGGCGGACCCGAGGGGACCGGTTCGGGGGCGTTCCCGCCTCCGCCGCGTACCCCCTCGGGACTCTTCCCGTCCAACGCGCCGATCCGGCCCAGCTACCGCGAGCCGTACCCGATCACCGGCTCCGGGGTCGCGGTCGGCGCGCTCGTCGCGTTCGCCTGGTTGCTGCTGTTCGGGCTGCTCGGCCGCAACATCGCGGGTTACGCCTGGTGGACTCTGCTGGCCGGCGCCCTGGCCTGGGCGGCGGCTGCGGTGCTGGTCCGCCACGGTGACCGGGGGGTCGCCACCGGGGTCGCGATCGTCACCGCCGGTGGTTGGAGCATCGCCGCCGCGCTGGTCGCGATGCGGTGGGCGCAGACCGGCGACTGGCCGCTCTGGTGACCATGGGTGCCGGTTTCGCTGCGTAGCGAAGGCCACCTTGACGTTCGCGCGGTGACGGTCCACGCTCGGCGGTATGGCCTGGACCACACCGCCGCGGCTCGACCCCGAGCGGAGCCGCCGTCGCCTGCAACTCCTTGCCGAGTTGGCCGGTGCCCGCGCGGTGCAGCAGCGCCAGCGACCACAGCGCGCGCGTACCGAGCGGCTGCGCCAACTCATCGCCACCCGTCGGCGCGTCGTCGGCTGACCGGCTTTCTCTTCAGAACGGCCGGCCCTTACGGGGCGTTGACCGGTCGCCCGCCGACCCGACCGGTTAACGTGCATCGCGTGACCTGTCGGCGTGCTGCCGAGGCCAATTTGGGGGGACCGTGTCGTACTTCGCTGCTGCCGTGGCGCGCGTCGACGGCGGCTGGACCGCGGGCGAGGTGAGCCTGCGGGGCGTCACCGACATCGAGGAGGTGGCGGACCGGCTGCGCGACGTCGAGCCGGACGCCGACCTGTCGCTGCTGTTCGTCGAGGCGGACGACACGTACCTGGTCGTCCTGCGCCTGGACGAGGGGGAGGACCTGCGGGTCTTCGGCTCCGACTCGGCGTTCGCGGAGGAGTCCCGCCTGGGCGCGCTGCTGGTCGGCGATCTGAAGACGTCGGTCACCGGGCTGGAGGAGGTCGACGAGCCGCGCGCCTCCAGCGGCGACGACGACAACGAGCAGCCCGCTGTGGACCCGGAGGCCGACCCGGTCGGTGACGCGGACCTGCTGGCCGACCTGGGCATCCCGGCGCAGAAGCTGCTCGCGCTCTGCGCACACGAGGGTTCCATGCCGGCCGACGTCACCGCCGAGATCTGCCAGGTGCTCGGCTGCGTGGACGAGGTCGAGGAGTTGCGTGAGGTCTGAGCCCGGGGAGTCCCGGACGCCCGGCGCCGCCGAACCCGCCGACGCGACCGATCCGGCGCTGGAGACCGTACGCCCGGGGCAGCCCACCCCCGGCCGGACCGCGCGCGTCGGTCCCGGCGCGGACGAGGCGCTCGCCGAACCGGGCGCGGTCGGCCGCCGGCAGCGGCACGAGCTGTGGATGCGCCGGGCCCTGGAGGTCGCGGTGACCGGCCCGGACGAGGCGACCCCCGACGCCGACGACGTGCCGGTCGGCGCGGTGCTCTACGGCCCCGACGGCGCCGAACTGGCGATCGGGCGCAACGAGCGGGAGTTGACCGGCGACCCGACCGCGCACGCCGAGGTGCTGGCGTTGCGCCGGGCCGCGCAGCGGCTGGGCCGCTGGCGGCTGGACGACTGCACGCTCGTCGTGACGCTGGAACCGTGCACCATGTGCGCCGGGGCGATCGCGCTGGCCCGCGTCTCGACAGTGGTGTTCGGCGCGTGGGAACCCAAGACCGGTGCCGTCGGGTCGCTCTGGGACGTGCTGCGCGACCGCCGCGTCACGCACCGCCCCGAGGTGTACGGCGGCGTGCTGGAACGCGAGAGCGCGGCGTTGCTGCGCGCGTTCTTCCGCTGAGGAGTTCTGGTCTTGTCTCAGGCTCCGGCCGGCGCGGGGCGCAGCAGCGTCGCGGCGATTGCGCGGCCGACCTCGGTCCACGCGGTCGGACGCAACGTCGCCGGGTCCAGCCGGACGATCGACCGGGTGCCGGTGGCGTGCACGGTGGCGCCGTCGGTCGAGCGGAACTCGAAGGCGTACTGGGCGCTGCTGGTGCCGAAATGCTCCAGCCAGAAGTGCACCGCCACCGCGCCGACGCCGGTGACCGGCGCCCGATAGCTGATGGTGAACTCGCGGACCGCGTGGAACACGTCCGGCGCGGCGTGCACGTCGCCGCGGTAGACGACGCCGCGCTCGGCCCAATAAGGCGTGAGCGCGCGTTCCAGCAGCACCGCGTAGCGGGCGTTGTGCAGCAGGCCCATGGCGTCGAGGTCGTCGAAGTGCACCGGCACGTGCGCGACGTGCCCGAACTCGGCGGCCTGCCGCTCTACTGTGGTGTGGCTCATGACTGGCCTTCCGGTAGCAGGGTCGGATCCGGGCAGAGCGCCCGCAGCCGGGTCAGCAGGCCCTGGCGGGCGTGCCGGTAGGTGGCGTCCGGGTCGAGCAGCCGGGACCGCATCACCGCGCTGATCCCCAGCGCGTCGATCTCGTACGCGAGCAGTGGCACGTCCAGGTCGGCGGGGAGTTCGCCGAGGTCCACCGCCTCCTGGACGAGGCGTTCCAGCAGCGCGGTCCAGCGGGCGAACGCCTCGGCGAGCCGGTCGCGGACCGGGCCGGGGCGGGCGTTGTACTCGAACTCGGTGTTCGCGAAGAAGCAGCCGCCGGGCAGCACCCGGGCGGCGTAGAAGTCGATCCGGGCCTCGTGCAGCGCGCGCAGCCGGCGTACGCCCCGGGGCGCCTCCAGGGCGGGCGCGACGATCATCTCCTGCCACTGCGCCACGGCCCGGTCGACGGTGGCGAGTTGCAGCGCCTCCTTGGAGCGCCAGTGCGCGAAGAGGCCGGACTTGCTCACCTCCAGCCGGTCGGCGAGCTGCGCCAGGGAGAGGCCGTGCAGGCCGACCTCGGTGGCCAGCGCCACGGCGGTGTCCAGCACCGCGGTGCGGGTGCGGTCGCCACGGGCGACGCGGCCGTCGGAGGTCATGCGGGCAGCGTATCGGGAAACAAGCACGACCGGTCGTATTTATTTTTGTGACCCGGGTAACGCGCGACCGCCCCGCCACCTTGCGGCGGCGGGGCGGTCCAGGGTCGATCAGGTCAGGCGATGATGGTGTCCAGCGCGATCTCGACCATCTGGCCGAACGTCTGCTCACGCTCCTGCGACGTGGTCTTCTCGCCGGTCTTGATGTGGTCGCTGACGGTCAGGATCGTCAGCGCGCGGGCCTTGAAGCGCGCCGCGATCGTGTAGAGCGCCGCCGACTCCATCTCCACCGCCAGCACGCCGTAGTCGGCGAGCGTGTCGTACAGGTCCGGCCGGTCCGTGTAGAAGGCGTCCGCCGCCAGGATCGGCCCCACCCGCATGCTGATGCCGCGCCGCTCGGCCACCTCGACCGAGGTACGCAGCAACCCGAAGTCGGCCACCGGGGCGTAGTCGATCAGCCCGTCGAAACGCATCCGGTTCATGTTCGAGTCGGTGGACGACCCGATCGCCGCCACCACGTCCCGCAGCTGCAGATCCTCGGTCAGGGCGCCGCAGGAGCCCACCCGGATCAGCGACTTTACGCCGTACTCGTTTACCAGCTCGTGGGCGTAGATCGAGGCGGACGGCATGCCCATGCCGGAGCCCTGGACGGACACGTCAACGCCGTTCCACTTGCCGGTGAAGCCCAGCATGCCGCGCACCGTCGTGTAGCAGCGGGCCCCCTCCAGGTAGGTCTCCGCGATCCACTTGGCCCGCAGCGGGTCGCCCGGCATCAGGACCCGCTCGGCGATCTCTCCCGGCTCAGCGCCGATGTGCGTACTCATGGCAAAGATCCTGCCAGGCCGGGCCGAGGGATACCGGTTCGGCGTCCAAGCCGGCGGTCCTGTACCCTCGTCGGCGGTGGCGTGTCCGAGTGGCCTAAGGAGCACGCCTCGAAAGCGTGTGAGGGTTTACGCCCTCCGCGGGTTCAAATCCCGCCGCCACCGCTCGTGAACAGCGAGAACGCCCGGACGATCCGCGAGGATCGACCGGGCGTTCCGCTTCCTGGTCTCAGTCGCTGGGGTCCCTGGTGCTTGCGCTGTCCTCAGAGAAGGTTCCGTCACTCTTCGCGCTTGACCTCAGCGGGCTGATCGAGCTGCTGCTGCCGCTTGTTCTGCTCGTCGCGCAACCTCTCAACAGTGTCAGCGAAGAGGGCATAAGCTTTTTGCTCGTCAAGTCCGAGGTACTTGCCAACGCGGAGCTCGACCGCCTCGTACTCTCGTTCAATCGCGTCCGCTGTCTGCTGTGAATTGAAGCTCCGCTCGTGGTATTTGAAATATCCGGTAAATCCTGCCGATAGGCCCACAGCTGCACTCGCAGCGACGGTCAGCCATCTAGCTTGACTGAAGGCTACTGACGCGGTGGCAATGGCGGAGGTGACCACCGATCCGATAATGATGATGCTCTGGAATCGGTTATGGATTCTCCGTGTTCTCCCAGCATCCTCGCGAAACTGCGATATTAGGTCGGGAACGTCGTCCCTATAGCGCTTTTGAGCCAGCAGTGCGGGGTCCTCTTTGCTGCTGGTGTTCGTGTCTGCGTCCGCTTGCGTGCGTCGCCGCACGACGTGGAGCTTCTTGATAAGGATGCGAGTCGTGCGCATCCGCTTGTACTGCCAGTAAGCCAGTACCGGTGAGGCGAGCAGCGATGCGGCGAGTGCTACATACAGGTGGTTTGAGAAGCGACCTAAGTGTCCGACGTTGAAGAAAGTGGCGACTACTGCGCCGCCGGCGAGTAAGAGGTTTCCGGCGAAGATCCAAGCCATGCCGACCTTGCGCCATAATTCTTGGAGGTGGAGCTTTTCTTCTGCGTCGAGGATTTGGCTGCGGACGTAATCGGGGTGCCAGCCTTTGGAGCTGTTGTCGATTACTTCCTTCCACTTCTTCTCATTCGCCGACCCGCTAAGTCTTTCCCCAAGCCGCGACATCCCCGACCACATGGCGTTACGGTATGGCGACGTATGTAACCCAACAAGGTGAAACCCTGTCGTCTTCTCGACAGTTGTCATGCCTGTCGTGTGCTGTGGGGGCCGGCGGGTTGGTGGAGCGCCTGGCTGCTGCCGCGAGCGTCCGCGCGGAGCTCAATGCTCGACCTCGGCCCGCCCTAGGTATCCGGGCTCGTGTATCTGCGGCGTCCTGCCGGTTAGTGTCAGCGTCCGCACAAGGGAGGAACCGCTGTGGTTTTCACGCCTGAACAACCGTTGGCACCCGCCGGACCGGTCATGTCCCGTTCCGGTGGCTCCATTCGGCCGCACCTGATCTGGGAGGCGGTGCTGCTGGCGCTGACCGTCGTCGCCGCGGTGGTGTGGTACTCCCAGGACGGGTCGCGGCTGTCGCCGCTGGTGTTCAACATCGCCTCCGCCGGCCTGTTGGCGACCGCCTTCGCGCTGTCGCTGCGCACCGCCACGCCCAACCTCGCGGTCGTCGCAGTCGGGGCACTCGCCGGCCTGACGTACGCGGAGGTGCTCGACGCCGGCGCCCCGGTCCTCGTCGCGGCGGTCGCCGCGATCGCCGCCGCGGCGTTCTTCGGTCTCGGGATGGGCCTGATCGCCGGGCTGCTGCAGGCGCCCGGGTGGGCGGTGTCGCTCGGCGGGCTTGCCCTGACGCAGGGCATTCTGCTCGCCACCACCGGCAGCGGCGGTCCGCGGCGGCTCGCGAGCGAAGGTTGGATCCGGTCCGACGGTGCCGGGGCCGGGTGGCTGGTGCTGTTTCTCCTGCTGTCGATCGGCGGCGCGGTGGTGTGGTCGGTCCCGGCGGTGCGGCGGACGCTGAGCGGTAACCGGGTCGTCGCCGGGGAGCCGCTGTCGCCGTTCGGTGCACGGCTGCTGGGCGCGGTCATCGGCCTGGGCGGTTCCAGCCTGATCGCGGGCGCGGCCGGAGTCCTGCTGGCCGGCCGGATCGGCGCAGCAACCGCATCGGCCGACATCGGCCAGCTGACGTTGGTGGCCGGCGCCGTCCTGCTCGGCGGCGTGAGCGTGGCCGGCGGGCGGGGCGGCTTCGCGGGCACCGTGCTGGGGGTCACCCTGCTGTGCCTGGTGCAGATGATCATCCTCGTCGCGGACGGCCCCCGGTGGCTGCCGACTGTCGTCTTCGCGCTGGCGATCCTCGCCGGCCTGGGCGTCAGCCGGGCGCTGGAGGCCCTGCAACCGGCACTGCCCGCGAGCGTGTCGGGTGCCGGGCCGGCGGAGCCGACGCGGAAGTACTGACCGCTGTCAGCTCGGCCGGGCGTTCTCGCTGCCGGGGCGTGGTCAGCGCGGTACCGGCGACGAGCACTGCCGGAACATGATCCTCCCGCTTGTGACCTCGGGGCCGGTGCACCTCTTCAGTACGAGACCCTGCCCGCCGCCGAACCTGTCCTGGCGGAAGTCGGTGGTCACCTCCACCGTGCCGTCTATGCCGACGACGTAGAGGGTCGGGATCGGGTCGCCTTCGTCCGTCGACGAGGTCACGGCGAGGCGGGCGGGGCGGTGCGCCTGGACCGCGTCGAGGAAGCAGGTGATCGCGGCTTCCGGTATGCGGTCCATGAGCCCGAGCACGTGATCGCCGCAGTTCACTGTGGCTCCCGTGCCAACAGGGGGCGAGGCGTCCGTACCTCCGTTGTTCGTCGCGGCCACGCCGGCGGACACTGTCGCGACTGTCAGGACCGCGACGAGCGCCACGCCGCCTGCCGTCCGTCGTCGACGTAGGCGCTCGCCGCGCGCGCGGACCCGTTCGGGTGGCGCCAGGTTCAGGGCGGCGGTGTCGTCCTCCAGCGCCGCGATGGCCTCACGGATGCGTGCTGACATCGGAGTCCTTCCGCTCGTCGTCGGCATCGAGCAGCGGGGCGAGCGCCGTCCGCGCACGGGACAGGTAGACCTTGACGGTGCCGGCGGGCATCCCGGTGGTCTCGGCGATCTCGCTGATCGGCAGGTCGGAGAGGTAGTGCAGGACCACCACCCGCCGCTGCGACTCCGGTAGCTGCCGGAGCGCCGCCAGGACCGCGACCCGGTCCGGTGACGGCTCGGGCGCTTCTGTGGACGGGCCGAGTCTCGCCCGTGCGGCGAGCCAGCGTCGGACGCTGCGCCACCGGTTGGCGGCCAGCCGCCACGCGACCGTTCGTACCCAGGCTTCGGGCGAGTCGTAGCCGGACAGCGACGACCAGCGCGCCCAGGCGCGGGCGTACGCCTCCTGCACGACGTCCTGTGCCTCGCCGAGATCGCCGCAGACCGCGTAGACCTGGTGCAGGACCCGGGCCGAGGTCGCCGCGTAGAAGGCGTCGAAGTCGTCGCTCGTGCCCATCCGCATCGTCCCTCTCCCTGGCCGTCACACATATACACACCGCCAGGGGGCCACCGGTTACAGCCAGGTGGTCGAGCCGAATGTCAGCAGGGGCCGTAGCCCTCGTCGAAGAGGCGGCGGGCCCAGTCCGCGTACCCGGCGATGATCTCGCGGACGGTGACGCCGTCGTGCAGGAACAGGTACGCGCGGTCGCCGTCGCGGGCGAGCAGCCCGGCGAAGCGGTGACTGCCGGGCGGCGCCGGCAGGTCGGTGGCGCCGGGGTACGCGGCGCGGACCTCGCCGATCGGCGTGCCGGCGCTGATGCCCTCCGGTGTGCTCATCGGGTCGTCCAGCCAGAGCAGGACGAGCCGGTCGTCGACGAAGATCGGGCTGACCGCCCCGTGCCCGACGAGTGCGGGCCCGCAGGCCTCCTCGTCGGCGCGCAGCACGCCGCGGCGGGTCAGGTCCGCCTCGGTGGCGCCGAACTCCGCGTCGCGCAGGCCGTCCAGGCTGACCACCTGGGCGGCGCCGACGGGCCGGGCCGGCCACTGTGGATGAACGCCGCTGCCCGCCACTGATGCGGCAGCAAGCAGCACGGCAATAAAGCCGAATTGTCGTAATTTCATGCAATCCCCCAGTCACCAACGGGACCGGGGCGATGAGGTTGCTGGTGCTGGCCGGATTGGCGAAGTTCCCACTCTTCGGCCAGCTCGTCCCAGTAGTCGGCGGACAGCCCGCGCCGGCCGTGCGTCAGCCAGCCGTCGGTGTCGCGCTCCAGGTGCAGGCCCAGCTCGGCGAACGGGTCGATCCACGCGCCCGGCTCCGCGCCCAGCCTGGCCAGCGCCGTGTTGATCGGCCACTCGGTACGCGGCCGGTCCAGCGCGGCGTCGTACCGCGGCCCCCAGCTCACCTCGCCGCCGAGCCACACCACCGCCGACTGGTGGCCCAGCCCGCCCGCGAACTCCGCCTCCAGGTACGCGACCGGGCCGCTGGTCGACCAGCAGGCCAGCACCTCCGCCAGCGGCGGCGAGAGCACCAGCCGGAACGGGCGCTCGGCGCGCGGCTCTTCGGTGGCGAAGTCCGGCAGCCCGCCGGTCAGCTCCTGCACCAGTTGCGGGGTCACCGGCAGCAGCGCGAAGTCCTGACGGAGGGCGGCGAGCACCGCGTGGTCCAGGTCGGCGGTCTGCTCGCGAAGCAGCTCGACGTCGGCGACCACGGCGCTGAGCTGGTAACTCATCCGGTCCTCTCGGCGTCCACAGGCTGTGGATGGAACATGTGTACGACGATCTCAGGTGGCTCCGTTGGTCAGATACCTCGGGCGTCCGTCGCTCAGCGCGGCCACCGCGTGACGCAGCCGATGCCAAACGTACGGGCGAAGCAGCCCCTGCGCATCATCGAGCGCAACGAATCGTGCGTCGGCCAGTTCGCCGTCAGCCGGTTTCAACGGCTCGGCGGGAGGCAGTGCACCGCCGTCGAAGATGAACATCAGGCTGTCGTCCCACGGGCCGTGCGGTGCGACCCAGTCCACCACCAGCAACGGTCCGACGCGCAGTTCGAGACCCAACTCCTCGCGCACCTCCCGCTCGGCGGCCAGGTGCGGCGGCTCGTTCGCCTCCGCCATGCCGCCCGGCAGGTCCCAGTCCGGCTTGTAGCGCGGATCTACCAGCAGGACGTCGCCGTCACCGTTGCGCAGCAGTACGTCGGCTCCCACCCGCTTCCGGGGCTGCCGCGCGTTGCCCTCGGCGAGGTGGGCCTGCCAGGCTGCCGGATCTCGCTCGTACAGGGGACGCTCGTCGGCCATACCGACGATTGTCGGCCGTCCTCACGCCGTCGGCAGCGGCCTCGGCGTTCGCGTACGAGAATCGGGTGATCGACCTCGTCGGAGGCTGTCGGATCGGGGCGGCGACGTTCGTAGCCGGGGTGACAGTGGCCGCGAGGCGGCCGGGGAAGGCGAAAGAGGAACCGATGGCGCAGTACCTGATCTCCGTACTCGACGACACCACCGGCTCGGCCACCGAGGCGGAGATGGCCGCGATCGGTGAGTTCAACGAGCGGTTGCGCGCCGACGGCCACTGGGTCTTCGCCGGCGGCCTCGCCGCGCCCGAGACCGCCACAGTCGTGGACGCGCGGGACGGGAACCCGGTGTTCACCGACGGCCCCTACCTGGAGACGAAGGAGTACGTCGGCGGATTCTGGATCATCGAGGCGCCGGACTTCGACGTGGCGCTCCCGCTCGCCGCGCTGGCGTCGCAACGGTGCAACAGGCGGGTCGAGCTGCGGCCGTTCCTGACCGCGTGACAGACGTCGGCGAGGCGCTCACCCGGGTCCACCGCGAGGAGTGGGCCCGGGTGGTCGCCACGCTCGCCCGGCGCATCGGCGATCTCGACGTGGCCGAGGAGATGACCGCCGAGGCGTTCGCCGCCGCCGTCGAACGCTGGTCGGCCGACGGCGTACCGCCGAACCCCGGCGCGTGGCTCACCACAGTCGCGTACCGCAGGGCCGTAGACCGGATCCGGCGCGAGAGCCGGCGGGAGGACAAGCACCGGGAGGCGCTGATGCTGACCGACGTGCCGGAACCGCTCGGTGTCATCGACGACGACCGGCTCCGCCTGATCTTCACCTGCTGCCATCCGGCGCTGGCCATGGAAGCGCGGGTGGCGCTGACGCTGCGCCTGGTCGGCGGACTCACAGTGCCGGAGATCGCCCGGGCGTACCTGGTTCAGGAAGCCGCCATGAGCCGGCGGATCACCAGGGCCAAGACGAAGATCAAGGCGGCCGGGATCCCGTACCGGGTGCCGTCCCGCGAGGACCTGCCGGCCCGCGTCACCGGCGTGCTCGCCGTTCTCTACCTGGTCTTCAACGAGGGCTACCTCGCCTCCGACCCGGACAAGGAGGCGGTGCGCGCCGACCTGACCGGCGAGGCGATCCGGCTCACCCGGCTGGTCCGTACGCTGCTGCCCGACGACCACGAGGTCACCGGCCTCTTGGCTCTGATGCTGCTGACCGAGGCCCGCCGGCCCGCCCGGGTCTCCGCGACCGGCGAACTCGTCGTCCTCGCCGAGCAGGACCGCAGCGCCTGGGACCGCGACCTCATCGCCGAGGGCCACGCCTTGGTCCGCGCGTGCATCGCCGCCGGACGGCCGCCGGGCCGCTACCAGATCCTCGCCGCGATAAACGCCGTACACACCGACGCCCGCGACGCGCGGGACACCGACTGGTCGCAGGTCGCCGCGCTCTACGACCATTTGGTACGCGTCGACCCGTCGCCGATCGTGCGACTCAACCGGGCGGTGGCGGTCGCCGAACTGGACGGGCCGCAGGTGGCGCTCGCCGAGGTGGAGGGGTTGCCGCTGGACGGGTATCACGCGTACCACGCGACGCGGGCCGAGCTGCTGCGGCGGATCGGGCGGGGTGGGGAGGCGCGGGAGGCGTACGACCGGGCGATCGAGTTGGCGGGGAACAGCGCGGAGACGGCGTACTTGAAGCGGCGGCGGGACCAGTTGGGCGGCAGGTGAGGCGCAGGGCCGGACCCCGGCGGGCAGGCCATGCGCCGATCAGGTGTTCACCACGCGGGCATGTCGGGGAGATAGTCGATCGAGGTGGTCCTGGGATTGGCCATTGCGGTGTGCCACAACCCGGCCCCGTCCACGCCGAACAGGTTAAAGATCAAGTTAGCTCGTGTTTCATAATGTCCTGGTAGAGCTTCGACGAGGGGTTGGTCAAGTCGGGCTGGAAGTCGCAGGGCGCGGATTAATTGCCGCCGCGAGGGCAGTACGCGTGCCACAGGAACGCCACGATGCCGTTGCGCAACTTCGCCCAGTCGATCACCCGCGGGGTCTGCGCGCTGCCCAGGGTGCACTGCGAGAAGTCGAACGCGACGATGGCCGCACCCGGAGTCACTTCGCCGGACGCATCCGCCGGCCATCGTAAACAGCGCCGATCCCGGTGGTGGGCGCTTGGACTCCGGCCGGCAGGCGTTGTTGGCTCTGGCCCATCTAACACGCGATCGCACCTCAAGACCTGGAAGATCACGGCAAAGCTACGCAGCTGCCAAGGCGAGCGACCCGATCGTGCAGGCCATCCTCGTTCTGCACCACATCGAGACCAACCGCTACGCAGGATGAAACGGCTCAATCAGGCTCGGCCATCAGTGCCGTCAGCAATAAGCCGCCTCTGTCGTGTCCGTGGCTGCCGTCATGGCACCGCCACCATCCGACGCTACAAGCTTTGTCCCTCCGTAGGAGTACCTCCTTGAGTTGAGTGGTCTAGCGTACGTCCAAGGGAGACACTCACGAGATGCCGAAGGGCCCGCGAATGCAGCCGGATCAACTTGAGCGTGCCGTCGCTGAGCTGTTTAGGCTCAACAACTACGATGTTTCGGGGCCGCTTCACGTCAACGATGCAAGCGTTGATCTTAGGGCGATTCCGCTCGGGGACCCATTTGCCAAGCCGATATTCATCGAGGTAACCGTCGAATACGTTGACAACACTAAATACGGCAAAGACTTAACAAAGTACGTAGCGTGCAAAGAGCGATATCCGGGATGTGTATTTTTGATCGTGTCGCTTGAGGGGTTCACGCAGTCAGTGAGGGGTAGGGCGCCTGCGGACGTGGAGCTGCTAACCTACGCCGAACTCGCGGCCAAGTTTGAGAAGTTTCTACCTTACCAAAGAGCCGTGCTTGATGAGGGTGGATTGGCCGAAGAGCTTAAAAAGCTTGCTGACGTTTATGAACACCCTCAATTTGAGCAAGATGGAAGGCTCACTCAGGCACTGGTGGAGTTGGATAACTGGGCTTCCAATGCTTCGGTTGGTGCTGGATGGCTAATCGTAGTGGGCGAATATGGCACAGGAAAGACCGCTCTAACTCAGATGATGCTAAGGAGGCTTATGGAAAAAAACCGAGCCGATCCGTCTGCTCCCATACCGGTTCGGATTGAGCTCAGAGACTTTACAAAGCAGTTTGACGTTTCGTCTCTCCTTCACAAGTTTCTAGACGACAACGGTCTCGGGCATGTTCCGGTTCACTATTTCTCGTCGCTTATCTCGAAGGGTCGCATCTTCCTTATTCTCGACGGATATGACGAGATGGCCCAATACATGCATCTTCTTGAAAGGCGTGTCTGTCTCGAGGCGCTGGCGCGTCTCGGCCGTGATGGAGCGAAGGGCATCCTGACATCTCGACCCAACTACTTTTCAGAGGCCGAGGAGCTTCACGTACTCGAGACACTCTACAGCTCGCTGTCCGAAGCCGGCATCTCAGCAGTCGAGGACTATACAGCGGAGGCGGCACTTGACGCGCTGTTCCAACGCCAATTCTTAGAGCGAAATGAGCGTAGGTTGCAGGACCTGGACGAAGAACAGACGGAGGCGTTGGTCCGGCGGAAGTTGGGTTCTGACGAGGAAAGGGTTTCCATTGTCCTTGGCCTTTTGCGGAAGGTGTCGCGGCCGACCGATGATGGGATACGGGCTCTAGGTGGCAAGCCAGTCATCATTAGTTATCTTGTAGAGCTGGCAGACTTATTGGCTAGCAGAGATACTGCGCGACGCGACTTATCGATTACAGAGTTTGGGTGTTTTCGTCTGATCGTAGACCAGCTCATGACTCGGGACCGTCGACGCTCGCCAGCTATGCCAGTGGAGTCACGACGCGTATTCCTGCAGCGCATGGCGATGAGGCTGAGCCAGGCAGATCTGGCAATGTTCGAGGAGAAAGACTTCATGCGACTCATCTCCGAGGTGTTTAAGAACCGAATCGATCGACTCCCGCCATCCGAGCGTGAGGGCGAACGGCAGACCATCTACGCCGATTTGCGGTCATCTGCCACACTCACTCGCGTCTCAGTTGGCGGCAAGGAGGGCTGGCGATTCTCCCACAACTCGCTGCGCGAGTTCTTGGTTGTCGAGTACCTTCTCCACTGCCTTGGCCAGCGGAAGGAACCGGTAATCTGATGCGAATCACAGACACCATGTACGCCTTTCTCAGCGGTGAGTCGGAGGCGCTCAAAGTCGATGCTTCCGCCCAGTTAGCTGCACAGTGGGGCCTTTTCGATCCGGGGGCACTGGCACCCACCCTAGCCTTGCTCTGGTCGGCTCGCTATGCAGACTGGACGGGTACGTCTGATCAACTACTGAGCGAACTGATCGGCCCTGACGGTGTTCTAGATCATTGTCGTTTCGAACGTTGGCAAGTGGCGAATGGTGTAGAAGGAGCGATGGCAAGGTCTTTTCGCGCAGCAGTGCTAGTGGAGTGCAACTTCGCTGGCATGGATCTGCGTGGTTCCCGCTTCGACGGCGCGTGGCTGGAAAGCACTGATTTCTCGTCTGCGGATCTGCGTAATGTCGACTTCACCGGTGCGAGTCTTCTCGACGTCGACCTCACCGACGCCAGTCTAACCGGCGCGAACTTTCGGAACGTAGAAGAGGGATTATACGTGAAGGAGTCGGGTCGTGAGTTTACCGGGAGCCGGGCAATGGGCCTACTGCAAGCTCGTGGAGCCTACACGCCCGAAATTCCAACCATCTTCGTCGCAATGGCCCACCCCCATTATGAGATTGCGCGAAAAATAGCGCGGAGGCTGTCCGAGGGTGGTCAGAGTCAACTCCTTGGATTGACCCAGAGAGGCGTCTCGCAGAAGGAGCCGGTGGCGGCGCAGCGATTCGTCAACCTTCTCGTTTCTGTCGGTTTTGCCTCGTACGATCGCAGTGGTGCCTCACGGACCTTGGAACCCACCGTCGCAGGCAGGCTGCCTCTGCGGCAACTCGCCGAAGAAACCAGCCTGGATAATGCATTCCGCACGTATTTTGGCCTCAGTAAACTTGCGAAGCGTGTTGGCTGAAGTGCGAAGTGTCGCTTCGCTGCACGAACGCGCGCGCCAGCCGGTTTGGTCCCTTAGGAGGCGTCGCCGGACGTCTGCAGGGAGGCAGCAAAGGACTTTACATAGGCGGCGCGATGTCAACCGGAACGTGTGCGGTTCAGATGAATGATGCAGGTCTGCACCACCGTGCGGGCCACACGTTCGTGACGACCTCCGGCAGGCTTTCAGCCCGTCGCAGACGAGGAAGAACACGTCCTTCACGCCCCGGTTGCGCAGGTCGGTCAGCACGCTCATTCAGAACTTCGCGCCCTCACCGCCCGAGCCCGCCCACAGCCCGAGGATGTCCTTCTCCCCGTCGAGGGTGATCCCGATCCCGATCGCCGCGTAGAACGGCCGGTTGGCGACCTGCCCGTCCCGCACCTTCACCACGATGCGTCGATGAACACCGCCGCATAGATCTCATCCAGAGGCCGATGCGACCAGTCCGTCATCTCCTCGATCACCTTGTCGGTGATCCGGGAGATCGTCTCCTTCGACACCGACTCCCCGTAGATCTCGACGACCGCGCTCGGCGGCGACCCTGAAGGCGCGGATGGCGCAACGGCCCGGCGCGGGTCGTCGGAGTGCCCATGGCGGTGCCAGCAGGGTTGCTGGGCGGTGGCGGCGGAGATGGCGATGGCGTCGATCGGGTCGGAATCGCTGTGCGGCACCAGCAATTGACGGATTAGGTGCGCCGCGACATCGCCCAGCAGCTCGGCGGGCTGCTGTGGGACGACGCGCTGCGCGGACCGGGGAGAGCAGCAACGAACCGCGTCGGCCGAGCGTCCGGAGTGGGTCAAGTGAGACGACAACTGAGATGGCAGCGACTGCGGAGGCGACGAAGGGCCGGCCCCGTAGGGCCGGCCCTGCCGTTCTTCCTGCTCAAGCGAGCGGAGGATACGAGATTCGAACTCGTGAGGGTGTAAACCCAACACGCTTTCCAAGCGTGCGCCCTAGGCCTCTAGGCGAATCCTCCGCGAGCCAGGATACAGGTCCCGCGACGGCGGGCCACCCCACCCTCCCGGAAGATCCACAACCCTTCGGGTAGGCTTGGCGTCACCTCCCGTGCGGCGGTACCTCGTGAACCTCCCCAGGGCCGGAAGGCAGCAAGGATAAGCGAGCTCTGCCGGGTGCACGGGAGGCCTTTCTGTCTCCCGGGCCGGGTAACGTCGCTGCGGGTCGGGTCACGGGGTGGTGGGTGGTCACCCGGGGCCGACCGGCGCAGAATGGCTCGGTCGAGAGGAGGCGGGACGGGTGGCACTGGCCCTTTACCGCAAGTACCGGCCGCGGACGTTCGCCGAGATCATCGGCCAGGATCACGTCACCGAGCCGTTGTCGCAGGCGCTGCGCAGCGGCCGGCTGAACCACGCGTACCTCTTCTCCGGCCCCCGGGGCTGCGGCAAGACCTCCAGCGCCCGGATCCTGGCCCGCTCGCTCAACTGTGAGCAGGGCCCCACGCCCGAGCCGTGCGGGCAGTGCGAGTCCTGCCGTTCGCTCGCGACCGACGGCGCCGGCTCGATCGACGTGATCGAGATCGACGCGGCCAGCCACGGTGGTGTCGACGACGCCCGTGAGCTGCGGGAGAAGGCGTTCTTCGCGCCGGCCCGCAGCCGCTTCAAGATCTACGTCATCGACGAGGCGCACATGGTCTCGTCGGCCGGCTTCAACGCGTTGCTGAAGCTGGTCGAGGAGCCCCCGGAGTACGTCAAGTTCATCTTCGCCACCACCGAACCGGAGAAGGTCCTCGGCACGATCAAGTCGCGGACCCACCACTACCCGTTCCGGCTGATCCCGCCGAAGGTGCTCCGTCCCTACCTTGAGCAGCTCTGCGAGGCCGAGGGCGTCACTGTCGATCCGGCTGTCTTCCCGCTGGTGGTCCGCGCCGGTGGCGGCAGCGCCCGGGACAGCCTCTCCGTACTCGACCAGCTCATCGCCGGCGCCGGCCCGGAGGGTGTCGGCTACGCCCGGGCCGCCGCGTTGCTCGGCGTCACCGACTCGGCGCTGATCGACGAGATGTGCGACGCGCTCGCCGCCGGTGACGGCGCCGCCGCGTACGCGACTGTCGACCGGGTCGCCGAGGCCGGCCACGACCCGCGCCGCTTCGCCTCCGACCTGCTGGAACGCCTCCGCGACCTGATCGTGCTCCAGCAGGTGCCGGATGCCGCCGCCAAGGGCCTCATCGACGGCCCGGCCGACCAGATCGAGCGGATGGCCGCCCAGGCGCAGCGCCTCGGCCCGGCCACGCTGTCCCGCTGCGCGGACATCGTGCACAACGGCCTGGTCGAGATGCGCGGCACCACGGCGCCCCGGCTGCTGCTGGAGCTGATCTGCGCCCGGATGCTGCTGCCCGGCGCGGACGACTCGTCCGGCGGCCTGCTCCAGCGCCTGGAGCGGATGGAACGCCGGCTGACGCTGGGCGGCGTCGAGCCGTCGCCGTCCGCGCATCCCACCCAGACCCCTGAGGTACGCCCGGCGGCTCCCGCCCCGGGCGCGGCTGCCGCCGCGGTCCACCCGGATTCCGCCGGCACGCCGGCGGCTCCCGGTGCCCCGACCGGTGCCGCCGCCGCACGTGCCGCCGCAGCCGCCGCTGCCGGTTCCCGCAGCGCCGCGCCCGGTTCCCGCCCGGGCTCTGCCGTCGGGGCTACCGGCTCCCGTCCCGCCCCGGCCGGTGCGGCTGCCGACGCCGGCCCGGCCGCTGCCGATTCCGGCTCGTCGACGACCGAGGCGACAGCGGCTGCCGGAACTCACCTCGGCACGGACGCCGGGTTCTCCGCGTCGGCCTCCGAGCGGTCAACTGCCGGCCCGACGACTTCCGGTCAGGCCGCCGCCCGACGTCCGGTGCCGCCGTCTGCGGTGATGCCCGACCCGGCCACGCCCGAGCCGCCCCGCCCCGGCGCGGCGAATCCGGGGGCGCTCGACGCGGTGGCGGTGCGCCGGGTCTGGCCCGAGGTAGTAGGCAAGGTGAACCGGAGCAACAAGCGGATCGCCGCGCTGATGCGGGACGCGGTGGTGCGCGACCTGGACGGCGACACGCTCGTGCTGACCGTGAAGTCGACGGTGCTGGCGAAGATGATGGCCGACCATGCGGCCGTGCTGACCGACGCGCTCTACGAGGAGTTCGGCGGTCGCTGGCAGATCCGCTGCGAGGTGGCGGGCGAGCGCGGCGCCGC
Organism: Micromonospora sp. HB375; assembly: GCF_017872985.1. Lineage (NCBI taxonomy): Bacteria > Bacillati > Actinomycetota > Actinomycetes > Micromonosporales > Micromonosporaceae > Micromonospora > Micromonospora sp. HB375. The sequence goes on along the minus strand of NZ_JAGGJO010000001.1, from coordinate 6,696,874 downwards.
ATCGCTCGGCGGCCCGTCCCGCCCGTCCGGCGCGGCACGAGCGCAGACCGACAGCACGCCCGACCGCGCACCGTCCGACAGCGTCCCGGGCCGCCCGGCGTTCGCTCCGACGGCTCCGGCGTCCGACACCTCACCCGGTCGCCCGGCCCCCGGAGTGGCGGCCAATGCTCAGGCGCGCTCCGATTCCGGCAGCTCGGGCGACTTCTCCCACTCGACCACACCCGACGCGAGCCGTCTTGGCTCGACGGACGCCGGACCGGGCCGTCCTGACTCCGGTGCTGCCGGTCGTCCGGCATCCGCCGGTCTCGGCGACGCCCCGGGACAGCCGGTGTCCGGCTCGACCGGTGCCACGGGCAACCGAACCCTCGGCAGTCAGGGCGCGGCCGGGCAGGCCGACGAGGACGACTGGCCGGAGCCGGTGCGGCCCGGTGGCGCGGCGACCGCTGCCGCCTCGGCCGCGAGCACCGGCGACGCGGAGGACTGGCCGGCGGCGGCACGTCCGGGCGGGGGCACGGCGACCGCTACCGCCCCTGTCGCCGTACCCAAGCCTGCCGCACCCCCGACGGCGCCGGCCGGTGGCGCGAGGCCGGGGGGCGGCGGGCCGAAGAACAGCGCGATCGCGGCGGCGCGTGCCGCAGCCGCGGCGGCTGCTGCCGGCGGCGGTCCCGGCAAGGGGTCGCGCGCGGCGCAGCCGGCGCGGAAGACGGCCGACGCCGAATGGGCGGGCGAGCCGCCCTACGACCCGGACTTCGACGGCCCGGTCCGGGGTGGGCGGGCGCCTGCCGCGGCGCCGGCCTACGAGGGCTTCGACCCGGGCGACGAGCCGCTCGACGACGTGATCGACGAGCGGACGGCCCGGCAGTCGAGCGAGGAGCAGGCGGTTCAGCTGCTGCGTGAGACGTTCGGGGCCGAGAAGATCGACGAGGTGGACGCGCGCTGAGCGCGCGCCGACCGAGAAGGAGCTGCGCCGCGGCCCGACTAGGCTGGGCGCGGCCGAGCAGACGAGTGGAAGAAGGAGCGGTCCGTGCGCCCAGGTGGACAGCCGAACATGCAGCAGATGCTGAAGCAGGCGCAGAAGATGCAGCAGCAGATCGCCAAGGCCCAGGCCGAGCTGGCCGAGGCGGAGCTGACCGGCACCGCCGGCGGTGGCCTGGTCACCGCCACCGTCGCCGGCACCGGTGAGCTGAAGGCGATCAAGATCGACCCGAAGGCGGTCGACCCAGAGGACGTCGAGACGCTCGAGGACCTGGTGGTCGCGGCCGTGCACAACGCCGCCGAGGCGGCCCGCGAGCTGACCGAGAAGAAGATGGGCCCGGTCGCGGGCGGCATGGGCGGCCTCGGCCTGCCCGGGTTCTGAGCCGGCAGATGTACGAGGGTGCCATCCAGGACCTGATCGACGAGCTGGGCCGGCTGCCGGGCGTGGGCCCGAAGAGCGCCCAGCGGATCGCGTTCCATGTGCTGTCGGCGGATCCGGCCGACGTGAACCGGCTGGCCGGCGCGCTGCGCAAGGTCAAGGACCTGGTCCGGTTCTGCACGACCTGCTACAACGTGGCCGAGTCGGAGCAGTGCCGGATCTGCCGCGATCCCCGGCGTACCGACGAGGTGCTCTGCGTGGTCGAGGAGCCCAAGGACGTGGTGGCGATCGAGCGGACCGGGGAGTTCCGCGGGCGCTACCACGTGCTCGGTGGCGCGATCAATCCGCTGGAGGGCATCGGTCCGGACAACCTGCGGATCCGTGAGCTGATGACGCGCCTCGGCAGTGGTTCGGTACGTGAGCTGATCCTGGCCACCGACCCGAACACCGAGGGCGAGGCGACCGCCACCTATCTGGCGCTGATGGTCAAGCCGATGGGGATCGCGGTGACCCGGCTGGCGAGTGGGCTGCCGGTCGGCGGCGATCTGGAGTACGCCGACGAGATCACGCTGGGCCGCGCGTTCGAGGGGCGCCGAGCCGTCTGAGTTGTGCCGCGTCGCTTCCGGCGGGTGCCCTGCGGGGTGCCCGCCGGACGTGTTCGCGCGCTGGAACCCGGCGCGCGCCGATCTGACACGAACGTGCGTCCGGGACCGGATCGACGTAATAAATTCGGCCTTCAAACCGACGAAAATTCGGCGCTAGGCAGTGTTCTCCTTCGAATCGAATGCCTCGATCCAGAACAGACACGATTCGATACCAACCCGCCCCCCGCCCGTTTCCGCGCCGTCCACCCGAGGGCTAAGGTCTGCGCACATCGGTGACCCTGTCACCACGTTGTCCGTACCCCCAAGGACGAGGTGAAGCACCATGCGTGCATCCAGGCCGAAGGTCGCAATCGCGGCCGTCGCGGTCGCGGCCCTCGCGGTTGCAGGCTGCGCCGAGAGCGACCGTGAGAGCGGCTCCGGAGGAAATAGCAAGAAGGACACCCTCGTCTTCGGCGTCGCCGGAGACCCGAAGGTGCTCGACCCCAGCTTCGCCAGCGACGGTGAGTCGCTGCGCGTGGCGCGCCAGGTCTTCGAGACGCTGGTCCGTCCGGAGGAGGGCGGCACCAAGGTGACGCCGGGCCTCGCGGAGTCCTGGACGCCGGACGCGGCGGGCACCACCTGGACCTTCAAGCTCCGCTCGGGCGTGAAGTTCCACGACGGCACCGACTTCAACGCCGAGGCCGTCTGCGCCAACTTCGACCGCTGGTACAACGCCAAGGGCCTCATGCAGAGCCCGGACGTGACCGCGTACTGGCAGGACGTCATGGGCGGGTTCGCCAAGAACGAGGACCCGGAGCTGGGGCCGAGCCTCTTCAAGTCCTGCACCGCCAAGGACGCCACCACTGTGGACCTCACGTTCACCCGGGTCTCCAGCAAGATCCCGGCCGCGCTGATGCTGCCGTCGTTCTCGATCCAGAGCCCCAAGGCGATGGAGCAGTACGACGCCAGCAACGTGACCGGCACCGCCGAGGACATCAAGTACCCGGCGTACGCGATGGAGCACCCGACCGGCACCGGCCCGTTCAAGTTCAAGGCGTGGGACATCGCGAACAAGACGCTCACCATCGAGCGCAACGACGACTACCACGGCGAAAAGGCCAAGCTGAAGACCATCATCTTCAAGACGATCTCGGACGAGAACGCCCGCAAGCAGGCGCTCCGCTCGGGTGACATCCAGGGCTACGACCTGGTCGGCCCGGCGGACGTGGAGCCGCTGAAGAAGGAGGGCTTCAACGTCCTCACCCGGCCCGCCTTCAACATCCTCTACCTGGCGATCAACCAGAAGGGGAACCCGAAGCTGGCCGACCTCAAGGTCCGGCAGGCCATCGCGCACGCGCTGAACCGGCAGGCCCTGGTCGACTCGAAGCTCCCCCCGGGCGCCAAGGTCGCGATGAACTTCTTCCCCGACACCGTCGAGGGCTGGAACGGCGACGTCACCAAGTACGACTACGACCCGGCCAAGGCCAAGGCTCTGCTGGCCGAGGCGGGCGCGTCGAACCTGACGCTGCGGTTCCACTACCCGACCGAGGTCACCCGGCCGTACATGCCGAACCCGAAGGACATCTTCGAGTTGCTCTCGGCGGACCTCAAGGCGGTCGGCATCAACGTCCAGGCCATCCCGCTCAAGTGGAGCCCGGACTACCTGAACGCCACCACCTCCGGCAACAAGCACGACCTGCACTTCCTCGGCTGGACCGGTGACTACGGCGACGCGTACAACTTCATCGGCACCTTCTTCGACCGCCAGAAGGACGAGTGGGGCTTCAACAACCCCGCGCTCTTCGCGCAGTTCAAGGACGCCGACACCACCGCCGACGTGGCGGCCCGGACGGAGAAGTACAAGGCGCTGAACAAGACGATCATGGACTTCCTGCCGGGTGTGCCGATCTCGCACTCCCCGCCGGCGATCGTGTTCGGCAAGGACGTGACCGGGGTCAAGGCGAGCCCGCTCACCGACGAGCGGTACTCGAGCGCAGAGTTCAAGTGATCTGAACGCACCGTACGCGGGCGGGCGCTGTGACCACAGCGCCCGCCCGCACCCCTCCGCACACCCTCCGAGGCGCCCGTGTTCCGGTTCATCGTCAGACGCCTGCTACAGCTGATACCCACGCTGTTCGGGCTCTCCGTTTTGCTGTTCATCTGGCTCCGCCGACTTCCCGGCGGTCCCGAGACCGCGATCCTCGGTGAACGGGGCACGCCCGAGTCGCGCGCCGCGATCCGGCGCAACCTCGGTCTCGACGAGCCGATCCTGGTTCAGTACGCCCGTTTCCTGCGGCGGATGATCCGGCTCGACCTGGGCACGTCGACCGGCACGAAGCGGGCCGTCACCACGGAGTTCCTGGAGCGGTTCCCCGGCACCGTCGAGCTGACCGTCATGGCCATGATCCTCGCGGTCGGCATCGGGATCCCGCTCGGCTACCTCGCCGCCCGCCGCCGCGGCCGGTTCCTCGACCACGCCTCGGTCGGCGGATCGCTCATCGGCATCTGCATCCCGGTCTTCTTCCTGGCGTACGTGCTCAAGGCGATCTTCGCCGAGAACCTGGGCTGGTTCCCCTCCAGTGGCCGGCAGGACCCGACCATCGGGGCGACCCGGGTCACCAACTTCTTCGTCCTCGACGGGATCATGACCCGCGAGTGGGACGCCGCCGCCGACGCGCTCTGGCACCTCGTGCTGCCGGGCATCGCGCTGGCGAGCATCCCGCTCGCGATCATCGTCCGGATCACCCGGGCCAGCGTCCTGGAGGTGCTCAACGAGGACTTCGTCCGGACCGCCGAGGCCAAGGGGCTGACCGAGCGGACCGTCCGTCGCCGGCACGTGCTGCGTAACGCGATGCTGCCGGTGGCCACCTCGATCGGTCTGCAGACCGGTCTCCTGCTCTCCGGCGCGGTGCTCACCGAGACCGTGTTCGCCTTCAGCGGCATCGGCGCGTTCGTCGCCGAGTCGATCAGCCAGCGCGACTATCCGGTGCTGATGGGCTTCATCATGATCATTGCGGTGGTGTACGTGCTGGTGAATCTCCTGGTCGACCTCTCCTACAGCGTGATCGACCCGAGGGTGAGGGTGCGATGACCATCACCGGAGGCAAGAAGCGCGAGAAGATCGACCGGCTCGCCGAACTGTCCGCCCGCGAGGACGAGCAGGGGGTGAGCCTCTGGAAGGAGGCGTTCCGCCGCCTGCGGCGCAACCCGGCGGCCATCATCGGCGTCGTCATCCTGGCCGTCTTCGTCCTGGTCGCGGTGATCGGGCCGTTCTTCGTCCCGTACAGCCCGACGGACTCGATCGGCATCCGGGAAGGGCTGGTCAAGTCCGGCCAGGGCGTCATCCCGGGCGCCTCCGCCGACCACTGGCTGGGCTTCGACCACCAGGGCCGGGACGAGTTCAGCCGGCTGGTCGTCGGGGCCCGGCAGACGCTGCTCGTCGGCGTGGTCTCCACCCTGATCGGTCTCGCGGTCGGCGCGCTGATCGGCGGCGTCGCCGGCGCGGCGGCCGGGCTGGGCGGACGCTGGGGCCGCTGGATCGACAGCACCCTGATGCGCTTCATCGACATGCTGCTGGCCATGCCGAGCCTGCTGCTCGCGGTGAGTATCGCGGCGCTGCTCGGCGCCAGCCTCACCACCGTGATGATCGCCGTCGGTGTGGTGTCCGTGCCGATCTTCGCCCGGCTGCTGCGCGGCTCGATGATCGCGCAGTCCAACAGCGACTACGTGCTGGCGGCGACGGCGCTCGGCGTGAAGCGGTCGAAGATCGCCCTCACCCACGTGGTGCCGAACTCGATCGCCCCGGTCATCGTCCAGGCCACGCTGACGCTGGCGACCGCGATCATCGAGGCCGCCGCGCTCTCCTTCCTCGGCCTCGGCAACCCCGACTCGGCCATCCCGGAGTGGGGCGTCATGCTCGCCGACGCGCAGCCGTACCTGGGCATCCGGCCGGGCCTGGCGATCTACCCGGCGCTCGGCATCATCATCACCGCGCTCGGTTTCACCCTGCTCGGCGAGGCGATGCGCGAGGCCCTCGACCCGAAGCTGCGGAAGTAGGTCTCTCATGGCACTGCTCGAAGTGGACGACCTCTCCGTCACGTTCGCCCGGCGTGGGCAGCGCACCGTGCGCGCGGTGGACGGGGTGTCCTTCTCGGTCGACGCCGGCGAGGTGGTCGGCCTGGTCGGCGAGTCCGGCTGCGGCAAGAGCGTCACGTCGCTGGCGATCATGGGGCTGCTGCCCAAGCAGCCGGGCCTGCGGGTCGGCGGCAAGGCGGTCTTCGACGGCACCGACCTGCTCCAGCTCGACGACCGGTCCCGCCGCGACATCCGCGGCCGGGACGTGGCGATGATCTTCCAGGACCCGCTCTCCTCGCTGAACCCGGTCATCCCGATCGGGCTGCAGGTGACCGAGGTGCTGACCCGCCACCGGGGGATGAAGGGCGAGGCGGCCGCCAAGGAGGCCGCCGAGCTGCTCGACCGGGTGGGCATCCCGGACCCGCGCCGCCGGCTCAAGGAGTACCCGCACCAGCTCTCCGGCGGCATGCGGCAGCGGGCGCTGATCGCCATGGCGGTCGCCTGCCAGCCCCGGCTGCTGATCGCCGACGAGCCGACCACCGCGCTCGACGTCACCATCCAGGCGCAGATCCTGGAGTTGCTGAAGGACCTGGTCCGCGACTCCGGCACCGCGCTGGTGATGATCACCCACGACCTCGGCGTGGTGGCCGGCATGTGCGACACCATCAACGTGCTCTACGCCGGCCGGGTGGTGGAGACGGCCACCCGCCGTCCGCTCTTCCGCCAGCCCCGGCACCCGTACACCGAGGGGTTGCTCGCTTCGGTGCCCCGCCTGGACGCCGGCCGTGGCGAACGGCTCAACCCCATCCCCGGCTCGGTGCGCGACGTGCTGCCCTGGCCGGACGGCTGCGCGTTCGCCCCGCGCTGCGCCCGCCGTGTCGACGAGTGCGTGGGCGAGCCGCCGGAACTGGTGCTCACCCACGACGCGCGCAGCTACCGCTGCGTCAACCCGGTGCCGATCCCCGGCCTGACCCCGGAGGCGGAGGTCCGGGCCACCGCGCCGACGACCGCCGAGCCGGGTACGGTGCCGGCCCAGGCCGAGCCGGCCGACCCGCCCGCGGCGCCCGGTTTCGGACCGGCACCGCGCGAGGAGGAGACCCCATGAGCGACAACGACATCCTCGTCGAGGTCCGCGACCTGAAGGTGCACTTCCCGATCCGGCGGGGCGTGCTCTTCGACCGGACCGTCGGGCACGTCAAAGCCGTCGACGGGGTCGACCTGAGCATCCCGCGCGGCAAGACGTACGGGCTGGTGGGCGAGTCGGGCTGCGGCAAGTCCACGCTCGGCCGGGCGCTGCTGCAGCTCACCCCGCCGACCGCCGGCGAGGTGCAGTTCGACGGCGTCGAGCTGACCACGCTGCCGGCCGGCAAGCTGCGGACGATGCGCCGCCGGATGCAGATGATCTTCCAGGACCCGATGTCCAGCCTGGACCCCCGGCAGAACGTCGAGTCGATCCTCACCGAGGGCCTCCAGACCCACGGCATCGGCACCGACCGCAACGACCGGCGGCGGATCATCGGTGAGACGCTGGACGCGGTGGGACTGCCCAAGTGGGCGCTGTCCCGCTACCCGCACGAGTTCTCCGGCGGCCAGCGCCAGCGCATCGGCATCGCCCGCGCGCTCGTCCTCGGCCCGGAGCTGATCGTCGCCGACGAGCCGGTCTCCGCGCTCGACGTGTCGATCCAGGCGCAGGTGGTGAACCTGCTGGACGAACTCCAGGACAGCCTCGGCCTGACCTACCTGGTCATCGCGCACGACCTGGCGGTGGTGCGGCACATCTCCGACATCGTCGGCGTGATGTACCTGGGCGCGCTGGTCGAGGAGGCGCCGAGCGACCGGCTCTACACCGAGCCGCTGCACCCGTACACCCGGGCGCTGATGTCGGCGGTCCCGGTGCCGGACCCGGACGTGGAGGACCGGCGCGAGCGCATCCTGCTCGCCGGGGACCTGCCGTCGCCGGCCAACCCGCCGTCGGGTTGCCGGTTCCACACCCGCTGCCCGTGGGCGCAGCCGACCCGCTGCGCCGACGAGCGGCCGGAGCTGCGCCAGATCGGCGCCAGCCGGGTGGCCTGCCACTGGGCCGAGCAGATCGCCGCCGGTGAGCTGCGCCCGCACGAGGTGACCGCGAAGATCACCCGGCCGGAGGGCGAGGGTGAGGAGCCGGGCGTGGTCTCCGCGCCCAGCGAGCCCGGCTCGTACGTCTGATCCGACAAAGGCGCGTCCCCACCGGGCCGGGTGGGGACGCGCCTTTTGTCTGTCGGTCAGCCCTCGGGGCGGTTGAGCAGCCCCACCGCGATCGTGTGCACGGCGTCCAGCGCCGCCGGGTCGGCCAGCGGCGCGGAACCGCCGGTGACCGCGTACCACTCGTCGGCGTCCTTGTACTGCACCCGCAGCGTCACCCGGCCGTCGGCGTGCTCGGTGCGCAGCGTCAGCTCGCCGGTCACCACGCCCACCTCGTCGGTCATGACCCCGCCCGGACCGGGGACGATGTCGGTGGTCCGGTCCGCCGCTCCGGCCGGCGCGCCCCCGGCCGGCGCCCCCGGCACCGCGTCGGCGGTCATGCCCGCCCCGGCGACGTCCGCCGACTCCGGCTGCCGGCCGTCCGCCGTCATCCCGGCCGAGGCCGGACCGGCGGGTGCGGCGTCTGTCTCCGGCGTGCCCGCCGGGGCCGGTGTGGCGTCCGGCCCGGTCACGGTTTGCTCGCCCATGTGCAGCCCTCCAGCATGTCGGTGAGAGCGGCCTTCTCGGCACTTGTCACAGTCAGCCGCCAGTAGTGCTTGACCGTCACCCAGTCCGCCGCGTACTGACACCAGGACGACCGGTTCGGCGGCTTCCACTGGGACGGATCCTGGTCACCCTTTGCCCGGTTGGACCGCGCCGAAACCGCGATGAGCTGCGGCCGGGTCAGGTCGTTGGCGAAGTCGCCGCGCTTCGAGTCGTCCCACTCGTCCGCGCCCGACCGCCACGCGGCGGCCAGCGGCACCGTGTGGTCGATGTCCACGCCCGACGGATCGGTCAGCACCACCCCGTCGTAGACGCTCTCCCACCGGCCACCCACCACGTTGCAGCCGGACAGCTTGATGTCCTCGCCGTCGCGCTGCAGCACGCTGTCGCGTACGTCGCAGTTCTTGCCGGTGCCCCGCCAGTGCGGGAAGCGGGAACGGCTGTAGCCCTTCATCGACCCGGCGGTGGCCACTGTCAGCTCACCGAGCTGCTTGTTGACGTTCCCGGCGGCGCTCGGCGGCGCCTCCGGCTCGGTGACCGACACCTCGCAGCCGGCCACGCCGAGGGCGAGCACCGCGCTCAGCGCGGCCGCCAGCCCGGCTCGGGCTCCTGATCTCGTACGCACAGACGACACCTCTCCAGCTTGCGTGCTCCGGGCGAGTCCGCACAGTACCCGGCGGCGGTTTCTGCGATTCGTGGCGTCGAGGATGGGCGGCGGGCAGAGTGGTGAGACGTGACCGCACCCGCACCCGCTCCCGCCCTGCGTACCGGCTCCGCCGCCGGACGCGGCACGCTGCTCGCCGCGATCCTCGCCTCCGGCATGGTGTTCCTCGACAGCACTGTCGTCAACGTCGCGCTGCCGCGCCTCGGCGCGGAGCTGGACGCCACCGTCGCCGGTCTGCAGTGGACCGTGAACGGCTACCTGCTCATGCTTGCCGCGTTCGTGCTGCTCGGCGGCGCGCTCGGGGACCGGTTCGGGCGGCGGCGCATCTTCCTGCTCGGCGTGGTCTGGTTCGCGGTGGCGTCGGTGCTCTGCGGGCTCGCCCAGGACACCGGCTGGCTCATCGCCGCCCGGTTCCTCCAGGGCGCAGGCGGGGCGCTGCTCACCCCCGGGTCGCTGTCGGTGCTCCAGGCCAGCTTCCACCCGGACGACAGGGGCCGGGCCATCGGCACCTGGTCCGGACTGTCCGGCGTGTCCACAGCGCTCGGCCCGCTGCTCGGCGGCTGGCTCATCGACACGCTCTCCTGGCGGTGGATCTTCTTCGTCAACCTGCCGTTGGCCGTGGGCGTGGTGTTCGCCGCGCTGCGCTGGGTGCCGGAGAGCCGCGACGAGGCGGCGTCTCGTACCGGAAAGGGGCGGCGGTTCGACGTGGCCGGTGCGCTGCTCGGCGCGCTCGCGCTCGGCGGAGTCACGTACGCGCTGATCGACGCCCCGGCGCGCGGCGCCTCCCCGGCGGTGCTGGTCGCGGCAGTGCTCGGGGTGGTCGCCGTGGTGGTGTTCGTGCTGGTCGAGCGGCGGCGTGGCGACACCGCGATGCTGCCCACCGGGCTGTTCTCCAGCCGGCTGTTCTCCGTGCTGAACGTCTTCACCGTCGTGGTGTACGCCGCGCTCGGCGGGTTCACCTTCTTCCTCGCCGTCTACCTGCAGAACGTGGTCGGCTGGTCGGCGCTGCTCACCGGCCTGGCCACAGTGCCGATGACGGTGCTGCTGCTGGTCGGCTCGCCGCGCGCGGGCGCGCTGTCGGCCCGCATCGGCCCCCGGCTGCCGCTCACCGTCGGCCCGGTGATCGCCGCCGTGGGTCTGCTGCTGCTGCGCCGGGTCGGGCCTGGTGCGTCGTACTGGGTGGACGTGCTGCCGGGCGTGGCGCTGTTCGGCGCCGGGCTCACGCTCGTGGTCGCGCCGCTGACCACGTCGGTGCTCGGCGCGGTCTCGGACCGGTTCGCCGGGGTGGCGAGCGGCTTCAACAACGCCGCGTCCCGGGCCGGCGGCCTGCTCGCGGTGGCCGCGCTGCCGCTGCTGGTCGGGCTGTCGGGCACCGGGTACGAGCAGAAGGGCGCGCTCGCAGTCGCGTACCGGGGGGCGTTGGCGTGGTGCGCGGGGCTGCTGCTCGCCGGCGCGGTGCTAGCCGCCGTGCTGATCCACCGCCCCGGGCGGAAGCGTTAAGAAGGGCCCCCTCCTATGCAGAATGCGTTAAGAAGGGGCCCTTCCTTACACCTCAGGCGCGGGTGCGGTTCACCGCGCTCGTGACCGCCTTGATCGAGGCGGTGACGATGTTCGCGTCCACCCCGACGCCCCACACCGTACGGCCGTCCACCTCGCACTCCACGTACGCGGCGGCCTGCGCGTCCCCACCGGAGGACAGCGCGTGCTCGTGGTAGTCGAGCACCCGTACCGCCACGCCCAGGGACTGCAGCGCGTTGACGTACGCGTCGATCGGGCCGTTGCCGACGGAGGTCAGCGCGCGGGTCTCCCCGCCGAAGCCGACGCGGGCGTCGATCTCGACCTTGCCGTCGACGGTGCCGATGGTGTACTCGGCCAGCTTCACGGCCGGGTCGACCTGGTGGTCGACCAGGTAGTTGCGGGCGAAGATATCCCACATCGAGCCCGGCTCGACCTCGCCGCCGTCGTGGTCGGTGACCTGCTGCACCACGCCGGAGAACTCGATCTGGAGGCGGCGCGGCAGGTCGAGCTGGTGCTCGGTCTTCATGATGTACGCGACGCCGCCCTTGCCGGACTGCGAGTTGACCCGGATGACCGCCTCGTAGGTGCGGCCCAGGTCCTTCGGGTCGATCGGCAGGTAGGGCACCGCCCAGGTGAAGTCGTCCACCGGCACCCCGGCCGCCGCCGCGTCGGCGTTCAGCGCGGCGAAGCCCTTGTTGATCGCGTCCTGGTGGGAGCCGGAGAACGCGGTGTAGACCAGGTCGCCCGCGTACGGGTGGCGCTCGTGCACCGGCAGCTGGTTGCAGTACTCGACGGCGCGCTTGATCTCGTCGATGTTCGAGAAGTCGATCATCGGGTCGATGCCCTGGGAGAACATGTTCAGGCCCAGCGTCACCAGGTCGACGTTGCCGGTGCGCTCACCGTTGCCGAACAGGCAGCCCTCGATCCGGTCCGCGCCGGCCAGCAGGCCCAGCTCGGCGGCGGCCACGCCGGTGCCCCGGTCGTTGTGCGGGTGCAGGCTCAGCACCAGGCTGTCCCGCCGGGGCAGACGCCGGTGCATCCACTCGATCGAGTCGGCGTAGACGTTCGGCATCGCCATCTCGACCGTGGCCGGCAGGTTGATGATCAGCTTCCGGTCCGGCGTCGGGTCGATCACGTCGATCACCGCCGAGCAGACCTCCAGCGCGTACTCCAGCTCGGTGCCCGTGTACGACTCCGGCGAGTACTCGTAGTGGATGTCGGTGTCCGGGGTGTGGATCTCCGCGTACTTCTGGCACAGCCGCGCGCCCTGGGTGGCGATGTCGGTGATGCCGTCGCGGTCCAGGCCGAAGACCACCCGGCGCTGCAGCGTCGAGGTGGAGTTGTAGAAGTGCACGATGGCCCGGCGGGCGCCGCGCAGCGACTCGAAGGTCCGCTCGATCAGGTGCTCCCGGCACTGGGTCAGCACCTGGATGGTGACGTCCTCCGGGATCAGGTCCTGCTCGATCAGCTGCCGTACGAAGTCGTAGTCGGTCTGGCTCGCCGACGGGAAGCCGACCTCGATCTCCTTGTAGCCCATCTGCACCAGCAGCTGGAACATCCGCCGCTTGCGCTCGGGCGACATCGGGTCGATCAGCGCCTGGTTGCCGTCGCGGAGGTCGACTGCGCACCAGCGGGGCGCGGCCTCGACGCGGCGGGTGGGCCAGGAGCGGTCCGGCAGGTCGACGCCGAACTCACGGTCGTACGGGACGTAGCGGTGGACCGGCATCCGGCTGGGGCGCTGGCTGGCGAACGGATCGGTGGCGGTGACAGGTTGAGCCATCTCGGAGTGCTCCCTGGAACATGTGGCGTCAGCAGATCGGAAAGGTGTCGGCGGAATGCCGGGCGACGGTGCGCGGCGGTGCCGAGAAGAAGATCGGATGTGCTGGACGGCGCGTAGCGACTCCGCGACGAGGTGCCGGCCGGTCAGGCCTCGTCGCGGCAGCCAAGGAGAAGGTACGCGCGCCACATGACAAGGTCACCCTACGTGGTGGGACGTGCGGTGGGAAGGCTGGTCCGGACTATGGGACCAGAGTCACGGAGCCGGAGGGCTTCGCCACGTCCGGTAGCCGAGGTGTCCGTTCCGCCCGGGTCACCGCGGGCACGATCGCCAGTCCGACGAGGATGAAGATCGCCGAGGCCGGGTACCAGCCCCAGCCGCCGGTGCTCACGCCGAGCGCGGTCAGCCCGGCCGGAGCGATCAGGAACTGCAACTGGGAGCCGAGCCCGAACGCGCCGACGTACGCGCCGCGCTGGGCGGCGGGTGGCAGCGTGGCGGTGAGTCCCCAGGCGCCCGCCGACTCGATCAGCTCCGCCAGGATGAGCAGTGTCGCGGCGGCCACCAGCGCGACCACGGTGAGCGCTCCCCGGGTCGCGCCGGAAATCGGCAGGACCAGGCAGAACAGGGCGATCAAAACCGCGCCCCGACGGGACGCACGGGCCGCGCCCGGCGCGTCGTCCGCGCCCCGGCTGGCGCGTACCTGGAACAGCACGATCAGCACGGTGTTGAGCAGCACCAGCCCGGCGATGATCGTCTTCGGCGCGTCGGTGTGGGTGAGGATCCACAGCGGCATCACCGTCAGGTAGAGCGTCTGGTGCGCGGTGAGCAGCCCGGAGAGCAGCGCGACGGTCATGAACGGCCGGTCCCGCAGCACCGCCAGCCGGCTCATCGGCTCGGCCGTGCGGGTCACCTCCGGCAGTCGCGGCAGCCGGCGGACGAAACCGGCGGTCACCAGGAAGACCACGGCGATGAACCAGACCATCCCGCGGTACGCCCAGATCGTGTCGACGGCCAGCACCAGGCCGCTGATCAGCGCGCCGATCCCGAAGCCGACGTTCAGCGAGGAGCGCTGGTAGGCCATGGCGGTGACCCGTTCCTCCGGGCGCAGCACGTTGATCGAGTAGACCTGGCGGGCCACGCCGGTCGCCGCGCCCGTCACGGCCAGCGCGATCACCACCGCGAGGAACCCGGCGAAGCCGCCGACGAACGGGTACGCCGCGAACAGCGCCGCGTCCAGCAACAGGCAGACGATCCACACCCGCTGCGGCCCGTACCGGTCGGTGAGCCCGCCCAGCGGCACGGTGCCGAGCAGTGACGCGCCGGCGGCGAGGGAGAGGCCGAGACCCACCTGGGCCGGACTCAGCCCGAGCGCCCGGGTGAAGAACACGGCGCTGCCCGCCTGGAACAGTCCGGTGCCGACGGCGTAGACCATCGCCTGCACGGCCAGGGCGCGGGTCAGCCCGGCCGGTGGTACGACGTCGCGGACGGCGGTGCGGATGCTCTCTCTGGCCCCCATGACCGATGAGCAGATCGTGCCCCCCACGCGCCGGTCGAGCCTTTTAGGCTGAGTCGAATCGGGGGGTGCGCATGTCCGAGTTGCGGTTCACGCTGGCCGACGTCGCGGGCGTGCGGTTCGGTGTGTCGCCGGCCAACGAGACGGTCATGAGCCTGTGGGCGCTCGCCGATCCGGCCCGCTATCCGGTGCACCTGCAGTGGATCGACCGGGCTCGGGCGACGCTGCGCCGCCCGGAGGTGGCCGAGCGGGTCGCTCCGCTGGTGCACCTCACCCTGCCGCGCCGCTGGCTGCCCGACTTCCTCACCCCGGCGGCCCGCCCCGGGGTGGAGATGGACGGCCAGCTCGACCAGATCGCCGCGACGCCGCCCGACGTGGTGGTCCGGGACCTGCTGGCGACCACGCCGAGCGGACCACTACGCCCGTTCGGGCGGGCGTTGCTCGCCGACCCGACCGAGCTGTTGCCGCCGCTCGTCGAGGCGATGCGGGTCTGGTACGACGAGGCGATCGCCCCGGACTGGCCGCGGATGCGAGCGGTGCTCGACGCCGACGTCGCGTACCGGGCGGCCCAGCTCGCCGAGGGCGGGACGGGGAATCTGTTCGAGCGGCTCCACCCTGGCCTGCGGTGGCTCGGCGACCGGGTGGTCAGCGACGACCCGTTCGAGCGGGACTTCGACCTGCGGGGGCGAGGGCTGGCGTTGAACCCGAGCGTGTTCAGCCGCCAGCGGGTGCTGTGGAACCTGCTGGAGGACTCGTTGCCGGCCGCGGCGTACCCGGTTCGGGCGGTCGGGACGCTGTGGGAACGCGGACCTGAACCGGCCGGCGACGCGCTCGCCCGGGTGGTCGGCGGCGGCCGGGCCGCCCTGCTGAACCTGCTCGACGCGGCGACGACCACCACGGACCTCGCCCGGCTCACCGGGCTGTCCGCCGGGAACGTGTCCCAGCACCTCTCCGCGCTGCACGCCGCCGGTCTCGTCACCCGGTCCCGCGCCGGGCGGCACGTGCTCTACCGCAACACCGAGGTCGGTGCCGCGTTGCTCCGCGCCGCGCGTGGCGGCTGAGCGGAACGCGTCACGGCGCTCCCGGGCTCGGGGCGTCCCGGCTCACCGGCTCGCCGTCGGTCACCGCGCCGGCCAGTTCGACGGTGCCCGGCGCGGCGCCGGGCTCGCCGGTCAGCGTCAGCGTGCCGAAGCCGGCCCGGACCGCCGCCGGTGTGCCGTCCTCCCGGAAGCAGTAGATGCCCACGTCCAACGGCGCGTTCAGCGAGGCGGAGGTCGTGTCGACCGAGTAGCACCGGCCGGTGACGCCGGGCAGCGGCGCGGCGGGGGAGACAGCGAGCGGCGCGCGCCTGTCGGTCAGCACCTCCAGCCAGTCGGTGAACGGGTGCTGCACCCGGGGGTCCAGCCGACGGGGCACCGCGTCGTCGGCGTCGCCGAGCCGGACACAGCTGGCCGCCTGCGTCCAGCCGGCCGAGGGCAGCGCGCACTGGAACAGCCCGTCGGAGGTGGCGGCGAGCGAGACGTCCACCGTCCCGTCCCGCCCCCAGCCGGGCACGTCGACCCGCCAGCTGCCGTCGTTGGCGCTGGTCACCGCCACCGTGCGGGGAGCGCCTTCGGCCGGGGTGAAGGAGTACGCGGCGGTGTGGTGCCGGTCCTGCGCGGCGGCGGCCAGCCCGGCCAGCTCGTCGCGGGCGGCGTCCACCTGCACCGGCACCGGGTCGGCGGAGCCGGTGGGCGCCGTTTCGGGCCGGTCGTTCACACAGGCGGCCAGCAGCGTCGGCAGGATGAGCGCGAGCGCGCCGGTCGCCCGGCGGGCCGCGCGTCGATGAGCGTGCACCGGCTCATTCTGCGTCGTCCGGGCGGCCGCGGACAGCCCACCGTACGGCTGTACCGCTTGGCGTGTCGCGTACTCCCGGGCTGGTGAGCCGCCCCACGCCGGGGCCGGATGGTGGGATCACCCGACCCGGCGTCGCGGGCCGCCCGATAGGCTGAGGCGGTCTGACACGCGCCGCCGGACCGAGAAACCCGGCGGCGTCGGCACGCTCAGGGTCGTCGCTGGGAGGGAGTGCACCGTCGTGGCACTCGTGGTGCAGAAGTACGGCGGGTCCTCCGTCGCCAACGCCGAGCGGATCAAGCGGGTGGCCGAGCGCATCGTGGCCGCGCGCAAGGCCGGCGACGACGTGGTCGTGGTGGTGTCCGCCATGGGCGACACCACCGACGAGCTGCTCGACCTCGCCAACCAGGTCAGCCCGCTGCCGCCCGGCCGCGAGCTGGACATGCTG
Organism: Micromonospora sp. HB375; assembly: GCF_017872985.1. NCBI lineage: Bacteria > Bacillati > Actinomycetota > Actinomycetes > Micromonosporales > Micromonosporaceae > Micromonospora > Micromonospora sp. HB375. The sequence continues at coordinate 6,680,385 of NZ_JAGGJO010000001.1, read as the reverse complement.
CTCACCGCCGGGGAGCGGATCTCCATGGCGCTGCTCGCCATGGCCATCCACAACCTGGGGTACGAGGCCCGCTCGTTCACCGGTTCCCAGGCGGGCGTGATCACTACCTCGGTGCACGGCCGGGCCCGGATCATCGACGTGACCCCGGGGCGGCTCAAGGGCGCGCTGGACGAGGGCGCGGTGGTCATCGTGGCCGGCTTCCAGGGCGTCTCGCAGGACACCAAGGACGTCACCACGCTCGGGCGGGGCGGCTCGGACACCACCGCCGTGGCGCTCGCCGCCGCGCTGGAGGCGGACGTCTGCGAGATCTACACCGATGTGGACGGCATCTTCACCGCTGACCCGCGGATCGTGCCGAACGCCCGGCACATCACCCGGATCACCTACGAGGAGATGCTGGAGCTGGCCGCCTGCGGCGCGAAGGTGCTGCATCTGCGCAGCGTCGAGTACGCGCGGCGCGCGGGCTTGCCGATCCACGTCCGTTCGTCATACTCGACCAACACCGGCACGATGGTCACCGGATCGATGGAGGACCTTCCTGTGGAACAGGCACTGATCACCGGGGTCGCCCACGACCGCAGCGAAGCGAAGATCACGATCGTCGGCGTGCCCGACGAGCCGGGCGCCGCCGCGCGCATCTTCGACACGGTCGCCGGCGCGGAGATCAACATCGACATGATCGTGCAGAACGTGTCCACCGAGGGCACCGGCCGCACCGACATCTCGTTCACGCTGCCCAAGGCGGACGGCCCGACCGCGATGACCGCGCTCAGCAAGATCCAGGAGACGGTCAAGTTCAAGGGCCTGCTCTACGACGACCACGTCGGCAAGGTCAGCCTGATCGGCGCCGGCATGCGCTCGCACCCGGGCGTGGCCGCCGGCTTCTTCGCCGCCCTCGGCGCGGCCGGCGTCAACATCGAGATGATCTCCACCTCGGAGATCCGGGTCTCCGTGGTCTGCCGCGACACCGACCTGGACAAGGCGGTCCGCGCCATCCACGACGCCTTCGAGCTGGGTGGTGACACCGAAGCCGTCGTCTACGCCGGCACCGGGCGGTAACGCGCCGTGGCGTCGCTGCCCACCCTCGCCGTGGTCGGGGCGACAGGTGCCGTCGGTACGGTGATGTGCCAGATCCTCTCCTCCCGGCGCAACGTGTGGGGCGAGATCCGGCTGCTCGCCTCCGAGCGGTCGGCCGGCCGGCGCGTGCAGTGCCGGGGCGAGGAGCTGACCGTCCAGGCCCTCACCGCGGACGCTCTCGACGGCGTCGACGTGGCCATGTTCGACGTGCCGGACGACGTGTCGGCGCAGTGGGCCCCGGTCGCCGTCGCGCGCGGCGCGGTGGTGGTCGACAACTCCGGCGCGTTCCGGATGGACCGCGACGTGCCGCTCGTCGTCCCCGAGATCAACCCCGACCAGGTACGCAACCGACCCCGGGGCATCATCGCCAACGCCAACTGCACCACGCTGGCCATGATCGTGGCGATCGCCCCGCTGCACCGCGCGTACGGCCTGCGCGAGCTGGTGCTCGCGTCGTACCAGGCGGTGTCCGGGGCCGGGCAGGCCGGCGTGGACGCGCTGCACCTGCAGCTCGGCAAGATCGCCGGGGACCGGGCGCTCGGCTCCCGCGCCGGTGACGTGCGCCAGGCCGTCGGCGACGAGCTGGGTCCGTTCCCGGCGCCGCTGGCGCTCAACGTCGTACCGTGGGCGGGCTCGCTCGCAGACGACGGCTGGTCGTCGGAGGAGTTGAAGCTCCGCAACGAGTCCCGCAAGATCCTCGGGCTGCCCGATCTCAAGGTCTCCGCCACCTGCGTACGGGTGCCGGTGGTGACCGGTCACTCGGTCGCCGTGCACGCGGTCTTCGCCACCGAGGTGGACGCCGAGGAAGCCCGCGAGGTGCTGCGCAACGCGCCGGGCGTGATCCTGGTCGACGACCCGGCGTCCGGGGAGTTCCCGATGCCGATCGACGCGGTCGGCACCGACCCGTCCTGGGTGGGCCGCATCCGCCGCGCGGTGGACGACCCGAGAGCCCTCGACCTCTTCGTGACCGGCGACAACCTCCGCAAGGGCGCCGCCCTGAACACGGCCCAGATCGCCGAACTCCTCGCCAGGGAACTCACCGCCTAGCCCCGTCGATCTTGCACTTCGCGCCTTGGCATAAGGGGTAAATGCCCCGTGCTTCGGGCCGCAAGTGCAAGATCGCGGGATCGCGGGGGACAAGGTGGGTCAGGCGGCGGAGAGGTGGACTCCGTCTCGGCCGTGGCGCTTGACCGCGTAGAGGGCCTGGTCGGCTCGGTGCAGGGTGCGTTCGGGGGACTCGCCGGGCCGCGGCAGCGCGATGCCGACGCTGATCGTCCGGCCGGTACGGCGGGCCGCCTCGGTGAGCCGCTCCGCGATCCGGACCGCCTCCTCCGGGCGGCTCACCTCGATCACCGCCACGAACTCGTCCCCGCCGGTCCGGTACAGCTCGTCGCCCTGGCGCAGCGCGCCCTCCAGTGCCCGGGCCAGCCCCACCAGCAACCGGTCGCCGGCCTGGTGGCCGTACGTGTCGTTGACGTCCTTGAACCCGTCCACGTCGATCGCCAGCAGGGCGGTACGCCCCGGCGTGGCGGTGGCGATCCGCTGCCCGAACGAGCCGGTGTGCCGTAGCCCGGTGAGCGGGTCGGAGCTGGCCTGCTCGCGCAGCCGGGCGAGCGTACGCAGCCGGTCCAGGCAGGTCCACGCCTGCCCGGCGAGCAGTTCGATCAGGTTGACAGTGGTCGGGTCGGGGCGCAGGCGCTGCTCGTCGGCGACCAGCAGCACGCCGCCGGCAGCCGGCGTGCCGACCGGCACCGCCACCAGTGTGCGCGCGCCCGCCCGGGTCAGCGGCAGGTACTCCTCGGTGGGCGGGTGCCCCGCCTCGCCCAGCGTGTACGCCGAGCCGTACCGGTGGGCCCGGTCGATCATGCGGTCCAGCGCGGCCGGGCCGGCCTCGGCCAGCTCGGCGCGGATGCGTGCCTCCAACTCGCCGGGGGTGTCGGTGGGCGCGCCGAGGCGTGGGCCGCTCCGCCCGGTGAGGACCAGCACGGCGGCGGAGAGCGCCGACACGTCCCGGGCCGCGGCGAGCGCGGCGGTCATCAGGTCCCAGTCGGTCGGGGCGGCGGTGAACGCGGCGGCGTGCCGGAGCAGCTTCTCGCTGCGGCTCTCGGCCGGTGACCCGCCGAGCGCGGCGATCCGCCCGCCGAGGCGGTCGGCCACCAGTTCGGCGGTCTCCCGCCACGCCGCGAGCGGGACGGGCTCGCACCACTGCAGGTCGAGCACGCCGATGGGCCGGCCGTCCGGGTCACGTACCGGAACGCAGAGTTCGGCGGTGACGTCCGGCCGGACCGGCAGGTAGTCGGGGTCGGCGCTCACGTCGGGCACGACGGCGGTCACCCCGGAGGCGTACACCCGCCGCACCACCGAGGGTTCGGGTCGGTGGCGGGCGGGCGCGTCGGCGGTCGCCGGGACGTGCGAGAAGACCTGCCACGCGCCGGTGGCGGCGACGCAGCGCAGACGGTCGTGGACCCGGAGCAGGACGGCGGCGGTCGCCGGGGTGTGCCGGGCGAGCGCGGCGACCGTCCACTGGCACGCCTCCGGGACGGTGGACGCCGTGGGGAGGCGCACCGTGACGTCGCGGAGTACTCGCTCGTGATCCACGTCGTTCCTGCTCGGAGGGGGTAGGTCGCGATCAAGCGTACTCAGCGCGACCGTCACCGACCTTCGTACACATGTGCTATCCACAGGCTGTGGACGCAGCCTGTGGGCGGGATCGGGCCTGCGCGGGGAGGGCGCGCGGCGATAGCGTGAGGGCCCGGGCACCCCGAGGAGGCGGCCGATGCTCATCGCCCAGCTCAGCGACCCGCACGTGACCACCGGCCCGCTCGCGGCCGACCCGGCGTCCGGGCTGCACCGGGCGCTCGGCACGGTGCTCGCGCTGCGTCCCCGGCCCGACTGCGTGGTGATCACCGGCGACCTGACCGCCAACGGCCGGCCGGACGAATACCTCGCCCTGCGCGAGATCGTCGGCGCGTTCCCGCTACCGGTGCACCTGGCCACCGGCAACCACGACGACCGCGAGTCGCTGCTCGACACGTTCGGCGGCACCCCCTACCTGGCCGGCGGCTTCTCGGCGCACTACCACGTCGACCTGCCGGACGCGACGCTCGTGGTGCTCGACTCGCTCACCCCGGGCAGCACCGGCGGCCGGCTCGGCGACGAGCAGCTCGCCTGGCTCGACGGGGTGCTCGGCGGGCGTACCGACGCGCCCGCCGTCGTGTGCCTGCACCATCCGCCGGTCGCGGTCGGCGTACCGGGCATGGACGCGATGGGCCTCGCGGACGCCGACGCGCTCGCCGCCGTGGTCGGCCGGCACCCCCATGTCGTACGCGTCGCCGCGGGGCACCTGCACCGCCAGGTGACAAGCGCGTTCGCCGGTACGGTGCTGACCGTCGCGCCGAGCACGTGGATCCAGGTGAGCCTGAGTATGTCCGACGAGGAGGAGCCGGGGTTCGTCGCCGAGCCGACGGCCTTCCTGCTGCACCTGGTCGCCGACGGCGGCTGCGTGACACACACCGTCCAGGTCAGCCACGCCGCCGGGCGCACCTGCTGGTTCTGACGGCGACGCCGATGCTCTGGTACGTCGCGTACGGCTCGAACCTGCACGCCGCCCGGCTCGACTGGTACCTGCGTGGCGGACGCCCACCCGGCGGGCTGCGCACGTACCCCGGCTGCCGGGACTGCCGGCCACCGCGCCGGACCGTCCCGGCGCTGATCCCCGGCGGGGTCTATTTCGCGGGCGAGTCGCGGGCCTGGACCGGCGGCATGGCGTTCTACGACCCGCAGCTGCCCGGCCGGGCGGCGGCGCGCGGCTACCTGGTGACCGTCGAGCAGTTCGCCGACATCGCGGTGCAGGAGATGTACCGGCCGCCGGGCGCCGACCTGGCCGGTATCCGCGCGGCGGTCGAGACCGGGCGGGCGAGGCTCGGGCCGGGCCGCTACGAGACGCTGCTGCGGGTCGGCGTCCGCGAAGGGCTGCCGATGCTCACGTTCACCGCGCCGCACCGCGCGGTGGAGGTGCCGTGGACCCGGCCCGCTCCGCTCTATCTCGGGATGCTGGCGCGCGGTCTGCGGGAGGCGCACGGCTGGGACACCGCGCGGATCGTCGGCTACCTGGCGGGCCGTCCGGGAGTCGCCGGGCGGTGGAACCGGCGGGCGTTGCGCGGGCTCGTCGCCGCCACCCACAGCCGGCTTTCGAACCGGCTCTCCGGGGCTTCGGTCGAATTCGGACAGTCCGTTGCGGATGTCGATCCGTCAGACGTGAACGACCGTTCGGCTCGCGATGGGTGTCCGCCAGGCGCTGATTCCGGCGAGGACGGTTGCCAGCGCAAGGAATTGCGCGTGACATGAGCGTCGGCGCCGGCTCCCTGTCCCTGGGAGCCGGCGCCCTTCACGACGCGGGCATCGACAGCGAGCGCCGCGCGGAAATTCACCAGACCGTCATGTCCGACTCGTCCGGCGGACCGGTACGGGTCTCCCACCACGTCGACGATTCCGAATGCCACCCCGGTCGACCTGAGGCCCGGTGGATGAGAAGCTACCCCCGAGCGGGGGTGGCGTTCCCCGATTGCCGCCTTCCACGATCGACCCCTGTCATGGCACGGACCAGGGCCACCGGGCGAACCATCGTCCGGACACCAGCATCGGTATCTCACGAGGAGTTCCATGTCCGTCACCGGGATGCGACGCCGGGCCGTAGTCGGCCTGGCCGCACTCGCCGCGACCGCGTTCACCGCTGTCGCCGTCACCCCCGACCAGGCCGAGGCGCGCCCGAAGCCGGTCGACGTCCAGCTGCTCGCGATCAACGACTTCCACGGCAACCTGGAGCCGCCGAGCGGGTCCAGCGGCACCATCGACGGCCAGCCGGCCGGTGGCGCGGAATACCTGGCCAGCCACCTGAAGTCGATGCGCGCCGAGGCCAAGAAGCAGGGCAAGGGCACCGTCACTGTCGCCGCCGGTGACCTGATCGGCGCCTCGCCGCTGCTGTCCGCCGCGTTCCACGACGAGCCGACCATCGAGGAGATGAACCTCGCCGGGCTGGAGTTCGCGAGCGTCGGCAACCACGAGTTCGACGAGGGCGCGGCCGAGCTGCTGCGCATGCAGCGCGGCGGCTGCCACCCGGTGGACGGCTGCGCCGACGGCACCCCGTTCGGTGGCGCCAAGTTCAAGTACCTCTCGGCGAACGCGTTCAAGACCTCCACCGGCCTGCCGCTGATGCAGCCGTTCGGCATCAAGATCGTCAAGGGTGTGCCGATCGGCTTCATCGGGATGACCCTGGAGGGCACCCCGAACATCGTCAGCCAGCAGGGCGTCGCCGGCCTGCGGTTCAGCGACGAGGCCGACACCGCCAACAAGTACGCCAAGATCCTGCGCCTGCTCGGCGTCAAGAGCATCGTCGTGCTGCTGCACGAGGGCGGCGTGCAGAACGGCGGCGGCATCAACGACTGCACCGGGTTCAGCGGCCCGATCGTCGACATCGCCAACCGGATGGACCCGTCCATCGACGTGATCGTCAGCGGGCACACCCACGCCGCGTACAACTGCAACATCAACGGCAAGCTGGTCACCAGCGCCAGCTCGTTCGGCCGCCTGGTCACCCAGATCGACCTGAAGATCGACCCGCGTACCCGCGACGTGGTGAGCGCGTCCGCGAACAACGTGGTGGTCACCCGGGACGTGGCGCCGGACAAGCCCTCGACCGACCTGATCAACCGGTACAAGACCGCGCTCGGCCCGGTGGCCGACCGGGTCGTCGGCGAGACCACCGCGGCGATCACCAAGACCCAGGAGAACCTGTACCAGACCGGGGTCGACGTCAACGGCAAGCCGACGTACCAGACCGGTGAGTCGCCGCTGGGCAACGTGATCGCCGACGCGCAGCTCGCCGCGACCGACACCGAGCAGAACGCGGTCGCCGCGTTCATGAACCCCGGTGGCGTACGCGCCGACCTCGACGCCGGCCCGGTCACCTACGCCGAGGCGTTCACCGTGCAGCCGTTCGCCAACAACCTGGTGACGCTCGACCTGACCGGTGCGCAGCTCTACTGCATGCTGGAGCAGCAGTTCACAGTGGCGCGCGTGCTCTACGCGTCCTCCACCGTCAACTACGTCGTGGACGTCGACGGCACCACCGCGCCGGCCGGCACGCCGTGCGCCGGCACCCGCGTGGTCCGGGGCAGCCTCACCATCAACGGCACCCCGGTGACGGACACCGCCACCTACCGGGTCACCGTGAACAACTTCCTCGCCGGTGGCGGCGACGGCTTCAGCGTCCTGACCGGCGGCACCAACGCGGTGACCGGCCAGATCGACCTGGACGCCTTCACCGCGTACCTGACCGAGAAGTCGCCGGTCTCCCCGCCGGCGCTGGACCGGATCCGCACCACCACCGAGGTCGCCGCCGGCTGACCGCCGACCGCACCGCCGACGGGCCCCGGAGCGAATGCTGCGGGGCCCGTTCGCGTGTCAGCCGCCGGGGACGTGTCCCGGGTCAGGTCGCCCGCGCGGGCTCGGGCTCCGGCGTCTCGGCGGCCGTCAGGCGGCCGTCCTGCGCGGCGGTGAGCAGCGGACGCAGCGACAGCGCGAGCAGCGAGGCGGCCAGGCAGCCGCCCACCACGACCGCCACCCAGACCCGGCCGTTCGCCGCGCCGATCAGCGGCCCGGCGGTGACCGGGCCGACCACACCGCTGATCCCGAAGATCATCGAGCTCATCGCGTTGTACCGGCCACGCAGCTCGTCGGTGGCGAGCGCGTTCGTGAGCGCGGGCATGACCGGAGACAGCATCGTCTCGCCGAACCCGAAGATCGCCGAGCAGGCCACCACGCCGAGCGCCGCGAGCAGCGCGTTGCCGCTGCCCACCACGCCGGCCGCGCCGAGCACCAGCCACGCGCCGGCGAACACCGCGCCGACGGTGGCCAGGGCACGGGTACGGCTGCGCCCCTCCAGCCGCCGGATCACCAGCAGCTGGGAGAGCACGATCATGACGGTGTTCGCGGCGAGCGCCCACGCCACCACGCGCGGCGTCACCTCGACCACCCGCACCGAGTACGCCGCGAAGCCCACCTCGATCTGCGCGTACCCGCAGGTGGTGAGCACCAGGCCGAAGATGACGAGGCGGCGGAACGGCCGGTCCCGCAGCACCGTGAGGTAGCCGCCGGTCCTCCGATCGGCGGCCGTCGCCCCCGTGGCCGCGACCGGCCGGCGCCCCACGTGCGGCAGCGTCAGCAGGATCAGCGCCGGCGTCAGGTAGCTCACCGCGTCCAGCAGGTAGATCACCTCGAACGTGACCGGACGGGCCACGTCGACCACCGCGCCGGAGATCAGGCCGCCCGTGCCGATACCGAGGTTGAGCAGCGCGAAGTTGAGCCCGAAGACGCGCTGCCGCTCGCCGTCGTCGGTGAGCGAGGCGAGGATCGTGTTCTGCCCGGCCCAGATCGCCGAGCTGCCGACGGCGATGAGCGTCATCACGCCGAACGCCGAGGCGGTCGAGTCGACGAGCGCCAGTGAGCCGACGCCGATCGCCTCGATCACCAGGCAGGGCAACACGACCCGGCGCGCGCCGAAGCGGTCGATGAACGTGCCGGCCAGCGGCGAGAGCGCCAGCGTGACAGCGCCGAACCAGCCGATCACCAGCCCGGCCCGGGTGTCGGTCAGGCCGCGTACGTCGGTGAGGTAGATGAACAGGAACGGCAGGGTGAGGCCGCGCCCGACCGCGGAGAACAGGGTTCCGAGCAGGATCCGGCGGGCTTCGGGACGGGCGGGCAGGGCGCGGCGCAGCATGGCAGGGATTCTGTGCTTCGGGTACGACTCTCGCGACCCGTTTACCCCTTACACACGCGGTCGCTGGGCCGGAAGGTGAGCGAACACACGTGCTCTGCCATGCTGACCCGGTGATGACGACCTGGCGGCACCTGCCCGCACCGGCCCGCGAGATCGCCGAGACGGCCACCGACGCGGTGGGCGCCGCGCAGGCCCGCGACGCCGAGACGTACGCCCCGGCCGTCGAGCGGCTGGCCGCCGCCGACCGGTCCGGGCTGGTGCTCGGCGGTGTGGTCCGGCTGCTGCTGGAGGAGGGCCATCCGGACGGGCTGGACGGCGACGACGTACGCCAGGTGCTGGAACAGTGCGTCCGGTCGGCGGCGGCCTGGTGGCCCGACGTCGACCCGCACGTGCTGCTGGTGCTGCTGGCCGGCGCGCTCGGCGTCTACGACCCCGGTGACGACGAGAACCCGCCCGGCCCGGCGGCGGTCGCCCGGCACGCCCCGCTGCTCGTGGCCGACCTGCTGGCGGTCACCGGACGACCGTTCGCCGAGTACCTGACCGCCGCGTTCGCCGAGGTGGCGCGCACGGAGACGCACGACTGACGGACCTGTTGGCCGGCGGCTCACCGGCCGGCGGCTGGCGCGTCGGTTTACGGGCCCGCGGCTGGCGCGTCGGCCTACGGGCTCGCGGCCAGGAAGACGAACGCGGCGAGCAGCACCAGGTGCACGCCGCCCTGGAGCACTGTGGCCCGGCCCGGCACGACGGTGAGCACCGCTGTGACAGCGGTCAGCGCCAGCAGCGTCATCTGGGTGCCGCCCAGGCCCAGCATCAGCGGCCCGTCCAGCCAGATCGAGGCGATCGCGATGGCCGGGATGGTCAGGCCGATGCTGGCCATGGCCGAGCCGAGCGCGAGGTTGAGGCTGATCTGCACGCGGTCCCGCCGGGCCGCCCGGGCGGCGGCGAGCGTCTCCGGCAGCAGCACCAGCAGCGCGATGACCACGCCGACGAACGCCTGCGGCAGGTTCGCCGCGCTGACCGCGGTCTCGATCGCCGGGGAGATCGTCTTCGCGTCGCCGACCACCGCGACGAGCGCCACCACCAGCAGGGCCAGGCTGGCCAGGGCGGTACGTGTGGACGGCGGCTCGGCGTGGCCGTCGCCGGTCTTGTCCTCGGCGAGGATGCTGCCCTCCTGGGTGACCGGGAGGAAGTAGTCGCGGTGCCGGCCGGTCTGCACCATCACGAACAGCAGATAGAGGGCCAGCGAGGCGACCGCCGCGAAGGCGAGCTGGGCGGGGGAGAACTCCGGGCCCGGCCGGCTCGTGGTGAACGTCGGCACCACCATGCTGAGCGTGGCGAGCGTCGCCACCGTCGCCAGCGCCCCTCCGGTGCCCTCCGGATTGAACACCGCCACCTGCCGGCGCAGCGCGCCGAGCAGCAGCGACAGGCCGAGGATGCCGTTGCAGGTGATCATGACGGCGGCGAAGACGGTGTCCCGCGCCAGCGCCTGCGTCTTGTCCCCACCGCTGATCATCAGCGTGACGATCAGACCGACTTCGATCACGGTGACCGCCACCGCCAGCACGAGCGAGCCGTACGGCTCACCGACCTTGTGCGCCACCACCTCGGCGTGGTGTACGGCCGCCAGCACAGCCGCCGCGAGCAGGGCCGCCACCACGAAGATGAGCGGGCCGGGCAGCTCCCGTCCCCAGGTCATCACGAGCACGAGCACGGCGACCAGGGGCGCGACGGTGGTCCAATCGGTCAGGCGGGATCGGATCATCGGCGGCATGCGCATAACTTTGCCAGGCGGCAGGGTCGACGCCGCGTGGCGGGGTGGCTTCGGGCAGTCCTGTCGATCTATTCGGTCGAGGCCGGTTGCTCCACATGGGTGGGCAGGTCACGGAGGTTCGCGATCACCGGTCCGATCCAGCCGGGATCGGTGTCCTGGTGCTCGGTGGTCCGCAGCACCGTCATGCCGACCGCCGCCGCGCCGGCCAGTTCGCCGTCCGCGCCGTCGCCCACGTAGACGCATTCCGCCGGCGCGACGCCCAGGCGCTGCGCGGCGGTGCGGTAGATCGCCGGGTCCGGCTTGGCCAGCCCGACCGCGCTGGAGAAGACCGCGACGTCGAAGCGCCGGGCGAGTGGGCCGGCCGCCCACGCCTCGGCGGTCTCGGAAGTGGCATTGCTGATCAGGGCCAGCCGGTGGCCGCGCTCGCGCAGCGCGTCGAGCACGTCCAGGGTGCCGACCGGGACGCGGCCCAGCACGCGGCGGGCCAGCGCACGCCGATGCGCGGCGGCGTGGCTTACCTGCTCGTCCGTCGGCGAGCCGCCGAGGCGTTCGGCGAGGATGCGGACGGTCTCCTCCGCGCTCCACCGGACGAGCCGGTCCCGCCACGTCGCGTGGTACGCGGCGACGAGCGCCGCCGGAGCCACCCCGACCAGGAGCGCCATCTCGCCGACCACCCGGTCCCGCTCGTCGTCGGCGCCGTGGACCAGGGTGTGGAAGAGGTCGAAGATGACCGGCCGTGGCATGCCGGGATCCTACTGCGAGGGTGATCACGGCTGGGGAAACGCAGAGGGCACATCCGATGGATCGGATGTGCCCTCTTACCTCTGGTCGGGGTGGCCGGATTCGAACCGACGACCTCTTCGTCCCGAACGAAGCGCGCTACCAAGCTGCGCCACACCCCGAGGCGTGCCGACAAATAGTAGCCCACCCGCCCGCACGGTCAAACTCGGTACCCCCCCGCTCCGCGCGGGCGGCAGATCTTGGTACGAACCGGCCCTCGGAGGGGCGGGCGCGTACCAAGATCTGCCGGGAAGCGGGGACGCCGGGCGGCGGGGTCAGCGGGAGATCAGCGTGAGGATGCTGGCCTCGGGGGGGCAGGCGAAGCGGATGGGGGCGGTGGGGTGGGTGCCGAGGCCGGCGGAGACGTGCAGCCACGAGTCCGAGCCGGGCCAGCGGTGCAACCCGCGCGCCATCGAGCGGGGCAGCCCGCAGTTGGTCACCAGCGCGCCGTACCCGGGCACGCACACCTGGCCGCCGTGGGTGTGCCCGGCGAGCAGCAGGCCGAAGCCGTCGGCCGCCATCCGGTCCAGCACCGCGGGCTCGGGGGAGTGGGACAGCGCGATCGACAGCGCCGCGTCGCCGCTGACCGGGCCGGCCACGGCGTCGTAGTCGTCGCGTTCGATGTGCGGGTCGTCCACGCCGACCAGCTCGATCTCCCGCCCGCCGGCCTTGAGCGAGGTGCGCGCGTTGTTCATGTCGACCCAGCCGGCGCCGGTGAGGATGTCGCGCAGTTCCTCGTACGGCAGGGGCGTGCCCTCGGTGTATTCCCGGTCCGGCAGGAAGTAGGTGAAGGGGTTCTTCAGGACCGGGCCGGTGTAGTCGTTGGAGCCGAAGACGAACGCGCCGGGCAGGTCGAGCAGCGGTTGCAGCGCGCGCAGCACACCCGGCACCGACTCCGGGTGGGCCATGTTGTCGCCGGTGACCACGACCAGGTCCGGGTCGAGCGCGGCCAGCGAGGCCACCCAGTCCTGCTTGCGCCGCTGGGCGGGCATCATGTGCAGGTCCGAGAGGTGCAGCACCCGCAGCGGTTCGGCGTCGGTCGGGAGCACCGGCACGTCGTACCGGCGCAGGGTGAACATGTTGCGCTCGATGAGCGACGCGTACGCGAGGGTGGCCGCCCCGGCGGCGACGGTTCCGGCCGCGAGACGGAATAGTGTGCGCTTTCGCATGGCGTTCAGGGTAGTTTCACCGTCCATGAGCACGCTGAAGGACCGTCTCACCGCCGACATGCGCGCCGCCCTGAAGGCGCGCGACGAGCTGACCACCTCCACGCTTCGCATGGCCCTCGCGGCCGTGGGCAACGCCGAGGTGGCCGGCCGGGAAAAGCGCGAGCTCAGCGACGACGAGGTGCTCGCGGTGCTGGCCAAGGAGGCGAAGAAGCGCCGCGAGGCGGCAGTGGCGTTCGCCGACGCCGGGCGCGCCGAGCAGGCCGGCAAGGAGACCGCCGAGGGTGAGGTGCTGGAGCGCTACCTGCCCAAGCAGCTCTCCGACGAGGAACTGGCCGAGCTGGTCTCGGGGGCGCTCGCCGCGGGCGGCTTCACCGGCAAGGCGCAGATGGGCCCGGCCATGAAGGCCGCCCAGGCCGCGGTGGCCGGCCGCGCCGAGGGGGGCCGGGTAGCCGCCGAGGTACGCCGCCAGCTGGGCCTCTGACCGTCCCGTAGACACAAGAAGAAGCGACGGCCACCCCCTTCACGGAGGTGGCCGTCGCTTCGTCTGGGATCAGTTCCCCGGTCGTCCTGGTCGGCCGTTACCCGGTCCGCCCGGGCCACCTGGTCGGTCCGGCGTCGCGGTGCCGCCCTGGTCCGAGTCGCCCTTGCCGGAGCTGACCTCGATCATGACGACGCCGCCCTTGATGGTGCGCCCGTTCGGGCTGGTGCCGGCCGCGGTGCCCGCCGGGCAGTCCGACGCCACCTTGTTGCTGGAGACCACCGGCTCGAAGCCGGCGCCCTTGAGCCGGGACTTCGCGCTCTCGATGGACGCGCACTTTACATCCGGGATGGACCGCTGGTCACCCAGGACGATCTTGCCGCTGGGCGGGGTGAAGTTCTTCCGGTCCTTGCCCTTCATGGCGTCCCGCAGCGTCTCGTAGACCGCCGGGTTGATGCCGGTGGGCACGTCGTGGCCCATCTTCTGGTTGGTCTGCGGCCAGTCCGGGTCGGCCATGATGCCAGCCACCGCGTACTGCTTGGTCATGGCGACCAGCGAGGAGGTCTTCTCCGAGTCGGTGGTGCCGGACTTGCCGGCCACCGGCGCGTCGACGATGTTGCGGACGTTGCCGGCGGTGGCGGTGCCGCACTTCGTGGTCGAGGAGCGGTCACCCACCGGGCAGCGGGCGGCGTCCACGGCGGCCCGGGCCACCTCGGTGCTGACCCGCTGCTCGCAGCGCGGGTTCGCGACGTCGAGCTTCTCGCCCTCCGGGCCGCGGATCTCCTGCACCGGGATCGGCTCGCAGTACTTGCCGTCGGCGCCGAGCGTCGCGTACGCGTTCGCCAGCTCCAGCGGGGTGGTCTGCGAGACGCCGAGGCTGAACGCGCCCCACTGGTGCGGGTTGGCGGCAAGTTGCGCGTCGCTCGACGAGCGGAACGAGATGCCGAGCTTCTGCGCCGCCTTCACCACGTTCTCCGCGCCGACCCGCTGCTGCAGGTCGATGAAGAACGTGTTGACCGAGAAGCCGAAGCCGCTCCACATGTTGTGCATGCCGGCCATCGAGGCGTTGGCGTTCTTCGGGCAGTACTTGTTGGTGCCCGGGCAGGCGGCCGGCGAGTTGAACTCGACCGGGTAGTTCGACTTGAACACCGGCTGCGCGTTGATCGGGTAGCTGAGCGGGTAGCCCTTCTCCAGCGCGGCCACCAGCGTGAAGATCTTGAAGGTCGAGCCCGCCTGGTAGCCGGCGATGCCGGGGCCACCGGTGATCAGCGGGTTCACCGTGTTGGGGTAGTTGCCCCGGATCTTCTTCTTGGCCTTCGCCGGGTCGCTGGAGATCTTGTTCTGCGGGTCGTCCGGGTCGTCGAGCTTGAAGTTGCGGTTGACGGCGACGGCGCGTACCCGGCCGGTGCCGGGCTCGACGGCGGCCACCATCCGGGCCGCCTTGCTGCTCTCGCCCAGGTTCTTGCGGACGGCCTTGTCAGCGGCCTTCTGCGCCTGCACGTCGAGCGTGGAGATGATGGTGTAGCCGCCGCTCTTGAGCCGCCGCTCACGGTCGTACGAGGTGGCGCCGAACGTCTCCTGCTGCAGCCACCAGCGGTAGAGGTAGTCGCAGAAGAAGCCCCAGGAGCGGGTGGTGGTCTGGGTGCAGCCGTTCGGGGTGCGCTTGCCCTTGACGACGAGCTTGATCTTCTTGGCGGCGTCCGCCTCCTGCTGGGTGATCGCCCCGATCTGCACCATGTTGTCGATGACGTAGTCGCGCCGGCCGACCGCCTCGGGGTAGCCCGCGGGGGTGGTCGGGTCGAACGCGGTGGGCGCCTTCACCATGCCGGCGAGCATGGCCGACTCCTGGATGTCCAGCTTGCTCGGCGGCTTGTTGAAGTAGACCTGGCTGGCCGCCCAGATGCCGTACGCGCCGTTGCCGAACGCGGCGATGTTCAGGTAGCGCTCCAGGATCTCGTCCTTGGAGAGCTCCTTGTCGATCTGCAGCGCCAGGCTCATCTCGCGCAGCTTGCGGGCGCTGGTGTCCTCGGTGGCGGCGACCACGTCGGCCGGGTGGGTGGCCGAGTAGGAGATGGCCAGCCGGACGTACTGCATGGTCAGCGTCGACGCGCCCTGCCGGGAGGAGCCGGCGGCCTGGTTGTTGACGAACGCCCGTGCCACACCGTTGAGGTCCACGCCGTTGTGCTTGTAGAAGTCGTGGTCCTCGGCCGCGATGATGGACTTCTGCATGTGCGGCGAGATGTCCTTGAGCTTGACGTCCTTGCGGTTCTCGTCGTACATCGTGGCCAGCACGGTCTTGCCGTCGGACGCGAGCAGTTTGGTCATCTGCGGCGACCGGGCGACTGTGAGCTCCTTGGGCAGCGCGCCGAATGTCTCCGAGCCGGCCTTCGCGGCCAGTCCGGTCATCGCCACCGCGGGGAAGGCCGCCGCAGCGACCACCACTCCGGCCAACAGGCCGCAGATCAGCAGCGATGCGGCGTTGGTCAGCACGTTGTGGTCACGTTTCCGCATCCAGGTCACCTCGACAGGGTACGCGAGCAGGGATCGGCGGGCGCGCGGGGAACTTTCCCCATTTCCTGCATGCGCCGGCCTCGTTGTGCTAAACGCACGAGCCCTGGTCCTGGGTTGCGTGAGATCCGGCGGAAGTCTCTCTGAAACCCGGGAGGGGCGCAGCGTTTTCACGTACCCGGGCGGGGTAGACGCCGGGCGAAAGCCCGGGAAGCCGGGAGTGTCCGGAATGATGGATTTCGCCGACAACGTTGCGTAATCGGGCGACTACACAGCATGATGGTGGCGGCGAAGGCAGCCGTGCGTCGTTCGTGCCGCCCTGGGGAGGCCGGCGCGGACGACCGGGGGGAGTTCGAGGGCTGCTCGCACGAAGTCGGTAGGTACTGCAAGGGGGGACGTGTACAGATGGGCATGATCACTGACTGGCCGTCACTGGCGGCATGTCAGAACGGAGACCCGGACGCGTTGTTCGTACAGGGCGCCGAACAGAACGTGGCGAAGAGGATCTGCCGGAGCTGCCCAGTTCGGTACGAGTGCCTGGCCGACGCGCTCGACAACCGGATCGAGTTCGGTGTGTGGGGTGGCATGACCGAACGCGAGCGCCGGGCGTTGCTGCGCCGTCACCCGCAGGTGACCAGCTGGCGCAAGATGTTCGAGGCGGCCATGAAGAAGAACGCCAAGGAGAAGGCCGGCAAGGACAAGGTCCTGGTGACCACTGCCACCTGACCGCCAGGTCAGCTCCGGCTGATCGCCTCGCCGATCGTCCGCAGCCCGTCGACGTCGTGCACGTCGGCGGGCTGCGCGGCCACCGACACCGCCGGCACCGCCGGGAACGCCTCGGTGAACCGGGCCGCCACCTGCTCCTCGCGTACCGCCTGCTGGGCCAGCGCGGCATGCGCGCGCAGCACCTCGACGGTGCCCTCGTGCCCGCCCGCCGCGGCCAGCCGCTCCGCGGCGGCCAGGCTCTCCGCCGCGGACAGGGCCGCCGCCGGCCGGTGCACCCGGTTGAGCACCAGCCCGGCCAGCGGCATCTGCTCTTCCCGCAGGCGACCCGCGAAGTAGGCGGCCTCCCGGACCGCGTCCGGCTCCGGGGCCGCGACCAGCAGGAACGCCGTCTCCCGGGCCTGCAGGATCCGGTACGTCTGCTCGGCCCGCTGCCGGAACCCGCCGAACATCGAGTCGAGGGCGGCGACGAAGCCGGACAGGTCGGTGAGCAGTTGGGCGCCGAGCACCTTCTGCACCACCTTGGAGAACATCCCGAAGCTCGCCGTCACCAGGTTGAACATGCTGCGTCCGCCGGTGCGCGCCGGGGCCAGCAGCAGCCGCAGCATGCGGCCGTCGAGGAATCGGGACAGGCGGGCCGGAGCGTCCAGGAAGTCGAGCGCGGACCGAGACGGCGGCGTGTCCACCACGATCAGGTCCCACTCGCCCCGGGCGTGCAACTGGCCCAGCTTCTCCATCGCCATGTACTCCTGCGTGCCGGCGAAGGTGGAACTCATGGCCTGGTAGAACGGGTTGGCGAAGATCTCCGCGGCCTTCGCCGGGTCGGTGTGCTGGAGCACCACGTCGTCGAACGTGCGCTTCATGTCCAGCATCATGGCGTGCAGCTCGCCGCCGCTGGCCTCGACGTCGATGCCCTTGACCTGGCGGGGTGTGTTGTCCAGCTCGGTCAGGCCGAGCGACTGCGCCAGCCGGCGGGCCGGGTCGATGGTGAGCACCACGGTCCGGCGGCCGTGCCGCTCGGCCGCGCGCAGCGCCAGCGCCGCGGCGGTGGTCGTCTTGCCCACGCCGCCCGCCCCGCAGCAGACCACGATCCGTACACCGTCGTCGGCGAGGATCTGGTCGACGTCAAGCGGAGGCGCCGCGTCTTCGGAAGGCACCAATCGAGCGTATCGGTCCCGAGGGGCACTCTGCTCCGTGCCGGTCGCAGGTGTGAGTCAATCCGCCCGGACGAGGGTCTCGGCGAGCGCCTCCAACCCGGCCCGGTCGACTCCTCCGGGCAGCAGCGGCAGTTCGATCATGGGCAGGCCCAGCTCCACCAGGTCGCCCCGGAGCGAGTCCTCCAGCTCTCGGCGTACCTGCTGGTCGTGGGCCTCCTCGACGAGCCCGGCCACGGTCGGGCCGTCGGTCGGCAGGCCGGCGGCGGCCAGCCCGCGCTCCAGCTCGGCCGCGGTCACGGCCCGGCCGGCCGGCACCGGCGGGCGGACGCCGTTGACGATCACCCGGCCGACCGGGAAGCCGAGCTGGGTCAGCTCGGCGACTGCGTCCAGCGTCTCCTGGACCGGCATCTCCTCCAGCAGCGTGACCACGTGCACGGCTGTCATCGGCGACCGGAGCAGCGCGGAGACGCCCTCGCTCTGGGTCTTGATCGGGCCGACCTTGGCCAGCCGGGCGGTCTCCGCTGTCACGTTCAGGAAGCGGCCGATGCGCCCGGTCGGCGGCGCGTCCAGCACGACCGCGTCGTACGTCCGGCGCGAGCCGCTGGTCCGGGTGGTCGCCTCCTTGACCTTGCCGGTGAGCAGCACGTCGCGCAGGCCCGGCGCGATCGTGGTGGCGAAGTCGATCGCGCCGAGCTTGCGCAGAGCCCGGCCGGCCGCGCCGAGCTTGTAGAACATGTCCAGGTATTCCAGGAGCGCCGCCTCGGCGTCGACCGCCAGCGCCCGCACCTCACCGCCGCCGGGCGCGTCGGCGAGGTGCCGCTCCTCGTACGGCAGCGGGTCGGTGCCGAAGAGCTGGGCGATGCCCTGCCGGCCCTCCACCTCGACCAGCAGGGTGCGCCGGCCCCCGGCGGCCAGGCCGAGGGCCAGCGCGGCGGCCACGCTCGTCTTGCCTGTGCCGCCCTTGCCGGTCACCACGTGCAGGCGGGCCGGCCATCTGCCGGCGGACTCGGCCGGCTGCTCACTCGCTGCCACCCGTCGAGCCTAACCAGCCGGCCGGATCAGCCGACCTCGCAGACCCACCAACCCGTCTTCCGCACCACTGTGAAGCGCAGGGACTGCTCGGCGACCTTCTCGTCGGCGGTGGTCATGGTCACCCGGGCGGAGACGGTGGCCCGGTCGCCGGTCTCGTTGTCGACGGTCGGGTTGCTCCAGCGGAACCGGGGGTTCTGGTACTGCTCGGCGTACTTGCGCACCTCGGCGACCTTGGCGGCGATCTTCTCGTCGTCCCGGGCCGCCGAGCAGACGAACGTGGCCGCCTTCTCGGCGTCCCGCTCCTGGTAGACGGCCTTGAGGAAGCCGTCCACCGCGATCTGCGGTTCCTTCGCTCCCTGGCCGTTCTCGGCGTCGCGCAGGACCAGGAACGCGGCAGTGCCCCCACCGCCGCAGAGCAGGACCGCGGCGGCCAGCACCAGCGAGGCGATGAGCAGCGCCGGTCGCTTGCGTGGTGGGCCGCCGGGCGGGCCGGGCGGATACGCCGGTGGCCCGGCGGCGGGAACGGCGCCCGGCGGTGTGCCGCCGCCGGGCGGTGATTGTGGGTGCGGGTCGCCGGGCGTGCCGGTGTCGCCACCGGCGGGCGGTTGGGTCATCTGTCTCCCCCGGGTTGCGGCTCCCGTCGCCGCCCCAGGCGACGGGCACGGGTCGAGGTGGTCGGGCGCGCGTCCGCGCGTGCCCAGTCCGGAAGGGTAGCGGTCGGCGGGGCGCTTGCCAGCCCCGCGTACGCACCGGCGGGAGGCGAGTTCGCGGTCGCGTTCCGGACCAGGCTTGTGTCACATATGTGACTGGTTGTGACGAAGCGTGCGCGTCCCGTTGCCGGGACTGGCCGGAGGTCCTACGTTCGTCCCGACACGGAGAGCCGGACCCGCCGGACGGTGCCGAGGCGGATGGCGGTGTCAGTGAGCAGGTACGACGCCCGGAGGCGACGCATGCGCGACGCGGAGAACACCCCCCGAGCCCAGTTCCCCGGCGACCGGTCCGGCCGGCCCGGCGAGGCCGACGTGCCCGCCTCGTTCAACGAGCGGTCGTACCGCCTTCCGGTCGAGGTGGTCCGGACGCCGTCCCGCCCCGGCGCGAAGGGGCGGGACGAGGACGAGCCCGGCTACGTCATCCACCTGCCGGTACGGGTGGCCGACCTCGCCGCGGCCACCGCGCTCGCCGGCACCGTGGCCACCTCGCTGAGCTTCCTGGTGGAGCTGGACGCGGGCGAGACCACCGTCTCCACCGCCGACGACCAGAACAACAGGCACCGGGTCTTCTGCGATCTGCTGCTGCCCGACCGCAGCCGGTGCCCGCAGCGCTTCGAGCACGAGGGCCCGTGCGGCGAGCCGCCCTCCGCGCCGGAGCCGCGTCCCGCGTCCCGTTGACGACGGCGGACCGTAGGCTGTGCCTGACCGAAGTCCAAGTCAGGCAAGGGAGCCCTCCTCCGATGCAGAAGTGGGAATACGCCACGGTGCCGCTGCTGGTCCACGCGACCAAGCAGATCCTCGACAACTGGGGCGAGGACGGCTGGGAACTGGTCTCGGTGGTGCCCGGCCCGAACCCGGAGCAGCTCGTCGCGTACCTGAAGCGCCCGAAGGGCTGACCGGCATGAGCAACGGACCCCACGCGAAGCTCGCCGAACTCGGCCTCGCACTGCCCGAGGTGGTGCCGCCGGTGGCCAGCTACGTGCCGGCCGTCCAGTCCGGGCAGCACGTCTACGTCTCCGGCCAGCTGCCGATGGCCGAGGGCAAGCTGCTCGCCACCGGCAAGGTCGGCAACGGCGTCTCCGCCGAGCAGGCGAAGGACCTGGCGCAGCGGTGCGCGCTGAACGCGCTGGCCGCGATCGACGCGCTGGTCGGGCTGGAGAACGTGGTGAAGGTCGTGAAGCTGACCGGCTTCGTGGCCAGCGCGCCCGGTTTCACCGGCCAGCCCGGTGTGATCAACGGTGCCTCGGATTTGTTCGGCGCCGTGTTCGGCGAGGCCGGCCGCCACGCCCGCAGCGCGGTGGGCGTGGCCGAACTCCCCCTCGACGCCCCGGTAGAGGTAGAGGTCATCGTCGAGGTCGTCTGACCCGCCCCGCCGAGCCCGCGATCTTGCGGTTACCGCCCTGGCAGAAGCCCCAGACGGGGACAAACCAGCGGCGGGAACTGCAAGATCGCGGGGAGTGGCCGGGGGAGTCGTACGATCGCTGCCATGGGTGGGCGTGTGACCGGGGCCGCTGGGGCGCTTGCAGATGGGCTGCCGGGGTGGGTGACGCTGTTGCGCGCGCCCAATCCGGGGCCGATGACGCTCGACGGGACCAACACGTGGGTGCTGCGGGCCGGGCCGGACGCGCCGGCCCTGGTGGTCGACCCGGGCCCCGCCGACGAGGGGCACCTCGCCGCGATCGCGGCCCAGGGGCCGATCGGCGCGGTGCTGATCACGCACGGGCACCCCGACCACACCGAGGGCGCGCCCCGGCTGCGTGAGCTGCTCGACGGCGTACCCGTGCTCGCCGCCGACCCGGCCCACACCGCCGGCGGTGACCCGCTCACCGCCGACACGCGCCTCGACCTGGGGCTCGGCCTGCGGCTGCTGCCCACCCCCGGGCACACCGCCGACTCGGTCTGCCTCCTCGCCGAGCACGACGGCGATCGGGTGGTGCTGACCGGCGACACGATCCTCGGGCGGGGCACCACCGTGGTGGCCCACCCCGACGGGCACCTCGGCGACTATTTGTCGAGCCTGGAACTGCTCTCCACGTACCGGGAGGTCCCGGTGCTCCCGGGCCACGGCCCGGCGCTCGCCGACTGCGGCGCGGCGGCCGACTTCTACCTGGCCCACCGGCGGGCCCGGCTGGACCAGGTGCGCGCCGCCGTGGCCGCGGGCGCCACCACCGCGCCCGAGGTGGTCGCCGTGGTCTACGCCGACGTCGACAGGTCGCTGTGGTGGGCCGCCGAGTGGTCCGTCCGCGCCCAGCTCGAACACCTCGGAGTGGAGCAGCCGTGACCTGCCCGGTGTGCGGGACGGTAGCGGTACCCGGGGCGCGGTTCTGTCACAACTGCGGCGCGGCGCTGCCGGCCGCCGCCACGCTGCCCGCCGCCGAACGCCGCGTGGTGACAGTGCTCTTCGGTGACCTGTCCGACTTCACCTCCTGGTCGGAGGACCTGGACCCGGAACGGGTCGGCGCGGTCACCGACCGGGTGCTCGCCGCCCTCGCGGGCGCGGTCAAGACGTTCGGCGGCCACGTCGACAAGCTCACCGGCGACGGGATCATGGCGGTCTTCGGCGCGCCGGTCGCCCACGAGGACGACGCCGAGCGGGCGGTCCGCGCGGCGCTGTCCATGCAGCGCGCGGTGCGGCGGGTGCTCGACGACGAGCGGGGCGGCGGCGCGCCGCTGGGCCTGCGCGTCGGCCTCAACACCGGGGACGTGATCGCGGGCATCCAGGCGGCGATCGAGTACACGGTCATCGGCGACACGGTGAACACCGCCGCGCGGCTCGCCGACGCCGCCGCGGTCGGCGCGGTCTACGCCGGGGCGCGCACCTCCGCCGCCACCCGGCACGTCGCCTCCTGGCGGGCGCTGCGCCCGCTGCGGCTCAAGGGCAAGCGGGAGCCGGTCGAGGCGTACGAGCTGCTGGGCCTGCTGGACGCGCCCGGCACCCGGTCCGGTCTCGGCGACGAGGCGCCGTTCGTGGGCCGGGAGACCGAGATCGGACGGGTCGCCGGCCGGCTCGCCGAGGTGATCGACCGGGGCGAGCCCCGGGTGCTGCTGATGACCGCCGAGGCGGGCATCGGCAAGTCCCGGTTCGCGGCCGAGGTGGAACGCCTCGCCGCCGGATACGACGTCGGCGCCGGCCGGTACGCCGCGCACACCGGCGCCCGGGTGCTGTCGGTGCGGTGCGCCGCGTTCGGCGAGCGCCGCCGCCTGGCCCCGCTGGCCGACCTGGTCCGTGCCGCCGTCGGCCTGCCCGGCGACGCGGCCACCGCCGTCACCCGCCCGGCCGTCGAGGAGCGGCTGCGCCGCCTCGGCCAGCGCCTGTCCCGGCTCCCCGGCGACCCGCCACCGATCGCCGTGGACCAGCTCCTGGCCCTGCTCGGGTACGCCGAACTGCCGCCCGCCACGGAGAACGGTGAGTGGAACGCGGCCGGGCCGCCACCGGACGACGAAGCCGTGCCGACCGCTGTCGCGGACCTGCTCACCGCGCTCGCCGTGGAGGCGCCGCTGGTGATCGTGGTGGACGACCTGCACGACGCCACGGCCGAGACGCTCAAGGCGTTGGCGCTGACCCTCAACCGGCTCAGCGGGCCGGTGCTCGTGCTGCTGCTCGGCCGTCCCGAGCTGGTACGGACCGCCGGCGCGCTGACCCGGGTCGCGGACGCCGAGGTGCACGCGCTGCCGCCGCTGCGCGGCGCGGACGCCTCCCGGCTGCTCACCAGCTACCTCGCCGGTGGCCGCATGCCCCAGGCCGACACGGACCGGCTGCTCGCCACCGCCCAGGGCAACCCGTTCTACCTGGCCGAACTCGTAACGCTGCTGATGGAGCGCGGCGCGCTGACCGCCGGGCCGGGCCGCGGCGCGGACGTCGGCTGGCGTCTCGCGCCCGGCTCGCTCGGCAGCCGGCTGCTCTCCCGGGACCTGGCCGCGGTGCTCGCGGCGCGTATCGACGCGCTGCCGCCGGATGCCCGCTCGGCGCTGCGCGACGCCGCGGTGGTGGGCGACACAGTGCCCGCCGGTGCGCTGGAGGCGCTGCGCGAGCAGCGGCTCGGGCAGGACGGCCGGCCCGCCGCGGTGGCCGCCGTCGAGCTGGACCGGGCCGTGGAGGAGCTGCTGCAACGCCGCATGCTGCACCGCACCCGCACCGGGTTCGCCTTCGCCACCCCGCTCATGCGGGAGGCCGCGTACGCCGGGGTGAGCAAGGCCGAGCTGGCCGAACGGCACGCGGCGCTGGCCCGCTGGGCCGCGCCGGAGAGCGTGGACGGGACGGGCGGCGCCCCGGCGGGCGCCTTCACCGAGGCCGCCCGGGACGACTTCGTCGCCGAGCACGTCGAGCGGGCCACAGCGCTCGCCGACGCGGTCAAGCTGCGCCCGGACGCGCCGGCCCGGGCGGTCACCCCGCTGGGCGTGGCCGCGCTGGGCCGGGCCGCCCGCCGGTCACTGCGGTCGGGGGAGCCGGCTCTCGCGGTCGAGTACGCCGAACGCGCGGCCGAGCTGGCCCGCGACGGTGTACCGCCGGCCGACCGGGTGACGCACGCCCGGGCGCTGCTCCAGATCGGCCGCCCGGCCGACGCGCTCGCGTTCGCCGAGAAGATCGCCGCGAACACCGGTGACCCGGCCACCCGGACCGCCGCGCTGCTGCTGGCCGGGCAGGCCCAGCAGACGCTGGGTGACGCCGAGCGGGCCGAGCGCAGCTGGCAGGAGGCGTTGCAGGTGGCCACCGACGCCGACCTGCCCACCATGCGGGCGTCGGCGATGCGGCGGCTCGGCATGGCCGACTTCATCGCCGGCCGGCTCGGGCAGGCGAGCAGCCGGCTGGCCGCGTCTTATCAGGTCAGCCTGGCCGCCCGGGATCCGCGCGGGCAGGCCTGGTCGTTGCAGAACCTGGCCTGGGTGACCACCACCCGGGGCGACTTCGCCGGCACCGACGCGGTGCTCGGGCGGGCCGCCCGGCTCTTCGCCGAGCTGAAGGACCCGTACGGGCGGGCCTGGCTGCGCGGCACCACCGCGTTCGCCCGGCTGCTCGCCGGACGGCTGCGGGAGGCGTGCCGGATGGCGCGGGTGTTCCTGCCGTTCGGGGAGCGGGTCGGCGAGGCGTGGGCGGTCGGCACGCTGCGCGCGGTTGAGGCGTACGCCACCGCCGAGCTGGGCGACCTGGCCGAGGCGGACCGGGCGGCGCGGCGCGCGTACCGGGACTTCGCCGAGGTGGGCGACGACTGGGGACAGGGCTTCGCGCTCGTGGTGCGCGGGGTGGTGGCGCGCGGGCTGGGCGAGCCGGAACACGCGGCCGACCTGTTCACCGACGCGCTCGAGTACGCCGACCGCACCACCCACCCGCTGCTGACCGGCATGGCCGGGACGCTGCGCGGCTTCGTGGCGCTGGACATGGTCGACCACGAGACCGCCGAGCGGGAGGCACGATCGGTGCTGACCCGGGTGGAGCCGCACAACCCGCAGGCCCCGGCCCAGGTCGCGCCCCGGGTGCTGCTCGCCATGGCCCGCCTCGCGGCCGGTGACCCGGGCACCGCCGTGGGGCTGCTCGCCCCGGTCGCCACCGGCGCGGCGAACGCGCCCTCGCTGCTGTTCTCCCGGCGGCAGACGATGGCCCGGTACGCCGCCGCGCTGCTCGCCCACGGCCAGCGCGAACAGGCGCTCGACTGGGCGCAGCGGTCGATCACGGCGCCGGCCGAGGACGTGCGCAGCCAGGTGGTGGCGCGGCTGGTGCTGGCCGAGGCGCTCGACGCGTGCGGCCGCCGGGCCGAGGCGCTGACGAACGCGGAGGAGGCGGTACGCCTCGCGTACGCCACCGAACAGCGCAGTGAGCGGATGGTCGCCGACGCGTTGCGGGTCCGCCTCTCCGGCGGCTGATCGCCCGTGTTCTGACGGTTCCGGGGATGTGTTCGTCGGTGGAGCCGGTTAGCGTGGGCGGCGACAGTCGTGGATCGACTGCCGCCTCCCGGTGCGCGCCTGCGTCACCGGCGGACCACGCTGGGGAGGGACGATGAGGCTGCCGCGCTCGGGCGCCGGCTGGACGATCGCGGTCTTCGGGCTCCTCGCGCTGCTCCTCGGCGCGCTCGGCCTGATCTGGCCGGAGACTCAGCTTCGTCTGCTCGGCTTCGAGGTGCCGGCCGAACGCGCCCCGGGCGACTACACCGGCACGTTCCTCACCGCGTCGTCGATGGCCTCGTTCAACATGGGGGTCTACTACCTGCTCGCCGTCGCCACCGAGTGGCGGCCGTTCTACCGCTTCACGGTCTGGTTCCGCCTGGTCACGTTCACCGTCTTCACCATCGCGGTGCTGTCCGACGTCGCGCCGGACCGGTTCTTCGCGGTCGCCGCGTGGGAGGGGCTGGGCGCGGTCGCGACAGCCGTCGGCCTGTGGTGGGACGCGCGCCGGGCGGGCACCGCCACTGACGACTCCGCGCCGGATCCGGTGCCGGCCACCGACGCGGCCCGCTGAGCGGCCGGACCAGTTGGGTATTTTCGAACCGTGACCGAGACCCCGCCCGGCGCCGTGCGGCTGCCAATCGTGCCCGGTCTGACCGATCTGCAGGTGTTCGCCCGGGGCGGCTACGCCACCATCTACCGGGCCACCCAGATCTCGGTGGGGCGCGAGGTGGCGGTCAAGATCGAGAACCGGACGCTGGACAGCGAACGCGACCAGGCCCGCTTCCTGCGCGAGGCCCGCGCCGCCGGGCGGATGTCGTCGCACCCCCACGTGGTCGACCTCTTCGACGTCGGGGTCACCGTCGACCAGCACCCCTACCTGATCATGGAACTGTGCGACGGCTCGTACGCGGAGCGGATGCGCACCTCGCCGCTGGGCCCGGAGGAGACCCGCGACCTCGGCGTGAAGATCGCCGACGCGCTGGCCCACTCGCACGCGGCGGGCGTGCTGCACCGGGACGTCAAGCCGGCAAACATCCTGCACTCCGAGTTCAACTCGGCGGTGCTCGCCGACTTCGGCCTGGCGGTGCTCGCCGAGTTCCGTGACTCCTCGGTCATGCTGGAGGCGCTCACCCCGGCGTACGCGCCGCCCGAGACGTTCAACCACAGCCCGCCCAGCCCGGCCGTCGACGTCTACTCGCTGTGCGCCACCCTCTACGCGGTGATGTACGGCCGGCCGCCGCGCTGGCACTCGGAACGCAACCCGAGTCTGGTGACCGTGCTGGAGATGTTCCAGCAGCCCATCCCCGGGCTGCCCGGGGTGCCCGGCGAGCTGATCGACGTACTCCGGCTGGGGATGTCGAACGACCCGGGCGCGCGTCCCTCCGCGGTCGAGTTGCGCGGCCTGCTCGCCGGGCTGCCGCTGGACGGCGCCCCGGCCAGCGGCGCGCTCTACGACGGCGCCGAGCGCTACCGCCGTAGCGGCGGCCCGAACCCGCGCCCGCCCGCCGACGACGACCACCCGACCGTGGCGTCGCGGGCCCGCCGCTGGCCCAAGCGCTGGTTCCTCGGCGGCGCCGGGGTGCTCGCGCTGGCGGCGTCGGCCGGTGGCGGCTGGCTGGCCGCCGGTCACACGCCCGCCGCTCCGCCGACCCCGGTGACGAGCGGCGTGGCCGGGGGGCCGGTGCCCGGCTGCGCGTCCGCCGACGTGCGGCTGCCGGCCGGCGCGCGGTGCGCTTCCGAGCTGGAGTGCTTCGGTCCGGTACGGCTGCGCCGCGACCGGGCCGAGGCGAGCCGGGTGCCCTGCGACGGCCAGCACACCTGGGAGACGTACGCCGCGGGTGACCTGCCGGCCGGTCTCGCCGGCGCCAAGCACGACGCGGTGGTCGCCGACCCGGCCGTCGGCAAGGTGTGCAACCCCGACACGTTCCGGGTGGTCAGTGGCGCGGACCCGGCGAACGGATGGAACCTCGAGGTGCTGCCGCCGGAGACCGACGCCGACCGCACCTACCGGTGCCTGGCCGGGCGGGGAGTGAACGCGCTCGCCGGGCCCACGCTCACCGGCCGCTGAGCCCTCGGCTCTGCCGCACCGACCTCGGGTCGAGCGTCTCCAGCGTGTCGGCGTCCACCGCGGTCTGCGTCCGCAGGCCGCGTACCGCCCGCGGGTCCAGCGTCTCGAGCGTGTCCGCGTCGACCGGATGGCCGCCGGGGGCGCGCAGGTTCCGTACCGCCCGGGGGTCGATCGCCTCGAGCGTGTCGGCGTCCACTCCGTACCCGGCCTCGGGCAGCCAGGTCTCGGGCGACGGGGTGTGCCCACCACCGCTGACGGGCTGGCGGGCCGCGGTGATCGTCACCCCGGCGATCATGCCCAGCACGACGCAGACCAGGGCCAGCACGACCGACAGGATGCCGGGCGGGCGCCACACCGCGAGGGCCACCACCGCCGCAACCGTCGCCAGGGACGCGACGACGGCCTTCGCCCGCGCATCGGGCTTCGGGAACGATCTCACCCGACAAGCATGGCCCAGCGCGGCAACCTGTCAACCGGCGGGCCGAGACGGCTTCCCGTCAGTCACGCTCCACTTCGGAGCGGCAGAAGCGTCGATCGAGCAAATCGTTACATCTGTTGGCCGGCTGCCGTATCGCTCCGGGTTGGGAAGCCGCTACCGTGAGCGTCGATCCGGGAGTGGCGAGGCCGAGGTCTCCTCGACCACACCGCCCAGTGACGGACCCCCGGGGTACGGCAGGTGATCGGGCACCCGCCGTACCCCGGGCCCACCTCGGTCAGTAGGACTTGTCCTGGCCGAGGACGTGCTGGGCGACGAAGTTGAGGATCATCTCGCGGCTGACCGGGGCGATCCGGCCCGCGCGTACCGCGCCGAGCAGCGTCGACACGCCGTACTCGGTGGTCATGCCGGCCCCGCCGAGCGCCTGGACGGCGGTGTCGACGGCGAGCGCGGCGGCCTCGCCGGCCGCGTACTTGGCCATGTTGCCGGAGATGCCCGCTTCCAGGTCGCGACCCGCGTCGTACAGCGTCGCCGCCTTGTAGATCATCAGACGGGCCAGCTCGACCTGGACCGCCGCGTGCGCGAGCGGGTGCGCCACGCCCTGGTGCGAGCCGATCGAGTTCCCGCCCCACACCTTGCGGGTGGCGGTGTAGTCGCTCGCCCTGTCGATCGCGTACCGGCCGGTGCCGGCGCCCATCGCGGCCACCGTGATGCGCTCCGGGTTGAGCCCGGCGAACAGCGCCGGCAGCCCGGCGTCGAGCGACTCGCCGACGAGCGCGTCGGCGGGCAGCCGGACGTCGTCGAGGAAGAGCAGGAACTGGTTCTCCGGCGACAGGATCTCCATGTCCAGCTTGGACTTCTCCAGGCCCGGCGCGTCGGTCGGCACGATGAACAGCGCCGGCTTCAGCTTCCCGGTGGACGCGTCCTCGGTGCGAGCGACCACGAGGACGTGCCCGGCCTCGTCCACGCCGGAGATGTAGATCTTCCGGCCGCTGAGCAGCCAGTCGTCGCCGTCGCGGCGGGCCACTGTGGAGAGCCGGTGGAAGTTCGAACCGGCGTCCGGCTCGGTGATCGCGAAGACGATCTTCTCGGAGCCGTCGGCGAGCCCGGGGAGGTGCTTCTTGCGCTGCTCCTCCGTGCCGTGCTTGCTGATGATCGTGGCGGCGATGGCGGGGGAGACCACCAGGAGCAGCAGCGGGCAGCCGGTCGCGGCCAGCTCCTCGCAGACGAGCGCCAGATCGGTGATGCCGCCGCCCCCGCCGCCGTACTCGGTGGGGATGTTGACGCCCAGGTAGCCCAGCCGGCCGGCCTCGTGCCACAGCTCGGTGGTGTGCTCGCCGGCCTTGGCCTTCGACACGAAGTAGGAATGGCCGTACTTGCGTCCCAGCTCCCGTACCGCATCGCGGAGCTGGTCCTGTTCGGGGGTGAGGTCGAAGTTCACTGGGGGTCCTCCTCGGGGTCCACGACGGCCAGTACGGCACCCGTCTCGACCTGGCCGCCGGCGGGCACCGGCAGTTCCGTCACCACGCCGTCGGCGGGGGCGAGCACGGGATGTTCGAGCTTCATCGCTTCGAGCGTCAGCAGCAGGTCACCGGCGGCGACGCGCTGACCGACCTCGACGTGCACCCGGGTGACCGCCCCGGGCAGCGGCGCGAGCAGCGACCCGGCCGCCAGCTCCGCGGTGGGCAGGGGCAGGCGGGGCAGCTCGGTGAGGCTCGCCGCCCCGTCCGGGCCGTCCACGAAGACCGACGACCCCACCCGGTGTACGCGGAAGGCCCGGCGAACCCCGTCGACGTCGAGCACCACCCGGTCCGGGGCGGCCGTCACCAGCTCGACCACCGGCAGCTCGGTGTTAACAGGGGACCCTTCCTCTACCGGATCCGTTAAGAGGGGGCCCTTCCTTCCCCACTCGGCGAGGGCGCCGGTGCGGTCCAGGCGGTAGTGGACCTCGATCTCCTCGTCGCCCGGGCCGGTGAACCGGGTGACCTGCGGGAAGGAAGGCACGTTGCGCCAACCCGACGGCAGCCCGGCCAGCACCGGGGCGGCGGCCCGGCGCGCGGCGGCAGCGGCCAGCGCGGCGGCCAGCGCCACCACCGGAAGCTGCTCGGCCGGCAGCAGCGGCTCGAACACCTCCGGGTGCCGGTCCAGGAAGCCGGTGTCGACGTCCACGGCGGCGAACTCCGGGCTGCGCAGCACGCGGACCAGCAGGTCCCGGTTGGTGGCCACGCCGTGCAGCTCGGCGCGGGCCAGCGCGCCGGCCAGGGCGCGGGCCGCCTCGGTGCGGGTGGGCGCCCAGGCGACGAGCTTCGCCAGCATCGAGTCGTAGTGCACGCTCACCGTCGAGCCGTCCACCACACCCGAGTCCAGGCGCAGCCCCCGGGCCGGACCGAACTCGGCGGCGACCCCGGGGATCGCGAACCGGTGCAGCGTGCCGGTGGCCGGACGGAAGCCCTGAGCCGGGTCCTCGGCGCACAGCCGTACCTCGATGGCGTGGCCGTCGGCCGGCGGCGTGGTGGTGACCGGCAGCGGCTCGCCCTCGGCGACGAGCAGTTGCAGCCGGACCAGGTCCAGCCCGGTGGTCAGCTCGGTGACCGGGTGCTCCACCTGGAGGCGGGTGTTCATCTCCAGGAAGTGCACCTGCCCGTCCGGCGCGAGCAGGAACTCCACTGTTCCCGCGCCGACGTAGTCGACGGCCCGCCCGGCCGCCACCGCCGCCTCGTGCAGCGCCGCGCGCACGTCGTCGGGCAGCACGCCGGGCGCCTCCTCGACGATCTTCTGGTGGCGGCGCTGGATCGAGCAGTCGCGTACCCCGAGGGCCACGACGGTGCCGTGGGTGTCGCCGAAGATCTGCACCTCGACGTGGCGGCCGCGTTCCACGTACCGCTCGATGAAGACCGTGCCGTCGCCGAACGCCGCCGCGGCCTCGCGGCGCGCGCCCGCGACGGCCTCGGCCAGCCCGGCCGCGTCGTGGACGATCCGCATGCCCCGGCCGCCGCCACCGGCGGCGGCCTTGACCAGCACCGGGAAGGCGGTGACCTCGGCCGGGTCGGTCCACGTGGGCAGCATCGGCACGCCCGCGTCGGCGAGCAGCGCCTTGGCGGCCATCTTGTCGCCCATCGCCGCGATCGCCTTCGCGGACGGCCCGACCCAGGTCAGGCCCGCGTCGGTCACCGCCGCCGCGAACTCGGCGTTCTCGGCCAGGAAGCCGTAACCGGGGTGGACGGCGTCCGCGCCGGACCGGCGGGCCGCGTCGAGGATGGCGTCGATGCGCAGGTACGTCTCGGCCGGCGTGTTCCCCGGCAGCCGTACCGCCTGGTCGGCGTCGGCGACGAACGGCGCGTCGGCGTCCGCGTCGGAGTGCACGGCGACGGTGGCCACGCCGAGGGCGCGGCAGGTGGCGAAGACCCGGCGGGCGATCTCGCCCCGGTTCGCGACCAGAAGCTTCGTGATCAATTGAGTACGCCCCCTACATCCGGAAGACGCCGAAACCGTCGGCGCCCTTCACCGGTCCGTTGTGGATCGCCGACAGGCACAGCCCGAGGACGGTACGGGTGTCCCGGGGGTCGATCACCCCGTCGTCGTAGAGCCGCCCGGACAGGAACAGCGCGCCGGACTGCGACTCGATCTGCTGCTCGACCATCATCCGCATGGCGGCGTCGGTGTCCTCGTCGTACTCGCGGCCCCGGGCGGCGGCTGCCTGCCGGGCCACGATGGACAGCACCCCGGCGAGCTGCGCCGGGCCCATCACCGCCGACTTCGCGTTCGGCCAGGTGAACAGGAACCGCGGCTCGTACGCCCGGCCGCACATGCCGTAGTTGCCGGCGCCGTAGGAGGCGCCCAGGTTGACGGTCAGGTGCGGCACCTTCGAGTTCGACACCGCGTTGATCATCAGGGCGCCGTGCTTGATGATGCCGCGCTGCTCGTACTCGGTGCCGACCATGTAACCGGTGGTGTTCTGCAGGAAGACCAGCGGTGTGTCCGCCGCGTTGGCGAGTTGGATGAACTGCGCGGCCTTCTGCGCCTCCTCGCTGAACAGCACGCCCCGGGCGTTCGCCAGCACGCCGACCGGGTAGCCGTGCAGCTCACCCCAGCCGGTCACCAGCGCGGTGCCGTAGCCGGGCTTGAACTCGTCGAACGCGCTGTCGTCGAGTACCCGGGCCAGCACCTCGCGCGGGTCGAACGGCACCTTCAGGTCGGCGCTGGCGATGCCGAGCAGCTCCTCCGGGTCGTACCGGGGTGGCAGCGGGTGCGGGTTGCGGGGCGGCGGGCCCTGCTTGCGCCAGTTGAGCCGGCGGACGCACTGCCGGGCCAGCCGGATCCCGTCGCGTTCGTCCTCGGCGAGGAAGTCGGCCAGGCCGGACGTGGTGGCGTGCATCGCCGCGCCGCCCAGCGACTCGTCGTCGGTGACCTCGCCGGTGGCCATCTTCACCAGCGGCGGCCCGGCCAGGTAGACCTGCGAGCGGTCCCGGATCATGATGGTGAAGTCCGACATGCCGGGCACGTACGCGCCACCGGCGGTGGCGTTGCCGAAGACCACGCTCACCGTCGGGATCCGCTGCGCCGACAGCCGGGTCAGGTCCCGGAACACCCGGCCGCCCGGAATGAAGATCTCCGCCTGGGTGGGCAGGTCCGCCCCGGCCGACTCGACCAGGTTCACCATCGGCAGCCGGTTCGCCGCCGCGATCTCACCCGCCCGCCGGGTCTTCGCCAGCGACCACGGGTTGATCGCGCCGCCGCGTACCGTCGGGTCGTTCGCCACGATCAGGCACTCGACGCCCTCGACCACGCCGATGCCGGTCACGGTGCTGGCGCCGACCGGGAAGTCGGTGCCGAACGCGGCCACCGACGACAGCTCCAGGAACGGGCTGTCCGGGTCGAGCAGCAGCTCGATCCGCTCCCGCGGGAGCAGCTTGCCGCGACCGTGATGGCGGGTCACGTACTTCTCGCCGCCACCGCCCCGCGCCTGGTCGAGCGCCGCCTCCAGTTCGGCGAGGCGTTCCAGCAGCGCCTCCCGGTTGGCGGTGAAGGCGGGCGCGGACGGGTCGATCGTGCTCTGCAGAACTGTCGTGCTCACAGGCCCATGCCCTTCGCGATGATCTCGTTCATGATCTCGGTGGCGCCGCCGCCGATGCCGAGCAGCCGGGCGTCGCGGTAGTGCCGCTCCACCTCGGCGTCACGCATGTAGCCGAAACCGCCGTGCAGTTGCAGCGCGGCGTCGACGACGAAGTCGCACGCGGACACCGCCACGTTCTTCGCGATCGCCACCTCGGTCACCACCGGCTGCCCGGCGGCGACCCGCTCGGCGACCTCGTGCACGTACGCCCGGGCCGCCTCGGTGCGGGAGTGCATCTCGGCCAGCCGGTGCCGCACCACCTGCCGCGAAACGAGCGGCCGGCCGAACGTCTGACGGTCCCGGCACCACCGCACCGTCAGGTCCACGCAGCGCTGCGCGGTCGCGTACGCCTGCGTGGCGAGCGACAGCCGCTCGGCGGCGAACTGCTGCATGATGGCGAGGAAGCCGGTGTCCTCCGGGCCGACCCGGTTGCGCACCGGCACCCGGACGTCGACGAAGGACAGTTCGGCCGTGTCGGAGCAGTGCCAGCCCAGCTTCTCCAGCCGCCGGCCCACCGTGAACCCCGGCGTGCCCTTGTCGATCACGAGCAGGCTGAGCGAGCCCGACCCGGGAAAGTCGGTGCAGACCGCAGTGGTGACGAAGTCGGCCCGGACCCCGCTGGTGATGTACGTCTTGGCGCCGTTGACCACGTAGTGGTCGCCGTCGCGTACCGCGCAGGTGCGGATGCCCGCCACGTCCGAGCCGCCGTCCGGCTCGGTGATCGCCAGCGCGCCGATCATCGTCCCGGCGAGCGCGGGACGGACGTACTTCTCGATCAGCGCCTCGTCCTGAGCCTGAACCATGTGCGGCAGCGCGATGCCGTGCGTGAACAGCGCGGCGATCAGCCCCGACGACCCGCCCGAGCGGATGATCTCCTCGGTGACCACCATCGAGTCGAGCAGGTCGCCGCCGCTGCCGCCGACCGACTCCGGGAAGCCGATGCCGAGCAGGCCGACCTTCGCGGCGGTCTCGTGCAGCGACCGGGGCAGTTCGCCGGCCCGCTCCCAGTCGGACAGGTGCGGCAGCACCTCCCGGACCACGAACGAGCGGGTCAGCTCGCGTAGCTGCCGGCGTTCCGGCGTGTCCACGATGGTCATGCCGCAACCTCCGTCGGAAGGTCGACCACTCGCGAGCGCAGCAGCTCGCCGAGCGCCTTGGCCTGGGGATCGAACCGGGTGGACGCGGCCACGCCCTGCCCGAGCAGCCCGCGGATCACGAAGTTGACGGCGCGCAGGTTCGGCAGCTCGTACCGCTCGACGGTGAGCGACGCCGTCTCCGGCAGCAGCTCGGCCAGCCGTTCCACGGTCAGCCAGTCGCGCAGCCACGGCCAGGTCGCGTCGGTACGCGCCCAGACGCCCAGGTTGGCGTCGCCGCCCTTGTCGCCCGAGCGCGCGCCGACCAGCTCACCGAGCGGCCCCCGCCGGGTGGCGTGCAAGGAAGGGCCCCCTGTTAACGCCTCGTGTTGTACAAGGGTCCCTTCCAAACCGCTCGTCACCGTCGGCGGCGGGATCGGCACCCGCTCGCCGGAGGGCAGCACCGCCACGTGCTCGACCGCGTCCTGCGCGATCGCGTCGGCGGTGAACACCCCGTACGGCGTCGCGTCACCGGGCAGCGTGGTGAGCGTGCAACCCGGATAGGAGGCCAGCGCCAGCTCCACCGCCGCCGCCGAGAACGCCCGCCCGGCCCGCGACTTGTCGCCGTCGCGCAGATGTACGTGCAGCAGCGCGCTCGCCGCCTCGGTGTCGCCGGTGTCCGGGTGGTCGGTACGGGCCAGCGTGAACTCCAGCCCTTCCGTGCCGACCGACTCCTCGATCTGGGCGCGGACCAGTGCCGCCTTGGCCGGGATGTCCAGCCCGCACAGCACGAACGTCATCGAGTTGCGGAAGCCGCCCAGGTTGTTGACGCCCACCTTCAGCGTGTCCGGCGGCGGCGTGCCGCGCACCCCGGACACCCGGACCCGGTCCGGGCCCTCCTGCTCCAGCCGCACCGTGTCGAGCCGGGTCACCACGTCCGGCCCGAGGTAGTCCGGGCCGCCCACCTCGTACAGCAGCTGGGCGGTGACCGTCTCGACCGTCACCGCGCCGCCGGTGCCGGCGTGCTTGGTGAGCACCGAGGAGCCGTCCGCGTGCAGCTCGGCGATCGGGAAACCGGGCCGGTGCCCGCCGTCCGGCAGTTCGGTGAAGAAGCTGAAGTTGCCGCCGGTGACCTGCGCGCCGCACTCGATCAGGTGCCCGGCCACCGTGGCCCCGGCCAGCGCGTCGAGGTCGTCGCGGGTCCACCCGAAGCGGGCGATCGCCGGGCCGACCGCCAGCGAGGCGTCGGTGACCCGACCGGTGACCACCACGTCCGCGCCCGCGTCCAGGCAGGCCGCGATCCCGAACGCGCCCAGGTACGCGTTGGCGGTCAGCGCGTCCGGCCGCTGGATCGCGTCGCCCTCGACGTACCCGACCCGCACCTGGAGGCCGAGCCGGTCGCCGAGCGACCGGATCGCGTCGGCCAGCCCCGCCGGGTTGAGGCCGCCCGCGTTTGTGACCAGCGTGACGCCGCGCTCCAGCGCGGTGCCGAGCACGCCCTCCGCCTGGCGCAGGAACGTCTTGGCGTAGCCCAGCGACGGGTCGCGCATCCGGTCCCGGCCGAGGATGAGCATGGTCAGCTCGGCCAGGTAGTCACCGGTCAGCACGTCCAGCTCGCCGCCGTCGAGCATCTCCCGCCAGGCGGCGAAACGGTCGCCGTAGAAGCCCGACGCGTTCCCGATCCGCAGCACGCTCATGAGGGAACTCCGCTCGCCGGTTCCCGCTTGTCACCGGGCGGGCCGGCGAACGCCTGGGCCACGTCCAGCCACTCGTCGGCCACCGGCCCGGTGGCGGTCAGGGCCAGGTCGGCGCGGTGCCGGCGCTGCGTGACGAGCAGGCAGAAGTCGAGCGCCGGGCCGGTCACCCGGTCGGCCGCGTCGGCCGGCCCGAACTCCCACACGTCACCGCCCGCGGGCGCGGTCAGCTCCACCCGCACCGGCGCCGTGGGCACCGCACGGCCGTGGGCGGCGAAGCCGTGCCCGAGGGTACGGAAGCCGAGGTGCGCGATGTGGCGCAGGCGCTGCGTCGGGGTACGGCTGACGCCCAGCGCGTCTGCCACGTCCTCGCCGTGCGCCCACGTCTCCATCAGCCGGGCCGTCACCATCGAGGTGGGCGACATGCTGGTGCCGTACCAGGGGATCTTCTGCCCGGCCGGGACGGCGGTGAGCGCGCCGGCGAGCGCCGACCGGCCGGAACGCCAGCGGGCCAGCAGCGCAGGCGGGGGCGCGAGGAAGGACTCGGCGCCGTCCTCGACCAGGCGCGACGGGTCCGGCGCGGCCATCACCGAGGCGAAGAACGCGGACTCGTCGGTGGCCGCCAGGTAGGCGACGTGGTCGGTCCAGGCCAGGTGTGCGATCTGATGTGCGACGGTCCAGCCCGGGGCCGGTGTCGGCCGCTCCCATCCGTCCGGTGGCAGGTCCGCGACGAGCGCGTCGAGTTGTTCGGACTCGGCGGCCAGATCCGCGAGCAGGGCTGTCAGGTCGACCATTGTGCCTCCGGGCGGGGGTGGGTCAGGGGATCAGTGCCGCTCGCTCTCGGGGGTGAGCAGCGCGGCGAGCTGGCGTTTCCAGGTGTGCAGCAGGGCGGCGCGGCGGGGCGAGTCGTCGCTGAGCAGGTTGGCCACGCCGAGGCCGCGGAGCAGGTCGAGCGTGGCCTGCACCGACTCGCGTACGCCCGGCTTGCGCTCGTCCACGCCGAGCAGCTCGACGGTGAGCCGGTGCATCTCGCGGCCGATCCGCGCCTCCAGCGGCACCAGCGCGGCGCGCAGCTCGGCGTCGGTACGCGCGGCCACCCACAGCTCCAGCGCGGCCGCGAACAGCGGGCCGGTGAAGGAGGCGGCGAGCAGGTCGACCACGCCGTCGAGCCGCTGCGGGCCGACCGGCAGGGCCGCCGCCTCGGCGCGCAGCTCGGCCGCCCGGCGCTCGGTCAGGTGCGCGACGGCGGCGGTGACCAGCGCGGCCTTGGTGGGGTAGTGGTGCAGCTGGGCGCCCCGGGAGACCCCGGCGCGGGCCGCCACCACTGTCGTGGTGGTGCCAGACCAGCCGTGCTCCACCAGGCAGTCGACTGTCGCCTCCAGCAGCCGGGCCTGGGTGGCGCGGCTGCGCTCCTGCTGCGGAACTCGGCTCGGTGCGGTGGACACGCCATCAGCCTGCCGCCCCCAAAACAAACAGTCAAGCCTGACTTTTTTGAAGGAGGGGGCCCTTGTTAACGCCTGCGGTAGCGGAAGGGCCCCTTTTTAACGCCTCAGCGGCCGTCGCGCGGAGCGAAGACGGTGAGCGCGTCGGCGTCGGAGTGGCGGGAGCGGACGTACTCGTCGGCCCAGGCCGCCGCGTCCGGAAAGGCGGACTCGGTGGCGATCCGGGCACATGCGGCGTCCACGTCGAAGCGCGTACGGCGCAGTTGCACGCCCGGACCGAGCAGCGCCCACCAGGCGCCCGCGCCCCCGTACGGCATGCCGACGCTGCCCGGGTTCACCACCAGGCGGCGGTCGGCCAGCCGGGTGAACGGCATGTGCGTGTGCCCGCAGACCACGGTGCCGACCTCGGGCGGCAGGCCGGCGAAGACCTCCGCCCAGCGGTCCAGCCGCGAGTCGACGAGCACGACCTCCTCGTCGTCGCGCGGGGTGGCGTGGCAGAACAGCACGTCGCCCAGACCGGTGACCGGCAGCGTGACGGACGGCGGCAGCGCGGCCAGCCGGGCCACCTGGTCGTCGCGGAGCTGCCCCGCGGCCCAGTTCGACACCTCGATCGGGGACGCCGCCCCGGCACGCGCCTGCACCAGCTCCCGGTCGGCGTTCCCGCCGACCCAGCAGGCCCGGTCACCGAGCGCGGCCAACCGGTCCAGCACCTCGACCGGCTGCGGACCGGCCGCCAGGTCGCCGGTGAGGACGATCAGGTCGGCGGCGGCCACGTCCGGCTCGGCCAGCACTGCTTCCAGCGCGGGCAGCACACCGTGGATGTCGGAGAGAACGGCGACACGATCCGGCATCGCCTCAGCCTGGCGACCCGTACCCGGAAGGTCCAGCAATTCTGCGCCGGGCAGAGACGGCACCGGCCCGGCTCCGCGCGTTGGCGGGCCGGGCCGGAGAAGCCGGTACGGAGGTCAGACCCGCGCGCGGCGGGCCAGGCGCTCCGGGTCGAGGATGATGATGCTCTTGCCGTCCAGTCGCAGCCAGCCGCGCGAGGCGAAGTCGGCGAGCGCCTTGTTGACGGTCTCCCGGGAGGCGCCGACGAGCTGGGCGATCTCCTCCTGGGTGAGGTCGTGCGTCACGCGCAGCACGCCGCCGTCGCGGGTGCCGAAGCGGCCGGCCATCTGGAGCAGGTTCTTGGCGACCCGACCCGGCACGTCCGTGAAGATCAGGTCGGCGAGCGAGTCGTTGGTCCGGCGCAGCCGGCGGGCCAGCACCCGCAGCAACTGCTCGGCGATCTCGGGCCGGTTGTTCAGCCACGGCCGCAGGGCCTGCTTGCGCAGGCGTACGAGCCGGGTGTCGGTGACCGCGGTGGCGGTCGCCGTACGCGGACCGGGGTCGAAGAGCGACAGCTCACCGACCATGTCCGACGGGCCCATCACGGCGATCAGGTTCTGCCGGCCGTCCGCCGCGCGGCGACCCACCTTGATCTTGCCGGACAGGAGGATGTAGAGACTGTCGCCGGGTTCGCCCTCGTTGAAGACGATTTCGCCCTTGCGGACCTCGATCGTCTCCATCTCCTTGGCGAGCGCCTCGGCAGCCTCCGGGTCGACACCCTGGAAGATCCCGCTGCGGGCCAGTACCTCGTCCATCGCGCACCTCCGCCTGCGCGTGCCGTCCGTCGGCCGGGTCCGCCGTCCGCTGATCCCTCGCGCGCCGCCAGTCTAGGCGCACATGAGTAGGAATCAGAGGTGCACCCCTGGAATCTTGATCGTTGGGCGTAACCCGCCCGACCCGGTGAGCAGCTAAGATCCCGCTTCCGGTCCGGGCCGGCGCCACCCGTTCCCTCCTGTGATCGTAGGGTGACCGGCGTGCTGTGTGAGCCGTTCCTGACCACCCGGTCCGAAGCCGGGTGGGACATCCCCCTGCTGGTCTGGCGGCCCGAGACGCCGCTGCTGGCGGTCGGCTCCGCTCCGCTGGGCGGCGGGATCGGCGTCCGCGGGTGGGTGCTGAACGCGACGGTGCCGATGTCGTACGACCGGGACGACCCCGCCGCGCACCTGGCCGAACTGGCGCACGGCCTCGGCCTGGGCGGACCCGGCGTCGGGCTGCTGACCGGCGTGGACGTGACCGAGGTGGTCAGCCGCGCCGACGGCGGCGTCCGGGTCTGGGCGACCGTCGGCCTGGGCACGCCGGTCTGGGCCGCCGCGCCCGAGCCGGCGCGGCCCGCCGTGCCCGAGCCCGCGCAGCGCGTCGGCACGGTCAACATCGTCGCGTACGTGCCGCAGCGGCTCGGCGACGCGGCACTCGTCAACGCGGTGGCCACCGCCACCGAGGCGAAGGCGCAGGCGATCTGGGAACTCGGACTGCCTGCCACCGGCACCCCCACCGACGCGGTGACTGTGCTCTGCCCGGCCGACGGCGATCCGGCCCCGTACGGCGGGCCCCGGTCGGCCTGGGGCGCGCCACTGGCCCGGGCCGTGCACGCCGCCGTCCGCTCGGGCGGCGCCGGAACCGTGGTGCCCTGGTCCGACCGGCGGGCGGGCTGACGTGCGCCCCTCACATGCGACACGCCGGGTTTTCCGACCGATCGGCCCTCGTCGCGGCGTTCCGGGGACGGTAGCGTCGCCGACGATGTACGCTCCCGCCCGTTCTGTGCCCCGTGCCCGCCGCGCCGCCGTCGCCGCGCCGCGCCCAGCCCTCCCCGGACCTCGTCGAGGCGCGGTCCGGACCCGTCTGGCCGCGCTCGCCGCGCTCGCCGCCGTCCTGTTCGCCACCGGCTGCGCCGGTGACGCCGGCGGATCGGGCGGCGACGCGAGGTGGCAGGCCGGTCAGGGCGGCGGGTCGACCGGCGCGGCCGGACCCGCCACCGGTGACCAGCCCGCGGCGCCGAACGCCCCCGACGAGCCGTCGATCTCGCTCACCGCGACCGGCGACGTGATCATGGGCAACGCCCCGGACCGGCTGCCGCCCAACGGTGGCAAGGGCTTCTTCGACGACGTGAAGTCGGCGCTCAAGGGTGACCTGGTGATGGGCAACCTGGAGGAGCCGCTCACCGACGACACCGGCGCCGGCAAGTGCGGCCCGCAGCCGAAGAACTGCTACCAGTTCCGGGCGCCGCCCGGCTACGCCGCGCACCTGCGCTCGGCCGGGTTCCAGCTGCTCAACCAGGCCAACAACCACGGCTACGACTACGGCCGCCAGGGCTACGAGAACACCCAGTCGGCGCTGGAGGCGCACGGGCTCAAGCACACCGGCGCGCCCGGTGAGATCACCGTGGTGGACGTCAAGGGCGTCAAGGTCGCCGTGGTGGGCTTCTCGTCGTACCCCTGGTCCAACAGCCTGGTCGACCTGAACGCCGCCAAGCAGGTGATCGAGATGGCCAAGGAGGCGGCCCAGATCGTCGTGGTGCAGGTGCACATGGGCGCCGAGGGGTCGGACAAGACCCGGGTGAAGCCGGGCACCGAGATGTTCTTCGGCGAGAACCGTGGCGACCCGATCCGCTTCTCCCGCACGGTCATCGACGCCGGGGCCGACCTGGTCATCGGCCATGGTCCGCACGTGCTTCGCGGGATGGAGTTCTACAAGGGGCGGCTGATCGCGTACAGCCTGGGCAACTTCGCCGGCGGCGGGAAGTCGCTGAACAGCTCCGGGCGACTCGGCTGGGGCGGCGTGCTCAAGGTGTCGCTCACCGCCGAGGGGAAGTTCGTCGGCGGCACGTTCACCTCCACCGTGATGAACGGAGTGGGACGCCCGTCGGTCGACCGGCAGAACCGTGGCCTCGGGCTGGTCCGCGAGCTGAACGGGGCCGACTTCCCGGACACCGGGGCGAAGCTCGACGCGACCGGGAGGATCACCGCGCCCGCGGGTGGCTGAGCGCACGACCACCGCGCCGAGCCGCCGGAGCGTCGGCCCCGCGACGTAGGCTGGCCGACGTGACCACGCGCTCCCCCGAGACCGACCTCGGCCGTACGCGCCGCGCCCGGCGCATCGGCCGCGTGCTGACCGAGACGCACCCCGACGCGCACTGTGAACTCGACCACTCCAACGCGCTGGAGCTGGCAGTCGCGACGATCCTGTCCGCCCAGTGCACCGACAAGAAGGTCAACGAGGTCACGCCGAAGCTGTTCGCCCGCTACCGCACCGCGGCCGACTACGCCGGGGCGGACCGCGCCGAGCTGGAGGAGCTGATCCGGCCCACCGGGTTCTACCGCAACAAGACCAGCTCCCTGATCAACCTCGGGCGCGCGCTCTGCGAGCGGTACGACGGCGAGGTGCCCGGCCGGCTGGACGACCTGGTCACGCTGCCGGGGATCGGCCGCAAGACCGCCAACGTCATCCTCGGCAACGCCTTCGGTGTCCCCGGCATCACCGTCGACACGCACTTCCAGCGGCTCGTGCAGCGGTGGGCGCTCACCACCGAGACCGACCCGGTGAAGATCGAGCACGCGATCGGCGCGCTCTACCCGAAGCGCGACTGGACGATGCTGTCGCACCGGGTGATCTTCCACGGCCGCCGGGTCTGCCACGCCCGCAAGCCTGCCTGCGGCGCGTGCACGCTGGCGAAGCTGTGTCCCGCGTACGGCACCGGGCCGACCGAGCCGGCCGCTGCGGCCAAGCTGCTCAAGGGCCCCCGGGCCCGTGACCTGGCGGTGGCCGTCGGCCTCGACCCCGACCTGGTGCCGCAGCAGGCCGCCGCGGCGGACGTGCCGTGATGCGCCGTCTCGCGTACCTTCTCGTCCCGCTGCTGCTCGCGGTGGCGGGCTGCACCGCCACGGCCGACGAGCCGGAACGTCCGGCGCCGGCGACCCGGGCCGAGCGCCCCTCGCCGTTCGCCGACTGTGCTCCGCTGACCGTCGTGCCCGCCGCCGCGGCTCCGACGCCCGCCGGTAAGGCCGGGGACCAGCTCCCCGACCTGACGCTCAACTGCTTCACCGGCGGCGCGCCGGTGAACCTGCGCGACGTCAAGGGCCCGGCGGTGATCAACGTGTGGGCGTCCTGGTGCCCGCCGTGCCGCAAGGAGCTGCCCGCGTTCCAGCGGCTCAGCGAGCGGGCCGACGGCCGGTTCCAGGTCATCGGCGTGAACAGCCGGGACAGCCGCGGCGGCGCGCAGTCCATCGGCGAGGACTACGGCGTCGGCTTCCCGATGCTGCTCGACCAGGGCGACGCGTTCCAGCGCGCGCTGGAACGCAACGCGTTCCCGCTCACGGTGCTCGTCGACGCCGACGGGCGGATCCGGCACACCGACGCCACCGGCGCGCTCGACGACGCCCGCCTCGCCGCGCTGCTCCAGCGCCACCTCGGGGTGAAGGTATGACCCGACGGCCGCCGGGGTGGTTCGACCCGCTGCTGGGCCGGCTCGGCACCGCGCGCGCGGAAGACTTCACCCGCATCGTCACGCCGGAGCGCGGCGGCCGGGAGAGCGCCGTGCTGGTGCTGCTCGGTGAGGAGCCCGGCGCCGGGCCGGACGTGCTGGTCCTCCAGCGCGCCGCGACGCTGCGCAACCACGCCGGTCAGCCGGCGTTTCCCGGCGGCGCCGCCGACCCGGAGGACGCCGACGCCCGCGCCACC
Organism: Micromonospora sp. HB375; assembly: GCF_017872985.1. NCBI lineage: Bacteria > Bacillati > Actinomycetota > Actinomycetes > Micromonosporales > Micromonosporaceae > Micromonospora > Micromonospora sp. HB375. Next base: position 6,637,935 of record NZ_JAGGJO010000001.1, on the reverse strand, counting down.
GCGCTGCGCGAGGCGAACGAGGAGGTCGGGCTCGACCCCGGCAGCGTCACCGTGCTGGCCGAGCTGCCCCGGCTCTGGATCCCGGTCAGCGACTTCGTGGTCACGCCGGTGCTCGCCTGGTGGCACGACCCGCACCCGGTGCACCCGCGCGAGCCGGCCGAGGTCGCGCACGTGGCCCGGCTGCCGGTCACCGAGCTGGTCGACCCGGAGAACCGGATGCGGGTCCGTCATCCGAGCGGCTGGACCGGCCCGGCGTTCTCGGTGCGCGGCATGCTGGTCTGGGGCTTCACCGCCGGCGTGATCGACCGGTTGCTGGAGATGGGCGGCTGGTCCCGGCCCTGGCCGCGCTCACGGGTGGTGGAGCTGCCGCCGGTCGACGCCACACCCGCGCCGTCGGCGGGCACCGAACCGGCCGACGAGACACCCGTGCGTTGATCACCGGTACGCATCCTCGGGTCACGTTCCGCGAGCGCTGAGCCGAGCACGGGCCCGGTGCCCGTACCCTTGGGGCGTGTCCGCCGTGGATCTCGTCCTTCTCCTGCTCATGCTCGTGTTCGCGATCAGCGGATACCGTCAGGGTTTCGTCATCGGGGCCCTGTCGTTCTCCGGCTTCTTCCTGGGCGCGCTGCTCGGCCTCCAGGTCGGGCCGCTGATCGCCCAGCAGTTCACGGCGAGCGGCACCCGCGTGCTGGTCTCCCTGGTGGCGATCTTCGGGCTCGCGGTGCTTGGGCAGGCGCTGGCCGGCTGGCTCGGCTCCAACCTGCGGGCGGCCATCACCGGGCCGGCCGGGCGGAAGGTCGACGACGTCGGTGGCGCGTTCATCTCGGTCATCGCGGTCATGCTGGTGGCCTGGCTGGTCGCCGTGCCGCTCGGCTCCTCCTCGGTGCCGTGGCTGGCCTCCTCGGTCCGTAACAGCGCGCTGCTCACCGTCGTCGACCAGGTGCTGCCGGACAAGGCGCAGGACCTGTCCACCGCGCTGCGTGACACCGTCGACACCAACGGCTTCCCGGACGTGTTCGGCGATCTCGCGCCGACCCGGGCCCGGCAGGTCGCCCCGCCCGACCCGGCGCTGGCCAACTCGCAGGTGGTGCAGAACAGCAGGCGGTCGGTGGTGAAGGTGCTGGGCTCCGCGCCGAGCTGCTCGCGCCGCATCGAGGGCTCCGGCTTCGTGTACGCCGACGACCGGGTGATGACGAACGCGCACGTGGTCGCCGGCACCCGCTCGGTGGCGGTGGAGCTGCGCGGCGAGCGGTACGACGGCGAGGTCGTCGTCTACGACCCGGACCGGGACCTCGCCGTGCTCTACGTTCCCGGGCTGCCCGGCCCGTCGCTGCGCTTCGCCGCCGGTCAGGCCGCCACCGGCGCGGACGCGATCGTGCTCGGCTTCCCGCTCGACGGCCCGTACGACGCCCGCCCGGCCCGGATCCGGGACGTCGACCGGATCACCGGTCCGGACATCTACTCGGCCGGGGACGTCACCCGGGAGATCTACACGATCCGGGCGCTGGTCCGCAGCGGCAACTCCGGTGGCCCGCTGGTCTCCTCGAACGGGCTGGTGCTCGGCGTGATCTTCGCGGCGGCGGCGGACGACCCGAACACCGGTTTCGCGGTGACAGCGGCCGAGGCGCGGCCGGTGGCGCTGGCGGGCGCGGAGCGTACCCGGGGAGTGGCCACCGGCGAGTGCACCTGAGCCGGCCGGCGGCGCTCAGCCGCCCGCCGGCGCTCCCGCCGGTGTCGCCTCGTCGCCGGAGCGGGACAGCGGCAGCCGGGCGCGAACCCAGGTGAGCGTGCGGTCGAGCACCGCCCGCGCCATGATTGCCACGCAGGCGCCGCCGTTGAGGAACGAGGCGACCACGTCGCTGGGGTGGTGCATGCCCCGGTACATCCGGGTGAGCGCCACGCCCACCGGCACCAGCACCAGCAGCGCCCACCAGCCCACCTTCACGGGGGTGCTGCGCGCCCGCAGCGCCAGCAGCACCGCGAGACCCACGTAGAGCGCGGTGGCCGCCGACGTGTGCCCGGACGGGAAGCTCGAAGTCGGCGGGGAGGCGTCCATGTGCTCGACGGCCGGACGGTTCCGGTCGATCACCATCGTGGTGAACAGGAAGATCAGTGCCTGCGCGGTCACCGCCGCGCAGAGGAACAGCGGCTCCCGCCAGCGGTGCAGCACCAGCCGCAGCACCAGCGCCGCCAGCACCGTGACCACGACGATCATCTGGGTGCTGGCGAGCGTGCTGAACACCAGCGAGACGTCGTTCCAGCCCGGCGTGCGATCGCCGGCCAGCTCCCGGTTGACCGTGTCCTCCACGGTGAACGGCCAGGTACGCGCCAGCACCCGGGTCACCAGCAGGCCCAGACCCACCATCAGCGCGAAGAGCAGGGCCAGCGGCAGCAGGACACGCCGGGTGACTCGGATCACGACATCGGACATGGGCTCGCCTGTACCCCGTGGTGGCTCCGGCTACGCCCGGCCGTCCTCCGGCCGCTGATCGGCCAGCTCCGGCTCGACGCCCTCGCGGAGCGGACGGGCGGACGGTCGCCCGGATCCGCTGCGCCAGGTGGCGAACGCGGCCGAGGTCGCGGCCACCACCGCCGCCCCGAGCACCCAGCCACCCACCACGTCGCTGGTCCAGTGCACGCCCAGCGCGATCCGGCTGAGCCCGGTCACCACAGTCACCAGCAGCGCGGCGGCCCACAGCATGATCCGGCCGGCGCGGCTGTCCCGGGCGAACGGCAGGAACACCAGCAACAGCACCGCGGCCGCCAGCGCCGCGTTGAGCGCGTGACCGGACGGGAACGAGTAACCGGCCGCCCGGGCCACCGGTTCGAGCAGGTCCGGCCGGTCCCGCCCGACCAGGAGCTTGAGCAGCGCGCCGAGCAGCCCACCGGCGATCATGGTGACGACCACCCAGGCCGCGAGCCGGGACGCGCCGCGCCGGAACAGCCACACCGCCACCACTGCCGCGGCCACCCGCAGCGGGCCGGGCCCGAAGACGTGCGTCCAGACCGTCATCGCCGCGACCCAGGCGGGATGGTCCTGCGCGTACCCGTGGAACGCGTCGGTGATCGAGGCGTCCAGCCGGAGCAGCGGCGACCAGGCGCCGAGCACCAGCAGCGCGAGCAGGGCGAACGGGATCAGCACCAGGAACGCGGCGGCGGTGGCCAGGGAGAGCCGCAGACCCAGTGAGTGGTCCCGGTCGAGGCGGCGGCTCCGCCACGACCGGCGGCGCGTGACAGTCGCCCCGGTGGTGTCCATGGGGGCTTCCCTACCCAGGAACGGGCGCGGTCAGACCGCCGCGTCGGTCAGCGGCGGATCTGCCGGAACCGGCGCACCATCAGCGCGCTGCCGGTGATCAGCGCCACGAACAGCGCCAGGCCGCTCCAGAGCCGCTCCGGGGCGCCCACGACGGTCTGCCCCGCCGGCAGCGCCGACCAGCCCTCCGGCCTACGCCCCAGCGGGTCGCCGCCGCGGCCCGCCGCCGCGGCCCGGGTGTCGCGTCCGTCCTCCGGGGCCGGCCCGAAGCCCACCACGCCGGGAGAGTCGTTGTCGTCCAGCGGGTTGTGACCCACCGACGGCACGTCGGCGGTGAGCGCCGCCACCGGGTCCACCAGGCCGTAGCCGAACCGGTCGTCGCGTCCGGTCGGGCCGAGGTCCCGGGCGGTGCTGATCAGCCGGTTGACCACGTCCCCGGCGGACATCTTCGGGTACCGCGAGCGGACCAGCGCGGCGGTCGCGGCCACCAGCGGCGCGGCGAAGCTCGTCCCCTGCACCCGCCAGTAGCCCCCCTCCGGCCGCGCGCCGTAGAGCGCGGTGGCGGGTGCGCTGAGGACCGTCTCGTGGCCGGTGATCGAGCCGGACCAGAGGTTCTCGCCGGAGCGTTCCAGCCCGGCGACGGCCAGCACGCCGGGCTCCCGGGCCGGATACCAGACCTTGGTGGTCGTCGAGGTGGCCAGGTTGCCGGTGCAGGCGACCACCACCACGTCCCGGGCGAAGGCGTAGTCGAGCGCTGCGGCCAGGGCCGCGCTGTCGCTGCTGCCGCCCAGCGACAGGTTGACCACTCCGGCGCCGTTGTCCACCGCCCAGCGCACCGCCTTGGCGATGATGAGCGCGTCGTCGTAGCGGTTATCGGCGTCGAGCACCCGGACCGGGAGGATCTTGGCGTCCGGCGCCAGCCCCACCACGCCCCGGTCGTCGTCGGCCCGCCCGGCGATCAGCCCGGCCACGGTGGTGCCGTGCCCCACCGGATCAGGCCCGTCCGAACCGTCCGGAGTCACCAGGTCGAGGCCGGGCAGGACCTGGCCGGCCAGGTCGGGATGCGATCCGTCCACACCGGAATCGATCACCGCGACCACCACGCCGCGCCCGGTCGAGGTGCGCCAGGCGGTCTTCGCCCGCAGCTTCTCCAACTGCCACTGCTCGTCGCGGACGTGGTCGCCGCGGAGCACCCGGTCGGGAGCCGCCAACTGCCGCTGAGAGGCGGCGACCGGTCCGCTGACGCCGCCGGCCTGTGCCGGCGGCGTCAGCGGACCGGCGACGACGACCAGCGCCGACGCGACGGCCAGCAACGCGCGCCGGGCGACGCGCCGGGGCGGCCCACCGGGCAGGCCCTGCCGATCCCTGGTCACATTCCCCAGCCGTTCCGTCGCGTCAGACACATGCCGCTCGGAGATTACCGGTTGTCCCGGCCGTCACGGGCCAACTCGGCACTTCGGATCACCCGGGCGGAAGATGCGCCAACTGCACCAGGCGCACCCCCTCACGACGGGTGACCAGACGGGCCCGGCCCGGCGGCAGCGGCCCGGCCTTCACCTGACCGACGAGCGCGCCCTCCTCCGGGCCGCCCGACATCACCAGCCCGGCCGTGGACAACTCCCGCAGTCGCTGCACGATCGGCTCGTACGCGGTCCGTCCCGCCCCGCCGGTCCGCCGCGCCAGCACCAGATGCAGCCCGACGTCCCGGGCGTGCGGCAGGTGCTCCTCCAGCGCGCGCAGCGGGTTCGTCGGGCCGCCGGCCACCAGGTCGTAGTCGTCCACCAACACGAACAGCTCCGGCCCCTGCCACCAGGACCGGCTGCGCAGTTGAGCCGGGGTCACCTCCGGTCCGGGCTGCCGCCCCGCGAGGTAGCCGGCGGCCGACTCGATCAGCTCGGCGGTGTGCGGCGCCGCCGTGCCGTACCCGATCAGGTGTGGAGTGTCGATCACGCCCATCAGGCTGCGCCGGTAGTCCACGAGCATCACCCGGGCCTGCTCCGGGGTGAACCGGTTGACGATCGACGTGGCGAGCGCGCGCAGGAACGACGACTTGCCGCACTCGGCGTCGCCGAAGACCATGAAGTTCGGCTCGGTGGCGAAGTCCAGCACCACCGGGGCGAGGTCCGCCTCCGCCACGCCGATCGGGAACGCCAGCCCGGTTGTCGCGCTCTGGTCCAGCTCGGCGTAGGGCAGCACCGGCGGCAGCAGCCGCACCCGGGGCGCGGGCGGACCGGTCCACGCCCCGGCGACCGCCTTCACCAGGTCGGCGGTCTCGCCGCCGAGCGCGTCGACCCGGGGCACGGCGGTGAGGAAGTGCAACCCGCCGGCGGTGATGCCCCGCCCCGGCCGCTCCTCCGGCACCGTCGCCGCCAGCGCCCGCTTGACCACCACCGAGTCGGCCGGGTCGCCCAGGCGCAGCTCCAGGCGGGAGCCGAACAGGTCGCGGATCGCCGGGCGGAAGTCCGACCAGCGCAGCGCGGTCGCCACCACGTGCACCCCGTACGCCAGGCCGCGGGTGGCCAGTTCGGTGACCAGCGGTTCCAGGTCCTCGTACTCGCCGCGCAGGGTGTTCCAGCCGTCCACCACCAGGAACACGTCGCCGAAGGCGTCGGTCGCGCCCGCCGCCCGGCGCTGTCGCCACGCGGCCATCGACTCCACGCCCGCCTCGGCGAAGCGCCGCTCCCGCTCCGCGAGCAGGCCGGCGACCTCGCCGACGGTACGGCGCACCGCGGTGCCGTCGGAGCGCCCGGTGACACCGCCCACGTGTGGCAGGTCGCGCAACGTGCCCAGCGTGCCGCTGCCGAAGTCGAGGCAGTAGACCTGCACCTCGGCCGGGGTGTGGGTGAGCGCCAGCGCGCAGACCAGGGTGCGCAGCAGGCTGGACCGGCCGCTGCGGGTGGTGCCGACCACCGCGACGTGCCCGGCCGCGCCGTCCAGCGCCAGCCAGAGCAGGTCACGCCGCTGCTCGAACGGCTTGTCCACCACCGCCACCGGCACCTGCAGCGCCCCGTGCAGCTCCGGATTCGCCACCGTGAGCCCGCGTGCCGGGTCGGCGCCGACCGGGCCGAGCAGCTCGTCCAGGGCGGGCGAGGCGTCCAGCGGCGGCAGCCACACCTGGTGCGCCGGCGGGCCCTGCCCGGACAGCCGGTCCACCAGCAGGTCCAGCAGCGTCTCGCCGCTGTCGTCCTCGGCGGGGAGGGCGGCGGGCGTGGCCGGCTCGGGCACCGGCACCAGATGGGTGGAGAAGGCGAGCACCCGCGACTCACCAGCGTCGGGCGCGCCCGCCGGCCCGCCGCGCCGGTGGACCGCGCCGGAGACGTACGCGGCCTTGAACCGCACCAGCGGGTCGGTGCCGGAACGCAGGTAGCCGTGCCCCGGGCTGCGCGGCAGTTCGTGCGCGTCCGGCACGCCCAGCACCGTCCGCGACTCCAGCGCCGAGAACGTCCGCAACCCGATCCGGTACGACAGGTGCGTGTCCAGCCCGCGCAACCGCCCCTCCTCCAGCCGCTGGCTGGCCAGCAGCAGGTGCACCCCGAGCGACCGGCCCAGGCGGCCGATCTGCACGAACAGGTCGATGAAGTCGGGCTTGGCGGACAGCAGCTCGGAGAACTCGTCGCAGATCAGCAGCAGTGACGGCAGCGGCGCCAGCGGCGAGCCGGCCGCCCGGGCGCGCTCGTAGTCGCGCACGCTCGCGAAGTTGCCCGCCCGGCGCAGCAGTTCCTGCCGGCGCATCAGCTCACCGTTTATCGCGTCCACCATCCGGTCCACCAGTGGCAGCGCGTCAGCCAGGTTGGTGATCACGGCGGCGGTGTGCGGCAGCCGCTCGAACGGCGCGAACGTGGCGCCGCCCTTGAAGTCGACGAGCACGAAGTTGAGCTGCTCCGAGCTGTGCGTGGCGGCCAGCCCGAGCACGAGCGTGCGCAGCAGCTCCGACTTGCCGGAGCCGGTCGCGCCGATCAGCAGGCCGTGCGGGCCCATGCCGTCCTGCGCCGACTCCTTCAGGTCGAGGTCGATCGCGCCGCCGTCCGCGCCCACCCCGATCGGCACCCGCAGCCGGTCCCGCGCGGCCCGGGGCGCCCAGCCCTGCTCTGCGGTGAAGCCGTCCGGGTCACCGAGCCCGAGCAGCTCGGGCAGGCCGGGTTCGGCGCCGGGCGGCGCGTCCGGCCCGCGTACCGTGCCGGCGAGCCGCAGCGGCGCGAGCCGCCGGGCCACCGCCTCGGCGTCGGCGGTCGCCAGCGCGTCGGCGGCGCCCACCTCGGCGTGCCCCTCGGCGGAGTGCGAGTGCAGCCGGCCGTCGACCAGGTCGAGCAGGAGGGCGTACCGGTCGAGCAGCCGGGGCGGCGGGGTGTCCAGGTCGAGCACGGTGACCGCGTCGATGCCGCCGTCGCCGGCCAGGTCGGTGGCCCCGGTCAGGTCGCCGCCGTCGAGCACCACCACGACGTGCGGCCCGTCCGTGGCCACGCCGTGCGGACTGAACCGCGACCGGGCGCCGAGCACGTCGTGCAGCAGCCGTTCCAGGTCGGCGGCGGAACTGGTGACCAGCCGCACCGGGCCGAGCGCGTCGGTACGGCTCGGGTGGTGGGCGTGCGGCAGCCACTTGACCCACTCCCAGGCGGCCCGGCGTTCCGGCCCGGAGCAGACCGCGATCAGCAGCTCGTCCGGCGCGTGGAAGACGGCGAGCTGGGTGAGCACCGCCCGGGCCAGCGCCTGCGCGGCGGGCGATCCGGCGCCGCGTACCGGGCCGGCCGGCCCGCGCACGAAGACCCGGGCGAAACTGCGCAGCGACAGCGCCACCGGCAGGTCCGGCACCACCGAGTACGCGTCCAGGAAGCGCCGCAGCGCCCCGGCCGTCATCGGCTCCAGCTCCTCCAGCGGGCGGGTGACCGGCGGAACCAGCGGGGTGGCCAGCGTCTGCGGCCCGACACCGACCCGGACCACGGCGAAGTCCCCGTCGCCGGGCCGCCGTTCCCAGACCCGGTGGCTGTCGACAGTCGACCAGAGTCGCCCCGGATCGGGATGGCGGTAGGACAGGCCGGCCCGCTGCGCGCCGGCGGTCTCCCGTACGCGGCGGCGCAGCGTGGCCAGGTGCCGCAGGTACTCCCGGCGGGCGGCCATCAGCTCGGACTTCTTCGGCCCGGCGCTGCCCCAGGTGGTCACCAGCATCGCCAGCGAGGAGAGGCCGAACATGCCGCCCACCACGTACGAGTAGGCCCCGCCGCCCCGGCCGAACATCATCGCCATGGCCACCGTCCCGCCGAGCATCGGCAGCACCATAAGCGCCTGCTGCCAGCGCCCGCCGGCAGCCACCGGGATCTCCGGCGGCGCCTCGACCGGCAGCTCGCCGACCGGAATCTCCGGCGCCGGGCGGCGTGGCGGCCGCTTGATGACGACAGTGGACACTCACCCTCCCCGGAAGTGGCTCTGGGTAACCCGAGCCTGGCTCATCGTAGGTAAAGTCCTCTCGTCCGTCAGCCCACTGTTCCCGCTCGATATGGAGGTGCCTCGATGACAAGCGGGCTCGCCCGGGTCACCATCAGCGCGCCCCGGCGGCGGGTCGACGTGGCCCTACCGGAGCAGGTCCCCCTGGCCGAGCTGCTGCCCGAGGTGCTCCGGCACGCCGGGGAAGGCCTGGCCGACGACGGGGAACGGCACGGCGGCTGGGTGCTGCGCCGCACCGACGGCGGGGTGCTCGCCACCGCGCAGGCGCTCCTGCCGCAGGGCGTCCGCGACGGCGAGGTGCTGCACCTGGTGCCGGCCCGTGCCGAGTGGCCCGAGCTGGAGTACGACGACGTGGTCGAGGCGATAGTCGACGGGGCCCGGCGCCGGGGCGCCGCCTGGTCGGGCCGCGCCACAAGGGCCGCCGCGCTCGGCGGCGCCGCCGTACCCCTGGCCGTCGGGCTGGTCGCCGTGGTCGCGGCCGGTCCCGGTGAGCGCGGCTGGCCGGTGGCCGCCGCGATCGCCCTGATCCTGGTGCTCACCGCCACCGCGGCCTCCCGGGCGTACGCCGACGGCGCCGTCGGCGCCACGCTCGGCGGGTACGCGCTGCCCTGGGCGGCGACGGCCGGTGCGCTCGCCGTCGCCTCCGGCGATCCGGTCGGCCCGATTCCCGGCCTGCGCTGGGTGGGCGCTCCGGAACTGCTCGTCGGCTCGGTGGCGCTGCTGCTGGTGGCGGTGCTCGGGCTGCTCGGCGTGGCCAGCCGGTCCCGGGTCTTCGTGGCCGGGGTGACGGCGGGCGTGACCGGCGTGGCGTCCGCGTTCGGCGGGCTGCTGCTCGACCCGGCCGGCGCCGCGGCCGTCCTGCTCGCCGTGCTGGTGTTCGCGCTCGGCGGGCTGCCGTTGCTGGCCATCCGGGTCGGCAAGCTGCCGCTGCCGCCGCTCACCCTGCCCAGCCCGGCCGGCACCCGGGACCTGCCGGACCGGGGCCGGGTGCACGCGGCGGTGGCCCGCGCCGAGGAGGTGCTGACCGGGATGCTGCTCGGCCACGCGCTGCTCGCGGTCGGCGCGGTCGCGGTGCTCGTCGCCACCGGCCGGACCGCCGGGCTGCTGCTCGCCGCCGTCGCCTGCGGGGTGCTGCTGCTGCGCTCCCGGCTGTTCGTCGCGGTACGCCACCGGGTGCCCGCCGTCGTCGCCGGGCTGGCCGGGTACGCCCTGCTCGGCGCGGTGCTGGCCGAACGCGCCGGTCCGGCCGGCCGGTTCGCGCTGGCCGTGGGCGGGCTGGCGCTGGCCCTGGCCGCGGTCACCGCGGGCGCCACGTACGCCCGGCGACCCGTCTCCCCGTACCTCGGCCGGCTGGCCGACCTGACCGACACCGCGCTGGTGGTCGCGGTCGTGCCGGTGGCCTGCGCGGTGCTGGGCCTCTACGACCGGGCCCGCGACCTGCTCGCCTGAACACGCGGAGGCCCGGGTCGCGAAGCGCGACCCGGGCCTCCGGCGAAAGCGTGAGCGTCAGTGCAGCGTCTCGCCGCGCTCCTCGGCCTCCTTGGCCCGCCGGTACGAGGCGGCGATCTCCGCCTCGGCCTCGACCCGGCCGACCCAGGTCGCGCCCTCGACCGACTTGCCCGGCTCCAGGTCCTTGTAGACCTCGAAGAAGTGCTGGATCTCCAGCCGGTCGAACTCGCCCAGGTGGTGGATGTCGCGCAGGTGCTCCTGGCGCGGGTCCTCGTAGGGCACGCAGAGGACCTTGTCGTCGCCGCCCTTCTCGTCCGTCATCCGGAACATGCCGATGGTGCGGCAGCGGATCAGGCAGCCGGGGAAGGTCGGCTCGGGCACCAGCACCAGCGCGTCCAGCGGGTCGCCGTCCTCGCCGAGGGTGCCCTCGATGAAGCCGTAGTCGGCCGGGTACTGCGTGGAGGTGAAGAGGGTACGGTCCAGCCGGATGCGGCCGGTCGCGTGGTCTACCTCGTACTTGTTGCGGTGACCCTTGGGGATCTCAACCGTGACGTCGAAATCCATCTCCCACGCTCCCTCGTTTGCCCACGCTGGCTAACGGAACCAGCGGTTCGCCCCCGGCGCGGGGGAACGCCCCCCGTCGGCCTCGGCCGCCGCATAGTGTTCGGACCGAAGTAGTGTCGCCCAAGGCGATTTCGAGCGGGGGAGGAGGGGGCCGTGGGGAGGGAAGATTCACACTACCGCCCCGAGAGGGTTGACGGGTCCGCTTCCGGGGGTTCCGGTTCCGGTGGCGCCACCGGCCGGGTGTCCGTACCGGGTGCGAACGTCCCCCACCGTCCGGCTCCGGGTCCGATCCCGGTGAGCCCGCCGGTCCCGCCGGCCGGCGCCGCGCCGCCCCCGCCCTCCCCGCCTCCGGCCGCGCCGCGTCGCCGCTCCCGGCTGGTCGCGGCGCTCGCGTGCGTACTCGTGCTGGCCCTGGCGGTCGCCGGGCTGGCCGTGTTCCGGCCCGGTCCGGTCGCGGGCTGGCTGGGCGACGACAGTTCTTCGGGTACGGCGGTCGCCGCGCCGCCCGAGCCCACCCCGCCGGCCGTGCTGGCCGGGCCGGACGGCAACGCCCCGCTGCCCACCGAGGCCGGAATCCGCGCCGCCCTGGACCCGCTGGTGCGCGCCGCCGCGCTCGGCGACCGGGTGCACCTGTCGGTGGCCGACGTGAGCACCGGCCAGGCGCTCTACGGCAGCGGCCAGGACACCCCGACGGTGCCCGCCTCGGTGACCAAGCTGGCGACCGGCGTGGCGGTGCTCGCGGCGCGCGGCCCGGCCTACCGGATCCCGACGAGGGCGGTGGCCGGCCCGAACCCGGGCGAGGTGGTCCTGGTCGGCGGCGGTGACCCCACGCTCGCCGTGGACAAGGACGGCTTCTACCCGGGCGCGGCCCGGCTGGACGACCTCGCCGCCCAGGTGCGCAACGCGCTCGGCGGCACCGCGCCGACCAAGGTGATCGTCGACTCGTCGCTGTTCACCGGCCCGGTCTTCGAACCCGGCTGGGACTCCGACATCCCCACCGGCGGGTTCGGCGCGGCGATCACCGCGCTGATGACCGACGGCGCCCGGAAGAACCCGGTGGAGGCGCGCCGCACCGCCGAGCAGACCAACCACGCCGCCGAACGGGTGCCCCAGCCGGACCTGACCGCCGGCCGGCAGTTCGCCAAGCTGCTCGGGCTCACCGGCGGCGCGGCCCAGGTGACCCGGGGCACCGCGCCGGCCGCGTCCGGCGCCACCGGTACGGCGCCCGGCGCCGAACTGGGCACCGTCGAGTCCCTGCCGATGATCCGGCTGGTCGACATCATGATCAGCGACAGCGACAACGTGATCGCCGAGGCGATGGCCCGCCAGGTGGCGCTCGCCAAGGGCAAGCCCGGCTCGTTCGCCGGCGGCGCCGCGGCCACCGGCCAGGTGCTCGGCGAACTGGGCCTGCCGGCGGGCGAGATCAGCCTGGCCGACGGCAGCGGGCTGTCCCGCACCAACCGGATCAGCCCCTCGCTGCTCACCGACCTGATCACGCTCGCCGGCAACGGCAGCCACCCCGAACTCGCCGCCATCTTCGGCGGCCTGCCGGTCGGCGGCTGGTCCGGCACGCTCGACGAGCGCTACCGGGCGGCGGCGACGAGCGCCGGCGCGGGCGTGGTGCGTGCCAAGACCGGCACGCTCAGCGGGGTCAACGCCATCGCCGGCACGGTCACCACCGCCGACGGCCGGCTGCTCACGTTCGCCGTGCTCACCGACCGGACGCAGGGCTCGCTGGACGAGACCCGGGCGGCGCTGGACCGGATCACCTCCGCGCTGGCCGGGTGCGGCTGCCGCTGACCGACGGGCGTCGATCGGCGGGCGCGAGCCCGGGTGGGGGTGTTCCGGCGCGGGTACGGTGGGTTCATGGCGCAGTTCGTGGACTGGGATCTGGCCGCCGCGACAGCGGGGGCGCTGAGCAAGTCGGGCCCCCGGGTGTCGTACGCCGAGGCCACCGACGTGGTCGGCGACCTGCGCCGGCTGACCGAGGAGGCGGCCGGGCACGTCGCCGACTACACCGGCCTGCGGCCGCAGGTCGCCCACCCGCCGGTACGCGTGGTCGACCGCCGGGACTGGGCCGCGGCGAACATCGCCGGGCTGCGTGAGGTGGTGTCCCCGCTCGTGGAGCGCCTCTCCGGCGACAAGCGGCCGGGCGCGCTCACCGAGGCGATCGGCTCCCGCGTGACGGGTGTGCAGGCCGGCACCGTGCTGGCGTACCTCAGCGGCCGCGTGCTCGGCCAGTACGAGGTGTTCGCCGGTGACCCCGGCCAGCTGCTGCTGGTGGCCCCGAACATCCTCGAGGTGGAGCGGAAGCTCGGCGCGAACTCGCGCGACTTCCGGCTCTGGGTGTGCCTGCACGAGGTCACCCACCGCACCCAGTTCACCGCCGTGCCGTGGATGCGCGCGTACTTCCTCGGCGAGGTGCAGGCGTTCGTGGACGCCTCCCAGGGCGGCGAGCACCTGCTGGAACGGCTCCGCCGCGGCGTGGCCACGCTCTCCGACGCGGTCAAGGACCCGGAGAGCCGGGCCAGCGTGCTGGACATCGTGCAGACCCCGGCCCAGCGCGCCGTGCTGGACCGGCTGACCGCGCTGATGACGCTGCTGGAGGGGCACGCCGAGTTCGTGATGGACGGCGTCGGTCCGCAGGTCATCCCCAGCGTCGAGTCGATCCGGGCGGCGTTCAACCGCCGCCGCGAGTCCGGCAACCCGCTGGAGAAGGCGATCCGGCGGCTGCTCGGCATCGAGGTCAAGATGCGCCAGTACGCCGAGGGTCGCAAGTTCGTGCACGGCGTGGTCGACCGGGTGGGGATGCCGGGCTTCAACAAGATCTTCTCGTCGCCACTGACGCTGCCGCGCCTGGACGAGCTGGGCGACCCGGACGCCTGGGTGAACCGCGTACACGGGCCCGCCGGTGCCACCCCGCCCCTCGGCTGACCCGCCCGGCCCGGGTAGTTCGCCCAGTTCGGTCGGTGCGCTGAGTTCGGCTGGCTCGGTCGTGCCGGGCGGTCCCGCCGGCTCGGCGGATCCGGCTGGCTCGGTGGATCGCCCCGGCCGGGCTGATTCCGGCGCGCGATCGCGCCGCTCTCCGTCGCCCGCTCCCGCCGTCGCCGCCGTGCGGCTCGCCGTACGCCGGACGCTGACCGGCCTGCCCGGCGCCGGACCGGTGCTGGTGGCCTGCTCCGGCGGCGCCGACTCGCTCGCGCTCGCCGCCGCCACCGCGTTCGTGGCTCCCCGCCTCGGCCGCCCGGCGGGCCTGGTGACAGTCGACCACGGCTTGCAGCCCGGCTCCGCCGAGCGGGCCGAGGCGGTCGCCGCCTGGGCCCGCTCGGCCGGGCTCGACCCGGTCGAGGTGCTTCCGGTACGGGTGGACGGCCGGCCCGGCGGCCCCGAGGCGGCCGCCCGCGAGGCCCGGTACGAGGCGCTGGTCGCGGCGGCCCACCGGCACCACGCGGCCGGGGTGCTGCTCGGGCACACCCGGGACGACCAGGCCGAGACGGTCCTGCTCGCGCTGGCCCGGGGCGCCGGGCCACGAGGGCTGTCCGGGATGCCGGAAAGTCGTGATCTCGACGGGGTAACCCTGCTGCGCCCACTGCTCGACATCCCACGTGCCGACACCCGGGACGCCTGCGCCGCGCTCGGGCTCGACCCGTGGGCGGACCCGCACAACGCCGACCCCGCGTACGCCCGGGCCCGGGTCCGGTCCGACGCGCTGCCGGCACTCGTCGACGCGCTCGGGCCGGGGGTGGTGGCGAACCTGGCCCGTACCGCCCGCCTGCTCGCCGCGGACAACGCCGCGCTCGACGCGCTCGCGGACGCCGCGCTGGCCGACGTCCGGGCCGACGGCCGTGCGCTCTCCGTCGACGGGCTGGCCGGGTTGCCGGCCGCAGTGCGTACCCGGGTGCTGCACACCTGGGCCCGCGAGCTGGGCGCCGCGCCGGCCGCGCTGTCCCACAGTCACGTGGCAGCGCTGGACGCCCTGGTCACCGATTGGCGCGGCCAGGGCCCGGTGCACCTGCCCGGCGGCCACCAGGTACGCCGCCAGGCCGGTCACCTCCTGCCCTGACCGGTGATCCAGCCGGGTTCGCGCCGCCACTCCGGCGGCCTGGCGCCCCGCGGCGTCTCGCCCCTCCCGCCTCGCCTCGCCTGGCAGTGATCAAGGACTTTGTGTCCACTTCACGCCTCCGGCAGCCCGCAAACTCCTTGATCACGGGTGCGGCGCGGGAAGCGGGCCCACCCGGGGGCGGTGATCATGAGGTTGACGGGGAGGAAACGGACGAAATCCACGGTCAACTTCATGATCGCCGGGCCGGGCCGGGCCGGGCCGGGGTGGGCCGGGGTGGGCCGGGTGGAGCGGGGAACGTCAGGCGGTGGTGCGTTCGCGGAAGGTGGTGCGGTAGGCGAGCGGGGTGGTGCCGACGCGGCGGGTGAAGTGGTGCCGCAGCGCCGCCGCGTCGCCGAAGCC
This sequence comes from Micromonospora sp. HB375, assembly GCF_017872985.1. Lineage (NCBI taxonomy): Bacteria > Bacillati > Actinomycetota > Actinomycetes > Micromonosporales > Micromonosporaceae > Micromonospora > Micromonospora sp. HB375. The sequence goes on along the minus strand of NZ_JAGGJO010000001.1, from coordinate 6,622,768 downwards.
GGCCTGCTCGGCGACGCCTTCCACGCTCAGCGTGGTGTCCTCCAGCAGGTGCCGGGCCAGCAGCACCCGCTGGTTGGTCAGCCAGTCGTGCGGGGTGGTGCCGGTCTCGGCGCGGAACCGGCGGGCGAACGTGCGCGGGGCCATGCCGGCGCGCGCGGCCAGCTCGTCCACTGTCACCGGGCGGCGGAGTTGGCCCATCAGCCACTCCAGCACCGGTTCCAGGGTGGGCGCCTCGGGGGCCTTCGGGATGGGCGCCTCGACGTACTGGGACTGGCCGCCGTCGCGGTGCGGTGGGACGACCATCCGGCGGGCCAGCCGGGTCGCCACGGCGGAGCCGTGCTCCTGGCGTACCAGGTGCAGGCAGGCGTCGATGCCGGCGGCGGTGCCGGCGCTGGTGAGCAGCCGGCCGTCCTGCACGTAGAGCGAGTCGCACTGCACCTGGGCGGCCGGGAAGCGTCGCTGGAGCTCGTCGGTGTAGCGCCAGTGGGTGGTGCAGGCGCGCTCGTCGAGCACGCCGGCTTCGCCGAGGACGAACGCGCCGGCGCAGACGCTGAGCAGCCAGGCTCCGCGGTCGGCGGCGCGGCGCAGCGCGGCGAGCACCGGTTCGGGCACCGGGGCGCCGTCGGCGTGCGCGGGCACCGCCACCAGGTCGGCGTCCTCGACCACTTTGAGGTCGGCGGTGGGGGCGAGCAGGAATCCGGAGCGGCTGCGGACCGGGCCGCCGTCGGCGGTGCAGACATCGAACCGGTAGCTGGGGAAGCCGTCGGCGGTGCGGTCGGTGCCGAAGACCTCGGCGAGCACGCCGAGCTCGAATGCGGCGACCTGGTCCATGACGATGACGGCGACCGAGCGGAGCATGTGACGAGGGTAACCCGACCGGTGGCAGTAAATCGATGCCCAATGACATTCCTGCCACTGTCCGTATCGGTCGGTGGCTCGCAGAATCAATGGTGTCCGGTGCGCACCGGCGGCGAAAACCGTCTCAACCATGCGAAAGCGAGCGCCGCCATGACCGTTCTGACGTTCCTGCTCTTCCTGCTTCTCCTCGTCGGGGCCAGCGCCTTCGGGCTCACCGCCGACACCCGCGACTCGGCCGACTGGAAGCCGAGCGACGACGGGCAGCGCTGGCGCTCCCGTACCTGCTGAGGTGATTAATCCAGATCGCGCCGAAAATCCCCGGCGGGACCGCGCCAAAAGGAGCGGCCCCGCCGACGGCCGCCGTGGGGCGTACGGCAGGCTAGGAGCATGGCTGACGGCTCCTGGTACGACGCCGACATCGACCACGTGATCATCTCGGAGGCCCAGATCCGCGACAAGACCGCGGAGCTGGCCAAGCAGGTCTCGGCGGACTACGCGCACGTCGAGGACGGCCTCCTGCTCGTCTGCGTGCTCAAGGGCGCGGTCATGTTCATGGCCGACTTCGCCCGCGCGCTGGGCCGCCAGGGCCCGCCCGCCGAGCTGGAGTTCATGGCCGTCTCCTCCTACGGCCAGGGCACCACCTCGTCCGGCGTGGTCCGCATCCTCAAGGACCTGGACCGGGACATCGCCGGCCGGCACGTGGTGGTGGTCGAGGACATCGTCGACTCCGGTTTGACCCTGTCCTGGCTGCTGCGCTACCTGGAGTCGCGCTCCGCGGCCAGCGTCGAGGTGGTCGCGCTGTTCCGCAAGCCGGACGCGGTCAAGGTGCAGGTTCCGGTCAAGTACGTCGGATTCGACATCCCCACCGAGTTCGTCGTGGGCTACGGCCTCGACTTCGGCGAGCGCTACCGCGAGGTGCCCTACGTCGGGGTGCTCAAGCCCGAGGTGTACGCCCGGGCGTGAGTTCCGCCGAGCCCTTCGTCAGCGGACATTCAGCGGGCTCTCAGCCTTCCGGTCTACGGTAGGGGCCGGTGACGTGGAGGCACCCTCCACGCCCGACCCCTCGAACCGCTGACCGTGCGGTATGGGTGGGCCGGGTGCGGAGCTCCCCGCCACGCCGGCCCAAACCCGGGTTCGCCCTGCGCGTAAGTGACGGGCTCGCAAGCTCGCTCGTCGCGCGTACGGTGTACCGTCGAATGACCGTGGTGCGGCAGTTTGCGTGCCCCGGGGGTCGGGCCGGCCCGCACGGCGGCCCCGGCCGCCGCTCAAGGCGGCGACACCATTCAGACGGTCAGGACGTCGATCAGGAGGATGCGGGCGCCTCGGCACCCGACAACAGCATGGAACGTACGCGTTTCTTCCGCCGACCGGTGGTCTGGATCATCCTGGTCATCCTCGGCGCCGTTGTGCTCAGTCAACTGTTCACCGCTGGTCCCAGCTACCACCGGGTGGACACGTCCGTCGCGCTCGACCAGCTCAACAAGGGCGGCATCGAGAAGGTCGTCTTCCAGGACAAGGAGCAGACGCTCCAGCTCGACCTGAAGGACAAGGCCAAGTTCGGCGACGACACCACCACCGACAAGATCGAGGCGCAGTTCCCGTACGAGGTCGGCGGCCAGGTCTGGAACCAGGTCCGCGAGGCCGAGGCGGCGGACCGGATCACCGGCCCGGTCGACACCAAGGTGTCGTCGGACAGCATCTGGGTCAGCCTGCTGGTCAACCTGCTTCCCATCGCGCTTCTCGTGCTCCTGCTGCTGTTCTTCATGTCGCAGATGCAGGGTGGCGGCTCGCGGGTGCTCAACTTCGGCAAGTCCAAGGCGAAGATGATCACCAAGGACACGCCGAAGACCACCTTCGCGGACGTGGCCGGGGCCGAGGAGGCCGTCGAGGAACTGCACGAGATCAAGGACTTCCTGCAGAACCCGGCGAAGTACCAGGCCCTCGGCGCCAAGATCCCGAAGGGCGTGCTGCTGTTCGGCCCGCCCGGAACCGGCAAGACGCTGCTGGCCCGCGCGGTCGCCGGCGAGGCCGGGGTGCCCTTCTACTCCATCTCCGGCTCCGACTTCGTCGAGATGTTCGTCGGCGTCGGCGCCAGCCGTGTCCGCGACCTGTTCGAGCAGGCCAAGTCGAACGCCCCGGCGATCGTCTTCGTCGACGAGATCGACGCGGTCGGCCGCCACCGTGGCGCCGGCATGGGCGGCGGCCACGACGAGCGGGAGCAGACGCTCAACCAGCTTCTGGTCGAGATGGACGGCTTCGACACCAAGGGCGGCGTGATCCTGATCGCCGCCACCAACCGGCCGGACATCCTCGACCCGGCGCTGCTGCGCCCGGGCCGGTTCGACAGGCAGATCCCGGTCGACGCCCCCGACATGGAGGGCCGCAAGGCCATCCTGCGGGTGCACGCCAAGGGCAAGCCGTTCACGCCCGACGTCGACCTCGACGCGGTCGCCCGGCGTACCCCGGGCTTCAGCGGCGCCGACCTGGCCAACGTGATCAACGAGGCCGCGCTGCTCACCGCCCGTAAGGAGCAGCGGGCGATCACCAACGACTCCCTGGAGGAGTCGATCGACCGGGTGATTGCCGGTCCGCAGCGCCGGACCCGGGTGATGAGCGACCAGGAGAAGAAGATCACCGCGTACCACGAGGGTGGGCACGCGCTGGTCGCCTGGGCGCTGCCGCACGCCGCGCCGGTGCACAAGGTGACCATCCTGTCCCGGGGTCGCTCGCTGGGTCACACGCTCGTCCTCCCGACGGAGGACAAGTACACCCAGACCCGGGCCGAGATGATCGACACCCTGGCGTACGCGCTCGGTGGCCGGGCGGCGGAGGAGCTGGTCTTCCACGAGCCGACCACCGGCGCCGGCAACGACATCGAGAAGGCCACCCAGCTGGCCCGCGCGATGATCACGCAGTACGGCATGAGCTCCAAGCTCGGTGCGATCAAGTACGGCACCAGCGGCGACGAGCCGTTCCTCGGCCGCAACATGGGCCACGAGCGGGACTACTCCGACGCGGTGGCCGCCGAGATCGACGGCGAGATGCGCGCGCTGATCGAGCTGGCCCACGACGAGGCCTGGGAGATCCTGGTGGAATACCGGGACGTCCTGGACAACATGGTCCTGGAGCTGATGGAGAAGGAGACCCTCTCCACCGCCGACATGGCCCGCATCTGCGCCCGGGTGGTCAAGCGCCCGCCGATGGCCCCGTACCACGGCTTCGGCAAGCGTCAGCCCTCCACCGAGCCGCCGGTGCTCACCCCGGCCGAGAAGGAGGCGCTGGCGACGCAGGCCCGCGCCGACGCGGCCGCCTCGATCGGTGGTTCCAGCTCGATCGGTGGTTCCAGCAACAACTCGGACGGTACGCACTGAACAGCGATCCGACGACGGCCGGCTCCCCGCACAGGGAGTCGGCCGTCTCCGCGACCGAGCCCGACGGCGACGACGCGCTCGACTACGTGGCCGCACGCCTGATCAGCGGAAAGCTGACAGGCGGCCCGGTGGAGGACAGCGTCGACCTCGCCCGGATCGAGAAGGCGGTACGCGAGATCCTCATCGCGGTCGGCGAGGACCCGGACCGCGACGGCCTCCAGCAGACCCCGGCCCGGGTCGCCCGCGCGTACGCCGAGCTCTTCGCCGGCCTGCGGGTCGACCCAGCGCAGGTGCTGCGCACCACGTTCGAGGCCAACCACGAGGAACTGGTGCTCGTCCGGGACATCGACGTGATGAGCCTCTGCGAACACCACCTGCTGCCGTTCCGGGGCAGCGCGCACATCGGCTACATCCCCGGCCCGGACGGCCGCATCACCGGCCTGTCCAAGCTGGCCCGGCTGGTCGAGGTGTTCGCCCGGCGGCCGCAGGTGCAGGAGCGGCTCACCTCGCAGATCGCCGACCTGCTGATGTCCAGCCTCGCCCCGCGCGGCGTGATCGTGGTGCTGGAGTGCGAGCACATGTGCATGGCGATGCGCGGCATCCAGAAGTCCGGCGCGAAGACGATCACGTCCGCGGTGCGCGGCGGCCTGCAGAACGACGCGAAGTCGCGGGCCGAGGCGATGGCGCTGATCATGGCCCGCTGACCCTCGACCGACACCGACGGCCGCGTACTCCCGCCCGGGAGACGCGGCCGTCGTCAGCTCGGCAGCATGGCCAGCAGCAGGCCGGCGGCGGTGAGCACCGCCGGGATCAGGCAGACCAGAGCCCCGAACCGGGGCGTGCGGTCCACCCGGTCGGTCGGACGCGGACGGAAGAGCCGCCCCACAGCGAGCCACCCCAGCATGAACGCGACAGCCGGCAGCGGCAGCCCCACCAGCAGCGCCAGCACCGTCACCGCCCCCGGCCCGGCCACCGCGTACAGCACGAGCTGGAGCAGCGGCACCACGAGCGCCAGCGGCCCGTACACCAGCAGGTTGCGCGGCCGGGACGGCCACCGCGCCAGCCGGGGCAGGCCCCGCGCGGCTAGCGTGTCGTCCGCCGCGTCCGCCCAGTCCCCGGCGGCGCGCAACGCCGCCAGCACCGCCGACGGCCCACCCGCCATCGACCGGGCCGCCTCGGTCACCTCCGGCGGCGTCGGTACCAGCGACAACGCCGGTACGCCCAGCTCACGCAGCCGGGACTGCTGCGGCGCCAGCCGTTCGCGTACCGCTGTCAGCTCCTCGCGGGCCGCCGCCACCGACCGCGCCTGCTCCCCGGCGGCGGTGGCCGCCGCCCGGCGTACGCCGTCGAGCGCCCGTGCGGCCGCGACGTACTCCGTCCAGGCCGACTCGGCGGGTTCCGCCACTGTTGTCGGTCCGCCGTTGCGGGGCCCGGGCACGGTCGTGCCGGTCTCGCTCATGCCGAACCCTCCCCGGCGCCGAACGGCACGAAAACGGTGCCCTGCTCGTCCGGGCCGTCCCAGAGCATCGCGCGGCCCGGCCGGGGCCGCCACCAGACCGGACGGTCGAAGAGCTGCTCCAGCCGCCCGCCCGGCACGTCGGTGACCGCCACGGCGGTGAGCTTGTCCAACTCGCCCTCCGGGCCGAGCAGCCCGGCCAGCGGCGCCGGCGTCCGCCACCAGCCGAGCAGGTGCCGCCCGGCCGGCGGGCCCTCCAGCAGCAGCGACCGCAGCAACTCCGGCGGCAACTCGGTGGCGTCCGGCACGTCCACCCCGAACACCACCAGGTAGCCGGGCTCGTCCGACGCCATCGCGGTCCGCAGCCCGGCCGCGTCGACGGTCTCCACCCGATGCCGCCCGGCCAGTTCGGCGGCCAGCACCCCGGCCGGCTCGGCCGACCCGTTCGCCAGCGGCGCCAGCACGAACCGGGCCGCGCCCGGATGCGCCGCCGCCGCGCTGCGGACCGCCGTCACCAACAGCCGCTCGGCCTCCTCGTCCCGGCCCAGGACGGCCAGGTTGCGCCCGGCGCCCGGCCCGAGCGGCACCGTCACTGTGGAGCGCCGCACGTCCACCCCCCGGCCCAGCAGGGCGGCGGGAGCGTGGGCCCGGCCGGCCAGCGCGGCCCGGTGCCGCGGGTCGTTGGCGAGCAGCGGGCGGGCGTACCCGGCGAACACCACCGGCGGCGTCGCCGACTCGCCCCGCGCCTCCCAGAGGCGTCGCCGCAGGCCGGCCAGGACCTCCGGATCCTCGTACGGGTCCGGGAAGCGGATCATCCGCTCATGCCCGCGGGTCGCGCCGCGCGGACCGCCCAGACCGCCCGCCGTGTTCACCACCGCGCTGCCCACCGGCAGCCCGGCCGCCGAGTCGTTCGCCGGCTCCAGCACCGCCGAGCCGCCGGGCAGTGCCACCCGCACCGGGAACTGGCCGAGCAGCGGATCCCGCGGGCCGCCGATGCCCAGGTCACCCTCGCCCGCGAGGACCAGGTGGATGCCGTACGACCGGCCGGCGCGGGCCAGCGCGTCCAGCCGGGCCAGCAGGTCGGCGGCGAGCCGGTCCCGCTCGCGCAGCACCAGCGGGAAGTTGTCGATCACGCAGACGATCCGGGGCAACGGCTGGTGCTGCCGCAGCTCGGCGTAGCGCTGCCCGCCGGCCCGCCGGGACGCCTCTTCGCGGCGGCGCAACTCCGCCTCCAGCTCGCCGAACAGGTCGGCCACGTACTCCCGGTCGGCCGCCATCGCGGCGGCGCGCACCTGCGGCACCCAGGAACGGTCCCGCTCGGTCTGCAGGAACTCCACGAAGGACTCGCCGTCGGCCAGGTCGGCCAGGTAGAGCGCCAGCTCGTCCGGGCCGTACCGGGCGGCGAGCCCGAACAGCGCGTCGGTCAGGAACGCCGACCGGCCGGCCTGGCCCCGGCCACTGACCAGCCAGTGCGGGGTCAGCTCGGTGAAGCCGAGGCTGACCGGGCGCCCGGCGGCGTCACCCACGGTGGTGCTCAACCCGTCCGCCGAGCCGTCGGTCCAGAAACCGTCCGCCGGGAGCAGGTCACCCAGCGAGAGGCGGGAGCCGTCCTCGATCTGCCGGACCAGCCGCGCGCACACAGCGGCGACCAGTTCGGCGGGCGGGTCGTCGTCCAGGAACACCGGCGAGTTCAGCCCGCCCGGCGGCTCCGCGCCGGGACTGCTGAACCCGGCGCCGGGCGGGTCGCCGACGAGCGCGTACGCGGTGCGGACCGTGATCGCCGTGGCGCGCGGCAGCGGACCGCCGTCCGGCCAGCCGGCGACCACCAGATGCAGCCCGGCCCGGGGCCCGCCCTCGGCCAGGCCGGCGAGCCGGTCCAGGTCGGCAGTGGTAGTACCCTCCGGCAGCGCGGCCACCACGAGCAGCAGCGTCCGGTCGTGCGCCCGCTGCCGGGCCGTGCCCGCGGCCACCCACTGCTCCGCCTCGGCCAGCACCGCGCGCATCCCCGCGAGGTCGGTGGCGGGCGGGGGCAGCAGGCCGGCGTCGGCGAGCGGCGCGTACCCGGCGAAGGTATCACCGGAACCGCCGTCCACCGCGCGAGCCAGCAGCGCTCCCGCCGGCGTCGCCGCGAACACGCGCAGCAGCAGCGCGCGGAGCAGCCCCGCCACCCGAGGGTCCGAGGCGTCGGCGTCGAGGCTCACGTGACCGCTGCCGAACAGGGGCGCGAGCGCGGGGAACCGGGCGTCGTCGAGCGGCGCGGCGGTGCCCATCCGGACCAGCGGCGGCGGGCCGTCACCGGGTGGCGTCGCCGCGGTCAGCGTCTCCAGCGGACCGCCGGCCCAGCCCGGCGCGGCCAGTTCAGCAGCCGCCCGCAGGCGCTCGGCCAGCTCGTACTGCCGGTGATGGTCGGCCGGCGCGGGCCGGATCTCGTCGAGGATGCCCGCCGCCGCCGTCGCGGCGGCCTCGGCCCGGCGGTGCAGCGCGGCGGCCCGGCCGGCGCGCGCCTTCGGAGTCGCCACCGCGTCCACCTCTCTTCCCGAGGCCGACATGTCCTCCCCGAGGTGTGACGGTAACCCAGCCGGGGGCCGTCCACCGGGATGTCGGTCGGCGCGGTGAGCTGGTCGGCGGTGAGCAGCCTCACCCCGCCGCCGGGCGGCCTCCGCCCGGCGGTTCGCCACGATCCGCCGGTTCCAGGCATTGGGTACGCGACGCGCAGCCGATAGCCTCAGGAGGTGGAATCAGTGCAGCCCCCCGCCGGTTCCCAGGTGTCCCGAGTACCGGCGCAGCGGACCCCGCCGGAGCAGTTGGCGCCTCCCGCGCCCGCTCCCGCGCCGGTACGCCCCAAGCGGTCGCTGCGGACGGTCGTCGGCGTCGTCGCGGGGGTGCTGGCGCTGCTGTGCACGGGTGGAGCGGTGGCCGGATTCGTGCTGTACGACCGCGCGACAGCGCCGGACCGAAGCGCCCCCGACGTGGTCGTGGCCAACTATATTCAGGCATTTCTGGATGACCGGAACGACACAAAGGCACAAGAGTTCACCTGCGCAAGGCAGACCGGGCTGGATGGACTACGAGCGCTTCGCGACGACCTCGTATCCCGGGAACAGCGCTTCAACACGACGATCTCGGTGAGCTGGGGCCCGCTGGCCATCCAGGAGTCCGGCGAGGTCGCCATGGTCGAGGTCGAGCTGATCATCTCCGCCTCAGTCGAGGGCATTTCGCAGAGTGAGCGGCAGAAGTGGCGGTTCGAGACGCGGCGCGACGATGGCTGGGGCGTCTGCTCTGCGCAGCGTGCCGACTGACTTCCGGCTACTCCAGCCATAGCAGGTGCACCGGCACCTCCAACGTGGTCGGTGCCTGACCGCGCCAGGCCCACCGGTACCACTCCAGTTCCGGCGTGACCCGCACGCAGATGTCGCCGTCCGCCCCGGAGTAGGTCTCGGTGACGGCGCGCAGGTCACGCCGTTCCACGCCGTTGTCCACGTGCACCACGCGCCGGCCGGTCACCGCGTCGGCCTCGAACACCGGGGTGGGCGGCCGGCGGTTCGGGGCGTCCAGCGAGACCAGCCGGATTCCCGAGGGGGCTGGTGAGGTCGGCGGGGGTCGCTCGCCGATCGTCTCCACCCAGACCCGTTCCACGGGCACCAGCGGGGCGAACACCTCCACCTGCTCGGATTCGGCCCGGTACCACTCGTGTTCCGGGATCACAGGTACGTAGGTGCGGCTGCCCTGCACGACGCGCTCGTCAGCCCGCAGGTCCCCGCGCCAGCCGAGGCCGGGAAGGCCGACGAGTACCCGCCGGCCGCGCAGCTCGGTTCCGCTCGTGGCGGGCACCGTCTCGACCGGCCGGGGCGGCAGTGGTGCCCAGTCCGGCCGGTCGGCGAACGGGTCGGGCAGGGGGTTGCTCATCCGCCCGGCCTCACCCGGTCTCGCCGAGGGGCGCGCCCCGCTTGCGCATGAAGGGCACCGGGTTCTCCGCCCCGTTGCTGGACCGGTCGCCATTGCGGTGCACCTCGAAGTGCAGGTGCGGGCCGGACGAGTTGCCGCTGCTGCCGGAGAGCCCGATGACCTCGCCCGCCGCGACCGACTGACCCGGCACCACGCGGGGTCGCTCGACCATGTGGCAGTAGCGGGTGATGAATCCGCCGGCGTGCAGGATGTCCACGAACCATCCGCATCCGCCCTTGTTCGGCCAGCCGTCCCGGTCGCAGTCCTTCCGCCCGGCGCTGTCGGGATCGCAACGGGCCACCAGCACCCGGCCCGCCGAGGCGGCGTGGATCGGCGTGCCCTTCGAGGCAGCCAGGTCCACGCCGTGGTGGCTGGGACGGGCGGTGGTCCGGAAGCCGGAGACCACGCCGCCGGGCAGCGGCGCGGTCCAGCCGGAGGCGGCGATCCGGTCTCCGGCCGCCGCGTCGCACACGGCCTTGCCGGCGATCTCCACGGTCCGGGCGGCGCCGCCGGCCAGCGCGTCGACGATGCGTCCGGCCAGTTCCTCGTGTTTGGCGTACGCGTCGGGGTAGGCGCTCACCTGGACCTGCTGGGCCACGACGGTGAGCGGGCGCTGCTGCCAGTTCGGCACCTTCTCCATCTTCTGGTAGAACTTGCGGGCCGCGTACGAGGGCGTCATCCGCTGCTCGACGCTGCCCCATCCGGGCCGCTGCTGGAACAGGCCGAGCGAGTCGTGGTCGGCGCCGACCCCTTCGTGCGGCAGCGCCAGCGATGCCGGCACCGTGCTGTTGGCGAGGTTGCGCAGCGCTGATTCCTGCATCGCGGTGGCCAGCGCGATCACCCAGCCGCGCGCGGGGAGCTTCATGTCCTGGCCGACCTTGATGATGACCGCGGCGTTGCGCAGCTGACGCTCGCCGTACTCGGCGAAGCGCGGCATGTCCCCGGTCAGGTTCACCTGGTAGGTCGGGTCGCAGCTCAGGGCGGCGAGCTTCGGGTCGTCCCCGTCGCCGCCCAGTTCGGTGAGGAAGAAGGCTCCGGCGCCGCCAACGCAGCAGAGCAGGGCGAGTGCCGCCGTGACAGCGGTGGCGAGCACGCCGACCCGCAACTTCCGGCGGACCTGTCCGGCGACGGCCGGGCCGGCGGTCACGACCGCTCCCAGTCGACGGCGTCCACCAGCCAGGGGCCGTCCGGCGCGACGAGTTCGAGCCGGAGCGTGCCGTTGTCCAGCGGAACGAGCGCCTCCACGAACGACTCGGTCCGGGGCCGGAGAGTAGGTGCGCCTGTCGTCTTCCGCGCCGGCACTGTCTCCGGGTCGGCGTCTGTCATCTTCTCCGCCAGCGCGGGGGTGGCGAGCGGTCGGAGCCGGGCCTGCCAGGCGTCGCCGGTGCTGCCCGGGCCGCTCAGCCACGCGGTGGTGAACCGCCCGGCGACCTGCTCCGGCGTGGCCTCGCCCGGCCGGGTCTTCGGGGCGACAGCGGTCGGCGGGCTGGCCAGCACGCCGTCGTCACCGGCCTCCGGGTCCGCGGTGCTGATCGGCTGGCTGGGCCGGCTGGTCAGGCCGAGCCCCGAATCGCCGGGCCCGCCGACCAGGCGGGCCGCGCCGATCACACCGAAGACCAGCACGGCGATCACCAGGGCGATGCCGAGCCTCGACCGGAGGACCCGGGTGAAGAGGAACTCCAGCGCGCGCCGCACCGGACTCACCGGGCCTCGGAGCGGATGCGCGGCGCCGGCCGGGCCGGGGCGGTGCCGCGGCCCGCCGAGTCCGGCCGGTAGACGGCGTAGGACGGTACCTCCTCCGGCACGTCCGGCTCGGTCCAGGTCGACGGCGCGCGCCGGGGTCGGGGCGCACCGGCCGGACTCCCGCCCGGCCGTCCGCTCGCGGGCGCCCCCTCCGGCCGTTCCCGTCCGTCCGGTCGCTCCCGTTCGGCCGGTGTGGCGCTGTGCGCCGGATCCTCGTGGCGGGCCTCCGGCCGGAGGCTGCGCTGATCGGCGGTGACGGTACGGCGTCTGCCGATGGTCGGCTCGTTGGTGCCGCCGGGCTCGGCCACGTCCAGCCGGGCGGCGATCCGCATGTCCCGGAAGAACCGGCGGTGCCAGGAGCCGGCCGAGCTGACCGCCTCGCTGCTGTCCTTGCCGCCGAGCTGGGTGATGCGGCGGTACGGCCGCAGGAGCAGCCAGCCGACCACGCCGCAGAGCCAGACCAGGACCACCTGGAGCCAGCCGGGCAGCGTGGCGGTGTTCATGATCAGGTCGACGGCGAAGAGGTAGATGGCCGCGCCGGTGCCGAAGATAGCGATGTTGAAGACGGCGGCGACCACCGCGTTCGCCAGCCGCCGGAGGCCGGCGCTGGCCGGGCGCATCAGGCCGACCGTGCCGAGGATCGGCGCGGCGATCACCGCCCAGCGGAAGATCAGGAAGCCGAGCAGCACCAGCAGCGACGCGGTGAGGTCGAACATGGCGAACAGCACCGAGGCCAGCACCGCGATGAACCCGGCACCGATCCGGTCCATGTCCTTGGTGCCCTTGAGGTACTCGTACGCCTCCGGGTCCTCGGTCTTGATCTGCTCGGCGACCTTCGCCCACTGCTGCTGCTTGGCCTTGATGACAACGTCGCGGGTGGCCGGGTTGGAGCGGATTGACTCCGCCTCATCCCAGGTCAGCGCCTTCGCGTCGTATAGCGCCTGGCCGTACTTCTTGGCGGTCTCGCTGTCCGCCGAGCCGAGCACACCGCGCAGCCAGTTCCGGTAGAGCATCGTCTCGGTCGCCGTGTCGCTGGCGCGCACGGCGGGTGGACGCTTGTCGACGCAGGCGCTCGGGTTCGGCAGCGCGCACTTGTCCGGCGGAACGGTCTTGGCGGACGGGCCGACCGCGTCGTGCACCACGCCCAGTGTGGTGATCAGCGTGCTGTCGGCGATGTTCGCGGACTTGACCGGCCAGGCGGCCAGCGCGGTCACCGCCACCATCACCAGCAGCGCCCAGCCCGCAGTGGTCATCGCGTTGCTCATGTCCGACTGGCGGGACCGCCAGAGCAGGTAGAGGCCGACCACGCAGACCGTGATGATGCCGAAGACGCTGAACACCTTCTGGTAGACGGCCTTCGTGGCCTGCTCCACCAGCGGGTCGGCCCAGCTCCACATGGTGCGCGGATCCCAGGCGCGCTCCCGCAGCGCGTTGGACGCGCCGATCACCGCGTTGGCGAACATGAACTCGCCGTTGGCGACCATCGTGGTGAAGCGGTAGTCCGGATGCAGAACCGAGGAGGCGCAGCCCCCGTCGACGTCGTACGTGTTGTAGCTGTAGCCGGCGTACCCGTAGTCGCTGTAGAGGCCCTTCGGGCCGGGCTCCTTCGCCGAGTCGGGCCGGGACGCGAACCAGCCGGCCAGGCCCGAGTCCGGCGCGGCGGGCACCGGCGCGTTGCGGCACTCGACCTGGTCCTCGCTGACCGCCTTGAGGCGGCCGACGCAGGCGCGGAAGTCGGCCTGCCACTCCTTGGTGCTGCACAACTCGGCCCGCGCCTGGGTGACCGGCGCGGCGGCGTACGCGGGTGTGGCCGCACCGATCACCGGCCAGGAGATCGTGGCCCCGGCGAGTACGCCGAGCGCGAGGAGGAGCGCCGCGATCCGTGCCCTCGCCATGTCACGCCTCCAGGTCAGCCAGGACGGTCGGCAGTATCCCGGCGGCCTGGGCGACCGCGGCGGGGGTGGTGTCCAGGTGCTCCAGCAGCCCGTCGACGTACGACACGTCGACCCGGACCTTCTGCACGCGCCCGTCGACGTCGCGCATGACGAACTCGCGGAAGCCGAGCCGGTTGGCCGATCCGCTGTCCGCCTGGGAGAGCGAGGCGAGTGTGGCCTCGTAACCGTCGTCGACGGGCACCCGCAGCAGGCGCAGCGCCTCGGAGGCGATCTCGCTGTCCTCGGCGATCCGGCCGACGAAGACGGTGGAGACGAGGTTCTGCACGTCGAGGCCGAGGATGTCCTTCGGGTTCTGCGAGGCGACGAGCGCGGCGAGGTTCCACTTGCGGGAGTCGCGGGCGAGCCGGACCAGGAACGACCGGCCGGAGCGCCAGCCCTCCATGAAGTGGGCCTCGTCGAGGCCGACCAGTTTCCGGGAGGACATCGACCCGCCGTAGCAGCGGCGTACGGCCAGCCGGTGCGCGGTGTGCAGCATCGGCAGCGCGAGCGCCTCCTCGGCCGACCAGTACTCCCGCTCGATCTTGAGGTCGGGGAGCCGCAGGCCGGCCATGGTGATGACGGTGAGCGCGGCGTCGGCGCCGAGCAGCCCTTCCGGCGGCCGGCCGAAGAAGAGCATGGCCAGCGGCATCTCGGCGGTGTCGAGCAGCAGGTGGGCCAGCTCGCGCCCGGCGTCGTCGTCGAGCCCCTGGAGGCAGGTCACCACGTCGTCGAGCGTGGAGGTCTCCTCCGCGGGCACCTGGCGTACGGCGTGCCGGAACAGCGTGGCGGTGGACGCCTCCCGGGCCACCTGCGGCGGCACCAGCATCATGCAGATGTCCTGCACGAGCATCCGGCGCTCGGCGCGGGCGTTCGACACGGCGATCTCGAACTCGCGGTCACCGGCCGCCCCGGCGCCGAACTCGGTGCGCAGCGGCGTCGGGATCAGCGCGTACGGCGCCAGCGTGCCCTGCTCCGAGCCGGTCAGGTTGAGCACCCGGGAGTACGGGGCGAGTTCGGGCATGGCGCAGAGCCGGGCCAGCGGGCCGGACGGGTCGAGCAGCGTCACCTGCGCGCCACGGCGCGCTGCCAGGTAGCCGAGCGCGCCGAGCAGCGTCGACTTGCCACCACCGGGTTCGGCGACGAAGACGGCGAGGCCGGAGCGTTCGCGTACCTCCATCGGGAAGTGCAGGTCGAGGAAGACCGGACGGCGGCAGGTGCCGGCGGTACGCCCGATCAGGTCGCCGCGCCGGTCGCCGACTGTGGACGCTGCCTGCGGCAGCGCGGCGGCGAGCAGGTTGACCGGCATCCGCCGGACGTAGCCGGTGTTGGCGATCGGCTCGCCGGGGATGAACTCGCGGGCCAGCCAGTCCTGGTTCTTCGGGTGCTGGAGCGAGATCCGCAGCTCACGGGAGTAGAGCTGGATGAGCCGCCGGGCCCGCTCCAGGCACTCCTCCCGGGTACGGCCGCCGACCGCGATGCGGTGCCAGCCGTGTGCCCGGGCCGAGTCGACGGGCAGGCCGGTGGTCATCTCGTCGCCGATCACCAGCGCGCGCTTGGCCAGGCGTTCCAGCTCGGGCGGCGCGTCGATGCCGTGCTCGGCGTAGTCGAGCTGCTGGGAGCGGATCATCCGCAGCCGGTGTTCGAGGTTCCGGAACGAGTCGTTGGGGCCGAGGATGTCGACCCGGGTGGACAGCTCCATCGGCCAGGGCAGCCGCTCGTGGAAGTGCAGCCAGGGCTCGTGCCGCTCGGGGATCTCCAGCGGCTCCATCCGGCCGACCGCGAGCACCGCGACGTGGCGTTCCTCGCCGGTCATCCGGTTGACCAGCTTCACCGTCGAGCCGTATGGCGTGCGGTAGCGCTCCACCTGCTCGGTGAGGGCCAGCAGGTCGCCGCGTTCCCACCGGCCGTTGGTGATCGGGGACAGGACGCCGGGCGGCGCCATGCACAGCGCCACCGACCGGTAGAGCAGCCATTCCAGTTCGGGCGCGGTGACCCGCCGCCCGCGCATGCCGAACGCGCCGAGGACCTCGTCGAACTGCTCGACGGTACGGCTCAGCCGGCGCCGCTCGCCGTCGGCGGTGCCTCGGCCGAACGTACGCAGGAGGCGTTCGGTGAGCGAGTCGCCGAGCGACCGGCGGGCGAACGTGACGCCGAGGTAGGTCTGGCCCTCGGCGTGGTTGACCGCCATCAGGTGCCGCTGGGCGGCGACCAGGTGGTCGGCCCAGCCGGTGGTGCCCGGTACGTCGGGCAGCGGGGCGGCGGTGTGCGCGTCGATGGTGCGGGCCCACTCGTCGGCCGGGAAGGGCCGGGTGGTGCGGCGCAGGTGCAGCCGGAACCCGGCGAGTCCGGCGTACTGCTCGGAGATCGCCGAGAGCAGTGCCTCGCGTTCGGCGTCGGGCCGGAACGCCCACCGCACCTCGGGCAGCCAGTACCAGGCGGTGACGGTGTTGGGGGTGAAGGTGAGGTGGCCGGCGATCTCGGTGATGGCCAGCTCGACCGACGGGTCCCGGTCACCGAACTTGATCTTCGGGGCGCGGACCCGGACCGGCTTGGTCGGCCGGTTGCGGCGTTCCGGCGTGCGCTGCCGGGGCGGCGCGACCTCGCGGTGCGCCGGACGGCCGACCTCCCGCGACGGCGCGGCGCCGGTCGCGAGCGGTTCCGCCGGCGCGAGATCCGGTTCCCGGTACTCGGCGGGCGCGGGTCCGGGCGCGGCGATCTGCGGGGGCGGTGGGAGTGCCGGCTCCGGCTCGGTCGGGGGCCGGAGCGCGGGCAGCCGGTCACCGGCCTGCTGCGGCACCCGGCTCCGGGACGGCGGGGGCGAGGCGAGCGCGGCCGGCGGGTCGGGCAGGGCCGGCTCGGCCGGCAGCGGTGCGGCGCGTGCGGGCTCGGGACGGGGGCGTCCGACCGCGCGTACCCCAGGGGTCTGCTCGCGGGCCGGGGGTTCCGGCTCGGCCCGCGGCGCGGGCTCGACCGGCGCGGCGTGCTGGTGCGGGATCGGCAGGGGCTCACGGCCGACGCCGCGGCGGGGCGGCGCCACCACCGGCTCGACCGGCGGGGGCGGGGTGGGGGCGGGTCGCCGGACCCGGGGCTGCGCGCCGCCGAAGAGGTCGAGGAAGGGCGAGTCGATGTCGCCGTCGGGGCGTACCGGCTCGCGGGGCGTGATCGGTCGCGGCGGTTGGAAGACACCGACCCGGCTGTGTCCCGGGCTGGTGACGAGCGCGCCGTCCAGGACGACCTCGTCCAGATCC
Source organism: Micromonospora sp. HB375 (assembly GCF_017872985.1). NCBI lineage: Bacteria > Bacillati > Actinomycetota > Actinomycetes > Micromonosporales > Micromonosporaceae > Micromonospora > Micromonospora sp. HB375. Next base: position 6,606,213 of record NZ_JAGGJO010000001.1, on the reverse strand, counting down.
TCGTCCGGTGGGTAGTCGAACGATCGCTGACGGTTACCATTCGGCCCGGCCGGACGCCCGGCCGGGGAACCCGGCGTGGAAGAGCGACTCATGCGACCGCCTCACCCGCGTCGTTCGTCTGCACGGTTGTCGTACGCCCGGTCATGCCAGTTCCTCCCGGATCCTGATCCGGCTCGCGACGAGCCGCGGATCCCGCTGCTCGGTGGCCGGTTCCCGGGTGCGTCGCCAGTCGGTCAGCGCGGTCCGGATCACCATGCGCGCGGGCCGGTCCGGGTCGACGTACCGGAAGATGAACGAGGTCGTCACGATCGCCAGCGAGATCTCCCAGGCGGGGAAGAGCTCGACCTGGAGCGTGAACAGCCAGTGGATGAACATGTAGAGGGGTACGAGCAGCATGAACAGGCCGTACTGGGCGTACGGCAGGTGAACGGGAAGGGTGTACCCGGGCGGCCCCAGGTAGACGAGGCGTGCCCGGTAGATGTCGTCGTCGGTGCGCAGCCGCATCGTCGCCCAGCGTCCTACTCGAAGATCAGGTTGATCAGGTAGTCGCCGACGAAGAAGAGTGTGGCGGCGCCGGCGATGAAGGCCAGGCCGATGATGGCGATGGCCGAGCTGGTCAGCACCTTGGAGATCTCACCCCGGCTGGCCCGGCCGATGAAGATCACCCCGAGGACGGCGAGCAGGATCGGTGCGATCTTGCTGGCGAAGAAGGTGACGACGTTGTCGGTGTCGATGCCCTTCGGAGCCGGCTCGGCGAGTGGAGTCGACGCCAGGGTGTGGAGCGCGTGGTCGACGGCGCTCGACGCCGCTGCCATGAGCTCGATGGCGATCACTGGAAACCTCCCCAAGGTCGCGGCCGGCGGTGCCGCGTTGGTGCAAGTAGGCAAGCCTGGCGGGATGGTGCTCGGCGGACACGGAAGTGGTCAACGCTGTGTCCGTGACCCACCACGCTGGGTGGTGAGTTTTGGGCGGATTCTTCCCGCTTCGGCCCTCCCTCCAGGCTTCGCCATCTCGATGCTGGGCAATTCCAAAGCGTACGGCCCGGCCACCTTTGCGACAAGCCGCGAAGAGTCGACCGTGAATCGCCCGGAAGACCGATCGTACACCTGTTCCAATCCGCATGTCAGGGCTGCTGCGTCGGCGGCTCGCCCGGTCGCCGGAAGCCCCGCCCGCGAGCGGTACTGTCGGCTCCGTGACCGATCTGGTACGGGCGGAGACCCCGGTGGTGATGGGCGTCCTCAACGTCACGCCCGACTCCTTCTCCGACGGCGGCAGATACGCCGATCTGGACGCGGCAGTCGCACACGGGGTGCGACTTCGCGCCGACGGCGCCGACCTGATCGACGTGGGCGGCGAGTCCACCCGGCCCGGCGCCGAGCGGGTCGACGCGGAGACGGAGACCGCCCGGGTGCTGCCGGTGGTCCGTGAGCTGAGCGCCGCCGGCATCGTCGTCAGCATCGACACCAGCCGGGCCCGGGTCGCCGAGGCGGTCCTCGCCGCCGGCGCGTACCTGGTGAACGACGTCTCCGGCGGCCTCGCCGACCCGGACATGGCCCGGGTGGTCCGCGACGCCGGCTGTCCGTGGGTGCTCATGCACTGGCGGGGGCACTCGCGGGAGATGCGCGAGCTGGCCACGTACACCGACGTGGTGACCGAGGTCCGGGACGAGCTGAGCCGGCGGGTCGACGCCGCGCTCGCCGCCGGGGTGGCCGCCGACCGGATCGTCGTCGACCCGGGTCTGGGCTTCGCGAAGACCGCCGCGCACAACTGGGCACTCAGCGCCCGCCTGCCCGAGCTGGTCGACCTGGGCTTTCCGGTGCTCTTCGGGGCCAGCCGCAAGTCCTACCTGGGCCGGTTGCTCGCCGACGCGGCGGGCGAGCCGCGGCCCACCGCCGGGCGGGAGGCCGCGACCGTCGCGACGAGCGTGCTCGCCGTCGCGGCCGGCGCCTGGGGGGTACGCGTGCACGACGTCCGCGGCACCGCCGACGCGCTCGCCGTCTGGCAGGCCACCGGCAGCCCCCGTCTCGCCACCGCGACCGGCAGGCGGCCCGCGACCGCGCCGCCGGCCGAAGCGGTCACCCGCAGCCGTCAGGCGGAAGCGACCACCGGCGCGAGTGGAGGCGACAGGTGACCGACCGGATCGAGCTGACCGGCCTGCGCGCGCACGGCCGGCACGGCGTCTACGACTTCGAGCGCGCCCAGGGGCAGGAGTTCGTGGTCGACGCGGTGCTCGAACTGGACCTGGGCCCGGCCGCCCGCTCCGACGAGGTGACCGACACCGTGCACTACGGGGAACTCGCCGAACGGCTGGTCGCGGTGATCACCGGCGAACCGGTGAACCTCATCGAGACACTCGCCGACCGGCTGCTCGCGGTCTGCCTGGCCGAGCCGCTGGTCGCCGCGGCGACGGTGACCGTGCACAAGCCGGAGGCACCGATCCCGCACGCGTTCCGGGACGTCGCCGTCACGATGAGGCGTACCCGGTGACCCGGGCCGTGCTGTCGATCGGCAGCAACCTGGGCGACCGCCTCGGCCACCTGCGCGGCGCGGTGGCCGCGCTCGGCGACCGGGTCCTGCTGGTCTCCGGTGTCTACGAGACTCCACCGTGGGGGGACGCGGACCAGCCCGCGTACCTGAACGCGGTGGTGATGGTCGCGGACCCGGCGGCGACGCCGGAGGACTGGCTGGCCCGCGCCCGGGCCGCGGAGGCGGCGGCCGGGCGGGCCCGCGACCCGGAGCGGCGGTACGGGCCGCGCACGCTCGACGTGGACGTGATCGCGGTCTGGGACGACGGCGGCCAGCCGGTGCTCCGCGACGACCCCGAGCTGACGGTGCCGCATCCCCGGGCCCACCTGCGCGCGTTCGTGCTGCGCCCGTGGATCGACGTCGAGCCGCACGGCCGGCTGCCCGGGCACGGCTGGCTGACCGATCTGCTCAACGCCGAGCCGCTGGCCGGTGACGCCCTGGAACTGAGCCCACGACCCGATCTGACGCTAGAGTCGGACACATGACCCGCAGGAGCGTGGCCCGGCAGTGGCGAGCTGAGGAGACGCGGTGAGCACCGACCGCTCCCCGCAGGGGCCCGACCGCTTCCGGATGGGGCCGACCCGGGCCTCCACGCTCGTGGTGGCCGGCCTGGCCGCCGCCGCGGTGGCCTGGCTGCTGATCAGCGGCTTCTACTACGACTTCGCGCCCGACCTGCCCTGGCTGCCGGTGATCACGCTGGCCGGCCTGGCCGTGCTGGAGGGCTACGCGGCGGTGAACACCCGCAGCCGGATCGAGCGGCGGCCCGGCCGCGAGCCGGTGAACCCACTGCTGGTCGCCCGGTTCGTGGTGCTGGCCAAGGCGTCCGCGCTGGCCGGTGCCATCTTCGCCGGCTTCTACGCCGGCCTGACCGGCTGGCTCTTCGTGGAACGGACCAATGCCGCCCAGGGCGACCGGCCCGCCGCGCTCGGCGGTCTGATCGCGTCGCTCGCGCTCGTCGCCGCCGCGCTCTGGCTGGAACGCTCCTGCCGGGTGCCGGAGCAGGAGGACGACGAGGACCGCGAGCCGGGCGACCGCGAGACGCCGCGCGGGCGTCTCTGATCCGGGGTTCCCCACACCCCGGCCCGGCGGTACCGTCCCTGGCGACCGGAGAGCGACGGCCGCCACGGTCCGCCCGCCCGTGGGCCGGACGCGGCCACCTGGGAGGCGCGGGTCTATGGCGTACGACGACGCGGGTCGGACAGCGCCGCCGGAGACATCGTCCGGCGTGCCCGCCGCCGTACTGGAGCACGTCTTCGACGACCCGGCGCACGGCGAGCCCGGCCGGGACCGCATCGCGGTGCACGTGCTCTGGGAGTTCGTGCTGCTCGCCGCGCTGGTCGCGGTGACCTGGCTGCTCTGGCGGGAGAACGCGGACGCGCTGCGCGGCGGCTCCCTGAAGACGCTGCTCGTCGACGTGGCCGCGCTCGGCCTGCTCACCCTGGCCGCCGGCCTGAGCCTGCGGGCCGGCGCGGTGAACCTGGCGGTCGGCCCGGTCGCGCTGGCCGCCGCGCTGCACTTCGCCGAGCAGGGCGACCGCGGCATGCGGGAGGCGCTGCTGCCGGCGCTCGCGGTGGCGGCGGCGGCCGGGCTGGCGCTCGCGCTGGCCGTGGTGGTGCTGCACGTGCCCGGCTGGGCGGCGAGCCTGGCCGGGGCGGCCGGCGTGATCGTCTATCTGGAGCGCCGGAGCGTGCCGGTCGCGGTGCAGAGTGACTACGACCCGCGCCGCAACGCGCTGTACCTCTTCGTGGGCTTCGCCGCGGTGGCCGTCCTCGGTGGCCTGTTCGCCGCGATGATGCCGGTGCGCCGGCTGATCGGCCGGTTCCGGCCGGTCGCCGACCCGGCCCGGCGGCGCGGCGCGGTGGCCGCCACGGTGACCGCGCTGGCGCTGGTCGCGTCCACCGTGCTGGCGGCGCTCGGCGGCGTGCTGATCGCCGCGAACGGGGACGGCGCCGTCGCGCCCGGCACCGGCCTGGACTGGACCGTGCTGGCGGTCGGAACGGTGATGCTCGGCGGCACCAGCGCGTACGGCCGTCGCGGCGGCATCTTCGGCACCCTGCTCGCGGTATGCCTGGTGGTGGTGTTCCTGGCCTGGACCGTGCCGCAGGGCTGGTCGGTCGGCCGGTGGGCGCTGGGCGGCGCCACGCTCGGCGCGGGGCTGCTCGTCACCCGGCTGGTGGAGACGTTCGGCCGGCCCCGCCCGGCGCCGCCGGCGACTGTGGGACCGGTTCCGGTCCGCCCGCTGCGGGACGGCGCGACGAGCGGCGGTTGGGGGATGACCCCGGCGCCCGAGCCGGCCGACACCTGGCCGTCGGTGCTGCCGGTACGCCAGAACGACACCCCGGTGGAGGCGTGGGAGGCCCCGCGCTGGGAGAGCGAGCCCCGGCGCTGGGACGCCGACGAACGCTGACCCGACCGTGGCCGTGCGTCCGGCGCGCCGGAGCTGATCTCGCCGGTTAGGCTCGGCGGCATGAGCGAGACTCCTGCCCCCGGCGGCCGCACCTTCGACGAGCTCGACAAGCTCTCCACCGAGGAGTTGCGCGAGCAGGCGTTCAACCTGGCCCGCGAGCGTCGCGACGTGGGCTTCTTCTGGTCGGTCCTGCGGCACCTGCCCAACGCCGACGAGGCCGCCGCGCTGGACGGCGCGCCGAACTCGATCGGCCCGACCATCGACGAGGCGAACGCGCTCTGGCGCGAGCTGACCGGGCACGGCTACGAGGAGTCCGCGCCGTTGCTGCGCGCCGCCTTCATCGACTACCTGATGAAGCACTGACGTCGATGACGACCCGCCGGCCGGCGACGGCCGGACGGTTGCGCAGGTTTGCCCGGCGCGACCGGCCGGGAACTGACCGTCGCATGGCTCTGAGCAACCGCCCCCGCGCCGTCTCCCGGTACGGCACGGCCGCCGGCACCGGCACCCTCGCCGCGTTCCTGCTGGTCGCCGTCGGCGGCAGTCCGATGTACGTGGACTGGGCGCAGCGCGCCACCGACCCGACCGGGGCGGGCGGCTGGTTCCTGCGGCTGCTGGCCTGGCCGTCCTGGCGGTGGCACGCCGACGAGGGCGTGTTCGCCACCAACCTGCGCGCGATCCTGCTGATCGTGCTGGCCGCTGCGCTGCTCTACCTGCTGCCCGGCCCGCAGGTCGACCGGGTGGCGTCCTCGGGCAGCCAGTTCCTCTCCGGCTGGGGCGCGTACGTGCTCGCCGCCGGGCTCAGCGCCCTGCTCGCCACGCTCCTCGGCCCGCACGGCTCGCTGTTCGCCGCGTTCCAGTCCGCCAGCACCGGCGTCACGTACGGCTTCTTCGCCGGCTGGATCGTCGGGCTGGCCAGCCTGGGCGGCCGGGCCTGAGCTCAGTCCACAGCGCCCAGCGCCAGCACCCGGGTACGGGCGAGCAGGCCCACCGCCCGGCCCTCCTCGGTCACCACGGCGTGCTCCGCGCCGGAGGTGAGCAGCGCGCCGAGCGCGTCGTACGCCGAGTCGCCGAGCGCCACAGTGGGCAGGCCGGCGCCCCCGTCGGCCGGGAGCGGGTCGAGGACGGCGCGGGTCACCGGGGTCACGGCGAGGCGCCGGATGCCCCGGTCGGCGCCGACGAACTCGCGGACGAAGTCCGAGGCGGGTGACCCGAGCAGCGCGGCGGGCGTGTCGTACTGCTCCAGCCGGCCGCCCTCGGAGAGCACCGCGATCCGGTCGCCGAGCCGGACCGCCTCGTCGAGGTCGTGCGTGACCAGCACGATCGTCTTGCGTACCTCGGCCTGCAGGCGCAGGAACTCCTCCTGCAGGCGGGTCCGGACGATCGGGTCCACGGCGGAGAACGGCTCGTCCATCAGCAGCACCACCGGGTCGGCGGCGAGCGCCCGGGCCACCCCGACCCGCTGCCGCTGCCCGCCGGACAGCTCGTGCGGGTACCGCCGGCCGAACTGGGCCGGGTCGAGGCCGACCAGCTCCAGCAACTCGCCGACGCGGGCGCGGGTGCGCTGCTTCGGCCAGCCCAGCAGTCCCGGCACTGTCGCCACGTTCGCCGCGACGGTCTGGTGCGGGAAGAGGCCGACGTTCTGGATGACGTACCCGATGCGGCGGCGCAGCGCCACCGGGTCGACCCGGGTGACGTCGTCGTCGCCGAGCAGGATCCGCCCGCCGGTCGGCTCGATCAGCCGGTTGATCATCCGTAGCACCGTCGACTTGCCGCAGCCGGACGGGCCGATCAGGACCACCAGCTCACCGGCGCCGACCTGCAGGCTCAGCTCGCGTACCGCCTCGGTGCCGTCCGGGTAGCGCTTGCGGATGCGTTCCAGCGTGATCGACGCCGCGCCGTGTCCGGCAGCGTCCCCCGGGGTACCGTCCACCTGTGTCCCTCCACCTGAGCTACCGGGCCGACCCGGGTAATCCGTGGTTCTCCTGGCAGTACGTGCGGGACAACTCTGACACGATCCTGGCCGCGCTGCGTGAGCACACCTGGCTGACCGCCCGGGCCGTGGTGATCGCCGCGCTGGTGGCGCTGCCGCTCGCGGTGCTCGCGTACTGGTTCCGGTCGTTGTCGGCCTCCATCCTTGCGCTGACCGGGGTGCTCTACACCGTCCCGTCGCTGGCGCTGTTCGCCTTCCTCGCGCCCTACCTGGGCATCGGTGCGATCACCGTGCTCACCGTGGTGGCGCTGTACGCGCTGCTGGTCATCGTGCGCAACGCGCTGGCCGGGCTGAACCAGGTGCCGCCGGAGGTGCGGGAGGCCGCCGAGGGCATGGGGTACGGCCGGTGGGGGCGGCTGTTCCGGATCGAGCTGCCGCTGGCGCTGCCCGGCATCCTCACCGGCGTACGGCTGGCGACGGTGTCGACTGTCGCGCTGGTCACGGTGGGGGTGGTGGTCGGCCGGGGCGGGCTCGGCCAGCTCATCTTCGCCGGCTTCCAGAACAACTTCTACAAGGCACAGATCATGACCGGCACGGTGCTGTGCGTGCTGCTGGCGCTGGTGCTGGACCTGGTGCTGGCCGGCGTGGGCCGCCTGCTCACCCCGTGGCTGCGCGGGAGGTCCGCCCGGTGAACCCCGTCGAGCAGGCGGTCGTCTGGCTGAACGACCCGCTGAACTGGACCAATCCCGGCGGCGTGCTGGACCGCCTCGGCGAGCACCTGAGCATGTCCGCCCTGGCGGTGCTGCTCGGATGCCTGGTGGCCTGGCCGATCGGCCTCTGGCTCGGGCACAGCGGCCGGGGCGGCGGGCTGGTGCTGCTGGTCTCCAACGTCACGCTGGCGATCCCGACCCTGGCCCTGCTGACCATCCTCCCGCTGACCTTCCTCGGCTTCGGCCGGCCGGCGGTGGTGGTGGCGCTCGCGGTCTTCGCGGTGCCGCCGCTGCTGGCGAACGCGTACACCGGGGTGCGGCAGGCCGACCCGGAGGCGCGGGACGCGGCACATGGGATGGGGCTGTCCGGCGGGCAGGTGCTGCGCCGGGTGGAGCTGCCGCTTGCCGTGCCCTACCTGGCGGCCGGTTTCCGTACCGCGGCCGTGCAGGTGGTGGCCACCGCCGCGCTGGCCTCGTTCGTCAACGGCGGCGGGCTGGGCCAGATCATCCGGGCCGGCTTCGGGCTCGACATCGCCGCCGGCGGCGGCCAGATCATCGCCGGCGGGGTGCTGGTCGCCGGGCTGGCGCTGCTCGTCGAGGGGCTGCTCGCGATCGTGGAGCGGCTCGTCACGCCGCGTCCGCTGCGCCCGGTCCGCCGCCGGGCGAACCGCCGCGCGACGGCTGCGACGGCCGGAAGTTGAGCCGCCGGTGACGATCGGGTGACGAAAACCGCTCCGAGTTTGTCGGTCGGGTCCGGAGGATATTGGCTGGAGTCGCGGGTGGCCGTCCGGTTCGCCCGTCGGACACGCGGCCGGCCCGACGGGTCGCGCCGGGACACGGAAGGCGGGCACTCATGCGTGCGCGTACACGACTGGTCGCGGGGGCGTTCGGCGCACTCACCGCGGCCGCTCTCCTCACCGGCTGCGGCGACGCCGGCTCGTCCGGCACCGACGCGCCCGAGCAGGGCGCCTCGGGGGCCGGCTGTGCCCCGGTGGCGGGCGACCAGCTCGTCGTCCTGACCGACGACAAGAAGCTCCAGAACACCGACAACGTCATTCCCGCGATCAACGCGAAGGCGGCCACGCCGCAGCTCGTCGCCGCGCTGGACAAGGTCTCCGCGAAGCTCGACACCCCGAAGCTGATCCAGCTCAACCGGGCGGTCGACGTCGACCGCAAGACGCCCCAGGCGGCGGCGAAGGAGTTCGCGTCCGCCAACGGCGTGACCGACGGGATCGAGAAGGGCCCGGGCGGCCAGATCACCGTCGGCGCCGGCAACTTCAGCGAGAGCCAGACCATCGCCGAGCTCTACAAGATCGCGCTGGAGGCGGCGGGCTACCAGGTCAAGGTGCAGACGATCGGCAACCGGGAGCTGTACGGCCCGGCTCTGGAGAAGGGGCAGATCCAGGTCGTCCCGGAGTACGCCGCCACCATGGCGGAGTTCCTCAACACCAAGGCCAACGGCAAGGACGCCCAGCCCGTCTCCTCACCGGAGCTGGACAAGACGGTCGCCGCGCTGAAGACCGAGGGCGACAAGGCCGGCCTGGTCTTCGGCCAGCCGTCCCAGGCGCAGGACCAGAACGCGTTCGCGGTGACCAAGGCGTTCGCCGACAAGTACGGCGTGTCCACGCTCTCCGAGCTGGCCGCGAAGTGCTCCGGGCAGGCCACCGTGCTCGCCGGTCCGCCGGAGTGCCCGCAGCGGCCGAAGTGCCAGGCCGGTCTGGTCGAGGTCTACGACTTCAAGGCGGGCTCGTTCAGTTCGCTGGACGCGGGCGGCCCGCAGACCAAGAACGCGCTGAAGACCGGCGCCGCGAGCGTCGGCCTGGTCTTCTCCTCCGACGCCGCGCTGGCCACGAGCTGACGCGCCGCGGTCGGCCGGCGCCACGCGCGCCGGCCGGCCGCGCACCCCGGGCGGTTGCCTGCTCAGCAGGCCCGCACATCGAGTCACGCCGACCCGTTCCCCTCAGGTGGAACTCTCGGTACTGTGCTCAGCCATGCCCGCCTCGGTCGCTCCTGCCGACAAGCGCAACCCCACCCCGCTGACAGTCCTGTTCTGGGCCGGTGTGGGGTTGGCGCCGCTGGCCGCGCTCATCCTGCTGATCGCCGACGGCAACGGCTCGCTCCGGTTCGGCGCGGTCCTGGCGATCCTCGCTGTCGTGCTGATCGGCCTGTCCATCGCGCTGCGGCCGGAGGGCGGTTCGGACGGCGCGGCGTCCGAGGAGTTGCGCAAGGAGCTGGAGCAGGTGCGGCGGGAGCTGCGGGCCGAGATAGTGGCCGCCGCTCAACGCGGCAACCAGGCGCTGGACCAGGCACGCCGGGCGGAGGAGGCGGCCGGGGCGGTGCGGCATCGGCTCGACGCGGCGGCCGCCGGGCTGGCCTCCGCGCCCGCCCAGGATCGCCCGAGCGGCGCGGCCCGGGTGCCGGCCGCCGGGGCGTACGAGGCGGATCGGGGCCACCCGGCCGGTCGCGACGAGGACGAACCGGCTCGTCCGGCGTACTCCGGTGGCCGCTACGGCGGCGAGCCCGACGGCGAACCGCCGCGGGCGGGTCGCCACGACGCCGAGCCGGCGCGGGCGGCGGTACGCCCGCCGGACCGGCCCGGGAGCGGCGTGTACGGGTCGGCGCGCGTGTCCGAACCGGCCGCCCGGCCGGAGTCCCGCCCGGTGGGCGTGGTCCACCACACCGAGACCGTGCACGTCACCACCCGGCACACCATCGTCGGCGGTGGCGCCGAGCCGACCGGCTCCCGGTACGGCGGATTCCCCGGCGGTTGGTCGGACGAGGACCGCTCCCGGGGCGGCGACCCGGCCGATCACCGGGGCGCGGGGCAGCGTGAGCGGGGCCGCGAGGACCGGGCCGACGCGGGATGGACCGGCACGGACGACAGCGGCTGGGGTGCTCCGGCGGGTGGCGAGCGCTCCGGGTACGGCCGCCGGGTCGGGAGTGCGCGGGACGACGGCTTCGGGCCGGGTGACGGGCACTCGCATGCCGACGCCGGACGCGTGGGCACCGAGCATCCGTGGGCGGGCGTCGGCGGGGAGCAGGGCTGGTCCGTGGGTGGCCGTTGGTCGGACGACCAGGGCCGGGCTGCGGCCCAGGAGCAGCGACAGTGGTCGGGCGACGACCGGGCCGGCTGGGCGCCGGGCGGCGCGGCCGACGTTCCGGCCTGGCCACCGGCCGCGCGGCACAGCGAACCCGCCGCGCGGCACAGCGAACCGGCCGTCCGGCACAGCGAACCGGGCGCGTCCGGGGCCCTGGACGCGCGGGAAGGCCGGGACCGGGCGGACGGCGATCACTGGTCCGAGCTGCGTGCGAGTAACCGCTGGGCGGCGGTCCGCGACGACGACGCGGGCCGGGAGATCCGCCTCGGGGAGCGACGGGCCGCGATGCACGCCGACAGCGCCGGCACGGAGTACCGGATCGAGGACCGATGGGCGTCGGTGCGCGGCGGCAGGGCGGACGCGGGTGGGCCGGGTGACGGCCACCCGGCGTTGCCGGCCGGCGGGGTGCCGGTGCCGGACGAGTGGCGGCCGCCGACCCAGCGCAGCGGCCAGCCGGAGTGGCGCCAGCCGCCCCCGGAGTGGCGTCAGCCCGAATCGGCGCGCCGCGAGCCCGAGCCCGAGCCGCAGTGGCGTCAGCCGGAACCGCAGTGGCGTCCGCCGGAGCCGGAGTGGCGTCCGGCCGATTCGCAGCGCCGCGAGCCCGAGCCGGAGTGGCGTCAACCCGAACCGGAGTGGCGCCAGGGCGAGTCGCAGTGGCGTCCGGCCGAGCCGGAGTGGCGTCAGCCGGAACCGCAGTGGCGTCAGCCGGAACCGGAATGGCGAGGCTCGGAGCGCGGCGCCCACGGCCAGCAGCGGGACACCGCCGACCGCTGGCGCTGAGCGCCCACGATCACTTGTCGATGTCGCCGACCACGAAGAACATCGAGCCGAGAATGGCGATCAGGTCGGGCACCAGGCAGCCGGGCAGCAGCGACGACAGCGCCTGCACGTTCGCGTACGAGGCGGTGCGCAGCTTCATCCGCCACGGCGTCTTCTCGCCCCGGGACACCAGGTAGTAGCCGTTGATGCCGAGCGGGTTCTCGGTCCAGGCGTACGTGTGCCCCTCCGGCGCCTTCAGCACCTTCGGCAGCCGCGTGTTCACCGGCCCGCTGATCCGGTCCACCCGGTCCAGGCACTGCTCGGCGAGGTCGAGCGAGACGTACACCTGGTCGAGCAGCACCTCGAAGCGGGCGTGACAGTCCCCGGCGGTCTTCGTCACCACGGGCACGTCGAGCTGGTCGTAGGCCAGGTACGGCTCGTCGCGGCGCAGGTCGAGGTCGAGCCCGGAGGCGCGGGCGACCGGCCCGGACGCGCCGAACGCGGCGGCGTCGGCGGCGGAGAGCACGCCGACCCCGACGGTACGGGCCAGGAAGATGTCGTTACGCCGGATCAGGTTGTCCAGGTCGGGCATCCGGCGGCGTACCTCGGCGATGGCGGCGCGGGCGCGCCCGGTCCAGCCGGACGGCACCTCCTCCTTCAGGCCGCCGACCCGGTTGAACATGTAGTGGATCCGGCCGCCGGAGACCTCCTCCATCACGGCCTGGATGGTCTCCCGTTCCCGGAACGCGTAGAACATCGGCGTGATCGCGCCGATCTCCAGCGGGTACGAGCCGAGGAACATCAGGTGGTTGAGCACCCGGTTCAGCTCGGCCAGTGCCATCCGCAGCCAGGTGGCGCGTTCCGGCACCTCCATGCCCATCAGCCGCTCGACCGCGAGCACCACGCCCAGCTCGTTGGAGAACGCCGACAGCCAGTCGTGCCGGTTCGCCAGCACGATGATCTGCCGGTAGTCGCGTACCTCGAAGAGCTTCTCCGCTCCCCGGTGCATGTAGCCGACGATCGGTTCGGCGGCGACCACCCGCTCGCCGTCGAGCACCAGCTTCAGCCGCAGCACGCCGTGCGTCGAGGGGTGCTGCGGCCCGATGTTGAGCACCATGTCGGTGCCGAGCTGCTCACCGCCCGCGCCGGTGCCGACTGTGAGCTCGCGGAGGTCGGCGGCGTCCGTGGTCATGCCCGTCATCGTGCCACGACCGCGTCGAGCGCGACGCCGACCGGCTGCCGCAGCCACAGGTGCCCGCCGAGCCCGGCCGGGTCGGTCAGCTCGGTCGCCGCCGACGCCGCGGCGAGCGCCCGCAGGTAGCCGGCCGGGTCGCGGGAGGCCAGGCTCAGCGGCGGTCGCCCGCCGTCGGCCCCGAGCGCCCGCAACGCCTCCCGCTGAGAGACCAGGGAGTACGCGCACCGCGCGACCCGCTCACCGGCGGAGGCGACCGAGTCCATGGCGACGTGCGCCGTCACGTCGCACGACCCGTCCGGAACCGGCGGCACCTGCCGCCCACCCCGATACCCGGTCAACGTCCCGTCCAGGGGACGCGAGTCCCGCAGATGCCCGTAGTCCACCGCAAGCGCCAGCCCCCGCGCCACCTTTCCGACGGCCCCCGCCCAGGCCAGATCCCGCCCCACCCCGATCTCCGCCCGCCCACCGCTGCTGCCGCCCCCACCAACGGCGTTGATCAAGGAGTTTGTGTCCTGATCCGAGCTCTCCACGTCCGCAAACTCCTTGATCAACGGGGCGTTGCGCGGGAGGGCCGGGGGCCACCAGTGGGTCAGCCAGGTGGTTTCGGTGGGGGACGGGGGCGGGCCCAGCGTCTCCTCGCCGGTTCTCGGGTTCACCAGGAGGAGGCGCCAGCCTGCCTGGGTGTGGACCGCCACGTCCACCGGGACGTTGTCCAGCCATTCGGTGGCCAGGAGCAGGCCGGTGATGCCGTCGGGGATGTCGGTTCGCCAGTCGATCTCCGGAGGCAGGTCCGGCGGGCGGGTGGCTCGTTCCACTGCCACCGGGTGGATCCGGGCGGACAGCTCGGGTGCGGCCCGGGCCAGCAGGGCCCGGAGCAGTTCGCCCCGGCCCGCGCCCACGTCCACCACGTCCAGCCGGTCCGGGTGGCCCAGCGCCGCGTCCACCGCTTCGAGTTGCCGCAGCAGGCAGGCGGCGAAGACGGGTGAGGCGTGCACGCTCGTGCGGAAGTGCGCGGCTGGGCCGGCGCCGGAGACGAAGAACCCGTCCGGCCCGTACAACGCCTGCTCCATCGCGTCGCGCCAGCGCAGCGGGGTGGTCACCCGCCGACCCTACGGGACGTACCCGAAAGTGCGGTTTGCCCGCCACCGCAGCGGCCTCTTCGGGCGGCCGGTGAAGGTTTTCACACCTTCTTGTTTCCGGTCTGTCACCCGGGCGCATACTTGCCATCGACCGGTACCCCCTTCGAGGACTGGATCGCCGCCATGAGCGCACCGCTGCGCCACCGGGCCACCGCTGCCCCGCTCGTCTTCCCGCGTACCCTCGCCGTCGGCGTGCTCGGCGCCGGCCGGGTCGGCGCCACGCTGGGCGCGGCTCTCGCCGCCGCCGGCCACCGCGTGGTCGCCGCGTCCGGCGCCTCGGGCGCGACAGGGGCCCGGCTGGCGCTGCTGCTGCCCGAGACCCCGCACCGCTCCGCGTCCGAGGCGGCGCGTGCCGCCACCCACCTGCTGATCGTCGCCGTCCCCGACGACGCGCTCGCGGGCGTGATCGCCGACCTGGCCGCGAGCGGCGCGCTGCGCCCCGGCCAGGTGGTGGCGCACACGTCCGGCGCGCACGGGCTGGCCGTGCTGGCCCCGGCCGCCGAGGCCGGCGCCCGGCCGCTCGCGCTGCACCCGGCGATGACCTTCACCGGTACGCCGGACGACCTGTCCCGCCTGCCCGGCATCTCGTACGGCGTGACCGCCCCGGCCGAGCTGCGCGCGTTCGCGGCCCGGCTGGTGGCCGACCTGGGCGGTGTGCCGGAGTGGGTCGGCGAGACCGACCGGCCGCTCTACCACGCGGCGCTCGCGCACGGCGCGAACCACCTGGTGACGCTGGTCAACGAGGCGTCGGACCGGCTGCGTGACGCCGGCGTGGAGCGGCCGGAGAAAGTGCTCGCCCCGCTGCTGCGGGCCGCGCTGGAGAACGCGCTGCGGTTGGGCGACGACGCGCTGACCGGCCCGGTGTCGCGGGGCGACGCGGGCACCGTACGCCGGCATCTGGACCGGCTGGCGCGGACCGCGCCGGAATCCGTACCCGCGTATCTGGCGTTGGCACGACGGACGGCGGACCGCGCCGTCGCGGTCGGCCGCCTGCGCCCGGCGGACGCGGCCGCCCTCCGGGACGTGCTGGACGGAATCGAGGTGGCGGCCTGATGGCCGAGGTGCTGCACACGCGCAAGGAGCTGGCGGCCGCCCGCGAGGCGATGACCGGCACGGTCGGCGTGGTGATGACCATGGGCGCGCTGCACGCCGGGCACGAGATGCTGCTGCGGGCCGCCCGCGAGCGGGCCGACCACGTCATCGTGACGATCTTCGTGAACCCGCTGCAGTTCGGCCCGAACGAGGACTTCGACCGCTACCCGCGCACGCTCGACACGGACCTGGAGATCTGCCGCCGGGTGGGGGTGGACGCGGTGTTCGCGCCGCCGGTGGCCGAGATGTACCCGGAGGGGCAGCCGACGGTACGGCTGAACCCGGGGCCGCTCGGCGAGGACCTGGAGGGTCTGAGCCGTCCCGGCTTCTTCCACGGCGTGCTCACGGTGGTCATGAAGCTGCTCCAGCTCACGCAGCCCGACCTGGCCTTCTTCGGCGAGAAGGACTACCAGCAGCTCACCCTGGTGCGCCGGATGGTCCGCGACCTCGACGTGCCGACCGAGATCGTCGGCGTGCCGACCGTACGCGAGCCGGACGGCCTGGCCCTGTCCAGCCGCAACCGTTACCTGTCGGCGGCGGAGCGGGAGGCGGCGCTGAGCCTGTCCGTAGCGCTGCGGGCCGGGGCGGCGGCGGCCGAGCGGGGCGAGGACGCGGGCGCGGTGCTCGCGGCCGCCCACCGGGCCTTCGACAACCCGGCCGCCCGCCTCGACTACCTGGTGCTCACCGACACCGAGCTGGAGCCCGGCCCGGTCACCGGCCCGGCCCGGCTGCTGATCGCGGCCTGGGTCGGCGCCACCCGCCTGATCGACAACACGGCGATCCACCTCGCGCCGCGTCCCTGACCCCACCACGAATGCGGAAAGGCACCCCGATGTTCCGGACCATGCTCAAGTCGAAGATCCATCGCGCCACCGTGACCCAGGCCGACCTGCACTACGTCGGCTCGGTGACTGTGGACGAGGATCTGCTCGACGCGGCGGACCTGCTCCCCGGCGAGCAGGTGGCGATCGTGGACATCACGAACGGCGCGCGGCTGGAGACGTACGTGATCCCGGGGCGGCGGGGCAGCGGCGTGATCGGCATCAACGGCGCCGCCGCGCACCTGGTGCACCCCGGTGACCTGGTCATCCTCATCTCGTACGGGCAGATGGACGACGCCGAGGCCCGCACGTACCACCCGAAGGTGGTCCACGTCGACGCCGACAACAGGGTCGTGGACCTGACCGCCGACCCGGCCACGGCCGCCCCCGGCACCGCAGGCGCCCCCGTCCCCAACCCCCTCGCCGCCTCTCCCCGTTGATCTTGCAGTCGCGGCCCCTCCGCCACCCCTTTTGGGCGGTTTGTCGAGGCGGTTAGTGCAAGATCGACGGGGCGGAAGAGCGGGGAACGCGGTCTGTCACCGGAAGGTCATTTTCGGCTACCCTGGGCGGACCGTCGGGGATCGACGGTCGTCGGCTGGGGGAGGCCGCGATGCGCCGTGCGATGAGCTTCCTGGTCGCCGCGATGGTCGCGAGCGCCGCTCTGACCGGCTGCGCCGGCACCGGCGGCCTGGACGGCGACCTCGCCGACGACTGGCCTGCGATGGCCGCACCCGGGCCGTTCACCCCGGCCGCAGAGGTCTGCCAGGTCGCCGACTTCATCCCGAGCGTCGGCCTGTCCGCGTACGCGCCGGTCGGCTGCGAACTGCCGCACCGGGTGGAGACCGTGCACGTCGGGGCGTTCACCGCCGACCGGCCCGCCCCGCCGGCGCTCGCCTCACCGGAGATGCGTACCGCGTTCGCCGACTGCGACAAACGGGCCAGCGGGTACGTGGGTGACGACTGGCGCGCCGGACGCCTCCGGCTGGCGGTGGCGGTGCCGACCGCCCTCGGCTGGACGGCCGGCTCCCGCTGGTACCGGTGCGACCTGACCGAGCTGACCACGGTCGAGGCGGCGGCCACCGTGGTCACCCGTACCGGCAGCCTGCGCGACGCGCTCAAGCCGCCCTCCCCGCTGCGGCTGGGCTGCCAGCGCACCACCCGGGAGGCGGGCCGGGTGCAGCGGCTCACCCCGGTCGACTGCGCTGTCGCGCACGACGCCGAGTTCGTCGGCGTGTGGGCCGCGCCGGACCGCCCGTACCCGAAGAAGCCGGAGGACTGGGTTCCCCTCTACGACGGCTGCTTCGCCGTGATCGCCCGCTACACCGGGGTGCCCGCCGACGCGTTCCTGCGCTACCGCAGCGACGTGGTGGTCCGCCCGCCCGCCGCCGGTCGCTGGGCGGTCGGCGACCGGGGCGTGCGCTGCTACCTGTGGCTCAGCGACCGTACGGTGACCACCTCGCTCAAGGGCGCCGGACCGGCTGCCCTGCCGCGCCGGACGAGGTAGCCGAGGGCACTCGTCACGCCCCCCGCGCCCGAGCCGAGTTCGCTTCGGGTTGACTGTGCTCATGGACCTACCCACCGTCGACCTGCCGACGCTGCCCCGGCTGCTCGCCGCGCCCGCCCCCGGGTGGGTGGAGACGACAGACGTGATCGTGGTCGGCTCCGGCGTGGCCGGGCTGACCGCCGCGCTGCACCTGCGCGAGGCGGGTCTGCACGTCACTGTGGTCACCAAGGTCGACATGGACGAGGGTTCGACGCGCTGGGCGCAGGGCGGCATCGCCGCCGTACTGGACCCGGCGGACACGCCGGACGCGCACGCGTACGACACCGAGGTGGCCGGCGTCGGCCTCTGCGACCCGGCGGCGGTCCGCGCGCTCGTGGCCGAGGGCCCGACCCGGCTGCGCGAGCTGATGCGGATCGGGGCGGAGTTCGACCGCAACGCGGACGGGTCGCTGATGCTGACCCGGGAGGGCGGCCACCGCGCCGACCGGATCGTGCACGCCGGCGGTGACGCCACCGGCGCGGAGGTGCAGCGGGCGCTGCACGACGCGGTACGCCGCGACCCGTGGATCCGGCTGGTCGAGCACGCGCTGGTGCTGGACCTGCTGCGCGCCCCCGGCGACGGGCCGGGCGGGCTCGGCCCGGCCTGCGGCATCACGCTGCACGTGCTCGGCGAGGGCAGCGAGGACGGCGTCGGCGCGATCCTCGGCCGCGCGGTCGTGCTGGCCACCGGCGGGATGGGGCAGATCTTCGCCGCCACCACCAACCCGGCGGTCTCCACCGGCGACGGGGTGGCACTGGCGCTGCGCGCCGGCGCGGCCGTCACCGACGTGGAGTTCGTGCAGTTCCACCCGACCGCGCTGATCGTGCCGCCCGGCGGGCCGGGCGCGGGGCTGGCCCAGCAGCCGCTGGTCTCCGAGGCGCTGCGCGGCGAGGGCGCGCACCTGGTCGACGGCGACGGCAAGCGGTTCATGGTGGGCCAGCACGAACTGGCCGAGCTGGCGCCCCGGGACGTGGTCGCCAAGGGCATCCACCGGGTGCTGCTCGCGTCCGGCGCGGACCACGTGTTCCTGGACGCCCGGCACCTCGGCGGTGACTTCCTGGCCCGGCGGTTCCCCACCATCGTCGCGTCCTGCCTGGCCATCGGCGTGGACCCGGCGACCGACCTGATCCCGGTCGCGCCGGCCGCCCACTACGCCTCCGGCGGCGTCCGGACCGACCTGCGCGGCCGTACCTCAATCCCCGGCCTGTACGCCTGCGGCGAGGTCGCCTGCACCGGCGTGCACGGCGCGAACCGGCTGGCCAGCAACTCGCTGCTGGAAGGGCTGGTCTTCTCCCGCCGGATCGCCGAGGACATCGCCGCCGGGCTGCCCGAGCAGGCCCGCCCGGCGGAGACCGGCGCCTGGATCGGCGGCCCGGGCGCGCTGGTGCCGGCGTCCGGCACGGCGGAACTGCAACGGGCGATGACGCGGGGCGCGGGAGTGCTCCGGTCGGCGCGGACGCTGGAGGCCACCGCCGCCGCGCTCACCGGGCTGGGCGCGGGGCGGGGCGTGCCGCGTACCGCCGACTGGGAGGCGACGAACCTGCTCACCGTGGCGTCGACGCTGGTCGCGGCCGCGTACGCCCGGCAGGAGACGCGGGGCTGTCACTGGCGGGAGGACTTCCCGACGGCCGACGAGCGGTGGCTGGGCCACCTGGTGGCCGAGGTGGGTACGGACGGCCGGGTGGCCGAGCGCTGGGAGGAGAAGCACTCATGAGGGAGTCGACGGAGCAGGCGCTGCGCGACGGTGGCCTGGACCCGGAGCGGGTCCGGCGGATCATCCTGGACACGCTGCACGAGGACCTCGGACCCGACTTCCTCGACGTCACGAGCGTGGCCACCATCCCCGACGAGCAGCAGGACACGGCCGATCTGGTGGCGCGCGCCGACGGCGTGGTGGCCGGGCTGCCGGTGGCCGCCGCCGTGTTCGAGCTGGTCGCCGACGTGACCGGCGCCGGGCGTACGGTCGAGGTCGAGCTGGTGGCCCACGACGGGCAGCGGGTGGCGCGCGGCGACGTGCTGGCCACTGTGACCGGCCCGACCCGGCTGCTGCTGACCGCCGAGCGGACGGCGCTGAACCTGCTGTCCCGCATGTCCGGCGTGGCGACGCACACCCGGGCCTGGGCCGACGAGCTGGCCGGTACGAAGGCGACGGTGCTGGACACCCGCAAGACCACGCCGGGTCTGCGGGCGCTGGAGAAGTACGCGGTCCGGGCCGGTGGCGGCACCAACAAGCGGATGGGCCTGTACGACGTCGCCATGATCAAGGACAACCACAAGGTCGCCGCGGGCGGGATCAGCGCCGCGTTCCGCCGGGTCCGGGAGGCGTTCCCCGACGTCCCGGTGCAGGTCGAGGTGGACACGCCGGCCGAGGCGGTGGAGGCGGTGGAGGCGGGCGCGAAGTTCCTGCTGCTGGACAACATGACCCCGGCACAGCTGCGCGAGGTGGTGGCGTCGGTGGGCGACCGGGCGGAGCTGGAGGCCACCGGCGGGCTGACGCTGCCGATGGCCGCCGAGTACGGCGCGACCGGCGTCGACTTCCTCTCCGTCGGCGCGCTCACCCACTCCTCGCCGATCCTGGACATCGCCCTCGACCTGCGCGACGTCTAGGCTGCCGCTGTGCTGCTCTGCATCGACATCGGAAACACGAACACCGTGCTGGCGACCTTCGACGGCGACAAGCTGGTGCACTCGTGGCGCATCAAGACCGACGCCCGCTCCACCGCGGACGAACTGGGGCTGATGTTCCGCGGGCTGCTCGCCGGTGACGCTGTGGAGATCACCGGGGTGGCCGCCTGCTCGACAGTGCCGGCCGCGCTGCGCTCGTTGCGCACCATGCTCGACAGGTACTACGCCGACCTGCCCAGCGTGATCGTCGAGCCCGGCGTCCGCACCGGCGTCCAGCTCGCCATCGACAACCCGAAGGAGGTGGGCGCGGACCGCGTGGTGAACACGCTTGCCGCGTACACGCTCTACGGCGGGCCGTCGATCGTGGTGGACTTCGGCACCACCACCAACTTCGACGTGATCAGCAGCCGGGGGGAGTTCCTCGGCGGGGCGTTCGCGCCGGGCATCGAGATCTCCTTCGACGCGCTGGCCGCCCGCGCGGCGCAGTTGCGCAAGGTGGAGGCGACCCGCCCGCGCTCGGTGATCGGCAAGAACACCGTCGAGTGTCTCCAGGCCGGGCTCTACTTCGGCTTCGCCGGTCAGGTGGACCGCATCGTCGAGCGGATGTCCGAGGAGCTGGGCGGGGTCAAGGCGGTCATCGCCACCGGCGGCCTGGCGTCGCTGGTGCTCGGCGAGTGCCACACCATCACCCACCACGAGCCGATGATCACGCTGATCGGCCTGCGGATGGTCTACGACCGCAACACCTGAGGTGCAAGGAAGGGCCCCCTGTTAACGCCTCCGGTAGAGGAGGGGCCCCTTTTTAACGCCGCCGGGCCCGGAGCACCATCGTGCGGTAGGGCAGCTCGACCGTCGCCCGGCCGGCCAGGTCGGGGTGGGTGGCGAACAGCTCCGCCAGCTCCGCGTCCACCCGTCGCCGCTCGTCCGCGTCGGCGGTCAGCCAGAACGAGCGGGTGTGCAGCATGCTCACCACCTCGTCCGGCGTGAGCGTGGTCGCGTGGGCGAACTCGCCGATCTCGACAGCGGTGAAGGCGGCGCCGAAGTCCGCGTACCGCTGCGTCACGTCGCCCGCGTTGTCCCCGAGGTGCGCGATCCGGGTCAGCTCCGCCACCCACCCGACCCGCTCGTCCCGGATGTTCCAGACCGGCGCGAACGTGCCGCTCGGGCGCAGGACGCGCGCGGCCTCGGCGTGCGCCCGCTCCCTGTCGAACCAGTGGTAGGCCTGCCCGACCAGCACCGCGTCCGCCGACCCGTCCGGCAGCGGCACGGCCTCGGCGCTGCCCGCGAGCGCCGTCGTGCCCGGCGTGGCGGCGGCCAGTTGCGCCCGCATCCCCGGATCCGGCTCCACGGGTACGACTTGAGCCACCGTCCCGTCCGCGGTGAGCGCCAGCAGTCCCCGGGTGAGGATGCCGGTGCCCGCGCCGAGGTCGACCACCCGGGCGTCGTGCAGCCCGTCCAGTGCCCAGCGCAACGCGGCCCGGGGATAACGGGGACGGAACCGGTCGTACTCGGCCGCGGCGGCGCCGAACGAGAGCGCCGCAGTGGGGTCGGTCATGACGGGCAGGTTATCCCGTAACGGCCGCCAGGCCGCTTGAGTACGCTCATGTGCTGACCCCGCCGATGTTCCCAAGGCCTGAGGAAGCGTGCCGTGACCGAGCAGAACGCCCTGCCAGCAGACCCCGCCGACGACCTTCCCGAGCAGATGAAGGTCCGCCGGGAGAAGCGGGACCGGATGCTCGCCGAGGGCACCGAGCCGTACCCGGTGGGCTTCCCGCGCACCACGACGCTCGCGCAGCTGCGCGAGCGCTACGCCGACCTGCCCACCGACACCGCCACCGGCGACCGCGCCTCGGTCACCGGCCGGGTGATCTTCATTCGCAACACCGGCAAGCTCTGCTTCGCGACGCTTCGCGACGGCGACGGCACCGAACTCCAGGCGATGCTCTCGCTGGACCGGGTCGGGCCGGAGCGGCTGGCGGACTGGAAGCGCCTGGTCGACCTCGGCGACCACGTCGGCGTGACCGGCGAGGTGATCACCAGCCGGCGCGGCGAGCTGTCCGTGCTGGCCGAGGAATGGGCGGTCACCGCCAAGGCGCTGCGCCCGCTGCCGGTGGCGCACAAGCCGCTGAGCGAGGAGTCCCGGGTCCGCCAGCGCTACGTGGACCTGGTGGTCCGCCCGCAGGCCCGGCAGATGGTCCGCACCCGGGCCACCGCCGTCCGCAGCCTGCGGGACACGCTGCACGGGCAGGACTTCATCGAGGTCGAGACCCCGATGCTGCAACTGCTGCACGGTGGCGCGGCGGCCCGCCCATTCGTGACCCACAGCAATGCGCTCGACACGGATCTGTATCTGCGAATCGCGCCGGAACTGTTTCTCAAGCGCGCGGTGGTCGGTGGCGTCGACCGCGTCTTCGAGATCAACCGTAACTTCCGTAATGAGGGCATCGACTCTTCGCACTCGCCGGAGTTCGCGATGCTGGAGGCGTACCAGGCGTACGGCGACTACGACACGATGGCCGAGCTGACCCGAAATCTCGTACAGCAGGCCGCGATCGCGGTCGCCGGATCGACCGTGGTGACCCACGCCGACGGGCGTGAGTTCGATCTGGGTGGCGAGTGGCGCTCGGTGACACTGTTCGGTGTCCTTTCCGAAGCGCTCGGTGAGGAGGTCACCGTCCGCACCGAAAGGGCGCGGCTGGTCGAGTACGCGGACAAGGTCGGTCTCTCCGTCGACCCGAAGTGGGGACCGGGCAAGCTGGCCGAGGAGTTGTTCGAGGAACTCGTGGTGCCGTTGCTTCAGGCGCCCACGTTCGTCCGCGACTACCCGGAGGAGACCAGCCCGCTGACCCGGGCCCACCGCAGTGAGCCGGGCCTGGCCGAGAAGTGGGACCTGTACGTGCTGGGATTCGAGCTGGGTACCGCGTACTCGGAGCTGGTCGACCCGGTCGTGCAGCGGGATCGGCTGGTCGCCCAGGCGCAGCTCGCGGCGCGCGGCGACGACGAGGCGATGCGGCTGGACGAGGATTTTCTCCGAGCGATGGAGTATGGAATGCCGCCGTCCGGTGGCATGGGAATGGGAATCGACCGCCTGCTGATGGCGCTGACCGGGCTGGGAATTCGGGAAACGATCCTGTTCCCGTTGGTCCGGCCGGAGTAGGCGCTCCCGCAAAGCTTCTCCGGCTCGTTACCCCGTCCTATTGACGGAACAAGCGCCGGACGGGTTATTGTGCTCTTGCGAGTATTGCAGGAGCAGCACCCTGCTCGAAAGGAATGTGGGACGTGGCCAAGCAGATCATTCACAAGCTGGTCGATGACCTGGACGGCGGGGACGCTGACGAGACCGTCAAGTTCGCGCTCGACGGCGTGCAGTACGAGATCGACCTCTCCGCATCCAACGCGGAGAAATTGCGTGACGTATTCGCGCCGTACATCGCGAACGGAACGAAGGTCGGTCGCGGGGGTGTGGTCGTGGGTGGCCGGGCCGCTCGGGGCCGGGGCGGCGCGACCGCCGACCGCGAGCAGAACCGGGCCATCCGCGAGTGGGCCAAGAAGGCCGGCAAGGACATCTCCGACCGGGGCCGGATCCCGCAGGAGATCGTGGACGAGTACCACGCGAAGGCGGGGCACTGACCCCACCTTCGTCACGGGCGACGCGACGCCGGGCCGGAGTGCGACTCCGGCCCGGCGTCGCCGTTTCCGCCCCCGTTGTCACGCTCGCGGCCGGCGTCCCGCCGAGTGGCGGATGTCCGATCCGCCTGGCCGCGAGGCGGGGTGGGGTGGGAAGAAATCTCCCCCCGGGGAAGTTGTCCACAGGCGGTGGAGATTCCGTCCACAGGTTGTGGACAAGCGCGGCGGGTGTGTGACGCCGCCCAGGTCTGCTCGGCCGGCCCTCTGCCGCCGGTCGAATTTCGCTCTGCGCGTACAGGCAGGGGTCCCGGAACACCTCCTGAGCGTGGACGGTTGTCTGAAACGACGTCGGAACGAGCATTCGCGGGGCCACACGACCTCAGCGGAGACGGTCCGCGGCGATAGAGTAAGGAGGCACGGACGCCCGTCCCGGACGTCCGCGCACCGGCCCCGCCGAGATCTGACCATCAAGGCGCACGGCACGTGAGGAGCACGAGGGCATGTTCGAGCGGTTCACCGACCGAGCGCGACGGGTTGTCGTCCTGGCCCAGGAAGAGGCCCGGATGCTCAACCACAACTACATCGGTACGGAGCACATCCTGTTGGGCCTGATCCATGAGGGTGAGGGTGTCGCGGCGAAGGCTCTGGAGAGCCTCGGCATCTCCCTGGAGGGCGTGCGTCAGCAGGTCGAGGAGATCATCGGCCAGGGTCAGCAGGCGCCGAGCGGGCACATCCCGTTCACGCCGCGGGCGAAGAAGGTGCTGGAGCTGTCGCTGCGCGAGGCGCTGCAGCTGGGCCACAACTACATCGGCACGGAGCACATCCTGTTGGGCCTGATCCGTGAGGGTGAGGGCGTCGCCGCCCAGGTCCTGGTGAAGCTGGGCGCTGACCTGAACCGGGTGCGTCAGCAGGTGATCCAGCTGCTCTCCGGCTACCAGGGTAAGGAGCCGGCCGCCGCCGGTGCGGCGCCGGGTGAGGCCGCGCCGTCGACCAGTCTGGTGTTGGATCAGTTCGGCCGGAACCTGACCCAGGCTGCCCGGGAGGGCAAGCTCGACCCGGTGATCGGGCGGGAGAAGGAGATCGAGCGGGTCATGCAGGTGCTGTCCCGCCGCACGAAGAACAACCCGGTGCTGATCGGCGAGCCCGGCGTCGGCAAGACCGCCGTGGTGGAGGGCCTGTCGCAGAAGATCATCAAGGGTGAGGTGCCGGAGACGCTGAAGGACAAGCAGCTCTACACGCTCGACCTCGGTGCGCTGGTCGCCGGTTCCCGCTACCGCGGTGATTTCGAGGAGCGTCTGAAGAAGGTGCTCAAGGAGATCCGCACCCGCGGCGACATCATCCTGTTCATCGACGAGATCCACACGCTCGTCGGTGCGGGCGCGGCCGAGGGCGCGATCGACGCCGCCAGCATTTTGAAGCCGATGCTGGCCCGTGGTGAGCTGCAGACCATCGGCGCCACCACGCTCGACGAGTACCGCAAGCATTTGGAGAAGGACGCCGCTCTGGAGCGTCGTTTCCAGCCGATCCAGGTGGGTGAGCCGTCGCTGGCGCACACCATCGAGATTTTGAAGGGTCTGCGGGACCGGTACGAGGCGCACCACCGCGTCTCCATCACCGACGCCGCCCTGGTCGCCGCCGCGACGCTGGCCGACCGGTACATCTCCGACCGGTTCCTGCCGGACAAGGCGATCGACCTGATCGACGAGGCGGGCGCTCGGATGCGGATCCGCCGGATGACCGCGCCGCCGGACCTGCGCGACTTCGACGAGCGGATCGCGCAGGTGCGCCGCGACAAGGAGTCCGCGATCGACGCGCAGGACTTCGAGCGGGCCGCGCAGCTGCGGGACACCGAGAAGCAGCTGCTCGGGCAGAAGGCGCAGCGGGAGAAGGAGTGGAAGGCCGGTGACCTGGACGTCGTCAGTGAGGTCGACGACGAGCAGATCGCCGAGGTCCTCGGCAACTGGACCGGCATCCCGGTCTACAAGCTGACCGAGGAGGAGACCTCCCGGCTGCTGCGCATGGAAGACGAGCTGCACAAGCGCGTCATCGGCCAGGAAGACGCGGTCAAGGCCGTCTCCAAGGCGATCCGGCGTACCCGGGCCGGCCTGAAGGACCCGAAGCGCCCGTCCGGGTCGTTCATCTTCGCCGGCCCGTCCGGCGTCGGTAAGACCGAACTGTCCAAGGCGCTCGCCGAGTTCCTGTTCGGCAGCGAGGACGCCCTCATCCAGCTCGACATGTCGGAGTTCCACGACCGGTACACGGTGTCCCGCCTCGTCGGTGCCCCTCCCGGCTACGTCGGCTACGACGAGGGCGGGCAGCTGACCGAGAAGGTGCGCCGCCGGCCGTTCTCGGTGGTCCTCTTCGACGAGATCGAGAAGGCCCACCCGGACGTGTTCAACACGCTCCTGCAGATCCTGGAGGACGGGCGCCTCACCGACGGCCAGGGCCGGATCGTGGACTTCAAGAACACGGTCATCATCCTGACCACCAACCTCGGCACCCGCGACGTCGCCAAGGCGGTGTCGCTGGGCTTCCAGGCGTCTGAGGACTCCGAGTCGAACTACGACCGGATGAAGCAGAAGGTCAACGACGAACTCAAGCAGCACTTCCGGCCCGAGTTCCTCAACCGCATCGACGACACCATCGTCTTCCACCAGCTGCGCGAGACCGAGATCCTCTCGATCGTCGACATCATGATCCAGCGCATCGAAACCCAGCTGCGCAACAAGGACATGGGCCTGGAACTGACCGACAACGCCAAGAAGTACCTCGCGAAGAAGGGCTTCGACCCGGTGCTGGGCGCGCGGCCGCTGCGCCGCACGATCCAGCGCGACATCGAGGACAACCTGTCCGAGCGGATCCTGTTCAACGAGCTGACCCCGGGTCAGATCGTGGTCGTGGACTGCGAGGGCGACCCGGAGAACATCGACAAGTCCAAGCTTGTCTTCCGGGGCGCGGACCGGCCGGACGCCGTGCCGGACGCGGTCCCGGCGGACCTCGGCGGCACCGCCGCCACCGGCGCGGACGACGCCGCGTAGGCAAGAACAGTTCGAGGGCGACGGCCCCGGTAGGCGAAAGCCACCGGGGCCGTCGCCTTTCCGTGCCTACCCACCACGCCCTCCTCGCCCCAGCCCCGCCGTGGTCGATCATGAGGTTGACCGCACTTGGTGCCCGATTTGTCGCCGCTAACTTCATGATCAACGGGGCGAGCCGAGGGCGAGTCGAGGGCGAGTCGAGGGCGGGCGGAGGCGGGGTCGGGGTGGGAGGGGTGGGGTGGGGGCGGTCAGGGGAGGGGGACGGCGGGGCCGTCGCCGGCCAGGCGGAACGACTCCTCGCCCACCGGTTCCACCAGGCCGTCCGTGACCAGGCCGGCCAGCGCTCGCGCCCGCTGCACGTCGTCGTGCCAGACCTGGTCCAGCCGCTGATGCGGCACCGGCCCGGTGGACTCCCGCAGCACGGCGAGCAGCAGCCCGCGTACCTGCCGGTCGGTGCCGGCGTAGCGCTGCGGGCGGCGCGTCGGTCCCGTGGGGGCCGCCTGGCCGGACGCCCGCCAGGCGCAGCTCGACTCGACGGGGCAGATCGCGCAGCGCGGGGCGCGGGCGGTGCAGACGACCGCCCCGAGTTCCATGAACGCGGCGCTCGCCAGCGCGGCGGCGGCCGGCTCGATCGGCAGCAGTTCCTCGGTCGCGACCAGGTCGGCCGGGCGGGTCGTCGGACCGGCGTCGGGTTCACCGGCGATCGCCCGGCACACCACCCGCCGGACATTCGTGTCCACCACGGGGTGCCGCTGCCCGTACGCGAAAGCGGCGACCGCGCGAGCCGTGTACGTGCCGACGCCGGGCAGCGCCAGCAGATGATCGAGCCGGTCGGGTACCACGCCGCCGTGCCGCTCCACGACGGCCACCGCGCATTCGCGCAGGCGTACCGCCCGGCGGGGGTAGCCGAGCCGTCCCCACATCCGGATCGCCTCGGCCGGGGTGTCCTCGGCGAGCGCGCGCGGATCCGGCCAGCGGGCCAGCCACGCCTCCCAGGCGGGCACCACCCGGACCACCGGCGTCTGCTGGAGCATGACCTCGCTGACCAGGATCGCCCAGGCGCCGATGCCCGGCTTGCGCCAGGGCAGGTCGCGGGCGTTGCGCTCGTACCACCGGCTGACCTGGGTGGCGAATGTGGGCTCGGACATCGCGCCGCCGATCATGTCACGGCTGTCTTTCCCGCAGGTTGGGCGGGGCGGGTGGCCGGGCGCGATCGATCATGGGCGACGGGGCAGAATGTCCGAATGAACGAGCTCGCGATCACCGTCATCGGCCGGGACCGGCCGGGCATCGTGGCCGACGTCGCGGAGGTCCTCGCCCGGCTCGGCGCGAACCTCACCGACTCGACTATGACCCGGCTGCGTGGACACTTCGCGATGACCCTGATCTGCGTGGGCCCGGCCGCCGCCGACGTCGAGGCCGCGCTGGCCCCGCTCGCCGCCGACGGACATCTGCTGGCCACCGTACGCGCGGTCACGCCGGACGGCGGCAGTGAGCCCACCGGGGAGCCGTACGTGCTGGCGGTGCACGGCGCCGACCGGATGGGCATCGTGGCGGCGATGACCCGGGTACTTTTCGACGCGGGCGGGAACGTGACCGACCTGAGCACGCGGTTGACCGGTTCGCTCTACGTGGTGGTCGCCGAGGTCGAGCTGCCGCCGGGCGTCTCCGACGAGGTGGCCGGCCGGCTCACCCGCGTCGCGGCGGAGCTGGGTGTCGGGGTCAGCCTCCGCCCGGCGGACACGGATCTGCTGTGACCGGGCCGGAGTACGCGGGCCTGGGCGGCTGGACCCCGGAGAAGCTCGGCGTCCCCGGCGAGGTACGTCCGGTGGTCACCGCCCCGGAGCCGGTGCTGAGCCAACCCGGCCCGGAGGTCGACCCGACGTCTGCCGAGGTGGTACGCCTCGCCGCCGACCTGGTGGCCACGATGCGGGTCTCGCCCGGCTGTGTGGGTCTGGCGGCGCCGCAGGTGGGGGTGAGCGCGCAGGTGTTCGCGGTGGACGTCACCGGGCACCCGAAGGCGGTCACCGTGCACGGCACGTTCGTGCTCTGCAACGCGCGGGTGGTGGAGGCGAGCCGGTGGAAGGCCGGCCGGGAGGGCTGCATGTCGGTGCCGGACCTGACCGGCGACGTGAAGCGGGCCAGCCGGCTGGTGGTCGAGGGCGTGCTGCCGGGCACCGGGGAGCCGGTCCGGCTGGTGACCGACGGTTTCGAGGCGCGCGCGCTCCAGCACGAGATCGACCACTGTGCCGGGTTGCTCTTCCTCGACCGGGTGGCCGGCGCGCACGCGATCTACCAGCGCAAGGTCTACCTCTGACGGTGGTGGCGGCTATCCGGTGTGGACGGAGGCGGGTTCCCGGCGCGTCGGACCGGCGAGCCGTGCGCCGCGCGGCTACGGTAGGCGCATCATGCGTCTGACGGTCGGCCCCCTGCCCCCTGCCGTGTACTGGCGGCGTCGTGCCGTCGTGCTCGGAGCGGGCCTGCTCTTCCTGATTGTCCTGCTCTACTCGTGCACCGGCACGGACCGCAACACCGGCGCGCCGGGCACGGACCCGTCGCCGACCGGTTCCGCCGGGGCTGAGCCGGCCCCGTCCGGCTCGGTGCTGACCCCGCAGTCGGGCAGCCCGTCACCGACGGCCGGTGACGCGGGCGGCGGCAGCACCGGCGGCGGTACGGGCGACGGTGGCGGCAACACCGGCGGCGGCGCGAACAACGGCGGCGGCACCGGTAACGGCGGCGCGAACGGGCAGCCGGTCTCGGACGACGGCAACTGCACCGACTCGGAGCTGCTGGTGACGCCGGTCGCGGTGCCGGCCACCGCCCAGCGGGGCACTGTGGTCACGCTGCGCCTCAAGGTCAAGAACGTGTCGAACCGGACGTGCAGCCGGGACGTGGGCGCCGATCTGCAGGAGCTGTACATCAAGGCGGGCGCGGAGAAGATCTGGTCCTCGGACACGTGCGGCACCGGCAAGGGCTCGGATCCGCAGTCGTTCACGCCGAACTTCGAGCGCTCCTACGAGCTGGGCTGGAACGGCCGGGTGGACAACCGGTGCGCCAACGGGCTCGCGAACGGTGAGTTCGCGGCGATCGGCGCGTACCAGGTGTTCGCCCGCGTCGGCACCAAGATCAGCGAGCCGGTGAAGCTGACCATCACCGGCTGAGCGGTCGGTCAGACGTACCGTTCGAGGATGGATGCCTCGGCGAGCCGGGACAGGCCCTCGCGGACCCCACGGGCGCGGGCGTCGCCCACGCCCTCGACCGCCTGGAGGTCTTCCACTGTCGCGCCGAGCAGCCGCTGGAGGCTGCCGAAGTGCACCACCAGCCGGTCGACCACGGCGACCGGCAGCCGGGGCACCTTGGCGAGCAGGCGGAACCCGCGCGGGCTGACCGCCGCGTCGAGCGCGTCGGAGGCGGACGGGTAGCCGATCGCCTTGGCGACAGCCACGAGATCGATCAGCTCGGTGGCGCTGAGCAGGTCGAGTTCGACGAGCGCCTCGTCCAGGGTGCGCGACTTGCGGCCGACCGGCAGGTAGTCGCGGATGACCAGGGTGCGGTCGGCGTCCACGCCGGCCATCAGCTCGTCGAGCTGAAGGGCCAGCAGACGGCCGTCGGTGCCCAGCTCCACCACGTAACCGGCGATCTCGTCGGCGATGCGGCGGACCATCTCCAGCCGCTGCACCACAGCCACCGCGTCGCGGACGGTGACCAGATCCTCGATCTCCAGCGCGGAGAGCGTGCCGGAGACCTCGTCCAGCCGCAGCTTGTAGCGCTCCAGCGTGGCCAGCGCCTGGTTGGCGCGGGACAGGATGGCCGCCGAGTCGTCCAGCACGTGCCGCTGGCCGTTGACGTAGAGGCTGATGATCCGCATCGACTGGCTGACCGAGATGACCGGGTAGCCGGTCTGCCGGGCCACCCGCTCGGCGGTGCGGTGCCGGGTGCCGGACTCCTCGGTCGGGATCGACGGGTCGGGCATCAGGTGCACGCCGGCCTGCACGATCCGGGTGCCGTCGCTGGAGAGGACGACAGCGCCGTCCATCTTGCACAACTCCCGGACCCGGGTGGCGGAGAACTCCACGTCCATCGGGAAGCCGCCGGTGCAGATCTGCTCGACCACCTTGTCGTAGCCGAGCACGATCAGCGCGCCGGTGCGGCCGCGCAGGATCCGCTCCAGGCCGTCCCGCAGGGCGGTGCCGGGAGCCATCAGGGCGAGGTTGGCGCGCAGCGGGTCGCCACCGGCCCCGCCGCCGACGCTTCCGTTGACGCTCACGCTGATGGCACGAGCGGGGTTGCCGCTCACGGCGCCGGTACGGGCGTGCGGCGTCGCCGTTGCGGGCTTGGTGGCATCGCGGTCGATCGGCACGGGCACAGTCTACGGACTGCCGTGCGGTGGGTGCTCTCGTGGTTACTGTGATGTGTCACGATGCCCGGCTCGGGCGGCTCTTCACGGGCTGCGCCGCGTGTCCGGGAACGCCCGGCGGATCCCACCGTGTCACTCCGCCGATGCGCGGGCGGCGGTCTGGAGGGCGGCCCGCACGTCAGTGACCTCGATCACGCGCATGTTCTCCGGCCCGGCGCCGCTGCTCTCCGGCCCGCACCCGGGCGGCACGAGGGCCAGCCGGAAGCCCAGCCGGGCCGCCTCGGACAGCCGGCGGGGCACCGCGCCGACCCGGCGTACCTCGCCGGTGAGCCCGACCTCGCCGATGGCCACCAGATGCGGGTTGAGCGCCAGGTTGAGCCCGCCGGAGGCGACCGCGAGCGCCACCGCCAGGTCGGCCGCCGGCTCGACCACCCGGATGCCGCCGACAGTGGCGGCGAAGACCTCCCGGTCGTGCAGCGTGAGCCGCTCGGTCCGGCGCTGGAGCACCGCGAGAACCATGGCGAGCCGGGCGCTGTCGAGGCCGGAGACGGTACGCCGGGGCGAACCGGCGACGGTGGCCCCGATCAGCGCCTGCACCTCCGTCACCAGCGCCCGGCGCCCCTCCATCGCCACCGTCACGCAGGTGCCCGGCACCGGCTCGGAGTAGCGGGTCAGGAACAGGCCGGACGGGTCGGCCAGGCTGCTGATGCCGCCCTCGTGCATCTCGAAGCAGCCCACCTCGTCGGCCGCGCCGAAGCGGTTCTTCACGCCGCGCACCATGCGCAGCGAGGAGTGCTTGTCGCCCTCGAAGTGCAGCACCACGTCGACCAGGTGTTCCAGCACCCGGGGGCCGGCCACCTGGCCGTCCTTGGTGACGTGGCCGACCAGCACGGTGGCGATGCCGCGCTCCTTGGCGACCGCGACCAGGGCGGCGGTGACCGCGCGGACCTGGGTGACGCCGCCGGGCACGCCCTCGGTGCCGGTGGTGGAGATGGTCTGCACCGAGTCGAGCACCAGCAGGCCGGGCTTGACCGCGTCGAGGTGGCCGAGCACCGCCGACAGGTCGCTCTCGGCGGCCAGGTAGAGCTGGTCGTGCAGGGTGCCCATCCGCTCGGCGCGCAGCCGCACCTGGCTGACCGACTCCTCGCCGCTGACCACCAGCGACGGGCTGCCGGCCCCGGCGGCCCACTGCTGGGCCACGTCGAGCAGCAGCGTCGACTTGCCCACGCCCGGCTCACCGGCGAGCAGCACCACCGCGCCGGGAACGAGGCCGCCGCCGAGCACCCGGTCGAGCTCGCTGACGCCGGTGGCCCGGGCGCGGGCGGGCGCGGCGCTGATGGTGGCGATCGGCCGGGCCGGCTCGGCCGGCATCCGCGAGCTGACCACCCGGCCGGAGACCAGCGGGCCGGTGATCGTGGACTCGACCACCGAGCCCCACTCGCCGCACTCGGGGCACCGGCCCACCCACTTCGGGGGCTGGTGACCGCAGGCGTCGCACTCGTAGGCCGGACGGGGCTCGCGAGCGGCGCGACCGCGGCCGGCGCCGGCACGGGAGGGGGTCGATCGGGGCGTGGTCACCACAGGACGCTAACCGTCCCGTACGACGAAAGCCCACCGGAAACGGCGACACCGCCGGCGTGGCGCTGGCCACGGCGGCGGTGCCGACGGAAGGAGGACGGGGGTCAGTGGCCGCCCTCGACGCCACCGTCCTCGGCCCCGTGCTCACGCGGGTTGACGATCTTGGACGGGGTGGGCTCCGCGGTCAGCGGGATGCCGATCGGCGCCGGGGTCGTGATGACCTTGCCGTCGCCGAAGTCGAAGGTCAGGTTGACCTGCTGGCCGACGAGCAGCTTCTGGTTCAGGCCGACGAGCTGGAGGAACCGCGGGTTGTCGGCGTTGAGCTGGGCGTAGCTGAGCGCCGGGATCTCGATCCGGGCCGGCTGACCGGCGGGCGCGGACCCGGTCTCGCTCGGCGACGGGCTGGCCGACGGCGACTCGGACGTCCCCAGCGACTGGCTCGGCGACGCGCTCGGGTCGCTCGCGGTCGGCGAGGCGGTGCCCGGCTCGGTGGGCGAACCGGTCGGGGTGGCGGCGCCGCTCTCGCCCGCGCCGGAACCGGTGAGCACGATCTCCCGGGCGCTGTCGGTGGTGACCGTCACGGTCACCGGCTTCTCGCTGTCGTTGTAGATCACCACGTTGACCGGCGCGTTCGACCCCGCCTCGTAGCCCTTCGGCCCCGGCGTCCGCACGTAGAGACCGCGCACCTTGTACAGGTTGTCGGAGGTCTGGACGTTGACGCCCTGTACCGACGGGATCTTGTTGGCGGTCTCGGAAATCTGCCCGGTGCCGCACCCGGACAGCAGCAGGCTCGCCGCCGCCGTGCCGGCCAGCAGCAGGGCCGGCCCCCGGGAACCCCTGATCGAGCGCGTCACGTCGGTCCTCCTCGTCACGATCCCCGCCCGGTCGACCACCGGGCACGGGGTGGCCATACCCGCGCAGACCGCGCTCCAGGGTAGTTGGAGCTGATCGAGGCCCGCACGCGGACCCGGCAATGCCACCCGGCGAGGGAGACCGTCAGACCACCCGGCCGCTCGTCACCAGCAGCAGCACATCGATGAGCGCCACCACCAGCACCGCCCGGAAGGCGCTCGCCGAGCGTCCGGCGGCGGCGCGTCCCGCGTACCAGCCGAGGGCCGGCACGGCGACGGCGGCGGCGACGGCCGACAGCCCGGCCCACGACGGCGGTCCCGGCGGGCCGAAGACCAGCGCGACGGTGGCCGCCAGGAGCAGCCCGGCGGCGGCGAGCCGGCTGCCGGCGGGGCCCAGCCGGTGCGGCAGGCCGCGCACCCCGGTCCGGGCGTCGTCGGCCAGGTCGGGCAGCACGTTCGCGAAGTGCGCGCCGGCGCCCAGCAGCGCGGCGGCGGCCACCAGCCAGGCCGGCGGCGCGGGCGAGCCGGGCAGCGCCAGCACCACGAACGCGGGCAGCGCGCCGAACGAGACCGCGTAGGGCAGCACCGACACCGCCGTCGACTTCAGCGGCCGGTTGTAGAGCAGCGCGGAGACCAGGCCCAGCGTGGCGCAGGCCGCCGCGGCCGGGCCGCCGGCCAGCGCCAGCAGCGGGGTGGCGACGACTGCGACCACGACGGCCCGGGCCAGCGCCGGCCGGCTGACCGCGCCGGTGGTCACCGGTTTGTCGGTACGCCCCACCGCGGCGTCCCGCTCGGCGTCGATCAGATCGTTGCTCCAGCCGACAGCGAGCTGGCTGGCCAGCACCGTCAGCGCCACCGCCGCGACGCCGGCCGCGGAGTGCCCGGCGCCGGCGGCGAGCAGCGCGGCGACCACGGTGACCGCCGCAGCGGGTTCCGGATGGCTCGCCCTGACCAGCCCTAACACCCGTGTCGACATAAGGGAAGTCTGGTCGTTACCGGGCAGTCGTGCCACGCTCGACGCATGCCTGACGTGCCCGGGGTGTCCACTCCGCACCGGGTGCTGCCGCCGAACGACCCCCGGCAGTACGACGATCTGGCCGACGAGTGGTGGCGGCCGGACGGCGCGTTCGCGATGCTGCACTGGCTGGCGCGGGCGCGCGCGGCGCTGGTGCCACCGGCGTCCACGCCGGACGATCTGCTCGTCGATCTGGGTTGCGGCGCCGGGCTGCTGGCCCCGCACCTGGCCGGCAAGGGCTACCGCCACGTCGGGGTGGACCTGACCCGCTCCGCGCTGGACCAGGCCGCCGACCACGGGGTGACAGCGGTCCAGGGCGACGCGACGGCGGTGCCGCTGACCGACGCCTGCGCGGCGGTGGTCTCCGCCGGAGAGGTGCTGGAGCACGTGCCGGACTGGCGGCGCGCGGTCGCCGAGGCGTGCCGGCTGCTGCGGCCCGGCGGCCTGCTGGTGCTGGACACGCTGAACGACACGCTGCTGGCCCGGCTGGTCGCGGTGGAGCTGGGCGAACGGCTGCCCACAGTGCCGCGCGGCATCCACGACCCCCGGTTGTTCGTCGACGCCCGCGCGCTCGTCGCCGAGTGCGCCCGGCACGGCGTGTCGCTCGAGGTACGCGGGGTCCGCCCGGAGTTGGGCGGCACGCTTGCCTGGTTGCTGCGCCGCATGCGCGGCGGCGACCGTCCGGCGAGGACCGAGCCGCGCATGGTGCCGACCTGGTCGGCGGCGGTGCTGTACCAGGGCTGGGGGCGCCGGGGCGGGTAGCCGGGGCCGCCCGGGGTAAAGGGACGCCGAGAAGGGGGCGACATGACTGTGCACGCGCTGGAGGCGGCCCGCCGGTTGGCGCCGCGACTGGCCGCCCGCGCGGCCGGGCACGACCGCGACGGCTCGTTCCCCGTGGAAGACTTCGCGGACCTGCGGGCGGCCGGGCTGTTCGGGCTGATGGTGCCGCCCGAGCTGGGTGGCGCGGGCGCGAGCTTCGCCGAGTACGCGGCGGTCGCCACCGAACTGGCCCGGGGCAACGGCGCGACCGCGCTGGTGTTCAACATGCACGCCTCGGTCACCGGCGCGCTGGGCGCGGTCACCGAGGAACTGGCCGAGGCGCTCGGCGTACCGGATGAGGCGCTGGCGGCGCGGGACCGGCTGCTGCGCGCGGCGGCCGACGGCGCCTGGTACGCGGTGGCGATGAGCGAACGCGGCGCCGGCGCCCGGCTGTCGCAGCTCAGCACCGTCTACGAGCCGGTCGAGGGCGGCTGGCACATCAAGGGCAGCAAGACGTTCTGCTCCGGCGCCGGCCACCCGGACGGCTACCTGGTGGCTGCCCGCAGCGCCGCCGACCAGTCGGTGGTGTCGCAGTTCCTGGTCCCGGCCGGGGACGGGATCACCGTGGCGCCCACCTGGGACTCGCTCGGCATGCGGGCCACCTCGTCGCACGACGTGCACCTGGACGTGACGGTTCCGGCCGACCGGCTGCTCGGCGGCGTCGAGGGGCTGGCTCTGGTGGTCGCGCAGCTCATGCCGCACTGGCTGGTGGCGAGCTACGCGGCGGTCTACGTGGGCGTGGCCCGGGCCGCGATCGACGCGGCCGCCGAGCACCTCAACGCCCGCAACCTCGCCGGGCTGCCCGCGGTGCGGGCCCGCCTGGGCCGGGCGGACGCGGCCACCGCCGCCGCCGAACTGGTGGTCGCCGAGGCGGCCCGCCGGGTCGACGAGGCGCCCGGCGACGCCGAGACGAACCGCTGGGTGTGGCGGGCCAAGCTGCTGGCCGGCACCACCGCCGCCGAGGTCGCGGCCTCGATGCTGGAGGCGGCCGGCACCTCGGCGACCCGGCGCGGGCATCCGCTGGAGCGGCTCTACCGGGACGCCCGCTGCGGTTCGCTGCACCCGGCCACGTCCGACGTGTGCGCCGACTGGCTCGGCATCGCCGCGCTCGGCGGCGACCCGGACCGGGACAGCGCGCTCCCTCGTTGGTGAAGCGCGAGGAGCGAGCCGGTTTTGCGAGCCCCGCAGTCGCGAACGAAAGGCTGCCGGGTGACCAGGGTTGGTGCGAGAGATGAGGGAGGGGTGGGGGACGTGGGCATGCCGGTGATCGCGGGCCTGGGTACGGCGCATCCGCCGGGCGCGGACCAGGACGAGCTGTGGACGGGTTTCTTCGCGGGGCACTTCCAGGGGAACACCCGGGCGCTGGCGCAGCGGATCTTCGCGAACTCGGGCGTCACCCGGCGGCAGGCGGCGGTCAACCCGCTGCTGGAGGACGTCTCGGAGTGGCCGACCGAGCGCCGGATGCGCCGCTACCAGGTCGAGGCGCTGCCGCTGGGCAAGGAGGCGGTCAGCCGGGCGCTCACCGCCGCCGGCCTGGACGCCGCCGACATCGGGATGTTCATCGTCTGCTCCTGCACCGGGTACGCCACCCCGGGGCTGGACATCCTGCTCGCCCGGGACCTCGGCATGTCGCCGAGCACCCAGCGCATGTTCGTCGGGCACATGGGCTGCTACGCGGCCCTGCCCGGGCTGGGCGCGGCGAGCGACTTCGTCACCGCCCGGGGGCGTCCCGCGCTGCTGCTCTGCGCGGAGTTGACCAGCCTGCACATCCAGCCGCCGGGCGCCCGGGTGGACACCCAGCAGATCGTCTCCCACGCGCTGTTCTCGGACGCCGCGGTCGCCGCCGTGGTCGTCCCCGGGGGCCGGGGGTACGCGCTGCGCGAGGTCACCTCGGTCACCGACACCTCCACGGCCGACCACATGACGTGGGACGTCACCGACACCGGCTTCCGGATGGGGCTGTCGCCCAAGGTGCCGCAGGTCCTCTCCCGGCACGTGCGGACCCTGGTCGACGAGCTGCTGGCACGGCACGGGTGCGAACGCTCCGACGTGGACGGCTGGGCGGTGCACCCGGGCGGGCCGCGGATCCTCAACGTGGTGGAGCGTGAGCTGGCGTTGCCGCCGGACGGGCTCGCCGCCTCCCGGGGGACGCTCGCCGAGCACGGCAACTGTTCGTCCCCGACGACGCTGCTGATCCTGGACCGGCTGTGGCGTACGGAGCCGTCGCCGCCGCGCTGGGTGGTGATGCTCGCGTTCGGGCCGGGGCTGACGCTCTACGCGGCGCTGCTGGAACGCGTGGGCTGACGGGTCGCCCCGGTCGCGTCGCGCCGATACGCTGCCCGCATGGCCTCCGAGGAGCGGGACGGGCGGGCGTTGCTGGCCGGCCTGACCGTCCTGGCGCTGTTGCTCGGCTCGGCCTGGTGGCGGTCGGCGGCCCCGCAGCCCGGCCCGGCCACGTCGGCCGCGCCCGCGAGCGTGGATCTGGCCCCGCGCAACTGGCGGGTCGACCCGTCGACGGGCGCAGCGCGTCCGGTGCCACGCGCCGGGCGCGAAGCGGCGTTGGACAACCGCCGCGTGCCGCGTGCCGAGCCGGACCGCTCGGTGGTGATACGGGTGGAGGACGACGGCACGGCGCGTCTGCTCCAGGTGTCGCACGTCGTGTGGCGGGAGAGGTCCCGGCTGACGCCGGGCGGGCCGCCTGTCGTCCGGCAGGTACGGCCCACGCGGGGCGACAACTACCGGCTGTCGGTGAGCTGCGTCGGTGACGGGCTGGTCGTCGTACTCGTCTCCGGCCTCGGGGACGACGAGTTCCGGCGGGCGCTGCGCTGCGGCGGGCAGCTGGACGTGCCGGTGGTGGGCGGCAGTGGCGAGCTGGTGCAGATGCGGTTCGTCGCGATAAGGGGCCGGGCCGACCTGGACGCCCGGCTCGAGGCGCTCTACTGACGGTCGGTCAGCCGGCCAGCCGGGCCAGGTCGGCCCGGTAGTCCGACAGCGGGCCCAGCTCCGGCACCACCCGCACCAGCGAGCCCTGCCGGTCCACCAGCAGCGCCGGGGCGATGCCGGGCTGGGCGGACAGGTGCAGGTAGGAGCGCAGCCCGCCGGCCGGGTCGCCGAGTGGGCGTACCCCCGGGACGCTCGCCGAGCCGGCCCGCCGGCCCGCGGTCACGGTGACCACCGTGACGCCGGGCGGGGCGGCTCCGGCCGCCGCGGTGACCTGCTCGGAGCAGGCGCAGGCGTCGGTCAGGATGATCATGGCGGGCAGCATGCTGCGCAGCGGCACCGGCACGTCGTCTGCGCCGACCAGGTCCAGCGCGGGAAGCGGGCCGACCGGTTGCGGGGCTGCGCCGCCGCCGTGGGGGAGCACTGTCGGTGCGCCGGACCGGGTGGCGCGTGGCCAGGTGACCGCCGCGAGGCCGGCGAGTGTGATCAGCACCGATACGAGCAGGATCAGCGCCGGTAGTCCGAGGCGGAGCGAGCCGGTGCGGCGGCCGGCGGCCGTTCGTGCCCGCCGTAGCTCCCGGCGGACCTGCCGGGCCTCGTCGGCGAGCGCCGAGGCGTCGTCCGGGACGACCACGCGGCCCCACTCCGGGGGCAGGCCGGGGAGCCCGTCCGGCGGCCCCTGGCCGTCAGCGTCAGGCACGCCCATCGGACCCCCAGGAACGTCTCGGTGAGCGGACGTCGCGTCCTCTCCCAGCGTCCCGCACCGGCCGCCGTAACGCCACACCTGGGCGCGGACGGACTTGCGGAGCTACCATGGAAGGAGCGCATTGCCCTAGATCTGGACGCTCCCGTCACCCCTTACCGGGTTGTCACGTGATCCTCACGGAGCGTGTCGAAACCATCGGTTTGGCCGCCTGTCAAGCTGAAGAAATACCTCTCACAGGGCCCCTGAGCTGCGCCAACGGTCAGGACAGCGGTGAGACATCGGTGCCTGAGCGTGTTACCCTAGACACAGCGAAAGGGGTTTCGAACCTATGGTTTTCAGTGTCGGCGAGACCGTTGTTTACCCCCACCACGGGGCCGCACTCATCGAGGCAATCGAGACTCGGGTCATCAAGGGCGAGCCCAAGCAATACCTCGTCCTGAGGGTCGCACAGGGTGACCTGACGGTCCGGGTTCCCGCCGAGAACGCCGAGATCGTGGGTGTGCGCGAGGTGGTTGGCGAAGAGGGCCTGGGCAAGGTCTTCGACGTGCTCCGTGCACCACACACCGAGGAGCCGACCAACTGGTCGCGGCGTTACAAGGCGAATCTGGAGAAGCTGGCCTCCGGTAACCCGCTGAAGGTGGCCGAGGTCGTCCGCGACCTGTGGCGCCGGGAGCGGGAGCGGGGCCTGTCGGCGGGCGAGAAGCGGATGCTCGCCAAGGCTCGTGACATTCTCGTCGGCGAGGTCGCGCTGGCCGAGAAGAGCACCAAGGACGAGGCCGAGACGCTGCTCGACAAGGTGCTGACCGAGGCCTGATCCACACCTCTGCCTCTACCCACCCCGCAGCGAACGAATCCGAGGACCGCGACGTGACCGCGCAGCTCAATCCGCGCGGTGACGTCGCGGTCCTCGTTCCTGCGGCCGGTGCCGGCGTACGCCTCGGACCC
Organism: Micromonospora sp. HB375; assembly: GCF_017872985.1. Taxonomy (NCBI): domain Bacteria; kingdom Bacillati; phylum Actinomycetota; class Actinomycetes; order Micromonosporales; family Micromonosporaceae; genus Micromonospora; species Micromonospora sp. HB375. The sequence continues at coordinate 6,566,492 of NZ_JAGGJO010000001.1, read as the reverse complement.
GGCGCCCCCAAGGCGCTCCGCCCGCTCGCCGGTGAACCACTGCTCGTGCACGCCGTCCGCCGGGTCGCCGCCGCGCCCTCTGTGCACACGATCGTGGTGGCCGCACCGGCCACCGAGGTCGAGGCGGTACGCGCGATGCTGGCGCCCGTGGCGCCGGTGACAGTGGTGCCCGGTGGCGCCGAGCGTCAGGCGTCGGTGGCGGCGGCTCTCGCAGCGGTGCCCGCCGGTCCGGAGATCGTCCTGGTGCACGACGCCGCCCGTGCGCTCACCCCGCCGGGCCTGGTCGAGTCGGTGGCGGCGGCGGTCCGCGACGGGCACGACGCGGTGATCCCGGTGCTGCCGGTGGTCGACACCGTCAAGGAGGTCGACGCGGCCGAGCGGGTGCTCGGCACCGTCGACCGGTCCGCGTTGCGGGCGGTCCAGACGCCGCAGGGCTTCCGCCGCTCGGTACTGCTCGCGGCCCACCGGTCGGCGGGTGACGCGCTCACCGACGACGCCGGGCTGGTCGAGAAGCAGGGGATCGCGGTCACCTGCGTACCCGGCTCCGAGCTGGCCCTGAAGATCACCCGCCCGTTCGACCTGTCCCTGGCCGAACACCTGCTGTCCACCGGCGTCTGACGTACTCCTCACAGGTCGGCGGTGGATCGAGCCCGGCGCAGGCGGTCTCGGACGACATACCGCTGACCCTGGGTGAAGGCGCTACCTCTGCCTCGGCTGTGATGCGGGATGGGCGTCGGTAGCGTCAGGTGGCCAGCCGAACCTGGCGCGGTAAGGCCGAATACCTGATAGCGCCCTTCGGTCCACCCCTGCTTGCGGCTGACCTCGATGATGTCGGCGAGGAGGGCGTCGCGCCGTTCGCCCGTCGCTCGGAGCCGGTTCACCTCACCGACTGTCCAATCGACGTTGTCGAGCCGAAAGAGAATCTTGGGCACCTCTGGAAGGATCTGGCGCTGAGAGTAGAAGGCCAGATGATCCACAGGTTGAAATGATCTGCCCGCCTGGCAGACGTACGCTCGCGTCGACTGATAGAGCCCCCATGCGTTCCTGGCGGGGACCACCACGGTGTCGTTGCGGGCGGCTGGGCGCAGTCGGTGCACCTCGGTCACCCGCTCGATCCTCCTGAGCCAGCGGGCGGCGTCCGGGTCCGCCCACGCGACGACATCGATCATCTGGCTGAGGCGGAACGGCACGTCGGTGGCGAGAAGCGAATCATGATGAGCCAGCCGATTGCGGAACACCCGGAGGGCATTCATCGCGCTGGCGACATCGTGGCGCTTGCCGGACGAGTAAGGGAAGGCGCGGTGCAGGGCCTCCCGCCAGAGTTGCTCGTGCTCCGAACCCAACATCGAGACCCAGAAGCCGAAACTCAAGCCCGCGATGATTTGGTCGCGGGTTTCCTTCTGGGAGTGCTCTCGACGCAAGCGCGCGCGGACCTCGGAGACGTTTCGATCGATTCCATCCTGCACCTGGCGCTTACCGCTGACCGTCAGAAGGAACCATGGGATACCGCGGCCCGGCTCGTTGAGGTGCGCCCTCATCTCCCGATCTATCGCGTTGCGGGTGACGACCTCGACGTAGTGAAACGCCTCGAACGACGCGCCCGTCAGGGCGACGCTCCACTCGTAAAGCTCACAGGCCTTGCTCTCGTCGCCACCGGCGGCAGCCAGATAGGGATGGAACCTGCCGAGGGAGATCCAGTGATGCACGGTTCGCGCATGGGGGTGTGGCGTCACGGGCTGGATGCTAAGCGTGACGATCGCGGCGGATTGTCCGGCGCGCCGACGGCAAGAAAGAGCCCCAGGCGCATGCGCGAGGCAGAGGCGACACTGGGGCGTACAGAAACCAAGCTAACCACAGCCCGGGCGGCCGTCAAGGCGCAGCGCGTACCCTCTGGTCATGATCGTTCCTCGGGTGGCCGTCGGCACCGATGTGCACGCGTTCGCGGCCGGGCGACCCTGCTGGGTCGCGGGCCTGCACTGGCCGGACCAGGACGGCCTGGCCGGTCACTCCGACGCCGACGTGGCGGCGCACGCCGCCTGCAACGCGCTGCTCTCCGCCGCCGGCCTGGGTGACCTGGGCGCGAACTTCGGGGTGGACCAGCCGGAGTGGGCCGGTGCCTCCGGGGTGGCGCTGCTGACCGAGAGCGCGCGCCGGGTACGGGCGGCGGGCTTCCAGATCGGCAACGTGTCGGTGCAGGTCGTCGGCAACCGCCCCAAGATCGGGCCGCGCCGGGAGGAGGCGCAGCGGGTGCTCTCCGAGGCGGTGGGTGCCCCGGTGACCGTCTCCGCCGCCACCACCGACGGCCTCGGCTTCACCGGGCGTGGGGAAGGACTGGCCGGGATCGCGGTGGCCCTGGTCTACGAGGCCCCGGCCGGCTGACGCGGTGACCGGGGGACGCCGGTCACCGCGTCACCCGATCAGTCAACGTCGGTGCAGACGTTGTGGGTCGTGCCGTGGAGCATCGTGATGGTCTTGTCGTAGGTGGGGGAGAACTCCACCCGGAACTGGCCGTCGACGATCCACAGCCCCTTCGGCAGCGTGCCGGCGTTCTCCCGGAAGCCGAGCAGCACCGGCCCGGTCACGTACCAGGTCATCGAGCCGTCGGTGCGGTAGTCGACGAGCGAGGTGCCGCTCGCGTCAGCGGTGGACGTGGCGCCGGTCTCCAGGTTCGTCACCCGGTTGATCAGGGCGCCGGTGAACAGTTCCCGCTTCGGTGCGCCGTCCGGATACGTGGCGAGCGTCAACTTGCGCACCTCGTCCACGATCGGCTCCACGCGTACCGCGAACTCGCATCGCGCGCCGGCGGGCAACTCGAATGGCGCCTGCGGGGCCGGCTCCCAGGCGCCGACGCCGTGGTGCCGGTCCGGCGCGGCGGTCGCCGAGCCGGGTAGCGCCGCGACAACCACTGCCACAACCGCCGCCACCGCGACGCTCATCCTGAAACGCATGTCCGCTCTCCATCTCGTCGGTGGTCAGGGCGGTCAGGATCGCCGGGCCGGCTCACCACGGGCTGACCGCACTGTGCGGAGCCGTTCCGAGCGGGCGGACCGGACGACCGGACGGCTGACCATGCGATCACCGCCGCACGGCAACCTCCGGCCCGGATCGACCGGTCCTGTTCGGTATGGAGTTCCGCCTGCTCGGGCCGTTCGAGGCCCGCCACGACGGTCGGCCGGTCGAGGTCGGCAGCCGACGCCAGGAGCGATGCCTGCTCGGGATGCTGCTGCTCGACGTGGGGCGCGTGGTGCCGACCGACCGCCTCGTCGACCTGCTCTGGAACGGCCGGCCGCCGGCCGCCGCCCGGGGCGTGGTGCAGACGTACGTCGGGCGGCTGCGGGGCTCGCTCCACGCGTACGGAGTGCGGATCAGCACCCGGGGCGAGGGCTACGTGGTCGAGGAGGACGGGCACCGGGTCGACGTCGACGAGTTCGCCGAACTGGTCCGGAGTGCCGGGCGAGCCGCCGATCCCGCCGAGCGGGTGCGGTCGCTCGACCGGGCGCTGGCTCTCTGGCGCGGGCCGTTGCTCGCCGACGCGGCGGACGACGAGCTGCGGCACCGGCTGCACGGCACTGTCGAGGAGCTGCGCCTGGTGGCCGTGGAGCTACGGGCCGAGGCGCAGCTCGCGTTGGGCCAGCACACGCGGGCGATCGCCGAACTGCTGCCGCTGGCCGCCGAGCACCCGACGCGGGAACACCTCGTGGCGGTCCTGATGACCGCCCTGTACCGGGGTGCCCGGCGGGCCGACGCGCTGCGCCTCTACCGCGCCACGCGGGACCTGCTCGTGGCCGACTTCGGTGTCGAGCCGGGCCCCCGGCTCCGCGAGGTGCAGCGGCGGGTGCTCGCGGGCGACGACCGCCTGGACCGGGTCGGCCGGCCGATGCACGAGATCCGGGTGAACGACGAGAGCCTGCCGTGGAGCGTGGGCGGCCACCCGGCCCTGGACTTCTGCAACACCCTCGCCGGTTGGGGGCGCGAGTCCCCGTTGCCCGGCGCCGAGTGGCTGCGCGGCTATCGCACCCTTGCTGTCTGGGCCGGCCATGTCGGGCTGGTGGACGAGGTGTCGATGAACCGTCTGCTTCACCTCGCCCGGCGCGATCCCGGCACGGCGGAGGTGGTGCTCGACGAGGCCCGTACGCTCCGCGCCGCGCTCTACGCCAGCCTGGTCGACCCGGACGACGGCCCGGCCTTCGAAGCGGTCGCCCGGGCCGCCGAGGCCGCCGCCCGTACGCTCGCGTTCCGGCGCGCGGTCGACGGACGCGGTCGCTGGTGGCCGGACCTCGCCGCCGGCCTTCGGGTGCCGGTGCACGCCGCCGCGTTCAGCGGCGCGCAACTGCTCGCCGATCCGGCCCGGTTCACCGTGCGGGCCTGCCCGGACCGGAGCTGCGGGTGGTTGTTCCTGGACGAGAGCGGGCTGCGCCGGTGGTGCAGCCTCGGGACGTGCGGCGGCCGGGCGGGCGTCGCCTGCCGGAGTTCCTGACGACGGGAGCTGTCGGCAGCTGGTGGGCCGGGGCGGATACGCTCGCCGGGATGCCGAGTGACGCCGCACCCGACCAGTCCGCCGCCGACGGCTACCTGCAACGCGCCCATCTCCTCGCCGAGCTGGGCCGCTACGACGAGGGCATCGGCGAACTCACCGCGCTGCTCGCGGACGAGCCCGGGCACCTGCCCGCGTTGACCATGCTGGCCCGGATGCACCTGGCCGCCGGCCGCCCCGCGGAAGCGCTGGCCGTCGCCGAGACGGCCGTGACCCCAGTTCCGGACGCCGTGACAGCCGACGGCGAAACGTCCGCCGTCGAGCCGCCCACTGCCGCTGAGACGTCCGGGACGCGTGCCGCCGAAGCGGCCGGGGGTGTCCTGCCGGTGCTCGTGGCCCGTGGCTTCGCGCTGCTCGACCTCGAACGCTGGAAGCCCGCAGCGGCCACCGCCGACGAGATCCTGGCGCGCGGTCCGGGCGACGCGTACGCGCAGCGCAGCGCCGCCGCCATTCTCTCCGCGTCGCGCAACGGGCAGGCGGCGCTGGACGCGGCGTGGCGGGGTGTCGAGCTGGCCCCGGAGGAGCCGGAGGCGCACCTGGTGCTGGGCCTGGTCGCGGTGCGGCTGCAACTGTTCGACCTGGCCGAGCGGGCCTACCGGGAGGCGTTGCGGCTGGACCCGGAGCTGGGCGAGGCGGGGCAGGACGTGGGTGTGGCCCGGCTGGAACGGCGTCGCTACGCCGAGACGCTGGAGCACCTGACCGCGCTGGCTGACCTGCCGGTGGCCCGGCCCGACCCGGTCCGGACCGTGGACGACGGCATCCGGCGGCTCCTGCTGGCGGTGGCCGGCTGGTCGCTGCTCGCGAGCCTGCTGGCCGGCGTCCTGGCCCCGGCCTCGTCCGGCGCGTCCCGGCTGTTCGCGGCGCTGTCGGTGGCCGGCGTGGCGGTGCTGCTGCGGCGTCCGGCGACGTGGCGGCCCGGCCTGCGGGAGGCGATGTCGCGCGGCCTGGCCGTGCCGGTCTGGGCGGCCGCCGCCGCGGTGCTGCTGCTTCTCGTGTACGCGCTGGTCGGCAGCCCGTGGCCGCTGGCCGGGGTGGTGACCGCGTCGGTGGTGGCCGGACTCACCGCGTTCGCTCGCCGGTGAGAGGGTAGGAGGACCGGAAACACCGGCTCAAGGAATGCGGGGACCCGTGCTCACCGTCAATGCCTACGCGGCGACGTCCGCGACCGAACCGCTCGTCCCGACCACCATCGAGCGGCGGGATCTCGGCCCGGACGACGTTCTCATCGACATCAAGTTCTCCGGCATCTGTCACTCCGACATCCACACCGCGCGCAGCGAGTGGGGCCCGACCCGCTACCCGATCGTGGTCGGCCACGAGATCGCGGGCGTGGTGCGTGAGGTCGGCTCGGCGGTCACGAAGTTCGCCGTCGGCGACCGGGTCGGCGTCGGCTGCCTGGTCGACTCCTGCCGGGAGTGCGACAACTGCCGCAAAGGGCTGGAGCAGTACTGCCTGAAGGGCAGCACCGGCACGTACGGCGGGGTGGGGCGGGACGGCAAGCCGACCCAGGGCGGCTACTCGCAGGCCATCGTGGTCACCGAGGACTTCGTGCTGCGCATCCCGGACGGCATCGAGCTGGACGCCGCCGCGCCGCTGCTCTGCGCCGGCATCACCACGTACTCGCCGCTGCGGCACTGGAACGCCGGGCCGGGCACCCGGGTTGCGGTGATCGGCATGGGCGGCCTCGGCCACATGGCCGTGAAGCTGGCCCACGCGATGGGCGCCGAGGTGACTGTGCTGTCGCAGTCGCTGAAGAAGCGGGAGGACGGGCTGCGGCTCGGCGCCGACCACTACTACGCCACCTCCGACGAGGACACGTTCCGTGAGCTGGCCAACTCGTTCGACCTGATCATCAACACGGTCAGCGCGACCCTCGACATGGACGCGTACCTGCGGCTGCTCGCCGTGGACGGGACGCTCGTCAACGTGGGCGCGCCCGAGGATCCGCTGTCGGTGCACGCGTTCTCGCTGATCCCGGCCCGCCGGTCGTTCGCCGGGTCGAACATCGGCGGCATCGCGGAGACCCAGGAGATGCTCGACTTCTGCGCCGAGCACGGGCTGGGCGCCGAGATCGAGGTCATTGGAGCCGAGAAGATCAACGAGGCGTACGAGCGGGTGCTCGCCTCCGACGTGCGCTACCGCTTCGTCATCGACGCGTCCACGTTCTGACGACCGCGTGCGAAGGGGCCGCGTCCGTGCCGGGCGCGGCCCCTTCTCGCGTACGTCAGGGCTTGCGTGCCCAGGTCCAGGCGTAGCCGTCGTCCTCGCAGTCGGCGGCCGCGTCGCAGAGGTCGAGCGGGCGGAACGTGTCCACCATGACCGCCAGCTCGTCGAAGAACTCCGCGCCGATCGAGCGTTCGGCCGCGCCCGGCTGGGGGCCGTGGGTGAAGCCGGACGGGTGCAGCGAGATCGAGCCCTGCTCGATGCCGGAGCCGCGCCGGGCCTCGTAGTTGCCGCCGGTGTAGAACAGCATCTCGTCGGAGTCGACGTTGTGGTGGTTGTACGGCACCGGGATGGCGGCCGGGTGGTAGTCCACCTTGCGCGGCACGAACGAGCAGATCACGAAGTTCGGGCCCTGGAACGTCTGGTGCACGGGCGGCGGCTGGTGGATCCGCCCGGTGATCGGCTCGAAGTCGTGGATGGAGAACGCCCACGGGTACATGTGCCCGTCCCAGCCGACCACGTCGAACGGGTGGTTGGCGTAGACGTACCTCGTCCACCCGCGGCGGTGCTTGACCAGCACCTCGACCTCTTCGCCGTCGACCAGCAGCGGCGTGTCCGGTCCGCGGACGTCGCGCTCGCAGTAGGGCGCGTGCTCCAGGAACTGTCCGCGTACGGAGAGGTAGCGCTTGGGCGGGCCGATGTGGCCGGACGCCTCGACGGCGAGCAGCCGGGTCGGTTCGTCGCCGGTGGGCACGAGGCGGTGGATGGTCGAGGTGGGGATGACGACGTAGTCGCCGGCGACCGCGTCGAGCACGCCGAACGGCGACTCCACCCGCATCGACCCGGCCTCCAGGTAGAGGCAGTGGTCGCCGGTGGCGTCGCGGAACAGCGGTGACGGGCGGTCGGCGAGCACGTACGCGATGCGTACGTCGTCGTTGGCGAGCAGGTACTGCCGGCCGAGCACCGGGTCGGCGCCGGTGCCGTCGAGCTTGTGGGTGCGCAGGTGGCGCGGCTTGAGCGGCAGGTTCGGCACCCGCGTGACCGTGGGCGGGGCGAACTCCTCGGCGGCGAGGATCGCGGTCGGCGCGTGGCGGTGGTAGAGCAGTGACGAGTCGGAGGAGAAGCCCTCCTGGCCGACCAGTTCCTCCGCGTAGAGCGTGCCGTCGGGCTGGCGGAACTGGGTGTGGCGCTTGCGCGGCACGTCGCCGACGCTGCGGTAGTACGGCATCTCGCCTCCCGATATGTCCCGTTCTCCGGCCGGTGGCGTCCGATAATCGGACGCTGTTGTCCGTTCCTCGTAGCGTCCCGTACATTCTTGTCTCGTGTCAACGCAGGTGCCCCGCCTCCTCTCCGGCCTGGTGGACGACGCCGCGGTCTTTCCGCCCGGAAACGCCGCGCTGCCCGACGCGGTGACCGCGCACCGCACCCACCGCGCCGCCTGGTACGCCGACATGGTCGGCCCGCTGCTGCTGCCCGCCTCGGAGATCCAGCGCGGGTCGCTGTCCGGGCTGGTGGACCCGGCCGAAGGGCTGGTCATCGGGCTGATCGGCGACACCGGCCTGGACCAGCTCCCGCAGGCGCTGGACGCGCTCGCGCCCGACGGGGTGACCGCCCGGCAGATCGAGGCGCCGGTGGCCAAACGCGGTGAGGACCCGCAACCCGGGCTGTCCGAACTGGTCGCGCTCGCCGACCGGCTCGACGGCACCGCCGTCTACGCGGAGATCCCGCTGACCTTCGGGCTGATGGGCGCGCTCGACACGCTCGCCGAGGCGCGCGCGGGCGGGCTGCCGGTGGCCGCCAAGTTCCGTACCGGCGGGCTCGCCGCCGAGCTGTTCCCCACCCCGGTCGAGCTGGCCGCGGTGATCTGCGCCTGCCGGGACCGTAAGCTGCCGTTCAAGCTCACCGCCGGGCTGCACCACGCGATCCGGCACCGCGACCCGGAGACCGGCTTCAACCACCACGGTTTCGTCAACGTGCTGGGCGCCACGCTCGCCGCCGTCGGGGGCGCCGAGGTGGACGGCGTGGCCGAGCTGCTCGCCGCCACCGACCCGGTCCGTGTGGTCGAGCCGGCGCGGGCGCACCGCGACGCCGAGCGCCCGCTCTGGGTCGGGTACGGCTCGTGCAGCATCTCCGAACCACTTACCGATCTGATCCGGCTGGGGCTGGTGAACGGAGGCTTCGAGGCATGACCGAACGCACCGAGCGGAGCGAGGGCCGTGAGGGTGTGCCCAGTCTGCACGGCATGACCGAACGCACCGAGCGGAGCGAGGGCCGTGAGGGCGTGCCCGGCCGGCACGGTATGACCTGGGTACCAGGGGCGGCGGGGTCGCCGTACGGGGTGACGAACCTGCCGTACGGCGTGTTCCGGCACGGCGAGGGCGAGCCGCGTATCGGCGTCCGCATCGGTGACTTCGCGCTGGACCTGGCCGGCGCGGAGGCCGCCGGTCTGGTGCTGGCCGGCGGGGCGCTGGGCCGGCCGACGCTCAACGCCTTCATGGCGCTCGGCCGCCCGCAGTGGACGGCGGTCCGGCAGCGGGTCGTCGAGCTGCTCACCGAACCGGAGCACCGGGCGGCGGTCGAGCCGCTGCTGGTGCCGCTGCGCGAGGTCGAGATGGCGCTGCCGTTCGAGGTGGCCGACTACGTCGACTTCTACTCCTCCGAGCACCACGCCTCGAACGTCGGGCAGATCTTCCGGCCCGGCCAGCCGCCGCTGCTGCCGAACTGGAAGCACGTGCCGATCGGTTACCACGGCCGGGCCGGCACCGTGATCGTCTCCGGCACCCCGGTGATCCGCCCGACCGGGCAGCGCGCCAGCGCGCAGGGCCCGACCACCGGCGCGTCGGTACGGCTGGACATCGAGGCCGAGGTGGGCTTCGTGGTGGGCGTGCCGAGCCGGCTGGGCGAGCGGGTGCCGGTGGCCGACTTCGCCGACCACGTCTTCGGTGTGGTGCTCGTCAACGACTGGTCGGCCCGGGACATCCAGGCCTGGGAGTACCAGCCGCTCGGGCCGTTCCTCGGCAAGTCGTTCGCCACGTCCGTCTCGGCCTGGGTGACGCCGCTGGAGGCGCTCGCCGACGCGTTCGTACCCGCGCCGGACCAGGACCCGCCGGTGCAGGACTACCTGCGCGACACGCCGCACCTCGGGTTGGACCTGACGCTGTCGGTGCAGTGGAACGGCGAGCGGGTCGCCGAGCCGCCGTTCGCCGGCATGTACTGGACCCCGGCGCAGCAGCTCGCCCACCTCACCGTCAATGGCGCGTCGCTGCGTACCGGTGATCTCTATGCCTCCGGCACCGTCTCCGGTCCGGAGCGCGGCCAGGTCGGGTCGTTCCTGGAGCTGACCTGGGGCGGGTCCGAGCCGGTCAAGTTCGCCGACGGCAGCGAGCGGACGTTCCTGGAGGACGGCGACACGGTGACGATCACCGCCACCGCGCCCGGCCCGGACGGCACCACTGTCGCGCTGGGCGAGGTCACCGGGACGATCCTCCCGGCCCGCTGAGTTCTGCCTTCCCGAACGGCCCCGGTCGCACCCGATGTGCGACCGGGGCCGTTTCCTTCCGCGTTTATCGCTCCGGATCACGTACGCCCCGGACGGCGGCTCCCGGCCGGAACGGAGCCGCCGATGGTGCCGGGTCGGGGGGCGTACCCGGGTAGCCGAACAGGAAGGACGAGCATGACCGAGTTGACCGGCGCCGTCTGGCGCACCAGCAGCCGCTCGAACGATCAGGGCCTCTGCGTCGAGGTGGCGACGAACGTGGTCGCCGCGCACGGCGTGGTGGGCGTACGCGACTCCAAGGACCCGGACGGCCCGGCGCTCGCGGTGAGCCCCCCGGGCTGGGCCGCGTTCGTCACCGCGCTGCGGGGCGGTTCGTTCCGCGGCTGACCGTCAGTGCCACACCCCGGTGCCCCGACGATCGGGGCACCGGCGGTGGAAATGTCACAGCGAGGCTCCCCGTTTCCCGTCACGGCCCGTACCGTGTACGACACGGGAGGTGCCATGTCGACGGTCACGGTGTCCGCATTCATCGAAGCGCAGGCCGCCGACCTGTGGCGCCTGCTGACCGACCTCCCGGCCCGCGCCGACTGGCTCTCGGCGGTGAGCGCGGTCGAGGTCCTCGGCGGCGGCGGGTTCGGGCCCGGCTCGACCTGGCGGGAGACCCGCGTCCGGCCGGACGGCGGCGCCGAACCGGAGGAGTTCGCGGTGATCGAGGCGGTCGCCCCGAGCCGGCTGGTGCTCGGCTCGCGCGGCGCCGGCGCGGACTACCGCATCACCTGGACGTTGCGCACCGTCGAGCGGCGACGCCGCGGCTGCACCGAGGTCACGGTCGAGCAGGAGGCGGCGCCGACCCGCCCGTACGGCCGGGTGCTGGCCCTGATTCTCGGCGGCCTGGCCGCCCGCGCGGTGGAGGGCGCGCTCCGGCGCGACCTGGCCGACCTGGCGTCGGCCGCCGGACCGGCCCGGTCCTCCGAGGCCGCCTGAGCCGACCTGGCCGCTCGCCGCGCCCGGCCCGGACCTGGCCGGTAGGGTGCCGGGTCGGAGGTGACGGATGGCGAAGGCCGCGAGGCGGCGGGCCGTGGTGGCGCTGGTGGCGGTACTCGCCGTCGCGGCGACGGTCGCCGTGGTGGTCCGGGTGCTGGCGCCGGCCGAGGTCGAGACCGTCGCCCGGGAGCCGTACCCGGCGGCGCCCGCGCCGACCGCCGGGGTGATCGGGCGGCTGCCGGTGGCGCCGCTCGTCGTCGACGGCCGGCTGCGCGTCTACGCGGGCGCCCGTCAGGTGTACGCGGACCAGCCGGTCACCGGGCGGCACCGGGTCACCCCGTTCTGGTCGTACCGTCGCTGGCCGGCCACGTTGACCGCGGTGCTCGCCCAGGACACCACTGTGGTCAGCCGCTGGTCCGACGGGAAGCTGGTGGCACTGGACGCGCGTACCGGACGGGTCGCCTGGCGGGCCGACGGCCCGGAGCCGGGGCCGGTGCCGGAGCCGAGGCGGACCTACGCCGGCACGGTCTGGGACCCGGCCGGGCTGCACGTCGCTCGTGCCGCCGGCCGATCCGTGCTGGTGTCGGCGGGTCCCGGCGGGGTCGGCGGGTACGACCTCGCCGACGGGCGCCGGCTCTGGCGCGCCGACCTGCCCCGCGACTGCCGGGCCGACGTGGGTACGACAGCCAGCGGCGAAGTGGTCGGGGTGGACAGCTGCGAGGGGCCGGCCGTGGTCGAGCTGCGGGACGCGGCGACCGGTGCGGTACGGACCCGCTGGCGGCCGCCGGACGCGCCGGAGCAACTCGTCGTCACGCCTGTGGGCTGCCCGCACGGGCACTCCGGTTGCCGCGGGCTGCGTACCGCCGGGCCGGACGGCGCGGGCAGCCGGGGCTGGCTGGTGACCGACCCGGGCGAGCCGGCCGCCGCGCCGGGCCTGGACCACCCGGACACGGTGCTGGACGGCGAGCGGGCGGTGGACACGTCCGGCCCGGTGGTGGTCGGGCGCTCGGCGCGTACCGGCGAGGAGTTGTGGCGCCGGGCGGACATCCATCCGGCCCGGGTGCTCGCGACCGAGCCGGGGCGGGTGCACCTGCTGACCGACCGGCGGGAACTGGTCACCGTCGACCCACTCACCGGCGCGACCCGGTCCAGTTTCGTGCTCGACGTCGGGCGGGACGGGATCGGCTGGCGGCCGGGCCGGGCGTACGCGGTGGACGGCTACGTCGCCGTGGAACGGCTGCGGGAGAGCGCCACGCCGGAGGACGACGACCAGGGCTACTTCCTGATGGCCGAGCCGGTGCTGCTTGCCGCCACCTGACCGGCGGTTCGGCCTGCAAAACGGACAAAAGCCACTATTGTTGTCGGAGGAGACGCCCAGGGCCGGTCCGTAGGGGGTTGACGGACCGGCCCCGGGCGCGCCCCGGTCAGGCCAGGGCGGACTCGGCCACCGCCAGGAACGCGTCGTTCTCGGCGGGGGTGCCGATGGTGACCCGGACGCCGTCGCCCGGGAACGGGCGGACGATCACGCCGCGCGCCTCGCACGCCCGGCCGAACTCCACCGCCCGCTCGCCGAGCGGCAGCCAGACGAAGTTGGCCTGGCTCTCCGGCACGTCCGGGACGAACTTGCGCAGCGCCTCGGTGACCCGGTCCCGCTCGGCCACTACCAGCGCGCAGCGCCGCTCCACCTCGTCGGCCTGCGCCAGCGCGGCCAGCGCGCCGGCCTGGGCGGCCATGCTGGTGGAGAACGGCGTGACCACCTTGCGCACGGCGGCGGCCACCTCCGGCGCCGCGACCAGCCAGCCGATCCGCAGGCCGGCCAGGCCCCACGCCTTGGACAGCGTGCGCAGCACCGCCACGTTCGGCCGGTCCAGGTAGGTCAGGCCGTCCGGCACCTCCGGGTCGGTGACGAACTCCCGGTACGCCTCGTCGATCACCACGAGCACGTCGTCCGGCACCGCGTCGAGGAAGCGGTCCAGCTCCGCCCGGCGCACCGCCGTACCGGTCGGGTTGTTCGGGTTGCAGACCAGGATCATCCGGGTCCGGTCGGTCACCGCCGCCGCCATCGCGGTGAGGTCGTGACCGTGGCCGGCGTCGTTCGGCACCCGCACGCTCGTCGCGCCGCTGGTCGCCGCGATGATCGGGTACGCCTCGAAGGAGCGCCACGAGTAGAGCAGCTCGTCACCGGGCAGGCAGGTGGCGCGGACCAGGTGCTCGGCCAGCGCCACCGAGCCGCAGCCGGTGGCGATCCGGTCGGCGTCCACGCCGTACCGCTCGGCGAGCGCCTGACGCAGCGCCACCACGCCCATGTCCGGATAGCGGTGCGAACCCGCCACCGCCTCGGCGACCGCCTCCACCACGCCGGGCAGCGGGCCGTAGGGCACCTCGTTGCTGGCCAGCTTGATCGCCTCGGGCAAACCCAGCTCCCGGGCCAGGTCGGCCGGGCTGCGGCCGGGCACGTAGTTGGGCAACGCGTCCAGGTCGGCGCGGGTGAGCCGCAGCGGAGGCTGGTGGCGTCCGGTCTCGGTCATGGGGTGTCTCCCGGGGTGTCGGCGCGGTCGCGCGGGGTGGTACGGGGGTCGGGCCGCTTACGGGGAAGCTGGACCACCACCGTCTGCGCCCGCTTGTCGTGCAGGGCCTGGCGCAGCGGCTGGTCGAACAGGGGCGAGACCGCGTCGATGAGCTGCAGCAGCAGACCGAGCCCGCAGCAGTACCAGAGCAGCGTGGGCAGGCCGAGCGTGCTCCAGCGCCGGGTGGCCCGGCCGAAGCCGAGCGGCTGGTCCGCCTCGACCGGCAGCGCGCGTACGCCCATCAGCCGCTTGCCGAACGTCTGCCCGCGCGCCGCCATCGACGGCACCTCGTAGGCGTACCAGAGCGCGGTGGCGATCACCAGGATGGCGATCTGGAGGCCACCGGCCTGGTCGTCGATCTGGGGCAGCCCCTCGGTGGAGGTGTCACCGTTCATCGCGCGGCGCACCGACTCACGCAGGTACGGCGCGACGGCCTCGAAGTAGCGCCAGACGAACCAGCCGTTCACCACCGCGTTGAGCAGGAACACCACGCCGAAGTCGATCAGGCGGGCGACCAGCCGCGCGCCGTACGAGGCGAGCGGCAGCCCGTGCGGGCGCGGAATCGGCTGTGCGCCCGGCCAGTGCGGGTACGGCCAGCCCGGCGGCGGTCCCTGCGGCGCCGGCCCGGCCTGACCGGGCTGCCGCGGCCACGGGCCGCCCGGCCCCGGCTGTCCGGGCTGTCCCGGCTGCCCCGGCTGTCCGGGCCAGGGACCGGGCTGTCCGGGCTGTCCGGGCCAGGGGCCGGCCTGACCCGGCTGGCCCGGCTGGCCCGGCCACGGTCCGCCCGGCTGGGCGGGCGCGCCGGACGACGGGGCGACCTCGGACCCGCTACCCGTCCCGGCACCGGGTGTCGCGGCGGCGGCCGGCTCGGGTTCGGGGGGCGGTGGACCGTCGGGCGGGGTGACGTCGACCGGGATCGGCGCGCCGATCCAGCCCTCGCCGTCCCACCAGCGGCGGGTCTCCGGGTCGGCGGGGTCGACGTACCATCCAGGTTCCAAGCTCACAGCGCCGTCCTTGTTCCCGACTGCGGGGCTCGCAGGCCCGGCTCACTCCTCGCGCTCACAGTGCTCCCCTCAGTTCGCGACTGCGGGGCTCGCAGGCCCGGCTCACTCCTCGCGCTCACGGGCCAACCTTAACGACGACCGTTCCGGCGAACTTGTCGTGGAGGCACTGCTGCCAGGGCTTGTCCCACAGTTGCCAGAAACCGTCGAGGTAGTTGAGGAACGGCACGAACATCCCGCCGGCGAACTCGACGGCCCAGCGCTTGCCGAGCATGCCCCGGCTCAGCGCGGCGTCCGGCTGCACCGGCACGATCCGCAGCTTCATCACCTTCTTGCCCAGCGTCTGGCCGGTCCGGCGGGCGTACTCGACGTGGTAGACCCAGTAGAAGACGAGCATGAGCAGCAGGACCCCGAGCTCGGCGGCGAGCAGCGGCAGGAACACGCCGGTCCAGAGTTCGGCCGGCTCGGGACCGTTCGGGCCCGCCTGCTCGATCTCGTCGATCATCCGGACGAAGACGAGGGCGAAGACCGGCAGGAACAGCACCATCGTCACCGCCATCGCGACGGCGGTGTCGATCAGGTAGGCGAGCAGCCGGTCACCGAAGCTCGCCAGCGGCTGCCCGTTCGGCGCCACCGGGGGCGGGACGGGCCTCGGGGCGTACCCCGGTGGGGGGTAACCGGGCGGCGGGTAGCCGGGCGGGCCGGCGTACCCCGGAGGAACGTGCTGCGCGGGCACCGCGGGCCCGGTGGGCGGCGCGAAGCCGCCGCCCGCGGGTGCAGGCCCGGCAGGCGGCGGCGTCGGGTTCGGGGGAGGCTGGGTCACGCCGACAGTGTTACAGGTTGCCGCGCTTCTCCTGCTCCCGCTCGATCGCCTCGAACAGGGCCTTGAAGTTGCCCTTGCCGAAGCCGAGGGAGCCGTGCCGCTCGATCAGCTCGAAGAAGACGGTGGGACGGTCCTGCACCGGCTTGGTGAAGATCTGGAGCAGGTAGCCGTCCTCGTCCCGGTCGACCAGGATCTTGCGGGACTGCAGCTCCTCGATCGGCACCCGGACGTTGCCGATGCGGGCGCGCAGCTCCGGGTCCTCGTAGTAGGAGTCCGGGGTGTCCAGGAACTCGACGCCCGCCGCGCGCATGGCGTCCACGCTGGCCAGGATGTCGTTGGTGGCCACCGCGATGTGCTGGGCGCCGGGGCCCTGGTAGAACTCCAGGTACTCGTCGATCTGCGACTTCTTGCGGGCCACGGCCGGCTCGTTGAGCGGGAACTTCACCTTGCGGGTGCCGTTGGCGACGACCTTGCTCATCAGCGCCGAGTAGTCGGTGGCGATGTCGTCGCCGATGAACTCGGCCATGTTCGAGAAGCCCATGACGCGCTTGTAGAACTCGACCCACTCGTCCATCCGGCCCAGCTCCACGTTGCCGACCACGTGGTCGACGGCCTGGAAGAAGCGCTTCGGCTGGAGGCCGGCGTCGATCATCGGCTGCCGGTCCACGATCGGGCCGCGGGCGACGAATCCGGGCAGGAACGGGCCGGTGTAGCGGGACCTGTCGATCAGGCTGTGCCGGGTGTCGCCGTACGCGGCGATGGACGCCATCCGCACGGTGCCGTGCTCGTCGCTGACGTCGTGCGGCTCGACCAGGCCGGTGGCGCCCTGCGCGACGGCGTGCGCGTACGCGGCGTCCACGTCCGGCACCTCCAGTGCGATGTCGGAGACGCCGTCGCTGTGCTTCGCCACGTGCTCGGCGCCGTCGGCGTCCGGGCGGACCGCGCCGGTCAGCACGAAGCGGGCCGAACCGCTGGTCAGGACGTACTGCGCGTGGTCGCGGTAGCCCTGCTCCGGCCCCCGGTACGCCACGCAGGTCATGCCGAACGCGGTCGAGTAGTAGTGCGCGGCCTGCTTGGCGTTGCCGACCAGGAAGTGGACGTGGTCCATGCCCTTGACCGGGAACGGGTCGCGGCTGATGTCGTGGTCGACGGCGCCGACGAGAGCGTCGACGTCGACCTCCTCGGTCGACTGGGGTCGGTCGATCGCCTGGGTCATGGTGGCCTCCCTCGCGTACCGGCCGGCCTCGTGGGCCGCCGTGGATGTGCTCTTCCGGGGAGGATCTACGGCCCACGGTGAGTTGGGCAACAGTTGGCGTTATTCCTGGTCAGGTTGTGCATTCGGTACCGTCGGACACCATGAACACTGGTCAGGATGTACAGCTGGACGAGCTGGACGCGCGCTTGATCGAACTGCTGGCGGAGGAACCGCGGATCGGGGTGCTGGAGTGCTCCCGGCGGCTCGGCGTGGCCCGCGGCACGGTTCAGGCCCGGCTGGACAAGCTGGTCGGCCGCGGCGTGGTGACCGGGTTCGGGCCGGACATCACGCCCGCCGCGATCGGCTTCGGGGTGACCAGCTTCGTCACGCTGGAGATCAGCCAGCGGCACGGCCACGACCAGGTCACCGCGCACCTGGCCGCGATTCCCGAGGTGCTGGAGGCGCACACCATCACCGGCTCCAGCGACCTGCTCTGCCGCATCGTCGCCCGGTCGAACACCGACCTCCAGCGGGTCATCGACCAGATCGTCGCCTCCGAGGGGATCCGGCGCGCGTCCACCATCATCGCGCTGGCCGAGCAGATCCCGTACCGCACGCTGCCGCTGGTCCGCTCCGCCGCCCGGGGGTAAGGAAGGGCCCCCTGTTAACGCCTGCGGAGGTGGAAGGGCCCCTTATTAACACCTGCCCGGGCAAGAAGCGCTGCGACACGCCCCGCGCGCGACCCGGGGGACCGGTGATCGTCGCTACCGTGTGCGGTGTGAAGGGCCTAGGGGTACGCGGCTGGTTGCTGCTCGGGCTCGTCACCGTGGTCGTACTCGCCGCGACAGGCGTCTGGAACCCGTTCCCGGCGCTGTGGGACTGGGTCGACCGCAGCAAGCCGATCTCCGAGCCGGACGTGGTCTGGCAGCAGCGCGTCGGCGGCACCCCGCGCAGCGTCACCATCGCCGGTGACACGGTGATCGTCGAGCAGCGCACCCGCGTCGAGGCGCGCAGCCTCGCCGACGGCCGCCAGCTCTGGGAGCGCAAGGCCGACTGGTCGGCGGTCGCGGGCGGCGACCGGGACCCGGTCGTCGCCGTGGGCAAGCTGCTGGACAAGGGGTACGAGGTGCTCGACCCGGTCAGCGGCGTGACCCGGCGTCGCGACGATCGGGCGATCGCCGTCTGGACGTACCGGAACCTGCTGCTGGACGCCTACTGCGTGCGGGCCACGGACTGCACGTTGCGGGCCTGGGAGCCGCGCGGCACCGCTCCGCTGTGGAGCGCGTTCCTGCCCGGCGTGCACAGCGGCGTGCTCGCCGACAACCCGGAGCTGCTCGGTACGCGGCGGCTGGGCGCCACCCGGATTGACGGCGGGGTGGCCGGGCCGGAGGCGGTACCGCCGCTGCTCGGCTTCCCGGTCGACGGCCGGGTGCACGTGGTGGACACCGCGACCGGCCGGGTGCTGCAGAACGTCGAGCCGGGCCGGGAGGAGCGGCTGGCGGTGGTCGGCGGCCGGCTGCTCCGGATCGCGGCCACCTCCCGCGACGGGAGCTGCTACTACACCGTCACGGCAGTCGACCCGGCGACGGGTCAGCAGGTGTGGCGGCGGACCGGGATCAACCTGCGTACGGCCGACTACGCCGGCTGCGTACAGCGGGAGGACCCGCAGGGCGCGCGCAACGTCCTGATCGGTGTCGCCCCGGACGGGCGCGAGGCGGTGCTCGACGGGTACGACGGCCGTCTGCTCCAGGTGGGCGCGGACGGTGAGAAGCTGCTCGCCGTGGACGACCGCTACGCCGTGGTGCGCAGCGCCGACAAGGAGTCGCTGCTGGGGCGGGAGCTGTCGGCGGACCGGACCCGGTGGACCCGGCCGGCGGGCGGTAAGAGCGGCGCCGCGCTCACCCCGTACGCGGCGCTGATCAGCGAGGAGAAGCCGTCTCGGCTGATCGCGGTCGAGCCGCGCGAGGGCCGCGTCCTGGTCGAGCTGCGGACCGCGGCGAACGCGCTGGCGGTCGGCCCCAACGGCATGATCATCGGGGAGGGCCGGGAGATCGGGTACGTCCGCTGGGGCGCCGGCACGACCGGCGCGCCCGGGCCGGGCCAGGGCGACGCGCCGGTGGCGCCGAACCCCGGGGGCAGCTCGCAGCCGCCCGGCGACCAGGGCAGTTGCGGCCCGAAGCGGGAACTCTGCGTCGACGGCAAGTGACAGCGGGTGAGAGGTCGGGTCACGACCCCACCTGCGGGTGTCACCGATCGACGGCTCTGCCCTAGGCTTTTCGGTCATGAGCAGTGCCGCCGCCTTCTCGTACGCACCCCTGCTGCCGACCGGCCCCGACCTGACGGAATACCGCCTGGTCACCGATGAGGGCGTGGACGTCGTCAACGGCCCGGGTGGCCGCCGGTTCCTGACCGTCGATCCGGGCGCGCTCACCGCGCTGACGGCCGAGGCGATGCACGACATCGCCCACTTCCTGCGCCCGGCCCACCTGGCCCAGCTCCGCTCGATCATCGACGACCCGGCGGCCTCGCCGAACGACCGGTTCGTCGCGCTCGACCTGCTGCGCAACGCCAACATCGCGGCCGGCGGTGTGCTGCCGATGTGTCAGGACACCGGCACCGCGATCGTGATGGGCAAGCGCGGGCGGCACGTGCTCACCGACGGCACCGACGCGGAAGCGATCTCGCGCGGCGTCTACCAGGCGTACACCCGGCTGAACCTGCGCTACTCGCAGCTCGCCCCGCTGACCATGTGGGACGAGCGGAACACCGGCAGCAACCTGCCCGCCCAGGTGGAGCTGTACGCCGAGGACCCGGACGGCCACGCCGACGCGTACAAGTTCCTCTTCATGGCCAAGGGCGGCGGCTCGGCCAACAAGTCCTACCTCTACCAGGAGACCAAGGCCCTGCTGAACCCGACGCGGATGATGCAGTTCCTGGAGGAGAAGCTCCGGCTCATCGGCACCGCGGCCTGCCCGCCGTACCACCTGGCCATCGTCATCGGCGGCACCTCGGCCGAGTACGCGCTGAAGACCGCCAAGTACGCCTCCGCGAAGTACCTCGACGCGCTGCCCACCGAGGGCTCGATGAGCGCGCACGGCTTCCGCGACCTGGAGCTGGAGGCCGAGGTACTGGAGCTGACCCGTAACTTCGGCATCGGCGCGCAGTTCGGTGGCCGCTACTTCTGCCACGACGTACGGGTGGTCCGGCTGCCCCGGCACGGCGCCTCCTGCCCGGTGGCGATCGCGGTGTCCTGCTCCGCGGACCGGCAGGCGGTGGCGAAGATCACCCCGTCCGGCGTCTGGCTGGAGCGCCTGGAGACCGACCCGGCGCGCTACCTGCCCGACGTGACCGACGAGACGCTGGAGACCGAGGAGGTCGTCCGCGTCGACCTGAACCGGCCGATGGACGAGATCCGGGCCGAGCTGTCGAAGTACCCGGTGAAGACCCGGCTGTCGCTGACCGGGCCGCTGGTCGTCGCGCGGGACATCGCACACGCGAAGATCGCCGAGCGGCTGGACGCGGGCGAGCCGATGCCGCAGTACCTGCGCGACCACGCGGTCTACTACGCCGGCCCGGCCAAGACCCCCGAGGGCTACGCCTCCGGCTCGTTCGGCCCCACCACGGCCGGCCGGATGGACGCGTACGTGGAGAAGTTCCAGGCGGCCGGCGGCTCGATGGTGATGCTCGCCAAGGGCAACCGGTCCGCCCAGGTCACCCGCTCCTGCCAGGCCCACGGCGGGTTCTACCTCGGCTCGATCGGTGGCCCGGCCGCCCGCCTCGCCCAGGACTGCATCAAGCACGTCGAAGTGCTCGAATACGCCGAGCTGGGCATGGAGGCGGTCTGGAAGATCGAGGTGGAGGACTTCCCCGCCTTCATCGTCGTCGACGACAAGGGCAACGACTTCTTCGCCGAGGTCACCAAGCCGGTGCTCACCGTCGGCCGCCGCTGAGTTCAGACGCACAGACATCGGTGCGCCTGCCCGGTCGGACCACCGGACAGGCGCACCGCCCCCGTCGGATGCCGTCATCGGCAACCCGCACCGAGTCTGTGCGCCGCCGCTATCGGATCGCTATCGCCTCGGCGCGGCGCTCGGTGACCGCCGGGCTACGCTGCTGCAGGGTTGATACGGCGGTCGGGGGAGCGCGGTGCGGTTCGGAATCTTGGGGCCCCTGCGGGTCGGCGGCGGTGAAGCCACCGTCACCGCGGGTCGAGATCGAATCGTCCTCGCCATGTTTCTGCTGCGTCCGGGCCTGGTGGTGCCGACCGAGGACCTGATCGACGCCGTGTGGGAGGACCGCCCCCCGGCGACCGCGCGGACCCAGCTCCAGATCTGCGTGTCTCGACTGCGGCAGCGGTTCGCGGCGCTCGGCCTGCCCACCGTGACCATCGTCACCGACCCGGCCGGATACGGCATCCGGATCGAGCCGGGCGACCTCGACGCAGAGGTGTTCGCCAACGGTGTGGAGGCGGCCCGCCGGAACGCCGAAGCGGGCCGGCTGATCGAGGCGCGTCAGAACTACCGGGACGCGCTGGCGTTGTGGCGTGGGCCGGTGCTGGCCGGCATCCCCGCCCGTAGCGTGCGGCGGCGGGCGCAGGCGCTCGACGAACAGCGGCTCGCCGCGCTGGAGGACTGCGTCGACATCGAGTTGCGGCTGCGCCGGGCGCCCGAGCTGGTCGACGAGCTCACCGAGGCGGTCGAGCGCGAGCCGCTGCGGGAACGGTTGCGGGGGCAGTTGATGCTGGCCCTGTCGGCGGTCGGCCGCCACGCGGACGCGCTGGCTGTCTACCGGGAAGGGCGGCGGATCTACGCCGAGGAGCTGGGCATCGAGCCGGGCGCCGCGTTGCAGGAGCTGCACCAGCGGATACTCGCCGGCGACCTGGCGCTGAGCGGCCCGGAGAGCCGGGTTGCCGCGCCGGTGCGGGCGCTGCCGCGCGCGATCAGCGACTTCACCGGGCGGCAGCAGACAGTGGCCCGGCTGGTGCGGGAGGTCGAGGAGGGTAGCCGGGTCCAGCTCGTCGACGGCATGGCGGGCAGCGGCAAGACCACGCTCGCCGTGCAGGTGGCGACCGCTGTGGCCGGCCGGTTCCCCGACGCGCAGCTCTTCATCGACCTGCACGGGCACAGCGACCGCAGCCCGCTCAGTACGACAGTGACCGCCGCCACCCTGCTCCGGCAGCTCGGCGTGCCGGCTGAACGGGTGCCGGCCGACCCGACGGACCGGCTGGCGATGTGGCGTTCCGAGCTGGCCGGGCGTCGGGCCGTGGTGGTGCTCGACAACGCGGCCGACGCCGGCCAGGTCGCACCGCTGCTGCCCAACGGTCCGGACTGCCTGATACTGATCACCAGCCGTCGTCGCCTGATCGGCCTGGACTCGGGCCGCCCGTCCTCGCTGCCGGTACTCGACGCCGACGAGGCGGTCGAGCTGCTGGCCCGCGTGGCCGGCGCGGAGAGGGTGGCCGCCGAGCCCGAGGCGGCGATGGAGGTGGCCCGCCGCTGCGGACACCTTCCGCTGGCCCTGCGGCTGGCCGGGGCCCGGCTCGCGCACCGGCCGCGGTGGCGGGTGGCCGACCTGGCGGAGCGGCTGGCCGGCGCGTCCGACCCGCTGGCCGAGCTGGTCGCGGGAGAGCGGTCGGTGGCCGGCGCCTTCGCGTTGTCGTACGAGCAGGTGTCGCCGCTCGCGCAGCGGGTCTTCCGCCTGCTGGGCCTGCACCCGGGTCAGTGTGTCGACAACCGGGTGCCGGCCGCGCTCGCCGACCTGCTGCTGCCGCAGGCGCAGGACGCGCTCGACGAACTTGTCGACGCGCACCTCGTCGAGGAGGTGGAACCGGGCCGCTACCAGCTGCACGACCTGATCCGCGAGTACGCGCGCACGCTCGGCGCCGGACGCGAGACCGCCGACGAGCGGCGGGCGGCGGTGGGCCGTCTCATCGACTTCCATCTTCAGGTCACCGCGTCCATCGGGCGGTCGCTGGAGACGGGCGCCGAGCCGTCCCTGTTCGACCTGCCGGAGCCGGCGCGGCCCGACCTGGTGGCAGCCACTGTCGGCCTCGGCCGAGCATGGTTGGAGGAGAACCGCTCGACCCTGACGGCGCTCGTCCGGCTGGCGGAGAACGAGGGTTTTCTCCGGCAGAGCTGGCAGTTCGCCCGGGTCGCCTGGGTCAGCAACTTCTACGGCGGTCGCCTGGACGACCTGATCGAGACGCATCAGATCGGTCTGCGGGCCGCCGAGCGCCTGGGCGACGAGGAGGCCGTGGCGACGATGCTCAACTATCTCGCCTCGGCGGACTACCGCCGGGCGCGGTTCGCCGAGGCCATCCGGCGGCTGGAGGCGGTGGTCGGCATCTACCGCAGGCTCGACCGGCCGGGCGAGCTGCGCAAGGTGCTGGGCAACCTCGGCACCGCGTACGCGGTCGACGGGCAGCACCAGCGGGGTATCGAACTCCTGACCGAGTCCGCGGCGATCGCCCGCCGGTCGGGCGAGTCGTCGTGGTTGTCCAACCTGCTGAACAACCTCTCGTTCACCCTGATCTCGCACGGCCGGTACGACGAGGCTGTGCGGATGTGCCGCAACCAGATGGCTGTCGCACGGCAGGCCGGCGACCTGCGGCAGCTCGGCAACTCGATCGGGCACCTCAGCATGGCGCGGCACCGGCGCGGCGAGCACGGGCCCGCGCGCCGGCTCCTGCTTGTCGGCCTGAGGCTCAAGCGCCGGGTGGGCAACCGGTACGGCGAGGGCGAACTGCTCAACGAGCTGGGCATGATGGAGCGCGAGGAGGGCCGGCCGGAGCTGGCCGCCTCGCTGCACCGGGACGCCCTCGTGGCCATGATCGACGCCGGGGATCTGGTCGGGCAGTGCGCCTCCCGGAACCTGCTGGCCCGGACGATCTTCGACCAGGGTGACGTAGCCAGCGCGCTGGACCTGCACCGCCGGGTGCTAGCCGACGCCGAGCGGCTGGGCCTGCGCTACGAGCAGGCCCGCGCCCTGGACGGCCTCGCGCGATGCCTGCGCCACGACGACCCCGACCAGGCCCGCCGGTACGCCGGGCGTGCGCTGGCGCTGTTCCGTCAGGTCGAGACGCCGGACCAGCGGGACACCGAGAAGCTGCTGGTCGAGCTGGGCTGAGGGGGCCGCCACTTTCCCTGCACTCCGACCGGCGGCGCGGCAGGATGGTAGGCGTGACGACTCCAGAGGCGACCGGCTACCGGATCGAACGCGACTCGATGGGCGAGGTGGAGGTGCCCGCCGAGGCACTGTGGCGGGCGCAGACCCAGCGCGCGGTGCAGAACTTCCCGATCTCGGGGCGCGGGCTGGAACCGGCCCAGATCAAGGCCCTGGCGCAGATCAAGGGGGCGGCGGCACTGGTGAACGGTGAGCTGGGGGTGATCGACGCGGACGTGGCGCAGGCGATCGCCACCGCCGCCGCGCACGTCGCCGAGGGCGGCTACGACGACCAGTTCCCGGTGGACGTGTTCCAGACCGGCTCCGGTACGTCGTCCAACATGAACACCAACGAGGTGATCGCCACCCTCGCGAGCCGCGAGCTGGGCCGCGACGTGCACCCGAACGACCACGTCAACGCGTCGCAGTCCAGCAACGACGTGTTCCCCACCTCGATCCACCTGGCCGCCACGCAGTTCGTGGTGGAGGACCTGATCCCGTCGTTGAAGCAGCTCGCGGGCGCGCTGGAGGAGAAGGCGGCCGAGTTCGAGACGGTGGTCAAGGCCGGGCGTACCCACCTGATGGACGCCACGCCGGTCACGCTCGGGCAGGAGTTCGGCGGCTACGCGGCGCAGGTCCGCTACGGCGTCGAGCGGCTGGAGTCGGCGTTGCCCCGGCTGGCCGAGCTGCCGCTGGGCGGCACCGCCGTGGGCACCGGCATCAACACGCCGCTGGGGTTCGCCGAGCGGGTGATCGGCAAGCTGCGGGAGTCCACCGGGCTGCCGTTGACCGAGGCGCGCAACCACTTCGAGGCGCAGGGCGCCCGGGACGCGCTGGTGGAGACCTCGGGCCAGCTCCGTACCGTCGCGGTCGGTCTCTACAAGATCGCCAACGACGTGCGCTGGATGGGTTCCGGCCCGCGCGCCGGTCTGCGTGAGCTGCGCATCCCCGACCTCCAGCCCGGCTCGTCGATCATGCCCGGCAAGGTGAACCCGGTGGTGGCCGAGGCGATGCGGCAGGTCTGCGCCCAGGTGGTCGGCAACGACGCGGCGGTGGCGTTCGCCGGGTCGCAGGGCGACTTCGAGCTGAACGTGATGCTCCCGGTGATGGGCCGCAATCTGCTGGAGTCGATCAAGCTGATCGCCGCGTCCAGCCGGCTGTTCGCCGAGCGGCTGGTGGCCGGCCTGGTCGCGGACGCCGAGGTCTGCCTGGCGTACGCGGAGGGCTCGCCGTCGATCGTCACCCCGCTCAACCGCCACCTCGGGTACGACGAGGCCGCCTCGATCGCGAAGGAGGCGCTGGCCAAGCAGGTGTCCATCCGCGAGGTGGTGATCTCCCGGGGTCACGTCGACTCGGGCAAGCTCACCGAGACCCAGCTGGACGAGGCGCTGGATCTGCTCCGGATGACCCACCCCTGAGGCCGGCGCCGGTAATTGCCTCGACCCGTCACCGTGGGCGCGGCATGATCCGACGGTGCGTGACGACGGCGGGGTGCTGCTGGAGACCGCGCGGCTGACGCTGCGCCGGTTCACGATGGACGACGTGGACCGGTTGGTGGCGCTGGACGCCGACCCGGAGGTCATGCGCTTCCTGACCGGCGGCGTGCCGACCCCGGCCACGACATTCCGGGACGACGTGCTGCCCCGGGTGCTCGCGCAGTACACCCGGCACCCCGGGCTCGGCCGCTGGGCGACGCTCGACCGGTTCACCGGCGAGTTCCTCGGCTGGCACTCGCTCGACCCGTCCGACGACGGCGCCGAGGCGGAGCTGGGCTACCGGCTGCGCCGCGCGGCGTGGGGGCACGGGCTGGCCACCGAGGGCGCGCGGGCGCTGGTGCGGCACGCGTTCGACACGGTCGGCGTCCGCCGCGTGTGGGCGCAGACGATGGCGGTGAACGACCGCTCCCGGGCGGTCATGGCCCGCGCCGGGTTGCGCTACGTCCGCACGTTCCACCTCGCGTTCGACGACCCGATCCCGGGTACGGAGCACGGCGAGGTGGAGTACGAGCTGTCCCGGGAGGACTGGCCCGCGACCCGTCAGGACTGGGACGCCGCCCTGCGGGCCCGGTAGGCGCTCACCGCGGCCCGGTTGCCGCAGCCGGCGTCGCAGAACCGGCGGGAGCGGTTCCGGGACAGGTCGACAAGCACGTTGTCGCAGTCGGGGTGGTCGCAGTGCCGCAGCCGGCTCAGCTCGCCCATGCGTACCAGGTCGGCCATCGCCATCGCGGCCTCGACCGCCATCCGGGTCGCCAGCGGCGCGTCCCGCGGCACCGCGTGCAGGTGATACGGCTCGTCGTCGTGCCGGACGAGTTGCGGCAGCGCGTGCGACTCGCGCAGCAGCCGGTTGACGATCGCCACCACCTCGTCGGTGTCGGCGTACCAGATGCGGCGCAGCCGGGGCCGCAGCGCGCGGACCTGGCGTAGTTCGGTCTCGGTGTGCTCGTGCCGGCCGCTCCACCCGTGGGTGGTGAAGAAGGCGTCCAGGGCGGCCACGTCGGGCAGCCCTTCCCGGTCGCCGTCGGCGGTGTTCACCAGTGCGGCGGCACCGACCAGCGCGCATTCGGTGTCATGAGCGAAAAGCAACTTGACTCCTGTCAGGGGCTCCGCCTAGCGTCATCAGCATAACCGTCCTTCACTCATGACCTGGAGCTGTCGATGCGTGAACGATCCGGCGTCGGGCTCGGTCTGGCACTGCTCTCCGCGATCACGTTCGCGACCTCGGGCACCTTCGCCCGCCCGCTGATCACCGGCGAGTGGTCGGCGGTCGCGGTGGTGGTCGCCCGGGTCGGCATCGCCGCGCTGGTGCTCGCCGTGCCCGCCCTGCTGGCCCTGCGCGGCAAGTGGTCGGTGCTGCGGCGCAACGGCGTCACGGTGCTGCTGTTCGGGCTGCTCGGCGTCGCCACCGCGCAGGCGTGCTTCTTCAACGCGGTCCGCTACCTCCCGGTCGGTGTGGCGCTGCTGCTGGAATACCTCGGCATCGTGCTGGTGGTCGGATGGATGTGGCTGGTCCACGGGCAGCGTCCGCGAGCGCTGACGGTGGCCGGCTCGGTCACCGCCCTGTGCGGGCTGGCGCTCGTCCTCGACCTCACCGGCGCCGGCCGCCTGGATCCGGTGGGCGTGCTGTGGGGTCTCGGCGCGGGCGTCGGGCTGGCCGGATACTTCGTCATCGCCGGCCGGATCGACGCCGAACTGCCGTCGGTGGTGATGGCCAGCGGCGGCATGGCTGTCGGCGCGGTGGCGCTGCTCCTGCTCGGCGGCATCGGCGCGCTGCCGCTCGCCGCCGGCACCGCCGACGTCACCTTCGCCGGGCACCAGGTGAGCTGGCTGGTGCCGATCGCCGGGCTGTCGCTGATCGCCGCCGTGGTCGCGTACCTGGCCGGGGTCGCCGGCACCCGGCTGCTCGGGGCCCGGCTGTCCTCCTTCGTGGGGCTGACCGAGGTGATGTTCGCGGTGCTGATCGCGTGGCTGGTGCTCGACGAACTGCCCAGCCTGATCCAGCTGGCCGGCGGGGTGCTCATCCTCGGCGGCGTCGCCCTGGTCCGGGCGGACGAACTGCGCGGCACACCTTCGGCGGCCACGTCCGCCGAGCCGGTGCTGGCAGGCGACCGGTGAGCGGGCCGCGCAGCGCTGTCGTCTTCGACGCCGACGAGACACTCGTCGACCTGCGCCCGGCGGTCACCGGCGCGCTCGTCGCCGTACTGGAGGAGATGCGGCGGCGGACCCCGGCGGCGGCCGCGGTGTCGCTCGCGGACCTGGAGGAGGACTGGGGTGCGGTCTTCGGCGCGCTCAGCGCCGCCCCGGTGCAGGAGATCCGGCGGGCCGCGCTGGCCCGCTCGCTGGCCCGGGCCGGGCTGGAGACGGAGCTGGACGAGTTGGCGGAGTTGTTCTTCGCCCGCCGGTACGCGTTGAGCCGGCCCTTCCCCGACGCGCTGCCCGCGTTGGCGGCACTGCGCCCGCACCACGTGCTGGGCTTCGCCACGAACGGGAACAGCCGCGCCGAACGCTGCGGCCTCGCCGGGCAGTTCGCCTTCGAGTTGTACGCCCACGAGGGCGGCCTGCCGAAGAAGCCGGCCGGGGAGTTCTTCGCGGCCGTGGTGGCGGCCTGCGGGCTGCCCGCCGCGCGGATCGTGCACGTGGGCGACTCGCCGGAGCACGACGTGGTCGCCGCCCAGCGGGCCGGACTGCGTGCCGTCTGGCTCAACCGGGGCGGGCTTCCCCGGCCTCGGGGCCTCGAACCGGACGCCGAAGTGTCCACGCTCGCCGGACTGTCCACGGTGCTCAACACCTTGACAAGCGCGAATGCCTAGTTGCGGCCGATAACGGACGTCGATCTGGCGGAACCCGCTCCCGTGATGTGGGATGACACCACGTCCCTCAACGAGAGGATCTGATGTGGTGAGCAAGCGCTTCACCGTCGGCGCGGTCGCGGCTGCGGCCTCGCTGGCACTCACGGTGACCGGCCTGGGGATCCCGGCGAACGCCGCGCCGTCGGACACCCGGACCTTCACCGTGCTGGCCGAGAGCGGTGTGTCCACCGACGCCGCGATCGCCGCGATCACCGCCGCCGGCGGCACTGTCGTCGCCCGTACCGACGATGTCGGCCTCTTCCAGGTCACGAGCGACCGGGCGGACTTCGCCAGCCGGGCCACCGCCGCCGGCGCCCTGGTCGGCGCGGCCGAGGAGAAGGCGATCGGCCGCAAGCCGAAGCTGGACCGGGTCGAGCAGGAGCACCTGCTGGCCGCCGCGGCGACCAAGGGCAAGGCCGCCAAGAACAACGGCAAGAAGATGGACCCGCTCGACGACAAGCTCTGGGGTCTGGACATGATCCGGGCCGACAAGGCCCGCAAGATCGAGCCGGGTGACCGCCGGGTGACCGTCGGCATCCTGGACACCGGCGTCGACGCCAGCCAGCCCGACCTGGCACCAAACTTCAACTGGACACTGTCGCGCAACTTCGCCCCGGACATCCCCGAGGTCGACGGCCCGTGCGAGGTGGCCAGCTGCCTCGACCCGGTCGGCACCGACGACGGCGGGCACGGCACCCACGTGGCCGGCACCATCGGCGCCGCCGCCAACGGCTTCGGCCTGTCCGGCGTGGCCCCGAACGTCTCCCTGGTCGAGCTGAAGGGTGGCCAGGACAGCGGCTACTTCTTCCTCAACCCGGTGGTCAACGCCCTGGTGCACGCGGGCCGCTCCGGCCTGGACGTGGTCAACATGTCCTTCTACGTCGACCCGTGGCTCTACAACTGCACCGCCAACCCGGCCGACTCGCCGGAGGCGCAGGCCGAGCAGCGCACCGTCATCGAGGCCATGAAGCGGGCGCTCAACTTCGCGCACCGCAAGGGCGTCACGCTCGTCGGCTCGCTCGGCAACAACCACGAGGACCTGGGCGCGCCGCGCACCGACGTGAGCAGCCCGGACTACGGCGCCGACCCGTACCCGCGCCCGATCGACAACGCGACCTGCTGGGACCTGCCGGTCGAGGGCCCGCACGTGATCGGCGTGTCGGCGGTCGGGCCGTCCGGCAAGAAGTCCGACTACTCGAACTACGGCACCGAGCAGATCTCGGTGGCGGCGCCGGGTGGCTGGTTCCGGGACGGCTTCGGCACCGACACGTACCGCACCGACGCCAACATGATCCTCTCCACGTACCCGAAGAAGGTGCTCCAGGAGGAGGGGTCGGTCGACGAGAACGGCAACATCGTCGCCGGCTTCGAGAACTCGGTGTTCAAGCAGTGCACCGCGAAGGGTGAGTGTGGCTACTACACCTACCTGCAGGGCACCTCGATGGCGTCCCCGCACGTCTCGGGCGTGGCGGCGCTGATCGTCAGCAAGCACGGCAAGAAGGAGGGCCGCAACGGCTACGGCATGGCGCCGAACCTGGTCGAGCAGCACCTCTACCGGACGGCGGCCGAGCACGCCTGCCCGGAGCCGCGGCTGCAGAGCTACACCAACGAGGGCCGGAGCGCCGAGTTCGACGCGTACTGCGCGGGCTCGCTGAACTTCAACGGCTTCTACGGCTACGGCATCGTCGACGCCTACGCCGCGGTGAAGACCCCGGTCAAGCCGAACGTACGACCGTAACGACCGTTTCCCCGAGGTGGCGGTGTCCGGATCACCCGGACGCCGCCACCTCGGCGTTCCGGCGGGTGTCACGGGCGCCACCCCCGGGCCACCAGGGCGGCGCGGATCTCCCGGACCAGGGCGGGGAACTCCTTGCGCAGGCGGCGGCCGGTCACGTGCAGCACCAGCCAGCCGGCCGCGACGAGCTGGTTGAGCCGCCGCCGGTCGAGGTGCATCCGGTCCGCGTCGGAGTGCCACTGACCGTCGTACTCGACCGCGACGCGGAACTCCGGCCAGGCCAGGTCGGGGTGCAGGATCAGGCCGGTCGACACCCGCACCGGATACTGGGCCACCGCGCGGGGCAGGCCGGCGAGGGCGAGACGGACCCGCAGGTGGGACTCGGGCGGGGACTGGGCCAGCCCGTCGGTCAGGCCGAACACCCACGCCGCCCGCCGCCCACCGGGTCGGCAGGCGTTCCGGGCCGCCTCGCTCGCCAGCGCCGACCGGTTCACCGAACCGGTACGCAGCAGCCCGTCGATGATGCCGACCGCCTTCACCGGATCGGCCCAGACCGCTGTCTCCCAGGCACAGGCGGCCGGCTCGGTGCGTGGCGGCGGCCCGGCCAGGGTCAACGCCGCGCCGGGGGACGACTCTGCGAACGGGCTCGATGTGGCTGAGTTCTGCGGGTCGGCCGGGCCGGGCGGTCCGGGGCGGTTGTGGGGGTGGGCCGGATCCGGCGATCTGGTCCGGCCCGGTGTGCCCGGGAGGCGGTCCGCCACAGGCGGTGCTGCTACGGGCGACCTGGTGCCGGTGGCAGGGCGTGTGCCTGCGGATGGGCTCGTGCCGTCGGGTGGGCTCGTACTGGCGGGCGACCTCGTGCCGGTGGGTGGGCTTGTGCGCGCGGGTGCGGCGGCGCCGACGGGGACCAGGAGGCCGCTGCGGGTGCTCGACATCGGGGCGTGGTGCACCCGGACACCCGGCTGGGAGTCGGCCCGGACCGTGGCCGGCAGCAGGACGTGCACGTCGTCGGTGAAGCCTGCGGCGTGCTCGACCCCGTGCAGGTAGGCCGCCGAAGGGCCGGCGATCGCCGCGCCGGGTGGCAGGCGCAGCAGTGCCGCGCGGCAGGCCAGCGCGTGGTCGCGGTCGAGCCGCGCGTCGGCGTAGACGTCCTGCCGGAGCCGGACCCAGGACGCGCCGCGCAGATGGTGCCGGGACAGCAGCCCGTGCCGGATCGCTTCCGAGCCCCGGAAGACCTGCCAGGCCAGCTCCGGTGGGCGATGAGGATGAGGTGGCATGTGACGAGCGTGGCGGCGCACGGGTCGAGATCGATACCCCTGTGGACAGCCGCAGCCGTGCCGCCCTTCGCGCCCTGTGGACAACCCCCGCGCGGCCTGTCCGCGTGCTATGACCCTTGGCCTGTGGATGATCCACTCCACCTCGGGGAGGTGGTGGTGTCCGGGCCGCTTGATGCAGCCACCTCGCCGAGCTGGCGTAAAGGGCGCGCGCGGGTCAGGAGAGCGCGGTGGCGACCGCCTCGGCGGCGGCCGTCACCTGGGCGCCGATGTCCGCCACGTCGAGCGGGGTCAGCGACACCACCCCAACGCTGCCCTCCAGGCCGGGCACACCCAGCACCGGCGCCGCCACCCCGTACGCGCCTGATTGAAGCTCACCGCTGGTGCTCACCGGCCCCGGATCGCCGGCCCGCCCGGCCAGCACGGCCCGGCCGGCGGCGCCCCGCTCCAGGGGGTGCCGGGTGCCGGTCCGGTACGCCACGTGGAAGGACGTCCAGCTCGGCTCGACCACCGCGAGCGCCACCCCCTCGCCGCCCTCGACCACGGTCAGGTGGGCCGTCGCCCCGGTGCCCTCGGCGAGGCGGCGCAGCGCCGGCAGCGCGCCCTCGGCGAGCAGCGGCTGGGCGCGGCGGGCCAGGTGCAGCACGCCCACGCCGATGCGCAGCCGGCCCTCGCCGTCGCGCCGGAGCATGCCGTGGCCGGTCAGCGCGCCGACCAGCCGGTAGACCGCGGCGCGGCCGATGCCCAGCCGGTGCGCCGCCTCGGTGACGGTGAGCCCGCCCGGCGCGTCCGCGACGAGGTGCAGCAGGCGCAGACCCCGGTCCAGGGTCTGTGCGGTCTCTCCCGTGCGCGCCGCCGTGTCCACAGCACGCAGCGTACGACCCGGCTCCGGCCAACCTCGAAATGTGCGGACGGCTACCCTTGTGAGGTGACGCTACGCCTGTATGACACCGCCACCCGATCGGTGCGGGACTTCGTCCCGCGGGAAGCCGGCAAGGTGGGGGTCTACCTGTGTGGTCTCACGCTCCAGGCCCCGCCACACATCGGCCACCTTCGCTCCGGCGTCAACTACGACGTGCTGCGCCGCTGGCTGCTCGACAAGGGCTTCGAGGTCACGTTCATCCGCAACCTGACCGACATCGACGACAAGGTCCTGGCCAAGGCGATGGAGCAGGACCGGCCGTTCTGGTCGATCGCGTACACCAACGAGCAGATCCTCGCCGCCTCCTACCGGGCGCTCAACGTGCTCCCGCCGACGTACGAGCCGCGGGCCACCGGGCACGTCCCGGAGATGCACGAGCTGATCGCCCGGTTGATCGAGACCGGTCACGCCTACCCGGCCACCGACGGCTCCGGCGACGTCTACTTCGACGTGGCCTCCTGGCCGGCGTACGGCTCGCTGTCGGGCCAGTCCCCGGCGGACATGCAGCCGGCCGGTGACGCCCCCGACCGGGGCAAGCGGGACCCGCGCGACTTCGCGCTCTGGAAGGGCGTCAAGCCGGACGAGCCGGCCGACGCCTCGTGGCCGTCGCCGTGGGGTCGTGGCCGGCCCGGCTGGCACATCGAGTGCTCGGCCATGTGCTGGCGTTACCTGGGCCCCGAGTTCGACATCCACGGCGGCGGGCTCGACCTGACGTTCCCGCACCACGAGAACGAGATCGCCCAGTCGCAGGCCGCCGACCTGCCGTTCGCGCGCTACTGGGTGCACCACGGCCTGCTCGGCATCGGTGGCACCAAGATGGGCAAGTCGCTGGGCAACACGCTCGACCTCGACTACGTGGCTTCGCTCGGGGTGCGCCCGGTGGAGCTGCGCTACTACTACGTCGCCGCGCACTACCGGTCCCGCATCGACTACTCCGAGGACGCGCTGCGCGAGGCCGCCGTGGCGTACCGGCGGGTCGAGGGCTTCGTGCAGCGGGCGGCCGAGCGGGTCGGCGGCGGCCGGACCGGCGACCTGCCGGCCGCTTTCGTCGCCGCGATGGACGACGACCTCAACACCTCGGCGGCGCTCGCGGCGCTGCACGAGGTGGTCCGCGACGGCAACACCGCGTTGACCGCCGGTGACGATGTGACCGTCCGCACGACGCTCGCCTCCACCCGGGCGATGCTGGATATCCTCGGCGTCGACCCCCTGGACCCGGCCTGGACCGGCGGCGGCCGCACGGACGACCTGCGCGGCGTGGTGGACTCCCTGATCGCGCTGGCCCTGGAGCAGCGCGCGCAGGCCCGCGGCCGCAAGGACTGGGCCGCCGCCGACGCCGTACGCGACCAGCTCAAGCAGGCCGGCGTGGTCGTCGAGGACACCCCCCAGGGCCCGCGTTGGACTATTGGAGAGCAGGACTGATGGCCGGCAACTCACAGCGCCGAGGCCGGCGACTGGCACCGAAGGCGGGCGCCCCCAAGGGCACCGGCGGCAAGAACAAGGACTCCCTCGCCGGGCGTGGGCGCACGCTGCCCGCCGACGAGCGGCCGTGGCACAAGGCGTACTCGGGCACCGAGAAGCTGCCCCAGCGCACCGCCTGGAAGCAGGAGAAGGAGCGCCGCGCCGCCGCCGAGGAGGGCCGCGCCCCCAAGATCGGCCAGCCCGGCACCAAGGACACCACCTGGGGCAAGGGCGGTGGCCGGGGCACGCCCACGACGAAGGGGCGGGGCGGAAAGCCGGCCGGCCGGGGCGGCCCCCGGGTCGCGCCGGGCCGCAAGGCCAACCCGGCGAAGGACAGCCCCGAGCTGCTGGTCGGGCGCAACCCGGTGCTGGAGTCGCTGCGCACCCAGGTGCCGGCGACCGCCCTCTACACCGCGCAGGGCATCGACGTCGACGACCGGGTCAAGGAGATCGTCCGTACCGCCGCCGACCGGGGCATCGCGATCCTGGAGGTCAGCCGCGCCGAGCTGGACCGGATGACCGGCGGGGTGCTGCACCAGGGCGTCGGCCTCCAGGTGCCGCCGTTCGCCTACGAGCCGTTCGACGACCTGGTGGCCGCCGCGCTGGAACAGGCCGCCCCGCTGCTCGTCGCGCTGGACGGCGTCACCGACCCGCGCAACCTCGGCGCGGTCATCCGGTCGGCCGCCGCGTTCGGCGCGCAGGGTGTGTTCGTACCCGAAAGGCGTGCCGCCGGGATCACCGCGACCGCCTGGCGGACCAGCGCCGGCGCGGCCGCGCGCGTGCCCGTCGCCCAGGTCACCAACCTGACCCGGTCGCTCAAGGCGTGCAAGGACGCCGGCTTCGTCGTGGTCGGCCTGGACGCCGACGGGCAGACCGACCTGTACGACCTGGAGGCCGCCGTCGGCCCGCTCGTCGTGGTGGTCGGCTCGGAGGGGCGCGGCCTGTCCCGCCTGGTCGGCGAGACCTGCGACCTGACCGTCAGCATCCCGATGGTCTCCGACGTGGAGTCGCTCAACGCGAGCGTCGCCGCCGCCGTCACGCTGGCCGAGGTCGCGCGCCGCCGGTCCGTCGAGGTCTGATCGAGAGTACGAAAAAGGGGCGGTCCGCCGTGGCGGGCCGCCCCTTTTCTCGCGTACGTCAGATCCGCTGGCCGGTGGCGGAGTGGAAGACGTGGCTGCGGCCGGTACGCGGCTTGACGAACACGGTGTCACCCATGTTCGGCATGCTGCGCCGGTCGGTACGGACCACGAACCGCTCGTTGTGGCCCTCCAGCGCGGCGTGGCCGTAGACGTTGGCGTCGGAGCCCAGGTCCTCGACCAGCTCGACCACCACCGGCATGCCGCCCTCGGACGGGCTGACCAGGTCGCAGTCCTCCGGCCGGAAGCCGACGGTGACCTTGCCGTCGCCGCCCTCGGCGCTGGCCGCCTGGACCTGCTCGCGGGTCAGCGGCACGATCATCTCGGCGAACGCGCCGCCCTGCTCGGTCAGCTTCACCGTCTTGATGTTCATGGCCGGGGAGCCCATGAAGCCGGCGACGAAGACGTTGGCCGGGGTGTCGTAGAGCGCCCGCGGGGTGTCCACCTGCTGGAGCACGCCGTCGAGCATGACCGCCACCCGGTGACCCATGGTCATGGCCTCGACCTGGTCGTGGGTGACGTACACGGTGGTGACGCCCAGCTTCGCCTGCAGCGAGGCGATCTGGGTACGGGTCTGGACACGCAGCTTGGCGTCGAGGTTCGACAGCGGCTCGTCCATGAGGAAGACCTGCGGCTCGCGGACGATCGCGCGGCCCATGGCGACACGCTGGCGCTGACCACCGGAGAGCGCCTTCGGCTTGCGGCTGAGGAACTCCTCCAGCTGGAGCAGCCCGGCCGCCTCCTTGACCCGCCGGTCGATCTCCGACTTCGAGGTCTTGCGCAGCTTGAGCGCGAACGCCATGTTCTCGTACACCGTCATGTGCGGGTAGAGGGCGTAGTTCTGGAAGACCATCGCGATGTCGCGGGCCTTCGGCGGGAGGTGCGTGACGTCGCGGTCGTCGATGTAGATCGCGCCGTCGTCGACGTCCTCCAGGCCGGCGAGCATCCGGAGGCTGGTGGACTTGCCGCAGCCGGACGGACCGACCAGGACGAGGAACTCCCCGTCACCGATCTGGAGGTCGAGCTGGTTGACGGCGGGGCGCTCGGTGCCCGGGTAGATCCGGGACGCCTTCGCGTAGGTGACCGTAGCCATGATGGAGCGCTTCCTTTCACCGGCAGGAACGTGCCGGACGATCCGAGTGAAGGAGCGACCGGCGCCCAAGGCACCGGCCAACGGGGTCGTCGCTCAGGCAGCCGAAGCCCGCCGGAGTGTCGTCCGTGTCACTGCACGGTAAACGGCTTTCGCGATCGTGCCAAGACGTGTCGCTCCGGGTGGGATGGACGGCATACGCATAACGGTCAGTCGGGCACTGCGAGGCATCAATCTCCCCGCTGGGAGCGCGCCCGGGCGATGATCCATCGGCCGCACCGGTCGGGATGCCGACGTTTTCCGTGCTCGGGAGCCCTGCGAGGCGGGATTTCCGGGGCTCAGTCGCTATGCTGAGCCCGACGCACGCGCCCCTGTAGCTCAGCTGGCCAGAGCACTCGCCTTGTAAGCGAGATGTCGCCGGTTCGATCCCGGCCGGGGGCTCCAATTCCACAAGGCATTTCGCGGCGGCAGCCGCTGCGATCTGGCCGGATGACAGCAACGAGGGTCACGACCGCCCGTCACAGGCCCTAGCCTGACGGCCATGACTCTTGATCTCATCCTGCTACCCGAGCCCGTCGGACAGCCCTCGCTGAAGGCGTCGGACGGCGAACGGAAGGGTGCGGGTGAGCCGTCCGACTCGCAGGCATGGGACGCCATCGTTTCCGGCGTACGGGACGTCGTCGGCGAGGTGGTTCTGGGCGAGGACGGCCCGAGCCGCACGCTGACGCACCAGCCCAGCGGCATTACGGTGCGCTACCGGTCCGGTGAGACGGCCATCAATCTGCCGTTCTGGCACAGTGGCAGTGACGTGGATGCTGAAGGGCTCGTCCGGACCATGTACCGGATCGGGCACGTGGTGGCGGACGCGACGGGCCTGGTCGCCCATGTTTCGCAACTGGGTGTGCCGCTGACCGAAGCTGAGTCCAGGATCGACGCCGCGGTCGATCTGCTGTTGGACGATCCCGTTTCGTCTCACCTCTGGCCGCGCGATGGGTTCCGGGTCTACTTCACCGGGTCCGTCACCCTTGCCGACGCCGTGCAGCGCCTGAAGTCGATGGTGGTGGCCGAGGAGAGCGAGCGATTCACCGTCCAATGGTCCGATGGTCCCCAGCTGGAGGTGACCTTCGACGCGGGGCCACGGATTGTCGCTGAGGCCGCTGAGGTCGCCGAGGACTATGGCATCCCCGAGATGGCTACCTACGACCGCCGGTTCCAGGTCACGTTCGACGATCTCGACGAGGTGCTCCAGGAGATCAACACCCTGATCGAGGTCAACCGGCAGCTCCAGGACCTCACCGGAGGTTACGTGAAACGTTCCTGGAACGACGAGGTGTCGCCGCCGTACGACGACCCGGTGGACGGCAGCTAACGGACCTGTACCTCGCACTCCGGACAAGATGCCGACAACACCGCAGGTCAGCTGACCTGCCCTGGTCCGTGAGGAACATGCCGGTCACGCCCACCACGGTCAGGGCCACGGCGACCGTCACGCCGCCGCTGCCCTGAGTGACGCCGGCGGAGTCGGCACGTCGGCGGTGCGGGGCGGCTCGATGCTCGACAACCGGACAGCTGTTCTTTACAGGGACGCCGATCGATAGACATGATCGTCAGGGAAGGTTGCTGTCACTTTCCTCGACGAAGGGTCGCCGTCATGCCGATCACGTCCGTCACCCTCACCCCGCGTGCCTGGCGCCGTGCCGCCGCGATCACTGTCGCCGCCCTCGCAGCCGCCGTTCTCGCCGCCGTGAACGCGCAGCCGGCCTCGGCCACCCCGCCTGGCATCCCCTCCCGGGCAACGGCGCAGTCGCAGCTCAACGCCCTGACAGTGGCAGCACAGGGCTCGATGGCCGGCTACTCGCGGGACCTGTTTCCCCACTGGATCACCATCACCGGCGCCTGCAACACCCGCGAGCAGGTCCTCAAGCGTGACGGCACGTCCGTCGTGGTCGACAGCTCCTGTGCCGCTACGTCCGGCCGCTGGTACAGCCCCTACGACGGTGCGACCTGGTACGCCGCCTCCGACGTCGACATCGACCACGTCGTGCCCCTGGCGGAGGCGTGGCGGTCCGGAGCCAACTCCTGGACCACGAGCCGTCGGCAGAGCTTCGCCAACGACCTGACCCGCCCGCAGCTGATCGCGGTCACCGACAACGTCAACCAGGCCAAGGGCGACCAGGACCCCTCGATGTGGCAGCCGCCGCTGACGTCGTACCGCTGCACCTACAGCAAGATGTGGATCACCGTGAAGTACAACTGGGGCCTGACGCTCCAATCATCCGAGAAGTCCGCCTTGCAGAGCATGCTCAACACCTGCGCCTCGTGATCGCAGGAGCCGTCGCTCGGGCCGGATGACAGCAGCGCGCACACCAGGGTCGCCCCGGACGGTGTCTTCCACTGGGCGGGGCGGCCGACAACGGGTGGCACGGGTCAGGGCGCCTCGGCCGTGCTGACGATCGACGTCTCGGTAGGCTGGCCGGCGGGGGGACGGCGTGAGCAGAGCGGTCGAGGAGTCCAATCGGGCGATGCTGCGGGCCCGCGACGCGATGGACCGGGCGTACGCGCAGCCGCTGGACATCGCCGCGCTGGCCCGGATCGCCCACGTGTCCGAGGCGCACTTCATCCGTACCTTCCGGGCCACCTTCGGCGAGACCCCGCACCGCTACCTGCAACGCCGCCGGGTCGAGCGGGCCATGGCCCTGCTACTGGAGACCGACCGCGACGTCACCGACATCTGCCTCGCCGTCGGCTTCAGCAGCCTCGGCACGTTCAGCCGGACGTTCCACGGCATCGTCGGTGCGTCGCCCTCGGCCTTCCGGCGTCGCCGGGCCGCGCCGCCGGACGTGCCGAGCTGCTTCGCCAAGTCCTGGACCAGACCGAGCAGTTTTGGATAAGCAGCAGGTCAGGCCGCTGCTCTAGCGTCGTCGGCATGACGATGACTTCGACTTCCCGCTCGCAGATCTACGTGCTCGACCAGGACGAGGCGCTCGACTTCTACGTCGGGAAGCTGGGCCTGGAGGTCAGCACCGACCAGGACCTCGGCTTCATGCGCTGGCTCACCGTGAACGTGCCGGGGGACCCGGGCCGGGAGATCCTGCTGGAGAAGCCGGGCCCGCCGGCCCTGGACCCGAAGACCGCCGAGCAGGTCCGGGAGCTGCTGACCAAGGGCGCCGCGGGCGGGTTCCTCTTCTTCACCACCGACGACGCGCACAAGACGTACGCGGATCTGGTCGCGAAGGGTGTGGAGGTGACCGACGAGCCGACCGACCGGCCGTACGGGATCGACTTCGGCATCCGTGACCCGTTCGGCAACCGGATCCGGATCGGTCAGATGCGCCAGGGGCAGTGAACGGCGCGGCGGCGGGCTAGTCTCGCGGTCCCCGACCGTGGAGGCGCCGATGCCCAGCCGCCTGCTCTACCTGGTCCGCCACGGCGAGCAGGACCGCGCGGAGGAGGAGGCCGACACCGGCCTGTCCGAGCGCGGCCGGCGGCAGGCGACGCTGCTGGGTGAGCGGCTGCGCGGCACGCGCTTCGCCGCCGTACACCATGGGCCGGCCCGCCGGGCCGCGGAGACCGCCGCGCTGGTCGCGGCGTCGCTGCCGGGTGTTCCGGTACGCGAGGACGACCGGGCCGGCGACCACGTGCCGCACGACACCGACCCGGCCGGCCTGCCCGAGCGGTACGCGGAGTTCCTGGCCGGGTTCACCGAGCGGGAGCGGCGCGACGGGCCGCGTGTGACCGCGGAGGCGGTGGCGCGGTTCGCCGCCGCCCCCGCGGAGGGTGACGTACGCGAGTTGGTCGTCACTCACAACTTCCTGGTCGCCTGGCTGGTGCTGCACGCGCTGGAGGCGCCGCCGCACCGCTGGATCGGGCTCAACCACCAGAACTGCGGGCTCACGGTGATCCGGTACAGCTCGGGTGGCCCGCCGACGCTCGTCGCGCTGAACGACGTCGCCCACCTGCCGCCCGAGCTGCGCGCCACCGGTCTGCCCGACGACTACCGGTTCTGATCCGGCGCTCAGGGGATCAGCTTCACCACGGCGTCGGCGACGGCGCGGGCGGACTGCGGGTTCTGGCCGGTCACCAGGCGCTCGTCGACCACCACGTGCTCGGTGAAGTCCGGCGCCGGCACGTGCTGCGCGCCGGCCTCGGTGAGCTTGTCGGCGAGCAGGAACGGCACCTCGTCGGTGAGGCCGACGGCTGCCTCCTCGCTGTTGGTGAAGCCGGCGACCCGCTTGCCGGCGACGAGCCGGGAGCCGTCGGTGAGCGTGAGGTTCACCAGCGCCGACGGGCCGTGGCAGACGGCGGCCACCACACCGCCGCGCTCGTAGACCGAGCGGGCGATCCGGGCCAGGTCGGGGTC
This sequence comes from Micromonospora sp. HB375, assembly GCF_017872985.1. Taxonomy (NCBI): domain Bacteria; kingdom Bacillati; phylum Actinomycetota; class Actinomycetes; order Micromonosporales; family Micromonosporaceae; genus Micromonospora; species Micromonospora sp. HB375. The sequence continues at coordinate 6,526,245 of NZ_JAGGJO010000001.1, read as the reverse complement.
GTCGGGGAAGTCCCACATGGTGCCGTGTCCGCCGGCGAAGAGGATCACGTCGTACCCGGCCGGGTCGACGTCGGCGGCCTTCGGGGTGTCGGTGACGCCGGCGGTGGCGAGGAAGTCGTTCTGGGTGGTGTCGTTCTCGTCCCGCCCGTCGACGGGCGGCTCGCCGCCGGCCACGGAGACCAGGTCGACGTCGTAGCCGGCGGCCCGGAACACCTCCCACGGCTCGGCGGCCTCGCCGACGTAGTAGCCGGTCGGGCGGCCGGTGCGGCCCAGCTCGGAGTGACTGGTCAGGGCGATGAGTGCGCGAGTCATGCCTTCCATGCTGGCCCCGCCGCCGGCCGGCCGGCCATAGGCCGATGTCACAGCCGGAACGGGTTTGAAGTCGGCGCCGGTCAGCCGGTGGCGCCGTTGAGCAGGTCCACCACCTGCGCGGTGACGGCGGGCGGCGTGGCCTGCGGCGGGCAGTCCACGTAGCTGACCTGGTTGGGCCCGACGGTGAGCCGGTAGCTGAACGCGTCGGCGCACATGGTCGCCGGTGCGGTGACGGCGGCTTCGGCGGCCAGCCGGGGGTCGGCCGCGAGTTGCCGCAGCCGGGTGAGCTTCTCCGCGGCGAGCTGCCCCTCTCGGGAGGCGCCGGCGCGGTCGGTGCGGGTCCAGTGGCCGTCCGGCCCGACCCGGACGGTGTCGGTCAGCCCGGCGATGCCGCCCGACTTCACGAGCACGACCTCGGTGGCCAGCGGCGAGGGCCCGTCCGTGACGACGGGTGGCGCGTCGGTGCGGGCGCAGCCGGCGAGCGGGACGAGAAGGGCGGCGACGGCCGCCACGGCGGGGGCAGCTCTCATACCGGTTCGGACGCGCGACGGGACCACCCGGTTCCGGTCCACCGGTCCTCCTCATCCGTTCGGTCAGTGTCTCCGGCGGGTTCCCGCCAGCCTCTTTCACGTTCGTCGATGTATCGCTATATCTACATCAGTGACTACCCCCGTCACAACATTCGCCTTCCAGGAGGGCCCGTGAAAAGATCCGTCGCCGCCGTCAGCGCAGCGCTGCTCACCAGCAGCGTGCTGGCCTGCGTCACCACCTCGGCGCAAGCGGCAGCGCCAACCGCCCCCAGCCCCGAGACCTCGGCCGCGGCCAAGGCCGCGAGCCTGCTGCGCGCCAACCCCGGCGTCGTCAAGGGCGCCGGCGGTGAGGCCTATCAGGCCGTCCGCACCAAGGTCGACCCCTCCGGGGCGGCGCACACCCGGTACAGCCGGACCTATCAGGGTCTCCGGGTGTACGGCGGTGACTTCGTCATCCACACCGCCCCCAACGGCACCATGACCAGCGCGTCGGTCAGCCTCGACGCCCCGCTGACCCTGAGCACCACCGCGAAGGTCGGCGCGGACGCGGCCAAGGCCAGCGCCCGCAAGACGTTCTCCGGCTCGCTCACCTCGGTCGGCACGCCGGAGTTGTTCGTCGACGCCAGCAGCGGCAAGGGCCGCCTCGCCTGGGAGACCGTCGCGACGGGCTGGAAGGCGGACAAGCAGACCCCGTCGAAGCTGCACGTCGTCACCGACGCCACCACCGGCAAGGTGATCGGCTCGTACGACGAGATCGAGACGGTGGCCGGCACCGGCCAGGGCATCTACACCGGCTCGGTCACCATCGACACCACGCTCTCCGGCAGCACGTACCAGATGATCGACCCGGTACGCGGCAACGGCCGTACCTGCGACATGAACAACGGGACCTCCACCTGCACCACGTTCACCGACGCGGACAACGCGTGGGGCAACGGCGCCACCTCGAACCGGCAGTCGGCCGCCGTGGACGCCCACTTCGGCGCCGCCAAGACGTTCGACTACTTCAAGAACGTGCACGGCCGCAACGGCATCTTCGGCAACGGCCAGGGCGTGCCGAGCCGGGTGCACTACGGCAACAACTACGTCAACGCCTTCTGGGACGGGGCCCAGATGACCTACGGCGACGGCTCGGGCAACTCCCGCCCGCTGGTCTCGCTGGACGTCGCGGGCCACGAGATGAGCCACGGCGTCACCGAGGCGCTGGCCGGGCTGGTCTACTCCGGTGAGTCCGGTGGCCTGAACGAGTCCACCAGCGACATCTTCGGCAACATGGTGGAGTTCTACGCCGCCGCGCCGAGCGACCCGGGCGACTACCAGGTCGGCGAGAAGATCAACATCAACGGCAACGGTACGCCGCTGCGCTACATGTACAACCCGTCGCTGGACGGCTCGTCCGACTCCTGCTGGTCCACCAGCACGAAGAACAAGGACGTGCACTACTCCTCCGGCGTCGGCAACCACTTCTTCTTCAACCTCGCCGAGGGCACCGGCGCCACCGCGTACGGCACCTCGCCGGTCTGCGGCTCGGCCCCGGCGGTCACCGGCATCGGCCGCACCAAGGCGGAGAAGATCTGGTACCGGGCGCTCGACGTGTACTTCACCTCGAACACCTCGTACGTCAACACCAGCAACCCGGCCAACACCGCCCGCGCGTACACCCTGCGGGCCGCCACCGACCTGTACGGCAACTGCTCCACCGAGTACAAGACCGTCCAGGCCGCCTGGACCGCGGTGAACGTCGCCGGTAACGACGCGCCGTGCAGCTCCACCGGCAACGACTTCTCCGTCTCGCTCTCGCCGACCGCCGGTTCGGTCACCGCGGGCGGTTCGGTCACCGCCACCGTCGCCACGGCCACCACCAACGGCAGCGCGCAGACCGTGACGTTCTCCGCGTCCGGCCTGCCGACCGGCGCCACCGCGTCGTTCAGCCCCTCCTCGGTGACCTCGGGCGGCTCGTCCACGCTCACCATCTCCACCAGCTCCAGCACGCCGACCGGCACCTACTCGGTGACCGTCACCGGCAGCGCGGCGTCCGGCACGAAGACCGCCACGTTCTCGCTGACGGTGAACGGCACCGGCGGCGGCTGCACCGGCGCGGGCCAGAAGCTCGGCAACCCGGGCTTCGAGTCCGGCAACACGGTCTGGACCTCCACCTCCGGCGTGATCGGCCAGTACGGCTCGCAGGGCCAGCCGACCCGCACCGGTACGTGGAACGCCTGGCTCAACGGCTACGGCACCACCCGCACCGACTCGCTGTCGCAGTCGGTGAGCCTGCCGAGCGGCTGCTCCACGTACACCTTCTCGTTCTGGCTGCACATCGACTCGGCCGAGACCACCAGCAGCGTCCAGTACGACAAGCTGAACGTGCAGGTGCTCAACTCCTCCGGTTCGGTGCTGGCCACGCTGGCGACCTACTCGAACCTGAACAAGGCCAGCGGCTACAGCCAGAAGTCGTTCTCCCTGGCGTCGTACGCCGGGCAGACCGTCACGCTGAAGTTCACCGGCACCGAGGACGTCTCCCTGCAGACGTCGTTCGTGCTCGACGACACCGCTGTCAACGTCTCCTGACCTGACCGCCCGACCCCGGGGCCCGGCGGCCACCCCACGCGGGTGGCCGCCGGGCCCCGCCCGTTACGGTCGCACCATGTCCGACGCGGAACTCACGGTCAGGGTGGACGGCCCGGTGGCAACGGTGGTCATCCACAACCCGGCCCGGCGCAACGCCATGACCCCGGCCATGTGGCGGCAGCTCCCGGTGCTGCTCGACGGTCTGGAGGCCGACCCGGCGGTACGGGTGCTAGTGCTCACCGGCGCGGCCGGCACGTTCTGCGCCGGGGCCGACCTCGGCGACCTGGACGAGCTGCTGGCCGCCGGAGACGGCAGCATCGCGGTGGCCGCCGAGGAACGGCTCGCCGCGTTCGGCCGTCCCACTGTGGCCGCGATCGAGGGTGCCTGCGTGGGCGGCGGCTGCCAGCTCGCCGTCGCCTGCGATCTGCGGCTGGCCTCGGCGGAGGCCCGGTTCGGCGTACCCCCGGCCCGGCTCGGCCTGGTCTACCCGGCGCCGACCACGCGGCGGCTGGCCGCGCTCGTCGGTCCGTCCGCCGCCAAGCACCTGCTGTTCAGCAGCGAGCTGGTCGACGCCGAGCGGGCGCTGCGGATCGGCCTGGTGGACGAGGTGCTGCCGGCCGGGGAGCTGGCCGGGCGGGTGGCGGCGCTGACCGCCACCATCGCCGAGCGTTCCCGGCTCACGGTGGCCGCCGCGAAGGAGATCGTCGACGGGCGCGCCGACGCCGACCGGCTCGCGTGGTGGCACGGCCAGGTGCGGGACAGCGGCGAGGCCCGCGAGGGGGTGGCGGCCATGAACGAGCGCCGCCCGCCGCGCTTCGGCTGGACCCCGCCGACCGCCCACTGACCGCCGTTTGCCCGGCACCCCTCGGCGGGTACGTCCCGACCGGCGATCCAGCGGTCACCGCGCCGACCGGCTCCGGCTGACCTGGGCCAGCAGTTCGTCCACCGACCACTGGTCGGAGGCGTGTTCGCCGTACTTCTCGGCGAGCACCCGCCCGTCCGGCGCGATCAGGAAGTCGGCCGGCAGCCCGAACCGGCCGCCGTGCGGCGTAAGGGACGGCGACCGCTCCCGTCCGCGCAGGATGTACCAGGTGCTGCTCGCCACGCCGCGCAGGATCGGCAGCCAGGCGCGCGGGTCGAGCAGCGACCGCCGCGCCGACTCCACCCCGAACTCCCGGTAGAGCCGCCGGTCCGGATCGGCCACCACGGCGAACGGCAGGTCGGCGACGTGCTCGCGCAACTCGTCGGCGGGGGAGTGGAAGAGCACCACCTCGCGTACGCCCGCCGCCTCGATCTCGGCGTGCCGGCGGACGATCGAGCGCAGGTGGAGGTTGCAGACCGGGCAGCCGGCGAAGCGACGGAACTGGAGGTGGATGAGGCGGTCCGGGTCCGGCAGGGCGACCTGGGCACCGGTCACGCTGGTGAGATGGCGAGGGGTGACGACGTCCATGCGCGCTCCCGTTGTAGGCGTACGACGTACTCCTACAACCGTAGGCGTATCTTGTACGCTGTCAAGGCCATGCCCCGCCCCCGTTCCCTGACCCCGGCCCAGCTCGCCGACGCGGCGCTCGCGGTGCTCGACCGGGACGGCCTCGCCGGCCTCACCATGCGCGCGGTCGGCGCGCAGCTCGGCACCAGCACGATGGGCCTCTACCGCTACGTCGCCGACCGCGACGAGTTGGAAGCGCTCGTCGTCGAGCGGGTCCTCGAACCGGTCGACACCCGCCCGCCGCCCGACGTCCCGTGGGCGGACGGCATCCGGGACCTGGCCGAGCGGGTACGCCGCGCGGTCGGTCTCCACCCGGCAGTGGTGCCGTTGCTCCCCGCGTACCGGCACCGCTCGCCGACGATCCTGCGCTGGGGCGAGGCGGTGCTCGCGGTGCTGACCGGGGCCGGCTTCACCGGCACCGGACGGGTGATCGCGTTCCGTGCCCTGCTCGGCTACGTGGTCGGCGCGATCCAGATGGAACACCTCGGCGCGCTGGCCGGGCCCGGCACGGCTGTCATCGCGGCGCTGCCCCGCGACGAGTTCCCCCTGCTCGCCGCGACCGCGCGCGATGCCGGCGTGGTCGTACCGGAGGACGAGTTCGGCGGCGGGCTGGACCTCCTGCTCGACGGGCTGGCCCGGCGTCTCGACAGGTAGGCGCACTGGTGGGACCGGCGGGCGCGGCGCCGGGGCGTACCCCCGACACCGCCCCCTGTGCCCGCCGGCCGTCCGTCACCGCGCCAGCGCGGCCCAGCTCGGCGTCACCGGAGCCCGCCGCAGCGGCATGCCTGCCTCGGCCGGGGTCCGGTCACCCTTGCGCTGGTTGCACGCGTAGCAGGCGGCGGTGGTGTTCCCCCAGGTGTTCCGGCCACCGCGCGAGCGGGGCAGGACGTGGTCGATCGTGCTGGCCGCGCCGTCGCAGTAGGCGCACCGCCGCCGGTCGCGCGCCAGCACCCCGGCCCGGGACCAGGCCGGGCCGGCGCTGAACCGCCAGCGGGTCACCACGTACCGGACGAGGCGGACCACCCGCGGCAGCGGGAAGACGCCGATCACCCGGTCCGGCTCGGCCTCGTGGATCTCGGCGACCCGGCGGCAGAGCATCCGGATCGCGTGCTTGACGGTGACCCGGTGCAGCGGGCCGAGGTCGGCGTTTATGACGAGGACGGCGTCCACCGGGCTCTCCCTTCACGATCGGCGGTACGGCGACGAAAAAGCCGCCCGGTCCACGGGACCGGGCGGCGACGACGGGGACGCGCGACGCGCGTCAGTCGTGCCCTCCGGGCCAGGGACCGTGTTCCCGGCAGCCGTCGCCGAGCAGCCACGACGTCATCGTGGTGGCGTATCGCAGCGACATCGACGGCTCCTGGGACGGTGGTTGACCTTGCGCGCTCACGGTAGATCGATCCGCGAGTCGTGGCCAACGTATTTCGATCCGTCCTCGGTGGGTCGCCGCTGCCGTCCGGCCCGGCCGGCGCTTCGCGCGGCGGCGAGCGGCCGGTCGATCCGGGCGGTCATCTGCACCACCAGCTCGCTGTCCAGCAGCGGACGGTTCACCTCGGCGGCCACCGACAGCGTCGGCGTGGAGATCGACCGCCAGATCGCGGTGAGCCCGGCGCCGAGGCCGACGAGCGCCACCGCCGCCCGGGTGGTGGGGGAGCCGGCCGCCGCGGCGGCGCTGACGCCCACCACCGCCAGCAGCACCACAAGCAGTGGTGCCAGCACCGGCCAGAAGATGCCCCGGGCCGCCTGCGCCACCAGCTTCCGGTCCCGGATGACGACGTTGCGGGCGATCACCGCCCAGTTCTCCTCGTCCAGCAGGTCGCGAGGATGCAGCCCACCGGTGAGCACGTCCTGCCACAGGTCGCCCTGGTTGCGCAGCTCCCGGGCCAGGTCGGCGAGTCCGGCCTCGCCCGGGTCGCCGACGGTGGCCCGGCCGACAGCCGTGGCCCAGGCGGCGAGCGAGCGGCGCACCACGGCGGCCGAGTACGGCGGCAGCACGCTCGCCAGCTCGTCCAGCCACCTGCCGATCTGGAGGTGCCGGCCACCGAACCGGCCCGGGAGCCGGTCGGCGTCGCCGCGCCGTACGGTGTCGGCGAGCGAGCGCCCGAGCCGGTACGCCACACCCACCCGGTGGTTCGTCGCCATCGTCCAGCGCAGCACGTCGATGTTGAGGTCGTCGAGCGCCCGCAGCAACGGGTCCCGGTCGGCGCCGGTGGCGCGGCGGGCGGCGGCGGTGGACGGCACGGTACGGCCCGCCGGGGTCAGCGGCGCGATCTGGGCCAGCGCCACGTCCACGCCGTCCAGGTACATGCCGAGCCGGTGCCACCCGGCCAGCTCGGTCAGGTTCGACAGCTTCGGCGGCGCGGCCACCGGCCGGTTCCCGCCGTCGGTCAGGTCGGCGGTCTGCGCGTGGTGGTAGGCGTCCGCCATCGACCAGCCGAGTCGCAGCGCGGTGACCACCACGGTCCGCTCGTCCCGTGGTGTCCCGTGCTCCTCGTCGCGCCGCTCGCGCGTCGCGATGCTCACCGCCCGACCTCCCGTGTCACCGGATCAGTCGAGCGTAGAGGCGTTTTTGCCCGCCTATGACCGTTTCGGGCCCACCCTGCCGGCCAGCAGGCCGCGCGGACGGATCGAGTGGACCGGCTCGGCCGCCGCCCCCTCGGCACGCAGGATGTGGTTCGCCGCGATGATCCCGGTGGCCGCCGACCGTTCCATCAACGCGCTCGGGAACTCCGTGCGGATGCCGTCGCCGGCCAGGTAGAGGCCCGCCGCGTCGGTCTCCACCCCCGGCCGCCCGGCGTGGCTACCAGGCGTGAACGCCGGGGCCTGCGCCTCGACCCGGGCGCGCAACTCGCGTACCCGCAGATCGGCCACCTCCGGCCAGAGCGCGGTCAGCTCCCGCAGCATCCGGGCGGCCAGCTCGTCGGCCGGCACGTCCGGCTCGCAGGCGTACGCGTGCAGCTCCACCACCGAGCCGCCGGTCCGCTCGGCCCAGCGGCGGGGCTCGTCCTCCAGCCGGTGGTAGAGCGTCACCGAGTCCAGCGTGGGCTGCCGGGAGACGCCACTGAACACCGCCCGGTCCGGGCGGACGTCCCCGTCCATCCAGTACCGCGCCACCGCGTACGGCGGTCCGGGTGTGCCGAACGCGGGCATCCGCGCCACCAGCTCGGGTGCCGCCGCGACCAGGCCGGGCGAGGCGGCGACCAGCGCGGCGAGCGCGGGCGGGTCCACCGCGAGCACCACGTGCGGCGCCTCCCAGACGTCGCCGTCCGCGCCGGTGACGCGCCAGCCCTCCGGGGTACGGTCCAGCCGGGCCGCCGGAGCGCCGGTCAGCACCCGGCCGCCGTGCTTCTCCACGTGCCGGGTCAGCGGCTCCCAGATCGCCGTCGCGTAGTCCCGGTCCGGGCAGTCGAACGCCAGCCCTTCCGGGTTGCCGAGCAGGTAGAAGTGGAACTGCGCGATCATCTCGGCGGCCGACATCTCCGCCTCGTGGTTGAAGAACGAGTGCGAGAAGACCTCGAAGAGCATGGCTCGCGCCCGGTCCGGCAGGCGCAGCGAGGTGAGCAGCTCGTCGGCAGTGCGCTCGTCGAACTCCTCGTAGGTGCGCACCGGGTCGTAGGTGAGCAGCGGCAGCGCGGCGTCCCGATCCATCGTGCGCAGGTCCGCCAGGCGCAGGCTCGGGCTGCGCAGCAGCAGCGCCAGCAGGTTCGCCGGCGGCGCGGGCGGCAGCTTGCCGAACTCCTCCGTGGGCCACTGCTCGGACAGGATCGGGTAACCCGGAATCGGCTTGAGGAAGCCCAGCTCCGGGTCGACGCGGCGCAGGATCGAACGCCAGTTCCAGTACTGCCGGAAGAACGCGTGGAAGCCGTGCTCGTTGCGCTGGACGCCGTCGGGCAGCTCCTCCGGCCAGGCGCCGAGCCGGCCGCCGAGGTGCGGCGCGGCCTCCAGCACGGTCACCGCAACCCCGCGCTCGGCCAGCACCACCGCCGCCGACATGCCGGCGATGCCGCCGCCGACCACCAGCGCCGCGACCGGTCGCGGCACGCGGGGAGCGCCACCGCCGCCCGGGTCCACCACGTGCTCGCGTACGCCGATCAGGCGACCTACCACTTGCGACAGACTCACGGGGGCATCCTTCAGTCGGTGGTCCCCCCAGTCTGCCCGAGGTGAAAGGAAGGGGCCCTTTTTAACGCATACGGATGTGCGGGGGCCCTTCTTAACGCCGGGCGGCCCGGTTACGTCCGCGCCGCGCGCCGGCCGCCCGCGCGCCGAGTGCGCCGCGCAGGGGCGCGGGGGAGGTGTTAACAAGGGGCCCTTCCTCTACCGGAGGCGTTAAAAAGGGGCCCTTCCTTTCACTCCAGGCAGTGGCGGGGGCGGTCGGAGGGGGGCCAGACGTACTCCAGGTCGGGGGAGACGTCGGTGAACAGCCGCGCATAGTGGACCGGGTCCTTGCGCAGCAGCGACGACCGGTGGCTGCGGTGCAGGTCGTCGCGGCCCAGCCAGGGCGGCAGCTCACCGGCGGCGGCCAGCTCGTCCTGGGTGCGGATCACGGCGATGCCGCAGGCGGTGGCGAGGTCGGTGGCGAGCGTGCCGGCGCAGGTGTCGGCCCGGCCGGGCTCGCACCACACCGCGCACATGTCCAGCCCGTACCGGGTCAGCGCCTCCTCGTACCCGGCCCACATCTTCACCGCGGGATGGTTGCGCCAGCCGTAGTCCGGCCGGGTCAGGCCGCGCAGCACCTGGATCGTCTCCACGCGCTGCTTGCCCAGCCGCTTCTGGTCCAGCGTCCGGGCGCTGGCCAGGAAGTCCGGATACGGCAGGAACGTCTGCATGCCGGTGCTCTACCCGTACCCGGCCACGCCATGCGTTCATGATCGAGGGGGCTGCGCGTACCGCGAGCGGCTGACTACCATCCGGACATGGCCGAGCCCCTGCGTGACCGCGCACGCCGCGCGACCGGCTGGCGGCTCCGGATGAACGGGGACGAACGCCCCCACTTCGTGGTCTGCGGCTCCGATCCGCTCGCCTACTGGGTGGTCCGGTCGCTGCTCGCCACCGACAGCGCCGACGGGCGGGTGCGGGTCACGCTCGTGGTGCCGGCCCGCCGCCGGTCCGAGGGCCCGGACGGGCGGGACGTGCCGGGGGTACGGGTCGTCACCGCCGAACGCCTCGACGAGGCGGCGTTCCGCCGGGCCGGGCTGGCCGGCGCGGCCGGGCTGGCGCTGCTGAACCAGGACGACGTGGGCAACATGCACGCCGCGCTCTGCGCCCAGGAGGTCGAGTCCCGGCTGCGCCTGGTGGTGCGCATGTTCAACACCAACCTGGCGGACGGGCTGCGCCAGCTCTTCCCCGACTCGGCGGTGCTCTCCGACGCCTCGATGGCCGCGCCCGCCTTCGTCGCCGCAGCGCTGGGCGAGGTGGCGCCGACCCACTTCCGGCACGCCGGGCGCACGCTGTACGTGGCGCGGCGCGACGACGTACGCCCCCAGGACGTGGTCTGCGGCCTGGCCGTCACCACGGACCCGGACCTGGTCCGGGTGCTGCCCGCCGACGAGGCCGCGGCCGACGTGGTGCTGGCCGAGGCGACCGGCCGGCCGGCGGGCACGGAGGTGGCCGCGCGGCGGCTGGTGCGGGCGCGGCGGCGACGGCAGCCGGCGGCGGTGCTGCTGCGCGCGGTCCGCCACTTCGCCACCCGCAAGATCGGCATCGCGGTGCTGGTGCTGCTCGGGGTGATCGCGGTGCTGGGCTGGCTCAACGCGCGGGCCGCCGACGTCAGCTGGAGCGAGGCGGTCTACCTGACGCTGGTCACCACGCTCACCGGCCAGGACCCGGACGTCAACAAGCCGGTCGCCGCCCAGGTCATGCAGGTGGTGCTCAACCTGGCCGGGCTGGCGCTGATCCCGCTGATCACGGCCGCCGTGGTCGACGGCGTCGTAAACGCCCGGCTGGCCCTGCACGCCGGGCGGGTCCAGCCGGACCGCTCCGGGCACGTGGTGCTGGTCGGGCTGGGCAACATCGGCACCCGGGTGATGGCCCAGCTGCACGACTTCGGCGTCGAGGTGGTGGCGATCGACAAGAACGCGGACGCGCGTGGCGCCGCGCTGGCGCACCGGCTGGGGGTGCCGCTGATCGTCGGCGACGCGGGCCGGGAGGAGACGCTGCGGTCCGCGTCCGTCGACACCTGCCAGGCGCTGGTGGTGGTCTCCACCGACGACGGGACGAACCTGCGTGCCGCGCTGATCGCCCGGTCGCTCGACCCGGACCTGCGCGTGGTGCTGCGGCTGTTCGACGGCGACTTCGCCGAGCGGATCCAGCAGGCGTTCGGCATCGGCATCTCGCGCAGTGTGTCCTATCTGGCCGCGCCGTCGTTCGCGGCGGCGCTGCTGGACCGCGCGGTCGTCGCCACCATCCCGGTCGACCGGCACGCGCTGCTGGTCACCGAGGTGCCGGTGGTGGCGGGCTCACCGCTGGACGGGCGTCCGCTGAGCGCGGTGGCCCGGCCCGGCGAGGTACGCCTGCTCGCGTACACCCGGCCGAACCAAAAGGCCGACTGGACGGCCGATCCGCGGATGGTGATCCAGGCCGGTGACCGGTTGACTGTGGTGGCCCGGCGGGCCGGGCTGACCGCGCTGCTGCGGGAGACCACGCCCGCGCCGCCGCCGGCGCCCGCCGGTCCACCCGCCGCGCGCCGCCCGGAGGAGTGACCGGCCGCGTCAGGCAGGTCGCCGACGGCGGCGGACGGCGTACCCGAGTGCGCCGAGCGCGAGCACGCCGAACCCGGCGAGCACGCTCGGCAGCGGCAGGTTGACCGCCAGCACCAGGCAGCCGACCAGCCCCAGCGCGGCGAGCACCCGGGCCGGTACGCGGCGGGCCGGGTCCGGGCCGAGCGTCAGCGCCGACGCGTTGGTGATCGCGTAGTAGACCAGCACGGTGCAGCTGGAGAAGCCGATCGCGCCCCGGACGTCGCCGACCGCGACGACGGCGATCACCACGGCGGCCACGGCCAGCTCGGCGCGGTGCGGCACCCGGTGGCGTGGGTGCACCGCCGCGAGCACGCGCGGCAGGTCCCGGCGGCGGGCCATCGCCAGCGAGGTGCGGCCGACGCCGGCCAGCAGCGACAGCAGCACCCCGGTCACCGCTACCGCCGCGCCGGCCCGGACCAGCCAGGCCAGCCCCGGGTGCCCGGTGGCGGTCACCACCTCGACCAGCGGCGCGTCGGTGGACGCCAGCCGGTCGGCGCCCAGCACGCCGAGCGCGACCACCGCCAGCGTCAGGTAGATCGCCAGCACCGCGCCGAGCGCCAGCGGCACCGCGCGGGGGATGGTGCGCTCCGGGTCGCGTACCTCCTCGCCCAGCGTGGCGATCCGCGCGTACCCGGCGAACGCGAAGAACAGCAGCCCGGCGGCGGTGAGCACACCGCGTGCCCCGAGGTCGGCGGGGGCGGTGAGCCGGTCGGCGGCCACCTGCGGCGCGCCGGTCACCGCCACCACGGCGAGCACTGTGAGCACCAGCGCGACCAGCACCCGGGTGGCGGCGGCGGTCTTGCCGATGCCGCGCAGGTTCACCACCGTCACCGCCACCACCGCGAGGACGGCGACGAGCCGCGCCCGCCCCGGCCACAGGTACGCCCCGACGGTCAGCGCCATGGCCGCGCAGCTCGCGGTCTTGCCGACCACGAAGCCCCAGCCGGCCAGGAAACCGGCGAACGGGTGCAGCCGTTCCCGGCCGTACACGTAGGTGCCGCCGGACTCGGGGTAGCGGGCGGCGAGCCGGGCCGAGCTGGTGGCGTTGCAGTAGGCGATGAAGCCGGCCACCGCCAGCGCGACCAGCAGACCGACGCCGCCGGCTGCCGCCGCGGCGGGGGCGAAGACCACGAAGACGCCCGCGCCGAGCATCGAGCCGAGACCGATGACGACCGCGTCGGGTACGCCGAGTCGCCGCGCCAGTTGTTCCACACCGGCAGCCTAGGAGCGTGCGGTGAACAGCGGGTGCGGTCGCCCGGTCAGCCCGGCGCGGACCAGTCGACCGGCCGCCGCCAGTCGCCGAGCCGGCGCGGCAGCGGCAGGTCGTCCCAGGGCACCCGGCGCAGCAGCCGGTCCAGCAGCAGGCCGAGCAGCAGACCGGCGATCGAGTCGGTGAGCCAGTGCCAGCCCAGGTAGACGGTGGTGCAGAAGACCACCGCCGGGGGCACCACCCGGACCACGGTGACCAGCCGGGGCGGCACGGTCCGGCCGACCGTGCGCACGAGCGGGGCCAGTAGCAGGGCCAGCACGCCGTACCAGACGATCGCGTTGGCGACGTGCCCGGACGGGTACGACTGGGCGAAGCGGACCGGCAGGTCGTGCTGGAACAGCGGCAGCGTCTGCTCGGGCGACAGGAACGGCTCCTTGACCGAGGCGCTCGGCGCCGGCCGGGCCGTCCACACCTTCAGCGGGCCGATCGTGAAGAACGTCAGCACGAACGCGACCACCGGCGGCAGGATCGGCCGCACCGAGCGCAGCCGCAGCGCCAGCAGCACGCCCAGCCCGGCCGCGAGCAGCGTCAGCGGGGTGCCCTGGCCGAGCAGGTTGAGCGTCATCGCCACCCGGCGGGCGGCGGTCGGGCGGTGCTCGTCGGACCAGTCGGCGACCGCCCGGTCGAGCCCGAACAGGTGCCCGGAGGCGAGCGCCACGGTGATCGCCACCACTGCCGCGAGCAGCAGCCCGTCGAACCACCACCCGGCCGGCCGGACCGGCCGCAGCCGCAGGTGACCGCGTACCCCTGAGGTCTGACGCACGCGACCACGCTACCGGCCGCCGACGGCGCCGGGGCGGCGCGGGCATCGGCGGCTGTGTGCCGAGCCACGAAGGGAAGCGCGGTCCGGGGGTGAGCGGTCACACTGGTTGCCGTGCGGATCACCTCGGCTCTCGTCGACCCGGCGCTGCTCGACCTCCCCTGGTCGACCCCGCTGGAGCAGTGGCCTGCCGAGCACCTGGTGGCGCTGCCGCAGGGCATCTCCCGGCACATCGTGCGGTTCGTCCGGCTCGGCGGGTACGTCTACGCGGTGAAGGAGACCGGCGAGCGGGTCGCCGAGCGCGAGTACGACCTGCTGCGGGCGCTGGAGCGGATCGACTTCCCGTCGGTGGAGGCCGTCGCCATCGTGGCCGACCGGCAGAGCGACGACGGCGAGCCGCTGGACCCGGTGCTGATCACCCGCCACCTCCAGTTCTCCCTGCCCTACCGGGCGCTGTTCTCCCGCACGCTGCGGCCGGAGACCATGAACCGTCTGCTCGACGCGCTCGCGGTGCTGCTGGTCCGGATGCACCTGACCGGTTTCTTCTGGGGCGACTGCTCGCTGTCCAACACGCTGTTCCGGCGGGACGCGGGCGCGTTCGCCGCCTACCTGGTGGACGCGGAGACCGGCGCGCTGCACCCGTCGCTGTCCAACGGGCAGCGCGGCGAGGACCTGGAGATCGCCCGGGTCAACATCTTCGGCGAGGCGCTCGACCTGCAGGCCGCCGGCCTGCTGCACGAGTCGATCGACCCGGAGGTGGTCTGCGAGGAGGTCGTACGGCGCTACGAGCAGCTCTGGCACGAGATCACCTACGAGCAGCAGGTCGAGCGCGCCGCCCGGCACGACATCGAGCGCCGCATCCGCCGCCTCAACGAGCTGGGCTTCGACGTGGCCGAGGTGGCGATGTCCACTGTCGACAACGGGCGTTACCTGGTGCGGCCGAAGGTGGTCGACGTCGGCTACCACACCCGGCGGCTGCTGCGCCTCACCGGCCTGGACGCGGAGGAGAACCAGGCCCGCCGGCTCCTCAACGACCTGGACGCCTACCGGGTGGAGAGCGATCTGACCGACGAGCAGCAGGCGGCGCACCGCTGGCTGACCGAGGTCTTCGAGCCGGTGGTCCGGGCGGTGCCCGCGCACCTGCGCCGCAAGCTGGAGCCGCAGGAGCTGTTCGCCCAGATCATCGAGCACAAGTGGCTGCTCTCCGAGCAGGCCGGGCGGGACGTGGGGATGCGCCGGGCGGTGCAGTCGTACCTGGCGGACGTGCTGGTGCACCGGCCGGACGAGCAGGCGGTGCTCGGCGTCGAGGTGCCCACCGCCTGACCGCCGGGCGGGTCACTCCACCCAGTTGCCGCCGCGCATCACCCGCACCACGTTCAGGTCGTCGTCAAGCACCACCAGGTCGGCGCGCAGCCCGGCGACCAGCGCGCCGACCCGGTCGCCCAGGCCGATCGCGCGGGCCGGGGTGGTGGCGACCATGCGGCAGGCGTCCGGCAGGGCCACGCCCGCGCCGACCGCGTGCCGCAGCGCGGCGTCCATGGTGAGCGTGCTGCCGGCGATCGCGCCGTTGTGGGCGAGCCGGGCCTCCCCGCCGGCCACGGTGACCGCCTGGCCGCCCAGCTCGTACTCGCCGTCGGGCATGCCGGCGGCGGCCATCGCGTCGGTGATCAGCGCGGCCCGCTCCGGGCCGGCCACCGAGGTGGCGAAACCGAGCATCCCGTCGTGCAGGTGCACCCCGTCGGCGACCAGCTCGCACACCACGTTCGGGGCCTCCAGCAGCGCCACCACCGGGCCGGGCTCACGGTGGTGCACCGGGCGCATCCCGTTGAACAGGTGGGTGCCGACCGTCGCGCCCGCGGCCACCGCCGCGCGGGTCTGCTCCCAGGTCGCGTCGGTGTGCCCGACCGCCGCCACCACGCCCTGCGCGACAAGCAGCTCGATCGCCTTGGTGGCGCCGTCGCGTTCCGGCGCGAGCGTGACCATGCGTACCGCGCCGCCGCCCAGCTCGATCAGCTCGGTCAGCTCGGCCGTGGACGGGTCCCGCAGGAACTCCGGGTTCTGCGCGCCGCAGCGGTCGGCAGACAGGTACGGGCCCTCGAAGTGGACGCCGGCGAGCACGCCGGACTCGACCAGCGGGCGGTAGGCGGCGGTGGCGTCGCGCATCAGCTCGAACGGGGAACTGACCAGGCTGGCCAGCAGCGTGGTGGTGCCGTGCCCGAGATGGAACGCGGCGGCCTGCCGCGCCGCCTCCGGGTCGCCGGTGGTGAACGTGTGCCCGCCGCCGCCGTGGGTGTGCATGTCCACGAAGCCCGGCACGATCCAGTGCCCGTCGCGCACCGACGGATACTCGGCGACGGCGGTGATCCGCCCGTCCGCGATCTCCACGCAGCCCTGCCGGATGACGCCGGTCGGGGTCACCACCTTGCCGGTCACGCGCCGGGTCATCGACTCTCCTTCACCAGGGTGTCCAGGGCCAGCAGGGCGGCGCCGAGGCAGCCGGCCTCGTCGCCGAGGTCGGCCGCGACCAGGCGCGGTTCGCGATGGAACGTCAGCCGCTCGCGCAGCGCCGCCCGCAGCGGGTCGAACAGCCGGGCACCGGCCTGGGCCAGCCCGCCGCCGAGCACCACTGTCGACACATCGTAGAGCGCCTGCCCGGTGGCCAGTCCGTCGGCGAGCGCCTCGACCGCGTCCTGCCACACCTCCACGGCGAGCGGTTCACCGGCCGCCGCGCGCTCGGCCACCTGGGCGGCGGTGGTGGGCGCGCCGGACAGCTCCGCGTACCGGCGTCCGATCGCCGAGGCCGACGACACCGCCTCCAGGCAGCCGGTCCGCCCGCAGCCGCAGCGCGGCCCGCCGGGCCGTACCAGGATGTGGCCGATCTCCCCGGCGGCGCCGTGCGCGCCGGTGGCGGCCGACCCGTCGACCACGTGGGCGGCGGCGATGCCGGTGCCGATGGCGACGAACAGGACGTGGCCGGCGTCCCGCCCGGCCCCGAGGCGCGCCTCGGCCAGGCCTCCGGCACGCACGTCGTGGCCGAGCGCCGCGGGCAGTCCGAGCCGTGTGCGGGCCAGCTCCCGCAGGGGTACGTCCCGGAAGCCCACGTTCGCCGACCAGACCGCCACGCCGCGCGCCTCGTCGACCACTCCGGGTACGGCGATGCCGCAGGCCACCGGCGCACGGCCGTCGGCGCGGGCCTTGCCGGCCAGCCCTTCGGCCACGTCGAGGATCGTGCCGACCACCGCCTCCGGGCCGCGCTGCGCGCCGGTGTCGTGCCGTTCGGTGTGCACTGTCGTGCCGTCCGGCCGGACCAGGGCGCACTTCATCCCGGTGCCGCCCACGTCCAGCGCGACGACGACCTCGTCGCCTCCACTCACGCCGTGGGCTCGCTTCGCTCGCTCACGCCGTGCTGACTGGGCATGCGCTCACGGCCCTCGCTGCGCTCGGTGCGTTCGCTCATGCCAGGACCACGGACCGGGTCAGGTGACGCGGCGCGTCCGGGTCGAGGCCACGGGTGGTCGCGAGCGCGACCGCGAAACGCTGGGCCAGGATCAGGTCGGCCATCGGGTCGACCGGGTTGCGCCCGGCCGCCCAGCTCGTCAGCACCGTGCGCCAGCCGTGCGTGCGGCTGTGCACGAACGCGGCGCCGGTGGCGGCCACGTCCTCCGGCAGGCCGTCCGGGATCTCGCCGAGCGCCCACACCAGCCGGCCGGGGGCGGCGACCGAGATCGGGCCGTGGCGGTAGTCCATCGCCGGGTACGCCTCGGCCCAGAACGTGGCCGCCTCGCGGCACTTCAGCGCGGCCTCCTGGGCCAGCCCGACGGTCCAGCCGCGGCCGAGGAAGGTGACCTGCTCGATGCCGGCCGGGTCGATCGGCAGCGGGGCCCGGACGGCCACCTCCGCGTCGGCGGCGAGCCGGCTGAGGTCCTCGCCGAGGTGGGCGCGCAGCAGCGCGAGCGCGGTGGTGGCGAAGCGGGTCTGCACCACCGACCGCTCGTCGGCGAAGGGGAGCGCGACAGTGGCGTCCGCGGACGCGACGGCGGCCGAGTCCGGGTCGCCGACGAGGACCGTGGTGGGGATCCGCCCGCGCAGCGCGGCGAGCAGGTCGAGCACCTCGGTGGTGGTGCCGGAGCGGGTGATCGCGATGAGCCGGTCGTAGTGGCGGCCGGTGGGGAACTCGCTGGCCTGGAAGGCGTCGGTCTCGCCGTGGCCGGCGGCCTCGCGCAGCCCGGCGTACGCCATGGCCATGAACCACGACGTGCCGCAACCGACCACCGCGACCCGCTCGCCGGGGCGCGGCAGGCGCTCGGCGACGGTCGGAGCGAGTCGCGCCGCCTCCCGCCAGCAGTCGGGCTGGCTCGCGATCTCCGCGTGCACGTACGCCATGACAACTCCTCGCCGGGAAAAACCCTTGCGCAATACGGCGCGATACTGCCGTCTTTCGCGCGTCATTCTGCGCGAAGCGGCGTGGTTGTGGCAACTGTCTCCAAGTTCGCGCAGCGAAGGCTTTTGCGCGGACTGAGTTTCGCGCACTAGTGTGCACGCAACCGATCACCGTTCACGCATAGTCAGGGAGGCCCCAGCGGTGGACCGCTACGCGCGCTGGAACGCGCTGCTGGAGATGCTGACCGACAGCGGCCGGGTCACCGTCGAGGAGGCGGCCGACCGGCTGGACGTCTCCCAGGCCACCATCCGGCGTGACTTCGACCAGCTCGCCCAGCAGCAGATGATCACCCGCACCCGGGGTGGCGCGGTCGCCAACGGCGTCTCCTACGACCTGCCGCTGCGCTACAAGACCGCGAAGCACTCGGCCGAGAAGCAGCGGATCGGCACGGCCGCCGCCGCCCTCGTCTCCCCGGGCACCGTGGTCGGCCTCAACGGCGGCACCACGAGCACCGAGGTCGCGCGGGCGCTGGCCGTACGCCCCGACCTCAACACCAGCGCGGAGGGCGCCCAGCTCACCGTGGTCACCAACGCGCTGAACATCGCCAACGAGCTGCTGGTGCGCTCGCGGATGAAGGTGGTGGTGGCCGGCGGCGTGGTCCGGCCCAAGTCGTTCGAGCTGGTCGGCCCGCTGGGCGGGGCGCTGCTGCGTGAGGTCACGCTTGACGTCGCGCTGCTCGGCGTGGACGCGATCGACCCGCAGCTCGGCGCCGCCGCGCACCACGAGGGGGAGGCGGCCATGAACAGTCTCATGGTCGCCCGCGCCAAGCGGGTCGTCGTGATAGCCGATTCCTCGAAGCTCGGTGGGCACGCGTTCGCCCGGATCTGCCCGGTGGACCGGGTCGAGACGCTGGTGACCGACTCCGGCGCGTCCCCGGACGTGGTGGCGGCGTTCCGCGAGGCCGGCGTCCACGTCGTCTGCGCCTGACGGCGCAAGGAAGGGACCCTTCTTAACGCCTGCGGTAGAGGAGGGGCCCCTTTTTAACGCGCCTCGACGCGCCTCGACACGCCGACACTGCATACCGGGTATTGCCATCCGGTGCATACCGCGTATGGTGTCGCTGACGCCTACTTATC
Source organism: Micromonospora sp. HB375 (assembly GCF_017872985.1). NCBI lineage: Bacteria > Bacillati > Actinomycetota > Actinomycetes > Micromonosporales > Micromonosporaceae > Micromonospora > Micromonospora sp. HB375. Next base: position 6,507,056 of record NZ_JAGGJO010000001.1, on the reverse strand, counting down.
GGGGGAGGTCAGCTGTGTCGGCTGTCCTGGAGATCGAAGGTCTCCGCAAGACGTACCGGAGCCGGAAGCGCGGGGTCCGCCACGCGCTCGACGGTTTCGACATGCGAGTGGAAGCCGGCCAGGTGCACGGCTTCCTCGGCCCGAACGGGTCGGGCAAGACCACCACGTTGCGTACGCTGCTCGGCCTGATCAAGCCGAACGGCGGCCGGATGGCGATCCTCGGTCAGGAGCTGCCGCACGCGCTGCCGGCCGTCGCCGGGCAGGTCGGCGCCATCGTGGAGAGTCCGCAGTTCTTCCCGCACTTCAGCGCGCGGGACACGCTGGGCCTGCTCGCCCAGGCGGGTGAGCTGCCCAAGCAGCGCGTGGACGAGGTGCTGGAGCTGGTCGGGCTGCGCGACCGGGCGGGTGAGCGGGTCAAGACCTACTCGCTCGGCATGAAGCAGCGCCTCGCGGTCGCCTCCGCGCTGCTCAAGAACCCCAAGCTGCTGATCCTCGACGAGCCGGCGAACGGGCTCGACCCGGGCGGCATCCGGGAGATGCGCGGCCTGATGCGGGAGCTGTCCGAGGCCGGTATGACGGTGGTGCTCTCCAGCCACATCCTGGGCGAGATCCAACTCATCTGCGACTCGGTCACCATCATCTCGCTCGGCCGCCGGGTCGCGTTCGGACCGGTCGACCAGGTGCTCGCGGCCCACTCCCAGGGCGCCGTGCGGGTACGCCTGGAGGCGGTCGACGACCTGCCCCAGGCCGCCGACGCGCTCAGCCGTGCCGGGGTCGGCGTGACCGCCGAGCCGGACCACCTGATGCTGTCCGGTGTGGACAAGCCGGCCACCGTCAGCCGCCTGCTCGCCGAGCAGGGCCTGTACGTCAGCGAGCTCACCCCGGTCGCCGTCGACCTGGAGAGCGTCTTCCTCGAACTGACCGCCACCGCGCCGGTCCCCGGCCAGCACCGTCAGGTCGATCAGTCCGCCAAGGTCGACCAGACCGGCACCGCAGGAGGTTGGGGCGCATGAGCCTGTTCGTCACCGAGCTGCGCCGGCTCGGCAAGCGCCGGCTGACCCGGCTGATGCTCGTGCTCCTGGTGCTCGGCCTGGCCACCGTCGCGACCGCGTTCAGTTTCTCCAGCGAGAAGCTCTCGCCCGTGGTGGTGGCCGAGGCCGAGGCCAAGGCGAACAACGACTACCAGTCCGCGATGACGGACTGGAAGCGTAACGTCGCGGAGTGCGAGGCGGTCCAGGCGCGCGGCGAGAAGACCGAGGAGCGGTACGGCCCGAACTGCGGCAAGGACTACCAGCCGCAGCCCGACATGTTCGAGGCGAAGTGGTACCTGCCGTACCAGTTCGACTTCCGGGCCGAGTTCCCCATGTTCATCGCCGTGTTCGCCGCCTCCGTGGCGCTGTTCGGCTTCATCGTCGGCGCCTCCTTCGTGGGCGCCGAGTGGAACACCGGCGGGATGATGAACCTGCTGTTGTGGCGACCGAAGCGGCTGACCGTGCTGGGCACGAAGCTGGCCGCCCTGCTGACCACGGTGTTCGGCCTGACCGTGGTGCTCGGCGCGCTCTGGACGGCGGCGTTCTGGCTGATCGCCGGCCAGCGGGGCAGTACCGCGAAGATGACCGCCGGGGTGTGGCAGTCGATCGGGCTGGACGGGCTGCGCGCGCTGGGCATGACGCTCCTCGTGGCGGCGGTCGGGTTCGCGCTGGCCTCGCTGGGCCGGCACACGGCGATGGCGCTCGGCGCGGCGGTGGGCATCTTCGCGGTGAGTGAGATCGGCATCCGGATCGCGGTCGCCGTGCTCGGGGTGCAGTTCGGCGACCGGTACGTGCTCTCCACGTACGCCCAGTCGTGGTTCCTGAAGCAGGCGGAACTGTTCGACTACGACACCTGTCAGTTCTCCCAGGGCGCCTGCGAGCCGGCCACGTACGTGGTCACCTGGCAGCAGTCGGCTGTGGTGTTCGGCGTGGCCCTGGTGGGCGCGGTCGTGGCCGCGTTCTGGACGATGCGGCGGCGGGACATCGCCTGACCTGGTCCGCGCCGCCGGCTCCCCCCGGCGGCGCGGACCCCGCGTCCGATGCGGCCGGGGGCGGCCCTGGTTACGCTGGGGCTCCCCCGGCCGGCGCGCTCCGCGTGCCGGTCACCCGCCGTCGGAGAGGAGCGCCATGTCCGCCGACGCCTCGCAGCGGGCCGCCGTCGACCCGTCCGGCCCGGCAGCGGGTACGCGCCACGCGGGCGGGACGGTTCCGCCACCGCGCACCGCTCCGCCCGTCGAGTCCACCGCACCGTCGGAGTCCGTCCGGCCCGGGTCGCCGCCCGTCGAGTCCACCGCGCCGGTCGAGCAGCCCGGTCCGGAAGCGGCGGATACGGGCGCCGCGGGCACGACGCCGGCCGGCCTCACCGAGCGGGAGCAGCGGATCCTCGCCTTCGAGGCGCAGTGGTGGAAGCACGCCGGAGCCAAGGAACAGGCCATCCGGGACACGTTCGGGCTCTCCGCGACCCGCTACTACCAGCTGCTCAACGCGCTGCTCGACCACCCGGCCGCGCTCGCCGCCGATCCGGTGCTGATCGGCCGGCTGCGCCGGCTGCGCTCGTCGCGGGCCCGCAACCGGCGGCGCTGACCCGCCTCACTTCTCGTACGTGCGCAGCCCGTTGCCGATGGCGAAGAACGTCGGCGCCCACTCGCCGATGAAGATGCCCCAGCGGTCCGCCCGCGCCACTCCGGCGCGCTCCATGTGCTTGGAGAGGAACCAACTGGTGACCGAGAGGCCGATGCTGACGAACCCGGCGAGGTATGCGTGCTCCGCCCGGATGCCGCCCTCGTGCAACCGCTCCAACATCTCGAATCCCCCTGTCACCGAGACCGACCCGGTCGCGTCCGACGCTACCGAAAGCGCGGGAGTGATGACGCAGGGTTACCGCGATCGGGCCGGTGGCGGATGACCTGGCGCGGGCCGGGTAGGCGGCCGGCGACGACGAACGGAGGCGACGATGGGAGCACCGGACCGCCGGTACGCGATCGGCAGCAGGCCGGCCCGCCCGGCCGGGGAGGCGCCGGTGATGCGGGTGCGTTCCGCCTCCGACCCGGCGCCGGGCCGCCCGGAGAACGAGGACGTGGTCTTCCGGATCGGCCCGCTCGTCGGCGTCCTCGACGGGGCCACCGTGCCGGAGGGCTTCGACACCGGATGCGTGCACGGTCCCGCCTGGTACGTCCGGCACCTGGCCGCCCGGATCGGCCTGGCGATCGCGGCCCGGCCCGCCGCCACGCTGATGAGCAGCCTCGCGGCGGCGATCCTCGCGGTCCGGGCCGACCACGGCGGGACGTGCGACCTGGACCATCCCGGCACCCCCTCGTCCACCGTCTGCCTGCTGCGGGAAAGCGGCGACCGGGTCGACTACCTGGTGCTCTGCGACAGCCCGCTGGTGCTCGACACCGACCGCGGGATCGAGGTGGTCACCGACGACCGGCTCGCGGACGCGGTGGCCGACCTGCGTCGCAGCGCCGCCGCGCTGCCCGACGGCGAGACCGACCCGGCGACCCGGTTCCGGCGGGCGACGACGGTGCAGCGGACCCGGATGAACCGCACCCACGGCTACTGGACGGCGGCGAGCGACCCGGACGCGGCGTACCACGCGCTGACCGGCACGCTTCCGCTGCGCGGTCCGGGTGCGCTGCGCCGGGCCGCGCTGCTCAGCGACGGCGCCTCCTGCGCGGTCGACCAGTTCGGCCTGTTCGACTGGGCCGGGCTGCTGGAGGTGCTGACCGTGGCGGGCCCGGAAGGGCTGATCGATCGGGTCCGCGCGGCCGAGCGGGACCACCCGGAGCGGCTGCGGCGGCGCAAGCGCACCGACGACGCCTCGGTGGTGCTGTGCGAGTTCGCTCCTCCGGCGTGAGCACGCTCACGCCGGAACACCCGGTCGGATGACAACGCAGCGTGAGGCGGAACACCCCGGGGGTACGACCGGCCGAGGCGGTCGGCCATAGCGGCAATCCGGGCCCAAAGGGGTGGACGGCCCGGACAGGTAGCGGCAGACTGCGCCTCGTGACGGGTGCGGTACGGCTGGAGCCGGTGGACGAGCGGAACCTGGAACCGTTGCTCTCCGTAGCGGCGGCGGAGGCGGAACCGGAGGACGTGATGCCTCCGGTGCAGGCGCCCGCGGGCTGGTCGCTCGCCCGCCGGGACGCGTTCCGGGAGTTCCACCGGGCGAACCTCGGCGGACTCGACGGCCCGACCCGCACCGCCATGTACGCGATCGTCTCCGGCGGCGAGGTCGTCGGCATGATCCGGATGACCCGCCGGGACGAGCCCGGCACTGTGGAGACGGGCATGTGGCTGGGCCGCTCCGCCCGGGGCCGAGGTCTCGGCGCCGCCGCGCTGCGGCAGCTGCTGCACACCGCCGCGGCGGCCGGGATGCACACAGTGGTCGCGGACACCACGCCGGACAACGCGGGCGCTCTCTCCGTTCTTCGTAAATGCGGTGCGGAATTGCGCGAGGAGGGCGGAGAAGTGCACGCCCGAATGTGCCTCGACTCGGCGCTGCCGATCCGCTGAAACCCGTTCTTGCAGCTCCCTGACGCTTGACGTGAAGTTTCGGCCGCCTTTTCCGTTCCCCTGAGGAAATGTTTTCCCAACGGGGTGACGGGTAGTTCGCGCCCCGGGGAGTGCGGAGGAGAGCGGATGAAAAGCGGAGCACGGGTGGCGCTGGCGGTGGGCTTCGGCTACCTGCTGGGTCGCCGGAGGAAGATGCGTACCGCGTTGACGCTCGCCGCGGCGGTCGCCGCCGGGCGAGCCAGCCAGCGTCCCGGCGGCATCAAGCGGCTCGGCGCGGATCTGATGGGCGCCAGTCCGCAGCTGCGCAACCTCGGCGGGCTGGCGCCGCCGCTGGTGGCGGCCGGGCGGGCCGCGGCGACCGCCGCCGCCGGCAGCGGCATCGACGCGATCGGCGGCCGGCTGCGCGACGGGGCCGACGCGCTGCGCCGCCGGAGCGGCCCGGGCCGGCCGGACGCCGAGCGTTCCGCGCCGGACGAGGAACCGGAGCTGGACGAGCAGCCCGAGGCGCCGGACCGACAGCAGCGGGGGCGGTGACGATGGCGACGACCGATCTGACCGGCCGGGTACGCGACGAGATCGGCGGCGAGCTGCGCAACCTCGCCTCGGCGCTCGGTGAACGGGCCGTCCAGGCGATCAGCGACCGGGTCACCGCCGCGACCGGACGACTCAGCGAGTACGCGCAGCAGGGCGGCGACCCCGGCCTGGTCGCCGCCGCCACCGGCGCGCGGAAGCTCGCCGAGGGCAGCTCCCCGGTGAAGGCCATGTTCCATGCCGGCGTGGCCGGCGGTAGGGAGAAGCTGATGGCGGCGTTCGGCCGCAAGGGCGGCGGCGACGGCGGCCGGAAGCTCAAGGTCACCAACATCGTCGAGACCATCGAGGTCGGCGTACCGGTCCGGGTCGCCTACAACCAGTGGACGACGTTCGGCGACTTCCCGAGCTTCATGAAGAAGGTCGAACAGGCCGACTGCGACGACGAGAAGATGACCTGGAAGGCGCAGGTGCTCTGGTCGCACCGGACCTGGGAGTCGACGATCGTGCGGCAGATCCCGGACCGGCTCATCCACTGGCGGTCCACCGGCGAGAAGGGCTCGGTCGACGGCAGCGTCAGCTTCCACGAGGTCGCCCCGGAGCTGACCCGGATCCTGGTCGTGCTGCAGTACCACCCGCAGGGCTTCTTCGAGCACACCGGCAACCTGTGGCGGGCCCAGGGCCGCCGGGTCCGGCTGGAGCTGAAGCACTTCGTCCGGCACGTGATGACCCGGACCGTGCTCGACCCGGACGCGGTCGAGGGCTGGCGCGGCGAGATCGAGGACTCCCAGGTCGTCAAGGACCACGAGACCGCGCTCCGGGAGGAGCGGGGAGAGACCGGGCCGGCCGACGACGAGTACGCCGCCTACGACGAGGGCAACGACTTCGCCGACGACGAGTACGCCGACGAGCCGGTCCTCACGGCGCCGGAGCGTGCCCGCCGCCGCGACGAGCGCTGACCGGTCAGGACCGGCCGGCGGCGTACGACTCCAGGTGCGCGAGCTGCACCGGGTCCAGCGACGGCCGGACACGGTCCCGGGCCGCGCCGACGTGCGCGGCAGTCACGGTGCTCGCGTTGAGCGACTCCCGCATGGCGGCGAGCGCCGCCTCCCGTACCAGCGCGGCGCAGTCGGCGGCGGAGAAGCCGTCCAGCTCGGCGCCGAGCGCGTCGAGGTCGACGTCCGGCGCGAGCGGTACGCCCCGGGCGGCGGCGCGGAGGATCTCCGCGCGGGCCGGCCCGTCCGGCGGCGGCACGTAGACCAGACGTTCCAGCCGGCCGGGACGCAGCAGCGCCGGGTCGACCAGCTCCGGCCGGTTCGTCGCGCCGACCACCACCACGTTGCGCAGCGCCTCCACCCCGTCCAGCTCGGTGAGCAGCGCCGCCACCACCCGGTCGGTGGTGCCGCCGTCGCTGGCCTGCCCGCGTACCGGGGCCAGCGCGTCCACCTCGTCCAGGAACACCAGCGTGGGCGCGGCCTGGCGGGCCCGGCGGAACAGCTCCCGCACCGCCCGCTCGCTCTCACCCACCCACTTGGAGAGCAGCTCCGCGCCCTTCACCGACAACACGTTCGCCCGCCCGGACCCGGCCAGCGCGGTGACCAGGTAGGTCTTGCCGCAGCCGGGCGGCCCGTAGAGCAGCACCCCGCGCGGCGGCGTCACGCCCAGCCGGGCGAACGTGTCCGGGTAGGTGAGCGGCCAGAGCACCGACTCGGTGAGCGTCTGCTTGACGTCGTGCAGTCCGCCCACGTCGTCGAGCGTCACCGACGCCAGCTCCAGCGTGGACGCGGACATCGTCGTCGGCCGGACCACCTCCAGCGCCTCGGTGAAGTCCGTCATCGCCACCGTCGGCGTCTCCGCCGTCTTCTGCCGCAGCGCCGCGCGTACCCCGGCCTCGCGGACGAGCGCCGCCAGGTCCGCCGCGACGAACCCGGGGGTACGGCCGGCCACCTCGTCCAGCCGTACGTCGCCGGCCAGCGGCACCTGCCGGGTGAGCACTGTCAGCTGTTCCCGGCGCAGCGCCGCGTCGGGCAGCGGCACGGTGATCCGCAGCGCCAGCAGATCCGGGCCGCGCAGTCCCGGGTCCACCGCCTCCGGTCGCCCGCTGGTGCAGACCACCGCCACGCCGGCCCGCAGCGCCTCGGCGACCACCTGGCGGAACACGGTGGCCAGCGGACCCGGCTCGTCGGCCGGGGCGATCGCCTCCACGTCGGTGACCAGCAGCACGGCCGGTCCGCCGGCGCGTACCGCCGACGCCGCCTCGCGGAGCCTGCGGGCCGCCGCGTCGTTCGTGAGCGCGGCCAGCTCCGGCGCCCAGAGCGGGCGCAGACCCGCGCCGACCCGGGCCGCGACGGCGCGCACGAGCGCTGACTTGCCTGAGCCCGCCGGTCCCTCCACCAGCACGCCGAGCGAGACGGTGGTGCCGAGCCGGCCCAGCACCTCACGGTGGTGGAAGCCCAGGTCCAGCAGCTCGGTCAGCTCCTCGGCCTGGGCGCGCAGGCCGGGCAGCTCGTCGACGTCCGGGGCGTCCTCCGGGCCGAGCAGGCCCTCGGCCCGTTCCGTCCCGGCCGGCGCGGCCGAGGGGGCGGAGACGGGCGCGCCCGGGGACACCGGGCCGGAGCCCCGGGTGGCCGGACCGTGCTCCCAGCCCACCACCGTGTCCATGGTGACGAGCGCGCCGGCCGCCGGCTCGACGGACACGACGTTGAGCAGCGTGCTGGTCCAGGCGTACCCGACGGAGCTGGCGAGACTGCGCCGCGCGGCCTCGATCAGGCCGCGCACGGCGGCGTCCGGGAGCACGTCCTGCGGCAGCAGCGAGACGTCGTCGCCGGGCGTGACGACCTTGCCGAGCAGCGCGAGCCGCAGCATCTCCGGCGGGACCGCGGCGACCACCGCGGCCGGGCCGGCCAGCGTGAGCCGGCGCGCCGGGGTGGCCGGCAGCGGGCTCACCGTCACCTGGCCGCCGGCCCGCAGCCCCAGGTTGCCGAGCAGCAGGTCGTCGGCGTGCAGCAGGACGCCGCTGGTGCCCGGGTCGGCGGCGGCCGCGATGCCGGCGGTCGTCCGGCGGCCGGTCAGCCGCACCGGATCGCCGGGGCGCAGCGCCAGCGCGGTGAGCACCTCGGGGTGCAGGCGTACCACGCCGCGGCGGGCGTCGAGCGCGGCCGGCCGCAGCGTCGCGGTCAGGGTCAGATCGGGTTCCGCCACCCGCCGACAGTAGCCGCCGTGACCACGAGGTGCCGCCTCAGCGCGGGTCCGGGCCGTCCAGCAGCGAGGGATCCCGCCGGATCATCTCCGCCAGCCGGGCCGCCGGGTCCGACTCGACCGAGTCCTGCCCGGGGGCGGGCACCGTCTTCACCGACATGGGCCACGCCGGCGGGGGCGTCGGCGCCGAGGCCGGGCCCACCGTGACCGCGGGGCCCGACCAGGAGACCCGCAGCGGGTACGCCTGGTCGCCCACTTCCACCCGCAGCGTGACGGCGACCCCGGGGTGGTCGGCCACGACCCGCCGGACCGCGTCGGCGACCTCCTCGACCGGGTCACGCCGCGCCGGCGCCGCGCCGCCCCGCAGCCGGTACGCGCCGTGGCCCGCCCGCCCGTTGCCCGGCTCGGCCGGCAGTTCCTCCGGGACCACGTCCTGGTCGGTCCCGCCGGCCGGTTCGCCGGGCGCCCGGCGGCGCATCGCCTCCTCGCGCCGCGCCATCCGGGCCAGTGTCTCGTCCAGATCACCTCTCATGGCGTCCACCCCTTCGCCAGACAACGGATCGAAACGACTGTCGGTGTTCAGCCCGCCCGTGGCTGCGGGGCGGGCCCGTCGCCGCGCCGCCCCGAACGGGTCGCCCGGTCCAGCGCCCGGTCCAGGACGACCAGCAGGGCGTCCCGGACGGAGAGCCGGTCCCGGGCGTCGAACTGCACGAGCGGCACGTGCTCCGCGATCGCCAGCGCCCAGCGGATCGACGGCAGGTCGAGGGCCAGCCGCCCGTCGAAGGCGTTGACGCCGACGGCGAACGGCAGCCCGGAACGTTCGAAGAAGTCGATGGCCGGATAGCAGTCGTCGAGGCGGGCGCTGTCCACCACCACGAGCGCGCCGAGCGCCCCCCGGGCCAGGTCGTCCCACATGAAACCGAACCGCGCCTGACCGGGCGTACCGAAGAGGTAGAGCTTGAGGCTGCGGTCGATGGTGACGCAGCCGAAGTCCATGGCGACGGTCGTGGTGGTCTTCCCGGCGACGCCGCCCGGGTCGTCGATGCCGATCCCGACGGTGGTCATCTCGGCCTCGGTGGTCAGCGGCGCGATCTCCGAGATCGCCCCGACCGTGGTGGTCTTGCCGACCCCGAACCCGCCGGCGATCAGGATCTTGACCGGGATCGGCGGGCGGGGCGCCGGGACCCGGCTCACGATCGGGGCCGGTTCCTGGGGCGGCACCCCGGGCGGCAGGTACGGCAGCGGCGGGGTGGGCGGTGGCGGTGTGGCGCGGCCGATCAGCGGGGCCGGTCCGCCGTAGCGGCTCGGGGCGCTGTTCGCGGACGGCCCGCCCAGGGCCGCCGCCGGCCATTCAGGAGATCGCACGAAGTCCATCAATCACTCGCAGGATGATGTCGGGATCGAGGGCGTCGTCGCCGTCCGCGACGTGCACGTCGAGATGGCCGGCGGCGCGGAGGTCGCCGACGAGTACCCGGGTCACACCGAAGTGCATCCGGGTCCGGGCGGAGATCTCCGCCACCGAGACGGGCTCGGCGCAGATCGCGACGATCGCCGCCAGTTCCGGGGACAGCCGGGCCGTCACCGCCCACGAGGTGCTGCCCGGACGAGCGGTGACCTGGGTCTCCAGACCGATCGCCGGGTCGCCGTCCACTCGTCCGGCGGTCAGCACGAACGGGCGCGGGCCGGTCGGCTCCCCGTCGCCCGCGTCCGGCTCCGGAACCGGAACGGACGCGTGCAGGAAGGGGCGGACCCGGATGCCGGGTTCCGGCTCCGGGTCCGCGCCGGCGGCCCCCGGGATCATTGCTGAACGGCGTTCTTCAGCTCGGCGATCAGGCGGGGACTCAGGGCGCCGCCGGCCCGGCCGGCGAAGAGCGTCATCTCGTACGCCACGGTGCCCAGGTTGGCCGTCCGGTCGGCGACGACGCCGAGGACCGAACCACTGCTGATCGCGCTGATCAGCAGGTAACCCTCGGCCATGTCGACGATCACCCGGTTGAGCGCGCCCAGCGCGTACCAGCTCGCGGCGCCTCCGGCGAGGCTGGTCATGCCGGAGACCACGGCGGCGAGCCGTTCCGCGTTGGACCGGTCCTTGATGGCGGACATGGCCATCAGCAGCCCGTCCGAGGAGACCGCGATCGCCTCCATCACCCCGGCGGTGCTGGAGGTGAACGAGTCGAGCAGCCAGTTGAAGGTGCGCGCCTCGGGGCTGAGGTCGCCGGCGGCGCTCTGTTCGATGTTGTCGTGCAAGAAGGGGCTGGTCACCGTGATGGGTCCTCTTCGTAATGACGGTCTGGGCTGACTTCGCGCAGAGCGCGGGCGACGCCCGCCTCGAATTCGTTGACGAGATTGCGGACCTCGACGGGGTCGCCGGGGTCGGAGCTGGCCGGGGGCGTGGACTGGACCGGGGTGTCGGCCAGGTTCGCGCCCGGCACCCGCCGGCTCAGCCGGGGACGCTCCGTTGCGGGCGGGACGAGGGTGGTGTGGCCCTCGGCCCGGCGTACGCCGTCCTGGAACGCCTCGACCAGGGCCCGGACGGAGGCCGGATCGGCCGGTACGCCGACCAGCGGCCCGCCGGTCGCCGGGGCGGCCGGGGTGGTGGGCGCGGGGGCCGGGAGGTTCGCGCCGGGCACCCGCTGCCGGATCGGCGACCGCGTGCCGGGCCGTCCGGTGGGCGGGCCGACCGGTTCCGGCCCGGCCGGGACCGACGGGCGACCACCGGCGGGGGGCGCCGTGCGGGCCGGACCGACCGGCGGGGCCGACGCCGGTCCGGCGGTCGGTACGGGCGCGGACCCGACGGTCGGCGTGCGCGCCGGCCGGACAGCCGGTGGCGACGACGGCCCGACGGCCAGGCCGGCCCCGGCGGCCGGTGCGAGGGCCGGGCCGGCGGGCGGCGTCAGGGCCGGACCCGCCGGTGGGGTCAGGGCTGGGCCGGCCGGCGCGGTGCGGGTCGGGCCGGTCGTCGGCCCGGCGGCCGGGGGAGCGACCGGGACCGGGCCGACGACCGGTGTCGGCGGGGAGGTACGGCCGGGGTGCGCCACCGGCCCGGCCGGCCGGGTGGCGGGCGCACCTGCGGCCGGCGGCCAGGCGGGCGGCGCGCCGGCGGTGGGCAGGCCCGGATCCTCGGCCGGCTCCGGAGCGTCGTCCCGCTTGCCGAAGGCGTTCCACGGGTCGCCGCTGGACATGCTGCGGGTGGCCCGGCTCAGCAGCTCCGCGTCGAAGCCGGCGGGCGGTTCGACCGCTGCCGTCCCGTGCTCGTGCCCGCCGGGCGGCACAGCGGCCAGCGTGGCGGTGGCGAAGACCGGCTCGGGGCGGCGGACCACGAGCGAGTCGGCCGGGACCTCCAGGGTGGCGGTGACTCCGCCCCCGGGGGTCGGCGTCAGCCGGACGTGCCAGCCGTGCCGCCGGGCCAGCCGGCCGACGACGAAGAGGCCGAGCACCTCGGTCGGGGCGAGGTCGAGCCGCTCCCGGCGGTCGAACCGCGCGTTCTCCTCGGCCATCCGCTCCTCGGTCAGGCCGATGCCGTGGTCGACCACCACGAGCCGGGCGCCGCCGTCGGTCAGCTCGCCGGTCACCACCACGCGGGTGTGCGGCGCCGAGAAGGAGGTGGCGTTCTCCATCAGCTCGGCCAGTGTCAGCACCAGGTCGCCGACGATCGCCGGCGCCGCCGCGACGCCGGGCGGCACCTCCACGTCGACGCGGGTGTAGTCCTCGATCTCGCCGAGCGCGAGCCGGACCACGTCGGCCAGCGGGACCGGCGCCACGTGGCCGTCCGAGCCGGTGGCGCCGGAGAGCACCACCAGGCTGCCCGCGTTGCGGCGCAGACGGCTGGAGATGTGGTCCAGCCGGTACAGGTGCTCCAGCCGGCCCGGGTCCGTCTCCTGCCGCTCCAGCCGGTCGATGAGCGCGATCTGGCGGCCGACCAGGTTCTGGGTACGCCGTCCGACGTGGCCGAACATCTGCGCCACGTTGCGGCGTCCGGCCACCTGCCGCTCGACCAGCCGGGCGGCGGTGTGCTGCACCCGGTCGAACGCGCGGGCCAGCTCACCGATCTCGTCCCGGGCGCTCACCTCCACCGGGTCGAGGCGTACCGGGGGCACGCTCTCGGACTCGTCGTCGGCGACCCGGGTCAGCTCCGCCTCGGCGACCCGGGCGACCCGCTCGGCGGAGCGGGTGAGCCGGCTCAGCGGGCGGGCGACGGTACGGGCCACCGTCATGCTCAGCAGCACCACGACCAGCAGGATGACGCCCGCCGCCACGGTGACCAGCCAGGCCGCGGTCAGAGCCTCCCGCTCCCGGGCGCGGGTCTCCGCGATGACGTCCGCGACGACCTTCTTCTCGACGAACTGGCCCAGCGTGATCATCGACCGGGACGCGGGGAAGAGCACGTCCAGCGAGACCGGCGCGATCGCCGCGTCGGGGTCCCGGAGGCTGTCCACCAGGAACGTCGGGCTGGTCCGCGCGGCCACCGCCGCGTCGTCCAGCTCGGCCACCTTGAGCTGCTCCGGCGTGATCAGCCGGCGGAAGCGCCGGTTGTCGACGTTGAGCGCCGCCATGCACGCCACGAACGACCGCGACATCCGCGGGTCGCCGGTCGCCTTGACCAGCACGATCTGGGTGGTGCAGGAGCTGAGCGCCTCGTCGACGCGCAGCAACGCGTCCAGGGCGAGCACCTGCCGCCCGGCGGCGGTGTCCGTGTCCACCTGGTACGGCAGTCGCAGCGCGTCGATCAGGGCGGTGTCGACCTCGCTGAACGCGGTCAGGATCTGGTCCGGCCTGGCCCGGCCGGCGAGCGTGGCGGTGCGGACGTCGTCCAGCTTGCGTACCCCGTCGAGGCTCTCGCGGACCGTCGCCGGCAGCGTCTCGGCGCGCAGATCGGCGACCCGGTCGTCGACGGTGGCCGACTTCTGGATCAGCTCGGTGCGGGACACCCGTCCGAGCAGCAGCCCGACCGAGAGCAGGCGTTCCTGCTGGAGATCCTGGACCAGGCTGCCGACCCGGCTGGCGATGCGGACCGTCTCGGCGGTGTCGGCGGCCCGCTGCGCGGCGGCCACCCGGTCGATGACCACCGGAACGGCCAGCCCGACCATGCTGAGCAGCGGGATGATCACCAGCAGGGCGAGCTTGCCCCGGATCCGTAACCTAGCGAGCAGCATCGAACGGCCTCCACCGGTCGGCGTCGCCGCCCCGGCCGACGGCGACCGGCTGGCGGTCACCCTCGGACACGGTGATCGGCGGGTCCCCGTGGACCGCCGGTGGCGGTCCGGCCTCGGCCGGCGTGCGGCGCGCCGGGGGAGGGCCGGCCGCCCGCGCCCGCCGTAGCGCGGCGAGGTGCAGCGCGGCGATCCCGGCGAGCAGCGCGACAGCGGTGCCGGCCGCGGCCCGGCCCAGCAGGCGGTCCCGGTCGATCGCGTCCAGCCGTTCCTTCAGCAGCGCGTCGAGCTGGTCGAGGATGACCGTCCGGAGCTGCTTGGCGGCGTTCTGCGCGGTGATGCCGGCCTGGGTGAGCTGGTCGGTGCTCGGCGCGGACCGCCCGCCGCCGGGCGCCGAGTACACCGAGAACGTCTCCAGCGAGCGCTGGTAGGTGTCCAGCGGGGTGAGCACGTTGGCGCCCAGGTCGGTGCTCTCCGAGCTGTCGACGGCGGAGCGCAGGTCGGCGACGAGGTCGGTGGCCGGGCCGAGCGCGGCGACGCGCAGCTCGGCCAGTTCCGCGCCGGTCCGCGCGCGCTCGGCGGCGGGGCGCTTGGCCGCCAGCCGGGCCAGGTCGACGAGCCGCCCGGCCAGCACGGTCGCGGTGGGCAGGTCACCGCCGATGCCGTCCTGGAGGAAGAACGAGTCCGAGCGCGGGTCGCGGATCAGCCCGGAGCTCTCCCGCACCTTGCGGTAGAGGGCCAGGAGCAGGTCGGACGCCTCGCCGTAGGCCCGGAAGGCCGCCTCGGGGTCGCCGAGCCCGCGGTCCGGCAGCGACTCGAGCTTCGCCCGCAGCCCGGCCCAGCGCTCGTGGGTGCGCAACTCGTCGCCGACGGCGCTGTCCACCTCGGCGACGCCCTCGATCGCGGCGGTGAGCGCGCCCCGGGAGACGGCTCCCTCGGCGACCGCTATCGCCTGGGCCTCCACCAGCGCGTCGGTGATCGGGCCGAGGGCGCGCAGGTAGCGCACACCGAGCCGTTCCCGGCTCGCCAGGTCGTGGTCGTCCGCGGCGCTGCTCTCGGACTGGGCGAAGATGAACCCGAGCGGTACGAGCAGCGCCAGCACCAGCAGCAGGGGAAGCGCGCGGCCCGGTACGGCGGGCCGCCGACGGACCCGCGGCGCGGGGACTGTCATGGTGTGTCTCCTCCGGCGACGGCGGGGCGTTCGGTGCCCCGGGAGGTCGCCGTACGCAGTCCCGTGCACCGGACCGGAAAAGTAGCCGAACCGGACGTCTGTGCAACCTCGGCCGATGAGTCGGCTTCACGTCAGTCCATTCTGGGCGACGCTGAGTGAGCTTCGACGTCACTCAGCGTCCGATCATGTTGCCGAGAAGTGACATCGACGATGGTTTGCGCGTGTAGATGTGAATTCACATGATCCGAACATGTGCCGCTGGGATGCTCTGGACCTTTGGCGGACGACGGTGGGCGAACGACGAACGGCGCAACCGGACGGACGTACGGCGGATCTCAGCGAATGCACAGCGATCGGCCCGTACCGTGTGCCGCATGAGATCACCAGTCGCGCGGATCCGGCGCGCCCTGGCCGGACGCCCACGCCGGATCGTCGCCGTCGTGGCGGTGGTAGTCCTCGTCGCCGCCGCGCTCGTCTGGGTGGCCCGGCCGCAGAGCCCGGACTTCCGCACCGAGTCGGCGCTGGTGACGGTCCGCTCCGGGCCCTCCGGTGACGAGCCGGTCGAGCTGGACACCACGCTCTACCTGCCGGATCGCGCGTCGGAAGCGAACCGCGTGCCGGCGGTGCTGCTGGCGCACGGGTTCGGTGGCACCAAGGACTCGGTCCGCTCCGACGCCGAGGACCTGGCCGCCCGGGGGTACGCGGTGCTCACCTGGACCGCCCGCGGCTTCGGGCGCAGCGGCGGCCAGATCCACCTGGACAGCCCCGACTACGAGGTGCGGGACGCCCAGCGCCTGCTCGACCGGCTCGCGGCCCGGCCGGACATCCGCCTCGACTCGCCGGGCGACCCCCGCGTCGGCGTGGTCGGCGGCTCCTACGGCGGCGGCCTGGCCCTGCTGCTGGCCGCGCAGGACCAGCGGGTCGACGCGATCGTCCCGATGATCACCTGGAACGACCTGTCCCGCGCGTTCCTGCCGGAGAGCACCGGCCGGCAGCCCACCGACGGCGTGTTCAAGAAGGGCTGGGCGGGGATCTTCTTCGGTGGCGGCGGGAACGCCGGCTCCGGTCCGGCCGGGCTCTCCGGGGCCACCGCCGCCGCGCCGGAGGGCGCGCCCGAGTCGGCCGGACCGCCGAGTCCGCAGCCGGGCGCCGGTCCCGGTACCGGCTCCGGTCGTGCGCCGGCCGGCGCCGCCGACCCGTCCTGCGGGCGCTTCGCCGCCGACGTCTGCGCCGCGTACCTGCGTATCGCGACCACGGGCCGGGCCGACGCGGCGGCGGTCGAGCTGCTGCGCCGGTCGTCGCCGGCCGGCGTGCTGGACCGGATCAAGTCCCCGACGCTGCTGGTCCAGGGCGAGGCGGACACGCTCTTCCCGCTGGCCGAGGCGGACGCCAACGCCCGGGGCATCGCCGCCGCCGGCACGCCGGTGCGGGTCGCCTGGTTCACCGGCGGCCACGACGGCGGCTCCGGACCCACCTCCGACTCCGACCGGGTGAAGTTCCTGACCGCGCAGTGGCTCGACCACTACGTCAAGGGGGACGGGGCGGCGCCCGGCGACACGTTCACGTTCTCCCGCATCGCCGGGTTCGACGCGCTCGACCGGGGCCTGGTCGCCACCGGCTTCCGTACCGCCGACTATCCGGGCCTGGCCGGGGAGGACCGCCGCGAGGTCACGCTCGCCGGTCCGCCCCAGCCGGTCGCCGTACCGCCCAACGGCAACCCGGCGGCGATCTCCTCGGTGCCGTTCGCCGGCGCGCTCGGCTCGCTGCTGGACGGCGTGGCCGGTGACATCCCCGGCCAGCACGCCCGCTTCGAGTCCGCGCCGCTGGACGAGCCGGTCGACGTGGTGGGCGCGCCCACCGTGCGGATCCGGGCCGCCTCCCCGACCGGCGAGGCGGTGCTGTTCGTGAAGCTCTACGACGTCGACCCGCAGGGGGCGGCCACGCTGCCGTCCGGCCTGGTCGCGCCGGTGCGCCTGACCGGCCTGCCCAGCTCCGTCGACGCGGCCACGCCGGTCACCGTCACGCTGCCGGGGATCGTCCGGCGGGTCGAGGCCGGGCACCGGCTGCGGCTCGTGGTGGCGACGTCGGACCAGGCGTACGCCTCGCCGGCCGAGCCGGCCGTCCACACGGTGGCGCTGGCCGACGGGCCGCTGACGCTGCCCACCGTCGAGGCCACGCCCATCCCCACCACGGCAGTGGTGTGGCGCTGGGCGCTGGCCGGGCTGCTCGCCGCAATCGTGCTCGGGCTCGTCGTGGTCGTGCTGCTCACCCGCCGCCGGCACCGCCGCCAGGACAACTCCGTGCACCCGGAGTACGCGGGCGTCCCGCTCGCCGTGCGCAACCTGCGCAAGGAGTACGCGGACGGCTTCGTCGCGGTCTCCGACGTCGACTTCGAGGTGCACCCCGGGCAGGTGGTCGGCCTGCTCGGCCCCAACGGCGCGGGCAAGACCACCACGCTGCGGGTGCTGATGGGGCTGACCCAGCCCACCGCCGGGGAGATCTACGTCTTCGGGCACCGGCTGGTGCCCGGCTCGCCGGTGCTGTCCCGGATCGGCGCGCTGGTCGAGGGGCCGGGCTTCCTGCCGCACCTGTCCGGCCTGGACAACCTCAAGGCGTACTGGCGGGCGACCGGGCGGCCGTGGGAGGACGCGCACTTCGACGAGGCGCTGGAGATCGCCGGCCTGGGCGACTCGGTGCACCGGCGGACGAGGAAGTACAGCCACGGCATGCGGCAGCGGCTGGCCATCGCCCAGGCCATGCTCGGCCTGCCCGAGCTGCTGGTGCTGGACGAGCCGACGGACGGGCTGGACCCGCCGCAGATCGCCGAGATGCGCCGGGTGCTCCAGCGCTACGCCACCGACGGCCGGGCGGTGCTGGTCTCCAGCCACCTGCTGGCCGAGGTGGAGCAGACCTGCACGCACGCCGTGGTGGTGAACAAGGGCCGGATCGTCGCCTCGGGTCCGGTCGAGGAGATCGTCGGCGAGTCGCCGAGCGTGCTGTTCGAGGTGAGCGACCCGGACGCGGCGCGTACGGTGCTCGACCGGCTCGACGGCGTACGGGTGCTGCCCGACGCCGAGGGCGCGCTGGTGGTCGACACCAACGGCACCGCGCGCAGCGAGGTGGTGGCCGAGCTGGTCCGGGCCGGTATCGGAGTGGACCGGGTGGTGCCCCGGCGCCGCCTGGAGGACGCGTTCCTCGCCCTGGTCGGCGAGAACTCTCGGGGAAGCGGGGACCGGTGATGGCGGGTTCGTCTGTGGCATCGTCGCCTGGTGGCGGCACGTCCGGGCCCGGCGCGGGCGGTGCGGCGGCCGGTTACCGGCCCTCGGCCACGCTTCCGTTCGCCGCGGAGTTCCGGCGGCAGGCGTCGCGCCGGCGTACCCAGCTCGCGCTGGGGTTCATGGTGCTGCTGCCGCTGATCATCCTGGTGGCGTTCCAGTTCGACTCCGGGGACGACGACCGCGGCGGGCGGGGCGAGTTCTCCAGCCTGGCCGACCTGGCCACCTCGGGCGGGCTCAATTTCACCCTGTTCTCGATCCTGGTCTCCGCGTCGTTCCTGCTGGTCGTGGTGGTGGCGTTGTTCTGCGGCGACACGGTGGCCAGCGAGGCGAGCTGGGGCAGCCTGCGCTACCTGCTGGCGGTGCCGGTGCCCCGGGCCCGGCTGCTCGCGGTGAAGCTGGTCGTCGCGCTCGCGTACTCCGGGCTGGCGCTGCTGTTGCTCGCGGGCACCGCGCTGCTGGTCGGCACGCTGCGGTACGGCTGGAAGCCGTTGAGCAGCCAGGTCTCGGCCGAGCTGGCCCCGGCCGACGGCTTGCTGCGGCTGCTCGGGGTGCTCGGGTACCTGGCGGTGGTGCTGCTGGTGGTGGCCGGGCTGGCGTTCCTGCTGTCGGTGACCACCGATGCCGCGCTCGGCGCGGTCGGTGGCGCGGTGCTGCTCTGGATCCTGTCCAGCATCCTGGATCAGATCACCGCGCTGGGCGGGCTGCGGAACCTGCTGCCCACCCACTACAGCAGCGCCTGGCTGGGGCTGCTGTCCACGCCGATGCAGACCGACGACGTGGTCAAGGGCGCGTTCTCGGCAATCGTCTACGCCACGTTGTTCTGGAGCCTGGCCTTCTGGCGTTTCACCCGCAAGGACGTCACCAGCTGAGGTGACTGTCGGGGGTACCCGCATTGGCGCGTCCGCCCATATCATGGGAGCGTTCCCATGCAATTGTCCCGCCTGCAAAGAAATTGATTAACATCGATACGTGCAATCGCCATCCTGGAGCGGTCAAACACCCGCCCCAGGAGGTCACACATGATTCCGACCCAGCTCAGCGGCCCTGTCCTGTCCCTGTTCCGCGCTGTTGTGGGGCTGCTGTTCCTATGCCACGGCGCGGCGTCGATATTCGGCGTCCTCGGCGGTAACCGAGGCTCCGGCGAGGCCGTCCCGTTCGCCACCTGGCCCGGTTGGTGGGCGGCGCTGATCCAGCTCGTCTGCGGCGTGCTGGTCCTCGTCGGCCTGCTCACCCGTCCGGCCGCGCTGCTCGCCTCCGGCTCGATGGCGTACGCGTACTTCACTGTGCACCAGCCGCAGAACCTGCTGCCGCTGCAGAACGGCGGCGAACTGGCGGCGCTCTTCTGCTGGTCGTTCCTGCTGGTCGCCGTGCTCGGCCCGGGCAGCTGGGCGCTGGACGCGCTGCTCGCCCGCCGCCGCGCCGCCCCGGCCGAGCCCGCCACCGCGTCGCCCGCCTCGGTTCCGGTCTGATCCGCCGCCCGGCGAGATCGCGGTACGGGAGGGCGCTTCCGTGCCGCGATCTGAGTCAGAGCGGGTTGACCGGCGAGGTCGAGGGGGCCGGTGGATCGGAGCGCGGGGGCGTCTGCGTCGCCGGGTCGGCGTCGCGGCGCTTCCAGGCGCTGACGCCGAGCCGGCCGGTGTTCCCGAGGTCGATCGGCCCGTCCAGCTCGACCGGGTTCGCCGGCCGGCCGGTCGACGGGGCGACGTCGAGTTCGGCGCCCGCGGTGGCCACCACGGTCGGGTCGGTGACGAGGTTGCGCCAGATCAGCGCCGCGCCGGCCCGTTCGCCCGGCGCCAGCACGATCCGGGTGGGCGGGTGGTCGAAGCCGGCGGTGATCGGCGCGGCGCCCGGGATGATCCGTACCGTTATCGCGTCCCCGTCGGCGTCCCGGAGCGCGACCGCCGGATAGCCACGCAGCTCGTACGGGCGGTCGCCGCAGTTGACCAGGTCCAGGCCCATCGCCCGCAGCCCCATCGCCGCGCTCACCCCGAGCCCGGTGATCCGGATGCCCTCCGGGGAGCACGTGGCGGCGGGCTCGGCGCCGGGCCGGGGTGGTGCCGACGGCGGCCCGTCGACCGGGGCCGGTGCCGGGGTGCAGCCGGCGAGCAGTGCCGCGCCGGCGAGGAGCCCGATCCGGGCAGTCGCCTTCCGCATCAGGCGATCATGTCATCCCGCCGGGAGTGGCGGGGGAGGCTGATCATTGCGGCCGGGCGGGCGCGGTGAGGACGGCGTCGAGCAGGCCCGGGTAGAGGCGGTCCAGCTCGTCGCGGCGCAGCCGCACGTACCGGGTGGTGCCCGCGATGCGGGTGCGGGTCAGCCCCGCCTCGCGCAGCACCTTCAGGTGGTGGCTGCGGGTGGCCTTGGAGACGCCGAACTCGAACGAGCCGCAGGCGTGCTCCCCGCCCGGCGCGAGCGCGCGCACGATCTGCAGCCGCACGTCGTCGGCCAGCGCCGCCAGCACGGCGGTGACCGGGACGTCGCGCAGCTCGGGTTCGTGCAGCTCCATGTGACTACGATAACCCATGTTCGACAATCGTCGAACAAGCTCCTAGAGTCGTGGCGTTTGGTTCGACGATACTCGAACATAGGAGCTGGGATGCGCTTCCGTTCCGCCGCCTTCCCGATCTTCGCAGTGCTCAGCTGGGGCGTCATGTTCCCCGTGCTGGCGAGCGCGCTGACCCGGGTGGACGCCCTCAACCTGACCACCGCCCGGTACGTCCTCGCCACCGCTGTGCTGGTCGCCCTGCTGCTGGCCCGCGAAGGGCTGGCCGCACTCGCCACGCGCGGGCGCGCGGCCGAGGTGTGGCTGCTCGGCGCACTCGGCTTCGCCGGCTTCAACACGCTGACGAACCTCGCCCTCGGCCATGCCACCCCGCAGCAGATCGCGCTGTTCGGCGCCACCGTGCCGCTGATCACCCAGCTGGTCCGCTGGGCGCGCGACGGCGTACGCCCCCGCCCGGCGCTGCTCGGACTGGCACTGGTGGCCCTGGTCGGCGTCGGCCTGGTGATCACCCGCGGCCGGCTGGACGGGCTCGGACAGTTCGGCGTCGGCGGGCTGCTCATGCTGGGCGCGGTGATCGGCTGGGCCTTCTACACGCACGGCGCGAGCCGGTTCCCCGAATGGTCGGCGCTGCGCTACACCACGCTGACCGCCGTCACGGGCATGCTCGCCATGCTCGCCGCCAGCGCCGTCGCCGACCTCACCGGGCTCCAGCACGCGCCGGCCGCCGCCGACCTCGTCGCGGTCGCCCCCCAACTGGCGTACGCGGTGCTGATCGCCGCCGTCCTCGCGGTGCTGGCCTGGAACACCGGTGTACGGCGACTCGGCCCGGCCGACGCCGCGCTGTTCATGAACCTGGTGCCGGTGGTCACGTTCGCGGTGCAGATCCTGCGCGGGTACCGGCCGGTCGCGATCGAGCTGGTGGGCGCCGGGCTGACCATCGCCGCCCTGGTGGCCGCGAACCTGGTCACCCGTACCCGCCCGGCAGCCGTGACCACGACGGCGCCGGAGCCGCTCGCGGTGGTGGACCGGCCCGCCGTGGTGGAGCCGGCCGCGGTGGTCGGACGCTGAGCCGGCCCACAGCGTGGGATCCCGGGGTGGCGCGGCCGTGAGCAGCGCATAGACTCGGCGGCACAACTGAATACCTCATCCAGAGGGGCTGAGGGATACGGCCCGACGACGCCCCGGCAACCACCCGCACGCTCGACGACGAGCGACAGCGGGCAGGTGCCAATTCCGTCCCCGCCGCACCCGGCGATGCGGGGAAAGATGAGAGGAAATCCTCGACATGACGTCGACGCTTCCCGCCGCCACCGGCATCGACACCACCCTCAGCCCGGCCCGCGCCCTGGTCTGCCGCGCCTGTTCGGCGCGCTACCCGCTGGCCGCCCAGCACGCCTGTTACGAGTGCTTCGGGCCGCTGGAGGTCGACTACGACACCGCCGCGCTCGCCACCGTCACCCGGGAGCAGATCGAGGCCGGTCCGGCGAACATCTGGCGGTACGCGGCGCTGCTGCCGGCCGGTCAGGACCCGGACACCCGGGTCACGCTCGACCCGGGGCTGACCCCGCTGGTCGCCGCCCCGAACCTCGCCGCCGAGCTGGGACTCACCGCGCCGCTGTGGGTCAAGGACGACAGCGCGAACCCCACCCACTCGTTCAAGGACCGGGTCGTCTCGGTGGCGCTGACCGCGGCCCGGCAGCTCGGCTTCACCCGCTACGCCTGCGCCTCCACCGGCAACCTCGCCAACTCCGTCGCCGCGCACGCGGCCCGGGCCGGCGTGCCGTCTGTCGTCTTCATCCCCGGCGACCTGGAGCAGGGCAAGGTCGTCACCACCGCTGTCTACGGCGGTGACCTGGTCGCCATCGACGGCTCGTACGACGACGTGAACCGGCTCTGCGGCGAACTGGTGGAGACCGACGAGTTCGAGGACACCGCGTTCGTCAACGTGAACGTGCGGCCCTACTACGCCGAGGGCTCCAAGACGCTCGGCTACGAGGTGGCCGAGCAGCTCGGCTGGCGGATCCCGGCCCAGGTGGTCATCCCGATGGCCAGTGGCGAGCTGCTCACCAAGATCGACAAGGCGTTCGCCGAGCTGGTCGAGATCGGCCTGGTCGAGGCGCCGGCCGGTGGCTGGAAGGTGTTCGGCGCGCAGTCGGCCGGCTGCAACCCGATCGCCACCGCGCTGCACGGCGACACCGACACGATCACGCCGGTCAAGCCGACCGGCATCGCCAAGTCACTGAACATCGGCGACCCCGCCGCCGGGCTGTACGCGCTGGAGGCGGTGCGCCGTACCGGCGGCTGGATGGACTACGCCGACGACGACGAGATCCGCGCCGGCATCCGGCTGCTCGCCCGTACCACCGGGGTGTTCGCCGAGACGGCGGGCGGCGTGACGGTCGCGGTGTTGCGCAAGCTGGTCGAGTCGGGCCGGCTCGACCCGTCCGCCGAGACGGTCGTGTTCAACACCGGCGAGGGCCTGAAGACGCTCGACGCGGTGGCCGCCCAGGTCGGGCCCACCCACCGCATCAAGCCGTCCCTGCGCGCCGCCCGGGACGCCGGCCTGCTGTCCTGACCCGGAGCCCGGCGCCTCGGCCGAGTGGGGGAGGTGGGGCTCGCCCGGGTGGGGGATCGGGTGAGACCGGTGGGTAACCGGTGATGTGCGGTGAGTGCCAGAAAACCACCCTCAAGGACTTGACGGCAGGAACCGGACGGCGCAAGATGCTTCGTGCGGGAGGGCATCCGCCGGAGACTTTTCAAGTTCTTGCGACCCAACGCCGGAGGCGTTGTGCGGACGTCCCTCCCGACCAACGTCCGAAGAGGCCAGCGGAAAACCGCTGGCCTCTTCGCTGTGTCCGGCGCACCCTGGGTGACATGACGCTGACCGTGACGCCGCTTGATCCCGCCGACCGGCAGACGCTCGACGCGGCGTACCGGATCGCCTGCGCCGCCCAGGCCGTCGACGAGCCGGACCTCCCGCCGATCTGCCGCCGCCGCTTCGAGGCGCTGCTGTCGCACCCGATGCCCGGCATCGAGGGACGCTGGCTCGTCGCCCGCCTGGACGGGCTGCCGGTGGGCTGGCTCCGGTTGCACCTGCACACGATCGAGAACACCGAGAACGCGACAGTCGAACTGACAGTCGACCCGGCGTACCGGAGGCGCGGCATCGGCCGCGTGCTGCACGAGCACGGCGTGCGGCTGCTCCGCGAGCACGGCGGCAAACGCCTTGTCGGCTCGACCACCGCCGCGCTGCCCGGCGAGGAGGACCGGGTCTTCCCCGGCGCCGCGTTCGCCGCCGCCCTGGGCGCCAAGCCGGCGCTGGCCGACGTCCGCCGCCGCCTCGACGTGACCGGGCTCGACCGTGACCGGCTCGCCGCGCTGCTGGCCCAGGCCCGCACCGCGGCCACCGGATACCGGCCGGTGCGGTGGCGCGATCACACCCCCGAGGAGTACGTCGCGGACGTCGCCTACCTCCAGGGCCGGCTGCTGCTCGACGCGCCGATGGGTGAGCTGGACTGGAAGCCGGAGCGGATGGACGCGGCGCGGGTACGCGACGCGGAGCGGGCGCTCGATGCCCGGGGCGTACGCCGGTACAACACCGGCGTGGTGCACGAGGCGACCGGCCGCCTGGTCGGCTGGACCCAGCTCAGCCTGGACGCGAGCAGCGCCGACCACGCCTGGCAGGAGATCACCCTCGTCGACCCCGACCACCGCGGCCGCCGGCTCGGCCTGCTCTGCAAGGCCGGGAACCTGGAGTACGCGCTGACACACGAACCGGCGTTGCGGGCCGTCGACACCTGGAACGCGGTCGCGAACCGGCACATGATCGCGATCAACGAGCAACTGGGCTTCCGCCCGGCCGCCGGTTCCGTCGACTGGCAGTTGACGATCTGAGTTGTGACACGCCCCTACTGATCTGGTGCCTTTCTGTTGCATGATGGCGGGCATGACGGAGACCCCGCACCCCCTGTACGACAGGCACCGCGAGACCCTCGACCGGGCGCTGACCGCCATCGCGGAGCGCGGGTACTGGTCGGCCTACCCCGAGTCACCCAGCCCCCGGGTGTACGGCGAGACCGCCGCCGCCGACGGCAAGGCCGCCTTCGAGGCGTACCTGGGTGGCGACTTCCCGCTCGACCAGGCCGGTGACGGCAGCACGGTCGCCACCGAGGTCAGCCCGTTCGGCGTGGCGCTGGACGTGCGCTACCCGCACGCGGGCGCCGACCAGCTCGTGTCCGCCGCGAGCGCCGCGCTGCCCGCCTGGCGCGACGCCGGCCCGCAGGCCCGGGTGGGCGTCTGCCTGGAGATCCTCGCCCGGCTGCACAAGAACGTCTTCGAGCTGGCGAACGCGGTGCAGTTCACCAGCGGCCAGGCGTTCGTGATGGCGTTCCAGGCCGGTGGCGCGCACGCGCTGGACCGGGCGCTGGAGGCGGTCGCGTACGCGTACGCCGAGATGACCCGCCACCCGGGGACCGCCGGCTGGGAGAAGGCCGCGGGCAAGGGCGACCCGCTCCGGATGACCAAGACGTTCCACGTGGTGCCGCGCGGGGTCGCGCTGGTCATCGGCTGCAACACGTTCCCCACCTGGAACTCGTACCCCGGTCTGTTCGCCTCGCTGGCCACCGGCAACCCGGTCGTGGTGAAGCCGCACCCGCGCGCGGTGCTGCCGCTGGCGATCACCGTGAAGTACGCCCGCGAGGTGCTCGCCGAGGCCGGGTTCGACCCGAACCTGGTGCAGCTCGCGCCCGAGGCGCCCGGCGAGAAGCTCGCCACGACGCTGGCCCTGGACCCGGCCGTGAAGATCGTCGACTTCACCGGCTCCACCGAGTACGGCGACTGGCTGGAGGCGAACGCCCGGCAGGCGGCCGTCTACACCGAGAAGGCCGGCCTGAACACGGTGGTGATCGACTCCACCGACGACTTCGCCGGGCTCTGCCGCAACCTCGGCTTCACGCTGACGCTGTACAGCGGCCAGATGTGCACCACCTCGCAGAACCTGCTGATCCCGCGCGACGGAATCGAGACCGACCAGGGGCACAAGAGCTTCGACGAGGTGGCCGCCGGGATCGCCGGCGCGGTCGCCAAGCTGACCGCCGACCCGGCCCGCGGCGTCGAGCTGACCGGCGCGATCGTCAACGACGGCGTGCTGGAGCGGCTGGACGAGGTCACCAAGGTCGGCGAGCCGGTGCTGGAGTCGCGCGTAGTCGAGCACCCGTCCTTCCCCGGCGCGGTGGTGCGTACGCCGACTGTGGTGAAGCTGGACGCCTCCGACACCGCCACCTACTCGCGGGAGTGGTTCGGGCCGATCTCGTTCGCCATCGCGACCGACTCGACCGAGCACAGCCTGCGCATCCTGCGCGAGACGGTGGGCGAGAAGGGCGCGCTGACCGCGGGCGTCTACTCCACCGACGAGGCCGTGCTGGACGAGGCCGAGAAGGCGGCCATCGACGCCGGGGTGCACCTGTCCTGCAACCTCACCGGCGGGGTGTTCGTCAACCAGTCGGCGGCGTTCTCCGACTTCCACGGCTCCGGCGCGAACGCGGCGGCCAACTCGGCGCTGACCGACGGCGCGTACGTGGCGAACCGGTTCCGCATCGTCCAGAGCCGCCGCCACTCCTGAAAGGAGGGGCCCCTTCTTAACGCCTCCGGTATAGGAGGGGCCCCCTCTTAACAACTGCTGTCCGGTCGGCCTCACGCCGGGCGGCGCATCTGGAGTTCGTGCAGGCGGGGGATCCTGGGGTGCGGCACGCGTACGCCGGTGTCCACGAAGCCCAGCTTCTGGTAGGCCCGGTAGGCCCGGTCGTTGCCGACCACCACCTCCATCATCAGCTCGGGCCGTCCGCAGGCGCGCGACCAGGCGGCCACCTCGTCGACGAGCGCGGCGAGCAGACCGCTGCCCCGCCGGGCCGGCGTCACGTAGACCGCGTAGACGAGCGTCAGGCCCGGCTCGTCCGGCGCGGCGGTGCCACCGGCGTGGCCGACCAGCCGGCCGCCCGGGTCGGCCACGAACTGGGCGGTGTGGTCGCCCCGGGAGACGGCCGCGACCCGGGCCGCGAACTCCGCGTGCGGCCGGGCGGCGGCCTCGGCCACCGTCTCCAGGAAGGCCAGTGGGGAGTCGGCCAGCATCTCCAGCCGCAGCGCCCGCATCCGGGCGGCGTCGGTCGGCCGGACCCGGCGAACGGTGGTCGTGGTGGGCGCGCTGGTCATGCCGCATGCATACCGGACGGGCCGGCGCAGGCGCGTGACCGGGGCCGGGTACCGCCCGGAATATGCCCGATTTGTGGTCGTGCGCCGTCGTCACGCCTCGTGTAGCGTGCGATTTCGGTCACCGAATTCAGTGGTCGTCGCCGATCGCTGAACCGGTGTGCTACCGGTGCCGGTCCGCCGGTTTCCGGGTGTTGGAACGCCGCGCAGAGTGAGGAAGTGCACCGTGGCACAGGGCACCGTGAAGTGGTTCAACGCCGAAAAGGGCTACGGCTTCATCGCCGTCGACGGCGGGCAGGACGTCTTCGTCCACTTCTCCGCGATCGAGATGGACGGTTACAAGGCGCTGGACGACGGCCAGCGGGTCGAGTTCGAGATCGCGCAGGGGCAGAAGGGTCCGCAGGCCGAGCGGGTCCGCGTCATCGCCTGACCTCCGCCCGCCGGGCGGTTCCGCAGCCGGGTCCGCCGACCGGGGGGCTGCGCTGTGAGCGTGCACCATGGAAGATCATGAGCCGTTCCAGCCGTAGCCGCTGAGGAGGGCCCATGTCCGATCTGCCTCCGCCGGGTTCCACCGAACCGGTGTCGCCGACGCCGTCCGGCTCTCCGGCCGACCCGACCGCGCCTCCGCCTCCGGCCACCGATCCGGCGTCGTCGGGGAGCGCCGGCCCGTCCGTGCCCGCTCCCGGCCCGGCGCCCGCCGATCCCTGGGCCGACCAGACCGGCTACGGCCCGAGCATTCCGCAACAACCCGGGTACGACGCGCAGCCCGCCCACCCGAACCCGTCCGGCCCGGCCACTCCCGCCGACCCGGCCACCCCGCCCGGTGGGGGCGACCCGGCCGGCTGGACCGCGCCGGGTGCCGCCCCGCCCCCCAGCTACCCCACGCCGCCGGGCTACCCCACGCCGCCGGGCTACCCCACGATGCCGGGCTACCCGGCTGGTCCTCCCCAGGCGGGCTGGCCCGGGTACCCGGCTCATCCGATGCCGGGCGTCGCCTACCCGGTGGCCGCCGGCCCCGGTGCGTACGCCGGCTGGTTCCCCGGCATCGACCCGCAGGACCCGCTCGTCAACCCGCCGCACGCGGGCATCGGCCCATGGTTCGCCCGTTGCTGGGGGGCGCTGCGGCGCGGTTGGCGGCAGCTCCTGCCGATCGTGCTGCTCACCCAGGTCCCCCCGGCGATGGTGATCGGCGTCCTCACGCTCGTCCTCAGCCCCGACGGGCAGATGGCGACCGCGCCGGACGGGTCGCCGGTGCTGCCGGAGGACTTCTGGGCGCAGACGCTCGGCTTCTACGGCGCGATCCTGTTCGCCGGGCTGATCTTCGGCGCGCTCCAGGCGATGGGCTGGGCGGCGGGCACCTGGGTGATCGCCCGGCAGGCGGCCGGTCAGCCGGCCGGGCTCGGCGCCGCCTTCCGGTACGGGCTGAGCCGAGCCCTCGGCCTCTGGGGCTGGACCATCGTGGTGTCGCTGCTGGTCACGCTCGGCGCCTGCTTCTGCCTGCTGCCCGGCCTCTACGCCGCGCTCGCGCTCGCCCTGTTCGGTCCGGTCTACCTGTTCGAGCGGCGGGATCCGGTCGGGCGGTCGTGGCGGATGTTCCACAGCCGGTTCGGCATGGTGCTGGGCCGGGTCGCGCTGGTGGTGGCGGCGTTGGTCGTGTCGACGCTGCTGGACGTCGTGCTGAGCGGGATCAGCGGGGCGCTCTTCGGGCTCGAGCCGATGGGCGCCGTGGGCACCGCGATCGGCGCGGTGACGCTCACCGTTCTCAGCGCCGTGGTGGCGGCTCCGGCCTACCTGGCGCAGCAGGTGGGGCTGGTGGTCACGTACGCCGAGCAGCGGGCCCAGGAAGGCCCGGTGACCGCGGCTCAGCTGGCGGCGGAACTCGGCTGAGCGGGGCGGTCGTGCTTGCACTCGGCTAGGGAGAGTGCTAAACAAGTCATTGGCACTCGCATACGGTGAGTGCCAGAAGGTCGGGGCGGTAGGGCCACGGCCGCACCGGTGTCCCAGGTGGCGCCGGAGCGGTACGGGGCCGGTCGTCGCGGGCTGTCCGGCCCGACCGAGGAGACGTCGTCGTCGCCAGGTGGCGACGTCCCCAAGGTGCGTACACCAGACGGCCCATCCGGGCATCCCGGGTGGCCCGTGAGTGTCCAGGAGGACAACGCCGTATGGCCAAGATGATCGCGTTCGACGAAGAGGCGCGCCGCGGCCTCGAGCGGGGCATGAACCAGCTCGCCGACGCCGTGAAGGTGACGCTCGGCCCCAAGGGCCGCAACGTCGTGCTCGAGAAGAAGTGGGGTGCCCCCACCATCACCAACGATGGTGTGAGCATCGCCAAGGAGATCGAGCTCGAGGACCCGTACGAGAAGATCGGCGCCGAGCTGGTCAAGGAGGTCGCGAAGAAGACCGACGACGTCGCCGGTGACGGCACGACGACGGCGACCGTCCTGGCCCAGGCCCTGGTTCGTGAGGGTCTGCGCAACGTGGCCGCCGGCGCCAACCCGATGGCCCTGAAGCGGGGCATCGAGGCCGCCGTGGCCAACGTCTCGGAGGAGCTGCTCAAGCTCGCCAAGGACGTGGAGACCAAGGAGCAGATCGCCTCCACCGCCTCCATCTCCGCCGCCGACCCCAGCGTCGGCGAGATCATCGCCGAGGCGATGGACAAGGTGGGCAAGGAAGGTGTCATCACCGTCGAGGAGAGCAACACCTTCGGCCTGGAGCTCGAGCTCACCGAGGGCATGCGCTTCGACAAGGGCTACATCTCCGCCTACTTCATGACCGACCCGGAGCGTATGGAGGCCGTCTTCGACGACCCGTACATCCTGATCGTCAACAGCAAGATCTCGTCGGTGAAGGACCTGCTCCCGATCCTGGAGAAGGTCATGCAGTCGGGCAAGCCGCTGCTGATCATCGCCGAGGACCTGGAGGGCGAGGCCCTGGCCACCCTGGTGGTCAACAAGGTCCGTGGCACCTTCAAGTCGGTCGCCGTCAAGGCGCCGGGCTTCGGTGACCGCCGCAAGGCCATGCTGACCGACATCGCCATCCTCACCGGTGGCCAGGTCATCAGCGAGGAGGTCGGCCTCAAGCTGGACGCGACCGGCCTCGAGATGCTGGGCCGCGCCCGCAAGGTCGTGGTGACCAAGGACGAGACCACCATCGTCGACGGCGCCGGCGACGCCGAGCAGATCCAGGGCCGGGTGAACCAGATCCGGGCCGAGATCGACAAGAGCGACTCCGACTACGACCGGGAGAAGCTGCAGGAGCGTCTGGCCAAGCTGGCCGGCGGTGTTGCGGTGATCAAGGTCGGCGCGGCCACCGAGGTCGAGCTGAAGGAGCGCAAGCACCGCATCGAGGACGCCGTCCGCAACGCGAAGGCCGCCGTCGAGGAGGGCATCGTCCCGGGTGGTGGCGTCGCGCTGGTGCAGGCCGGCAAGACCGCCTTCGACAAGCTGGACCTGGCCGGCGACGAGGCGACCGGCGCGCAGATCGTCAAGATCGCGCTGGACGCCCCGCTGCGGCAGATCGCCGTCAACGCCGGCATGGAGGGTGGCGTCGTCGTCGAGCGGGTTCGCAACCTCGACCCGGGTCACGGCCTCAACGCCGCGACCGGCGAGTACGTGGACCTGCTGGCCGCGGGCATCATCGACCCGGCCAAGGTGACCCGTTCCGCGCTGCAGAACGCCGCGTCGATCGCCGCGCTGTTCCTCACCACCGAGGCCGTCGTGGCGGACAAGCCGGAGAAGACCCCGGCCGCTCCGGCGGGCCCGGGTGGCGGGGAGATGGACTTCTGAGTCCAGCTCCACCCAGTACGCCGAAAGGGGCGGGCCGCGTCAGCGGTCCGCCCCTTTCCGTGTGCGTGTCAGGTGGGCAGCGGGCGCTGGTTGCGTCGCTTGTGCGTCCGGTCGTACGGCGGCAGCCGCCGCGGCTCGTCCACCGGCTGCCGTTGCTCCTCCACCGGTGGCCGGTCCGCGCCGGTCAGCTCGGCGAGCTGCTCGGCGTCGCCGATGTCGAGCCGGTCGAACGGGAGCTGGCCGGGAAGCTCGTCGGACGGTTCCTCGGCCCGTTCGTCATTCGTGGTCATGCACCGCCTCCTCTGCCCCCGACCGTAGAGCCCGGTCGATGACGAAGGAGGTCGAATGGCGCTATTAGCGTCTATGCCCCTTTGATGGCTTTCCGGTAGAGGAAGAACACCCGTTCGATCCGGGCCCCCGCCGCGTTCGAGTAGAACGGCACCGGCCCCACCCAGCCGATCTGCGCCGCGCCGATCCCGGCCGCCGCCTGGTCACGCAGGCAGCGGCGCAGCAGCACACCGCCGATCCCGGAGCCCTCCGCCGCCGGCGCGGTGCCCATCGGCCCGAACCAGCTCGGCCGCGCCGACCCGTAGGCGGCGAAACCGAGGATCTCACCGTCCCGCTCGGCCAGGTGCACGCCCGCGTCCGGCCGCCCCACCGAACCGGCCAGCTCACCGTCCCAGGTGCCGCCGAACGTGGACCTGGCGAACGCGGCGAGCGCCGGCAGGTCGTCCGGGGTGGCCCGGCGTACCGTCACGCCCCGCCCGGCCAGCCGCCGCTCGGCGGCCTCGGTGGGACGCAGCGCCACCGACCCCTCGGACAGGTCGGCGGTCATGTTCCAGGCGGTCCGGTCCTGCCGGTAGCCGAGCCGCTGCGCGGCGCAGACCGCCGGGGTGTAGCGCACGTCGACCCCGGGCCAGGCGTAGTGCGGCGGGTTGCCGGCGAGCAGCACCTCGGCCGCGCCGAGCGCGCCGAGCCGGCTCTCCGCCTCGGCCAGCAGCGCCCCGCCCACACCCTGGCGGCGCTCCGGCGGGGCGACCGCGATCAGGTCGACGTGGCCGAGCCGCGGATCGGCTGCCGACAGCGACCCGACGAGCACCCCGATCAACGCGCCGTCGCGTACCGCGCCGAGCCGCAGCACCGGGCGGTCGGCCCCGGCGCGTTCCGCCACGGTGACCACCACCGCGGACGCCTCGACCGCGTCCTCCGGCAGGTCGAGCGACACGCGGCACAACT
Organism: Micromonospora sp. HB375; assembly: GCF_017872985.1. Lineage (NCBI taxonomy): Bacteria > Bacillati > Actinomycetota > Actinomycetes > Micromonosporales > Micromonosporaceae > Micromonospora > Micromonospora sp. HB375. Next base: position 6,475,456 of record NZ_JAGGJO010000001.1, on the reverse strand, counting down.
CGACCACCTCGGGCAGCCGGTCCCGGCCCAGCTCGATGATCTCCACGTCCATGGACGCCGACAGTAGGGCATCGGCAGGCCAATGGACAGGGTTGTTAACCGGTGGCGGCCGCTCGGGCCGCGCGCACCGCCGCGTACGCGTCGACCAGCCCGGCGCCGGAGACGTCCCGCGGTCCGCCGCAGGCCTCGGCGGGCTGCGGGACCGGCTGCGCGGTGTCGCGCAGGATGGCCCGGGTCCGTTCCAGGTCCCCGACCAGCGCGGGGTTCGCCGACCACATCAGCGCCACCACGCCCGCCACCTGCGGCGTGGCCATCGAGGTGCCGTCCAGCGTCGCGTACCCGCCGCCGGGCATCGCGGAGAGCACAGCCGCGCCCGGGGCGACCAGGTCCGGCTTGGCCACCCCGTCCGGCGCGGGACCACGGCTGGAGAAGTCGGTGACGCGGCGCTGCCGGTCCACCGCCCCGACGGTCAGCACGTCCGGGTACGGCGCCGGCGGGTCCACGATCGAGCCGCAGGACGGGCCGGTGTTGCCGGCGGCGGCCACCACCAGGATGCCGGCCGCGGTCAGCGCCGCGGTCGCCGGGCGCAGCGCCCCCGGATCGCAGCCCTCCAGCGGCGGGCAGCCCCACGAGTTGGTGAGCACGTCCGGGGCGCGCGCCGGACGGCCGTCGGTCAGCGGGTTCCCGCCCGGCGGGAACGGGGCCAGCATGAACTGGAGACAGTCGAGGTAGCGTGCCGGGCTGCCCAGGTTGCGGTCCAGGTTGACGCAGCCGACCCAGCTCGCGCCGGGCGCCACGCCGATGCCGTCCCGGCCCACCGCGCTGCCCAGCGTGTGGGTGCCGTGGCCACCCCGGTCGGCCGGGGCGCGGCGGTCCTCCCACGGGTCGTACCAGGAGTCGTCGCCGCCCCGGAAGCCGCCGGCTAGCGCCGGGTGCCGGCCGTCCACTCCGGAGTCGGAGGTGCCCACCACCACGCCGGAGCCGGTGACGCCCAGCTCCGACCAGACCCGGTCCGCCCCGATCAGCGAGATGTTCCAGGCCGGTCCGGTCGGCGCCGGGGCGTCGCCGCGCGCCGTCGGGGCGAGCGCGGGCAGCGGACGCAGCCGCTGGCTGACCAGCACCCGGGCCACCTCGGGCCGGCCGGACAGCCAGGCCCGCACCGCCGGGCCGCCGTCCGTCTCGATCGCGTTGACCAGGTAGTACGGCGTCGGCTTCAGCCGCATGTCGGTCAGCGTGCGGCGCAGGTCGCCCTGGGTGCGGTCGGCGGTGGCGACCAGCCGCCGGTAGACCTCGGTCGCCCGGGCGTCCCGCCCGGCCCGTCCCGGCGTCCCGGCCGGCAACCCGGTCAGGTCGGCCTGCTCGCGCAGCACCACGAGCAGCCGCTCGCCGTGCAGACCCGGCTGGCCGGGGACCACGTACACCACGGCGACGGCGACGAGCAGCGCGGCGGCGGCGAGCGCGGCCGGACCGCGCCGGGGCGCGCGGGCGCGGGACCGGGCGAGCAGCACGCCGTACCCGAGGGCGAGCAGGACCGCGACGGCGAACGCGACGCCGGTGCCCACGGCGACCCAGAACGGCGTGTCCCGGGTGGTGGCGAGCAGGAGGGTGATCTCCTCCGGGTCGGTGAACGCCAGCGGCCCCAGCAACGCCAGCCCGATCAGCCAGCGCACCGGCGCCGGTCCGGCCGGGCGGCCCGACTGCCGGGCCGCCGCCTCCAGCGCGGCCAGCACGAAACCGAGCGGCGGCAGCAGGAACAGCGCCGGCAGTTGTACGCCGGACTGCCCGGCGGCGGCCGCGAGCGGCGTCAACGCGACGCCCGCGACCAGGCCGCCGACCAGCACCAACCGGGCCGGACCCGGCCCGAACGCGGCCCAGAACCGGGTGCCGAGCAGCGCCCCGGCGAGCGTGCCGAGCGCGGCGGCGGCCAACCCGGCGAGCACCGTCTCCAGCGCCCCGCCCAGCGCGCCCACCCACGCCCAGGGCAGCAGCGACGCCAGCCCGGCCGCGACCGCCAGCAGCGACACCGTCCCGAAGCGGCCCTCCGGGACCGCGTCCACGGCGACGGGCGGACGCACGCGGGCCAGCCGGGCGGCGACGAACGCGAGCACCGCGGCGGTCACCGCCAGCGCGGCCAGGTACGCCTCGTGGTGCACCGGCGGCACCATCCGCAGCAGCGTCGTCGCGCCCAGCGCGACCACGGCGGCGGTCCAGGCGCGGCCGGTCGCCCGCAGCGCGGGGGAGCGGGGCGCCAGCGCCAGCGCCAGCGAGGGCGCCCCGGCCAGCAGCACGGTGACCACCGCCACCACCGGCCAGACCGCCACCGCACGGTCCAGGCCCATGACCAGCATGACCTGCTCGACGAGCCAGCCGCCGACCTGACCCGGAACGGTCACCAGCACGACCCAGAACCCGGTGAGCACGGCCGCGACGACCGGCCACGGCCCGGTCTCACGCGGTGGCGGCGGCGGTAGGGGCGCGAACGGCGGGCCGGTCAGCATGGTCATCACGGTACGGCCGGGCCGTGTCGCCGCGCGCCCCGGACGGTTACCGTGGACGGGTGCGCGACCCCAACGTGTCCCGATCCGTGGCCGGCCAGCTCTCCGCCGAGCGCCGCGCCGACGACCTGCGCCGCCTTCGGGCCGAGCGGTTCGACGTCCTGGTCATCGGCGGCGGGGTGACCGGAGCGGGCGCCGCGCTCGACGCCGCGTCCCGCGGGCTGAAGGTCGCCCTGGTGGAGGCGCGCGACTACGCCGCCGGCACCTCCAGCCGGTCCAGCAAGCTGATCCACGGCGGCCTGCGCTACCTGGAGCAGCTGGAGTTCCACCTGGTCCACGAGGCGCTGACCGAACGCGGACTGCTCGCCACCCGGCTCGCCCCGCACCTGGTCCGTCCGGTGCCGATCCTGGTTCCGCTGCCCGCCGAGGGCGGCGCGCGGGACCTGCCCCGGCGGTTCTTCCGCCGCTCCTACTACGGGCTGGGCGTGGCGGCGTACGACGCGTTCGCCGGGGTGTTCGGCGGCGGGCGGGGGATGCCGCTGCACCGGCACCTGAGCCGCGAGGGCACGCGCCGGATCTTCCCGAGCCTGCGTCCGGACAAGCTGGCCGGCGCGATCCGCTACTACGACGGTCAGGTCGACGACGCCCGTCTCGTGGTGACGCTGGCGCGTACCGCGGCGAGCCTCGGCGCGACGGTGGTGACCAGCGCCCGCGCGGTCGGCCTGACCCGCCAGGCCCGCGAGGTCACCGGCGTGCGGGTACGCGACCTGGAGGCGCCGGCCGGCTCGCCGGACGCCGAGTTCGAGGTACGCGCGCGCACCGTGATCGCCGCCACCGGCGTGTGGAGCGACGACATGTCGCGGATGCTCAACGACGTCGGGCTCCGCCCGAAGCTGCGGGTCCGGGCCTCCAAGGGAGTGCACCTGGTGGTGCCCCGCTCGGCGATCGTCGGCGAGACCGGCCTGATCCTGCGTACCGCCACGAGCGTGCTCTTCGTGATCCCCTGGGGCGGGCACTGGATCATCGGCACCACCGACACGGACTGGCAACTCGACAGGTCCCACCCGGCCGCGACCGCCAGCGACATCGAATACCTGCTCTCCCAGGTCAACACGGTGCTGGACCGGCCGCTGACCACCGCCGACATCGAGGGCGTCTACGCCGGGCTGCGCCCGCTGCTGGCCGGCGAGGCGGACTCCACCTCGAAGCTGTCCCGCGAGCACGCCGTGGTGGAGCCGATGCTCGGCCTGCTGCTGGTGGCCGGCGGCAAGTACACCACCTACCGGGTGATGGCGTCGGACGTGGTCGACCGCGCGATGCACCGGCTCGGCCGGACCCGCCCCTCGCGTACCGCCGACCTGCCGCTGCTGGGCGCCGACGGGTACGCGGCCCTGTGGCGGGACCGGGCCGACCTGGCCCGCCGGCACGGAGTCGCGGTCGGCGTGGTCGAGCACCTGCTGGAGCGATACGGCAACCTCACGCTGGACCTGCTCGCGCTGGTCGACGCCGATCCGCTGCTCGGTTCGCCGCTGGCCGGCGCGCCGGAATACCTCGCCGCCGAGGTGACGTACGCCGCCCGCGCCGAGGGCGCGCTGCACCTGGAGGACGTGCTCACCCGGCGTACCCGGATCTCGATCGAGACCAGCCACCGCGGCCTGGAGTCGGCGGAGCACGCCGCGGAGCTGATGGGCGCGGTGCTCGGCTGGGACGCGGCGACCCGGGACCGGGAGGTGGCCCACTACCGGGCGCGGGTGCTGGCCGAGCGGGAGTCGCAGCTCATGACGGACGACATCGCCGCCGACGCGGCCCGCCTCGGCGCGCCCGATGTGCGTGGTTTCGCAGCAGACCGAGGGACCGACGGCCCGGGCGTTGAACTTCCGGCCTCCCCCAGGTAGGGGATCCCCACCCCGGGCCGCTCGGCCGGTAGTGCGCGCTACCTACGGAAGTGTAGGTTTCCCCGCGTGGTCCGCCCATCATGGTCGTCGCGCGTCCCCGCCCTGTCCGCTGCCGTCCTGCTGGCGACCGCTCTGACCGGATGCGCCTTCGGCCGGGCCGAAGGCGCCACCGCGCCCGGAACAGCGGGAACAGCCAGCCCCACCCCGGCCGGCAAGCGCGTCTCCCTGGTGCAGAAGCTCGGCGACGAGGGCCCGATCCGCCACCTCGACGTGGACCCGTCCGGCCGCTGGCAGTGCCGCGACTGCGCCGGTGACGGCGTGGACGCCACCGGCACGCTGAGCCCCGAGCAGAGCCGGCGGCTCCAGCGGATGCTCGCCGACCCGGCGCTGGCGAAGGAGACCGACGAGGCCCGCGGCTACAAGCAGGGCTGCATCGGCGTGCTGACCTCGACGTTGCTCGTCCCGCCCGGCCTGACCGTCACCATCCAGGACTGCCCGGGCGAGCCGAAGCCGAAGGTGGCCTACGACGTGCTGCTGCTCGTCACCCAGGCCACGCCCGCGGAGGACAAGGGTTAGAACACCTTGCCGGGGTTGAACAACCCGGCCGGGTCCAGCGCCGCCTTGATCGCCTGGTGCACCCGTACGCCCACCGGGCCGATCTCGCGGGCCAGCCAGTCCCGCTTGAGCAGCCCCACGCCGTGCTCCCCGGTGCAGGTGCCGCCCAGCTCAAGCCCGAGCGCCATGATCTCGTCGAAGGCCCGCCGCCCCCGGGCCAGGCTGTCCGGGTCGGCCCGGTCGACCACGATGTTCGGGTGCATGTTGCCGTCGCCCGCGTGACCGACCACCCCGATCGGCACCCGGCACGCCTCGGCGATCCGGGCCACCCCGTCCAGCAGTTCCGCCAGCCGGGCGCGCGGCACCGCCACGTCGTCGATGACCAGGCCACCGTTGCCGCCGGGGTAGGTCTGCGCCGCGAACCGCTCCATCGCCGGGTGGGCCAGCCGCCGGGCCTGCAGCAGCGCCGCCGCCTCGGTCGCGTCGCCGGCCGCGTAGACCTCGTCGGCGCCCGCCGCCGTGCACACCTCGGCCAGCCGGGCCAGGTCGTCGGCGGCCCGGGCGCCGGTGTCCACCGCTGCCAGCAGCAGCGCCTCGGCATCGGTGCGCAGACCCATCGGCCGGTACGCCTCGATCGCCCGCAGATGGGTCCGGTCCAGCAGTTCCAGCAGACTCGGGGTGAGCCCCCGCCCGGCGATCCCGGCGACCGCGCCACCGGCCGTGGCCACCGTGGGGAAGACCGCGACCAGTGTCAGTGACTGCTCCGGGGCCGGACGCAACGCCACTGTCACCTCGGTGATCACGCCGAGCGTGCCCTCCGAACCGACGAAGAGCCGGGTCAGGTCGTACCCGGCGACCCCCTTCGCGGTACGCCGCCCGGTGCGCAGCACCTCGCCGGAGGCGAGCACCACCTCCAGGCCCAGCACGTACTCGCCGGTCACGCCGTACTTCACGCAGCACATGCCACCGGCGTTGGTGGCCACGTTGCCGCCGACCGTGGACGACTCCCACGAGCCGGGATCCGGCGGATACCAGAGGCCGTGCTCCCGCACCGCGCGGGCGAGCGCCGCGTTGACCACGCCGGGCTGCACCACGGCGATCCGGCCGACCGGGTCGATCTCGCGGACCCGGTTCATCGCCACGGTGCTCACCACCACCGCGCCGTCCACCGCGTTCGCCGCGCCGGCCAGCCCGGTCCGCGCGCCCTGCGGCACCACCGGTACGCCGTGCCGCCCCGCCGCCCGGACCACCGCCACCACGCCCTCGGTGTCACGGGGCCGGACCACCACCAGCGGGACGCCCGAGTCGCACAGGTCGGCCTCGTCGCGGGCGTGCCCGGCCAGCAGGTCCGGGTCGGTCAGCACGGCGGCGTCGCCGAGCGCGCCCCGCAGGTCGTCGAGGAGGGGATGGGCGGCCATGCCGGGAAGGCTACCGGCGTACCGTCTGTTGCCGTGCTCTACCTGGACCCGCCCGCCGTGCCCTGGCGCGGCCGGCTCTGGTCGCACCTGATCAGCGACGTCTCGTACGCCGAGCTGCACGCGTTCGCGGAGATGCTCGGCGCGCCCCGGCGCGGCTTCGACCGGGACCACTACGACGTGCCCGCCGAACGGTTCCGGGCGGCGGTGTGGCTGGGCGCGACTGTCGTGCCCTCGCGGGAGATCGTCCGGCTGCTGCGGGACACCGGCCTGCGCCGTCCGAAGCATCGCTTCTCAGGCCAGCGCGGCCAACTCCCGGGACAGGTTGGCCCGGGCCCGGGACTCCCAGCGGGCGTGCGGCTCGGGTAGCCGGTACAGCGCCGGCAGCGCGAGCAGGTGCCGCAGCGCCGCCGACCGGCCGGCGCGGAAGTCCGGGTCGGGCACGTGCGCGTACTCGGCGCGGATCGCGGCGGCGTACCTGTCGTAGCGCTCCCGCGGGGCCGCCAGCACCGCCAGGTCCGCGTCGCAGAGCAGCGCGCCGTCCGGGTCGTCCGGCCCGACCGCGTGACCGGCGGTGAGCAGCACCAGGCGGCGTACCCCGGTCACCGTCGCGGCCGGGAGCCCGGCGGCGGCCAGCAGCTCGCCGCCGAGGTCGGCGCTGGCCCGCTCGTTGGCGTCACCCGCCGCGCGCGGGTCGTAGACCGCGTCGTGGCACCACGCCGCGAGCCGGACCAGGTCGGGGTCGCGGGCCAGCCCGGCGTACGCGTCGACCACGTCGAGCACCGCCCGCAGGTGCGCCTCGTCGTGGTAGCGCCGGTGCGGCTCCCGCCAGCCCGCCAGCAGCCGGGCGCCGGCCCGCTCGACAGCCGCCGGATCGGTCGCGCCCGCCGCCCGCGCCGTCTCCCGCCACCGTGCCGTCAGGTCGTCCATCGGATGCAGTCTGCCCCCTTCGGCCCGGGCAGAGGGATTCAGCCGGGGCGGTACGGGTAGTACCGGCCATGGCCCGGGACGGACGACTGCAGTTCTTGCGTCGCGGAAAGCTGCGTGAGGGGCGGACCGACCGCGACGGGCAGCGGATCGCCTCCGCGATGGAGGAGCTGCGGCACCGGGGCAAGGCGACCCTGCACGACCGGCTGCACCGGGTCCGGACCGCGTTCGGCCTGGCGGTGCAGGCCGGGCTCGCCGCCGGCCTGGCGTACCTGATCTCGCACCGGCTGCTGAAGAACCCGCAGCCGGTCTTCGCCCCGATCTCCGCCGTCGGCACGCTCGCCGCCTCGGTGGGGCAGCGGTTCCGGCGTACGGTCGAGCTGATCGCCGGCGTGGCCGTCGGCGTGCTGGTCGGCGACGCGCTCATCTACTTCGTCGGCACCGGCGCCTGGCAGCTCGCGCTCGTGGTGACCTCGGCGATCCTGCTGAGCATCTTCGCCGGGGCGAGCGTGGCGATCGTGATCCAGGCCGCGGCCACCGCGGTGCTGATCGTGACGCTCAGCCCGTCCACCGAGAACCTGGAATTCCCCCGCTTCATCGACGCGTTACTCGGTGGCGGCATCGCGCTGCTCGTCACCGCCATCCTGCTGCCGCTCAACCCGCTACGGGTGATCAACCGGGCCGCCCGGCCCGCGCTGGACCTCCTCGCCGACCAGCTCGACGCCTGCGCCGAGGCGCTGCGAAACCAGGACCGGGAGGCGGCCCAGCGCGCGCTGTTCCGGCTGCGGGAGAACAAGGAGGAACTGGCCGCCCTCTCCGAGGCGATCGAGGGTGCCAAGGAGACCAGCACGCTGTCCCCGGCCCGCTGGCACCGGCGCGGCGAGCTGACCCACTACGCGGAGGCGGCCGACCCGATCGACCGGGCCATGCGCAACACCGGCACGCTGATCCGCCGCGCGGTCACCATGATCGAGGACGACGAACCGGCCCCCGAGCCGATGCCGGACGCGATCGGTCATCTGGCCGAGTCGGTGCGCCTGCTCCGCCATGAGTTCGCCGCCGGGCAGGAGCCGCAGGAGGCCCGCGAACGGTCGCTGCGCGCGGTGAGCGAGGCCGGCCGGGCGTACGCCGAGGGGGTCGGCTTCTCCGGCAGCGTGGTGATCGCGCAGGTGCGTACCACGGCGAGCGACCTGATGGTGGCCTCCGGGATCGAGCAGGAGGAGGCGAACCGCCTGGTCCGGCAGGCGTTCGGCGAGAAGGAGCACCGCACCGGCCCACCCACCGACCGCAACCCCGCCGCCCACCCACCCACGGCCCCCCCAGTCGGCTGACCCGCCCGGCCCCCGCCGCCCGTCCCGCCGCCTGCCCGCCCCGCCCCGCCCCGGCCCGCCTCCCGCCCGGCCCGCCTCCTGCCCGCCGCGTTGATCAAGGAGTTTGTGTCCCTCCCGGAGATCAACTCGGACCCAAACTCCTTGATCACCTCCATGGGGGCCGGCTGATCATGAAGTTGGCTGGTGGGGAAGCGCTTTCTGTGACCGCTAACTTCATGATCGCCCCGATGGGGCCCCCGAGGGGGCGAGATCTTGGTACGGGGACGCCCCACCGGGGCGTCCCCGTACCAAGATCTCTGGCTGTCGTGGGTGCGGACGGGCCGGTTGCTCTTGGGCGGGAGGAGGAGGGGGTTGGGTTAGGGGAGGTGGGACAGGGCGGTCAGGAGGGTGTCGACCTGGGGCTCGGTGGTGCCCAGGCCCAGGCTGGCGCGCAGGGCGGTCGGGGGCAGGTCGGTGCGGCCGGTACGGGCGGCGGCCTCGGCCAGCAGGCGACGGGTCAGCGGATGGGCGCAGAACAGGCCGTCCCGTACCCCGATCCGGTGCCGGCTCGCGAGATGCGCGGCCACGTCTGCGGAGTCCCGCCCGGCGACCACGAAGCTGACGATGCCCACCCGTGGGGCGTCCGGGCCGAACATGCGCAGCTCGACCACGTCGGGCAGCGTGGCGAGGCCGCGGCGCAGCCGGGTCAGCAGCGCCTGTTCCCGTACGTGCAGCGCCTGCCGGTCGGCCTCGCCGAGCGCGGCGCAGACCGCCGCCAGCGCCACCGCGCCGAGCAGGTTCGGGGTGCCGGCCTCGTGCCGGGCCGGGCCGGTGGTCCACCGCACCTCGTGCGTGGCCGCGCCGACGTGGCTGGTGGCGCCGCCACCGGCCAGGTACGGCGGGGCCGCGTCCAGCCAGTCCGCCCGCCCGGCGAGCACGCCCGCGCCGAACGGGGCGTACAGCTTGTGGCCGGACAGCGCCACGTAGTCCACGTCCATCGCGGCCAGGTCGACCGGGGCGTGCGGGGCGAGCTGCGCGGCGTCGACCAGGATGCGGGCGCCGTGCCGGTGGGCGACCCGGGCCAGTTCGGCGACCGGCCACACCTCGCCGGTGACGTTGCCGGCACCGGTGACCGCGACCAGCACCGGCAGGCCGGGCCGGGCGTCGCGGGCCAGCTCGCCGAGCGCCGCCGCGAGGGACCGGACCGCGCCGGCCGGGCTGTCCGGCACCGGCAGGCGTACCGAGCCGCGCGGCCAGGGCAGCAGGTTGGCGTGGTGCTCGCCGCCGAACGTGATCACCGTGGTGCCCGCGGGCAGCGCACGGGCCAGCAGGTTCAGCGCGTCTGTGGTGTTCCGCGTGAAGATCACGTGGTCGTCGGGGCGGGCGCCGAGGAAGTCGCCGACGGTCTGCCGGGCCTGCTCGTAGGCGAGCGTGCAGCGCCGGGACAGCGCGCCCGCGCCGCGATGCACGCTCGCGTACCAGGGAAGGAGCCCGGCCACCGCGTCGGCCGCGGCCCGCGCGCACGGCGCGCTGGCGGCGTGGTCCAGGTTGATCTCCCCCGGTACGCCGAGCACGCCGAGCGGGTCGGGCCGGACCGGCGCGGGCAGCACTGGCGACGGGGGTACGAGAGTGAGGGTCATGCCGGAGCCTCCCGGGTCACAGGTGGACCCCGGGTGGTGCCGGGACGGGGTCCGCGCTTGCCCAGCACGCGGAGCGGCGCTGGGCCCGGTCATCACCCGGGGCACCCCACCGCGAACCTCGACGAGGGTTGCCGGCCAGCAAGCCGGGGCTTGACGCTGGCGCTCGTGACCTGTTCGGGAGCATAGCCGTAGCGTTCGGCCCGGACCAGTGGGTCGCGGGTGACTACGCTGACCGCATGGCCGACACCCCGCCCGGCGGAGCCCTGCCGCCGCCGCCCGCGCCCGCCGCCCCGTCGCCGGGAGGGCCGACGCCCCGGATGCCGCTGCGCCGGCTCGGCTGGCGGCGCTTCCTCGCGCTGGCCGGTGTGGTGCTGCTGATCGCGGCCGGCGCGCTGTTCATGGTCTTCACGCTGGGCGAGAGCCTCGGCGCCGAGGCGCTGCTGGTGGGCCTGGTCGCGGCGATCCTGCCGGTGCCGGTGCTGGTCTCCTGCTTCCTGTGGCTCGACCGCTACGAGCCGGAGCCGTTGAAGTATCTGATCTTCTGCTTCGCGTGGGGCGCCTTCGTCTCCACCGCGATCTCGCTGCTGGTCAACGAGACCGGCGCGCGGCTGTTCGACGACCTGGGGCTGCCCGCCGCGCTGACAGCGGTGCTCGTCGCCCCGTTCATCGAGGAGCTGACCAAGGCGGCGGGCCCGCTCCTGGTGCTGATCTTCCGGCGCCGGGAGTTCTCCGGGATCACCGACGGCCTGGTCTACTGCGGGCTCTCCGCGGTCGGCTTCGCCATGGTCGAGAACATCCTCTACCTGGGCGGGTACGGCTACCGCACCGGCGTGGAGCAGTACGGCCCGGCCACCGGCGCGCAGCAGGTGATCGCGATCTTCATCGTCCGGATCCTGCTGTTCGGCTTCGCCCACCCGCTGTTCACCTCGATGACCGGCGTCGGGCTGGGCGTCGCGGCGCGTACCGCCGACCGGCGGGTACGGGTGCTCGCCCCGCTGGCCGGCCTGCTGCTGGCGATGATCCTGCACGGCACCTGGAACCTGCTGCCCTCGCTGGCCCAGGCCACCGGGCAGACGGTGATCGTGCTCTACGGGTACATCGGCGTGATGGTGCCGATCTTCTTCGCCATGGTGGGGCTGGCGATCTGGCTGCGCGCCTGGGAGGGCCGGCTCACCGAGCGCACGCTGCCGGACTACGTGCGGGCGGGCTGGCTCACCCCGCCCGAGGTGGCCGCGCTGGGCAGCCTGGGCCGCCGGCACGCGGCGCGTACGTGGGCCCGGCGGGTCGCCGGTGACGGCGGGGTGAAGGCGATGCGCGGCTACCAGTTCGCCGCGACCCGGCTCGCGCTGCTGCGCGACGGCATGCGCCGGGGACTGGACCGCAAACCCGCCGAGCGGGAACGGACAGCGCGGGAGGAACGGGAACTGCTGGAGGCGATCTCCGCGTACCGGTCGTTCTTCGTCGGCCGGGACCCGCAGGCGCCGGTCGGGGTCTGGGACGGTCAGCGCTACCACCTGCGGTTCCCGGACGGTTCGCAGCGCCCGGTGGAGGCGCCCGACGACCCGGTGGTGCCGATCCCGGTGGTGCTCGCCGCGCCGCCCGCGTACCCGCCGCCCGGCTACGGCCCGGGCGGCTGGCACGGCCCGGGCGCGCCCTGGCATCCCGGGCGCTGACGGGTCAGCTCATCAGGCCGGTCAGGAAGTCGCCGAGCCCCTGGGCGATGGCCATGAGCGCGGCCCCGATCCCCCTGAACACCTGCGCGGCCCCGTCCGGACGGAACGCCATGAAGTAGATCAGGAACGCGAGGAATCCCCAGGCGAGGATCTTCTTGATCACTACCGGCATGGTGTCCCTCCCCAGGGCGCTCAGGTGCCTGGGCTTCCCGCCGGGAAGCGCCGCAAACGGCGCCGATGCCGGGTCGGAGGGTGGAGAGCCGGATCAGAGGTAGAGGCCGGTGGAGCCGGCGGCGGTGCTCTCCACCCGCTCGGCCGCCACGGCGTGCACGTCCCGCTCGCGCAGGAGCACGTACGCCCGCCCGTGCAACTCGACCTCGGAGCGGTCGTCCGGGTCGAAGAGCACCCGGTCGCCGGCCACGATCGAGCGGACGTTCGGCCCGACGCCGACGGCTGTCGCCCAGGCCAGCCGCTTGCCCACGGCGGCGGTCGCGGGGATCACGATGCCGGCGGTGGAGCGGCGTTCGCCCTCGGCGCCCTCGGTGCGTACCAGCACGCGGTCGTGCAGCAGGCGGATCGGCAGCCCGGCGTCGAGACTCTGGTCGGCGGTCACGCGAAGACGCTACCGCGTGCCCGGCTGTCGATTCCGCCGTGGTTCGCAGGAGCGCCGGGCGGGCAATGTGTGGCCGAGCCGCCCTAGGGTGGGGCGAGCAGACGTATCCTGTGCCCCCTGCGACGTGGTGGGGCCGACTTTGCCGGAGGTGCGCTTGAGCCGCTTCGAGCGGATGCGCGGACGGCTCCGCCGCGCGTACGAGTCGGGCCGGGAGGCCGCCCGGACCCGCCGGGCCGACCCGGAAGCGGCGCCGGGGGAGGCAGGAGTGGCCTCGCCCGCGTCACCGGGACCGTCGGCGTCGCCGGAGGCGACTGTGGTGGGCGTCGAGCCGCCGGCCGCGATGCACTCGTCGACTGTGAGCCGGGACGACACCGAGGTGCCGCACGCGCTGCGGATCACCGCCGCGTGGTGCTGGCGGCTGATCGTGATCGGCATCGTGACCTGGGCGCTCATCAAGATCATCGGCACGATCAGCATCGTGATCATCCCGCTGACCGTCGCGCTGCTGCTCTCCGCGCTGCTCGCCCCGGCGGTCGGCTGGCTGCTCCGGGCCCGCCTGCCCCGCTCCCTGGCCACCGGTGTGGTGCTCGTCGGCGGCCTGGCCGCCGTGGTCGGCACGCTGACGCTGGTGGTCAACGAGTTCATCAAGGGCGTACCGGAGCTGAGCGAGAAGTCCTCGCAGGGCATCCGGCAGATCCAGGACTGGTTCAAGACCGGCCCGCTGCACCTGTCCGACAGCCAGCTCGACCGCTACATCAACGAGGCGCAGAACTGGATCAACGGCAACACCGAGCGGTTCACCAGCGGGGCGCTCAGCACCGCCGCCACGCTGGCCGAGGTGCTCACCGGCACCGTGCTCGTGCTCTTCGCCACGTTCTTCTTCCTGCGTGACGGCAACTCCATCTGGCGGTTCCTGGTCCGGCTGCTGCCGGTCGCGGCCCGCTGGAAGGTCGACGACGCCGGTCGCGCGTCCTGGGCGACGCTCGGCGCGTACGTGCGGGCCACCGTGCTCGTGGCCTTCATCGACGCGGTCGGCATCGGCATCTTCCTGGTGCTGTTCGACATCCCGTTCGCGTTCCCGCTGGCCGCGCTGGTCTTCCTGGGCGCGTTCATCCCGATCGTCGGCGCGTTCCTGTCCGGCGTGGTCGCAGTGCTGGTCGCGCTCGTCGACAGCGGCCCGGTGACCGCGCTGATCATCCTCGGCGTGGTGGTCGGGGTGCAGCAGGTAGAGGGCCACGTGCTCCAGCCGCTGATCATGGGCCGGGCGGTGGCCATCCACCCGCTCGCCGTGATCATCGGCATCGCCGCGGGCGTGGTGCTGGCCGGCATCGCCGGCGCGCTGGTCGCGGTGCCGCTGATCGCCGTGCTCAACACCGCGGTCCGGCGGCTCGCCGCGCGTACCGTGCCGGACACCCCACCGGACGCGGTGGTGGTCGCCTCCCAGGCGCCCTGACCCGCACGACCCCCTGACGCCCGTGTCGCCCCGCCCGGGGAGGCGCGGGCGTCAGCTCTTGGCGAGCCGTTCCAGCGCGCCCCGGGCCACCTCGGGCCGGGTCGTGTACCAGAACGGCGGCAGCGAACGGCGCAGGAACGGGCCATACCCGCGCGCCGTCTCCAGCCGCGAGTCGAGCACCGCCACCACACCCCGGTCGCCGGTGGCCCGGATCAGCCGGCCGACGCCCTGGGCCAGCCGGACCGCCGCGATCGGCACGCTCACCGCCGCGAAACCCGAGCCGCCACCGGCGTCCACCGCCGCGGCGCGCGCCGCGGCGAGCGGCTCGTCCGGCCGGGGGAACGGCAACCTGTCGATCACCACGAGCTGGCAGGCGTCGCCCGGCACGTCCACCCCCTGCCAGAGCGACATCACCCCGAACAGGCAGCTCTCCCGCACCTCGCGGAACCGGCGCACCAGCAGCGGCAGCGCCTCCTCGCCCTGCAGCAGCACGGGCAGGTCGGTCCGCGCGCGGACCAGCTCCGCCGCCTGCTGCGCGGCCCGTCGCGACGAGAAGAGCCCGAGGGTACGACCACCGAGCGCCCCGACCAGCGCCAGCAGCTCCTCACCGGCCGGCCCGGGCAGCCCGGAGACGCTGGGGCGGGGCAGGTGCGCGGCCACGTACAGGATGCCCTGCCGGGCGTAGTCGAACGGTGAGCCGACGTCCAGCGAACTCCAGCCCGGCCCCTCGGTGGCCGGCACGGTGCCGATCGACGCCCGGCTGCCCTCGGCGGCGGCCACCGGCGGCGTGACCGGGGTGCGGCCCGCGGCGGCAGCGGTGGCGATCGCGGCGGCGGCCGGGGACGGCGGGGCGGGCGGCGGCGCGTCCAGCCCCAGCGCCCGGGCCACCGTGTCGAAGCGGCCGCCCAGCGCCAGCGTCGCCGAGGTGGCGACGACTGTGCGCTCGTCGTACAGGTGGGTGGCGAGCGTGCCCGCGACCGACAGCGGCGCGACCACCAGCGCCCGGCGGCTGCCGTTGTCCGGCTTCTCGACCCAGGCGACGTCGTGGTCGGCCTCCTCCAGCAGCCGCTGCGCGGTGGTGGACAACTCGTCCAGCACCGCCTTGGCCTGCTGCTTGCGTACCGGGTCGGGGTCGTCGGACTTCACGTCGCCGATCGCCTCCAGC
The DNA here is from genome assembly GCF_017872985.1 of Micromonospora sp. HB375. Classification (NCBI taxonomy): domain Bacteria; kingdom Bacillati; phylum Actinomycetota; class Actinomycetes; order Micromonosporales; family Micromonosporaceae; genus Micromonospora; species Micromonospora sp. HB375. The sequence goes on along the minus strand of NZ_JAGGJO010000001.1, from coordinate 6,460,315 downwards.
GCGGCCCGGGTCGCCGAGTCCAGCAGCGTGCACGCCTCGCGCAGCGCGGGCGGCAGACCGGCGGTGAGCCGCCCGGACGGCGCCTCGGCCAGCCCCACGGCGAGCGCGTCACCGGCCTCGGTGAGCCGCTCGGCCAGGTCCGGGCGCAGCAGCGGCCGGGCCCGGCGGGTGGACCTGTCGATCAGCTCCGGCACCAGCTCGGCCTGGGCCGCCGAGGAGACCCGGTCGGCCAGCTCGTGCGCCTCGTCCACCACCAGCAGCTTGTGCGGCGGCACGATGTGCCGACCGGCGAGCATGTCGACGGCGAGCAGGCTGTGGTTCGTCACCACGATGTCCGCCTCGCGGGCGCGCGCCCGGGACGCCTCCGCGAAGCACTCCTGGCCGAACGGGCAGCGGCTCGCGCCCACGCACTCGCGCGCCGGCATGGAGACGGTGCGCCACACCTGGTCGTCCACGCCCGGATCCAGCTCGTCCCGGTCGCCGGTGGCGGTCTCCTCGGCCCAGTCACGCAGCCGCTGCACCTGCTTGCCCAGGCGGCCCGCCTCGCCGAGCCACTTGGTGCCGCCGTTGCCGGGGCGCGGCGCGTCGAAGAGCGCGTCGTCCGGCTCGTCCTCGACCGAGCTGTCCAACCTCGCCAGGCACAGATAGTGGTGGCGACCCTTCAGCACGGCGAACGTGGGGCGCCGGCCCAGCACCGGCTCGACCGCGTCGGCCAGCCGGGGCAGGTCGTGCTCGACCAGCTGGGACTGCAACGCCAGCGTGGCGGTGGAGACCACCACCGGCCCGTCCACCGTCAGCGCCGGCGCGAGGTAGGCCAGGGACTTGCCGGTGCCGGTGCCGGCCTGCACCAACAGGTGCTCGCCGGAGGCGATGCTGCGCTCGATCGCCTCGGCCATCTGCTGCTGACCGGGCCGGGCCGCGCCGCCGGGAACCGCGCCCACCGCGGCGGTCAGCAGCTCCCCGGCGCCGGCGCGACCACTGCGGCGCTTCTTCGGGACGGCCGGGCCGGTGGCGGTGCGGGACGGGGTCACCGTGCGACCGTACCCGCCGGCACCGACGGGGGTCCGGTCGCTCCGGCGGCGTGGCGGGACGGCGGGTCGCGTCCGGTTACCTCCCGATCGCGTGGCGTGGCCGGAATCGGTTAGGGTGCCAGGCATGCCGAGCGACGTGGTCCGCGTGATCTACCGCAAGTACGACGGCAGCGCCCACCGCGACTACCCGGCCCGCCGCCTCGCCGAGGACGATCTCGGCGTCTGGCTCGGCGTGCCCGCCGGCACCGAATCCGTCTACCACGGCCGCCCGTCCGTCGAGCAGATCCCGTTCGTCCTGCTGGTGCCCCACCACGGCTGGTGGACCGGCATGTTCAACCCGCCGCCGCGCACCAGCGAGGTCTACTGCGACATCGCCACCCCGGCCCGCTGGGAGGGCGCGGAGACGGTCCACCTGATCGACCTCGACCTTGACGTGGTGCGCCGCCGCGAGACCGCAGTGGTCGAGCTGCGCGACGAGGACGAGTTCGCCGAGCACCGGGCCCGCTGGGGCTACCCGGACGACGTGGTCACCGAGGCCGAGGCGGCCGCCCGCTGGCTGCTCGGCGCGCTCGGCGACGGCACCGAGCCGTTCGCCACGTCGTACCGGAAGTGGCTGGCACTGGTGGTCTGAGCCGGCTCACCAGCGCGGCGGCCAGACGGCGTCCGGCCCCAGCGGCGGCAGCTCGCCGACCTTGTCCGGGTTGAGCTGGTTGAACACCCCGGTGACCCGCCCCTCGTGGACGGCGAACGAGGTGACGATCCGCATGGTCCGCCCGTCCCGGTAGGGGACCTCCGACTGCCAGCCCAGCGTGCCGTCCACCACCACCGGCCGGACCCGCATCGCGCCCCACTTGCGGGCCTGGTTGAACAGGCCGAGGAGCAGGCGACCGGCCGCCTCCGCGCCGACAACCGGCTGGCGGGCCGCCGGGAAGTGGCCGCCGGAGTCGCCGATCGCCACCACGTCGGGTGCGAGCACCCGGACCAACTGCTCCAGCTCGCCGGACTCCACGGCGGCGACGAACGCGGTGAGTACCCGTCGCTGCTCGGCGAGGTCGGCGCTGTGCTGCGGCGCGTCCGGCCGGTGCACCGCCCGCCGGGCCCGCGACGCGAGTTGACGCGCCGCCTCCGGCGTGACCGCGAGGACGTCCGCCACGTCGGAGAACGGCACCGCGAACACGTCGTGCAGCACGAACGCCACCCGCTGCTCCGGCGTCAGCCGTTCCAGCACCACCAGCAGCGCGGTGCCGATCTGGTCGGCGCGTACCGCCCGCTCGGCCGGGTCGGGCGCGAACCCGTCCGCCGCCGGCACGGTGGTCACCACCGGCTCGGGGAGCCACTGACCCGGGTACGCCTCCCGGCGCACCCGGGCGGAGCGGAGCACGTCCAGGCAGATCCGCGAGCAGGTGGTGATGAGCCAACCGCGCAGATCGCGTACGCGGGCGCGCTGCTCGGGGTCGCTCAACGCGCCGGAGAAGCGCAGCCAGGTCTCCTGGACGGCGTCCTCGGCCTCGCTGCGGCTGCCGAGCATCCGCCGCGCGACCGCCAGCAGATGCCCCCGCTCCGCTTCGAACTCCCCCGTAAGTTCATCCACCCACCCATTCTCCCGCCCCACCACCCGCCCCGGCACCCCGCCGCCCACCCGCGCCGATCTTGCGCTTGCCGCCCCGGCAAAAGCCGCTTTCCGGATGCACCAGGGGCCGCAACTGCAAGATCAGCGGGGTGGGGCGGGCGGGAAAGGGCTTCGGGGGTGAGGATCGGGGGATGAGTGAGGTGGTGGGGCCCGAGGGCGGGCCGATGCGGGAACTGCTGCGGGTGGGGCCGGGGGCGGTGGATCTGGCGGCGATCGACCCCCGGTCGACGCCCGGGCTGCCGGCGGTGGCGGGGCGCGGGCCCGCGCGCAAGGAGTGGGCACGTGCCCAGGTCGAGCTGGTCGGCGCGGAACTGGGGCGGCAGCAGGAGATGCTGTACGCCTCGGCGCAGGGCGCCGCCGGACCGGGCGGTGCCACGAGCGCGCCGGCCCAGGCGGGCGCGGGGCTCGGTGAGGGCCGGCCGCGCCGGCTGCTGCTGGTGCTCCAGGCGATGGACTGCGGCGGCAAGGACGGCACGGTGAAACGGGTGGCGGGCGCGATGAACCCGCTCGGGCTGCACATCCGCTCGTTCGGGCCGCCCACCGAGGAGGAGCTGCGGCACGACTTCCTGTGGCGGGTACGCCGGGCGCTGCCGCCGCCCGGGTACGTGGGCGTGTTCAATCGCTCGCACTACGAGGACGTGCTGATCGCCCGGGTCGAAGGGCTTGTCGACGAGGCGACCTGGCGGTCCCGGTACGCGATCATCAACGACTTCGAGCGGGAACTGGCCGAGCAGGCGGTGACCGTGATCAAAGTCATGCTGCACATCTCGTACGCGGAGCAGGGCGAGCGGCTGATGCAGCGGCTGACCGACCCGACGAAGTTCTGGAAGTACAACCCCAGTGACCTGGACACCCGGGCACGATGGGACGACTACCAGGCGGCGTACGCCGAGGCGATCGAGCGGTGCGGCGCCGACGACGCGCCCTGGTTCGTGGTCCCGGCGGACCGCAAGTGGTACCGGGACTGGGCGGTAGCCCACCTGCTGCGCGAGACGTTCGACGAGTTGCATCTGGGGTATCCGCCTGCCGATTTCGACGTTGAACGGGAGCGTGACCGGTTACGGAGCCAACTCGGCGGGTGATCAGGTGAACGGAAGGTGAACGAGCGGTGAATCGGGCTTGACCAGGGGTGGGCCGATCGAAAGCCGCCTGGACGCGATCCCTAGCATGCGCAATGCAGACGCCCGGGCGGCGACGGCCACCCTTCCACCGACACGACGAGGTCCGTGCTGTGAAGTTTTCCTTCCGTCCCACCGAGGGCGCCTTCTACGAGCTCTTCACCAGGGCCGCGCAGAACCTGGTCAAGGGGACCGACCTGCTCAACGAGCTGGGTCTGCCCGGCGCCGACGTGCAGTCGATCAGCGAGCGGCTGACCGACATCGAGCACGACAGCGACCAGATCACGCACGAGCTCTACAAGAAGATCAACTCCACGTTCATCACGCCGTTCGACCGGGAGGACATCTACCGGCTGGGCTCGCTGCTCGACGACGTGATGGACCACCTGGAGGCGGTCGGCAATCTGCTCTACCTGTACGGCCTGACCAAGCTCCCGTCCCTTCCGCGTGAGCTGCACGAGCTGGTCAACGTGCTCGACCTGCAGGCCAAGCTCACCGCCGAGGCGATGCCCCGGCTGAAGTCGATGAAGGATCTTGAGGACTACTGGATCGAGTGCAACCGGCTCGAGAACGACGGCGACCAGGCGTACCGGATGCTGCTGGTACGCCTCTTCTCCGGTGAGTACGACGCGCTCACGGTGCTGAAGATGAAGGAGGTGGCCGACGAGCTGGAGGCCGCCTGCGACGCCTTCGAGCACGTCGCCAACACCGTCGAGACCATCGCGGTCAAGGAGTCCTGATCCAGTGAGTCCCGAACTCATCGCCGTGCTGGCGGTGATCGCGGTCGCCATGGCGTTCGACTACACGAACGGCTTCCACGACGCGGCGAACGCGATCGCCACCAGCATCTCGACCCGGGCGCTGACTCCCCGGATCGCCCTGGCGCTGGCCGCCGTCGGCAACTTCGTCGGCGCGCACTTCGGCGCCGGCGTCGCCAAGACGGTCGGCGACGGCCTGGTCACGTTGCCGACCGGGGTGGAGAGCCTCGGCGTGGTCTTCGCCGGCGTGCTGGGCGCGATCATCTGGAACCTGATCACCTGGTACTTCGGCCTGCCGTCCTCCTCCTCGCACGCCCTCTTCGGCGGCCTGGTCGGCGCGACCCTGTTCGCCGCCGACGGCATCGTCCAGTGGGGCACCATCATCGAGAAGGTCCTCATCCCGATGGTGCTCTCGCCGGTGGTCGGCCTGGTGCTCGGCTTCCTGGTGATGCTGGCGATCATGTGGCTGTTCCGGAAGGGGCAGCCGGGCAAGCTCAGCCGCGGCTTCCGCTGGGCGCAGACCGCGTCCGCCGCCGCCATGTCGGTCGGCCACGGCATGCAGGACGCCGCCAAGACCATGGGCATCATCGTGCTGGCGCTCTACACCGGTGGCTTCCAGGAGAGCAAGACCCACATCCCGGGCTGGGTCTTCTGGACCTCCGCGGCGATGCTGGCCGCCGGCACGTACGCGGGTGGTTGGCGGATCATCCGGACGCTCGGCCGGAAGATCATCGACCTCGGCCCGGCGGAGGGCTTCGCGGCCGAGACCGTGGCCAGCGCGGTGCTCTACTTCAACGCGCTCGTGCTCAAGGCGCCGATCTCCACCACGCACACGATCACCTCGGCGATCATGGGTGTGGGCGCGACGAAACGGCTCTCCGCGGTGCGCTGGAACGTGGCCGGCAACATCGTGATCGCCTGGATCATCACGTTCCCGGCCGCCGCCGCGATCGCCTGCCTCGCGTACCTGCTGGTCCGCCCCCTGTTCTGAGCTCCCGCGCAACGACGTCGAGGGGTTCCCCGCCGTGGCGGGGAACCCCTCACGCGTAGGAGACGCCGATCCGGGCCTTGATGTCGTCGATCAGGCCCATCACCTCGAGCGTGGCGGCGTGCGGCACCAGCGGGCTCTCGGTCAGCCCGGCCGCCAGGCAGCGCTGCACCTCGATCGCCTCGTACTGGTAGCCGCCGCCGGTCAGGTCCGCCGGGATCGTCTCCGGCTCGGCGCCGGCCCGGTGCAGCACGGCGTGCGCGGGCCGGAAGAACAGCTCGGGCAGGTCGATCCGGCCGGTCGTGCCGGTGATCGACGCGGTGATCGCTGTCGCGCCGACCATGCCGCAGCTGAGCGTCGCCACCGCGCCGGAGTCCCAGCCGAGCACCATGCCGGTGTTCTCGTCCACCTCCTCCGGGGTCAGCTTCGCCCACGCCTGCACGTGCTGCGGCACGCCGAGCACCAGGTGGGCCAGGCTCAGCGGATAGACGCCGAGGTCGAGCAGCGCGCCGCCGCCGAGTGTGCGGGCCCGCATCCGGTGCTCCGGCGGGAACGGGCCGGCCACGCCGAAGTCCGCCCGTACGTGCGTCACCTCGCCGATCGCGCCGTCCCGGATCAGCTCCAGCACGCGCAGGATCAGCGGGTTGGTCCGCATCCACATGGCCTCCATGAGGAACAGGCCCCGGGCACGGGCCGTCTCCACCAGCTCGGTGGTGGTCGGCAGGTCCAGCGTGCAGGGCTTCTCCACCAGCACGGCCTTGCCGCCGGCCAGGCACGCCAGCGCCGCCTCGTGGTGCGCCGCGTGCGGGGTGGCCACATAGATCGCGTCCACGTCCGGGTCCGCGGCCAGTTCCGCCCACGAGGCGTACGCCCGCGGCACGTCGTGCCGGCGCGCGAACAGTTCGGCGCTCTCCCGGGTACGCGAGCCGACCGCGACCAGTTCGGCGTCCGGCACCAGCCGCAGGTCCTCGGCGAAGCGGGCGGCGATGTTTCCGGTGGCCAGGATTCCCCAACGCGTCATGCCCGGCACGCTATCCCTTCCCGCTGCGGGACCGGCAGGGTGATCCACCGGTCGGGACGGCTCAGCGGGGGGTGTCGGCGACGGCCAGGGCGGCCAGTTCGATCGTCGCCCGCCGCGTCGCCAGCGTCGGCCGGTCGGGTTCCAGGTGCGCGTACGCGGCCCATGCCCCGGTCGAGCCGTCGAGCTGTTCCCGCAGGATGTCGGCGTGCCCGGCGTGCCGGTTGGTCTCGGCCAGCACGTGGACCAAGACGTTGAACAGCTTGACGTGGGGGCGGGGCCACCACGGCACGTGGCCGGGCGCGTCGATGGGGAGGGCCTCGATGGTCGCGTCCGCGTGCTCCCACGCCCGTTGGTAGCGGCCGATCACCTCCTCGCGGGTCTCGTGCTCGGTCGCCCACATGTCGGCGCCGTCCGGGTCCGGATCGTCCCACCGGGGCAGCGGTTCCGGGAACGGCCTGCCGAACACCTCGCCGAAGTACCGGGCCTCTGTGAACGCCAGGTGCTTGACCAGGCCGAGCAGGTTGGTGCCGGACGCGGTCAGGGGGCGGCGCACGTCGTACTCGGACAGCCCGTCGAGCTTCCACAACAGCACCTCGCGGATCTGACGCAGGTCGTTGTGCAGATACTGCTTCGCGAAGTCGTCGATCACAGGTCACGACCCTGCCAGGCGCGGCCGGCGCACGCTGCCCCGTGCCTGCCGGTGGCTGCGCCGCGGTCCAGCGGCGCACGGCTGAGCGCACGTGCCGATGCTCCGGCTGCGCCCGCTTCCGGGCGGCTGAAGTCGCTCCATGGTGACCACGTAGCGTAAAGATTGCTGAGAGTGATGGCTTTCGTTCGCCTGATCACCGAGTCGGGCACCCAAAAGCGACCAGGCGGACATAAGACAGCTCTCTTTCGGGCTGACCCAGTCGCCTCTCGCCGACTTTGCTCTGCAGCCGCATGCACACTGCTCACGGAAGGTCGCCGATGCGGATCTGGCTGCAGAGCAAAGTCGGCGGAGGAGTGACCCCTGGTCGGGCGAAAATACTACCCAGTGTGATCGGGTCGCCCGCTGGGGAGCGCGGGTCCCGCGTGCCCCGGCGAGCGCGACCGGACTGCCCACCGTGTCATGCCCGGCACGCCGCCCGTAGGAACGTCAGGCGTCTCCCGTGCCATCGCGCCCGGCCCTGGATGCCCCGGGCTGCGGCGTGGCCACCAACCGCTGGCTCGCCCGGGCCGGACGGCCGTTCATCGTCTCCACTGCGACTTCGCGGCTGGCGACGAGGTGGAAATCGCCAAAGAGATGGTCCAGCCAGTCGGTGGTGTGGTGTCGGCACACCGCCCCGTCGTCGGTCTCGAATATCCCGTAGGTGCCGTACTTGGCTGCGAACCGTTCGTACCGGGAACGGTTACGGTGATCCTCCTGCAGGCACAGGTCACTGACATAGATGAGCCCGCCCGGCCGTAGCACCCGACGCAACTCCGTCACCAGCTCCCGCTGTCCGGCGTCGTCGGGTATGCACGTCAACACCGCGAACAGCAGCACCAGGTCGACGCTGTCCGCCTGGTGGTCGAGCTGCGGAGGATTGGTGAGAACCGTGAATTGCGCGCCGGCCTGCTCGTTCTTCGCGCGGCTGACGAGACGGGGCGCGACATCCACCCCCTCGACATTCTCGAAGCCCTGCTGCACGAGCAGCCCCGCCAGCCGACCGTAACCGCACCCGTAGTCGAGAACGCGTGCCCGCCGATCGATGCCGTTCAGCCACGGAAGTGCGACCGGGTGGCCGAAAGTCTTCGCGGCACCCTTGGAGTTCCAATACCCCACCTGATTGTTGAGATCCGTCATCCGAGGAGTATCGGCGCAATCGGCGGAGGGCGGCGGCATCGGGCGGCGGGGCGGCGTCGCCCGTTACGGCACTAGGCTCGCCGCATGACGATCGACGGCTTCGCCGCACCCCCCGCCCTGGTGGAGCACGCTCGCCGGTTCCGGGCCGAGGGCGCCGTACCGGCCGTGCCCCGGGTCGCTGCCACCGTGCTGCTGCTCCGCCCGGCCGGCGACGGGTTCGAGGTCTACATGATCCGCCGGGTGGCGGCGATGACCTTCGGCGGCATGTACGCCTTCCCCGGCGGCGGGGTGGACCGCTCCGACTCGGAGGCACACCTCGGCTGGGCCGGCCCGGACCCGGCGGCGTGGGGTGTGCGGCTCGGACTCGACCCGGCGGCCGCGCAGGCGGTGGTGTGCGCCGCCGCCCGCGAGGTCTTCGAGGAGGCGGGCGTGCTGCTCGCCGGGCCGGACCCCGACACGGTGGTCGGCGACGTGAGCGGCGACGACTGGGAGGCGGCCCGGCAGGACCTGGAGGGACGGCGGGTCGGCTTCGCGGACCTGCTGGCCGGGCGCGGCCTCACGCTCCGGTCCGACCTGCTGCTGCCGTGGAGCCGGTGGATCACCCCGGAGTTCGAGCCGCGCCGCTTCGACACGTACTTCTTCGTCGCCCTGCTGCCCGAGGGGCAGCGGACCAGGGACGTGTCCGGCGAGGCCGACCACACGCTGTGGCTGCGCCCGGCGGACGCGCTGGCCCGCGCGGCGGCCGGCGAGCTGACCATGCTGCCGCCGACCATGGTCACGCTCGCCGAGGTCGCCGCCGCGGGCGACCTCGACGGCGTGGCGCGGGATGCGGCGGAGCGCGACCCGGGTACGCCGATCCTGCCGTACATCGAGGGGCTGGACGGCGCCGAGCCCAGCTTCCGCCTCAGCCGAAGCGACCGGTGATGTAGTCCTCGGTCTTCTTCTGGCTCGGGTTGCTGAAGATCTTCTGCGTGTTGTCGTACTCGATCAGGCGGCCCGGGTCGCCGGTCTTCTCGATCGAGAAGAATGCGGTCCGGTCCGACACCCGCGCGGCCTGCTGCATGTTGTGCGTGACGATGATGATGGTGAACTTGTCCTTGAGCTGGAACATCAGGTCCTCGATGGCCAGCGTGGAGATCGGGTCCAGCGCCGAGCAGGGCTCGTCCATCAGCACCACCTGCGGCTCGACCGCGATGGTGCGGGCGATGCAGAGCCGCTGCTGCTGACCGCCGGACAGGCCCGCGCCGGGCTTGGCGAGGCGGTCCTTCACCTCGTCCCACAGGTTCGCCGAGCGGAGCGCCCGCTCGGCGGCCTCCTCCAGAATCGACTTGCGCCGCACGCCGTTGAGCCGCAGGCCCGCCACCACGTTCTCGAAGATGCTCATGGTGGGGAACGGGTTCGGCCGCTGGAAGACCATCCCGATCATCCGGCGGACCGCCGTGACGTCCACGTCGCGGTCGTAGATGTCCTGGTCGTCGATGGTGAGGCTGCCCTCGACCCGGGCGCCGGGCAGCACCTCGTGCATCCGGTTGATCGACCGCAGGAAGGTGGACTTGCCGCAGCCGGACGGCCCGATCAGAGCGGTGACGGTCTTCGGCTCGACGGTCAGGTTGATGTTCTCGATCGCCTTGAACCCGCCGTAGTAGGCGGTCACGTTCGTGGCTTCGATGCGCTTGGCCATGGTGGCGGTACCTCCGGGGTTCATCGGCCGAGCCGGTTGCGGCGGGACAGCAGCTTCGCCGCCACGGTGAGGACGAGGACGAGGGCGACCAGGGTCAGCGCGGCGGTCCACGCCCGTGCCGGCGAGTACCTCGACGCCTCACCGGCCTGCTGGTAGACGAAGAGGGCCAGCGACGACTGGTTGTTCTCGAACGGGTTGAAGTTGATCGCCGCGCCGCCGCCGGCGACGAGCAGCACCGGCGCGGTCTCACCGGCGGCCCGCGCGATGGCGAGCATGACGCCGGTGACGATGCCGGGCAGCGCGGTCGGCAGCACGACCCGAAGAATGGTCTTCCACTTCGGTACGCCCAGGGCGTACGCGCCCTCGCGCAGCGGCGCGGGCACCAGGCGGAGCATCTCCTCGGTGGAGCGGACCACTGTGGGCAGCATCAGCACGCTCAGCGCCAGCGCGGCGGCGAAGCCGGAGAAACCGGGCCGCCCGTCGTTGAACCACGGCGAGACGATCAGCACCCAGAAGGCCAGCACGAACAGGCCGGTGACGATCGACGGGATGCCGGTCATCACGTCCACGAAGAAGCGGATGGTGAACGCGAACCGGCCCCGGCCGTACTCGACGATGTAGATCGCGCAGAGCACGCCGAGCGGCACCGTGATCAGCGTCGCGATGCCCACCTGCTGCAGCGTGCCGACGATCGCGTGGTACGCGCCGCCGTTGGCGTCCCGCGACCCGATGTTGTTCATCGAGGTACCGAAGAAGTTCGCGTCCAGCCGCTCGGAGCCCTTGCTGACCAGCGTCCAGACCACCGAGGCCAGCGGCAGCACGGCGAGCACGAACGCGGAGTGGATCAGCGCGCTCCAGGTCCGGTCGCGGGCCGACCGGCGGCCCTCCACCGCGTTCGCCGCGACGAACAGACCGGCCAGGTAGAGCAGCGCGCCGACCACCACGACCAGGACCGGGCCGCCGATGCCGGCGCCGTACACGATGCCCGCCGCGAGCAGCAGCGCCGCGACGGCGATGGCCGGAGCGGCGTACGCGGGAAGTCGCCTTGCCCGCAGCGTGGCCGGCTGGGCCGGCGGGCGCGGGCGGCGGGGGGTGAGGGTGGTGGTCATGCGGCCGACTCCGTGAACTCGCGCCGCCGGTAGATGATCGCCCGGGCGGTGATGTTGACGATCAACGTGATCGCGAACAGCACCAGGCCGGAGGCGATGAGCGCGCCCCGGCCGGTGTCGTTCGCCTCGGCGAACCGGTTGGCGATGTTCGCGGCGATCGAGTTGCCGCCGCTGGCCAGGATGTTGAACGAGATGGCGTACGTGGAGCCGAGCGTGAGCGCCAGCGCGATGGTCTCGCCGAGCGCCCGGCCCAGGCCGAGCATCACCGCGGCGATGACGCCCGGACGCCCGTACGGCAGGACGGCGGTGCGGATCATCTCCCAGCGGGTGGCGCCGAGCGCGAGCGCGGCTTCCTCGTTCGCGGTCGGGGTCTGCCGGAACACCTCGCGGGACAGCGAGGTGATGATCGGCAGCACCATGATCGCCAGCACCACGGAGCCGAGCAGGATCGAGTTGCCGTACGGGCCGTCGCCGAAGATGGGGATCCAGCCGAAGTACCTGTTCAGCCAGGCGGACAGGTCGGCGACCGGCTGGGCGAAGTAGTCCCGGCCCCAGAGGCCGAAGACGACGCTCGGCACGGCGGCCAGCAGGTCGATCAGGAAGCCCAGGGCGTTGCCGAGCCGCCGGGGCGCGTAGTGCGACAGGTACAGGGCGATGCCCAGCGCGACCGGCACCGCCATGAGCAGCGCCAGCAGCGAGCTCAGGACGGTGCCGAAGGCGAGCGCGCCGATGCCGAACTGCGGCGGGTTGTCGTTCGGGAACCAGCCCTCGAACGTCCAGAACGACTCGGTGTTCGCCCGCAACGCCGGGACGGCCTTGGCGACCAGGAAGATCGCGATGGCCGCGATGACCACCAGGACCGTGGTGCCGGCGGCCAGGGTCAGGCCGCGGAACGCCCGTTCCGCGCCGAAGGCGCGGGCCCGGGGGAGGGCGCCGCCGCCGCCGAGGCCACCGTCGGGGCGGCCCGGGTTACCGGGGCGCTCGGCCACACGCGCCGAGGCACCGGCGGGTCCCTCGTGGCTCGTGGCCACGGGAGTCCCGCCGGTGCCGGCGTGGGCCGAGCGCTGAGGGGTGTCACCCATCTGCTCGCTCGCTTCGCGTTGAGGAGGTGTCGGTCGGGAGCGTCAGGAGAGGCTCTTGACCGCGGCCTCGACCTTGGTGCGGACGGTCTCGGGCAGCGGGGCGTAGCCGAGCTCGACCAGCTCCTTCTGCCCCTCGGCGCTGGCGGCGTGGCCGAGCAGGCCCTTGACCAGCGGCAGCTTGTCGGCGGCGAGGCCCTTGCTGCAGACGATCTCGTAGGTCGCCAGGACGATCGGGTACGCCCCGGCCTCCTTGGTGTTGTAGTCGATCGACATCTTCAGGTCGTTGCCCTGACCCTCGAACTTGGCGCCGGCGATGGTCTTGCCGGCCGAGTCACCGGTCAGCTCGACGAACTCGCCGTTACCGTTCTTGACCTTCGCCATCTTCAGGTCGGAGTTCTCGGCGTACGACCACTCGACATAGCTGATGGTGCCGTCGGTGCTCTTGACCTTGCTGGCCACGCCGTCGGACTTCGCCGCGCCGACGCCGCCCGGGGCCTTCCAAGCCTTGGAGTTGCCGAGCGTCCAGTCCGCCTCGGCGGTCTTGGAGAGGTACTTGGTGAAGTTGTCGGTGGTGCCCGACTCGTCGGAGCGGTGCACCGCCTGGATCGCGGTCGACGGCAGCTTGGCGTCCGGGTTGTCGGCCTTGATCGCCGGGTCGTCCCACTTGGTCACCTTGCCGGCGAAGATCTTCGCCAGGGTGGCCGGGCTGAACTGGAGGTTGTCCGCGCCGCTGACGTTGTAGACCACGGCGACCGGGCCGATCACCATCGGCAGGTTGAGCGCCTGGCCGCCGACGCACTTGGCGTCGGCCTGCGGCTGCTCCTCCGGCTTGAGGGGGGAGTCCGAACCGGCGAAGTCTGCGGTACCGGCGATGAAGGCCTGGATGCCGGCGCCCGAGCCGCTCGGCTCGTAGTTGATCGTGGTGCCGGCGCACTTCTGCTGGTACGCCTTGATCCACTCGGCCATGGCGTTCTTCTGGGCCGAGGAGCCCTGCGCGTTCAGCGTGCCCGTCGCGCAGTCCACCGCGGCGGTGGAGCCGGAGGCGCCGGCGGGCTCGTTGTTGTCCGAGCCGCAGGCGCTGAGACCGAGAACCGCGGTAAGAGCGAGACAGGCGATGGCGCCGTGCCGCTGGAGCTTCACTTCAGGGGTTTCCCTTCACGTCTTTGGTCAGGTCGCCCGGAGTGCCGGGGGCCGGCGCTGACCGGCTGACACGAAAGGTAGGAGGGCCAGGTGGACGGTTCGCCGGACGCAAGTGAACGCGCGGTGAACACGTTCAGCCGACGAGATGGCCGTACGCTGAGGAAGGGTTGTCCATTTCGTGAACTAGCAGCCTGGTATCGCCTTTATGGCGATTTTCCGGGGCCGCGGAACGCTCAGCCGCGCTGGTAGTTGACGTGCGCGGACCACATGGCGAAGCCCAGCCGCTCGTAGAGCGCGACCGCGGCGGTGTTGCTCTCGTCCACGTAGAGCATCACCCGGTCCAGCCCGCGCTCGTCGCGCAGGTGGGTCAGGCCGGCGGCGGTGAGCACCCGGCCCAGGCCGCCCCGGTGCGCGGACGGGTCGACGCCGAGCACGTAGACCTCGCCGATACGGGCCGAGCCCGGCCGCTCGTGCACCTTGGTCCAGTGGAAGCCGAGCAGCCGCCCGGTCGTGGAGTCGACGGCGAGCAGGAAGCCGGCCGGATCGAACCACGGCTCGGCGATGCGTACGCGCAGGTCGTCGAGCGTCCACTTGCCCTGCTCGGGGTGCTGGGCGAAGGCCGCGTTGTTCACCGCCAGCCACGCCTCGTCGTCCTCGCCGGGGCGGAACGCGCGAAGCGTCACGCCGTCCGGCACCACCGGCTCGGGCAGTTCGGGGGTCAGCGGACGGCGCATCTGCCAGAGCACCCGCGCCCGGGCGAAGCCCAGGTCGACAGCGAGCGCGGCGGCCGACGGGTGGTCGCCGTGGGCCCAGGCGCGCAGCGGACCGGGCGCGGCGTCCACCACGCCCCGGGCCAGCGCCCGGCCGACGCCGCGCCGCCGGTACGCGGGATGCACGACCAGTTCGGCGCCGACGCCCTCGGCCGGGGCGGTGACGTCGAGATGCGCGTACCCGGTGAGTGTGCCGTCGGCGGTGCGGGCGGTGAGGTGCACGGCGGGCGCCTCGGGGTCGCGCAGCCGCAGCAGCACGTGCTCGTCGAGCGGGTCGGCGCCGTCGGTGTCCCCGGCGGCGCGGGCCAGCGCCAGCACCTCCGCGACCTCGGCTGGCGTCAGCCGGTCCGTCCGGTCGGTTGCGGGGCCACTGGTCGGCTCGGGGCTCATCTGAGTCACGGTAGCCGCCGTCCGGGGGCGGTTCGCGCCGGACGAGGGCGGCGGTCGGTGGCGCTCGTCACTGCGGGCCGACGGGCAACGACTCCAGCTCGAACCGCGCCAGTATCTCGGGCAGGAGTTGCTGCAACGCCGCGACCGTGCCGGAACGGTCCCCGCCCGCGTCGTGCATGAGCACGATCGCCCCCGGCCCCATCTGTGTGCGGATCCTCGACTCGATGGTGAGCGCGCCCGGCGCCCTCCAGTCCGACGGGTCCACGCTCCAGTGCAGCGGGGTGAGGCCCAGGTCGGCGCAGGCCGAGATCACCGGGCGCGTCCAGGCCCCGCCCGGCTGCCGGTAGTACGCGATCCGCGCCCCCGGCGCGGCGGCCAGGATCGCGTCGTTCGTGCGCAGGATGTCGGCCCGGATCGTCGCCGGGGACCGCTTGCCCAGGTCGACGTCGTGCTCCCAGGAGTGGTTGCACAGGGTGTGCCCCTCGGCGACTATCGACCGGATCAGATCCGGATGGGCCTCGGCGTTCTCGCCGACGACGCAGAACGTCGCCTTCACGCCGTACTGGGCCAGCAGCGCGAGCACCTGCGGGGTCCAGCGCGGATCGGGGCCGTCGTCGAAGGTCAGCGCGACCCGGGACGAGCCGGTGACGACCAGGCTGCCGTACGGGCCGTCGCCGCCCGGTTCGACCGGGGCGGCGTCCGGCGCGGCGTCGGGGCTCGGCCCGGCGGTGGCCCGGCCGCCGGGAAAGTCCGTGCTGGGCGGCTGGTCGGCGTAGCGCGGTCCGTTGAGCGCGGTGGTGGCGCCGGCGTTCGACGGCGGGTGTTCCGGGACCAGGCTGCGGCCCAGCGCGAACGCCGAGCCGAGCAGGCCCGCGAGCACCACGGTCACGAGCCCGGTGGCGCGCAGCGTCGGGCCCCGCATCAGCGGCACCGGCCGTTCGTCGCCCCCGTGTTCACCGCACGCACCGCCGCCCCCTTTGCCCGGTAAATCCGGCAGTCAGGATATGTCTGACTGATCGGGCAAAAAGGGCGTTCTGCGGAAATGCCCCCTACCGGAGTGGGGCGTGGGCGGTCAGACCGGCAGCGGCGCGGGCTCCGACTCCGGCAGCGAACGCGACGGCGGGACGACGAACTTGTAGCCCACCTGGCGGACCGTGCCGATCATCGACTCGTACTCCGAGCCGAGCTTGGCGCGCAGGCGCCGCACGTGCACGTCGACAGTGCGGGTGCCGCCGAAGTAGTCGTAACCCCAGACCTCCCGCAGCAGCTGGTCCCGGGTGAACACCCGCCCCGGGTGCTGGGCCAGGAACTTCAACAGCTCGAACTCCTTGTACGTGAGGTCGAGCGGGCGGCCCTTCAGCTTGGCGGCGTAGGTGTCCGGGTCGATGTTCAGCTCACCGGCCCGGATCGAGCCGCCGGCGCCGGCGGTCGCGTTGCTCAGCCGGCCGACGGCGAGCCGCAGCCGGGCCTCCACCTCGGCCGGCCCGGCGCCGGCCAGGATCACGTCGTCGACACCCCAGTCCGCGTTGAGCGCGATCAGGCCCGCTTCGGTGACCACCGCGACGAGCGGTACGCCGAGCCCGGTGGCGTGCAGCATCCGGCACGTGGCGCGCGCCTCGCTCAGTTCGGAGCGGGCGTCCACCAGGACGGCGTCCGGCGTGGGGCCGGAGACCAGCGTGCGGACGTCGCGGGGTGCGGTGCGGACCGAGTGCGGCAGCAGGTCGAGTGCCGGCAACACCGCCGACGGCTCACCGGCCCGTGCGGTCACGAGCAGCAGGAGCTCCACGATCACCTCCGTCCCGGCGGCCCTTCGGCCGCGCGCGACCAGCGACACGCCCGGGTGAGGGCGGCGCTGTGAACTTGCGTGGGTCCCGGCGTCGCTGACGGGCGGGTAACGGCCTGAGCGTAACCGATGGACCCGCCGTCACCTCCGGGGTGCTTTCCCGTTTGCCCCTTCTGCCCTTGATCGCGGTGCAGGTTTTAACGTCACCGAAACCGGGACCTCCGCCGAGCCGCCCGGGTCTGGCACGATCGGGGCGTGTTTCCCTCCACCTCGCGCGACACCGGTCGTGAACCGTGGGCCGACGACCCGTCCGCCGGGCCCTCCGGCCCCGCCCGTGGCTACCCGCCCGCCCCGCGTACCGGCCCCGCCGACGAGGAGGGCGACCGGCCGGAGCGGAAGGGACCGCGTCGGCTACGGAAGGGCGGACCCGGCCGGCGGGCCGACGACGAGTCCGACGAGGCGCCCGAGGAGGAGATGCCACCGGTCCCGGTCCGCCGGCCACTGGCGCTCACCGTCGCCGGCTTCGCCGCGCTGCTCGGCGTCGGCCTGGTGCTCGGCGCGCAGACCTCCGGCCCCGGGCACCGGCTGCCGTTCGCGGCCATCATCTTCGGCGTCCAGATGCTCTTCGTGCTCGCCTGGACGATGGCCATGCGACCGCCCGCCCTGCTGGTCGTCGCCCTGGTCAGCGCCGGCACGGCCGTGATCGCCGACGTCGCGGCGGTCCAGTCGGACATCGCCGGCCTGGCCCCGCTCGGCTACGCCGCGGCCGCCGGGCTGCTGCTCGCCGTGCTGGGGCAGCTCGTCCGGCGGGTGGACCGGGTCCGGGTGACCGACTCGCTCGGCGGCACCCTGCTCATCGTGGTGGGCGTGGTCGCCTTCGGCACGCTCGTCGTGCTCAGCCGGATTCCCAAGGGCACCCAGGCGATCACGGTCTGCCTCACCGCCGCCGGGGTGGCGTTGCTGGTGGCGCGGCTCACCGACGCGGTGGCGCCGTGGCCGCGGCTCGCCCCGCAGGTGCCGCGCGGCGCGGCCGGCGTGGTCGCGGGCGCGATGCTCGGCACCCTCACCAGCGCCCTGCTCGGCAGCTACCTGGTCGGTTTCACCCCGACCAGCGCCGCCCTGGTCGGCGTGGTCAGCGCCGCCACCGCCGTCCTGGCCGACCTCGCCGTGGGGTACGCCGAGGCGGGCCGCCTGATGGCCGGTGAACCGCCGACGATGTGGGTGGCCCGGCACATGCAGGGGCCGCTGGGCGGATTCGCGCTGGCCGCGCCGGCCGCGTACGCGATGTGCGTGCTGTTCCTCTGAAACGGTTGGGGAAGATTCGCCTCGGGTAAGTACGGTTGCGCCGCGAGACGCGGTGACGGCGGCGAGGACGGGAGGCGGCGTGGCAGAGGCGTATCCGGCGGAGGGCCGACCGCGGCGACGCGGCCGGAAGGTGCTGATCGGCTTCGTCGTCCTGCTGCTGGTGCTGGTCGGGCTGCTCGTCGTCGCCGACCGGGTCGCCGCCGGGGTCGCCGAGCGGGCGATCGCCGACCAGGTGCGGCAGGAGATCGCCAAGCAGGACGCGCAGTCCGCCGCGCCGCAGGTCGAGGTGGGTGGCTTCCCGTTCCTCACCCAGGTGCTCGACGGCCGGTACGAGCGCATCTCGATCCAGCTCACCGACGTGCGGGGCGCCGTCCAGGGTGACGCCGTGGAGGTGCCGAAGCTGGACGTGGACGCGCGCAACGTGACCGCGTCGCTGGACACGCTGCGCTCCGGCCGGGGCGACGTGGTGGCCGAGAGCGTGGACGGGCGGGGCACCGTCACCTACGAGAGCCTGGCCAAGCTGCTGGACCGTCCCGGGCTGACGCTCGGCGAGCGGAACGGCAAGCTCGCCGTCACCGCCCCGGTGGACATCCTCGGCGTCAAGCTCACCGTCAACGGCACCGCCGACGTCACGGTGGCCGGCGGCAAGGTGGCGCTGCGCTTCAACGACCTCACCGCCGACGGCCTGCCGAACGTGCCGCTGGCCCGGGCCGCGCTCACCCGGTACGCGCAGGGCATCTCGATCGACGTGCCGCTGCCGGAGCTGCCGTTCCAGCTCAACCTGCGCAAGGTGGAGCCGAAGCCGGAGGGCCTGGTGGTCACGGCGGACGCGGCGAACGTGCCCATCAACTCCGCCGGCTGAAAGCCGTACACGGCCGGTCCGGGGAGCGGGCCGGCCGTCCCGGATGCTGGTCGGCCTGGTGGCAGCTGTGGCGTGGGCTGGTAATCTCCCTGCCCATGGGGACCCACCTCACCAAACGGCGCGCGGTCGACCTGTGCCGCGTGGCCACCTGCCTGTGTCGCCCCGTCATCTGACGGCGGGGCTGTCTCCGGCCGCCTGAACGGCGGCCACCCAGGGTCCACGAACCTCTCCCGGTTCCCCTCAACGCCCGGCAGCGGCGCCGTCGCACGTACCCGTGATCCGTTCCTAGCTCTGGGTCCCGCGCGTGGTGCGACAACAATCGACATCGATCTCCGCGCGCAGGCTCACCAACCATCCTCACCAGGGAGTGATCTGATGAGTCGCGACACCGCACTCGTTTCGGCCGAGTGGGCCGAGAAGAACCTCGGCGCCCCGGGCGTCGTCTTCGTCGAGGTCGACGAGGACACCTCGGCCTACGACACCGGGCACATCGCCGGCGCCGTCAAGCTCGACTGGCGCACCGACCTGCAGGACCAGGTCCGCCGGGACTTCGTCAACAAGAGCCAGTTCGAGGCGCTGCTGTCCGACCGGGGCATCGCCAACGACGACACCGTGATCCTGTACGGCGGCAACAACAACTGGTTCGCCGCGTACGCGTACTGGTACTTCAAGCTCTACGGCCACGGCGACGTCAAGCTGCTCGACGGCGGCCGCAAGAAGTGGGAGCTGGACGCCCGTCCGCTCGTCACCGACGTGGTGGAGCGGCCGAAGACGCAGTACGTCGCGCAGGAGCCGGACACCTCGATCCGCGCGTTCCGCGACGAGGTGGTAGCCGCGATCGGCACCAAGAACCTGGTCGACGTGCGCAGCCCCGACGAGTTCGCCGGCCGGCTGCTCGCCCCCGCCCACCTGCCGCAGGAGCAGGCGCAGCGGGCCGGCCACATCCCGACCGCGATCAGCGTGCCGTGGTCCAAGGCGGCGAACGAGGACGGCACGTTCAAGTCCGACGACGAGCTGCGCAAGATCTACGCCGACGCCGGGCTGGACGACAGCAAGGAGACGATCGCGTACTGCCGGATCGGCGAGCGCTCCTCGCACAGCTGGTTCGTGCTCCAGGAGCTGCTCGGGCACCGCAACGTGAAGAACTACGACGGTTCCTGGACCGAGTACGGCTCGCTCGTCGGCGTGCCGGTGGCGCTCGGTGACGAGCCGGGGGAGGCCTGATGACCGCCACCTCCGCCGCCTCGACGGCTGCCGCCGGCTGCGCCGCGCCGGACCAGGCCGCCCCCCTCCCGGCCAGCCTGGACCTGGAGAAGGAAACCGTCATCACCGGCCGTGTGCTGTCCGAGTCCGGCGAGGTCGTGCCGGGCGCGTACGTGCGGCTGCTCGACTCCACCGGTGAGTTCACCGCCGAGGTGGTGACGTCGCCGGCCGGGCAGTTCCGGTTCTTCGCCGCGCCGGGCTCGTGGACGCTGCGGGCGCTGTCCCGCCAGGGCAACGGCGACACCGCCGTGGCCGCGGCTCGCGGGATCAACGAGGTGACCGTCTCGGTCGCCGCCTGACCCACGCTCTGATCGTGGCCCGCCACCCCAGCCGGGTGGCGGGCCACGAGCCGTTCCGGTGACTGTGCGGCTTGCCCGTGGCTGGCAGGCTGGACGGCGGCGCGCCCCGGACGCGCCGGAGGGGGATCAGGTGCCCGACGACGCCGCCGCCCACGCAGTTCGCTATCTGATCGACTTCATCGACGGCAATCGGGGTGAGGAGATCGCCCGCGAACTCCAGCGCACCGCCGGGTCCGGCCGCGCGCGCCCGTTCGACGTCTCGGTCGCCAGCCTCGACACGGACCTGTCGTTCCTCACGAAGCGGGCCACGCTCGTCACCGGCAAGCTGGTCCTCTCCCAGCCCGGCGGCAAGCACTGCTACCTGGCCAACCGGGAGACCTGCAAGAGGTGCGGCAAGGATCCGGATCACTGCGACCCGCGCTGCCGGTACGAGGACATCCGGATCGACCAGCTCTACGCCGAATGCGACGACCTGGACCGCCTCGGCGCGTACCTGCGGGACTGCGCGCCGCTGCTGGAGCTGGGGCAGCTCGTCTACTTCCCGCAGACCTTCCGCCGCACCCACCTGGAGTCGCGCGCGCCGGACTCCCAGTCGACCTCCTCGCCGTTCGACACGATGGGCCGGATCGAGCTGGGCGACAACCCGGACCGCACACTCGACCTGATCGTCAAGGGGCACCGGGTCGTCGACGTGCCGAGCGGGGATCCGGTGAAGGCGCGGCTGGTGACCCCACTGCTCCAGCTCGACCTGCCGATGCTGGAGGGCACCTCGCTCCGGGACTACTGCGCCATCCTGACCCAGGAGAGCGACGCGCTCGCCGCGACCCAGGCGTACCTGCGCGGCCGGATGCTGGACGTCGACACGGATCCGGACAAGGCGCTGGTGCAGCTCGCGAAGCTCGACGCGGAGATCCAGGAGGGGGTGCGGGCGGCTCGCTCCGAGGTCGCCCGGGTGGCCCGGCGCTCGGCGGTGCAGGCCGCGGGCGCCGCGGTGGCGACCGTCGCCGCGACGCTGGTGGCGGTCGAGGGCACCCACCTGGCGCCGGTGCTCGGCATGCTGGGCGCGGGCGGGTTCTTCTCCGCGGTGCTCGCCGCCGACCAGTACGCCGACCGTCGTGGCGAGCTGCGGCAGCGCCCCTTCTACCTGCTGTGGCTGCTGTCCCGCCGGTCCGTCCCGGCCTGACCGGGAGTGCCGAGGCGCGGCCGGGCGCCTCGCCGGCACGTGACACCATTGCCGGGTGACTGCCGTCGAGACGGGCTACGCCCCGCCCAACCCTGGAGATCAGCCGGGCGCCGGCCGGCGTCGGCTGCGCTGGCTGACGGCCGCCACCATGGCGTGGGCCGTGCTGCTGGCCGGGCTGACCTGGTGGTCGGTGCGGACCGACCCGCCGACGGTCAAGGAGCAGCGCTCACTGGACCAGGCCGGTCCGGTGGTGGACCGGGCGATCGGCGAGCTGACCGGCGCGGTCGGCGCCGACGGCGTACCCGCGCTCGTACCGGACCGCCTGGAACGCGGCTGCCGGATCACGCCGATGGACTCCGGCGCGACGCTCGAGCGCGGCGTCGAGGTGGCGATCGGCGGCGACGACGTACGCGAAGTGCTGCGACGCGTGGCCGACCGGCTGCCGCAGGCGTGGCGGGCGGGCGTGTCGACGTTCGACGGCGAGCCGCTGCTGCGCGCCGACGCGGGCGACTTCGTCGCGGTCGAGGGCCGGGCCGACGGCCCGGGCCGGATCCTTCTGACCGCCGCGACCGGCTGCCGGCCGCTGGGTTCCGGCTACCGCGCGCCGACCGCCGACGCCGCTGCCGAAGCCGCCGCGCTGGCGTCGGCGCTGGGCCGGTGGGGCGGCGCGACCGGCGCGGTCCAGGTCCTGACCGCGCCCTGCCCCGGTGGGGGCGCGGCCCGCACCGCCCGGGGTGAGGCCGCCGCGCCGGCGGATCAGCCGCTCGCCGCCGCGTTCGGCGGTGGCGTCGCGCCGGTGGTGGACTCCGCCGACCGGTACGCGCGCCCCGGCGAGCCGGCCGTGCTGGCCGAGCGGGCCGACGAGCGGGTGCGCGTGGCGGTGACCACGCCCTGCCCGGCCTGACTCACCGGCCGGGCAGCCCGAGCGGCGGCGGTGCCGGTTCCTCGTGCGGTTCCCGGCTGCGGCCCAGCGCGTCCACCCGGCCCCAGCGGCCCGGGATGTCGAGCAGTTCCACCCGGCCCATCCCCGGCGGTACGGCCGGGTCGATGATCAGGTGCTCGCCCTGCGGCTCCAGTCCCAGGATCACCCGTAGCAGCAGCAGAGGCGTACCGGCGGACCACGCCTGCGGGCTGCACGCGGTGGGGTACTCCACCGGGTAGTCGGTGAGGCCACGTTCGTAGCCGGCGAACACCTCGGGCAGCCGCCCGTCGAAGAAGTGCGACGCGCTGAGCAGCGCGTCGCAGATCCGGCCGGCCTCCTGCCGGAAGCCGTACCGCCACAGACCCCAGGCGATGATCGAGTTGTCGAACGGCCACACCGTGCCGACGTGGTATCCGACCGGGTTGTACCGGCCCTGGTCGTCGGCGAGCGTGCGTACCCCCCAGCCGGAGAACAGGCGCGGGCCGAGCAGATGGGCGGCGACCGCGGGGGCCCGGGACTCGTCCACGATGCCGCTCCACAGCAGGTGGCCGATGTTCGAGGAGAGCGCGTCCACCTGCCGCCCGCGCGGATCGAGCGCCAGCGCGTAGTACTCCCGGTCGGCGATCCAGAAGTCGCGGTTGAACCGTTCCTTCAGCGCCGCCGCCTCCTGCTCCAGCCGGTCCGCGTACGCCGGGTCCTGCCAGTAGGTGCGGGCCAGGCGGGCGCCGCGCATCTTCGCGTCGTACGCGTACCCCTGCAGCTCGCAGGTGGCCCGGGGGAACTCCGGCATCCGGCCGTCGGCGTAGGAGATGGCTTCCGGTGAGTCCTTCCAGCACTGGTTCGGCAGCCCCGTCTCCGGGTTGCGGGACATGTACCAGACGTAGCCGGTGCCGAGCAGGTCCCCGTACGTGTCGAGCCAGGTCAGCGCCGCCCGGGTCTCGTACTCCAGCTTGCGTACCAGATCGGCGTCCCCGGTCCACCGCTCGTACTCGTCGAGCAGGATCACGAACAGCGCCGTCGTGTCGGCCGCGCCGTAGTACGGCGAGTGCGGCTGTTCCTCGAATCCGGCGCTCTCGCCGTAGCGCAGCTCGTGCAGGATCTTGCCCGGCTCCTCGTCGCGGAAGTCGTCGACCCGGCTGCCCTGAAGACCGGCCAGCATGATGATCGTCGGTTTGACCAGGTCGGGGAGGAACGGCAGCACCTGGAGCGAGGTGAAGATGCTGTCGCGGCCGAACAGCGTCATGAACCAGGGCAGGCCGGCCGCGAGCAGCCGGACGCCGAGCGTGATCGACTCGTACCGGAGCGCGGCCAGGTCGTTGAGGCTGCGCCGGTACGCGCTGGCCAGCGGCTCGCAGTCGCAGCCCAGCTTCGGCGCACGGCTGATCAGGGCGCTCTGCTCGGCCTCGATCTCGGCTGCCGTGCGCTGGCCGCCCAGCGGCAGGATGGCCCGGATGTCCTCACCACGCGCGCCGTAGATGATGGTGCTGACGTGCAGCCGGGTGGTCCACTCGCCGTGCGGGCTGATCCGGACCCGGAAGGTCATCCCGTCCGCGTCGACCTCGACCGGCGCGCTGCTGGTCACCAGCGTCTCGCGGCGGAACGCCTCCCGGCGGTAGGTGAGCCGCAGGCCGTTCGGTTCCACCGTCGGCGTGGTGAGTCCCTTCTTGTCGCGCCGGTTCTTGATCTCCAGGAGGTCGGCGAAGTCGGAGCCGATGTCCAGCCGGAGGTGGAACTCCTGCTCCTGTTCGGAGTGGTTGAGCACGGTCAGTTCCTCGTCGAGGCTGCCGCCGATGGCGCGGCTGCGGATCACCGAGACGTTGGCGTCCAGGTAGTGCGTCGGCTCGCCGGGGACCAGGAAGAACCGCGTCTTGTACGACAGCGAGTCGTCGATCGAGAGCGCGTGCAGACGTTGCCCGTCGATGGTGAGGAACCAGGTGGACAGGAACCGGGTGTCGAAGGAGAACAGCCCGGTGGGGAAGTCGTACGACGGTTCGATGTTGCCGCGATCGTCGCTGACCAGGAACGTGTTGCCGTCGAGGATGCTGACCCGGTCCTTCACACCAGCCGCCGGGCGTGCTCGCGGGCGGCGTCCCGGGGGTCCCGCACGTCGGGCCGTTGCGGCAGGAATCGGCGGAACGCCAGGAACAGCACGACGTGGCCGCTGAACGTGGCCTCGTTGCGCAGCACCGCCGCCATGCCGGCCGCCCGCCCGGTGACGAGCTTCTCGAACAGCTCGGTGGACAGCGTCAGCACGCCGTCCGCCGGCCGTAGCTCCTCCCGGCTCACCTGTGCCGTGCCGGGGGCCAGTGTCACGTACCAGTGCTCGGTGCGGTTGCCGTCGGCCAGGTCGATCTGGAGTGTCCCGCCGATCGGGCTGTTCAGAACGGCTGCGGCACGCGCCGGCAGCGACGCGAAGAACTCCTGGATGGCCTGACTCACATTCGCATGGTAGGCAGCATCCGGACATGCCGGGTCAGGATCGGCGCACTGGGCAGAATGGACAACCCGGGCCGGTTGTCAGTAGACCAGCGCCTGTGCGCCCTCGGTCATCGCTTCCTCGACGAACACGGCTGCGCCCGCGATGCGTACGCCGGGGATGACGTCGCCGGTGCCGATGTCCCGCCGGGCCGCGCACTGGGTGCAGGCGGTCACCCGGCCGGTGGCCAGGACGACGTGCAGCAGCTCGCCCAGTGGCGCGGAATGCGGCAGCTCGAACGACTCGGCCCGGCCGGGGAGCGCGAACCAGGTCGATTCGCCGGTGAGCCAGAGCGACACGTCCACCCCGGCCGCGGCGGCGGTGGCGGCGACTGTGAACGCCTGGGCGCAGCGTTCCGGGGAGTCCGCGCCGGCGGTGGCCTTGACGACGAGAGAGCGCGCCATGCCACCCAGCATAGGATGGTCCGGATGGTTACCGAGATCGGGTTCGTCAGCCTGCTGGTCGCCGGCCTGGGCGCGCTCGCCGGTGGCCTGGCCTATCTCGCGGTCCGCATAGCTAGAGGTAAGTGGTGAATCTGTGAGTGAGAATCCGCTTCAGCCGCCGTGGTTGAACGCGCCGCCGGTCGAGGAGTACCCGTACGAGGAGAGCCACGACCTGCGCGTCGGCCCGAAGCTGCACCCGAGCCTGGACGGCCTGCTGCCGTACATCGGGGTGTGGCGCGGCCGGGGCCGGGGTGGGTTCCCGACGATCGAGGACTTCGACTACGCGCAGGAGATCCGGATCAGCCACGACGGCCGGCCGTTCCTGTTCTACGAGTCGCGGGCCTGGATCCTGGACGAGCAGAGCCGCCCGGTCCGGCCGGCCGGCCGCGAGGTGGGCTGGTGGCGTCCGGTGCTCGACGGTGAGCGGGTCACCGACGAGCTGGAGGCGTTGATGACCACGCCGACCGGCGTGATGGAGCTGCACATCGGCAAGCGCAAGGGCACCCAGATCGAGTTCGCCACCGACGCGGTCGTGCGTACCGCGACGGCGAAGGAGGTCACCGCCGGCGCCCGGCTGTTCGGCATCGTCGAGGGCGCTCTGCTGTACGCGCAGGAGATGGCCGCCGTGGGTCAGCCCTTGAGCCCGCACCTCTCCGCCCGCCTCACCCGGGTGGCCGGCTGACCCGTCCCGCTTCCCCGGTTGATCATGAAGTTGACGGCGTCGGCTGCCCGATTTGTCACCGCCAACTTCATGATCAACGGGGGGAGGGTCGGGGGAAGTTCAGGAGGGCCTGGATGCGGGGGGTCAGGGGGGAACTCGGGCGGGGGGTTCCGTTCAGGGTCGTGACCTCCGTGGGGCCGCGTAGGGAGCTGGTCAGCCAGATCGCCTCGGCGGCGTGCAGGTCGGGCACTGTGGGCAGGTGCTCGGCCGGGGTCAGGCCCAGCTCTCCGGCGCGGCTCAGCAGGTGGTGGGCGGTCACGCCGGGCAGGATTCCGGTCTGCGCCGCCGGCACCGTGCAGAGCGTCCCGCCGCGCAGCCACACCACGTTCGCGGTGGGTCCCTCCAGCACGTAGCCGTCGGTCGAGACCCAGAGCACGTCGTCCACGCCCGTCCGCTGCGCCCAGCGCCGGGCGGCGGTGCTGAGCGCGTACGAGGTCGACTTCACGCCGTTCGGCAGCCACCCCAGCTCGGGGCGGGACCGGGCGGCCACCCCGAGCGGCAGCGTGGCCACCGTCACCCCGGTACGCCGAGCCAGCCGGGCGGCGGCGGGCACCTCGCCCAGCGTGGCGTACACCGTGGCCCGCCCGCCGCCCTCCGGCCCCCGGGTGCAGACCAGCCGCAACGCGCCCTCGGTCTCCGGCGGCCAGCCGGCGCGGACCGCGTCCAGCAGCTCGACGAGCGCGTCGTCCGGGGGCAGCGGCAGGTCGATCGCCGCCGCGCCCGCCCGCAGCCGGGCCAGGTGCGGCTCCAGCAGCCAGGGGACCCCGTCGCGCAGGTGCAGCGTCTCGAACAGGCCGTCGCCGTGCAGCACACCCCGGTCGTCGCCGCGCACCACCGGCTCACCGGCCGGTACGAGCCCCCGGCCGAGCACCGCCACCCGCGTCGCCTCCACGGGCGCAGCGTAGTGGCGTACCCCGGCGGCGGACGGACCGGCGCGGCGGCCGAACTATGATCGAAGGGTGTCCGAATCCTCCCTCGCGGAAATGCTCCGCGCGCGCGGGCTGCGGCTGACGGCGCAGCGGCAGCTGGTGCTCCAGGCCGTCCTCGACCTCGGGCACGCCACCCCGGAGCAGGTACACACGGCGGTCCGCGAGGTGGCGGCCGGCGTCAACATCACCACCATCTACCGCACCCTGGAGCTGCTGGAGCGGCTCGGCCTGGTCACGCACACGCACCTCTCGCACGGCGCGCCCACCTACCACGCGGCCGGCGAGCACCAGCACGTGCACCTGGTGTGCCGGGAGTGCGGGGCGATCGACGAGATCTCACCCGAGATGCTCCGCCCGCTCGCCGACCAGCTGGCCGAGCAGCGCGGATTCCAGGTCGACATCGGGCACGTCGCGCTCTTCGGAGTCTGCGGCCGCTGCACACTGAACGGGGAACACGCATGATCGACATCGCCGGAGCGGTGACCACCGAGAGCATCGACGAGCAGACCAGGGACCAGCCCGAGCCGGCCCACCGGGCGGCCGGTGTCGCGCCGGTGGCGGCGCACTACGGCGACCCGATGCGCGAGCAGCGGCTCCTGGCCACCGGCGTGGGCCTGGTCGACCGGTCGCACCGGGGCGTGGTCGCGGTGCCCGGCGAGGAACGGATCAGCTGGCTGCACACGCTCACCAGCCAGCACCTGGCCGCGCTGGCCCCCTGGCAGGGCACCGAACTGCTGGTGCTCTCCCCGCACGGGCACGTCGAGCAGCACGCGATGGTCGCCGACGACGGCGAGACCACCTGGCTGGACACCGAGCCGGGCATGACCGGCGGCCTGCTGTCGTACCTGGAGAAGATGCGGTTCTTCAGCAAGGTCGACCCGCGCGACGCCACCGCCGAGTTCGCGCTGCTGTCGCTGGTCGGGCCGGAGGCGCCCGGCGCGCTCGACACGCTCGGCGTGACCGGGCTGGCGGCTCCCGACGTAGCGGCGGTGCCGGGTCCGAAGTTCCGTTCCGGCGAGCTGCCCGCGCGGCCCTCCGTGGTGTACGACGTCAAGCCGCTGCCGGTCGGCGGCTGGGCCCGCCGGGTGGCGCTCGGCGTCGACCTGCTGGTGCCCCGCGCCGCCATGGACGGGGTGGTCGCCGAACTGCGCGGCGCCGGGGTGCCGGTCGCCGGGCTGTGGGCGTACGAGGCGGTCCGGGTCGCCGCCAAGCAGGTACGGGCCGGGGTGGACACCGACCACCGCACGATCCCGGCCGAGGTGGACCTGATCGCCCCGGCCGTGCACCTGGACAAGGGTTGCTACCGGGGGCAGGAGACGGTGGCCCGGGTGCACAACCTGGGCAAGCCGCCCCGCCGGCTGGTCCTGCTGCATCTGGACGGCGTGGCGAGCGACCAGCCGCCGGTGGCCGGTACGCCGGTGACGCTCGACGGCCGGACGGTCGGCTTCGTGGGCACCGCCGTGCAGCACTTCGAGCTGGGTCAGGTGGCGCTCGCCGTGCTGAAGCGCAACACGCCCGACGATGCCCGCCTGCTCGTGGGCGAGAGCGCCGCCGCCATCGACGTGTAAGGAAGGGCCCCCTATTAACGCCTCCGGTAGAGGAAGGGTCCCTTCTTAACGCCGCCCGCACCGGAAATCCTCCGGTCGACCCGACGTCGGGCACCGGTCTAGGATCCGGGGCATGACGACAGGGACGTTGATCACGGTTGCCCCCACCGGCGCGGAGTCGGCGAAGGCTGAGGTGCCGGCGCTGCCGGTGACGCTCGACGAGCTGCTGCTGACCGCCAAGGAGTGCGAGGCGCTCGGCGCCGCCGTGATCCACGTCCACATCCGCGACGACGAGGCGCGGCCCACGCTCGACCAGGGGCGGCTGCGCGACACCGTGGCGGCGCTGCGGGAGAGCACCGACCTGATCGTGCAGCTCTCCTCCGGGGGTGCGGTGACCGACCCGGAGTCCGCCCGGCTGGCGGTGCTCGACGCCGCGCCGGACATGGCCTCCTGCACCATGGGCACCGTCAACTTCGGCGACGACGTGTTCCTCAACCGGTGGGAGTTCATCGTCGACCTGCACACCCGGATGCAGGAACGCGGCGTCGTCCCCGAGTACGAGATCTTCGACCTGGGCCACCTCACCGCCCTGCAGCGGCTGCTCGGCAAGTACGGCCTGCCGCACGGCGGGCACGTGCACGTCGACTTCGTGATGGGGGTGCCGGGTGGCATGCCCGGCACCACGGCGACCCTGGTGGCGGCCCAGCAGATGCTGCGTGACCTGCCCGAGGGCACCACGTTCGCGGCCACCGGCATCGGGCGCAGCACCATCCCGGTGATGCTGGCGTCGCTGTCGGCCGGCGGCCACCTGCGGGTCGGCATGGAGGACACGGTCACGTACGCCAAGGGGCGCCCGGTGGAGTCCAACATGCAGCTCGTCGCGCGGGCGGTCGGCTTCGCCCAGCTCGCCCAGCGGCCTCCGCTGACCACCGCCGAGGCCCGTACGCTGCTCGGTCTTCCGGCCACCGGCGGGTAAGCGGCGTACCGGCCGCCGGCCCTGTACGGCCCCGGGCGACGCCGCAGGTCACCCCGCCGTCGGCCGGGCCCGCCCCATCGGTACGGTCCATTACGTGGGAAAGACGTACGAGGGCGGCGCGCCGCTCGCCGAGGTGGTCCGGTCCGGTTTCGTGGAGGGCTTCCACCGGGGTTCCGTGGTGGTGCTCGACGCCGCCGGAGCGCCTGTCGCCGGGGCCGGAGACGTGACCTCGCCGATCTTCCCCCGCTCGTCCAACAAGCCGATGCAGGCGATCGGGATGCTGCGGGCCGGGCTGCCGCTCACCGACCCGGCCGACCTGGCGCTCGTCTCGGCCAGCCACGCCGGTGAGGAGTTCCACATCGAGCGGGTCACCGCGTTGCTGCGCGGCGGCGGCCTCACCGGGGACGCGCTGCACTGCCCGCCGGACCTGCCGGTCGGCGAAGCCGCCCGGGAGGCGGTGCTGCGGGCCGGCGGCGGTCCCGCCCGGGTGCTGATGAACTGCTCCGGCAAGCACGCCGGCATGCTGCGCACCTGCCTGGCCGCCGGCTGGCCGCTGGACGGCTACTGGCGGCCCGAGCACCCGCTCCAGCAGCGCCTGACCGCCACGATCGAGGAGTTCACCGGGGAGCGGGCGGCGGCGGTCGGGGTGGACGGCTGCGGCGCGCCGGTGCTCGCCGTCTCGCTCACCGGGCTGGCGCGGGCGTTCCTGCGGCTGGTCGACGCCGAGCCGGGCACCGTCGAGCGGACCGTGGCGGACGCGATGCGCACGTACCCGGAGCTGGTCGGCGGCACCCAGGCCGAGGACACGCGGCTGATGCGCGGCGTACCCGGTCTGCTTGCCAAGATCGGCGCGGAGGGTGTGATCGCGGCGGCGGTCCCGGGGGTCGGCGCGGTCGCGCTGAAGATCGACGACGGCGCCGCGAGGGCCCGCACACCCGTCCTGGTGTCGGCCCTGGCGCGCCTGGACGTGCGCGCCCCCATCCTCACCGAGTACGCCGAACCGCCCCTGCTCGGCGGTGGCCTCCCGGTAGGAGCCATCCGCCCCACCTGGTAACCCTTCCCCGCCCTCTACCCCCGGCGATCTTGCACTTACTGCCCCGGCGAAATGCGCATTCCAGGCGTGCCGAGGGCTGCAAGTGCAAGATCAACGCGGCGAGGGGAGAGGAGCGGGGCGGTCAGGAGGGGAGGAACGGCAGGAGGGCGGTGTTGGTTTCGGTGGGGCGCTCCAGGGGGAGCAGGTGGGCCGCGTTGTGGACGTCCGGCATGCGTATGCCCCGGGGGGCCTCGTCGGCGATGCGGTCGGCCAGGCGGCGGATGTCGGCCAGGTCGTCGGCGCCCGTGCCGACCAGCACCGGTACGCGCAGCTCGCCCAGCCGGTCGATCGCCGGCGGGTCCAGCTCGTCGACGTCGACCGCGCTCAGCGCCTGCTCGGCGGCGAGCGCCCGGCGGTCCATCTCCTCGGCGAACCGGATCAGCTCCGGGTCGACGTCCTCCGGGCGGCGGGTCGGGCCGACCACCCAGAACCGCACCTCCCCGGCGGCGGTGGCGGCGAAGTCCTCCGGGTCCACGTCGCCGACCAGGTCCTCCCAGAGCTGCTCGGTCTCCTCGGACCACTCGTTGCCGGAGACGGGCGCGCCGAAGAGCGCCAGCGCCGAGACCCGCTGAGGGTGGGCGAGCGCGGTGTCCACCGCGACCCGGCCGCCGAACGAGCAGCCGACGAGCGCGGCCTGCTCGATGCCCAGCGCGTCGAGCAGCCCGATCACGTCGTCGTGGTGGGCGAACGGCGCGGGCGGCAATTCCGACTCGCCGTAGCCGCGCAGGTCCAGCGCGATCACCCGATGCCGCTGGGCGAGTGCCGGGATCTGCCCGCGCCACATCCGCCGGTCGGCGATGCCGGCGTGCAGCAGCACCACGGCGGTGCCGGTGCCGCTCTCGTCGTACGCGAGCTGGGCACCGTTGATATCGATCTTGGTCACGGGGGAGAACCGTACGGAACGGACATGGGCTCCGCAACCCGCCATCGGTGACCCTGCTAACTCTGGCTAGCGTTTTGCTTGCAGCAGTTAGCGGACCGAGCTAGCGTTGAGTCATGGCCACCAGCAAGGACCTTCCCGATGTCGGCGGGTTCATTCGCGACCTGCGGCGCAACGCGAAGATCTCACTGCGCCAGCTCGCCGAGCAGGCGGGTGTCAGCAATCCCTACCTGAGCCAGATCGAGCGAGGGCTGCGCAAGCCGAGCGCCGAGGTGCTCCAGCAGCTCGCGAGCGCGCTGCGCGTCTCCACCCCGGCGATGTACCTGCGGGCCGGGCTGCTGGACGACAAGGAGGGCCAGGGCGTGCTCGCGGCGATCGCCGTCGACCCCGAGCTGACCATGGCCCAGAAGCAGTCGCTCACCCAGATCTACGAGACGTTCCGGCGCGAGAACGCCCGCCTGGCCGAGGCTACCGAGGCCGCCGGGGCGGCGGAGACGGCCGAGAAGGCCACCGCGACCGAGCCGGCCACCGCGCCGGAGGCCCCGGCGACAGTGGCGGCGGCCGCTACCGGTCCGGTCACGCCGGAGGGCACGCCGACCGAGGCGGTCCTCGAATCGGTAGCCGTCACCGAAGCGGGTGCCGCGCCCGCCCCGACCCCCGCGCCCGCCCCGACCACCGCCGCCCCTGAGCAAGCGGCCGCCCGCCGGGCGGCCCGGAAGGCCGCCGGTGCGGCCGAAGAGGAGCAGTCATGACCACCCAGCCGAAGACCAACCGCATCCCCGCACCCCTCTACGCCGCCGCCGGCGCCGGTGAGCTGGCCCTGGAGCAGCTGCGCAAGCTGCCCACCGTGGTCAGCGGCCTCGGCACCCGGGTCGTGACCGACCTCGGCGGCAAGGCCGTCGTCACCGGTTTCGAGCTGCGCCAGAAGGCCACCGAGACGCTGAAGACCGCCAACCAGACCGCGACCGGGCTGCGCGAGCGCGCCGTCGCCACCGACCTCGACCAGCTCCGCGAGGCCGCCAACCTGGAGAAGCTGCGCGAGGCGGCGAACCTGGAGAAGCTGCGCGAGGCCGCCAACCTGGACAAGCTCCGCGAGGCCGCCACCCGCAACGCCGCCGTCGTGGTGGCCGGCGCGCACGCCGCGCAGGAGCGCGCGCTGGCCGCGTACGCCGAACTGGTCGCCCGTGGTGAGCGTGTCGTCGGCGCCGGCGTGCTGGAGGCCGCCGACACGGTGAACGCCGACATCCAGGCCACCGAGGCCACCGGCACCGACGTGGCCCCGAAGGCCGAGGTCACCCCGAAGGCCGCGGTCGCGACGAAGACCGAGGTGGCCGCGAAGCCGGACACCGCCGCCGCGACGACCGATGTGCCCAGCCCGGCCGAGGTGGCCGAGGCGGTGGCCGCCAAGCCGGCCGCGGTGAAGCGCACCCGCGCCACCAAGGCGACCGCCACCAAGGCCGTCGCCAAGACGACCGCCACCAAGGCCACCAAGCCGGCCACCCCGTCGGCGAAGCTGCCGAAGGCCACGAAGCGGACCCGCCCGGCCGCCGAGTGACCTGATGCTCCACCGGACCCCGGACAACGTCTTGTCGGACGTTTCCGGGGTCTCGGCATAAGCTTGCCCCCATGGCCATCGCCGCGCCGATCTTCGCGTTCGCAGTCCAAGACGTGATCCAGCTGATCCTGCTCGTCTTCGCCCTGGTCGTACAGGGAGTGGCGCTGGTGCACGCGATCACCCAGCGCGGCGACGGTTTCGCCGCGCTCGGCACGCTGCCCAAGGGCGGCTGGGTCGCCATCCTGGCGGTCTGCCTGCTGCTGACCCTGCTCGGCTTCGGCCCGATCAGCCTGTTCGGACTGATCGGCATCGCCGCCGGTCTGATCTACCTGCTCGACGTGCGGCCCGGCCTGCGGGACCTGCACGACGGCCGAGGGTCCTGGTGAGAGGTTTCCGCTGGCCTCCGCCGCCGGACGGCGGTCCCCGCACCTGGGGGCCCGGCCCCGGCGCGCCCCGAACCGGGCGTCCCGCGCTGCCCGAGCCGGAGACGGAGCTGGTCGCCACCCCGCACGGGGTGAGCCTGGAACAGCTGGTCACCGGCACCGGTGACCCCGTCACCGTGTTCGCGCACGGGCTGGGCAGTGGCATCGCCACCACCCGCCCGTTCGGCAGCGGCGTCGCCGGGCGGCGCGTCTTCTTCCAGTTCCGCGGGCACGGCCGCTCCGACTCCCCGCCCGGCCCGTGGACCTACCTGGACCTCGCCCGTGACCTGCGCGCGATGGCGGACCTGAGCGGCGCGACCCGGGCGTTCGGCGCGAGCCTCGGCGCGGGCGCGCTCTGCCGGCTGCTCGCGGAGAGCCCGGAACGCTTCGAGAGACTCGTCTTCTTCCTGCCCGCCGTGCTGGACACACCGCGCGGCGAGGTGGCCCGCGCCCGGCTCACCGGCCTGCTCGACGCGGTGGCCGAGGGCGACGCCTCGGCGCTGGCCGACGTGGTGTCGCTGGAGTTGCCGCCGTCGGTGCGCAACACCCCGGCCGGCTGGGCCTACCTGCGGCAGCGGCTCGACCAGTTGTTGCGCGACGGGCTCGCGCCGGGGCTGGCCGACCTGCCCGCCCAGGCCCCGCTCGACGACGCCGGGTCGCTCGCCGCGGTCACCGCGCCGGCGCTGGTCATCGCCGCCGCCGACGACGACCTGCACCCGGTCGCCGTCGCCGAACGGCTCGCCGCCGCGCTCCCGAACGCCACACTGCACGTGTACGACAGGCCCGGCGTGCTCTGGACCGAACGCGCCGACCTGCGGGGGCGCGTCTCGGAGTTCCTGAACGGGTAACGTCGCCGTCCATGGGCGTCACACACCACGGCCGTACGCACCGGCTCGACCTCGCCGACCCGACCCTGCGCGAGTGGACCTGCCGGGTGCTGGCGGCCGATCCCGAGCAGGGCATCGTGCTGGACCGGTCCGCGTTCTACCCGGGTGGGGGCGGGCAGCCGCCGGATCACGGGGTGCTGCTGTGGCAGGGCGTACAGACCCGGATCGTCGGCACCCGCAAGGGCGACGACCTGTGGCTGATCCCGGCCGAGGGCGACCCGGTGCCGCCGGTCGGCAGCGAGGTGGTCGGCGCGGTGGAGGACGCCCGCCGGACCATGCTGATGCGTACCCACTCCGGGCTGCACGTGCTCTGCGGCGTGGTGTTCCGTGACTTCGGCGCGCTCGTCACCGGCGGCAACATGGAGCCGGGCGAGGCGAGGATGGACTTCAACCTGCCCGAGGTGCCGCCGGACTTCAAGGCCCGCATCGAGGAGCTGGTGAACGCCGAGGTGGCCGCCGACCGGTCGGTGGCGGTGCGGGTGCTGCCGCGCGCCGAGGCGCTCGCGCTGCCGGACATCATCCGTACCCAGTCGAACCTGATCCCGCCGGAGGAGCAGGAGGTGCGGATCGTCGACATCGTCGGGCTGGACGTGCAGGCCGACGGCGGCACGCACGTCGCCTCCACCGCCCAGATCGGCAAGGTCCAGGTGGTCAAGGTGGAGAGCAAGGGGCGGGCCAACCGCCGGGTACGCGTACGCCTGGCGGACTGACCCGCTCAGCGCGGCAGGTACGCCGCCCGGACGGCGAGCAGCCAGCGTTCCACCGTCTCCTCGTCCGGGCGCTCCGGCAGCGGTGAGCGGATCCGGTCGAACTCCGCCTCGGCGTCCGCCACCAGCGCCTGCGCCTCCTCCAGCGCGCCGCCGGAAACCCGTTCGCCGAACGCGCGGAACCACTCCGGGTCGGCGAGGCGGATCTCCAGTACGCCTGTCGCGTACAGCACCCGGCCCTGGTGCAGCAGCCGGGCCAGGTGCCGGGCGTGCTTCGCCGAGCGCAGCCGCCCACCGGCGTCGGCGGGCCGGCCGGCGAGTTTGCGGAACTGCTGCGCGGCGTACCCGAGGTAGGCGTCACGGACGCGCGGCGCGCTGAGGAACGCCGACCGGATCGCGATCAGCTCCTCACCGAACCCGGTACGGGTCTCGTAGCAGTCGTCGGGCAGCCACATCAGCTCGGTGGCGGTGGGGTTGCCGCTCAGCGCCAGCAGCGCGTACTTGCGGGCCTCGTGCAGCGTGACGTCCGGGTCGGTGGTGACCACCGACTCGCGGGGCGGGCGCAGGCCGTGGAACGCGACTGTGGGCGCGGCGAACACGCCGAGCCGGTCGGTGTCCGAGCCGGGTCCGGCCAGCCCGTACGCGACCGAGCCGACGATCCCGGACAGCAGCAGGTGCATACCGGTGATGATCGCCCATCCGGTTCGTTCGGGAAACCGGACTTCCGTTGTCAGGTATCGCTGACACGGTGATCCCATGAACTCACCACTGACCGGAACTGTCGCGCTCGTCGCGGGCGCTACCCGGGGCGCCGGCCGGCAGATCGCCGTGCAGCTCGGCGCCGCCGGGGCCACCGTCTACGCCACCGGCCGCACCACCCGAGAGCGCCGCTCCGAGATGGACCGGCCGGAGACCATCGAGGAGACCGCCGAGCTGGTCACCGCCGCCGGGGGCACCGGAATCGCCGTCGCTGTCGACCACCTCGACCCCGAGCAGGTACGCGCCCTGGTCGAGCGGATCGACGCCGAGCAGGGCCGCCTCGACGTGCTGGTGAACGACGTCTGGGGCGCCGACCCGCTGATCACCTGGGAGAAGCCGGTCTGGGAGCAGCCGCTCGACGCCGGTTTCCGTACGCTGCGGCTGGCTGTCGACACGCACATCATCACCAGCCACTTCGCGCTGCCGCTGCTGATCCGCAATCCGGGCGGCCTGGTGGTCGAGGTCGGCGACGGCACCAAGGAGCACAACGACAGCGAGTACCGCCTGTCGGTCTTCTACGACCTGGCGAAGGTGTCGGTGAACCGGCTCGGCTTCAGCCAGGCGCACGAGCTGGCCCCGCACGGCTGCACCGCCGTCGCGCTCACGCCGGGCTGGCTGCGCTCGGAGGCGATGCTCGAACACTACGGCGTCACCGAGGCGAACTGGCGTGACGGGGCGAAGACCGAGCCCCACTTCGTCATGTCGGAGACGCCGGCGTTCGTCGGGCGCGCGGTGGCGGCCCTGGCCGCCGACCCGGACCGGGCCCGCTGGAACGGCAAGTCGCTGGACAGCGGCGGTCTGGCCCAGGTGTACGGCTTCACCGACGTCGACGGCAGCCGCCCGCACTGGGCCCGCTACTACGAGGAGGTGGTCAAGCCTGGTAAGCCGGCCGACCCGGACGGCTACCGCTGACCGTCTGACGGCGGATCGGTGTAGAGCGCCGCCGCGCGGCGGGCCGCCTCGGCGAAGCGCGCCCGCAACCGCGGCGGCGCCAGCACCTCCACCTCCGGGCCGAGCGCCAGCAACTGGGTGTACGCCACGTCGACCGACTCGACCGGCAGCCGCAGCACCAGCCGGCCCTGCTCGTCCGGCGGACCGGCCGCGTCGACCGCCTCGGTGTAGACGAACGGCGCGTCCACCAGGTGCCGAAGCGCCCGCAACCCGGCCGGGCCGAGCCGCACCGTGACCCGCTCGCGTAACAGCTCGCGCAGGAACGCGCCGGCCTGTTCCCGCCAGTACGCCCCGAGGTCGAAGTCCTCGTCCCGGTCGAAGCCGTCGGCGCTCACCTCGGCCGAGACAACCCGGTCCACCCGGTACGTCCGCCAGCCGTCACCGACCCGGCCGACCAGATACCAGACCCCGTTCTTCAGCACCAGCCCGTACGGCGCCAGCGTGCGGGTCACCTCGCGGTCCCCGCGCCGGTAGCGCAGCTCCACCATCAGGTCCCGCCAGACGGCCCGGGCCAGCTCGGCGAGGGCGGGCGGGGGCGCGGTCTCCCGGAACCAGCCGGGGACGTCCAGGTGGAACCGCTGCCCGGTACGGGCGGGCGCGTCCCGCAGGCTCGGCGGCAGCGCGGCGAGCACCTTCAGCTCGGCGGCGGCCACCGAGTCGGCCAGTCCCATGTCCCCTGCCGGTCCGGGCAGCCCGGCCAGGAACAGCGCCTCGGCCTCGTCCCGGCTCAACCCGGTCAGCCGGGTCCGGTAGCCGCCCAGCAGCCGGTAGCCGCCGGCCCGGCCCCGGTCCGCGTACACCGGGACACCGGCGGCGGAGAGCGCCAGCACGTCCCGGTAGACGGTCCGCTCGGACACCTCCAGCTCGCGGGCCAGCTCGGCAGCGGTCATCGTCTCCCGCGACTGGAGCAGCAGCACAAGCGAGATCAGCCGGGACGCACGCACCGGCCCATTGTGGTGCACCGGCAGATTAGGCTGTGCCGTCGTGAACGCCTCCCGTACGATCGCGCCGGTCACCGGCGCGGCCACCCGCTTCCTCGGCGGCGCCGGGCTGCTGCTGCGCGGCTTCGGCATGTACGTCCGCAGCCCGAAGCTGATGCTGCTCGGCGTGATCCCGGCGCTGATCACCGGCGCGCTCTACGTGGCGTTGTTCGCCACGCTGCTCTACTTCGTCGGCGACCTGGCGGGCTGGCTCACCCCGTTCGCCGACGACTGGTCGTCGCCCTGGCGCAATCTGCTGCGGGTCGCCGCCGGGCTGGCGGTGGTCGGCGTCGCCGGGCTGGTCGGGGTGCTCACGTTCACCGCCGTCACGCTCGTCATCGGCGACCCGTTCTACGAGGCGATCTCGGAGCGGGTCGAGGACCGGCTCGGCGGCACCCCCGGCGCCGTGGACGTGCCGTTCTGGTCCTCGCTGCGACGCAGCCTCGCCGACTCGTTGCGCCTGGTGGCGCTGTCCGCGCTGATCGGCGTACCCCTGTTCGCGGCCGGTTTCATCCCGGTGGTGGGACAGACGGTGGTCCCGGTGGTCGGCGCCCTGGTGGGTGGCTGGTTCCTGGCGCTGGAGCTGGTCGGCGCGCCGTTCTACCGGCGCGGGATGCGGCTGCCGGACCGGCGGGCGCGGCTGCGGGCCGACCGGCCGACGGCGCTCGGCTTCGGGGTGGCGGTCTTCCTGTGCTTCCTGATCCCGCTCGGCGCGGTGCTGGTCATGCCGGCCGCCGTGGCCGGGGCCGCGCTGCTGGCCCGCCGGTCGCTGGGCCAGCCGATCGAGGAGAGCTGAGATGGACACCGTCCTGATCGAGGGGGACATCACCGCGCAGCAGGTCGACGCGATAGTCAACGCCGCCAACTCGTCGCTGCTCGGCGGCGGGGGCGTGGACGGCGCGATCCACCGGCGCGGCGGCCCGGCGATCCTGGAGGAGTGCCGGGCGCTGCGCGCCTCCCGCTACGGGCGCGGGCTGCCCACCGGCCAGGCCGTCGCCACCACCGCCGGCAACCTGCCCGCCCGCTGGGTGGTGCACACGGTCGGCCCGGTCTTCTCGCCGGGCGAGGACCGCTCGGCGCTGCTGCGCGACTGCTACGCCAACAGCCTGCGCATCGCCGACGGGCTCGGCGCGACGAGTGTCGCGTTCCCGCTGATCTCCGCCGGGATCTACGGCTGGCCGGTCGACGACGCGGTGGCGCAGGCGCTCACCGTGCTGCACGCGGCCACCCCGGCGCACGTCACCGAGGCGCGGCTGGTGCTGTTCGGCGCGGACACGTACGCCACAGCGGTGCGGGTCGCCGCCGGGCTCAGCTGAGCGTGCGCCGGCACGACCACTGGCTGTCCACCGGCCGGTAACCGAGCCGCTCGTTGATCGCCAGCATCGGCGCGTTCACCTCGTGGTTCGAGGTGTACGCGGTCCGTACCCCGCGAGCGGCGGCGGCGTGCAGCGCGGCCTGCTTGGTCAGCCGGGCCAAGCCCTGGCCCCGGTAGGCGGGCAGCGTGCCGGTGAAGTCCGACCACATCCGGTCGCCGTCCCGCTTGACCAGGCTCAGCGCGACCAGTTCCCCGTCCACCTCGGCGAGCGTGCTCGCCTCCCGGTCCAGCCCCGGGTTGTCCCAGCACTCGTACCGCCACAGGTCGAAGCCGAGCGAGTCCGTCGGCACGTCCCCCGGCTCGTCCCGGGACGCCTCGGCGTCGACCCGGTGCACCAGACGCGGGTCGAGCCCGGCGGCGGACACCAGCCGTACGCCCGGCGGCGGCTGCGGCATCGGCGGGGGCGTGCTCAGGTCCAGCGCCGAGTAGCGCACCTCCCGGCTGGGCGTGAAGCCGTGCCGCTGCGCGAACGGCAGCGACTCGGTATGCGCGTAGGTGAGCACCTCGGTGGACCCGAGCGTCAGCAGGTGCCCGAGCGCGGTGTCGAACAGCGCCGCGCCGTTGCCGTGGCGGCGATGCGCCGGGTGTACGTGCAGCAGGGAGATCATCCCCACGCCGGGCGTCGAGGTCTGCGTGTTGCGGTACGCCGACGCCCAGCCGACGACCTCGCCGTCCGCCTCGGCGACCCAGGCCGCCCAGTCCTCGCCGGGCGGCGGTTCGGCGATCATGCGGCGGGTCGACTCGACGCCGCGCACCAGATAGGGGAAGACGAGCGCACGCAACGCCACCACGGCGGGCGCGTCGTCGGGGCGGGCGGGACGGATCTCGGCTGCGTTCATCCGGCGGACCCTAGACCCGCCGCCACCCGCGCCGCGACCGGTTAACGCGGGGCGGGCTGTTAAGAAGGGCCCCCTCCTCTACCGGAGGCGTTAAGAGGGGGCCCTTCCTTACGCGGACTCGCGCAGCACCAGCTCGGTGGGCAGCACCAGCGCCTGCTCGACCGTCTCGCCCGCCGCTATGCGCAGCAACTGCCGGGTCATCGACCGGCCCAGCTCCACTATCGGCTGCCGCACGGTGCTCAGCGGCGGCTCGGTGTACGCGGCCGTCTCGATGTCGTCGAACCCGATCACCGCCACGTCCTCGGGCACCCGCCGCCCGGCCTCCCGCAGCGTCCGCAGGGCGGCGTGCGCCATCAGGTCGGAGGCGGCGAACACGGCGTCCAGTTCCGGGTCGGCGGCGAGCAGCTCCCGCATCGCGGCGGTGCCCGACTCCCGGGTGAAGTCGCCGTACGCGACCAGCTCCGGCAGCCCGGCCTCGGTGATCGCGCTGCGGTAGCCGATCAGCCGCTCGATTCCGGCGACCATGTCCTGCGGCCCGGCGATGGTGGCGATCCGACGGCGTCCGCTCGCGATCAGGTGCTGGACCGCCGTGCTCACGCCGCCTTCGTGGTCGACGTCCACGTACGGCACGTCGGCGCCGTCCAGCGGCCGTCCGCTGCACACCACCGGGATGCCGAGGCGGGCCAGCCGGCCGGGCAGCGGGTCCTCGCCGTGCAGCGAGGCGAACAGCACCCCGTCGACGTGCCGGCCGGTGGTGTACCGCTCGACCCGTTCGTGTCCGGCCGGTGAGCCGGCGAGCATCAGCACGAGCTGCTTGTCCGCCGCCTCCAGCTCCTGCGCCGCGCCCCTGATGATGCCCGGGAACACCTGGTCGTCGGAGAAGACCCGGGTGGCCGCCTCGGGCAGCACCAGCGCCACCGAGTCGGTCCGCTGGGTGACCAGGCTGCGGGCGGCGAGGTTCGGGACGTACCCGAGTTCCTCGACCGCCCGGCGTACCGCCTGCCGGATCGGCTCGGCCACAGTGGTCGAGCCGTTCACCACCCGGGAGACGGTGGCCCGGGACACGCCGGCCAGCCGGGCCACCGCCTCCAGGGTCGGTCGCTGTGCCGTCGTCATCCCCGTAACCACCACCTCGTCACAGCCCGTTCCGGGCGATCACCTCCTGGTACCAGCGGGCGCTGTGCTTTGGTGTGCGCCGCTGGGTCAGGTAGTCGACGTGGACGATCCCGAATCGCTTCCGGTAACCCTCGGCCCATTCGAAGTTGTCCAGCACCGACCATACGAGATAACCGCGCAGGTCCACGCCGCGGGCGATGGCTTCGTGCGCGGCGCGCAGGTGCCCGTTGAGGTAGGCGACCCGGTCGGTGTCCGCCACCCCGCCCTGCTCGTCGAGGTCGGTGTCCGGAAACGCCCCGCCGTTCTCGGTGATCATCAGGGGCAGCCCGGGGTGGTCGGCGGCCACCCGTTCCAGCAGCCGGGTCAGCCCGGCCGGCTCGATCGACCAGCCCATGTCGGTGAGCGGCCCGGCCGGCGGCAGGAACTCGACGGTCCCGGCCGTGCCCGGGTACGCGTCGCCGCCCGCGCCGCCCGCCCGCCCGGCCACGTAGGTGGGCGCGTAGTAGTTCAGGCCGAGCAGGTCCAGCGGCGCGGCGATCAGCTTCTCGTCCCCGTCCCTGATGAAGTCCGGCGCGACGATCCGGCCGACGTGGGCCAGCACGTCCGCCGGGTAGCCGCCGCCGGTGAGCGGGTCCAGGAAGATCCGGTTGTGCAGGCCGTCGACCAGCCGTACCGCCTCGGCGTCCGCGGCGCTCGCGGCGTCCGCCGGCTGCACGTCGGCCAGGTTGAGCGTGATCCCCAGCGTCTCCACGCCGGCCGCGCGCAGCGCCCGCGCCGCCAGGCCGTGGCCGAGCAGCAGATGGTGTACGGCCCGGAACGCGTCACCGGCGTTCCGCCGCCCCGGCGCGTGCACCCCGGAGCCGTACCCGAGGTAGGCCGAGCACCACGGCTCGTTGAGCGTGGTCCAGGTGCGGACCCGGTCGCCGAGGCGGCCGTGCACGGCGAGCGCGTACTCGGCGAAGTGCTCGGCGGTCTCCCGGACGGTCCAGCCGCCCCGGTCCTCCAGCGCCTGCGGCAGGTCCCAGTGGTAGAGCGTGACGATCGGGTCGAGGCCGGCGTCCAGCAGCGCGTCGGTCAGCCGGTCGTAGAAGTCGAGCCCGCGCGGCTCGACCGGGCCGGTGCCGTCCGGCCGCACCCGGGGCCAGGACACCGAGAACCGGTACGCCCGCAGCCCCAGCTCGGCCATCAGCGCGACGTCCTCGGCGAACCGGTGGTAGTGGTCGCAGGC
This sequence comes from Micromonospora sp. HB375, assembly GCF_017872985.1. Taxonomy (NCBI): domain Bacteria; kingdom Bacillati; phylum Actinomycetota; class Actinomycetes; order Micromonosporales; family Micromonosporaceae; genus Micromonospora; species Micromonospora sp. HB375. Next base: position 6,418,271 of record NZ_JAGGJO010000001.1, on the reverse strand, counting down.
CACGTCGCCGGTGTGGCCGGCGAACACCGCGCCCGGCGTACGGCTGAAGGTGTCCCAGATCGACGGACCGCGACCGTCCTCGCGGGCGGCGCCCTCGATCTGGTACGCGGCGGTGGCCCCGCCCCAGACGAAGCCCTCCGGGAATCGGACGTTGCTCATGCCTTGACCGCACCTTCCATGATGCCGCCGATGATCTGGCGGCCGAAGACGATGAACACCAGCAGCAGCGGCAGCGTGGCGATGGCCGTGCCGGTGAACACCTGCGACATGTCCTGGTAGTACCCGTCGGAGAGGGCCCGCAGCGACAGCTGCACCGTCGGGTTCTCCGGGTCGTTCAGCACCGCGTACGGCCACAGGAAGTCGTTCCAGGTGGTCATGAACGTGAGCAGGCCGAGCACGGCGGCGGCCGGGCGCAGCGCGGGCAGCACCACGTTCCAGTAGATCCGGGCGGTGTTGCAGCCGTCCATCCGGGCCGCCTCGATCAGTTCGGTGCTGACCGCCTGGCCCGCGTACTGGCGCATCATGAACACGCCGAAGCCGGTGACCAGCGCCGGCACGATCACGGCGGGCAGCCGGTCGTTCCAGTTCAGCTTCGTCATGAGCAGGTAGAGCGGGATCACGCCGAGCTGCGTCGGGACCATCATGGTGGCGACGATGACCAGCAGCAGCGCGTTGCGCCCGGGGAAGCGCAACTTGGCGAACGCGAACCCGGCCAGCGTGGAGAAGAACACCACCGAGATCGTGACGGTGGTGGCCACGATCGCCGAGTTGATCAGGCCGGTCAGGAAGTACGCGTCAGTGTTGTCGAACAGCCGGGCGATGTTGGCGCCGAGGTTGCCGCCGGGGGTGAGCGGCGGCGGCACCTGGCCCATCGTGTCGCTGGTGCGGCTGGCCACCACGAACATCCAGTAGATCGGGAAGATCGACAGGACGGCCGAGAGCGTCAGCGCCAGATAGGTGAGCCGGCTTGCCGACCAGAGGCGGGTCATCGGGAGACCTCCTTGCGGGAGCCGCCGCCGAGCCGGCGCAGGAGCAGGACGTTTATCGCCGCGACCACGGCGATCAGCGCGAACAGCAGCCAGGCGACCGCCGACCCGTAGCCGAAGTTGTAGTGCGGCGCGAAGGCGTTCTCGAACATGTACATGGTCACCGTCTGCGACTCCCGCAGCGGTCCGCCGCGGATCGCGTTGGTGCCGGAGTTGAACATCCGCGGCTCGGTGAAGAGCTGGAGGCCGCCGATGGTGGAGATGATGACCGCGAAGATGATCGTGGGCTTGAGCAGCGGCACCGTGATGGACCAGAACTGGCGGGCCCGGCCGGCCCCGTCGATCGCGGCCGACTCGTACAGGTCGCGCGGGATGGCCTGCATGGCGGCCAGGAAGATCAGCGCGTTGTAGCCGGTCCAGCGCCAGTCGACCATGGTGGAGATGGCGACCCAGGCGGCGAACCGGTTCGCCTTCCAGTCGATCGCGCTGATCCCGACGTGGTCGAGCAGCCAGTTGATCATGCCGAACTCGCGGCCGAACAGGACTGCGAACACGATCGCCACGGCGGCGGTCGAGGTGACGTTCGGGATCAGCACCGCCATCCGCCAGGTGGTACGAGCGCGCAACTGCCGGTTGAGCAGGTTGGCCAGCCAGAGCGCGGCGAGCAACTGCGGGACCGTGGAGATCACGAAGATGCCCAGCGTGTTGACCACGGAGTGCCAGAAGTCCGAGTCGGCGAGCAGCTGGGTGTAGTTGTCGAAGCCGATGTACGGGTGCTCGGCGCCGAGCAGGTCCCAGTCGTGCAGCGAGACCCAGAACGTGTACGCCAGCGGGTACGCCCCGAAGACGCCGAACAGCAGGAAGAACGGGGCGATGAACAGGTACGGCGAGTACTTCGTGTCGAGTCGGCTGAGCCGGTTGCCCAGGCCGGGACGGGTGGGGCGGGGTGCCGGTGCGACCGGCGGGCGGGCGTCGAGCTGGACGGCCATGACCCGGGACTCCTTTCCGCCGTGCGGGCGGCCCCCGTGGCCGGGTGGCCGCCCGCACGCGCTGCTCGGGTTACTTGGCGGCGGCCTTCTCGGCGTTGGCGACCGCGTCGGTCCAGCCCTGTTCCGGGGAGCGCTTGCCCAGCTCGACGCTGCGGACGGCGTTCTCGACCTCGGTGCGTACGGCCTGGTTCTTCGGTCCCATGTAGACCGGCTTCAGGCTCTTGGCGCCCTCGGCGAAGATCTTCCCGACCGGCGCCTCGGAGAAGTAGGCGTTCTTCGAGTCGAGGATCGCCGGGTCCTCCAGCGCCTGCGGCGAAGAGGGCAGGGGACCCTTCGCCTTGAACGCGCCGATCTGACCCTTGGCGCTGGTCAGGAACTTGGCCAGCTCGATCGCCTCGGCCTGGTGCTTGCTCTGCTTCGGCACCGCGAGGAACGAGCCGCCCCAGTTGCCGCCGTTGCCGGGGATCTGGGCGATGTCCCACTTGCCCTTGGCGCCCGCGCCCGCGTTGCCCTCGATCACGCCGGTCATCCAGGCCGGGCAGGCGATGGTGGCGAACTTCGACTGCTTGAACGCCGACACCCACTCCTCGGACCACGAGCCGTACTTGCCGGACAGCCCCGAGTCGATGATGTCCATCGTGGTGTCGTACGCCTGCTTCACCGCCGGGTTGCTGCCGACGACCAGGTTGTTGCTGGTGTCGTAGTAGCTGTAGCCGCTGCTGTTGCCGGCGGTCTGGAGCAGGATCGTGTTGAAGGTGTTGGTCGCGGCGTCCAGGAACGACGCGCCCGTCTTCTTCGCGGTGAACTGCTCGCCGACCTTGATGTAGTCCTGCCAGGTGGGCCAGAGCTTGGACACGGCCTCCCGGTCGGTGGGCAGGCCGGCCTTGGCGAACAGGTCGGTGCGGTAGCACATCGCCATGCCGCCGACGTCAGTGCCGAGGCCGATGAGCTGCTTGCCGTCGGCGGTGAGCCCCTGGTTCCACTTCCAGTCGAGGAAGTTGCCCTTCAGGTCGGCCGCGCCGTGGTCGAGCAGGTTGACGAAGTTCTGCGGGTTGGCCTTGTACTCGACGAGCAGGCCCTCCTCGATGGCGACCACGTCGCCGGCGCCCTTGCCCGCGGCGAGCCACTGGGTGAGCTTCGGGGAGTACTCGTCGAGGTTGCCGCCGGTGCCGCGCTCGACGATCTTCACGCCGGGGTGGCTGGCCATGTACTCCTGGTAGAGATCGGCGTAACCGAACTGGCCGAAGACGTCGACGGTGAGCGTTATCGGCCCGTCGGCGGCGGCATCGTCGCCGCCGCCGCAGGCGGTGGTGCCGAGCAGCGCGGTGGCGGCGACCACTGCAACCGCCGCCAGGCGGCGGCGCGTGAAGGTGAGCATGCTGTCCTGACCTCTCGGGTCGTCGAAACGGGTGGTGGAAGGCGGTTCCGGAACTTAGAGAGCGCTCTCACGACAGCGTGGTGGAGGGTCCCGGACCTTGTCAAGAGAGCGCTCTCAGAGCTGTCCGAAAAGAAACGGAGAGGGGCGGCGGGCGCCCCTCTCCGTCCGGTGCCCGTCGTCAGCCGACCCGCAGGCCCCCCAGCAGGGCCGGGTCGCCCGCCACGTCCAGCGCGTCGAAGCTGATCCGGCCCATCAGCGCCAGCAGCAGATCGCTCGCCGTGCCGGCCACCTGTGCCCGGGCCCGGTGGTCGTCGTGGTCCAGGATCGTCGCGGTGTCCAGCAGCGCGACCCCCTCACCCCGCAACCGCAGGTACCACTCCTGGGCCGCGTCGGTCGCGGTCAGCTGCACCACGCCGCGCCACTGCCCGGGCTGCACCCGCCGGCCCGCCGGCAGCCAGGTGTCCAGCACCTCGCTCACCCCGTCGGCCGCGAGCTTCGCCTCGATCGGATCACCCGCACCAATCGCGAGCTGGGCGTCCCAGCGGTGCACGGCCGTCTCGTGCGCCATCCGGCGCGGCCAGAAGGCCGCCTTCTTCGGCTGCGGCGCGAAGTTCCAGGCCGGCGCCTCCGGATCCGCCGCCTCCAGCAGCGCGGTGATCCGCTCGTACTCCCGCACGTACCACTGGGCCGGCGTCAGGCCCGCCGGCGGCTCCGGGTCGTGCCGCTCCGGGCGGGTGGTGCCACCGGCGGTCAGCACGGTGCCCGCCCAGACGTACACGCGGGTCAGGTGATGGGCGAGATCGGTGACCGTCCAGCCGGGACAGGACAGCACGGGTGTCTCGGGCGGCGCCTCCGAAACCGCCGCGGCGAAGGCGGGACCCTCCGTGCGCAGCGCGCCGATCCAGAAGTCCTTCGTGTGGTGCAGTCTGCTCATCGCCATCCTCCCGGGGGTGACCGGGCCACCAGTGGGTGCGCCGGCTACCCCTCAGCCTAGGGTGAAAGGCGTGTCAGACGTCTACGCCGAACCGGCTACTGCCGGTGAACCGACCGATCCGGCCACCCTGGCGCGCTACACCACGCTCCGGCTCGGCGGACCCGCCGGGCGGCTGGAGATCGCCGAGGACGCCGCCCAGATCGTGCGAAAAGTGCAGGAAGCGGAGGCCCGCGAGCAGGCCGTGCTGGTGCTGGCGGGCGGCAGCAACGTCGTGATCGGCGATCAGGGCTTCCCCGGCACCGTCGTGCTCGTCCGCTCGCGCGGGTTCCAGGCCGTGGCCGAGGAGGGCGACACCGTCACGGTACGTGTCGAAGCCGGCGAGCCGTGGGACGACTTCGTCGCCGCCACCGTCGAGCGCGGCTGGTCCGGGCTGGAGTGCCTCTCCGGCATCCCCGGCTCGGCCGGCGCGACACCGATCCAGAACGTCGGCGCGTACGGCCAGGAGGTCGCCGAGACCATCGTCGCCGTCGAGGCGTACGACCGGACCGAACGCCGGGTGACGCGGATCGCGGCGGCCGACTGCGGGTTCGTCTACCGGGGGAGCATCTTCAAGTACAGCGACCGCTGGGTGGTGCTCTCGGTCGACTTCCGGCTCACCCGGTCCCCGCGCTCCGGCCCGGTCCGCTACGCCGAACTGGCCCGGGCGCTCGGCGTCGAGGTCGGCGACCGGGTGCCGCTGGCCGACGCCCGGTCCACCGTGCGGAAGCTGCGCGCCGGCAAGGGCATGGTGCTGGACGCGGCCGACCCGGACACCTGGTCGGTCGGCTCGTTCTTCACCAACCCGGTGCTGCCGGGCGAGGTGTTCGAGCAGGTACGGGAACGCGCCGCCGAGGTGGGTGAGCCGCCGCACTGGCCGGGCGCCGACGGCACGGTGAAGGTCAGCGCCGCCTGGCTGATCGACAAGGCGGGCTTCGGCAAGGGGTACGCGGGCCCGGAGGGCGTCGCCATCTCCAGCAAGCACACGCTCGCGCTCACCAACCACTCCGGCAGCGCCAGCACGGCCGCGCTGGTGGCGCTGGCCCGCGAGATCCGAGACGGCGTCCAGTCCCGCTTCGGCGTAACCCTCCACCCCGAACCAGTCCTCGTCAACTGCACCATCTGACCCCCGCCCCCGCCCCCGCCCCCTCCCACTCCCACTCCCACTCCCCTCCCCCTCCCCCTCCCACCCCCGCGATCTTGCACTTCCGGCCCTCGGTCCGAGCGGTTTGACCCGTATTGCCGGGGCAGCAAGTGCAAGATCAACGCTGGACTCGAAGGGTCCCGCCGGGGGTTCCAGGGGAGGGGCGACGTCTCCCTTGATCTTGGAGTTGTGGTGCCTCGTGAACTGGGCCAAACGGGGCAAGATGGGCGCCACAAGTCCAAGATCGGCGGGGCGGTGGGCGGTGGGCGGTGGGTGGGGGGGCGGGGGCGGGCGGGTCAGCGGGGGGAGATGGCGGGCCAGGGGAGCGTGAGGTTGCCGTGGCGCCACGTACGAGGGCTGTCCTGGATCGGCCAGCCTGACTCCTTCACCGCCTCTACCGTCCGCAGCCAGCGCTGCCGGGGGCCGAACGGGGCGTAGCCGGCGGCCGCGCGCCACGCCTGCTCCAGCGCCTCGATCAGGTCGTGGATGCGTTCACCCGGCACGTTGCGGTGGATCAGCGCCTTCGGCAGCCGCTCGGCGAGCGTGGCCGGGCTCTCCAGCGTGGTCAGCTTCGCCGACAACGTGAGCGTGAGAGGGCCGGTGGCGTCCAGCAGCACCCAGGAGCCGAGCCGCCCCAGCTCGTCGCAGGTGCCCTCGACCAGCAGCCCGCCGGGCGCGAGCCGCCCGGTGACTGTGTGCCAGGCGTCGGCCACCTCGCTCTCGTCGTACTGGCGGAGCACGTTGAACGCCCGCACCAGCGCGGGACGCAGTCCGGCCAGCTCGAAGCCGCCCCTGGCGAACGTCAGCCCGGGCGGGTCGGCGGCGGGCAGGGCGGCGGCCACGCGTACCGGATCGATCTCCAGGCCGACCACCCGCACGTCGGCGCGGACCCCGGACGCCAGCCGGGCGCGCAGCTCGACCGGGGTGACCGGGGTGGCGCCGTAGCCGAGGTCGACCACGAGCGGGTCGGCGGCGGCACGCAGCGCGTCGCCGCAGGTCTCGACGACCCAGTTGTCCACCCGCCGGAGCCGGTTGGGGTTGGTGGTGCCCCGGGTGGCCACGCCGAGCGGACGCTCCATCAGGACTCCCGGTGCACCTTGTGCTGTGCGGCCTGGGCCAGCGGGCGGACCACGAGCCGGTCGATGTTGACGTGGTGCGGGCGGGTCGCGCACCAGGCCACGCAGTCGGCCACGTCGTCGGCCACCAGCGGTTCGGCGACACCGGCGTAGACCGCCTCGGCCCGGTCGGCGTCACCGCCGAAACGGACCAGGCCGAACTCCTCGGTCTTCACCATGCCGGGGTCGATCTCGATCACCCGGACCGGTCGGCCGCACAGTTCGAGCCGCAGCGTGCCGGCGACTGCGGTCTGCGCGTGCTTCGCGGCCGTGTAGCCGCCGCCGCCCTCGTAGACGACGTGCCCGGCGGTGGAGCTGACGATCACGATCGTGCCGGCGCCGGAGCGCTCCAGCGCCGGGAGCAGCGCCTTGGTGACGCGCAGCGTGCCGAGCACGTTGACGTCGTACATCCATTGCCAGTCGCCCACGTCGGCCGTCTCGACCGGGTCCAGGCCGCGCGCGCCGCCGGCGTTGTTCACCAGCAGCGTGACCGGCCCGGGGGCGGCCTCGGCCGCGGCGGCCAGCCCGGCGACCGACTCGTCCGAGGTCACGTCGCAGGCCACCGCGCTCGCCGCGCCGCCGGCCGCCTCGATCTCGGCGACCAGCGCGGCGAGCCGGTCGGTACGCCGGGCGGCGGCGAGCACGTGGAATCCCTCGGTGGCGAGCCGGCGGGCGGTGGCCGCGCCGATCCCGCTGGACGCCCCGGTGACGATGGCGACTGAAGTCATCCGGCCATTGTCCCCCGCCGCCCGGCCGGGCGCGGTGATGAGGTCCGTCACGCCGGGGACCCGGCGAAGGGCATTTCCGAACCCCGATGGGGAAGATGAGATCCGGCACACGGGTTGACCGAGAAGCGCCGGTCGTGCGGGACGGCATCAACCGTGACAGAGGGAGCGGACGTGGCGGATTTGCACACCGGTGTCGGTCGTCAGCGAGGTGCTCTGCCGTGGCCGCGGCCCCGCCGTATCGCCACGCTCTCGGTGCACACGTCGCCGCTGCACCAGCCCGGCACCGGTGACGCGGGCGGCATGAACGTCTACATCCTGGAGGTGGCCCGGCGGCTGGCCGAGGCCGACGTCGAGGTGGAGATCTTCACCCGGGCCACCGCCGGTGACCTGCCCCCGGTGGTCGAGGTGGCGCCCGGCGTGTCCGTCCGGCACGTCACCGCCGGGCCGCTGGAGGGGCTGACCAAGGAGGAACTGCCGGGCCAGCTCTGCGCCTTCACGGCCGGGGTGCTGCGCGCCGAGGCGGCCCGCCCGCCGGGCCACTACGACCTGATCCACTCGCACTACTGGCTCTCCGGTCAGGTCGGCTGGCTGGCCAAGGAGCGCTGGGGCGTACCGCTGGTGCACACCGCGCACACGCTGGCGAAGGTCAAGAACGCCCGCCTCGCCGCCGGGGACCGCCCCGAGCCGAAGGCCCGCGTGATCGGCGAGGAGCAGGTGGTCACCGAGGCGGACCGGCTGGTCGCCAACACCCGGGTCGAGGCCCGTGACCTGCTCGACCGGTACGCGGCCGACCCGGACCGGGTGGCGATCGTGGAACCCGGCGTCGACCTGGAGCGGTTCCGTCCCGCCGTCGGTGACCGGGACGCCGCGACCCGGGCCGCACGCCGCCGGCTCGGCCTGCCGGCCGACGGGTACGTGGTCGCGTTCGTCGGCCGCATCCAGCCGCTCAAGGCGCCGGACGTGCTGGTCCGTGCCGCCGCCGCGCTGCGTGAACGGGATCCGGCGCTGGCCGGCGAGCTGACCGTGGTGATCTGCGGCGGGCCCAGCGGCAGTGGCCTGGACCGGCCCACCGCCCTGATCGAGCTGGCGCACGCGCTCGGCATCGCCGACCGGGTGCGGTTCCTGCCGCCGCAGACCGGCGCGGACCTGCCCGCCCTCTACCGCGCCGCCGACCTGGTCGCGGTGCCGTCGCACAACGAGTCGTTCGGCCTGGTCGCGCTGGAGGCCCAGGCGTGCGGCACGCCGGTGCTGGCCGCCGCCGTGGGCGGCCTGGTCACCGCGGTACGCGACGGCGTCAGCGGCATGCTCATCGACGGCCACGACCCGGTCGACTGGGCCCGGGCGCTGGCGCGCCTGCTGCCCGATCCGGTACGCCGTGCCGCGTTGGGCCGGGGCGCCGAGCGGCACGCCCGGGACTTCTCCTGGCACCGCACCGCCTCCGGCCTGCTCGCCGTCTACGGGGAGGCGATCACCGAGCACCGGGCCCGGCTGGCGCGGCGGCTCGGCGACCCGGCGATGCTGTGCTCCTGGTGATCACCCGTCCGGCGGCCCCGGTCGACCGGTCGTAGAGTGGGTGCGATGAGCCGCAGGAGTGAGGTCGCCGCGCTGATCGAGTCCGTCTGCGCCGAGCGCGAGCTGGAGTGGGAGTCGACCGGCGAGGCGTCGTACGCGGTGACCCTGCCGGGCACGCACAAGCTCAAGACGATCTGCAACCTGATCGTGGGCGAGCACGCGCTGCGGGTCGAGGCGTTCGTGATGCGCCAGCCCGACGAGCGCCGCGAGGAGCTGTGGGCCTGGCTGCTGCAGCGCAACGCCCGCATGTACGGCGTCTCGTTCTCCATCGACGCGGTCGGCGACGTCTACCTGACCGGTCGGGTCAACCTGGCCGGGGTCGACGCCGACGAGCTGGACCGGCTGCTGGGCTCCGTGCTGACGTACGCCGACGAGTCGTTCGACAGCATGCTGGAGATCGGCTTCGGCACGGCCATCCGCCGGGAGTGGGAGTGGCGGGTCAAGCGCGGCGAGTCGACTGCCAACCTGGCCGCGTTCGCGCACCTCTTCGAGCCGTCCGCCACTGCCGGATCGCCCGCCGGAGGTTCGGAGCCCTCCTGACGGGTATGCCGCCCCGCGCGGTGCGGAGCATTGGGACCCACCGCGGGCCGAGGACGGACTGTCGAGGAGCGTGTCCCATGGCTCAGCGCAACAGCTCAGGTCGCGGCACGACTGCGACTCGGACCAAGCGGCAACCCGGCAACCAGACGCCGAACACCCCGAGGGTGTCGGAGTCGGCGATCTCCCGGATGAAGGTGGACGACATCCGCAGCCAGCTCAAGCGGCGCGGGGTCTCCGGGATCTCCGCGCTGCGGAAGCCGGAACTCGTGAAGACCCTGGCGCGGACGATGCGCGGGGAGGGCGGCGCCGCGCGGCGCAGCTCCGGACCGGCCGGGCGGCCGGCCGCGACCCGCAAGAGCACCGCCGCGAAGAAGACCACTGCCCGCCGGGCCACGTCGCCGGCCAAGTCCGCGCCGGCCGCGCGGGCCACCGGTGCCAGGGCCAAGGCGACGGGTACGCGCAAGGCGGCCCCGCCCCGCGCCAAGGCCACCTCGTCGCGGGCGACCGCGACGCGTGCGAAGGCGGCTCCGTCCCGCGCGAAGGCCACGCCCGCCCGGGCGAAGAAGGGGGCTCCGTCGAGGGCGAAGGCCGCTCCTTCACGCGCCAAGGCGGCACCGGCCCGGAAGGCGACGTCGGCTCGGGCGCAGAGCGCGCCGACCCGTGGGCCGGCGTCCAGCCGGTCGATCGGATCGTCGCAGCTCATCACGTCGCTCGCGGACCGGCCGGAGCGTCCGGGCCGGAGCCTGGTCACCCGTAACCACGAGGTGATCCAGCGCTGGGCGCGGGCGCGGGGCGCGAAGCCGGCCACCATCGCCGGTACCGAGCGTGCGGGCCGGCCCGGGGTGCTGACGTTCAACATCCCCGGCTACCGGGAGAGCAGCCGGATCCGGGAGATCACCTGGGACGACTGGTTCCGGACGTTCGACCTGCGGCGGCTGAACCTGATCTACCAGGAGCAGATGCGGGACGGGCGGCAGAGCAACTTCTTCCGGACCGAGAACCCGAATCGCGAGGACGGCTGAGGTTTACGGGAATGGACCCCGGGAATCCGGTGTTTGCCATCCCAGGGACCGCAGCACGGACAGCCGGATTCCCGACACGGACGCTGTGACGGGCAAGACAGCGATCTGGGTTGAATCCGGAATCTGGGCGAACTAACTTTATTGCACCGCGTCACGCTTGTTTCCGTTCGGGGGAGCGGTGGATCGATCAGATCCGCGCAGGCGAGATGCGAAGATCGGGTGGAGCACGCCGTTGGGGGACGGTGCCACCCGTGGAACCGGCGGCGCGAGCGGGCGACGCTTACGGGGGTGAGTGTCGCCCGCCGCCGCCGGGCGTACGGTCAGAGCGCCCATCTCGACGGGGGTCGGGATGGGCGCTCTGCCGTTGTCGGCGTTCAGCGGGCAGACGAGACCGGTTCCACGGCTGCCGCCCGCAGCGCGGCGACCCGGCGCTCCCGGGGCGGCCCGGCGAGCAGGTGCCCGGCGGCGGCCAGCAGCCCGAGCGCGCCGACCACCAGCCAGTGCCGCTCGCCCAGATGTTCCAGGCTGAGCCCGCCCAGCGCCGGCGCGACGAACGACGCGGCCGGGAACGTCAGGTAGAACACCGACTGGTAGCGGGCCCGCAGTTCGGGTGGGGCGAGGTCGGCGTTGATCTGCGCGTTCGGCGGTGCGGCGAGCATCTGCCCGGCCGTCCAGACCACCGCCGCGCCGAGGTAGAGCGGCAGCCCGTCGGCGACTGTCAGCGTGCCGAACCCGAGCGCCATCAGAGCGGTGGAGGCGGCCAGCACCGTCGACTTGCGGTACGGCTCGATGAGCCGGGGCACGAACAGCTGCCCGACCACGATGAGCGCCCCGCCGAGCGCCACCACCAGCCCGTACGCCGACGGGCGCAGGCCGTCCGCGCGCATCGCCAGCGGCATGATCGTCGAGGTCTGCATGGTCAGCACGGCCAGCAGGAACGTCAGCCCGACGAACACCAGGAACGTGCGGTCGGTGAGCGCGGTGTGCAGCCCTGGACGGCGTCCCATCACCGCCCGTGGCGTGAGCGCCGGCCGCCGGGTGAGCGTCTCCGGCACCTTCAGCGCGATCACCACCGCCGCCGCCAGCGTGGCTGCGGCGTCGACCAGGAACAGCGCGGTGAAGCTGGCCTCGGCGAGGATTCCGGCCAGCAGCGAGGCCACCGCCATGCCCAGGTTGAACGCCCAGAACTGCAGGTTGAACGCGCGGGAGCGGCGCGCCTCGGGTACCACGTCCACGATGGCCGCCACGAACGCCGGGCTGGGCATCGAGTGCGCCACCCCGACCAGCGTGGCGAGTACGGCGATCACCGCCAGGTGCGTGGTGAACGCCAGCGCCGCCATCAGCCCGGCGGCGACCAGGTGGGCGGCGAGCAGCGTGGCCCGCCGTCCCCAGCGGTCCGCCAGCACACCGCCGAGCAGCGTGCCGGCCGCGCCGCCGATCCCGTACGCGCCGACCACCAGCCCGGCCAGCGACGGCGGGGCGCCCCGCGCGACGGTCAGGTACAGCGACAGGAACAGCAGCGCGAACGCGCCGGCCCGGTTGATCAGCAGGCCGGACCAGAGGTACCAGAACGTGGCGGGGAGCCCGCCGGCCGTGTCGTCCCACCAGCGCCGCAGGCCGTGCACCAGTCCTCCAGGAAGGTTTCCTTACCGATTCCGTCCCGTACGGTATCCACCCGCCTCGGGGCGGTCGCGTCGGGGCGTACTCAGGAACCGGCCCGGACCGGCGCGGCGGGTGCGGTGGCCGCGGCCTCGGCCGCCTCGGGCGCCGGGGAGGCGGTGGCGGTGACCGGCGCGACCGGCGTGCCCACTGCGCGCAGCGCGAGCGCGCGGCGCTCCCGGGCCGGGCCGGAGATCAGGTGGGCGACGGCCGCCACGACGCCGATGCCCGCGCAGCCGAGCCAGAGCGTGCTGTTGCCGGCTTGCTCGCGGACCAGGCCGCCGAGGATCGGCGCGGCGGCGCCGGCGAGCTGCCAGGACAGCGAGAAGACGCCCTGGTAGCGGCCGCGCAGCGCGGCCGGGGACAGCTCCGCGATCAGGGTGGCGTTGGACGGCGAGTTGAGCATCTCGCCGACGGTCCAGATCAGCACGGTCAGGCCGTAGAGCCAGACCGTGTCGGCGAACGCGGTGAGCCCGAAACCGGCGCCCATCACCAGCGACGCGAGCGCCAGCACGTGTGAGCGGCTGCGGCCCTTGATGAGCCGGGGTACGAAGAGCTGGCCGACCACGATGAGCACGCCGTTGAGCGCGATCACCGAGCCGTACGTGGCGGGGCTGAGCCCGGAGTCGCCCATGGCGATCGGCAGCATCGAGATGTGCTGGAGGAACACCAGCGCGGCGAGCAGGTTGAGCGCGACGAAGCCGAGGAACACCCGGTCGGCGAGGATGGTGCGCAGCGCGCCGGCCTGCGCCGGCATCCCCTTGACCGGGAGCGTGGTGACCGGGCCGCGGGTCTCGCCGACCTTGGCGAAGATGATCAGCGCGGTCACGAGTGTGGTGGTCGCGTTCACCAGGAACAGCAGCAGGTAGCTGCCCTGGGCGGCGAAGCCGGCGAGCACGGCGGCGCAGGCGAAACCGAGGTTGATGGCCCAGTAGTTCAGCGAGAAGGCGCGCAGCCGGTCCTTGTCCGGCACCACGTCGACCATCATCGCGCCGAAGGCCGGGCGGGCCGCCTCGGCGAACGCGCCGAGCAGCAGCGCGCCCACGGCGACCGCCCAGAGCGGCCGGGCGAGGCCCAGCGCGATCATCATGCCCGCCGCGCCGACGTGCGCGACGAGCAGCGTGGGCCGCCGTCCCCAGCGGTCGGTCAGGGTGCCGCCGATGGTGGTGCCGACCGCGCCGCCGGCGCCCCAGAGACCGATCACCAGACCGGCCTGGGCGGCGGAGAAGCCGCGTTCCTGGGTCAGGTAGATGGCCAGGAAGATCAGGACGAACGAGCCGAGCCGGTTGATCAGCGTGCCGGCCCAGAGGTACCAGAACGTCCGTGGCAGGCCACCCGTCGTGTCCTGGAACCAGCCTCGTACCGTCCGCATCCCGACGCCCCCGTGTGGTAATGACCGATCTGTTTAAAGCGCCTTACAACCTAGTGCCGGGCCGGAGGCGTGGTCATCAGGTTTTCCACGTGGTGGTCGTCACGACCGGTCGGCGCGTGCCCGTCGCCCCGGTACGGCAGGATGATCGGCATGACTGCGAGCGAGGGGCCCACCGTCGGGACGCTGGTCCTGCTGCGGCACGGCGAGAGCGACTGGAACGCCAAGAACCTCTTCACCGGCTGGGTCGACGTCGACCTGACCGCCAAGGGGGAGACCGAGGCGCGGCGCGGCGGCGAGCTGCTCCGCGAGCACGACCTGCTGCCGGACGTGGTGCACACGAGCCTGCTGCGCCGGGCCATCCGCACCGCCGAGCTGGCGCTGAACGCCGCCGACCGGCACTGGATCGCGGTGCGCCGGTCGTGGCGGCTCAACGAGCGCCACTACGGCGCCCTGCAGGGCAAGAACAAGAAGCAGACCCTCGACGAGTACGGCGAGGAGCAGTTCATGCTCTGGCGCCGGTCGTACGACACGCCGCCGCCGCCGATCGACGACGCGGACGAGTGGTCGCAGGTCGGCGACCCCCGGTACGCGCTGCTGCCGACCGAGCTGATGCCGCGCACCGAGTGCCTGAAGGACGTCGTCGACCGGATGCTGCCCTACTGGTACGACTCGATCGTGCCGGACATCCTGGCCGGCCGGACGGTGCTGGTGGCCGCGCACGGCAACTCGCTGCGCGCCCTGGTCAAGCACCTCGACCAGATCTCCGACGAGGCGATCGCCAAGCTGAACATCCCCACCGGCATCCCGCTGCGCTACGACCTGGACGCCGACCTGCGTCCCCAGGTGCTCGGCGGCACGTACCTGGACCCGGACGCGGCGAAGGACGCCGCCGCCGCGGTAGCCAACCAGGGCCGCTGAGCTTGGTGTAAGGAAGGGCCCCTTTTTAACGTCTGCGGTAGAGGAAGGGCCCCTTATTAACGCTCGCTGTTAATAAGGGGCCCTTCCTTGCGCGCGGGCCGGGGTCAGGCGGACGTCGAACCGGTGATCAGGTAGACCACGTGCTCGCCCGCGTTCACCGCGTGGTCGGCGAAACGCTCGTAGAAGCGGCCCAGCAGCGTCGCGTCGATCGCCGTCTCCACCCCGTACGGCCAGTCGTCGCCGAGCAGCACACCGAACAGGCTCCTGTGCAGGTCGTCCATCGCGTCGTCGTCGCCGTCCAGCTCGGCGGCCACGGCGGCGTCCGGCTTGGCCAGCACGGACCCGATCTTCTCCGCCATCCGGTCGGCGATCCCGGCCATGTCGGTGAAGACCGGCCGCAGCTCCGCCGGGACGGCCGGGGACGGGTGCCGGCGCAGCGCCGTCTTCGCCACGTGGTCGGCCAGGTCGCCCATCCGTTCCAGATCGGCTGCCACGTGCAGCGCGGTGATCATGGCACGCAGGTCGGAGGCGACCGGCGCCTGCCGGGCCAGCAGGTCGCAGACCCGCTCCTCCACGTGCCGATACAGCTCGTCGATCTCGGCGTCCCGCGCGATCACCGTCTCGGCGGCCGTCCGGTCGGCGGTCAGCAGACCCTTCGTGGCCTGCCGCATGGCCGCGCGTACCGCCTCGGCCATGTCCACCAGCAACTGGCTGACAATCTGCAGGTCGGCCCGGAACTCGTCGCGCATCGTCACTTCCTGGGGTCGGTGCCGCGACCCCGAGGGGTACGGCGGGAGCAGGTGCGCGCCCCACGCTAGGCCGAACGGTCGGCACCAGGATGAACGTGGGTGAACGACGCGGGGCCCGCAGGTGAACTTTGCCGGAAGCGAGAGTGGTTCGTCCCTTTGTGCCCGATCCCCGGGTTAACAATGACCCTACGATCGCCGGGTGGAATGGGCGGTGGCGGTCGCGGTGGCCGTGGCGCTGGTGACCGGGCTGGTCGCCGGGGCGACGCTGTCCGGACCGGTTGAGCAGTGGCGGCGCCGGCGGGCGTCGCGGGGCGGCGGGACCACCCGTCGTGACGCAGGGAGGCCGACGATTCCGGACGACCAGCAGGGGGGCCTATCCGGGCTCGGACGCAAGACGATCGACTCGCTGCGCGCCGGCGTGGTGGTACTCGGCCCGGACGACGTGCCGGTCCTCGTCAACCCGGCCGCCCGGGCGATGGGTCTGCTGCGTACCGGTGCGACACCCGGCTCGATCGCGGCGCACCCGTTGATCCGTACCCTCGCCGGGCAGGTCCGCCGCACGGGCGTGCGGCGCGAGATCGAGCTGGACCTGCCCCGGGGCCGCGACGGCGGTGGCGACAACCCGCTCGGCGTACACCTGCGGGCGATGGGACTGGGCTCCGGCTACGTCTCGATCGAGGCGGTCGACGTCACCGAGTCGCACCGTCTCGCCCGGGTACGCCGGGACTTCGTGGCTAACGTCAGCCACGAGCTGAAGACACCCATCGGCGCGCTGCAACTGCTCGCCGAGGCGCTCGTCGACGCCACCGAACCGGCCTCCGACGGCGCGCCCGACCTGTCCGAGGACCTGGTCGCCGCGCGGCGGTTCGCCGAGCGGATCCAGCACGAGTCGACCCGGCTCGGCCGCCTCGTGCAGGAGCTGCTGGAACTGACCCGCCTCCAGGGCGCCGAGCCGCAACCCGCGCCCGAGCCGGTCTCGGTGGACTGGGTGCTCGCCGAGGTCGTCGACCGCACCCGCACCGCGGCCGCCGCCCGCCGGGTGGAGATCGCCGTCGGCGGGCAGCGGGGCCTGACCGTGTACGGCAGCGACAGCCAACTCGCCACCGCGGTGGCGAACCTGGTGGAGAACGCGATCACCTACTCCGGCGAGGACACCACGGTCCGGGTGACGGTCACCGGAACCGACGAACACGTCGAGATCGCCGTGGCCGACCAGGGCATCGGCATCGCCCCGAACGACGTGGACCGGATCTTCGAGCGGTTCTACCGCGCCGACCAGGCCCGCTCCCGCGCGACCGGCGGCACCGGCCTGGGACTGGCCATCGTCAAGCACATCGCCAGCAACCATGGCGGCCGGGTGGACGTGTCGAGCACTCTTGGTGGGGGGTCGACGTTCACCCTCCGGTTGCCCGCCCGCCCCCCGGACGACCTGGAGACGACACTCGCCTCCGCTGGGATCGAGGCCGGCCCGGCCGAGCTCCGGCAGGTCTGACCACAGGAAAGGAAACACCCGTTGAGCCGCGTACTGGTGGTCGAGGACGAGGAGTCGTTTTCCGACGCCCTGTCCTACATGCTCCGCAAGGAGGGTTTCGAGGTCTCCGTCGCCGCGACGGGCACCGACGCCCTCACCGAGTTCGACCGGACCGGCGCCGACATCGTGCTGCTCGACCTGATGCTGCCGGAGATGTCGGGCACCGAGGTGTGCCGGCAGCTCCGCCAGCGCTCGCACGTGCCGATCATCATGGTCACCGCGCGGGACAGCGAGATCGACAAGGTGGTCGGCCTGGAGATCGGCGCCGACGACTACGTGACGAAGCCGTACTCGCCGCGTGAACTGGTCGCCCGCATCCGGGCGGTGCTGCGCCGGCAGAGCGCCGAGTCGAACGAGACGGGCGCGCCGACGCTCGCCGCCGGCCCGGTCCGGATGGACATCGAACGGCACGTGGTGACGGTCGGCGGCGCCGGGGTGCAGCTTCCGCTCAAGGAGTTCGAGCTGCTGGAGCTGCTGCTGCGCAACGCCGGGCGGGTGCTCACCCGCGGGCAGTTGATCGACCGGGTCTGGGGCGCCGACTACGTGGGCGACACCAAGACGCTGGACGTGCACGTGAAGCGGCTGCGCTCCAAGATCGAGCCGGAGCCGTCCGCGCCGCGCTACATCGTCACGGTCCGAGGCCTGGGCTACAAGTTCGAGCCCTGACCCCCCGGGCCGGCCACCCGCCCGTCCCCCCGTCCACGCCCCCGTCGATCTTGGAGTTGTGGCGCCCAGGATGCCCGGCTTGACACCTTTCGCGAGGCACCACAACTCCAAGATCCCCGACCCTCGGGGCCTCCCCGGGAGTTCTCGATCCCCACTCTCCGCCCAGCCCTCCCTCGATCGCGCGATCTTGCACTTTGGTGCCCCGCAAACCGGGCGAATCGGGTGCTCGGAGGGCGCAAACTGCAAGATCGCGGGGCCGGTCGCGGCCGCTTCGCTCCCGCCCAACGCACCGTCCTGCTCGGTCGCGTCGATCATGAACTTGGCGACACTTGGTGTCCGGTTTGTCGCCGCTAACCTCATGATCAACCCGGTGTGGGGGCCTGGTGGAGGTTTGTTGGGCCTTGGAGTTGTGGTGCCCAGGATGCCCGGCTTGACGCCCCTCGTGAGGTGCCACAACTCCAAGATCGCGGTGATCAAGGAGTTAGTGGGCTCGTGGGTGCCGGAAAGGGCCGCAAACTCCTTGATCAACAGGGCGTGGAGCGAGGCGGCCGGGCTGGGCGCGGTGGGGGTTTGGCGTGTGTGGGCGGGGGTGTCGGGTTCGGGGGTGGTGGGCGGCACTCTGGTGGCGGAATCGTGGGCGGGCCGGTGGCGTTGTAACCGGGTGAACGACCGAGCAGGGCCGCGCCCCCGGAGCGAGGGGGTGCGGGCTGTGGGAACAGTGCCGGTCGTTGACTACGTGCGGCGGCGTGAGCCGCGGGGAATCATCCCGCCCGGCTGGTCGTTGAGCATGGTTCCGACGACGTGAGCCCCGCGCCGCACCCCCGACAGCGTGAGCTGGTCCGGGAATGATGCCGGGCCGACGGTCGTTGGACATGCTTCCGGCGCCGCGTAGAGGCCCACCAGCCCCCGCGAGCAGCCGAGATCCCCCTTGAGACTTTCTTGAGCGCCTGACGGTGCCCACGCACCCCCGGTCCCCCCGGGGGGTGTGTCGACCCCCGAATGGAGCCCCCATCATGAACACGATTCTGCGTAAGAGCGTTCTGGGTGTTGCTGGTCTGGCTTTCACCGGTGGCGTGTTCGCCGGCCCGGTCGCCGCCCACGCGGCCGACACCACCGCGCACGCGAAGCCGGTCACGGCCACGGTGCAGTCCGACAAGCTGATTCCGCACGGCGTGCAGGGCGACCAGTCCCGCATCGACCTCAATGACGAGCAGACCAAGAACGTGAAGGCGATCATCGCGGCGACGAAGAAGGCCGGCATGGACGAGCGTGCCGCGGTCGTGTCGATCGCGACCGCGTTGCAGGAGTCGAAGCTGGAGAACCTCGGCCACCTCGGTGACCGCAACGACCACGACTCGCAGGGCCTGTTCCAGCAGCGCCCCTCCTCCGGTTGGGGCACGGTGGAGCAGATCACCGACCCCGAGTACTCCACGACCGCGTTCCTGAAGGGTCTGAAGCAGGTCGACGGCTGGCAGGACATGCCCCTGACCAAGGCCGCCCAGACCGTCCAGGTCTCCGCCTACCCGGACCACTACGCCCAGTGGGAGCAGCAGGCCGCCGACCTCGTCGCCCAGCACTGGAACAAGTAAGAGATACGAAGGCCGGCACCCCGAGACGGGGTGCCGGCCTTCACTCGCTTGCGGGGTGCGGGGCGATCTGACCCTGGCGCTGCCGGGCGGCGCACAGCTCGGCCAGCTTCGCGTACGCGGGCGCGCCGATCAGCGCGGTCAGCTCCGGCCCGTACGAGACGTACATCGGCTCGGCGCCGACGTGCGCGTCGGTCGAGGAGGTGCACCACCAGTCGAGGTCGTGCCCGCCCGCGCCCCAGCCGCGCCTGTCGAACTCGGCCAGCGTGGAGATCAGCACCTTCGTGTTGTCCGGCCGCTTGTGCCATTCCTGGTCGCGGCGTACCGGCAGTTGCCAGCACACGTCCGGCTTGTACTCCAGCGGGTGCACCCCGTCGCGCAGCGCCTGGGCGTGCAGCGCGCAGCCGCCACCGCCGGCGAAGTCGGCGTCGTTGAGGAACACGCACGGGGCGTCCACGTCGCGGGTGGCGGTACGCCGGGCCGGCGTCTTGCCGTCGACCGTGTCGTTCTCGGTCCAGTTCTTGAACCCGCGCCGGAAGTGCTGCCACGTCTCCGGCGTCAGCCGCTTGACCGCTGCCCGGACCCGCTTCTCGTCGTCGGAGTCGGTGAAGAACGCGCCGTGCGAGCAGCACCCGTCGGCGGCCCGTCCGGCGATGATGCCGTGGCAGCCCTGCCCGAAGATGCACGTCCAGCGGGAGAGCAGCCAGGTCAGGTCGGCGCGGACGACGTGCTTCGGGTCGGCCGGGTCGACGAACTCGATCCACTCCCGGGGAAAGTCCAGCCCGACCTCGCGGCTGCGCGGGTCCTCGGGGTCGTCCACCAGCACGTGAAGCTCGATCTGCCCTGTCACTCGGACCAGCGTACGCGCGGTGACCCCGCCCGGCCGCCGAGCCGACGAAACGTGTTGGCCCTAGGGTCTTTCCCATGCGACTGGGTGTCCTCGACGTCGGTTCCAACACGGTGCATCTGCTGGTGGTCGACGCCCACCACGGCGCGCATCCGTGGCCGGCGCACTCGGAGAAGGTGGTGCTGCGGCTGGCCGAGCAGATCGGTCCGGACGGCGCGCTCACCGTCGGCGGCGCGGACGGCCTGGTCAAGGCGGTCGGCATGGCCCGGGCGGCGGCGGACGGGCTGGGCGCCGAGGATCTGCTGGCGTTCGCCACGAGCGCTGTTCGCGACGCCACGAACGCCGCCGACGTGCTGGCCCGCGTCCGCGACGAGACGGGCGTACGCCTGGAGGTGCTCTCCGGGGCGGACGAGGCGCGGATGACGTTCCTCGCGGTGCGGCGGTGGTTCGGCTGGTCCGCCGGGCGGCTGCTGGCGATGGACATCGGCGGCGGCTCGCTGGAGCTGGCGGCCGGCATCGACGAGCACCCGGACGTGGCGATCTCGCTGCCGCTCGGCGCGGGCCGGCTGAGCCGGGAGCGGCTGGCGGTCGACCCGGCCGGCACGGCGCCGCCGTCGGCCGAGGCCGTGGAGGAACTGCGGGCGTACGTGGACGCGCAGCTCGACCCGGTGGTGGAGCAGTTGACGGCGGTGGGCTGGGAGCGTCCGGTCGCCACGTCGAAGACGTTCCGCACGCTGGCCCGGCTGGCCGGCGCCGCTCCCTCCGGTGCGGGCCTGTGGGCGCGGCGCAGCCTGACCCGTACCGGCCTGCGGCAGGTGCTGGGGTTCATCAGGCACATCCCGCCGGCCCAGTTGCCCGAGCTGGAGGGGGTGAGCGCGCAGCGGGCGCACCAGTTGCTCGCGGGCGCGGTGGTGGCCGAGGCGGTGATGCGGCGGCTCGGTGTGGACCGCGTGGACATCTGCCCGTGGGCGCTGCGCGAGGGCGTCATCCTGCGTCGGCTGGATCAGCTCGCGCCGATGTGACCGTACGAGCGCTCTGGGTTGCTTTGCGGTTGCTCGTCCCGATGCTCGCTGGCGGTTGGAGCTACCCTCGGAGGCGTGACCTACCGCGTTCCGGTACTCCTGTCCACGTCCTCGGTCTTCCCCGAACGGACCGCGGCGGCGTTCCAGCTCGCCGCCGAACTCGGCTACGACGGCATCGAGGTGATGGTCTGGACCGACCCGGTCAGCCAGGACGCGGGCGCGTTGCGCGGCCTCGCCGAGCACTACGGCGTCCCGGTGCTGTCGGTGCACGCCCCCTGCCTGCTGGTCACCCAGCGGGTGTGGAGCCCCGACCCGTGGGAGCGGCTGCGCAAGGCCGCCGAGCTGGCCGAGACGCTGGAGGCGCCGACTGTCGTGGTGCACCCGCCGTTCACCTGGCAGCGTGACTACGCGCGTACCTTCGCCGACGGGCTCGACACGATCGCCGGGCAGTTCGGCGGCCTGCACTTCGGGGTGGAGAACATGTACCCGGTGCGGATGGCGGGGCGGCAGTTCGTCCCGTACGCGCCGGGCTGGGACCCGACCGAGATCGGGTACGCCTCGTACACGCTCGACCTGTCGCACTGCGCTGCGTCGCACACCGACGCGATGGCGATGGCCGACCGGATGGGTTCCGGCCTGGCGCACGTGCACCTGGGCGACGGCACCGGCGAGGGGCGTGACGAGCACCTGGTGCCCGGTCGCGGCGGGCAGCCCTGCGCGGAGATGCTCCGCTCGCTCGCCGGCCGAGGGTTCAGCGGCACGGTGGCGGTAGAGGTGACCACCCGGGGCGCGAAGAGCCGGGCGGTCCGGGAGGCGGACCTGCGTGAGTCGCTGGAGTTCGCCCGGGCGAACCTGACCGCCGCCTCGCCGGTCGACGCCTGACCGGGGCGCGCCGCCCCGGAGGTCAGCTCACCGGGGACAGCGGCTGCGCGGGGACGGCCTGCTCGCCGACCGCGGCCCGCTTGCGGGCCCGATGCGCCGCCACGTGGGAGCGGGTGGCGCAGCGCTCGGAGCAGAACCGCCGGCAGCAGTTGGACGAGGTGTCCAGGTAGACGTTGCCGCAGCGGTCGTCGGCGCAGACGCCGAAGCGGGCGCTGCCGTACTCGCAGAGCCACACCGACAGCCCCCAGACCGCCCCGGCCAGGTATTCGGAGGAGACCGACGCGCCCCGGCTGGTCACGTGCATGTGCCAGTCGGAGGAGTCGTGGCCGGAGATGCGCGGCTGCACCGGGAACGCCTCCAGCAGCGCGTTCAGCTCCGCCACCGCTTCGTTGTCCCGGCCCGAGGTGCCGTACTCGAAGACGTCCCGGAGTCGCTTCTGCGCCCGCCGGAAGATCGCCAGGTCCCGTTCCGCGACTTCGTCGCGCATCCAGCCCTGCTCGTCCGAGAAGACAGCCCGTAGGCCGTCCAGGTCGTCCAGCCGGGCGTTGACGAGCTCGACCCCGGTCCGGGCGTACGCGTCGAAGTTCACGACACCAACGGTAGACGACTCACGGCAGACGCGGTGCGTCGATGTAGTGGGGCAGGAACCGCGCGTAACCGTCAGTGATGAGGCTCTCGCTCTCCCGTACGCCGGCGCCGGCTGACTCGCCGTCCACGATCCAGCTGCCGAGCACCGTCCGGTTGCCCTCGAACTCGGGCAACGCGCGGAACTCCTGGAAGCAGAAGCCCTCGTCGCCGTAGATCCCCGGGTTGGTGATCTCCGTGTCGGCGGTCACGATCCGTACCGAACCGCCTTCGCGGCCGAGCAGCGGCTTGGCCACGTACTCGGTCATGCCGCGCGGTGAGTCCAGGTACGCGGGCAGCAGGTAGTCGTGCCCCGGGTACAGCTCCCAGAGCACCGCCAGCAGCGCCTTGTTCGACAGCAGCAGCTTCCAGGCCGGCTCGATCCAGGTGGTGGGCGTGCCCGGGTCCAGCGCCGGGCGCCCGTACGGCTCGGCCAGCATCCACTCCCAGGGGTAGAGCTTGAAGCAGGTGGTGATCGGGTGGTCGTCGGCGTCGACGAAGCGCCGCCCGTCCCAGCCGACCTGCTGGATCGGCATGAGCGTCACGTCCAGCCCGGCCTGGCGGGCCGTCTCGGCCAGGTAGCCGGCGGTGATCTGGTCCTCGCCCGACTCCTCTTCCTCGGACCAGAGCACGTGCGTCCGGCGCTCGTGCAGCCCGGCGCCGATCTTGGCCCACGCGCCGACCAGCCGTTCGTGCAGGCTGTTCCACTGGTCCGCGTCCGGGCGGGTGTGTTCCAGCCAGTACCACTGCACGATGCTCGCCTCGACCAGCGCGGTCGGGGTGTCGGCGTTGTACTCCAGCATCTTCGGCGGGCCGCTGCCGTCGTACCAGAGGTCGAACCGGCCGTACAGCGTCGGCGGGCTCTCCCGCAGCGAGCGGGCGACCGCCTCGGCGGCCCACTCGGGGATGCCGAACTCGGCGTACCGGTTGCGGGCCACCACGTGCTCGGCGGCGGCCACCGACATCCGGTGCAGCTCCTCCGTCGCCTCCTCCAGGCGGAGCACCTCGTCGAGCGTGAACGAGTACGCGGCCGTCTCGTCCCAGTACGACATGACGTTGCCGTCGGGCAGCTCGGTGTCGACGTACACCAGGCCCTGGGCCCGGATGGTCTCGTCCCAGCCGGGGCGCGGCGTGCTGGCCTCGCGGCGCACGTCAGCCGCCGCAGGAGGCGAGGTGGCTGCCGAAGCCGCCGCGCTCGGGCAGCGCGGCGGTCGTCGGGGCCGGCTCGCCGCGCGCGGCGGTGGCGGTCGCCGGCACACGCAGGGCGACCGCGACGGTGTCGCCGCCCCCGCCGGCCGGTCCGAGCGCGCAGTCGTCATCGTCGTCGTCGTAGCCGTTGTTGCAGCCGGAGAGCGCGAGGGCGAGCGCGGTCAGCGCGCCGAGCTGCACGGAGGCCGAGCGGAGCCGCCGCCGGGGGTGTCGTCGATCCACGTGAACGTTGTAGCCGATCGACGCCAGCCGGGGGTGCCCGCCCCGGGTCCGCGCGCCGACCCGAGCGGGCCTCGGACGCGCCCGGCGGAGGGCCGGTGATGAGCGTTACGCTCGGCTCATGCTCCGTTCCGTCATCCTCGCCGCCTCCCGGTCTTCCCAGGTGGAGCGGCTCGTCGCGACGGCCCCGTTCACCCGGGACGTCGTCCGCCGGTTCGTCGCCGGCGCCGCCACCGACGACGCGCTGCGCGCCACCCGCGAGCTGGTCGCCGACGGCCAAGCGGTCACCCTCGACTACCTGGGCGAGGACACCACCACCCCGGAGCAGGCGAACGCCACCCGGGACGAGTACCTCACGCTGCTGAGCCGGCTCGGCGCCGCCGGGCTCACCCCGGCTGCCGAGGTCAGCGTGAAGCTGTCCGCGCTGGGCCAGATGTTCGACGAGCAGCTCGCGTACGACAACGCGCGGGCGATCTGCGCGGCGGCCGACGCGGCGGGCACCACTGTCACGCTGGACATGGAGGACCACACCACCACCGACTCGACGCTGGACATCCTGGCGAAGCTGCGCAAGGACCACCCGTCGACCGGGGCGGTGCTCCAGGCGTACCTGCGGCGGACCGAGTCGGACTGCCGGGAGCTGGCCTCCGCCGGGTCGCGGGTGCGGCTGTGCAAGGGTGCGTACAAGGAGCCGGAGTCGGTGGCGTACCAGTCGGCCCGCGAGGTGGACAAGTCGTACGTGCGCTGCATGAACGTGCTGATGTCCGGCGACGGCTACCCGATGCTCGCCACGCACGACCCGCGGCTGATCGCGATCGGCGAGGACCGCGCCCGCTGGTTCGACCGCGACCCGGCCCGGTTCGAGTTCCAGATGCTCTACGGCATCCGGCCGGAGGAGCAGCAGCGCCTGGTCGGCGAGGGCTACACGGTGCGGACCTACGTCCCCTACGGCGACCAGTGGTACGGCTACCTGATGCGCCGGCTGGCGGAGCGCCCGGCGAACCTGGCGTTCTTCGGCCGCGCGGTGCTGTCGAAGAAGTGAGTCAGTCGTTCGACCAGGCGCGGGTGCACAGCACGAGGCGGTAGCCGTCCGGGTAGGCGAACGTGACACCCCACCTGTCCCAGTACGGGCCGGCGGAGACCCTGGTCCCGCCGGCCCGTTCGATTCTCGGGACCAGTTCGTCGTCGGGTGGTCCGTCGAGGTAGAGCACGAAGAGGTCCTCGCCGGTGGGGCGCGGCTCGACCGCGAGCGTCGAGCCGCCGACCAGCTCCAGGTGCCAGCCGGCCCCGGGTAGGCCGAGCATCACCAGGTCGCGGCTCGGGCGGGCGAGGCGTACGTGGGTGTCGGCGGTGATCGGCATGTGCGGGATCGTGCGACCTCATCCCGGGTTGAGGTCAAGCTTGACGCGTCTTGGCTAATAGCATTAGCTTTAGGGCTATGACAGTTAGCCAGGTGACGCGGGACGGCGGCACTATCGCGTACGAGGTGCACGGCTCGGGCCCGCTCGTGGTGCTCGCGCACGGCATGGGGGAGAACCGGGCCGCCTTCCGGCACCTGACGCCCCGGCTGGTCGCGGCCGGCTACCGGGTGGCGGCTGTCGACGCACGCGGGCACGGCGACTCCAGCCCGCGCTGGCCCACGTACGCCCCGGAGCACGTCGGCGGCGATCTGCTCGCCGTGGTGCGGGCGCTCGGCGGAGGCCCGGCCACCCTGGTCGGCAGCTCCTCCAGCGGCGCCGCAGTGGTCTTCGCCGCGGCCGAGGCGCCGGAGCTGGTCAGCGGCATCGTGCAGGTCAGCCCGTTCGTCGGCACGCCCAAGCCGAACCCGCTGATGCGGGCCGCGCAAGCCGTCGTGCTGCGCAGCCCTCGGCTGTTCGGGCTGTTCCACCGCACGCTGTTCCCCTGCGGGCGCCCGGCGGACGACGCCGCGTACCGCAAGGAGCTGGTCGCCAAGCTGCGCGGCCGGATGGCCGCCGTGCGCGGCGTGGTCGCGCCGGCCGACCCGCACTGGACCGCGCGGGCCCGCAACGTGAACCGGCCGGTGCTCGTGCTGATGGGCACCAAGGACCCGGACTTCCCCGACCCCGGCGCCGAGGCGCGGGCCGCGCGACGACTGTTCGCCGTCGCCGAGGCGCGCATGATCGCCGACTCCGGCCACTACCCGCACGCCGACCAGCCCGACGCCACCGCCGCCGACCTGGTCGAGTTCCTGGCGGTGACCGCGCGTGCCTAGGGCCGGCCTGACCCCGGCCACAGTCGTGCGGGAGGCGGCCGTGCTCGCCGACGAGGTCGGCTACGAGAAGCTGACGCTGGCCGCGCTCGCCGCCCGGCTCGGCGTCGCGCTGCCCAGCCTCTACAAGCACGTGCGCGGCGTGGACGCCCTGCACCAGCAGCTCGCCGTGCTCGCCACCGCCGAGATCGCCGACGTGCTCACCACCGCCGCCGCGGGCCGGGCCGGCGGCGACGCGTTGCGCGCCGTCGCCGCCGCCTACCGGGCGTACGCGCGGCAGCACCCCGGCCGCTACCCGGCCGCCCAGCGGGCGCCCGACCCGGCCGACGCCGAACACCTCGCCGCCGGTGAGCGCGCGGTCGGCGCGATCCGGGCGATCCTGCTCGGGTACGGCCTCGACGGCGACGACGCGATCGACGCGATCCGGATGTTCCGGGCCGCCGTACACGGCTTCGTCGCGCTGGAGGCGGCCGGCGGATTCGGGTTGCCCCGCGACACCGACCGTTCCTTCGACCAGCTGATCGCGGGCCTGGACCGCGCCTACCGTTCCTGGGGAGACCGATGACCGCGCTGCTGCTGGGCGTGATCTTCCTGCTGGAGCTGGCCCTGCTGGGCTCGGCCGGGTACTGGGGCTTCACGCTCGACGCCGGCTGGCCGCTGCGCCTGCTGGCCGGGCTCGGCGCGCCGCTGGTGATCGCCGTGGTGTGGGGACTGTTCTGCTCGCCGCGCGCCGCCGTGACGCTGCCCGACCCGGCCAAGCTCGCCGTCCAGGCCGCCTGCTTCCTCACCGGCGGCGTGCTGCTCGCCCTGGCCGGTCATGCCGTGCCCGGCGTGGCCCTGGTGGCCCTCTGGGCAGCCGACAAGGCCACGCTGACGCTGACCGGCACCCCGATCTGAGAGATCTTGGAAGAATTCGGCCCCTCTGGGGGCAGCCCCTCTGGGGGCCCTTTCCTTCCAAGATCTCGGAGCGCGGCGGAACAGCGGCGGGACTCTTTCCCGGAACGCCCGATTGGTCGTACCCTTCGCCGGTGACCGACGGCGACGAGCAGCCTCCCGGCCGGACGACGGACGGCGACGAGCATCGTCCCGCCGTCGATGCCGTCGATGCCGTCGATGCCGTCGATGCCGTCGATGCCGTCGATGCCGTCGACAAGGCGAGCGCCGCCGACGCGGTCGCGGCCAACCTCGGCGCCAACGCCGGCGCTGACGACACCCGCGCCGAGACCGCCCGCGCGGCTGACGCCGGCGCCGACAGCGCCGAGGTGGACGCCGCCGTTGACACCATTGCACCGGCACCGGCACCGGCACCGGCACCGGCACCGGCACCGGCACCGGCACCGGCACCGGCACCGGCACCGGCACCGGCACCGGCACCGGACGCGGCGTCGTTGCCGCACCTCGTCGCGGTACCCGCGCCGTACCCCGTACCAATGGCGCACGTGGGCGAGCCGACGCGGGCGGTGCGGAAACGGCGGCGCTGGCCGCTCTGGACCGCGCTCGGACTCGCGCTCGGCCTGGTGGCGGGCGCGGTGCCCGGCGTACTCCTGCGCGCGCCCGCGCCGGACGCGGCCGGACGGTCGGCCGCGAAGGGCGACCCGGGCACGGCGGCGCAGCGGCGGCTCGGCGAGCGGATGCTCGCGCTGCTGGACCGGCAGGCCACCGCGCTCGTCGGCGCCGACCGGGCCGGCTTCCTCGCCATCGCCGAACCGGCGGCGCGGCCGGCCCTGAGCCGGCGGTACGCGGCGCTGCGGGCGCTGCGCGTCACCGTGTGGCGGCCGGCCGCCGACGGGGTGCCGGAGGCGGCCGACGGGCAGCCCGGACAGTGGCGGCAGACGATCACAGTGGGGTACTGCTTCGTGGCGCCGGACTGCGCGCCGAGCACTGTGGAGCTGGACGCGCGCTGGCGGCTGGTGGGGGAGGAGCCCCGGCTGACCGCGCTGGAACCGTCCGGCACGGACCCGGCCGGCGTCCGGCCGTGGCAGGCGAACGACCTGGCCGTGACGGTCGGGAAGCGGGTGGTGGTGGCCACCACCACCGCCCAGCGGAGCAAGCTGCCCGGCCTGCTCGCCCAGGCCGAGGCGGCCGCCCGGGTCGCGGACCGGTACGCGGTCGGCGACGCGCGGCCGGACCGGTATCTCGTCTACTACGCCGGGAAGACCGAGTGGCGGCGCTGGTACGGCGGCGGCCGGCCGAAGTGGACCGCCGGGTACGCGGTCGGCGTCGGCGGTGGACGCCACGACGTCGTGCTCAACGCCCAGGCCCTCACCCCGGACGGCGTCGACGACCTGCTGCGGCACGAACTCACCCACGCCGCCTCGCTGCCCGACCGGGGGTACGCCGACCGCGCGGACTGGTGGCTGGTGGAGGGGCTGGCCGAGTACGCCGGGGCGGACGGCCAGCCGGTCCACCGCTACGAGGGCCTGACCGAGGTGCGCGATCTGCTGCGCGGCGGCTGGTCCGGGCGGCTGGAGGCGGTGGCGCCGGAGGCGGACGCGAGCGACAGCCGGGTCGGCGGCGCCTACGGCGTCGGCTATCTGGCCGTGCGGCACCTGGTCGACCGCTACGGCGAGCAGCGGATGCTCGACTTCTACCGGGCCGTGGTGCACGAGCGGCGGTCACCGGCGCAGGCCGCCGACGAGGTGCTCGGCGACCCGTGGTCGATGCTGCACGACGAGTGCGTCGCGTACGTGCGGGCCGTCGTCGGCTGACACGTCGACGCCGGTCGACGGGGTCGTAGCATGGGCCGGGTGGCCCGCACTCCCTCGCCGCGGCTGCCCGCGGCCCGCCGCCCCCGTCTCGTCACCGCGCTGCTCGCCGTCGTCGCCCTGACCGGCACGACCGCCGCCTCCTGCGGCGACGACGCCCCGGCGGTGACTGTCGCCGAGGTGGGCCGCGCCCCGGTCAGCGAGGTGATCGACGCGCCGGCCACAGTGACCGCACGGGCCGCGGCCACGCTCACCGCGCCCGCCGACGGCACGCTCGCCAGCCTGCGGGTCGCCCCCGGCGCGCGGGTCAGCCGCGGGCAGGTGCTCGCGGTGATCGACTCGCCGTCCGCCCGGGAGCGCCTGGCGCAGGCCCGGGAGGCGCTGCGCGCGGCGAAGCGGGTCGGCCGGGGCACCGGCACCGGTGACCTGGGCGGCAGCCGGCGGGGCACCGACCGGGCCGCCGACGAGGCGTTCGCCGCCGCCCGCGCCGCCGCGGGAAAGGTCGGCGACCCGCAGGTACGCGCCGCGCTGCTGCTCCAGGTCTCCTCGGCGCAGCGGCAGTACGAGTCGGCCGCCCGCGCCGCTGACCGGGCGGTCGCCCAGGTGCAGCGCGGGGTCGCCGGGCTGAACAGCGCCGTCGGCGCGCTGTCGGCCGCGCAGCGACTTCAGGCCCAGCAGGCGTACGACCTGGCGAAGGCGACTGTGGACGCGCTGACGCTGCGCGCGCCGATCTCCGGTGTGGTGCAGCCGGGCGGCACCCGGGCGGCGGCGCCGGCCGATCTGGCCGGGCTGCTCGGTGCGGCCGGTGGCGCTGCTGTGCCCGGTCTCGACCCGTCGGCGTTCGGCGCGGGCGGGCAGGGCGGACCGCCGCCCGGCGTGGACGACGCGATCCCGGCCGGTGGCCGGGTCACCGCCGGCACGCCGGTGCTCACTGTGGTGGACACCGGCCGGCTCGGCCTGCTCGCCGAGGTGGACGAGACGGACGTGCTGCTGGTGCGGGCGGGGGTGCCCGCGTCGGTCGAGCTGGACGCGGTGACCGGCGCGACGTACGACGCCACTGTGCGGTCGGTGGACGTGCTGCCGACCAGTTCGGCGCGGGGTGGCGTCACCTACCGGGTCCGGCTCGACCTCGGTGCCGGACGGATGGGTGAGGCCGAGGCCGCTCCGGCGCCCCGCCCCGGCATGAACGCGGTGGTACGCCTGCGGGTGCGGGAGGCCGCCGACGCGGTGGCGGTGCCGGCGTCGGCGGTGTTCTCCGCCGACGGGCGGGACGCGGTCTGGGTGTTGCGGGACGGCCGGGCCGACCGGGTGCCGGTGACGGTGGGCGTGCAGGGGCAGGACCTGGTGCAGATCGTCGACGGCGTACGGGCCGGCGACCGGGTGGTGGTACGTGGCGCCGACCAGGTCCGCGACGGCCAGGAACTCCCGTGACCGAACCGGCGATCGAGGCGGTCGACGTCTGGCGCACGTACGAGTTGGACGGCGTCTCGGTGTCCGCGCTGCGCGGGGTGTCGCTCACCATCGACCAGGGCGAGTACGTGGCGGTGATCGGCCCGTCCGGCTCGGGCAAGTCGACGCTGATGCACCTGCTCGGCGGGCTGGACCGGCCCAGCGGCGGCCGGCTGGTGATCGGCGGCCGGGACGTCACCACGCTCACCGCCCCGGAGCTGGCGACGCTGCGCAACGAGACGATCGGCTTCGTGTTCCAGGCGTTCCACCTGCTGGCTCGTACGTCGGCGGTGGACAACGTGGCGCTGCCGCTTGTCTACCGGGGCGTCGGGGCGCGGCAGCGGCGGGAGCGGGCGGCGGCGATGCTGGGCCGGGTCGGTCTCGGCCACCGGCTGCACCACCGGCCCAACCAGCTCTCCGGCGGCGAGCAGCAGCGGGTGGCGATCGCCCGCGCGCTGGTCACCGAACCGGCGGTGCTGCTCGCCGACGAGCCGACCGGCAATCTGGACAGTGCCACCGGCGAGGCGGTGCTGGAGCTGCTGGAACAGCTGAACGCCGAGTCCGGGGTGGCGCTGGTGATGGTTACCCACGACCAGGAGGTGGCCGCCCGGGCGCGCCGGCGGATCGCGGTGCGGGACGGCCTGATCCGCTCGGACAGCGCTCATGATCGACCGCCGTCGGACAGCTCCGGCGTACCTGCGACACTGGACCCCGCTCCCAGCGCGGAGCCCCGGTCCGTGTCCGGAAGCGGCCCGGGGCACCCGCCCGGTGGCTCCGGTGGCGCCGCCGGTGCCACCGGGCGCCTTCCGCGGCCCGGGGAGCGCCCTCGCGCCGAGCAGCGCCGTACGTGGACCGGTGAGGACGCGGGATGAGGCTGGCCGAGGCGTGGCGGGTGGCGTGGGACGCGCTTCGCGCCAACCGGCTGCGCAGCGTGCTGACCATGCTCGGGGTGATCATCGGGGTGGCCTCGGTGGTGATCCTGGTGGCCATCGGCACCGGCACCAAACAGCAGGTCGAGCAGCAGGTCGAGGGGCTCGGCTCGAACCTGCTGCTGGTGGTGCCGGGCCGGATCGAGGTGGGCAACGCGCCGGTGGTCTCGCCGCTGGACCTCAGCGACGCCGACGCCGTCTCCCGGGTGGTCGGCGACCCCGGCCGGGTCGCGGTGACAGTGGCCTCCGGCGCGACCGCCCGGGCCGGCAACCGGTCCGACTTCACCACCGTGCAGGGGGTGCTGGAGACAACGCCGTCGGTGTTCACCAGGTCGCTGTCGCGGGGCCGCTACCTGACCGGGGCGGACGTCGACACCAGCCGCCGGGTGGCGGTGCTCGGCGACTCGGTGGCCCGGGCGCTGTTCCCCGACCGGGACCCGCTCGGTCAGCAGGTCACGCTGGCCGGGGTGCGGTTCCGGGTGATCGGCGTCTTCGCGCCGCTCGGGCAGAGCCTCGGCGTGGACCGGGACGACGAGGTGCACGTACCGGTGACGGCGGCGCAACGGCTGTGGGGCACCCAGCGCATCGACGGCATCGCGGTGAAGGCGCCGGACCGGGAGCGGATCGACGAACTCGGCGAGCGGATCGTCGCGGAGCTGTCCCGCCGGCACCCGGACACCGAGTTCAGCGCCGTCACCCAGCGGCAGATCCTCGGCGTGCTCGGCGACATCCTGGGCGTGCTCACCGGTGTGCTGGCCGCCATCGCGGGCATCTCGCTGCTGGTGGGCGGCGTCGGCGTGTCCAACATCATGCTGGTCTCGGTACGCGAACGGACCCGCGAGATCGGCCTGCGCAAGGCGGTCGGCGCGCGTCCCCGGGACATCGGCGTGCAGTTCCTGCTGGAGGCGGTGCTGCTCACCTCGGTGGGCGGCCTGACCGGGATGGCGCTGGGCGTGGGCACCGCGCTGCTCGTGGACGCGTTCTCCCCGATCCCGGCGGCGATCACCTGGTGGTCGCTGGCGCTGGCGTTCGGCGTCTCCGCGGCGGTCGGCATCGTCTTCGGCGTGGTGCCGGCGCAGCGGGCCAGCCGGCTCGACCCGGTGGTGGCGCTGCGCGCCGAGTAGGCGTTACGGACGAGACACCCGTCCGGGCGAAAAACCCCTGGTGGACATCGGGTGAACGGCTGTCCCGCCATGATCAAAGGGTGGAAGGGATCGCGCAGGTCACAGCCGTCCCGCTACCGTACTGGTTACACGCGCGTCGCTCGTCGAGGCGGGAGCACCTGCCCGGTGACACGCGCCGGGCACGGGAATGGGTCGGTGAGCCATGGCCGGGTCGCAGTCCGACGCACGGCTGTCGGATGTCAGGTTCCTGACCGTCGCCGAGGTGGCGACGGTCATGCGGGTCTCCAAGATGACTGTCTATCGTCTCGTGCACAGCGGTGAGCTGACCGCGGTGCGGGTCGGCCGCTCGTTCCGGGTGCCCGAGCACGCCGTGCACGAATACCTCCGGGGCGCCTTCCAGGAGTCCGCCTGAGCACTCGGCGGGCCGGTCCGCCGAGTGCGACGAAAAGGGGCATCGACGGGGGCGCGTTGGTCCTGCTGACGCACTCCGGTTAGGCTGGACCACGACCGTGATCGCCCTCTGGTGTGCCCTGCCCACCACGCTGGTCCGGTCCGTTGTCCGCAAGCGGTCAAGACGCCACCGGCGGTGGCGTCTTCCGGTCCGCCCCGAACGTTGCATCGAAAGGCTGTCGTATGGGCTCGGTGGTCAAGAAGCGCCGCAAGCGCATGGCTAAGAAGAAGCACCGCAAGCTGCTGCGCAAGACCCGCGTCCAGCGTCGCCGTCTCGGCAAGTGACCGGGGCCGGGCACTGGCCCGGCACCCGGCACCACTTGCCAACTGTCGACCCTCGGAGGCTCAGGTGATCAGGCCGTGGACGTCCCGGCTCGATCCCGCCTGCCGCGCAAGGCGCACGACATGACCCCCGGTGACACCTCCGGTGCCCCGGGGGTCGTCGTCGTGACCGGGGTCGGTCGCTGGCTCGGCGCGCACGTCGCCGCGCGGCTCGCCGCCGACCCGCGGATCGAGCGGGTCATCGGGGTCGATCCGGCGCCGCCCAACCCCGAGCTGGCCGACCTGCTCACCGACGTGGAGCGGGTCCGTCTCGACCTCGACTCGCTCGGCGGTCTCCTGGCCGACCTCGACGTCGACGCCGTGGTGCACCTCGCGCTCGTCACGTCCCCCGACCCGCAGCAGGGCGGCCGGTCGGCGATGAAGGAACAGAACGTCATCGGCACGATGCAGATGCTCGCCGCCGCGCAGCGCGCGCCCCGGCTGCGCAAGCTCGTGGTCCGATCGTCCACCGCCGCGTACGGGGTGTCGTTCCGCGATCCGGCCGTCTTCACCGAGGAGACCGAGCCGCGCGAGGTGCCGCGCGGCGGTTTCGGCCGCGACATACTCGACATCGAGGGGTACGTCCGCGGGTTCCGCCGCCGCCGGCCCGACGTCACCGCGACCGTGCTGCGCTTCGCGCCGTTCATCGGGTACGCCGCCGACACCACGCTCACCCGCTACTTCTCCCAGCCGGTGGTGCCCACCGTCTTCGGCCGTGACCCGCGCCTGCAGTTCGTGCACTTCGACGACGCGCTGGAGGTGCTGCACCGGTCGGTCGCCGAGGACCACCCGGGCACGTACAACGTCGCCGGGCCGGGCGTGCTGTCGCTGTCGCAGGCGATCCGCCGGGCCGGCCGGGTGGCGGTGCCGGTGCTGGAACCGGGCCTGGCCGGGGTCGCCGCGATCGCCCGTAGCCTGGGCTTCGGCCGGTACGGCCTGGACCAGGTGGACCTGTTCGTGCACGGCCGGGTGGTGGACACCAGCCGGCTGGAGCGGGAGTTCGGCTTCACGCCCCGCTCGACCGCCGCCGCGTTCGAGGACTTCATCCGCGCCCACCACGGCGGCGTCGTGGTGACCCGGGACCAGTTGGCCGCGGCCGAGCGGTTGGTGCTGGAGAGTATCCGGCAGGTCCGCTCGACCGTACGGGAGCGTTCGTGACCAGCCCGGAGGAGCGGCGCGACGCGCGCTACGACGTACCGCTGGACGTGCCCGGGCCGGGCGCGGAGCCGGCACGGCGCAACGGACACCGCCGGGTGACCGCGCCGTCCGCCCGCCCGGCCGCGCCGGTCGAGCCGGACACCTCCGCCGACGAGCCCGGCACCCCGGCCGGGTCGGCCGCCCCGGGTCCGGCCGCGCACCGCCCGACGGCCGAGAAGACGGTGGCCAAGAAGACCGTGGCCAAGAAGACGGTCGCGAAGAAGGCCGTGGCGAAGAAGGCCGTGGCCGGCGACGCGCCGGCCGGTGACACGCCGCCCGGACCGGCGGTGGCCGACCGGCCGGGCGACCACTGGGACCGCAAGGTGGCCCAGGGCCTGGCGTTCCTGCGGCGGCGGCTCGCCGGTGACTACGAGGTCGACGAGTTCGGCTTCGACCCCGACCTGACCGACGCGGTCGTCCACCCGCTGGTCCGGCTGCTCTACCGGGACTGGTTCCGCACCGAGGTCAGCGGCATCGAGCACGTACCGGCCGAGGGCGCGGGCCTGGTCGTGGGCAACCACTCCGGCACCGTGGCGCTCGACGCGCTGATCCTCTCCACCGCGCTGCACGACCGGCACCCGGCGCGCCGCTACCTGCGGCTGCTCGGCGCCGACCTGGTCTTCCGGATGCCCGTCGTCTCCGAGATAGCCCGCAAGACCGGCGGCACCGTCGCCTGCAACCCGGACGCGGAGCGGCTGCTCGGCAACGGCGAACTGGTGGGCGTGTTCCCGGAGGGCTTCAAGGGGGTCGGCAAGCTCTACTCCGACCGCTACAAGCTCCAGCGCTTCGGCCGGGGCGGATTCGTCTCCGCCGCGCTGCGCACCGGCACGCCGATCGTGCCGGTCGCGATCGTCGGCGGCGAGGAGATCTACCCGATGCTCGCCGACATCAAGCCCCTCGCGCGGCTGCTCAAACTGCCGTACTTCCCGGTCACGCCGACGTTCCCCTGGCTCGGGCCGCTGGGCATGGTGCCGCTGCCGAGCAAATGGCTGATCGAGTTCTGCCCGCCGATCCCGACCGCGCACCTGCGTGACTCCGCCGACGACCCGCTCGTGGTGTTCAACCTCGCCGACCAGGTGCGCGAGACGATCCAGCAGACGCTGCACAAGCTGCTCGAACGCCGCCCCGACCCGTTCGGGCCCTGAGCGAACGCGCGCCGGCTCAGGCCTCGCGGTGGCGGCGCCGGTGCAGCGCCAGGCCGGCCGTGACCGCGCCGGCCAGCAGCCCGGCGGCGGCGGTGGAGGGCACGGCGATGCGTACGGCCCGCCGCCCGGTGCGGAAGTCGCGCACGTCCCAGCCCCGCTCGCGGGCCTGCC
This sequence comes from Micromonospora sp. HB375, assembly GCF_017872985.1. Taxonomy (NCBI): domain Bacteria; kingdom Bacillati; phylum Actinomycetota; class Actinomycetes; order Micromonosporales; family Micromonosporaceae; genus Micromonospora; species Micromonospora sp. HB375. The sequence goes on along the minus strand of NZ_JAGGJO010000001.1, from coordinate 6,382,822 downwards.
GCAGCAGCGCCGGATCGGGATTCACCGCGACCGCACGGCCGACGGCGGAGAGCATCGGCAGGTCGTTCGCCGAGTCGCTGTAGGCCGCGCAGCGGGCCAGGTCCAGCCCTTCCACGGCGGCGAGCTGGGTCACCGCCTCGGCCTTCGCCGGCCCGTGCATCAGGTCACCGACCAGCCGCCCGGTGTACGCGCCGTCGACCACCTCGGCCACCGTGCCGATCGCGCCGGTCAGGCCGAGCCGGGCGGCGATCACCCGGCCGATCTCCACCGGGGCGGCGCTGACCAGCCAGACCCGCTCGCCCGCGTCGAGGTGACGCTGAGCCAGGCGGCGGGTGCCGGCCCAGATGCGCGGGGCCATCAGCTCGTCGAAGATCTCGTCGGCGAGACGCTCGATGTCGTCCACCCGCCAGCCCTGCACGAACGCGAGCGCTGCCTCCTTGGCCTGGGACATGTCGCCCGCGTGCTCGGTGGCGAGCAGCCGGAACCGGGCCTGCTGCCAGGCGAAACGGGCCAGGTCACCGGTGGTGAAGTACTTCCGGGCGGCCAGCCCGCGGGCGAACCAGTAGATCGAGGCGCCCTGCATCATCGTGTTGTCCACGTCGAAGAAGGCGGCGGCGGTGGGGTCCGGCGGGATCGTGGTCGCGGGCGCCGACGGGGCCTCCGACCAGCCGGTGGTGTGCCCGTGCGCGTCGGTGCTGACGGTCACCTTCCGGGTTCCGGCCACGGTGACCTCCCTGCCTCGACGACCGCGTACGCCCTCCGCGTCGAGCGTATCCGGCACGGTGTGACGGGTGGGTGTCCGCCGGGAGAAGTGTGGCGCGGTCGGCGTACGCGCTCAGCGGTCGGCCGGGCAGGCCGCCGGGGCGGGCCCGAGCGCGTCGCTGGCCTGTGGCGCGGGCAGTCCGCAGGCGATCGCCTCGCGCAGCGCGTCGGCGCGCTTGCCGGCCGCGTCGAGCAGCGCCAGCGAGCGGCGGGTGCGGTCCCGCTCGGCGTGGTCGGGCCGGTCCAGCAGGCCGCTGACCACCCGGCGCTGGCCGGCCAGGAACGTGTCCACCGCGTCCAGCGCCACCGGGTCGGAACGCTGCGCCGCGACCGTGGTCAGCAGGCGTACGCCCTGCCGGGTGTCCGCGTCCATGTCGTCCAGGACGGCGCTGAAACCGAGCCGGTCGCCGCGCACCGAGGCGGCCTCGTCCAGCCGGGTGCGGGCGAAGTCGAGGAAGAGCTGCCCACGGCTGATGTCCGAGCTGGCGAGCGCGAGCTGGGCGCGCTCGGTGGAGCGCTTCATGCCGTACAGGGCGTCACCGGGCAGCGCGTTCTCGCTGGCGGCGGAGATGCCGGAGAGGGCGACCGCGCCGGCGGCCACGCCGACCAGGATCGCGCCCCGGGCCCGCGCCCGACGTCCGGTGATCGCGGGCAGCAGCGTTCCGCGTACCCCGGTGGTGGTCTTGGCCGGAGTGCCGACGCCCTCACGTTCGGCGGTGGCCACGAGCATCGCCCGCAGTCCGGTGCGGAACTCGGCGTCCACCTCGACGTCGGGCCGTTCGGCGCTGAGCCGGCGGCTCACCTCGACGAGCGCGGTGAGTTCACCGTCCGCCTTGGACCGGACGTGGTGCCGGCGTCCGCCGTTGGCCTCGTCGAGGAGTTGCGCGAAGCGCTCGGCTCGCCGACGGGAGAAGAGGTCGCTGTCCACCGCGGCACCCCCTCTCGCTGGTCACGGCCGGGCGGCCGTCGTCGTCACCAGCGACCGGTGGCAGCGTGTGGCACCGAGTCGACCGGAACGGCCGACCCGACCCGCCGGACCGGGTGGCCCGGGGGACGCCGGGACAACCACTGGTCGCACCCGGAGAAACGGACCGCGCCGGTCGCCGGTTACGGCTGGGACGGCGGCGAAATCACCAAGAGTGATCGGCCTGCGTGGGGCGTCGGGCACGCGACAGCGCCCGGCGGTGGCGCCGGTGAGGAAACGGGACGGTGGCTGCCGGTCAGGAGTGGAAGCCGTCGGGCAGCAGGCGGGCCAGTGCCCGTACCGCGCGGTACTGGAGGGCCTTGATGGCGCCCTCGTTCTTGCCCATGGCACGGGCCGTCTCGGCCACCGAGAAGCCCTGGAGGAACCGCAGCACGATGCACTCCTGCTGCTCCGGGTTGAGCTGCTTGACGGCGGTGAGCAGGGCGACGTTGGTGATGTGCTCCACCACCGCCGCCTCCGGGCTGCCCTCCGGACCGCGGTCCTCCCGGTCGGCGTCGAGGACGTCGCCGGTGGTCACCTCCAGCCGGTAGCGCCCCGACTTGAAGTGGTCGGCGACCAGGTTGCGGGCGATGGTGACCAGCCAGGCGCCGAGGTCGCGCCCCTGCCAGGTGAAGCTGCCGATCCGCTTGAGCGCGCGCAGGAACGTGTCGGAGGTGAGGTCCTCGGCGAGCTGGCGGTTGCCGACCCGGAAGTAGACGAACCGGAAGACGGTGTCGACGTACCTGTCGTAGATCAGGCCGAACGCCTCGGACTCGCCGGCCTGCGCGCGTTCGACGAGCGTCCACACCTCGGTGGCCGGGTCGGACGGGTCGGGGCGGCTGGGGAATCCGGTGGCGGGCGTGGCGGCCGGCACGGCGGGCAGGACGGCGGTGTCGCCTGTGGTCACCGCCGGCAGGATCGCGGTCTCCGCGGCCGACGGCTCCGCGCCGGTGGCCGCGTCACCGCGCCGGGCCTGGGCCGGCATGGTCGGGCGGGCCGGGCTGCCGAGGCGGCCGGCCGCGGGTTTCGCGTTGCCGCCGGGCGTCGCGGGACGCGCCGGCGCCTCGTTCGTGTGGTGCGCGCGGCTGCGTACGCGCCGCCCCTCGCCGCGTACCGCGAGCTGGCTCTCGGCGCTGCGTGGAGGCGGGTCCGCGCGCTCGTTGAGCGGGTTGCGCTGGGTCGGGCCGGTGACGCCGGCCGGCCGTTCGGCGTAACCGAAGGTGGTCACCGCGCCTCCCCGGTCCGAGTGGGCAGCGACCGCACCGGGCGCCACTGTGGTGCCGGGGGACCGGGTGGAACCCGGCCGGGCACGGCCGGGTCGGGACGTGCCGACGGGCGGCAGATCCCCTTGAGGTGCTGGTCCAATGCGCTGACGGGCACGGGGGCCTCCTCGGGCTGAGGGGTGTCGACTCACGGCAAATGGGGTGAGCCGACCCGAGTGATGATAGGGCCAACGTCACCCACGCGTGGCAAGTCCGTTACACAGAGCGGAAGTATTTCCCGCCGGATCGCACGAATGGCGGACCCGTTGTCCGTCGCGTGTGGTTGACTTTCGCGCCGGATCGTGGTCCGCAGTGGAAAGTCCTGGTCGGAGCAGATTTTCTTTCCGCTCGGCGTGTCGCGAGGGCGGCTCGCACGGGCCGCCCCGGATCGCTCGGCTCGTGCCGCTGGAGATCGTTATCCCGCGCTCGGGAATCCCACCGTACTGCATTCCCAGTCCCGTGTGGCGGACCCGGTGCCGTGTCCGGGCATGGTCCGGCGGACGCCGCTGTGCCAGACTCAGCCACCGTGCAGGACGTCGCCGAAAGCTCCGCGCCGAACCTCGCCGACCGGCTCCGCCGGGCCGCCACCGAACGGGGCGACCGGGCCGCGCTGCGCTGGCGCGAGCGGACGCTCACCTGGTCCGAGCTGGACGACGCGGTCACCGCCACCGCCCGCGCGCTGCTCGCCGACGCGCCGCCGGCCGCCGGACCGGGACATCCGCCCCGGGTGGCTGTCGCGTTCGGCAACACCCCGGACTTCGTGGTCACCTACCTCGCCGCGCTCCGGGCCGGCCTGGTCGCCGTACCGGTCAACCCCGCGCTCACCGCCCGCGAGCTGCGGCACGTGCTCACCGACTCCGGCGCGACGGTGCTGGTCGGCGCCCCCGAGGTGACCGCCCGGGTGGACCGCGCCGAGCTGCCCGGGCTGCGCGCCGTGCACACCGCGCCGCCGGTACGCGGCGACACCGGGCCGGACGGGTTCCCGGCCCGCGCCGGCGACGACCTCGCCGTCCTGCTCTACACCTCCGGCACCGAGGGACGGCCCAAGGGCGCGATGCTGTCGCACCGCGCGCTCGCCGCCAACCACGACCAGACCGACCGGATCGAGCCGCCGGTGGTCGGCCCCGACGACGTCGTGCTGCTCGCGCTTCCGCTGTTCCACGCGTACGGGCTGAACACGGTGCTCGGCGCCGTGGTGCGGCACGGCGCGACGGGTGTGCTCGTCGACGAGCCCGGCCCGTCCGGGGCGCTGGACGAGATCGCCCGGCACCGGGTCACGGTGCTCGTCGGCGTACCGTCGATGTTCCTGACCTGGGCCGAGGCGGAGCGTGACCCGGCCGCGGCGCTCGCCTCGGTGCGCGTCGCGGTGTGCGGCGCGGCGCCGCTGCCGCCGGCCGTCGGGGCGCGCTTCACCGAGTTGACCGGGCACCCGGTGCACGTCGGCTACGGGCTCACCGAGACCGCGCCGGTGCTCACGTCGACGCTCGTCGGCGGCGAGCCGAAACCCGGCTCGATCGGCCGTCCGCTGCCCGGCGTCGAGCTGCGCCTGACCGGCGCCGACGGCGTCGAGCTGTGGCGCGACGGCGCGCCCGCCGACGCCCCCGACGAGGACGAGATGGACCTCTCCGACGAGCTGGCCGGCACCGACCCCGGGCAGATCGTGGTACGCGGGGAGAACCTGTTCGCCGGTTACTGGCCGGACGGGCGGGGCGGGCCGGACCCGGACGGCTGGTGGGCCACCGGCGACGTCGCGTACGCCGACGGCGACGGCGACCTGTTCCTGGTCGACCGGCTCGGCGAGCTGATCCTGGTAAACGGCTTCAACGTCTACCCGCACGAGGTGGAGCTGGTGCTCCAGGCGCACCCCGGGGTGGCCGAGTCGGCGGTCCTCGGCGTGCCGCACCCGCGGACCGGCGAGACTGTGCGGGCGTACGTGGTCCGGGCGGCCGGTTCGCCGGTGACGGCTGACGAACTGCTCGCCCACTGCGCGCGTAACCTGGCCCGGTTCAAGTGCCCGACCGCCGTCGAGTTCGTCGACAGCCTGCCGTACTCGGCGATCGGGAAGGTGCGCAAGACCGAGCTGCGCCCGGCACCCGTGGTGCCGTCGCCGGCGTCGCCGACCGAGATCCGCACGGAGGTATCCGATGTCCAGTGACCCGAGGCTCATCCTGATCACCCGGCCCGGCTGCCACCTGTGCGACGACGCGAAGGCCGCGCTCGACCGGGTGGTCGCGGTCACCGGCGACCGGTGGGTGGAGCGGGACGTCACCGGCGACCTGGAGATGGAGCGCGACTACGGCGACCGGCTGCCGGTGGTGCTGCTCGACGGCAAGGAACACGGGTACTGGCGGGTCGAGGAGGACCGGCTGCTGCGCGACCTGACCACGCCGCAGCTCTAGCCTTAGAGTGCTCGGGTGACGGGTATGCGACGCCACCTCGTGTGGGACTGGAACGGAACGCTCCTCGACGACCTCGACCTGGTGGTCCAGGCCACGAACGTGGCCTTCGCCAGCGCCGGCGGGCCGGCGGTCACCGCGGCCGAGCACCGGGTCCGGTTCCGGCGGCCGATCGCCGACTACTACGCCGAGATGCTCGGCCGGGCCGTGGACGCCGAGGCGTTCGGCACGCTGGACCGGGTCTTCCACGACGCCTACCGGGCCGGGCTGACCACCTGCGCCCTGGCCGCCGACGCCACCACCGCGATCGAGTCCTGGGAGGGCAGCCAGTCGCTGCTGTCCATGTGGTTCCACGACGAGCTGGTGCCGACGGTGCACACGTACGGGCTGACGCCGCACTTCCGCCGGGTGGACGGGCTGCGTGCCACAGTCGGCGGCGGGCACAAGGCCGAGTGGCTGGAGAAGCACCTGGCCGAGCTGGGGCTGGGCGGCCACGAGGTGGTGCTGATCGGCGACTCGCTCGACGACGCCGACGCGGCCGCCTCGGTCGGCGCCCGCTGCGTCCTCTACACCGGTGGCCTGTCCGACCCGGACCGGCTGCGCGGCAGCGGCCACCCGGCCGCCGACACGCTCACCGAGGCGGTGACGCTGGCCCGCACGCTCGCCTGACCCGGCCCGGTCAGGCGCGCAGGTGGGCCAGGACGGCCAGGACACGGCGGTGGTGCGTGGTCGCGTCCGGCGGCAGGTCGAGCTTGGTGAAGATGTTGCGGACGTGCTTCTCGACCGCGCCGTCGCTGACCACCAGCGCCCGGGCGATGGCGGTGTTCGAGCGGCCCTCGGCCATCAGCGCCAGCACCTCGCGCTCGCGCGGGGTCAGCGACGCCAGCGGGTCGTCGCGCCGCCGACGGACCAGCAACTGGCTGATCACCTCCGGGTCGAGCACGGTGCCGCCGGCGGCCACCCGGGCCAGGCCGTCCAGGAACTCGTCGATCGCGGCGACCCGGTCCTTGAGCAGGTAGCCGATGCCGCCGCCGGCCCCGCCCGCGGTGTCCAGCAGGTCGTCGGCGTACGACACCTCGACGTACTGGGACAGCACCAGGATCGGCGTACCCGGCACCCGGCGGCGGGCCTCCACCGAGGCGCGCAGTCCCTCGTCGGTGTGTGAGGGCGGCATCCGCACGTCCACCACCGAGACGTCGGGCCGGTGCGCCACCACCGCCTCGATCAGCGCGTCACCGTCACCGACGGCCGCCACCACCTCGTGCCCGTACTCGGTCAGCAGCCGGATCAGCCCCTCCCGGAGCAGTACGGCGTCGTCCGCGATCACCACCCGCATGGGTCCGGTGTCTATCACGCCCCGACCCGGTGGTCCGGGTCACCTCGGTAGTTCGGCGTGGACCCGGGTCGGGCCGCCGGCCGGGCTGGTCACCTCCAGCGTGCCGCCGGCCGCCCGGACCCGGTCGGCGATGCCGTTGAGCCCGTGGCCCTTGGCCAGGTGCGCGCCGCCGACGCCGTCGTCGGTGACGGTGATCTCCAGCCGGCCCACCTTCCGGGTGACCTCCACCCGGCAGGCGTTCGCCCGGCTGTGCTTCGACACGTTCGTCAGCGCCTCGGCCACCACGAAGTACGCGGTGCTCTCCAGCCCCGGGTCGAGCCGGCCGGCGGCGGTGCCCAGGTCGTCGTCCACCACCAGTTCGGTCGGCACCAGCGCCCGGGCGGCCAGCGCGGCGAGCGCGCTGGGCAGGCCCCGGTCGACCAGGATCGGCGGCGCGATGCCCCGGGACAGCGCGCGCAGCTCGTCCAGCGTCTCCCGGGTCTGGGCCACTGCCTCGTCGAGCGTCTGCCGGGCCGCGTCCGGGTTGTCGGCGAGCTGGTGGCGGGCCCGGCCGAGGTCCATGGCGAGCCGGACCAGCCGCTGCTGCGGGCCGTCGTGGATGTCGCGCTCCAGCCGGCGCAGCGCGACCGCCTCGGCCGAGGCGGCGGCGCGCTTCTGCTCCTCCAGCGTGATGATCCGCTGCCGCATCTCGGCCACGCCGGTGAGCAGCGAGTACGCCAGCCCGGCCTGCAGGCGGGCGCAGCCGCGCGCCACCAGCGGGAGCGTGAACAGGGCGAACAGCCCGATCGCGGTGTTCAGGGCGATCCGCGCGCCGGCGCCGTCACCCATTCCGAGGAGCTGGCTCAGGTCCTGGTTGTCGACGCCGCGCGGGATGGCCCAGTCGTAGACGACGTAGAGCGTGCCGCCCAGGGCCAGCACCCACCAGACCACCAGCAGCACGAACGTGGGCAGGGCCACCAGCAGCCGGACGAACGCGTGCAGCAGGTCGAGCCACGACTGCGCGTCCCGGATCGGGGTGAACACCCGCCGCCAGAACCCGGCGCCCGGCTCCGGCCGGCGGTAGACCGGGCGTACCCGGGGCCGGTCCAGCACCGCGGCGAGCCGGAGCCGCTCGATGTCGGCCAGCCCACGGGCGGCGTAGAGGAAGCCGGCGAGGATCGGCAGGCCGAGCGTGGTCACCAGCAGCCCGGCGCTGAGTGAGATCCCCACCACCGCGAGCACGAAGCCGACGATCGCCAGCGGGAAGCCCACGAGTGCGTAGGTGGTGTCGCGGGCGAGGCGGCGCAGCAGCCCGTGGACGGGGGACAGCGGAGTGGGCGCGGTGGCCAGTGGTGCGGCGGTCATGGTTCGAGGCTATGGGCGCGTGCCCCGCCGACCCATCCCGCACGCTGGCCTCTTGGGGGTGGGGTTCTCCCTACTGCAAAACGTGAGACTCGCCTCGCCACGCCGGTGACGGAGCGCTACGAGCCGCGCGCGATTGGTCAGGGAAGTCGGGATTGAGCAATAATCGCCACGCGCCGCCAAGGGAGGCGGTCGATCGATCTTGCGGGAATGGAGGGGCAGGTGAAGGCGCGTCGCGAGCTTTCAAGATCGCGATTTGTGCACCTCTTCACAAGCGCCTACTCTGTAGTTCCGACGCGCCCTGCTAGCACAGCCGGCAATCTCGGTCGCCAGCGGGAGTCCCGAAACGACCGGCCCCCGTCGCTGGTCGAGGATCGCACCGCACGGAGTCTCATGAGTCAGCACCGTCAACCAGGCGCGCCCGGCCGCACCGGTGCCGTACCGGCGCTTCCGGACCTGCCCGAGGCGACCGTGTCCCGGCTCCCGGAATACCTGCGTGCGCTGCACACGCTCGCCGACTCCGGGCACGAGACGGTGTCCAGCGAAGGGCTCGCCAACGCGGCAGGCGTCAACTCCGCGAAGCTCCGCAAGGACCTGTCCCACCTCGGCTCGTACGGCACCCGGGGCGTCGGCTACGACGTGGCGCTCCTGGTCGACCAGATCTCCTCGGTGCTCGGCCTCACCCAGTGCCGGGCCGTCGCGCTCGTCGGCGTCGGTAACCTCGGTCACGCGCTGGCCGGCTACGACGGCTTCGCCAACCGCGGCTTCCGTATCGCCGCGCTCCTCGACGCCGACCGGTCCCGGGTCGGCGAGCGGATCAACGGACTCGTCGTCCAGCACATCGACGACCTGCCCCAGGTGGTCGCCGAGGAATCGATCTCGATCGGCGTCATCGCCACGCCCGCCCCGGCCGCCCAGGCGGTCGCCGATCAGCTGGTCGCCGTCGGCGTGACGAGCATCCTCAACTTCGCGCCCTGCGTACTCTCGGTCCCGGACGGGGTCGACGTGCGCAAGGTCGACCTCGCCATCGAGCTGCAGATCCTGTCCTTCCACGAGCACCGCAAGGCGTCGCTGACCGCGCTCCCCGCCACCGGCGGGACCGCCCTCACCGCCCTGCCCGGCGGACTCGCGGCCACCGACACCCAGGAGGCGATCGGCACGTGAAACTGCTCGTCGTCGGCGCGTCCTACCGCACCGCCCCGGTCGCCACCCTGGAACAGCTCGCCGTCCCGCCCGCCGACCTCACCCGGACGCTGGACCGCCTGATCGCCCAGCCGTACGTCGCCGAGGCCGTCCTGGTCTCCACCTGCAACCGGGTGGAGGTCTACGCCGCCGTCTCCGGGTTCCACGGCGGACTCGGCGACATCTGCGCGGTCCTGGCCGATCAGGCCGGCTGCCAGCCGGCGGCGCTCGCCCCGCACCTCTACGTGCACTACGACGCCGCCGCCGTGGACCACGTCTTCCGGGTGGCCGCCGGGCTCGACTCGATGGTGGTCGGCGAGGCGCAGATCCTCGGCCAGCTCCGCGACGCCTACCACTCCGCCGGTGGCGCCGACTCGGCCGGCCGCCTGCTGCACGAGCTGATGCAGCAGGCGCTGCGGGTCGGCAAGCGCGCGCACGCCGAGACCAACATCGACCGGGCCGGGCAGAGCGTCGTCACCGCCGCGCTCGACCTCGCCGCCGAGATGCTCGACGGCGAGCTGGCCGGGCGGCCCGCGATGATCGTCGGCGCGGGCGCGATGGGCTCGCTGGGCGTGGCCACGCTGTCCCGGCTGGGCGCCGGCCCGCTCACCGTGACCAACCGGGGCGCCGCCCGTGCCGTCCGGCTCGCCGAGTCGTACGGCGCGTCCGCCGTGCCGATGGCCGAGCTGATCACCGCGCTCGCCGACGTCGACGTCGTGGTCGCCGCCACCGCCGCCACCGAGCCGGTGCTCACCCGCGACGTGGTGACCCGGGCACTGGCCCGCCGGGACGCCGACCGCGGCCCGCTGGTCCTGCTCGACCTGGCCGTACCGCGCGACGTCGAGCCCGGCGTCGCCGAGCTGCCCGGCGTCGAGGTCGTCGACATCGACCGGATGGCCGCCGTGCTCGCCGACGGGCCGGCCGCCGCCGACGCCGCCGAGGTGGCCCGGATCGTCGCCGGTGAGGTCGAGTCGTTCCTGAGCTGGCTGCGCGGCGCCGACGTGGCGCCGACGGTGGCCGCCCTGCGCGGCCGGGCCGACGACGTGGTCGCCACCGAGCTGCGCCGGCTCGGTCAGCGCCGCCCCGACCTCAGCGACGACCAGCGCGCCGAGGTGGCCCGGACCGTGCACCGGGTCGTCCAGCGGCTGCTGCACCAGCCGACCGTACGGGTCCGCCAGCTCGCCGCCGAGCCCGGCGGCGACCAGTACGCGGCGCTGCTGCGCGAGCTGTTCGACCTGGACGTTCCGCAGACGTCCCCGGTCGACACCGTTCCCGACGTGGTCGCCACCGATCTCGACGGGCGGCCGTCGTTCGACGCCGCCGACATCCCGCCCACCGGAGGTGCGCGATGACCGCCCCACTGCGCCTCGGCACCCGGGGCAGCGCCCTGGCGATGGCCCAGTCCGGCCACGTGGCCGAAGCCCTCACCGCGGCCACCGGCCGCCCGGTCGAGCTGGTCGAGGTGGTGACCGCCGGGGACAAGTCGACCGCCCCGGTGCAGCGACTCGGCGTCGGCGTGTTCGTGTCCGCGCTGCGCGACGCGCTGACCGCCGGTGAGATCGACTTCGCCGTCCACTCGTACAAGGACCTGCCCACCGCGGCGGCGCCCGGCCTGCACGTCGCGGCCGTGCCGCCCCGGCAGGACCCGCGCGACGCGCTGGTGGCCACCGACGGCCGTACGCTCGCCGAGCTGCCGCCCGGCGCCCGCGTCGGCACCGGCGCGCTGCGCCGGATCGCCCAGCTGCACGCGCTGGGCATGCAGTTGGAGGTCACCCCGATCCGGGGCAACATCGACACCCGGCTCAGCCGGGTGCTCGGCCCGGACGCCGACCTCGACGCCGTCGTGCTGGCCCGGGCCGGGCTCAACCGGATCGGCCGCGCCGACGTCATCACCGAGACGCTCGACCCGATGCTCATGCTGCCCGCGCCCGCTCAGGGCGCGCTGGCCGTCGAGTGCCGGGCCGACGACCAGGACGTGATCGAGATGCTCGCGCTGCTCGACCACGAGCCGTCCCGCGCCGCGATCACCGCGGAACGGGCGCTGCTGGCCACCCTGGAGGCAGGATGCAGCGCACCCGTGGCCGCGTACGCCGTCCTCGCCGAAGGCGAGCCCACCGACGAGGGCGACGTGATTCAGGAGATCTACCTGCGCGGTGCGGTGATCAGCCCGGACGGTTCGCGTGACCTCCGGCTGTCCCGCACCGGAACGCCCGCCGACGCGGCGGAGATCGGCAAGGCACTCGCCGCCGAACTCCTCGAACTCGGCGCCGACTCGATCCTCGGCCAGGACGCACAGGCCGGCCCGGGGACCCAGCAACTTGGGAGCACAGAATGACCCGCACCCGTAAGCCCGTAGGCCAGATCGCTTTCGTCGGGGCCGGTCCCGGCGACCCCGGCCTGCTGACCCGCCGGGCGCTGGACGCCCTGGTCGAGGCCGACCAGGTGGTCTACGACCGGGGCGTACCCGAGTCGCTCCTGGCGCACGTACGCGCCCAGGCCCGGCCCGACGCCGAGTTCAGCCCCGCCGAGGGCGTGCCGGGGGACGTGGCGAAGGTGCTGATCTCCGCGGCCCGGTCCGGGCAGAACGCCGTGCACCTGGTCGCCGGTGACCCGTTCGGCCACGACTCGGTGGTCAAGGAGGTGCAGGCGGTCGCGCGTACCGCAGCGCACTTCGAGGTGGTGCCGGGCGTCGGCCAGGCCGAGGGCGTCGCCACGTACGCGGGGGTCCCGCTGCCGGGCGTACGCACCGCCGCCGACGTCGAGGACGTCACCGCGCTGGACTTCGAGGCGCTCGCCACCGCCGTCGGGCGGGGTTCGCTGGCGCTCGCTGTGGACGCCGGTGACCTCGCCGCCGTCCGGGACGGGCTGCTGGCCGCCGGCGTCGACGGCACCACAGCGGTGGGGGTGACCGGCGACGGCACCGGCGAGACGCAGTACACCACCACGTCGACTGTCGACTCCTTCGTCGCGGCGGCGCTCGGCTTCACCGGCCGGGTGGTGCTCACCGTCGGCGCGGCCGTCACCGACCGCGACAAGCTGAGCTGGTGGGAGAACCGCCCGCTGTACGGCTGGAAGGTGCTGGTGCCCCGCACCAAGGAGCAGGCCGGCGTGATGAGCGCCCGGCTGCGCGCGTACGGGGCGATCCCGTGCGAGGTGCCGACCATCGCGGTCGAGCCGCCGCGTACCCCGGCGCAGATGGAGCGGGCGGTCAAGGGCCTGGTCGACGGTCGGTACGCCTGGGTGATCTTCACCTCGGTCAACGCGGTCCGGGCGGTGTGGGAGAAGTTCGCCGAGCACGGCCTCGACGCCCGTCACTTCGGCGGCGTCAAGATCGCCTGTATCGGTGACGCCACCGCCGAGGCGGTCCGCGCGTTCGGCATCCAGCCGGAGCTGATCCCCTCCGGGGAGCAGTCCTCCGAGGGCCTGCTGGCCGAGTTCTCGCCGCACGACGAGGTCCTCGACCCGGTCGGCCGGGTGCTGCTGCCGCGCGCCGACATCGCGACCGAGACGCTTGCCGCCGGGCTCACCGAGCGGGGCTGGGAGGTCGACGACGTGACCGCGTACCGGACGGTGCGGGCGGCCCCGCCGCCGGCCGAGATCCGCGACGCGATCAAGTCGGGTGGGTTCGACGCCGTGCTGTTCACCTCGTCGTCCACGGTGCGGAACCTCGTCGGTATCGCCGGGAAGCCGCATGCGCGCACGGTTGTTGCAGTGATCGGGCCCAAGACGGCGGAGACCGCCACCGAGTTCGGCCTGCGGGTCGACGTGCAGCCGCCGCACGCCTCGGTGCCCGACCTGGTGGAGGCGCTCGCCGCCTACGCCGTCGAACTGCGGGAGAAGCTCGCCGCCATGCCGGCGAAGCAGCGCCGGGGCTCCAAGGTGCAGGGCCCGACCGCCCTGAGGTTCCGCTGACAGGAGGCTCCCTCATGCCGTACCCCGAGATCCGGCCCCGCCGGCTGCGTCGCAACGCGGCCGTGCGGCGGCTGGTCTCCGAGACCCGCGTCGACCCGGCCGAACTGGTCGTGCCGATGTTCGTCAAGGAGGGGCTGACCGAGCCGAGGGCGATCGCGTCGCTCCCGGGAGTGCTCCAGCACTCCCGGGACTCGCTGCGCAAGGCCGCCGTCGAAGCGGTCCAGGCCGGGGTCGGCGGGATCATGCTGTTCGGGGTGCCGGCGACGCGCGACGAGACCGGCTCCGGCGGTGTCGACCCGGCGGGCATCCTGAACGTGGCGATCCGGGACGTGGTCGCCGAGGTCGGTGACGCGACTGTGGTGATGAGCGACCTCTGCCTGGACGAGTTCACCTCGCACGGGCACTGCGGCCTGCTCACCCCGGACGGCGGGGTCGACAACGACGCCACGCTCGCCGCGTACGCCGACATGGCGGTGGCCCAGGCCGCCGCCGGGGTCCACGTGGTCGGCCCGTCCGGGATGATGGACGGCCAGGTCGGCGTGGTCCGCAAGGCGCTCGACGCCGCCGGGCACCAGGACGTCTCGGTGCTCGCGTACGCGGTGAAGTACGCCTCCGCCTTCTACGGCCCGTTCCGCGACGCGGTGGAGTCGGCGCTGGAGGGCGACCGGCGTACCTACCAGCAGGACCCGGCGAACCTGCGCGAGTCGCTGCGCGAAGTCGAGCTGGACGTGGCCGAGGGCGCCGACATGGTGATGGTGAAGCCCGCGCTGCCCTACCTCGACGTGGTGTCGGCGGTCCGGGCCGCGGTGGACGTCCCGGTCGCCGCCTACCAGGTCTCCGGCGAGTACGCGATGGTCGAGGCGGCCGCCGCGAACGGCTGGATCGACCGGGAGCGGGTGATGCTGGAGACGCTCACCTCGATCCGCCGGGCCGGTGCGCAGATCATCCTCACCTACTGGGCGGTCGAGGCGGCCCAGCTGCTGCGCGAGCGCTACTGACCCTCGCCCGGCCGCCCGGCGTCGGACCCGGGGCGGGCTCGCGCCGGCGCGCGTGTTGTGGCGCGTCGGTGAGATCCGCGGGCGGTGCGTTGCCTCAAGTTGTCCACAGCCAGACGCGGTAGCTCACAGTAGTTTTCAGGGCGGCAGGCGCTATGCCCCTCAGCCGACTTTGCTCTGCAGCCACGGGCGCAACTGTCACGAAGCGTAAGCAGTGCTTCGAAGGTTGCAGAGCAAAGTCGACTGAGGTGGTCTTCCTTGGCTCGGCTATTCCGAGCGTTGCGTCCGGATTGGTTGTTATTTGTCTTGAGTGCGCGGCGTTCGCTTCGGCAGTACTGGCTAACGCACAGTGATGTCACGCTCCGTGTGCCTTGAGTGGGGCGGTTGACGCACGGCGAGGTCTGGTCGGGCGGCGGATTCCAGGTTTTCCACAGGGGTGCGGAGCGGGGTTCGCCCGGGTGCATCCGAGCACGGTCGGGCGCATCGAGGCGGGCAGCCTGACGCCGAGCCTGGCCATGCTGTCGCGCATCGTGGGCACGGCCGGCTTCCGGCTCGTGGTCGTCGACGAGGCCGGCACGGTGCTCAAGCCGATGCGTGACCGGGCCGACCTGCGTGACGGCGCGGAGCGGCGGTACCCGTCCCACCTCGACGTCGTCACCGACCCGGAGCCGGGGGAGTGGTGGGCCGACCGGTACGGGCTGGCCCGCCCGCCGGAGACCTTCTACCGCGACCGGGCGGTCCGGGACGCGCTGCGCCGCCGCAGCCAGTGGGAGGTGCGGGTGGCCAAGTACCGGAACGTGCCGCCCCCGGCCGATCCGCAGCGGTGCGGATACCGCGGCGGCCCGCCGATCCGCCCATGAGCGAATCGACGGGCCGCCGCCCGGAACACCTGTCAGTCGTCGTTCAGGATCGTCCCGACGCCGGACGGGTCGGCCAGCCGCAGGCCCGGCACACCCGCCACGTACAGCGTGAGCTTCTCGTCCGCCTCGCGCTTGCGGTCGCCGCGCACGGTGACCGGGAACGCCAGCGAGGTCTGGCCCGCGGGGAGCAGCTTGCAACCCACGTACGGGTCGTAGTCCGACCCCGCCTGGGCGGTCGTGCCGTAGGTGGTCGCGCAGATCAACGCCGGCTCGGAGAGCGGGCGGGACACGGTGACGGTGAACGTCATCGCGCGGGTGCCCTTGTCGCCCTCGGCCACCGAGGTGTCGGCCACCCGCAGCGAGGCACGCGACCGGAACCGGGCCACCTGCGGGTCGTGGTCGCTGGCGCCCCGGTCACCCAGCTCCGGCGCGTCGGTCGGATAGTCGGCGTTGATGTGCGCCGTCCGTACCTGCACCAGGTCGTCGTGCATCGGGTCGTTCACGAACAGGTTGTCCAGCGTCTGCGCCTGGCCGCTGAAGGTGTACGAGTACGCCGACGCGGGCGCGTCCGCCACCAGGTCGTCCCAGAGGTTGTGCAGCCCGGCCTCGTACAGCGGGGCGAGCTGGTCCGACGGGGTCGGGTTCTGTGCGGTGGCGATCGGGTCGTCCGGGCGGGGGAACACGTTCAGGTCGCCGCCGTAGACCACGCGGGCGTTCGGGTCGCTCGCCTCGACCGCCGCGACGATCGCGGCGCCGTACGCGGCCTGCTCGCGGCGCTGCCCGACCCGGCTGTCCGGCCCGGACGAGAAGTGGTTGGCGACCGCCCAGAGCGTGAACCGCTCGGTCGAGCCGGGCGCGGCCTTGACGGTGAACCGGGCCAGCTGGGCCGCGCGGGTGTAGACGTTGCTGCCGTCCACGCCGGTCGACCGGTCCACGTCGGCGGGCAGCACCGCGTTGAACGCCTTCGGGTTCTGCACGTCCGTGTTGGACGCGAGCGCCGCCGAGCGGTACTGGACGGTCGGCGCGGAGCCCAGCAGCGGGTCCGCGGCGGTCGCCTCGGCCAGCGTGAGCCGGTCGGTGCGGTAGAGGAACGCCGAGGCGATGCCGCGGGCGTCCGCGCCGGTGCGGTCGTACGCGGCGGCGTAGGCGGGGCCGCCGTTGGCCGCGATGGCCAGCGCCAGCTCCTGCACGGTGTCCGGCGCGCCGTCGGCGTTGTTCGTGTCACCGCACGCCAGGGCGCCGTCGACCACCGAGCAGATGTCCTGGTCCTCGGCCTCCTGCACCAGGATCAGGTCCGGGCTGTGCAGCGAGTTGACGATCTGCCGGGCCTGCGCGGCCAGCTTGGCGGCGTACGCCTCCTGGCTCGCCGGCACGTAGTCGAACGGCGGGCTGACCCCCGTACATCCGGTGTTGCCGGCGAAGTCGCAGCCGTCGAACGGGTCGTCCCGGTAGTCGTACAGGTTCTCCACGTTGTAGGTGGCGATCGCGACCTCGCTGCCGCGGTCGGCCGGCTGCGGCGGGTGGTTCGCGGCCGGGTCCGCGCCACCGGTCAGGGTGAGCTGCTCGGGCTGCACGCTGTACTTGCTGAACGCGTACGACACGGAACCGTAGGCGTCCTCGGTCAGCGTGTCGAACGTGCGCGCCTCGGGCAGCAGCGCGCGGGAGTCACCGGCGGCCGCCTTCACGCCGCCCGCTCCCAGCAGGATGCGCTGGTTGTTGCCGTTGTCGAAGAGCGTGCCGGGGATGTCGTCGAGCGGGTGCGCGTCCCGGAACACCCGGCGGGCGTACGGGTCGGACCGCTTCATGACCGGGTCCTCGCGGTCCAGCACGTAGATCTCGGAGTCGGCGGTGGAGGAGTAGATGTGCCGGGGCGCGGATACGCCGCTGCCGGCGCGTACCCGCATCCGTTCGCCCTCGTGCCGCTCCCAGTACAGGTCGGCGGCGGCCGCCTCGGCCGGCGGGACCGCGTCGTCGACCCGGACCGCGGTGTCCACGTCGAGGCCGGAGTCGAGCTTGCGGACCAGCGAGGCGCCGGAGAGCTGGGTCTGGTTGAAGTACTCGGAGACCCGGCCGCGCAGCACTACCTCGTCGCCGACGGTGGGGGCGTACCCGCCGATCAGCGTGGTGAACGAGCCCATGAAGACGAACAGCCCGTCGGAGGTGAGCGGGTCGCCGTCCTCGGTGCCGAGCCGGCTCTGCAGGTAGAAGCCCCACTGGTCGGCCCCGGCCGAGCTGCGGGTCAGCGACATGCCGGTGATGACGCCGCGCACGTCGTACAACTGGGAGCTGGTGCCGTTGCCGCTGGCCGGGGCGAGCGGCGACCGGTCGGCGCGGCCGTCCTCGTCGTCGCCGGTGCGGCCCTGCACCTCGCCGATCGACAGCACGCTGGTGGCCTGCACGGAGAGCGTGCAGGTGGCGGTGTCGCCGTCGTCGTCGGTGGCGGTCACCGTGACCGCGTAGCTGCCGGCCGGCAGGCCGGTGGCGGTCAGCGTGGCGGTGGCCGTGCCACCATCCCCGGCCGCCGGGGTGAACGCGGTACGGCTGATCGAGCCGCTCGCCGGAGCCGGCACGACGGCGGTGACCGCGAGGTCGGTGATCGTGTCGTCGGCGTCGGTCGCGGTCACCTCGCGGGTCGCGGTGGCGCCCGCCGACAGCGTCAGCGCGCCGCCGCAGGCCAGCGTCGGCGGCTGGTCGACCGGGCCGCCTCCGCCGACGGTGTGGCTGCCCAGCCCGTCGAACGTGTCGGTGGCGAAGCCGGCCCACTGCGCGGCCGGGTCGAACGGGTCCGCCGGGTCGGTGTCGCCGGCGGTCACCGAGGGCAGCCGGCGCAACGTGTTGTCGGCGGTGCTGGTGAGCCCGCTGCCCCACTCGCTGCCCGGGTCTACGCCGACCTGGCCGAGGGAGTCGACCACCGTGTCACCCTTGCGCAGCACGATCGCGTCGTCGCCGTTGAACAGCGACCCGCCGTACGTCTGGTCGGCCTGGGCGAGGATCGCGGGCGCGGCCGACGCGGCGGCGAAGACGAACACGTCCCCGGCGGCGACGGTGCCGGTCAGCGCGATGTTCGTCGACGTGCTGGCGCCGTTGAAGTAGAGCTGGAGCTGGTAGCCCGCGGCAGCCAGGTCGATCGGGGCGCCGGTGCCGTTGTACAGCTCGACGGCCTTGTTGTTGGACGACCCCTCGACGTACTCGGAAATGAGCAGGTCGGTGGGCGCGGCGCTGGCCGCGGGGGGTGCGACAGCGATCGCCGTGAGGGTGACGGCGGCGGTGGTCGCGAGCGCGGCGAGGGTGCGGCGCGGGCGCATGGGGCCTCCACGGTGGGTGGACAGGAACTAACGAACGTTAAGGGTCTCGTGGGTCCACCGTCCAGCCCTTCGGTGGCCGTCCGGTGAACGGTCAGCGGTGACTGTCCAGCCGGTGCACCAGTTCGGCGACGTCCACCCCGTACTCGCACCAGTCGCGGTCGGGGCGGTAACCCAGCTCGGCGTTGACCTTCAGCATCGACTCGTTGTCCTGCGCGTTCCAGGTCTGCACCTCGACCAGCTGGGGCTCGGCCGAGCGCAGCTCCAGCAGCATCCGCGCCTTGATGGCCCGGTCGATGCCGTAACCACGGTGGTCGTGGACGACGATCGTGTCGTACTGGTCGGCCCGGGTCGGGTGCTGCGCCGGCACCACCACCTCGGTCAGCCCGGCCACGTCCCCGGTCCGCTCGTGCAACGCCAGCACGATGTACGGCTTCATGCCGCGCCGGTGCAACGTGGCGAGACTGTCCCGCAGCCGGTCCGGGTCGTAGGAGCTGGGCCGCAGTTCCACGTCGTCGGAGTCGCGCACCTCGGCCTTGGCCCGCGCGTACGCCTCGAGCAGCTCGTCCGGCGGCCCGCCGGGCCAGAACTCCACGTGATAGCCCGCGCCCACCTCGGCGGCCATCTCGGTCAGCGCCGGCCAGTCCACCGTGCGCAGGTCGAGCACGCTGCGGGTCTCCACATAGTCGCGGGTGAAGCCCAGCGACTCGTAGAACGCCACGGCCGGGGTGTCGCCGACCACCTCCACGCCGATCGACTGGAAGCCCTCGTCCCACACCCGGCGGGCGGCCACCCGGACCAGCTCACGGCCGAGCCCGGTGCGCCGGACCGCCGGATGCACCAGCACCTCCAGTACGCCGATGCCGCCCAGCAGCAGCACGTGCACATGCCCGACGATCGCTCCGGGCGTGCCGTCCGGAGCGTCGTCCTCCTGCGCCACCCAGGAGATCCGCCGCTCGCCGGGCATCACCTCGGACAGGTACTCCCGCATGGAGCTCTCCTGCCAGGGCGGGTCCTGCGGCAGGTCGGCCGCCAGGACCGCGTTCAGCGTGTCCAGCAGGGACGCGATCTCGGCGGACGAGGCGGTCCGAGGGTTCCACTCGCGCACCATCACCCGTCTAGCTTGCCGTCAACCGCTGCCGGGGGGAAGGGTTCAGTCCGCGAATGTACGCGAGCGGTCACCTCACGTTGCGGCTGAGCCTGCCGTACTCGTCGGCCTTGTCGAAGACCGCCTGGGCGTACCGGCGCACATCGTTGTACGAGAGGATGGCCCCCCACCAGTCACCCGGGATGGTCATGTTCCGGCCGCCCTTGCACAGATACTGGCCGGCGGCCAGCGCCGCGTCGTCGATGTCGTGGGGGTTCTTCACGCCGTCGTTGTCCGCGTCGGCGCCGATCTCCTGCCAGGTGGTCGGGATGAACTGCATCGGCCCGAGCGCCCGGTCGTAGACGCGGTCGCCGTCGAGCTGCCCCTGGTCGGTGTCGAGGATCCGGGACCGGCCGCCCTGCCCGTCGAGCGGCTGCCCCTTGATCTCCGGCAGGGCCCGGCCGTCGGGCCCGAGCGTGGCGCCGTTGGCCGAGCCGTGCCCGGACTCGACGTGCCCGATGGCGGCGAGCGTGGTCCAGCTCAGCTGGCAGGCACGGTTGGTCTGGGCGAGCACCAGCTCGGCGTAGGCGTACGCCTGGAGCGCCACCACCGGGATGGCGGTGACCGCGCTGACCCGCCTCGCCCAGTCGGCGAGGGCGTCGGCGGGACGACCGGTGGGCGGTGCGACAGTCACGCCGCCGGGCAGCGGCGTTCCGGTCGGCGCGGCGGTGCCGGACAGCCCGGACGGGTCCGGGAACAGGGGCGTCGCGGCGGGCGCGGCGGTCCGCGCCACGGTCGGCTCCGGCAGGGCCTCGTCGACCGACGCCGGCCTGCCGACGGCGGCCGGCACGATCACCGCGCCGGCCGTGGTGGCGGCGCCGACCAGGGCGAGCAGGAACAGCGCCGGCAGCGTGGTCCGCCCGGCGGGGCGGCGGGACCAGGCGCGGGTGGCGCTGGCCGCGCCGACGGCGAGCTGCCGCGGGCGGGTGCGGACGGCGTGCGCGAACGGCACGCGCCGACGTCGCCCGCCGGCCGGCTGCGCGTCGTCCGCCGCCCCGGCCTTCGCCTCCGGCTTCTCGCCGGACGGGGCGCCTGCGTCAGCCTTCGTGTCCGTGTCGGCTCCGGCGGCGGGCGTGCGCCCCGGCTTCGCGTCCGGCTCGGGCTGCGGCTTCGCGCCCGGGTCCGTGCTCGGCTCGCCAGCCGTGGCGTCCGGGTCGCGGGCCGGGCCGGCGGGCGGCTTCGGGGGAATGGGGTCGCGCTCGCGGCGGGGACGCGGGACGGGCCGGGCGTCGCCGTCGGGCGGCACGGCGGGTCGCAGGGGCCGGGCCGTCGCTCGCCGTTCGCCGTCCACCACCCGTCGAGTATCACCCATCCGTGTGACGGCGTCAGGTCCGCCGTACGCTGATGTCATGCCCCGGTACGAGTTCCGTTGCCGCGCCTGCGGCGACACCTTCGAGGTCAACCGCCCGATGGCCGAGGCCGCCCAGCCGGCCACCTGCCCGCGGGGTCACGCCGACACGGTGAAGCTGCTCTCCGCTGTCGCCGTCACCGGGCGTGGTGGTTCCGGCCCGACTGGTGGGATTCCCAGCGGTGGAGGTTGCTGCGGCGGCTCCTGCGGCTGCTGAGTTTCCGCCGCTCGTCCCGCGGGTCGAACCGGCTCTTGCCGCCCGTGTGATCTTTTGGCACCTTGGGTCGGAATCCGCCCAACCGTTCTCACGATGCGTGACGGCGCGATCATAGGGCAGCATGGATCCGACGTCAGCGGGCGGAGGTTCGACGTATGTCGCCAGAACACCACCTCCCGAGCGGGTGGGTGACCTTCGTGTTCACCGACATCGAAGGTTCGACCCGGCTGGCCCGGATGCTGGGCCCGGTCTACCGGCCGGTGCTGCACGAGCATCGCCGGCTGCTGCGGGACACGCTCGCCGGCACCGACGGGGCCGAGCTGCTGACCGAGGGCGACTCGTTCTTCCTCGCGTTCCCGGACGCCGCCGCCGCGGTGCACGCCTGCCTGACCGCGCAGCGCGCGCTCGCCGGTCACGACTGGCCCAACCCGGACGCCACGCCCCGGGTCCGGATGGGACTGCACACCGGCTACGCCGAGCCGCGCGACGGCGAGTACGCCAGCCCCGAGGTGCACCGGGCCGCCCGGGTGGCCGCCGCCGCGCACGGCGGGCAGGTGCTCTGCTCGGCCGCCACCGCCAAGCACGCCGAACCGCTGCCGGACGGTGTGTCCCTGCTCGACCTCGGCCTGCACCGGCTGCGTGGCTTCGACGACCGGGAGCGGCTGTTCCAGCTCGTCGCGCCCGGTCTGGAGCGGCGTTTCCCGCGCCCGCGTACCGCCGACGCGGCGGCTCACAACCTGCCCACCCAGGTCACCTCGTTCGTCGGCCGGCAGGCCGAGCGCGCCGAGCTGGGCCGGCTGGTCGAGGCGTACCGCCTGGTGACGGTGCTCGGCGCGGGCGGCGCCGGCAAGACCCGGCTGGCCGTGGAGCTGGCCTCCGGGATCGTGGAGGACTACCCGGACGGGGTCTGGTTCGTCGACATCGCCGCGGTGACCGACCCGGGGCTCGTGGCGTTCGAGATCGCCGCCGTGCTCGGCCTCCGCCCGGAGCCCGGCCGGCCGATGCTCGACACCCTCGTCGAGTACGCGGCGCCGCGCCGGATGCTCGTGCTGCTGGACACCTGCGACGCCCAGACCGCGGCGTCGGCCGAGGTGATCAGCCGGCTGCTGGCCGGTGGCCGGGGCGTACGGGTGCTGGCGACCAGCCGGGAGTCGTTCGGCGTACCCGGTGAGGTGGTGTGGCGGATCCCGCCGCTGTCGGTGGACGAGGGGCCCGACGGTGGCAGTGACGCGGTGGCGTTGCTGCTGGACCGCACGGCGGTGGCCCGGGGCGGGCGGGCGCCGGAGGCGGCCGAGCAGGCCGACCTGCACCGGGTGGTCCGCCGCCTGGACGGGCTGCCGCTGGCCATAGAGCTGGCCGCCGCCCGGCTGCGGGTGCTCTCCGCCGGGCAGCTGGCGGAGCGGCTGGACGACATGCTGGGCACGCTCGACGCGGGACGGGAGACGGCGGAGCCGCCGCCGGTGGAGGCGGGCTGGAGCGGCAACCAGCAGGACACCGTGGACCTGGTGGCCGCGGCGACCGGTGCCGCACCGCCCACGCCGGCGACCCGCGCGGTGCAGCGCTCGGCCAGTGAGCGGCACCTGACCATCCAGGCGACCGTCACCTGGTCGTACCGGACGCTCGGCGCGCGTTCGGCCCGGCTGCTGCGCTGGATGGCGGTGTTCGCCGGACCGGTGGACCTGCCCACCGTGCAGTGGCTGCTCGGCGAGGACCCGCTCGACCCGCTCTCGGTGCTCGTGGACAAGTCGATGGTGCTGGCCGAGCCGCACGCCTCGGGCAGCACGTACCGGATGCTCGACCCGATCCGGGCGTACGCGGCCCGGCGGCTGGTCGAGGCGGGCGAGGAGCAGAGCGCCCGGGACCGGCACGTGGACTGGTGCCGGCACGCGCTGGACCGGGCGTGCCTCGGGCCGGACGGCCGTCCGGTGACGCTCTCCCTGTACGCGCTGGATCCGCTGGCCGGTGAGTTGCGGGCCGCGCTGCGCTGGTGCGCGACCGGCGGTAGCGCCCGGGCGGGGCTGCGCCTGGCCGGCGACCTGGACCAGTGGTGGCGGGAACGCGGGCTGGCCCGGGAGGGGCGGCTCTGGCTGTTCCGGCTCTACGGCCGGCTCGCCGAGACCGGTGAGGTGATGCCGGAGGCCGAGCTGGCCGCCGCGTACCACATGCATTCGCTGCACGCGGGCGCGGACGGCGAGTTCGGCGAGGAGCTGCGGTACTCGCAGCGGGCCGAGGCGGCCGCCCGGCAGTCCGGTGACCGGGGGCTGCTGGCCCGGGTGCTGGCCGGGCGCGCCGCGCCGCTCGTCGACATGGGCCAGTTCGCCGAGGCGGAGCGGGTCTGCCGCGAGGTGATCGACTGGGCGTACGCGCAGGACGTGGTCGGGGACGCGCTGCTCGCCGTCTACAACCTGGCCGAGCTGCTCTGGCGCCGGGGCGCGCTGGACGAGGCCGCCGAGGTGCTCGCCGCGGCCCGCCCGGTCGAGGCGTCGCGGCCGGCGGAGCGGGGCGGCCGTTCGGTGGACATGCTGCTCGGGATGGTGGCGCTGGCCCGGGGTGACCTGGTGGCGGCGCACGAGCACCTGCTGGTGGCGTTGCGGTCGCGGATGAGCCACGGCTACCTGGGCCGGGCCTGCGACACGATCAACGCGATAGCGGTGCGCTGCGCGCTGGCCGGGGACGCGCTCTCCGCGGCCCGGCTGTTCGGCGCGGCGCAGGCCACCCGGTCGAACCTGCGGGCCACGCCGGGGATATACGGCCCGTACTGGGCGGCCCGGCAGGCGGAGCTGCGCCGGGTGCTCGGCGACGAGGCGTTCGACGCCGCCTACGGCGCCGGGGCGGGGCTGCGGCTGGACGAGGTGGCGGCGCTGGCCCTGCATGTCGAGCACCCGGACCTGGCCGCCGACTCGCCCCGGTTCGGCGTTCCCGCGCAGGGCTCCTGGCCGGCGTTCCAGCCGCGCAGCACGGCGGGCTGAGGCGGGCGAGCCCGGGCGCGGCGGGGAGCCCGCCGTGCGGCGGACTCCCCGCGTGGTGCGTCAGGCGCGGGCGGCGGCGTGGCGTTCGGCGTCGGCCTTCATCCGGGCGGCGCGGTCGAGGTCGGCCGGGGACACGGCGGCGACCGAACCGAAGACGCTCACCGCCTGGTAGTACGTCCAGGCGAGGCTGTAGCAGGCGGGCCGGACCACCGTGTTGTACGTGGCGCAGATCCGCTTCAGGTCGGCGTAGAAGGCGTTGTCCAGGCGGGCCTTGTTGGCGGAGAAGACGCCCATCGCCTTGTGGTTGCGGTAGCCGAAGTCGTGCCGGTAGCAGGAGAGCTTGAAGTTGAAGCCGATCGGGTTGTCCGGGCTGGACGAGCAGTAGTCGGTGGACCAGTCGAAGCCGTACTCGGTCCAGGGGGACCGGTTCTGCCGGGCGCTGTTCCAGGCGTTGTAGCTGGACGCGCTGGTCTGCGTCCAGCTGGTCAGGACGGACAGCTTCTGCTGGGTGCTCACCGCGGCGGCGGCCGGTGTGGCCAGACCGAGCAGGGTGAGCAGGGCGAGTGCGCCGGCGGCGAGGGTGGTGGCGAGGCGACGGGACACGGGAACCTCCGCGTGGTGGTGGCCGGGATCTCCGGGTGTCGACAAGTGTCGATCAAAGGGGTGAGCTGGGGCGATGCCCCGGGGAACGGCTCGCTGACATCCGCCTGAACAGACGAATGCCCCCGGACCGGCGAGGCGGCCCGGGGGCATTCGGGGTGAATCAGCGGACGAAGCGCGGCGGGCTCGCCGGGCTCTCGTTCGCCAGCCGGTCCAGCGCGGTCACGTAGTAGGTGTACCGGGCGCCGTCGGCCGCCGTGGTGTCCACCCAGGACTGCACGGCGCCGTCGGTGGCCCGCACGGTGCCGACCAGGTGCGAGGCGTCGGCGAAGTCGCAGCGCCCGGCCAGGCCGTGCCCGTCGAACCGGTAGATCGCGTACGACGCGGCGGTGCCGAGCGGGCCCTTGCCGTCGGCCGGCTGACGCCAGCTCAGGCGTACCCCGTCCGCCTCCCGCTGGGCCTTGGTGACCACCGGGAACAGCAGCGGCTTGCGCGGCAGGTGCGTCATGGTGGGCACCAGCGCGGGGCGGGAGTAGTGCTCGGCGGCGTAGATGTCGGTGGCGCCGAGCCGGTTCGCCCGTACCTGCACCGCGGAGAAGTGCACGTTGCCGAGCACCTCCGGGTACGACCGGTTGAGCGTCAGGTGGTTCGACAGCTCCTGCGGGTTCATCCAGAACGACCCGTACGCCGGGTCACCGCTCTTGTAGTCGGCCTGGCCGATGTAGAGCTGGACCCGCGTGCCGCGCACCTGCTCGGCCCACCACGGCACGAGCCGGGCGTAGTCCGCGGCCGGGTACTGGCCGATGTACCAGTAGAGCTGCGGCACGATGTAGTCGATCCACTCCTCCTTGACCCACTTGCGGGAGTCGGCGGAGATGATGTCGTACGACTGCGAGCCGGTGGTGTCCGAGCCGTTCGGGTCGGCCGACGCGTTGCGCCAGATGCCGAACGGGCTGACGCCGAACTTCACCCACGGCTTGACCGCCTTGATCTTGGCGTTCATCTCCTGGATCAGCAGGTTGATGTTGTCCCGCCGCCAGTCGGCCTTGTCCGTGAAGCCCCTGTTGTACGCCGCGAACGTGGCGTCGTCGGGCACCTGGTGGGTGCCGCTCGGGTACGGGTAGAAGTAGTCGTCGAAGTGCACGCCGTCGATGTCGTACCGCTTGACCGCGTCCATCATCGCGGTCTGGACGAACTCGCGGACCTCGGGGACGCCGGGGTTGTAGTAGAGCCGGCTGCCGGCGACGCCGGCGGGCGGGTAGGCGAAGACCCAGTCGGGGTGCTGGCGGGCCGGGCTGTCCGGGGCCAGTTGCGACAGGTCGGCGCCGGCGCCGCCGGGGGCGGGCATGGAGACGCGGTACGGGTTGAACCAGGCGTGGAACTCCAGGTTGCGCTTGTGCGACTCGTCGACCAGGAAGGCCAGCGGGTCCCAGCCGGGGTTCTTGCCGCGTACTCCGGTCAGGTACTCCGACCACGGCTCGTACGGCGAGGGCCAGAACGCGTCGGCGGTCGGGCGGACCTGGACCACGACGGCGTTGTGGTTGAGCTTCTGGGCCAGGTCGAGCCAGGCCAGGTATTCGGCCTTCTGCTTGGCCACCTGGTCCGGCGCGGTCCAGGAGTCCTTTGTGGGCCAGTCGATGTTCGTCACCGAGGCGATCCACATGGCCCGGAACTGGCGCTTGGGGGTGGCCGGGTCGGTGACGCAGTCGGTGGAGGGGGAAGTGGCGGTGCTGGTGTCGTCGGGTGCGGCCTGCGCCGGCGTGCCGGCGACCAGCGCGCTGAGCAGCGCCGCGGCCAGCGCGGCGGCTCCGAGCCGAGTTGCCTTCATGCGGTGCGGTCCCTTCGTCGGGTCCGGGGGGACGGTCGGCGGCGGGGTTGCGGCAAGATTCGCCGCACTGCCCACGCCTCCGGTAGGAAACTTTCATCTATCCGTGCCCGGCGCAAGACCTTGACCGGTGATCGATGTCCCGCGCCGTCCGACCTCGGCCGGATCGTGACGATTCCGATACCTGCCGTGCGGGATTGGAGCGGAAAACGGCTGGGTAGCTAGCCCGGTCACAGACCGCCACCGTGGCGGCCACACGGCGGGGGAGGTGATCAGATGTCGGTCCTGCGAACCAAGCCGATCGGGGACGTGCTCGCCCAGGGCGACGCCGACGGCGAGGACGGCAAGCCGGGACTGCGGCGCCGGCTCGGCGCGGTCGACCTGATGGGCTTCGGCATCGGCATCGTGATCGGCACCGGCATCTTCACGCTCACCGGTGTCGAGGCGCGCAACAGCGCCGGGCCGGGCGTGGTGATCTCGTTCGGCATCGCCGGCCTGGTCGCGCTGCTCGCCGCGCTCTGCTACGCCGAACTGGCCAGCAGCGTGCCGACCGCCGGCAGCGCCTACACCTACGCGTACGCGACGATGGGCGAGATCGTCGCCTGGATCATCGGCTGGGACCTGCTGCTGGAGTTCGCGCTCGGCGCGGCGGTGGTGGCCCGCGGCTGGTCCGGCTACCTCGCCGACCTGTTCGGCCTGCCCAGCGCCTGGTTCGCCGAGGAGGGCAGCGTCGTCAACCTCGGCGCGATCGGCATCGTGCTGGTGCTCGGCGTGGTCGCCATCGTCGGCATCCGGGAGTCCGCCCGGGTCACCAACCTGCTGGTGCTGGTCAAGGTGGCGATCTGCGCCTTCGTGATCATCGCCGGGCTGTTCTTCGTCAAGGCGGCCAACCTCAGCCCGTTCATCCCGGCCGCCGAGCCGGCCGGCGCCGGGGACGACGGCATCAAGCAGCCGGTCACCCAGGTCATCTTCGGGCTGGAGCCCTCCGTCTTCGGTTTCGTCGGGGTGCTCACCGCCGCCGCAGTGGTGTTCTTCGCGTACACCGGGTTCGAGGCCGTGGCGAACCTGGGTGAGGAGACCCGCAAGCCCAAGCGGGACCTGCCGCTGGGTCTGCTCGGCACGCTGCTCATCTCCACGGTGCTCTACATCGGCGTCTCGCTGGTCGTGGTCGGCATGGTCAAGTACACCGAGATCGACGAGGGCGCGCCGATCGCGTCCGCGTTCCGGGCGGTCGGCGCCGGCTGGGCCGCGGTGCTCGTCTCCATCGCCGCCGTCGCCGGGCTCACCAGCGTGATCCTGGTCGACCTGGTGGCCATGGGCCGGATCGGCTTCGCCATCGCCCGGGACGGGCTCATCCCGCCCGCCATCGCCAAGGTGCACCCGCGCTGGGGTACCCCGTACCGGATCGCCGGGATCATGACCGTCGCGGTGGCGCTGCTCGCCGGTTTCCTTCCGCTGTCGGCGCTGGCCGACCTGGTCAGCATCGGCGCGCTCTGCGCGTTCACGCTGGTCGCGATCGCGGTGCCGATCCTGCGCAAGCGCCGGCCCGACCTGGAGCGGCCGTTCAAGGTGCCGTTCTCGCCGGTGTTGCCGATCCTCACCGCCGTGGCGTGCCTCTACCTGAGCCTGAACCTGTCGGTGGAGACCTGGCTGCGGTTCCTCGCCTGGATGCTGATCGGCGCGGTCATCTACTTCGGGTACGGCCACCGCAAGAACCGGCTCGCCCGGCGCGAGCACTCGGACACCCCCGAGCCCGCCCCCACCCCCTGAGGCGGGCACCGCGGAGCCCTCCCGACGCGCGGGCCGGGAGGGCTCCGCCCTGATCGACCGTGAATTCTGCAACGTTGTAACTCTCCGTGTGAAGAGGTCGTCACGTCGTCGTGAGGCGGTACAGTGCGGCCAGCGTTCACCGGGAGGACAGTTCAGTGCGGCACAGGCTCAAGGACGTCGCGGAGCGGGCCGGAGTGTCGGTGAAGACCGTTTCCAACGTCGTCAACGGCTACCAGCACGTGCGCGCCGACACCCGGGCCCGGGTCGAGGAGGCCATCGCCGCGCTCAACTACCGGCCCAACCTGTCGGCCCGCAACCTGCGCAAAGGGCGTACCGGGGTGATCGCCCTGGCCGTGCCCGAGCTCGACATCCCCTACTTCGCCGAGCTGGCCCGGCACGTCGTCACCGCCGCCGCCGAGCACGACTGGACGGTGCTCATCCACCAGACCGGCGGCGGCTCCGAGCAGGAGCGCAAGGCCGCCAGCGGCATCGGCGACCACATGATCGACGGCCTGATCCTGAGCCCGCTCGCGCTCACCTCCGACGACCTCGCCGCCCTGCACGGCCTGCCCGTGGTGCTGCTCGGCGAACGGGTCGACAACGGCCCCGCCGACCACATCATGATCGACAACGTGGCCGCCGCCCGGGAGATCACCGCCCACCTGATCGGGCTCGGCCGCCGCCGGATCGCCGCGATCGGCTCCCAGCGCACCCCCGAGGGCGCCAGCGCCCGGCTCCGCCTGGCCGGCTACACCGCCGCGCTGGCCGAGGCCGGCATCGCGTACGACGACCGCCTGGTGGCGCCCGCGCCGGCCTGGCACCGCGCGGACGGCGCCGCCGCCATGCGGCACCTGCTCGCCACCGGGGTACGCCCCGACGCCGTCTTCTGCTTCAACGACACGCTCGCGCTCGGCGCGCTGCGCGCCCTGCACGAGGCGGGCCTGCGCGTGCCCGAGGACGTCGCGGTGGCCGGCTTCGACGACATCGAGGACGGCCGCTTCTCGATCCCGACGCTGACCACAGTCGCCCCCGACAAGGAACGCATCGCCCGCCTGGCGGTCGAGCTCCTGGCCGGACGTCTCGGCCCCGACCGCGACTCCCCACCCCGCGAGTTGGTAACCCCTCACCACCTAGCCCTGCGAGAGTCCGCCCCCCTCTAGCCCCGCGTCTCAGCCGCGTCTCAGCCGCGTCTCAGCCGCGTCCCAGCCGCGTCCCGGCCGCGTCTCAGCCGCGTCGATCATGAAGTTGGCGGCGATGTCGATCTCCTTGAGTGCCGCCAACTTCATGATCGACGGGGTGGGTTCGGGTCCGGGGTGGGTCCGGGTCCGGGTCCGGGGTGGGGCCGGGGTGGGTCCGGCTCGGCCGGGGTCAGTCGAAGAAGCGGGCCAGGTGGGATGCGGGTGGGGGCGGCGCGTCCGGGGGCAGGGGAGTGAGGTCGGCGAAGACCGACGCGCCGTCGCAGCCGACGTGCAGCGGATACCAGCGCGGCGTACCCGGCGGGCGCTGACCGCAGATGCCCTTGAACGTCTGCACGTCCAGCAGGCGTACGTGGGTCGGGTCGGCCACCGCGTTGACGTGCCGCCACCAGGGGCTCATCACGTGGAGCACACCGCCGGGCCGCAGCACCCGGTGGCACTCGTCGAACAGTGGCAGGAAGTCGATCAGGTGCTCGACGATGTGCACCGCGAAGAACACGTCCACCGAGGCGTCGCGCAGCGGCAGCGAGCCGGCGAGATTGGCGACCGCGTTCACCCCCGGCGCCGGATAGATGTCCAGCCCCAGGTTGCCCGGCCACTGCTTGGTCGCGCCGCAGCCCAGGTCGACCACCACCGGCGCCCGCCCGCCCACGGCGACCCGGCACCAGACCCCGAGTACGCCCGACAGCCGGCCGATCAACTCCCGTACCAGCCGCAACTGCGCCGGGTCGGCGACCGCGCCGGTCAGGTGCGCCACCCCCCGATCGAAGCGCACCTCGACGGTCGTCCCGCGTAGCCGCTCGTCGTGCCGGACCAGGTCGGCCCACGCCTCGGCGAGAAACTCGTCGGTCTGCCGGAGTCGCTCACCCGAGAGCGCGGTCTGCCCCATCGCCACCATGCACCACCTCCGGCGGCCCGTTACCCCCATTTCACCCCAATATGCCCCGACCCGTCCGCCGTCCTCCTCCACCCCGTCCCGCCGTCCGCCCCGCCCCACCCCGTTGATCAAGGAGTTTGTGTCACCAGAAGACGCCCGCGAGGACACAAACTCCTTGGTCACCGGGGCGCGCCCGAGATTTTGGAAGATTTCGGCCGTCATGGGGGCACTTTCCTTCCAAGATCTCCCGCGACTCGGGGATCAAGGAGTTCGTGCTGGCGTCGGCGTGGATGGACCCGAACTCCTCGATCGCGAGAGGCCACCCCCCACCCCGTTGATCAAGGAGTTCGTGTCCTTTTTCGAGGGCGACGTCCACACGAACTCCTTGATCACCGCCGGTTTCGGGCCGGGGTGCACGCTCCGACGGTGAGGCTTGGGGGTGGGCGCTGTCGATCGTGGAGTTGTGGCCCGGGCCAAGCTCGCAAAAGGGGCAGACGGGGGCCGCAACTGCAAGATCGACGCGCTGAGGGGCGGGGGGGGTGTGGCGGGAGGGAGGGAGAGAGGGAAGGAGGAAGGAGGGTCAGGGGGAGAGGGTTCGGCGGATGGTGCGGGAGCTGCGCATCCGCTGGCGCGGCTGGGCGGCCGCTGCCTTCGGGCGCTTGAGGTGGTAGCGGTGCAGCTCGTTGTTGCCGGGCAGCGACGGGTCCTCGCTCATCGCGACCAGTTCCCAGCCCTGGTCACCGGCCCGGTTCAGGTGGGCCAGCGCGGTGTCGCCGTACGGTGTCACGTCGATCATGGAGCCGTCCGGGCCGTACCAGATGAAGACGACCTCGAACCCGAGGTCGGTCGACGCGGGTTGACGACGACGGACCAGCAGCGCGTACTCCCACTTGAGCATGCGCTCATTGTGGACCCGCACGCGCGACTCGGCATGGATCAGTGTTCGGCGATCCGTCCGTCCGCCACGCGCAGCCGCCGGTTGACGCTCACCGCGTCGAGCATCCGCCGGTCGTGGGTCACCAGCAGCAGCGTGCCCGGGTAGCTCGCCAGCGCCGATTCGAGCTGCTCGATCGCGGCCAGGTCGAGGTGGTTGGTCGGCTCGTCGAGCACCAGCAGGTTCACGCCGCGCCCCTGCAGCAGCGCCAGCGCGGCCCGGGTCCGCTCGCCGGGGGACAGCGTCGCCGCCGGCCGCAGCACGTGGTCGGCGCGCAGCCCGAACTTCGCCAGCAGCGTCCGCACGTCCGCCGGGGCGAGATCGGGTACGGCGGCGCCGAACGCGTCGAGCAGCGGCTGGTCGCCGAGGAACAGTCCCCGGGCCTGGTCGACCTCGCCGACCACCACGCCGGGGCCGAGCGCGGCGTGCCCCTCGTCCAGTGGCAGCCGGCCGAGCAGCGCGGCGAGCAGGGTGCTCTTGCCGGAGCCGTTCGCCCCGGTGATCGCCACCCGGTCGGCCCAGTCGATCTGCAGGTCCACCGGGCCGAGCGTGAAGCCGCCACGGCGTACCACTGCTCCTCGCAGCGAGGCCACGACGGCGCCGGCGCGGGGCGCGGCGGCGATCTCCATCCGCAACTCCCACTCCTTGCGCGGCTCCTCGACCACCTCCAGCCGCTCGATCAGCCGGGCGGTCTGCTTGGCCTTCGCGGCCTGCTTCTCGGTCGACTCGGTGCGGAACTTGCGGCCGATCTTGTCGTTGTCGGTGGCCTTGCGGCGGGCGTTCTTGACGCCCTTTTCCATCCACGCCCGCTGGGTGCGGGCGCGCGCCTCCAGGCCGGCCTTCGTGTCGGCGTACTCCTCGTACTCCTCGCGGGCGTGCCGGCGCGCCACCTCCCGCTCCTCCAGATAGGCCGCGTAGCCACCGCCGAAGTGGTTGACCTGCCGCTGATGCAGGTCCAGCTCGACGATCCGGGTGACGGTGCGGGTGAGGAACTCGCGGTCGTGGCTGACCACCACGGTCCCGGCGCGCAGCCCGGTGACGAAGCGTTCCAGCCGGTCCAGCCCGGCCAGGTCGAGGTCGTTCGTGGGCTCGTCGAGCAGGAAGACGTCGTACCTGCTGAGCAGCAGCGACGCGAGCCCGGCGCGGGCGGCCTGCCCGCCGGACAGGCCGGTCATCGGGTGGTCCAGGCCGACGTCGAGACCCAGCTCCGCGGCCACCTGCGCGGCCCGCTCGTCCAGGTCCGCGCCGCCGAGGTCGAGCCAGCGTTCCAGAGCATTCGCGTACGCGTCGTCGGCGCCCGCCGCCCCGGCGGTGAGCGCCTCGGTGGCGGCGTCGAGCGCGGCCTGCGCGGCGCTGACCCCGGTGCGCCGGGCCAGGAACTCGCGGACCGTCTCGCCGGGCCGGCGCTCCGGCTCCTGCGGCAGGTAGCCGACCGTTGCCGTGGGCGGGCTGAGCGAGACCGTGCCCTGCTCGCGTGGGACCAGCCCGGCGAGGGTACGCAGCAGCGTGGACTTCCCCGCGCCGTTGACCCCGACCAGCCCCACCACGTCGCCGGGCGCGACGACCAGGTCGAGGTCTTCGAAGAGGAGGCGGTCACCGTGGCCGGCGGTGAGGTCCTTGGCGATCAACGTGGCGCTCATCAGGGCACCGAGCCTACCGGCGTGCGCATCCGGATTACCGCGACCCACGCTCGCGGCGGCACCGATCTGAGGGAGACTCACAGCCGTGGTGACCACACTGGCGATCGACTGCGGTGGCGGCGGGATCAAGGCCTCCGTGCTGGATGCCGCCGGGACCATGCGCGCCCGGCCGCTGCGCGTGCCCACGCCGTACCCGCTGCCGCCTGCCTTGTTCGTCAAGACGCTGCTGGATCTCGGCGCCCGCCTGCCCACGGCGGACCGGCTCACCGTCGGCATGCCCGGCATGATCCGGCACGGCGTCGTGGTGGCCACGCCGCACTATGTGACGCGGTCCGGGCCGCGCAGCCGCGTCGACCCGGACCTGCTGGCCGAGTGGTCCGGGTACGACGCGCGTACCGCGCTGGCCGAGGCCTTCGGCGTGCCGGCGCTGGTGTTGAACGACGCCGAGGTGCACGGCGCGGGCGTGGTCGCCGGGACCGGCTGCGAGCTGGTGCTGACGCTCGGTACCGGGCTGGGCAGCGCGTTGTTCGACGGCGGGGTGCTGGCGCCGCACCTGGAGCTGTCGCACGCGCCGGTGCGGTGGAACACCACCTATGACACGTACGTGGGGGAGCCGGAACGGCGGCGCCTCGGCGACGCGTTCTGGTCCCGGCGGATCCGGCAGGTGGTGGACGGCCTGCGGCCGGTGTTCCGCTGGGACCGGCTGTACCTCGGCGGCGGCAACTCCCGGCTCATCCGGCCCGAGCAGGTGGCCCGGATGGGCGATGACGTGGTGATCGTCCCGAACACTGCCGGAATCGTCGGCGGTGTCCGGGCCTGGGACCTGGTCGGCGGCCGGTACGACCCCACAACCTGATCTTTCGCCCCGCAGGAACACTCGCGCTCCCGCCGGTGTTGTGCCAGCGTCGGACCAAGGGCCTGGCGCGACACGAGGAGGTGGGTCGAGTGGATCTTCTGGCGGAGTACCGGCGGGCGACCATGTTCTTCGAAGCGGGTGACCCGACCGGAGCGGCCCGGCTGCTCGAACCGATCATCGAGGCCGAGCCGGACAACTCGTCGGTCCGGCAGCTGCTGGCCCGCGCCTACTTCCAGTCGGCCCAGCTCAACCGGGCCGAGGAGCAGTTGCGCGAGCTGGTCGACCGGGACCCGAGCGACCACTACGCGCACCACGTGCTCGGCCGCACGCTGGAGCGGATGAACCGGCCCGTGGACGCGCTGCGGCACCTGCGCATCGCGGCCGCGATGTACTCGACGAACACCGACTACGCCACCGCGCTGCGCCGGGTGGAGGGCAAGGTCGGCCGTTGACTGATCACGCGGAAGGGCAGCCCGCCCGGGCTGCCCTTCCGCGTACCTAGGATGGGACCGTGAAGCTCAAGCTCGACCTCCACGACATCTACAACAAGGGCCACGACATCGATCGTGCACTGCGCGGGATCATCGACGAGGCGGTGGCGAAGAAGGCCACGCTCGTGGAGATCATCCCGGGTAAGGGGTCGGGCGCGCTGAAGAAGAAGGTGCTGCGGTTCCTCGACCAGAAGGACGTGAAGCAGCTCTACCACCGGGTCGAGAAGGACTCGAAGAACTTCGGCCGTTTGTTCGTGCATTTCCGCTGGAAGTAGAACCGGCATGCCCCCTGACCTGCGTCCTGGGTCGTTCAGAGGGGGCCGAAAGCAAGATCATGCCGTTTCCGGGTGCTCCGGCACGTGCCGCCGTCCGTGTCAGAACTTGGGGTTTATGTAGCTACCCCAGGTCCAATTCTGGTCTTCATCGCTCATGCCGCGGATATCAATATCGAGCGGTTCGAGGTGGGCCGCCGGAAGGGGGTCCGAGTCTACGATAACTTGCAGGGAGCCGGTGAGAGTGTAGTATCCGGAACGCGGATCAATGCACTCTTTCCAGTTGTAGTTCGCGGCAGTAAGATAGATACTTCTTTCCTGATAGCCTTCCTGGTTGAGCATGACGTGACCCCACGAGTAGGTACCCGAGGCGAGCTGGATCTGCCTGGAGATGCACGCAGTGGCCATGCCCTCCGCCGGGATCCGCGCAAGCTTCGTCGACTTGGTCAGGTAAGCGGTTGCGGCGGCATTCGCAGGAGACGCGACTCCAACCAGACCTGCGGCTATGAGAATCGACGCAACAGCGGACCGCAATTTAATCAGACGCAAGGAATCCCCCGATAGTTGGGCCACACACCTTCCGTGAGCGGCCGGTGCCCGTTGCTCGTAGCAAGCTATCGAGGAAGATGAGCGGGCGCAAGGGCATGATGTCTGTCACGAAGCGCTACCGCTCGTAAGCATTTCCTGGTTGTTGCGCTCAGGCACTCCTGGATGGCTAATGGCGCAGTCGGGGGAGAGTGCCGTTCAACATCAGGCCGTTTACCGGCCGCCCCATCGCTGTCAGCACGATCGGGCGCGGCTTGCTCTAGTCTTGATCCACTCCAGTACGCCGAAGTGGCGGTATCCCGGCGCGGGGATACCGCCACTTCGGCGAGGTGGTGCAAGTAAGTGGCGGTCAGAGCGGGTACGTGCGCGCCACCGCCAGCATCTCCGAGCTGTGCGAGCCGACCACGCCCACACCCTCCGGCCGCTCCCGGAACCCGGGCACCCCGGAGAGCCCGTCACTGGCGTCCATCGCGCGCACCGAAACGGCCCCGGCGCCGGGCACGAGCGTCAGCGTCACCTCGACACCGTCCGGCGGCGGGGCGTGGAACACGATCCCGAACCCCCACCTGCCGTCGCCCGGCTCGACCGGCACGTCCCGCCCGGCCACCGAGGCGGACCGCACGGTGGCGGTGCTGGTGTCGACGTGCAGCGTGAGCAGGCGTACCTGCCGCTGCGGCGTCACGCGCAGGCGCAGCACGCGCTGGTCACCGGTGCGGGTGTCGGAGAGCAGGTCCAGCTTCGGGGCGGGCAGGGGCGCCGCGGCGGCCGGTCCGGCGCGCATCTCACCGTTGCCCAGCCCGGGGAAGTCGTCGGCCACCGCGATGCTCCGGTCGACGTAGCCGTCGGTCCAGGGCTGCGGCTTCTCCTCGCGCGTGAGCCAAGCCGCCTTCCCGGTGCCCGCGTCCAGCGCGTACATCAGGTGGGTCGGCACGGGATGCGCGGCGTCGAAGCGGTCCACGGCGAGGCCGACCCCGGCGAGCACCACCGCCGCCAGCGCGGCGGCCGCGGCGGGCAGCGCGCCGAGCCGGCGTGCGCGCAGCGCGAGCAGGCCGCGCTGGCCGCTGGCCCGGGGGTGCAGCAGGTCCACCACCGGGAGTACGGCGAGGCCGAGCAGCACCGCGACGAGCGCGGCTACCGCGCCCATGCCCATGCCGAGCGCCGGGAACAGCAGCACCACCGGCGGCAGCAGGATCACCACCGCCACCGCGGCGGCGAGTGTCACCGCGACCACCGGCCACGGTCCGTCGCGCCGGGTGGCGAGCGCGGCGAAACCGGCGAGCGCGCCGGCCAGGGCGGGCAGTGTCGTCAGGTACGCCCCACCGGGCACCGCCACCGCCAGCAGCACGCCGAACACGGCGAGCCAGGCCAGCCCGCCGAACGCCAGCGCGGCCGGGCCGACCCGTCGGCGCAGCAGCGCGTACCAGCAGAACAGCACCGCGGCGGAGAGCGCCACCACGGCGAGCCGATACCAGACCGGGCGGTACGGGTCGAGCAGCTCGGCGTACCCGGGGCGGATCGTGGTGATCGCGGCCCAGAGCAGCCACGCGCCGAGCGGCGCCACGACGACCGGCAGCAGGGTGAGGCCGAAGCCGGCGGCGAGCGTGCCGGCGGTGGCGCGGCCCCGGCGGCGCAGGAGCCAGCCGAGCGCGCCGACGGCGAGCAGCGCGGCGACGGCGAGCGGCAGTGTCAGCCAGCCGGGGTAGCTCACCAGGCCGCCGAGCACCGGGAAGTAGGTGTCGTCGTGGCCGGCGCGCAGGTCGCCCAGGTCGGTGCGGCCGAATTCGCGGGCCAGGCCGAGCGCGTTGTCGCCGTGCATCTGGAGGCTGCCCCGGTCCACCCGGGCCGGCACGTCCAGCGGGGTGTGGTAGATCGCGCCGCCGTCGATGTACGCCGAGTTCAGGCCCACGAATTTGCGGTCGAGGAACGCGGTGAAGTCGGTGTCGTTCGGCAGCGCGCGGTAGATCTCCACCGCGAACGAGGTGCCCACCGGGTGCGGCGCGGCCTTGCCGAACACCTCGACCAGCTTCGCGTTGTTCCGGGACGTCTCGAACATGATCACCGGGCCGGTGGAGCCGCGCGCCTCCAGGTTGAGCACCACCCCGCCCTCACGGGCGAGCGGGTGGTCGCCGGCGAACCCGGCGGCCCCGCACAGGCACGCCTCCTCCGCGTCGGTGAGCACGAAGACGATGTCGTTGCGGGGGCGCGGGCCGGTGGTGAGCGCCCGTGCCACCTCCAGGATCGTGGCGGTGCCGGCGGCGTCGTCGTTGCCGCCCGGCCCGGTCTGCACCGAGTCGTAGTGGGAGACCAGGAACACCTTCCCGGTCGGGTCGGTGCCGGGGAGCCGGGCCACCACGTTGCGGACCCGGGCCAGCGTGGCCCCGCCGGCCGCGCCGGACAGCTGCCCGGCCTCGGGCGCGACCGCGTCCTGCACCTCGGTCTGCAGGCCCAGCCCGCGCAGCGTCGCCACCAGGTGCTCGCGTACCCGGTCGTTCGCGGCGCTGCCCGCCACGTGCGGCTCGGCGGCGATCACCTCGACGTTCCGGTACGCCCGGGCGGCGCTGAATTCGCGCTCGGGCGCGTCCGCCGGGGCCGGCGCCGGGGTGGAGAGGCCGACCAGGACGCCCGCCCCGACGGCGAGCAGCGCGATCAGCGCGGCGACGGCGCTGGTCAGCCGGCGGCGGGGCTTGGTGAGCGCCCGGTCGGCGGGACGGGTGGGGGGTGCGCCCACGGGGACTCCTCGGGGTGGATCAACGGGGTGGGCATCATCCTGCACCCCCGGGGGCTGCGGCGGCAGTCCTCGGACGGTGCGCTGCGGGCGTGACAGCGCTCCCGGCGTAACATCGTCTGTCGACCGTGCCGCTGTGGAGGTGGACCGGTCACCCGCTCCGCCGCGCCGGTGTCGGCCGCGTTGTGTATGACTGTGGTCTGAGTCAGGATCAGCAGGGCATTCGGAAGGAGCCCGACATCACCAGCGAACTCCCGCGACTCGCGGCGGTTACCCGACCGCAGCGGGGTTCCGGCGCGTCGGGCGCCGTCCACGTGCCGTCGGCCGGGGCAGGGCTGCACGGCGGCGTACCGCCGGGCGAGCGGCTACGGGTGCTGCTGGTCGAGGACGACGAGGGCGACGCCTTCCTGGTCGGCGAGCTGCTCGCCGAGACCAACTCGATGATCGACCTGCTGGTGGCGACCAGTCTCAGCGAGGCCCGGCAGCGGGTGATGGGCGTGGACTGCGTCCTGCTCGACCTGGGCCTGCCGGACGCGCAGGGCCTGGACGGGCTGCGCCGGGTGCTGGAGATGGCCAGCGGCGCGGCGGTCTGCGTGCTGACCGGCCGGTCCGACGAGCACCTGGGCATCGTCGCGGTCGCCGAGGGCGCGCAGGACTACCTGGTCAAGGGCCAGGTCGACGGGGTCCTGCTGACCCGGGCGCTGCGGTACGCGGTGGAGCGCAAGCGGGCCGACGAGAACGCCCGCCGGCTGCGTGAGGTGGAGCTGCGCCAGGCCGAGTCCGCCCGCCTGGAGCGCGGCCTGCTGCCGCAGCCGTTGATGACCACCGACGAGGTGTCGGTGCACACGTTCTACCGGCCCGGCCGGCACGCCGCGCTGATCGGCGGCGACTTCTACGACGTGGTGCAGACCCGGCCGGACCGGATCGACCTGATCGTCGGCGACGTCTGCGGGCACGGTGTGGACGAGGCGGCGCTCGGCGTCGAGCTGCGCGTGGCCTGGCGGGCGCTGGTGCTGGCCGGGGTGCCGGACGACGAGGTGCTGCCCGCGCTGGAGCAGGTGCTGATGAGCGAGCGCCGCCTCCAGGAGATCTTCGCGACGGTGGCCACCACCCGGCTCGACCTGGCGTCGGCGCGGGCCACCGTACGCCTCGCGGGTCACCCGCCGCCGCTGCTGCTCAGCGGCGGCACTGTCGCGCCGGTGCCGGCCAGGGGTGGGCTGCTGCTGGGCGTACGGCCGCGCCGCCCGATCGCCTTCGACCTGGAGTTCGACACCGACGACTGGTCTCTGCTGATGTACACCGACGGCCTCATCGAGGGCCGGGTGGACGGCGGTGACGAACGGCTCGACGTGCCCGGTCTGACCGATCTGCTCGCCGACCCGGCCAACCGGGCGGTGCCGCTGTCCGAGCTGCCCGCCTGGCTGGTGGGGCGCGCCGAGCAGATAAACGGTGGCCCGCTGGCCGACGACGTGGCGATGTTGCTGGTCACGCGGGGCAGCGGCCGGTGAGCGCGAGCGCGAAGGGCGACGGGGAGGAACCGGTGAAGGCGTACCAGCAGGGGTGGACCCTGCGGCGGCGGGTGGCCGCGCTGCTCGGCGTGGTGGTGGTGCTGCTGCTCGGGTTGGCCGGCGCGGAGGCGGCGGTCGCCGCGCAGAACCGCCAGAACATCGACGCGGTGCTGCTCAAGACCGGTCCGCTGCGGGTGCAGGCGCAGGAGCTGATGAGCGCGCTGCTCGACCAGGAGACCTCGGTGCGCGGGTACGCGGTGAACGGCGACCGTACCGACCTGGAGCCGTACCAGGAGGGCGTGAAGCGCGAGCAGAGCCTGGCCGCCTCGATCCGCGATCTCTCCGCCGACTACCCGGACGTGCGCCGGTCGCTGGACGTGGTGGAGCAGAAGACCGCGCAGTGGCGGAGCCAGGTGGCCGAGCCGGTGATCAGCACGGTCGAGCGGGACGGCGCGGCGGCGGGCCAGGCGCTGATCACCGACGCGACGCGGCAGCAGTTCGACGGCATCCGTTCGTCGGTGAACACGCTCCAGGACGAGATCCTCACCGTCCGGCAGGAGACCGCCGACCGCGTCAACGCGACGAGCAACACGCTTGTCGTGCTGCTGATCATCGCCGCGCTGGTGGTCACGACGGCCGGCGTGGTCATGCTGCTCTCGCTGGACCGGATCCTGATCCGCCCGCTGGCCGCCCTGGTCGGCCAGGTGCGTGAGGTGGCCGACGGCGACTACCGGCACCGCATCGAGGGGTCCGGGCCGCCGGAGTTCCGCCGCCTCGCCGAGGACATCGACCAGATGCGGATGAAGATCGCCCGCGAGCTGGACGAGGTACGCGAGGCGCGGGAGCGCATCGAGTGGGTCAACAGCCAGTTGCAGAAGCAGGCCGAGGAGCTGACCCGCTCCAACCGTGACCTGGAGCAGTTCGCGTACGTCGCGTCGCACGACCTGCAGGAGCCGCTGCGCAAGGTGGCCAGCTTCTGCCAGCTCCTGCAGCGGCGGTACGCCGGGCAGCTCGACGAGCGCGCCGACCAGTACATCGCGTTCGCGGTGGACGGCGCGCAGCGCATGCAGCGGCTGATCAACGACCTGCTGGCGTTCTCCCGGATCGGCCGGCTGACCACCGGTTTCACCGAGGTCGACCTGAACAAGGTGATGGGCGACGTGGCGGGGCAGACCGAGGCGGCCGTGCAGTACGCCGACGCGGAGCTGACCTGGGGCGAGATGCCGACCATCCGCGGCGAGGAGCCGTTGTTGACCAACCTGCTGGTCAACCTGGTCAGCAACTCGGTGAAGTTCCGCCGCCCGGATGTGCCGCCGAAGGTGCACGTGTCGGCGCGGCTGGTCGACGGCGAGTGGGAGATCAGCTGCCGGGACAACGGCATCGGGATCGAGCCGGAGTTCGCCGACAAGATCTTCGTGATCTTCCAGCGGCTGCACTCGAAGGACGCGTACCCGGGCACCGGCATCGGGCTGGCGATCGTCAAGAAGATCGTGGAGTATCACGGCGGCCGGGTCTGGGTGGACACCGACGCCGACGAGGGCACCACGATCCGGTTCACGCTGCCCGCGCTGGAGGCCGACATCGAGGCCGCCAAGGCGGCGGAGGCGGCGGAGGTGGCCGAGGCCGGGGAGCAGGCCGAGGCCGCCGAGGGTGACCCGGCGGCCGTCGGGCGTCAGCCGGACGGCGAAGCACGCGAAGAGCCGCCCGCGGAGGCGGACGGACACGGTACAAACGGTGGCATGAAGGAGACGGTGGGATGACCGCGCCCGCGGACGGCAAGAGCCCGATCGAGGTCCTGCTCGTCGAGGACGATCCGGGCGACGTGCTGATGACCCAGGAGGCGTTCGAGGAGCACAAGCTCCGCAACCGCCTCACCGTCGTCTCCGACGGCGCCGAGGCGCTCGCGTACCTGCGCCGTGAGGGCCAGTACGCGGACGCGGTGACGCCCGACCTGATCCTGCTCGACCTGAACCTGCCCCGGCGCGACGGCCGGGAGGTGCTGGAAGAGATCAAGAAGGACGGGGAACTGCGCCGCATCCCGGTCGTGGTGCTCACCACCTCGCAGGCCGACGAGGACATCCTGCGTAGCTACCAGCTGCACGCCAACGCCTACGTGACCAAGCCGGTGGACTTCGAACGCTTCATCTCGGTGGTCCGCCAGATCGACGAGTTCTTCG
This sequence comes from Micromonospora sp. HB375, assembly GCF_017872985.1. NCBI lineage: Bacteria > Bacillati > Actinomycetota > Actinomycetes > Micromonosporales > Micromonosporaceae > Micromonospora > Micromonospora sp. HB375. The sequence continues at coordinate 6,341,412 of NZ_JAGGJO010000001.1, read as the reverse complement.
TCAGCGTGGTCAAGCTGCCTCCGCGTGGCTGACCCGCTGCTGGACGACGTCGGCGCGCTGCTGCGGGAGGCGGCGGCGAAGGTCGTCGTGCCGTTGTTCCGCCGGCTCGACGAGGCAGACATCTCCGAGAAGGCGCCCGGCGAGGTGGTGACTGTCGCCGACCGGGAGGCCGAGGCGCTGATCTCCGAGGGTCTGCGTCAGTTGCTGCCCGGTTCGGTGGTGGTCGGCGAGGAGGCCGTCGCCGAGGACCCGGACCTGCTGCGGCACCTGCGCGGCAGCGGTGACGTATGGCTCGTCGACCCGGTCGACGGCACCTCCAACTTCGCCGCCGGGCGGCGGCCGTTCGCGCTGATGGCGGCGCTGCTCACGGACGGCGTACCGGTGGCTTCCTGGGTGTACGACCCGCTGGACGGCACGATGGCGGCGGGCCGGCTCGGCGCGGGCACCCGGCTGGACGGAGCGACGCTGCGGACGCCGCCGGCGGAGCCGCGGGTGGGCGCGCTGCGGGGCACCGCGGCGACGAAGTTCCTGCCGCCGGACTTCCGCCGCCGGGTGGAGGAGGGCGGGCGCCGCATCGGTGAGTTGCTGCCCGGCCAGCACTGCGCCGGCCGGGAGTACCTGGACATCCTCACCGGCGCGCAGCAGTTCGTGTTGTTCTGGCGCACCCTGCCGTGGGATCACACGCCGGGCACCCTGCTGGTGCGCGAGGCCGGCGGTGTGGCCCGCCGCTTCGACGGCGCCGACTACCACCCGGCCGACGACGGCACGGGACTGCTCGTGGCGGCCAGCCCGGACGTCTGGGACGAGGTGAGCGCCGCCCTGCTGGGTGGTTGAGCGGCGCTGCGCGACGGCCACGGCACGCTGCGTCGACGCCAGCCGCCGTACGCCGTCTCCGGCCTGGCGTGTCGCGCGTGTTCCGGTATCGTGACCGGCGGTCTCCGCCAGCAGGCCGCCGACCGGCGCCGGCGGAGACGCCGCTCGGTGTACGGGGGCCGGCGGTCGACGGAAGGACCATCACGTGCCCAGGACCAGCTCTACCGGCCGGCGCGCCCGGCGGTCGCTGCTCGCCGCGTTCGCCGCGCTGGCCGTGCTTCTCGGCTCCGGCGTGGCCGCCGGGCCGGCCGCCGCCGTACCCAGCCCGAACGCCCCGAACGAGGGCGGCAGCAAGCAGCTGCGGGCGGCGCTGGAGGCGGCGGCGAAGGGCCACATCGAGGCCCAGAACAAGCTGGAGAACTCCAAGCGCCGGCAGAAGGCGCTCGACACCCAGCTCAAGGACATCGAGGTACGCCTCGTCGGGCTCAGCGCGCAGGCCGGTGAGGTGGCCGCGCAGTCGTACCGGATGGGCCGGCTGACCGCGACGTCGATGCTGCTGGCCAGCGCCGACCCGAACGACTTCCTCAAGCGCGCCGCCGAGCTGGACGTGATGGCCCAGCGGGACAGCAAACGGCTGCGGGAGCTGGCCGACGCGAAGGCGCAGGCGGCCGAGGCGAAGCTCGCCATCGACGCCGAGGTGCGCGAGCAGGCCAAGCAGGTCGCGGTGCAGGCCCGCAAGAAGAAGGACGCCGAGGTGGCGCTGGCGAAGGTCAGCTCCGGCGCCGGGTCCGGGTTCAACGGCACCTCCTCGTCGGCGAAGCCCGCGCCGCGCAACTCGGACGGTTCGTGGCCGTCGGAGTCGTGCTCGGTGGACGACCCGACGCCCGCGTCCGGCTGCATCACGCCGCGCACGCTGCACATGCTCCAGCAGGCCAAGGCGGCCGGTTACAAGCGCTACGCCTCGTGTCACCGCAGCGGCGGCGGCGGCGAGCACCCCAAGGGCCGGGCCTGCGACTTCTCCGCCGCCAGCGGCGGGTTCGAGGACAAGACGGCCACCGGCGGCGACAAGGCGTACGGCGACAGCCTCGCCGCCTGGGCGAAGAACAACGCGAACCGGCTCGGCATCATGTACGTCATCTGGTATCGGCAGATCTGGATGCCGAACACCGGCTGGCGCGCGTACAGCGGTGGCGGCAGCCCGGCTGCGGACCACACAAACCATGTTCACATCTCGATGTATTGACGCGGCCCGCCGGCGGCGCTGCGTACCATCGCCACGGTGAGCAGCACATCGTCCGACGTCATGGCGGAACCGGCGGCCGACGCCCCGGTTCCGCCGCGGGCCCTTCCGAACGGGCTCGCCGCGTTCCTCGTCTTCTTCTCCAGCGGCGCGGTGCTGGTGCTGGAGACCGTCTCGTTGCGCCTGGTCGGCCCGTACGTCGGGGTGACGCTCCAGGTGACCAGCTCGGTCATCGGCATGGCGCTGGCCGCCATCGCCTACGGGGCGTGGTTCGGCGGGTGGCTCGCCGACCGGCGTGACCCGCGTACCCTGCTCGCCCCGGCGCTGGTGCTGGCCGGCATCGCCACCGCCGTCACGCTGCCGATCGTCAGGTACGCCGGTGAGGTGCTGCGCGGTGGCGCGGCGAGCGCGGTGCTCCTGCTGACCGCGCTCACCGTGGTGCTGCCGGCGGCGCTGCTGGCCGGGATCACCCCGCTCGTGGTGAAGCTTCAGCTCGCCGACCTGCGCCGTACCGGCCAGGTGGTGGGCAAGCTGTCCAGCATCGGCACGCTCGGCGGCATCACCGCCACGCTGGGCACCGGCTTCGTGCTGGTGGCCGCGCTGTCCAGCTCCGTCATCGTGCTGGGACTCGCTGCCGCGCTCGGGGTGACCGGGCTGGGGCTCGGCGTGTGGCTGCGACGGCAGGCCGGGGCCGGCGGGCCGTCCACGCCGGGCCGGGTCAAGGCCGCGCTGGCGTTGCTCGGTCTCGCCGCGGCGGGGCTCACCGCTGCCGCGCCGAACCCGTGCGACGTGGAGACCGCGTACCACTGCGCCCGGGTCGAGGTGGACCCGTCGTGGCCGCAGGGACGCACGCTCTACCTCAACTCGGCCGAGCACTCCTACGTCGACCTGAACGAGCCGAACCACCTGAAGTACGCGTACACGCAGTGGATCGGCCTGGTCGCGGACGTGGCACGGCCGGCGAAGCAGCCGATGGACGCGCTGCACCTGGGCGGCGGCGGCTTCACCGTGCCGAACTACCTGGCCGCGACCCGGCCCGGCACCGACAACCTGGTGTTCGAGCTGGACGGCGGGCTGGTCGAGCTGGACCGGCGGGAGCTGGGCCTGCGCACCGGCCCGAAGATGCGCGCCGAGGTGGGCGACGCGCGGGTGCTGCTGCGCGGCGAGCCGACCGACAGCCGCGACTTCATCGTCGGCGACGCGTTCGGGCACCTGGTGGTGCCGTGGCACCTGGCGACCCGGGAGATGGCCGCCGACATCCGGCGGGTGCTGCGCCCGGACGGGATCTACGTGCAGAACGTCATCGACTACCCGCCGGGCCGGTTCATCCGGGCCGAGCTGGCCACGGTGAAGGCCGAGTTCGCGCACGTCGCGCTGATCGCGCCGCCCGGCGCGATCGACGGGGAGCAGGGCGCCAACTTCGTGATCGTCGCCTCGGACGCGCCGCTGCCGCTGGCCGCGATCCCGCCCGGTCTGAAGCTGCTGCCGGAGCGGGCCGAGCTGATGGACGAGGCGGCGGTGACCGGATGGGTGGGCGACGCGATGGTGCTCACCGACGACTACGCGCCGGTGGACCAACTCCTCGCGACCGCCTGAACGGGTGACTTTCCTGACCGATTCCGACCGCTGAGGTGTACCGGGGCCCACTTCGGGCAACAGGACCGACCATGGGTGGACCGGTCAGGAACGGCGTGCAACTGCTCGGCGAGCGCTATCGGCTCGTCGAGCAGTTGGGTGCGGGCGGCATGTCGGTCGTCTGGCGCGGCTACGACGAGGTGCTGGGCCGCCAGGTGGCGGTCAAGGTGCTGGCCTCACGGCTGGCCAGCGACAAGGCGTTCCGGCACCGGATCCGGGTGGAGGCGCAGGCCGCCGCGCGGCTGTGCCACCCCAACATCACAAACGTGTACGACTACGGCGAGTCGGTCCAGGTCGGCCTGACCGTGCCGTACGTGGTCATGGAACTTGTCGACGGCGGTCCGCTCAGCGGGCGGCTCGGCCGCGACGGGCAGCTTCCCTGGCGGGAGGCGATGACCATCGGCGCGGAGGTCGCCTCGGCGCTGGCCGCCGCGCACGCCCGTGGCGTGGTGCACCGGGACGTGACCCCGGGCAACGTCATGCTGACCCCGACCGGCGTGAAGGTCGTCGACTTCGGCATCTCGGCGCTGGTGGGGGAGAGCGACAAGGGGCCGGACGGCGCGCTGCTCGGCACGCCGGCCTACCTCGCGCCGGAACGGCTGGACAACGGGCACGTCTCGCCCGCCACCGACGTGTACGCGGTCGGGCTGCTGCTCTACCGGATGCTGACCGGCCGCCTGCCGTGGCAGGCCAGCACCACCACCGAGATGCTGCGCGCGCACATGTACCGCGACCCGGACCCGATGCCGCCGGTGCCGGGCCTGCCCGAGCCGGTCGCCGCGCTGGTGCAGCGGTGCCTGGCCAAGCGCCCCGAGGACCGCCCGGCGACCGCCGAGGTGGCCCGTACGCTCGCCGAGGCCGCAGGGATCGCGGCGATCGTGCCGGTGTCACCGGCGTTCGGCCGGATGGACCCGGCGCTCGCCGAGAACGCGGGCACCACGATCCTGCCGTGGTCGGCGGAGACCGACGCGCTGCCGTTCTCGGCGGTGCGTACCCGCACGCGGCGGGCGGTGGCGCGGCGGCGCAAGGTGGAGGCCGGTGTCGCCGCCGTCGGCCTGATCGCGGTGACCGCCACGATGTGGGGACTGACGTCGCGGAGCCCGGCCAGCGGCGGTGTCGAGCCGACCGAGGCGCGGATGAGCCTGCCCGAGCCGACGCCCTGCGCCGTCGACTACTCGCTGCGCCGCGACACCGGCAAGGACTTCTCCGCCGAGTTGACGCTCACCAACACCGGTGACCGGGAACTGCGCGGCTGGACCATGAACTTCACGTTCCCCGGCAAGCAGACGGTCACCACGGCCCAGCCGCCGGCCCGGCAGGAGGGGCGTACCGTGTCGATTCCCGCGCCCACCGCGACCCCGGCGCTGGCGCCCGGCGCCTCGGCGAAGCTCACGCTGGCCGGCCGCTACACCGGGAGCAACACGCTGCCGGTGGAGTTCACCGTCGGCGGCAAGAGTTGCGGCGTGCAGGTGTCCGGGATCGCCGGGTCGGCGCCCACCACCGCGCCGCCGGTGAAGACGCCGGTCAAGTCGCCCACCAAGACCACCGCGAAGACCACCACCAAGAGCGGGCCGGCGAAGCCCAAACCGGCGAAGCCCAAGGCCGCACCGAAGCCCGGCAAGGGCAAGGAGGGCCCCAAGGGAAAAGCACAGTAGACCAGTCGAAGGGGGGTGGGCCGGGCAAGGGCAAGGTCAAGGGCCCGAAGAAGGACTGACGGTCAGGCCAGCGCGGAGAAGCGTTGCACCTGGGTGATGCCGCCCTCCACGATGAGCACGCTGTCCGCCTCCAGCACCGTGTCCGGTCCGACGTACCGGAACCGTTCCCCGGCCTGCTTCTCACCCACCACCATCACGCCGTACCGGTCCTGCGGCGCGATGTCGCGCAGCGACCGCCCGACCAGCGGCGCCGGAACCTTGACCTTGGCGATGGCGAAGTCGTCGTCGAACTCGATGAAGTCGAGCATCCGGCTGACGATCAGATGCGCCACCCGCTCACCGGTCTCCGCCTCGGGAAAGACCACGTGGTGCGCGCCGACCGAGTGCAGGATCTTGGCGTGCTTCTCCGAGGTGGCCCGCGCCCAGATCTGCTCGATCCCCAGCTCGGCCAGGGCCAGTACGGTGAGCACGCTCGCCTCCAGCGACGCCCCGATCGCGACCACCACCCGGCCGAAGTCCGCCAGCCCGAGCTGGCGCAGCACCACCTCCTCGGTGGTGTCCGCCTGCACCACCCGGTCGAGGTCGGCCGACCAGTGCTGGACCCGCGCCGGGTCGTGGTCGATCGCCAGCACCTCGTAACCGAGCCGGGACAGCGAGTCCGCGAGGCGCGAGCCGAACCGGCCCAGGCCGATCACCGCGATGCCGGTCTCCTCCGGGCGTCTAGCCGACAATGGGTTGCTCCTCCGGGTAGCGGTACAGCCGTCGACGGGTGTTCAACGCGATGGCCGAGCCGAGCGTGAGCGGCCCGACCCGGCCGATGTACATGAGCGCGATCAGCACGTACTGACCGGGTGGGGAGAGCTGCCCGGACACCCCGACGGTCAGGCCGGTGGTGCTGAACGCGGAGGTGACCTCGAACAACGCGGCCGAGAACGACACGTGCGAGGTCAAACCGATCAGGCCGACCGTCCCGCCCGCCACGAGCGCCACGCTCAGCAGCGCCACGGTCAGCGCCTGCCGCTGGCTGGCCGCCGCCACCCGGCGGCGACCGACAGTGGTGTCCGGCTCGCCCCGCAACTCGGCCCAGATGGCGAAGCCGAGCAGGAAGAACGTGGAGACCTTGATGCCGCCGGCCGTGCTGGCGCTGCCGCCGCCGATGAACATCAGGCCGATCAGCATGGGATAGCTCTCGTCGGTGAGCCGCCCGACGTTTATGACGTCGAAGCCGCCGGTACGGCTCAACGCGATCTGGGTGAACGACGCCAGCAGCTTGCCCGGCACGTCGTAGGTGCCGATCGTGAACGGGTTGCCCCACTCGGCCATCAGCAGGTATGCGACGCCGAAGACGGTCAGCACCACGCTGCCCCAGACGGTCAGCTTCGTGGCGACCGCCCAGCGCGCCGGCTGCCGCCACTCGCGTACCGCCTCGAACAGCGCCGGAAAACCGAGCCCGCCGATGATCGCGCCGATGCTGAGCGGCAGCGCCACCCAGCCGTCGCGGGAGAACGCGATCAGACCGTCCGAGTAGAGCGCGAAGCCGCCGTTGTTGAACGCCTGCACCGAGTGGAACACCGCCGACCACAGCGCCCGGCCCGGCCGGTAGTCGTACGCCAGGAACAGGCGCGCGGCGACCACCGCCGTCATCAGGGCCTCGGTGACGAAGACGGTCGCCGCGATGCGCAACAGCAGCCGGCGTACGTCGCCGAGGCCGAACTCGGCGGTCTCCGCCTGCACGAGCAGCCGGTTGCGCAGGCCGAGCTGGCGGGAGACCGCCAGGATCACCAGCGACGCCCCGGTCAGGATGCCCAGGCCGCCGAGCTGCGTCAGCACGGTGATCATCACGAGCCCGAAGCCGTTCCAGTAGTTCGGCGTGTCGGTCACCGCCATCCCGGTCACCGACACCGCCGACGTGGACGTGAACAGCGCGGTGACGAACGGGGTGTACCGCTCCTCGCTGGTGGCCCAGGGCAGCATGAGCAGACCGGTGCCGACCAGGATCACCGCCAGGAACCCCAACGGCACCAGCCGCACGGGCTTCCGGAGCAGGCGGCGCATCCCGTCATCTTCCGTCCGGAGATTCACCGGCAGGTCAGGAACCGACCAACTGGCGGTCAACCGCGCCCGGTCTGCTGTGCGTACCCATCGACGACAGGAGACGGCGTTGCGACGTACCCTTTCCGCCCTCGGCGTGGCCGGCGCGCTGCTCGCGGCGGCTGTGGTGGTGCCGGCCGTGGCCGCCCAGGCCGGCCCGGACCACCGCGCCGCCGAGCAGACCCGCGCGACCCAGCGGCCGATCGTGATCGGCCACCGCGGCGCGAGCGGCTACCGCCCGGAGCACACCCTGGAGGCCTACCGGCTCGCCATCCGGCAGGGCGCCGACTTCATCGAACCGGACCTGGTCGCGACCAGGGACGGCGTCCTGGTCGCGCGGCACGAGAACGAGATCTCCGGTACGACAGACGTGGCCGCCCGCCCCGAGTTCGCCGCTCGCAAGGCGACGAAGACCATCGACGGGGTCACAGTCACCGGCTGGTTCACCGAGGACTTCACGCTGGCCGAGCTGAAGACGCTGCGGGCCAAGGAGCGGCTGCCGCAGGTGCGGGTCGCGAACACCGCGTTCGACGGCAGGTTCGAGATCCCGACGTTCCAGGAGGTCATCGACCTGGCGCGGGCCGAGTCGAAGGCCCGCGGCCGGACCATCGGCGTCTACCCGGAGACCAAGCACCCCACCTACTTCGCCTCGATCGGCCGCCCGCTGGAGGAGCCGCTGGTGGCGGTGCTGCGCCGCAACCGGCTCACCCACCGCGCCGACCCGGTGTTCGTGCAGAGCTTCGAGACCGCCAACCTGCGCAAACTCGACAAGATGATCGACGTACGGCTGGTGCAGCTCATGGACGCCAGCGGCGCGCCCTACGACTTCGTCGCGGGCGGCGACAAGCGGACCTACGCGGACCTGGCCACGCCCGCCGGACTGGCCTGGATCTCCCGGTACGCCGACGGCGTCGGCCTGAACAAGAACCTGATCGTGCCCCGCGACTCCGCCGGACGGCTGCTCGCGCCGACCCCGGTGATCCGTGACGCGCACCGGCAGAAGCTGGTGGTGCACGCGTGGACGTTCCGGGCCGAGAACCAGTTCCTGCCGGTGGACTTCCGCATCGGTGCCGACCCGAACGCGCGTGGTGACATCACGTCCGAGTACGAGCTGTTCTTCGACCTGGGCCTGGACGGCGTGTTCAGCGACCACCCCGACACGGCGGTCGCCGCCCGAGCCGGCCGCTGACCCCTGCTCCTGTTCACGGGGTGCTCGCCGTTCCGGCGGGCACCCCGTTAGCGTGCCGGGGTCCGTCGCGCTCGCCCGCTCCCGAGATCTTGGTACGAAACGGCCCTCCGAGGGGCCATCCCGTACCAAGATCTCGGGCCGCTCCATCGATCTTGGACTTGTGGTGCCTCGCGTAAGCGGTGAACCGGGCATCTGAGGCGCCACAACTCCAAGATCGGCGGGGCGGGGCGGGGTGATGCCGCCACCTCGGCGTAGTGGAGTTGATCAGGCCGGGGGTTCGGCTACGTAGGTGCCTCGGCCGGGCTGGCCGGTGATCAGCTCGCGATCGTGCAGCAACGACATCGCCCGGTAGGCCGTGTTCATGTGGACGCCGTAGGACTCGGCCAACTCGCGGGTTGAGGGCAGCCGGTCGCCCGGCTTCAGCTCGCCACTCTTGATCTTTGCGGCGATGTCGTTGGCGATACGGCGGAACGGTGCTTCTGCTGTGGGCATGGTGGGGACTCCGGTTGGTTCGGCGAATCCGATCCTGCCCTACCTGCACAAGTAACTGCAACAAGTTGCCCAGCGCGTCGAGGGTGGAGGCTCGCGCATAACCAGATACTGGTGTAGGTTGAGTCGCGTCCGGCTCCGGTTGGTTCGGCAAACCTCGGGAGTCGGACCCGGATTGGGCTCCGGGGTCGTACCGCCGAACGGGCTGCGGTCTCGGGGTCGGCGGCCCGCCCGCGTCCCCTGTCTGCGGGCGGGCCGCCTCCACGGCTCGGTGAGGAGGATCGGCGTGCGAAACGTGCTCAACCTGTTCAAGTCGGCGCGGCGTAACCGGACCCGGAGGCCGCCGAACCAGGGCTGGTACCGCTCGGAGTCGTGCCGGCCGCTGAGCGTCGGGCAGATCCGCGAGCGGAAGTTCCGCACCGTGCGGCACGGACTCGACCCGGCGGAGGTGCACGCCTTCCTCTACCGGGTGGCCGGTGACCTGGCGCTGGCCCGGCGCGACGCGTCCCGGTACGCCGAGGAGAACACCCGCATCAAGGCGGCGCTCAAGAGCTGGCAGTCCCGGTTCACGCCGGGCGCGCAGCGGTGAGCCGGGAGCGGTTCGTCGTACACCTGCCGGTTCTCGCGGCCGACCTCGACGGCGCGCGCGGGTTCGCGCGGGCCATCTGCCGGGCGCTCGGGTTCCTGGCCGACGTGGAGCGCGCCGGGACGACCGTGTCGCGGGAGGACGATCAGTCGGTACGCCACTGGGTCTGGTGCGACCGGCCGCGTGACGGTGGCCGGCGATGCGCACGGGCGGCCGACCATGACGGGGAATGCGGCGGGCGGTGACCGGCGCGATGGCGTGGGCCGACATTCCCGGCGAGGTGCGCGTGGTGGGTGCGGCCATCCCGGGTCGGCGCGGTTACGTGCCGATGTCCGGCGTTGTAACGAGCGGCCATCCCGTCCCGGGCACTTGTGTGCGCCGACCACATAGCCCGTGGGTGACGTCACTTCTAGCGTGAGCCGACAACTGACATTCCCCCTGTCCTCACCTGGAGTCGCAATGACGATCCGGCACACGCGACGGGTGTTCCTTACCGCCGCCACCTCGGTGGCGGTCGTTCTGGCCGCCACGGCCTGTGGCAGCCCGCAGGACACCGCATCCGGCGGCGGCGACGCCGCCGCCCCGGTCAAGGTCGGTCTGGTCTACTCCCAGTCCGGGCCGCTCGCCAGCTACGGCAAGCAGTACATCGAGGGCTTCAAGGCCGGCCTCGACTTCGCCACCAAGGGCACCGGCAAGGTCGGTGACCGCACGATCGAGGTGACCGAGGCCGACGACGCGGGCGACCCGGCCAAGGCCGTGTCCGCCGCGAAGGACCTGATCGGCAAGGGTACGAAGATCATCGCCGGGTCCACCTCCTCCGGGGTGGCGCTCCAGGTCGCGCCGATCGCCGCGCAGAACAAGGTGCTGTTCATCTCCGGCCCGGCCGCCACCGACGCGGTGACCGGCGCGAACAAGTACACGTTCCGCTCCGGCCGGCAGTCGTGGCAGGACGTGGTGACCGCCCGGTCGTTCATCGGCGACGCGGGCGGCAAGAAGGTAGTGGTGTTCGCGCAGGACGGCGCGTTCGGCGACGCGAACGAGGCCGCCGTCAAGGCCGTCATCGGGGGCGCGGGCGCGAACGTGAGCAGCGTGCGGGCCCCGGCCAGCGCCACCGAGTTCACGCCGTTCGCCAGCCAGATCAAGGCCGCCAAGCCGGACCTGCTCTTCGTCGCCTGGGCCGGCACCACCGCCGGCGCCATGTGGCAGACGCTCGACCAGCAGGGCGTCCTCGCCTCCACCACCGTCGTCACCGGCCTGGACATCCGCGCCTCGTGGCCGACGTTCGGCGCGGCCGGCAGCAAGATCTCGTTCCTGTCGCACTACTTCGACGGCGCCAGCGACACCGAGGCCGCCAAGGCCGCGAAGGCGAAGGTGCCGGGCGGCACGCTCGACCTGTTCCACCCGGACGGGTTCGCCGCCGCGCAGATGGTCGTCCGGGCCGTGCAGGAAGGCGGCGACGACGTGGAGAAGATGGTCACCGCGCTGGAGGGCTGGGAGTTCGAGGGCGTCAAGGGCACCATGAAGATCCGCGCCGAGGACCACGCCCTGCTCCAGCCGATGTACCAGGCGAAGCTCTCCGGCAGCGGCACCACCTTCACGGCGACCGCGCAGAAGTCGCTCACCGGTGACGAGAGCGCGCCGCCGGTCGCGCAGATGAAGGGCTGACCGATGCTCGCCACCCGCGGTCTGACCTGGCGGATCGGTGAGGTCGCCATCGTCGACTCCGTCTACCTCGATCTGGCGCCGGGGGAGTTCCTCGGCGTGATCGGGCCCAACGGCGCCGGCAAGACCTCCCTGTTCAACCTGATCACCGGCCTGCGCCGGCCCACCGAGGGCACGGTCCTGCTGGACGGCGCGGACATCACCGCGCTTGCGCCGCACCGGCGTGCCCGGCTCGGACTGGGGCGTACCTTCCAGGCGTCCTCGGTCTTCGGCTCGCTGAGCGTGCGGGAGAACGTCCGGCTCGCCGTACAGGCACACCGGGGTGGCTCGATGAAGCTGTGGCGGCGGGCGGCGGCCGACCGGGAGGTGGCCGCCGCCGCCGACGCGGCGCTCGACCGGGTCGGCCTGCACCACAGGGGTACGGCGCTCGCCGGCACCCTGGCCCACGGCGAGAAGCGCAAGCTGGAGATCGCGCTGCTGCTCGCCGGGGAGCCCCGGGTGATGCTGCTGGACGAGCCGATGGCCGGGGTGAGCGCCGAGGACGTGCCCGAGCTGGTCAGCGTGATCAAGTCGCTGACCGGGGACAGCGGCCGGGCGGTGCTCATGGTGGAACACCACATGGACGTGATCCTGGAACTGGCCGACCGGATCGCCGTGATGCACCACGGCGCGCTGCTGGCGTGCGACACCCCGGAGACGGTGATGGCGAACGCCACAGTGCAGGAGGCGTACCTGGGGGAGGCGCTCTGATGACCGAACCTGTCCTGTCCGTGGCGGACCTGTCCGTGCGGATCGCCGGACTGCACATCCTCCAGGGCGTGTCGTTCGAGGTCGCGCCGACCGGCGTGACGGTGCTGCTCGGGCGCAACGGCGTCGGCAAGACCACCACGCTGCGCGCGATCGTCGGGCTGACGCCGCGCGGCGGCGAGGTGCGCGGCAGCGTACGCATGGGGGCGCGCAGCCTGCTCGCCCGCCCCACCCACCGGCTGGTCCGCGACGGCCTCGGCTACGTGCCGGAGGACCGCTGCGTCTTCGCCGGGCTCACCGTCGCGGAGAATCTGCGGCTCGCGGAACGGCGCGGTGTCGCGCCCGCGTACGACAAGGTCTTCTCGCTCTTCCCGGAGCTGGAGCGGCGCGGACGGCAACGGGCCGGCTCGCTGTCCGGCGGGCAGCAGCAGATGCTCGCGATCGGCCGGGTGCTGCTCAACGACAACCGGCTGCTGCTCGTCGACGAGCCGACGAAAGGGCTGGCGCCGAAGGTGGTGACCGAAGTGGCCGAGGTGCTGGAACGGGTCGCGGAATCCGTGCCGGTGCTGCTGGTCGAGCAGAACCTGGCGGTGGTACGGCGGCTGGCGACCGACGCGGTGGTGCTCTCCGCCGGCAAGGTCGCCTGGACCGGTGACGCCCAGGAGTTGCTGCTGGAGACCGCGTTGACGAAGTCGTTGCTCGGTGTGGGTTCTGGCTCCGGGGAGGTGCACGCGTGAACACCGTGGTCCTGCTGACGCTGACCGGGCTGGGCCTGGCGGCGCTCTACTTCCTCGTCGCCTCCGGCCTGTCGCTGGTGTTCGGCCTCGCCGACGTGCTCAACTTCGCGCACGGGCTGTTCCTCGGCGTGGGCGCGTACGCGACGTGGTGGGCCTCGGGCAACCTGCCCGGCGCCGGACCGGACGGGTTCGGCTTCGTGCTCGCCGTCGTCTTCGGCGTGCTGGCCGGTTCGCTCGTCGCCGTGCTGGTGGAGCTGGTGCTGATCCGGCCGCTCTACTCCCGCACCATCGAGCAGGTGCTCGTCACCGTCGGCCTGTCGCTCGCCGGGGTGGCGCTGCTCCAGGCCACCTGGGGCGCCGACCCGCGACCGTTCCCGCGCCCGGAGTGGAGCCGGAACGTGACGTCGGTGCTCGGCGCGCAGGTGCCGAACGCCGGGCTGCTGCTGATCGTCGCCGCCGCTGTGGTGCTCGGCGCGTTGCTGGCGTTCCTGCGCTGGACCCGGTACGGCCTGATCATCCGGGCCGGCGTGGAGAACCGGGAGATGGTGACGGCGCTCGGCATCGACGTGCGCAAGGCGTTCACGCTGGTCTTCGCGATCGGCGGGGCCGCCGCCGCGCTGGCCGGCGCGCTCGGCGGCGTCTACTTCGGCACCGTCTCGCCGGGGCAGGGCGGCTCGCTGCTGATCTTCGCGTTCATCGTGGTGGTGATCGGCGGGATGGGCTCGGTGGTCGGGTCCGCGTACGCGGCGGTCGCGGTGGGGCTGCTGCAACAGTTCGTCAACTACTACGGCACGTCCGGGCTGGGCGACCTGTGCGTGGTCGGTCTGCTCGCCGTGGTGCTGCTGCTGCGTCCGCAGGGCCTGGCCGGAAAGGTGGCTCACGCATGACCAACTCGGTGGTCGACGCGCCTCCGGCGCAGGTGCCCGACGAACTGACCCCCGGGCGTTCCCGCTGGCACGGCCTGCGTCCGTACCTGCCGTTGGTGGCCCTGGTGGTGGCGGCGATCCTGCCGTACTCGACGCTGAACCTGCCCGGGATCTTCGAGGGGCCGCTGAACTCGCCGGGCACGCTGCAACTGCTCGCCATCTGCCTGGTCTTCGGCGGGCTCGCGGCCGGATACGACCTGCTGTTCGGGCGTACCGGAATGCTCTCCTTCGGCCACGCCCTCTACTTCGCCGCCGGCGTGTACGGCACCGACATCCTGGTCACCAAGGCCGGGCTGCCGCTGTGGCAGGCCGCCGTGCTCACGGTGATCGGCGGAACCACGCTCGCCGCGCTGCTCGGCGCGGTGGCGCTGCGCACCGTCGGCATCGCGTTCGCCATGGTGACGCTGGCGTTCGCGCAGGTCGGGGCGATCCTGGTGGCCCGCGACTTCGGCGGCCTCACCGGCGGCGAGGAGGGCCTGCCGCTCGACGTGTCCGGGCTGCCGTCGGCGCTCGTGGGCGTCACCAACACGGTGAACCTGTACTGGCTGGCGCTGGCGTACCTGGCCATAGTGGTCCTAGTCGTGCACCGGGTCAGCGCCTCGCCGACCGGGCGGGTGCTGGCTGGTCTGCGCGACGACGAGCGGCGGATCGGCGTGCTCGGGCTCGACCCGTACCGGTTCAAGCTCGTCGCGTTCACGCTCGCCGGTGGGCTCGCGTCGGCCGGTGGGGTGGTCTACGTGCTGATCGTCGGCGGCGCCAGCCCGCACATCACCTCGTCGGAGCTGACGCTGTCGCTGCTGGTCATGGTGGTGCTCGGCGGTCCCGGTACGCGGTGGGGGCCGGTGCTGGGCGGCGTCCTCTACATGTACCTGGACCACCGGCTCACCGCGTTCGGCAGCAGCGACGCGGTGAACAGCCTGCCCGCGTTCCTCAGTCACCCGCTGAGCCAGCCCCTGTTCGTCCTGGGCACCGTGTTCATCCTGGCCGTCTACTTCTTCCCCGGCGGCCTGGCCAGCCTGCGCTCCCGCGTGACCCCCCTCCTGAAGGCCCTCCACCGCCCCCGCTGACCTCCGGCCCCCTCCCTCCACCCCGTTGATCAAGGAGTTTGTGTCCTGATTTCGCGGTTAGGATGACGCAAACTCCTTGATCAACGGGGAGAGCGGGGAGCGGGGAAGGGGAGCGGTCATGGGGGAGCGGCGGCTGGCTGTGGTCAGTGGGGGTGGGACCGGGATCGGGGCTGCCGTGGCGCGGGGGCTCGTCGGGGACGGGTTCGACGTTCTCGTGGTGGGGCGGCGGGGGGACGTGCTCGACGCCGCCGCACGCCGGATCGGTGCCGAGAGCGGGCGGGACGGGGCGGTCACGGCCGTCGTCGCCGACCTGACCGATCCGGGGCAGGTCGGCGCGGTCGTGGACGCCGTGGGTGAGCGCGCCGTGGACGCCGTCGTCAACAACGCCGGTGGATTCCTGGGCGGGTCCACCGATTCGCTCGGCGGGGTGGCGGACTGGTGGCGGGCCAACCTGGACGCCAACGTGCTCACCGCCGTACTGCTCACCGAGGCGCTGCTGCCCGCCCTGCGCCGCCCCGGCGGCCGGGTTGTCCTGCTCAGCTCGATCGCCGCGCAGCGCGGCGGCGGCGGGCCGTACTCGGCCGCGAAGGCCGCGCTGCACGGCTGGGCGTACGACCTGGCCGCCCAACTCGGCCCGGACCAGATCACCGTGAACGTGGTCAGCCCTGGCTACGTGGCCGAGACCGAGTTCTTCGGCGACCGGATGACGCCCGAGGGGCACGCCAAGCGCGTCGCCGCCACGCTCGTCGGCCGGGCCGGTGTGCCGGACGACATCGCGGCGGCGGTCAGCTACCTGGTCGGCCCGTCCGCCGGGTACGTCACCGGGCAGGTGCTCGGCGTCAACGGCGGTTCCGTCCTCGGCCGCTGACAAGAGGTCACCCGCCGCCCGGTCCGCTCCTGGTGTCTGCCACCCCTGGTAGAAATGCCGGATGAGCCAGGATCGGACGGCCGTACGGGAACGCGCCGAAGCGGTGCTGCGGCGGCTGGCGGGTGACCACGCCCGGCTGCGCGAGGACCAGTGGCGGGCCATCGAGGCCCTGGTGGTCGACCGGCGGCGGGTGCTCTGCGTGCAGCGCACCGGCTGGGGCAAGTCGGCCGTCTACTTCGTGGCGACCGCGCTGCTGCGCGAGGGCAACCGGCACGGGCCGACGGTGATCGTCTCGCCGCTGCTGGCGCTGATGCGCAACCAGGTCGAGTCGGCGGCCCGCGCCGGCATCCGGGCCCGCACCATCAACTCGGCGAACCTGGACGAGTGGGACGAGATCACCGCCGAGATCCACGCCGGGGCGGTCGACGTGCTGTTGATCAGCCCGGAGCGGCTGAACAACCCGGATTTCCGCGACGGCGTACTGCCGAAGCTCGCCGCCACCACCGGGCTGCTGGTGGTGGACGAGGCGCACTGCGTCTCCGACTGGGGGCACGACTTCCGCCCCGACTACCGGCGGCTGCGCACGTTCCTGGCCAACCTGCCCGAGCGCACGCCGGTGCTGGCCACCACCGCCACCGCCAACGCCCGGGTCACGCAGGACGTGGCCGAGCAACTCGGTGACGCGCTGGTGCTGCGGGGCACGCTCGACCGGGAGTCGCTGCGCCTGGGCGTACTCGATCTGCCGAGCCCGGCCCACCGCCTGGCCTGGCTGGCCGACCACCTGGACCGGCTCCCCGGCTCGGGGATCATTTACACGCTCACTGTCGCGGCGGCCACCGAGACGGCCGACTTCCTGCGTGGCCGGGGCTGGTCGGTCGCCTCCTACACCGGGCAGGCCGAGGACGCCGACCGGCGGGCCGCCGAACAGGACCTGCTGGACAACAAGATCAAGGCGCTGGTCGCCACCAGCGCGCTCGGCATGGGCTTCGACAAGCCCGACCTCGGCTTCGTGGTGCACCTGGGCGCGCCGCCGTCGCCGATCGCCTACTACCAGCAGGTCGGCCGCGCGGGCCGGGCCGTCGAGCACGCCGAGGTGCTGCTCCTGCCCGGCGTGGAGGACGCGGCCATCTGGCGGTACTTCGCCTCGCTCGCCTTCCCGCCCGAGGAACAGGTCCGCGCCGTGCTCGCCGCGCTGGACACCGAGCGGCCGATCTCCACCCAGGCCCTCGAACCGGTGGTCGACCTGCGCCGGGCCCGGCTGGAGCTGATGCTCAAGGTGCTCGACGTGGACGGCGCGGTCCGCCGGGTGCGCGGCGGCTGGCTCGCCACCGGCGAGCCGTGGGTCTACGACGAGGCCCGGTTGCGGCGCGTCGCCGACGCGCGCGCCGCCGAGCAGCGGGCCATGCGGGAGTACGCGTCGACGTCCGGCTGCCGCATGCGCTACCTGCGGGAAGGGCTGGACGACACCGGGGCGGCCGACTGCGGGCGGTGCGACAACTGCGCCGGCCCGCTGTTCGAGGCAGCCGTCTCCGACGAGGCGCTGACCGCCGCGCAGACGTTCCTCGGGCGCCCCGGCGTGCCGATCCCGCCGAAGAAGCTCTGGCCGACCGGGTTGGACGCGGTCGGCGTACCCCTGAAGGGCCGCATCGCCCCGGCGGAGCAGGCGCTGCCCGGCCGGGCCGTGGGACGCCTCTCCGACCTGGGGTGGGGCGGGCGGCTGCGCGGGCTGGTCGGGCCGGAGGCGCCCGACGGCCCGGTGCCCGACGACGTGGTGGCGGCCGTGGTCGAGGTGCTGAAGGCGTGGGCGCACGGCGACGACCCGTGGCCCCGGCGGCCGGTGGGCGTGGTGGCGGTCGGCTCGCGGACGCGACCGCTGCTGGTGGGCTCGCTGGCCGAGCGGATCGCCGCCGTGGGCCGGCTGCCGCTGCTCGGCCACGTCGTCCCGGCCGGTCCGACCGCCGCCGGCGGGCCGCGCGGCAACAGCGCCCAGCGGGTACGCACGCTGCACGACGCCTTCCGCCTGCCGGACGAGCTGGCCGACGCGCTGCCGGGGCTGGACGGGCCGGTGCTGCTGGTGGACGACCTGGTCGACTCGGGCTGGACCATGGCCATGGTGGCGCGGCTGCTGCGCCGGGCCGGCGCGCCGGACGTGCTGCCGCTGGCGCTCGCGGTGGCCGCCTGACCCGTCGCGTCCGCGTGACAGGTCCCGGCCGTCGAAAAGTTCCCGGCGCGGCCGGAATGCGAGCGTCGCCACCGTCGGCGGACCGTCGGCGGAGCCGCAGGTGACCGGCGGTACCGTGGGGTCATGACCGAGCAGCTACCCGTCGTCCAGACGTATGCCGTGACCGGGATGACCTGCGAACACTGCGTCCGGGCGGTGACCGAGGAGCTGTCCGCGCTGCCCGGCGTCGAGGAGGTCCGGATCGATCTGGCCGGTGGCACCGCCACCGTCACCAGTGACGCCCCGCTGGCGGTCGAGTCGGTCCGTGCCGCCGTGGACGAGGCGGGTTACGAGCTGGTCGGCGGCGGTGCCTGAGTCGTCGTCCGGCACGTCCGGCACCGGCGTCGTCCCCGACGACGCCGTGGCCGGCGCGACACCGCCCCGCGCCGGGGTGGCCGCGGGCGGCCCGGTCGCGGTGGATCGGGAGACGCTGCGGTTGGCCCTGGTGGTGGGCGGGCTCGTGCTCGCGGTGCTGCTCGGGTTCGGGCTCGGCCGGATGAACGCGCCCGCCGACCCGGCGCGGCCCGCAGCCACGGCGAGCGGGGCCACCACGGGCGACGGCGGCATGCACGCCCACGCGCCCGGCACCGGCGCGCACTCCCACGACGGCGCCACCGTCACCCAGGGCGGCGGCGACGGCGCGGCCGGGCTGTCGATCACCTCGGCCGGTTACACGCTGGTCCCGTCGAACGCCGAGCTGACCGCCGGCCGCGCCGGTGAGCTGCGCTTCCAGATCCGCGACGACAAGCGCCGCGCGGTCACCCGGTTCGCCGTGGTGCACGACAAGCCGATGCATGTGATCGTGGTGCGCCGTGACCTGAGCGGTTACCTGCACCTGCACCCCACGATGGCCGCCGACGGCACCTGGTCGGTGCCGCTCGGGCCGATCGAGGCGGGCTCCTGGCGGATGTACGCGGACTTCACCGCCGTCGCCGACGACGGTGGACAGGTCGCCGTGGTGCTCGGCGCCGACCTGGCCGCGCCCGGCGCGTACCGGCCCCGGCCGTTGCCCGCCGCCGCGACGTCGGCCACCGTCGACGGGTTCACCGCCGCGTACACGGGCACCCCGGAGGTGGGACGCTCGGTGCCGCTGCGGTTCCGGATCACCGGCGCGGACGGCGCGGCAGCGCCGCTTCAGCCGTACCTCGGCGCGTTCGGGCACCTGGTCGCGCTGCGCGAGGGCGACCTCGGTTACCTGCACGTACACCCGGAGCCGGTGCGCGACGGCGACGAGGTGACGTTCTGGCTGACCGCGCCGGGGCCGGGCAACTACCGGATGTTCCTGGACTTCCAGGTCGGCGGCGTGGTGCGGACCGCCGAGTTCACGCTGACAGTGGCCTGAGCCCTCGGTCAGCCGGCGCGGCGGACCGGGCGGCGGGCCAGGTAGCGGAGCAGATCGCGGATGTGGTGCTTCTCCTCGGCGGGCACGCTCGGGTCGGCCAGCCGGTCCAGGATCACCCGCACGTCGGCCTCCACCGGACCCTCCTCGGCACCTCGGCGGCGCGGCACCGGACCGGCGTCGGGCAGGCCCAGCGCGCGGAACGCGGCCGCCACGGGCAGGTCGAGAGCGGCGCAGAAGCCGCGCACCTTGGCGAGTTCGGGGTAGTCCTGCCAGTCGCCGGCCAGCCAGCGGAACACCGTCGAGCGGCCGACTCCGGTGTGGGTGGCCAGATCGGTGACCGTCCAGCCGCGTTCCTCGCGCGCGTCGTCGATGGCCCGGCGTACGAAGCGCGCGAAGGCCATCTGCGGCGAAACGTCTGCCGAACCCATCCCTGTCGGATCTGCCCCTCCCGCCGGTGGCCCGGCTCTGCCGATCGAGCCTAGTACGCCGGGGCGCAGAAGTAACTGACTGATCGGTCCGGAGATCTCGTCGGCGGGACTCGGTGAATGCGGAAGCTTGCTTCGGGTAATGCGCTTCGGGTAATAGGCTGAGTGAACCCTGAGAATCGATGGAGGAGAAGCATGGCCGAGCCGGACCGTCCCGTACCGCATCGCCCCGGCGCGGTGAGCCTCTTCTTCGTGGCCAAGGCCGCGTTGTTCGCTCTCGGCTTCTGGATCTGGCTGCTGGTGCTGGCGGTACGCGGTGGCGAGGCGACCGGCGTACACCTGATCGCCGCGACCGGCGCGATCTGCACCACGCTGGCCTCGGTCGTGTTGGGAGCGCGGATGGCGTTGCAGCGCAACGCCGCCCTCCGGCATGCCGAGCTGAAGCGGATGCTCGTGGACATCTCGTGGAACGCCTTCGCCGCCGCCGGCAACGCCGAGCAGCTCGGCGGGAAGGTGGTGCCGTTCCCGACCGCGGCCGAGGACGGCGAGCGGCCCGCCAACCGTGGTGAGCGCGTGTCTGTGCTGGACCGGGGCGATCGCAACCGGGGCGACCGGGGGCGGTAGCGCGCCCCTCAGGCCCGCTCCGCCAGCAGCGTCTCCAGCCGGGGCGTCACGCCCCACTGGCCGACCAGCTCGCGATACTCGGCGCGCTGCCCGTCGGTCGGCGCTCCGGCCGTCCGGCGTGCCCGGATGAGCAGGTTGCGCGGCGTGTGCTGGGAGTCGACGAACTCCACCACCTCGGCGCGGTACCCGTGCAGGCGCAGCAGACCGGCCCGCAGCGCGTCGGTCAGCACGTCGGCGAACCGCTCCCGGAGGATGCCCTGCCGGGTCAGCAGCTCGTACGGCCCCGGCGCCGGGCGCGCCCGGAGCTGGGCGGCCAGGTCGTGGTGGCAGCAGGGCGCGGCGAGCACCCAGCGGGCGTCCCAGCGCACCGCCCGGGCCAGCGCCTCGTCGGTGGCGGTGTCGCAGGCGTGCAGCGCGAGCACCAGGTCCGGCGCCGGTTCGACGGGCGCCTCGGCGATGGTGCCGGCCACGAAGCTGACCCGGTCGGCCCAGCCCAGCCGCTCGGCCAGCTCGGTGTTGCGGCGGCGCTGGTCCTCGCGTACGTCCACGCCGACGAGTGTCACGTCCAGGCCGCGCCGCAGCAGGTAGCGGTAGGCGGCGAAGGTCAGGTACGCGTTGCCGCAGCCCAGGTCCACCACCCGCAGCGGGCCGGTGAGGTCGTCGGGCAGCGTCGCGGCCAGCGCGCGCAGGAACGCGTCGACCTGCCGGCGTTTGGCCGCCGAGCCGCCGATCTCCTTGAAGAGGGGATCACCCGGGTCGAGCAGCCACTCCTTGGCCCGGTCGTGCCGCTCCGGCTCGCCGGCGGTACGGCTGGCCGCCGCGCGGTGCACCTGCGCCTCACCGGACTTCGTCACCCGGAGCTGGATCGTGGCGTCGGCGGTCTCGACGTGCCAGTTGCCGAACGGCTCGGCGAGCAGTTCGTCCACCGCGGCGTCGGCCTCGGCGCCCGGCGCCACGTTGCGGGTGTGCGGCCGTGACCCGTCGGAAGTGGCGATCTGCAACCGGGGGCCGCTCTTGAGCGCGACCGGGCGCAGTTCCGCGCGTACCACCGAGGGACGCTGCCCACGACGCCGCCCGGCGGCCACCGCCCGGGTCAGCCCCGGCGCGAGCAGCAGCGCCCGTACCTCGGCGAGCGCCGATTCCAGCGCTTCCGGCATCCCTACCTACCTCTCCAGTTCTCCACCCACCCCGCCGACCTGGTCGATCATGAGGTTGGCCGTACGTGAGCACGGCGTGTCGCGCCGTCAACTTCATGATCACCGCGTGGGTCCGGCGGTCGTGGGACGGGGACGGCCTCCGGGACCGGGGTCCGGGAGGCCGTTTCCGTTGGTGTTCGTCAGTCGGCGTTGCTGGCTTCGGCGGGCGCGCCGGTGCTGCCGCTGCGGCGGCGACGACGGCGACGCGGCTTGCTCGCCGTCTCACCCTCCGCGGCCTGCGGTGCGGCGGGGGCCTCGGTCGAGCCCTCGGTGCTGATCACCGCGGTCGGCTCGCCGGCCACCGTCTCGCCGGCCCGGCGACGCCGCCGCCGACGCGGCGTACGGGTCGCCTCGCCGTCCCCGGCCTCGGCCTGCCCGGCGGGCGCGTCCCCGCCGTCGCTGGTACGGCCCCGACCGCGGTCACCACGGTCACGGTCGCCGCGCTCGCGGCCCCGGCTGTCACCCCGACGCGCGCCCCGGCGTGCCCGGCCGCCGCCACCCAGGTCCTCCTCGACCTCGGCGGACAGCCCGGCGCGGGTGCGCTCGGCGGTCGGCAGCGTGCCGCTGACGTCGGTGGGGATGGCCAGGTCGGTGTAGAGGTGCGCGGAGGTGTGGTACGTCTCCGGCGGCTCGGGCATGTCCAGCCCGAGCGTCTTGTCGATGATCCGCCAGCGGGGCATGTCGTCCCAGTCGACGAACGTCACCGCGACACCCGTGGCCCCGGCCCGGCCGGTACGGCCGATGCGGTGGGTGTAGGTGTCCTGGTCCTCGGGGCAGTCGTAGTTGATCACGTGCGTGACGCCGGTGACGTCGATGCCCCGGGCCGCCACGTCGGTCGCGACCAGCGTGTCGATCTTGCCGGCGCGGAACGCCCGCAGCGCCCGCTCCCGCGCGCCCTGGCCGAGATCGCCGTGCACGGCGGCCACGGCGAAACCACGGAAGTCGAGATCCTCGGCGACCCGGTCGGCGGCCCGCTTCGTACGGGTGAAGATCATGGTCAGGCCACGGCCCTCCGCCTGGAGGATGCGCGCCACGATCTCGACCTTGTTCAGCGAGTGCGTGCGGTACGCGAGCTGCGTGGTCTGCGGGGACGGGCCGGTCTCGGCGGTGTGCCCGGCGTGGATCGTCACCGGCCGGCGCAGGAACCGCCGCGACAGCGCGACGATCGGGTCCGGCATGGTGGCCGAGAACAGCATGGTCTGCCGGTCCTCCGGCAGCATCGCCAGGATCTTCTCGACGTCGTCCAGGAAGCCCAGGTCGAGCATGCGGTCGGCCTCGTCGAGGACGAGCGCGCGGACCCGGTCGAGCCGCAGGTGCTTCTGCTTCTGCAGGTCCAGCAGGCGGCCGGGGGTGCCGACCAGGATCTCGACGCCCTTGCGCAGCGCCTCGATCTGCGGCTCGTACGCCACGCCGCCGTAGATCGGCAGCACCCGGACGCCCCGGGTGCGACCGGCGGCGTCGAGGTCCTTGGCGACCTGGATGCCCAGCTCACGGGTGGGTACGACGACGAGCGCCTGCGGGACGCCGTCGCTGCCCTCGGACGGGGCGAACACGCGCTCCAGCAGCGGGATGCCGAAGCCGAGCGTCTTGCCGGTGCCGGTCGGGGCCTGCCCGATCAGGTCGACGCCGCGCAGCGCGATCGGCAGCGCGTACTCCTGGATGGCGAAGGCGCGGGTGATGCCGGCGGCGGCCAGCGCCTCGACGGTTTCCTGCCGCGCGCCGAGCGCGGCGAACGTGGGTGCCTCCGGCGGGACCGGAGCGGTGGGGGCCAGTGGCTGGCCGGAAATCTGGTCGCTCATGTGGATGTGGGGGTGCCCTCTCGTGGTGCGCCCCTCATGTCCTCAGGGCGCGTTCGGTGTGTGGCGCGGGCCACGCGGTCGGGGGCGAATCGCCGAGCCGGACCGGGCCGCACGCGCGTCGGGGACCGGTCTTGATCAGCGAAGCTGACCGAATCGGTGCCCACGGCAACTGTCTCATCCTACCTGAACGGCCCCTGAGTCGTCCCGATTCCCAGGTGGTGGCCGTGCGCGCGGGGCGGCTCACTGTGACTTGAGTCACAGCGTTGGCGCCGGTAGCCTGCGCTCGTGGCCGCCCCCGACCCCGCCGCGACCGGCTCTGCCGCCGCCGGTCCCACCGCCCCCGATCCCGCCGCGATCGACCTGTTCGGGCTCGTCGCGTACGGCGAACTGCTCGCCTTCGACCGCCTCGCCGCCGACGCCCGCCTCGCGCCCGACCTGGGCCGCCGCGCCGCGCTCAGCGAGATGGCCGCCGCGGAGATCGCCCACTATCGCTGGCTGACCGACCGCCTCGCCGCGTGGGGCGTCACCCCGGAGGAGGCGATGGTCCCCTACGTCGAGGCGCTGCGGGCGTACCACGACTCGACCGAGCCGCGGGACTGGGCGGAGGCGGTGACGAAGGCGTACGTGGGCGACGCGATCACCGACGACTTCCTGCGCGGGATCGCCGACGGCCTGGACGGGCCGGAGCGGACGCTGCTGCTCGACGTGCTGCACGACTCCCGGTACGCCGAGTTCGCCGCGGCCGAGATCCGGGCCGCGATCGAGGCCGATCCCCGGGCCGCGGGCCGGCTCTCCATGTGGGCCCGGCGGCTGCTCGGGGAGGCGCTGTCCCAGGCCGGCCGGGTCGCCGCCGCCGACCGGGGCGCGCTCAGCGCGTTGATCGGCCGGACCGGCGGGGACGTGCCGGGGCTGCTGCGCCGGCTGACCGAGGCGCACACCGCGCGGATGACGGCGGTCGGGCTGAACAACTGAGCCGCCGTGGCGGGAGGCCCGCCACGGCGGCCGGCGCCGCGGGAATCAGCGAACGGTGAACCCGACCGCGCGAGGCGACGCCTCGGCGATCTCGACGTAGGCGACCTTGCCGACCGGCACGATCACGCGCCGGCCCTTCTCGTCGGTCAGGGAGAGCGTGCCCTCGCTCCTGGCGAAGGCGTCGGTCACGATCTGCTCGATCTCGGCCGGCGACTGCGCGCTTTCCAGGACCAGCTCCCGCGGCGCGTACTGCACGCCGATCTTGACCTCCACTGTGCCTCCTCAACTGGGGCGAAAAAGCCACCGTGGGAAGGCTATCCGATCCGGCGGCCCGATGTTCAGGCTGACTCACCTTGCAGCGGGAAGCTGGCGATGCCCCGCCAGGACAGGGCCGCGACCAGCGCCTCGGCCTCCGCCTTGGGCACCTGACGGCCGCCGGCGAGCCAGAACTGGGCGGCCGTCTCGGCGGCGCCGACCAGGCCCGATGCGAGCAGCTCGGCATGCGACCGGCTGACGCCGGTGTCCGAGATGATCGTGTCGGTGATGGCCGCGATGCAGCCCTGCTCGACCCGCTCCACCCGCTGCCGCACCGCCGGGTCGTTGCGCAGGTCGGACTCGAAGACCAGCCGGAACGCCTCGCTCTCGTGGTCGACGAAGTCGAAGTACGCGCGGACCGCGGCGCTGACCCGTTCCTTGTTGTCGCTGGTGCTGCTCATGGCGCCCTGCACGTTTGCCACTATCGCGTCACAGTGCGTGTCCAGCAGCGCCAGGTAGAGCTCCATCTTCCCGGGGAAGTGTTGGTAGAGCACCGGCTTGGAGACCCCGGCCCGCTCGGCGATGTCGTCCATCGCGGCGGCGTGGTAGCCCTGCGCGACGAACACCTCCTGAGCAGCGGCGAGCAGCTGCTTACGGCGTGCCGAGCGGGGCAGGCGGGTGGGCCGACCGGCGGTCTGTGCACCGTTCCCCACTGCGGTCATGGGAACCTCCGAGTATCTGCGTACGAGCCGGCACGTATCACCCGAACCGGTGCGGGTTCGTGAACCCGTCGCGGAATTGGCCCGCCGCTGTAACTTATCGCCACTGTCACCACACGGTAGCCTCAGCGGGGGCGACCAAGGAGCGCGCGGTGAGTGAAACAGGGCAACCCGGAGCCGCCACCCCGGGAGAGCACGGCGACGGGACGGGCCGGCAGGACGAACCAGCCCGTACCGGCGGCGGTTGGGCGCCCCCGCCGAACGGCTGGTCCCGTGGTGCTCCGGCGCCCGGCGGCTGGCCCTACGGCGATCTCGGCGGCTGGGCCGCCTCCTCGCCCCGGCACGGTGACCTGCCGGCTCCGCTACCCGGCCGACCGGAGCCGGGACCGGTGAACGGCCGCCACGTCAACGGCGTGCACCACGCCGGGGAGGAGTCGCGCGTGACCCGCCAGGCGCCGGTCAGTGCCCCGCCGGCGGACGAACCGCCCCGGCAGAGCGACGGCGAGCGGCTGGCCGTACCGGCCCCGCGACCGGCGCCCCCGGCCGAGCAGCAGGTGAACCCGGCCGACGCCGCCGGCTCCCGGCACGCCGCCGACGACCCGGCCGCCGCGCCCCGCTGGGCCGAGAGCGGCCCCGCCTCCGCGCCCCCGGCCCTGCAGGTGCCGCCGGTCGGCGCCGCCGCCTCCGGCTTCGAGGTGCCACCGGGCTTCCACGCGCCGAACACCGAGTCCACCCCGTCGCTCTCCCGTGGCTGGGCCGACCGGGCGCCCGGCGAGCCGTCCGCCGACCCGGCCGGCCGTTCCGCGCAGCCCGTGGGCGACGTCCGCCCGCCGGACGGACCGGCGGGCGCCGCCGGGCCCCGGGCCGCCGCCGACTCCCGGGAGCCCGCCGCGGACGACCCGGGCGCCGGTGAACCCGACTGGTCCGGACCGTCCTGGAACCGCCCGAGCTGGGGCGACGGCTGGGCCCCGCCGTGGGCCCGCACCGACGAGCCGGCGGCGCGCCGCGCCGCGGAGCCCGCCGACCGGCGCGAGCGGGAGGACGACACCGCCGGCCGCCGCGCCGCCCGCGACGACCGCTCGGCCCATGACGACCGTGCCAGCCACGACGACTGTGTCAGCCACGACGACCGCGCGGCCCACGACGACCGTGCCGGCCATGACGACCGCGCGGGCTGGGACGACCGGGCGGGCTGGGACGACCGGCCGGCCCGCGATGAGCGCGCGGCCGAGTGGGCGCCCGAGCCGGTGCGGCCGTACATGCCGGCCCGCGTCGAGCCGCCGTCCGGCTACGAGCCGCCCCGGCCCGAGCCGGTACGGCCGTACGAGCCGCTGCGCGCCGAGCCGGCCGCCGGACCGGAACCGACCCGGCCGTACGAGCCGGAACCGCCGCGCCAGTACGAGTCCGAGCCGGGCGCCGGTCCGGAGCCGGCGCGTGAGGCGACCCGGCCGTTCCGGCTGGCCCGGGGCGACGGCGAGCCGCCGCACGGGTACGAGCGACCCTCGTGGGCCGGGCCGCCGGTGCCGGTCCCGCCGGTGAACCCGGCCACCGGTCCCGAGCCGGCGAGCGCCCCACCCGCCCCGGCCGGCGGGTACACGCCGACGTTCCCCGGCTACCCCTCCGCGCCCGCCGGGCCGCCGCCTGCCGCCGCGCCCGTCGCCAACCCCGCGACCCGGGCCACCGGTGAGACCGCCGACGATCCCCGGCAGCCGCCGGCCGCCCCTGCCCGGCCGATCTCCGGAGTCCCGGCGCAGCCGGCCTCCGGCCTCCCGGCACAGCCGATCTCGGGCGTGCCGGCCCGGCCGACGTCCGGCGTCCCGGCCGGGCCGATCTCCGGTGTGCCGGCGCGGCCGATCTCCGGTGTCCCCGCCACGAGCGGTGCGGCGCACACCGACCGCACCTCCGCGCCCCAGCCGGCGAGCGCGCCCCCCTACGCCGCCCGCCGGTCCGCGCCGGAACCCGTGCCGGCCGCCGACGCGGCCACCGAGCCCCGACCGGAGGAACCGGCCCCAGTGGTGCTGCCGCAGCGCGTCCCCGCCGAGCCGGACGTGCCAGTCGTGCCGGAGCCGCCCGCAGTGGAACCGTCCGCCGAGACCCCCGAACTCGCCCGCATCGCCACCCACCTGCGCCGGGACGACGAACCCGCGCCGCTGCGTGAGCGCCCGGAGGGCTTCGACGTCAACGCGATCCTGGACGCGGTCCGCGAGGTGGCCGGCGTACGGGACGCGGCGCTGCGCCGTACCCCGGCCGGCGCGCACAGCCTCCGGCTCGACCTGGCCGACGGCGCGGACCCGGCAGAGGTCAGCCGCCTGGTGGCCCGGCTGCTCCAGGAGCGGATGGGCCTGGCGGCGGCGCCGCAGAACCTGCCCGGCGCGCCGGTCGTGCCGCCGCCGGCCCCACTGCGCCGCCGATCGGCCCGGCTGGACCGGGCCGGTGAGGCACGGGCGGGCGAGGGCCGTTCACCCGGGCCGATTCACGCCCGCGCCCTGCCGGACGAGACGCGGACGGCGGTGCCCGCGCCCCGCAACGGTGACGAGCCCGGACCGGCCGGGGACGAGACGCCGACGCGTACCGGTGTGGTGCGCCCGGCCGCGAACCGCTCCGGTGAGGGACGGTTCGGCGGCACGGACCGCGCGGCGCGTCCGGCCGACGCCCCGGCCGAGGGCGACGAGCCGCCGCGCCGCCGCCGGCAGGCCACCCACCGGGGCCGGGCCGCTGTCGACGAGACGTCGCTGGCCGCCGCGCCGACCGGCATGTCCACCGGCAGCCCGGTGACGCTCGGCACCTCGTACTCCGGTGGGCAGATGACCACGACGGAGACCGCGCCGTCGCGACCGCTCGACACCGGCGGCGCGCCCGGGCCCCGGGTGGTCATCGAGCACGTCCTGGTGAGCACGTTCGGTCTGGACGCCACCACTGAGGTCCGCCTGATCGCGGGCGACCGGACCGCCGAGGGCCACGCGACCGGGCCGGCCGTCGACGGGTACGTGCTGCGGCTGTGCGCGGTGGCGGCGGCCGCGGCGGTGGACGAGTTGCTCGGCCGGGGCGTCCCGGCCGGTGAGCACGGCCGTTGCTTCGTGGAGCACGCCGCGGTGGTGCCGTTCGGCAACTGCGAGGTGGCGACCGTTGTCGTGCTGCTGGTCTGCGACGGCTGGGTGGAGCAACTGGCCGGGTCGGCCCTGGTCGCCGGGGATCCCCGGCAGGCGGTCGTGCGGGCCACGCTGGCGGCGGTGAACCGGCGGCTGGAGGCGCTGCTCGCCTGAACGGTGTGCGGTACGGCGCGCGCGGGGAAGACTGGAGACATGAAACGCGCCGCACTTTGGCCGGAGCACAGCCTCCCCGCGCACGAGGTCCCGCCGCCCTGGCCCGGCCGGCACGTCCGGCTCGACGGCACGCTCGTGCACGTCCGGGAGACCCCGGCGACCGGGCCCGGCGCGGAACCGGCGCTGTACGTGCACGGACTCGGCGGGTCCGCGCAGAACTGGACCGACCTGGCCGGCCTGCTCGCCGGCCGGCTCGACGGCCAGGCGATCGACCTGCCCGGCTTCGGGCGCAGCGAGCCCGGACCGCGCTACACCATCCCGGCCTTCGCCGACCGGGTGATCCGCTGGATCGAGCACACCGACCGGGGGCCGGTGCACCTGTTCGGCAACTCGCTCGGCGGCGCGATCTCGGTCCGGGTGGCGGCGCTGCGGCCGGACCTGGTCCGCACGCTCACCCTGATCTCGCCGGCCCTGCCGTTCCTGGACTTCCGGCGTTCGTTGCAGGGGCGGATGCTTCCGCTGCTGGCGATCCCCCGTGGTGAGCGGCTGGCCGCCTGGCGGCTGGCCCAGTTCACGCCCGAGGTGGCGGCGCAGCAGGTGATGGAGGCGTGCGTCGCGGATCTGACCCGGATCAGCGAGCAGCGCCGGCAGGAGGCGATCGACGAGATCCGGGTCCGGTACGAGGCAGCGCACCACGCCGCCGCGTACGTGCGTACCTTCCGGGGACTGGTCGGCAGTTTCCTGCGCTCGTACCTGCCGGGGGAGGGCGCGCTGTGGCGGCAGGCGGCGGCGGTGCGGGCGCCCACGCTGGTGGTGGGCGGAAGGCAGGACCGCCTGGTCGACGTCCGGGTGGCGCCGCAGGCGGCCCGCGTGATCCAGGACAGCCGGCTGCTGATGCTCGACGGCGTCGGGCACGTGGCGCAGTTGGAGGTCCCGCGGACGGTGGCGCGGGCGGTGCTGGGGCTGCTCGGCGAGCCGTCGTCGCCGGACGCCGGTGCGGGGGAGAGCGGAACGGGGCGCGACATGGCAGGCTGAGCCGGATGCCCAGCTCACGCCCTCCCCGCACCGCCCGGTCCCGGGCCTCCGCTCGTCCCTGGCGCTCCGCCCTCGTGGTGTGCGCCTTCCTCGCCGTCGCCGCGGTCGGCGTCGGCGCGGCGCTGCAACTTCCGTCGGCGGGGGCGGGGACGCGGGTCACCGACGGGTTCGTGGCCCAGCCTCCGGCGCCGACGCGGACGCCGCCGAGCGTGTCCCCGTCGCCGGTGGTGACGCCCAGCTCCTCGCCGCCGCCGGTGCTGACGCTGTCCGACCCGGGGCCGGCGAAGGGGCGGGGCAGCTTCGGCTACGACGACCGGCCCGGCGGGGTGCTGGGCCGATCCGGGCCGCTGCAGCGGTACCGGGTGGCGGTCGAGAACGGCTCGGGCGAGCAGGTCCGCGACTTCGGCGAGGCGGTGCAGCGGGCGCTGGCCGGCCCGGGCAGCTGGGTGGACGGGGGCCGGCTGCGGTTGCAGCGGGTCGGGCCGGGCAGCGGGTACGACTTCACGATCTACCTGGCCACCCGGGAGACGGCGCGGCGGTTGTGCGGCGCGGGCGGGATCGACATCCGCGTGGGCGGCGTGCCGTACACGTCCTGCCGGGTTCCGGGCAAGGTGGTGATCAACCTGGACCGGTGGCGGACCTCCGCGCCGCACCTGGTCGCCGCCGGGATGACGCTCGACGACTACCGGCTCTACGTGATCAATCACGAGGTGGGCCACCAGCTCGGGCACCGGCACGAGGGGTGTCCGCGGGCGGGGCGGGCCGCGCCGGTGATGCAGCAGCAGACGCTCTTCCTCAACGGCTGCCGCCCGAACCCGTGGCCCTACGTGGGCGGGAAGCGGTATGCCGGGCCGAGCCTGTGACCGCCGGTTCGTGAAGAACATTCGCGGCATAGGCGGCAAAAGCAGCTAAATGCCCGAATTGCATGGCACGCTGGTGTC
This sequence comes from Micromonospora sp. HB375, assembly GCF_017872985.1. Taxonomy (NCBI): domain Bacteria; kingdom Bacillati; phylum Actinomycetota; class Actinomycetes; order Micromonosporales; family Micromonosporaceae; genus Micromonospora; species Micromonospora sp. HB375. The sequence continues at coordinate 6,310,915 of NZ_JAGGJO010000001.1, read as the reverse complement.
ATGACCTCGTCGTCCCCTTACGACATGCCTGCCGAGCCGCGCCGCCGACCGCCGCCCCGTCACCCGGCCGAGCGTCCCACGGTGCGCCGCATGCGCCGTCGTCGCCGCCGCTCGGTGCTGCTGCTGGCGATGCTGCTGGCCGCCGGCAGCGGAGCGGTCGGCGTCACCCGGCTGAACGCCCCCGGGCCCGGCGGGACGTCGCTCGCGGCCGAGCCGTCGCTCGCCCGCGGGGCCGCCGAGGCCGACGTCCCGGCCGCGCCGCCGACCGGCTACCCCACCGCCGGCCCCGGCACGTTCGCCGTGGCCCAGGGCCGATCCCCGGTACGCGGACACGCCGGGCCGCTGCGCCGCTACCGGGTCGAGGTCGAGCACGGTACGGGGCAGGACGCCGACGGTTTCGCCGCCACCGTGGACGCGGTGCTCGGTGACCCGCGCAGCTGGATCGCGTCGGGAGAACTGCGGGTGCAGCGGGTGCCCGAGGCTGCCGCCGCCGACTTCACCGTCTACCTCGCCACCCCCGTCACCTCGGAGCGGATGTGCGCCGAGGGCGGACTGCGCACCGACCGGTACACCTCCTGCCGGCTGCCCGGCCGGGTCGTGCTCAACCTGGCCCGCTGGATGACGGCGGTGCCCGACTACGGCGCCCCGCTGGACGTCTACCGGACCTACGTGATCAACCACGAGGTCGGACACGAGTTCGGCGAGCTGCACCAGGCGTGCCCCGCGCCCGGCGCGCCCGCCCCGGTGATGCAGCAGCAGACGTACGGGCTGGACGGCTGCCTGCCGAACGCCTGGCCGTACGTCGACGGGGCCCGATACTCCGGCGAGCCCACCGACGGGGTCTGAGTTATTCCCGGTCCCGCAGTTCGGGCCGAGTGTCCCTCATCATGGCCGATCCCCGTCCGGGCGAGCGACAATGGCGCGGTCACACCGCCGATCCCGGGGAGTCCACCGTGTCGTTGCCCCCGCTCGTCGAACCCGCCGCCGAGCTGACCGTAGACGAGATCCGCCGATACTCGCGCCACCTGATCATCCCGGACGTCGGGGTCGAGGGGCAGAAGCGGCTGAAGAACGCCCGGGTGCTCTGTGTCGGCGCCGGCGGCCTCGGCTCGCCGGCCCTGCTCTACCTGGCCGCGGCCGGTGTCGGCACGCTCGGCATCATCGACTTCGACACCGTCGACGAGTCGAACCTGCAGCGCCAGGTCATCCACGGCGTCTCCGACGTGGGCCGCTCCAAGGCCGAGTCCGCCGCCGCGTCGATCCGCGAGATCAACCCGCTGGTCAACGTGGAGATCCACAACACCGCGCTGGACCGGGAGAACGTCCGGGACATCTTCTCCCGGTACGACCTGATCGTGGACGGCACCGACAACTTCGCCACCCGGTACATGGTCAACGACGCCGCGGTGCTGCTCGGCAAGCCGTACGTCTGGGGTTCGATCTACCGCTTCGACGGCCAGGCGTCGGTGTTCTGGGCCGAGCACGGGCCCTGCTACCGCTGCCTCTACCCGGAGCCCCCGCCGCCCGGCATGGTCCCCTCCTGCGCCGAGGGTGGCGTGCTCGGCGTGCTCTGCGCGTCCATCGGGTCGATCCAGGTCAACGAGGCGATCAAGCTGCTCGCCGGCATCGGTGAGCCGCTCGTCGGCCGGCTGATGGTCTACGACGCCCTGGAGATGAGCTACCGCAAGATCAAGGTCCGCAAGGATCCCAACTGCGTGCTCTGCGGTGAGAACCCGACCCTCACCGACCTGATGGAGGACTACGAGGACTTCTGCGGCGCGGTCTCCGACGAGGCGCAGGAGGCGGTGGTCGACTCGACCATCACCGCGCTGGAGCTGAAGGACTGGCAGGACTCCGGCAAGGACATCTTCCTGGTCGACGTGCGCGAGCCCGCCGAGTACGAGATCGTCCGCATCCCCGGCTCGACGCTCATCCCCAAGGGCGAGATCCTCTCCGGCGAGGCGCTGGCGAAGTTCCCGCAGGACCGGCAGATCGTGCTGCACTGCAAGTCCGGCGTCCGCTCGGCCGAGGCGCTCGCCGCGCTGAAGGCGGCCGGCTTCAACGACGCCGTGCACGTCCAGGGCGGTGTGCTGTCCTGGGTCAAGCAGATCGACCCGTCCCTGCCGTCGTACTGAGTCACGTCGATGGGCCCGCCCGGTTCCCCGGGCGGGCCCGTCGTGCTTTCCGTACCCCGTGGCGTGGACAAACGCCTGGTCGCCCGACCCGCAGGTGGATGCGTTCGGCGACCGGTGGGCGGTACCGGCCCTGACCGAGCTACCGAGGCGTAACCCCGGCCGCGCCAGTACCGTCAGGGCCGTGGTGGACTTGGACGCGGCGATCGGATTCGTCGTCGCTCACGGAGACGCGGTGGACCGCGCCCGTCTCTCCCGGCTGCGCACCGGCGCTCCGGTGCCGTCCGACGTGCTCGACGCCGCCGAGTCCGGGCCGGCGCCGGGCGGCGGCTGGCCCGCCGTACTCGACGGCGAAGTCGCCTCGATCGACGCGACCTGCTTCCGCCTGGCCGAGCTGGACGACCTCGGCGCGCTCGGCCGCCCGGCGGCCCGGCACGCGCTGGACTGGCTGGCCGCCCGGCAACTACCAGACGGCGGCTGGGACGAGGATCCGTCGCTGGCCGGGCTCGCCCCCGAATGGGCCACCCCCGGCGATCCGGAGGCCCGGCTCTACCAGACCGCCAACGCCGGATTCTGGCTCACGGTGGCCGGGCTGGACGCCCGGGCCGCCGGGCCGCTGGACCACCGGGTCGGCGGCGCGTACGCCGGTGTGGTGCAGGCGGCGGCCCAGGCGCTCGCCGCCCAGCTCGCCCCGGACGGAAGCTGGCCGTCCTTCCTGCCCGCCGGCTGGCTCGCCGCGGCGGTGCTGCACCGCCAGCAGATGTACTACGAGTCGGCGCGCATCCAGGCGGTGCTGGCCGACCGGATCCCCCGGATGTCCCCGGCCGACGTGGCCTGGCTCGCCGCCACGCTGCGCCGGGTCGACGTCGGCGAGGAGCAGTGGCTGCTGGTGTCCGCGCGCAGGCGGCTCGCCGAGACCCAGCGCAGCGACGGCGGCTGGGACAGCGACGACGGCCACCAGTTCGACGTGCACACCACGCTGCGGGCGATCCGGGCGTGCCGTCCGAACACGCCCGAGGCCCCGGTAGCCGGCGCGCCGTTCGTGGCGCCGCGCCCCGCCGAGCTGCCCCCGCCGCCCGCGGTGCCGGCCCCGCGCCCGCGCCGGCTCCCCGCATCGACGTCTCCGCCGCCCGCGCCCGACTCTGGGCCGCCCGCCTCCACGCCCGCGTCGCCTGCGCCCGTGTCTCCGCTGCCCGCCCCGGCTCGCCCGTTGACCGGCCCGGCTCGCCCGTTGACCGGCCCGGCCGAGGCATCGGTCGCATCGGCGGGTCCCGTTTCCGACCCTTCGGCGGGCTTCGGCTCCGACCTGTCGTCCAGTTTCGGCACCGACCCGTCGGCCGGGATCGCGCCCGCGCTGTCGGACGGCGCGCCGGAGCTGTTTCCGGCCCGGGGTCTCGGGCCGGATACCTGGTTCCGTCCGGACACCGGGCCGGATGCGACGCCCGGATCGGGAGCAGGGCCTGATCCGTCGGCCGGTGCTGAGGTGTCGGCCGGTGCGGACAGCGGGCCGGGGCCGTGGTCCGCCTGGATCGTCACGCCCGATCTGCTTCCCGACGAGAGCGCCGGGCCTGCCGCGCAGCTGGTGTCGGAGCTGCTGCCCGGCCCGGTGCCGCCCGCTCTGCCTCCGGCGGTTGCGGTGCCACCGGCCGCCCCGGTGTCCCCGGGTTTGCCTCCGCTGGTCACGCCGCCATCGGAGCCCACCGCCCAGGTGATCGCCGCACCGCCGCAGCCCGGCACAGTTCCGCCGGTCGACCCCGCCGCACCGGCCGACGGAGATCCACTCCAGATCGCCTAGCCCGGCCAGCTGATGATCAACACCAGTTCGGGGAAGTGGCGGCATCAAAGTGCGGGGGTGGCGCCGGCGCGCCACAACGGGCAAGGTGGGTCAGCGCAGGTGACCGTCGCCGGTCACCACGTACTTGGTGCTGGTCAGCTCCGGCAGGCCCATCGGGCCGCGCGCGTGCAGCTTCTGCGTCGAGATGCCGATCTCCGCGCCGAATCCGAACTCGCCGCCGTCGGTGAACCGGGTGGACGCGTTGACCATGACCGCGGCCGAGTCCACCCGGGCCACGAACTCCCGGGCCGCCCGCTGCGAGTCGGTGACGATCGCCTCGGTGTGACCGGTGCCGTACCGGCGGATGTGCGCGACCGCCGCGTCGAGCGAGTCGACCACGGCGACGGAGATGTCGGCGGAGAGGTACTCGGTGCCGAAGTCCTCCTCGGTGGCCGGCACCACGGCGTCGGAGTGGGCGGCCACCTCGGGCGTGCCGTGCACGGTCACCCCGGCCTCGGCGAACGCGGCGAGCACGGCCGGCAGGAACGCGTCGGCGACGTCGCGGTGCACCAGCAGCGACTCGGCGGTGTTGCAGGTGGACAGGCGCTGGGTCTTGGCGTTCAACGTGACCGCCAGCGCCTTGTCGAGGTCGGCGGCGGCATCGACGTACACGTGGCAGTTGCCCACGCCGGTCTCGATCACCGGCACCGTCGACTCCTCGACCACGGCGCGGATCAGCGACGCGCCGCCGCGCGGGATCAGCACGTCGACCAGGCCGCGGGCGCGCATCAGTTCCTTGACCGAGTCACGGGTGCTGGAGTCGAGCAGCTGCACCGCGTCGGCCGGCAGTCCGGCGCCGGCGACCGCGTCGCGCAGCACCGCGACCAGCGCCGCGTTCGAGTGCGCGGCCGACGAGGAGCCGCGCAGCAGCGCCGCGTTGCCGGACTTCAGGCAGATCCCGGCCGCGTCGACTGTCACGTTCGGCCGGCCCTCGTAGACGATGCCGACGACCCCGAACGGCACCCGGATCTGGCGCAGCTCCAGGCCGTTCGGCAGCGTCGAGCCGCGTACCACCTCACCGACCGGATCGGGCAGCGCGGCCATCTGGCGCAGCGCGTCGGCGATCGCCGCCACCCGGCCCTCGTCGAGCGCGAGCCGGTCCAGCACGGCCGCGGACAGCCCGGCCTCGCGCCCGGCCGCCAGGTCCGCGGCGTTCGCCGCCAACACCTCGGGGGTACGCGCCACGAGCGCGTCGGCCATCGCGTGCAGCGCGGCGTCCTTGACGGTACGGGTGGCCGTGGCCAGGGCTTCCGCCGCGTCCCGGGCTCGCCGGGCCTGCTCGACGACGCTCATCGTGCGTACTCCTTCGGAGGTGTTTTAAGGAGGGGCCCCTTATTAACAGACGTCTGTTAATAAGGGGCCCTTGCTTACAGCAGGACGAGGTCGTCGCGGTGGACGACCTCACGTTCGTACGCCGGGCCGAGCGCCGCGGCGAGTTCGGAGGTGGAACGGCCGAGCAGGCCGGGCAGTTCCACCGCGTCGTAGTTGACCAGCCCGCGGGCCACCGGCGCGCCGGCGGTGTCGACCAGGTCGACCGGGTCCCCGGCGGTGAACGCGCCGTCGACGGCGGTGATGCCGGCGGGCAGCAGCGACTTGCGGCGGCCCACCACCGCCTGCACCGCGCCCGGGTCGAGGTGCAGGCGGCCCCGGGGCGCGGTGGCGTGCGCCAGCCAGAAGAGGCGCGCGGCGGGACGGCGGCTGCTCGGGTGGAAGTACGTGCCGACGGGCTCCCCGGCCAGCGCCGGCGCGGCCAGCGGCGCGGCGGTCAGCACCACCGGGATGCCGAAGCCGGTCGCGATGCGGGCCGCCTCGACCTTCGTCACCATGCCCCCGGTGCCCACCCCGGCCCGGCCGGCCCCGCCGATGTCCACGCCCGCGAGGTCACCCTCGCCGTGCACCTCGGTGATGCGGGTGCTGCCCGGGCGGGCCGGGTTGCCGGTCCAGAGCGCGTCGACGTCGGAGAGCAGCACCAGCAGGTCGGCGTCGACGAGCGCGGCGACGAGCGCGGCGAGGCGGTCGTTGTCGCCGAACCGGATCTCCTCGGTGGCCACCGTGTCGTTCTCGTTGACGATCGGCACGGCCCGCAGGTCGAGCAGTTTCCGCAGCGTCCGGTACGCGTTGCGGTAGTGCGCGCGCCGGGTCACGTCGTCCACGGTGAGCAGCACCTGCCCGACGGTGCGGCCGTGCCGGGCGAACGCGGCAGCGTACCGTCCGATCAGCAGGCCCTGCCCGACGCTGGCGGCGGCCTGCTGGGTGGCCAGGTCGCGCGGGCGCCGGGGCAGGCGCAGCGGGGCGAGGCCGGCGGCGATCGCGCCGGAGGAGACCAGCACCACCTCGCGTCCGGCGGCGGCCAGCCCGCCGAGCGTGTCGACGAGCGCGTCGACCCGGGCGTCGTCCAGGCCGCCGGTCGCGGTGGTCAGCGAGGACGAACCGATCTTGACGACGATCCGGCGGGCCGAGGTGACTGCTTCGCGCACCCGACCATTCTGCGCGCTGCGGTCTGTGACGCCGCGGCGCGTTCCCATATCGTGGCAGCTCGTGACACCTGACGAGTACGTCGAGGCGGTGCTGGCACTTGTCGAGCGGATCCCGCCGGGCCGCGTGATGTCGTACGGGGCGGTGGCCGACGCGCTCGCCGACCGCTCCGGGCGGGCGTCGCCGCGGCTGGTCGGCTCGATCATGGCGCGTCACGGGGGCGGCGTGCCGTGGCACCGGGTGGTGAACTCGGCCGGCCGGCTGCCGCCGGGTCACGAGCGCAAGGCCCGGGAACGGCTGCTCGCCGAGGGGTGCCCGCTGCGCGGCGACCGGGTGGACCTGGCGGCGGCGTCCTGGTCGCCGGACGAGGGGTGACCCGACCGCGTCGGAGGCGGCCGGTCGATCGATCGCGACTCCGCTCAACGGGGCCGAGTCATCGCGGCCACTCGGAGAACGCGTGCCGGAGGTCGTGGATCTCAGCCGGGGTGAGGCGGTAGAGCGCGAAGACGGTGTCGGGGAGGCGGTCGAGGCGCTGCAGCGCGTCCTGGAACTCTTCGTCGGTGAGCGCCGGGTCGGCACGCCGTGCGAGGTCCACCAGGTCGTTCCTGCTGTACCGGCGGAGCGCGGCGGCTACGTCGATGTAGTCGCGGGGTTGAGCACGGGTCACCATGGCGGCGACTTTGGTGCCGATCACGTCGTCCAGGTGCAGCACCGGCCCGACGTCGAGCACGATCGGGCTGGCGCTGCGCGCGAAGCGCACGAGTTGCAGTCGTACGGTCCGGTCGTCGCGGCGAACCTCGAACTCGGTCATGTCGTGTTCGAAGCCGTAGAAGGCATCGTCCAGCTCGGTGGGCTCGGCGATGGTCTCGACCTGGAACCCGGCATCGAGCAGGGTGGCGTGCACCAGCTCGGCGGCTGCGGTGACCCCGCCGTCGAGATCGGTGAACAGGTCCACGTCCTCGGTGGGACGGGCGCCGATGCCGTGGGCGATGAGGGCCTGGCCGCCGGCGAGGGCGAAGCCGTGTCGGCCGGCCACGGCGAGCGCGATACGGGCGACCTCGTGCTGGAACGGGTCCGGCGCGGGTGACATCAGGCGGCGACGTCCCGGGCGCGCAGCACCGGGTGGCTCTCTTCCCAGGCGCGGCGGACACCGCGGGGCACGTAAAGCTCGGGCCACAGCCGGACGAGGGTGGGTCCGTGCAGCCAGGTGCGCAGCTCGTCGGGATGAACGGCTTCGGTGAGCACCGTCTCGTACATCCAGGCGAGCAGCCCCGGAACGTCGAGGTCGACGTGCCGGTCGGGTTGCCAGAACAGCCGGTGGGGCAACTCGACGATGCCGGTGACCGGGCCCTGCAATTCGCTCAGGGCGGGGACCACGACCGCACGGCGGCCGGGGCGGGCCTCGTACGGTGCCCGCGAGCTGCGAACGGATCGGGCCGGGTCCATGCCCTACAGGGTAACGGTGCCGACCTGCGGCTTGTTGCGACTCGCGAGCGCCTGGCGGCATCGAACAAGCAGCGTCCGGGAGGGGATGTGACGCGAGCCATAACGTGAGTAGCATTCGGCTCCATGACAGCTTCGGGCCTGCCCCGCCGGGTGCACCTCGGATACGCGCTCGGTTCCCTGGTCACCGGCGCGTTCGGCACCGTGCCCGGGCTGCTCCTGCTGCCGTACCTCACCGACACGCTCGGCGTCGCCGCCGGGCTGGCCGCGCTGCTGGTGCTCCTGCCGAAGGCGTGGGACGTGCTGGTCAACCCGGTCGCCGGGCGGATCTCCGACCGGACCCGCTCCCGCTGGGGCGCCCGCCGCCCGTACCTGCTGGTCGGCGGGCTGGCGCTCGCCGTGCTGTTCGCCTCGATCTTCGCGGCGCCGTTCGCGAACGGTCCGGCCGCCGCCGCGTACGTGGCGCTGGCGTTCCTGGCGACAGCCACCGCGTTCGCGTTCTTCCAGGTGCCGTACGTGGCCATGCCGGCCGAGCTGACCGCCGACCCGGCGGAGCGTACCCGGCTGATGACCTGGCGGATCGCGGTGCTGGCGCTGGCCATCCTGGTCTCCGGCGCGGTGGCCCCGGCCGTGGTGAGCGCGGGCGGCGACGGCGTGCCCGGTCACCGGTGGATGGGCCTGTTCGTCGCCGCGCTGATCGTCGCCGGCACCGTCGGCGTGTTCCTGGGCACCCGGTCCGCGCCGACCGGCACGGTGGGGGAGAGCGAGCCGAGCCTGCGCGCCCAGCTCGCTGTCGCCACCGGCAACCGGCCGTTCCGGGTGCTGCTGATCTGCTTCGTGATCCAGTCCGCCGGGGTGGCCACCGTGCTGGCCGGGGTGAAGTACTTCGCCGGCCAGGTGCTGCGCGAGCCGGACAGCGGCCCGACGCTGCTGTTCGCCTGCTTCGTGGCACCCGCGCTGCTGGTCATGCCGCTGTGGTCGCGGGCCGGCGCCCGGCTGGGCAAGCGGGCGTCGCTGGTCGCCGCGTCGCTGATCTTCGCGGTGGGCGCGCTGGCCCTGGTCGCCGCGCCCGCGCTGCCCGCCGCCGCGGCCTACGCGGTGGTCGCGGTGATCGGCGTCGGGTACGCGGGCCAGCAGGTGTTCGCGCTGGCCATGCTGCCGGACTGCATCGCGTACGACACGGCGCGCACCGGGCGGCGGCAGGCCGGGGTGTTCACCGGGCTGTGGACCGCCGGGGAGACGTTCGGGCTGGCGCTGGGGCCGGGCATCTACGGGCTGGTGCTCCAGCTGTCCGGCTATGTCTCCTCGTCCACCGGTACCGCCGCCGTCCAGTCCGACACGGCCCGTCTCGGTGTGCTGCTCGGCTTCACCGTGCTGCCCGCGCTGCTGGTGGCGATCCCGCTGGTGCTGCTGCGCGGCTACACCCTGACCCCGGCCCAGCTGACCGCCGCCGCACCCGAGGCCGATGACGCCGCGCCGGCCGCGCGCGCGTGAGCGCCCCGTCCACGAGAGGAACCACCCGATGACCGACACGGCAGGCGCCGGTGCGCTGCCCGCCCAGGGGATGCCCGCGGCGGACGTACTCGGCGAGATCCGCGCGCTGCGGGACGCCGACCGGCCCACGCACGGCGGGCGGCTGTTCGCGTACGTCTACGACCCCGGCGTGGCCGGTCTGGACGAGCTGGCGCACGCCGCGTACGCGCAGAGCGCCCACGTCAACGGCCTCGACCCGACCGCGTTCCCGTCGCTGCTGGCGATGGAGAACGCGCTCGTCGGCGCCGCCGCCCGGCTGCTCGGCGGCGGCCCCGGCACCGGCGCGCCGGACGTGGTGGGCAGCGTCACCAGTGGCGGCACCGAGTCGCTGCTGCTCGCCGTCAAGGCGGCCCGGGACGCCCGCCCCGACCTGACCGAGCCGCGGATCGTGGCGCCTGCGAGCGCGCACGCGGCGTTCGCCAAGGCGGCGCACTACCTGCGGGTCGCGCTGGACACGGTGCCCGTCGACCCGGTGACGCTGCGCCCGGACGTGGCAGCGGTGGCCGCCGCGATCCGCCCGGAGACCGTGCTGGTGGTGGCGTCCGCGCCGTCGTACGCGCACGGGGTGGTCGACCCGGTCGCGGAGATCGCCGCCGTCGCGGAGGCGGCCGGGGTGCGCTGCCACGTGGACGCCTGCTTCGGCGGCTGGGCGCTGCCCTGGCTGCGGCGGCTCGGCGCGCCGGTGCCGCCGTTCGACTTCGCCGTGCCGGGGGTCACCTCGATCTCGGTGGACCTGCACAAGTACGCGTACGCGCCGAAGGGCGTCTCGGTGCTGCTGCACCGCGATCCGGCGCTGCGCGCCCCGCAGTTCTTCGCGTACGCGGACTGGCCGGGGTACACGATGGTCAACCCGGTGATCGCCTCCACCCGCTCCGGCGGGCCGATCGCCGCCGCGTACGCCACGCTGCGGCACCTCGGCGAGGACGGGTACCTGCGGCTTGCCGCCGCGACCCGGGACGCGGTCGCCGGGCTCGCCGACGCGATCCGGGCCACCGACGGGCTGCGGCTGATGGCCGAACCGGAGACCACTGTCGTCTGCTTCACCAGCGACGATCCGGGGCTCGACCTGTTCGTGCTGGTCGACGAGCTGACCGCGCGCGGCTGGCACACCCAGCCCCAGCTCACGTACGCCGATCTGCCGGCCAGCGTGCACCTGACGGTGACCGCGGCGGTGGCGCCCCGGGTGGCCGAGTTCGGCCCGGCGCTGGCCGAGGCGGTCGCGGCGGCCCGCGCCGCCGGGCCGGTGGTGCTGCCGCCGGAGCTGCTGGCGCTGGCCGGCAGCCTCACCCCGGAGGCGCTCACCCCCGATCTGGTGGCCGGGCTGGCGGGCGGGCTCGGCCTGGCCGCCGACGCCGGTGCGCCGGAGCGGATGGCGGTGGTCAACACGCTGCTCGACGCCGCGCCGGCCCGGCTGCGGGAGCGGCTGCTCGCCGAGTTCGTCGGGTTGCTCCAGCGCCCGGCCTGGTGACGCGGACGGGGCCCGGCCTGGTCACGTGGACGCGGCCCGCCCGGAGACCGGGCGGGCCGCGTCGTGCGGTGTCTCAGCCGGCCGCGCCGACGCTGAACGTGGTGGTGTCGTCCGCCGGGTCGACGTCCCCGACCGGCTCGTTCACGTAGCGGGCCTCGACGGTGAACGTGCCGTTGCCCAGCACGCCGGCCGGCGTTCCGGCCGGTGCCCGCAGGACGACGTCGAACGTGCGCTCCTCGCCGGGCATGAACCGGCCGCCCGGGACGTCGAACGAGTCCGGGAAGCTGGGCAGGTCCTGCGGATCGGTGCTCCAGACCTCGACCCCGGCGGGCAGGGCCGCCCGCGCGGCGAGCCGGAACGACGGCGCGTCGTTGCCGTAGCGCACCGTCACCGGCATCCGGCCCAGCAGGCTTCCGTCGGCCTGGCGGGTCAGCGTCACGTCACGACCGTTTACGGTCAGGTCCGTCTCGGTGGCCTGCCGGTAGACGCGCGGCGCGCGGACGCTGCCCGAGGTGGACCGGAACACGGTCGGGAAGAAGTCGCGGTCCGCGACCCGGGTGCCGCCGCCCGGCACCACCGCGATCGAGCCGCCCGGCGCGACCATCGGGTAGGCGCGTGCTGTCGTCCAGACCTGGAAGTTGAGCCGCAGGGCCCGGCTGTCGCCCGCCGCGACCCGGCCGCCGAAGCTGCCGATGACCCGGCGGTTGTCCACCAGGTCCTCGGTGAACCACGGCGTGCCGTCGTCGAGGCCGATGAACGAGGCGCCGGCCGGCTCGGTGATGCGCAGGTCGGCGACGCCGTCGGCCCGGCCCCGGTTGCTGATCGTCGCGGTCAGCGTGCCGACGTACCCCCGGTCGGTGGGCGTCAGCACCAGCGGCCCGGTGTCGACGGTCAGCCGTGCCGCCGCGGTGCCGCTCGTGGCGGCGGCGGGCGTGGCCAGCGCGAACAGCGCTGCCGCCCCGGCCAGCAGCGCGGTGGCGACTCGTGCCGTACGTGTGGTCATGACAGGTCCTCCGTGATCCCCGTGGTGGGCGGCGGTGGTTCCGTCCGCCCGACAGTGAAGACACCCGCCGGCCCCGGGGACAGTTGCCCGGGTTCCCTGTCGTGGGTACGACACCGGACCGCTGTGGTTGACTGTCTGCTCGGGGTTCACGGACAGCGGGAGGTCGGAGATGCAGCTGCCGGGCGTGCTCGGCGAGCCGATCCGGTTCGTGCTGAACTGGGGCCGCCGCTACTCGCTCTGGGTGTTCAACTTCGGCCTGGCCTGCTGCGCCATCGAGTTCATCGCGACCAGCATGGGCCGGCACGACTTCATGCGGCTCGGCGTGATCCCGTTCGCCCACGGCCCCCGGCAGGCCGACCTGATGGTGGTCAGCGGCACCGTCACCGACAAGATGGCCCCGGCGGTCAAGCGGCTCTACGACCAGATGCCCGAACCGAAGTACGTGATCTCGTTCGGCGCCTGCTCCAACTGCGGCGGCCCGTACTGGGACTCCTACTCGGTCACCAAGGGCGTCGACCAGCTCATCCCGGTCGACGTGTACGTGCCCGGCTGCCCGCCGCGCCCGGAGGCGCTGCTGCACGGCATCCTGCGCCTCCAGGAGAAGATCGCCGCCGAGCAGTCCGGCGTCGGCGGCGTGGCCCGCCCCGACGCGCTCGCCTCTCCGGCGGACGCTGTGGCGCGGCCGGTCGAGGCGCTGACCGCGCCGCCGGTCCGTCCGCCGCTCGGCTGAGCCGTCGGGTGGCGCCGCCGGTCTAGCCTGCGGCTCATGACCGACTTCGCGGAGAAGCGCTCCGCATTCATCATCGACGTGCTGACCGAGGAGTTCGGCGCGTCCATGGCGATCGACCCGGCGGCGTTCCGCCGTAAGTTCCGCAAGATGGCCGCGTCACCGTTCGCGTTCTACCGGGGCAGCGCGGCGCTGTTCTACGCCGACCAGCGCGGCGACTTCGGCAGCGACCGGTTCCTCGACGGCCGGACCAGCCGGGTGTGGATCCACGGCGACCTGCACGCCGAGAACTTCGGCACCTACATGAACGCCTCCGGGCAGCTCGTGTTCAACGTCAACGACTTCGACGAGGCGTACGTCGGGCCGTTCACCTGGGACCTGAAGCGCCTCGCGGCGAGCGTGGCGCTGATCGGCTACGCGAAGGCCCTCTCCGACCGGGTGATCGGCGAACTGGTCACCGGCTTCGCCCGGTCGTACCTGGCCGAGCTGCGGGCCATCGCGGCCGGCGGGGACGACGCGATCGGCTCGATCACGCTGGACAACGCCGACGGCGTGCTGCGCCGGGTGCTCCAGCAGGCGCGGCTGAACACCCGGGTGGACCTGCTCGCCGCGCAGACCACCGTCGACAACTACGAGCGCCGGTTCTCCCTCGGCGACGGCGTGCACGAGATCGACGACGCGACCCGGGAGAAGGTCTGCGCCGCGTTCGCCGACTACCTGCACACGCTGCCGGACTCGGCCGCCCGGCTGCGCCCGGTGGCCACCGGCATCAAGGACGTGGTGCTGCGCAAGGGCGTCGGCATCGGGTCGGCCGGGCTGCCGTCGTACAACCTGCTGCTGGAGGGGCACACCCAGGCGCTGGAGAACGACGTCGTCATCTACATGAAGCAGGCGCAGGTGCCGGCCGTGGCGCGGTACGTCGACGACGAGCGGGTCCGGTCGTACTTCCGGCACCAGGGGCACCGCACCGCCGAGTCGCAGCGCGCGTTGCAGGCGCACGCCGACCCGTGGCTGGGCTTCACCGAGCTGGACGGCGTCGGCCAGCTCGTCGCGGAGGTCTCCCCGTACGCGGCGGACCTCGACTGGGCCGACGTGAACGAGCCGGAGGAACTGGCCGGGGTGCTCGCCGACCTGGGCCGCGCGGTGGCCCGGATGCACTCGGTGGCCGACGACGAGTCCAGCCACGACCTGGTCGACTACTCCACCGAGGAGGCGATCGTCGCTGCCGTCGACTCCGACCCGGACGGGTTCGTCGACTACCTGGTCGACTTCGCGCACCGGTACGGGATCCGGGCCCGCGAGGACCACCAGCTCTTCGTGGACCTGTTCCGCAACGGCCGGCTGCCCGGCATCTGAGGGCGCGGGGCGCCGACCGCGGCGCCCCGCCTCACTGCGTGAAGTCCAGCACCGCCTTGATGTCCTCGCCGGTGCGGGCGTACGCCTCCCGGTAGTTCGAGACCGGTACGCGGCGGGTGATCAGCGACGTCAGCCAGGACTGGTCCGCCTGGGCGAGCGCCTCGGCGGCCAGGTCCCAGTGACGCCGGCCGGCGTTCACCGAGCCGAACACCACGTTGTTCTCCAGCACCAGCTCCCGGTTGAGCGCCCCGGCGTCGAAGTTGATGGTCCGCCCGCCGCTGGACACACCGGTCAGGCAGACGATCCCGGTGGGCGCGGCCTTGCACATGGCGTCCAGCACCACCGTCGGCGCGCCGGTGCACTCGATCACCACGTCGGGTTTCACGTCCAGCTCGGTCACCGACGACGTGTGGTACGTGGCGCCCAGCGCCCGGACCAGGTCCGGCTTCGGACCGGTGGTGTTGCGGTCCAGCACGTGCACCGACAGTTCACGCTGGCTGCCGAGCAGCGCCGCCAGCAGGCCGATCGGCCCGGCCCCGGTGATCAGCACGCTCTTCGGCGTCCACTCGGCCCGGCGCCCGATCCGCTCGATGTGGTCCCACGCCTTCGCCACCACGCTGGCCGGCTCCAGCAGCATGCCCACCGACGCGAGGGCCGGGTCCAGGCCGACCGCGAACTTGGGCTGCAGCCGCCAGCGTTCCCGGGCGAAACCGGGCAGCCCCTTGATGCCGTGCTCGGTGTACAGCCCGTTGCGGCACATGTCCCACTCGTCCACCGCGCAGTTCGCGCAGGGCACCGGATCGGGGTGGCGGACCACGCCCGCCACCAGGTCGCCGGGCTGCAACGTGCCGGTCGGATCCTCCAGCACCCGGCCCAGCGACTCGTGCCCGAGCACCAGCCGCTCCTGGCCCGGCGGCGCCTCGCCGTACTCGCCGGCGACGATCTCGTGGTCGGTGCCGCAGACGCCCACCGCCAGCGCCTCCACCAGGATCGCACCCTCCTCGGGCGCCGGCTCGGGCCAGTCCTCGACCAGCCGCAGCGAGTCCGGGACACCGGGGGTCACAGTCACAGCGCGCACGTCCCTCATCCTCCCGCGCGCTCCCGCCGTCCGCCCGGCAAAGCGACGATCCGGCACGGGCGGCCCGACCCGGTCCGCAGCCGTCGGCCATAGGATCAGCGCATGACTCCGGAAGAGGTCGGCCGGCGGGTGGTCGAGCTGCTCGCGCCCGTGGAGGCCACCGCGTCGGTCTCCGGCGGTCAGGGGTACGCCCGCGCCACCGTTGACGTACCCCCGGCGAGCTGGGCGGACGCGGTGCGTGCGGCGCGCGACGACGCCGAGCTGGGTCTCGACTTCCTCGACTGGCTGTCGGCGGTGGACGAGCTGGCCGACGGCTTCGACGTGGTGCTGCACCTCTGGTCGGTCGCGCACCGGCACGGGCTGCTGCTGCGCACCCGGGTGCCCCGCGACGCGCCCGTCGTCGCCTCGGTGGTCGACCTGTTCCCCGGCGCGGCCTGGCACGAGCGGGAGACCCACGAGATGTTCGGCATCGACTTCGCCGGCCACGGCGAGCTGCGGCCGCTGCTGCTGCCGCCGGAGTTCGAGGGGCACCCGCTGCGCAAGGAGTTCGTCCTCGCCTCCCGGGTCGCCAAGCCGTGGCCCGGCGCGAAGGAGCCGGGCGAGTCGGAGGCGGGCGGCGGCCGCCGGCCGGTCCGGCCGCCGGGCGTGCCCGCGCCGGGTGAGTGGGGCACGACGCCCACGCCGGCGGGTGCGGCGGGCGCCGGTGAGGGCCCCCGCGGGGGTACGCCGGCCCGCCCGGCCCGGGAGCGTCCGGCGCGGCCCGCTCCTGGTGAGCGTCCGGCTCGGCCGGCTGCCGCTGAGCGTCCGGCGCGGCCGACTGCCGGGGATGCTCCGGAGCAGCCTGCTTCCGGGGAGGCCGGGCCGGGGTCCGGCGCTGCTCCGGCGGCCGATGAGGCGGGTCCGCTCGGGCGGCCGCTGCCCGGGGAACCGCCGACCGGTCCGCCCCGGCAGCAGCCGGACCCCGACGCGGCGGGGGAGAGCTGATGCCGGACTGGTTGGAGCTGGTCCTGCGCGTGGCGGGCGTGCTCGTCGCGTTCCTCACGCTGCCGCTGATCGTGGGCCAGGCCGAGCACAAGGTGATGGCGCACATGCAGGGCCGGCTGGGCCCGATGTACGCGGGCGGCTTCCACGGCTGGGCGCAACTGGTGGCCGACGGCATCAAGTTCGTGCAGAAGGAGGACGTCACCCCGCGCGACGCGGACCGGCAGGTGTTCCGGCTGGCGCCCGCGGTGGCGCTGGTGCCGTACCTGCTCGTGCTGCTCGTGATCCCGCTCGGGCCGGGTGACCTGGTCGCCCAGCCGCTGGACATCGGCCTGTTCTTCGTGCTCGCCGTGGTGGGCGTCGGGGTGCTGGCGGTGCTCATGTCCGCGTGGGCGTCGGCCAACAAGTACAGCCTGCTCGGTGGGCTGCGCGGCGCGGCCCAGCTGCTCGGGTACGAGCTGCCGCTCGTGCTGGCCGCCGCTTCGGTGGCGATGGCGGCCGGCACGCTCAGCCTCTCCGGCATCGTGGAGGCGTGGCAGCCGTGGTGGCTGCTCTGGCAGGCGCCGGCCATGGTGATCTTCTTCGTGGCGGGACTGGCCGAGATCCGCCGCCCGCCGTTCGACATGCCGGTGGCCGACTCCGAGCTGGTCTTCGGCTACATGACCGAGTACACCGGTCTGCGGTTCGCGTTCTTCCTGCTCGCCGAGTACGTCGGCATCGTGGTGATCGCGGCGCTGACGACTGTGCTGTTCCTCGGCGGCTGGCAGGGCCCGTTCGCCGACGCGCAGCTCGGCTGGCTGTGGACGCTGCTGAAGGTGTTCGCCGTCGCCTTCGTGATCATCTGGTTGCGGGTGAGCTACCCGAGGCTGCGCGAGGACCAGCTCCAGCGCCTCTGCTGGCTGGTCCTGGTCCCCCTGGCCCTGGCCCAGCTCGTCCTCACCGCCGCAGTCCGCCTGGCCCTGTAACCCACCCTCCCACCCTCCCACCCACCCTCCCTCCCTCCCCACCCCCACCTCCCCGGCGATCTTGCACTTTCTGCCCCGGCGAAAGGGGCAAAGCTCGCAGGTTCCGGGCTCAATGTGCAAGATCGACGAGGCGGGGGCGGGCGGGCGGGGCGGGGCGGAAGAGAGCGGGTCAGCGCAACGGCGTGTGGGCGGGGTCCACCTGCTCGGACGGGGGTGGGGGAGGGGGTGGGGTGCCGTCGCCGAAGGGGCGACCGCCCAGTTCCTCCCGGCCGTGCGGGGTGAGCCAGTTGCTCAGGTCGGGGCCGAGCGGCACGATCCCGGTCGGGTTGATGTCCCGGTGGACCTCGTAGTAGTGCCGCTTGATGTGGTCGAAGTCGATGGTGTCGCCGAACCCGGGCGTGGTGAACAGGTCCCGGGCGTACGCCCACAGCACCGGCATCTCGCTGAGCTTCTGCCGGTTGCACTTGAAGTGCCCGTGGTAGACCGGGTCGAAGCGGACGAGCGTGGTGAACAGCCGTACGTCCGCCTCGGTGATCGTGTCGCCGACCAGGTACCGCTGCCCGGCCAGCCGTTCGCTCAGCCAGTCGAGCCGGTCGAAGAGCCGGTGGTACGCCTTGTCGTACGCCTCCTGGCTGCCGGCGAAGCCGCACCGGTAGACGCCGTTGTTGACGTCCGCGAAGACGACCGCGTTCACCTCGTCGATCTCGGCGCGCAGCGGCTCCGGGTAGAGGTCCGGCGCGCCCGGCCGGTGGTACGCCGTCCACTCGGTCGTGAGGTCCAGGCTCATCTGGGCGTAGTCGTTCGTCACCACCTGACCGGTGGGCACGTCGACGAGCGCCGGGACGGTGATGCCGCGCTCGTAGCCGGGGAAGCGGGCGAAGTAGGCGTCGGCGAGCCGCTCGATGCCGAGTACCGGGTCCTTGCCGTCCGGGTCCAGGTCGAACGTCCAGCTGCGCTTGTCGTGGGTGGGCCCGGCCACTGCCATCGAGATGGCGTCCTCCAGCCCGAGCAGGCGCCGGACGATGATCAGCCGGTTGGCCCAGGGGCAGGCCCGGCTGACCGCCAGCCGGTAGCGCCCCGGCTCCACCGGCCAGCCGTCCCGCCCGTCGGCGGTGATCCGGGTGGCGATGTAGCGCTGGTCGCGGGTGAACTCGCCACCCGGCTCCACGTACTTGCCGCCGGTTCGTTCCAGGACCTCGTCGTCGCTGCCGCCCACGCTCTACCTCCGAGTTCGCTTTTCGCTCCCATCATGGTCGCTCGGGCGGCTCCCGGCAGGTCGAGCGCGTCACAAAGAGGCATAGGCTGCCCGCCGTGACCGATGTGGAGACGGCGGCCCGGCGTTTCGTCGCCGACGTGTGGAACGCCGGGCGCGAGGAGAGCGCGTACGAGCTGGTGGCGGCGGGGTGCCCGGGCCTGGGCGGCGCCGGCCCGGCGGCGATGCTGGCGTGGCACCGGGACCGGCGGGCGTCGTTCCCCGACCTGCGCTACAAGATCGTCGACGTGGTGGCGGCCGGTACGCGGGTCGCGGTGCGGTGGCGGGCCGCCGGCACCCAGGCGGGCCAGTTCGGTCCGGTGCCGCCGACCGGCCGGGTGGTCAGCTATTCGGGCGCGACGTTCCTGCGCTTCGACGACGACGGGCGGATCGTGGACGTGTGGAGCGTCAACGAGCTGTTCCAGGTGCTCCAGCAGCTCGGCGTGGAGATGCTGCCCCCACTCACACCCGGCGAGGCGTGATCCGGCCGCACGCCCGGGCCAAAGCGCCGGGTGGTGGTCGCGCGCGCCCGGGTCACAGGGCAGGATGGGCGGCATGAGCGAGCACGGTGGAGTGCCCGGCGGCGGTCTGGTGAAGGGCCTGGCGGTCACGTTGAAGACGATGACCCGCCGCTCGACCACCCAGCAGTACCCGGATGTGGCGCCCGAGCTGCCGCCGCGCTCCCGTGGCGTGATCGCGCTGCTGGAGGAGAACTGCACGGTCTGCATGCTCTGCGCGCGCGAGTGCCCGGACTGGTGCATCTACATCGACTCGCACAAGGAGGAGGTGGCGGTGCCCGGCGCCGCCCGCCCCCGCCAGCGCAACGTGCTCGACAAGTTCGACATCGACTTCTCGCTCTGCATGTACTGCGGCATCTGCGTCGAGGTCTGCCCGTTCGACGCGCTCTACTGGTCGCCCGAGTTCGAGTACGCCGAGTACGACATCAAGGACCTGCTGCACGACAAGGACCACCTGGGCGAGTGGATGGCCACCGTCCCGCCGCCGCCGGCGCACGACCCGCTCGGCGACCCCTCCAAGGAGGAGACCACCGCCGCCCGGAAGGCGGCGGGTCCGTCGGCCCGTCCGGCTCCTTCCCGGGTACGCCCCGACGCCGCCACCGATCCGGGCGGAGGCACTGCCTCATGACCGGTGCGGACGTGCTGCTGCTCGCGCTGGGCGCGGTGGCGGTGGGCGCGGGCGCGCTGGTGGTCGCGACCCGGCACCTGGTCCGGGCCGGGTTGTGGCTGGTGGTGTGCCTGGGCGCGCTCGCCGGTGACTACCTGGTGCTGACCGCCGAGCTGGTGGCCTGGGTGCAGGTGCTCATCTACGTGGGCGCGGTCGTGGTGCTGCTGTTGTTCGCGGTGATGCTGACCCGCGCGCCGATCGGCCCGTCGGACGACCTGGACCGGCCCGGCTGGGCCGCCGCGCTGGTCGGCGGCGGCAGCGGCCTCGGCCTGGCGGTGCTGCTGATCGACGCCTTCCGCTGGTCCCGGGTGGACCTGCCCGCCGCCGGCACCGCCGAGCGCCTCGGCGAGCAGATCTTCCGCTCCTGGGTGCTGCCGTTCGAGGTGCTGTCGGTGCTGCTGCTGGCCGCGCTGGTCGGCGCGATCGTGCTCTCCCGCCCCGACATCGGCCGCCGGCCCGCCGACGAGGGCGGGCGCCCGTGAGGCCGGTCATCCCGTACGTCACCGCCGCGCTGCTGTTCGGCCTCGGCGTGTACGGCGTGCTGCGCCGCCGCAACGCCGTCCTGGTGCTGATGGCGGTGGAGTTGATGCTCAACGCGGTGAACCTGGTGCTGGTCACCGCCGACACCACTGTGAAGGCCGTGCTGCCGCACTCCGGCCAGGTGTTCGCGCTGTTCGTGATCGTGCTCGCCGCCGCCGAGATCGGTGTCGGGCTGGCCATCGTGCTCCAGCTCTACCGGCTGCGCGCCAGCGTCACGGTCGACGACGTCCCGCTGGCCGAGCCGGCGCCCGCGGTGACCCCGGCCGAGCGCCCGGAAGGAGCGGTCCGGTGAGCACGCCGACGCTGTGGCTCGCGGCGGTGCTGCCGGGCGCCCCGCTCGTCGCCGGGCTGCTCGGCCTGCTGCTGCCGCCCGCCCCGAGCCACGACCGCGCGTCGGCCCGGCGGCTGGCGGTCGCGCTGGGCGTGGCCGGGGCGGCCGTGTCGCTGCTGGCCGCGCTGGCGCTGCTGATCCGCGTGGACGCGCCGGTCGAGGCGTCCACCACCTGGGTCGACCTGGGCGGACTGCGGGTCACGCTCGGCCTGCGGCTGGACGGCGTGGCAGTGCTCGTCGCCACCGCCGTCGCCGCTGTCGCGCTGGCCGTGCAGGTCTACTCGATCGGCTACCTGCGCCGGGGTCCACACGACGACGTGGACGTCGACCACCGCTACCCGCCGTACGCGGCGCAGTTGAGCCTCTTCACCGCCGCCATGCTCACCGTGGTGGTGTCCGGCGACCTGATCATGCTGCTGGTCGGCTGGGAGGTGATGGGCGTCTGCTCGTACCTGCTCATCGCCCACGACCGGCGGCTACCCGAAGCGCCCGGCGCGGCGGTGAAGGCGTTCCTTGTCACCCGCGTGGGTGACGTCGGCTTCCTGCTCGGCATCGCGCTGCTCGGCGTGGGCGCGGGCAGCTTCCGGATCGCCGACGTGCTGGCGCACGACTACGGCACCGGTACGCTCACCGCCGCCTGCCTGCTGCTGCTCGCCGGGGTGGCGGGCAAGAGCGCCCAGTTCCCGCTGCACACCTGGCTGCCCGACGCGATGGCCGGCCCGACGCCGGTGTCCGCGCTGATCCACGCCGCCACCATGGTCGCCGCCGGCGTGTACGCGGTGGCCCGCCTGTTCCCGCTGTTCGAACGCGCCCCGGCCGCGCTCGCCGTGCTGGGCGTGATGGCCGCGATCACGATGCTGCTCGGCGCGTTCGCCGCCACCGCGCAGGACGACATCAAGCGCGTGCTCGCCTGGTCGACCGTGTCGCAGATCGGCTACATGACCGGCGCGCTGGCGGTCGGCGCACCGGCTGCCGCGCTGTTCCACCTGCTCACCCACGCCGCGTTCAAGGCGCTGCTGTTCCTCGCCGCCGGTGCGGTGATCCACGCCGTCGGCACCACGCTGATGTCCCGGATGGGCGGCCTGCGTACCGCCATGCCGGTGACGTTCTGGTGCACTGTGGTCGGCCTCGGCGCGCTCGCCGGCGTACCCCCGCTCTCGGGTTTCTGGAGCAAGGACGGCGTGCTCGCCGCCGCCGAGGCGGCCGCGCTCGACGGCGCCGGGCCGAGCGCGGCCTGGGTCGGCTGGCTGGTCTGGCTGGCCGGGCTGGTCGGCGTCGCGGTGACCGCCTGGTACGCGACCCGGCTGCTGCTGCGCACGTTCCTCGGCGCGACCCGCACGCCGCTGCTGCGCCCGCACGACCCGCCCGCGCTGCTGCGCTGGCCGGTGCTGCTGCTCACGGTCCCGGCCGCGTTGCTCGGCCTAGCCGCGTTCGCGCCGTGGTTCGCCGACCGGCTGCGCGTGCCGGGCGAAGACACCGGCGAGGCGGTCGCGCTGGTGCACCTAGCGCCGAACCTGGTCCTGCCGTTCCTGCTGCTGCTCGTCGGCGCGGGCGTCGCCTGGGCGGGCTGGCGCCGCGACCCCGCCGATCCGGCCCGCTTCCTGGGTCCGCTGCGGCCGGTGTTCGCCCGGGCGTTCCGGCTCGACGACGTCCAGCACACAGTCGTCGTACGCCCGGTGGGCGCGCTCGCGCGGGTCGTGCGTACCGGTGACGAACTGGGCGTGGACGGGCTGGTCGAGGGCAGTGGCCGGACGGCGGTCGAGGTGGGCGGTGGCCTGGCCGCGCTGCACCGGGCGGCGCTGCCGCGGGCGGCGGCCGGGGTGCTGGCGGGCGCGCTGCTGATCGGCCTCGCGGTCGCCCTGATCGGAGTCACGTCATGACGTTCGGGCAGGTCCTGCTGGTCGCCGTGGTGGCGGTCCCGGCGCTCGGCGCGCTGGCCACCGCGGTCGTGCCCGGTGACCGGGCCGGCCGGGTGGTCGGCACCGTCGCCGCCGCGTTGACGCTGCTGGCGACGCTGCCGCTGGTCGGCGGCGACCACGGCTGGTTCGGGTACGGGCCCCGCCCGGCGGTGCAGCCCTGGCACCAGGTCGACGTGGCGTGGGTGCCCGGGCTCGACCTGCGCTTCCACCTGGGCGTGGACGGCATCTCCTGGCCGCTGGTGGTGCTGACCGCGCTGCTCACGCTGCTGTGCTGCGCGTACACGCTGTGGCGGGTACCGACCGGCGGCGGCAGCGGACGGGCGCTGGTGGCGTTGCTGCTGGTGGTCGAGGTCGGCATCCTCGGCACGTTCCTCGCGCTCGACCTGGTGTTGTTCTTCCTGTTCTTCGAGGTCGTCCTGCTGCCGATGTACGCGGTGATCGCCGGCTGGGGCGGCGCGGACCGTCGTCGCGCGGCCCGCAAGTTCGCGCTCTACACGCTGTTCGGCTCGGTGCTGCTGCTGGTCGGCGTCTACGTGGTGGTGGCCGCCGCGGGCACCGCCGACCTGGTCGCGCTCACCGGCGGCGCCGGGCTGTCCCGGGGCACCCAGCTCGCCGCGTTCACGCTGCTGGCGCTCGCGTTCGCGGTGAAGAGCCCGCTCTGGCCGCTGCACTCGTGGCTGCCCGACGCGCACACCCAGGCGCCGACGGTCGGCAGCGTGATCCTCGCCGGGGTGCTGCTCAAGATGGGCACGTACGGCATGATCCGGGTCGCCGTGGGGGTGGCTCCGGAGGGTGCCCGCTGGGCCGCGCCGGTGCTCGGCGTGCTCGCCGTCGCCGCCATTCTGATCGGTGGCCTGGTCTGCCTGGCGCAGGACGACCTGAAGCGGCTGATCGCGTACTCCAGCGTCGGCCACATGGGCTTCGTGCTGCTCGGGATCGCCACGCTCACCGCCACCGGGCTCCAGGCCGCGCTGATCGGCAACATCGCCCACGGCGTCATCACCGCCCTGCTGTTCTTCCTGGCCGGCGCGGTCAAGGACCGCGCGCACACCGGCTCGCTGGCCGACCTGTCCGGGCTGCGGGAGACCGCGCCCCGGCTGGCCGGGCTGCTCGGCTTCGCGGCTGTCGCCTCGCTGGGGCTGCCCGGCCTGGCCGGGTTCTGGGGCGAGGCGTTCGCCGTGGTCGCCGCCGTGCAGCGGGGCGGCCCGCTCTGGCTGACCCTCGCCGTGCTGGCCGCCCTGGGCGGGGCGCTCACCGCCGCGTACTTCCTGCGGCTGCTGCGCCGGGTTTCGCACGGGCGGCCCAGCCCGGCGGTGGCGGGGCTCGCACCCGGGCTGGCCGGTGCGGAACTGACCGCCTGGGCGCCGCTGGTGCTGCTCGCGCTCGCGGTCGGCCTGGCCCCGGCGCTGGTCCTGTCCTACGCCTCCGGTCCGGTGGAGGCGCTGCTGGGGGTCGTCCCATGAGCCTGGTGCAGAGCGTCGACAACGTGGCGATGCTGCCCGCGTACCTGGCCGCCGGCACCGCAGTGCTGGTGCTGCTGGTCGACCTGCTGGTGGCGCGGCCCGCCGTCACGGTCGCGGTGGCGGCGCTCGGCGCGGCCGGTACGGCTGCCGGCGCGGCGCTCGTCGGCACGGCCGGGACCCGGCCCACGTTCTGCGTCGGCGACGACTGCTCCTGGGTGTGGGGCGGGCGAGCGGCGCTGGTCGGGGCCGTGATCGCCCTGCTCACGCTCGGCGTGCTGGCGCTGTCCGGCCCGCTGCTGCGCGCCGGGCGTACCCCGGTCGGCGAGTACTGCTTCCTGCTCGCCTGCGCGATGACCGGCGGCGTGGTGCTCGGCGCCGCCGGTGACCTGATCACGCTGATCGTGGCGCTGGAGACGCTGACGCTCCCGCTGTACGTGCTGGTCGGCCTGCGCCGGGGCAGCCTCGCCGGCGCCGAGGCGGCGGTGACGTTCTTCGTGGTCAGCGTGGTCGCCACCACTGTGACGCTGCTCGGCGCGGCGCTGCTCTACGCGGTCGCCGGCACGCTGCACCTGGACCGGCTCGGCGCCACGCTGGCCGACCGCGCCGACCTGACCGATCTGCCGCTGACCGGCGTCGCGGCGGCGCTCGTGGTGGCCGGGCTGGCGTTCAAGGTCGCCGCCGTGCCGTTCCACGCCTGGGCCCCCGCCACGTACGACGGCGCGCCGCTGCCGGTGGCCGCGTACCTGTCGACCGCCTCCAAGCTCGGTGGCGTGGTGGCGCTGCTGGCGGTGGTGCAGCGCGCGCTGCCGGGAGACATGACCGGCCCGGTGCTGGCGGCGCTGGCGGTGCTGACCATGACCGTCGGCAATCTGGTGGCGCTGCGTCAGCGGCGTACCGTGCGGTTGCTCGCCTGGTCGTCGGTGGCCCAGGCGGGGTACATCCTCGCCCCGCTGGGCGCGCTGGCGCTGGCCGCGGGCCGCACCGGCGACGCGCGCACGGCCGCGTACGCGGCAGCCGTCGCGTACGCGATCTTCTTCGTGCTGTTGGAGCTTGCCGCGTTCGCGGCGGTGGTGGCGTTGCGCCCGGCGGGCGGCGACGGCGGCATGCTGGCCGACCTGCGCGGCGCGGCGCGGCGGCACCCGTGGGTGGGCGGCGCGTTCGCGCTGGCGCTGATCGGGCTGGCCGGGTTGCCGCCGGGCCTGGCCGGGCTGTTCGCCAAGGTGACAGTGGTACGCGCGCTGCTGGCCGGGCACGCGGGCTGGCTGGCGCTGGTGGTGGCGTTGAACGCGGTGATCGGCCTGGCCTACTACCTGCGGGTCACCGCCTCGCTTTACGCGACGCCCACGGGCGCGGCGGCGGTCCGGCCGGCGCGGACCGTGGCGCTGGCGCTCGGCGTGGCCACCGTGGCGGCGGTGGTGATCGGTTTCGCACCGCAGCTGGTGCTGGACGTGGCGGCGCGCTGACCGGTTCGTGCCCCGGTGGGCGACC
The DNA here is from genome assembly GCF_017872985.1 of Micromonospora sp. HB375. Taxonomy (NCBI): domain Bacteria; kingdom Bacillati; phylum Actinomycetota; class Actinomycetes; order Micromonosporales; family Micromonosporaceae; genus Micromonospora; species Micromonospora sp. HB375. Next base: position 6,285,742 of record NZ_JAGGJO010000001.1, on the reverse strand, counting down.
GCTTCAGCGTGTGCACAGCAACATCCAGCCAACTTTCAGCCATGAGCCGGATGGTTGACGGGTACCGGTGTGTTGAACCGGTCAGCGGGCCTCCCGCAAGGGCCCGCGCACCGAAGGAGAGATCGTGCATCACAACCGTCTCAAGACCGCAGCGCTGCTCGGCCTGTTGACCTCGCTGATCCTCGCGATCGGCTACTGGTTCGGCGGTAGCGGCGGTCTCGTCATCGCCGTCGTCGTCTCGTTGCTGATGAACGGCGTCACCTACTTCTTCTCCGACAAGCTCGCACTGCGCTCGATGAAGGCGCAACCGGTCAGCGAGGCACAGTTCCCCGAGCTCTACCAGATGGTGCGGGAGCTGTCGACGCTCGCCGGCAAGCCGATGCCCCGGCTCTACGTGAGCCCGACCTCGCAGCCCAACGCGTTCGCCACCGGCCGTAACCCGGAGAACGCGGCGGTCTGCGTGACCCAGGGGATCGTGGAGATCCTGGACTACCGGGAGCTGCGTGGCGTGATCGGCCACGAGCTGTCGCACGTCTACAACCGGGACATCCTGATCTCCAGCGTGGCGGCCGGCCTGGCCGGCATCATCACCATGCTGGCGAACCTCGCCTGGTTCATCCCGCTGGGCTCGTCCGACGACGAGGACGGCCCGAACCCGGCCGTGCTGCTGCTCACGCTGATCCTCGGCCCGATCGCCGCCACGGTGATCCAGCTCGCGATCAGCCGGAGCCGGGAGTTCCAGGCCGACCAGTCCGGCGCTGAGCTGAGCCGCGACCCGCTGGCCCTGGCCAGCGCTCTTCGCAAGATCCACATGGGTACGCAGGCGCGTCCGTTGGCGCCGCAGGGCCAGCTCGCCAGCACCGCGCACCTGATGATCGACAACCCGTTCAAGCGGGGCGGCGGCATCGCCGCGATGTTCGCCACCCACCCGCCGATGGAGCAGCGGGTGGCCCGCCTGGAGCAGATGGCCCGCAACTCCGGGCCGGTGCAGTTCCAGCGCTGACCCGCCGTACTACCCACCGCGCCCGCGTCCCCAGGACGCGGGCGCGGTGGTGTGTCCGGGCACAATGCGTTTCCCCCGATCAGGCCGCGCCGTTAGGGTCGAAACGTCTCCCACCCATTACTCCCTCGGAGGTCGACCGTGGCCGCACTGCGCCAGTACCAGGGCGTCTGGCGGATCCCCGGCGCGCCGATGCTGCTGATCCTCGGCATCATCGGGCGGCTCGGGATCGGCATGACCCCGCTGGCGCTGCTGCTCGTCGTCGAGCAGGTCACCGGCCGCTACTCCCTGGCCGCCGTCGCCGGCGGCATCTACGCGCTCTCCGGCGCCGCGCTCAGCCCGGTCGCCGGACGCATCGCCGACCGGGTCGGCCCCACCCCCGTCCTGGTGGCCACCGCGCTGGCCCACCCGCTCGCCCTGATCGGGCTGCTCGTCGCCACCCGCTCCGGCACCGGCAACCTCCCGCTGATCTACCTGGCGGCGGGCCTGGCCGGCGCCACGTACCCGCCGCTCACCGCAGCGATCCGGGGCGCCTGGAACGACCTCACCGCCCCCGCCACCGGCCGGGCGCACCTGCGCAACACCGCGCTCGCCGCCGAGACCACCCTCTTCGAGGTCGTCTTCGTGATCGGCCCGCTGCTGGTGGCCGGGTTCGTGCTGTTCGCCGACGCCTCCGCCGCGCTCGTCGGCGCCGCCGTGGTCACCCTGGTCGGCACCGGCGCCGTCGCGTTCGGCCGGGTCATGCGCGGCTGGCGCCCGCACCCGCGCGAGCATCACGCCCGGGGCCTCGGCCCGCTGCGGATCGGCGGCTTCCCCGCGCTGCTGCTCTGCGTGGCCAGCCTCGGCATCGCCTTCGGCGCCTCCGGCGTCATCGTCCCGGCCTTCGCCGGGAACTCCGGCGCCGACGACCCGGAAAGCCTGGCCGGCGTGCTGCTCGCGGTCTGGGGCATCGGCAGCGCCATCGGTGGTTTCTGGTTCGGCGTACGCAAGCCCGCCGCCAACATGACCCGCCAGTTCGCCTGGCTGCTCGGCACCGTCGCGGCCAGCTTCGCCGTCTTCGCGGTGATGCCCGGCCCGGCCGCGCTCGGCGTCGCGCTGGTGCTCGGCGGCGCGGCCATCGCCCCCGCGCTCACTCTGGAGAACACACTGGTCGGGCGGATCGCCCCGGCCGGCATGCTGAACGAGGCGTACACCTGGGTGGTGACCATGTCGGTCGCGGCGAGCGCCGCCGGCGGCTCGATCGCCGGCCTGATCATCGACCACGCCGGCGGCGTGTCCTGGGCGTTCGTCTTCGCCGGGGTGGCGGTCGCCGTCGGGGCCGCGGTCGCCGCGCTGCCCGCCGGCCCGATCTCCCGGGCCGAGGCCACAGCGGTACGCGCCGAGCAGTCACTGGCCGCCTGACCGGTGGCGTCCGGGTGGGCCGGCCGGCGGCCCGGTCCCCTCCCGGCGCCTCCCCGGCCGGGGCGCCCGGCCACGAGCAGGCCCAGCACGAGGATCGCCACCGCGCACGCCAGCAGGGTGGGCCGCGCCCCGAGCAACGCGGTCGCCGGACCGCCGAGCATGGTGCCCAGCGGCACCGACAGCACCAGGAGAGCCCCGTTCGCCGCCAGTACGCGAGGCAGGTCGGCGGCCCCGGCCCGGCGCTGGAACAACACCGTCACGGTCGGCTGGTAGGGGGCCCAGACCAGCCCGGCGAGCGCGAACGCGGACAGTGACAGCACCACCGGTGCGCCCAGGCCGAGCGGCAGCAGCGCGGTGCCGAACAACGCCACGATGCCGGCGAGCGTGGTCCGCGGCGGCCAGCCGCGCAGGTGCCCGGTGAGCAGCCCGCCGAGCAGCGAGCCGACGCCGAACGCGGTGTAGTAGGCCGCGAGCGTCCCGGCGGAGGCGTGCAGGTCGTCGGTGACGTGCACCGGCATGGCCACGTAGAACGGGCCGAAGAGGAAGAAGAACGCGAAGGACAGCGACAGCAGACCGAGCAGCGACCGGTCCCGCGCGATGATCCGGAATCCGGAGGCCGGTCGTTCTGCGCGGTTGCCCGTGCCCGCGTTGCTCGCGTGGCGGTCTGTGCCCGCGCTGCCTGTGTGGCGGGCTGTTCCCACGTGGCGGGTGGTCGGGATGACGAGGCGGTAGCTGACGGCCAGCACGGCGAAGCTGACCGCGTCGATCGCGATCACCCACACCGGGCCCACCCCGGCGATGAGCAGACCGGCCAGCGGCGGCCCCACGATCGTCGCCGCCTGGCCGAGGGTCCCGAGCAGCGCGTTCGCGGCCAGGTGGTGCCGCTGCGGCAGCAGCTCGGCCACGAGCGTGAACCGACCGGCCGACCCCCACGGGTGCAACAGCGAGGACACCGCCAGCAGGACGACGTAGAGACCGGCGTCCAGCACCCCGACGAGGTGTGCGGCCGGGATCGCGCCCAGCGCGGCCGCCCGTACCGTGGCGTCCCAGCCCGCGAGCTGAGCCCCGCTCCGCCCACCCAGCCAGCGACCGAGCAGCACCGCACCGGCCGCCCCCGGCAGCGTGTACGCCGCCACCGCCAACGCGGTCCAGGTGCCGCGCTGCCCCTCCGGGGCGAGTTGCAGCGCCAGCCACGTCACCGCGACCAGGGCCAGCCCGTCACCGAGCGCGGACGTGGCGAGGCCCGGCAGCAGCCGGCGCAGCACGGGATGGCCGAGCACCGGACGGTAGGGGAGGAGCAGCGCGGAGGTCATGGCTACCACCCGACCCCACGCCCGCCCTCCGGAACAACGAAGTTGCCTGTGGGCAGAAGCCGGCCGGAAACGACGGAACCTTTCCGCCCCGCCGTGAGTGGAACAAGCTGAGCAGGGAGGTGAGGGTGTCCGACGACGACGTGATCGCGGATGTCTATGCCGGGTGTTTCCGGCGGCTGGTCGTTCAGCTCTACGCGGTGACCGGTGACCTGAGCGAGGCGCAGGAGGCGGTACAGGAGGCGTTCACCCGGGCGCTCGCCGCGCCCCGCCGGTTCGCCGGCCTCGACAACCCGGAGGCGTGGCTGCGCCGGGTGGCGGTCAATGTCGCCCGCAGCCGGCATCGGCGTCGGCGGGTGCTCGACGGGCTGCTGCGACGGACGTGGTCGCCGCCGGTGGTCGCCGACAGCGCGCCGGAGCATCTGGCGCTGCTGGCCGCGCTGCGGCGCCTGCCGGACGGGCAGAGGCACGCGCTGGCCCTGCACTACCTCGTGGACCTGCCGGTCGAGGAGGTGGCGCGAACCCTGGGCGTCTCCGTCGGCACGGTCAAGTCCCGGCTGTCCCGGGGGCGTCAGGCGCTCGCCCTGCTGCTCTCCCCAGCCGACACCGTCGATGCCGTAGCCAGTCGTAGGAGGGTCGATGTCCGATCGTGAGTTCAGCGGGTTCGACGTGGACACCATCACCGACGCCGTTCGTCAGCCACCGCTCGACGATCTCCGGGCCGCCGTCGACTCGCGTCGTCGGCACCGCAGAAGCGGGATGGCGTTGGCCGCTGTGGCGGTCCTAGTGGTGGCCATCGGGGCCACCGCGCTCGTCCGCGCACCCCGCCAAACCGACCCGGTGCCACCGGCTGGGCCGTCGCCCACCCCGACCGTGACCACCGCCGCCGGCACACCCGAGGACTGGGCCCGGATCGACGCGGCCGTCATCCCGGCGCTGCTTCGACAGGCGCCCGAGCTGAGCGGCCCGGCCCCGCACGACCTGCTCAGCAACTGGAACAAGCAAGGCGGGACGGAGGGAGAGACGACTCTCACCGGCTACTGGGGTCAGGGCACCCTCGGCGCCGGGAACGGCAACGCTCACCTGTCGGTCCAGCTCACGCGAAACGCCGGTACCTCCCTCGCGTCGATGATCACCACTGCCTGCCCCTCCCGCACGGCGAGCGGCACCTGTGTGCAGCAGTTGGGCCCCGCGGGCGAGAAGATCAAAGTACGAACCTCGCTCCGGGAGCACCGGCTTCCGGCGGAGCGCGGCGCCGGGGTCGTGCGGTACGAGACGCTCAGCGTGGACCTGCTCCGGCCCGACGGGTCCGCAGCGTCCCTCCGCCTCACCGCGAGGAACGGATCTCTGCCACTGACACCGGACCAGGCAATCGGCGTGGTGCTCGATCCGCACCTGGTCCTCGGCCCCGCGACGTCCGCCACGCCTGCTGTCGAGGCGACGGACTAGGAGATATCCCTTCGCGGGTGCGACCGGCCGGCCGGTCGCACCCGCCTTCGGCATGACGGAGGCCCGCCGACGGCTCACGGTCCATGGTGGTTGCGGTAGGCCGCCGTGGGTGTTCGAGGAGTCTGCAACACGTTCCGATCATGCGTCCGGCCGAAGGGGTCGTGTCCCATCAGCGGTCCTTGCCCGCGAGGGGTCGGAGCGCGCGCCGGGTCGAGGAGAGGCCGACCGACATCCGCGCGGATGGCAAGGCCAGGCCGGCCCGATGACCAGGCCGGCCAGAGTCCCCCTTACCGGTAGTTGGTGAACTGAAGAGCCAGACCGAAGTCCTCGCCCTTGAGCAGCGTGATGACGGCCTGGAGGTCGTCCTTCTTCTTGCCGGTGACGCGGAGCTGGTCGCCCTGGATCTGCGCCTGCACGCCCTTCGGGCCCTCGTCGCGGATCTTCTTGCTGATCGCCTTGGCCTTGTCCGAGTCGATGCCCTGCACCACCTTGGCATCGATCTTGAAGATCTTGCCCGACTGCTTGGGCTCGCCGGCATCGAGTGACTTCAGCGAGATGTTCCGCTTGATCAGCTTCTCCTTGAAGACCTCCAGCGCGGCCCGTACGCGCTCCTCGGTCTCCGCCTGGATGCTGATCGCCTCCTCGCCCGACCAGGAGATCTCGGCACCCGTGCCCCGGAAGTCGAACCGCGTCGAGAGCTCCTTCTCCGACTGGCGGAGAGCGTTGTCGACCTCCTGCCGGTCGACCTTGCTCACGATGTCGAACGAGGGGTTCGCTGCCATGCTCATGCTCCTGCTGTCCGGCGGTCTGTCCTGGTCCGTCCCGCGCTGACCAGCGTGGGACCTCCTGACGGTACCCGGTTGCGGCGGTACCGGGGGCAACCGCTATCCTTGCTTCCGCCGCCGCGTTGCGACGCGGTGGTGTGCCCTGGCGGGTTGCCCGAGCGGCCAATGGGAGCGGACTGTAAATCCGTCGCGAAAGCTACAGAGGTTCGAATCCTCTACCCGCCACCAGGTGCAGATGCGGCCCCTGACCAGCAGAGATGCTGATCAGGGGCCGTTCTCGTCTGTCCGGCCTGGTCCGGCTGAGTCCAGCCGTCTACGACTGGTTGTGGGCAGATGGTGGGCAGGTCGATCTTGCCCGCTGAGGGCTCTTCTGGGGCTGCGAACGCTGGGGTTGGTGTCTGGTCCTCGCTTGGCGGAGTCCGTGCGTGTGGTGATCGGCTGATGGGTCCGCGGCGAGGTATCGCCGGCTGCGGGAGAGGGCCGGGGGCAAGCCAGTCCCGGGGTTGGACTGGCGCGGCAGCCGGAAGCCCTGATTGTCGACGACGCCGACCGGTTCGGCTTCCGTACCGCCTGGCCGTGATCGTGCAGCCGACCGGATCAGCAGACTCGGGGGCGGCGGTCCGGCGGCAGTCGGTGGCTCTCCGCCCCGGCGCCGGAGGCGGCCGGGGCGGCTTGCCGCCGGCCGGGTTACCGCCCCGCGCCGCGCGGAGCGCGGCGCCTTGATCCAGAACAGGGAGAATCGGCAACGGGGCAAGGGACGTATGTCCGGGCAACACAGCGCGTGACACGTCTCTTTCCGCGGACGTGCCATCCACGTTCCTCCTGGCCACGAGTACAGTGCTGCCCCGGTGACTTAAATCGACACTCGAAATCGGACGCTGAGCACGTTAGAGTTTCATACCGTGCATCGGGCGTACGAGGGGGTGAAAGTCTGTGGCGCACAAGCTTCAGCTGGTGTCGGTTACGCGACTTCTCCTTGACCAATCGAACGCCAGGCTAGGTGACGAGCAGACAACGCAGCAGGCTACCCAGCTTGCACTGGCCCAGCTGCTTGGTCCTCAGCTTCTAGAGATCGCGGAAGACATCGTAAAAAACGGCCTTGATCCAACGGCATTACTGGCAGTTACTCCTGACGGCGCCCCACGCTCGAAGTTCAGGGTGATTGAGGGCAACCGCAGATTGCTGGCCCTGAAGGTACTAGACACACCCGCCATTATCGACGGCGTCTTCAGCGCTGCCCGTCGAAAGCGTCTCGTTGCCCTCTCGGAGACGTTCCGTGCCCGCCCCATCTCATCTGTCCAATGCGCCATCTTTGAAGTAGAAGAGGACGCGCGCCATTGGATCGAACTGCGGCACACGGGTGCCAACGGCGGGGTGGGACTCGTCGAATGGGACAGCAATGAACAGGACAGGTATCGCACCCGTCACGGTCAACCGGATGAGCGAAAGCCCGCGGGCCAGATCATCGACTTCGTGAGTCAGTTTTACCCAGCCAAACCCGGAGACAAGCGCATCTTCACTACACTCGAACGTGTCGTAGCGACGCCGGCAGTTCGAGAGAAGCTAGGAATCGAAGTCGACGGCGGAAAGGTGTATTCAAACTTTCCGGTCGAAGAGGTACTTAAGGGCCTGAGTAGGCTGGTAGCTGATCTCCGCTCTGGTGATGTCAAGGTCACGGATGTCTATTACGAAGAGGATCGTCTGCGGTACCTGGACACGCTCACACCGGAGGAATTGCCGGACCTGTCTACCCGGATGCCAACCAGGCAGTTGCTGGTATCCCTGAACGTGAGCGAAGCGGACGACCCTGTTCCCGCCGCATCGCCACCGAAGCAGCGCGTTCCAGAGGGGCGGCCACAGGCGGATTTCGACCCGACTTCAAGCCAGCCGGTGGGCGGATCTGGCTCGGCAGGTGCGAACAACGCTGGGCATGCGCGCGATTCCTCCGCTGGGACTCCTGGTGAGGGGCCACAGCAACCTCAGGAGGCGGCGACCAAGACCCTGCGGCCTAGTCGGTTGAGGCCTCTTAAGAAGCGCACTACTACGATCCCGAAGAACTGCGTCCTCTACATTGCTGATCGCCGGATAAATCCCATATATCATGAGCTGTGTCGACTTGACGTCGACCAGTTCTCCAATGCCTGCGCGGTACTGCTCCGCGTCTTCGTTGAACTAAGCGCGGACGCCTATATTGAGAAGCACAATCTCATTGCCGAATCTGAGCGACGCAACACTAAGCTTAAGAAGAAGCTTGTAGACGTAGCTAGTCACTTGAAGCAACTCGGCAAGATAGACACGCAACTTCAGAGGACTGTAGACAAATTTTCTAATAGCGACGGCATGTTCAATTCATCTATTGTTACCTTGCATCAGTACGTTCACAACCCGAAGACTTACCCGGTGCCGAGTGAGATTCGTACGGCCTGGGACGAAATTGAGCCGTTTATGACTGCGCTCTGGGCCAAGTGAAGCATGGAGACTGTTGGTTCTGCGGCGCGCTATCCTTCCCCTCTCCGGTATCCAGGAGGCAAGGGAAAGGTTGCGAACTTTCTCAAGCTCTTAATTGTCGGCAATGACCTGACAGGCATCGATTACGTTGAGCCTTACGCGGGCGGTGCTAGCGTTGCGCTGACGTTGCTGTTTGAGGATTACGTCAGCAATGCTCAGATCAATGACTTGAATCAGGGTGTGTACCAGTTCTGGCGCCTGGCTGTCAATGACCCGGATGCTTTGTGTCGTAGAATCAGGGCCGCCAGACTTGATCTAGATGAATGGCAGCGGCAGAAGCGTATTTATGCCGCCGCCGACACTGCGCCCGAAGATCTCGCCTTCGCGACTTTCTATCTTAATCGAACAAACAGGTCTGGAATTATTTCCCGTGGGGGTGTCATTGGCGGCAACGACCAGAGCGGAAATTGGAAGATTGACGCCCGCTTCAACAAAGACTCGCTATGTTCTCGCATTCTGAAGATCGCGCGATTTGCGCCTCGTTTGACAGTTACTAATCATGACGCGGTCGAATTGCTTGAGGCTAGCGCTAATCGTAGCGATCCGGCACTCCACTATCTAGACCCGCCGTACTACCTCAAAGGTTCGCGACTGTACGACAACTTCTACAGCCACGACGACCATCTTGCAGTTAGCAGCACGGTGCGCAGCATGAAGGGTCCTTGGGTCGTATCTTACGACGCGGATCCAGAAATTCTCGCTATGTATTCCGGCAGCGAAAGTATGCGATACATCCTCGGGTATAGCGCATCGAAGTCACCCAACGGTACCGAGGTGATGTTCTTTTCTGACGACCTCGTCATTCCCGACGTCTCGTCGCCGGCAGGAATTTCGTCTTCTGCCGTAGATGCGGCCAGGGCTCCGGCTACCTTATTCTGAGCTTCGGCGCGGGTGCCGTTTGGCTACCTGCGTTCCGAGGGGGCGGGTCGTCGTAATGCGGCTGTCGGCATTCCGCCACGCGGCTTGTGCTGCCCCTTGTGGGTGCGTATAGGTGGCCTGGCTTCGGCTGAGCTAGGTGCGACGAATCTAGTGCCTTACGCGGGGAAGTGTGTAAGTCCTGACGACGGTTCCGACGGCGCCGTCTTCTCGGGTAACAGTTTGTTGCTCGATTAGAACGGTGTTCACCTCCACGCCGAAAAGGTCTGCAAGTTCTTGATCAGCTGATACCTCGCGCTCCCGAATATCCATCTCGGAGAACTTGCTCATGTCGGCGATGCGCCGACCAGGATTAGCGTAGGTGCCGCGCCCGTGTTCGGTGGCGACCAAGCGGTCATCCCGCAAGACTGCTATCGCTTGGCGGATCGTGCCACGGCTGGCTCGGAACTCAGCAGTAAGGGCGCTCTCGGTAGGCAGCAGCGCCCCTGGGGGAATTGAGCCGCTCTCGATGCGCTCTCTTAGTTCGTCCGCGATCAGGCGGTAGCGGGGCTGGCCGTAGCGAGGCGGTCCGTGGTGCGGGGTGGGCACCTGCTCACCGTACCTGGCACTTGTCTTACCAAGTGCCAACCATGCGACCCGTTTCGGCATCTAGACAACTCATCCACTTGTAGATACGTTTCCTTGTGTGCGGCCGGGGTGACGGCTCGTATCAGGGGTGGTGTCGCGCCGGCCCTGGCTGCACCTGATGCGCGGCGTCCTGTCGGACCGGTTGCGGTAGCCGCGCGGAAGTTGGCTCGGCGATATCCGACCCCGTCTGCGTCGGACGGTGCGCCGTGCCTTCATACGGGCCGGTGGCCGGTTGCATTCCCCCGTGGCTGGCCGCCTGCTCCCGTCTACCCGTGGAGGTGCGATGTCTGGATCTCATCGTCGGCGCGGATGGTTCTCCTTGTGGTGGTGCCGGAAGCGCCCGCCAGCGGGGGCCGATAGCCGCATCCCGGTTCCGCGCTCGGAGGTCAGCCCGCCTACGCCCTGGTGGTCCGTTGCGCCGACCCGCGAGATGCCCGCATTGCCTCATGCGCCGTTGATGACGCTGGCGCAGACCTACCGGGGCAACGGTGGGCGGTGGCCGCGGTGACGCGTACGAGCAAGCCGACCGTCGCCGTCACGCATCCGGACTGGTGCGACCCCGCCCGCTGCGGCCACCTGGTGCCGCCTCTGATGACGCACATGGCCCGCCAGCACCGGGGTGAGATGTTCCGCGTCGGCGAGACCCGGGGAAGCGGCACGGTCGTCACGTACCTCATCGGTGCGGACACCCGGCCGCCCATGATTGCCGTGCACGCCACGTCGCGGGCGGGGAACGGCTGGGCGGAGTTGTCGGTGAGTCAGGCTGCCCAGTTGGTTGAGCGACTTGGCGCTCTGGTGGTGCAGGCCGGCGATGCCGGGAGTGACGATGACTGAACATGCAACCGAGGTCGAGATCGACGGGCCGTCGAGCGCATGCCCGAAGTGGTGCCGGGGCTGTGGGCCGAACGATCCGATGCACCGGGGTTTCCTCGCCACCGTCGGGCGGGAGGACACGGGCTGGATCAGCACCCAACTGCTGCTCGACCGCTTCGAGCGGCGCGGCCTGACGGTCAAGCTCGATGCCACCCGTAGCGGCGCCACTCAAGCTGTCCTGCTTTCCCTGGCCCAACTGGATCGGCTCATCTACGAACTGACCTACGCCCGGCTGATGATGATGTCCAAAGGCCGGCCCGTGGAGGGGCGCGATGAGCGCCACTGACCCCCGACTTTCCAGGCGCACACCAGGACCTGCCGAGCAGCGGACGAAAAGACCGCCGGCGACCGTCGCTCCGATACCTGAGCGGCCCGCTGGCGGGACCACCTGGCAGACGTTGGAACGTCTAGGGGGTACGGTGGCCGGTGTGCAAGCCCGGGACTGGCGCCCTCGCTACCTGCAACTCGCAGAGGAGTTGCGGGCGAAGATCACGCGCGGCGAACTGGCCCCCGGCACGCTGATGCCTAGCGAAACCGAGTTGGCCGACACGTCGGGCCTGTCGCGCACCAGCGTCCGCAACGCCATCCGGCAGCTCCGTGAATGGGGCCTGGTCCGCGCAGAGCAGGGGCGCGGCACCTACGTGCGAGCACCCCGCCAGCGCGTACGCCGGCGCAACACCGAGCGGTACCAGTGGGAGAAGGATCGGGTCCTGCTCGACGAGGCCGAGCGGTTGAAGACCGGGGCCATCGAACACGACACCGGCCTGACGGTCGACGACCTCAAGTTCCACGCCGAGTACACCCGCGTGGAAGCGGATGAGGACATGGCGGCGGCCCTTCGGGTCGAGCCGGGCACTCCGCTGCTGCGCCGGGTCTACTGGACGTCCTCGCGGCATGAGAACGCGCCGCTGACTATGTCGTACTCGTACCTGCCCTACGACCTGGTGGCGGCGAACCCGGACCTGCTCGACGCGGGCAAGGAGCCCTGGCCGGGCGGCACTCAGCACCAGCTTTACACGCTCGGCGTCGAGGTGGACCAGATCGACGACGTGATCCGTGCCCGCCCGCCGTCGCCGGACGAGGCCGAGCTGTTGGACATCGACCCGGGCGTCTCGGTGCTCACCGTCCGCAAAACCTCGATCGACACCCAGGGTCGCGTCGTCGAGGTCGCCGACGTGGTGATGCCGGGTGACCGGACCGAGCTTGTCTACTCCCACAAACTCCAGCGGTGGGAAACTTGACGCAGATCGTCTCGGTCATCACGCCCGTCCACGCGCCCAGCATCGAGCACCTCGCTGGCGCTTACGCCTCGTTGGCCAAGCAGGAGATGCCCGACGGGTGGGACTGGCAGTGGCTGGTCCAGGAGGACGGCCAGAGCGGCGCGCTGGTCGACGCGCTGCCCGACGATCCTCGGATCAGCCTCGGCACTGGTCGATCGGGTGGGCCTGGCGTCGCTCGTACCCTGGCGTTGTCACGAGTCTCTGGGGACCTGATCAAGGTCCTGGACGCCGACGACCAGTTGACGCCCGGCGCGCTCGCCCGGGACGTCGCCGCGTTCGACGCGCACCCGCAGATCGGCTGGACGACCTCGCGGGTGCTCGATCTGCTACCCGACGGGTCTACCGCCGGCTGGGACAAGGACCCGGCCGGCGGCGTCGTCGCCCGCGGCTCCGTCCTGTCCTTCTGGCAGGCCAACGGCTACCGGGCGTCCGTGCACCCCGCAACGCTCTGCCTGCGGCGCGACCTCGTCTTTGCCCTGGGTGGCTGGATGGCGTTGCCTGCCTCCGAGGACACCGGGCTCCTCCTCGCCGCCAACGCGGTCAGCGACGGGTACTTCACCCGCGAATACGGCTTGCTGTACCGGAAGTGGCCCGGCCAAGTGACCAGCCAGGCCGCGCACCGCGAGCCCACCGAGTACCAGGGACGCATGAAAATCATCGAGGCCAGAGCCGAAGCCCTGACCTCGATGCTGCCCGACGGACTGCCACTCACCCCTCCGCCGGCGTAGCTTCATGCCCCGGCATGCCGTGGGTGCGGCGCTGCTGCTTCATCTCGGCCTCGTAGATGTGCCGCCGACCGCCGGCTAGCTTCTCCCGGGCATCGCGCTCGATCTCCTGGAAGGCGGCGTAGTAGCCGTCATCGAACTCCTCCATGATCTGGAAGGTCCAGCGGCCAGGGAGCACGTTTCGTCCCAACAATTCGTGCTCGACTCGGTCCGCGATTTCGACGTGTCCTGCCGTCCGTAGGAGTTTGACTACTCGGTCAAGCGTAAGGTCTGCGCCCCGACTAGCTGGTGAGCTGAATACAGATGACCCCTTACCCGGTGGATGGTCTCCAAAGCCTTACTCAGTTCGCCAAGTCCCTCGACCGTGGTGTCATCCAACCCGGCTGGCCTCTCGTGCTTGGAGTCTGAGCCGATGACGCCTTGTTCCTTCTTCATGAGACGCCCATACCCACGTCTCGGTTGCACACACATACCTCTAGTCCTCTGGGTGGGGAGGGTTCTCATCGGCCTCATCGGCATGACTGATGACCGCATTCTGCATTCGAGCACTTTGAAGGTTTGCTCCGTTAAGGTCCGCGCCTATTAAGGTTGCGTGATTGAGGCTGGCGCTCGATAGTTGAGCGGAAACGAGTTGCGCGCCCGTCAACCTTGCAAAGCTTAGGTTAGCGCGTGAAAGATTGGCGTAGCTGAAGTTCGCCCCAACAAGCTGAGTGCGGCGAAGATCGGCTCCACGAAGGTTCGCTGAGTGCAGGTTCGCTTGATATAGGTTTGCATCCTCCATATTGGCCTCAACCAAATGTGAATTCACTAGCTCGGCCTCGCTCATGCGGGATTTCGCCAAGCGAGCTTGGGCTAGGCTTGCCCGCCCCAGCCGCACCTGTGAGAGCTCTGCACTCCTTAGGTTTGCGCCGTCGAATAGTGCACCCCGTGCGCTTGCCCCCGACAGATTGCACTCTTGCAGGTCGGCACCCCTAAAGTCTGCGTCGTCCAACTGGGCATCTGCCAGATTAACTGCCCGTAAGTGCAAGTCATGGAAATCTAAGAGGTGGCGGTCGGACTGATGTTTCTTGGGGCGATGAGCTAGCGCGGTAAAGGCGGCTTGAACGTCCGCTTCCGGCTCGTTCGGAAGCTGGCGATGCGGGTAAATCGAGGGCGCCGTATCGTTGAAGTCCCCGGCCCTCGGGGCGCGAGCGCGTATGAAGGCAGCCAGCACCTCCACGCAGTCAAGATAATGGTCTGGAGAGTCTTGCATAACATGACCGAGTGCCCGGATGCCACCGATGCGGATATAAAGCTCATTGGAGCCGAGGCGCTCTAACGATTTTGCAAATCGGTCCGTTACTTGGCCCCGGTGGGCTAAGCGATAATTACGCGCCGTATACAGGAGACCCGCGCCGACAACGAGCGCACTCACGACTGAGATCACCAAAAGTCGTGCATTATGGGCTGCGGTAAGCCTGGCCTCTGGGCTTGCCGCCGACAGGTCCAGGGTCAGGATATCTGGAGCTTTCCAAAGGGCAACGACGTACAGCCCGAGCGCGACCGTCGCTAGGGGTGCCATCCAAGCAATGGGGTGGACGGCAAATTTGCCCCTCCTCTCACGGAAAGCATTTATCTTTATCTGCTTCCATATCTTTAGTCGCCAGTAGAGGCTTCGCAGTCTCTGCACCTCTACATGATGCTTGCCGAGCGACAATCCCGCAGGCGACAAAAACGGCGAAGACATTAAAGCGCGCAACACGGGCATGAGCCGGGTGGGCTAACTTGTTGACTTGTCTGCCAAGTGCCGTCTACCTTGGACCGCAACTTGGCAGACAAGTTAACGACCTGGAGGTTGAGCGATGGCTCTGCGAGGCGGAACCCGGTTCGCCGTGCGGTTCGAAGACGTGTTCCCGGCGGGGTGCGCGTTAGTGCCCGAGTCGATGGGTGAGGTCGAGGACTACGACGAGAAGACCGGCCGTCGCAGCCCGGCTAAGGACAAGGTGACCGGCCAGCGGGTGTGGCAGGTCCGGGTGATGGACCTCGATCCCGAGCTGGGGAAGCGGTCCCGGGAGACGACGGTGAAGATCTCCGCCGACTACCAGCCGGTGCCGCCGACGGGTGCGCCGTTCGAGGCGGTGGAGTTCGACGGGATGACGGTCACGCCGTACGTGAGCAACAACGGCCGAATGGCGTACTCGCTGCGTGCGACCGGGCTGCGGGCCCCGGCGGGCGTGACCAAGAAGGCGGCGGCGTAGCCGCATCAGGTGGGGCGGGGCTGTCAGGTCTTGGCGGACGGCAGCCCCGCCCTCTGTCTCTTCCCCCTGCTCAGGCGAGAGAGGTAGTGACATGTCCAAGGGTATGCCTGCCGTCGGGTGGGTGCTGGTGGCGGCCGTGCGGGGTGCGCGATGATCCGCCGGCCGCGTGGTGAGGTCGTGATGACCACGGCCGGGGATCTGATGGTGATCCGGCCGCGCCGGCTGGAGCTGCCGGTCTGGCTGATAGCGCTGGGCCTGGTGCTGCGGTGGCTGTGGCGCGGTCTGTGGTGGTGCCTTCGCCACCCGGTCTCCGTCGGCCTGGTGGTGGCCGCGGTGCTGCTCTATCGGGAGTTCGGTCGCTCGGGACTGATCGTGCCGCTGGTCCTGGCGGGCTTCGTGTCGGCGGTTTGGCGGTGGAAGCACGAGGCGTCCTGGTGGGCCTGGTGCGCCGGCCCGGTGCTGGGCCGCATCCGTCAGGTGTTCGTCTACCGGCGGGCGTGGCGGGAGGCCATGACGCTGTGCGGGCTGACCCGCACGTATGACCATCGGGCCGTCCTGCCGCAGTTGTTGCGGGTGCGGTCGGATCAGGCGCTCGACGTGCTGACCATCCGCATGGTGCGGGGCCAGACACCGGAGGAGTTCCAACGGGTCACCGCGAACCTTTCGTACGCCTTTGGCCGCCGGCATGCTCGGGTCTACTCGGAGCGTCCGGGGGAGCCGCCCGTCCGTTCCGGCTACTGGTCGCTCGTGCTGTCGGCGGTCGACCGACTTCGGTACCGCGACCGGCCCTCGCTGGTCTACCTGGCGGTGGTCCGTACCGATGCGCTGCGGACCGTGGTGAAGCCGTTCGACGTGCCCTCGGTACCGGACTTCACCGCGCTGCCGCTGGCTCGACGCGAGGATCTGCGGCACTGGCGCCTGCACCTGCTCGCCACCCACGTACTCATCGGTGGCGCCACCCGCTCCGGCAAGGGCTCGGTGCTGTGGTCGCTGGTGCGGGCCCTCGCCGGCGGGATCACCTCCGGTCTGGTGCGGCTGTGGGTGATCGATCCCAAGGGCGGGATGGAGTTCGCAATGGGGCGGCCGTTGTTCGCCCGGTTCGCCTGCAAGTCCTTCGAGGCCATGGCGGACCTGCTCGACGAGGCCGTCACGGTGATGCGGGAGCGACAGGCCCGGTTGGCCGGCGCGGTGCGGGTCCACACCCCGACTGAGGCTGACCCCCTGGTCGTGGTCGTCATCGACGAGATGGCGGCGCTGACCGCGTACCTCCAGGACGTCGACCTGCGCAAGCGCATCGCGTCCTCGCTGGGGCTGCTGCTGTCGCAGGGTGCCGGCGTTGGCGTCCTGGTGGTGGCCGCGTTGCAGGATCCCCGCAAGGAGGTGCTGCCGTTCCGGGACCTGTTCCCGACCCGGATCGCGCTGGGCCTGACCGAGGCAGCACAGGTCGACCTCGTATTGGGTGACGGCGCCCGCAACCGAGGTGCCCTGGCCGACCAGATGCCCAGGTGGGCCAAGGGCGTCGGGTACGTGATCCTCGACGGCACCCCGGAGCCGGCACGGGTCCGCTTCTCGTACATCTCCGACGACCACATCCGCGAGCTGGCCACCGAGTACGCGGCTCCGGCCGACGCGGCGGACATCCTCGCCCAGGTCGGCCGGGAGACCGCCGACGAACCGACCCGACCGTCGCTGCCTCGGCCCCGTCGCGGGCCACTGCTGCCGGACTCGCTGCTGACCTTCCTCGACCGCGACGCCGACGGGGGAGAGCCGCGGTGACTGCCCCCGCTTTCTACCGGCTGCGCGCCCCGAACCCCGACGGCGCGACCAGCACCGCCGTATCCGTCCGCGTCGACCCGCAACGGCCCGACCCGTACCCGATCTGTCTCGCCGTCGGCGGCGGCCGGCGCCGGATGCACCTGACTCCCGACGAGGCGTGGGCGCTGTGGCGCTGCCTCTCCGAAGCGGTCGCCTCCCTCGGCGAGCCGCCCGAGCACATCCGTACCCGCGTCGCCCCTGCCCGGAGGTAACCGATGTCCCTCAAGCGCTTCTTCCTCGGCACCCACCGCATCAAGCCCCTGAACGTCGACCTCGACGGCTCCCCGGACCGACTCGCCGCCGCCCTGCACGGCCTGGCGCACATGGTCCGCTACCGCGACGACCTCGACGGGCAGCGCATCCGCATCACCATCGTCATCCGCAACCCCGGGAGCGGCCAGTGATCCGCGCTCGCGCCGAGTCCGGCGCGCGGCTGCTGATCCTGCTCGCCGTCGGCACCATGGCCGGCGCCGCCGCCTTCACCCACGTCCACGATCTGACCGTCGCGCACGGGCAGCCGGACTGGATCGGCTGGGCCAACGCGGTGGCCGTCGAGCTGATGGCGATCTACCTCGGGCTGGAGATCCGCGCGCGGCGTCGCGCCGGCCGCCCGGTCGGCATGGTCGGCGTACTCCTGGTCGCCTTCGCCCTGCTGTCCCTCGCCGCCCAGGTCGCGGAAGCCGAACCGTCCGTGTGGGGCTGGATCGTCGCCGCCGTGCCGTCGCTGGCCTTTCTCGCCCTGGTCAAGGTTGTCCTGTCCAGCGCGCCGGCCGTACCGCCGGCCCCTGAGCCGGAGCAGCCGCGGGCCGACTGGTACGACGAGCCGCAGCAGGTCGAGCCCGCCCCGCCGGCTCCGGTGATGCCGCCGGCATCGGCCGCGGTGCTGCCTCCGGTCGGCGTCGTCCCGCCCAACCGGCCACAGGTCGTCGGGATCATTCGATGACCGCTCCCACCCTGCCCGGCCTCGCTCCTGCCGCCCCGAACCCGGTTGCTCCTCGGCAGGGGTCGCGGGCGGCCCGCATGGCGCTGCCCCGCTCGGTCGACGTACTCAAGGAGATCGCCGCCGAGTACGGCGTCTGCGTGCGCCCCCTCGCCATGCGCCGAACCGACCTCGACACCGGCCTGACCGAAGTCATCGACCTGCCCTGCGGCGCGACCCGCGAGGACAAGTGCGCGCCCTGCGCCAAGAAGAACCGACGGCTGCGGCAGGCCCAGATCCGCGAGGGCTGGCACCGCGACGACGAACCGCTACCCGGCCCGGAACCGGCGACGGAGGCGCAGAAGTCCCTGATCCTGTTCCGCGCACACCTGGAGTTCTCCCGCGACGAGGCAGTACGCGCCGCCCAGTGGGACCAGGTCACCGACCTCGACGAGGCAATTCGCGAGGTAGAAGAGGCCATCGCGGCGGAGGGCCTGCGCGGGCGGGTCGGCCCACCCCATGCAGGCGTCGACGAGGACCAGGACGAGGAGCCCGGCCGCCGGCGCAAGCGCTCGACCAGGCGGCGCCAGGACGCACCCGAGCTGCCCCGCCGCAAGGTCGAGCGGCGCACGGTCGGCAAGACCTACACCGGCCGGGACGGCTCGACCTTCCGCCCGTCGATGTGGCTCACGCTCACCCTCGACTCGTACGGTCCGGTCCGCCCCGACGGCACTCCGGTCAACCCCGACCGGTACGACTACCGCCGCGCCGCCTGGGACGCCGTCCACTTCCCTCGACTGCTCGACCGGTTCTGGCAGAACCTGCGCCGCTGTGAGGGCTGGAACGTTCAGTACGCCGGCTGCGTCGAGCCGCAACGGCGACTCGCCCCACACGCTCACTTCGCCATCCGGGGCACCATCCCCCGAGACGTCCTCCGCACCGTCGCGGCGGCAACCTATCACCAGGTGTGGTGGCCGGCGGTCGACGTCCAGCGGTACACCCTCGACCGGCTCCCCGTCTGGGACGAGCAGGCGGCGGCGTGGGTCGACCCCGACACCCGGGAGCCGCTGACCACCTGGACGGAAGCCCTCGACTCCATCGACTACGACCCGGACTCCGAACCGGTGCACGTCGTCCGCTTCGGCACCCAGGTCGACGCCCGCGGCGTCATGCCCGGCACCGAGGACGCCGAGCGGACTATCCGGTACGTCACGAAGTACATCACCAAGCACACCGGCGACTGCCACAAGATCACCACCGATCGGCAACGCGCCCACCTCGATCGGCTCTGGCAGGAACTCCAGCTCACGCCGTGCACCGACCGGTGTGCCAACTGGCTGCTCTACGGCGTCCAGCCGAAGAAGGCACACGCCAAGCTCAAGCCCGGCCGCTGCAAGGGCAAGGTCCACCAACGCGACACCCTCGGCATCGGCGGCCGGCGCATCCTCATCTCCCGCGACTGGTCCGGCAAGACCCTCGCCGACCACAAGCACGACGTACGCGCCTGGGTCCGGGCACTGCTCGGCGCCACCACCGACAGCGCCACCGCCGGGCAGCTCGTCAACGACCAGGGCGCCACCGCCGAACGGATCCGGCACGCCTGGGAACTCGCCCGACCCGACGACCCCGACGTGGGACCGCTGGCCCACCGGCTCATGCGCTCCATCAGCGAACGCGCCCGCTGGCGGTCCGAACTGCTCGCCGCCAAGGACCGGGCCGCGCAGGGGTCCACAGATCTTTCGGCAACTCAGCACAGCGCACAGCACGAAGGGGAGGGGACACAGTGAACGAGGAGTTGTTGACCGTGCCGGAAGTGCTCGCCGAGCTGCGCGTGCCGCGCTCGACCTGGTTCTACTGGCGGCAGACCGGTAAGGGGCCACGGGTCATCAAGCTCCCGAACGGGCAGCTTCGGGTCCGCCGGTCGGCGCTCGGTCGGTGGCTCGGTGAGCTGGAGCAGGACGCGGCATGAAGAGCTACGAGGTCCAGATCTGGGAGATCGGCAAGCGCGCCGACCGGAAGGCTCGGCCCTGGCGGGTCCGTTGGGCGGTGAGCGGCCAGCGCTTCGAGGACATGTTCCGTACCAAAGCCCTGGCGCACTCGTTCCGCGCCGAGCTGGTCCAGGCGGCCAACGCGGGGGAGCCCTTCGACCCGGCCACCGGCCGCCCGGTCTCCGAGGCCAGAACCAAGAACCCCACCACCTGGTACGCGCACAGCCGCGCGTACGTCGAGATGAAGTGGCCGCGGGCGGCGGCCAAGACCCGGCGGTCGATCGTCGAGGCGCTGACCTCCATCACGGTCACCCTGACCCGACCGGCCAAGCGGGGCAGACCGGCTGACGCACTGCTCCGCGAGGCGCTGTACCTCTACGGCCTCAACCCCCGCCGCTGGTCCGACGAGATCCCCACCGAGCACGCGGCGGCCCTCGCCTGGCTGGAAACCGCCTCCCTGCCGGTCGTCGAGCTGGACTCACCCGCGATGGTCCGCCGGGTCCTCGACAGCCTCTGCGTACGCCTCGACGGCAAGCCCGCGGCTGCCTCCACCGTCCAGCGGAAGCGGGCCACCTTTTACAACGTGCTCGGGTACGCCGTCGAGCTGGAGCTGATCGAATCCAACCCGGTCGACAAGGTCCAATGGACGGCTCCCGAGGTGGCGCAGTCCATCGACCGGCGGGTGGTGGCGAACCCTGCCCAGGTCGCCACGCTGCTGGAGGCGGTGAAATCTCTCGGCAAACGCGCCGACAAGGTCACGGCGTTCTTCGGCTGCCTCTACTACGCGGGCATGCGGCCCTCGGAAGCGGCCGACCTGCGGCGGGAGGACTGCGACCTTTCGGGCCGGTGCGCCGACTGCGGCGCGGACTTCGACGACCTGGCGGCGGTCAAGCCTTCCCGGTCCTGCGACCACGAGAAGATCGAATACCGCTGGGGCCGCCTGATGCTCGCCGGCACCTCGCCGCGCGCCGGGTCGCACTGGACCGATGACGGCGGTTCCCACGAACGGCGCGGACTCAAGCACCGGGGGAGAGCAGAGACCCGGACGGTCCCGATCCCGCCCCGGCTCGTCGAGCTGCTGTGCGCGCACGTCGAGAATCACGGGGTAGGTCCGGACGGTCGGTTCTTTAGGGGCCTGCACGGCGGCCCGCTCTCCGAGTCGGTCTACGACCGGTGGTGGAAGCGCGCCCGCGAGAAGGCGCTGACCGAAGCACAGGTCGCCTCGCCGCTCGTCCGCCGGCCCTACGATCTCCGGCACGCGGCGGCCTCGCTCTGGCTGAATGCTGGCGTCCCGCCGACCGAGGTCGCCCGGCGCTTGGGCCACGGTGTCGCCGTCCTCCTCCGGGTCTACGCCAACTGCATCGACGGCGGAGACGACACCATGAACGACCGCATCGGTGGGGCGCTCGGTTGAGCCAAAGGTTAACTGAACCGACAAAACTCCAGCTCTAGGTCGTTAAGAGGTGCCGGCCGAGTGATTCCATCCGGTAGACGAATCAGATCGTCTACCTTGGCGCAACGGACACCGTCCTTCGTGAGATTCACTGCACCTCGCAGGTCCGCGCCAGTCAAATCTGCCATCGCCAGCGCCGCGCCAAGCATGTCGGCGCCTCTCAAATCGGCGCCTCGAAGATCCGCCCAAGTGAGATCGGTGGCATGCATCTTGGCGTACCTGAGATCGGCGCCGACCAGGAAGGCTTTGCTCAGATTGGCGACGCTGACAGTTGAGCCGTACAGGTTCGCCCCTCCCATGAAAGCACCCTTGAGCTGCGTCTTACTCATGAAGGCACCGCGGAGATCAGCGTTGTCGAGGTTTGCACCGTCTAGCTGGGAATCGGCGAGGTTGGCCCCGCCCAAGTTCGTGCCAGCGAGGTTCAGGCCGTGGGGTAAGTAATCATGATCTCGGTTGCGACGACCAAGAACTGTCAGTGCAGCCTGAATGTCAACGGACGTCGTGGGGACTCTGAAATTTTGTGGGCTTGCGGTTGGCGCGATGGGATTTGCCGCAGACGCAGGGGCATGCACCCTAATGAAGGCGGCCACAACCTCTACAACCGCTGGTTGGTCGATGGCGGAGTCGCGCATGATGCGTTCGAGGGAGTAGAGCGCCCCAAGTCGTACATCGATCTTGTCTGCGCCTGCTTGTCCGAGTTGATCAATGGCTTGAGCGAACCGGTCTGCGATCTGTCCTGCTGCCGCGAGGTCCTGCTGTCGGCGGGTGGCCTCCTGCTGGTGCCGGTTGGCTGCGTTGGTGATGAACAAGCCGACGCCGAGGACGATCACCGAGAGGATGCTGCCGATGGCGAGCAGGCGCTGCCAGGGATCGGGTTTCAGCTCAAGAGGTGCGACCGACGCAAGTTCGAGTCGCAAGGACTGTCCTTGGCTGGCAAGCCTTCGGTGGGTAACCCCGGTCGTCGGGCGGTTGGGGGTCCTTGCCCTGCGGGAGGTCGGGCTGGCGGGGCGGACGCTGCCAGCGCGCCAGCCGCTGTGGGCAGCAAGGAAGCGGTCTCTGATCGATGGCACGCCCTCTATTGGACGCCACGCGCTCAAGTTCCGGCGTCAGGCGCGGAGGCTTGTCGTGGGCGGATCGTGGGCGGTCCGCTGATCAGATGGCTCTCAGGATGGAGAAGGCGCAGGTCAGGGGTCGGATGAGGAGCAAGACCGCAGACGCTCTGTAAATCCGTCGCGAAAGCTACAGAGGTTCGAATCCTCTACCCGCCACCAGGTGCAGATACGGCCCCTGAACAGCAGAGATGCTGATCGGGGGCCGTTCTCGTTCGTCTGGCCGAGTCCGGCTGAGTCCAGCCGTCTGCGACTGATTGCGGGCGGGCCACGGAAAGGACGTCCACGACAAGATCGGGGATGATCCGTGGTGGCTCAACCCTGGTCCCTGCCGGCGCCGCTGTCGCCGACCAGTCGTCGAGCTTCGGCGATGACCTCCGCGTCGAGATCCTCGGGCTTGGTGCTGACCAGCATGTGTACCTCGTTGGCGGCCTCGACGTACTCGTAGGCGCTCTCCAGGTTGATCAGTTCGCCTGCCAGGGGAGTCCCGGCGTAGGTGATGAACTGTGAGACCCAGGACGTGAGTTCGCGAGGCGCGATCTTCCTGGCGAGCAGTCGTCGCGCCATGATGCGGAGGACTTCCTCTTCGGCCTTCCGGCTCTCTTCCCCGTAGTAGGTCAGGGAGAGTTCCGCGAACGCATCAGCCAGCCAGCGGCGCAGATCGTCGTCCTCGCTGCCCTTCACGGGGGAGACGCCGGCCAGGATCCGGAGGGTCGGACTGTCGACGCCTGCCACCAGGCAGTCGCAGGCGGCCATGACCACGTCAACCGAGGTGGCGGAGCCGATGCTCCAGAAGACGACGGTGTCGTGAAGGTTGGCAAGAGCCTCTTCCCTGGTCATCGACACATGATCGGTCGGCAAGCTGGTGGTGTCGCGGAAGTTATTGGGCGCCGGGAACGGTGGCAGGGGTGGATCCATGGGCGTTGGGCAAATGGTGGGCCGTGGACCGGCAAGCCCTGGCCGGCCGGCAGGAAAGCAGCAGCTGCCTCGGCCCATCTCGCCGCTGAAGTGCGCTCGTGACGAGCAGAGCGCCGGATCTGCGCCAAATGGGACTGAACTGCTTGATTGGTGTGGGTGCGAGGGGGTGTCTGAGCTTTGCCGTAAGCTGCCGTCCCATGGCGTCGAGCACTGAGGAGCGGGACCGGCTCTACCGAGAGATCCTGCTCGCGCCGCTCCGCATGTCGGCGGATTGCCTTCCCGAGATGGGAGGGGCCGACGAGGTCGACCTTGCCGGCTTCGCCGCGCTGTACGGCGCTGACCCGCTCTGTCACTGAATGGGCGTCGCCTCGCCCCTGATGTTCGCCGCGCAGAGCCGCGGGCGGCATGACGTCGATCCACAGGCAGTTCGGCGTCGGCTGCGAGCGCATCTTCCGCCAGGTCCTCAAGGCGGAGTTCGGACTGTCCGAGAACCAGGTCACATGGTCTGCTCGCGATACCTGACCGGCAACTGGAGTGTCTTCCCCGCCGTGGGCGGGCATGACCCCCTGTCCAGTACTTTCGGCTTCCTGCGGGACGTTGTCGGCTACCTCCGGCGGGACACCACCGACCTGCGCGCCAGGGTGGAGCACGTCCTGCGGCGACTCCTGGAGGCGGCATGACGGAGCTCGTCGAGCGCGCGGCGCACAGCCGCAACGAGCACATGACGTTCCGCGCCAACATGGGTGTGGGGAGGCACGGCTGGTTGCGCCTCACGCCCGCCTACGGCGTACGCCTCGTCCGCGATCGCATGTCGCACATGCCGAACGGCAGCATCATCACCGACCCCTTCTCGGGCACGGGCACGACGCCGCTCGCGGCTGCCGAGCTCGGTCACCGGGGGCAGTCGGTGGACATCAACCCGTTCCTGGTCTGGCTCGGCACGGTCAAGACGACGAACTACCCGGAGGACACGCTCGTCGCGCTCGCTGACGCCGTGACGAGTGTGCTCGACGGGGCGCGGGCGCACGACGAGGACGCCGATCTCTGGCAGCCGAGCCTGTTCAGGATCGAGAAGTGGTGGTCGCCGGGCGCGCTCCACGCCCTCAAGGCGCTTCGGAACGAGATCGACCGTTTCGACGGGCAGATCCGCGACCTGCTGGAGATCGGTCTCTGCCGGTCGCTGATCTCCTGCTCCAACGCGGCTTTCAACCATCAGTCGATGTCCTTCAAGGAAGCGCCGGCCGAGCAGGCGCTCTTCGTGGTCGACGACCTCGACAAGGCGCTCGACACGTACGCCACGGAAATGGCGACGATCATCGAGTCCGCCCGTTTCGACCTCGCCGGCACGGCGGTTGTCCGGCAGGGCGATTCGCGGACGGGTCTGGACGGCCTGGAGCCTGCGGACTTCGTACTGACCTCACCGCCGTACGTGAATCGGATGAGCTACATCCGCGAGCTTCGCCCGTACATGTACTGGCTCCGCTACCTGGACGTGGCCGGCGACGCCGGCGAGCTCGACTGGCGCGCCATCGGTGGCACGTGGGGCACCGCCACGAGCAAGCTGAACACGTGGAAGCCGGACGTCGGGACGCCTGTCGACGGGGCGATGAAGGTGGTCTGCGAGAAGATCGCGGCGGACGGCGGCAAGAACGGTCCGCTGCTTGCCAGCTACGTTCACAAGTACCACCACGACATGTGGCTGCACTTCCAGAGCGTCACGAAGCACTTGAAGCCGGGCGGCAGCGTCTCCTACATCGTCGGAAACTCCACCTTCTACAAGCACGAGGTGCCAGCGCACACCTGGTATGCCGTGATGCTGCGCGAACTCGGCTATTCGGACGTCAAGGTGGAGACCATCCGCAAGCGGAACTCCAACAAGGCGCTGTTCGAGTACGACGTCACCGGCACGAAGCCCGCGTGAACGGGCAGAGGCGGTAGCCGACCGTCAGGGTGCTGCCACCGGCTGTTGCCCGCCTCGTCGGCGGTGAAGCAGTCAGGCGGGTGGGTGTCGCACCTGGCGACGCCGTCGGGGCAACCGCCACCGGCCGGCTGATGATTCACTCGGTTCTCCTGGCGTGAAACCTTGCCTCAGGCATCGATGATGGTAGAGGCTGTCCGAGGGCGGCCGACGGGAGCGCCGACGCCATCTACTGTGGCCGCGGCCGGGTGCCGACCGGCTGACGGGTGAATCAGGCGCTAAGCGTGGTTTACGCGCGAAGTCGTTGTGCGCGCCTTCCGTAGCGGCTGCGGGGCTGATCGTGACGGTATGCTGGGCCGGAGGGTGAGCCGCGCCTGTCGAACGGATGATTTCCCTGCCACTGCCCCTGCGCGAGGGCTCGCGCAGCTTTTGCCCGTGAGCGGGGTGTGGCACGATCGTGGAACCTTCACGATGGTTGTAACTCTCCCGACAGGAGCAATCATGTCTGGTCGTAGGCTGGGCCGGCTGTTTGGCTCGCTCCTCCTCGTTTCCGCCGCCTTGGGCGTTTCGGTAATCAGTGCAATGTCCGGCCTGGGCGACCTCCGCCTCCTCGACTACGTCTGGGTCTGACAGCGACCCGGGCTGACCTCCACGGGGGCGGAAGCCGGTGGGTCCTGCCCGCCGGACCGGGAGTGGGACCCACCGGACAGGGAGTGGGATGAGCGGGCGAGACAACCCGAGGCGCAGACCCTCCGAGGACGCCTGGATAATCACCGCGCCGCTCGCCCTGGTAGCGGTGGCTTGTTCGACGGTCACCGGATTGATCGCGAAGCCACCCATCGGCGGGTGGCTTCCGGCGGTGCTGCTCCTGGCGCTGATGATCGTCGCCAGCGGGCCCGTCGTCGGCGTGGTCATCCGCCGGCAGTCACTCGGTATGACGCTCACCGAGCTGCCGCTGGTGCTCGCCTTCTACTTCCTGCCGCCGCTCACCGTCGTCCTGATCTACACGCTGTCCTCGCTCGTGACGCACCTGCGTCACCGGTTGTCGGCGCCGAAGCTCTGGTTCAACGTCGCGCGTGCGGCGGCGGGCACCTCGGTCGGCGCCCTGGTGCTGACCATCCTGCCGCCGACCGAAGGCGTGGGCCCCGCCACCTGGCTGGGCCTCTGCCTCGCGGTGGCGATGGTGATCCTGGTGAGCCTCACCTCGATCGCCGCGGTCCAGACCCTGCTCATCGGGTGGCACGCCGGCCGGGAGACGTTCCGGGCGCTGCGTTCGGGCGTGCTGACCAACGGCATCAACGTGTCGGCCGGCCTGATCGTGCTGATGCTGCTGGAGCAGTCCTGGTGGTCCCTGGTGCCGTTGGCCGCGCTGGCCGCGGGGCTGGTGGCGGTCTACCGGTCGTACACCGAGTTCTTCCAGCAGCACCGCACGCTCAGCGGCATGTACGAGCTGAGCCGGGCGATCTCGGCCAGCGGCCAGGACGGCACGCTCGCGGACGCCCTGCTGGGCCGCGTCCGGGGTCTGATGCAGGCGGAGTACGCGACGTTGTGGCTGCCCGCCCAGGGCCGGCACCCGGAGACTCTGCTCACCGCGCGGGTCGATGACCCCGGCCTGCTGGACACCGCCCCGACCGGGGTGGAGCTGCGCCAGCGGGCGATGCAGAAGGCCCGCCCGGTCACCGTCGGCCGGGGCGTGTGCAGCGATCCGGAGTTCCGGGCCAGCCTGGCGGAACAGGGCGTCAAGGACACGATCATCGTCCCGTTGCGCTCGGGCCGGGTGGTGATCGGGACGCTCGAGGTGACCAACCGGCTGGTCGACCCCTCGCACTTCACCGCGCGCGACGTCGCGGTCCTGGAGACGGTGGCGGCGCACGCCGCTGTCGCCCTGGAGAACTCTCGCCTGGTCGACCGGCTGCGGCACGACGCCGACCACGACACGCTCACCAAGCTGCCCAACCGGCGCCGGCTGACCGCGGCGGTGGCCGAGGCGGTGAAGATCGGCGCGCCGGGCGAGGTGGTCGCGTTGCTCCTCTTCGACGTCGACCGGCTCCGCCAGGTCAACGAGTCGCTCGGCCACGCCGCCGGGGACAAGGTGCTCGTCGAGGTGGCCGAGCGGCTGCGCGCCTGCGCGCCCTCCTCGGCGCTGGTCGGCCGCGCCGGTGGGGACGAGTTCCTGGTGACGCTCCGGCTGGAGAGCACCGAGGCGGCCCTGGAACTGGCGGCCCAGCTCCGGGAGCAGATCCGCGACGAGATGGTTTTCGACGCGCTCACCGTGGACGT
Organism: Micromonospora sp. HB375; assembly: GCF_017872985.1. Classification (NCBI taxonomy): domain Bacteria; kingdom Bacillati; phylum Actinomycetota; class Actinomycetes; order Micromonosporales; family Micromonosporaceae; genus Micromonospora; species Micromonospora sp. HB375. The sequence goes on along the minus strand of NZ_JAGGJO010000001.1, from coordinate 6,258,271 downwards.
GGACACGGTGGTCGGCGTGGCGGTCCACCCCGACCACGGCAGCGACGCGGTGGCGCTGTTGCAGCGCGTCGACCTGGCGGCCAGCGCCGCCAAGTCGGTCCCGGGCAGCGTGCAGCTCTACAGCCCGGCGCTGGAGTCGCGGTCGCTGCGCCGGCTCGGCCTCGCCGGCGACCTGCAACGGGCGCTGGACGAGGGCAAGCTGGAGGTCTACTTCCAGCCCAAGGTCACGCTGCGGGACCGCCGCCTGGTGGGCGTGGAGTGTCTGGCCCGGTGGGAGCACCCGGCGCACGGCACGGTCTCGCCGGACGACTTCGTGGCGGTGGCCGAGCACACCGGCCAGCTCGGCCGGCTCACCGAGTTCGTGCTCCGGGAGAGCCTGCGGCGCAGCCGCGACTGGAGCCACGGCGAGCAGCCGCTCTCCGTCGCGGTCAACCTCGCCGCGCGTACGCTCACCGACCAGCACTTCCCGGCGCTGGTACGCGATCTGCTGGCCGAGTACGGCGTGCCGCCGCAGCGGCTGACACTGGAGGTCACCGAGGCCGGTGTGCTGGACGGAGCGGAACGTCCCATCCCGACCCTGCGCAGCCTCCGTGACCTCGGTGTCCGGCTCTCGGTGGACGACTTCGGCACCGGCAACTCGTCCCTGGCCCAGCTGCGCCGGCTGCCGGTGCACGAGGTGAAGGTGGACCGGTCGTTCGTGCAGGGCATGGCGACCGATCCGGGTGATCTGGCGATCGTGAACGCGGTGGTGACGCTCTCCCAGCAGTTCGGCCTGGCGGTGGTGGCCGAGGGCGTGGAGAGCGAGCTGATGCTGGAACTCCTGCAGGACATCGGCTGCGAGATCGGCCAGGGCTTCCTGTTCAGCCGCCCCCTGCCGTACGAGCGTCTGGAGGCCTGGTTCGGTGCCCAGGTCGACCCGGAGACGGTGGCCACGGGTGAGCTGCCGCGGCTGCGTGTGGTGCCCTGAGCAGGGCCGACACGTACCTGGGGGATCCGATTTCACCTCGGCGACGCGGTCGTGTACTGTTTCCCCTGCGCGACACCCCCCGGGGTGATCGGGCAGGCCCCCTTAGCTCAGTCGGCAGAGCGTCTCCATGGTAAGGAGAAGGTCTACGGTTCGATTCCGTAAGGGGGCTCAGAGGGTCCGGCTGGACCCGCCACGGCGGTGTAGCTCAGATGGCAGAGCAAGCGGCTCATAATCGCTGTGTCGCCGGTTCAAGTCCGGCCACCGCTACTCTCGTCCTCCGGGTACACCCGGTGGTCGGTGGGACGGGCGCCACAGGCGCCCACTTTGCATGTCCGCGTTGTCAGCGCGTAGGCTGACACGCCGTAGTTGTTCCGTGAGCGAGGAAGGCACTCCGCCGTGGCGAAGGCGACCGATGTTCGGCCGAAGATCACTTTGGCGTGTGTGGAGTGCAAGGAGCGCAACTACATCACGCGCAAGAACCGCCGTAACGACCCGGACCGCATCGAGCTGAAGAAGTTCTGCCCCCGGGACGGCAAGCACACCGTTCACCGCGAGACCCGCTGATCGCTACCGGCGCAGCCGGTCGGCACCAGCTTCGCGTACGCCGATCCACCTGACGGGTGGCCTCCGGGCCGCCCGACCGGGCGGATCGGCGTTCGTGTTTTCCGTGTAGGTTCGGCGGCATGTCCCTGGACCCGTCCTTCGTCGGCCGGACGTACCCGCCGACCGCCCCCTACCAGGTGGGCCGAGAAAAGATCCGCGAGTTCGCCACCGCCATCGGCGCGACCGACCCGGCCCACCACGATCCGGAGGCGGCCCGCTCGCTCGGCCACGCCGACGTGGTGGCCCCGCCGACGTTCCCGGTGCTCGTCACGATGGCGGCGAGCCGGCAGATCGTCGAGGATCCGGCGCTCGGCGTCGACTACAGCCGCGTGGTGCACGGCGACCAGCGGTTCGCGTACACCCGGCCGGTGGTGGCCGGCGACGAGCTGGTGTGCGTGAGCACCATCGAGGAGGTCACCACCCGGGGCGGGCACGGCTTCCTGACCACCCGCACCGATGTGAGCACTGTGGACGGTGAGCCGGTGGTCGCCGTCTGGTCCAAGATCGTCGTACGCGGGGAGGCCTGAGGACATGGAGCTGCCCACCCAGACGTACCGGGTGACCCGCGCGGACCTGGTCCGCTACGCGGGCGCCTCGGGCGACTTCAACCGGATCCACTGGAGCGACCGCGTCGCCACCGACGTGGGGCTGCCGGGCGTCATCGCCCACGGCATGTTCACCATGGCCCTGGTCGGCCGCGCGGTGACCGGCTGGGCCGGCGCGCCGGACGCGGTGGTCGACTTCGGCGTCCGGTTCACCCGGCCGGTGGTCGTCCCGGACACCGACGAGGGCACCGAGATCGAGGTGTCGGCGGTGGTCAAGGAGGTCACCGAAGACGGTCTGACCAGGCTCGACATCACCGCCACCTGCCAGGGCGAGAAGGTGCTGTCGCAGGCCCGGGCACTGATCCGCACGACGCGCTGAGGGTCCGCCCGACGCGCGAGGGGCAGACCGGTTGGGAAAGTCGCACGACTACCCGTACACTGGTCCGCCGTGGGGCAAGTGACCCCCGCTCGGCACAGCGTGTCCGGGTGGAGGTGAGTTGCCGCACAGGGGTGTAGCTCAATTGGCAGAGCAGCGGTCTCCAAAACCGCAGGCTGCAGGTTCAAGTCCTGTCACCCCTGCGCCTCAGGCCTGACCGTTCCGTGGGTCGCGTCGCCCTCACCGGCGGCGTCCGGCCCGTGGTGGTGGCACCGGTGGGGTGGTTCCGAGGCGCTCGGGCCCTCCCGGCCGGTCCGCCGGCCGCGGCCCGTCGCGGGACGGTTGGTCCGGCCGGCGTGACCAACACGCCGCGCACGCCGCCCGGCGTGCGACCCCATATCCCGCACGGAGGGCGAAGTGGCCAAGAGCAAGCGCCGCGGCGAGGACGACGGCGACGAGCGTCTGAACGACGACGCGACCGTCGACGGCGTGGCCGACGACGACGTGGCCGACGACGACGCCACCGACGCGGACGAGCCGGTCTCCCGGGGCGGCACCGCGACCCGTAAGCGGGCGCAGGCCGAGCCGGCCGAGGGCCGGAAGACCCGCAAGGACACCGAGCGGATCGGGCTGTTCGCCCGCATCGCGCGGTTCTTCCGCGAGGTCGTGGCAGAGCTGCGTAAGGTCATCTGGCCGACCCGCAAGGAGCTGCTGACCTACACGGCCGTGGTGGTCACCTTCGTCGCGGTGATGCTGGCGATCGTGGCCGGCCTGGACTACGGCTTCGCCAAGGCGGTGCTGTGGGTCTTCGGCGAGCCGAGCTGACCTGCGGACAGCGATACTGACGGAAGTGAGCGAGCGTGCCTGAGTACGACGAGACCGCCGGAACCCCGGACGACCAGTCCACGGTGGCGACGGCGGCCAACAACGAGTCGGTCGAGGCCGCCAGCGAGCCGGAGTTCCCGACCACCGAGCCGGCCCCGGACGAGGACTTCGACCCGGTCGCCGAGCTGCGCCAGAAGCTGCGCTACGCGCCCGGCGACTGGTACGTGGTGCACTCGTACGCCGGCTACGAGAACAAGGTCAAGACCAACCTCGAGACCCGGATCACCTCCCTCGACATGGAGGACTTCATCTACCAGGTCGAGGTGCCGACCCGGGAAGAGGTCGAGGTCAAGAACGGCAAGCGGTCGCAGGTCCAGGCGAAGGTCTTCCCGGGCTACATCCTGGTCCGGATGGAGCTGACCGCCGAGTCCTACTCCTGCGTCCGGAACACCCCGGGGGTCACCGGCTTCGTCGGCGCGACCGACCGGGCCGACCGGCCGGCGCCGCTGAGCCTCGACGAGGTGCTCAAGTGGCTGGCCCCGGCGGTCGAGACCGAGCAGAAGAAGGCCAAGCCCGAGGTCAAGGTCCTCGACTTCGAGGTCGGCGACTCGGTCACCGTCACCGACGGCGCGTTCGCGTCGCTGCCGGCGACGATCAGCGAGATCAACGCCGACCAGCAGAAGCTCAAGGTGCTGGTGTCGATCTTCGGCCGGGAGACGCCGGTCGAGCTGAACTTCAACCAGGTCGCCAAGATCTGACGTACGTCGGCACCGGCGGCCCGCCCCTTCCGGGGTGGCCGCCGGTGCGCCGTTTCGCCACCCACCGACCTCGGCGCGGAGGGTGGCCGGCGGCTGCGCTACCCTAGAACGTCGGCTGTCCGCACCGCGCTGACCGTGCGCGCCCGCGGACCGGCGAGAATCCCAGTTTCAAGCCCCAGGAAGAGACATGCCTCCGAAGAAGAAGCTCGTCAAGACGTTCACGCTTCAGCTGCCGGCGGGCCAGGCCACCCCGGCGCCGCCGGTCGGCCCCGCGCTCGGCCAGCACGGCGTGAACATCATGGAGTTCTGCAAGTCCTACAACGCGCAGACCGAGTCCCAGCGGGGCGACATCGTCCCCGCCGAGATCAGCGTCTACGAGGACCGCACGTTCACCTTCGTGCTGAAGACCCCGCCCGCCGCCCGGCTGCTGATCAAGGCCGCCGGTGTGCAGAAGGGCTCGGGCGTCCCGCACAAGGAGAAGGTCGGCTCGGTCACCCGCGCCCAGCTGCGCGAGATCGCCGAGAAGAAGATGGCGGACCTCAACGCCAACGACATCGACCAGGCCGAGAAGATCATCGCCGGCACCGCCCGGTCGATGGGCCTGACCGTCGCCGACTGATCTCGCTCCACCGCTCCACCCGATCTTTCTGTTCGTGGGAGGGCCGCGCACGCCGCGCGCCCGCCAGAGACCACAGGAGTCACCAGAAATGCAGCGCAGCAAGAGCTACCGCAAGGCCGCCGAGGTCATCGACCGGTCGAAGCTCTACACCCCGGTCGAGGCCGTCAAGCTGGCCAAGGACACCACCAACACCAAGTTCGACGCCACGGTCGAGGTCGCGATGCGCCTCGGCGTCGACCCCCGCAAGGCGGACCAGATGGTCCGCGGCACGGTCAACCTGCCGCACGGCACCGGTAAGACCGCCCGCGTGATCGTCTTCGCCGCCGGCGCGAAGGCCGAGGAGGCCGTCGCCGCAGGTGCTGACGAGGTGGGCACCGACGAGCTGGTCGCCCGCATCCAGGGCGGTTGGCTGGACTTCGACGCGGCGATCGCCACGCCCGACCAGATGGCCAAGATCGGCCGGATCGCGCGGATCCTGGGCCCGCGCGGTCTGATGCCGAACCCGAAGACCGGCACCGTGACCATGGACGTCACCAAGGCCGTCTCGGACATCAAGGGCGGTAAGATCACCTTCCGGGTGGACAAGCACTCCAACCTGCACCTGATCATCGGCAAGGCCTCCTTCTCCGAGGCCCAGCTGGTCGACAACTACGCCGCGGTGCTGGACGAGGTGCTGCGCGCCAAGCCGTCCGCGGCCAAGGGCACGTACCTCAAGAAGATCACCCTCACCACCACCATGGGCCCGGGCGTCCCGGTCGACCCGAAGGTCGTGAAGAACCTGCAGGAGGCCTCGACCGAGGCCTGAGCAACCAGCACGTCCCGGACGGGGCTCCGCCACCAGGTCGTGGCGGGGCCCCGTTCGTCTGTCCGGTGTGGCAGTCTCGGCGCATGCGGCTCGACGGCGTGTGGTTCCGCTACCACCGGCACGGCCCCTGGGTCCTGCGGCAGGTCGACGTCGCCGTCGGCCCGGGTGAGGTCGCCGTGGTGCTCGGCCGCAACGGGGCCGGAAAGTCCACGTTGCTGCAGCTCACCGCCGGGGTGCTGCGTCCGTCCCGGGGCCGCGTCGCCGACCGGCCGCCGGTGGCCGGCTGGGTGCCGGAGCGCTTCCCCGCCGACCAGCCGTTCACCGTCGGGGCCTACCTGACCGCCATGGGCCGCGTCGCCGGCCTGCCCGGTCCCGCCGCCGACCGGGCGGTGCGCCACTGGGTCGAGCGCCTCGGCCTGGCCCGGTTCCACGACGTCCGTCTGCCCCGGCTGTCCAAGGGCACCGCGCAGAAGGTCGGCCTGGCGCAGGCGCTGCTGCGCCCGCCCGGCCTGCTGGTGCTCGACGAGCCCTGGGAGGGGCTGGACGCCGCCGCCCGCGAGGCGGTCCCCGAGATCATCGGCGAGGTGCTGGCCGCCGGTGGCGCCGTACTCGTGAGCGACCACCGGGGCGAGACCGTCCGGCTGCCCGGTGCCCGGCACTGGTCGGTCACCGACGGCACGGTGACCGAGCAGGCCCCGTCGGGCGGCGCTGCCGTCGCCGTGGTCGAGCTGGCGGTGCCGGCCGCCGGGCTGGCCGCCGCCGTCGCCCGCCTGCGCGCCGACGGCCACCAGATCCTTCGGGTACGCGACCACGCCGTCCCGCCTCCGGCCACGCACCCGGTGCCGGCCTCCGTCGGCCCGTCCGCCGATGACGACTGCCCGGATGCGGACGCGCTATCCGGCCCGGTGGGCCACGTTGACGCCGGGGCCGGGGACTCGGGCCGCCCCGGGCCGGCGCCGGAGGTGGCCCGGTGATCGCGCTGGTCCGGCTGCGGCTGGCCGGCTTCCTGCGTACCGGACGGGCGCTGGCGCCGGTGCTGGCCGGCCTGCTCGCCCTGGGCGTCCTCCACGGCGGCGGCCGGGCCCGCCCGGCGGAGGCCTACGGCGTCTCCGCCGTGGTCCTGTTCCCGGTGCTGGCCTGGCAGACCAAGATCCTGCTGGACGTCGAGCCCGACGTGCAGCGCCGGCTGGCCCGGGTGGTGGTCGGGCCGGGCCGGGAGTGGGCGGCCGGGCTGCTCGCCGCGCTGGTGGCCGGGCTCGCCGTGGTGGTGGTCGCGCTGGCGCTGCCGTGGCCGCTCGGCGGGGTGACCGCGGCCGTCGCGCCGGGGGAGCGGCCGGTGCTCGTGGGGGTGGCGCTCGGGCTCTGGGCGCACCTGCTCGCCCTGCCCGCGGCGGTGGCGCTCGGCGCGCTGGCCAGCCGGGCCGTGACCCGCAGCGCCGGCTACGGGGTGGCGGTGCTGGTGACCGGCGCGGTCGGGGTGGTGGTTCTGGGGCTCTCCGGCTCGGTCGCGCCGTGGCTGGCCCCACCGGTCATGGCGACCGCGCGGGAGGTCACCGGGCCGGTCGCCACCGGTGCCGGCCTGCTGCTCACCGGCTGGGCGGCGCTCTGGGCGGCGGTGGCGCTCACCGGCTACGCCCGGGCCCGCCGCACCCGGGCCTGAGGCGCGGTGACCGGGAGCACCGGGGCGCGATTTGGCGCTGCGGTCCCGGTCGCGTAACCTGGTGCGGTAGTTCCACCCAAAGACCGCTGGTCACCGTGCCCCGGCACGGTCGAAGGTCCCGCGACGACGGGCGACCCGCGCAGGGCGGTAAGCGAAAATCGGTGTCATGCATGGTCCGCCGACTGTGCCCGTGCCGCCGGCCCTCGCCCCGTGCGCCCTGCGCCGGGGCTTTTTCGTTGTCGTGATGCCTCCGCCGCCGCCGTCGAGCCTTGGCTCGTCGCCGGCGTACCAGCTCCGAGCAACGAGAGAGGAGGGACATGGCGGACAAGCCGATCCGGGCCGACAAGGCCACGGCCGTCGCCGAGCTGACCGAGAGCTTCCGCAACGCGGGGGCGACCGTGCTCACCGAGTACCGCGGGCTCACGGTTTCGCAGCTCACCCAGCTGCGGCGCTCGCTCGGCAAGGAGACCAGCTACACGGTCGCGAAGAACACGCTTGCCAAGCGTGCCGCGGCCGATGCGGGCATCTCCGGCCTCGACGAGCTGTTCTCCGGTCCTACCGCGCTGACTTTCGTTTCGGGCGACGTCGTCGAGGCGGCGAAGGGGCTTCGCGACTTCGCGAAGGCCAACCCGAAGCTCGTCATCAAGGGCGGTGTCTTCGAGGGCAAGGCCATTTCCGCGGCCGAGGTCACGAAGCTCGCCGACCTGGAGTCCCGCGAGGTGCTGCTGGCCAAGCTGGCCGGCGCGATGAAGGGCAACCTGAGCAAGGCCGCGGCCCTGTTCCAGGCGCCGCTCTCCAAGGCCGCCCGCGCGGCGGCCGCCCTGGCGGACAAGAAGCGCGAGCAGGAGGGCGCCGAGGCGGCCTGAGGCCCTCCCGGCGCACCACGTTCTTAGTTTTCATTGCGAGAAAGGACGCCAGACATGGCGAAGCTCAGCACCGACGAGCTGCTCGACGCGTTCAAGGAGATGACGCTGATCGAGCTCTCCGAGTTCGTGAAGCAGTTCGAGGAGACCTTCGAGGTCACCGCCGCCGCTCCGGTCGCCGTGGCCGCGGGCGCCCCGGCCGCCGGCGGCGCTGCCGCCCCGGCCGAGGAGGAGAAGGACGAGTTCGACGTCATCCTCGACGCCGACGGTGGCAAGAAGATCCAGGTCATCAAGGTCGTGCGTGAGCTGACCGGCCTGGGCCTCAAGGAGGCCAAGGACCTGGTCGAGGCCGCGCCGAAGGCCGTCCTGGAGAAGGTCAACAAGGAGACCGCCGAGAAGGCCAAGGCCAAGCTCGAGGGCGAGGGCGCCAAGGTCACCATGAAGTGACCTTGCTCCACCTGACGCGCGTCCGGCTCACGTGAGCCGGGGCACACCGCGTCGCGGCGGGCGGTGATCCGGAATCGGATCGCCGCCCGCCGTGTTGGTGGTCCCGGACGGCAGCGGTGTGAGCAGGGCGTACGACGGCCCGTGTGCCGGCTGGTCAGTGGCGTCTGTCGGTAGCCCGTCGGTGGGAAAGACACCCCGACCGGTAACCGGCCCTTGACGCGGCACCGGCCTGCCAGGCACGCTGACATCAGCAAGACTTTCCGCGCTTGCAACGGCCGCCACTCGGGTAATGGCAACGGCAGCACCGCCGCCGCGGCACCCGAGCGGACCGGCAGGAGCGTCGCGTTCCGAGCGGCCCGGACGACCCGGTTTTCCGAGGTCCCAGGGCTTGTTCCGCGACGACCTGCGGGGTGGGCTGGACAGCGGTTAGCCTCTCGGCTACACTGCTAGTTTGCGCTGCCTTCCGACTTGACCCCTGCTCGGAAATGTCCGTTTACGGATAATTCTGGTGGGGTCATTGGAGTGCACGCGTACCAGCCGTTCTGCAGCACCGGTCCTCGGAAGGACGCATCTTGGCAGCTTCCCGCCCTGCGAAGACCAGTCGTACGTCGAGCGCATTCGCGCCCCGCCGAGTTTCTTTCGGTCGGATCACCGAACACCTCGAGGTCCCCAACCTCCTCGCCATCCAGAACGAGTCCTTCGACTGGCTCGTCGGCAACGAGGCTTGGCAGGGCCGGTCGGCGGACGACCCGCACGCACGCTCGGGTCTCGCGGAGATCCTCGACGAGATCAGTCCCATTGAGGACTTCTCCGGCACCATGTCGCTCTCCTTCTCGGCTCCGCGCTTCGACGAGGTCAAGGCCTCGATCGAGGAGTGCAAGGAGAAGGACCTCACCTACTGCGCGCCGCTGTTCGTGACCGCGGAGTTCACCAACAACACCACTGGCGAGATCAAGAGCCAGACCGTGTTCATGGGTGACTTCCCGATGATGACGCCGAAGGGCACCTTCATCATCAACGGCACCGAGCGCGTCGTGGTCAGCCAGCTCGTCCGCTCGCCGGGCGTGTACTTCGACAAGCAGCCGGACAAGACCTCCGACCGCGACCTCTCCAGCGTCAAGGTCATCCCGAGCCGGGGTGCCTGGCTGGAGTTCGACATCGACAAGCGCGACACGGTCGGCGTTCGCATCGACCGCAAGCGCCGCCAGGCCGTCACCGTCCTGCTCAAGGCCATCGGGTGGTCCGCCGAGCGCATCCGTGAGAAGTTCGGCTGGTCCGAGCTCATGATGACCACGCTCGAGAAGGACCACATCGCCGGCCAGGACGAGGCCCTGCTCGACATCTACCGGAAGCTCCGCCCCGGCGAGCCGCCGACCCGTGAGAACGCCCAGACCCTGCTCGACAACCTCTTCTTCAACCCGAAGCGGTACGACGTCGCCAAGGTCGGGCGCTACAAGTTCAACAAGAAGCTCGAGCTGGACGTGCCGATCACCACCGGCACGCTCACCGAGGACGACATCGTCGCCACCGTGGAATACCTCTGCCGGCTGCACGCCGGTGAGGAGGGCTACGAGGCCGACGACATCGACCACTTCGGCAACCGTCGCCTGCGTACCGTGGGCGAGCTGATCCAGAACCAGGTCCGGGTGGGTCTCTCCCGGATGGAGCGGGTCGTCCGCGAGCGGATGACCACCCAGGACGTCGAGGCGATCACGCCGCAGACCCTGATCAACATCCGCCCGGTGGTGGCGGCGATCAAGGAGTTCTTCGGCACGTCGCAGCTGTCCCAGTTCATGGACCAGACCAACCCGCTGGCGGGCCTGACCCACCGGCGCCGGCTGAGCGCGCTCGGCCCTGGTGGTCTGTCCCGTGAGCGGGCCGGCTTCGAGGTCCGGGACGTGCACCCGTCCCACTACGGCCGGATGTGCCCGATCGAGACGCCGGAAGGCCCGAACATCGGCCTGATCGGCGCGCTCTCCACGTTCGCCCGGGTCAACCCGTTCGGCTTCATCGAGACGCCGTACCGGAAGGTCATCGACGGCCGGGTCACCGACCAGATCGACTACCTGACCGCGGACGAGGAGGACCGGTTCGTCAAGGCGCAGGCCAACGCCCCGCTGAAGTCGGACGGCACCTTCGCCGAGGACCGCGTCCTGGTCCGCCGTAAGGGCGGCGAGACCGAGGACGTCGCGCCGGGCGCCGTGGACTACATGGACGTGTCGCCGCGGCAGATGACCTCGGTCGCCACCGCGATGATCCCGTTCCTGGAGCACGACGACGCCAACCGCGCGCTCATGGGCGCGAACATGCAGCGTCAGGCGGTGCCGCTGGTCAAGGCCGAGGCCCCGCTCGTCGGTACGGGCATGGAGTACCGTGCCGCGGTCGACGCCGGTGACGTGGTCGTCGCCGAGGTCGGCGGTGTGGTCGAGGACCTCTGCGCGGACTACATCACGGTCCACCAGGACGACGGCCACCGCCGGACGTACCTGCTGCACAAGTTCCGCCGCTCCAACGCCGGCTCCTGCGTCAACCAGAAGCCGGTCGTCTTCGAGGGCGACCGCGTCGAGGCCGGTCAGGTCATCGCCGACGGTCCGTGCACCGACGAGGGCGAGATGGCGCTCGGACGCAACCTGCTGGTGGCGTTCATGTGCTGGGAGGGCCACAACTACGAGGACGCGATCATCCTGTCGCAGCGCCTCGTGCAGCAGGACGTGCTCACCTCGATCCACATCGAGGAGCACGAGGTCGACGCCCGGGACACCAAGCTCGGCCCGGAGGAGATCACCCGCGACATCCCGAACGTCAGCGAGGAGATGCTCGCCGACCTCGACGAGCGCGGCATCATCCGGATCGGCGCCGAGGTCGTCCCCGGCGACATCCTGGTCGGCAAGGTCACCCCGAAGGGTGAGACCGAGCTGACCCCCGAGGAGCGGCTGCTCCGCGCGATCTTCGGCGAGAAGGCGCGCGAGGTCCGGGACACCTCGCTGAAGGTGCCGCACGGCGAGACCGGCACGGTCATCGGTGTGCGTACCTTCTCCCGCGAGGACGGCGACGAGCTGCCCCCGGGCGTGAACGAGCTGGTCCGGGTCTACGTGGCCCAGAAGCGCAAGATCCAGGACGGTGACAAGCTCGCGGGCCGCCACGGCAACAAGGGCGTCATCTCCAAGATCCTGCCGATCGAGGACATGCCGTTCCTGGAGGACGGGACCCCGGTCGACATCGTGCTGAACCCGCTCGGTGTGCCGTCCCGGATGAACATCGGCCAGGTCCTGGAGACCCACCTCGGGTGGGTGGCCAAGACCGGCTGGAGCGTGGACGGCGACGACGAGGAGTGGAAGCGCCAGCTCCGCTCGATCAACGCGCACGAGTCCGAGCCGGACACCAACGTGGCCACGCCGGTCTTCGACGGTGCCCGCGAGGAGGAGATCTCCGGTCTGCTGGCGTCGACCCTGCCCAACCGGGACGGCAACCAGCTCATCGGGGGCAGCGGCAAGGCGCAGCTGTTCGACGGTCGTTCCGGCGAGCCGCTGCCCGACCCGATCGCGGTCGGCTACGTCTACATCCTGAAGCTCAACCACCTGGTCGACGACAAGATCCACGCCCGGTCGACCGGTCCGTACTCGATGATCACGCAGCAGCCGCTGGGTGGTAAGGCGCAGTTCGGTGGCCAGCGCTTCGGTGAGATGGAGTGCTGGGCCATGCAGGCGTACGGCGCCGCCTACGCCCTGCAGGAGCTGCTGACCATCAAGTCCGACGACGTCCTGGGCCGGGTCAAGGTCTACGAGGCGATCGTCAAGGGCGAGAACATCCCCGAGCCGGGCATCCCGGAGTCGTTCAAGGTGCTGCTCAAGGAGCTGCAGTCGCTGTGCCTCAACGTCGAGGTGCTCTCCAGCGACGGTGTGGCCCTGGAGATGCGCGAGACCGACGACGAGGTGTTCCGGGCGGCGGAGGAGCTGGGCATCGACCTGTCCCGGCGCGAGCCGAGCTCGGTCGAAGAGGTGTAAGTGGTGAGGTCGGGGGCCGACCGGCCCGCTCTGGGCGGTCAGTCTTGATCCCGACGCGGGCCGGCCGGCCCCCGACCCCGCCCATGATCTAGCTGTAAAGACGACGACATAGGGGACATAGTGCTCGACGTCAACTTCTTCGACGAGCTGCGCATCGGCCTCGCCACCGCTGACGACATCCGTCAGTGGTCCCACGGCGAGGTCAAGAAGCCCGAGACCATCAACTACCGCACCCTCAAGCCGGAGAAGGACGGGCTCTTCTGCGAGAAGATCTTCGGTCCTCAGCGGGACTGGGAGTGCTACTGCGGTAAGTACAAGCGGGTCCGCTTCAAGGGCATCATCTGCGAGCGCTGCGGCGTCGAGGTGACCCGCTCCAAGGTTCGCCGGGAGCGGATGGGTCACATCGAGCTGGCCGCTCCGGTGACCCACATCTGGTACTTCAAGGGCGTGCCGAGCCGGCTGGGCTACCTGCTGGACCTCGCCCCGAAGGACCTCGAAAAGATCATCTACTTCGCCTCGTACGTCGTGACGAGCGTGGACGCCGAAGCGCGTCACCGCGACCTCTCGACCATCGAGAACGAGATCCTGGCCGAGAAGCGGCAGGCGGAGAACAGCCGCGACTCGGAGATCGAGAAGCGGGCCGCCAAGCTGGAGGCCGACCTGGCCGAGCTGGAGGCCGAGGGCGCGAAGGCGGACGTCCGGCGCAAGGTCAAGGAGGGCGGAGAGCGCGAGATGCGCCAGATCCGCGACCGGGCCCAGCGCGAGATCGACCGCCTCGACGAGGTCCTCGACACCTTCCGCAAGCTGGAGCCGAAGCAGCTGGTCACCGACGAGCTGCTCTACCGCGAGCTGCGCGACCGCTTCGGTGAGTACTTCACCGGCAGCATGGGCGCCGAGGCGATCAAGGCCCTGGTCCAGAACATGGACCTGGAGGCCGAGGCGGAGAACCTGCGCGAGACCATCCGCTCCGGCAAGGGCCAGCGGAAGATCCGGGCGCTCAAGCGGCTCAAGGTCGTCGCGGCGTTCCAGAACACCCGGAACTCGCCGCTCGGCATGGTGCTGGACTGCGTCCCGGTCATCCCGCCGGACCTGCGCCCGATGGTGCAGCTCGACGGTGGCCGTTTCGCGACCTCCGACCTGAACGACCTGTACCGGCGTGTGATCAACCGGAACAACCGCCTCAAGCGGCTGATCGACCTCGGCGCGCCCGAGATCATCGTCAACAACGAGAAGCGGATGCTCCAGGAGGCCGTCGACGCGCTGTTCGACAACGGCCGTCGTGGTCGTCCGGTCACCGGCCCCGGTAACCGGCCCCTGAAGTCGCTGTCCGACATGCTCAAGGGCAAGCAGGGCCGGTTCCGCCAGAACCTGCTCGGCAAGCGCGTCGACTACTCCGGCCGTTCGGTCATCGTGGTCGGCCCGAAGCTCAAGCTGCACCAGTGCGGCCTGCCCAAGCAGATGGCGCTGGAGCTGTTCAAGCCGTTCGTGATGAAGCGGCTGGTCGACCTCAACCACGCGCAGAACATCAAGTCCGCCAAGCGGATGGTCGAGCGGCAGCGGCCGGTCGTGTGGGACGTGCTGGAAGAGGTCATCGGCGAGCACCCGGTGCTGCTGAACCGCGCGCCGACCCTGCACCGTCTGGGCATCCAGGCCTTCGAGCCGCAGCTGGTCGAGGGCAAGGCCATCCAGATCCACCCGCTGGTCTGCACCGCGTTCAACGCCGACTTCGACGGTGACCAGATGGCGGTCCACGTGCCGCTGTCCGCCGAGGCCCAGGCCGAGGCGCGGATCCTGATGCTGTCGTCGAACAACATCCTCAAGCCGGCCGACGGCAAGCCGGTCACCATGCCCACCCAGGACATGGTCATCGGTCTCTACCACCTCACCCACCTCACTCCGGGTGGCAAGGGCGAGGGCCGGGCGTTCAGCTCGGACGCCGAGGCGCGGATGGCGTACGACAACGGCGAGCTGCACCTGCAGGCGCCGGTCCGGATCCGGCTGCGCGACGTCGTCGGTGTGGACAACGGCGCCGGCGCCGAGCCGTGGACCGCCCCCGAGGGCTGGACCGAGGGCGAGCCGGTGACCGTGGAGACCACGCTGGGCCGGGTCCTGTTCAACGAGACGCTGCCCCCGGGCTACCGCTTCGTGAACTACGAGATCCGCAAGGGCCAGCTCTCCGCGATCGTCAACGACCTCGCCGAGCGCTTCCCGAAGGTGGCCCTGGCGGCCACCCTGGACGGGCTCAAGGAGGCCGGTTTCCACTGGGCCACCTGGTCCGGCGTCACCATCGGCATGGAGGACGTCATCGCTCCGCCGCGCAAGCGGGAGATCCTGGAGCGGTACGAGAAGGAAGCCGACCGGATCGACAAGCAGTACCAGCGTGGTCTGATGACCGCCGAGGAGCGTCGCGGCGAGCTCATCGAGATCTGGACCAAGGCGACCAACGAGGTCGCCAAGGAGATGGACACCGCGCTGCCGCAGGAGAACCCGCTGTGGAAGATGATCAACTCGGGCGCCCGCGGTAACCTGCTCCAGCTCCGGCAGATCGCGGCGATCCGTGGTCTGGTGGCCAACCCGAAGGGTGAGATCATCCCGCGGCCGATCAAGGCCAGCTACCGGGAGGGTCTGTCCGTGCTGGAGTACTTCATCTCCACGCACGGTGCCCGTAAGGGTCTCGCGGACACCGCCCTGCGTACCGCCGACTCGGGTTACCTGACCCGGCGTCTGGTGGACGTCTCGCAGGACGTCATCATCCGCGAGGAGGACTGCGGCACCGACCGCGCCATCCCGATGCAGGTCGGCGAGCGCATCGACGGCAAGCTGGTCGTGCACGAGCACGCCGAGACCAGCGTGCACGCCCGGACGCTGGCCGACGACATCAAGGGGCCGGACGGCACCGTGGTGGCCCACCGCGGCCAGGACATCAACTCGATCCTGGTGGACGCGATCGTCGCCGCCGGTACCGAGACGGTGCGGGTGCGCAGCGTGCTCACCTGCGAGTCGAAGCTGGGCGTCTGCGGTGCGTGCTACGGCCGCTCGCTGCCGACCGGCAAGACCGTGGACGTCGGCGAGGCGGTCGGCATCATCGCCGCCCAGTCGATCGGTGAGCCGGGTACGCAGCTGACGATGCGTACCTTCCACACCGGTGGTGTCGCGGGTGAGGACATCACCCAGGGTCTGCCCCGTGTCCAGGAGATCTTCGAGGCCCGGGTGCCGAAGGGTAAGGCGCCCATCGCCGACACCCCCGGTCGCATCCGGATCGAGGACGGCGAGCGGTCCCGCAAGATCGTGGTCATCCCGGACGACGGCAGCGACGAGATCGTCTACGACAAGATCTCGAAGCGGGTCCGGCTCCGGGCGCACGACGGCGACCACGTCGAGGTCGGCGAGAAGCTCACCGAGGGCACCATCGACCCGCACGAGCTGCTGCGCATCCTCGGCCCGCGCGCGGTCCAGGTCCACCTGACCCAGGAGGTCCAGGAGGTCTACCGCTCGCAGGGTGTGCTCATCCACGACAAGCACATCGAGATCATCATCCGCCAGATGCTCAAGCGGGTGACGGTCATCGACTCCGGCTCGACCGAGTTCCTGCCGGGTGTGCTGGTCGACCGGGCGCTGTTCGAGTCGGAGAACCGCCGGCTCGTCGGCGAGGGTGGCGAGCCCGCCGCCGGTCGCCCGGTGCTGATGGGTATCACCAAGGCCTCGCTGGCCACCGACTCCTGGCTGTCGGCGGCCTCCTTCCAGGAGACCACCCGGGTGCTGACGGACGCGGCGATCCACGCCCGCAGCGACTCGCTGATCGGCCTCAAGGAGAACGTGATCATCGGTAAGCTCATCCCGGCCGGTACGGGCATCAGCAAGTACCGCAACGTCCGGGTCGAGCCGACCGAGGAGGCGAAGGCCAAGGTCTACTCGATGACCGGCTACCCGGAGACCGACTACGGCTTCGGGCCGGCCAGCGGCCAGGCGGTTCCGCTGGACGACTTCGACTTCGGGTCGTACCGCTAAGCACCAGGAAACGACGAGGCCCCCGGCAGCAGCCGGGGGCCTCGTCGCGTCCGGGCCGGCTTGCCGGGACCGGGGAACCGGATCCGGGGCATGATGGAGGGCATGACGACAGTGCCCGGGCCGGCGCCCGTCGTGCCGCAGGCGCACCGCCATCCGCACGACCCGGAGCCGGTCCGCTCCACCAAGGCGCGGGCGGTCTTCGCGCTCGGCCTGATCGGCGCGCTCACCGGTCTGTTCGTCGGCGGCGCGGTGCCGGCCACGATCGCGCTCACGCTGGCCCGGCAGGCGCGCCGCGAGGCGTACACATCTGGTGGTTATCTCACCGGCGGCGACTGGCTGCGGCGCGGCGAGCAGATGGCGCGGACCGGTCTGGTGCTGACCGCGGCGGCGGTGGTGGCGGCGGTGGTGATCGGCGTGGTCCGGTACGCCGACGGCTCGTTCGGCCACGACTTCGCGCCGAACTTCGACTGACCGGGCGGGGGAGCGGAGCCGCGCCCGCCCACCCGGCCGTGACCGGCGACGGTAGCCTGGCCGGTGTCCGCCGGGTGGCGGGCGGGTGTGGACAGGAGGAACCGTGACGGAACCGGCCGCGCCGGGAGGCGACCCGAACCGCCCGGGGCCGTATCCGCCGGGTTCCGCGTCCGCGCCGGCGCATCACCCGCACGGGGCGTACCCGGGGAACGCGCCGGGTCACGGCGGCGGGTGGCCGGCGCCGGGAAGCGCGCCCGGCCACGGGGGCTGGGGGTCGGCGTTCCCGCCGCCGCCGGCCGAGGCGCCGCGGCCGCCGAAGCGGGTCGACGCGGTGCCGGGTACGCCGTTCGGGGTGGTCCACCTGGACGTGCCGCCGGTCACCTCGGGGCTCGCCATCGGCTCGTTGATCGCGGGGATCGCCGCGATTCTGGTTTCTCTTCTGGTCTTCTGCTTCGGTATCGCCGGGCCGGACTACGGTGGCGCCTGGGCGGCCGGCGCGTTCACCGTGCTCGGCGCGCTGATCGGGGTCGGCGCGGTGGTCGCCGGGCTGCTGGCCCGGCGGCAGATCCGGCGGCCGGCGCCGCCGCCGGCGGTGCGGTTCACCGGCGCCGGCCTGGCCGTGGCCGGGCTCTCCTGCGGCGGGGTGGGGCTGCTGTTCAGCCTGGTCGGGCTCGGGCTGGCCCTCGTGGTGCAGATCACCTGAGGCCCCGGGTGGGGCCGGCGCGGCCGGTGACCTGCCGCGACCGGTATGTCCGGGTGCCCGGGGGGTGGGCTGTGTCGGGGCCGCCGGGCCGCGCGGCGGACGAGCCGGTACACTTGTCACTGTAGGTGCCCATCATGGGCGCGTCGGCGATCCGGAGACCGGCCCGGCGGACCGCGGCAGCGGTCCTCCCGACCCATCCGTTTTGACCGGCGCGGCTGTGGTAGGTACTCTTTCCCCTTGTGCCCGGGCTCGCCCGGGCAATGCGTGCGTGCGCTGGAACCGGTCAGCCGGTGAATCGCGCGGTCGCACCATCAAGACCAAACAACCCGGTACGACGCGCCAGCGGCTGGCACCGGGACCGTGACTTGGGCGACACGCCCGACCGCGGGTGCTGGGACGCCGTCAGGCGGCCCCGGTTGGAATGTAGGAGAGCCGCCCATCCGGACGGCTGGAGCAGACGGCGCGGTCGCCTCGCAGCGGCCGAAGGGAGCGGAGAAACCCGGTGCCCACCATTCAGCAGTTGGTCCGAAAGGGCCGTCAGGCCAAGACGACCAAGACCAAGACCCCGGCGCTCAAGGGGTCTCCCCAGCGGCGCGGCGTGTGCACCCGCGTGTACACCACCACCCCGAAGAAGCCGAACTCGGCGCTGCGCAAGGTCGCTCGTGTCAAGCTCAGCAGCCAGATCGAGGTGACCGCCTACATCCCGGGCGTCGGCCACAACCTTCAGGAGCACTCGATCGTGCTCGTGCGCGGCGGTCGTGTGAAGGACCTCCCCGGCGTGCGGTACAAGATCGTGCGCGGCTCGCTGGACACCCAGGGTGTCCGCAACCGCAAGCAGGCTCGCAGCCGCTACGGCGCGAAGAAGGAGAAGAGCTGACATGCCGCGTAAGGGACCCGCTCCGCGGAAGCCGCTGGTCGCTGACCCGGTGTACAACTCGCCCCTGGTCACCCAGCTGGTGAACAAGATCCTGCTGCGCGGCAAGCGTCAGCTCGCCGAGCGCATCGTGTACGCCGCCCTGGAGGGCTGCCGCGAGAAGTCCGGCACCGACCCCGTCGTCACGCTCAAGCGCGCGATGGACAACGTCAAGCCGACCCTCGAGGTGCGCAGCCGCCGTGTCGGTGGCGCCACCTACCAGGTTCCGGTCGAGGTCCGGCCGTCCCGCGCGACCACGCTCGGTCTGCGCTGGCTGGTGACCTACTCCCGGGCCCGGCGCGAGAAGACCATGGTCGAGCGGCTGATGAACGAGCTGCTGGACGCGAGCAACGGCCTCGGCGCCGCCGTCAAGCGGCGTGAGGACACGCACAAGATGGCCGAGTCCAACAAGGCCTTCGCGCACTACCGCTGGTAACACCTGAGGTTCCGGCGCCGGCAGGCGCCGGAACCGCCACCAGTTGTGTCGAGACGACGATAAGTAGGGATTGAAGTGGCCGCCGCAGACGCGCTCGCCAACGTACGCAACATCGGCATCATGGCCCACATCGATGCCGGTAAGACCACTACCACCGAGCGAATCCTGTTCTACACCGGCATCACGTACAAGATCGGTGAGGTCCACGAGGGCGCCGCCGTCATGGACTGGATGGAGCAGGAGCAGGAGCGCGGTATCACCATCACTTCCGCCGCCACCAAGTGCGAGTGGAAGGGCCACACGATCCAGATCATCGACACGCCCGGCCACGTCGACTTCACGGTCGAGGTCGAGCGGTCGCTGCGGGTTCTGGACGGTGCGGTCGCGGTCTACGACGGCGTGGCCGGCGTGGAGCCCCAGACGGAGAACGTCTGGCGGCAGGCGGACAAGTACAACGTCCCCCGGATGTGCTTCGTCAACAAGCTCGACCGGACCGGCGCCGACTTCTTCCGCTGCGTGCAGATGATGATCGACCGGCTCAACGCCACCCCGCTGGTGCTCCAGATCCCGATCGGCGCCGAGTCCGACTTCATCGGCGTGGTCGACCTGGTCGAGATGCGTGCGCTCACCTGGCGCGGCGAGACCCAGAAGGGTGAGGACTACGCGGTCGAGGAGATCCCGGCCGACCTCGCCGACTCCGCCGCGGAGTGGCGCGAGAAGCTGATGGAGACCCTCGCCGACGTCGACGACTCGGTGATGGAGAAGTACCTCGAGGGCGAGGAGATCTCGGCCGACGAGATCAAGGCCGCCATCCGCCGGGCCACCATCGCCGGCAAGGCCAACCCGGTCCTCACCGGTACCGCCTTCAAGAACAAGGGCATCCAGCCGATGCTGGACGCGGTCGTCGCGTACCTGCCCTCGCCGCTGGACATCCCGGCGATCGAGGGTACGGCCACCGACGGCGAGACCCCGCTGCAGCGGAAGCCCTCGGTCTCCGAGCCGTTCTCCGGCCTGGCCTTCAAGATCCAGACCGACAAGCACCTCGGCAAGCTGACGTACGTCCGGATCTACTCCGGCACGCTCGAGTCCGGTTCTCAGGTGATCAACTCCACCAAGGACCGCAAGGAGCGGATCGGCAAGATCTACCAGATGCACGCCAACAAGCGGGAGGAGCGCAGCTCCGCCCAGGCCGGCGACATCATCGCGGTGCAGGGTCTGAAGCAGACCACCACCGGTGACACGCTGTGCGACCCGGCGAACCCGGTCATCCTGGAGTCGATGACCTTCCCGGAGCCGGTCATCGAGGTGGCCATCGAGCCGAAGACCAAGGCCGACCAGGAGAAGCTCAGCACCGCCATCCAGCGGCTGGCCGAGGAGGACCCGACCTTCCGCGTCAAGCTGGACGACCAGACCGGTCAGACGGTCATCTCCGGCATGGGCGAGCTGCACCTGGACATCCTGGTCGACCGGATGCGCCGCGAGTTCAACGTCGAGGCGAACATCGGTAAGCCGCAGGTGGCGTACCGCGAGACCATCCGCCGCGCGGTGGAGAAGGTCGAGTACACCCACAAGAAGCAGACCGGTGGCTCCGGCCAGTACGCCCGCGTGATCATCAGCGTGGAGCCGCTGCCGCTCGGCAACGAGGCCCCGACCTACGAGTTCGCCAACGCCGTGACCGGTGGCCGCATCCCCCGGGAGTTCATCCCCTCGGTGGACGCGGGCGCGCAGGACGCCATGCAGTACGGCATCCTCGCCGGCTTCCCCCTGGTGGGCGTCAAGCTCACCCTGGTGGACGGCCAGTACCACGAGGTCGACTCGTCGGAAATGGCGTTCAAGATCGCCGGCTCGATGGCGATGAAGGAGGCGGCCCGCAAGGCCGACCCCGCTCTCCTCGAGCCGATGATGGCCGTTGAAGTCACCACTCCTGAGGAGAACATGGGTGACGTCATCGGCGACCTCAACTCCCGGCGTGGCATCATCCAGGCGATGGAGGAGCGCAGCGGCGCTCGCGTCGTCCGGGCCCTGGTGCCGCTGTCGGAGATGTTCGGCTACGTCGGCGACCTGCGGTCGAAGACCCAGGGCCGGGCTAGCTACAGCATGCAGTTCGACTCCTACGCCGAGGTTCCGAACTCGGTGGCCAAGGAGATCATCGCCAAGGCGACGGGTGAGTGACACTCACCCTCGGCTGATCCGATGACACGAGGGCGGTCGCGGGAGGGTTCTCCCGCCCGCGGCCACCTCGATCGGATTGCGTGAGACCGGGCCTGTAGGCTTCATCGCCGCAGAACCCACAAAAGCTCTCCGGCCTTCCGGCCGGAAAGGCTGTCGACAGAGTCCTAAGCGCCGAACGGCGCGCCGGGGCGAACGAACCAAGAAAGTCCACAGGAGGACACCAGTGGCGAAGGCGAAGTTCGAGCGGACTAAGCCGCACGTCAACATCGGCACCATTGGTCACATCGACCACGGTAAGACGACGCTGACGGCGGCCATCACCAAGGTCCTGCACGACCAGTACCCGGACCTGAACCCGTACACGCCGTTCGACGAGATCGACAAGGCGCCGGAGGAGAAGGCCCGCGGCATCACGATCTCCATCGCGCACGTCGAGTACCAGACCGAGGCGCGTCACTACGCGCACGTCGACTGCCCCGGTCACGCCGACTACATCAAGAACATGATCACCGGTGCCGCGCAGATGGACGGCGCGATCCTGGTGGTGGCGGCGACCGACGGCCCGATGCCGCAGACCCGCGAGCACGTGCTGCTGGCCCGTCAGGTCGGTGTGCCGTACATCGTCGTGGCGCTCAACAAGAGCGACATGGTCGACGACGAGGAGCTCCTGGAGCTCGTCGAGCTCGAGGTCCGTGAGCTGCTCTCCTCGCAGGAGTACCCGGGTGACGACCTGCCGGTCGTCCGGGTCTCGGCGCTGAAGGCCCTGGAGGGTGACCCGGAGTGGACCGGGAAGCTCCTGGACCTGATGAACGCCGTGGACACCGCGATCCCGCAGCCGGAGCGCGAGACCGAGAAGCCGTTCCTCATGCCCATCGAGGACGTCTTCACGATCACCGGTCGCGGCACCGTGGTGACCGGTCGCGCCGAGCGCGGCATCCTCAAGCCGAACGAGGAGGTGGAGATCGTCGGCATCCGTGAGAAGTCGATGAAGACCACCTGCACCGGCATCGAGATGTTCCGCAAGCTGCTCGACGAGGCCCGCGCGGGTGAGAACGTCGGTCTGCTGCTGCGCGGCATCAAGCGCGAGGACGTCGAGCGCGGCATGGTCGTCATCAAGCCGGGCACCACGACCCCGCACACGGAGTTCGAGGCGACGGTCTACATCCTCTCCAAGGAGGAGGGCGGCCGGCACACCCCGTTCTTCCAGAACTACCGCCCGCAGTTCTACTTCCGGACCACGGACGTCACCGGCGTCGTCACGCTGCCCGAGGGCACCGAGATGGTCATGCCGGGCGACAACACCTCGATGACGGTGAAGCTGATCCAGCCCATCGCCATGGAGGAGAACCTGAAGTTCGCGATCCGCGAGGGTGGTCGTACGGTCGGCGCGGGTCGCGTCACCAAGATCATCAAGTGAGCTGGGTAACCCCGATTAGCGTCGCCGCCGGTCGTGCGGCATACTAGTCAGGTTGCGTAACGACAGTCGGTCGCCTGCGTCCGGTTAACGCTGGACCTCCGGGAGTCAGACTGTCTCGCGTAGGGTGGTTGATCGCCATCGGCGGTCAACCACCCTCGCGCGGCGTCCAGGTCGCGGCCCCCGCGATCGGCGCCATGACCCACCGCGTGGTCAGAGAATCGCTCCGGAGTCCCGGGGCGGAGCCTGGCCCACGGGCGCGACACGCCCGACCGCGGGGGTCGGCGGAAGTGGGCCTGTGCCAGCCGGTACAGGCGCCCGCAACACAGCGGCATCGAGAGAAGGAACAGAAGCCACCATGGCGGGACAGAAGATCCGCATCCGGCTCAAGGCCTATGACCACGAGGTCGTCGACTCCTCGGCTCGGAAGATCGTCGAGACGGTGACGCGTACCGGGGCGCAGGTCGCTGGCCCGGTGCCGCTGCCCACGGAGATCAACCGTTTCTGCGTCATCCGCTCGCCGCACAAGTACAAGGACTCGCGCGAGCACTTCGAGATGCGTACGCACAAGCGTCTGATCGACATCATCGACCCGACCCCGAAGACGGTCGACTCGCTCATGCGCCTCGACCTGCCGGCTGGCGTCGACATCGAGATCAAGCTGTAGGGACCGGACAAATGGACAGGCAAGTCAAGGGGATCCTGGGCGCCAAGCTCGGCATGACCCAGGTCTGGGACAACAACAAGGTTGTGCCCGTGACCGTGGTTCAGGCCGGCCCGTGCGTCGTGAGCCAGGTTCGTAGCGCCGACAAGGACGGCTACTCCGCGGTCCAGCTGGCGTACGGGGTCATCGACCCGCGCAAGGTCAAGAAGCCGATCGCCGGGCACTACGCCAAGGCGGACGTCGCGCCGCGCCGGCACATCGTCGAGCTGCGCACCTCCGACGCCGCGGACTACGCGCCCGGCCAGGAGGTCACGGTCGAGGAGTTCCCGGCCGGCGCCGTGATCGACGTGACCGGCAAGACCAAGGGCAAGGGCTACGCCGGCCCGATGAAGCGGCACGGCTTCCACGGTCTGCGCGCCAGCCACGGTGTCGAGCGCAAGCACCGCTCGCCCGGCTCGATCGGCGCCTGCGCGACCCCGGGTCGCGTCTTCAAGGGCACCCGGATGGCGGGCCGGATGGGTGGCGTGCGCTACACCGTCCAGAACCTGACCGTCCAGGCGGTCGACACCGAGAACAACCTCCTGCTCGTCCGCGGCGCCATCCCTGGCCCGAAGGGCGCGCTGGTCCTGGTCCGCACCGCGGCCAAGGCGAAGGTGAAGAAGGGCGGTGCGGCCAAGTGACCACCGTTGACGTGATCAACGTCGAAGGCGCCAAGAGCGGCTCCGTGGAGCTGCCGGCCGACATCTTCGACGCGCAGGCCAACATCGCCCTGATGCACCAGGTCGTGGTGGCCCAGCTCGCGGCGGCCCGCCAGGGCACGCACAAGACGAAGACCCGCGGCGAGGTCTCCGGTGGAGGCAAGAAGCCGTACAAGCAGAAGGGCACCGGTCGTGCCCGCCAGGGCTCGACCCGCGCGCCGCAGTTCGCCGGCGGTGGCGTGGTCCACGGCCCGGTGCCGCGCGACTACAGCCAGCGCACCCCGAAGAAGATGAAGGCCGCCGCCCTGCGTGGCGCCCTCTCCGACCGGGCCCGCGCCGGCCAGGTGCACGTCGTCGAGGCGTTCGTCTCGGGCGAGAAGCCGTCCACCAAGGCGGCCCTGGCCACGCTGACCAAGCTGACCCAGGCCCGTCGGGTCCTGGTCGTGCTGAGCAGCACCGACGAGCTGAACTGGGTGTCGCTGCGGAACCTGCGCAACGCGCGGGACAGCCGGGTGCACCTGATCGAGGCCGGCCAGCTCAACACCTACGACGTGCTGGTGGCCGACGACGTGGTCTTCACCAAGGAGGCCCTGGACGAGTTCCTGGGCGTTCCCGCCGAGACCACCGAGGAGGATGGCAAGTGAGCACGATCGCCGATCCGCGTGACGTCATCGTCGCGCCGGTCGTCTCGGAGAAGAGCTACAGCGAGCTGAACCGCAACTGGTACACCTTCCTGGTGCACCCGGACGCCAACAAGACCGAGATCAAGATCGCTATCCAGCAGATCTTCAACGTCCGCGTCCTGACGGTCAACACGCTCAACCGCGAGGGCAAGCGCAAGCGGACCCGTACCGGGTTCGGCAAGCGCAAGGACACCAAGCGCGCGATGGTGAAGCTGGCTGACGGTGACCGTATCGAGGCCTTCGGCGGCCCGGTCAGCTGAGGGGTGTAGACAATGGCTATCCGTAAGTACAAGCCGACGACGCCGGGCCGGCGTGGCTCGAGCGTTGCCGACTTCGCCGAGATCACCCGGTCGACGCCCGAGAAGTCGCTGCTGGCTCCGCTGCCGAAGAAGGGCGGACGCAACGCCCACGGCCGGATCACCACGCGGCACCACGGCGGCGGTCACAAGCGCCAGTACCGTCTGATCGACTTCAAGCGGGTCGACAAGGACGGCGTGCCGGCGAAGGTCGCCCACATCGAGTACGACCCGAACCGCACCGCGCGCATCGCGCTGCTGCACTACGCCGACGGCGAGAAGCGCTACATCATCGCGCCGAAGGACCTGAAGCAGGGCGACCGCGTCGAGTCCGGTCCGGGCGCCGACATCAAGCCGGGCAACAACCTGCCGCTGCGCAACATCCCGGTCGGTACCACCATCCACAACGTGGAGCTGCGTCCGGGCGGCGGCGCCAAGCTGGCCCGGTCGGCCGGCGTCGGCATCCAGCTGCTCGGCCGTGAGGGCGCGTACGCGACCCTGCGTATGCCGTCCGGTGAGATCCGGCGTGTGGACGTGCGCTGCCGCGCCAGCATCGGCGAGATCGGCAACGCCGACCAGTCGAACATCAACTGGGGTAAGGCCGGCCGTATGCGGTGGAAGGGCAAGCGCCCGACCGTCCGTGGTGTCGCGATGAACCCGGTCGACCACCCGCACGGTGGTGGTGAGGGTAAGACCTCCGGTGGTCGCCACCCGGTCAACCCGCAGGGTAAGCCCGAGGGCCGCACCCGTCGTAAGGGCCAGCCGAGCGACCGGCTGATCGTCCGCCGCCGCTACGCCACGCGTAAGCGCGGCTGAGGGAGATAAGACATGCCTCGCAGCCTGAAGAAGGGCCCGTTCGTCGACGACCACCTGCTCAAGAAGGTGGAGACGCAGAACGACAAGGGCTCGAAGAACGTGATCAAGACCTGGTCGCGCCGCTCGACGATCATCCCGGAGATGCTGGGTCACACGATCGCCGTGCACGACGGACGCAAGCACGTCCCGGTCTTCGTGACCGAGGCCATGGTCGGGCACAAGCTCGGCGAGTTCGCGCTGACCCGCACGTTCAAGGGTCACGAGAAGGACGACCGGAAGAGCCGCCGGCGCTGACGCCGCGGGCATACGGATAGAGGAACAAGGGGTTACAGCGATGCCAGGAAAGGGCGACGCTCCGGTGCTTCCGGGCGCGCGGGCGGTTGCGCGGCACGTGCGCATCTCGCCGATGAAGGCGCGCCGGGTGGTCAACCTCGTCCGCGGCCTGCCCGCGAAGGAGGCGCTCACGGTGCTGCAGTTCGCGCCGCAGGCTGCGAGCGAGCAGGTGTACAAGGTGCTCGCGAGCGCGATCGCCAACGCGGAGAACAACGAGCGGCTGGACCCCGACGCGCTGCTCGTCAGTGAGGCGTTCGTCGACGAGGGCCCGACCATGAAGCGGTTCCGGCCGCGTGCGCAGGGCCGGGCGTACCGGATCCGCAAGCGCACCTGCCACATCACCGTGGCGGTCGAGGCGGTCGCGCCGGCCGCGCCGAAGAAGTCGGCGAAGAAGGCCGCTCCGGCCAAGCCGGCCGCCGAGGAGCAGAGCACGACGGAGGGTGCCGAGTAATGGGTCAGAAGGTTCACCCGACCGGGTTCCGGCTCGGCATCTCGACCGACTGGAAGTCCCGCTGGTTCGCGGACAAGCTCTACAAGGACTACATCGGCGAGGACGTCAAGATCCGCCGCATGATGTCCAAGGGCCTCGAGCGCGCCGGCATCTCCAAGGTCGACATCGAGCGCACCCGGGACCGGGTCCGCGTCGACATCCACACCGCCCGGCCGGGCATCGTCATCGGCCGTAAGGGTGCGGAGGCCGACCGGATCCGCGGCGAGCTGGAGAAGCTCACCGGCAAGCAGGTCCAGCTGAACATCATCGAGGTCAAGAACCCCGAGTCGGACGCGCAGCTGGTCGCCCAGGGCGTTGCCGAGCAGCTGTCCAGCCGGGTCAGCTTCCGTCGGGCCATGCGCAAGGCGATGCAGTCCGCGATGAAGAACCCCGCCTGCAAGGGCATCCGGGTTCAGGTCTCGGGCCGTCTCGGCGGCGCCGAGATGAGCCGGACCGAGTTCTACCGCGAGGGCCGGGTTCCGCTGCACACGCTGCGGGCCAACATCGAGTACGGCTTCTTCGAGGCCCGTACCACCTTCGGCCGGATCGGCGTGAAGGTCTGGATCTACAAGGGCGACGCCGTCCCGGGCCGCGAGGCCCCGGCCGAGGCCGCCCCGTCGCGCGGCCCGCGCCGCGACCGTGGCGACCGGCCGGACCGGCCGCGCCGTGGCCGCTCGGGCTCGTCCGGTACGACCGCCGGTGGCACCGAGGCCGGCCGGGCTGCCGCGACCACCATCGCGCAGCAGGCGGAGACGCCGGCCGGTGAGCCGGTCGACAGCAGCGCTGTCGCCGCAGCCGCCTCGGCTCCGGTCGGTAACCAGCCGGCAGAAACGCAGCAGGAGGGCTGACAGATGCTGATGCCGCGCAAGCCCCCGAAGGGCTTCCGCAAGCCGCACCACCCGGACCGCAGCGGCGCGTCCAAGGGTGGTAACCGGGTGGTGTTCGGCGAGTTCGGGATCCAGGCTCTCGAGCCGGCGTACGTGACCAACCGCCAGATCGAGTCGGCGCGTATCGCGATGACCCGTCACATCAAGCGTGGCGGCAAGGTCTGGATCACGATCTTCCCGGACCAGGCCCTCACCAAGAAGCCGGCCGAGACCCGGATGGGTTCCGGTAAGGGTTCGCCCGAGTGGTGGGTCGCCAACGTGAAGCCGGGGCGGGTCCTCTTCGAGATGTCCTTCCCCAACGAGCAGATCGCGCGAGAGGCGATGCGTCGCGCGATCCACAAGCTCCCGATGAAGTGCCGCATTGTTACGCGCGAAGTGGGTGAATCCTGATGGCAGCGGGCGTCAAGCCCTCCGAGCTGCGTGAGCTCTCCGAGGAGGAGCTGGTCACGAAGTTGCGCGAGGCTAAGGCGGAGCTGTTCAACCTCCGCGTGCAGGCCGCAACCGGGCAGCTGGACAACAACCGGCGGCTGCAGGTCATCCGTCGGGAGATCGCCCGGATCTACACGATCATGCGTGAGCGTGAGCTGGGTCTCTCGGCCGCGCCGACTGAGGTGACTGCATCATGAGTGAGAACACCACCGCCCCCGCGCGGGCCCGCCGCAAGGTTCGCGAGGGCCTCGTGGTCAGCGACAAGATGGACAAGACCGTCGTGGTCGAGGTCGAGGACCGCGTCAAGCACGCGCTGTACGGCAAGATCATGCGCCGTACGAGCAAGCTGAAGGTGCACGACGAGCAGAACTCGGCCGGCATCGGCGACCGGGTCCTGATCATGGAGACCCGGCCGCTGTCCGCCACCAAGCGCTGGCGGCTCGTGGAGATCCTCGAGAAGGCCAAGTAGCGAAGGCTCGAGCTCGGCCGGGTCTCGGTCGGGCGCAGGTTCCGCCAGGCTCCGGCCGCCCTGAGCGGCCGGAGAACCGGCAGACATAGGAGATAGACGTGATTCAGCAGGAGTCGCGACTGCGCGTCGCCGACAACACGGGTGCCCGGGAGATCCTGTGCATCCGGGTGCTCGGCGGCTCCGGTCGGCGCTACGCGAGCATCGGCGACGTCATCGTGGCGACCGTCAAGGACGCGATCCCCGGTGCCGGTGTGAAGAAGGGCGACGTCGTCAAGGCTGTCGTCGTTCGGACCGCCAAGGAGAAGCGGCGGCCGGACGGGTCGTACATCCGCTTCGACGAGAACGCCGCCGTCATCATCAAGGACGGTGGGGACCCGCGCGGTACCCGTATCTTCGGCCCGGTCGGCCGGGAGCTGCGGGACAAGCGGTTCATGAAGATCATCTCTCTCGCGCCGGAGGTGTTGTGACCGTGAAGGTCAAGAAGGGCGACACGGTCGTCGTCATCGCCGGCAAGGACAAGGGTGCCAAGGGCAAGGTCATCGCGGCCTACCCGCGGCAGGACAAGGTCCTGGTCGAGGGCGTGAACCGGGTCAAGAAGCACACCCGTATCAGCACCACCCAGCGTGGCGCCAAGACCGGTGGCATCGTCACCCAGGAGGCCCCGATCCACGTCTCGAACGTGATGGTCCTGGACTCCGACGGCAAGCCGACCCGCGTCGGCTACCGGATCGACGACAACGGCCAGAAGGTCCGCATCGCGCGTAGCACCGGTAAGGACCTCTGATGACCACGGCTACCGAAACCAAGACCCTGCCGCGCCTCAAGGAGCGGTACCGCAACGAGGTGGTGGCCGAGCTGCAGAAGCAGTTCGAGTTCGCCAACCCGATGCAGGTGCCGCGGCTGGTCAAGATCGTCGTCAACATGGGTGTCGGCGAGGCTGCTCGCGACGCCAAGCTGATCGACGGGGCCGTTCGCGATCTGGCCACCATCACCGGCCAGAAGCCGCAGGTCCGGCGGGCCACCAAGTCCATCGCGCAGTTCAAGCTCCGCGAGGGCATGCCGATCGGCGCGAAGGTCACCCTCCGCGGCGACCGGATGTGGGAGTTCCTGGACCGGCTGCTCTCGATCGCGCTGCCGCGTATCCGCGACTTCCGCGGCCTGGACGGGCGCAAGCTCGACGGGCACGGCAACTACACGTTCGGCCTGACCGAGCAGTCGGTGTTCCACGAGATCGATCAGGACAAGATCGATCGCCAGCGGGGCATGGACATCACGGTGGTCACGACCGCCACGACCGACGACGAGGGCCGGGCGCTGCTCAAGCTCCTGGGCTTCCCGTTCAAGGAGAACTGAGATGGCCAAGAAGGCGCTGATCCTCAAGGCGGCCGCGAAGCCGAAGTTCTCGGTTCGCGCGTACACCCGCTGCCAGCGGTGCGGGCGTCCGAAGGCGGTCTACCGCAAGTTCGGTCTCTGCCGGGTGTGCATCCGGGAGATGGCCCACCGCGGTGAGCTGCCCGGCGTGTCCAAGGCTTCCTGGTAATAGCCCGGCGCGCTCCGGCGCGTCAGCTGAACTGTCTCTTCGCCGTAGGCCCCGGGCCTGGCCCGGGGAACCCCGGCGAGAAAGGTTGACGAGTTTTCATGACGATGACCGACCCGATCGCAGACATGCTCACGCGTCTGCGTAACGCCAACCAGGCGTACCACGACCGGGTGACGATGCCCTACTCGAAGATCAAGGCGAACATCGCCGAGGTCCTCAAGGCCGAGGGTTACATCGCCACCTGGTCGGTCGAGGAGCCCGAGGAGGGCGCCGTCGGCAAGCGACTGGTCGTCGAGCTGAAGTACGGCCAGAACCGCGAGCGGAGCCTGGCCGGCATCAAGCGCGTGTCCAAGCCCGGTCTCCGGGTGTACGCCAAGTCGGACGGGCTCCCGCGGGTGCTCGGCGGGCTGGGCGTGGCGATCATTTCGACGTCCCAGGGGCTGCTCACCGACCGGCAGGCCCGCAAGCGGAGCGTTGGCGGGGAAGTCCTCGCCTTCGTCTGGTAACGGGAGACAGGTAGAAATGTCGCGTATTGGACGTAAGTCGATCCCGGTGCCTGCCGGCGTCGACATCACGATCGACGGCCGGACCGTCAAGGTCAAGGGCCCCAAGGGCGAACTGAGCCACGTGCTGGCCGAGCCGATCACGGCGGAGCGGGGCGAGGACGGCGAGCTGCACGTCAACCGGCCCAACGACGAGCGCAAGGCCAAGGAGCTGCACGGCCTGAGCCGGACGCTGGTGGCCAACATGATCGTCGGCGTGACCGAGGGCTACCGCAAGAGCCTGGAGATCGCCGGCACCGGTTACCGCGTGACCGCCAAGGGCAAGGACCTGGAGTTCGCGCTCGGGTTCTCGCACCCGGTCCTCGTGCCGGCGCCGGAGGGCATCACCTTCACGGTCGAGAAGCCGACGCTGTTCCACGTGGCCGGCATCGACAAGCAGCAGGTCGGTGAGGTCGCCGCCAACATCCGGAAGATCCGCCCGCCGGAGCCCTACAAGGGCAAGGGCGTGAAGTACCAGGGCGAGGTCATCCGCCGCAAGGCTGGTAAGGCGGGCAAGAAGTGACCGCGGCCATCAACACCCGGGCGAGGTCGTCCGCCGGCCGTGAGGCCGTGAGAAAGGCAGGTAAGAAGTG
The DNA here is from genome assembly GCF_017872985.1 of Micromonospora sp. HB375. NCBI lineage: Bacteria > Bacillati > Actinomycetota > Actinomycetes > Micromonosporales > Micromonosporaceae > Micromonospora > Micromonospora sp. HB375. The sequence goes on along the minus strand of NZ_JAGGJO010000001.1, from coordinate 6,227,242 downwards.
AGCGCCACGCTGCTCAAGCGCCGCCGCGGCGTCGCCGCCAAGCGTGCCGTCGGGCGTGCGCGTCGGCACTTCCGGGTCCGCAAGAACGTCAGCGGCACCGCCGAGCGTCCCCGCCTCGTCGTCACCCGCTCCCTGCGGCACATGGTGGCCCAGGTCGTGGACGACACCAAGGGTCACACCCTGGCGTCGGCCTCGACCATGGACGCCTCGCTGCGCGGCGCCGAGGGCGACAAGAGCGCCCTGGCCGGCAAGGTCGGTGCCCTGCTCGCCGAGCGCGCCAAGGCCGCCGGCGTCTCGAAGGTCGTCTTCGACCGCGGTGGCAACCGGTACGCGGGGCGTGTCGCCGCGCTTGCCGACGCCGCCCGCGAAGCCGGGCTCGAGTTCTAGAAACCCCGTCACGAGAGAGAAGGAAGGCTGCTGATGCCAGGTCAACAGCGCCGTGGCGGCGGGTCCGGTGGCAACGAGGGTGGTCGCCGCGACAACCGCCGTGAGGGCGGCCGCGGAAACGCGCCCGTCGAGAAGACCCCGCACCTCGAGCGGGTCGTCGCGATCAACCGCGTCGCCAAGGTCGTGAAGGGTGGTCGTCGCTTCAGCTTCACCGCCCTGGTGATCGTGGGCGACGGCGACGGCACCGTCGGTGTGGGCTACGGAAAGGCCAAGGAGGTGCCCGCGGCGATCGCCAAGGGTGTCGAGGAGGCCAAGAAGCACTTCTTCAAGGTGCCGCGGATCGGTCAGTCGATCCCGCACCCGGTCACGGGCGAGGACGCGGCCGGTGTCGTGCTGCTCAAGCCGGCCTCCGCCGGTACGGGTGTCATCGCCGGTGGTCCGGTGCGTGCCGTGCTGGAGTGCGCGGGCATCCACGACGTGCTCTCCAAGAGCCTCGGCTCGTCCAACCCGATCAACATCGTGCACGCCACGGTGGCGGCCCTGAAGGGGCTCGAGTCCCCGGAGCAGGTCGCGGCCCGTCGTGGTCTGCCGGTCGAGGACGTCGCGCCGGCCGCCATGCTGGCGTCGCGGGCGGGGGTGGCGTCCTGATGGCACGCCTGAAGGTCACCCAGGTCCGGTCCGAGATCGGGACCAAGAAGAACCAGCGTGACTCGCTGCGTTCGCTCGGTCTCAAGCGGATCAACGACGTGGTGGTCAAGGAGGACCGGCCGGAGATCCGCGGCATGATCTTCACGGTCAACCACCTCGTGAAGGTCGAGGAGGTCGAGTAATGACGATCAAGGTGCACCACCTGCGTCCGGCTCCGGGTGCCAAGACCGACAAGACCCGCGTGGGTCGCGGTGAGGGCTCGAAGGGCAAGACCGCCGGTCGCGGTACCAAGGGTTCGAAGGCCCGGAAGAACATCTCGCCGGCGTTCGAGGGTGGGCAGATGCCCATCCACATGCGCCTGCCGAAGATGAAGGGCTTCAAGAACAAGTTCAAGGTCGTGTTCCAGGTGGTCAACCTGGACCGGCTGGCCGAGCTGTTCCCGAACGGCGGCCAGGTCGGCCCGGTCGAGCTGGTCGAGGCCGGCGCGGTCCGCAAGGGTCACCCGGTCAAGGTGCTCGGCACCGGCGACCTCGGTGGCGTGTCTCTCCAGGTCTCGGCGCACGCGTTCAGCGCGTCGGCCAAGGAGAAGATCACCGCCGCCGGTGGCTCGGTCACCGAGCTGTAAGGCGATGTTCATGGCGCCCGCTCAGTTGTTCGCAACTGGGCGGGCGCCATGGTCTACCGGCCACGTGTGCGCCGGGTAACATCGGATTCGTTTTATGTAGCCGGGCACATCTGCCCGGAGGGGGATCGGACTGTTAGAGTCCGTTCCCAGCCATGGAATCCGGGCACGCCGCCCGGCCACACCACCCCGCCCCGCCAGGATTCGTCACCGGCGGCCCGCGTCGCGCAGGAGGAAGAAGTTGCTGTCCGCCTTTCTCAGTGCGTTCCGTACGCCTGACCTGCGCAAGAAGCTGCTGTTCACAGTAGGCATCATCGCGGTCTACCGGCTGGGCGCCACGATGCCCAGCCCAGGCGTCTCGTACGGCAACGTGCAGAAGTGTCTCGACACCATCCAGGGTGGCAGCACCGGCGTGCTCAACCTGCTGGATCTCTTCTCCGGTGGCGCGCTGCTCCAGCTCTCGGTCTTCGCGCTGGGCATCATGCCCTACATCACCGCGTCGATCATCCTGCAGCTGCTGACGGTGGTGATCCCGCGCCTGGAGCAGCTCCGCAAGGAGGGCCAGGCCGGGCAGGCCAAGATCACGCAGTACACCCGCTACCTGACGCTGGGTCTGGGCGTTCTGCAGGCCTCGGCGTTCGTGGCGCTGGCCCGCTCCGGGCAGCTGTTCAACAACCAGTGCGACCAGTTCCCGATCGTGCCCCGCGGCACCGGCATCCCGGACTGGCTGACGCTGACGATCCTGGTCATGACCATGACCGCCGGCACCGGCGTGGTGATGTGGCTCGGCGAGCTGATCACCGACCGGGGCGTCGGCAACGGCATGTCCGTGCTGATCTTCACCTCGATCGCGGCCCGGCTCCCCAGTGAGGGCTGGAAGATCAAGACCACCAAGGGCTGGGGGATGTTCCTCCTCGTCATCGCCCTGGTGCTGGTGGTCATCACCGCTGTCACGTTCATCGAGCAGGCGCAGCGCCGCATCCCGGTGCAGTACGCCAAGCGCATGATCGGCCGGCGGATGTACGGCGGCACGTCGACCTACATCCCGCTGAAGGTGAACCAGGCCGGCGTCATCCCGGTCATCTTCGCCTCGTCGCTGCTCTACCTGCCGCAGCTCGCGCTCCAGTTCTTCGATCAGAACGACCCGGGCAAGGTCCAGGCGTGGATCCAGAACCACATCGTGAAGGCGAGCGCGCCGGAGCACATCGCGATCTACTTCCTGCTGATCATCTTCTTCACGTACTTCTACGTGTCGATCACGTTCAACCCGACCGAGGTCGCGGACAACATGAAGAAGTACGGCGGCTTCGTGCCGGGTATCCGCCCCGGCAAGCCGACCGCCGAGTACCTCGACTTCATCCTCAGCCGGATCACCCTGCCGGGCGCGCTCTACCTGGGCATCGTCGCGATCCTGCCGAACTTCTTCTTCATCTGGCTGGACAACCAGCAGTTCCAGAACTTCCCGTTCGGCGGCACCGCTGTGCTGATCATGGTTGGCGTCGGTCTGGAGACCGTGAAGCAGATCGAAAGCCAACTCATGCAGCGGAACTACGAAGGGTTCCTGCGGTAGATGCGACTCGTTCTGGTTGGCCCGCCGGGCGCGGGCAAAGGCACACAGGCGGAGTTCATCGCCGCTCACCTCTCGGTGCCGAAGATCTCGACCGGTGACATCTTCCGGGCGAACGTCTCCCAGGGCACGCCCCTGGGAGTCGAGGCCAAGCGGTACATGGACGCCGGCAAGCTGGTCCCGGACGAGGTCACCATCAACATGGTGCGTGACCGGCTCGCCGAGCCGGACGCGAGCGAGGGCTTCCTGCTCGACGGCTTCCCGCGGACCACGCCGCAGGCCGCCGCGCTGGACAAGCTCCTCGCCGACCTCGGCACCGCGCTGGACCTGGTCCTGGAACTGGTCGTCGACGACGACGAGGTGATCCGGCGGCTGTCCGGCCGGCGCACCTGCCGGGGCTGCGGCAAGATCTGGCACGTCGAGTTCGACGCGACCAGCCGGGAGGGCATCTGCGACCGCTGCGGCGCGGAGCTGTTCCAGCGGGACGACGACAAGCCGGAGACCATCGCCGCCCGGCTGCGCGAGTACGCCGAGAAGACCGCGCCGCTGGTCGACTACTACGGCGCCCAGGGCAAGCTGGTCGGCATCGACGCGACCGGTCCGGTGGAGGACGTCACCGTCCGCGCCATCGACGCGCTGCGCTCGTACGGCGGCTGAGGTCCCACCCGCCACCCGGCGGATAGAGTGCGAACAGCGGGGTACGTGCGACGTGCCCCGCTGCTCCGCGTACGCGCGACGAAAGGTAACCACCACCATGCGCCGTCACCAGCTGGACATCCAGCTGAAGACCCCCGAGCAGATCGAGCTGATGCGGGCCGCCGGTCTGGTCGTCGCCCGTGCCCTGCGCCGGATGCGGGAAGCGGTGGCGCCGGGCGTGTCGACGGCAGACCTGGACGCGATCGCCGAGTCGACGATCCGCGAGGCCGGCGCGGTGCCGTCCTTCAAGGGCTACCACGGCTTCCCGGCGTCGATCTGCTCCTCGGTCAACCAGCAGGTGGTGCACGCCATCCCGTCGCCGCAGCAGGTGCTGCGCGAGGGTGACCTGATCTCGATCGACTGCGGCGCGGTGCTGGACGGCTGGCACGGCGACGCGGCCGTCACGGTGCCGGTCGGCGAGGTCGACCCGGCGCTGCTGAGGATGACGGCGGTGGCCGAGGACGCGATGTGGGCCGGGATCGCGGCGGCGGCGCGCGGGGCGGCCTCGGGCAAGGGCCGGCTCACCGACATCTCCCACGCGGTCGAGAGCGCGGTCCGCAAGGGCGGCCGGTACGGCATCGTCGACGGCTACGGCGGTCACGGCATCGGCACCGAGATGCACCAGGACCCGCACGTGCTCAACCACGGGCGCCCCGGCAAGGGGCCGCGTCTGGTGCCGGGCCTGGCGCTCGCCATCGAGCCGATGATCACCATGGGTTCGCCGCGTACGGTCGAGCTGGCCGACGGCTGGACCGTGGTGACCCGGGACGGCTCCATGGCGGTGCACGTGGAGCACTCGATGGCGCTGCTGGACGACGGCGTGTGGGTGCTGACCGCCGAGGACGGCGGACGGGGGCGCCTGGGCGACCTGGTGACCGCCCGGCAGACGTCTGTCGACTCTCCGGCGGTCTGAGCGGACGCACGCCCGTCCCGGGCGCCGTGCTGCGGGCCTGGCGGCCGGATGACATGCTTGCTCCCATGGATGAGCGCAACCGGATGCGGGCGGCCGACGCGGACCGGGAGGCCACCGCGGATCGTCTCCGGGCGGCGCTGAACGAGGGCCGGCTCGACCTGAACGAGTACGACGAGCGGCTGCGCCGGGCGTACGGGGCGAAGACCTACGGCGAGCTGGACGAGCTGCTGACCGACCTGCCCGGTTCCCGGCCGGCGGAGACTTCGCTGCCGGCTCCGCGCACGGCCGGGAAGAGCCCGGCGGTTGATCGGGACCAGGCGGCCGAGAGCACGCGCAGCGTCTGGCTGCTGGGGGTGTGGGGGCCCTGGCTGAAGGTGGCCCTGATCCTCACCGCGATCTGGTTCGTCTCCCAGCTGGGTGAGGGCGAGTTCGACGACTACTGGCCGATCTGGGTGCTCGGCCCGTGGGGCGCCGTGGTGCTCTACCAGACGATCCAGGGGCTGGCGCACGGCGCGCCGGAGAAGGACGCGGAGCGCCGGCGGCGCAAGCAAGTCGAGCGGGAGGCGCGCCGCCGGGCGAAGCGGGAGCTGCCGGAGACGTGAGCTGCGTCATATTCACGCCCTGCGGGTGACGGTCCCGCCGGTCGGTTTGGCGAGCGCGCGCGGGTCGGCGTACACTTTCAGATCGGCGCACAGCGTCCACTCCGCCATGCCCACCCTGCGCTTCGGTGGGAGTCGGAGCCGCGGCTGGCGCGGGTTTCCTGATCTTGGTCAGTTCTCCCGTGTAAGACGTTGTGGGCCGTCCGGAGTAACCGACGTCAGGACAGCGGAGGACATGCCGAAAAAAGACGGAGCCATCGAGATCGAGGGTCGGGTCATCGAGCCCCTGCCGAACGCCATGTTCCGGGTGGAGCTCGCGAACGGTCACAAGGTGCTGGCTCACATCAGCGGCAAGATGCGGCAGCACTACATCCGCATCCTGCCGGAGGACCGGGTCGTCGTCGAACTCTCGCCGTACGACCTGACCCGCGGGCGCATCGTCTACCGCTACAAGTAAGCCTGACGGCGGCCGGGACGTTCCCGTGTCCGTCTTCGACGTCCGGGTCGCGCTGCGTCGCGCCTCCGGGCCAGATGGGAAGTAAGGCAACCGTGAAGGTCAAGCCGAGCGTCAAGAGGATCTGCAACAAGTGCCGGGTGATCCGCCGGCACGGCCGGGTCATGGTCATCTGCACCGACCCGCGCCACAAGCAGCGCCAGGGCTGACGCCCCACACATCACCAACTCGTCCCAGCCGCGGTCGGGCGCGCAGCGCGTACCCCCTCGTGGTTGACCCCCGGTCGGAGGCCGGGGCCCGCTCGGGCAGCGACCCGTCCCGGTCGCCGGCGTTCGTCGCCGGAAGGACAGGGAGGGTCGGGTAGCGGGGTGGGACGGGTCCACACCTCCGCCACAACATCACGAGGAGTACGCCCGCACATGGCACGTCTAGTCGGCGTGGATCTCCCCCGCGAGAAGCGGATGGAGATCGCGCTCACCTACATCTTCGGGGTCGGTCGCACCCGCGCCCTGGAGACGCTCGCCGCGACCGGCATCTCGCCGGACAAGCGCGTTCGGGACCTCACGGACGAGGAGCTCGTCGAGCTCCGGAACCACATCGAGGGCAACTACAAGGTTGAAGGCGACCTGCGCCGCGAGGTCGCCGCTGACATCCGCCGCAAGGTCGAGATCGGCTGCTACGCCGGTATCCGGCACCGCCGCGGTCTGCCCGTGCGTGGCCAGCGCACCAAGACCAACGCGCGGACCCGGAAGGGCCCGAAGCGGACCGTGGCCGGCAAGAAGAAGCCCGGCAAGAAGTAACTAGGAGCGCACAGACTTATGCCACCGAAGGCTCGTGCCGGAGCCGCCGTCAAGAAGGTCCGGCGCAAGGAACGCAAGAACGTCGCCCACGGGCAGGCGCACATCAAGAGCACCTTCAACAACACCATCGTGTCCATCACGGACCCGACCGGTGCGGTCATCTCCTGGGCCTCCTCCGGCCAGGTCGGCTTCAAGGGCTCCCGCAAGTCGACTCCGTTCGCCGCGCAGCTCGCCGCCGAGGCCGCCGCGCGCCGCGCGATGGAGCACGGCATGCGCAAGGTCGACGTGTTCGTCAAGGGCCCCGGCTCCGGCCGGGAGACCGCCATCCGTTCGCTGCAGGCAGTGGGCCTCGAGGTCGGGCAGATCTCCGACGTCACGCCGCAGCCGCACAACGGGTGCCGTCCGCCGAAGCGTCGCCGGGTCTGAGAGGTTAGAGAGAGATGGCTCGTTACACCGGTGCTGACTGCCGCCGTTGCCGGCGGGAGAAGATGAAGCTGTTCCTCAAGGGCAGCAAGTGCGATGGCCCGAAGTGCCCGTTCGAGTCCCGGCCGTTCCCGCCCGGGCAGCACGGCCGCGGCCGCACGAAGGAGACGGAGTACCTGCTCCAGCTTCGTGAGAAGCAGAAGGCCCGTCGTGTCTACGGCGTGCTGGAGAAGCAGTTCCGCGGCTACTACGAAGAGGCCGTGAGCAAGGAGGCCAAGACCGGCGAGGTCCTGCTGCAGATCCTCGAGTCGCGGCTGGACAACGTGGTCTACCGGGCCGGCTACGCCAAGTCCCGGGACATGGCCCGCCAGCTGGTCAAGCACGGCCACTTCACGGTGAACGGCAAGAAGGTCGACATCCCGTCGTACCGCGTCAAGGAGCACGACATCGTCGAGGTGCGTGCCAAGAGCAAGGAGCTCACCCCGTTCCTCGTGGCGCAGGGTGAGGCCGGCTCGCGGACCGTTCCGGCGTGGCTGGAGGCGATCCCGAGCCAGCTGAAGATCCTCGTGCACTCGCTCCCGGCCCGCCAGGTGATCGACACCCAGGTCCAGGAGCAGCTGATCGTCGAGCTCTACTCCAAGTAAGGGCTCGTTGCGGTGGCCCGTCCTCCGGGGCGGGCCACCGGAACAGTTGTGTCGTGGGCGTCAAATAGCGGGCGCCCCGGAAGAGAAGAGAAAAGATGCTCATCAGCCAGCGACCGTCTCTCTCCGAAGAGTCGATCAACGAGACCCGCTCCCGGTTCACCATCGAGCCGCTGGAGCCCGGCTTCGGCTACACGCTGGGCAACTCGCTGCGGCGTACGCTGCTGTCCTCCATCCCCGGTGCGGCGGTCACCTCGATCAAGATCGACGGTGTGCTGCACGAGTTCACCACGATCCCCGGGGTCAAGGAGGACGTGGTCGAGCTCGTCATGAACATCAAGGAGCTGTGCGTCAGCTCCGAGCACGACGAGCCGGTCAGCATGTACCTGCGCAAGCAGGGCCCGGGCGACGTGACCGCCGGTGACATCCAGCCCCCGGCCGGTGTCTCGGTGCACAACCCGGACCTGAAGCTCGCCACCCTCAACGGCAAGGGCCGGCTCGACATGGAGCTGACCGTCGAGCGGGGTCGCGGCTACGTCACCGCGGCGCAGAACAAGCAGGCGGGCGCCGAGATCGGCCGGATCCCGGTCGACTCGATCTACTCGCCGGTGCTCAAGGTGACGTACCGGGTCGAGGCGACCCGTGTCGAGCAGCGGACCGACTTCGACCGGCTGATCATCGACGTCGAGACCAAGCCGTCGATGGGCCCGCGTACCGCGCTGGCCTCGGCCGGCTCGACGCTGGTGGAGCTGTTCGGGCTCGCCCGTGAGCTGGATGAGACCGCTGAGGGCATCGACATCGGGCCGTCCCCGCAGGACGCCCAGCTGGCGGCCGACCTGGCCCTGCCGATCGAGGAGCTGGACCTGACCGTCCGCTCCTACAACTGCCTCAAGCGCGAGGGCATCAACTCCGTTGGTGAGCTCATCGGGCGTACCGAGGCCGACCTCCTCGACATCCGCAACTTCGGCCAGAAGTCGATCGACGAGGTCAAGATGAAGCTCGCCGGGATGGGCCTGGGGCTGAAGGACTCGGCTCCGAACTTCGACCCGGCGCACGTCGTGGACGCCTTCGGTGAGGCGGACTACGACACCGACGACTACCGCGAGACCGAGCAGCTCTAGTCCGCGCTGCCGCCACACCTGAGGAGCACCAAGCATGCCCACGCCCACCAAGGGCCCCCGCCTCGGCGGCAGCCCCGCGCACGAGCGGCTGATGCTGGCCAACCTGGCCACCGCGCTGTTCCAGCACGGCAAGATCCAGACCACCGAGACGAAGGCCCGGCGGCTGCGTCCGCTGGCCGAGCAGCTCATCACCAAGGCCAAGCGCGGCGACCTCGCCTCGCGTCGCCGGGTGCTGGGCGTCGTCAAGGACAAGGACGTGGTCTACGCCCTGTTCGACCAGATCGCGCCCCGGTACGCCAACCGCAACGGTGGCTACACCCGGATCGTGAAGACCGGTCCGCGCAAGGGTGACGCCGCTCCGATGGCGATCATCGAGCTGGTGGAGGAGCTTCAGGTCGCCGAGCCGAAGGCGAACAAGAAGACCGCCGCCCGCAAGGCCGCGCAGCAGGACAAGGTCGAGGCCCTGGCCCCGGCCGAGGAGAAGCCGCGCTCCAGCGAGGGCGACCAGGACGCCGAGGCCCCGGTCTCCGCGTCGGGTGACACCGCCGCCGCCCGTGAGGACAGCGACGAGGCCACCGAGAACGACAAGGCCTGAGATCAGGCTCGACCGGGCCCGGCATCCCCTCGGGGGTGCCGGGCCCGTCGCCGTCGACAGGAGGTACGAGGTGGACGAGCGGATCCGGCTTCGGCTGGACGTCTCGTACGACGGCACGGACTTCTCCGGCTGGGCGCCCCAGCCGACCCGGCGCACCGTGGCCGGCGTGCTCATGCAGACGCTGGACCTGGTGCTCGGCGCGGGCACGGCGACCGGCCTGACGGTGGCCGGGCGTACCGACGCCGGGGTGCACGCCACCGGGCAGGTCTGCCACCTCGACCTGCCCGCCGCGGTGTGGCGGGAGCACGAGGGGCGGCTGCTGCGCCGGCTGGCCCGGCTCCTCCCGCCGGATGTGCGGGTACGCGCCATGACCGAGGTGCCGGCCGACTTCGACGCCCGCTTCTCGGCCACGTTCCGGCGTTACGAGTACCGGGTCACCGACGCCCCGTGGGGCGCCGAGCCGCTGCGCCGCCGGGACACCCTGGCCTGGCCGAAGCCGCTGGACCTCGCGGCGCTGAACGCCGCCGCGGCCGGGCTGGTGGGCGAGCACGACTTCGCCGCGTACTGCCGGCGCAAGGAGAACGCCACCACGCTGCGCGAGGTGACCCGGCTGGACTGGCGGCGCGACCCGGACGGGATCCTGGTCGCCACCGTGCAGGCCGACGCGTTCTGCCAGAACATGGTGCGCAGCCTGGTCGGGGCGATGCTGGTGGCCGGTGACGGGCGGCGGCCGGTGCAGTGGCCGGCCGGCCTGCTGACCCGGCGTGAGCGCTCCAGCGAGGTGACTGTGGCGCCCGCGCACGGCCTCGCCCTGGTCGCTGTGGGCTACCCGGCCGACCCGGCCGAGTACGCCCGCCGCGCCGATCTGACCCGCCGGTTGCGGGTGCCGGTGGCCGAGGGCTGACCGGAGGTCAGTCGGTGCCCCGCTGACCGGCGCTGTCCCCGGCCGACTCCGCGTCGGGCTGCCCGGCCGTTCCGGCCGCCGCACGACGGTCCAGCACAGCCCGGTTGAGGTGCAGTTCGACCATGTCGTACATGATCTCGCGGGCGGCTGCGTCGTCGCTGGGGATGCGTTCCCCGTCGGCGCGCGTGACCAGGCAGTAGGCGACGTAGTGTCCGCGTACCTGCCAGGCGACCCGGGCCGCGGCCTTCTCCACCACCTCGGTGTCGTCGCCCGCCGCCATGCCACGGAACCGTCCCTGGCGCGCGTCGAGCAGCGGCCGGATGCGGTCGCGTACCCGCTGGGCGGTGGCCACGTCGGTGAGGTTGAACAGACCGGCGGTGATCAGGTGGTCGCCGTCGGGGGAGCGGAGCGTGCCCCGCACGACCTGGTTGCAGCCGAGCCGGACCAGCAGGTCGGCGATCTCGCCGGTGGCCGCGACCTGACACTTCGTACTGGCCTGGGTCTTGAGCACCCGGTACGCCGGCTTTCCGTCGGTGAGCACCAGGTCCTTGGTCGGGAAGACCTCCTTGGCGGTGAGCGTCGCCTGGTCGGTGTCCCGGGAGTCCAGGTCGGTGCCGCCGGCCGGGGTGCTCGACTCGCTCGGCTGCGGGGTCGGCTGGCCGGCGGACGGCGTGGCCGTCCGCTCGTCCAGCAGCGCCGCGACGGCGAGCCCGGTGAGCGAGAGCAGCAGCAGTACGGCGGCGCCACCGACGAGCGCCTGCCAGAACCGGCTGCCGCCGTTGCGGCGGTCGGCGCGCCGGGCCCGGGGCAGTTCGGAGACGTCGCCGGCGCGGGCGGTCGGGTTGGCGGGGATCGGCACCGTCGGCCGGTTCGTCGCCGCCGGTACGGGCGCGGGCATGGGTGGCGCGGGCTGCGGCACCGGGGACGGCTCCCGTGGTGGCGCGGGCCGTCCCGGTGTCGGCGCCGGGGCCGGTGGCGCCGGAGCGGGTGCGCGGGTGTCGTCCGCCACCGCCTGCCCGTCGGGGTCGTCCTGCCCGGCCGCGCCGGCCGGCGGCAGCGCCGGTTGCGGGCGCGGCGGCGGGGGCAGCGACGGCGTGGGGAACCGGGAGCGTGACGGACCCGCGGGCGGCGGCGTCGTGGCTGCGGGCCCGTGCGGGGCCGACCCGGGCTTCGGGTACTCCAGGAAGGCGTCCTCATCGGACTCGTACCGGTACACCATGTGGCATAGAGTAGGACTGATTGTCCCTTTCAGGGGTAATATCGGGAAAATCTGGCGGAGTGGCGTCCGGCTCCGCCTCTGACACCGTTGCCGGAACCGCCCCGGCCCGGTGCGAGAATGCCTGCGTGACCGGCGACCACTACTTCACCGCTGAGCCCTCGGGCCCGGCCCGCCCGCGCGAGGTCGAGTTCACAGTCGCCGGGCGCGACTACACGCTCGGCTCGGCCGGTGGCGTCTTCTCCGCCGACCGGCTCGACCCCGGCACCGCCGTGCTGCTGCGCAAGGCCGACCTGCCGGCCGCCGACGTCACCGGCGCGCTGCTCGACATCGGCTGCGGCTTCGGCCCGATCACCTGCGTCCTCGCCACTGTCGCGCCGGAGGCCACCGTCTGGGCCGTGGACGTCAACGAGCGGGCCCGCGCCCTCACCACCGCCAACGCGGCAAGGGTCGGCGCCGCCGACCGGGTACGCGCCGTCGCGCCCGACGAGCTGCCGGACGACGTCACCTTCACCCAGATCTGGTCCAACCCGCCCATCCACATCGGCAAACCGGAACTGCACGGCCTGCTGCTGCGCTGGCTGCCCCGGCTCGCCCCGGACGGCGTGGCCTGGCTCGTCGTCGCCCGGCACCTCGGCGGCGACTCGCTGCACCGCTGGCTGGTCGAGCAGGGCTGGTCCGTCGAGCGGCACGCCAGCCAGAAGGGCTACCGGGTGCTGCGCGTCACCCGGTAATCCGGTGTCGTCCAGCGGCCCGGCTCGGGCAGGATGCCCGCGTGGGATACGTGGACGTGGCAGCGGTCGGGCACATCCTCCCGGACGGGCGTGAGCTGTTCAGCGACGTCTCGTTCCGGGTCGGTGAGGGTGCCAAGGTGGCGCTGGTCGGCCCGAACGGCGCCGGCAAGACCACGCTGCTGCGGATGGTCGCCGGTGACCTGCCGGTGAAGACCGGCGCGATCGCGCGCTCCGGCGGGCTGGGCGTGATGCGGCAGTTCATCGGCATGATCGGCGACGAGTCCACGCTCGCCGACCTGGCGCTCTCCCTCGCCCCGCCCGCGCTGCGCGACGCCGGGCGGCGGCTCGCCGAGACCGAGGCGGCCATGCGGGCGGCCGAGGTCCGCGGCAAGTACAGCTCCGCCGCCGCCAAGGCCCAGCTCGCGTACGCCGAGGCGCTCGCCGCCTGGGGAGAGACCGGCGGTTACGACGCGGAGGTCCTCTTCGACACCGTCGCCACCATCGTGCTGGACCTGCCGTGGGACAGCGCCCGAGACCGGCCGGTGCGCACGCTCTCCGGCGGCCAGCAGAAACGCTTCGCGCTGGAACTGCTGCTGCGCGGCCCGGACGAGGTGCTGCTGCTCGACGAGCCGGACAACTTCCTCGACGTACCCGGCAAACGCTGGCTGGAGGGGCGGCTGCGCGAGTCGGCCAAGTCCGTGCTGTACGTCTCACACGACCGGGAACTGCTGGCCCAGACCGCCGACCGGGTCGTCGCGGTGGAGGGCGGCAGCGCCTGGGTGCACCCGGGCGGCTTCGCGAGCTGGCACGACGCCCGGGTCGCCCGGCACGCCCGCCTCGACGAGCTGCGCAAACGCTGGGACGAGGAGCACCAGAAGCTGCGCGAGCTGATGCTGATGTACAAGCAGAAGGCCGCGTACAACGACGGGATGGCGTCCCGCTACCAGGCCGCGCAGACCCGGCTGCGCAAGTTCGAGGAGGCCGGGCCGCCGCCCGTACCCCCGAAGGACCAGGACATCCGGATGCGCCTGACCGGCGGGCGGACCGGCAAGCGCGCGGTCATCGCCGAGCAGTTGGAGCTGGACGGCCTGACGTACCCGTTCGACCTGGAACTCTGGTACGGCGACCGGGTCGCGGTGCTCGGCGCGAACGGCACCGGCAAGTCGCACTTCCTGCGCCTGCTGGCCCGCGGCGGCACCGACCCGGAGCCCGGCAACACCCCGGTCGACGGCGCCGCCGCGCTCGCGCCGGTCGCGCACGGCGGCGTGGTCCGGCTCGGCGCGCGGGTGCGGCCCGGGCACTTCTCGCAGACCCACGACCGCCCCGAGCTGATGGCGAAGACGCTGGTCGAGGTGCTGTGGCGCGGCGACGAGCACCGGACCGGCATGGACCGGCACGCGGCCATGGCGGCGCTGTCCCGGTACGAGCTGGCCGGGCAGGGCGACCAGCGGTTCGGCACGCTCTCCGGCGGTCAGCAGGCCCGCTTCCTGGTGCTGCTGCTGGAACTGTCCGGGGCGACGCTGCTGCTGCTCGACGAACCCACCGACAACCTCGACCTGGCCTCGGCCGAGGCGCTGGAGGCCGGGCTGACCGCGTTCGAGGGAACTGTCGTCGCGGTCACCCACGACAGGTGGTTCACCCGTACCTTCGACCGGTTCGTGCTGTTCCGCGGCGACGGTGACGTGGTGGAGACGCCGGAGCCGGTCTGGGACGTGGCCTGAGCCGCTCCCCGGGTGGGCCCCGGGGAGCGGGCATAGGGTGGATCTCGTGAGTGAGATGACCTATCGCCGGCTGGGCGACTCCGGGCTCGTGGTGTCAGTGGTCGGCATCGGCTGCAACAACTTCGGCCGCAAACTCGACCTCGACGGCACCCGGGCGGTGGTCGACGCCGCCCTCGACGCCGGGATCAACTTCTTCGACACCGCCGACATCTACGGCGAGCCGCAGGGCGCCTCCGAGGAACTGCTCGGCCAGGCGCTCAAAGGCCGCCGCGACGACGTGGTGGTGGCCACCAAGTTCGGCATGGACATGCACGGCGCGAACGGGCCGGACCACGACGCCCGGGGCGCCCGCCGCTACATCGCCCGCGCCGTCGAGGCGTCGCTGCGCCGGCTCGGCACCGACCACATCGACCTGTACCAGATGCACGAGCCCGACCCGGGCACCCCGATCGACGAGACGCTCGCCGCGCTCGACGACCTGGTGACCGCCGGCAAGGTGCGCTACCTGGGCAACTCCAACTTCGCCGGCTGGCAGATCGCCGACGCCGACTGGACCGCGTCGTCGCAGGGGCGTACCCGGTTCATCTCCGCGCAGAACCACTACTCGCTGGTGGAACGCGGGGTGGAGGCCGAGGTGATCCCGGCGTGCGAGCGGTTCGGCCTCGGCATGCTGCCGTTCTTCCCGCTGGCCAACGGGCTGCTCACCGGCAAGTACAAGCGCGGCGAAGCACCACCGGCCGGTAGCCGGCTGGCCGGCGGCGGCCGGTACGCCGAGCGGCTGGCCGCCGCGCGCTGGGACGTCATCGAGGCGATCGATGCGTACGCGGCCGAGCGCGGCATCAGCATGCTGCACGTGGCCATCGGCGGCCTGGCGGCCCGTCCCGCGGTGACGTCCGTGATCGCCGGCGCCACCACTCCCGACCAGGTGAAGGCGAACGCCGAAGCCGGCACGTGGCAGCCGTCCGACGAGGACCTGGCCGCCTTGGACGCCATCCTCTGACTGTCCGCGCTCGCGCGCTCGGGCTTGCACGTCGGGCGTGTGCTGGCGCGCTCGGGCTTGCACGCCGGTGCCTGTGCTGGCGCGCTCGGGCCTGCACGTCGGGCGTGTGCTGGCGCGCTCGGGCCTGCACGTCGGGGCGTGTGCTCGTGTGTCGGGTGTGTGCGTCGGGGCGTGTGCTCACCCGTTTGGGCCTGCGCACACCGGGCTGCCCGCGCGCTCAGCTCACCCACGCGTTCGGCTCCGCCCGCACGTGGACTGTGCGCCCTCGGTTGGGGGCGCGCCCGCGCGGCCTGCGCCCCATCAAGGCTCGCCCACGCGTCAGGCACCCATAGCGTGCCACCCACAGGCAGCGCTCACGACGAGTGGAACACCATGGGTGTCATAAGGGCCTTGAGACACCCATGGCGTTCCACTCGGGGCTGGATCTGGCGACGAGTGGAACGCGATGGGTGTTTGCGGGCGGGCCTCTGACGCCCGTAAGTGTCTCGGGCGGCTCGACGGGTGGCGAGCCGGGGACCAACGGGTGGCGGGCGGCGAGCCGGGGGCCCGGTGGGTGGTAGGTGGCGAAATGGGGGCCAGCGGTGACGTGTGGCGGGCCGGGGGCGTAGCGGGGTGAGGCTCGTGGCGGCGGGCACGGATCAGTGGTTCGCCTCGGTGGCACGACGTTCTGCCAAGGCCTGGCGTACCAGGGCCACTGTGGCGTCGGGCCGGCGTAGCACGTCGTCGGCGGTGAAGCGGAGCACGAGCCACCCGGCCGCGCGCAGCGCGTTCAGGCGAGCCACGTCCCGGCGGAAGTGAGCCCGTTCGCGGTGGTGGTCGCGGTCGTACTCGACCGCGATGCGGAGCGCCGGCCAGGCCAGGTCCACCCGGGCCACGAAGCGTCCACCGGCGCGTACCTCGTGCTGGGCGGTGAGCGGGCCGAGGCCGGCGTCGAGCAGGAGCAGCCGCAGGCGAGTCTCCATCGGGGACTCGCTCAACGGCTCGGCCAGCGCCAGCACCTCGCGCAACAGCGGAGCGCCCGGCCAGCCCGGCCGGGCGGCGGCGTAGGCCCGCAGGGCGGGCAGCTTCACGGCCCGGCGACGCAGCAGCGCCTCGACGGCGACCAACGCCTCGGCGAGTGAGCCCTGCCGGCCCAGGTCGAACGCCGTGCGAAGGGGCGTGGTGACCGGCAGCCCGCCGACGAGGGTGCGGTCCCGCTCCGGCAGCGGTGACCGGACCAACCGCAACCGTGGGTGCGGTCGCAGCCGCGCAGCAGTCGGCAACAGTACTGTCACCGGCGCGTCGCGGGGGAGCACGTCCGCGCCGAACAACCACGCGGCGCTGCGCCCTGCCAGCACGACACCCGGCGGCAGGCGCAACGCCACCGCCTCGCACCACATCCGGTGGTCGTCGGCGCGGTACCCGTCCCGGTGCACGTACACGTCCGGCAGCAGGCGGATCCAGGTCTGCCCGCGCAGCATCGTCCAGGTGAGTAGCCCTTCGGAGACGGCACGGCTGCCCCGGAACGGCAGGATCTCCAGGCGGCGCGGAACACGGGCGGGAACGGACACCCAGGCAGCGTGTCGTGACGGGACGGTCACCCGCTGCCCCGATCCGGCGGACGGCTGGTTCCTGGGAAAAACCTCACCCGGGCTTCCGTACGGGCGGGAGGCGTCGTACGGTAGGCCGCAAGTGACCCACGGGAGCCCGGTGCGGACCGGGCTGAGAGGGGGGCTGGGAGCCCCCGACCGTCGAACCTGATCCGGGTAATGCCGGCGCAGGGAGGAGCGTTGCCGTGCTGTCCCTGGGACGACTGCATCTCATCACCGACACCCGGCCGGGGCGTGACCCGCTCGCCGTGTTGCGTGCCGCACTGCCCGTGGCGGGCGCAGACCTCGTCGTGCAGGTGCGCGTGGAGGACGACGCCACCGACCGGGAGGCGTACGAGCTGGCCCGGCTGGTGGTCGACGCCTGCCGGCCGTACGGCGCACAGTGCCTGGTCAACGACCGGCTGCACGTGGCGCTCGCGGTGGACGCCGCCGGTGGCCACGTCGGCGCGGACGACCTGCCGGTGCGTGCCGCGCGCCGGGTGCTCGGCCCGGACGCGGTGCTCGGCGCGACCGCCCGCGAACCGGTGACCGCCCGGGCCGCGGTGGACGCGGGCGCGAGCTACCTGGGCGTGGGCCCGTGCCACGTCACCACCACCAAGTCCGGCCTGCCGGAACCGATCGGCCCCGAGGGGATACGCGCGGTCGCGACGGCGGTGTCGGTGCCGGTGATCGCGATCGGCGGGGTGACCGCCGCGAGCGTGCCGGCGCTGCGGGCCGCCGGGGCGTACGGGGTGGCGGTGGTCGGCGCGCTCAGCGGGGCAGCCGACCCCGCGCACGCCACCGCCGAGCTGCTGCGGGCCCTGACGTGTTAACAGGGGGCCCTTCCTCCACCGGAGGCGTTAACAGGGGGCCCTTCCTTAACGACGTGGCGGTGGTGGGGGGCGGGCCTGTCGGGTGGGCGATCGCGTGGCGGTGCGCGCAGCGTGGACTGCGCGTGGTGGTGCACGACGACCGGCCTGGGTCGGGCGCGTCGTCGGTGGCCGCCGGGATGCTGTCGCCGGTCGCCGAGGCGTACTTCGGTGAGCACGAACTCACCGCGCTGCTCGTCGAGTCCGCCGCCCGCTGGCCCGGTTTCGCGGCCGAGCTGGCCGAGGCGAGCGGCGTCGACATCGGCTACCGCACCGAGGGCACGCTCGTCGTCGGGCTCACTGCCGACGACCTGGCCGAGGCGAGGCGGCTGTGGTCGTACCAGCAGGGCCTGGAACTGCCGATCACGCCGCTGCGTCCCTCGGAGCTGCGCGACCGCGAGCCGGCGTTGGCGCCGCGCGTGCGCGGCGGCGCTGTCGCGCCCGGCGACCACCAGGTCGACCCGCGGCGGCTGGTCGTCGCGCTGCGCACGGCCGCCGAGCGCGCCGGCGTGGAGCTGCGCCCGGCGCGCGTCGGCGCGCTGTCCGAGGTGGACGCGCGGGTCACTGTGGTCGCGGCCGGCTGCGGCGCGGCTGCGCTGACCGGCCTGCCGGTCCGGCCGGTGAAGGGCCAGGTGCTGCGGCTGCGCGCGCCGGGTGGCGGTCCGCCGGGCTTCCGGCACGTGATCCGGGGGTACGCGGACAGCGAGCCGGTCTACCTGGTGCCCCGGGACAGCGGCGAGGTCGTGGTCGGGGCGACGGTCGAGGAGCGCGCGGACACCGCTGTCACCGCCGGTGGCGTGCTGACACTGCTGCGCGCCGCCACGGAGCTGGTGCCGGAACTCGTCGAGTACGAGCTGGTGGAGGCAGTCGCCGGGCTGCGCCCCGGTACGCCGGACAACGCGCCGATCATCGGGCCGCTGCCCGGGCAGCCGGGTGTGCTCGCCGCGACCGGACATCACCGGCACGGCATCGTGCTCACCCCGGTCACCGCCGACCTGGTCACCGAGCTGATCGTCACCGGCGAGCCGGATCCCGCGCTCGCCCCCTTCACCCCGGACCGCTTCGGGAAGGAGCGCACGTGGAACTGATCGTCAACGGCACCGGCCGGACGCTGCCCGAGGGCGTCACCGTCGCCGAGGTGGTCCGCACCGTCACCGACCGGGAGCGCGGGCTCGCCGTGGCGGTGAACGGCGAGGTGGTGCCGCGCGGCGGCTGGTCGGCGAGCGTCCTGCGCGACGGCGACCGGGTCGAGGTGCTCAGCGCCACCCAGGGCGGGTGAGCAGGATGTCCACGCTTGAGATCGGCGGGGTCGGGTTCGGCTCCCGGCTCATCCTGGGCACCGGTGGCGCGGCGAACCTGCACGTGCTGGAGGCGGCGATCCGTGCCTCCGGCACCGAGCTGGTGACGTTGGCGCTGCGCCGGGTGGACACCACACCCGGCGGGTCGGGTGGCCTGCTCGACCTGGTGGAGCGGTGCGGCGTACGGCTGCTGCCGAACACGGCCGGCTGCCGTACCGCTGTGGAGGCGGTGAAGACGGCGCACCTGGCCCGGGAGGCGTTCGACACCGACTGGGTGAAGCTTGAGGTGATCGGCGACGAGCGCACGCTCCTGCCCGACGGGGTGGAGCTGCTGCGCGCCGCCGAGGAGCTGGTCGCGGACGGGTTCACCGTGCTGCCGTACACGTCGGACGATCCGGTGCTCGCGCGGCGGCTGGCCGACGTGGGCTGCGCGGCGGTGATGCCGGCCGGGTCGCCGATCGGCTCCGGGCTGGGCATCGGCAACCCGCACCACATCCGGCTGATCCGACAGGCGGTCGACGTGCCGGTGGTGCTCGACGCGGGCATCGGCACCGCCTCCGACGCCGCCCTCGCCATGGAGCTGGGCTGCGACGCGGTGCTGCTCGCCAGCGCCGTGACCCGGGCCGCCGACCCGGTCGCGATGGCCACGGCGATGCGCCAGGCGGTCGAGGCCGGCCGCCTGGCGTACGGCGCCGGCCGCATCACCCGCCGCTTCCACGCCCTGCCGTCCACCCCCGACGAGGGACGGCCCGACCTGTGACCGCCTCACGCGTAGCGGATCTTGGTACGGAGGCGCCCCCCGAGGGGCGGCCGCGTACCAAGATCCAGGGCGGGCCGAGCGGGGTCGTGCTGCTGACCGATCGGCGGGTGGCCCGGGGGGCGCTCGTCGACGTGGTGGCGGCTGCCGTGGGTGGGGGAGTGCGGTGGGTGGTGCTGCGGGAAAAGGACCTGCCGCGCGCCGAACGCCTCGCGCTCGCCGTCGACCTGCGCGCGATCCTCGCCGACGCGGGCGGCACGCTCGTCGTCGCCGGACCCGACCCGCTCGACGGGGACGCGGTGCACCTACCGGCTGCCGGCCCGTACCCGCCGCCCGCCGTCGGCCTGGTCGGCCGCTCCTGCCACGACACCGCCGAGCTGGCCCGCCTCACCACCGAGCACTACGCCACCCTGTCCCCGCTCTACGAGACAAAGACAAAACCCGGCTACGGCCCTGTGTTGGGACCGGGCGGATTGAGCGAGCTGATCGCGGTCAGCCCCGTGCCCGTCCTCGCGCTGGGCGGCATCGAGAACCCGGACCAGGTCCACGCATGCGTCGAGGCGGGCGCCGCCGGAGTAGCCGTGCTGGGCGCGATCATGCGCGCGGACGACCCGAGAGAAACCGCCACCACGCTGGGCAGAGCCTTCCAGGAGGCAGCAACCCGTCTGGCACGCACCCACCCGGCAGGCCCAAGCGGAGGCCCCCACGCGACAGGGCTGCGGCCGACCGTGCCCACGGAGGGATCAAGCCTGACCGCCCGGAGTGGGCACGGTCGGCCGCAGCCCCGAACCGCAACCACTGTCGGCCGCAGCCGTCAAACCACCGGAGAAGACCAGTGACGCCGAAAACAGTTCTCAGCATCGCCGGATCCGACTCCGGAGCAGGCGCCGGCATCCAGGCCGACCTCAAGACGTTCGCCGCGCTCGGCGCGTACGGCACGAGCGTGCTCACCGCTGTCACCGCGCAGAGCACCAGGGGCGTGGACGCCGTCCTGCCGCTGCCCCCGCAGACGGTGCGCGACCAGATGGACAGCGTGCTCGGCGACTTCGACGTGCGCGCTGTGAAGACAGGGATGCTCGGCACCCCGGCGGTCGCCGACGCGGTGGCCGAGGCGGCCCGGGCCGGGCGGCTGCCGCACCTGGTCGTCGACCCGGTGCTGGTCGCCACCAGTGGGCACCGGCTCGGCGTGGTGGAGGCGGTCGAGCGGCTCCTGCCGTACGCGGAAGTGGCGACGCCGAACTGCGCGGAGGCCGCGGCCCTCACCGGAGGCCCGGTGGGCACGGTCGAGGAAATGGTGGCGGCGGCCGAGGCGCTGGCGGCGCGCGGACCGGCGTTCGTGGTGGTGACCGGCGGTGACGTGGACGCCGACGGCGAGTCGGTGGACGTGCTGTCGGGCGGCGGAACCACTCGGCTGCTGCGCGCGCCCCGGGTGGACACCCGGCACAACCACGGCACCGGCTGTTCGTTCTCGGCCGCCGTCGCGGTCCGGCTCGCCGCGGGTGACGCGGTGCCGGTCGCGGTGGCGGCCGCCAAGGAGTACGTCACCCGCGCGCTGACCGGCGCGCGGACCTGGGAGCTGGGCGCGGGACGCGGCCCGCTGGACCACTTCGGCTGGTCCGCATGAGCGACAGGGAGGCTGTCATGCAGGCACGTCGCAAGGTGTACGTGGAAGGGTCACGCCCGGACATCCGGGTGCCGTTCGCCGAGGTGCCGCTGACCGGGGACAACCCACCGGTACGGCTCTACGACACCTCCGGTCCCGGCTCCGACCCGGAGGTGGGGCTGCCCGCGCTGCGCGGGCCGTGGATCGCCGAGCGCGGCGACGTCGCCCCGGTACGCGGCGCCGGTACGCCGCTGGCCGGAACCCGTCCGACTCAGCTCGCGTACGCGCGGGCCGGGATCGTCACGCCGGAGATGGAGTTCGTGGCGATCCGGGAGTCGGTGTCGCCGGAGTTCGTGCGGGACGAGATCGCGGCCGGTCGGGCCGTGCTGCCGCTGAACGTGAACCACCCGGAGTGCGAGCCGGCGATCATCGGCAAGGCGTTCCTGGTGAAGGTCAACGCGAACATCGGCACCTCGGCTGTCACCTCGTCGGTGGCCGAGGAGGTGGAGAAGCTGACCTGGGCCACGCGGTGGGGCGCGGACACCGTGATGGACCTGTCCACCGGCAAGCGTATTCACGAGACGCGCGAGGCGATCGTGCGGAACGCGCCGGTGCCGATCGGCACGGTGCCGGTCTACCAGGCGCTGGAGAAGGTCGGCGGTGACCCGGTGAAGCTGAGCTGGGAGGTGTTCCGCGAGACCGTCATCGAGCAGGCGGAGCAGGGCGTCGACTACATGACCGTGCACGCCGGGGTGCTGCTGCCGTACGTGCCGCTGGCCGTGAACCGGGTGACCGGCATCGTCTCCCGGGGCGGCTCGATCATGGCCGCCTGGTGCCTGGCGCACCACGAGGAGAACTTCCTCTACACCAACTTCCGGGAGCTGTGTTCGCTGCTCGCGAAGTACGACGTGACGTTCTCCCTCGGTGACGGGCTGCGCCCCGGTTCCATCGCGGACGCCAACGACGAGGCGCAGTTCGCCGAGCTGCGCACGCTCGGCGAACTGACGAAGATCGCCTGGGAGCACGACGTCCAGGTGATGATCGAGGGCCCCGGGCACGTGCCGATGCACAAGATCAAGGAGAACGTGGACCTCCAGCAGGAGTGGTGCCACGAGGCGCCGTTCTACACGCTCGGGCCGCTGACCACCGACATCGCGCCCGCGTACGACCACATCACCTCGGCGATCGGCGCGGCGATGATCGGCATGTTCGGCACCGCCATGCTCTGCTACGTCACCCCGAAGGAGCACCTCGGGCTGCCCGACCGCGACGACGTGAAGGCGGGCGTGATCGCGTACAAGATCGCCGCGCACGCGGCCGACCTGGCCAAGGGGCACCCCGGCGCGCAGGCGTGGGACGACGCGCTCTCCAAGGCCCGGTTCGAGTTCCGCTGGGAAGACCAGTTCAACCTGGCGCTCGACCCGGAGACCGCACGGGCGTACCACGACGCGACGCTGCCCGCCGAGCCCGCCAAGACCGCGCACTTCTGCTCGATGTGCGGCCCGAAGTTCTGCTCCATGAAGATCACGCAGGAGTTGAAGGAGTACGCCGCGCGGGGCATGCGCGACAAGTCGGAGGAGTTCGTCGCCGGCGGGTCACGGGTCTATCTGCCACTGGCGTGACCGGAGCCGGGGCGGGCCTGGTGTCCCGGCCCGCCCCGGTGCTCGTTCAGTCGCGGTGGTGCCGCCCGGTACGCAGCGAGCGGGCGTCGTCGGCGTTGTCGTCCGAGGCGAGACCGGCGACCCAGTCCACGTACTCGTCGTCGGCCGCGGTGGTCGGCTCGGCCGTACGCTCGGCCGGCTCCGGCTCATCCTTGGCCCGGTTGCGCCGGAACAGGCCGCGCCGGGCCTTCGACTTCCCGGCGGGCGCGTCGGCGTCGTCCGGTCCGGAGTGCCGCCCGCGCCGGGAGTCCGCCTCCGTCTCCGTGGCCTCCGACGGCGCGGCACCCGCCTCGCCCGGTACGGCAGTCGCCGCCTCGGGCCGGGCGAGCGGCATCCCCGCCTCCGGCCGGGCGAGCGGCCCCGCCGGGCGGGCGTTCGTGGCGAGCGCGTCCCAACCGGTGCTCGCACCCGGCTCGGGCAGACCACGGTGCCGGGGACGCGGCGCCGGCTCGCCCGGGGCGACCGCGTCCGCGGCGTCCCGGGCCGGCGTGTCCGGTTCGGCGGTCGCGCGGTGCGGCCGGCCCGCCGGGGTGATCGGCCAGGCCGGGCGCACCTCGCCGGGCTGCCCGGTCACGTCCTCGAACATCGCGAACCGCGGCCGGGTCGACGGGGCGGGCGCCGGGTCGTCGAAGAAGAAGTCGCGTCCGGTACGCCCGGTCGGCGCCACCACGTTCGAGTCGGTGCTCGTGTCGTCCCGGTCCGGGTTCGTGGCCTGGGGGGTCGGCTCGGCGTCGGCTCCCCCGCTCGGCGCAGCTTCGGTTCGGCCGCCCGGTGTCGTCGGCGCGGTCTCAGCCGGGCCGGGGGAGGCCGGACCGGTGGCGCGCGGCGCCTTCGGAGTGCGGGTACGCCGGGGGCGTGCGGCGCGGCCGGCCGCGCCGGTGTCTCCGGGGGCTTCGGCCGGTGGCGCGGCGGGGGTGTCACTGCCCGCGTCGGCCGTGACCGGCCCGGCGAGGGCGCCGCTGTCCGTACGCGGGCCGGGAACGTGGCTGTCGGCGGTGGCCGGTGATGCGTCCTTCGCGGTGGTGCCCGCGCCGGCGCTGGGAGTGGTGACGTCTCCGGGGCGGGGTGCTGTGCCGTCGGCGGATGACACCGGCCCGTCGGTAGTCCCGCTGGACCGGCCCGCGCGGGTGCGGCGCGGCCGGGTCACCCGTGGCGTGGTCGTCGCCGCTTCCGGCGCCGGTGCGGCATCGTCGGTGCCGGTGCCGGTGGCGGTCTCGCTGTCGGCCGGAATGCCGGTGGCCTGCCCGGACGCTCGATCGGCGGCTTCGGAACCGGCGGCCGGGTCGGGAGCGGCCGGACGGTCCGTGGTGGCCGCCTCGCCGGTGCTGTCCGCGTGGCCCGTGCCCGTGCCCGGACCCGTGCCCGTGCCCGTGCCCGGACCCGCGACCGTGTCGGGGCGGCCCGCGGCGAGGACGTCGATGGCCGAGGTCCGGCGCCCCGGGGGCAGCAGACCCGGCATGGGCTGGCCGTGGCTCGTGTCGGCGACGGCCGGGCGCTCACCCGCCGGCCGTTCCGCAGCGGTCGGCAGATCGGCGGCGGGCAGATCCGCGAGGGCCGGCCGGCCGGCGGCGGGAAGATCGGTACCGGCCGGAGCCGTCGCCGTGGCCGAGCCGCCGGGCTCCGGCCAGTTCCAGTGCGCGGGCGCGGCGGCGCCGCTCGTCACCGGCGGCGCGGGCGGGGCGGCCGGGACGCCCGGAGCGGCCGAGTGCGGCAGCGGCGCGAGGAGTTCGGTGGCCTCGACCGCGTCGGGATCGCCGTCGGCGGTGACCGGCCGGGGCAGCATCGTGGTGGCGGTCGAGCCGAGCGCACCGGCGACGACAGCGATCAGCGCGCCGTAGTAGGGCGCGATCTGGTACCTGTCGGTCGCCGCGCCCGGGCCGGCAGTCAGATAGGCGAACGCGACGAGCACCGGACCGGCCGCGCCGGCCGCGCCACCGACCAGCGGCGGCCATCCGGCGCGGCGTGCCAGCACGCCGACCGCGCCACCGGCGAGCAGGGCCAGCGTGGGCAGCAGCAGCATGGACAGGCGCTGCGCGGCCGCCGGGTCCAGCCAGGACGGTTCGAGGACGCCGAGCCGGACGGATGCCAGCGGGCGGTCCGAGACGATGGTGGGCGCGACGGACAGCAGCGCCAGCAGCCAGACGATCCCGGCGGTGATCGCCACACCCCAGCCGAACGGCGGCTTCAGCAGTACGGCGATCGCCGCGCCCGCGCCGACCACCGCGCCGAGCGCGGCGCAGACACCGGCGGCCCAGACCGGGTCGACGGATCCGGCCAGCTCGGCCGCGCGGGCCGGTTGCATGCACAGCGGGGCGACCACCGTCGCGCCCAGCGCGCTGACGCCCGCGATGGAGAGCAGTTCGGTGGTGCCGCCGGGGAGGTCGTCGCGGCGGGCGAAGCGCTCGGTGAGGACGGCTCCGGCGACCGTGGCGACCACGGCGAACCAGCCCACCCAGACGAGCTGGGCGGGCCACCTGTTCACCGAGGCGTCGACGAACGCGCCGTCGAGGCGGACGACTCCGAAGCCGTACGCGATGCCCAACTGGCCGGCCCCGGCCAGTACGCTCACTCCGAGCGCCGTGAGCAGCAGCCTGCCCCACGTCCGAAAGGCCATGTCCGGCACGTTACGGCCCGGTGCCCCCGATCGCCACCTTGCCGCCGCGCGGCGCGGCGAACCTGCCGGCGTGGCTACTTCAGCTCGACCAGGCGGGCGAGGTAGGTGGTGTCGCCGACGTTGGTCAGCATGTGCACCGCGCCCGGATCCCGGTAGACGACGCCGCCGGTCGGCTCGTCGGCGTCGATGGTGGTGCCGTCGATCGTCTGCACCACGTTCTTCGCGCCCTGGACCGCCACCACCAGGTACGGGTGGTCGTGGCGGTGCAGCGGCTGCCGCTCACCCGGCTCCAGCCGGATGTGCCAGACCCGTACCCGGTCGTTCTCGTACACGATCTCCTGGCCCACCGGGCCGAGTTCGAGGTCGGCGGAGAGTTCGGTCATCGTGGTCCGTCCAGTCGGGGGAGCACCTCGGCGGCGATGAGCTCCACGTGGTCGAGGTCGTCGAAGTCGATCAGGCGCAGGTGCACCCGGGTGGCCCCGATCGCGGCGAACTCGCCGATCCGGTCCACGAGCTGGGCGGGGGAGCCGACCACCGGGTCCTCCGGCGGCAGCGCGCTCGTGACGTGCAGCGGGGCGGCCCGGCGCTGCGCCTCGGCGTCGGTGCGCCCGATCGCCACGACGATGCCGGCGGAGAGCGTCAGCGGGGCCCGGCCGGAGGCGTCCCGGCCGGTGCGGTCGCACGCCTCCCGGACCCGGTCGTACGCGGTGGCGGTCTCGGCCACGCTCTTGAACGGCATGTTGAACTCGTCGGCGTAGCGGGCGGCCAGCTCGGGGGTGCGCTTCGGTCCACGGCCGCCGACGATCACCGGCGGGCCGGGCTGCTGCACCGGTTTGGGCAGCGTCGGCGCGTCGACCAGGCGGTAGTGCTCGCCGGTGAAGCTGTACGTCTCGTCGGCCGGGGTGCGCCACAGCCCGGTGACGATCTCCAGCTGCTCGGCGAGCCGGTCGAAGCGTTCGCTGACCGGCGGGAACGGGATGCCGAACGCGGTGTGCTCGCGCTCGTACCAGCCGGCGCCGATGCCCAGCTCGACCCGGCCGCCGCTCATCCGGTCGACCTGGGCGACCATGACGGCGAGCGGCCCGGGGAGCCGGAACGTGGCGGACGTGACGAGCGTGCCGAGCCGGATCCGGGAGGTCTCCCGGGCCAGCGCGGCGAGCGTCAGCCAGGCGTCGGTGGGGCCGGGCAGCGCCGGCTCGTCCCCCATCGCCCGGTAGTGGTCGGCCCGGAAGAAGCCCTCGAAGCCGGTCTCCTCGACCAGCCGGGCGAACCGGAGCTGGTCGTCGTAGTCCGCTCCGCGGTGGGGTTCGGTGAAGACCGAGACCCGCATGGTCACCGTCCTCCCACGGGTACGCCGGGGGCGTCCCGCTCCATCAGCAGTTCGTGCAGCTCGGCGCTGATCCGCGCGACGTCGGCCAGGTGTTCGTGCCGGCCGAGCGTGCGGGGCCGGGGGACGTTCACCTCGACCACCTCGCGGATCCGGCCGGGGCGCGGGCTGAGCACGACGACCCGGTCGGCGAGCAGCACCGCCTCGTCGATCGAGTGGGTGACGAAGACGATCGTGGCCTTCGTCTCCATGTGCACCCGCTGGAGTTCGCCGGAAAGTTCCTCGCGGGTGAGCGCGTCGAGCGCGGAGAACGGCTCGTCCATGAGCATCACCCGGGGTGAGCCGATGAGCGACCGGCAGAGCGAGACGCGCTGCTGCATGCCACCGGACAGCTCGTGCGGGAGCCGCTTCTCGAAGCCGCCCAGCCCGGCCATCTCCAGCAGCTGGCGGGCGCGGTCGCGGTGCTCGGCCCGGCGCCAGCCGAAGATCTCCACCGGCAGCAGCACGTTGTCCAGCACCGTGCGCCAGGGCAGCAGGGCCGGCCGCTGGAACAGCATGGCCACGTCGCGGCGGGGCTTCGTGATCGGCGTACCGGCCACGGTGATCTCGCCGCCGCTGACCGGGAGCAGGCCGGCGATCATGCGCAGGAGCGTGGACTTGCCACAGCCGGACCGGCCGAGTACGGCGACGAACTCGCCTTCGGCGACGTCGAGGTCGATGCCGCGCAGCGCCTCCACCTGCCCGGATCGGCCGTCGAAGGTGCGGGACACCCCGGACAGTCGGATCATCTTCCGCCGGCTCCCTTCCACGTCGTCCGAATGCGAGCCGGGCTAGCGTAGCGGACGGTGCTTATAGCACTGTCCGGGGTGGACGTCAGTCCGCTTTCCGTCACGCAACTTCGTTTCCGTTCCGCAACCGGGACGGAGGGGGCACGCCATCCGCCTTCTCGTACGCTGTTGCGCGCGAAGAGTCCCCTCACGACGGTCCAGTCGGCCCAACCCTCCTGCCGGCCCCGTCGGACCCACGACCCGACCGGCGAGAAAGTCCTGGTCGGAAAGGACATGGTGCACTGATGAGAAGGCTGACCCGTACGGTCGCCGCCGCGGCTCTGGCTACCGCCCTCGCCCTCGTGGGCGGCTGCAGCAGCGACTCGGACAAGTCCGAGAGCGGCGGCGGAAACGGCGGCGCGCTGGAAAAGGTGACGTACCTCACCTCGTTCGGCAACTTCGGCCGTGACTCCTACGCCTGGGTGGCGAAGGACAAGGGCTTCTTCAAGGAGGCCGGTTTCGACGTCGACATCAAGCCCGGCCAGGGCACCGGCTCCGTCATCCAGACCATCACCGGCGGGCAGGCCCAGTTCGGCCCGATCGACCTGACCGGTGGCATCCTCCAGCTCGGCAACGGCCTGGCGAAGGACTTCGTGGCGGTGGCCGCGATCCAGCAGCGCACCATGGCCGCGATCGTCACGGTCGAGGGCAAGAACATCGCCACCCCGAAGGACCTCGAGGGCAAGAAGCTCGCGGACACCCCCTCCTCCGTCGTGCGCAACCTCTTCCCCACGTACGCGCGGCTCGCCGGCATCGACGGCAGCAAGGTGACCTGGGTCAACGGTGAGGCGCAGAGCCTGATGCCGATGCTCGGCTCCGGCTCGGTGGACGGCATCGGCCAGTTCGTCGTCGGCCAGCCGACGGTGGAGACGGTGACCAAGAAGAAGCCGGTCATCCTGCCGTACAGCAACGTGATGCAGGACCTCTACGGCAACGCGCTGATCACTTCCACGAAGCTCGCCAAGGAGAAGCCGGAGATGGTGAAGAAGTTCACCGCCGCGCTGCTCAAGGGCCTGGAGTACTCGCTGGCGAACCCGGACGAGGCCGCCGAGATCCTGAAGAAGAACGTGCCGGCCGCCGTCCCGGCCGCGGCCTCCGCCGAGCTTCAGCTGATGGCCGCGTACGTCCGGTCGAGCAACTCCGGCACCGCGATCGGCACGCTGGACAGCGGCCGGGTGGCCAAGAGCATCGCCCTGCTGAAGGGCGCGGGCGCGCTCAAGCAGGACCTCACCCCGGACCAGATCATCGACTTCGACCTCGCGCCGAAGGCCTGACCGGTCCGCTCGGGCCAACGGGGGTGCGCCCCGCCGGACACCCGGCGGGGCGCACCCCCTTCCCGTGCCGGTCGCATCGACCGGCGCAGAGAGGAGGACACGTTGACACAGTTGACCGAGGCCCGGCCGGAGGTGCCACAGCCGCGCCCGGCGGTCCGGCGCGGGTTCGCCGTACGTCCGGCCGCGGTCGGGCTGCCGGCGCTCGGCCTGGTGATCGCGGTGGCCGGCTGGTGGCTGGTCACCTCGGGGCTGAACCTGGTGCACCCGGCCGCGCTGCCGCCGCCGCAGGCGGTGGGGGAGTCCCTCGCGAACGCCACCGACGTGCTGCTGCCCGCGTTGGGCATCACCACCTGGATGACAGTGCTCGGCTTCCTGCTCTCGTCGGCCGCCGGGGTGCTGATCGGGATGGCGCTGGCCGCGTCCCGCCGGGTCGAGCGGATGTTCGCGCCGTTGCTGGTGGCCGTGAACGCGGTCCCGAAGATCGCGTTCGGGCCGCTGCTGGTGGTGGCCGTCGGCTGGGGTCAGAAACCCATTCTGACCATGGTGTTCCTGCTCTGCTTCTTCCCGATCGTGCTCTCCACCGCCACCGGCCTGACCACCACGCCGGCGGACCTGGCGGAGCTGAGCCGGTCGCTGAACGCCTCGTGGTGGCAGTCGTTCCGCAAGGTGCGCTTCCCGTCCGCGCTGCCGCAGATCTTCGTCGGGCTCAAGGTGGCCATGCCGCTGGCCGCGATCGGCGCGGTGATCGGCGAGTTCTACTCGGACCGTCCCGGTCTGGGCTACCAGATCCTGCAGTACAACGGCGTCGGCGACACCGCCACCGCCTGGGCGGCGATCGTGCTGGTGGCCCTGATGAGCATCGCGCTCTACGCCGCCCTCAGCCTCGTCGAGCGCCTGGCCCTGCCCTGGGTGAAGGCCACCACCTCAGCCCGCTGACCACAACCAGGTAACCCGACGTCGGCCGAGAACCCAGAAGTAGACCTCAACCCACGGATGGCGGCCGACCACGACAGGCGTGGCCCCACCGCAACCGGCGCAGGGATCAAGCCTGACCGCCCGGAGCCGGTTGCGGTGGGGCCACGCCCCAACAGTGACTAACCGGCGAGCCGCCAGCGACCACCACGCGCCACGAGCGTCGTCAACGCCTGCGGCATCAACCCGGAGTGGTTGTCCGGCGTCATCCGGATCGGCCCGGACAGCCCGTCCAGCTGCGAGGTCTCCAGCACGTCGCGCAGCGCGTCCCGGTCGACAGTGCCCGGTTCGCCACCGGCGCGCTGCTCGGCGTCGACGATCAGCTGGACCGCGTCGGCCGCGAACGAGGAGAAGCCGTTGTAGCCGCCGAAGCGGGCGGTGTACTCCTGGAACCACTGCCGGCGCGCCGCCTTGGCCGGTGTGGTGGCGATCACGTCGTCGATCACCATGGTCTGCGTGAAGATCAGCGTGGCCTCTTCGGTGGAGCGGGCCGACGGGCCCAGGAAGAGGTCGCCGGCGGCCGCGGCGTCGAAGAACAGCGAGCCGCGGAACTTGCTCTGCCGGGCCGTGGTCGCGGCCAGCGTCGCCTGCTCCGGCGTGGTCCAGAGGATCAGGGCCTGCGGCTTGGCGGCGATCAATTCGTTGACCTGCGTGCCGACCTCGGTGTCGGTGAGCCGCACCGATTCGTTGCCGACCAGCCGCACCGTGGTCTTTTCCAGTTCCCGGCGCAGCGCGGTGAGCCCTTCCTGGCCGTAACCGTCGGCGCTGTGCAGCAGCGCGACCTTGCGGATGTCGCGCCGGTCCAGTTCGGTGGCGAGCGCGGCGGCGCTGTCGGCGGCGTTCGGGGCGAGCCTGAAGACATATCGCCGTTCGCCCACCGGTTCGGTGACCGCGCTCGAGGAGGCCAGTGCGATCGTCGGAATGCGCTTCTCGCCGATGGTGCGGGCCGCGCCCACCGCGCATTCGTTGCAGCCGCCCATGATGACGGCGCTCACCCGTGAGTCGCCGCTGAAATCATTGATGTTCCGCAAGGACTCCGCAGCGTCGGAGCGGTTGTCCTTGACCCGCAGATCGATCTTCCGGCCGCCCAGCGCGCCGGACGAGTTCAACTGCTCGACCTTCAGTTCCAGCGCCCGCTGGTACACCTTGCCAACCGGCGCGGACGCGCCGGAGAGTTCCAGGTCGGCGGCGATGACGATGGGGCTGGTGTCCTGCGGTTCCCCGCCGATCCCGCAGCCGGTGAGCGTGGTGGCCAGCACGGCCGATGCGAGCGCCGCGATGCTCGCGGAGCGGATGGGGCTCAACTCAGTCCTCCAGGTGCGGCGCGGGCCGACGCCCGATCACCGCCGCTAGTCCGTCCTCAGTGGAGGAACGGGATTGGTGTGCCGTACGGTGTGCGCGAAGCCTGCAAAACCTTGCCAATGCCGGGGCCTGTGGTCAAGCCGGGATCTCGAGTGCTGTTTCGGGACAGCCATCCCACATGCTGGGGACACGGAACATTAACTGACAATTACTGCACAGAAGCGTGTGACCACTCTGGAGTGACATCCCCTGATCAGGGGGTTGGAGAAAAGAAGGTATTAGGTGATCGGATCACGGGTTGCGCCGACCCCGACCGTTTCCTGCCTCCCTGCGGCTTCCCAAACACGATCTCGTCTGATGAAATCGCGGCCGTGCCGCGCGTGGCGCTGGCCGCTGCACCAGGCACGGGTCAGTGGGTCGCGCGTGGAAGAAACGACGGAGGCGATGTCGTGAGCACCGGACCTACGACCCTGCCCGGGAGCCCCAACGCCGAACAGCGGAACCGGCGACGGCGCCTGCCGAGGCTGCGCGACGCGCGGATCCGCTCGAAACTCGCCCTCATCCTGGTCGTTCCGGTCGCGGCTGTCATCGCACTGGCAACTATCCGACTCGTCTCGGTGGGGCAGGGCGCGTACGAGGCGGACCGGGTCCGGTCGCTGACGGCCGTGTCGGTCGACATCTCGGCGCTCACCCAGGACCTCCACAAGGAGCGGATGGCCGCGGCGGTCTTCCTGGCCAAGCCGGACGAGAAGCCGGACGCGTACAACCTGCGGGTGCGCCAGACCGACGAGCGGATCGCGGCGTACCAGGAGGAGCGGCGCCGCCTCGGCGACGTGCCGGGCGCTGTGAGCAGCCAGCTCAAGGTCATCGACGCCCACCTGTCCACGCTGAACGGCACGCGCCAGGAGGTGCTGGACCGGTCGCAGATGCCGGTGGCCGAGGCCAGCCTGCGCTACGGCATCGTCCTGGACGACCTGGTCGCGTACAGCGACGCGCTGGCCCAGCAGCCGGGCGCGGAGAGCCTGGCCGATGCCCGCCGCGCGGTGGCCGCGTTCGCCCACGCCAAGGCCGAGGTGGCCGAGGAGCAGGCGGTCGCCTTCACCGCGCTCGGCGCCGGCCGGATCGACGAGGAGCAGTTCTCCTCCTTCGTGGCCACCCTGACCGGTCAGCAGGAGGCGCTGCTCACGTTCTCCCGGTCCGCGACGCCGGCCCAGCGGGCCCTGGTGGACCGCACCGTGTCCGGTGACGCGGTCCAGCTCGCCGACCGGGTCGCCGCCGACCTGTCCCGCTCGGTCGGGCGTCCCGCGCTCGTCACCCGCCAGGAGGCGTCCGACGCCATCGGCGCGGTCGACGAGCTGATGCGGTGGGCGGAGATCCAGCTCCTGGACGACCTGCTCGCCGACGCCGACGAGGTACGCGCCGACGTGATCCAGCAGGCGGTCGTGGAGGGCCTGCTGGTGCTGATCACGCTGGCCGTCGCGGTGACGCTCGCCGTGGTGCTCGCCCGGTCGCTGAACGACTCGCTGCGCCGGCTGCGTGAGGGCGCGCTCGCGGTGGCGAACCACGACCTGCCGGACGCGGTGAGCCGGCTGCAGAACGTCAACGCCATCGGCGACGGCGGCGTGGACGAGATCGTCCAGCAGGTCCGGGACCCGATCAAGCTGACCAACCGCGACGAGGTCGGCCAGGTGGCCGTCGCCTTCAACGTGGTCCACCGGGAGGCGGTGCGGGTGGCGGCCGAGCAGGCCGCGCTGCGCACGAGCGTCTCGGCGATGTTCCTCAACCTGGCCCGCCGCTCGCAGAGCCTGGTCGACCGCATGATCGGCGAGCTGGACGCGATCGAGCGGTCCGAGGAGGACCCGAAGCGTCTCGCGCAGCTGTTCGAGCTGGACCACCTGGCCACCCGGATGCGCCGCAACGACGAGAACCTGCTGGTGCTCGCCGGCGCCGACTCGGCGGTGCCGCGTCGCGACGACGCGCTCCTGGTCGACGTGCTGCGCGCCGCGCAGTCCGAGGTGGAGCTCTACAACCGGATCGAGTTCGGCACGGTCGACACCGACATCTCGGTGGCCGCCCACGCCGTCAACGACGTCGTCCGGCTGGTCGCCGAGCTGCTCGACAACGCCACCCGGTTCTCGCCGCCGAACACCTCGGTGGTGGCCGACGGCCGCCGGATCCGCGACTACGTGCTGATCCAGATCGAGGACCGGGGGCTCGGCCTCAGCGACGAACAGCTCGACTCGCTCAACCGGCGCCTGGCCGCGCCGCCGACCGTCGACGTGGCAGCGTTCCGGCTGATGGGTCTGGCCGTGGTGAGCCGGCTTGCCTCCCGGTACGGGATCCGGGTCGAGCTGCGCCGCAACGTCGAGGGCGGCACTGTCGCCCAGGTCACGCTGCCGAACTCGACAGTGGTGCTGCCGGCCAACCGTGGTCAGGCCCCGCTGACCCGGCCGCGCCAGCCGCTGGCCGTCGAGCAGTCGCCGCTGAGCCAGGTCGGCGTCGCCGACGCGCTTGCCGGCGCCGGCCGGGGCGCCGCCACCGCGACGCTCGCCGACGGGTGGCGCGGGGCGACCACCGCCCCGCCCGCCAGGTGGCAGGCGCCCGCCGAGGCGCGGGACACCACTCCCGCCGTACAGCTGGGCGGGGCGACCGGCACGTTGCCGGCGGTCCCGGCGCCTCCGGCAACGCCGGCCCCGGTTTCCGGGGCGGGCTGGTCGGCCGGCGGGCCGACGGTGGCGTACCCGGCGCTGGACCCGCTGCCCAAGCGGTCGCCGGGCGTCGAGGCCGCCCAGCCGGTCGCACCTCCGGCCTACCAGCCGCTCGCCGCGGCGCCGGCGGTGGAGACCACCCCGGCGACGCCCGTGGTGGCCCGTCCCGAGCAGCGGGCCGAGGCCCCGATATTCCGGGAGATGGAGGCGGTCTGGTTCCGTTCGCACGGAGAGGACGAGACCACGATCTTCACTCGGCCCACCTTCGACGAGCCGCCCGCGCCGGCCCAGCCGGCCGTGCCGCCGCCCGCGGCGTCGGCTCGCCCGCCCCTGCCCACCCGTACCCCGGGCGCCCAGGCGTCGGGGCTGAGCACGCCGGCCGCGTACCACGCACCGGCCGTGCCGTCCGCGTCACCCGCGGACGCCGCCCCGTCGTCGCCCGCCGTCGCGTCGCCGCCCACGGCTGCCGCGGCACCGCCACCGGCCGCCCCGGCGCCGCCACCCGCCGCCGAGCCCGCACCCGCCATCGACCCGAGCGCCTGGCGTACGGCGGCCGACGAGGGCTGGACGCGGGCCAGCCGGGCCGCGGAGCCCACCACCGGCGGCACCACCCGTTCCGGCCTGCCCAAGCGGGTGCCGCAGGCCCAGCTCGTGCCTGGTGGGATAGAGCCGAAGAGCGGCCGGGACCGCAGCCGGCGCACGCCGGACGAGGTCCGGGGGCTGCTCTCCGCCTACCACCGTGGCGTCCAGCGGGGCCGTACGGCCGGCGCCGACCTGAACAGCACCTCGACCAAGGAGACGAACCGATGAACAGGCCGGCGGCCATGCAGGACATGGGTTGGCTTCTCACCAACTTCGCCGACAGCGTGGCGGGCATCGCCCACGTGGTGGCGGTCTCCGCGGACGGGCTGCTGCTCGCCTCCTCCCGGGATCTGCCGGGGGACCGGGCCGACCAGCTTGCCGCGATCACCTCCGGCGTGGTGAGCCTGACCGAGGGCGCGGCGCGCATGTTCAGCGCCGGCGGGGTGCTGCAGACCGTGATCGAGATGGACAGCGGCTACCTGTTCCTGATGTCCATCAGCGACGGCTCGTCGATGGCCGTGCTCGCGGCGCGCAGCTGCGACGTGGGCCAGGTCGGCTACGAGATGGCGTTGCTCGTGGAACGGGTCGGGCAGGCGCTGGTCCCGCTGCCGAGGGACGCCGTCCGGTCCTGACCGGGCCCGCCGACATGAGCCGGAGCCGCTGCGCTCCGTACGAGGGGAGGTGATCGCGAGATGGAACCGCGACGTGATCCGCGTGGCGCGCTGGTGCGACCGTACGCGGTCACCCGGGGCCGCACCGAGCCGTTGCAGAACATCGCGCTCGAGGCGGTGCTGTCCAGCACGCCCACGCAGTCGGCCGAGGCGCGGTTCGCCGGGCACGACAAGTACCGCATCTCCTCGGTCTGTGAAGGCCGGGCACAGTCGCTGGCGGAAATCGCCGCTTACACCCGGATGCCGCTGGGCGTCACCCGGGTGCTGGTCGCCGACATGGTGGCCGAGGGCCTGCTGACGCTACACACTGCCGCTCCCGCGACGGGTTTCGCGGCGCGGATGAACCTGCTTGGAAGGGTGCTAAGTGGACTTCGCGAACTATGACCCCGACGGGGTGAACCGCGGCCGGGAGATCATCTCCGCGAAGATCGTGGTCGCGGGCGGCTTCGGCGTGGGCAAGACCACGCTGGTCGGTGCGATCTCCGAGATCCAGCCGCTGACCACCGAGGCGCTGATGACCGCGGCCGGCGTGGGCATCGACGACCCGTCGAAGGTGCCGGGCAAGGAGACCACCACGGTCGCCATGGACTTCGGCCGTATCACCATGGCCGAGGACCTGATCCTCTACCTGTTCGGCACCCCGGGCCAGACCCGTTTCTGGTTCATGTGGGACGAGATCATCCGGGGCGCGGTGGGCGCGGCGGTGCTCGTGGACACCCGGCGGATCACCGACGCGTTCGCGCCGCTGGACTACTTCGAGAACCGCAAGCTGCCGTACGTCGTGGCGTTGAACCGCTTCGACGACGCGCCGCACTACGAGATGGAGGAGATCCGGGAGGCGCTCGCCATCTCCCCGGACGTGCCGATGGTCCTGTGCGACGCCCGTCGGCGCGACTCGGTCAAGCAGGTGCTGGTGACAGTGGTCGAGCACGCGATGCTCCGCCTCCAGGCCGAGCACGGCTACCCGGCCTCGGTGGGCTGACCGCCTGCGGGTCAGTCGACCCGCAGGCGGTACCCCCGCTTGACGACCGTCTGCACCACGCGGGGCGCCTTCAGGCCGACCCGCAGCCGGGCGACGGCCATCTCCACGGCGTGCTCGTCGGCGCCGCGCGGCAGCGTACGCAGCAGCGCGGTGCGGGAGAGCACCTTGCCGGGTGACGCGGCGAGCGCCCGCAGCACGGCCATCGGGGCCGGCGCGAGCTGGCGCAGTTCCCCGTCCACCACCGCGGCGTGGCCGCGCAGCGTCAGCACGTGCCCGGCCGCCTTCACCGAGACCGTGCGCCGGGGCAGCTCCTCGACGATGGTGCGGACCAGCGCGCCCAACCGGGCCCGGCTCGGCGCGCTCACCGGCACCCCACGCCGGACCAGCGGCTCGGCGGTGACGGTGCCCACGCACCCGGCCAGCACGTCGCCGCGCAGCGCCTCCAGCACCGTCTCGGTACGGTCCCCGGCCGCCCGCAGCAGGGCCTCGGCCGCCGGAGCCGAGGTGAACGTGACCGCGTCGACGAGCCGCCCGGCGACCAGGTCGATGAGCCGGTGCAGCGGCGCCGGATCGGCCGGCGGCGCCCACCGGTAGACCGGCACCTCGATCACCGTGGCCCCGGCCGCCACCAGCGCGTCGGTGCACTCGGGTTGCCGCTCACCGTGCAGTTGCATCGCCACCACGTGGCCGGCCACGCCGCGCGCGACCAGGTGCTCCACCACCTCGTCGCAGCTCTCCGAGCCCGGCGACCAGTGCTCGCGCAGTCCGGCGGCGCGGATCGCCCCGGTCGCCTTCGGGCCCCGGGACACCACGTACGCGCGGGCGAGCGTGGCGCGCAGCGGCTCGGCCAGCCCCCAGCCCTCGGCCGCCTCCAGCCAGCCCCGCATGCCGATGCCGGTGTTGGCCATCAGCACGTCCGGCGGATGTTCCAGGCAGGCCCGGGTGGCCTCACGCAGGTCGGTGTCGTCGGCGAGCGGGACGATCCGCAGCGCCGGGGCGAGCACCACCCGCGCGCCGCGCCGCTGGAGCAGCGCGGCCAGTTCGTCGCGCCGCCGGTCCGCGGTGACCCCGATGGTGAAGCCGGCCAGCTCGTCGCGCATCACTGCTCCTGCCGTAACCGCACCTCGACCTGGCCGTCCCGGCAGCGCACCCGGTGCCGCGTCAACGTCACGCCGGGCAGGTCCAGGCACCGCCCGGTGGTGAGGTCGTAGACCTGCTTGTGCAGCGGCGAGGCGAGCGTCGGCACGCCGCCCCGGCTGCCCACGAGACCGCGGGACATGACGTACGCGCCGCCGACCGGGTCGAGGTTGTCCACCGCGTACAGCCCGTGCGCGGTGCGGAACACCGCCACCTGCACGCCGTCGACGAGCGCGGCCACGCCCCGGTCGAGGTCGAGCCGGTCCAGCGGGCAGACCGGTGTCCAGTCCAGCGTGACGACGGGGCTCATCGGCGTACCTCCGGCAGTCCGAGCGCTACGGGTTGGCGGCGGTGCCCGGCGTCCCGCGCCGGCACCGGCTGGCCCCGCTCCCGGGTGAACGAGATGGACGGGTCGGGCACGCCGGGCGCGTTGACGAACGAGGTGAAGCGGCGCAGCCGGTCCGGATCCTCCAGCACGTCACGCCACTCGTCGGAGTAGCTCGTGACGTGCCGGGCCATCGCCGCGTCCAGGTCGGCGCAGAGGCCGAGCGAGTCGTCCACGAGCACCGACCGGAGGTGGTCCAGGCCGCCGTCCATCGCCTCGATCCAGGCGGCGGTGCGCTGCAACCGGTCGGCGGTGCGGATGTAGTACATGAGGAACCTGTCGATCAGCGTGACCAGCTCGGCGGTGCTCAGGTCGGTGGCGAACAGGTCGGCGTGCCGGGGCCGGAAGCCGCCGTTGCCGCCGACGTACAGGTTCCATCCGCCCTCGGTGGCGATGACGCCGAAGTCCTTGCTGCGGGCCTCGGCGCACTCGCGGGCGCAGCCGGAGACGGCGGACTTGAGCTTGTGCGGCGCGCGCAGCCCCCGGTAGCGCAGCTCCAGCGCGACGGCGAGCCCGACCGAGTCCTGCACGCCGTAGCGGCACCAGGTGTCGCCGACGCAGGACTTCACGGTACGCAGCGCCTTGCCGTATGCGTGGCCCGACTCGAAGCCCGCGTCGACGAGCCGGCGCCAGATCTGCGGCAACTGGTCGACCCGCGCGCCGAACAGGTCGATCCGCTGCCCGCCGGTGATCTTCGTGTAGAGCTGGAAGTCGCGGGCCACCTCGCCGATCGCGATCAGCTTCTCCGGGGTGATCTCCCCGCCGGGGATCCGGGGCACCACCGAATAGCTGCCGTCGCGTTGCAGGTTGGCCAGGAAGTGGTCGTTCGTGTCCTGCAGTGACGCCGCCTCGCCGTCGAGCACGTGACCGGCCCCGAGCGAGGCCAGGATGGAGGCCACCACCGGCTTGCAGATGTCGCAGCCGCTCCCGCGCCCGTGCTCGGCGACGAGCCGGGAGAACGTGCTGATGCCCCGCACCCGGATCAGGTCGAACAGCTCCTGCCGGCTCAGGTCGAAGTGCTCGCACAACGCGGTGGACTGGCGCACCCCGGCGGCGTCCAGCAGCTGCTTGAGCATCGGCACGCAGGAGCCGCAGCTCGTACCGGCGCGGGTGCACGCCTTCAACGCCGGCACGTCGGTCGCCCCGCCGGCGATCGCCGCGTCCAGGTCGGCCCGGGTCACCGCGTTGCAGGAGCAGACCTGGGCGGCGGCCGGCAGCGCCCCCGCGCCGGCGCCCGCGCCGCCGGCCGGCGCGAGCAACGCCAGCGGGGGAGCGGGCAGCGGCCCGCCGACACTGGCCCGCAACGCCGGGTACGCGCTCGCGTCCCCGACCAGCACGCCGCCCAGCAGCGTCCGCGCGTCGTCGGAGAGGACCAGCTTCGCGTACGCGCGGGTGGCCGGGTCGGTGAACGTCACGTCCAGGCAGCCCGGGGTGACGCCGTGCGCGTCGCCGAACGAGGCCACGTCCACACCGAGCAGCTTCAGCTTCGTCGCGGTGTCCGCGCCGGGGAACGTGGCCGCGCCGCCGAGCAGCCGGTCCGCCACCACCTCGGCGGTGGCGTACCCGGGCGCGACCAGCCCGTGGCAGACCCCGTCCACCGCGGCGCACTCACCGACCGCCCAGATCCGCTCGTCGGCGGTGCGGCAGGAGGCGTCCACCAGCACGCCGCCGCGCGGGCCGAGCGGCAGCCCGGCCGCCCGGGCCAGCTCGTCGCGCGGCCGGATCCCGGCGGCCACCACCACCAGCTCCGCGTCCAGAGTGCGCCCGTCTGCGAGGTCGAGCGCGGCCACGGTGCCGTCCGGCCCGGGACGCAGCGCCGTGGTGGCCACCCCGAGGTACGGCGTGACGCCCAGCTCCTCGACGTAGCGGCGCAGCATCGACCCGCCCGCCTCGTCCACCTGCACCGGCATCAGCCGGGGCGCGAACTCGACCACGCTCGTGGTGAGCCCGAGCAGCCGCAGCGCGTTCGCCGCCTCCAGCCCGAGCAGGCCGCCACCGATCACCACGCCGGTGCGGCGGCCCCGGGCGTGCTCCCGGATCGCGGCCAGGTCGTCCAGCGTCCGGTAGACGAAGACGCCTGGCAGATCGGTGCCGTCGACCGGCGGCACGAACGCGTACGAGCCGGTGGCGAGCACCAGCGCGTCGTACGGGTACCCGCCGGCCGCCGTGGTCACCACGCGCCGTGCCCGGTCGACGCCGGTGGCCGGTTCGCCCAGGCGCAGGTCCACTCCGGCGTCGGGGGTGTGCACAGTCAGCTCGTCGGCGTCCACCCCGTCGAAGACGGCCGAGAGCCGCACCCGGTCGTACGCCGGACGCCGCTCCTCGGCCAGCACCGTGACCCGCCACCGCCCGCCGGTGTCCCGGGCCCGCAGCGCCTCGACGAAGCGCTGCCCGACCATGCCGTTCCCGACGACAATCAGCTCACTCATGACGCCACCTCCACCGTCTCGCGTACCGCGTCGGTCGCCTGCGGGTCGGCCTCGGCGAGCCAGGCGGCGACGCCGGCCACCGCGTCCCGGCAACTGCCGCAGCCGGTGCCGGCCCGGGTCGACGCGGACAGCGCCGCCGCCGTCCGGGCGCCCGCCCGCCAGCACGCCACCAGCGCGCCCTTGCTCACGTCGTTGCACCGGCACACGGTCGCGGCGTCCGGCATCAGCGCCGGGGACGCGGCCGGCCCGGCCGGCGCCTCGCCGAACGCGCGGCCGAGCAGCAGCGAACGCCGGTCCGCCGGCACCGGCGCGCCCCTGTCGAACAGCTGCACCACAGTGCCGACCGCCGGGTTGTCGCCGAGCAGGATCGCGCCGGTCAGCCGCTCGTCCCGGATGCGCAGCCGGGCGTACGTGCCCCGGGCCGGGTCGGCGAAGGTCAGCTCCTCGACCGGCCCGCCCGGGTCGCCGGTCCCGGCCACGTCGCCCATCGCGGCCAGATCGATGCCGGCCGCCTTGAGCCGGGTCACCGCCGGGCGGGGCCGGTAGCGGGCCA
The DNA here is from genome assembly GCF_017872985.1 of Micromonospora sp. HB375. Taxonomy (NCBI): domain Bacteria; kingdom Bacillati; phylum Actinomycetota; class Actinomycetes; order Micromonosporales; family Micromonosporaceae; genus Micromonospora; species Micromonospora sp. HB375. The sequence goes on along the minus strand of NZ_JAGGJO010000001.1, from coordinate 6,186,682 downwards.
GCGGGTCCGCGCCGGTCAGCACGTCGGCCACCACCCGGGCCTGCGCCCAGGCCGGCGCGACAAGCCCGGTCAGCGTGCCGTCGTGCTGCGCGCAGTCGCCGATCGCCGAGATCCGCCGGTCACTGGTCCGCATCCGGTCGTCCACCACCACGCCCCGCTCGACGGCGAGTCCGGCCGCCGCGGCCAGCGCGGTGTCGGGGCGTACCCCGCAGCAGAGCACCAGCAGGTCGGCGTCGAGCGTCCCGGCGTCGCCCAGGTGCAGGCGGACGCCGTCGGCGTCGGCGGTCACGGCGGTGGCCGCCGCGCCGAGCCGGGACCGGACGCCCAGGCCGGCGAGCGTGCCCGCGAGGACCGCGCCGGCCGGCGGGTCGAGCTGGCGTTCCATCAGGTGCCCGACCGGGTGGACCACTGTCACGTCGAGACCCCGCGCGGCCAGCCCGCGGGCCGCCTCCAGGCCCAGCAGCCCGCCGCCGAGCACGACGACGCGGCGCGCGCCCTCGGCGGCGGCGAGGATCCGCCGGCAGTCGCCGAGCGTGCGGAACGGGACGACCCGCTCGGGCATCGGCGCGAGGCCCGGTAGCGGCGGCACCACGGCCCGGCTGCCGGTGGCGAGCACCAGGTGGTCGTATCCGTGTCGCTCGCCGTCGTCGGTGACCACCTCGCCGGCGGCGCGGTCCACGGCGGTGACCGCCGCGCCGGTGTGCACCTCGACGCCCGGCCCCACCGCTTCGACCAGCTCCACGTCCGGCTCACCGATGCGTCCGGCGAGCAGCGTGGAGAGCATGATCCGGTTGTACGCGCGGTGCGGCTCCGCCCCGAGCACGGTGATCGAGTGGTCCCCGCCGCGTGCGTGCAGCTCGGCGGCGAGCCGGGCGCCGGCCATGCCGTGGCCGACGACGACGATGCGCTCGTTCATGCCGGCTCCACCCGGACCGCGCAGATCTTGAACTCGGGCATCCCGGAGACCGGGTCGAGCGCGTCGTTGGTGACCGAGTTGGCGCGTTGCGCGCCGGGCCAGTGGAACGGGGCGAAGACGGTGTCCGGCCGGATCGCGGTGCTGAGCCGGGCCGGCGCCCGTAGCTCACCCCGGCGGGAGACCACACGTACCGGCGCTCCCTCGGTCACGCCGAGCCGTGCCGCCAGGTCCGGGTGCAGCTCGACGAAGCCGCCCGGCGCGGCCCGGCGCAACGCGGCGACCCGCCGGGTCTGCGCGCCGGACTGGTACTGCGCGAGCACCCGGCCGGTGGTGAAGTGCAGCGGGTAGTCGGCGCACACCGGCTCGGCGGCCGGCCGGTGGGTCACGGCGTGGAACCGGGCCCGGCCGTCCGGGGTGGGGAAGCGGTCGGCGAACAGCCGGGGCGTGTCCGGGCCGTCCCGGTCCGGGCAGGGCCAGAACACGCCGGTGTCGGCGTCGATCCGGTCCCAGGTGATCCCGGCGTAGTCGGCCGGCCCGCCGGCCGAGGCCCGGCCCAGCTCCGCGAACACCTCGCGCGGGTCGCTCGGCAGTGGCGCGCCGTCGGTCAGCCGCCCGGCGAGCGCGGCGAGGATCTCCAGCTCGGTACGGACCCCGGCGGGTGGCTCACGAAGCGCCCGGCGGCGCAGCACCCGGCCCTCCAGATTGGTCATCGTGCCGTTCTCCTCGGCCCACTGGGCGACCGGCAGCACCACGTCGGCCAGCTCGGCCGTCTCGGAGCGGACGAAGTCCACCACCACGAGCAGGTCCAGGGCGCGCAGCCGGGACTCGACCCGCGCGGCGCGGGGCGCGGACACGACCGGGTTGGAGCCGAACACCAGCAGCGCCCGCGCGCCCGACGGCGTGCCCAGCGCGTCCAGGAGCTGGTACGCGGGCACCCCCGGCCCGGGCAGCGAGTCCGGGTCGACGCCCCACACCCCGGCGACGTGCGCGCGGGCCGCCGGGTCGTCGATACGCCGGTAGCCGGGGAGCTGGTCGGCCTTCTGCCCGTGTTCCCGGCCGCCCTGCCCGTTGCCCTGCCCGGTCAGGCAGCCGTAACCCGAGCCGGGGCGGCCGGGCAGGCCCAGAGCGAGCGCCAGGTTGATGAGGGCGGTGACCGTGTCCACGCCCTTGGCGTGCTGCTCGGCGCCCCGCGCGGTGAGAATGATCGCCCGGTCCACTGTGGCCAGCGCGCGGGCGGTCGCGTGCAGGTCGGCCACCGGCACGCCGGAGAGCCGCTCCACCTCCGCCGGCCAGTAGCCGGCCACCGTCCGCCGGACCTCGTCGAAGCCGGTGGTCCGCTCCGCCACGTACGCCCGGTCCAGCCAGCCCTCGGTGAGCGCGATGTGCAGCAGCGCGTTCGCCACCGCGAGGTCGGTGCCGGGCAGCGGTTGCAGGTGCAGGTCGGCTTGGCGGGCGGTGGCCGTGGCGCGCGGGTCGACCACGATCAGCCGGCCGCCGCGTTCCCGCAGGTCGGTGACGTGCCGCATCAGCGGCGGCATGGTCTCGGCCGGGTTCGCGCCGACCAGCAGCAGCGTGTCCGCGTGGCCGAGGTCCGCCAGCGGGAACGGCAGCCCCCTGTCGATCCCGAACGCCCGGTTGCCGGCCGCGGCGGCCGAGGACATGCACCAGCGTCCGTTGTAGTCGATGTGCCGGGTCCGCAGCGTCACCCGGGCGAAGCGGCCCAGCGCGTACGCCTTCTCGTTGGTGAGGCCGCCACCGCCGAAGACCGCTACCGCGTCCGGCCCGTGGCGCTGCTGCACGTCCCGCACCCCGGCGGCGATCCGGTGGAGCGCCTCGTCCCAGGTCGCCGGGCGCAGCTCGCTGCCGGGCCGGTCGCGCAGCAGCGGGGTGGTGAGCCGGTCCGGGTGGTCGAGCAGGTCGGCGGCGGTCCAGCCCTTCTGGCACAGCCCGCCCCGGTTGGTCGGGAAGTCCCGGGCGCCGACCTCGACGCCGTCGCCGGTGGCGCGCAGCACCATGCCGCACTGCAGGGCGCAGTACGGGCAGTGCGTGGCGGCCTGCGCGGGGCCTGAACCCGTTCGCGTCGCCGTGCGTGCACCGTCTGTCATGTCGGAAAAGCGTGCCGTCGGGCGGTTTCCGGTCCGGGTCTGCTCTGTTTCGGTCCTGTCACGAGCGCTTCACACCGCACGTAGGTGACGTCGTCCCCGGCGGGGTTTACAATGTGGGAAAGTTGTCTCAAATAACGGGAGGCTCTGATGGGCGTGGCGGACGCGTTCGACGCGGTGGCCGGCAGCTACGACCAGGCCCGACGCCGACTGGTGCCCTGCTTCGACGCCTTCTACGGCACCGCCGTCGAGGTGGCCGCGCCGCCGCTGCGTGCCGCGCTCGCCGCCGGGCGTACCCCCGAGGTGCTGGACCTGGGCGCGGGCACCGGCCTGCTGTCCCTGCTGCTGACCGCGGCCGTGCCCGGCGTCCGCCTGACGCTCGTGGACGGCGCCCCCGGCATGCTCGCGGTGGCCGCCGGACACCTGACAGAACGCGGCGTGGCGCACCGCACTGTGCACGCCGACCTGGCCGACCCGCTGCCCGCCGGCCGGTACGACGCGGTGGTCTCCGCGCTGGCCATCCACCACCTCGACGACGAGGGCAAACGGGCGCTGTACAAGCGGGCCGCGGGCGCGCTGGCGCCGGGCGGCGTGTTCGTCAACGCCGAGCAGGTGGCCGGGCCGACGCCGGCGCTGGACCGCCGCTACGACGAGGTGTGGACGGCGCGGATCACCGAGCTGGGCTCGGACGCCGAGGAGATCGCCGGTGCCCGGCAGCGGATGCGGCACGACCGGCCGGCCACGGTGGCAGACCAGTGCCGGTGGCTGACCGAGGCGGGTCTGGTGGACGTGGACTGCTTCTTCAAGGAATGGCGTTTCGCGGTCTTCGGCGGCCGGCGTCCCTGATCACTGTCCGTTTCCGCGATCGGCGGGAACGAGGATGACTGCTGGTCATACCGCTGGGTAGTCTTCCCGGCATGACCGCCAAGGTGACACTGTCGTTCTCCGACGAGACGATCGAGGAGGCGCGCCGGTTCGCCAAGCGGGAAGGGCTCTCCCTCTCCGCCTGGATGGACCAGGCCGCCCGGGAGAAGGCGCTGCGCGAGGTCTTCACCGCGCACGCCGACGCGGTCGGCCGTGCCGGCCTGGACCTGGAAGCCGCCGCCCTGGCCGACGCCCAGGAGGCCGCGCTCGTCGACGACGCCCTGTTCGGCGGGCGTCCGCGTGCTGCGTAGGGGCGAGGTCTGGCGCATCTCCGGCGCCCGGGAACGGTTCGGTCTGGTGATCAGCTCCGACGTCTACAACGCCACTGCGGTACCCATCGTGATCGTGGCCGAGGTGGTCGAGGAGTCGCTGCTGCGCGACTCGCCGCTGGCCGTGCCGATGGGCCCGTACGTGGTGATGCCCGACCGGATCTCCGCACCGATGAAGAAGTGGTTCGCCGAGTGCGTGGACGTGGCCGACACCGAGACCATGCAGCGGGTCGGCCGGGCCCTGCGGATCCTCCAGGAGCTGTGACCGCCTCACCGGCGCCCTCCGGCGGACGTGCGATCTCCGTTGCCGAGCCGACGCGCGCGGGGTACGCCGGGGAAACCACCGGCTGAGAGCGTCCCCTCGTCATCGACGAGGAGGAGTCGCCGTGAGCACGCTCGTTTCCGCACCGACCCGGCCGTCGGCCCGCACCGCCGGACGGCTCACCGAATGGCGGCCGGAGGACCCGGCGTTCTGGGCCGCCGGGGGCGCCCGGGTCGCCCGGCGCAACCTGTACGTCTCGATCTTCGCCGAGCACGTCGGCTTTTCCGTGTGGAGCCTCTGGTCGGTGACCGTGTTGTTCCTGGGTCCCGAGTACGGCATCGACCCGGCCGGGAAGTTCCTGCTCACCGCCGTACCGGCCGCGCTGGGGGCGGTGCTGCGGCTGCCGTACACGCTGGCGGTGGCCCGCTTCGGCGGCCGGAACTGGACCATCGTGAGCGCGTTGCTGCTGCTCGTGCCGGCGGTGCCGATGGCGGTGCTGATCGAGCCCGGGGTGTCGTACGCCACGTTGATGGTGCTGGCCTGCCTGTCCGGCGTAGGCGGGGGCAACTTCGCCTCCTCGATGGCGAACATCAACCTGTTCTTCCCGGAGCGGCTCAAGGGCCGGGCGCTGGGGCTCAACGCCGGTGGCGGCAACCTGGGCGTACCTGCCGTGCAACTGGTCGGGCTGGCGGTGCTGGCGACGGCCGGCGCCGCGTTCCCCCGGCTGGTGCCGGCGGTCTACCTGCCGCTGATCGTGCTGGCCGCGCTGGCCGCGGCCCGCTGGCTGGACAACGTTCCGGGGGCGCGTAACGAGCCGGGCGCGCTGCGCGCGGCGGCCCGCGATCCGCACACCTGGGTGATGTCGCTGCTCTACGTGGGCACGTTCGGCTCGTTCATCGGCTTCGGGTTCGCCTTCGGCCAGGTGCTCCAACTCCAGTTCCACGAGCGGTTCCCGACGCCCGTCGACGCCGCCTGGCTGACCTTTCTCGGGCCGCTGATCGGGTCGCTCATCCGGCCGGTGGGCGGCCAGCTCGCCGACCGGCTGGGCGGGGCCCGGGTCACGTTCTGGAACTTCGTGGCGATGGCCGCCGGGGCGGGGCTGGTCCTGTACGCGGCCCGGGAGCGCTCGTTCCCGCTCTACCTGGCCGGCTTCCTGGCGCTGTTCGTCTTCTCCGGCATCGGCAACGGCTCGACGTACAAGATGATCCCGGCGATCTTCCGGGCCCGGGCCGTCGCGGAGAGCGAGCTGACCGGCGACCCGGAGGCGGCGCAGCGGCGGGCCCGGCGCCTGTCCGGGGCGGTGATCGGCATCGCCGGGGCGGTCGGAGCCTCGGGCGGGGTGCTGGTGAACGTGGCGTTCCGGCAGTCGTTCCTGACCTCCGGCACGGCTGACGCCGCCTACCTGGCATTCATCGCCTGGTACGCGCTCTGCTTCCTGGTGACCTGGGTGGTCTACCTGCGTCCCGGGCCGCGTACGCTGGTCGGCGTGTGAGCTGCGCCATGGCGAACGCGCAGGCCACGCGGGGTACTACCCCGTTTTGACCTGCCGCCGGGCGGCCGGGTATCGTTGCCTGCTGTTGTACGACATTCTTAGGCGTGCCGCATCAGGTACGCTTGGTCGTTCGTGCGCGCTGGTCCGGCTGGGTATTCCCGGTCACCTCGGCGCGCGACCCCAGACCGACGACGAGACAAGGTAGACCTGTGCGTACGTACAGCCCGAAGCCGGGTGAGATCGAGCGTCAGTGGCACGTCATCGACGCCTCTGATGTCGTGCTGGGCCGCCTGGCGACCCACGCCGCCACGCTCCTGCGTGGCAAGCACAAGCCGACTTTCGCGCCGCACGTCGACACGGGCGACTTCGTCGTCATCGTGAACGCGGGCAAGGTCGCGCTGACCGGCAACAAGCGCCAGACCAAGGTCGCTTACCGCCACTCCGGTTACCCGGGTGGTCTGAAGCGGGTCGGCTACGACGAGCTGCTCACCAAGCGGCCCGAGCGGGCCATCGAGCTGGCCGTGAAGGGCATGCTCCCGCACAACAAGCTGGGCCGTCAGCTTCTCAAGAAGCTGAAGGTCTACGCCGGTGCCGAGCACCCGCACACCGCGCAGCAGCCGGTGCCGTTCGAGATCAAGCAGATCGCGCAGTGAGCGCGGGCGAAGGAAGCAGCATGACCGACATCACCGCCACCGAGGTCGCCCCCGAGGCCACCGAGGCGCCGGCGCCCGTCGCGCGCGCGCCCCGTGGTGACCGCCCGATCCAGACCGTGGGTCGGCGCAAGGAAGCCATCGTCCGGGTCCGGATCGTCCCGGGCAGCGGCAAGATCACCTGCAACGGCCGCGACCTCGAGGCCTACTTCCCGAGCAAGGTGCACCAGCAGCTCATCAAGGACCCGCTGGTCACCGCCGAGAAGGCCGAGGCGTTCGACGTGATCGCCAACCTGCGTGGCGGCGGCACCACCGGCCAGGCCGGCGCGCTGCGGCTCGCCATCGCCCGGGCGCTGATCGTCAGCGAGCCCGACGACCGCCCGGCCCTGAAGAAGGCCGGCTTCCTGACCCGTGACGCCCGGGTCAAGGAGAGCAAGAAGTACGGCCTCAAGAAGGCCCGCAAGGCTCCTCAGTACTCGAAGCGCTGATCACCACAAGCGCCTTGTACTTCTGACGGACGGCCGGTCCGCTTCCCCTTCCCGGGAGGCGGACCGGCCGTTCCGCGTTTCTCTCCTCATCGGCAGTTCCACGGAGGTTGGCGGGTATGGGCCGGTTGTTCGGCACGGACGGCGTACGCGGGCGGGCGAACGCGGATCTCACCCCGGAGTTGGCGCTTGCGGTCGCGGTGGCCGCGGCCCACACGCTGGCCGAGACCGACAAGAGCCATCCGCCGCTCGCGGTGGTCGGCCGGGACACCCGGGCCAGCGGCGAGATGCTGGAGGCGGCGGTGGTCGCCGGGCTCACCAGCGCCGGCGCCAACGTGGTCCGGGTCGGCGTGCTGCCCACCCCGGCCGTGGCGTTCCTCACCGCCGAGGCCAAGGCCGACCTGGGCGTGATGCTCTCCGCCTCGCACAACCCGATGCCGGACAACGGCATCAAGCTCTTCGCCGCCGGCGGGCACAAGCTGCCTGACGAGATCGAGATGCGGATCGAGGAGGCGGTGAAGGCGAACGCCACCACCGCCTGGAAGCGCCCCACCGGCGCCGGCGTCGGCCGCGTACACGACCTGCTCGACGGCGCCGACCACTACGTGCAGCACCTGGTCGGCACCGTGCCGCACCGCCTCGACGGGATCAAGGTCGTGGTCGACTGCGCCAACGGCGCGGCGGCCGACGTCGCCCCGGTCGCCTACCGCGAGGCAGGCGCCGAGGTCATCGCCATCCACGCCGAGCCGGACGGGCTCAACATCAACGACGAGTGCGGCTCCAACCACATCGACGCGCTGCGCGCCGCCGTGGTCGAGCACGGCGCGCACATCGGCATCGCCCACGACGGCGACGCCGACCGCTGCGTCGCGGTCACCGCCGACGGCGACGAGGTCGACGGCGACCAGGTCATGGCGATCCTCGCGCTGGCCATGCGGGACGCCGGCGAGCTGACCCAGGACACCCTGGTCGCCACCGTGATGAGCAACCTCGGTCTCCGGCTGGCCATGTCCGAGCACGGCATCCGGCTGGTCGAGACCAAGGTCGGCGACCGGTACGTGCTGGAGGAGCTGCGCGCCTCCGGCCTGGCGCTCGGTGGCGAGCAGAGCGGGCACATCGTGCTGCCCGCGTACGCGACCACCGGCGACGGCGTGCTGACCGGCCTGCACTTGATGGCGCGGATGGCCGCCACCGGCACCTCGCTGGCCGAGCTGGCCGCCGTGGTCACCAAGCTGCCCCAGGTGCTGATCAACGTGCCGGTCGGCGACCGTACCGTCGGCGCCGCCGCACCGGCCGTCCGGGCCGAGGTCGAGCGCGCCGAGGCGGAGCTGGGCGAGACCGGCCGGGTGCTGCTGCGCCCGTCGGGCACCGAACCGCTGGTGCGGGTCATGGTCGAGGCGGCCACCGAGGACACCGCGCGCGAGGTCGCCGAGCGCATCGCCGAACAGGTCCGCACCGCCAGCCCGGTCGCCTGAGCCGCGCCGCCCGCCCGCTGGGGATCTCCCTCCAGCGGGCGGTTCAGTTTCCGCGCAGACCGCGCAGCCGGGTCACCGCCTCGGCCAGCACCTCCGGCCGCTTGCAGAACGCGAACCGGACCAGCCGTCGGCCGGCCTCCACGTCGTCGTAGAACACCTGCGTCGGCACCGCCACCACGCCGCAGCGCTCCGGCAGCGCCCGGCAGAACTCCACCCCGTCCCGGCCACCGAGCGGCGTGACGTCGGCGGTGACGAAGTAGGTGCCCTCCGGCGCGAGCACGCCGAACCCGGCGTCGGCCAGCCCGGCGACGAGCTGGTCCCGGCGGCGTTGCATGTCGTCCCGGAACCCGGTGAAGTAGGCGTCCGGCAACCCGAGCGCCACCGCCACCGCCGGTTGCAGCGGCCCGGCGTTGACGAACGTGAGGAACTGCTTCACCCGCAGCACCGCCGCCACCAGCGGCGCCGGGCCGCTCACCCAGCCGACCTTCCAGCCGGTGCAGGAGAACGTCTTGCCGGCCGACGAGATGCGCAGCGTCCGCTCCCGCATGCCGGGCAGCGTGGCCAGCGGCACGTGCGGCGCGGCGGCGTCGGTGAACACCAGGTGCTCGTACACCTCGTCGGTGACCGCGTACACGTCGTGTTCCCGGCACAGCTCGGCGACCGTCGTCAGCTCGTCGGCGGTGAAGACCTTGCCGGTCGGGTTGTGCGGCGAGTTCAGCAGCACCAGCCGGGTACGCGGCCCGAACGCGGCGCGCAGCTCGCCCGGGTCGAACGCGTACCTGCCGTCGGCGCCGGGCCGCAGCGTCACCGGGCGGCGCACCGCTCCGGCGAGCGCGATCGAGGCGGCGTACGAGTCGTAGTACGGCTCGAAGCAGATCACCTCGTCACCCGGCTCGCACAGCGCGAGGATGCTCGCCGCGATCGCCTCGGTCGCGCCGGCCGTCACGACGATCTCGCCGTCCGGGTCGTACTCCAGGTCCCAGAACCGTCGCTGGTGCGCGGCGACGGCGACGCGCAGCGCGGGGATGCCCGGGCCGGGCGGGTACTGGTTGTGGCCGGTACGCAGCGCCTCGGCGGCGGCGGCGAGCATCTCCGGCGGGCCGTCGGTGTCCGGGAAGCCCTGCCCGAGGTTGACCGCCCCGGTACGCACGGCCAGCGCGGACATCTCGGCGAAGACGGTGGTGCCGAACGGCCGCATCCGGGCCACCAGGGGATCGGTCGTCGTCACGGCTGCGAGCCTACGGCCCGCCACCACGGGCTCACCAGCCGAAGCAGGTCACGCCCCACCTTCCCGACTTCTGGGAGACGACCTTGCCGTCGATGGTTATCCGGCAGGTCAACCCAGCAGCGCTTCCGGGCATGGTGACGATCTGGACCCGCTCACGGTTGTTCGTGGTGAACCTCAGCCGCCAGGACGAGTCCACCAGGTTGAGCTGGTGGAAGTCGCCGTTCGCGTCGTAGTACTGCACCTCCGCGTCGCCCTCGGAGCCGGTCACCTCGTACAGCACTGTGTACTTGCCGGGGCCGCCGGACGGGGTGGTCGCCGGCCTCGCCGGGGGCGCGCTCGGGTCGTCGGTCCAGTCGCCGGGCTCGCCGTAGATCGGCTCCTCGTACCCGGTGCCGGCTGCGGACCCGTCGTCCATGGTGCTGCCGAGGAAGGCCAGCCCGACGCAGCCGCAGACGATCAGCGCCAGGACGGTGACGATGCCGACCACCACCCCGACCGCCCAACCGCCGCCGCTGCGGCGCGGCGGCATCCCCGGGTACGCGTACGGCGGCGGGTAGGGCCCCGGCGGGTACGCGGTGGGCGGGTACGGCCCGGGCGGATACGTGCCGGGCTGGTAGGCGCTCGGCGGTGGGGACGAGCCAGGGGTGCCCGGCTGCGCCGGCCAGCCCGGTGCTCCCGGCTGGGCCGGCCACTGCGGTGCGTCCGGGTTGGCGGGCCCGCCCGGCGTCCCGGGCTGTCCCTGGTCGCCGGCGCCCGGTGAGTCGGCCGGAGCGGCCCGGCCCGGATCGCCCGCCGGCCGCCCCTCGGCGCCGCCCGCCGGACCGGGGTGACCGGCGCCGGGGGCGCTCCAGGGCGACGGCGACGACGGCGACCAGGGCTCGGGTGGCGTCCACGGCTGCGGAGCGGCCAGCGGGTCCGGCGGCGTCCAGGTGGAGGGTTGCGGGGGCACCGGCGCGGCGGTCGGGTCGACCGGTCCGGAGGTCGGCTCGGGGGTAGGGGTCGTCTCGGACATCGGCTCAGCTCACAGGGGTACGGCGCGGACGCCCGCGGAACGATGGGCCCGGGGGCGGAGCCCGGCCCCAATGTAGGCCGTGGCGGCCACCCGCGTGGACCCGGTCCGCCCGGTGCGCGGCACGTCCCGAACCGGTACGCAAACGGCAGATGAGCCCGGCTGGTGCGTTGTCCGACATAGCAACCCCGGTGTTCGGTTCGCTCAAATTCAGTGATCGTTAACCGGCCTTCCGAGCACGCGCGATGAGCGAAACTCGGTTAGGCTGCGGACCATGTGTGGAATCGTGGGTTACGCCGGTGCCCGCCCGGCGCTCGGCATCGTGCTTGACGGACTGCGGCGGCTCGAATACCGCGGCTACGACTCGGCCGGTGTCGCCGTGGTCTGCGAGGACGAGCTCCTGACCGAGAAGAAGGCCGGCAAGCTCGCGAACCTGGAGAAGGTCCTCTCCGAGCGGGCGGCCGACAACCCCGAGGACTGCGCCGCCAGCCCGATCGGCATCGGCGACGGCACCACCGGCATCGGCCACACCCGCTGGGCCACCCACGGCGGCCCGACCGACCGTAACGCCCACCCGCACCTCTCCCCGGACGGCCGCGTCGCGGTGATCCACAACGGCATCATCGAGAACTTCGCGAAGCTCCGCGCCGAGCTGGAGGACGAGGGCGTCGAGTTCGCCAGCGACACCGACACCGAGTGCGCCGCGCACCTGATCGCCCGCGCGCTGGCCGACCTGCGCGCGGCCGGCGAGACCGACAGCCCGCAGCTCCTCGCCGCCGCCATGCGCGTGGTCTGCGGGCGCCTGGAGGGCGCGTTCACGCTGCTCGCCGTCGACGCCGGCATCCCCGGCGCGGTGGTCGGCGCCCGGCGCAACTCGCCGCTGGTCGTCGGTCGGGGCGACGGCGAGAACTACCTGGCCAGCGACGTCGCCGCGTTCATCGAGCACACCCGGGACGCGGTCGAGCTGGGGCAGGACCAGATCGTCCTGATCACCCCGGACAGCATCGACATCACCGACTTCCACGGTCAGCCGGCCAGCGGCACCGACTTCCACATCGACTGGGACTCGTCGGCCGCCGAAAAGGGCGGCTACGACTGGTTCATGCTCAAGGAGATCGAGGAGCAGCCGCAGGCCATCGCCGACACGCTGCTGGGCCGGCTCACCGAGACCGGCGAGATCGCCCTCGACGAGGTCCGCCTCAGCGAGCAGGACCTGCGCGACGTCGACAAGATCTTCATCGTCGCCTGCGGCACCTCCTACCACGCCGGCCTGGTCGCCAAGTACGCCATCGAGCACTGGACCCGAATCCCCTGCGAGGTGGAGCTGGCCAGCGAGTTCCGCTACCGCGACCCGGTGCTGGACCGGTCCACGCTGATCGTGGTGATCTCGCAGTCCGGCGAGACGATGGACACGCTGATGGCGCTGCGCCACGCCAAGGAGCAGAAGGCCCGCGTGCTGGCCATCTGCAACACCAACGGCTCGACCATCCCGCGCGAGTCCGACGCCGTGCTCTACACCCACGGCGGCCCGGAGATCGCCGTCGCCTCCACCAAGGCGTTCCTCACCCAGGTCGTCGCCTGCTACCTGATCGGCCTGCACCTGGCCCAGGTGCGCGGCATCAAGTTCGCCGACGAGGTGGGCGCGGTGGTCGCCCAGCTCCAGGAAATGCCGGGCAAGCTGCGGGAGCTGCTGGACCGGATCGAGCCGGTCCGCGAGCTGGGCCGCGAGCTGAAGTCCGAGCCGACGGTGCTGTTCATCGGCCGGCACGTGGGCTACCCGGTGGCGCTGGAGGGCGCGCTGAAGCTCAAGGAGCTGGCGTACATGCACGCCGAGGGCTTCGCCGCCGGTGAGCTGAAGCACGGCCCGATCTCGCTGATCGACCAGGGCACCCCGGTGATCTGCATCGTGCCGTCGCCGGTCGGCCGGGGCATGTTGCACGACAAGGTCGTCTCCAACATCCAGGAGGTACGCGCCCGGGGCGCCCGCACGATCGTGATCGCGGAGGAGGGCGACCAGGCGGTGGTCCGCTACGCCGACCACCTGATCTACGTGCCGCGTACGCCGACACTGCTGGCGCCGCTGGTGACCACCGTGCCGTTGCAGGTGCTCGCCGCCGAGATCGCCGCCGCCCGCGGGCACGACGTGGACCAGCCCCGGAACCTGGCCAAGTCGGTCACTGTCGAGTAGTCCGCTTTTCGCCAGCGGTCCCTCCACCCGTCGGCCGGGGGGAGGGACCGCGCCGTCTCCGGCCCGCCCCGGGCGGCTCCCGGATCCTTTGGGACGGCCGCCGGACGGCATCGGGCGGCTCATCGGCCCAGCACGATCCGGGCCATCCCGTCCAGCGCCGGGTTGTCCGGGTCCCAGTAGCCGGTGTGACCGTGCGGGGCGCTCGGGAACCGCCGCCCGCCGAAACCCGGCGCGCTCGGGTCGGTGCCGAACCAGAGCCGCTCGGCGTGCGGGTCGAGCACGGCCAGCGCCGGGCCGAGCGGCGTGCCGGCGAGCAGGGCGCGGCGGGCCAGCTCGTCCGGCGGACGCGCCAGCCGGATCACGTCGTCCGGCGCGGTCGACGACCAGACCTCGCCGGCGCGCATCCGCAGCTCGGTGGCGTGGTCGACGCCGACGCCGGGCGAGCCGACGAATACCAGCGCGTCCGCGCTCAGCCCGTGGTCCCGGGCGGCGGCGCCGACCACCAGCGAGCCGTAGCTGTGCCCGAGCACCGTCTGCCGGGCCGGCGAACCCTCGTGTGCGGCGCGTAGCCCTTCCTGGAACCGGTGCAGAGCCGGCCCGGCGTCCTCGGCCTGCCGGGGGCCGGCCGCCTCGGTGAGGAAGTCGGGCGCGTCGTAGTCCAGCCAGAGCACCGCCGCCGCCTCCTCGCCCGGCCCCAGCGCCGCGCACCGCTGCAGCACCCGGGCGGCCCGGCCCAGCTCGTCCGGCGCGTCGGCGAGGTCCGAGGTCATGCCCGGGACGTAGGTCAGCACCGCGGCGGACCGGTCCGGGTTGCCGAGCGCCACCACCGCGCGCCCGTCGCCGCGCGGGTCCAGCCCCAGCAGGTACGCCCGCGGCAGCCCGGGCGCGGCGAGCCGCTCGCTCAGCCGGTTCAGCCCGCGCAGCGCCGCCTCGACGCCGGCGAGCCGGACCCGCCGGGACGCCTCCAACGGTCCGGCCGGCAGCGGCCGCAGCAGCGCGAGCCGCCGGACGAGCAACTGCTCCCGCCGGTCGCCGAGCAGCAGCCGGTTGGCCTGGTCCCGGGCGGCGGCCGGCACGCCGTCGAGGCGGCCGATCCGATCCGGTTCCCGCCCGACCAGCCAGCGCCGCTCGGCCGCGCTCAGCCCGGCCCACCAGCGGCTCACCTCGGCCGGCCCGGCGCCGGGGCCCGGACGCCACGCGGGCGGGACGCTGACCCAGCCGGTCACCGTGGCGGTGGTCAGCTCCGCCAGGCGGCGAGCAGCCTCCCGGTCGGCGGCGCCGGCGAGTGTCAGCGCGCCCCGGATCCCGGCCCGCGCGTCCACCACCGCCGGACCGGCCCGGGACACCGGGCGGGCCGGATCGGGCCGCACCGCGCCGGCACGGTCGACGAGCAGGCCGCCGGACTCGGCGCGGGCCACCTCCGCGCCGAGGCGGGCCTTCGCCGCCCCCAGCCGGGCGCCGAACTCGGCCAGCACCTGGTCGACCTCGAACAGGGCGGGCAGCACGTCGGTGAGGTCGGTGCGCAGGTCCCCGATCCGCTGCTGGGCCGCGACCGAGGCGGCGCCCGACCACCCGGGCCGGAGCGTTCCGATCCGGGCGGTCAGCGCGTCGGCGCGACGTCGCACCGGCCCGGCGAGCCCTCGCCAGGCCACCCCCGCCGTGGACCAGGCGCCCGGATCGGCCCGCCAGAGCTGCGCGTACCCGACGTCCGCCGGGCCCTCGCCGGGCCCTCCGGAGCTCGGATCGGGCCGCCCGGGAGCGCCGCCGGTCACCGGAGCACCCCGCTGAGGCGGCGCGCGGCGCGCTCGTCCACCGCCTCGTAGCCGTCCGCCCCGCGGCGCAACGCCCCGGCGGTGTCGGCCACCCGGGCGCCGAGCGCGCCGGACCAGCGCCGTACCGCGGACTCCAGGTCGGCCAGCGCCGCCCCGGCCCGCCAGCCGTCCGGCGCCGCCACCAGCAGCGCCTCCGGCGCCGCCCCCGGCCCTCGGGCCAGCCGGTACGCGTCGTCGGCCAGCTCCCGTGCGACCGCGCGCAGCAGCTCCGGGTCGACGTCGAACGGTTTCTCCACCACGTGACCTCCCCACGTCGCCCGACGCCACCCACCGGCCCCGGACACCGGGACGCTAGGCCGTCCGGCGACCCGGCCGCCGACCCCTGTGGACAACGGCCGGGGTTTTCCACAGGGCGTTTCCGTCGGCCGGTCCCGGGTTCGTACCGCCGGTAGGGTGAGGCCGTGACCGGGACAGCGGCGGGCGGGCGCTGAGCCGGCGCGACGAACGGGACGGGGTGGCATGAGACCGGTATGGCGCGTCGCGGACGTTCGCGCGGCGGAGGCGGGCCTGATGGCCACCCTTCCGCCCGGGGCGCTGATGCAGCGGGCCGCGGCCGGGCTGGCCCGGCGCTGCGCCCTGCTGCTCGGTGACCGGGGCGGGGTCTACGGCGCCCGGGTGGTGCTGCTGATCGGCTCCGGCGACAACGGCGGTGACGCGCTCTTCGCGGGCGCGCACCTGGCCCGCCGGGGCGCGGCGGTGGCCGCGCTGCTGCTGAGCCCCGGGCGGGCGCACGCGGAAGGGCTGGCGGCCCTGCGTGCCGCCGGCGGGCGCGTCGTCGACCGGCCGCCCGCCGGAGCCGACCTGGTGCTCGACGGGATCGTGGGCATCGGCGGCACCGGTGGGCTGCGGGAGACCGCCGAGCAGTTGGCCGCGAGCCTGACCGGGCAGCGCGGGCGCGACGGTGGGCCCGCTACGGTGGTCGCTGTCGATGTGCCGAGCGGCGTCGCCGTCGACACCGGCCACGTCCCGCTGACCGACGCCGGGCGGCCCCGCGCGGTCCGCGCCGACGTGACGGTGGCGTTCGGCGCGCTCAAACCGGCGCTGGTCGTCGGCCCGGCCGCCGAGCTGGCCGGCGAGGTCGAGCTGGTCGACATCGGGCTGACGCCGTGGCTGCGCGGCACCCCGGCGCTCCAGGTGATCGAGCAGACGGACGTGGTCGGCTGGTGGCCGGAGCTGGGCGCGTCGTCGGAGAAGTACACCAGGGGTGTGGTCGGCGTGGCCACCGGCTCGGCCACCTACCCCGGCGCCGCGGTGCTCTCGGTCGCCGGGGCGCTCGTCGGCCCGACCGGCCTGGTCCGCTACGCCGGGAGCGCCAAGGGCGAGGTGCTGCACCAGCACCCGTCGGTGATCGCCACCGGCCGGGTAGCGGACGCGGGCCGGGTGCAGGCGTGGGTGTGCGGCTCCGGCCTCGGTACGGGCGAGGAGTCCGCCGCCGAGCTGCGCGCGGTGCTTGCCGCGCCGGTGCCGGTGGTGCTCGACGCGGACGCGCTGACGCTGCTCGTCGACGGCAAGCTGGCCGACCGGCTGCGCGGCCGGGACGCGCCGATCGTGGTGACGCCGCACGACCGGGAGTACGCCCGGCTCTGCGGCGAGATGCCGGGGGAGGACCGGGTCGCCGCCGCGCTGCGGCTGGCCGCCTGGATGAACGCGGTGGTGCTGCTCAAGGGTGACCACACGATCATCGGCACGCCCGACGGCCGCGCGTACGTGAACCCGACCGGCACGCCGGTGCTCGCCACCGGTGGCACCGGCGACGTGCTGGCCGGGTTGCTCGGTTCGCTGCTCGCCGCCGGGCTGGCCCCGGAGCGGGCGGCCGCCGCGGCGGCGTACCTGCACGGGCTGGCCGGCCGGGAGGCGGCGCGCGGCGGTCCGGTCACCGCGCCCGACGTGGCGACGGCGTTGCGTCCGGTACTGGCCCGGCTGGGCTGATCCGGGCGGCGACGCCCGGGTGGCGACGGGCACCGCCCGCACGGCTCAGGGCGCTGATGATCACTGACGGAAGTAGGCTGGGGACATGTGGCAGTCGGAGGTGCGCGTCGACCTGGACGCGATCCGGGAGAACGTGACCCGGCTCAAGGCCGGCACCAGCGCCGAGCTGATGGCGGTGGTCAAGGGCGACGGCTACGGCCACGGCATGGTGCCCGCCGCCCGCGCGGCGCTCGACGCGGGGGCGGACCAGCTCGGCGTCTGCACGCTGGACGAGGCGCTGCGGCTGCGCCAGGACGGCATCACCGCGCCGGTGCTGGCCTGGCTGCTCACACCCGGGCTGCCGCTGCACGACGGGATCACCGTCGGCGTCGACCTCGGCTGCGCCAGCCTCACCCAGCTCGACGAGATGATCGAGGCGAGCCGCCGGGCGGACCGCCCGGCCCGGCTGCACCTCAAGATCGACACCGGGTTGGCGCGGGGCGGCGCCACCGTCGCCGACTGGCCGGCGCTGCTGGAGGCCGCCGCGAAGGCCCAGGCCGACGGCCTGGTCGAGGTGGTCGGCGTGTGGAGCCACTTCGTGTACGCGGACTCGCCCGGCCACCCCACCACCGACCGCCAGCTCGCCGTCTTCCACGAGGGGCTGGAGATGGTGACGCGCGCCGGTCTGCGCCCTCGGTACCGCCACCTGGCCAACTCGGCCGCCACGCTGACCCGGCCGGACACGCACTTCGACCTGGTCCGGCCCGGCATCGCGGTCTACGGTCTGTCGCCGGTCGCGGGCGAGCAGTTCGGCCTGCGCCCGGCGATGACCGCCCGCGCCCGGGTGATGCTGACCAAGCGGGTCGCGGCCGGCACCGGCGTCTCCTACGGGCACACCTACCTCACCGAGCAGGAGACCAACCTGGCGGTGGTGCCGCTCGGCTACGCCGACGGTGTGCCCCGGCACGCCTCCAACACCGGCCCGGTGCACCTCGCCGGCAAGCGCCGGAACATTTCCGGCCGGGTCTGCATGGACCAGTTCGTGGTCGACTGCGGCGACGACGAGGTGGCCGCCGGTGACATGGTGACGCTGTTCGGCGACGGCGCGGACGGCGGGCCCACAGCCGACGACTGGGCCGAGGCGGTCGGCACCATCAACTACGAGATCGTGACCCGTTTCGGCGGCGTGCGCGTGCCCCGGTTCTACGACGGCGAGCGCGCATGAGTCTCCGGTTGCCGCGTCCGCGTACCGCCGCCGGCAAGGTCGCCGGGCTGGTCGGCGCCGCCGTCGGGGTGGCCGCCGCCGGGCTCGCGGCGGGCGTGGTCAGCGAGCGGGTGCTGGTCCGCCGGCTCAAGAACGACCCCACCGACAGGTACGCCGACGAGGTCTTCGGCGAGCAGCGCTACGACCAGGCGTACCGGCTGGAGATGCCGGACGGCACCGACATCCACGTGGAGGTGGTCGAGCCGACCCGCCCGGTCGCCGGGCACCCGACTGTGGTGCTGGTGCACGGGTTCTGCCTGGACATGGGCACGTTCCACTTCCAGCGCAAGCGGCTCGCCGAGCGCGGCGACTACCGGGTGGTCGCGTACGACCAGCCGGGGCACGGCCGTTCCGGCCGGCTGGAGAGCGGCGAGTACGACCTGACCGCGCTGGGCCACACGCTGCGCCGGGTGCTCGACGAGGTGGCCCCGGAGGGCCCGCTGGTGCTGGTCGGGCACTCGATGGGCGGCATGACGATCATGGCGCTGGCCGAGCTGTACCCGGAGATGTTCGGTGACCGCGTGGTCGGCACCGTGCTGATGGCGACCTCGGGCGGTCTGGCGGCGGAGACGAAGCTGGTGGCGCCCGCGCTGCTCGGCCGCGTCGGCTCGCCGGTGCTCTACATGATGAGCAACGCCACCCGGTACGGCGGCACGGTGATCGACCGGGCGCGCCGGTCGACCTCGAACGTGGCCTGGCTGCTCACCCGCAAGTACGGCTTCGGCACCTCGGCGCCGAGCCCGGCCCTGGTGTCGTACGTCGAGATGATGAACTCGCGCACCTCGGCCGACACGGTCACCCGCTACCTGCGGACGATCGCCACCCACTCCCGGTTCCCGGCGCTGGCCGCGCTGGCCGGCACGCCGGTGCTGGTGATCGTGGGGGACAAGGACATGATCACGCCGGTGACGCACTCCGAGGAGATCGTCCGGCGGCTGCCGCACGCCGAGTTCGTGAAGATCGACGACAGTGGGCACGTGGTGATGCTGGAGCACGCCGACGAGGTGAACGCGGCGCTGGAGAGGTTCCTGGATTCGCTATGACAGTGGTCGTGGAGCTGAAGACGGTCGACGACACCCACGAGTTCGGGCGGCGGCTGGCCGGTGTGCTGCGCGCGGGTGACCTGCTGCTGCTCAGTGGCCCGCTCGGGGCCGGCAAGACCGCGCTGACCCAGGGCATCGGCGCCGGCCTGGGCGTACGCGGCGACATCACCTCGCCCACCTTCGTCATCGCCCGGGTGCACCGCCCCGACCCGGATCGGGGCGGCCGGGTGACGCTCGTGCACGCCGACGCGTACCGCCTGGGTGAGGCCGCCGACCCGCGGGCGGAGATCGACGACCTCGACCTGGACGCCTCGGTGGACGAGGCGGTGACAGTGGTGGAGTGGGGCGAGGGAATGGTCGAGCAGCTGGTCGACGCGCACCTGCGGGTACGCATCGACCGCCGCGACGACGACACCCGGGCGGTCACGCTGGAACCGGTCGGTGGCGACTGGGCCGCCCGGGTCGCCGAACTGTCCTGAGTCAGGGCTGAAGGGGCATCGTCCAGCAGTTGGAGTAGGCGGTCCGCCCGGCGAGCCGGTCGCTCATCCAGGCCACCGCGTCGCCCTGGTCGGTGATGAGCGGCACCAGGTGGTTGGTGAGGATCTTGTCGCCGAGGTTGGGCAGGCTGATCGCCTGGTAGGTCACGTTGCCGCCCTTGCGGCACCAGTCGACAGCCAGTTGACGGGCCTGCCGGTGGGGCACGATGTCGTCCTGGATGCCTGTTGCCACACGTACCGGGCCGGTGGGCTTGAGCGTGCCGATGCGCTGCCGGTCGAGGACGGCCTGGGCCTCGGGCGAGGCGGCGATGACGGCGGTGAGGGACCGGCCGCCGGTGATCCACTTGCTGCTCCTGGTGAACGCGTACCGGAGGATCGCGTCGCCGACGCACATGGTCGAGGTGTCCTTCAGCGCCGCCCGGCCGGTGTCGTTGACGGCGGCCTCGATGACGTCCCGCAGCGCCGGGTCGGACTGGGCGAAGCCGTTCAGCGACCATCCCAGCGCCCCCACCAGCGCGCTGCCGTCGATGCCGCCGATGACCGCGGTCAGGTCGGCGGGCGGCGCGCCGACGTAGGTGCCGGCGAGCGGCACGTCGGGCGCGTAGGTGGACTGGAGTTCGGCGGCCGCGGCGCTGGCGCCCCCGCCCTGGCTGTAGCCGTAGAGACCGACGCGGGACTGGGCGGTGACCGATGCTCCGGGTACGGCGCGGGCGGCGCGGGCCGCGTCGAGCAGGGCGTGGCCGCCGTCGAGGCGGTTGACGTAGGTGTGCAGCCGGTCGGTCGCGCCCAGGCCGACGTAGTCGGTGACGACGACCGCCGCGCCGGTGGCGAGGAGGCGATAGATCGCCAGGGCCTCGTAGCCGACGGACAGGGTGTCGCCGGTGAGCGTGAGCGGGTGTTGCAGCGAGAACGACGGCGCGCACTGGTCGCCCTGCCCCATGGTTCCGGAGGCGACGGCGACCAGCGGGCGCGGGCCGGCGCCCCGCCACGCCGCCGACGGTTCGATGTAGGCGCCGGTCACCGCGACGGGCCGTCCGTTGGAGTCGGTTGACCGGTACATCAGCCGGGTGGCGGTGCCGGGCATCGGGCGGCCGTCGAGCCCGGGGATGCTCAGGCCGAGCGGCAGGGGTTCGGTGCGGATCAGCGTGCCGTTGGTGGCGGGCAGGTCGGCGGGCGGGTGGTAGAAGGCGGGGATGGTCACGCCGCGGGAGACCACGGGCGTGGCGTCGTCGGCGGCTGCGGCTGCGCCGGATCCGGCCAGGTAGGTGGCTGCCGCCGCGGCGACGGCGAGGATCCGGAGGCCGATCGCGCGGCGGGCGGAGGGCGTGCGGGGACGGGTGTTCCTGCTGCTCACGGGCACTCCTAGCGAGCATCGATGGTGGTGGATGCAAGCTAGCAGTGGTGGTGTGGCGTAAGTAACTTGCCAGTAGGTTACGCTCCGGTAACTTTTCTCGTCCAGTACCCGGCCCGGCCGCTGCCCGGGAGTGTCGGTCGCGGCTGGTAGGAAGATGGCGACCGACTAGGAGAGGTTGCCGATGCCCGACGCCCCCACCCTGGACCTGCCGGCGCTGTTGCCGGAGGCCTGGCGTGCCGTGCTCACCCCCCACCTCGACCCGGCCCGCACCGCCGCGCTGGCCGAGTTCGTCACCCGGGAGTACGCGACCGCCACGGTCTTCCCGCCGCTGGAGGACCTGTTCTCCGCCTACCGGCACTGCGCGCCGGCCGACACGAGGGTGCTCATCCTCGGCCAGGACCCGTACCACAAGGCGGGCCAGGCGCACGGGCTGAGCTTCAGCGTGCGCGAGGGGGTGGCGGTGCCGCCGTCGCTGCGCAACGTCTTCAAGGAGCTGAGCGAGGACCTGGGCGTGCCCAAGCCGCGCAGCGGAAACCTCGACGGCTGGGCCGCGCAGGGCGTGCTGCTGCTCAACTCGGTGCTGACGGTCCGGCAGGCCACCCCCGGCTCGCACGCGAACAAGGGCTGGGAGGAGTTCACCGACGCCACGATCCGGGCGCTGGACGCGCTCGACCAGCGCGTGGTCTTCCTGCTCTGGGGCGGCTACGCCCGCAAGAAGGCGGCGCTGGTGACCAACCCGCGGCACGTGGTGCTGGAGGCCGGGCACCCGAGCCCGATGAACCCGCGCGGCTTCCTCGGCAGCCGTCCGTTCAGCGCGGCAAACAAGGCGCTCGCCGACGCGGGGCTGCCCACCGTCGACTGGGAACGCTCAGCCGGCTGACCCGTCCGGCGCCTCGCCCGCCGCGGCGAGGCGCCGGCGGTACCGGGACAGCAGCTCGGCCGTACGCTTGTCGGTCACCTCCACCTCGATCAGCGGCTCCACCGGGTACGTACGTTCACCGAGGCGGACCTCGATGGGCTCGGGCAGTTCGTCGCACATCCGGGCCCGCAGCTCGCCGAACCGGGTCCGCCAGCGGTGCTCGCCCGGTTCCTCGGGCTCCGGGTGGCCCCCGCCCCACTCCTGCCATCGGGCATCCCAGCGCTGCGCGCGGCCCCGCTCCAGGAACGCCGTGAACCGCGGGGAGTCCCGCCACCGCACCGCGATCTCGACCGCGTCCACCGGCAGTGGCGCGCCCTGCAACAGGGCCGCCGTGCCGCCCGCCAGCACGTACGGCAGGTCGCCCAGCGCGTCCATGATCGGGTCGAGCCGGAGATGATCGATCCGCTCGGTCAGCGCGGTCCCGGCCATTTCGTCAAGCGCCGCGTCCAGGTGACTGTCCAGCGGCTCGACCTCGATCCGCAGTTGCCGATCCAGCGCGGCGAGCAGACGTTCCGCGGTGGTCAGGCTGGGCAGCCGGTCGCCGCGCTCGATCCGGGCGACGGCGGCCTGGCTGATCCCGACCCGCGCGGCCAGGGCCTGCTGGGTGAGCCCGGCCAGTTCCCGTTCGTGGCGCAGGGCGCGGGCGATCTCCTGGGCCAGGCGACTCTCCGTCATCTCCGGAGGATGGCAACTCGCCGTCGAGCGATATACCTGTGAGTCATATTTATGACCGAGAGGTATATCGCTCCCAGGTCACCTCTTCCGTCGGGACACTACGCACCGTGACCGGGTCAGCGGCGAGGGCGTGCCGAGGGCGGACGGGGCGGACGGCTAGGCTGGCTTACCGTGCTCGTACTCGTGGTGGACTCCTCGACGCCCGCGGTGACCGCGGCGCTGGCCGAGGTCTCGGCGGACGGCGTCGCGGTTCGTGCGTCCCGGTGCACAGTCGACGCCCGCGCCCACGGCGAGCTGCTCGCGCCGCAGGTCGACGCCGTGCTGGCGGACGTCGGCGCGCGTCCCGCCGACCTGGCCGCGATCGTCGCCGGCCTCGGCCCGGGCCCGTTCACCGGGCTGCGCGTCGGGCTGGTCACCGCCGCCACCATGGGTCAGGTGCTCGGCGTCCCCACGTACGGTGTCTGCTCGCTGGACGGGCTCGGCCACCCGGCGGCCGCCGGCGAGCCGGTGCTGGCGGCGAGCGACGCGCGGCGGCGGGAGATCTACTGGGCCGTCTACGACGGCGCCGGTCAGCGCCTGGCCGGCCCGGAGGTGGCGGCCCCGGCGGTGGTCGCGCAGCGGGCGCGCGACCTGGCGGTCAGCGTCGCGGTCGGCGACGGCGCGCACCGGTACGCGGACGTGCTCGGCCTGCCGGTGCGGGACGAGCCGCGCTACCCGGACCCGCTGGCGCTGGCCGGTCTCGCCGCGCCGCGGATCCGCGCGGGCGCGCCCGGCGAGACGCTCACCCCGCTCTACCTGCGCCGCCCGGACGCGGTCGCCGCCACCGGCCACAAGCCGGTCCTGCCATGAGGCTGGGCCGGTTCCGCTGGTGGCACGTCGAGGAGGTGCTGCCCATCGAGGCGGACCTGTTCGGCGCCGAGCAGTGGTCGGCGGCGATGTTCTGGAACGAACTCGCCAACGGCCACTTCTATCTCGCCGCCACCGACGACGACGGCACCGTGCTCGGCTACGCCGGGCTGGCCGTCTACCCGCCCGACGAGGCGTGGGTGCAGAACGTCGCGGTCCGCCGGGACGCGCAGCGGCGGGGCATCGGCCGGCTGCTGCTGGAGGCGCTGCTCGCCGAGGCGGCCCGGCGCGGCGTCCGCAGCACGCTGCTGGAGGTCGCCGCGGACAACGCCCCGGCGCAGCGGCTCTACGCCGGCTACGGCTTCGAGCCGATCGGCGTACGACGCGGCTACTACCAACCGAGCAACACCGACGCGCTGGTCATGCAGCGCAACGAGGACTGACGCGCATGGCTGACGAACCACTGATCCTCGGCATCGAGACCTCCTGCGACGAGACCGGCGTGGGCATCGTGCGCGGGCACACGCTGCTCGCCGACGCGCTCGCCTCCAGCGTCGAGGAGCACGCCCGGTTCGGCGGCGTGGTGCCCGAGGTGGCCAGCCGCGCCCACCTGGAGGCGATCGTGCCGACCATGGACCGGGCGCTGCGCGAGGCCGGCGTCACCATCGCCGACATCGACGCCATCGCCGTGACCTCCGGGCCGGGCCTGGCCGGCGCGCTGCTCGTCGGGGTCGCCGCCGCCAAGGGGTACGCGGTCGCGGCGGAAAAGCCGGTGTACGGGGTGAACCACCTCGCCGCGCACGTCGCTGTGGACACGCTCGAACACGGCCCGCTGCCCGAGCCCGCCATCGCGCTGCTCGTCTCCGGCGGCCACTCCTCGCTGCTGCGCGTCGACGACCTGGCCCGCGACGTGGTACCGCTCGGCGCCACCATCGACGACGCGGCCGGCGAGGCGTTCGACAAGGTGGCCCGGCTGCTCGGGCTGCCGTTCCCGGGCGGACCGTACATCGACCGCGAAGCGCGTGCCGGTGACCCGGCGGCGATCGCCTTCCCGCGCGGGCTGACCGCCGCGAAGGACCTGGTCGGACACCGGTTCGACTTCTCCTTCTCCGGCCTGAAGACGGCGGTGGCCCGCTGGGTGGAGGCGCGGCAGCGGGCCGGTGAGCCGGTCCCGGTCGCCGACGTGGCGGCGTCCTTCCAGGAGGCGGTCTGCGACGTGCTGGTCGGCAAGGCGATCGACGCCTGCCGCACCAGCGGCATCGACACGCTGGTGATCGGCGGCGGAGTGGCAGCCAACTCCCGCCTGCGGGCGATGGCCGAGCAGCGGGCCGGCAAGTACGGCATCCGGGTGCGTACGCCCCGGCCGAAGCTCTGCACGGACAACGGCGCGATGGTGGCCGCGCTCGGCTCCCACCTGGTCGCCGCGGGCGTCGCGCCGAGCCGGCTGGACCTGCCGGCCGACTCGGCGATGCCGCTGACAGTGGTCAGTGTGTGAGCGGGGAGGAAACCGACATGATCGTCCGGATGTGGGAGGCCAAGGCCGAGTCGTACGGCTTCGCCGACCTGATCACCTGGGTCTGCGAGACCGCGCTGCCCGAGTTCGAGCACGACCCGATGCACGTCTCCAGCGAGGTGTTCTCCTCCACCGACCACCGGCTCGTGGTCATCTCCAAGTGGCGGAACAACCCCCGGGAACTGCCCGAGCCACCGGCGCGCCTGATCGCCCGCCCGCCGCACAGCTGGGACTTCGCCCAGGTCGACCGCTGACGCCGCCGCCCCGCTAGGAGCGGCGGGTCAGCCGCCAGGTCGCGTACCCGCCGGTGCCGAGCGCGATCAGGAACACCGCCCACACCAGGCCGGTGCCGACCTGGAGCCCACCGCCGCTGCCCACGTTGGCCTGGGCGGCGGCGACGAGCGAGTCGCTCTGCGCGGGCGGCAGCGCGGCCGGCGGCAACTGCTGCCAGCGCACCAGCCCGGTGCTCTCCAGCATGGTCATGTGGTCGTTGACGAACTTGTTGGCGTCCTCGGCCAGCTTCCGCACGATCGGGTCGCGGGTGCTGGCCCGGACCGCGCCGATCACCGGAAAGATCTTGCCGTGGGCGACCCGCAGCCGGGTGACGAAGATCTGGTCGAACCGGGCGCCGGTGGCGTTCCGCATCTCGGTCAGCCACCCCTGCTGCTCTGCCGTCGGATCCGTCGGCAGGGTGGCGCCGAGCTTGTTGGCCGCCTCGACCACCAGCTGGTCCAGCTCCGCGTGCTGCTTGGCGATCTCCGCGCCGACCTCGCGTACCCGGGCGGACTGGCCCTTCTCGGCCGCCATCTGCCCGGCCGGCATCTCCCACAGCCCGGCCAGCCGTACGCCGTTGAGCAGCGTCATGTCGGCGGCGTTCATCTGCACGCCGGGGTTGGGCGCGGCCTGCGCCGTCCCGGGAACGACGCCGATCCCCGCGCCCAGCGCGGCGAGCAGCAGTACCACCCGGTGCGCCAGCTTGCGGCGTGCGGATTCCAGCGATGCCATGGTTGCGGTGCCTCCTCGGTCCGGACCGGTACGCGGGGTCGTGGACGGCCGCGCAAGCCGGCCGCCCGTCCGCACACTGGTACGGATCACCGGGCCGATCAGTTCAGCGGATCGGCGAGGAGTCGTTCGAACGCCAGCTCGGCGGCGCCGATCAGCGCCGCGTCGTCGCCCAGCTTCGGGGTACGCAGCCGCACGTGCTCCAGGCACGCGGGCAGCCCGTTGGAGTTGAGCCGGCTGCGCACCTGCGCGGCGGAGGCCAGGTAGAGGTCACGCATGGTGCCGCCGAAGATGACCATCTCCGGGTTGAAGATGTTCACCAGGTTCGCGACGCCGAAGCCGAGCCAGTCGCCGGCTTGCCGTACCGCGGTCTGCGCGCGGGCGTCGCCCCGGTCGGCGGCGTCGAAGACGGCGAGCAGCGCGTCCCGGCCGCGTGCCTCGGACCGGCCGGCGGCGCGCAGCAGCCCGTGCTCGCCGATCTCGGTCTCCCAGCAGCCGCGCCGGCCGCAGTCGCAGCGCACCCCGTCGCGGACCACCACCATGTGGCCCACCTCGCCGCCGTAGCCGCCGTGCCCCCTCAGCCGCCGCCCTCCGGCGATGATGCCCGCGCCCACACCGACGTCGCCGTAGATGTAGATGACGTTGTCGCAGCCGACCGCCGCGCCCCGGGCGTGCTCGGCGTACGCGGCCACGTCGGCCACGTTGCCCACCGTGATCGGTACGTCTATCCCCAGTTCGACGGCGAGCGCCGCACCGATCGGCTCGTCCACCCAGCCGGTGGTGGGGCTGAGCCGGACCAGCCCGTCCTCGCGGCGGACCATGCCGCACACCGCCACGCCGGCGCCGACGCAGATCGCGTCCGGCGGCACCGACTGGTGCATCTCCTTGACCGCGCCGGCGAGCAGCGGGGCGGCCTCCCCGGCGACCAGGTTGCGCGGCCGGTCCATCTCCCGGCGGTCGAGCACCTCACCGCCGAGTCCGACCCGCGCGGCCCGCAGCCGGTCCACCTCGACGCTGTACGCGTACGCGTAGACCCGCCCCGACTCGGGCCGGACGACGAGTGACGGTCGTCCGGCCCGGCCGGTCTCCTTCGGCGTCCCCTCGCTGACCAGACCGGCGCCGGCCAGGTCCGCGGTCAGCGCGCCGATGGTGCTGCGGTTGAGGCCGAGCGCGGTGGTCAGCTCGGCGCGGGTGGTGGCCCCGTGGACGTGCACGTATCGGAGCAATGCGCCCAGGTTCTGCCGACGGATCTCGTCCTGACTGGGGCCCGCGCGCATTGCCACTGCCATGGTGTTTCCGTACCCCTGCTCAGCGGTTGCCGGTCGCGGCGGCCCGCCGACGCGAGAGCGCGTCGATGGTCGCCGCGGCGAGCAGCACCACGCCGGTGACCACGTACTTGACGCCCGAGCTGTATCCCATCAGTCCCATACCGTTGTCGATGACCGCGACCACCGCGCCTCCGAGCACGGCGTCGAGGACCCGGCCCTTGCCGCCGAAGAGGCTGGTGCCGCCGATCACCGCCGCGCCGACGGCGTAGAGCAGTACGTTACTGCCCCCGGTGTTGGGGTCGACCGAGTTGCCCCTGCTGGCGGCCACGATGCCACCGATGGCGGCCATCGAGGAGCAGATGACGAAGACGGAGATACGGATCCGGTCGACGTTGATGCCGGCCCGGCGGGCCGCCTCGGCGTTGCCGCCGACCGCGTAGATGTGCCGCCCGTAGCTGGTGCGCTGGAGCACGAACGTCCAGACGATCAGCAGCACCGCGATGATCGGCACCACGATCGGCACGCCCTTGAGCGAGGTGATCAGCACGTTGCGGCTGCGCTCCAGGTTGAGGACGTAGACCGCCACGCCGAGGATCACGGCCAGGCCGGCGATCCGCGCGCCGACCACCGTGAGCGGGTCGGTGAGCAGTCCACGGGCGGCCCGGTTGCGGTACCGGAGCAACTGCACTGCCGCGTACCCGGCGACGGCCACCGCGGCGAGCGCCCAGCCCAGCGCCGGGGAGAGGTTGCGGTTGGCGATCGCGACGAGCACGTCGTCGCGGATCGCGATGTTGGCGCCCTCGTCCATCAGCGTCAGCACGACACCCTGGAAGGCGAGGAACCCGGCGAGCGTCACCACGAAGGACGGGATGCCG
Organism: Micromonospora sp. HB375; assembly: GCF_017872985.1. NCBI lineage: Bacteria > Bacillati > Actinomycetota > Actinomycetes > Micromonosporales > Micromonosporaceae > Micromonospora > Micromonospora sp. HB375. The sequence goes on along the minus strand of NZ_JAGGJO010000001.1, from coordinate 6,158,686 downwards.
ACCTTGGCGACCAGCAGGCCCAGCACGGTGCCGATCACCAGACCGGTGACGACGGCGGCGAGCACCGCCACGTACCAGGGGTAGCCGAGCACGGTGACCACGTTGGCCAGGATCGCGGCGCAGACGCCGCTGGCGAAGCCGGCGGAGAGGTCGATCTCGCCGAGCAGCAGGACGAAGACCAGGCCCATGGCGATGAGCGTGACCGCCGCGCCCTGGGTGAACAGGTTCGCCAGGTTGCCGGCGGTGAAGAACGACGGGCGGGCGATCGAGAAGCCCACCGCCAGCGCCACGAGCATGACCACCGCGGGGAGCGCGCCGATGTCGCCGCCGCGTACCCGGCGCCAGTAGTTGTTCACGTGGCTGTTCAGGGTCGGTGTCGGCGCGACGCCGGCCGGGCCTTCCTTCTTCACGACGATGGCGGTCATCGGATGGCTCCTGGGGTGGTGTCGGCGGGCGCGGCGCCGTTGCCGCCCGGCTCGCCGGTGAGGCCGAGGCCGCCGGATCGGCCGGCGGTGATCAGCTCGACCACCTGCGAGTGGGTGATGTCGGTGGTCTTCACCTGGGCGACCATCTGGCCGAGGTAGAGCGCGGCGATCCGGTCGGAGACGGCGAAGACGTCGTTCATGTTGTGCGAGATGAGCACCACGGCCAGGCCGTTGTCGGCCAGCCGGCGCACCAGCTCCAGCACCTGGGCGGTCTGCGCGACGCCGAGCGCGGCGGTCGGCTCGTCCAGGATGACCAGCCGGCTGTTCCAGAGCACGGCCTTGGCGATGGCGACGGTCTGCCGCTGGCCGCCGGAGAGGCTGGCCACGTGCTGGCGCAGCGACTTCACGGTGCGCACGCTCAGGCCGGCGAGCGTCTCGGCGGCCATCTGCTCCATGGTCGGCTCGTCGAGCACGATGCCGCTGCGCTTCTCCCGGCCGAGGAACATGTTCTGCACGATGTCGAGGTTGTCGCAGAGCGCGAGATCCTGGTAGACGACCTCGATCCCGAGCGCGGCGGCGTCCCGGGGGCTGTTGATGGTCACCGGCCGGCCGTCGAAGAGGAACTCGCCGGCGTCGGTGGGGTGGATGCCGCTGATGCACTTGACCAGGGTCGACTTGCCGGCGCCGTTGTCACCGACGAGCGCGGTCACCTCGCCGGGGTGCGCGGCGAAGGCGACGTCGCGCAGCACCTGGACGGGACCGAAGCTCTTGTCGATCCCGCGTAGCTCCAGCAGGGGGGTTGCGGACACGGGGTTCTCCTTTGGGCGGAGGGAGGTCTCGGATCCCGTCCGGCGCGGGCGCCGCCCGGCACGGGAGAACCCGTGCCGGGCGGCGCCGCCTGAGGCGGGTGGGTCAGCTCACGCCGGCGTCGGTGCAGAGCTTCGCGAAGGCACCGGTGCAGAGTTCTTCCTTGGTGACGTAGCCGTCGGCCACGACGTCCTTGACGTTGTCCTTGAAGATGGCCTTGGGCTCCAGCAGCACGGCCGGCACGTCCCGGTTGCCCTCCGGGTCCTTGACCGTCTGGCCGGTGTCCTTCCGCTCACCCTTGGCGAGCGCGATGGCCAGCTCGGCGGCGGCGTCCGCCTCCTTCTTGACCGCCTTGTAGACGGTCATGCACTGGTCACCGGCGAGGATGTTCTGCAGGCCCTCCTTGGTGGCGTCCTGACCGGTCACCGGGACCTTGCCGTTGAGCTTGTTCTTCTTCAGCACCGAGATGGCCGCGTTGCCGAGACCGTCGTTGGCGGCGAGCACGCCGTCGATCTTGCCGCCGGCCTTGGTCATCTGCTGCTCGAAGATCGTGGCGGCCTGCGCGTTGTCCCAGGCCGGCACCGGGTCGTCGGCGACCTTGGTGTACTCCTTCGAGTCGAACTTCGGCTTGAGCACCGAGTCGTACCCGTTCTTGAACAGGGTGGCGTTGTTGTCGGTCGGCGAGCCGTTGAGGTACGCGATCGACGGGTTCTTGACGCCCTTGTCGGTCAGGCACTTGCTCAGGCCTTCGCCCTGGAGCTTGCCGACGGCCTCGTTGTCGAAGCTGACGTAGTACTGGGCGGAGCCGCCCAGGGTCAGCCGGTCGTAGTCGATGGTCGCGACGCCCTGCGACTTGGCCTTGTCGAGCACGGCCTTGCCGGTGCCGGAGTCCAGGTTGACGATCATCAGGACGTTGACGCCGCTGGTGATCATCTGGTCGGCGATGGTCTGGAACGCGGTCTTGTCGTTCTGCGCGTTCTGGATGTCGGAGTCGACGCCGGCCGCGTCGAACGCCGCCTTGAGGTACTTGCGGTCCGCGCCCTCCCAGCGGGCGGAGGACTTGCTGTCCGGCAGGATCACGCCGATCTTCGGCTTCTTGGCGTTGGAGCCGCCGGCCTCGTCGGAAGAACCGCCGTTGTCACCGCAGGCGGCCATGCTGCCGGTCGCGAGGAGACCGACGGCCGCGAAGGTGAGGAAGCCCTTGCGCATGTGCAGGGTCCTTTCGGAGGTGGGGGAGTGGTGATGTTTTGTTGTGTCCGGCAACGTATTCCCCGCCTCCCATGCGCCGCAAGACTGCCGAGGTCAGAAGTTTGTTGGCGGCGGTAACAATTCAGCAACGCGGTTGTCACCCGCGAGACACCGCCGGGAGAGCGTGCTCCGGGAACGCTCCCACACGTACCGTCACGAGCCCGCTCAGGTGGCGGCGATCGATGCCGTGGCCGCCCCGGTGAGCGCCACCAGATCCGTCGGCGTGAGCTGCACCTGCAATCCCCGGCGGCCCGCCGACACGTACACGGTCGGGTGCGCCAGCGCCGAGGAGTCGACGACTGTCGGTAGCCGCTTACGTTGGCCGAGCGGACTGATGCCGCCCCGCACGTACCCGGTCGCCCGCTCGGCCACCGCCCGGTCCGCCATCACCGCGCGCTTGCCGCCCACCGCGGCGGCCAGCGCCTTCAGGTCCAGCTCGCCGGTCACCGGCACCACCGCCACGGTCAGCCCGCCGTCGACCTCGGTGACCAGCGACTTGAACACCCGGTCCGGTGCCACCCCGAGCGCCGCGGCCACGAGCGCGCCGTAGTTCGGCGCGTCCGGCGAGACGTCGTACGGGTGGATGCTGTGGGCGATCTTCCGCTTGCTCAGCAACGCGATCGCCGGAGTGCCAGGGCCCGCCACGGGCTCAAGCTAACCCGCGCGCCGCGACACCGCGAGCTGGAAACGTGAGCCGGGTCAGCCGCCGACCGGAACCGGCCGGCACACGAGCACCGTGGGGTCGCCCGCCACCCGGGTCAGCACCAGGTCGGCCGCCGCCTCGCCGGACAGCCGCAGGTCACGGCGCAGCTTCTCCGGCTCCAGCGCCGACCCGCGCTTGCGGATCTCCACCCGGCCGACCCGGCGTTCCCGCAGCAGGGCGCGCAGCCGCTTCAGCGAGAACGGCAGCACGTCGGTGATCTCCAGGCAGCGGGCGAACGGGGTGGGCCGGGCCTCGTCGGCGTACAGGTAGGCGATCGACGGGTCGGCGAGCGTGGCGTCGAGGTCGGCAGCGAGTTCGGCGACCAGGTGCGCGCGGACGACCGCCGGGTCCGGGTCGTAGAGGAACCGCCGGACCGGCCCCACCTCCGCTTCCTGCGCGCCCGTGCCGGTGAGGTGATAGGAAGGGACCCTTTTACTACCGGAGGCGTTAAGAAGGGGCCCTTCCTTCTCGCGCAGCAGAGTGGCGCGGCGGGGGACCTCGGCCAGCTCGCCGCACCAGAGCGCGGCCTCGACCAGGTCGCCGTCCACGCTCACCCACTCCGCCTCGGCGCCCGCCGGGATCAGCGCGTGGTCCAGCCCCGGCGCGACCTTCACCACTGTGCGCGGCACCCGCGCGGCGAGACCGGTGACGAAGTCCCACGGCGGGGAGTAGGAGTTCGGGTCGAAGACGCGCCGCCCGGTGCCGGCCCGCCGCCGCGCCGGATCGCAGAACGCGCCGTCGACGCGGCTCACGTCGAACTCCGTGGCGTCGCCGCACTCGACTGTCACCAGATCGGCGAGCCCGGCCGCCTCGGCGTTCGCGGCGGCCATCGCGGCGGTCAGCGGGTCGGCCTCCACCGCGTACACCCGGATGCCGGCGCGGGCGGCGGCGAGCGCGTCGGCGCCCAGGCCGCAACCCAGGTCGGCCAGCGTGGTCACGCCCGCGGCGCGCAGCCGTGCGGCCCGCCGGCCGGCGACCACCCCGCGGGTGGCCTGCTCCAGCCCGGGTCGGGTGAGGAACATCCCGGCCGCCGCCGCGCCGAACTTGCCTGCTGCCCGGCGGCGCAGCTCGGCCTGGGTCAGCGCGGCGGCGGCGAGGTCGCCCGGAATCCCGGCCGAGCGCAGCGCGGCCGCCGCCGCCAGCGGGTCGCCGCCGGCCACCCGCCCGGCCGCGGCGAGCGCCGCCGACCCCTCGGGGGTACGCAGCACGGCGAGCAGGTCGAGATCCACGCGCCCATTCTCCCGGGCCGGTTCCGGCGCGACACGGAGGGCGACGCGCGTTGGCACTCTCCTTGACGGAGTGCTAGCCGAGGAATAACCTGCGATTAGCACTCTCACCCTGAGGGTGCCAACGCCCGAGCCTCGTGCCCGGGGGTTGAGCGCCAGGCGGACCGGCACCCGCGACGACGGCCCCGCCCGGTGGCATGTGGCAGATTGACGCTGGTCGGCACGCCGGCCGGCAACGACACCAAGTACCCGGGAGGGTATGCCCGTGACTACCGCGACCAAGGTTGCGATCAAGCCGCTCGAGGACCGCATCGTGGTCCAGGCGAACGAGGCCGAGACCACCACCGCCTCGGGCATCGTGATCCCCGACACCGCCAAGGAGAAGCCGCAGGAGGGCACCGTCCTCGCTGTCGGCCCGGGCCGGATCGACGACAAGGGCAACCGCGTGCCGATCGACGTGAAGGTCGGCGACACCGTCCTCTACTCGAAGTACGGCGGCACCGAGGTCAAGTACGCCGGCGAGGAGTACCTGGTGCTCTCCGCCCGCGACGTCCTCGCGGTCATCGAGAAGTAAGCAACCGATCAGTGTCGTTGCCCCGGTCCGGCTCGCCGGGCCGGGGCAACGTCGCTTCGAAGGGATACTGATGGCGAAGATCCTCAGCTTCTCGGACGACGCCCGGCACCTGCTCGAGCACGGTGTCAACGCCCTCGCGGACGCGGTCAAGGTCACCCTCGGCCCGCGCGGGCGCAACGTCGTCCTGGACAAGAAGTTCGGTGCGCCCACGATCACCAACGACGGCGTGACCATCGCCAAGGAGATCGAGCTCACCAACCCGTACGAGAACCTCGGCGCGCAGCTGGTCAAGGAGGTGGCGACCAAGACCAACGACGTCGCCGGCGACGGGACCACCACCGCCACCGTGCTGGCCCAGGCCATGGTCCGCGAGGGCCTGCGCAACGTGGCCGCCGGCACCAACCCGACCGGCCTGAAGCGGGGCATCGACGCGGCGGCCGCCAAGGTCTCCGAGGCGCTGCTCGGCAAGGCCGTCGAGGTCTCCAGCAAGGAGTCGATCGCGCACGTCGCGACCGTCTCCGCGCAGGACGCCGCGATCGGTGAGCTGATCGCCGAGGCGATGGAGAAGGTCGGCCGCGACGGCGTCATCACCGTCGAGGAGGGCTCCGCGCTCACCACCGAGCTGGAGGTGACCGAGGGTCTCCAGTTCGACAAGGGCTTCATCTCGCCGAACTTCGTCACCGACCTGGAGGCGCAGGAGGCGGTCCTGGAGGACCCGTACATCCTGATCACCACGCAGAAGATCTCGGCGATCGAGGAGCTGCTGCCGCTGCTGGAGAAGGTTCTCCAGAACAACAAGCCGCTGCTCATCGTCGCCGAGGACGTCGAGGGCCAGGCCCTGTCGACGCTCGTGGTCAACGCGCTGCGCAAGACCGTCAAGGTCTGCGCGGTCAAGGCCCCCGGCTTCGGCGACCGCCGCAAGGCGATGCTCCAGGACATGGCGATCCTGACCGGCGCCGAGCTGGTCGCCCCGGAGTTGGGCTACAAGCTCGACCAGGTCGGCCTGGAGGTGCTCGGCACCGCCCGCCGCGTCGTGGTCGACAAGGAGAACACCACTGTCGTCGACGGTGGCGGGCAGGCCTCCGAGGTCGCCGACCGGGTCGCCCAGATCCGCAAGGAGATCGAGGCCTCCGACTCGGAGTGGGACCGGGAGAAGCTGGCCGAGCGGCTGGCGAAGCTCTCCGGCGGCATCGCCGTGATCAAGGTCGGCGCGGCCACCGAGGTCGAGATGAAGGAGCGCAAGCACCGCATCGAGGACGCCATCGCCGCGACCAAGGCCGCGGTCGAGGAGGGCACGGTCCCGGGTGGCGGCGCCGCCCTGGCCCAGATCCTGCCGGCGCTCGACGACGACCTGGGCTTCACCGGTGACGAGAAGGTCGGCGTCTCGATCGTGCGCAAGTCGCTCGTCGAGCCGCTGCGCTGGATCGCCCAGAACGCCGGCCACGACGGCTACGTGGTGGTGCAGAAGGTCGTCGGCAAGGACTGGGGCCACGGCCTCGACGCCGCCACCGGCGAGTACGTCGACCTGGCCAAGTCCGGCATCATCGACCCGGTGAAGGTGACCCGCAACGCGGTCAGCAACGCCGCCTCGATCGCCGGCCTGCTGCTCACCACCGAGAGCCTCGTGGTGGAGAAGCCGGCCGAGCCGGAGCCGGCCGCCGGTGGCCACGGCCACTCGCACGGGCACGGCCACCAGCACGGCCCGGGCTTCTGACCCGAGGAGTACGCCCGACGTCAGGGCACACCGCCGACCCGGTGGTGTGCCCTGACGCATATGTCCTTACGGATCGCTGACGAGATTGGCAGCCGGGCCCGCGGGGCGACCAGACTGGAGCCCGTGAGCACCCTCTCCCCCCGCCGGGCGGCGTCGGCCGGTGTCGTCGCCGCCGTGGTGGCGCTCGGCGCCGCCGAACCCGTTGCGGTCCTGACCGGCCCCCGGTCCGCTCCACTCGTCGCCGTCGGCGGACTCGTCGTCGACCTGGTGCCCGAGCCGCTCAAGCAGCTCGCCATCGACGTCTTCGGCACGTACGACAAGATCGCGCTGCTGATCGGGACGGCGCTGCTGCTGGCCGTCTTCGGCGCGCTGCTGGGCCTGGCAGCGGCCCGGCGGCTGGTGATCGGCCTGGCCGGCATCGCCGCGTTCGCCGCGCTCGGTGCCGCCGCCGCGCTGACCCGGGCCGGCGCGGACGCCTTCGACGCGCTGCCCTCCCTGGTCGGCGGCGGACTGGGCGCGCTGACGCTGTGGGCGTTCGTGGCCGGCCCGCTGAGCCCCGACCTGGCGCACCGGAAGCGACCGGGGCGTGACCGGTCCGAAGCCGTGCGACGCGACCGGGCCGGGACCGGCCCGGCGGAGCGCGACGGGGCCGCTTCGGCGGACAGCGAGCCGCCGTCCGCGTCGCCCCCGCCATCCGCCCCGCCTCCGGCGGTCGCCGCGCTGGCCCGGGAGAGGGAGACGCCGGGCGGCTGGGAGCCGGTCCGGCACGACGACGCGGAGTCGCGGCGGCGGTTCCTGCGTGGCGCCGGGCTGCTCACCGGCGCGGCGGCGGTGGCCGGGCTGGGCGGGCACTGGCTGGCCGGCCGGCGCGGCGTATCGGCGGCCCGGGACGCGGTGACGCTGCCCGCCCCGGTCGCGCCCGCCCCACCGGTGCCGGCCGGAGCGGACCTGTCGCTGTCCCGGCTCGCGCCGTACGTCACGCCGAACCGGGAGTTCTACCGGATCGACACCGCGCTGGTGGTGCCGCAGGTGGACCCGGTCACCTGGCGGCTGCGCATCCACGGGCGGGTCCGCAACCCGATCGAGCTGAGCTTCGACGACCTGCTCGCCCGCCCTATGGTCGAGCGCTACGTGACGCTCGCCTGCGTCTCCAACGAGGTGGGCGGCGACCTGATCGGCAACGCGCGCTGGCTCGGCGTACCGATCAGGGACCTGCTGGACGAGGCCGACCCGGAGGACGGCGCGGACCAGGTGGTCGGGCGCGCCGTCGACGGCTGGACGTGCGGCACGCCCACCTCGGTGCTGCGCGACGGGCGGGACGCGCTGCTCGCGGTCGGCATGAACGGCGAGCCGCTGCCGATCCAGCACGGCTTCCCGGCGCGGATGGTGGTGCCCGGCCTCTACGGGTACGTCTCCGCGTGCAAGTGGATCACCGAGCTGGAGCTGACCAGCTTCGCCGACTTCGACGCGTACTGGGTGCCGCGCGGCTGGTCAGCGCAGGGCCCGGTCAAGACGCAGTCCCGGATCGACACGCCCCGGCCCCGCAGCCGTCCCGCCGCCGGTCCGGTGACCGTCGCCGGTGTGGCGTGGGCGCAGCACCGCGGCATCAGCCGTGTCGAGGTACGCGTGGACGGCGGCCCCTGGCAGGAGGCGACGCTGGCCCCGGCAGTGTCGGCGGACACGTGGGTGCAGTGGTCGTGGCGGTGGGACGCCACACCGGGCGAGCACACGCTCCAGGTCCGGGCGACCGACAGCACCGGCGAGACCCAGACGGAACAGCGCGCCCCGGTCGCCCCGGACGGCGCGACGGGATGGCACACGGTAAGGGTCACAGTCACCTGACCCGCACCGTCGCGAGGACCGCTCTCGGTGGGGAGATGGCCTGCCCGTGCCACTGGCGGGTGCCTGCCGATCGGGTGCGCGCCGCTTGGCTCCGGCCTGAGTCCAGACTCCCGAGCGCTCACGAAAGAGATCTTGGTATGAAACGGCCCCTATAAGGGCCGTTTCATACCAAGATCTATGTGGTGTCCTAGCCTCTGGAACGCCGATCCTGGTATTCGAAACGGTAGGCGAGTCGCCCAGCGGCGGCCTTCGCCGCGCCGGGGTGCGGGGGCCAGCGGATGCCCCGGGCCACGACACGACGCCGCGCCCCGGGATCCGGGGCGCGGCGTCGGGGGTCGTGAAGCCGGTCAGGCGACCTTGCGCTGGTCCGGCACGGCGGTGTTGTGCGGGCGGCCGAGGCGCGCCTCCAGCCGGGCGATGTCCACCTTGGTCTGGCGGCGGTCGGCCAGGTCCTCCCAGCCGAGCGCGAGCAGACGCAGCCGCTCGGACTCGCTGAACCCGCCCCAGACGCCGTACGGCTCGCGTACGGAGAGCGCGTGGGCGGCGCACTCGGCGCGTACCGGGCAGGCGCGGCAGACGGACTTGGCGCCCATCTCGCGGCGCAGCCGGGAGGAGCCGCGCTCGCCGTCCGGGTGGAAGAACTGCGCGCTGTCGCGGCCACGGCAGGCCCCGAGCCGCTGCCAGTCCCAGAGCTCGTCGATCGGTCCAGGCAGCCTACGTACGTTCGACATCAGCACCCCTCCTCCCGCGCGGCACCGCGGAGAATGTTCGTGGCCAGCTACCGGGCGGCGGTCCGCGCGGGATGCCGGTTCCGGATGAACCCCTCGGTACCCGAGCGGTCCGCGCCTCACACATCTGTGATCGAAAACCTCGGACAGTCGGTGGCATATGCCCCATCTGTCGGAAAAGTTCGGATGATTGCCCGGAACCCCCTCCCGAGCCCACCTCCGCATGGTCTGCTCTGAGTCGGAGAGGAGACCACTGTGCGTAGTGTTCTTGTGTGCGTTCGGACACCATTGGCGGCCCAGCATCTGACCTCCGCGGCGGCGCGGCTCGGGCTGTCCGGCGTCGTCCGGACGGCCGTCTCCGATCCGGAGGTGATGTTGCGGCTCGCGGAGCGCCCGGTGGACGTGGTGCTCGCCGACACCGCGCTGACCCGGCCGGACAGCGCCGGTTTCGTGCGCCGGGTGCTGGCCCGCGCGCCGCAGGCGGCGGTGCTGCTGCTCGGGGCCGAGGAGTCGGAGTCGGCGGCGGCCACCATCAGCGCCGGAGCGCGTGGCCTGATCCAGAACGCGGACCACGATCTGACCAGCGCGGTCGCCAAGGCGCTGCTGCTGCTGTCCGCTCCCGGCCGGAGCAACAGGCACCGGGTGGCGGACACCGCCCGGGACGCGGCAGCGGTCGGCGGTCCGGCCCGGTCGGCGGGGCGTACCCCGGGTGGGCCCGGCTGGCCGGCGGTGGCGCCGGTGGACGCGGCCGGCCTGCCCACGGTGGTGCCGGTGCAGCGGGGTGAGGACGCGGAGGATCCGGCGGCGGCCGACGCGGCGGAGGCGGCCCGCCCGGGCGCCGGTCAGCGGCCGGCCCGGACGCCGCGCGGCGCCATCGGGCTGACCGAGCGGGAGCTTCAGGTGCTGCTCGGCATGGCCGAGGGCAAGAGCAACGCGGAGATCGGGCGGGAGTTGTTCGTCTCCGAGGACACGGTCAAGACGCACGCCCGACGGTTGTTCCGCAAGCTCGGGGCGCGGGACCGGGCACACGCCGTGGCGGCCGGCTTCCGGGCCGGCCTGGTCGCCTGACCCGGGCCGGAGTCACTCCGACGCGGAGTCGTCGGTGCCCTCGGTGAGCGTGTCGTGCACGCCGTCGGCGTAGCCACGGGCGTAGTCCCAGCTCACGTAATGGTCCGGGTCCGGGTCGTAGGCCGGTTCGTGCACCCGGGGGCGCCCCGAGTTGAGCAGGTGGCGCAGGTTGCCGCGCAGCAGGTCCCAGTCGAAGTAGTGCGGCTCGCGGCAGTCCTCGCACTCGATCACCAGGCCGCGCACCCCGATCGGCTGGAGCAGCGCCTGGTAGATCTCCAGATCGGCGAGGTCCTCCAGCACGTCCTGGCGTTCGACGTCGGTCAGCGGGTCGAGCGCGTCGTCGTCGCCGGGATCGTGCAGACCGGCAGCCGGATCGGCAGGGTCGCCGTTGAACGGGTCGATGGGCTCGTCGTGCACCCCCTCACCGTAGTCCCCGGGCCGCCGGAAAGCCCGCCCCAGGCCGCGCTGTGGCCCGGCCTACCCCCGGGCCCGCCGCTGCCCGGACGGGAACGGGCCAGTGGGTACGATGAGGCGACGCGCCGTCACCAGGCGCCTGCCGGTGCCCCCGCGCGCCGCCTCGCTGCAGCCCGATCGACCAGCTCAGGGGAGCAATCGTGGAGAATTCGCCCAGCACCGAGATCCCGGCCGGCACCGACGGCGGGGAGCTGGGTGGCCATCTGCCCGAGCTGCCGGCCGGTTCGGCCCGGGTGGTACCGCTCGGGTTGACCTTCGACGACGTGCTCCTGCAGCCGGGCGAGTCGGACGTCGTACCCAGCCGGGTGAACACCCGTACCCGCCTGACCCGCAACATCGAGCTGACCGTGCCGCTGCTGTCCAGCGCGATGGACACGGTCACCGAGGGGCGGATGGCGATCGCCATGGCCCGCCAGGGCGGCATCGGCGTGCTGCACCGCAACCTGTCGGTGGAGGACCAGGCGCTCCAGGTCGACCTGGTGAAGCGCTCCGAGTCCGGCATGATCACCAACCCGGTGACCGCCAGCCCGGACGACACGCTGCGCGAGGTCGACGCGCTCTGCGGTCGCTACCGCATCTCCGGCGTGCCGGTGATCGACGGGCAGGGCCAGCTGGTCGGCATCGTCACCAACCGCGACATGCGCTTCGTCTCCGACCCGGCCACGCCGGTCCGCGAGATCATGACGCGCACCCCGCTGATCACCGCCCCGGTCGGCGTGAGCAAGGACGACGCGCTCGGCCTGCTGCGCCAGCACAAGATCGAGAAGCTGCCGATCGTGGACGCGGGCGGCAAGCTGCGCGGCCTGATCACGGTGAAGGACTTCACCAAGAGCGAGCAGTACCCGAACGCGACCAAGGACGACGCGGGCCGGCTCCGGGTCGCCGCCGCGGTGGGCGTGGGCGAGGACGGCTACAAGCGGGCCCGTGCCCTCGTCGACGCCGGCGTGGACGTGGTCATCGTGGACACCGCGCACGGGCACCAGCGGGCCGTGCTGGAGATGGTGGCCCGGCTCAAGCGGGACGTCAGCATCGACATCGTGGGCGGCAACATCGCCACGTACGCGGGCGCGAAGGCGCTCGTCGAGGCCGGCGCGGACGGCGTGAAGGTGGGCGTCGGCCCGGGCGCCATCTGCACCACCCGGATCGTGGCCGGGGTCGGCGTACCGCAGATCACCGCGATCATGGAGGCGGCCCGGGCCGCCCGCCCGGCCGGCGTGCCGGTGATCGGCGACGGCGGCATCCAGTACTCCGGCGACATCGCCAAGGCGCTCGTCGCGGGCGCCGACACGGTGATGCTCGGCAGCCTGCTGGCCGGCTGCGAGGAGAGCCCCGGCGAGCTGATCTTCATCAACGGCAAGCAGTACAAGGCGTACCGGGGAATGGGCTCGCTCGGCGCGATGCAGTCGCGTGGCCAGGGCAAGTCCTACTCCAAGGACCGTTACTTCCAGCAGGACGTGCTCGCCGAGGACAAGCTGGTCCCGGAGGGCGTCGAGGGCCAGGTGCCCTACCGGGGTCCGCTGTCCGCGGTCGCCCACCAGCTCATCGGCGGCCTCCGCGCCGCCATGGGGTACGTGGGCGCGGAGAGCATCCCGGAGCTGCACCGGCGTGGCCAGCTCATCCGGATCACCGCGGCCGGGCTCAAGGAGAGCCACCCGCACGACATCCAGATGACGGTCGAGGCGCCCAACTACCACTCCCGCTGACCCACCACCCCCAACCACCTGGAGTCCCTCATGCGTGACGTGGTCGAGATCGGGCTGGGCAAGACCGCGCAGCGCGGCTACCACCTGGACGACATCGCCATCGTGCCGAGCCGCCGCACCCGGGACGTCGACGACGTCTCCACGGCGTGGCAGCTCGACGCGTACCAGTTCGGCATCCCCTGCGTCGGCCACCCCTCGGACGCGACCATGAGCCCCGCCTCGGCGGTCCGGCTGGGCCAGCTCGGCGGCCTCGGCGTGCTCAACGTCGAGGGCCTCTGGACCCGGTACGAGAACCCGGCCAAGGTGCTGGAGGAACTGGCCGGTCTCGGCGAGGACGCGCGGGCGACCAAGCGCCTCCAGGAGGTCTACGCCGAGCCGATCCGGCCCGACCTGATCGCCGAGCGGGTACGCGAGCTGCGCGAGGGCGGCGGCACGGTGGCGGTGCGGGTATCGCCGCAGCACACCCTCGCGCTGGCCCCGGTGATCCTCGACGCCGGCGTGGACATCCTGGTCATCCAGGGCACGCTCGTCTCGGCCGAGCACGTCTCCACCACCGACGAGCCGCTGAACCTCAAGGAGTTCATCGCCGACCTCGACCTGCCGGTCATCGTCGGCGGCTGCACCGACTACAAGACCGCGCTGCACCTGATGCGTACCGGCGCGGCCGGTGTGATCGTGGGCATCGGCGGCGACGACTGGTCGACCACCGAGTCGGTGCTCGGCATCCGGGTGCCGATGGCCACCGCGATCGCCGACGCCGCCGCTGCCCGCCGCGACTACCTGGACGAGACCGGCGGCCGGTACGTGCACCTGATCGCCGACGGCGACATGCAGACCTCCGGCGACATCGCCAAGGCACTCGGCTGCGGCGCGGACGCGGTGATGCTCGGCGAGCCGCTGTCGCTCTGCGAGGAGGCGCCGGCCGGTGGCGCCTGGTGGCACTCCGCGGCCAGCCACCCGTCGCTGCCCCGGGGCGCGTTCGAGGTGGCCGGCGAGCCGCTCGGCTCGATGGAGAAGCTGCTGTTCGGCCCGGCCGACGAGCCGGATGGCCAGCTCAACCTCTTCGGCGGCCTGCGCCGCGCGATGGCCAAGTGCGGCTACCGCGACCTCAAGGAGTTCCAGAAGGTCGGGCTGGTCCTCGACCGCTGAGCACCGCTGAGCACCGGCTGAGCACCGCATGACGGCGCGGGCGGCGGCCCGGACGTGTTCCGGCCCCGCCCGCGCCGTCGCGCGTCTAGGCTCGCCGGGTGAGACGGGGGCGGATCTGGGCGGCAGGGCTGGTGGCGGCGGCGCTCGCGGTGAGCGGATGCACGGGCGGCGACGACAACGGGTTCCGGCCGGGCGCGGCGGACGCCGGTGACCCGTACGTGCCGGGGGCCGGCAACGGCGGCTACGACGTGGGCCACTACGCGCTCGACGTGCGCTACGACCCGGCCGGCGACAGGCTCGCCGGCACCGCCACGCTGACCGCCACCACCACCCGTGCGCTGTCCCGGTTCCAGCTCGACCTGGCCGGGCTGGACGTCGAGCGGGTCCGGGTGGACGGGGAGGCGGTGAAGCACCGCCACGACGGCGCCGAGCTGATCGTCACCCCGCCGCGCGGGCTGCCGCCGGGGAAGCGGCTCACCGTCGAGGTGACGTACGGCGGGGTGCCGCAACCGCTGCCGAACGCCGAACTCGGCGACGGCGGCTTCCACGCCACACCGGACGGCGCGATCGCGCTCGGCCAGCCGGAGTCGGCGAGCACCTGGTACCCGGTCAACGACCACCCGTCGGACAAGGCGACCTACGACTTCACGATCACCGTGCCGGACGGGCTCGCCGCGCTCGCGAACGGCGTGCCGGAGGGCAAGACGTCAAGCGGCGGCTGGACCACCTGGCGCTGGTCGGAGCGCGCGCCGATGGCCAGCTACCTGAGCACGCTGGTGATCGGCGACTACCGGGTCAGCACCGGCACGCACGCGGGCAAGCCGCTGGTCACCGCCGTCGCCGAGGCGCTGCCCGCGGACGGGCCGGCCGCCGCGTCGGTGGCCCGCACCGGTGAGATCGCCGACTTCCTGGCCGAGCGGTTCGGTCCGTACCCGTTCGAGGCGTACGGCGGGATCGTGGTGGCCGACGAGCGCATCCGGTACGCGCTGGAGACGCAGAGCCGGCCGGTCTACGGGCCGGGCTTCTTCCGGGGCGACCGCCCGAACACCGAGGTGGTCGCGCACGAGCTGGCCCACCAGTGGTTCGGCGACAGCGTCTCGGTGGCCCGGTGGAGCGACATCTGGCTCAACGAGGGCTTCGCCACGTACGCCGAATGGCTCTGGGCCGAGCACGACGGCGGCCGGACGGTGGCGCAGACGGTCGCCGAGCGGTACGCGGACACCGACTGGTCGAAGCCCACTGTCGACCCGGGCCGGTCCGGGATGTTCGGCGACGCGGTCTACCAGCGGGGCGCGCTCGCGGTGCACGCGCTGCGCCGCGCGGTCGGCGACGAGACGTTCTACCGGGTGCTGCGCGGCTGGCTGGCGCAGCACCGCAACGGCAACGTCACCACCGCCGACTTCGTCGGGTACGCCGAACGCACGTCGGGGCGGCCGTTGCGGACGCTGCTGGACGCCTGGCTGGTCGGCGCGACGCCACCGGGACTGCCGTGACGTGGGCGTGACCGCCGCTGGGTAGGCTGCCGCGGGCGGAGCGGCCCGTGGGCGGGGCCGCTGTTCGGGACCCCGGAGGGATCGAGGCGATGACGCGGCGCGGCGGACGACGACGGCTCGGGCTGCTGGCCTGCACGACGCTGCTGGTGGCCGGCTGCGGCTCGGCCGAGCCGGACCCGGGACCGGCGTCTCCCACCACCGCCGCCCCGGCGGCCACGCGCAGCTTCGCGGCGGGCGCGGCCGGCGCGGGCGACCCCTACTTCCCGAGCTACGGCAACGGTGGCTACGACGTCGCGCACTACACCGTGAAGGTGCGCTACGACCCGGAGACGGACAAGCTCAGCGGCACCACCACGATGCGGGCCACCGCGACCGCCGACCTGTCCGCGTTCAACCTGGACCTGGCCGGGCTGACCGTCCGCGCGGTGACTGTGGACGGCGCCGCCGCCCGGCACAGCCGTACCGGCAACGAACTGGTGGTCACCCCGGCCACCGGGCTGACCTCCGGCAACGGGTTCACCGCCGAGATCCGGTACGACGGGCGGCCGGAGCCGCTGCGTACCGAGTCGCTGGGCGAGGGCGGCTGGCTGCACACCACGGACGGGGCGATCGCGCTCGGTCAGCCGGAGTCGGCGAGCACCTGGTTCCCGGTGAACGACCACCCGTCGGACAAGGCGACCTACGACTTCGAGATCACCGTCCCGAAGGGACTGACGGCGGTCTCCAACGGCGTGCCGAAGGGGAAGTCGACAAGCGGCGACTGGACCACCTGGAAATGGTCGGAGGGCGCGCCGGCGGCCAGCTACCTGACCACCGTGGCGATCGGGAAGTTCCGGGTCACCACCGGCGAGCACAAGGGGCGGCCGGTGTACAGCGCGGTCACCACGCAGCTGCCCCAGGGCGCCCCGGACCGGTCGATCGCGCGTACCGTCGAGGTCGCCGACTACCTGGAGAGCGTCTTCGGGCCGTACCCGTTCGACTCGTACGGCGGCGTGGTGATCGACGACGACCGGATCCGGTACGCGCTGGAGACGCAGAGCCGTCCGGTCTACTCGGCCAGCTTCTTCCGGCAGGGCGACAACACCGGCGTGGTCGCGCACGAGCTGGCCCACCAGTGGTACGGCAACAGCGTGTCGATCCAGCGCTGGCAGGACATCTGGCTCAACGAGGGGCTGGCCACGTACGCCGAGTGGCTGTGGGCCGAGCACAGCGGCTCGACCACAGTGCAGCGCACGTTCGAGCAGAAGTACGCGAACGCCGGCTCGCAGGTGTGGCGGACGCCGCCGGGCAAGCCGGGGGTGGAGAACCTGTTCAGCCGCTCGGTCTACGACCGGGGCGGGATGACTGTGCACGCGCTGCGGGTGGCGGTGGGCGACACCGCGTTCTTCACCGTCCTGCGTACCTGGGCGGCGGAGCGGAAGAACGGCAACGCCACCACCGCCGACTTCGTCGCGCTGGCCGAGCGGGTCTCGGGCAAGAAGCTGGCGAAGGTCTTCGACCCGTGGCTGTACGGCACCGAGCGCCCGCCCGCCCCGAAACCGCTGTAGGTCCTCAGTTCTTGACGCGCAGCGACGGGTGGGCGGTCAGGAAGGCGTCGGCCCGCCCGTCGCGCAGCGCGGTGAGGAAGTCGCGGCCCAGCGGCTTGAGCTGCTCGCCCCGGTACGCGCCGCCGCTGCTCACCCCGGCGCCGGGCAGCACGACGAGCGTGAGCCGGTCGGCCGGCAGGCCACCGAGGGCGTACGCGAAGTCGACCAGGTCGCGGCCGCCTCCGGCGTACACCAGGGTCTTGCCGAGCGCGGCGACCACCTGCTCGACCCGCTGCGGGTCGCGCGCGGTGCCCTGGTCGACGATCTTGCGGGCCAGCGCCCGGAGCAGTTGCTGCTGGTGCCGCTGCCGGGTGTAGTCGCCGCCCGCGGTGTAGCGCTGCCGCGCGTAGTCCAGCGCCTGCCAGCCGGTCAGGTGGCGGGTGCCCGTCTCGTAGACCATCTGCGGCCCGGTGTAGCCGCCGCCGGTCAGCGTCCGCATGGTGCCGTCGGGGCGGCGGTGCCGGGAGGCGACCCGCTGGTCGACGTAGAGGTCCACCCCGCCGAGCGTGTCCACCAGCTTGTCGAAGCCGCCGAACGTGATCACCGCGCCGGCGTCGATGCGCAGCCCGGTGTAGCGGGAGACGGTGGTGCGCAGCAGCTCGTACCCCTGGGCGGTGCTGGGGTTGGCCTTGTCGCCCGGCACCCGGCTGCCGTAGCTCATCGCGTGGGTGAGCTTGGTCCGGCCGCCCGGGTAGCGCGCCTTCGGGTAGGCGGGGATGTCCACCACCAGGTCGCGGGGGAGCGAGAACAGGTACGCCCGGTCCAGCCCGGCGGGTACGTGCAGCAGCAGCACGGCGTCGGCGTGCGGCTCCCAGCCGGGGATGCTGACCCGGGTGTCGACGCCGACGAGCAGCAGGTTGAGCGGGCCTTTCAGGTCGGCGCCGGGCGGCGGCGTCGGGCTGGCGGTGGTCGGGGCGGGCGTCGGCGAGGCCGGTGGCGTGGTGCTCGGGCCGGCGGCCGGGGCGGCCGGACGGTTCGCCACCAGCCGGGTGGTCACCACCGCTCCGGTGGCGACCAGCAGCGCGGCCACCAGCGCGGCCAGGCCCAGCAGGCGTCGTCTCGTCACGTTCGTGCCTCCCCGTGTGATTCGACGCGCCAGGAGGGCCCAGAGGTTGCAGTGGTGGGAATCCCGGCGATCGAGCGCTCTGCATGATGTGCGAAAAGGTCTCGTTGGCGCTATAGCTACTCGTCGGTAATGATGCGTCCATGCGCTACGACGTGGTCGTCATCGGGTCCGGGTTCGGCGGCAGCGTCACCGCGCTGCGGCTGGCCGAGAAGGGTTACTCGGTCGGCGTCCTGGAGGCCGGGCGGCGCTTCGCCGACGACGAGTTCCCGCGTACGTCCTGGCGGGCGCGACGGTTCCTCTGGGCGCCCCGGCTCGGCTGCTTCGGGCTCCAGCGGATCACGCTGCTGCGCTCGGCCGACCGCAAGGCCGGCGGCGGCGTGCTCGTGCTCTCCGGCGCCGGGGTGGGCGGCGGCTCGCTCGTCTACGCGAACACGCTCTACGAGCCGCTCGACGCGTTCTACGCCGACCCGCAGTGGCGCGACATCACCGACTGGCACGACGAGCTGGCCCGCCACTACGACCAGGCGAAGCGGATGCTCGGCGTCACCACGTACCCGATCGACACCCGCGCGGACCGGGCCGTCCGCGCGGTGGCCGAGCGGATGGGGGTGGCGCACACCTACCACCCGACGCCGGTCGGCGTGCACATCGGGCGGCCGGGCGAGCGGGTGGCCGACCCGTACTTCGGCGGGGCCGGCCCGGACCGCACCGGGTGCAGCCACTGCGGGTCGTGCATGACCGGCTGCCGGCACGGCGCCAAGAACACGCTCGTGAAGAACTACCTCTGGCTGGCCGAGCGGCTCGGCGTGCAGGTGCACCCGCTGACCACCGTGACCGCCGTGCGCCCCGACCCGGCCGGCGGGTACGCGGTGCACACCGAACGCACCGGCGCCTGGCTGCGCAAGCGGCGCGAGGTGATCCACGCCGACCAGGTCGTCTTCGCGGCCGGCGCGCTCGGCACCCAGCGGCTGCTGCACGAGATGAAGGCGACCGGCGCGCTGCCGGCGCTCTCGCCCCGCCTCGGCGAGCTGACCCGCACCAACTCCGAGGCCATCCTCGGCGCCTCGGTGGCGCCCGGCGCGGCCCGGAAGCGCGGCCTCGACTTCACCGAGGGGGTGGCGATCACCAGCTCGTTCCACCCCGACCCGCAGACCCACATCGAGCCGGTCCGGTACGGCAAGGGCTCCAACGCGATGGGCCTGCTCCAGTCGCTGCTCGTCGACGGCGGTCCCCGCCGCGCCCGGCGCTGGCTGGGCAGCATCGTCCGGCAGCCCCTGCTGGCGGCGCGGATGCTGTCCGTACGCCGCTGGTCCGAGCGCACCGTGATCGCGCTCGTCATGCAGTCGGTCGACAACTCGCTGACCACCCGCTACCGCCGGGGCCGGCTGGTCTCCGGCCCCGGCCACGGCGCGCCCAACCCGACCTGGATCCCGGCCGGCAACACGGCGGCCCGGCTGCTCGCCGAGGAGATCGGCGGCACCCCGGGCGGGGCGGTCACCGAGCCGTTCAACATCCCGGTCACCGCGCACATCCTCGGCGGCGCGGTCATCGGCGCCTCCCCGGACGAGGGCGTCATCGACCCCTGGCACCGGGTGTACGGCCACCCGGGGCTGCACGTGGTGGACGGCGCGGCGGTCTCGGCGAACCTGGGCGTCAACCCGTCGCTGACGATCACCGCGCAGGCCGAGCGGGCCATGTCGTACTGGCCGAACAAGGACGAGGCGGACCCGCGCCCGGCGCTCGGGTCGCCGTACACCCGGGTCGCGCCGGTCCCGCCGCGGCGGCCCGCCGTCCCCGCGCACGCCCCCGCCGCCCTGCGGTGAAAGGAAGGGCCCCTTCTTAACGCCTCCGGTAGAGGAAGGGGCCCCTGTTAACACATTCACCCCGCCACACCGCCGGGGCGCGTCCGCGCGCCCGGTGACTGTCGGTAGGCTTTGCGCACATGAGCACGCCTCGCCCCGTCCTCGTGGTGGACTTCGGAGCCCAGTACGCCCAGCTCATCGCGCGCCGCGTCCGCGAGGCGAAGGTCTACTCGGAGATCGTCCCGCACTCCATGCCGGTGTCCGAGATGCTGGTGAAGAACCCCGCCGCGATCATCCTGTCCGGCGGTCCGGCCAGCGTGTACGCGCCGGACGCGCCGCAGATCGACGCCGGCGTGTTCACCGCCGACGTGCCGGTCTTCGGCATCTGCTACGGCTTCCAGGCCATGGCCCAGGCGCTCGGTGGCACCGTCGCGCGCACCGGCAACCGCGAGTACGGCGGCACCCCGCTGCGCCCGCGCCTGACCGAGCCCGGTGTGCTGCTGCGCGACCTCCCGGCCGACCTGCCGGTCTGGATGAGCCACGGCGACTGCGTCACCGAGGCGCCGGAGGGCTTCACCGTCACCGCCGAGTCGGCGGGCGCCCCGGTCGCCGCGTTCGAGGACCTGGCCGGCCGCCGCGCCGGCGTGCAGTTCCACCCGGAGGTCGGGCACACCGCGCACGGCCAGGAGATGCTCACCCGCTTCCTGTACGACATCGCCGGCATCGAACCGACGTGGACGCCGTCGAACATCATCGACGAGCAGGTCGCCCGGATCCGCGAGCAGATCGGCGACAAGGAGGTCATCTGCGGTCTCTCCGGCGGCGTCGACTCGGCGGTCGCCGCGGCGCTCGTGCACCGTGCCGTGGGCGACCAGCTCACCTGCGTGTTCGTGGACCACGGCCTGCTGCGGGCCGGTGAGGCCGAGCAGGTCGAGAAGGACTACGTCGCCGCCACCGGCATCAAGCTGAAGGTGGTCGACGCCCGGGAGCGGTTCCTCGGCGCGCTGGCCGGGGTGACCGACCCGGAGCAGAAGCGCAAGATCATCGGCCGGGAGTTCATCCGGGTCTTCGAGGCCGCCGCCCGGGAGATCGCGGCGCACGGCGACGTGGAATACCTGGTGCAGGGCACGCTCTACCCGGACGTGGTGGAGTCCGGCGGCGGCACCGGCACCGCCAACATCAAGAGCCACCACAACGTCGGCGGCCTCCCCGAGGACCTGAAGTTCTCACTGGTCGAGCCGCTGCGCACGCTGTTCAAGGACGAGGTTCGCACGATCGGCCTGGAGCTGGGCCTGCCCGAGGCGATGATCTGGCGGCACCCGTTCCCCGGCCCGGGCCTGGCCATCCGGATCATCGGCGCGGTCGACGAGGAGCGTCTCGCCGTGCTCCGCAAGGCCGACCTGATCGCCCGGCAGGAGCTGACCACTGCCGGCCTGGACCGGGGCGTCTGGCAGTTCCCGGTGGTGCTGCTGGCCGACGTCCGCAGCGTCGGGGTGCAGGGTGACGGGCGCACCTACGGTCACCCGGTGGTGCTACGCCCGGTCTCCAGCGAGGACGCGATGACCGCCGACTGGTCCCGGCTGCCCTACGACGTGGTGGCCCGGATCTCCACCCGGATCACGAACGAGGTCGCCGAGGTCAACCGCGTGGTCCTGGACGTGACGAGCAAGCCGCCGGGCACCATCGAGTGGGAGTGACGCCGCTCAGGCCGCGGGCGGCGGTCCGGCGTCCGGCCCGGTCGGCGGGACCGGCGGCCACCCGGGCGCGGTGCCCGGCGGGTGCGGCCAGGCGGGCGCGCCGGCCGGCTCCTCGGGCATCAGGAACCACATGATCGGGTACGCGAGCGCGGCGAGCCCGCCGGTGAGCACCGTGGCGGTCGCGAAGATCACCCGGATCAGTGTGGGGTCGGCGGCGAAGTAGCGGCCGAGGCCGCTCGCCACGCCGGCGATCATGCGGTCGCTGACCGGGCGGCGGAGCTGCTTGTACGGGGCGTGGGAGGGATTCGGAGAGGTCATGTCTCCACGGTCCCGCGCGCCGCGGCGGGCGACCTCGGTGACCGCCCGGAGCCCTACCCTGATGCGTCCCTGAGACGCCAGCGAAGAGTCAGGAATCTGACTCTTTTCGATCCCGGTAACCCGCTCCGGGGAGAATTTGATCCCGTGACCACCTCGCTGGAGCCGCTCCGCAGGATCGCGGCATACGCAGTTTGTGCTGATTCAAACGGCCGAGTGTTGCTGGTCCGCGCATCGGAGCGCTCCGGCACCCCCGGCACCTGGTCGCTCCCCGGAGGAGCGGTCGACCACGGTGAGGACCCCAAGCACACAGTCGTCCGGGAGACCGCGGCCGAGACCGGGCTCTCGGTCGCCGTCGCCGGCCTCCAGGACGTGCTCGCCGACATGCGGGCCCTGCCCGAGCGGCGCATCACGATCCACACCGACCGCCTCCTCTACACCGTCTCGGTACGCGGCGGGACGCTCACCGAGCGGATCGACCGCCCGACCGACCTGGCCCGCTGGTTCACCCTCGACGAGGCCCGGGAGCTGCCGCTGCGGTCGTTCACCGCGCGTGCGCTGGGCCTGCCCACCTCCACCGACGACATCGTGCCGGAGGAGGTGCCCGAGTTCCCCTCGTTCTACGCCGTGCCCGGCCCGGACGGGCTGCACCGGGCGCAGCGCTTCGCCGCGTACGCGGTGGTGACCGACCCGGAGGAGCGCGTGCTGCTGACCCGGGTGTCCGACGGCTACCCGGGCGCCGGTTGCTGGCACCTGCCCGGTGGCGGCACCGACTACGGCGAGCAGCCGGGCGCGGCGCTGATCCGGGAGCTGGTCGAGGAGACCGGGCAGACCGGCCGCCTGGTCGAGCTGCTCGGCGTGGCCAGCCACCGGGACGCCGCCTCGCTCGGCCCGGAGGGCTACCCGATCGACTGGCACGGCGTACGCGCCTTCTACCGGGTTGTGGTCGACCAGCCGGCGCCGCCCACGGTGGCCGACGTCGGCGGCTCCACCTGCGAAGCCCGCTGGTTCCGGCGCGAGGAACTCGGCGCCCTGCCCACCGACCGCCTCACCGAGGTGACTGCCGAGGCGGTCCAGGCCGCCCATCTCCTCTAGACCCACCCGACCCGCTCACACCCGCGCCCCACTCCGGCGATCATGAAGTTGACGGCGGGAAATGTCCGCCCCGGTACCGCTAACCTCATGATCGACGGAGTGGGGCGCTCGGGTGCGGGGGAGTGGTGCGGGTGGAGCAGCAGCGGCGGGTCGGGGCGTACGGGATGCTGCGGGACTCCGAGGGGCGGGTGCTGCTGGCGCGTGGCTCGGCGCAGTGCCCGTACCCGGGGGTGTGGCAGCTGCCCGGCGGCGGCGTCGAGCACGCGGAACACCCGGCCGACGCGGTGGTCCGCGAGTTCGCCGAGGAGACCGGGCTGACCGTCGCGCCCGGCGCGATCCGGGCCGCCGTCGCCGACGTGACCGCGTTCCGCGCCGAGAACGTCGCGATGCACACCGACCGGCTGATCTTCGACGTCGAGGCGCGCGGCGGGCGGCTGCGACCCGAGCCCGCCGGCGGCACCGACGAGGTGGGCTGGTTCACCCCGGAGGAGGCGGCGAGCCTCCCGCTGATGGTGTTCACCGCCGAGCTGCTCGGCCTGCCGGTGACTCCGCTGCCGGCCGACATGCCCCGCGGGCTGCCCGTCGACCCGGCCGGGCCGGCCGTCGACCGACGGCAGCGCTTCGCCGCGTACGGGCTGGTCACCGATCCGGCCGACCGGGTGCTGCTCACCATGATCGCCGACGGCTACCCGGGCGCGGGCCGCTGGCACCTGCCCGGCGGCGGCACCGACCACGGCGAGCAGCCGGCCACCGGGCTGCTGCGTGAGCTGGTCGAGGAGGCCGGACAGCTGGGCCGGGTGGTCGACCTGATGGCGGTGGACAACCTGCACAACCCGGCCGCGCTCGGCCCGGAGGGCCGGCCGCTGGACTGGCACGGCATCCGGGTGATCTACCGGGTACGCGTGGACGCGCCGACCGAGGCGGTGGTGACCGAGCTGGCCGGTGGCTCCACCGCCCGGGCGGCCTGGTTCGCGCCGGAGCAGGTCGGCGGCCTGTCGATGACCGACGTGGCGGCCCGCGCCACCGGGCAGCGGGTGAGGTGAATCGCTCGCCGAGCCGCCCTGGGTGACCTCCGGTACAGTCGGAAGGAAGGGTTGGCCGACAAAAACGGACGTTGAAGCCCGAGATGGGAATGATTGAGCGGTTCGTGCGGTTAAGGGAGATATAAGTACCGCCGGCAGCTATCGCCAAGCCCCTGTTCCCTGTGCAATGGTGTACTCCGCAAAAGGGCTGCCGGACCCGAAAGGTCCGGCACGAGACAGCCGGACACCCGCCCCGTCGAGGGCGGCCAGCCGATCCGGTGATGGAGGAAACGTGCCGAGAGCCCCATGGCGCCGGCGTCGTACGACTGACAGTCCGCGCCCCGCAGGGCGTCGCTGGGCGGGCCGGTTGCGCCGCAGCAGCACGTTCGCCCGCCAGGTGCTGCTGGTCCGGGTGGGCCGCCGGGACGGCGCGGCCGTTCCGGGGACCGACCTGGTCACCCCCGACCACCGTTACGCAGACCGCCAGCGTCTCCGCTACGGCCGGCTCGACACCGACATCGAGGTGGTACGCCCGGTCAGCCCGGCGCTCGCCCCGGCCGCCCCGGTCGACGACGAGTCATCGGCGATGTCGATCCCGCTCCTGCCGGGTGAGCGCACCGCCGCCCGCCGGGTCAAGTTCGCGCTCGTCAACGCGTGCACGCTGAGCAGCCTCATGCTCGGCATGCTGGCCATCTTCCTGGCCATGCGCGGTGACGTGCAGATCGCCGCGATCTGCCTGATCGCGTGCGTCGCGTTCGACGGCCTCGACGGCGCGCTGGCCCGCAAGCTCGGCGTGGCCAGCCCGTTCGGCGCGCAGATGGACTCGCTCGCCGACATGTGCTCCTTCGGCCTCGCCGCGCCGGTGGTGGTCTACGCCTCGCTGGCCGGTTCGGTGCCCCCGGCGGCCGCCGCGGTCTCCTGCGCGCTCGTCGCCGCCTGCGCGGCGATCCGGCTCGCCCGGTTCAACGTCTCGCCGAAGGACGGCCGCTTCTTCTGCGGTGTGCCGACCACCATGGCGGCGGCAGTGCTGGCCCTGACCGTGGCCATCGGCGTGCCGGTACCCGGCCTGGTGATGGTGGCCGGCGTGGCGCTGCTCGCCTTCGCCATGGTGTCGAGCTTCCCGTACGCCAAGCTCGCCCGGCTGCTGAAGCTGCCGCCGTGGCTCTGGCTGGCCCCGGTGATCGGCGCGCTCGTCGACATCCGGCTCACGTTCGCCCTCGTGGTGGTGGGCTACCTGGTCAGCGGGCCGCTGCTCTGGCTGCACCAGCGCCGTACCCCCTGATCCGAGAACGACAGAAGGGGCGCCGCCGCAGCGGCGCCCCTTCTTCGTGTCCGGCGTTCAGCGCCAGCGGGCGATCACCGTCGCGCCGCCGACCACCTTGTCGCCCGGACCGACCAGCGGGTCCGCCGCGTCGGCCGGCAGGTAGACGTCGGTACGCGAGCCGAACCGGATCAGGCCGAAGCGCTCACCCCGGGCCAGCAGCGAACCGACCGGCGCCCGCTGCACGATCCGGCGGGCGATCAGCCCGGTGCGCTGCGCCACGACCACGGTGCCGTGGTCGGTGTCCAGCACCGTGTACGCCGCCACGTTGTGCTCGGCATCAGGCTTCATGGCGTTGACGAACCCGCCGTCGGCGACGAAGTAGTCGACCACCTTGCCGGCCACCGGGGCGCGGTTGACGTGCACGTCCAGCACGGACAGGAACACCGCGATCCGCAGCCACTCACCGTCGCCGAAGCGCTCGTCCTGCAGGCGCTGCACGGAGAGCACCTGGCCGTCCGCCGAGGCGACCACTGCCGACGGGTCCTCCGGCACGTCCCGCTCCGGGTCCCGGAAGAACGCGGCCACCGGCGCGGCGGCCAGCGCCGGCAGCAGCCAGAGCTTCGACTTAGGGCGGGCGGCCCGGGCCAGGGCGGCCAGGCCGAGCGTGATGCCGGCGGCGGCCACCCCGTTCGAGTCGATGTGCATGCCCCGGGTCAGCGGCACGCTCGACGGCCGGTACGCCGGGGACAGCGAGGCCGCGAGCGCGACCGGCGCCGGGGTGAACCGCAGGTGGTGCACGCGTACCGGCGGGGTGTTGCGCAGCACCAGGTCGGTGCGGACGCCGTGCAGCACGCCCTGCCGGTCCAGTTCGCCGTCCGCGCCCTCGGTGCGGAACAGCGGCGCGGCGACGCTCAGCACCGCGCCGTCGGCCAGGTATTTCGTCAGCCCGTCCACAGCGGCACGCGCCTGCTCGGCGGTGCCGGTGAACGGCTCGGCGACGACCACCACGGCGGCGGCGTCCGCCTCGGCGAGGGTGTCGACCACCCGTACCCGGTCGGCGACCCAACGGCCCTGCGCGGTGACGTGCTCCCGCAGCGCGGCCGCCGCGGCGCCCTCCGCCGGCACCACTGTGAGCCGGTCGCCGGGTAGCAGCGCCTCGATCGCCGCGGCCAGCACCGCGGACTCCGGAGTCGCGCCGACCAGCAGGCCGGCCTTCGGGTCGTTACGCCGGGCGAACTCGCTGACGAGCGTGCGGGCGGCGCGCTCGCCGATGCGGACCGCACCGGAGGGACCGGTGACGCGCACGGCGGGGGACTGGGTCATGTCGGGCGGGCTCCTGACGAGGTAGCGGACGGACGGGCGGCGGCTCTCCGGCGACCCGACCGGCGGCTCCGGCGTGGTCGGGTGCGCGGGCCGGCCGGCGGAGGCGAGATCTCCGCCGACCAGCATAGGCCGCGTTCCGAGGGCCCCGCAGTGGCGCGGTCAGGCCGGGTCGCCCGGCGTACGCCGTTCCTCGCGTGTCTCGTCCGCCGGCGGGTCCACCGCCGGCATCTCGCGGGTGGCGGGCCCCGCGTCGTCGGTCGTCGCCTCGGTGGCCCACTCGTCGGCCACGTCGGACGTCGTCTCGCCGTCGCCGGCCGGGCTGTCGTCCCGGTACGGCGCGGAGACCGTCGCCTCCGGCGGGGCGGGCTGCTCCGCGGCCCGCCCCGAGCGCAGCGCGCCGATCAGCCCGAGCAACCCGATCAGGACCAGGCCGCCGGCCAGGAACCAGCCGACCGGAGGTACGGACAGCCCGAGGATGCGGGCCAGCAGCCACCAGACGGACAGGCCGAGGAAGACGAGTCCGAAAGCGAACGACACGATGTCGGTGCGGTGCGCCTTCATCGGGTCACCTCCAGCTTGCCGGCGTTCACGTGGATGTAGAGGCGCAGCTTGCCCCCGCCGGGGCCGTCGGCGCCGGTGTCGGTGCTCTCCCACTGGCGGTTGCCGAGCCCGCCGCTGCGCTTGCCGAAGACCGAGGCGTCACCGGCGTTCACCTCGGCGACGGTTGTCACGTCCACGTCCGGCGGTACGACCACTGTGGCGTTGCCGAGGTTCACGTCGAGGGTCACCTGCACGTCCTGCTTGTCGAAGTTGATCCCACGCAGGTCGAGCACGGCGTCACCGAGGTTGTTCTCGTACCGGTCGGCCAGGTCGCGCAGGTCGGTCGGCGCCCAGGTGACGTTGCCGTCGATGCCGCGCACCCGGTCGTAGGACTCGGCGACGGTGGCGATGCCGAGCGCCGCCGCGGTCACCAGGCCGAGGGCGATGAGCCAGCGGGCCCGGCCGAACCAGGTGCCCACGAGCAGGCCGAGGCCGATGGTGGCGAGCACCGCGGCGAAGTAGCCGGCGGCGCCGACCGGGAAGACGTCGAGCAGGTCGAGCATGGCCACCACGCCCAGCGCCAGGAAGATCAGCGAGAACGTGATCGCGCCGAGCGGGGACCGCTCCTTGGGCCGCTTCGGCGGTCGCGGCGGCCGGCCCGACGGTGGCGAGGGCGGCGACCCGGCGTACGGGCCGTGCGGGGCGAACGGCGGGCGGTATCCGCCGGGCGGCAGCGGCGAGCCCACCGGCGCGGGGGGCGGCACGGCGGCCGGCTCACCCAGCGGGGCGCCGGTGCCCGGCGCACCCGGCCAGGAGGGCGCCGCGCCGTAGGCCGGCCAGGTGGCGGTGTCCGCGACCGGACCGCTCACCGGGGGCATCGCGGCGGTCGTCGGCTCGGACCAGCCCGGCCGGGTGCCGGCCGCGGCGGGCCAGCCCGGCGCCGGGAGCGTCGGGTAGCTCGTCCCGGCCTCCGGGAGGCCCGGCTCGCGTCCCGGCGTCGCCGGGTGGCCCGGGCCGGACGGGGACGCCGGTTGGTAGCCGGGCTCGGAGGCGGGCGCCGGGGGATAGCCCGGCTCGGTGCGGCCGGCCGGCGGGTAGCCGGGCTCGGCGTGGGCGGCGTACGACGCTGCTTCGGGGCGTACCGGTGGCGTGGTACCGACCGGCGGCGCGGCGGTCCACGGCGGCCCGGCGGCCCCCGCGGTCCACGTGCCCGGGGCCGGCGGCGCGGGCCAGGCCACCGGCGGCACCGGACCCGGCACCGGGCCGGGCGGCGGTGCCGGCTGAGCCGGCCGCTGCCCCGGGCCGCGCTGCTCGCGGTTGAGCAGCAGCGCGCCGCCGATCAGGATCACCGCGCCCAGCAGGATGGCCCGGAACCCGTCGGTGACGACGTAGGCGAAGCCGAGCGCCACCACGATGCCGAGCACGATCACGGTGATCGGGGACATGCTGGACCGGCCGCGGCCGAGCATGGCCTCCACCGGGGAAGCGGTGTCGCCCTCGCCGGGGATGATCAGCCAGCCGGCGACGTACACGATGATGCCGATGCCACCGAAGAAGCCGAGCACGGCCAGCAGCACGCGCCACAGCACCGGGTCGGTGTTCGTGGCCCGGCCGATGGCGGCGCACACCCCGGCCAGGTAGCGGCCCTCGCGGGGGCGCACCAGCCCGTACCGGGTGGTGAAGCCGGCGGCGCCGGGCGGCGGGGCGTACCCCCCGGGTGGCGGGCCGGTGAACGGCGCGCCGCCGCCGGGCGGCGTGGTCGCGTGGTCGGTGGGGGGCGCCGACCCCGGTGGGGGCGGCGGCGGGGCGTCCTGTGCTGCCGCCCAGGGGCGGGGCGGACGGGCAGCGTCCTCGGTCATGCCTCCGATACTGCTTGCCCGGCCGCCCGGACTGCCTCAGGACCCGACCCTGACCCCACCCTGAGATCCGCCGGTGGCGAAAGTCCGGGGCGTCCCCGTGGTCCGGGACGTCGCCGCCGTGTGACGATCTGAGCGTCGGCGCCGCCGCCCTCTCCATCTCGACCTGGGAGTTTCCGATCAGCAGCACCCCTGCCCCGCACGCCCCGCGCCTCTACCGGGCCACCGAGCACCGGCTGGCCGCCGGGGTGGCCGCGGGCATCGCCGAGCACCTGGGCATCCCGGTGCTGCGGGTGCGGATGGCGTTCATGGTCCTGCTCGGGCTCAGCGGCCTCGGGCTGCTGCTCTACGCCGCCTTCTGGGCGGTGGTGCCACCCCGCCCCGGCGACACCGCCGTCCCGCCGCGCCGTGACCTGGCCCAGCTGCTGCCGTTCGTGGCGATCGGGCTGGGCGTACTGCTGTTGCAGGTCTTCGCCTTCAACTCGGTGGGCGCGGCCGGCACCGCCGGCTGGCTGGTGGCGATCATCGCGGTCGGCGCGGGCGTCATCTGGCACCAGTCCGGGCCGGAGCGGCGCCGGCAGTGGGGCGACGCGGCGGTGCCCTGGCTGGGCGCGGTGGTGGAAGAGACCGACCGGCGCGCGTTCGTGCTGCGCTTCATCGGCGGCGGCGTGCTCGTCGCGGTCGGCATCATCGGCGTGGCGGCCGTCTACTCGCCGGCGCAGAACTTCGACGCGGTGCTCAACGGCGTGATCTTCGCGCTGGTCGGGCTGGCCGGCGTCGGCGTGGTGACCGGCCCGGTGCTCTGGCGGACCTGGAACCAGCTCCGCTCGGAGCGGGAGGGACGCATTCGCGAGCAGGAGCGGGCCGAGCTGGCCGCCATGGTCCACGACCAGGTGCTGCACACGCTGGCCCTGATCCAGCGCAACGCCAGCGACGTCAAGACGGTGCAGCGGCTGGCCCGTGGCCAGGAGCGCTCGCTGCGCAACTGGCTCTACAAGCCGACCGCCTCGCCGACCGAGCGGTTCGCGGCCGCGCTGGAGCAGGCCGCCGCCGAGGTGGAGGACACGTTCGCCATCACTGTCGAGGCGGTGGTCGTCGGCGACCGGGAGACCGACGAGCGGGTCGGCGCGCTCGTGGCCGCCGCCCGGGAGGCCCTGGTCAACGCGGCCCGGCACGCCGGTGTGCAGACCGTGTCGCTCTACGCCGAGGTGGAGCCGGAGCAGGTGAGCGTCTTCGTCCGGGACCGGGGCAAGGGCTTCGACCCGGATACGGTGGAGAATCACCGGCACGGCGTCCGAGGATCGATCATCGGGCGGATGAAGCGGCACGGCGGCCGGGCGGAGATCCGGTCCGAGCCGGGAGAAGGGACCGAGGTCCGGCTGATCCTGCCGATCAGCGGCTCCGGCTCCACGGCGGAAAGGGACAGGTGACATGTCCGAGCAGGAACCGGTCGAGGGCACGGCGCCGCGCGGGCCGCTGCGGGTCTTCCTCGTCGACGACCACGCGATGTTCCGGGCCGGCGTGCGCGCCGAGCTGGGCGCGCGGGTCGAGGTGGTCGGCGAGGCCAGCTCGGTGGCCGAGGCGGTGACCCGGATCGCGGCCACCGCGCCGGACGTGGTGCTGCTCGACGTGCACATGCCCGACGGCGGCGGCCGCGCGGTGCTGGAGGCGATGCGGCGTACCCACCCACAGGTGCGGTTCCTCGCGCTGAGCGTGTCCGACGCCGCCGAGGACGTGATCGGGCTGATCCGGGCCGGCGCGCGGGGCTACGTCACCAAGACGATCTCCCCGGAGGAGCTGACCGACGCGATCCGCCGGGTGGCCGACGGCGACGCCGTGTTCAGCCCCCGGCTGGCCGGGTTCGTGCTTGACGCGTTCGCGTCCCGGCCGGACGCGCCGGTGGCCGACCCCGAGCTGGACCAGCTCACCAACCGGGAGCGCGAGGTGCTCCGGCTGCTCGCCCGCGGGTACGCCTACAAGGAAATCGCCAAGGAGCTGTACATCTCGATCAAGACGGTCGAGACGCACGTCTCCAACGTCCTGCGCAAGCTCCAGATGTCGAACCGGTACGAGCTGTCCCGCTGGGCTGCCGACCGCCGCCTGGTCTGAGCTCACGTCGCTCGGCGACCCCCTGGGAGGCATCGTCCCCCCGGGGGGTCGTTGTTGTCCGCACAGTCGACGTCGGTATCCTCCGGACGGACAAAAAAGCCGCAGCCGTGCGCCCGTTGACGGCCCGGAGCGGGCGCGGTCCACGTCACAGCGCATGCGGGCGGCAGGGATGCCCGTCAACCTCCATGTGCCCGTCTTGCCTGTTCAGGGCCCTATCGTCCGTACGCTTTGTGATCTTTTCTCAAGTATCGGCAACGTGGCGGGCAACTAACGTCTTGATAACGGCACCTTCACGGAAAGGGCCGGTGGGTGTCACAGTGGCAGCACCTCACCCCCCGGTGTGAGGCATCTCGTCGGGCCTGCCGACCACGTGGACGCCGCCACCAGCGTCGCCGCGTGGTTGTCGACCCTGCGCGGTGCCCACGTCCAAGGTGTGGCGCCCGGCGGATCGGTACCCCTGGGGTGTCCCGAAATCCTCTGCGGTAAACCGACGTCCGGCTTGTCCGGGTCGCCGGTGGTGTCACCCCCAAACGTGCGTGAAACCCACGACGGAACCAGGTTAAGAAAGAGGAGGCCCCTCGGAATGAGAGTCTCGAAGCGGGCGAGCGGCGCGCTCGCGGTGGGCGCGGCATTCGCGCTCGTCGCGTCCGGCTGCTCCAGCGGGAACAACGACGGTGGCGACGCCGGCGCCAGCTCGGACGGCGCGATCGTCATCGACGGTACCCAGCCGGAGAACCCCCTGGTTCCGGCGAACACCACCGAGACCGGTGGCGGCGCGATCATCGACTGGATGTGGAGCGGTCTGGTCGAGTACCCCAACAACGGTGGGGCGCCGCAGAACCTGCTCGCCGAGTCGATCGAGACGAGCGACTCGAAGGTCTTCAAGATCAAGATCAAGCAGAACACCAAGTTCCACGACGGCACCACCGTCAAGGCCGAGAGCTTCGTCAAGGCCTGGAACTGGGCGGCGTACGGCCCGAACGGCGCGCAGAACGCCTCCTTCTTCTCCGACATCCAGGGCTTCGACGAGGTCTACACCGAGGACCCGGACGGCCCGGACGGCCCGCAGAAGGCCCCGGAGCCCAAGGCCAAGGACATGTCCGGCCTCAAGGTCGTCGACGACTGGAACTTCGAGGTCACGCTGAACGCGCCGACCGCCGTGTTCCCGACCAAGCTCGGCTACAGCGCCTTCGTGCCGCTGCCGGACGCCTTCTTCTCCACCACCCCGGCGGAGTTCGGCAAGAAGCCGATCGGTAACGGCCCGGTCAAGCTCGTCTCCTGGCAGGACGACGTCGAGATCAAGCTGACCCGCTTCGACGACTACAGCCTGCGCGACAAGATGAAGATCAAGGACGTCACCGTCAAGATCTACCAGGACGACACGGCGGCCTACAACGACCTGCTCGCCGGCAACCTGGACTTCCAGCAGCAGGTTCCGGTCTCCGCGCTGGCCGGTGACAAGTGGAAGACCGACCTGGCCGAGCGGGCCATGTCCTCGACCACCCCGTCGACCGGCATCATCGCCTTCCCGATCTACGACAAGCGCTTCCAGAACCCGAAGCTGCGCAAGGCGATCTCGCTGTCCATCGACCGGCAGGCGATCACCGACAAGATCTTCTTCGGTACCCGTAAGCCGGCCGACAGCTGGGCCAACCCGCTGACCCCGGGCGCCGAGCCGGGCAACTGCACCGCCTGCAAGTTCGACGTGGCCGAGGCCAAGAAGCTCTACGCCGAGTCCGGTGGCTTCCAGGGCAAGCTGACCCTGTCGTACAACGCGGACGCCAGCCACAAGGAGTGGATGGAGGCCGTCGCCCAGCAGATCAAGACCAACCTGGGCATCGACGCGGTCGCCGTCGGCGTGCCGACCTTCGCGGTCTTCCGCGCCAACATCAACGCCTACAAGATGACCGGCGCGTACCGGGCCGGCTGGCAGCAGGACTACCCGGACGTGGAGAACTGGATCAACCCGCTCTACGTCACCGGTGGTTCCTCGAACGACGGCAAGTACAGCAACCCGCAGGTGGACGCCCTCTCGAAGGAGGCCACCGCGGCCCCCAGCATCGAGGAGGCCCACAAGAAGTTCGCTGAGGCCGTCAAGCTGATCGACCAGGACGTTCCGTCGATGCCGATCTACTTCGGTGGCCAGCAGTCCGGCCACTCGGAGAAGATCAAGAAGCTCGAGCTGACCAACGTCGGCGAGCTCGACATCACCTCGGTCGAGCTCTGATCCGAACGCTCTGACCCCGGGTCGGGCTCGCCTACCGGTGAGCCCGACCCGGGGCCGTTCCGCGAGGGGGTGTACAACGAACCCCTCGCAACGTTGTCGCCGCCGCGCCGGCCCGCCCCGGCGCTCCCTGTCTGGAGGACCACCCCATGGGCCGTTATCTCTTGAGACGGCTGCTGCAACTCGTGCCGGTGTTCATCGGTACGACGTTCCTGATCTACTGGCTCGTCTGGTCAGTGCCCGGTGACCCCTTCGCCGGCAAGTGCGGCGACCGCGGTTGCCCGCCGAACTACCGCGCCATGATGACCGAGAAGTACAACCTCGACGAGTCGATCTGGGTGCAGTACGCCAGCTACATGAAGAACCTTCTGCAGGGTGACTTCGGTATCACGTTCGGCGGTCGCGAGATCAGCGACATCATCGCCACGTCGTACCCGAACACCCTGAAGCTGGCGGTGGTCGCCCTCGCCATCGAGGCCGTGATCGGTCTCGGCGCCGGCATCCTCACCGGCCTGCGGCGCAACGGCTTCCTGGACAACCTGGTCCTGGTCTCCACCCTCTTCCTGATCGCCCTCCCGGTCTTCGTCATCGGCTTCGTGCTGCAGTGGCTGCTCGGTGTGAAGTGGGGCATCATCAACCCGACCGTGTCCAACGAGATGCGGTTCAGTGAACTGATCGTGCCGGGCTTCGTGCTCGGAAGCGCATCGATGGCGTACATCGCCCGGGTGGCGCGTACGAGCATCGCCGAGAACCGGCGTGCCGACTACGTCCGCACCGCGATCGCCAAGGGCCTCCCGATGCGCCGCGTGGTCGGCGTGCACCTGCTGCGCAACTCGCTCATCCCGGTGGTCACCCTGCTCGGCACCGACCTCGGCGCGCTGATGGGTGGCGCGATCGTGACGGAGGGCATCTTCGGCATCAACGGCATCGGCCGTCAGGTGCTCCGCTCGATCGTCACCAAGGAGAGCGCTACCGTTGTCGGCATCGTCGTGGTGTTGGTGCTCGTCTATCTCATCATGAACCTGGTGGTGGACCTGCTCTACGCCGCCCTCGACCCGAGGATCCGCTATGAGTGACCGCCGCAGCGTACGAAACGTCCCAGCAGTCTGCGCGGGTAACCACGCCCGCGCCGAGCGCAGCGAGGTACGGGCATGAGTGACCCGAATACCGCGTCGATCGTGTCGACGCCGCCCGCGACCATGCCCACCGAGGCGGGGTCGGGCGCGCCCACCAACGCGGGCCTGCCGGAGAGCGCGAAGCAGAACAAGCCGCGTGGCCTGCTCGGTGACGCCTGGATCGACCTGCGCCGCAAGCCGCTGTTCTGGATCTCGGCGACGATCATCCTGATCTTCCTCGTGATGGCGGCCTTCCCGTGGCTGTTCACCTCCGGCGACGCGGTCAACGGCTCGCTGGACCGCAGCCGGGTCGAGCCGTCGTCGGCCGCCTGGTTCGGCTACGACGTGCAGGGCCGCGACGTCTACGCCCGGGTCATCTACGGCGCCCGCGCCTCGATCGTGGTGGCAGTGGTCTCCACCGTCCTGACGCTGCTCGTCGGCGGCACGATGGGCATCATCGCCGGCTACCGCGGCGGCTGGGTGGACGCGCTGCTGTCCCGTGTCGCGGACATCTTCTTCGGCCTGCCGTTCGTGCTCGGCTCGATCGTCATCCTGACCACGTTCAACGGCTCCGGCACCGACAACGGCGAGTGGACGATCATGGGCCTGGTCATCCTGTCCCTGAGCGTGCTGAGCTGGCCGGTGGTGATGCGGCTGATGCGCTCCTCGGTGCTCGCCACCAAGGAGGCCGACTACATCGTCGCGGCCCGCGCGCTCGGCGCCAGCACCGGCCGGATCATCCTCAAGCACCTGCTGCCGAACTGCCTGGCCCCGCTTCTGGTCTACGGCACGATCATGGTCGGCTCGTTCATCGGCGCGGAGGCCACGCTCTCGTTCCTGGGCATCGGCCTGAAGAGCCCGGTCGTCTCCTGGGGCATCATGATCAGCGAGGCGCAGAACTACATCCGGGTCTCGCCGTACCTGCTGTTCTTCCCCTCCGCGTTCCTCGTCGCCGCAGTGCTGAGCTTCGTCATGCTCGGCGAGGCGGTCCGCGAGGCCCTCGACCCGAAGCTTCGATAGGGGAACTGAGTTGTCCGACATTCTCGTGTCCGAGCAGTCCGCGCCGGGCGCCGACGGATCCGGTCGCCCCTCGGGCCGGCTGCTCGAGGTCGACGACCTTCGGGTGGAGTTCCGTACCCGGGACGGCGTCGCCAAGGTCATCAACGGAGTCACGTACCACGTCGACGCGGGGGAGACCCTCGCCGTGCTCGGCGAATCGGGCTCCGGCAAGAGCGTCACCGCGCAGACCATCATGGGCATCCTGGACACCCCGCCCGGGTTCGTCACCGGCGGCCAGGTCCGCTTCCACGGCAAGGACATGCTCACCATGTCCCCCGAGCAGCGGCGGCGGATCCGGGGCGAGGGCATCGCCATGATCTTCCAGGACTCGCTCTCGGCCCTCAACCCGGTTTTCACAGTCGGCTTCCAGATCGCCGAGCAGTTCCGCATCCGGCGCGGCATGAGCCGCTCGGACGCCAAGAAGCGCGCGATCGAGATGCTCGACCAGGTGAAGATCCCCAACGCCAAGGGCCGGTTCAGCAACTACCCGCACCAGTTCTCCGGCGGTATGCGGCAGCGCGCCATGATCGCCATGTCGCTGGCGCTGGACCCCGAGGTGCTGATCGCCGACGAGCCGACCACCGCCCTGGACGTGACCGTGCAGGCCCAGATCATGGACCTGCTCGGTGAGCTCCAGCGGGAACGGCAGATGGGCATGATCCTGATCACCCACGACCTCGGCGTGGTCGCCGACGTCGCGGACCGGATCGCGGTCATGTACGCCGGCCGGATCGTCGAGGAAGCCGACGTCTACGACCTGTACCGCAAGCCGGCCCACCCGTACACGCTCGGCCTGCTCAACTCGATCCCGCGGATGGACGAGAAGGGCCAGGAGCTCCGCACGATCAAGGGCCTCCCGCCGAACCTGATGAACATCCCGCCGGGCTGCGCGTTCAACCCGCGCTGCCCGATGGCGCAGCCGGTGTGCCGGGAGAAGGTCCCGCCGCTGCTGCAACTGGGCAACGGCCGGGCCAGCGCCTGCCACTTCGCCGAGGAACTGGTGAACCGTGACTGAGAACATCATCGAGGTTCGTGACCTGGTCAAGCACTACCCCGTGACCCGGGGCGTGGTGTTCAAGAAGACCATCGGCCACGTCAAGGCGGTCGACGGCGTCTCCTTCGACCTCAAGGCCGGCGAGACGCTCGGCGTGGTCGGCGAGTCCGGCTGTGGCAAGTCCACGCTGGCCCGGGTGCTGATGAACCTGGAGAAGCCGACCGGCGGCCAGGTGCTCTACAAGGGCCAGGACATCTCCAAGCTCTCCGGTGGCGCGCTGCGGCGGCTGCGCCGGCAGATCCAGCTGGTGATGCAGGACCCGTACACATCGCTCAACCCCCGGATGACGGTGGGTGACCTGATCGGCGAGCCGTTCGAGATCCACCCCGAGGTGGCTCCGCGCGGCAGCCGGCGCACCAAGGTCAAGGAGCTGCTCGACCTGGTCGGCCTCAACCCGGAGCACATCAACCGGTACCCGCACCAGTTCTCCGGCGGCCAGCGGCAGCGCATCGGCATCGCCCGGGCGCTGGCGCTGCGGCCCGAGGTGATCGTCTGCGACGAGCCGGTGTCGGCGTTGGACGTCTCCATCCAGGCGCAGGTGATGAACCTGCTGGAGAAGCTCCAGGGCGAGTTCGGCCTGTCGTACGTCTTCATCGCCCACGACCTGTCGGTGGTGCGTCACCTCTCCGACCGGGTCGCGGTGATGTACCTGGGCAAGATGGTGGAGATCGGCACCGAGGACGAGATCTACGAGCGTCCGACCCACCCGTACACCCAGGCGCTGCTGTCGGCGGTGCCGGTGCCCGACCCGACGGTGCGCGAGAGCAAGGCGATCATCCGGCTCCAGGGCGACGTCCCCTCGCCGGTCAGCCCGCCTTCGGGCTGCCGGTTCCGGACCCGGTGCTGGAAGGCGCAGGACGTCTGCGCCCAGGAGGTGCCGCTGCTCCAGATCCGGCCGGGCTCGGACCACCCGAGCGCCTGCCACTTCGCGGAGAAGCGGGAGATCGTCGTCACCCACGACGCGGCCTGACCCGAACCGGACCGCCTGCCGCCGTCAACTCGACGCCGGCAGGCGGTTCGTCGTATCCGGGGGCGTCACGGCGTCACAGCGGGCCGCGACCGGCGCGCAGCAGCAGGAGCGCGAGCTGGGTGCCGTCCGCGCCGAGCTCGGCCCGGAACCGCTCCAGGATCTCCCGTTCGCGGGAGAGCACGAGCCGGGTCCCACCGGAGGCCATCCGGGTCGCGCCGACCTCCTGGGAGAGCGCGGCCCGCTCCTGCCAGAGCGCGATGAGCGTGCTGTCGATCTCGTCGATCCGCCGCCGGATCTCACCGATCCGCTCGGCGGCCGTCGCGTCGTCGGTGCCGGTCCGGGACGCCGCGGCGCCGCTCGGGTCGGCGTCGGTCGGCCGGCCGTTGCGCGCCGGGCTGCCGCTGGACTCCACCACGTCAGTCATCATCGTCGTCCCTCTCGGGGCTCGGGCCCGGTACCCGGATCCCGGGACGGAAACGCCCCGGGCTCTCCGAGCCCGGGGCGTTTCGTAGGTCTGTGATCAGGCGCGACCCACGGCTGCCGGACTCCCGGTGCCGTAGTAAAAGTAGAAGCGCTGATCGAACACGTCGTCGAGTATGCCGACCACCCGGGCGGGCGCGCAAGAAGACGCACCAACAGGTGAGACGTGCCGCCGGGCGCCGACCGGCCGCGCGGGCGGGGAAGTGTCCGGCCGACGGCATAGACTCGGACTGCGATGCATCCTCTCTTCGACATCCCCGCGTCCCCGCCTGCGCCGGAGTCCCGGCCGACCCCGCCGCGCCGCCCCGGGGCCCCCGGGTCGGACCCGCAGGCCCTCCTCGACGGCCTGAACGGCCCCCAGCGGGACGCGGTGACCCACGCCGGCTCCCCGCTGCTCATCGTGGCCGGCGCCGGCTCCGGCAAGACCCGGGTGCTGACCAACCGGATCGCCTACCTGCTCGCCGCCCGGGACGTGCATCCCGGCGAGATCATCGCGATCACCTTCACCAACAAGGCCGCCGGCGAGATGAAGGAGCGGGTGGCCGCGCTCGTCGGCCCGCGCGCCCGGATGATGTGGGTGTCGACGTTCCACTCCGCGTGCGTACGCATCCTGCGGGCCGAGCACGAGCACGCCGGCCTGAAGTCGACGTTCTCGATCTACGACGCGGACGACTCGCGCCGGCTGATGCAGATGGTCGCCCGCGAGCTGGACCTGGACCCGAAGCGCTACCCGGCCCGGGGTCTGGCCGCCCAGGTGTCGAACCTGAAGAACGAGCTGGTCGACCCGGAGGAGTTCGCCGGCCGGGCCAAGGGGCCGAACGAGCGGGCGCTGGCCGAGGCGTACACGCTCTACCAGCGGCGGCTGCGCGAGGCGCACGCGCTGGACTTCGACGACCTGATCATGACCACGGTGCACCTGCTCCAGTCGCACCCGCACGTGGCGGAG
This sequence comes from Micromonospora sp. HB375, assembly GCF_017872985.1. Lineage (NCBI taxonomy): Bacteria > Bacillati > Actinomycetota > Actinomycetes > Micromonosporales > Micromonosporaceae > Micromonospora > Micromonospora sp. HB375. Next base: position 6,120,009 of record NZ_JAGGJO010000001.1, on the reverse strand, counting down.
AGTTACCGGCGGCGGTTCCGGCACGTGCTGGTCGACGAATACCAGGACACCAACCACGCCCAGTACGTGCTGATCAAGGAGCTGGTCTCCGGCACCGAGGGGATCCCGCCGGCCGAGCTGTGCGTGGTCGGCGACGCCGACCAGTCGATCTACGCGTTCCGCGGCGCGACCATCCGCAACATCCTGGAGTTCGAGCGGGACTTCACCGACGCCCGCACGATCCTGCTGGAGCAGAACTACCGCTCGACCCAGACCATCCTCAACGCGGCGAACGCGGTCATCGACCGCAACACCTCCCGCAAGCCGAAGCGGCTGTGGAGCGACGCCGGGGCCGGGGAGCAGATCGTCGGGTACGTCGCCGACACCGAGCACGCCGAGGCCGACTGGGTCGCCCGCGAGATCGACCGGCTGGTCGACGACGGCGACACCCGCCCGGGCGACGTGGCCGTCTTCTACCGCACCAACGCCATGTCCCGCGTGTTCGAGGAGGTGTTCATCCGGGTCGGCCTGCCCTACAAGGTGGTCGGCGGGGTGCGCTTCTACGAGCGCAAGGAGGTCCGCGACGCGCTCGCGTACCTGCGCGCGGTGGTGAACGACGACGACACGGTCAGCCTGCGGCGGATCCTGAACACCCCGCGCCGGGGCATCGGCGAGCGGGCCGAGGCGTGCGTGGAGGCGCTGGCCGCGCGCGACCGCATCTCCTTCGGCGCCGCGCTGCGCCGGGCCAAGGACGCACCCGGCATCTCCACCCGGGCCGCGAACGGCATCGCCGAGTTCGTCGCGCTGCTCGACGCGGCGCGGGAGCTGGCCGCCACCGGCACGCCGGAGGAGGTGCTGGAGGCGGTGCTGACCCGCTCGGGCTACCTGGCCGAGCTGGAGGAGAGCCTCGACCCGCAGGACGCCGGCCGGGTGGACAACCTCCAGGAGCTGGTGAGCGTCGCCCGGGAGTACACCGAACGGATCGAGGCGCTCGGCGCCGACGACGAGCGGGCCACCCTGGCCGGGTTCCTGGAGCAGGTGGCGCTCGTCGCCGACGCCGACCAGATCCCCTCCGACGACCCGGACCACCAGGGCGTGGTCACGCTGATGACGCTGCACACGGCCAAGGGCCTGGAGTTCCCGGTGGTCTTCCTGACCGGCCTGGAGGACGGCGTCTTCCCGCACCTGCGCTCGCTCGGCGACACCCGGGAGCTGGAGGAGGAGCGGCGGCTGGCGTACGTGGGCATCACCCGGGCCCGCCAGCGTCTCTACCTGTCCCGCGCGGTGACCCGGTCGGCGTGGGGCGCGCCCGCGTACAACCCGCCGTCGCGGTTCCTGGAGGAGCTGCCGCCGGAGCTGGTCCGCTGGGAGCGCACCGAGGGGTCGTACACCTCGTGGGGTGGCGGGGGCGGCGGCGTCGGCGGCCGGGCGGACCGCCTGGGCCGCGGCGGCTTCGCCGGCGGCACGCCGAAGGCGACCGAGCTGGCGAAGCGGCTGGGCGTGGACGCCAGCCGGCTGTCCACGGCGAGTGAGCTGAAGCAGGCCCCGAAGGTCTCGGCCGGGGACCGGGTCAACCACCAGCGGTACGGCCTGGGCCGGGTGCTGGCGGTGGAGGGGGCCGGGCCGGGCGCCCGGGCGCAGATCGACTTCGGCGACCAGACGATGTGGCTGGTGCTGCGGCACGCCCCGATCGACAAGCTCTGAGCGTGAGCGGGCCCGGTCCGGCTCGTGGCCGGACCGGGCCCTGCCCCTGTCGTGGCGCGGTCAGCAGGCCACGTCGATGCCCCGCGCGCGCAGGAACGGCGCCGGGTCGATCTGGTTCCACATGGCGCCCTGGTGCACCTCGAAGTGCAGGTGCGGGCCGGTGGAGTCGCCGGTGGAGCCTTCGTAGCCGATGACCTGACCGGCGGTGACCTTGTCGCCCACGGCGACGGCGAGCCGGCTCTGGTGGGCGTAGTGGGTCAGGTAGCCGTTGTGGTGGTCGATGAAGACCGAGATGCCGTAGCCGTCGCCCACGTCGCCGGCCTTGACCACGGTGCCCGCCGCGGCGGCGTGGATCGGGGTGCCGGCCGGCATGGCGAAGTCGATGCCGGCGTGCTGGGTGCCCCAGCGGGGCCCGTAGCAGGACGTGATGTCCGCGCCCTTCATCGGGATGACCCAGGTCGGCTTCTTCGCCACCGCCTTCTTCGCCACGGTCTTCTTCGGCTTGGGCTTGGCGGTGGCCGTCTTCTTCGGCGCCGGGGTGGTCGCGCTCGGGCTCGGCGCGGGGCTGGCGGGGACGGCGGACGGGGTGATCGGTTCGCGGGCCGAGCGGTCGGCGCGGGCCGCGTCGTCGACGCGGGCCTGTACGCCGAGGTCGACGGCGGCCGGCGTCGGCGCGGACCGGTCGGCGACGGTGACCACGCCGCCGATGCCGAGGCCGAGCAGGGCCACCGCGCCGGTGACCACGTATGCGGTGCGCCGGGCGCGGCGCGGACGCCGGTGCCGGGCGGGAGCGTTGTCCGGGGTGGGGCTGCTGTGCTGCACGGGATCCTTCACCAGTCGAGGGGCACGTGACCACGAAATACTGGTGTCGGCGCAGGTGGTGGCGGGTATCGGGTGGCCGGAGCAATGGCTGCGGGCCGTCGCGGCGTGCCCGGTTGCGGACCGGACGGGCGGTTCATCGGCGAAGACGATCACCTACCGATGTGGTCCCGCTCACACCGGCGGGTGTGACGTGGCAGACTTCCGCCAAACGAAACCGCCCGGATCGTGTGATCCGGGCGGTGACGGGGCGTACTGAGCGTCAGGAGGCGGCTACGTCGCCGTAAATCGCTTCGATTTCGAGCTGGATGTCCACTCCGCGCTCCTTGAGGAACGCCACCGGGTCCTGCGGCTGGCCCTTGACATGGATCTCCAGGTGCAGGTGGGAGCCGTAGGAGTGGCCGGTGTTGCCGACCAGGCCGAGCTGGTCGCCGGCCTTCACCTCCTGGCCCTCCTTGACCGACACGGCGGAGGAGTGGCCGTAGATGGCCTCGGTGCCGTCGGAGTGCTTCACGATCACCGCGTAGCCGTAGCCGCCGAACCAGCCCGCCTTGGTGACCGTCCCGGCGTGGACCGCCTTGTACGGCGTGCCCTCCGGCGCAACCAGGTCGATGCCGGTGTGCAGCTTGCCCCAGCGCATGCCGTAGGGGGACTTGAAGTCGTAGCCGTGCAGCGGCAGGAGCCACGGGTCCTGCTCGGTGATCTTGCTGTCGGTGCGGTCGGACCGGGACGCGCGGTCGGCGCTGTCGGCACGGGCCGCCGCGTCCTGGCTGGCGACCGAGGCCTGCCGGAGCTCGTCGAGGACCGAGGGGTTGACGCTCTTGGCGTCAGGAAGGGCGTTCGCGCCGATGGCGACGATGCCGGCGCCGACGAACGCGGTGGTGACCACCGCCGCGTAGCGGCTCCGCGGGGGGGTGGGTACGCGACGGCGGCCGCGATAGCGATCGGGCTCAGACGACAGGCGCTGGCGCACGCACACCCTCCGTTGTCGGGGATCCGATGCGACTCCGGACCGTTCGGTGAAGCTCGGTGGAACCTCCGGTGTCGCGTCGTCACCCGTCCGTGGACCTGATGACAACCGTGGACACGTTAGCCAACTGCCACTCCTGTCACAAGCCGAAGCGCCGAACTGGCGATTCGTTATGTCCGTTTCCATCCTGGCTTGTCATGTCTCGTGCCGCCGGTCGGATGGGCCTCCGACTGTCCATTCGTCGCGGACAGTGACCGATCGGCGGAGGTGTCCGGCTTTCCGCGTCCGCGCCTGAGCGGTAGGAGGGTAGCCCGGGCGTGGGACGGTCCGGGCCCCGCTTTCCGCCCCCCGCTCCGCCGGGTTACCGTTCGTTCAGGTCAGTGTCCTGGTGAAAGGTGTGCGCAGATGAGCTCTCGTATCCGGGTCGTCGTCGCGAAGCCCGGCCTGGACGGCCACGACCGGGGCGCGAAGGTCGTCGCGCGTGCCCTGCGCGACGCGGGCATGGAGGTCATCTACACCGGCCTGCACCAGACGCCAGAGCAGATCGTGGAGACCGCCATCCAGGAGGACGCGGACGCGGTCGGCCTGTCCGTGCTCTCCGGCGCGCACATGACGCTGTTCAAGCGCGTACTCGAACTGCTCGCCGAGCGCGAGGCCACCGACATCGTGGTGTTCGGCGGCGGGATCATCCCCGAGGCCGACCTGCCGGAGCTGGAGCGGCTCGGCGTCGCGAAGATCTTCACCCCCGGCGCGACCACCGGGTCGATCGTCGAATGGGTGCGGGAGAACGTGGCCCAGCCGGTCGGCTGACCCGCCGCATCTGCGGCTCCGGGCACGGGGGAGGGGCCGGACGCACCCCTCACACGCCCGGCCCCTCTATGCACGATGCCCCGCCGCCACCCCTCGACCGACAGGGCATCGGCCGCTCCCGTCGTCGCGCTTGACCAGCGCTCCGACATCACACTCAACGACGCCCCCGACCGGCGGTTACGCCCGGTCCGGCACATCCCCCGGACGGCTGACAACCGCGGCCGCCGCCGCGTGCCGGCGCCGCCGGAAACCGGTGCCGGCCGAAGAGGGCTGTGCATTACCGCACACCCCGCACCCGCTCGGTTGCCGCCGGTTCCCATCTCGTTAGGCTGCGGCAAATGGCCTGTCTCTTCTGATGACAGGCGTCAAACTGATTTTCCAACGCTGGTGGCGGCGCGACGGCGCGCCGCGGAGACGGGACGGGACGCGCAAACGTGGACCTGTACGAGTACCAGGGGCGGGACCTGTTCGAGCGGCACGGCTTGCCCGTGCTCGCCGGCGGCGTCGCCACTACCCCGGAGGAGGCCCGCGCGATCGCCGAACGCCTCGGCGGTCGGGTGGTCGTCAAGGCGCAGGTGAAGGTCGGTGGCCGCGGCAAGGCCGGCGGCGTGAAGCTGGCCGAGGGCGCGGAGGAGACGGTGGCCCGGGCCACCGACATCCTCGGCATGGACATCAAGGGTCACACCGTCCACAAGGTCATGATCACCGTGACCGCGGACGTGGCCGAGGAGTACTACTTCTCTTACCTGCTCGACCGGGCGAACCGCGCCTTCCTCTGCATCGCCAGCGTGGCCGGCGGCATGGACATCGAGCAGGTCGCCGCCGAGACGCCCGAGAAGGTCGTCAAGGCTCCGATCGACGCCAACACCGGCGTCGACGAGGCGAAGGCCCGGGAGATCGTCACCGCGGCCGGCTTCCCGGCCGAGGTCGCCGACCAGGTCGTCGACGTCGCGGTGAAGCTGTGGCAGGCGTTCGTCGCCGAGGACGCCACGCTCGTCGAGGTGAACCCGCTGGCCACCACCAAGGACGGCAAGCTGCTGCTCCTGGACGCCAAGGTCACGCTGGACGAGAACGCCGCGTTCCGGCACCCGGACCACGAGGCCCTGGTCGACCAGGCGTCGGTGGACCCGCTGGAGCAGGCCGCCAAGGCCAAGGACCTCAACTACGTCAAGCTCGACGGCGAGGTCGGCATCATCGGCAACGGCGCGGGCCTGGTCATGTCCACGCTCGACGTGGTCGCGTACGCGGGCGAGCGGCACGGCGGCGTCAAGCCGGCCAACTTCCTCGACATCGGCGGCGGCGCGAGCGCCGAGGTGATGGCGAACGGCCTGGAGATCGTCCTGTCCGACCCGTCGGTCAAGAGCGTCTTCGTCAACGTCTTCGGCGGCATCACCGCGTGCGACGCGGTCGCCAACGGCATCGTGCAGGCGCTGGCGCTGCTGGAGCAGCGCGGCGAGAAGGCCACCAAGCCGCTCGTCGTCCGTCTCGACGGCAACAACGCCGAGGCCGGTCGGGCGATCCTCGACGGCGCGGCCAACCCGCTGATCCAGCGGGTCGACACCATGGACGGCGCGGCCGAGCGGGCCGCCGAGCTGGCAGCTGCGGGGGTCTGACAATGGCTATCTGGCTGACCAAGGACTCCAAGGTCATCGTGCAGGGGATGACCGGTTCCGAGGGTTCCAAGCACACCCGGCGGATGCTCGCCGCCGGCACCAACGTGGTCGGCGGCGTGAACCCGCGCAAGGCCGGCACCACCGTCGACTTCGACGGCACCGAGCTGCCCGTCTTCGCGTCCGTCGCGGACGCGATGAAGTCCACCGGCGCGGACGTCACAGTCATCTTCGTGCCGCCGCAGTTCACCAAGGCCGCCGTGGTCGAGGCGATCGACGCCGGCATCGACCTGGCCGTGGTGATCACCGAGGGCGTGCCGGTGCACGACACCGCCGCGTTCTGGGCGTACAACAAGTCCAAGGGCGAGCGCACCCGGATCATCGGCCCGAACTGCCCGGGCATCGCCTCGCCGGGCGCGTCCAACGCCGGCATCATCCCGGCCGACATCACCGGCTCCGGCCGCATCGGCCTGGTCAGCAAGAGCGGCACGCTGACCTACCAGATGATGTACGAGCTGCGCGACATCGGCTTCTCCACCTGCGTCGGCATCGGCGGTGACCCGATCATCGGCACCACCCACATCGACGCCCTGGCCGCCTTCGAGGCGGACCCGGAGACCGACGCGATCGTCATGATCGGTGAGATCGGCGGCGACGCCGAGGAGCGGGCGGCCGAGTTCATCAAGGCCAACGTCACCAAGCCGGTGGTCGGCTACATCGCCGGCTTCACCGCCCCGCCCGGCAAGACCATGGGTCACGCCGGCGCGATCATCTCGGGCTCGGCGGGCACCGCCGACGCCAAGAAGGCGGCGCTGGAGGCGGTGGGCGTCAAGGTCGGCAAGACCCCGACCGAGACCGCCAACCTGATGCGGGAGCTCATGTCCGGCCGCTGAGCGGCCGTACCACGCGCCGAGGGGGCCGACCGGGGAACCGGCCGGCCCCCTCGCGTTCAGCGGTACCAGTACGGGTAGTACGAGTTGCCCCGGGCCCGCACGATGGCGCTGGCGACGATGTTGATCACACCGAACGCGATGGCCAGCCAGCCGAGCAGCTGCGACTTGCCGTTGCGCCGCGCGTCGCGGATCGACAGCGCGCCGAAGACGATGCCCAGGATGCCGCAGCAGAACAGGCCGAAGACGATGCCGAGGACGCCCCAGAGCGTGGTCCGGTCCCGGCCGACGGCCGGCGGCGGCGGTGGTGGTGGCGGATACGGAGCGTGCACGGCTTCCTCCGAACGGTAGGCGCCGCGACGGGAATGGTCGCGTCTGAGGCCGAGGCTAGACCGGATGACCACCGCTGAGGCGGGGGTTCGACGAACTCGCCGCGCTGCCGACCCGGTATCGGACTGCCGTCCTTCCCGCGGCGTGCCAGAGTAGACCCGATGTCACGTGTCACCCCTGACCAGCCACGCCGTCCGGCTTCCGGTCCCCGCGCCGGGGAACGGCCACCCGGCCGCGCCCGCCCGGCCGCGCGGGTGCCCGCGCCGCGCTCGGGCGAGGAGCCGCGCAGCCGGGCGCCGTTGCCCGTCGCGGCCGGGGTGGCGGCGCTCTGGGCCGCGCTGACCTCGTGGCTGCCGGTCTCCGTCGTGCTGGGCCTGGCCCAGCTCAGCGAGGACGCCGGCTCGCTCGGTGGCGCGCTGCGCGCCGGCCTGGCCGGCTGGCTGCTCGGGCACGGCGTGCCGCTGCAGACCACAGCCGGGCCGCTGGGCCTGATCCCGCTCGCGCTGAGCGCGCTCGCCGTCTGGCGGCTCACCCGCGCCGGCGTGCACGTCAGCCGGGCCGTCGGCGCGCGCGGGGCCGGCTCGCCCCGCCAGGCGCTCACCGTCGCGGCCGCCGTCGGGATCGCGTACGCGCTGCTCGGCGCGCTCGCCGCGTTCGCCGTCGACGCGGGCGGGCTGCGGGTCTCCCCGGTCACCGCCGCGCTCACGTTCGCCGCGTTCGGCGTGCCGGCCGCCCTGGTCGGGGCGCTGCGCACCACAGGCGTCTGGGCGCTGCTGACCGCGCGCTGCCCACCGCCGCTGCGCGACGGCCTGCGTACCGGCCTGGTCGCGGCGCTGCTGCTGCTCGGCGCGGGCGCGGGGGCGGCCGGACTGGCGGTGGCCACCGGCGGCGGCGACGCGGCCGACATGATCGGCGCCTACCGGACCGGGGTGGCCGGTCAGGCCGGCATCACCCTGGTCAGCCTCGCGTACGCGCCGAACGCCATCGCCTGGTCGGCCAGCTACCTGCTCGGTCCCGGGTTCGCCGTCGGCACCGACACCGCCGTCCGCACGAGTGAGGTGTCGGTCGGCGCGCTGCCGGCCGTACCGTTGCTGGCCGGCCTGCCGCGCGGCCCGATGGACGGGCTCGGCGCCGCGCTGCTCGCGGTGCCGGTGCTGGCCGCGATGGCGGCCGGCTGGCTCCTGGCCCGGCGGCTGATCCGGGCGGCCGCCGAGGAACGGGCCGATGTGGCCTGGCCGGCGCTGCTCGGGCCGGCCGCGCTCGCCGGACCGGTGGCCGGCGTGCTGCTGGGGCTGGTCGCGGCGGTCTCCGGCGGGCCGCTCGGCGGCGGACGGCTGGCCGAGGTCGGCCCGTCGCCCTGGCCGGTGGCGGTGGTGGCCACCCTGGTGATCGCGGTGGGCGCGGTACTCGGCGCGGCCGCCACCCGCACCCTGACCCGCCCGGCGCGTCCGGCACCCCCGCCCCGCGCCACCCCGGCGCCCCGCTGATCCGTCCGGCGCCGCGCGGGGAGAGAGACGCGCGAGGGGCGCCCGGCGGTCGCCGGACGCCCCTCGTTCGAACGACGGTCAGGCGCCGAAGTTGTTCATGTTGATCGCAGCGCCCGCGATGGCGCTGACGATGCCGACGACCACGCCGACGGCGCCGCAGATCAGGGCGGCCCGCGCCTGGCCGGCGTTGCTGGCCTCGCCCGCCTGGACCTTCTTCTGGCCGAGCACGCCGAGGACGACCGCCACGATGCCGGCCGGGACACCCAGCAGCGGGCAGCACAGGCCGAGCACGATCGAGGCGATGCCGACGATCATGCCGGCCAGGCCCATGGTGTTGTTCTGGCCCTGACCCTGCGCCGGGCCGGCCGGGTAGCCGGCGGTCGGGTACTGCGGCGCGGCACCGTACGGCGGCTGCTGCTGCGCGTACGGGTCCTGGCCGTAGGCGGGCTGACCCGAGGTGGGCTGGCCGTACGGCTGGCCCGACGTCGGCTGCTGGCCGTACTGCGGCTGCTGGCCGTACTGCGGGGCCTGCGGCGGCTGGGCGTACGGGTCGTTCGGCTGAGCGGTCGGGTCCTGGTTCGGCTGCTGGCCGTACGGGTCCTGGCCGGGGTAACCGGGCTGCATGTCTGGGTGCTCCTCAGGTTCGGTTCGGTTGTGCGTCAGTTGCTGCCGCTGTTGCCGGCGATACCAGCCAGGCCGCCGAGGAGGCAACATCCCACCACGATGATGGCGATCCAGGCCAGGCCGGCGATGAGGGCCCACTTGGACCACTTCTTGGACTCGGCGGCGGCAGCCTGGGCGCCGGCGTAGTCGCCCTGCTGGATCAGCGGGTTGACCTTCGACGCGTTGATGATGGCCGGGATCGCGAGCGGCCAGAACAGGAAGATCGCGACGATGGACATCGTCATGTTGTTGTCGATCTGCTGTGGCTGCTGCGGGGGGTATCCGGGCTGCATGCGACGTACTCCTCGGTCCGACGGCACGCGGCGTGCCGGATTCTTCGTGGGGTGCGGGCCGGGCGCGAGGCCGGACACCGGGCGACCGGCAGCGTACCGCGAGCACGCCACCCGGGAGGTCAACCGTTGAGCCGCTGCCCCGAGGCCGGGGCGCCTGACCTGCCCGATAGGGTTGCCGCGTGACCGAGCCCGCGTCCGTCGCCCGCCTCGTCGTCCTCGTCTCCGGTTCCGGCAGCAACCTCCAGGCGCTGCTGGACGCCACCGCCGACCCCGGCTTCGGCGCCCGGGTCGTCGCCGTCGGCGCCGACCGGGACGGGATCGCCGGCCTGGACCGGGCCGCCGCCGCCGGCGTGCCGTCCTTCGTCGAGCGTGTCAAGGACCACCCCACCCGCGCCGACTGGGACAAGGCGCTCACCGCGCGGGTCGCCGAGCACCGGCCGGACCTGGTCATCAGCGCCGGGTTCCTCAAGCTGGTCGGGCCGGAGTTCCTGGCCGCGTTCGGCGACCGCTACCTCAACACGCACAACACGCTGCTGCCGGCGTTCCCCGGCATCCACGGCCCCCGTGACGCGCTGGCGTACGGCGTGAAGGTCACCGGGGCCACGCTGTTCTTCGTCGACGCCGGGATGGACACCGGGCCGATCGTGGCCCAGGTCGCCGTGCCGGTGCTCGACGGCGACGACGAGGACACGCTCACCGAGCGCATCAAGTCCGCCGAGCGGCGCCAGCTCGTCGAGCAGGTCGGCCGCCTGGTCCGTGAAGGCTGGACGATCACCGGAAGAAAGGTCACCATCCCGTGAACGCCACTGAGGACGCCGGCCGCCGCCCGATCCGGCGCGCGCTGGTCAGCGTCTACGACAAGACCGGCCTGGCCGAGCTGGCCCGCGCCCTGCACGGGGCCGGCGTGGAGATCGTGTCGACCGGGAGCACCGCGTCGACGATCTCCGGCGCCGGGGTGCCGGTCACGCCGGTCGAGCAGGTCACCGGCTTCCCGGAGATCCTCGACGGGCGGGTCAAGACGCTGCACCCGAAGATCCACGGTGGTCTCCTCGCCGACCTGCGCAAGGACGCGCACGCCGCCCAGCTCGACGAGCACGGCATCGCCGGCATCGACCTGCTGGTCTCCAACCTCTACCCGTTCCAGGCCACCGTCGCCTCCGGCGCCGACACCGAAGAGTGTGTCGAGCAGATCGACATCGGCGGCCCGGCGATGGTGCGGGCCGCGGCGAAGAACCACGCCTCGGTCGCGGTGGTGACCGACCCGGCCGCGTACCCGGCGGTGGTGGCCGCGCTCGCCGACGGCGGTTTCACGATCGCCCAGCGCCGGGCGCTCGCCGCCCGGGCCTTCGCCGACATCGCCGACTACGACGTGGCGGTGGCCGACTGGTTCGCCACCACCGTGGCGCCGGCCGAGGACGGCTGGCCGCAGTTCGCCGGGCTGGCGCTGCGCCGCCAGGCCGTGCTGCGGTACGGCGAGAACCCGCACCAGGCGGCGGCGCTCTACACCGATCCGGGCGCGCCGGCCGGGCTGGCCCAGGCCGAGCAGCTGCACGGCAAGGAGATGTCCTACAACAACTACGTCGACGCGGACGCCGCCTGGCGGGCCGCCAACGACTTCCCGGACCAGCCGGCGGTGGCGATCATCAAGCACGCCAACCCGTGTGGCATCGCGGTCGGCGCGGACGTGGCCGAGGCGCACCGCAAGGCGCACGCCTGCGATCCGGTCTCCGCGTTCGGCGGGGTGATCGCGGTGAACCGGCCGGTCGACGCGGCGATGGCCGGCCAGGTCGCGGAGATCTTCACCGAGGTGCTGGTGGCGCCCGGCTTCGACGAGGACGCGCTGGAGCTGCTGCGGGCCAAGAAGAACCTCCGCCTGCTGCGGGCGCCCGAGTTCGCTGTGCGGCCCGCCGAGTGGCGGCAGGTCAGCGGCGGCGTGCTGGTGCAGTCGCGGGACGCCGTCGACGCGCCCGGCGACGACCCGTCCGGCTGGACGCTGGCCACCGGCGACCCGGCCGACTCCGCGACGCTGCGCGACCTGGCGTTCGCCTGGCGGGCGGTCCGCGCGGTCAAGAGCAACGCGATCCTGCTGGCCCGCGACGGCGCCACCGTCGGCGTCGGCATGGGTCAGGTCAACCGGGTGGACTCGGCGCGGCTGGCGGTCAGCCGCGCCGGCGACGAGCGGGCCCGCGGCTCGGTCTGCGCCTCCGACGCGTTCTTCCCGTTCGCCGACGGCCCGCAGATCCTCATCGACGCCGGGGTACGGGCGATCGTCCAGCCGGGCGGCTCGATCCGGGACGAGGAGACCATCGCGGCCTGCAAGGCGGCCGGCGTCACCATGTACCTGACCGGGACGCGGCACTTCTTCCACTGACCAGGCCGTAATCGCCCGGGTGCGTCGGTCGTCCACCCGACGGACGCACCCGGACGCCGGGCCGTTGCCCGCCGCCGGAACCGGTTGCTAGCGTGTGCGCGGCGACGATCGACCGTCTCCGCCGCCCGTGAGACCGGCAGGTGTGCCATGCGCGTTCGCGACCGGTTGACCGCCGTCGTCGTCACGCTGGCCTTCGTCCTGGCCGGACTGGGATCGGCCGCCGCGCCCGCCGTCGCCGCGCCACCTGCCGGAACGCTCGCCGCCGCGCCGGCCGCCGGAACGAGCCCGGTCGCGCTGCGTACCGCGTACCCCGGAATCTCCTGGTCGGGGCTTGCCGCCGGGCCGTGGCACGACCACGGCGGCGGCCTCGGCTACGCCGACGGACCGGACGACCTGGCCCCGGCCGGGCTCCCGCGCGTGGCCGGTCCGGCCGTGCCGGAACCCGTCGTGCCCGCGCCCCGGCCGCCGGTCGTGCCGCTGCCGCCGCGCGGCCCGCTCGCCGCGCGCGCCCCGCCGGCCGCCTGAGCCACGCCGGACCCGGGACCCGCACGCCGGGACACCTCACCCGAGCCGCACCGGACCGCCGCGTCGACCCGGCGGTCCGTCGCGGGACACCGATCACGTACGGCGGCGCGCCTCAACGCCGCCGGGATCGCCCCGGGTCCACGCCCAACCCGCCGCAGCGGAGGCCCCGCCCCCTCTTCCTCCGGGGGACGGGGCCTTCGTCGCGCTCACACGTCGGTGCGGACCTCGGCGAAGTGGCAGGCGCTGGGGTGCGGGTCCGCCGCCCGGGGCACGGTCTGCGGGTCCTGGACCGCGCAGACCTCCTCGGCCTTCCAGCAGCGGGTCCGGAAGTGGCAGCCGGACGGCGGGTCGGCCGGGCTGGGCACGTCGCCGCTGAGCCGGATGATGGTCTGCCGGTCGCGGGCCTCCGGATCGGGCACCGGGACCGCCGACAGCAGCGCCTGGGTGTACGGGTGGGTGGCCCGCTGGTAGATCTGCTCCTCGGTGCCGATCTCGACGATCCGGCCCAGGTACATCACCGCGACCCGGTCGGAGATGTGCCGCACCACCGACAGGTCGTGGGCGATGAAGATGTACGACAGCCCGAACTCGTCCTGGAGCTGCTCCAACAGGTTGATCACCTGGGCCTGGATGGAGACGTCGAGCGCCGACACCGGCTCGTCGCAGACGATGATCTCGGGCCGCAGCGCGAGCGCCCGGGCGATGCCGATGCGCTGCCGCTGGCCGCCGGAGAACTGGTGCGGGTACCGGTTGACGTGTTCCGGGTTGAGCCCGACCACGTCCAGCAGCTCCTGCACCCGCTGCCGCCGGCTGCGCTTCGGCGCCACCTCCGGGTGGATCTCGAACGGCTCGCCGACGATGTCGCCGACAGTCATCCGCGGGTTCAGCGAGGTGTACGGGTCCTGCATCACCATCTGCATGTTGCGGCGCAGCCGGCGCAGGTCCGCCCCGCCGGCCCGGAGCAGGTCCCGGCCCTCCAGCGTGACCCGCCCGGCGGTGGGCGTCTCCAGGCGCATCAGCAGCCGGGCCAGCGTGGACTTGCCGCAGCCGGACTCGCCGACCACGCCGAGCGTCTCGCCGCGCCGCAGCTCGAACGAGACGCCGTCGACCGCCTTGACCTGGCCGATGGTCTTCTTGAACAGCACGCCCTGGCTGATCGGGAAGTGCTTGACCAGGTGGTCGACGGAGAGGATGGTCTCGCCGCGCACCTTCGTGGCGTCAGCCGGCGCTGTCATCGTGCACCTCCTGCGCGAAGTGGCACGCGCTGGTCCGCCCGTCGCCGAGCACCAGGTCGTGCGGCACCTCGTCCACACAGACCTGCTGGACGTACGGGCACCGGGGGTGGAACGGGCAGCCGGAGGGGATCGCCATCAGGTTCGGCGGCAGGCCGCGGATGCTCGACAGCTCCTGGCCGCGCACGTCCAGGCGCGGGATCGACTCCAGCAACCCCTTCGTGTACGGGTGGGCCGGCGCCCGGTACAGCGCGTGCACGTCGGCGTGCTCGACGATGCGGCCCGCGTACATGACCGCGATCCGGTCCGCGACACCGGCGACCACGCCCAGGTCGTGGGTGATCAGGATGAGCGCCGTGCCGAGGTCGCGGCGCAGGTCGGCCAGGAGGTCCATGATCTGCGCCTGCACCGTCACGTCCAGCGCGGTGGTCGGCTCGTCGGCGATCAGCACCTTCGGGTCGAGAGCCAGCGCCATGGCGATCATGACCCGCTGGCGCATGCCGCCGGAGAACTGGTGCGGGTAGTCGCCGAGCCGCTTCGCCGCGGCCGGGATCCGGACCAGGTCCATCAGCTCGATCGTGCGCCTGCGCGCGTCGGCCCGGGACATCCCGGCCCGTTCGCGCAGCGACTCGCCGATCTGCCAGCCGACCGGGAAGACCGGGTTCAACGCCGACAGCGCGTCCTGGAAGATCATCGCGATCTCGGTGCCCCGGATCTGACGGCGTTCCTCCTCCGGCCGGGTCAGCAGGTCCCGCCCCTGGTAGAGGATCTGCCCGCCGCGCACGTACGCGGGCGGGGTGTCCAGGATGCCCATGATCGCCTGGGCGGTGACGGACTTGCCGGAGCCGGACTCGCCGAGCACCGCGAGCGTCTCCCCGGCGTCCAGGTGGTACGTCACCCCGTTGATGACCCGGGCCACGCCCTCGCGGGTGCGGAACTCGACGTGCAGGTCCCGTACCTCCAGCAGGTGCCCGCCCGGCGGGGTGGGCGAGGCCGGCGTGGGCCGGGCCGACGACTGGGTCATGGGTTGTCACCGCAGCTTCGGGTCGAAGGCGTCGCGGATCGCGTCGCCGAGCATGATGAAGGCGAGCACGGTCAGGGCGAGGAAGGCCGACGGTACGATCAGCGGCGTCGCCGACTCGCGCATGTGCACCCGCCCGGCGTCGATGTCGATGCCCCAGGAGATGGTCGGCGCCTTCAGGCCGATGCCGAGGAAGCTCAGCGTCGCCTCGGCCGCGATGAACGAGCCGAGCGCGATGGTGAGCACCACGATGGCCGGGGCGAGCGCGTTCGGCAGGATGTGCCGCCACATGATCCGACCGTTGCCGGCCCCCAGCATCCGGGCTGCGGCAACGTAGTCCTGCTCCCGGGCGGTGATCACCGAGGAGCGGACCACCCGGGCCGCTGTGGTCCACCCGAGCAGCGCCAGCACGAAGATCACCGCGAACAGCCGTACCGTGTCGCCGCTGGTGCTGACCCGCTTGAGCAGCACGATCGCGGCGAGCAGCAGCGGGATGCCGAGCACGATGTCGATCACCCGGGAGAGCACCGCGTCGACCCAGCCGCCGAAGTAGCCGGCGAGCATCCCGACGACGAGCGCGATCACGCCGGTGATCAGCGCGGAGAGCGCCCCCACCAGCAGTGAGGCGCGGGCGCCGTAGACCGCGCGGGCGAACGTGTCGCAGCCCTGGAAGTCGTACCCGAAGATGGCCCCGCCGGACGGCCCGGCGTGCTGGCGGGAGAGCACGCAGTCGCGCGGGTCGTTCGCGGCGAACAGCCCGGGGGCCACCGCCATCGCGGCGACGAGCACCACCAGGAGCAGGCTGATCCAGAAGACCGGGTTGCGGCGCAGGTCCCGCCACGCGTCCCCGGCCAGGCTGCGGGCCCGGTCGGGGCGCCCGGCCCGGCCGGGCGTGCCCGGTTCGCCGGAGACGCCGCGCCGCGCCGCCTGGTTCTCGGTGGCCGCCACCGTCTCGAAGTCACTCATAGCGGATCCTCGGGTCGAGGACGGCGTAGAGCACGTCCACCACCAGGTTGGAGAGCAGGTAGACCACGACGAGCACGCTGACGATGCCGACCACCAGGGGGCCGTCCTCGGTGCGGATGCCGCGGAACAGGTTGAAGCCGACGCCGGGCACGTTGAACACGCCCTCGGTGATGATCGCGCCGCCCATCAGGTTGCCCAGCTCGACGCCGAGGAAGGTGATCACCGGGATGAGCGAGTTGCGCAGCACGTGCACGCCGACGATGCGGCGTCGCCGCAGGCCCTTCGAGCGGGCGGTGCGGACGTAGTCGGCGCGCAGGTTCTCGGTCACCGAGGTACGGGTCAGCCGCAGCGCGGTGGCCAGGGACAGCGAGCCGAGCACGATGCCGGGCAGCAGCAGCGCGTAGAAGGAGGGTTGCGCTCCGGCGGTGGGCGGGAAGATCGGCCAGCGTACGCCGAGGAAGTACTGCGCCAGCGGCGCGAGCACGATGGTGGGTATGCCGAGCACCAGCAGCGTGAGCACGAGCGTGGCGTGGTCGAACACGCCGGAGCGGCGGATGGCCGCGATCACGCCGGCGGTGACTCCGAAGATCACCGTGACCGCCATCGCGATCACCGCCAGCTTGAGGGTGACCGGCCAGGCGGCGGCGAGGATGTCGCTGATCTGCCGCCCGGTCAGCGACTGCCCGAGGTCACCCTGGACCAGACCGCCGAGGTAGTTGAAGTAGCGGTAGAAGAAGCCGCCGACCCCTGTCGCGTCCAGGTGGTACTTCTCGGTCAGGTAGGCCCGCTGCGCGGGGGTCACCGGCCGCTCCCCGGCGAGGGCCTGGATCGGGTCGCCCTGCCCGGCGAACATCAGCGCGTAGACGATCAGAGTGGTCCCGAAGAAGGCGAGGACCATCTGCAGGAGTCGCCGCAGGATGAAGCGGAGCATGCTGGCAAGTCTGCCGAAAACGGCGCAAATGCGGGCCAATGCCAGGGCCGGGCCACCCGGTGGGGGTGGCCCGGCCCGTCAGCAGGGTGTCAGGCGAGTTCGATCTTCAGCAGGTCCACCCGGTCGAAGAGGTCCACGTGGACGTTCTTGACCTTGGTCGAGTGGCCGAAGTTGTTCTGCCCGTACCGTAGCGGGATCACCGGCATGTCCTGCGCGAGCAGGTCCTCCGCCGCCTGGTACTTCTTGATCGCCTCGTCCTCGGTCGCCGCGCGGGCGCCCTCGGCGAGCAGCTTGTCGAACTCCGGGTTGCTGTAGCCGTAGTAGTTCGACGAGCCGGTGCTGCTGTACAGCGGGCCGAGGTAGTTCTCCATGGACGGGTAGTCCATGACCCAGCCCATCCGGAACAGGCCGACCGGCTGCTTCTTCTTGACCTTGGTCAGCAGGTCCGCGAACTTCGGCTCGGCGGTGCCGACGCAGTCCACGCCCAGGTTGGCCTTGAGCTGGTTACAGGTGGCGTCGATCCAGTCCTTGTGGCCGCCGTCGCCGTTGTAGGACAGCTCGATCTTCTTCGGGCCGCCCGCGGCCTCGTACATGGCCTTGGCCTTGACCGGGTCGAACGCGCCCGCGGTGCCGATGGTGTTCTCCCGGTAGCCGGCGACCACCGGCGAGACGAACGAGCGGGCCGGCCGCTGCGAGTCCTTGAAGATCGACTTGGTGATCTCGTCCCGGTCGATCGCCATCGAGATGGCCTTGCGCACCTCGGGCTTGCTGAACTCCTCCTGGAACGTCGGGAAGGCCAGCACCTGCAGCGAGGAGGCCGGGCTCTCCTGGTAGCGGTCGCCCAGGTCGGTCGCGGCGGTGGACAGGTTCTCGGTCGGGATCGTCTTGATCACGTCGAGGTTGTCCGACAGCACGTCCGCGTACGCGGCGGTCGGCTGCTGGTAGATGCGGAACTCGACACCGGCGACCTTGGGCTGCTGGCCCGGGAAGGCGTCGTAGCGCTCCACCTCGACCTTGGCGTCGTGCTGCCAGCTGCCCTTCATCTTGAACGGGCCCTGACCGATCGGGGCCTGCTCGTAGCCCTCGGCCAGCACGCCCGGCGCGGAGAAGGCCGCCTTGGGCAGCGGGTAGAAGGCGGTGTAGCCGAGCATCGACTTGAAGTCCACGTACGGCTCGTTGAGCGTCACGGTGAAGGTCAGGTCGTCGACCTTCTGCAGGCCGCTGAGCGTCTTCGCCTTCGGCGTCTCGCCCTGGAGGTCGTCGTAGCCGGCCACCTTCTCGAAGAAGTAGCTGGAGTTCTGGCCGTTCGGGGCGTACGCGCCGTAGTTCCAGGCGTCGATGTAGTTGTCGACGGTGACCTTCTCGCCGTTGTGGAACGTGTAGCCGGGCTTCAGCTTGATCGTCCAGACCTTGTTGTCCGACGTCGTCACCGAGTCCGCCGCCACCTCGTGCGGCTTGTTCGCCTCGTCGTAGTCGACGAGCGGGCTGAACAGGGCCGACAGGACCTGGGAGCCGCTCGTCTCGTTGGTGTTTGTGGGCACCAGGTGCTGCGGCTCGGCGATCTCGATCCGCACGGCCGCGTCGGGGTTGCCGGCACCGCCGCTGCCGCCGCCCGAGCCGCAGGCCGTCAGGCCGAGCGTCACCGCGAGCGGGAGCGCGGCCCAGGCCGCGAGCCTACGAACACGCATGGGGTCTCCTCATCTCCTCACGCTGCGCGGTCGTCCCGACGTTGGGTGACTCTGCGCAACGAGCGGTAACGGTAGGTCGCGGTTCGGCCCATCGACAACTGGCGCGTGGTTGATCGATGACGGATCGTGTTCGCCCTGTCTTGTCGTTGCCGCTCGCGCGTGCTAAACCTCGCTCCTGCCTGGTTCTTTCCTGGTTGCCTCTGTTCCGGTCCGCGCGTGGCCGGGCGGTCTGCGACGGCTGTTCCCGCTGTCCGGTCCCTGCCCGTCCGGGTGTGACCGGGCTGCGGCGTCACCGTGATTGGTGACTCTCCGTGACTTAGCGCACGTTGCGCAGCGTGATCGTCGGCCGTCGTCGTCCGGGCCCGCCAGCGGGCGTGAGACGATCACGACGTGACGGCGACGATCCTGGACGGCAAGGCCACCGCGGCGGAGATCAAGGACGAGCTACGGGCCCGGGTCAAGGCGCTCGCGGAACGCGGCATCACCCCCGGCCTCGGCACGGTGCTGGTCGGGGAGGACCCCGGCTCCCAGGCGTACGTCAACGGCAAGCACCGCGACTGCGCCGAGGTCGGCATCGCCTCGCTGCGGGTCACGCTGCCCGCAGACGCCACCCAGGAGCAGCTCGACGCGGCTCTGGCCGAGCTGAACGCCGACCCGGCCTGCCACGGCTACATCGTCCAGCTCCCGCTCCCCGGGCACCTCGACACCCAGCGCGCGCTGGAGTCGATCGACCCGGACAAGGACGCCGACGGGCTGCACCCGGTCAACCTGGGCCGGCTCGTCCTCGGGTACGACGCGCCGCTGCCCTGCACCCCGCGCGGCATCGTGGAGCTGCTGCGCCGCCACGACGTGCCGCTGCGCGGCGCGAACGTGGCCGTCGTCGGCCGGGGCAACACGGTCGGCCGTCCGCTGGGCCTGCTGCTGACCCGGCGCAGCGAGAACGCCACGGTGACGCTCTGCCACACCGGCACGCTCGACCTCGCCGCGCACACCCGCGCCGCCGACGTCGTCATCGTCGCCGCCGGCGTACCGGGTTTGCTCACCGCCGACATGGTCAACCCGGGCGCGACAGTGGTCGACGTCGGCATCACGCGCGTGATCGGCGACGACGGCAAGGGCCGCTACACCGGCGACGTCGACCCGGAGGTCGCCGAGGTCGCCGGCAAGCTCGTGCCGATGCCCGGCGGCGTCGGTCCGATGACCCGGGCGATGCTGCTCACCAACGTGGTCGAACGGGCCGAGCGGGCGGGCTGACACCCACCCAGGTCATAACCGTCCGCCCCTGGCCCGATCGGTGCCAGGATGGCTGATACGGTCCGGAAAACCGACTGGGATCAGGGAGTGGGACGACCATGGGTAAGAAGGTCACTGTCGTCGGCGCCGGCTTCTACGGCTCGACCACCGCACAGCGCCTGGCCGAGTACGACGTCTTCGACACCGTCGTGATCACCGACATCGTGGAGGGCAAGCCGGCGGGTCTCGCGCTCGACCTCAACCAGTCCCGCGCGGTCGAGGGCTTCGAGACCAAGGTTGTCGGCGTCACCACCGGCCCGAACGGCGAGGGCTACGACGCCATCGAGGGCTCGGACGTGGTCGTCATCACCGCCGGCCTGCCGCGCAAGCCCGGCATGAGCCGGATGGACCTGCTGGAGACCAACGCCAAGATCGTCCGGCAGGTCTCCGAGAACGTCGCCAAGTACGCGCCGAACGCCGTCGTCATCGTGGTGTCCAACCCGCTCGACGAGATGACCGCGCTGGCCCAGCTCGCCACCCAGTTCCCGCGCAACCGGGTGCTCGGCCAGGCCGGCATGCTGGACACCGCCCGCTTCACCAACTTCGTCGCCGAGGCGCTGAGCGTACCGGTGAAGTCGGTACGGACCCTGACGCTCGGCTCGCACGGCGACACGATGGTCCCGGTGCCGTCCAAGAGCACCGTGAACGGCAAGCCGCTGCGTGACGTCATGCCGGCCGAGCAGATCGAGGAGCTGGTCGTCAAGACCCGCAACGGTGGCGCCGAGGTCGTCGCGCTGCTCAAGACCGGTTCGGCGTACTACGCCCCGTCCGCCGCCGCGGCCCGGATGGCGAAGGCAGTGGCCGAGGACTCCGGCGAGGTCATGCCGGTCTGCGCCTGGGTCGACGGCGAGTACGGCATCTCCGGCGTCTACCTGGGCGTCGAGGCCGAGATCGGCGCCGAGGGCGTGAAGCGGGTCGTCGAGACCGACCTGGACGCCGACGAGCTGGCCGCGCTGAAGGAGGCCGCCGAGGCCGTCCGCGCCAAGCAGGGCGACGTCGCCAGCATGTGAGCCCGACCAACTGCGCAGAAGGCCCGCCGGCTTCCGCCGGCGGGCCTTCCGCTGTCCCGCCCGCGTCTCTCCCCGCCCTCCCAGTTCTCCCCGCCCTCCCCGTCGATCATGAAGTTGACGGCGTATTCGATCTCCAATTCCGCCGCCAACCTCATGATCGAGCCGGTCGGGGGTGGGGGGTGAAGGGAGCGGTCAGGTGGGGAGTGGCCAGGGTGGCGGGGGAGAGGGTTGCCAGCAGGGTCGTGCGGGAGTGGCGGGCTTCGTCCGGGTCCACCTCGTGGGCGTACGCCAGCTCCGGGGCGACCAACTGGATCGCGTGCACGAGCAGGTCGCCGGTGATCAGGAGGCGCTCGTCGTCCGCCTCGATGAGCACCGACTGGTGACCCGGCGTGTGGCCTGGGGTGTGCAGCAGCCGTACCCCCGGGGTGAGGGGCGTCTCGCCGTCGACCACCCGCAGGCGGCCGGCGGCGCGCAACGGCCCCAGGAGCCGGGCCGGCAGTTCCGGGTGGAACAGATCCAGCGCGTCCAGCTCGGCGCGCTGTACCAGGTGGTCCGCGTTCGGGAACAGCGCGCCGGCCCAGCCCACGTGGTCGGTGTGCAGGTGGGTGAGGACCACGGTGCGGACGTCGGCCGGATCGATCCCGGCGGCGGCCAGCTCGGCCGGCAGCCGGCCGGGGACCGGCGCCCAGCTCGCGGCGAGCGAGTCGGCCGGGCCGATGCCGGCGTCGACGAGCGTGACCGGCCCGTCGCCGGTCCGCACCGCGAACGCGCGGAACCGCAGCCACCACCGGCCGTCGGCGGTGACGGCGCCCGGGTCGAGCCGGTCGGCAGCCGCCCAGTGCGCCTGGGTGGCGCCGGGAAACGCCTCGCCGCGGGGCTGGAAGAAGGGCCCCTCGCCGTCGGACAGCGCGGTGACCGTGATAGACCCGAGGGTGCGGCTGCGCGGCATCGCACGATGATGCCAGCGGGTCGCGGTACGGCGCAGCCCGCTTTTCCGGCGGCCCACCCGGGCCGCCTGGGGACTGCCGGCCAGTTTCCAGTACGCTCGTACTGCTTGAGCACGTGTCCCCCGAGAGGAGCGCCGGCCGATGGCGAAGATCAAGGTAAACAACCCGGTCGTGGAGATCGACGGCGACGAGATGACCCGGATCATCTGGAAGCAGATCCGGGAGCAGCTGATCCTGCCCTACCTCGACGTCGACCTGCACTACTACGACCTGTCGATCCAGCACCGTGACGCCACCGACGACCAGGTCACCGTCGACGCCGCCAACGCCATCAAGGAGCACGGCGTCGGCGTCAAGTGCGCCACCATCACCCCGGACGAGGCCCGGGTGGAGGAGTTCGGCCTGAAGAAGATGTGGCGGTCGCCGAACGGCACCATCCGCAACATCCTCGGCGGCGTGGTCTTCCGCGAGCCGATCATCATGTCGAACGTGCCGCGGCTCGTCCCGGGCTGGACCAAGCCGATCATCATCGGCCGGCACGCGCACGGCGACCAGTACAAGGCCACCGACTTCGTCGTCCCCGGCCCGGGCACGGTGACCATCACCTACACCCCGGCCGACGGCGGCACCCCGATGGAGATGGAGGTCGCCAACTTCCCCGGCGGCGGCATCGCCATGGGCATGTACAACTACGACGAGTCGATCCGGGACTTCGCCCGCGCCTCGTTCCGGTACGGCCTGGACCGCAACTACCCGGTCTACATGTCCACCAAGAACACCATCCTCAAGGCGTACGACGGCCGGTTCAAGGACATCTTCGCCGAGGTGTTCGAGAACGAGTTCAAGGCCGAGTTCGAGGCCGCCGGCCTCACCTACGAGCACCGGCTGATCGACGACATGGTCGCCGCCGCGCTCAAGTGGGAGGGCGGGTACGTCTGGGCCTGCAAGAACTACGACGGTGACGTGCAGTCCGACACCGTCGCGCAGGGCTTCGGCTCGCTCGGCCTGATGACCTCGGTGCTGCTCTCCCCGGACGGCCGCACCGTCGAGGCCGAGGCCGCCCACGGCACCGTCACCCGGCACTACCGGCAGTACCAGAAGGGCGAGAAGACCTCGACCAACCCGATCGCCTCGATCTACGCCTGGACCCGGGGCCTGGCCCACCGGGGCAAGCTGGACGGCACCCCGGCGGTCACCGAGTTCGCGAACACGCTGGAGAAGGTCATCGTGGACACCGTCGAGGGCGGCCAGATGACCAAGGACCTCGCGCTGCTCATCTCGCGGGACGCCCCGTGGCTGACCACCGACGAGTTCATGAACGCGCTCGACGAGAACCTGGCGCGCAAGCTCGCCGCCTGACGTGTAAGGAAGGGCCCCTTCTTAACGCCTCGCGTTGTAGAAGGGGCCCTTTTTAACACCTCAGGGCCATCGGGGCGGCGTGACCTCGCTCGGTGCGTTCTCGTTGACAGGGTGGACGAGATGCCAGTCGCGTCCGTGAAGGTGGGCCGTCGCCGCGCGCCGGCTGGCCGACCTTCGAGGCTGCTGAGCGCAGCCAGCCGTCCCTTCCCTGCGGGGGGTCCTGTCCCGGGCCCCCCGCGCCCCCGCGCCCGGGCCGCGGTTGTTAAGAAGGGGCCCTTTCTCTACCGCAGGCGTTAACAAGGGGCCCTTCCTTTCATGCGGCGCGCAGCAGCTCGGCGGCTCGCTCGGGGGCGATGTCGTTGATGAACACGCCCATGCCGGACTCCGACCCGGCCAGGTACTTCAGCTTGTCCTTGGCCCGCCGGATGCTGAACAGCTGCAGGTGCAGGTGGCCCAGCTCCCTGTCGATCCGTACCGGCGCCTGGTGCCAGGCCGCGATGTACGGCATCGGCAGGTCGAACAGCCCGTCGAAGCGACGCAGCAGGTCCAGGTATAGCGGCCCGAACGCGTCCCGCTCGGCGTCGTCGAGCGCCGGGATGTCCGGCACCGGCCGGTGCGGCGCCACGTGCACCTCGAACGGCCAGCGCGCCGCCGCCGGGACGTACGCGGTCCAGTGCTCGTTGCTCGTCACCACCCGTTCCCCGGAGGCGCGTTCGGCGGCCAGCACGTCGGCGTACAGGTTGCCGCCGGTGCGCTCGGCGTGCCGCCGGGCGGCGGCCAGCATGTCGCGGGTGCGCGGCGTGACGAACGGGTACGCGTAGATCTGCCCGTGCGGGTGGTGAAGCGTCACCCCGATCTCCACGCCCCGGTTCTCGAACGGGAAGACCTGCTCCACGCCGGGCAGCGCGCTCAGCGCTTCGGTGCGGTCGGCGAGCGCGTCCAGCACGGTCCGCACCCGGTGCGGGGAGAGCCGGGCGAACGAGGCGTTGTGGTCGTCGGTGAAGCAGACCACCTCGCACCTGCCGAGGCCGGGCCGTACCGGGGTGAACGGCGTGATCTCGGCCGGTTCGTCGGCGACCCGCTGGCTCAGTGACGGGAACCGGTTCTCGAACACGACGACGTCATAGTCGGGCGCCGGGATCTCGCTGTGCCGGTCACCTCGGGACGGGCACAGCGGGCACTGGTCGGCCGGGGGCAGGAACGTGCGGGTCTGCCGGTGCACCGCCACCGCCACCCACTCGTCGGTCAGCGGGTCGTACCGCAGCTGCGAGGCGGGTGGGGGAGGGGGCAGGTCCCGCCGGTCCGGCTGGTCCCGGACCGCGTCGTCCCGCTCGTCGAAGTAGATCAGCTCGCGGCCGTCGGCCAGCGCGATCTGCGTACGCTTCACTGCGCCCCCCTCTGCGCGGGCACCGTCACCAGCTCGCCCACCCTGTCGTCGAGTACCCGTCGTGCCTCGGGCGTCAACCGGTCGTCGGTGACCAGCACGTCCGCCGCGTCCAGCGGCACTATCGACGAGATGCCGACGGTGCCCCACTTGGTGTGGTCGGCCAGCACCACGAGCCGGTCCGCGGCGGCCACGAGCGCCCGGTTCGTGTCCGCCTCCATCAGATTGGGCGTGGTGAACCCGGCCCGTTCGCTGATGCCGTGCACGCCGAGAAAGAGCACGTCCAGGTGGAGCGCGGCGATCGCGGCCACGGCGAGCGGCCCGACGAGCGCGTCCGACGGCGTGCGTACCCCGCCGGTGAGCACCACTGTCTGGTCGGGCCGGCCGCCGACGTGCAGCGCCTCCGCCACCGGCAGCGAGTTGGTGACCACCGTGAGGCCGGGCACGTCGACAAGTCGCCGGGCCAGCTCGGCGGTGGTGGTGCCGGCGGAGAGGGCGATGGCGGCGCCGGGCCGGACCAGCCCTGCGGCGTGGTCGGCGATCGCCGCCTTCTCGGCGGACTGGCGGTCGGCCTTGGCGCGGAAGCCGGGCTCGTCGGTCGAGCCGGGACCGGCGGGCGTCGCGCCGCCGTGCACCTTGGCGAGCAGGCCCTGCTCGTGCAGCGTGTCCAGGTCGCGGCGGATGGTCATGTCGGACACGCCGAACTCGGCGGCCAGTTCGGTGACCCGGACGCCGCCGGCGAGACGCAGTCGTTCCAGGATCGCCGTCTGCCGCTGCCGCGCCAGCATTCCGGCCCACCTCCGAGCGTCACCGACCGCGATGCTCACGCGGTCGAACGTGTTCCAACAAAGGCGAACACTACCGCGCAACGAGGGGCGATGCGAAACCGCCGTCGTCCGTAAGGCCGGACGACGGCGGTCGAGGTGCTCGCAGGCCGGACGCGTCCGGCGGCCGAAAGGTCAGGCGGGCTGGAGGCGGGGCTCCACCCAGCCGGTCTCGGTGAGGTGTTCCATCACCTTCCCGATGGCCTCCTCGACGCTGATGTCCGAGGTGTCCACCACGAGATCGGCGTCGGTGGGCTCCTCGTACGGGTCGTCGATGCCGGTCATCCCGGTGAGCAGGCCGGCCCGGGCGCGGGCGTACAGGCCCTTGCGGTCGCGCTGCTCACAGACCTCAAGCGGCGTCGCCACGTGGACCAGCAGGAAGCCCGCGCCGGCCGCCTCGGCCATCTCCCGCGCGGTGGCGCGGGCCGCCGCGTACGGCGCGATCGGGCAGCAGATGCCGACCCCGCGGTGCCGGGCGATCTCGGCGGCCACCCAGCCGATCCGGCGCACGTTGAGATCCCGGTCGGACTTGCTGAACCCGAGCCCGGCGGACAGCTCCCGCCGCACCACGTCGCCGTCGAGCAGCGTGATCGTGCGGTCGCCCTGCTCACGGAGCACGTCGGCCAGGCCCCGGGCGATCGTCGACTTGCCCGAGCCGGACAGCCCGGTCAGGAAGATCACCAGTCCCCGGTACCGCCGCGGCGGGCGGGCCCGGACCAGTTCCTTCGCCACCGCCGGCGGGGTGTGCCACTCGGGCAGCGGGAAGCCCCGGTCCAGCAGGTCGTCGATCTCCTCCACGCTCAGCGCCAGCCGGCGGTTGCGCGGCGGGATGTCCTCCCGCCAGCGCCACTGCCCGTCCCGGTTGTCGTAGGCCAGCTCGCGGGGCACCAGCACACGCAGGCCGGCGCCGGAGAGCATGCCCTCGGTGGAGAGCAGGTGGGTCACGCCGTACGCGGCGGCGACCCGGGCCCGCAGCAGCGCGTCGCTGATCTCGTCACGCCGGCGGGCCAGCGGCACCGCCACCAGCGTCGCCGGGGGCATCCGGTCGCGGGCGGCGAACACGGTACGCACCAGCGCCTCGGACGGCAGGCCACCGGTCGACCCCTCGCCCACCGGGATCAGCACCAGCAGGTGCGCGCCGAGCGTGCGGGCCGCGTGCGCGATCTGCGCCAGTTGCGGGCGGTGCAGCGGACGGTCGGCGAAGACCCCGAGCACCCGGCCCGGCGGCAGCAGGCCGCGTACCTCGTCGGGGCCGCGCCGCAGGCGCTGGAACGGTCCGTGGCCGCCGTCGCCCAGGCGGCGCACCGTGCCACCGACGCCCACCAGGCCCTCGCGGCCCGGCCAGACGTCCGTCACGTCCATCGCCGCGACCGGCGCGCCCTCGCCGTCGGTGAGCACCACCGCCCGGCGGGCCGGGTCCGCCGGGTCGAGCCCGTCGGCCAGCGCGGCCGGCACCTGGAGCGTCACCGGCACCGGCCACGGGGTGCCGTCGGCCAGCCGGCCGCGCCGGCTCAGCGCGGTCAGGTCGGCCCGGCTCATGAAACCGGTGAGCGGCGCGTACGCCCCGCTCAGCAACAACTGGAGATCGGCCAGCTCAGCGGGTCTGGGCGCGTACGACGGCGCATCCCGCAGAACGTCCTCGGGCAGCAGCCACCCGTTGCTCATCGAACCCCCAACTCACCGGCCGGCACACAGTTTCGCAGCCCACCGGCGATCGGTCGAGAGCGCCACCCGGCCTCCCGGTAATCGCGCGTTCCGGCGATCGTGCCGAGGACGAACCGGGGTCTTCGAATCCTTACCGCCGGGCCGCCGCCGGTCGATCGTGCGAACGGCTGCCGGCGCGCGCCGTCCGGCCGAGCGCGCGATCCCGGATCCGCCGGACCGCCCGCCGGATCCGGGCGCGGAGCCGGCGCGGATCCTCCACCCGGGGCGGCCCGCCGTCGGCCGCGCAGCGCACCACGAGCGGCAGGTTCGCGTCCAGCGCCCACCCGGCCTGGATCACCCGGGCCCGGACCTCCCAGGTGCCCCGGGTCCGGCCGCCGTCGAGCGCCGCGAAGTCGACGGTGGCGGTGCTGCGGTGACAGACCCGGCCGTCGGCGGCCGGCTCGGTGGTGGCGTCGACCGGCAGGAAGAACTCCTCCCGGGTCTCCCGGCGGCGGATCACCACGTCGGTCCTCGCCCCGCCGGCCCGCATCACGACACCGTCCGGCGCGGCCTCGGCCACCGGGAGCACCGGCAGCCCTCGGTCGTCGAAGCGCAGCGGCTCGTCCCCGGCGCGCAGGTGGGCGGAGACGGCGACGGTCAGCGTCCGTCCCTCCACCTGCCACCGGTCGACGGCGGCGTGCGCCCGGACACTCAC
The DNA here is from genome assembly GCF_017872985.1 of Micromonospora sp. HB375. Classification (NCBI taxonomy): domain Bacteria; kingdom Bacillati; phylum Actinomycetota; class Actinomycetes; order Micromonosporales; family Micromonosporaceae; genus Micromonospora; species Micromonospora sp. HB375. The sequence continues at coordinate 6,092,544 of NZ_JAGGJO010000001.1, read as the reverse complement.
GTCCCACTCCGCCAGCCGGCGCAGGTCGGCCATCCGCCCCTGCGCGGCGAGATGCGCGATCACCTGGTACATCGGCGGCACCCCGGCGATCGCCTCGGGTGCGACACGCTCCTTCACGAGCTGCCCCACCTCGTCCGCCACCTGCCCGGCCCAGGGCTCCGGCGCGCTCAGCAGCGCCTGCCCGCGCAGCCGGTTCAGCATCTCCTTGCGCAGCCAGCGCCGGTGCAGCCGCAGGCGGGCCGCGGCCGGTGGGCGGTGGGCGTCCACGATGTCCATCGCGGCCCGCAGCGCCGCGTAGTACTCCGCCGGGTCCATCCGGGTGGCGGTGACGTTGCCCGCGTCCTCGCGGCGGGCGTGGTGGTAGCAGGGGTGGTCGGCCAGCACGCAGATCCGTTCGGCGAGCAGGTAGGCCGCCGCCATCAGCCGGTGGTCCTCCAGGCGTCGCGGGTGGCCCTCCGGGAAGCGCAGCCCGTGCCGGTCGAGGAAGGACCGCCGGAACAGCTTGTGACAGGTCATGCTGTCGGCCAGCGGCGCGTTCGCCAGGGTGGCGTCGAACCGGTTCTCCCGGAACAGCTCCCGCGGTACGCCCCGCCGGTGCCCGATCATCCGTCCGACGACGATGTCCGCGTCGTGTGCCCGGGCGCAGGAGTGCAGGCGGGCCAGCGCCTCGTCGCCGAACCAGTCGTCGTCGTCGGCGAAGAAGACGTACTCGCCGCGTGCCTGCTCCAGCCCCTGGTTGCGCGGGCGCGACGGCCAGCCCGAGTGCGGCAGGCGCAGCACCCGCACGTGCGGGTCGGCAGCGGCCAGCTCGTCCAGGCGCTGCGGCGTCCCGTCGGTCGACCCGTCGTCGGCGAAGATCACCTCGTACCCGCCGGGCGGCAGCCCCTGCCGCGACAGCGACGCGACGAGCGGATCGAGGTGGGCCCCGCAGTTGTACGTGGGCACCACCACGCTCACCGCCGGCCGGTCCGTACCGTCGCTCATGACGCCCCCCGTCGAGTCGCCTCACACGGTGGCAGCTTCCCCGCGACGCCGCTACCCCGTCGGTCACCTAGGGGGCCCGGAGCCGAGGGATCAGGGGATCGCCCGGGTCAGGACGGGCTCCGGCGCGGCCCCGGAGTTCTACGCTGAACGGCGTGACACTGCTCGCGACCGAGTCGCTGACCAAGACGTACGGAGGCCGGGTCACCGCGTTGACCGACCTCACCGTATCGGTCGAGCCGGGGATCATCGGGCTGGTGGGCGCGAACGGCGCCGGCAAGTCCACTCTGATCAAGATCCTGCTGGGTCTGCTCCCGCCGACCAGCGGCCGGGTACAGGTGCTCGGCCTCGACCCGACCACCGACCCGGCCGCGGTCCGCGCCCGGGTCGGATACATGCCCGAGCACGACGCCCTCCCGCCCGACCTGTCCGCCGCCGAGCTGGTCACCCACCTGGGCCGGATCAGCGGACTGCCGCGCACCGTCGCCCGGGAACGGGCCTCCGAGGCGCTGCGCCACGTCGGCCTGCACGAGGAGCGGCACCGGGCCGTCGGTGGCTACTCCACCGGCATGAAGCAGCGGGTCAAGCTCGCCCAGGCGCTCGTACACGATCCCGATCTGCTGCTGCTCGACGAGCCGACGAACGGCCTCGACCCGGCCGGCCGGGACGCCATGCTCGCGCTGATCCACCGGATCGGCACCGAGTTCGGCATCTCGGTGGTGGTCTGCTCGCACCTGCTCGGCGAGGTGGAGCGGATCTGCGACACGCTCGTCGCCATCGACGGCGGCCGGCTGCTGCGCGCCGACCGGGTGTCCGCCATGACCACCGCCACCGACGTGCTCGCCGTCGAGGTGAGCGAGGGCACCGACGAGCTGGCCGCCCGGCTCGCCGCGCTCGACCTGCCGGTGACCCGCGACGGGCGGCTGCTGCTCGTCCCGCTCGCCGACGACGCCACCTACGACCAGATCCTCGGCGCGGTCGCCGAGCTGGACCTGCCGCTGCACCGGCTGGACCAGCGGCGGCACCGGGTGGCCGAACTCTTCGCCGCGAGGGAGCCCAGCCATGTCTGACGCGACCGGGGTCATCCACGACATCGGCTACCAGCGCTACACCGGCCCGCGGCTCGGCCGCCGGCAGGTCTTCGGCGCGCTCTACCTGCACGGCGTGCGTACCGTCTTCGGGCTGGGCCGCAGCGCCAAGGCCAAGATCTTCCCGTGGCTGGTCGTCTCCGTGGTGACCGTGGTGGCCGCCGGGGTCACCGCGGTGCGCAGCCAGATCGGCGAGGTGGTGATGACGTACGCCCAGTTCGCCGACGCGATGAGCTGGCTGGTCATCTTCTTCGCCGCGGTGGCCGCGCCCGAGCTGGTCTCCCGCGACCTGCGCAGCGGCGTGCTGCCGCTGTACTTCTCCCGGCCGCTGCCGCGCGGCGACTACGCGCTGTCCAAGCTGCTGGCGCTTGTCACCGCGCTGTGGCTGCTGCTCGGCGGCCCGCAGCTGGTGATGTTCCTCGGCGCCGCGTTCACCACGAACCGGGGCGTACGCGGGGTGTGGGACGAACTGCTCGACCTGCTGCCCGGGCTGCTCTACGCCGGGCTCTGGGCGGTGGTGTTCGCCTCGATCGCGCTGCTCGTCGCCTCGCTGACCGGCAAGCGCGCGTTCGCGGCCGGCGGCATCGTGGCGGTCTTCCTGATGACCACGCCGGTCGTCGGCGTGCTGTCCATCCTGCCCTCGCGGACGATCAACGAGCTGGCCTTCGTCGCCTCCCCGCCGACGCTCGTCGGCGGCGTGGGCAACTGGGCGCTCGGCGACCGGCTGACCCAGGGACGGGGCGGCATGCCGATCGGCGACTTCGGGCCGGTCTACGCCGCGGTCGCCGTGCTGCTGGTCGCCGCCTGCGTCAGCCTGCTGCTCCTGCGATACCGGAAGGTGGCCGCCCGATGACGGCGATCAGCACCCAGTCGACGGCCGGCGCGCCCGCCGCCGCGACGAGCACGCTCGACCTGGCCGGTGTCTCCCGCTGGTACGGCAACGTGGTGGCGGTCAACGACGTCACCATGCGGCTCGGCCCCGGCGTGACCGGCCTGCTCGGCCCCAACGGCGCCGGCAAGACCACGCTGCTGCACATGATGGCGGGCTTCCTGTCGCCGTCGCGCGGCACCGTGACGCTGGACGGGGAGCCGACCTGGCGCAACCCCGGCGTCTACCGGCGGCTCGGCCTGGTCAGCGAGCGCGAGGCGGTGCACACGTTCCTCAGCGCGTACGAGTTCGTGCTGGCCAGCGCGAAGCTGCACCGGCTGCCCGACCCGGAGGCCGCCACGAAGCGGGCGATCGAGCTGGTCGAGATGGAGGACGCGCAGACCCGCCGGATCGGCACCTACTCCAAGGGCATGCGGCAGCGCACCCGGGTCGCCGCCGCGCTGGTGCACGACCCGCAGGTGCTGCTGCTCGACGAGCCGTTCAACGGGATGGACCCGCGCCAGCGGCTGCACATGATGGCGCTGCTGCACCGGCTCGGCGACGCGGGACGGACCATCCTGTTCAGCTCGCACATCCTGGAGGAGGTCGAGCAGGTCTCCGGCACCGTCCAGGTGATGGTCGCCGGCCGGCTGGCCGCCTCCGGCGACTACCGGACCATCCGCCGCCTGATGACCAACCGGCCGCACGTGTTCGCGGTCCGCTCCACCGACGACCGCGCCCTGGCGGTGGCGCTGATGGCCGAGGCGTCGGTCTCCGGCGTCGAGCTGGGCCGCACCGGCCTGACCGTCAAGGCCGGCGACTACGGCGCGTTCACCCGGGCCCTGCCCCGGATCGCGCTCCGGCACGGCATCCGGGTCCGGCAGCTCCTGCCGGAGGACGAGTCGCTGGAGAGCGTCTTCTCGTATCTGGTGGAGGCATGATGTCGACAGTCACCTGGATCACCGCGCGCGGCCTGTTCGGCCGGAGCCGGTTCCTCATGCTGCTGCCGTTGCCGCTGATCCTGATCGGCCTGGCGGTGCTCTGCCGGTCGCTCGGCGTCGACCCCGGCCAGTGGGGCCCGCCGGTGCTCGTCGGTCTCGGCCTGGCGGTGGTGCTGCCGGTGGTGGCGCTGATCGTGGGCACGGGCGTGCTCGGCGCGGAGATCGACGACGGCACCGTCGTGCACATCCTCACCAAGCCGCTGCCGCGCTGGCAGATCGTGCTGCCGAAGCTGGCGGTCGCGGCCGGCGTCACGGCGGTCACCGTCGGTGTCCCGATCTACGTCGCGGGCGTGCTCGCCGATTCGGTACGCCTCGGACTCGCCCTGGTCGTCGCCTCGGCGGCGGGCGCGCTGGCGTACTCGGCGCTGTTCCTGGCGCTGAGCCTGGTGACCCGGCGGCCGGTGCTGCTCGGCCTGGTCTACGTGCTGATCTGGGAAGGCCTGCTGGGCCGGTTCGTCAGCGGCACCCGGGTGCTGTCGATCCAGCAGTGGGTGATCGCCCTGGCCGACCGGATGGCGCCGACGCCGCTGCTCGGCACCAGTGTCTCGGTGCCGGTCGCGGCGGTGCTCACCGCGCTGGTGGCGGTCGGGTTCACCGTGCTGGCGATCGACCGCCTGCGCTCGTTCAGCGTGGCCGGCGAGACGAGCTGAGCCCGGAGGGCGGGACCCGTTTTCCGGCGTTCGCGACGGAAAACGGGTTCCGCCCTGCCGTGTCCGGTCTGCTAGTTTGCGGCGGCTACGAACACCGACACGGGGAGAACACTGTGCGTTCAGCTCGCTTCGCCCTGCTCGCTCCGGCCGCGGTGGCGATGATCGTCATGTCCGGCTGCGGCGACGACGAGGACACCCCCTCGGCCGGGTCGGCGGCGCCCTCCGCCCCGGCCGCCACGTCCGTGCCGCCGGTGACGCCGGCCCCGGTGGGCCTCGACGAGGCCACCCGGAAGACCTGCACGACGGCGGAGAAGGACATCACGGCCGCCCTGAAGGAGGTGGCCGAGGCGGAGAAGATCGGCCCGCCGGCCGGTCACTCGGCGGTCAGCGCGCAGTACTCGGCGGGCGCGGCCACGCTCTACACGCACGCCTTCACCAACAGCGACGAGGTGAACAGCGCGGTGAAGGGCGTCGCGACCGAGATGACCGACCTCGCCGACGCCTGGGCCAAGGCGCCGGGCAAGGCGCCGAGCAGGGCGGATCTCACCGCCGCCCGGGACAAGCTCAAGGCCACCTGCGCCGTCGACTGAGGAATGCACCGCCGCGGGCCGGTCCGGCCGGCCCTTCGGGGTGTTAAGAAGGGCCCCTTCTACAACGCCAGGCGTTAAGAAGGGGCCCTTCCTTACATCGCCGGCGGCGCTCAGAACGCGCAGGCGATGACCAGCTCGGTGGTGCGATCCGGCAGCAGGTCCAGCTTCGCGATCCGGCCCGCCGCGCGCAGGTCGTCGGCGACCGTGCCGAGCTGGTCCAGCACAGCCGCCGGTCCGAGCGCCTCGGCCAGCGGCACGTCCGCCTTCATCGACAGCTTCCGTTCCGACTTGGCGCGGCGCACCTGACCCAGCGCGTCCGCGGCCAGTCGCAGCAGTTCCGGGTCACCCGGCGCCTGCGTCGCGCGGCCCACCTCGTACGTGGTCGGCCACGGCGAGCGGTGCACCGAGCCGTACCGCCACCACGACCAGACCTCCTCGGTGACGAACGGCAGCACCGGCGCGAACAGGCGCAACTGCACCGACAACGCGGTCGCCAGCGCCGCCCGGGCCGAGTCGGCCGCCGGCCCGGTGCCGTAGGCGCGCTCCTTCACCAACTCGATGTAGTCGTCGCAGAACCGCCAGAAGAACGCCTCGGTGGCCATCAGGGCGGCCGTGTGGTCGTACCCGTCGAAGGCGGTGGTCGCGGTCGCGACCACGCCGGACAGTTCGGCGAGCATCGCGGTGTCCAGCGGTTGGGTCGCCGCGGCCCGCAGCGCGTCGGCGGCGCCCAGCCCGAGCGCGAACCGCGACGCGTTGAGCAGCTTGGTGGCCAGCCGCCGGCCCACCTTGACCTGGGCCGGGTCGAAGGCGAGGTCCATGCCCGGCTTGCCGTTGGCGGCCCAGTAGCGGACCGCGTCGGAGCCGTTCTGTTCCAGCAGCGCCATCGGCGTGACCACGTTGCCCTTGGACTTCGACATCTTCTTGCGGTCCGGGTCGAGGATCCAGCCGGAGAGCACAGCGGTGTGCCAGGGCAGCGCACCGTGCTCCAGGTGGGACCGGGCGACGGTGGCGAACAGCCAGGTCCGGATGATGTCGTGCCCCTGCGGGCGCAGGTCCATCGGGAAGACCCTGGCGAACAGGTCCGGGTCGGTCTCCCAGCCGCCGACGATCTGCGGGGTCAGCGACGAGGTGGCCCAGGTGTCCAGCACGTCCGGGTCGCCGGTGAAACCGCCCGGCACGCCGCGCTGCGACTCCTCGTATCCGGGCGGCGGTTCGCTGCTCGGGTCGATCGGGAGCGTCGCCTCGTCCGGTGTGAGAGGGTGGGTCCAGTCCGGCTCGCCAGTGTCGTCGAGCCGGTACCACACCGGCACCGGCACGCCGAAGAACCGCTGCCGGCTGACCAGCCAGTCACCGGTGAGGCCGCCCACCCAGTGTTCGTAGCGGTGCCGCATGTGCTCCGGCACCCAGCGCAGCTCCCGACCCCGGGCCAGCAGCTCCTCGCGCAGGCCGGCGTCCCGGCCGCCGTTGCGCAGATACCACTGCCGGGTCGAGACGATCTCCAGCGGCCGGTCGCCGCGCTCGTAGAACTTCACCGGGTGCGTGATCGGGCGCGGCTCGCCGACCAGATCACCCGCGTCGGCCAGCAGCTCCACCAGCGTCCGCCGGGCGCCGTTCACCGTCTGCCCGGCCAGCGCCGCGTAGGGCGCCGCCGGCACGCCGGCCGGCGGCTCCGGCAGCAGCCGCCCGTCCCGGCCGATCACCACCCGGGTGTCCAGCCGCAGCTCACGCCACCAGGTCACGTCGGTCAGGTCACCGAACGTGCAGACCATCGCGATGCCCGTGCCCTTGGCCGGGTCCGCCAGCGGATGCGCGCGCACCGGCACCTCGACCCCGAACACCGGGGTACGCGCGGACGCGCCGACCAGGTCCGCGTACCGCTCGTCGTCGGGGTGGCAGACCAGCGCCACGCAGGCCGGCAGCAGCTCCGGGCGGGTGGTGTCGATCAGCACCTCGCGGCCGTCCGGCCCGGTGAACCGCAGCCGGTGGTACGCGCCGGGCCGCTCCCGGTCCTCCAGTTCCGCCTGCGCCACGGCGGTGCCGTACCCGACGTCCCACAGCGTCGGCGCCTCGGCCTGGTACGCCTCGCCCCGCGCCAGATTGCGCAGGAACGCGCGCTGGCTCGCGGCGCGGGCCGCCGACCCGATCGTGGTGTACGTCAGCGACCAGTCCACCGACAGCCCGAGCCGCCGCCACAGCGCCTCGAACGCCTTCTCGTCCTCGACGGTGAGCAGTTCGCACAGCTCGATGAAGTTGCGCCGGGAGATCGCCGTCGGGTTCTTCCGGGCCGTGTCGTCCACCGGCGCGGACGGCGGCCGCCAGTTGCTGTCGTATGGCAGCGCCGGGTCGGGACGCACGCCGTACACGTTCTGCACCCGGCGTTCGGTGGGCAGCCCGTTGTCGTCCCAGCCCATCGGGTAGAAGACCGTGCGCCCGCGCATCCGCTGGAACCGGGCCACCGTGTCGGTGTGCGTGTACGAGAACACGTGCCCCATGTGCAGTTCGCCCGACACGGTCGGCGGGGGAGTGTCGATCGCGTATACGTCCGACCGCTCCTTCGTACGGTCGAACGCGTACGTGCCGTCGGACTGCCAGCGGCGGGCCCAGGTCTCCTCGATGCCGTCCAGGCTCGGACGCTCGGGGACGCCGCCGCGGGCGCTGATCGTCGTGTCGGTCATCGTCCGATGGTAGGCAGCCCGGTTGCCGCACTCCACGACTTTCCCCACCCCGCGCGTCCTCGCCGATCTTGCGCTTGCCGCCCCGGCACAAGCCGCTTTTCGGGCATCCCTCGGGCCGCAAGTGCAAGATCAACGAGGGTCGGAGGAGCGAGCTAGAGGAGCGAGTCGCGCCACTGGCGGTGCAGGGCGGCGTAGCGGCCGTCGGCGGCGATCAGCTCGGCCGGTGGGCCGTCCTCCACGATCCGGCCGTCGTCGAGCACCAGCACCCGGTCCGCCGTCTCCACGGTGGAGAGACGATGGGCGATCACCAAGGCGGTACGGTCGCGCAGCACGTTGTGCAGGGCCCGCTGCACCAACCGCTCGGTCGGCACGTCCAGCGACGAGGTCGCCTCGTCCAGGATCAGCACCCGCGGGTCGGCGAGGAACGCCCGGGCGAACGCGACGAGCTGCCGCTGACCGGCGGACAGCCGCCCGCCGCGCCGGTGCACGTCCGTGGCGTACCCGTCGGGCAGCGCGGCGATGAAGTCGTGCGCGCCGATCGCCCGCGCCGCCGCGACCACCGCCTCGTCGTCCGCGTCCGGCCGCCCGAACCTGATGTTGTCGGCCACGGAGCCGCTGAACAGGTGGGTCTCCTGGGTCACCAGCACCACCGCCCGGCGCAGTTCGGCGTCGGCCAGGTCACGCAGGTTCACCCCGTCCAGGTCGACAGCGCCCGCGTCCGGGTCGTGGAACCGGGCCAGCAGCTTCGCGACAGTGGACTTCCCAGCGCCGGTCGGCCCGATCAGCGCCACCGTCTGCCCGGGCGGCACGACCAGGTCCAGGCCGGACAGGATCGGCGTCTGCCGCCGGTAGCCGAAGTCGACGGCGCGGAACGTCACCGCCCCGCGCGGCGGCCCGGCCGGCAGCGGCACCGGGTCCGCCGGTTCGGCCACCGCCGGGCGCTCGTCCAGCACCCCGGCCAGCTTCTCCAACGCGGCGGTCGCCGACTGGAGCGCGTTGTAGAACTGGCTCAACTCCTCCATCGGCTCGAAGAACCGGCGCAGGTAGAGCAGGAACGCGGCGAGCACGCCCACCTCGACGCCGCCGCCCAGCACCCGCCAGCCGCCGTACCCGAGCACCACCGCCGTGGTCAGGTTGCCGATCAGCCGGATGCCCGGCGAGTAGATCGCGATCAGCCGGAACGCGCGCAGGCTGGAGCGCCGGTAGTCGTCGTTCACGGCGGCGAAGATGCGCTCGTTGCGCTCCTCCCGCCGGTACGCCTGCACCGCCCGGATCCCGCGCAGCGACTCCACGAAGTGCACGATGACCAGCGCCACCGCCTCCCGGGTACGCCGGTACGCGCCCGCCGACGCGCGCGCGAACCAGCGTGACAGCAGGAACAGGAACGGGAACGCGAGCAGCGTCACCGCCGCCAGCGGCAGGTCCAGCCAGAGCAGGATGCCCGCCACCGACAGCACCGACAGCCCGGCCATCACCAGCTTGTCGATGCCGCCGTCGACCAGTTCGGCGATCGACTCCAGGTCGCTCGTCAGCCGGGACACCATCCGCCCGGAGGTGTAGCGCTCGTGGAAACCGACGTCGAGGCGGAGGAAGTGCCCGTACACCCGTCGGCGCAGGTCCAGCAGGACGGCCTGGCCGATCCGGGCGGCGAGGGTGAGGAACGCGCGCCGGGCCGCGTACTCGACGGCTGTCGCCACCACGAACGCGGCGGCGACAGCGATCAGCGGGCCGGGATCACCGGCCCGCAGTGGCCCGATGCCCCGGTCGATGCCGAGCATGACCAGGTACGGGCCGGACATCGCGGCGGCGTTCTGGGCCAGCAGCAGCGCCACCGCCAGCCCGAGCGCACGCCGGTGCGGCCGCAGCAGTTGCCGCAGCAGGAGCCGGCTGCGGGCGCGGAGCCGGGCCACCGCCGCCGGTGAGGAGTCCTCGGCGCGGCTGCGGTCGGCGTCCGGGTCGGTGGCCCGGCCGCGCCAGCGGGACAGGTCGTCGCGTCCGCCGGTGCGGTTCGCGTCGTCGTGGCGTGGGCCGGCTGCGCCGTGCGCCTGCCCGTGCCCGGCGGTGCGCGCGCCGGTGTCGCGCGGCGCGTCGCGGGGCCGGGGCACCCGCGGCGCGCCGCCGGTCACGAGCGCACCAGACCGACGCCGCCGGAACGGCGCTCCGGCTCGGCGGAGAGCACCGCCCGGTACGCCGGCACCCGGGCCAGCATCTCCGAGTGGGTGCCGACGGCGACGATCCGGCCGCCGTCCAGCAGCGCCACCCGGTCCGCCAGCGCCACTGTGGAGGGGCGGTGCGCCACCAGCAGGGCCGTGGTGCGGCTCTCCCGCAGCACCCGGCGCAGCGCCGCCTCCACGAGCGCCTCGGTGTGCACGTCGAGCGCGGAGAGCGGATCGTCGAGCACCAGCAGTGCGGGCTGCCCGAGCACCGCGCGGGCCAGCGCGAGGCGCTGCCGCTGCCCGCCGGACAGCGACAGCCCCTGTTCACCGACCCGGGTGGCCAGCCCCCAGGGCAACTCGTACGCGAAGTCCGCCTGCGCCAGCGCCAGCGCCGCCCGGACCTCCTCCTCGCCCGCCTCCGGCCGCCCCAGCGTCAGGTTCTCCCAGACCGACATGGAGAACAGGGTCGGCTCCTCGAACGCCACCCCGACCAGCCGTCGCAGCGAGCCGAGCCGCAGGTCACGCACGTCGCGCCCGTCGACGGTGATCCGGCCGCCGGTCACCTCGTGCAGCCGGGGGACGAGCGACAGCAGCGTGCTCTTGCCGCAGCCGGTGACGCCGACGAGCGCCATCGTCTCGCCCGGCTCGACGGTCAGGTCCAGGTCGTGCAGCACCGGCGCCGAGGTGCCCGGGTAGCGAAAGGTGACCCCCTCGAAGCGGAGCCGGCCGCGTACGTCGGCGCGCTCCAGCGACCGGGCGTGCGGCGCGTCCACGATCGTCGGGCGGGTGTCGAGGACCTCCTGGATCCGGTCGGCGGCGGTGGCGGCCTCCTGGCCGTTGGCGATGATCCAGCCGAGCGACTGCACCGGCCAGATCAGCATGAGCTGGAGGCTGACGAACGCGACCAGCTCCCCGATGGACAGCGCGCCCTCGGCGACGGCCGCCGCGCCGGTCACCAGGACCGCGCCGAGGGTCAGGTTGGGCACCAGGTCGAACAGCGCCGAGGTGCGGGCCAGCAGCCGCGCCTTGCCGATCCCGGTGTCGTGCAACCGGCGCGCGCCGACGGCGAACCGTGCGGCCAGTTCCGGCCCCCGCCCGTACGCCCGCATGGTGCGTAGCCCCTGCGCGGTCTCCTCGACGAGCGTGGCCACGTCGCCCTGCTGGTCCTGCATCCGGCGCGACGCCGCGTGGTAGTGCCGGGCGAAGCGGCGGCTGATCAGGAACAGCGGTACGGCGCTGGCCGCGACCAGCGACCCCAGCCAGGGGTGCAGCCGGATCAGCAGCACCACCACGGCGACGTAGGTGATCAGGTTGAGGACCAGGAACAGCAGCCCGAAGGAGAGGAACCGCCGGATCACCGAGAGGTCGCTGGTGATCCGGGACAGCAGCTGGCCGGACTGCCAGCGGTCGTGGAAGCCGGCCGGGAGCCGTTGCAGGTGGGCGTAGATGTCGGCGCGGATGGCCGCCTCCATGCCCACCGAGGACGACGACTGGGTCCAGCGGCGGATGAAGATGAGAACCGCCTCGGCCAGCCCGAGCAGCAGCGCGAGGGCGCCGAGCCGCAGCAGCCCGGCCTCGTCGTGCCGGGCCACCGGCCCGTCGACCACCCGCTGCACCACCAGCGGAACGGCGAGGCTCGCCGCGGTGGCCGCGAGCGCCGCCACCAGCAGCCAGGCGAACTCCGTCGCGTACGGGCGCAGGTAGGGCCGCAGCCGCCAGAGGTTGCGCAGCGGCTTGGACCGGGCGTCGTCTTGCGCCGCGGGGTTGCCGTCGCTGGGCGCGGGCACTACCCGACGGTAGCCGCCGGGGGTGACGTTTCCGCTGTCAGCTAGCCGTCACCCGTCCCTCATGCCCGAGAAGCCACTTCTTCACGGGCAGGCCCCAGCGGTAGCCGCCGAGCGTGCCGTCGGTGCGCAGCACGCGGTGACAGGGCACGAAGAGCGCTGCCGCGTTGCGCGCGCATGCCGCCGCGGCGGCGCGGACCGCGGCGGGGCGTCCGGCCAGTGCGGCGAACCCGGTGTAGGTGACCGGGTCGCCGGGCTTGATGTCGCGCAGCACCTGCCAGGCGTGCGTCAGGAAGAGCCCGCCGCTGTGCTGCTCCACCGGGATCGCGTCGATCGCGGCGAGGTCTCCGTCCAGGTAGGCCCGGACGGCGGCGGTGACCGGACCGAGGTCGACCCGTTCCCGCAGGTCACCACGGAGGCTCGGGTGGGTCAACGGCGCCAGGGCCTCCGGGTCGGGCGTGAAGCCGGCCGCGCGTACCGCGCCGTCGGGGCCGGCGAGCACGCTCAACGGGCCGACCGGTGTGTCGATGACGGTGCTGTCCACAGTGCTCATGCTGCTCTCCAGAGTCGGATCGTCGCGTAGGACCGCCAGGGGCGCCAGCGTTCGGCGTACGCGAGCAGGGTCTTGGGGGTGTCGGGCAGGCCGAGCGCGGTTGCGCCGCGGCGTACGCCCAGGTCGGTGGTGAGGGCGACGTCGGGGTCGCCGAGTGCGCGCATGGCCAGGTAGCCGGTGGTCCACGGGCCGACGCCGGGCACCGCGGCCAGGAGCCGGACCGTCTCCTCCCGGTCGCCCCCGGGTTCCAGGTCCAGCGTCCCGTCGGCGACGGCGCGGGCCAGCGCCCGGATCGTCTCCCGGCGGGCGGCCGGCATCCGGAACGCCGGGTCCGGCGCCGCGAGCACGTCGGCGGGACCCGGGAACGCCACCAGGCCGTCGGCCGGGTCGTCGGTGCCCGAACCGCTCGCCGACCGGACGGCGGAGAGCAGGCGGGTGAGCGTGGTCCGCGCCGAGGTCAGCGAGACCTGCTGGGTCACGACGGCGCGGACGGCCAGCTCGAAGCCGTCGACCGCGTGCGGAAGCCGGACGCCCGGCTCGGCGACGACCGCCGGGGCCAGCGCCGGGTCGGCGGCCAGGGTGGCGTCCACCGCGACCGGGTCGGCGTCCAGGTCGAGCAGGCGGCGGCAGCGGGCCACCGCGGGAGCCAGGTCACGCATGTCGGCCAGCCGCAACGTGGCGTCGATGTGGCCGTCGGACGGGGTCAGCGCCACCGTGCCGGGACCGTGCGGCAGGCGCAGCCCCCGGTGGTAGGTGCCGTCGCGGACCACCTCGACGCCGGGCAGCGCGCGCAGCGCGAGGAAGTCCAGCAGCGCGCCCGCGTGCAGCGGTGGCCGGTATGCCAGCCGCAGCGAGAGCGTGCCCGCGCCGGTGGCCGAGGCCGGACCGCGTCGCCCGGCGCGCAGCTCGGACGGGGTGCCGCCGTAGACCTCACGGACCGTCTCGTTGAACTGCCGGACGCTGCCGAACCCGGCGGCGAAGGCCACCTCGGCCAGGCCGAGGCCGGTGGTCTCGATCAGGATCCGGGCGGTCTGCGCGCGCTGTGCCCGGGCCAGCGCCAGCGGGCCGGCGCCCAGCTCGGCCTGGAGCATCCGGTGCAGGTGCCGCTCGGTGTAGCCCAGCCGGCCGGCCAGCCCGGGCACCCCGTCGCGGTCGACCACGCCGTCGGCGATCAGCCGCATGGCGCGGCCGACCAGGTCGGCCCGGACGTCCCACTGCGGGGAGCCCGGCGCCGCGTCCGGCCGGCACCGGCGGCACGCCCGCAGCCCGGCCCCCTGCGCGGCGGCGGCCGACGGGAAGAAGCGGACATTCTGCCGCTTGGGTGTCATCGCCGGACAGGACGGCCGGCAGTAGATCCCGGTCGACGTCACGCCGGTGTAGAACCAGCCGTCGAACCGCGGATCGCGGCTGTCGACGGCCCGGTAACACCGCTCAAAGTCCAGCTCCATGCCCCGATCCTGCCCCCCGCCCCGCCGGCGTGGCTGGCGGTATTCGGACATGACGTGTGGCAGTCGCGTCAGCTCGGGGAGGTGGCGGTATCGCCGGTTCCCGGATGCCGCCACCTCGGCGGAATGGTGTGGATCATGCCCGGCGGACCCGAGAAAGTGTCGTAAGTGGTCGGTACGGTCCCGCCACCAACTCAAGAAAAGGTGCGGGGCATGGCGAGCGTGGCCGGGCGGGGTGTCCGCTGATGCGATCGGGGCGGGCACCGTTGGACGCCGCGGTGGTGCAGGGCTTCTACGAGCGGATGAGGTTGGTGGCGCCGGCCGCGTACGGCGCGATCGAGCGCGACCGGGCCGGTGACCCCGGCCGCCCCTTCCCCGACACCGCCTGCGGCCGGCTGGCCGGCTCGCTCGCCCCGGACGGGCTGCGCGCGCTCGGCATGTGGGCGCACCACTGGTGCATGCGCTTCTACGACGACGACACCCGCGTCGGCCTGCGGCTGGTCCGGGAGATCGCCGCCCGGTCCGGCCTGGGCTGGACCGTCGACGAGGTGCGGTGGCTGCTCGACCGGTCGTACGAGGCCGGGCCCGCCGCCGCGCACCGGTTCACGCTGCCGCTGGCCGCCGCGGCGCAACTGCCGGCCGGTGCGCTGCCCGAGGGTGTCGCCGCCGAGGCGTGGCCGGACGACTGGCGCCGGCTGCGGGCCGGCTGACGGCGCCGCCACCAGCCCACCGCTCCGCCGCCCGCCCGAACGCCGACCAGCGCCATCGCCGGGTGGTCTGCGTCGCCACCCAGCCGCGGGCGAGGAGGCCGGTCCGGCATCTGGGCGAGCACCATCGCCGCCACGGCCACCGCGAAACCGGCGAGCTGGACCGGGTCCAGCGCCTCACCGAGCACCGCCCAGCCGAGCGTCGCCGCAGTCAGCGGGCTCAACGCGCCGAGCACCGACACGCGGGACACCGGCAGTCGCGCCGCGCCCCGGAACCACAGCACGTACGCCAGCGCGGTGCCGGCCAGCCCGAGCCACGCGTACCCGAGAAGGGCCGGCCCGTCGGGCACGGGCGGCGCGCCCTCGACGGCGGCGGCGACCGGCACGATCATCAGGCCACCGGCGACGAGCTGCCAGCTCGTCGCTGCCAGGACGCCCACTCCGGGCGGCCGGCCCCAGCGGCGGGTGAGCACCAGCCCGGCGGCCATCGCCACGGCCCCGGCGAGCCCGGCGGCGACGCCGAGCGGGTCGAGGCCGGCGCCGGGGCGCAGCACCACGAGGGCGACGCCGAGCGGGGCGGCCACGGCGGCGACCAGCGCCGGCCGGGTGGGGCGGTCGCGGAGCAGCGCGACCGTCAGCACCACCACCAGCAGCGGCTGGGCGGCGCCGAGCACGGCGGCGGTGCCGCCGGGCAGCCGGTACGCGGCGAGGAAGAGCAGCGGGAAGAACACCCCGATGTTGAGCGCGCCGAGCGCGGCGGCCCGCCCCCACCAGCGGCCGTGTGGTCGCCTTCGGGTCAGCGCGAGCAGCAGCAGACCGGCCGGGAGGGCGCGGATCGCGCCGGCCCAGAGCGGCCGGTCCGGGGGCAGGAGTTCGGCGGTCACCAGGTAGGTGGTGCCCCAGGTGACGGGGGCGGCGGCGGTGAGCGCGACGTCGGTCCAGCGAGAGTTCACAGCAGCTTCCTCAGTTCTAAGTATCTTAGGGCTAAGCTACTCAGGCCCGAGCGAAAAGGGAAGTGGGACGTGGGGCACAATCGGCAGCCGTGACAGGCGACGAGGTGGACGCGATCGTCGAGCAGTGGCGGCGGGAACGACCCGGCATGCGGCCCGAGCCGATGGCCGTGTTCGGCCGCATCTACCGGCTCGCCCGGCTGGTCGGCGACGGCCAGGAGAAGGTGTACGCGGCCTGGGGCATCGGCCGAGGTGAGTTCGACGTGCTCGCCGCGCTGCGCCGCTCCGGTGAGCCGTACACGCTGGCGCCGAAGGCGCTCGCCGCCTCGCTGATGCTCACCTCGGGCGGCATGACCGGGCGGCTCGACCGCCTCGAACGGGCCGGCCTGGTACGGCGCTCGCCGGACCCGGCCGACCGGCGGGCGCTGCGGGTCACACTCACCGACACCGGTCGCCGGGTGGTCGAGGAGTCCGCCGAGGCCGGGCTCGCGGTG
Source organism: Micromonospora sp. HB375 (assembly GCF_017872985.1). Taxonomy (NCBI): domain Bacteria; kingdom Bacillati; phylum Actinomycetota; class Actinomycetes; order Micromonosporales; family Micromonosporaceae; genus Micromonospora; species Micromonospora sp. HB375. Next base: position 6,076,602 of record NZ_JAGGJO010000001.1, on the reverse strand, counting down.
CAGCGGCGGATCCTCGACGCGCTGCCCCCGGCCGACCAGGAGCGGCTGGCCGACCTGCTGCGTACGCTGCTCGCCGCGGCCGACACCTCCGGTCCGGCACAATGATCGTCACTGTCATCGGCCGGAAGGACGCCCGTGCCCGCCTCTGAACCGACGATCGTCGCCACCAGCATGGGTTTCGCCAGCCGTCGTCGTGGCCCCTGGGACGCCCGGCCCAGCGCCCTGTTCGACCTGATGGCCGACCTGGCCGGGGCCGGTGACGCGCCGCGCGTCTGCTACCTCGGCCAGGCCACCGGCGACCAGCCGACCGGGTTCACAGTCTTCTACGGCGCCTTCGCCGGCACCCGGTTCCGCGCCTCCCACCTGGCGCTCTATCCGATGCCGAACGTCGAGGACATCCGCGCCCACCTGCTCGCGCAGGACGTCATCTGGGTCGGCGGCGGCAGCGTGGCCAACCTCTGCGCGGTCTGGCGGGTGCACGGTCTGCCGGAGATCCTGCACGAGTGCTGGCAGGCAGGCGTGGTGCTCGGCGGTGTCTCCGCCGGCTCGATCTGCTGGCACACCGGCGGCGCGACCGACAGCTACGGCCCGACGCTGCGGCCCTTCACCGAAGGGCTGGGCTGGCTCCCGTACGGCAACGGCGTGCACTACGACAGCGAGGAACAGCGGCGACCGCTGATGCACCAGCTGGTCGCCGACGGCACGCTCCCGGCCAGCCACTGCACCGACGACGGCGTCGGGCTGATCTATTGGGGCACGCGGCTGGCCGAGGCGGTGGCCGACCGGCCGGGCGTGGCCGCGTACGAGCTGGTCCGCGCCGAGGACGGCACCGCCCGGGAGACCCGGATCGAGCCGAGCCTGCTGTCGGAGTGACAGGCTTCGCGGACCTGCCTGCCCGGCGCGGGCGGCGAACCGCGTAAGCTGGTTCGTCGTGAGTCTCACCATCGGCATCGTCGGCCTGCCCAACGTGGGCAAGAGCACCCTGTTCAACGCGCTGACCAAGAACGACGTGCTCGCCGCGAACTACCCGTTCGCCACCATCGAGCCGAACGTCGGCGTGGTCGGGCTGCCCGACGAGCGGCTGGCCAAGCTGGCCGAGATCTTCTCCTCGCAGAAGGTGCTGCCGGCGCCCGTCTCCTTCGTCGACATCGCCGGCCTGGTCCGCGGCGCGTCCAAGGGGCAGGGCCGGGGCAACGCGTTCCTCGCCAACATCCGCGACGCCTCGGCGATCTGCCAGGTGGTGCGCGCCTTCTCCGACCCGAACGTGGTGCACGTCGACGGCAAGGTCTCCCCGGCCGACGACATCGAGACGATCAACACCGAGCTGATCCTGGCCGACATCCAGACGCTGGAGAAGGCGCTGCCCCGGCTGGAGAAGGAGGCCAAGCTCCGCAAGGACCGGGCCGCCGCCGTCGAGGCAGCCAAGAAGGCGGTCGAGGTCCTCGACAACGGCGTGACCCTGTACGCGGGCGCCGCCGCCGCGAAGGTCGAGCTGGAACACCTGCGTGAGCTGCACCTGCTCACCACCAAGCCGTTCCTCTACGTCTTCAACGTCGACGAGGCCGAGCTGGGCAACGCCGAGTTCCTCGACGAGCTGCGCGGCCTGGTCGCGCCCGCCGAGGCGATCTTCATGGACGCCAAGATCGAGTCCGAGCTGGTCGACCTGCCCGAGGACGAGGCCCGCGAGCTGCTGGAGTCGATCGGGCAGTCCGAGCCCGGCCTGAACCAGCTCGTCCGGGTCGGCTTCCGGACGCTCGGGCTCCAGACGTACCTGACGGCCGGCCCCAAGGAGGCGCGGGCCTGGACCGTCCCGGTCGGCGCGACTGCGCCGGAGGCCGCCGGGGTGATCCACAGCGACTTCCAGCGCGGCTTCATCAAGGCCGAGGTTGTCTCCTACGACGACCTGGTCGAGGCCGGATCGATGGCGGCGGCGAAGGCCGCCGGCAAGGTCCGGATCGAAGGCAAGGAGTACGTGATGCAGGACGGCGACGTGGTGGAGTTCCGCTTCAACGTCTGAGGCGGTGACGTCATCACTTCCGCTTCTCAGGCTGCCCGGCCGCCCACATCGCTGCGACGATGCACAGCAGCAGCAGACAACTGAACCCGCCGCAGAGCAGTGCCCCGACGGCGAAGAGACCTTCCATACGCATGATCGTAGAGTCGGCACAGCGCCACAGCGGCGATGGAGCTCAGGAAGATCAGCTTGGCGTTTCTGGGCCGTTCGGGCCGCCGAGGGCCGACCGGAGATGACCGACGACGACCAGCATTGCCCAGAAAAAGAGCAGGTCAACCGCCACGTAGAGGCGGCTGACCTGGTGGGCGACGGACGAGTCGGCCTGTGCGCACCGCTAGCAGCTGGCCGGCGAGGGAGAGACGCACCGGACGATCAGCCATCACGGCCCTAGTGACGGATGACCAGAACGAGCCTGACATGCGCTAATCTGCCCCGTGATCAACAACCCCACCGATGCCAGCCGTCGTCGCCGGCGTGCCGCCATCCCCATCACTGTGGGCGTCGCACTGTGCCTGGTCGGGCTCGGTGTCTGGCTCACCTTCGCCGTGCGCGGCGAGGATGGGCGTGGCGAGGACGCTCGTGAAATCGAGCTGGAAGTCACCTCAGGGGCCGGCCAGGTAAAGGGCATTGTCTGGCGGTACCCGGATGACGGGAACAAGATCCATGACGTGAGCGACTCTTCTGGCATGATCAAGACGCCCTGGTCACGGCGGATCGACGTCAAGTCTCTGAAGGGGCCGATCATTCTCAACGTCATCCATGACCCGGACTCCACCGGGGCGACCTGCCGGATACTGGTCAACGGCAAGGTGACGGAGGAGCAGAGCGGCGTCTTTCCGCACTGCATGACCACGGTCCAGCGGGCGTTCCCGGCGTCGTGACTTGTCAGCCTGCTTGGTCAGGCATGGCCGGGTCGCGCCCGTTGACCCCGGGGGCGAAGGCCGCACGGGTGAAGCTGGACATACTCGCCCGAGGTGAGACGGGGAGCTTGCAAGCGAGGGATCAGCGCGGGCCGGGGCGCACCGGCTGCGGCGGGTCGACGAGGACCAGCTCCAGGCCGTCGCCAGGCCGCCGGATGTCGATCCAGAGTGGCCAACGACGATCACTGGTGACGACGTCTGCCCGGGTGACAAGGCGTGATGGGCCCGCTAAGCAGGGTTGGCCGGGGCCTCCTTGCCTGTAGCTGGTGAACTGGTGGGGCGCGTCGAAGGTGTACGGGCCAGCGCTCAAGGCGAGACAGGGGTGCAGATCCGGCACCAGTCCCAGCTCACAGCGCGGTTGGCTCGTAGGTCAATGCCTCTTCGATGAAACATGTAGTCGGCGACGTGCGGGCATTGAGGATGGTTCGAGTTCTTTGACCTTTTTGCCTACCTCCTCGTCGGGCGTGTGCAATAGCTCAGCCATGAGCGCCAAGGCGCGCTGTCGAGCCTGCGGGCGAAAGTTCTCACGCCAGCTTCCGCCTCCGTCAAAGGTTGGCAAGCAGCCGGCAGTACTGCGAGGTACCAACACCTCTTGACCTGGACCGCAGGCATGTCGGTGCAGGCCATCGGCGAGCCGGTCCAGGTTCCGCTTCGACGTCTGAATCCGGCCCGCTTTCTCAGGAACCAGGCTGCCGAACGGGCCGCAGGTGACGTCCGACTATGACGTGCCCGACGCGGCGAACCTCTTCACGTCCTGGAGCAGGCAGTCGAGGAAGGTGGCCAGGTCCGGGGCGGCCACGTCGAAGCGCGGGTCCTCCGAGGTGTAGACGCCGTCGAGGACGAGGTCGGGAGGGAGTCGGTAGACGGGCGACCCGTCCGGCATCGCCAGCGCGTACTGCGTGCCGCCGCCGTCGCTGGCGAACACGACGACATCGGCGTCGTGGCGGCCACGTACGCGCCAGAGGTGCCGTGCCTCGTGAACGTGGACCACGTGGGAGGCGCTGTGCAGGAAGAACCCGTTGTCGATGTCGGCCAGGTCGACGGCGTCAACCACCGCGTACAGGTCGGCAAGTGCAGCGGGGATGGCGGGACGGGCAGCGGCGATCAGCGCGGCAGAGGTCGTCGAGGGCTCACTGACGGCGTTCTCACCGGGCGGGTATCCGTAGCGGTCCTCGAAGTCGAGCACCGCGGAAGCGACAGCATTCCGCAGATCCTCTCGCCAGGTCACCAGGTCTCGTTGCATCACGGCAGGACACTGCCACCGTGGACCAGAACTGACCAGGAGCGCTGGGAGCGGGACGACCGTCCGACCTGTCAGACGTCCGTACGCCGGATTTCGGGTCTTTGATCTCTGGGCCGGCACTGCGACGATGCAGGCCGTCGGAGGCGGCCGTGTGCGGACGTCTCGTGTCTCACCGACCGAGGAGCCGATGTGCGTCTGCCCCGTGAGCCCCACCCGGTTGACCGGCCGGGCCTGCTCATCTCCATGATCGTCTGTGGTGGCCTCGGGACTCTTGCGGCGAGCGGATGGAACGGCGACGCAGGGCGGTTCCAGCCGATCGCGGCGGTGCTCGCCGTGGTGCTGTTCGCGTGCTTCCTGATCTTGTTCGCGGTGTTCTGGGTCGGCTGGCTGATGCGTGGGCACGAGTTGTGGCGCGAGGCGCGACGTGAGCGCTGACCAGGACCGTCACCGGCATGACCGCCCGGTGGCTCGAACATGCGGTGCACGAGCTTCCGGGCGGGGTGCTGTGGGGCGCCGACGGCGCGACACCCACTACCTGAGCCGCCGCCGTCATTTCGTGGACCACGCGACGTACATCAGGGACCGTCGCGGGCCGATGCGGGTCTCGTCGTCGCCGCCGCCGGACTGGCTACGACGTCGCTGACCACCGCCGGGCCCGTGCAACGATGTGGGCGTGTCGGGCACGGCGGTGGACAGGCTGGCGGCGCTGGTCGGCTGGAACGGCAGGTCCTCCCACCGCCCGGACTGGTCGTCGTTGCACGCCGCGTTCGGCCACCGGTTTCCCACGGACTTCCAGCAGTACGTGGAGCGGTTCCCTCCGGGCGCCGTCGACTTCGTCCAGGTGTTCCACCCGTACGAACGGGACTACCAGGGGGATCCGGCCGTCTATGTCGAGCAGCTTCTGGCGCGCACCGATCCGGCCAACGACATCGAGGACTGGTACCGGTTCGGCAATGCGCCGGGGGAGCTGTTCTCCTGGGGCACGGTGAACGGCGAGTTCGAGCTCTGCTGGGAGCTGACCAGTGGGTCGCCCGACACCTGGACGTGCGTGGTGGCCGACATCCGCTGTCAGACCGGGGAACGTCATCCCGGCGGCATGGTGGACCTGCTGCTGGACGTCCTGGGTGGCACCGGAAGGGTCAGCTCCCTGGACTATCTCCGTGAGATCCTGCCGTCCGCCTTCGAGCCGTACCTGTAGTCGCGTGCCCACCCAGGCGACGACGCTTTTTTCAACGTCTGGTCCCAGCCTCGTGCCGAGAGACGTGTCCGTCGTGGTCAGGCGCGACGCTCGGCAAGGACCCTGCGGAACAGGGCGGGGTAGTCGGCATGAGCCAGCGGTAGCGCTCCGAGCGCGTCCGCGGTGAACCAGCCGACGGCTTCGTGTTCCTCCGGCGCCAGGTTGGCCGGAGACCCGCTCCACGCTTCGATCAGCCAAATCCGCATGTCGAACGTGTCGGCGTGAACCTCGTGCACGGGCGGACCCGCCGGCACCGCCACGTCGACGCCCAGTTCCTCTCGAAGCTCACGGGCAAGTGCGACACGGGGCGGTTCCCTGGGCTCGACGTGCCCGCCGGGCAGGTCCCAGACGTCGGGCAGCACACGACGCAGGGGAGAGCGGTGGCACAGGAGTATCCGGTTGCCGTCGCACAGCAACCCGGTGACGATGCGCGCCTTGGGAGATCCGTCCGCCGAGGCCTCCGATGCGGGGCCGGTCCACGTGGACACCGGACGCTACGCCTGCGCGTCCAGGTCGCGCACTGCGAAGCGGAGGTGTTCCCACTCCTCGTCGAAGATGACGTGAAGGCAGTGCAGGACCGGCTTCTCGTGTTCGGGTGACCACGCTGACGGCCGAGGCTCGGCGAGCAGCTCCGGAGTGACGCCCGTGAGGAAGTCCCGCACCATGGCCTGCCGCTCGGCGCGCAGATCGAGCACCTGGGCGAGACTCGGCCGCGCCGCGGGGAAGATCGACATGTCGAGTCCGTCCGTCTCGTACTCGGCGTGCGGCTGCCCGAGCGGATGGAAGGGCTGCGGCAGGCGCAGGATCGCCTTGCCGAGCCAGGCGTCGGTGGCGAACGCGAGGTGGCGCAGGGTCTGCGCGAACGACCACTCGCCGTCGATCGAGATGTCGGCGGCACCCTCGGGCATGGACACGACCCGGTCGACCGCGGCCGCCCAGGCTCGTTCGAGCGCCGCCCACGCCGCGCGCAGGCCGTCGGGATCCTCGGCACGCCTCAGCTCGCGCCCGGGGAACCGCCGGTTGAGTTCGGCCTCGACGAGCGGCACGACGTCGACACCGTTGACCAGCAGCGCGCCGTCGGTGAGCCACGGCGCGTCGATGTCGAGCCCGCGCACGTCGACGCCGCGCATCACCGCGCCGGCAAGCGTCGACCTGGTGAAGCGCGCGCCTTGCAGGTCCCGGTCCACGAACGTCGTGAGGTCGCTCTGGTCCACGGCGCACCCCTCTCGTCGGCGATCGCGGCAATGCTAGCGAGCAGGTCCGACAACAGCTGTCGATGCGACCGAACCGGGGAGCTGCGGGTGGCGGCCGACGACCCGCATCGCGCGGATCGTCGGCCGACCATCCGTGCCCGCCGTCAGGCGTTGGCCCGGCGGATGGCCGCCATACCCCCGAGGGCGGCCACCGCGGCGATCAGCGCGGGCCACCCCACCAGCAGGCTGACCTGGTGCTGGCTGCTCAGCCACTGCCAGATGTCACCGAACCATCCCTGCCAGGTGATCAACGCGACGAGCAGGCCGGTCACCAGGATCAGGGCCGCGCCGGCCCCGAACAGGCCGTTCATGCCGAACCGGACGTACCAGACGGCGACGAAGACGGAGACGAAGTTCAGGAACAGGAACGGCACCGCGTAGACGGCGATCTGCAACAGCCCGTTGTCGACGTCGACGTACGGGATTCGGAAGAACCGCAGCTGGATCCCGAAGCCGCCGGTGGCGCCCTCGATCAGGTTGAGCAGGTAGAGCAGGACGCCGTAGACGACCGCCTGCACCACGTTGACGAGCACCGTGGCGAGGTAGAAGGTGCGCCGGGTGACGCCCATGCCGAGCGCGAACGGGAACACCTGGCTGATCGAGGTGGCGGCGACGATCGAGCAGACGATGTAGATACTGACCAGACCGCCCGTGGTGTTCTTGCCCGGCGCGGCCTCGTCGATCGAGGCGAAGATCAGCAGGTTGACGCCGAGCGAGATGGCCATGATGCCCCATGGCCAGGCCAACTGGCTGACCCAGGCGATGGTGTGCATCCGGGCGACGTCGAGGATACGAGTCATCGCGCGTTCGTCCTTTCCGTCGTCAGGCGCACCACGGCCTGTTGGAGCGACACCGGCGCCAGGTCGATGCCGAGCTTCTTGGCGCGCGTCCGTTCGGCGTCGTCGAACGACCCGCGCAGCGACGCGCGGACCGCGCCGCCGAGTTGCTCACGATGCAGCGCCTGGTGCGCGGCGGCGAACTCGTCCACCGCAGCGGCCGGGCCGGACGCCTCCACCACCTCGCCGCGCAGCTCGTCGCTGGGCGCGTCGAGCAGCAGCTTTCCGCGGTCGAGCAGCAGTACGTGCTCGATCAGGTCGGCCACCTCGTCGATGAGGTGTGTGGAGAGCACGACGGTGCGCGGATTCTCGGCGTAGTCGGCGAGCAGCCGGTCGTAGAAGAGTTGCCGGGCGACCGCGTCGAGACCGAGGTACGGCTCGTCGAAGAAGGTCAGCGGCGCGCGTGCGGCCAGGCCGATCGTCACGCCCAGCGCGGACAGCATGCCGCGGGACAGTTTGCGTACCTTGCGCTTGCGCGGCAGGTCGAAGTCGTCCACCAGGGACTGCGCGAAGTCCTCGTCCCAGTTGGGGAACAGCCGCTTGGCCAGGCTCAGCACGTGCCGGACCTGGTACGCGGTCGGGTACGTCTGACTCTCCTTGATGAAGACCACCCGCGACAGCACCCGCTCGTTCTCGTACGGCCGCTCACCGAAGAGCATGAGGTCGCCGCTGGTGCCGCTGTTCTGGCCGGTGATCAGCTGCATCAGCGTCGTCTTGCCGGCGCCGTTGCGGCCGAGAAGCCCATAGATCTTGTCGCCCGTCAACGTGAAGGTGACGTCATCGAGAGCGGTCACCTCGCCGAACCGCTTCGTGAGCCCGGCTGCCGCCACGACGCTCATCGCTGTTCCTCCCCTGTGTCGATGAGCTTCTTCAGCTCCTCGGTGCCGATGCCCAACTTGCGTGCCTCCTCGATGAGGGGCCGCACGTACTGGTCGGAGAACTCGCGCCGGCGGCGTTCCCGGAGTGTTTCGACGGCGCCCGTTGCCACGAACATTCCGATCCCCCTGCGCTTGTAGAGAAGCCCGTCATCGACCAGGCGGTTGATCCCCTTGGCGGCGGTCGCCGGGTTGATCCGGTGGAACGCCGCAAGCTCGTTCGTCGACGGCACCTGGGTCTCCTCCGCGTACGTCCCGTCGATGATCGAGTTTTCGATCATCTCCGCGATCTGGACGAAGATCGGCCGGCCGTCATCCATCCTGGTTCTTTGGTTCATTACTCATGTAACTAACCTTGGCGCTCGCGGGCCGGGGCGTCAAGTCTTCTTCGGTACGCGTGGCCGATTACGGCTCGATCGAGTTCGCGCCGTGACACTGACGATCGACGAGAGCACCCGCCAGGTACGGCAGTCCGTCTGCGGCTGTTGCGACACCGCCGCGGAGCGGACCTGGGCCGACATCCATGCCGACGACGCGTCACCTTCGGCTGCCGGGTCGGGCCGGTGGCCGGCTCGCCGGGGCCGGCCGCGACGCTCGTCAACGGCGGTGAGGTCGCGGGGGACAGCCCGATCTTCGGCCGCAAGCTCCCCGAGTTCCGGCAGATGGTTGACCTGATCCTGGAGCGTGTCCTGCCGCGACCTCACCCGGTGATCAAGGGGTTTACGTCTCCCGGACCGCGCCGACCGGACACAAACTCCTTGATCACCGGGCGGGCCGGGGCGGGCCCGGGCCGGGGCGGGCGGGGCGGGCGGGGCGGGCGGGGCGGGGAGCGTCAGGTGACGTGCGGGCTGCGGCGTTCGATCAGGGTCACATCGCGCCAGGTGCCGTAGTGGCGGCCCACCCGCTCGCGGGTGCCGACGACGCGGAAGCCGCACGTCGCGTGCAGCGCGAGACTCGCCGTGTTCTCCGGGAACACGCCGGACTGGATGGTCCAGATCCCGGCCGCCTCGGTCGAGGCGATCAGCGCCTCCAGCAGCGCCCGGCCGACCCCGCGCCCGCGCCCCCGCGGGTGCACGTAGACGGAGTGCTCGACCACACCGGCGTAGACGCAGCGGTCGGAGACAGCGGAGCAGGCCACCCAGCCGAGCACGTCGCCTGCCTCGTCGAGCGCCACCCAGCGGTGACCGGGCAGGCGGGTGGCGGTGAACCGCGCCCAGTCCGGCGGCTCGGTCTCGAACGTGGCGTTGCCCTCGGCGATGCCCAGACGGTAGATCTCCAGTACGGCGTCGGCGTGCGAGTCGTCCATCGCGACGACGGTGACAGTCATCGGTTCCCCCTGTCCGGACCGGCGGTCGTCAGCGTAGTCGCGCGTCGAGGGGCCGGTACGACGCCCGGCCCCTCGACGTGAGCGCTACCGCCGCCGGTAGACGGAGATGTGCGAGCGGCTGCCCGCGTCGAACGGCGACCGGTCCCAGTCGGCGTACCGCTCGGTGAGCCGCAGCCCGGCCCGCTTCGCCAGCTCGTCGACCTGCTCCGGCCAGGCGTAGCGCATGGCGAACGGCTTCAGGTGCACGCCGGAGGCGTCGAACGTGACGGTCTGCCGCACGAACGTCTGCGCCGCGCGGTCGTACCGGTGCACGCGGATGGTGGCCGAGTCCTCGGTCACCTCCCGCACCTGGACCTGCTCGTCCCGGTCGAAGTCCGCCGGGTCGGGCACGAACGTCTCGATGACGAACGCCCCGCCGGGCGCGAGCACCCGGGCGACGTTGCGGAAGCACGCCGCCTGGCGTTCCTCGGAGACCAGGTTGAACAGCGTGTTGAACACCAGGAAGACCAGATGGTACGGCCCGGCGACCGGGACGTCCGCCATGTCGCCGATGGTGACGGGCAGGTCCGCGCCGCCCGGCTTGGCGCGCAGGTGCGCGACCATCTCCGGGGACGCCTCGACGCCCTCCACGGTCAGACCGCGGGCGGCCAGCGGCAGGGCCACCCGGCCGGTGCCGACCGCCAGTTCGAGCACCGGGCCGCCCTCGGCCAGCGGTGCGAGGAAGTCGACGGCCGGGGCCGGATCGGGATTGCCGGGGCCGTCGTAGGTGTCGGCCCAGAGCCGGCCGAACAAGCCGGGATCGTCGAAGACGGACATCACACGCCCTCCCGCCGGGCGGAAGGGACAGGACGCGGCGCGAGGTCAGCGACCTCCGCCGGAATGGGGTACGGAAACACGAAGCCTCGTTTCGGCAAGGGTGACGACGGGTCGGTTGGGCTTCGCAGCGTGTGGCATGGCGGTGCTCCCTCCGGTCGGCTTCGAGGGGTCCAGCAGACCAGCAGCCGACCGGGGCGACAACCGGATTACGCCCGCAGCGCGTCGTCCACACCGGTCTCCCGGCGGCCGAGGTGCACCGGGTCACGCCCGCTGAGCACGTCCACGGCGGCCTTGACGCAGGCGGCGTGCTCCCGGGTGGAGCTGATCCGCCACTGACCGGCGTACCGGCGGGCGGTGTCGTCGCCGACGCCGACGGTGTCGATGCCGGCGTCCCGGCAGAGCGCCACCGCGCGCGGCAGGTGGAACGACTGGGTGACCACAGTGGCCCGCCGGACCCCGAAGACGCGATGCGCGCGCACGCACGAGTCGTACGTGTCGAAGCCGGCATGGTCCAGCACCGTCTTCTCCGCCGGGACGCCCCGCTCGACGAGCCAGCGCCGCATCGCGTCCGGCTCGTCGTAGTCCCAGTCCATGTGGTCGCCGGAGAGCAGAAGCACCTTGACCTTGCCGGCGGCGTACAACTGGCGGGCGATCTCCAGCCGGCCGGCGAGGAACGGCGCCGGGGTGCCGTCCGGGTCCACCTTGGTGCCCAGCACCAGCGCGACCGGCGTCTCGGGCACGTCCGCGGCGCCGAACAGGCGGCCCTCGGCGGCGCCGCGGACCCAGGTCACGCTGGCGGTCGTGGCGGCGCCCAGCAGCACCACGGCGGCCGTGGCGAGCAGCAGGAGCCGGCGGACCAGGCGTACGGCCCGGCGGCGGTCGCCCCGCCAGGCCCGCCAGCGCGCCGTCAGCCCTCGCATGGCGGCGATTGTGCCAGTGCGGGTCAGGAGATGTGGTGCAGGATCACGTTGTGCACGTGGTGGCTCTTCTCCGCACCCCGGAACTCGACCTCGTAGGTGTGCGTGCCGACGTGCACGGCGATCGACCCGGTGGAGAAGAACGAGCCACCCCAGGACTTGTTGCTCACCACGCTCACGCTGGTGATCTTCGAGTACGGGATGCTGGTGATGGCGTACCGCTTGCCGACGAAGGAGCGGTCCTGGATGATCACCCGCCGGTCGGTCAGGCCGATGAAGCCGGTGCCGGTGCCCACCGCGTCGTAGACGGCGATGATCTGCTCACCGGGCAGCAGCCCGCTCTGGATCTGCTGGAACTGTTCCTTGCGGTCGTACGTGGGGCCAGACATGCATCTGAGGGTAGGCGGGGCGCGCCAGCGCTCAGGGCTCGGTGACCGCGCGGACCGCGTCCTCGATGCGCGCCGCGAGCAGCACCTCACCCTCGGTGAGTGGCTCGCCGTCGCCGTGGCCCAGCCGGATCTGGGTACGATCGGCCCGGCGGCTGATCTCCGGCCGCAGCCGCAGCGCGTCGGCGACCACCGCCACCCGTTCGGTGAGCGCGGCGTGCTGGGTGTCGTCGAGGACGATCGTGCGGCGGATCTGTTCGCCCTCGCGCGTCCATCCCGACAGCAGGGCCAGTGCGTCGCTGAGGTAGTCGTGCTTCGCACGGCCGCTGAACAGCACGCGCATCACCGCACCTCCCAGGCGTCGTTGCCGGCTTGTGGCCAAATCGTCGCCATCCCGTGTCCCAGTCGACGCTCTCTAGTCTCTCGCCACTCAGATGGTGTGTCCACGCCCACACTTCCGTGTTCTGCTGACCTGACGGCCGACGCAGCTACCCAAACCGCCGATTGATCTGGCACGCTGGTGGCCCGTGCGGACCGAACGGATTAGCGGGGGCGGACACGCCGACCGGCGGGAGCCGAGGGTGGTCGTCGGGGCCGCGATCATCGAGGGCGGCCGGGTGCTGGCGTGCGAGCGCTCCGCGCCCCCCGAGGTGGCGGGCCGGTGGGAGTTCCCCGGCGGGAAGGTCGAGCCGGGTGAGGCCGAGACCGACGCGCTGGCCCGCGAGTGCGCCGAGGAGCTGGGCGTACGGGTGGCTGTCGGCGCCCGCGTCGGCCGTGACGTACGGATGGCGCACGGCCGGTCCGTGCTGCGCGTCTACGCCGCCCGCCTGCTGCACGGCGACCAGCCGAAGGCCCTGGAGCACGCGGAGCTGCGCTGGCTCTCCGCCGCCGAGCTGGACAGCGTCGACTGGCTTCCGGCCGACGTGCCGATCGTGGCCGCGTTGCGTCCGCTGCTCGCCGCGTCCGACTGAGGCTCCGGACCGGACAGGCGGGCCGAAACGGGACGGGGGCCGGCGGCGTGTGCCGCTGGCCCCCGTCGTCGTGCTGTCGTTCAGTGCTTCGGCTCGTCCTGCTGCGGGTGGGCGAAGTTGAGGTGCTCCGGGGGCAGCGGGAACGTCACGTCGTCGCCGAACGGCGACGGCGCGGCGGCCCGGTTGAACGTCAGTTCGGTCAGCGGCAGCTTGCCGTTGGCGTCCACCGCCGGGGCGGTCGGGTGCGGCACCTCGCGGTGCCAGTTGACGCCCTGCTGGGCCTGACGCTCGGCGGCGCTGTCGTGCGAGCCGCCCGCGTGCGAGTGCACCCCGCCGTGCGAGTGCGTTCCGCCGGAGTGCGCGTGCGCCCCGCCGTGCGCCCCTCCGGACGTGACGGCACCGCTGGAATGCCCGCTGGTCGCGCTGGTCTGAGGCACCTGACCCCTCCGGAAGATCTTGTTACCGAGCCATACAAGGGGATCGTACCTGCGGTCGACGACCCGTTCCTTCATGGGGATGATCCCGTTGTCGGTGATCTTGATGTGCTCGGGGCAGACCTCGGTGCAGCACTTGGTGATGTTGCAGAAGCCGAGTCCCATGTCGGACTGCGCGTACTCCCGGCGGTCGGTACGCGCGTCCAGCGGGTGCATGTCCAGCTCGGCCGCCCGGATGAAGAACCGGGGGCCGGAGAACGCCGGCTTGTTCTCCTCGTGGTCCCGGATCACGTGGCAGACGTTCTGGCACAGGAAGCACTCGATGCACTTGCGGAACTCCTGCGAGCGCTCCACGTCGACCTGCTGCATCCGGTAGTCGCCGGGCGCCACGTCGGCCGGCGGCGCGAACGCCGGGGTCTCCCGGGCCTTCTCGTAGTTGAACGAGACGTCGGTGACCAGGTCCCGGATCACCGGGAACGTGCGCAGCGGGGTGACCGTGACGGTCTCGGACTCCTCGAACGTCGACATCCGCGTCATGCAGCCCAGCCGCGGCTTGCCGTTGATCTCCATGGAGCAGGAGCCGCACTTGCCGGCCTTGCAGTTCCACCGGCACGCCAGGTCCGGCGCCTCGGTGGCCTGCAGCCGGTGGATCACGTCGAGGACCACCTCGCCCTCGTTCACCTCGACCGTGTAGTCCTTCAGGTCGCCGCCGGTCTCGTCGCCCCGCCAGATGCGGAACTGGCGCTTACTTCCCATCAGTGTTCGCCTCCTCGGTGAGGGCGTCGAACTCGGCGAGTTCCTCGTCGGTCAGGTACTTGGCCAGCTCGGCCCGGTCGAACAGCCCGATCAGCTCCGGCCGCATCTTCGGCAGCGGCTTGTGGGTCAGCCGGACCGCGTCCCCGTCCAGCGAGCAGACCAGGTTGACCCGCCGCCACTTCGGGTCCATCGCCGGGTAGTCCTCCCGGGTGTGCCCGCCGCGCGACTCCTGCCGCTCCAGCGCCGCCATCGCGGTGCACTCCGAGACCACGAGCATGTTGCGCAGGTCCAGCGCCAGGTGCCAGCCCGGGTTGTAGCGCCGGCCGCCGACCGCGCTCACCTTCGCCACCCGCTCCCGCAGCTCGGCCAGCCGGCGCATGGCGTCCGCGAGCTCGCCCTCGCGCCGGATGATGCCGACCAGGTCGCCCATAACCGCCTGGAGGTCCTGCTGGAGCTGGTACGGGCTCTCGCCGGTGTCGCGCTGCAACGGCGCCAGCGCCGTCTCCACGGCGGCCTCCACCGCCGCCACCGACACCGCCGGGCGGCTGGTGAGCTGATCGGTGTACGTGGCCGCGTGCCCGCCCGCGCGCTTGCCGAAGACCAGCAGGTCGGACAGGGAGTTGCCGCCGAGCCGGTTGGAGCCGTGCATGCCGCCGGACACCTCACCGGCGGCGTAGAGCCCGCGCACCGTGCCGTACGCCGCGCCGGAGTCCGGGTCGACCTCGACGCCGCCCATCACGTAGTGACAGGTCGGGCCGACCTCCATCGGCTCCTTGGTGATGTCGACGTCGGCCAGCTCCTTGAACTGGTGGTACATCGACGGGAGGCGGCGGCGGATCTCCTCGGCCGACTTGCGGGAGGCGATGTCCAGGTAGACGCCGCCGGCCGGCGTACCCCGGCCCTCCTTGACCTCGCTGTTGATCGCGCGGGCGACCTCGTCACGGGGCAGCAGCTCCGGCGGACGCCGGTTGTTGTCCGGGTCGGTGTACCAGCGGTCCGCCTCCTCCTCGGTCTCCGCGTACTGCTTGCGGAACACGTCCGGGACGTAGTCGAACATGAACCGCTTGCCCTCGGAGTTCTTCAGCACCCCGCCGTCGCCGCGCACCGACTCGGTGACCAGGATGCCCTTCACCGAGGGCGGCCAGACCATGCCGGTCGGGTGGAACTGGAGGAACTCCATGTTGATCAGCGTCGCCCCGGCGCGCAGCGCCAGCGCGTGGCCGTCCCCGGTGTACTCCCAGGAGTTCGAGGTGACCTTGTAGGACCGTCCGACGCCGCCGGTGGCGAGCACCACGGCGGGCGCCTCGAAGAGGATGAACTCGCCGGACTCGCGGTAGTAGCCGAACGCGCCGGCGACGCGGTCGCCGTCGAGCAGCAGCTCGGTGATCGTGGTCTCGGAGAAGACCCGGATCCGCGCGTCGTAGCTGCCGAACTCCTGCTTGTCCTCCTGCTGGAGCGAGACGATCTTCTGCTGAAGCGTACGGATCAGCTCCAGGCCGGTCCGGTCGCCGACGTGCGCCAGGCGCGGGTACTCGTGGCCGCCGAAGTTGCGCTGCGAGATCTTCCCGTCCTTGGTGCGGTCGAACAGCGCGCCGTACGTCTCCAGCTCCCAGATCCGCTGCGGCGCCTCCTTGGCGTGCAGCTCGGCCATCCGGAAGTTGTTCAGGAACTTGCCGCCGCGCATGGTGTCCCGGAAGTGCACCTGCCAGTTGTCCCGCGAGTTCACGTTGCCCATCGCGGCGGCGGCGCCGCCCTCGGCCATCACCGTGTGCGCCTTGCCGAACAGCGACTTCGAGATGATCGCGGTCTTCTTGCCGGCCAACCGGGCCTCGATCGCCGCGCGCAGGCCGGCGCCGCCGGCCCCGATCACGACGACGTCGTAGTGGTGTCGTTCGATTCGCGTCTCAGTCATGTCCAGGCTCTCAGTTGATGAACCGCAGGTCGTTGATCCAGCCGGCGGCGACCGCCATCACGTAGAAGTCGGTGAGCGCCAGGGTGCCCAGGGTGATCCAGGCGAGCTGCATGTGCCGGACGTTCAACCAGGACACCCCGGTCCACGCCTTGTAGCGCATCGGGTGCTTGGAGAAGTGCTTGAGCCGCCCGCCGATGATGTGGCGGCAGGAGTGGCAGGAGATCGTGTACGCCCACAGCATCACCACGTTGCCGACCAGGATGATGTTGCCCAGGCCGAAGCCGAAGCCGTCGGGGGAGTGGAAGGCCAGGATCGCGTCCCAGGTGTTGATCAGCGAGATGATCGCGGCGGCGTAGAAGAAGTAGCGGTGCAGGTTCTGCCCGAGCAGCGGGAACCGCGTCTCACCGCTGTACGACTGGTGACCGTCCGGCACCGCGCAGGCCGGCGGCGACAGCCAGAACGACCGGTAGTACGCCTTGCGGTAGTAGTAGCAGGTCAGCCGGAACAGCAGCAGGAACGGCAGGGTGAGCGCCGCGTCCGGGATGATCCACCAGCCGGGCAGGAACTGGCCGAAGTGCGAGGAGCCCTCGACACAGCGGTCGGTGACGCAGGGGGAGTAGAACGGTGTCAGGTAGTGGTACTGCTCCACCCAGTACCACTTGTGCATGAAGACCCGGACCGTCGCGTAGATGACCCACGCGCTGAGCCCGACCACGGTGATCAGCGGAGCGAACCACCACCGGTCGGTCCGCAACGTCTTCGCCGCGATGGCGGCGCGCGCCCGCCCTCCCCGCGGCTGCGATCTCGGCGTCTTGGCCGACGTAGTTGTCATTCGAGTCATCTCCCTGACGTCACTGTCACGTCTTGCGCACGCACGAGGCCACACCGGCGAACCGGTGCGGCTAAGTGACACACGTTACGCCGATCTTCACGGCCCGGCCGCGCAACGCAGTGTCCCGTGTGTCCCGCAGCTTGGAAAGAGTCAGTTCATGATCAATGTGGCGGGTCGGTCGAACGGTGCGCCGACCGGCGCCGCGGGTGCGCCCGGCGACGCGCCGGATCACCCGGACGCGCCGCCGGTGAAGTGCCAGGAGGACAGCCGCAGCGTCGGCGCCTCGTACCAGGACCCGTCGACCCGGCCCGGCTGCCGGACCGGCGCCCGGCCCAGGCCCAGCACCCGCCCCGGCCCCAGCGCCCGCGGGTACGACTCGGTGAACCGGAAGTCGCGCACCGCCCGGGTCGGCACGCCGTCCTCGACCAGCCACACCCCGTTGCGCGTCAGCCCGGTGACCACCAGCTGCTTCGGGTCCAGCACCCGCGTGTACCAGAAGTCGCTCACCAGCAGCCCGCGCTGCATCCCGGCCACCAGCGCGGCGGTGTCCGGGTCGCCCACCGCCCCGGTGACGCCCGCGCTCACCGGCCCGGCCGCGACTGTCGCGTCCGCGTCGGCGACACCCGGATCCGCCAGCAGGCGGATGTTGTGCGGGATCGGCCCGAACGTCGCGCTACCCGGCATGCCGTGGCCGGTCGACCCGCTGCCCGCCTCCGCGCCGCCGCGCCTGTCGTACGCCACCGCCCCGGTGATGCCGCCCTCGACCAGCGGCAACGCCCGCCGCGGCGTGCCCTCCAGGTCGAACGGCAGAGTACCGGCGTGCAGCGGGTCGTCCACCAGCGTCACCAGCGGGTCGAACTGGGCGGTGCCCGGCTCGGCGAACGACTGCCGTTCGGCGTACCGCTTGCCGTTGAAGCCGAACCAGGCGAGGTTCTGCAGCAGGTCGGCGACGGCAGCCGGTTCGAGCACCACCTCGTAGTGCCCGGGCGGCAGCTCGACCGGGTCGGCCGCGGCCCGTGCCTTCGCCGCCGCGTGCGCGCCGAGCGCCGCGCCGTCGAGGTCGGCGAGCCGGTCGGCGCAGAGCCGCGCCACCCCGTCCGCGGCGCCGGCGCGGGCGATGCCGTCCATGGCCGCCTCGGCCGCGCTTCCGGCCGCCGTGTGCCCGGCCGAGTTGGCGAACGCCCCCGACCGGTACGCGGTGCGGCAGTAGCCGGCCGCCTCCAGCCCGTCGACCGCGTCCACGAACGCGCGTACCCGCTCGGCCCGCTCGCCGGGCGAGGCGAACGCGGTGGCCTCGTCGGTGGCCGGGCCGGACGGCACGGGCGTCGGCGCGGTCAGTCCCGGCCAGGCCGGGTCGGGCGGCGCGAGCCGGGCCGCGGCCCGGGTCCGCTCGACCAGGGCGGCCAGCCCGTCGGCGTCGACCCGGCTGCCGCTGCCGGTCGCGGTCCGCCCGTCCACGTGCAACCGCAGGTGTACGGAGACACCGGTCTCGGACACGTTCTGATGGATGAAGGAATTGGCGAACCGGGTCAGGGCCAGGTCGGTGCGGGTCACCAGCACCTCGGCCTCGGCGCCCGGACCGGCCGTACGCCGGACCAGGTCCACCACTCCGGCGGCGATCCCCAGTTCGGCGCTCATGCCGGCACTCCGCTTCGCTCCGTGCCGTCATGAGGCACTGTCGCCCTGAGCCTGCTGATTCGCTCGCTGCGCTCGCTCATGCCCGCACCCCCACCCGGACGCCGCGGAACCGGGCCGGCGCGGCCGGATGGCCGGTGTGCCCGACCTGGCCGGGCTGCCCCTTCCCGCAGTTGGGCGTGCCCCAGGCGACCGTCTCCGAGGAGAGCATGTCCATCGAGCGCCAGAAGACCGGCCCGATGCCGGTGTACGTCGGGTTGCGCAGCATCCGCCCCCGGCGGCCGTTCTTGACCTCCCAGCCGACCTCGCAGCCGAACTGGAAGTTGAGCCGCTTGTCGTCGATCGACCAGGACCTGTTGATGTCCATCAGCACCCCGTCGTCGGTGGCCGCGATGATCTCGTCCAGCGTGTGCGGGCCGGGTTCCAGGCCCACGTTCGTCATCCGCACCATCGGCAGCCGGGCCCAGCCGTCGGCCCGTACGCTGCCGCCGTAGTCCAGGCCGGCGACGGCGGCCGAGTCCCGGCCGGCGAGCACCCCGACCCACCGCCCCTCGCGGACCGCGTCCCGGGCCACGGCGGGGGAGCCCTCGTCGTCGTAGCCGAAGCTGCCCAGCGCCCCGGGGATGGTCGGGTCGATGGTCACGTTCATCAGCTCGGAGCCGTAGCGCAGCGAGCCGAGGCGGGCCAGGTCGAGCCAGGACGTGCCGGCGAACGCCGCCTCCCAGCCGAGGATGCGGTCCAGCTCGATGGCGTGCCCGACCGACTCGTGGATCTGCAGCGCGAGCTGCTCGCCGCCGAGGATCAGATCGGTCTCGCCGGCCGGGCAGAGCGGCGCGGTCAGCAGCTCGCGGGACTCCTCGGCGATCCGGGCGGCGTGCGCGGCCAGGTCCAGCGAGGTGACCAGCTCCCAGCCGGTCGTGCCGTACTGCCCGCGGTAGCTCGGGTAGGACCGGCGCTGCGTCTCGCCGTCGCCGATCGACGTGGCCGAGATGCCGCCGCCGCACTCCCGGATGTGCTGGTCGATCCGGTGGCCCTCGCTGGAGACGAACCATTTCGTGGTGTCCCAGATCTGGTAGAGCCCTTCGGCCAGGTCGGCGCCGTGCTCGCGCATCGTCGCGGTGGCGCGGACCAGCAGGTCGCCCTTGTCCGACAGCGGCACCCCGAGCGGGTCGACGGCGCACTCCGAGGCCCAGCTCGCCACCGCCGCCTCGGAAGGCACCAGGTCGATCGGCGGGCCGGGAACCCGCGCGCTCGCGGTGGCGATCGCCGCGGCGCGCCGGCCGGCGTCGCGGGCCGCCGCGTCGGACAGATCGGGTACGGCGTGGAAGCCCCACCCCGAACCGACGAGCGCGCGTACGCCCAGCCCGATGCTCTCGTCCTGGCTCAGCTCCTCGATGTCGCCGTTGCGCGCAGACATCGACTCGTAGCGGCGGTGCATGACCCGGGCGTCGGCGTAGCGGGCGCCCGCGTCCAGGGCGGCTTGGACGGCAGCGGTCGCCGCGTCGAACTCGCTCATGCTGGCACTCCGTTGCCCTGCTGACGCTCGCTCATGCCGGCACTCCGCTGCGCTGCGTGCCGGCATGAGGCACCTTTGCGCTGCCCCGATGATTCGCTCGCTGACGCTCGCTCATGCGCCGACCCTAGGCGAGCCCACCGACATCCGTCAGGGGACGAGATCCTCCGGCCGGATCGTGGCGCGGACGGGCTCGGTCAGCTCCAGCAGGGAACCGGGCTTTGTCACCGACACCTCCCGGTAGTGCCGACCCTGCCGCCGGTGGAGGTGCAGCGTGCCTGTCTCCTGCTCCACCAGCAGGTACCACTCGATGCCCGCGGCGGCGTAGTAGTGCATCTTGAGCACCTTGTCGGTTGCCGCGTTACCAGGTGAGATGACCTCGCACACGAGCCGAACGTCCCGCGCCTCGATCATCGGCTGGTCGAAGTCGATCGGCTCGGTGACGACCAGGTCGGGAATCGGTATGCGGCCTGGCCGGAGCCGGACGTTCACCGTCTCCAGCAGTTCCAGGCCGACGTGCCGGGCCGCGGCCTCCAGCAGGTTGCCGAGGTTCCGCTGGATTCGCTGGTGCCGCGGAGTCGGTGCCGGTGTCACGTGCAGGCTCCCGTCGAAGAGTTCGACGCGTTGCCGCGTCTCGCCGAGGGCGAGGTACTCCTCTTCGGTCCACGGGCCGTCGTGGCCGAACACCGCCGCGGTCATGGTCGCCTCCACCTCGTGCCGACAGGAATGGTCCCTTCGTCACCGGGACCATGGTCGCACTCCGGGTGCGGCGATGAGGCCGCGACGGCCAGTCGCGAGTGTGGATGTCCCAGGTGACGGGCGTGCGAGACGGAAACCCAGTCGTTACGCTCAGGCCGCTGACAGACCGCTCGATGTAGCTTATTTTCGCCTCCTGGGTTTTCCTGTAGGTTCTCTTCATCACCGAAGGGGAGGCGGTCAATGGGCAGGTCGGAGGCGGTGCCGTCCGGGGAGCCGGACCGCCCGGAGGTGCCGGAGCAGCGCTCCGGCGACGGGCCCTATCTCCAGGTCCGGGACCTGCGGGTGCGGTTCGACACCGAGGACGGTGTCGTCAAGGCCGTGGACGGGGTGTCGTTCGCTGTCGAGCGGGGCCGCACGCTGGGGATCGTGGGGGAATCGGGTTCCGGTAAGAGCGTGACGTCGCTGGCGATCCTCGGTCTGCACAACGTGAAGCGGACGACCATCTCGGGGGAGATCTCGGTCGGCGGGCGTCAGTTGGTGGGTCTGCGTGAGGAGGAGATCCGCCGGTTGCGGGGCCGGGACATGGCGATGATCTTTCAGGATCCGTTGTCGGCGTTGCATCCGTACTACTCGGTGGGCAGGCAGATCGCGGAGGCGTACCGGGTGCACCACCCCAGAGCCGGAAAACGGGAGGCCCGCAGCCGGGCGGTGGACATGCTCGGCCGGGTCGGCATCCCGCAGCCGGCGAAGCGGTTCGATCAGTTTCCGCACGAGTTCTCGGGTGGGATGCGGCAGCGGGCGATGATCGCGATGGCGCTGGTGAATGATCCGGATCTGTTGATCGCTGATGAGCCGACGACGGCGCTTGATGTGACGGTGCAGGCGCAGATCCTGGACCTGCTTGCGGATCTGCAGGCGGAGTTCCGGTCGGCGATCATTCTGATCACGCATGACCTGGGTGTGGTGTCTCAGGTGGCTGATGACGTGTTGGTGATGTACGCGGGTCGGGCGGTGGAGCACGGGAGTGTGGAGCGGGTGTTGCGGGCGCCGCAGCATCCGTACACGTGGGGGTTGTTGTCGAGTGTGCCGTCGTTGCACGCGGACGCGGACGCGGACCTGGTGCCGATCCCGGGTAACCCGCCCAGCTTGATCAATCTGCCGTCGGGGTGTGCGTTCCATCCGCGGTGCCGGTGGGCCGGCGTGAACGGTGACCGGTCCCGCACCGAGGTGCCCGAGCTGCGGGAGGCCGGCGTGCCGGGTCACCTGGTCGCCTGCCATCTGCCGGCGGGTGACCGGGAGCGGATCTACCGGGACGAGGTCGCGCGGGTGGGGGTGGCCCGATGAGCGCCGAGACCGAGCCGCTGCTGTCGGTGCGGGGGCTGACCAAGCATTTCCCGGTGCGGCAGGGCCTGCGTAGCACGGGTGCGGTGCGGGCGGTGGACGGGCTGGACTTCGACGTGCGGCCGGGTGAGACGCTCGGCCTGGTGGGGGAGTCGGGGTGTGGGAAGACCACGACCGGGCGGATGCTGGTGCGTCTGCTGGAACCCACCTCGGGCAGCATCATGTTCGCGGGGCGGGACATCACCCACGGCGGGCGGCGTGAGCTGCGCGCGCTGCGGCAGGACCTGCAGATCATCTTCCAGGACCCGTACGCCTCGCTGAACCCGCGCCACACGGTCGGGCGGATCGTGGCGATGCCGTTGCAGGTCAACCGGATCACCCCGCCCGGCGGCGTGAAGAAACGGGTCCAGGAGTTGCTGGAACTCGTGGGGTTGAATCCGGAGCACTACAACAGGTACCCGCACGAGTTCTCCGGCGGGCAACGCCAGCGCATCGGCATCGCCCGCGCCCTCGCGCTGAAACCGAAACTGATCGTCGCCGACGAACCCGTCTCGGCGCTGGACGTGTCGATCCAGGCGCAGGTCATCAACCTGCTACGCGACCTGCAACGCGACCTGGACCTGGCGTTCGTGTTCATCGCCCACGACCTCGCCGTCATCCGTCACTTCTGCCACCGCGTCGCCGTCATGTATCTCGGCAAGATCGTCGAGATCGGCGACCGCGACGACATCTACACCCGGCCCCAGCACCCCTACACCAGGGCCCTGCTGTCGGCGATTCCGGACGTCTCCACGCTCGGGCCCGCCGGACGGATCCGCCTCACCGGCGACGTCCCGACCCCGTTGAACCCGCCATCGGGCTGCCGCTTCCGTACCCGCTGCTGGAAAGCCACCGACCACTGCGCCACCGAAGAACCGGCGCTGACCACCCGGGACGGCGGCGGGCAGCTCACCGCCTGCCACTACCCGGAGAGCGGACCGGTCGGCGTGCCGACCGGCGAACCCGTGGAGGTGTCGAAATGAGCCTGTCGCCGGTCGAGGGCGTGGCGCTCGCCGAGATCGAGTCCTCCGATCAGGAGCCGGACGAGAAGAAGCGGCTGGTCGGCCGCTCACCGGGCCAGCTCGTCTGGGCCCGGCTGCGGCGCGACCGTACCGCAATGGTCAGCGGTGTCGTGCTGGCCCTGTTCATCCTGGCGGCGGTGGCCGCGCCGCTGATCCAGCGGCTGTACGGCGTGTCGCCGAACCAGCAGTTCGGTGACCTGTTGGACGCCACCGGCATGCCGCTGGGCTACGTGGGCGGCGTCAGCGGTGACCACTGGTTCGGGCTGGAACCGGGCCTGGGCCGGGACATCTTCATCCGGATGATCTACGGCATCCGGACGTCGCTGCTGATCGCGCTCGGCGCCGCGCTGGTCACCACGACCATCGGCGTGGTGCTCGGGATCGTCGCCGGCTTCCTGGGCGGCGTGGTCGACTCGGTGATCAGCTGGATCACCGACGTCGCGCTGGCGTTGCCGTTCCTCATCTTCGCGCTGGCCGTGGTGCCGACGTTCTCGCTGCGCTTCTACGGCCCCCGGGACGCGGTGCCGACGTGGTTCGCGGTGACCACGCTGATCGTGGTATTCGCCGCGTTCGGCTGGACCGGCACGGCCCGGCTCGTCCGGGGCCAGGTGGTGTCGCTGCGCGAACGGGAGTTCGTGGAGGCGGCGCGGGCCAGCGGCGCCGGGCTCGGGCACATGCTGTTCCGGCAGTTGCTGCCGAACATCTGGGCCCCGATCCTGGTGGCGTTCTCGCTCGCCGTGCCGTCGTACGTCACGGGCGAGGCGGCGCTGTCCTTCCTCGGCGTCGGGCTGCCCGAGTCGGTGCCGAGCTTCGGCCGGATGATCTACCGCAGCATCGACTACCTGCAGACCGACCCGGCGTACGTCTTCTTCCCCGGCATCACCATCTTCGCGCTCGTGCTGGCGTTCAACCTCTTCGGCGACGCGCTGCGCGACGCGCTCGACCCGAAGTCGTCACGGTAGGGGGTTCGACGACATGGTGCGGTTTCTGCTGAAGCGGCTGCTGCTCGCGGTCTCGGTGCTGCTCGCGGTGAGCATCGTCAGTTTCCTCATGTTCTTCGCGCTGCCCCGCGACCCGGTGACCGGCATGTGCCCGAAGAACTGCAACGCCGAGCGGCTGGAGCGGGTACGCACGGAGCTGGGGCTCAACGACCCGAAGCCGACGCAGTACGTCAACTACATGAAGGGCATCTTCGTCGGCCGTGACCTGGGCAGCGCGCAGGGCGGCAAGTGCGAGGCGCCCTGCCTCGGCTACTCGTACGTCAACAGCGAGGCGGTGACCGACACGTTCGCCCGGGTGCTGCCGGTGACGCTGAACATCGTGCTCCCGGCGGCGGTGCTCTGGCTGGCGCTCGGCGTGGGGCTCGGGATGATCTCCGCGCTGCGGCGGGGGTCGCTGCTCGACCGCATCTCGATCGGGTTGACGCTGACGTTCGCCTCGCTGCAGCTCTACTTCGTCGGCGCCGTGCTGCTGCTGGTCTTCGTGTACTCGCTGAAGATCCTGCCGACACCCCGCTACGTGCCGTTCCTGGAGAACCCGATCGAATGGGCGCGCGGCCTGGTGCTGGCGTGGGTGACGCTCGCGCTGCTCTTCTCCGCGATCTACGCGCGGCTGTCCCGGGCGCAGATGCTGGAGACGCTCTCCGAGGACTTCGTGCGGACCGCGCGGGCCAAGGGCGTGGCGAAACGCAATGTGTACGGACGGCACGCGCTGCGCGCCGCGATCACGCCGATCGTGACGATCGCCGGGCTCGACGTGGGCGCGGCGCTCGGCGGCACCGTCATCACCGAGACGACGTTCGGCATCCAGGGGCTGGGGCGTACGGCGGTGGAGGCGGTACGCCAGGGCGACCTGCCGACCATCATGGCCACCGTCCTGGTGTCGGCGCTGTTCGTGGTGGTGGCGAACATCGTGGTCGACCTGCTGTACGCGTTCATCGATCCACGGGTGCGTCTCGGCTGATCCGGGCGTCGCCGGTGGTCGATCGTTGTGCCCCCGTTATCTGCTCGAAATTTACCGCGAGTGAAAGCTAGGCGAAGCTTTCCTTCATCGGACCCGAGGAGTTGAGTATGCGAGCAAGACTCGCCACCGCCGTGGGCGGTGCGATGGCACTGGTGGTCGCCCTCAGTGCGTGCAGCAAGAACACCGGCGACAACGGCGACACCGCGGACACGAACAAGCCCCGCAGCGGCGCCATCGCGACCGACCCGAAGGACTCGCTCGGCCCGGCGGCCGAGGTGCCCGGCGCGGCCAAGGGCGGAACCTTCTACATCCTGCGCGAGAGCAAGATCTCCCACCTGGACCCGCAGCGGGTCTACTCGTTCGCCGGCCTGATGGGCAGCCAGCTCTACGCCCGGTTCCTCACCACCTTCAAGGACGACGGCAAGGGCAACGTCACGCTGGTCGGCGACCTCGCCGAGACGCCCGGCAAGAACGTGAACAACGACTGCAAGGTCTGGGAGTTCACGATCAAGGAGGGCGTCAAGTTCGAGGACGGCCGCCCGATCACCTCCAAGGAGATCGCGTACGGCATCGCCCGCTCGTTCGACCCGGACCTGACCGGCGGCCCCACCTACCTGCAGGAGTGGCTGGCCGACAGCCCGCAGTACGACACCAAATGGGACTTCAAGAAGAACAAGACCTCGCTGCCGCCCGGCCTGACCACGCCGGACCCGCGCACGCTGCGCTTCGAGTTCAACAAGCCCCGCTGCGACCTGCCGTTCGCGGTGTCGCTGCCGGCCACCGCGCCGCTGCCGCCGGACAAGGACACCGGCGTCAACCTGGACAACATGCCGTTCTCGTCCGGGCCGTACCGGTTCACC
Source organism: Micromonospora sp. HB375 (assembly GCF_017872985.1). Taxonomy (NCBI): domain Bacteria; kingdom Bacillati; phylum Actinomycetota; class Actinomycetes; order Micromonosporales; family Micromonosporaceae; genus Micromonospora; species Micromonospora sp. HB375. Next base: position 6,050,802 of record NZ_JAGGJO010000001.1, on the reverse strand, counting down.
AAGATCCAGCCCGGCGTGGAGATGGTGCTGGAGCGCAACACGAACTGGGATCCGGCCACCGATCCGGTGCGGCACGCGTACCCGGACAAGTTCGTCTGGTCGCTCGGCTCGGACAACACCACCCAGACCAACCGCGTCCTCGCCGGCACCGGCAACGACGCGGCGGCGGTCGCCACCGGTGGCGTGCCGCCCGAGCTGATCGCGAAGGTGACCGGCGACCCGGCGCTCAAGGCGCGGATGATCGTCGCGGCGACGCCCAACGCCTACCGGCTGAGCATCAACACCACCCGGGTCACCGACCTGTCCGTGCGGCAGGCGATCAACTACGCGATCGACCGCAGCAGCATCACCAAGAACCTCGGCGGCCCGTACGGCGCGGTGCCGCTGACCACGCTGCTGCCCCCGACCACGCTCGGGTACAAGAAGTTCGACGCGTACCCGGCCGGTGAGAGCGGCGACCCGGCGAAGGCGAAGGAGACGCTGGGCGGCAAGTCGGTGAACCTGGTGCTCGGCACCTCCGACGACACCGCCTCGCAGGAGACCGCCACCCAGGTCAAGAACGCGCTGGAGAAGGCCGGCTTCACGGTCACCGTCAAGCCGATCCCCGAGGACGGCTACCTCGACTTCGTGAAGAAGAAGAGCAACCCCTGGGACCTGTGGGTCGACTCGTGGGCGGCCGACTGGCCCAGCGGCGCCTCGATCCTGCCGGTGCTCTTCGACGGCCGCAGCCTCAAGGCCGAGGGCAACAGCAACACGTCCCAGCTCAACAACGAGGCGATCAACGCCGAGTTCGACCGGGTGCTGGCCCTCGACCCGGCCAAGCAGGCCGAGGAGTGGAGCAAGCTGGACGAGAAGCTGATGAAGGAGTCCGCGCCGGCGGTGCCGCTCTACAACGAGGTGGTCTCCGTGGCGCACGGCGAGAAGGCCGGTGGCATCTTCATCGGCAGCATCTTCGGCTGGCCCAGCTTCGTCAACGCGTACGTCAAGCAGTAGCTCTGCAAGGAAGGGCCCCTTGTTAACGCGCGGCGTTAATAGGGGGCCCTTCCTCTACCGCAGGCGTTAACAGGGGGCCCTTCCTTACAAGTAGCGGCGGAGGAAGTCCAGCTCCAGCCGGAGCAGGCGCTCGGACACCCCGCCCGCGGCCAGGTGGCTCGCCCCGGTCAGCGGCAGCACCGCGTGCGGGCGGCCCGTCGCCAGCAGCGCTGCGGACAGCCGCAGCGTGTGCGCGGCCAGCACGTTGTCGTCGGCCAGGCCGTGCACCAGCAGCATCGGCCGGGCCTGCGCCGGGTCGCCGAGCGGCTCGGCGGCCAGCTCGACCAGCGAGTGGTGGGCGTAGACGTCCATGCCGTCGTCGGGCATGCCGAGGTAGCGCTCGCTGTACGCGGTGTCGTACAGCGCCCAGTCGGTGACCGGCGCGCCGACGATCGCGCACTTGAACAACTCCGGATGGCGCAGCACCGCCAGCCCGGCCAGCCAGCCGCCGAACGACCAGCCGCGCACCGCCACCCGTTCCAGGTCCAGGTCGGGGTGCTTGTCGGCGAGCGCGGTGAGCGCGTCCACCTGGTCGGTGAGGATCACGTCGGCGACCCGGCGGTGGATCGCCTTCTCGAACGAAGGCGCGATGCCGGGGGTGCCCCGGTTGTCGATGGTGACCACCGCGAAGCCCTGCTCGGCCCACCACTGCCGCTCCAGCCAGACGCTGCGGGCCGCCACCACCTCCTGGTGGCCGGGGCCGCCGTAGATGTCCAGCAGCACCGGCAGCCGGGTGCCCTTGACGTGCTCGGCCGGGTAGAGCACCGCGCTTGGTAGCCGCCGGTCGGTGACCCGGACCATCGTCGGCCGCGGCGCGTACGAGCAGGTGGCGGCCAGCGAGCGCAGCTCACCCACCTCGCGGTCGCCGTGCCAGACCCGCCAGCGCACGCCGGGGTGCTCCAGCGACGCGATGCCCACCGCCAGCGTGGAGCCGCCGATCGAGGCGGTGTGCCAGCCGGGGTCGCTGCCCATCCGGCGGGCGTCCATGCCGCCGCCGATGGTGGTCCGCACCCGGTAGAGGTGGCGCTGGCTCGGCTCACCCTCACTCGCCTCGACCAGCAGGTCCGCGGTCGTGCCCGGGCCGTTCGGCAGCCGCCCGACCACCCGCCGCACGTACAGCGAGGGCGGGGTGAGCAGCGTGCCGTCGGCGAACAGGCAGCGTGCGTCGTACCCGTCGTGGGCCAGCTCGCCGCCGACCAGCACCCGCCCGTCGGGCAGGTGGGCGGGGGTGCCGGGGATCGGTTCCACCCAGCGCGGGTCGGCCAGCTCGGCGTGCACCTGCGTCTCCCCGGTGCGCGGGTCCACCGCCAGCACCAGGCCGTGCTGCTGCGAGCGGCGCAGCACCGTGATCAGCGGCCCGCCGTCGGACCAGTCCGCCGAGCTCAGGTAGGGGTAGGTCTCCCGGTCCCAGTGCACGTCGACCCAGCCGCCGTCGAGGTCGAGCAGGTGCAGGCTGACCTCCGCGTTCGGGCCACCCGCGACGGGGTACGCCAGCGACGTCGGCGGGCTCGCCGGGTCGGCCGGGTCGTGCAGGTACCAGCGTTCCAGCCGGGACTCGTCGACCCGGGCGGCCAGCACGCTGCGCCCGTCCGGCGCCCACCAGTAGCCGCGGTAGCGGTCGAACTCCTCGGCGGCGATGTGCTCGGCCAGCCCCCAGGTCACGCCGCTGTCCTCACCGGCGAGCAGGTTGTCGGTACCGTCCGGCTCCACCACCCGCAGCTGGCCCCGGCGTACGCCCTCGGCGGCGTCGGTGACGTAGGCCAGCCGCTCGCCGGTCGGGTCGGGCCGGGGGTCGATCACCGGCCCGCCGGTGGCCACCTCGACCACGTCGCCGTGCACCAGGTCGGCCCGGAACAGCCGCCCGGCCAGCGCGAACGCGGCCACCCGGCCGGCGGCGTCCAGGGCGTACGAGCCGATGCCGCCGGAGCTGAGCCGCAGCCGCTCGCGCAGCGCCCGCTCACCCGGGGACAGGCGGGCCGGATCGGCGTCCGCGCCCAGCAGCACCGCCGGGTCGGCGACCAGGCGTTCCTCGCCGCTGTCGATGTCGAGCAGCCAGAGCGCGTCGGCCGGGTCCTCCGGTCCCGCGGAGCGCAGGAAGACGACCCGGGCGCCGTCGCCGGAGACGGTGACGGCGCGCGGCGCCCCGTGGCTGAACCGACGGGTACGGGCGGCCAGCTCGGGAAAGTCCACGCCTGCAGCGTAGGCGCGCGCCGGAGGTGATGTGGCCGACCTGAGCGGACGCATCACCGTCGAGCGGGCAGGACCGCCGGTTAGAGTGACGGGCGTGACGACGCTGCCCGACCGACGCCTTCTGCTGGTCCACGCGCATCCCGACGACGAGTCGATCGGCACCGGCGCGACGATGGCGCACTACGCCGCCACCGGCGCCCACGTCACGCTCGTCACCTGCACGCTGGGCGAGGAGGGCGAGATCCATGTCCCGGCGCTGGCCCAGCTCTGCGCGGCCGAGGCGGACCAGCTCGGCGGCTACCGGATCGGCGAGCTGGCCGAGGCCTGCGCCGCGCTCGGCGTCACCGACCACCGGTTCCTCGGCGGGGCGGGCCGCTACCGCGACTCGGGCATGATGGGCATGGCCACCAACGAGCATCCGCGGGCGTTCTGGCAGGCCGACCTGGACGTCGCCGCCGGGCACCTGCTGGAGGTCATCCGCGAGGTCCGTCCCCAGGTGCTCGTCACGTACGACCCGAACGGCTTCTACGGCCACCCGGACCACATCCAGGCGCACCGGGTGGCGATGCGCGGCGTGGAGCTGGCTGCGGCCGAGGGGATCGCCCCGGCGAAGGTCTACTGGACGGCCATGCCGCGCAGCGTGCTCGACGCCGGGCTGGAGACGTTCACCGAGTCCTCGGACAACCCGTTCGCTGGCATCGAGAGCGCCGACGAGCTGCCGTTCGGCACGCCGGACGCGGAGATCGCCGCCCGGATCGACGGCACCGAGCAGCACGCCGCCAAGGAGGCGGCGATGCGGGCCCACGCCACCCAGATCCCGGCCAACTCGTGGCTCTACTCGATCGCCGGCAACTTCGGCGGCGAGTTCATGGGCGTCGAGTACTTCACGCTCGCGGTGGGCGAGAAGGGGCCCGGCCATGGCCCGTACGGCTGGGAGGACGACCTCTTCGCCGGGATCGCCCCGGACGCCGCGGATCGGTCCCCCGTCGCGGCGGCCGGTGTCCGGTGACGCTGCCGGCCGTACCCGTGTCGACAGTTGCCGAGCCGCCACCGGAGGCCGCGCCGCCGAGCCGGGCGGAGCGGACGCTCGACCGCGCGCTGCGGGTTACCGGCGGCGTGCTGACGGTCTGGGGCGGCGTGCTGCTCGCGCTGCTCGAACTGATCTTCTCGACCTGGGCCTGGGAGCTGGTGCAGGGCCGTTCCGGCGCGGCGCAGGCGCTGGTCGGGGTGGGCGCGGTGGTCGTCGGCGTGCCGGTGGTGGTGGCGGCGACGGTGCTGCTGGGCTCGTTCGGGCACCGGTCGACGGGGGGCCGCTGGGCGGTCGTGCTGGCCGCGCTGCCGTGGTTCGTGGTGATCGTGGCGGGCGGTGTCCGGACCGTCGAGGGTGATCTCGCGCTGGTCGGCGACAACGTGCTCGGGCTGGCGCTGATCGTGGCCGGCGCGGTCACGTTCGCGGTGGTCGGTTTCCGGCACCTGGTGACGCCGCCCCCTGTCCGGTGAGGTGCTGACGCCACACAGGCGACGGTGGTAGACATTCCTGCCAGAGGCCCGCCGAGGGAGCGGGCGGTACGGCGGGAGGCGTGCGATGGGTCAGCGGTGGCGTGCGGTCGGAGTGCTGGCGGCCGCGTTGTTCGCGGTGAACGTGGTGGCCCGGCTGGTCACCAGATTCGCGTTCCCGGACGACGACGCCGCGTCCGACCGGGTGTCGCTGGCGATGTTCCTGGTGATCGGGCTGATCCTGGCGGGCGTCGCGTTCCGGTGGGGGGCCGACCGTCCGCTCGGCCGCCTGGCCGGTGACCTGGCCGCCGCGGTGGGGGTGGCGCTGGCGCTCACCGTGTTCGTCGGTCCGCTGGTGGTCGGGGAGAGCCCGTTCGGCGGTGGCGCCGGTCTCTTCTTCGCCCAGATCTGGCTCTATCTCGCCGCCACCGCCGCCGGTGTGCTGGTCGGCTACCTGATCCTCACCGCGCTCGGCCGGGACTACCGGTCCCGGCAGCTCAAGCGGTACGCCGAGATGAAGCGGTCCCGGCCGCGCCGGGTCGTCCGGCGCTGACCCTCCGGCCGTTCAGGCGGCCGGGGCGACCCGGGTCAGGTAGGTGTGGTGGGTGGTGAACCCGAGCCGGCGGTAGAGCTCGACCGCGCCGGTGTTGCTCTGCTCCACCTGGAGGAACGCCCGCGTGGCGCCCTCGTCCGCGCCCCAGCGGGCCAGGGCGCGGACGACCGCGACGGCGAATCCGCGCCGACGCGCCTCGGGCAGCACTTCGAGCAGGCTGACGCCGAGCCAGCGGCCTTCGCCGGTCACCGTGCCCCGGCCGACCGCGAGCAGCCGGCCGTCGATCCGCAGCTCCGCGAAGCGGACCCGGTCGACGGCCGTGAGCACGTGCCGCGCGGCGTCCGGCAGGCCTCCCTTGCGACCGGCGGCGATCGCCAGCCAGTCGTCGGCGGGCGCGCCGGCCAGCGTCACCGGCGGCGTGCCGTCCGGACCGGCGAGCGGCGGCGGGCCGTCCGGGCCGGCGGTCGGCGTGTCGGCATCCGGCGGCGTGTCGGCGAGCCCGGCGTCCGGCGGCGCGGCCAGGGCGCGCAGCGGCACGGTCTGCACCAGCACCGGGGGCCGGGCCGTCCAGCCGCGCGCGTCCAGTTCGGCGCCGACCGGGGCGGCCAGCGGCAGCGGGGTGTTCACCAGCGCGGTGCCGCCCCGCTCGGCGTACCAGCGCTGCACCGCGTCCAGCGCGGCGGGCAGGGGCCGGTCCGGGTCGCCGACCGGCAGCGCGCTGTTGGCCCGGCCGGTCCAGCCGTCGGCCCAGCGCAGCCGCCAGTCGCCGAGCCGTCCGCGTACCGGTGCGGGCCACGCCTCGTCGGCGGCCAGCTCCAGCGCGACCACGGCGGCGGCGGTGGGGCGGCGGGCCGGCGGCACCCGCTTGGCCCGGTGCACCTCGGCGACCGGTACGCGCAGTGGACCGGCGTCGGTGGCGAGGGTGATGTGGGTCTCGCTCAGCTCGACGAGTTCGCCGAGCGCGTCGGAGAACAGCGTGCGGCCCTCACGAATCCCCACAATCCGGCGGACCACGATCCGGTGTCCCACGTCCTGCTGTCGGAGCACGATCGACCCCCTCCCCGGCGAGATACTAGGCTCTTACCGTTGCGGGTGATCGCGACGAGTCTGCGGAGGAGAAGACCGGTGACCTACATCATCGCCGAGCCGTGCGTGGATGTGCTCGACAAGGCATGCATCGAGGAGTGCCCGGTCGACTGCATCTACGAGGGCAACCGGATGCTCTACATCCACCCCGACGAGTGCGTCGACTGTGGTGCCTGCGAGCCGGTCTGCCCGGTAGAAGCGATCTTCTACGAGGACGACGTCCCGGAGCAGTGGAAGGACTACACCGGGGCCAACTACGAGTTCTTCGAGGACCTGGGCTCGCCCGGTGGCGCCTCGAAGATCGGCAAGGTGGAGAAGGACGCCACCTTCGTCGCCGCGCAGCCGCCGCGCGGCGAGGGCCACTGAACCGGCGCTCGCCGGTCTCGGCACGGCTGCCCGACTTCACCTGGGACACCCTGGACGCCGCGGCCGCCACGGCCGCGGCGCATCCGGACGGTCTCATCAATCTGTCGATGGGCACGCCGGTCGACCCGGTGCCACAGCTGATCCGGCAGGCGCTGGCCGACGCGTCGAACGCGCCGGGCTACCCGCTGACCGCCGGCACCGCGGCGCTGCGGGACGCGATCGCGGCGTGGGTCGCCCGGGCCTGCGGCGCGGGCGTCGACGGGCTGGGCGTGCTGCCCACGATCGGCTCCAAGGAGCTGGTGGCGTGGCTGCCCACGCTGCTCGGGCTCGGCCCCGGTGACGTGGTGGTGGTGCCGTCGGTGGCCTACCCGACGTACGAGGACGGGGCGCGGCTGGTCGGCGCGACCACCGTACGCACCGACTCGCTGACCGCGCTCGGCCCGGATCCCCGGGTCCGGCTGGTCTGGGTCAACTCGCCGGGCAACCCGACCGGCCGGGTGCTGCCCGCCGCCCACCTGCGCAAGGTGGTCGAGTGGGCGCGCGAGCGCGGGGCCGTGGTGGCCAGCGACGAGTGCTACCTGCCGCTGGGCTGGGACGCCGAGCCCGTCTCGGTGCTCTCGCCCGAGGTGTGCGGCGGCTCGTACGACGGCGTGCTGGCGGTGCACTCGCTGTCCAAGCGCTCGAACCTGGCCGGGTACCGGGCCGGTTTCGTCGCCGGTGACCCGGCGCTGGTGGCCGAGCTGCTCAAGATCCGCAAGCACGCGGGTCTGATCGTGCCCGCGCCGGTGCAGGCCGCGATGGTGGCCGCGCTCGGCGACCAGGAGCACGCCGACGCCCAGCGGGAGCGCTACCGCGTCCGGCGGGAGAAGCTGCGTGCGGCGTTCACCGGGGCCGGCTTCACGGTCGAGCACTCGGAGGCCGGCCTCTACCTCTGGCTGACCCGCGACGAGGACTGCTGGGACACGGTGGACTGGCTGGCCCGCCGGGGCATCCTGGTTGCGGCCGGGATCTTCTACGGCCCGGCCGGCGCCCGGCACGTCCGGGTGGCGCTCACCGAGTCCGACGAGCGTGTCGACGCGGTGGCCGGGCGGCTCGCCGGGTCCTGACATGGCGGGCGAGCTGGCACGGGCGGCGGTGGTCGGCACCGGGCTGATCGGCGGTTCGCTGCTGCTCCGGTTGCGCGACGCCGGGCTCGACGTGACCGGCTGGGACCCGGACCCGGATACCCGCGGGCGGGTACGCGAGCGGGGCGTCGTGGTGGCCGACACGGTCGAGGACGCGGTGGCCGGCCGGGACGTGGTGTTCCTCTGCGGCCCCCTGCCGACGTTGCCGGCGACGTTGGCCCGGGTCGCCGCCGTCACCGACGACAGGTGCGTGCTCACCGACGTCGGCAGCGTCAAGGCCGAGGTGAGCACCGTCGCCACCGTGCAGGGGCTCGGGCACCGGTTCGTGCCGGGCCACCCGATGGCCGGGGCCGACCGGGCCGGACCGGACGCGGCCGAGCCGGGCCTGCTCGACGGCGCCGCCTGGGTGCTCTGCCCGGGGCCGACCGGGCTGGACGCCTTCCGGTGGCTGGCCGCGCTGCTCGTGGACGTCTTCCACGCCCGGGTGGTGCCGATGTCCGCCCCGGAGCACGACGGAGCGGCGGCGCTCGCCTCGCACGTGCCGCACGTGCTCGCCGGGGCGCTGGCCGGCACCGTGCACCGGTCGGCGCTGCGGGACGCGGTTCTGACGCTCGCGGCCGGGAGCTTCTCCGACGGCACCCGGGTCGCCGGCGGGCCGCCCGAACGGACCGCGAACATGCTGCTCGGGAACCGCGACCGCGTCCTCGCCGAGCTGGACGCGCTCGGCGTCTTCCTGGGCGAGCTGACCGAGGCGCTGCGCGCCGGCGACGCCGACGCGCTGGCCGAGCGCCTCGCCGAGGGGCGGCAGACCCGGTCCACGCTGCGGGCGCGCGAGTTCACCGCGCACCGGCGGGAGTTCCCGTGCGCCGCCGACCACGTCGGCGAGCTGGCGTACCTGCGGGAGTTGGGCGCCGCGGGCGGTCACCTGACCGGGGTACGCGAGGCGGGCGGCGCGGTCACCTACACGGGGCACCTGCCGGCCACGCCGCCGTTAGGCTGAGCGGCATGGCGGACGCACCGGTCGTGGCGGTACGCGGTGAGGCGTACCGGGAGGTGGCGCCCGAGCTGGCGCGGTTCACGGTGACGGCGACGGCCCGGGACCGGGATCGCGAGACCACGCTGACTCGGCTGGCCGAACGGGCCGCCGCGGTGCGGGCGCTGCTCGACGCGGCCGAGCCGGCGGTGGAGCGGCGGGAGACCGGCCAGGTGCACGTCTGGCCGGTGACGAGGCGTTCCGGCGACCGCGTGGTGGCCTACCAGGGCAGCGTGAGCACCACTGTCACGACGAGCGACTTCACCGCGCTGGGCGAGCTGATGCTCCGCCTGGCCGACCAGGAGCAGGTCGAGGTGGCCGGCCCGGTGTGGTCGCTGCGGCCGGACAGCCCGGCCTACCGGGAGGCGCGGCAGGCGGCGATCGCGGACGCGCTGGTCCGGGCCCGGGAGTACGCCGAGGCGCTCGGCGCCCGGGTGACGGCGCTGCGGGAGCTGTCCGACACCGGGCTGAGCGCGTCCCCGCCGATGATGGTCAAGGCGGCGTACGCGCGCTCCGGCGAGCAGCCGGAGCTGGAGTTGGAGCTGGACCCGGCGCCGCAGCCGGTGCAGGCGGCGGTCGAGGCGCGGTTCACCATCAGCGAGCCGGTGCTGGGCTGATGCCGGCGGCGGAGGTGCTCGGGCTCGACGACCTGGTCGCCCGGGCGCGCGCGCTGGCCGAGGCCGGCCCGCGTCAGCTGCTCGGCATCGCCGGGGCACCCGGTGCGGGCAAGTCCACCCTGGCGGAAGGGATCGTGGCCGCGCTCGGCCCGGTCGCCCGGCTGGTCCCGATGGACGGCTTCCACCTGGCCGGGACGGCGTTGGAGCGGCTCGGCCGGTCGGGGCGCAAGGGCGCGCCGGACACGTTCGACGTCAACGGGTTCGCCTCGATGCTGCGCCGGTTGCGCCGGCTGGAGCCGACGTCGGTGTGGGCGCCGGAGTTCCGCCGTGACCTGGAGGAGCCGGTCGCCGGGGCGATCGAGGTCCCGCCCGAGGTGCGCCTGGTGGTCACCGAGGGCAATTACCTGCTGCTGCGGGACGACCCGTGGGAGGAGGTGCGGACGCTTCTGCACGAGGCCTGGTTCCTCGATCTGGACGCGGAGGTGCGGGTGCGCCGGCTCACCGCGCGGCACGAGGCGTACGGGAAGTCGCCGGAGCAGGCCCGGGCCTGGGCGCTGGGCAGCGACGAGGAGAACGCCCGGCTGGTCGCGGGCACGGCCGTGCACGCCGACCTGGTTGTCCGCCTGGCCGACCCGCCGCCGGCGTGACGCCGGGCGCTGCCGCCGACCCGCCGCCGCACCGGCGCACGGTCAGCCGGCCCGCTGCCGGGGCGACGGCACGGTGCGGCGCAGCAACCGGGCCACCACGGCGCGCTCGCGGGTGAACTCCGCCGCCTCCGGGTAGCCGCTGTGGCTGCGGATGGGCGGGTCGGCCACCTCGCCGCCGGTCGGGTGCAGCGCCTCCGGGTCCGCCACCGGCACGTCCCGCTGCCCGGCGCTGACCTGCCAGCCGAGCGGATCCGTGTCCCGCCAGAAGTTCGTCCAGGCCACGTGGCCGCCGGGCCAGGTGAGCGCGCCGGCCAGCGTACGCAGCCGCTCCGGGCCGAAGTAGGACGGGAAGACCCGCCCGTAGAGCCGGGTGAGCTGGCAGCCGTAGGAGAAGAACCAGGTACGCAGCCGCCACCGGCGGGGCAGTTGCAGAAGCACTGCGGCGCAGATGACGGTGCCCTGGCTGTGTCCGGAGAGGATGACGCCGTCCATCCGGTCGCTGTGGTGCGGCGGTAGCGCCAGCAGGCCCGCGACCCGGGTCTGGAGTTCCGGTACGGCGCGCTCGGCGTAGCTGGGCGGGGCGAGCGGGTGCGCGGCCCGGGGCCAGAACGTGCACACGTCCCAGATCACGCCGACCGAGCGGCGTACCGAGTCGGTGCGGTAGACCAGCAGCCCGAGCGCCGCCATCACCACCGGCAGCCAGCCGAGGATGGCGTCTCCCCGTTCGGCGGTCCAGTGGATGGCGGTCTGCCAGCCGGAGGGGGACAGCGGGCTCGGCCGTTCGCCGGAGAGCGCGGCGGCGCAGCAGAGCGTGACCAGGACCGCGCAGAACGCGGCGTAGCAGCCCATCAGCCGGACCGCGTGCTCGCCGACCAGCCGGTGCAGCGCCCGGTACGTGCTGACGTCGCGGCAGCGTCGCCGGTCGTGCGCGGACAGGCCGGGGGCGGCGGTGAGCCGGGCGTACTCCACCCGGCGCAGGCGGTGCAGCAGGACCGCGACCCGGACCAGCAGCCCGATCAGCGCGAGCAGGCCGACCGCGCAGGCCAGCCCGGCCCAGAAGACGGCGAGCGGAGGTATCACCCGGCTCGGGCCGCTCGGCTCGGCCGACGCGTCCAGCCGGTCGCTGACCCAGTAGAGCAGTCCGGCGCAGTAGGCCGCCGCCATCATCCAGCCGAAACCGGCGATGACCGCCGGGGCGCAGCCCCGCCAGGCCAGATCGGTGTACGCGCCGAGCGGCTGGGTCGGCACCGTCGGGCGCAGGCGGGGCAGGAGCAGTCCGATGCCGGCCAGCACACCGGCCGGGCCGACGAGCATCCAGGTGCGCAGCGCGTCCGGCGCGTCGGGCAGGCCGGGCAGCCCGTGTTCGATCCAGGTCGCGCCCAGCGGCAGCAGCAGCGCCCCGGCGGCCGGACCGGCCAGTGCCCGCCGGCCGGAGCGGTTCGCCGCGGCGATGGCCACCAGCAGCAGCACCTGGTAGGCGACGAGCCAGGCGATGGCGGTGTCGTACCCGGGCAGTGACCGGTCGGCATGGCAGCCGGCGATCTCCGGCTGCGCCGCGCACCCGAGCGGCGGCCGGTACGCCGACAGCGGCTGGCCGGCCGGGCCCTCGGGCAGCAGCAGCAGGACGAACGTGCCGACCAGACCGAGCGCGGTGAGCGCCGCGACGGCGATGCTCCACCGGCCGAGCGGGGTGGAGCCCTGGCGCCGGCTCAACCAGGGCCGGGCCACCGCGATCACGGCGATCGTCACCACGGCGGCGAGCAGCGCGACGGTCGGCCAGGCGACAGCGGCCCGCAGGCCGCGCGGCGGATCCATGATGAGAACCGCGGTGACGGGTACGGCGGCGGCGGTGACCGCGCCCGTGCACAGGTGCAGCACGGCGGCGCGGCGCAGTTGCCCTTCCCCGTTCCAGAACGTCGGATCCTGGAGCGGGTTCTGCGGCGGCTCGCGCGGCTCCGGTGGTTCGACCGGCTCACCGTCTTCCCGGACGGGCGCATGGTGGTGCGGGTCGGCGGGCATCTGCGCCTCGTACTGGTAGGTGCGGAAGGCGACGAGTCCGATCGCGGCCAGCATGAGCAGCGGCAGCAGCAGTCCGAGCGCGAGCGCCCGGGTGCCCTGCCGCCACCAGGAGTCGCCGAGGAACTGCCACGGCCCGGGGAGCCGGCCGAGGCAGTCCGCCTCCACGCACTGCCAGCCGATCAGGTCCACGCCGACGCCGGTCACGGTCATGACGAGCGTGCAGGTCAGGCTCAGGCAGAACAGGCGGATGAGCCAGGCGGTGATGCCGGACCGGCTGGCCCAGCGCTCCTGGTCCGGGTCGGGCGGGATGCCCGCGCGGGCGTGCAGCGCGACGTTCGCCAGGGCGAAAGGGAGCAGCAGCGTCCACAGCGCCCGTTCCACGTCCCGCCGGGTCCGCGCGCCGGAGGTCAACTGCCCCCAGCTGTACGCCTCGACGGTGATCGGGTCGTCCCGGCCGGCTGTGGTGGACCGGTAGAAGCCGGTCACCTGACCGCCGGCGACGAGTGCTGGTTGCCCACCGTCACCGTTCGCGCCTGCTTTCAGGCCGAGCAGCTGATCCGGCGGGGTGTTCGACACCCCGTGCACCCGTAGTTCGAGGACCCGCTCCATAGTGCCTCCCGGTGAACGCCCTACTACTCAGAGTGCACGCCGGGGCTGGAGTCCGCATCCGCTGGAGCGGTTGTTCCCGCAGCTCAGGATGGCTGAGTCAGGCTTCTGATCGGACGAGCGGGGTTACCCACCGCCACCACATTGGCCGGCAGGTCGCGGGTCACGACAGCGCCGGCGCCGACCACCGTGTTCTCGCCGATGGTCACCCCGGCCAGGACGATCACTCCGCCGCCGAGCCAGACGTTGTCACCGATGGTGATCGGCTGTGCGGATTCCCACTTGGCCCGGCGCGCCTCCGGTTCGACCGGGTGGGTGGCGGTGAGCAGCTGCACGTTCGGTCCGATCTGGACGTCCGCGCCGATGGTGATGCGGGCGACGTCGAGGAGGACCGCGTTGAAGTTGACGAACGTGCGCGGGCCGATGTGCGTCTGGTGTCCGTAGTCGCAGTGCAGTGGCGGCCGGACCCAGGCGTCCTCGCCGAGTGAGCCGAGCAGTTCGCGCAGCGCGGCGAGGCGGCCCGCCGGATCGTCGGCGGAGCTGCGGTTGAAGCGTTCACTGAGCCGGGCCGCGCGCTCCAGGTCGGCGATGATCGCGGGATCGTCGGCGATGTACTGCTCGCCGGCCAGCATCCGGTCCTTCATGGAGGTCATCGCTCGATCGTCCCGGCCGGTTCGGGAGCGTGGTGGCGGTTCCGTCGGATCGGCGACTTCCCGATGCATACGCGGTATGCAATGCTGATACCCGCATCGATGTGTCCCTCATCGATGAAACGTTCGACGAAGGAGGAAGGTTGCTCCGGAATCGCAGAAAACTGGGCGCGCTGGGCATGGCCCTGGCGCTGGCGCTCGGTCTGCCGGTGCCCGCGCGGGCTGCCGCGCCCACCGGCCCGACCGCGCCCACCGGCCCGTCCGAACAGGCCGGCAACCGTACGGCCACCGTCACCCTGATCACCGGGGACCGGGTCACCGTCACCGGCGGCCACGCCGCGGTACGCCCCGGCGCCGGGCGTACCGGCATCGAGTTCCTGGTCCGCCGCGAGCGCGACCGCCTCACCGTGCTGCCGCAGGACGCGCTCCCGCTGGTCCGCGCCGGCAAGCTCGACCGGCGGCTGTTCGACGTCACCGGGCTGATCGAGGCCGGCTACGACGACGCGCGGCGCGACACCGTACCGCTGCTCGTGACGTACCGGCCGGGGGTGGCCCGGCGTGCGGCGGCTCCGCTCGCCGGCGCCCGGGTGACCCGCGACCTGCCGGCGATCACCGGCGCGGCGGTCGTCGCGTCCAAGAGCGACACCGGCGCGCTCTGGAACGCGGTCAGCGCCGACAGTTCCGGTGCCCGGCTCGACGCGGCGGGGGGTGTCGAGCGGATCTGGCTCGACGGCCGGCGGCGGGTGACGCTCGACCACAGCGTGCCGCAGATCGGCGCGCCGACCGCCTGGGCCGCCGGATACACCGGCAAGGGCGTCCGGGTCGCGGTGCTCGACACCGGCGTCGACCTCACCCACCCGGACCTGGCGGGCAAGGTCGCCGAGTCGCGCAACTTCACCGAGGAGACCAACCCGGACGACATCGTCGGGCACGGCACCCACGTGGCCTCGACCATCGCCGGCAGCGGGGCCGCCTCCGGCGGGAAGTACCGGGGCGTCGCGCCGGACGCCACGCTGCTGTCCGGGAAGGTCTGCGAGGTCTACGGCTGCACCGAGTCGGCCATCCTGGCCGGCATGCAGTGGGCCGCCGCCGAACAGCACGCCACTGTGGTCAACATGAGTCTCGGCGGCGGCGACACGCCGGAGGTGGACCCGCTGGAGGAGGCGGTGGGGACGCTCACCGAGCAGCACGGGACGCTCTTCGTGATCGCCGCCGGCAACGACGGCGCCGACGGCTCGGTCGGGTCGCCGGCCAGCGCCGACGCCGCGCTGGCGGTCGGCGCCGTGGACCGCGACGACGCGCTCGCCGACTTCTCCAGCCGTGGCCCCCGGGTCGGCGACGGAGCGATCAAGCCGGACATCACCGCGCCCGGCGTGGAGATCGTGGCCGCCCGGGCCGCACACGGCGAGATCGGCGACCCGGTGGGCGACAAGTACGCCGCACTGTCCGGCACGTCGATGGCCACGCCGCACGTGGCCGGCGCGGTCGCGCTCCTCGCCCAGCAGCACCCCGGCTGGACGCCCGCCAGCTACAAGGCGACGTTGATGGCCTCGGCGAAGCCGCACCCGGAGCAGACCGCGTACCAGCAGGGCGCGGGCCGGGTCGACCTCGCCCGCGCGATCACCCAGCAGGTGACCAGCGACCCGCCGTCCGTCTCGTTCGGCGTGGCGACCTGGCCGCACACCGACGACCAGCCGATCAGCCGGACCGTCACCTACCGCAACGGCGGGACCGCCCCGGTCACGCTGGACCTGAGCACCGAGTTCACCGGGCCGGGCGGACGGTCCGCACCGGCCGGCATGCTCACCCTCAGCGCCTCCCGGCTCACCGTCCCGGCGGGCGGCAGCGCCCAGGTGACGGTGGTCGTGGACACCCGGCTCGGCGGCGCCGACGGCTACTGGACCGGCCGCCTGGTCGCCCGCGCCGGCGACGCGGTGGCGGTGACCCCGCTCGCGGTCGACCGCGAGGTGGAGAGCTACGACCTGACGGTGACGCACCGCAACCGCTCCGGCGCTCTGACCGGTGACTACTTCACCAGCCTGCTCGGGCTCGACGACGCCAGCTACCGCGACGTGTACGACGCCGACGGCGAGGCCCGGCTGCGGGTGCCAAAGGGCCGGTACGGCGTGCAGAGCCTGATCTTCGCAGCCGGCGACGAGGGCTGGTCGGAGGTCTCCTTCCTCGCCCAGCCGGAGCTGGTGGTGACCGGCAACCAGCGGCTCGTGCTGGACGCGCGGGCGGCGAAGCCGGTCCGTACCACGGTGCCGCAGCGCGGCGCGGCACCGCTGCTGATCGACCTCACCGCGGCCTGGAAGCTCGACGACTTCCAAGCCAGCTTCGGGCTCTGGGCCGACAAGTTCGACGGTCTCTACTCGGGCCAGGTCGGCCGCAACGTCTCCGGCGACCTCTTCGTCGGCGCGGTCGCCAGCCAGTGGACCGAGGCGAAGGCGCCCGAGCGCAGCCCGTACTTCTACGGCCTGAACGAGCAGTTCCCGGGCCGGTTCCCGACCGGTTTCGTCAGGCACTACCGGCCCGCCGACTTCGCCACCGTCACGAGCCGGTTCGCCGCCGGCTACACCGGGATGGACAACGAACGGGTCGTGTTCCCGGAGTCCGACTACGACATCGGCGGCTCGGCGATCGTCCTGCCGGTCCAGGTGCCCGGCAAGCGGATCGAGCACCTCTCCACCGCCAAGACCCGCTGGAGCGCCGAGCTGGACTTCGGTGAGCGGGACGAGGACGGCTGGCTGGAGGCGCGGGCGGTGCTGCAGTCCGTGCCCACCCGCTACCGGGCCGGGCGCACCTACACCGAGGAATGGAACAAGGGCCCCTTCGGCCCGTCGTTCCCGCAGCCGCGCTGGCCGGAGGAGAGCATCACCCGCATCGGCGACAGCATCGTGGTCGCGCTGCCGGTGCACAGCGACGCGGCCGGGCATCCGGGCGGTTCGCTGAACGACACCGAGCACACGCGGCTGTTCCGCAACGGCAAGCTGGTCGGCGAGTCGCCCTACCCGGGGTACGGCGAGTTCACGGTGCCGCCGGGCGCGGCGAACTACCGGCTGGAGACCGTGGCGAAGCGGGGCTTCACCGACCTGAGCACCGAGGTCTCGGCGAGCTGGACGTTCCGCTCCAAGCGGGTTCCGGGCGACGTGCCGGCCCGGCTGCCGGCCATGGCGGTCCGGTTCACCCCGCCGCTGGCGGTGGACAGCTCGGCACCGGCGGGCCGGACGTTCACCGTGCCGGTGGCGGTGCAGCGCCAGCCCGGCGCGCCGTCCGGCCGGGTCGTCGCGCTCACCGTCGACGTCTCCTACGACGGCGGGAAGACCTGGCGCAAGGCGACGGTGAAGAAGCAGGGCGGGGCGTGGACGGCCACCGTCCGGCACCCGGCCGGCCCGGGGTACGCGTCGCTGCGGGCCACCGCCCGTGACGACGCCGGCAACACCGTGACCCAGCGGATCATCCAGGCGTACCGCCTGCGGTGAGCCGGCCGTCCGGGTCCGCGCGGTGGGCGCGGACCCGGACGGGGGTACGGCTCAGTCGTTGGCGTGCAGCGCGGCGTTCAGTTTGATGCCCTGGCCGGTGCGGGGCTTCGCCTCCAGCGCGCCGGTCACCGAGTTGCGCCAGAACAGCAGCCCGTCGACGCCGGACAGCTCGCGGGCCTTGACCGTCCGGCCGTCCGGAAGGGTGATCTTCGAGGCGGCGGTGATGTAGCAGCCGGCCTCCACCACGCAGTCGTCGCCGAGCGTGATGCCGACACCGGCGTTCGCGCCGATCAGGCTGCGCTCACCGATGCGCACCCTCTCCGTGCCGCCGCCGGAGAGCGTGCCCATGATCGAGGCGCCGCCGCCGACGTCGGAGCCGTCGCCGACCACCACGCCCTGCACGATGCGGCCCTCGACCATCGAGGTGCCCAGCGTGCCCGCGTTGAAGTTGACGAAGCCCTCGTGCATCACGGTGGTGCCGGAGGACAGGTACGCGCCCAGCCGGACCCGGTCCGCGTCGGCGATCCGCACCCCGGACGGCACCACGTAGTCGGTCATCCGGGGGAACTTGTCGACCCCGTACACGGCCAGGTGGCGGCCCACCGCCCGCTCGATGACACGCAGCTCGTCCACCCGCTCCGGCGGGCACGGCCCGGCCGACGTCCAGGCCACGTTCGCCAGCTTGCCGAAGATGCCGTCGAGGTTCAGCTCGTTCGGCCGCACCAGGCGGTGGGAGAGCAGGTGCAACCGAAGGTACGCGTCGGCCGCGTCCTTGATCGGGTCGTCCAGCGAACCGATCACCGTGGTCACCTCGACCGTGCGCAGACCGGGCAGCGCACGCGCGCCGATCGCGCCCGGCGGCAGGTCGAGCACGTCGGCCTGGTCCTCGCCGGGCACCAGCGGCAGCTCGCCCAGGCCCAGCTTGCCGGTCGGGTACCAGGTGTCGAGCACCTGGTCCTCGGCGGTGACGGTGGCCAGGCCGATGCCCCAGGCAGATGGTGCGGACGTCACGATGTCACCCTTCTCCTCCGGCAACGGCGTCCGCCGCTGCTCGCGGCCGCGGGCCTCGCCGAACGTGTTCCCTGGCCCGCCGAGGTTGACGGTACCGTGCGAGACATGCAGAACCCGTTGACCCCCGAGGTCCTGGCCGATCCGGTGGCGCTGACCCGCGCCCTGGTCGACATCGAGTCGGTCTCCCTCAACGAGAAGGCGATCGCCGACTGCGTCGAGGAGGTGCTGCGCCGTGTGCCGCACCTGACCACGTACCGGCACCAGAACACCGTCATGGCCCGTACCGACCTGGGCCGGGCCCAGCGCGTGGTGCTCGCCGGCCACCTGGACACCGTCCCGCTCAACGGCAACTTCCCCTCGACCATGCGCGGCGACCTGATGTACGGCTGCGGCACCTCCGACATGAAGTCCGGCGTGGCGTTCGCCCTGCACCTGGCGGTCACGCTGCCCGACCCGCGCTACGACGTCACGTACTTCTTCTACGAGGCCGAGGAGATCGAGTCGAAGTACAACGGCCTCACCCTGGTCGCGCAGACCCACCCGGAGTGGCTGGAGGCCGACTTCGCGGTGCTGCTGGAGCCGACGTACGGGATCGTCGAGGCGGGCTGCCAGGGCACCATGCGCGCGGTGATCACCACGCACGGGGAGCGGGCCCACGCGGCGCGTTCCTGGCACGGGGTGAACGCCATCCACGGCGCGAGCGAGGTGCTGCGGCGGCTGACCACGTACGAGGCGCGCCGGGTGACGATCGAGGGCTGCGACTACCGCGAGGGCCTCAACGCGGTACGGATCACCGGCGGGGTGGCCGGCAACGTCATCCCCGACCGGTGCGAGATCGAGATCAACTACCGGTACGCCCCGGACCGCGACCCGGCGGGCGCCGAGGCGCACCTGCGCGAGGTCTTCGCCGGCTTCGACCTGGCGGTCACCGACGCGGCGGCCGGCGCGCCACCCGGGCTGGACAACCCGGCGGCGCAGGAGTTCCTGACGGCGGTGGGCGCCGCCCCGATCGGCAAGCTGGGCTGGACGGACGTGGCGCGGTTCGCGGCCATGGGCATCCCGGCGCTGAACTTCGGGCCCGGCGACCCGAACCTGGCGCACCACAAGGACGAGCACGTCGAACTGACCAAGATCCGGGACGGCGCGGCCACCCTGCACCGCTGGCTGGCCCCGGCCTGACGCGCCGCGATCCGGGGCCCGCACCCGCCTGGCGGGCCCCGGATCGTCAGACGCTGGTCGTCAGGGGCGCGTCCGCCTCGCCGGTCTCGCCGGTGAGGTCGGTGCGGTGGGTCTCCATCATCCGGGCGCGGCGGCGCTCGGCCACCACGTCGCGGATCCGCCGCTGCATCTGACGGCGAATCCGGATCATCTCGCTGTTACTGATCAACGCTGGCTCCTCCCCCGAAGGCGCGTCGCCCGGGGTATACCGGGTATGTGAATAGTAAGACGTACGAGCCAGCGATTTAGTTGCCCGTATCCCAGATTTTCTTCGGCTCCCGGGCCAGCGCGTCCCGCCGGATCCGCTCCATTACGGTGACCACATGGGCGAGAGCAGCGGGAAGTCGGCTGGGCAGGGGCGGCGGGGGGAGACGCGTCGGGCGGAACGGCACCGCGGTGCGGTGACGCTGCGCAACCGGGCGATTCCGACGAGTACCGCTGATCAGCGACTGCTCGACTCCCGGGGACGCAGCGACTGGAAGACCAAGGACGCCTGGCGGGCCCTGCGGATCCTGTCCGAGTTCGTCGAGGGCTTCGACACCCTCGCCGACCTGCCCCCGGCGGTGAGCGTCTTCGGCTCCGCCCGCAGCAAGCCGGACAGCCCGGAGTGCCGGTTGGCCGAGGAAGTGGGCGCGGCACTGGCCCGGGCCGGCTACGCGGTGATCACCGGGGGCGGCCCCGGCGTGATGGAGGCCGCCAACCGTGGCGCCGGCGAAGCCGGCGGCCTCTCCGTCGGGCTCGGCATCGAGCTGCCGTTCGAGCAGGGCCTCAACGACTGGGTCGACCTGGCCATCGACTTCCGCTACTTCTTCGCCCGCAAGACCATGTTCGTCAAGTACGCCCAGGCGTTCGTGGTGCTGCCCGGCGGCTTCGGCACCCTGGACGAGCTGTTCGAGGCGCTCACCCTGGTGCAGACCGGCAAGGTGACCCGGTTCCCGGTGGTGCTGATGGGCACCGACTACTGGCGCGGACTGCTCGACTGGCTGCGTACGACGATGGCCGCCGAGGGCAAGATCGGCCCGGCCGACCTCGACCTGATCCGGCTCACCGACGACGTCAACGAAGCGGTCCGGCACATCGTGGAGGCCGAGGCGGTGCTCTCCGCCGAGCAGGAGGCGGTACGCGAGGAGGCGGTCGCCCGGGTCGCCGCCGACCAGCGCGCCGCCGCCGAGGCCGCCCCCGAGGGCCCGGCCGGACGGAGCTGAACGTGGCGAACGTCTGTGTCTTCTGCGCGTCCTCCCGTACCCTCGACGACCGCTGGCTCGCGCTGGCCACCGAGACCGGCGAGGAACTCGCCCGGCGCGGTCACACGCTGGTCAGCGGCGGCGGCTGCGTCGGCATGATGGGCGCCGTGGTGGAGGGCGCGCGGGCGGCCGGCGGCCGCACCATCGGCGTCATCCCGCAGTCCCTGGTCGACCTGGAGGTCGCCGACCTGGACTCCGACGAGCTGCTGGTGACCGACAGCCTGGCCGACCGCAAGACGCTGATGGACGAGAAGTCCGACGCGTTCGTGGCGCTGCCCGGCGGCCTGGGCACGTTGGACGAGCTGTTCGAGGTGTGGACCACAGCCACCCTGGCCCTGCACGCCAAGCCGATGGTGATCGTGGACGTGGACGGCTTCTACCGGCCGCTGCTCGACTGGATCCGCGGGCTCGGCGAGCAGCGCTTCCTCAAGCCGGCCGCGCTGGACCTGCTGATGGTCGCCGACAGCGTGCCCGCCGCGCTCGACCTGATCGACGCCCGCCTCACCTGACGCGCGCCCGGCCACCCGTGCTTGTTCACTACCGTCTCGGCGTGCTTGATCGACACTACTTCGGGGAGGTGGTGGTGTCCGGGCGCGCGTGATGCGGCCACTTCGCCGAGGTGGCGTGAACGCATGGAGCCGGGCGTGGGGCGGAGCCGGCAATGGTGCGCGCCGCGGGCAAGGTGAGCTGGTGACGGGCGGGACGACTGTCGGTTTCCGGGTGTCGTACCGGCGTGGTGGGATGTCGGTGATGCAGGCGTACCGGTTGGTGCGCCGGCCCGGCGGCGCGGGGGCGGGGGTCACCCACGACGCCGGGGCGGGGCAGGGGGTGGGTCGGTCCGGTGGGCCGGCCGAGGCGGAGCCGCGATCCGGGGGGTCGGCGGGCGATGCCGCGCACCCACAGACCGCCACGCCGCACGACAGCGCTTCGCCGCAGACCGGGACCGGGGCCGGGGCGGGCACGAACGTCTCGCGCCGGGTCGATCCGGTGCAGGCCGAGGTGGTCGCGCACACCGACGGGCCGATGCTCGTCGTGGGTGGTCCCGGCACCGGCAAGACGTCCACGCTCGTCGAGGCGGTCGCCGCCCGGGTGGCCGAGGGCGTCGACCCGGAGCGGATCCTGGTGCTCACCTTCGGCCGGCGGGGCGCCACCGAGCTGCGCCACCGGATCGAGGCGCGTATCGCCGGGGACGGACACCGCGTGGTCCGCGAGCCGCTGGTGCGCACGTTCCCGGCGTACGCCTTCGGGCTGCTGCGCCGCGCGGCGGCCGAACGCGGCGAGCCCTCACCGCGGCTGCTCACCGGCCCGGAGCAGGATCTGATCATCCGCGAGCTGCTCGACGTGGTGGGGGAGGAGCCCGGCGACGACCCGGTCGGCTGGCCGGAGGATCTGCGCCCCGCGCTGCGTACCCGGGCGTTCGCCCAGCAGCTGCGCGACCTGCTGATGCGGGCCGCGGAGCGCGGCGTCGGGCCGGTGGAGCTGGCCCGGCTCGGCGAGAAGCTGGGCCGCGCCGACTGGCCGGCCGCCGCGCGTTTCCTGCGGGAGTACGTCGCCGTGCTCGCCCTGCGCGACGTGAGCAACAGGGGCTCGGTCGCGTACGACCCGGCGGAGCTGGTGCGCGCCGCCACCGGCATGCTGCTCGACGATCCCGACCTGCTCGCCGCCGAGCGCCGCCGCCTGGCCCACGTGTACGTCGACGAGCTGGCCGACACCGACCCGGCGCAGCTCGACCTGCTCGCCGTGGTGGCCGGAGGCGGGCGGTCCCTGGTGGCGTTCGCCGACCCGGACTCGTCCACGTACGCCTTCCGGGGCGCCGACCCGGCCGGCGTCGCCACGTTCCCGCACCGCTTCCGCACCGCCTCCGGCGCGCCGGCGGCCCAGGTCACGCTCACCACCTCGTACCGGGCCGGGCCGGAACTGCTCGCGGCCACCGCCCGGCTGGCCCGGCGGCTGCGCGGCCCGGCGGCGCACCGGCGGCTGCGCCCGCTGCCCGATGCGCCGGCCGGAACGGTGGAGGTACGGACGTTCCGCTCCGCCACCAGCGAGTCGGCCTGGCTGGCGCACGCGTTGCGCGAGGCGCACCTGCTCGACGGCGTGCCGTGGTCCCGGATGGCGGTGCTGGTCCGCTCCACCGGCCGGCAACTGCCGTCGCTGCGGCGCGCGCTGCACACGGCCGGGGTGCCGACCGTCGTGCACGGCGAGGACCTTCCGCTGCACCTCCAGCCAGCGGTCGCCCCGCTGCTGCTCCTGCTGCGCTGTGCGCTCGAACCGGACCGGCTGGACGAGGAAGCCGCTGTCGCGCTGCTGCACTCGCCGCTGGGCGGGGCCGACCCGCTGGCCGAGCGGCGGCTGCGTCAAGGGCTGCGGGCGCTGGCGCTGGCCGGCGGCGACCGCCGTTCCTCCGGCGACCTGCTGGTGGAGGCGCTGCGCGACCCGGCCGAACTGTCCACCATCGAGCGCCGCTGGGCGGCCCCCGCGCAGGCCGTGGCGCACCTGCTGGAGACCGCCCGGCAGGCCGCCGCCACCCCGGGCGCGACGGTCGAGGACGTGCTCTGGGCGGTGTGGCGGGAGAGCGGGCTGGCCGAACGCTGGGCCGGGGCGATCACCAGGGGGCGGGCGGCCACCGGCGAGCACGAGACCGCCCAGCGGTGGCGGGCCGAGGCCGCCGACCGGGACCTGGACGCCGTACTCGTGCTGTTCGACGCGGCGGCCCGGTTCACCGACCGGCTGCCCGGCGCGCGTACCGAGGTGTTCCTCGACCACGTTCTCGGGCAGGAACTGCCCGCCGACACGCTCGCCGCCGCCGCCGACCGGGGCGACGCGGTACGCCTGCTCACCGCGCACGCCGCGAAGGGCCTGGAATGGGACCTGGTCGCGGTGGCCGGGGTGCAGGAGGGCGTCTGGCCGGACCTGCGCCTGCGCGGCAGCCTGCTCGGCTCGGAGCGCCTGGTCGACGTGCTGGCCGGTCGCGCCGACGGGGCCGGCCTGCGGGCCAGCCTGGTCGGGCAGACGTCGGCGTTGCTGGACGAGGAGCGGCGGCTGTTCCACGTGGCGATCAGCCGGGCGCGGCGGCGGCTGCTGGTCACCGCTGTGGCGTCGGCGGCGGTCGGCGGGGACGACCACGAGGAGCAGCCGAGCCGCTTCCTGCACGAAATCGCAGCCGCCGACCCACCCGCCACCGGCGCAGGCGGCACCGCCCCGACCGGCCCGGACCCGACCGGCCCCGGCCCGGCCGGGAACGGACCGACCGGCCAGGTCACGCGCGGGCAAACCGCTGACGGGCCGGTGCCGCACGGGGACGAGCATCCGCAGGACGGGCCGCCCGCCGTACTCCCGGTCACGCTGCCGCCACGCGGTCTCACCCTGTCCGCGCTGGTGGCGGAGCTGCGTACCGCTGTCACCGACCCGGCGGCGCCGATCACCCGGCGGCACGCGGCGGCGGGTGAGCTGGCGCGGCTGGCCGCCGCCGGGGTGCCCGGCGCGCACCCGGACGACTGGTGGGGGCTGCGCGGCCTCTCCGACGACCGGCCGCTGGTCGACGAGGGCGAGCCGGTGCGGGTCACCCCGTCGGCGATGGAGAGCGCGTTGCGGTGCAGCCTGCGCTGGCTGCTGGAACGGCACGGCGGCAGCGGGCCGGCGAGCGCCGCGCAGGGCGTCGGCAACCTGGTGCACGCCGCCGCGATGCTCGCCGAGGACGCCAGCGTCGACCGGGAGGCGTTGCTGGAGTACGTGGCCGCGCGGTTCGACGCGATCGAGCTGGCCGCCCGGTGGATGGCCGGTCCGGAGCGGCAGCGCGCCGAGGCGATGGTGGACAAGCTGCTGCGCTGGCTGGCCGGCAACCCGCGCCGGCTGCTGGCGATCGAGCACGAGTTCGCGGTCCGCCTCGACGATCCGTCCCGCCCGATCGAGCTGACCGGCCGGGTCGACCGGCTGGAGGTCGACGCCGAGGGGCGGCTCGTGGTGATCGACCTGAAGACCGGCAAGTCGACGGCGGTCACCGAGCGGGAGGTGGCCGAGCATCCGCAGCTCGGCGCGTACCAGGCGGCGGTGGAGGCGGGCGGGTTCGCCGAGTTCGGCGAGGAACCGGGCGGGGCCGCGCTGGTGCAGCTCGGCACCGGCGCGCGGGACGCCAAGGAGCAGACCCAGGCCGCGGCCGGGGAGGGCCCGGAGGCCGGGTGGGCCACCGCGCTGGTGCGCCGTACCGCCGACACGATGGCCGCCTCGACGTTCGCCGCGGTGGCCAACTCCAAGTGCCGGGTCTGCCCGGTGCGCACCAGCTGCCCGGTCTCCGGCCAGGGCCGCCAGGTGGTCGAGCCGCCCCCGGAGAACTCATGAGCGTTCAGCCGGCGCTGTTCGGCGCCTCCGCCACGCCTGCGCCGCGCGCGGCCGACGCCGGGCCCCGCTACACGCCCGTCGAGCTGGCCCGGCTGCTGCGGCTGCCGGCGCCCACCCGGGAACAGGCCGCGATCATCGCCGCGCCGGTGGAGCCGCTGCTGGTGGTCGCGGGTGCCGGCTCCGGCAAGACCGAGACGATGGCCGCGCGGGTGGTCTGGCTGGTCGCCAACTCCTACGTACGCCCCGAGCACATCCTCGGCCTCACCTTCACCCGCAAGGCGGCCGGCGAGCTGGCGCACCGGGTCCGGACCCGGCTCGACCAGCTCATCCGGCGGCTCGGCCGGCAGGGGCGGGACCCGCACGACGACCCGCTGGCGGGCGAGCCGACCGTGTCCACGTACCACTCGTACGCCGGGCGGATCGTCACCGAGCACGGGCTGCGCGCCGGGTACGAGCCGACCACCCGGCTGCTCACCGAGGCGTCCCGCTGGCAGCTCGTCGACATGCTGGTGCGCAACTACGACGGGGACATGTCCGAGGTGGACCGGATGCCGTCCACCATCACCGACGCGGTCCTGGCGCTCGCCGGTGAGCTGGACGAGCACCTGGTCGACCCGGACGAGCTGGCCGGCTGGACCGGCCGGTTCTTCGCCGAGGTGCAGTCGCGTCCCGGCCGGGTCTACGCCGACGTGCGCAAGGCGCTCCAGCTCCAGCGGACCCGGCTGAAGCTGCTGCCGCTGGTGCGCGCGTACGCCCGGCGCAAGGACGACTTCGAGGCGATGGACTTCGCCGACCAGCTCGCCCGCGCGGCCCGGGTGGCCCGCGACCACCCCGGCGTCGGCGTGATCGAGCGGGACCGGTTCCGGGTGGTGCTGCTCGACGAGTACCAGGACACCAGCCACGCCCAGGTGGTGCTGCTCAACGCGCTGTTCGGCGGCGGCCACCCGGTCACCGCCGTGGGCGACCCGTGCCAGTCCATCTACGGCTGGCGCGGGGCCAGCGCCGGCACGCTGGACCGGTTCCCGGCCGAGTTCGCCCGCACCGACGGCAGCCCCGCCGACGTGCTCAGCCTGACCACGAGCTGGCGCAACCGACCGGAGATCCTCGGTGTCGCCAACACGCTGTCGGTGCCGCTGCGGGCGGTCGGCGCGCGGGTGCCGGAACTGCACGCCGCGCTCAGCGTCCGCGACCCGATCCCGCACCGCACCCCGGGCGGGCAGGCCGCCGGCACCGTGCACTGCGCGCTGCTGGAGACGTACGCCGACGAGGCCGACTGGATCGCGGACAGCGTGCTGGCGGCCTGGCGGGGCGCGGCCGGGATGCCCGGCGCGCTGCCCGAGCACATCCCGGCCGACCGCCGCCCGACCACCGCGGTGCTGGTGCGGCTGCGCAGCCAGATCCCGGCGATCGAGGCGGCGTTGCGCGCCCGTGGGCTTCCTGTCGACGTGGTCGGCCTGGGCGGGCTGCTGGACACCCCCGAGGTACGGGACGTGGTGTGCACGCTGCGCGTGCTCGCCGACCCGACCGACGGGGCGGCGTTGCTGCGGCTGCTCACCGGCGCGCGCTGGCGGATCGGCCCGCGTGACCTGGTCGCCCTGCACCGCCGCGCTCGCGCGATCGCCCGCAGCCGCCGGGAACTGACCGGCGACGAGGGCCCGGAGATCACCGTGGACGTGCTGGACGAGGCGACGCTCGTGGAGGCGCTGGCGGACCTGGGGCCGGCGCAGGCGTACTCGGCCGAGGGCTACGCGCGGCTGCGCTCGTACGGGATGGAACTGGCGCTGCTGCGCTACCGCCTGGACCAGTCGCTGCCGGAACTGATCGCGGACATCGAGCGGACCATCGGCCTCGACGTCGAGGTGGCGGTCCGGGCCGGCCGGGACGGCGCGGGCGACGCCGGGCTGGCCCGCGCGCACCTGGACGCGCTCGGCGACGTGGCGGCCCGGTTCAGCGGCGAGACGCCCGGCGCGACGCTCGCCGGTTTCCTCGCCTACCTGGCCGCCGCCGAGGACGAGGAGCGCGGGCTGGCGCCGGGCGAGGTCGAGGTGGTGGCCGGCGCGGTGCAGGTGCTCACCTCGCACGCCGCGAAGGGCCTGGAGTGGGACGTGGTGGCGGTGGCCGGGATGACCCGGGGCGTCTGGCCGGGGCCGGTGCGCAACTCCGACCACTGGCTGGGCGGGCTGGGCGTGCTGCCGTTCCCGCTGCGCGGCGACGCGGACGGGCTGCCCGAGCTGGCCCTGCCGGAGGCGGAGGACCAGCGCGGGGTGGCCCGGGCGCTGACCGAGTTCACCGACGACTGGCGGGCGCACGACGAGCGGGAGGAGCGCCGGCTGGCGTACGTGGCGGTGACTCGCCCCCGCCGCCTGCTGCTCTGCTCCGGCTACTGGTGGGGGGAGGGGACCAAGCGGTTCCGCGGCCCGTCGGTGTTCCTGCGGGAGGTGCACGACGCCTGCCTGGCCGACCCGGACGGCCGTGTGGTCGACGCGTGGACGCCCGAGCCGGCCGGGGACGCGGTGAACCCGACCACCGAGACGGTGCTGCGGGCCGAGTGGCCGGCCGACCCGCTGGGCGCCCGCCGGCCCGCGCTGACCGAGGCGGCGGCGCTGGTCCGCCGGTACCTCGCCGACCCGGAGGTGGCCCGGCGCGAGGCGGCGCTGCTCGCCACCACCGGCGCGGCGGAGGACGCCGAGGTGGCCCGCTGGCGGCGTGAGGCCGAGCTGCTGCTCGCCGAGCGGGCGGAGCTGGCCCGGCAGGCCGAGGCGGTCGAGGTCGAACTGCCCGGCCATCTCTCGGTGACCCAGCTGGTGGCGTTGCGCCGCGACCCGGAGGCGCTGGCCCGTACGCTGCGCCGCCCGATGCCCACCGAACCGACGCCGTACGCCCGGCGCGGCACCGCGTTCCACGCCTGGCTGGAGCAGCGCTTCGGCGCGGACCGGCTGCTCGACGTGGACGAGCTGCCCGGCGCGGCGGACGAGGACGCGGCCCCGGACGAGGCCCTGGTCGAGTTGCAGGAGCGCTTCCTGGCCAGCGAGTGGGCCGACCGGGTGCCGGTGGAGGTGGAGGTGCCGTTCGCCACTGTCGTCGCCGGGGTGGTGATCCGGGGCCGGATGGACGCCGTGTTCGCCCGCCCGGGCGGGCGCTACGACGTGGTCGACTGGAAGACCGGGCGGCAGCCCACCGGCCGGGAGGCCGACGCGGCGGCGGTGCAGTTGGCGGTCTACCGGCTGGCCTGGGCGGAACTGGCCGGGGTGCCGGTGGAGCGGGTCGGCGCGGCGTTCCACTACGTCCGGGACTCGGTGACCGTCCGCCCGGCCGACCTGCTCGACGCGGACGGGCTGGCCGATCTGGTGGCCGCCGTGCCGGAAATCCCGGGGGATCTACCGCAGCACACGAGTCCGTGATACGTTGTCCGGGTTGCAGTTTTGGTTTCCAGAGACTCTGTGTGCGCCTGGCGGATTGTGGCCCCAGGCGCTCTTTGTTGTGTCCGGAGTTCTCCGGGCGGGGCGACCAGCAGCGACAGGCACGCCGCGTATTCCACGCGCGGGGTGCTCCTCTCCGGCCCGCAACACGTGCGGGCCGACCGTTCCGTCAAGGAGACGAAACACATGGCAATTGGCACCGTCAAGTGGTTCAACGCTGACAAGGGCTTCGGCTTCATCACCCCGGACGACGGCGGCGCCGACGTCTTCGCCCACTTCTCGGCGATCCAGACCTCCGGCTACCGGAGCCTGGACGAGAACCAGCGGGTCGAGTTCGAGGTGACCCAGGGCCAGAAGGGCCCGCAGGCGGAGAACATCCGCCCGCTCTGATCTTCGGATCAACCGGCACCACCACCGCGCCCTCTCGGGCGCGGTGCACGGGCCGGCCCGCCTCTGCCGGGCCGGCCCGTCCCTTTCGGTTCGTGCTTGTGACCACCGGTGACGCCGGTGACGCGCCGCAGCCCGGCGCCCTTCCTCGACACGTGCCGCCTCGAGGAAGGCTTTCCGCATGACCACGACCCTGCCCACGTTCGCCGCCACCGGCCTGGCGCCGGCGCTCGTCTCCGAGCTGACCGCGCAGGGCATCTCCGCGCCGTTCCCGATCCAGGCGGCCACGCTGCCGGACTCGCTGGCCGGCCGCGACGTGCTCGGCCGGGGCCGCACCGGCTCCGGCAAGACGCTCGCGTTCGGGCTGCCGCTGCTGCACCGTACGGCCGGCCGCCGGGCCCGCCCGGGCCGTCCGCTCGCGCTGGTGCTCGTACCCACCCGGGAACTGGCCGCGCAGGTCACCGCCGCGCTCACCCCGTACGCTGCCACGCTCGGGCTGCGCTGCGCCACAGTGGTCGGCGGGCTCTCCCTGACCCGGCAGGCGGCCGCGCTGCGCGCCGGCGCGGAGGTGCTGGTGGCCACGCCGGGCCGGCTGCACGACCTGATCGACCGCGGGGACGCCCGGCTGGACCAGGTGACCATCACGGTGCTGGACGAGGCCGACCAGATGGCCGACATGGGCTTCCTGCCGCAGGTGACGAAGCTGCTGGAGCAGGTCGCGCCGGGCGGGCAGCGGATGCTCTTCTCGGCCACCCTGGACCGGGGCGTGGACCGGCTGGTCCGCCGATTCCTGGCCGACCCGGTGACGCATTCCGTCGACCCGGGCACCGCCACCGTCACCGCGATGACCCACCACGTGCTGCACCTCGAGGCGGACGACAAGCAGGCCGCGCTGGCCCACATCGCCGCCCGCGAGGGCCGCACCATCGTCTTCATCGCCACCAAGCACCGCGCCGACCGGGTGGCCCGGCAGTTGCTCGCCAAGGGCGTACGCGCCGCGGCGCTGCACGGCGGCAAGTCGCAGCCGCAGCGCACCCGCATCCTGGAGCAGTTCCGCACCGGCCAGGTCACCGCGCTGGTGGCCACCGACGTGGCGGCCCGGGGCATCCACGTCGACGGGCTGGACCTGGTGGTCAACGCCGACCCGCCCGCGGAGGCCAAGGACTACCTGCACCGGGGCGGCCGGACCGCGCGGGCCGGCGAGTCGGGCACCGTGGTCACGCTGGTGCTGCCGGAGCAGCGCCGCGACGTCGCCCGGCTGATGAGCACCGCGGGCATCAACCCCAAGACCACCCGGGTACGCCCCGGCGACAGCGAGCTGAGCCGGCTCACCGGCGCCCGGGAGCCGTCCGGTGTGCCGGTGACCATCGCCGCGCCCGCTGCCGCGCACCCCGCCCCGGCGACCCGGCCCCGTCGGCGTCCGCGCCGCCGCTGACCGCGCCTGACCGGCTCGGCTTCGAGCGGGCCGGGTGATCGTTCCTGAGTCGGGAATCAGTCGACGTTCGGTCGGCTGTCCGACTGTCCGGCCTCGCCGTGGCGGCGATGCTGTCGGGCGGGGAACCGGTCGGGGGGTCGGCCGGACGCGGAGGGAGCGGTTCATGGCGGGGGAAGCCGGATCGGGCGGTGCACGGGAAGTGCTGCTGGTGCTCGCGGTGGCGGGGGCCGGCCTGGCGCTCGCCGCGATGGCCGCGTTCGGGCCCTGGCGGCCCTCCGACGGCGGCTCGCCGGATCGCGGCGCCGCCCGCAGCTTCACGCCCGGGATGAGCGTCCCGCACGCTCAGTAGCCCCGCCGGGCGGATGATGCCCGGAAAGCGATATGACTCTCAGGTATAAATATGCCCGAGAGTCATATCGGCCAGGAGTCATGCCCTCTGTGGCCGACAACGGCCGGGTCCGCGACCCCGCGCGCCGTCGCCCTGTGACCGGACGCGCGTCAGGGTGCCGTCGCCCGGTCGCTCAGCAGGTCGGCGAGCGTGGTCCGGTCCACGACCAGGGCGATCGCGCCGTCCACCGCCAGCCACACGTCCCGCAGGCCGGTGGCCACGCCGTGGTAGCCGGCCCGGTCGGCGGGGATGCCCCGGACGCTGGTGATCGCGCCACCCACCGCGCGGAGCACGTCGCCCACGCTGATCTCGTCCGGCGGGCGGGTCAGCGCGTACCCGCCCTCGGTGCCGCGATGGCTGTGCAGCAGCCCGGCCCGCCGCAGGTCGAGCAGGATCCCCTGGAGGAAGCTGAGCGGGATGTCCTGGCTCTCGGCCAGGCTCGCCGCCTTGACCAGCTCGCCGCCGCCGGACACCGCGTCGCCGGGGGTACCGGCGGCGTCGGCGACGGCGAGCATGGCCCGGAGCGCGTAGTCGGCGCGCGCGGAGATGTACACGACGTCAGTTGCCGGCCTGGTCCAGCACGCCCCAGCGGCGGCGGATCGCCTTGTCGGCGGCACCGAACGCGGTGTCCACGAGCAGGCCCACCACCAGGATGACGATCATGATGGCCATCAGCCGGGGCGCCTCGCTCAGTTCACGCGCGTACGTCAGCTGTGCGCCGATCGAGGTGCGGGTGGCGATGACCACCAGCAGCTCACCGGCCATCAGGCTGCGCCAGGCGAACGCCCAGCCCTGCTTGAGCCCGGCCACGATGGCCGGCAGCGCGGCCGGCGCGATCACGTACCGGTAGAGGTTGAGCCCCCGGGCGCCGAGGTTGCGGCCGGCGCGGACCAGCAGCGGCGGCACGTAGTCCACGCCGTGGATGACGCCGTTGGCGACCGACGGCGCGGCGCCGAGCACCACCACGAAGAAGATCGCCTGCTCGCTGAGCTGGAACAGCAGGATGGCCAGCGGGAACCAGGCGATCGACGGCATGGTCTGCAACGCGGTGATCATCGAGCCGAGCGCGGCCCGGAGCACCTTGACCCGGGCCACGCCGAGGCCGAGCAGCAGGCCGACCGCGACCGCGGCGGCGAACCCGACCGCCGCCCGCCGGGCCGTGGTGGCCAGGCCCTCCCAGAGCGCCGAGCTGAGCAGGTACTCTCCGAGGTCGCCGAAGACCACGGCCGGGCCGGGCAGCGCCCACGGCTCCTTCCACCCGGACCAGACCACCGCCTGCCAGATCGCCACCGCGAGCGCGAGCGCGGCGAGCTTGGGCCAGGTGGCCGACCACAGGCGGCGTACCCGGGACGGGCCCTTCTCCCGGCCGGCGATCTCCAGCGCGTCGAGCCCGGAGATCTCCGCGTCGGCCCGCGCCGACGCGGACAGGGTGTCACTGGCCATGCCGGCCCACCTCCTTGCGCAGCCGGTCGGTGACCTCGGCGGCGATGGCCGAGACCTCCGGCGAGTCGATCCGCCGGGGGCGCGGCACGGCGACCTCGGTGGAGTAGATGATCCGGCCGGGCCGGCTGGAGAGCAGCACGATGCGGTCGGCGAGCCGGGCCGCCTCGCGGACGTTGTGCGTGACGAACAGGACGGTGAGCTTGCGCTCGGTCCAGATCCGCTCCAGCTCGTCGTGCAGGATGTCGCGGGTCATCGCGTCCAGCGCGCCGAACGGCTCGTCCATCAGCAGCACCGGCGTCTCCAGCGCGAGCGTGCGGGCCAGCGCGACGCGCTGCCGCATGCCGCCGGAGAGCTGGTGCGGGCGCTTGCGGCCGAACTCCGACAGGTGGACCGTGCGCAGCAGCTCGGCCACCCGCTCCTTGCGCTGGTCGCGGGGGAGACCGCGCAGCTTCAGCGGCACCTCGACGTTGCCCTCGACGGTGAGCCAGGGGAACAGCGCCGGCTCCTGGAACATGAGCCCCGGGTTGACGCCCTCGCCCAGCTCGATGGTGCCGCCGCTGGCCCGGTCCAGGCCGGCGACCAGGTTGAGCAGCGTGCTCTTGCCGCAGCCGGACGCGCCGACCATGCAGACGAACTCGCCGGGCGCGATGTCCAGGGACAGTCCGTCCAGCGCCAGGACGGCCTGGTCGCCCTGGCCGTACACCTTTGTGACGCCGCGCAGCGCGACCGAGCCGGTCGCGCTGCGCGGGGTCGTGGTCGTCGACGTCACGGCTGGCTGACCTCGGCCTTGCCCTGCGCCTTGAGGACCTCGTTGAGGTACTTGAGGTCGTACAGGCCGTTCAGGTCGACCGGCTGGGTCAGCCCGACCGCGACGGCGTGGTCCAGGCCGGTCTTCAGCGAGGCCGGGATCGGGTCGTTTGTGAACTCCAGGGTCGGCCAGGCCTGCTTGATCAGCTTGAGGTCCAGCGGCTTGCCGGTGATCTTGCCGATGTGGTCGGAGATGGCCTGCTGCGCCTCGTCCGGCTTGGTGTTGACGAACTCGTTCGCCGCGACCTGGCCCTCGACCAGCTTCTTCACCACGTCCGGGTGCGCCTTGAGGAACTTGGTGCTGACCAGCAGGTTGGTGATGACGAACTTCTTGTCCGGCCAGAGGTCACGCTCGTCGACGAGCACCTTGCCACCGGCGTTGACCAGCCGGGAGACGAACGGCTCGGGCACCCATGCGCCGTCGATGGCGCCGCTGCCGAACGTCTCGATCGTCTGCGCGTTCTCCTGCGGCACGATCTTGACGTCGCCGCCGCCCTCCTTGGTGGTCTCCAGGCCCTTCTCCTTGAGCCAGAAGCGCAGCGCCACGTCCTGGGTGTTGCCGAGCTGCGGAGTGGCGATCTTCTTGCCGCGCAGCTGCTCCACCGAGGTGATGCCGGGCTTGACCACGAGCGCGACGCCGCCGGACGCCGCGCCGGAGATGACCCGGACCGCCTCGCCCTTGGACTTGGAGAAGGCGTTCACCGTCGGGTTCGGGCCGATGTACGTGGCGTCGAGCGCGCCGGAGAAGACCGCCTCGATGGCGGCCGGGCCGGCGTTGAAGGTCTTGGTGTCCAGCTCGACGTCGCTGCCGAGTTTCTCCTTGAAGATCCCCTTCTCCACGCCGACCACGGCCGGGGCGTGCGTGATGTTGGGAAAGTAGCCCAGGCGCAGCGTGACCGGGCCGGACCCGCTGGCGGCGTCGCTGTCCTCGCCGCAGGCGGCGGTGGTGCCGAGCGTGGCCGCGCCGACCGCGGCCAGGGTCGCCAGGGTGACCAGGCGGCGCAGGGGAAGCCCTCTCATCGAATGTCCAATCCGCAGTATTCCTATTTAGTTGGTAGGAAGAGTGGGGCAAGTGGCCGCCGGCGTCAAGACCCGTCCCGCAACAGTCCACCGTTCGGCCAGGGCACACCGGCGATAGAGCCGGTACGGAAGCGCTAATGTCGATCTCGTGTCCACGCGGAGAGCGAAGATCCCAGCGACGAAGTACCCGGCCGAACGGTTCACCCTCGACAACGGCCTGCGTGTGGTGCTCACGCCGGACCGCAGCGCCCCGGTCATCGGGGTGGCTGTGGTCTACGACGTCGGCATCCGCTCCGAGCCGGAGGGACGCACCGGCTTCGCCCACCTCTTCGAGCACCTGATGTTCCAGGGGTCGGAGAACCTGGAGAAGCTGGCCCACTTCCGGCACGTCCAGGGCGCCGGCGGGACGTTCAACGGCTCCACCCACCTGGACTACACCGACTACTTCGAGACGCTGCCCGCCAACGCCCTGGAACGCGCGCTGTTCCTGGAGGCCGACCGGATGCGCGGCCCCCGGCTGACCGAGGAGAACCTGCGCAACCAGGTCGACGTGGTCAAGGAGGAGATCCGGGTCAACGTGCTGAACCGGCCGTACGGCGGGTTCCCCTGGCTGACGCTGCCCCCGGTGATGTTCGACACCTTCCCCAACGCGCACGACGGCTACGGCTCCTTCGACGACCTGGAGTCGGCGACGGTGGCCGACGCCGCCGACTTCTTCCGCCGCTACTACGCCAGCGGCAACGCCGTACTGGCGGTCAGCGGCGACATCGACGTGGCCGAGGCGACCACGCTCATCGAACGGCACTTCGGCGACGTCCCGGCCCGTCCCGCCCCGCAGCGGCCCGACTTCACCGAGCCCGACCTGACCACCGAGCGGCGCAGCACGTACACCGACGCGCTGGCCCCGCTGCCGGCGGTGGCCGGCGCGTGGCGCGTGCCCGACCCGGTCGACGACTTCGCCGGCTACCTGCCCTACGTGGTGCTGGCCGAGGTGCTCACCGACGGCGACGCGTCCCGGCTGGTCGAGCGGCTGGTGCAGCGCGACCGGTCGGTCACCAGCCTCGGCGGCTACGTCGGTTTCATGGGCGACCCGTTCGACGTGCGCGACCCCACCGCGCTGCTGCTCCAGGCGCACCTGCCGCCCGGCGGCGACGTGGACAAGGTGCTGCGCACCATCGACGAGGAACTGGACCGGCTGGCGACCGACGGGCTGACCGACGGAGAGCTGGCGCGCACCCAGGCCCGGATGGCCACCCACCTGCTGCGCGACACCGACGCGGTGCTCGGCCGGGCGCTGCGGATGGCCGTGCTGGAACAGCAGCGCGGCGAGCCGGGCCTGCTCAACGAGCTGCCCCGGCTGGTCGGCGCGGTGACCGAGGACCAGGTCCGCGCCGCCGCCGCCACCCTGCGGCCCGAGCGCCGCGCGTCCGTCGAGGTCGTCGCCGGAGGAGCCCGATGAGCACGAGTACGACCACCGCCACCGCCGTCCGGCCGCTTCCGGCGCTGCGCCCGAACCGCCGTCTCAAGGTGCCCAAGCAGGCCGAGCGCACGCTGCGCAACGGCCTCACCGTGATCGCGGTACGCCGCTCCGCCGTACCGCTGGTCGAGCTGCGACTGTGGATGCCGTTCGGGCGCACGCACCTGGCCCGCGGCGCGATGCTGGCGCAGACCATGCTCGCCGGCACGCAGGCGCACAGCGCCACCGAGATCGCCGCCGAGCTGCA
This sequence comes from Micromonospora sp. HB375, assembly GCF_017872985.1. Classification (NCBI taxonomy): domain Bacteria; kingdom Bacillati; phylum Actinomycetota; class Actinomycetes; order Micromonosporales; family Micromonosporaceae; genus Micromonospora; species Micromonospora sp. HB375. The sequence goes on along the minus strand of NZ_JAGGJO010000001.1, from coordinate 6,015,469 downwards.
GAAGGTCGGCGGCGGACTGACCGCCGGGCTCGACCCGGACCGGTTGATGCTCTCCGGCGCGGGCCTGGTCACCGGCCTGGACCGGATGCTGGAACTGCTCGCCGAGGTGCTCACCGGCGCCAACTACCCGGCCGACTGGGTGGAGACCGAACGGGACCGGCTGGTCGACCGCATCCAGGTCGCCCAGAGCCAGCCCTCGCACCTGGCCCGAACCGCCCTGCTCAAGCGGGTGTACGGCCGCCACCCGTACGCCGTGCAGACGCCCGACCCGGACCAGGTCCGGGCGGTCCGCCCGGCCGCGTTGCGCCGGCTGCACGCCGAGCGGGTGCACCCGGCCGGGGCGGTGCTCGTGCTCGTCGGCGACGTGGCGCCGGAGCGGGCGCTGGACGCGGCCGAGCAGGCGCTCGCCGGCTGGCGCGGCGACGGCCACGTCGCCGAACTGCCGCCCGCGCCGCCGCTGGAACCCGGGCCGCTGCTGCTCGTCGACCGGCCCGGCTCGGTGCAGTCCTCGGTACGCCTCGCGCTGCCCGCGGTGCCCCGTACCCACCCGGACCACGCCGCGCTGCAACTGGCGAACCTCATCTTCGGCGGCTACTTCTCCTCCCGCTGGGTGGAGAACATCCGCGAGGACAAGGGCTACACGTACGGGCCGCACTCGCTCGTCGAGCACTCGGTGGCCGGTTCGGTGCTCATCGCCGGCGCCGAGGTGGCCACCGAGGTGACAGCGGCGGCGCTGGTGGAGACGAACTACGAGCTGGGCCGACTCGCCACGGTGCCGCCGAAGGCCGACGAGCTGGAGCAGGCCCGCCAGTACGCGCTCGGCACGCTCCAGCTCGGCATGTCGACCCAGGCCGGGCTCGCGTCGCTGACCAGCGCGTACGCCGGCAACGGGCTGCGACTGGACTTCCTCGCCGAGCACGCAGCCCGGCTCGCCGCCGCGACTGTGGACGACGTGGCCGAGGTGGCCGCCCGCTACCTGGCGCCGGCCCGCGCGGTCACCGTCGTGCTCGGCGACGCCGAACGGGTGGCCGACTCGCTCGCCGCGCTGACACCGGTGCGTACGGAATCCGCGTGAGCGGCGAGCCCGCGCCGCCGCTGGCCCGGTCCACGCTCGACCGGGCCGCCCACCGGCGTACCGACCCGGCCTGGCTGGCCGAGGCGTGGGAGCGGGCGCGGGTGCTGGTGCTCGACTCCGCCGCCGAGGGGCGTGCCCTGGTCCGGGGCGTGGCGAGCCCACCCGAACTGGTCCTGGTCGGCCCCGGCGACCTGCCCGAGGTGCCCCGGTCGGTGCCGATGTTCCTCGGCGTCGAGCCGGACGGCGTGCCGGTCTTCGCGGTCGACGGGCCGCTGCCGGCGCTGCCGGAGACCCGCCCGGCGCACCTGCGCGAGGTCGGCCACCTGATGACCGACCGGGACGCGGGCCTGTTCACCACCGCGCTGGCGCTGCTCAACTGGCACCAGCGGCACGGCTACTCGTCCACGACCGGGAAGGCGACGCAGGCCGACGAGGCCGGCTGGTCACGGATCGACCCGGGCGGCGACCGGGTCTGGCCGCGTACCGACCCGGCCATGATCGTGCTGGTGCACGACGGCATGGACGGAGCGGACGGCCGCTGCCTGCTCGGCAACAACGCGGCCTGGCCGCGCACCCCGGGACAGCGCCGCTACTCCTGCCTGGCCGGATACGTCGAGCCCGGCGAGTCGGCCGAGGCCGCCGTGCTCCGCGAGGTCCGCGAGGAGGTAGGCGTCCCGGTCGAGGAGATCGCGTACGTGGGCAGCCAGTCCTGGCCGTTCCCCGGCTCGCTGATGCTCGGCTTCCTGGCCCGCGCCGACCCCGACGCGCCGATCCGGGTCGACCTGGCCGAGATCGCGCACGCGCGCTGGTTCACCCGCCGGGAGATCGGGGCCGCGCTGGCCGGCGAGCCGGTGCCGGTGGGCGGGGGAGACCGGCTGATCCTGCCGCCGCCGTCGTCGATCGCGCTGTTCCTGGTGCACCGCTGGCTCGACGGCCACTGCTGACCCGCCCGCCCGCCCGTCGGGTTGGGGCGTTTCGGCTGGCGGGCGCAGGGCCGGGCGGGCACGGTCCCGGCCCGGACCGTCGTTGCCGCGACGGTCGCGGGCCGGGAACACGGGCCGTCGTGGCCGGGTGAGGCGATGATCGGCGGGGGAAGCCGGTCCGGCCACGACGGACGTCAGCGTCCGGTCATCCACCGTGCCAGCGGTACGGCTGCCCCGGTGCGGAGTCCTCGATGGGCAGCACCTTGACCCGGTGCCGGCCGGCGCGTACCGCCCCGACGGCGGACAGCGCTCGGGCGAGCAGGAGCGCGGCGTCCCGGTCCTCGGCGTGGACGACCTGGCGGCGGGGTTCCGGCGTGCTCGTCTCGTCCCGCAGGCGGCCCCCACCGGCCCAGGCGGCGGCGATGTCGGCGTCGGCGGCGGTACGGATCTCGGTGCGGACGATCAGGAACCGCATGGTGTCCCCCGGAGAGTGGACGGTTACCCGCTGGAACTTCCACGTCACTCCCGCGTCATGTTACGCCGATGTGTCCTCCCGACAAGTGGAACGCGCCACCTCGACCGATCGGGGGATGCCAGGTCAGCACCGTTGTCGGGGCCGGACACGCGAGGGGGCCGCCGGCGTGACGCCGACGGCCCCGAACGTTCGCCGGATCAGTCCAGATCGAACTGACCGTTCTTCGCTCCGGCGAGGAAGCCGAGCCAGCCGGCCCGGTCGAACAGCAGGACCGGCCCGCTCGGGTCCTTGCTGTCCCGCAGCGCCATGGTCGCCGGCCCGGTGCCGAGCGGCGCGACCTCCACGCAGTTGGAGGTCTGGCTGCGGGTGCTCTTGCGCCAGGCGGCGCCCACGAGCTGTCCCGAGAGGGCGGTCGTGCTGGTACAGATCTTGTTCATGGTGCTTGCTCCTGGTGAGGTGCTCCGATGGGACCGAGCGACGCCGGAGCGCGGACGGTGTCCTTACCGGATCACCGCTCCGTGGTGAGGCGCCCCGAGTCCCGGCGGCGCTGGGTCGGCGCCGTTGCCGGCCCGTACACCGCCGTGGACTCGACTGCCGTGCCGGTCAGCCGTCCTGTCGCCTCGATCAACCAGGAGAGGGTGTCCGATGCGGAGAGTGCCGACGAGCATAGCCACTCGAACACCACTTTATAGCGATTTAGGGTGTTCACCTCGGTCGACATGACGTCGGTGAACCCACCTTCGATGGCCAATGTCTCCGGATCGAGCGGATCGGCGAACCGGTAGACCGAGAACGCGGTCGGCGGAAGGTACCAGTCGCCGACCCGAGTGTCCCGCAACAGCAGCAGCAACGTCACGTTCGGGAGCAGGGCCATCTCGCACAGGTGGACGAGCTGGTCGTGCAGCACCTCCGGCGGGCCGGCCCGCCGGCCGAGGGCGGCCTCCTCCAGCACGGCCGTGTACCGGGGCACGTCGGGGGAGCGGGTCAGCAGCGACTGGCGGGCCTGCCGCGCGCGTACCTCGGTCTCCGGGTCCTCGTGCTCCTGGTCGCCGGCCTGGGCGGCGACCTGCGCGGCCGACATGATCCGGTGCCGGGCGTACCCGGGCGTCTGCAGCAGCCCCGGGACCAGCACCGGGTTGTACTCGGAGATCTCCGCGCAGCCGGCCTCCAGCTCGGCGAAGGCGCGCTGCTGCTGGGTCATCACCGGGAAGTTGCGCAGCCAGCCGCGCATGTCGCCGGCCTCGTGGGTGATGCCGGTCAGCTCCGCGCGCTGCTCCTCGTCGGCGCCGTAGAGCGTCAACAGCACGTCCACGTCGTCCGGGTCGGGCCGGCTGCGGCCGTTCTCCAGGCGGGACAACTTGGATGCGGAGGCCCAGCCGATCCGCTCGATGACCTGGTCACCGGTCAGACCGGCCTGTTCGCGGAGCCGGCGCAGCTCGATGCCGAGTCGACGGCGGCGCAGAATCGGGCCTGGTACGGCAGGAGGCACGGCGTCCTCTTTCCCGTCGACCGTCGCAGGACGCGACGGTAACTGTATGAAATTCGCCCCCCACGGTCAGTATGGACGTCGCGACCGGCGTCGGAGGTTCCGGCACGGGCGTGTCACGAGACAAAAAGAGGACTGTGGAGGGTGTCTTCACCAGCGCCCACCCCCGACGCGCCCCTGGTGGCGCACCCCTGCCGGAGGCAACCCGATGCGCACCGTCCTGCGCCGCCCCGACTTCCGTCTCCTCTTCGCCGCAGTGGTGGCGAGCATGGCGGCGGAGTCGGTGCTGCTGCTCGCCCTGGCCGTCTGGGTCAAGGATCTGACCGGGTCGGACAGCATGGCGGGGGCGACCATCTTCGCGGTCATCGCACCGATGGCCCTCGCCCCGCTCGTCGGCTGGGTGGTCGACCGCTACCGCCGGAAACCCTTCTTCATCGCCGCCAACCTGGTCGCCGCGGCGCTGCTCAGTCCGCTGCTCACGGTCCGGGACCGCTCCGACGTCTGGGTGATCTACGTGGTCGCGGCGTTCTACGGACTCTCGTACATCACCCTCGCCGCCGTGCTCAACGGACTGATCCGGCATCTGGTTCCGGCCGAGTCGCTGGCCGACGCGAACGGACTGCTGCAGACGGTCCGGCAGGGCCTGCGGCTGATCGGGCCGCTCGCCGGGGCGGGCGTCTACGCCGCCGTCGGCGGCTGGCTGCTCGCCGTCCTGGCCATGACCGGATTCCTGGTGGCCGCGGCGGTGGTCGGCCGGCTGCGGGCGCAGGAGCGGGAACCGTCCCGGTCCGGCCGCCGCGGGCCGTCCGAGCTGAGCGCCGGGCTGCGCCACCTGACCGGCGAGCCGGCGCTGCGCCGGGCGCTGCTCGGGTACGGGCTCGGCTCGCTGGTGATGGGCTTCACCGAGTCGCTGATCTTCGCGTACGTCGACCTGGGTCTGCGCCGCGAGGCCGCGTTCGTCGGCGTGCTGGTCATGGTGCAGGGCGTCGGCGGCCTGGTCGGCGGCCTGTTCTCGGCCGCCGTGGTCCGCCGGTACGGCGAAGTCGGGGCGCTGGCCGCCGGGGTGACGTTCTTCGGACCGGCCGCGCTGGCGCTCGCGTACCCCCGGTTGTGGCTCGGGGTGGTGGCGCTGCTGCTGGCCGGCCTGTCGCTGCCGCTGACCATGGTGGGGTTGAACACGCTGATCCAGCGGCGGACGCCGCCGCGGCTGCTCGGCCGGGTCACCGCGGCGTCGGAGGCCCTGGTCAGCGGTCCGCAGGCGCTCTCCATCGGCACCGGCGCGCTGCTCGTCGGGGTGTTCGACTACCGGCTGCTGTTCGCAGTGGTCGGGGCGGTCACCACGGCGGCCGGCCTCTACCTGTGGCGGGGCCGCGGGCTGAGCGCGCCGGTCGCCGGGCCGGTGCGGATCCCGGGGCCCCGGAAGCCGGCCGACGACGGCGTGCTCAGTCGGGGCGGCTCCTGAACGGCGGCGAGCGGCCGTACCCGGGTCGGGTACGGCCGCTCGCAGTGTCGCGGGAGATCAGCCGGGCAGCGCGGCCAGGTGCTGCTTGACCTGGTTGATCGAGGGGTTGGTCAGGGCGCTGCCGTCGGCGAAGCGCAGCGTCGGGACGGTCTGGTTGCCGCCGTTGACGCTCATCACGAAGTCCGCGGCCGCGGGGTCCTGCTCGATGTCGACCACCTCGTACGCGATGCCCTCCCGGTCGAGCTGCGACTTCAGCCGGTGGCAGTAGCCGCACCACGGGGTGGAATACATCGTCAGCATGGTCTGGTCCTCCAAGGGGTGGCTCGCGCCCGGTCCGATCAGGCCAGGCTAACCGCTGCAACGTCACACGATGCTGGGATGATTCCCTGCTGTGGGCGTTCACTCAGGTGCGGAACGGGTGCTGGCCGGGCTGGATCCGGAGCAGCGGTCCGCGGTGACCGCCCCGGCCGGGCCGGTCTGCATCCTGGCCGGCGCCGGCACCGGCAAGACGCGGGCGGTGACGTCGCGGATCGCGTACCGGGCGCTGACCGGCGACATCGCCGGCCGGCACGTGCTGGCGGTCACGTTCACCGCCCGCGCCGCGGCCGAGATGCGCAGCCGCCTCACCGTGCTCGGCGTGCAGGGGGTGCAGGCGCGCACGTTCCACGCGGCGGCGCTGCGGCAGGTCCGCTACTTCGCGCCCCGGCTGCTGGCCGGGCGGGCCATGCCGGAGCTGCTGGACAGCAAGGTGCGGGTGGTCACGCTCGCCGCCGCCAAGGTCGGGCTGCGCGCCGACCGGGCCGCCGCGCGCGACCTCGCCGCCGAGATCGAATGGGCCAAGTCGTCGCTGGTCGAGCCGGGGGAGTACGTGGTCGCCGCGGCCAAGGCGCTGCGCGAGACGCCGTACGAGCCGGCCCGGGTGGCCGACGTGTTCGACGCGTACGAGCGGCTCAAGCGCGGCAACGGGGTGATCGACTTCGAGGACATGCTGCGCGCCGCGGTCTGGGGCATCGAGGAGCATCCGGACGTCGCCGAGCAGGTGCGCAATCAGTACCGGCACTTCGTGGTCGACGAGTACCAGGACGTCAACCCGCTCCAGCAGCGGCTGCTGGAGGCGTGGCTGGGTGGCCGGGACGACCTGACAGTGGTCGGCGACGCCAGCCAGACGATCTACTCGTTCACCGGCGCGACCTCGTCGTACCTGGTCGACTTCCCCCGGCTGCACCGGGGCGCGACAGTGGTCCGGCTGGTCCGCGACTACCGCTCCACCCCGCAGGTGGTCGGGCTGGCCAACGCGGTGATCTCCCAGGCGCGGGGCACCGAGGCGCGGCTGCGGCTGGAGCTGCACGGCCAGCGCCGGCCCGGTCCGGAGCCGGAACTGCGGATCTTCACCGACGAGCCGGCCGAGGCGAACGCGGTCGCCGCCCGCTGCCGGGCGCTGGTCGCGGGCGGCACCCCGGCGCGGGAGATCGCTGTGCTGTTCCGCACCAACGCGCAGTCCGAGGCGTACGAGAAGGCGCTTTCCGAGGCCGGCGTGCCGTACGTGCTCCAGGGCGCGGAGCGGTTCTTCGAACGGCCCGAGGTGCGCCAGGCGATGATCGCGCTGCGCGCCGCCACCCGGTCGGCGTCCGTCGACACGCCGCTGCCGGCCGCCGTGGTCGAAGGGCTCTCGGCGGTCGGCTGGGCGCCCGACGCGCCCCCGCCCGGCGGCGCCGCGCGCGAGCGGTGGGAGGCGCTCGCCGCGCTGGTCCAGCTCGCCGAGGAGTACGCCGCCGACGCCGAGGCGGAGCCGGGGCTGACCGGGTTCACCGAGGAACTGGCCCGGCGGGCCGCCCAGCAGCACGTGCCCACCGTCGAGGGGGTTACGCTCGCGTCGCTGCACTCGGCGAAGGGGCTGGAGTGGGACGCGGTGTTCCTGGTCGGGCTGGCCGAGGGCACGCTGCCCACCACGTACGCGAAGACCATGGAGCAGGTCGAGGAGGAACGGCGGCTGCTCTACGTCGGGATCACCCGGGCCCGGGAGTGGCTCTGGCTGTCGTACGCCACGGCGCGCTCGCCGGGTGGGCGGGCCCGGCGGCCGTCGCGCTTCCTGCCGCAGCTCGACCGCTCCGGCGGCGGCGAGCGGGCCGGCGGCGGCGGACCGGCGCGGCGGGCCGAGCGGCGCCGGCCGCAGGTGGTCTCGTGCCGGATCTGCGGCGCGACGCTGCTCGCCGGCGCGGACCGCAAACTGGGCCGCTGCCCGACCTGCCCGTCGGACATCGACGAGGAGCTGTACGAGCGGCTGCGCGATTGGCGGCAGCGGGTCGCGGGAGCGCAGAAGGTGCCGGCGTACGTGGTCTTCACCGACGCCACGCTCACCGCGCTGGCCGAACGGAAGCCCGGTCGCACCGAGGAACTGGTGGCGATCGCCGGGATCGGGCCCCGAAAAGTCGGGCTTTACGGTGATACGGTCCTCGCCCTGGTGGCGGGCGCCACGGTGGACGAGGTCTGCTCACAGAAAACTTCTGAAAACTAGCCGTAAATCGTTTGCCCTCGCCCGAGGGCGAGGAATAGCCTCATGACACACCTCGCGAGCGGCGCTGTTCTGGCTGCTCAACGGGGATGAGTCCACGGTCGGCACGAGGAGAGTAGGGAGGTGGCACCAGTGAAGATCTTCAACTATGAGCGTCTCGCGGCGATGCCGTCTGCCGTCGCTCCGCTGTCGGCTGTCCGGGTGGCCCTCGCCGCTCGACCGTCGGCTCCGCAGGTGCACCAGGTCCAGGTTCAGGCCGAGCTGAACCTGACCGTTGCGCCGATCGCCGGAGTCGAGGGGACCAGTGGCTTCGCGGGCAAGGGCATCGATGGCGCCAAGAAGCGCACGGATGTCCGCGGCGTTCCACCTCGAGGTAGACCGGTCTGATCCATCAGACGCCGGCTCACCTCGAGGCCGCGGAACCCGCATACCGGGATCCGCGGCCTCAGTTTTTTGTCCCGCCGAAGTACGTCGGAATGCGATCCACGAGATCGAAGTGAGAGAGAGGTGACCGGAGGATGAGTCTGGCGTTGGCCCCCCTCGACGTGAGCGTCGACGTGGAGGCGAACCTGCCCTGCCGGAAGTTCGACCCCGACCTGTGGTTCTCCGACTCGCCCGCCGAGCTCGAGCTGGCCAAGTCGCTCTGCGGGGACTGCCCGCTGCGCGTCGAGTGCCTGGCCGGGGCGGTCGAGCGAGCCGAGCCCTGGGGCGTCTGGGGCGGCGAGATCTTCGAGCGTGGCGCGGTCGTCCCGCGCAAGCGGCCCCGTGGCCGTCCGCGCAAGGAGGACCTCGCCCGCGACGCGCAGCTCCGGGTCGAGGCGGAGGCGCGACTGGCGGCCAGCGGGCTGTCCGAGTCGCGTAGCGCCGTCCGGCTGGCAGCCTGACACACCTACGTTCCGAAACCGACCGATGCCGGTGTCCCTCCACCGGCCGACCTGAGAGAGAAATTCTGATGCTGAACCTGCCGAACGGATTCGAGATGCAACTACTCCACGAAGCGTTGTCCAGGGCCCGAATGCGCCGGCCTCAGGCCGGTCGCACCACCACGAGCACTGAGGCAACCCGTTCCGCCCGTACCGTCGCCATGCGGAGTCGCAGCCAGTCGGCACGCGACCTGGGCGTCCTGTAGAACGATCGCGTGAGGAAGGGGCGGTGACCTGCTGGTCACCGCCCCTTCGCCTGCTCCGTGCCCAGCCGGTGCTCAGGGCACCGGCGCGAAGCCGGGCAGCCAGCGTTCCAGGATCGACCGGTAGGACGCCTTCGCCTCCAGCTGGCAGAGCACGCCGATCGAACCCAGCGTGACCCGATGGATCATCAGATACGACGGGGGCAGGTTGAGCTGGCGGCTGAGCTGGTACGCGGGGGAGCGGGGACTGGCCAGCCGGGTCGCCTCGGCGCGCAGCCAGGCCCGGGTGAAGCGGAACTCGTCGGCCGCGATCGGCTCCAGCATCGGACGCAGGAAGTCGAGCACCGCCGGGGCGTCGATCGACTCGGTGCGGCTGACGAAGCCCTCGGCACGCAGCCCCTCCACCACGGCGTCGGCGTCGCCGTTCAGCGCGAGCGCCGCGATCCGGCCGATCGGCTCCGGCGTGCCCTGCGGCATCCGGGCCACCGCGCCGAAGTCGATCACACCGAGCCGCCCGTCCGGCAGCAGCCGGAAGTTGCCCGGGTGCGGGTCGGCGTGCAGCAACCCGGCCCGCTCCGGCGCGGACAGGTGCAGCTCGGCCATCAGCCGGCCGGCCTCGTCGCGCTGCTCCTCGGTGCCCTCCCGGATGATCTGGGACAGCGGGATGCCCTCGACCCACTCGGTGATCAGCACCCGGGGCGCGGCGTCGAGCACCTCCGGGATGAAGATGTCCGGGTCGTCGGCGTACGCGGCGGCGAACGCGCGCTGCGACTCCGCCTCCAGTTCGTAGTCCAGCTCCTCGGTGATGCGCTCGCGCAGTTCGGCCAGGAGCGGCTTCACGTCCAGCCCCGGCTGGATCGCCCGGAACATGCCGCCGAGCCGGGAGAGCTGCTTGAGGTCGGCGAGCAGGGCGTCACCTGCGCCCGGGTACTGGATCTTCACGGCCACGTCCCGGTGCTGCGGGCCGCCGTTCGGGCCGTACCCGGGGTCGCGCCAGAGGGCGCGGTGCACCTGGCCGATGCTGGCCGCCGCGGCCGGGGTGTCGTTGAACTCGACGAACCGGTCGCGCCAGTCCGGGCCGAGCTGCTCGGCGAGCACCTTGTGCACCGTCGCCGCCGGCAGCGGCGGGGCGGCCTCCTGGAGCTTGGTGAGCGCCTGCCGGTAGGGTGCGGCCACCTCCTCGGGCAGCGCCGCCTCGAACACCGACAGGGCCTGGCCGAACTTCATCGCCCCGCCCTTGAGCTGCCCGAGCACGCTGAACAGCTGCTCGGCGGTGCGCTGCTGGATCTCGGCGGAGATGACGTCGGACGCGAGCCCGGTCACCCGCTTGCCCATGCCGAGGACGGTTCGACCGGCGAATCCGAGCGGCAGGGCGGCGAGTTTGGCGGTGCGGGACACGGCCCGGCGCGGGATGTCGGTCACCCGGCCATTGTTACCGACTCGGGGCCCTCGATGCTGCCGTGCGGCCGGGAGCGGCCGGGGCCGACCGGATCGGGCGACGCCGGCAGCAGCCACAGGAGGGGTGCGGCGGCCACCGTCGGTGACGCACCCGGCCCGGGGCTGCGACCTCCACCGCGCCGCCGAGCGTCTCCGGGTGGCCGCCGTCGAGCTGGGCCAGCGCCTCGGCCGTGGCGAACGCGGCGGCGGCGAGCCGGGTGGTGGCGGCGCAGGCCCGCTCGCCCCGGTCGGCGGCGAGCTGGGCGGCGAGCGCCGGCCAGTCCGGGTCCCGGTCGCCGCGGTGCAGGTCGAGGCAGCGCAGGCACGGACCGACGGGTGGGCGGACCAGCGGGCCGATCACGGGTACGCCGCCGCGCAGGTCGAGCAGCAGGTGGGGCTGGCGTCGGCGGGCGTACCCGGTGGCCAGCAGCTCGGCCGGCCGGTCCACGCCGAGCTGCACCACCAGGTCCGGCCGGGCCGCCCGGATCGGGGTCGTGGCAGTGCCCGGCGCGCACCGCTCCAGCGCCGCGCGTACCGCCGGGCCCAGCGGCCGGCCCAGCTCCGCGGCGGTCAGGCCGGTCCCGACCAGGTCGCCGGCGCCGACCGGGCCGGCCAGATCGGGTACGACGTGCCCGACGCCGGCCTGGGCCAGCGCGACGGCGACCGCCGCGCCGAGTCGTCCCGTGCCGGTGACCAGCACCCGGGCGGACCGGCGGCGGCGCAGCAGCCGGGCCGGTGTGCCGGGCAGGTCGGGGCAGGTAAGCGCCAGCGCGGCGGCCTCGGCTGCCAACCGGGTCCGGACCGCGCCGGCGAGGTCACGGGGGAACAGGGCCTGCGCGGGCACCACCAGGCCGGCGTTGCGGAGCGTGTCGAGCAGCGCGCGTGCCTCGTCGGGCGGCACCCGGGCGGCGCCGGCCTCGGCCAGCACGGCGCGTTCGCTGCGGGTGCCGTCGAGCAGGTCGAGCAGGCGGGCCGTGCCCGGCGAGGACATCTCCAGCAGCACCGCCCGGCCGGGCAGCTCACCGAGTTGGAGCGTATGGCGGTCGCGCCAGAGCCGGGTCAGGCCGGGCAGCAGGATCGGACGGACGAGCGGTGTCGGATCGGTCACGGCACCGATAGTGACCGTCTCCAAGCGCTCCGTCGTTCGTTGTCCACAGGTGCGGCGAGCCGTGGCCAGCCTTGTCCACAGGATCTCGCCGGTTTTCCACAACTGGCGGGTAACTGTGTCGGTTACCCGACGGGGAGGGCGGCCGAGGGCCGCCCTCCCCGTGGAGCGGTCAGACCTTGGCCTTGCCCAGGATGCGGTTCACTGTTGTGCCGCACACCGGGCACTTGCCCTTGGCCATGTTCATGCCGGTCTTCGAGACCTCCACGTGCCCCTCGAAGTCCCGCTTCTCCTTGCACTTGACGCAGTAACCGTTGTAGGTCTGGGCCTGGTCGGCCACGGTAGCCTCCTCGTCTCGTCCGCCGGAGGTTGTCCCGGCGGTCTCCCTGCGGCCGAACGCGACGTCGGCGCCGGGGGGTTCTCCGCGATCAGTCACCTGACCGTGGTTGGCGGACCCTACCCAGGTCTGGGCGGTTCCATGTCAGCTGTACGCCGACTCTGTGAGCTAGTCGACGTCGAGAGTGTGCATGCCGAGTTACGTCGGATAAGTCAGTTTCGCGCGGACACGCCGGGTAAAAGCGCCCAGATCCCCTTCGTGTGCCCCTGACGCCGGTCACTCACCGTAGATCACTTAACGTTGCAGAGGGTCGGTTGGTGATGGTCATCTACCAGCGCAAAGAATTTTTTCTGGACTCCTGACAATCAACCGCCATTTTCCGGGCGCGTGTCGTCGTGTTGACTCTTGCGGAGTCCTGGTCAGTACGCATTAGCTTTCCATCGTGACAGTCAACCGAGGCTGCGCGGGCCGGTAATGGCCGTGACGCGGAAGCCCGTCGTCGAGGTACGGCGCAGTCAGCGCCGGCGGCGCACGGTGTCCGCGTACCGGGACGGGGAGCGCGTCGTCGTGCTGATCCCCGATCAGTTCTCCCGGGCCGAGGAGAGCGAGTGGGTCGACCGGATGCTGGCCCGGCTCGCCGCCCGCGAGGGCCGGCTCGCCCGCTCGGACGCCGAACTGCTCGCCCGCGCCCGCCGCCTGATCGACAGCTACCTTCCCGAGTACGGCTCGGCCGCCGTTCCCGCGAGCGTGCGCTGGGTGACCAACCAGAACGGCCGCTGGGGCTCCTGCACCCCCGCCGACCGCACCATCCGGATCTCGCACCGGATCCAGGACATGCCCGACTGGGTGATCGACTACGTCCTCCTGCACGAGCTGACGCACCTCATCGTGCCCAGTCACAACGCCGAGTTCTGGGCGCTGGTCGCCCGGTACCCGCGCTCGGAGCGGGCGCGCGGCTACCTGGAGGGCGTGGCCGCCACCGCCGCCATCCCCTGACCGCGCCCCCGCCCTCTGGCGCCCGCGCGGTCGATCATGAAGTTGACCTGGTGATCCGTCCGTTTCGTCACCGTCAACTTCATGATCGCGTGTGGGGTGGGGTTAAGGTCGGCGGGTGTCCCGACGTGTGGTGGTGGCGTTGCTCGGCCCGGTGACCTGGACGCCGCCCGGAATCGAGCCGGCGCGATGGCGTACCGCCCTCGCCGAGGACGTGGTGGACCTGCTGGTCACGCTGAACGAGGTGGAGACCGCCGTCGCGGTCGCCGCGCGGGACCGCTGGCTGGCCGACGCCGTGGTCTGGCCCGGCACCCCGGTGTACGAGGTGCCGGAGCCGACGCCGAACGCGGTGTTCGCGACGCTCGCCGCTGCCGGCCCGGAGGCGGTCTACGACCAGGTGGCAGTGGTGGCGGCGGACGCGCCGGACGTGCCGGGGCTGACGCTCGGCAAGCTGCTGCGGCCGCTGACCACCCGGCCGGTGGCGGTGGCCCCGGTCGAGGGAGGCGGAACCGGGCTGCTGGGAGTGGCTGCTCGACTGCCCGTACCGGCGTGGTTGCCGGCGCTGGACCTGGACACGACCGCGCCGGCCGAGGTGCGCCGGGCCGCGCCGAGCCCGGGGGACTTGGCGGTCACCGCCGGCTGGCGCCGGATGCGCGGTCCCGCCGACCTGGCCGCGCTCGACCCGGCCGTCGAGGGCTGGGAGGCCACCCGGGCCCTGCTGTCCGGCCGCCCCGTCTGACCCCTGTCCCTACTGCCTAGCCGCGCATCCGGCCACTCCGCGCATCCGGCCACTCCGCCGATCTTGGAGTTGTGGTGCCTGACAAACGTCGCTACCCGGGCATCCTGGGCGCCACAACTCCAAGATCGACGGGCCGGGCCGGGCCGGGCCGGGCCGGGGCGGGCCCGGGGCGGGCCCGGGGCGGGCCCGGGGGTGTACTGCGTCAGCGCTTGTCGTCGTCCTCGCCGGGGGACTTCTCCTCCGGGGCGCCCGGCGCGGAGAAGTCGAAGTTCGCCAGCTCGTCGTCGAGATCGGTGCTGGTCGTGGCGAACGCCTCCGGCGCGGCGAAGTCGTCGTCGGAGGGCAGCAGGTCCGGGTGGCCCCAGATCGCGTCCCGGCCGGCGATGCCGCGGTGCTCGGTCAGCGCCGCCCACAGCACAGTGGCCTCGCGCAGCCGACGGGGCCGCAGTTCGAGACCGACGAGCGCGGCGAACGTCTGCTCGGCCGGGCCACCCGCGGCGCGGCGGCGGCGGAACGCCTCGCCGAGGCGTACGACGTTGGGGAGGCGGTCACCGGCGGCGCTGTCGACGACGTGGCAGACCCAGCCCTCGACCAGGGCGAGTACGGTCTCCAGCCGGGCCAGCGACGCCTTCTGCGCGGGAGTGTCCTCGGGCGTGAAGATGCCCTCCAGCGCGATCGCCTGCATCGACTCCGGGTCGGTCGGGTCGACCCGGCCCATCGCCTCCTCGATCGCCTCCCGGTTGACCCGGATGCCCGCGGCGTAGTTCTCCACCGCGGTCAGCACGTGCCCGCGCAGCCACGGCACGTGCTGGAACAGCCGCTGGTGGGCGGCCTCGCGCAGGGCCACGTAGAGGCGTACCTCGTCCTCGGGCAGCTCCAGGCCCTCGCCGTACGCCTTGATGTTGGCGGGGACGAGCGCGGCGGTGCCGGCGGGGCCGAGCGGCAGGCCGATGTCGCCGGCGGAGAGCACCTCGGCGGCGAGCGAGCCGAGCGCCTGGCCGAGCTGGCCGCCGAAGAGCGCGCCGCCCAGCGTGGCGACCATCGACTGCATCGGGCCGAGCTGGGCGCGGGCCTCCGGCGGCACCAGGTCGCCCATCGCGCCGACCATCCGGCTGGCGACCGGGTCGCAGAGCTTGCGCCACACGTCGAGCGTCTTGAAGATCCACTCGTTGCGGTTCCAGGCGACCGAGGTGCGGATGCCGGAGGGCCACGAGGTCGCCGGCTCCAGCCAGAGGTCGGCGATGCGCAGCGCCTCCTCGACCGCGTTGCGTTCGAACGGCGACACCGCCGGGTCGCCGGCGGCGGCGAGCTGGCTGGCGGCTACCTGCCGGGCGAGGTCCCAGTTGACCGGCCCGCTGCCCGGCGCCGAGAGCAGGTGCTGCAACTGCGACATGAACTGCTGCATCGCCGCGGGATCGTTGGGGTCCGGTGGTTGACCACCCGGGAGCGCGAAACCGAACGGAATATCAGGCACGACGTCTACGGTACGCGCGCCCCGCCGCAGGTCGTGCCACTCGGCGTTGCGCTGAGGGCGAAGTCCTCGGGTCACCGCGCCGGGCGGCGGGGCGCGGATCGGTACGCTCTGGCGCATGAGACGTCGCGGCGTGACCGTCCTGCTCGGTGCCCTGCTCACCGCACTGCTCAGCGTCGGTGTGCTGAGCGTGCCGCTGCCGTACGTGGTGCTCGGCCCGGGTCCGACGGTGAACACGCTGGGCAGCGAGGACGGCAAGGAGGTCATCCAGGTGACCGGCCGCGCGACGTCGACGTCCGCCGGTCAGCTCCGGCTCACCACGGTCGGCGTGCAGCCGACGGTGCGGCTCCGGTCGGCGCTGGCCGGATGGTTCTCCTCGGACGAGGCGGTGGTGCCGCGCGAGCTGGTCTACCCGCCGGGGCAGTCGCAGGAGGAGGTCGAGAAGCGCAACGCGGAGGACTTCCAGAACTCGCAGACCAGCGCCGAGACGGCGGCCCTGCGTGAGCTGGGCTACCCGATCAAGGTGCTGGTCAAGGCGGTCACGGCGGGCGGGCCGTCGGCCGACGTGCTGCGCCCCGACGACGTGCTCACCTCGGTCGACGGGGTGCCGGTGACGAGCGCGGCCAAGCTGACCGAGCTGATCCGGTCGAAGCCGGCCGGCACCGCGCTGCGGATCGGCTACACCCGCGGCGACACCCCCGGCACGGCCACGGTGACCAGCCAGGAGCAGGACGGCCGGCCGCGGATCGGCGTGGAGATCGACCAGCAGCAGCCGCACCCGTTCACCCTCAAGATCGACCTGGGGGACATCGGCGGGCCGAGCGCCGGGCTGATGTTCTCGCTCGGCATCATCGACAAGCTGGAGCCGGCCGACCTGACCGGCGGCAAGATCATCGCCGGTACCGGCACCATCGACGACGAGGGCCGCGTCGGCCCGATCGGCGGTATCGCGCAGAAGCTCGTCGGCGCCAAGGAGGCCGGCGCGAACGCGTTCCTGGTGCCCGCCGACAACTGCGCCGAGGCCGTCCGCAACCCGCAGCCGGGCCTGCCGATGCTGAAGGTCGCCACGCTGGACGAGGCATTGAAGGCACTCGAGGCGCTGCGTACCGGGGGGCAGCCGACGCGCTGCTGAACCGGCCGGGACCACGACTGCTGTGCCGATCGTGACGTGACCTTGACCCGACGTGCTCAGGATGACCCCGTACTCTTGGTGCCTGGTCGGAGCCGATCACATCGAGCGTGCGGAGCCAACAGTGGTCATGCGTAGCAGTCCCTTGCCGAGGATGAGCCGACGCGGACGCGTCACCATCGGTGTCCTGATCGGGGTGTTCGTCTTGTTCACCCTGCTCGGCTGGGGCGTCAACGCATGGACGGACTGGCTCTGGTTCAACGAGGTCCGCTACACCCAGGTCTTCACCGGCGTGCTCGCCACCCGGCTGCTGCTGTTCCTGGTGGTCGGCGTCGGCATGGCGCTGATCGTGGCCGGCAACCTCTGGCTCGCCTACCGGCTGCGACCCCGGATGCGCCCGCACTCGGCCGAGCAGGCCACGCTGGAGCGCTACCGGATGCTCCTGAGCCCTCGCCTCGGCACCTGGATCGCGCTCGCCGCCGCCGTCGTCGGACTGTTCGCCGGCCTGTCCGCGCAGAGCCGGTGGAGCCAGTGGCTGCTGTTCCGCAACGGCGGCGACTTCGGCGTGAAGGACCCCGAGTTCGGCATCGACGTCGGCTTCTACGTCTTCCAGCTCCCGTTCTGGCGCTACCTGCTCGGCGTCGGCTTCACCGCCGTCGTGCTGTCCCTGCTCGGCGCGCTCGCCGTGCACTACATCTTCGGCGGGGTGCGGCTGCAGGGCGTCGGCGACCGGATGACGAACGCCGCCCGCGCCCACCTCAGCTCGCTGGTCGCGTTCTTCGTGCTGCTCAAGGCCGTCGCGTACGTGCTGGACCGGCGGGCCATGCTGCTGGAGTACAACGACAGCGCCAAGCTCTACGGCGCCGGCTACGCCGACGTCAACGCGCTGCTGCCGGCGAAGGAGATCCTCGCCTGGATCTCCGTCCTGGTGGCGCTGGCGATCATCGTGTTCTCCAACGCGGTCATGCGGAACCTGGTCTGGCCGGGCATCTCGCTCGCCCTGCTCGGCGTCTCCGCGGTCGCGATCGGCGGCATCTACCCGTGGGCCGTGCAGACGTTCGAGGTCAAGCCGAGCGCCCGGGACAAGGAAGCGCCGTACATCGAACGCAGCATCAAGGCCACCCGCACCGCGTTCGGCCTCGAGGGCACGAAGACCACACCGTACGCGGCGAGCAACCTCGTTCCACCCGCCAGCCTGGCCACCGACACCTCGGTGGTGCAGAACATCCGGCTGCTCGACCCGCAGCTGGTCTCCGAGACGTACACCCAGCTCCAGCAGGTACGTGGCTTCTACGACTTCGGCTCGAAGCTGGACATCGACAGGTACTCGGTCAAGGACAAGACCTCCGACTACGTGGTCGGCGTCCGTGAGATCAACTACGGCGAGCTGACCGACCAGCAGAGCAACTGGATCAACCGCCACACCGTCTACACCCACGGGTACGGCCTGGTGGCCGCCCCGGCGAACCAGGTGGTCTGCGGCGGTCAGCCGTACTTCGTCTCCGGCTTCCTGGGTGAGAAGGCGCAGGAGGCGTGTTCCTCGCCGGCCGAGGAGATCCCGGCCCAGCAGCCGCGGATCTACTACGGCGAGCGGATGGAGCCCGGGGACTACGCGATCGTCGGCCAGAACGGCGACCGCAACGTCGAGTTCGACCGGCCCACCTCCACCGGTGGCGAGCAGTACTACACCTACAGCGGCGAGGGTGGCGTCAAGATCGGTTCGTTCCCGCGCCGCCTGCTCTACTCGATCAAGGAGCAGGAGCCGAACTTCCTGCTCTCCGAGGCGGTCAACGAGAACTCGAAGCTGCTCTACGTGCGCAACCCGCGTGACCGGGTGGAGAAGGTCGCCCCGTTCCTCACGCTCGACGGCGACCCGTACCCGGCGGTCGTGAACGGCCGGGTCCTGTGGATCATCGACGGCTACACCACGGCGGCGACCTACCCGTACGCCGAGCGGGTCAACCTCCAGGCGGAGACCGCCGACGAGCTGACCGGCCGGGGCACGTTCCAGCTCGCCCGGGAGAACGTCAACTACATCCGCAACTCGGTGAAGGCGACTGTCGACGCCTACGACGGCACGGTCAAGCTCTACTCGTACGACGACACCGACCCGGTCCTCAAGGCGTGGAACAAGGCGTTCGGCGGTGACCTGGTGCTGCCCAAGGGCGACATCCCGGCCGAGCTGGCCGAGCACTTCCGCTACCCGGCGGACATGTTCAAGGTGCAGCGCAACCTGCTCACCAAGTTCCACGTCACCGACCCCGGCGACTTCTACTCCGGCCAGGACTTCTGGCAGGTGCCGAACGTGCCGGACGCGCCGGACAGCGGGCAGAAGCAGCCGCCGTACTACCTCTTCACCCAGTTCCCCGGGCAGGAGGGGCCACGCTTCCAGCTGACCTCCGCGGTCACTCCGAACGGGCGGCAGAACCTCGCCGCGCTGGTCTCCGGCTCGTACGTCGACGGCAAGCCACAGCTGGAGGTGCTGGAGCTGCCGGACCAGACCCGGATCTCCGGGCCGACGCAGGTGCACCAGCAGATGACGAACAACGGCGACATCCGGCAGCAGCTCAACCTGCTCTCCTCGAACCAGGCCCAGGTGCAGTACGGCAACCTGCTCTCGCTGCCGTTCGCCGACGGCATGCTCTACGTCGAGCCGGTCTACGTGAAGAGCAGCAACCAGGACGCGTACCCGCTGCTGCAGAAGGTGCTGCTCTCCTACGGTGACGGCGGCTCGTACGTGGTGCTCGCCAACAACCTCAACGACGGCATCAAGCAGCTCGTCGAACAGGGCAAGCGGGCGCCGAACAACAACCCGCCGCCGAGCACCGACGACAACGAGACGCCGACGCCGACGCCGACGCCGACCGGGGGTGACAACAACACCCCGCCGGCGACCGGCGAACTGGCCCAGGCGGCGGCCCGGGTGCAGACCGCGATCAGCGAGGTCAAGGCCGCGCAGGCGTCCGGCGACTTCGAGCGGTACGGGCGCGCGCTGAAGGCGCTGGACGAGGCGATGAGCGCGTTCCAGCAGGCACAGTCCGCGGCCGGCGGCTCGGGCAACCCGGCGCCGTCGGGCAGCGCCTCACCGCCGGCGCCCACGTCGCCCGCGCCCACGCCGAGCGGCTGACGCCGAGCCGACACCACGAGCCCGTGGTCCGGGACCGCAACGGTCACCCGGACCCCGGGCTCGTGTCGTCTTCCGGACTCCCCGCCCGCAACCCCGGACCGCACTGCGCCGTCAACAGTGCAGGTGGACGTGTGGGGGCGGGAGGGCACATGCGGGACGCGAACAGCTTCGACGACTTCTACCGCAGCACGTCGGGGCGGGCCATCCGGTACGGATACGCGGTGGCCGGCGACCCGGCCGAGGCCCAGGACCTCGTGCAGGAGGCGTACGCGCGGGCCTGGCGGCAGTGGGCGAAGCTCGCCGCCCATCCCGCTCCGGAGGCGTGGCTGCGGCTGGTGATCAGCCGGCTGGCGGCCGACCGGTTCCGGCGGCTGCGCGGGTGGCGCCTCGCGGCCAGCCGCACCGGGCCGCCGCCCGACGTCGGGCCGCCGGGCGAGGACACCGTGCTGCTGGTCGGGGCGCTGCGGCAGCTTCCGCCCCGGCACCGGCAGGCGCTCGCCCTGCACTACCTGTTCGACCTGCCGGTGGAGGAGATCGCCCGGGAGGCCGGGGTTCCCGCCGGCACTGTGAAGTCCTGGCTGTCCCGGGGACGGGCCCGGCTGGCCGAGCTGTTGCCCGGCGTCGCCGCCGAGGAGCTGGAGGTCAACGATGTCGCCTGAACTGCACCGCTACTACCGGTCCCTCGCCGCCGACACGGACGAGCGGGTGCTGCCGGCGCCGGACCGGCTGCGCCGCAGCGCCGACCGCTGGGCCCGCCGCCGGGCCGCGCTGACCGTCCTGGCCGCCGCCGGGCTGGTCGCGGGCACGGTGGCCGGCAGCCAGCTGGTGCTCGCCGCCGGGCCGGGCCCCGACCCGGCTCCACCGCCCGCGGGTACGCCCACCCCGCGGCCGTCGTCCGTCGCGCCTTCGGTCGTGCCGTCGTCGCCGCCCCCGCCGTCGCCGTCCGTCGGCCGTACCCCCGGCTCGCGGAGCCCGGCCGTGACCACCACGCCTCCGGCCGCGGCGACCCCGACCACGATCCCGGACCGGGCGTTCTTCGTGCTGCCCGCCGCGAACGACGCCGGTACCGGCAACTACTTCGGCCCGGGGCCGGTGCTGCCGGTGCTCTGCGGCGCGAGCCCCGGCGACGAGCGGGTGGTGGCGCGGCGGGCCCGGTCGCTGCCGTACCGGCGGGCCGGGGCCTCGGCCGACGAGGTGCCGTCGGGCAACTACCGGCACAGCATCACGATCTACCGGTCCGGCGGCGCCGGCGCCGCGCTGGCCGAGCTGCGCGCGGCGGTGCGGGCCTGCCCCGAGCAGCCCGCCCGGGGTACGCCGCCGGTGACGGTGCGGCAGCGTCTGCTGCCCGACAGCGGGTACGGCGACGAGTCGGTGCTGTTCGAGACGCGGACGCCGTACCGGGACGCGAACGGCGATCCGAGCGGCGGCGACGAGGTGCACCTGATCCGGGCGGTCCGCGTCGGTGACGTGGTGTCGCTGCTGTGGGAGCAGGGCTGGGAGAGCACCTCGACCGAGCGCGCCCAGTTCGACGCGGACAGCCGCCGGGCGGTCGAGGCGGTCCGGCGGTGGCTGGAGTGAGTACCCGTTTTGCGCCTCCCCGGGTCGGTGCGCTACGGTTGTCGAGCCGACGCGGGGTGGAGCAGCTCGGTAGCTCGCTGGGCTCATAACCCAGAGGTCGCAGGTTCAAATCCTGTCCCCGCTACTCGTGACGAAGGGCCCCGGAGTTCTCTCCGGGGCCCTTCGCCGTTTCCGCCTGCCGCCGGTCCGCGCGGGCCGGCGGCAGGATCGGGGACCCGGCTGATCTCCGGGATCGGAGTGCGATAAGCTTTACGAGCCGACGCGGGGTGGAGCAGCTCGGTAGCTCGCTGGGCTCATAACCCAGAGGTCGCAGGTTCAAATCCTGTCCCCGCTACTCGTGACGAAGGGCCCCGGAATTCTTTCCGGGGCCCTTCGCCGTGTCCGGCGACATCCGCCCTCATCCGCCGTGCCCCGGTTGCGGGTCTCGGCGAGGATGGGGGGCATGTCTGCATGGAACAAGTGGTGGGGCCGCCTGGGCGCGGTCCTCGGTACGGTCGTGCTCTCGGTGTTCGTGCCGGTCGCGGCCTGGGCGTCGTCGGGCACCGGCGAGATCGTGGTGGAGGCGGCGCGCCGGCGCGGCCGCGGCGGGTTCGGCTTCCTCGGCCTGCTCTGCTGCCTCGTGGTGGTCGGCGGCATCGTCCTGCTGGTGCTGCTGCTCACACGCGGACGCCGCAACCGCCCCCCGCGCTGACCCCCGGGCCCGCCCGCCCCGGCTGATCATGAAGTTGGCGGTGCGCCGCGTCCGATTTGTCGCCGCCAACCTCATGATCACCGGGCAGGGCGGTCGGTCGGGCGCGGCGGGCGGGTCAGCTCGCCAGGGCGGCGTTGGCTTGGGCCATGAAGCGCGAGGTGGCGGTGCGGGCGCCGGAGCGCTTGCCGCGGATGCTCTCGGCCGCGTCGATCAGCAGGGTGCGGACCTTGGCGTGTCCCTTGGGCGGCGGCGCGGGTGACGGACCGGCCAGCCCGTCCAGTTCGGCGCCGAGCGCGGCCATGCGCTTCTCGGACCGGTCGGTCAGCTCGCCGGCGACGAACGAGCGCACCTGCTTGCTGGCGTTGAGGCCGCGCTCCACGCCGAGGAGCCGGCCGGCCGCCACGTTCGTGGTCAGGAAGTCGATCACGTTCGCCACCACCTCCGGGTGGCGGGTGCCCTGGAAGCCGGCCCAGTACATCGACGCCCGGGGCCACTGGGCGGCGGGCGTGCCCGGAAAGGCCACCGCCGCCAGCTCGTCGTCGGTCAGGCGTTGCAGCTCCGGCAACTGGTGCGACCAGGCGAACGAGGCCGCGGTGTGCCCGGTGACCACGAGCTGGCGGGCCAGCTCGCCGCTGTCCGCCTGCTCGACCAGCGCGGCGCTCGGGGTGGCCCGGCCGAAGCGGGCCACCTCCCAGAACTCGAACCAGTCGAGCAGCTCGGCCGAGCTGAAACCGAGCTGCCGCCCCCGGTACATCTCGCTGCCCTGGCCGCGCAGCCACAGCCAGAGCGCCCGGTAGTCGCCGGAGGCGTCCATGGTGCCGGCCACCCGGTTGCCGGAGGCGCGGGTCACGCGGGCGGCCCAGGCGACGTATTCCTTCCAGGACATCCCGGTGCGCGGCTCGGGCTGGCCCAGCCGGCGCAGCAGCGCGCGGTTGAACACCAGCGCCGCGCTGGTCTGCGCGGCCGCCACGCCCACGGTCCGCTCGTCCACCTGGCCGTAGCGGGCCAGCTGCGCCGGCACCTCGCGCAGGTCGATCCGCCCGTCGGCGGCGTACGGGCTGAGGTCGAGCAGGATGTCCCGGCCGGCGTACTCGGCGAGCAGCGTGTCGTCGATCTGGAACAGGTCCGGCGGGTTGCCGCCGGTGGCCTGGGTGGCCAGCCGGTCGTAGTAGCCGCTCAACCCCTGCCAGGTGACCCGGAAGCTGACCCGGGGGTTCTGCTGCGAGTACAGGCGCAGCGCCTGCTCGGTGGCCGCCGCCCGCCGGTCGCCGCCCCACCAGAACACCGACAGCTCGACCGGGCCGTCGTCGACGGCAGCCTCCTCCGGGCTGCACCCGGCCAGTGCCGGCAGCCCGCCGCCGAGCAGCGGCAGCCCGGCGAGCGCGCCGAGAAGCCGTCGCCGGTCCAGGCCGGGACGGGGTACGGACTGCGCAGCGGGCACGGATCTCTCTCCGAACGTCGGTGGACGGATCATTTCACCGGCCCCTACGGCGGGGTGTCAACGCCGGGCGGGACCTCCGGTGGGCGCGCCGGGCGGCCCCCGCCGGTCATGGTGTACTAGCGCCGTGGAACTTCTGCATTCGGGCAAGGTCCGGGACGTCTACGCCGACGGCGAGGACCTGATCCTGGTCGCCACCGACCGCGTCTCCATCTACGACGTGGTGCTGCCGACCCCGATCCCGGACAAGGGCCGCCTGCTCACCGCGCTGTCGCTGTGGTGGTTCGAGCAGCTGTCCGACCTGGTGCCGAACCACGTGATCTCGGCGACGGACGTGCCGGCGGAGTTCGCCGGCCGGGCGATCCGCTGCCGCCGGCTGGACATGGTGCCGGTCGAGTGCGTGGCCCGGGGCTACCTGACCGGCGGCGGCTTCGCCGAGTACCAGCGCACCGGCTCGGTCTCCGGGGTGCCGCTGCCGCGCGGCCTGGTCGAGGCGTCGATCCTGCCCGAGCCGATCTTCACGCCGTCGACGAAGGCGCCGAAGGGCGAGCACGACGAGCCGATCACGTACGAGCAGGTGGTCGACAAGGTCGGCCCGGAGGTCGCGGAGCGGCTGCGGCAGATCACCATCGACGTCTACCGGCGCGGCGCGGAGATCGCCGCCGAGCGGGGCATCCTGATCGCGGACACGAAGCTGGAGCTGGGCTGGGCGGCGGACGGCACGCTGGTTCTCGGCGACGAGGTGCTCACCTCCGACTCGTCCCGGTTCTGGCCGGCCGAGTCGTACCAGCCGGGCCGCGCCCAGTTCTCCTACGACAAGCAGTACGTGCGGGACTGGGCCACGTCCAGCGGCTGGGACAAGCAGCCGCCCGCGCCCGAGGTGCCGGCCGAGGTGATCGAGGCGACCCGGGCCCGCTACGTCGAGGTGTACGAGAAACTCACCGGCAACCGCTGGGACTGACGCTCACTCGGCCCAGTCGAGCGTGCGCTCGACCGCCTTGTGCCACTGGCGCAGCTCACGCTCCCGGTGCGCCGGGTCCATCGTCGACTCCCACTGCGCGTCCGAACGCCACTTCTCGCGCAGCGTGGCCAGGTCCGGCCAGAACCCGACGGCCAGGCCGGCGGCGTACGCGGCGCCGAGACACGTCGTCTCGGTGATCCGGGACCGTACGACCGGCACGGCCAGCACATCGGCGAGGAACTGCATGAGCAGCTCGTTGCCGGTCATCCCGCCGTCGACCCGCAGCCGGCGCAGAGCCACGTCGGAGTCGGCGTTCATCGCGTCGACCACCTCGCGGGTCTGGAACGCGGACGCCTCCAGCACCGCGCGGGCCAGATGCCCCTTGGTGATGTAGCCGGTCAGCCCGGCGATCACGCCCCGGGCGTCGCTGCGCCAGTGCGGGGCGAACAGGCCGGAGAAGGCCGGCACCACGTAGCAGCCGCCGTTGTCGTCGACGGTGCGGGCCAGCTCCTCGACCTGCGGGGCGGAGGAGATCAGGCCGAGATTGTCGCGCAGCCACTGCACCAGCGAGCCGGTGACCGCGATGGCGCCCTCCAGCGCGTACACAGCGGGCTGGCCCTCGATCCGGTACGCCACGGTGGTGAGCAGGCCGTGCCGCGACGGCACCGGGCTGGCCCCGGTGTTGAGCAGCAGGAAGCTGCCGGTGCCGTAGGTGCACTTGGCCTCGCCGGGCTGGAAGCAGGTCTGCCCGAACAACGCGGCCTGCTGGTCGCCGAGCGCGCTCGCCACCGGCACCCCGGCCAGCACCCCCTGCGCGGTGCCGTACACCTCGGCCGAGCTGCGGATCTCGGGCAGCACGGCGGCCGGGACGCGCAGCGCGTCGAGCAGCTCCGGGTCCCAGTCGAGCGTCTCCAGGTCCATCAGCATGGTGCGGCTGGCGTTCGTCACGTCGGTGACGTGCCGGCCGGTCAGCTTCCAGATCAGCCAGCTGTCCATGGTGCCGAACAGCACCTCGCCGCGCTCGGCCCGCTCGCGCAGCCCGTCGACGTGGTCGAGCAGCCAGCGCAGCTTCGGCCCGGCGAAGTAGGTGGCCGGGGTCAGGCCGGTGCGGGCCCGCAGCCGCTCCTGGTCGTACGTCTCGGTCAGCTCCCGCAGCAGCGGGCCGGTGCGGGTGTCCTGCCAGACGATCGCGTTCGCCACCGGGCGGCCGGTCTCCCGGTCCCACACCACAGTGGTCTCCCGCTGGTTCGTGATGCCCACCGCGGCCAGCGACTCGGTGCCGATGTCGGCGCTGGCCAGCGCCTCGCGGACCACGTGCTCGACGTTCGTCCAGATCTCCTCGGCGTCGTGCTCCACCCAGCCCGGCCGGGGGAAGATCTGCCGGTGCTCGCGCTGGGCCACGGCGACGATCTCGCCGGCCCGGTCGAAGACGATGCAGCGCGACGACGTGGTGCCCTGGTCGATGGCGGCGACGAACTCTGCGGTCACGGCAGCACCGTACCCGCCGCGAGTGTCCACCGTCTCCTCCCGGCGGCCCGTACGATCATCAGACGTGCGTGACATTGCCGTGTTCAGCGGGTCGGCCCATCCGGTCCTCGCCGCCGAGATCTGCGCCCACCTCCACGTCCCGTTGCATCCGGTGCGGGTGTCCCGGTTCGCCAACGACTGCCTGGAGGTGCAGTTGCAGGCGAACTGCCGGGAGCGCGACGTCTTCCTCATCCAGCCGCTGGTGCCGCCGGTGCAGGAGCACCTGGTCGAGCTGCTGCTCATGATCGACGCGGCCCGGGGCGCGTCGGCCGCCCGGATCACAGTGGTGCTGCCGCACTACGCGTACGCCCGGTCGGACAAGAAGGACGCGCCGCGCATCTCCATCGGCGGCCGACTCGTCGCCGACCTGCTCACCTCCGCCGGCGCGCACCGGGTGCTGGCCATGACGCTGCACTCGCCGCAGGTGCACGGCTTCTTCAGCGTCCCGGTGGACCACCTGCACGCGCTGCGGGAGCTGGCCGCCCACTTCAAGGGGCACGACCTGGGCAACGCGGTGGTGGTCTCGCCGGACCTGGGCAACGCCAAGGAGGCCGCCGCGTTCGCCCGGATGCTGGGTACGCCGGTGGCGGCCGGCGCGAAGCAGCGCTTCAGCGACGACCGGGTGCAGATCAGCACGATCATCGGCGACGTGACGGACCGGGACGTGATCGTGCTGGACGACGAGATCGCCAAGGGCAGCACCGTGATCGAGCTGATCTCGCACCTGCGCGAGCGGCGGGTCCGTTCGATCCGGCTGGCCTGTACGCACGGCCTGTTCTCCAGCGGGGCGCTGGAGCGGCTCAGCGGGCAGGAGGGCGTACTGGAGATCGTCTGCACCAACACCGTGCCGATCCCGGCGGAGAAGCGGGTGCCGAAGCTGGAGGTGCTGTCGGTGGCGCCGGCTCTGGCCGAGGCGATGCGGCGGATCCACAACGGGGAGTCGGTCAGCGCCCTGTTCGCCTGACGGTGGCGAGCGCGGCGGTGATCCGGACGACGGTGCCGGCGTCGCCGGTCTCCACCTCCATCGTGTCGCTCAGCTCCCGGGCCAGCCAGAGGCCCCAGCCGCCGGCGGTGTCCGGCGCCGGCCGGTCACGGTCGCGCAGCCGCCGCTCGCTGATCCCGGGCCCGTGGTCGGCGACCTGGCAGACCAGCTCGCCGTCGCGCTGCCAGAGTCGCAACCAGCCCTGCCCGCCGCCGTGCCGCACCGCGTTGGTGATCAGCTCGTTGACCGCCAGCACGAAGTCGTCCAGCCGTTGACCGGACAGGCCGGAGTCCTGCGCGCAGGAGGTCACCGAGTGCCGCAGCTCGGTCACCTGCGCCTGACCGAAGGCCGTGGCGAGAAGGAGGGAAGGTTCGATGGGCACAACCGTACGCGGTGCGGGGAGTTCTGCGTCTGTCATGACCCCGTCCCGACGATGGCTCTCGACGACTTTCGCGGCATTTCAACCGTACGTCAGGGTTTCTCAGGCCGCACCGGCCGGGGTCCCCTCGACCGGCTGTGACAGGGTGACGCACATGCCGTCGTCCTCCGGCCTCGAGGGCCCGTTCTGGCGCTCCATCGCGGTGTTCCGGTTCGCCGCGCTCGCGTACGTCGGGCTGGTCGTGCTGCGCGACGCGGACCGCTACGCGCACCCGGTCGCCGCGGGCGGCGTCCTGCTGGCGATGCTGGCCTGGAGCGGCGTGACGGCGGCC
Organism: Micromonospora sp. HB375; assembly: GCF_017872985.1. Taxonomy (NCBI): domain Bacteria; kingdom Bacillati; phylum Actinomycetota; class Actinomycetes; order Micromonosporales; family Micromonosporaceae; genus Micromonospora; species Micromonospora sp. HB375. The sequence continues at coordinate 5,988,185 of NZ_JAGGJO010000001.1, read as the reverse complement.
GGCTACGGCCGCCCGGCCGGGCGGCGCTGGCCGCTGCTGCTGGCCGACCTCGGCGTGGTGCTGGCGATCATCCTGGTCACGCCCTGGGTGGTCGGGCGCGCGGCGCTCGCCGCCGGCGTGCCGATGCTGACCGCCGCCTGGCTGGCCGGGCCGGTGCTCGCCTGGGCGGTCTCCGGCGGGCGGCGGCGCGGCGCGGTGGCCGCGCTGGTGCTCGGCGGCGCCGACCTCGCCACCCGGGACCGGATCAGCCCGTCCGCGCTGACCGGGGCGATCCTGATGTTGCTCGCCGGTGTGGTGGTCGGGCACGTGGCGCGGCTGGCGGTGCAGGCGGAGGAGCGGTTGCAGCGGGCGGTGGAACTGGAGGCGGCGACCCGGGAACGGGAGCGGCTGGCCCGCGACATCCACGACTCCGTGCTCCAGGTGCTCGCGCTGGTCCGGCGGCGCGGCGCGGACCTGGACGGCGAGGCGGCCGAGCTGGCCCGGCTGGCCGGCGAGCAGGAGGCCGCGCTGCGGGCGCTCATCGGCCGGGCGGGCGCGCCGCCGGACCCGGCCGGGGCCGAGCAGGACCTGCGCGACCTGATCGACAGGTACGCCTCGGCCACCGTCGTGGTGTCCGCGCCCGCCACCCCGGTGCCGCTGCCCGCGCGGACCGCCGGTGAGCTGGGCGCGGCGGTCGGCGCGGCGCTGGACAACGTGGCCCGGCACGCCGGTGGCCGGGCCTGGGTGCTGATCGAGGACGAGGAGGAGACGGTGACCGTCTCGGTACGCGACGAGGGGCCGGGCATCCCGGACGGGCGGCTGGCGGAGGCCGCCGCGCAGGGGCGGCTCGGGGTGGCGCAGTCCATCCGGGGCCGGGTGGCCGACCTGGGCGGCGAGGTGCGGATCGCGTCCGCGCCGGGCGCCGGCACCGAGATCGAGCTGATCGTGCCGAGGAGCCGCGGGTGAGCATCCGGGTGATGGTGGTCGACGACCACCCGATGTGGCGCGAGGGCGTGGCCCGCGACCTCACCGAGGCGGGTCACCAGGTGGTGGCGACCAGCGGCGAGGGGCGGCAGGCGGTACGGGTGGCCGCGGCGGCCCGCCCCGACCTGGTCGTGCTCGACCTCCAGCTGCCGGACATCTCCGGCGTCGAGGTGATCCGGGGGCTGCGCGCGGCGTTGCCCGAGGTGCGGGTGCTGATGCTCTCGGCCAGCGGCGAGCCGCAGGGCGTGCTGGACGCGGTCAAGGCCGGCGCCACCGGCTACCTGGTCAAGTCGGCCGCCCCGGCGGAGTTCCTGGACGCGGTGCGCCGTACGGCGGCCGGCGAGCCGGTGTTCACGCCGGGCCTGGCCGGCCTGGTGCTGGGGGAGTACCGGCGGCTGGCCGCGGCGCCGCCCGCCCCGGACGACGACGCACCCCGGCTCACCGAGCGGGAGACCGAGGTGCTGCGCCTGGTCGCCAAGGGGCTGTCCTACAAGCAGATCGCCGACCGGCTGGGCCTGTCCCACCGGACCGTGCAGAACCACGTGCAGAACACCCTGGGCAAGCTCCAGTTGCACAACCGGGTCGAGCTGACCCGGTACGCCATCGAGCGGGGCCTGGACGGCTAGCTAGCGGGCGTCCGGCGGGCGGGTCTCGTGCACCGCCAGCTCCTCCGCGCTGGCCCCGCCACCGGCCGCGCCCGCGTCGTAGGCGACGTTGTCGGTCTCCTGGTCGGTGTGCGCGCCCTCGTCCGGCTCGACCAGCCGGCCCACCTGGTGGTCGGCGACGGTGCCGAGCTGACCGTGGTCGTACACGGAGACGGGGGAGTCCGGGTCGGATACCGGGCCCGGGTCGATCACGTCGGCGTCGAGCTGGGCCTGCGCGGCGGCCTCCTCGCTGTCCGCCTCGGCGGCGATGTCCGGGTCGACCGGGCCGGCCAGCGGGTCGTCGGCGGGACGCTCGTACTGCTCGCGCTGGAGCTTGTAGTCCAGCGACTCGCCGTCGAGCTGCTCCTCCGCCGTGGTGCCGAACTCGTCCACCGCGACCGGCGTGCGGTCGCCGGGGAGCTGGGCCGGCTCGGGGCCGTCCGCCTCGCGCCCGGTCAGCACGTCGTCGTTGGCGGTGGAGTCGTCGTCGGCGGTGTCGGGCAGGCCCGCCGCCTCGGGATCGGACACGGGGGTGGGGTACTCGTCGTCGCGCATGCTCGGGAACTACCCACTGCGCTCCCCGCCCTAACCGCAACCGGCCGGGTGGATCGGGAGCAACAGGGCGAAAGGGCGCCTCAGTTGCGGACCGCCGCCTCGTCCTCGACGTACAGCACGCACCACACCACCTTGCCGTCGGGCAGCGGAGTGCTGCCCCAGCGCCGGGCCACCGTGTCGATGAGCAGCAGCCCGCGCCCGCCCAGCGCGTCCGCCGCCGCCGGACCCGCGTACGCGGGCTGCCCGGCCGAGTGGTCGCGGACGGCCACGTGCAGCGCGTTGCCGCGCGGCGCCAGCCGGAGCGTCATCGGGGTCAGCGCGTGCGCCACCACGTTGTTGACCATCTCGGTGACCGCGATGCAGGCCGGTTCGACCAGCTCCGGCAGGCCCCACCGGAGGCACCCGGCGGAGACCAGCGACCGTGCCTCGCGCGCGGCCTCGACCACCGGGGGCAGTTCGACGCCGAGCGGGTCCGGCGGCGGGTCCGGCGGCGTGGCGTCCGGGTCGAGCAGCATCTCGCTGGCCGGCCAGTCGGACACCGCCCGGCAGACCTCGTCCAGCGCGTCGCGGGCCAGCGGGTCGGCGATACGCACCCCGGACAGGTCCACGAGCAGCAGGCCGGGGCGCTGCCACAGCCGGGCCAGCAGCGCGTCCCGCACGGCCTCCACCTCGGCCCGGTCGAGCACGCCGGTCAGCCGGACTCTCGCGGAGGAATCGTCGGTCTCCACCAGGCAACGCGCATCCGTCGGCATGATCGCCCCATTGTGCACCTCGGCCGCCGCCCGCGCACCGGTCCGGTCGGCGGGACTCACGGCCGGCCCGTCCGGGACCGGCGGCTGATCGCCGCCGCCGTGCCGACAGCGGTGCCGGCCGCCAGACCGACGGCCGCGGTGAGCCGCAGCAACTGACCCCGCCGCCCGGACCAGCCGTCGGTCCGCTCCGCCGCCGCGCCGGGGGTGAAGACGGCGCCGGTGGAGTCGGCGCGTACGCCGGGCCCGAACTGGGTGCGCGCGGTGTACCAGCCCATCACCCGCTCGGCCAGCGCCGGGGCGAGCCGCCACTGGAGCCCGATCAGCCGGGCCGCGCCGCCCGCGTACGCCTCCCGCCGGGGCCGGCGCAGCAGTTTCACGATCGTCTCGGCGACCATCTCCGGCGGGTACACCGGCGGTGGCGGGGTCAGTTCCCGGCCGGTGTGGTTGGCCGCGTGCCGGAAGAACGGCGTGTCGATGGTGGCCGGCAGCACCGTGCAGATCGAGATGTTGCCCCGCCCGGTCACCCGCAGCTCCTGCCGGACCGTGTCGGCCAGGCCGCGGATCGCGTGCTTCGTGGCGTTGTACGCCGACTGGTACGGCATCGCCACCTCGGCCAGCACCGAGGCGTTGTTGACCAGCACCCCGCCACCGGCGGCGGTCAGCCAGGGCAGCGCCGCGCGTGTCCCGTACACGGCCCCCAGCAGGTTCACGTCCACCACCCGGCGGAACTCGGCCACCGGGATCTCGTCGAACAGTCCCACGGTGCCGACCGCCGCGTTGTTGACCCAGGCGTCGATCCGGCCGAACTCGGCCACCGCCCGCGCCGCGAGCTGCTCCACCGCCTCCGGGTCGGTCACGTCGGTGGGCACCACCAGGGCCCGTCCGCCCAGTTCCCGGCAGCTCGCCGCCACCCGGCGCAGCGCCGACCCGGTCCGGGCGGCGAGCACCACGTCGGCGCCCCGCTGGGCCAGCGCGTACGCGGTCGCCGCGCCGATCCCGCTGGAGGCGCCGGTGATGACGACCGTGGCGTCGGAGAGGCTGCGGGTTAGCGGCATTCTCCGGCGGTACCCCCGGACCGCCCGGTCATGCCGACCGATTTCGACGGTGATCGGGTTCGGTCGGCCGTCCCGCTCGCGGGACAGCGGTGGCCCGGTGACCCCGATCTGCCAGGTTTGGGCGCGCCGGACCTGGGTTAATGGGACGCTCTGACCGGAGACCCCGCTACGCGAGAAACGCATGGAGGTGCACCATGCGCGTCGGCCTTGTATGCGCGCACGCCGGCTCGTCCACCGACGGTCCCACCGTCGGGACGCAGGAGCACATTGCGCGCGTGGCGGCGGAGCTCGCCGCCCGGGGCCACGACGTCCGCGTGTACGAGCGCCGTGCCGCCGCCGCCCAGCCCGCCCTGACCGAACTCGACGGCTACCGGGTGGAACGTGTGCCGGTCGGCCCGCCCGACGTGCTCTCCACCGCCGAGCTGGTGCCCTTCGTCGCCGAGTACGGCCGCTGGCTGGCCGGGCAGTGGGCCGGTGACTGGACCCCCGACGTGGTGCACGGCCACTACTGGATCGGCGGGCTGGCCGCCGCCCATGCGGTACGCGCCACGGACATCCCGGTGGTGCAGACGTTCCACTCGCTCGGCGTCGAGCAGCTGCGGCACCTCGGGCCCCGGTACGGCGGCCCGGGCGAGCGCATCCCGCTGGAACGGGCGCTGACCCGGGCGGTGGACGTGGCGGTGGCCCAGTGCAACGACGAGGTGGACGAGCTGACCCGGATGGGCCTGCAGCGCACGTCGGTGGCGATGGTGCCGACCGGGGTGGACACCGGCCAGTTCCATCCGGACGGCGAGGCGGCGCCCCGCGACCAGCGGGCCCGGATCCTCTCCGTCGGCGGGCTCGCCCCCGGACACGGGCAGGACGACCTGATCCGGGCGATGCGGCTGGTCGGCGACGCGGAGCTGGTGATCGCCGGCGGCCCGCCGGCCGAGCGGCTGGACGGGCACGCCGAGGCGCGCCGGCTGCGGGAGCTGGCCGAGCGGGCCGGGGTGGCGGAGCAGGTGAAGCTGGTCGGCGCGGTGCCGCACGACCAGATGGCGACCTGGTACCGCTCCGCCGACGTGGTGGCCTGCACGCCGCACTACGCGTCGGCCGGGCGGGTGTCGCTGGAGGCGATGGCCTGCGGCGTGCCGGTGGTCGGTTACGCCATGGGCGGCATCGCCGACGCGGTGGTGGACGAGGTGACCGGCAAGCTGGTGCCGCCCGGTGACGTACGCACGCTCGGGGTCACGCTGCGCCGGCTGCTGTCGGACAACGCCGGGCGGTTCGCGTACGGGCACGCCGCGGTGGACCGGGTCCGGTGCAGCTACACGTGGGAACGTACCGCCGCCGCGCTGGAACGTCTCTACGAGCGGGTGATCGGGCGTCGCCGCCCGGCCACGCCGATCGAGCCGACGCCGGTCGAGGTGACGCCGCCGGTCGAGGTGGCCGTCTCGGAACGGGGACCGGTCGAGGCGGCCTGAACCGGCACCATCCCGGCGCCCACTATCGCCTTCTGGCGGGCGCTGGCGTGGTGGTGCTGCGGTTCGGCGTACCGGGTCAGGCCGACCACCGCCGCAAGCGTGACCAGGAAGCCCAGACCGGCCAGCCACTCCCGGCCGGGCCAGATCTTGTCGTTGAGCAGCAGCAGGCCGACGATCGCCGCGGGCACCGCCCCGGCGGCGTCCATCGCGGCCACCGCCGCCGTGGTCGACCCGCGCTGCATGGCCAGGCCGAGCAGCAGCTGGCCGATGACCGAGTGGACGATCAGCAGGTAGAGCAGCGGGTCGCGGACGAACGCCTCCACCGATCCGGCCGAGGCGAGCGGGCGCGCCGCCACCGCGGCGGCGGAGAACGCCATCCCGGCCAGCGAGCCGAGCACCACCGACCCGAGCGCGCCGTGCAGCCGGGCGGCGAAGAACCCGGACCCGGCGATCGCGAACACCGCCACCGCCAGGCCGACCAGCCCGGCGGTGCCGAGCTGCCGCGACGGCGCCGGCTGGGCCGACAGCACCAGCGCGGTGATGCCGGCGAACAGCAGCACCAGCAGCACCACCTCGGCGGCCGGCAACCGCCACTTGAGCACCAGCACGCCGAGCACGGCGGTCACCCCGAGCCCGGCCGCCACGCTCGCCTGCACCAGGAACAGCGGCAGGTCGCGGCGGGCCAGGAACGCCAGCACGAAGCCGACCACCTGGCAGGTCAGGCCGATCAGGTACGTCCGGTGCCCGGCCAGGCGCAGCAGCAGCCCCGGGTCGAACGTGTGGTGCACGGTTGTCCGCGCCGCGGCGACCGACTGGAGAAGGTTGGCGAAGCCGTACGCGACGATCATCGCTGCCAGGAAGCACCAACCGGAGGAAACCACCTGGCGAGGATAGAGGCTCTTCCCGGTTCAGCGCTCGGCTGGACGGCCGAGCCGGGCCAGGATGTCGTCGTGCAGCGCGCCGTTGCTGGCCACGGCGCTGATGTCGGCGGAGTCCGCGCCCGCCGGGGCCGGCCGGCCGGCCAGATCCGTGATCACGCCACCCGCCTCGGTGACGATCGGCACCAGCGCGGCGATGTCCCACAGCGACAGCTCCGGCTCCACCATCACGTCCAGCGCGCCCTCGGCCAGCAGCATGTAACCGTAGAAGTCGCCGTACGCGCGGCTGCGCCAGGTGTCCCGCATGAGCTGGAGGATCGCGTCCAGCCGGCCGGCCTGCTCCCACCCGGTCAGCGACGAGTAGCAGATGCTCGCGTCGCCGAGCGCGGTGACGCCGGAGACCCGGATCGGCGTGCCGTCCGCCGGTCCGGCGCCGGCGAACGCGCCCGCGCCGAGCGCGCCCCACCAGCGGCGGCCCAGCGCCGGGGCGGAGACCAGGCCGAGCACCGGCCGGTCGTGCTCCAGCAGCGCGATCAGGGTGGCCCAGACCGGTACGCCCCGGACGAAATTCTTCGTGCCGTCGATCGGGTCGATCACCCAGCGCCGCCCGTCCGGCCCGGCCGGCGGCTGCTCGCCGTACTCCTCGCCGAGCAGGCCGTCGCCGGGACGGTGGGTGGCCAGCAGCGCGCGGATCTCCCGCTCCACGGCGGTGTCCGCGTCGGAGACCGGGGTCAGGTCCGGCTTCGACTCGACGCGCAGGTCCAGCGCGCGGAACCGGGCCGAGGAGACCGCGTCCGCGGCGTCGGCGAGCAGGTGGGCGAGGGCGAGATCGTCGGCGTACCCGGTCATGACGGACACGCTAGTGGCGTGACCACGACCGTCGGTCGTCGGGGCGTCACCCGAGCGCTGTCACCGCCTCAGTCGGGGCCGACCAGGAGGACGAAGGTGCGTGCCAGGCCGAAACGGTCGGTGCGCGGCCAGTCCAGAGCGGCGAGCGCGGCGGCGGACGGCTCGTGCCGCCGGCCGTTGATCCGCACCTCGCACTCGGTGACGTCACCACCCTGGCCGACCAGCATGCGAACGCCGTTGAGATGTGGACGGTCCAGCCCGGCCGCGATCACCGGCGCCAGGGTCGACCACGGCATCGCCTCGGCGAACCACTCCTGCTTGTGCTGCGATCCGTCGGCGGACCATCCGGTCACGCCGCCGACGATCGCATGCCAGCCGGCGAACCCGCCCTTGTCGCCCGACCTGAAGTGGCTCGCCAGCCGCCCTCGCTGCTCGATCATCTCCAGGACCGTCACCAGGCAGGTCTCGATCCACGCCCCGATCGCCTGACGGGCCGCCTCGACCGGGTCGGCCGCCAGGCCGAGCGTGCAGTCGACGATCGTCGGCACGTCCGGCCGGTCCGCGTTCAGCAGGAGCTCCAGGTCCAGGTGGCGGTAGTCGTCGCTGTCCGGCGGAAGGACCCGGACGCCCAGCGATCCCGACCGCAGCATCGGCCCGTCGGTCATCCGCCACTCGCCACCCACCTCGGCGAGCATCGGCGCGGCCAGCTCCAGCACCCGCTCGGCGGGCAGAGGCCGTGGGGTCGGCCGGGGATCGATCATGGTGGGTCAGCGTACCGGCGAGGCCCGGCGCCGTGGGCCCGGCCGGCGACGCCGGTCAGGACCCGGCGAGCGGATCGCCGGGGTTGCGCTCCGGCTCGCGCGGGTCGCCCTCGCCGCTGCGGGAGGCCAGCAACCGGCGGTACGAGGCGAGCCGGCGCGCGTCCGCCTTCCCGGCGGCCACCCAGGCGTCCAGCGCGCAGTCCGCCTCGTCGGCGGTGTGCGGGCAGTTGGCCGGGCAGTCCACCGTCGCCTCGACGAGGTCCGGGAAGCCGTGCAGCAGGCTCTCGGCGGACACGTGGGCCAGCCCGAAGCTGCGTACCCCCGGGGTGTCGACGATCCAGCCGGTGTCGCCGTCGGCGCCGGGCTCGGCGGGCAGCCGCAACGCCACCGCGCTGGTCGAGGTGTGCCGGCCCCGGCCGATCGCGCTGACCGTGCCCACCGCGCGTGCGGCGTCCGGGACCAGGCGGTTGACGAGCGTCGACTTGCCCACGCCGGAGTGGCCCACCATCACCGACACCCGGCCGGCGAGCAGCGCCCGCAGCGCGGCCAGGTCGGAGTCCGGGCGGATCAGCACGTACGGCAGCTCCAGCTCGGTGTAGTAGCCGAGCACCGCCTCCGGGCCGCCCAGGTCGGCCTTGGTGAGGCAGAGCAGCGGCTCGATGTCGGCGTCGTACGCGGCCACCAGGCAGCGGTCGATGAACCCGGTACGCGGCGGCGGGTCGGCGAGCGCGCTGACGATCACCAACTGGTCGGCGTTCGCCACCACCACCCGTTCCAGCCGCCCCTCGGCGGTGGTCTCGTCGTCGTCCGCGGTACGCCGCAGCACCGAGGTCCGTTCGGCGATGCGCACGATCCGGGCCAGCGCGCCCGGCGCGCCGGAGGTGTCCCCGACCAGACCCACCCGGTCACCCACCACCACCGACTTGCGTCCCAGCTCGCGGGCGCGCATGGCGGTGACGAGCGGGGCATCCGGCCCGGCCCCGGGCAGCACGCAGGTGTAGCGGCCCCGGTCGACGGCGATGACGAACCCGTCGACGGCGTCGGCGTGCCGGGGGCGGGTGCGCGTACGCGGCCGCGACGACCGGCCCGGTCGGACCCGGACGTCGTCCTCGTCGTACTCGCGCCGCTTCGTCGCCAGGACGTCCCCCCGCTGTCAGTTCTTGCCGGTCACCATCCCCGACCATAGTGCCGGGAACTCCGGCATGGTCTTGGAGGTGCACGCCACGTCGTCGACCTCGATGCCGGGGACGGCCAGCCCGGCCACCGCGGCCGCGTGCGCCATCCGGTGGTCGGCGTACGTGCGGAACGTCCCGCCGCGCAGCGGGCGGGGCCGGATGTCCAGCCCGTCGGGGGTCTCGGTGATGTCCGCGCCGAGCGCGGTGAACTCCTTGGCGAGTGCGGTGACCCGGTCGGTCTCGTGGCCCCGGATGTGGCCGATGCCGGTGAGCCGGGACGGGCCGTCGGCCAGCAGCGTGAGCGCGGTCAGCACCGGGGTCAGCTCGCCGACGTCGGAGAGGTCGGCGTCCAGCCCGCGTACCGTGCCGGTGCCCCGCACGGTCAGGCCGTCGGTGCCGAGCGTCACCTCGCCGCCCATCCGGTGCAGCAGCTCCCGCAGCCGCTCGACCGGCTGGAGGCTGCTGCGCGGCCAGTCCTGCAACGTCACCTCGCCGCCGGTGACCAGCGCGGCGGCGAAGAACGGCGCGGCCCCGGAGAGGTCGGGTTCGATCTCCCAGCCCCGCCCGGACAGCGGGCCCGGCTCGACGGCCCAGACGTCCGGCGTGGTGTCGTCCACCGCGGCGCCGGCGGCGCGCAGCATCTGCACCGTCATCCGCAGGTGCGGCGCGGACGGGACCGGGGGACCCTGGTGCCGGACCACCACGCCCCGGTCGAACCGGGGCGCGGCCAGCAGCAGCCCGGAGACGAGCTGGCTGGACGCGGAGGCGTCGATGACCACGTCGCCGCCGGTCACCTGCCCGGCGCCGAGCACGACGAGCGGCAGGCTGCCCGTCGGCGGGGTGTCGATGCGGACGCCGAGCGCCCGCAGCGCGCCGATCAGCGGGCCGAGCGGGCGGGTGCGGGCGTGCGGGTCGCCGTCGAACGTGACCCGGCCGGCGGCCAGCCCCGCCACCGGCGGCAGGAAGCGCATCACCGTGCCGGCCAGGCCGACGTCGACGTGCGCCGGCCCGGCGAGCGGATGCGGGCGGACCAGCCAGCGGTCGTCGTCGGAGATGGACATGTGCGCGCCCAGCTCGCGCAGGCCGCCGGCCATCAGCTCGGTGTCCCGGGCGCGCAGCGGCCGGGCCAGTGTCGACGGCCCGCTGGCCAGCGCGCCGAGCACCAGGGCCCGGGCGGTCATCGACTTGGAGCCGGGCAGGCGCAGTGTCGCGGCGACCGGGTCGCTGGCGGTCGGCGCGGTCCACGGTTGCGGCTGACGGGTAGCGATCGGATTCCCCACGGTCACATTCTGCCAAGTTCCCGGCCCGGTGGAACCGTCCGTGGCCGCTGCTCCCGTTGGGCGGGACAGCCGAAACGTCCGGATGGGGCTAGCGTGGGCGCCATGTGCGGGAGGTACGCCACGACCCGGAGCGCCGGTGACCTGAGCGCGCTGTTCTCCTCGGCTGACGAGACCGGCGGGGTGGCGCCGGACTTCAACGTCGCCCCGACCGATCCGGTGCCGCTGGTCCGGCTCGCTCCGGAGGGGCACCGGCTGCTCTCCCTGGGCCGCTGGGGGCTGTTGCCGGGGTGGTCCCGCAGCGCCGCCGGCGCCGCCCGCATGATCAACGCGCGGGCCGAGACGGTCGCGACCAGCCGGGCGTACGCGCCGTCGTTCGCCCGGCGCCGGTGCCTGGTGCCGGCCGACGGGTGGTACGAGTGGGTCCGGCTCGCCGGTGGCGGGCGGCAGCCCTACTTCATGACGCCCCGGGACGGCTCGGTGCTCGCCTTCGCCGGCATCTGGTCGGTGTGGGAGTCGGCCGGGGTGGCCCGGCTCACGTTCAGCGTGCTCACCACCGCTGCGGTCGGCGAGCTGGCCGAGGTGCACGACCGGATGCCGCTGCTGCTGGCGCCGGATCGCTGGGCGGATTGGCTCGGCCCCGCCGACGACCCGGCCGGGTTGCTCGCGCCGCCCGACGCCGGCCTGCTCGCCGGGCTGGAGATCCGCCCGGTCTCCCGGGCGGTCGGCGACGTCCGCAACGACGGTCCCGAGCTGATCGCGCGGGTGTCTCCGGAGGGCGTGGAGGCGGTCTCCGGGCCGACCCTGTTCTGATCACGCTCCGCCACATCGACGCGCCCCGTTTGCCGGGGTTGCGCCGGAAAAGTCGCCCGGACGTTCAGTCAGTTTCATTGAAGACTCTTGTCCTTACGTATGCGAATGCGATAGAACACAGCGCCGGTGATGGGCGTTGGTTCGCACGGGGCGACGACACCCATCGATCTTGCTGAAAGATCTCTGCCGGTCCCACGGGGGAGGTGGGTGTATTGACACGGGCACGCATGCCCCGCCCGCACGAGGTCGCCGCGGCACGGCGCGACCCACGACTGCTGCGGGCTCTGCACGAACGACGCCAGGACGAGGCGTGGCGCACCAGAGGCACCTGTCAGAACGTCGATCCGGAGACGTTCTTCCCGGCGCCGAACGAGCCGGCCGACGCGGCGGTGGCGCTCTGCCGCACGTGCGACGTCCAGGGCTCCTGCCTGGCCTGGGCGCTGGAGGTGGGCGACTGCCACGGCGTCTGGGGCGGCACCACGCCGCGCGAGCGCCGAGCCATGCTCGTGGCCTGGCGCAGCGAGGTCCAGCCCGACCCGGACGCGATCGACGACGCCGGCCCGCCGGTGCGTGACCGCCTGCTCACCCTGGTGCCGCTGAGCTGATCCCTCGTCGCCCGTGGCCTGTTCGCAGGTCACGGGGGACGACCGGTTCGGCCCGTCCCGGCGCTGCCGGCCGACCGGCACGCGCAGAATGGGCCGGTGCGGCACGACGACGAGTTCGACACACCCCGAGGACGGGCCCGGTTCCGCTTCCACCCGCCCGCAGACGGCGCGACAGTGCTGGTGCTGGGCCACGGGGCAGGCGGCGACGTGGACGCGCCGGACCTCACGGCGGTCCGGGACGCGGTGCGCGACGCCGGGGCCGGGGTGGCCCTGGTGACCCAGCCGTACCGGGTCGCCGGGCGGCGCGCGCCCGCTCCCGCCGGGCACCTCGACGAGGCGTGGACGGCGGTGCTGGCCGAGCTTCGCCGGCGCGCCCCGCAGGTGCGCGTCTGGGTGGTCGGCGGCCGGTCCAGCGGCGCCCGGGTGGCCTGCCGCACCGCCGCCGCCGTCGGGGCGGCCGGAGTCGTCGCGCTGGCGTTCCCGCTGCACCCGCCGGGCCGGCCGGAACGCTCCCGGGCCGCGGAACTGCTCACCGGGCTGCCCACGCTCGTGGTCAACGGCGACCGGGACCCGTTCGGCGTGCCCGAACCCGGCCCGGGGATCGAGGTGGTGGTCCGGCCGGGACAGCGGCACGACCTGCGGGGCGACCCGGCCGGCACGGCCGCCGTGGTCCGGGACTGGCTGCGCGTACACGGATGGTTGTCCTGAGCGACGGCGCGCGCCGTGACCGTCGCCCGCGGCGGGTCGTTGCACCGGTTGGTGCCGGCCGCCCGGTTCGGGTGCGCCGGGGCCACCCTCCCAGGCCCTTCCTGGTCCCAGCGGCGGTCGCGGCCGCCGCCGGGGCCAGGATCGGGTGGGACCGGTGGAATGCCGCACCCCGTACCTCGCGTTACCTCCCTGTGGACGACGACAGTGCCAGCGCGAGGGGGGTGACCGGTGCCGATACAGACACGGAGCCGGGAACGGGACGAACGGGACGAGCGGCAGCTCAGGCGGCTGCTCGACGCGCCGGAGTGGCCCGCGGCGTCGGTCGTGAGCACCGGCACAGACTCCGGAAGTGAATCTGCCGGAAAGTGGGTACGCGTATCCTCAGCGGGAAAGCATCCGACGCGAGGGGATGTGCGGTTGACCACCGAGAAGACGGACGAGCGCAGGGCCCGCTTCGAGCGGGACGCTATGCCCTTCGTCGACCAGCTCTACGCCGCCGGTCTGCGGATGACCCGCAACCCGGCCGACGCGGAGGACCTGGTTCAGGAGACGTACCTGAAGGCGTACGCCGCCTTCCACCAGTTCGAGCAGGGCACGAACCTGAAGGCCTGGCTCTACCGGATCCTGACCAACACCTACATCAACACCTACCGTAAGCGGCAGCGGCAGCCCATTCAGGCGCCGACCGAGGAGATCACCGACTGGCAGCTCGCCGAGGCCGAGTCGCACACCTCCAGCGGCCTGCGCTCGGCCGAGACGGAGGCGCTCGACCGGCTCCCGGACAGCGACGTCAAGGAGGCCCTCCAGCAGTTGCCGGAGGAGTTCCGCCTGGCCGTCTACCTGACCGACGTCGAGGGCTTCTCCTACAAGGAGGTCGCCGACATCATGGGCACGCCGATCGGCACCGTGATGTCCCGTCTGCACCGTGGCCGACGTAATCTGCGGAAGCTGCTCGAGCAGTACGCGGCGGAGCGCGGTTTCAGCGCCGCCTCGTCGAAGAAGGGTTCGACCGCCGCCGCCAGCCGGGAGGTGTGACCGTGAGCTGTGGACAACCGCACGAGACGGACTGCCGCGAGGTGCTCGCCGAGGTCTACCTCTACCTCGACCTGGAGTGCGGCGAGGAGCGCCGGCTGCTGATCCGGCACCACCTGGACGAGTGCGGGCCGTGCCTGCGCGAGTACGGCATCGAGCAGGAGGTCAAGGCGCTCGTGGCCCGGTGCTGCGGCAACGACTCGGCGCCGGAGAAGCTGCGTGAGCGGCTGCGTCTGCGGCTGACCGAGCTGGTGGTCTTCGAGACCACCGAGTCCCGCGAACTGGCCGACTGAACAAGCGACGGAACGGCCCGGGTCCGAATGATCGGACCCGGGCCGTCACGCGTTTCCGGCAGGTGCCGCGCTGCTCCCGATGATCAGGAGTTGGGGCGCTTGCCGTGGTTGGCGCTGCTCTTCTTCCGGGCCTTCTTCTTGCGGGCCTTCTTCGCCATGCTCTGCCTCCTTGTGCTGGTCACGGTTCCGTCCGCGGCTGGCCGCGGCGGAGGTCGCGGTGTGGCTCCCCGGCTCGCCGGTGGCCGACCCGCACGATGCTAGTGCCGACGCAGCCCGCCGGAGCGCGGTGGGGCGCATCGCGTGCCCGGTGGTGCGCGGCCCGGCGTGACCGGCGTCATGATTGGATACCGTTCGCAGGACTGTCGGGGAGTCGTCGGGGAGAGGGAGGGCCGGAAGATGGCCGAGGAGATCCGCGCCGAGATGGTGGCGAACGTCTGGAAGGTCGTGGTGTCGGCCGGCGACACCGTGTCCGAGGGCGACACGCTCGTCATCCTGGAGTCGATGAAGATGGAGATCCCGGTGGTCGCCGAGTCCGACGGCGTGGTGCAGCGCCTCGCCGTCAACGAGGGAGACGTGGTGCAGGACGGCGACCTGATCGCGGAGATCGGTTGACCGCCCTGCTGGTGCGCCGCGCCGAGCCGGCGGACTTCCCGGCCGTGGCGCGGCTGACTGTGGCCGCGTACGAGGCGGACGGCCAGCTCAAGGACGAGAGCGGGTACGCGCCGGTGCTCGCCGACGTGGCCACCCGCGCCCAGACCGGCGAGGTGCTGGTGGCCGTCGACGACACCACCGGCCAGGTGCTCGGCGCGGTGACGTTCGTGCTGCCCGGCACCCCGTACGCCGAACTCGCCGGCCCGGGCGAGGCGGAGTTCCGGATGCTCGCGGTGGATCCGGCCGCGCAGGGCCGGGGCGCCGGCGCCGCGCTCGCGGCCGCGTGCGTGACGCGCGCGACGGAGCTGGGCTGCACGGCGGTGGTGATCTGCGTACGCGCCGGGATGGCGGCGAACGCGCACCGCCTCTACGAGCGGCTCGGGTTCGTCCGGCTGCCGGAGAAGGACTGGTCGCCGCTGCCCGGCATCGACCTGCTCGGTCTGCGGCTGGACCTGACCGCGGCGGGCTGAACCGGCTCAGCCCTGGCCGGTCTCGCCGATCTTGGCGAGCAGCTCGTCGGCCACCTCGAGCGCGATCCGCTTCCGCTCGTCGTCGGTGATGCCGGGCGCGCGGACCGCGAACCAGCTGGTGTGCACCGCGAACAGCGTCAGCGTGGCGCGCAGCTGGGCGGCCGGCGAGTCGTCACCCCGGCACAGCTCGTGGGCCAGCCGCATCATCCGGTCCCGCATCTGCTGGCCGGCGACCAGGCTCTTGAGCACCGTCTGGTTCTGCTCGAAGAAGCGCATCACCTGGGGCAGGTCGCCGGCGAACATGCTGTCGGCGTACCGCCCGAGCAGGGCGCGCCGGGTCGCCAGGGTGGGTGGCTGGTCGGCGGCCCAGGCGATCAGCTCGTCCATCCGGCGCAGCCGGTCGTCGACGAAGCTGGTGACGATCTCGTCCTTGCTCTTGAAGTGGTAGTAAAGCGCCGCCTTCGTGACGCCGAGCCGCTCGGCGATCTCCCGCAGTGACGTCTTCTCGTAGCCCTGCTCGGTGAAGAGTTCCAAGGCGACGGCCTGGATGCGCTGCCGTGTGCCTCCTGTGGTCTCCCTCACCAGCCGACTTCCTTCCAATCCGCTTGACGTCCGACCTTCATCAGCTTACCGTCCGGCTAGTAAGTCAACTAGCCGGGCGGCAAGTAAGTTGATCACATGATCTGCGGGGGAGCCTACCGATGAGTCAACAAGCCCCGGTCGTCGCGAGACCGAACATCCGCGTCGTCCTGTTCGGCCTGATGATCGCGATGATGCTCGCGATGCTCGACAACATGATCGTCAGCACCGCGCTGCCGCGGATCGTCTTCGAGTTCGGGGGCGCCGACCACTTCACCTGGGTGGTCACCGCGTATGTGCTGGGCACTACTGTCTCCACGCCGATCTGGGGCAAACTCGGCGACCTCTACGGACGCAAGGCCGTCTTCCTCACCGCCGTCGTCGTGTTCCTGGTCGGCTCGGCGCTGTGCGGCATGTCCGGCTCCGGCGTCTTCGGCGGCGCCGACAGCGGCATGATCGAGCTGATCGCGTTCCGCGCCGTGCAGGGCCTCGGCGCCGGTGGCCTGATGGTCGGCGTCATGGCGATCATCGGTGACCTGGTGCCGCCCCGCGAGCGGGGCCGCTACCAGGGCATGATCGCCGGCATCATGGCCATCGCCATGGTCGCGGGGCCGCTGGTCGGCGGCTTCATCACCGACAACCTCTCCTGGCGCTGGGCGTTCTACGTCAACCTGCCGCTGGGCGGCGTGGCGCTGCTGGTCCTGGCCACCACCATGCACCTGCCGAAGTACCGTACCGAGCACAAGATCGACTGGCTGGGCGCGGCGCTGCTGTCCGTGGGCATCACCGCGATCGTGCTGGTCACCACCTGGGGCGGCAACCAGTACGACTGGGCCTCGCCGCAGATCCTCGGCCTCGCCGTGCTGGCGGTGGCCGCGCTCGGCGTGTTCGCTCTCGTCGAGCGGCGCGCGCCCGAGCCGATCCTGCCGCTGAGCCTGTTCGCCAACCGCAACTTCGCGCTGATCTCGGTGATCGGGTTCCTGCTCGGCTTCGCCATGTTCGGCGCGATGAACTTCCTGCCGCTCTACCAGCAGACCGTCCAGGGCGCCTCGGCCACCAACAGCGGCCTGCTGCTGCTCCCGCTCATGTTCGGCATGCTCGTGGTCTCGCTCGTGGTCGGCCGGACGATCACCAAGACCGGCCGCTACCGGGCCTTCCCGATCGTCGGCGGCGTCGTGATGGCCGCCGGGATGGGCCTGCTCAGCCTGCTCGACGTGGACACCAGCAAGGCGCAGTCCTCGCTCTACATGGTCGTGCTCGGCGTCGGCATGGGCTTCCTGATGCAGACCTCGATGCTGATCGCGCAGAACAGCGTCGAGCAGAAGGACCTCGGCGCCGCCAGCGGCGCCGCCACGTTCTTCCGGTCCATCGGCGGCTCGTTCGGCGTCTCCCTCTTCGGCGCGATCTTCGCCAACCGTCTCGCCGACTCGGCGGCCGGCCCCGCGTTCGCGGGCTCGGGTGGCGGCGAGGGCGGCGCGATGAACCTGGAAGCCCTCAAGAAGCTCACCGGCCCGATGCGCGAGGCGGTGCTCGGCGGCCTCGCCGACGCCATCTCGCACGTCTTCTTCTGGGCGGTCCTCTTCACCGTGGCCGTGCCGGTGCTCGCCTGGTTCATCAAGGAGGTGCCGCTGCGCGCGACGAACGACGTGCGGCCGGCCGGCCCCACGCCGGAGGACGAGGCCGAGGCCGCGCTCGGCAAGGCCCCCGTCGCCTGACTCACCCGCCGCGGCCCCGCGCCCCCACCCCGGGGGTACGCGGGGCCGCCGCGTCTCCACTCCAGCGAGGCACCCGGTGCCTTCCGCCCGCTGCCCGCCACATCGGGGGAGTGGTGGGGTCGGAGGGCAGTTGATCGCGCCACCTCGGCGAAGTGGCGGCGCTCGGCTGGGTGGTGGGGGCCGGGGAGCCGGCCGGAAATGGGGCCCCGGAACGGTCCCGGCGCTCAGCCTCTGCGGAACAGGGCGGTGAGGCGTCGCCAGAGGCGGCGCAGCGGGCCTCCGCCGGCGCCGGCGATGAGCGAGTCGGCGGTGGCGCGGGCGGCCGGGTCGAGGGCCGGGGTCGCCCGCGCCAGATAGGCGAGCGACACCGCCACCGGGGTACGCCGGGCGGCGCCGGATGCCACCTCGGTGAGCCGCCCGGCCACCACGGCGGCCACGTCGGCGCGGGTGGCCGGGTCCACCCAGGCGGCGGTGACCAGGGCGAACAGCGCCGCCTCGGCGGCCGGGCCGGGAACGGTGGCCAGTTCGTGCAGCACCCGCCGCCGGGTCGACGACTCCCACGGCTCGTCGGTGCGGTGGTGCAGCAGGCCGAGGCAGGCCCAGACCTGCGCGCAGCGTCTCCACAGTGCCGGGTCCTGCCCGCCGAGCACGCGGCCCAGCGCGGTGGCGGGTGCCTCCGGCGGGTGCGCCAGCAGCGCGAGCAGGTCGGCGAGGTCCAGTGTGGCCAGCCCGACGGCGGCGTCGTACGCGGCCGGGGGGTGCGCCCACGCCGGGTGCGCCAGGTGCTGGAGGCGGCGTACCGCGGCTGCCGAGGGGGCGGGCCCGTCGGGGGACGGGAAATCGTCGTCTGCCGGTGTGACCTGACCCAGCCAGGGCCGCCCCCGGCAGCATTCGGCGAGGTCGCCGTGCTCGTGCGTGTCGTCCGGATGTTCCCGGACGAAATCGGCGAGCGCCACCAGGTGGTCCACGTCGCCGTCGCGCAGGTAGCGCAGCCGGTGCGCGGTGTGCACGGCGCAGTCGAAGGTGGGGTCCTTCGCCAGCGCCCGGTCGATCCAGCCCAGCGCCGCGTCGAGCCGGCCGTTGTCGGCGAGCGTGCCGGCGATGTCCGCGTAGACGGCGAGGTCGTCGGGGTCGCGCGCGACAGCCCGTTCCAGCGCCGCCAGCGCCTCGCCGGTGCGGCCGGCGCTGCGGTACGCGTACCCGAGCCACACCTCGCCGAGTTTGGTGGGCTGTGCGCGTACCCCCCGGGTGGCCCAGGTGACGGCGAGGGTGACCTCGCCGAGGCGCCGGGCCAGCGCGGACGCCGCGCCCAGCAGCAGCGGGTGGGCCGGATGCACGGTGATCGCGTTGCGGGCCAGCGTGAGGTACGGCGCCAGCGGCTCGCGCAGCCGGCGCGGCGCGGGGTCGGGCGCCGCCGCGCAGACCTGCATGAGGATCCGGGCGGTGCGTTCGGGGTCGAGGCGTTCCGGCAGGTCGGTGGCGGTCACCCAGGGTACGGCGGCCCACGGCGCGGCGGGCGCGTAGCCGGTGGCGGCGGCCAGCAGGTCGAGCCCTTCGGCGGGCCGGCCGGCGGCGGCGAGCAGGTGCGCGCGGGCCACCACGGCGCCGACGAACGCCTGCTGGCCGAGCGGGAAGAGGTCCAGGTCGCCGCCGCTGGCCGCGTCCAGCCGGGCGAGCGCTTCGTGCGCCTCGGGCAGCGTGGGGGAGCGGACCAGCGCGGCGGCGATGTGGTCGGCGGCGTGCCGCAGGTCGCCCTCGCCCAGCGCCAGCCGGGCCAGCGCGAGTTCCTCCTCCGCCGAGAGCGCGGCGTCGTCCTCGGGCACGTCGTCCTTCCGCCGGTCGGGGTCGGTCAGCCGGGCAAGCCTAGGGGATCTTCCGTCAATTAGTGATCCACTGCGCACTCCTGCTCGTTGCGTTGATTGAGGCTGCTGAAACGTGCAAGACTGAGCATCGAACGCGCGAGAAACGCGCAGAAGGAGGTCTGGAGTGACGCGAGCAGGGGCCGGTATGGCCGCCGACATCGACGAGCAGCCGGCCGGTTACGAGCGTCTGCTCTCCGCCGAGCACGCCGCGGCGATCGCCGAGGTCGCGGCCGTCGTCGCGCAGCGGCGCCCCCGGCACGTGGTGTTCACCGCGCGGGGCACCTCCGACCACGCCGCGCTCTACGCGGCCTACCTGACCGAGATCCGCCTCGGACTGCCCGCCGGACTGGCCTCGCCCAGCGCGATCACCGTCTTCGGCGCCCGGCCCGACCTCTCCGACGCGCTCGTCGTCGGCGTCAGCCAGAGCGGCGGCTCGCCCGACCTCGCCGAAGTGCTGCGGGTTGCCCGCGCCTCCGGCGCGCTCACCCTGGCCGTCACCAACAACCCCGGCTCGCCGCTGGTCGAGACCGCCGAGCTGAGCGTGGACATCGCCGCCGGCCACGAGCGGGCGGTCGCCGCCACCAAGACCTACACCGCCGAACTGCTCGCGCTGCTCATGCTGATCGAGGGGGTACGCGCCGGCGACGGCGTGCTGCCCGCCGAGGAGCGCGCCGCGCTGAGCCGGCTGCCCGAGCTGGCCGCGCAGACGCTCGCCGACGACACCCCGGCCCGGCTCGCGCCGCGCTACCGGTTCGCCGCCCAGCTCGTCACCACCGGCCGGGGGTACGCGTACCCGACCGCGCGCGAGGCGGCGCTGAAGCTGATGGAGACCTCGTACCTGCCGGCGCTCGCCTTCTCCGGCGCCGACCTGCTGCACGGCCCGCTCGCCATGACCGACCCGGACGTACCGGTGCTCGCCGTCGTCGGCTCCGGCCCCGGCGGCACGTCGATGCGCGAGGTGCTGCCCCGCCTCGGCGAGCGCCGCGCCGACGTGGTGGTGGTCGGCTCCGCCGAGGTCGGCGAGACCCGGATGGCGGTGCCCGAGGTCGACGAGCGGTACGCGCCGCTGCTCGACATCCTGCCGCTGCAACGGCTCGCCCTGGCCCTGGCGCTGGCCCGGGGCGAGGACCCGGACGCGCCGCGCGGCTTGAAGAAGGTCACGGCGACGATGTGAGGCCCGGCGTGGCACGCTGTGTGGCGTGTCCACCCTCCGTGACCTCGCCGAGGAGCACACCGCGCTCCGCCCGGCCGACATCGACCACCTGCACCGGATCGCCGGCGACTGGCAGCTGCTGTCCGACCTGTCCTTCGCCGACCTGCTGCTCTGGGTGCCGGTGGACGGCGACGGCACGTTCCTCTGCGTGGCCCAGGTCCGTCCCACCACCGCCCCGACCGCCTACCTGGACGACCAGGTCGGGCGGATCGTCGGCGGGGCCGAGGTGGCCCACCTGGAGGTGGCCTACCGGCAGGGACGGATCTGGCGCGAGGGCGACCCGGTCTGGTACGGCGACGTCCCGGCCCGCCACGAGGCGATCCCGGTCCGGCTGCGCACCGGCGACGGTGAAGCCGGCGAGGTGATCGCCGTGGTGGGCCGGGACACCAACCTGTCCACCGCGCGCACCCCGAGCCAGCTGGAACTGAACTACCTCACCACCGCCGACGACCTGGCCCAGATGATCGCCGACGGCACGTTCCCGCCGCCCCGGCACCCCGGCGAGACCACGTCGGCCCCCCGGGTCGGCGACGGCCTGGTGCGGCTCGACGCCAACGGCAAGGTCACCTACGCCAGCCCGAACGCCCAGTCCGCGTACCGCCGCCTCGGCTACGCCTCCCACCTGGTCGGCGAGGACCTGGCCAAGCTGCACCGCCGGCTCGCCGGCGACCCCCTCGAAGGCACCGACGCGGGCAACGCCGTGCTCGCCGCGCTGCGCGGCGAGGCGCCGCCCCGGCGGGAGATCGACGCCCGCGGCGCGACCATGCTCACCCGGGCGCTGCCGCTGATGCCCGCCGGAGTGCCGATCGGCGCGCTGGTGCTGGTCCGCGACATCACCGAGGTACGCCGCCGCGACCGCGCCCTGATCACCAAGGACGCCACCATCCGGGAGATCCACCACCGGGTGAAGAACAACCTCCAGACCGTCGCCGCGCTGCTGCGCCTGCAGGCCCGGCGGGTCTCCATGCCCGAGGCCCGGGTCGCGCTGGAGGAATCGGTACGCCGGGTCGCCTCGATCGCGCTGGTGCACGAGACGCTCTCCATGTCCAGCGACGAGGCGGTCGAGTTCGACGGCATCGTGGACCGGGTGGCCAGCGCCGCCACCGAGGTCGCCGCCACCGAGGTGAGCGTCGGCATGCGCCGCCGCGGCACGTTCGGCGTCCTGCCCGCCGAGATCGCCACCTCGCTGGTGATGGTGCTCAACGAGCTGCTGCTCAACGCCGTCGAGCACGGTTTCCCGTCGGCCGAGGAGGAGGCGGCCGCTCCTCCTGTGGACGTGCCCCGGCCGGAGGCGGGGGTTTCCGCGCCCCGGCCCGAGGTTGTGGTCTCCGCGCACCGGGCGCGCAAGCAACTGCACGTCACGGTGACCGACAACGGCCGGGGGCTGCCCGAGCAGTTCGACGCCGAGCGCGGCGGCAACCTGGGCCTGCAGATCGTCCGGGCGCTGGTCACCGGCGAGCTGCGCGGCACCATCGAGCTGCGTAACGGCGCCGACGGCGGCACCGAGGCGGCCATCGTCGTACCGCTGGCCCGCGGCACCACCGACCGCCTCACCGGACGAGCAGGGCCACTGTGATCCCCGGACGCGGCCACACCTGCCGCACCGTGTAGCCCGCGCGCAGCGCGTCGCCCTTCGCACCCGGCACCGCCGCCAACGGGTCCGCGCGTCGGCCGGTGACCACCAGCCACACCCGGTCCACCCCGGCCAGGCACCGCGCCGGGTCGTCGCACTCCACGGCCCAGAGGCTCGCGTCCTGACGCTGGTCGCGGACCACCAGCACGTCGCGTGGCAGCCTCGACCCCAGGTGGTACGCCATGCCGAGATCCGGGAACAGCCAGCCGTCCCGGGGCGAGTAGACGATCGCGTCGCCCGGCCGCTGCCCGGCGCGGATGATCCCGGCCGCGCCCGCGTAGTCGACGGGTGCGCTGCGCGGCCACTCGTGGGTGCGGCGCAGCGCCGCCTGATCGGGCAACCCGAGCAGCCCGGCCAGGACCACCACCGCGATTCCCGCCGCGACCCGTCCGCGCGGCGACGTCGGCCCTTGCTCTGCTTCCGTGGGCGCGGCAGTGCGGCCGGCTGCGGCGGGTGTCGCCGTGCGCGCTGGTCCAGCGGGCGTTGCTTCAGCGGGCGCCGGTTCAGCGGGCGTTGCTTCAGCGGGCGTTGCTGTTGCCGGCGTTCGGGCCGGTGCGGGAGTGACCCGCGCGGCAGCCAGCGCGGCGCCGGCCAGTACGCAGGCGAACGGCACGGTGAAGACCAGGTAGCGGGTCACCCAGAGCGGCACCATCGTTCCGGCGGCGAACATCAGCAGCACCGGCAGCAGCACGGCGGCGGCCGGCAGCAGCGCCCGGCGACCCAGCCGGGCCACGCCGAGCGCCGCGAGCGCGAGCACGAAACCGCCGACGACGCCGCTCTGCGCCAGCGCACCTGGTAGCGCCGCCAGGTCGGGCAGGCGCGCCGGGTCGACCCAGTCGAGCTGTCGACCGCGCTGCCCCCGGGCGACGAGTGCCAGTGGGGTGACGAGCACGACGGCCGGCACCAGCGCCAGCAGCCACCCGGCCAGCGTCTCCCGAGCCTCGCCGGTCACGTTCTGCGGTTCCGCTTCCGGCGCGTCCGTGCCATGCTCCCTGCTCCCGGGATGCGGTGACACCCGTGGCGTTCCACCGGCGTTCGATCTCGTGGCTGGGTGGAACGCCGTGGGTGTCTGCGGGGCGTCGTGACACCCTTGGTGTTCCACTCGCGCTCGATCTCGTGGCTGGGTGGAACGCCACAGGTGTCTGCGGCGTGGCCGGCTCGCGTCGGGCATCTGGGCTCGGGACTGGCCGGGCCGATCGACGACCCCCGCAGGGCCATGTGCGGCGGTCAGCAGCACCACCACGGCGTGCGCGGCGAGCAGGGTGAGCGCGACCAGGTGGAGCAGGCCGAGCGCGGCGACCGCAGCGGCGTACCCGGCCCAGCGTCGCCAGGTCGGCCGGCGCAGCGCCTCGACCAGCAGCAGCGTGGCCAGCACGGCGAGCAGCGTGGCTAGGGCGTACGGGCGGGCCTCCTGCCCGTACCTCGAGGTGACCGGCAGGACCGCGAACAGCAGTCCGGCCAGCAGCCCGGCGCGACGGCCGACCAGCACCGCGCCGAGGCGGGCGGTGAGCGCGGCGGCCACGGCCATGGCGAGCGCGGAGGGCAGTCGCAGCGCCGTCGGCGACGTGCCGGCAATCGCCGTCCAGCCGTGCATGAGCAGGTAGTACGGCCCGGTGGCGGCGTCGATGGTGCGGGTCATCCGGGCCAGGTCGGATAGCGGGCGGGTGGCCGCGCTCCAGGTGGCCAGCTCGTCCCGCCACGGCTGGGCGTGCCCGATCCCGGCCAGCGTCACCACGAGCGTGAGCAGCCCCGGCGTCACCCACACCGCCCAGCCGGGAAGGGCGCGAACAGACGCGGGCCCGAACCTCCTCACCCCCGCAGCGTCACACGCCCGCTCCCGCTCACCCCCCAGCTCCCCCATTTCCCACCCACCCGGCCCACCCCACCCCACCCCACCCCACCCCGGCCCCCGCCCCGTCGATCATGAGGTTGACGGCACTCACCGTCCCTTTTGCCCCCGCCAACTTCATGATCAACGGTGCGGTGGCGGGGGTGGACGGGAACCGGCGGTGTCGACCAAGGAGATTGCGGCCTGATGTGGCGGGTTGGGGGACGTCAGCTCCTTGATCAACGGGAGAGGGCGGGGAGGGGCGGCGGGGGCAGGGATGGGAGTCGATCCCGGTTGGGGCCCGTGATGTGGGATCACAGTGCGGAGCTGTGGTCCGGCCGGGCGTGGTGTGGCAGCATGAGGCACATGACCGCCGCTGTCGTCCGCCGCTTCGTGGCTCGCCGCCACGTCGATTACGGCCGCGTGCGCAGCGCGATCTGTCCGGCCCACTGACGACGCCCGACCCTTCCGTCTCGGGCGCGCACTCGCGCCGGCCGTCATCGACATCGCCGTCCACGGCCCACTCCCGGGCCGGCCGCCGCGTCCGCGCTCGCAGGCACCGCAGCAAGCAATGGAGGACGCCGCGATGGCGGTCAGCAGCACCCCGACCCGTCCCGACTCCCCGGCGCCCGCCGCCCGTGCGCCCCGCCGGCCACGCGGCGAGGGCCAGTGGGCGCTCGGGCACAAAGAGCCGCTCAACCCCAACGAGCGGATCAAGAAGGACGACGACCCGCTGAACGTGCGGGACCGGATCGAGAACATCTACGCCCATCGCGGTTTCGCCTCGATCGACCCGCAGGACCTGCGCGGCCGGTTCCGCTGGTGGGGCCTCTACACCCAGCGCAAGGCCGGCATCGACGGCGGGCGTACCGCAGTCCTGGAGCCGCACGAGCTGGAGGACGAGTTCTTCATGCTCCGCGTCCGGGTGGACGGCGGCCAGCTCAACCTGGCCCAGCTCCGCGTGATCGCGGACATCTCCCGCGAGTTCGCCCGGGACACCGCCGACATCACCGACCGGCAGAACATCCAGTACCACTGGATCCGGGTCGAGGACATGCCGGAGATCTGGCGCCGGCTGGAGGCGGTCGGCCTGCAGACCACCGAGGCGTGCGGCGACTGCCCCCGGATCGTGCTGGGCAGCCCGGTCGCCGGGGTGGCCCGGGACGAGGTGCTCGACCCGACTCCGGCGATCGACGAGATCGTCCGCCGGTACGTCGGCGACAAGGCGTACTCCAACCTGCCCCGCAAGTTCAAGACCTCGATCTCCTGGCTGGTCGACACCCCGTACGAGGCGAACGACATCGCGTTCCTCGGCGTGGAGCACCCGGAGCACGGTCCCGGCTTCGACGTGTGGGTGGGCGGCGGGCTCTCCACCAACCCGATGCTCGCCAAGCGGCTCGGCGTCTGGGTGCCGCTGAACGACGTGCCGGACGTGTGGGCCGGTGTGGTCGGCATCTTCCGCGACTACGGCTACCGCCGGCTGCGTAACCGGGCCCGGCTGAAGTTCCTGGTCGCCGACTGGGGCGTGGAGCGGTTCCGGGAGGTGCTGGAGAAGGAGTACCTGGGCCGCACGCTGCTGGACGGCCCGGCCGCGGAACTGCCGGCGAAGCCGGTCGACCACATCGGTGTGCACGCCCAGCGTGACGGCGCGAACTACGTCGGCGCGGCCCCGGTGGTGGGCCGGGTCTCCGGCACCCAGCTGGCGCAGCTCGCCGACGTGGTCGAGGCGCACGGCAGCGGCCGGGTGCGGCTCACCCCGTACCAGAAGCTGCTGGTGCTGGACGTGGCGCCGGAGCGGACCGAGGAGCTGGTCACGGCGCTGCGCGGGATCGGCCTGGAGGCCCGGCCGTCGGCGTGGCGGCGCGGCACGATGGCCTGCACCGGCATCGAGTTCTGCAAGCTCGCCATCGTCGAGACCAAGCGGCGCGGCGAGGAACTGGTCGCGCGACTGGAGGAGCGGCTGCGCGACTTCGACGCGGACATCTCCATCCACCTCAACGGCTGCCCGAACGCCTGCGCCCGCACCCAGGTCGCGGACATCGGGCTCAAGGGCCAGCTCGTGGTCGGCCCGGACGGCCGGCAGGTCGAGGGTTTCCAGGTGCACCTCGGCGGCGGCCTCGGCATGGCCCAGGGCCAGACCGCCGGTTTCGGCCGCAAGCTGCGCGGCCTGAAGACCACCGCCGAGGAGCTTCCGGAGTACGTGGAACGGCTCGCCCGCCGCTACCTGGCCGGCCGGACCGAGGGTGAGACGTTCGCCAACTGGGTGATCAGAGCCGACGAGGAGGAGCTCCGATGAGCGATGCCCGATCTGCGCCTCTCTACTGCCCGTACTGCGGGGAGGAGGACCTGCGACCGCACGAGGCCGGACACGGCGCCTGGGAGTGCCACGCCTGCGCGCGGGTCTTCGCGGTCAAGTTCACCGGTCTGCTGAGCCGGGCGGTGACCCGGTGAGCGGCCTCGTCTCCGCCGCCGGCCTCGGCCTGATCGGCGAGGCCGGGCCGGCCCGCCGGGACTCGGAGGAGTTGCGCGCGCTGGCCGAGGAGGCCGGCCGGGAGCTGGCGGACGCGCCGGCGATCGAGATCGCCCGGTGGGCGGCCGAGACGTTCGGCGAGCGGTTCTGCGTGACCAGCTCGATGGCCGACGGGGTGGTGGCGCACCTGGTCTCCCGGGTCGCGCCCGGCGTCGACGTGGTGTTCCTGGACACCGGGCTGCACTTCCCGGAGACGCTGCGGGTGCGTGACGAGGTGGCCCGCCGGATGCCGGTGCGGGTGCGCTCGATCCGGCCTCGGATGACCGTGGGCCAGCAGGACGGCCAGTACGGTCCGCGGCTGTTCAACAGGTCCCCGGACGACTGCTGCCAGCTGCGCAAGGTCGAGCCGCTGGAGCGGGCGCTGTCCGGGTACGACGCGTGGGCCGCCGGGCTGCGCCGGGACGAGTCGCCGACCCGGGCGAACACGCCGGTGGTGGGCTTCGACGTGCGGCGCGGCAAGGTCAAGGTGAACCCGATCGCGGCGTGGACGCAGCGGGAGGTGGACGCGTACGTGGCCCGGTACGACATCCCGGTCAACGAGCTGTTCGCCCGTGGCTACGGCTCGATCGGCTGCTGGCCGTGCACCCGGCGGACGAAGGCGGGGGAGGACCCGCGGTCCGGTCGCTGGGCGATGTTCGAGAAGACCGAGTGCGGCCTGCACACCTGAGGGCCGGGCCACCCGTGGTGCTGGTGGCGCACGGGAGCCGTGACCCTCGGGCGGCGGAGGCGACCCGGGCGCTGGCCCGGGCCGTGGCGGCCACCTGGCCCGGTCGTGCGGTGCTGCCGAGCTGGCTGGACCACACCGATCCCGGCCCGGCCGAGGTGCTGCGCGGGCTTGCCGCCGCCGGCCACTCCCGGGCGGTTCTGGTGCCGCTGCTGCTGACCGCCGCGTACCACCGGAAGGTCGACATCCCGGCGGCGGTCGCGGCGGCCGGCGCCGAGATCGAGGTACGGGTGACCGACGTGCTGGGCCCGGCCGGCTCCGGCGTGGACGGCGGGTTGCTGGACGGGCTGCGCCGCCGCCTGGCGGAGGCGACCGGCGACGGGCCGGGCGGGCTGGACGCGGTGGTGCTGGCGGCGGCCGGTACCCGGGATCCGGCCGCTCGTGCCTCGGTGGGCCGGGTCGCGGCGGCGTTCGGCGCCGGGCTGGGCGTGCCGTGCCGCGTGTCGTACGCGTCGGCGGCGCCGCCGGAGGTCGGCGGCGCGGTGACGCGACTGCGCGCGGCGGGGGCCCGCCGGGTCGCGGTGGCGGCCTACTTCCTGGCGCCGGGCCGGTTCCACGACGGGGTACGCGCGGCGGCCCGGTCGGCGGGCGCGGTGGCGGTGGCGGAGCCGCTGAACGACCTGCCGGAGTTGGCGGATCTGGTCCGGCGGCGCGTGGACACGGTCGCGGCCTGACGGGTGAGGACAACGCAACGCCCCGGCCGGAATCCCGGCCGGGGCGTTGTCGTGTGGTACGGGTCAGGCGGAGTGAGCGCGCAGCACCCGGAGACCGCCGCGGCGCTTCACCGCGCGGCGCTCCTCTTCGCTCATCCCGCCCCAGACGCCGGCGTCCTGACCGGACTCCAGCGCCCACTGCAGGCACTGGTCGGTCACGGGGCAGCGCCGGCAGACGGCCTTCGCCTGCTCCACCTGAAGGAGGGCCGGGCCGGACGTCCCGATGGGGAAGAACAGCTCCGGGTCCTCGTCGCGGCAGACCGAATCGTGGCGCCAGTCCATGGCGGCAACACTCCTCATTCTTAGTGGGTGGCCAGTAAACGCTTCGTTGCTATTCCTATTTGCGTCCGCATTGCCGAAGGGTGACGGTCAGCATCCATCAATTCGGCGCAGCGTGAGCAGGCTGTGGGGTGCCTGGACCTGCTGGAACAGCTCAACCGAACGAGCATATCCAGGCAATGTCCCGGCAACACGAGTTCGCTTGTGAATACTTTCACGAACTACAGCGATGTCAAGGGTGCCGCTCGGAAAAACTCCGAACAGTGAGCGGGCTCACCACCCATTTGTCCGGGTTTACCAGGGTCCTGGTTACCCGGCGTGCCACAGTCGATAATCAATGTAGTACGGTCTGCGTGACGTTGCTGACATTTCCGGCACCCTTCCTCGGCGTGGCGGCCACCGCGCCCGCGCGGCGGGGGGATCCGCGTCAACCGACTGGAGTACCCGAGACCTAGCAGATTACTCTCAGTGCCGCCGGCACGGAGGTGAATCGGACTTTCTCCCGCTCGCCGAGGTAGTCCCCGTCCATCTGGAACGGCAGTGGGCGCTCCGAGCGCAGGGTGAACTCCGCCAGGTCGTGCAGGCGCAGCACCTGCTTGCCGTGCGGGTCCGGCTTCCGGGAGAAGAACTGCGCCGCCGTACGGGCCGTGCTGGCCACCCGCAGCCGCCGCAGCGCGAGCACGTCGAGCCCGAGATCGAACGAGGCTTCCGGGTTCGGGTTGATCTCCCGGTCGCCCAGGTACGTCCACGGCGCGGTGTTCTGGATGATCGCCGTGGCCAGCTCCGTGTCCGGCGCCTCACCCGGACGCTCCAGCGTGATCGACGGGTGGCGGCGGTCCGAGCCGACGAAGTACTGGCTCGCGGTGGACCGGAAGTAGAGCGCCGGCGTGGAGACGCGCCCCTTCTTGCGGGACTGTTCCACCCGGCGGATGACCGCCGCGTCCAGCCCGAAGCCGGCGCAGAACGTGAAGTAGCGGTCGTCGGCCCGGCCCAGCCCGATCGTGCGGGACCGGCCCAGCCGCAGTCCCTCCAGGATCATGCTGGTGCCGTCCGGCCATTCCCGGGGCAGCCCGAGCGCGCGGGCGAAGACGTTCGTCGAGCCGCCGGGCACGGTGGCCAGCGCGGGCAGCCGCTCGGCCGAGGTCTGCCCGGTCCGGAACGTCGGCGGCTCCGCCGCCATCAGGCCGTTTACCACCTCGTTGACGGTGCCGTCGCCACCGAGCGTTACCACCAGGTCGACGCCCTCCTGGGCGGCCTCCCGGGCCAGGTCCATGGCATGGCCCCGCCGGCGCGTGTAGCGCACCGACAGGTCGACTTCACTGCGCAACGCCCGGACCAGCACGTCCCGGCTGCGCTCGCTGGTGGTGGTGGCCTTCGGATTGACCACCAGGACGGCCCGCATGGGCGGCACTGTACCGCGACTACCCACCGGTATCGTGGCGCCCGTGACGATCGACTCCGACCCGGTCCCCGGCACGCTGCGCGCCGCGGTGCTCCTGCTACGCGCGGAGGCGGCGGCGCTCGGGCTGATCGCGGTGTGGCTCATCTGGTCCGACCTCACCGCTGAGACGACGGACCTGGTCTCGGCGCTGTGGGTGACCGCGTTCGCGATCGGCGGCGCGGTGGCGCTCTGGGCGCTCGGCGGCGCGTTGTCCCGCCGTCGCGCCGGCGCACGCGCGCCCGCGATCGTGCTTCAGCTCATGCTGCTGCCGGTCGGCTGGTTCATGATCGAGGGCGGCATGGGCTGGCTCGGGCTGCCGCTCATGGCGTTCGGCATCGGCATGGTCGGGTTGCTGGTGAGCGGCCCGACCAACCGCGCGCTCGGCTTCGGCGACCCGGCCCGCTGAACGCCGGACGGCCGCCGGAGCGGTGGCCGCGACCCGGTCAGTAGCCGCCGGCGCGGCGGGTCAGCAGCGAGATGGTGGCCCGGCCGTCGGTCGCGTGGGCGTTGGCCCCGGTGGTCAGCGCAGTGAGCACCTTCCAGGCGAACGACGACTCCGACGGCAGCGTCGCGCCCCGGACCGTCGGCACCGTGACCTCGACGGTGAGCGCGTCCTCGGTGACCGCGAACCGGCACTCCAGCTCGGCGTCGCGGGTGGCGATGGCGAGCAGCATGGCGCACGCCTCGTCGACGGCGATGCGCAGGTCCTCGATCTCGTCGAGGGCGAACTGCAGCCGGGCCGCGAGGCCGGCCGTGGCGGTGCGGAGCACGCCGAGGTAACCACCGTCGGCGGGCACGGTGAGGTGGACGACGTCGTCGTCAGTCGTCGGGTGCCCGGTCAGTTGAGTCACGGCTCCTCCCCCCGGTGCGGGACTCTACCCGGTCAGGGGGTCGGCCGCGTGGGCGCGGCCGTCGCGTGCGTGGCGAGCTCGCGCAACGCGGGCCCGGCCAGGCGGTACGGGGTCCACTCGTCCATCGGCGTGGCGCCGATCGCGGCGTAGAAGCGGGCTGCCGGGTTCCAGTTGATCATCCACCACTCCAGCCGCTGGTAGCCGCGCTCGACGCAGATCGCGGCGAGGGTGGCCAGCAGCATCCGGCCCGCGCCGGTGCCCCGGGCGGACGGGCGGACGTACAGGTCCTCCAGGTAGATGCCGTGCACGCCGGCCCAGGTGGAGAAGTTGAGGAACCAGAGCGCGAAGCCGACCGGCTGGTCCGCCGCGTCGACGGCCACGTGACCGAAGAGCGCCGGCGCCGACCCGAACAGGGCCGCCTCCAGCTGCTCGGTGGTGAGGTGGCACTGCTCCGGGGCGCGCTCGTACTCGGCGAGTTCGTGCACCATGGCGACGACGGCCGGTACGTCCCCGGGACGTACCGGCCGGATCGTCGGAGTGCCGTCGGGCGACGTCACGCCTGCTTGGTCTCCCAGAAGATCTTCGAGATCTCGTCGATCTTCGCCAGCAGCTCGTCCGCCTTGGCCGGGTCGGTCGCGCCCTTGGCGCCGGCCGCGCCGGCCAGCTTGGTGGCCTCGTTGAACAGCTGGTGCAGGTGCGGGTACTTCTCGAAGTGCGGCGGCTTGAAGTAGTCGGTCCAGAGCACCCACAGGTGGTGCTTGACCAGCTCCGCCCGCTGCTCCTTGATCAGGATGGCGCGGGTGCGGAACTCCGGGTCGGTGTTGGCCTGGTACTTCTCACAGATCATTTTGACCGACTCGGCCTCGATCCGGGCCTGGGCCGGGTCGTATACGCCGCAGGGCAGGTCGCAGTGAGCGCTGGCCGTCACCCGGGGCGTGAGGATGCGGGGAAGGCGCATCAGGGTCCTCCATGGGTTGTTTGCGATGATCCAAGACGACATTACTCCTGGAGACGCCCTCGGGGGCTGGGAGGTGACATGGCGCCCACCGGCGAACCTCCGGCGCTGCGCGGCCCGCTGACGCCGGTGCTGGTGACCGGCCCCTCCATGTCCCCCACGCTGCGGCACGGCGACGCGGTGCTGGTCCGCACCGGCGGCCGGGCGGTGCGCCCCGGTGACGTGGTCGTCGCGGTCTTCCGCAGCCGTCCCGACCTGCTCGTCGTCAAGCGGGCGGTGGAACCGCGCGACGGCGGCTGGTGGTTGCGCGGCGACAACGAGTTCGTCGCCGACGACTCCCGCGCGTACGGGGTGGCCGACGTCCGCGGCCGGGTGGTGGCCCGCTGGTGGCCGCGTCCGGGACTGGTCAGGGGCCGGTAACGACCGGAGCGGATATGACCCCGCTCACATACTGGCTGCCGAAGCGTGACTATGCTCGGAAAGTGCCCGGGTGACCCCCGCACCGCCGCGCCGCCGGTCGCTGACCACCGCTGACCACGCCGGCCGGTCCGTCTGCTCGACAGATCCTGGAGTCACCATGTCTTCGTCCACCCCGGACCCCGCCGATCCCGTCTTCCGCCTGCACGTCGGCGGCAAGATGGCAGTCGCCTCCACCGTCCCGCTGACCAGCCGCGAGGACCTCTCCCTCGCGTACACCCCGGGGGTTGCCCGGGTGTGTGAGGCGATCGCCGCCGACCCCGCGCTCGCCGACACCTACACCTGGGTGTCGCACACCGTCGCGGTCGTCACCGACGGCTCCGCCGTACTCGGTCTGGGCAACATCGGCCCGCGCGCCGCGCTGCCCGTGATGGAGGGCAAGGCGGTGCTGTTCAAGCAGTTCGCCGGCGTCGACGCGGTGCCGGTCTGCCTGGACACGCAGGACGTGGACGAGATCGTCGCGACGGTCAAGGCGCTCGCGCCCTCGTTCGGCGGGATAAACCTGGAGGACATCAGCGCGCCGCGCTGCTTCGAGGTGGAGCGGCGGCTCGACGAGGCGCTGGACATCCCGGTCTTCCACGACGACCAGCACGGCACCGCGATCGTGGTGCTCGCCGCGCTGCGCAACGCCGCCACGCTGCTCAACCGCAAGCTCGGCGACCTGCGGGTGGCCGTCAGCGGCGCGGGCGCGGCCGGTGTCGCGGTGACCAAGATGCTGATCGCCGGCGGCGTCGACCCGGCCGGGGTGGTGGTGTGCGACTCGCGCGGCATCATCGGCCGGCACCGCGAGCTGACCGGCACCAAGGCCGAGCTGGCCGAACTCACAAACGCCGAGGGCCGCCAGGGCGACATCACCGAGGCGCTGCGCGGCGCGGACGTGCTCATCGGCGTCTCCGGCGGCCAGATCCCCGAGGCGGCGGTGGCCGGCATGGCGCCCGGCGGCATCGTGTTCGCGCTGGCCAACCCCACCCCGGAGGTGCACCCCGAGGTGGCCGCCCGGCACGTGGCGGTGGTCGCCACCGGGCGCAGCGACTACCCGAACCAGATCAACAACGTGCTCGCGTTCCCCGGCGTGTTCCGGGGCGCGCTGGACGCCGGCGCCACCCGGATCACCGACTCGATGAAGGTGGCCGCCGCCGACGCCATCGCGAACGTGGTGGCCGAGTCGCTCACCGCCGACGCGATCGTGCCCTCGCCGCTGGACCCCCGGGTCGCGCCGGCGGTGGCCGAGGCGGTCGCCGAAGCCGCCCGCCGCGACGGCGTCGCCCGCCGCTGAGATGTAAGGAAGGGGCCCTTCTTAACGCCTCCGGTAGAGGAAGGGCCCCTTCTTAACTGCTGCTCAGCTTGTTACCGTGCCGATCATGCGTGCTGCCTTCGCCTCGGCCTTCGACACCGACAACCCGCTCGCCGCGCTCGCCGTCGGCGACCGTCCCGAGCCGACCCACCCGCAGGACGACTGGGTCACCGTGCGGGTCCGGGCCAGCTCGCTCAACCACCACGACCTCTGGTCGCTGCGCGGTGTGGGCCTGACCGCCGACCAGCTCCCGATGATCCTCGGCTGCGACGCGGTCGGCACCGACCCGGACGGCAACGAGGTCGTCATCTACCCGGTGGTGCCCACCCCGGGCGACCCGCGCGGGGTCTCCATCCTCTCCGAGCACTACCAGGGCACGTTCGCCGAGCTGGTCGCCGTACCCCGGATGAACCTCCTGCCGCTGCCCGACGGCCTGTCGGCCACCGACGCGGCGTGCCTGCCCACGGCCTGGCTCACCGCCTGGCGGATGCTGACCACCAAGGGCCGGGTCGCCGACGGCGAGTCGGTGCTGGTCCAGGGCGCCGGCGGTGGCGTGGCCACCGCGGCTGTCGCACTCGGCGTCGCGCTCGGCAAGCGGGTGTACGCGACCAGCCGCGACGCCGCCAAGCGGGAGCGGATCGCCGAGCTGGGCGCGACCGCGCTGGAGCCCGGCGCGCGGCTGCCGGAACGGGTCGACGTGGTGATCGAGACGGTCGGCGCGGCCACGTTCGACCACTCGCTGAAGTCGGCCGCGCCGATGGCCCGGATCGTGGTCTCCGGCGCCACCTCCGGCCACGAGCCGAAGGTCAACCTGCGCCGGGTCTTCGCCATGCAACTGGAGATCCTCGGCACCTCGATGGGCACCCCCGACGAGCTGACCGAACTGCTCGCGTTCTGCGCCGAGCACGAGGTGCGGCCGGTGGTCGACCGGGTGGTGCCGTTCAGCGAGATCACCGAGGCGTTCGCCCGGCTGCAGTCCGGCGACGTCTTCGGCAAGGTGGTCGTCGACCACACCGCCTGAGGCGCGCGGCGCAGCGTGTTAAGAAGGGGCCCCTTCTCTACCGGAGGCGTTAATAAGGGGCCCTTCCTTACAGCCGGTCGTCGAGCGTGGCCACGCCGCCTCGGGCCGCGGCGGCGGGGAGGCGCTCCTTCGCCGCCGGGTCGCCGTAGAGCGTCCAGCGGAGGAACTCGATCGTGGTGTCCGCGACCACGCCGAGCGCCTTGCCGTCGCCGAGCAGCGCCCGGCCGTGGTCGCCCTTCGGCAGGCTGAGCATCGCCTTGGGCCACGGCACCGCGTCGAAGACGGCCTTGCCCGCGGCGTACGACACCACCTCGTCGGTCTCACCGTGCACGTACAACTGCGGCGCGACGGTGCCGGCGAACGCGGTGCCCACGCCGAGCGCGGTGCCGGCGAAGACGATGCCCGCGTCCAGCCGCGCGTCCCGGCCCGCGGTGAACAGGCCGATAGTGGTCACGCCACCGGCGCTGTGCCCGGTCGCGGCCACCCGCTCCGGGTCCAGCCGGCCACGCAGCGGATCGCCCGCCTTCTCGCCGAGCGCGAGCACCCGGGTCAGCACGTACGACACGTCGGCCGGCTGGTTCAGCACGTCCAGCGCGTTGCCGTCGGTGCCCCGAGAGGTGTGCGGGAAACGTGGCGCGGCGACCACGAAACCGGCCGCCGCCCAGCGCGTGAGCAGCACCTGGTAGTCCTCCGGCCGGGCGGTCAGCCCGTGGCTGAACAGCACCACCGGGAACCGCCCGGCCGCCGCCGGGGCGGAGCGCTCGACCGCGCCACCGGCCGCGCCCGCCGCCGGGTACCAGATCGTCACCGGCAACGGCCGGTTGCCGTCCCGGTTCAGCTTCACCTGGCGTACGCCGACCGCGAAGCTCTCCGTGGGCGCCTTGCCGGCGGGTACGCGCGGGGTCGGTGTGACGCTTGTCGGTGCGGTGTCCGGAGCGGGCCGCCCGGCCGGGGCGGCGGGCTGCTCCGAGCAGCCGGCGAGGGCGGCGCCGAGGACGGCGGCGGTGAGCAGGGCGACGGGACGACGGCGCATGAACTGAATTGTGCCTCGCGATCGCCTGTGACCCCGCCCGGTCAGCCGGTCGGGTGGTCGCACGCCGATGCGCGGAGCCGGGCCAGGTCGGCGGCGTCCTTGGCACGGCGGGGCCGCTCCGGCATCCAGACCGGGAACATCTCCTTGAACTCGATCTGCGCGGCGATGCTGATCACCGGGGCCGCTAGCGGACCGATCCGGCCGGGTGGGGCGCTCAGCATGCCCTCGGGCAGGACGGTGCCCGCCCACGGTCCGGCGCCCACGACGACCCGGCCCGCCGTGTCCCGGTCGAGGTACGCGAAGCTCAGCTCGACGTCGTCCCGGACCAGGTCGAGCTGGAGCGTTGCCGGCATTCGGGGGTCGGGCCGCCAGCTGAGCGCGCCGAGCCGGTCGGCCAGCAGGTCGGCGTCCCGCCGCCAGCAGTACCAGTCGACATCGACGTGGGGGCGGCTCACCGCTCCGAGGTGGAAGTCCATCGCCCAGCCGCCGCGCAGCCAGACGTCGATCCCGGCCGCTCCGGCCACCTCGACGACCTCACGGATGGCGCCCAGTTGCCGCCCTTCCAGCCCGTCCACGCCCGCACCCTACCCACCCCCGCCCCGGCTCGCGTCGATCATGAAGTTGGCGGCATCTGCTGTCCGGTTTGTCGCCGTCAACCTCATGATCAACGGCGCTGGGCCGGGTGCCGTCACGTGGGGAGGGAGTGGGTCGTGAAAGTTGTGCCGGGGGCTGTCGCGTCGGCGGGGAGGCGACGCAGCGCTGCCCGGTCGGCGTAGAGCGTCCAGCGCAGGAAGTCGGTGGTGGTGGCGAGCACCTGGGGGAAACCGGCCCGGCCCGGCGTCAGATACTCGCCGTGGCCCTGACCGCGCAGGCTCAGGAAGGCGGCCGGCCCGAGGCAGCGGGCGTACGCGGCCCGGCCGATCGACTCCGGCACGATCCGGTCGGCGCTCCCGTGCACGAACAGCATCGGCGCGAGCGGACGGGAGAAGCCGGCGACCATCCGGCCACCGGCGATCACGATCCCGGCCCGTAGCGGGGTCGGTTGCCCGGAGGCGAACATTCCGAGGCTGGTGTGACCACCGGCCGAGTGCCCGGCGGCGGCGAACCGGTCCACGGCCAGGTGCGCGCCGAGCGGGTCACCGGGGCGGGTGCCCAGACGGACCAGGTGGCGGACCAGCCGCCAGGCGTCGGCCGGCTGGTTGCGTACGTCGTCGCGGGTGTAGCTGCGGGCGCGCAGGCTCGTACGCGGGTAGGTGGGCGCTACCACCACGAACCCGGCGGCCGCCCAGCGGCTGGTCAGGGCGGCGTGCAGCGCGGGCAGGCTGCGCAGCCCGTGGCTGTAGAGGACCACCGGGAACCGGCCCGCCGCGAACGGCGCGCCCGGCCGCACCCGTGGCCCGTCCAGCGTGCCGGTGCCGGACGGCCCGGCGGCGGGGCCGGTCGAGGTGGCGGCGGGGCCCGGCGAGAGGGCGGCGTCACGTGCGGGGGCGGAGCCGGGTAGCGCGGTGGTGTGGGCCGGTGCGGCGGGACCTGCGGAAGTGGACGGGGTCGCCTGCGTGGGCAGGTCGGCCGGGTACCAGACGGTGACCGGCAGCGGCCGCGCGCCCTCCGGGTCGAGCGTGAACTGGCGCATCCCCACCGCGTACTGGCGATCGGGCGCGGGCCGGACACCGGCCGGTACGGGATCGGTGGTGGCGACGGCCTGGCCGCAGCCGGCCAGCAGCGCCGTCATCAGCGCGGCCACCAGCCGCTGCCCCCTCACACCTGCACGGTAGGCAGCCGAGTGGTCGGTCCGCGCCCGCCGTCCGGATCGGCTGCCGTCACCACCCGGCCGGGCGACGCCTCCACCGGCCGGGCGGGTTTGCGCGGGCCGGGTGAGCCGGATGTCGAGCTCCGGCCTGGCGGGGCGGCCTGGTCCGGCCGGTTTCGCTAGGGTCACCCGCATGGCTGAGAACTACACCGACCCGAGTGGCAACACAGCGCAGTTCCGCGCGTTCGTCGATTCGCCCGAGCCGGCCGCGTCGGCGTCGGCGCCGTCCCGGGTGCCGCTGATCGCCGGTGTGGCTGTCGCCGTCGTCGTGGTGGTCGCGCTGGTCGCCTGGATCGCCCTGGGCTGACCCGGCCGCCGCGCGCCGGTCGCCGGCAGCGGCAGGGTCGGGTTTGGAAGCGCTGGGGTCACGCCACCTCGCCGAGGTGGCGACATCGGGCGCACCGGGTCACGCCACCCCGCCGAGGTAGCGGCACCGTCGCCCCGAACGCGGTCAGACGCCCAGCACCTCGCGGGTCTCGCGGGCGATCTCCCGCTCCTCGTCGGTGCCGACCACGAGCACCGCCACCTCCGCGCCGTCCGGCGAGACGATCCGGTCGCCGTGGCCGTCGTTGCGCGCCGGGTCGACGGCGATGCCGAGCCGCTCCAGCCCGGCCAGCGACGCGGAACGCACCGGCGCGGCGTGCTCGCCCACCCCGGCGGTGAACGCGATCGCGTCGACCCGGCCGAGCAGCGCGTAGTACGCGCCGACGTAGCCGGTGATGCGCCGGCAGTAGACGTCGAAGGCCAGTGTCGCGTCCGGGTCACCGGCGGCACGCCGGGCCAGGACCTCGCGCATGTCGTTGACGCCGGTCAGTCCGAGCAGGCCGCTGCGGTGGTTGAGCAGGTCGTCGATGTCGTCGACGCCCATGCCGCCCTCGCGGCGCAGGTGGAAGATGACTGTCGGGTCGAGGTCGCCGCTGCGGGTGCCCATCACCAGGCCCTCCAGCGGTGACATGCCCATCGAGGTGGCCACGCTGCGGCCACCCTGGACCGCGCAGGCGCTCGCCCCGTTGCCCAGGTGCAGCGTGATGGTGTTGAGCTGGTCGTACGGGCGGTCGAGCAGGTCCGCCGTGCGCCGCGAGACGTACGCGTGCGAGGTGCCGTGGAAGCCGTACCGGCGGACGCCGTACCGCTCGGCGGTGGCCTTGTCGATCGCGTACGTGGCGGCGGCCTCGGGCAGCGTGTGGTGGAACGCGGTGTCGAAGACGGCCACCTGCGGGACGTCCGGCAGCGCCTCCCGCGCGACGCGGATGCCGGCCAGGTTGGCCGGGTTGTGCAGCGGGGCGAGCGGCACCAGGTCCTCGATGGCGGCGACCACCGCGTCGTCGATGCGTACCGGCTCGCTGAACTTCCGCCCGCCGTGCACCACCCGGTGGCCGACGCCGGCCAGCCTGGTCAGGTCGAGCCGACCGATGATCTCCCGGACCGCGCTCTCGTGGTCGGCCGGCCCGCCGCCGGGTTCGCCGATCCGTTCGACGGTGCCCTTGTCCAGGACGTCGTCGCCGTCGTACAGCCGGTACTTGACCGACGAGGACCCGCTGTTGAGGACCAGGATGCGGCTCATTCCGACGCCTCCGCGGCGGCCTGGATGGCGGTGATCGCCACCGTGTTGACGATGTCGGGCACGGTGGCGCCGCGGGACAGGTCGTTTACCGGCCGCCGCAGGCCCTGCATGACCGGCCCGACCGCCACCGCCCCGGCCGACCGCTGCACCGCCTTGTACGTGTTGTTGCCGGTGTTCAGGTCCGGGAAGATGAACACCGTGGCGCGCCCGGCGACCGGGCTGTCCGGCAGCTTGGTGGCGGCCACCTGCGGGTCGATCGCCGCGTCGTACTGGATCGGGCCCTCGACCAGCAGGTCGGGCCGGCGTTCCCGGACCAGCTTGGTGGCCGCCGCGACCTTCTCCACGTCGGCGCCCGCGCCGGAGCTGCCGGTGGAGTAGGACAGCATCGCCACCCGCGGCTCGATGCCGAACCGGGCCGCGGTGTCGGCCGACGAGATGGCGATGTCGGCGAGCTGGTCGGCGTCCGGGTCGGGGTTGACGGCGCAGTCGCCGTAGACGAGCACCCGGTCGGCGAGCAGCATGAAGAAGACGCTGGAGGCGACCGAGACGCCCGGCACGGTCCGGATGATCTCGAAAGCGGGCCGGATGGTGGCGGCTGTGGTGTGGGTGGCGCCGGACACCATGCCGTCGGCGTGGCCGGTCTGCACCATCATCGTGCCGAAGTAGTTGGGTTGCGCCACGATGTCGTGCGCCAGTTCCACGGTGACGCCGCGGTGGGCGCGCAACTGCGCGTACGCCTGCGCGAACTCGTCCCGCCACGGGCTGGTCGCCGGGTCGACCACCTGCGCGTCGCCGAGGTCCACGCCCAGCTCCCGGGTGCGGCGGGCGATCTCGTCCGGGCGGCCGAGCAGCGTGATCTCGGCGACGCCCCGGCGCAGCAGCACCTCGGTCGCGCGCAGGATCCGTTCGTCGGCGCCCTCGGGCAGCACGAGCCGGCGGCGTTGGGCGCGGGCCCGGTCGATCAGGTCGTTCTCGAACATCAGCGGGGTGACCCGCGCGGACCGGCTGACCCGCAGCCGGCGGGCCAGGTCGTCGGTGTCCACGCAGCGTTCGAACGCGCCGAGCGCGGCCTCGACCTTGCGCGGGTTGGCGGTGCTGGGGCGGCCCTCGATCCGGCTGGACGCGGACACCGTGTCGTAGCTGTCGCTGGGCACCGACAGCACCGGGAGCCCGGTGTTCATCCGCTCGACCAGGCGCATGGCCCGCGGGTCGGGCTGTTCGCCGAGCGTGAGCACCAGCCCGGCCAGCGACACCTGCCCGGCGACGTGCGCGGCCCCGGCGGCCACCAGCAGGTCGGCGCGGTCGCCCGGGGTGATCACCAGCGCCCCGTCGGTGAGGTGGTCCAGCAGCGTCGGCACGTGCGCCGCGCCGACCACGTAGTCGAGCACGTCACGGTCGAGCGCGGTCTCGTCGCCGGTGAGCACGGTGCCGCGCAGCGCCGCGGCGACCTCCGCCACCGTCGGCGCCGACACGGTCGGCACCTCCGGGATCGCGTACGCGGGCACCGGCAGCTCGGGCAGCGTCATCGGCTCCGGCACGCGGTTGGCCAGCGCCGCGATCACCGTCGCGCCGAGGTCGACCAGATCGTGGTACGCGCCGCGCAGCGCCGCCGCGATCGTCTCGGGCGTCTGCCCGAAACCGTCGACCACCGGGACCACGACGCTGCTGAACTCGGTCGCGAGCCGGGCGTTGAAGGCCAGCTCACGCGGGCCGGTGCCGTCGCCGTAGGCGAAGTCGCTGCCGACCACCACTATCGCCGGGCAGCGGCGTTCGACCTCCCGGTAGCGGGTGACGATCCGGGAGATCAGCTCCTCCCGGCGGCCGTCCGCGACGAGCGCGCTCGCTTCGGCGTACGTGGCGCCGTACAGCTCGTCGACCGGCAGATCCATCCGGTAGCGCTCGGTGAGCAGGGCCAGGATCGGGTCGGTGCCGTCGCCGGTGACGAGCGGCCGGAACGCGCCGATTCGTTCCACCTGGCGGGACAACAGCTCGGCCAGCCCGAGCGCCACTGTCGATTTTCCCCCGCCCGAGCCAACGCCGGTCAGGTACACGCTGCGCGCCACGGCACCCAACCTACAAGATCGAGGTCGGTGCTGTCCGTTCTGCCTGGTCAGCACGGCTAGCCGGGGGAGAAGGTGGAAGTTTCTCGCATCTACACTTGGCCGTGTGGAAGGCCCGACAGCACTGATTCCCGTCGTACCGGAATCGCCCCCCGTCTTCGTCGACCCGAGCGGGCGGCGACGTCGGCGGCTGCGCCGTCTCGCCTACTGCGCCGGCGCGGCCGGCGTGATCTACACGGTCATGGTGGGGGTCAGCTTCGCCGGCGGGCCGATCACCCCGGACACCGTCATCCCGTTCGTCGAGCCGACCAGCGAGCAGCGGCTGCCCTCGCCGAAACCGTCGGACACTCCCGCGCCGACCCGTGCCACGCCGGACACGCCCACCGACATCCGCACCGCGCCGGTGCGGGTGCCGGCAACCTCCGTCGCCCCCGCCGCCACGGTCCCGCCGAGCCCTCGGTATCCCCGGCCGACCCGGACCGCACCGACCGCGCCCCGGCCCGTCCAGACGCCGGCCACCACCGCGCCGCCCACCGCCCCCACCGCCGAGGTGCCGCCGCCCGTTGTCGACCCGCCGGCGGTTGTCGACCCGCCCGCCGCGCCGGTCGCGCCCGCCGATGAGTGACCAGGCGCCCGCCCGCCCGAACCCGCAGACAAGTGAGCAGCCCACAGTCACGCTGGACCGCCGCCGTGTGCGGGCCGCCCGCGGGCACCGGGCCGGGCGGCAGCCGGACGACGCGCCCACAGCCGTGCTGGACGTCCGGCAGATCCCCGGCGTGCGGCAGATCCCCGGCGCGCGCCGGTCCCGTGGGCGGCGTCTCCTGCCCCGGCCGAGCTGGGCCCTGGTCGCCATGGTCGTGGTCGTCCTGGGCGGTCTGCTGGTCGTCGAGGCGTACACGAACGCCGCGTTCGTACCGGACAACCGGGTGACGCCCGGCAGCCAGCGGGAGGTCCCCAGCTCGGTGGTCGGCGGCGGCCCGATCGTCAACGTCGGCGCGGAGGGCCGGACCCAGTCGCACCGCCTGCCGCCGCGGACCGTCGCGCTCACCTTCGACGACGGACCCGACCCGCGGTGGACGCCGGAGGTGCTGCGCGTCCTGGACAAGTACCAGGTCAAGGGCACCTTCTTCGTCATCGGTTCGCAGGTCGTCAGAAACCCGGAGGTGACCCGCCGGCTGGTGGCCGAGGGCCACGAGCTGGGCGTGCACACGTTCACCCATCCCGACCTCGCCGCGCTGCCGGAGTGGCGGCGCGAACTGGAGTACGCGCAGACGCAGCTCGCCATCGCCAGCACCACAGGTGTCCGGACGTCGCTGCTGCGCTTCCCGTACTCGTCCCGGGCGGACGCGTACACCGACCGGGACTGGCCGATGCTGCGGCAGGCGGGCGAGCTGGGCTACCTCACGGTCGTCAACGACGTGGACAGCCGGGACTGGGAGCTGCTCCCGGTCGAGGAGATGATCGCGAACGCCACGCCGGACGGGACGGCCGGCACCATCGCGCTGTGGCACGACTCGGGCGGCGACCGGGCCGGCACCGTGGCCGCGCTGGACCGCTACATCCCGGCGATGCTGGAACGCGGCTACCGCTTCACCACCGTCAGCGAGGGACTCAACCAGACGTTCGCGGCCGCGGGTGTGTCCGGCCCGGTGGGCGGGCACACGGCGGTCCCGCTCGACGAGCGGTTGCGGGGCCACGTGCTGGTCGGCGCGGTACGCGTCGCCGACGGCATGTTCGGGGTGCTCGGCGTCTTCTTCGTTCTCGTCGGGGTGCTCACGATCGGCCGTACCCTGCTGCTGTTCGTCGTGGCCCCGCGGCACGCGCGCCGCCGCCGTCGCCGCGACTGGTCCTGGGGCCCGCCGGTCACCGAACCGGTCTCGGTGATCGTGCCCGCGTACAACGAGCGGGAGGGCATCGCCGCGGCGGTCCGCTCGCTGGCCCTGGGCGACCACCCCGGCGGCATCGAGGTGGTGGTGGTCGACGACGGCTCGACCGACGGCACCGCCGACATCGTCGCGGCGCTGCGCCTGCCGAACGTGCGGGTCGTGCGCAAGCCCAACGGCGGCAAGCCCAGCGCGCTGAACACCGGCGTCGCGCTGGCCCGGCACGACCTGATCGTCATGGTCGACGGCGACACGATCTTCGAGCCGGACTCGGTCCGCCGGCTGGTCCAGCCGTTCGCCGACCCCCGGGTCGGCGTGGTCGCCGGCAACGTCAAGGTCGGCAACCGCCGCGGCCTGATCGCCAAGTGGCAGCACATCGAGTACGTCATCGGCTTCAACCTCGACCGCCGCCTCTACGAGACGCTGCGCTGCATGCCCACCGTCCCCGGCGCGATCGGCGCGTTCCGGCGGCAGGCGCTGGAGCAGGTGGGCGGCCTGACCGACGACACGCTCGCCGAGGACACCGACGTCACCATCGCCGTCGGCCGCGCCGGCTGGCACATCGTGTACGAGGAGAGCGCCCGCGCCTGGACCGAGGCGCCGACCACCATCGGCCAGTTGTGGAAGCAGCGGTACCGGTGGAGCTACGGCACCATGCAGGCGATGTGGAAGCACCGGCGCTCGGTGATCGAGAGCGGTCCGTCGGGCCGGTTCGGCCGCCGGTGCCTGTCGTTCCTGACGCTGTTCGGCGTGCTGCTGCCGCTGGCCGCCCCGGTGATCGACCTGCTCGCCATCTACGGGCTGATCTTCCTGGACCGCAGCGACACGGTAGTGGCCTGGCTGGTGATGCTCGCGCTCCAGTTCCTCACCGCGGTGCTCGCCTTCCGGCTGGACCGGGAGAGGCTCGGCGTGCTCTGGGTGCTGCCGTTGCAGCAGTTCGTCTACCGGCAGGTCATGTACCTGGTACTGCTCCAGGCGGTCGGCACCGCGCTGACCGGCGGCCGGCTGGGCTGGCAGAAGCTGCGGCGTACCGGGGACCTGCGGGTCGCCGGGCGGGGCGCGGCCGGCTGAGGCCGCGCCCGGCCGCGCGCGTCAGTCGTCGTCGTCCGGGTCGTCGAGGCGGGCCAGCCAGGTGGCGAACCGCTCGATCGGGGTCTCGAACTCCGGGTTCAGGTCGACGAAGTCACGCAGCCGCTCGCCCAGCCACTCCAGGCTGACCTGCTCGTCACCCCGGCGCTCGACCAGCTCCTCGATGCCACGGTCGGTGAAGTACACGGTGTTCCTCTCGTCGTACGGCAACGGCCCGCCCCGGGTCGGGACGGGCCGCTGCCGGTGGTGTCACGGGCGGGGGAGAGCCGCCTCGATCAGCGCGTTCTGCTCGACCTCGTGCATCTTCGCCGAGCCCACCGCCGGGGCGGCGGCGGCCGGCCGGGAGATGCGGCGCAGCCGGACCTCGGGCAGGTGCTCCAGCAGGTTGAGCGCGACGAACGACCAGGCGCCCTGGTTGGCCGGCTCCTCCTGGACCCAGGCGAAGTCCTCGGCGTTCGGGTACTGCGCGAGCGCGGCCCGGACCTCCTCGACGGGCAGCGGGTAGAGCTGCTCCATCCGGATGATCGCGGTGTCCGTCACGCCCCGCTCCTGCCGGGCCTGGAACAGGTCGTAGTAGACCTTGCCCGAGCAGAGCAGCACCCGCTTCACCTGCTCCGGCGCCGGAGCCGCGGTGTCGGCCAGCACGGGCTGGAACGTCCCGGTGGTGAAGTCCTCGACCGGCGACACGCAGAGCTTGTGCCGCAGCAGCGACTTCGGCGTGAACACCACCAGCGGCTTGCGCTTGGGCGACATGGCCTGGCGGCGCAGCAGGTGGAAGTAGTTCGCCGGGGTGGTCGGGATGGCCAC
Organism: Micromonospora sp. HB375; assembly: GCF_017872985.1. Classification (NCBI taxonomy): domain Bacteria; kingdom Bacillati; phylum Actinomycetota; class Actinomycetes; order Micromonosporales; family Micromonosporaceae; genus Micromonospora; species Micromonospora sp. HB375. The sequence continues at coordinate 5,943,880 of NZ_JAGGJO010000001.1, read as the reverse complement.
CCGCATGTTGTCCTCGGCGCAGAGCTGGAGGAACCGCTCCGGGCGGCCGGACGTGTGGTCCGGGCCCTGGCCCTCGTGGCCGTGCGGCAGCAGCAGCGTCACCGCGGAGCGCTGACCCCACTTCACCTCGCCGGACGAGATGAACTCGTCGATCACCGACTGGGCGCCGTTGACGAAGTCACCGAACTGGGCCTCCCAGGCCACCAGCGCGTTGATGTTCTCCACCGAGTAGCCGTACTCGAAGCCCATGGCCGCGTACTCGGAGAGCAGCGAGTCGTGGACGAAGAAGCGCGACCGCTCGCCGTCGGCGGTGAGCGACATCAGCGGCAGGTAGTCCTCGCCGGTCTTGGCGTCGACCACCGAGGCGTGCCGCTGGACGAACGTGCCGCGGCGCGAGTCCTGCCCGGCGAGCCGGACGGTGACGCCGTCGTGCAGCAGCGTGCCGAACGCGATGATCTCGGCGAAGCCCCAGTCGATGCCGCCCTCGACGGACATCTTGCGGCGCCGCTCCAGCAGCTGCTGGATCCGCTTGTGCGGGGTGAAGCCCTCCGGCAGGTTGACGTGCGCCTCGCCGATCGCCTTGACCACCGCGGCGTCGGTGGCGGTGTCGACATGCGGCTCCGGCTCCTCCTCCCGCGGCGGGCGGCTGAGCTGACGCGGTGTGGTCGCGGCGTCCCGGGTGGCCTTGAAGACCCGCTCCAGCTGCCCCTGGTAGTCGCGCAGCAGCTCCTCCGCGTCCTCCACGGTGATGTCGCCGCGCCCGATCAGCTCCTCGGTGTAGAGCTTCCGGACCGACCGCTTGGAGTCGATGATCTTGTACATCTCCGGGTTGGACATCGACGGGTCGTCGCCCTCGTTGTGCCCGCGCCGGCGGTAGCAGACCATGTCGATCACGACGTCCTTGTTGAACGCCTGCCGGTACTCGAACGCGAGGCGGGCCACCCGGACCACTGCCTCCGGGTCGTCGCCGTTCACGTGGAAGATCGGCGCCTGGATCATCCGGGCCACGTCGGTGCTGTAGAGGCTGGACCGGCTGTACTCCGGGGCGGTGGTGAAGCCGACCTGGTTGTTGACGACCACGTGCACGGTGCCGCCGGTGCGGTAGCCGCGCAGCTGGGACAGGTTGAGCGTCTCGGCGACCACACCCTGGCCGGCGAAGGCGGCGTCACCGTGCACCGCCAGCGGCAGCACGGTGTAGCCCTCCAGCTTGAGGTCGATCCGGTCCTGCTTGGCCCGGACTATCCCCTCCAGCACCGGGTCGACGGCCTCCAGGTGCGACGGGTTCGCCACCACCGACACCTTGACCGCGTGCTCGCCGTCCGGAGTGGTGAACTTGCCGTTCTGGCCGAGGTGGTACTTCACATCGCCCGAGCCCTGGGTGGAGCGCGGGTCGAGGTGCCCCTCGAACTCGGAGAAGATCTTCTCGTACGGCTTGCCGACGATGTTCGCCAGCACGTTGAGCCGGCCGCGGTGGGCCATGCCGATGACGACCTCGTCCAGCCCGGCCTCGGCGGAGCACTCCAGCACCTCGCCGAGCAGCGGGATCAGCGACTCGCCGCCCTCCAGCGAGAAGCGCTTCTGGCCGACGTACTTGGTCTGCAGGAACGTCTCGAACGCCTCGGCGGCGTTGAGCCGGTTCAGCACGTGCTTCTGCTCGTCCTGGCTCGGCTTCTCGTACTTGCGCTCGACCCGCTCCTGGATCCAGCGCCGCTCCTCCGGGTCCTGGATGTGCATGTACTCGATGCCGACGCGGCGGCAGTACGAGTCGCGCAGCACGCCGAGGATCGAGCGCAGCTTCATCCGCTGCTGGCCGGCGAAGCCGTTGACCGGGAAGACGCGGTCGAGGTCCCAGAGCGTGAGCCCGTGCTGGAGGACGTCCAGGTCCGGGTGCTTCCGGATCTTGAACTCCAGCGGGTCGGTGTCGGCCATCAGGTGGCCGCGCACCCGGTACGCGTGGATCAGCTCGTGCACCCGCGCGGTCTTGTTGATCTGGCCTTCGCTGTCGACTGCGACGTCGCGCATCCAGCGCACCGGCTCGTACGGGATGCGCAGCGAGGTGAAGATGTCGTCGTAGAAGCCGCGCTCACCGAGCAGCAGCTCGTGCATGACCTTCAGGAACTCGCCGGACTGCGCGCCCTGGATGATCCGGTGGTCGTACGTGCTGGTCAGCGTGATGACCTTGCTGACCGCGTTCTCGGCCAGGGTGGCCTCGCTCATGCCCTGGTAGGGGGCCGGGTACTCCATCGCGCCGACGCCGATGATGGCGCTCTGCCCCTGCATCAGGCGCGGGATCGAGTGCACGGTGCCGATGCCGCCCGGGTTGGTGAGCGAGATCGTGGTGCCGGAGTAGTCCTCCATGGTCAGCTCGTTGCGGCGGGCGCGCCGGACCACGTCCTCGTACGCCTGCCAGAACTGCCGGAAGTCCATCTGCTCGCAGCCCTTGATGGACGGCACCACCAGGTTGCGCGAGCCGTCCGGCTTGACCAGGTCGATCGCGATGCCCAGGTTGACGTGCTCCGGGCGGACCATCGCCGGCTTGCCGTCGACCTCGGCGAAGGAGTTGTTCATCTCCGGGTGCTCGACGACGGCGCGCACGAGCGCGTACCCGATCAGGTGGGTGAAGCTGACCTTGCCACCGCGACCCCGGGTCAGGTGGTTGTTGATCACGATGCGGTTGTCGACGAGCAGCTTGGCCGGGACGGCGCGCACGCTGGTGGCGGTCGGGACCGACAGCGACGCGTCCATGTTCTGCACGATCTTGGCGGCGACGCCGCGCAGCGTCGTGGTGCCGGCGGCGCTCGCGGTCGGTGCCTTGGCGGCCGGCTTGGCCGGGGCGGACTTCTTGGCCGGCTCAGGCGCCTTCGCCGCCGGCTTCGCCGCGGGCCTGGCCGGGGCGGCCGCCTTCGGCTCGGCCTTGGCGGGGGCCGCCTTGGCGGGCTGCTCCTTGACCGTGGTCACTGCTTCCTGCTGCTCGGCCGGCTCCGGCTTCGCGGCCGGCTTGGCCTGCCCCTCCGGGCGCGGCGTGGCGGCGCCCGGGGCCGGCCGGTAGTCGGCGAAGAAGTCGTGCCAGGCCGAATCGACGCTCGAGGGGTCGGCGAGGTAGCGCTGGTACATCTCCTCGACGATCCACTCGTTCGGGCCGAAACCCGCCAGTGGGTTCTCCTGCGAAGTCTGCTGGGTCGACACGGCCGCTAATCGCCTCTTTCACGCGGTTGTGAATGTCACGGTGGCCCCCGGTGACCCCCGGTTGCCGACGCTGGGTAAACCGATGCCAAGGCTACGCCGTGCGCTGGGCGCAGGCATTCTCGCCTCCGGCTGGTGGTCCGTTTCACAGAAGATGCCAGAAGTTCGGCAAACGCTGCGTGATCCGGCGACTCCTGCTAGACGGCGAAGGCCCCGGCCGGTGACGGGTGTCACCGGCCGGGGCCCGGCCTGAGCGCGAGGTCAGGAGATGTCGCGCTTGCGGATCGTGGCGACGCCGATCGCGCCGGCCACCACCGCGTACCCGATCAGCACCAGCGCGCCCGCCCACTGCGGCGGGTTGCCCGGGATGTTGGTGTCGCCGCCCACCATGAGCCCGGAGGCCAGCGACGGAACCAGCAGCTGGAGCTTGTTGATCCAGTCGCCGTACCGCGAGGCGAGCAGGCTCAGCACGATCGCCGCGCCGATCGCGCCACCCAGGTAGAACAGGATGCCGGTCACGGTGGCGCCGATCTGGCTGCGGATCAGCACGCCGAGCCCGACGCCGAGCACCGACCAGAGCACGTAGGCCAGGCCGTTGAGCGCGATCGCCCGCCAGATCGCCCCGCTGCCGAGCTGCGAGCCGACGTCCACCGAGCTGAGGATCAGCGGCGCGGTGATCAGGTTCAGCACCGTGGTGACGACCCAGAACAGCAGCGCCAGCACGCCAGCCGCGGCCAGTTTGGCCAGCATCACCGCGGTGCGGTGCGGCGCGGTGAGGAACGTGGTGGTCACCGTCTGGTGGAAGAACTCGCTGGTCACCACCACGATGCCGAGCAGCAGCACGATGAGCAGGCCGAAGAACTGGCCGTTGGTGTAGAGGTTGGCCGCCAGGTTGTCGGCGGCCGAGATGGCCTGCAACTGGTCGGACTGCTCGGCCGGCACCTCGCCGAAGTCCCCGCCGGCCAGCGCCTCGGTCTGCAGCCAGTTGAAGAACAGCGTGAGCGCCCACAGCGCCAGGCTGATCAGCCCGAAGATCCACCACGTGCTGGTGGTACGGATCTTGAGCAGTTCGGATCGGACAAGCGTCATCGGATCTCCGCCTTTCCGGCCGTCAGCTCCAGGAAGACCCCTTCGAGGTCGGGCCGCTCGGTGGTCAGCTCGTGCAGCTCGACCTTGGCGGCCAGCGCGAGGCGGCCCACGGTCGGGGCGTCCACGCCGCTGACCAGCAGCGCGCCGTGCGGGTCGGCGTCGACGGTGGCGGACTGCTCGCGCAGCACCGTGGCCAGCTCGTCGGCCTGCGGGGTGCGCACCCGCACCCGGACGCCGTGCGTCATCGACGCCATCACCTGGTCGACCGGACCCTGCCGGACCAGCTTGCCGGCCGCGATGATCACCACGTCGTCGGCGAGCAGCTGCATCTCGGAGAGCAGGTGGCTGGAGACCAGCACCGTACGACCCTCGGCGGCGAGACCCTTGAGGAAACCGCGCATCCAGCGGATGCCCTCCGGGTCCAGGCCGTTGGCCGGCTCGTCCAGGATCAGCACCTGCGGGTTGCCGAGCATCGCCGCGGCGATGCCGAGGCGCTGCTTCATGCCCAGCGAGTAGCCCTTGAACTTGCGCTTCGCCGCGGGCGAGAGCCCCACCAGGGCGAGCGCCTCGTCGGCGCGCTCCTTCGGCAGCCCGGCCGCCGCGCAGATCACCCGCAGGTGGTTGATGCCGGTGCGGCCCTTGTGCGCGCTGGACGCCTCCAGCACCGCGCCCACCGTGCGCAGCGGGTCGGGCAGGTCGGCGTACCGGCTGCCGCCGATGGTCGCCGTGCCGGCACTCGGCGTCACCAGGTTCAGCAGCATGCGCAGCGTGGTCGTCTTACCGGCGCCGTTCGGGCCGAGGAAGCCGGTGACCCGGCCCGGCTCGACGGTGAACGACAGGTTGTCCACCGCGCGGACGGTCTTGTATTGCTTGGTCAGGCCGGACACGATGATCTGGCCGGTCCCGGCACTGGGGCGTGGCTGCCCGTCGGACATCATTCTCCTCTCCTGCCCCGGCGGGCATGACGCGCGCCGGTGGGGGCGCTGTTGCGGGGGCGCCCCGCAACAGCCTTCCAACCCGGCGCAAGGGGGTCAATCAGGCGGGACGTGTACGCGCCGTCCTCCTCAGGTAGGACATCAGGCGGTCGCCAGCGCCACCCAGGTGGCCCGGGCGCGGCCGAGCAATGCGCCGTCCGCACCGTACAGGCTGGTGTGCACCTCCGCCTTCCGCCCCTCGCCGCCCACCGCGAGGCCGGTCACCACGCACTCGTCGCCGGGTCGTGGCAGCGCCGTGACCTGTGCGGCGATCCGCCCCAGGACGTACGGGCGGCCGGGCGCGAGCACCGCCCAGCCACCGGGGCAGTCCAGCGCCGCCCACACCGTCGCGGGCGTCACCTCGGCCGGGGCGCGGAACGGCGCGGCGGTCCGCCCGTCCGGCAGCCGCCCCGGGAAGATCCGCAGGCCGTCCGGGTGCGCCGGGCCGCAGACGAAGCAGCGGGGAAACGGGTGGTCCAGCAGACCGGGGTACGCCCGCGCGGCGTCGGCCGCCGTCGCCCGGTCCACCGGCGGCACCACCGCCTCGACCGCCTCCACCCGGCGTACCTGGGCGATCAACTGGCCGTCCGGGTCGCGTACCTCGCCGTCGGCGGCGGTCAGCGGGGTCTCCAGCGGCGGCGGCCGGCGCAACGTGACCTCCACCGGCCCCCGGTCGTCGATCAGCGCGGCGAAGATCCCGGCGCTCCAGCCGCCGTTGCCCGAACCGTCCGGTCCCTGGAACCGGGCCTCGACCAGCATGCGCACCTCCGGGTTCACCTCCGCCGGCGTCCTCGCCGGCGTCCGGCAGCCTCGCACACACCCGCGCCGCACCGGCCGTCCCGGTGCGCACGACGCCGCCGACCGGCGTTCACCGGATCGACACCCCTCACCCCGCCCGGTGGCAACCCACGGCACCTACACAGGAGCCATGGCCGTTCTGCACGCCGCTGGCGCACCGCTCACGACCAGCGGTTACACCCTGCTGATCGCCGACGACCCGACACTGGTCGCGGCCGCGCAACGCCTGCGCCACGAGGTGTTCGCCGGCGAACTCGGCGCCACAGTGCCGAGCGCCGTCACCGGGCTCGACTCCGACGAGTTCGACGCGCACTGCGACCACCTGGTGGTGCTGCGCGAAGGCACCGCCGAGGTCGTCGGCACGTACCGGCTGCTGCCACCCGGCCGCACCGCACGCCGGTACGCCGACGGCGAGTTCGACCTGCGCCCGCTCGCCCCGCTCCGCGACGACCTGGTCGAGGCGGGCCGCTCGTGCGTGCACCCGGACCACCGGACCGGCGCCGTGATCAACCTGATGTGGGCCGGGATCTGCCGCTACCTGCATCTGCGCGGCTCCCGCTGGCTCGGCGGCTGCGCCTCGGTGCCGGTCACCGACGGCTGGGTCGCCGCCGCTGCGGTGTGGGCCGAGGTCAGCGCCCGGCACCTGGCCCCGCCGGCGCTGCGGGTCACCCCGCGCCGACCCTGGTTCGCCGAGGCGCCCGCCGCCGACCCGGGCGCGCTCACCCCCCGCCGAACGCCGGGCGCTCGTGCCGCCGCTGCTGCGCGGCTACCTGCGGCTCGGCGCCTGGGTGGCCGGTGAGCCGGCGTACGACAGCGACTTCGGCTGCGCCGACTTCTACGTGCTGTTCTCGCTCGACCGGATGAACGCGCGCTACCTGCGGCACTTCCTCGGCGGCGGCTCGTGACCGCCGCTGCTCCTCCGCGTGGCAGGGCCGCGGCCGGTCCCGTCGGGGGCGTGGCCGGTCGTGCCGGGGGCGGGCCGGGGGAGGGCCTGTGGCGGCCCGCGTCGGGCTGCGGGCCGGACTGCCTGCCGCCGCCCACCACCCCGGAGGTGTCGCGCCTGCGCCGGGCGGGACGGCTGCTCGGCGTACTCGGAATGCTGCTGGCCGGGGCCGGCCTGGCCGCGCTCCTGCCGCTGCTGCCGGCGGCGCGTGGGCGGGCCGCGACGCGCGGCTGGGCGCGGTGGACGCTGCGTACCCTCGGGGTGCGGCTGGTGGCCCGGGGCCGGGCGCCGCGCGGCCGGGCGTTGCTGGTCGCCAACCACGTCTCGTGGCTGGACGTCCTGGCGGTGCTGGCGGTCTCGCCGGCCCGGATGCTGGCCAAACGCGAGGTGCGGCGCTGGCCGGTGGTGGGTGCGCTCGCCGCCGCGGCGGGCACCGTGTTCGTGGACCGGTCCCGCCCGCGCGACCTGCCCGCCACCGTCGCGCGCGTGGCCGAGTCGCTGCGCTCCGGGCGGCCGGTGGCGGTCTTCCCGGAGGGTACGACCTGGTGCGGCGCCGCCACCGACTGTCGCCCGGCCGGTGGCTTCCGCCCGGCGATGTTCCAGGCCGCCGTGGCCACCGGCACGCCGGTGGTGCCGCTGGACCTCGCCTACCGGTACGGCGGTGACCCGGGCACGCTCGCCGCCTTCCTCGGCGAGGAGACGCTGTGGGCCTCGATGCGCCGGGTGCTCGCCGCCCGGGGCCTGACCGTGGTCGTGACGGTGCGGGCCGCGCTGTACCCGGTGCCGGGGGCGGATCGTAGGGCGCTGGCCCGGGCCGCCGAGGCCGCGATCCGCCCGACCCCGCCCGGCCGCAGGCCTTACCGGCGCGCGCGTCGCGCCGGACCGTCAGAGATCTTGGAAGCAAACGGCCGTCATGAGGACCTTTTGCTTCCAAGATCTACCGGCTGCGGGCGGACGAGGGGGCGAACGGGCGTCGGAGACGCGACACAGTCGCGATAGGCGCTTGTTCAGTCGCGATGTATCGCGTTACGCTCCTCGTGTTACTCGACGTGCCGTCGGTCGGTACGTCGTCGAGGGGAGGACGCCATGACCAACTGGACGGTCGACAGCCCGCAGCGGATCACGGTGGACGAGCCGGTCACCCGGCTCGACGTCCGGCTGGTCAGCGGCCGGCTCAACGTGGTCGCCACGGACGGCCCGGCACGGGTCGACGTCACCCGGATCGGCCGGCGGCCACTCCTGGTCGAGATGCGCGACGGCCGGCTGACCGTCCAGCACGAGCGGCCGACCCGGTGGCCGGGCGTGCTCTGGTCCTTCGGCGGCTTCCACCGCCGGTATCGCGCCGAGGTGTCGGTCGCCGTACCGGCCGAGGTCCTCGCCGACCTGCACCTGGTGGACGGCACGCTCGTCGCCTCCGGCCTGCGCGGGGACACCAGGGTCGACGTCACGTCCGGCGAGGTCACGCTGCGGGGGTTGCGGGGACGCACCAGCGCCAAGGTCATCTCCGGCCCGGTCGAGGCGCTCGGCATCGGCGGCGACCTCGACCTGGAGACGGTCTCCGGTGAGCTGATCCTCGCCGACAGCGCGCCCGAGCGGGTACGCGCCCACGCCGTCTCCGGCTCGATCACCTGCGACCTGGACAACCCGCGGGGCAGCGAGATCCGGCTCAGCGCCATCTCCGGCAGCATCACCGTACGGGTCCGCGAGGACAGCGACCTCACGGTGCACCTGCACACCACCGCCGGCAAGATCACCAGCGGCTTTCCGCAGGTGGACGGCGGGCAGCGGGGCTTCGGTTCGATCAAGGACAGCCACGGAGTGCTCGGCGGCGGTACGGGTAGGCTCTGGGCCTCCGCGACCTCCGGCAGCATCGCGCTGCTCGCCCGCCCGGTCGCGACCGCCGAGGACGTGGAGGAGCTGCCGTGACCGCCGTGTTCAGCCACGGCCGGCTCCGGCTCTACCTGCTGAAGCTGCTCGACGACGGCCCGAAGCACGGATACGAGCTGATCCGCCTGCTGGAGGACCGCTTCCTCGGCCTGTACGCGCCCAGCGCCGGCACCATCTACCCCCGTCTGCAACGGATGGAGGCGGAGGGCCTGGTCACGCACACCGCCGTGGGCGGCCGCAAGGTCTACGAGATCACCGAGGCGGGCCGCGCCGAACTGCGGCAGCGCGCCGACGAGCTGTCGACCCTGGAGGCCGACATCGGCGCCGCGGTCGAGGACCTGTCCGCGCTGGCCGGTGAGATCCACAACGAGGTACGCGGCTCGGTCCGCGACCTGAAGCGCGAACTGCGCGAGGTGGCCCGGCAGACCCGGCAGGGCGCGTGGACGGCCTCCGCCACGGCCCGTCCGGCGGGCGACGGGGGATCGGCCCGTCCGGACGACTCGCCGCTGCTCGCCGAGTTCGACAAGCGGCTGGCCGCGTTCACGGTCGAGGTCGGCGCGCTGGTGCGGGCGCGGCGGCTCAGTGACAACCAGCTCCGGACCGCGATCCGGATGCTCGACGGAGCGGCCGAAGGGCTGCGGCGACTGTTCCGCTGATCTCACAGGTTGTTTCCAGGATCCACCCAGCGTGGCCGCAGCCGGAGCGCGGATGATGGGGCCCATGGCGGCTACCCAGACGGAGGCTCGACTGCTCGTGGTCGAGGACGATCCCAACATCCTCGAACTGCTCTCCGCGAGCCTGCGTTTCGCGGGCTTCGACGTGGCCACCGCGACCAGCGGCAGCGCCGCGCTGAACGCGGCCAAGGACCACCGGCCCGACCTGGTGGTGCTGGACGTGATGCTGCCCGACCTGGACGGCTTCGAGGTCATCCGGATGCTCCGCGAGGGCGGCACCCGTACCCCGGTGGTCTTCCTGACCGCGCGCGACGCCACCGACGACAAGATCCGCGGGCTCACCCTGGGCGGCGACGACTACGTCACCAAGCCGTTCAGCCTGGAGGAGCTGACCGCCCGGATCCGGGCCGTGCTGCGGCGCACCGCGACCGGCGACCAGACCCCGTCCCGGCTCACCTTCGCCGACCTGGAGCTGGACGAGGAGACGCACGAGGTGCACCGCGCCGGTCAGCGGGTGCAGCTCTCGCCGACCGAGTTCAAGCTGCTGCGCTACCTGATGCTCAACGCCAACCGGGTGCTCAGCAAGGCGCAGATCCTCGACCACGTCTGGAACTACGACTTCCGCGGTGACGACAACATCGTCGAGTCGTACATCTCGTATCTGCGCCGCAAGGTCGACAACACCCAGCCGCGGCTGATCCACACGCTCCGGGGAGTGGGTTACGTGCTACGCAAGCCGGCGGCGTGAACGTCGTCCACGACGCGAAGGGCAGGCTGCGCAGCGTCCCGCTCCGGCTGAAGCTCGTCGCCTCCGTCCTCGCGCTCGTGGCTGCGGCCCTGGTGGTGATCAGCGTGTCTACCGCCTATTTCCTGCGCAGCTATCTCGTCGGGCAGATCGATACCGAGCTGAGCGACTCGGTGAACCGGTTCGAGTCGATCCCGCCGACCGGTATCACGTTGCCCAGCGACTACCTCGTGGTGCTGACCAGCCGGGGCAGCGGAGAGGTCGACGGCGGAATCGCCTACGACACGGATCGGTTCCAGGAGCGGGACCTGCCGAGCTGGCCCACGGAGGTGAGCGGGTTCCGGAAACTGGAGGGAGATCCGTTCACCGTTCGGGCGCGCGACAGCTCGGTCCGCTGGCGGGTGCTCTACACCCAGTTGCCGAACGGGCAGATGGCGTTGATCGGGGAACATCTGACCGACGTCGACATGGCCGTTCGACAGCTCGTCTGGATCGACCTTCTGGTCGGGGGCGCGGTGCTGATCTCGCTGGCGTCCGTCGGCGCCGGAATCGTCCGTACCAGCCTGAAGCCGCTGGTGGAGATAGAGCGTACGGCGGCGGCCATCGCCGGCGGCGACCTGACCCGGCGCGTGCCCGACCCGGAGATGGGACGGCCGTGCCCGACCTCGGAGCTGGGTCGCCTGTCCCGGGCGCTGAACGCGATGCTGGCGCAGATCGAGGCCGCGTTCACCGCGCGGGCGGCCTCCGAGGCGGCGGCGCGCAGCGCCGAGATGGGCGCGCGGGACGCGGCCGCGTACGCGCAGGCGTCGGAGGCGCGGGCCCGCCGGTCCGAGGAGCGGATGCGGCAGTTCATCGCCGACGCCTCGCACGAGCTGCGGACGCCGTTGACCACGATCCGGGGCTTCGCCGAGCTGTACCGGCAGGGCGCGGCGCGCGCGCCGGAGCAGACCGCCGACCTGCTGCGCCGCATCGAGGACGAGGCGGCCCGGATGGGGCTGCTGGTGGAGGACCTGCTGCTGCTGGCGCGGATGGACCGGGAACGGCCGATCGCGCTGGCCCCGGTCGAGCTGCCGGTGCTGGCCTCGGACGCGGTGGAGGCGGCCCGGGTGGTCGCCCCGGACCGGCGGATCGAGCTGGAGCGGGACCCGGGCGCGGGCCCGCTGGTGGTGCTCGGCGACGACGCCCGGCTGCGCCAGGTGATCGGCAACCTGATGACGAACGCGCTCACCCACACCCCACCGGACGCCTCGGTGACGCTGCGGCTGCGGGCGGAGGCGGGCAACCTCGCCGTGGTGGAGGTGGCGGACACCGGTCCCGGCCTCACGCCGGAGCAGGCCGAGCGGGTCTTCGAACGGTTCTACCGGGTGGACGCCGCCCGTACCCGGCGGGCCGGCGGGCCGATCAGCACCGGCCTCGGCCTGGCCATCGTGGCCGCGCTCGTGGCCGCGCACCACGGCACCGTCGAGGTGGACAAGACCCCCGGCGGCGGGGCGACGTTCCGGGTGAAGCTGCCGCTGCTGCCCGAGGCGCCCGAGCCGGGCGAGTGACGTTCAGAAAACTTCCAGGCGGATTCCAGGCTGATGACAGTGCCACAGGGAAAGCTGGGGGCATGACCGACCACGAGACCGATCCGCAGCGGTCGCCGGCCCCCGCCGACGCCGAGCCGTCGCACCACACCGCCGAGCTGCCCCGCGTCGAGAGCGGGACGTCGGACTCCTCGAACACCTCGAACACACCGGCCGCCGCGCCGGTTCCGGCCGACTCCCCGGCCGCCGGAACCACGGCGCAGGCCGGAACCACGAACCCGGCCGCTCCGCCGGCCGGCCCGTACCCGCCGCAGGGCGGGACGCCGTACCAGGCCGCGGCGCAGCAGCAGCACCCCTGGTACGGGCAGCAGCACCAGCAGCACGGCTGGGCCCAGCAGCAGAGCGGCTCGGGCTACCAGTCGGCGCCGCACAGCGGCGGGCCGGTCCCGTCGTACCAGGCGCAGCCGTACCAGGGACAGCACGGACAGCACGGGCAGCACGGCTACCAGCCGTACCAGGCCGGGCAGCCGACCCCGCCGTGGGGCACGCCGCAGCCGGCGCGGCCCAGCCGGGCCGGGAAGATCGTCGGCGTGGGCGCGCTGGCGCTGGCGCTGATGTTCGGCTCGGGCGTGGCCGGTGGCGCGCTGGCGCTCGCGCTCGACGGGGACGGCCCGACCCGCACCTACTCCGCCGCCCCGATCATCAACAGCGCCGACCTGCCCAAGATCGCGGCGTCCGTCCAGGACAGCATCGTCACGATCATGACGGGCAGCGGTGAGGGATCCGGGGTGATCCTCAGCGCCGACGGGTTCGTGCTGACGAACAACCACGTGGTGGCCGGCGCCGGTGGCGACACCGTCCGGGTGGTCTTCGCCAACGGCAAGAGCGCGACCGCCAAGATCGTCGGGACCGACCCGAAGACCGACCTCGCGGTGGTCCAGGCCAGCGGGGTCAGCGACCTGAAGGCGGCGAAGTTCGGCGACAGCGACGCCATGCAGGTCGGTGACCAGGTGCTCGCCCTGGGCAGCCCGCTCGGCCTGCAGGGCTCGGTCACCGCCGGCATCCTCAGCGCCCGCGACCGCACCATCCAGGCGGGCAGCGGCCAGCAGAACCCGCAGCAGGGCGCCAGCTCGATCTCCGGCCTGCTGCAGACCGACGCCCCGATCAACCCGGGCAACTCCGGCGGCGCGCTCGTCAACACCCGGGGCGAGGTGATCGGCATCAACACCGCCATCGCCACCGCCGGGCAGGGCAGCACCGGCAACATCGGCGTGGGCTTCGCCATCCCGAGCAACAAGGCCAAGGACGTGGCCGAGAAGCTCCAGCGCGGCGAGAAGATCAGCCACCCCTCGCTCGGGGTGAGCGTGAACGGCGCCGAGGACGGCGGCGCGCTCGTCGCCGCCGTCACTCCGGGCAGCCCCGCGGAGAAGGCCGGGCTCCAGCGCGGCGACGTGATCACCAAGTTCGGCGACAAGGTGATCAACGACTCGAACGATCTGGTCGGCGCGGTGCAGGCCGGCAAGGTCGGCGACCGGGTCGAGGTCGAGTACAAGCGAAACGGATCCGCCGAGACCGCAACCGTGACGCTCGCCGAGACGTCATAGTCCCCAAGACCTGCCTCCCTCCTGGGCGGCGGGCGACGGAGCCAAGGGGGTTGGCTCCGTCGCCCGCCGCCCGTCCTCTTTCTCACCCGGTGCGGGTGAGACCGGCTCACCCGCAACCGGGCCACGCTGGGGGCATGACCACCACGTCCACCGTGCGTACCGACCAGCAGATCCAGCGCGACGTCCTCGCCGAACTGGACTGGGACGCGCAGACCCGGGCCACCGACGTCGGCGTGACGGTCGCCGACGGCGTCGTCACGCTCACCGGGCGGGTGGACAGCTACGCGCGGCGGTGGGCCGTCGAGCGCTGCGCCCACCGGGTACGCGGGGTGCGCGCGGTCGCCAGCGACCTGGAGGTCGACCTGACCGCCACGGACCGGCGTACCGACGCCGACATCGCGATCGCGGCCGGCCGGGCGCTGGAGTGGGACAGCTTCGTGCCGGCCGAACGGCTGGACGTGACGGTCGCCGCCGGCTGGGTCATGCTCCGGGGCGAGGTCGAGTTCGGCTTCCAGCGCCGTACCGCCGAGCGTGAGCTGCGCCGGCTGCGCGGCGTACGCGGGGTGACGAACCTGATCGAGGTACGGCCCCCGGCCCCGCCCAGCGACGAGCAGCAGCGCCTCGACCTGCGCCGCCTGCTGCTGCGGCGGACCGGCACCGAGCGCATCGACGCCCGGGTCGACGGCGACACTGTGGTGCTCGACGGCGTCGTGGGCGCCTGGTGGCAGCGCGAGGAGGCGGAACGGGCCGCGTGGGCCCTGCCGGGCGTACGTGAGGTGCACGTCGGGATCGTGGTGTCCGGCTGAGCCGACGGCGTGTCGTTTACCGCGGGCCGGGCCGGGAACCCGCGACCCAGCGGGTACGCCGGGGACCGAGCGGGGAGGACTCGTGGCCGTGAACCAGCAGTCCTCGGAGCGCTGGCGGGCCGGGCCGCTGCGGATCGCGATGGTGGTGCCGCCCTGGCTGTCGGTGCCGCCGCCCGGCTACGGCGGGCTGGAGACGCTGGTCGCGGGACTGGTCGACGCGCTCGTCGAGCGGGGGCACGCGGTGACGCTGTTCGGGGCGGGGACCGGGCACGGCACCTCGGCCGACTTCGTCTCCACCTGCGACGAGCTGCAGTACGAGCGGATGGGCGAGTCGCTGCCCGAGCTGGCGCACCTGGCCCACGTCGACCGCCTGATCGGCCCGGCGGACTTCGATCTGGTGCACGACCACAGCACGATCGGCCCGCTGGTGGCCGGACGCCGCCGGGTGCCCACTGTCGCGACCGTGCACGGCAACCCGGTGGGCGAGTACGGCACCGTGCTCGGCAACACCGACCGGGGGGTGGGCCTGGTCGCGATCTCGCACGCGCAGCGCCGGGCGAATCCGGGGCTGCCCTGGGCCGGCACCGTGCACAACGCGATGCCGCTGCGGGACGTCCCGCGCAAGCGGGCGCCCGGGACGGGTCCGGTGCTCTGGCTGGCCCGGTTCAGCCCGGACAAGGGCCCGGACGTGGCGATCGCGGCGTGCCGGGCGGCCGGGCTGCCGCTCACGCTGGCCGGCAAGTGCAACGAGCCGGCCGAGCGCCGCTACCTGGAACAGGTGGTACGGCCGCTGCTGGGCGACGACGTCACGCTCGTGCTGAACGCCGACCGCGAGGCCGCGTGGCGGCTGCTGCTGGAGGCCCGTTGCCTGATCATGCCGATCCAGTGGGCGGAGCCGTTCGGCATGGTGATGGTGGAGGCGATGGCGACCGGCACCCCGGTGGTGGCGCTGCGCCGGGGCGCGGTGCCGGAGCTGGTCCGCTCCGGGGTCACCGGGTTCGTCTGCGACGACGCCGACGAGCTGCCGGCGGCGTTGTCGGCGGCAGTCGGCCTGGATCCGGCGGACTGCGTCGCGCATGTCGCGGAGAACTTCTCGGTGGAGCGGATGGCCGCCGACTACGAGGCGGTCTACCGGGGCTTCCTGGCCGCGCGAGCGGGCACACGGGCACCCCGGGCGGTCGCGCCCGCGGTCGCGGGCTGACCGGTCAGGTCTGCCCGGCCACGAGTTCCGCGGCGGCCGCGTCGAGTCGCCGCGCGTACCCGGGGGTGATGCTGCCCTCGCGGCGGCGTTCGTCGATCTTGTCGCGGAGCCGGTCCACGGCGGCGGTCACCTCGCCCTCACCGCTCGCGGCGACCGCGTTGCGCAGCAGGTTGCGCAGGTCCACCCCGACGTCCTCGCGGATCTGACCCTCCGCCAGCCCGGCCTCGATCAGCCCGTCGACCCGTTCGGCGGCGTCGGGCTGGCCGGTCGCGGGCGGACGGTTGCCGCCGGTGGCGGGCGCGCTCGACGGTGTGGCCGGCGCCGTGACGACCGGCGGCTCCGGCGCGGGCGCGACGGTGGACGGCGGCTGGACCGGCCCGGCGGTCGGCAGCACCCGGGGGTCCTCCGGCCGGTCCGGTGTCAGCGTGGGCACGAGCAGCGCGGCGGCGGCGACCACCGCCACGCCGGCCGCCGCGAGCGCGAGGACGCGCCGCCGGCTCGGCGCGGCGGCCGGGTTGCCCGGCGGGACCGGGTCCGCGGCCGGCCCGGGCGGCGGGGGAGCAGACGACGGCGGCAGCGCGGGCAGCGTCATGGTGGGCGCCAGCATGGTGGCGGCCTGCGGGTCGGCGGGCAGCATCTGGTCGCGCAGCACGGCCGCCACCCGGTGCGCGGTGGGCCGCTGTCGCGGGTCGCGGGCCAGGCAGCGCAGGCAGATCTCCGCGACCGGTCCCGGCAGCCCCGGTACGCCGTCCAGGCTGGGCTCCGGGCTCTCCGCGAGCGCGGCGCTCAACTCCTCCCAGGTCTCCGCCGGGTACGGCGGGTGCCCGGTCAGCGTCTCGAACAGCAGCACGCCGAGCGAGTAGACGTCGGTGGCCGGCTGGGCCGGCGCCCCGTCCAGCCGTTCCGGCGCCACGTACGCGGGGGTGCCGAACGTGCCGCCGTCCTCGTCGTCGTCCGGCGTCCCGACCCGGGTGGCGATGCCGAAGTCGAGCACCTTCGCGCCGGTGCCGGTCATCATCACGTTGGCCGGGGTCACGTCCCGGTGCACGATGCCGAGCCGGTGCGCGGCGGCGAGCGCCTCGGCCACCTGCGCGCCGGTCTCCACCGCCTCCGGCCAGGGCAGCGGCCCTTCGGTGAGCCGGTGTTCCAGCTCCTCACCGGCGAGCAGCTCCATCACCACGAACGAGGTGATCGAGCCGTCCGGCGCCACCGTCTCGCCGTAGTCGTGCACGGCCGTGACATGTGGATGGTCGAGCTGGGCGGCCGAGCGGGCCTCCTCGCGCACCATGTCGCGGAACCGGGCGTCGGCGGCGAGCGAGGGCGCGAGCACCTTGACCGCCACCACCCGGTCGAGCACCTCGTCGCGGGCCCGCCAGATCACCGACATGCCACCGGCGCCGATCCGGTCGATGAGCCGGTACCGACGGGCCAGCAGGCGGCCGGCCTGGAGTGTCGCCATCAGCTCGCACCTGCCTGGGCTCGGGAGCGCTATCAGGTTGCGTGAATGTGTCTTACCTGTCAACAGTCCGCGCGGCGCCGATCGCGCGGCGCGCATCCGTGATGGCTCCCGGTCACCGCCGGGACCAGCGGGGACGGTCCGCCCGGCCGGCTGTGGGCCGCGTGCCAGGATGAACGTCATGGCAGCAGGTCCGGTGGCGTTCGTGCTCGGCGGCGGGGGAGTGCTCGGCGCGGTCGAGGTGGGGATGCTGCGCGCCCTGTTCCGCGCCCGGATCAAACCCGACCTGGTGCTGGGCACCTCGATCGGCGCGGTCAACGGCGCCCTGGTCGCCGCCGACCCGACCGAGGCGGTCACCGACCGGCTGGTCCGGCTCTGGGCGTCGCCCGAGGCCAGCGAGGTGTACGGCGACTCGGTCGCCCGCCAGCTGCGCCGGTTCGCCGCCCGTACCCACCTGCACTCGCCCCGGCCGCTGTACCGCCTGCTGGAGAGCACACTGGGCGAGGACACCACCTTCGCCGACCTGGCCGTGCCGTTCCGCTGCTGCGCCGCGAACATCGAGCGCGCCGCCGAGCACTGGTTCCACAGCGGGCCGCTGGTGCCGGCCGTGCTCGCCTCCGCCTCGGTGCCCGGGCTGCTGCCCCCGACCCAGATCGACGGCCAGCACTACATCGACGGCGGCGTGGTCAACTCGATCCCGGTCGGCGAGGCGGTGCTGCTCGGCGCGAAGCAGATCTTCGTGCTCCAGGTGGGCCGGATAGAGCGTGAGCTGAGCCCGCCGCGCCGCCCCTGGGAGATCGCCCAGGTGGCGTTCGAGATCGCCCGCCGGCACCGGTTCGCGCGGGAGATGGCGGCGCTGCCCGAGGACGTGGAGGTACACGTGCTGCCCACCGGCGGGCTGGAGCCGCGCGACGACAGCCCGTGGGCGTACCGGGACACCGCGGCGGTGGGCCGGCGGATCAGTCGCGCGTACACTGCCTCCCGCCGATACCTGGACACCGCGCTGGAGCGCTGATGCCGTTGCCGCCCCGCTGGCTCCGCCGGCTGGTGCTCGCGCCCGGAGTGGTGCTGCTCGCCTTCTTCGTGGTGACCACGCTGCCGGCCTGGGCGCTGCTCGCGCTCGCCGCGTCGCCGCTGGTGCCGGGACGGCTGCGCCCGCTGCGGCTGCTCTGGTTCGGCACCGTCTACCTGGTCTGGGACGCCGCCGCGCTGCTGGCCCTCTTCCTGCTCTGGCTGGCCTCCGGCTTCGGCGTCTACAAGCGTGCGCCGGCCTTCCAGCGGGCCCACTACGTGCTCGCCGGATGGTTCCTGCGGGTGATGTTCTGGCAGGCCCGGTGGACGCTGCGGCTGAGCATCGACGTGGTCGGCACCGACCCGGACACCGCCCTGCCCGGCCGCCCCGAGCTGGTGGTCTGCCGGCACGCCGGGCCCGGTGACTCGTTCATCCTGATCCACGCGCTGGTGAACTGGTTCAATCGGGAACCCCGGATCGTGCTCAAGGAGACGCTCCAGTGGGATCCGGCCATCGACGTGCTGCTCAACCGGCTGCCCAACCGGTTCATCGCGGCCGGGCCGGACGGGCGCGACTCGGTGGTGCGGCAGATCGGGCACCTGGCCACCGGCCTGGACGACGACGACGCCTTCGTGATCTTCCCGGAGGGGGGCAACTTCACCCCGTCCCGGCGGCTGCGCGCGATCGACCGGCTCCGCGGGCTCGGGCTGGAGCGGATGGCGCGCCGCGCCGAGCGGATGCGGCACGTGCTCGCCCCGCAGCCCGGCGGGCTGCTCGCCGCGCTCGACGCCGCGCCGGACGCCGGAGTGATCTTCGTGGCGCACACCGGCCTGGACCAGATGCTCACCGTCGCCGACGTGTGGCGCGAACTGCCGATGGACAAGCGGATCGTGATGCGGTTCTGGTCGGTGCCGCCGGAGGAGATCCCGGCCGGCGAGCAGGAACGCATCGACTGGCTGTTCGACTGGTGGGCCCGCATCGACAGGTGGATCGCGGACAACCGCAACGGCACCGTCGACGCCTGATCCGATTCCCCGCGCCTGTTCGGCGCGCCGGCCGCGCGCCGCGTAAGGTGCGCTGGTGGAGCAGATCTGCGTGGTGACGACTGTGGTGGACGCCCGCGGGGTCGCGGACGTGCTGGCGGCCGCGGCGGTCGCCGGCCGGCTGGCGGCGTGCGCCCAGGTCGGCGGCCCGGTGGACAGCACCTACTGGTGGCAGTCGGCGATCCAGACCACCGCCGAGTGGCAGGTGCGGTTCAAGACCGCGCCGGACCGGGTGGACGCGCTGGTCGACCAGCTCCGCGCCAACCACCCGTACGAGGTGCCGGAGATCCTGGTCAGCCGGGAGGACAGCGGCAACCCCGGTTACACCGCCTGGGTGCGCGAGCAGACCCGGCCCTAGGTACTCCTACTCTGTCCGCCCGCCCCGCCGCCCGCGAAGCTGGCCGGGTGGAGAACACCGGCTACCCCTGCCCCGGTTGCGGCGCCCCGGCCGACCTCGTCGCCGGATGCCGCGGCTGCGGCCGTCCGCCCTACCCGCCCGCCGCCGAGGTGATCCGGCTGGACCGGGAGATCACCGAGCTGGCGCCGCGCGTCGAGGCGGCCCGGCTCGCGTACCACGATCTGTCCGGCCGCCTGTCCACGGCCCGGCAGCGGCGGTCGGCGCTGGCCGCCCGGATCCGTCAGGAGATCCCCGTGCCGGGCGCCGCCGGTCCCGCGCCGCTCCCGGCGCCGCCGCCGCGTCAAATCCCGCAGGCCCCCGCCCCGGTACGCCCCGGCGGCGCGGAAACCTCCACCCGGGCGGTGCAGGGGCTGCTGTTCGTCCTGGGTGGACTGCTGCTCGGCACCGCCGCCGTGGTGTTCACCGCTGTCGCCTGGGCCACGTTCGGGGTGACCGGCCGGGCGCTGGTCCTGCTGGCGGTCACCGCGCTTGCTCTGGCCGCGCCGCTCGTCGCCCGGGCGCGCGGGCTGCGCGGCACCGCCGAGACGCTCGCCTCGGTGGCGTTGCTGCTGGTGGTCCTGGACGGGTACGCCGCCTGGTCGGTGGACCTGTTCGGGGTGACCGGCCTGCCCGGCAGCCGGTACGCGGCGCTGGTCGCTGCCGTCAGTACCGCGGTGGCGGCCGGATACGCGCTGGTCAGCCGGCTCACCGCACCCTGGTTCGCGGCGTGGCTGCTGGCGCAGCCGGTGCTGCCCCTGGCCGTGGCCGCGTTCCGGCCCACCGCCGCCGGCTGGGCGCTGGTGCTGACCGCCGTGGCGCTCGGCGACCTCGCGGTGGTGGTGGCGCTGCGCCGCCGTACCTCCGGCAACCGCGCCGCGGTGGCGGCCGGGCTGGTGCTGGGCTGGACCGGGCACGGCGTGGCGCTGGTCCTGGCGGCCGGCTGCGCGCTGGTGCCGCTGGCGGTCGGCCACGCGGCGGGCACGCCGCTGCTGGCCGGTGGCCCGCTGCTGCTGGTGGTGCTGGCAGCGGTCGTGGGCGCGGTAGCGGCCGGCGGCCGGTTCTGGCGCGCGACCACCACCGGACTGCTGGCGCCGGTGCTCGCGGGCGCGTTGATCCGGCCGGTCGCCGAGCTGCGTTCCGGGCTGCTGCTGATCGCCGCCGGCCTCGTGGTGGCGGCGCTCGCCGGTGCGGTCCGGGCGCTGCCCGCGCCGGTGCGGACCGGTCCGCTCGTGGGCGTGCTCGCGGTGGCCGCCGCGCTGGGCCAGGTCACCGTCGTGCTCACCGGCGTGGTCGGCGCGGCGACCGCGAGCGCCTCGTTCCCGGCCTGGCAGGGCGGGCGGGACGTGCCGGTCCCGTCCTGGGGCTGGCAGCTCCCGGCGGCCCTGCTGCTGACCGCCGGCGCGGTCGCGCTGCTGACGCCCCGGGCCGGCCGGCCGCTGGTCGGTGTGATCGCCGCCGGGCTGGTCGCGCTCGCCGCGCCGGCCGTGACGGCCGTGCCGTGGCCGCTGGTGCTGGTGGTGGACCTCGTGGCGGCCGCCGCGCTGCTGCTGGCGGCGGTGGCCCGGCCGCGCCCGGGCCGGGTGGCGGTCCCGGTCGCCGCGTCGGCCGCCGCGGTGCTGCTCGGGCACGCGCTGCTGGTCGGTGTCGCCGCGCCCGGCGGGGCGGTGGCGGTGCTCGCCGTGACGGCGCTGCTCGGCGTGACGGTGGCCGGGCTGGGCCGGCGCGGGCTGGGCGCGCAGCCGGTCGTCGGCGGCGTCGCGCTCGCGGTGGCGCTGGTCGCCGTACCGGCGGCGGTGGCCGTCGCGCTGTTCGGCCTCGGCGCGCCGCCGTGGTGGCAACTGCGGGGTGCGGCCGCCGCCGTCGTGGTGCCGGTGGTCGTCGTCCTCGCCGTCCGTCGCCTGTGGACCGACCTGAGCGGGTACGCCTCGACCGGGTTCGCCGTGGCGCTCGCCGGGACCGGCCTGGTGCCGCTCGTCGCGCCGGGCGGGGAACCGGTGGCGCTCTACGCGGCGGCGGGGGTCCTGCTGGCGCTCGCCGCCGGGGGTGGCTCCCGGCCGGCGGCCGCCCCGCGCGCGGTGGGCGCCGCGCTGGCCGTGGTGGCGTTGCTGGCCACGGCGCGGACCGTGCTGCTGGTGTTCGCGGGCCTGCCGGTGCGGCCCGGGTCCGGGGTGCCCGCCGCCGCGGCGGCTTCCGCCGGGACCGCCCGCGCCGGGCTGGTGCTGCTGCTCCTGGGCGTCGCCGCCGGGGCGTACGCCGCGACGGGTCGCCGCGTCGCGTGGTGGGTCGCCGGGGCGCCGTTCGGCGCGGTGGCGCTGCCGGTGCTGGCCGAGGCGGCCGGCGCGCCCTGGCCGGTGGTGCCGGCGACGGCGTTCGGGGTCGGGCTGGCCGCGTTGCTGACCGCCGCGCTGACCGGGGCGTACCGGGCGGTGCTCGTGCCGCTGGCAGTGGTGCTGGCCGTACCCGGGTTCGGTGGTCTGCTCGCCACCCGGGCCGGGACGCTCGCCGCGCTCGGTGTGCTGGTGGTGGCCGGGGCGGTGACCGGGGTGGCCGGACGGCCGGCGGTGGTCCGGATCGTGGGGTGGCTGGGCGCCGTCGCGGCGGCCACCGGGTTCGCCCTCGTCGCGTCGCTGACGGCCGGGCAGTCGCTGCGTACCGGGGCGTTCGCGGTCCTGGCCGTCGCGGCCGTGACGCTGCACGCGGCGCCGCTGCTGCGCGTGGTCCGGTCCGGCGGTCCGGGCGGCGTCGGGCGGGCCGGCACGTGGGCGCTGGAGGCGGCGGCGCAGGCGGTGGCGCTGCTCGCGCTGCTGCTCACCGGCGGCTCGTTGCGGCACGCGGCGGCGGTCTGCGTGCTGTGGGGCGTGGCCGTCGCGGTCCGGGTGCTGCGCCGGAGCGAGTCGCCGGGCGGGCGTCGCGTGCTGGCCGCGGTGGCCGCCGGCAGCGAACTGGTCGGTGGGTGGCTGGTGCTGGCCGCGCGCGGGGTGGTCGTGCTGGAGGCGTACACGCTGCCGGCGGCGGCGCTCGCCCTGGGCGCCGGGCTGCTGGCGCTGCGACGCCGGCCCGGGCTGACCAGCTGGCTGACGTTCGGTCCGGCGCTCGGCGCGGCGTTCCTGCCGAGCCTCGTGTCGGTGCTCGTCTCCGGTGAGCCGCAGCCGTGGCGGCGGCTCGCGCTCGGCGCGGCGGCGGTGGCGGTGGTGCTGGGCGGGGCGGCCCGGCGCTGGCAGGCGCCGGTGGTGCTGGGCGCGGCCACGCTGGTGCCGCTGGCGCTGCACGAGCTGGCCCGGGGCTGGGACCTGCTGCCCCGCTGGCTCTTCCTGGGCGTGGGCGGGCTGCTGCTGATCGGGCTGGCCGCCACCTACGAGCGGCGCCGGCGTGATCTGGTCCGGCTGCGCGAGGCCGTGGCCCGCCTCGGCTGACCCGAGCGGCGAGCCCTCTCACCGACTGTGGTGAGAGGGCTTCGCTGCGCCGGTGCGCCTCACCTGATCGGCGAGCCGCCGTCGACCGGGATGGTGTGGCCGTGGATGAACGACGCGTCGTCGCTGGCGAGGAAGCAAACCGCGCGGGCGATCTCGTGCGGTTCGCCGTACCGGCCGGCGGGCGCCTGCATGGTCAGGTCGTAGAACGGGAAGTCGCTGGTGATCTCCGCGCCCTCGAAGGCGGCGGTCTTGATCACGCCGGGGCCGATGCCCACAGCGCGGATGCCCTGGTGGCCGTAGTCGTAGGCGATCTGCTTGGTGAGCCCGATGACGCCGTGCTTGGCGGTGGTGTACTCCGCGCCGACCTCGCTGGCGACCAGGCCGGACGCCGACGACACGTTGATCACGACACCCTTGCCGCGCTCCAGCATGTGCGGCAACGTGGCCTTTGTGGCGAGGAAGACGCCCTTCAGGTCAACCTCCATGACGCGGTCCCACTGCTTGTTCTCGATCTCCAGCAGCGGCACGTACGCGCCGAACACGCCGGCGTTGTTCACCAGCACGTCGATGCGCCCGTACGCGTCGAGGGCGGTGCTCACCATGGCGCGTACCGACTCCTCGTCGGTGACGTCGGCCGCCACCGCCACCGCGTCGCCGCCGGCTTCCTTGACGCGGGTGACAGTCGCCTCGGCGCGTTCCAGGGAGAGATCGGAGACGACGACCTTCGCGCCTTCGGCGGCCAGCTCGACGCACATGGACATGCCGAGTCCGGAGCCGACCTGGTCGGGGCTGAAGCCGCCGCCCGTCACGAGCACCACCTTGTCTGTCAATCCACGCACCGTGATGTCTCCCGTCTGTCGATGACCGTGCGTCCGGCACGGCTGACCGTTCGGATGAACTGTACTCATCTTTACGTACAGATTAGCTGTTCAGAGGGGGTGCGCCCACCGATGCGTGGGCTTGCTGCGGTGTGACGAAGATCGTTTGCCCGGGTCCGGCCCGGCGGGGTAGGGACAGCACCACCCCCGAGCCGGGGGTGTGCGGGATTACCCACGGCGACGATCGTCGCCAGAATCGGTGACGGAGAGTCGCGTACGAGAGCGTGGCTCGCGCATCGGGGGGCGACATGACTTCTTCCACGTCGACGGAACCCGCGGCACGGCGGGGCAGCGACTACGCGCGGCTGTCCCGCCGCATCGCCGAGGCGGGACTGTTCGAGCGGCGGCCCGGCCGGTACGCGCTGCGGATCGCGCTCACGCTCGGCGCGTTCCTGGCCGGCTGGGCCCTGGTGGCGCTCGTCGGTGACTCGTGGTGGCAGGTGCCGCTTGCAGTGGTGATGGCGGTGGCCACCACCCAGGTGGCGTTCCTCGGCCACGACGCCGGGCACCGGCAGATGTTCCGGCGGCGCGGGCCCAGCGAGGCGGCCGGGCTGGTCGCCGGCAACCTCGCCGTCGGGCTCAGCTACGGCTGGTGGGTCGACAAGCACAACCGCCACCACGCCAACCCGAACCACACCGACGACCCGGACGTCGGCGCGGGCGCGCTGGTGTGGACGTACGAGCAGGCGAGCGCCACGCGCGGCCTGGGCCGGTGGATGGCCCGCCGCCAAGCGTGGCTGTTCTTCCCGCTGCTGCTGCTGGAAGGGCTGGCGCTGCACGTGGCGAGCGTGCGGGCGCTCGTCGACCGCGAACCGGACGGGCGGTGGCGGGTGCCGATGCGGCACCGCGCGGTGGAGGCGCTGCTGCTCGCCGCCCACGCCGCCGGCTACCTCGGTCTGCTGTTCGCGGTCATGTCACCGGCCAAGGCGCTGGTGTTCGCGGCCGTGCACCAAGGGCTGTGGGGCCTCTACATGGGCTGCTCGTTCGCCCCGAACCACAAGGGCATGCCGATGCCCACCGACGAGGACGAGCTGGACTACCTGCGTAAGCAGGTGCTCACCTCGCGCAACGTACGCGGTGGCCGGCTCGTCGACCTGGCGCTGGGCGGGCTCAACTACCAGATCGAGCACCACCTGTTCCCGAACATGCCCCGCGCCAACCTGCGCCGGGCCCGGCCGCTGGTGATGGCGTACTGCGCGGAGCAGGGCGTCCCGTACGCGGAGACCGGGCTGATCGAGTCGTACCGGCAGGCGCTGGCGCACCTGCACGACGTGGGCCGCCCGCTGCGCGCGGGCTGACCCGGCCGGCTCCCGGTAGGGTCGTCGCTTGGTGGAGGGCGCGCCACGGTGGTGGCGCGCGGCACGGCGGGGCGTACCACCCCGACCGCGTCACGGGACGACATCGTGCGGAGCTGCGGCATGAGATTCGAGATCAGCAAGGTGCTCGACGCCATCGAGGGACGGGTCTGCACCGATCCGTCGCTGGCCCGGGCCGTGGTCGACCTGGCCGAGGTCATCCGCTGGCAGAACCTGGACGGCGGTCGGCCGGCCAGCCTGCTGCGCCTTGGCATGGTCATCGACGCGCTGTCCCGGCAGATCGGTGAGGACAGCGTCCCGGTCTACGCGATCGTGCACCGGGCGCTGCTGTCCGACGCCGACCTGACCTCCAACGAGCGGATGGTGGTCCGCCGCTGGGCCGACGACGGCCTGGTGGAGGTGCTCGACCAGCCCGGTGACCGGATGCTGGAGGTGGCCGACCTGCTCGGCCTGCCGGTGCTCACCCGGGCCCGGCTGGACGGGCTGGTGGGCCGGTACCCGTGGCTCGGGCAGGCCGGGCGCGTGCTCGCCCCGGTGCCCGGCGCCGGTGGGCCGGTGTTCATCGCGCACGTCGGCGGCGGCCAGGACCCGGCCACCGGCAGCCGCTCACCGGCCGGCGTCAAGTTGCTCTCCCGGCAGTGGCGCTGCCCCGAACCGGGCTGCGCGCTGTTCGGCGGCGGCGGGGGCGGCGGCGCGTTCGCCGACCTGGCCGCCGTGGACCGGGCGCCGGCCGAGCAGCCGCCGCCCACGCTGCGCACCGGCGCCCCGACCTGCCCCCGGCACGGCGCGCGGCTCTCCGACGCCGGTCCGCGCCCGCGTACCGAGGTGCTCGCGGTGCGCATCGGCGGGCTGGTGCGCAAGCGGTTCGCGCTCACCGAGACCGAGCCGGTGCAGGTCGGCCGGGCGCCGGAGGGGCCGGGCGCGGTGACGCTGGGCCAGTGGCTCAACGACGAGGCCCGGCGCTGGATCAGCCGCAGCCACATCCGGCTGGAGCTGCGCGTGGGCGAGGTGGTGGTCACCGACACCAGCACCAACGGCTCCGGCGTACGCCCGGGTGGCTCGATGGCGGAGAACGAGCGGATCGCGCTGGCGCCGCAGCAGTCCCGGGTGCTCGCCGAGGGGGACCTGATCGAGCTGTACCCGGGCGTGCAGGTGGGCCGCGCCGCCAAGATGAGCAGCGACGCCACGTACACCCCGAACTCGGTGATGGCCGAGGCGCCGACGATGGCGATGCGGCTGCCACGTCAGTGACCCGCACGCGAAGGCGCCGGGACCGTCGCGGTCCCGGCGCCTTCTCGCGTACGGCCTCAGCCGGCCAGCACGGCGGCGAGCTGCGCCACCGCGTGGTCGATCTCCTCTTCGGTGATCACCAGCGGCGGGGCGAGCCGGATGGTCGAACCGTGCGTGTCCTTGGCGAGCACACCCCGCTCCATCAGCAGCTCGCACGCCTGCCGGCCGGTCATCAGCGCCGGGTCGATGTCCAGTCCGGCCCACAGGCCGCGACCGCGTACCGCCACCAGGCCCTTGCCGATCAGGCCGCGCAGGCCGGCGTGCAGCCGCTCGCCCAGCTCGGCCGAGCGGCGCTGGAACTCGCCGGTCGCCAGCAGCCGGACCACCTCGGTCGCGACCGCGCAGGCAAGCGGGTTGCCGCCGAACGTCGAGCCGTGCTGGCCTGGCTGGAGCACGCCCAGCACGTCGCGGTTCGCGGCCACCGCCGACACCGGCACGATGCCGCCGCCGAGCGCCTTGCCGAGCAGGTACATGTCCGGCTCGACGCCCTCGTGCTCGCAGGCGAACGTCGCGCCGGTACGCCCCAGGCCCGACTGGATCTCGTCGGCGACGAACAGCACGTTGCGCTCGGTGCAGACCCGGCGCACACCCGGCAGGTAACCCTCCGGCGGCACCACGACGCCCTGCTCACCCTGGATCGGCTCCAGCAGCACGGCCACCGTGTTCTCGTCGATCGCCTCGGTCAACGCGGCCAGGTCGCCGTAGGGGACCACGGTGAAACCCGGGGTGTACGGCCCGAAGTCGGCGCGCGCGTCGGAGTCGGTGGAGAAGCTGACGATGGTGGTCGTACGGCCGTGGAAGTTGCCCTCCGCCACCACGATGTTGGCCTGGCCCGGCGTGACGCCCTTGACCTGGTAGCCCCACTTGCGGGCCACCTTGATGCCGGTCTCCACCGCCTCGGCGCCGGTGTTCATCGGCAGCACCAGGTCCTTGCCGCAGAGCGCGGCCAGCTCGCGGCAGAAGTCGGCGAACTGGTCGTGGATGAACGCGCGGCTGGTCAGCGTGAGCCGGTCGAGCTGCGCGTGCGCGGCCTCGATCAGCTTCGGGTGCCGGTGGCCGAAGTTCAGCGCCGAGTATCCCGCCAGGCAGTCCAGGTAGCGGCGGCCGTCCACGTCGGTCAGCCAGGCGCCCTCGGCCGACGAGATCACCACGGGCAGCGGGTGGTAGTTGTGCGCCGTGTGACGCTCCGCGTCCCGGACCGCGGACGGAGTCCGCAGCATGTCGTCGATGATCACTTGCTCGCCTTTCCCTGACGGAGTCGCAACGTGCAGCACTTCGGTCCGCCGCCGGCCTTGCGCAGCTCGGACAGGTCGATCCCGATGGTCTCGTAGCCCCGGTCGCGCAGCTTCGCGGCCAGGTCGGTGGCCTGCGCGGGCAGCACCACGTGCCGGCCGTCGCTGACCGCGTTCAGGCCCAGCACCTCGGCGTCGGCCATGGTGGCGTGGATCGCGTCCGGGAACAGCCGGCGCAGCACCGCCCGGCTGCCGGGGGAGAACGCCTCCGGCAGGTACGCCACGGTGCGCTCGTCGAGCACGGTGAGCGCGGTGTCCAGGTGGTAGAAGCGGGGATCCACCAGCTGCATGGTGACCACCGGGTAGCCGAAGACCTCCTGGAGCTGCGCGTGCGAGGCGTGCGCGGTGCGGAACCCGGTGCCGGCGAGCAGGTGGTCACCGGCCAGCAGGATGTCGCCCTCGCCCTCGTTGACGTGCTTCGGGTCGTACATCTCGAAGCCGGCGGCCTCGAACCAGGCCCGGTACGCGGGCGCCTCGTCGGCGCGCTGCGGGTCGCGGAACTGCACCGCCATGGCCTTGCCGTCGATCACGGTGCCGCCGTTCGCGGCGAAGACCATGTCCGGCAGGCCGGCGACCGGCTCGATCAGGTCGACCTCGTGGCCCAGGTCGAGGTACGTGCGCCGAAGCTGCTCCCACTGCCGGATCGCCAGGTCGGCGTCGACCGGGGCGGTCGGGTCCATCCACGGGTTGATCGCGTAGTCGACGGCGAAGTACGTCGGCCGGCACATCAGAAAGCGCTGGCGGATGGCGTCCATCGTCATGTCGTGCTCCCAGGGTCGGGCGCGCCCGGCCACCGTCGGCCCACGGGCTGGCGCCGTGGTCCAACGTTATGCGGCCCGGGTAGACGACATCCACCGCGAGAAGTTGCGTTGAGCAGCGAATCGTTGCGTTGAGCCAGTGGGCGGCGAACGATCGTTGCGTCGACGCCGGACACACTTCGGGGGCGGCGAACCGCCGCCCCCGAAAGAGGTGTTGCCCGGCCGGTGAACCACCGGAGCTGATCAGGCTGCCGCCGCCCTGCGTCGGCGATCGGGACAGTGCCCGTCAGAACCAGTTGGCAAACTGTGAGTCGAGCCACTCGCGGAAGCGGCCCACCCAGTCGCCGTCGGTGGTCGGCCAGTCGAACTGGCCGGTCATCGCCACGATGCCGAGCACCACCGCGGCCAGGCCGACGGCGATGCCGATCAGCGCGTCGGTCTTGCCCGCCACGTGCCGGCGACGGGTCGCGATCAGGCCCAGCACGGCCAGCACCGCGCCGGCCGCGCCGACGCCGATGCCGTACCCGGCGAGCGTGCCGGAGAGCACGAACAGCGCCCCGACCACCGAGACGATCAGGCCGAGCGTGGCGAGCAGGCTGGCCCGGGGACGCTTCGTGGTGTACGGCTCCGGCCGGTCCACCCGGCCGTCGCCGTCGGTGTCCGTACCGTCGGGGCGGCCGTCCCGGTCGAGGTCGGTGCGGCCGTCGCGGTCCAGGTCGGTGGTGCGCTCGGCGACGGGCGCCGCGCCGGCGGTCCGCGCGTCGGTCACCGGGACGGTCCGCGTGTCGGCGTCGACCCGGCGGCCGGTGACCGCACGCGCCGCCGCGCCCCGGTCCGCGGCCCGCCGCCGTGCCTCCGCCTCCCGCTCGTCGTCGGCCGCCACGGTCCGGCGGCCGGTCGTCGTGGTCGCCGTCCGGCCGTCGGTGGTGGCGTCGAGGTCGCGTGCGTCCCGGTCGGTCGCCGCGTCCCGGGCGCGCTCGTCGTCGGTGGCGGTGGCGGCGCTGCGGTACGTGGTCCGCTCCTCGTCGCGGTCGGTGACCACCGGCCGGTCGGCCGGCTGCTCGGCGGTCCGGTCGCGTTCGTCGACGACACCGTCGCCGTTGGTATCGGTACTGGTCGCCGGAGCGTTCCGGCGGGACAGGATCTTCACTGTGGCACCTCCTGATCCAGGCGCGGAGGCCGCGCATGACATGCAGGAAGTACCCAGGGGTGCCGAAATCGACACCCCTGGGCTCGCTCCGCACGCTCAGGCGTGCCGTCCGGTCACGCCACCGTGCGTGACCACTGCTGGTTGGTGCCCGAACCGCAGGTGTACTGCTGGACGTCCGCGCCGTCTCCGGTGCCGGCGTTGACGACGTCCAGGCACTTGCCGCTGTGCCGGGCCCGCAACTGGAACCAGCCGTCGCGCGCGGCCCACTGCCACTGCTGGTTGGCGCCGCTGCCGCAGGTGTACTGGATGATGTTGGCGCCGTCGGCGGTGCTCGCGCTGGCGACGTCGAGACACTTGCCGCTCGCGGCGTTGACGAGGCGGAACCATCCGCCGCCGGCGTCCTGGAACTCCCACCTCTGGTTCCCGCCGCCGTTCCAGCTCCACTGCTTGACCTCGGCGTTGTTCGCCGTGGAGCCGTTGATCACGTCCAGCACCCGGCCGCTGTGCCGGGCGGTGACGCGGTAGTACGCGGGCGAGTTGCCGGTGACGGTGCCCGCCGCCGCGTCGATGGTGACCGACGGGTACCAGGTCAGGCTCATGCTGGTGGCGGTCGGAAAGGCGATCGGCAGCCACACGTACTGGGAGTCGTTGGCCGGGCCGCCCCACGCTCCGGCCCACCTGTCACCCAGATAGAGGTAGCTGGTGCCGGACGTGCCCTGGATCGGCAGCACGAACGCCGGCTGCGAGTTGAACGTGGTGCCGTTGCCCACGTCGGTCCAGCCGCTCCACGGTCCCGAGATGCTCGGCGCGGTGGCGTACCGGGCCTGGTTCGGGCTCCACCCCGTCGCCCCCGACGTCAGCAGGAAGTAGGTGCTGCCCCGCTTGAACATCGCCGGCGCCTCGCGGTGCGCGCCGTCCCAGAAGTTGCCCACCAGGGTGGCCACGTTGAGGTAGTCCGACGTGAGCCGGTAGATGTTCAGGTCGTAGTTGTCGTCGGCGGCCGAGATCATGTACGCGGTGCCGTTGTCGTTGTAGAGCGTGATGTCCCGGGACATGTGCTGCCCGAGCGGCCGGAAACTGCCGTGATAGGTGTAGCTGCCGTCCACAGTGGCCGAGGAGGCGACAGCCGCCCGGGCCTCGTTGTAGTCGGACCCGTTCTCCTTGTGCATCCACATCACGAACCGGCCGGTGGCGGCGTTGTAGATGACCTTCGGCCGTTCGATGTTGGCGACCCGCAGCTCGGCCGCCGACGACTGGGTGAGCACGTTGTTGCGGAACTCCCAGGTGCGCAGGTCCGTCGAGCGGTAGACGGAGACCGCCAGGAACGTGTTGTCCGGGTT
Source organism: Micromonospora sp. HB375 (assembly GCF_017872985.1). Taxonomy (NCBI): domain Bacteria; kingdom Bacillati; phylum Actinomycetota; class Actinomycetes; order Micromonosporales; family Micromonosporaceae; genus Micromonospora; species Micromonospora sp. HB375. Next base: position 5,913,105 of record NZ_JAGGJO010000001.1, on the reverse strand, counting down.
GCGGTTCTCGCCGAACCAGTAGTAGTAGTCGCCGACCTTGAGCACGCCGCCGCCGTGGGCGTGCACCACGGCGCCGCTCGTGTCGGTGAACTGGGTGCCGTTGGTGACTGTCACCGGCGCCGCCAGCGCGCCCGCCGCCGGTCCCAGCACCGCCGCCGCGAGAGCCACCGCGAGCGCCACCACGACCGCGCCGTACCGTGTCGTCCCTCGCACGGCTGTCACCTGCCACACTTCGGCGTGATGGTGCCGGGCGTCGCGCCGGCCGCCACGAGCAGGCCGAACGTCGTCGAGCCACCCGGCGGCAGCGTCCCGTTCCAGGAGGCGTTGCGGACCGCGACGTCCTGGCCGGTGCCCTCCGCCACCCCACCCCAGACCGACTGGATGCGCTCGTCACCCGACCAGCGCCAGGAGACGAGCCAGCCCGGTGCCGGCTCGGCGCCGTCGTTGCGGACGGTGACCGTGGCGACGAAGCCACCGCCCCAGCCGGCGTCGATCGTGGCCGTCGCGGAGCAGGTTCCCGACGTCCGGGCCGGCCCGCCGATCACGTACGGGTCCCGTGTGCCGTGGGTGTCGCCGAACCGGAACCAGTAGTCGGTGTCGGGGGCCAGGCCGGTGACTGTCACCTTTCCCTGGCGCTCCGGCCCCGTGACGGCTTCGGCCACCGGGTTGCGCCACGCGGCGGCGTCCTCGCGGCTGGTGAAGAGGCTGACGAGGAGCGGCGGGTCGTAGCCGCAGGGCGGGCTGAGCACCATCCAGTAGGTGATGGTGACGCTGGTCGCGGTGGCCCCGGTCACCTGGCCGGTGACCGGCAGCGCCGGCGGGCAGGCGAAGGTGGGCGTGGGAGTGGGCGTCGCCGTGGCGGCGGCCGTCATCGCCGTGGCGGCGGGTGACTGGTCGGCACCGGCCGAGGCGGTCAGGCCGGTCAGGGTGAGGGTGGCGGCCAGTGCCGCGCCGAGCGTACGGAGCATGTGTCTCTCCCGAGCTGGGGGCGCCGGGGGCGGTCGGCGCCGGAGTGGTGGTGGACCGCGATGTCGCCGCCGTAGCGGCACGGCGGAGCGCCGGAGACGACTGCCCGGCACCGGGGTGGCACATCACCCCGCGCTTGTCCCTCCGGCGAGATCGAGCGGCTCGCACTGGCTCCCGAGCGCTACCGCCGCCAGTCTTTCAGTCGACGAACATCGATTCAACGTCGTCTCAGGACCCGACGTCGCCGGCGGTCCGATCCGCTGGCTACGCTTGGTCGTTGTGCCAGAGGGACACACCATCCACCGCCTCGCCGCCCGGCACGCCGAGCTGTTCGCGGGCGACAAGGTGCACGCAGACAGCCCGCAGGGCCGCTTCGCCGAGGGCGCGGCCCGCCTCAGCGGCACCGTCCTGGACGGCACCGAGGCGTACGGCAAGCACCTGCTGCACCACTACGCCGGCGAGCTGACGCTGCACGTACACCTGGGTCTGTACGGGAAGTTCGCCGACGGGCCCGGGGAACCGCCGTCCCCGGTCGGGCAGGTGCGGCTGCGCCTGCACAGCGACCGGAACTGGCTGGAGCTGCGCGGCCCGACCGCCTGCGAACTGCTGACCCCGCCCGAGGTGACGGCGCTGCGCGACCGGCTCGGGCCGGACCCGCTGCGCGCCGACGCCGACCCCGACCGGGCGTACGCGCGGATCCGCCGCAGCCCCACCCCGCTCGCCGCGCTGCTGCTGGACCAGTCGGTGGTGGCCGGCACCGGCCTGATCTTCGTGACCGAGGCGCTGTTCCGGGCCGGCCGGCCGCCGCTGCTGCCCGGCCGCGACCTGAGCGCGGCCGGCTGGGCCGAACTCTGGACGGACCTGGTGACGCTGATGACCCGCGCGGTCGAGCGGGGCCGGATCGACACGGTGCGCGACGCCGACCTGCCCGAGGTCACCGGCCGCGCGCCGCGCGTCGACCGGCACGGCGGCGAGGTGTACGTCTACCGCCGCCCCGGCGCGCCCTGCCACGTCTGCGGCACCGAGGTGAGCCGGGGCACGCTGGCCGGACGCAACCTGTACTGGTGCCCCACCTGCCAGGCGGGCTGACTCACATCTCGTCGAGCAGCCAGCGGGCCGCCTCGACGTTGCCGGGGAAGACCTGGTCGCCGCCGATGCTCCAGGCCACCGTCTGGCCGATCGCCCAGCCGCGTACCCGCTCCCGGTCCAGGCCCAGCTCGGCGCTGAGACGGTCGAGCCGGTGCCGGACCGCCGCGGGGGAGTGGCCCAGCTCGGCGCCGCGCACCAGCGGTACCACCGCGAACTCCCGCTCGCCGACCAGCGGCTTCGGGTCGATCACCAGCCACGGATCGCGTCCCGCCGCCAGGATGTTGCCGGCGTGCAGGTCCTGGTTGACCAGCACCTGCTCACCCTGGCTCGGCGCCAGGTCGGCGAGCAGCCCGAGCGCGGCGTCCAGCAGCCGCCGCTCGTACGGGCGGTTGGCCCGCTGCCAGTTGCCCGGCATCCGCTCCGCCCAGCCGGCCGCCTCCTCGGCGAGCGAAGTGAACGGCGGTCCGGCCGGCACCCCGAGGCGGGGCAGCAGCTCGACCGCCACCTCCAGCGCGGCGTCGGGCGGCAGGCCGTACAGCGGGGTGCCGGGGTCACAGCGCTCGACGAGCAACGCGCGCCGGCCCGGATCGTGGGCGAGCAGCCGGATCGCGCCCCGGCCGTCCCAGTGCGCCAACGCGGTGGCCTCGTGACGGCTGTCGTCGTCCGGGTACTGGAGCTTAAGCACCGCCCGCGTCCCGTCGGGCAGCGTCGCGGGCAGCGCCAGCGACGCAAACGCGTACCCGAACGGCGGCCCGACCGTCAGCTCCCACCGTGCGACGCACGCGGCGAGCCGGTCCGGCAGCTCCGCGAGCCAGGCCCGCCCGGCCTCCGTCCGCTCGACCCAGCGCAGGCTCTCAGGAATGTCACACCGCATCCGGTCATCCTGGCCGAGCGAGGCGACCGGCCGTGCACCGCGGCGTCCTCGACGCGCACGCCGACGAAGTGACGCTCATGGCCGTCCCGGCCCTCGCCGAGCGGCCTGACGAAGACGAGATGGATCAACCGGACGGTGCTCATCTGCCCGAGATCACCGCCGACGCCGGTCCCACCCTTGACGCAGCCACGCCTCCCACCAGCTCGCCGAGGTGGTGGCATCATCACCCTTGATCAACACCACCTCGCCGAGGTGGTGGTGTCGCGGAGCCGTTGATGCCACCACCTCGGCGACCTGGTGTTGATCAAGCTGGGCCGTGGCTGTCAGTCGGCGGGCAGCATTCGGCACCCGGTGTTGACCAAGGAGTTCGCGTCACCGGAGCGCCAGAAATTCGCCGCAAACTCCTTGATCAACTGGCAGGAGTGGAGGGTTCGGCGCGGGACGTCAGGTGCCGGGTGTGGTTGGGGAAGGGGCGCCGGTGTGATCCGCGGTCAGGGGAGCCGGGCCGGGGCAGTCGTCGTGCCCGGCCCGGTGCCCGTCCGGATCTACCGTCCGTCCGGGGTCGGTCGGCGGCGGCGGGCCAGCAGCATCAGGCCGGCGCCGACGATCAGGAGAGCCCCGCCGCCAGCCACCAGCGGCGCGGTGGCGGGACCGGTGATCGGAAGCCCTCCGGTGCCTCCGCCTCCGACGGTGCCACCGCCTCCGCCGCCGCCCGGCGAGGGCTCGCCGCCGGGTGTCGACACGCGTACGGTGACCACCTCGGACACGCCGACCGTCGCCGGGTCTTCACTCGGGACGACTACGCGGTAGCGCAAGGTGCCGGGTGTCTTCGGCGTGATGGGGATGCGGTACGCGCCGCGGTCTCCGCTCGTCAGGTCGGCGGCCACCTTCCGCCACGTCCTGCCCTGGAGTTGCTGTAGTTCGATGTTCCAGCCGGCGTCGGGCTTCACCTCGCCGGTGATGGTGACTGTGGTGCCGGGCGTGACGGTGGTGCGGTTCGCTTTCGCCGTGACTGTCGGCTTCACCCGGGGATGGTCTGCCGTGACGACGATGTAGGACGGTGCGACCCTCGAGTTGGACGGACGGGTGATGCCGACGCACTTGAGGTAGCTGTCGCCCTTCGGATAGGTCCGGGAGAACGTGCCGTCGGCCTTGGTGGTGCCGTTGGGCTCGCTGTGATATTCAACGCAGAGGTTGTCGGTGCCGAAGAAGATGGGCTGGTTACCGATGCCCTCGCCGGTGTCCTCGTAGTAGAACCGTCCCGCCACGGTCAGCGGTCCGTCACCGACCAGCGGGTTCGGGGTGAGACGCATGGTGACCGCGGGCCGGTGTGTGCCGGTGACCTCCAGCCTGGTGTCCGCCGAGGCGGGCGGGTCGACGTCGAGCCGGTTCCAGGCGGCGTCCGTCGCCACCAGACGGTGGACCTCCCAGGTGCCGTTCCAGGTCGACGGCACGTGGATCGTCGCGCTCCAGGTGCCGTCCTGCGGGGTGCCAGCGGTGAGCGACAACTCGGCGCCGTCGGTGCGGTCCGTGCCGACGAGGCGCAGACCGACGTAGGGCAGGGAGCCGCCGTCCATCTCGGAGGCCTCGACCACGCCGGTGTCGTCGGTCAGGTGCACCGTCACCGTCACCGGCACCAGGTCGACGCCCGAGACGGAGACCGCGTCGGGTGAGACCGTGACGTCCACCAGCACCGGTGGCGTCTGGTCCGCCGCGGCCGCAGGGGAAGGCGTGGCGGTTGCGGAGGGCGTGGCGGTTGCGGAAGGTGCGGCGGTTGCGGGCGGCGCGGCGACGAGGACACCGCCGGGCAGCAGGAGAAGAGCCGTCGCGGCCATGCGCCACACTCGCATGTCGGTGCCCCTTCCGAGGTTGACCGGTAACGGAGAGTTCTCCTGTCGGTACCGTACTCCGTCGATGTGTTGCCGGCTGCCCCGTCGGCCTGTCGATTCGCCGGGACGGTCGGCCGAGGACCCCGGCCGACCCGCCCTCCGACTCGGCCGGCGGCTCAGCGCAGCCGGCGGATGTCCCCGTGCGCCCGGTAGAAGCCGCCCCGGCCGGACTCGCGGACCTCGGTGACCAGGAAGCGCGCGCCCGGCTCGCGGATGCCCTTGGGGAACTGCACCGGCCAGTCCCGCCGGTAGCCGTCGGCCAGAACGTGGACGCGCAGCCGGCCGCCCTGCTCGACGCACTGCACCAGCACGCCGTCGCGGTCGTCGGTGGTCACCTCGACGGAGGTCCAGGCGGCCGGCTCGGGCAGCCGGGCCGGCGCCTTCACGTCGACCACGTCCGGCACGCTGCCCGCCTCGGCCGCCCGGATCGCCGCCTCGCTCGCGTCGATGCAGGCCAGGTGGCCGCTCGTGGTGACCACGTAGAGCCGGTTGTCGTGGTACTGCATCGAGTACGCCGAGCCGCAGCCGGTGCCCAGCTTCCACAGCCGGTTGCCGGCCTGGTCGAAGCAGTAGATCGAGGACGCGCTGTCGCCCGCGAACACGTACCGGCCGCCCTCGGCGGTGGCGCAGGAGAAGACCGCGGCGTCACAGCGGTACGTCTGCTCGGCCCGCCCGTCCTTGCGCAGGCGGACCACCTCGCGGGTGCCGGTGCCGGCGAACACGGCGTCCCGTTCCTGCCAGCCGAACAGGACCGCCCCGGTGCCGGTGTGCCACAGTTCCCGCCCGGTACGCCAGTCGTAGCCGGTGACCCCCTGCGAGTGGCCGTGGTAGATCGCGTCGGCGTCGCAGCGCACCATCCACGCGGACCGGCCGCGCCCCGGCCGGCGCCAGAGGAACTCGTCCTCGTGGTCGATCGCCGAGACGCCGCCGTCGCGATCGGACACGCCCAGCACGCCGTCGTGGATGTCCAGCCAGTAGATGTCGATCTCGGGCGCGATCGCGTACGCCGCGCGCGGCACCTTGCCGGACAGGTCGTAGACGTTGCCGTCGTCGCAGCCGGCGTAGACCCAGGCGTCGTCGGCGACGATGCACTTCACCCCGTCGGGGAGCCGGACCTGGTTGACCAGCCGGGCGTCGTGGTCGAGCGTGGTGATCACGCCGTGCTCGTTGCCGACCATGCAGTGCCGGTCGTCGACGAAGATGCCGAAGGCGGGCGCGCCCGAGGCGTACCGCCAGAGGACCGGCGCGGTGCGGGCGGTGGAGCGGGTGCTGACGATCTGCCGGCGCGAGACCGTGCGCTTCTGGCGTACGCCGCGCACCGCCGGGGCGTACCCCTTGCGGACCTTCTCGCCGATCTTCTTCGCGGCGGCGGCGCGAGCGCGGGCGTTGTCCGGGAAGGTGCTCGTCTTCACCTGGCCCTGGTCGCCGATGCGCCCGTAGCGCACGGTCATCGCGGTGTCGTCGACCACCACCTCGTAGAACTTGTGCGCTCCACCGTCCACTTCGGACAGTTCGAGGTAGGTCGTCTCCTGTGACATGGGGGTTTACCTCCGAGGGGAAGTGCCGGACCGGCAACGCGCACACGCTAACGCCGGGCACCGACAAACCCGGGTCTCGGTGTTAAGAAGGGGCCCTTCCTCTACCGGAGGCGTTAATAGGGGGCCCTTCCTTACACAGCGGCGGCGAGGGCGTCGACGGCCTTGCGGGCGGCGATCAGCACCGGGTCCCACACCGGGGCGTACGGCGGCGCGTACCCCAGGTCGAGCGCTGTCATCTCGTCCACCGTCATGCCGTTCCACAGCGCCACGGCGAGCGCGTCGATCCGCTTGGCCGCCTCGGACCAGCCGACGATCTGCGCCCCGAGCAGCCGCCCGCTGGGCCGCTCGGCGATCAGCTTGACGGTCATCTCCCGCGCGCCCGGGTAGTAGCCGGCCCGGTTCGTCGACTGGGCCAGCACCGTGACGAACTCGAAGCCGGCGTCCAGCGCGTCCCGCTCGCGCAGCCCGGTGCGGCCCACCTCCAGCTCGCAGACCTTGGTGACGGCGGTGCCGATCACGCCGGGGAAGGTGGCGTAGCCGCCGCCGATGTTGATGCCGGCGACGCGGCCCTGCTTGTTGGCGTGCGTGCCGAGCGGGATGTGCACCGGCATGCCGCTGACCCGGTGCAGCGACTCCACGCAGTCACCGGCCGCCCAGACGCCGGGCACGCCCGGCACCCGCATCCGGCGGTCCGTCCGGACGCCGCCGGAGGGCCCGATCGGCAGTCCGGCGGCCTCGGCGAGCGCGGTGTTGGGGCGTACCCCGAGACCCAGGACCACGACGTCGGCCGGGACCGGTCCCTCGTCGGTGACCACGGCGGAGATCCGGCCGTCCCGCTCCTCCAGCCCGGTGACGGTGAGGCCGGTGCGGACGCCGATGCCGGTGGCACGCATCGCGTCGGCCACCAGCTCGCCCATGTCCGGGTCGACGGTCGACATGGGTTGGTCGGCCTGCTCCACCAGTTGGACGGAGAGCCCGCGCTGCACGAGCGCCTCGGCCATCTCCACGCCGACGTAGCCGCCGCCGACCACCACCGCGCGCCGGGGCCGGGGCTCGCGTTCCAGCCAGTCGATCAGCGCCGCGCCGTCGCCCAGCGTCTGCACGCCGAACACGCCCGACACGTCGTCGCGCGCCCAGTCCGGCTGCACCGGGGACGCGCCGGTGGCGTACACCAGGGTGTCGAAACCGGCGCGGACCTCGCCGCCGCCGTCCAGGTCCCGCGCGATCACCTCGCGGCGGTCCAGGTCGACGGCGGTGACCTCGTGCCGGGTACGGACGTCGATGCCGAAGTCGTCGCGGAAGGTCTGCGGATCGCGGCTGATCAGCTCGTCCCGCTCCTCGACCAGGCCGCTCACCCAGTAGGGGATGCCGCAGGCCGAGTAGGAGGTGAAGTGCCCCCGCTCGAACGCGACGATCTCCAGGTCGGACCGGTCGCGGCGGCGGCGACGCGCCTGCGACGCCGCCGACATGCCGGCGGCGTCGCCGCCGATGACGATCATGCGCTCCGCCACGCCGCCCATCCTGTCACGCCGGGACACGGCCGTGCGGCCGCTCAGCCACGGGTCTGGCGTGCCACGTCCGTGACCACGTCGACGAGCCGTCCGGTACGCGCGAACACCGCCCGCTGCCGGGCCGCTCCGCTGCCGTGCCGGCGCAGCCCGCCCAGCAGGTCGGTCACCCGGTCGAGGTCGCCGTGCCGCTCCAGTTCCGGGCGCAGCCGGTCGACGAGCCGGTCCAGCAGCTCCCAGGCCGGGCGCAGCTCACCGTCGGTCAGGTCGACGCCCTCGCCCTCCAGCCCGTCGTGGGCGGCCCGCCAGTGCGCCGCGACGAGCAGGTGGTGGTCGGTGTTGACGGCGGGACGGCCGGCGGCGATGTCGGTGAGCGCGGTCGCCACGAGCGCGCGGACCAGCGCGGCGACGAGCACCGCGTCGTCCACGGTCGGGCAGACGTCGCCGATCCTGATCTCCACGGTGGGGTACTTGGCGGAGAGCCGGGCGTACCAGTAGAGCATTCCCTCGTCCAGCATCACGCCGCTGGCGATGAGCTGCCGGATGAGCCGCTCGTAGTGCTCGTGCGACTCCAGGTACGGGGTGGGCGCGACCGACGGCCAGCGTTCCCACTCCACCGAGCGCCAGCTCGCGTACCCGGTGTCCTCGCTGCGGGAGAACGGGGAGTTCGCGGTGACCGCCTGCAGGATCGGCAGCCACGGCCGGACGTGGTTGAGCACCTGCACGCCGGTGTCCGGGTCGGGGATGCCGACGTGCACGTGCATGCCGTTGTTGCCGGGACCGGGCACCAGCAGCCGGAACCGCTCGATCATTCGGTCGAAGCGGGGCTTGTCCACCACCGGCGGCACCGGCCCGTCGACCGGTCCGGTGCCGATCGCGAGCAGCCGTACGCCGGCCCGCTCGGCCGCGTCGGCCAGTTCGGCGCGCAGCATCGACAGCGAGTGCCGGATCGAGGACAGGTCCAGCCCGGGCGGGCTGCCGATCTCGATCTGGCTGGTCTGGAACTCGCGCTCCACCTGACCGCGCAGCTCCGCCGGCACCTGCTCCATGACCAGGTCGACGGCGGGTACGGCGGTCCCGGTGTGCGGGTCGGCGAGCAGGAACTCCTCCTCGACGCCGACTGTCAGCAGGTCGGTTCCGCCCGACGCGGCGCTCCGCTCCCGCTCCGCCACTGAGCCGCTCATCGCCACCACCGTCTCCTCCGGACCACTCGCGGCACGGTGCCGCGTGGTCGAGGACCTGTTACCCACCGTGTCCGTTCCGGAAAACGTGCCGGTGGGCGTGTCGGCGCCGGTTCGCCCGTTCGGGTCGGTCGAGTGCGTTCGCGCACGGGGCAGCAGGGCGTGACACGGCGGGATACCGTGGTCGCGTGGCGGGGATGCTGGCGGTGCTGACGGGGGCGTGGGCGTACGCGCTCGCCCTGTTCGCCGACCGGCCGGCCGGGCTGCTCGCCGGCGCGGCGGTGGTCGCCGCGCTGCTGCTCGCCACCCTGCTCGCGCTGCGGGTCCGCGCGCTGCCCACGCCGCCCGGCACCCGGTTCGCCGCCGCGTTGCGGGCCCGCGCCCGCCGTCGCGGCGTTCCCCGCCAGGTCGACCCGAACGCGCCGGGGCGTCCGCGCCCCCGCGCACCCGGCCTGCGCCCCTCGGCCGCGTAGCCACCCTCCGGCCCGCGCCGGCGGGCCGCCGTTTCCTTCCCGGCTTTCGCGGCCGATTCCGTCGTCATCCGTCCCGCCGTGCGGCACGTCGCCGCCCGGGACACCCGGAATCGCCATCGAGGGGTCCACCCATGCTCGCCTTCGCACCGTTGCACTCCGCGGCGTCGGCCGCGGCCACCGTCGTCACCTGGCTCGCCGACGTGCTCGCCCCGCTCACCGGCGGCGCCGCCACGGCGGCCGCCATCGTCCTGTTCACCGCCGCGGTCCGGCTGCTGATCTCGCCGCTGACAGTGGCCCAGGTCCGCGGGGAGCGGCGCCGGACCGCACTCGCCCCCGAGGTACGGGAACTCCAGCGCCGGTACGCCGACGACCCGGCCCGCCTCCAGACCGAGTTGTTCGCGCTCTACCGCAACGCCGGGGCCAGTCCGGTCGCGGGCTGCCTGCCGGCGCTGTTGCAGGCGCCGTTTTTCCTGGTCATGTACCGACTGTTCGCCACCGGTGACGGCGCGCCGCAGCTGCTGGGGGAGCGGCTGGCCGGCGTACCGCTGGGGTGGCACCTCGGCGATGGCCTGGCCGGCCCGGTGCCGCTGGTGTTCGGCGTGCTGCTGGCCGCGTTGCTCGCGCTGGCCTGGTGGTCGTCGCGGCGGATGCGCCGGGCGGCAGCCGCCACCGGCACCGTGGCCGGGACGCCGACCGAGGGTCCGGGCGCGGCGGTGCTCGGCCGGCTGCTGCCGCTGCTGCCGTACGGCACGGTGCTGGTGGCGCTGGTGGTGCCGCTGGCGGCGGTGCTCTATCTGGTGACCACCACGGCGTGGACGGCGCTGGAGCAGGTGGTGCTGCGTCGCCCGCAGCCGGCGGCAGCCATCGACAAGCGTTGACAAGTGCGGGGGCGGGCGCGTAGAAATCGCTCTCAGAGAGCGCTCTCCCGGACCCGTCCCCGCAGAGAGGCACCCCGAATGAACCCGATCCCGGCGGCTCCGGCCGCCTCCGCCACCGTGCCCCGATCGCGCCGCCGCCTCGCCCTGGCCGCGGGTGTGCTCGCGCTCACCACAGCGCTCGCGGGCGTCTCGATGACCGCCCAGGCCGCGGTGCCCCCGACTCCCTCCGGCTGGAGCCTGGTGTGGAGCGACGACTTCACCGGCTCGGCCGGCACGCTGCCCTCGTCCGCCAACTGGATCATCGATACCGGCACCAGCTACCCGGGCGGCCCGGCCAACTGGGGCACCGGCGAGATCCAGACCTACACCTCCAGCACCGCCAACCTGGCCCACGACGGCTCGGGCAACCTGCGCATCACGCCGCTGCGGGACTCGGCCGGCCGCTGGACCTCGGCCCGGATCGAGACGGTACGGGCGAACTTCAAGCCGCCGTCGGGCGGCGTGCTGGCCCTGGAGGGCCGGATCCAGATGCCGAACGTGACCGGCGCGGCGGCATCCGGGTACTGGCCGGCGTTCTGGGCGCTCGGCTCGCCGTACCGGGGCAACTACCAGAACTGGCCTGGTATCGGCGAGTTCGACGTGATGGAGAACGTCAACGGGATCAACTCGGTCTGGGGCGTGCTGCACTGCGGTGTCGCGCCGGGCGGCCCGTGCGGGGAGTTCAACGGCATCGGCGCGTCCCGGGCCTGCCCGGGCAGCACCTGCCAGTCGGCGTTCCACACCTACCGGTTCGAGTGGGACGCCTCGATCAGCCCGCAGCAGCTGCGCTGGTACGTCGACGGCCAGCTCTTCCACACCGTCGGGCAGAACCAGATCGGTGAGCCGTACTGGAGTCAGATGACCAGCCACGCCGGCTACTTCCTGCTGCTCAACGTGGCGATGGGCGGCGGCTTCCCGGACGGCGTGGCCGGCTCGGCGACGCCGACCGCGTCGACGGTGTCCGGCCGGTCGATGCTCGTCGACTACGTGGCCGTCTACACCCGGGGTGGCGGGAGCAACCCGTCGCCGACCCCGACCACGCCGCCGCCGGGCGGGGTGCGTGACGCCTACTCGACGATCCAGGCCGAGTCGTTCAACGCGCAGAACGGCGTGCAGGTGGAGACGTGCTCCGAGGGCGGCCAGGACATCGGCTGGCTCGCCAACGGCGACTGGGCCCGCTACGACAACGTCGACTTCGGCTCCACGCCGCCGCGCGACTTCGTGGCCCGGGTGGCCTCCGGCGCGGCGTCCGGGGTGAGCGGGCTGGTGGAGGTCCGGGTGGACAGCCCGACCGCGCCGCCGATCGGCAGTTTCGCGATCGGCAACACCGGCGGCTGGCAGACCTGGCGCTCGGTGCCGGGCAACGTCGGCGCGGTGACCGGGCGGCGCACGGTCTACCTGACGTTCAGCAGCGGGCAGCCGTCCGACTTCGTCAACGTCAACTGGTTCACCTTCCGCCGCTGAGGCCGATGGGGGCGCGACCCGGATCCCGGTCCGGGTCGCGTCGAACCGGTGCTGGACAGAAACAGTTAACACTCCTAATAATAGGCGCACGTCGACGGTTGTGAATCCCTCTCCACCCCCGCCCGTCCCCTGGAGGACGCCGTGAGACTCCGCCCCCGCCTGGCGACGCTCGCCGCCGCGCTGACCACCGCCGTGGTCGCCGGCGCGCTGCTCGCCGCCCCGCCCGCCTCCGCCGCCACCGCGGCCTTCGTCCGTACCTCCAGCTGGAGCAGCGGGTACGAGGCCCGGTTCACCGTCACAAACGACAGCTCCGCCGCCATCTCCTCGTGGAACGTCCAGTTCGACCTGCCGTCCGGCAGCACGCTCGGCTCGTTCTGGGACGCCCGCCTCACCACCTCCGGCCAGCACGTCACCGCCGTGAACCAGTCCTGGAACGGCGCGCTCGCCCCGGGCGCCAGCACCAGCTTCGGCTTCGTCGTCAGCGGCACCGGCGACCCGGTGAACTGCACCGTCAACGGCGCCTCCTGCGCCGGCGGCGGCAACCCCGGCAACCCGGGCGCGCCCGCCACCCCCGGCGGCCTGCGGGTCACCGGCACCACCGCGTCGTCGGTCTCGCTCGCCTGGAACGCGGTCTCCGGCACCGTCACCGGCTACCGGGTGTACGAGGGCAGCACGGTCAAGGCCACCGTCACCGGCACCTCGGCCACCGTCTCCGGGCTGGCCGCGTGTAGCGGGCACAGCTACACGGTGACCGCGTACAACGGCAGCGGCGAGTCGGCGAAGTCGGCGGCGGTCGCGGCCACCACCAGCGGCTGCACCGGTGGCGGCGGGGGCGCGATGGCCGCCGCTCCCTACCTCTACCCGGGCTGGGGCGACCCGCCCGCGCCGTCCACAGTGATGGGCGCGACCGGGATCAAGTGGTTCACCATCGCGTTCGTGCTCTCCGGCGGCGGCTGCACCCCGGCCTGGGACGGCACCGGTCCGCTGACCGGCGGCACGCACGCCGCCACCATCGCCGCGATCAAGGCGGCCGGCGGCGACGTCATCCCGTCCTTCGGCGGGTGGAGCGGCAACAAGCTCGGCCCGAACTGCTCGTCCGCCGCCGCGCTGGCCGGCGCGTACCAGCAGGTCATCAACGCGTACGGGCTGAAGGCCATCGACATCGACATCGAGAACAGCGACGAGTTCGAGAACGAGGTGGTGCAGGACCGCATCCTGGACGCCCTGAAGATCGTCAAGCAGAACAACCCGGGGATCAAGACCATCATCACGTTCGGCACCTCGACCACCGGGCCGTCGTACTACGGCACCCGGCTGATCAACCAGGCCGCGGCCAAGGGCGCCGGGATCGACGTGTTCACGATCATGCCGTTCGACTTCGGCGGCGGCGCGAACATGTACCAGAGCACCGTCAACGCGGCCGAGGGCCTGAAGACCGCGCTTAAGAACGCGTTCGGCTGGTCCGACGCCACCGCGTACGCCCACATGGGCCTGTCCGGCATGAACGGCCTCTCCGACCAGCAGGAGCTGACCTCGCCGGCCACCTGGACGCAGATCCGCGACTGGGCGAAGGCGCGCGGCCTGGCCCGGTTCACGTTCTGGTCGGTCAACCGGGACCGGCCCTGCCCCGGCGGCGGCGTGGTCGCCAACTGCTCCGGCATCGCGCAGAACACCTGGGAGTTCACCGGCATCACCGCCGGCTTCTGAGCCCGCGACGCGGTCAGCGCCCGGCGGTCACCGACTGCCGGGCGCGCCGCCGGCGCACCTTCTTCACCGCCCAGCTCACGATCATGAAACCGAAGACGGCGAAGATCGCGTAGTTGAACCACGAGCTGTACCTGTCGACGTCCTCCCACCGCGATCCGAGGGTGAACCCGGCGCCGACGATCAGCGCGTTCCACACCCCGCTGCCGAGCGTGGTGAGCAGGATGAACTCACCGAGCGGCATCCGGTTCGCGCCGGCCGGGACGGAGACCAGGCTGCGGACCACCGGCACCACCCGGCCGATCAGCACCGCCCACCGCCCGTGCCGCTCGAACCAACGGTCGGCCTTCTCCAGATCCTGCAGGTCGACCAGCGGGATGTGGTCCAGCCAGCGCTTGAGCCGCTCCTCGCCGAGCGCCGCGCCGAGCCAGTAGAGCACCAGCGCGCCGAGCAGCGAGCCGACCGTCGCGGCGAGCACGATGAACACCACGTTGAACCGGCCCTCGGCGGACAGGTAACCGGCCATCGCCAGCACGATCTCGCTCGGGATCGGCGGGATGATGCTCTCCAGCGCCACCAGCAACGCCACGCCGACCGCGCCGAGCGAGTCGATCACGCTCGCCACCCAGCCGGTCAGCCCGGTGAACTGGTTCGGGTCGACGTCCTGGGCCACGGCCATGTCGGTCCTTCCACGCGAGAGCCGGAGATCCGAAAGTGTTACCCGGACCGGCCGGTGTCACACCTGTGACTCATCCCTCCGGGTGCAGCGCCGCGTCCGCCGGACCCCGTCGCCAGCCGGTGAAGCGGACCCGCAGCCCGCCCCGGCTGGGCGAGCAGCAGTACGGCCCGGCCGACGCCTGCGCCGCCGGGTCGAGCGGGGCGACGCGGACCAGCCGCCACGGCTCGTCGTCGCACCGGGCCCGGACGGTCAGCGCGTCCCCGGCCCGGCTCACCCGGACCGTCACCTCCCGGCCCGACCACTGCGGCACCGGCGCCACCGACCAGTCCGAGAACTCGTCGGTGACCACGGCGCCGACCTGCGGCGCGCCGTCGCTCACCTCGACCCCGGCCTTGGTCCACCGCCGCTCGTCCACCCGGACCAGCACACCGGCCTGATCGAACTGCTCCGAGTAGTCGAGGAGGAAAGACACCTCCACGGCGCTGCCCGCGCCGAACGGCGCGAGCAGTGCCGAGCCGTCGTCGTGCACGAAGCCGTAGCTGGTGCGCCGCCAGAAGTCGCTGCCGCCGTGCGGCTCGACGAGCAGGCCGCCGTCGACCGGCTCGGCCCGCTCGGGCGGGTTCAGCCAGTGGCCGGCGGACCAGTCGTACGCCTCGTTCATCCCGGCACCGTACCGGGTTTGACGGCGCGCACGTTCGGAGAAGTAGTCCTCGCATGGGTGACAGGTGGTATCAGGAGGCGGTCGTCTACTGCCTCGACGTCGACACGTACGCGGACTCCGACGGCGACGGAGTGGGTGACTTCCAGGGGCTGATCGGCCGGCTGGACTACCTGGCCCGGCTCGGCGTGACCTGCCTGTGGCTGAACCCGATCCATCCCTCGCCCAACGAGGACGACGGGTACGACGCGACCGACTTCTACAACGTCGACCCGCGACTGGGCACGCTCGGCGACTTCGCCGAACTGCTGCACCAGGCGAGCAACAGGGGCATCCGGGTGATCATCGACCTGGTGGTCAACCACACCTCGGACCAGCACCCGTGGTTCCAGTCCGCCCGGTCCTCGCCGGACTCGCCGTACCGGGACTGGTACGTCTGGGCCGACCACGAGCCGGCCGACCGCCACCAGGGCATGGTGTTCCCGGGCGAGCAGCACGAGACGTGGACCTACGACCGGACCGCGAAGGCGTGGTACTACCACCGCTTCTACAAGTTCCAGCCGGACCTGAACATCGAGAACCCGAAGGTCCGCGCGGAGATCAAGAAGATCACCTCGTTCTGGCTCCAGCTCGGCGTCTCCGGCTTCCGGATGGACGCCGTGCCGTTCATCATCGAGCGCACCGAACCGGGCAACCCGAACTCGCCGAAGGACTTCGACTTCCTCACCGACCTGCGTCAGCACGTGCAGTGGCGACGTGGCGACGCGGTCCTGCTGGCCGAGGCGAACGTGGAGCCGGACGAGCTGCCCGTCTACTTCGGTGACGGCAGCGGCTCGGGCAACCGGATCCACATGCTGTTCGACTTCATGCTCAACGGCCGGCTGATGCTCGCCCTGGCCCGGGAGGACCCGGAGGTGATCATCGAGGCGTTGCGGGACACCCCCAAGCTGCCCACCGGCGGTCAGTGGGCCACGTTCCTGCGCAACCACGACGAGATCGACCTGTCCCGGCTCACCGCCGACCAGCGCAACGACGTGCTGGCGAAGTTCGGCCCGGACGAGAACATGCAGCTCTACGGCCGGGGTATCCGCCGTCGTCTCGCGCCCATGCTCGGCAACGACCGCCGGCACATGGAGCTGGCGTACTCGCTGCAGTTCTCGCTGCGCGGCACGCCGGTGCTGCGCTACGGCGAGGAGATCGGCATGGGGGAGGACCTGTCGCTGGACGGGCGCGACGCGATCCGCACCCCGATGCAGTGGTCCTACGCGGACAACGCCGGCTTCTCCACCGCCGAGCCGGAGAAGCTGGTCCGCCCGGTTATCGACAAGGGCGAGTACGGCTACCAGAAAGTAAACGTCACCGCCCAGCGCAAGGACCCGCGGTCGCTGCTCGGCTGGTTCGAGCGGATGATCCGGACGCTGCGGGAGGCGCCGGAGACCGGCTCGGGCAGCACCACCCACATCGACGTGCCGATGCCGCCGGGCGTGCTCGCGCACCGCGCCGACGGGCGTACCGGGACCATGGTCTTCCTGCACAACCTCGGCACCGAGGACGTGGAGGTGGACCTGAGCACGCTGGCCCCGGAGGCGGACCTGCCGATCGACGTGCTCAGCGACCGCAACTACGAGGACGTGGGCAAGCTCGACCGGCTCAAGCTCGGCGGGTACGGCTACCGGTGGATCCGGCTCTGCCGGGGCCACGAGCGGTAGACGCGGCGTACCGGCGGGTTAAGCTCCTTCGATCGAGCCACAAGTTACCGGGAGGTAAGCATGTCGGAGGAGCCCCGCGTCGCCATCGTCACCGGAGCCGCGCGCGGCATCGGCGCGGCGACCGCCCGCCGGCTGGCGGCCGACGGCATGGCCGTCGCCGTGGTCGACATCGACGAGTCCGCCACCAAGGAGACGGTGGACGCCATCGGCTCGGCCGGCGGCCGGGCGCTCGCCGTCGGCGCCGACGTGTCCGACCGGGCCCAGGTCGAGGCCGCCGTGGAACGGATCGCCGCCGAACTGGGCGCACCGACAGTGCTCGTCAACAACGCGGGTGTGCTGCGCGACAACCTGCTGTTCAAGATGACCGAGGGCGACTGGGACACGGTCATGGGCGTGCACCTGCGCGGCGCGTTCCTGTTCAGCCAGGCCGCGCAGAAGCACATGGTCGAGGCGAAGTGGGGCCGGATCGTCAACCTGTCCAGCACGTCCGCGCTCGGCAACCGGGGCCAGGCGAACTACTCGGCCGCGAAGGCCGGCCTCCAGGGCTTCACCAAGACGCTGGCGATCGAGCTGGGCCCGTTCGGTGTCACAGTCAACGCGGTCGCGCCGGGCTTCATCGTCACCGACATGACCGCCGCCACCGCGGCCCGGATGAAGGTCGACTTCGACGACCTCCAGAAGCACGCCGCCGCCGAGATCCCGGTACGCCGCCCCGGCCGCCCGGAGGACGTCGCGCACACCATCTCGTTCCTCGCCAGCGAGGGCGCGTCGTTCGTCTCCGGCCAGGTCATCTACGTCGCCGGCGGTCCGAAGGACTGACCGGCCCCCGACCCGGCGCGGGCCCGCTCAGGCGGGGTCGCGCCGGGTGCGCCAGAGCCAGAACAGACCGAGCACCGGCAGCACCAGCGGCACGTAGCCGTAGCCGCTGCCGAAGCCGGACCAGACCGTCTCGTCCGGGAACAGCTCCTTGTCGGCGATGCTCAGCACACCGACGCCGAGCACCCCGACCAGTTCGACGGCGCAGCAGGCCAGCGCGACCCGGCGGCCGGCGTGCCCGGCCCGGGCCAGCCCGACCGCCGCCACGATGTAGATCAGCGCCGCCACCGCGGACAGCAGATACGCCACCGGCGCCTCGTCGAACTTCGTGGCGATCTGCAGGCCGGCCCGCGAGGTCGCGGCGATGGCGAAGACGATGTAGACGGCGATCAGCAGCCGGCCCGGGCCGCGGTTGGTGGCGCGATGCTCGTGCGCGGTCGTGGTGTCAGCCACCGAGCGCCTCCCAGGTCTGCTGGAGCCGGACCGCCACGACCGGCGTGACAAGGCAGATCGCGCAGACGATGCCCGAGCCCCACCGGGTCGGCTCCATCCGCGCCAGCACCCAGGCCAGCGGCGGCAGGCAGACGAGCGTCGCCAGGTAGCCGAAGAACGCGCCCGGCTCGCCCGGCCGCTCGCCGCCGCCGAGCGCGACGAGCGCCACCACGGTCAGCGCGAGCAGCGCCACCTCCAGCACGGCCAGGCCGACGAACTGGATCCGGTCCGGCGGCCGGTGGCGTACCGCCGCCACCAGGGCCCAGAGCGCGACCGCCAGCGAGATCACGATCGCGACCGTGGCGAGCGGCCCGTCCACCGGCGATCCGGCGGCCGCCGCGACGGTCGTCGACACAGTGTCGTTCACCGGCACAGCCTACTAACCGGTGTAGTAGCGGCCCGCCCGCCGGGTCGAGGCGCGCCGGACCGGCCGGACGACTAGCGTGGATCACGGTCCCGGCGTACGCCGGTGGCGGACGTCGACGGCAGGGGGTCCGGGTGCGGTTCGGGTTGTTCGGCACGGGTTACTGGGCGGCGCAGACGCACGCCGCGGCCATCGAGGCGCACCCGCGGGCACGCCTCGCCGGCGTGTGGGGGCGCAACCCCGCCAAGGCGGAGGAACTGGCCACCCGGCACGGCGTACCGGCCTTCACCGACGTCGACGCGCTGATCGACGCGTGCGACGCGATCGCCGTGGCGCTCCCGCCGGACGTGCAGGCCGACATCGCCGTCCGCGCCGCCACCGCCGGGCGGCACCTGCTGCTGGACAAGCCGTTGGCGCTCGACCTCGCCGGCGCCGACCGGGTGGTCGACGCGGCCCAGGCGTCCGGTGTGGCCTCGGTGGTCTTCTTCACCCAGCGCTTCCACCCGAACGTCACCGGGTTCCTCGCCTCGACCGCCGCGGCCGGCGGCTGGCAGCACGCCCGGGCCACCATGTTCGCGTCGATCTTCCAGCCGGGGAACCCGTACGGCGACTCGACCTGGCGGCGGGAGCGCGGCGCGCTCTGGGACATCGGCCCGCACGCGCTGTCGCTGATCCTGCCGGTGCTCGGCCGGGTCACCCGGGTCGCCGCGATGGACGGCCCGAGCGGTCTGGTGCACCTGCTGCTCACCCACGACGGCGGCGCCACCAGCTCGCTCTCGCTCACCCTGGACGCGCCGTCCGAGGCGGTCACCCGGGACTTCGTCTTCTTCGGCGAGAACGGCACCGAGACCGTCCCGCCCGGCGACGGCAGCGCGCTCCAGGCGTTCTCCACCGCGCTCGACCAGTTGCTGGAAGAGGTCGACGCGGGCACCCGCGACCACCGCTGCGACGTGCGGTTCGGCCGCGAGGTGGTGGCCGTGCTCGACGCCGCCGAGACCGCAAGGTCGCAGGGCCGCACCGTCGAGCTGTAAGGAAGGGCCCCTTATTAACGCCTCCGGTAGAGGAAGGGGCCCCTCTTAACACCCGCAGGTCAGGCGCCGGCCAGCGTGACGATCGCCTCGCCCAGTTCGGTGGGGGACTGGAACTCCTCGGCCGGCAGGGACCGCAGCGCCTGCAGCGCCTCGGTGCTGGCACCGTTCTCCTGGCCCCAGCGGACCAGGTCCTCCCGGGAGACCGGGTAGTCCAGCCCGGCCAGGAACTCCTGCAACTGCGCGCCGGTGACGGTCATGCCGCCCGGCTACCCAATGAGCCCGGCGCCATGCCCCCAGCCGGGCCCGCGTCCGCCGCTACGCCCGCCCCGCCGACCCGGGCCGCAGCCGCCGCCGTACGCCCGCCGCCCGACTCGACGGCGGCGGTTTGCCCCGGCGGGCCCCGGGTAGCCGCGGACATGCTGGTTCAGCGGCTCGGCGCGCCGAGCGACTTCGACCCGCTGCTGGAGCGCGTCCGGGACGCCCGCGTGGTGATGATCGGCGAGGCGACGCACGGCAGCTACGACTACTACCGGCTGCGGGAGCAGTTGACCCGGCGCCTCATCGCCGAGCAGGGGTTCGACTTCGTGGCGGTGGAGGGGGACTGGCCGGACTGCGACAGGGTGCACCGGTCGGTGGTCGGCGCGCCGGACGGGCTCGCCGATCCGCTGGTCGCGCTGGAACGGTTCGAACGCTGGCCCACCTGGATGTGGGCGAACGCCGAGGTGGCCCGCTTCTGCCGCTGGCTGCGGGCGTGGAACCTGGAACGCCCGGAGGGGGAACGGGCCGGCTTCCACGGGCTGGACGTGTATTCCCTCTGGGAGTCGATGCAGGCCATCTTCGACTACCTGGGCGAGGAGGACCCGGCCTCGCTGGAGGCGGCGCAGGAGGCGTACCGCTGCTTCGAGCCGTACGGCAAGCGGCCCGAGGAGTACGCGATGGCCAGCCGGTTCGTCTCCGCCCGGTGCGAGGAGGAGGTGGTCCGGCTGCTGGCGCGTACCCGGGAACAGGCCGCCGCGGACGGCCCGGACCGCTTCTCGGCCTGGCAGAACGCGGAGGTGGTGGCCGGCGCGGAGCGGTACTACCGGGCCATGGTCGGCGGCGGCCCCGAGTCGTGGAACGTGCGCGACATCCACATGGCCGACACGCTCGACCGGCTGCTCGACCGGTACGGGCCGGGCTCGCGGGGAATCGTGTGGGCGCACAACACGCACGTCGGCGACGCCCGGGCCACCGACATGGCGGCGGACGGGATGGTCAACATCGGGCAGTTGGGCCGGGAACGGCACGGCCGGGACACGGTGGCGCTGATCGGCTTCGGGAGCTGGCGCGGCAGCGTGATAGCCGCTCCGCGCTGGGGTTCCCCGGCCGAGGCGATGGTGGTGCCGCCGGCCCGGAAGGGCTCGGTGGAGCACCGGCTGCACGAGCTGATGCCGGACCGGGCGGTGCTGGTCTTCGGCGGCGACGACCAGCCGGAGTGGGTGACCGGCGAGGCGGACCACCGGGCCATCGGGGTGGTGTACGACCCGAGCTTCGAGTCCTGGGGCAACTACGTGCCGACCCGGCTGGGCGAGCGCTACGACGCGTTCATCTGGTGCGACGAGACCACGGCGCTGCACCCGCTGCCGGCGCACGTCACGCCCGGCGAGATGGAGACGTACCCGGCGGGGGTGTGACCGGGTGGGGCCCGTCGGACCCCACCCGGTACGGCTCACACCTGGGCGTGCTGCTTCTCGGCGAGGTGGGCGCGCAGGCCCTCACCCTCGACGTCCACGTTGGGCAGGATCTTGTTCAGCCAGCGCGGCAGCCACCAGGCGGCGTTGTTCAGCAGCGACATGACCGCCGGCACGATGGTCATCCGGACCACGAACGCGTCGATGGCGACGCCGATCGCGAGCGCGAAGCCCATCGACTTGATGATCGGGTCCTCCAGGAAGACGAAGCCGCCGAACACCGAGATCATGATGAGCGCCGCGGCGGTGACCACCCGGGCGCCGTGCCCCATGCCGTTGATGGTGGCCTGCTGCGCGGTGTCGCCGTGCACGAAGTCCTCGCGCATCCGGGAGACCAGGAAGACCTCGTAGTCCATGGCCAGGCCGAACAGGATGCCGATGAGCAGGATGGGCAGGAAGCTGACCAGCGGGGCCGGGGTGTCCAGGCCGACCAGGTCGGCCAGGTGGCCCTGCTGGAACACCGCCACGGTGATGCCGAACGTGGCCGCCACGGTGAGCAGGAAGCCCAGCGCCGCCTTGACCGGCACCAGGATCGACCGGAACACCAGCATCAGCAGCAGGATCGACAGGCCCACCACCAGCAGCAGGTAGACCGGCAGCGCGTCGGAGAGCTTCTCGGACACGTCGATGCCGACCGCGGTGACGCCGGTGAGCAGCACGTCGGCGTTCTGGATGCCGGCGACCTGCTTGCGGATGTCCTGCACCACCGTCTCGGTGGCCTCGTCGGTCGGCCCGCTCTCCGGGATCACGCCGAGCAGCGCGGTACGCCCCGACGGGTCGACCTGCGGCGGGGCCACCGCGAGCACCCCGTCGGTCTTCTGGATCAGCGCGGTGACCTGCGGGATGGCGGCCTGGGTCGCCTGCGGCGAGTCGGCGGTCACCACGACCGCGAGCCGGCCGGTGAAGCCGGGGCCGAAGCCCTCCCGGATCAGGTCGCTGCTGACCCGGGCCGGGGTGCCCTCGGCGGCGGCGGAGGCGTCCGGCAGCGCCAGGCGCATGTCCTGGGCCGGGATCGCGAGCAGGCCGAGGCCGAGCAGCCCGACCAGGATCACCGGGATGCGCAGCTTGGTGACCCAGTTCGCCCAGCGGAAGCCGAAGCCGGTGCGGTCCTCCGAGCCGGTGGCCGGGTCCTCGACCGCCTTGCGGTCACGCAGCTTGCGCGGCAGCACCTTGTAACCGGCGAAGCCGAGCAGCGCCGGCGCCAGCGTGATCGCCACCAGCACGGCGATCGTGACGGTGCCGGCCGCGGCCAGGCCCATCACGGTGAGGAACGGGATGCCCACCACGGCCAGGCCGGCGAGCGCCACCACCACCGTGGCGCCGGCGAAGACCACAGCCGAGCCGGCGGTGCCGACCGCGCGGCCGACCGCCTCCTCCGGGGAGAGCCCGTCGAGGAGGTTCTGCCGGTGCCGGGAGGTGATGAACAGCGAGTAGTCGATGCCGACCGCGAGGCCGAGCATCAGCGCCAGGATCGGCGCGGTGCTGGTCAGCTCGACCGCGCCGCTGAGCGCGAACAGACCGGCCATGCCGACGCCGACGCCGATCAGCGCGTTCAGCATGGTCATCCCGGCCGCCACGAGCGAGCCGAACGTGATCACCAGGACGATCGCCGCGACCAGCACGCCGATCGCCTCGGTCGAGCCGACCTCCGGCTCGGCGTTCAGCACCTCGCCGCCGGGGGCGATCTGCCAGCCCTGCGCCTCGGCCTGCTCGCCGACCTTCTCGTACGCGTCGCGCTGCTCGTCGGTGATCTCGTCGACCCCGCCGGCGAACTGCACCTGGATCAGCGCGTAGCGGCCGTCCGGGGTGAGCGCCTGCGCCTGGTACGGGTCGACCGCGCCGACCACGCCGGGCAGCGTGGCCGCCTCCTGCGTGACCTGCTTGACCAACCCCTGGCCGGCGGGCGTGGTGAGCGCGCCGTCCTGTGGCGCCTTGATCGCGATCGTGCCGGTGGCGCCGCTGGCCGCCGGGAAGCGGTCGGCGAGCAGGTCGATCGCCTTCTGCGACTCGGTGCCGGGCATGGTGAAGTTGCTCGCCGTCGGGCCCCGCAGCGTGGCCGCGGCCAGGCCGAGGCCGACGAGTACGACGAGCCAGATGACGGCGACGAGTCGCCGTCGGCGCAGAGATGCCCGGCCGAGCCGGTACAGCAGGGTCGCCATGGACCTTCCTTGTCCTCGCAGGTTCGGATCAGATGGAGACTTCGAGCGCGCGGTACGCCACGGCGAGCAGCGCGGGTCGCAGCTGTTCGTCGGGGATGTCCAGGAACTCGCCGCAGGTCTCGGCGATGCCGGCGAGCACGACGAGCGCCGCGACCCGGGCCTCGGGCCGGTCGGAGAAGCCGGCGAACGCCGCGACCAGCCGTTCGGAGATCTGCTGGATGTGCATGAACGTGGGCTGCTGGAGCAGGTCGGAGAACTCGCCGCGGAGCAGCGCGATCTCGCGGCGGAAGCGGACCGCCAGGTCGACGAAGCCCTCCGCCGCGACGCGCTGGGCGTCCGCGCCGGTGTGCTCGGCGATCCGGGTGTCGAGTTCCTCCAGCACCGCGATGGCCGGCGCCATCAGCTCGCCGAGCAGCGCGTCCTTGCTGGCGAAGTGGTAGAGCACTGTGGCTTTGGAGCAGCCGACCTCACGGGCGATGTCCTGGAGTGAGGTGCCCTTGTAGCCGGTGACGGCGAACCGCCGAGCCGCCGCGGTGAGCAACTCGTCGTGGGTGGCCGGGGTGGGGCGCGCCATGACATCAAGCATGCCTGACCGATCGGTCAGGTGCTGACCGATCGGTCAGATAGAGCGCGTGGTGTTCGCCACATAAGGGCGATTTCAGTTGTTCAGGCCGGTGGGTGGCCGTGCCTACGGTCGTACTCGGCCCGGGCCGCGCTGATCGCCTCGCGGTGCCGTTCGGCCCAGCTGGTCAGCGCCACCAGCGAGTCGTACAGCTCGCGGGCCATCGGGGTGGCCGTGTACTCGACCTTCGGCGGCACGCAGGGGTGAACGTGCCGGTCCAGCAGCCCGTCCCGCTCCAGGTTGCGCAGCGTCAGCGTGAGCATCCGGCGGCTGATCCCCTCCACCCGGCGCTCCAGCTCGGTGAAGCGAACCGGGCCGGCCGAGGCGGCGATCAGGATGCCGATGGCCCACTTCCCGCCCACCCGGTCCAGCGCCTCCCGCACGGTGCAGGCGCTCGCCTGCTCCGCCGCGCCCGATCCGCACCGGTCCGCCTCTGCCTCGCCCACGCCCCGATCGTCGCAGGTGCCGGCCGGTGAGGCGCGCGCCGGGCACCGTGTCGGGGTTGCCGAGCCGGGCCCGGCCCGGGATGGTGGTCCGATGGGCGCCGCCGACGAGACCCGGGCCGGAGTGTCGCTGACCAACCTCGACCAGCCGCTGTTCGACAGCGCCGGGGCGACCAAACGCGACCTGGTCGACTACCTCGACGCGATGGCTGACCGGATCCTGCCGGAACTGCGGGACCGGCCGCTGTCGGTGCTGCGGGTGCGGCCCGGCCAGGAGCCGTTCATGCAGAAGAACCTGCCGAAGTACACGCCCGACTGGGTGCGCCGTACCGAGGTGTGGGCCGAGGCGTCGCGCCGGCGCATCTCGTACGCCCTCTGCGACGACCGGCGGACGCTGCTCTGGTTCGCCAACCAGCGGGCCGTCGAATACCACCCGACGCTCGGCCGGGCCGCGCAGCCCGAGCACCCGACCCACCTGGTGCTCGACCTCGACCCGCCGGAGGGCGACTCGTTCCCGGCCGCCGTGCGGGTCGCGCTGCTGGTCCGGCAGGCGCTCGCCGACGCCGGGCTGGCCGGCGCGGTGAAGACGAGCGGCGCGAAAGGGCTGCACGTGATCGTGCCGGTCGACCCGGCCACCACGGCGGAGGAGGCCGCCGCCGCGACCCGGGCGCTCGCCGTCCGTACCGAACGGCTCGACCCGGCGGCCGCGACCACCGCGTTCATCGTCGCCGACCGCCGCGGCCGCGTCTTCGTCGACTCCACCCGGGCGTACGGGGCGACTGTGGTGGCCGCCTACAGTCCCCGGATCCGGCCCGGCGCCCCCGTGTCGTACCCGGTGGGCTGGACCGACCTGGAGAGCGCGAGCCCAGCCGACTTCACCGTGCGGACCGTGCCCGCGCTACTGGGCGACCGGGATCCCTGGGCGGAGGCGCTGCCCGCGCCGCAGCGGCTGCCGGCGGACCTGGTCGAGCAGGGACGGACCATCCCGGTGGCCCGGGTGCAGGCGATGCACGAGGGCAAGCGGCGCGCCAAGGCCCGCCGCGAGGCCGGGTGAGCCCGGTCCGCGTCAGCGCCGCCCGGTCCTCGCCGCCGGCGGGTGCTTGCCCCAGGTGAACGCGATCAGCACCACGGCCAGGGCCCAGGTGACGATCATCGTCCAGATCGGGTGGGTCTCGGTGGCCGGGCGGCGGGCTCGCCCGCGTCCACCTCCCGCAGGATCCGCGCGGCGCGGGGCAGGTCGCCGCAGGCGGTTGCGCGGGCCGCGTTCGCCAGGGCCAGCCGGATGGCGCCGCCGGGGGAGGGGCTGTGCTCGTGCGCCCGCTGGGCCGCCGCCACCAGCTCGGCGGCGTCGGGGTGCCCGAACCGGGCCGCCAGCGACGCCAGCATGGTGAGCGTCCAGCTCCGCCCCGCGACGTCCAGCTCCTGGTTCAGCGCCCGCCCGAGGTACGTCAGGGACAGCGAGGGACGCTGGGTCGCGTAGTAGGCGCCGAGCCGCCCGAGCAGCATCGCCCGCTGGCGTGGCCCGTACCGGTCGGCGGCGACCTCCCGGTGCAGCATCCGCAGCGTCTCGTCCACCCGGCCCGCTAGGTAGAGGTTGTCGGCGACGTCGACCAGCCAGGCCAGGCGCGCCTCCGCCGCCCCGGGCGCGGGGGCGGCCAGCAGCAGATCAGCGGCCAGGCTGGGACCGACCGCCGGGTCGACCGCCAGCCGCGCGGCCAGCGCCGAGGCGGACCGGCTCACCGCCGGCAGGACCCGCAGCAGCTGCCGGGCCGCCTGGGCCGGGCGCCCGGCGTCGGCGAGCACCTCGGCCGCCGCCTCGCGCAGCGCCTGCCGCACCGAGGGCGGGGTGTCCCGCAGTACGTCGTCGCGCAACGCGATGGAAGACAGCCGCAGCCCGGCGGCGGTGTCGACGAGGAACCCGCGCGCGATCAGCTCCTCCACCGTCGCGTCGATCCGCTCGTCCGACGTGGTGCCGGTGTGCGCGGCCACCGCTTCGAGGAACCACAGCCCGCAGGGGGCGTCCGCGACGGCGACGGCGCGCATCACCGATCGGTGCGCGGTGGTCAGCGAGGAGGGTACGCCCGTGTGCATCTTGGGGCGGTTGGTCAACGGAGTCTCGGGCAACTGGCTCACCTTCGCAGGTGCTGGGGTTCGACCCGTTCACCGCGAGGTTAGCCAGCCCGTGACCTGTACATTCCCGAATTCGGGGACACTGCCGCGCACGCCGGGGACACGACGAAGGCCCCTGACCGGGCTGGTCAAGGGCCTTGCGGTGATCTGATCTGGTGCCCCCGGCAGGATTCGAACCTGCGCTCCCGCCTCCGGAGGGCGGTGCTCTATCCCCTGAGCTACGGGGGCTCAGCGACCCGAGAAGAGTAGCAAACCCCCTCCCGGATCACCGAATCGGTACCCCGCGAGTCGATCTTCGTCGGATCAGGCGGCGGCGACGGCGCGACCACAGCTCGGCAGCGGATGCAGCACGACGCGCCGGGGCAGCCGACGGGGCCATTCGTTGCGCGGCCACGAGCCGTCCACGATCAGGTGCACCGTGCGCTCCTCGGCGCCGCTGAGCCGCAGCACGAAGTCCCGGGGCAGCGGCGGATCCACCGACGGCGTGGTGACCATGAACCGCACCCGTCCCCGCGACGAGACCGCCGAGACCACGTCGGCGGCGGGCATGGTGCCGCGCAGGCGTACCCGGCCGATCCAGTAGACCTCGGCGGCGTGCTCCTGGGCCGCCCGCGTGATCGTCGGGTACTCGCTGCGTACCCACCGCTCGACCGCGCTGACGCACAGGCCGCAGGCCCGCTCGCGCGGCTCGCGCGGCCCCAGACCCCAGGCCCGCAGGTACGCCCCGACGGTGCCGGCGTCCATCGTCAGCCCGAACCGGCGCTCGATGAGGGCGGTCAGGCTCTGCCGTGTCCAGAGCTCCTCGTCGAGGCCGAACTCGTCGGGGTGGACCCCCCGGAGCACGTCGATGAGTTCGAGTTCCTGTTCGCGGCTGAGCGTTCCCGGCTCGCCCTGCCGCAGTCCGCGACGGACGGCTGCCACCGCTCCGTCACCGCCGATGGTGTGGCGTCGGCACCAGCTGGTCACCGACCGCCCTGCGTCTCTGAGTGCAACCCCCACGTCTTGGGCAACGAGCCCGAATCGCAACTGGTCACGATATGTGGGTAGAAAACTCTCCAACCCCCACAATGACCCGTTAACCCCAAACCGTTACAAACCCACAAACCGGGACATCTCACCCCCGGCCCCAACCTTCGACGTGGCCTCTCCGTCCCACCTCGACCGGCCCGCCTGCCCCGAACACATCACCCCGGGCCACGAGCCCACCCTTGATCGACTCCATCTCGCCGAAGTGGCTGCATCGCACCCACCCTGATCTCGCCACCTCCCCGAACTGGTGTCGATCAAGAGCGGGGATGCCGCCACTTCCCCGAGCTGGTGTCGATCAAGCACCGAGCCGGAAGCGCGGGTACGCGAGGCGGGCGGGGTGCCCGGTCGGGCCGGCCTTCGGCCACCAGCCGACCCTCGGCACGGCCACCCCGTCCCACCTCGTCCTACCTCGACCGGCCAGCCTGCCCGAGCACATCACCCTGCTCTTGATCCACTCCACCTCGCCGAAGTGGTTGCATCCCACCCACCTTGACCCCGCCACCTCCCCGAACTGGTGTCGATCAAGGGCGGGGATAACGCCACCTCCCCGAGCTGGAGTGGATCAAGAGCGGGAGGCGGCCGCTTCCCCGAGCTGGAGTGGATCAAGCTCCGAACCGGAAGCGCGGACGCGCGAGGGGCGGGCGAGGATGCCCTGTCGGGCCGACCCGGGCCGTCCTCACCCATCCTCCCGCGATCTTGCACTTGCGGCCCTCGCGTAACGGGGCGAATCCGGCATGGCCGGGGCAGTAACTGCAAGATCGCCGGGGCGGGCGGGCGGGTGAGGGCGGGACGGGGGAGGCCCGGTGCCCCTGGGAAGGGGGACCGGGCCTCGGGGGTCTTGCGGGGTGGCGGGTGGTGTTACGGGGTGCCGCCCAGGCGCTTCAGCGCCGCGCTCAGGTTGGTCAGGTCGTTCTGCTGCGTGTTCTTCATGACCTGCGCGACCGCCAGCACGTCGTCGTCACGCCCCTGCTCGAGGATGCCGTCGATCATGTGCACGCCGCCGATGTGGTGGCGGATCATCATCTGCAGGAAGAGCACGTCGAACTCGCGGCCGCTCGCGGCGCGCAGCTTCGCCATCTCCTCCGGCGTGGCCATGCCCGGCATCAGGCCGTCCTTGATCAGCCCGCCGCCGTCCTTCATCCACGCCATCGGCGCCTGCCCGCCGGTCGGGTCCAGCTTCCAGGACCGCAGCCAGGTCTGCATGGTGCCGATCTCGCCCTGCTGGCCGGTGGCGATGTCCACGCCGACCTGGCGTACCTCAGGGTCCTGCCCCTGGTTGAACGCGAGCAGCCCCATGGCCACGGCCTGGTTGTGGTGGGCGGTCATGTCCCGGGCGAACCCGGCCTCCGCCGAGTTCTCACCCGGCCGGGTGAGCGTGGGGGTGAGCAGACCGCCGGCGTACCCGAGGAGCAGCCCGACCACGAGGGCGGCGACCACCGCCGGCAGGCCGTAGCGGCGCATCGCGCCCCGGCCGCCCTGGTCGGCGGCCGGAGCCTCGTCCAGCTCGCTGTCGGTGGTCACCGGAGCGGTCATCGCGGCGTCGTCCTTACTGGGTGGGCTGCTGGGGCATGGTGTTCTGCAGGTTGTCGCGCGGAGCGGTGCCGGTGGCCGTGACGCCCTGGTCGCAGAGCGCGTTCGGGCCCTCGATGGAGGCGTTCACCCGCAGCGTCTTGATGAAGTCGTCGATGCGGCCGTCGTCGGCGTTGTCGACCTTGAGCTGGTAGCCCCAGGCCTGCAGCGAGATCGGCTTGTCCAGCCCCTCGAACGGGCTGAGCATCAGCTTCTCCTTGCCCTGCACCTTGCTCTTGAGCTTCTCCACCTGGTCGGCGGGCAGGTCCGGGCGGTAGGTGATCCACACCGTGCCGTGCTCCAGGCTGTGCACCGCGTGCTCGTTGGCGATCGGGGCGTCGTAGACGTCACCCATGCAGTTCTGCCAGGCCTGGTTGTGCGGGCCGCCGACCGGCGGGAGGACGTCGTACTTGATCGCGCCGGGCTGGTGGTTGCCGCCCTTGACCAGGTCCTTGTCCTTCTCGCGGTAGTCGACGATGCCGTTGATCGCCTGGGCCCGCTTCTCCCACGGCTGGCCGCCCTGGTAGACCGCCCAGGCGCCGACGCCGATGATGCCCACGGCCAGCACGCCGACCGCGACGAACAGGGCGATCGGGCCCCACGAGCGACCCTGGCTCACCTTCACCGGGGCGATCGGCTTGCGGCCCTTGCCGCCGGCACCGGGCCGTGGCGTGCCCTTGCCGCCCCCGGCCTTGCCCGCGCCGGCCTTCGCGGCTGGCTTGTCGGCAGCCGCGGGCCGGCCGGCGGCCGGCTTCTTGCCGGTGCTGACCACGGTGGGACGGCGCTCCGGGCCGCCCGGGGTGCTGATGCTCATCGTGCCTCGTCAGGTCGGTCGGTCAGGGGGGCCGCGGGGCCGGTTCACATGCTGGGTCGCCGCCGCGGTGCCCGAGTCTACCCCCGATAACATGGATCAGTGACTCCCGCAGAACTCGCCGAGGTCGTCCTCGCCGCAGCCCACGCCGTCTTCGACGAGCGCGGGCTGGACCGCGCCGCGCTGCCCGCGCAGACCACCGTCGAGCGACCCCGTAACCCGGATCACGGCGACTACGCCTCGACGCTGGCGCTCCAGCTCAGCAAGAAGGTGGGCGTACCCCCGCGGGAACTGGCGACCGCGCTGGCCGACGAGCTGGCCAAGGCGCCGGGGGTCAAGTCGGTGGAGATCGCCGGGCCGGGCTTCCTGAACGTCCGCCTCGACGCGGCCGCCGCCGGTCAGCTCGCCAAGCTCATCGTCGAGGCCGGCCCGGCGTACGGGAGCAGCGACACCCTCGCCGGGCAGCGGATCAACCTGGAGTTCGTCTCGGCGAACCCGACCGGCCCGGTGCACATCGGCGGGGTCCGCTGGGCGGCCGTCGGTGACGCGCTCAGCCGACTGCTGCGCGCCACCGGCGCCGACGTCGGCACGGAGTACTACTTCAACGACGCCGGCTCCCAGATCGACCGGTTCGCCCGCTCGCTGCTGGCCGCCGCGCAGGGCCAGCCCGCGCCGGAGGACGGCTACGGCGGCGCGTACATCGCGGAGATCGCCGCCGAGGTGGTCCGCCGCCGGCCGGACGTGCTCGACCTCACCCCGGACGCCGCCGAGGAGGTCTTCCGGACCGAGGGCGTCCAGCTCATGTTCGCCGAGATCAAGTCCTCGCTGCGCGACTTCGGTGTGGAGTTCGACACCTACTTCAACGAGAAGGACCTGCACGACCAGGGCGCGCTGGACGCGGCGCTGGCCCGGCTGCGGGAGCAGGGGCACGTCTTCGAGTCCGAGGGCGCGACCTGGCTGCGCACCACCGAGTTCGGCGACGACAAGGACCGGGTGCTGCGCAAGTCCAACGGCGAGTGGACGTACTTCGCCGCCGACTGCGCCTACTACCTGAACAAGCGGGAGCGCGGCTTCGACCGGGTCGTGATCATGCTGGGCGCCGACCACCACGGCTACATCGGCCGGATGAAGGCGATGTCGGCCTGCTTCGGCGACGACCCGGCGCGCAACCTGGAGATCCTTATCGGCCAGCTGGTCAACCTGGTCCGCGACGGCGCCCCGGTGCGGATGAGCAAGCGGGCCGGCACCGTGGTCACGCTGGAGGACCTGGTCGACGCGATCGGCGTGGACGCGGCCCGGTACGCGCTGGCCCGCTACTCGGCCGACTCGCCGATCGACATCGACGTGGAGCTGTGGACCCGGGCCAAGAACGACAACCCGGTCTACTACGTCCAGTACGTCGCGGCGCGTACCGCCGGGGTGGCCCGCAACGCGGCCGAGATCGGGCTGACCCGGGGTGACGCCGCCGCGTTCCAGCCCGAGCTGCTCGGCCACGACAAGGAGAACGAGCTACTCAAGGCGCTCGCCGAGTTCCCCGCCGTGGTGGCCACCGCCGCCGAGCTGCGCGAGCCGCACCGGGTGGCCCGCTACCTGGAGGAGAGCGTCGCGCAGGCGTACCACCGGTTCTACGACAACTGCCGGATCGCCCCGCAGGGCGACGAGAAGATCACCGACACCCACCGGGCGCGGCTCTGGCTCAACGACGCGACCCGGGTGGTCATCGCCAACGGCCTGCGCCTGCTCGGGGTGTCCGCGCCGGAGCGGATGTAGTCATGCGGGCGCATGAGGCAGGAGCGCTGCACGGCGAGATCGGCAGCCGGGGGCCGGCCTGGCTGCGTACCCCGGTCGACGTCAACGCCCTGGTGCCGCAGCTGTGGCCGCGCAACGTGGTGCGCGGCCCGGCCGGCGCGCTGACCGTCGCGGGCCTGGACGTCCGCGACCTGGCCGCCGAGTACGGCACCCCGGCGTACGTGCTGGACGAGGACGACCTGCGCGAGCGCTGCCGCGAGTTCCGCGCGGCTTTCCCGGACACGGACGTCTACTACGCCGGCAAGGCCTTCCTGTGCCGCGCGGTGGTCCGGATGATCGCCGAGGAGGGCCTGTTCCTCGACGTCTGCACCGGCGGTGAGCTGGCCACCGCGCTGTCGGCCGGGATGCCGGCGGAGCGGATCGGCTTCCACGGCAACAACAAGTCGGTCGCCGAGCTGACCCGGGCGGTCGACGCCGGGGTGGGGCGGATCATCGTCGACTCGTTCACCGAGATCGACC
Source organism: Micromonospora sp. HB375 (assembly GCF_017872985.1). Classification (NCBI taxonomy): domain Bacteria; kingdom Bacillati; phylum Actinomycetota; class Actinomycetes; order Micromonosporales; family Micromonosporaceae; genus Micromonospora; species Micromonospora sp. HB375. The sequence goes on along the minus strand of NZ_JAGGJO010000001.1, from coordinate 5,880,992 downwards.
GGCTCTCCGAGCTGGCCCGCGAGCGCGGGGTACGCCCGAAGGTGCTGGTCCGGGTCACCGTCGGCGTGGAGGCGCACACCCACGAGTTCATCGCCACCGCGCACGAGGACCAGAAGTTCGGCTTCTCGCTCGCCGGCGGCGCCGCCGCCGCGGCCGCGTTCAAGATCCTCGACGAGGACGTGCTGGAGCTGCGCGGCCTGCACTCGCACATCGGCTCGCAGATCTTCGACGCCAGCGGCTTCGAGGTGTCCGCCCGCCGGGTGCTCGCGCTCCAGTCGCAGATCCGCGACGCCCGCGGCGTGGAGCTGCCCGAGCTGGACCTGGGCGGCGGCTTCGGCATCGCGTACACCACCCAGGACGACCCGGCGTCGCCGCACGACCTGGCGAAGCGCCTGCGCAAGATCGTCGACGGGGAGTGCGCGGCGGAGAACCTCGCCGTGCCGCACCTGTCGGTCGAGCCGGGCCGCGCGATCGTCGGCCCGGCCGTGTTCACGCTCTACCAGGCCGGGACCGTGAAGGACGTGGACGGCCTGCGCACCTACGTGAGCGTGGACGGGGGGATGAGCGACAACATCCGTACCGCGCTCTACGACGCCTCGTACTCGGCCACGATGGCGAACCGCACGTCGACGGCGCAGCCGATGCTCGCCCGCGTGGTGGGAAAGCATTGTGAGTCCGGGGACATCGTGGTGAAGGATGAATTTCTGCCCGCCGACGTGCAGCCCGGAGATCTTGTTGCGGTGCCCGGCACCGGGGCGTACTGCCGGAGCATGGCCAGCAACTACAACCATGTCCCGCGGCCCCCGGTCGTCGCCGTCCGTGACGGTCGGGCGCGGCTGATCGTCCGCCGGGAGACCGAAGACGACCTGCTGGCATTGGATGTGGGATGACCTCACCGGTTCGCTTGGCGCTGCTCGGCTGTGGCACGGTCGGTAGCGACGTGGTCCGACTGCTGCACGAGCAGTCGGCCGACCTCGCCGCCCGGATCGGCGCCCCGCTGGAGATCGCCGGGATCGCCGTACGCCGGCTCGGCCGTGACCGCGGCGACCTGCCGGTCGACCCGGCGCTGTTCACCACCGACGCGCTCGGGCTGATCAAACGCGACGACGTGGACGTGGTGGTCGAGGTGGTCGGCGGCATCGAGCCGGCCCGCGGCTGGCTCGTCGAGGCGCTGCGCGCGGGCAAGAGCGTGGTCACCGCCAACAAGGCGCTGCTCGCCGAGGACGGCGCGACGCTGCACGACGCCGCCGCCGAGGGCGGCGCCGACCTCTACTACGAGGCGAGCGTCGCCGGGGCGATCCCGCTGCTGCGCCCGCTGCGCGAGTCGCTGCACGGTGACCGGATCACCCGGGTCACCGGCATCGTGAACGGCACCACCAACTTCATCCTCTCCGCCATGGACGCCACCGGCGCCGGCTTCGCCGAGGCGCTGGAGGAGGCCACCGAGCTGGGGTACGCCGAGGCGGACCCGACGGCCGACGTGGAGGGCTTCGACGCCGCCGCCAAGGCCGCCATCCTCGCCTCGCTGGCGTTCCACACCCGGGTGACCGCCGCCGACGTGCACCGCGAGGGCATCACCGAGGTGACCGCCGCCGACGTGGCCAGCGCCAAGGCCATGGGCTGCACGATCAAGCTGCTCTGCATCGCCGCCCGGGGCGTCGACCCGGAGGGCCGGGAGACGGTGAACGTCCGGGTGCACCCGGCGATGATCCCGCTGACCCACCCGCTCGCGAGCGTCGGCGACGCGTTCAACGCGGTGTTCGTCGAGGCCGACGCGGCCGGGCAGCTCATGTTCTACGGCCGGGGCGCCGGTGGCGCGCCCACCGCCAGCGCGGTGCTCGGCGACGTGGTGGCGGTGGCCCGCAACCGTCTCGCCGGGGTACGCGCGGCGAGCGAGTCCGCGTACGCCGACCTGTCGGTGCGGCCGATGGGCGAGGCGCTCACCCGCTACCACATCAGCCTCGACGTGGCCGACCGCCCGGGTGTGCTGGCCGGGGTGGCGGGGGTCTTCGCCCGGCACGAGGTGTCCATCGCCACGGTGCGGCAGGGCCCGGCCGGCGGCGACGCGGAACTGGTTATCGTCACCCACGTCGCGCCCGACGCCGCGCTCGCGGCCACCGTCCGTGAGCTGCGCGGACTGGACATCGTCCGCTCGGTGACGAGCGTGCTGCGGGTGGAGGGCGGCGCGTAACCGGCGCGTCCCGCCTGATGGTTAAGGCAGGGTGTGCCGGTGGCCGGCCGGGCAGGCTGGTCCACGCTGTTGGCAGGCCCCGGAGCGGGGCGACAGAGGCGAGGAGCGCGACATGTGGCGGGGACTGATCGAGGCGTACCGGGACCGGCTGCCGGTCACCGACGCGACTCCCGTCGTCACCCTGCACGAGGGCAACACGCCGCTGCTGCCGGCACCGGTGCTCTCCGCCCGGGTCGGCGCGGACGTCTGGCTCAAGGTCGAAGGGGCCAACCCGACCGGCTCGTTCAAGGACCGGGGCATGACGGTCGCCGTCTCCAAGGCCGTCGAGGCCGGTGACAAGGCGATCATCTGCGCGTCCACCGGCAACACCAGCGCTTCCGCCGCCGCGTACGCGGCCCGCGCCGGGATCACCTGCGCGGTGCTGGTGCCGCAGGGCAAGATCGCGCTGGGCAAGCTGGCCCAGGCGCTCGTGCACGGCGCGAAGCTGCTCCAGGTGCAGGGCAACTTCGACGACTGCCTCGGGCTGGCCGGCAAGCTCGCCCAGGACTACCCGGTCGCGCTGGTCAACTCCGTCAACATCGACCGGCTGCACGGCCAGAAGACCGCCGCCTTCGAGATCGTCGAGGCGCTCGGCGACGCGCCCGACATCCACTGCCTGCCGGTCGGCAACGCCGGCAACATCACCGCGTACTGGATGGGCTACTCCGAGGACCTGCGCGACGGCAACGCCACGAAGGCCCCCCGGATGTACGGCTTCCAGGCCGCCGGCGCGGCCCCCATCGTCACCGGCCAGGTGGTGCCGGAGCCGTCCACGATCGCCACCGCCATCCGGATCGGCAACCCGGCGAGCTGGACCAAGGCCCTCGACGCGCGGGACGCCTCCGGCGGCCTGATCTCCGCCGTCACCGACCGGGAGATCCTGTCGGCGTACCGGCTGCTGGCCCGCGAGGTGGGCGTCTTCGTGGAGCTGGGCAGCGCGGCCAGCGTCGCCGGTCTGCTCCAGCAGGCCGCCGCCGGCAAGGTGCCGGCCGGGTCGCGGGTGGTCTGCACGGTCACCGGGCACGGTCTGAAGGACCCGGAGTGGGCCATCTCGACCGCGCCCGCGCCGGTGACGATCGCCAACGACGCGCTGGCCGCCGCGCGCTCCCTCGACCTGGTCTGATCCCTCCGTCTCCCGCGGTGTTCCCGGACCGGCCGGCGCCCTCCGCGCTCGACCCATGCCAGTTCGGGGAGGTGGCGGTATCCCCGCTCTTGATCGACACCAGCTCGGGGACGTGGCGGGATCAGGGTGGGCGGGTTGCAACCACCTCGGCGAAGTGGAGTCGATCAAGGCGGGTGCGGGCGACCCTCAAGCACGGCAATGTCATCGGCTGGGGCGGATGCCGGGAGTGTCGGGCCGTGCGGCAGACTCAGGGCCCCGCAAACCCCCTCTTCAGGAGTGAGTAACGCCGATGTCGCTGCTCGCCAGATTCAGTCTCGCCAACCGGGGCCTGATCGCCCTCGTCGCGTTGGTGACGACGGCGTTCGGGCTGTTCGCCGTGCCGTCGCTGAAGCAGCAGCTCCTGCCGTCGCTGGAGTTTCCCGCCGCGTTCATCGTGGCGACGTACCCGGGTGCCGCGCCGGAGATCGTCGAAGCCCAGGTCGCCGAGCCGATCGAGAATAGCCTCAAGGGCATCCCGGGCCTGGACACGGTCACCTCGACCTCGCGCGAGGGCTCGGCCACGGTCCAGGTGCAGTACGAGTTCGGCACCGACCTGGACGACGTGGTCAACAAGATGGAGACCGCGCTCAACCGGATCGACGCCCAGTTGCCCGAGGGCGTCGACCCGCAGGTGATCGCCGGCAGCACCGACGACCTGCCCGCCGTGGTGGTCGCCGCGACCGGTGACGGCGACGAGCGGGCGCTGGCCGAGAAGCTGCGTACCGCCGTCGTGCCGGAGCTGGAGGCGCTGGACGGCGTCCGGTCGGTGGACGTCACCGGCGCCCGGGACCAGATCGTGACGATCACGCCGGACCCGGCGAAGCTCGCCGCCGCCCGGGTGGCGCCGACCGCCATCGCGTCGGCGCTCAAGAGCAACGGTGTGGCGGTGCCGGCGGGCGCGCTCGCCGACGGCGACCGGTCGCTGCCGGTGCAGGTGGGCACGCCGATCCGTACGCTCGACGACCTGCGCGGCATCGTGCTCACCACGGCGCCCGCCGCCCCGGTACGCCTCGGCGACGTCGCAGCGGTGGAGCAGCAGCTCGCCCCGGCGACCTCGTTGACCCGTACCAACGGCAAGCCCAGCCTGGGAATCGCGGTGACGGCCGCTCCGGACGGCAACGCGGTGGAGATCTCGCACGAGATCCGGGACCGGCTGGACGAGCTGGGTGACGCCGCGGGCGCCGAGCTGACAGTGGTCTTCGACCAGGCACCGTTCGTCGAGAAGTCCATCGAGAGCCTGACCACCGAGGGCCTGCTGGGCCTGGTCATGGCGGTCGTGGTGATCCTGGTGTTCCTGCTGTCGGTGCGTTCCACGGTGGTCACCGCGGTGTCCATCCCGCTGTCGGTGCTGGTCGCGCTGATCGTGCTCTGGTCCGGCGACTACTCGCTCAACCTGCTCACCCTGGGCGCGCTGACCATCGCGGTGGGCCGGGTGGTGGACGACTCCATCGTGGTGCTGGAGAACATCAAACGGCACCTGGAGTACGGCGAGCCGAAGCGGGACGCGATTCTCACCGCGGTCCGCGAGGTGGCCGGCGCGGTGACCGCGTCCACGCTCACCACTGTCGCCGTGTTCGCGCCGATCGCCCTGGTGGGCGGCTTCGTCGGGCAGCTCTTCGCCCCGTTCGCGATCACCGTGACGGTGGCGCTGCTCGCCTCGCTGCTGGTGTCGCTCACTGTCATCCCGGTGCTGGCGTACTGGTTCCTGCGGCCGCGCGGCGGCGCCGACGACGCCGCGGCCCGGCGGGAGGCCGAGGAGAAGGAGCTGCGCAACCCGCTGCAGCGGGCGTACCTGCCGGTGATCGACTTCGCCACCCGCTCCCGGAAGACCCGGTGGGCGACCGTCGGCCTGGGCCTGCTGGTGCTCCTGGGCACGTTCGGGCTGGCACAGAAGCTGGAGACGAACTTCCTGGACGACTCGGGCCAGGACACGCTCGCCATCCGGCAGGAGATGCCGGCCGGCACCTCGCTCGCCGGCACCGACCGGGCCGCCGCGCGGATCGAGGAGGTGCTGCGGCGTACCCCCGGGGTGGAGACCTACCAGGTCAGCGCCGGTGGTGGCGACAACCCGTTCGCCGGCGGCGGCAGCGACCGGGCCACCTGGTCGCTGTCGCTCTCCGACGACACCGACGCCGCGACGGTACGCCAGGGCCTGCGCAAGGAGTTCGACGCGCTCGGCCCGGAGGTGGGCGAGCTGACGTTCGGCGGCGGGCAGAACGCCTCGGCCAACCAGGTCGAGGTGGTGGTGCAGGCCGCCGACCAGGAGACGCTGACCCGGGCGGCCGAGGCGGTACGTGCCGCGATGGCCGACACGCCGGGCGTGGAGGACGTCACCAGCAGCCTGGCCACGCGGGTGCCCCGCGTCGAGGTGACTGTGGACCGGGTCGCCGCGGCCCGCGCCGGGCTCACCGAGGCGGCCGTCGGGCAGCTCGTCGCGCAGGTGTACCGGGGTGCGCCGCTGGGCCAGGTCACGCTCGACGGCACGGCTCAGACCGTGGTCCTGAGCAGCGGTGCCCGGCCGCCGCTGACCGTGGCGGAGCTGCGGGCGCTGCCGGTCGGCGCGGTGCCGCTGGATGCGATCGCGGACGTCAACCAGGTCGAGGGCCCGCAGCAGGTGACCCGGATCGACGGCGAGCGCAGCGTCTCGGTCACCGGCACGGCGACCGGCTCGAACCTCGGCGCCACCACGCAGGAGCTGCAGAAGCGGCTGGACGCGCTGGACGTGCCGGGCGCCACGTACGAGATCGGCGGCGTCAGCGCCGACCAGGCGGACGCGTTCGCGGACCTCGGGCTCGCGGTGCTGGCCGCCATCGCGATCGTCTTCCTGATCATGGTGGCCACGTTCCGCAGCCTCACCCAGGCGCTGATCCTGCTGATCTCGGTGCCGTTCGCGGCGACCGGGGCGATCGGGCTGCTGCTGGTCACCGGGACGCCGCTGGGCGTGCCGGCGCTGATCGGCGTGCTCATGCTCGTCGGCATCGTGGTGACGAACGCGATCGTGCTGCTGGATCTGATCAACCAGTACCGGGCGCAGGGCATGGACGTGACCGAGGCCGTGGTGGAGGGCGGCCGGCGCCGGCTGCGGCCGATCCTGATGACAGCCGTCGCGACGATCTTCGCGTTGCTGCCGATGGCGCTCGGCCTGACCGGTGAGGGCGGCTTCATCTCCAAGCCGCTGGCGATCGTGGTGATCGGCGGCCTGCTCAGCTCGACGTTGTTGACGCTGGTGCTGGTGCCGACGCTCTACACGATGGTGGAGCACACCAAGGGCTCGTTCCGGGCCCGGCGCCGGGGCGCGGCGGCGCCGGTCGAGCCGGAGCCGGCGGCCGATCCGGTGCCGGTGCCGGTCGGCGGCGGCGGCGAGGAGCGCGTCGAGGAGCGGGCTCGGGTCGCGCCGCCACCGGCCCGCCCGTCGGGCGCGCTGATCGACGGTACGGACCAGTTCGAGGTGCTCCGCCTGCCCAAGAGCCGCCGTTCCCCGCTTCCCCCCACCGAGTGACGGGTCGGGAGGGGCCCGCGCGGCCCCTCCCGACACCTCGGCGCACGGGACACACCAGAAGCGCATCCGGCGGTACGCTCGGTGAGCTGATGCCTACTTTCGGTGCGGGGGCGCGATGGGGGTCGCGGGCCGGTGGAATCGACGTACCGTGCTGCGCCGGTCCGCGCTGCTGTTGGGCGGCGCCGCGCTCGGCTCCGCCGCCACCGTGGAGAGCACCTGGGTGGCCGACCGCCGCCTCCCGCTGGCGGGCGGCCCGGCCAGCGCCACGCTCGGCAACCGCCACCAGGACGTCGGTCGCGGCGGGGTCCAGGTCGTCTGGGGCGTACGCACCGACGAACCCCTGGTGGCGCTCACCTTCGACGACGGCCCCCGCCCACAGTGGACCCCGATGGTGCTGGACACGCTGGCCGAACACCGGGTGCCGGCCACCTTCTTCCTGGTCGGTGAGCGGGCGCGCCGGCACGCCCCGCTGGTCCGGGACCGGATGGACGGCCACGAGGTCGGCAACCACAGCTGGGCGCACCGCGACCTGGCCCGGATGGACGCCGCGACGGTCTACGACGACCTGCGCCGCAGCCACGATGCGATCACCGCGGCCACCGGATCGTCCCCGCGACTGCTCCGCCCGCCCTGGGGACATCTGGGCGGCGCGGTGCTGTACGCCTCGGCCCGGCTGGACTACCGGCTGGTGCTGTGGACGCTGCAGATGGTCGAGAGCGAGTTCCCGCACGACCCGGCCGGGCACGCCCGGCGGATCGTGGCCGACGTGCGCCCCGGCACGATCGTGCTCGGGCACGACGTGGGCGACGACCGGCGGCTGGTCGCGCTCCGCGGCCTGCCCGACATGATCGACGGGTTGCGGGCCCGGGGATACACCTTCGTCACGGTCTCCGACCTGCTGCGCCGAGCTGCCGGTGGGGGAGCGGCCCGATAGGGTGCCCGCGTGTCGCCCACCCTCTCCGTCCTCGTCCGCAACCGCGACTTCCGCCATCTGTTCATCGCCGAGCTGGTCGTGTTCGGCGCGGACTGGTTCGTCATGGTGCCGCTGCTGGTGCTGCTGCCGGAGCTGACCGGCAGCGGGGTGTGGGGCGCGCTGGTGCTGGCCGTGGACACCGGCACCACCGCGTTGCTGCTGCCGTACGCCGGGACCGTGGCCGACCGGTTCGACCGCCGCAAGGTGATGATGGCGGCGAACATCGCGGCCCTGGCCGGTGTCCTGCTGCTGCTCGGTGTGCGCGGCGCCGGCACGGCCTGGCTGGCGCTGGCGGCGATCGCGCTGGTGGCGGTGGCGAAGGCCTTCTACTCGCCGGCCGCCCAGGCCGCGCTGCCCAACGTGGTCGACCCGGCGGACCTGGCGGCGGCGAACGCGGTCGCCGGCTCGGCCTGGGGCACCATGACAGTGGTCGGCGCTTCACTCGGCGGCATCCTGAGCGCCGTGTACGGCCCGTACGCCAGCTTCTGGGTGGCCGCCGCGGGCCTGCTCGCCGCGTTCGGCCAGGCCGCGCTGATCCGCCGGCCCCTGCAGGCGCCGCGCGACCCGGCGGCGGCCGTGCCGCGCACGTGGGCGGCGATCCGGGAGGCGCTGCGCTACATCGTCCAGCGTCCGCGCGTGCTCGCGCTGGTCACCGTGAAGTCGGCGGTCGGCCTCGGCAACGGCGTGCTGACCGTCTTCCCGCTGCTCGCCGGCGTGTACGGCGTCGGCCCGGTCGGCGCGGGCCTGCTCTTCGCCGCCCGGGGCGCCGGGGCCCTGGTCGGTCCGATCCTGATGCGCCGGGTGCTCAGCAACCGGGCCTGGCTGCTCACCGGTCTGGCGCTGTCCATGTCACTGTACGGCCTGGCCTATCTGGGCGCGTCGGTGGTGTCCTGGTTCCCGCTGGTGCTGGTCCTGGTCTTCCTGGCCCACCTGGGCGGCGGCAGCAACTGGGTGCTGTCCAACTACGCGTTGCAGGGCGAGGTGCCGGACCGGCTGCGCGGCCGGGTCTTCGCCACCGACATGATGCTGGCCACGCTCGCCATCGCGGTGAGCCAGCTGGTCGTGGCGCTCGTGGTGGACCGGGTGGACGAGCGCACCGTGCTGGTCGGTTGCGGCCTGGCCACCGTCGTCTACGCGCTCGGCTGGCGGTTCGCCACCCGGCGGCTCTCGCTCACCGACCCGGTCGACGCGCCGACCCCGGAGCGCACCGGCTGACACGCCGGTCCCACGCTCCGGGCGGTCCGGCCGGGCTGTCGGGGTGACGTCCTAGCATGAGCCGGTGCCGACGACCTTCCTCCCCGGCCCGGTCCGGGTCCGGGTGCCCGCGACCAGCGCCAACCTGGGCCCCGGCTTCGACGCGCTCGGCCTGGCGCTGGGCCGCCACGACGACGTCACGGCCGAGGTGACCGGCGGCGGCGTGCGAGTGGCGGTCACCGGCGAGGGTGCCGGTGAGCTGCCGGCGGACGAGCGGCACCTGATCGTGACCGCCATGCGGGCCACCTTCGACGTGCTCGGCGCGCAGCCGGCCGGCCTGGCGCTGGAGTGCGAGAACCGCATTCCCCAGGCGCGTGGGCTCGGCTCGTCCTCGGCCGCGATCGTGGCCGGGGTGCTGGCGGCCCGCGCCCTGGTTGCAGACGGCGAGCAGCGGATGGACGACGACGCCGCGCTGCGGTTGGCCGCCGAGTTGGAGGGGCATCCGGACAATGTCGCGCCCTGCCTGCTCGGGGGCTTCACGATCGCCTGGACGGAGCCGGGCGGCGCGCGGGCGGTATCGCTGCCGGTGGCGCCGGCCGTGCGCCCGACCGTCTTCGTACCCGCCGAGCGGGGCCTGACCTCGGTGGCCCGGGCCGCCCTGCCGGCCACCGTGCCGCACGCCGACGCGGCGCTCAACGCAGGCCGGGCGGCCCTGCTGGTGCACGCGCTGACCACCGATCCGGCGCTGCTGCTGCCGGCCACCGTCGACCGGCTGCACCAGGAGCAGCGGGCGCCCGGGATGCCCGCCACCGCGGCGCTCGTCGGCGCGTTGCGTGCGGCTGGTGTGGCGGCTGTGGTCAGTGGGGCGGGGCCGACGGTGCTGGCGCTTTCCCAGGTCCCGGTGGGATTTGAGCCGGGAACAGATTGGCGCCGGTGGGAGTTGCCGATAGATGTCAGCGGTGCCCGGGTCATCCGGGGTAGACTTTGACACGCCGAGCGGGGCCCTGTTGCCGCAGGTCGGAAGAGTTGATTACGCTCTAGACCTAGCACAGCCGCGAAGCATGCGATCTTCCTGCGGTTCGGCGCACCCCCGAAGCTCTCGGCGGTCAGCCCGTCACCCCTGCCCAAGGCCCACGCCGCACCGCAGTTTCCACAGGTCGCCGCAGGCGGCGAGACCTGCTCACCGATGGTGGTGAGTCGGGAAACCACCGGCTGCTGTGTCACAGACTCCCGCGACGCGTCCATGCGAGGCGGGTGCACCGAGGCCGCCCGGCCACCTGGCTCCACGACTCCGGGCAGCTCCGGCCTATCGAGGGAAGGAATCCATTGAGCGACACCACCGACGTGACGTCGGATGTTTCCAACGTCGCTGGCGATGCCACCACCGCCGCCCCCACGCGCCGCCGCCGGAGCGGCACCGGCCTGTCGGCCATGCTGCTGCCGGAGCTCCAGAGCCTGGCCGCGTCGCTCGGCATCTCTGGTACGGCCCGCATGCGCAAGGGCGAGCTGATCAGTGCCATCACCGAGCGGCAGCAGGGCGGCGCCGCCGCCGGAACCCCTCGACCGCGCGCCGAGGTAGCGGCCGCGGCTGCTGCTCCCGCCCGTGAGGAGGTGCACGCGGAGGTCCGTGAGGAGCGGGCCGAGGCGCGCCCCGCCGAGCAGGCGCCCGCCGCCGAGGCGACCGAGGGCCGTACCCGTGGTCGCCGCAGCCGGACTGCGGCCGCGACCACCGAGGCCCGCCCGGCCGAGACGCCGGCGACCGAGGCGCGGCCGGCCGAGACGCCGCGCGCCGAGGAGGCGCCCGCCGAGACCGGCGAGCGGACCGACCGTGCCGAGCGCGGTGAGCGCAACGAGGGCCGGGGCCGTGAGCGCGGCGGCGAGCGTGCCGAGCGTGGCGGCGACCGGGCCGAGCGTGGCGACCGGGCCGAGCGCGGCGACCGCAACGACCGGGGTGACCGGGCCGAGCGGGGCGACCGTAACGAGCGTGCCGACCGGGGCGAGCGCGCCGAGCGCAACGACCGGGGCGACCGCAACGACCGGAACGACCGGGGCGACCGGAACGACCGGAACGACCGGGGTGACCGGAACGACCGGGGTGACCGCAACGACCGTGGTCAGCGCGCCGAGCGGGACAACGACGGCGACGACGACGGCGAGGGCGGCGGCCGGCGGGGCCGGCGCAGCCGGTTCCGGGACCGTCGTCGCGGCCGCGGCGAGCGGGGCGAGGGCGACAGCGGTGGCGGCCGCGAGCCGCAGGTCGGCGAGGACGACGTGCTCGTCCCGGTCGCCGGCATCATCGACGTGCTCGACAACTACGCCTTCGTCCGGACCACCGGCTACCTGGCCGGCCCGAACGACGTGTACGTCTCGATGTCCCAGATCAAGAAGTACGGCCTGCGCCGCGGTGACGCGATCACCGGCGCCGTGCGGGCCGCGCGGGACGGCGAGCAGCGGCGCGACAAGTACAACCCGCTGGTCCGGCTGGACACCATCAACGGGATGGAGCCGGACGAGGCGAAGCGCCGGCCGGAGTTCTACAAGCTCACCCCGCTCTACCCGCAGGAGCGCCTGCGGCTGGAGACCGAGCCGCACATCCTCACCACCCGGGTGATCGACCTGGTCATGCCGATCGGCAAGGGCCAGCGGGCGCTCATCGTGTCGCCGCCGAAGGCCGGCAAGACGATGGTGCTGCAGGCGATCGCGAACGCGATCACCCGCAACAACCCGGAGTGCCACCTGATGGTGGTGCTGGTCGACGAGCGGCCCGAAGAGGTCACCGACATGCAGCGCTCGGTGAAGGGCGAGGTCATCGCGGCCACGTTCGACCGTCCGCCGCAGGACCACACCACGGTGGCGGAGCTGGCGATCGAGCGGGCCAAGCGCCTGGTCGAGCTGGGGCACGACGTGGTCGTGCTGCTCGACTCGGTGACCCGGCTCGGCCGGTCGTACAACCTGGCGGCGCCGGCCAGCGGCCGGATCATGTCGGGTGGTATCGACTCCACCGCGCTCTACCCGCCCAAGCGCTTCCTCGGCGCGGCGCGCAACATCGAGAACGGTGGCTCGCTGACCATTCTCGCCACCGCGCTGGTGGAGACCGGGTCCATGGCGGACACGGTCATCTTCGAGGAGTTCAAGGGCACGGGTAACGCCGAGCTGAAGCTGGACCGGAAGATCGCCGACAAGCGTGTCTTCCCGGCGATCGACATCAACCCCTCCGGCACCCGCAAGGAGGAGGTCCTGCTCGCGCCGGAGGAGCTGGCGATCATCCACAAGCTCCGCAAGGTGCTGCACTCGCTGGACTCGCAGGCGGCGCTCGACCTCCTGCTGGACCGGCTCAAGCAGTCCCGCACCAACATCGAGTTCCTGATGCAGATCGCGAAGTCCACTCCGGGCGAGTGAGCTGACGGATCCGACGAACGAGGGGCACGGCCGTACGCGGCCGTGCCCCTCGTCGCGTACCGGGCACCGCCGATGGTGAAGTTTTCCTACGGTTCAGTCGCTAGGTATTGAAACTTCTGTTCATCGTCGGGTTGACTGTCGTCCATGCGAACCCGCAGTCGACCCGCCCGCCTCGCCGGCGTCCTGCTGCTGACGCCGTTGCTGACCATCACCGCGCCGACGCCGTCCGCCGCGACGGCCGCCGGGCCGTCGCCCGTCGCGCCGCCGGCCGCCACCGCCGCCGAGGACGCGCCACGCGCCTCGTCCCGCCCCGACCCCGCCGTCGCGCTCGCCGGTGTGGAGCCGGCCGGCGGCCTGGAGACCGCCAAGAGCACCCGGCCGGTCGCGCCCGGCCTGAGCCTGACCTCCTTCGACAGGTACGACGCGGCCGGCTGGCTGCGCGCCGACGCGCTCACCGCCGACCTGGGCGGCGGGCTGACGGTGGACTACGTGAACTCCGGCGAGGTGACCAGGGACGAGCCGCTGCGCGCCGCGGTGGACCGGTCCCGCGCGGTCGCGGCGGTCAACGGAGACTTCTTCGACATCAACAACTCCGGCGCCGCCCAGGGCGTCGGCATCCGCTCCGGCGAGCTGGTGCAGTCGCCGATCGCCGGGCACCCCAACGCGGTGGGCATCAGCGCGCAGGGCGTCGGCCGGGTGGTCGAGGTCGGCTTCGAGGGCGCCGCGACGCTGCCCACCGGGCCGGTGCCGCTGACCCAGTTCAACAACATGGTGCAGCGCGACGGCGTGGGCGTGTTCACGCCGCTCTGGGGCTCGTACACCCGCAAGCGGGCCGTGGAGGGCGCGGCCCGGACGGTCGAGGTGACGCTGACCGGCGGCCGGGTGGCGAGCGTGGCCACCACGGCGGGCGAGGGGCCGATCCCGGCCGGCAGCACCGTGCTGCTGGGCCGCGAGGCCGGTGCCGACGCGCTCGCCGCGCTGCGGCCCGGCGACGCGGTGGACGTGACCTGGCGGCCGCGGGCCTCCGACGGCGGTGACCTGCGCGCCGCCGTGGGCGGCGGCAACGTGCTGGTCCGCGACGGCGTGGTGCAGGACATCGCCGACGCGTCGCTGGCCCCGCGCACAGCTGTCGGTTTCTCCGCCGACGGACGCAAGATGATCATGATGACGGTGGACGGCCGGCAGGTGGACAGCCGTGGCGTCACGCAAACCGAAATGGGCCGCATGATGGCCGAGCTGGGCGCCGCGAACGCGCTCAACCTCGACGGCGGCGGCTCCTCCACGCTGCTCGCCCGGGAGCCGGGCGCGGCCACGGTCCAGGTGGAGAACAGCCCGTCCGACGGCAGCGAGCGGCCGGTACCGAACGGGCTCGCCGTCTACGCCCCGAAGGGCAGCGGCCGGCTCACCGGCTACTGGCTGGAGACCGCCAGCGACCCGACCGCCGCGCCGGGCGTCGCACCGGTGCGCGGCGGCCGGCCGGACCGGGTCTTCCCCGGCCTCACCCGCCGGCTCACCGCCGCCGGATACGACGAGACGTACGGCCCGGCCGCCGGCGAGCCGCGCTGGCACGCCACCCACGGACGGGTCGACGGCGACGGCGTGTTCCGGGCCGCCGTCCCCGGCCGCAGCACCGTCACCGCCGCCCGCGGCCGGGCCCGCGGCACCATCGAGCTGACGGTGCTCGGCCCGCTGCAGCGGATCGACGGCACCGTCGACCGGGTCGGCCTGGACCGCGCCGGTGACAGCGGCCTGTTCGGCGTGGTCGGCTACGACGCCGAGGGCAACACCGCGCCGATCGAGCCGGCCGACCTGAAGCTGGAGTACGACAGGGACCTGCTCTCCGTCACCCCCACCGCCGACGGCAACCTGTCCGTCAAAGCGCTCGCCGCGACCGGCTCGGCGCTGGTCACCGCACGGGTGGGCAACCACAGCACGGTCCTGCCGGTGACCGTCGGGCTCACCGACGTGCCGGTGGCCGGGTTCGACGACGCGGCGTCCTGGAAGTTCAGCCAGGCCCGCGCCTCCGGGTCGGTCGCACCGGCGGAGGGGCACACCGGGAGCGGGCTGCGGATGTCGTACGACTTCAGCCAGTCCACCGGCACCCGGGCCGCGTACGCCGACCCGCCCGCGTGGATCGACGTACCGGGCCAGCCGCAGGCGTTCGGCATGTGGATCAAGGCCAACGGCACCGGCGAGTGGCCCAGCCTGCACCTGCACGACGCGCAGGACACCCAGTTCGTGCTGCGCGGCCCGTACCTGGACTGGACCGGTTGGAAGTACGTCGAGTTCGCCGTACCGCCGGGCGTGCAGTACCCGGTGCGGGTGCGCCGGTTCTACGTGGCCGAGACCGACCCGGCCAAGCAGTACCGCAGCGAGGTCGTGATCGACGACCTGGTGGCCCGGGTACCGCCGGACGTGCAGGCGCCGCCGGAGCCGAACCGCACCGACCGGGTGGTGCTGCGCGACGGCACAGTGGACGAGGCGCCCTGGCGCTTCGCGGTGCTCTCCGACGCCCAGTTCGTCGCCGCGAACCCGGACAGCGACCTGGTCGCCCAGGCCCGCCGTACGCTGCGCGAGGTCCGCGCCGCCCGGCCGGACTTCCTGATCATCAACGGCGACTTCGTGGACACCGCCTACCCGGCCGACTTCGCGCTGGCCAAGCGCATCCTGGACGAGGAGCTGGGCGGCGAGGTGCCGTATCACTACGTGCCGGGCAACCACGAGATCATGGGCGCGCCGATCGACAACTTCCGCAGCGTCTTCGGGGACACCTCGCGCGTCTTCGACCACCGGGGCACCCGGTTCCTCACACTCAGCACGGCCACCGGCTCGCTGCGCGGCGGCGGGTTCGACCAGGTGGAGCTGCTGCGCCGGACGCTCGACCAGGCCGCTGGCGACCGCTCGGTGGGCTCGGTGGCGGTGCTGTTCCACCACCCGCCGCGCGACCCGAGCCCGGCCAAGGCCAGCCAGCTCGGCGACCGTAAGGAGGCGGCGCTGGTCGAGCAGTGGCTGGCCGACTTCCAGCACCGCACCGGCAAGGGCGCGCTGATGGTCAACGGGCACGTCGGCACGTTCCACGCCGACCGGGTGGACGGCGTGCCGTACGTGATCAACGGCAACTCGGGCAAGGACCCGTCGACCCCGGCCGCGCTCGGCGGGTTCACCGGCTGGACCGAGTTCGGGGTGGACCCGGTGACGCCGGGGGAGGCCGAGCGGGCCCGCCGTGACCCGCTCGCCGAGGGCCCGACGTGGGTGAGCGCGGAGATGCACGCGCACGTCGACCGGCTCGCGCTGACCGCGCCCGCGCAGGTGCGCCAGGGTTCGCCGGTGGACGTCACGGCCACGCTCACCCAGCCCAGCGGCCGGCAGGTGCCGGTGGCGGCGCCGGTCAGCGCCGACTGGTCCGGTTCGCCGAACCTGCACATCGGCGGCGCGACGGGCGTACGGCCGTGGCACGTGGCCCGGTTCGACCCGGCCACCGGCCGGCTGACCGCGCTGCGCCCGGGGGCGCAGGTGCTGCTGGCGGTGACCGTCAACGGCGTGAAGGCCGAGACGACTGTCACCACGGCCGCCGCGGTCCGCGCCCCCGCCGCCTGACCCGGAGGCCGGGGCTCCTCATCCTGGGGGAGGAGCCCCGCCCTCCCCGCCCCCGGCCCCCGCCCCCGCCCCCGCCTCGCTCCCCCGCTCCGCTCCGTTGATCATGAAGTTGACCTGGACAAAAGCGACAGGAATTGCCGCCAAGTTCATGATCAGCAGGGTGGGGGGCGTGGGGGTGGGAATGCGGGAGTGTGGGCGGGCGTTGCGGGTGGCGGACCTCCTGTGCCGGGTGGAAGACGCCCGTGGCAGACTGGTCAATCGGCCACCGGTTCCGGTTCACGCCCGAGCCCGTCGCGGACGACGGGGAGCATCGACGGCGACCCGGCGACCACCGACGAAAGGACCGAGGCGACATGAAGCCCAACATCCACCCGGAGTACGTGACCACCGAGGTCCGCTGCTCCTGCGGCAACACCTTCACGACCCGCAGCACCGCCAAGGGCGGCGCCATCAGCGTCGAGACCTGCAGCGCCTGCCACCCGTTCTACACCGGTAAGCAGCGCGTGCTGGACACCGCCGGTCGGGTCGCGAAGTTCCAGCAGAAGTACGCCAAGGTTCAGGGCAAGAAGGCCAAGTAGCTCCGTCGACGACGCCCGTGTCCGGCTCCTGCCGGGCACGGGCGTTCGTCCGTTTGTGCCGGTTTTCACCCCAAGGAGCATCCGCAGCATGAGCAGTGAGCGCCTGGCCGCCCTCCTCGACGAGTACGCCGAGCTGGAGCGGCGGCTGGCCGACCCGGCCATCCACGCCGACCAGGGCACCGCCCGGCGGGTCGGCCGCCGGTACGCCGAACTGGTCCCGCTGCACAAGGCGGCCGGCGAGCTGGAGCAGGCCCGCGCCGACCTGGCCGCCGCGCGCGAGCTGGCCGCCGAGGACCCGACGTTCGCCACCGAGGCGGAGGCCATCGCCAGCTCCCTGCCGGCGCTCGAGGAACGGCTCGCGGAACTGCTCATCCCGCGCGACCCGCACGACGCCAAGGACGTGATCGTCGAGATCAAGGCCGGTGAGGGCGGCGAGGAGTCGGCGCTGTTCGCGGGGGACCTGCTGCGGATGTACACCAGGTACGCCGAGCGGCACGGCTGGGTCACCGAGGTGATCGACGCCCAGGACTCCGACCTCGGCGGCGTCAAGGACGTGTCGCTGGCGATCAAGAGCAAGGGCGTGCCGGAGGGCGGCAACGGGGTCTGGTCCCGGCTCAAGTGGGAGGGCGGCGTGCACCGGGTGCAGCGCGTCCCGGTGACCGAGTCGCAGGGCCGGATCCACACCAGCGCCGCCGGCGTGCTGGTGCTGCCCGAGGCGGAGGACGTCGACGTCACCATCGACCCGAACGAGCTGCGCATCGACGTGTTCCGCTCGTCCGGCCCCGGCGGGCAGTCGGTGAACACCACCGACTCGGCGGTACGGATCACCCACGTGCCGACCGGCATCGTGGTGTCCTGCCAGAACGAGAAGTCGCAGCTGCAGAACCGCGAGCAGGCCATGCGCATCCTGCGGGCCCGCCTGCTCGCCGCGGCCCAGGAGCAGGCCGACGCGGCGGCGTCGGACGCCCGCAAGGCGCAGGTCCGCACCGTGGACCGGTCCGAGCGGATCCGCACCTACAACTTCCCGCAGAACCGGATCACCGACCACCGCATCGGCTACACCGCGTACAACCTGGACCTGGCGCTGGCCGGCGAGCTGGACGGGGTGCTCGACGCGCTGGCCGAGGCGGACCGCGCGGCCCGCCTGGCCGGCGAGACGGAGCTGTCCCGCCGCTGACCGCTGGGTGTTAACAGGGGGCCCTTCCTCTACCGGAGGCGTTAACAGGGGGCCCTTCCTTACCGCTCAGCTCGCGCGTGGTCGCGCCTTGGCGCGCAGCATCTCCCGGTCGGCCAGCTCGAACGCGGTGCCGAGCGCCTCCCGGACGCTGACAGTGGTGCTGCCGTCGACCTCGGCGAAACCGATCGTCACCCCGACCGGCGTGCCCGGGACCAGGGACTCCCAGTCCTCGGTGCGGACGGCGGCCTCGATCCGCCGGGCCACCTCGACCGCCTCCGGCATGACGGTGTCGGGCAGCACCACGACGAACTCGTCGCCGCCGTAGCGGGCCACGAAGTCGCCCCGCCGCATCACCCGGTTGATCACCCCGGCGACCCGTTGCAGCACCAGGTCGCCGGAGTGGTGGCCGTGGCGGGTGTTCACCGCCTTGAACCCGTCGAGGTCGCAGACCCCGATCACCACGCGCTCGCCCCGGGACACCACGGCGCCCAGGTAGCGCTCCAGCCGGCGCCGGTTGGGCAGGCCGGTGAGCGGGTCGGTGAGCGCCTCGCCCTCGTACCGGGCCGCCTCGCGGCGCATCTCCTCGTGGTCGATCCGGGCGGCGATGCCGTCGATGTAGACGTCCCGCAGCCGGTCGCTGCGCCGCGCGGCCAGCCGGAACGCGTGCCGGTCGGCCCGGTGCGCGCCCGCGTGGTCGCCGGCCCGGGCCAGCGCGACGCTGCGCAGCCGGGGTGCCTCGGCCGCGCCGAGCGTCTCGTCGGAGACCTGGAGCGCGTCCAGCCGGGTGACCGCCTCGATCGGGCGGTTGGCGGCGACGGCCAGGCAGACCTGACCGAGCTGGCGCAGGTCGCGGGCGCGGGCGCTGTCGCCGCCGTGGCCGAGCAGCCGTTTCGGGTCGGCGTCCCCGGCGGACTCCACCCGGTCGCCGAGCGCGGCCCGCCGGGCGGCCGCGTAGCCGTACGCGGCGAGGCTGCTGGGGCGCAGGTTGCCGGCCCGCCCGCCGCGTAGGAAGCGGGCCAGGTCACCGGCGACGTCGCGCAGCACCCGCAGGCAGCCGTCACTGTCGCCGTTGTGGTCCAGCGCCACCGCGTTGCGCAGCCGGATCCCCGGCGCGGCGAACGTCTCCTCCGGGATGCCGGCGCTGAGCCCCACCTCGCGGGCCCGCTCGATCGCGCCCAGCGCGTGGCCGTGGAAGCTCAGGTACGAGTACGCCATCGCGAGGTCGTGCCAGCCCCACGCGGTGTCCCGGTCCGGCGTGTCGTCGGCGCCCAGCGCGCGGGCGGCCCGGACCAGGTGCATCACGCACCGGTCCAGCGCGCCCTGGTGGTGGGCGGCGAGCGCGGCGAGCGCGTTGAGGTGCCCGTGCAGGTAGGGCTCGGCGAGGTCGCGTACCGCGGCGGAGGCGTCCTCGACGGCCCGGGTGAACTCGGCGGTCCGGCCGAGGTTGATCAGCGCGGACAGGCGCTGCACGAGCGCGTCGGCGCGGGCGTACGGGTCGCCGGTGGTGCGGATGACGCGGTCGAGCAGGACGCACGCCTCCGCGGACCGGCTGGCCTCCTGCAGTGACCGTGCGCGTCGGAGAGCGTCAACCTGGTCCTCGACCTGGTCGAGCCAGCCCACTCGCGACCTCCCTGCGGTGTGCGCCCGGACGCACCCGCTCGTGAGGTGAGCCGCGACGCCTCATGATTATTGCGTGACCGCACTCCCGCAACACCCGTCCGAAGGGACAGAACGCGAACGCGCCTCGCTGGTGATCAACCGGGTGGCGCGCGCGCTCGCCGCGGCGGGCGTCGAGGCGCCCCGCGCCGAGGCCGAGCAGCTGGCCGCGTACGTCCTGGACGTGCCACGCGGCCGGCTGGCGCTGGCCGACGGCTTCACCCCGGCGCAGCGTGACCGCCTGGACGCCCTGGTCGGGCGGCGGGTGACCCGGGAGCCGCTGCAGCACCTGCTCGGCTCGGCCGGTTTCCGGCACCTGGAGCTGGCGGTCGGGCCGGGCGTGTTCGTGCCGCGGCCGGAGACCGAGCTGCTGGCCGGGTGGGGGATCGAGCGGGCCCGGGAGCACGCCGCGCCGCTCGTGGTCGACCTGTGCAGCGGCTCCGGCGCGATCGCCCTGGCGGTGGCGCAGGAGGTGCCCGCGGCCCGGGTGGTGGCTGTGGAACGGTCCCCGGCCGCGCTGGCCTGGCTGCGGCGCAACGCGGCCGACCGGGCTGCCGCCGGGGACCGGCCGGTCGAGGTGGTGGCCGCCGACGTGACCGGTCCGGAGCTGCTGGCCGGCCTGGCCGGGCGGGTCGACGTGCTGCTGTGCAACCCCCCGTACGTGCCGAGATCGGTGGCGGTGCCGCCGGAGGTGGCCGGGCACGACCCGGACGAGGCGGTGTTCGGCGGCGCGGACGGGCTGGACGTGATCCGCCCGGTGGTGCGCCGGGCCGCCGAGCTGCTGCGCCCGGGCGGCGCGATCGGGATCGAGCACGACGACACGCACGCGGCGGCGGTGCCCGCGCTGCTGCGCGGCGACGGCCGCTACGACCGCGTCGAGGAGCACCGGGACCTGGCCGGGCGGCCCCGTTGGGCGAGCGCGTCCCGGCGGGCGGACGGCACCCACGCCGAGACCGCCCGGGCGTGGCAGACTGACTCCTCGTGATGCTCTACGACTGTCGGTCGCCCGCCGACCGGGACCGCGGCATCGCCGCTGCCATCGAGGCGGTCAAGAACGGGGAACTCGTCGTCCTGCCGACCGACACGGTCTACGGCATCGGGGCGGACGCGTTCACGCCGTACGCGGTGAAGGCCCTGGCGGACACCAAGGGCGGCGCCCGGCAGGCGCCCCCGGTGCTCATCGGCTCCCGGCACACGCTCGACGGCCTGGTGTTCTCGCTGCCCGGCGCGGCCCGCGACCTGGTCGAGGCGTTCTGGCCGGGCGCGCTGACCATCGTCGTGGAGCACTCGCCGAGCCTGGCCTGGGACCTGGGCGACACCAGCGGGACGGTGGCGGTGCGGATGCCGCTGCACCCGGTGGCGCTGGAGGTGCTGCGGGAGACCGGGCCGATGGCCGTCGCGTCGGCCAACAAGGTCGGCCAGCCGGCCGCGCTCACCGCCGAGGAGGCGCGCGACCAGCTCGGCTACGGCGTGCGGGCCTACCTGGAGGCCGGGCCGGCGGTGGACCCGGTACCGAGCACGATCGTCGACCTGACCGGCGAGGTGCCGCGGGTGCTGCGTGAGGGCGCGGTGACGCTGGCGAAGCTGCGGGAGGTCGTGCCAGGCATCCTCGACGAGCGGGGGATCTGAGTGCCGCCCTTCACCGTCCTGCACGTCTGCATGGGCAACATCTGCCGGTCGCCGATGGCCGAGCGGCTGCTGCTGCTCGCGGTCCGGGAGCGGCTGGCCCGCCTCGGCGTCGACCCGGCCGGTTCGGACGCGCTCGTGCACAGCCACAGCGCCGGCACCGGCGGCTGGCACGCGGGCGAGGAGATGAACCCGCCCGCGGCCCGCCAGGTGCTCTCGCGCGGCGGTGACACCGAGGGGTTCGCCGCCCGGCGGCTGCGCTCGGACCTGATCGACGCCGCCGACCTGGTGCTCACCGCAACCGCCGACCAGCAGGAGTACGTGGTGGCGCTGCGGCCGGACGCCGCCGCGCGCACGTTCGTGCTGGGTGAGTTCGGCCGTCTGCTCGGCGGGCTGGACCGCGCCGCGCTGCCGCCGGCCGAGCCCACGCCGGACGCCGTGTACGCGCGCGGCGTCGCGCTCGTGGCGGCTGTCGACGCGGCCCGGCAGAACGCCTCCGCGCTGCCCACCGACGATCTGGACGATCCGTGGGGCCGGGGCGACCAGTGCTTCAGCCGGGTCGCGGACGAGATCGAGGAGACGGTGCAGCCGCTGGCTGCCGCGCTGTTGCCCTGAGATTCATCCTTCCTCGCGAACTTTCTGCGCCTTTCTCGGAAGGTGTCGGCTAAAGCGAACATTCGGGTCATTCTGAACTGGTCCGTACGGCCGGCTCCTGCGGGGAGAGCTGATGAACCGGGCCTATCTCGACAAACTGTTCACCGTTGTGCTCGCCGGCGTGCTCGCCGGGCTGGTCCTGGCCGTCGCGGCGCTGCCGGCCGCGCTGGTCTTCGGGCTGGGCCTGAAGAACCTGATGCCGTACACCGCGCTGCCGGAAGCGCTCAAGACGCCGCAGCCGGCACAGCGGTCCAACCTGTACGCCAACGACGGGCGGACGCTCATCACCTCGTTCTACGTCGAGGACCGGGTGGACGTGCCGGTCGCCGAGGTGGCGCCGGTGATGCGCGACGCCATCGTGGCCGCCGAGGACGTGCGCTTCTACGAGCACCACGGCGTCGACGTGCGCGGCGTCGCGCGGGCGTTCACCGCCAACCGCCGCGAGGGCACCCGCCAGGGCGCCTCCACGCTGACCATGCAGTACGTGCGCAACGCGCTGGCCGGGGACCCACGGCTGACCGAGGAGCAGCGCGCCGCCGCCACCGAGATCACCGTCGGGCGCAAGATCCGCGAGATGCGGTACGCGCTGACGCTGGAACGGCAGATCGGCAAGGACGAGATCCTCGGGCGCTACCTGAACATCGCGTACTTCGGCGCCGGGGCGTACGGCATCGCCGCCGCCAGCAAGCGCTACTTCTCCACCACACCGGACCGGCTCACGCTGGCCCAGGCCGCGCTGCTCGCCGGGCTGGTCCGGTCCCCGGCGGACGACCCGATCAATGGCGACGCCGACTCGGCGCGGCAACGGCGGGCGTACGTGCTGGACCGGATGGTGGAGACCGGCCGTGCGAGCGCGGCCGACGCCGAGGCGGCGAAGGCGGCGGAGCTGGCGCTGGCGCCCAACACCACCCCGAACGACTGCGCCGCGGTGCCCGCCGACCACAACGACTGGGGCTTCTTCTGCGACTGGTTCACCCAGTGGTGGAACGCCCAGCCGGCGTTCGGCGAGACGGTGGACGAGCGGCAGCGCACGCTGCGCCGCGGTGGCTGGTCGATCGTGTCCTCGCTCGACCCGGACGTGCAGGCCAAGGCGAGCGAGCAGGTGCGGGAGATCTACCCGGAGACGATCGCGCGCGCCGCGCCGACCGCCGTGGTGCAACCGGGCACCGGGCGGGTGCTGGCGATGGCGGTGAACCGCACGTACGGCGTGGCCGCGAACCCGGACGGTCAGCAGAACTACCCGAACACGGTCAACCAGCTGGTGGCCGGCGGTGGCGGCATCACCGGCTACCAGGCGGGCTCGACGTTCAAGCTGTTCGCCCTGCTGGCCGCGTTGGAGTCCGGGCTGCCGCTGGACACGGTGTTCGACGCGCCGCGCGTCTACGTCACGCAGTACCCGGTCGGCGCCGGCCCGGCGAGCTGCGGCGGCCGGTGGTGCCCGGCGAACGCCAACACCTACTGGATGGACGGCGACCGGGACATGTGGGACGCGTTCGGCCGGTCGGTGAACACGTACTTCGCCTGGCTCACCGAGCGGGTCGGCGCGGACCGGGTGGTCGAGATGGCCCAGCGGCTGGGCATCGTGTTCCGCGCTCCGGCCGACGCGAAGATGGCCCACGACGGCGCGAAGAGCTGGGGCCCGTTCACGCTCGGCGTCTCCGCCACCACGCCGCTCGACCTGGCCGGCGCGTACGCCGCGGTGGCCGCCGAGGGCACCTGGTGCCGGCCCACGCCGGTCACCTCGATCGCCGACCCGTCCGGCCGGAAGATCCCCGCCGGGAACACCGACTGCCGGCAGGTGCTCGACACCGAGGTCGCCCGCGCGGCGGCCGACGCCAGCCGCTGCCCGGTCGGCGACCAGTCGATGTACCGGCGTTGCGACGGCGGCACGGCCGAGGAGCTGGCTCCGGGCCTGCGCCGCCCGGTGGCCGGCAAGACCGGCAGCTCGGAGCGGAACGCCACGGAGACGGTCGTCGCGTTCACGCCGCAGCTCTCGGTGGCGACGATCGCGGCGAACCCGGACGACCCCCGGGACGCGGTCGGCGGCGGCGTGCAGAAGCGGCAGATCGCCGCGGTGGGCCGCATCCTCGCGTGGGCGTTGCGCGACGAGCCGGTACGCGACTTCGTCCCGCCGGGCCAGGCGGTCGCCTTCCAGCACACCAGCCCGCGCACCGGCAACTGAGGGTCAGCTCGCCGGCCTGCCGTATCGCGCGACCATGGTTCGGACGGCTTCGTCGACGACCGCTGTCGTGCGGTCCGGGGTGACCGTCCAGTCCGGGAGGACCAGGCGCGGCCAGAGCAGGTAATTGGAGATCATCCCGAGGAAGTGCGTGGCGGCCATCTCCGGGTCGGCGACGTCCGCGGCTCCCGCGTCGTGCTCGGCCGAGAGGTAGATCCGGACGGACTCGAAGTACGGCAGCTTGCCCTGCGCGAAATGTGCTCTGGCCAGCTCGGGAAAGCGTGGCAGCTCGGCGATCACGATGCGGAACAGGTCGGTCATCTCCGGCCGGCTCAACAGCGTCGCGTAGTGCCGTCCGAGGACCGTCAAGCCGGCCGTCAGGTCACCGGCAGGTGGCACGTCGGCGACCTCGTTGCGGGCCCAGGAGTCGATGACGATGGCGTCGAACAGAGCCGCCTTCGTCGGAAACTGCTTGAACAGCGTCGCCTTCGACACGCCGGCACTGGCGGCCACACGCGCCAGTGAGGCCCGGTCGTAGCCCAACTCCAGGAAGAGCTCGGTGGCGGCCTGCACGATCAGCGCGCGCTTCTCCTCCGCCACACGCTGGTGATAGGCCGACGGCGCTGGGGTCATGCGGCCATCATAGCGAGGCGAGTGGGTTGACTCACCATTCGCCCAGGGCGTAGCGTCGGCATGGTGAGTCGCCCGACTCGCCATCCGTCTCGCGTCACCGGAGGATCCGATGTCCCGCTTCGCCAATCAGACAGTTCTCGTCACCGGCGGCACCGGTGGGCAGGGGGCCAGCCACGTTCGCGCCCTGCACGCCGAGGGCGCCAACGTCGTCATCGGCGCCATCGACGCCGAGCGGGGCGCCGGCCTCGCCGCCGAGCTGGGACACCGGGCGCGGTTCGTCCGCCTGGACGTCTCCCGGGAGGAGTCGTGGGTCGCCGCCGTCGCGGAGACCGAGAAGGCATTCGGCGCGCTCACGATCCTGGTCAACAACGCCGGGGTGCAGAACCCGCCGGCCCTCATCGAGTCCACCGACCGGGCCACCTGGGCTCGTATCCTCGACGTCAACCTCACCGGCACGTTCCTCGGCATCAAGGCGGCCGCCCCGGCGCTGCGTCGCGCGGGGGGAGGAGCGATCGTCAACATCGGCTCCACCATGGGCATGGGTGGTACCGCCCTCTACGCGCCCTACGTCGCCGGTAAGTGGGCGGTGCGTGGGCTCACCCGGACCGCCGCCCTGGAGCTGGGCCGCGACAACATCCGCGTCAACGCGATCCACCCCGGCGTGATCGAGACCCCGTTCATCACCGAGCCGGCGGCCGGCAGCGACGCCCCGATCGCCGACTTCTACTCGCCGGAGCCGTTCGCCGTCCCGCGACTCGGGCAGCCCGCCGACATCACCGCGCTGCTGTTGTTCCTCACGTCGCCGGACGCGGCCTTCATCACCGGCGCCGAGTACGTCATCGACGGGGGACTGCTCCTCGGCCCCGCACTGCGGGGCGACTCTCCCGCCTAACCGGCCGGGTGTTCGGCGCCCTTGGCGATGTTGCGGGCCATGCCGCCGAAGACGACGGCGTGGAACGGCGCCACCGAGGCCCAGTAGAGGTGGCCGGGCAGGCCGCGCGGGAGGAACACGGCACGCTGCACGTACCTGCTGCCGCCGTTACCGTCCGGTTCGGCGCGCATCTCCAGCCACGCCCGGCCGGGCAGCCGCATCTCGGCGCGCAGCCGCAGCAGCTCGCCCGGGACGATCTCCTCGACCCGCCAGAAGTCCAGCGCCTCACCGACCTGGAGGCGATGCGGGTCGCGCCGCCCCCGGCGCAGCCCGACGCCGCCGACCAGCCGGTCCATCCAGCCGCGGACCGACCAGGCCAGCGGGAACGAGTACCAGCCGTGCTCGCCGCCGACGCCCTCGATGACCCGCCACAGCGCCTCCGGTGGCGCGTCCACCGCCCGCTCCCGCATGTCGGTGTACGCGGTGCCGCCGGACCAGCGCGGGTCCGACGGCAGCGGCTCGGCCGGCGCGTCCGGCCCGCTCGCGTTCGACCAGCGCGTCTCCACCTGCGCGTCGCGCACCTTGGACAGCGCCAGCGCCACCGCCTGGTCGAAGCCGGTCAGCCCCTCGGGCGGGTCCGGCACGTACTCGGCGATGTCGTGCTCGTGCGCCACCGCCTCGTGCACCAGGCTCTCCACCAGCGGCCGGGCGATCGCGTTCGGCACCGGCGTGATCAGGCCGACCCAGTGCGAGGACAGCGACGGGGTGAGCGGGCGCACCGGCAGGATGACCCGGGGGCGCAGCCCGGCCACCCGGGCGTAGCGCTGCATCATGTCGCTGAAGGTCAGCACGTCCGGGCCGCCGATGTCGAAGGCCCGGTTCACCTCGGCCGGCAGGTGCGCGCAGCCGACCAGGTAGCGCAGCACGTCCCGGACCGCGATCGGCTGGATCCGGTTGCGCACCCAGCGCGGGGTGACCATCGCCGGCAGCCGCTCGGTCAGGTACCGCAGCATCTCGAACGAGGCCGAGCCGGATCCGATGATCACCGCGGCGCGCAGCACCGCCGTCGGCACGCCGCTGTCCAGCAGGATCCGCGCGACCTCCGCTCGGGAGCGCAGGTGCGCCGAGGGCAGGCCGTCACGCTCCGCCGGCTCCGGCCCGCCGAGGTACACGATCCGGCGTACGCCGGCGGCGCGCGCCGCCTCGGCGAAGTTGGTCGCCGCCTCCCGGTCGGCCGCCTCGAAGCCGCGCTGGCCGAGCGAGTGGACCAGGTAGTACGCGACCTCCACGCCCTCGAACGCGGACGGCAGCGTCTCCGGGCGGCGCAGGTCGCCCTCGACGATCTCCGCGTCGGCCGCCCAGGGCACGTCCCGCAGCCGCCCGGCCGTGCGGGCCAGGCAGCGTACGGTGTGTCCCTCGGCCAGCAGCCGGGGCGCCAGGCGCCCGCCGATGTAGCCGGTCGCGCCGGTGACGAGGCATCTCACGGCCTCCAGTCTGCGGCTCCGTAGACTCCTTCGCTGTGGAGAACGCGAGGGACACCTTCTGGGGGCCGGACTTCCAGCAGCTCAGTACCGTCGATCCGGAGATCGCCGAGGTGGTGCTGGGGGAGCTGGACCGGCTGCGCGGCGGTCTGCAACTGATCGCCAGCGAGAACCTCACCTCGCCCGCGGTGCTGGCCGCGCTCGGTTCCACGCTCACCAACAAGTACGCCGAGGGCTACCCGGGCCGGCGCTACTACGGCGGCTGCGCCGAGGTGGACCGGGCCGAGGAGCTGGGCATCGCCCGGGCGAAGGACCTGTTCGGCGCCGAGCACGCCAACCTCCAGCCGCACTCCGGGGCGAGCGCCAACCTGGCCGCGTACGCCGCCCTGGTGCAGCCCGGTGACACGGTGCTGGCCATGGACCTGCCGCACGGCGGGCACCTGACCCACGGCAGCCGGGTGAACTTCTCCGGCAAGTGGTTCCACCCGGTCGGCTACACCGTCCGGCCGGACACCGAGACGATCGACTACGACGAGGTACGCGACCTGGCCCGGGCGCACCGGCCGAAGCTGATCATCTGTGGCGCGACCGCGTACCCCCGGCTCATCGACTTCGCCCGCTTCCGCGAGATCGCCGACGAGGTCGGCGCGTACCTGATGGTGGACGCCGCCCACTTCGTCGGCCTGGTGGCCGGCGGCGCGATCCCGTCCCCGGTGCCGCACGCCGACGTGGTCACCGCGACCACGCACAAGGTGCTGCGCGGTCCGCGCGGCGGCATGATCCTCTGCCGGGAGCCGCTGGCCGCGCGGATCGACAAGGCGGTCTTCCCGTTCACCCAGGGCGGCCCGCTGATGCACGCGGTGGCGGCCAAGGCGGTCGCGCTGCGCGAGGCCGCGCAGCCGGAGTTCCGCACGTACGCCGCCCAGGTGGTGACGAACGCGCGGGCGCTCGCCGACGGCCTGGCCGCCGACGGCCTGCGGCCGGTCTCCGGCGGCACCGACACCCACCTGGCGCTGCTCGACCTGCGCGAGACGGGCGTGACCGGCGCCGAGGCCGAGGCCCGCTGCGACGCCGCCGGCATCACGCTGAACAAGAACGCGATCCCGTACGACCCGCAGCCGCCGATGGTCGCCTCCGGCATCCGGGTGGGTACGCCGAGCGTCACCACCCAGGGCATGCGCGAGGGGGAGATGGGCCGGATCGCCGGGCTGATCGCGCGCGCGGTACGCACCGATCCCGGCGCCCCCGGAGGCGCGGACACGCTGGCCGAGTTGGCCCGCGAGGTCGCCGAGCTGGTCGCCGCCTTCCCGGCGTACCCCCGATGACGGCGCCACGGGCGGGTGAGCCCGGCGCGATCCGGTCCCGGCTGAACCACCTGCGGCTACCGTTGCTGGCGTGCGCGGCCCTCGCGGTGGTGGGGGTGCCGGCGGCGGCGCTGCTGCGCGGCCCGACCGGGGCGGCCGGCTTCGCGGCCGGGGTGGCGCTGGTGATCGTCAGCTACCTGATCTCCAGCCTCTCGGTGGCCTGGGCGGACGCCATCCACCCTCGGATGATCATGTCGGTCGGGCTGGTCACCTACGCCACCAAGATCGTGATCCTGGGCGTGGTGATGGCCGCCGTGGCGGCCACCGGCTGGCCCGGCCTGCCGGACATGGGCGTGGCGATCATCGCGGCCGTGGTGGCGTGGACCGGTGCCCACCTGACCTGGGCGATGAGATCACCGCTGCCCACATTCGAGCGTCGCGACGACAGCGAGTGACTTTGCTGAATCGTGTCCGGTACGGCGGGTGCCCTGACGGGCGCGACAGGAGTAACGTGGCGCCAGGTTGACGCGCCCGCAGTACGGCCCGCACGCTGTCCGCAGTGTGGGGGGTGCCGCACATCCCCGCGCGCCCCTGCTGATATTGTTCGCCACGTCATGGCCGATGACCCCCACTCCCACAAGTCCGACGAGCACTCGTCGGAGGGTGTGGCAGGCGCCGTCGTGGGTTACCTGCTCGCCGGCATTCTGGTGTGGGGTGGCCTCGGCTGGTTGGCGGAACGGTTCCTCGGTCTGCCAGCCGGCATCGGGGTCGCCGTCGGCATGATGCTCGGCGCGGCCGGGGCGATCTACCTGATCATGAAGAGGCTCAGTGCCTGAGTTCCGGCACACGCGGGTCTGTTGAGTGCGGAGGATGACACGGTGAGCGGACAGCTGGTCGTCGCCCAGGACCTTCCCTGGCCCCCCAGCGTCGGGGATTTCTACCCGCCGGACGTGGCCGGCCCCTGGGTCACCAAGTTCAGCATCATGATCTGGATCGCCGTCGCGCTGCTGATCATCTTCTTCGTGGCCGCGTACCGGAAGCCGAAGCTGGTGCCGGGCAAGGGCCAGTGGGCCGCCGAGGCCGTCTACGGGCTGGTCCGGGACAACATCGCCCGTGAGCAGATGGGCAACGCGGGCATCCGCTTCGCGCCCTACCTCACCGTGCTGTTCAGCTTCATCCTGCTGACAAACATCTTCAGCATCGTGCCCGGCCTGCAGATCTCGCCGAACTCGCACATCGCGTTCCCGATCGTGCTCGCCGCCATCTCGTACGTCATGTACAACTACGTCGGCGTCCGCAAGCACGGCCTCGGCAAGTACCTCAAGCAGAGCCTCATCCTGCCCGGCGTGCCGTGGCCGATGCACTTCCTGCTGATTCCGATCGAGTTCCTGCAGAACTTCGTCGTCCGGCCGGTCACCCTGGCACTGCGACTCTTCGCCAACATGTTCGCCGGCCACCTGCTCCTGCTGGTCTTCACCGTCGGCGGCTTCGTGATGCTCGGGTCGAGCAGCGTCTTCGTGCAGGCGACCTCGGTCTTCTCCTTCGCGATGGCGATCGTGATGGCCTTCTTCGAGGCGCTGGTGGCGGTGCTGCAGGCATACGTCTTCGTCACGCTGAGCGCCAACTACATCGGCACGTCGCTGGCCGACGAGCACTGAGATCCGGCTCGGCGGGCACCCGGCCCGGCCAAGCATCTGGTACCGACCGCGTACACGTGAGCCCTCACGTGTGAACTAGGAGGAATACCCGCAATGAACGTTCTTGCCGAGATCGGTGGCAACGTCAACACCATCGGCTACGGCCTCGCCGCCATCGGCCCCGGTATCGGTGTGGCCCTGGTCTTCGCGGCCTACATCCAGTCGAGCGCCCGCCAGCCCGAGTCGGCCGGCTACAACCGCACCTGGCTGGTGCTGGGCTTCGCCCTGGTCGAGGCGCTGGCGCTGTTCGGCCTGGTGCTCGCCTTCGCCGTTAGCTGACGCGAGCTCTCCCGATCCGGAGGTCTGACATGTATCTCGCCGCCGAAGGCGCGCACAATCCGATCTTGCCGATCTGGCAGGAGATGGTCGTCGGAACGATCTCCTTCGCCCTGCTCGTCTTCGTCCTGCTGAAGTTCGTCATGCCCCGCATGGAGGCGATGTACCAGGCGCGGGTCGACGCGATCGAGGGTGGCATCAAGCGCGCCGAGGCGGCCCAGGCCGAGGCGAACAAGCTGCTCGAGCAGTACCGGGCCCAGCTCGCGGAGGCGCGTACCGACGCCGCCAAGATCCGCGACGACGCACGGGCCGACGCCGACGGGATCCGCCAGGACATCCTCGCCAAGGCGCGTGAGGAGTCCGACCGGATCATCGCCGCCGGCAAGGAGCAGCTCGCCGCCGAGCGGGCCACCATCGTGCGCGAGCTGCGTACCGAGGTGGGCACCATCGCGGTGGACCTGGCCAGCAAGATCGTCGGTGAGTCGCTCGCCGACGAGGCGCGTCGCAAGGGCACCGTCGACCGGTTCCTGAGCGGTCTCGAGAGCACGGGGGCCCGCTGATGCAGGCCGCCAGCCGGGAGTCGTACCGGGCCGGGGCCGAGCGCCTCGACGCGTACGTCCGCGGCGCGGAGCCGTCGGCGGTGGCTGCCACCGCCGACGACATCCTCTCCGTCGCCGCCCTGCT
Organism: Micromonospora sp. HB375; assembly: GCF_017872985.1. Taxonomy (NCBI): domain Bacteria; kingdom Bacillati; phylum Actinomycetota; class Actinomycetes; order Micromonosporales; family Micromonosporaceae; genus Micromonospora; species Micromonospora sp. HB375. The sequence continues at coordinate 5,850,122 of NZ_JAGGJO010000001.1, read as the reverse complement.
GCGGCGTGAGCCGCGGCTGCGCCGGGCGCTCTCCGACCCGGCCCGGGCCGGCGCCGACCGCTCCGGCCTGCTCGGCGACATGCTGCGCGGCCGGGTCGGCGCGGAAGCGCTCGACCTGCTCGCGTCGATGGTGTCCGGCCGCTGGTCGGCCCCGTCCGAGCTGCTCGACGGTGTCGAGCGCCTCGGCGTGGAGGCGCTGCTGGCCAGCGCCGACCTGTCCGGCGACCTGGGCGAGGTCGAGGACGAGCTGTTCCGCTTCGGGCAGGTCGTCTCCGGTTCCGCCGAGCTGTCCAACACGCTCTCCGACCCGATGGCGTCGGTCGAGCGGCGGGCCGAACTGGCCCGGCAGCTGCTCGCCGGCAAGGCCCAGCCGGTCACCGTCAGCCTCGTCGAGGCCGCGCTCGCTGGTTTCGGTGGACGCTCCTTCACCGGTGCGCTCACCCGGCTGGTCGAGCTCGCCGCCGACCGGCGGGACCGTCAGGTCGCGTACGTGACCGTGGCGGCTCCGCTGACCGAGGAGGAGGAGCGACGCCTCGGTGCCCGCCTCTCGGAGATGTACGGTCGGGAGGTCTCCGTCAAGCAGACGGTCGACCCCGACGTGCTCGGCGGGGCGCGCGTACAGGTCGGCTCCGACCTGTACGACGGCACCGTCCTGCGCCGCCTCAACGAGACCCGCAACGCGCTCGCCAAGCGCTGAGCCCTGATTCGTCGCCACCGGACCGGTCGGTACCAGGTATCCCGGGCCCTGAGATACTTAAGGAAGCAGAGGATGGCCGAGCTGACCATCTCGACGGAGGAGATCCGCGGCGCCCTGGAGCGCTACGTCTCCTCCTACACGGCCGACGTCTCCCGCGAGGAGGTCGGCACCGTCGCCGACGCCGGCGACGGCATCGCCCACGTCGAGGGCCTCCCCTCGACCATGACCAACGAGCTCCTGGAGTTCGAGGACGGCACGCTCGGTGTGGCGCTGAACCTCGACGTCCGGGAGATCGGTGTCGTCGTCCTCGGTGACTTCGGCGGGATCGAAGAGGGCCAGCGCGTCAAGCGCACCGGCCGGGTGCTCTCCGTGCCGATCGGTGACGCGTTCCTCGGCCGCGTGGTCAACGCGCTCGGCGAGCCCATCGACGGCCTCGGCGACATCGCCAACGAGGGCTACCGCGAGCTGGAGCTCCAGGCCCCGAACGTGATGTCCCGCAAGTCGGTCGACGAGCCGCTGCAGACCGGCATCAAGGCCATCGACGCGATGACCCCGATCGGCCGCGGTCAGCGTCAGCTGATCATCGGTGACCGGAAGACCGGCAAGACCACCGTCGCGCTGGACACCATCCTCAACCAGCGCGAGAACTGGCGCTCCGGCGACCCGAAGAAGCAGGTCCGCTGCATCTACGTCGCGATCGGCCAGAAGGCCTCCACCATCGCCTCCATCAAGGGGACGCTGGAGGAGGCGGGCGCGATGGAGTACACCACCATCGTCGCCTCCCCGGCCTCCGACCCGGCCGGCTTCAAGTACCTCGCCCCGTACACCGGCTCGTCCATCGGGCAGCACTGGATGTACGGCGGCAAGCACGTCCTGATCGTCTTCGACGACCTGAGCAAGCAGGCCGAGGCGTACCGGGCCGTGTCGCTGCTGCTGCGCCGCCCGCCGGGCCGTGAGGCCTACCCGGGTGACGTCTTCTACCTGCACTCGCGTCTGCTGGAGCGCTGCGCCAAGCTCTCCGACGAGCTGGGCGGCGGCTCGATGACCGGCCTGCCGATCATCGAGACCAAGGCGAACGACATCTCGGCGTTCATCCCGACCAACGTCATCTCCATCACCGACGGCCAGATCTTCCTCGAGACCGACCTGTTCAACCAGGGCGTCCGGCCGGCCATCAACGTCGGCACCTCGGTCTCCCGGGTCGGTGGCGCCGCGCAGGTGAAGCCGATGAAGAAGGTCGCCGGCTCGCTGCGGCTGAACCTGGCCCAGTACCGCGAGCTGGAGGCGTTCGCCGCCTTCGCCTCCGACCTGGACCGGGCCTCCCGCGCCCAGCTGGACCGCGGTTCCCGCCTGGTCGAGCTGCTCAAGCAGCCGAACTACTCGCCGTACCCGGTGCAGGAGCAGGTCGTCTCCGTCTGGGCCGGCACCGAGGGCAAGCTGGACGACGTCCCGGTCGGCGAGGTCCGCCGCTTCGAGTCGGAGTTCCTGCAGTACCTGCGGCACAAGCACGAGGGCGTCCTGGCCTCGATCGCGGACCACAAGTGGGACGACGACATCATCGCCTCGCTCGACTCGGCGATCACCGAGTTCAAGCAGCTCTTCCTGGGCAAGGAGGAGGAGGTCCGGATCAACGAGGCGCCGGCCAAGCCGCTGGAGGGTGAGCAGTCCCGCGAGACGGTGACCCGCCTGCGCGACGGCGCCGACCGCCCGGCCGAGAGCTGATCCGATGGCCGCCCAGGTACGCGTTCTCCGGCAGCGGATCCGTTCCGCCAAGGGGATGAAGAAGATCACCAAGGCGATGGAGCTCGTCGCGACGAGCCGCATCGCCAAGGCCCAGGCCAAGGTGGCGGCCTCGCTGCCGTACGCCGAGGCGATCACCGGCGTGCTGACGGCGCTGGCCTCGAACGCGCGGATCGACCACCCGCTGCTCACCCCGCGCGAGCGGGTGCGGCGGGCGGGCGTCCTGCTGGTGACGGCCGACCGGGGTCTGGCCGGCGGCTACAGCTCGAACGCGATCCGGACCGCCGAGTCGCTGATCGCCCGGCTGCGCGCCGACGGCAAGGAGCCGGTGCTCTACGTCATCGGCCGCAAGGGCGTGGCGTACTACCGGTTCCGCAGCCGGCAGATCGCCGGAAGCTGGACCGGCTTCTCGGAGCAGCCGACGTTCGCCGACGCCCGCGAGGTCGGTGACACGCTGATCAAGGCGTTCACCGCCGGCGCGGACGACGTGGACGGGGATGCCGGCGCCGACGGGATCCTCGGCGTGGACGAGCTGCACATCGTCTACACCGAGTTCAAGTCCCTGATGACGCAGAACCCGGTGACCCGGATCATCGGCCCGATGCAGGTCGAGGACCGGCCTCGGACCGAGGGCGCGCTGCCGGCGTACGAGTTCGAGCCGGAGCCGGAGTCGCTGCTCGACGCCCTGCTGCCGAAGTACATCAACACGCGGATCTTCGCGGCGTTGCTGGAGTCGGCGGCGAGCGAGTCGGCCGCCCGCCGGCGGGCGATGAAGAGCGCCACCGACAACGCCGAAGAGATGATCGAGAAGTACACGCGCGAGATGAACTCGGCCCGTCAGGCCGGGATCACCCAGGAGATCAGTGAGATCGTCGGCGGCGCGAACGCGCTGGCCGCGTCGGGAAGTGAAGTGTGATGACTGTATCCGCAGTTGAGACCAAGACGGCCACGGGTCGCGTGGTCCGGGTCATCGGCCCGGTCGTCGACGCCGAGTTCCCGCGCGACGCCATGCCGGAGCTGTTCAACGCTCTGCACGTCGACGTGACCCTCTCGGGTGGTGAGAAGACGCTGACCCTGGAGGTCGCCCAGCACCTGGGTGACAACCTGGTCCGTGCCATCTCGATGCAGCCGACCGACGGTCTGGTCCGCGGCGCCGACGTGCGTGACACCGGGGCGCCGATCAGCGTGCCGGTGGGTGACGCGGTCAAGGGCCACGTGTTCAACGCGATCGGCGAGTGCCTCAACCTCACCGAGGGCGAGACGATCGAGGCCGACGACCGGTGGGGCATCCACCGCAAGGCCCCGGCCTTCGCGGACCTGGAGCCGAAGACCGAGATGCTGGAGACCGGCATCAAGGTCATCGACCTGCTCGCCCCGTACGTCAAGGGCGGCAAGATCGGCCTGTTCGGCGGCGCCGGCGTGGGCAAGACGGTGCTCATCCAGGAGATGATCACCCGGGTGGCCCGGAACTTCGGTGGTACCTCGGTCTTCGCCGGCGTGGGTGAGCGCACCCGCGAGGGCAACGACCTCATCGCCGAGATGACCGAGTCGGGCGTCATCGACAAGACCGCGCTCGTGTACGGCCAGATGGACGAGCCGCCGGGCACCCGTCTGCGGGTCGCGCTCTCCGCGCTCACCATGGCGGAGTACTTCCGCGACGTGAAGAAGCAGGAGGTGCTGCTCTTCATCGACAACATCTTCCGCTTCACCCAGGCCGGTTCCGAGGTGTCCACGCTGCTCGGCCGTATGCCGAGCGCCGTGGGTTACCAGCCGACCCTGGCCGACGAGATGGGCGAGCTCCAGGAGCGGATCACCTCCGTCCGGGGCCAGGCCATCACCTCGATGCAGGCGATCTACGTGCCCGCCGACGACTACACCGACCCGGCGCCGGCCACCACGTTCGCCCACCTCGACGCGACCACCAACCTGGAGCGGTCGATCTCCGACAAGGGCATCTACCCGGCCGTGGACCCGCTGGCGTCCTCGTCCCGGATTCTCGCCCCGGAGTTCGTCGGCGAGGAGCACTTCGCCGTCGCCACCGAGGTGAAGCGGATCCTGCAGCGCTACAAGGACCTGCAGGACATCATCGCCATCCTCGGTATCGAGGAGCTCTCCGAGGAGGACAAGCTCACCGTCGGCCGTGCCCGCCGGATCGAGCGGTTCCTCTCGCAGAACACGTACGCGGCGGAGCAGTTCACCGGCGTCCCCGGCTCGACGGTCCCGATCGCCGAGACCATCGACGCCTTCCGCCGGATCAGCGAGGGGGAGTTCGACCACTTCCCGGAGCAGGCGTTCTTCATGTGCGGCGGCCTGGAGGACCTCAAGGCCAAGGCCAAGGAACTGATGGGTGAGGAGGGCTGAGAGCCCGCTCACACAGGGGAGGGCCGTCCCGGCGAAAGCCGGGGCGGCCCTCGCCGTTTCCGACCATTGCACTACCAGATGCCCGGATCTCCGGCAAGCAGTTCGCCGAATCGCGCGGTACCGTTCCTGACACGACTTTCACATCCCGGCCGTTGATCTCTGCAACCAAACGGACCCCCGCGCCCGTCTTCCTACCCGTGGGCGTGACGATTGGAGATGCTCGTGGGCGGTAAGGGCGGCACGGACCGCGGCAAGCGGTCCATGTGGCGAGGCGTGCCCCGGTGGGCCCGCGTGTGCACGATCCTGGGCATCGTCATGGTGGTGCTCAGCGGCTCCGTGCTGCTCGGCTCCCGCGCCCTCGTCGCCCGCTACGAGGGCTCGGTCGGCAAGGCCGACCTCTTCGGTGACCAGGCCGCCGGCGCCAACGAGAAGAAGAGCGACATCAAGGGTCCGCTCAACATCCTGCTCGTCGGCGTCGACCCGCGTACGTCGACCGCCCGGCCGCTCGCCGACTCGATCATGGTGCTGCACGTGCCCGCCAGCATGGACCGGGGTTACCTCTTCTCGCTCCCGCGCGACCTGCGGGTGGACATCCCGGCCTTCGCCAAGGCCGACTACTCCGGCGGCAACGACCGGCTCAACGCCGCCATGTCGCACGGCAGCAACGTACCGGGGCAGAATCCCAGCACCGCGCAGGGCTTCGAACTGCTCGCCAAGACCGTGCAGGACGTCACCGGCATCAAGCGCTTCGACGCCGGCGCGATCATCAACTTCAGCGGCTTCAAGAAGATCGTCGACGCCATGGGCGGCGTGGACATGTACATCGAGCGGGAGGTCCGGTCCGAACACCTCCAGCCGGACGGTACGCCCCGCCAGCTCCGGCCCGGTGGCGGCGGCTACCTCGGACCGCAGGCGGTGTACAAGAAGGGCAACGCCCACCTCGAAGGCTGGCAGGCACTGGACTACGTCCGGCAGCGCTACCCGAAGAACGGCGTGCCGGACGGCGACTACGGCCGGCAGCGGCACCAGCAGCAGTTCGTCAAGGCCATGGCGAGCCAGGCGGTCAGCGCCGACGTGGTGACCAACCCGGTCAAGCTCGACCGGGTGCTGCGGGCCGCCGGCAAGTCGCTCGTCTTCAACGGGCGCGGCAACAGCGTGGTGGACTTCGGGCTGGCGCTGAAGGACATCCGTCCGAACGCGATCGAGACGATCAAGCTGCCCGGCGGGGCGATCGGCGCCGGCAGCGCGTACCGGGGTGAGCGGCTGCTCGAACCGGCGGAGGACTTCTTCACCGCCCTGCGCACCGAACAGCTCGATGCCTTCCTGCTGGAGCACCCCGATTTCATTCAGAAAACCAAGTAGCCTGGGCGGGTGCGGGGCCGTGGTGGTCCGGCTCTCACCACCCGCGTTGGGTGGGCCGCGGGGGCGCGACTAGACTTTCGGCAATCCGCCGCCGCAGCAAGGAGACAGCGTGGCACAGCAGCTTCACGTCGAGCTCGTAGCCGTCGAGGAGAAGGTCTGGACCGGCGAGGCCGAAATGGTCGTCGCACGGACGACCGAGGGTGAGCTCGGTGTGTTGCCGGGGCACGCGCCGCTGCTCGGCCAGCTCGCGGAGCCCAGCCAGGTACGCATCAAGCAGGCCGGTGGCCAGCAGGTCGTCTTCGACGTGCCCGGCGGCTTCCTGTCGGTGACCAGCGAGGGCGTCACGGTGCTCGCCGAGAGCGCGACCCCCGCCACCCCGGCCCGCTGAGCAGACCCGCCGATGGAGATCGTCGAAGGGTTCGGAATCGGCGTAGCGGTAGTCGTCGTCGCCATTCTGATCCTCTTCATCCGGCGGGCCCTGTTCACACGTAGCGGTGGCACCATCCGGCTGAGCGTGCGGGTCTCCACGATCCTCGACGGTCGCGGCTGGTCACCCGGGTTCGGTCGCTTCGTCGGCGACGAACTCCGCTGGTACCGCATGTTCAGCTTCGCGCTGCGCCCCAAGCGGGTGCTCTCCCGCGAGGGGCTGGCGGTCGAGCGACGCCGGCTGCCCGAGGGCCAGGAGCGCATGTCGATGCCGGCCGAGTGGGTGATCCTGCGCTGTACCAGCCACCACGCGCCGATCGAGATCGCCATGGCGCGTTCCACGGTTACCGGATTCCTGTCCTGGCTCGAGGCCGCCCCACCCGGGGCGGTCTCGCCGCGTCTGGCCTCCCAGGACTGGCCCGCCGCCTGACCTCAGCCGCTTGATCGACTCCACTTCCCCGAGGTGGCGGCACCCCCGCACACCTTGGCCGGCTGAATCCGGCACCCGGTTCGCCCAGTCCGGCTGCCCCCGCACGACAGCCCTCACCTCGCCATCGATCTTGGAGTTGTGGCGCCCACGATGCCCGTTTGACGAGGTATGCGAGGCACCACAACTCCAAGATCGCCGAAGTTCCCAGGAGTTCCTGACGGGTTGCCGCCCCCCAGCTCCTGATGCCCCGCGCGATCTTGCACTTAGGTGCCCCATAAATCCGGCGAATCGGGTGCCGCGAGGGCTCAAAGTGCAAGATCGCGCGTGCGGCCCGCGGACCTGCGGCGGGGCGGCCGCCTCGGGTCAGCCCCCCTCCGAGAGCGTCGATCATGAACTTGGCGGCACTTGGTGTCCGTTATGTCGCCGCTAACCTCATGATCAACGCTATGGCGGGTGCCCGGGGAGGCTTCTTCGAGGGTGATCAAGGGGTTTGTGTCCTTGTGGGTGCCGGAAAGGGCCGCAAACTCCTTGATCGCCGGGGCGCAGAGCGAGGTGCCCGGGCTGGGCTCGGTGAGGTTTGGCGTGTGTGGGGTGGAAGTCCCGGTTCGGGGGTGGTGGGCGGCACTCTCGTGGCGGAATCGCTGGCGGGTGCGGGGCGTTGTAACCAGGTGAACGACCGAGAAACCCGGCTCGCCCCCGAGCGAGGCGGCATCCCCAAGCCGGGAATCACCCTGGCCGGCCGGTCGTTGAGTATGGTTCCGACGACGTGAACCCCGCGCCGCCCCCCGGTGGCGTGAGGCGCCCGGGAATGATGCCGGGTCGACGGTCGTTGGACATGCTTCCGGCGCCGCGTAGAGGCCCCCAGCCCCCGCGAGCAGCCGGGATCCCCCTTGAGACTTTCTTGAGCGCCTGACGGTGCCCACACCCCCCCCGGTCCCCCCCCCGGGGGGGGTGTGTCGACCCCCGAATGGAGCCCCCATCATGAACACGATTCTGCGTAAGAGCGTTCTGGGTATTGCTGGTCTGGCTTTCACCGGTGGCGTGTTCGCCGGCCCGGTCGCCGCCCACGCGGCCGACACCACCACGCACGCGAAGCCGGTCACGGCCACGGTGCAGTCCGACAAGCTGATCCCGCACGGCGTGCAGGGCGACCAGTCCCGCATCGACCTCAATGACGAGCAGACCGCCAACGTCAAGGCCATCATTGCCGCGACGAAGAAGGCCGGCATGGACGAGCGTGCCGCGGTCGTGTCGATCGCGACCGCGTTGCAGGAGTCGAAGCTGGAGAACCTCGGCCACCTCGGTGACCGTAACGACCACGACTCGCAGGGCCTGTTCCAGCAGCGCCCGTCCTCCGGTTGGGGCACGGTCGAGCAGATCACCGACCCCGAGTACTCCACCACCGCGTTCCTGAAGGGTCTGAAGCAGGTCGACGGCTGGCAGGACATGCCGCTGACCAAGGCCGCCCAGACCGTCCAGGTCAGTGCTTACCCGGACCACTACGCCCAGTGGGAGCAGCAGGCCGCCGACCTCGTCGCCAAGCACTGGAACAGCTAAGACGAGGTAAGACACAGCGAAAGGCCGGCACCCCGAACCAACGGGGTGCCGGCCTTTTCACGTCTCCGCTACCAGCTCGACCTCGTACCCCTGCCCGTCGGTGAGGTAGGCGGCGTAGCTGTCCGGGCCGCCCGCGTGCGGGTGCCGGTCCGGGAACAGCAGCGTCCAGCCGTACTCTCCGGCGGCAGTGACCAGCCGCTCGACGGCGGCCGGCGGGCCGGCGTGGAAGGCCAGGTGGTTCAGGCCGGGCGCGCGCCTGTCGTGGGTGCGGCCGGTGAGCGCCGGTGACTGCTCCAGCACGATGTACGTCGCGCCGAGACGCCAGGAGCGGCCGGCGGGCCAGTCCTGGTACGGCGTCCAGCCCAGCTCGCCGAGAAGCCAGCCCCACGAACGACTGGCCGCCGCCAGGTCGGGTACCCACACCTCCACGTGATGGAGGCTGCCGATGGTCAGCGCTTCCCGCCCGGAACCCATAGCACGTCGCCGTCCGGATTTGCCGTTCTTGACAGGATAAAGAGCAAATCGGAGAGCCGGTTGAGATACTTTGCCGGGAGGGGACTGGTCCGATCGGGGTCGTGTGCGACCAGCGCCCATGCCGCACGCTCGGCGCGCCGGGCGGTCGTCCGTGCCACGTGCAGCAGTGCCGCACCAGCGGTGCCGCCGGGGAGGATGAAGGAGTCGAGCTTGCTCAGGCGCGCGTTGTACTCGTCGCACCAGCCCTCGAGGCGCTCGACGTACTCCTCGGTCACCCGCAGCGGCGGGTACTTCGGGTCCGGCTCGACCGGCGTCGCCAGGTCCGCGCCGACGTCGAACATGTCGTTCTGTACGGACTCCAGCACGGCTCGCAGCTCGTCCGAGAGCTGCCCCAGGGCGAGCGCGACGCCGATCGAGGCGTTGCACTCGTCCACGTCCGCGTACGCGGCGATGCGCGGATCGGTCTTCGGCACCTGCTCGTTGTTGCTCAGCCTGGTCATGCCGGCGTCGCCGGCCTTGGTGTAGATGCGCGTGAGGTGGACGGCCATGACGCACAGCCTACGGATACCGGACCTGACCATCCCGGCCCGGCCGAGTCCGGTTGGGCCGGGGGACGCGAGCGATCCGGCGGTCAGCGACGTCGACGTCATCCGGGTACGCGGTGACGCCCGGCTCGACGGCACCGTGCACGTGGTGGGTGCGAAGAACTCCGCGCTGAAGCTGATGGCGGCGGCGCTGCTCGCGCCCGGCCGCAGCCTGATCACCAATGTGCCCCGGATCACCGACATCGCGATCATGGGCGAGGTGCTGCGGCGGCTCGGCTGTGGCGTACGTTTCGGGCCGGACGACCCGGTCGACCCGATGGTGGCCCACGGCGGTGTGGAGCGGTCCCGCTCGGTGCTCATCGACGTGCCGGAACGGCCGGGCGCGGAGGCCGACTACGACCTGGTGCGGCGGCTGCGCGCGTCGATCTGCGTGCTCGGTCCGCTGTTGGCCCGCCGGGGGTACGTGCGGGTGGCGCACCCGGGCGGCGACGCGATCGGCTCACGCGGCCTGGACATGCACATCGCCGGGCTGGCCCGGATGGGCGCGGAGATCTCCGGTGAGCACGGCTTCGTCATCGCCGAGGCCCCGGACGGGCTGCACGGCGCGGACATCGTGCTGGACTTCCCGAGCGTGGGCGCGACCGAGAACCTGGTGATGGCGGCGGTGCTGGCCCGTGGCGCCACGACTATCGACAACGCGGCCCGGGAGCCGGAGATCGTCGACATCTGCACCATGCTGAACCGGATGGGCGCCCGGATCGAGGGGGCCGGCACGTCGACGCTGCACATCGTCGGCGTACCCGGGTTGCAGCCGGTCCGGCACGCCACGGTGGGGGACCGGATCGTGGCCGGGACGTGGGCGTTCGCCGCCGCGATGACCCGCGGCGACGTGACGGTGACCGGCCTGGACCCGGCGTACCTGGAGGTCGCGCTGGACAAGCTGGTCGCGGCCGGCGGCCTGGTCGAGACCCGGGGTGACGCCTTCCGGGTACGCATGGACGACCGCCCGAAGGCGGTGGACGTGGTGACGCTGCCGTACCCGGGTTTCGCCACCGACCTGCTGCCAATGGCGATCGGGCTGGCGGCGGTCAGCGAGGGCGGCTCGCTGATCACCGAGAACATCTTCGACGGCCGGTTCATGTTCGCCAACGAGATGATGCGGCTGGGCGCGGAGATCCGTACCGATGGCCACCACGCGCTGGTGTGCGGCCGGGAGCGGCTGTCCGGCGCCCCGGTACGCGCGACGGACATCCGGGCCGGCGCCGGCCTGATCATCGCCGGGCTCTGCGCCGACGGGTTGACCGAGGTCTCGCACGTGCACCACGTCGACCGGGGCTACCCGGACTTCGTGGCGGACCTGCGGGCGCTCGGCGTCGAGGTGGAACGCGGGACCGCGCCGGAGGAACCGGACCTGGCCATCTGACAGCCGGTGCTTATCCGTCGTTAAGTAGGGTTCTGGCAGACGTTGCAGAACACGGCGAGGGAGAAGCAGATGGCGGGTCGACTCGCGGTCGTCGGTGCCGGGCTGATGGGCTCGGGCATCGCCCAGGTGGCGGCGCAGGCGGGCTGGCAGGTGACGCTGCGCGACATCGACGACGCGGCCACGAAGCGCGGTGTGGACGGCATCCGGAAGTCGCTGACGAAGTTCGCCGAGAAGGGCAAGATCGAGGCGTCCGACGTCGAGGCGACGCTGGGCCGGATCACGCCGACCACCGATCTGGAGGCCGCCGCCGACGCGGACATCGTGGTCGAGGCGGTCTTCGAGAAGATCGAGATCAAGCACGAGGTGTTCCGCGCGCTGGACAAGATCTGCAAGGCGGACGCGGTGCTGGCCACCAACACGTCGGCCATCCCGGTGACCCAGATCGCCACCGCCACCGAGCGCCCGGAGTCGGTCGTCGGCACGCACTTCTTCTCGCCGGTGCCGATGATGAAGCTCTGCGAGCTGGTACGCGGCTACAAGACCAGCGACGCGACCATGGACACGGTCAAGTCGTTCGCCGAGGGGATCGGCAAGACGGTGGTGGTGGTCAACCGGGACATCGCCGGTTTCGTCACCACCCGGCTGATCTGCGCGTTGGCGATGGAGGCGGTCAAGCTCGTCGAGGCCGGCGTGATCTCCGCCGAGGACCTGGACACCGCCTGCAAGCTGGGCTTCGGCCACGCCATGGGCCCGCTCGCCACCGTCGACCTGACCGGCGTGGACGTGCTGCTCAACGCCACCCGCAACATCTACACCGACACCGCGGACGAGAAGTTCTTCCCGCCGGAGCTGCTCCAGCGCATGGCCACCGCCGGCGACCTGGGCCGCAAGACCGGCCAGGGCTTCTACTCGTACTGACCGGCCCGTCCCGCCCCCGGCCCGAGCGGCCGGGGGCGGTTCACGTCCGGGGCGGGCTGAGCGCGGCGCCGATCAGCGCGAACGCGTCCGGGATGACTGTGCCCCAGTAGCCGAAGTTGTGCCGCCCGTCGGCCCAGGCGGCGCGTACCGGCTCCTCGGGCAGCGCCCGGGCCAGCGCGCGGACATCCTTGAGGAAGTTGTCCTGCCGCCCGCACCAGAGCCCGACCGGCGTGCCGCGCAGTTTGTCCACGCCGGTGAAGACCGCGTCGCCGGGGCTCACCGCGGGGGAGAAGGCCGCCGCCATCCGCAGCCATTTCGGGTACGTCTCGGCCAGCAGCAACGCGCCGAAGCCGCCCATCGACCAGCCCCACACGGCCAGCCGGCTGCTGTCGAAACCGCGCCGGGCGCACCAGGTGGGCACCTCCTCGCGCACCATCCGCTGCGGGTCGTCGTCACCGGAGGCGCGCCAGGACAGCCGCCCGCCGGTGGCGCCCGCGAGCGCGAACGGCGGGGCGCCCCGGCGTACTGCGTCGGTGAGGAAGCGGGCCAGGCCGAACCGGCCGTAGTCGCGCGGGGTGGCCGACGCGCCGTGCAGCACCAGGCAGACGGGCAGGCCGCGGCCGTCGCCGTACCCGTCGGGCACCGCCGTCCAGAAGTCGACCTCGCGGCCGCGCGCGCCGGACGCGATGCGGATCAGGCGTTCGTCGCCGGCCGAGGCGTCCGGCAGGGCCGGGGCCGGTCCCGGGCGGGTGCCGGCCAGTTGCCGGGCGGCCAGACTGCCGACCACCGCGGCGCCGGCCACGCCGGCGGCGGCGCCGAGCAGGGTACGCCGGGTCAGCGTGGGTGCCATGCCGGCGAGTGTGCCACCGCCGGGCGCGTGTTAAGAAGGGGCCCTTTCTCTACCGGAGGCGTTAAAAGGGGGCCCTTCCTTACACCTCAGCCGTCGCGCTTGGTGGTCCAGCGGAACGTGGTCAGGCAGAGCACCAGGCCGATGACGCACCAGGCGCCCAGCACCAGCGCGACGGTGCCCAGCTCGAACGACCCGCCCGGCTCCCGCGCGCCGAAGCTGTCCGGCAGGAACACCGAGCGCAGCCCCTGGCACATCCACTTGAGCGGGAAGATCGCCGCGACCTGCTGCATCCAGGTGGGCAGGCTGGTGAAGACGAAGAACACGCCGGAGATGAACTGGAGCACCAGCGCGACCGGGGTGACCACCGCCGAGCCGCTGCGGGCGGTACGGGCCAGCGACGAGATGGCGATGCCGCAGAGCGTGCAGGCGGTGACGCCGAGGACGGAGACCCAGGCGAACGTCAGCCACTTGGCGGTGGTCTGCGGCAGGTCCAGGTCGAACATCGCCACCGAGACGGCGAGCAGCAGCACGGTCTCGGCGATGCCGATGACCACCACCATGATCACCTTGCCGGCGAACCAGACCCACTTCGGCATCGGCGTACCGCGGTAGCGCTTGAGCACGCCCCGGTCCCGCTCGATCGGGATCCAGATGCCGAGGTTCTGGAAGCTCACTGTCATCAGGCCGGTCGCGATCATGCCGGTGATGAAGTACTGCGTGTAGCTGACCCCGGGCGCGATCTCGTCGCTGAAGATCGCCGCGAAGATCAGAATCATGATGATCGGGAAGCCCATCGTGAACACGACGGACTCCCGGCTGCGCAGGAACTGGGTGATCTCCAGCCGCCCCTGGCGCAGCGCCAGCGCGCCCGCGCCGGGCCGCCGGGCCGCGGCGGCGGTGACCGGGGCCGCGGGGTTCGTCGTGGTGGTCATGAGTGTCCGATCATCCGCAGGTAGACGTCTTCCAGGGTCGGCCGGGTCACGGTGAGGCCGGGCACCTCGCCGCCGAAGCGCGCGGCCAGGTCGTACACCAGCGCCGTCGGCGTCGCGGTCTCCGCCGAGGCCAATGTCCCGTCGGGGGTACGCCAGGAGACGGTCGCGAGCGACTCCTGCCGGTTGCCCAGCCGGTTCGGCGGCGCGACCTCGATCACCCGCCCGGCGGCGATCACGCCGACCCGGTCGGCGAGCGCCTCGGCCTCGTCCAGGTAGTGGGTGGTGAGCACGATCGTGGTGCCGGCGGCGGACAGGTCCCGGATCAGCTCCCAGAACTCGCGCCGGGCCTCCGGGTCGAATCCGGTGGTCGGCTCGTCGAGGAAGAGCAGCTCGGGGCGGCCGATGATGCCCAGCGCCACGTCCAGGCGGCGCTTCTGCCCGCCGGAGAGCGTGTGCGTACGCGCCTTGGCCTTGGCGCCCAGCCCGACCCGCTCGACCACCTTGTCCGGGTCGTCCGCGCCCGGGTAGAAGCCGGAGAAGTGGCGGACCACCTCGATGACGCTGAGCTCGTCGAACTCGCCGGTGCCCTGGAGCACGATGCCGACCCGGGAGCGCCAGGCGGCGTCGGGGTGGGCGGGGTCGGCGCCGAGGACGCGCACCTCGCCGGCGTCGCGCTGCCGGTAGCCCTCGAGGATCTCGACCGTTGTGGTCTTGCCGGCGCCGTTCGGGCCGAGCAGGGCGAACACCTCGCCCCGGTGGACGTCCAGGTCCACCCCGGCCACGGCGACGTTGTCGCCGTACGCCTTGCGCAGCCCTCGCACGGAAATCGCGAGCTCGTTCTCCATGCCGTCAAGTGTGCGTCGTGCGGTGGCCCGTTCCGCTGCCGGGTCAGCTATATACGCGAGGTATACACTCGGTGTAGTCTCTGCTCATGACGGTTCCCCTGACCCTGCTCGGGCTGCTCGAACGCGAACCGAGCCACGGCTACGACCTCAAGCGCGACTACGACACCTTCTTCGGGCGCGGCAAGCCGCTGCCGTACGGGCAGGTCTACTCGACGCTGAGCCGGCTGGCCCGCGACGGCAAGGTGGTGGTCGGCGACGTGGCTCCCGGCGCGGGGCCCGACCGCAAGCGCTACGTGATCACCGACCTGGGCGCCACCGAGGTGGAGCACTGGCTGACCGAGCCGGTCGAACCGGAACCGCACCTGCAGACCCTGCTGTTCACCAAGGTCGTGCTCGCGCTGATGCTCGACCGCCCGGCCGAGGAGTACCTGGACACCCAGCGCGCCGCGCACCTGCGCCGGATGCGTGAGCTGACCGAGATCAAGCGCAGCGGCGAACTCGTCGACGTGATGCTGGCCGACCACGGCCTCTACCACCTCGAGGCGGACCTGCGGTGGATCGAGACGACAGGCGCCCGGCTGGACGCCCTGAGAAAGGCGGTACGGCCATGAGCCCGATGATCGAGGCACGTGACGTCACGTACGCGTTCGGCGAGACACCCGCCCTGCGCGGCGCGAACCTCGCCGTGGCCGCCGGCGAGGTGGTCGCCGTGATGGGACCGAGCGGCTCCGGCAAGTCGACGCTGCTGCACTGCCTGGCCGGCATCCTGCGCCCCGACTCCGGCGAGGTCCGGTTCGACGGCGCCCGGATCGACACGCTCGGCGAGGCCGACCGGAGCACGCTGCGCCGCGACAGCTTCGGCTTCGTCTTCCAGTTCGGGCAGCTCGTGCCGGAACTCACCGCGGCCGAGAACGTGGCGCTGCCGCTGCTGCTGCGCGGTGTCCGCCGCACTCCGGCGCTGCGCGCCGCGCGGGGCTGGTTCGAGCGGCTCGGCCTGGCCGGCATGGAGCACCGCCGCTCGGGCGAACTGTCCGGCGGGCAGGCCCAGCGGGTCGCACTGGCCCGCGGCCTGGTCGCGGAGCCCCGGGTGCTGTTCGCCGACGAGCCCACCGGCGCGCTCGACTCGCTCACCGGCGAGGAGGTGATGACGCTGCTGGTGGACGCCGCCCGCGAGAAGGGCACCACAGTCGTCCTGGTGACGCACGAGGCGCGCATCGCGGCGTACGCCGACCGCGAGGTCATGGTGCGGGACGGCCGGGTCAACGCCCCCGCCGGGGTCGCCTCATGATCGGGCTCGCGCTCCGGCTCGCCGTCGCCGGTGGCCGGGAGGCGCTGCTCCGGCTGGTCGCCATCGCCGCCGCCGTGGCGGTCGGCACCGGCCTGCTGCTCACCACGCTCGCCGGTGTGAACGCCACCGACGCCCAGCTCACCCGCTACGCGTCGATGTACCCGCAGGAGACGGCGGGCGGGTCCGCCGACCCGCTGCTGTGGTCGACCCGGTTTGACTACTTCCG
Organism: Micromonospora sp. HB375; assembly: GCF_017872985.1. Lineage (NCBI taxonomy): Bacteria > Bacillati > Actinomycetota > Actinomycetes > Micromonosporales > Micromonosporaceae > Micromonospora > Micromonospora sp. HB375. Next base: position 5,834,048 of record NZ_JAGGJO010000001.1, on the reverse strand, counting down.
GGGCGACCAGATCGTTCGCATCGACGTCGCCGCCACCGGCCCGGACGCGCCCACGCCGGTCGGCGTTCCCCGCGCGCCAGGACCCGGCGAGTTCTACGCCTCCCCGGCGCTGCGCAAGCTGCTGGCCACCACCCCCGCCGACCAGCTCGCCGACCGCTACCCGGGCCGGGACCTCGGCGAGATCGGGCCGGCGGCGCTCACCTCACCGGACACCCTGCTCGTCCTGGTCGGCGGCACCCCGGAGCAGGTGGGCGGGCTGGACCAGGTCCGCAAGGTCACCCGGCTCGACGGCAACAGCGCTCCGCTGCCCGGGGCCGCGGTCGACCTCATCCTCGGCGTGGTGGCGGGCGGACTGCTGTTCCCCGTACTCGTCTTCATCGGCACGGCGACCCGGCTCGGCGCCGCCCGCCGGGAGCAGCGGTTCGCCGCGATGCGGCTGGTCGGGGCCACGCCCCGGCAGATCTCGGCGGTCGCGGCCGTCGAGGCCGCGCTCGCGGCGGCGGCCGGCGCGGCGGCCGGCTTCGCGGTGTTCTTCGCGTTCCGCAGCCAGCTCGCCGGCATCCCGTTCACCGGCATGCCGTTCTTCCCCGGGGACATGGCCATCGGTGCGCCGGAGGCCCTCCTGGTGGCCCTCGGCGTGCCGGCGGGCGCGGCGGCCGCGGCCTGGGTCGCGCTGCGCCGGGTCCGGATCTCCCCGCTCGGCGTCACCCGCCGCGTCACGCCCCGACCACCACGGGCGTACCGGCTGATCCCGCTCGCGCTCGGCCTGGCCGGGCTCGGCTTCGCCCTGGTGTACCGGCCGCCCACGTCGGACGGTCAGACCGCGCTGTTCCTGCCCGCGCTGCTGCTGGTCATGGTCGGGCTGATCACCGGCGGCCCCTGGCTGACCATGGTCGGCGCCAAGGTGCTGGCCGCCCGGGCCGGCCGCCCGGCCGCGTTGATCGCCGCGCGCCGGCTCGCCGACAACCCGGCAGCCGGGTTCCGGGCGGTCAGCGGCGTGATGCTCGCGCTGTTCGTCACCACGGTGGCCGTCGGTGTGATGGGGACGATCACGTACGAGCGCGGTCCGGCGCCCCGGGGGTCGCTGGAGGCCGGCCGGCTGTCGATGGTGCTCACTGACGACCCGCCGGTGCCGGGCACGCTGCTGGCCGACCTGGCGGCGGTGCCCGGCGTCCGCAACCCGGTGCTCGTCCGGGAGAACCCGGTACGCGGTGACGGCCGCGACTCCGGGGTGATCGCCTGCGCGGACATCCCGCCCGCCTACGGGCGGTGTGCCGCCGGGGCGAACGTCGCCGAGGTGCCGCCGGACCTGATCCCCTGGCGGGAGTCCGCCTCGGCCGACCGGATCTGGCCGTCGTCCCCGGTGGACCCGGCTGCCCTCGCGGGACTCCCGGCGGGTTCGGTGGCGGTCGAGGCGGGGGATCCGGTCGCGGTGGAGCGGGCCCGGACGGTCCTCGAAGCCGCGTTCCCGACGTTCTACGTGGCGCCGAACGTGCCCGGCGACTTCGAGGCCGACTTCGCCGACACCATGCGGGGCTGGCAGCGGCTGGCCGACCTCGTCGTGGTGGCCGGTCTCGTGCTCGCCGGGTGCAGCCTGGCCGTGGCCGTGGCGGCCGGCCTCAGCGAACGGAAGCGGCCGTTCAGCCTGCTGCGGCTCAGCGGCGCCCCGGTTCGGCTGCTGCGCCGGGTGGTGGCCCTGGAGAGCGTGGTGCCGCTGCTGACCGTCGCCGTGGTGGCGGTCGGGATGGGACTGGTCGCCGCACACCTGTTCCTGCGCGCCCAGATGCAGTACGACCTGCGCGTACCGGGGATCGGGTTCGCCGCTGTGGTGGCCCTCGGCGTGCTGGGCTGCCTCGCGGTCATCGCGGCCACGCTGCCGCTGCTGGAACGGATCACCGGCCCGGAGACCGCCCGCAGCGAATGACCCGTACGGTGGGCCGGTGTGTGCGGCCGGCCCACCGTCGCGGGCCTGGGGTTGTGTGGTTTTCCACACTCTCTTTTACTAAACGGTAACTTAAACTCCGGCCATGGACGACGCGATGCCGGGACGGCTGCCCGAGCGGGACCGCCCGTGGGTGATGCGCACGTACGCCGGGCACTCCTCCGCCGCGGCCACCAACGCGCTCTTCCGCCGCAACCTGGCGAAGGGGCAGACCGGCCTGTCGGTCGCCTTCGACCTGCCCACCCAGACCGGGTACGACCCGGACCACGAGCTGGCCTCCGGTGAGGTGGGCCGGGTCGGCGTGCCGGTGGCGCACCTGGGCGACATGCGGGCGCTGTTCGAAGGCATCCCGCTCGCCGAGATGAACACCTCGATGACCATCAACGCCCCGGCCATGTGGCTGCTCGGCCTCTACGGCACCGTCGCCGCCGAGCAGGGCGCGGAGCTGAGCCGCTGCGCCGGCACCACGCAGAACGACATCATCAAGGAGTACCTGTCCCGGGGGACGTACATCTTCCCGCCGGCGGCCTCGCTGCGGCTGACCGCCGACATCATCGCGTACACGCTGCGCGAGATGCCCCGGTGGAACCCGGTGAACATCTGCTCGTACCACCTCCAGGAGGCCGGGGCGACGCCGGTGCAGGAGGTCGGCTTCGCGCTGGCCACCGCCGTCGCCGTGCTCGACACCGTGCGCGACTCCGGCCAGGTGCCGCCCGAGCGGATGGGCGACGTGGTCCAGCGGATCTCGTTCTTCGTCAACGCCGGGGTGCGCTTCGTCGAGGAGATCGCCAAGATGCGCGCGTTCGGCGCGCTCTGGGACGAGATCACCCGCGACCGCTACGGCGTGGCGGACCCCAAGCAGCGCCGGTTCCGCTACGGCGTCCAGGTCAACTCGCTGGGCCTGACCGAGGCGCAGCCGGAGAACAACATCCAGCGCATCGTGCTGGAGATGCTGGGCGTCACGCTGTCCCGCGATGCCCGCGCCCGGGCCGTGCAGCTGCCCGCCTGGAACGAGGCGCTGGGCCTGCCCCGCCCGTGGGACCAGCAGTGGTCGCTGCGCATGCAGCAGGTGCTGGCGTACGAGTCGGACCTGCTGGAGTACCCGGACCTGTTCGCCGGCTCGCACGTGATGACCGCGCTGGTCGACGACATCGTCTCCGGCGCCCGCGTCGAGCTGGAGAAGGTGCTGGAGATGGGCGGCGTGGTCACCGCCGTCGAGTCCGGCTACCTCAAGAGCGCGCTGGTGGCCTCGCTCGCCGAGCGCCGTCGCCGGATGGAGTCCGGTTCGGACGTGGTGGTCGGCGTCAACCGGTTCACCGAGACCGAGCCGTCGCCGCTGACCGCAGCGGGCGCCGAGGCGATCGAGCAGGTGGACCCGGCCGTCGAGGAGGCGGCCACCGACGGCGTACGCCGGTGGCGGGCCGACCGGGACGCGGCGGCTGTCGAGGCGGCGCTGGACCGGCTGCGCGCCGACGCCGCCACCACGGCGAACCTGATGCCGGCGACGCTTACCTGTGTACGGGCCGGGGTCACCACCGGCGAGTGGGCGGGCGCGCTGCGCCAGGTGTACGGCGAGTACCGCGCGCCGACCGGCCTGGCCGGGGCGGTCGGAACGGCCGGTGACGCGACCCTCGCCGGGGTGCGGGAGCGGGTCGCCGCCACCGCGCGGGAGCTGGGCAGCGGCCGGCTGCGGCTGCTGGTCGGCAAGCCGGGGCTGGACGGGCACTCCAACGGCGCAGAGCAGATCGCGGTACGCGCCCGCGACGCCGGGTTCGAGGTGGTCTACCAGGGCATCCGGCTGACCGCCGGGCAGATCGTGGCGGCCGCCGTGGAGGAGGACGTCGACCTGGTCGGGCTTTCCGTGCTGTCCGGCTCGCATCTGGCCGCCGTGCCGGCGGTGCTGGACGGGCTGCGCGCGGCCGGTCGGGGCGACCTGCCGGTGGTGGTGGGCGGGATCATCCCGGCCGCCGACGCCGAGGCGCTGCGGGCCGCCGGGGTGGCCCGGGTGTTCACGCCGAAGGACTTCGCGCTCACCGGCATCATCGACGAGCTGGTGACGGTGATCCGCGAGGCCAACGCCCTGTCGTGAAAGGAAGGGCCCCTTATTAACGCCTCCGGTAGGGAAGGGGCCCCTTCTTAACACCCGCGCGCGAAAGCGGCGCCTCCATGCGGACGGCGCCTCCGGACGGGTGGGTCAGCGGCTCTGGTAGGTCATGCAGTCGGCCATGTCCATGTCGGGACCGACGGTGATGGCCGGGGCGTGGCACTCCAGGTCGGCGTTGTGCCGGCAGTCGGCGCGCGAACACGCGCCGACCTGGGCGACCAACTGGTCGAGGCCGCCGCGCACCGGCATCTCGACGAACGTGTGGCAGTGGGCGTGGTCGCTGCTGCCGATCGTGATGGCGAACGCGTGGCAGTCGTTCGTGTGGTTGTAGGCGCAGGACCGGACGGCGCACTCCTGGACCCGGGGCATCTCCAACGACGCGGTCATCTCCCGTACCTCCTTGGGTTTCTTGCCCCGATTTTAGAGGTTTCGGGAGCTCGCGCGGGTCAGACGCGGAAGCCGGCCGCGCGGGCCGCGGCGCGTTCCCGTCGCCGCTCCCGGCGGCGGCGGAACAGCCACGGTACGAAGAACACCAGGCCGAGCAGGAACACCAGGACCAGCACCGGCAGCAGCAGCGCCACCACCGACATGACCACGCTCGTCGCGTCCTCGGCGGTGCTGGCCACCGGCGCGCCCACCCCGGCGGTGGTCGCGTTGATGACCGGCCGGGCGGCGGCCTTGAGCAGGTGCACGCCGAGCGCGATGAGCACGCCGACCACGACCGGCACCCACTGGTGCGAGGAGAAGAACGTGTCCGGGTCGCTGACGGTGACGGTCTCCGAGCCGGCGCCCGCGCCGAACGCGAGCCCGCCGGCGGTCGGCCGGACCACCGTCTGCACCACGTCGTTTACGTGGTCGACCACAGGCACCTTGTCGGCCACCACCTCGACCGCGAGCAGGACGGCGAGGATCAGCACCACCCAGCCGTTGCCGAGCCACTGCCAGCCGCTGGGCAGCTCGACCAGGTCGGTGTAGCGGGACAGCAGCCCCATCAGCAGCAGCGGGATGTAGGCGTTCAGGCCCGCCGAGGCGGCCAGACCGGAACCGGTGAGGACTTCGAGCACGATCTCAATATGGCACCGGTACGCCAGTGGCGCTCGTCGGCGTCCGCCGGGGCCTCGGCTACCCTCGGCGGGTGCGGTTGGTGATTGCGAAGTGCTCAGTGGACTACGTCGGACGGCTCTCGGCCCACCTGCCCCCGGCGACCCGGTTGCTGATGGTGAAGGCGGACGGCTCGGTGTCGATCCACGCGGACGACCGGGCCTACAAGCCGTTGAACTGGATGAGCCCGCCCTGCCGGCTGGAGGAGGCGCCAGGCGTCTGGCGGGTGGTCAACAAGGCCGGCGAGGAGCTGCGCATCACGCTGGAGGAGATCTTCCAGGACACCTCGTACGAGCTGGGCGTGGACCCGGGCCTGCGCAAGGACGGCGTCGAGGCGCACCTGCAGGAGCTGCTCGCCGCGAACCCGGAGACGCTGGGGGAGGGCTTCACGCTGGTCCGCCGCGAGTACATGACCGCGATCGGGCCGGTCGACCTGCTCTGCCGCGACGCGGTCGGCGGCGCGGTGGCGGTCGAGGTGAAGCGGCGCGGCGAGATCGACGGCGTGGAGCAGCTCACCCGCTACCTGGAGCTGATGAACCGGGACCCGCTGCTCGCGCCGGTGGCCGGCGTGTTCGCCGCGCAGGAGATCAAGCCGCAGGCCCGGGTGCTCGCCACCGACCGCGGTATCCGCTGCGTGGTGGTCGACTACGACAAGCTGCGCGGCATCGAACGCGACGAGCTGACGCTGTTCTGAGGCGCCGCCTCAGCGGCCCCGGCCGTACATCAGCTTGGCGATCTTGACGATGCGGGCGATGTCGGCCGGGGTGCGCTCGAACGTCATCGCCGGCAGCAGCGACCGGGCCCGGCGGCGGGTGACCGACTTGGGCCGGCCGAACTCGCGCAGCCCCTCCTCGCCGTGGATGCGGCCGATGCCGGACTCGCCGACGCCGCCGAACGGCAGCGTCGACATGCCGGCGAAGGTCAGCGCCGAGTTGACCGAGGCCATGCCGGAACGCAGCCGCCGCGCCACCGCCACCGCCCGCGCCCGGCCGAAGACCGAACCCCCGAGCCCGTACGGCAGCGCGTTGGCCCGCTCGACCGCCTCGTCCACGTCCCGGACGCGATTGACGACGAGCGTCGGGCCGAACGTCTCCTCCTGCACGGCGGCCGAGTCCTCCGGCACGTCGACCAGCACGGTCGGGTGCACGTACGGCGGCTGGACCGCCTCCGGGCCGCCCAGCACCGCCCGGCCGCCCCGGTCGAGCGCGTCGTCGATGTGCCGGCGGATGATGTCGATCTGCGACGGCATGGTGATCGGGCCGAGGTCGGTCCCGTCGGGGCCGACAGTCAGCCGCCCGGCCTTCGCCACCACCTTCTCGACGAAGGCGTCGTAGACCTGGTCGACGGCGTAGACCCGCTCGATGCCGATGCACGTCTGGCCGGCGTTGGTCATGCCGCCCCACACGCACGCGTCGGCGGCGGCGTCCAGGTCGGCGTCGCTGTCCACGATCATCGCGTCCTTGCCGCCGGCCTCCAGCAGCACCGGGGTGAGCGTCTCCGCGCAGGCGGCCATCACCCGCTTCGCGGTGGCGGTCGAGCCGGTGAACGCGACCTTGCCGACGCCGGAGCGGCACAGCGCCGCGCCGACCGCGCCGAAGCCGTGCACCACCTGGAACACCGGCTGCTCCGGCACCACCTCGGCGAACCTGTCGACCAGCCACTGGCCGACCGCCGGGGTGTACTCGCTCGGCTTGAAGACCACCGCGTTGCCGGCCGCGAGCGCGTACGCGGCGGAGCCGATCGGGGTGAAGACCGGGTAGTTCCACGGGCCGATCACGCCCACCACGCCGTACGGCTGGTATTCCAGGTGGCCGGAGAACTCGGCGAGGACCAGCCGGGAACGGACCCGGCGCGGCCCGAGCACCCGCTGCGCGTTGCGGGCCGCCCAGTCGATGTGCTCCAGCGCGGTGAGGATCTCCACGACGGCGTCACCGACCGGCTTGCCGCCCTCGGTGTGCATCAGGTCGGCCAGTTCCTCGATCCGCCGCGCGAGCACGCCACGCCAGCGCTGGAGACGGTCCCGCCGGCCGGCGAAGCCGAGCCCGGCCCACCAGTCGCCGGCCGCCCGGGCGCGGTCGACCGCGGCACGCACGTCCGCCTCGGAGGCCAGCGGGAAACTGCCTGCCTCGGCGCCGGTGGCCGGGCTGGTCGACACCAGCCGACCTTCGGAGATGAGCGGGGCGCCCGGCACATGCACAGCGGTCATGGCCGAAGTCTAGACCCGAGGATTACTCGCCGGTAGGTGTCGCACGCGCCGTACGCTGCGCGGACGATCAGCCCTCGCATCGACGGAGATGCCGTCCGAAACGGCGAACGGGAGATGACCGGCCGGGGTCGCGGGGGTGACCGCGCGGTGGTGCAAGCCACTACGGTGAGGTGGCAGGCTGACGCCGCGGGGCGATGTGGGGTGGAGGTCGACTGTCCATGGAGGAGCATCCTGAGCTGATGCCGTTGCTGACGGTGTCCGGCGGGGCGATGCGGGGGCTCACGTTCCGGGTCGGCCAGGACGCGCAGGTGATCGGCCGGGCGCCGACCGCCGACATCGTGCTCGCCGATCCGCATCTGAGCCGGCGGCACGCCACCGTCCGGGCCACCCCCGAGGGGGTGCTGCTCACCGACCTCGGCTCGACCAACGGCACCTGGCTCAACGACACCCGGGTCACCGGCAGCGTGGCGATCGCCGACGGCGACGTGGTCCGGCTCGGCCGCACGGATTTGCGCCTCTACGACCCGGGGGTGGCCCGCACCGACCCGGTCGGGATGAGCTTCGGCGCGCTGCGCCGCGACCAGCGTCCCACCCTGCCGCTGCCGGTCCCGGCGCCCCGCCGGCCGATCGAGGCGCGCGAGGCGCAGCCGGCCGACGTGAGCTAGACCTCGGGCATCCGCTGGACCCGGGGGCCACTGAGTGCCGCCGATCCCCGGGCCCCGCTGACCCCTCACGCCCGCGCCGCCCCCGGCCGCGCACCCACCACCCACCACCCGCCACCTCCCCACCCTCCCCGCCCCACCCATTCGCGGTGATCAAGGAGTTTGGGTACGGAAACGGCTCCCGCGGTGACGCAAACTCCTTGATCACCGCCGCGCCGCGACCGGCGCGCCGCGACCGGCGGAGGGTGGGCTGGGCGGGTTGGCGCTCCCAGGCCCGGTCGATCATGAAGTTGGCGGTGTTCTGCGTCCGATTTGTCGCCGCCAACTTCATGATCGACGCGGTGGCGGGGCGGGGGTGCGCGCCATGGTCGGGTGGGGCGGTGTGGGGGTGGGGGACATGGACCGGGGGCGGGCGGGCGTGCCAGCATGCGCGGATGCGCAGCGCACGGCTCACGGTCCAGGCCAACGGCATCACCCAGGCGGTCCGCGTGGCCGGTCCGCCGGACGGCGTACCGGTCCTGCTGGTGCACGGCAACGTCTCCTCCTCCGCCTTCTGGGAACCGCTGCTCGCCCGGCTGCCGGACACGCTCCGGGTGGTCGCCCCCGACCTGCGCGGCTACGGCGAGACCGACACCGCACCCGTTGACGCCACCAGGGGGCTCGACGACTTCGCCGACGACGTGGCCGCGTTGCTGGACGTCCCGGGGCTGTTCCCGCCCGGCGCCCGGCCGGTGGTGGCCGGGCACTCGCTCGGCGGCGGCGTGGCGATGCGGCTGCTCGTCGGCCACCCCGAGCGGGTATCCGGGCTGCTGCTGGAGGCGCCGGTGTCCCCGTACGGCTTCGGCGGCACCCGGGACCTCGACGGCAACCCCACCACGCCCGACTTCGCCGGGACCGGCGCCGGAGGCGCGAACCCGGACTTCGTGGCGCGGCTCGCCGCCGGTGACCGGAGCGCCGACGGCCCGACCAGCCCGCGGGCGGTGCTGCGCGCCGCGTACGTGGCCGACCCGGCCTCGCTGGGCGAGCACGAGGACCTGCTGCTGGACAGCATGCTGACCACCGCCACCGGGGACGACAACTACCCGGGCACCGCGGTGGCCTCGGCGCACTGGCCGGGGACCGCCGCCGGGCCGCGCGGCGTCCTCAACGCGTTGGCCCCGGCCCACTTCCGGCTCGCCGACGAGCTGGTCGCCGTGCCGGTCAAGCCGCCGGTGACCTGGGTACGCGGAGACGCCGACGTGATCGTCTCGGACACCTCGCTGTTCGACCTGGCGTACCTCGGTCAGCTCGGCGTGGTGCCCGGCTGGCCGGGCCCGCAGGAGTGCCCGCCGCAGCCGATGGTGGGGCAGACCCGCGCGGTGCTGGACCGGTACGCGGCGGCCGGCGGGACGTACCGTGAGGTGGTGCTGCCCGGGTGCGGGCACAGTCCGCACCTGGAGCGGCCGGCGGAGTTCGTCGCCGAACTGCTGGCGCTGGCCGGGGAGAACGCCACCGGCTGAGGCGCGGTGCGTGAAATATCCCACGGCGTCTCGACAACACAGCGTCACGTGGCAGACTCCGGCGCATAACCTTAGCGGCCGTTCATGTCGCGGACGGCGGAGTCGAGCCAGGGGAGGCCGGTCGTGGCGCGGGAGTTCACCAGGGTGGGCGTGGTGGGTCTGGGCACCATGGGTGCCGGCATCGTGGAGGTGTTCGCCCGCAACGGCCTCGACGTCACAGCCGTCGAGATCTCCGAGGCCGCCCTGGAGCGGGGGCGGGTCACGCTGACCGGCTCCACCGACCGGGCCGTCGCCAAGGGCAAGCTCGCCGAGGCCGAGCGGGACGCGCTGCTGGCGCGCGTCGACTTCCGGGTCGGGCTGGACGCGCTGCACGACGTGGACCTGGTGATCGAGGCGGTGCCCGAGCACCTGGACCTCAAGCAGCGGATCTTCGCCGAGCTGGACCGGGTCTGCAAGCCCGAGGCGATCCTGGCCACCAACACGTCCTCGCTGAGCGTCACCGAGATCTCCGTCGCCACCTCCCGGCCCAACCAGGTCATCGGCATCCACTTCTTCAACCCGGCCCCGGTGATGAAGCTGGTCGAGGTGGTCCGCACGGTGGTCACCTCGGCCGACGTGGTCGCCGACGTGGAGGCGCTCTGCGAGCGGCTCGGCAAGGTCGACGTGACGATCAGCGACCGGGCCGGCTTCATCGCCAACGCGCTGCTGTTCGGCTACCTGAACCACGCGGTCGGCATGTTCGAGGCCCGCTACGCCACCCGCGAGGACATCGACGCCGCCATGAAGCTCGGCTGCGGCCTGCCGATGGGCCCGCTGGCGCTGATGGACCTGATCGGTCTGGACACCGCGTACGAGATCCTCGACACGATGTACCGGCGCGGCGGCCGGGACCGCCGGCACGCCCCGGCCCCGCTGCTCAAGCAGATGGTCACCGCCGGGCTGCTCGGCCGGAAGTCCGGTCGCGGCTTCTACACCTACGAGCGGCCGGGCTCGCCGAAGGTCGTACCCGACGAGTACACGCCGCCGGCCGGTGACGCCGCGCTCGCCGACGGCGCCCGCGCCATCGCGAAGGTCGGCGTGGTCGGCTCCGGCACCATGGCCACCGGCATCATCGAGGTCTTCGCGAAGGCCGGCTACGAGGTCATCTCGGTGACCCGGGGCGCGGAGAAGTCCGCGAAGGTCTGCGAAACGGTGAAGACCTCGCTCAACAAGGGCGTGGTGCGGGGCAAGCTCAGCGAGACCGACCGGGACGCCGCGCTGGGCCGGATCACCTGGTCCGCGACGCTGGACCACCTGGCCGACGTCGACCTGGTGGTCGAGGCCGTGATCGAGGAGCTGAGCGTCAAGAAGGCGCTGTTCGCCAGCCTCGACGAGATCTGCAAGCCGGGCGTCGTGCTCGCCACCACCACCTCGTCGCTGCCGGTGATCGACGTGGCGATGGCGACCCAGCGCCCGGCCGACGTGATCGGCCTGCACTTCTTCAACCCGGCGCCGATCATGCCGCTGGTGGAGATCGTGCGGACCATCCGCACCTCCGCCGAGACGTCGGCCACCGCCCGCGCGGTCTGCGCGACGCTCGGCAAGACCGGCGTGGTCTGCGGCGACCGGTCCGGCTTCATCGTCAACGCGCTGCTCTTCCCGTACCTGAACGACGCGGTGCGGATGCTGGAGGCCAGCTACTCGACCGCCGACGACATCGACTACGCGATGAAGCTCGGCTGCGGTTACCCGATGGGCCCGTTCGAGCTGCTCGACGTGGTCGGCCTGGACGTCTCGCTGGCCATCCAGCGGGAGCTGTACCTGGAGCTGCGCGAGCCCGGCTTCGCCCCGGCGCCGCTGCTGGAGCACCTGGTGACGGCCGGCTACCTGGGCCGCAAGTCCGGCCGCGGGTTCCGCGACCACACCCGGCGCTGACCGTCGTCAACAGCCGGGCCCGGTGACGGCGTCTTCGAGGTGTGACCTTCGAGGAGTACGTCGGCAGCCGCGGCCCGGCGCTGTTGCGTCTGGCCCGGCTGCTGACCGGCGACGCGCACCGCGCCGAGGACCTGACCCAGGACGTGCTGGCCCGCGCGTACGTGCACTGGCGCAAGATCGCCCGGGCCGACCGGCCCGACGTGTACGTGCGCCGGATGCTCGTCAACGCCAACACGTCCTGGTGGCGGCGGCGGTCCAGCCATGAGCTGGCCGTCGACACGTTCGCCGACCGGCCCGAACGCGGCGACCTCGGCGGCGAGGCGGCGGACCGGGACGAGATGTGGGGGCTGATCCGCGCCCTCCCGGACCGCCAGCGCGCCGTGCTGGTGCTGCGCTACTACGAGGACCTGGACGACGCCACGATCGCCCAGATCCTCGACTGCTCCCCGGTCACCGTCCGCACCCACGCGATGCGGGCGCTCGCCCACCTCCGGGAGCGCTGCGGCGTCCCGATGACAAAGGGGAGCCGGCTGTGACCGACCTCGACCAGCGAATCGTCTCGGTGTTGCGGGAGCACGCCGAGGGGGAGACAGACACCGGACGCCTGCTGCGCCGCTCGCGCGCGCTCGGCCGGCGCCGGCAGGTACGCCGCCGAGTCACCGCCGGCACCGCGCTCGCCCTGGTCGGCGTGCTCGGCTTCACCGGCGTGGTACGCGCGGACGTGGGCGGGCTGGCCGGGCGGATGCCCTGGACGGCCGCGACGCCGGAGGTGGCGCCACCCCCGGTGCCGCCGCTCGCCGACGGGGTGCCCGGGGCGCTTCAGCGTCCCGATCTGGTCGGTACCGATCCGCAGGTGCTGCACCTGGGCGTCGACACCACCCGGGCCCGCTATCTGGGCTGGTCCGTCCACAGCTCGAACGCGGTCGAGTCGATCCGACTCAGCGCCGACGGCGGACAGCCGGTCCTGCTCGAGGTGAGTCCGGTGGCGAAGGCGCTCGACGACACCTCGATCGAGGGTTTCCCGGTGCAGGCCGTCAGCGGTCGGCTGACCTTCGACGGTGGCGTGCTGCGCGTCGCCGGTACCGACGGTCTGGTCAAGTCGTGGCAGCCCTTCCCCGGTCTCTACGCCCGGGCCGCCACGCTTCGCGGTGACGTGGCCGCCTTGGACCGGGTCGCCGGCCTGGTGCGCTGGGACGAGGCCCGGCGATGCACCGGGCCGGTGCGGCTGACCACGTTGCCGGCGAACGCGGCGGTGACGGCATGCGCGGTGGACGCGGCCGCCTTTCCGAAGAGCCTCACGGTTCAGCTCACCGTCGCCCGGGCGCCCTCCTCGACCATGTGGTTGCGGCTGATCTACGGGGCGGAGATGGGGGAGGACAAGGGCCGCGCCAGCAACCGTGACCTGGGTGGCCGCCCGGGCTTCCGCTATCCGGACGGCAACCGCCTGGAACTGCTCAGCCTGCCCAAGGTGCGCTTGACAGTCGACTTCGCCTGGCCCTTCCCCGGCGAGGGACCCCCGGGGCAGGTGAACTTCACCGAGGCCGACGCGGCGACCGTGCTGACCGGAGCGAAGGTGGCGGCAGACCTCACCCGTCCGCACACCTGGCCCTGACCGGCCACCCGAGCGATCTTGGTACGGAACGGCCCTTGGAAGGGCGTACCCGTACCAAGATCGCTCGGGCCGGTCCGGCCGGCGGCCCGTACGCTTGGTGACCGTGAGCCCCCGTCGCAACCGGCCCCGCCGGGAAGAAGACCCCGGCCTGGACGCCGAGCGTGCCCGCCACGGCGTACCGACAGTGCAGCAGTGGCGCGACGGCGACTGGCAGGTACGCGCGATCAGCGGCGGCGCATCGGTCAAGACGTACCGTTGTCCCGGCTGTGACCAGGAGATCCGGCCGGGCGTGGCGCACCTGGTGGCCTGGCCGGCCGACGACCGGGGCGACCTGACCGACCGCCGGCACTGGCACTCCGGCTGCTGGCGGGCCCGGGACCGGCGCGGCCCGAACCTCCAGCGCGGCCGGGGCGCCCCGCGCTACGGCTGAGCGATCTGGATCACCCGGTTCCCGTCCCACTGGGCGGCCGGGCCGCCGACGCGGGAGACTGGCAGGCGTGAGCACTCCGATTCGCGCGTCGTCGATCCTGCCCGGCCGCCGGGAGGACATCGAGCTGCACACCGCCGACGGGCTGACGCTCGTCGGTGAGCTGGCCCGGCCGCTGGAGGGCGAGCCGTCCGCCACCCTGGTCTGCCTGCACCCGCTGCCCACCCACGGCGGGATGATGGACAGCCACGTGTTCCGCAAGGCGGCCTGGCGCCTACCCGCGCTGGCCGGCCTCGCAGTGCTCCGGTTCAACACCCGGGGCACCAGCAGCGTCCGCGGCACCAGCGAGGGCGCCTTCGACGGCGCCGTCGGCGAGAAGTTCGACGTGGCCGCCGCGATCGAGTACGCCGAGTTCCACGAACTGCCGAACATCTGGTTGGTCGGGTGGTCGTTCGGCACCGACCTGGCGCTGAAGTACGGCTGCGACCCGGCGGTGGCCGGCGCGATCCTGCTCTCCCCGCCGCTGCGCTACTCCGCCCCGGAGGACCTGGCGGTCTGGGCCGAGACGGGCAAGCCGCTCACCGCGCTGGTCCCCGAGTTCGACGACTACCTGCGGCCGGAGGAGGCCGGGCAGCGGTTCGCCGCCGTCCCGCAGGCCGAGGTGGTCGGCGTGGACGGCGCCAAGCACCTCTGGGTCGGCGACGCGGAGAAGGTGCTGGACGAGATCGTCCGGCGGGTCGCCCCGGGCGTACCGCTGCCGCTGCCCACCACCTGGGACGGCCCGATGGAGACCGGCGACGTCAGCGCGTACGCGGACCGCACTGTCGCCGCGTTCGCCGACACCCCGGTGCCCGGCCCGGCCCAGCGGCGCGCCGAGTAACGGCTCAGCGGGCGTCCTGGCGGGGTAGCACCACCTCGCGCAGGATCAGCTGCAACGCGGCCACCGTGGGAATCGCGATGAGCGCGCCCACCACGCCCAGCAGCGCCACCCCGAGCAGCGCGGCCAGCAACGCGGCCACCTCGTTCACCGAGACCGCCCGGCGCATGATCTTCGGGTAGATCAGGTAGTTCTCCACCTGCTGGTAGACCACGAAGAAGACCAGGCAGGCGATGCCCACCGGCAGGTCGGTGGCGAGCCCGACGAGCGTCACCACCACCGCGCCCAGCGTCGCGCCGATCTGCGGGATCAGGTCGGTCACCGCGACCACCACGGCCAGGGCGAACGGGTACGGCAGGCCGACCGCCAGCGCGAACACGAACGTGCTGACCCCGGCCAGCACCGCGATGGCGAGCGCGCCCACCATGTACGCGCCGACCCGGGTCAGGATCTCGTCGCCGATCAGCCGGACCCGCTCCCGGCGCGAGCGCGGCACCAGCGCGTACCCGAGTTCGCGCAGCCGGTCGAAGTACGCCAGGAAGTAGATCGTCAGCACCAGCACGGTGAGCAGGCGGAAGAGCGTCCCGAAGATCAGTTGCGCGCCGCCGAGCACACCGCCGAGCGCCCGCCCGACGTTGTCCGCGTTCGCCGCCGCCTGGACCCGCTCCATCACGTCGTAGCGGATCACCAGATCGTTGACAGTGGGGTTGCGGCGCAGCTCCTCGACGTACCCGGGTAGCTGCTGGATGAACTGGCCGGACTGGGTCACCACCGGCGGCACCAGCGCCAGCAGCCCGGCGACGATCAGCAGCAGCAGGGTGAGTGTCACGACCGCCACCGCCAGCCCGCGCGGCAGGCCCCAGTTGCGCAGCCGGACCACCGCCGGGTGCAGGCCGACCGCGAGGAACAGCGCGATCACCACGAGCACCAGGATGCCGGCCGCGTTCCGCACGCCCAGGAACAGCGCGTACGCCAGCAGCACGCCGAGCGCGCCGGTGAAGCCGATCAGGAAGGCGCTGCGCCGTAGCGGGCGCCCCGGCACGCCGAACCGGCCGCTCGGCTCGAACTCGGCCGGCTCGACGTCGGTCGGCCGCTCGCTGCCCATGTCCGTGCCGGCTCGCGGGTTGCCGACGGCGGTCGTGGCGTCGCGCGCGGGTTCCGCCTCGCCGGTAGGGTTCACGGCCGCCGCCTCGTCATCAGGGGCGGCGGAGACCTCCTGCGACACCCGTGCCTCCCGGCTTCCGCGCTGCCGGCTCGCCCGCCGGTGCCGTCCACGGCCGACGCGCGGCCCTCTGCCCGCAGGGTAGTCCTCGCCGTCCGCCCCGACCATCCCACCACCGCTTCCGGCCGGGCCGTCCCGCCGGGTGCGGCGGGTGGGTCAGTCCTTGTCGACCGTCACCGTGCTGGGCTTGGCGCTGCGCTCGTCGGTGGTCGGCTTGGTCGGGCGCTTGCCGTTCTCACCGGTGCTGGTGATCTTCGTGGGGGTGGCGCCCCGCCCGCCCTCACCCGGCACGGCGGCAACAGTGGGCTCGCCGTCGACGCCCGCCCCGCCGGGGGAGTCCATGGTGGTCACCGGCTCGCCGACCGGTTTCGCCTTGCCCGCGTCGGCGGGCTCGCCGTCACCAGTGGCCGGCCCGGCGCCGCTGGGGACCGCGGTGGCGGTGCCCTTCGCGGCCACCGGCGCACCGCCGCCGGCCGGGGTGTCGCCGACCGTCTCCGCGCCGCTGGTGACCGGTGTGCCCTCGCCCGCCGGCCCGCCGTCGGCAGTGGACCGGCCGGTGGAGGCGGCGGCGAGGTCGTCCGGGTCGACCGGGGTGGCCGTGATGCCGGCCGAGTCGGCGTCGCGCCGCAGATCCGCGAGCTGCCGCTGCAGGTCGTCGGACTCCTGCCGCGACTTCCACGTCTCGGTACGCAGGTCGGCCAGCTCCTGCTGCGCCTTGGCGATCTCCAGCATCACACCGGCGAGCTGCTGCCGGCCGGCGGCCACCTCCTGCTGGGTCGCGGCCAGGTGCTGCTGCGTCGTGGCGAGGTGCTGCTGGGTGGTGGCCGCGTACTCCTCGAACTGGCGGCGCGAGGCCGCGACGTGCTCGTCGGCCTTGCGGCGCTGCGCGGTGGCGTCCGCCTCGGCCCGGCGCAGCAGCTCGGCGGCCTCCAGCTCGGCCTGCTGCCGCATGCTCAGCGCGTCGGCCTCGGCGGCCTGCCGGACGTCGGCGGCGGTGCGCTCGATCTCGTCGCGGCGCATGGTGTACGCCTGTTCCAGCTCCTCCTGCCGCTTGGCGTGCTGCTTGTCCAGCTCGTCGCGGCGCTTGGCGAACTCCTGCTCGGCGGCGGCCCGGCGCTGGGCCAGCTCCTTCTCGGCGCTGTCCCGCCGCTCGGCGACCTCCTTCTCCACCCCGGCCCGCCAGGCGCCCAGCTCCTGCTGGGTCTGGGCGCGGGACTGCTGCACGTACGCCTCGGTCTCGGTGCGCATGCGCTGCACGTACGCCTCGACCTCGGCGCGGTTGCGCTTGCCGGCCTCGGCGGCCTCGGTGGTGAGCCGGTTGGCCTCGGTGCGGGCCCGGCCGCGGGTGGCCTTGGCCGCCTCCTCCGCGTCGTCCACGATCTTCTTGGCCTCGGCGAGCGCCTTGGCGTGCGTGGCCCGGCCGGCCTCGGCGGCGGCGTCGGTGAGCCGCTTGGCCTCCTGCTGGCCCTTGGCGTGCACCTCCTTGGCCGCCTCGCGGAGCTGGTTCGCCTCCTGCTGGGCCTTCGCCAGCGCCTCCTTGGCCGTCTCGCGCAGCCGGGCGGCCTCCTGCTGTGCCCGGGAGTGGATCTCCTTGGCGGTGTCGCGGAGCTGGGTGGCCTCCTGCTGGGCCTTCGCCAGCGCGTCCTGGGCGGTCCGGCGCAGCTTCTCCGCCTCGTCCCGGGCGGCGGCGCGCATCTTCTCCGACTCGTCCTGCGCGCTCTTGCGCAGCGTCGCCGACTCGTCCTTCGCGGCCTTCAGCGTGGCCTCGGCCTCGGCCTTGCGGGCGGCGGTGTGCCGCTCCTCCTCGCTCCGGCGGGCGGCCAGCGCGATCTCGAAGTCCTTCAGCGCCTGGGCGGCCTGCTCCCGGGCCTCCTCGACGATGTGCTCGGCGGCGGCCCGGCGGGCCTCGATCTCCTCGTTGGCGGCGGCGAGGATGTCGTCGGCCTGCTCCTCGGCCATGGTGAGGATCTGCTCGACACGCGGGCCCAGGTGCCGGAACGACGCCCGGTCCACCACCGCCGCCTGCTTGCGCACCTGGGCCAGGTCGCGCTGGAGCACCTCGACCTGACCGGCCAGCTTGTGGATCTGCGTGTACGCCTGTTCCCGCTCGGTCGTCAGCGCCGCGATCTCGTGCTCCGCGCGAGCGACGTAGCGGTCGACCTGCCGTTTCTCGTACCCCCGCAGGGCGGACTCGAAGCTGGGCTCCGTCGTCACGTCCCCGCCGAGCGCGAACAGTTCCTCGCCGTGCGACATGACCCCATCCTCACACGCATCCGGCTCTGCTGGGGCGATACGGACGCCCCTTCTGGGAGCTACTTCACCCTCCCGGCGAAACGGGCCCGCACAGCATGACGGCGCGAGGCGACACCGGTCACCCGGTGTCACCCCGCGCCGTGGCTCATGCCCCCGACAGCGGGTGTAACGGTCAGCCGGCCGACTCGGCCGTCACCTTCTGCCCGGAGGCGTCGGCCTTCGGGGTGTCGCCCTTGCCGCCGGCCGGCACGCCCGGCACGATGCCGGCCAGGCCGGACAGCATCTGCCCGAGCTGCGAGGTGACCGCGTCCTTCTGGCGGGTGAGGTCCTCGACCTCGCGGCGGGCCGCCTGCGTGGTCAGCTCGGCCTCGGTACGGGCCTCGTTGAGCACCCGCTGCGCCTCGGCGCGCGCCTCGTTGAGCGTCTTGTCGGCCAGCGCCTTGGCCTTGTCGACGGTCTCGTTGGCGGTGCGCTCGGACTCGACCCGGCGGGCCTCGGCCCGCTGCTCGATCTCCTTGGCCCGCTCCTGCGCGGCGCGGGCGCGCTGCTCGGCCTCGTTCACCAGCTTCTGGGTCTGCGCGACCTGGGCGGCGTGCCGCTCCGACTCCTCGCGCTCGGCCTTCTCCCGCCGCTCGGCGAGCTGGAGCTCCAGCGCCTGCAGGTCCTTGTCGCGCTTGTCGCGCGCGTCGGTGAGCAGCTTGGTCGCCTCGGCGCGCTTCTCCTCGGCCTCCCGGGCGGCCTTGGCCCGCTGCTGGGTGATCTCCCGCTCGGCGGTGGCGCGCAGCGTGGCGACCTCGCGCTCGACAGTCGACTTCAGCTCGGCCACCTCGTGCGCGGTGACCGTACGCAGCTGCTTGGTCTCGCGGTCGGCGTCGGCGCGCAGCGTGTCGGCCTCGCGGCGGGCCTGCACCCGGACCTCGGCGGCCTCGCGCTCGGCGGCGGTACGGACGCTGCCGGCCTCGCGCTCGGCGGTCGCCTTCATGGCGGCGGCCTCGGCGCGGGCCTTGTCGGTGATCTCACGCGCCTCGAGGCGGGCGGCGGAGAGGATGCCCTCCGACTCGCGCTTGGCCTCGTTGCGGTGGTCGTTGGCCTGCTCCTCGGCCAGCCGCAGGATCTGCTCGACGCGAGTGCCCAGGCCGGACAGGGTCGGCCGGCTGTTCTCCTCGAGCTGCTTGTTGGTCTCGGTGAGCTTCTGCTCGAGCGCGCTCTGGCGCTGCTCGGCCTGCCGCAGCCGGCGCTGAGCGTCGTTCATCCGCTGCTCGGCCTCGGCGCGGGCCTGCTCGGACTGGCTCAGGGCGGCGGTGAGGCGGCCGATGAAGTCGTCCACCTGGTTGGTGTTGTAACCGCGCAGGCCAACGGTGAAATCGGGCTGTGAGTTCGCGTTATCGAAGAACGCAAGAGGGGAGGACTGCTGCTGGGGCATTGGGACATACTGGCAGACGCCCCAGGGTGGTTCGCAAGAGCGGTCGGCACCTTTCGCGTCCTGTTTACATGGTCAACTCGGCCGCCCGGCGGGACCGGACCAATAGGCGATCTTGGCAGCTCCCGGGCGGGTCGGGCGGGTCGGGCTTCTGCGGGGAAGGCGGCGCGAAAAGGGCCGCGGGTTCGACACCCACGGCCCTTTGTGCGTACGCCGGTCGAATGGCGCCCGGGTCGGCCGGAAAGGCAATCCGGGACGACCGTACGGTCAGTGACCGCGGAAGCGGTTGATCGCGCTTTCGTGCCGCGCGCGCATCTCGGTGTCCCGGACGCCCAGTCCGTCGGCGGGGGCGAGGCACCGCACGCCGACCTTGCCCTGGTGCGCGTTGCGGTGCACCTCGTACGCGGCCTGGCCGGTCTGCTCCAGCGCGTACGTCTTCGACACGGTCGGGTGCACCTTGCCGAGCGCGACCAGCCGGTTTGCCTGCCACGCCTCGTGGTAGTTGGCGAAGTGGCTGCCGACGATCCGCTTGAGGTGCATCCACAGGTAGCGGTTGTCGTACTGGTGCATGTAGCCGCTGGTGGAGGCGCAGGTGACGATCGTGCCGCCCTTCTTGGCGACGTAGACGCTGGCGCCGAACGTCTCCCGGCCCGGGTGCTCGAAGACGATGTCCGGGTCCTCGCCGCCGGTCAGCTCGCGGATGCGCTCACCGAAGCGGCGCCACTCGTCCTGGTCCTGGGTCTGCTCGTCGGACCAGAACTTGAACCCCTCGGCGGTACGGTCGATGACCAGCTCGGCGCCCATCTTGCGGCACAGCTCGGCCTTCTCCGGCGAGGAGACCACGCAGACCGGGATCGCGCCGCCGTTGAGCGCCATCTGGGTGGCGTACCCGCCGAGGCCGCCGGACGCGCCCCAGATCAGCACCACGTCGCCCTGCTTCATGTTCGCGCCGTGGTGCGAGACGAGCTGCCGGTACGCGGTGGAGTTGACCAGCCCCGGGCTGGCCGCCTCCTCCCAGCTCAGGTGGCGCGGCTTCGGCATCAGCTGGTTGGCCTTGACGATCGCCAGCTCGGCCAGGCCGCCGAAGTTGGTCTCGAAGCCCCAGATCCGCTGCTGCGGGTCGAGCATCGTGTCGTCGTGACCGGCGGAGTCCTCCAGCTCGACCGACAGGCAGTGCGCGACCACCTCGTCGCCGGCCTTCCACTTGGTCACGCCCGGCCCGGTGCGCAGCACGACGCCGGCGGCGTCCGAGCCGACCACGTGGTACGGCAGGTCGTGGCGGCGGGTCAGCTCGGAGAGCCGGCCGTAGCGCTGGAGGAACTTGAACGTGGGCAGCGGCTCGAAGATGCTCGTCCACACCGTGTTGTAGTTGATCGCGCTGGCCATCACCGCGACGAGCGCCTCACCCGGGCCCAGCTCGGGGGTGGGCACCTCCTGCACGTGCAGCGCCTTGCGCGGGTCCTTGTCGCGGGTGGCCATGCCCTCGAACATGCGGGTGTCCTCGGCGCGCACCACCACGCCCCGGTAGCTCTCCGGCACGGGCAGGCCGGCGAGCCCGGCGAGCTCCCGCTCCGGCTGCGACGAACCCTCCGCCGCCATGATCGCTTCGAGGATGTCCTGCACGGTGACCTCCCGTTTGTCCGCACCCGCACACCGCGGGCAGGGGTGCTGCCATCGTCGGCGCCGATGCGACGGGACCGCCATGTCGGCAATCGACACATTCGGCACCGGTCGCCGCTGCTGTTCGGGCGGACGTTACTTAACGGTAGCTAAAGCAGGAACCCCTCTGTGAAAAACTGCATCGACCGATGCGTGGAGGTGTACGTGGGAACGTGCAAGCGCGCACTGCCGCGCGCGTTCCCACTTGTTAGGAAGGGCCCCTTCTTAACAGACGTCTGTTAAGAAGGGGCCCTTCCTTGCGCATCAGGCGGGCTGGACCAGCTCGATCAGCACGCCCCCGGCGTCCTTCGGGTGCACGAAGTTGACCCGGGAGTTCGACGTGCCGCGCCGCGGAGCGTCGTAGAGCAGCCGCACGCCACGCTCGCGCAGCGCCGCGCAGGCCACGTCGATGTCCGCCACCGTGTACGCCACCTGCTGGATGCCCGGACCGCGCTTGTCCAGGAACTTGCCGATCGTGGTGTCCGGGGACAGCGGCGCGAGCAGCTGCACCATGCCGCCGGACGCGTCCGGCCCGACCGCCAGCATCGCTTCGCGTACGCCCTGCTCCTCGTTCGTCTCGGTGTGCATGCAGCGCATGCCGAAGGTGCGCTGGTAGAAGTCGATCGCGGCGTCCAGGTCGCCGACGGCGATCCCGACGTGGTCGATGCGGCGCAGCCCGATGTCTGTGACAAACTCGGCAGCGGGCTCGACGGGGGAGTTCTCAGCCATGACGCTAGTCTGACCGAACAATCGTTAAGGCGTACAGGTCGGCACCCCCTCGGAGGCAGGCAATGGCTTCGGTGATCGTCAGCGGCGCGCGGACCCCGATGGGGCGCCTGCTGGGCAACCTCAAGGACCTCCCCGCGACCAGGCTCGGTGGCATCGCGATCAAGGCGGCGCTGGAGCGCGCCGGCGTCGCGCCCGACCAGGTCCAGTACGTGATCATGGGGCAGGTGCTCCAGGCCGGCGCCGGGCAGATCCCGGCCCGGCAGGCCGCCGTCGAGGCCGGCATCCCGATGTCCACCCCGGCGCTGACCATCAACAAGGTCTGCCTCTCCGGGCTGGACGCGATCGCGCTGGCCGACCAGCTCATCCGGGCCGGCGAGTTCGACGTCGTGGTGGCCGGCGGCATGGAGTCGATGACCAACGCCCCGCACCTGCTGCTCGGCCAGCGCTCGGGCTACAAGTACGGCGACGTGGCGGTCAAGGACCACATGGCGCTGGACGGACTCACCGACGCCTGGGACTGCTGCTCGATGGGCGAGTCCACCGAGCGGCACGGCGCGAAGCACGGCATCACGCGCGAGGAGCAGGACGCGTTCGCCGCGGCCAGCCACCAGCGCGCCGCCGCCGCGCAGAAGAACGGCCACTTCGCCGACGAGATCACCCCGGTGGTCATCCCGCAGCGCAAGGGCGAGCCGCTGGTGATCAGCGAGGACGAGGGCATCCGGCCGGACACCACCGCCGAGTCGCTCGGGAAGCTGCGCCCCGCCTTCACCAAGGACGGGACCATCACCGCCGGCAGCTCCTCGCCGATCTCCGACGGCGCCGCCGCGGTCGTGGTGATGAGCAAGGCCAAGGCCAAGGAGCTGGGGCTCACCTGGCTGGCCGAGATCGGCGCCCACGGCAACGTGGCCGGCCCGGACAACTCCCTGCACTCGCAGCCGTCCAACGCGATCAACCACGCCCTGAAGAAGGGCGGCCTGAGCATCGACGACCTCGACCTCATCGAGATCAACGAGGCGTTCGCGGCGGTCGGTATCCAGTCCGCCCGTGACCTCGGCGTCGATGCCGACAAGGTGAACGTCAACGGCGGCGCGATTGCGCTCGGCCACCCGATCGGCATGTCCGGCGCCCGGCTCGTGCTCACGCTGGCGATGGAGCTGAAGCGCCGGGGCGGCGGCACCGGCGCGGCGGCGCTCTGCGGCGGTGGCGGGCAGGGCGACGCGCTGATCATCCACGTGCCGACCGGTGACGAGAGCTGATAGCTGATACCTGTGAGTGACGTACAGAACGCCCCGGCGGCGGCCACCGGCCCGGTGCGCCGCAGCCGGGACGTACCCATGCTTGTCGAGCGGGCCCGCGCGGGCGACCCCCGCGCGGTGGCCCGGCTGATCACCCTGGTCGAGTCCGGCGACGAGGTGCTGCCGCAGGTCGCGGCGGCGCTCGCGCCGTACGCCGGGCAGGCCCAGGTCGTCGGCCTGACCGGCTCGCCCGGGGTGGGCAAGTCGACCACCACGAACGAGCTGGTCCGGGCGTTGCGGGCGCGCGGTCACCGGGTCGGCGTGCTGGCGATCGACCCGTCCAGCCCGTTCACCGGCGGCGCCATCCTCGGCGACCGGGTCCGGATGCAGGACCACGCGACCGACCCGGGCGTCTACATCCGCTCGATGTCCAGCCGGGGCCACCTGGGCGGGCTCTCCGCGGCCACGCCGCAGGCGGTGCGGGTGCTGGAGGGCGCGGGCTGCGACGTGGTGCTGGTCGAGACCGTCGGCGTCGGGCAGGCCGAGGTGGAGGTGGCCTCGCTCGCCGACACCACGCTGGTGCTGCTCGCGCCGGGCATGGGTGACGCGATCCAGGCGGTGAAGGCCGGCATCCTGGAGATCGCCGACGTCTTCGTGGTCAACAAGGCCGACCGGGACGGCGCCGACGCCACGGTCCGCGACATCCAGGGCATGATCGCGCTCGGCGAGCGCGGGCCGGGGGAGTGGCGGCCGCAGGTGGTGCGCTCGATCGCCGCCCGCGCCGAGGGCATCGACGACATCGCCGCCGCGATCGACAAGCACCGCGACTGGCTGGAGCGCCACGGCGAGCTGCGCCGCCGCCGGGAGACGCGGGCCGCCGCCGAGATCGAGGCGATCGCGCTGGGCGTCCTGCGCGCGCGGATCGGCTCGCTGCGCGACGGTACGCAGCTCCCGACGCTCGCCGCCAAGGTGGCCGAGGGCGCCATCGACCCGTACGCGGCGGCCGACGAGCTGCTGGCCCAGCTAGGCTCCTGACCCGCCCCCGCTCCCGCCGAGATCTTGGTACGAATCGGCCCCCATAGGGGCCCTTTCGTACCAAGATCTCCACCGCTCCCACCTGGCGGAACGCCGATCCCGCGTGACGGGAGGCGCTCGCCGAACCTCGGGCCCACGCCACCCCCACAACCCCGCGATCTTGCAGTTGCGGCCCCGGGGGCGCCTGCTTCGCGGCTTCTGTCGGGGCCGCAACTCCATGATCGACGGTCGATGTACGCTCCCCCGGACGAGGGAGGGTGGGGCGCGTGGAGCACGACGCTACTCAGGAACTGCCGGTGACACCTGGCGTGGTCGCGGGCGGGAGCACTTCGGTGTCGGACGAGGTGGTCGAGAAGATCGCGGTGGCCGCCGCGAAGTCGGTGCCCGGGGTGGCCGAGCTGGGCGGCGACATCGCCCGCTTCTTCAACGCCGTGCTGGACCGGGTCGGGCTGGACCAGGTCGGGGACGCGCGGCGCGGCTGCTCGGCGCACGTCACCGACGGGTCGGCAGTGGTCAACCTCGTCCTCGTGATCGATGCCGGCCACCCGGTGCCGCAGGTGACGAACGAGGTGCGGGCCGCTGTGGCGTCCGCGATCGAGGCGTACGGACTGCGCGCCGCCGAGATCAACATCCGGGTCGACGACGTGGCGATGGGTACGCCCACCGTCTGACGAGCGCCGCCCGGCTCAGTCGTGTGCCGGGCGGGTCAGCTCCACCTCGTCGCCCGGCAGCAACTCCACGTCGCCCTCCGGGCCGTGGATCTCGAGCACCGGTACGCCCTCGTCCAGCAGCATGTTCCGGCGCTCGGCACCGGTAGGCATCCGCGCGACGACTCTCGCGCCCGCGGCCAGCTCCACCTGCCTGCGCTGCGGCGTCTCCCGGACCCGCGTGCCGAGCGGACGGCTGGTGGTGACGAGCCCTTCCGACCGCAGCAGCGAAATCGCCATCCGGACCGCGTCGCGGCCGATCTGGTGTTCCTGGCTGAGCCGCGACTCGCTGCCGACGCTCGCCCCGGGCGGCAGCGCGCCCGATTCGATCTGCTCCCGGATCAGGTCGGCGAGCTGGACGTAGACCGGCGTGTGCGAGCGCGGATCGATGGTCATGACGTAAGCCTTGTGCCCCGATAGATCTGATCCATCAAGGCTTTATGGCAATGATGGATTGTAGCCATGTTGGATTCTTGCTATGGTCGGAGCGTGTTCGCGCGGTAACCGGCGGACATGACTCCTTCGAGTGCGCTCAATCTCGACTGCCCCGGTGCCGTACCGCGAAGTGACGCTGCGGTGGCGGGGCGGGCGGGTCCGCCCGCGCGCGGCGGGCGGGTGGTCCCGCCCTTCCAGTCCTTCGACCACGAGAGGCAGGCGTTGGTGCGGTGGAACATCCGGTGGCCCGGTCGGCGCGCGCGAGCCGGTCGCGGCACCACCCAGCCGGGCTGCTACCGGGCGGCCAACTACACGCCGTTGCGCCCCTGGCAGGTGCGGGAACGGCGGTTCCGGACGACGCGGCTGGGCCGGCGCGGGCTCGACCCGGCCGAGGTGCACGAGTTCCTCGACCGGGTGGCGCTCGACCTGGCCGACGTCTACCGGGCGCTCGGCGTCAGCCGGGAGGAGACCGCGCGGGTCCGGGACGCGCTGCGGCGCTGGCAGTCCGAGCAGGCGCAGATGCGGATGAACGCGGGGGCGTACCGTCGATGAGTCCCCGCGAGCGGTTCGTCATCCACCTGCCGGTCGTCGCCGGTGACCTGGCCGGCGCCGTACGCCTGGCCCGGGTCGTGGCCCGCTGGTCGGGCGTGCTCGCCCAGGCCGACCCGGGCGAGACCACCGTCTCGGCCGAGGACGAGCAGGGCGTACGCCATCGGGTCTTCTGTGATCTGCGGATGGGCGACGGCCGGCGCTGCCTGCTGCGGGCCGACCACGACGGCCGGTGCGCCCGCCGGCCGCTCCGGTGACCCGCCGCCCGGCCTGCGCACTCGTCGTGACGGGCGGGGGCTGACCGCCGCACGGGTCGATGCACCGTACCGTTGTTCCCAGCGGCGCGAGGCCGCCGTGCGTCGGGAGGTTCGCCATGCCGAAGGGTGTCTCGTTCGCTCCAGTGCGAACCGTGAGGGCGTACGAGGGGATCGTCCGGCAGGTCGAGGAGCGGATCGCCGCCGGGGATCTGCGGCCGGGGGACCGGCTGCCGAGCGAGCGCGAACTGACGACGCAGTTCGACGTCAGCCGGTCCACTGTGCGTGAGGCGCTGCGCGTGCTGGAGAGCAGCGGCCTGATCCGTTCGCGTCCCGGTGACCCGCTCGGGCCGCAGGTGATCGCCTCGACCGCCTCGGCGATGCGCAAGCTGTTCGCCCGGGTCGTGGACAGCCGGCGGCTCGGCGTGGCGGAGTTGCTCCAGTTCCGGATGATCATCGAGTCGGCGGCCGGTTCCGTCGCCGCCCGGATGGCGTCACCGTCCGAGCTGGACGAACTGGAGCAGGCGCTGGCGGGCATGCGGGACGCGGTGGCCGACGGCTACGAGGCGTTCAGCGCGGCCGACGTGCGCTTCCACGAGCACGTCGCCCGGCTGTCCGGCAACGAGTTGCTCGTGCTCTGCCTCGACGCGGTCCGGAGCATGGTGCTGGACCTGATCTCCACCAAGCTCGCCGAGGCGCCGGACCGCGAGGCCCTGATGGAGCGCACCCTGGCCCACCACCGCCGCGTTCTCGACGCGATGCGCGCCGGTGAGGCCGACGAGGTCACCCGGCTGACCCGCGAGGAACTGCACCGCTACTACGCCGAGTACGTGCCGGAGGCGCGCCGCTCGATGGTGGACGTATTGCTCTGAATCCGCCTGATGTGGCCTGACCTCGGATTATGAGAGTCGGCCATCAGCTGAGCAGGCTCTTCCCTTCAACTGGTCTGACCAGTAGCCTCCCCCACATCTCGTCGTGTACCACGGGGGACCACCAGTTGCCCAATGCATCGACCGCCCCGGATTGGGGCGGAGGTCGCACCGCTTCACATGGGAGAAGCTGCATGAAGTCGTCCAGATTCGCCGCGATCGCCGCGGCAGCCCTGGTCTGTCCGGGACTCGTGCTCGTCGGGTCGCCCGCGTCGGCCAACCCCGCCGCCGGCGCCCCGGGCGCCCACAACGCCATCACCGACGTTCCCGGAATCCAGGTCGGCCAGGTTCAGTCCGACACCGCCCCGTACCTGACCGGCACCTCCGTCGTGTACATGCCGCAGATGTCTGTGGCCAGTGTGGACCAGCGTGGCGGCGCTCCCGCCACCAAGGAGACCGACCTGCTCAGTCCGCTCAACTCGAACCCGGGCGTCAACGCGATCCAGCTCGGCGGTAGCAGCATGTACGGGCTGTCCGCCACCAACGGCATCATCCGCTGGCTGGAGGACCGCGGCGAGGGCGTACGCGTCGGCGCCGGCGGCGTGGCCCCGATCGTCCCGGCCGCGGACATCTTCGACCTCGGCCGCGGCGGTGACCCGAAGGCGCGCACCTCCGCCGAGTGGGGCTACCTCGCGGCGCAGGCCACTTCGGACGGTCCGGTCCGTCAGGGCGGCGTCGGCGGCGGCACCGGCGCCCGCGGCGGCGGCCTGCGCGGCGGCGTCGGCACCGCCAGCGTCCACCTCGGCGACGGCATCTACGTCGGCGCGATGGTGATCGTCAACCCGGCCGGCTCCCCGGTCGACCCGGCCGACTGCACCCTGTACGGCGTCAAGTTCGGCATCGGCAACGAGTTCGCCGGCTACAAGGCTCCGAAGAAGCAGGAGTGCAACCCGCCGAGCACCGCCGCGCAGCAGCCGGCGAACACCACGATCGCCGTGGTCGCCACCAACGCGCCGCTGGAGAAGGCCGCTGCCCAGCGGATGTCCGGCAACGCGCACGACGGCATGGCCCGCGCGATCAGCCCGATCCACACCCTGGGCGACGGTGACACCGTCTTCGCCGTCTCCACCGGCAAGGGCGAGGCGCTGCAGATCAACGACCCGGCCGACACCCGTCAGCTGAACGCCATCTTCAACGCCGGCGCCAGCACGCTGGCCCGTGCCATCGCCAAGGCCGTTCTCTCGGCCGAGAGCATCGGCAACACCACCAGCTACTGCGACCGCTACCCCTCGGCCTGCAAGGGCATGAAGCAGCTCAAGCAGTGGCGTACGCAGGGCAACGCCCCGGACGTGACCCCGGAGACCTTCGCCCAGGCCACGCAGGCGCTGGCGCAGACCCCGGTCCCCGCGCCGGCCGGTGCCGACAACGGCAAGCCCAAGCCCAAGCCGAAGGCCGCTCCGGCGGGCAACACCACGCAGCAGGAGTCGCAGAACGGCATGGTCCTCGCCTCCGACAACACCGGCGGTCCCACGCTCTCCACGGGCGTGACCACGGGCCTGCTGGCCGCCGGCATCCTGGGCGTCGGCCTGCTGGGCATGCACCTGCGGGGTCGCCGCCGGGGGCAGGCTTCCGACCAGCTCGCCTGACACGCACGCCGTCTCACCCTCGCGCCGGTAGCTAGGCGCGTGTGAACGATCGAGGCGGGTTCCGTCCACCCCGGACGGGACCCGCCTCGCTGCGTTCCTCAGCCACCCGCCCCGCGCGGCGCGCCCGGCGTGCGCCCGGCGTGCGCCTTGCCGATCTTGGACTTGTGGTGGCTCACAAAAGTCGCCACTCGGGCATCCTGGGCGCCACAACTCCAAGATCGGCGGAGTGGGCCGTCACGGCCCGCGCACCTCGAAGCAGGGCAGATGCTGGGCGCGCCGGACGCAGCCGGCCAGGCGTGGGGAGCGTGCCGCCTCGGCGGGTTGCTGCGCAGCGCTGTCGCCGGACTCCAGGGCCGGGCGTACGCAGTTCAGCCCCGGCTCGGCGACGATCGTCGACGTCCCGCGTCCGGGCAACGCGAACCCGGCTCGGCGATGCCGGTGCCCCGGGCGTTGCCCTAGAGGCCGTCGGCCGGCCCGAGCCGCTGCCGGGCCGGCCGGTGTCGGGGCGCCCCGAGGCACGCCTGCACCATCACCTCGACCTCCTCGCGGGTGCAGGCACACGTAGAAGGACCTGGTGGGCGGAGCCCACCAGGTCCTTCTACGTCGTGGTGCTGGTTACTTCTTGGAGACCTTGGTGACGTCGAACGACTGGGTCACCGCGTCCTTCGGGTAGCCCTCGACGCCGTCGCGGATCACCGCCAGGTTCGGCAGCAGGAACAGCCAGTCGCTGGCCGCCTCCTGCGAGATGACCTTCGCGGCCTCGGCGAACTTCTTGTCCCGGGTGGCCGCGTCCAGGGCCGTGTCGGCCTCGTTCATGAGCTGCGTGACGGCCGGGTTCTTGTACCGGTAGTAGTACTCCGGCTGCCCGTAGCGGACCAGGTCACGGGGCTCGACGTGGGCGATGATCGACATGTCGTAGTTGGCCTTGCCGAGCACCTTGTCCAGCCACTGCGGCATCTCGACGTTGTTCTGGGTCACCTTGATGCCGACCTCGGCGAGCTGCGAGGCGACGAACTGCGCGGAGGCGCGGGCGTAGCCGGGCGGCGGGACGTCCATGGTCAGGGTGAGCCCGTTCGCGTGACCGGCGTCGGCGAGCAGCTGCTTGGCCTTGGCGGGGTCGTGCGGGAAGTCGCCGGTGCGGTCCTCGTACCACGGGTCGCTCGGCGGCACCATGCTGCCGATCTTCGTGCCGTAGCCGGACCACACGGTCTTGATCAGCGCGTCGTGGTCGATCGCGTGGCGGATCGCCTGGCGCACCCGGGCGTCGGCCAGCGGGCCCTTGCTGTTGTTCATCGACAGGACGACCTCACCGGTCGTCTTGCCCTCGATCACCTGGAACTGCTTGTTGCCCTTGAACACCTCGAGCAGCTGCGGCGCCTGGATGTTCGCCACGATGTCGAGCTGGCCGGAGAGCATCGCGTTGTTCAGCGCGTTCGCGTCGGTGATGTAGCGGAAGACGGCGGTGGCGACCTTCGCCTTCTCACCCCAGTAGCCGTCGTTGCGCACCAGGGTGATGCTGTCGCCGCGGTTCCACTTGTCGAACTTGAACGGGCCGGTGCCGTTCGGCTTGGTCCCCAGGTCGGTGGCGTTCTCCTTGAGCACCACGCCGACGCGGCCGGCGACGTCGAACAGCCAGCTCTGGCTCGGCCGCGACAGCGTCACTTCCACCGTGGACGCATCCGGCGCCTCGACGGTCTTCACGACCGTCATCTGGGACTTGAACGGGTTCGTCGAGCCCTCCGCGGTCACCCGCTTGAAGCTCCACACCACGTCCTGCGCGGTGAGCTTCTGGCCGTCGTGGAAGGTCACGCCGTCGCGGAGCTTGAACGTGTACTTGGTGCCGTCGTCGGACATCTTCCATTCGCTGGCCAGCAGCGGCTCCACCTCACCGGTGTCCGCGTTCTGGCGCACCAGGCCCTCGTACACGTTGTAGAGCAGGACCTGCGGGATCGCGGCGCCGGCCTCGGCGGTCAGGTCGAGGCTTACCGGCTCGAGGTAGGCACCGAGGGTGACCGTACCGTTGCCGGAACCGCCACCGCCGGTGGTGGTCTCGGAGTCACCATCGCTACTGCACGCGGTCAGAGCCAGCGCCGTGGCGAGCAGCACGGCGGGCAGCGTTATCTTCAGCCGATTCATTCGTGTGTCCCATCGCGAAGAACGCCAAGGGCGCTCGTAGCCTGTGAGGCGGGACACTAGGAGTGTGGTACCCGATGCAAAAGGGCCAGTTCAGCGGGGTCGGCAGGTACCAATCGGCGTCTGACTACCGGGCCACCCGGAATCCGGTGTTGCCACTTGAGGAGTCAACGGTGGTCCGACTCCGTGCGGCCACGCGGTAACGGTTGCAATAAGAGTCGTGGCAGAGGTACGAACCACCCCTGATGACGCTCTCACCTGGTGAGACGTGTCCTCGGCGGTCGCGCCAGGGTTCGGCCGTGAGTTCCCAAACGTTGCCCGCGACGTCGTACAGGCCGTAGCCGTTCGGCGGAAACGCGGTCACCGGAGAGGTGCCCACGAACCCGTCGTCCGCCGTGTTGACAGCGGGAAAGGCGCCCTGCCAGATGTTGCACAGGTGCCGCCCGCCCGGGGTCAGCTCGTCGCCCCAGGCGTAGCGGGCCTGGGACAGCCCGCCGCGTGCCGCGTACTCCCACTCGGCCTCGGCCGCCAGCCGCGTCCCCGACCACTCGCAGTACGCCTCGGCGTCCCGGTGGGAGACGTGGACGACCGGATGCCGCTCGCGTCCGGACAGGCCCGAGCCGGGCCCGTCCGGGGCCGCCCAGCGCGCCCCCTCGACCGCCAGCCACCAGGGCGCGCCCGGCACCGTGGCGTCGAGCACCCACGGGCGCGCGGACGGGGCGAGCAGCAGGTGGAAGACGAAGGACCAGCCGTACCGTTCCGCGTCGGTGCGGTAGCCGGTGGCCTCGACGAAGCGGGCGAACTGCCGGTTCGTCACCGGTGTCGCGGCGATCTCGAACGGGGCCACGGTGACCGGGCGGACCGGCCCTTCCAGGTCCTCCGGGAAGCCCTCCGGATCGTCGGTGCCCATGAGGAAGGTGCCGCCGGGCAGCGCGATCAGGTCGTCCGTACCGGCGGGGCCGGCGCGGACGGCACTGGGGCCGGCCGTCGATCCGGCGGCGGCGGGCGGGCGTTTCGGCGCGCAACACGGCGACGGCGGAGGGCTTCCTCCGCCGTCGTCCGGTTCAGCCGATTCGGTGCTCACATCCGCGCTACGCCGGCAGGGCGTCCGCCTGGTACGCGTCCTCGCTGATGGCGGCGGCGACGGCGTCCCCGAAGTCCTCCGTCGACATGCCCATCTCCGGCCCGCGCATCGCGCCCAGGCGCGGCAGCACCGCCTTCACCCCGTCCTCCAGGCTGCGGGCCGCCTCCGGGTGGCCCAGGTGCTCCAGCATCAGCGCGGCGCTGAGGATCGACCCGGCGGGGTTGGCCCAGCCCCGGCCCGCGATGTCGGGCGCGGAGCCGTGCACCGGCTCGAACATGCTCGGCGCCGACCCGGTCGGGTTGAGGTTGCCGCTCGCGGCCAGGCCGAGACCGCCCTGCACGGCCGCGCCGAGGTCGGTGATGATGTCGCCGAACAGGTTGTCGGTGACCACGACGTCGAACCGCTCCGGCTGGGTGACCAGGTAGAGGCACATCGCGTCGACGTGCACGTACTCCACCGAGATCTCCGGGTACTCCGCCGCGACCTCCTCGAAGGTCCGCTGCCACAGGTCGCCGGCGTACGTGAGGATGTTCGCCTTGTGCACCAGGGTCACGTGCTTGCGGCGGGTCAGGGCCAGCCGGAAACCGTGCCGGATGAGGCGTTCGACCCCCTTGCGCGTGTTGACCGACTCCTGGGTGGCGATCTCGTCCGGCCCGCCCCGGTGGATGAAACCGCCGGCACCGACGTAGGCGCCCTCGGTGTTCTCCCGCAGGATCACCAGGTCGCACTGCTCCGGACGCAGCCCGCCGATGGGCGAGGGCACACCTGGTAGCAGCTTGACCGGCCGCAGGTTGACGTACTGGTCGAAAGCGGTCCGCAGATGGATGACCAGGCCGCGTTCCAGCACCCCGGGTGGCACCGAGGGGTCGCCGACGGCGCCGAAGAGAATGGCGTCCGCCTTGGCCAGTTCCCGCTCCACGTCCGGCGGCACGACCTGGCCGGTGATCCGCCAGTAGTCCGCGCCGAGTTCGTAGTCTTCCCAGACCAGGTCCAGCCCGAACCGCTGGGCGGCGGCGTCGCACGCCTTGACCGCCTGCGCGGTGACCTCCGGTCCGATGCCGTCGCCGGGCACCAGCGCGATTCGCTGGGCGCTCATTAGTCCACCTCTGTCCGCGTGCAGGAGACCCTCACCTGCCATCGTCGGCCAAGAGTGGCGGGATCGGGCCCTCCGCAACAGGTCCAGGTCTCCGGCTAGGCTGGTACCAGCGGGATGCGGATGGTGTGCGCAGGAGTGCGACGACGGGACGAGGCGAGATCCCCGCGAGAGGTGGGGAGGTCGAGATGGCGGATTTTCTGCTGCCGGTCAACCCGCAGAGCACGGTTCCGCTCTACGAGCAGATCATCACGGGGCTCGAGGACGCGATCCTCGCGGGGCAGTACGACGACGGCCCGCTGCCCAGCACCCGCCGTCTGGCCGAGGCGCTGGGCGTCTCCCGGAACACGGTGCTGACCGCGTACGACCGGCTCATGGAGCAGGGCCTGATCGCGACGATTCCCCGGCGCGGCCTCTACGTCTCCTCCGAGGCGGTGGTCCGGATGCGGGCCGCGCGCCGGACCTCCCGCTCCGCGACACGGCCCATCGACTGGGAGGCACGGCTGCCCGAGCCGCCGCCCACCCCCGTACACCGGGACCCGGCGTGGTCGCGGGCGCCGTTCCCCTTCGTCGTCGGCCAGCCGGATCCCGGCATGTTCCCCACCGGCGCGTGGGAGCGGGCGCAGCGCGAGGCGGTACGGCAGGACGGGCTGTCCCGGGTGATCGGGGACGCCGGCCAGGCCGACGACCCGCAGCTCGTCCGCCAGCTCTGTGAGCACGTGCTGCCGTCGCGTGGCATCTCGGCCGAGCCGAACCAGGTGATGATCACGCTGGGCTCGACGCACGCGCTGCACCTGCTGGCGAGCGTCCTGGTCCGGCCGGGCAGCGTCGTGCTGGTGGAGGACCCGGGCTACCCCGACGCGCGGACGATCATGCAGATGGCGGGCGCCGACGTGGTGCCCGGCCGGGTGGACGAGGACGGCCTCGTCGTGGAGGACCTGCCGGCCGACCTGCACGGCGCGGAGCTGGTGTACGTCACGCCGAGCCACCAGTACCCGACCGGCGCGACGATGTCGGCGTCCCGGCGTGAGGAGCTGCTGCGCCGGGCCGGCGCGGCGGACGCGGTGGTGATCGAGGACGACTACGACCCGGAGATGACGTTCCGGGGCATCCCGGCGGTCGCGGTGCGGGCGCTGGACGACGAGGACCGCGTGGTCTACCTCGGCAGCTTCAGCAAGCTGCTGGCGCCGGGCCTGCGGCTCGGTTACGTGGTGGCGTCCCCGGCGCTGGTGGAGGCGATGCGGGCCCGCTCCCGCTACGTGCTGCGCCACCCGCCCGGACCGATGCAGCGCGCCCTGGCCCGGATGATCGCCAGCCGGGACCTCGCCCGCCACGTGCGGCGTATCCGCGCCCACTACCAGGGGCTGTACGAGGAGATGACGCGCGCGATCGAGCGCCACGTGCGCTGGGGGCCGCAGCCGGTGCCGCGCGGCGGCCTGGCCCGGTGGATCACCGGCCCGCCCGGTCTGGACGCCGGGCAGCTCGCCGTCGACCTGCGCCGCCAGGGTGTCCTGCTCGACCCGGGCGAGCCGTACTGGACCACCCGCCCCACCCCGCGTCACCACTTGCGGCTGGGGTACCAGGTGATGCCGCTGGACCGGATCGACGAGGGGGTCCGGCGGGTCGCCGCGGCCGTAGAAGACCAGGTCCGGCCACGGCTGGTACCCCCACCGACCCGGAAACTGGACGTTCCCCTCCGGGGTCGGAGTTCGTAACCTCCGACGCCATGACGTCGGACACCCATGCCTCCCTCCGCGCCGGCCATCTCGTGGACGAGCAAGCCGTCGTGTCGCTCACCCAGGACCTGGTCCGCATCCCCTCGACCTGGGACGCCGCGCAGGGGCGGAGCGAGCAGCCAGTGGCGGAGCTCGTCGCGCAGGTCATGCGGGGCTTCGGCTGGCGGCCGGAGGTCACCGAGGTCGTTCCCGGGCGGCCCAACGTGGTGGCGGTGGTGGAGGGCGGCCTGCCCGGTCCGACGCTGATGTTCGAGGGGCACACCGACGTCGTCACCGAGGGTTCTCCCGAGGAGTGGACGGTCGACCCGTTCGGCGGCGACATCGTCGACGGGCGGCTGTACGGTCGCGGCTCCGCCGACATGAAGGCCGGCGTCGCCGCGATGATCCACGCGGCCCGGGCCGTCGAGCTGGCCGGACCGTTCCCGGGCCGGATCGTGGTGGCGGCCCTGGTGGACGAGGAGGGCCAGATGCTCGGCGCGAAGCACTTCACCACCACCGCGCTGGCCCGCGAGGTGGACGCCGCGATCATCTGCGAGCCGGAGGCGGAGGAGATCTGCGCGGTCGCCAAGGGCGCGGTCCGCCTGCTGGTCACCTGCACCGGCAAGATGGCGCACGGCGCGATGCCGCAGCACGGCCGCAACCCCGTTCCGGCGGTGGCGGAACTGGTGGCCGCGCTCGGCCGGTACCAGAAGGAGCTGCAGGCCGACCCGGGGGAGCACGAGCACCTCGGCCTGACGTTCCTGACCCCCACGGTCCTGGACGCCGGCTCCGCCGACCAGCTCAACGTCATCCCCGGCCGCGCCGTGCTCGGCGTGGACTGCCGGACCGTCCCCGGCGTCGACCACGCCGCGCTCGCCGCGCGCGTGCGCTCCGACGCCGACGAAATCGGCGCCCGGCACGGCGTCAGCTTCGCCGTCGAGGTCGTCGACGACCGGCCGTGCGCGGTCACCCCGGAGGACCACCCGATCTCCCTGGCGGTGGCGCAGGCGCACAGCGCCGTCACCGGTACGGCGCCGGTCTTCGGCGGTGTGCCCGGCGCGACCGACGGCACCATCCTGTGGCGCGACAGCGGCATCCCGAACGTGGTGTACGGCCCCGGCCCGAAGTGGATCGCCCACCAGCCCGACGAGTACGTCGAGGTCGACGACATCGTCCGCAAGACCAGGGTCTACGCCGAGGCGGCGCTGGCCTTCCTCACCGGCGCCGCGACGGGTGCGGCGTCGTGACCGCGCAGGAGCTGCTGACCGCGCTGCCCGCCGGCCTGCCGATCGGCGCGGGCTGGGCCACCACCGCGCAGACCGCGCCGGTCCGTTTCCCGTACGACGGCAGCACCGTGACCCAGGCGCCCTGGGGTGACACCGCCGACGCGGAAGCGGCTGTCGACGCCGCGCACGAGGTCGCCGCGGAGATGGCCGGCCTGCCCGGTCACCGGCGGCGCGCCATCCTCACGACAGTCGCCGCCGAGGTCCGCGCCCGCGCCGACGACCTCGCCGAACTGCTGGTCCTGGAGACCGGCAAGCCGCTTGTCGACTGCCGGGTCGAGGTCGCCCGCACGCTCGTCACGCTGGAGACGGCGGCCGAGGAGGTCGGACACCTCACCGGCGAGACGGTGGCACTGGACATGCAGCCGGCCGGCGAGGGCATGCTCGGCTTCTGGGTACGCCGACCGGTCGGCGTCGTCGTCGGCATCACCGGGTTCAACTACCCGCTGCTGCTGGCCGCGCACAAGGTCGCGCCGTCGGTGGCGGCGGGCTGCCCGGTGATCGTCAAGCCGGCGCCGAACACGCCGCTGGCCACGCTGGTGCTGATCGACCTGTTCCGCCGGGCGGGCTGCCCGGCCGCCGGCGTCCAGCTCGTCACCGGCGGTGTCGAGGTCGGCAAGCTCCTGACCACCCACCCGCGCGTCGCCGCCGTGTCGTTCACCGGGTCCGCGCAGGTCGGCCACCAGATCGCCCGCGCCGCGGCCCCGCGCAAGGTGCTGCTGGAACTCGGGTCCAACGCGGCGCTCGTCGTCGGCCGCGACGCCGACCTCGACCGGGCTGCGGAAGCGGTCGTACGCGGCGGGTTCTACGCCTCCGGCCAGGCGTGCATCAGCGTGCAGCGGGTGATCGTCGAGGAGCCGGTCCGCGAGGCGCTGCTGGACCGCCTCCGGCCGCTGCTGGCGAACGTCACCACAGGTGATCCCCGGTCCGCCGACACCCGCGTGTCCGCCCTGGTGGACGAGGCGTCCACCGAGCGGGTCCACTCGTGGGTGGACCGCGCGGTCGCCGCCGGGGCGCGCTGCCTGTCCGGCGGTACGGCGCAGGGCCGGGTGCTGCAGCCGACGGTGCTCGTCGACGTCCCCGAGGACGCCGAGTGCTGGGCGGAGGAGATCTTCGGGCCGGTGGTCTGCGTCCGGTCGGTGCCGGATATGGACGCAGCAGTCGAGCTGGTCAACCGGTCCCGCTACGGGCTCCAGGCCGCCGTCTTCACCCGCGACCTGGCGGTGGCCCTCGACGTGGTGCGCCGCCTCGACGTCGGTGGCGTGCTTGTCAACGAGGTGCCCGGCTTCCGCGCCGACAACATGCCGTACGGCGGCGTCAAGGACTCCGGCATCGGCCGGGAGGGACCGCGCTTCGCCATGGAGGAGCTGACCGTGACCAAGATGGTGATGATCAGGCCATGATTCGGAGTGGGAGCACACAGGCATGGTGATCTACTTCGTCCGGCGGCTGGCCATCCTCGCGGTATCCCTGTTCGCCGCGTCGATCCTCGTCTTCACGATGCTGTCGCTGCTGCCGGGCGACCAGGCGCAGGCGATGCTCGGCGTGAACGCCACCCCGGAGGCGCTGGAGGCGCTGCGGGAGCAGTTCGGGACGAACCGCCCGTTCACCGAGCGGTACCTCGACTGGGCCGGCGGCCTGATCCGCGGTGACTTCGGCATCTCGCCGCTCAGCGGGGTGTCGGTCGGCTCGGAGATCGGCGACAAGCTCGGCGTGACGGTGCCGCTGATCCTGGCCGGGATGACGCTGGCGCTGCTCATCGCCGTACCGCTGGGCATCCTCGCCGCGGTGAAGAGCCGGACCGCGATCGGCACGGCGCTGTCCGCGCTGAGCCAGGTCGGCATCGCCGTTCCGTCGTTCTGGCTCGGCATCCTGCTCATCACCGTGTTCGCGGTGAAGCTGCAGTGGCTGCCCGCCGGCGGGTTCACCGGATGGGACGACTTCGGCGGCGCTGTCCAGGCCCTGCTGATGCCGGCGCTGGTCCTCGGCGTGGCCCAGGGCGCGATCCTGATGCGCTACGTCCGGTCCGCGGTGGTCGAGGTCATGCAGGAGGACTTCATCCAGACCGCGCGGGCCAAGGGGCTCAGCCGCTCGCAGTCGCTGACCCGGCACGCGCTGCGCAACGCGGCCATTCCGGTCATCACCGTCCTCGGTCTGCAACTCGCGACGCTGCTCATCGGCACCGTCGTGATCGAGAACGTCTTCGGCCTGCCCGGTCTCGGCCGGATGCTGCTGCAGGACGTGGGCAACCGCGACCTGCTGAAGGTGCAGGGCACGGTGATGGTGCTGACCGCCGCGGTGCTTCTGATCAACTTCGTCGTCGACGTGGTGTACCACGCGGTCGACCCCAGGCTGAGGAGCAAGGCATGACATCAGTCGCCGACGCCCCACCGGACGCCACCGCCGACGTCGTCGCGGCCGGCCCGGTCAAGCCGCGCCGCCGCTGGAACCTCACGCTGGTGATCGGCGCCGGCCTGGTGGGCCTGGTCGTCCTCACCGCGCTGGTGTCGTTCCTCTGGACGCCGTACGACCCCACCCGGGTCGACCCGTCGCAGACGCTGCTCTCCCCGGGCGGCGACCACTGGCTCGGCACCGACCACTTCGGCCGGGACATCGTCAGCCAGCTCCTCGTCGGCGCGCGGACCACACTGTTCGTCGGCGTCGTCGCGGTGGCGATCGCGGCCGTCGTCGGCGTACCGCTGGGTCTGCTCGCCGCCACCGGGCACCGCTGGCTCAGCGAGCCGGTGATGCGGGCGCTGGACATCGTGTTCGCGTTCCCGGCCATCCTGCTGGCGATCATCCTGGCCGCCGGCTTCGGCGCCTCCACGCTCACCGGCATGATCGCGATCGGCGTCGCCAACGTCCCGGTGTTCGGCCGCCTCACCCGGGCCGGCGCGATGCAGGTGCTGCAGAGCGACTTCGTGCTGGCCGCGCGCAGCTACGGCCGCCGGGGCGTGGTGCTCATGGTCCGGTACGTGCTGCCCAACATCGCGGCCCTGCTGATCGTGCAGGCGTCGGTGTCGTTCGCGCACGCGGTGCTCGCCGAGGCGGCGCTGTCCTACCTCGGGTACGGCACCCCGCCGCCGACCCCCACCTGGGGCCGGATGCTCCAGGAGGCCCAGAACTACTTCGTCGTGCAGCCGATGCTGGCCGTCTGGCCCGGTCTGGCCATCGCCCTGTCGGTGCTCGGTTTCAACCTCATGGGCGACGGGCTGCGCGACGCCCTCGACCCGCGGCTGAGAGGACGGTGACCGGCGTGAGCGGGCTCGTGGTGGAGGACCTCGTCGTCAAGGTCCACGACATCCAGGCCGTCAAGGGCGTCTCGTTCGAGATCGGGCGGGGCCGGCGGATGGGGCTCATCGGCGAGTCCGGCTGCGGCAAGTCCCTGACCGCGCTCGCGCTGATGGGCCTGCTGCCGCACGGTGTGACCGCGTCCGGCCGGGTGCTGCTCAACGGGCGGAACCTGCTCGACCTGTCCGACAAGCAGATGTGCGCGGTCCGCGGCAACGACATCGCCATGGTGTTCCAGGAGCCGATGACCGCGCTGAACCCGCTGATGCGGGTCGGCAACCAGGTCGCCGAGTCGCTGCGGCTGCACAAGGGGATGAGCCGCGCGGCGGCCTCCGCCCGCGCCGTCGAACTGCTCGAACGGGTCCAGCTGCCCGAGCCCGACCGGACCGCGCGCAAGTACCCGCACCAGCTCTCCGGCGGTCAGCGCCAGCGCGTCGTGCTGGCCATCGCGCTGGCGTGCGACCCGGCCGTGCTGGTCGCGGACGAGCCCACCACCGCGCTGGACGTCACGGTGCAGGCGGAGATGCTGCGGCTGATGGACACGCTGGTGCGCGAGGAGGGCGCGTCGCTGCTGCTCATCACGCACGACCTGCCGGTGGTCGCCAGCATCTGCGAGGAACTGCTCGTCATGTACGGCGGCTCGATCGTCGAGTACGGCGACGTGACGACCGTCTTCGACTCGCCCCGGCACCCGTACACGGCGGGCCTGCGGGCGTCGACGGTGCTGGAGAGCACCGACGGCAGCGGCCGGCTGTCGACGATCCCGGGCCGCGTGCCGTCGCTCGGGTCGTTCCCCACCGGCTGCGTGTACCGCAACCGCTGCCCGCGCGCCGACGACGTCTGCGGCACCGTGCCGCTGCTGACGGCGCCGCCCGGCAGCACCCAGCGGGCCGCCTGCCACCACCCGATCGAGAGCGACCAGCCCCTAGGAAGCGGGAAGGCCAGCGCATGACCACCACCCCGTTGCTGGAAGCCGTCGACGTGGTGCGCGAGTACCGCGCCCCGCGGCGGTCGCTGCGTACGCCGGGCCAGCCGATCCGCGCGCTCGACGGCGTGAGCGTGCAGGTCCACGAGGGCGAGGCGTTCGGCATCGTGGGGGAGAGCGGCTCCGGCAAGTCGACGCTGTCGCGCATCCTCATGGCCCTCGACCAGCCGACGTCGGGCACCGCGTTCTACAACGGCCAGCGCATCAGTGGCGTACCGGAGCGGAAGCTCGCGTTCCTGCGGCGCGACGTGCAGATGGTGCTCCAGGACCCGATGTCGTCGCTGAACCCGCGGATGCGCGTCGCGGACATCATCGCGGAGCCGATGCGCGCGCTGCGCCTGCCCGGCGACCACCGGGCCCGCGTGGCCGAGCTGATGCACTCCGTCGGCCTGCCCGAGGAGGCGGTGACCCGCTACCCGCACCAGTTCTCCGGCGGTCAGCGGCAGCGCATCGCGATCGCCCGCGCCCTCGCGGCCGGGCCCAAGGTCATCGTCGGGGACGAGCCGGTCAGCGCGCTCGACGTGTCGGTGCGCGCGCAGATCCTCAACCTGCTCACCGACCTGGCCGAGCAGTTCAAGCTGACCCTGATCCTGGTCTCCCACGACCTCTCCGTGGTCCGGTACCTCTGCGACCGGATCGCGGTGATGAACCAGGGCCGGATCGTCGAGACGGGTGACACCGAATCGATCTACTCCGACCCCCAGCACCCCTACACCCAGAGGCTGCTGTCCGCGGTGCCCACCCTGAGCGGCGACCTCCTGGACCGATTCAACAGGAGCAGCACATGAGGTTGGTTGACCGCGTCGCCGTCGTCACCGGAGGCGCCAGCGGCATCGGACTGGCCACCGTCGGCCGGCTGGTCGAGGAGGGCGCGCGCGTCGTCATCGCCGACCTCGACGGCGACCGCGCCGCCGAGGCGGCCGCCGGCTTCGGGTCCGCCGTCGTCGGCGTGGCCTGCGACGTCACCCGGGCGCAGGACTGCCGCGCCGCCGTCGAGACCGCCGTCGAGCGGTTCGGGCGGCTCGACCTCATGCACGCCAACGCCGGTACGCCGTTCACCGGACCGGTCGACGAGGTGGACCAGGCGACGCTGGACCGCGTGATCGACGTCAACCTCAAGGGCGCGTTCTGGACCGCGCAGGCGGCCGTGCCCGCGCTGATCGAGGCCGGCGGCGGCTCGATCGTGTTCACCGCGTCCCTGCAGGCCGTCATCGCCCGCCCCCGGTACGCGCCGTACACCGCCGCCAAGCACGGCGTCATCGGCCTGATGAAGGCGCTGGCGCTGGAACTCGCGCCGCACGGCATCCGGGTCAACGCGATCGCCCCGGCGGCGACCGAGACGCCGATGCTGTCGGCGTTCCTCGGTGGCATGGGCGACGTGCCGGACAGCGCCCGGGAGAACTTCCGCGCGTCGATCCCGCTGGGCCGCATGGCGACGCCACGGGACTCCGCCGACGCGGTGGTGTTCCTCGCCAGCGAGGAGGCGCGGATGGTCACGGGCCACACGCTCGTCCTCGACGGCGGCACGACGGCCGGCTGAGGCGTACCGTGACCAGTTCGCTGGCGGACCCTTCGTACGAGGGCACGATCGGACGCACCTACCACGACTCGACGGAGCACTGGAGCGCGCCGCCGTCGGCCGCCCCGGGCACCCCGAACGTGGTGTACGTGCTGCTGGACGACGTCGGGTTCGCCGACTTCGGCTGCTTCGGCGCCGAGATCGACACCCCGACGATCGACCGGCTGGCCGCGTCCGGGCTGCGGTACACCAACTTCCACACCTCGCCGCTGTGCTCGCCGACCCGGGCCAGCGTGCTCACCGGCCGCAACCACCACAGCGTCGGCATGCGCATGCTGTCCAACTTCGACAGCGGCTTCCCCAGCGGCCGGGGCCGGATCACCCACGCCGCCGCCACCGTCGCGGAGATGCTCGCCGACGCCGGGTTCAACACCATGGCGGTCGGCAAGTGGCACGTCGCGCCGCTGGAGCACACCACGCCGTCCGGGCCGTACGACCAGTGGCCGCTGGGGCGCGGCTTCGAGCGGTACTACGGCTTCCTGGAGGCGGAGACCGACAACTTCTATCCGGAGCTGGTCCACGACAACCACCAGGTGGACCCGCCGGCCACCCCGGAGGAGGGTTACCACCTCACCGAGGACCTGACCGACCGGGCCATCGGGTTCGTCCGGGACCAGACGTCGTTCACCCCGGAGAAGCCGTTCTTCCTCTATCTGGCGTACGCCGCGGCGCACGCCCCGCACCAGGCCCCGCCGGAGTACCTGGCGAAGTACCGGGGCCGCTACGACGCCGGCTGGGACGTCGTCCGCGCGGACCGGCACCGGCG
Organism: Micromonospora sp. HB375; assembly: GCF_017872985.1. Classification (NCBI taxonomy): domain Bacteria; kingdom Bacillati; phylum Actinomycetota; class Actinomycetes; order Micromonosporales; family Micromonosporaceae; genus Micromonospora; species Micromonospora sp. HB375. The sequence continues at coordinate 5,791,762 of NZ_JAGGJO010000001.1, read as the reverse complement.
GCAGATCGGGCTGGGCATCATCCCGCCGGACGCGCCGCTGCCACCGCACAACCCCGGCGTCGTGCCGTGGGACGACGTGCCGCCGGAGCAGCGCCGCCTGTTCGCCCGCATGCAGGAGGCGTACGCGGCGATGGTCGACCACACCGACGCCCAGCTCGGGCGCCTGGTCGACTTCCTGGAGCGGATCGGCCGCCTCGACAACACGATCTTCGTCCTCATGTCGGACAACGGGGCCAGCCCGGAGGGCACGCCGCTCGGCACGCTCAACCCCACCGCCTTCCAGAACCGGGTGCCGGAGAACCTCCAGGACAGCCTGGACCGGATCGACGAGATCGGCGGCCCGCGGGCGCAGAGCAACTACCCGCTGGGCTGGGCGCAGGTCAGCAACACCCCGTTCCGCCGCTACAAGCAGCACACCCACGAGGGCGGGGTCCGGGTGCCGTTCGTGCTGAGCTGGCCGGCCGGTGACGTGCCCGGCGGGCAGGTGCGCACGCAGTTCCAGCACAGCATCGACGTCACCGCGACGGTGCTCGACCTGGTCGGGGTGCAGCCGCCCGCGGTGCGCCGGGGCGTACCGCAGATGCCGCTGCACGGCCGCAGCTTCCGCGACGGGCTGCGCGACCCGGCGGCGCCGCCGTCGCGGGACCGCCAGTACTTCGAGATGTTCGGCCATCGTGGCATCTACCACCAGGGCTGGAAGGCTGTCGCGTTCCACGAGCGCGGCACCTCGTGGGACGAGGACCGCTGGGAGCTGTACCGGATCGACGAGGACCCGACCGAGAGCCGGGACCTCGCCGCCGAGTACCCGGAGGTGCTGCGGCGTCTCATCGAGGAGTTCTGGATCGAGGCGGCCCGCTACGACGTGCTGCCGCTGGACGACAGGGGATTCGCGGTCCGGGCCCGGGTGCCACGCCCCGGGTCGGTGCGGGACCGGCTTGTCTTCACCTACCTGGCGGGCGTACCGACTGTGTCCGGCGCGGCGGTGCCGCCGACGATGAACCGCTCGCACGCCATCACCGCGCGGGCGCGCCGCACCGACGCGGCGCAGGGCGGCGTGATCGTGGCGCTCGGCAACGTCAGCGGCGGCTACGTGCTGCACATCAAGGACAACCGCCTGGTGTACGAGTACAACTACCTCGGCGAGCACCACGTGCTGCGGTCCGAGGGCGAGCTGCCGCTGGGCCCGGTGGAGCTGACCTTCGAGCTGACGAAGACCGCCGACTGCCAGGGCGTCGGCCGGCTGTACGTGGACGGCGAGGCGGCGGGCGCGGCGCTGTTCCCGCGGTTGCTGCCGTTCTTCCACGGGTTCGCGGGCATGGACATCGGGCGCAGCATCCACTCGCCGGTGTCGCCGAGCTACCCGGCCCGGCACGAGTTCTCCGGCGAGATGGAGTACGTGCGGTTCCGGCTGGCCGCGTCCGAGGAGGTCGGCGAGCCCATCGCGGCGGCGGACGACGTCGCGCCACGGCCGTCGGCCGGCGTGGGGTTCGAGGTCGTGGACTGACGCGCGCGGCGCGTACGGCGACGGCGCGTGGACGGACCTCGTTGTCCGTCCACGCGCCGTCTGTCTGCGGGGGCCTCAGCGCAGGGCCAGGCCCCACAGCGGGTCCTCCAGGAACCGCCCGACGTGGGCGAGCACCCGGCTGCCCAGCTCCCCGTCCACGAGCCGGTGGTCGAACGACAGTGACAACTGCACCGTCCACCGGGGAACGACCTGCTCGTCGACGACCCACGGCATGCGGCGCAGCGCGCCGAGACAGAGGATCGCCGCCTCACCGGGGTTGAGGATCGGGGTGCCCGCGTCCACCCCGAACACTCCGATGTTGGTGATGGTGACGGTGCCGCCGGCCAGGTCGGCGGGACGGGTGCGGCCCTCCCGCGCGGTGGCTGCCAGCTCGTTCAGCGCGACCGCGAGGTCCCGTACCGGAAGGGTCTGCGCGGCCTTGACGTTCGGCACCAGCAGGCCGCGCGGCGTCGCGGCGGCGATGCCGAGGTTGACGTCGGCGAACCGGACGATCTCCTGGTTCCCCTCGTCCCACCGGGCGTTGACGTCCGGGTGCCGGCGGATCGCGTCCAGCAGCGCCAGCGACGCCACGAGCAGCGGGCTGACCTTGATGCCCTGGAAGGACGGGTCCTGCTTCAGCCGGTCCACGAACTCGACGGTGCCGGTCATGTCGACGGTGAGGAACTCCGTGACGTGCGGCGCGGTGAACGCGCTGGCGACCATGGCGGCGGCCGTCGCCTTGCGCACCCCGCGTACGGGCAGGCGCTCGTCCCGCCGGGCGTCGGTCGCCGCTGCCGGGCCGGTGGTGTGGTCGAGCAGGTCCTGGCGCGTGATCCGGCCGCCGGGGCCGCTGCCGCGCACGTCGGCCAGTTCCACGCCGAGGTCCTTGGCGAGCTTGCGCAGCGGCGGCTTGGTGAGCGCCGGCGGTCGGGACGTGTGCGGCCGGCGGGCCGGCTCGGCCGGGCGGACCGACGGCGTGGCGCGGCGGGGCCGGCGGGTCCGCGCCTGGGCGGACACCCCGTAGCCCACGAGCACCGCGGTACGTTCCGCCGCCGGCTCGTCAACGGCCGGTTCGTCAGCGGTCGGCGGCGCGGCCGCGGGCTCGTCGGCGGGCGTCGCCGGGCCGTCCCCCGGCACCCGGATCGCGATGATCGGCGAGCCGACCTCGACGGTCTGCCCCTCCTCGGCGAGCAGGCGGTCCACCACCCCGGCGTACGGGCTGGGCAGCTCGACGACGGCCTTTGCCGTCTCGATGTCCACCAGGATGTCGTTGAGGCCGACCGGATCGCCCGGAGCGACCCGCCAGGTGACGATCTCGGCCTCCGTGAGGCCCTCGCCGACGTCGGGCAGGCGGAACTGCTGAACGCTCACTGGTACCTCTCCCCTCACGCGGCCAGGACGCGGTCGACGGCGTCGAGGATCCGGTCCAGGTCGGGCAGGTACTCCTCCTCGACCTTGGCCGGCGGGTACGGCAGGTTGAACCCGCCGACCCGCTCGACCGGCGCCTCCAGCGAGTAGAAGCACCGGCTCGTCACCTGCGCGACGACCTCGGCGCCGAACCCGGCGAACGTGGGGGCCTCGTGGACCACCACCGCCCGCCCGGTACGGCGGACCGACTCCTCGATGGTCGCCACGTCCAGCGGGGAGATGGACCGCAGGTCGATCACCTCGATGTCGCGGCCCTCCTGCGCCGCGGCCTCGGCGGCGGCGACGCAGGTGGCGACGGTGCCGCCGTACGTCAGCAGCGTGACGTCGGCGCCGGGGCGCACGACGCGGGCACGGTGAAGCGGCATCGGTGGCCCCGCGTCCTCCGGTGTCACCTCGCCCTTGACCCAGTAGCGGCGCTTCGGCTCGTAGAAGATCACCGGGTCGTCACCGGCGACGGCCTGGCGGATCATCCAGTGCGCGTCGTCCGGGCTGGCGCAGTAGACGACCCGCAGCCCGGCGGTGTGCGCGAAGTACGCCTCGTTCGACTCGCTGTGGTGCTCCACCGCGCCGATGCCGCCGCCGACCGGGATGCGCACCACCACCGGCAGGGCGGTACGGCCGCCGGTGCGGGCCCGCATCTTGGCGAGCTGGGAGACGATCTGGTTGAACGCGGGGTAGACGAAACCGTCGAACTGGATCTCGCAGACCGGGCGGTACCCGCGCAGCGCCAGCCCGATGGCGGTGCCGATGATCCCGGACTCGGCGAGGGTGGTGTCGACCACCCGGGCCTCGCCGAAGTCCTTCTGCAGACCGTCGGTGACCCGGAAGACGCCGCCGAGCCGGCCGACGTCCTCGCCCATCAGGAGGACCTTGTCGTCGTCCTCCATGGCGCGGCGCAGGCCGCTGTTCAGTGCCTGACAGAGAGTGAGCATGAACGAGTTCTCCGATCGGGGCGGACGTCAGTCGAGGAAGGAGCCGCGGTAGGCGACGAACGCGTCGCGCTCCTCCCGCAGAAGCTGGGGCACGTCGGACAGCACCGTGGCGAAGGCGTCCGCGAGGTCCGGGGCCGTCAGGGCCAGGCACTCCCGGCGGGTCCGGTCGGCGAGTTCGTCCGCCTCGGCCTGGATCTGGCCGAGGAACGTCTCGTCGCTCCAGCCCTCGGCGCGCATCAGCGCCTCGACCCGGGCCAGCGGGTCCCGCGCCCGCCAGGCTTCCAACTCGTCGGCGGTGCGGTACCGGGTCGGGTCGTCGGACGTGCTGTGCCCGCCCATCCGGTACGTGGTGGCCTCGACGATCGCGGGGCCCGCGCCGGCGCGGGCGTGCTCGGTCACCGCTGACGTCACCGCGTACACCGCCAGCACGTCGTTGCCGTCGACCCACTCGCTGCGCAGGCCGAACCCGGCGCCGCGCCGGTGGATCGGGGTACGCGTCTGCGACGCGGTCGGCGTGGAGATGGCCCACTGGTTGTTCTGGCAGAAGAACACCATCGGGGCGGCGTTGACGGCGGCGATGTTCATGGCCTCGCTCGCGTCGCCCTCGCTGGCCGCGCCGTCACCGAAGTACGTCACGACCACCGTGTCGCTGCCGTCGCGCTGCACGCCGAGCGCGTACCCGGTGGCGTGCAGCAGTTGCGCGGCCAGCACCAGCGTGTAGATGTGGAACGAGTACGGCTCCGGGTCCCAGCCGCTGTGCGCGACGCCGCGCCACTGCCGGAGCAGGTCGGCCGGGCCGATGCCGCGCCACAGCGCCGCCGCGTGCTCGCGGTAGCTCGGGAAGACGTAGTCGTCGGCGCGTACCGCCGCGACGGAGCCGACCTGTGCGGCCTCCTGGCCGCGGCACTGCAGCCACAGGCCCAGCTCGCCCTGTCGCTGCAACGCGAACGCCTCGTCGTCGAGGCGGCGGGCCAGCCGCATCCCCCGGTACAGGTCGCGGGTGAGGCGGCCGAGGGCGTCTCGGTCGACGTCCACGTCCGGGTGCAGGCGTCCGTCCGGGGTGACGAGCTGGGTCCAGCCCTCGGCGGCGCGCGGAAGGTCGGTGGTACCGGTGAAGGGGTTGGTGACCGGTGGGTCGGCGAGATCTACGGTAGTCATTCGTCACCTTCTGGGTGCGTCGGTCTCCGCGTCACCGGGGTCGCCGGCCGTCTCGCGGATCTCGGATATGGGACCGCCCGCCGGGGTGGACCCGGCGGGCGGTGATGGGCGTACGTCTAGACCGTGTGCCGGTCGGCGAGTGTCAGCGCCTCGTCGAGGACCGCCAGTCCCGCCTTGGCCTCCGTCTCCGACACCGTGCAGGGCGGCACCACGTGGATCCGGTTGAAGTTGGCGAACACGACCAGGCCGCCCCGCTTGCACTCGGCCAGCACGTCGTTCATCTCCGGCGACGAGGCCCCGTACGGCGCCAGCGGCTCCCGGGTCTCGCGGTCGCGGACCAGTTCCAGCGCCCAGAAGACGCCGAGCCCGCGTACGTCCCCGACGCTCGGGTGCCGCTCGGCGATCTCGCGCAGCCCCGGGCCGAGCACGTCCGCGCCGATCCGGGCGGCGTTCTCGACGATGCCCTCGTCCCGCATCGCGTTGATGGTCGCGACGGCGGCGGCGGTGGCCAGCGGGTGGCCGGAGTAGGTCAGCCCGCCGGGGTAGGGGCGGGTGGCGAACGTGTCGGCGACGTGGTCGGCGATCACCACACCGCCGAGCGGCACGTAACCGGAGTTCACGCCCTTGGCGAAGGTGATCAGGTCGGGCGTCACGCCGTAGTGGTCGATGGCGAACCAGGCGCCGGTACGCCCGAACCCCGCCATCACCTCGTCGGCGATGTAGAGGATGCCGTGCCTGTTGCACAGCTCGCGTACGCCGGCGAGGAAGCCCGGCGGCGGCGGCATGATGCCGGCGGTGCCCGGCACGGTCTCCAGCACGATCGCGGCGATGGTGGACGGGCCCTCCATCTCCACGACCCGTTCGAGGTGGCGCAGCGCGAGCCGGCTCTCCTCCTCCTCGGTCGTGGCGCCGAACTCCGACCGGTACAGGAACGGGCCGAAGAAGTGCACGACCCCGGCGGTGCCGTTGTCGCTGGGCCAGCGACGCGGGTCGCCGGTCAGGTTCACCGCGGTCTGGGTGCCGCCGTGGTAGCTGCGGTACTGGGACAGCACCTTCGGCCGGCCGGTGTGCAGCCGGGCCATCCGGACGGCATGCTCGATCGCGTCCGCGCCGCCGTTTGTGAAGAACACCTTCTCCAGGCCCGCCGGGGTCCGCTCGGCGATCAGCCGGGCCGCCTCGCTGCGGGCGTCGTTGGCGTACGACGGCGCGATGGTGCACAGCTTGGCGGCCTGCTCCTGGATCGCCGCCACCACCGCCGGGTGCTGGTGGCCGATGTTGGTGTTGACGAGCTGGGAGGAGAAGTCCAGGTAGCGGTTCCCGTCGCCGTCCCAGAAGTACGAGCCCTCGGCGCGCTCGACCACCATCGGGTCGAGCAGGGCCTGGGCCGACCAGGAGTGGAAGACGTGGGCGCGGTCGAGTTCGTAGGTGCGGCGTGCGCTGGTGCTCATTGTCGCGTCTCTCCCGCTGCTCAGACGTTCTCGGGGAAGCCGAGGTTGATTCCGCCGTGGCTGGGGTCGAGCCAGCGGGAGGTGACGACCTTGCCGCGGGTGAAGAAGTGCACGCCCTCGGCGCCGTGGGCGTGGGAGTCGCCGAAGAGGCTGTCCTTCCAGCCGCCGAACGAGTAGTAGGCCATCGGCACCGGGATCGGCACGTTGACGCCGACCATGCCGACCTCGACCTCGTTCTGGTACCGGCGGGCCGCGCCGCCGTCGTTGGTGAAGATGGCGGTCCCGTTGCCGTACGGGTTGGAGTTCACCAGCTTGAGCGCCTCGTCGTAGCTGCCGACCCGCACCACGGACAGCACCGGCCCGAAGATCTCGTCGGTGTACACGCTCATCTCCGGCGAGACCCGGTCCAGCAGGCTCGGCCCGAGCCAGAACCCGGACTCGTCGCCGTCGACCTGCACCTTCCGCCCGTCCACCACCAGTTCGGCGCCGGCCTCGACGCCCGCGTCCAGGTACGACGCGACCCGGTCGCGGTGCTCCCGGGTGACCAGCGGCCCCATGTCGCAGGAGCGGCGGCCGTCACCGATCTTCAGGCCGGCGATGCGCTCGCGGATGCGCGCCACCAGGTCGTCGGCGACGGGCTCGACGACCACCAGGGCGGAGATCGCCATGCACCGCTCGCCGGCCGAGCCGAACCCGGCGTTGACCGCCGCGTCGGCGGCCAGGTCGAGGTCGGCGTCCGGCAGCACCACCATGTGGTTCTTCGCGCCGCCGAGGGCCTGTACGCGCTTGCCGTTGCGGGTGCCGGTCTCGTACACGTACCGGGCGATCGGGGTGGAGCCGACGAACGACACGGCCTTGACCTCGGGGTGCTCCAGCAGCCGGTCGACAGCGACCTTGTCGCCGTGCACCACGTTGAACACGCCGGCGGGCAGGCCGGCCTGCTCCCAGAGCCGGGCGACGAGCAGCGACGCGGACGGGTCCTTCTCGCTGGGCTTGAGCACGACGGCGTTGCCGGCCGCGATGGCGATCGGCACGAACCACATCGGGACCATCACCGGGAAGTTGAACGGGGAGATGACGGCGCAGACGCCGACCGGCTGCCGGATGGAGTAGACGTCCACGTTCGTGGACACGCCCTCGGAGTAGCCGCCCTTGAGCAGGTGCGGGATGCCGCAGGCGAACTCGACGACCTCCAGGCCGCGGGTGACCTCGCCCAGGGCGTCCGAGACGACCTTGCCGTGCTCGGCCGTGATCAGCTCGGCCAGTTCCTGCTTGTGCTGGTTCACCAGCTCCCGGAACGCGAACAGCACCTGGGTGCGCTTGGTCAGCGACGAGTTCCGCCAGGAGGCGAACGCGGCGGCGGCGGAGGCGACCGCCTGGTCCACCTCGTCGACGGAGGCCAGCGGCACCTCCGTCCGGACCGCGCCCAGCGCCGGATCGTAGACTGGGGCCGTACGCTCGGTGACGCTGGCGAACGCCTTGCCGTCGATCCAGTGGGTCACCCGCTCCAGCGGGACGGGAGCGGGCACGGTGCCGGGTGCTGTCTGGGTCATGCCCGGATCATCTGCGCTTCCCCAGGCCCGGGCAATGGGCACTGTGTCGTTCCAGCCCGGGAGAAGCACACATACTGTGCGCCGGAGCGAGGAGGGAGACGGTCTGATGCCGATGACGGTTCGCGACGTGCTCGAACTGCCGGCGTTGCAGCAGGCCGGGCCGCGTGTCATGGCCGGGCGGGACCGCCTGGACGCTCCGGTGCGCTGGGTGCACGTGGCCGAGATCCCGGAGATCGCCGACCTGCTCCGCGGCGGGGAGCTGGTGCTGACCACCGGTATCGGCCTGCCGCCGGACGACGACGGGCTGCGCCGGTGGATCGACGGCCTGGCGGCGGTCGGCGCGGCCGGGGTCGTGGTCGAGCTGGGCCGCCGGTTCGGCGGGACGCTGCCGGCCGCGCTCGTCGAGCAGGCCCGCAGCCGGAACCTGCCGCTCGTCGCGCTCCAGCGGGAGATGCGGTTCGTGGCGGTGACCGAGGTGGTCCACTCGGTGATCGTGGAGGAGCAGACCGCCGAGCTGCTCGCGAAGGACGAGATCCACCGGATCTTCACCGAGCTGTCGGTGGAGGGCGCGGAGCCCCGGCAGGTGCTCCGCGAGGTCACCCGTCTGTCCCGGCGTCCCGTGGTGCTGGAGAACCTCTCCCACCAGGTGCTGGCGTACGAGACCGGCCCGCTGTCGGCCGAGGAGCTGCTCGACCGCTGGGAGACCCGCTCACGCGCGGTCGAGGTCCCGTCCGGCACCGGCTACGAGCCGCGTTCGGGCTGGCTGGTGACCGGCGTGGAGGCGCGGGGCAACAGGTGGGGGCGGCTGGTGCTGCTGTGCGACCAGGAGCCGCCGGCCCGGACGAGCGTCCTGCTGGAGCGCGCCGCGTCCACCATCGCGCTGAACCAGCTCGTCGCCCGGGACGACTCGTCTGTCGAACGGCAGGCGCGCAGCAGCCTGCTGTGGAGCATCGTCAACCACTCCGCGCCGACCCGGGACGTGGCGCTGCGGGCGCGCGGGCTCGGTGTGGCGCTGGAACAGCGGCGGCTGCTCGGGGTGGTGGTCCGACGGCGCCGGCCGGGCCCGGGGCCCGGCGCCGAGATGAACGCGCGCCGCCGGGAACTGCTGGACGCGGTGGAGACGGCGGTGCGCGACTGCGGGCTGGCGGCGCTGGCCGGGGACGTCGACGGGCTCGGTGGTGCGGAGGTCACCGTGCTCGTCGCCCTCACCGACGCCGAGTCCGACGAGGCCGCGTTGCTCGGCCTGTCCACCGCGCTCACCCGGGCGGGCCTGCGGGCCGGGTCGGACGTCGTGGTCGCCGCCGGATCAGTGGTCAGGTCGCTGGACCTGGCGCGGCGCTCGCTGATCGAGGCGGCCCAGGTGGCCGACGCCACGGCGCACACCGCCGAGCCCCGGCCCTTCTACCGGCTCCTCGACGTCCGCCTCCGGGGCCTGCTGTACCTGCTGCGCGACGACGTGCGTCTGCAGACGTTCGTCGAGCGCGAACTGGGCCCGCTGCTCTCCTACGACGAGCGGCACGGCACGAACCACGTGGCGCTGCTGGAGGCGTACCTGGTCGAGGGGCGCAACAAGCGGCGTGCGGCGGAGGAGATGTCGCTGTCCCGCTCCGCGCTGTACCAGCGGTTGCAGTTGATCGAGCGGGTGCTCGGCGTCGACCTGGATTCGAGCGAGCGGCGCCTGTCGCTGCACGTGGCGCTCACCGCCCGCGACGTCATGCGCGGCGGCGGCATCTCCGGTGCCGCGGGCTGACGGTCACCTGCCGCGACGGGCCCGGGGGCGCCGCACACCGTCGCGGGTGGGCGAGGTGTGCACGCTGACGCTGACGACCGGGATCGCCCTCGCGACGCTCTTGCGTACCGTCTCCAGCGACGCCGTGGCGGGGGAGCACTCCACGATCATCACCGCCGACCGGTCCGGGCACTGCACGTACTGGACGTGCGTCACCGCGACCCGGCGTGAGTGCAGGACGGACAGCACCTTGAGCAGGCCGGTGGTGGAGTGCCCGGGGCCGAGGTGCACCACCATCGTGCACGCGCCGGCGGGGGAGTCGTCGTGCGGCCGGACGGCCGGGCCGGGAAGCCGGCGATCGACGGTGTCGGGGGGAAACGGGAACGTGGTCACGGGAGCCTCACAGTGTCGAGCCGACAGGGTGGCTTGGCCGGCGACGCACGCGAAGGCGTACGCCGCCTAGGTAATCGGCCCGATCGCGATGTGCATGCCCACGGCGGGGAGTGTGGCACGTCTCCGGGCCGCCGGGGAGGCTCCGGCGGCAAGCCGTCCGGCACGTGAGACAGCGCTCTGACCTGCGGATCGACGATCGTGGTGGGGCTTCGCGCCGGGCGCCTGCGAGTTACCGGCCGGTACGCATGCACTTAAGGATCGTTCAGGATCTCGCTCTACACTCGGGCTTGGGACGACGACTTGAGAAGGAGCTCCGCGCATGGACGCTGACGAGATCGCCGCCGGTCGGGCCCGCTGGCAGGCCCGCTACGACGCCGCCCGCAAGCGCGACGCGGACTTCACCACGCTGTCCGGCATGAGTGTCGAACCGGTGTACGGCCCGCCGGAGGGCGCGGCGTACCCGGGCTTCGACCGGATCGGCTGGCCGGGCGAGTTCCCGTACACCAGGGGTCTGTACCCGACCGGCTACCGCGGACGGACCTGGACCATCCGGCAGTTCGCCGGTTTCGGCAACGCCCGGCAGACCAACGAGCGCTACAAGATGATCCTCGGCGCCGGTGGCGGCGGGCTCTCCGTCGCCTTCGACATGCCGACGCTGATGGGACGCGACTCCGACGACCCGCAGTCGCTCGGCGAGGTCGGCCACTGCGGTGTCGCCGTCGACTCGGCCGCCGACATGGAGGTGCTGTTCGACGGCATCGACCTGGCCGGCGTGACCACCTCGATGACCATCTCCGGTCCGGCCGTGCCGGTCTTCTGCATGTACCTGGTCGCCGCCGAACGGCAGGGCGCCGATCTGTCCACACTGGACGGAACGCTCCAGACGGACATCTTCAAGGAGTACATCGCGCAGAAGGAGTGGCTGTTCGACCCCGAGCCGCACCTGCGCCTCATCGGCGACCTGATGGAGTACTGCGCCCGGGAGATCCCCCGGTACAAGCCGCTGTCCGTCTCCGGCTACCACATCCGCGAGGCCGGCTCGACCGCCGCGCAGGAGCTGGCGTACACGCTCGCCGACGGGTTCGGGTACGTCGAGCTGGGCCTGTCGCGCGGGCTCGACGTGAACACGTTCGCCCCCGGCCTGAGCTTCTTCTTCGACTCCCACGTGGACTTCTTCGAGGAGATCGCCAAGTTCCGCGCCGCCCGCCGGATCTGGGCCCGCTGGCTGCGCGACGTGTACGGCGCCACCAGCGAGAAGGCGCAGTGGCTGCGGTTCCACACGCAGACCGCCGGAGTGTCGCTCACCGCGCAGCAGCCGGTGAACAACGTGGTGCGCACCGCCGTGGAGGCCCTGGCCGCGGTGCTCGGCGGCACCAACTCGCTGCACACCAACGCCCTCGACGAGACGCTCGCCCTGCCCACCGACGAGTCGGCCGAGATCGCCCTGCGTACCCAGCAGGTGCTGATGGAGGAGACCGGGGTGACCAATGTGGCCGACCCGCTCGGCGGCGCCTGGTACGTCGAGGCGCTCACCGACCGGATCGAGGCCGAGGCGGAGGAGATCTTCGCCCGGATCAAGCAGCTCGGCGGCGAGGGCCCGCACGCCATCGGCCCGATGACCTCCGGCATCCTGCGCGGCATCGAGGACGGCTGGTTCACCGGGCACATCGCCGAGTCGGCGTTCGCCTACCAGCAGGCGCTGGAGAAGGGCGACAAGAAGATCGTCGGCGTCAACTGCCACACCGGCACCGTCGCCAAGGACCTGGAGATCCTGCGCATCTCGCACGAGGTGGAGCTGGAGCAGCGCCGGGTGCTGGCCGAGCGCAAGTCGGCCCGCGACGACGCCGCCGTCACCGCCGCCGTGGCGCGGATGGTCGAGGTGGCCCGCAGCGGCGAGAACATGATCCCCGCCATGCTCGACGCGGTCCGCGCCGAGGCCACCCTCGGCGAGATCTGCGACGCCCTCCGCACCGAGTGGGGCGTCTACCGCGAGCCCGCCCGCTTCTGACCGCCGCTTTGTAAGGAAGGGCCCCTTGTTAACAGCTGCTGTTAACAAGGGGCCCTTCCTCTACCGCAGGCGTTAACAAGGGGCCCTTCCTTGCGGGCGGGCTGAGCTGGGGGAGAGTGGTGACTGTCGCCGTCGCGGCTGGTCGGAGATCCGTCGCGTACGTGCGAGACTAGACAACCATGAGCGACCCACGGATCACCTCGTCGATCTTCACCCGCGGCGCGGTCGACCTCAGCGCGCTGCGCACCCCCGCACCTGCCGACACCTCCACCGCCACACCGTCTCCGGGCGGCACGCCCGCCGGGCTGCCGGGCAGCCCCGCCGGCTCTGCCGCCGTGATCGACGTGACCGAGGCGAACATCCAGTCCGAGGTGCTCGAACGCTCGCTCACCACACCGGTAGTGGTCTTCTTCGGCGCCGCCGGTTACCCGGAGAGCGACCAGTTCGCCCCGGTGCTGGAGAAGCTGGCCGCCGAGGGCGGCGGAGCGTGGCTGCTGGCCCGGGTCGACGTGCAGCAGCAGCCGCGGCTCGCGCAGATGTTCCAGCTCCAGGCGCTGCCCACCACGTACGCCATCGTCGGTGGCCGCCCGATCGACGCCTTCCCCGGCCCGGTGCCCGAGTCGCAGTTGCGACAGTGGCTCCAGGCCGTGCTCAAGGCCGGTGGCGTCACCGTCGCCGAACCGGAGGACCCGCGCCTCGACGCCGCCGACGACGCGCTGATGAGCGGTGACCTCGACGCGGCCGAGGCGGCGTACCGGAAGATCCTCGCCGAGTCCCCGGCCGACGCGGCGGCGGAGGCGGGCCTGGCGCAGGTCGGGCTGGCCCGCCGGGTCGCCGGCGCCGACCCGCAGGGCGCGCTGGACGCCGCGGCCGCCGCCCCCGACGACGTGGACGCCCAACTGCTGGCCGCCGACATCGAGGTGCTCAGCGGCCTCGCCGACCAGGCGTACCAGCGGCTCGTCGGCCTGGTCCGGCGCACCGCCGGGGACGACCGGGACCGGGTACGCCAGCACCTGCTCGGCCTGTTCACCATCGCCGGCCCGGACGACCCCGCCGTGGCCTCCGCCCGACGCGCCCTGGCCAGCGCGCTGTTCTGAGTCAACCCGCGCGGGCCGGCGCACCGCCGGCCCGCCCGACCACCGAGGACGGGAGCCCATGATGCGCCGGATCGCCGTCCTCGACGCGCCGACGAACCTCGGGCTGCGCCCACCCACCGCCAGCTCCGTGCCCGGATGCGCCAAGGCGCCGGGCGCGCTGCGCGACCACGGCCTGCTCGCCCGGCTGCGGGCCCGAGACGCCGGCTGCCTGACCCCGCCCCGGTACGACCCGGGGGACTGGCGACCCGGCGACGGCGTCTGCCACGCGCCGGAGATCTCCGCGTACTCGCTGGCGCTCGCCGACCGGATCGGCGCGATCATCGACCGGGGCGAGTTCCCGCTGGTGCTCGGCGGCGACTGCTCGGTGCTGCTCGGCTCCGGGCTGGCCATGCACCGCCTCGGTGAGGCGGTCGGTGGGCGGATCGGCCTGGTCTTCGTCGACGGCCACTCCGACTTCCGGCACCCCGGCAACGCCTCCTACGTCGGCGCGGCCGCCGGGGAGGACCTGGCGCTGGTCACCGGGCGGGGGCAGCCCGACCTGGCGGCCATCGAGGGGCGGCGGCCCTACTTCCGGGACATCGACGTGGTGGTGCTCGGCATCCGCGCGCAGGACGAGTACCGCCTCGACCTGCAGGCCGCCGGCATCACCACCCGGCCGGTGCCGGCGCTGCGCGCCGAGGGCGCGGCCCGGACCGCCCAGTGGGCGCACGAGCAGCTCGTCGACTGCGCCGGCTACTGGGTGCACATCGACGTCGACGTGCTCGACCCGGCGGTGATGCCCGCCGTGGACGCGCCCGACCCCGGTGGCATCGCCTTCGCCGAGCTGGAGATCCTGCTGGCCGGGCTGGTCGACACCCCGCACTGCCTCGGCGTCGAGCTGACCGTCTTCGACCCCGACTACGACCCGGACGGGGCGTACGCGGCCGAGATCGTGAACACGGTGGTGGCCGGGCTCGCCCCGGTCGTAGCGCCGGGCGCCGTTCCGCCCCGTCTGCTGCCGCCCGGCCCGCCGCCCCAGCGCGCACGGTACGCGGAGGCAACCCGGGCGGGCAGCTTCCTATCGCCGAACGGCGACGCCGCAGAGCGGGACGCGGATCCGGCGGCCGGGACCGCCGGGCTCGGCTCCGGCCTGGCGGCGGACGAGCCGGATCTCGCCTCAGCGCCGACGTCCGGAGGGCTCGCCTCGGCGTCGTTGGAGACGCCGGTGCCGGCCGTCGCCGTTGAGCCGATCGGGCCAGCCGCCGCGGTCTCCTCCGGGCTGCTGCGTCGGGTGCCCCAGACCGACGAGGACGCACCGAAGGACACCCCGCCGTCGTCCGCGGGCATCGACTGATCGCGCGGCAGTTCAGCCCGGCCGTCGGAACACGAACGCCGCCGCCTTCCGCTGCACGGCGGTCACCTCGGCGACGCTCAGATGGAGCAGCCTCGCCGCCGACGCCATCTCCTCCGGAAGCGTAGCCCCGCTCTCCAACGGGACGTCCGTGTTGAAGCAGACCGGCACACCCGCGTCGAGGAAGGTCCGCACCGGGTGGGCGTGGGCCGCGTCGACCGCGCCCAGGGCCAGATTCGATGAGATCGACACCTCGACGAGCACACCGTCGTTTCCCAACCGCTTGAGCAGCGACGGGCTGCGGGCGGCGGCGACCGCGTGGCCCAAACGCTGCGCGCCGAGTTCGTCCAGGGCACGCCATACGCCATCCAGGTGCCCGAACTCCCCGGCGTGCACCGTGACGCCGAGCCCCGACTCGCGGGCGGCGCGGAACAGGCCCCGGAACGGAGCCGTGTCGTCGTACCTGCTCTCGTCGCCGGCGAGGTCGATGCCCACGAAGGTGGCCGGAAGGTCGGCCAGCGCGCCCGTGCAGGCGCGAACGAACTCCTCGTCGCTGTCCCGGTTGATCAGGAGAATCCCCCGGACCGACGGGCGCTCCAGCGACTCCATTGTGGTGTGCGCGACGCGGAGGAACGCGGCCAGTGGCATGCCGTCCCACACGAACCGCCGCGGCGAGAGCCGGAGTTCGACGTGATCCACCCCTTCCCGGCGCTGCTCCTCGTGCATCTGCCGGATGAACGATCGCAAGTCGTCCGCCGACACCGGGAGCCGTCCGCGATTGCCGACGTCGTGCGCGGCGAAGAAGGCCGCCGGATCCCGGCGATGCTCGGCGGGAGTCAGGCCCACCTGTAGACGTTTGCGCTGCTGGGGTTCGAGGTGCAGATGGAGGTGGGGCAGCACGGTCAGTACCTCCTCGTAGCCAGCACCTTTACCCAGCTCTGCGCGGATCGGCCCGAGTTGCTCTCCTCCTCGGTCCAGGCCCGGGTCACCTCGAAGCCGGCCTCCTCTACCAGAGCGCGCAGCTCGGGCAGCTCGTACAGGAAAAAGTGCCGGACCTCGCCCGATTCGCCCAGCTGCTCGCTGACGAGCCCTCGGCCCTCCTTGACCGAGATCTGCATGATGCCCCCGGGTCTCAGCACCCGGTGCAGCTCGTCGAGCGACCGTCGTACGTCCGCACCGCCGAGATGCAGCAGGACCGCCGAACACCAGATCGCGCCGACGGAGCAGTCGGCCAGTGGGATGTCCCTGATGTCGGCCACCAGCCGTGAGAACGGGGCGCTCCACTTGACCTGGGTGAGCAGGGAGGCAGAGGCGTCCATGGCGACGACGGGACGGCCCCTGGCCGCCATGTAGTGTGCGTCCCGACCCGCGCCCGCCCCGGCGTCCAGTACCGGACCGGTGGTCGCATCGAGCAGGTGGTCGATCTGGTGGGGAAGCGCGGAGTCGTCCGCGAACTGTTCGGTGTCCGCCGCGTAGCGCGCGGCGTTGTTCTCGTAGGTGGCCAGCGTCTCGTCCAGGACCTCGGCACCAATCGTCTCGTTCATCCGCGCCTCGTCCCGTCGGAGTTCCCTAATGGTGATGTGGCAGTTCTCAATATAGGGAAAAGCGGCCCAGTCCCAGGTGTCCGGCAGGCCCACGATTTCGGCCCAGACACGTCGCGCGTACTGCGAAACCGCAGGAGGTTCGAGGGTCAGATAGTGGAAGGACGGTGCCCACGAGCAGTAGTAGTAGTTCCTGCGGGCGTCGGCCGCCTTGATCAATGGGCCGAGGCCGTCGACGGGGTGGGCGCCGGGTGGAACCAGCGCGCGGGCATCCGCCTCCGGCGGGAGCGGAAACAAATGGATGTGACAGTGGGTGATGCAGCCGCCGCCGCGGTGACCGGCCTCCTTGCCCGACGAGCCGTGTTCGACCAGAGTCACCCGGCAGGCGAAGACGCGCTCGATCTGGGCGGCGACGGCGCGGGCCAGGACGTGCAGCCGGGACCGTTCCCCGGCGGGGAGGTCGCCGCTGCTCGGCGCGTGACGGTGCGGTACGACCAGGGCGTAGCCCGGAGTCAGGGAGCCGAGTCCGGCCATGACGTCGAGGCCCGACCACCGCATGACGAGCCGGGGCGGCGAGGGATCGTCGAGGCCGGACGCGCCAACGGTGTTGCGCCTGACCTCCCGGCACATCTCGCAGCTGTCGGCCGGTCCGCCCGTCACTGCCCTTGCCCTCCGCGCCGCCGGCGTGCCCCCCAGATCAGTTGGAAGATCAGCAGCAGCGCGGGGAGGATGAGACCGACCAGAAACTCGGTGCGATCGACGGCTCTGGTCAGGTAGAGGACCACCGCGCCGATCGAATAGACGACCCCGATCGACCACAGTGCGAGCGTCACCTTGCGTCGGCGTACCCAGTTCAGCAGGAAGTTGCGCATCAACAGGGCGCTGGTCAGCCTCCTCGCGCTCACCTGTGTCTGTACCAGGGCGCAACCCGGGTAGAGGAGCTGAGCCTCGCCGGTCCGTCCGGGGAACACCGCCTCCCGCATCTTCGACAGGGCCGAGACGAAGGGCCAGATCGCCCAAATGGACTCCCGTAACGGGCTGCGTGGCAGTTCCCAGGCGCCGGTCGGACCCTGATCCCGCATGATCGCGGAAGCCGCCGCGAACAGTTTGGGTTGCAGCGGGTCGACGCCGGCCGCCAGGAGAGCGGTGACGGCGATCGGGCCGGCGAAGTGCGGCAGGACATTCTGGAACACCGTCTGGCGGTCCCCGTCCGGGTACGGGACGTCGAACTCCTCCACCGTCGACGACCGCTCGACGTGCTCGCCCGCCTCCAGCCGTTCGAGGATCCAGTCGGTCGTCTTGCTGATCGTGTTGACGCTCAGCGCGCCCTCGAGTTGGGAGAGGGCGAGCAGGGCGAAGCTGGTGTGCAGGAGGGTGGGCGGAGCGCCGGGCAACGGGCCCCAGGCCGGCGCGTCGGGGCTCTGCGCCCCGATCAGCCACTTCTTGGCGTTGTCGATGACGTGCGGCGGGCCGCCGCACTCCTGGAGCGCCAGCATGCACAGCGCGGTGTGGAAGACTCGTGAGGGTTGACCGGCGTATGAGGCCCAACCGAAGTCGGTGTTCTGGTTCTCTTCCAGGAAGCGCACGCCACCCCGCAATGCGTCGGACGCGGCGAGCCGACCCGTGCCGGGAGGGCTCAGCGCGCGTACCACCCACGCGGTGGCCTCGATGATCGGGAAGCCGTTGGTGGTTCTCACGGCCCAGCCACCCGCTCCGCCGTCCGGATCGACGATCTGCTGGTCGACCAGGTATTTGATGATCTCGTCAGCCCGTTCGAACTCCTGACCCGCGATGCGGAAGGTGAACAGCCCGACGGCGGAGGCGGTGATTCCCGGATTGGGATCGTCCAGGAAGTGATACCAACCAGCCGTGCCCTCGGGCGACCGGAAGTTGACCCGAAGGCAGGACAAGGCGCGGTCGATGGATTCGGACAGGGATTTTCCCGAGAGCGCTGCTACTGGGTGTGCCAATTCATCTCCACAGCGATGATGGGCGGATCGCCGCCTGTGGGCGCGTGTCGGCACCGTACAGCGCTGTCTTGATGTTCACCACCCGTCATGACGGGAGTCGATGGCCGTCGGTTGCGGTAATGACCCGATCGACGACTGTCCGAGAAAAAGCGCAAGGGATTTGCGAGGGTGTGTCGGAGTTTCGTCGCCGCGTCGGCCGCCGCTTCCCCACCGCAAGTGAATGCCGGACATCCGACAGTGCTGCGCCCGGTGCGCGTACGGCGGGGCAGGCGGGCTAGCGGGCGAGGCCGCGCAGGAACTTCTCGGCGATCGGCGCCGCCACCTTCGAGCCCGCCCCGCCCTGCTCGACGAAGACGGCGAAGGCCACGTCACCCTGCCACCCGACGAACCAGGCGTGCGTGTTCGCCGGGTTGTTGTCGTACTCCGCGGTGCCGGTCTTGCCGTGCACCGGCTCGCCGGGCACATCCGCCAGCGCGCTGCCACTGCCCGCGGTGACCACCCCGCGCATCAGCGACTTCAGCGCCGTCACCGACTCCGGCTTGAGCGCCTCGCCGGCCGGCGCGGGCTTGGCCGGCGCCGGGTCGAGCAGCAGCTTGGGCTGCTCGAACTTGCCCCGGGCCACGGCCGCGGTGGCGCTCGCCATGGCCAGCGGGCTCACCAGCGTGGTGCCCTGGCCGATCGCGGCGGCGGCCTGCTCGGTGGCCGGGCCGTTGGCGGAGACCTTGCCGGTGAACGCGTCCGCGCCGAGATCCCACGCGGCCTCCAGGCCGAGCGTACGGCCGGCCTGCGCCAGCCCGTCCGGGCCGAGCTTCGGCGCCAGCGCCACGAACGCGGTGTTGCAGGACTTGGCGAAGTCGGTGGCGAACGGCACCGCGCCCAGCTCGAAGTTGTCCGAGTTCTTGAAGCTGCGGCCCTCGACCGTCGCCGTCTTCGGGCAGTTCACAGTGGTCTGCGGGGTCACCGCGCCCCGGTCGAGCAGGCCGAGCGCGCTGACCATCTTGAACGTCGAGCCGGGCGGCACCTGGGCGGTGAACGCGAGGTTCTCGCCGGCCGCCCCGGGACCGTTCGCGGCGGCCAGTACCGCGCCGTCGCTGATCCGCAGCGCCACCAGCGCGGAGCGGCGGGTCTGCCCGCGCAACGCGGCGTCGGCAGCGTTCTGGGTCGCCACGTCGATGGTGGTCTTCACCGGCTGACCGGGCTTCGGGTCGGCGCGGTACAGCTCCGTGCCGGTCGGCTCGACCTTGCCGTCCGGGGTGGTCCGCTCGGTGATCACGGTGACGCCGGTGACGCCGCGCAGCCGCTCGTCGTACCGGCCCTGGAGGCCGCCGTGGCCGACCAGGTCGCCGCGCGCGTACCGCTCGGGGTGGGCCTGCAGGTCGTCGGCGGTGGCCTGGTCGACCGAGCCGAGCAGCGCCCGGGCGAACTCGCGCGTCGGGGCCAGCATGAGCTGGTCGGTCGCGAACCGGGTGCCGGGCAGCTCGTAGATGCGTGGCTTGATCTGCCGGTATGCGTCCTCACGCAGCGTCACCACCTCGACGAGCCCGTCCGGCTTCGCCTCCTTGAGCCGCTTGGGCAGGTCGCCCAGGTCGACCGGCGGGCTGAGCGCGGGCCGGATCGCCTTGAACGCGGCGTCCAGCTTCTTGACCAGGCCGGGCACGTCGGTGACCTCGCCGGGAACGACCTGCACCCGGACCACCGGGCGCGGCGCGACGATCGGCTGGCCGGCGGCGTCCAGCACGCCGGCGCGCTGCGCCGGCTCCCGCCGCAGCGCGATCCGGTCGCCGCTCTCCAGCTTCTCGTGCACCACAGCCGGTTCCCAGATCACCTGCCACTGGTCGTCGCCGCCGCGCTTGAGGCGTACCGGGTTCTCGTAGGCCCAACGGGCGCCGCCGGGCAGCGCCCAGCTCACCTTGACCCGGGCGGTGGCGACGTCGCCCTTGGTGGTGATCTCGCCGGTGCGCGTCAACTCCGGCGGGTTGGCGGCCAGCTCACCGGCGAGCGCCTGGAGCTGCTTGGTCACCTCGCCGGCCGCCACCCGCCCGCCGGCCGGCTGGATGAAGCCGACCGCCTGCAGGTCGCCGGAGCGCCAGCCGCCGAGGAACGCCTCGACGGCCGCCTCCGGGCCGTCGTCGCCGGAGCATCCGGTCAGCGCGCCCGCTGTGACCAGGGCGGCGGCCAGCCCCGCGAGGAGGCGACGACGGGTGTGACGGCTGGGGCGGACGGGGTACGACACGGGCATGAAGCGGTCCCTCCGGTGCTCAACTGCCCTGCACGCTAGTACGGCCCGGCGCTCGCCACCGCCCCGCCACGGCCTCCGGCAGCGCGGAAAGCCCCGTGTGGCAGTGTGATGAACATCGCCAGTCGGGGTACTCCGCGGGCGGCCGACCACGAACCCGCAACGGGTGAAAGGACAGAGTCCCGATCCGGACGTCCGGCCGGTGGTCCGCCGCGGGAGGTACCACGCGGTAGGGCCTAGGCTGGGCGGCAGAGTGACCCACAGTGCGGTGGGTCGAGGGGAGTGGCACCGATGGACCGGCGTCCGGCGATCAAACCGGGACCCGACCTCCGGCAGGCTGACACCGGCCGGGACGACGACAGCTACGATTCGGCGACCGACGGGGACGGTTTCAGCCGTCTCGACACAGGAGTGACCGGGATGACCGGTTCCAGCATCGACACCCTCTACGACCTGGGCCTGCCCACGCAGGCACTGGCCGACGAGTCGGAGGACGCCGAGCTGGACGAGCCCGTTCCCAACGCGGAGCGGCTGGTCGCCCAGGCGGTCGCGCTGGCCGGCGACGACCACGACGCGGCCACACTCGTGGACCGCTTCTGGCGGTTCGCGCCGGACGAGGAGCTGATCGGCTTCACCGCCGAGGAGATGCTGGAGGCGGCCCGGGCCCACCGGGACCTGGCCCAGCAGCGGGTTCCGGGCGAGCTGAAGCTGCGCATCCACGAGCCGGACGCCGAGCAGCACCACACGGTCGTCGAGATCGTCACCGACGACATGCCGTTCCTGGTCGACTCGGTGACCGCCCTGCTCAACTCCCGTCACCTCGACGTGCACCTGCTGGTGCACCCGCTGGTCGTGGTGCGGCGCGAGCCGCTGGGCCGGCTCACCGAGGTCTCGGCGGACGTGGAGCCGGACGACGCCATCGCCGGTGACCTGGTCGAGAGCTGGATGCGGATCGAGATCGACCCGGTCCGCGACCCGGCCGAGCGGGAGGCGCTGCGCCGCGAGTTGCAGCGGGTGCTCACCGACGTGCGCGAGGCGGTCGAGGACTGGCCGAAGATGCGGCAGCGGGCCCTCGCGCTCGCCGACGAGCTGGCCGCCGCCCGGACGTCGGACAACCGCCCGCCGGTGCCGGAAAAGGACATCACCGACTCGGTGGAGCTGCTGCGCTGGCTGGCGCACGACCACTTCACGTTCCTCGGCTACCGCGAGTACCGCCTGGTCGACGCCGACGGCGCGCGCGGCAGCGGGCAGGCCCTGGAGGCGGTGCTCGGCACCGGCCTGGGCATCCTGCGCTCCGACTCGCCGGAGGCCCGGTCGCTGAACTCGATGACGCCCGAGGCGCACGAGAAGGTGCTGGAGAAGCGCCTGCTCATCATCACCAAGGCCAACTCGCGTGCCACCGTGCACCGCTCGGCGTACCTCGACTACATCGGCTTCAAGATCTTCAACGAGGCCGGCGAGGTGGTCGGGGAGCGGCGCTTCCTGGGCCTGTTCTCCACCGCCGCGTACCGGACCAGCGTGCAGGAGCTGCCGGTGGTCCGGCGCAAGGTCGCCGAGGTGCTCGACCGCTCGGGCCTGAGCCTGCGCAGCCACTCCGGCAAGGACCTGTTGCAGATCCTGGAGACGTACCCGCGCGACGAGCTGTTCCAGATCAAGACCGACGACCTCTACCACGCGGTGATCGGCGTGCTGCGGATGGCGGGCCGCCGGCAGCTGCGGGTGTTCCTGCGCCGCGACGCGTACGGGCGGTTCATCTCCTGCCTGATCTACCTGCCGCGGGACCGGTTCACCACGCAGAACCGGCTGCGCATGCAGGACATCCTGCTGCGCGAGCTGAACGGCGTCGGCGTCGACTACACCACCCGGGTGACCGAGTCGATGCTGGCCCGCGTGCACTTCATCGTGCGGACCGACCCGAACAACCCGCCCGGTGACATCGACGCCGACCTGCTCGCCGAGGAGCTGGCCGACGCGACCCGCCTCTGGGACGACGACTACCGGCTGGTGCTGGAGCGCAAGCTCGGCGACGAGCAGGCCAAGCACCTGTTCGCCCGGTACGCCGACGCGTTCCCGGAGGGCTACAAGGACGGGCACACGCCGTACGAGGCGATGAAGGACCTGGCGAAGCTGGAGCTGCTGGAGGAGCCCGGCCAGCTGGAGATGCACCTGTTCCGCAAGCAGGCCCCGCCGCGTCCGTACGCCGCCCGCGCCGCCGACGCCGACGAGGCGATGGACGTGCGGTTCAAGGTCTACCGGTACGGCGAGCCGATGATGCTCTCCGCCGTGCTGCCGGTGCTGCACTCGCTCGGTGTGAAGGTGGTCGACGAGCACCCGTACGAGGTGGAGCGCGTCGACGGCCGGATCTGGCTCTACGACTTCGGTCTGGAGCTGCCCGAGCGGCACCAGGACCTGGCCGAGGTACGTCCGCACGTGGAGAACGCCTTCGCCGCCGCCTGGCGGGGCGAGGCCGAGGTGGACGGCTTCAACGAGCTGGTGCTCCGGGCCGGGCTCACCTGGCGGCAGGTCGTCGTGCTGCGCGCGTACGCGAAGTACCTGCGCCAGGCCGGCACCGTGTTCTCCCAGGAGTACATGGAGCAGACGTTCATCGCGTACCCGCAGATCGCCGAACTGCTGGTGAAGCTGTTCGAGACCCGGTTCGCCCCGGGCGCCACCACGCTCGACGAGCGGCGGCAGCGCAGCGGTGAGCTGGTCGACGCGATCGGCGAGGCGCTGGACGAGGTGGCCAGCCTCGACCAGGACCGCATCCTGCGGGCCTACCTGACGCTGATCCAGGCCACGCTGCGCACCAGCTTCTACCAGAAGCCGGTGGGCGGGCGGCCCAAGCCGTACGTGGCGTTCAAGCTGGACCCGCAGGCCATCCCGGACCTGCCCGCGCCGCGACCCAAGTTCGAGATCTTCGTCTACTCGCCCCGGTTCGAGGGCGTGCACCTGCGCTACGGGCCGGTGGCCCGCGGCGGCCTGCGCTGGTCCGACCGGCGCGAGGACTTCCGGACCGAGGTGCTCGGCCTGGTCAAGGCGCAGATGGTGAAGAACGCGGTGATCGTGCCGGTCGGCGCCAAGGGCGGCTTCGTGCTCAAGCAGAAGCCGGGCGACCGGGACGAGGCGGTGATCTGCTACAAGGAGTTCATCTCCGCGCTGCTGGACGTCACCGACAACATCGTCAGCGGCGAGATCGTGCCGCCCGAGGACGTGGTCCGGCACGACGGCGACGATCCGTACATGGTGGTGGCCGCCGACAAGGGCACCGCGACGTTCTCCGACATCGCCAACGAGATCTCCGAGGCGCACAGCTTCTGGCTGGGCGACGCGTTCGCCTCCGGCGGCTCGGCCGGCTACGACCACAAGAAGATGGGCATCACCGCCCGGGGCGCCTGGGAGTCGGTCAAGCGGCACTTCCGGGAGCTGGGGCACGACACCCAGACGCAGGACTTCACTGTGGTCGGCGTCGGTGACATGTCCGGCGACGTGTTCGGCAACGGGATGCTGCTGTCGAAGCACATCCGGCTGGTGGCCGCGTTCGACCACCGGCACATCTTCCTGGACCCGGATCCGGACTCGGCCCGGTCGTGGGAGGAGCGCAAGCGGCTGTTCGACATGCCGCGCTCGTCGTGGGAGGACTACGACCGCGAGCTGATCTCCGAAGGCGGCGGCGTCCACTCGCGTACGGCGAAGTCGGTGCCGATCTCGCCGCAGGTCCGCGCGGTGCTCGGCCTCGACGAGGACGTCACGCAGCTCAGCCCGCAGGAGCTGATGAAGGCGATCCTCACCGCGCCGGTGGACCTGTTCTGGAACGGCGGCATCGGCACCTACGTCAAGGCGTCCAGCCAGACCAACGCCGAGGTCGGCGACAAGTCCAACGACGCCATCCGGGTGGACGGCAAGAGCCTGCGCTGCCGGGTGGTCGGCGAGGGCGGCAACCTGGGCTTCACCCAGCAGGGCCGGATCGAGTACGCCTCGACCGGCGGCCGCATCTACACCGACTTCATCGACAACGCGGCCGGTGTGGACTGCTCCGACCACGAGGTCAACATCAAGATCCTGCTCAACACGGCGGTGGCCGACGGGGAGCTGGACCGGCCGGAGCGTGACGAGCTGCTGGCCCGGATGACCGACGAGGTCGCCGAGCTGGTGCTGCGGGACAACTACGACCAGGCGCGGGCGCTGAACAACGCCCAGGCCCAGGCCGCCTCGCTGCTCCCGGTGCACCGGCGGATGATCAACGACCTGGAGCGGTCCGGCGCGCTGGACCGGGCCCTGGAGGCGCTGCCGTCGGACGAGGAGCTGGCGGTCCGCACCGAGAGCGGGCTGACCGCGCCGGAGTTCGCGGTGCTGCTCGCGTACGTGAAGATCGTGCTGGAGCGCGAGATCGTCGGCGAGGGCCTGGCGGACGAGGAGTGGACGACCGACATCCTGGTCAACTACTTCCCGACGCCGCTGCGGCAGCGCTTCGCCGACCGGATGGGCCGGCACCGGCTGCGCCGGGACATCGTCACCACGGTCCTGGTCAACGAGGCGATCAACCGGGGCGGCATCTCGTTCGTCTTCCGGGTGGTCGAGGAGACGGCCGCCTCCGCGGCGGACGTGCTCCGGGCGTACGTGGTGGTCCGCGAGGTGTTCGGCCTGCGTGACCTCTGGGACGCGGTCGAGGCGCTGGACAACAAGGTCTCGCCCGAGCTGCAGACCGCCGTCTACCTGGACACCCGGCGGCTGCTCGACCGCGCGGTGCGCTGGCTGGTCACCAACCGCCGGTCGCCGATCGACGTACCGGCGGAGATCGACCGGCTGCGTGGCGGCGTTGCCCAGCTCCTGCCGGACCTGGAGCACCGGTTCTGGGGCACGGAGCGGGAGGCCATCGCGGCGCACATCGAGTCGCTCGTCGACCGGGGGCTGCCGCGTGACCTGGCCGAGCAGGCGACCCGCCTGATGTACAGCTTCGGCCTGCTCGACATCGTCGAGACGGCGCAGGCGACCCGGCGGGACGTGGGCGAGGTGGCCTCGGTCTACTTCGTGCTCTCCGACCGGTTCCGGGTGGACGCGCTGCTGTCGAAGATCTCCCTGCTGCCGCGCGAGGACCGGTGGCAGACGCTGGCCCGGATGGCGCTGCGCTACGACCTGTACGCCGCGCTGGCCGCGCTCACCGCCGAGGTGCTCGGCTCCACCCCGGACGACGTGCCGCCGGTGGAGCGGGTGCAGGAGTGGGAGCAGGCGAACGCCACCTCGATCCACCGGGCGCACCGGGCGATGGGGGAGTTCGACGAGTCCCGCGCCGACCTGTCCGCGCTGTCGGTGCTGCTGCGCCAGATCCGTACCCTGGTCCGGACCTCGGCGGCGGCCTGATCCTTCATCCGAGCGTGGCCCGGTGGTCGGTTCCCCGACCACCGGGCCACCGCCGTTTCCGCCCTCAGCTCGTCATCGGGGCGTAGACGACGATGTTGTTCAGGTAGCTTCCGGCCGTCTTGTCGAACACCCCGCCGCAGGTCACCACGCGCAGGGCGGGCACGGCCGACGGACCGTAGACCTGCGCGGCGGGAAAGGCGGTCTTCGGGTACGACCCGACCTCGCGCACCGTGAACGTGGCGGATCTGCCGTCCTGCCGGGTGACCGCTATCGTGTCGCCGGCCACCAGCGCGCCGAGGTTGAAGAACACCGCCGGGCCGAGCTGGGCGGAGTCGACGTGGCCCACGATCACCGCGTTGCCGGCCTCGCCCGGGCTGGCGCCGGGGGAGTACCACCCGGCCTTCATGGCCTGGTCCAGCGGGGGCACCTGGACCGTGCCGTCCGGGTTCGTGCCGAGCGACATGATCTCGGCCCGCACCCCGATACGGGGGATCGAGATGGTCGTCGGCGCGGACCGGGGCAGTGGAGCCGGGGCGGCGCCGTTCGGGCTCGTCGCGCCCGCTGGGCCCGTTGCTGCCGGAGCGCCCGGGACCGCTGCGGCCCCCGGGGCGGCTGCGGTGCCCGGGGCGGCCGCGGTGCCCGGGGCGGCGCCGGGTGGGCCGGTCGTCGGGCCGGGCGTCGCGGGGCCGACGGCGCCCCCGGCGGCGTCCGCCGTCGGCAGGCCGGTGCCGTCCGGCGTCAGCTGACCCTCGGCGTCCGGCCCCGGTTGGCCCTCGGCGTCCGGGTCTGTTTGGGGGCCGGTGGTGACCGGGGCCGCCTGCCCGAGCGGCTGCGGCGGGGACGGTGGCGGGACGGTCCGGACGGACGCGCCGATCAGACCGGCCCCGGCCATGGCGAGCAGGACGACGACGGCCGTGCCGGCGGCACGCCACGGACTTCCGTGACGGCCGCCGGCCCGGGTCGTCGTCCGGTCAGACCAGGTCACCGGCCCGCCGCCGGCGCAGCAGCACCAGGCCGCCCAGTGCCGCGGCGCCGATCATGCCCGCGCCACCGGTGGCGAGGGTACGGTCCACGCCGGTGGTCGTCATGCCGCCGTCGCCGCCGTCGACCCCACCGCGCGGCAGGACCACCAGCTCGCCCTCACCGCAGGAGCCCCGCAACTCGTACCGGCCCGGCCGGGCGTCGTGCGAGACGGTGGCCTCGCCGTAGTAGACGAAGTCCTTCCCGTGCTCCCAGCCGTCCTTGCCGTCCTTGCCGTAGTCGCGCTCGGCGTCCTTGCCGTAGTCGCCCTTGTCGTCCTGCCAGGCGCCTCCGCTCGCCTGCCAGTCGTCCTTGTCGCCCGGCCAGTCGCTCTTGTCGCCCGGCCAGTCGTTCTCACCTTCCTGCCAGTCGTTCTTGCCGCCCGGCCAGGAGCCGTGCTCGTCCTTGCCGTCCTTGCCCTTGTCGTCCGGCCGGCCGCCACGGTCGTCCTTGCCGTGCTCGTCCTTGGCGTCCTTGCCGTGCTGTTCCTTGCCGTCGGGGCCGTGCGCGTCCTTGGTCCAGTCCGGCCCGCCCGGCTTCTCCTTCTCCCAGCCCGGCTCGGCGTCCTGGCCGTACTCGTCGTGCCCCTGCCAGTCGCCGGGGTCGACGGCCGCGCCGGCCCCCGCGCCGCCCGGCTGCGGCTGCCCTTCCGGCTGGCCGGCCGGCGGCTGGGGCTGGTCCGCCGGGGGCTGCGGCATGCCGTCGCCACCCGGGCCGTTGCCGCCGGGCCCGTTGCCACCCGGACCGTTGCCACCCGGGCCGTTGCCGCCCGGGCCGTTGCCGCCCGGCCCGTTGCCGTCAGGCCCATTTCCGCCCGGCCCGTGTCCGTCCCCGCCCGGCTCGCCGCGGCCGTCCGGGCCCTTGCCGTGGTCGTCCTTGCCGTCCGGGCCCTTGTCGTCCCAGCCCCAGTCCTGGTCGCCGCCCCAGTCACCGCCCCGGTCGGCCCAGTCGCCGTGCTCGCCGTCGCGGGCCGGGCGCAGGTCGACCTTGCCGGTCACCTTCGACCAGACGGTGGCGTGCTGCTGCGGCTCGGAGCAGATCGCGAGCAGTTCGACGGTGTCTCCCGCCTTCACCACGTGCGGCTTGGCGATGACCTTACCCTCGTCGTGCCCGCCCGCGTAGGCCATTCCCGGGGTGAACACGAGAAGGCCGGCGCCGCCGAGGGCAGCGCCCGCGACCACCTTCCCGAGCATCTTCTTAGCCATGACCAGCGTCTCCATCCCTGTTCGTCCTGAGCCCGACGTCAGTCGAGCTAAGGCCGACGTTAGACCTTTTCGCGACTTATTCGGGGAAAGATTCGCTTTTAGGAGTTTGTGGAGATCGGGCGTGTCCGCGCTGTCCCCGCCTCCGCGCGCTGATCGGCCCGACTTCGGCGACCCCGCGACCCGGATCCCGCTCGTACGGTTCCCGACGGTCTCGCCTCCGCCGGTGGGTGGAACGCCATGGGTGTCATTTGGCCGTTTTGACACCCATGGCGTTCCACCCGGCCGAGGCGGAGGCGGGACGGTCCGCCGCCCGGCGTGAGGGTGGCGCGGCGAGGTGGGGGCCGCGGGTGGTTGGCGGCGAGCCCGGCTGGTGTAGCGGGGTCCGGGCGCGCGGTGAGCGGGGCGGGCTCGGGACGGGCGGTAGGGTGGGCCGCGAGGCGCATCGAGGCATTGCCATGGAAGCGCTCCCATGCAAGAATCGCTGCACGCGGTTCGGGGAGCCACACCGCGAGCTCAGGCGTCGAGGGCAGCCGGTTGACCGGCCGACGTCCGGCTCCATCGGCCGGTCCTGCGGACCGGTCGGCACCACCACCCCCAACGCCCGTCCGGGTCGGGCGTCCCCCGAAGTAACCAGTGGCGCGCACGGTCGTTCCCGCAGGGCGACCGCCGCCGCCATTTGCGCCGGGCCGTACGCGGATCCGGTCTCGCCCAAGGAGATCAGTGGCATGAATCTGTGGAGAAGGCTGTCCGGCCGGAACCGGGCGCTCGCGCTGACCAGCGCCGGCGTCCTGGTAGCCGGTGGACTGGTGACCCTCCCGGTCACCGCGGCGCAGGCCGCCACCCAGTGCAGCGTGACCTACACGACCAGCGACTGGCCCGGTGGATTCACCGGCACCGTGACCATCAAGAACATCGGTGACGCGCTCACCTCGTGGAACCTCGGCTTCACCTTCCCGAACAGCTCGCAGCGGGTGGTGAACGGCTGGTCCGCGCGGTGGTCCCAGAGCGGCCAGAACGTCACCGCGCAGAACGAGTCGTACAACGGGGCGCTCGCCAGCGGCGCCAGCACCACCATCGGCTTCAACGGCTCCTGGAGCGGCAGCAACCCCAAGCCGACCCAGTTCACGCTGAACGGCACGGTCTGCAACGGCGGCACGCCGACCACCAGCACCCCGCCGACGAGCACGCCGCCCACCAGCACGCCGCCGACCAGCACCCCGCCCACGAGCACGCCGCCGACGTCGACCCCGCCGACGTCGCAGCCGCCGCCCGGGCAGCGGGTCGACAACCCGTACGCCGGGGTGAAGGGGTACGTGAACCCCGAGTGGAAGGCCAAGGCCGAGTCGGTGTCCGGCGGCAACCGGGTGTCGAACAACCCGACCGCGGTCTGGATCGACCGGATCGCCGCCATCAACGGCACGCCGGACAGCAGCTCCAACGGCGCGATGGGCGTCCGTGACCACCTGGACGCCGCGCTCGCCCAGGGCGCCGGCTACATCCAGTTCGTCATCTACAACCTGCCCGGCCGCGACTGCTCGGCGCTCGCCTCGAACGGCGAGCTGGGCCCGGACGAGCTGCCCCGCTACAAGGCCGAGTACATCGACCCGATCGCCGCGATCCAGGGCGACTCGAAGTACCGGAACCTGCGCATCGTCAACATCATCGAGATCGACTCGCTGCCCAACCTGGTGACCAACACCTCGGGCAACGCGGGCGGCACGGTCATGTGTGACACGGTGAAGGCCAACGGCGCGTACGTGAACGGTGTCGGCTACGCCCTGGCGAAGCTGGGTGCGATCGGCAACGTCTACAACTACATCGACGCCGCCCACCACGGCTGGATCGGCTGGGACAGCAACTTCGGCCCGGTCGCCGACCAGCTCAAGGCCGCCGCTGTGGCGTCCGGCAGCACCGTCGCCAACGTGGCGGGCTTCATCGTCAACACGGCGAACTACTCCGCGCTGAAGGAGCCGTACGTCAAGATCACCGACACGGTGAACGGCCAGACCGTGCGGCAGTCCAAGTGGGCCGACTGGAACCAGTACCTCGACGAGCTGTCGTTCGCCCAGGCGTTCCGGCAGAAGCTGGTCTCGATCGGCTTCGACAGCAACATCGGCATGCTGATCGACACCTCCCGCAACGGTTGGGGCGGCTCCGCCCGGCCGACCGGCCCCGGCCCGTCGACCAGCGTGGACGCCTACGTCGACGGTGGCCGGGTCGACCGCCGCTTCCACACCGGCAACTGGTGCAACCAGGCCGGCGCGGGTCTCGGCGAGCGGCCGCAGGCCAACCCGGAGCCCGGGATCGACGCCTACGTCTGGGTGAAGCCCCCGGGTGAGTCGGACGGCTCCAGCAAGGAGATCCCGAACAACGAGGGCAAGGGCTTCGACCGGATGTGCGACCCGACCTACACCGGTAACGCCCGCAACGGCAACAGCATGTCCGGTGCCCTGCCGGACGCGCCGATCTCCGGCGCGTGGTTCGCCGCCCAGTTCCAGCAGCTGATGCAGAACGCGTACCCGCCGCTCTCCTGAGCCGCGGCCGTACCACCCGCGGCGGCGGGAGTGAGGCACCGCCCGCGCGGGTTCCCCGGGCCCCTGGTCGACGCCCACGTCGACCAGGGGCCCTCGGGCGTCCGGGTCAGGGAACCGTACGCTCGATCGCGGCCCGGCCCAGCTCGTGCAGGTCGTGGCGGGCCCTTTCCAGGTTCTCCGGCGTCATGTCCTGGCCCCGGGCCATCACCAGGTCCTCCGGGTCCCAGGGCTGCTCGGCGCCGGTACGGATGCCGTCCGGCGCCGCGCCCGTGCCGGTGCCGGTCGCGCCGGTCCCGGCCGCGTACGGGTCACCGATGATGTTCGGCGAGCCGGTGTCGGCCACCGCGCCGTCGGGCTCGGTGAAGGTGGGGTTGTCCGGGTCGACGCCGCCGGCGCGCAACTGGGGCACCGTGCTGTCGTCGTCCACCGCCGCGGCCACCTCGGGGGTCTCCTCGAGCGGCCGCTCGCCACCGCGGTCACGATCGGTCATGCTGCTGCCCTCCTGTCCCTTCGCGTGATCCCCTGGGCGTACCCGGTGCGGGCCGCGCCATGCGGACGGTCAGGCGTCGTCGTGGCCGGGCTCCGGCGTCTCGGTCGGGCTCAGCCGTTGCCAGAGCAGCATCAGCAGGCCGAACACCAGCATCGCCGCGCCGGCCCACAGGTTGATCCGCAGGCCCTGTGCCTTGTCGATCTCGGCGGACGTGTCGAAGAGCCCCATCAGGCCGACGATCAGCCCGTACGCGACGAACAGGCCGCCGATGACCCGGCGGATGTCGAACAGCCGGGCCGCCGCCGAGCGGGCCTCGCGGGCGTCCTCGGTCTCGTCGACGAGCGGGTCGTGCGCCTCGCCGCCCTGGTAGTTGCGGTCCGCGTCGTCTGTCATGGCGTGCGTCCCCTCCTCTAGAAGACCGGGATGTAGAACAGGGCGGCGAGGATCACGGCGACGACGCCGAGCAGCACCGGGGAGCGGTACCAGGCGGCGTCGCCGGCCAGCGAGTCGTCGGCGAGCGCGGTGTCGCTGAGGCCGTACACCAGCCCGGTCAGCTGGTCGTCGGTCTTCGGCCGGGTCAGCGGCGTGACGATCGCGGCCACCACCGCGACGGTGGCGAAGGCCAGGCCCGCGCCCCAGAAGCTCTCCTCCAGGTCCGAGTTGAAGCTGATCACGCCGCCCTTGTAGAGCAGGTACGTGGCGGTGGCCACGACGGTGCCGGACAGCAGCGACCAGAACCCGGCCAGCGGGGTCATCCGCCGCCAGAACATGCCGATGATGAAGGTGCCGAAGAGCGGGGCGTTGAACACCGAGAAGAGCGCCTGGATGTAGTTCATGATGTTGCTGAACCCGGCCGCGATGAACGCGGTGCCGATGCCGATCACCACCGCGCCGACTGTGGCGAGCCGGCCCACCTTCACGTAGTGCTCGTCCGACTCGTTGCGCCGGAAGTACGCCTGCCAGATGTCGTACGTGAAGACGGTGTTGAACCCGCTGACGTTGGCCGCCATGCCGGCCATGAACGAGGCCACCAGGCCGGTGACCGCGATCCCCAGCACGCCGTTGGGCAGCAGGTCGCGCATGAGCAGCGGGATCGCGTTGTTGTAGACCAGGTCGCCGTCGTCGGCGCCCAGACCTTTGACGGTGACCAGGGCGATCAGGCCGGGGATCACGGTGACCGCGGGGATGAGCAGCTTCGGGTAAGCGGCGATGATCGGCGTACGCCGGGCGGCGCTCATGTTCCGTGCGGACAGCGCGCGCTGCACCTCGGCGAAGTTCGTGGTCCAGTAGCCGAAGGAGAGCACGAAGCCGAGGCCGAACACGATGCCCAGCCAGTGCGCGCCGAGCGGGTTGCCGGTGCTGCCGGTGCCCTCCCAGGCGTGCAGGCCGGCCTCGCCGAGCCTGGAGTCGCGGACCGCGTCCATCAGGCCGCTGACGCCGCCGACCTTGACCAGGCCGATGACCGTGATCGGCACCAGACCGGCGATGATCACGAAGAACTGGAGCACCTCGTTGTAGATCGCGCCGGAGAGCCCGCCGACGGTGATGTACGCCAGCACGATCACCGCGCCGACGATGATCGCGAACCAGAGCGGCCAGCCGAGCAGCGCCTGCATGATCAGCGCCAGCGCGTAGAGGTTCACGCCCGCGATCAGCACCTGGGCTACCGCGAAGCTGATCGCGTTGAGCAGGTGGGTGGGGCGGTTGAAGCGCAGCCGCAGGTACTCGGGGACGCTGCGGACCTTGGAGCCGTAGTAGAACGGCATCATCACGATGCCGAGGAAGACCATCGCCGGTACGGCGCCGATCCAGTAGTAGTGCACGGTCATGATGCCGTACTGGGCGCCGTTGGCGGCCATGCCGATGATCTCCAGCGCGCCCAGGTTCGCCGAGACGAACGCCAGGCCGGTGACCCAGGCAGGCAGCGATCGGCCGGAGAGGAAGAAGTCCACGCTGGTGCGGATCGCGCGCCGGGCGGCGAAACCGACGCCGAGCACAGTGACGAAATAGAGCGCGAGGATCAGGTAGTCCACCGCGTTCATGTCCAGACGCAGGCCGCCGCCGCCCATGCCCGTGCTCCCCTCGTGTGCACCGCTGCCCGCACGTACCCCGTTTGCGAAGTTTCATGCCTGCTGGCCGGTCCGGGCGCGACGGAGCCCCGGCCGGGTCGCCGGCCGGGGCTCGGTGGGGTCCTGCGGCGGGCCTCAGCGCCCCAGTACGCGGTCCAGGAAGTCGCGGTAGCCGCGCACGGCCACCCGGAGCTGCTCGGTGTCGGTGGAGCCGGACTCCTGCCACGCGCCGAGCCGGGTGCGCTGCTCGCGCAGGGCGGTGGAGAGCGCCTCGATCGCCTCCTCGACGAGCGACTCCGCCTCGCCGACCGCGGCGCGCGGGTCGTCCACGAAGCGCAGCTGCACGTCGCGCCAGCGGTCCCGGAAGCCCTGCGCCGCCTCCGGCGCGAACAGCGTCGCGGCGTCGGCCGGTACCGCGCCCGGCGTGGGCCGGTCCGCCCCGCCCAGGGCCGTGCCGGCCGCTGCCGCGCCCGCCGCCGCGGTGCCCGCGTCGACGTGGTCGTGGCGCCGGTCGGCGTCCTCGTCGGCCGCGGGGACCGGCTCGGCGTCGGGGTCGACCAGGCCCGGCTCGGCGCTGCCGTACCCGACCGCGCCGTCGGCCGCCGCGTCGTCCCGGACGACACCGTTGGCCCGCGCGTCGCCGTCGACCGCCGCGTCGCCGTCGGCGTGCTCGGCGTCCCAGCGGTCGCGGTCGTGCAGTCGGTCCCCGGCCGTCGGATCGGCCCGCTCGTCGTCCAGCGGCTCGGTCCGGCCCGGCGCGCCGTCGCCCGGCACCGCGGTGTCCTCGTCGCGGGCGTCGCGCTCGTCCTGCGGACGGCCGCTCGCCAGCGCCGACGCGGCGACCGCGTCGCCCACCGTGGCCGCGCCGAACGCCGTCGGCAGCGGCGCCGGCTCGTGGAACGGCGGACGCCCGTCGTCGTCGCGCCCGTCGTCGGTACGGTCGGCCGCGTCGCTCAGTTCGCCGGCGTCGTACGCGCGGGTCTCGTCGACCTCGTGTCCCCGGTCGTCGATTCCGTCGTGGCGCCGGTCGTCGGCGCCGAGTTCACGCCGGTCGTCGGCGACGGCCGGGTCGTCGAAGGTGCCCCGGTCGTCGAGCGCGTCCTCGGGCACGTCGGCCCGGTCGGCGTCGTGCCGGCCGGGGCCGGCGTGCTCGCCCGGCTGCGGCACCGGTACCGGCGCGGACCGGACGGCCTCGGGGTGGTCCTGCGTGACCTGCTGCTCTTCCTGGCGCATGGCGGCGGCCTCCTCAGCGGCTCGTGACGTCGTGGTCGTGGTCGGGGTGGCGCTGCTCCGGCTGCTCCCGCTGCTCCGGCTGCGGCGTCGACGTGGGCACCGGGTCCTCACCGAGCAGGTCGGCGAAGAGGGCCCGGTAGTGCACGAGCGCCTGCCGGAGGTCCTCGGTGCCGGCCTCGCCGCGCTCGTTGCGCTGCCGGATCTCGTGGGCGTCGCGGTAGTGGGTGAGCGTGCGGGCGTGCTCGACGGAGAGGTGGGCGATCTGGTCCGAGAAGTCCCCGGTGGGGTATCCGCGCTCGGCGATCAGGCGGCTGACCAGCTCGTCCGCCTCGCCGACGGTCTCAGCGGGCGAGTCGACGAAGCGCACCTGCAGCTCTTCCCAGGCGGCGGCGTAGCGGGCCCGGGACTCCGGGCTCAGCGGGGTCAGCTCCAGTTCGGCGTGCCGGCGCTCGCGCTCACGCAGCTCGCGTTCGGCCGCGCCGCGGCTGTCCTGCTCGGCGACGACCCGGTCGTACTCCGGGCCGAAACGCTCCCGCAGCGCCCGGCGGCGGCTGGCGACCACGGCGAACGCGGCGAGCGCGGCGATGACGAGGACGACGATGACTATGACGATTACCTGGGTGGACGACATGGCTCCTCCTTCGCCCGCTGGTATTCCCTCATGCGGGTGATCGCCAATCCCGTTGCGCGGCACTTTCCGCCCCGGTCGGGAAATAAGGAGCGGTGTCGCGACCGCCGTCCGGTGCCGGTCCGGTGTCCGACTGCGCCCGCCGTGCCCGTCTCGGACCGTAGTGAGAGCCGAGACGGCCGGTAGTGCATCCGCCCCGGATTACGTATCCTGCCCAAGGCGTCCGGGCCGGGGCCCGGCGTCGTGGCCGGCGAACGTGACGGCCGCTGCCGGCGCCACCGAGCGACACCTTCCCGGGCGAGGTCTGATTGAACACCCGTGACTGGCCGATCCGCGCCAAGCTGACCGCGCTGGTCATCGGCCCGGTGACCGGGCTGCTGGCGTTGTGGATCTTCGCCACCACGCTCACCTTCGGGCCCGCGCTCGATCTGCTCTCCGCCCGTACCCTTCTCTACGACCTCGGCCGTCCCGGCGAGCGCGTGGTGGCGGAGCTGCAACGGGAGCGACGGCTGTCGGTGGTCCAGCTCGCCGGCCGCAGCGCCCTGCCGGCCCTGGCGGAACAGCGCGTACGCACCGACGACGCGATCGTCGAGCTGCGCCGCAAGGTCGACGGCAAGGCCCTGCGCGACGTCGCCGACGAGCAGCTCGACGGCCGCCTCGACCAGCTGGTCTCGGCACTGGACGCGCTGCCCGCCGGACGCGCCTTCATCGACGACCGGAAGGTGGACCGGTCCGGCGCCGTCGGCCTCTACAGCGGGATGATCGGTTCGGCGTTCCAGGCGTTCGGCGCGATGGCAGCGCTGCCCGACGCCCAGCTCAACCGGGAGGCGACGGCGCTCACCGCGCTGGGCCGCTCCCGCGAGCTGCTCGGCCAGGCCGACGCGCTGCTGGCCGGCGCGGTCATCGCGGGCCGGTACGCCGACGGCGAGCACGAGCAGCTGGTCCGGACCCTGGAGAACCAGCGTTTCCTGGCGGAGACGGCGGTCGCCGAGCTGCCGTCCGAGGAACGGACCTCGTACCAGCGGTTGACCGAGGGCGCCGGGTTCGTCAAGCTGCGCGCGCTCCAGGACACCCTGATCCGCTCGTCCGCGTTGCCGGCCCGGTTCGACATGGCCGGCTGGGAGGCCGGCCACGCCGAGGTGTGGCAGAGCCTGCGCGACTTCGAGCTGCGCGGCGCGGACGCCCTGGCCGAGCGGTCGGTGCCGATGGCCACCCGGATCCTCGTCCAGCTCGCCGCCGCCGGTGTGCTGGGTCTCGTCGCGATCGTCGTCTGCGTGCTGGTGGCGCTGCGGGTCGGCCGGTCGCTGGCCCGGCGGCTGACCGGCGTACGCACCGCCGCGACCGAGGTCGCCGAGCAGCGGCTGCCCGACGTGGTCGCCCGGCTGCGCCGCGGCGAGGAGGTCGACGTCGCCCGGGAGGCGCCCGAACTGGACCACGGCGGCGACGAGATCGGTCAGGTGGCGCGCGCGTTCAACGAGGTGCGGCGTACCGCGGTGCGCGCCGCGATCGACGAGGTCACCCTGCGCCGGGGGTTCAACGAGGTGATCCTCAACCTCGCCCGGCGCAGCCAGGGCCTGGTGCACCGGCAGTTGGCGCTGCTGGACCGGCTGGAACGGCGTACCGAGGACCCGGACGAGCTGGCCGGACTGTTCCAGGTCGACCACCTGGCAACCCGGCTCCGGCGGCACGCCGAGGACCTGGTCATCCTCGCCGGCGCCGCGCCCGGGCGGGGCTGGCGCCGGCCGGTCGCCGCGGTCGACGTGATGCGCGGCGCGATCTCCGAGGTCGAGGCGTACGACCGGGTCGACGTGGGTGAGGTGGCGTCGGCCGGGGTGCTCGGCCGGGCCGTCGGCGACGTGATCCACCTGCTCGCCGAGCTGATCGAGAACGCCACCGCGTACTCCCCGCCGGGCACCCGGGTGGACGTCACCGGCCGGACCGTGCCGGGCGGCTACACCATCGAGATCACCGACCGGGGGCTGGGCATGTCCGCGCCGGCCCTGGCCGCCGCCAACCGCAAGCTGGCCGAGCCGCCCGAGTTCGACCCGGCCGGCAGCGCCCGGCTGGGGCTGTTCGTGGTGGCGCGCCTGGCCGCACGGCACGGCGTGCGGGTGGAGCTGCGGCCGGCCCGTCCGGCCGGGATCGTCGCCGCGGTGTTCGTACCGTCGGATCTGATCACCGACGAGCCGCCGGTGGGCACGGACGGCCCCGCCGGGCCGGAGCGGCGGCGCCTGGCCAAGGTGACCCGGTTGACGACGGTGCCGCGTCCGGGGCGCCCGAACCGGCCGGGACGGGACCGGTCGGAGAGCACCGTGGTCCCGTTGCAGTCCGCGCGCGCCTCGACCGTGGAGCCTCCCACCGACGGCGACGGCCTGCCACGCCGGATCCGGCGGCGCGGCGCGTCCGCGCGTCCGCGCGCGGCGGTCGTGGACGCCCCGGCGTACCGCACGCCGGAGGAGGCGCGCCGGGCCATGTCGGCGTTGCAGGCGGGCACCGCGCGGGGTCGCCGGGACGGCGCCCGCGCCACCGACCCGGCCGGTGACGCCGATCCGGCCACCACCGAAAAGCCTGACACCGGTACGCCGTCCGCCACGTCGGGGCCGGCCGTGGAGCCCGCCCTGCCGGTGGCGGAGGACCGAACCGCGACTGAGAGGGACGCCTAGTGGTGTACACGACGCGGCAGAACGCCGATCTCGACTGGCTGCTCGACGACCTGGTGGAGCGGGTGCCCGCCGCACGCCGGGCGGTGGTGCTCTCGGCGGACGGGCTCCTGCTCGGCGCCTCCGGCGACCAGGACCGCAGCGAAGCGGAGCACCTGTGCGCGCTGGCGTCCGGCTTCTCCGGCCTGGCCAAGGGCGCCACCCGGCACCTGGGCGGCGGCGCGGTCCGCCAGACCGTGGTGGAGATGGAGTCGGCCTATCTCTTCGTGACCGCCGCCGGACAGGGCGCCTGCCTGGCGGTGGCGAGCGACGCCGACGCCGACATCGGCCTGGTGGCGTACGAGATGGCGATGCTGGTGATCCGGGTCGGGGAGAACCTGGCCGCGCCGGCCCGCAGCGGCGGGGGGCCGGCCGATGCGCGCTGACTCGCCCGGGCCGCAGCACGAGTGGCTGGACGCCGACGCCGGTCCGGTGGTGCGCCCGTACACGCTCACCGGGGGCCGGGTGCGCCCGCCGGTGGACGGCTTCGACCTGCTGGCTTTCGTGCTCGCCACGCCGGACGCCGAGCCGGCCGGCACGCCCGGCCTCCAGCCGGAGCATCGCCGGCTGATCGAACTGGCCCGCCGGCCGAAGGCCGTGGCCGACCTCGCCGCCGACCTGGACCTCGCCGTGGGCGTGGTGCGGGTGCTGCTCGGCGACCTCCTCGCCCATGGCTTCGTCGCGGTGCACCGGCCACCGGCCACCGCGTACCTGCCCGACGACAACATCCTCAAGGCGGTGGTCAGTGGACTCCGTGCGTTATGACCGGGAGCCGGGGGCGCCCCAGGTGCCGCTGGCTCTGAAGATCCTCATCGCCGGTGGCTTCGGCGCCGGCAAGACGACGCTGGTCAGCGCGTTGAGCGAGGTCCGGCCGTTGCAGACCGAGGAGGTCCTCACCGGCGCCGGGCTCGACACCGACGACGTCTCCGGGGTGGAGCAGAAGGCGACCACCACGGTGGCGATGGACTTCGGCCGGATCACCATCAACGACGACCTGCAGGTCTACCTGTTCGGCACCCCGGGTCAGGACCGGTTCTGGTTCCTCTGGGACGAGCTGGCGTTCGGCGCGCTCGGCGCGGTGGTGCTCGCCGACACCCGGCGGCTGGCCGACTGCTTTCCCTCCATCGACTACTTCGAGCAGCGGGGCATCCCGTTCGTGGTGGGCGTCAACTGCTTCGAGGGCTCCCGGCGGTTCGGCCTGGAGGCGGTGCGCGACGCCCTCGACCTGGACCCGGACGTCCCGCTCGTGCTCTGCGACGCCCGGGACCGGCAGTCCGGCAAGCTGGTGCTGATCTCGCTGGTCGAGCACGTGGCGCGGCAGCGCGGCGAGCCGGTGCCGGTGGGCTGAGCCGCCCGCGGCGAATCTCGTCGGCCGTCGCGGGACTGATCGGACGCCTGACCGGGAAGCCTCTGGTTGGATCTGGCGGAGACAGGACCGACGGAAGGTGGGAGCGGTGACCGGGCAGGACGAGATCGTCCACATCGGCGGCTACACGGCGGAGACGGGCGGGCGGGGTGAGGGCGTCGTCGCGGCCCGGCGGGACCGGGCGACCGGCGGGCTGACGCCGCTGGGTGTCGTGGCGGTCACCCCGTCGCCGTCGTTCCTGGCCCGGCATCCGGCGCTGCCGGTGCTGTACGCGTGCAACGAGCTGCCGGACGGCCGGGTCGGCGCGTTCCGGGTGGCGCCGGACGGCGACCTCACGCCGCTGGGCGAGCGCCCGTCCGGCGGGGCCGAGCCCTGTCACGTGGCGGTGGCCCCGGACGGGCGGCACCTGTTCGTGGCGAACTACGGCGGCGGCAGCGTGGCGGTGTTCGGCCTGGACGCCGAGGGCGTGCCGGGGGAGCGCGCCGACCTGGTCCGGCACGAGGGGCACGGCCCGGACACCGACCGGCAGGAGCACGCGCACTGTCACATGGTCTCGCCGGATCCGGCCGGCGGCGCGCTGCTCGCCGTCGACCTGGGCACCGACTCGGTCTACCGGTACGACGTCGACGCCGGATCCGGCCGGCTGACGCCCCGGGAGCCCCGGGTGAGCACTCCGCCCGGCACCGGGCCCCGCCATCTGGCCCGGCACCCGGACGGGCGGCGCGCGTGGCTGGTCGGCGAGCTGGACGCCACTGTCACCGCGTACGACCTGACGCCGGACGGGCCGCGGGAGCGGGCGCGCGTCGACGCCAGCGGGCGGGCCGGGCATGTCCAGCCGTCCGAGGTGAGCGTGGGACCGGGTGGGCGTTTCCTCTACGTGGGCAACCGGGGCGTCGGCACGGTGGCGGTCTTCGCGCTCGACGGCGAAGCGCCGGAGCTGGTGGCCGAGGTCGACACCGGCGGTGAGTGGCCCCGGCACTTCGCGTTCGCCGGTGAGCACCTGTACGTCGCCGACGAGCGGGCCGACATGATCAGGATCTTCCGGGTCGATCCGGTCAGCGGCGTGCCCGAGGTGATGGGGGAGCCGGTGCCGGTGGCGAGCCCGACCTGCTTCCTGCCGTGAGCGGACGGTCACCGAAACGACCGTCCGCAGTGGACTTCATCACTCTGAAATGACTGACCAGTAACTTAGCGTATGAGTTAGGTGATCAACTGTTTCTGCTGCGTAACTTTCGTCCGAACGGTTGTGGTGGTAACCCCACGAGGTACGCAAGATGGTCACCGTGTCTGGCCGCCATCGCATGCGTTCCAACCTCCGTGGAGCAGGCGCCGCCGCTGTGGCGGTAGCCCTGGTCGCCGTCGTGGGCGGCTCCTGGTTCGGCTACCAGCAGCTGGCCGGCCCGAACTGTTCGGGCCGGATCGAGCTGTCGGTGGCGACCGCCCCGGAGATCGCCCCCGCGGTGCGCGGCGCCGCCGACCAGTGGGTCGCCGACGGCGCCGCGGTGGGCGGCACCTGCATCGCCGTCAACGTCTCCTCCTCCGAGTCGGTCGAGGTGGCCGCCGCGGTGGCCAGCAAGCACGGCGCCACGCTCGCCGGAGTCGGGCAGGCCAGCGGCACCGCTGTCACCCCGGACGTCTGGGTGCCGGACTCCTCGACCTGGCTGGTCCGGCTCAAGAGCGGCGGAGCCAGCGCCTTCGCGCCGACGAACGGCGCCTCGATCGCGCGCAGCCCGGTGGTGGTGGCGCTGCCCGAGCCGGTGGCCTCGCGCATAGGGTGGCCGGACAAGAAGCTCCGCTGGTCCGACCTGCTGACCCAGGTCACCGCGAGTAAGCCGCTGCGGGCCGGGATCGTCGAGCCGACCCAGGACGCGGCCGGCCTGTCCGGGCTGCTGTCGCTCACCGCCGCCGCCAGCTCCACCGGCGATTCCGGCTCGCCGAAGGCGCAGGAGGCGATGGTCGGGGCGCTGCGGGCCCTCGCCACGAACCGCTCCTCGCTGCGGCAGGACCTCCTCGCGCGGTTCCCGCGCTCGTCGGACCCGACGGCGATCGCCAACGGGCTGGGCGCGGCGGCGCTGTCCGAGGAGGACGTGATCGCCTACAACAGCACGAAGCCGCCGATCCGGCTGGCCGCGCTCTACCTGGAGCCGGTGCCGATCCCGCTCGACTACCCGTTCGCGGTGCTGCCCGGCATCGAGCCGGCCAAGGCGTCCGCCGCCCGGGTGCTCTTCGAGGTGCTGCGTACGCCGGACTTCAAGGACCGGCTGGCCGCGCAGGCGCTGCGCGCGCCGGACGGCAACTGGGGGCGCGGCTTCCAGGCCCCGACGGGCGCGCCGAGCCCGGCGAACGGCGGCGCGAGCCAGGTGCCGCCGTCCGGTCAGGGCGGCGCGGCCGACCTCGACCCGGGCGCCATCTCGACGGCGACCACCACCTGGTCGGTGGCCACGCAGTCGGGCCGGATGCTCTGCGTCATCGACGTCTCCGGCTCGATGAAGAAGCCGGTCGCGACGGCGAACGGCGCCAGCCGGGAGCAGGTCACGGTGGCGGCCGCGAGCCAGGGCCTCGGGCTCTTCGACGACTCCTGGTCGATCGGCCTGTGGACGTTCTCCACGAACCTTCAGGGCTCGCAGGACTGGAGCGAGCTGGTCGGGATAAAGCCGTTGTCGAGCAACCGGGGGGCGCTGCAGCGCGGCCTCGCCTCGATCAAGCCCTCCAGCGGCGACACCGGCCTGTACGACACCATGCTCGCGGCGTACAAGAAGGTGCAGCAGGACTGGGAGCCGGGCAAGGTCAACTCGATCGTGCTGTTCACCGACGGCAAGAACGAGGACGACAACGGCATCTCGCAGAAGGAGCTGCTGGACCAGCTGAAGAAGCTGAAGGACGACGAGCAGCCGGTCCAGGTGGTCATCATCGGCATCGGCACCGAGGTGAACCGGGCCGAGCTGGAGTCGATCACCAAGGTCACCGGCGGCGGCGCGTTCGTCACCACCGACCCCAGCAAGATCGGCGAGATCTTCCTCCGGGCGATCGCGCTCCGGCCGCCCGCCCCGCGCTGACCTGAAGCTCAGCGCTAGTCTTCCGCCGTACCGGCAAATCCGGTACGGCGGAAGGCTTCCCGGGTCAAGACGCGGGATGAGAACTGACGGTAATGCGTCCGAATCAATCGGTCACCATAATTGTCCAGGCATGATGACCGGGTGCCTCGACCGCGGGCTCCACACCGGAGCCGGGCGGGGACGGGGCGGTCCTGAGCGAAGTGGGGAGGGCCGGTGACCTCGGCGACGCTGTTGACCCCTGCCACGTCGTCGCGACCCGGTGGTGAACGCCCGGGCAAGACGACACGAGCCGCGGAGCGGGCCTACATCCGGGTCCTGGTGGTGCTGGACACCACCGTGCTGGCGGTGGCCATCCTGGTCGGTTACCTGGCCCGGTTCGGCGACGAGGAGCCGACCGGGTCCGAGATCCCGTACGTCGTGGTAGCCCCGGCGCTGCTGCTGGTCTGGCTCGTCTCGCTCAAGGCGATGCGGTGCTACGACGACCAGGTGCTCGGGTACGGCGCGGACGAGTACCGCCGGGTCAGCGCGGCGAGCATGCGGCTGGCCGGCGGTATCGCGATCGCCGGGTACATCGCCGACGTCGGCGTCTCCCGGGGCTTCCTGGCCATCTCCTTCGCCGTCGGCACCGTCGGCCTGGAGGTGGCGCGGTTCGCGGCCCGCAAGCGGCTGCACCGGGCCCGCGACCGGGGCGCCGGCTGGTCGCGCAAGGTGCTCGTGGTGGGCGACACGGCACACGTGCTGGAGCTGGTGCACACGCTGCGCCGGGAGCCGTACGCGGGCTACCAGGTGGTCGGCGCGTGCATTCCGGACGCGCTGCTCGCCCCGGTGCCGCAGCGGCTGGGTGACGTGCCGGTGGTCGGCTCCTTCCGGGGCATCCCGGAGGCGGCCACCGCGATCGGCGCCGACACGGTGGCGGTCACCGCCTCCGGTGAGCTGACCGCGACCCGGCTTCGCCGCCTGGGCTGGCAGCTGGAGGGCACCGGGGTCGACCTGGTGGTGGCGCCGGCGCTGACCGACGTCGCCGGCCCTCGCATCCACACCCGCCCGGTCGCCGGCCTGCCGCTGATCCACGTCGAGGCGCCCGAGTTCCGTGGCGCCCGCAAGCTGGTCAAGGGCTTCGTGGACCGGTCGATCTCGCTGATCGCGCTGCTCGTGCTGGCGCCGCTGCTGATCGTGATCGCGCTCGCCATCAAGATCGACAGCCGGGGTCCGGTGCTGTTCCGGCAGACCCGGGTCGGTCAGGGCGGCGAGGAGTTCGGCGTCTTCAAGTTCCGCACCATGGTGGTCAACGCCGACGCCCTGCTCGCCGAGCTGGCCGCGCGCAACGAGACCGACGGCCTGATGTTCAAGATGCGCGACGACCCGCGGGTGACCCGGGTGGGCCGGCTGCTGCGCAAGTGGTCGCTGGACGAGCTGCCCCAGCTCGTCAACGTGCTGCTCGGCCAGATGAGCCTGGTCGGCCCGCGCCCGCCGCTGCCGTCCGAGGTGGCTCGCTACGACGGCGACGTGGCGCGACGCCTCCTGGTCAAGCCCGGCATGACCGGCCTCTGGCAGGTCAGCGGCCGGTCCGACCTGAGCTGGGAGGACGGCATCCGGCTCGACCTCTACTACGTGGAGAACTGGTCGCTGGCCGCCGACCTGACCATCCTCTGGAAGACGTTCGGCGCCGTGATCAACAGCCGCGGCGCGTACTGAGCGGGCCGGGTCAGGGCTGCGGGCCCAGCCAGTCCAGGCACACCACCACCGCGTCGTCCACCAGATCGCCGGCGACGAAGGCCCGCAGGTCGCCGATCAGCGACCGGACCGCGTCCAGCGGCTCCATCGGCCCGGTCCGGCGCAGGAACCGGTCCAGCGCCGCCTCGCCGTAGCGCCCCTGCTCGGTGGTGGCGTCGATGACGCCGTCGCTGACCACGAAGAGCCGGTCACCGCGCTCCAACTGGAACGTCTGCTCCCGGTAGTCGGTGCCCTCGAACATGCCGAGCGGGAACTGCTCGTCCAGCGCCTGCTCGCTGACCTCGCCGGCCCGCAGCCGCAGCAGACGGGGCGAACCGGCGTCGACCACGGCCAGCGTGCCGGTGGCCAGGTCCAGTTCGACGAGCAGCACCGAGACATGCTGCTGGCCCCGGTGCTGCGCGTAGATCGCCTGGTCGGCCAGCGCGGCCTGATCGGCCAGGGGGAGCCCGGCCCGGCGCGCGTTGCGCAGCGCGTACGTGGCCAGCGAGGCGAGCAGCGCCGCGGCCACCCCCTCACCGAAGCCGTTCAGCACCGCCAGCCAGAGCCGGTGGCCGTCGTCGGACCAGTCGAAGCTGTCCCCGCGCACCGCGTACGCCGGTTCCAGCTGCCCGGCCAGGCTGAACGACGGCCGGATCCGGCTGCGCCCGGGCAGCAGCTCCCACTGCATCTCGGCGGCCAGCGTGAGGCGCCGGCTGCGCCGGGCGGTCCGGTAGATGTCGGTGGTCG
This sequence comes from Micromonospora sp. HB375, assembly GCF_017872985.1. Taxonomy (NCBI): domain Bacteria; kingdom Bacillati; phylum Actinomycetota; class Actinomycetes; order Micromonosporales; family Micromonosporaceae; genus Micromonospora; species Micromonospora sp. HB375. The sequence continues at coordinate 5,747,317 of NZ_JAGGJO010000001.1, read as the reverse complement.
CCATGACCGCGCTCAGCTCGTGCCCGAGCACCGTGGCGATGGTGTCCAGCTCGCGGCGCGCGTCCGGGTCGGCCGGCACCGGAGAGACCCGGAGGACGCCCCGGCGCTCGCCGCGCATGCCCACCGGGAACCAGCCCACCTCGTCGGCGATCACCGGCTCCTGATGGTCGAAGGCGCGCCAGGCCGGGTGACCGGGGCGGGCGAGCGCCTCGCCGTCACCCAGCGGCAGCAGCTCGGCGAGCCGGTAGTCGACCTGGTAGAGCTCGGTGCGGGTGATTCCGTACGTGCGCGCCAGCTCGGCGGCGAGCCGGTCCACGATGAGATCCGTCGGCGCCTCGGTCAGGACCCGGCGCGCGCGGCCCTCCGCTCCGCTCATCTTTGCTCCTTTGCACAGGTCGCCGGGCAGATCCGGGGGGTAGTCTCGGGCCCACCATGACCGAAGAGCCTGGTCCCCAGGGACCTGACACGAGTATGTCCGCCGCCCTGGACGAGGCGGCAGGCACCTTGCTCGCCGTCTGGGAGGCGGCCCGGGAGCGCACCACCAGCCGGCTGTCCAGTGCCCAGTTACGCGCGATCATGGTCGTCGAGCAGTATGACGGCATCAACCTCCGCCGGCTCGCCACCCTCACCGACATGCTGCTCTCCTCCGCCAGCCGGCTCTGCGACCGGCTGGTCGCGGCCGGCATGCTGGAACGCGAGCCGGGCCGCTACGACCGGCGGGAGATCTCCCTGCACCTCACTCCGGAGGCCCTGCGGCTCCTCGCCGAACTGCGCACCGACCGGCGGCGCCGGCTGGAGCGGATCCTGGACGGAATGAGCTCGGAGGGCCGGGTGGCACTGCTGCAGGGCATGCGCGAGTTCGACGTGGTCGGCCGGCGCGGGGAGGCGACAGCGGCCGAGGGCTGGCCGGTGCTGCAGCCCTCCGGGGAGCGGATCGGTGACCCGGCCCGCCCGTCCGGCGAGCCGCCGGTGGCCCGTACCGCCTGACTTCACCCGCGGACGGCCCGCAGCCGGGCCACCACCCGGGGATGCTCGGTCAGCGCCCGCTCCAGCGTGCCGAGCACCTCGTCCAGCAGCGCCCGCCCGCCCCGGGACGTCAGCGCCTCCGCCTGCCACTCGACGAAGTCCCGCAGCAGCCGGTCGTCGTCCACCCGCACGGCCGCGATCAGCGCGTCCACCAGGTGCGCGATGCCGGTGGCGGCGTCCTCGGCGGTCTCCTCGGGCGGGTCCACCGCGGTCAGCGCGAGCCGGACCAGCTCCCGCCGCCGGTGCAGCAGGGCGACGTACGAGTCGTCGGGCGGCGGTGGTGGCGCGCCGATGTGCGTGCCCGCGGACAGCGGCCGGTCCAGCAGCGCGACGGCGTCCCGGGCGCTGGCGCCCCAGGCCGCCGCGCCGATCGTGGCGGCCCACCGGCCCTCCGGCCCGAAGCCGGGGCCGCCCGCCAGTACCGGCACCCCGGCCGCGCGGCTCGCCTCCACCATCCGCGCCGCCCGGACCAGCCGGTTCGGCTGCACGCAGCTCAGCAGTACCGCGTCCGGGCCGGTCTGGTGCAGGTAGGAGACCAGGTGCCGGGCCGGCACGCTGGCGCCCAGGAACGTCACCCGCCAGCCGGCCGCCCGGACCACCTCGGCGACGATCCGGGCGGCCAGCGCGTGCCACTCGCCCTCGACGCAGGCCATCACCACGTGCCCACGTCGCGGTGCGCCGATCGTCGCGCCCACCGCGCCGACCACGAGTTCGCTGACATGGGTGGCGGCGTGCTCCTGGGCCACGCTCCAGGAACCGGTGAGCCAGCGGCGGCCGATCTCCTGCTGCGCCACCGCGACGAGGTCCACCAGGATGTCCGCGACCGGCACGCCGTCGGCGAGCAGTTCCTGCGCCAGCGCGATCGCGCCGGCCCGGTCGGCCCGGTCCAGGTGATCGAGATAGGCGGCGAGCGTCTCCGGCCCGATCCGGCGCTCCGGGCTCACCCGGCGGCCAGCGCCAGCATGGCGATGTCGTCGTGCGGCTGCCCGTCCAGCCACTCGTCGACGAGCTGGAGCACCCGCTCCACGAGCGCGGCCGGCGGGAGCCCGGCACCGGAGGCGACCGCCTGGCGCAACCGGTCCTCGCCGAACATGGCCAGCTCGGTCGGGCCGCCCCGGGCCTCGGTCACCCCGTCGGTGTACGCCAGCAGCAGGTCGCCCGGCGTCAGCCGTACCTCGGCGTCGACGAACCGCGCGTCGGTGAGCGCGCCCACCGGCATGCCGCCCACCCGGACGGTCTCGATCCCGCCGCCGGCGCGGGCGACGAGCGGGGCGGGGTGCCCGCCGCCGGCCACCCGGACCCGCAGCCCGCCGCCGGGCTCGCGGCGGACCGCGCCGAGCAGGAGCGTCGTGAACTGGGCCCGGCGGGCGGCGTCCGGCGCGTCCAGCAGCGCCCGGTTGAGCAGCTCCAGCAGTTCCCGGGGACGCTGCTCGACGAGGCGCAGCGTCTGCAGCGACTGGCGTACCCGGCCGGTCAGCACTGCCGCGCCGACGCCCTTGCCGCAGACGTCGCCGAGCGCGAGGAGGCCGCCCTCGGCGGTGGGGAACACGTCGTAGAAGTCCCCGCCGATGCGCAGGCTGTCCCCGGCGGCGCGGTAACCGCCGGCGAGCGTCATCCCGGGCAGGCGCGGCAGTTCCGGCGGAAGCAGGCTGTTCTGCAGCACGCGCGCCAGGTGGGCCTGCTCGCCGTACAGCTCGGCGGCGGCCAGCGCGGCGCCGGCCCGCCCGGCGAACTCCCGGGCCAGTGCGATCTCCCGCTGGTCGAAGCCGGGCCGCTCGGGGCGGCGGGCCAGCACCAGCGCGCCGGCCGGGCCGCCGGCGCTTGGCATCGGGCTGATCAGCACGGTGCCCGGCCGGCCGAAGCCGGTGGGCAGCACCTCGGCCAGGTCGGCCAGTTCGGCGTCGAGCCAGGGACTGGGCTCGGTGCGGTCGCCGTCGAGCGCCTCGACCAGCCCGGGGACGGACTCCACGGTGCGCCAGCCGGTCACGCCGGTGACCGGGCCGGAGTCGCCGGTGGCGTACCGGATCCAGTGCGGCGCGTCCTCGGCGGGCGGGGCCGGGCGGTGCACCACCACGGCGACGTCGGCCAGGTAGGGCACCGGCAGCGTGACCGCGGCGCGCAGCGTCTGGTCCCGGTGCAGGGACAGCCCGAGCCGGCTGCCGGCCCGGGCGAGGAACGCGGTCCGGGAGCGTTCGGCGAGCAGCGCGTCGGTGCGTGCGTGCTCCTCCGTGACGTCTCGGACGTACCAGGCGCCGCGCCCGGCGGCCAGCGGGCGCCGCAGCCCGCGCAACCGCCGGCCGTGGTGCTCGGTCTCGAACGTGTCCGACCCGGTGCGCGCCGCCTCGGCCAGCGGCGGCACCTGGCACCCGACCAGGTCGACGCCGGGGGTCAGCTCCGGGAGCAGGTCGGTGGCCATCGCGTTGACCAGGGCCACCACGCCGGCCGGGTCGACTGTCACGACCGCTTCGGCGAGCCCGTCCAGCAGCTCCTGGGCGAGCCGGTCGTCAGCCGGGAGCGCGGCCCCGGCCACCCGCCGGGGTCGCTTCCTCCAGGCGTGCCCACCGCCGCTGACCGGCCCCGCGACACCGCCCCGGCGCGCGGCTGTCACCTCAGGTGGCCGGGCGCTTCGGTCAGTCGACCCCTGCGCATGCTGTCGGTGCACTCCTCGCTCGGCGGACAGGTTGCCTGGCGGCAAGCGTACCGAGCGCGGGCACGTAATGCCCGTCCAGGAACGGCCGGATCAGGCGCTGCGGGCCAGCCAGCCCACCGGCCGGTCGACGATCCGGCGGACCACCGAGCCGGCTCCGCCGACCGCCGCGGACTGCGCCCCGAGCACGGCCGGGCGTACCTCGACCGGTGCCCAGGCGGCGGTCAGCACCCGCCGGGAGATCTCCGCCACCACAGGCGGCCGCAGCCAGGGGGCGAGCGGGGCGTATCCGCCGCCGAGCACCACCGTGTCCAGGTCCAGCAGGTTCACCACGCCCGCCACGGCGACCCCGAGGGCGGCGCCGGCGTCGGCCAGGGCGGTCAGCGTGGCCGGGTCACCGGCGTCGGCCAGGTCGGCGAGCCGGGTGGCGGCGGTGTCGGCGGGCAGTTCCGCGCCGGGCAGCCCGGCGGCGGCCAGGATCGCCTCCTGGCCCGCGTACCGCTCCAGACAGCCCTGGCCGCCGCAGCGGCACGGCCGCCCCTGCGGCTGGACCGGGAAGTGACCGATCTCTCCGCTCCAGCCGCGCGCGCCCCGGTAGAGCGAGCCGTCCAGCACGATTCCGGCGCCGATGCCGATCTCGCCGGTGATGTGCAGGAAGCTGCGGGGGCCGGCCGGTCGCGCGTACAGCTCGCCGAGCGCCGCCAGGTTGGCCTCGTTGTCGACCACGAGCGGTGGCACCCCGTCGACCGGCTCGGCCAGCGAATGCCCGGCCAGCAGCGCCGGCACGTCCACGTCCCGCCAGCCGAGGTTCGGCGCGAGCCGGACCAGGCCGCCGTCGCCGACCAGGCCGGGCACGGCGAGCGCCGCGCCGGCCAGGGTCAGTCCGTCGCGTACGGCGGCGGCGCGCGCCTCGGCGGCCAGTGCGGCGAGCCGGGCGAGCGCGTCGGCGGGGGAGACCGGGCGCAGGTCGGCGCGGCGGACCAGGTGGTGCCGGACCGTGCCGGTCAGGTCGACGACGCAGGCCGCCAGGTAGTCGACGTTCACCTCCAGGCCGAGCCCGGCCGGGCCGTCGGAGGCGAGCACCAGCCCCCGGGCCGGCCGGCCCGCACCGGTACGCGGCTCCGGCTCCGCCTCGGCGACCAGCCGGCCGGCGATCAGGTCGTCGACCACGGCGGAGACGGTGGCCCGGGTCAGGCCGGTGTCGGCGGCGATCCCGGCCCGCGAGGGCGGCCGGTCGGCGGCGGCGATCCGCCGGAGCACCACTGCGAGGTTCAACTCGCGCAGGCTGCCCTGCCGGACCGCCCCGGCCGTGCTGGCGCTTGTCACCTCTTGACACTGCCACATCGCCGCCATTTAATTCAACCGCTGAACAAATCGCGGACGACACCACCACTGGAGGTCTGCCATGGCACCCCGTCCCACCCCCGCGGACAAGTTCTCCTTCGGCCTCTGGACGGTGGGCTGGCCGGCCCGTGACCCGTTCGGCGACGCGACCCGTCCCGAGCTGGACGCCGTCGAGGCCGTGCACCGGCTCGCCGAGCTGGGCGCGTACGGCATCACCTTCCACGACGACGACCTGGTCCCGTTCGGCGCGGACGCCGCCACCCGCGACGCCCGGCTCAGCCGCTTCCGCAAGGCGCTCGACGAGACCGGCCTGGTCGTGCCGATGGTCACCACCAACCTGTTCAACCACCCGGTGTTCAAGGACGGCGGCTTCACCAGCAACGACCGCGACGTGCGGCGGTACGCGCTGCGCAAGGTGCTGCGCAACATCGACCTGGCCGCCGAGATGGGCGCGAAGACGTTCGTCATGTGGGGCGGCCGGGAGGGCGCCGAGTACGACGTCGCGAAGGACGTCCAGGCCGCGCTGGACCGCTACCGCGAAGCGGTCGACCTGCTCTGCGAGTACGTCGTCGACAACGGCTACGACCTGCGCTTCGCGCTGGAGCCGAAGCCGAACGAGCCCCGGGGCGACATCCTGCTGCCCACCGTCGGCCACGCGCTCGGCTTCATCTCCACCCTGGCCCGCCCGGAGATGGTCGGGCTGAACCCGGAGGTCGGGCACGAGCAGATGGCCGGGCTGAACTTCGCCCACGGCATCGCCCAGGCGCTCTGGCAGGGCAAGCTGTTCCACATCGACCTCAACGGCCAGCGCGGCATCAAGTACGACCAGGACCTGGTCTTCGGCCACGGCGACCTGCTCAACGCGTTCGCCCTGGTCGACCTGCTGGAGCACGGCGGCCCGAACGGCGGCCCGGCCTACGACGGCCCGCGCCACTTCGACTACAAGCCGTCCCGCACCGAGGACATCGCCGGCGTGTGGGCCTCCGCCGAGGCGAACATGCGCACGTACCTGCTGCTCAAGGAGCGGGCCGCGGCGTTCCGCGCCGACCCGGAGGTGGTCGAGGCGCTCGCCGCCGCCCGCGTGGCCGAGCTGGCCACCCCGACGCTGAACCCGGGTGAGGGCTACCGCGAGCTGCTCGCCGACCGCACCGCGTTCGAGGAGTTCGACCCGGAGGCCGCCGGGGCGAAGGGCTTCGGCTTCGTCCGGCTCAACCAGCTCGCCGTCGAGCACGTGCTCGGCGCGCGCTGAGGCGGGCCGCCATGCCGCTCGTCGCGGGGGTCGACTCGTCGACCCAGTCCTGCAAGGTGGTGGTCCGGGACGCGGAGACCGGCGCGCTGGTCCGGCAGGGCCGCGCGCCGCACCCGCCCGGCACCGAGGTCGACCCGTACGCCTGGTGGGAGGCCCTGCGGGCGGCGGTGGCCGAGGCCGGCGGCCTGTCCGACGTGGCAGCCGTCTCGGTCGGCGGCCAGCAGCACGGCATGGTCTGCCTGGACGCCTCCGGTGAGGTGGTCCGGCCGGCGCTGCTGTGGAACGACACCCGGTCCGCCGACGCGGCCCGGGACCTGGTCGAGGAGGCCGGCGGCGGGGAGACCGGCCGCCGGTTCTGGGCCGAGGCGACCGGCGCGGTGCCGGTGGCCAGCTTCACCGCGACGAAGCTGAGGTGGCTGGCCCGGCACGAGCCGGACAACGCCGACCGGGTGGCCGCCGTGTGCCTGCCGCACGACTGGCTCACCTGGCGGCTCGCCGGCGCGCCCGGCCTGGACGCGCTGCGCACCGACCGGGGTGACGCCAGCGGCACCGGCTACTGGTCGCCGCGCACCGGCGAGTACCGGCTGGACCTGCTGGAGCGGGCCTTCGGGCGGCGCGTGACGGTGCCGGTCGTGCTCGGCCCGGCCGAGGCGGCCGGGCACCTCGACCCGGCGGTGCTCGGCGACGGCGCGGCGTCCGGTACGGCCGGAACCCCGGGAACCGGTGCCGCCGGCCCGGTGCTCCTCGGGCCGGGCACCGGGGACAACGCCGCCGCGGCGCTCGGTGTCGGCGCCGGTCCGGGCGACGTGGTCGTCTCGATCGGCACCTCCGGCACCGTCTTCGCGGTCGCGGACAACCCGGCCGCCGACCCGAGCGGCGCGGTGGCCGGGTTCGCCGACGCCACCGGCCGGTTCCTGCCGCTGGTGTGCACGCTCAACGCGGCCCGGGTGCTCGACGCCACCGCGACCCTGCTCGGCGTCGACCTCGACACGCTCGGTGAGCTGGCCCTGTCCGCGCCGCCCGGCGCCGACGGGCTGGTCCTGGTGCCGTACCTGGAGGGGGAGCGGACGCCGGACCGACCGCACGCCACCGGCGAGCTGAAGGGCCTGACACTGCGCACCTCGACCCCGGCGCACCTGGCCCGGGCCGCGGTCGAGGGGATGCTCTGCGGGCTGGCCGACGGTCTCGACGCGCTGCTCGCCCAGGGCGCCCGCGCCGACCGGATCATCCTGGTCGGGGGCGGCGCCCGGTCCGCCGCGGTACGGCGGATCGCGCCGCAGGTCTTCGGCCGCCCGGTGGTGGTGCCGCCGCCCGGCGAGTACGTGGCCGACGGCGCGGCCCGGCAGGCCGCCTGGGTCGCGCTGGGTGGCGACACCCCGCCCACCTGGTCGGTCGGCGACACCGAGGAGTACACCGGCGAGGCGGTCCCCGCCATCCGCGAGCGCTACGCCCACGCCCGGGGGTAAGGAAGGGCCCCTTCTTAACGCCTGCGGTAGAGGAGGGGCCCCTTCTTAACACGCGCGTCGGCCGGGGGCGGTGTCCCGGAACCGGCCCGCACCTGATTGGCTGCCCTGCATGACGGGCACGAAGGTCTCCCGGCGCGGGAACGCGGCACACCGGTTCTACAGCGTCGTCGTCTTCGTGGTGCTCGCCTCGCTGGACAACGTGGCGATCGGCCTGGTGCCGCCGCTGTACGGGCCGATCTCCACCGCGCTCGACGTACCCCAGCGGATGCTCGGCCTGGTCACCGCCGTCAGCTTCCTGGTCAGCGCGGTGGCGGCGGTGGGCTGGGCGTACGTCGGGGACCGCACCAACCGCAAGCCGCTGCTCATGGTCGGCACGCTGCTCTGGGCCGCCGGCACCGCCGGCAGCGCGCTCGCCGGGGGGTACGCGACGTTCCTGGCCGCGCAGTTCGTCGGCGCGGTCGGGCTGGGCGCGGTGGGCTCGGTCGGCTTCTCCGTGGTCACCGACCTGATCTCACCGCGCCGCCGCGGCCTGGTGATGAGCTTCTGGGGGCTGTCCCAGGGCGTCGGAACGCTGGCCGGGACGCTGCTCGGCGGCGTGCTCGGGGCGACCGACTGGCGGCGGCCGTTCCTGCTGCTGACCGGCGTGGGTCTGGCCGCCACGGTGGCGTACCTGTTCACCTACGACATCCGGCGCGGGCAGAGCGAACCGGAGCTGGCCGGGGCGATCGACGCCGGGAACGAGTACGACTACCGGATCAGCCGCGCCGACCTGCCCCGGATCCTGGCCCGCCGGACCAACCGCTGGCTGATCCTGCAGGGGCTGACCGCCCAGGCCGCGTTCGGCTCGCTGGTCTGGCTGCCGGTGCTGTTCAGCCAGCGGGCCGAGGCGCAGGGCTACTCGCCGGCGACGGCCGTGGTGGTGGGCAGCGTCTTCGCCACCCTGTTCCAGCTCGGCGGGGTGTTCTCGATCGTGGGCGGCCTGGTCGGCGACGCGCTGCAACGGCGTACGCCCAGCGGCCGGGCCACCGTCGCGGCCGTCGGCATCCTCGCGGCGCTGCCGTTCTACCTGGTCCTGTTCTTCGTGCCGATCCGCATCGACGTGCCCGACGGCGCCGGGGCGGGCGCGGTGGTGACGGCGGTGCTGTCCAGCGTGCTGACCGAGCCGACGGTGGGGCTGAGCCTGCTCACCGCCGTGGTGGCGCTGGCGCTGACGTCGGCGAACTCGCCGAACTGGTTCGCGCTGATCGCCGACGTCAACCCGCCCGAGCACCGGGGCACCGTCTACAGCCTGGGCAACCTCGTCAACGGCGTCGGGCGGGCGGCCGGCAACGGGCTGGTCGGGGTGGTGTTCGCCGCGCTGCGTACGGCCTTCCCGCCGCCGTTGAACTACGCGGTCGGGCTGGCCGCGTTCCAGCTCTTCTTCATCCCGACCGGGATCATGTACTGGCTGGCCGCGCGTACGTCGCCGCGGGACATAGCGCAGGTGCACGACCTGCTGCACGCCCGCGCCGACCGCCTGGAAGGAAGGGCCCCTTCTTAACGGTGAGTGTTAATAAGGGGCCCTTCCTATACCGGAGGCGTTAACAAGGGGCCCTTCCTTACACCACCCGGAACCAGACGGTGACGTCCGTCGGGACCGTGGCGTCGTCCAGCGGCGCGCTCGACACCAGCACCTGCGCGCCGGCCGGGAGCGGCGCCGGGTCGGCCCCGAAGTTCGTCAGCACGGTGAGGTCGCCGTTGGTGAACGTGAGCACCTCGTCGCCGGAGGACAGGAACCGCAGCGGGCCCCGGGCCAGCGCGTGCTCGCGGCGCAGCCGCAGCGCGGTCCGGTACAGCTCGTACGTCGACCCGGGCACGCCGCGCTGCCGGTCCAGCGCGTACTCGGCCCAGGTCGACGGCTGGGGCAGCCAGCTCGCGTCGGTCGGCCCGAAGCCGTACGACGGGGCGTCGGCCTCCCACGGGATCGGCACCCGGCAGCCGTCCCGGCCGCGCTCGGTGTGCCCGCTGCGCGCCCAGGTCGGGTCCTGGCGGGCCTCGTCGGGCAGCGTGGTGTGCTCCGGCAGCCCCAGTTCCTCGCCCTGGTAGAGGTAGGCGGAGCCGGGCAGCGCGAGCATCAGCAGGCTGGCTGCCCGGGCCCGGCGCAGACCCAGCGCGGCGTCCGGCTGCGGGTCGTCCACGCCGACGCCGTTGGCCCGGCCACCGGCGGTGCCGAGCCCCAGCCGGGAGGCGTGCCGGACCACGTCGTGGTTGGACAGGACCCAGGTGGTGGGCGCGCCGACGGAGTCGGTGGCCTCCAGCGAGCGGGTGATCACCGCGTACTGGGCCGGCGCGGTCCAGGCGGCCAGCAGGTACTCGAAGTTGAACGCCTGGTGCATCTCGTCCGGGCGCACGTACCGGGCCAGCCGCTCGGCCGGCTCCACCCACGCCTCGGCGACCAGGATCCGCTCACCGGGGTACGAGTCGAGGACCCGCCGCCACTCCCGGTAGATCTCGTGCACGCCGTCCTGGTCCCACATCGGCGGGCGCGGCTTGTCCACCTCGCTGCCGGAGAGGATCTCCTGCGGCTCCTGCCAGTCGGCCAGGTCGGCCTGCTTGATCAGGCCGTGCGCCACGTCCACCCGGAAGCCGTCCACGCCCCGGTCCAGCCAGAAACGCAGCACGTCGAGGAACTCCGCGCGCACCTCCGGGTTGTCCCAGTTGAGGTCGGGCTGACCGGAGTCGAACAGGTGCAGGTACCACTGTCCGTCCGGCAGCCGCGTCCAGGCGGGGCCGCCGAAGACGCTCACCCAGTCGTTCGGCGGCTCGGCGCCGTCCGGGCCCTTGCCGTCGCGGAAGACGTAACGCTGCCGCTCCGGGCTGCCCGGGGCGGCCGCCACCGCCTCGGTGAACCAGCGGTGCGCGGACGAGGTGTGGTTGGGCACCAGGTCGACGATCACCCGTAGCCCGCGCGCCTTCGCCTCGGCGATCAGCTTGTCGGCGTCGGCGAGCGTGCCGAACAGCGGGTCGACGTCGCGGTAGTCGGCCACGTCGTACCCGGCGTCGGCCTGCGGGGACGGATAGAACGGGGACAGCCAGAGCGCGTCGACTCCCAGCTCGGCGAGGTGGTCGAGCCGGGAGGTGATGCCCGGCAGGTCGCCGATGCCGTCGCCGTCGGAGTCGGCGAACGAGCGCGGGTAGACCTGGTAGATCACCGCCTCGGTCCACCAGCCGGTGCCCGGGGCCTGCTGCGTCGCGTCGGTGTTCAGCGCCTTACTCCTGTCTGGGTGGTGCGGGGACGAGCAAGTTGGTTCAGTGTGCCCGCGGCGGCGCTGTCGATTCGCGCACCACCAGGCGAGTGGGCAGGATCACCGGGGGTGGCGTCCCGTCGTCGGTGCCGGCGCCGCGCGGCGCGGGCACCAGGCCGGGGTACGGCTCGGTGGCCCGTACGCCGAGCGGGTCGAGCAGGATGCGGGCGGCGAGCAGTCCCTGGTCGGCGGCGGGCTGGGCGATCGTGGAGAGCCCGAGCACACCGGCGAGGTCGTGGTCGTCGATGCCGATCACGCTCACGTCCTGCGGCACCCGTAGCCCGGCGTCGCGCAGCGCGGTGACCGCGCCCATCGCCATCTCGTCGCAGGCGGCGAAGATGGCCGTCGGCGGCTCGCCCCGGGCCAGCAGTTCGGCGGTGGCCCGGGTACCCCCGTCGATGGTGAACCGCGACTCGACGTCGAGGCTCGGGTCGGGCCGCAGCCCGGCGGCCCGCAACGCCTCCTGGTAGCCGCGCCGCCGGTCCAGGTGCGTGGTGAAGGCCAGTTCGTCGTCCGGGTCGCCGGAGATGTGCGCGATCCGGGTGTGGCCGAGGTCGAGCAGGTGGCGGGTGGCGGTCCGGGCGGCGGCCACGTCGTCGATCCGGACGCAGGGCCACCCGGGCACCTCGCTGCCGGAGCTGATCGTCACGCCGGGCAGGTCCAGGTTCGTCAGCGCGTGCACGTCCGCCGCGCGCAGCGGGGTGGCGACCAGGATGATCGCGTCCACGCGCTTGTGCAGGCTCGCCGTGCGCAGCACCCGCTGGCGGGTCTGCTCCCGGCCGCCGAGGTTGTAGAGCAGCAGGTCGTAGCCGCTGTCCTGGAGGAACTCCTCGACCGCCTCGACCACCGTGCCGAAGAACCACCTGGTGATCCGGGGCACCACCACCGCGACCGTGCCGGTCCGGCCGCCGGCCAGCCGGCTGGCGCTCGGGGACACCGCGTACTGGAGTTGTTCGGCGGCGGCGAGCACCCGGCGCCGGGTCGCGGCCGAGACCGTCGGCAGGCCCCGCAGCGCCCGGGAGACGGTGGCCGTGGAGACCCCGGCCAGCCGGGCGACGTCGTCAATTCTGGTCATCGTGTGGGCTCCCCGCCGTGACCCGGGCCCCGCCGCCGGCCGTGCCGGCGGCGGGGCGCGGATCAACCCTTGACGCTGCCGGCGAGCAGGCCTCGCACGAAGAAGCGCTGGAGGGACAGGAACACGATCAGCGGTACGACGATCGACACGAACGCGCCGGCCGTCAGCCGCTGCCACTCGTTGCCCCGGGTGCCGGCCAGTTCCGCGAGCCGGACCGTCAGCGGGGCGGTCTCGTCGCCGCCACCGGCGAAGATCAGCGCGACCAGCAGGTCGTTCCAGACCCAGAGGAACTGGAAGATGCCGAACGCCGCCAGCGCGGGCATGATCAGCGGCAGCACGATGGTGCGGAAGATCTTCGGGTGGGTGGCCCCGTCGACCCGGGCCGCCTCCATCAGGTCGCCGGGAAGCTGCGAGATGAAGTTGTGCAGCAGGAACACGGCGAACGGAAGCGCGAAACAGGTGTGCGCGAACCACACCTGGGCGAACTTCTGCTCGTCGACCAGGTCCCACGCGGGCAGGATCTGCACCCCGGCGATCGTGACGCCGGTGGAGAAGAACCGCAGTAGCGGCACCAGGGCCATCTGCAGCGGCACGATCTGCAGTGCGAAGATGCCGATGTAGACCCAGTCCCGCCCCTTGAAGTTCATCCACGCCAGCGCGTACGCCGCGAGCGACGCGAACGCGAGCGGGAAGAGCACCGAGGGGATGGTGATCGCCAGCGAGTTGATGAAGTAGCTGGCCAGCTGCCCGGACGAGCCGGAGCTGAACAGCACCTCCTGGTAGTTCTCCAGCGTGATCTGCGGGTCGCTGAAGAACGTCCACCACCCGGTGGTCTTGATCTCGTTCTCCGGCCGGAGCGAGGAGATGAACAGGCCGAAGGTCGGGATCGTCCAGAGCATCGCGATCACGACCGACACGAGCGTGGCGGTACGGCTGTTCAGACGCTTGCGCACCCGGGCGCCCCGGGTGGCCGGTTCGGTGGCCTGGGCGCCGACTCCGACGGTGGGCGTGGTGGTGGTCATCTCAGCCCTCCCGCTGCTTGCGCAGGTTGCGGATCTGGTAGATCACGATCGGGATCACCAGGACGAACAGGAACACCGCCAGCGCCGAGCCCTGCCCGTTCTCCTGGTAGCGGAACGCCTGGTTGTACATCTCGGTCGCGATCACGTTCGTGTCGTAGTTGCCGTTGGTGGCGGTGCGGACGATGTCGAAGACCTTGAGCGTGGCGATGGAGATCGTCACCACCACGACGATCAGCGCCGGCCGGATGCTCGGAATGGTGATCCGCCAGAACATCTGCCACGCGGTGGTGCCGTCGAGCCGGGCCGCCTCGACGATGTCGGCCGGGATGGCCTTGATCGCGGCGGAGAGCACCACCATCGCGAAACCGGCCTGGATCCACACCATGATCACGATGAGCAGGAACGTGTTCAGCGGCGAGTCCAGCAGCCACTGCTTCGGTTCTCCGCCGAGGCTCACCACGATCTGGTTGAGCAGGCCGATCTGGTCGCCCTCGCCCCGGTAGGCGTAGACGAAGCGCCAGATGATGGAGGCGCCGACGAACGAGATCGCCATCGGCAGGAAGATCAGGGACTTGGCGACCGCCTCGAACCGTGCCTTGTCCACCAGGACCGCGTAGATCAGGCCGAACGCGGTGGCCACCAGCGGCACCAGCAGCACCCAGATCAGCGTGTTGACCAGGACCCGGACGATCGAGTCCTCGGCGAACATCCAGCGGTAGTTGTCCAGTCCCACCCAGTTGCTGCTGCTGGAGTCCATGAAGGAGAGCAGCGTGGTGCGGATGGCCGGCACCACCAGTCCGACGGCGAGCAGCAGCAGCGTCGGCAACAGGAAGAAGAACGCGAACGCGCCCTCGCGCTGCTTGGGCCGGCGGGGCAGCGGCGTGCCGCTCACCGAGGCGGCGACCAGTTGCGCCTCCCGGCGCCGGGCGAAGTACGACGGCACCACGTCGAGGAGCAGGAGCAGCCCGCCCACCACCGCGACGAAGGCGATCAGCCCGTACATCAGCATGAGGAACTTCGGCTGCTCCGCCGCGAAGTCGAACTCCATCGACCCTCCTTCAAGGGTTCGGCTAGCAGAGGTGGCCCGGTCCGGGGGAACCGGACCGGGCCACCTGCTAGATCACTTCCAGCTGCCCTCGATGTCGTTCAGGACGGAGTTGGTGTCCTTGCCGTTGATCCAGGCCACCATGCCCTTCCAGAAGGTGCCGGCGCCGACCGCGGCCGGCATCAGGTCCGAGCCGTCGAAGCGGAAGACCGTCTTCTCGTCCTGGAGGATGCCCACGGAGAGCTTGTCCACCGGGTTCGGCACGTTGTTGATGTCCAGCTTCTTGTTCGCGGACACCCAGTCACCGATCTTGGCGCGGCTGTTGGCGTACTCGCCGGAGGCCAGGTAGGTCTGCACCGCCTGGACCTCGGGACGGTCGGCGAACGCGCCGACGAACTCGCCGCCGCCCAGCACCGGCTTGCCCTTGGCCGGGTCGATGGCCGGGAAGTAGAACGCGAAGACGTCGCCGTCCTCGGCCACCTTGGTGCCCTCGGGCCACTGGTTGGCGTAGAAGGACGCCTGGCGGTGCATCGCGCACTTGCCGGTGGTGATCGGCGTGCCGCCCTCCTGGAAGGCGGTGGTGGAGATGCTCTTGACGCCGCCGAAGCCGCCGTTCATGTACTTCTCGTTCTTCAGGATGGTGCCGGCCCGGTTGAGCGCGTCAGCCACCTGCGGGTCGTTGAACGGGATCTGGTGGGTGGTCCACTTGTCGTAGACCTCCGGGCCACCGGTACGCAGCAGCACGTCCTCGATCCAGTCGGTGGCCGGCCAGCCGGTGGCGTCACCGGACTCGATGCCGGCGCACCACGGCTTGGTGCCGCTGGCCGCGATCTGGTCGGAGAGCTTGATCAGGTCGTCCCACGTGGTGGGGACGGTCCAGCCCTTGTCCTTGAAGGTCTTCGGCGAGTACCACACGAAGGACTTCACGTTCGAGCCGAGCGGGGCGCCGTAGAGCTGGCCGTTGACGGTGCTGTACTTCAGCCAGTCGGGGGAGTAGTTCTGCTCGGCCATCGCCTTGGTGTCGGCGCCGACCGGCTTGAGCTTGCCCGAGTCGACGAAGCGCTTCAGCAGGCCCGGCTGCGGGATGAAGGCGAGGTCGGGGGCGTTGCCGCCGTCGACCCGGACCGGGAGCTGCGCCTCGAACTCGGCGTTGCCCTCGTGGTCGATCTCGATGCCGGTGCAGTCCTCGAACTGCTTCCAGGACTCGTTGAGGCGGTCGGCCTCGATCTCCCGGATGGAGGAGTAGATGGTCACCTTCTTGCCGTCGTGACCTTCGTACTTCTCGTATGCGGCGCATTCGGCCGATCCGGCCTTGTCGCTCTTCTTGTCATCGCCGGTGCCGCAGGCGGCGACACCGAGCGCCAGCCCCAGGACGCCGGCGACCGCGAGCGTCTGGCGCGATCTGGCAAACGCCATGCCGATCTCCTTCCTTGCCGGCGCGTGGGGGGATCGAACCCGCGCCGGTCCGATGGTCGTCCTCACATGTAAGCGCTTGCATCGTGTCGGGTCCACCCCTGGCCGGACACGGCCCGGTAACAATCCCGAAACCCTGGCCAGGGGCTTGGGTGCGCTCCCACGAATCTTCCCGGGAGCGGAACTTTCTGTCAGGATGTCCGCATCACATTGAAGACTTTCAACATTGGAGGCAGTGGATGCGTAAGCGATGGCTCGCCCTCGGGGCGAGCGCGACGGTCCTGGCGGCGACCCTCGTGCCGGCCGCGCCGGCGATGGCCGCGCCGACGTTCAAGGTCCCGTTCCCCTGCAACCAGTCCTGGTCCGGTCAGACCCGGACCAACCACAGCCCGGCGAACGCCATCGACTTCAACCGCACCGACGACGCCGGCGACCCGGTCGTCGCCAGCGCGCCCGGCACCGTCGACGTGGTCACCAACCTCGGCGACACCAGCTACGGCAAGTACGTCCGGATCAACCACGGCGGCGGCCACACCACCTACTACGCCCACCTGAGCGCCTTCAACGTCTCCGTCGGGCAGACCGTCGGCTACGGCCGGGTGATCGGGTACGTCGGCACGACCGGCGGCTCCACCGGCCCGCACCTGCACTACGAGCAGCGCATCGACGGCAGCTCGGTGAAGATCAAGTTCAACGGCGTCCAGGCGCTCTACTGGGGCACCAAGACCTACACCAGCGACAACGGCTGCGGCGGGACGAACACCGGCCAGGGCACCGTGAACACGGCCGGCTCCCCGCTGACGGTCCGCTCCGGCCCCGGCACCGGCTACAGCTCGGTCGGCACGGTCGCCGACGGGGCGAAGGTGACCATCCAGTGCCAGACCAGCGGCACCAGCGTCAGCGGCACCTACGGCACCAGCTCGATCTGGGACCGGATCGGCTCCGGCCGGTTCATCTCCGACGCCTACGTCTACACCGGCTACGACGGCTACATCCCCGGCGTACCCCGCTGCTGAGCCCGGCGGGCGCGGGGGCGACCGGCCCTCGCGCCCGTACCGGTCAGGAGTTCAGCCGCCACACCGCGAAGTTCAGCGCGGACGCGAACGTCACCCACGCCCAGTACGGCAGCATCAGCAGCGTGGCCGGCCGGGAGACGCGCCGGAACAGGACCACGGTCACGCCGATCGCCAGCCACATCAGCACGATCTCGGCGAACGCCAGCCCGTACGCCCCGGCGCCGAAGAACAGCGGGGTCCAGATCGCGTTCAGCACGAGCTGCACCACCCAGGCCCAGAGCGCGGGGCCGAACCCGGCCCGGCGCCAGACCAGCCAGCCGGCGATCGCGATCAGCGCGTAGAGGACCGTCCAGACCGGGCCGAACAGCCACGACGGCGGCGCCCACGCGGGTTGCTCCAGGCTCTGGTACTCGGCGGAGGTGCCCTGCACACCCAGCCCGCCGATCGCGGCCGCGGCGAAGGTGGCGGCGCCGAAGCCGAGCAGCGCCCACCACTTCCGGGCGCCGGTGGTGCGCCGGGTGACACTCTGCGACGTCTCCATGGTCGAGATGTTTCCGCTCGACCCGCCCGGCAAACGCCGGCCCGGACGCGGAAAAGCCGGAGTCACCCGGCCCGGGTGTTCCGGTCCGGCAGGACGGAACACCCGGGCCCGGCGACCCCGGCGGGTACGAGAACCGCTGTTACGTGTTGAAGATGCTGACGCCACCCGGGCCGACCAGGAGGCCGACGACGATGAGGACGATGCCCCAGAGGATCTGCCGGCGGAACAGGGCGAGAATTCCGGCGACCACCAGTACGACTGCGAGAATCCAGAGAATCAGCTCCATGTCGGCTGAATACCCGTGCGCCCGATCCCGGAAACCTCCCGGTCAGTCGAGCTGGTCACCGCCCAGGTGGAAGACGCTGTACGCCTGCTTGATCACCGGGTGCGCCACGTTGCGCACCCGCACCCCGCCCGGCGTGGTGCCGCGCTCGGTGCCGTGGTGGGCGTGCCCGTGCAGCGCCAGCGCGGTGGGCGCGGCGTCGATCGCCTGCCCGAGCTGGTAGCAGCCGAGGAACGGGTAGATCTCCAGCGGCTCGCCGGCGAGCGTGTCCGGCACGGGGGAGTAGTGGGTGAGCGCGACGAGCGCGTCGCAGTCCAGCGAGAGCAGCGCGTCGGCGAGTGCGTCGGCGCTCTCCCGGGTGGTCCGTACGAACGCCTTCATCTCCGGCTCGCCGAAGTCGCTGGCGCAGCGCCCGGCGAACCCGCCGCCGAACCCCTTGACGCCGGCCACCCCGAGCCGCCCGCCCGGCGTGTCCACCACGACGCCGGTGCCCTCCAGCACCGTGATCCCGGCGTCCTCCAGCACCTTCACCACCTGCGGCACCTGGTCGCACTGGTGGTCGTGGTTGCCGAGCACGGTGATCACCGGTACGCCGAGATCGCCGAACTCCCGGGCCACGCAGCGCGCCTCGGCCTCGGTGCCGTGCCGGGTCAGGTCACCGGCGAGCAGCAGCGCGTCGGCGGAGCCGGGCAGCTCCTCCAGCGCCGGACGGAACCGGCCCACCACGTCCTCGTCCAGATGCACGTCGCCGACGGCGGCGATCCGGATCACCATCGAACCTCCCTCACGGCAGCTCCTCGACCTGGGTGGGCGCCTGCGTGCGGATCACCCCGATGTCGCTCGTCACGTGGGTGTCCGGGAAGCGCTCGGCCACCCGGCGCAGGATCTCCTCCCGCCGGTGCGGGCTCTCCACCTCGCCGTAGAGCACCAGCCCGTTCTCCCGCCGCACCACGGTGATGCCCTGCTCGGCCACCGTCGGGTCCTCGGCCAGCATGCTCTGGATCTCCGCCTCGACGTACTCGTCGGGGGGAACGTCGCCGGACAGTCCGGTCACAGGGTCTCCCTTCCGCCGGGCGCGCCGCCGGGCAGCACGTCCAGCCGGTCGAGCAGCACCAGGAACGCCTCCGCGTACGGCGAGTGCTGCGTCTCCTTCCGTACCCGTTCCCAGTCGATCTGTTCCCGCAGCGAGCGAGCCAGCGGCAGGGCGCGGGCGAAGTCGCAGTAGTGCTGCGAGAAGCTCAGCAGCTTGTGCACCATGAGCTGGCTGGCCGAGAGCACCGGCATGTGGATGGCGTCGACCGGGCGCACGATCGTGTCGGCGAACGTCTCCTCGGTCACCGGCGTCTCCACCGGCCGGTGGATCAGGTCCACCATCCGGTCCTCGTCGTAGACCTTGACCAGCCAGTCCTCCGGCGGGCGCTCGGCGGTGAAGCCGGCCTCGACGAGCGCCTCCAGGGCCCGGTCGACGTCCGCCTCGCGGAGCAGGAAGTCCACGTCGTGGTCGCTGGAGTGGCCGCCGTGCGCGTACACCGCGAAGCTGCCACCCAGCGCGAACGGGATCTCGGACTGTTTGAGCACGGCGGCGACCTTCTTCAGCGTGTGCACCAGGGTCTCGTCCCCGCGCTCGGCCATCTGCGGCTCCCTCGTCGTCATGGGCGGTGGGATCACGTTGCGTACCCGGCGGACGCTCCGGTCACACCTGTTGCGGCGCGATCGGCCCGCCAGGGCAGGAAAGCGACATACAGGCCGGTGTGGGCGTCGGTCGGATAACCTCGGGAGGGTGGCCAGCTCACTGCGGACGCGGCGGGGCAGGGCCCGACTGCGTGCCGTCGCCCTGATCGGCATCGACGGCTCAGGCAAGACCACCCAGGCGCACCGGCTCGCCCAGGCCCTCACCGCCGCTGGCCACCCCGCGACGTACCACCGCAACGCCGGTGGCCGCCGCTGGCTCGGCCGCGTCGCCCAACGGATCGGCCGTCCGGATGCGCAGCGGCTCGTCGGGCGTGACGGCCTGCTCGTGGTCGAGTCGGCGCTGCGCTGGCTGGCCATCGCGCTCGCGCTGCTGAGCTGCCTGGTCACTGGCCGTACCGCGGTGATGGACCGCTGGTCGTACTGCCAGTACGCGAGCATCCGGGCGCACGGCGGGCAGCGGTGGGAGCGGCTGGTCCGGGCCGGCTACCGGGTCTTCCCGGCGCCCGCTGTCACGTTCCTGCTCACCGTCGACCCGGCCGAGGCGTACCGCCGGATCGAGCGGCGCGGCACCGACCACGAGAGCATGGCCTGGCTGACCGACGCGGACACCGCCTACCGGAGGCTGCCGGAGTACGGCGGCTTCGTGGTGGTGGACGGCAACGGCCCGCCGGAGGAGGTGGCCCGCCGGATCCGGGCGCACCTGAGCGAGTGGCTGCCCGACGATCCGTCCGCCGGTCCCGGCCCGGCTCCGGGCGGCCCTCCACGTCCGGCCGGCGGGGCGGGCCGCGACGGCCCGGTGCCGGTTCAGGCCCGGCCGTAGACCGGGATGCCGGCGCCGCTCGTGGGCGCCGACTCGGGGGAGGCCAGGAACCGGATCACGCCGGCGATCTCCGCCGGAGGCACCCAGCGCCGGTGGTCGGCGTCGGGCTGGGCGGCCCGGTTGGCCGGGGTGTCGATGACGCTCGGCAGCACCGTGTTGCACCGCACCCCGCGCTGGCGGTACTCGACCGCGACCGCGTCGGCGAACGCCCGCACCGCGGCCTTGGCGGTGACGTAGCCCGAGGCGCCCGGGAACGGCGACACCGCCGCCCGCGCGGAGACGCAGACCACGGCGCCGTCACCGGTCGCCACGAGGTGCGGCAGTGCCGCCCGGGTCACCAGGTAGGTCGGGCGCAGGTTGAGCCGCAGCATCCGCTCGAACTCCTCGACCGGGGTCTCGTGCACCAGGCCGCCCGCGGCGTACCCGCCGACCAGGTTGACCACCGCGCGCAGTGGCGCGGCCGGCTCGGCGGTCGCGACCTCGACCGCCCGCGCGGCCCCCTCGGAGGTCAGCAGGTCGGCCACGACCCGGACCGGGCCGTCGTCCGTCCCGGCCTCCCGCTGGGGTACGACCACCCGCCAGCCTGCGTCGAGGAAGGCGGCGGTGACCGCGCCGCCCAGCCCACCCGTGCCTCCGGTGACCAGCACCGTGCGTTCCGTCATGGACGCACACGCTAGTCAACCGTCGTGCCGACCGACCGGTGACCCGCACGGGCCGTCCGGACCGTCCGGCCGAGGCCGACCAGGCAGGCCCTGCCGCGCGACGGCGGACCGGCACGTCGGGCGGCAGGAGTGACTCGACCGGACCGGTTGAGGCGGTGGGGCTGCGACAATGGGATCCTTGGCCCGGGGGCGGGCACGGAAGACGGTAAATTTCCCGATACGCGGTGTCATGGTTGACGCTCACGCGCTCTGAAAGTAAGTTTCATCCGTGGCGAAGAGTCCGAAGATTTCTGCGAGTCACGAGCCCGGTGGACTGATCGTCCACATCAGCGGCCTGCTGCCCTCGCTGTCCCCGGCCGAACAGCGGGTGGCCCGGCTGGTCGTCGCCGATCCGGCGGACGCGGCCCGGCGCACGATCACCGACCTCGCCACCGCCGCCGAGACGTCCGAGGCGACAGTGATCCGCTTCTGCCGCTCGGTCGGCATGGACGGCTACCCCCAGTTGCGCATCCGCCTCGCCGCCGAGGCCGCCCGCCGGGTCGAGCCGCCGGACGCGCGGGTGGTCGGTGGCGACATCCCGCCGGGCGCGGACCTGGCCCAGATCATCGCCACCATCGCCTTCAACGACGCCCGAGCCGTCGAGGAGACCGCCGAGCAGCTCGACCCGGCCGTCTGCGAACAGGTGGTCGAGGCGATCGGCGCGGCCGGCCGGATCGACGTCTACGGCGCGGGCGCCAGCGGCTTCGTCGCCTCCGACTTCCAGCAGAAGCTGCACCGCATCGGCCGCATCGCGTTCTACTTCCCGGACGTGCACACCGCGCTCACCTCCGCCGCCCTGCTCGGGCGCGGCGACGTCGCGGTCGGCATCTCGCACACCGGCACCACGTCCGACGTCATCGAGGTGCTGGAGCAGGCGCGGGCCCGGGGAGCCACCACCGTGGCGCTCACCAACTTCCCGCGCTCGCCGATCACCGAGGTCGCCGACCACGTGCTCACCACAGCCGCCCGGGAGACGACCTACCGCTCCGGCGCGACGGCCAGCCGGCTGGCCCAGCTCACCGTCGTCGACTGCCTCTTCGTCGGGGTGGCCGCGCGCAGCCGGGCCCGGACCAAGAAGGCGCTCGAAGCCACGGCCGAGGCGGTCCAGTCGCACCGGGTCGGTCCCGGGCGGAGGCGGGGATGACGGCGGGCCGGGCGGAGCGCGACGGCGTGGCGGCGATCCGGCCGGTGGTGCGTGTCGGCGCGCCGACCGAGCGGCGCAACCCGCACAGCTTCGACCTCGACCTGATGTCCACCCGGGACGTGCTCACCGTGATCAACGAGGCGGACCGGCGGGTGCCGGCCGCCGTCGCCGCGGTGCTGGACGAGATCGCCGAGACCGTCGACCTCGCGGTGGCCGCGCTGCGCGACGGACACCGCGTGCACTACTTCGGCGCCGGCACCTCCGGCCGCCTGGGCGTGCTGGACGCGGCCGAACTGGCCCCCACGTTCAACTCGCCCCGGCACTGGTTCTGCTCGCACCTCGCCGGTGGCCCGGACGCCATGTGGCGGGCGGTCGAGGACGCCGAGGACGACGAGCGCGGCGGCGCCGCCGAGGCCGCCGAGTGCGTGCGCCCGGGCGACCTGGTGGTCGGCCTGGCGGCCAGCGGACGCACCCCGTACGTCCTCGGGGCGCTCGCCGCGTCCCGGGAGCGGGGGGCCGCTACGGTGCTGCTCTGCGCGAATCCGGAGGCCCCGGCCGCCGCGTCGGTGGACGTCTTCATCGGCGTGGACACCGGGCCGGAGGTGGTCACCGGGTCGACCCGGATGAAGGCCGGCACCGCGCAGAAGCTGGTGCTCAACACGTTCTCCACGGCCGTCATGGTGCGTCTGGGCCGTGTCTACTCGAACCTGATGATCGACATGGTGGCCACCAACGCCAAACTGCGCGGTCGCATGATCTCGATCCTCGTGGAGGCCACCGGTTGCGCCGAGGAGGTCTGCCGGGTCGCGCTGCGGGAGGCCGACGGCGACCTCAAGACCGCGCTCGTCGCGCTGGTCTCCGGCGCGGAGGTGCCGGCCGCCCGGGCCGCGCTGGCCCGCTCCGCCCACCAGGTACGCGGCGCGCTCGCCCTGCTCGCCTCCTGACCGCCCCCGCTCACCCCTTCTCCCGGCGATCCACCCGCCCGGCGCATCCGTCCGGCGGGTGCGACACGTATCACGTGCGGGAGGGGGACGTTCCCGCCCGTACGGATTGTTCAACGAGGCGGAGGGTAATCCTGAGCGTGGCTGAACCGACCGGTCCACGAGCGCGTATCTCGCAGTGACCAGGATCGCAACGACCCGGTGACGCGGCTCGCTGTGTTCATGGAACAGGCAATGGTGCCATTCCATGGGCGAATAGCGATTCAGCAGCTCCGGCGGGCCCCAAAAGCCGTGTCCGGAAGCCGTCCGAACCGGGCCGGTAACAGGAAACATGGACCGGGCTCTCAGCTAGTACTCAGGCATTCGTGACAGTTTCGACTCACGACATGGAATCCCCGAAGCGTCACATCTGTTGTGTAGGTGTCAGCACCTACGGGCACAGCGGAGGTTACGGGGAGGGCTGATGAACGTGGGGATGGCAAGGAACCGGGCAACCGGCGCGAGCGAGGGGACCGTGGCAATCGTGGACAAGAACATCGGCATGCGTACCGACGAGGTCGCCGAGGAGCGGGACCTGGTCGGCGTCTACCTGCACGAGATCTCCCGGACGCCGCTGCTCGACGCCGCCCGGGAGGTCGACCTCTCCAAGGCGATCGAGGCGGGCCTCTACGCCGAGCACCTGCTCGACGAAGACCGGATCCCCGAGGGCGTCGACCGGGAGGACCTGGAGCGGCTGGTCGTCGAGGGTGAGCGCGCGAAGGACCTGTTCATCCGCGCGAACCTGCGACTGGTCGTGTCCATCGCCCGGCGCTACGTGCGCTCCGGGATGCCCATGCTGGACCTGATCCAGGAGGGCAACACCGGCCTGGTCCGGGCGGTCGAGAAGTTCGACTACGAGCGGGGTTTCAAGTTCTCCACCTACGCGACCTGGTGGATCCGCCAGGCCATCAGCCGGGCGATCGCCCAGCAGGAGCGGACCGTACGGCTGCCCGTGCACCTGGTGGAGGACGTCAACCGGATGCGCAACGTGGCCCGGCAGCTCACCCGTGAGCTGGGCAGCGACCCGGAGCCGGAGCAGATCGCGACCGCCCTCGGCGTGACCGTCGAGCGGGTCAACGAGCTGGTCCGCTGGTCGCAGGACACCGTCTCGCTGGACACCCCGGTGGGCGACGACGGCGACACCAACCTCGGTGACCTGGTCGCCGACAGCGACGCGCCGTCGCCCGAGGAGATCGTGCTCACCGGCCTGGAGCGGCAGCGGATCGAGGGTCTGCTCAACCACCTCGACGACCGGTCCGCCGGCATCATGCGGGCCCGGTACGGCCTGGAGGACGGTCGCGAGCACTCGCTGACCGAGGTCGCGTCGCGGTTCTCGCTCTCCCGGGAGCGGATCCGCCAGCTGGAGATCCAGGCCCTCGGCCGGCTGCGTGAGCTGGCTCGCGCGGAGGGGCTGCAGGCGGCCTGACCTGGTAGTAATTGAGACAACGAACGGCCGGCGTCCGACAGGGGGACGCCGGCCGTTCGCCGTCCGCGTCGATCAGACCCGGCCGTAGCCGGCGATCGACATGATGTTCATACCGCGTTTGCTGACGTTGCGTCCGGCGCTGGGCGCGTCGATGATCTGGCCGTTGCCGACGTAGAGCGCCACGTGCCCGAGCCCGGAGTAGAACACCAGGTCCCCCGGTTGCAGCTGGCTGCGGCTGATCCGCGTGGTGGCGTTCCACTGCCGTGCCGCGCTGTGCGGCAGCGACTTTCCGGCGGCCCGCCACGCGGCGAGCGTCAGACCGGAGCAGTCGTAGCTGCCCGGGCCGTCCTGGGCATAGCCGTAGGGCTTGCCGACCGCGCCGTAGGCGTACCGCACGGCCTTGCCGGCGTCGCCGGAGACGGCCGGGGGCTTGCCCGCCGAGCCGGCGTTGCCGGGCGCCTCGGTGGCCCGCCCGTACGCCCTGCGCCGCATCTCGTAGAGGTCGGCCAGGTCTCCCTCGATCCGCGTCTTCGCGGACTTGAGCTGCTTGGCCTGCGCCGCCTCCCGGGCGAGCGTGGCGTCCAGCCGGGTCTTCTGGTCGATCAGCCGCTGCTGGTCGGCGGTGAAGCTGGAGAGGGTGCGCTGGCGCTGGCGGGTGAGCTGGTCCAGTGTGCCCAGCCGCTCCGGCAGCGTGGCCTGGCCACCCGGGTCCAGCAGGGCCGCCGCGGTACGCATGCCGCCGGTCTTGTACGCCGTCGCCGCCAGCACGCCCACCTCGGCGCGGCTGCGCTCGGCCTGTTCCTGCAGCGGCCCGATCCGGGCCTCCAACGTGGCCGCCGTGGCCTTGTTGGCCTTGATGTCCTCGTTGAGCTTGTTGTAGGACTCGACGATTCGCTCCAGCTCAGTCGAGGACTTCTCGATCTGCTTCGTCAGCTCTGCGGGTGTGGGCTCGGCCCGGGCCACCTGCGCCGGGGCGAGCAGCGCGGCCGAGAGGCCGGCCACCGCGAGCGAGCGGAGCAGCATCCGTAAGGACGACAAGAGCGGAAAGCTCCTCTCCCACCGGTCGCCGGGCGCGTTCGCGACCCGGCGACACCGGCCCGGGGCCATCCGGGTGGATGGCTGTCGACCGGGCCGACCTGCACAACCTAACCCGTGATCGGAGTGGTCGGGAGTTCAAGCAGGGGCGAAAGTTGGCAAAGTGGCGGAAAGTGACGATGGTGCAGCATGGTGTGGCTCGCCCGATTGGTCGTTCTGGGCGGATGTCGTCAGCCACCGCCACGCAAAGTCATGACAAAGACTGAAATCGCTTCCTCTTTCCGGCGGGCCACCCGGGGCAGAACCGGCGGCCGATCGCCGAAAACCCGAGGTCAGGTGGCGGGCCCGCAACACAATGAAGCCCGGAACCGGGATTCCCGCACGGGATCCGCGTCCCCGGGAGGCCGCCGTGCAGACCGAACGCTCCGCCACCCAGCCGCCCCGACCCACCTCGCCCAAACTGCTCTACGCCCGCCCCGGCATCGTCGTCACCGCCGAGCGCTTCACCGTCGGCCGCAACAGCTGGCCGGTGGCCGAGATCACCCAGGTGCGGACCGATCGCGGCCCGCACGACCGGCTCGCGATCCGCGCCGTCGCCGTGTCCGCCGCGATGATCGCCGCGGTCGGGCTGCTGCTCGGCTTCACCGGCGGCCTGCACCGGCTCACCGCCGAGGCGTACCTCCTGCTCGGCGCGGTCGGGCTGGTGCCGCTGCTGCTCGTGCTGATCGGCGACCGCTGGCGGCCCCCGGCGCACGAGCTGTGGGGCCGGGTGCGGGGCACCGAGGTGCTGCTGTTCAGCAGCGACGACGAACGACAGTTCGGTCAGGTCAGCCGGGCGCTGCGCCGCGCCCGCGAGGCGGCGCGCATGGGCGGCTGGGCCGACCCACCGGCGGCCGAGCCGTGGCGACCGGCGCGGTGAGCGGCGCTCAGCCCGCGACCGGCTCCGGGGTACGCGGCTGCTGCTCGGCAGCCACCCACTGGCTCACCCGCCGCTCGGCGTAGAACGAGACGAACGGCACGGTCCCGGCGAGCATCACCAGCAGCATCCGCTTCAGCGGCCAGTTCGCCCGGCGGGACAGGTCGAACGTGAGCGCCAGATAGAGCATGTACAGCCAGCCGTGCGCCACGCCGACCACGCCCACCACGCTCGGGTTGTCGAAGCCGTACTTCAGCGGCATGCCGATCAGGACCAGCACCACGAGCGCCACGCCCACGATCCAGGCGATCACGCGGTACCGGGTAAGGGCTCCGCCCACCGTCGTCCGTCCTTCCGCACCGGCCTCAGCCGGGATAGTCGCCGGGCCGGGCGCCCGGATTGGCGTTCAACCAGGATAGATAGCGGTTGTACGCGGCCAGCTCGGCGTCGTCCGCCCCGTCGGCCGGGGCGGACGGCGTCCGCACGACGCGCACCGGGCGGCGTACCGCCGGGGTGGTGACGGCCGGCTCGGCGCCGGCGGCCGCCGACGGCGCCGGATCGGCCGTCGGCTGCGCGTCGCCCGGCGGCGTCGCCCGCAGCGTCTGGCGGACCTCCCGCCACCAGACGAAGATCACGAAACCGGCGAACACCGGCCACTCGATCGCGTAACCGAAGCTGATCGCGTTGCCCCCGGCGGCGCGGGTGACCTGCCACCAGCCCATCCCGAGGCAACCCGCCACCAGCACGACCATGGCCACGTGGCGGACGATCCACGCCGGTGTCCAGAGCCGTTCCATGCCCACGAGAGTACCGGGACTCCCCGGGCGTCTCCGACACGGCGTCGTAGTCCGGGCGGTGGTTTGGTGGCACGCCCGCTGGGCATCCGAACAGGTGCCAACCCGAACGAGACGAGGGGGCGACGATGACCGAATCGGTACGCCGGGACGCGAGCCCGGAACAGCGGGTCGCGGAGTGGGACGGCGATCACGCCCGCACCGTCGACGGCGAGCAGCTCGGGGTGGACCCGGTGGAGCTGGGCGACGAGGACCTGGTCCGGGAGATGCAGAGCCTGCACCGCACCCGGCTGGACACGCTGCGCCACGCCACCGACTCGGCGCTCGCCAACCACCTGCGGCGCACCGCCGAACTGGAGACGGAGTACCTGGCCCGGCACCCCGGCCGGGAGGTCGACCCGAGCCGGCTGCGGGACGCCTGATGGGCAGCCACGCCGAGCGCGGCATGTCCGCGCCCCCGGAGGTGGTGTTCAACACCGCCACTGATCCGGACCGCTCCTCGGCCTGGCTGCCCGAGCGGCTGCGCAACTCCGGCACCTGCCGGGTCGAGGTCGTCGACGCCGACGACATGCGCGCCCGGTGGAGCGCCGCGGACTGGTCCGCCGAGATCGACGTGGAACCGGCCGACGCGGGCGGCGCCCGGGTCCGGCTCGACCTGGCCGGCCCGGACCACGACCTGGCCGACGAGATCCTGGCCAACCTCGACCGCGAGGTGGCCGACAACCTGACCGCCGGCTGAGCCCGGGCGCACGACGAGCACGAGGAGGCCGGCTTGACCGGGAGTGGCCTGAAGCAGAAGGTGGCGCGCCTGCGCCAGGCGTACGCGCCGCACGAGCACCGGCCGCTGGAGGGCTACCTGAAGGCGATGGGCACGTACGCGGGCGTGACCGCCGCGCTCGTCGGCCTGGTCCGGGCGACCGGACGGCCGGTGCCCGAGCGGCCCACGCCGGCGGACGTGGTGCTGCTCTCGATCGCCACGCACAAGCTCAGCCGGCTGCTGTCCAAGGACGCGATCACCAGCCCGCTGCGGGCGCCGTTCACCCGCTACGACCACCCGATCGGCAGCGGCGAGGTGATGGAGCAGGTCCGCGACGAGGGCAGCCCCACCCGGCACGCGCTCGGCGAGCTGGTCAGCTGCCCGTTCTGCCTGGCGGTCTGGGTCGCCACCGGGCTCACCGGCGGCCTGGTGCTGGCGCCCCGGCTGACCCGGCTGGTCGCCACCGCGCTGACCGCGGTGGCCGCCTCCGACTTCCTCCAGATGGGGTACGCGGTCGCCCAGCAGGCGGCCGAGGGCGGTCACCACGAGGCGTGAGGGATGCGGACACGAAAGGGGGCCGGCGCACGCCGGCCCCCTTTTCGCGCGTCTCCCACGGTCAGGTGGGGGTGGTGCCGTGGTCCTCGCCGGCCCAGCCGCGCGACGCCTCCGGCTCCCGCTCCTCCTCGTCCTCCCCGGTGACGATGTCCCGGTCCACAGCGGTGCGCTCGTGCTCGTTGGCGAAGTCCGGCTCCGGCAGCGTGTCGACGCCCTCCGGGGGCTGGCCGAGCGCCGCCAGGTGCTCGTGCTCGGGGTTGCGGTCGGTCATGTCGCGTCCTCTCGTCTTCCGGGGGCTCAGGCGACCGTGCCGCCCAGCAGATCGGCCGCCTCGTCCGCCGCGTACTCGCCCTGGGGGAGCGCGGCGATCCGGGTGAGCAGCTCCGCGGGGAGTTCGGCGGCCACCGCCCGGCGGTAGATGTCCGCCTGGGTGATCCGCTCCTGGCCGTGGTAGATGTCGTCGAGCAGGTCGTCGAGCGGCCGGGTGTCGGGCTGCTCGGTCACGGGCGCGTCATCGGTCACGCCGACCACCTACCCGGCGCCGAACCGGTCAAACTCGCCCCAACCCCGCTCAGGCCGGCGCCGGCAGCGTGGCCCGGCGGGCCCGGACGGCCTGGGCCAGGTGCTCCAGGACCTCGGCAGTGGTGTCCCACCCGATGCAGGCGTCGGTGACCGACTGGCCGTACGCCAGCTCCCGGGTCGGGTCCAGGTCCTGCCGGCCGGGCACCAAGAAGCTCTCCAGCATGATGCCGACGATCCCGCGCTGACCGGCGGCGAGCTGGGCCGCCACGTCGGCGGCGACCAGCGGCTGGTTGCGGTGGTCCTTGCCGCTGTTGGCGTGGCTGGCGTCGACCACCACCCGCTCCGGCAGGCCCGCGGCGCGCAGCAGCTCCAGCGCCCCGGCCACCGACTCCGCGTCGTAGTTCGGCCGGCCGCCCCCGCCGCGCAGCACCAGGTGCCCGTCCGCGTTGCCCCGGGTGTGCATGATCGCCGGGGTGCCGGAGACGTCGATGCCGGGGAAGACGTGCGGCACCCCGGCCGCCCGGATCGCGTCCACGGCGGTGGCGATGCTGCCGTCGGGGCGGTTCTTCATGCCGATCGGCATGGACAGCCCGGAGGCGAGCTGCCGGTGCACCTGGCTCTCCACCGTCCGCGCGCCGATCGCGCCCCAGGCCACCGTGTCCGCGATGTACTGCGGGGTGATCGGGTCGAGGAACTCGCAGCCCACCGGCAGGCCCAGCCGCAGCACGTCGAGCAGGAGCGCCCGCGCGGTACGCAGACCGGTGTTCACGTCGCCGGACCCGTCCAGCGCCGGGTCGTTGATCAGGCCCTTCCAGCCCACCGTCGAGCGCGGCTTCTCGAAGTAGACGCGCATCACCACGAGCAGGTCGTCGGCGACCCGGGCGGCGGCCTCGCGCAGCCGGCCCGCGTACTCCAGGGCGGCGGCCGGGTCGTGCACGGAGCAGGGG
Organism: Micromonospora sp. HB375; assembly: GCF_017872985.1. NCBI lineage: Bacteria > Bacillati > Actinomycetota > Actinomycetes > Micromonosporales > Micromonosporaceae > Micromonospora > Micromonospora sp. HB375. The sequence continues at coordinate 5,717,617 of NZ_JAGGJO010000001.1, read as the reverse complement.
CCGACGACGACGAGCAGCCGGTCGTCGTCGCGGTCCAGCACCCGGCCGACGGCACGGCGGCCCGCCACGACGGCCTCGGCCAGCGGCGTCTCGAGCGGCAGGTGGTGGTGCAGCAGGGCCGGGGTGGTCAGCGGCACCACACGGTCGATGCGCTGGTCGATGACCCGATGGGCGTCCTGGGACGTGGTCACGGTGGGGATTCCTTCCGCCGACCGTGCCCCCGTGCCGGGTCCGGGGGATCGAGCCGGCTGCTCGCATACGAAAGGGCAGGGAAAAGAATCCCTGCCCGGCCGGCTCGAAGAGGTAAGTGACGTCAGCTCATGGTCGAGTCACCGGCTCCTCCAGCCGGCTGCCTAAACCATCGATACGACCGCGTCACGTCGGCCAGCGTACCCGACGCGCGCCGGAAAGCCCGCTGTCGTTCCGAAGTGCGGAACACGGGGTATGTGATCGCCATGACCACCAGCCATGACCCCAGTGACCAGGAACGGATCGAGTCCCGGGCGCATCTGCTGCCGGAGGAGGCGGCGGCGGGCAGCGACGACGCCGAGGCGCAGGCCGACGCGATCCTCACCGAGTCCGACATCCGCGAGGCGGACCAGAACGCCGCCCCCGACACGGTGCTGGAGCACCGCACGTCCGAGCAGACAGTCACCCCCGTCGAGCCGCCCGACTGAGCGTCGCGCCCCGGGCCCGGCGGGAACCCCGGTAACTGTCGTTCCGCAACCGGGCCAGCGGGCCGGCCAGGCGCAACCCCGGCGGCACGTTGCCGATCGGATCGAAGGCGAGCGCGGCGTCCTCGGCGGCGCCGCGCTCGCCGTCGAGGCGTACCTCGCCGAACGGCCGCCACCGGCCTGCCGCCGAGGCCACCGCCAGCACCAGCCGGGGCTCGTCGGCGGCCACCGCCGCGCCCGCCTCGGCCAGGCCGCGACCCAGGTCGGGTGACTCCGGGTCGGCCAGCACGGCCAGGAACAGCCGTCGCCCGCCGGCCCGGAACGGCATGATCGACGTGTACGTCCCGGTGAAGCGCCGCCGGGGCAGCGGCAGGTTCCGCAGCACCGGCGCGGCGCCGCTGGAACTGAACAGCAGGTCCACCGGCGGCTCCGGGTCGCGGCGCAGCCGTACCGCCACGCCCAGCACGTCCGGCCAGGCGCGCGGCGTCGGCACGCCCTTGGAGAGGCGGATCGTGGCCGGCCACCGGCCCGGCAGGTCGAGCAGCGGCACCCCGGTCGGCGGTCCCGGCGTACCCCAGATCCGGACCTCGCCGCCGAACGTGCGCCCCGCGGGGTGCAGCAGGCGGGCGTGCCGGAGCCGGGCCAGCGCGGCGGCGGCGCGCTCGACGACGGACGGTGAGGTGGCGGCCATGCCCGCACGGGTACCCCGGCGCGCACCGACGATGCTCCGGCGCGCGTGTCACCTTTCCGCCTCCGGGATCGGATAGCGTCGTCTCATGCCCGACAGCGGTTTCCCCTGGCCGATCGAGACGACCCGACTGGACAACGGCCTGCGTGTGGTGGTGAGCGAGGACCGGACCGCCCCGGCCGTGGCGGTCAACCTCTGGTACGACGTGGGCTCCCGCCACGAGCCGGCCGGACAGACCGGCTTCGCGCACCTCTTCGAGCACCTCATGTTCGAGGGTTCGGTGAACGTGGCGAAGACCGAGCACATGAAGCTGATCCAGGGCGCGGGCGGCTCGCTCAACGCGACCACCAACCCGGACCGCACCAACTACTTCGAGACGGTCCCGGCCGAGCACCTGGAGCTGGCGCTCTGGCTGGAGGCCGACCGGATGGGCGGGCTGGTGCCGGCGCTGACCCAGGAGACGCTGGACAACCAGCGCGACGTGGTGAAGAACGAACGGCGGCAGCGCTACGAGAACGTGCCGTACGGCGACGCCTGGCTGCGCCTGCTGCCGCTGCTCTACCCGCCGGGGCACCCGTACCACCACGCGACGATCGGGTCGATGGCCGACCTGAACGCCGCCGACCTGGCCACCTTCCAGGAGTTCCACAGCACCTACTACGCGCCGAACAACGCCGTCCTCACCGTGGTCGGCGACACCACCGCCGCCGAGGTGTTCGGGCTCGCCGACAAGTACTTCGGCGGGCTCGCCGCGCGCGCCGACATCCCGGCCGCGCCGGACGGCCGTACCGTGCCGGCCACCGGCCGCCCGGCGGTGGAGACGGTCACCGCCGACGTGCCCGCCCCCCGCGTCTACGTCGCGCACCGCACCCACCCGTTCGGCACCCCGGGGTACGACGTGACCACGGTGCTGGCCACCGTGCTCGGCAGCGGCCGGGGCAGCCGCCTCTACCAGCGCCTGGCCGACGGCGAGCGGATCGCCCAGCCGGACCTGGTCGGCGCGTACGGGGTGGACCTGGCACACGCGCCCGCCCCGCTGATCGCCACCGCCACGGCCCGCCCCGGGGTGAGCGCCGAGCGGCTGCGCGACGGGCTGGCCGAGGTGGTCGACGAGCTGGCCACGGTGCCGGTGACCGCCGCCGAGCTGGACCGCGCCAAGGCGCTGCTGAGCACCATGTGGTGGCGGCAGATGTCCACTGTCGACGGGCGGGCGGACACGCTCGGCCGGTACGCCACCCAGTTCGGCGACCCGGCCCGCGCGGCCGACCGGCTGCCGGCCTGGCTCGCGGTGACCGCCGAGCAGATCGCCGAGCAGGCCGCCGAGCTGCTCGGCGCCGCCGACCGGGTGATCCTGACCTACCTGCCCGAGGAGAAGTGATGTCGCTGATCGCCACCCGTCCCGGCCCCGGCGCCGCCCGCGCCTACCGGTTCCCGCAGGTGGTCCGGCGGACAGCGGCCGGCGGCCAGGTGGTCGCCGCGCACCTGCCCGGGCAGAACCTCGCCGTCGCGTTGCTGCTTCTCGACGGCGGCGCGGGCCGGGAGCCGGTCGGCAAGGAAGGGCTCGGCGCGGTGCTGGCCAAGGCGCTGGAGGAGGGCACCGCGCAGCGGGACGCCACCGCGTACGCGCTGGCCATCGAGGCGCTCGGCACCGAGCTGTCGACCGGGCTGGACTGGGACTCGTTCCAGGTGAGCGTGCAGGTGCCGGTGGACCGGCTGACCGCCGCCGTGGAGCTGCTCGCCGAGGCGGTCCGTACGCCCCGGCTCGACCCGGCCGACGTGCGCCGGGTCCGCGACGACGAGGCGACGGCGCTGCGGATGGACTGGGCCAACCCGGGCCCGCGCGCCGACGCGGTGCTGCGGGCCGAGCTGTTCGGCGCGCAGCACCGGTGGGGCCGCCCGCTCTACGGCGACCCGGACAGCGTGGCCGCGCTGGAGGTGGACGACGTCACCGTCTTCCACTCCGAGTGGTTCATCCGCCCCGGCACCCTGATCGTCGCCGGTGACCTGGAGCGGATCGACCTGGACGCGCTCGCCGCGACGGCGTTCGCCGGCGCCGGCGGCGGCCCGGTGGAACGCGGCGGCCCGATCGACGTGCCGCTGACCGGGCAGCGCCGGATCATTCTGGTGGACCGGCCCGGCTCGGTGCAGTCCACGCTGCGGCTGGGCCACCCGTCCCCGCACCGCGCCCACCCGGACCACGTGCCGATGACGCTCGCCGGCACCGTGCTCGGCGGCGCGTTCACGTCCCGGCTCAACCACCTGATCCGCGAGGTACGCGGCTACACGTACGGGATCCGGGGCGACTTCGCCTCGTCCCGGCGGTTCGGGCGGTTCGCGGTCAGCTCCGGCGTGCAGACCGCGGTGACCGCCCCGGCGCTCGTCGAGTCGGTGGGCGAGATCTCGCGTACCCAGCTGACCGGGGTCACCGAGGACGAGCTGGAGGTGGCGCGCTCCTGGCGGGCCGGCCAGCTCTCGGTCGAGCTGCAGAGCCCGCGCGCGATCGCCGCGGCCCTGACCACGCTGGTCGTGCACGACCTGCCGGACGACTACCACGCGCGGCTGCGGGAGCAACTGCTCGCGGCGACCGTCGAGGACGTTTCCGCCGCCGCGGCGACCTACCTGCACCCTGAGTCGCTGACCATGGTGATCGAGGGGGACGCGGCGGTCATCCGGGACGAGCTGGTCGCCAGCGGTCTCGGCGAGGTGCTCGACCACACGTGACCGGACGGGGCGGCGGGCCTGTGATTCCCGTCGCCCCGCATCCGCGCGGTGGGAAACGTTTCCCACCCGCACCGCCCGGCTGGGTAGCCTCGCGGGCATGAGGATCGGCATTGTGGGAGCCACCGGTCAGGTCGGTGGCGTCATGCGGCAGGTGCTGGCGGAGCGCGAGTTCCCGGCGGAGCAGGTGCGCCTGTTCGCCTCGGCCCGGTCGGCCGGGCGCACGCTGCCCTGGCGCGACGGCGAGGTCACCGTCGAGGACGCGGCCACCGCGGACTACCGCGGCCTGGACATCGTGCTCTTCTCGGCGGGCAAGGCCACCGCGAAGGAGCTGGCTCCCCGGGTCGCCGAGGCCGGCGCCGTGGTGATCGACAACTCCTCGGCGTTCCGGATGGACCCGCAGGTGCCGCTGGTGGTCGCCGAGGTCAACCCGCACGCGATCGCCGACCGCCCGAAGGGCATCGTGGCGAACCCCAACTGCACCACGATGGCCGCCATGCCGGTGCTGCGTCCGCTGCACGACGAGGCCGGGCTGGTCAGCCTCGTCGTCGCCACCTACCAGGCGGTCTCCGGCGCCGGCCTGGCCGGCGTGGCGGAACTGGACGAGCAGGTCCGCAAGGTGGCCGGGGACGCCGCCGGACTGGCCTTCGACGGCGGTGCGGTGGAGTTCCCGGCGCCGCGCTCGTTCGCCCGCCCGATCGCCTTCAACGTGCTCCCGCTCGCCGGCTCGATCGTCGACGACGGCTCGTTCGAGACCGACGAGGAGCAGAAGCTGCGCAACGAGAGCCGCAAGATCCTGGAGATCCCCGGGCTGAAGGTCTCCGGCACGTGTGTGCGCGTCCCGGTCTTCACCGGCCACTCGTTGCAGATCAACGCCCGGTTCGCCCGCCCGATCGACCCGGCCCGGGCCCGCGAGCTGCTCGACGGCGCGCCCGGCGTGGCGTTGCGCGACGTGCCCACGCCGCTGGAGGCGGCCGGCCAGGACCCGACGTACGTCGGCCGGATCCGGGCCGACGAGACCGTCGAGCACGGGCTCGCGCTGTTCTGCGCCAACGATAACCTGCGCAAGGGCGCGGCGCTGAACGCCGTGCAGCTCGCCGAACTGGTCGCCGCCGAGCGCTGACCCTGCGGGCGTCCGTGCCGGGCCACCCGGCACGGACATCCGCTCAGCGGGTATGCCCGCCGGGTCGCCGGCCGCCCCGCGCGCCGGCAGGGCGGAGGTGCCGATGACGGCCGAAGGGGACACCGAGGCCGCCGGGATGCGTTCGGATACGGGCCGGGCGATCGGGTTCAGCGACGCGGTCTTCGCCATCGTCATCACGCTGCTGGTCCTCGACCTGCGGGTGCCCGAGACGGCGCCGGGCGGAATGCTGCGCGCGCTGCTCGACCAGTGGCCGGTCTACCTCGCCTACGTCACGTCCTACCTGTACGTGGCGGTCAACTGGCTGAACCACAAGGGGACGTTCCACCGGGTCCGCTGCGCCGACCGGGGACTGCACTGGGCCAACCTCGGCGTGCTGTTCAGCGTGGCGCTGCTGCCGTTCGTCACCGCGCTCGTCTCCCGCGCCGTGGAGGAGGGCGACGTCTTCGACGAGCGGGTCGCGGTGTCCGCGTACGGGCTGGTCGGCGTGATCCTGTCGATCACGTGGCTGTGGCTCTACCACTACCTGAGCCGGCACCCGGAACTGCTGGAGCCGCACGTCCCCGCCCGTTTCTTCGAGGCCGAACGCGTCCGGGCGCTGCTCGGCGTCCTCGCGTACGCGATCGCCGGTCTGGTGGCCGTGTTCCTGAGCGTGCCGGTGGCGCTCGTGGTGCTCCTGCTGCTGCCGATCTTCTACGGGCTGTCCAGCAACGGCTTCTACGACCTGCGCCGGCGCCTGCGCCACCGGCGGTGACGCCCCGCGTTACCCCGCCTCGGGCGGCGGGTAGACCGCCGTGCCGACACCGAGAGGGGAGCACCATGACAACGGTCGGAGAGTTCATGACGACCCGGTTGGTGACGATGGACGGCAACGACACGCTCACCGCCGCGGCGCAGGAGATGCGCGACAGCGCCATCGGCGACGTGGTGGTGACCGACGGCGACAACGTGGTCGGTATCGTCACGGACCGGGACATCACGGTGCGGGGCGTGGCCGAGGACATGGATCCCACCTCCACCCGGCTCAACCAGATCACCAGCAAGGACGTGGTGACGGTGAGCCAGTACGACGACGCGGTGGCCGCCGCCGACCTGATGCGCACGTACGCGGTCCGCCGGCTCCCGGTGGTCGAGGACGGCCGGCTGATCGGCCTCATCTCCATGGGTGACCTGGCGGTCGAGCGGGAACCCCAGTCGGTGCTCGCGGACATCAGCGCCGACGACCCCAACAACTGACCTGACCGTCGCGGTGACGCCGGCTCCCGGTTCGGGGGCCGGCGTTCCGCGTCACGCAGGCGACGCGGCGGTCACCCGGATCGGGCGAGGTTGACCGCGGAACGGGTGGGGACACCGCATCCCGGACGGAAGACCGCGGAACGCGGGAGGAGTCGCCCGGATGGTGGACATGGCCACAAGATTCTTCGAGGACCTGGACCGGCGGGGGTTCGAGCCCTTGTTGGTCAAGACATCCGGAACGCTGCGCTTCGACCTGCACGAGGGCCCGCACACCACGCACTGGCTGCTGGAGATAGAACGGGGCAACCTGCGGGTCCGGCAGGAGGACGGCGAGGCGGACACCGTGGTCGGCACCGAGCCGCGCCTCTTCGCCGAGCTGGTCGGCGGTGAGGAGAACGCCATCGCGGCGCTGCTGCGGGGCGACATGACTGTCGTCGGCGACCTCCGGCTGGTGTTGCAGGTCGAGCGGGTCTTCCCCGGTCCGCCGGACTCCCGGGGACCACGTCACACGTTCGGTGGGAGGGGCGCCTGATGCCCGGGCAGAACACCGTCCGCATCCTGGACGGCAACACGTTCGTGGTCAGCGAGGACAGCGGCGACATCGAGGCCACCCCGAACGAGCCGACGGGTCTTTTCTCGCTCGACACGCGCTACCTGTCGAAGTGGGTGCTCACCGTCAACGGCGAGCGGCTCAACGTCCTGTCCTACGACGACCTGCAGTACTACGAGGCCCGGTTCTTCCTGGTGCCCGGCATGGCCACGCACTACATCGACGCGAAGCTGTCGGTGATCCGGGAACGGGCGGTGGGCGGCAGCTTCCGGGAGACGCTGACCATCCTCAACCACGACGAGAAGGCGGTCGACCTGGAGGTCCGGATGGACGCCGGGTCCGACTTCGCCGACCTCTTCCAGATCAAGGACGAGATCCTGAACAAGAAGGGCGAGCTGTACGCCGAGGCCGAGTCGGACCGGCTGCGCCTGGGCTACCGGCGGGGCAACTTCCGGCGCGAGACCGTCGTCTCCGCCAACCAGCCGGCCCGCTACGACCAGCGCGGCTTCGCCTGGAGCCTGCGGCTGGAACCCAACGAGCAGTGGGACGCCGTCATCGACGTGCAGACGTTCGCCATCGGTCCCGGCGGCCGGGACCTGCGGATCGGGCTGCGCGCCCACGGCGTCGAGCGGCTCGCGCTCCAGCATGACCTGGAGGAGTGGATCAGCCGGGCCCCGAAACTGAACAGCGAGCACGAAGATCTCGCCGCGACCTACCGGCGGAGCCTGGTCGACCTCGCTGCGCTGCGCTTCTCGCCGCTGTCGCTCGGCGGGCAGACGCTGCCCGCGGCCGGCCTGCCCTGGTTCATGACCATGTTCGGCCGGGACAGCATCCTCACCTGCCTGCAGGTGCTGCCGTTCGCGCCGGAGATGTCGAAGACCACGCTGCGGATCCTCGCCGCGCTGCAGGGCACCCGGTTCGACGACTTCCGGGACGAGGACCCGGGCCGGATCCTGCACGAGATGCGCTACGGCGAGACCGCCGCGTTCGAGGAGCAGCCGCACTCGCCGTACTACGGCTCGGTGGACGCCACCCCGCTGTTCGTGGTGCTGCTCGACGAGTACGAGCGGTGGACCGGCGACGGGGCGCTGGTCAAGGAGCTGGAACTGGAGTGCCGGGCCGCGCTGAGGTGGATCGACAAGTACGCCGACCTGATCGGCAACGGCTATATCTGGTACGAGCGGCGCAACACCGACACCGGCCTGGAGAACCAGTGCTGGAAGGACTCGTGGGACTCCATCTCGTACGCCGACGGCACGCTGCCGCCGTTTCCCCGGGCCACCTGTGAGGTGCAGGGCTACGCGTACGACGCGAAGATGCGCGCGGCCCGGCTGGCCCGGGTGTTCTGGGGCGACCACACGTACGCCGACCAGCTCGAACGCGAGGCCGCGGAGCTGAAGCGGCGCTTCAACCAGGACTGGTGGGTCGCCGACCGCGGCTTCTACGCGCTCGCGCTGGACCCGGACGGGCGCCAGTGCGACGTGCTCAGCTCCAACATCGGCCACCTGCTGTGGAGCGGGATCGTGGACGAGGAACGGGCGTCGAGTGTCGCCGAGCACCTGGTGGGGCCCCGGCTCTGGTCCGGCTGGGGGGTGCGGACGCTGGCCGAGGGCGAGGTCCGCTACAACCCGATCGGCTACCACAACGGCACGATCTGGCCGTTCGACAACTCGTTCGTCGCCTGGGGCCTGCGCCGGTACGGCTTCAACGAGGAGGCGGCCACCGTGGCCAACGGCATCCTCGACGCGGCCGCCTACTTCGACGGCCGACTGCCCGAGGCATTCGGCGGCTACCAGCGGGAGCTGACGAAGTTCCCGGTGGAGTACCCGACCGCGTGCAGTCCGCAGGCGTGGTCCACCGGCGCGCCGCTGCTGCTGATCCGCACCATGCTGGGCCTGGAGCCGCACGAGGGGCACCTGGCGGTGGACCCGCGCCTGCCGATGGGCATGGGACGCATCGAGGTGCTGGACATCCCGGGCCGCTGGGGCCGGGTGGACGCGTTCGCCCGGGGCCGGCTCGACCTCGACGAACTGGCCGAATGAGTCAGTGCCCGGGCGGACGCGCGGTGTGCGCCTCGTCCGGCGGCAGCAGGCAGAACTCGTTGCCCTCCGGGTCGGCCAGCACGGTCCAGCGCGGCAGCTCGCGTACCACTGTCGCGCCCGCCTCCAGCACGGCGGCCCGCTCCTCGGCGTCGCCGACCAGGTCGAGGTGGATCCGACCGGGCGCGGGCAGCTCGGCGGCGGGGCTGATCCACAGGTCCGGCCGCCGCCCGTGCGGGTCGCGCAGCAGCACCGCCTCGGCCGGGGCGAGCGTGCCCTCGGCGAGCTTCACCCGGTCCTCCTCGACCACCGGCAGCCCGGTGACCGCGCTCCAGAACGGCGCGAGCAGGTACGGGTCGCGGCAGTGGATGACGATCGCGGCGAGGTCGGGCATGCCTCGAACCTAGTCGCCCGCGACGGCGGGCAGGACGTTGTCCAGGAACGCGGCGGCGGTCGCGAGCAGGTCGGGCCGGGCCAGGTCGAGCGCGTGACCCCCGCCTGTGAGCCACAGATGCACCGGGTGACCGGCGGCGAGCAGCCGAGCGGTCAGCTCGACCGGCTGGGCGGCCGGCACCGCCTCGTCGTCGCGGCCCTGGACCAGCAGCACCGGCACGCCGGAGCCCAGGTGGGTGGCCACTGTCGCGTCGGCGGTGGCCGGGTCGCCCGCGGCCGGCGGGTGGCCCAGCAGGTCGGTCCACGGGTCGTCGCCGGGGGCACGCCGTCGCCGCTGCTCCGGGTCGAGCGGGTCGACCGGCGCCCAGTACGCGAGCACGCCCGCCACATCGCCGGGCCGGTCCACCCCGCGCAGGGCGAGCTGGAGGGCCAGCATCCCGCCCGCTGAGTCGCCGCCCACCAGCAGCGGCAGGCCGTCCGCCCCGCTCCACGCGGCGCGCGCGGCTTCGCGTACGTCATCGAGCTGGGCCGGCCAGCGGGCCTGGTGGGAGAACCGGTAGGTGGCCTCGACCACGCGCAGCCCGAGGGACGCGAGCGCTCTGCCGTCCTCCTCGGCGCGGGCACGCCAGCCTCCGCCGTGGATCCAGAGCAGCACCGCGCGTTCGGTCACGGCACCATCGTCGCCGCACCCGCCCCCGGTGCGCGAGCCCGGTCTGCCGAGGGCAGATCGCCCCTACGGTCGCGTAACCTACCCGGGGTAAAGTTTCGCCATGTCGGAACTCGTGTACCCGCCCGTGATCACCGCCGCGAAGACGATGTTCCGGCTCCTCGACCTGCGCCTCGACGTGTCCGGCAGCGAGCACGTGCCGCCCACCGGCGGCGCCGTGCTCGCATCCAACCACGTGAGCTACCTCGACTTCATCTTCTGCGGCTACGGCGCGCACCCGGCCAAGCGGCTGGTCCGCTTCATGGCCAAGGACAGCGTCTTCCGGCACCGCGTCTCCGGGCCGCTCATGCGCGGCATGAAGCACATCCCGGTCAACCGGGCCGCCGGCGCCGGCTCGTACGCCGCCGCGGTGAGCGCGCTGCGCCGCGGCGAGGTGGTCGGCGTCTTCCCGGAGGCGACGATCAGCCGCTCCTTCGTCGTCAAGGACCTCAAGAACGGCGCGGCCCGGATGTCGCAGGAAGCCGGCGTGCCGCTGCTGCCGGTCGCGCTCTGGGGCACCCAGCGCATGTGGACCAAGGGCCGCCCGCGCACGCTCACCCGCCGGCATACGCCGATCACCATCATCGTCGGCGATCCGATGGACCCGGCCGCCTACCCGGACGCCACAGTCATGACCGCCGACCTGCGTACCCGGCTGTCGGCGCTCGTCGACCGGGCCCAGCGGGAGTACCCGGACCAGCCGTCCGGCCCGGACGACACCTGGTGGCAGCCGGCCCACCTGGGCGGCAGCGCGCCCACGCCGGAGGAGGCCGTCGAGCTGGACCGCTCCGAGCGCCGCACCCGCAGCGCCTCCTGACCCCCGCGGTCCGCAGCTCGGCTCGGCTCGGCTCGGCTCGGCTCGGCTCGGCTCGGTAGATCTTGGTACGAAAAGGCCCCCATGAGGGCCCTTTCGTACCAAGATCTACACAGATCTCATGACGTAGTACGTTCGTCTCATCTGGTGGTGTGCCCTCCAGGAGTGCGGTGCGCGCCCGGCCGAACTGAGCGAGTGGAGTCTCACGCAACGCCCCTCCGTTGCCGAGATCTTCGGCCGCCCACCACGCACATACGAGGAAAGGGCCGCCGAGAACGCTCACCTGTTCCGCCGACTGAGGACAGCCGCACCGCGCAAGGATGCACCTCCATGCCGCAGAGGATGCGCGCTCGGGGGAGGGTCAGCAGGCGGAACCGGGCTGGTCGCGGGCCGGGACGTCGGACAGCGCCCACGGCGACGCCTCGGCCACCGGCGGACGGTAGTAGTCGTCGCGGGACAGGAACTCCACCGGCAGCGAGCCCGGCAGCGTCACCGTGCCGAGCATCGGGCCGGGGGAGGCGGCGACCCGGGTGGCGAGCACGTCCCGCTCCGGCGGTGAGAGGTCGACCAGATCGGGGTTGGCCAGGCGGTATCCGGCCACCGCGCGGCGGACCTGCCGGGCCAGCCCGGCGACCGGCCCGACCGGGCCGGTCAGTGCCAGCGCCGGCTGCCGGATGGTGCGCAGCGCGTCGCAGACCACGCGCAGCTCGGCTGTGCCGTCGCCGTGATCGACCAGTTCCAGCCGGGACGGCCACTGCCAGCGGATCTGACCGCTGACCAGGCGGGACAGCCGGACCGGGCGCCGGTGCCGGGCACCCGTCCGGCTGTCCTGCCCGGGGACCACTGACAACTCGGAACCGCTGCAGACGTACGCCAGCCGGCGGTCGGTCACGGTGATCGTCGCCGGCGCGGGCAGCGCCCAGCAGCGGACGTCCTCGGTGGGGCCCAGCAGGTGACCGGCGACCCGCAGCAACTGATGCCCGAGTATGCGCTCACCCGGCTCGGGCACCAGCGCGTAACGCCGGTCCAGCACGGGACGGGTGGGGTCGGCGTCGGCGTCGAACCGATGCGGTCCGACGAAGAAGGGTGCGGCGTCCTCCGGCACGGTACGACCTCCCGGTGACGGTTGGCGGTATCAGGGAGCCTGCCGGATTCGTAGGGTGATTGTCATGACACCTGTTAGGGGGTCGGCCGGTCGGCCGACGCCTGCGACCGGTAGATGCCGATATCTTCCGGTCGGACGAGTCCGTCCTCGATCGCGCGGGCGAGCAGGGCCGCCTTCGTGGCAGCCGGACGCCCCGCTCGGGTGTACTTGATCCGCGCTCGGTCGACGTACTGCTTCACTGTGTGCTCGCTGATCTGCATCCGGCGCGCCACCGACGCCTTCGACATCGACTGGAACCACAACAGCAGCGCCTCGCGCTCCTTGTCCGACAGGGCCGGACGATCCGGCCGGGCGTCGCCGACCATCGCGCCGGCCAGCGCGGGCGGCACGTACGGCCGGTCCTGCGCCGCCGCCAGCACGGTGCCCACACAGTGCTCGCGTCCCTCGTGCTTGGCCAGGAACGCCACCGCGCCCGCGTCCAGCGCGGCCAGCATGGTCGGCGGGTCGCTGTGCTCGGAGTAGACCACCACCCGGCGCCCGGCCGCGCTCAGCTCGGCCAGCTTGTCCAGCACCATCCGGCCGTGCAGGCGCAGGTCGAGCAGCACCACCTCGGCGTCGGGCGCGGCCCGCAGCACCTCGTCCGGGTCGTCGCCGGTGGCCACCACCCGCAACCGCGGCTCGCCGGCCAGCCAGGCCCGCACCCCGTCGATCACCACCGGATGGTCGTCCACGATCGCCACCCCGATCGGCCACCCGGCGTTCACGTCCGCCGCCAGCGGGTCTGCGTCCATCTGATCTCCCCGTCCCGCTCGTGCAGGTGTTCCACCGGTCCGCCCCCACCGGTCGTCGTCTCGTCCGGGCCGTCGTGGTCCGGTGTCACCAGGCTGACCACCACCTCGTCCGGTCCCGCGACCACTGTCAGCCGCGCCCAGCCCTCGGCCGCGGCGAGCCCTGCCGTGAGCGGGTCGGCCAGCCCGCGCCGGATCTCCACCGGCAGCTCCGGTGGCGTGCCGACCGCCACCAGGTCGATCGGCAGTCCGTTGCGTTCGGCCAGGTCGGCCGCCGCGCGCAGCTCGTGCAGCAGCGCGTCGGGCACGTCGTCGGACTCGGCGATGAGCCGGCGCAGCCGGGCCGCGGCCAGCACCGCCCGCCGCCGCACCGCCGGGTCGGCCGGGTCGGCGTCGCCCGCCGTCAGCTCGGCCAGCACCTCCTCGGCGGTGCCGCTGACCAGAGCGAGCCGTTCCTGGCGCTCGGTGCGGGCCCGCTCGGCCGCCTCCCGCTCCGCCGCCACGGCCAGCGCCGCCGCCGCGGTGGCGGCCCGGGCCCGGGCCTGCGCGGTGAGCGCCGCCGCGCCGACGAAGACCGCCACCGGCAGGGTGGAGGTGCCGTAAACGTACATCGTGGCCCGGCTCAGATCGGCCGACGCGGTCGCGCCGTACAGCACCACCGCGGTCACCGCGATCGCGCCGTGCGCGGCGAGCATGACCAGCAGCCAGCGCACCGGCCGCCGCCAGAGCGCCAGCAGGAAAAACCACGCCAGGCCGCCCCACACCCAGTTGGCGGTGCTGAACAGGAAGCGCTCGCCGGCGCCCGCGACGACCGCCGCGTCGACCACCAGCAGCGCCGCGGCCAGGCTCCGGGCCGGGGGCAGTTCGCCGCGCAGCAGTAGTACGCCGGCCCAGATCCCGATCAGCGCGGTCACCAGCCAGCCCACCGCCACCACGGCGGGGAAGGCCATTCCCGGTCCCGCCCGCAACACGGCCGGCAGCGCGATCGCCAGGTGCCAGGCCGCCGCGATGACGATGGCGGCGATCCGCGCGCCCCCGTCGGAGGCGTCGGCCACCGCGTGCGCCTCCGGCGGGGCGGTGGCCGGTCCGGGGCGCGTCGCCACCCGCGGCCGGGGAAGTGGACGCAGCACGGAGTCGGCGGTCACCGCCGCACCCGACTCAGTCGGCATCGGACCACTCCAGCCGAATCCGGGTGCCCGCGCCAGGGGCGGAGGTCACCAGCGCGCGTCCACCCACAGTGGTCATCCGCCCGTGGATCGACTCGCGCAGCCCGTACCGGTGGGCCGGGACCGTGGCGGGGTCGAAGCCCGGACCGTCGTCGACCACTTCGACCACGACGGCGCCGCCCTCGCGGGCCAGGCGCAGCGACGCGGTCGCGCCGGGTGCGTGCCGCGCCACGTTCGCGAGCGCGGCGGCGGCGCTGTCGGCTAGCGCCGTGGCGACCTCCGCCGGCAGCCGGCAGGGCGCGAGCGTCGCGGTCACCGCCGGCCCGGGCGTTCCGGCGAGCACCTGGCGCAGCCGTTCGTCCAGGTCGGCCTCGCCGGCCGCGGTCGCGGACCGCGCGCCCGCCAGGGCGGTGAGGGTACGCAGATCGTGCGCGCACCGCTCGCGCAACGTCGCCGAGTCGGGTACCGCGCCGAGGCCGACCATGGTGAGCGTGCCCAGCACGGTGTCGTGCAGGTCGCGGTTCTGCCGCCGTTCGTCCTCGCGGGCGGCGCGCGCGACCACCGCCTCGTGGGACAGCCGCTGGTAGTCGGCGAACGCGGCGTCGGCGCGGGCGATCCGGCGGCGCATCACCGCTGTCATCACCGCCGCGCTTCCGGTCTGCACCAGCAGCGTCCCGGCGTGCGCCCGCGCCTCGACCGGGTTGCCGGCCAGCGTGGTGCCGGTGACGTACGCGGCGGTGACCAGCAGCCCGGCCGGCACCGACCAGCGGGCCGGCGCGGTGGCCTGCGTGTTGATCACCGTCGAGCTGGCCAGCACCGCGATCCAGCTCGCCTCGCCCGGCAGCACCTCCGGCGCGACCAGCCACGGGACGGCGAGCGCGGCGGCGGTGGTGAGTGCGACGTCCCCGGCCACCAGCGGGCCGTCGATGCCGTGCCGGAACGCCCGCCAGGCGTACCAGACCGACCAGACGGTGAGGACGACGACCGCGGGGATCAGCAGCGCCACCCGCACCGGCGGTGTCCGCACCGACAGCGCGACCACCGCGCCGACCAGACCGCAGGTGAGTCGCAGCAGCGCGGGAAGCGTCGTGAAGATCAGCGTGAACGCCTCAGCCGCCGGCCGGGCCTGGGTGGACCCGGGCAGAGACGTGGCGGCAGCGACCGGCATCGGGGGGATGTCCTTCCGGCAGCGACCCGGCCGGGTCCGCGCGGCATAGATTGACGCCGGAGAATAACACGGTTTGTGGGTACTGGTCACCCTTGGTGCTTGACGAGTTTCGCTCCGGCGTAAAGCAGCCGAGGCTCAGCGCCCCGCCGAGAAGCGGAGCCGCACCCTCCGGTTTACGGTTGCCGGCGTCTCCTACCCTGCGGGGTATGGCATACCAGCCGGCCATGGTGCCGCCGAAGAAGTCCAAGCGAACCCTGTTCATCGTGCTCGGCGTGGTGCTGGCGATCTGTTGCTCCGGCGGTGTGCTCGGCGGCTTCTTCCTCTTCCGGGTCGTGCAGGAAGCCACCGGCCCGGCGCGCTCCACAGCGCAGACCTACGCCGAGGCGATCGTCGACCGCGACTACCCCGCCGCGTACCGGCAGCTCTGCACCCGCGTACGCGACCGGGTCAGCGAGGCGGACTTCACCCGGCAGCAGTCCTCCCAGCCGGAGTTCACCGGCTACGAGATCACCGGGCTCAACGTGTCGAACAACAACGGCCGGGTGAGCGGGTCGACGACCATCCGGTTCACCCCGGCGGTCGGGACCAACGTGACGCAGTCGTTCCCGATGGTCAAGGAGGACGGGGAGTGGCGGATCTGCGAGTGAGCCGGTGGCGCTCCTCCGCGCGCACCTGATCCACTTGTCGCATGGCCCCATCTCCCACCGCACCGGTTCCCCCGGCCGTCGAGGACCGGCTCGCCCGCGAACGCAACGTCTGGCTCTGCACGCTGCGCCGGGACGGCTCACCGCACATGACGCCGGTGTGGTTCGTGTACGCCGACGGCGTCTGGTGGATCGGCTGCGAGGGCCGCAGCGTCAAGGCCCGCAACGTGGCGGCCGACCCCCGCGTCTCGCTCGCCCTGGAGGACGGCGTCCACCCGGTCGTCGCGGAGGGCGTCGCCCGCCTGCACCGTGCCGGCTTCCCGCCCGCGATCGTGGCGGCGTTCGCCGAGAAGTACGGCGGCTGGGACATCCGGCAGCCGGTCACACCGGACAGTGAACGGGTGCTGCTGGAGGTGCCCGTCCGGCGGTGGCTGCTCGCCGGCCGGGCACGCTAGTCCCCGGAGAATCCCCAGAAGTAGATCTCGCTCGGGACGCCCGCCTCGTCGTGCAGCACGGCGTACCGGCCGAACCAGCGCTGCTCGGCCAGCGGCGCGAGCGCCTCGACGTGCGCGCGGGTCGGCCTGGCGACGCCCACACGTGCGAGCGCTTCGGCCTCGGTCACCCGCTGGAACGTCCCGAAGCCGGGCTCCTCGCCGTCGGCCAGCACCCGCGACATGTCCAGGATGGAGTGTGTGCCGGACTCCTGTACCCGCTCGTCCGCCCACAGCTCCTCCTCGCTGCGGGGACGGTCCGGAAAGTCGGCGGCGGACGCACCGAACTCGCCCGGCGCCGCCCACCAGTAGTCGCCGGTCTCGAAGACCTGCCGGCGCAGTTCGTCAAGCGCGGCCCGGGCATCCGGCTGGTACGCCACGAAGTAGGTCCATCCCGATGCGCCCACGCTGCCTCCCGGTGATCCCGCTCGTCGATCGCCGTCGTGCGGCGGCGCACGCGATCATGCCCGACACCACCGACGAAACCGGCGGGTCGACGCGACCAGGATTCCTGTGCCACTCTCCGCCATGCGTCTGTCGTCGGGCCTGCGCGGGCGATCGCGCCTACGGGTGCGAATCGGTGATCGCGATGACCTCGTCGAGGCGGTCCAGGGCGGCCCGGAGATCGTCGACCTTGGCCTGGATGCGCTCGCGCTCGGCGCGCAGCATGGCCCGCTGCCCGGGGTCGGTGTGCCCGGAGTCCCAGCAGGGCAGGAGTTCGGCGATCCGGCTGCTGGTCAGGCCCGCCGCGTACATCTGCTGGATGAACCGGACCAGCGTGACCGTGTCCGGCCGGTAGAGGCGCTGGCCGGACGGGCTGCGCCTGGGGACGAGAAGGCCCTGCTCCTCGTAGTAGCGCACGGCGCGCACCGAGACACCGGCGCCGCGCGCCACCTCACCGATGCGGATCAGCGGCTCGGGCACGGTGACCCCTCTCACCCCGGTTTCGGCGATCAACACTTGCCTCTGACGTCAACGTCAGGTTTTAGCGTACCGGGCATGGACATCAACGACTCGGTAGCCCTCGTCACCGGCGCCAACCGCGGCCTGGGCCGCGCCTTCGCCCAGCGCCTGCTCGAACGCGGCGCCCGCAAGGTCTACGCGACCGCCCGCCGGCCGGAGACCGTCGACCTGCCCGGCGTCGAGGCGCTGCCGCTCGACATCACCAGCCCCGCATCCGTACGGGCCGTCGCCGCTGCCGCCCCGGACGTCACGCTGCTCGTCAACAACGCCGGCATCCAGACCGGAACCGACCTGGTGACCGGTTCGCTGGAGGCGGTACGGCACGAGGTGGAGACCAACGTGCTCGGCCACCTGACGATGATCCGCGCGTTCGCGCCGGCCCTCGCCCGCAACGGCGGAGGCGCGATCGTGAACGTGCTCTCCGCCATGTCGTGGTTCGGGACCAGGGGCGCCGGCGCGTACCACCTGACCAAGGCCGCCGCCTGGGCCATGACCAACGGCGTACGCCTGGAACTCGCCGACCAGGGCACGCTCGTGACGGCGGTGCACCTCGGCCTGGCCGACACCGACATGTCAGCGGGCTGGCCCGTCGACAAGATCGCGCCGTCCGATCTGGCCGACGCGGCGCTCGACGGCGTCGAGGCGGGCGCCGCCGAGGTTCTCGCCGACCAGTGGAGCCGGGACGTCAAGTCCCGGCTGACGCTGACGCCGGAGGAGTTCAACGCCGCGATGGACCGCGCCCTGGCGGCGCTGGCGGCCTGACCGGGCCTGGCGGTACGTGCCGGTCGTGGCCGCGTTCGCTGAGGCGCCACATCGCCGACCGGTTGCAGCGCGTTGACGGTGACCCGGAGGGTGTCGTGGCGCTTCCGATCACCCTGATGCAGGATGCAGCGGGTGACCTCGATCTATCGAACCGCTGCGGGCCGCGACAGGATCCGCCGGTGGTGCGAGGAACAGTTGACTGCATGGCCGGTCCCGCACGATCGACGCGTGATTCGCGCCCAGGCCGAAGACACTCACGTCGTCTCCGTCGGCGCAGGCCCGGTCACAGTCGTCTTCGTCGCTGGTGACCGCTTCAGCAGCACCGCCTACCTGCCGCTGCTCACTGCCCTGGCCCAGCGCTATCGGGTGGTCGCCGCCGACCTTCCAGGCCAGCCAGGGCTGAGCTCCGACGAAGCGGGCACCGCCGGTGGCCGGCTCACGTGGTACGGCTCATGGCTGGGAGAGGCCATCGAGAAGACCACCGCCGGGCCGGTCGTGGTGCTCGGGCATTCGTTCGGCGGCGCTGTCACGCTCGCCGCGGATCATCCGCGGATTCGGGGAAAGGTCGCCGTGTCTCCAGGCGGGTTGTGCCGGCTCCGGATCACACCCCGTGTCCTGCTGGCGTTCCTGGCCTGGCTGGTGCGGCCACGAGCTGATTCGAGCCGTCGACTGCTACGTGTCCTGTCTGCTCCCGGCCAGGAGCCCCGCGCCGAACTGGTCGAATGGATGACGCTGGTCGCCCGGTACGCCCGTCCGGTGAGCTCCGACGACCTCGTACCGGCGGCCGCTCACACGATGCCGGTCGTGGTCGCGAGCGGACACCACGACGTGTTCCTGCCCCCGGAACGACTGCGCGCAGGAGCACGACAGCGGATCCATGCGGACGCCGACATCGTTCCCGCCGCCGGCCATCTCGTCACCGACGAGCACCCCGACCTGATCGCCGCGCTGGTTGCCCGGCTGGAGGATCAGTGGCGCTGAACAAGCGGGGCAGTCGGCCCATCGTCGTCGACGGCAACCGCTACTGCTGGCTCGTCCGCCGGAAGCCGACGTACAGCCAGGGTCTGACCTGGTCACCGTTGAGCTTCGCCGTTGAGCGCGCGGATCTGGCTGGGTGCGCCACTCTCGTCGTCCGACTCGCGTCACCGCGACCGGACAACTGGATGAATGCCGTGGCCTCTCCGGTGCTCCCTTCGCTGGTCGCAAGTGCCATCCGGCAGGGGCTTGAGCGGGGCTGGCAGCCCGAGCGCCCCGGCTCCCCGTTCCTGCTGGACCTCGGCGCTGACGAGCAGGGCTAGGGCCGGCGACGCGGAGCGCACCGCGCTGAAACACGTCCTTGGAACTCGTCTCGTGACCGTGCGGAAGGCCGGAAACGCGGTTCTCCGATTGGCGTTTCGCTCCGTAGGATCTCCGGCGATCAAGGGGGATGAACGGTGGGCGATTTCCAGCAGTTCGTGACGGATGTGACTTCACGTCTGTCCACCATGTCCAAAGGTGAGTTGTACCTCGTCGGCGACGGCCTCGACCGGGACTCACTCTGGCTCACCTTCCTCGAATCCTTCCCCGCCGGCACCAATCTCCGGTTCCGTGAGCGATCCGAGTACGACTGCTCGACCTGCCGCCGTTTCATCAAGCACTTCGGCAACGTCGTCGAGATCCACGACGGGCGGGTCCGTACCGTCTGGTCCGGGGTCTCGGCCTCCGACCCGGTCTTCTCCGTGGTCGCCGCCGCTCTGGACGAGTTCGTGCTTTCGCTGCCGTTGGCCACCGTCTTCCGGTCCACTCAGGCGCAGTACGGCACGAAGACCACCCGATCGCTGCGCGACGGCCAGGTCGAGGTGTGGCACCACCTGCACGGCCGGGTGGAGAAGCGGCATCGTGTCGAAGACGTCGGCGCGGCACAGAGCGACTTCAACGCCGCGGTGCAGGTCTTCCAGCGGGGCCTGGCCGAGCTGACCCCGCACGCTCTGGACACCGTCGTCGACCTCATCGACGACAACGCCCTCTACCGCGGCACGGAGCATCGTCGGGCGGTGACCGAGTTCCGGTCGCTGCAGAACCGGTGGACGAAGGCGACCGACGGACGGGCCTTCGTCTTCGCCAACGCCATGAACCCGGCGGCACGCTTGCGCAACACGGTGATCGGCACCCTCGTCCAGGCTCTCTCCGCCGGCGTCGACCTGGAGCAGGCGGTCCGGTCGTTCGAGACGAAGGTGGCGCCGCAGAACTACCAGCGCCCCACGGCGCTGATCACCCCGGCCATGGTCAAGGCTGCCATGAAGACCATTGACGAGTTGGGCATCGAGGAGTCGTTGCAGCGACGGTTCGCCCGGCTGTCCGACGTGTCGGTCAACAACGTGCTGTGGGTCGACAATGACACCCAGCCGCAGATGAAGGACGGCATCGAAGGGCTGCTCATGCAGGCGGCCACCACGACGTCGACAGGTGCGCGCCTTCGTGACGCGAAGCCGGAGGAGATCCCCGTGGTCTCCTTCCTGAAGGACATCCTGCCCGGAGCCACCTCCATCGACCTGTGGGTCGCCAACACCCACGAGCCGCACTTCGTCAGTCTCACGACCGGCCGGCACCCGGCCGCTCCGCGGTTGTTCAGGTGGGACAACGACTTCGCCTGGTCGTACGGCGGCAACGTCGCCGACTCGATCCGGGAGAAGGTCAAGCGGGCCGGCGGCAACGTCACCGGCAAGCTGCGGGTGAGCCTGTCCTGGTTCAACCACGACGACCTCGACCTGCACGTGTTCGAACCAAACGGCGACCACATCTGGTACCAGGAGAAGCGCGACAAGCTGGACGTCGACATGAACGCGAGCGGGCCGCTCTCCCGCGAGCCGGTGGAGAACGTCACCTGGGCCGACCATGTCGCCGACGGTGAGTACCGGATCGAGGTGAACCAGTACCGCAAGCGGGACAGCGCCCAGGTCGGCTTCGTGATCGAGACCGAGAGCAACGGGAAGATCGAGCATTACCGTCACGAGCGCGCGGTCGGCCACAAGGAGACCGTCGAGGTGGGCCGGATGACGGTTGCCGGCGGCGTGATCACCGCTTTCCGGCCGGGTAAGGACGTGCAGCGAGGCAGTGCGGGCAAGGAGCTGTGGGGGATCACCACCGAACAGTTCGTACCGGTGTCCACCGTCATGTACTCGCCGAACTACTTCGACGACAACGAGGTCGGCAACCGGCACTACTTCTTCATCCTGAAGGGGTGCGTGAACGATCAGCCGACGCGGGGGATCTACAACGAGTTCCTCCGCGCCGACCTGCAACCGCATCGCAAGGTGTTCGAGGTTCTCGGCGACCGCACCAAGTGCGAGCCCTCTCCGGATCAGCTTTCCGGCCTCGGCTTCAGCTCCACGATCCGTAACTCTGTGGTCGCCAAGGTGACCATGACCGGCGGCCGGCGCCGCCTCCTCAGCATCCAGTTCTGATCCCCTACCCAGAAAACGGAGAGAGGTCGTCGTGACCATTTTTGAGAAGGCCACGCGGGAGAAGTTCCGCTATCCGTCGGCGAAGGGACTGCTGACCACGGAGCAGTTGTGGGAGCTTCCGCTGACCGCCAAGTCCGGCTTCAGCCTCGACGACGTGGCCAAGGCGGTCAACGCCGAACTGAAGGCCGTCGACACCGAGTCGTTCGTGGCCACCGAGGCCAATCCGGCCAAGGCGACCCTGGAAACCAAGTTGGAGGTCGTCAAGCACGTCATCGCCGTCCGCCTCGCGGAGGACCAGGCGGCGAAGGCGGCGGCGGCCAAGAAGCTGGAGAAGGAGAAGCTGCTGGCCGTCCTGGGGCGGAAGCAGGACGCGGTCCTGGAGAACCTGACTGAGGCGGAGCTGCTGGCCCGGATCAACAACCTGTAGCCCGCTGACGATCTGGCCTGCGGTGGGGATGGTGCGCCCGGCAGGATTCGAACCTGCGGCCTTGGGATTAGAAGAAGGTCTCGGATGGGTGGTCGCATGGCTGCGCACCTGGTCGGCTCGTCCGTCGTTGTCGGTTGGCGTCGGCGTCAGCCGGCGGTCTTGGCTGTACATGTGGCTGTACGGCTACACGGGTTTAGGAAGTGTGGGCACGGGCGGAAATCGCTCGGCAATCACCTGGGTGTTGGTAGACCGAAACGTCTGGCTCCGGCGGTCCAGGGCTCTTGTAGAACACCTGGTGCGGCACTTGCCGGTGTGCCCGCCTGGCGGGCGTTACGAAACACCTGACAACTCCCTGCGAGGGGTGGGGCCTCGACGACGCACCGGCTGAGCAGGAGAAGGCGTGCCCGAGAGAACCAGGGAAGCGTTGCTCAGTCCTGATGATCTTGCTATCGTTAACCCACCACCAGGGCACCACTGTGTCTTCACATAGCTAAACCCTTGTCGAAACCGACAGGGGTTTTTTTGTGCCCGAAATAGATCGTCAGGCCCCAGCGCAGCCCGCGCTGGGGCCTTCGTCGTTCACGGAAGGGACCGCCATTGAACCTCCACCCCGACTTCTTCAACCTCGGCATCCTGCTTCTTCTCGCTTGGGCCATCACTCTCGCTGCGGTGGTCATCCTGGTGCTGGGTCTGGCGAACTTCGCCTTCAAGAAGGCCCGCGCTCAGGACGTGCCGGACGTTCTTCTTGCACTCGCTCGTATCCTTGGGATGGTCCCCTGGCTTGGGCAGCTGGCCTCTGTGATCCGGACTCTGTCGGCCACCACCGGAAGTTCGGCGCCGCCCCAGCTGCCGCCCGGTGGTGGTTCTGTGACTTCTCCCGGCGCCGGCCAGTCCACTGGAGGCATGCCGTGAAGCGTGGCCGCAACCATCGCGATAGCACAGCCGATCGCGCCCTGCGCACCCCTGATGACTTCATCGCCGCTCTGGAACAGCTGACGACGAATGAGCGGAGCGTCCTGCTCCTGCGGTTCTGGGCGTACCAGACTCTCAGCGAGATGGCGGAGCGCCTCGGTGTAACCCGCGAGCGCGTGAGGCAGATCGAAAATCGGGCCATCTGGAAGCTGCAGGGCCATGAGGACTCGATCGACATCATGCAGTCTGCGCTGACAAGCGGAACCTGGAAGGCGGTGCTCAAGCAGTACAGCGACCTCCTAGAGCCCTATGTCAACGTCAAAGACCGGGAGATGGAGGAACTTGAGCGATTTGACCGCGAGTACGACAGCCGCCACGGATCTTGCGAGGTCTGCAACCAGGAGTTCAACCGGACACGGAACGGGCGGCCTCGCCGCTTCTGCTCCAGCTCGTGCCGACAGATGGCCTACCGGTTGCGGCGGCAGTCACCTAGTCGCCCGCCCTCCGCGTGATTCAACCTCTACCCAAGGCCCCCTGCGGCAATCAAAGTGTCATCCCTGTCTGCCGCCGACCCACACACCGTGGAGTGGGCCAGGGCCAGGGTGACAAGGTGGAGCGCCCTACTGGACGAACGACCTTGTCACCCTGGCCCTGGTCTGCTCGGCTCTGCCTGGGTCGGTGGCTGGCGGGATGGCATCCCACCACCCACGAACCGGAACCGTTCGCAACTCCATCTCGGAGTCGTCTGGCCCCCGCCGGAGGCATGCCCTTAATTGGCCGGCGCGCCGGCCGATGCCGGCGCTTGCGCCGCCAGCAGGCCGAGCGCGGCCGGCGCGGCCCGCTTGCGGGCCGCCTTGATGTGCTGCGGGGTCACCGCCTGGGAGCCTTGTACGTCT
Source organism: Micromonospora sp. HB375 (assembly GCF_017872985.1). Lineage (NCBI taxonomy): Bacteria > Bacillati > Actinomycetota > Actinomycetes > Micromonosporales > Micromonosporaceae > Micromonospora > Micromonospora sp. HB375. The sequence continues at coordinate 5,693,893 of NZ_JAGGJO010000001.1, read as the reverse complement.
GCGCCCTGACGGTAGGGCTTCGTCGTGGGGAACTGCTCGGGCTCGCCTGGTCGGATATCGACTTCGACGCCAGCACGCTGACCGTTCGGCAAACCGTGCAGCGGGCCGAAGGCCGCCTCCAGCTCGTGGCGCCCAAGACGGAGCGGTCTCGGCGCACGGTTCCGGTGCCGGCGCAGACCCTCGCCCTGTTTCGCGCGCATCGTCGGCAGCAAGCCGCGGATCGGTTGGCGGCGGGGGAGCGGTGGCAGGATCACGGCCTGGTCTTCCCGTCCAAGGTCGGTACTCCGATGGACCCGGACCACATCGACCGGACGTGGCACAAGATCCGGGCGGCTGCCGGCCTCGACTGGCTGCGGCTGCACGACCTGCGGCACGCCTGCGCGACGTTCCTGCTCGTCTCCGGTGCCTCGCCCCGGACGGTGATGAAGGTGCTCGGGCACAGCCAGATCGGGCTGACGATGAACACCTACGCCCACGTCCTGCCGGAGATCGAGCGCGCCGCCGTGGACGAGGCCGCGAAGCACCTCTTCGGCTGAGTTGGCTGTACGAATGGCTGTACGTGAGCCGTGGTGATCGATTCGACCGGGTGCGGGAAGCCGCTGACCTGCGGTTACGGTGGTGCGCCCGGCAGGATTCGAACCTGCGGCCTTGGGATTAGAAGTCCCCTGCTCTATCCGCTGAGCTACGGGCGCGCGCCGACGGTCGTCGCGCCAAGAGGGTACCGCCGCTCCCCGTCCGCCCGGGGGTACGGGTCGGCGCGTCCGTTCCGCCCCTCAGCGTCCCATGCCGGGGCCCGGAACGGCACCACAGTTCCGGCGGGTCCCGCGTGGGCCGGGCGGGACGCGATCCGTACCCTCGTCGGATGCTGCTCGACCAGGAAACCGAGAACGAGATCGTCTTCGAGCTGTGTCAGCTCCTCGGACGGGCGATCCTGCCCCTCACCGGCTCGGACGGCCCGGGCACGCCGCCCGGCGTCCTCGGCACCGCCTTCTTCTACAGCGAGCTGGTCGGCGCCACCGACGACGGGGAGATCGCGCACGAGTGGCTGCTCACCGCCGACGCGCTGACCGACCGGGCGTACGGCGAGATCGGGTTGCGGTCGAGCGTCACGGACCCGGCCGAGGGCGCGGACGAGCCGATCGACCTGCCCGGTTTCGCCGACCACTGGCTGCACCTGCCGGAACTGGGGCTCGCCGCGATGCCGACCGGCGGTCTGCACGGCTGGGCCGACGACCGGGGCTGGCGCTGGCGTACCCAGCAGGTCACCGAGGCGGTGGCCGCGCCGGCCGACTCGGTCGCCCGGATCGGCGCGGCGCCCGTCTCGGCGTTCGTGCTGGCCCTGGGCGCGGGTGAGGACGGGTCGCGGCCGTTGGAGGCGGTGGTCGAGCGGGTCGCCCGGGACGGCGGCGAGGTGCGGGTCACCACGGAACTGCCCGCCGGCTACGTGGGCGCGCCGGTGTTCGCGGTCGAGGCCGGACCGGACGGCGGGTCGGCGTTGCGCTGCCTGGGCGTGGTGCTGCCGCCGCAGGCAGGCGGACATCCGATCGCGACGTTCGACCGGATCCGCGCCGCGCTCGCGGCGGTCGTCACCGACTGAAGCGGCGAGGCGGGGCCGGGCTCAGCCCTCGGCGGTCGCGTCGGCCGGCCGCCGAGGTGACGGCGGCGTCGTGGGCTCCGGCTCGGTCGGTCCGGCGCGGAGGAATCCCTCCGCCCACCGTCCGACCTCCGCGAAGACCTTCTCGCGTACGCCCGGACTGGACAGCGTGAGGTCGTGCAGCCCGCCGTCGAAGCGGGCCAGCGTGACGTGCCGGCCGAGGCGGGGCGCCCAGCGCACCATGTGCTCGACGTCGAGCACCGCGTCGGCACCGGTGGCGCTGTCGTGCCACTTGGTGCCCCGGAAGCTGCGCGTCGAGCAGGCCAGCAGCACCGGCACCGGGATGTCCAGCCCGGCCCGCAGGCGACGCTGACCGGTGCGGATCGCGTTGAGCCAGCCGGCCCGCACCGGGAACCCGGCGAGCGGCTTCCAGGCCAGGTCGTACCGCCACTCGCCCCGGTGGTCGGCGTGCAGGCTCTCGCCGTACACGGTGCCCAGGCCGAACGGCAGGACACGCTGCGGCGCCCTGCGGCCCAGGCGGGAGACGGCGGCCGCGAGGGGTCGACGGACCATCCAGGGCGCGTTGATGTCGAAGAAGGGGCTGTTGAGCACGATGCCGTCGACCAGTCCGGCGTCGCGGCGGTCGTGCGCCCAGAGCGAGATGATCAGGCCGCCGGTCGAGTGGCCCATGGCGAGCAGGGTGTCGTGGCCCTCCTCGGCCCGGATGATCTCCGCGGCGGCGTCCAGCTCGGGGAAGTAGTCGCTCAGGTCGCGGCAGAAGTTCGGGGTCTGGTGCGGAAGCAGGCTGCGGCCGTACTTGCGCAGGTCGAGCGCGTAGAAGTCCCAGCCGCGCTCGGCGAAGAAGTCGGCGACGTGGGTCTGGAAGAAGTAGTCGACGAAGCCGTGCACGTAGAGCACGGCGCGGCCGGTCGGGCGGTCGGCGCGCCGCCGCACGAGGGTCGCGACCACCGGCCCCTCGTCGTCGGTGCCCAGCTCGATCGTCCGCCGCTCGTAGGGGGCGCCCAGCACGTCCGGTTCCACGACCGCGACGGTACGCCGCCGCGCTACCCGGCGGTAGGGGTGTTGGGCTGTAAGGAGGGGGCCCTTGTTAACGCATCCGGTAGAGGAAGGGCCCCTTCTTAACAACGCCTCAGCGCGGGGACGGCCCGCCCGCCGGCACCGAGCGGGCGGGCCGTGCCAGGATTCAGACGGTTTCGGCGTCCTCGCGTGCGGCGTCCTGCAACGGCACGCCCTCGGGCTGGTCGACGGCGCGCAGGTGCTTGTTGTTGCGCGGCTCCTGCCGGGTCTTCGCGTCGTTGAGCTTGCGGCGCAGGTCGTCCCGGACGTCGTTGAGCGCGGCGTGCAGATCCTCCTCGGTCGAGGTGGTGACGATCTTCTGCCGACCGGCGATCCAGCACTCCAGGGTCACCTTCTGGCCCCGGGCCTCACGATCCTTGACGGACACCTCCAGCTCGGTGGCGTCGGCGTGGAAGCCGGCGAGCCGGGTGTCCAGGGTCGCGAACTGCTCGGCGATCCAGTTGCGGTCGCCCTGGGAGAACCCGGCGCCGACCCGCAGGCACTCGGCCACGGTCGCGGGGTTCGCCACGGCGCTCATCGCGCTGCCTCGCGGACGTCTCGGAGAAGCATCGGAGCTCCCTTTCTCTCGGTTGATCAAGTACTTACCCAACCGGCGCGATTCCGGAACGCCTGCTTGCCGGCTCCACTCGATCATGCGTCGCCGCAGGTCAGGCGCGTAGGGCCGGTTGACCTAGCAGATCGGGACCTTGATCAGGGGGTTGTCCACAAGGCGGTCCGTCATCCACAGGTACGGGCCGGGCGGGTGGCCCGGGCTAGGCGGCGGGCCGACGCTTCCCGGGACAAGTCGATCCCTGGGAGGGGCGATGTTCGATACGTACGTCACGATCGTCGGCAATGTGCTGACCGCGCCGGAGTGGCGCCGGACCACCCAGAGCGGAACGCTGGTGGCCAACTTCAAGGTCGCCTCGACCGCCCGCCGGCTCGACCGCGACAGCGGCCGCTGGGTCGACGGCAACAGCCTGCGGGTACGGGTCAACTGCTGGCGCCGCCTGGCCGAGGGAGTCGCGTCCTCGGTGGCGGTCGGCGACCCGGTGATCGTCGCCGGCCGTCTCTACACCCGGGACTGGACCGACGAGTCCGGCACCCACCGCACGCTCTACGAACTGGAGGCGGTCGCGGTCGGGCACGACCTGTCCCGCGGCCGGGCCCGGTTCCTGCGTAACCAGCCCCGCGCGGCCACCAGCACGGTCGAGGACGCGGAGGCCGAGCAGCGGGTGCACGGCGAGACGACCGAGCCGGTGCCCGACGGGCAGGCCCCGGCCACCTTCGACGACCGGCCCTTCGACGACGACTTCCCGCCCTCGGAGTACGGCGGCGGCCGGGTCGGGCCCGTCGGCACCGTGGAACGGGTGGGTGAGCCCGACCCGTTCGACGCCCGGTCCGTCGACGCCCGGTCCGTCGACGCCCGGTCCGTCGACGCCCGGCCCGGTGCGCGGCAGGCCGCCGGCTTCGACCCCGGTTCGGGTGGCCCGGCGGGGGAGGAGGACGAGCTGGGCGACGTGGCCGACGACGGGCCGGCCACGGCCGAGGACGACGAACTGGGCGAGGTCGCACCGCCGGAGGTCGGCGGACCGGGTGGTTCCGGGCCGGGTGAGGGCGAGCCGGGTGAGGGCGAGCCGGGCGGCGCGAGCCCGGGCGGGACCGCGTCGGGGCGCCGGAGCAGGCGACGGACCCCGGTGCCCGCCTGACAGTCCGACGGGGGCGCGGGGTGGTGACATCGGCGTCTCCACCCCGCGTACGACTAGGCTGGCCGGCCGGAGGTGGTGACGGGTGCGGCAGGCGACCGCCATGGCGAACGCGACCGGACTGGTGGCGGGTTACGCGCTCGACGCGCTGCTCGGTGACCCCCGCCGGTGGCATCCGGTGGCCGGCTTCGGCCGGGCGGCCGGCGCCCTGGAACAGCGGCTCTACCGTCCCGACCGGTCGGCCGGCGCCGCGTTCACGGCGCTCGCCGTCGGCGCGCCGGTCCTGCTCGGCGCCGCCGCCGCGCTGGCCACCCGCCGTCATCCGGTGGCCCGGGCCGCGCTGGTCGCCGCCGGCACCTGGACGGTGCTGGGCGGGCGCACGCTGCGGCACGAGTCCCGGGTGATGGCACGGGCGCTGGGCCGGGCCGACCTGCCCGCCGCCCGGGCCCGCCTCGGCAACCTCTGCGGGCGGGACCCGTCCGCCCTCGACGAGTCCGAACTCGCCCGCGCCACGGTCGAGTCGGTCGCCGAGAACACCTCGGACGCCGTGGTCGCCCCGCTGGTCTGGGGCGCGGTCGCGGGCCTGCCCGGCCTGCTCGGCTACCGGGCGGCAAACACGCTCGACGCGATGGTCGGTCACCGCTCACCCCGGTACGCCCGCTTCGGCACCCCGGCGGCCCGGCTGGACGACGTGCTGAACCTGGTGCCGTCCCGGCTGACCGGGCTGCTCACGGTCGCGGTCGCGCCAGCGGCGCACGGGGACCGTGCCGTCGCCTGGCAGGTGTGGCGGCGGGACCGGGCCGACCACCCGAGCCCCAACGCCGGTCAGTGCGAGGCGGCGATGGCGGGCGCGCTCGGTGTCCGGCTCGGCGGGCGCAACGTCTACTTCGGCCGCGCCGAGACCCGGCCGTTCCTCGGTGACGGGCCCCGCCCCGAGGCGCGGCACCTGAAGCGGGCCGCCCGGATCTCCGGCGCGGTCGGCGCGGCCGCGCTCGGCCTGGCCGCGCTCTACCCGGTGACCGTCGGGCGCGTGGCCGGGGCCGCCGGACGGGCCGCGCTCGGCGCCCTCATGCGTGCAGCCCGCCGGGAGAACGGGCGGTGAGCGGCGGGCTGCTGGTCGCCGGCACCACCTCCGACGCCGGCAAGAGCGTGCTCACCGCCGGCATCTGCCGCTGGCTGCGCCGCCGGGGCGTCCGGGTCGCGCCGTTCAAGGCGCAGAACATGTCGAACAACTCCGCCGTCGTGGTCGGGCCGGACGGTCGCGGCGGGGAGCTGGGCCGAGCCCAGGCCATGCAGGCCGCCGCCTGCGGGCTCGACGCCGACCTGCGGTTCAACCCGGTGCTGCTCAAGCCGGGCAGCGACCACGCCAGCCAGGTGGTGCTGCTCGGCGAGGCGGTCGACACGGTCACCGCCGGCAACTACCACGAGGTGCGGTCCCGGCTCGCCACCACCGCGTCCGCGGCGCTGACCGAGCTGCGCGAGGAGTACGAGGTGGTGATCTGCGAGGGCGCGGGCAGCCCCGCCGAGATCAACCTGCGCGACGGCGACTACGTCAACATGGGGCTGGCGCGTGCGGCCGGGCTGCCGACGATCGTGGTCGGCGACATCGACCGGGGCGGCGTGTTCGCCTCGATGTTCGGCACCGTCGCCCTGCTCGACGCGGCCGATCAGGCGCTGGTCGCCGGGTTCGTCGTGAACAAGTTCCGGGGCGACCGGGGGCTGCTCCAGCCGGGGCTGGACATGCTGCGCCGGGTCACCGGCCGTCCCACGTACGGGGTGGTGCCCTGGGCGCTGGACCTGTGGCTGGACGCGGAGGACTCGCTCGCGTACGGGCGGGTGCTCGGCCGGCCGCCCGCGCCCCGGGGCACCGACTGGCTCGACGTGGCAGTGGTGCGGCTACCCCGGATCAGCAACGCCACCGACGTCGAGGCCCTCGCCACCGAGCCGGGTGTGCGGGTACGCCTCACCGTCGAACCGGCCGAACTGGCCGCCGCCGACCTGGTGGTGCTCCCCGGCACCAAGTCGACTGTCGCCGACCTGGCCTGGCTGCGGGAGACCGGCCTGGCCGACGCGGTACTGGCGCACGCCGCCGCCGGACGGCCGCTGCTCGGCATCTGCGGCGGCTTCCAGATGCTGGGCCGGGTGATCCACGACCCGGTGGAGAGCCGCGCGGGCACCGTGCCCGGCCTCGGGCTGCTGCCCGTCGAGATCACGTTCGAGCCGGTCAAGACGGTGCGCCGGGCCGAGGGCAGCGCCGCGGGAGACGTGCCGGTGAGCGGCTACGAGATCCACCACGGCCGGGTGTCGACGGCCGACCCGGGGCTCGCGCCGCTGTTGCGTCACACCGACGGCACCGGCGAGGGCGCGCGCCTCGGCAACGTGTACGGCACCCACTGGCACGGCACGTTCTCCTCCGACGAGTTCCGCCGCCGCTTCCTGACCGAGGTCGCGGCGGCGGCCGGGCGCACCGGCTTCAAGGTCGCGCCGGACACGTCCTTCGCGGCGGCCCGGGAGCGGACGCTGGACCTGCTCGGCGACCTGGTGGAGGAACACCTCGACACGGACGCGCTGTGGCGGCTGATCGAGTCCGGTCCGCCGCCGGGACTGCCGTTCGTGCCACCCGGCGCGCCGCCGGCACAGAGCGACGTCCGGCGGCCCGCCGTCGACCGCGCGGTTCAGTAGCGCACGTCGGCGGGGCGGTCGGACATCGGCAGCCCGGCCTCCCGCCAGCCCTGCACCCCGCCGATCATGTCGGTGGCCTGCCGCAGCCCCAGCGTCTGGAGGCTGGCGGCGGCCAGGCTGGAGCTGTACCCCTCCCGGCACACCACGACGATCTCGCGGTCGTACCCGGTGGCCTCGGGGATGCGCCAGGCGCTGGCCGGGTCGAGCCGCCACTCCAGCACGGTGCGGTCGATGACGATCGCGCCGGGCAGCTCACCCTCCTCGCGGCGCTGCGCCTCGGTACGCGTGTCGATCAGCAGCGCGCCGCCTCGGACCGCCTCGACGGTCTCGTGCGGAGTGAGCCGGCGGAGACCGGCGCGGGCCTGTTCCAGGAGGGCGTCGACGCCCGGACACATCACGTCATGGAGCACCCCCCGATGATGCCCAGCCGCCCACGTCACCGCTCGCCGAAACGGTCCGCCCGGGTCGCAGGTTCCAGCGGACGGGGGAACGTTAGCGTCGGTCGGGTGAACGTCGCCGTGATCGAGGCGTACGCCGGGTTGGCCCGCCGCGTGCTGGCCGGTCCGGCGCGGTTGGGGCGTACCCGGCTGGTGGCCGTCGACGGGCCCAGCGGCGCGGGCAAGAGCGTGTTCGCGACGCGCCTCGCGGACGCGCTCGCGGAGCGGGCGAGCGGCGTGCGCCCGCCGTTGGTGCACACCGACGACCTGCTCGACGGCTGGGACGACCAGCTCACGTTCTGGACCCGGCTGGAGGAGCAGGTGCTCGGCCCGGTGCGGGCCGGCCGGGCGGGCGGCTACCGCCGCTACAGCTGGGTGCGACGCCGGCTCCTGGACCGGGTGGTGCCGGTGCCGGCCGGTCCGGCGCTGATCGTCGAGGGGGTGAGCGCCGCCCGCGCCGCGGTACGCCCCGAGCTGACGCTGTCGGTGCTCGTCACCGCGCCGGCCGAGCTGCGGTTGCGCCGGGCGCTCGCCCGCGACGGTGAGCAGATCCTGCCGGAGTTGCGCCGCTGGCACGCGGGGGAGCGGGCGCACTTCACCGCCGACGGCACCGCGGCGGCGGTGGACCTGGTCGTCGACGGCGCCCCGGACCTGCCGCACGACGCGGACCGCTACTACGTCCGGGTGGGCGGCCGGCGATCAGGCTCGGCCGACGTGGCGGGGTAAGGCCAGCATACGATTCCGGTCATGACCACTCCGATCCTCTCCGAGTCCGAGGTGCGGGCCGCCGTCGAGCGGGAACTGCCCGGCGTCCGTGCCGACCTCGAGCGACTCGTCCGCATCCCGGGCATCGCCTTCGAGGGCTTCGACCACTCGCACGTGGAGCGTTCCGCCGAGGCGGTGGCGGAGCTGCTGCGCGGCTGCGGCCTCGACACGCGGATCGTCCGGTCCGGCGGCCAGCCCGCGGTGATCGGCACGAAGGCGGCCCCGCCCGGCGCGCCCACCGTGCTCATGTACGCGCACCACGACGTGCAGCCGGTCGGCGACCTGTCGCTGTGGGAGTCGGACCCGTTCGAGCCGGTGGAGCGTGACGGCCGCCTCTACGGCCGGGGCGCCGCCGACGACAAGGCCGGCATCATGGCGCACGTCGCCGCGCTGCGCGCGTTCGGCGACCGGCTCCCGGTCGGCGTGGTGCTGTTCATCGAGGGCGAGGAGGAGTACGGCTCGGACTCGCTGGAGCGGCTGCTCGCCGAGCACCGTGACGATCTGGCCTCCGACGTCATCGTGATCGCCGACTCCACCAACTGGGACGTCGGCGTGCCCGCGCTGACCACCTCGCTGCGCGGCATCGTCAACTGCTTCGTGGAGGTGCGCACGCTCGACCACGCGGTGCACAGCGGCATGTTCGGCGGCGCGGTGCCGGACGCGCTCACCGCGCTGGTGAAGCTGCTCGGCACGCTGCACGACGAGGCCGGTGACGTCGCGGTGGACGGACTGGTCGGCCGCGAGGGCGCCAGCGTCGACTACCCGGAGGACCGGTTCCGCGCCGAGGCCGGCCTGGTCGACGGCGCGGAACTGTTCGGCACCGGCCGGATCACCGACCGGCTCTGGACCAAGCCGGCGCTGGCGATCCTCGGTGTGGACGCGCCGGCCACCGGCGAGGCGCCGAATGCGCTGGTGCCGTCCGCGAAGGCGAAGCTGAGCGTACGGCTCGCGCCGGGCGACGACCCGAAGAAGGCGTACGCGGCGCTGACCGCGCACCTGGAGCGGCACGCGCCGTGGGGCGCGCAGGTGTCGGTGACGTTCGAGCACGACGGCGCGCCCTGCGTCATCGACGCCTCCGGGCCGATGTTCGACGCGGCGCGGTCGGCGTTCCGGGCGGCCTGGGACGGCACCGACCCGGTGGACATCGGGGTGGGCGGGTCGATCCCGTTCATCGCCACGTTCCAGGAGATGTTCCCGCAGGCCGCGATCCTGGTGACCGGGGTGGAGGACCCGCACGCGCGGGCCCACGGGCCGAACGAGAGCCTGCACCTGGGCGAGTTCGCGCGGGTGTGCCTGGCCGAGGCGCTGCTGCTGGCCCGGGTGGCGGAGGCCGGAAACCGCGGCTGAGGTGTCGAAACCGTAACTTCGGGGCCGATGTCGGAGTTTGTGGTGTGTCGGCGGGCGGGGTGTTATAGCCTTTCGAACATGCGTACGAACGACGAGATGGAGCGGCTTCAGGCCGCCGTCCGTGCTCTGGGGGACGTCGACGTCTCCGCGTGGTCCGAGGACACGCTCAACGAACAGATCGGCGAGCTCTCCGCCGCGCTGGTTACGCTCGACGCGCTGCTCACCCGGGTCGCCGAGGGCGTGCGCGGGCGCGGCCTGCGGATCGAGGAACCGGTCTCGGCCTGACCGGTTGCCGGTGACCCGGCCACCCGTGTGGTGTGCCGGGTCGCCGGATCGGCCCCGGTGTCGCAGGTGACTGGCAGGATATGGGCGTGCGTTTCGTGGAGCTGGCGGCCACCTCGGCCGCGGTCGGCGCCACCAGCGGCAGACGAGCCAAGGTGGAGCTGCTGGCCGCTGCGCTGCGCGGGCTGGAGCCGGGCGAGATCCCGGCCGGCGCCGGCTATCTCGCCGGTGAGCTGCGCCAGCGTCAGACCGGTGTCGGCTGGGCGGGCCTGCGTGACCTGCCGCCGCCGGCCGCCGAGCCGACGCTCACCGTCGCCGCCGTCGACGCGGCGATCGAGGAGATCTCCCGCGTCGCCGGCTCCGGTTCGCAGGCCCGGCGGCGGGATCTCGTCGGCCGTCTCTTCGCCGCCGCGACCGCCGACGAGCAGCGCCTGCTGACCGGCCTGTTCCGGGGCGAGCTGCGGCAGGGCGCGCAGGCCGGGCTGCTGACCGACGCGGTCGCCCGCGCCGCCGACGTACCGGTCGCGGCCGTCCGGCGTGCCCTGCTGCTCGCCGGTGACCTGCGCGCGGTGGCGGTCGCGGCGCTCACCGGCGGCGCCCCGGCGCTGGCCGGGTTCGGCCTCCAGGTGGGCCGCCCGCTCGCGCCGATGCTGGCGCAGAGCGCGCCCTCCGTCGACGAGGCGCTCACCGCCACCGGCGTGCCGGCGATGGTCGACGTGAAGCTCGACGGCATCCGCATCCAGGTGCACCGTTCCGGCTCGGACATCGCCGTGTTCACCCGCAGCCTGGACGAGATCACCGGCCGGCTGCCCCAGGTGGTGGCCGCCGTACGCGCGCTGCCCGCCCGCGAGCTGGTGCTCGACGGTGAGGCGATCGGGCTGGACGCGGCCGGCCGGCCGCTGCCGTTCCAGGAGACGTCCAGCCGGGCTGCCCGGCGCACCACGCCCAGCACCACCGGGCCGACGCAGGTCGCGCCCGCTGTGCTGGCCGCCGCCGAGCGCACCGGCGAGCCGGTGCTCACGCCGTACTTCTTCGACCTGCTGCACCTCGACGGCGCCGACCTGATCGACGCGCCCGGGCGGGAGCGGTGGGCGGCCCTGGCCCGCGCGGTCGACGCCTCGCTGCTCGTCGACCGGATCGAGGTGGACGACGCGGAGCAGGCGGCCACGGCGTTCGCCGCGGCTGTCGACGCCGGGCAGGAAGGCGTGGTCGTGAAGGACCCGGCCGCGCCCTACGACGCCGGCCGGCGCGGCTCGGCCTGGGTCAAGGTCAAGCCGCGGCACACGCTCGACCTGGTGGTGCTCGCGGTCGAGTGGGGCAGCGGCCGGCGCGAGGGGTGGCTGTCGAACCTGCACCTCGGCGCCCGTGACCCGCGAACCGGCGAGTTCGTCATGCTCGGCAAGACCTTCAAGGGGCTCACCGACGAGATGCTGCGCTGGCAGACCGAGCGGTTCCTGTCGCTCGCAGTGGAGAAGGGCGACTGGGAGGTGCGGGTCCGGCCGGTGCAGGTGGTCGAGATCGCCTTCGACGGGGTGCAGACCAGCAGCCGCTACCCGGGTGGCATGGCCCTGCGCTTCGCCCGCGTGCTGCGCTACCGCCACGACAAGAGGGCCGCCGAGGCGGACACGATCGACGCGGTCCGCGCCATCCACGCCGGCCGGCTCACCGGCTGACCGGTCCGGCTCAGGCGGAGGTGGGGGCGGCCGGCTCGGCGGCCCGGTCCACCGGCTCGCCCGGCTTGTCCAGTCCGGCGAGGCGCCGCGCCTCGCGGCGCGCCACCCAGCCGTAGCCGAACAGGCTCATCACCGCGAAGATCCACCACTGCCACACGTAGCCGAAGTTCTGCCAGTTGTTCGTGTGCCCGATCTGCACCGCCCGGAAGGCCGGGTCGGCGGCCGGCGTCTGCCCGTCGAGCAGCACGTAGCCGCCGGTCACCGGATAGGGGAGCTGCTCGGCCAGGCGGGGGATGTCGATGCGCCGGGCCTCCAGCTTCCCGTCGCGCCGGCTGACCCCGCCCCCGCCGCTCTCGCTGGCGACCACCCGGCCGGTCACTGTCACCTCGCCGCCCGGCGCCGCCGGCACCTGCGGCTGGACCGTCGCGCCTGCCCCCGGGGCGGGCGGGATCCAGCCCCGGTCGACGAGCACCGCGCTGCCGTCGGCGAGCACCAGCGGGGTGAGCACCTCGAAGCCGACCGTCCGGTCGACGGTCCGGCCGCGGATCAGGACGGTGTTCGCGCTGTCGTACCGGCCGGTGGCGGTGACCCGGCTCCAGGTCAGCTCCTCGGCCGGAGCGGGACCGACGGCACCCGCGCCGCCGGTGGGCGCGGGCAGCGCGTCGCGCAGCGGCGCGGGCGTCATGGTGGCCCCGGCGTCGATCCGGTCGTTGATCGCCGTCCGGCCCCGGTAGCGGTCCAGCTGCCAGTTGCCCAGGAACACCATCACCGTCGCGGCGACGAGCGTCAGCGCGAGGTAGCCGAGCCAGCGCGGGGTCAGCAGGAACCGGTACACGTTGGCCAAGGCTACCCGTATGAGCGATGCCACTCGCCGTCGCCGGGCAGAAACGGCGGTACGCGCGGACGTCGCGGGCCGGGCCGGACGGGTATGGTCACGCGGGCGGAAACCACCCACATCAGGAGTCGATGATGACCGACGTGCCGCGCGTCGTGCTGAGTGCGCCCTCCTCGGGTCACGGCACCGGCGCCGTCTCTCTCGGCCTGCTGGCGGCCCTCGCCGACCGGGATCTCCCGGTGGCCGGCTTCAAGGTCGGGCCGGACCAGGTGGACGCGGCGTACCTCGGGCTCGCCGCGGGCCGTCCCGGGCGCACGCTCGATCCGAGGCTGGTCGGTCCGGAGCGGATCGTCCCGCTCTTCGCGCACGGCGCGGCCGGGACCGGGTTCGCCCTGGTGCAGGGGACGATGGGCCTCTACGACTCGGTCGCCGGGCGGCCGGAGAGCGAATCCACGGCGGCGGTGGCCACCGCGCTGCGTAGCCCGGTGGTGCTCGTGGTGGACGTGGCCGCGATGGGCCAGTCGGTGGCCGCGCTGGTGCACGGCTTCCGGGCGTACGACGACGAGCTCTGGCTGGGCGGCGTGATCCTCAACCGGGTTGCCTCGCCCCGGCACGAGGCGCTGCTGCGCGAGGCGCTCGACGACGTCGGCGTGCCGGTCTACGGGGCGCTGCGCCGGCACGAGTTACCGCCGGTGCTGCCCGCCCGGCGGTACGGCACCGGTCCCGTGGTGCGCGGCGACGCCGATGCCGAACGTGGCGTACGCCGGCTCGGGGAGGCGGTGGCCGCCACCGTCGACCTCGATCGGCTGCTGGTGCTGGCCCGGTCCGCCCCGGCGCTCACCGTTCAGGCGTGGTCGCCGGAGCCGGCCGATGCCCCGGCGGCGTCGGCGGAGCGCCCGGTGGTCGCGCTGGCCGGCGGCCCGGCCGGCGCCTACAGCCACCCGGAGGTCGCCGAGCTGCTGCGCGCCGCCGGCGCCGAGGTGGTCACGCTCGATCCGCTGCGCGACGAGGCGCTGCCCGCCGGGGCGCGGGCGCTCGTCGTCGGCGGCGGGTTGCCCGAGACGTACGCGGAGCAGCTCTCCGCCAACCGCCGCCTCTGCATCGCGGTGGCCGAGCTGGCCCGCTCGGGCCGTCCGGTGATCGCCGAGGGGGCCGGCCTGCTCTGGCTGGCCCGGGAGCTGGACGGCCTGCCGATGTGCGGCGTGCTCGACGCGGTCGGCACGGTCCGGGACGGCCTGGTGGTCGGCTACCGCACGGCCACGGCGGTCACGGACAGCGTCGTGGCCCCGGCCGGTACGACGGTGACCGGGCACAAGCAGCACGCGGCAGTGCTCACGCCGCGCGCCGGTGAGCGGCCGGCCTGGCGCTGGGAGGGCGGCAACCCGGAGGGGTTCGTCCGGCAGGCCGTGCACGCCTCGCAGCTCGTGCCGCACTGGGCCGCGCACCCGGACGTCGCCGCCCGGCTGGTGGCCGCCGCGCTGGCGCCCGTGCCGGCGCCCGCCTGACCGCAAGGTGACGGAAACGTCGATCAAGGAGCTCGCGTCGGCGGATCAGGCGATCCGGACGCAAACTCCTTGATCGACTACCCGGGCGCACCCCCGGGCGGATCGGGGCGGGTCAGCCGACTATCTGGTCCGAGGGTGGGGTGAACTGGCGGGTCGGCTGACCCTTCAGGGAATCCCGCAGGGTCTGCGCCACCGCGTTCACCGGGATCTGCGACTGCCCGTCACCCACCGCGTTGAACGGATTGTCCGGGTCGGCGATGAAACTCGCCGCCGCCAGCTCCGGCGTGTAGCCGACGAACCACGCCGACCGGGTGCTGTCCGTCGTACCCGTCTTGCCGGCGACCGGCCGGCCCACGGTGCCGCGGACGCTGTCGGCCGTCGACCAGCCGCCGCAGCTCCCCTTCGCCGGGGTGTCGCCGGTCGGGCAGCGCGCCGCGTCCGTGGCGGCCCGGGCCGCGTCCGCGTTCACCACCTGGCGGCACCGCGGCTTGGCGACCTCCCGCTGCACCCCGCCCGGCGTGGTGTACGTGGCCGGTGTGCCGTCCCGGTTCATGATCGCGTTGACCGGGATGGCCTCGCAGTAGCGCCCGTCGGCGGCGATGGCGGCGTACGCGTTCGCCATCTCCAGCGGGGTGGCGTCGGAGACGCCGAGCGTGAACGCGCCCCACTTCTTCGCCTTGCCCGGCGACGCCTGTTCCTTGTCCACGTCGGTACGCCAGCGCAGCCCCAGTTGCTCGGCCAGCCGCACCCCGGCGTCCGCGCCGATCTTCTCCTCCAGCTGGACGAAGTAGGTGTTCACCGACTTGCCGAAGCCGGACCACATGGTCTGCCGCCCGGTCATCGCGCCGCTGGCGTTCGACGGGGCCCACCCGTCGTAGACGGCCGACTTGTACGTGTACGGCGAGTCGTACGCGGTGGACAGCGGCATCCCGGCGTTGAGCGCGGCGAGCATCGGGAACATCTTGAACGTCGAACCGGCCTGGTAGCCCGGGAGCGTCCCGCCGCCGAGCAGCGGCGCCACCGTGTTCGGGTAGTTCGCCTTGACCTTCGGTCCGGCCTCCGGGTTCGAGCTGTTCGGGTTCTCGGCCAGATCCAGCGAGTAGTTCCGGTTCACCGCCATCGCCTTGATCCGCCCGGTGCCGGGCTCGGCGACCACGATGCCGTTGGCGAACGGGCTGCCGGTGTTGTCCTTGGCGCCCACGTTCTTCTCCGCCGCCGCCTGCGTCTTCGGATCGAGCGCGAGCACGATCCGGTAGCCGCCGCGGCGCAGCTTGTCCATCCGTTCCAGCCGGTTCTCGCCGAACGCGGGCTGGGCGCTCCACCAGTTCTTCAGGTAGTCGCAGTAGAAGCCCCAGCTACGGTGCCCGCCGTCGATCGCGGCGCAGTCGTTCGGCGGGTCGGTCAGCTTCAGCTTGATCGGCTGGCCCTTGGCCGCCGCGGCGGCGTCGGGCGACAGGTAACCGAGGCGGGCCATGTTGTCCAGCACGTAGTTGCGCCGGCCGGTGGCCTCCTTCTGGTCGGAGGTGATCGGGTCGTACTCCGACGGCGACTTCACCAGCCCGGCCAGCGTGGCCGCCTCGACCGGGGTGAGTGTGGCCGGGGTCTTGGAGAAGAAGATCTGCGAGGCGGCGTAGATCCCGTACGCGCGGTGGCCGAAGTAGGCCGAGTTGAGGTAGCGCTCCAGGATCTGTTCCTTGGTCAGGTGCTTCTCGATGTCCAGCGCCATGCGCATCTCCTTGACCTTGCGCAGGCTGGTCTGCTGGGTCGCCTCCTGGACCTCCTTGGGCGTGGTCGCGCTGTCCCGCAGCGCCATCCGCACGTACTGCATGGTGATCGTCGAGGCGCCCTGGGAGACGCCGCCGGATCGGGCGTTGGAGACGAAAGCTCGCGCCACGCCCTTCGGGTCGACGCCGTGGTGCTGGTAGAAGCGGTTGTCCTCGGCGGCGACGATCGCCTGCTGGATGTTCGGCGACATGTTCTCGATCTTGGTGTACTGCCGGTACTCCTCGTAGAACATCGTCAGCACCGTCTTGCCGTCCGGCGCGTAGACGTACGAGGTCTCGGCCGGCAGCGCGGTCTTGAGGATGCTCGTCTTCTGTTCGATCGCGTGCGCGGTGGCCTTGGCCCCGATGCCGGTGACGGCGACCAGCGGATACAGGGCGGCGGCGACCACGATGCCGGCGATCAGCCCGGCGCGGAGAAGAGGAACGAGACGGCCAGCGGAAGCAAGGGGACGACTGCTCACGGGGTCAAGCTATGACATTTCCGATTCGGAAATGAGAAGAACTCATAAACCGGCGGACCGTGACGCGACCCACGCCGGGATGCGCTGTCCCGGGCGGCGGCTACCCGGCAGGATCGCGGACATGCCCGCACCATCGACCGGGAGCGCCGCCGCGCTCGACGAGCCCGACTTGGGCCACCACGGGGACGCCGAGGCCACGCCCGGCCTGGTCGACCTGGCGGTCAACGTGCGCCGCGCCCCGATGCCGGACTGGCTGGCCGACCCGGTCACCGCCGCGCTGGGCGACCTGGCCGCGTACCCGGACCCGGCGCCGGCCCGCGCCGCCGTCGCTCACCGGCACGGGCGACCCCCGGAAGAGGTACTCCTCACCGCCGGCGCCGCCGAGGGTTTCGTCCTGATCGCTCGCGCGTTGTCCGGCGTCCGCCACCCCGTCGTGGTGCACCCCCAGTTCACCGAGCCGGAAGCCGCGCTGCGGGCCGCCGGGCACCGGGTGGACCGGGTGCTGCTCGACCCGGCCGACGGCTTCCGCCTGGACCCGGCGAGCGTCCCGGAAGACGCCGACCTGGTCATGATCGGCAACCCCACGAACCCGACCTCCGTGCTGCACCCGGTGGAGGCGATCGCCACGCTGGCCCGCCCCGGACGGGTGCTCGTGGTCGACGAGGCCTTCGCCGACACCACCACCGCGCCGGGCGTCGACGGCGAGCCCGAGTCCCTGGCCGCGCGTCGCGACCTGCCCGGCCTCGTGGTCGTGCGCAGCCTCACCAAGACCTGGGGCCTGGCCGGGCTGCGGATCGGCTACCTGCTCGGCGACCCCGCGCTGCTGGCCCGGTTCGCCGCCGCGCAGCCGCTCTGGGCGGTCTCCACCCCCGCGCTCGCCGCCGCCACCGCCTGCGCCGCGCCGGCCGCCGTCGCCGCCGAACGCGCCGTCGCCGCCGAACTCGCCGCCGACCGCGACCACCTGGTGGCCCGCCTGTCCGGCCTGCCCGGGGTACGCGTGGCGGGCCGCCCCGCCGCCGCCTTCGTCCTGATCCACGTGGCCGGCGCCGCCGACGTGCGGGAGCGGCTGCGCGCGCACGGCTGGGCGGTACGCCGGGGCGACACGTTCCCCGGGCTCGGCCCGGACTGGCTCCGGATCGCCGTACGCGACAGGGGCACCACAGACGCGTTCATCGAGACGCTGGCACGGATCCTGGAGGCATGATGCTGGAGTCCACAGTCGCGGCGATCCGGCCGCTGGACGAGGCCGCCATGGCGGCGGCCCGCGAGTTGCAGGGGCGGCTGACCAAGCCCGCGGGCTCGCTCGGCGCCCTGGAGCCGCTCTCGGTACGCCTCGCCGGGCTGGCCGGCGCCTGCCCGCCGCCGCTGCCCGAGCCGGCCGCGGTGGCGATCTTCGCCGGTGACCACGGCGTGCACGCCCAGGGCGTGACCCCGTGGCCGCAGGAGGTCACCGCCCAGATGATCGCCAACTTCCTGGCCGGCGGCGCCGTGGTGAACGCGTTCGCCCGCCAGGCCGGCGCCTCGGTCACGGTGGTGGACGTCGGCGTGGCCATCCCGATCCCCGGCGCCGAGTCCGCCGACCCGGCCGGGCCGCGTCTGGTGTCCGCGAACGTCCGCGCCGGCACCCGCGACATGACGGTCACCGCCGCGCTCACCCGGGACGAGGCCCGCACGGCCGTCGAGACCGGTATCCGGGTCGCGGGCGAGCTGATCGACGCCGGGGCGGGCATCCTGCTCACCGGCGACATGGGTATCGGCAACACCACCCCGTCCGCCACGCTCATCGCCGCGTTCTCCGGCGTCGACGCCGCGGCGGCCACCGGCCGGGGCACCGGGGTCGACGACGAGACGTACGCCCGCAAGGTGGCGGTGGTGCGGGCCGCGCTGGCCCGGCACGAGCCCGACCCGGCCGACCCGCTGGGTGTGCTGGCGACCGTCGGCGGGCTGGAGCACGCCGCGCTGACCGGCCTGATCCTCGGCGCCGCCGCGCGCCGGGTGCCGGTGCTGCTCGACGGCGTGATCGCGGTGAGCGCCGCGGTCGCCGCCGCCGCGTTCGCGCCGGACGCGGTGGGCGCCATGGTGGCCGGGCACCGCAGCGCTGAGCCGGGCGCCACGGCGGCGCTGCGGCACCTCGGGCTGGAGCCGCTGATCGACCTGGGGCTGCGGCTCGGCGAGGGCACCGGGGCTCTGCTCGCCCTGCCGGTGGTCACCGGCGCGGTCCGGGTACTGCACGAGGTGGCGACGTTCGACTCCGCCGGGGTGGCGGAGAAGTGACCGGACCGACGTCGCCCAGCCCGTACCCCCTGGGGTTGCGGCTGGACGGGCGGCGCGTGGTCGTCGTGGGCGGGGGAGCGGTCGCCACCCGGCGGGTGCCGGCGCTGCTCGACGCCGGCGCGGACGTCCTGCTGGTCTCGCCCGAACTGACGCCGGCGCTGCGTGCCCACGTCGACGCCGGGCGGCTGCACTGGGAGCCGCGCCGGTTCGCCCCCGGTGACCTGGACGGTGCGTGGCTGGTCCAGGTGGCGGTGGACGACCGGACCGCCGCCGCCGCGGTCAGCGCCGCCGCGGCCGAGCGGCGGATCTTCTGCGTACGCGCCGACGACCGGACGGCGGCGAGCGCGTGGACGCCGGCGGTGACCCGGCACGGCCCGGTGACGGTGGCGGTCCTCGGCGGCGGCGACCCCCGCCGCGCGATGGCAGTCCGCGACGCCGTCCGGGAGTTGCTCGGAAGGAAGGGCCCCCCGTTAACGCCTGCGGTAGAGGAAGGGACCCCTGTTAACACCGGCGGCCGCGTCGCGCTCGTCGGATCCGGTCCGGGCGACCCGGAGCTGATCACCGTGAAGGGATGGCGGCTGCTCACCGAGGCCGAGGTGGTCGTCGCCGACCGGCTCGTGCCCGGACTGCTCCTGGACGAGATGCGCCCCGACGTCGAGCTGGTCGACGCCTCCAAGATCCCGTACGGGCCGTCGCGTGCCCAGGAGGAGATCAACCGGATCCTGGTGGACCGGGCCCGGGCCGGCAAGGTGGTGGTACGGCTCAAGGGCGGCGACCCGTACGTCTTCGGCCGGGGCGGCGAGGAACTGCTGGCCTGCGCCGAGGCGGGCGTACCGGTGACTGTGGTACCCGGCGTGACCAGCGCGATCGCGGTGCCCGAGGTGGCCGGCGTGCCGGTGACGCACCGGGGCGTGGCGCACGAGTTCACAGTGGTCTCCGGGCACCTCGCGCCCGACGCGCCCGCGTCGCTGGTGCGTTGGGACGCCCTGGCCGGGCTGCGCGGCACGCTGGTGATCCTGATGGGGCTGAAGAACCTCGCCGCGATCAGCGCCACCCTGATCGCGCACGGCAAGCTGGCGGACACCCCGGCCGCGGTGATCCAGGAGGGCACCACGTCGGCCCAGCGCACGCTGCGCTCCACGCTCGGCGCGGTCGCCGCCGACGTCGAGGCCGCCGCCCTGCGCCCACCCGCGATCGTGGTGGTAGGCGACGTGGTGCACGCCCTGACCCCCGCCTGACCCTCCGCCCTCGCCCTCGCCCTACGCCGCCCCGCCCCGCCCCGAGCGCGTCGATCTTGCACTTCGTGCCCGCGGGATGCCCGTTTCGGCCACCTTTGCCCGGGCCGCAACTGCAAGATCGCGGGGGCGGGGCGGGGCGGGCGGGGGCGGGGCGGGGCGGGGATGGAACGAGGGCGGCGGCGGGGACCGGAGGGTCCCCGCCGCCGCCCTCGTACGGCGTTACTGCTTGAGCATGTTGTCCAGCAGCAGGGCGCAGCGGATCAGGCCCAGGTGGCTGTACGCCTGCGGGTGGTTGCCCAGCCCGCGCTCGGCCAGCGGGTCGTACTGCTCCGGCAGCAGCCCGGTCGGCCCGGCCGTGTCGACCATCTGGGTGAACAGCTCCTCCGCGTCGCTCCGGCGGCCGGTGCGCAGGTACGCCTCGATCAGCCATGACGTGCAGATGTGGAAGCCGCCCTCCCGGCCGGGCAGGCCGTCGTCCCAGTGGTACCGGTAGACGACCGGCCCGCTGCGCAGCTCCGCCTCGATCTTGAGCACGGTGGAGAGGAAGCGCGGGTCGTCACCGGCGAGCAGCCCGGAGATGCCGATCCACAGCGACGAGGCGTCCATCTCCTCGTAGCCGTAGGCGACGCTGTACGCCTCGGCCTCCGGGTGCCAGCCGTGCTCCAGCACGTTCGAGGCGATCCGGTCGCGCAGCTCGACCCACTCGGGCCGGTCCTCGCCGCCGTGCCGCCGTACGACGTGCAGCGCCCGGTCCACGGTCATCCAGAGCATGACCTTGGAGAAGACGTGGTGCCGCGGGGGGAGGCGGGCCTCCCAGATGCCGTGGTCGGGCTCGTGCCAGCGGCGGCGTACCGCCTCGACCATGTTCTCCAGCACCCGCCACTCGTCGTCCCGGATCGAGCCCCGGGCGTCGGCGACTGCCGCGATCAGGTCCGCGACCGGGCCGAACACGTCGAGCTGGAGCTGGTGGTTGGCGAGGTTGCCGACCCGTACCGGCCGGGAGCCGGCGTAGCCGGGCAGCGTGTCGATGACCGCCTCGGCGCCCAGCTCGAAGCCGTCCACCGTGTAGAGCGGGTGCAGCCGCTCCGGGTGCCCGCCGGTGCGCTCGACCACGCCGTCGATCCAGCGCAGCAGACCTTCGGCCTCCTCGGTGGAGCCGAGGTCGACCAGCGCGCGGGCGGTCATCGCGGCGTCCCGGAGCCAGCAGTAGCGGTAGTCCCAGTTGCGGACACCGCCCAGCTCCTCGGGCAGCGACGTGGTGGCCGCGGCGAGGATCGAGCCGGTGGGCTCGTGGCAGAGCCCGCGCAGCGTCAGCGCGCTGCGGGCGACCAGGTCCCGGGCGGTGGCGGGCAGCCGCAGCGAGGCCACCCAGTCCTTCCAGGGCTGCTCGGCGGCGGCCTGCCGTTCGTGCACCGGCAGCCGGTGCGGCTCCAGGCTCTGGGTGCCGAAGCGCAGCTCCAGCACCACCTGGCCGCCGGCCGCCGACAGGTCGACCACCGCCTTCGCGGTCTCGTACCCGGCGTCGTTGGTGACCTCCCACTCGACGCCGGGGGAGTGCAGCGCGACCGGCTCGTTGGAGCCGAGCACCAGCAGGCCGTCGTCGAGCGGCTGGAGCTGCACCGCGACCTGGCCGAACTCGGGCCGTGGCGCGAACTCGACCCGGGCCCGCCCGGTGCCGCTGAGCACCCGGACCAGTGTGGAGTCGCCGCTGACCACGGCCGGGTCGTCCGGCGTGGTCTGCCGTACCGGTAGGTCGAGCCAGTCGGTCACGGTCAGGCCGGACCAGCGGGTCTCGACGGTCATCGTGTTGCTGCGGTAGCGCTGGCCGAGCGGGATGCCGCCGCGCTCCGGGCCGACCGTGAAGTGCCCGGCCGGGCTGCCGCCGACCAGGTCGGCGAAGATCGCCGCCGAGTCCGGCTTCGGGTGACACAGCCAGGTGATCTTCGCTTCCGGCGTGACGAGCGCGACGGTACGGCCGTTGGCGAGCATCGAGTGCCGCTCGATCGGCACCGCCCGCTCGCCGAACAGCCAGTGCCGCCGCGTCTCCAGCAGCAGCCCCAGCGCGCGGGCCGCCTCGATCGGCTCGGACACCCGGTAGTCGGCGCGGGTCTCGCCGGGGCCGATCTTGATGCCGACGTCCGGCCCGGTCAGGTTGCCGAACGCGTTCTCGTCGGTGACGTCGTCGCCGATGAACAGCACCGCGCTGGCGGCGAGCTGGGTCCGGAGCTGGTCGATCGCGGTGCCCTTGTTGGTGACCACCACCGACAGCTCGATGACTTCCTTGCCCTGGGTGACCGTCACGCCGTCCCAGGTCGCCGGCCCGTTGCGGACCGCCTCGACGGCCCGGGCGGCGGTGTGCGGGTCGACGCCGCGGGTGTGCACGGCGACGCTGGCGGGCTTGCGTTCCAGGCGGATGCCCGGATGTTCGGCGGCGATCTCCCGCAGCGCCTCGCGGAGCCGGTGCCGGACCGCGATCAGCTCGGGGGTGAGGCGCTCGACGAAGCCGATGTCGAACTCCGAGCCGTGGCTGCCGACGAGGTGCACCTCGCTGGGCAGCCGGGAGAGCGTGGCCAGGTCGCGCAGCGCGCGGCCGGAGACCACCGCGACGCTGGTCTGCGGCAGCGAGGCCAGAGCGCGTACCGCGGCCACCGACTCCGGCAGCGGAACGGCCTTGCTCGGGTCCTCGACGATCGGCGCGAGCGTGCCGTCGTAGTCGCAGGCGACCAGAAGCTGCGGAACCCGGGCGATGCGGCCGATCGCGGCACGCAGTTCGGGATCCAGCACGCCGCCGTGTGCGGCGGCGAGGGCGGGCGAGGTCACGCAGCCTCCGTATCTCCGACGCCGAGCTCGCTGAGGAACGACTTGGCCCAGTGGCCCACGTCGTGGCTGCGCAGATGGCGTTGCATGACGCGCATCCGGCGGCGGGCTTCGGGCTTTTCGACATGCACGGCCCGCAGCAACGCGTCCTTCACCGCGTCCGGGTCGTGGGGATTACACAGGAACGCCTGGCGCAGCTCGGTGGCAGCGCCGGCGAACTCACTGAGCACGAGCGCGCCGCCCTGGTCGGCGCGCGATGCGACGTACTCCTTGGCCACCAGATTCATTCCGTCTCGCAGCGGGGTCACCATCATGACGTCGGCCGCGACGTACATCGCGGCCAGTTCGGAGCGACTGTACGACTGATGCAGATAATGCACTGCAGGCACGCCGACCCGGCCGAATTCACCATTGATCCGGCCAACCTCGCGTTCCACCTTCACCCGAAGTGCCTGGTAGTGCTCCACACGCTCGCGGCTGGGCGTGGCGACCTGCACCATAACCGCGTCCGGAACTGTCAACTTTCCGTCAGCGAGGAGTTCGCGGAAGGCCTTCAGGCGGAGTTCGATGCCCTTGGTGTAGTCGAGCCGGTCGACGCCCAGGATGATGGTCTTCGGGTTGCCCAGCTCCTCGCGGATCTGCTTGGCCCGGGCCTGGATCGCCGGGTCCTCGGCCAGCCGCTCCATCTCCTTGGTGTCGATCGAGATGGGGAACGCGCCCGCCTTCACCTGCCGGCCGTCGACCTGGATCATCTGGCCCTCGTAGCGCAGGCCGAGCAGGTGCCGGGCCAGCCGGACGAAGTTCTGCGCCGCCAGCCGCTGCTGGAAACCGACAAGGTCCGCGCCGAGCAGGCCGCGCAGGATCTCGGTGCGGAACGGCATCTGCATGAACAGCTCGATCGGCGGGAACGGGATGTGCAGGAAGAAGCCGATCCGCAGGTCCGGCCGCAGCTCGCGGAGCATCGCCGGCACCAGCTGGAGCTGGTAGTCCTGGACCCAGACCGTGGCGCCCTCGGCCGCCACGTCGGCCGCGGCCTCCGCGAACCGGGCGTTCACCAACCGGTACGCCTCGCGCCAGCGGCGCTTGTACGCGGGTGTCTCCACGGCGTCGTGGTAGAGCGGCCAGATCGTCGCGTTCGACTGGCCCTCGTAGTAGCGCTCCAGCTCCTCGGCGCTCAACGGCACCGGGTGCAGGCGGATGCCCTCCAGGTCGAACGGCTCGGGCGCGGCGCCGGTGCCGCCGGCCCACCCCACCCAGGTGCCCTGGTGCTCGGCGAGCACCGGGTGCAGCGCGGTCACCAGCCCGCCCGGGCTGCGCCGCCACTGCCGCCCCTCGGGTGTGCTCACCTCGTCGACCGGCAGGCGGTTGGCCACTACGACAAAGGAGCTACGGACGGTCACGATCGGCCACCTCCGGGTACTGACGGGTCCACCGCGATGAGCGTACTGAGCGTAGCTGCGGCCTCTGTTCCCCCGTGCCGGAGTTACCTACCCGTCCCAGAACCGCCGAACCCACCGCGTGATCTTGTCGACACCGGTGGCTCAGAGGTCGATGATCGGCCACTCCTTCGGCAGCACCTCACCGAGCAGCTCCCGCCGGTCCGTCACGATCGGCACGAGCGGATTGGCGGCGGCCTCCATGGCCAGCTGCGCGAGATCCATCCGCCCGGTCATCCGCCGCGACCAGCCTCCGAGGTAGGCGCACATGTCAGGTTCCACGGGGGTGATCTGCACCTGCGGCAGGGCGGCCAGCAGTTCCAGAAGCTCCCACTGCGGAGCCGTGGCCTGCTGATGGGCATGCGCCAGGCAGAGGGCGGGCACCAGCACGTCACGCGCGTAGTCGGCGGCCTCGGCGATCCTCGCACCGACGTCCTTGGCGCCCGAGGCATAGGCCAGCAGCGCGGCCGTGTCGAGCGCCAGGCCGAACTGCGTCACCGCCGCGCCTTCGCCCTGGCCGCAAGGACCTCCGACTGGAGCCGGGTGGCCCGCTCACGAAGCTCGGGCGTGATACTCGCGGTGAGCTGCTGCATCTCCGCGTGGGCCCGGGCCACGTCCTCGTCGGTGATCGTGACACCGGCGCGAGCGAGCAGCACCCGCGTCTGCTCGCCGGCCATCTGCCGACGCACGGCGCGCGCTACGAAGGCGGACACGTTCGGCTCCTTGGCCAGCCGCTCCGCGACGTCGTCCGGCAGGCTCACGGCGATCTTCTTGGTCATACGCCAAGGCTATTCAGTCATACCCGCGCCGGCAAGGAGGCGCGCCACCGTACCCCTGGGGTGGGGTGATGTGGGCGTGGCGGTCCGTACCTGTCAGGATTGACGGCGGCGTGCGTGCGGCCGGCTCCCGGCCGGCGGCGGCGGGCGGAGATCGACGCCCGCGCCCCGCACCCGACAAGCCCGCGAACGCAACCGACGGAGGTAGCCCGCACCGTGGCCCAGTTCATCTACGTCCTGGACAAGGCGCGCAAGGCGCACGGCGACAAGGTCGTGCTCGACAACGTGACGCTGAACTTCCTGCCGGGTGTCAAGATCGGGGTGGTCGGTCCGAACGGCGCCGGTAAGTCCAGCCTCCTCAAAATCATGGCAGGGCTGGACCGGCCGAGCAACGGCGAGGCCCGGCTCATGCCCGGCTACTCCGTCGGCATGCTCGCGCAGGAGCCGCCGCTCAACGAGGAGAAGACGGTCCTCGGCAACGTCGAGGAGGCGGTCGCCGAGACCAAGGCCAAGCTGGAGCGGTTCAACGCCATCGCCGAGCAGATGGCCACCGACTACTCCGACGAGCTGATGGAGGAGATGGGCAAGCTCCAGGAGGAGCTGGACGCCGCCGACGCGTGGGACATCGACTCCAAGCTCGAACTCGCGATGGACGCGCTGCGCTGCCCGCCGCCGGACGCCGACGTCACCAAGCTCTCCGGTGGAGAGCGCCGCCGGGTCGCGCTGTGCAAGCTGCTGCTGGAGGCGCCGGACCTGCTGCTGCTCGACGAGCCCACCAACCACCTGGACGCGGAGAGCGTGCAGTGGCTGGAGCAGCACCTGGCCAAGTACGCCGGCACCGTCCTGGCGATCACCCACGACCGGTACTTCCTGGACAACGTGGCCAACTGGATCCTGGAGCTGGACCGCGGCCGGGCCTACCCGTACGAGGGCAACTACTCCACCTACCTGGAGAAGAAGGCCGCCCGGCTCTCCGTCGAGGGACGCCGCGACGCCAAGATGAAGAAGCGGCTGTCCGAGGAACTGGAGTGGGTCCGCTCGAACGCCAAGGCTCGGCAGACCAAGTCCAAGGCCCGCCTGGACCGCTACGACGAGATGGCCGCCGAGGCGGAGAAGACCCGGAAGCTGGACTTCGAGGAGATCCAGATCCCGCCGGGCCCGCGACTGGGCAACACGGTCATCGAGGCGCAGAACCTCACAAAGGCGTTCGGCGACCGGGTGCTGATCGACGACCTGTCGTTCTCGCTGCCCCGCAACGGCATCGTCGGCATCATCGGCCCGAACGGCGTCGGCAAGACCACGCTGTTCAAGACCATCGTCGGGCTGGAGCAGCCGACCAGCGGCTCGGTCCGGGTCGGCGAGACGGTCTCGCTGTCGTACGTCGACCAGAACCGGCAGGGCCTGGACGGCGACAAGACGGTCTGGGAGGTCGTCTCCGACGGGCTGGACCACCTCATGGTGGGCAAGGTCGAGATGCCGTCCCGGGCGTACATCGCGGCGTTCGGCTTCAAGGGGCCGGACCAGCAGAAGCCGACGAAGGTGCTCTCCGGCGGCGAGCGCAACCGGCTCAACCTGGCGCTGACGCTGAAGATCGGCGGCAACGTGATCCTGCTCGACGAGCCGACGAACGACCTGGACGTGGAGACGCTGTCCAGCCTGGAGAACGCGCTGCTGGAGTTCCCCGGCTGCGCCGTGGTCATCTCCCACGACCGGATGTTCCTGGACCGGGTCGCCACGCACATCCTGGCCTGGGAGGGCGACGACCAGAACCCGGCAAAGTGGTTCTGGTTCGAGGGCAACTTCGAGGCGTACGAGAAGAACAAGATCGACCGGCTCGGCGCCGAGGCGGCCCGGCCGCACCGGGTGACCTACCGCAAGCTCACCCGTGACTGACCGCTTCGTCTACCACTGCGCGTTGCGCTGGTCCGACCTGGACGCGTACGGCCACGTCAACAACGCCCGCTTCCTCACGCTCTACGAGGAGGCCCGGGTGGCGATGATGTTCGCCGGTGGCCGGGCGTGGGGAGTGGGCTCGTTCGCCGACGGGGTGGTCATCCGCCGGCACGAGGTCGACTACCTGCGCCCGGTCGACTACGCGCTCGGCCGGGCCAGCGCGGAGGCGGCCCCGACCGTGCGGATCGAGCTGTGGGTGGACCAGATCCGCAACGCCTCGTTCTCGGTCGCCTACGAGCTGTACGACGGCGACACGCTGGCCAGCACCGCCCGGTCGGTGCTGGTGCCGTTCGACCTCGCCGCCCAGCGGCCACGCCGGATCTCGCCGGACGAGCGCGCGTTCCTGCTCCGCTACGCGCCGGGGCTGAGCGGATGACGACCGGGCACGGGCTGACCGGGGTGGCCGACGCGGGGGCCTTCCTGGCCCGGCTGGTCCGGTTCGACCCGGCCACGGTGGTCCGCCTGCGGCCGGTGCCCGGCGCCGGGCGTACGGCGCTCTGGGCGCGGCTGCCCTGGGGGGTGCTCGTGGTCCGTACCGTGCCCGGCGCCGCCCCCGGTGACGTCACGGTGGCCGCGGGGGAGCTGCTGGCCGAACTCTCCGCCGGGGGCGCGGCGCTGCCGGTACGGCGGGACGACGGCTGGCGCTGGCAGCTCCCACCGGCTGCCAGCCGCGTGGTGGAGACGCTGCCCGGCGCGGAGTTGCGCCGGATCGCGGAGGCGGCGGCCGGGACGCTGCGCGAGGCGGCCACGCACGGGGTGGCCGGCCGCGCGGTGGGTCAGCGGGTGCTGCGGGACGCGTTGCTGGACCACGTCGCCGTGGTGGTGACGCCGGACGAGGACCCGCGCACGCCGGTGGAGGTGTCGCAGCGGCTGGTGCAGGGTCTGGTCCGGATGGGCTTCGCCGGTAGCGGCGAGGACGACGTTCAGGTGCGGGTCGCCGGCCGGTGGGTCGGGCTCGTCGGTCCGTTCGGGGCGGTGTGGTCGCGTACCGTCGCCGATCTTGCACTCAGGCCGATGCCGGGTCAGCCGAAAGTATGACCCATCATCGGCCTTCCGGTTTGGGGCGGCCGTTGGGGGGATGCCTCATGCCGCCTGTCCGGGTACCGTCCTTCCTCGGATCCAACGCACCGTAGGCGATTGGATCCGCTGGGGAGTGAGGTGCGCGAGCGATGCCGTGGTGGTCATGGCGCCCTGGTCCCGCCGCTGGCGGCGAACCGGAGACTCGAAGCGGAGTCACAGTGGATGACACCATCCGGGTGGGGCCACCTACCCCGCGTCAGCCGGGAGACGACGCGCCGGCACCCGAGCGCCCGGCCCTGGCGGACATGCCGGCCACTGTCGCCCCGGTCACCCTGAGCCGGGTCTGCGACGCGCTCGACCTGCTGGACGTGCGCTACCTGGCCGACGGCGGCGGCAACCTGCTGGCCATGTGGGAGCGGCACGCCGTGCTCGTCGCGCTGGAGGGCCCGGAGGACGAGATCCTGGTGATGCGGGCCCGCCCGCACGCCACCGTCCCGCCGGACTGGGCCGACCGGGCGTACCGGGTGGTCAACGAGTGGAACCACACCCGCCGCTTCTGCAAGGCGTACATCGGCGACCCGACCGAGCGCGGCCAGCTCCCGATCTACGCCGAACTCCAGGTCCCGCTCGGCGCCGGGGCCCACGACGCGCTGCTCGTCGAGATGCTCGACTGCGGCGCCGCGGTCGCCACCACGTTCGTCGACTGGCTGCACGACGAGGGCGCGCTGCTCTGAGAGCCGGGCGGCTCAGCCGGCCGCCGGGTCCTCCATCACGTTCACCATGAAGTAGGCGGCCCGCTCCAGGTAGTCCCAGAGCGCGCCGGCGAGCTGCGGCGGCAGGTCCAGCGCGTCCACCGCCCGGCGCATGTGCAGCAACCAGGCGTCGCGCTCCGCGGCGCCGATCCGGAACGGGGCGTGCCGCATCCGCAGCCGGGGGTGCCCGCGCTGCTCGGAGTAGGTGTGCGGCCCACCCCAGTACTGGATGAGGAAGAGGGTCAGCCGGTCCGCCGCCGGGCCCAGATCCTCCTCCGGGTACATCGGCCGCAGCAGCGGGTCCTCGGCGACGCCGGCGTAGAACTCGTCCACCAGCTTGCGGAAGGCCGGTTCACCGCCGATCGCCTCGAAGAGGGTCATCGACTCGCCTGGGGAAGTCACGCTTCCATCCTGCCAGGTGCGCCCCCGCGGTCGCGCCCGCCCGCGGGGCGGCGCGGATCACGTCACCGCGTGCCGGCGCCGGCCGTGCTCCCGGCCCCGGTCGCCCGCAGCCGGGCCACGCGCGGCGTGCGTGGGCGCGGCGGCGTCCGGGGCCGACTCGGCGCGGGCAGCCGCGATCGCCGCGTCGATGGTGCGCGGCCGAGGCCAGGCGAACGCCGCGACGAGCATCAGCAGCACGCCCGCCGCACTCCACGCGCCGACCACCGACGGGACGGAGAACCGCTCGGCGAGGGCGCCGGTGGCGAGCACCGCGGCGCCCTGGATGACCTGGGTGCCGGTGGCCATCACCCCGAACGCCCGGGCCCGGTAGCCGTCCGGCAGGGCCTGCACGAACAGCCCGTTGGCGACCGGCACCAGCCCGGCGACGGCGAAGCCGCACGCCGCGGCGAGCAACGCCACCACGGACGGGGCCGGGTCGAGGAGCGCGGGCACGAGCACCGCCGGCGCGATCACCATCAGCGGCCGCATCAGCGCCAACCGGCGCGCCGGGGCGATCAGCCGCCCGATGATCACCCCGCCGAGGACGTATCCGACCGGACCGGCGGCCATGATGACCGCCTGGGCGGTGCCGGCGTCCATCGTGCCGTCGGTGCGCTCGGCGGCCCAGCCGGCGGCCAGCCCTTCGGGGACGATCGAGAACAGCATCGCGCTGAACACCAGCATCGCGATGGCCCGCAGCACCGGCCGTTCGAAGACGATGCGGAAGCCCTGGCCGGTCTCCCGCAGCAGGTGGCTGCGGTGCTTCGCGGTCATCGTCGACGGCCGGTCGCGTACGCCGACGCGGACCAGCAGGGCCGACAGGGCGAAGGTCGCCGCGTTGACGAGCAGCGCGGCGTTCGGGTTCAGCGCGGCGATGGTCGCGCCGATCAGGTAGCCGACGACCTGGGCGGCCTGGGACGCGCTGGTGAACGCGGACAGGCCCACCACCAGCCGGTCGCCGGTGAGGATCTGCGGCATCACCGCCGAGCGCGCCGCCTGGCTCGGCGGATTCGCGAGCGTGGCCAGGAAGATCAGCGCGAGGACCGACCAGGCCGGCATGAACGGCATGGCGACGAGCACCATCAGCGCCATCCGGATCAGGTCGCAGATCACCATGACCCGGCGGTAGCGGTGCCGCTCGGCGAGCGCGGAGAGCAACGGGCCACCGAGCAGCCAGGGCAGATAGCTGACCGCGAACGCGGCGGCGGAGAGCGCGACCGATTCGGTCTCGCGCAGCACGAGCACGGTGACCGCGGCCTTGGCGAGATAGTCGCCGACCCAGGAGAGGATGTTGGCGGCGAAGAGCGCCCGGAACTCCGGCTGACCGAACACGTCGCGGAAGGTGGCCGGGCCCTCCTGGGCGGGTCGCTCGTCGGACACCGTCGCCTCCATCGTTCCTGGTCGACCACTTGTGATGGCCCGACCGGGAACCGTCGTCAGATCAACCGATCAGCGAGGACACGAGCACGCTCCCCGGTGGAGCGTGTTCACCGGATTCTGCCCGATCGTCTGACAACTGGCTAGGGTGAACGGATTGATCGTCGCATCTCCGACTGAACCGAACGGACGATACCCGAGGGGCCGCGCGGAGCGCGACCCCCGGAAAATAGTCCGGCTTGTCCGGCGACTCAGGTGGGTCCGCTGGTCCCCGTGCCCTCGGCCGTGGGCGTCGCCGGCGTCTGGGGCGGCAGCCCGGGGAAGAGCCGGGCCGCCGCGATCTGCGCCGTGATCCCGGAGTTCTCCAGCGCCTCGGCGAGGCGGCGGCGCAGCTCCCGGCCCACCGCGAACTGCCCGTCCGCGGTGGTCTTGACGACGGTACGGATCACCGTGCCGTCCACGGTGATCTGCTCGACGCCGAGGACCTCCGGCGCCTCGACGATCTTCGGCGCCAGCTCCGGGTCCAGCGCCACCGACGCCGCCGCGGTACGCAGCACCGCCGTGGCCTCCTCGGTGCCGGCGAAGCCGATCGGCAGGTCGACCACGACCAGGGCCCAACCCTGACTCTTGTTGCCGACGCGGACGATCTCCCCGTTGCGGATGTACCAGAGCACCCCGCGGCCGTCACGGACCGTGGTCACCCGCAGGCCCACCGCCTCCACCACGCCCGTCGCCTCGCCGAGGTCGACCGTGTCACCGACGCCGTACTGGTCCTCGATCAACATGAACAGGCCGGCGATCAGGTCCTTGACCAGGCTCTGCGCGCCGAAACCGAGCGCCACGCCGGCGATGCCCGCGCTGGCCAGCAGCGGGGCCAGGTCGAAGCTGAACTCCTTGAGCACCATCAGCAACGCGATGCCGAACACGAACGCGGTGACCATGCTGCGCAGCACCGACCCGATCGCCTCGGCCCGCTGCCGCCGCCGCTCCGGCACGAACTGGTCCGGGTCGAGCGTGGCGCTGGGAATCCGTTCCCGCAGCGGGCGGAGCATGGTCGGCACCGCGCCGTCGGTGGTGGTCCGCACCAGCCGGTTGATGGTCCGGTGCAGCGCCCAGCGGGCGGCCACCGCGAGCAGCAGGATCAGCGCCACCCGCAGCGGCTTGAACAGGATCCAGTAGCTGCTCTCGGCGAACCAGGCGGAGTCGGTGACCCGGTACACCCACTCGCAGGAGCTGCTGCCCTGGCAGTCCGGCCGCCGGTCGGAGACGGCGGACAGCAGGGCGGAGATCAGGTCGGAGAGATTCACAGTGCTTTCGTACCGCACCCGCGTCGCCCGTCCGGCGCGGACCCACCGCCGGCCGGGCAACCCGCCCTGCTTCCTGCTCCGTTGTACCGGGGGGCGGCAAAAACGGGGGCCCCGCGACTGGCCGTCCAGCGCGCAGATGGGCGGAGCAAGGGGAAAAGCGACATGACGGAGGAACTCTTAGGCGCGCGCCGATCCTGGTCCCGTCGTCAGGTGCTGACGGTGGTGGCGGCGGCGGCCGGCGCCGCGCCGCTGGTGGCGACCGGGGCGGCGAAACTGTCCGCCGAATCGCCGGTCAAGTTCCGCAGCGACCCGTTCGAGATCCGCGATCTGCCGCAGGGGCAGCGGCCCTACTACAGCGGCGTGCGGCTCCCGCTCGTCGACACGGGCACGCACGACGAGCACGGCGTACGCATGGCGCTGCTCACCGGGAAGCTCTACGACCATCCGGTGGCCCAGGCCCAGTACGGCATCAACCTGCTGGAGAGTTACCGGGTCACCGGCGATCAGGTGTACCTCAAGCGGGCGATGGCGCAGGCGCAGCGCCTGATCGACAGGCGGGTCGTGCGGCGGGACGCCTGGTTCTACCCGTACCGGTTCCGGCACGCCATGCACCGCGGCACCGACGTCTACGAGACGCCGTGGTACTCGATGATGGCCCAGGGGCAGGCGATGAGCCTCTTCGTCCGGCTGGCGCAGATCGTCGGCGAGCGCACCCACTGGCGGCAGGCGGCCGACTCGACGTTCGCGTCCTACCTGCTCCCGCCGGTGGGCGGCCTGCCGTGGGGGGTGTACGTCAAGGACGGGCTGCTCTGGCTTGAGGAGTACGCCCACCCGACGCGGGTGCGCGGCGACCAGACCTACAACGGGCACGTCTTCTCGGCCTTCGGGCTCTGGGACTACTGGAGCCTGAGCCGCGACGCCCGGGCCCGCCAGATGCTCCAGGGCGCGATCACCACCGCCCGGGACGCCCACCACCTCGTCCGCACCCGCCAGTGGCGGAGCCGGTACTGCCTCACCCACCGCAAGGACGCGGGCATGTACCACTCGACGCACATCATCCAGCACGCCGTGCTGCACGCGATCACCGGCGACCCGACATTCGCCGGGATCATGGACCTGTTCTACTCCGACCACCCCACCTACGGGGTGTCCGGAACGATCCGGCTCGCCCCGGGGGACCACGTCGGCTACAAGTTCGACGCGGCCGGCACGGTCCTGGACCGCAAGCGGATCTCCCTGACCAGGCCGACCGAGGCGGCCTCCACGGAACGGCACAAGGTGATGCGGCAGACCGGCATCTGGTACGACATCAGCGAGGGGAGCCTGAGCGGCTACCTGGTCCAGGAGATCCCCGGCCGGTCGTACCAGATCGGGAGAGCGGCGCCGATCGGCTACCGCATCCCGCGCTCGGCGGTGGTCGTCGCCGCGCCCGGCAGGGCGTACTCCCTGGACGACGCCGGGAAGGTGACGGCGGTGACCGCCGGCCTCGCCGTCGGTGACACCGTGACAGTGGATCTGCGCGCCGCCATCGACGGCGTCCAGCACTACCGCCTGGCCGCCGGCCCGCACGAGGGCCAGTGGGTCCGGCTGGGCACCCTGCGTAGCGTGGGCACGGCGTAGCGCGAGCGCGCCGGACCGCCCCGGTGCGGGTGATCCGGTGGGCCGCTTGCAGATTCGTGCGTGCAATCGAGGGCGCGATCAGGGACTATTGGCGCAACGGACGTCGGTGATCCGGCCGGCGTCGGAATTCGTTCCGCGCTGTTCGCGGGCGGTTCCGGCGCGCAGACGGCGGGAGCGGCTGGACCGGGAGGGTGAGCGCGATGCCTGACATACGACCCACGGCGGGCTCCGGTGCGCTCGTTCTCAACGCCACCTACGAACCCCTGTGCGTCGTGTCGGTGCGTCGTGCCGCGATCCTCGTGCTCTCCGCCAAGGCGATCTGCGTCGCCGACGGTGAGGGCATCCTGCACAGCGCGCGCAACGCGTTACCGGTGCCCTCAGTGGTACGCCTGACCCGCTACGTCCGGGTGCCCTACCGCACCCACGTCGGGCTGTCCCGGCGGGCCGTGTTCGCCCGCGACGGGTGGCGGTGCGCGTACTGCCGGGGGCCGGCGGAGACCATCGACCACGTGTTCCCGCGCAGCCGGGGTGGCCGGCACGCCTGGGAGAACGTGGTCGCCGCGTGCGCGCGGTGCAACCACACCAAAGGCGACAAGACGCCGGCCGAGCTGGGCTGGCGGCTGCACCACCTGCCGGCCGCCCCGAAAGGGGCGGCCTGGCGGGTTCTCGGGCACCGCGCGCCCGACCCGCGCTGGGCGGACTGGCTCGACCTGCGCGAGCCCGAGTCCGAGGCGGCCTGACCGGAGCGCTCAGCGCGCCTTGACCAGCGAGGCGTAGACGACCAGGTTGTCCGCGTACCCGGTCTCGCCGCCCACCCAGCGCCCACCGCAGGTGATCAGCCGCAGGTTGGGCCGGCTGAAGTCGCCGTAGACGTCCTCCACCGGCAGCTTCTCCTTGCCGTACCGCTCGATCGAGGTCACCTCGAACACCGCCACCGAGCGGTCCTCGCGGGTCACCTCGATCCGGTCGCCGTCGTCGAGGTTCTTCAGCCCGTGGAAGACGGCCGGCCCGGTGGTGGTGTCGACGTGCCCGACGAGCACCGCCGGGCCGTACTGGCCGGGGGTGGGGCCCTGGTCGTACCAGCCGACCTCGCCGGCCCGGTCCACGTCCGGCACGTCGATGCTGCCGTCCGGCGCGATTCCGACGCGGTGCACCGGCGCGCGCAGGTCGAGCTTGCCGATGCTCAGGTCGGTCGGCGGGCTGGCCGGCAGCACCGGGAACTTCTTCGGCGGCGGGCGCAGGCCGGCGACGATCCGGTCCGGCAGCACGCTGACCCCGGTCACCCGTTCCAGCCCGAGCATGGCCACGATCAGCGCCATCACGCTCGCCACCACGAGCACCGGGACACCCGGGTTGCGGCTCGGGGCGTACCGGCGGGTGGTGGCCGGTGCGGCGCGGGCCGGGACCGGCCGCGGGTCGGCGGTGGTGACGCTGGCCGTGAAGGCGTGCCCGGCGACATGGGCGAACCGGCGCGCGGCCCGGGACGTCAGCCGCAGCGCGGCCCGGAGCCGTTTCGCGCGCTCCGGCGGCCGGCGGCCCGCGGCGCGACGGCGGGTGCGGTCCGCCGCCGGGCCGGCGCGGTCCCGGCGGCGCGATTTGCGGGCCATGTCGGCGCCTCGTCAGACGCGGTTACCGGTCTTGCGGCGGGCGCTCACGCCGGCCGCCACTGCCACCGCCACCAGGCCGCCGACCAGCAGCAGCGAGCCGGTGCCCCGGCCGCCCGCGGCGCCCCCACCGCCGGTCGCCGGTCCCTTGCTCGGCTGCGCCATGTTCAACACGGTGAGCATGGTCGAGGCGGTGTTGCCGTTGGAGCAGTCCAGGTTCACCGGGTAGTCGCCGGGCGCCTTGTTGCCGGGCACGGTGACCGAGCCGGTGAGGAAGCCGTTGTCGGGCCGCAGCGTCACCCGCCCGAAGGCGTCCGAGGTGACCTGGGCCTGACGGTTGTTGCTGTTGTCGCAGCCGGCCCGCAGGCTCACCCGGGAACCGGCCTGGACGCTGTTCGGCGTCACCTCGATGAACACGCTCTCGCCGGCCCGCGCCGGTGGCGCGGTCGCCAGGACGAACGTCGCGACCAGGCCGAACAGGCCCAGTACGGACGACAGCACGCGGTGTGACAGGAGCCCTCGCATGGTTCCCCCCTCCCGGCGCGACGGTGCGCCGGACCCACTGACGGGCAGCGGCGGCTGCTTTCCCGGCGGGCAGGGGAAGCTAACGAGGCGCCTTCACCACGGGATGCCAGGCCAGCGGCGTGGAGAGCACCATCGTGCTGGACGGCTGGCCGTACGGGGCGAGCCGGTCGATGACCTCCTCGAACTCGCCCATGTTGGTGGCGGCGACCTTGAGCATGCTGCAGGCGTCCCCGGTGATCCGGTGGATCTCCATGATCTCCGGCCAGCCGGCCACCTCGGGGTCGTTGAGGATGCAGCGCGCGCCGTAGCAGGACATCCGGATCAGGGCGAGCACCGTGCGTCCGGCCCGGGTGAGGTCGACGTGGGCGTGGTAGCCGGTGATCACGCCGGACTCCTCCAGCCGCCGCACCCGTTCGGCCACCGCGGGCGGGGACAGGTGGACCCGGCGGGACAACTCGCTGTACGAGAGCCGGGCGTCGGCCTGGAGCTCACGCAGCAACGCCCAGTCCATGTCGTCCACGCGGGGACCTTCCTTCCGTAAAGGGAGCGACGCGAGATGGTTTCGGTTCGCGAGGTGAGACCACCATACCGCCGTTGAACAGGCATTCCATTCGGCCGCCCACCAGCGGGATCATGACGTCTACCCCGCGCACGGACGGAGAACGACTGTGGAACAGACGACGGCGGTGCGCCCGGTAACCCCCCAGGAACGGGCGGCTCGGGCGGCACGCAACGGCGGCGAGCCGACGCTGGAATTCGCCGAGCGCGTGCCGTACGACGCCTACGTACGGGCCAGCACCCTGCACCGGCTCCAGGAGCCGCTCAGCGACGACCCGGGCGAGATGTCCTTCCTGATGGTCAGCCAGATCATGGAGCTGTACTTCGGGCTGACCTGCCACGAGCTGCGGCACGCCAAGCGTGAGCTGCGCGAGGACCGGATCTGGGAGGCGCTGGCCCCGCTGCGCCGGGCCGCCCTGCACCTGGAGGGCCTCAACGCGGCCTGGCACGGCCTGCGCTGGATGAGCCCGGCCGACTTCAACCGCTTCCGCGACCGGCTCGGCGAGGGCTCCGGCTTCCAGTCCGCGATGTACCGGCAGCTGGAGTTCCTGCTCGGCCTGCGCGACCGGGCGCTGATCCGCCCGTTCCGCCGGCAGACCGACGTGTACGACGAGCTGACCGCCGCGCTGGCCACGCCGAGCCTCTGGGACGAGGTGGTGGCGCTGCTGGCCCGCAAGGGCTTCGACGTGCCGGCCGAGCTGCTGTCCCGGGACGTCAACACCGAGCACGAGGCGCACCCGGCGATCGAGGCGGCCTGGGTCCGGATCTACGGCGACAGCGGCCCGGACAACCACCTGCGCCTGCTCGGCGACGCGCTGACCGAGATCGCCGAGGAGTTCGGCGACTGGCGCTGGAACCACGTCAAGGCCGTGCAGCGCACCATGGGCGCCAAGGTCGGCAGCGGCGGTTCCGCCGGACTGGCATGGTTGCAGCGCAGCATGGCCCGGGTGGTCTTCCCGGAGCTGTGGTCGGCCCGCACCGCGATGTGACGAGAGAGAACAGCATGCACACCCCCGAGAACGAAGCCCTCCGCCGCGACGCCGACGACCCCGGTCACCGGCACCTGTTCCACATCCCGCCGGCTGACGGCGGTCGCTACCCGGACACCGCGTACCTGGCCGGCAACTCGCTCGGCCTGCAGCCCCGCGCCACCCGGGACGAGCTCCTCGCCGACCTGGACGCCTGGCAGCGCCTGGGCGTGGAGGGGCACCTGGAGTCGGAGCGGCCCTGGCTGCCGTACCACGAGCTGCTGACCGCGCCGGCCGCCCGCCTGGTCGGCGCGCTGCCCGCGGAGACGGTGGTGATGAACTCCCTCACCGTCAACCTGCACCTGCTGATGGTGAGCTTCTACCGGCCGGCCGGCGAGCGCACCCGCATCGTGATCGAGGACAGCGCGTTCCCGTCGGACAGCTACGCGGTGCGCAGCCAGGCCCGCTTCCACGGCCTGGACCCGGACACCACCGTCGTCCGCCTCAAGCCGCGCCCCGGCTCCGACACGCTCGGCACGCAGGACGTGCTGGACTTCCTGGCCCGCGAGGGCCACACCGTGGCGCTGCTGATGCTCGGCGGCGTGAACTACCTGACCGGCGAGCTGATGGACATCCCCGCCATCACGGCCGCCGGGCGGGCCGCGGGCGCGGTCGTCGGCTGGGACCTGGCGCACGCCGCCGGCAACGTGCCGCTGGCGCTGCACGACTGGGACGTCGACTTCGCGGCCTGGTGCTCCTACAAGTACCTCAACTCCGGCCCGGGCGCGCTGGGCGGCGTCTTCGTCCACGAACGGCACCTCGGCGACCCGTCGATCCAGCGCTTCGAGGGCTGGTGGAGCACCGAGGCGGCCACCCGGTTCGAGATGACCCCGGTGTCCCGGCCGCCGGCCACCGTCGAGGCGTGGCAGATCTCCAACCCGCCGATCTTCGCGATGGGCCCGGTGCGTACCTCGCTGGAGCTGTTCGACTCCGTCGGCATGCCGGCGCTGCGCGAGCGCAGCCTGCGGCTCACCGCCTGGCTGGAGCAGCTGCTCGACGAGGTCACGCCGGGCCGCCCGCTGAGCGTGGTCACCCCGCGCGACCCGGCCCGGCGCGGCTGCCAGCTCTCGGTGCGGATCGGGGTGGGCAGCGCGAACGAGCTGACCAAGCGGCTGCGGCACGAGCACGGCGTCGTCGCCGACGCCCGGGAGCCGGACATCGTCCGGTTCGCCCCGGTGCCGCTCTACTCGACGTACCACGACTGCTGGCGGGTCGCCGAGGCCCTGGCGGCAACGGTTGAGAAGGAGGGGTCATGACGGAGCGCGACGAGATCGCTGTCGTCGGCGCCGGGCTGGCCGGCTGCCTGCTGGCCTGCTACCTGGCCCGGCGCGGCTACCCGGTGGCCCTCTACGAGCGGCGGCCCGACCCGCGTACCGGCACCGTCGAGCGGGGCCGCTCGATCAACCTGGCGCTGTCCGAGCGCGGCCTGGACGCGCTGCGCCGCATCGGCCTGGAGGACGAGGTGATGGCGGACGCGCTGCCGATGCGCGGCCGCATGATCCACCCGGTCGAGGGTGAGCCGGAGTTCCAGTCCTACAGCGGCACCGGCGACCTGGCGATCAACTCGATCAGCCGGGGCGCGCTGAACAACGCGCTGCTGGACGCCGCCGCCGCGCTGCCGAACGTGCGCGTCGCGTTCGACCACCGGCTGGTCGGCCTCGACCCGCTCGGCGGCGAGATGACGTTCGAGACCCCGCAGGGCAAGGTCACCGCCACCGCCTCGGTCATCCTCGGCGCCGACGGCGCCGGCTCCGCGGTGCGCGGGCAACTGCTCGCGTACGGGGGCCTGACCGAGAGCCTCGACTTCCTCGACTACGGCTACAAGGAGCTGACCATCCCGCCGCTGGGCGGGGAGTTCGCGCTCGACCCGGGCGCGCTGCACATCTGGCCGCGCGGCACCTCGATGATGATCGCGCTGCCGAACCCGGACCGCTCCTTCACCTGCACGCTGTTCTGGCCGACCCACGGCACGCGCAGCTTCGCGTCGCTGAGCAGCCCGGCCGCGATCGAGCGGTTCTTCGCCACCCACTACCCGGACCTGGTCCCGCTGGCCCCGAACCTGGTCGACGACTACCAGCACAACCCGGTCGGCGTGCTCGGCACGGTGCGCTGCACGCCGTGGCAGGTGGCCGGGAAGGTCGGCCTGATCGGCGACGCCGCGCACGCCATCGTGCCGTTCTACGGCCAGGGCGCGAACTGCGCGTTCGAGGACGTGGTCGAGCTGGACCGCTGCCTCGACGAGTGCGACGACGAGTGGGCCGCCGCGCTGCCGCTGTTCCAGCACCGCCGCCAGGACAACGCGGAGGCGATCGCCCGGATGGCGCTGGCGAACTTCGTGGAGATGCGGGACAAGGTCGCCTCGCCGGTGTTCCGGACCCGCAAGCAGGTCGAGCACGCGCTGGAGCGCGCGCTGCCCGGCCGCTACGTCTCCCAGTACGAGCTGGTCTCGTTCTCGACCACCCCGTACGCGCAGGTGCGCCGCCGGGTGCGCGCGCAGTACGCGGTGGTCGGCGCGGTGGCGGCCGGCGCGGTGGCGCTGCTGGCCGGTGGGGTCCGCGCGGCGCTGGGGCGGCGGCGATGACGCTCTGGGATCCCCGGCTGATGGCCGGGCACGCGCCGGACGGCCCCGGCCTGCTGCGCAACTTCGTCGGCGGCGAGTTCGTCGACGCCGGCGCCCGGTTCACCAAGCGCAGCCCGGTCACCGGCGAGCCGGTGTTCGAGGTGGTCGAGGCGTCGCAGTCCACGGTGGACGACGCGGTGGCCGCGGCCCGGGCGGCGCTGCGCGGCCCGTGGGGCCGGATGGGGGAGCGGGAACGCGCCGAGGTGCTGCGCCGGGTCGCCGACGAGCTGGAGCGGCGCTTCGACGACCTGGTTGCCGCCGAGGTGGCGGACACCGGCAAGGCCATCTCGCAGGCCCGGACGCTCGACATCCCGCGCGGCGCGGCCAACTTCCGCGCGTTCGCCGAGATCGTCGCGACCGCGCCCACCGAGTCGTTCACCACTGTCACCCCGACCGGCGGCCGGGCGCTGAACTACGCGGTCCGCAAGCCGGTCGGCGTGGTCGCGGTGATCGTGCCGTGGAACCTGCCGCTGCTGCTGCTCACCTGGAAGGTCGCGCCGGCCCTGGCCTGCGGCAACGCCGTGGTGGTCAAGCCCAGCGAGGAGACCCCGGCCTCCGCCACGCTGCTGGCCGAGGTGATGGCCGCGGCGGGCGTGCCGGACGGCGTGTTCAACCTGGTGCACGGCTTCGGCCCGGGCTCGGCCGGCGAGCACCTGACCCGCCACCCGGGTGTGGACGCGATCACGTTCACCGGCGAGTCGGCCACCGGCAGCGCGATCATGCGCGCCGCCGCCGACGGGGTGAAGGCGGTCAGCTTCGAGCTGGGCGGCAAGAACGCCGGCCTGGTGTTCGCCGACGCCGACCTGGACGCGGCGATCGCCGGTTCGGTGCGGTCCAGCTTCACAAACGGCGGCCAGGTGTGCCTGTGCACCGAGCGCATTTACGTGCAGCGGCCGGTGTTCGAGGAGTTCACCGCGCGGCTGGCCAAGCGCGCCGACGAACTGGCGTACGGCTGGCCGGACGACGAGGCGACGGCGAACATGCCGCTGATCTCGCACGGGCACCGGGACAAGGTGCTCGGCCACTACGCGCTGGCCCGCACCGAGGGTGCCGAGGTCCGCGCGGGCGGCGGCACGCCGCGCTTCGGCGACGGCCGCGACGGCGGGGCGTACGTGCAGCCGACGGTGCTCACCGGCCTCGGCGCGGACGCCCGCACCAACCAGGAGGAGATCTTCGGCCCGGTGGTGCACGTCGCGCCGTTCGACGACGAGGACGAGGCGTTCGCGCTGGCCAACGGCACCGACTACGGCCTGGCCGCGACGGTGTGGACGCGGGACGTGGGCCGGGCGCACCGGGCCGGCGCCCGGCTCGACGCCGGCATCGTCTGGGTGAACACCTGGTTCCTGCGCGACCTGCGCACCCCGTTCGGCGGGGTGAAGGCGTCGGGTGTCGGCCGCGAGGGCGGCGTGCACTCGCTCGACTTCTATTCGGAACTGACAAACGTGTGTGTGGACCTGTCATGAGCGCGCGTGGTGGGCAGAATGGCCGGAATCCCCAGCGACGTAAGCGAGGAACCGCCATGACCGTGGACATCGAGGCCGCCAACCGGGAACTCGCGGTGGCCCGGCAGGAGGGCAAACCCTGCCCGCCGCTGCGCGGCCGGCTGCTGCCCGAGGGCGACGTCGAGGCCGCGTACCAGGTGCAGCAGGTCTACACCCGGCAACGGCTGGGCAAGGGGCACCGCCGCGTCGGCGCGAAGATCGGCCTGACGTCGCGGACCGTGCAGGAGAGCTTCGGCGTCTTCCAGCCCGACTTCGGGGTGCTCTTCGACGACATGGCCGTCGGCGACGGCGTCGAGGTGCCGATCGACCGGCTGCTCCAGCCGCGGGTGGAGGCGGAGATCGCCTTCGTGCTCGGCGCGGACCTGCCGGACGAGCGGGTCACCACTGTCGACCTGATCCGGGCGGTGGACCACGTGCTGCCGGCCATCGAGATCGTCGACTCGCGGGTCGCCGACTGGGACATCTCCATCGTGGACACGGTGGCGGACAACGCCTCCAGCGGGCTGTTCGTGCTCGGCACCGCGCCCCGGCGGCTCGCCGACGTGGACCTGCGGTTGTGCGGCATGGTGCTGGAGCACGCCGGTGAGCCGGTCTCGGTCGGCGCGGGCGCGGCCTGCCTCGGCAACCCGCTGCACGCGCTGCAGTGGCTGGCCGCGACCATGGCCCGGGCGGGCGATCCGCTCAAGGCCGGTGACGTGGTGCTCTCCGGCGCGCTCGGCCCGATGGTGCCGGTCACGCCCGGCGCCGCGTACGAGGCGCGCATCTCCGGGCTCGGCTCGGTGCGTACCTGTTTCTCGACGGAGGGAACGTCATGAGCGGCGTCGGAGTGGCGGTGCTCGGGTCGGGCAACATCGGCACCGACCTGATGATCAAGGTGCTGCGGCTCAGTGAGAGCCTGCGCATGGTGGCGATGGCCGGCATCGACCCGGCCTCGGACGGTCTGGCCCGGGCCCGCCGGCTCGGCGTGACCACCACCGCCGAGGGCGTCGACGGCCTGGTCGCGCTGCCCGAGTTCGCCGACGTCCAGCTCGTCTTCGACGCCACCTCGGCCGGCGCGCACAAGCGGCACGACGAGGTGCTGCGGGCACACGGGCGCACGGTCGTCGACCTGACCCCGGCCGCGATCGGCCCGTACGTGGTGCCGCCGGTGAACCTCGACGAGCACCTGGCCGAGCCGAACGTCAACATGGTGACCTGCGGCGGGCAGGCGACGGTGCCGATCGTGCACGCGGTCGGCCGGGTCACCCCGGTCGCGTACGGCGAGATCGTCGCCTCGATCGCCTCGAAGTCGGCCGGTCCGGGCACCCGGGCCAACATCGACGAGTTCACCGAGACCACCGCCCGGGCGATCGAGGTGGTCGGCGGCGCCGAGCGCGGCAAGGCCATCATCGTGCTGAACCCGGCCGACCCGCCGCTGCTGATGCGCGACACGGTCTACTGCCTGTGCCCGGACGCCGGCGCCGACCGGGTGAAGATCGCCGCCTCGGTGGCCGACATGGTCAAGGCCGTGCAGGAGTACGTGCCCGGCTACCGGCTCAAGCAGGACGTGCAGTTCGACGCCGTCGACACGTACGCGCCGGTGCTCGGCCGGCACTTCACCGGCCTGCAGGTGTCGGTGTTCCTGGAGGTCTCCGGCGCCGGGCACTACCTGCCCGCGTACGCCGGGAACCTCGACATCATGACGTCGGCCGCGCTGCGCACCGCGGAGCGGCTGGTGGCGCTGCGTTCCCCGGAGGGGGCACCCCGATGACCGACCTCTACATCCAGGACGTGACGCTGCGCGACGGCATGCACGCCATCGGGCACCGCTACACGGTCGACCAGGTGCGTACCATCGCGGCCGCGCTCGACGCGGCCGGTGTGGCCGCTGTCGAGGTGGCGCACGGCGACGGCCTGGCCGGCTCCAGCGTCAACTACGGGCACGGCGCCGCCGCCGACGCGGACTGGATCGCCGCCGCGGCCGAGGTGCTGACCACCGCGCGGCTGACCACGCTGCTGCTGCCGGGCATCGGCACCATCGCCGACCTGAAGGCGGCGAAGGCGCTCGGCGTGACGAGCGTCCGGATCGCCACGCACTGCACCGAGGCGGACATCTCCGCCCAGCACATCGCCTGGGCCCGCGAGAACGACATGGACGTCTCCG
The DNA here is from genome assembly GCF_017872985.1 of Micromonospora sp. HB375. Taxonomy (NCBI): domain Bacteria; kingdom Bacillati; phylum Actinomycetota; class Actinomycetes; order Micromonosporales; family Micromonosporaceae; genus Micromonospora; species Micromonospora sp. HB375. The sequence continues at coordinate 5,650,754 of NZ_JAGGJO010000001.1, read as the reverse complement.
GGTTCCTGATGATGTCGCACCTCAACGACCCGGCCGGGCTGGCCGCGCAGGCCAAGCTGATGGAGTCGTACGGCGCGCACTGCGTCTATGTCACCGACTCCGGCGGGCGGCTGCTGATGTCGGACGTGGCGCAGCGCGTCGACGCGTACCGGCAGGTGCTGGAGCCGGAGACGCAGATCGGCATCCACGCGCACCACAACCTGTCCCTGGGTGTGGCGAACAGCGTGCTGGCGGTCGAGCACGGCCGGATCCTCGGCGACGGCCCGCTCGGTTCGCCGTCCGGGCGGACCGTCCGGGTGGACGCGTCGCTGGCCGGCATGGGCGCGGGCGCGGGCAACGCGCCGCTGGAGGTCTTCGTCGCGGTCGCCGAGCTGCACGGCTGGAAGCACGGCTGCGACGTGTTCGCGCTGATGGACGCCGCCGACGACCTCGTCCGCCCGTTGCAGGACCGGCCGGTCCAGGTGGACCGGGAGACGCTCTCCCTCGGGTACGCGGGCGTCTACTCCAGCTTCCTGCGGCACGCCGAGCGGGCCTCGGCCAAGTACGGCGTGGACGTCCGCTCGATCCTGGTCGAGCTGGGCCGCCGCCGGATGGTCGGCGGCCAGGAGGACATGATCGTGGACGTGGCACTGGACCTGGCGAGCAAGGAGACCTCATGATCGGGCCGGACATCGCCGGCATCGCGGAGAAGCTGGGCGCGGCGGCCGACACCGCCACCGCGATCCCGCAGCTCGCCGCCGAGACCGGCCTCGACGTCGACGCCGCGTACGCGGTGCAGACCGCGCTGGTGAAGCGCCGCCTCGACCGGGGCGAGCGGCTGGTCGGCCTGAAGATGGGCCTCACCAGCAAGGCGAAGATGGCGCAGGTCGGCGTGGACGAGGTGATCTGGGGCCGGCTGACCGACGTGATGCGGGTGCCCGACGGCGGCGCCGTCGACGTCGGTGACTTCATCCACCCGCGCGTCGAGCCGGAGGTGGCGTTCCTGCTGGACCGGCTGCCCGACCCGGGCGAACCGGTCGGCTCGTTCACCCGGGCGGTACGCGCTGTCGCCCCGGCGATCGAGCTGATCGACTCCCGGTACGCGAACTTCACCTTCTCCCTGCCGGACGTGGTCGCCGACAACACCTCGGCCGCCGCGTTCGTGGTCGGGCCGTGGTCGCCGGTGCCGGACGGGCTGGACAACCTCGGCGTGCTGCTGGAGATCGACGGGCGGGTGGCGCAGGTCGGCTCGACCGCCGCCATCCTCGGCGACCCGCGCCGCGCGCTCGACGAGGGCCTGCGGCTGGCCGGCCGGCACGGCGTCCGGCTGCGCAAGGGCTGGGTGTTCCTGGCCGGCGCGGCCACCGCCGCGGTGCCGCTGCGCCCCGGGGCGCACGTCCGCGCCACAGTGGAGAAGCTCGGTTCCGCCTCCCTGAAGGCTCTCCCATGACCGCCCGCGTGGTGGCCGGGAAGGCCGTGCCGCGGGGCGCGTTCCCGCACGTCAAGGTGGCCGGCGGATTCGTCTACGTGTCCGGTACGTCGTCGCGCCGACCGGACAACACGTTCGCCGGGGTGTCGGTGGACGAGCTCGGCACCACCGACCTGGACATCCGGGAGCAGACCCGGGCCGTGATCGAGAACATCCGGGACCTGCTGCGCTCGGTCGGCGCCGACCTCGGCGACCTGGTGCAGGTCACCAGCTACCTGGTCAACATGAACGACTTCGGTGGCTACAACCAGGTGTGGGCCGAGTTCTTCGACGCCACCGGCCCGACCCGGACCACTGTGGCCGTGCACCAGCTTCCGCACCCGCATCTGCTGATCGAGATGCAGGCCGTCGCCCTTCTTCCGTCGGGAGGTTCCCATGAGTGAGATCGCCGAGCCGTTCAGCTTCTCCGGCTGGATCGGCGACAACCAGCACCTGCTCAAGCCCCCGGTGGGCAACAAGGAGATGCTGCCCGGCAGCGACGACTTCATCGTCATGGTGGTGGGCGGCCCGAACCAGCGCACGGACTTCCACGTCGACCCGTACGAGGAGTTCTTCTACCAGGTCAAGGGCAACATGCACGTCAACCTGATGCTGCCCGAGGGGCCGCGTACGGTGCACGTGCGCGAGGGCCAGATGTGGATGCTGCCGCGCAACACCCCGCACTCGCCGCAGCGTCCCGAGGCCGGCTCGATCGGCATGGTGATCGAGCGGGTCCGCGAGGAGGGCACGCTGGAGAAGTTCCAGTGGTACTGCGCCGAGTGCCACCACAAGGTGCACGAGGTGGAGTTGCAGGTCCGCGACATCGCCGCCGACCTGCCCCCGGTCTTCGCCGCGTTCTACGCCGACGAGAAGGCCCGCACCTGCGACAACTGCGGCGCGCTGCACCCGGGCAAGGGCTGACGCCGGTGTCGATGCCGGTCGTGGACGTGCACACGCACGTCGTACCGAAGGGGTGGCCGGACCTCGCCGCGGCGTGCGGCGGGTCCGGCTGGCCCTGGCTGCGGGTGGACTCCGAGCGCGCCGCCATGATCATGGTGGGGGAGACGGAGTTCCGCCCGATCGGCGCGCAGTGCTGGGACGCGCCGACCCGGCTCGCCGACATGGCCGCCGACGGCGTGGACGTGCAGGTCGTCTCGCCCACCCCGGTCTTCTTCAGCTACGACCGCCCGGCCGACCAGGCGGTCAAGGTGGCCCGGATCTTCAACGACCTCACGCTGGAGGTCACCGCGGCCGGCGGCGACCGGCTGGTGCCGTTCTGCCAGGTGCCGTTGCAGGACGCGGACGCGGCCTGCGCCGAGCTGGACCGCTGCCTGGCGGCCGGGCACGCCGGGGTGGAGATCGGCAACCACGTCGGCGACCGGGACCTGGACGACGCGGGCATCGTGCAGTTCCTCACCCACTGCGCCGAGGTCGGCGCGCCGGTCTTCGTGCATCCGTGGGACATGCCCGGCGGCCCCCGCCTGGACCGGTGGATGGCCCGGTGGCTGACCGGGATGCCGGCCGAGACGCACCTGTCGGTGCTGGCGCTGATCCTCGGCGGCGTGTTCGACCGGGTGCCGGAGACGCTGCGGATCTGCTTCGCGCACGGTGGCGGCAGCTTCCCGTTCTGGCTGGGCCGCGCCGACAACGCCTGGCACCGCCGCGGCGACCTGGTACGCGGCGCGTCGAGCGCGCCGCCCAGCTCGTACGTGGACCGGTTCCACGTCGACTCGGTGGTCTTCGAGCCGGCCGCGCTGCGGCTGCTCGTGGACACCATGGGCGCCGAGCGGGTGCTGCTCGGCAGCGACTACCCGTACCCGCTGGGGGAGCGGCCGGTGGGCCAGGTGGTGCACCGGGCGGACTTCCTCACCGACGATCAGCGGGCCGCGCTGCTCGGCGGCAACGCGCTGCGGTTCCTCGGCCGCTGAGACCGGCGCGGGTGCGTCCGTCGTCGCCCTAGAGTCGACGGACGCACCCGGCGCTGCGCAGGACCCGCCGGACGTGTCGCCCGGCCTCCCGGCCGCCGGACCGGCAGGATGGACGGCATGGCCGAGCCGCACGACCTGACCGCGCTGGAACAGGCCGCCGCGATCCGCCGGGGCGAGCTGTCCAGCCTGGAACTGGTCGAGCACCACCTGCGCCGGGTCGAGGCGCTCGGCGACACCGTCGGCGCGTTCGTCACCGTCACCGCCGAACACGGGCGGGCGGCCGCCCGCGCGGCCGACGCGGTCCCGGCGGCGGACCGGCATCCCCTGCACGGCGTGCCGACCGCGATCAAGGACCTGACCCTCACCGCCGGGGTACGCACCACCTTCGGCTCGGCCGCCTTCGCCGACTTCGTCCCGCCGGTCGACGCCGACGTGGTCCGCCTCATGACCGACGCCGGCCTGGTCAGCGTCGGCAAGACCACCACCTCCGAGCTGGGCTGCTCGCTGTACTCCGAGGGGCTGGTGGCGCCGCCGGCCCGCAACCCGTGGGACCTCGCGGGCACAGCGGGCGGGTCCAGCGGCGGGGCGGCCGCAGCGGTAGCCGCCGGACTGGTGCCGGTGGCCCAGGGCTCCGACGGCGGCGGCTCGCTGCGCATCCCGGCCGCGCTCTGCGGTCTGATCGGCTACAAACCCAGCCGGGGCATGGTCTCCGGCGGGCCACTCGGCTTCGGTGGCTTCGGGCTGCCGGTGAACGGGCCGATCGGCCGCACCGTCGCCGACGTGGCCGCGCTGCTCGACGTGCTGGCGCGACCCGTGCCCGGCGAGCCGTACCTGCCGCCGGCCGCGCCCGCCGGCGGCTACCTCGGCGTCGCCCGCTCCGCCCGCGCCACCGGCCCCGGCCGGCTGCGCGTCGGCCGCTTCACCACGCCGATGCTCGCCGACGAGCCGGTCCACCCCGACTGCGTCGACGCCGTCGACCGGGCCGCCGCGCTGCTCACTGACGCCGGGCACGAGGTGGTCGACGTCCCCGCGCCGCTCGGCCCCGAGGCGTGGCCGCTGTTCGAGACCCTCTGGTACGCGCTGGCGGTCACACCGGTCCCGCCCGACCGGGAAGGCGAGCTGCTGCCGCTGACCCGGTACCTGCGGGAGCGCGGCGCGGCCCTCGGCGTCCCCACGCTGATGGCCGCGCTCGGCGAGCTGCAGGCGCAGGTACGCCTCGGCGTACGCCGTACCGCCGGTTGTGACCTGCTGCTCTGCCCGACGCTCGCGGCCCCGCGGATGCCGGTCGGCGAGCTCGCCGCCCTCGAACCGGCAGAGGATTTCGACAGGCAGCGGCGCTTCTCGCCGTACTGCGCGGTCTTCAACGTCACCGGCGATCCGTCCGTTTCCCTGCCGGTCGGACGCACCCCCGACGGCCTGCCGGTCGGGGTGCTGCTCACCGGCCGGTACGGCGACGACGCGACATTGGTCGCCACTGCCGCGCAGCTTGAGCACTCGAGTGGCGGATGGGATCAGCACCCCGCAATCTGGCTGGCCACCGACTCCGCTAACGTGAACATCACAAGTGAGGTGCGGCGCGGCCGGTCCTGACCGGTCACCCGACCCGAATCATTCCTGGTCTCTCTTTCCGCCTGGGGGCGTTGGGATTGTCTGTTACCGAGACGTTGGTGGTCTTCGTCGGCATCCCGGCCGCCGCGGTGCTGCTGATCGCCGGCCTGGCGGCCGTCGGGGGCAGCCGTGGCAACGGTGGCGGCGCCAAGCGCTACCGGCCGGGCCGGCCCTTCGACTTCACTCCGGTCTGGTTCCTGAGCCGTCCGGAGCAGCTGGCCGACTCGGCCGGCACGGCGCTGTCCGCCGGAGCGCAGGCGCCGGCGTTGACCAGCCGCAAGCAGGAGCAGGCCGGCCGGGAGGCGCCGGCCGGTGGAACCGGAGGCGCAAGTGACCGTTGGTGAAGCGCGGCCCACGACGGGGACGGACACTCCGCCCGACGTGCTGGACGGACCGTTCTCGACCCGTCAGCTGCTCCGCATCGACGAGGCGCTGCGCCTCGCCGACCAGGGCACCGGCCTGGTCTTCTCGGTCTACGTCGGCGGGCTGGACGAGCCGATCCGGGAGCACGCCGAGCGGCTGCACCGCCAGCTCGCCGAGCCCGACCGCTCGGTGCTGATCGCGGTGTCGCCCAACCAGCGGCAGCTGGAGGTCGTCACCGGCCGGTACGCGCGCAAGCGCATCCCGGACACGTACGCGAAGCTGGCCGCGCTCTCCATGGTGGCCGCCTTCGGCGGCGGCGACCTGGCCGGCGGCATCATCCAGGGCCTCGACCAGCTCGCCAGCCACGCCGGCAAGGGCTGACCCGCCCCGCACACGACGAAGCCCGGCCCGCGCACCGCGCGGGCCGGGCTTTCTCGTCGTCTCAGCGGGGCCAGGCAGAAGGATCCAGGCGCATGGGCCACGGCTCGTCGAGCTGGGCGGCGTCATCCGGCCCGACCGTACCCATCAGGTTGTAGTGGACACCCTTGACCAGTTGGTAGCGGTAGATCACCGGGCCGAAGTCGCCTCGCTCCACCCGCCAGTAGTGCGGGATGCCGGCCTCGGCATAGAGCGGAGGCTTGATCAGCCGGTCATACCGGCGGCTGCTGGGTGACTCGATCTCGACGACGAGCGCGACATCCGAGGGGTGCGTCCACAAGCCGTCCGGGGGAGCGCTCGGCTTCAGCACGGAGATGTCCGGAATGAGATTGGCGACAGGTGCCCGGAGTCCGGCCTCCCGAATGACCCACCAACCGGTCGGCGCAGTGGCCTGGAGCGCCGATCGGATCTCGTCGGCCAGAAGTTGGTGCCCGTACCCGGGGGGTGGGGTCACGTGCAGGCTCCCGTCGATGATCTCGTAGCGGCTTCCGTCCTCGGGGAGGTCGGACAGGTCCTGCTCCTGCCACGGCCGCTCCGGCGGGCGCCACTCGTGGGTCGGTTGTGCCATCACGTCCACCTCCTCCGCACACGATAACGGCCGGGGGTCGGCGCGGGCTCCCACCCACGCCGGCCCCCGGCCGCCGCGCCCCTGCTTTCAGGCGCTGCGGGCGTCCCGCTCGCGGGCCCTCAGCGCGCGGACCACACCGTCGCGACCCTCCGCCACCAGCCGCCGCAGCGACGCCGGCCGCCCGTCCTGGGCCAGCCACGCGTCGGTGGCCGCGACCGTGTCCTCCTCGACCAGGTGCGCCGGGTAGGCGAGCTGGACGAACTCCTGCGCCGGCTCGCTGTCACGCTGCGCCCACACCTGGTCCACCGTGGCGAAGTACCGCTCCCGGTACGGCGCGGTCAGCTCGACCTGCGCCGCGTGGGTGAAGCCCTGCAGCAGCGCCCGGTTGCGCCAGTTGGGCAGCGCGTCCGGGCCGGTGAGCAGCGCCCACACCGCCGCCTTGTTCTCCTCGGTCGGCACCAGCGCGTGCGCGTACGCGGCCTCCCGCTCGCCGCTGGCGGTACGGTCGGCGGCCAGTTCCGCGTCCACGTCGGCGGCACCGGCGGCGCCGTTGGCCACGAGCGACTGCAGCACGGTCCAGCGCAGCTCGGTGTCGACGGTCAGCCCCTCCGGCACCCCGTTGCCGTCCAGCCAGCCGCGCAGCGTCGCCAGGTCCTCGCCGGAACGGGCCGACGAGGCGTACGCGCGGGCCCAGGCGAGCTGGAAACCGCTGCCCGGCTCGGCGGCGGCCAGCGCGGTCCGGGCGGTACGGGCCAGGTCCGCCCAGCCGGTCGGCGCCCACTCCGGGTCGGCGTAGAAGGTGAGCGCGGTGTTCGCCTGCCGCAGCGTGGCCGTGACCAGGTTGATGTCCGTCTCGGCGGTCAGCCCGGCCAGCACCAGCGCCACGTAGTCGCGGGCCGACAGCTCGGCGTCACGGGTCATGTCCCAGGCGGCCGTCCAGCACAGCGCCCGGGCCAGCGACGAGTCGAAGCCGGCGATGTGCTGCACCACGGTGGCCATCGACCGCTCGTCCAGCCGCAGCTTGGCGTACGTGAGGTCCTCGTCGTTGAGCAGCAGCACGTCCGCGGCGGGCTTGCCGTGCAGCTCGGACAGCTCGGTCAGCTCGCCGGTCACGTCCGTCTCGATCAGCTCCCGGCGCACCAGCCGGCCGTCGGTCAGGTCGTACAGGCCCACGCCGATGCGGTGGGTACGCAGCGTCGGGTAGCCCGACGGCGCCTCCTGCCGGACCACCACCCGCTCGTACGTGCCGTCGGCGCCGATGGTCACCTCCGGGCGCAACGTGTTGACCTGCGCGGTCTCCAGCCACTGGGCGGCGAACTTGCGCAGCTCCCGGCCCGAGGCCGTCTCCAGCTCGGACAGCAGGTCGTCGAAGGTGGCGTTGCCCCACGCGTACTTGCCGAAGTAGGCGCGCAGGCCGGCCAGGAACGGCTCCTCGCCCACGTACGCGACGAGCTGCTTGAGCACGCTCGCGCCCTTGGCGTACGTGATGCCGTCGAAGTTGACCTCGACCGCCTCCAGGTCCGGCATCTCGCAGTAGACCGGGTGGGTGGAGGAGAGCTGGTCCTGCCGGTAACCCCAGTTCTTGCGGATCGACAGGAACGTGGTCCAGGCGTCGGTGAACCGGGTGGCGTGCGTGTTGCACCAGTGGCTGGCCCACTCGGCGAACGACTCGTTCAGCCACAGGTCGTTCCACCAGCGCATGGTGACCAGGTCACCGAACCACATGTGCGCCAGCTCGTGCAGGATCGTGTTGGCGCGCTGCTCGTACTCGAAGTCGGTGACCTGCGAGCGGAAGATGTAGTGCGACTCGGCGTGCGTGACGCAGCCGAAGTTCTCCATCGCGCCGGCGTTGAAGTCCGGCACCCAGAGCTGGTCGTACTTGGGCAGCGGGTAACGCACGCCGAACTTCTCCTGGAAGAAGTCGAAGCCCTGCGTAGTGATCAGGTGCAGGTCGTCGGCGTCCATGTGCGGGGCCATGCTGGCCCGGCAGAAGTAGCCCATGTCGATGCCGTCGTGGCTGCGGCGCACCTCGTGGTACGGCCCGGCGCAGAGCGCGGTGATGTAGGTGCTCATCCGCTCCGAGAGCGCGAAGTGCACGGTCTTCAGCCCCTCACCGGCCGCCTCCTCGCGGGCCACCGGCATGTTCGACACGACCCGCCAGTGGTCCGGCACCGTGGCGTGCCAGGTGTAGACGCTCTTCAGGTCGGGCTGGTCGAAGCAGGCGTAGACCTTCTGCGCGTCGGCGGTCTCGAACTGGCTGTACAGGTAGGTCTCGCCGTCCACCGGGTCGACGGTGCGGTGCAGGCCCTGCCCGCTGTTCGAGTAGCCGAAGTCGGCGTCGACCACGAGCACGTTCTCGGCGGCCAGGCCGGTCAGCGTGAGGCCCTTCTCGGCGGACCAGCCGGACAGGTCGACCGGCTCGCCGTTGAGCGTGGCGGAACGCACCGACTCGGCGGCCGCCTCGATGAAGGTGGTGGCCCCCGGCTCGGCGCAGCGGAACCGGACCTCGGTCACCGAGCGGAACGTGCGACCGGTGGGCTGCACCGCGGTCGACAGGTCAAGGCTGATGTCGTACCCGGTCACCTCGAGCAGGCGGGCCCGCTCGGTCGCCTCGACCTGGGTCAGGTTGCGCACTCCCGGCACTGTTCGTCTCCATCCCACTCGTCTCGCCGCGCCCCGCGGCACCGGTCTTTCCCGGCCCGCTCGTGACGGCCCGCTGAGAACCGAGTCTTCCATGCACGGACCGCTCCCGGTGGTCGAGGTCACGCTCTCATTCCGGTACCGGTCGATACGGCCGTGGGTGGAGGATCGGGAGTGACCGCGCCGGATCCCCGGCGCGACATTGTCGTGAAGGGATGACACCGTGACCGAACGTGTCACCGCGGACATGTGGTTCGACCCGCTGTGCCCGTGGGCCTGGATCACCTCCCGCTGGCTGCTCGAGGTCGAGCAGGTCCGGGACGTGGACATCCGGTTCCATGTGATGAGCCTGTCCGTGCTCAACGAGGGCCGGGACCTGCCGGAGGAGTACCAGGACCTGATGGTCAAGGGCTGGGGTCCGGTGCGGGTGTGCATCGCCGTCGAGCAGGCGCACGGCGCCGAGACGCTGGCGAAGCTCTACACCGCGATGGGCACCCGGATCCACCTCGGCAAGGAGGAACTGGGCCGCGACATGCTGGTCGGCGCGCTCACCGACGTCGGTCTGGACCCGGCGCTCGCCGACGCCGCCGAGTCCACCCAGTACGACGACGCGCTGCGGGCCAGCCACGAGGCGGGCATGCGGCCGGTCGGCACCGAGGTGGGCACGCCCGTGATCCACGCGCCGGGCCCGGACGGCGGGCAGGTCGCCTTCTTCGGCCCGGTGATCACCCCGGCGCCCAAGGGCGAGGCGGCCGGCCGGCTCTGGGACGGTGTGCTGCTGGTCTCCGCCACCCCCGGGTTCTACGAGCTCAAGCGCACCCGCGAGCAGGGCCCCATCTTCGACTGAGGGGTAAGGAAGGGCCCCTTCTTAACGCCTCCGGCAGCGGAAGGGCCCCTTGTTAACACCCGCAGCGCGCCCCGAGCCCCGCACCCGCCCGTCACCGGGCCGGTGCGGGGCTCGTTTCACCGGATGTCCCAGCCGACGGCCCACGCGGGGCCGCACCACGGCAGCTCCTGGAGGCGTTCCCATGGCTAAGCACCGCCGCATGTCCGACGACGCGCCGCAGCCGGCGACCGAGGACTCCGGTGCGACGTACTGGTCGGTGACCGAGAGCGACTGGCCGGCCGGCCCGGCCGAGGTGGCCGACCTGCTGGCCCCGCCGATCGTGGTCGGCGTGGCCCGGGTGGTGGCCACGTCGCGGATGACGCCGCCGGCCGAGACCGTCCGGCCCGGGCGGGCGCCGTCTCGTACCGGCGCCGCCGCGGGCGCGACGACGGTACGCCTCAACGCCGGCTCCCGCCCCGCCGCCCCGGCTCGCCGTCCGGTTCCGGGCCGGCACCGTAACCCCACCGCCTGAGCCGCCCTCCCGGTGTTAAGAAGGGGCCCTTCCTCTACCGGAGGCGTTAACAGGGGGCCCTTCCTTTCACCTGGTGGTAAGGGGGTGAGTCCGGCGGCGGGGGCGATCGGGGCCCGGGTAGCGTCAGCGGACATGACGGTCGTGCATCCGATCAACCGGGCCTGGATCACCACTGGCGGCACCGGCGCGCAGAACTACGACGAGTTCGCCGACGACGCGGAGATCACCTCCATCGTCGAGGCGAATCCGCACAGCGCGCTGGGCATCGAGATGCCCCACCGGGCGCCGGGCAGCCTCGGGAAGTCCTTCCTCGACGCGCTGCCGGACGCGGTGGCGCGCCTGGCCGAGGCGAAGGCGGACGGCAGCTACACGCCGGCCGAGCAGGTGGTGGTGCTCTACCGGATCAGCGCGCCGGGCGAGGAGAGCGCGTACGGGCTGTGGGCCATGGTCGACACCGACCAGATCTCCACCCGCGCCGACGAGCCAGGCCTGGTGATCCGCAACGAGGACGTGTTCATCGCCAAGGTGCGCGAGCGCGTCGCGCTGGCCGAGGCGCTCGGTCACCTGCTGTCGCCCGTACTGCTGCTCCAGACCGGCAAGGGCGACGAGCTGCACGCCGCGCTCGCGGCGGCGACCGACGCGGCCGGCGCGCCCGCCGCGACGGACGTCGACCAGTCCGGTCGCACGCACGCGATCTGGCTGCTCGGCCCGGGTGCCACGCAGGACGAGCTGACCGCGCTCGCCGGCGGCGGGGAGCTGGTGGTCGCGGACGGCAACCACCGCAGCCTGGCCGCGCAGACCGGCGGGTTCCCGCGCTTCCTGGCGGTGGTCACCACGCCCGCGTCGGTCGCGATCCAGCCCTACAACCGGCTGGTCAGCGAGCTGACCACCACGCCGGAGGAGCTGCTCGACCGGCTGCGCGCGGCGGGCGCGGAGATCACCCCGGTGGACGGGCCGGTCGACGTGCCGGCCACCGGCGGCGTCGTGCGCCTCTACCTCGGCGGCCGGGGGTACGCGGTGACGCTGCCGCACGTCGGCGCGGGCCGGCTGGAGAACCTCGACCACGCGCTCGTCGAGCGCCTGCTGCTGCGCGACGCGCTGGGCCTCGACCCGGGCGACAAGCGGATCACGTACGTGGGCGGCGACTATCCGGCGAGCTGGCTCGTCGGTGAGGTCGACGCCGGCCGGGCCGAGCTGGCGGTGCTCGTCGCGCCGGTGACCGTGGACGACTTCGTCGCGGTGAACCTGGCCCGGGAGAAGATGCCCCGCAAGAGCACCTGGTTCACCCCGAAGGCGCGGGCCGGCCTGGTCGTGGCCGAGCTGCCGCACTGACCGTGTGACGTACCGCCTCCGGGTCGCCGCCGGTTCGCCGGCCCGGAGGCGGGCCTGTCAGACTGCGCGGTATGCGCGTCTACCTGGGATCCGACCACGCCGGTTTCGAGTTGAAGGTGCACCTCGCCAACCACCTGGCCAAGCAGGGCTACGAGGTGGTGGACGTGGGTCCGCACGCCTTCGACCCGGACGACGACTACCCGGCGTTCTGCCTGCACACCGGCGACCGGGTGGTCGGTGACCCGGGCAGCCTCGGCGTGGTCATCGGCGGCTCCGGCAACGGCGAGCAGATCGCCGCGAACAAGGTCGCCGGCGTCCGGGCGGCGCTGGCCTGGAACGTGGAGACCGCCCAGCTGGCCCGCGAGCACAACGACGCCAACGTCGTCGCGATCGGCGCCCGGCAGCACACGCTGGACGAGGCGACCGCGCTGGTCGAGGCGTTCCTGACCACGCCGTTCTCCGGCAACCCCCGGCACAGCCGGCGCATCGAGCAGGTGGCCGCCTACGAGCAGAGCCGCAAGCTGCCCGAGCTGCCCGCCTGACCGGACGCCGCCGGGCTCACCGCCCGTTGCGGGGCAGCTCCTCGCGGGGCACCCAGTTGCGCCGGATCAGCACCACCCGCTCCTCCGCCGCGGCGAGATCGTCGTCGGTGGGGCGGGCGGCGTCCCGTGCCCGCAGCGCGGCGGTGACGCTCACCTGCGACGAGCCGGAGCCGACCAGCCCGCGCAGCCCGCGCTCGCCCTCCTCGGCGGTCGGGGCGGCGCGGCGTCCGCGGGGCTCCGGCTCGCCCGGCCGGCCGCCGCGCGGGGCCCGGGGCGTCACGTCGTCGTGTACGGGGGCGGTGCTGGCCGTGGTGCCGTCGGCGCTGTCGGCCGGGGCGCCGGCCTCGCCGTGATGCCGTAGCCGTCGTCGCCGTCGCTCCGCCTCACCCATCCCCCGACCGTACCGCCCCCGACCCACCCGCGCCCGGGGTCGCGCCCGCGCCCGCGCGATCATGAAGTTGGCCGGGACGAACCGGACGGTTCACGCCGCCAACTTCATGATCGACGGGGAAAACGGGCGGGGCGGGCGGTCAGAAGACCTCCATGGGGGAGGGGGCGCGGTACCAGGTGAAGGCGGGCGTCAGCGCGGTCAGCGTGTCCGGGAGCAGCTCCCGGACACGGCCGGCGGCGGCCAGCGCGTACGGGTTCGCGCCGCCGAGGTACAGCTCACCGAGCGCGCGTACGTCACACGCCAGCCCGGCCGGTGCGGTGGTGGGCGTGCACTCCGCCCCGTCCGGGCCGCCGACCAGCCGCCAGCGGCCGGTGTTCTCCTTCAGCAGCTCGTCGGTGACCTCGATCACCACGTCCACGTCAGCGGCGTAGCGCCGGGCGGCGAGCGCGGCCGGCACGTCCACCACCCGCACCCAGAGCGCGTCGGCGAGGTGCGGGGAGAGCTGGCGGGGTTCGTCCACCAGCCGCAGCAGCGGCTCGTCCAGGGCCGCGATCGGGAACGACAGCCGCCGGGTCAGGTCGACCGAGAGCAGCAGGCGCCACAGCGCCGTGTACGCCTCCGGCGTCAGCGCCACCACCTCGCCGACCTGCGTCTCGGCCTGCGGGCCGGTGGCCGTCGAGCTGTCCTTCGTCCGGTAGAGCGCATATCCGTCGACCCCGCCGGGGCCCTCGTGCAGCAGCACCCGGCGTTCGGTGGCGCCGCCCCGGTGCGCCTTCAGGTCCGCCAGCAGGTACGACCACCAGCGCTCGTCGCGGCGGGACCAGCCGGGGCGGTCGGCGCGCGCCTGCTCGTACAGCCGGGCCAGCTCGTCCCGGCGCGCCTCCGGACGGTCCAGACGCAGCCTGCCCTCGGCGGGCGCCGGGGCGGGCAGGCGCAGCCCCGTGGTGTCCACGGACAGCATGTACCGCGGTGCCGCCGACCCGTAGCCGAAGCGGGGATAGATGCGGCCCTCGCTGGCCCAGAGCACCGCGATCGGTTCCCGGCCGGCGTCGCGGACGTCCCGCAGCTGGCGGTGCATCAGCGCGGTGAGCAGGCCGCGCCGCCGGTGCGTCGGCGCGACAGCGACCATCGTCACGTGCGCGGCCGGCACGTTCGCGCCGGGTACGGCCAGTTCGCGGCTGAACGCGGCGGCGTTTGCCACGACCGTCCCGCCGTCGCGGACCAGTAACGACCGGTCCGGCTCGAAGATCGGGCGTTCGAGCGCCTGCACGTCGGGGTCCAGATCGCCGTGGAAGGCCAGCGCCAGCAGCGCCGCGATGTCGTCGAAGTCCTCAGCTCGGGATACCAGCACGTCAGTCACGGCACGTGTGTATCGCACCGCGATGGGGGTCGGCACCCTATTTGCGGGCTGGCTACCCTCGGAAGCGAGGCCGGGATCGGCCGAGGGGGAGGACGAGGATGGCGGACCAGACACAGCCGTGGGCCGAGCGCACCGTGGAGGTGCCGCCCCAGCCGGGGGTGGTGCCCCCGCAGCGGGACGCGTTCCAGCGCGGGGTGGCGGCGGTCGGTCAGCCGCGCACGCGGCGTACGCCCCGCACCGAGCAGTTCCCCACCGTCGAGCAGCACGGCGACTGGGCCGGTGAGCCGGCGCCGCGCCGGCCGATGAGCTGGCATCTCGCCCAGGCCCGCAAGGGCGGGGAGCTGAGCGCCGCCGGGGCCCTGTTCGCGTTCGTCTGCTGGGGCATCTGGGCGATCTCCGGGCGGGGCAACCTGATGGCGCCGCTGCTCACGTTCGTGCTCAGCCTGCTCACTGCGGTCGGCCTGTTCGCGCTGGCCCGGCTGCTGGGCCGGCTGATCCTGGAACGGCAGTTCGGCCGGGTGCGCCGCAGCGCCAAGGGTGCTCACCTGGTCACCGCGTTGTTCCTGGTCGGCGTGGGGGTGGCGTACCTGCAGCAGACCGAGTGGGTGGTCTCCGCCTGGAACTGGGTGACCGGCGTCTAGGTGACTGTCGTCCGTCCGGCGCGCGCCGGACGGACGACAGGGGCGTCGGCGTCAGAAGGTGGTCGGTGCGCCGGCCGTCTTGCAGGCGGCGTTGATGTCCTTGCTGGCCTTCTCCATGGCGGGGTTGTCGGCGGCGGTGCCCGGGTCGGCGGCTGAGCCCGCCTTGGCGGCCTCCGCGGCGAACTCCTTCAGGGCGGTGGCCGCCTTGCCGTCGCCGGCGGTCCCGGCGAGCTGGGTCACCCGGTCACCGAGCTCGGTCAGGATCGCGCCGGTCTGCTTCGTCAGGTCGCCGCCCGACTGCACGGCGGTCATGAGCTTCGCCCGCATGTCCTTGTTGATCTTCTCTGCGGCGGTGCAGAGTTCCTTGTCGCTCACGGCGGCGGCCGCCGACGGCGAGGGGGCAGCCGACGAGGGGGTGGCGGAGGCCGAGGTGGCCGCCGGCCCGGCCGTGGTCGAGGGCTTCTCGTCGCCGCACGCGGCGAGCCCCAGCACGGCACAGGTCAGGAGGATCGGCAAGATCCGATTGGTTTTCACGCCTGCGCACGCTAGTCGACAGCCGTCGTCGATCAAACTCGGTTTGCCCCGGGATGCGCGGGCGGGCGGCATTCGCGCCGCCCGCCCGCGTGCCCGGCCGCGGTACGCCGCGACACCGGTCGTCTCTCCACCAGGACCGTGCTGGGTTACCCCGCCCCACGGGCTTCATCCGTCGCCCGTTGGGCTGAGCGGCCACCGCCCACCGCCGTGAGCGGCCGTTCAGCGAGCCGGGCCGTGCTTCCGGCGCACCGGACCCGTCCGGCCGTCGTGCCGGCGGTGCGCCGCGGCGCAGCATGACGGCATGGGCGCGTATCGATCAGCGTACGAGCGGAGCATCGCCGACCCGGCCGGTTTCTGGCGGGACGCGTCGGCCGACATCGACTGGGTCATCCCGCCGGAGCACATCCTCGACGAGGAGGCGGCGCCGCTGTACCGCTGGTTCCCCGACGGGGTGCTGAACACCTGTCACAACGCGCTGGACCGGCACGTCGCCGCCGGGCGTGGCGACCAGCCCGCGTTGATCCACGACAGCCCGGTGACCGGCACGGTCCGCACGCTCACCTACGCCGAACTGCTCGCCGAGACCGCCCGGTTCGCCGGTGCGCTGCGCCGGCTCGGCGTCGGCCGGGGCGACCGGGTGCTGCTCTACCTGGCGATGGTCCCGGAGGCGGTGATCGCCATGCTGGCCTGCGCCCGGATCGGCGCGGTGCACTCGGTGGTATTCGGCGGCTTCGCCGCGCACGAGCTGGCCGTCCGGATCGACGACGCGCGGCCGAAGGTGGTGGTGGCGACCTCCTGCGGCATCGAGGCCGACCGGGTGGTGCCGTACCACCCGATCCTGGCCGCCGCGCTGGACGAGGCCGGGCACGCGCCGGAGCGGTGCGTGGTGGTGCAGCGCCCGCAGGAACCGGCGCCGCTGGTGCCGGGCCGCGACCTGACCTGGGCCGAGGTGATGGCGGACGCGGAACCGGCGTCGTGCGAGCCGGTGGCCGCCACGGACCCGCTCTACGTCCTCTACACCTCCGGCACCACCGGCCGGCCCAAGGGCGTGGTGCGGGACAACGGCGGGCACGCGGTGGCGTTGCGCTGGTCGATGCGCAACGTCTACGGCATCGAGCCGGGCGAGGTCTTCTGGGCCGCCTCCGACGTGGGCTGGGTGGTCGGCCACTCCTACATCGTGTACGCGCCGCTGCTCACCGGCGCGACCACCGTGCTCTACGAGGGCAAGCCGGTCGGCACCCCCGACGCCGGGGCGTTCTGGCGGGTCGCCGCCGAGCACCGGGTGGCGGCCCTGTTCACCGCGCCCACCGCGATCCGGGCGATCCGCCGCCAGGACCCGGACGGCGCGCACATCGACCGGTACGACCTGAGCGCGCTGCGTACCCTCTTCCTCGCCGGTGAGCGGCTGGACCCGGACACCTGGGCCTGGGCGGGGCAGCGGCTCGGCGTACCCGTGGTCGACAACTGGTGGCAGACGGAGACCGGCTGGCCGGTGGCGGCCAACCCGCGCGGCCTGGAGCCGCTGCCGATCAAGCCGGGGTCGCCGACGGTGCCGGTGCCCGGCTACGACGTGCGCGTGGTCGACGGCGCGGGCCGGGACGTGCCGCCCGGCACGGACGGCTCGATCGTGATCCGGCTGCCGCTGCCGCCCGGCTGCCTGCCCACGCTCTGGGGTGACGACGAGCGGTTCGTCCGCTCCTACCTGTCGACGTTTCCCGGCCACTACCTGACCGGCGACGGCGGCCGGTTCGACGAGGACGGCTACCTGTACGTGATGGGCCGCACCGACGACGTCATAAACGTGGCCGGGCATCGCCTGTCCACCGGCGCGATGGAGGAGGTCCTGGCGACGCACCCGGCGGTGGCCGAGTGCGCGGTGATCGGCGTGGCCGACGCGCTGAAGGGGCAGGTGCCCAGCGGGTACGTGGTGCTCAAGGCCGGCGCCGACGTGGACTCGGACGCGCTCGCCGCCGAACTGGTCGCGCTGGTCCGGCAGCGGATCGGCCCGGTGGCCGCGTTCCGCCGGGTGACAGTGGTGCCGGCGCTGCCCAAGACCCGTTCCGGGAAGATCCTGCGGCGCACCATGCGGGGCCTGGTCGAGGGGCGCGACGAGCCGGTCCCGGCGACCATCGACGACGCGGGCGCGCTCACCGTCTTCCGCGACCTCGGCGCCGCGGACCGGGACGGGCAGGGCTGACGCGGTCCCCGGCCGGGCTCCACCGGCCGGGGACCGCCTGCCCTCAGCGCCGGACCGGGTTGCTCGCCGCGTAGTCGCGGGCGACGCGGACCAGCTCCACCAGGCCGCCGGCGTACTCCTGCGCCTCGCCGTGCGCCTCGTCGAACGGCGGCTGGAAACCGACGCCCTCCCACTGGCCGGTGGCCTCGTTCCACCTGTCGTTGCCGACCTCGAAGTCCCAGGCGAAGATGCCCAGCTCGTAGTAGAGCTGGTCGGCCGAGTTGCCGGCCGCCGAGTAGAGCACGTCGGCGACCGGGCCGGTCTGCGACGGCCAGGTGACGGTGCCGCGCTCGGCCGCGATGGCCCCGACGATGCGCCGGGCGCTGGCCAGGAACAGCGTCGACTCGTCGATCGACGGGCGCGGCAGCGTCACCCGCCCGTCGGCCTTGTACGCCCCGGGCGGCCACATGAAGTAGCCGCCGTACGAGTGCACGTTCATCGCGAACTTGATGTTCGGGTGCGCCTTGGCCAGGTCGATCACGTTGCGGCTCTCCGGCTCGGACAGCTCCGCCGTGCCCGCGTAGTTGCCGGCCAGGCAGTTCGTGCTCGCGCCCACGTACCCGTCGAACAGGGATCCGACCGTGTAGTTCCGGTTGACGTCGACGCCCCACATGTTCCGGTACTTCGGGTCCCGCGCTTCACCGGCGCAGTGGTTGACCAGGTTCTTGCGCTGGAAGTTGTAGTCGTGGAACGAGTAGTTCGCGCCGTCCGGGTTCACCGTCGGGATGACGAACACGTCCACCTGCTCCAGCAGCTTGCGGGTCGCCGCGTCGGTGCGGGCGTTGGCCAGCAGCCGCTCGGCGAACTCCAGCGTGACGAGCGGGGTGGCCCACTCGCGGGCGTGCTCCTGCGAGTACGCCAGCACGCCGATCCGGGAGCCGTCACGGTGCTTGCCGATGCGCAGTGCCTGCACCGTCCACGGCCGGGCCGGCACCTCGGTGCCCTGCAACCCGTCGTCGAGGCGTACCGGCCCGGTGACCGGCATCGGCAGCCCGGCCGAGCCCTCCTCCACAGTGGCCCGGAAGCGGGCGCCGCGCGGCGCGTTGATCAGGGCGGCGACGTCGTCGGTGGTGCTCGTCACCTTGCCCGCCCGGTCGGTGGCCAGCGAAATCGTGAGCACCCGGTCCCGGTAGCGCATGCTCAGCGGCCGGCTCGGCCGGCCCGGGTCGACGGTGCGTACCTGCACGCCGTTCATGCCCTGGTCGCCGAAGCGGACCGACTCCACCACCACGGCGGCGGCCGCCGGGTCACCCAGGTAGGCGGCGGCGTTGCGGCGGTAGCCCTGCGTCTTGTTCGGCAGGTCGATCACGTCGACCAGGTCGCGGTACTGGCGGCCGAGCCGGGCGATGCGCGCCTTGATGTCGACCGGCGTCAGGTACGCGTCGATGAAGTCCTTCTGGTAGCCGGCCGGCTGCGGCGGCGGGGAGGCGTTCGGCCAGAGCGACGGCGTGACCGGCCGGCTCGTCCCGCCCAGGCTGGACGTGGCGGTGAACTGCACGGGCCGGCCGGGCGCCGGCTGCGGCAGCGCGTAGTGGTACTGGTATTCGCCCGAGTCCTCGAAGCGGTACAGCGGGAACGAGCCGGTGGCGCCGTCGGCGGTACGCCAGGTGACGGTGATCTCCACGTCGGGGTCGTCGCTGGCGGTGGTGGCGACCTGCGCCTGGACGAACGTCCGCCCGCCGGTGGTCCACCAGTACGCCTGGAGGAACTGGAGCGTGTCGACAGCGGCGGCGCCGCTCGCGCGCAGCCCGGTGCGGGTGCGCTCCTGGGCGGCGCGGCGGCTCTCGGCGATCCGCCGGGTGCCGTCGTCGGCCCGCTGTACGACCTGCAGGGCGGTCGCGCCCTGCCGGGTGAGGTCGGCGAGCTGCCGGCCGGTGAGGACCAGGTCGGCGATCAGCTTGCCGTCCCGCGAGCGGGGACGGTTGGCCAGGTCCGCGCCGCCGGCGACCAGGCGGTCGAGCTGCGCCCGGTCGGCGAGCTGCACGCGGACCAGCGCGGTCTCGGTGGGGGCGAGGGTGAGCGCGGGGGCGGCCGGCGCGGCGGCGCCGGGGCCGGGATGGGACAGGACAGCGGCGATCAGGATGCTGGTGGTGGCGAGCGCGGTCCACCGTCGTCGGACGAACACGGGGCCTCCTGACGAACGTCGATCTCTCTGCCGTTCACACCAGCCGAGGCATCGATCGCTGTCAAGCTCACTTCCGGTCAGCCGGCGAACCGGTACAACCGGAACTCCTTCTCCGCGCCGCAAACAAGCATCTCGGTGTTCCACGAGCAGGACTCGCTGCGGATCTGCTTGAGCTGCCCCATCTCGACCGGCTTGCCGTCCACCGCCGTGCCGGCGAGGACCCGGTCGTCCTCGTACGCGCTCGGCGCCTCGGAGAAGATCAGCAGGTTGCCGGCGTCCAGCCGGACCGCGAACCCGTCCCGGTCCCGCAGCACCTTCGCCGTGCCGTCCGGCGCGAACAGCGTCACCGCGTCCGGCGAGCCCTGCACGGCCAGCACGTGCTCACCGACCGGCACCAGCGACTCGGCGCCCGGCGCCGCCCACTGCCGGTTGCCCTCACCCTCGGTCGCCGCCACCACCCGGGTGCCGTCGGCGCCGCCGGCGGGCGTCTCCAGCAGACACACGCGACGTTCCCCGCAGGTGACCAGGTCCTTCACCCGGCCGCCCTGCTCCGGCGCCTCGTACAGCACGCCGGGCGTGCCGAGGCTGCCCAGGTCGTAGGAGAGCAGCCGCAGGCCACGGTCGTCCTCCGCCACGTACAGCCGGTCGTCGCGGGCGGCCATCGGGTCGTCGAGGCCGGCCACGTTGCCCCGGTCCTTGAGGATCTTTCCGCTGCGCAGGTCCAGGACCCGGACCGAGCGGTCCGCGCCGACCTGCACCAGCCGGTCCGCCTTCCCCGCCCACGGGGCGAGCGGCGAGCCCTCGGCGTCACCGGGCCCGTCCAGCGCCGCGCCGGTGCCGACCGGCAGCACCTTCGTACGGGCGTCGCCGTACTCGGTGCGCGGGTTGCGCCGCTCCCACCGCTGCCGGCCGTCGTCCAACCGCAGCCCGACCAGGCGCTCGCCGGCCCGGTCCACCCGGACCAGCGTGTCGGCCCCGAAGAACAGCGCGTCGTCGCGGCCCACGTCCGTCTGCCAGCGCTGCTCGCCGGAATCGCCGTCGAGCACCGCGAGCACGCGCGGAGTGCCGCTGCCGGTGGCGTCGCCGAGGACGAGCAGCCCGTCGGGCAGCGCCCGGATCCCCGCCCACCGCTGCGTGGCCGCGTCGGTCCGCTTCTCCCAGACCGTCCTGCCGGTGGCCGCCTCGACGGCCGTCACGTGGAGGTGGTCGTCGGGCAGCGAACGGGCCAGGTAGGCGCGCTCCCCGAGCGTCGCGGTGAACATCTGGTCCGGCCGCGTGTCACCGGCGGCTACCGTCCTCACCAGCTCGGCGGTGTGGAAGTCCAGCGCCGGGTGCCGGTCCCGGAACACCCAGAGCAGCACCGACGCCGCCACGGCGACGACCACGAGACCCGCGCCGAGCGCGATCCACCGGCCGCGCCGGGGCCGGCCGCCGCCGGGCCGGACACCGCCCGGAGCGGGGGAGAAAGGCGCCCCGGGTACGCCGGGACCGGGCCCCGCCGGCGGCCATCCACCGCCGGGCGGCGGCATCCCGGGTACGCCGGGTCCGGCGTGGTGCGCGGCGGGCGCTGCCCCCGGCGGCACGAAACCGGGGACGCCCGGAGTGCGGTCGTACCTCGGGTGCGGGACCGGACCTCCGGCGAGCAGCGTGCCGTCGTACCTGGTGGCGGGGGTCTGCGGGACGGGCCCGTCGGCGACCAGCGTGCCGTGCGGTCCGGCGGAGGCCGCGTCCGTACCGCCGAGCGGCGCGGTCGGGTTCGTCCCGGTCGCACCGGCGGGGACCGTGGCGGCGCTCGCCGTGCCGGCGTCGGTCCCGCCCGGCGCGGGCCCTGTCGGTTCGGGCTGCGTGGGCGCGGGCTGGGCGGACGCCAGCTGGACCGGCGCGGCCGGGCGCCCGGACCGGCGGGGCAGCGGCAGGTCGGTGAGCGCGCCCTCGGCGACCGGCATCTCCGGCTGCTCCAGCACCGTCGGCGCGATGCCCAGCTCGGCGTGCAGCAGCCGGGCCACCAGCGGCACCCGGGTCGACCCGCCGACCAGGAACAGGCCGCTGAGCTGCTCCGGTCGCAGCCCGGCGGCGGCGGTCACCTCCCGGGTCTCCGTCACCGCCCGGGCCAGCAGCGGCGCGGCGAGGCGTTCGAAGTCCTCCCGGGGCAGCGGCACCGCCGCCTCCACCCCCGGTACGGCCACCGGCGCCACCATGGCCCGGGACAGCATCTCCTTCGCGCCGCGCACGTTGTCCCAGAGCTGCTGGCGGTCCCTCCGCTCGGCGGTCGTCGTCGCCTCGGTCAGCCGGGCCCACTCACGCGGGTGGGCCGGGCCGACCAGCTCGCCGAGCCGCCCGAGCAGGGCCGCGTCCAGGTCCAGGCCGCCGAGGTCGGGAATGCCGCCGGTGGCGACCAGCTGGAAGCCGGAGTCGCCCCACGGGTCGGCGCCCTCGTTGCGCAGCACCGCCACGTCGAGCGTGCCGCCGCCGAAGTCGAACACCGCCACCGAACCGCCCACCGGCACCGGCCGGCGCAGCACCTGCGTGAAGTAGCGCGCCGCGGCCACCGGCTCGCGCAGCAGGCGGGTGCCGGGCGCGATCGGCCCGGCCAGCGTGTGCTCGGCCGCAGCCGGCCAGCCGGCGAGTTCCAGCGCGTCGTGCAGCACCTGACGGCGGGCCGGCGTCCAGGCCGCCGGGTGGGTGACCACCGCCGGGGGCAGCATCCCGACCGCCGCCACCGCCGCGTCCGCGACCGCGCGCAGCGTCGCGGCCAGCAGCTCCGCCGGCCGGTACGCCCGCCCACCCAGCTCGACGGTCTCCTCGTCGACCCGGCGCTTCGGGTTCGGCTCGTAGCCGGCCGGGTCGGCCTGCGCCAGGCGCTGCGCGTCCCGCCCGACGTGCAGGTGACCGTCCGCGTCGGCGTACACGCCGGACGGCAGGATCGGATGGCCGTCGACGAGCACCGGCCGGGTCCGCCCGTCCGGCCAGCGCAGCACCGCCACGGTGTTCGAGGTGCCGAGGTCCACGCCGAGGGCGAAACCGTCCTGCTGGCCTGCCATCCGCGGCTACCTCCACCACCCGACGAGGATGTCCGGCCCGCATCGTACGCAGGCCACGCCGCCTCGCCGTTCACCCGGCCCGGGGGAATGGACTGGCCCGTCCGGCCCTGCGCCGCATACCGTCGCCGTCATGAGGGTGATCTCCGTAAACGTGGGCCGACCGCAACCGAACCCGTGGAAGGGCATCGGGGCCACCGGCATCGACAAGCGGCCCGTGGACGGCCGGGTCGCCGTCACCGCCCCCGGACCGAAGGGCACCGGCGATGTCGGGCTGGCCGGCGACCGGGTCTACGACGTGGCCCACCACGGCGGCACCGACCAGGCGGTCTACGCGTACGCGCGGGAGGACCTCGACCACTGGGAGGCCGAGCTGGGCCGCCCGCTCGCCGACGGCAGCTTCGGCGAGAACCTGACCACCAGCGGGCTGGACGTCAACGGCGCGCTGATCGGCGAGCGGTGGCGGATCGGCCCGGACCTGGTGCTGGAGGTCACCTGCCCGCGCATCCCCTGCGGGACGTTCCAGGGGTGGCTGGGCGAACGCGGCTGGATCAAGCGGTTCACCGAGGAGGTACGGCCCGGGGCGTACCTGCGGGTGATCACGCCGGGCAGCGTCGGGACCGGAGACCCGGTCGAGGTCGTGCACCGGCCCGGCCACGACGTGACGGTGGCGCTGGTGTTCCGGGCCACGACGCTGGAGACGGAGCTGCTGCCCCGGCTGCTGGTGGCCGACGCGCTGCCCGAGGAGGACATGGCACGGATCCGCCGCCGCCTGTCCTGACCGGCCGTCAGGGCTGTCCGCGTCCGGTCCGCCGCCTGGCCGCCACCACCAGCCCGGCGGCGGCGAGCGCCGCCACCGTCACGCCGCCGACGATCCACCAGGCAGGCGGTCCCGCGGCCCGCGTCCGCTCAGCCGTCGCGACGGACGGCGTGGTGGCCGCCGCCGGGCTCGACAGCTCGCGGATTCCGGCGCACACGCCGGTGGCGCCACCATACGAGTTCACCCGGTACCGGGTGCCGAGGCGGAAGGCGTAGCCGCAGGCGGCCTCGCCGGGCGAGACGCGCAGCGTGAGGCTGTTCCCGACCTGGGCGCCGCCCTTCTCGACGGACTCGACGGTGAGCCGGATCGCCCTGTCGGTCACCTGCGAGACGGTGCCGACGACGGTGCTGTCGGCGTTGGCGTCCTGTTCGGTGGTGGACCCGACGCACGAGCACGCCCACGCGGGTTTCGGGGGTGACATGACGACGACGAGGCCGAGAGCTGCCAGGGCGACGACAAGCAGAGCACGAAGTCTCATGGCCGCTTCGACGTCGTCCGATCCCCGCCGGTTCCGCGCCGCTTGACGTCAACCGGACTTCAGGTCGGACGCTTGCCGACGTGCTGAACTCCGTACTCGACGAGGCGTACGAGCGCGTACGCCACACCGGTCCCGAGCGCGACGGGTGGCTGTCCAACCACGTGCCGATGGCGGCGGAGGCGCTGGTGCGCCACGGCCACGGGCGGGCGGTGCACCGCTGGATCGACGCGTACGCCGACCGGCTGGAGGAACGCCCGCGCGGCATCCGGCGTATCGCACCCGCGGAGTGGCGCGACCCGCTCGGCGACCCGGTGCGTACCGGCGACTGGCTCGACCTCTTCGACCGCGAGCTGGCCGGCGAGCCGTGGCGCGACGTGCTGGCCCGGTGGTGGCCGCGACTGTTGCCGGGCATCGCCGCCGGGGCCACGCACGGTGTCATCCGGGTCGGGCACGCCGTACGCGCCCTGCTCGACGCCGAGACCGGACCGCGGGTCACCGAACTCGGCCACGGGCTCGCCTACTGGGCCGCCCGCTGGCAGCCGCTCGCGCCGCCAGGCGCCGGGCCGTACCCGGTGACAGACGCGCGGTCCGCGCTCGACGCGGTGCCCCGCGTACCCGACCAGCGGTTCGGCATCCGGTCCCGCCTGGCGCAACTGGCCGACCTGACCCGGTGGCCGGCGGTGGCGGCGGCGGTGCCCGGCGACGCGGCCGACGACGCGCCCACCCGGCTCGCGGCGGTCGTTGACGCCGCCGTGCTCCGGCACGGCACCCACGGGTACGCCGCCCCGGTCATGCTCGTACACGCGGCGACCGCGCCGAACGCCGTGCTGCGGACGCTGCCGGCCCTGCCGCCGGCGCTCTGGCGGCCGAGCCTGGCCGCCGCCTGGGCGGCGACCGCCGCCGTCACCGCCGCCTACGCCCCGGTCGAGGCGCGTGCCCTCCCACCGGCCGCCGGGCCGGAACTCGGCGAGGCCATGGCGCGTGCGCTGGACACCGGGGACGCGCACGCGATCAAATTCATCGACACCCTGAGCGATGCGTACGCCCGCAGCGGTGACCCGGTCCTGCGCGCCGTCGCCGCCCGATCCGTCGAGCAGATCGCCGCCGACTGACCACCAGGAGAGCCGATGACCCCCGACGACGAAGCGTTCCTGCGCCGCGCCGTGGAACTCGCCGACCGGGCCGGCGCGTCCGGCGAGCGGCCGTTCGCGTCGCTGCTGGTCGGCGCGGACGGTGCCGTCCTGATCGAGGACCACAACACGGTGGTCTCCGAACGGGACGTCACCGCGCACCCGGAGCTGAAGCTGGCCCGCTGGGCCGCCCGGCAGCTCGCCCCCGACGCGGCGGTCGCCACCACCATGTACACCAGCTGCCAGCCCTGCCCGATGTGCACCGTGGCGATCAACGCATCAGGCCTCGGCCGGGTCGTGTACGCCCTGTCCACCGAGCAGTTCGAGCAGGTCAAGCCGGCCACCCCGGCACCGCGCCCGGTGCGGTACGACGGACCGGCGCTGTTCGACGAGGCGCGCCGGCCGATCGAGGACCACTACTAGGCCATCGGCGCCGATCGGGTGGAGATGGCGGCTCGCCGAGCCGGTGTGGCCCATCTGACCGGGGGCTCGCTCCGGCGCTGCTGACCAAGGTCGATGCGACTGAGCTGCTTCACAGCCAGGCGTTCGGAACGGGCACGAGATGGCGGGAGACCCGCCGGCCGTACGGCTGGCCCGTCACCGTCGCCTGAGGACGCGGGCGGGTGGCAGGCACCCCGTACGGTCGGCGGGGTGTTGTTCGAGCCGGTGACCGCGGAGTTCTCGTTCCTCGACGACGGGAACGAGCTGGTCGGCGACTTCGTCCGGCCGCCCTGGCCGGGGCCGTACCCGGCGGTGGTCTTCGTCGAGGGTTCCGGTCCCGGTGGCCGCGACCAGGGGTCGTGGCAGACGAGGCTGGCCGCAGCCGGCTTCGCGAGCCTCGCCTACGACAAGCCCGGTTCCGGAGCGTCAACGGGTGACTGGACCCGTCAGACCATGACCGACCGCGCCGACGAGACCGTGGCAGCGGTCCGGGCCGTGCGGAGCCGCGCGGACGTGCTGTCCGGCGCGGTCGCGCTGATCGGCGGCAGCCAGGGCGGCTGGGTGGCTCACCTCGCGGCGGCCGCTGACGACGGGATCGCGGCGGTGGTGACGGTGTCGGGTCCGGGCGTGAGCGTACGGGTCCAGGAGGAGTACCGGCTCCGCCACCAACTCGCGGCGGAGGGCTTCAGCGACACGGACATCCAGCAGGCGCTTCTCCTGCTACGCGACCAGATCCGGCGGGTCCGGTCGGGCGACGACCCGGCACGCGTGCACGCCGCGCAGGCGCACTGGCACGGCGCTTCCTGGTATCCGATGCTCGCCGGGACGACACCCGAGTCCATCGCGTTCATCGCGGGCATCGCGGACTACGACCCCGCCCCGGCACTGGCGGCCCTGCGCTGCCCGCTGCTGGCGATCTTCGGCGCGGACGACCTGCTCGTGCCGGTGGAGGCGAGCGTGCGCGCGATCAGCAGCGCCCTCGACGACGCGGGCCACGCCGACCACACGACTGTGGTCTTCCCCGGCGCCGACCACAGCATCCGCGTCTACACGGGCGACGGACCCGCGCAGGTGAAGGAGGGTCGCTACACCCCTGCCGAGCGGGCGCCGGGCTTCGACGAACTCGTCGTCACCTGGCTGCGGCGCCGCCTGCCGGCGACCGACCTGGGGTACGCGGCGCGCTGATCGCGGCATGGGCGGGTGCTCACGCGGGGAACCACCTCCACTGCCCCTCGGAGACGACCTCGACGGCGCTCAGCCCGACCCAGACGGTGTCCCGCAGCGACGGCATGAGGTCCGCCAGCCCGGACTGCCGCATCCGGTGGACCCAGTGCTCCTCGCCGATGCTCGGTAGTGCTGACAGTTTCGAGTACGCCCAGCGGCCTCCTGCGCGTAGCGGTCATGACGCTCTGCCCGGTGTCCGGAGATCGGTGCGCAGGAATGCTGACCGGACGCGGTAACGAAACCCGTCGCTGTCGACCGGGGGCTGCGGATGGTCGCAAGATCCGCCCCACGGAAGCGAAAGGCCCAGGTGCCGCAATCATGCGGTCTGCCTGGGCCTTCGTGGGTGGAGCGGGCGACGGGAATCGAACCCGCACCGTCAGTTTGGAAGACTGAAGCTCTGCCATTGAGCTACGCCCGCGAGCGCCCCACTACAGCAGGGCGCGCCGACAGCGTACCCAATCCGGGTTGGCGCCGCGAAGCGCATACCCCGCGCTCGCCCCGGACCGTCAAGATCCACACCACCTCGGCGAGGTGGCGCCTTCCCGGGCCCTCGGACCCAGCCACTTCCCCGAACTGGCGGCCCAGCGGCGGCGCGGCGGCGGCCCGGCGGCGGCCCGCCGACCGCCGCGCCGCGCCCCGGTCACCCGCGCGGGGGACCGGACGGCATACACTCTTCGTCGCCACGGGGTGTGGCGCAGCTTGGTAGCGCACTCGCTTTGGGAGCGAGGGGCCGTGGGTTCAAATCCCGCCACCCCGACTGTCGTTCGCGACCGGATCGTCCCGGGAACCGCCGGTTTTTTCCGCGCGGTGCCCGGGCCCTGCCGATGCCGTCGGCCGGCTCGCCTACACTCGATGCGCGCAATCACGCCCCAGAATCAACACCCAGATCCGTCAAGGAGTACGCCTGTGAAGAGCACCGTCGAGACTCTGAGCCCGACGCGCGTGCGGCTCGCCATCGAGGTGCCGTTCGTCGAGCTCGAGCCGAGCCTCAAGAAGGCGTACCGGGAGATCGGCCAGCAGGTCCAGGTTCCCGGCTTCCGCCGGGGCAAGGTTCCCAGCGCGGTGATCGACCAGCGGGTGGGCCGGGGGACCGTCCTCAACGAGGCGATCCAGGAGGCCATCCCGCAGAACATCCTCGCCGCGGTCCGGGAGCACGACCTGAAGACGCTGGGCCGTCCCGAGGTCGACATCACGGAGTTCAACGACGGCGACTCGCTCAACTTCACCGCCGAGGTGGACGTCCGGCCGGAGATCACCCTGCCGGACCCGGCCACCATCGAGGTGACCGTCGACGAGATCGAGATCGCCGACAGCGAGATCGACGAGCAGATCAACAGCCTGCGCGAGCGCTTCGCCACGCTGAAGACCGTCGAGCGGGCCGCCCAGGAGGGCGACTTCGTGCAGATCGACCTGAACGCCACGGTCGACGGCGAGGAGGTCCCGGGCGGTTCGGCGAGCAACATCTCGCACGAGGTGGGCAGCAAGCAGCTCCTGCCGGGTCTGGACGAGGCGCTGGTCGGCCTGGCCGCCGGCGACAGCACCACCTTCACCACGCAGCTCGTCGGTGGCGACTACGCCGGCCGCGACGCCGACGTGGCGGTGACCGTCCGCACGGTCAAGGAGAAGGAGCTCCCCGAGCTCAACGACGACTTCGCGCAGATGGCCAGCGAGTTCGACACCATCGACGAGCTGCGCGGCGACCTGCGGGAGCGGATCACCCGGGGCAAGCAGGTCGAGCAGATCTACGCCGCCCGCGACAAGGCCCTGGAGCAGATGGTGGCCGCCGCCGAGGTGCCGGCGCCCGAGGGCGTCGTCAAGGAGGAGGTCGAGAGCCGCAAGGCCGCGATGGTCGACCAGCTCGAGCGCATCGGCGCCTCCCTGGAGGAGTACCTCGCGGCGGAGGAGAAGACCGAGGAGCAGATCGACGCCGAGCTGACCGAGGCGGCGACCGACGGCGTCAAGATCCAGCTCCTGCTGGACACGCTGGCCGACGCCGAGGACGTGCAGGTCTCCGACGACGAGTTCGGTCACGAGATCGTGCACCGGGCGCAGCGCGCCGGCATGGCCCCGCAGCAGTACTACGACCAGCTGGTCCGCTCCGGCGCCGCCGCGGCCGTCTTCGGCGACGTCCGCCGGGGCAAGGCGCTCGCCGCGGTGATGGAGAAGATCAAGATCAAGGACTCGGCGGGCAACGAGGTCTCCCTCGACGCGCTGCGGGCCCAGAACGAGGCCGAGCACGACCACCAGCACTGACCGTCGGGGGTGTCGGCCGCCGTCCCGCGCTGTGCGCCGGGAGGCGGCCGAAACCCTTTCCGGGGTACGCCGTGCGGGTGACTGCGCTGAGAGCGAACAGTGCCCCGACCGGGAGTACGCCTCCCGGCTGAGCGGTTAGTGTCGGGTAGGACGGTACGGAGAGCGAAGGGCTGCCATGACCGACATGCACATCCCCAAGAAGTCGCTCCGGGTGAACGAGGCCCGCGGTGGCGACTCCATTGGCAACCTCGACGACTCGGTCTACAACCGGTTGCTCAAGGAACGGATCATCTTCCTGGGCAGCGAGGTGAACGACCAGGTGGCCAACCGCATCTGCGCGCAGCTCCTGCTGCTCGCCGCGGAGGACCCGGACCGCGACATCTTCCTCTGGATCAACTCGCCGGGTGGCTCGGTCTACTCCGGCATGGCGATCTACGACACCATGCAGTACATCGACAACGACGTCTCGACAGTGGCGATGGGCATGGCGGCCTCGATGGGCCAGCTGCTGCTCTGCGCCGGCACCAAGGGCAAGCGCTACGCCCTGCCGCACGCGCGGATCATGATGCACCAGCCGTCGGGTGGCCTCGGCGGCACCGCGTCGGACATCGCGATCCAGGCCGAGCAGATGCTCTACACCAAGCGGATGTTCCAGGAGCGGGTCGCGTTCCACACCGGCCAGTCCCAGGAGCAGATCGAGGCCGACTCGGACCGCGACCGTTGGTTCACCGCCCAGGAGGCCATGGACTACGGCTTCATCGACAAGGTGATCATCGGAGCCGCGCAGGTTCCGGATGGCGCCGGGACCCTGAGCTGAGCGAGGAGCTGACGATGACCGACCTGAGCCTGCCGCCCCAGTTCGCGGCCGTGCACAACCGCTACGTCCTGCCGTCGTTCGTCGAGCGCACGTCGTACGGGATGAAGGAGTCCAACCCGTACAACAAGCTCTTCGAGGACCGGATCATCTTCCTCGGCGTGCAGGTGGACGACGCGTCGGCCAACGACGTGATGGCCCAGCTGCTGACGCTGGAGGGCACCGACCCGGACCGCGACATCATCATGTACATCAACTCGCCCGGTGGCTCCTTCACCGCCATGACGGCGATCTACGACACCATGCAGTACGTCCGCCCGGACATCCAGACCGTCTGCCTCGGGCAGGCGGCGAGCGCGGCGGCGGTGCTGCTCTCCGCGGGCACCCCGGGTAAGCGGATGGCGCTGCCCAACTCCCGGATCATCATCCACCAGCCGGCCACCGAGGGCGGCTACGGCCAGGGCTCGGACATCGAGATCCAGGCGCGGGAGATCCTGCGGATGCGGACGCAGCTGGAGGACATGCTGTCCCGGCACTGCAACCGCCCGATCGAGCAGGTCCGCAAGGACATCGACCGTGACAAGATCATGACGGCCGAGGAGTCCAAGGAGTACGGGCTGGTCGACACGATCCTGACCAGCCGCAAGAAGGGTCTGCTGGCTTCGCACGCCGCGGGCTGAGCCACGTGTGGTCGGAGGTCGGCCGGGGTATCGTTCCCGGTCGACCTCTGACACACCGGTTTTGGGGGTCGGAGAAAACCCGGCCACCGGGTAACGTCGGGTCTGTACCGCTCCGCCGGTCGGATCGGTGGAGCCGACAGCATGGTGGAACGACAGGACGGACGGGCGCTCCGGCGCTCGCAGGTCAGGGCCGGCGTTCCGGCCGATGAGTGCAGGGAGAACGTAGGTGGCACGGATCGGTGACGGCGGCGACCTACTGAAATGCTCGTTCTGCGGCAAGTCGCAGAAGCAGGTCAAGAAGCTCATCGCGGGCCCTGGCGTCTACATCTGCGACGAGTGCATCGATCTCTGCAACGAGATCATCGAAGAGGAGCTGGCCGAGTCCGGCGAGGTGAAGTGGGAAGAGCTTCCCAAGCCGATGGAGATCTGCCAGTTCCTCGACAACTACGTGGTGGGTCAGGAGCAGGCCAAGAAGGCGCTCGCCGTCGCGGTCTACAACCACTACAAGCGGATCCAGGCCGAGGCCGCCGGCGCCCCGGGGTCCGGCACCGACGGCGTGGAGCTGGCCAAGTCCAACATCCTGCTGCTCGGCCCGACCGGCTGCGGCAAGACCCACCTGGCGCAGACGCTCGCCCGGATGCTCAACGTCCCGTTCGCCATCGCGGACGCCACAGCGCTCACCGAGGCGGGCTACGTCGGCGAGGACGTCGAGAACATCCTGCTGAAGCTGATCCAGGCCGCCGACTACGACATCAAGCGCGCCGAGACGGGCATCATCTACATCGACGAGGTCGACAAGATCGCCCGCAAGTCGGAGAACCCCTCGATCACCCGTGACGTCTCCGGCGAGGGCGTGCAGCAGGCGCTGCTGAAGATGCTCGAAGGCACTGTCGCCAACGTGCCGCCGCAGGGCGGGCGCAAGCACCCGCACCAGGAGTTCATCCAGATCGACACCACCAACGTGCTGTTCATCTGCGGTGGCGCGTTCGCCGGGCTCGACCAGATCATCGAGGCCCGCACCGGCTCCGGCGGCACCGGCTTCGGCGCCCGGCTCCGGTCGGTGTCCGAGCGGTCGACCGACGACATCTTCAGCCAGGTCATGCCGGAGGACATGCTGAAGTTCGGGCTGATCCCCGAGTTCATCGGCCGGCTTCCGGTGATCACCAACGTGCGCAGCCTCGACCGCACCGCGCTGGTGCGGATCCTGACCGAGCCGCGCAACGCGCTGGTCCGGCAGTACCAGCGCCTGTTCGAGCTGGACGGCGTCGAGCTGGAGTTCGAGCAGCCCGCGCTGGAGGCCATCGCCGATCAGGCCATGCTCCGCGGCACCGGCGCCCGCGGCCTGCGGGCGATCATGGAAGAGGTGCTCCTCTCCGTGATGTACGAGGTGCCGAGCAACCCCGACGCGGCCCGGGTGCTGATCACCCGCGAGGTCGTGCTGGAGAACGTCAACCCGACGATCGTGCCCCGCGAGTTCACCGGCCGGCGCCGGCGGGACCGCGAGGAGAAGTCGGCCTGACGCCGTCGCGACCGCGCCCGGGTCAGCTCGGGCGCGGTCCGCGTGAACGGGTCCGCCGGTCCCACTCGCCCGACGGGGTGACCACCACCATCATCAGGCGCACCGGCTCGTCGCCGGCCGTCCGGTAGCCGTGCTCCCGGTCGGCGTGGAACTCGACCGTCTCGCCGGCGCGTACCTCGTGGTCGACGCCGTCGACGGTGACCGTCGCGGCGCCGTCGAGCACGTGCAGGATCTCCCGGGTGCCGTGGGCGTGGTCGGGGGAGCGCAACGTCTCTCCGGGTTCCATCCGCCAGTCCCACAGCTCGACCAGGTCGGGCTCGCCGAGCCCACTGAGCAGACGCGCCAGGCCGCCGTGCGGGCCGCGCCACAGCACCGGCGCGTCATCGGCAGCGCTGACCCGTACCGTGCTCTCCTCGGCCGGCTCCAGCAGCCGGGCGATGCTGACGCCGAACGCGTCGGCGACCCGGCAGAGCGTGCCGATGCTCGGGTTGGTGCGGGCACCCTCGATCTGCACGAGCATGCCCTTGCTGACGCCGGACCGGCCGGCCAGTTCCTCGAAGGACCAGCCGCGGGCGGCTCGCAACTCATGTACCTGCCGGGCGACCGCTGAGGTCACCGCGCCGACCCGTCCGCTTGCGTCGGTCATCACACTGTCCTTCACGGTCACTATTATGGTACGACTGCGGGGTGCTCCCCATTGTCCTCGCCGCCGTCTCGGCGCTCGCCTTCGGCACGGCCGACTTCTCCGGCGGCAAGGCGTCCCGATGGGCCGACCCCATCGCTGTCACCGTCGTGTCGCAGATGCTCAGCCTTCCGCTGCTGGTCGTGCTCGTACTCGTCGTGCCCGGCACCCCGAGCGCCCTCGACCTGGGCTGGGGACTGCTGGCCGGGGTGGCGGGCGCGGGCGGCGTCATGCTGCTCTACCGCGCGCTGGCCACCGGCGTCATGGCCGTCGTCGCGCCGGTCACCGCGATCACGGCGGCGATCGTGCCGATCGTCGCCGGCCTGGTCCTCGCCGATTCCCCGGGTGCGGTGGCGCTGGGCGGCGCCGGGCTCGCCGTGGTCGCGATCGCGCTGGTCAGCCTGGGGGAGCGCGGCGCCGCACGCCGCGTCTCCGGCCGCGTCCTGGCCATGGCACTCGCCGCGGGACTGCTCTTCGGCGTCTTCTTCGCGCTGCTCGGCCAGGCCGACGAGAGCGCTGGCATGTGGCCGGTTCTGGCGGTACGCGTCAGCTCCGTCGCGTTCGGCCTCGCGCTCGCCGCGCGTACCGGCACTCGCCTGCGCCTCGGGCGGCGGGTGCTCGGCTGGGCCGCGGCCGCCGGCCTGCTCGACTCGGCAGCGAACGC
>NZ_JAGGJO010000001.1:2715000-5612500 GCF_017872985.1 Micromonospora sp. HB375 | reverse complement strand
GCCGACAATGTAGCGGGGCTCAAGCACACCGCCGAAGCTGTGGCATTCACATTTTAACTTCGCCTGGCCTTGATGCCAGGTGCAGGTGTGTGGATGGGTAGGGGAGCGTCGTGCCGGGGGTGAAGCAGCGGGGTGACCCAGTTGTGGACGCGGCACGAGTGAGAATGCAGGCATGAGTAGCGAAAGAAGGGTGAGAAACCCTTCCGCCGGATGACCAAGGGTTCCAGGGCCAGGCTAATCCGCCCTGGGTGAGTCGGGACCTAAGGCGAGGCCGAGAGGCGTAGTCGATGGACAACGGGTTGATATTCCCGTACCCGCGAAAGAGCGACCCTGACGAACCTCGTTGTGCTAACCACCCAAACCGGCCAAGACCTTCGGGTTGAGGTTGGGGAGCGTGGGAACCTGGCGGGTAGTAGTCAAGCGATGGGGTGACGCAGGAAGGTAGCTGAGCCCGGCCGGTGGTTGTGCCGGGGTAAGCGTGTAGGCCGTGTCGTAGGCAAATCCGCGACACATGGGGCTGAGACGTGATGCCGAGCCGATTCAGGTGAAGTCAGTGATCCTATGCTGCCGAGAAAAGCCTCTAGCGAGTTCTTAGCGGCCCGTACCCCAAACCGACACAGGTGGTCAGGTAGAGAATACCGAGGCGATCGGGCGAACTGTGGTTAAGGAACTCGGCAAATTGCCCCCGTAACTTAGGGAGAAGGGGGGCCGGAGACGTGAAGCCCCGCGCGGGTGGAGCGTTGTATGGCCGCAGAGAGCAGGGGGAAGCGACTGTTTACTAAAAACACAGGTCCATGCGAAGAAGTAATTCGATGTATATGGACTGACGCCTGCCCGGTGCTGGAACGTTAAGGGGACCTGTTAGCCCGCAAGGGCGAAGCGGAGAACTTAAGCGCCAGTAAACGGCGGTGGTAACTATAACCATCCTAAGGTAGCGAAATTCCTTGTCGGGTAAGTTCCGACCTGCACGAATGGCGTAACGACTTCCCCACTGTCTCAACCACAGGCCCGGCGAAATTGCAGTACGAGTAAAGATGCTCGTTACGCGCGGCAGGACGGAAAGACCCCGGGACCTTTACTATAGCTTGACATTGGTATCTGAATTAGCTTGTGTAGGATAGGTGGGAGCCGGTGAAGCCTATACGCCAGTATGGGTGGAGGCAATCTTGAAATACCACTCTGGTTGATTTGGGTATCTAACTTCGGACCGTTATCCGGTTCAGGGACAGTGTCTGGTGGGTAGTTTAACTGGGGCGGTTGCCTCCTAAAGGGTAACGGAGGCGCCCAAAGGTTCCCTCAGCCTGGTTGGCAATCAGGTGTTGAGTGCAAGTGCACAAGGGAGCTTGACTGTGAGACTGACAGGTCGAGCAGGGACGAAAGTCGGGACTAGTGATCCGGCACTGGCATGTGGAAGCGGTGTCGCTCAACGGATAAAAGGTACCCCGGGGATAACAGGCTGATCTTCCCCAAGAGTCCATATCGACGGGATGGTTTGGCACCTCGATGTCGGCTCGTCGCATCCTGGGGCTGTAGCAGGTCCCAAGGGTTGGGCTGTTCGCCCATTAAAGCGGTACGCGAGCTGGGTTTAGAACGTCGTGAGACAGTTCGGTCCCTATCCGCCGTGCGCGTAGGATACTTGAGAAGGGCTGTCCCTAGTACGAGAGGACCGGGACGGACGAACCTCTGGTGTGCCAGTTGTCCCGCCAGGGGCACGGCTGGTTAGCTACGTTCGGAAGGGATAACCGCTGAAAGCATCTAAGCGGGAAGCTCGCTTCAAGATGAGGTATCCCACCCACTTTGTGGGGTAAGGCCCCCAGCTAGACGACTGGGTTGATAGGCCGGAAATGTAAGCCCGGTAACGGGTTCAGTTGACCGGTACTAATAGGCCGAGGACTTGACTACCAAGCTGCTACGCGTCCACTGTGCAACTCTGAACAAACGATCACCCGCAGGGTTGGTTGACATGTTCATAGAGTTACGGCGGTCATGGCGGAGGGGAAACGCCCGGTCACATTCCGAACCCGGAAGCTAAGCCCTCCAGCGCCGATGGTACTGCACTCGGGAGGGTGTGGGAGAGTAGGACACCGCCGGACAAACATTCGATTTCAGGGCCACCCCCTCACGGGGGTGGCCCTGAAACGCGTCCACCCCGAAAACCGGCCCTCATGCCGGCGCGCGCGTGAACGGTGGACCACCCACCACTACGCCGTAATGGCGGCAACGAACTGCCCCGGATCCAGCCACCTCCCCGATCTGGCGAACCGGGCCGCCATTGCGGGGAGCGGTCACCAGGGAGGGGACAGGCACCCGTCACCACGGCGACGTGGCGGGGCGGGTGCGGTCACCTCGCCGCACTGGCGTGGACGAGTGCCCGCCGAGGTCGCGGTCAGCGCGTCTGGACGGACTCTCGGATGTCCCGGAACAGGGCCGCGGCGGCGTCGACCGTCCGGCCCGGGAACATGCCCATCACCACGCTGCCGTGGTCGGCCCACCCGCAGACCGCGAAGTCACCGCCGTCGCCGCTCGTCGTACCGCACTTCATCACGCCACCCAAACGGCCGGCGTCCACCTCGCGCAGGCCCGCGACCCGGCCGGTCTCGTCGGCCATCAGCCCGAACAGGGTGTCCAGGTCGCGTTCGGGCTGCCAGAGCAGCGTGGTGCCGCCGAACAGCAGCACCGAGCGCTTGGCGTCGCCGCGGTCGGAGTAGACGGCACCGTAGCCGCGGTCCAGCTCGATGTCGGCGGCGAGCCCGTCGCGCAGGTAGTCGGCGGTGCTGCGGGCCCGCTCGCTGTCGTCGCGTACCAGCCCGGCGACCTCGGTGGGCTGGCCGAGAGTGGTGTCCTTCTGCTGGAGCACCCGCCATCCACCGAGGCCGAGCACGCCGGCGCCGGCCAGGCCGGCCGCCAGCAGGGCGGCGAGGACGATCTTCCGGCGCCGGGAGACGGGCCGGCGTTCGGGCTCCTGCGCGGGGTCGCGGCGGCTCAGCTCGATCGGCTCTTCGGTCAGCTCGACCGGATCGGAACCCCCGTCGACCGGGCGCTCGGTGAGATGCGCGTCGGACATGACCGCCACCGTACGCGAATCACCGGTGGCGCACGTCAGGTCCTCGAAAGCGCTCCGTAGACTTTCAGGGTGACCGAGAGACTGGATGCCCGACGCCCCGACGCCCCGACCCTCGCCGGCCAGTACCAGCCCGGCGAGGTAGAGCAGCGACGGTACGAGCAGTGGGTAGCCGGCGGACACTTCCGGGCGTCGGCGGACAGCGAGAAGCCACCGTTCACCATCGTCATCCCGCCGCCCAACGTCACCGGCTCGCTGCACATGGGCCACGCGTTCGAGCACACGCTCATGGACGCGCTCACCCGGCGTAAGAAGATGCAGGGGTACGAGGCGCTGTGGCTGCCGGGCATGGACCACGCCGGCATCGCCACCCAGAACCTGGTCGAGCGGCAGCTCGCCGGTGAGGGGCTGTCCCGCCACGACCTCGGCCGGGAGAAGTTCGTCGAGCGGGTCTGGCAGTGGAAGGCCGAGTCCGGCGGCGCGATCCTGGGCCAGATGCGCCGGCTCGGCGACGCCGTCGACTGGGACCGCGAGCGTTTCACCATGGACGAGGGCCTGTCCCGGGCCGTGCAGACCATGTTCAAGAAGCTCTTCGACGACGGGCTCATCTACCGGGCCAACCGGATCATCAACTGGTGCCCGCGTTGCCTCACCGCGCTGTCCGACATCGAGGTGGAGCACACCGACGACGAGGGCGAGCTGGTCTCGATCCGCTACGGCGACGAGGTGGTGGTGGCCACCACCCGTGCCGAGACGATGCTCGGTGACACCGCGGTGGCGGTGCACCCGGACGACGAGCGGTACCGGCACCTGATCGGCACCGAGGTGGAGCTTCCGCTCACCGACCGGCGGATCCCGATCGTCGCCGACGAGCACGTCGACCCGAGCTTCGGCACCGGCATGGTCAAGGTGACCCCGGCGCACGACCCGAACGACTTCGAGATCGGCCAGCGGCACGACCTGCCCTCGCTGACGATCATGGACGAGCGCGGGATCATCACCGCGCCCGGCCCGTTCGAGGGCCTGGACCGGTACGAGGCCCGCCCGGCGATCGTCGCGGCGCTGCGCGAGCAGGGCCGGATCGTGGCCGAGAAGCGGCCGTACCTGCACGCGGTGGGGCACTGCTCGCGCTGCAAGACGACTGTCGAGCCGCGGCTGTCGCTGCAGTGGTTCGTCAACACCGGGCCGCTCGCGAAGGCGGCCGGCGACGCGGTGCGCGACGGCCGGGTGGCGATCGAGCCGGCCGAGCTGGCCAAGCGCTACTTCGCCTGGGTCGACAACATGCACGACTGGTGCATCTCCCGCCAGCTGTGGTGGGGTCACCGCATCCCCGTCTGGTACGGCCCGGACGGCGAGATCGTCTGCGTCGGCCCGGACGAGGAACCGCCGTCCGGCGAGGGCTGGCGGCAGGACGAGGACGTGCTGGACACCTGGTTCTCCAGCGGCCTGTGGCCGTTCTCCACGCTCGGCTGGCCCGAGCGCACCCCGGACCTGGCGAAGTTCTACCCGACCAGCGTGCTGGTCACCGGCTACGACATCCTGTTCTTCTGGGTCGCCCGGATGATGATGTTCGGCCTGTACGCGATGGACGGCGTGCAGCCGTTCGACGTGGTGGCGCTGCACGGCATGGTCCGCGACGAGCACGGCAAGAAGATGTCGAAGTCGTTCGGCAACGTGGTGGACCCGCTGGACTGGATCGACCGGTTCGGTGCCGACGCCACCCGGTTCACGCTTGCCCGGGGCGCGAACCCCGGTCAGGACGTGCCGGTCAGCGAGGAGTGGTGCCAGGGCTCCCGCAACTTCTGCAACAAGCTCTGGAACGCCACCCGGTTCGCGCTGCTCAACGGCGCGCACACCGGCGGCCCGCTGCCGGACGCCGCCGAGCTCTCCACCGTCGACAGGTGGATCCTGTCCCGGCTGGCGCACGTCACCGCCGAGGTCGACGAGCAGTTCGAGGCGTACGAGTTCGCGAAGGTCTGCGACCTGCTCTACCACTTCGCGTGGGACGACGTCTGCGACTGGTACGTGGAGCTGAGCAAGCCGGTGCTGGCCGAGGGCGGGCCGGCTGCCGACGCCACCCGGCGGGTGCTCGGGCACGTGCTGGACCAGCTCCTGCGGCTGCTGCACCCGGTCATCCCGTTCGTCACCGACGAGCTGTGGTCCGCGCTCAGCGGCGGCGAGACCGTACTGACGGCGTCCTGGCCGGTCGCCGACCGTACCCTCGTCGACGACGCCGCGGAAGGCGAAGTCGCCACCCTCCAGCGGGTGGTGACCGAGGTCCGGCGGTTCCGGTCGGACCAGGGGCTGCGGCCGACCCAGCGGGTCGCCGCGCGGCTCGACGGCCTGACCGGCGCGGGCATCGCGGCGCACGAGCCGCTGGTGCGCTCGCTGGCCCGGCTCGACGCGCCCGGCGACGACTTCCAGGCCAGCGCCACGCTGGCCATGCCCGGCGCGGTCAGCGTCGCGCTGGACACCCGCGGCTCGATCGACGTGGCCGCCGAGCGCGCCCGGCTCACCAAGGACCGGGCGGCGGCCGAGAAGGAGGCCACCCAGGCGCGGGCGAAGCTGGACAATCCGGCGTTCGTCGGCAAGGCGCCCGAGCCGGTGGTGGCGAAGATCCGCGAACGGCTGGCGGTGGCCGAAGCGGACCTGGTCCGGATCGACGCCGCCCTGGAGGCGCTGCCCTCGTGAGCGACCGCACCGACCGCACCGACCGCAGCGCGTTCGCCGAGGTGGAGGCCGCGCTCAACGCGCGCGGCTTCACCCGGATGCACTTCGAGCTGGAGAAGATCGAAACCCTGCTCGACCTGCTGGGCAGCCCGCAGCGGGCGTACCCGTCGATTCACCTGACCGGCACCAACGGCAAGACCTCGACGGCCCGGATGATCGACTCGCTGCTGCGGGCGTTCGGGCTGCACACCGGCCGCTACACCAGCCCGCACCTGGAGACCGTCCGGGAGCGGATCAGCCTGGACGGCGAGGCGGTGAGCGAGGAGCGGTTCGTGTCCACGTACCGGGAGATCGCGCCGCTGGCCGAGCTGGTCGACCAGCGGTTCGCCGAGCCGCTGACGTACTTCGACATGACCACGGCGCTGGCGTTCGCCACGTTCGCCGACGCCCCGGTCGACGTGGCCGTGGTGGAGGTCGGGCTCGGCGGCGCGGAGGACGCGACGAACGTCATCCAGGCCGGCGTCGCCGTGATCACCCCGATCGGGCTGGACCACACCGAGTGGCTCGGCGATACGATCGAGGACATCGCGCTGCACAAGGCCGGCATCATCCACCCCGGCGCCACGGTGATCGCGGCGGCGCAGGAGGAGGAGGCGGCCCGCCCGATCCTGGAACGCTGCGCCGAGGTCAACGCCACAGTCGCCCGGGAGGGCGCCGAGTTCGGCGTGCTGCGGCGCGCGGTCGCAGTCGGCGGCCAGGTGCTGACCATCCAGGGCCTGGGCGGCGTGTACGAGGAGATCTTCATCCCGCTGCACGGCGCGCACCAGGCGCAGAACGCGGCGGTGGCGCTGGCCGCGGTGGAGGCGTTCCTCGGCGCCGGGGCCCGGCGGCAGCTCGACATCGAGGCGGTCCGGGAGGGCTTCGCCGCGACCAGCTCGCCGGGCCGGCTGGAGCGGGTACGGACCGCGCCGACGGTGCTGCTCGACGGCGCGCACAACCCGCACGGCATGGCCGCCACGGTGGCCGCGCTGCAGGAGGAGTTCGCGTTCAGCAAGCTGGTCGGCGTGCTGGCGGTGCTCGGCGACAAGGACGCGGCGAGCCTGCTGGAACTGCTCGAACCGGTGCTCGACTCGATCGTGGTGGCGGAGAACAGCTCGCCCCGGGCGATGCCGGTGGACGAGCTGGCCGCGCTGGCGCGGGAGATCTTCGGGCCGGAGCGGGTGCAGGTGGCCCGGGAGATGCCCGACGCGATCGAGGCGGCGGTGGCGGAGGCCGAGGCGGACGTGCCGGGCGAGCTGGCGGGGGTGGGCGTGCTGGTCACCGGATCGGTGGTGACAGTGGCCGACGCCCGCCGGCTGCTCAAGCGATGACCGGCCCGCAGCAGGGCCCGGGCCCTGAACCGGCGGCCGGCGACACGCCGGAGGACCAGGCCGGTCCGGAGCAGGCGGGCGGCGAGCGGCGGTCCGGGCTCCGGAACCCGGACAAGGCGGTACGTGGACTGGGCGCCGGCACGATGGCGCTGGAGGCGCTGGTGCTGCTGCTGGCCATCCAGCCGATCCGGGTGGTCGGAGGTGACCTGAGCGGCGCGGCGATCGGCGCGATCGTGGCGCTGGCGGTCGCCTGCGTGGTGCTGGCCGGCCTGATGCGCCGACCGTGGGCGTGGCACGCCGGCACGGTGCTTCAGGGTCTGCTGCTGCTCTCCGGGCTGCTGCACTGGTCGCTGTTCGCGCTCGGGGTGATGTTCGCGCTGGTGTGGGCGTACGCGCTGCACGTGCGGCGGGTCATCCTCGGCTGAGCGCCGTCGCGCGCGGCGCGGTGCCGCGCGGTGTTGTGTTAAGAAGGGCCCCTTCCTCTACCTGAGGCGTTAAGAAGGGGCCCTTCCTTACACCTCGGCGAGGGTGCGCCACTGGGTCAGGGCGACGCCGTGACCGTCGGGGTCACGGAAGGCCGCCGCCCACACCTCCAGCTTGGTGCCCCGGTTGACCACGCGCGGCGCGTACGTGAACCGGACGCCCGATTCGCGCAGCCGCTCGTACGCGCCCTGGATGTCGTCCACCTCGAGGTTGACGTGCACCAGCCGGCGGCTGATCGGGGCGGCGCCGGTGACCCGGCGCAGCACCAGCCGGGTCGGCCCGGAGGCGAGCACGGCGTTGCCCTCGCCCCGGTCCAGCTCGTCGAAGCCCAGCTCGCGGTAGAAGTCGAGGGACCGGTCCAGGTCGGTGACGAGCAGGGTGATGCCGACGCCGCTGATCGGGCTGCCCAGCCCGTCCGGCTCGGCCGCGTCCGCCGGGCCGGACGAGGCGGACGGGCCGAAGATGGCCTCGTCCAGCTCCTCGGCCGTGGGCGGGGTGTCGGAGCGCCGGGGCGCGTCCGCCGGGTCGTCCAGCGGCACGTCGATCGGGTCGGGCACGGTCTCGACGGGAACGGTGTCGGCCGCCTCGGCGCGCGTGCTGTCGGGTGCCGGGGCGCCGATCGGCTCCTCGGCCGGGACGCGGGGCGCCGGGGCGCGGCGGGGGAGCGGGCCGGCGGCTGCCGGTTCGACGAGCTGCCCCTCCAGCACCATCCGGCCGCTGGGGCTCTGGTGCAGCACCACCGGCTCGCGCTCCTCGGCCCGGGGCGGCACGTCGTCCAGGTACTCCTCCGGCGCGGGCGGGTAGTCGTCGCGGAAGTCGTCCTCGGGCGCGCGCCCGGCCCACGGCGGCGCCTCCTGCGCGATCAGCGGCTCGTCCAGCGGGTCCGGGGTGTCGTACTCGGGCGGCAGGTCGGCCACCGCGGCGGCGGTCTCCGCGTGGGTGGGCACCTCGTCCCAGAGGACGCGCACGTGCCGCTGGTCGTCCAGCGCCACCCGGACCGGCAGCGCCTGGCCGAGTGAGGGCCACTTGGCGACCGGCACCCGAGGCTCGATGATCTTCTTGGACCGGGGCGGCAATCCGGGCGCGTCGATCACCAGTTGCAGCTCGCAGCGGCCGAACGCGTACTGGGTGGGTGGTTCGGAGGCGCTGTGCACGTGCCCCAGCCCGATCACCCAGGTGCGACCGCCGCCGCGTACCGTGGCCAGCGCGATCGCCAGCACCAGCAGCGCGACGCCGAGCGCCACGATGGCCCAGCTGGTCATGCCCAGCCCGAACACCGTCACGAAGGTGGCGACGGTGCCCAGCACCGTGCCGATCAGTTTGCGTACCGGCGCGATCGTGCGGTTCCCGCCATTCGCCACAGTGGACCTCCCAGGGGTTCCAGGGCCAGGCTAGGCCGCCACGGCGGGCCAGGGAAGACGCAGCCGCCGCGCCGGCGCCGGGACCGGGTCGCTACGCTGACCGTACCCAGCCGACCCCGTTTGAGTGCGCAGGAGGAAACCAGCGTGTCCAGCAGCAGCCCGGACGAGCGGACGCTCGTACTGATCAAGCCCGACGCGGTGCGCCGCGGTCTGGTGGGCGAGATCCTGTCCCGTTTCGAGCGCAAGGGCCTGCGGATCGACGCGATGGTGAGCCGGACCATGGACGGCGACTTCGCCGACCAGCACTACGCCGAGCACGTCGACAAGCCCTTCTACCCGCCGCTGAAGACGTTCATGACCAGCGGCCCGCTGGTGGCGCTGGTGCTCTCCGGCGACCAGGTGATCGAGGTGGTGCGCGCCATGATCGGCAGCACCGACGGCCGCAAGGCCGCCGCCGGCACGATCCGGGGCGACCTGTCGCTGTCGAACCGGGAGAACCTGGTGCACGCCTCCGACTCGGCGGACAGCGCCAAGCGCGAGATCGCGCTCTGGTTCCCCGATCTGGCCTGATCGACGCGCCGACGGCCCCGGCCCGCTCCTGGCGGGACCGGGGCCGTCGTGTGTCAGCGATCAGACCTGCGCCGGCGGCTGCGTCCGGCAGGTCACCGCGACCCGGTTCCACACGTTGATGGTGGCGATCGCCACCACCAGGTCGGCCAGTTCCTTCTCCGACCACACCTTCGCCGCGCCGTCCCAGACGTCGTCCGGCACGCCGTGCTCGCCGAGCCGGGTCACCGCGTCGGTGAGGGCCAGCGCGGCCCGCTCCCGCTCGTCGAAGAACGGCGCCTCCCGCCACGCCGCGACCGCGAACAGCCGGCGGCTGTCCTCCCCGGCCCCCAGCGCCTCCCGGCTGTGCATGTCCACGCAGAACGCACAGCCGTTGAGCATCGACGCCCGCAGCTTCACCAGCTCCAGCACGGTGTGGTCCACGTTCGTCCGGACGTACTTCTCCAGGCCCAGCACGGCCTGGTACGCCTCCGGCGCCACCGCCGCCATGTCCATCCGGCTCATCGCCGCCTCCTCGTTGGTTGGGGTACGCGCAGAGGACGGGGCACGGCGGGCGCGGCGTGACGCGCCTGCGGTGTGACGGTGGTCATGGCCGGGCCGACAACAGTCGTTGACGTTCCGGTCACCTCGACCGGAGTTCCCGGCCACCTGCGGCCGGTAGACCGGGCTGGCGACACTGCCGAGACCGGGAGAACCCATGACGCACATCGATCGACGTACCCTGCTCCGCGCCGGCCTGGTCGCCGGCGCCGGAGTCGCCGGCGGCGCGCTGCTCGGCGCGCCCGGCGCGCCCGCCGCACCCGGCCTGCGGCCCGGCGGCCGGCCGCTGCTCACCCACGGCGTGCAGAGCGGCGACGTGACCGCCGACTCGGCGCTGGTCTGGACCCGCGCGGACCGGCCCGGCCGGATGCTGGTCGAGGTGAGCCGCCGGCCGGACCTGCGCGGCGCCCGCCTGGTGCGCGGCCCGGTGGTCGACCCCACCGGCGACCTCACCGGCAAGGTCCGCCTGCGCGGCCTGCCCGCGGGCCAGCGGCTGCACTACCGGGTACGGGTGGAGAGCCTGGACCGGCACGGCCTGTGCAGCGAGCCGCTGACCGGCTCGTTCGCCACCGCCCCCGGGCGGCAGCAGCGGCGTGACGTGCGGTTCGTGTGGACCGGCGACATCGTCGGGCAGGGCTGGGGGATCAGCCCCGACTTCGACGGGCTGGCGATCTTCCGGGCCATGCGG
Organism: Micromonospora sp. HB375; assembly: GCF_017872985.1. Lineage (NCBI taxonomy): Bacteria > Bacillati > Actinomycetota > Actinomycetes > Micromonosporales > Micromonosporaceae > Micromonospora > Micromonospora sp. HB375. The sequence continues at coordinate 5,601,760 of NZ_JAGGJO010000001.1, read as the reverse complement.
GAGCGCCGCCCGGACTTCTTCCTGTGCAGCGGCGACACCGTGTACGCCGACGGCCCGCTGACCGAGAGCGTGGTGTTGCCGGACGGGCGCACCTGGCGCAACCTGGTGACGCCGGAGAAGAGCAAGGTGGCCGAGACGCTCGCCGAGTACCGGGGGCAGTTCGCGTACAACCTGCTCGACGAGCACCTGCGGGCGTTCGCCGCCGAGGTGCCGCAGATCAACCAGTGGGACGACCACGAGGTGGTGAACAACTGGTACCCGGGGGAGATCCTGACCGACGAGCGGTACGGCGAGAAGCGGGTGGACGTGCTCGCCGCCCGGGCCCGGCAGGCGTTCCACGAGTGGCTGCCGGTGCCGGCCGGCGGGCCGATGTACCGCAAGCTGTCGTACGGGCCGCTGCTGGACGTGTTCGTGCTGGACATGCGCACCTACAAGGACCCGAACGACGGCAACACGTACGCCGACCGCAACCGGGGGCTGCTCGGCAGGGCGCAGCGGGAGTGGCTGATCCGGGAGCTGCGCGCGTCCCGGGCCACCTGGAAGGTGATCGCCAACGACCTGCCGATCGGCGTGGTGGTGCCGGACGGGGCAGACGCCCAGGAGGGCGTGGCGCAGGGCGACCACGGCGCGCCGGCCGGCCGGGAGCTGGAGTTCGCCGAGGTGCTGCGCGCCTCGCACCGGGCCGGGGTGACCGGACTGGTGTTCCTCACCGCCGACGTGCACTACACCGCCGCCCACCACTACGACCCGGCCCGTGCGGCGGTGCGGGACTTCAGCCCGTTCTGGGAGTTCGTCTCCGGCCCGGCGCACGCGGGCGCATTCGGCCCGAACGCGCTGGACGGCACGTTCGGCCCGAAGGCGGTGTTCGTGCACGCCCCGCCGCGCGCCAACACCTCCCCGGCCGAGGGCTTCCAGCACTTCGGCGAGGTCACGATCGACGGCCCGTCGGCGGCTCTGACGGTCCACCTGCGGGACCGCTCCGGCGCCTCGCTCTGGACCACCACCCTCCCGGCCCCGTGGCGCCGCTGACACCTCGCCGGGCAGTGGAATACCCGGCGGCGCGGCACGGCGGGCAGGGGGTCGAGTACGCTTGAACGCACAGGCGACGACCCGGCCATCACCGGTGAGCCTCCGGAGGAACAGCCGGGTGACCGGCCCAGTAGAACCGGACGGGACGGCCCGTCACAGCCGGCCAACGAGCGGGCGGTCGCACCTCGGCCGCCAAGCGGGGTGGTACCGCGGGCCACGCCCGGGACGCCGGTCACGGCGTACCGGATCCGGCTCGTCCTCGCAGAGCACAGACGAGTGAGCTGCTGAGGAGCGACAGGCGATGGCCTATCCGTTGCACGACCCGTCCGGCGCCGGTGTCCCGGCGAGCCCGGACCTGCCCGCGGTCGAGCGCCGGGTCCTGGAGCACTGGACGGCCGACAAGACCTTCGAGGCGTCCGTCGAGGCCCGCGACGCCGGCCGCGACGGCGAGAACGAGTACGTCTTCTACGACGGCCCCCCGTTCGCCAACGGCCTGCCGCACTACGGCCACCTGTTCACCGGCTACGTCAAGGACGTGGTGCCGCGCTACCAGACCATGCGCGGCCGGCGCGTCGAGCGCCGGTTCGGCTGGGACTGCCACGGCCTGCCCGCCGAGGTGGTGGCCGAGAAGCAGCTCGGCATCACCACCAAGGCGGAGATCCTCGACCTCGGCGTGGCCCGCTTCAACGACGCCTGCCGCACCTCCGTGCTGGAGTTCACGCACGACTGGGAGCGGTACGTCACCCGGCAGGCCCGCTGGGTCGACTTCGCCAACGACTACAAGACGCTCGACCTGGACTACATGGAAAGCGTCATGTGGGCCTTCAAGACCCTGCACGACAAGGGCCTGGTCTACGAGGGCTTCCGGGTGCTGGCGTACTGCTGGCGGTGCGAGACCCCGCTGTCGAACACCGAGACCCGGATGGACGACGTCTACCGGGACCGGCACGACCCCACGCTGACGGTGTGGTTCGAGCTGGCCGCCGACGACGCCGCCCCCGAGCCGCTGCGCGGGCCGGTGAAGCTGGGCGTGTGGACCACCACGCCGTGGACGCTGCCGTCGAACCTGGCGCTCGCCGTCGGCCCCGACATCGAGTACGCGGTGCTGGAGCACCGGGGTTCCCCCGACAGCGAGCGCAGTGGTGAGCGCTACGTCGTCGGCGCCGCGCGCCTCGGCGCGTACGCCAAGGAGCTGGAGGGGTACGAGCAGGTCGGCACGGTGTACGGCCGGGACCTGGTCGGGCGTCGCTACACGCCGCTGTTCGACTTCCTGGTCGAGCCGGCCGGGGAGAACGCCTACCAGGTGCTCGCCGCGGACTTCGTCACCACCGAGGACGGCACCGGGATCGTCCACCTCGCCCCCGCGTTCGGTGAGGACGACCAGAACGTCTGCAACGCCGCCGGCATCCCCACCGTCGTGACCGTGGACGACCACACCCGGTTCACCGCGCTGGTGCCGCCGTACCAGGGCGAGCAGGTCTTCGACGTGAACAAGCCGGTGATCCGGGAACTCAAGGAGCGGGGGGTGGTGCTGCGGCAGGACACCTACACCCACTCCTACCCGCACTGCTGGCGCTGCGACACCCCGCTGGTCTACAAGGCGGTGTCGTCCTGGTTCGTCGCGGTGACGAAGTTCAAGGACCGGATGGTCGAGCTGAACCAGCAGATCAACTGGACGCCCGGGCACATCAAGGACGGCTCGTTCGGCAAGTGGCTGGCCAACGCCCGCGACTGGTCGATCAGCCGGAACCGGTTCTGGGGCTCGCCGATCCCGGTGTGGCGCTCCGACGACCCGAACTACCCGCGGGTGGACGTGTACGGGTCGCTGGCCGACATCGAGCGTGACTTCGGCGTACGCCTGACCGACTTGCACCGGCCGGCGGTGGACGACCTGGTCCGTCCCAACCCGGACGACCCGACGGGCAAGTCGATGATGCGCCGGGTGCCGGAGGTGCTGGACTGCTGGTTCGAGTCCGGCTCGATGCCGTTCGCCCAGGTGCACTACCCGTTCTCCAACCGCGAGTGGTTCGAGCACCACTACCCGGGTGACTTCATCGTCGAGTACATCGGGCAGACCCGCGGCTGGTTCTACACCATGCACGTGCTGGCCACCGCGCTGTTCGACAGGCCGGCGTTCCGCAACTGCATCAGCCACGGCATCCTGCTCGGCTCGGACGGCCGCAAGATGTCCAAGAGCCTGCGCAACTACCCGGACGTCTACCACGTCTTCGACTCCTACGGGTCGGACGCGATGCGGTGGATGCTGATGTCCTCGCCGGTGCTGCGCGGCGGCGACATGGCGGTCACCGAGTCGCTGATCCGGGACGCGGTGCGCCAGGTGCTGCTGCCGCTGTGGAACGTCTGGTACTTCTTCTCGCTCTACGCCAACGCCGACGGCTACACCGCGCGTCGCCGTACCGACTCCACGCACGTGCTCGACCGGTACGTGCTGGCGAAGACGAACGAGCTGGTGGCGACCGTCGGCGCGCAGATGGACGCGTACGACATCTCCGGCGCGTGCGCCACCGTGCGGTCCTACCTGGACGCGCTGACCAACTGGTACGTGCGCCGGTCCCGGGACCGGTTCTGGGCCGGCGACGCTGACGCGTTCGACACGCTCTCGACGGTGCTGGAGACGCTGTGCCGGGTGGTCGCGCCGCTGGCGCCGCTGACCGCCGAGGAGATCTGGCGCGGGCTGACCGGCGAGCGGTCGGTGCACCTGACCGACTGGCCGCGGGCGGACGAGTTCCCGGCCGACCACGAGCTGGTCTCCGCGATGGACAACGTGCGGTCGGTCGCCTCGGCGGCGCTGTCCCTGCGCAAGGCCAAGGGCCTGCGGGTACGGCTGCCGCTGGCGAAGCTGACAGTGGCCTCGCCCGTCGCGGCCCAGCTGCGGCCCTTCGCCGACCTGGTCGCCGACGAGGTCAACGTGAAGGAGGTAGTGCTCAGCGACGAGGTGTCCGCGTACTGCCAGCAGGTCCTCACCGTGGTGCCGCGGGCGCTCGGCCCGCGCGTCGGCAAGGCCGTCCAGCAGGTGATCAAGGCGGTCAAGGCGGGGGAGTGGGAGCTGCGCGACGGCGCCCCGGTCGCCGCCGGGGTCACGCTCGCCGAGGGCGAGTACGAGCTGCGCCTGGTCGCCGCCGACGCCGAGCACTCCGCGCCGCTACCAGGCGGTGAGGGCGTGGTCGTGCTGGACACCGAGGTCACGCCGGAGCTGGCCGCCGAAGGGCTGGCCCGGGACGTGGTCCGGGTCGTGCAACAGGCCCGCCGCGACGCCGACCTGGACGTCTCCGACCGGATCACGGTGGCCGTCTCCGCCTCCGAGGACGTACGCGCGGCGGTCGCCGCGTACACCGAGTTCGTGGCCCGGGAGGTGCTGGCCGACAGCATCGACTTCGCCGAGGGTCTCGACGGCTTCGCCGGCGAGGCCGGCGACGGCGAGCGGGTCGCAGTGACGGTCCGGAAGGTCTGAGCCGGACCGGGTGCCCTCCCCCGCCCCCGTGGTGGGGGAGGGCCCAGCCCCAGCGAGTGGACTGCGGGCCACCCGCTCGGTGACGGACGGCCGCGTCGGCTACCGTGACAGCGCCTGTTTCACGTACGACCGCCGGAGGACCCGTGCCCCTGCTCTACACCATCGGCAAGCTCACCGTGGCGCCCGCGCTCCGGTTGGCCTTCCGTCCGCACGTGGAGGGTTTGGAGCACATCCCGGCGACCGGCGGCGCGATCTTCGCCAGCAACCACCTCTCCGTCGCCGACGAGCTGCTGCTCGGCACCGTGGTGCCCCGCCACCTGGCGTTCTGGGCCAAGTCGGAGTACTTCAAGGGCACCGGCCTCAAGGGCGGCTTCTCCAAGTTCGTGCTCACCGGGCTGGGCGCGATCCCGGTCGAGCGGGCCGGCGGGCGGGCCGCGCTCACCGCGTTCGACGCGGCGATCCCGGTGCTCAAGGCCGGTGACCTGGTCGCCGTCTACCCGGAGGGCACCCGTTCGCCGGACGGGCGGCTCTACCGCGGGCGTACCGGCACGGTCCGGCTGGCCATCGCCGCCGGCGTGCCGATCATCCCGGTCGGCGTGACCGGCACCGACAAGGCCCAGCCGATCGGTACGCGGATCCCGCGACCAGGCCGGGCCAAGATCACCATCAAGTTCGGCAAGCCGCTGGACTTCACCGGCCGTCCCGACGACCGCACGTCGCTGCGCGCGATGACCGACGAGATGATGGCCGAGATCCAGAAGCTCAGCGGCCAGGAGTACGTCCCGCGCTACGCGCCGAAGCGCACCGACCAGGCCGCCGGTGAGCAGACCGCCTGAGCGGTCAGGACTTCGGCACCACCACGCGCTGACGCAGATCGTTCAGTAGCCGCCCGCTGTCGTCCACGGACAACCGGGTGAACACGCCTGTGGTCAGACTGCCGTGGTCGGCCGAGGCGCAGACCACCACCGAGTCGCCGTCCGCCCGGCCGACCGCGCAGCGCGCGTACCGGCCCCGGACGCCGGTCTCCACGTTCACCGACTCCTTCAGGCCGTACTCCCCGGCGAGGCGGTCGATCTCCGCCTTGGCGTCCGACTCCGGGCTGAACCGCAGGCCGGTGCTGCCGAACAACGTCACCCGCTTGCCGTCGCTCGTCGTGTAGATACCGGCGAACGTGTCCTCGGCGAGCAGGTTCGACTCGCGTACCCGGCTCTTCAGCTCCTCGGCGGCGGCCTGGCTGCGCTCGTCCTGGCGCAGCCGCATCGAGTCGATCTGGTCCGGAAGGCTGGCGCGGGCCGGGTACTGGCTGGAGATCGGCTGGAACCACCACAGCGGCAGGCCGCAGCAGCACGCGACGCTGAGCAGCAGCACCCAGGGCCAGCGACGCCGTCGGCGGGTCCGCTTCGGCGGCTGCTGCCAGCCCGGCGGCGGCGCGACCGGCGGCCCGGCCTTGCCCCGGCGCTGCTTCGGCGGCCGCGCCGGCTTGGCCGGGGCGGGAGCCGCCGGTGGTGGCAGGGGACGGGCGGCCGGCGCGGCGGGGTACTGCGGCGCGTGCGGCGGCGACACCGGCCGGGCCGGGTGATGCGGCGGCGGTGAGACCGGCCGGGCGGCCGGTGCGGCGGGGTGTGCCGGGTGGTGCGGCGGCGTGGAGACCGGCCGCGCGGCGGGCGGCTGCGGGTGGGGCGGCTGCGGCGGCGCCGGGTGGGCCGGGTGGGGGTTCGGCGTCGACCAGGGCGCGGTGTACGGCAGCGTCGGCGTCAGGGGCGGCAGCTCCGGCGCGTGCAGCTCCCAGCCGGTGGTGTCCACCCCCTCCCACGGGTCGACCGGCGTGGCGTGCTCGGGCGAGTCCAGCGGCGGCACCGGCGTGGGCTCGGCGGACGCGCCCCAGCGGGGCCGGCTCGGCGGCGGTGGCGGGACGGCGGCGGAGCCGCTCCAGCGGGGCGCCTCGACGCGGGTGGCGTTCGGTGCGTTCCCAGTCGGGTTCGGGGCGTTGTCCACCCGGGTGGGGTCCGGCGTGGTGGCCGAGGGTGGCTGCGGCGCGGCGTCGATCCGGGTCGGGTCCGGCGTGGTGGTGGCCGCCGGCGGCTGCGGGGCCGCGTCGATCCGGGTCGGGTCCGGCTGGCGGCCCGTGCGGGGAGTGGGGGCGGGTGTGGTCCGGCCCGGCACCGGGGCCGACCCGCGGGCCCGTGGGACCGGCACCTGCGGGACGGTGTCGGTCCCGCCGGCGGCTGTCGCGGTGTTGTCGGCCGGTGTTCCGGCGGTCTCGGCGGGTGTTTCGGCGTCGGTTGCCGGGGCGTCAGCGCTGTCGGCGGGCGTCTCGGTGCCGGCGGAGAGGGCCTCAGCGCTGTCCGTGGCCGTCTCGGTCGCGGCGGACTGGACCTTGTCGGTGGGTGTCTCGGTTCCGGTGGGCTGGACCTTGGCGGTGGGCGTCTCGGTCTCGATGGGCTGGACCTTCTCGGTGGGCTTCTCGGTTCCGGTGGGCTCGACCCTGTCCGTGGGCGTCTCGGGCGCGGTGGCGTCGACCTCGTTCGTGGGCGTCTCGGCCTCGGTGGTCCCCGGCTGCGGGGCCGCGTCGTGCGAAGGCGCGGCGGTGTCCGGCGTGGTGGACGGCCGGCCCTCGGGTGCGGCGGCTCCCGGCGCGGCGGACGGCGACGCCGGAGCGGAGGCGCCGGTGGCGTCCTCGGTGTCGACGGCGGTGGCCGGCTCGATGACGGTCGGCTCCTCGGCCCCGTCGGCCGGCCGGCCCGCCCCCGGCTGCGGCTGCGGCATCGCGGCTATCTCCTCTCGCGCCCGTTGCGAGGTTAGTACCGCCCCGCCACCCAGGACTAATCCCGCCCGCTCACCGGTCCCACTCCGGTGATCAAGGAGTTCGTGTCCGGTGGGAGCGCGGGACAGCCCGCAAACTCCTTGATCAACGCGGCGGACACGGGCGCGGGTGTGGCGGCGGGGACGGCGGGGCGGGGGCACCGCGTACGCTTGGGCATCATGAGTGCCCCGTCCACCACCCCGCGTCCCGCCGCCGCCAACTCGGTCTGGCCTCGGCTGGAGCCGTTGCTGCCGCAGGTGACCAAGCCCATCCAGTACGTGGGTGGAGAGCTGGGCGCGGTGGTCAAGGACTGGGACGCCGCCACCGTCCGGTGGGCGCTGATGTATCCGGACGCGTACGAGGTGGGCCTGCCCAACCAGGGCGTGCAGATCCTGTACGAGGTGCTCAACGAGCTGCCCGACGTGCTGGCCGAGCGGACGTACGCGGTCTGGCCGGACCTGGAGAAGCTGATGCGCGCCCACGGCGTGCCGCAGTTCACCGTCGACGCCCACCGCCCGGTGCGTGAGTTCGACGTGTTCGGCGTCTCGTTCTCCACCGAGCTGGGCTACACCAACCTGCTCACCGCGATCGACCTGGCCGGCATCCCGCTGCTCGCGGCCGACCGCACCGACGCCGACCCGGTGATCGTGGCCGGCGGGCACGCCGCGTTCAACCCGGAGCCGATCGCCGACTTCGTCGACGCCGCGGTGCTCGGCGACGGCGAGGAGGCGGTGCTGGAGATCACCGCCATCGTCCGGGAGTGGAAGGCCGAGGGCTCCCCGGGCGGCCGGGACGAGCTGCTGCTGCGGCTGGCCCGGACCGAGAGCGTCTACGTGCCGCGCTTCTACGACGTCGACTACCTGCCCGACGGCCGCATCCAGCGGGTCGTGCCGAACCGCCCGGACGTGCCGTTCCGGGTGCACAAGCGCACGACGATGGACCTGGACGCCTGGCCGTACCCGAAGAAGCCCCTGGTCCCGCTCGCCGAGACGGTCCACGAGCGGTACGCGGTGGAGATCTTCCGGGGCTGCACCCGGGGCTGCCGGTTCTGCCAGGCCGGCATGATCACCCGTCCGGTGCGGGAGCGCTCGATCACCACCGTCGGCCAGATGGTCAAGGAAGGGCTGGAGTTCTCCGGCTTCCACGAGGTCGGCCTGCTGTCGCTGTCGTCGGCCGACCACTCGGAGATCGGCGACATGTGCTCCGGCCTGGCCGAGCAGTACGCCGGCACGAACGTCTCGCTGTCACTGCCCTCGACCCGGGTGGACGCGTTCAACATCGACCTGGCCCAGGAACTGTCCCGCAACGGGCGGCGGACCGGTCTGACGTTCGCCCCGGAGGGCGGGTCGGAGCGGATCCGCAAGGTGATCAACAAAATGGTGTCGAAGGAAGACCTCATCCGCACCGTGGTCACCGCGTACTCCAACGGCTGGCGGCAGGTGAAGCTCTACTTCATGTGCGGCCTGCCCACCGAGACCGACGAGGACGTCCTGGAGATCGCCGACATGGCGCACGAGGTGATCCGGGCCGGCCGCGCCGCGACCGGGTCCAAGGACATCCGCTGCACGGTCTCCATCGGCGGTTTCGTGCCCAAGCCGCACACCCCGTTCCAGTGGGCCTCGATGGAGCGGCCGGAGGTCATCGACGGCCGGCTCAAGCTGCTCAAGCAGGCGATCAACAGCGACCGGTCGCTGGGCCGGGCGATCGGCTTCCGCTACCACGACGGCGAGCCGTCGCTGATCGAGGGCCTTCTGTCCCGGGGCGACCGCCGGGTCGGCGCGGTGATCCGCAAGGTCTGGGAGAACGGCGGCCGGTTCGACGGCTGGAGCGAGCACTTCTCGTACCAGCGCTGGGTGGACGCCGCCGCCGAGGTGCTGCCGGCGTACGGCGTGGACCTCGACTGGTACACCACCCGCGAGCGCGAGGAACTGGAGGTCCTGCCCTGGGACCACCTCGACTCCGGCCTGGACAAGGACTGGCTCTGGCAGGACTGGCAGGACTCGCTGTCGGAGTACGAGCAGGACGACTGCCGCTGGACGCCCTGCTTCGACTGCGGCGTGTGCCCGTCCATGGACACCGAGATCCAGATCGGCCCGACCGGCCGCAAGCTGCTGCCGCTCACCCCGGTCAATGGACTGAAGCTGCCCGCCGCCGCCCAGGGCTGAGGCGCGGACCGTACCGGAGCGCGGGAACCCGACCGGGTTCCCGCGCTCCGTCGTCCTTCCGGGCGACCGCGCGCGTGCGCGGGGTGGGGCTGCCCCGACTGGTGCATCCTCGATACGCTGCGTCCGTAATGGACCGGCCAGGGCCGGTAGCGGGGAGGACAGCAGACATGGGCATCAATCCGCCGGATACCGGCGATCTGCACGTCAGCGTCGAGGACCTGGACGCCGCGGCGGAGTACGTCGAGCGCCTCAAGCAGTACGTCGACGACACCATCGGCTACGAGATGGAACGCATCAAGGAGCGGATGAAGGGCGACAGCGGCAACGCGCAGACGGTGCCCAACGGCACCCCGTTCGGCGCGTACGAGGACGCCCGGATGCAGTGGGCGGCGCTGACCAGGTCCACGGCCAGCATGGAGGCCCACCTCAAGGCCATCTCCATGAAGCTGGCCGGCCTGAAGCAGGGCACGCAGGACATCGCCAAGGCGTTCCGCGACGCCGAGGCCCGCAACGCCGCGAACGGCAAGGACATCGAGCGGCTGCTGGAGACCGCGGCCCCGCCGCCGGACGCCGGGCAGCAGCCCACCTACCCGTACACGGCCTGAGGGGGAGACGGTCATGGCAGGAGGCACCTGGGAGCGCTGCGTCCGTGAGGTGACGCTCTCGGCGGATCCGGAGACCGTGGGCTCGGTGGGCGCGGGCTGGCGCAACCTGTCCACCGCGCTCGGCCATCTACGTGACTCGCTGGTCGGCCGCTCGTTCGTCGGCCCGATCGCGCCCGGCCAGGAGCGCCCGCACACCGGCGGTCTCCCCGGGCTGCTCGCCGGCTGGCAGGGCAGCGGCGGCGACGCGTACCGCGAGCACCTGGGCGAGATCGGCAAGGAGATCGAGGAGCTCATCACGCACGCGAGCAACGTCAGTGGCGCGCTGTCGCGGATCGAGGGCGACATCCGTACGGCGGTGGCGAGCATCCCGATCCCGCTGATGGACAACTTCGGCTGGAACGAGTGGAGCCTGCCCGGCGGCACCGAGCTGGACGACGCGCGCGACGGCGAGAGCCAGTCCGGCTTCCTCGCCGCCCTGCGCAGCGACTACCAGTCCAACCAGGCGCTCTACGCCGACGGCGCGTTCCGCGACAAGGCCGACGATCTCGAAGCCACCATGAAGATCGACGGCAACGCCAACGACCAGAAGCGCGGCGGCTGGTGGGACACCAAGTCCCACCTGGACAACTGGTACCGCGACAACCAGCAGGCGGCCAACAAGGCGATGTCGCCGCTGCCGGCCGCGGTCGAGGCCGAGCGTCCCAAGCTGGTCGTACCCCAGCCCGACGGCCGGCTCGACGACGGCTACCGCGCGGATCCCCGCGTACCCCCGTCCGGAGTGCCCGGTGGTGGGCTGCCCGGCGGCGGTGGCGGCGGTGCCGGCGGTGGCGGCGGGATGCCCTCGCTGGGCAGCACCGGCATCGGCGGCGGCGGTGGCGGTGTCGGCGGTGGCGGCTCGTTCACGCCCCCGCCGACCACCGGCGTGCCCGAGTTCGGTGGCGGCGGCCCCGGCGGCGGCTCGTACACCCCGCCCGGCACCGGCCTGCCCGGCGCCGGCGCCCCGGGTTCCGGCAGTCCCGACTACGGCACCGGCCTGGCCGGCGCGGGTGGGCCGGGCACGATCACCCCGGGCGGTCCGGGTAGCACCTTCGGCGGTGGCGGCGCCGGACTGAGCACCGGCGCCGGCTTCGGTGGCGGTGGCGGTGGTGCCGGGCTGGGTTCGGCGGGCGGCATCGGCGGCGGTGGCCTCGGCGCGGCCGGTGGCATGGGCGTGGGCGCGCTGCCCGGTATGGTCGGCGGCGGCAACGGCAAGGTGCCCCCGCTGACCAGCGCGGCCGGCGCGCTGCGGGCGGCGGCGGGCGCGGGGCCGGGAGGCGCGGGCGCGGGCGCGGCGGGCGCGCGTGGTGGCCTGGCCGGCGCGGGCATGATGGGCGGCGGGATGATGGGCGGCCACGGCGGCGCCGGGCATGGCGGCGGCGGTGGCGACCACTCGTCGTGGTTGACTGAGGACGACGATCCGTGGGGCGCCGGTGACGGTGCGTCCCCGGGCATCCTGCGATGAGGACGGACGGATGACGGTGCACGTCGGCGCGTTCCGGCCGGTGGTGGCCGCGCTGGCGGCCGGGCTGATGGTGCTGGGGGCCGCGCAGCCCGCCGTCGGCGCTCCCCGCCGGGCCGAGCAGTGGTACCTCGACGAGCTGCGGATCGACCGGGCACACCAGATCTCCACCGGGCGTGGTGTCGTGGTCGGAGTGGTCGACAGCGGCGCCGACGCCGACCACCCGGACCTGCGCGGCCGGCTCCTGGCCGGGCGCAGCACGTTCGACTCCGGCGACGGCCGGCGCGACCCGGACGGCCACGGCACCCACATGGCCGGGATCATCGCGGCGAACGGCACCGGGGTGGTCGGCGTCGCGCCGGACGCCCGGATCCTGCCCATCCGCACGCCGTCCGGCGACAAGGGCGCCGACGCGGGCAACTCCGCGACCGGCATCCGGATGGCGGTGGACGGCGGCGCGAAGGTGCTCAACCTGTCCTACGGGCACGCCGGGGCCGTCGACGAGGGCGAAGAGGCGGCGATCCGGTACGCGCTGGAACGCGACGTGGTCGTGGTGGCCGCCGCCGGCAACGTCCGCAAGCTCGGCCCGGACATCGCCTCACCCGCGAAGATCCCCGGCGTGATCGCGGTGACCGGCACGACCCGGGGCGGCGGCTTCTGGCCCGGCTCGGCCCAGGGCCCGGAGGCGGTGGTCGCCGCTCCGGGGGACGAGGTCTACAACATCGGACCCGACCGGGGGTACGGCTGGGGCGACGGCACGTCCGACTCCACGGCCATCGTCGCCGGTGTGGCGGCGCTGATCAGGTCGAAGTTCCCCCGGCTCTCCGCACCCGACGTGATCAACCGGATCATCCGTACCGCCCGGGACGCCGGCCCGCCCGGCCGCGACCCGCAGTTCGGCTTCGGCCGGATCGACCCGGTGGCGGCGCTCACCGCCGACGTGCCGTCGGTGTCGGCAAACCCGCTGCTCGGCGCCGCTCCGGCCAGCGCGTCCGCGCCACCGGCCGCGGCCGAGGACGAAGACTTCGACGTGACCGACTACGGCGACCGGGGCGGCCCCACCGACCAGCAGGTCATGGTGATCGGCATCGGCATCGCCGTGGCGCTGGTGGTGCTGTTGGCGCTCGTGGTGTTCCTGATCTGGAACCGCCGCCGGCACCGGCGCGAGCTGGCGCGCGCCGCCGACATCCCGGACGAGGCGCTCGACCGGATGACCGAGCAGGGCCCGCCGGTCCCGGCCGGCCACCCCGCCGGCTACGGCCCGCCGCCCGGCTACGGCCCACCCGGCGGCCCTTCGTCGCCCGGTGCCTACGCCCGCCCGGGCACCTCACCGCACCCTGGCGCCCCGTCCCAGCCGGACGGATACCCGCCCAAGGGCACCCACCCCCAGCCCGGCCCCGGCGCCTACCCACCCCCGGCCCAGCCCACCCCGCCCCACGACAACCGCTCCTGACCCCGCCCAACCTCTCCCGGCCCTCCGGCCCACCCCGTCGATCATGAGGTTGGCGGCGACGTCGATCTCCAATTCCGCCGCCAACTTCATGATCGCCGGCCCTTGTCGGCCCGACCCGGCAGGCCGGGTGGGGTGATCAAGGGGTTTGGGGTCTCGGGGGCGTGGGAGCTGGACGTGAACTCCTTGATCACGGCGGGGGCGGGCGGGGGTTTGGGGCGGTTTGGGGTGGGTGGGGTGGCCCCGGGTGTGGGGCACCGTGGGTGCTGCGCCAGGATGGGACCGATACGCAGGCACAGCCGAGGAGCTCACGATCGCCAGAAAGCCTCAACCCGAGGGCGGCCAGGCCCCCGTCGTCCAGCGGGTCCGTATCCGGTACGCCAAGCGGGGACCGCTGCGTTTCACCTCGCACCGGGACTTCGCCCGGGCCTTCGAGCGCGCGCTGCGCCGGGCCGGCGTGCCGATCGCCTTCTCCCAGGGCTTCACCCCACACCCCAAGATCTCGTACGCCTCGGCGGCGCCCACAGGTGTGGCCAGCGAGGCGGAGTACCTGGAGATCGGGCTGCGTGAGCCGGTCGACCCGGCGCGGCTGCGCGAGGCCCTCGACGCCGCGCTCTCGCCCGGACTCGACGTGCTCGACGCGGTGGAGGCCACCGGCGGCAGCCTCGCCGACCGGATCGAGGCGTCGTACTGGCGGATCGAGCTGCCCGAGGTCGACCCGAAGGTGCTGGCGGGGGCCGTGGCGGCCTTCACCGCCGCCGAGGAGGTCCTGGTCGAGCGGATGACCAAGCAGGGGCGGCGTACGTTCGACGCCCGTGCGGCAGTGGTTTCCATCGATGTGGTGTCTCCGTCTGAGACGCCTTCCGAAGCGGCGGCCGTACCGTGTGCGATACTCGAACTGGTCGTGCGGCAGGTCACCCCGTCCGTTCGGCCCGATGACGTCCTGTCCGGCCTCCGCGCGGTGGCCGCCCTGGAGCCGCCGGTCACCCCGAAGGTGATCCGGCTGGCGCAGGGCACGCTGACCGCGCAGGGCGAGATCGTCGATCCGTTGGAAGCGGATCGCGACGGGGCAACCATCGGAGAGCGCTGACCGTCGGTCAACGCTCTGGCAGGCAGACTTCGGCGGTCGCGCGTTTGCGCGCCCGGCGGAAACACCTTTGCGGCAACCCTGCGTGGCAGCGCTCACCCGCGCCCGGGGCAGCCAGAACTGGAGAACGTCCATGCTCGAGAACGAGCCCGAGGGCGGCGAACGGACCGGCGCAGAGCCGACCGGGACGCCCGCCGACAACGCCGCCACCGCCTCCGGCAGCGCCGCGAGCGCGGCCTCCGCCAGCGCCCAGGGTGCCGCCTCCGGCAGCGCCGACGACGGCACCGCCCAGGGCGTCGCCAGTGCGGAAGGCGCCACCGCTGAAGGCGTCGCCGCCCTGGAGGGCGTCGCCGAGACCAAGCCGCCGGCCCGTAAGCGGGCCAGCCGTCGCAAGGCCGCCCCGCTGAACCAGCCGGAGCAGACCGACGCGCCGGTCGAGGCGTCCACCGCGGCGACCGGCAGCGGCGAGTCGCCGCAGGCCGAGGTGCTCGCACCGATCGCCGGAGAGCTGGACACCGCGCCCAAGACCACCCGGCGGCGTCGTAAGGCGACCCCGGCGAAGGCGGTCGAGGAACCGGTGGCCGCGGCAGGTGTGGAGGCCGCCTCGGAGGAGGTCGTGCCGCCGGTCAAGGTGACCCGGACCCGTCGTCGCAAGGCCACGCCGCCGGCTGCCGAGACCGTCGCGCCGGACGAGACCGCCGCCGGCGGGCAGACGGCCACGGACGGGGTGATCGACGGGCCGGTCTCCGCGCCCGGGGGCGACCTGATCGCCGAGGGCCGCGCCGACATCGACGGTGCCGAGGCCACCGCGCCGGGCCAGGCCGGCGTCGCGGAGAGCACGGGTACCGCCGGGCGGTCCCGCACCCGCCGCCGCGCCGCCACCGCCGACAAGGCCGCCTCCGGGGACACGGCCACCGCCACCGGCGACAAGGCCGCCACCGGCGACCGGACCACCGCCACCGGGGATGTGGCCACCACCGGCGGGAGCGGGGCCACCGCCGGTGACAAGGCGATCGCCGGCATCGGCGAGGACGCCGAGGACGAGGACGCCGAGGCCGGGACCGTCGAGGACGCGAGCGCCGCGGGTGCGCGTACCCACGAGGTCGACCTGGCCCGCAGCGGCGGCCCGGCGGACGCGACGGGCGTCGTGTCGACGGGCGCCGCCGTGCCGCGCGTGGACGAGGAGCCGGCCGAGCCGACGCCGCCCACCACCCGGCGGCGTCGTGCCGCGCTCTCCGCGCCGACCGTCCTGTTCATGGCGCCGCAGCCCGACGAGGCGCCCGCCGTCCAGGTCACGTACCCGGCGGCGGAGGAGCCGATCGAGGAAGCGGTCGAGACCGGCCGGCGCCGCCGTCGCGCCCGCCGGGAGGTCGAGCCGGCCGAGGCCGAGCCGGAGGTCGTCGAGGAGGAGCCGGCCGCCGAGGCCGAGGAGTCCGCCGAGATCGACGAGGACGACGAGACGGCCGCCGGCCGGCGGCGTCGTCGCCGGGGTCGCCGGGGCCGGGGCCGGGGCAAGGGTGGCGCCGACGAGGCCGACGACGAGGACGTCGAGGAGCCCGCCGCGGCCGAGACCGCCGAGGACGAGACCGAGGAGTCCGCCGAGGACGAGGAGCCCGACGGCGAGGGGATGACCCGCCGCCGTCGCCGCCGTCGCCGCCGCGGCGCGGGGGAGGCGGACACCGCCGCCGAGGACGGCGTGCCCACCGTCGTCAAGATCCGTGAGCCGCGCAAGCCGGTCGACGAGGTGCAGGGCGTCTCCGGCTCGACCCGGCTGGAGGCCAAGCGGCAGCGCCGCCGGGACGGCCGCGAGCAGCGGCGTACCCGGCCGCCGATCCTGAGCGAGTCGGAGTTCCTGGCCCGCCGTGAGGCGGTCGACCGGGTGATGGTGGTCCGCCAGCGCGGCGACCGCACCCAGATCGCCGTGCTCGAGGACGGCGTGCTGGTCGAGCACTACGTGACCCGCAACTCGTCCGCCACCATGGCCGGCAACGTCTACCTGGGCAAGGTCCAGAACGTGCTGCCGAGCATGGAGGCCGCCTTCGTCGACATCGGGCGCGGGCGCAACGCGGTGCTGTACGCCGGCGAGGTCAACTGGGACGCCACCGGCCTGGAGGGCCGGGCGCGCTCGATCGAGCAGGCGCTGCGCTCCGGCGACTCGGTGCTCGTGCAGGTGACCAAGGACCCGATCGGGCACAAGGGCGCGCGGCTGACCAGTCACATCGCGCTCTCCGGCCGGCACCTGGTCTACGTGCCGAACGGCAACGCCTCCGGCATCAGCCGCAAGCTGCCCGACACCGAGCGTAAGCGGCTGCGGGACGCGCTGAAGAAGCTGGTGCCGGACGGCGCCGGGGTGATCGTCCGGACCGCGGCCGAGGGCGCCAGCGAGGACGAGCTGGCGCGTGACGTCAAGCGGCTGCAGGCGCAGTGGGAGGACATCCAGGCCAAGGCGACCGAGGGCGGCGCCCCGGTGCTGCTCTACGAGGAGCCGGACCTGGTCATCCGCGTGGTCCGGGACCTCTTCAACGAGGACTTCCGCGAGCTGGTCATCGAGGGCGAGTCCGCGTACGACCTGGTCGAGTCGTACCTGTCGCACGTCTCGCCGGACCTGGTGGCGCGGCTGCGCCGGCACGCCGGGGTGGCGGACGTGTTCGCCGAGTACCGGATCGACGAGCAGATCCTCAAGGGGCTGGACCGGAAGGTCTTCCTCCCCTCCGGCGGCTCGCTGGTGATCGACCGCACCGAGGCGATGACCGTCATCGACGTCAACACCGGCAAGTACACCGGCTCCGGCGGCAACCTGGAGGAGACGGTCACCCGCAACAACCTGGAGGCGGCCGAGGAGATCGTGCGTCAGCTGCGGCTGCGCGACCTCGGCGGCATCGTGGTGATCGACTTCATCGACATGGTGCTGGAGTCGAACCGGGAGCTGGTGCTGCGCCGGCTCACCGAGTGCCTGGGCCGGGACCGCACCAAGCACCAGGTCACCGAGATCACCTCGCTCGGCCTGGTGCAGATGACCCGTAAGCGCATCGGCGCGGGCCTGCTGGAGGCGTTCAGCGAGACCTGCGAGTGCTGCAAGGGCCGGGGCGTGATCATTCACACCGAGCCGGTGCCGGAGAAGCCGCGCGGCGGCGCGGGCGAGAAGGTCAAGGCGGTCGCCTCGGCGGTCGCCGCGCCGGCCGAGGAGAAGAGCGGCCGACGCCGGGGCCGCAAGGCCGCCGCGGAGAAGCCGGCCGTGGAGGCCGTACCGGAGCAACCGGCCGCGCAGCCGCAGGCCGCCACCGAGCCGCCCGCTGCGGTCGCGCCGCCGGAGCGGACCGTCGCCGAGGTGGTCGAGACCGACGACGACTACTACGACACCCAGGGCTACGACCTGTCCCGGTTCGAGACGGACACGCCCGCCGCCCCGGCGGTTGCGGACAGCCAGGAGGGCGACTCGGCCCGGCTGGCCGCCGCCGACGACCCGGACGCGATCGGTGACGGCGACAGCGACGACGACAGCGGCGCCCCGCGCCGGCGGACCCGCCGTGGCGGCGCCCGGCGGCGTACCCGGCCGTAGGGCACTGACCTGCGCGAACAGGGCCCCCGATCCACGCCTGGCGTGTGGCGCGGGGGCCCTGTCGTGCCGGTGGGCCGCGCGGAAGAGCCGCCTACCGGCAGCCCGGTTTGGGGAGCGGGCCGGGTATGGCGTAGGCTTGCCTGCGGCGCACTTTGGTGTGCCGAGTTCCCGCGTGCCCGCGCCGCCGGTGTCACGGCTCCCGGCGAGACGCCGTGGGAACGACCGCCGACGGTGTGACAACCGGCAGCGGTGGAACAGACGCCAGCAGCCTCAACGACAGGGAGTCCGCCTCCGATGTACGCGATCGTCAAGACCGGCGGCAAGCAGTACAAGGTCGCCGAGGGCGACGTGATCGAGGTCGAGAAGCTCGCCGGTGCCCCCGGCGACGCGGTGAAGCTCACCGCGGTGCTCCTCGTCGACGGTGACGACCTGGTGACCGACGCGGCGAAGCTCGCCAAGGTCGCGGTGTCCGGCGAGATCGCCGCGCACACCAAGGGCCCGAAGATCCGGATCCACAAGTTCAAGAACAAGACCGGCTACCACAAGCGCCAGGGTCACCGCCAGCCGCTGACCCAGGTCAAGGTGACCGGCATCTCCAGCGGGAAGTAGGTCGTCCTCCAATGGCTCACAAAAAGGGTGCGTCCAGCTCGCGTAACGGCCGTGACTCCGCGGCCCAGCGGCTCGGCGTGAAGCGCTTCGGTGGTCAGGTCGTCAGCGCGGGTGAGATCCTCATCCGTCAGCGTGGCACCAAGTTCCACCCCGGTGACCTGGTCGGCCGTGGCGGCGACGACACGCTGTTCGCGCTGGCCGCCGGCTCGGTTCAGTTCGGCACCAAGCGCGGTCGCAAGACCGTCAGCATCGTGCCGCAGCAGTAGTTTTCTGGCCAAGCGGGCCGCGGACCTCTGGTCCCGGCCCGCTTCGCCTTTTCACGCGCGGGGCGGACCCCGCTGGAAGGATTGGCGTCGTGACGACGTTCGTTGACCGGGTCGTCCTGCACATGCAGGCCGGCGACGGCGGGCACGGCTGTGTCTCGATCCACCGGGAGAAGTTCAAGCCGTTCGGCGGGCCGGACGGCGGCAACGGCGGCCACGGCGGCAGCGTGTCCCTGGTGGTCGACGCGCAGGTCACCACGCTGCTCGACTTCCACTTCCGGCCCCACCTGAAGGCCGAGAACGGCAAGGGCGGGGCCGGCTCGAACCGGGACGGCGCGAACGGCCGCGACCTGGTCATCAAGGTGCCCAACGGCACCGTGGTGCAGAGCCTCGACGGCGAGGTCCTGGCCGACATGGTCGGCGTGGGCACCACGTTCGAGGCGGCCCGGGGCGGCCGGGGCGGACGCGGCAACGCCTCGCTGGCGAACGCCCGCCGCAAGGCGCCCGGCTTCGCCGAGCTGGGTGAGCCCGGCGACCGGCTGGACGTGGTGCTGGAGCTCAAGAGCGTCGCCGACGTGGGCCTGGTCGGCTTCCCGTCGGCCGGCAAGTCGTCGCTGATCTCGGTGATCTCCGCGGCCAAGCCGAAGATCGCCGACTACCCGTTCACCACGCTGGTGCCGAACCTGGGCGTGGTCCGGGTGGACAACCACACCTTCACCGTCGCCGACGTACCGGGCCTGATCCCGGGCGCGGCCAGCGGCAAGGGCCTGGGCCTGGAGTTCCTCCGCCACGTCGAGCGCTGCGCCGTGCTGGTGCACGTGGTCGACACCGCGACGCTTGAGCCCGGCCGCGACCCGCTCGCCGACATCGACGCCATCGAGTCGGAGCTGTCCCAGTACGGCGGGCTCGCCGACCGGCCCCGGCTGGTCGCGCTCAACAAGGTCGACGTGCCCGACGGCAAGGACCTCGCCGACATCGTCCGCCCCGACCTGGAGGCCCGTGGCCTGCGGGTCTTCGACGTCTCCACCGCCACCCGCGAGGGCCTGCGCGAGCTGACGTACGCGATGGCGGAGCTGGTCGAGCAGGGCCGTCGGGCCGCCCCGCCGGCCGAGCCGACCCGGATCGTGATCCGCCCGAAGGCGGTCGACGACGCCGGCTTCACCATCGAGGCCGAGCCGGACGGCTCGTACACGGTGCGCGGCAGCCGGCCGGAGCGCTGGGTCAAGCAGACCAACTTCGACAACGACGAGGCGGTGGGTTACCTGGCCGACCGGCTGGCCCGCCTCGGCGTCGAGGAGAAGCTCGCCAAGGCCGGCGCGCAGGCCGGTGACCTGGTGCGCATCGGCGAACGGGAGTTCGACTGGCAACCGACGCTCTACGCCGGTGTCGACTTCGTACCCGGTAACCGGGGCACCGACGTGCGGCTGGAGGAGAAGTCGAACCGACCGTCGGCGTCCGACCGGCTGGCGGCCCGCAAGGCCCGCCGGGTCCGCCCGGAGGACGAGATCGAGGCCGCGGCCGCGGCGGAAGCGGACGTCGAGTAGCCGTCTGCGGGACGGTGGCGGGAAACCTGCGCGAAATCCGGCGGATCTAGCGTACGGGCATGTTGATCGAGTCCCGTCCCGCCACCGACCCGGAGATCGCCGCGCTCGTCGTCGCCCAGCAGCGTGAGCCGCGCGACGCGGACGGCGGGCTGGACGGGCAGGTGACGGTCGTGCACACCGACATCCACTACCTGGCCGCCGTGGTGGGCGGCCGGGCGGTCGGCTGCGGTGGGCTCCAGGCGCTCGACGCCGACACCGGTGAGCTGAAGCGGATGTACGTGCGACCGGCGTTCCGGGGGCGGGGCATCGCCCGGCAGTTGCTCGTCGCGCTGGAGGAACTGGCGTTCCGGGCGGGGCACCGGACGGTGTGCCTGGAGACGGGCACCTACCTGCCGGCGGCGATCTCGCTCTACCGGTCCAGCGGCTACGAGCCGATCCCGGTGTACGGCGAGTACGTGGACAACCCGTACAGCGTCTGCTTCGCCAAGCGGCTGCCGGTGGCGGCCTGATCGGCCGGCCTGACGCTCAGGCGCTGGTCTGGGCGTGCGGCGCGGTGACCGGCTTCGACTCCGGGCTGGCGTGCTGGCGCAGCACGATGCTGAGCAGGATCAGCACGCCGACGGCGAGGAACTCGCTCTGCCAGTTCTGCATCGACTGGAACCAGAAGTCGCTGGTGCCGAGGAACTGCCAGGCGCTGATCGGGGCGGCGCCGCTCTCCAGCGCCTGCTCCTGGTTGTAGGCGGCCACGCCGCCGAACAGATGCCCCAGGAACGAGCCGCCGAAGATCATCAGAAGCGCGATGGCGAGGCTGTTCCGGTAGACCACGAGCGGCAGCCCGCCGACCCGTACCGGCCAGGGCGAGTCGGGGCGGGCGTGGTCCCGGTTGTCCTCCGGCCGGTCCGTCTGGTCCTCCGGCTTCGACTCGGCCGAGCCCTTCTGCACCAGGTACGCGGTGAGCAGCACGTAGCCGCCCATCTGGAGGAACTCCGACTCCCAGTTCTCGAACACCGCCTCGGCGAAGTGCCCGGTGCCGAGATAGGCCCACCAGCTCAGCGGCTCGATGCCGTACCGGTTCAGCTCCTCGTTGTGCACCTGCCAGCCGAAGACGCTCTGCAGCAGCAGGAAGACCAGGAACGCGCCGAGCATGGCGACCGAGAGCATGTTGTCGCGCAACCACCGTGGCATCGCCGGACCTCCTCGACCCGCTCGCGCCTGCCCTCCTGCCCGGCATCGGGTCGGGACAAACCCCGCACCGGCGTGTCGCGCCTGGTCAGGGACGGTCGAACGGGGCCTCCACCCGGGTGCCGGTGCCGAGGTTGTTGTTGAGCAGCAGGCCGGCCGCGAGCATGCCGAAACCGAGGAACAGGTGCAGCCAGTTGTCGGCGTCATTTACCGGCACGAAGTTCGCCGAGGCATCCCGGTCGATGGCGAAGCCGTACAGCCACAGCACCAGGTAGAGCGCGCCGCCGCCGGCGAGGAACGCGCGCGCCCCGGCCAGCCGCCGCGCCATGACCAGACCGACCAGGCCGAACAGCAGGTGCACCAGGTTGTGCAGCACCGACACCTGGAACACCCCGAGCAGCTTCGCCTCGGAGTGGTGCCCGGCGAACGTCATCTCGCCGTAGTGCGTGGTGATGCCGGGTACGAAACCGAGCACGCCGATCAGCGCGAAGACGGCTGCCGCCGCGAGGGCGACCTTCTGCACCGTAGGCCGGGCGGGCGCGTGTTCGCGCACGTCACGTGCCATCCCTGTCACCCCCGTGGACTCGCCGCCGCCCGGGCGGGCAGGCATTCCATTCTCTGACCGGAGCGGGTCGCTCCCGCAGAGAAATCACGAATCAGGCATGGACCGGTCGACCGGGGGTAGGGCGATTGTCATGCGGAAACAAATCCGCGTACCCCCCCCGAGAACACCCGCTGGGAAACACACGAGCGGAAGGGACATCATGACTCAGGATCTTTCCCCGGCTTCTGCCACGTACCAGTCGACGAACGGCGGCGGCGTGCGTGACCAGGCCCGCCAGGTGGGTTCCGACGCCGCGAGCGCCGGTGGCGCCGTGGCGCAGACCGCCAAGGAGCAGGGTCGGGAGGTGGTGGGCGAGGCCAAGCGACAGGCCCGCGACCTTTACGGCGAGACCCGCAGCCAGGTCACCGCCCAGGCCGGTCAGCAGCAGCAGCGCGCCGCCAGCGGCCTGCGGTCGCTCGCCGACGAGATGCGCACCATGGCGCAGCAGGGTGGCGGCTCCGGCCCGGTCACCGAGCTGGCCCACCAGGCGGCCGAGCGGGTGCACGGCGTGGCCGGCTGGCTGGAGCAGCGCGAGCCGGGCGACCTGCTCAACGAGGTGAAGAACTACGCCCGTCGCAACCCCGGCACGTTCCTCGTCGGCGCCGCGCTGCTCGGCGTGGTCGCCGGGCGGCTCACCCGCAACATCACCGCGCTCGGCGACGACAACAGCGGCGCGCGGCCGGCGTACGACCCGGACCGCACGGCCGTCATCCCGACCGCGCGTGAGGTGCCGGACCAGGTGCCGCCGGGCGGCTACCTCGACCCGACGCCGGGCAGCTACGCCGAGCCGGACCCGGGCTACTCCGCGCCGGGCGCGACCTACCCCACCGGCGGCGCCCCGAACACCTGGGCCGACCCGGCGGGTGGCACCGGTCAGCCGCTGCCGCCGCCGGAGCGCACCGACCCGCTGCCGGGCGTCCCGTCCACCGGCGCTCCCCGCCCGTGACCGGCCGTACCGGCAGAAGGGAGGCGACGGCATGACCGTACCCACGCAGGACCCCGGCTATCAGGCGGCGGGCGCCCCGCCCCACGCCGACGAGGTGCGCGGCAGCTCGCTCGGCGACCTGATGCGCCAGGTCACCACTGACCTGTCCACGCTGATGCGGCAGGAGGTCGAACTGGCGAAGGCGGAGATCCGCCAGGAGGGCAAGAAGGCGGGCAAGGCCGCCGGCCTGTTCGGCGGCGCCGGTTTCGGCGGCTACATGGTGGCGCTCTTCGTCTCGATCGCGATCTGGCAGTTCCTCGACAACGTCATGGACTCCGGGCTGGCCGCGCTGATCGTGGCCGTCGTCTGGGCCGTTGTCGCGGCGGTCCTGTACTCGATGGGCAAGAAGAACGCCGAGCGGATCCGCGGCCTGAAGCAGACGAACGACAGCGTGCAGCGCATCCCCGACGCGCTCAAGCCGCACCCGGAGGGAGTCATCCGATGAGCACCGATCCCGAGCAGATCCGCCGCGAGATCGAAGCCACCCGCAACAACCTCAGCTCGGACGTGGACGCCCTGGCGTACAAGGTCAGCCCGGGCCGCATCGTCGACGACCGCAAGCAGCGCGTGCGCAGCGCGCTGACGAACGTGAAGGACAAGGTGATGGGAACCGCATCGGACCTCGGCCACGGCACCGGCCACGCCGCCCACTCGGTGGGCGACCACGCCTCCTCGATGGCCTCCACGGTGGGCGACAAGGCGCACTCGGCCGCCGCCACGGTGGGCGACGCCGCCCACCGGGCGCCGCAGGTGGTGCGGCGCAAGTCCGAGGGCAACCCGATCGCCGCCGGCGTGATCGCCTTCGGCGTCGGCATGCTGGTCTCCTCGCTGATCCCCGCCACCCGCCGCGAGCAGCAGGTCGCCGCGCAGGTCAAGGAGAAGGCCGCCGAGCACGGCGGCGTGGTCAAGGAGAAGCTGGGCGAGGTCGCCGGTGAGCTGAAGGAGGAGCTGCGCGAGCCCGCGCAGCACGCCGCCGAGTCGGTGAAGGCCACCGCGCAGGACGCCGCGTACGCGGTCAAGGACGACGGCCGCGCCGCGGCGCAGGACGTGCGGCACAGCGCCGAGCAGGCGCGGTCCTCCTGAAGGCCCGCGCTCTCGGTTAGGAAGGGCCCCTTCTTATCGCCTCGCGATAAGAAGGGGCCCTTCCTTTCACCTCAGCGGGCATCGACCCGGTCTGCACCCAGAGCACCAGCTCGTCCGGGCGGTGCCGGGTCGTCCGCCGCCGCAGCGCACGTGTGGAGTTGGCCGCCACCCGCAGCCGGGCGCCCGCGTACGGCACCCCGCCGCGCAGCCGCCGGCCCACCGCGAGCCACGCGCACAGCCCGCGTTCCAGCGCCCAGAGCGGCGCGGCCAGGCTGGTGTGCGCCGGGAACACCGCCGCGCCGCCGGCCCGTCGCCGGCCCAGCTCCGCCACCGCGACAGTCGCCAGCCCGGCCCGCAGCAGCAGCCCGGGCCGGCGGGTGGCGAGCGCGGCCGCCGTCGCGGGCAGCACCGCCAGCGCGGCGAGCAGCCACGCCGGCCGGGCCGTCTCGTCGTACGCCTGGCGGACGCGCTGCCCGAGGAAGTGCGCCGCGGAGGGCGGGAGCCGCCGCACGTACAGCCACGCCGGGGTGGCGGTGCTGCCGCCGTACGCGCGCACGGTCCGGACCAGCTCCAGGTTCTCGAAGAGCACGTCCGGGTCGTAGCCGCCCATCGCCAGGAACGTGCCCCGCCGCACCCCGAGGGTGCCGGGCCAGTCCCCGCCGAACGCGCGGGCGAGCAGCGTCCGGCCGGTGTCCCACCAGGCGTGCCACGGCAGCGGGTCGAAGTGGTTCTGCGGGCGGACCAGGTCGACCCCGTCCAGCAGCTGGTGCACGGCGGCCAGGGCCGGCAGGTCGTACCGGATGTCGTCGTCGGCGATCACCACGTGCTCGTGCCGGGCCAGCGCGACGCCGGTGAGCACGCCGAGCACCTTGCCGTTGCGTCCGCGCAGCGCCGGGTCCGGCGGCACGTGCCGCACCAGCCCGTCCCAGGCGGCGGCGTGCCGGGCGAACAGCTGCGGCGGCGAGGCGTCGACCACCACCACGTCGACCCAGCGGCTCAGCTCCCGCAGGTACGCGGTCAGCTCGTCCAGGCCGCCGTCGTCGTGGGCGCGCAGCGGCAGGACGTACGCCATCGGCAGCCGGACCGGCGCGGGCGCGGCGGTCTCCTCGCCCGGGCGCGCGGCGATCGGTCGGGTCACGTCGTCTCCCCTCGTGTCGGGTCACGCGACTTGCCCGGAATGCGGCTGCTGAAACCGTTTCGGGCGGGCTGTGTCGGGTAGCGCACCCGGATACGGGACGGTCCGAGTCGGAAGGAGACGTGATGCCCAGCAACGCGACGAGATGGGCGCTGGCCGGCGCCGCCGCGGTGACCGCGCTCGGAGTCACCCGGACGGTCGCCCGGCGACGGCACCGGCACCAGCCCGACCGCGAGGACGGCTGGTACGTGGTGCGCCGCGGCATCACGGTGGACCGGCCGGTCGACGCGGTGATCGGGTTCTGGACCGACCGGGAACGGCTCGATCGAGGGCTGGCCGAGTGGGCCACGCTGGAGCAGCTCGACGCGAACCGGTGGCGCTGCGTGGCGGCCGACCCGGCCGGCGGCGGCACCGAGTGGCGGGCCGAGATCACCGTCGACGGCCCGGGCCGGTTGAGCTGGCGGGTCACTGACGGGCCGGTGGCCCAGCGCGGCCGGGTCGAGCTGGTGACCGCGCCGCAGAATCGGGGCACCGAGATCCGGGCCGAGCTGCGCTGGCGCTCCGGGCCGATCCGGCGCGCGGTCGGGCTGGCCGGTGGCACCGACCCGGACCTGGGGCTGC
Source organism: Micromonospora sp. HB375 (assembly GCF_017872985.1). Lineage (NCBI taxonomy): Bacteria > Bacillati > Actinomycetota > Actinomycetes > Micromonosporales > Micromonosporaceae > Micromonospora > Micromonospora sp. HB375. Next base: position 5,576,066 of record NZ_JAGGJO010000001.1, on the reverse strand, counting down.
GCACCGCGCTGCGCCGGATCAAGTCGCTGATCGAGACCGGGCACGTGCTGGACACCCGGCACGACCCGTCCGGGCGCAGCCCGCGTCAGGAGCGGGCGACGGACAAGGTACGCGAGAAGCTGATGGTGGGAGGACGGCCGTGAGGGCGTTGTGCTGGGAGGGCGTCGGGAAGCTGGCCGTACGGGACGTGCCGGAGCCGACCATCAGGTCCGGCGGCGACATCATCGTCAAGGTGCGCGCGAGCAGCGTCTGCGGCTCCGACCTGCATCTGATCAACGGCTACCTGCCGGCGATGCGCGAGGGGGACATCCTCGGCCACGAGTTCATGGGTGAGGTGGTCGAGACCGGCCCCGACGTGCGGCGCATCTCCGTCGGTGACCGGGTGGTGGTCGGCTCGGTGGTGGCCTGCGGCTCGTGCTGGTACTGCCGCACCGAGCAGTTCTCGCTCTGCGACAACTCCAACCCGCAGCCGGTCTTCACCGAGAAGCTGTGGGGCCACTCGCCGGCCGGCATCCTCGGCTACTCGCACGCGGCCGGCGGCTACTCCGGCAGCCACGCCGAGTACATCCGGGTGCCGTTCGGCGACGTCGGCGCGTTCACCGTGCCGGACGGGGTGCCGGACGACTCGGTCGTGTTCGCCTCCGACGCCATGCCGACCGGCTGGATGGCCGCCGACTTCTGCAACCTCAAGGGCGGCGAGGTGGTGGCGGTCTGGGGCGCCGGCGGCGTCGGCCAGATGGCGGCCCGGTCCGCGCAGATCCTCGGCGCCGAGCGGGTGGTGGTCATCGACCGGCTGCCGGAACGGCTCGCCACCGCGTCGCAGCGCCTCGGCGTCGAGACGATCAACTACGCCGAGACCGACGTGCTGGAGGCGCTGCGGGAGATGACCGCCGGGCGCGGCCCGGACGCCTGCATCGAGGCCGTCGGCATGGAGTCGCACGACGTCGGCCCGGCGTACGCGTACGACAAGGCAAAGCAGACGGTACGCGCGCAGACCGACCGGCCCACCTCGGTCCGGCAGGCGATCATGGCGGCTCGCAAGGGCGGCACGGTGAGCATCGTCGGCGTGTACGGCGGCCTGGTGGACAAGTTCCCGCTCGGCGCGGCCATGAACAAGGCCCTGGTGCTGCGGATGGGGCAGATGCACGCCCAGCGCTACATCCCGATGCTGCTGGACCGGGTCGCGGCCGGCGAGATCGACCCCGGCTACCTGGCCACCCACCCGATGTCGCTGGAGCAGGGCGCCCGGGGTTACGAGATCTTCGAGAAGAAGGAGGACGGCTGCCTGCGTACGGTGCTGCACCCGCAGGCCGCCTGACCGCGACCGGGGGCGTCCGCTTCAGCGCAGCGGGCGCACCCCGTCGGCCCGATGTGCCCCGTCGACCGGGCGTACGCCGTCGAGCACCAGCCCGCTGGGCGGCAACGCCGGCATGGCGCCCAGGTCGAGCGCCAGGTCCTGCGGCGGTACGCGGTAGTCCATCGCGCCGGTCAGGTTCGTCACGGCCCGCTTCATCAGCTCGATGGTGATCCACTCACCGGCGCAGCGGTGGCCGGTGAAGTGGTCGCCGCCGCCCTGCGGGATCAGGCCGAACGGGTCGTCGCGCCAGCCGGTGAAGCGCTCGGGGCGGAACTGCTCCGGCTCCGGCCAGGTGCCGGGGTGGTGGTTGGTGCCGTACAGGTCGAGCAGCACCCGCCGGCCCTGCGGGAACGTGTACCCCCGCCACTGGAACGAGCGGCGCACCCGGGCCGCGGCGACCGGGAAGAACGGGTAGTAGCGGCGTACCTCCTGCACGAACCGCTCGGTCGCGGCGTCGTCGCCGGGTAGCCGGTCCCGCCAGTGCGGATGGTCGTGCAGGGCCAGCGCGGCGAAGACCACGTACCGGTCCACCGCCACGGTGGGGCGCAGCACGTTGAGCAGTTCCACTGCGGCGATCCGGCTGGGCAGCGGCAGGCCCCGCTCGTCCCGGTGCCCGGCCACGACCGCCAGCGCGCTGCCCTCCGGGGCGGGCACCGCGCCCGCGTGTACCCGTTCGATCAGGTCGCCGGCCCATCGTTGCGCGCGGTAGCGGCCGAGCCGGCCGCGCCAGTGCCGGGGGCCCAGCGCGGCCGGCGCCTCGATCATCGCGTGCATCTCGGCGGTGCGGCGCGGCACGTCGGCCTCGGCCAGCGGCACCCCGGCCCAGGCCCAGACCGTACGGGTCAGGATCTCGCCCACCTCGTCGTAGAGCACCACCGGGCCGTTGCGGGCCCAGACCGGGATCCGGGCCCGCCACTGTTCGTCGAAGATCTCCCCGAGGCGGCGGATCGCGGCCGACGTCATGATCGACATGAACATCGCCTTGCGGACCCGGTGCGCCTGCCCGTCCAGGCCCTGCACGCCGCCGACACCGGTGAGCGTGCGCTGCCCGCGCATCGGCATGGCGCCCCGCCGCACGAACCGCTCCTCGTCGTAGAACAGCTCGGCGGCCTCCCGGCCGCGCAGGCAGATCGTCGGCTCCAGCAGCAGCCGGGTCTGGAACACGTCGGTGCCGAGGCGGTCGCAGCGAGAGCCGACGAAACGGTAGCCCTCCCGGATGAAGGCGAGCGTGCTGTCCGGGCTCCGGTCGCTCGGCATGGTGCTCATGTCGGCTGCTCCTGACGCGGTTCGGCGGCGCTGCCTACCTACCCCGGGCGACGCCGCCGAACCCTTCATCTCAGCAGCTCGGGCCGCACGCGGGAGGGGCCAGCCGGTCGGGCGGACGCTGGCCCCTCCCCGGCGGCGGAAAAGCTGGTTCCCTCGAGGCACGCGGACCGGCGGCTACCGGTCCGGCGCCCGCCGGCGTGGTGTCCGGCGAGGGTCACCGGCGACGGGGGAGGGCACTGATGCGTGACGACAGCGCGGCGCGGCGGCACCGCGAGGCGTGGGCCGGGCTGCGCGGGGACGGCCGCGACGGCCCGCTGATCGGCGGGCCCCGGCGCGCCGGGGCCCGCCCACCGCGGTACTTCACCGTGCACCTGGGCTTCGCCGCCACCGATCCCGCCGTCGCGCGGGAGCAGGCGGTGGCGTACGCCGAAGCGCTCGGCCTGCTCCGCCCGGAGCTGGCGCTCGGCGCGGCGGCCCTGTCCCCGGCGGACGCCTGGCACCGGGCCGAGCGGCTGTTCTGCGACGCGGTCGGGCCCGACGGCGAGCGCTGCGCCGACGTGGCCGGGCACCCCGGCTTCCACCACGCGCCCGGTCCGGGCGGCCTCGGCTGGGGCGACGGTGACTGAGGTGCGCTCAGTCCAGGTCGAACTCGCCGTCCTGGGCGCCGGCGACGAACGCGTCCCACTCGGCCTGGGTGAAGACCAGCACGGGCCCGTCCGGCTCGGCGGAGTTGCGCATACCGATCAGGTCGTCGACGAATGCCACCTCGACCGCTCCCTCGGAGGTGTCGCCCTCTGCCCGCTGCCAAACCGCCCGGGAGAGGTCGAAATCGCCCTTGGGGTGCTGACCCATCGCTGCTCCTCCATCGCCATGCGTAACGAGGCGGCCCGAGCGGACCACATCGGGCAGGATAAGCGGATGCCGAGCCTCACCCGTGCAGAGGCGACCGCGCGCCGCGCGTCGATCACCGTCGAGTCCTACGATGTGGACCTCGACCTGACCGGCGACGCCGAGCGGTTCCGCTCCGCCGTCACAATCCGGTTCCGGGCCACCCCCGGCGCCGAGACCTTCGTCGACGTCAAACCGCGCCGACTCCTCGCCGCCCGCCTCAACGACAGCGACCTCGACCCGGCCCTGCTGGCGGACGGCCGGCTGCCGCTGACCGGCCTGGCCGCCGACAACACGCTCACCGTCGAGGCCGAGATGGCCTACTCCAACACCGGCGAAGGGCTGCACCGGTTCGTCGACCCGGCCGACGGCGAGACCTACCTGTATGCGCTGTCCTTCCTGGACGAGGGGCCGCGCCTCTTCGCCGCGTTCGACCAGCCCGACCTGAAGGCGCCGGTGACGCTGACCGTCACCGCGCCACCGGAGTGGACGGTGGCCGCCAACGGGCCGCTCGCCGACCGGCCCGCACCGGGGCGCTGGGAGTTCGCCACCACCGAGCCGCTGGCCACCTACTTCGTCTCGCTGATCGCCGGGCCCTGGCACGTGCTGCGCGCCGAGCACGACGGCATCCCGCTCGGCCTCTACTGCCGGCGTTCGCTCGCCGCCCACCTGGACGCCGACGCCGACGAGATCCTCACAGTCACCCGGCAGTGCTTCGACCGCTTCCACGAGCTGTTCGCCGAGCGCTATCCGTTCGGCAAGTACGACCAGGCGTTCGTGCCCGAGTTCAACGCCGGCGCGATGGAGAACCCGGGCCTGGTCACGATCCGCGACGACTACGTCTTCCGCTCGGCGGTGACCGACACCCAGCGGGAGCTGCGCGCCACCACGATCGCCCACGAGATGGCACACATGTGGTTCGGCGACCTGGTCACCATGAGCTGGTGGGACGACCTGTGGCTCAACGAGTCCTTCGCCGAATACCTGGGCACCCGGGTCACCGCCGAGGCGACCCGGTTCGACCGGGCGTGGACCACGTTCGCCAGCCGTCGCAAGGCGTGGGGCTACACCGCCGACCAGCGCCCCTCCACCCATCCGGTCGCGCCGGAGGAGGTGGCAGACGCCGCCCGGGCGCTGCTGAACTTCGACGGCATCTCGTACGCCAAGGGCGCCAGCGTGCTCCGCCAGCTCGTCGCCTGGCTCGGTGACGAGGCGTTCCTGGCCGGGCTGAACGCGCACTTCGCCGCGCACCGCTTCGGCAACGCGACGCTCGCCGACCTGCTGGCCGCCCTGGGTACGGCGAGCGGCCGCGACCTGGACGGCTGGGCGGAACGCTGGCTGCGCCGCGCGCAGGTGAACACGCTGCGGGTCGACACCGCCGTGGACGCCGACGGGCGGTGGACCGACGTGGCGATCGTGCAGACCGCCCCGGCGAGCCACCCGGTGCTGCGGCCGCACCGTATCGGCGTGGCCCACCACACCGCCGACGGCCCGGCGTACCGGTTCGACGTCGACCTCGACCCCGACGCCGACGGCGGCCGGACGCCGCTGCCCGAGCTGGTCGGACGGCCCGCCACCGGGCTCGTGCTGCCGAACGCCGGTGACCTGACGTTCGCCAAGATCCGCCTCGACCCGGCCTCGGCGGACGCGGTGCCAGCGCTGCTGCCGGGGCTCGACGATCCGCTGGCCCGGGCGCTGCTCTGGGGCGAGGCGCTGGACGCGGTCACCGACGGGGAACGGCCGGCCGGCGCGCTGGCCGCGCTGATCGCGGCGGCGCTGCCCGCCGAGACCGAGGTGACGATCGTCGAGGACGTGCTGCTGCTCAGTCGCCGGCTGATCGACCGCTACCTCGACCCGCTCGGCCGGGACGCGGCGCTGCTGCGGGTGGCGACCGCCTGCGCGGCGTTGCTCGACTCGGCCCCCGCGGGCGGTTCCCTGCAACTGGCGGCGGCGCGGGGCCTGATCGCCGCCACCACCGACACCGCGATGCTCGCCGGCTGGCTGGCCGGTAAGGACGTGCCGTCGGGGCTGGCCGTGGACACCGACCTGCGCTGGGCGGTGCTGCGCCGGCTGGTGGTGCTCGGCGCGGCCGGTACGCCGCAGATCGACGCCGAGGCCGACGCCGACCGCAGCGCCACCGGCGCCGAGCAGGCCGCCGCGTGCCGGGCCGCGCTGCCCGACGCCGACGCGAAGCGGGCCGCCTGGGAGATCGTCACCCGCAGCACCGAGCTGTCCAACCGCCTGGTCGAGGCGACCGCCGAGGGCTTCTGGCAGCCCGAGCAGGCAGAGCTGACCGCCGGGTTCGTGCAGCGCTACTTCACCGACATGCCGGCGGCGGCGCGTCTGCGTACCGCGTGGGTGGCCGACGCGGTCACGGTGGCCGCCTACCCCCGCTACGCCGTGGCGCAGCCCACCCGGGAGATGGCCGCGGCGCTGCTGGCCCGCGACGACCTGACGCCGGGCCTGCGGCGGTGGGTGACCGACCTGGACGACGACATGCGCCGGGCGCTCGTGGCCCGGACGGCGGTGGCCGCCGCGTCGGCCTGAGCTGGGAGCGCGCCGGGTGGGGGACCGCCCGGCGCGCTCGACGGCGGACCCCGCCCGGAGCCGCCGGGCGGGCGGCCTACGATCGCTGGGTGGAGGAAGACATCCGGCGGGTCGGCATCATGGGCGGCACGTTCGACCCGATCCACCACGGGCACCTGGTGGCGGCGAGCGAGGTGGCCGACCGGTTCGGTCTGGACGAGGTGGTCTTCGTGCCCACCGGACAGCCGTGGCAGAAGGCGGAGGAAGCGGTCACCCCGGCCGAGGACCGTTATCTGATGACGGTGATCGCCACCGCCTCCAACCCGCGCTTCCAGGTGAGCCGGGTCGACATCGACCGCGGCGGCCCCACCTACACCGTCGACACGCTGCGCGACCTGCACGCCGAGTACGGCGCGAAGGCGCAGCTGTTCTTCATCACCGGCGCGGACGCGCTGGAGCGCATCCTCTCCTGGAAGGATCTGGACGAGGCGCTCGAACTGGCCCACTTCATCGGCGTGACCCGGCCCGGCTTCGAACTGACCGACAAGCACCTGCCGGCCGACTCGGTGAGCCTCGTGCAGGTGCCCGCGATGGCGATCTCCTCGACCGACTGCCGCGCGCGGGTCGCCCGGGGCGAACCGGTGTGGTACCTGGTGCCCGACGGTGTGGTGCAGTACATCGCGAAACGGCGTCTCTATCAGCGGTGATTCCGCGCTTTATGTCCCCGTTTGTGCCTGAAATCGACCAGAACTGACAAGTCGCCGCACCGCCGGGTGTGAGAGGCTTGGAGGGTCGCACGGTTGATCGAAGGAGAACGGTGACAGTTTCCGAGCGCGCGCACGAGCTGGCGATGGCCGCCGCCCAGGCCGCGGCCGACAAGAAGGCACAGGACATCGTCATCATCGACGTGGGCGACCAGCTCGCGATCACCGACGCGTTCCTGCTGGCCGCCGCTCCGAACGAGCGTCAGGTGCTCGCCATCGTCGACGCCATCGAGGAGCGCCTGCTGGAGCTGCCGGAGAAGGCCAAGCCGGTGCGCCGCGAAGGCGAGCGCGGCGGCCGCTGGGTGCTGCTCGACTACGTCGACATCGTGGTCCACGTCCAGCACACCGAGGAGCGCGAGTTCTACGCGCTCGACCGGCTCTGGAAGGACTGCCCGCAGATCCCGTTCACCGATCGCGACCTGGCCGACTCGGCCGCCGGCAGCGCCACCGCCGAATGACCCGACTGATCATCTGGCGGCACGGCAACACCGACTGGAACGCCGCGAGCCGCGTCCAGGGCCAGACCGACGTGCCCCTCAACGACCTCGGCCGCGAGCAGGCCCACGCCGCCGCCCCGGTGCTCGCCGCCCTGCGCCCGGACGCGATCGTCGCCAGCGACCTGCGCCGGGCCGCCGACACCGCCGCCGCGCTCGCGGCGCTGACCGGGCTGCCGGTCCGCACCGACGCGCGGCTGCGGGAACGGCACTTCGGCCAGTGGCAGGGCCTCACCCTGACCGAGGTGGCCGAACGGTTCCCCGACGAGTACGCCCGCTGGCGGGCCGGCGACCCGGACCCGGGTGCCGGCCTCGAACCCCTGGGTGACCTGGGTGCCCGGCTCGGCGCCGGGTTCCAGGACGCGGCCGACCTCGCCGTCGGCGGCACGGTCGTGGTGACCACCCACGGCGGCGGCGCCCGGCAGGGCGTCGGGCACCTGCTCGGCTGGGACCACACGGTGCTGCGCAGCCTCGGCTCGCTGGCGAACTGCCACTGGACCGAACTGCGCCACAACGACATCCGGGGCTGGCACCTGCGGGCACACAACGTCGGTCTGGTCACCCGGGCGGCGCTCACCGACGCGGTCTGACACCTCCGGCCCCGGCGCGTCACCGCGCCATCGGCTAGCGTGCCGGTCATGCCCGTCGCGGTCGTCACCGACTCCACCGCCTACCTGCCCTCCGACCTGGCCCGCGCACGCGGGCTCACCGTCGTCCCGCTCACAGTCGTGCTCAACGGCGCGGAAGGGCTGGAGGGCGTCGAGACCTCCCCGGCCGACGCCACCCGCGCGCTGAGCGGCCGGCGGGTCTCGGTGAGCACGTCCCGGCCCGCGCCCGAACAGTTCGCGCAGGTCTACCGCACGCTGCTCGCCGAGGGCGCCGACGGCGTGGTGTCGGTGCACCTGTCCGCCGAGCTGTCCGGCACTGTCGAGGCCGCCCGGCTCGCCGCCGCCGAGGTCGGCGACGACCGCGTCACCGTCGTCGACAGCCGATCCACAGGCATGGGCCTCGGCTTCCCGGCGCTCGCCGCCGCCGCGGCCGCCGCGGCGGGCGCCGACCTGACCGGGGTACGCGACGCGGCGCTGGACGCGGTCGCCCGCACCACCATCTACTTCTACGTCGACACGCTGGAGTTCCTGCGCCGGGGCGGCCGGATCAACGCGGCCGAGGCGCTGCTCGGCACCGCGCTCTCGGTAAAGCCGATCATGCACATGCCGGATGGCGCGATCGTGGTGAAGGACAAGGTCCGTACCGCCAGCCGGGGAGTCGCGCGGCTGGTCGACCTCGCCGTCGAGGCGGCAGACGACGCCCAGGTCGACGTCGCGGTGCACCACCTCGCCGCGCCGCAGCGGGCCGAGCAGTTGCTGACGGCGCTGACCGAGCGGCTGGGCGACCGGCTGCACGACACGTACGTCACCGAGGCCGGAGCGGTGGTCGCCGCCCACGCCGGGCCGGGGCTGGCGTGCGTGGTGGTCCACCGCCGTACACCCTAGGGTGGCCGGATGAACCTCCGGTCGTATGTCGTCACCGGCGGCGGGCGCGGCGTCGGACGCGCCATCGTCGAACGGCTGGCCACCGACGGCGGCATCGTGGTCGTGGTCGAACGGGACACGAGCGCACTGGACTGGCTGGCCCGGCATCCGCTCGCCGACCGGCTGCACGCCGTGACCGGGGACGCCGGCGACGAGGCGGTCACCGGCCGGGCCGCCGACCGCGCCGAGGCGTACGCGCCGCTGGCCGGCTGGGTCAACAACGCCGCCGTCTTCCGCGACGCCGACCTGCACCGCGCGCCCGCGAGCGAGGTGGTCGACCTGATCACGCTCAACCTGCGGCCCGCCGTGGCCGGGGCCGGCACCGCCGTACGCCGGTTCCTGGCCGCCCGTACCGGCGGCGCGATCGTCAACGTCTCGTCCCACCAGGCCCGCCGGGCGGTGCCGGGCGCGCTGCCGTACGCCACCGCCAAGGCCGCGCTGGAAGGGCTGACCCGGGCGCTCGCCGTCGACTACGGCCGCCACGGGATCCGCGCCAACGCGGTGGCGCTCGGCTCCGTCCACACCGAACGGCACGCCGCCTACCTGGCCGGACTCGACCCGGCCGAGGTCGCGCACGTCGACGCGGAGATGGCCCGGCTGCACCCGCTCGGCCGGATCGGGCGTACCGACGAGGTGGCCGAGGTGGTCGCGTTCCTGCTCTCCGAACGCGCCTCGTTCGTCAACGGCGCGGTCGTGCCGGTCGACGGGGGACGGGCCGCGCTCGGCCTGGACCCGGAGGCGCGCTGACCGTAGTTTTCGGCCACCTAGCACGGCCAGGGCTTGATCGGGTGTGTGTCCACAGTCCCTTGGTTGTCCACAGGTGAGCGTTCATCGGCCGATGCGGGACGAGCTGTCGCCGTAGCGTCCCGAGCCGTGCCAGACGACGAGGAGACGACGGTACGGCGGCGGCTCGCCCGGCTGTTCGGGCCTGGGCCCGGCGAGGCCGAGCCGGGTCTCGGGCTGCGTCCCGGCTTCCCGGAGCGCGACGGCGGGCGGGAACCCTCGTCCGGGGCGAACCCCTGGTCCGCCGAGCCGGACGCCGACGACGGCCCGTCCCACGATGCTCCGGTGGCCGCGCGCGGCCTGGCGTCCCGGCTGCCCGGACCCGGGGCGTTCGATCCCGGCCGCCGGGGTGTGCGGGCGCTCGCGGCGGTGGCGGCAGTGGTGGTCGTGGTGGCCGCCGTCTGGGCCTGGCGCTCGCGTCCGAGCACCGAACCCGTGCCGCCGGTGACGGCGTCCTCCGAGGCGCCTGTGGGCGCGGCGACCGAGGCGGTCACCGGGGTGCCCGCGTCAGCCGGCGCACCGGGTCAGGTGGTCGTCGCGGTGGCCGGGAAGGTCCGCCGCCCCGGCCTGGTCCGGCTGCCGGCCGGCGCCCGGCTGGCCGACGCCGTCGAAGCGGCAGGCGGCGCGCTGCCCGGCGTCGACGTCGCGCTGCTCAACCCCGCCCGCAAGGTCACCGACGGTGAACTGATCCTGGTCGGCGTGACCGCCCCACCGCCACCGGGCGGGCCCGCCGCGGCGGGCGCAGGCGGTGCGCCGGGCGGACCTGCGGCGCCGGCCGGACCGGTCAACCTGAACACCGCGACGCTTGCCCAGCTCGACGCGCTACCCGGCGTCGGCCCGGTGCTCGCCCAGCGGATCCTCGACCACCGCGACCAGCACGGCGGCTTCCGGTCCGTGTCCGACCTGCGGCAGGTCGACGGCATCGGCGACGCCCGGTACGAGCAGCTCAAGGAACTGGTGACGGTGTGACCGGCCGGCGTGCCGCTGCCTCGCCCGTCCTCGACGGTGACCCTGCGCCTGTCCGCGACGTGCCCGACCTGCGGCTGGCCGGGTTGGCGGTGGCCGCGTGGCTCGCCGCGCTGGCCGGGCTGCACCTCACCGTCCGCGCGACCGTGTGGACGGCCGCCGTCGCCGCCGCGCTCGCCCTCCTGGCGGCCCTGCGCTGCTGCGGCGTGCTCGGCCGACCGGGGGAACCGACCCGCCGCTACGGCTGGATCGTGGTCGCCGTGCTGCTCGGCGTGGTCTGCGGGGCCGCCGCCACCGGCGCCCGGCTCGCGATCCGCGACGCCACGGCGGTACGCGCTCTGGTCACCGAAGGCGCAGTGGTCACCGCCGACCTGGTGCTGCGCGACGATCCCCGCCCGGTACGCGGTGCCCCCGGCCGGCCACCGATGCTCCTGGTCCGCGTCGACCTGGTCCGCCTCACCGGAGGCGACGGCGCGCGGGTCACCGGCCCGGTACGCGCCCTGGTGCTGGCCACCGACCCGGCCTGGCGGCCGCTGCTGCCGGGTCAGCGGGTCACCACCCAGGGGCGGCTGTCCGCCCCGCGCGGCGGTGACCTGACCGCCGCCGTGCTCTCCGCCGCCGATCCGCCCACGCTGCGCGGCAGCGCGTCCTGGCCGCAACGGGCGGCCGGGGTGCTGCGATCAGGGCTCCAGCGCGCCTGTGCGCCGCTGCCGGACGCGCCGGGCGGGCTGCTGCCCGGCCTCGTGGTGGGGGACACCAGCCGGCTGCTGCCCGAGGTGGAGGAGGACTTCCGGGCCACCGGGATGACGCACCTCAACGCGGTGTCCGGCTCCAACGTGGCGATAGTGGTCGGCGCGGTGCTGCTGCTGGCCCGCTGGGCGCGCGCCGGTCCGCGTACCGCCGCCACGCTGTGTGTGCTCGCCCTGGTCGGGTTCGTCATCCTGGTACGGCCCTCGCCGAGCGTGGTGCGCGCCGCCGCGATGGGTGCGATCGGGCTCGCCGCGCTGGCCGCCGGGCGGTCCCGGTCGGCGCTGCCCGCGCTCGCCGCGGCGGTCACCGGACTGGTCCTGTACGACCCGGACCTCGCGGGCGACCCGGGGTTCGCGTTGTCGGTCTGCGCCACCGGGGGACTGCTGCTGCTCGCGCCGGGATGGCGGGACGCGCTGCGCCGCCGGGGCGTACCGCCCGGGCTGGCCGAGGCGCTCGCCGTGCCGGCCGCCGCGCAGCTCGCCTGCGGCCCGGTGATCGCCGGACTGTCCGCGACGGTGAGCCTGGTGGCGGTGCCGGCGAACCTGTTGGCGGTGCCGGCCGTCGCGCCCGCCACTGTGCTCGGTGTGCTGGCGGCGGTGCTGTCGCCGGTGTGGCCGGGCGGCGCGGAGTTCCTGGCCTGGCTGGCGAGTTGGCCGGCGCGCTGGCTGGTGGCGGTGGCCGCGCACGGGGCGGACCTGCCGGCCGGGAACCTGCCCTGGGTGGGCGGGGTGGCCGGGGCCCTGCTGCTGGCGGGGGTGAGCGTGGCGCTGCTGCTCGCCTTCCGCCGACGCCGGGCGCGGCGGCTGGTCGCGGTCGTGGTGATGGCGGTGGTGCTCGGCGCGGCGCCGATCCGGTTGCTTGCCTCCGGCTGGCCGCCGCGCGACTGGGTGGTGGTGGCGTGCGCGGTGGGACAGGGGGACGCCGTGGTGCTGCCGGTGGCGGCCGGCCGGGCCGTGGTGGTCGACGCCGGACCGGACCCGTCCGGCGTGGACGCCTGCCTGCGCCGCCTGCGCGTACGTGAGGTGTCGCTGCTGGTGGTCAGTCACTTCCACGTCGACCACGTCGGCGGCGTGGCCGGGGTGTTCCGGGGCCGGCGGGTGGGCGCGGTGGTGGGTCCGTCCTGGTCCGAGCCGCCCTACGGCGCCGCCCAGGTACGCGAGGCGGCCCGCCGGGCCGGTGCGCCGCTCGCCGCCGCGCAGGCGGGCTGGCGGTGGCGGGCCGGAGCGGTGGACCTGGTCGCGGTCGGGCCGCCGCACCCGCTGCGGGGCAGCCGGTCCGACCCGAACAACAACTCACTCGTCCTGACCGCCACCGTGGCCGGGGTACGGGTCCTGCTCGCCGGTGACGCCGAGACGGAGGAGCAGCGGGCGATGCTGGAGACGATGCCGGCCGCCGCGATCCGGGCCGACGTGCTGAAGGTGGCCCACCACGGCTCGGCGTACCAGGATCCGCAGTTCCTCGCCGCGGTGCGCCCGGCGGTGGCGCTGGTGTGCGTGGGCGTCGACAACGACTACGGGCATCCCAACGCCGGGTTGCTGGACCGGCTGGCCCGGGGCGGCGCGCGGGTGCTGCGTACCGACACCGGCGGTGACCTGGCCGCCGTGCGCGTCGGCGCCGGCCTCGCCGTGGTGACGCGCGGCCCCGATCCGGTACGACAGCGGTGAGGCGGCGAATCTTGTTGCGATAGATGGTGGATCAAGGCAAATGTCTGGATTTGCGCTGAGTGCGGGCTGTGCCGTCACAGTCCTCGATGACCAGGTCCGATCGGGTCGGAGGGCGTGCGAGTATGGGCGACGTGACCCCCGCCGACCTGCCTCCTATTGTGCTCGTCCTCGGCGACGAGGAGCTGCTCGCCACGCGAGCGGTGACCGAAGCCGTCGCCCGGGCCCGCGAGGTGGACCCCGACGTGGACGTGCGGGAATACCAGGCCGGCACGCTCACCGTCGGCGAGATCGCCGAGATGCTCAGCCCGTCGCTGTTCGGCGGCCGCCGGGTGCTGGTGCTCCGCTCCGGTCAGGACGCCCGCAAGGACCTGTCCACCGCGCTACTGGCGTACGCGAAGAACCCCGACCCGGACGTGCAGCTCGTCGTGCTGCACCTGGGCGGGGCCAAGGGCAAGGCGTTCGCCGACGGGCTTCGGGCGGCCGGTGCCACGGTGGTGCCGGCGATGAAGCTCAAGGGCGACCGGGAACGGGCCGCCTTCGTGCGGGACGAGATCCGCCGTAACGGGGGCAAGTGCACGCCGGACGCGGCCGACGCCCTGGTCGCGGCGGTCGGCAACGACATGCGTGAGCTGGCCGCCGCCTGCTCGCAGCTGCTCGCCGACACGGACGGGCGGATCAGCGCGGACACGGTGGCCCGCTACTACCGGGGGCGGGCCGAGGTGACCGGCTTCACGGTGGCCGACGCGACGATGGTCGGCGACGTGCCCGGCGCGCTGGAGGCGCTGCGCTGGGCGCTGCACGTCGGCGTCGATCCGGTGCCGATCGCCGACGCGCTGGCCGACGGCGTACGAACCGTGGCCCGGGTCGCCGCCGCCGGGCGGGGAAGCCCGTTCCAGCTGGCCAAGACGCTGGGCATGCCGGCCTGGAAGATCGAGAAGGCTCAGGTGCGGGCCCGGGGCTGGACGCCGGAGGGCCTGGTCGAGGCGATGCGGGTGGCCGCCGAGTGCAACGCGGCGGTCAAGGGCGGCGCCGACGACCGGGCGTACGCGCTGGAGCGAGCCGTGTTCTCGGTGGCCGCGGCCCGGCAGGGCGGCGCCCGGTGACCCGATCGTGGTCGACTGTGGCCACGGACGAGGAGCGGTACCGCCCGCTCTACGCCCGGGTGCTGGGCCTGCGCTTCGTCAACCCGGGCGGGGTGCTCTGCTTCCTGTTCTTCGAGGGCGCGATGGCGCTCGCCGTGCTGCTCGCGCTCGCCGAACTGGTGAGCTGGTGGGCGGTGCTGGTGCTGCCGGTCGCGGTGGCCGCGATGGTCAAGCTCAACGACGTGGTCGCCGAGATGGTCGTCCGCACCGCGGCGCTGGTGCCCGAGCAGGAGCGGGACCGCTTCCGGCGGCAGATGGAGCCGGTGGTCGGCCGGGCCCGGGTGCCCGCGAGCGCCCGCGCGCTGCCGAGCGGCGCGGTCCGGAGCGTCCGGTCGTTGCCGGGCGGCACGCCAGCCGACTCCCGGGGCGTCCGCTACCACCACCCGCAACGCGCGACGTTCGACCGCCCGACCGAGCGCTAGCAGCGCCTCTTCCCCGCGCCGCGCCCCGCGCCTTCGCGCGGAGATCTTGGTACGGAACCGCCCCTCAAGGGGCCGTTTCGTACCAAGATCTGCGGCGTGATCGGAGTGGGACAGCCGGAAGCCCCGTGGGCTCGATGGCCCCGGGGCTTCCGGTCGGGATCTGCGGTGCCGGTCAGGCAGAGAACGAGGCGACGCGCTTGGCGATCGCCGACTTCCGGTTGGCCGCCTGGTTGGCGTGGATGACACCCTTGCTGGCAGCCTTGTCCAGCTTCCGGGTGGCCTCACGCATCAGCACGGTGGCCTTCTCGGCGTCGCCCGCCTCGGCAGCCTCGTGGAACTTCCGGATGGCGGTCTTCAGCGACGACTTGACCGACTTGTTACGCAGCCGGCGCTTCTCGTTCTGCCGGTTGCGCTTGATCTGGGACTTGATGTTCGCCACGCGACAGCCTCGTCTTGATAGCTCGGGTTGGTCTGCTTTCGCGCACGACGAGCATGCGTCATCGCCGCGCGAAAAGCCAGGCTACCAGGTCGGTCCCCGACGAGCCAAAACGCCTCCGGCTGGGGCCCACCTGCCACCGTCACCAGCATGCCGTCGCACCCAGCGATCACACCAGTCCGATCGGCGTTTCCAGGCTGGTCGAGCGGCGCGCCACTTCGGGGAAGTGGCGGGGCCAGGGCCGGTGTGATGTGGCCATTTCCCCGTGCTGGTATGGATCAAGGGCGAGGGCCGGTGGACGGGCGCGCCAGTTCGGGGAGGTGGCGGGGTCAGGGGCGGTGTGATGCCGCTACTTCCCCGTGCTGGTGTGGATCAAGGGGGGAGAGGGCCGGTTCGGTGGGATGCGGCCACTTCGCCGAACCGGGTGGATCACGGGGAACCGGCGGGGTGGGGTCAGGACCAGCCTCGCCGCTCGGCCAGCCAGCTGAGCGCCTGCTCGCCGCTCCAGCGCTGGTGGGCGCGCAGGTGCGGGGACGCCGTCGACGGTTCGGCGGCGGCCCCGGTCAGGTAGTAGCCGGCCAGCGCGGCCAGCGTCACGTCCAGCGCATCAGCGGGCGCCCCTGCCACCGCCGGGTGACCGGCGAACGCGCCGTCCGCGTCCAGGCCACTGGCGTACGCGGTGAGCAGCAGCCCGGCCAGGTCGAACCAGGCCGGCCCGTGACAGAGCCACGGCCAGTCGCACAGCCAGGCGCGCCCGCCGGAGTCGATCAGGAGGTTGTCCACCCGCAGGTCGCCGTGGGCCAGCCCGGGGGCCGCGTCGGCGTACCCGGGCAGGCGCGACTCCAGCGCCACCAGCTCGGCCAGCGGGGCGCCGGCGGCCTGCTCGGGCAGTGGCTCGCGCCCGGCGGCCACCTCGCCCCACCAGAGGATGTCGTCGCGGGCCAGGTCCGCGAGCCGGGGGAGCGGGAGCGCGGCCAGCTGCGCAGGCGGGTCGGCGAGGGCGGCGGCCACCTCGGCGTACGTGGCGAGGGCGGCGTCCAGCTCGGCCGGCGCCCAGGGCAGCGCGGGGGTGTGCCCGTCGATCGCGTCGAGCGCCAGCGCGTACCAGCCGGACTCGGTGAGCGCCCAGCGCGGCCGGGGCACCGGCAGGCCGGCCGGGAGCCGGGCCAGGATCGCCGCCTCGTGGGCGTACCAGTCGACCAGGTGCCGTTGCCCGTGCAGCGCCGCCGCCTTGACGAACACACGCTCACCGTCTGGGCCGGTCAGCACGGCGGCGAATCCGCTGGTGAACCCGCCGGCGGCCACCCGTACCGCCGCCGGTGGGCCGCCGAGCCGGGCGGCCAGCGCGTTCCGCAGCCCGGCCGGCAGGTCGGCCCAGCCCGGCCGCACGGCCGTCGACCCGTACGCGACGGGCGGGAGTGAGATCGCACGCACCGCACCATGCTGCCGCACGCGGGCCGAACCGCCCCGCCGCACCGGCGGCGCGCGGCGAACCGGCGCGTCGGAGGGCTCTGCCAGACTGCCTGCCATGAGGACCGACGAGTTCTGGCAGCTGATCGACGACGCCCGCGCCGGGGCCGGGGGAGAGCCCGACGCGGTCGCCGCCCGGGCGGTCGCGCTGCTGGCCGAGCGCGACCCGGAGGAGATCGTCGGGTACGCCCACCACCAGCGGCGGGTGCTCGCCGCCTCCTACCGGGTGGATCTCTGGGGCGCGGCGTACCTGATCAACGGCGGCGCCTCGGACGACGGCTTCGAGTATTTCCGGGGCTGGCTGATGACCCAGGGCCGGGCGGTGTTCGCCAAGGCGGTCGGCGACCCGGACTCGCTCGCCGAGTTGCCGCAGGTGCGGGCGGCGGCGCTCAGCGGCGAGGAGTTCGAGTGCGAGGACATGCTGGCGGTGCCGTGGGACGCGTACCGGAAGGCCACCGCGACCGACCTGCCGGCCGAGCGCGACCCGGTGCCGGTGCCCGACCTGAACGACTTCTGGGACTTCGACGACGAGGAGGAGGCCCGGCGTCGGCTGCCGAGGCTGGCCACCCTCTTCGTGGAGCCACCCGTGGAATAGCAGTGGAGTAAAGGGGGAGTCCGGGCGCTCCCGGGGCGACGTGGGACCATGGAGGGGGCCGGCGGCGCGCCGGCCCGCTCACGTCAGCCGACCAGAACGGACCGCTGTGCCACCGACGCTCGATCCCGGCGCGAACGCTCCTGGTGCCACCGACCCGGCGCGCATCCGGAACTTCTGCATCATCGCCCACATCGACCACGGGAAGTCGACCCTGGCCGACCGGATGTTGCAGCTCACCGGTGTGGTCGACCCACGGCAGATGCGCGCGCAGTACCTGGACCGGATGGACATCGAGCGCGAGCGCGGCATCACCATCAAGAGCCAGGCCGTGCGGATGCCGTGGACGATCCGCGAGGGCGAACGGGCCGGTGAGACGGCCGTGCTCAACATGATCGACACTCCGGGCCACGTGGACTTCACCTACGAGGTGTCCCGTTCGCTGGCTGCCTGCGAGGGCGCGATCCTGCTCGTCGACGCCGCGCAGGGCATCGAGGCGCAGACGCTCGCCAACCTCTACCTGGCGCTCGAGAACGACCTGCACATCATCCCGGTGCTCAACAAGATCGACCTGCCGGCCGCCCAGCCGGAGAAGTACGCCGAGGAGCTGGCGCACCTGATCGGCGGCGATCCGGCGGACTGCATCAAGGTCTCCGGCAAGACCGGCGAGGGCGTGCCGTACCTGCTGGACGAGATCGTCCGGCAGTTCGTGCCGCCGGTGGGTGACGCCGAGGCCCCGGCCCGCGCGATGATCTTCGACTCGGTGTACGACGTCTACCGGGGCGTGGTCACGTACGTCCGGGTGATCGACGGCCGGATCTCGGCCCGGGACCGGATCAAGATGATGTCCACCGGCGCGGTCCACGAGCTGCTGGAGATCGGTGTCATCTCGCCGGAGATGGTCAAGGCCGAGGCGCTCGGCGTCGGCGAGGTGGGCTACCTGATCACCGGCGTGAAGGACGTGCGCCAGTCCCGGGTCGGTGACACGGTCACCATCAACAACAACCCGGCCAAGGAGGCGCTCGGCGGTTACAAGGACCCGAAGCCGATGGTCTACTCGGGGCTCTACCCGATCGACGGCTCGGACTACCCGAACCTGCGCGAGGCGCTGGACAAGCTCAAGCTCAACGACGCCGCGCTGGTCTACGAGCCGGAGACCTCCGGCGCGCTGGGCTTCGGCTTCCGCTGCGGCTTCCTCGGCCTGCTGCACCTGGAGATCATCCGGGAGCGGCTGGAGCGGGAGTTCAACCTCGACCTGATCTCCACCGCCCCGAACGTGGTCTACCGGGCCATCCAGGAGGACGGCGAGGAGATCGTGGTCACCAACCCGAGCGAGTACCCGACCGGCAAGATCGCGGAGGTGTACGAGCCGACGGTGCGGGCGACGGTGCTGACCCCGAACGACTACGTCGGCGCGGTGATGGAGCTGTGCCAGGGCCGCCGGGGCAGCCTGCTCGGCATGGACTACCTCTCCGCCGACCGGGTGGAGCTGCGCTACACGCTGCCGCTGGCCGAGATCATCTTCGACTTCTTCGACCAGCTCAAGAGCCGTACCAAGGGTTACGCCTCACTGGACTACGAGCCCTCCGGCGAGCAGGCGTCGGACCTGGTGAAGGTGGACATCCTGCTGCACGGCGAGCCGGTCGACGCGTTCAGCGCGATCGTGCACAAGGACAAGGCGTACACGTACGGCACGACGATCGCGGCGAAGCTGCGTTCGCTGATCCCGCGCCAGCAGTTCGAGGTGCCGATCCAGGCGGCGATCGGCAGCCGGGTGATCGCCCGGGAGACCATCCGCGCGATCCGCAAGGACGTGCTCGCCAAGTGCTACGGCGGTGACATCAGCCGCAAGCGCAAGCTGCTGGAGAAGCAGAAGGAGGGCAAGAAGCGGATGAAGATGGTGGGCCGGGTGGAGGTCCCCCAGGAGGCGTTCATCGCGGCGCTCTCGTCCGACTCCGGCGACGGCAAGCCCGCCGGCAAGAAGTAGCGGTCCGGCTCCGCGCAGCGGCCGGCGTCCCCTCGCAGGGGCGCCGGCCGTTCGCGTACCCAGGAGATTTTCAGCCGGTGGCAGCGCTCCCACCTGCGGGTTCGCGTCAGCCGGGAGGGTGGCGGTCGATGCGGCCGGTTTCGGTTTTCGATGCGTCGGGCACTTAGCGGTCACGACAGCAACCGCACAGAACGTGCGAAATCGCTTTAGGAGGACGACCGTGGAGTTCACCGTCTGGGGCATCATCACCGCGCTGGTCGTGGGTCTGATCGTCGGCGCGCTGGGCCGGCTGGTCGTGCCGGGCCGGCAGAACATGCCGATCTGGCTGCACATGGTGATCGGCGTCGGCGCGGCGCTGCTGGGCACCGTCCTGGCCCGCGCGCTCGGCATCGCCACGCAGACCGCCGGCATCGACTGGGCCGAGCTGGCCGTGCAGGTCGTGCTCGCCGCCATCGGTGTGGCCCTGGTGGCCGGCGTCGGCCGCCGCAGCAGCGTCTCGCGTTACTGATCGACGCATCACGCGCCTCGACGGGTGCCCGGCCGCATCGGCCGGGCACCCGTCGGCGTATCGGCGCATTGAACACCGTCGGTGTGCCGGGCCCGCCCGCCGCGCCCGGTTTCGGGGAGAAGTAGCAGGTCAGGGTACGTCTGAACAATTCGTCATCGGAGTCGGTTTGGATTTCCGGGCGGTCGGGAACTTAGCGATCACGACAGTAACCACACAAAAACGTGTGACCGGATCTTAAGGAGGAGGGCGACCATGGAGCTCACCGTTTGGGGCATCATCACGGCGCTGGTCGTTGGTCTGATCGTCGGCGCGCTGGGCCGGCTGGTCGTGCCGGGCCGGCAGAACATGCCCATGTGGCTGCACATGCTGATCGGCGTCGGCGCCGCGCTTCTGGGCACGCTCGTCGCCCGGGCCTCCGGCTTCGCCGAGACCGCCGGCATCGACTGGCGCGAGCTGATGCTGCAGGTGCTGTTCGCCGCGATCGGCGTGGCCCTGGTGGCCGGTGTCGGCCGTCGCCGCGGCGTCTCGCGCTACTGACCCCGCACCACGCGCCTCGACGGGCGCCCGGCCTCACCGGCCGGGCGCCCGTCGGCGTTCGTGGGCTCTGAACTGCCCGGACGGCATCGATGTCGGCCGGGCCCCGGCTGCGATACGGTCGCCTGTGCCCTCCGTCACGAACACCCCCTGTTGTAAAGGAAATTTTCCTACTAAGGTGCGGCGGAGAAGGTTAGTGCCAAACGGCCCTGAGGGAGATATGGCGTGAACAGGTGGAAGCGGCTGGCTCCGGTCACCGCCATCGTGGCGTCGGCCGCGTTGGTGCTGACCGCGTGCGGTGGCTCCGGCGACGACGACAAGGCCGCCGACAACAGCAAGCTCACTGTGTGGATGATGGGTGAGGGCGGCGACGCCCAGACCGCGTTCCTCGACAGCGTCGAGGCGGAGTTCAAGAAGAAGCACCCCGAGACCGACGTGGTGGTGCAGTACATCCCCTGGCTCGAGGCGCCGAAGAAGTTCCAGGCCGCGCTCGCCGGTGGCGAGGGCCCGGACGTCACCGAGCTGGGCAACACCGAGACCCAGGGCTGGGCCGCTCAGGAGGCCCTGGCCGACGTCTCGGACAAGTTCAACGCCTGGTCCGAGGGCAAGGACATCCTGCCCGACCTGGTCAAGAACGCTCAGCTCGACGGCAAGCAGTACGGCGTGCCGTGGTACGCCGGCGTGCGCGCCGTCTACTACCGCACCGACTGGTTCGCCGAGGCCGGCGTGAAGCCGCCGACGACCTGGGACGAGATGGTCGCCGCCGCGAAGGCCGTGCAGGCCAAGAAGCCCGGCACCTACGGCATCGCCCTGCCCGGCAACTCCGAGCTGCCGTTCTACTCCTTCCTCTGGAGTGCCGGCGCGGAGATCGCCACCAAGGAGGGGGACGCCTGGAAGTCCGGCTACAACACCCCCGAGGCGCAGAAGGCGGTCAAGTTCTGGACCGACCTGGTGACAGTGCACAAGGTCGCCCCGCCGGCCGCCGCCGGGTGGAACGAGGTCGACGCCCGTACCCAGTTCGCCACCGGCAAGGCCGCGATGGCGTTCGCCGGTAGCTGGCAGGGCGGCGCGATGAAGAAGGACAACCCGGACATCGAGAAGGTCTGGGGCACGTTCCCGATCCCCGGCCCGGACGGCAAGGCCGCCCCGGCGTTCGCCGGTGGCTCCGACATCGCCATCTGGAAGGACAGCGAGCGGGCGGCGCTGGCCTGGGACTACATGACCGTGCTGCTGAGCAAGCAGAAGGACAAGGAGTTCGCCAGCAGCCTCGGGTTCTTCCCGGTCTACCAGGACCTGGTCAGCAGCGGTGACTACGCCAACGACAAGGTGATGGCGGCGTTCGCCACGGCCATCCAGAACACCAAGCTGACCCCGCTCACCCCGAAGTGGGTCGAGGTCAGCCGGACCAAGACGGTGACCCAGGCGATGAACAGCTCGGTCATCAAGGGCCAGAAGACGGTCGAGAAGGCCACCGCCGACGCGGCCACCGAGATCGAAAGCATCCTCAACGCCAAGTGACCACGCTGACCGAGGCCACCGGCGAGGCCGCCGCGCGGGAGACCCCCGCGCGGCGGCGCCGTCGCCGGGTGGACCACCTTCCGTACCTTCTGCTCCTGCCCTGCCTGGCGATCATCGCCGTGCTGCTGCTCTGGCCGCTCGGCCAGGTTGTGTGGATGTCCTTCCACAAGCTGGACAGCGTCCGGCAGCTGCGCGGCGACCGCGAGTGGCCGTGGATCGGCCTGGCCAACTACGCGCAGATCCTCGGCGACCCGTTCTTCCGTACGGTGCTGCGCAACACGGTGCTGTTCGCGGTCGCCAACGTGGCGCTCACGATGGTCCTCGGCACGCTGGTCGGGCTGCTGCTCAACCGCCTGGGCAAGAAGATGGCCACGTTCGTGGCGAGCTGCGTGATGCTCGCCTGGGCCACCCCGGCGCTGACCGGCACGATCGTCTGGAAGTGGATCTTCGACGACACGAGTGGCCTGGTCACGTGGCTGTTCAACAAGCTCCCGGACGGGCTGTCCACGGCGCTGTTCGGGCGCAGCGACTGGACCGGGTACGGCTGGTTCAACGACCCGCTGCTGTTCTTCGCCATCCTGACGCTCGTGGTGGTCTGGCACTCGTTCCCGTTCATCGCGGTGAGCGTGCTGGCCGGGCTCAAGAGCGTGCCGACGGAGCTGCAGGAGGCGGCCCGGGTCGACGGCGCCGGCCCGTGGAAGGTGTTCTGGAAGGTGACGTTCCCGATCCTGCGGCCGGTCTTCGGCATCCTCGTGGTGCTCTCCACGATCTGGGACTTCAAGGTCTTCACCCAGCAGTTCGTGCTGGCCGGCGGCACCCAGGACCGGTCGACGTTCATGCTGTCGATCTACTCGTACGCGGAGGCGTTCTCACCGCCGCCGAAGTACGGCCTCGGCTCCGCCATCGCCGTGATCCTCACCGTGATCCTGCTCGTGGTGACCGCCCTGTACGTCCGCATGGTGCTGCGGCAGGAGGACGAATGATGAAGAAGATCGCCCTCAACGGCGCGGGCCTGCTGGTCGCGCTCTTCGCCGCGTTCCCGGTCTACTGGATGGTGGCGACGTCGCTGAAGCCCAACCGGGAGATCTTCTCGTCCACGCCCCGGCCGGTGCCGGCCGAGCCGACGCTGGAGCACTACCGGGAGATCCTCACCGGCAACCTGATCCCGGGCGTGACGTTCACCGACTTCTTCCTCAACAGCGTGCTCGTCGCGGGGGCCACGGTGCTGCTGAGCGGGCTGGTCGCCCTGCTCGCCGCGACAGCCGTGGCCCGGTTCCGGTTCAAGCTGCGCACCACGTTCCTGATCATGCTGCTGGTGGTGCAGATGATCCCGCTGGAGGCGCTGGTCATCCCGCTGTTCCTGATGATCCAGCGGCTCGGTCTCTACAACACGCTGCCCAGCCTGATCCTCACCTACCTCGGCTTCTCGCTGCCGTTCGCGGTCTGGATGCTGCGCGGCTTCGTCGCCGCGGTGCCGAAGGAACTGGAGGAGGCCGCCGCCATCGACGGCGCCAGCCGGGCCCAGACGTTCCGCAAGGTGCTGTTCCCGTTGGTCGCGCCCGGCCTGGTCGCCACCAGCATCTTCTCGTTCATCACCGCCTGGAACGAGCTGATCTTCGCGCTGACCTTCATCAACGACCAGCAGAAGTACACGCTGCCGGTGGCGATGACGTTCTTCTTCGGCCGCGACGACACCGCCTGGGGCTCGGTGATGGCCGCGTCCACGCTGTTCACCCTGCCGGTGATCGTCTTCTTCCTGCTGGTGCAGCGCCGGATGGTCTCCGGCCTGGTCGCGGGAGCCGTGAAGGGCTGAGGGCGGCGGGCCGGTCAGGCCGCGGCGAACACCTCGGCGCGTACCTCGGTGGCCGGGTCGCCCTTCACCCGGGCCCAGGAGCCCTGCTCGGCGGTCCACTCCAGGTTGCCGAAGCGGACCTTCTTCACGCCGTGGTCGTCGGCGTGCGAGACCAGCCAGTGCGCGTACCGCCAGCCGTTGCGGTCGTCGCCCGCCGGCACGGTGAGCGCGGTCAGGTCCGTCGCCGTGGCCAGCCGGGGCAGCCCCCAGTCCAGCGACAGGCTCTCCAGCACGGCGCTGGCGGCGGCCGGCCCGCGCATCGTCGGCGGCGAACTCACCGTGCAGGCCACCGCGCCGGTCGCGTGGCCGAGCAACGCGCGGGTCAGGACCTCCGACTCGTCGGCCCACTTCTCGTACGCCTCGGGGAAGGCCGACCGCTGCACCCGCTGGGCGGCGTCGGTGACCCGCATCCGCTCCCAGCCCTTGACCTTCTTCAGCGCGGCGTAGAACTTGTTCGCCGCGTACCGCGGGTCCTGGACCTGTTCCGGGGTGCCCCAGCCCTGGCTCGGGCGCTGCTGGAACAGGCCGAGCGAGTCGCGGTCGCCGTGCGCGATGTTGCGCAGGTGCGACTCCTGGTACGCGGTCGCCAGCGCCACCACCACCGCCCGCTCGGGCATCCGGCGCTGCATGCCGATGGCCGCGATGGTCGCCGCGTTCGCCATCTGGTCGGCGCCGAGCACCACCTCGCCGTCGGCCTGCACCGTGCAGGTCCGGCTGGCCAGGGGGAGCCGCAGGTGCTCGCCGAACTGCTTGGTCACGACATAGACCGCGAGCAGCGCCAGTACGCACACCGCAACACCAGATGCCACGATCGCCGCTCGCGTCCGCACCCGCACCCCCTGTCCCGACAGTCCGACAAGCGTACGTCGGCCCCGCGCCGCCGCGTCTCGGCCGAGTGGCCGTCCCGCCACCACGTGACCGGCGCCGTGCCGCCGGGCGGGGCCCGCCACCACCGAAGGTGACCAGCCGGGCCCCGCCGCGCACCTCAGTCTCCGGCGGGCACCCAGGCGGCGGGCCGCTTCTCCCGGAACGCCATGACGCCCTCACGCCCCTCGTCGGAGAGGAAGTACCCGGTGGACAGCGCCGCCAACTCGGCGATCTCGGCCCGCAGGTCAGTCGCGGCGGGCCGGCGCAGCAGCTCCTTCGCCCCGGCCAGCGCCCCCGGCGCGCCCCTGACCAGCGAGGCGCAGTAGCGCTCGACGGCGGCGTCCAGCTCGCCGGCCGGCACCGCGGCGGTGACCAGGCCGACCTCGGCGGCGCGGCGGCCGTCGAACGTGTCGCCGGTCAGGTACAGCTCGGCGGCGGCCCGCTGGTCCAGCCGGGGCAGCACGGTCGCCGAGATCACCGCCGGGATCACCCCGATCCGCACCTCGGTGAACGCGAACGTCGCCTCCTGCGCGCAGACCGCCAGGTCGGCGGCGGCGATCAGGCCCAGCCCACCGGCCCGGGCCGGTCCGGCGACCTTCGCGACCACCGGCTTCGGGCACTCCCGCACCGCCACCAGCACGTCGCCGAGCATCCCGGCGGGCACCGTGCCACTGGCGTACGCGGCGGCGGTCTCCTTCAGGTCGGCGCCGGAGCAGAAGACCGGGCCGGTGTGGTCGAGCACGATCGCGCGTACCGCGTCGTCGGCGACCGCGTCGGTCAGCCCGGCCAGCAGCTGGGTCATCAGGGGCGTGGAGAGCGCGTTGCGGTTGTGCGGGCTGTCCAGGGTGAGGGTGGTCACCCCACGGGCCGTGGCGACTCGCACGAGAGCGTCCGGAGAGGTCATGCCGGGCACACTAGTGGCCATGCCCGGCGTCCTTCCAGAAGGCGAACCCGTCCCGCGCGACGGATCGCTGCCCGCCACCGCCCGTCGCGCCGTCGGCGCGCGCGGCTTCGGCGTGTACGTCCACGTGCCGTTCTGCGCCAGCCGGTGCGGTTACTGCGACTTCAACACGTACACCGCCTCCGAGCTGGGCGGCGGGGCGAGCCGGGAGACGTACGCCGACTCGGTGCTGGCCGAGCTGGCGCTGGCCGCCCGGGTGCTGGGCGACTCGCCGCCGCAGCGGGTCGACACCGTCTTCGTCGGCGGCGGCACGCCGACGCTGCTGCCCGCCGACGACCTGGCCCGGATCCTCGACGGCATCGACCGCGTCTGGGGGCTGGCCGCCGACGCGGAGGTGACCACCGAGGCCAACCCGGAGTCGGTGACCCCGGAGTCGCTCAAGACGCTGCGGGCGGCCGGCTACACCCGGATCTCGCTGGGCATGCAGTCCGCCGCGCCCGGGGTGCTCGCGGTGCTGGACCGGCGGCACAGCGCGGGCCGGGCCACCGCCGCCGCGCTGGAGGCGCGCGACGCCGGGTTCGAGCACGTGAACCTGGACCTGATCTACGGCACGCCGGGCGAGACGGCCGACGACTTCGCCGCCTCGCTGGCCCAGGTGGTCGACGCGGGGGTGGACCACGTCAGCGCGTACGCCCTGATCGTGGAGGACGGCACCCGGCTGGCCGCGCGGATGCGCCGGGGCGAGCTGCCGTACCCCTCCGACGACGTGGCGGCGGACCGCTACCTGGCCGCGGAGGCGGCGCTCGGCGCGGCCGGCTTCTCCTGGTACGAGGTGTCGAACTGGGCCCGCTCGGCGGCGGCGGCGTGCCGGCACAACCTGCTCTACTGGACCGGCGCCGACTGGTGGGGCCTGGGCCCGGGGGCGCACAGCCACGTCGGCGGCGTGCGCTGGTGGAACGTCAAGCACCCGAGCGCGTACGCGGCGCGGCTGGCCGAGGGCGCCTCGCCGGCACTGGCCCGGGAGGTGCTCAGCGCGGACGAGCAGCACATGGAGGACGTGATGCTGCGGGTGCGGCTCGCCTCCGGGCTGCCGCTGGACGTGCTGGACGAGCCCGGCCGGGCGGGCGCCGAGCGGGCCCGGGACGCCGGGCTGCTCGACGCCGGGGCGTACGCGCGGGGGCTTGTGGTGCTGACGCTGCGCGGACGGCTGCTGGCCGACGCGGTGGTACGCGACCTGCTGCCGTGACCGGCGCCGGCCGGCCGCCCCCTCGGCCGGCCGGCGGTGTCACTTCACGAAGTTGTAGGTCATCGGGTAGCGGTAGAGCACACCCTCGTTGGCCTTGACCCCGCCGATGATCCCGAAGATCAGCGGCACCAGCCAGACCAGCATCGGGACGAAGAACAGGATCCCGCAGGTGATGACCGTGATCACCCAGGCGAGGACGCTGGCGATGGTCCAGGTGATCTGGAAGTTCAGCGCCGCGACCGCGTGGGCGCGTACGGTCGGCGACTGCTGGCCGCGGGTCATCATCGCGATCAGCGGGGCGACCCAGCCGAGCAGACCGCCACCGATGATGACGCCCGCGGCGCCACCGAAGTGCGCCACCAGGGCCCAGGTCTTCTCGTCGTTGTTGGCGTACCCGGCCGGGCCGTAGCCGCCACCGCCGGGATAGCCGCCACCGGCGCCGTAGCCCGGCGCGCCGGCCGGCGGGGGGTAACCACCAGGGGGCGGGTAGCCGCCCGGCGGAGGCTGGGCACCGGGGGGCGGGTAGCCGCCCGGGGGCGGATAGTCACCGGGCGGGGGATACCCGCCCGCGCCCGGCGCGCCGGACAGTGGAGCGGTGGGCGGCTCGCCGGAGCCGTAGGGCGCCGACGGGTCGGGCTGGGGGCCGGAGTCCCCTGCTCCGGGAGGGCGAGGAGGTTCAGTCATGGAGGTCACGGTAGGGCCAGCGGGCAAGTCGCACCAGGGCGACACAGACCGAGCGTGACCGGCTGTTCGGCCCTGGCGTGCCGCGCGGTGTGGTGGGCCGCACCGCAGGTCCGTCAGGCGATCATCGCGTCGGTGGGGGTGCCGACGTAGACTGGCACTCGCTACAGTCGAGTGCCAGCCGCCCGGCGGATGCCGCGTGCCGGCCCGGCCGAGGTGTGTCAGGAGGTGGGGACATGGGTCTCGACGACCGCAAACTCGCCGTGCTGCGCGCGATCGTCGAGGACTACGTCGCCACGCAGGAGCCGGTGGGCAGCAAGGCCCTGGTCGAGCGGCACCAGCTCGGCGTCTCCCCGGCGACGGTGCGCAACGACATGGCGGTGCTGGAGGAGGAGGGCTACATCCGGCAGCCGCACACCAGCGCCGGCCGGGTGCCCACCGACCGCGGCTACCGCCTCTTCGTGGACCGGCTCTCCCGGGTCAAGCCGCTCAGCCCCGCCGAGCGCCGCGCCATCGAGCGCTTCCTGGTCGGCGCGGTCGACCTGGACGACGTGGTGCACCGCACGGTCCGGCTGCTCGCCCAGCTCACCCGGCAGGTCGCCGTGGTGCAGTACCCGAGCCTGGCCCGGTCCAAGGTGCGTCACCTGGAACTCGTGCCGATCTCCACCACCCGGCTGATGGTCGTCATGATCGCCGACACCGGCCGGGTCGAGCAGCGGCTCGTCGAGCTGCCCGCCCCGGTTCCCGCCGACGACGTGACCGACCTGCGCCGGCTGGTGAACGAGAAGCTCGTCGGCAGCCAGCTCTCCGAGACGCCGCCGCTGGTGCAGGCCCTGGTGGACGAGTCCGCGCCGCACCTGCGCCCGGCCATGACCACGCTGTCCACGGTGCTGCTGGAGACGCTCGTGGAACGGCACGAGGAGCGCCTCGCGCTGGCCGGCCAGGCCAACCTCACCCGGGGCGGCCTGCTCGACTTCCAGGGCTCGCTGCGGCCGATCCTGGAGGCGCTCGAAGAAGAGGTAGTGCTGCTCAAACTGATCGGCGAGACCGAGCCGAGCACCACCCGCGTGCTGATCGGCGACGAGAACGAGTTCGACAACCTGCGGGCCGCCTCGGTGGTCAGCACCGGCTACGGACCGGGCAGCACCATCGTCGGTGGGCTCGGCGTGCTCGGGCCGACCCGGATGGACTACCCCGGCAATATCGCCATGGTGAGGGCCGTGGCACGCTACGTGGGCGAACTGCTGGCCCAGAACTGACCAGTCAGGGCCGACGGCCGGTTGCGGCCGACGACCGGAGCGACGCGAGACGAACATGAGGACACCTAACGCAGTGGCCAGGGACTACTACGGCATTCTCGGCGTGAGCCGGGAAGCCTCCGACGACGAGATCAAGCGCGCCTACCGCAAGCTGGCGCGGCAGTACCACCCGGACGTCAATCCGGACCCGGAGGCCCAGGAGAAGTTCAAGGACATCAACGCCGCGTACGAGGTCCTCTCGGACGACCGGAAACGGCAGATCGTCGACCTCGGCGGCGACCCGCTCGCCCCCGGCGGCGGTGGCATGGGCGGCCCGGGCGGGCCCGGCGGCGCCGGTCCGTTCGTCGGTTTCCAGGACATCATGGACGCGTTCTTCGGCGGCGCGGCGGGCGGCAGCCGGGGACCCCGGCCGCGCACCCGGCCCGGCGCGGACGCGATCCTGCGCCTGGAACTGGACCTCAACGAGACCGCGTTCGGCGTCGAGGCGCCGATCACCGTCGACACCGCGGTGCTCTGCACCACCTGCTCCGGCGCCGGCACCGCCGCCGGCACCCACCTGGCCACCTGCGAGGCGTGCGCCGGCCGGGGCGAGGTGCAGTCGGTGCAGCGCACGTTCCTCGGCCAGGTGGTCTCCGCCCGGCCGTGCACCGTCTGCCAGGGCTACGGCACCACCATCCCGCATGCCTGCCCGACCTGCGCCGGTGAGGGCCGGGTGCGTACCCGCCGCTCGCTGACCGTCAAGATCCCGGCCGGCGTCGAGGACGGCATGCGGATCCGCCTGGCCCAGCAGGGCGAGGTCGGCCCGGGCGGCGGCACCGCCGGCGACCTCTACGTGGAGATCCACGAGCGGCCGCACGACGTCTACTCCCGCAAGGGCGACGACCTGCACTGCCGGGTGACGGTGCCGATGACCGCCGCCGCGCTCGGCACCCGGCTGACCATCAAGACGCTCGACAGCGAGGAGACCGTCGACGTCAAGCCCGGCACCCAGCCCGGCAGCACTCTGCGGCTGCGTGCCCGGGGCGTACCGCACCTGCGCGGCACCGGCCGGGGTGACCTCTACGTGCACCTGGACGTGCGTACCCCGACCAAGCTCGACGCCGACCAGGAGCGGATGCTGCGCGACTTCGCCAAGACCCGCGGCGAGGAGGTCGCCGAGCTGACCAAGCAGGGCGGCTTCTTCTCCCGGATGCGCGACGCCTTCAACGGGCACGCCTGAGGTGTCCGCCCCGCTGTTCCTGGTCGAGGCGCTGCCCACCGGTGACACGCTGACGCTGGACGGCCCGGAGGGCCACCACGCGGCCACCGTGCAGCGGCTGCGGGCCGGCGAGGAGCTGCTGCTCGCCGACGGCCGGGGCGGCACCGCCGCCGCGGTGGTCACCGCCGTCGGCCGGGGCACGCTCGACCTGCGCGTCACCAGCCGGGGGTACGCGGACGCGCCCGTCCCGCGGCTCGTCGTGGTGCAGGGCATCGCCAAGGGCGACCGGGGTGAACTCGCCGTGCAGGCGATGACCGAGGTCGGGGTGGACGAGATCGTGCCGTGGGCGGCGTCCCGCTCGGTGGCGCAGTGGCGCGGCGACCGGGGCGTACGGGCCCGGCAGAAGTGGGTGGCCACCGCCCGGGAGGCGGCCAAGCAGGCCCGCCGCCCGTGGCTGCCGGTGGTGGCCGGCGCCCCGGACGAGTCCACCGCCACGGTGGCCCGCCGGATCGCCGGCGCGGCCGCCGCGTTCGTGCTGCACGAGGGCGCGCAGGACCGGCTGACCACAGTCGACCTGCCGACGGCCGGGGAGATCGTCCTGGTGGTCGGCCCGGAGGGCGGCATCGCCGACCACGAGCTGGCCACGTTCGCCGAGGCGGGCGCCCGCACGGTCCGCCTGGGCCCGTCGGTGCTGCGTACGTCCACAGCAGGCGTGGCCGCCCTGACAGTCCTGGCCACCCGCCTGACCCACTGGTAGCGGGGGAGGCGTGGGTCAGGAGCGGAGGTAGGAAGCGCCGTTCAGGTCGATGATCGTTCCTGAGGCCCACTCGGCCTCGGGGCTCGCCAGCCAGTGCACCGCCGCCGCGATCTCCTCCGGACGCGCCACCCGGTGGAACGGGGACTGCGCGCGTACCGCCTCGCCCCGCTCTGCCTTCAGGTGCTCGTTGGTCATGTCCGTCTCGACGAAGCCGGGCGCCACGCAGGCCACCCCGATGCCGTACGGCGCCAGGGCCACCGCCAGCGACTGGGCCATCGCGTTCATCCCGGCCTTGCTGGCGCCGTACGCCGGGTTGGCCGGCTCGCCCCGGAACGCGCCCCGGGACGAGACGTTGACGATCCGGCCCCCACTGTCGCGCATGTGCTGCGCGGCGCACCAGGCCGCGTTCGCCGCGCCGACCAGGTTGGTGTCGAGCACCTCCCGCCACCGCGCCCGCCACTGCTCGTAGCTGCTCTCGAAGACCGGGTGCGGGGGATCGGCCGGCCCGAACACGCCCGCGTTGTTCACCAGCACGTCGAGACCGCCGAGCCGCTGGGCCGCCTCGTCCACCATGGCGCGTACCGCGTCGGGGTCGGCCAGGTCGGCGCGTACCACCACGTGCCCGTCGCCGGGCAGCTCGGCGCGCAGCCGCTCCGCCAGCTCGGCGGAGTCCCGGTGGTGGATCGCCACCCGGTCCCCACCTGCGGCGAACGCTCGCGCCACCGCCCGCCCGATGCCCCGCGAGGCCCCCGTCACCAGCACCGCCCGTCCCGCCATGGCGGCCATCCTGCCGCACCGGCCCGGGGTGTTAAGAAGGGCCCCTTCCCATGCCGGAGGCGTTAAGCGGGGGCCCCTCCTTACACTGCTGCGATGGACTGCCTCTTCTGCCGGATCGTCGCCGGGGAGATTCCCGCCACCATCGTCCGCGAGACCGCCACCACCCTGGCCTTCCGGGACATCGACCCGAAGGCGCCCACGCACGTGCTGGTGATCCCGAAGGAGCACTACGCCGACGTGGCCACGCTGGCCCAGGGCGCGCCCGAACTGGCCGGGGAGGTGCTCCAGACCGCCGCCGTGGTGGCCGAGGAGGAGGGCCTGACCGTGGACGGGTTCCGGCTGATGTTCAACACCGGCCCGTACGGCGGCCAGGAGGTCTTCCACGTGCACGCCCACCTGCTCGGCGGCGCGCCGCTCGGCCCGATGCTCTGCCGATGACCGACGTGTCCGACCGGCTCGGCCGGATGGTGCGCCAGGCGCAGGCCACCGGGCGGATCCCGGCGGTGTCGGCCGCCCTGCACCGCGCCGACCGGCCGCTCTGGACCTGCGCCGTGGGCGACACCGGCAACGACACCCCGCTGGGGCCGGAGACGGTGTTCCGGATCGGCTCGGTCACCAAGACGTTCACCGCGGTACTCGTCATGCAGTGCCGCGACGAGGGCCTGCTCGACCTGGACGACCCGGTCGGGCGGCACCTCGACCTGCCGGCGCACGGCGAGCTGACCGTACGCCGGCTGCTGTCGCACACCGCCGGCCTGCAACGCGAGCCCCACGGCGACGTGTGGGACAGCCTGCGCGCCCCGGCCGTGGAGGAGCTGCTGGCCGATCTGGCCCGGGTCGAGCGGGTGCTGCCCACCGGGCGGCGCTTCCACTACTCCAACCTCGGCATGGCCCTCCTGGGCGAGATGGTGGCCCGGCTGCGCGGCGGGACCTGGGCCGAGGTGCTGGCCGACCGGGTCCTCGTCCCGCTCGGGCTGACCGCCACCGGCCCGGCCCCGACCGAGCGTGCCGCGACCGGGTTCCTGGTCGACGCGTACTCCGACGAGGCCCACCCGGAGCCACCGGCCGACTTCGGCGCGGTGGCCCCCGCAGCCCAGCTCTGGAGCACCGCGCCGGACATGGCCCGCTGGGCCGCCTTCCTGGCCGACCCGGCGGCGCTCGACCCGGACGGCGCGGTGCTCGCCGCGGCCACCGTCGAGGAGATGCGCTGGCCGCTCACCACCACCGACGAGTCGGTCTGGACGGCCGGCTTCGGCCTCGGGCTGATCCTGGTGCCGCAGCCCGAGCGGGTGACCCACGTGGGGCACGACGGCGCGATGCCCGGATTCCTCGCCGCCGTCTACGGGCGGCGCGGCGGGCAGGGCACCGCCGGGGCGATGGGCGCCGCGGTGCTCGGCTCGTCCGGCGCCGGCGTGGAGGTGTTCGACCTGGCGCACCGGCTGCTCGCCGCCGCCGCCGAGCACGACCCGGCGGAGATCGAGCCGTGGCGTCCCGGCCCGCCCGCGCCGGCGCACCTGCGCGGCATGCTGGGCCGCTGGTGGGGCGAGGGTTTCGAGTACGTCTTCTCCTGGCACGACGGGACGCTGCGGGCCCGGGGCGCGGACGACCCGGCCGGGAAGCCGCCGGCGGTGTTCGCGCCGCTGCCGGACCGGCCGGACGTGTTCCGCACGGTCTCCGGCCGCGAGGTGGGGGAGCTGCTGCGGCTCACGCGCGACGAGCACGGCGTGGTGGTCCGGATGCACTGGGCGACCTACCGCTTCACCCGCCGCCAGGAGACCTTCGACGGGTACGACTTCCGCGCCGGTGACTGATCGCCGAGCGCCGGAAATGGGCGCGGTGTGCGCGGTGCCGACCCGATACGATGGGAGGTAACCGTACGCCGCGCCAGCAGGGCCCGGCACAGAGAAGCGGAGAGCAGGTGGCGCAGGGCCCGACGGCCCGACCTATGACCGGCACCCCACCTCCCGGCACGCCGCGCGTGCAGACCAGGATCACGGTCGGAGACCAGAAGATCATGGTGAACCTGCTCGGCGCGGGCGACGAGATCCTGCGACTCGTCGAGCGTTCGGTCAACAGCGACGTCCACGTGCGCGGCAACGAGATCACCATCACCGGCGCGCCCGCCGACAACGCCCTCGCCGAGCGTCTCTTCAGTGAGCTGCTCGAACTGATCGAGAAAGGCGAGACCCTGACCACAGACGCGGTACGGCGTACCGTCGGCATGCTCGAGCAGGGCGGCGCCGAGCGGCCCGCCGAGGTTCTGACGCTCAACATCCTCTCCCGGCGCGGCCGCACCATCCGTCCCAAGACGCTCGGGCAGAAGAAGTACGTCGACGCGATCGACGCGCACACCATCGTCTTCGGCATCGGGCCGGCCGGCACCGGCAAGACCTACCTCGCGATGGCGAAGGCAGTGCAGGCGCTGCAGGCCAAGCAGGTCAACCGGATCATCCTGACCCGCCCGGCGGTCGAGGCGGGGGAGCGGCTGGGCTTCCTGCCCGGCACCCTGAACGAGAAGATCGACCCCTACCTGCGCCCGCTCTACGACGCGCTGCACGACATGCTCGACCCGGAGACCATCCCGAAGCTGATGGCCGCCGGGACGATCGAGGTCGCGCCGCTGGCATACATGAGGGGCCGCACGCTTAATGACGCGTTCATCATCCTGGACGAGGCGCAGAACACCACGCCCGAGCAGATGAAGATGTTCCTCACCCGGCTCGGCTTCGGCTCCAAGATCGTCGTCACCGGTGACGTCACCCAGGTGGACCTTCCCGGCGGGACGACCAGCGGCCTGCGCGTGGTCCGGGAGATCCTGAACAACGTCGAGGACGTGCACTTCGCCCAGCTCTCCAGCTCCGACGTGGTCCGCCACAAGCTGGTGGGTGAGATCGTCGACGCGTACGCCCGCTGGGACGCCGAGCGGGAGAACCAGCAGGCCCAGAGCGTGCACGCCGTACCCGGGCGGACCGCCCAGGGCGGCCGGGCCGGCCGGCGCCGCTGACCACCGGCGCAAGCCGTCACACCATCAGAGGAAGACAGTTGTCCATCGAGATCGCCAACGAGTCGGGTGTCGAGGTCGACACCGACGCCGTGCTCGCCGTCGCGCGGCACGCCCTCGACGAGATGGGGGTCAACCCCCTCGCCGAGCTGTCCGTGCTGCTCGTCGACATCGAGTACATGTCGGAGCTGAACCACCGCTGGATGGGCGGCGACGGCCCGACCGACGTGCTCGCCTTCCCCATGGACGAGGGCAGCGTCGACCACGGCCCGGGCGAGAGCGCCCCGGCCGGCGGTGAGCCGGCCCTGCTCGGCGACATCGTGCTCTGTCCGGAGGTGGCGGCCAAGCAGGCCGCCGTGGCCGGGCACTCGGCGGCCGACGAGCTGCACCTGCTCACCGTGCACGGCGTGCTGCACCTGCTGGGCTACGACCACGCCGAGCCCGAGGAGGAGCGGGAGATGTTCGGTCTCCAGGCCCGGCTGCTGGCCAGCTGGCGGTCGACCCGGTCGCGGTGATGGACACCTTGGCGGCGGTCCGCGCGCCCGCCGGCCTGCCCGATCTTCAACTCCTGGTCTTCGCCGCCGGGCTGGTGGTCCTCGCCGGCCTGATCGCGATGACCGAGGCGGCGCTCGCAGCGGTCTCCCCGGCCCGCGCCGCGGAGCTGACCCGGGACGGGGCGCGCGGCGGGCGGGCCCTGCAGGTGGTCGCCGGTGACGTGGTCCGCCATCTGAATCTGCTGCTCCTGCTGCGGCTGCTGGCCGAGCTGACCGCCACCACGCTGGTCGCGCTGGTGGCTGTGGACACGTTCGGCGCGGGCTGGCGGGCGGCGCTGGTGACCGCCGGCGCGATGACGGTGGTGAGCTTCGTGGTGGTCGGGGTCGGGCCGCGCACGATCGGCCGCCAGCACGCGTACGCGGTCGGCCGGGCGGTCGCGCCGCTGGTGCGCTGGCTGGGCCGCGCGCTCAACCCGCTGGCGTCGCTGCTGATCCTGATCGGCAACGCGGTCACCCCGGGCAAGGGTTTCCGCGAGGGGCCGTTCGCGACCCAGGTGGAGCTGCGGGAACTGGTCGACCTGGCCGAGCAGCGCGGCGTGGTGGAGCACGGCGAGCGCCAGATGATCCACTCGGTCTTCGCGCTCGGCGACACCATCGCGCGCGAGGTGATGGTGCCGCGTACCGAGATGGTGTGGATCGAGGAGCGCAAGACGCTCGCCCAGGCGCTGGCGTTGTTCCTGCGCTCCGGGTTCAGCCGCATCCCGGTGATCGGCGAGAACGTCGACGACGTGCTCGGCGTGCTCTACCTCAAGGACCTGATCCGGCGGGTGCAGGGCGACCAGGGCGCCCGGCAGATGCCGGTGGCCGAGCTGATGCGCCCGGCCACGTTCGTGCCGGAGTCCAAGCCGGTGGACGACCTGCTCTCGGAGATGCAGGCGGCCCGCAACCACCTGGTCATCGTCGTGGACGAGTACGGCGGCACCGGCGGGCTGGTCACCATCGAGGACATCCTGGAGGAGATCGTCGGGGAGATCACCGACGAGTACGATGTCGAGCGCCCGCCGGTCGAGCATCTGCCGGACGGGGCCGTGCGGGTGACCGCGCGGCTGCCGGTGGAGAATCTGGGCGAGCTGTTCGACACCGAGCTGCCCACCGACGAGGTGGAGACGGTCGGTGGCCTGCTGGCGCAGGCGCTCGGCCGGGTGCCCATTCCGGGCGCCGAGGCCGAGGTGGCCGGCCTGCGGCTGATGGCCGAGGGCACCACCGGCCGGCGCAACCGGATCGACACGGTTCTGGTGAGCCGCGTCGACCGGGGCGACGCGCCGGAGGGCGCGAACCGAAACGACCCGCCCGATTCCCGTGGCGACAACAACCGTTCCGAGGAGAGGCAATCCGCCGATGCCTGAGACACCCGCCGTGCCCGCTGCCCTGCCCACCCCGGCCGATCCGGCCGAGCTGAGCGCCGAGGACGCCAAGCTCGTCGTGCTGGCCCGGGGCGCGCGGGGCCGGGTGGCGGCAGTGGAGGGCGCCGCGGTCCGCGACCAGGACGGCCGGACGTACGCGGCGGCGAGCGTTGCGCTGCCGTCGTTGACGCTCACCGCGCTTCAGCTGGCTGTCGCTTCGGCGGTGGCGGCGGGCGCGAGCCGGCTGGAGGCCGCTGTGGTGGTGACCGAGGCGTCGACGCTGGACGGGGCGGGGCACGCGGCGGTGCGTGACCTGTCCGCCGACGCGCCGATCCACGTGGCCGCGCCGGACGGCGCCGTGCTCGGCACGGTGGTCGAGTGACCACGCCTGAGGCGCGTCCCTACCGGGCCGGTTTCGCCTGTTTCGTCGGGCGGCCGAACGCCGGCAAGTCGACGCTCACGAACGCGATCGTCGGCACCAAGATCGCGATCACCTCGAACAAGCCGCAGACCACCCGGCACATCATCCGGGCGGTGCTGCACCGGCCGGACTCGCAGCTCGTGCTGGTCGACACCCCGGGCCTGCACCGCCCCCGCACGCTGCTGGGGGAGCGCCTCAACGACCTGGTCCGGGAGACGTGGAGCGAGGTCGACGTGATCGGCCTGTGCGTGCCGGCGAACGAGCCGGTCGGCCGGGGCGACCGTTTCATCACCGGCGAGCTGGCGAGCCTGAAGGCCACCGTGCTGGCGGTGGTGACGAAGACCGACCTGGTGGACAAGAAGCGGCTGGCCGAGCAGTTGCTCGCAGTCAGCGAGCTGGGCGAGTTCGCCGCCGTGGTGCCGGTCAGCGCGGTCTCCGGGCACCAGGTCGACACGCTCGTCGACGTGATGACCGGCTACCTGCCGCCCTCGCCGCAGCTCTACCCGGACGACATGCTCACCGACGACCCGGAGCAGGTCCTGGTGGCGGAACTGGTCCGCGAGGCGGCGCTGGAGGGCGTACGCGACGAGCTGCCGCACTCCATCGCGGTGGTGGTCGAGGAGATGATCCCGGAGGGCAACCTCACCAAGATCTACGCCGACGTGTACGTCGAGCGGTCGAGCCAGAAGGCCATCGTCATCGGCCACCGGGGCAGCCGCCTCAAGCACGTCGGCACCACCGCCCGGCGGCAGATCGAGGAGCTGCTCGGCACCCGGGTCTACCTCGACCTGCACGTACGGGTGGCGAAGGACTGGCAGCGCGACCCGAAGCAGCTGCGCAAGCTCGGCTTCTGAGCCCTCGGCCGGGCGTGCTCGGCGACGAGTGATCAGGATCAGTCAGGCCTATGGGACATCTCACTTTTCATAGGCGTCTGTGGTTGTTTCGAGGTGTCCGGGAGCAGGGTAGGGACCATTGTCTCTGCCCCCGGACCCCGCCGCGAGCTGATGCGAAACCGCTATCTGGACCTGCTGCGCTTCCTGGCCATCCTCCGAGTCGTCACGTACCACGTCACCGGCTACGCCACGCTCACGCTGGTGTTCCCGGCGATGTCGGTGATGTTCGCCCTGGCCGGGTCGCTGATGGCCGCGTCGCTGGACCGCAGCGGGGTGGGCGCGGTCGGGCGGCGGCTGCGCCGGCTGCTGCCGTCGCTGTGGGTGGTCGCCGCCGTCTTCGTGCCGGCCATGCTGCTCACCGGGCTGGCGTTCGGCCCGAAGGTGCTGCTCTGGCTCTTCCCGATCAGTGACCCACCGGCCAACTACTGGGGCGGGCTGGCGCTCAGCCCGATCTGGTACCTGCGGGACTACCTGTGGTTCGTGCTCGCCTCACCGTTCGTGCTGTGGCTGTTCCGCCGGGCGCCGCTGCCCACGCTGGCCGCGCCGTACCTGCTCCTGGTCGCGATCGAGGCCGGCATCCTGGCGAACCCGCCGACGGTGCTGCGCGAGTTCGGCCTCTACTTCGGCGCCTGGCTGCTCGGCTTCGCCCACCACGACGGGCTGCTGCGCCGGATGCGCAACCGGGTGCTGCTGCCGGTGGCCGCCGTCGTCGGCGCGGCCGGCCTGGCCTGGATCTTCACCCATCCCGGCCCGCGCGGGTACGACATCAACGACATCCCGCTGGGCAACGCGCTCTGGTCGGCCGCGTTCATCCTGGTCACGATCGGCCGCGCGCCGGCCGGGGTGACCTGGGTCGACCGCGTGCCGGCGCTCGGCCGCGCGGTGACGGTGGTGAACCGGCGCGCGCTGACCATCTACCTCTGGCACATGCCGTTCGTGGTGGCGCTCACCCCGCTCGTCGGCCTGGTCGGCTGGTCGCCACGCGACCCGGTCGGCCTGTGGCTGCGGGTGGGGCTGGTCTTCGCGCTGGTCGGCGTGGTGACGCTGATGGTCGGCTGGGTCGAGGACGTGGCCGCCCGGCGTACCCCGGAACTGCTTCCCGGCAGGCCGCGGCGGACCGTGGCGGAGCGGGCGGCGGCCGCCCCGGCCAGCCCGGCTCCCGCCGGCGCCCAGGACGGGCTGGTGGGCGCCGGCGCCCGGATCCCGTCGCCGCGCCGCGCGGTGGACCGGGCGGACGACCCGCCGCCGGGCGCGGGCGGCCACCGGCGGGACGCCCCGGCCGCCGACTGACCGCGCTCAGCGGCTGGTGACCGTCACGTTCCCGCTGGTGGCGGAGACGTCCAGCAGCACTGACGCGCCCGGGTCGTCGGTCACCGTCACGTCGGTGTCCCCGGATCTCGCCTCGGCCCGCACCCGGTAGCGGCCGGCCGGCACGGCCAGGTCCACGTCCCCGCTGGTGGCGTGCAGCCGGGCCGGAGCGGGCTGGTCCAGTTCCACGACGACGTTGCCGGAGGTGGTCTCGGCGTCGACCGCGGAGGCGAGGCGCCGGGCCTCGATGTCGCCGGAACGGGCCCGCAACCGCACCGGGCGGGCCGCCTCGACCACCCGGATGTTGCCGGACGTGGACGACGCGCGGACCTCTCCGGTGGCGCCCCGGATGGTCAGGTCGCCGGAGCTGAGCGTGAACTCCACCGCCCCGATCTCGGTCAGGTCGACGTTGCCCGAGGCGGTCCCGCCCTTCACCGCCACGCCGGGCGGCGCGGTCACCTCCCAGGAGATGCTGCACCGGTGACCGCAGTCGGTGGGCAGCACGAGTTCGTCGCCCTTGATCTCGTACCGGCTGGTCGGCTCGTCGCCCTGGTAGCGGACGACGCGCTTGATCCGTACCTGGT
This sequence comes from Micromonospora sp. HB375, assembly GCF_017872985.1. Taxonomy (NCBI): domain Bacteria; kingdom Bacillati; phylum Actinomycetota; class Actinomycetes; order Micromonosporales; family Micromonosporaceae; genus Micromonospora; species Micromonospora sp. HB375. The sequence continues at coordinate 5,536,825 of NZ_JAGGJO010000001.1, read as the reverse complement.
CGGCCGGGCCGTTGGCCCGGACCACGACGTCCCCGGAGCCGTCTTCCGTCACGGTGATCCGGGTGATCTTCGCCTGCTCGGTGTGGTCGTAGTCGAGCCGGCGGAACGAGAGGGTGTCACACCCGGAGAGAACGATGAGCGTGGCGGCAGCGGTCGCGGCCACCGCGGTACGGAGCGAAGCCATGGCCAGCACACTAGGTCCGGCCCGGCGCCCGGCACATCGGGGATCGCCCGCCGGTCCACCCCGAGCCGACCCTGAGATCGCACCCGGAGGGAGAATGGCCTGATGGCCGGGTACCGCCGACAGCTCTACCGCGACGACGCGGTGGTGTTGCGTGTGCAGAAGCTGGGCGAGTCCGACCGGATCATCACGCTGTTCACCCGCCGGCACGGCCGGTTGCGCGCGGTGGCCCGGGGCGTGCGGCGCACCACGAGCCGGTTCGGCGCCCGGCTGGAGCCGTTCGGGCACGTCGACCTCCAGCTCGCCGGTGACCCCAAGGGCAACCAGGGCAGCTCGCTGCACACCGTCAGCCAGGTCGAGGCGATCGAGCTGTACGGCAAACGGTTCCTCGGCGACTACCCCCGCTACACGGCCGCCAGCGCGATCGCCGAGACCGCCGAGCGGCTCACCCCGGTCGAGCGCGAACCGTCGCTGCGGCTGTTCCAGCTCACCCTCGGCGCGATGAAGTCGTTGGCCCGCGGCGAGCACGCCACCACGCTGGTGCTCGACGCGTACCTGCTGCGCGGCATGGCGTTCGCCGGCTGGGCGCCGGCGCTCGCCGCCTGCGCGGTCTGCGGCGAGCCGGGCCGGCACCGCGCGTTCTCCGTACCGGCCGGCGGCGCCGTCTGCCCGGACTGCCGGCCCCCCGGCGCCGCCCACCCCGCGCCCGCCACGCTGGAGCTGATGTCCGCGCTGACCTCCGGCGACTGGGGGTACGCCGACGCGGCCGAGACCGGCGTACGCCGGGAGTGCAGCGGGCTGGTCGCGGCGCACCTCCAGTGGCATCTGGAACGCGCGCTACGCTCGCTGCCGCTGGTCGACCGGGGCGCCCCGGCGGCCGGCGCGGTCCCGTCGCCCGGCGGCGCGGGACCGGATGTGGCCCCGCCGCGCTCCGGCGCCGGGCCCGTCGCCGGTGTGAACAGGGAGATGACCGAGTGATCCGATCGACGAGGGCGACCCGCCGCGAGCCGGTCCCGCCGACCCCGCACCCCTCCGGGGCCCGTCCGCCGGCGCTGCCGCCCGCCGCGGTGCCCCGGCACGTCGCCATCGTGATGGACGGCAACGGCCGCTGGGCCAAGGAGCGCGGCCTACCCCGCACCAAGGGGCACGAGCAGGGCGAGCACAGCCTCTTCGACACCGTCGAGGGCGCGATCGAGATGGGCATCCCCTACCTGTCGGCGTACGCGTTCTCCACCGAGAACTGGCGGCGCTCGCCCGACGAGGTCCGCTTCCTGATGGGCTTCAACCGCGACGTCATCCGTCGCCGCCGCGACCAGCTCGTCGACCTGGGCGTACGGGTGGTCTGGTCGGGCCGCGCGGGCCGGCTGTGGAAGAGCGTCATCTCCGAGCTGCAGACCGCCGAGGAGATGTCGCGCGGCAACTCGACGCTGACGCTGCAGTTCTGCGTCAACTACGGCGGCCAGGCGGAGATCGCCGACGCCGCCGCCGGGATCGCCCGCGACGTCGCCGCCGGCAAGCTGGACCCGGCCAAGGTGAACGAGAAGACTGTCGCGCGGTACCTCTACCACCCCGAGGTGCCCGAGGTCGACCTGTTCCTGCGCCCCTCCGGCGAGCAGCGCATCTCCAACTTCCTGCTCTGGCAGACCGCGTACGCCGAACTGGTCTACCTGGACACGCTCTGGCCCGACTTCGACCGCCGCCACCTCTGGTACGCCTGCGAGCTGTACGCCCAGCGCGACCGCCGCTTCGGCGGCGCCCTGCCCAACCCGGTCGCCCCGGGCGCCTGAGGGGGCAGGCTTACCGGCGCGCCGCTCTGGGTACCGATACCTCCAGACAGCAAACGCGGAGGTGAACCACATGATTCAGAAGCGGATCGCGCAGTGGGCGGTCATGGCGGTCGCCGTGCCGCTGGCGGCGGCCGGCGCGCGCCGGCTCAGCCACACCCTGGAGGCCCGTCGCGGCCCGTCCGGGGTGAGCCGTCTGCTGACCAAGGGCGCCGACCTGATCCGGCCGCAGAAGGCCAGGCGTCGCCGGTTCTTCTGACCTGCGACGTCGGCCCGACCGGTACGCCCCGCATCCGGCTTTCCCGCCGGGCGCGGGGCGTTGCGCTCTACGATCGGCGCAGGGCGCGCCGCCGGGTGCGCGCCCGCCACGGGGGTGGAGGATGCGCGATCTCCGGTACGAGATGACTGCTTCCCTGGCCGCCGCCGACCTGGTGGAACCGGACCGCCGGGACGCGGTCGCCGGGCTGTGCGCCGAGCTGGCCGAGCGGTGGTGCGCCGAACTGGGGCACACCCCGGCGGTCCGCTCCGGCGAGATCGGCGAACTGGCGGCCGGCGAGCCGGCGGCCGGCTGGGCGCCCGACCCGCACGCCCAGCGGGCCTGGTGAGGTGCCCGGCCGGGCTCACGCCTCCACTTCGGAGCGGTCGCCCGCCCAGAGCGTGTGGAACGAGCCGTCCCGGTCCACCCGGTGGTAGGTGTGCGCGCCGAAGTTGTCCCGCAGCCCCTGGATCAGCGCGGCCGGCAGCCGCTGCGCCCGCAGCGCGTCGAAGTAGGCCAGCGACGACCCGAAGGCCGGTGCCGGCACGCCCGCCCGGGCCGCGTCGGCCACCACCCGTCGCCAGGCCGGTACGCCGGCGCTGACCCGCTCGGCGAACCACGGCGCGACGAGCAGCGTCGCCAGGTCCGGCTCCGCGTCGTACGCCTCGCGGATGCGGTCCAGGAAACCGGCCCGGATGATGCAGCCACCCCGCCAGATGGTGGCCGTGCCGCCGAGGTCGATGTTCCAGTCGTATTCCCGGCTGCCGGCGCGGATGTGGTCGAAGCCCTGCGCGTACGCGACGATCTTGCTGGCCAGCAGCGCGCGGCGCACGTCCTCGACGAACGTCTCCCGGTCGTCCACCTGCCACTTCTCGCCCGCGTCGGCGAACACCCGGCGGGCGGCCTCGCGCTGGCCGGCGTGCCCGGACAGCGACCGGGCGAACGTGGCCTCGGCGATGCCGGTGATCGGAATGCCCAGGTCGAGCGCGCTCTGCACGGTCCAGCGGCCGGTGCCCTTCTGCTCGGCCTGGTCGAGCACCACGTCGACGAACGCCTGACCGGTTGCCGCGTCGGTGTGGCCGAGCACGTCGGCGGTGATCTCGATGAGGAACGACCCCAGCTCGCCGCCGTTCCACTCCCGGAAGATCTCCGCGATCTCCGCCGGGCTCGCCGACAGACCGGCCCGCAACAGGTCGTACGCCTCGGCGATGAGCTGCATGTCGGCGTACTCGATGCCGTTGTGCACCATCTTCACGAAGTGGCCCGCGCCGTCCGGCCCGACGTGCCGGCAGCAGGGCTCGCCGTCCACGTGCGCGGCGATCTTGGAGAAGATCGGCCCCAGCTTCTGGTACGACTCGGCCGACCCGCCGGGCATGATGCTCGGGCCGAGCAGCGCGCCCTCCTCGCCGCCGGACACGCCGGTGCCGACGAAGTGCAGCCCGTGCGCGCGCAGCGCCTCCTCCCGGCGGCGGGTGTCGGCGAAGTGCGCGTTGCCGCAGTCGACGACGATGTCGCCCTCCTCCAGCAGCGGGACCAGCTCGTCGATCACCGCGTCGGTCGGGGCGCCGGCCTTCACCATCACGATCACCGCGCGGGGCCGCTCCAGCGAGCCGACGAAGTCCGCGAGCGACTCCGACGGCACGAACGTGCCCTCGTCGCCGTGCTCGGCGACCAGGCTGCGGGTACGTTCCGGCGACCGGTTGTGCACCGCCACGGCGAAGCCGTTGCGGGCCAGGTTCCGGGCCAGGTTGCGGCCCATCACCGCCAGACCGGTGACCCCGATCTGCGCCGTCGCCTGCTCTGCCATGCGTACCGCCACCTCTCGTCCGTACTGCCGTGCTGCGACCGTATCGCGGCCGTCGAGGATGTGGGCGACGGTGTCCACAGGGTGTGACCGGTGGGTGGCCGTACGTCCCTCGGCTTAATTCGGCTGCGGGACTCGTCGGTGGCGGGATAGCGTTGCCGCATGCGTATGTGACGCCCCACCTCCGAGCCCGGTCCACCGCCGCGAGTGCCGTGGACCCGTCCTGCTCCGGGCGTCCGCATCCTTCCCCGCCACCGTCGGTCGCGGTGTCTGTCGCGATCGGAATGCGCCGGAGTCCTCGCTCGGCGCGTCCCGGTCGGCGCGCCCGCACGACAGGAGGCCCGCGAATGCCCGCGAAGCGCAATCCGAAGAAGTCCCGCAAACAGTCCTCGCCGCAGGTGACCGCGCCGGCGCTCGACGCGCTCACCGCGCCGCCCGCAGTGGTGCTCCCGACGGAGCCGGTGGCGTCCGCCGTGTCCCTGGACGCGGCGCCGCATTCGGCGTCACCGGAGACTCCGGTCCTGCTCAGCGCGCCCGCGACGCCGCCCCGATCCGGCCCACCGGCAGGGCGGCAGGCCCGGGTCACCGGGCGCAGCCAGCGCGCCGGCCAGACCCGCTTCTACGCGTTCCGCCGGAGCTGACCGGCAGGCCGGTTCCCGTCGCCCGCTGCCCGGGCAGGCCCCTCATCCGGGTCCTTGCCCGGGCAGCGTTTCTCCTTCCCGCCGCTCGCCCCCACCGCCGGTGTCCCTAGAGATCTTGGAAGATTTCGGCCCCTATAGGGACCATTTCCTACCAAGATCTTCCCCGACGTCGGTCGATCATGAAGTTGGCGGCGACAAAACGGGCAACCCGTGCCGTCAACTTCATGATCAACGGGGCGGGGCGGGGCGGGGTGCGGCGGGGCAGGGCGAGGGGGGGTCAGCCGATCAGGGGGCGGAAGGTGCCCAGGGCGATGCTTGTCGCCAGAGCGGCGGCGGCCAGGAGGGCCGCTCCCACGACCAGCAGCGTGTCCGCGCCGGTGAAGCGCTGCGGGCGGGCCACGGTGCGCGGCGTACCCGCGTCGAAGCCCCGGGCGTCCATCGCGACGGCGAGCCGTGTACCGCGCCGGATCGCGCCCACCAACAGCGTGAACGCGGTCGACCCGAACAGCCGCAGCTTCGCCACCGGATTGCGGCCGGCGTCCACGCCACGGGCCCGCCGGGCCATGCTGATCATCCGCCACTCCTGCTCCAGCAGCGGCACCATCCGGAACGCGGCCAGCGCGCCGATGGCGAACCGGGCGGGCGCCTTCGCGTTCTGGATCAGCGCGTCGGCCAGGTCGGTCGGGTCGGTGGTGGCGAACACGACGATGCCGGGCAGCGCCACCGCGAGCATCCGCAGCACCAGGCCCAGCGCCGTGACGAGCACCCCTTCGGTGACCAGGACCGGCCCGGCCTGGAGCAGCACCGGGCCGGAACGGTCGGCCGCGAAGAGCACGAGCGTGACCAGGATGCCGACGGCACCGGCGAGCAGCGGCCAGGCGCGGCGGGCCAGCACCCGGTAGCGGACGCCGAACAGCGGCAGCACCGCGAGTTCGACGGCGATGGCGACGGCCGGGGCCACCGGATCGAGCGTCGCCACCAGGATCAGCGTGAACACCATCGCGGCGGCCAGCTTCGCCACCGGGTTGCGCCGGGCCAGCGGAGCGCCCGGGGCGGCGACCGGTTCGACGTTGATCACGAGGACGCCCCCAGGGTGAGCGTCCGGTCGGCCAGCGCGGCCACGAAGTCCTCGTCGTGGGTCACCGCCACCACGCCGTGCCCGGCGTTGCGCAGCTCGGCGAGCAGGTCGATCAGTTCCAGCCACGTGCGCCGGTCCTGGCCGAACGTGGGCTCGTCGCAGATCAGCAGGCGGGGCGCGGTGGCCAGGGCCGTCGCCACGCTCAGCCGCCGCGCCTCGCCACCCGAGAGGGTGTACGGGTTGGCGCCGGCCAGCCGGTCCAGCCGCAGCCGCTCCAGCAGTGCGTCCACTGTAGCGCTGACCGCTGCCTCGGGCTGCCCGGTGCGGCGCGGGCCGAGCGCCAGCTCGTCGCGGACGGTGGCGGTGACGAACTGGTGTTCCGGGTCCTGGAACACCGAGCCGATCCGGCGTACCAGCGCGGGCGCCCGCCAGCGGTGCGGGGGAGTGCGCGCGTCCCGCCCGGCCAGTTCCGCCGACGCGGTGACGCCGCCCGTGCCGGGTTTCAGCAGGCCGCCCAGGAGCAGCGCCAGCGTGGACTTGCCGGCCCCGTTGGGGCCGAGGACGGCGAGCGCCTCGCCGGCGCGTACCCGAAGATCGGTGGGGTCGAGCCGAGGCGGCAGGCCGAGCCGCTCCGCGGTGAGCAGCACGTCGCCGGGCGGCGTGGTGGCGTGCCGGGGTGGCGTGACGTGGCCGGGTACCCAGACCCCGGCGGCGGCCAGCGCGTCGCCGTGCGCGGCGAAGACCGCAGCGGGCGGCCCGTCGGCGCGCACCCCGCCGCCCGGTTCCAGCACCACCACGCGGTCGACCAGCGGCAGCGCCTCGGTGACCCGGTGCTCCACCAGGACCATCGTGGTGTCCGTGTCGAGCGCGTCCGCGACGGCCCGGCGGATCAGCGCGGCGCCGGCCGGGTCGAGGTTGGCGGTGGGCTCGTCGAGCAGCAGCAGTCCGGGGCGCAGCGCGAGCGTGCCGGCCAGGGCGAGCCGCTGCTGCTCACCGCCGCTGAGCGCGGCGGTCGGCCGGTCCCGGGGGTACGGGAAGCCGACCCGGCGCAGCGCCTCGTCGACGCGGGGCCAGATCTCCCCGGCGGGTACGCCCCGGTTCTCCAGCCCGAACGCGACGTCGTCACCGGAGCGGGCCATGACGAGCTGGGTTTGCGGATCCTGGAACAGGATGCCGACGCGCTCGCGGGCCTTGCGCGGGTCCAGCCCGTCGATCTCGACGGTGCCCTCCTGCTCGCCGGAGTCCTCCGGCAGCAGCCCGGCCAGCGCCGCCAGCAGCGTGCTCTTACCGGCGCCGGAGGGTCCGAGCAGCAGCACCCGCTCGCCGCTCTCCACCCGAAGATCCACCCCGCGCAGAGCCCAGCGTTTCCGTCCCCCGTGCCGCCACCCGAACCCCCGCAGCACCACCCCGCTCACCGCCCACCACCCCCTCTCCCGGCCCAGCCTGCGTGATCAAGGAGTTCGCGTCCGGAAAACCGTGCCCGGCGGACGCAAACTCCTTGATCACCGGGGCGGGGCGAGGCGAGGCGAGCCTCAGACCAGGGCGCGGTCGCGGCCGGCGGGGAAGCGGTCCAGGACGCCGGTGTTCGCCAGCGCGCGGGTGAGGGCCACCGCACCCAGGCCGGCCACCAGCAGACAGCTGAGCACGCCGAACGCGATGTAGGGCAGCCGGAACGTCGTCCAGCTCGTGCCGGGGTACCAGTAGAGAGCGTCGAACAGCGTGGCGAAGAGGCCGCCGCACGCGCCGGCGAGCGCCGCCGTGAGCGGCCGGTGGAGGCGGTACCGGGTGGCCGCGAAGACCGCCTCGACGCCCAGGCCCTGCACCGCGCCCTGGAGGATCGCCATCGCACCGTAGGGGGAGCCGAGCAGCACCGAGACGGCCGAGGCGACGGTCTCGGTGAGCAGCGCCGCCCCCGGCTTGCGGACGATGAGCGCGCTCAGCACGGCCGGGATGAGCCAGACGCCGTACATGACCGACTGGAGCGGGGCGAAGAAGGCGAACGGCCCGTCGCTGCCCTTCCAGAGGATGTTCCAGAGCTGGAACACGACGCCGAAGGTGACGGCGATGACCGAGGCGACGACGATGTCGACGGTACGCCAGCGGTTGCTGTCGGTGTGGTTCACGGTTGGCTCCCAGTTCGTCGAGGTGAACCAGGAGAAGACGCACGCCGCGCCCGGTGGTCACCGGACGGCGACGCGGCTGGAGGTCGACCGAACTCCCTGCGCTGGCATTACCCAGATCAGGTTCGAGGGTCTGCGGGCACCGGCCCGCACTCTCAGCGCTGTGCGCTCCCCTGTCGGATGTGAAGTTGTCTCGTCGCAGACGCTAGCACCGACCACGGGCCCCGGCCCAGCAGGGCGAGTGTCGGTATGGTGGCGATCATGCTGGTGGATGCGCGGGGACTGACGTTCGAGGTACGCGCCGGTGGCCCCGAGGGCGGTGACCCGGTCCTGCTGCTGCACGGCTTCCCGCAGCACTCCGGCGAGTGGGACGCGGTCACGCCCGCGCTGCACGCCGCCGGGCTGCGCACGTACGCGCTCGACCAGCGCGGCTACTCGCCCGGCGCGCGGCCGGCGGACGTCGGGGCGTACCGGATTCCGGAGCTGGTGGCCGACGCGGCCGGCGTGCTGGATTCCCTCGGGGTGACCCGCGCCCACCTGGTCGGCCACGACTGGGGCGCGATCGTGGCGTGGGGTCTGGCGGCGGCGCACCCGGAGCGGGTGCGGACGCTGACCGCGGTGTCGGTGCCGCACCCGGCCGCGATGGGGCACGCGCTCGCCACCGACCCGCGGCAGAAGGTCAAGTCCGCGTACATAGCGTTGTTCCGTAAGCCCGGTACGGCGGAAAAGGTGCTGCTGGCGTGGAACGCCGCCACGCTGCGCAAGCTGCTCAGCGGCGTGGGCGACGCCGGCGCGGTGGCCCGGTACGCCGAGCCGATGCGCGAGCCGGGGGCGTTGACGGCGGCGCTGAACTGGTATCGCGCGATGACCGGGGCGGACATGAAGGCGGTCGCCCCGGTCGGGGTGCCCACCACGTTCGTCTGGAGCGACAAGGACGTGGCGATCGGCCGGACGGCCGCGCAGGCGTGCGCCGCGCACGTCACAGGTGACTACCGGTTCGTGACGCTGCCCGGCGTCAGCCACTGGATCCCGGACGAGGCGCCCGGCCCGCTGGCCGAGGCGATCCTCGCCCGGTGCGCAGGAACGGAGGAGGCATGACGGTGAGCGCCGAGGCGTACCTGGCGGTGGTGACCGAGACGATCGGCCGGGTCGCCGCCGAGCAGCGGCGCAACGTGGCCGACGCGGCCGACCTGATCGCAGCGGCGCTGCGCGCCGATGGTGTGGTGCACGCGTTCGGCACCGGGCACTCCGAGGCGCTGGCCATGGAGATCGCCGGTCGGGCCGGCGGGCTGGTGCCCACGAACCGGATCGCGTTGCGTGACCTGGTGCTGGTCGGCGGCGATCCGGCCGACGTGCTCGGCCCGAAGCTGGAACGCGACCCGGCGGTGGCGCACCGCCTCTACGAGCTGGCGCCGATCCGGCCGCAGGACGTGTTCGTGCTCGCCTCGAACTCGGGCGTGAACGGGGCGATGGTCGAGTTCGCGTCCATCGTGAAGGAACGCGGGCACGGGCTGGTGGCGATCACGTCGGCGCAGCACTCGGCCCGGATGACGTCGCGGCACCCGTCCGGCCGCAAGCTCGCCGACTTCGCCGACGTGGTGCTGGACAACGGCGCCCCGTACGGCGACGCCACGCTGCCGCTGCCGGGCGGCGGCGCGGTGGGCGCGGTCTCGTCGATCACCGCGGCGCTGCTCGCCCAGCAGATCGTCGCCGAGGTGGTGGCCCGGCTGGTCGCGGCGGGGGAGCGTCCGCCGGTCTACCTGTCCGCGAACATCACCGGCGGCGACGAGCACAACGCCGAGCTGGAGGCACGGTACGCGGGGCGGATCCGCCGCGGTTCCTGAACCGGTTTCGTGATCATCCGTACGGGGCACAGGCGGTCCTGCCGGTGGGCGTTCACCCGCCGGCCGTGCCGTCTCCCGGGGAGGTCCGCGAGTGTCGAAGGAATCCGAGAAGCAGCGCTGGCAGCGCAACTTCGCCGATCTGTTGCAGGAGCTGCGCGTCGCGCAGACCGGCGTGCAGATCCTGTTCGCCTTCCTGCTGACGCTGCCGTTCAGCGCCGGGTTCGACCGGACCACCGAGTTCCAGCGTGACATCTACATCCTGGCGCTGCTGACCGCCGCCGCGTCCGCCGCGATGATCATTTCTCCGGTCGCGTTCCACCGGGCGCTGTTCCGCCAGGGCCGCAAGCCGGAACTGGTCCGCTTCGCCCACCGGATGGCCACCGGCGGCCTGTTCTTCATGCTGATCGCGATGGTCAGCTCGGTCCTGCTGGTCTCCGACTTCGTGCTGGACCGGCCGATCGCGTTCCTGCTCAGCGCGCTCACCGGCCTCTGGTTCCTGATCTTCTGGGCGATCCTGCCGTTCAGCCGCCGCAACTGGGGCGACGACGACATCGACGACGAGGACGACGACCCGCAGACGCTCACCGGCGGCTGACCGTCCGCCAAATCGGACGTGCACGCGGCGCTACCCCTGGGTAACACCCGGGGGTAGCGTCGTTTTCGTCGAGCGCGTCGACGCAGCCGGACCGACGAGGAGGCAGCCGTGACCACGACACAGAACAGCCGGCCCGAGTCCCCCGACGGCGCGGAGCCGCTGCCCGGAGAGGCGGGCCAGGTCACCGAGAAGGAGGCCCGCCAGGTCGCCGAGGCGGCCCGCGAGTCGGCCTGGGACCGGCCCAGCTTCGGCAAGGAACTTTTCCTCGGCCGGTTCCGGCTCGACCTGATCGACCCGTGGCCCCGCCCCGACCCGGCCGAGGTGGCCCGTGCCGACGAGTTCCTCGGCTCGCTGCGGGCGTACCTGGGGTCCGAGGTGGACGGTGAGGCGATCGAGCGGGACGCGCGCATCCCCGACGAGGTGTTCCACGGACTGGCCGGGCTGGGCGCGTTCGGCATGAAGATCGACCGCAAGTACGGCGGACTGGGGCTGAGCAACCTGCACTACTGCCGGGCGCTGATGCTCGTCGGCTCGGTGAGCCCGGCGGTCAGCGCGCTGCTCTCCGCGCACCAGTCGATCGGCGTGCCGCAGCCGCTGAAGATGTTCGGCACGCCCGAGCAGAAGGACCGGTTCCTGCCTCGGCTCGCCGCCGGTGAGGTCTCCGCGTTCCTGCTCACCGAGCCGGACGTCGGCTCCGACCCGGCCCGGCTCGCCACCACCGCCGAGCCGACGGCGGACGGCACCGGCTACCGGCTCAACGGGGTGAAACTCTGGGCCACCAACGGCACGCTCGCCACCCTGCTCGTGGTGATGGCCCGGGTGCCGGCCGGCGAGGGGCGGCGCGGCGGCATCACCGCGTTCGTGGTGGAGGGCGACAGCGACGGCATCACCGTCGAGCGGCGCAACTCCTTCGTCGGGCTGCGCGGCCTGGAGAACAGCCTCACCCGCTTCCACGACGTGTTCGTGCCGGCCGAGAACGTGATCGGCGGCGAGGGCAAGGGCCTGAAGATCGCGCTGACCACGTTGAACACCGGCCGTCTCTCGCTGCCGGCGATGTGCGTGGGCGCCGGGAAGTGGGCGCTGAACGTGGCCCGGGAGTGGGCGGCGGACCGGGTCCAGTGGGGCCGACCGGTGGCCGAGCACGAGGCGGTGGCGAAGAAACTGTCGTTCATCGCCGCCACCACGTACGGCATGGAGTCCATGCTCGACCTGTCCTGCATGCTCGCCGACGACGACCGCAACGACATCCGGATCGAGGCGGCGCTGGTCAAGCTCTACGCCAGCGAGATGGCGTGGCGGATCGCCGACGAGCTGATCCAGATCCGCGGCGGACGCGGGTACGAGACGGCCGACTCGCTCGCCGCCCGGGGCGAACGGCCCGCCGCCGTCGAGCAGCTCCTGCGTGACCTGCGGATCAACCGGATCTTCGAGGGCTCCACCGAGATCATGCACCTGCTGATCGCCCGCGAGGCGGTCGACGCGCACCTGTCGGTGGCAGGCGACATCATCGACCCGGACGCCGGGCTGGGCCGCAAGGCGAAGGCGGGCGCGCGGGCCGGCGCCTTCTACGCGAAGTGGCTGCCCACGCTCGCTGTCGGCAAGGGGCAGACGCCCGGGGCGTACCAGGAGTTCGGGCCGCTGGCCGGGCACCTGCGCCACGTCGAGCGGACCTCCCGCAAGCTGGCCCGGTCGACGTTCTACGCGATGTCCCGGTGGCAGGGGAAGATGGAGCGTAAGCAGGCGTTCCTCGGCCGGGTGGTGGACATCGGCGCGGAGCTGTTCGCGATGAGCGCGGTCTGCGTCCGGGCCTACGCCGAGCGGGACGCGCACCCGGAGAACGTCGAGCTGGCCGACCTGTTCTGCCGTCAGGCGCGGCTGCGCGTCGACGAGCTGTTCACCGGCCTGTGGTCGAACACCGACTCGGTCGACGTGGCCGCCGCCAAGCGGATCGTCGCCGGCCGGTACGCCTCGCTGGAGGACGGCGTCCTCACGCCGCCCGCCGACCTGCCGTGGGTGGCGCGCTGGGAACCGGGGCCGTCCACCGCCGAGGACGTGCGCCGCCGCATCCCGCCGGCCGGCTGACCAACCGCTACGCCTCGGCGCGCCCGCGCGGCGGTCGTCGTCCGCCGGTGCGGTGCCGGGTTCCGGCGTGCTGCGCCTGCGGACGGCGTCGCCCGTCGGTCCACGCGGGCGACTGCCCGGCCGCGCAGGAACTTCGGCCGCGCCCCACCGGTCTCCGTTCCCGAACCGGGGGAGCGAGCTGGTGTCGCGGCGTGGCCCGGGCCCGTGGCCGTGGTGCCGGACCTGCGGCGTGCCGTCGGACCGGCGGTCCTCAGGCGGGGCCAGCGACCCGTTACGCGGTGTCACGTGGTGCCAGAGGAAGGACTCTGTTTTTGGCGTTATGCCTCTCGGTCATAAATATGACTGAGAGGCATAACGCCGAGAAGTGCATCAGCCGGGAGCCGGGAGCCGGTCCGTCAGCGGCCGCCGCGCAGCCCCAGCCCGCGCAGCTCCAGCGCGGCGAGCGCGTCGACAGTCGCGTCGTCGCCGCGCCGCCACGCCTCGGCGACGTCCGGCGCGATCCGGTTCAGCTTCGACAGCGGCTGACCGGCCAGCGCGCGCAGCGCCAGCAGGTCCCGGCCGGCCGGCGCGCCGGCCAGGGCCTTCGCCGCGCCTGCCCGGCGCATCCAGCGCACCCGCAGCGGCAACCAGCCGAACAGCACCAGGCCGAGCGGGAACACCAGCACCGCGACGGTCAGCCCGAGCGCCAGCTGCCCGACCAGTTCCTGCTGGTCGCGGCCGGCCTCGGCGACCGCGCGGGCGGCGTCGGCGGCCCGGGTGAACGGCGCGGTCAGCTCGTCGCCGACCAGCGGCACGCGGCCGACCTTGCCGCCGGCGTCGGCCAGGTTGTCGGCGAGGCCACCGCCGGCCCCCTCCAGCTTCTGCCCGGGTACGGCGAGCTTCTCGACCACGTCGTGCAGCCACAGCGCGAAGCGGATCGCCGCGTACACCCAGACCACCACGAGCAGGTCGGTGAGGAACTGGCGGGCGGCGGTGGGAAAGCGGTCGGCGTAAATCTTCACGCCGGACAGCCTGCCACGACTCGGCCCTGCCGGCACGAGACAGTTTCGCGCCTCAGGAGGGCCCTTCACCGGCGTGGCTGACCGCGTCCGCCACGATGTGCGCGACGTGGTCGTCCACCAGGGCGTACGCGATCTCCCGGCCGCGCCGCGACCCGCGTACCACCCCGGCGCCGCGCAGCACCCGCAGGTGCTGGGAGACCAGCGGCTGTGGCGCGCCGAGCTTCTCGACCAGCTCGTGCACGCAGCGCTCGCCCTCGGCCAGCTCGCTGACGATCGCGAGCCGGATCGGGGCCGAGAGCGCGCGCAGCAGGTCACCCGCGCCCTCGAAGGCGTCGTACCCGTTCGTGCCGGTCACCCTGTAACGGTAACCAATCCCAGCTGCGTCAGCCGGTAGGGCCTCATCCGAGCAGCACCTCGTGCTCGGCGGGCTCGACCGGCGGCGCGGCCCGGTCGCTCCCGCTCCGGCGTCGCAGCGCCCGCACACCGGCCGCGCCGAGCGCGACCAGCAGGAACGAGCCGATCGCCACCAGCACCACCGACGCGCCGGGCGCGGTGTCCGCGGTGGCCGCCACCCAGACCCCGGCGCCGGCGGCGAACAGCCCCAGGGCCATGGCCGCCGCCATGGTGGACCGGAAGCCCCGGGTCACCTGCTGCGCGGTGGCCACCGGCACCACCATCAGCGCGCTGATCAGCAGCACCCCGACCGCCCGCATGGCGATGGTCACCGTGATCGCGGTGCCGACCGCGATGATCAGGTTCAGCGCGCGTACCGGCAGGCCGGAGACGCGCGCGTACTCCTCGTCGTGGCAGACCGCGAACAGCGCCGGGCGCAGCACCAGCATGGTCACCAGCAGCGCCGCGCCGAGCACGCCGATGGTGACCAGGTCGCCCTGCGAGGTGGTGGTCAGCGACCCGAACAGGTACGCGTTGAGCGCCCCGCTGCTGGCGTCGGAGAGCCCGACCAGCACCACGCCACCGGCGATGCCGCCGTAGAACAGCAGTGCCAGCGCCAGGTCGCCGGAGGTGCGCCCGTACGCGCGGACCAGCTCGATGACGATCGCGCCGAGCGTCGCGGCGATCACCGCCACCAGCACGGGGGAGCGGTTGAGCAGCAGGCCCGCGCCGACGCCGGTGAGCGCCACGTGCCCGATCCCGTCGCCGATCAGGGCCAGCCGCCGCTGCACCAGGTAGATGCCGAGCGCGGGCGCGGCCAGCCCGATGATCAGCGCGCCGACCAGGGCGCGGAGCATGAAGTCGTACTGGAAGAGGTCCATCTCAGATGCCTGTCCAGAGCCGGGCGGGCTCCTCGTCGCAGTGCGGGTGCACGTGCTCGTGGTCGGGGTCGGCGTGGTGGCCGGCGGGTTCCGGCACGGCGCCGTCGTGGGCGATGCCGCCCTGGTGCACCACCACGGCCCGGCTGATCAGCGGGCGCAGCGGGCCCAGCTCGTGCGCGACGAGCAGCACCGTGCCGCCGCCGTCGCGGAACGAGCGCAGCGCCCCGGCGAACGCCTCCTGGCTGGCCGCGTCCACCCCGGCGGTCGGCTCGTCGAGCACCAGCAGCTCCGGCCCGCCGGCGAGCGCGCGGGCGATCAGGGTGCGCTGCTGCTGGCCGCCGGAGAGCGTGGACACCGGGTCGCCGGCCCGGTCGGCGAGCCCGACGGCGTCCAGCGCCGCCGCCACCGCCTCCCGGTCCGCCCGTCCGGCGGGCCGCAGCACGCCGCGGCGGGCCAGCCGCCCGGACGCCACCACCTCGCGTACGGTGGCGGGCACTCCGCTGCCCGCGCCGAGCCGCTGCGGCACGTACCCGATTCGGTGCCACTGCCGGAAGCGGCGCTGCGGCGTGCCGAACAGGGCGACCGACCCGGCGCCGACCGGCACCAGGCCGAGCGCGGCGCGCACGAGCGTCGACTTGCCGGAGCCGTTGGCGCCGAGCACGGCGACCACCTCGCCGGCGGTCACTGTCAACGAGACGTCACGCAGCACCGGGCGGCCGTCGTAGCCGACTGTGGCGTGCGCGATCTCGATCACGGGTGGGGTCATGAACAGTCCAGAGCGGTTCGCAGGGTCTGCAGGTTGGTACGCATCGCGGAGAGGTAGTCGCCGTCGGCGGGCGGGCCCTCCAGCGGGTCCAGCACCGCCGTCTTCGCGCCCACCTCACGCGCGATCGTCTCGGCGACCTTCGGGCTGACCAGCGTCTCGAAGAAGATCGTGCCGGCCTGGTGCTCCCGGGCCTCCTCGGCGACCTCGGCGAGGCGCTGCGGCGACGGCTCGGACTCCGGGGTGAGCCCGCTGATGCCGATCTGCTCCAGCTGGTAGCGCTCGGTGAGGTAGCCGAACGCGGTGTGGCTGGTGACGATCTCCCGGCGCTTGCAGGTGCGCAGGCCGTCGGCGTACTCGGTGTCCAGCTTCGTCAGCTCGGCGCGCAGCGCGCCCGCGCGGGCGGTGTAGTCGGCGGCGTGCTCCGGGTCGGCCTTGCCGAGGCGCTCGGCGAGCTTGTCGCCGATGGTGGCCAGCCGGGTCGGGTCGAGCCAGACGTGCGGGTCCTTGCCGCTGCCCTCCCCGGAGTGCCCGGCCTCGCCCTCGTGGTCGTGGTCGTGGCCACCGGCGGCGGCGTCGCGCAGCGGCGTCACGCCCGCCACGTCGAACGCGCGGTCGCCGCCGTTCTGCTCCACCGCCTCGTCCACCGCCGGCTGGAAGCCGCTGAGGTAGACGACCACGTCGGCGTCGACGACCTGGCCGACCTGCCGCGGGTTGAGTTCCAGGTCGTGCGGCTCCGCGCCGGGCTTGGTCAGGTTGCTGACCGAGACCGTGTCGCCGCCGATCCGCTCGGACAGGAACTGCAGCGGGTAGAACGCGGCCACCACGCCGACCTTGCCCGGCTCGCTCGCGGCGCCGGTGCCGTCCGCGCAGGCGGTCAGGCCGGCGGCGGCGAGCAGGGCGGTTGCGGTGGCGGTCAGGACACGGCGGGGTGCGCGAACGGTCATGGGCTCAACTGTCCGCGACAACGAAAACTATTGTCAAAAACGCATGATTGCATGTCAGCGCAGGTCAGCTCGGCTCTGCTTCCGTACGTCAGCCGACCATGAGCTTCGCCAGCGCCACCGCGATCAACAGGGTGAGCATCACCAGCCGGAACATCCGGGTCGCCGGCGCCTGCACCGGCCAGGTGACCGACATCAGCCACACCAGGCCGCCGGCCAGCGCCAGCAGCAGGACGCCGCCCGCCGGGCCGGGCGCGAAGAGGCCGACCAGCATCAGGGCCAGTACGGCGAGGAACACCGCCGTCGGGTTGAGCCGTGCCAACCGGGACAGCACGGGACTCTGCGTACGCTGCATGCCACAAACTCTACGAGGAGGAACGCCGTGCTGGTCACCAACCGGTTCGTGGTGGAAGCCGAAACGGTGGACGAGTTCACCCGGGAGGCGCACGCCGCGCTGGCCGCGCTCGCCGCCCGCCCCGGCTACCTGCGCGGTGAACTGCTGCGGGCGCTCGACGACCCGGACCACTGGTGCCTGCTCACCGAGTGGGAGTCGGTCGGGGCGTACCGGCGGGCGCTCGGCGGGTTCGACGTCAAGGTCACCGCCGTGCCGCTGCTCGCCCGATCGGTGGACGAGCCGTCGGCGTACGAGACGCTCGCCAGCGCCGCCCCCGAGGGTGAGATCGTCGTCGTCGCCAGCGATCGGGCCGCAGGTCCTTACCGGTGAGTGCCGGGGCACTACCCTGGCGCGTATGACCGCTCCCGGACCGGCCGCACCACCCCCGTCGTCAGTTCCGCCCGCGCCGCCGGCGGACCCTGGGGTGCCCGCGCCGCCGCAGGGACCCGGCGCCGCGCCGCCGTTCGCCGCCCCGCCCACCGAGGGCGGGCGGACCCGGCTCTGGCTCGGCCTCGGCGCGGGCGCGCTCGCCGTGCTGATCTGCTGCGGCGGAGGCGGCGCGGCGGTGGTCGGCCTGGCCGTGAGCAACGCCCAGGCGATCGGCGAGCAGGGCCGGGCCGTCACCAGCGACTACTACCAGGCACTGGTCGCCCGGGAGTGGTCCAAGGCGTACGACACGCTCTGCGACGACCTCCGCCGACGCGAACCGCGGCCCGAGTTCGTGCGGCGCGTCGCCACCGAGCCGCAGATCTCCGGCTACCGGGTCGGCGAGGTCGACATCACCACGCTCACCGTCCCGGTGGACGTCACGCTGGCCGGCGGTCGGCGGGAGGCGCAGACCGTGACGCTGGCGCCGGACCAGCAGACGGGCGGCGTGGAGGTCTGCGGGGTGAGCTGACCGGCCCCCGGTATTCTGCTGGGCTCGGGACGAACGCGGTCGTACCGTTGTCCCGAACAGCCCGGTTTTATCCATCTCAACCGCGCCGACCGCCAGCCGGCGTAGGAGGAAACATGCCAGCCGACCGTATCGACGCCGTCACCAGCCTCGCCAAGCGCCGGGGCTTCGTCTTTCCCTCCAGCGAGATCTACGGGGGCACCCGGTCGGCGTGGGACTACGGTCCGCTCGGCGTGGAGCTGAAGGAGAACGTCCGCCGGCAGTGGTGGCGGACCATGGTGCAGCAGCGCGACGACGTCGTCGGCCTCGACTCGGCGGTCATCCTGGCCCGCAAGGTCTGGGAGGCCAGCGGCCACATCGCCGAGTTCGTCGACCCGCTCACCGAGTGCCAGTCCTGCCACAAGCGGTTCCGGGCCGACCACCTGGAAGAGGCGTACGAGGCCAAGCACGGCAAGCCGCTGACCTCGCTGACGGAGCTGAACTGCCCCAACTGCGGCAACAAGGGCACCTTCACCGAGCCGAAGATGTTCAACGGCCTGATGAAGACCTACCTGGGCCCGGTGGAGAGCGACGAGGGCATGCACTACCTGCGCCCGGAGACCGCCCAGGGCATCTTCGTCAACTACAAGAACGTCGAGACGGTCGCCCGCAAGAAGCCGCCGTTCGGCATCGCGCAGACCGGCAAGTCGTTCCGCAACGAGATCACCCCCGGCAACTTCATCTTCCGGACCCGCGAGTTCGAGCAGATGGAGATGGAGTTCTTCGTCGAGCCCGGCACCGACGAGCAGTGGCACGAGTACTGGCTCTCCGAGCGCTGGAACTGGTACCTCGACCTCGGCCTGTCCGAGGAGAACCTGCGCTTCTACGAGCACCCCAAGGAGAAGCTCTCCCACTACTCGAAGCGCACCGTCGACATCGAGTACCGGTTCCGGTTCGGCGGCAGCGAGTTCGCCGAGCTGGAGGGCATCGCCAACCGCACCGACTTCGACCTGTCCACGCACAGCAAGCACTCCGGCGTCGACCTGTCGTACTTCGACCAGGGCAAGGGCGAGCGCTGGATGCCGTACGTGATCGAGCCGGCCGCCGGCCTCACCCGCGCGGTGCTGGCGTTCCTGCTCGAGGCGTACGACGAGGACGAGGCGCCGAACACCAAGGGCGGCGTGGACAAGCGCACCGTCATGCGCTTCGACCCGCGGCTGGCCCCGGTCAAGGTCGCCGTGCTGCCGCTTTCGCGTAACGAGGCGCTGTCGCCGAAGGCCAAGCAGCTCGCCACCGACCTGCGCAAGCGCTGGGTGGTCGAGTTCGACGACTCGCAGGCGATCGGCCGCCGCTACCGCCGGCAGGACGAGATCGGTACGCCGTTCTGCGTCACCGTCGACTTCGACACGCTCGACGACAACGCCGTGACGGTCCGGAACCGGGACACCATGGCCCAGGAGCGCGTCTCGCTGGACCAGGTCGAGCGCTACCTGATCGAGCGCCTCCCCGGCTGCTGACCTTGATGTAAGGAAGGGCCCCTTCTTAACGCCTCGCGTAGAGAAGGGGCCCCTTCTTAACACCCGTCGCCGGGGGAGATCGGCTCCGCCCGTACGCCGGTCGCGGCGCCCACCCCGCGCCTGGCCGCGTACGCGTCCTCCACCGTGCGCCGCACCCGGCCCGGCTCCCTGCGGATCTGCGCCGGCGTGAAGTGCAGGACCAGCACCCCGTACCGGCTCAACTCGTTGTGCCGGTCCAGCGTCCGTGCCCAGTCGGTCGGGCTGAGGTGGTACTCCCGCGAGTCGACCTCCAGCGCCACCGCGCAGTCGGCGAGGTAGCCGTCCGGCGTCGGCAGGCGGGTGCCGTCGGCCGCCGACAGCCGCGGGTTCCACAGGATCCCGCCGAGCACGCCGCTGCCGCCCAGGCACTCCCGCAGCTCGGTCTCCGGCGCGGAGCGGACCCCGTCCGTGATTTCGGCGAACGCCTTCCGGATCAGGGCGGTGCGGCTGCGCCGGGCCCGGCGGATCTCCGCGTCGAGGCTGTCCAGATCGGTGAAGCCGCGCTGCACGGCCTCCGCCACCGTCGCCCGTACCGGCCGCAACTGGCGCAGGTCGCGGGCCGCGTCCACCACCGCCCGCGCCGGCGAGCACACCGGATAGAGCGTGGTCCGCCGGGCCCGCGGATCAAGCTCCAGGGCCCGCGCGATCACCGCGTGACCGGCCGAGCGGCGCCGCGCGTGGTGCGGCAGGATCAGGTGTACGTCAGCAGTGCGCGGACTGTGCCGAAAGCCGTACCAGATCAGGGCGGCCAGGCCGGTGAGCTGCGCGTCGGCGCCTGCGTAGAGCGCCGCCGAGATGCGTCGTTGCTCGTCGGTGAGGGTGCCGGTGACGAGCGCGTACGTGGCCGGCAGCACGCGCTGCCACAGGCCGCGCCGGGTCTGCCGGTACAGGTACATGTCGTCGTATCCGACGCCGAGAAGCTGCGTCCGCGTGACGATCTGCTGCTGGCGTTCCGCCAGGTCGCCGAGTTCGGGTGGTTGTTCGGGCATGCCCGGCAGCGTGCGGGCTCCGCCGATCCTTCTGTGGCCCGCTCGCCCGCCCTGTGGACAGCCGGCCCGGCTGTGGAGAGCGTCCGCGAGGCGGGCCGGCTGTGATATGCGCCCTGTTAACAAGGGGCCCCTGCACTACCGGAGACGTTAATAAGGGGCCCTTCCTTACACTTGGTCGGTGACTGCCCCGACGCTGCCCGCGCTGACCATCGGCCCGCACCAGGTGTGGCCACCGGTGGTGCTCGCGCCGATGGCCGGGATCACCAACATCGGCTTCCGCCGGCTCTGCCGCGAGCAGGGAGGCGGCATCTACGTCTGCGAGATGATCACCACCCGGGCGCTCGTCGAGCGGAACCCGAAGACGCTCCGCATGATCGCCTTCGGCGCCGAGGAGCAACCCCGCAGCCTCCAGCTCTACGGCACCGACCCGGAGATCACCGCCGCCGCCGTGCGGATCGTGGTCGAGCGCGACCTGGCCGACCACATCGACCTCAACTTCGGCTGCCCCGTGCCCAAGGTCACCCGGCGTGGCGGCGGCTCGGCCCTGCCGTGGCGCCGCCGTCTGTTCGCCCGGCTGGTCAGGGCCGCGGTGGACGCCGCGTCACCGGCCGGGGTGCCGGTCACCGTCAAGATGCGCAAGGGCATCGACGACGACCACCTGACGTACGTCGAGGCGGGGCTGGCGGCCCAGGACGCGGGCGTCGCGGCGGTCGCCCTGCACGGGCGTACGGCCGCGCAGCGCTACTCCGGCACCGCCGACTGGGACGCGATCGCCACGCTCAAGTCGGCGCTCGACGTGCCGGTGCTCGGCAACGGTGACATCTGGGAGGCCGACGACGCGCTGCGGATGGTCGCGCACACCGGCGTGGACGGCGTGGTGATCGGGCGCGGCTGCCTGGGCCGGCCGTGGCTGTTCGCCGACCTGGAGGCCGCGTTCAACGGCAGCCCCGAGCGGCGGCTGCCCTCGCTCGGCGAGGTGGCGGTGACCATGCGCCGGCACGCCGAGCTGCTGGTGGAGCAGTTCGTGGCCGGTGCCCGCAACCCGGCCCGGGGCGAGCGGGACGGCTGCACCGACTTCCGCAAGCACGTCGCCTGGTACCTGAAGGGCTTCCCGATCGGCAGCGAGCTGCGCCGCTCGCTCGCCATGATCGAGAGCTTGGCGCAGCTCGACGACCTGCTCGGCAAGCTCGACCCGGCCGTACCGTTCCCGGTGGAGAACCTCGGCCAGCCGCGCGGCCGCACCAACTCCCCGGGCAAGGTCTTCCTGCCCGACGGGTGGCTGGCCAGCCGCGACGACGACACCCCGCCGGACGGCGCCGAGCTGGACGACTCCGGCGGCTGACAACCCGGGTACGCCGAAGGGCCCGACCCCGTGGTGGGGGTCGGGCCCTTCGTGTTCGGTCAGGAGCTGTAGCCGCGGCTGGCGATCCAGCGGGCGAGCTCGTCCACGTCCATCCGGTAGGAGGCCTGGTTGGGGTTGGCCGAGTCGGCGATCGTCACGACCTTCCCGCCGTCGCGGTAGCCCACCACGCTGATGTAGTGGCCACCCTCGAAGGAGTGGGCGTTGCCGTCGGTGTCGGTTGCGGTGCCGGCGATGTTGGCCACCACGGCACGGCCGTCGTCGACGGTCTTGACCACGTCGGCGCGCAGCTTGTCGACCTTGTCGCGGTCGCGGGCCTTGTCCACGGGGATCTCGGTGGACTTGTAGACGTCCTTACCGGTCTCCTTGTTCAGTACCGGGGTGATGTCGTTGATGGAGTTGGTGCCGGCTTCGGTGGTGCCCATCTCGCGGGCCATGGCGTGTACGTCGATGTTCTTGCCCTGCACGCTCAGCGCGTTGCGGGCGGCGGCGGGGCCGCAGAAGTAGAAGTTGGGCTGGGCTTCGTAGCGGACGTCGAGTTCCCGCTCGCCGTGGCCCTTGCGGTCGGTGGTGACCTGCGCGGCGGCGCGCTCGGCCGGGGTGGCCTGGGCGGCGACGGCGGGGCCGGCGATGCCACCGGCGGTGGCGACGACACCGGCAGCGGTCAGAACGGTCTTGCGCAGCAGAGTGGTAGCCATGATCAGTTGCCTCTCTGTCGGGGGTACGCGGCGATGGGGGATGCCGCGAAGAAAGATCAGGTGGCCCGGTATGTGCGTCGGGCCGGTGGCTCGCTCGGGCGGCCAGGGGGACGGCCTGCTCCGGCGGCTCGGGGATGTAACGACCCGCGCCCCGGCCTCATTCCCAGCCCGCCCGGGGGTAGGGCGGGGTGGTCGGCGGGTGCGGCGCGGTCTGCCATGTACAACGCCCCGCACCCCGCCCCGATTCCAGCCCAGCCGTGGCGCCCACCACCCCGAACCCGGACAATCCACCCAGCGCCCGCCCGGCGTTGATCAAGGAGTTCGTGTCCGACAGACCACCCAGAACAGACACAAACCCCTTGATCACACCCGAGCGCCCAACCCTCGATCGCGATCTTGCACTTGCGGCCCTTGAGGTGCCCGATTCGCACCTTTTTCCGGGGCGGCAACTGCAAGATCCCGCAAACTCCTTGGTCGACAACGCGCTTGGTGAGGGGTGTTCGCGGCTCCGGCGGGCGTGAGCTGTCCGTTTTCCGGCGCGCTGCCCTGGCCCTGGGTGTGATCAACTCCAGCTCGCCGACGTGGTGGTGTCGCGGAGCCTCTGATGCCACCACCTCGCCGAGCTGGAGTCGATCAAGCCGCGGTGCCCCAAGACCTCCCGCCAGCAGCGGGCGATCATGAGGTGGACGGCGGTTTGTGTCCGGTTTGTCGCCGCCACCTTCATGATCGACGAGGGCTGTCCTCCGGGCGGCGGCGCGGGGTGGGGACGGGTGTGGGGGTGGGGGGCCAGGGGATCTCGGGGGATGGGTGGAAGGTGATGCCGGCGGTGGCCCAGCGCGGGCCGTGGCCGGCGAGGCGGCTACGGAACCGCTGCCAGTCGTGCGTGGCACGCGGTGACCAGCCCAGCTCCGCGACGGCGGGCAGGCGGGGGAAGAGCATGTACTCGACCTCGGCCGGCGTACTCACCGACTCGGTCCACAGCGGCGCCTCCACGCCCAGCACGGCCTCGGCCGGTACGCCCCGCACGTGGGTGCCCGGATCCCACTCGTACGCCCGGCGCACGTCGATGAGACCCGCCCAGTCGTGCCCGATCGGGGTGTCCGGCGCGTACTTCATGTCCAGGTACGCGTGGTTGGCGGGGGAGAGGATCACCCGGGCGCCCCGGCGTACCGCGTCGGCGGTCTCCGGGTCGTCGCCGTTCGTGCCCCACCACTGCAGGACGCGCCCGTCGACGTGCCCGGCCGGGGCGAGCTGGTGCCAGCCGACCACCGTCTTGCCGGTGGCCTGCACCAGCCGCTGCGCCCGTTCCGCGAAGGCGCGGTAGCTCTCGGCCGGCACCTTGAACGCCTCGTCGCCGCCGAGGTGCAGCCACGGCCCCGGCGTGAGCGCGGCCACCTCGCCGACCACGTCCGCGACGAAGGCGTACGTCCGCTCGTCGGCGGGGTCGACGTAGCTGAACCCGACCTCGGTGCCGGTGTAGGGCGGTGGCGCGACCTTGCCGGGCGCCAGTTCGGGGTACGCGAGAAGCGCCGCGTTGGTGTGGCCGGGCAGGTCGATCTCGGGCACCACAGTGACGTGCCGGCGGGCCGCGTACGCGACGATGCGCCGGTAGTCGTCCCGGGAGTACCAGCCGCCGGGGCCGCCGCCGACAGCTGTCGCGCCGCCCACCTCGGCGAGCCGGGGCCAGGAGTCGACGGCGATCCGCCAGCCCTGGTCGTCGGTGAGGTGCAGGTGCAGGTGGTTGAGCTTGTACCGGGCCAGGTGGTCGACCACCCGCAGCACGTCCTCGACGGGGAAGAAGTGCCGGGCCACGTCGAGCATGGCGCCCCGATAGGGGAAACGCGGACGGTCGACGATGGTGCCACCGGGCACTGCCCAGCGGGTGGCGACCGGCGTGGGGCTCTCGATCGCCGCCGGCAGGAGCTGCCGTAGCGTCTGCGCGCCGTGGAACAGGCCGGCCGGGGTGGCGGCGGTGATCCGGACGCCGGTGGCGGTCACGTCGAGGTGGTAGCCCTCGCCCTCGAGCCCGTCGACGGCCGGCCCGCCGGAGCCGTCGTCCGTCGCCCGGGTCCCGGGAGCAGCGGCGGCATCCGGGGCGGACGGGGACAGCGTGAGCGTCAGCGGGCCGTCCCCCCGGGCGGGGACGTCGGTGACCGGCAGCGGGAAGCCGGTGGCCGGGCGCAGCCAGGCGGCGAGCTGCTCGGCCACGTCCCGCCCGGCGGGGCTGACCCGCAGCGCCGCGTCCGCGCCCAGCGTGAAGTCGCCCGCGGGGTCCGGGAACACCTGCTCGGGCGCGGGCACCACGTCGTCGAGCCGGACCGGCGCCGGTCCGGCGAGAACCTCGGTGGCACGGCCCGCGGCGACACGCGCCAGCTCGGCGGCAGGCGTCGCCACGCCGGGCAGCACTTCACCCGGCGTGCTGGTGGGACGGGTTTCGGTCGGCTCCGGCCCGGTCTCCGGGGCGGTGGGTGTGGTCGGCACGGCGACGGCTCCGAGGGGTGTATTCGCGCGGGATATGGCAAAGGTGAGGATCCGCGGGACGCAGTCAGTCAAGAGTACGAGGGGAAGCGGAATTGCGTGATCGTGCTCGTGGAAGCGTTCCCAACAACCCGTACGAACGCGCATAGTGGCGACCGTTGTGCCGAAAGTCACCGAACGCTCCCAGGTTTCACGAAACTCGCCTAGCCTTCGGCCCACCGACGCTGACGAGCCGGGATTACCGGTGGTCACTCCCGGGGTATGTCCGAACTAAACCTTCGTTAAGTGTCAATGGCGCGCGTTGGAGGCTCTGGTGGAAGCGCAGGAATCGGGCGAGCACAAGTACGTGTACGACTTCGCCGAGGGCAACAAGGATTTGAAGGATCTGCTCGGCGGCAAGGGGGCCAACCTGGCCGAGATGACCAACCTCGGCCTGCCGGTTCCGCCCGGCTTCACGATCACCACCGAGGCCTGCAAGGCGTACCTGACGACCGGGCGTGAGCCCGACGGCCTGGCCGCGCAGATCGAGGCGCACCTGGAGTCCCTGGAGCGCGAGATGGGCCGCCGCCTCGGCGACCCGGACGACCCGCTGCTGGTCTCGGTACGCTCCGGCGCCAAGTTCTCCATGCCCGGCATGATGGAGACCGTCCTCAACGTGGGTCTCAACGACCGCAGCGTGGTCGGCCTCAGCAACCAGGCGGGTGGGAACGACAGGTTCGCCTGGGACTCGTACCGCCGGCTGATCCAGATGTTCGGCAAGACCGTCTGCGAGGTGCCGGGCGAGGAGTTCGAGCACGCGCTGGACGAGATCAAGAGCGCCAAGGGCACCCACAACGACCTCGACCTGGACGCCGACGACCTGCGGGGGCTGGTCGACGCGTACAAGAAGATCTTCGCCAAGCACACCGGCCGCGAGTTCCCGCAGGAGCCGCGCGAGCAGCTCGACCTCGCCATCCGCGCGGTCTTCGACTCGTGGAACGCGGAGCGGGCGATCCTCTACCGCCGCCAGGAGCGCATCCCGGCCGACCTGGGCACCGCCGTCAACGTGGTGGCGATGGTCTTCGGCAACCTCGGCCCAGACTCGGGTACCGGCGTCGCGTTCACCCGCGACCCGGGCAGCGGCGCGCAGGGCATCTACGGCGACTACCTGGCCAACGCCCAGGGCGAGGACGTGGTCGCAGGCATCCGCAACACCGTGCCGTTGCAGGAGCTGGAGCAGCTCGACAAGACCTCCTACGACCAGCTGCTCGGCATCATGGCCCGGCTGGAGGAGCACTACAAGGACCTCTGCGACATCGAGTTCACCATCGAGCGCGGCAAGCTCTGGATGCTGCAGACCCGGGTCGGCAAGCGCACCGCCGCCGCCGCGTTCGTCATCGCCGGGCAGCTCGTCGACGAGGGCCTGATCGACCTGGACGAGGCGCTGCACCGGGTCAACGGCGCGCAGCTCGCCCAGCTGATGTTCCCGCGCTTCCAGCTCGACCACGAGTTCGAGGCGGTCGCCAAGGGCATCGGCGCCTCCCCGGGCGCCGCGTCCGGCAAGGTCGTCTTCACCTCGGCCCGGGCGGTCGAGCTGGCCGCCGAGGGCGAGGCGGTCATCCTGGTCCGCCGGGAGACCAACCCGGACGACCTCAACGGCATGATCGCCGCCAAGGGCATCCTGACCTCCCGGGGCGGCAAGACCAGCCACGCCGCGGTGGTGGCCCGCGGCATGGGCAAGACCTGCGTCTCCGGCGCCGACGAGCTGGACGTGAACGTGCCGGCGAAGAGGTTCACCGTGGGCGACCACGTGGTGAACGAGGGCGACGTGGTCTCGATCGACGGCACCACCGGCAAGGTGTACCTCGGCGAGGTGCCGGTCATGCCGTCCGAGGTGGTGCAGTACTTCGAGGGCGAACTCGACCCGGAGCACACCGACGACGCGCTGGTCCGCTCCGTACACCGGATCATGACGCACGCCGACGCGGCGCGGCGGCTGCGCGTGCGCACGAACGCCGACACCGGCGCGGACGCGGCCCGGGCCCGGCGCTTCGGCGCCGAGGGCATCGGCCTGTGCCGCACCGAGCACATGTTCCTCGGCGACCGGCGCGAGCTGGTCGAGCGGCTCATCCTGGCCTCCGGCGCGCGGGAGCGGGAGGACGCGCTCGCGGCGCTGCTGCCGCTGCAGCGGGCCGACTTCATCGAGATCTTCCGGGAGATGGACGGCCTGCCGGTCACCGTGCGGCTGATCGACCCGCCGCTGCACGAGTTCCTGCCCCCGCTGGAGCAGCTCGCGGTGAACGTCGCGGTCGCGCAGGAGCGCGGTGAGGACGTCGCGAAGGAGGAGGCGCTGCTCGCCGCCGTCCGGCGGATGCACGAGGAGAACCCGATGCTGGGCCTGCGCGGCGTCCGGCTCGGCCTGGTCATCCCGGGCCTGTTCGCCATGCAGGTCCGCGCGATCGCCGAGGCCGCCGTGGCGGTCGTCCGCGACGGCGGCAGGGCCTGCCCGGAGATCATGGTGCCGCTCGTCGGGGCCGTGCAGGAGCTGGAGACGGTACGCGCCGAGGCCGAGCGGATCATCGCCGAGGTGGTCGGGGACAGCGGCGTCGAGGTGCTGATCGGCACGATGATCGAGGTGCCCCGGGCGGCGCTGACCGCCGGGCAGATCGCCGAGGCGGCCGAGTTCTTCTCCTTCGGCACCAACGACCTGACCCAGATGGGCTGGGGCTTCTCCCGCGACGACGTGGAGGGCGCGTTCTTCTGGCGCTACCTGGAGCTGGGCATCTTCGGCATCTCGCCGTTCGAGTCGATCGACACCGACGGCGTCGGCCGGCTGGTCCGCATCGCCGCCGAGGAGGGCCGGGCGGCCCGCCCGGGCCTGAAGCTGGGTGTCTGCGGCGAGCACGGCGGTGACCCGGACTCGGTGCACTTCTTCCACGAGGTCGGCCTGGACTACGTCTCCTGCTCGCCGTTCCGGGTGCCGGTGGCGCGCCTGGAGGCCGGCCGGGCGGCCATCACCACCACCGGCTCCGACTCCCGCTGACGCCGACGCGGGGCCGCCGGTGTTCATCGACGGCCCCGCGTACCGCCTGGCGCGCCTTTCCGGCCTCCTCGGCGTAACCTGAGCTTCCGCCACGTGTCGATCAGGAGGGGTGGGCGCATGACCGCCGTCTGGGAGAACCTGACCATCGACGCCCGGGACCCGTCCCGGCTCGCCAGTTGGTGGGCGGAGGCGCTCGGTTATCAGGTGGTCACCGACAAGCCGGACGAGGTGGAGATCCGCCGCACCCCCGACACGCTGCCCGGTCTCGTCTTCGTCCCGGTCGCCGGGCCGAAGGAGGGGAAGAACCGGCTGCACATCGACCTGCGCCCGGCCGACCTGGAAGCCGAGGTCGAGCGCCTGGTCGACATGGGCGCGCGGCACGTCGACATCGGCCAGGGAGACGTGGAGTGGACGGTGCTCGCCGACCCGGAGGGCAACGAGTTCTGCGTGTTGCGCCAACGCGGCAACGGTGACCGGGGCTGACGACGCGGCGCGGCTGGTCGACGAGGCGCCGAAGGACACCGGGTACGGCCGGTCGCCGTTCGAGCGGGACCGCGCCCGGGTGCTGCACTCGGCGGCGTTCCGGCGGCTCGCCGCGAAGACGCAGGTGCACACCGCCGGCACCGACGACTTCCTGCGTACCCGCCTGACCCACTCGCTGGAGGTCGCGCAGATCGCCCGCGAGATGGGCGCCCGCCTCGGCTGCGACCCCGACGTGGTGGACACCGCCGGGCTGGCCCACGACCTGGGTCACCCGCCGTTCGGGCACAACGGCGAGTACGCGCTGGACGAGCTGGCCGCCGCCTGCGGCGGGTTCGAGGGCAACGCGCAGACGCTGCGGGTGCTCACCCGGCTGGAGGCCAAGGTGCTCACCCCGGACGGGCGTTCGGCCGGGCTGAACCTGACCCGGGCCGCGCTGGACGCGGTGAGCAAGTACCCGTGGCCGCGCCGGCCCGGTGAGCGCAAGTTCGGCGTGTACGCCGACGACCGCCCGGTCTTCGACTGGCTGCGCGAGGGCGCGCCGCCCGGCACCCGGCGCTGCCTGGAGGCCCAGGTGATGGACTGGGCCGACGACGTGGCGTACTCGGTGCACGACGTCGAGGACGGCATCCACGGCGGATACGTCGACCTGCGCCCGCTGCTGGCCGACCCGGACGAACGGCGGGCGCTCTGCGCCGACGTGTCCGCCACGTACTCGGGTGAGGCGCCGGAGGATCTGGGCGAGGTGCTCGCCGACCTGCTCGCCGACCCGGTGCTCGCCCCGCTGGCCGCGTACGACGGCAGCCACCGTGCGCTCGCCGCGCTGAAGGCCACCACGAGCGTGCTCACCGGCCGGTTCGTCTCCCGCGTGGTGGCCGCCACGCAGCAGCGCCACGGTCCCGGCCCGCACCGCCGCTACGCCGCCGACCTGGAGGTGCCGCGCCGGACCCGGGCGCAGTGCGCGCTGCTCAAGGGCATCGCGCTGCGGTACGTGATGCGCCGCCCCGGTGCCGAGGGCCGGTACGCGCGGCAGCGCGACGTCCTGGCCGGGCTGGTGACGGCGCTGCTGGACCGGGCGCCGGACGCGCTCGACCCGGTGTTCGCGCCGTTGTGGCGGGACGCGGCGGACGACGCCACGCGGCTGCGCGTGGTGATCGACCAGGTCGCCTCGCTCACCGATCCGGCCGCGCTGGCCTGGCACGCCCGCCTGGTGTCGCCGAGCTGACCGGATCACCCCGGCGAGCTTAGGTTAGCCTAAGTGGCATGACGGACCGCCCGAAGAAGCTCACCGCCGCCACGGTCGTCCGGACCACGCGGCCCACCCCGCACCTGATCCGCCTGGTCCTGGGCGGTCCCGAGCTGGCCGGGCTGCCGGTGGGCGCGTACACCGACCACTACGTGAAGTTCGTCTTCCCGCCGGCCGAGGTGACCTACCCGTACCCGGTCGACCTGGCGACGATCAAGCGGGAGTTCCCGGCGGAGCAGTGGCCGCGCCTGCGCGCGTACACGGTGCGGGCCTGGGACGCCGCGGCGGGTGAGATGACGGTGGACGTGGTGCACCACGGCGACGAGGGGCTGGCCGGGCCGTGGGCGGCGGCGCTGCGTCCCGGCGACCGGGTGTTGTTCACCGGGCCGGGCGGCGCGTACGCGCCGGACCCGGCCGCCGACTGGCACCTGCTGGCGGGCGACGACAGCGCGCTGCCGGCCATCGCCGCCGCCCTGGAGCGGCTGCCGGCGGGCGCGCCCGCGAAGGTGTACGTCGAGGTCGGCGGCCCGGCCGACGAGCTGCCCCTGACCAGTGCGGGCGCTGTCGAGGTGTGCTGGCTGCACCGCGACGGCCGCCCGTACGGCGAGCCGCTGGTCGAGGCGGTACGGGCGCTGGAGTTCCCGCCCGGCCGGGTGCACGCGTTCGTGCACGGCGAGGCCGGCGCGGTGAAGGAGCTGCGGCGGCTGCTGCGGGTCGAGCGCGGCGTGCCCCGGGGTGACCTGTCCATCTCCGGCTACTGGCGGCAGGGCCTTGACGACGAGGGCTGGCGATCCACCAAGCCGGCCTGGAACGCCGCCGTGGAGGCCGAGGAGGCCGCCACCGTCCCCTCCTGACCGCCCTCGCCGCTCGCCGCTCGCCGCCCGCCGCCCGCCGCCCCCGCTCCCGACGCCGATCTTGGAGTTGTGGTGCCTCTGATACCGGTGTGAAGCGGGCATCCTGGGCGCCACAACTCCAAGATCGACGGAGGCGGAGTGGGCGTTTCGTCCTACCCGGGCGGCTGCGCTGCCCAGGATGGGGTCATGGGGGAAGACGTGGGGGAGCGGGCCGGGACGCAGCCGGCCGACCGGGTGGTGCTCGGGGTCGGCGTGGCCGGGGTGCTGGCCGTGGTGGCCTGGGGCGTGTTCGCGCGTGGTTCCCTGGCGTCGTTCGGCGCGGCCGGGCTGAGTTGGACCGTGAGCACGTTCGGCTGGTTCTTCGTGCTCGCGGCGGACGCCTTCCTGGTGCTGGCGGTCGTCGTGGCCGCCTCCCGGTTCGGCCGGATCCGGCTGGGCGCCGACGACGACGAGCCGGAGTTCGACACGCTGGCCTGGGTCGCCATGATGTTCAGCGCCGGCATGGGAATCGGCCTGGTGTTCTTCGCCGTGGCCGAACCGATCCAGCACTACGCGACGTCGCCTCCCGCCTCCGGCGTCGCGCCGCAGACCGGGGCCGCCGCCGCGACCGCCATGCAGTACACGCTCTTCCACTGGACGCTGCATCCGTGGGGCATCTACGCGATCGCGGCGCTGGCCCTGGCGTACTCGACGTTCCGCAAGGGGCGGGGCAACCGCATCTCGTCCGCGTTCACGACGCTGCTCGGCGACCGGACCGACGGCCCGCTCGGCCGCGCGATCGACCTGCTCGCCGTCTTCGCCACCGTGTTCGGCTCCGCGACCAGTCTCGGGCTGGGCGCGCTCCAGGTGGCGGCCGGCCTCGACCTGGTGGCCGGTGTGCCGGACGGCCGGGCCGTCGAGCTGACGATCATCGGCGCGCTCACGCTCGCGTTCGTCGTCTCCGCCTTCTCCGGACTGCACCGGGGCGTCAAGTGGCTGTCCACCACGAACGTGCTGATCGCCGTCGTACTGATGCTGTTCGTGTTCGTGGTCGGTCCGACCGTCTACACGCTGGAGGTGTTGCCGGCCTCGGTCGGTGACTACCTGAGCGGCCTGGTGCGCATGTCGACGCGTACCGGGGCGTTCTCCGATCCGGCCTGGCTGGGCTCGTGGACCATCTTCTACTGGGCGTGGTGGATCTCCTGGGCGCCGTTCGTGGGCACGTTCATCGCCCGCATCTCACGCGGCCGTACGGTCCGCCAGTTCCTGATCGGGGTGCTGCTGATACCCAGCGGCGCGAGCACCGTCTGGTTCGCGGTGATGGGCGGGACCGCCCTGCGTACGCAGACCACCGGCACCCGGGACCTGGTGGCCGACGTGGAAGCCGGGTCCGAGCAGGCGCTGTTCGGCCTGCTCGACGCGCTGCCGCTGGCCACGCTGACGAGCGTGCTCGCCATGGTGCTGATCGCGCTCTACTTCGTCACCAGCGCGGACTCGGCGTCGCTGGTGCTCGGCTCGCTCAGCTCGCGTGGCGCGCTGCGGCCGCACCGCGGGGTGGTGGTGCTCTGGGGTGTGCTGATCGGCGCTGTCGCGGCGGCGTTGCTGCTGGCCGGCGGGCTGGCCGCGCTGCAGCAGGCGACCATCCTGGTCGCGCTGCCGTTCGTCGTGGTGATGCTGGGCCTGGCCGTCGCGGTGCTCCGAGAGATGGCAGCCGATCCGGTGCTGCGCGCCGGGCCCCGGCCCCGCCGCTCCGGCCTGGCCGCCGCGGTGAACGCGGCCCGGTCGTACGAGGAGGAGGAACCGGCCCCCGTCACCCGCTGGTTCCACAGTCGTCGCCGCTGAGTGGGGGTACCTCGCCTTGTAGCATAGGTGCTACATTTCGAGGCATGACTGCGGTCGAACTTCCTGGGGCCGTCGCGTCCCCCCGACCGCCCGACGAGGATCTCGTCCTCGACGTGCGGGATCTGCGTATGCGCTACGGCGCCGTCGACGTGCTGCACGGCGTCGACCTGACCGCCCGGCGGGGCGAGGTGGTGGCGCTGCTCGGGCCCAACGGCGCCGGCAAGACCACCACCATCGAGATCCTCGAAGGCTTCCGGCTGCCCTCGGCCGGCACGGTGCGCGTGCTCGGCAGCGACCCGGCCCGCGGCGACGAGCGGTGGCGCGCGCGGCTGGGCGTGGTGCTCCAGTCCTGGCGCGACCACGGCAAGTGGCGGGTACGGGAGCTGCTCGCCCACCTCGGCGACTTCTACGCGCCGTACGGCACCGACCGGATCCCGCGCCCGTGGCCGGTCGACGAGCTGCTGGAGACGGTGGGCCTGACCGCGCACGCCGGCAGCCGGGTGTCGCGGCTCTCCGGCGGTCAGCGCCGCCGGCTGGACGTGGCGGTGGGCATCGTCGGCCGCCCGGAGCTGCTGTTCCTGGACGAGCCCACTGTCGGCTTCGACCCGGCCGCCCGGCGCGAGTTCCACGAACTGGTGCACCGCCTGGCCGACCTGGACGAGACCACGATCGTGCTGACCACGCACGACCTGGCCGAGGCGGAGAAGCTGGCCGACCGCATCCTCATCCTGGCCGGCGGCCGGATCATCGCCGAGGGGTCGCCCGACCAGCTCGCCCGGCGCGTGGCGGGGGACGCCGAGGTGCGCTGGACCCGTGACGGCGAGCGGTACGTGCACGCCACCGCCGACGCCACCGCGTTCCTGCGCGACCTGCTCCGCGAGCACGGCGACCGGATAGGCGAGCTGGAGGTGCGCCGGGCCAGCCTGGAGGACGCGTACCTGGCGCTGGTGCACGAGGAGGAGACCGGCATCCGGACCGGCCGGGCCGAGCGGGTGTGGCAGCAGGAGGCGGACCGATGAACCCGACCACGAACGCGCTACGGGCCGGGCTGCGGCGCGGCGTGATCGAGCTGCGCGCGACGTTCACAAACGGCCAGGATCTCTGGACCTACTTCTTCCCCACCGTGGTGCTGCTGATCGCCGTGTTCTGGATGCGCGGCTCGACGGTGCCCGGCACAGACTTCTCGCTCGGCGCCCGTACGCTGCCCAGCGCGCTCGGCATGGGCCTGCTCTTCGGCGGCCTGCTCGGGCTGGCCAACCAGCTCGTCATCGACCGGGAGGACGGCACGCTGCTGCGCGCCAAGGCCATCCCGGACGGCATGCTCGGCTACCTGGTCGGCAAGATCGTGCTGGTCTCGGCGGTCGCGCTGATCGGCGTGGTCATCCAGCTCACGCCCGGGCTGTTCTTCCTGGACGGGCTGCGGCTCGGCGACCCGGGCGCCTGGCTCACGCTGGCCTGGGTGGTGCCGCTCGGGCTGGTGGCGACGCTGCCGCTGGGCGCGGTGATCGGCTCGCTGATCGAGAACCCGCGCAACATGGGCCTGGTGGTGATGCCGATCTTCGGCCTGATCGCGCTGTCCGGCATCTTCTATCCGATCAACGGCCTGCCCGGCTGGCTGCAGGGCGTCGCCCAGGTGTTCCCGCTCTACTGGCTAGGCTTGGGCATGCGCTCGGCGCTGCTCCCCGGCGACCTGGCAGCAGTCGAACTCGGCGGCTCCTGGCGGCACCTGGAGACGGTCGGCGTGCTCGGCGCCTGGGCGGTGCTCGGGCTCGTGCTGGCCCCGGTGGTGCTGCGCCGGATGGCCCGCCGGGAGTCCGGCTCGCGGGTCGCGGCCCGGCGGGAGCGGGCCATGCAGCGGGTCGGATGAGAGGGCGTCGATGAGCGAGACCGTGCACAACCGGATCGCGGTGCTGCGCGCCGAACGGGGCATCTCCCGGCGGCAGCTCGCCGACGCGCTCGGTGTGCACTACCAGACCGTCGGTTACCTGGAGCGCGGCGAGTTCCGGCCCAGCCTGCACCTGGCGCTGCGCATCGCCGCGTACTTCGAGGTGCCGGTCGAGGTGGTCTTCTCCATCGAGCCGTTCCCGCGTATCGGCGACCCCGCGGCGGCCCGCTCGGCCTGAGCCGGCGGGGACGGGCGTGGTCGGCCACACGCCCGTCCCCCCGGCCGCCGGATCGTCGGTCCGGCAGGGCAGGATGTACGCCGAGGGGGTGGCGGTCATGGCGGGGCGGATCCGGGACGAGGACATCGCGCTGGTCCGCGAGCGCACCGCCATCGCGGACGTCATCTCCGAGGTGGTGACGCTCAAGTCGGCCGGTGGCGGCAACCTCAAGGGGCTCTGCCCGTTCCACGACGAGAAGAGCCCGTCGTTCAACGTCTCGCCCGCCCGCAACGTGTTCTACTGCTTCGGCTGCGGGGTCGGCGGCGACGCGATCAAGTTCCTGATGGACGCCGAGCACCTCAGCTTCGTCGAGTCCGTCGAGCGGCTGGCCGCCCGCGCCGGCATCCAGTTGCGCTACGTCGAGGACGACAGGTCCGCGCCGCGTCCCCGCCCGCAGCAGGGGCAGCGGCAGCGCCTGGTGGCCGCGCACGCCGCCGCCGTCGACTTCTACCGGTCCCAGCTCACCACCGCCGGCGCGCGCCCGGCCCGCGAGTTCCTCGCCGGGCGCGGCTTCGACCGGTCCGCCGCCGAGCGGTACGGCTGCGGCTTCGCCCCCGACGGGTGGGACCTGCTCACCAAGCACCTGCGCCAGCAGGGCTTCACCCACGACGAGCTGGTCACCGCCGGGCTGTCCCGCCCGGCCCGCTCCGGTTCGCTGATCGACAGGTTCCGCCGCCGCCTGATGTGGCCGATCCGGGACATCACCGGTGACGTGATCGGCTTCGGCGCCCGCAAGCTGTTCGACGACGACGACGGCCCGAAATACCTGAACACCCCCGAGACGCCGATCTACAAGAAGTCGCACGTGCTCTACGGCATCGACCAGGCCAAGCGGGAGATCGCCAAGCAGGGCAAGGTGGTGGTGGTCGAGGGCTACACCGACGTGATGGCCTGCCACCTCGCCGACGTGCCGACGGCGGTGGCGACCTGCGGCACGGCGTTCGGCGGCGACCACATCTCGGTGCTGCGCCGGGTGCTGTTCGACAGCGACGAACGGGCCGGCGAGATCATCTTCACCTTCGACGGCGACGCCGCCGGGCAGAAGGCCGCGTTGCGCGCGTTCGAGGACGACCAGCGCTTCGTCGGGCGTACCTTCATCGCGGTCAGCCCCGACAACATGGACCCGTGCGAGCTGCGCCTGGCAAAGGGCGACCTGGCCGTGCGTGACCTGGTGGCCCGCCGCGAGCCGCTGGTCGACTTCGCGCTCCGGCACGTGATCAGCCGGTTCGACCTGGACACCGTCGACGGCCGGGTCGAGGCCATGCGTCGCGCCGCGCCGCTCGTGGCGAAGATCAAGGACCGGGAGAAGCGCCCGGAGTACGTGCGCAAGCTCGCCGGCGACCTCGGCATGGAGATCGAGCCGGTGCAGCGCGCGGTGCTCAACGCGGCACACGGGCCGCAGGCCGGCGGCGCCGCGCCCGCCGCCCCGGCCCGCCCCGGCCGGGCCACGCCCGCTGTGGACAGTCCGCGTTCCATGGTGGAGCGGGAGGCGCTCAAGCTGGCGTTGCAGGAGCCGGTGCTGGCCGGTCCGATGTTCGACGCGGTCGAGGTGACCGACTACCAGCACCCGGTGCACGTCGCGGTACGCGCCGCCGTGGCGGCGGCCGGCGGAGCGTCCACTGCCACCGGCGGCGCGGTCTGGATCGAACGGGTCCGCGACGCCTGCGACGACCTGGCCGGGCAGGCGCTCATCGGCGAGCTGGCGGTGGAGCCGCTGCGCATCGACGGCGAGCCGGACCCGAGGTACGTCTCGATCACCATGGCCCGGCTCCAGTGGAGTTCGGTCACCGGCCGCATCCGTGACCTCAAGTCGAAGATCCAGCGGGTCAACCCGGTGAGCAACAAGGACGAGTACTTCGCCCTGTTCGGGGAACTGCTGTCGCTGGAACAGCACGCACGGGCACTGCGCGAGCAGGCCGCCGGAGGATTGTGATGGGACTGTTCAACCGCCGGCCGAAACTGCCGTCCGCCGACCGGCCGCCGCTGGCCGCCGACGAGCGGGTGCTCGCCTGGGCCGCCGCCGGCACCGGCGAGGGCGGCAACGACGGCGTGCTGGTCGCCAGCAACCGTGGCCTCTGGCTGCCCGGCCGGGTGGAGCGCCTCGGCTGGCACGACATCCTCAAGGCGGTCTGGTCCGGCCGCGAGCTGACTGTCACCCCGGCCGAGCCGGTCGCCGAGCGCGACGGCTACCTGGTGGTGGCGGACGGCCTCCCCGAGACGTACCTGCTCGTCGACCCGGGTGACCTGCCGCACCAGGTCCGGGACCGGGTCACCGGCTCGGTGGCGTACACCTCGCACCACGAGATGCCCGGCGGCTCCGGGCGGATCGCGGCCCGGCGGGTGCCCGGCGTCGACGGGCTGACCTGGACGGTCCGCTACGACCCGGGGACGCCCCCCGACGACGAGGACGTGGCCGCCGAGACCGCCCGGCTGGTCGCAGCGGCGCGGGCCGCCACCACCCCCGCCGACGTCTGAGGTCTACACCTTGAGGACGTCGACCTCGTAGAGCGGGATGGAGGCGTCGCGGGTGATGGCCCAGAGCGCGACGTGGGTGTCCAGCAGCAGGGTCATGCGCCGATCCCGAAGTCGGCGGCGATCTCGGCGTTGGTCTGTGGCGAATCCCAGTCACCCGAGAGGTCCACCTGCCCCGCGAGGGAGCCGATCGCCGTGCGGTCGGTCCGGCGCACCAGCGGTACGACCTTCGCCACGGGGGTGCCCGCCCGGTCGATGATGATCTCTTCGCCGCGTTCCACCCGCTCGATGATGCGCGACAGGTGGGTCTTGGCATCATGCATGTTGTAGTGCACAGCCTCAGCCGACATGGCGCGCCCTCCTCGGTTAGCTAAGCTCTTAGTTTAGGCACGTGGGCGGGCGCCGTTGAGGAAGAGCGCGACGACCCGTGCGGGGCCGGTCTCGTCGGTGAGGTCGGCCGCACGGGCCAGGTGCAGGAACGCGTTCATCAGGAACTCCGGTTCGCCGGTGACCGCGCCCTCGGCGCGGGCGTCGGCGAAGAACCGGGTCACCGGGGCCAGCATCAGGTCGACGTAGAGGCCCGAGACGTGCTCGCTGGTCTCGGCGGAGACGAGCGGCAGCGTGTCGTAGATGCGCTGCTCGAACGTGATCGCGTCGCCGTGCTGCCCGGCGGCGACGGTGGCGAGCGCGTGCAGCCGGTGCGGCACGTCGCCGGGGCCGGCCAGCGCCGCCGAGATCCTGCCGCCGACGTCCCGGATGTACCGCTCCGCCACCGCGATGTAGAGGTCCTCCTTGCCGCCCGGGAAGTGGTGGTAGATGGACGGCTTCTGGATGCCGACGCTGCGGCCGACGCCGACCAGGGAGATGCCCTGGTAGCCGGTCGCGGCGAGCTGTTCGGCGAAGGCGTCCATGATCTGGGTGCGGGTGTCGCTCATCGGTTCTTCCTGGCGTGGTGGAGGGCGAGGGCGCAGGCGGCGGTTCCGGCGACGGTGAGGGCGGCGAGCGCCGCGACGCCGATCGGGGCCGCGGCGAGCGGCGTGCCGCCGCCGAGCTGCCGGGCGGTGTCGACGATATAGGTGAGCGGGTTGACCGTGGCGATCACCCGCATCCAGCCGGCGAGTTCGTCGACCGGCGCGAACACGCCGGTGAAGAACGACAGGCCGAACACGACGAGCGTGACCAGGTTGGTGGTGGACGCCGAGTCCGACCGGATGGCGAGCGCCGTGCTCAGCAGCGCGACGCCGAGTCCGAGCGCGAGCATCAGCAGGAGCATTCCGGCGACGCCGGACCAGCTCGCCGGCCGGTAGCCGATCGCGACGGCCCCGGCGACGGTCACCACCATCTGGAGTACGACAGCGAGCAGCGCGGCGACGACCGGGCCGACGAGGAACGGCGTCGTGGTCCCGTGGGCGAGCCGGAGGCGGTCCAGGTATCCGCTGGTGATGTCGCCCAGCACGAGCGTGCCGGCCGCGCCCGCGCCGGTGGCGACGCCGGTGAGCAGGATCAGCGGCAGCAGGAACGCGATGAAGCTCGTCCCGCCCAGATAGGTGCTGCCCACGGCGTCGAGCTGCCCGGCGTAGACGAGCAGGAAGAACAGGGACTGGGCGACCGGGGCCACGAGCAGCGCCGGGGTACGGAGCACGGCCCGGGTCGAGCGTCTGATCGCCGCGAGGACGACCGGGGCCGAAGAGCGGCGGGGCGGGGTGAGCGCGAGCGGGAGCACGGTGTCGGGCCTTTCGGGGTGCGGTGGGGGCGCGCCTCAGCGGGCGGCGAGGGCGACGAAGACGTCGTCGAGGGAGGGCTCGGCGAGATGGAGCCGGGTGATGTCGGCGGCGATCGCGCCGGCTTCGTGCAGGGCAGCGGTCAGCGCGCGGGGGTCGTCGGGGACGCTGAGGCGTACCCGGTCCGGGTGGTCGGGGTCGGCGCGGAACCCGGCTTCGGACGCGGCGACGAGCGCGGTCGCGGCGGCGGCGTCGGACAGGTCGAGCGTGAGCGTCCGGGCGCCGACGCGCCCCTTGAGCGACGCCGGTGGGCCCTGGGCGACCACCCGGCCGTCCCGTAGCACGGCGATCTCCGTGGCCAGCACGTCGGCCTCGTGCAGGTCCTGGGTCGAGATGAGCAGCGAGGTGCCGCTGTGGTTGAGGCGGGTCAGCTCGGTCCAGAAGTCGATGCGTGCGAGCGGGTCCAGGCCGGTGGTCGGCTCGTCCAGGATCACCACCGCCGGCTCGGCGACGAGCGCCACCGCCAGGTCCAGCTTGCGGCGGGTGCCGCCGGAGAGCTTGGCCACCCGGGACGAGCGGTGCTCGCCCAGCCCGAACAGGTCGACGAGTTCCCGCGTGCGGCGGGCCCGCTGCCGGCGGCCGAGCCCGAGCGCCACGCCGTGGAAGTCGAGCACCTCCGCCGGGGTGGCGAGGGGGTCCAGCGCGTTCGACTGCGGCGCCAGGCCGATCAGCCGCCGTGCGTCCCGCGCCTGGGTCACGGTGTCGAAGCCGCCGACGCGCACCGAGCCCGAGGTCGGGGTGCGCAGGGTGGCGATGATCTCCAGCAGCGTGGACTTGCCGGCGCCGTTGTGGCCGAGCACGACGAACCGGCTGCCCGGCGCGACGGCGAGGTCGAGCGCGCGCAGGGCGTCGCGTGTCCCGTAGGTCTTGGTCAGGGCGGAGGCGAGGACGAGCGGGGTCATGCCGCCACCCTACCGACCGGTCGGTAGGGTGGCCAAATCCGGTTGTCGACCTGCCCTGCCGCCGCTAGCGTCGCGGCATGTTCGCCACCGAGCGCGTACGGCTGCGCCCGCCCACCCCCGACGACGCGCCGGACCTGTTCCGTCTGCACAGCGACCCGGAGCTGCGCCTGATCACCGACGGCGGGCCGTTCCTGCCGTACCACGTCGGCCAGGTCCGGGCCCGGCTGGAGAAGCGCGCCGCCGAGCAGCCGGAAGCCGGCGATCCGGTGACACTGCTGGCCGAGACCGTCGCCGACGGCACGTTCCTCGGCACCGGCGTGCTGTGGGGGATCAACACCTTCAACGGGTACGCCCACCTCGGCATCACGCTGCTGCCCGAGGCGCGCGGCCAGGGCTACGGCACCGAGGTGATCCGGCTGCTCTGCCGGTACGGCTTCCGCAACCGCAACCTGCGGCGCCTGGAGATCGAGACGCTGGCCGGCAACACGGCCATGCGGCGTACCGCCGAGCGGTGCGGCTTCGTCCACGAGGGCACCCAGCGCGACCGCGAGTACGACGGCGACGGCTTCGCCGACATGGCGCTCTACGGTCTGCTGCGGAGCGACTGGACGCCGTAGCGGGGCCGCGCCGCGCTCAGCCGCCGTCGCGGTAGAACCGGGCCGCGCCCGGGTGCAGCGGGATCGGGCCGGTCGCGGCCGCGCTGGCCCGGTTGAAGTTCGCCGCCTCCGGGTGCACCTGGATCAGATCGCCCTGCCAGGTGAAGAGCACCCGGGTCAGGTCGTACGCGAGTTGCTCCGGCATGTCCGCCGCCACCAGGATCACGTTCGCCACCGTGATGGTGGGCGTCGGCTCGGCCGTGCCGTAGACCTCCTTCGGCAGCGTGGCGGTGGTGTAGACGCCGCCGAACCGGGCGCTCAGCGGCTCGATCAGGTCGTTCAGCGGCAGCAGCCGGAACTTCCCGGGCGCGGAGGAGAGCAGGTCCTTCACGCCGGGCGTGGGCAGGCCGCCGGAGAAGAACATGGCGTCCAGCGTGTTCGCCCGCATCCGCTTGACCGTCTCCGGCAACGACAGGTTGAGCCGCTGGATGCCGGCGTTCGGGTCGATGCCGCCGGCGGTGAGCAGACGCCCGGCGATGATGTCGGTCCCGGACTTCGGCGAACCGGTCGAGACGCGCTTGCCGCGCAGATCGGCGAAGCTGTTGATCTTGCCGTCGCTGCGGACGATCACGTGCGTGTAGTTGCTGTAGACGCGGGCCAGCGCACGTACCGGCTGCGGTTGCTTGTCGAACGCCCCGCGGCCGTCGACCGCGTCCGCCGCCGTGTCGGCCAGGCTGAACGCGATCTCCATGTCGCCGCCGGCCACCCGGGTGATGTTCTCCACCGACGCGCCGGTCGGCTCCGCGCGCGCCTCGTACCCGGGCACGTGCCGGGTGATCAGATCGGCGTACCCGCCGCCGAGCTGGTAGTAGACGCCTGTGGTGTTGCCGGTGGCCAGGAAGATCCGCCCGCCGTGCCACGCCTGCCCAGTGGTGTCCTCGGCGCCGCAACCGGCCACCAGCACCGTCGCCAGCAGCGCCGCCACCAGCCGCGCCGGGCGGCCGCTCACCGGCGGACCGCCGGTTCCAGCGCCTCCGCCACCCGCTGCACCAGCGTCGCCGTCTCGTAACCGATCTGGCCCAGGTCGCAGCCGGGCGCGGCCAGCACGCCGAGCAGCGCCCGTTCCCCGACCGCCATCACCAGCATCACACCGCCGTCCATGTCGACGATCTGCTGGCGTACCCGGCCGGCGGACATCAGCCGGGCCGCGCCCACGGTAAGGCTCGCCAAGCCGCTGATCACCGCTGAGAGCTGGTCGACCTGGTCCGGGGAGAGATCCGGCGAGGACGCCAGCCGCAGTCCGTCCTCGGAGACCGCGAGCGCGTGCGAGACGTCCGGCACCTGCTCGGCGAAGTTCGCCAGCAGCCAGTCGAGCCCGGTGGAAGCGGGTGGATTCATGGTCTTCTCCCGTTGGGTGGTGTGGTGTTCGGGGCACGGCGCGTCGCGCTGGCCACCCCCTCGGCGAGGGCGGACAGCCGGGCGCGTACCACTTCGGGGTCGAGCAGGTCGGTCGCGGGCGGCGGCGCGGTGACGGCGGGCATCGGTCCCGGCAGATGCCCGCCCACCGGCCGCCGGGGCAGCCCGGCGGCGGTGGTCGACACCGGCGCCGGTGGCACGCTCACCGGCCGGATCCGCGCCGCGCTCGGCGCCAGCAGCGCGCCACCCGGCGCCCGGACCGTGGCCACGCCGCGCGCCGGCCCGCCGGCCGTCGGGGCGCTGGTGACCAGGTCGCGGGAACCGCCCTGCGGCCGCAGGACGGGCGCGTTCTTGAACCACGGCGCGCCGCGCCCGTGCGGGCGCCGCTCGGCCGGCGGCCGGGACGCCACCGACTCGACCCGGGTCAGCACCGACTCCGGTACGTCCACCTGCGCCACCGTGCCGGTGCCGGGGTTGTGCAACTGCACCCGGATCCCGTGCCGGGCGGCCAGGTGGGCCACCACGTGCAGGCCCATGCTGCCGGCGGCGGCGCTGGACAGGGTGGCCGGCGCGGCGAGCCGTTCGTTGATCTCGGCCAGCCGGCTCTCGCTGATGCCGATGCCCTGGTCGTGCACGCGCAGCACCAGCCCGTCGACGGTGCGCCGGCCGTCCACCAGCACCCGGGCCTCCGGCGGCGAGTAGACGGTGGCGTTCTCCAGCAACTCGGCCAGCAGATGCACCAGGTTGCCGGCCGCAGCGCCGTGCACCGCCGCGGTCGGCACGTCGATCTCCACCCGCGGATAGTCCTCGATCTCGGAGGCCGCCGCCCGTGCCACGTCGTCCAGCAGCAACGCGCCCTCGTGCCCCCGGCCCGGCTCGCCACCGGCGAGGACCAGCAGGTTCTCCCCGTTGCGCCGCAGCCGGGCGGCCAGGTGGTCCAGCGCGAAGAGCCGGGCCAGCGCGTCCGGATCGGTCTCCTCGCGTTCGAAGTCGTCGAGCAGCCGCAACTGCCGGGTGATCAGCGTCCGGATGCGCCGGGCCAGCGCCTCCGCCATCCGGGTCACGTCCAGCCGCAACTCCGCCTGCTGCCCGGCGAGCCGCAGCGCGGCCCGGTTCACCGTGTCGAACGCCTCGGCGACCTGCGCCACCTCGTCCCGACCGCGCCGGATCCCGTCCGTCATCCGGGTCGCCGGACCCTCCGCGGGCGCCCGTTCGCCCGCCGCGATCGCGGTGATCCGCTCCGGCAGCTCCCGGTTCGCCATGGTCAGCGCGGCGACCCGCAGCCGGCGCAACCGGCGGCTGGTCCGTACCGCCAGCAGCACGGCGGTGACGAGCGAGCCGAGCGCGACGGTGCTCGTCGCCCCGGCGGTCAGCACCGCGCGCAGCCGGGCCGCGGCGGCCAGGTCGGCCGCGTCCCGGTCCAGCCCGTCGGACAGGTCCCGGCCGAGCAGGTTGTACCGGCGGATCGCGCCGCTCTGCGCCACGTACCAGGCGTCGCCGTCGGTCTTCAGCGCGTCCGGCGCGCCGTCGGTGTCGAGCATCGCGTCGCGCATCCGCCGGGCCGTGGTCACGTCGGCGCCGTCGACCAGCCGGTACCAGGCAGCGTTCGCCGGGGCGGAGGCGATCCGCAGGAACTCGGCCTGCCGCTGCTCCCGGGCGCCCCGCAGCCGGCCCAGCCGGGCCAGCTCGCCGCGTTCCAGTCCGCCTCTGACGAACACCGCCCGCAGCAGGTCGCGCTCCAGCGCGGACAGGTGCTCCTGGGCGGCCACCGAGGCCACCTCACGGGCCTGGTTGGCCAGGTCGGCGTCCCGGAGTTGACTGGGCAGCGCGTCCGCGACCGCGAGCAGCGACTCCACGAGCGACACGTACGCCGGGTCGCCGCGCTCACCGGCCAGCGCCAGGTCCCGGGTCGGCGCGAGTTGCTCCAAGCGCCCGCGCGCGTCGTCCAGCACCCCCGCCAGGTCCGGGGCGGCCCGGCGCGCGTCACCCTGCGCCGAGCGGTAGCGCTCCACGGCCGTGTCGACCCGGCGGCGCTGCGCGTCCACGAGCGGGCGGCCGGACGTACCGCCGCGCTGGCGCAACGCGGCCGTCTCGCCCAGTTCGCGTTCCAGCTCGTGCACCAGACGTACGGTCGCGGTGGCGGTGCCGGCCAGCACGCGCGCCCGGTCGGCGTCGGCGGACGCGTCCAGCGCGGCGTCGGTCTGCGCCGCCCCCAGCACGACCAGCCCGGCCGTGGCGACCAGGATCGGGGCCAGCAGTTGGACGCGGACCGAGCGCAGGCGTCCGGTGCGGTCCGCGGAGCGGTGGTGCCGGCGTACGCGAGCCGGGTGGGGCAGCGGCACGGTGGTCTCCGGTCGGGTCGGGCGGGCCGGGCCCGGACGCGCGTCCGGACCCGGCCCGTTCAGGTCAGCTCGCGCCGAGGTCGCTCAGTGCCCGCTCCGCGCCGCGGTGCAGCGGCACCGGGTCGGTCTTGCGGGCGTTGCCCAGCTCGATGCCCTTCGCCGCCGGGTTCGCCTGGGCCAGGGCGTCCTTGGACTCGAACACCGTCCGGGTGATCGCGCAGGCCACGTCGGCGTCGAGGTTGTCCCGCACCAGCAGCACGTTCGGCACCACGATGGTGGGCACGTCGGCCGGGGTCCGGTAGATGTCCTTGCCGATGGTGCCCGCCTGGTACGCCGGGTTCAGCTCGGCCATCTTCGGCAGCAGCGGAGTGATGTCGACGAACTTCACCTTGTCGCCGGACGTGGTGAACAGGTCGGTGACGCCGCCGGTCGGCACGCCGCCGGACCAGAAGAAGCCGTCGATGCTGCCGTCCTTCATGCCGTCGACGGTCTTGGTGAGGTCCAGCCGCTGCGCCTGGACGTCCTTCGCCGGGTCCAGCCCGGCGGCGGTGAGCAGCCGGTTGGCGATGACCTCGGTGCCGGACTTCGGTGAGCCGGTGGAGATCTTCTTGCCCTTCATGTCGGCCACCGACGTGATGCCCGCGTCGGCCCGTACGACCACCTGGGTGTAGTTGTCGTAGATCCGGGCCAGCGCCTTGACCGGCTGCGGCGCGGTGAAGCTCCCCTTGCCCTGCACCGCGTTGACAGCGGTGTCGAACAGGGAGAACGCCACGTCGTACTGGCCGGCGACGAGCTGTTCGACGTTCTGCACCGAGGCGCCGGTCTCGGCGGCCGTCCCGGTGAGCTTGCCGTCGGTGGTCTTGCTCAGCTCGCCGGCGAGCGCGTTGCCGACCACGTAGTAGACGCCGGTGGCGTTGCCGGTGGCGATACCGACCCGGGTGTCCTTGGTGACCTTGCAGCTGACCTCGCGGGCGGCGTCGTCCTTCGCCGCGCCGTCCTGACGGCCCCCGCAGCCGGCGGCACCGGCGG
This sequence comes from Micromonospora sp. HB375, assembly GCF_017872985.1. Taxonomy (NCBI): domain Bacteria; kingdom Bacillati; phylum Actinomycetota; class Actinomycetes; order Micromonosporales; family Micromonosporaceae; genus Micromonospora; species Micromonospora sp. HB375. The sequence continues at coordinate 5,491,986 of NZ_JAGGJO010000001.1, read as the reverse complement.
CGACCAGGACAAACGCCCCGACACCCGCCACTATCCTCGCGTCGATCCGTCCCACTCTCTCTCCTCCCCAAGATCCACGGATTCTTCGACCGCCGGGCGGCCGGGGTGCCCGGCGGCGCCACGTCGGACGTACACGCCCGCGACCGTGAGCGCGGCGAGCGCCGCGCCGATCGCCATGGGCAGCGGTTCCAGCCAGAGCAGGACCAGCCCGGCGATCGCGCCGAGGATCCGCTCCGGCGCGCCGGCCGGGCCCACGCCCGGCAGCCAGCCGCCGGCCGCGACCGCCAGCACCGCCACGCCGAGCGCGGAGACCAGGCCGGCCGTCACGATCCGCCCGGGCCCGCCGATGCCGAGCAGTCCGAGGCCGGTCGGCGTGATCACGAAGGCCAGCGGGATCAGGTACGCCGGCAGCGCGTACCGCAGGGTCTGCCACATGGTCGGCACCAGGCGGCCGCCGGTGACCGCGGCGGCGGCGACCGCGGCGAGCGCGGTCGGCGGCGAGACCTCGGACAGCACCGCGAAGTAGAAGACGAACATGGCCGCGGCGGGCGCCTCGACACCCAGGTTCAGCAGTGCCGGGCCGATGATCACCCAGCCGATGACGAAGGACGCGGTGACCGGCACGGCGAGGCCCAGCAGGCTGAGCGCGACGGCGGCGAGCACCGCGGTCAGCGCCAGCACCACGGCGGGCTCCGAGCTGACCGTCTGCGCGCCGCTGATCAGCAGCGAGGCGGCCTGCGGCCCGAGCCCGGTCTTCGTGGTGGTGGCGGTGATGATGCCGGCCGCGGCGCACACGGCGCTCACCGCGAGCACCCCGCGTACGCCGTCGCGCAGCGCCGCCACGAGCCGGGCCGGCGTGAGGCGGTGCCGCCGGTCCAGGAAGGACAGCGCCGCCGCGATCACGGTGGCGACGACCACCGCCCGCATCGCCGACGCGCCGAGCGCCAGGACCACGATGATCACGAGGAGCGAGAGGAAGTGGTAGCCGAAACGGGCCAGCAGCCGCCAGGCCGAGCCGCTGTCGATGACCACCGGACGGACCCCGGAACGTCGCGCGTCGATCTCGACCGAGAACAGGATGCCCAGGTAGTAGAGGATCGTGGGCACCGTGGCCCAGCCGAGCACCTGCAGGTAGGACACGCCCAGGTACTCGGCGATGATGAACGCCGCCGCGCCGAGCGTGGGCGGGGACAGGATCGCCCCGACACCGGCGGCGGCCAGCATGCCGCCCGCGCGCTCGGCCGGGTAGCCGGCGCGGCGCAGGATCGGCCAGGTCACCGCGCCGATGCTGACGGTGGTGGCGGCGCCGGAGCCGGAGACCGTGCCGAGCAGGAAACCCGAGGCGACGGCGGTGCGCCCGGCGGCGGTACGGGAGCGGCGGAACGCGGCGGCGGACAGCTCCACGAAGAACCGGCCCGCGCCGGACAGGTCGAGCACCGCGCCGTAGATGGTGAACAGCACGATGTAGGAGGCGGCGACGTCCAGCGGCGTGCCGTAGAAGCCGCTGTCGGAGTTGTAGAACGCGTCGACCAGCTGCGCGAAGTCGAGCCCCGCGTGCGCCACCGGCCAGGACTGCGGCAGCAGCCCGCCGTAGTAGCCGTACCCGAGGAACAGCACGCAGACCGCCGGCAGGATCCACCCGGTGGTACGCCGGCACGCCTCCAGCAGCAGGAGCAGCAGCCCGGTGCCGAACGCCACGTCCAGCGGATCCAGCAGGCCCTGCCGGTCCAGGAAGGCGTCGTACCCGCCGCCGCCCGCGCCGACGGCGACCGGCAGCACCGGGTAGAGGCAGACCACGAGCGCCGCGAGCGCCAGCAGCCAGTCCACGGGCGTGGGTCCGCGCCGGTCGTCCACGTCGACCGCGTCGGCCTCGGTGCGTCGCAGCCGCACCCCCGAGGGGTACGCGAGGAACACCATCGGCAGGACGCCGGCGAGGAAGAAGATGAGGTAGTACTTGCTGCCCTGGGCCAGCGGGAAGAACACCTGCCAGAGCGTCAGCAGCCCGACCGCGACGGTGACGCCGGTGAACAGGAAGCCGACTCCGCCGGCGAGGACCCGTCCCGGCTTCTCCTCCTCGAACCGGGCGGCCAGTTCCCGGGCGTCCTGCTGGGCCTGATCCGGGGCGTCGTGCGTCTCGGCCGGAGTGTGGTCCTCGGCGTGGTGCGGCACGGCCCGGCTGTGGTGGTGTGTCTCGCCCGGCCCGTCGTCGGACCACTCCGGACCGGCGACGACGCCCTCGTCCGGCGGGAGCGGCACCACCTCGGCGTCCACATCGGACCCCGGTCGTCCGCCGGACGGCGGCCGGGGTTTCGGGGGAGTCGCGTCGGAGGGGCGAACGGGCGGCACGAGGGGGCACGATACGCGAATTGCGCGCGCGTTGGGAACATTGCTTAACGTGATTGCAATGAGTGACGGTAATTGGGGCGACGCGCTCCGGCGGACGCTTCTTGAATCTCTTTCGTAATTGCGCGATCAAGGACTTCGGCAATGCCTTCCGGTGGTCGACCGGGCGCCTTTCCAACGATGAATGGCGAGTCACGGGAGCCGGTGGCGGTTACGGATAGTGCAGCGCGACCGACTGCTGTCGCAGGCCCTGTCGGCCCTCGGCGGTGCCGGCGCCGACCGGCGTCGGCAGTACGTGCTCCGGTGCCCGGAAGGCCCATGATCGAATTCATTCCGCCGAGGTCGCGGGCTCCTTCGTCATGCCGACGCCGCCACTGCGGCACAGTGGCTGTGCCGGGTGCCGCCGCCGATTCCACCGCGCACGCGCCGCCGGCGGATCGGACGGGTGGAGCGCCGTGGGTGTCTCCGCCCCCGTTTGGCACCCATGACGTTCCACTCGTCGTGACGGTTGTCGAGATCTTGGGCGAGTTGTTGTCCGCTCCGGGCGGCGGGCGCCGAGATCTCCGGTCGAGTGCGTCGCGCTGTCGTGACGGGATGCGGCGCCGGCGGGCTTTGCTCTGCAGCCACCCGCGCGGCAGCCACGCTGCGTAACCGTGTGCGCCGATGGATGCAGAGCGAGGCGGCGGGAAACGCGGACGGCCGCGATGGGCGTGAGTGGCCGCCTCGGGGGCAGGGGCGTCGGGCGGGTCTGCCGTTTTCGCGGGTGGTGGTTATGGCCGCCGTCGTCAGGGCATGTCGTCTGACGACGCGACGACGAGGAGGTGCCATGGCCGCCGACGAGGCTCCCGCCCGTGACGGGCGCGACCGCACGGAGCCGGTGGGCCCGGACGACGGTCCGGACAGCCCGACCGACCTGACTGCGACGGGCTGGATGGCGACGCTCAAGCGGACCGTCCGGGAGTTCCAGGACGACAGCCTGACCGACTGGGCCGCCGCGCTCACCTACTACGGCGTGCTCTCCATCTTCCCCGGCGTGCTGGTGCTGATCTCGCTGCTCGGCCTGCTCGGTGACCGGGCCACGGAGGGGGTCCGGGACACTGTCGGCCAGGCGGTGCCGGAGGAGAACATCCGCAAGATCATCGAGAGCGCGATCGACCAGGCCGGCCAGTCCGGCGGGCTGGCCAGCATCGCGGCCGTCATCGGTCTGGTCGCGGCCTTCTGGTCCGCCTCCGGCTACATCGCCGCGTTCATGCGCGCCTCGAACAGCATCTACGACGTGCCGGAGGGGCGGCCGATCTGGAAGACGCTGCCGGTACGCCTCGGCGTGACCGCGGTGATCGGCGTGATGCTGCTGATCAGCGCCGTGATCGTGGTGTTCACCGGCGGCCTGGCCGAGCAGGCCGGAAACGCGATCGGGCTCGGCTCGACCGCCGTCACGGTGTGGAACATCGCCAAGTGGCCGGTGTTGCTGGTGCTGGTGAGCCTGATGTTCGCGATCCTCTACTGGGCTTCGCCGAACGCCCGGCACGGCGGCTTCCGCTGGGTCAGCCCCGGCGGCGTGCTCGCGGTGGTGCTCTGGCTCGTGGTGTCCGGCCTCTTCGCGCTCTACGTCAGCAACTTCGGTTCGTACAACAAGACGTACGGCGCGGTGGCCGGCGTGATCATCTTCCTGGTCTGGCTCTGGCTGAGCAACGTGGCCATCCTGCTCGGCGCGGAGTTCGACGCCGAGCTGGAGCGCAGCCGGGCCATCGCGGCCGGCCACCCGGCCGACGAGGAGCCCTACGTGGAGCTGCGCGACGACCGCAAGCTGCGCAAGAAGGGCAATGCCTCCTCCCACCACTGACCGCTGACCGCACCTCGCCGCCCCGCCCGGATGCGCCCGGGCGGGGCTGCGCGTTTTTCTGGCCCGGCAACTCTTTTGTTCGTATGGACAAAAGTTTGCATCAGGCGTGCCGAAGCTATGGACATGCGACCCGGAAGGCTCCTACTGTGTCGGACACAACACACATCGCCATGGTCGATGTGACGGACTTCCGATGCGGAGGTGACTGCCGGTGCGGACGGTCGACCCCCTGCACGTACGGCTCCTGCGGCTGCTCCGGGACGAGGGCGCGGTGTCCCGCGCCGAACTCGGCGACCGCCTCCAGATGCCCCGCCCGCGCCTGCTCGCCGAGCTGGAACGGCTCGTCTCCCTCGGGTACGTGGCCGAGGCCGGGCTGGCCGCCTCCCGGGGCGGGCGGCGCTCCACCCTGGTCGAGCTGAGCCCGCACCTGCGGTTCGCCGCCGTCGACCTGGGCGCCAGCTCGATCGACGTGGAGGTGGTCAACGGCCGGCTGGAGCCGGTGGCCGCCTACACCGAGACCGCCGACATCCGCTCCGGCCCGAAGGTGACGCTCCAGCGCGTCAACGAGCTGCTGCACAAGGCCAAGGTGGACGGCGCGTACGAGCGGCTCGACGCGGTCGGCATCGGCGTACCGGGGCCGGTGAGCTTCCGCGACGGCGTGCCGGTCTCCCCGCCGATCATGCCGGGGTGGGACCGGTTCCCGGTCCGCGAGCTGCTGACCCGGGAGCACGGCTGCCCGGCGGTGGTGGACAACGACGTCAACATCATGGCGATCGGGGAGCGGCACGGCGGCGTGGCCCACTCGGTCGACGACTTCCTGTTCATCAAGATCGGCACCGGCATCGGCTGTGGCATCTACCTGCACGGCGAGGTCTACCGGGGCACCGACGGCTGCGCCGGGGACATCGGCCACATCCAGGTCGACCCGAACGGCCCGATGTGTTCCTGCGGCAACGTCGGCTGTCTGGAGGCGGTGTTCAGCGGCGCCGCGCTGGCCCGCGAGGCGACTGTCGCGGCCCGCACCGAGGTCTCCCCGGCGCTGGCCGAGCGGTTCGCCGCCCGGGGTGTGGTGACCGCGCTGGACGTGGCGCAGGGGGCGATCGAGGGGGACGTCTCCTGCATCCAGCTCATCCGGGACGGCGGCCGGCGGGTCGGCAGCGTGCTGGCCGGGCTGGTCAGCTTCACCAACCCGTCGATGATCGTGATCGGCGGCGGACTGGCCCAGCTCGGCCACATCCTGCTCGCCGAGATCCGCAGCGTGGTCTACCGCCGTTCGCTGCCGCTGGCCACCGGCAACCTGCCGGTCGTCCTGTCCGAACTGGGCCCGCGCGCCGGCGTCGCCGGCGCCGCCGTGCTCGCCAGCGACCTCGCGTTCGGAGAAGCAGCATGAGCGACACCGGGAAACCACTGGTCGAGGCGCCCGCGGACGCCGTCGCGGGCGAGGTGGTCCTGCGCCTCACCGACGTCGTCAAGACGTTCCCGGGGGTACGCGCGCTCGACGGCGTGCAACTGGAGGTACGCGCCGGCGAGGTGCACTGCCTGCTGGGGCAGAACGGCGCCGGCAAGTCCACGCTGATCAAGGTGCTGGCCGGGGTGCATCGGCCGGACTCCGGCGAGGTCGTGTGGCGGGGCGAGCCGGCGTCGTTCGCCAACCCGCAGGCCGCCATGCGCGCCGGCATCGCCACGATCTACCAGGAACTCGACCTGGTCGACGACCTGTCGGTGGCGGAGAACGCGTTCCTCGGCCACGAGCCGCGCCGGTTCGGCTTCGTCCGGCGGGGGCACATGGCCCGGCGTACCCGGCAGATCCTGGCCCGGCTCGGCCACCCGGAGATCCCTCCGGGGCGGCTGGTGCGGCACCTGCCCGCCGCCGGCAAGCAGATCGTCAGCATGGCGCGGGCGCTCTCCCACGAGGCCCGGCTGATCATCATGGACGAGCCGAGCGCGGTGCTGGCCCACGACGAGGTGGCGAACCTGTTCCGGATCATCCGGGAACTCACCGCGCAGGGCATCGCTGTCATCTACATCTCGCACCGGCTGGAGGAGATCCGCGAGATCGGCGACCGGGTCACCGTACTCAAGGACGGCCGGACCACGGCGGCGAGCCTGCCGGCCCGCGAGACGCCGACCCGCGACCTGGTCGCCCGGATGACCGGGCGGACCATCGAGTACGTCTTCCCGCAGCGCCCGGCCGACCACGGGGGTGGCGCGGAGCTGCTGCGGGTGGACGGGCTGACCCGGCCCGGCGAGTTCGCCGACGTCTCGCTCCGGGTCCGGGCGGGAGAGATCGTCGGCATCGCCGGGCTGGTCGGCTCGGGCCGGTCGGAGCTGCTGGAGACCATCTTCGGCGCGCGCCGGGCGCACGCCGGGACGGTCCGGGTGAACGGCCGGACGCTGCGTCCCGGCAGTGTGGGCGCGGCGGTACGGGCCGGGATGGGCATGGCGCCGGAGGAGCGCAAGAGCCAGGCGCTGCTGCTGGGTGAACCGATCTACCGCAACGTCACGCTCGCCACGTTCGGCAGGTACGCCCGCCTCGGGTTCACCGACGCCGGGCGGGAACGCGCCGAGGCGGACCGGATCGCCGAGTCGCTGGAGCTGCGGCCCCGCGACGTACGGCGGCCGGTGCGCACGCTGTCCGGCGGCAACCAGCAGAAGGTGGTGGTCGGCCGGTGGCTGCTCGGTGACACCCGGCTGCTGCTGCTCGACGAGCCGACCCGGGGCGTGGACGTGGGCGCCCGCGCCGAGCTGTACCAGGTGATCCGCGATCTGGCCGCCCGGGGCGTCGGGGTGCTGCTGGTCTCCAGCGAGGTGCCCGAGGTGCTGGGCCTGGCCGACCGGGTGCTGGTGATGCGGGAGGGCCGAGTGGTCCGCGAGGCGCCGGCCGGCGAACTGGACGAGAACACCGTGCTCGACCTCGTCATGGCGGGGTCCCTCATGGAAGGCGCACCGGCATGAGCGATGTCAGAGAATCCGCCCTGCCCGCGCAGTCGCCGCCGGTGGAGCGGACGGAGACCGCCAAGGTCGACGCGCCGGCGAAGCTCTCCTGGTGGCGCGGCGACGGCGGGGAGGGCGTCAAGCGCAACCTCGGCCTGCTCGCCACGCTCGTCGTGCTGGTGGTCATCGGCATCCTGACCCGCCCCGACCTCTACGGCGACCCGAACTGGGTGTGGGGCAACACGCTCACCATTCTCAAGCTCGCCTCGGTGGTCGGCGTGGTCACCGTCGGCATGACCTTCGTGATCATCGGCGGCGGCATCGACCTGTCGGTCGGCGCGATCGTCGCGCTGGCCGGGGTCTGGTGCACCACTGTCGCCACGCAGAGCTACGGCGCGGGCGGCATGATCTTCACCGCGCTGACCGTCGGGCTCGCCGTCGGCGTGGTGAACGGGCTGCTCGTGTCGTACGGGCGGCTGGTGCCGTTCATCGCCACGCTGGCGATGCTCGTCGCCGCCCGGGGGCTGGCGGCGGAGATCTCCGACAAGCAGACCCAGGTGTCGGGCAACACGTTCATCAACGGCATCGCCAGCACGAACGTGCTCGGCATCCCGCTGCTGGTCTACATCCTGGTGGCGGTGGTGGCGGCCGGCTGGGTGCTGTTGAACCGGACCACGTTCGGCCGCCGTACGGTGGCGGTCGGCGGCAACCCGGAGGCGGCCCGGCTCGCCGGCATCAACGTGCGCCGGCACACCGTGCTCCTCTACGCGCTGTCCGGCCTGTGCTGCGGCATCGCCGCGGTCATGCTGACCGCGCAGGCCACCTCCGCGCAGGCGGCGATGGCCAACCTCTACGAGCTGGACGCGATCGCCGCCGCGATCATCGGCGGCACGCTGCTCAGCGGCGGGCGGGGCACGATCATCGGCTCCCTGCTCGGGGTGATCATCTTCTCCACGATCACCAACCTGTTCGCCATCAACAACCTCTCCGCCGAGGCCCAGAACATGGTCAAGGGCGGCATCATCGTCGCCGCCGTCCTGGTCCAGCAGGTGCAGTTCGGCAGCCTCACCCAGTTCCTCGCCCGCAACCGGGCCACCACCACCTGACCCCACCCGCGCACACCCCGGCTGCCGTCGTACCGACTGTGGTCCGGCCCGCCACACCCGAAACCACCCCACCACCTCATCCCAGGAGGCGTCATGAGAACACCGCGCCATGACCTGTCCCGCCGCCGGCTGCTCTTCGGCGGGGCCGCGGTCTCCGCCGGGGTGCTGCTCGCCGGCTGCACCAGCAACGAGCAGAGCCCGACCGAGGCACAGACCAAGGCGGCCGGTTCCGGCGCCAACACCGAGCCGGGCAAGAAGGTGACCATCGGCTTCTCCGCCCCGGCCGCCGACCACGGCTGGATCGCCGCCATCACGAACAACGCCAAGGCGCAGGCCGGGGCGTACCAGGACGTGGAGCTGAAGTCGGTCGAGGCCGGCGCGGACGCGGCGGCCCAGCGGGCGGCGCTGTCCACGCTGATCTCGCAGAAGCCCGACGTGATCGTGCTGCTGCCGCACGACGGCAAGGAACTCAACGCGTTCGGCCTGGAGGCGATGAAGGCCGGCATCCCGGTGGTGAACCTGGACCGGGCCTTCCCGGACGCGCGCGCCTACCGGTGCCAGATCAAGGGCGACAACTACGGCATGGGGGTGGCCGCCGCCACGTACATCGCCGAGCAGCTCAAGACCAAGGGCGTGAGCAACCCGGTGATCGGCGAGATCCCCGGCATCGAGTCGCTGGAGCTGACCCAGGAACGGTCCAAGGGGTTCGCCGACACGCTCGCCTCGTACGGGTTCAAGGTCGCCAACCGGCGCCCCGCCGAGTTCACAGTCGACTCCGGCCAGCAGGCCGCCACCGGCCTGTTCCAGGCGCTGCCGAAGATCGACGCGGTCTGGAACCACGACGACGACCAGGGCATCGGCGTGCTCGCGGCCGTCAACCAGGCCAACCGCAAGGAATTCATCATGGTCGGCGGCGCCGGCTCCAAGAAGGCCATGGAGGACATCGCCGCCGACAACACGGTCCTCAAGGCCACAGTCACCTACAGCCCGTCGATGGCCTCCTCGGCCATCTCCCTGGCCCGCCTGATCGGCCAGGGCAAGGGCATGTCCGACCTGGTCGAACTCCAGGTACCGAAGGAGATCGTGCTCGCCTCCGAGACGATCACCAAGGAGAACGCGAGCGACTACCTGAAGCTCGGGTTCTGACACACGGGGGGAGACCCACCTTGTCCAGTCACGACAGCATCCTGCGGGTCGGCATGGTCGGCTACGCGTTCATGGGCGCCGCGCACTCCCAGGCGTGGCGCACCGTGAACCGGGTGTTCGATCTGCCGTCCCGGGTACGGATGGCGCTCGTCTGCGGCCGGGACGAGCCGAAGGTGGCCGAGGCCGCCGACCGGCTCGGCTGGGACGGCTACACCACCGACTGGCGGCGGCTCGTCGAGTCCGACGAGATCGACGTGGTCGACATCTGCACGCCGGGGGACAGCCACCGCGAGATCGCGCTCGCCGCGCTCGCCGCGGGCAAGCACGTGCTGTGCGAGAAGCCGCTGGCGAACAGCGTCGCCGAGGCCCGCGAGATGACCGGGGCCGCGGCCCGGGCCCGCGAGTCCGGGGTACGCGCGATGTGCGGCTTCAACTACCGGCGGGTGCCGGCTGTCGCCCTGATGCGGCAGCTGGTGGCCGACGGGCGGATCGGCGAGATCCGGCACGTCCGGGCGGTCTACCTCCAGGACTGGATCGTCGACCCGCAGTTCCCGCTGGTGTGGCGGTTGCAGAAGGACAGGGCGGGCTCCGGCGCGCTCGGTGACATCGGCGCGCACATCATCGACCTGACCCAGTACGTCACCGGTCAGCTCGTCAGCGGCGTCAGCGCGCTGACCGAGACGTTCGTCCGCCAGCGGCCACTCGTCGCCGGGTCGAGCGGCCTGGCCGCGCAGGCCGACGGCAACGGCAGCGCCATGGGCCAGGTGACAGTGGACGACGCGGCGGTGTTCGTGGCCCGGCTCGACGGGGGAGCGCTCGCCACGTACGAGGCGACCCGGTTCGCCACCGGCCGCAAGAACGCCCTGCGCGTCGAGATCAACGGCTCGCGCGGCAGCGTCGTGTTCGACCTGGAACGCCTCAACGAACTGGAGTTCCTGGACGCCACCCGGCCCGCCGCCGAGCAGGGCTTCAGCCGGATCCTGGTGACCGAGCCGGACCACCCGTACCTGGGCGCGTGGTGGCCGCCCGGCCACATCATCGGCTACGAGCACTCCTTCACCCACCAGGCGCGCGACTTCGTCGAGGCGGTCGCCACCGGCGCCGACCCGGCCCCGTCGTTCGCCGACGCGCTGCAGGTCCAGCTCGTGCTCGACGCGGTGACCCGCTCGGCCGAGCGGGCCGCCTGGACGGAGGTGGAACCCGCCCTGGCCGAAGCTTCCGCCTGATCCGAGGCGGGCCAGGCCCGCCCGACACTCACCGGCGCCGGCCGGCGAGGGCCCGCCGCGGTTGCGCCCCGCGGCGGGGACGAGGCCGGCTCCGGGGAGCGTGCCGCCGGTGTCCGCCGGCACGACCAGCACGGCCCTCCGGTGCGGCCGGACCGGGATTCCCCGGCCGCACCGGCGGACCGGCCTTACCTGGGGAGGTAGCGCGAATGCGTACGGGTGTCTGGCTGGTGGGCGCGCGCGGCTCGGTCGCCACCACAGCCGTGGTCGGCGGGCTGGCCCTGCGGGCCGGGCTCACCGCGCCGACCGGATGCGTGACCGAGCTGCCCGACCTGCGCGGGCCCGCCCTGCCGGGCTTCGCCGATCTCGTCTTCGGCGGCCACGACGTGGTCGCCACCCCGCTGACCAAACGCGCCGAGGCGCTCGCCGCCGCAGGCGTGCTGCCCGCCCGGCTGGCCGACGCCGTCGCGCCGGACCTGGCCACCGTCGAGGCGGCGCTGCGGCCCGCTCCGGCCGACGGAGACCAGGGCGAACGGATCGCCGCCGTGGTGCGCGACCTGACCGGGTTCCGGTCCCGGCACGGACTGGACCGGGTGGCCGTGGTGAACGTCGCCGCCACCGAACCGGCGCCCGCACCGCACCCGGCCCACAGCGACCTGGCCACGCTGCGCGACGCGCTGACCGGCCCGGCCGACGTGCTGCCGCCCAGCTCCGCCTACGCGTACGCGGCGTTCACCGCCGGCTGCCCGTACGTGGACTTCACCCCGTCGACCGGCGCCCGCCTGCCGGCCCTGGCCGCGCTCGCCGCCGAACGCGGGCTGCCGTACGCCGGGCACGACGGCAAGACCGGCGAGACGCTGCTCAAGTCGGTGCTCGCGCCGATGTTCGCGATGCGGCACCTGGCCGTGCGCTCCTGGTCCGGCACGAACCTGCTCGGCGGCGGCGACGGCGCCACGCTCGCCGACCCGGCCGCCAACGCCGCCAAGGTCGGCAGCAAGCAGCGGGTGCTCGCCGAGACGCTGGGCTACCTGCCCCAGGGTGGCACCCGGATCGAGTACGTCGAGGAACTGGGCGACTTCAAGACCGCCTGGGACCTGATCACGTTCGCCGGTTTCCTCGGCACCGGCATGCGGATGGAGTTCACCTGGCACGGCTGCGACTCGGCGCTCGCCGCGCCGCTCGTGCTGGACCTGGCCCGGCTCACCGCCGCCGCGCACGCCGCCGGCCGCCACGGCCCGCTGACCGAACTGGCGTTCTTCTTCAAGGACCCGCTCGGCGCGACCGGCCACGCGCTCGGCGAGCAGTGGACGGTGCTGCGGGACTTCGCCGCCGACCTGCACGCCCGGGCGACGTCGTGACCCGCCTGGCCGACCTGGCCGAACTGGTCCGGGCGCCGGCCGCGCTCTCCGTACCCGGGGACGTGCTGTCCGGCGCCGCCGCGGCCGGGGCGCTGGACCGCCGGACGCCCGCCCTGGCCGGCGCGTCGGTGCTGCTCTACTGGGCCGGGATGGCCGCCAACGACTGGGCGGACCGGCGGCTGGACGCGGTCGAACGGCCGGAGCGGCCGATCCCGTCCGGGCGGGTGCGCCCGTCCGTGGCGCTCGGCGTCGCGTCCGGCCTCACCGCCGCCGGGCTCGCGGTCGCCACCGCCGCCGGGGGCCGCCGGGCGGCGGCGGTCGCGCTCCCACTCGCGGCCACCATCTGGGGGTACGACCTGCGCGCGAAGAACACCGCCGCCGGCCCGGCGGTGATGGCCGCGTGCCGTGGGCTGGACGTGCTGCTCGGCGCGTCCGGCGGCCGGGTGGTCCGGGCGCTGCCCGCAGCGCTCACCATCGCCGCGCACACCTGGACCGTGACCGCCCTGTCCCGCCGCGAGGTGACCGGCGCGGACCGGCGTCTGCCGGGTCTCACGCTGGCCGGTACCGCGCTGATCGCGTTCACCACCCCGGCCCGGCCCACCGTGTTAAGCGGGGCCCCCTCCTCTACCGGATGCGTTAAGAGGGGGCCCTTCCTTCGGCTCGGGGAGCTGGTGCCGGCGGTGCTCGCGGCCGGGTACGCCGTCCGGTACGGCCGGGCGCAGGCCCGGGTACTCGCCGATCCGTCACCGGCCCGGGTGCGCGCCGCCGTCGGGGCCGGGATCACCGGGCTGCCCGCCTTGCAGGGTTCGCTCACCGCCCGCGCCGGGGCGCGGCTGCTCGGCCTCGCCGTGGCCGGCGCCGCCCCGCTCGGCCGCCGCCTGGCCCGACTGATCTCCCCGACATGACAGCTGTCGCCGAACCGCTCTCCGGCCCGGCCACGCTGCGTTTCGGGTACGGCACCAACGGCTTCGCCAACCACCGCCTCGGCGACGCGCTGGCGGTCCTCGCCGACCTCGGCTACCAGGGTGTCGCGCTCACCCTGGACCACGACCACCTGGACCCGTTCGCCCCCGGGCTGATGCGCCGGGTGACCGCCGTGCGCCGCCGGCTGGACGCGCTCGGGCTGGCGGTGGTGGTCGAGACCGGCGCCCGCTACCTGCTCGACCCCTGGCACAAGCACGCGCCGACGCTGCTGCACGACGACCCGTCCCGGCGGGTGGAGTTCCTGCGCCGGGCCGTGCGGATCGGCGCCGACCTGGGCGCGGAGGCGGTCTCCTTCTGGGCCGGCGTACGCCCGCCCGGCGTACCGCCCGGCGTCGCCGCCGACCGCCTCGTAGCGGGCTGCGCGACGGTGTGCGCCGAGGCGGCGGAGGCGGGCGTGCCGCTGGGCTTCGAACCGGAGCCGGGCATGTTCGTCGAGGACATCGCCGGGTGGCGGCGGCTGCGCGAGGCGCTCGGCGCGCCGCCCGGCTTCGGCATCACGCTCGACATCGGGCACTGCCGGTGCCTGGAGCCGCTGCCGGTGCCGCGGTGCGTGTCCGAGGTCGCCGCGCACCTGGTCAACGTGCAGATCGACGACATGCGCCGAGGCGTGCACGAACACCTGGAGCTCGGTGCCGGCGAGATCGACTTCCCGCCGGTGCTGCGTGCCCTGGCCGACGCCGGCTACCGCGGGCTGGTGGCGGTGGAGCTGCCCCGGCACTCGCACGCGGCACCGGCCGTCGCCGCCCGCTCACTGGACTTCCTGCGCGCCGCCGCCTCGCGCGGCGAGGGGCGGTGACCCACCACCTTCCACCCGGCAGAGGGGAGACGGCATGACACCCGACCGACTGCGCGCCGCGCTTCGGGGCGTACCCGATCCGCAGTGGCTGGACGCGGCGCTGCGCCGCGTCGCGACCGAACCCACGGCGATCGAACGGTTCTTCGCCACCGCCGCCCGGCGGTGCGGTCGCGGGCCGCTGCCCGACCCGCCCGGCTGGACGGCCGACGAGGCGGCCCGCGCGCTGCTGCTGACCACGCTGCCGAACGGCCACGCCGCCGCGGCCGAGACGCTCTACCGGCAGGGCGACGCCGCCGAGAAACGCGCCGTGCTGCGCGCGCTGCCGCTGCTGCCCATCGGCGCGGAGTGCGTGCCGCTGCTGCACGACGCGATCCGCACAAACGACACCCGGCTGGCCGCCGCCGCGCTCGGCCCGTACGCCCGGCACCTGGAGCAGCCGGCCTGGCGGCAGGCGGTGCTCAAGTGCGTGTTCACCGGCGTGCCCCTGGCGGTGGTCGACGACCTGCCGGAGCGGGCCGACGGCGAGCTGGCCCGGATGCTCGCCGCGTACGCCGCCGAGCGGCACGCCGCCGGCCGGACCATGCCCGACGACGCGGCCGACCTGCTGCGCCGGCTGACCATCCCCACCCCGGAGGCGTGACATGCGCATCTTCGACCCGCACATCCACATGACGTCCCGCACCACCGACGACTACGAGCGGATGGCCGCCGCCGGGGTCCGCGCGCTGGTCGAACCGGCGTTCTGGCTGGGCCAGCCGCGCACCAGCGTGGACAGCTTCGTGGACTACTTCGACTCGCTGATCGGCTGGGAGCCGTTCCGGGCCGGGCAGTTCGGCATCCGGCACCACGCCACAGTGGCGCTCAACCCGAAGGAGGCGAACGACCCGCGCTGCCGCCCGGTGCTCGACCTGCTGCCCCGCTACCTGGACAAGGACGGCGTGGTGGCCGTCGGTGAGATCGGCTACGACGCGATGACGCCGGCCGAGGACGCCGCGCTGGCCGGGCAGCTCGCCCTGGCCGTCGCGTACGACCTGCCCGCGCTGGTGCACACGCCGCACCGGGACAAGGCACGCGGCGTACGGCGCACGCTCGACGTGGTCGCCGAGTCGGACATCGCGCCGGAACGGGTGCTCGTCGACCACCTCAACGAGGTGACTGTGGGGCTGGTCCGGGACACCGGCTGCTGGCTGGGCTTCTCCATCTACCCGGAGACGAAGATGTCGCCGCCGCGCATGGTCGAGCTGCTGAAGCGGTACGGGACCGAGCGGATGCTGGTCAACTCGGCCGCCGACTGGGGGCGGTCGGACCCGCTGCTGACCCGGGCCACCGGGGAGGCGATGCAGCTGGCCGGGTTCAGCGCCGACGACGTGGACCGGGTGCTGTGGCGCAACCCGGTCGAGTTCTACGGCCAGTCCGGCCGGCTCGACCTGACCGCCCTGGAGGCGAGCGACCCCACCTTCGCCGGCAACTCGATCCTGCGCGGAGGCGAATGATGCGGCTGCGCCACGCCGACGGCACGACCGTCCATCTCGGCTACTGCACGAACGTCCACCCGGCCGAGGACCTGCCCGGCATCGTCGTCCAGCTCGACACGTACGCGGTAGCGGTGCGCCGGGCGCTCGGCGCCGACCTGCTCGGGCTCGGGCTCTGGCTGGCCGCGCCGGTGGCCGCCGCGCTCGCCGCCGACCCGGCGGCCCGCCGCCGGCTGCGTCACGAGCTGACCGTACGGGGCCTGGAGGTGGTCACGCTCAACGGCTTCCCGTACGCCGCGTTCCAGGCCCCGGTGGTCAAGGGCGCGGTGTACCACCCGGACTGGACCACGCCGCAGCGCTCGGCGTACACGCTGGACCTGGCCCGGGTGCTGGCCGACCTGCTGCCCGACGACGCGGTCCACGGGTCGGTCTCGACGCTGCCGCTGGCCTGGCGTACACCGTGGGACACCGCGCGCGCCGCGACCGCCCGGCGGCGGCTCGACGCGCTGGCCGACGGGCTGGCCGCGGTGCAGCGGGAGACCGGCCGGGTGATCCGGGTCGGCTTCGAGCCGGAACCCGGCTGCCTGGTGGAGTCGACGGGACAAGCACGCGAGGTATTCTCAGCCATGGATACCGACCGGCTCGGGATCTGCCTGGACCTCGCACACCTGGCGTGCGCCTGGGAGCAGCCGGCGGATGCCCTGGCCGGGCTGCGTGCCGCCGGTCTCCCCGTGGTGAAGGTCCAGGTGTCCGCCGCCGTCGAGGCGCCCGATCCGGCCGGGGCGGGCGCGGCGTTGCGCCGCTTCGTCGAGCCGAGGTTCCTGCACCAGACCCGCGCGGCCGGTTGCGCCGGCGCCGCCGATCCGGCCGATCCGGCGTACGCGGCCGACGACCTCGACGCCGCGCTCGACGCGGGGCTGCCCGGTGCCTGGCGGGTGCACTACCACGTGCCGCTGCACGCCCCGCCCGAACCGCCGCTGCGCTCCACGGTGCCGGTGCTGCGGGAGGCGCTCGCCGCGCTGTTCGCCGGTCCGGCCGCCGGCTGCGACCACCTCGACGTCGAGACGTACACCTGGGGGGTGCTGCCGGAGGCGCGGCGCCCGCGCGGCGACGCGGAGCTGGCCGCCGGCATCGCCGCCGAGCTGGCCTTCGCCCGCGACGAGCTGACCGCGCTCGGGCTGGCGCCGACGGCGGTGATGTCCTCGTGAGCGCGAGGAGTGAGCCGGTCCTGCGAGCCCCGCAGTCGCGAACGAAGGCCGGCACCGCATGAGCCGGCGGCTGGTGGTGCTCGACGTGGTCGGGCTGACCCCGCGGCTGCTGGCGCACATGCCCCGGCTGCGCGCGGTGGCCGACGCCGGGTTCGCCGCCGAGCTGGGCACCGTGCTGCCGGCGGTGACCTGCTCGGCGCAGTCCACGTTCCTCACCGGCGAGCTGCCCGCCGGGCACGGCGTGGTGGGCAACGGCTGGTACTTCCGCGACCTGGGCGAGGTGCTGCTCTGGCGGCAGCACAACGCGCTGGTCGGCGGCGAGAAGGTGTGGCAGGCGGCCCGCCGCGTCGAGCCGGGCTACCGGGTCGCGAACGTCTGCTGGTGGTACGCGATGGGCGCGGACGTGGACTGGACGGTCACGCCGCGCCCGGTCTACCACGCCGACGGGCGCAAGGAGCCGGACTGCTGGACCGACCCGCCGCGGCTGCGGGACATGCTCACCGACGCGCTCGGCACGTTCCCGCTGTTCAGCTACTGGGGGCCGGGCGCGGGGCTGCCGTCGTCGGCGTGGATCAGCCGGGCCGCGCAGCGGATCCTGGCCGACCACGCCCCCGACCTGACCCTTGTCTACCTGCCGCATCTGGACTACGACCTGCAACGCTTCGGTCCGTCCGGGCCGGAGGCCGCCGCCGCGGCGGCGGAGCTGGACACCGTGCTCGGCCCGCTGCTGGACGCGGCCCGTGATCGGGACGCTACTGTGGTGGCGTTGTCCGAGTACGGCATCACCGACGTGTCCCGCCCGGTGGACGTGAACCGGCTGCTGCGCGCCGAAGGATTGCTGCGGGTCTACACCCAGGCCGGGATGGAATACCTCGACCCGTGGACGTCACGCGCGTTCGCGGTGGCCGACCACCAGGTGGCGCACGTCTACGTCCGGGATCCGGCGGACGTGCCGACGGTGGCGAAGCTCTGCGCGGCGCTGCCCGGCGTGGCCGAGGTGCTGGACGCCGCCGGGCAGGCCGGGTACGGCCTGGACCATCCCCGCTCGGGCGAGTTGGTGCTGGTGGCCGAGCCGGACTCCTGGTTCACCTACTACTACTGGCTGGACGACGCGCGGGCACCCGACTTCGCGCGGCTGGTGGAGATCCACCGTAAGCCGGGCTACGACCCGGCCGAGCTGTTCTTCGATCCGGCCGCTCCGGGCGCGGCGAAACGTCGTGCGGCGGTGGCGCTGGCACGCAAGAAGCTCGGCCTGCGCTATCTGATGAACGTGGTCGGGCTGGACGCCGGGGCGCGGGCGGTGCGTGGTTCGCACGGGCGCCTGCCGGCCGATCCGGCGGACGGCCCGGTGCTGCTCTGCTCCGACCCGGCCGCGATCCGGCCCCGGGTGGAGGCGACCGATGTGAAGGCGTTGTTGCTGGAACTCGCCGGATTGGCCTGGGAGGCACCATGACCGTGACCGTCGCACCGACCGACCCGGCCCTGCTTCGGGGCCGTTTCGACGCCGAGCTCGCCGCGTTCCTGGACGCGAGAGGGCCGGGTCGGCCGGACGACGGTACGGGGACTGTTCACTCCGCTTTGCGCCGGTTCGTGCTGGCCGGTGGGAAGCGGCTGCGACCGCTGTTCTGCTACTGGGGCTGGCGGGGCTTCGGCGGCCCGGACGAGCGGCCGATCGTGGTGGCCGCGGCGTCGCTGGAGCTGTTCCACGCGTTCGCGCTGATCCACGACGACATCGTGGACCGCAGTGACCGCCGCCGGGGAGCGCCCACGCTGCACCGCTTCTTCGCCGACCTGCACGAGCGGTCCGGCTGGCGCGGCGACCCGGCGGCGTACGGCCGGCAGGCGGCGGTGCTCTGCGGGGACCTCTGCGCCACCTGGTCGGCGCAGATGTTCCACGGCTGCGGGTTGCCGCCCGAGCGGCTGCGCGGCGGGCAGGTCCTGCTGGCCCGGATGCGCTCGGAGGTGATCGCGGGGGAGTACCTGGACGTGGTCGCGGCGGCCGGGGACGGTTCGGTGGCGAGCGCGCTCGCCGTGGTGCGGCTGAAGACGGCCCGTTACACGGTGACCCGTCCGGTGCAGATCGGGGCCGCGCTGGCCGGCGCGACGCCGGCGGAGGTGGCGGCGCTGGCCGGGTTCGGCGATCCGCTCGGGGACGCGTTCCAGCTCCGCGACGATGTGCTCGGCGTCTTCGGCGATCCGGCGGTGACCGGCAAGTCCAATCTGGACGACCTGCGCGAGGGCAAGCCGACGGTGCTGCTGGCGCTGGCCCGGGCGTCCGCCTCCCCGGCCGGGGTGGCCCGGCTGCGCGAGCTGGTCGGCGATCCGGCGCTGGATCAGGCGGGCGCCGCCGAGGTGCGGGGCATCGTCGAGGAGTCCGGCGCCCGGGAGGCGGTGGAGCGGATGATCCGTACCCGGGCCGACGCGGCAGTGGTCGCGCTGGACGCGGCGGGGCTCGCGGAGCCGGCCCGGCGGGTGCTCGCCGCGCTCGTGGAGCGGGCTGTCGACCGCCGCGAGTGACACCTACTTTTGTCGCGTGGCGGCGAAAGTGTAAGCCGATCGATCAGAAGCTATGGACAGGCTGATCGAAAGGTTTTAATGTCGTGCACAGTACCTAGCTGACCCGACGAGGCGATCCGCCCCCCGTACCGCCCGCCTCGCCGAGGCGCAGCATCCCCCGCTCGGCATCCGGCGCGACGCGCGCCCGGTCCTGGCTGCGCGCGTCAGGAAGGGACAGCACAGCATGTCCAGCCACCACCACCCCCGTGCCCGACGACCGTTCGCCGCTGCCGCAGCGCTGCTGCTCGCGGCCACCGCCGGCACCGTCACAGCGGCCGCGGCGCCCGTCCCGGCGTCCGCCCACCCGATCACGGCGAGCGACTTCCAGCAGGTCGAACTCGCCCGCGGCGTCGCCGAGACCGGCGAACCGATGTCCCTGGCGGTGCTGCCCGACCGGTCGGTCCTGCACACCGCCCGCAACGGCACGCTGCGCCGCACCGACGCGGCCGGCGCCACCACAGTCATCGGCACGCTGCCGGTCTACACCCACGACGAGGAGGGGCTGCAGGGCGTCGGCGTCGACCCCGGCTTCGCCTCCAACCGGCACATCTACCTCTACTACGCGCCGCCGCTGTCCACCCCCGCCGGCGACGCGCCCGCCACCGGCACCGACTTCTCCGCCTGGCAGGGCGTCAACCGGCTGTCCCGGTTCACGCTCAACGCCGACTTCACGCTCAACCAGGCCAGCAAGGTCGACGTGCTCGACGTACCGGCCGACCGGGGGCTGTGCTGCCACGTCGGCGGTGACATCGACTTCGACGCCGCCGGCAACCTCTACCTGTCCACCGGCGACGACACCAACCCGTTCGACTCGGCCGGATACGCGCCGATCGACGAGCGCACCAACCGCAACCCCGGGTACGACGCGCAGCGCAGCGCCGGCAACACCAACGACCTGCGGGGCAAGATCCTGCGGATCAAGGTGAACGCCAACGGCACGTACTCGATCCCGGCCGGCAACCTCTTCGCGCCCGGCACCGCGCGGACCCGCCCGGAGATCTACGCGATGGGCTTCCGCAACCCGTTCCGGATCAGCGTCGACAAGGCCACCGGCATCGTCTACGTGGGCGACTACGGGCCGGACGCCGGCACCACCACCGCCCGCGGCCCGTCCGGGCAGGTCGAGTTCAACCGGGTCACCGGGCCCGGCAACTACGGCTGGCCGTACTGCACCGGCACCAACACGGCCGCCGAGACGTACGCCGAATGGGACTTCGCCACCGGCACCGCCGGACCGAAGTACGACTGCACGGGCGGGCCGACGAACAACTCGTTCCGCAACACCGGCCTGACCACGCTGCCGGCGGCGAAGCCGTCCTGGATCCGCTACGCCGGTGACGCGGGCAGCCCGCCCGAGTTCGGCGGCGGCTCCGAGTCGCCGATGGGCGGCCCGGTCTACCGGTACGACGCGGCGAACCCGTCCACCACCAAGTTCCCGCAGTCGTTCGACGGGCAGTTCTTCGCCACCGAGTTCGGCCGGGGCTGGATCAAGCCGATCCACGTCAACGCGGACGGCTCACCCGGCACCATCGACAGCTTCCCGTGGACCGGCAAGCAGGTGATGGACTCCGCGTTCGGCCCGGACGGGGCGTACTACGTGCTCGACTACGGCACCGGCTACTTCAACGGCGACGCCAACTCGGCGCTGTACCGCTTCGACTACCTGGGCGGCGCCAACCGCGCCCCGGTGGCCCGCGCCGCCGCCGACCGGACCTCCGGCGCCGCGCCGCTCGCGGTGGCCTTCTCCTCGGCCGGCTCGTCCGACCCGGAGGGCGGCGCGCTCACGTACGCCTGGACGTTCGGCGACGGCGGCACCTCCACCGCGGCGAACCCCTCGCACACCTACACCGCCAACGGCAGGTACACCGCCACGCTCACCGTGCGCGACCCGCAGGGCGCCACCGGCACCGCCAGCGTGACGATCACCGTCGGCAACACCGCGCCGACAGTGGTCATCGAGACACCCGGCAACGGCAAGCTGTTCTCCTTCGGCGACACCGTGCCGTTCCGGATCACCGTCACCGACCCGGAGGACGCCACCATCGACTGCACGAAGGTCAAGATGACCTACGTGCTCGGCCACGACCAGCACGGCCACCAGATCACCTCGGCGACCGGCTGCACCGGCTCGATCGCCGTACCCGTCGACGGTGAGCACGACGACGCGGCGAACATCTTCGCGGTCTTCGACGCCGAGTACACCGACTCCGGCGGCCTCACCACGCACACCCAGCACACGCTCCAGCCCCGGCACCGGCAGGCCGAGCACTTCAAGACCTCGTCCGGGATCAACACGTTCGACAAGGCCACCGCCGAGGGCGGCAAGACCGTCGGCGACATCCACAACGGAGACTGGATCGCGTTCCAGCCGTACCTGCTCGCCGACGCCACCGGGTTCACCGCCCGGGTGTCGTCCGCCGGGGCCGGCGGCACGCTCCAGGTACGGGCCGGCTCGGCCACCGGCGCCGTGCTCGGCTCGGCCACCGTCCCGGTCACCGGCGCCTGGGACACGTTCACCACAGTCACCGGCACGATCGCCAATCCGCCGGCCGGCACCACCACGCTCTATCTGACGTTCGCCGGTGGCACCGGGGCGCTCTACGACCTGGACGCGTTCACGCTCACCACGTCGGCTGTGCGCACCGGCCCGGTGAAGGGCCTGGCCGGCAAGTGCCTGGACGTGCGGAACGCCTCGTCGGCCGACGGCACCCAGATCCAGCTCTACACCTGCAACGGCACGACGGCGCAGTCGTGGACCGTGACGCCGAACGCCACGGTGAAGGCGCTCGGCAAGTGCCTCGACGTGTCCGGTGGCGCCAGCGCGGACGGCACCAAGATCCAGCTCTACACGTGCAACGGCACCGGCGCGCAGAACTGGTCGGCGCAGGCCGACGGGACGCTGCGCAACCCGCAGTCGGGCAAGTGCCTGGACGTGTCCGGCAACAACTCGGCCGACGGCACGGCGGTGCACCTGTGGACCTGCACGGGTGCGGCCAACCAGAAGTGGACGCTGCCGTGAGGTGGGAAGGAAGAACGCCGATGAGACTCCTCCGTATCGCGCTGGTCGCGGTGACCGCCGTGGCCGCCACCAGCGCCGGCACCCCGGCGAGCGCCGCCGACGCCCCCTACGACGTGCTCGTCTTCTCCAAGACCGCCGGCTTCCGCCACGACTCCATCGCGGTCGGCACGCAGGCCGTACGGGAGCTTGGCGCGGCGAACAACTTCACCGTCACCGCGACCGAGGACGCCGCCCAGTTCACCACCGCCAACCTGGCCCGTTTCGAGGCGGTGATCTTCCTCAACACCACCGGGGACGTCCTGAACGCCACCCAGCAGTCGGCGTTCGAGGCGTACATCGGCGCCGGGGGCGGGTACGTCGGCGTGCACTCAGCCGCCGACACCGAGTACGACTGGCCGTTCTACGGCAACCTCGTCGGCGCGTGGTTCGCGTCCCACCCGGCCATCCAGCCGGCCACCGTCAAGGTGGAGGACCGGGCGCACGCGGCCACCGCGCACCTGCCGCAGCAGTGGAACCGCACCGACGAGTGGTACGACTACCGCTCCAACGCCCGCTCCACCGCGCACGTGCTGGCCAGCCTCGACGAGTCCTCGTACTCGGGAGGCTCGATGGGCGGCGACCACCCGCACGCCTGGTGCAAGACGTACAGCGGTGGCCGGTCCTTCTACACCGGCGGCGGCCACACCCAGGCCTCCTACGCCGACGCGGCGTTCCGCAACCACCTGCTCGGCGGCATCCGCTACGCGGCCGGGCGCACGAAGGCCGACTGCCGGCCGGAAACCGGCTACACCGCGCTCTACAACGGCGGCACCACCGGCTGGTCGCAGGCCGGGCCGGGCAGCTTCACCAACACCGACGCCACGCTCACCTCGGTCGGCGGCATGGGCCTGTACTGGTACAGCGCGAAGCAGTTCACCAACTACTCGCTGAAGCTGGACTGGCGGCTGGCCGGTGACGACAACTCGGGCGTGTTCGTCGGCTTCCCGCCGTCGAGCGACCCGAACTCGGCGGTGGACAACGGCTACGAGGTCCAGATCGACCCCACCGACGCCGCCGACCGGACCACCGGCGCGATCTACGGCTTCAAGTCCGCCGACCTGGCGGCCCGGGACGCGGCGCTGAACCCGGCGGGGGAGTGGAACACCTACGAGATCCTGGTCGAAGGGGAACGGCTGCAGGTGTTCCTCAACGGCGTACGCATCAACGACTTCACAAACACCGATCCGGTGCGGTCGCTCGCCGGGCACGTCGGCATCCAGAACCACGGCACCGGCGACGACGTGTCGTTCCGCAACATCCGGATCAAGGAACTGGGCGGGACGCCGCCGCCGACCGGCAACACCACGGTCCAGGCCGAGGCGTTCGGTTCGGCCAGCGGCGTCAGCGCGTACCCCAAGGCCGGTGCCAACGGCGGCCAGACCCTGGGGTACGTGGATCCGGGCGACTGGGCCGCGTACCCGGGGCTGGACCTGACCGGTGTGACGTCGCTGCGCGCCCGGGTGGTCTCCGGCGGCCCCGGCGGCACGATCCAGGTGCGGACCGGTTCGCCGACCGGACCGCTGCTCGGCCAGGTGGCGGTGCCGAACACCGGCAGCTGGACCACGTTCGCCGACGTGTCCACCGCGCTCACCGGCGTGCCCTCCGGTACGCAGACCGTGCACCTGACGTTCGCCGGCAGCGGCACCGGCCTGTTCGACGTGGACGACTTCACGCTGGTCCGCGGCACCGCAAGCGGCGGCGCCGGCCCGATCAAGGGGCTGGCCGGCAAGTGCCTGGACGTGCGGAACGCCTCGTCGGCGGACGGCACCCAGATCCAGCTCTACACCTGCAACGGCTCGACGGCGCAGACGTGGACCGTGACGCCGAACGGGCCGGTGAAGGCGCTGGGCAAGTGCCTGGACGTCTCCGGCGGCGGCAACGCGAACGGCACGAAGATCCAGTTGTGGTCGTGCAACGGCACCGGCGCGCAGACCTGGTCGGCGCAGGCGGACGGGACGCTGCGCAACCCGTCGTCGGGCAAGTGCCTGGACGTGTCCGGCAACAACTCGGCCGACGGCACGGCGGTGCACCTGTGGACGTGCACGGGCGCGGCGAACCAGCGCTGGACCCTGCCCTGAGGTAGGCCATAGAGTGGAGGCGGCGACCGCGAGGTGGCCGGTGACCCGGCGGGAGGCGCAACCCGCCCGGGAGGCAGACGCTCCGGCGTCCACCGGTGCCCTCAGGCCGCCGCCTCCGGTCGTCCTCGCCCCGGTCCGCGACGGAATCCCCCATCATCACAGGGGAGAAGGACAATGGCGCGACCCATCACGCTCTTCACCGGCCAGTGGGCCGACCTTCCGTTCGACGAGGTCTGCCGGCTCGCCGCCGAGTGGGGCTACGACGGGCTGGAGATCGCCTGCTGGGGCGACCACTTCGAGGTGGACAAGGCGCTCGCCGACGCCTCGTACGTCGAGCGCAAGCGGGCCACCCTGGCCAAGCACAACCTTCAGGTGTTCGCCATCTCCAACCACCTGGTCGGGCAGGCCGTCTGCGACCACCCGATCGACGAGCGGCACCAGGACATCCTGCCGGCCCGGATCTGGGGCGACGGCGAGCCGGAAGGGGTGCGGCAGCGGGCCGCCGAGGAGATCAAGGACACCGCGCGGGCGGCGGCGAAACTCGGCGTACGCACCGTCGTCGGCTTCACCGGCTCGTCCATCTGGCACACGGTGGCCATGTTCCCGCCGGTGCCACCGGCCATGATCGAGCGCGGCTACCAGGACTTCGCCGACAGGTGGAACCCGATCCTGGACGTGTTCGACGAGGTGGGCGTGCGGTTCGCGCACGAGGTGCACCCCAGCGAGATCGCGTACGACTACTGGACCACCAAGCGGACGCTGGAGGCGATCGGGCACCGGGAGGCGTTCGGGCTCAACTGGGACCCGTCGCATTTCGTCTGGCAGGAGCTGGACCCGGTGAACTTCATCTTCGACTTCGCCGAACGGATCTACCACGTCGACTGCAAGGACGCGAAGGTCCGTACCGGGGACGGGCGGCGCGGCCGGCTCTCCTCCCACCTGCCCTGGGCCGACCTGCGGCGCGGCTGGGACTTCGTCTCCACCGGCCACGGTGACGTGCCGTGGGAGGACTGCTTCCGGGCGCTGAACGCGATCGGCTACGACGGCCCGATCTCGGTCGAGTGGGAGGACGCCGGCATGGACCGCCTGGTCGGCGCGCCGGAGGCGCTCCAGTTCGTCCGCCGCCTGGCCTTCGACGCCCCGAGCGCCGCCTTCGACGCCGCCTTCAGCAGCCGCGACTGACCCTCCTTTTGCGCTCGCGATCTTGCACTTGCGGCCCACGTGATGCCGCTTATGCCCGCTTCGGGAGGGCCGCAAGTGCAAGATTGACGGGGTGAGGTGAGGGCGGGGGCGGGGGTCAGCGGGCGGCGTAGGTCTGGGTGCTGACCAGGTGGGCCGCGCCGATCAGGGCGGCGGTGTCGCCGAGGTCGGACAGGACGATCGGCAGGCTGCCGGTGGCCAGCGGCGTGGAGCGCCGGTAGACCACGCCCCGGATCTCGGCGAGCAGGACCGGCCCGATCCCGGCCGGCGCGCCCCCGATGATGACGATGGCCGGGTTGACGAAGCTGACCAGCCCGACCAGCACCTGCCCGAGCCGGCGGGCGGCGTCGCGGACGATGGTCTGCGCCGCCGGGTCGCCCTCGGTGGCCGCCGCCGCCACGTCGGCCACCGCCAGCGTCCCGGCCGCGGCCAGCCGGTCCGCGAGCACCGTCGAGCGCCCGGCCCGCGCGGCCGTCACCGCCTCCCGCACCAGCGCGGCATCCCCGCAGTACGCCTCGACGCACCCGTTGTTGCCGCAGCCGCAGAGCGGTCCGTCCTCGCTGAGCTGGAGGTGGCCGATGTCGCCGGCCCCGCTGGCCGCGCCCCGGTAGAGCGAACCGGCGAGCACCAGCCCGCAGCCGACCGCGTCGCCCAGCTTGACGGCGAGGAAGTCGTCGAACGGGCGGCCGGTGCCGGCGTGCCGTTCACCGAGGGCCATCGCGTTGGCGTCGTTGTCGACCTGCACCGGGCAGCCCAGCTCGGCGGCGAGCGTGTCGCGTACCGGGAAGCGGTGCCAGCCGGGCAGGGCCGGCGGGGAGACCGGCGTGCCGTCGCGGACCTCGACCGGCGCGGGCAGCGCGACACCGACGCCGGTCAGCGACGTCAGCCCCGCCTCGACGCGCAGCTTGCCGAGCAGCTCGACCATGCGTCCGACCACCACGTCCGGGCCGAGCCGGACGTCCACCGGCTCGTCGTGCCGGGCCAGCGGGTTCAGCTCGCCGTCGGTGAGCGCGACCCGCAGCGTGCCGCCGCCGACGAGCACTGCGCCGAACCGGACCTGCGCGCCGATGCGCAGCAGCGACGACCGTCGCCCGCCCCGCGAGGCAGCCGGGCCGGCGCTCTCCACCAGGCCCAGCGCGGTCAACCGGTCCACCTCGGCGGCGAACCGGGCCCGCGGCAGGCCGAGGAGGTCGGTCAGCTCGACCCGGGACCGCGGGCCGTCGTCGCGCAGCAGGCGCAGCAGCCGCGCCTGATCCGCCGTTTCCGGTCCGACCATCGGCATGTGGTCACCTCCCCACGGAGAATGTGCCACATCGGCGCCCGAG
This sequence comes from Micromonospora sp. HB375, assembly GCF_017872985.1. Lineage (NCBI taxonomy): Bacteria > Bacillati > Actinomycetota > Actinomycetes > Micromonosporales > Micromonosporaceae > Micromonospora > Micromonospora sp. HB375. The sequence continues at coordinate 5,465,356 of NZ_JAGGJO010000001.1, read as the reverse complement.
CACACGGGAGCGGGCCGGTCACCCGGAGGTGACCGGCCCGCTGTCCGCTTGCGTCAGAGCGTGTTGCCGGTGGACGGCTTGGTGCTCGTGCCGGTCGTGGTCGAGCCGGACGCGCTGGTCGAACTGGTCGAGCCCGTGCCGTTGGCGCTGCGGCTGCCGACCGCGGCCGGCGTGCCCGCGAACGGCTTGTCGGCCTCGGTCATGCCCGGCTTGCCACCGTTGCCGGTGGCGAGCTTCTCACCCAGCTTGGTCTGCCCCAGCTTGTCCTTGCCCTCGGAGTAGAGCCGGGTCGCCTGGGCCTGCGCGACCCCGGCCGCCTCCTGGACGGTCGGGTGGTCGAGCACCTTGCGCCCCCGGACCACCAGCTCCTCGTACTTCTCCCGGCCGGCACGGGCGCCCAGGACGAATCCCGCAGCCAGCCCGCCAAGAAACATGATCTTTCCGCGCATGGCGGCTCCTTCCGTACCTGACGCTCTTGCCGATTTCCGCCGGCTCGGCGGAACGACCATCTTGCGCCTGCGTTCTCTGTCGACGGCTAACTACCCATCCTGCTCTCCGCTCATGCCTCCCTGTGCCGAGATGACGATTTGTCCGTAATCCTGGCGCGTCCGCCGGTCCGGTCCTCCTCCGGTAACCCCCTGGCGCACAACCCCCCGATGTCCTGTACTCTTGTCCCCGTCGCACGGAGCGGAGAGATCCGATCCGAGCGGTGCACGGTCCCCTGTAGCTCAATTGGCAGAGCAGCCGGCTGTTAACCGGCAGGTTATTGGTTCGAGTCCAATCGGGGGAGCTTCGCTCCACGTCACGCCCGTCGGCCCTGCCGGCGGGCGTTTCCCGTTCCGGCCTCTCGCGTGTCCCGGCTGCCCGGTTTCCGCCCGCGAGTCGTCAGTCGCCCGGCAGGATGGTCGGCGTCGACCTAGACTCCCGCTGCGTCGATTGTTGCGTCGATTCGAGGACGGTGGAGATGGCCGCAGGACGCAGCCGCTGGACCGCGACGCTGATCGCGGTAGCCGTGGTGCTCGGCTGGCTGATCATCGGCGGCGTCGCCGGGCCGTACTCGGGCAAGCTCGGCGAGGTCTCCACCAACGACAACGCCTCCTTCCTGCCGGCCGACGCCGAGGCCACCCGCGCGCAGGATCTGGCCGCCGGATTCGTCGACCGGGAGACCACGCCGGCGCTCGTGGTCTACGAACGCGCCGGCGGCCTCACCCCGGCCGACCAGCAACGGATCCAGGCCGACGCGGCCCGCTTCGCCGACGTACCGGGCGTGGTCGGCCCGCTGCCGCCACCGGTCGTCAGCCAGGACCGGCAGGCCGCCCAGGTGATCGTGCCGATCGACAGCGGCGAGGGCGAACAGATCCGCGCGGTGGTGGAACGCCTGCGCGACATCGCCGGCCCGGACCGCGACGGGCTCACCGTCGACGTCGCCGGACCCGCCGGGCTGCTCGGCGACCTGATCGAGGTGTTCGGCGCGATCGACGGCCCGCTGCTGCTCGTCACCCTCACCGTGGTCCTGGTCATCCTCCTCGTCGTCTACCGCAGCCCGGTGCTGTGGATCTTCCCGCTGCTGGCCGCCGGGATGTCGTACTCGCTGGCGGCCGTCTTCGTCTACCTGCTCGCCGACCACGACATCGTCAAGCTCAACGGGCAGGCGCAGGGCATCCTCACCGTGCTCGTGTTCGGCGCCGGCACCGACTACGCGCTGCTGCTCATCGCCCGCTACCGGGAGGAACTGCACCGGCACGAGCGGCCCTGGGACGCGATGAAGACCGCCTGGAAGGGCGCCGCGCCGGCCATCGTCGCCTCCGGCGCCACAGTCATCGTCAGCCTGCTCTGCCTGCTGCTGTCCAGTCTCAACTCCAACCGGGCGCTCGGCCCGGTCAGCGCCGTCGGCATCGCCGCCACGCTGCTGGTGATGCTCACGTTCCTGCCCGCGCTGCTGGTCCTCGGCGGCAGGTGGGCGTTCTGGCCCCGGCGGCCCCGGCACGACGAGGCCGACCCGCGCGCCGAGCACGGCATCTGGGCGCGGATCGCCGGCTTCGTGGCGCGCCGCTCCCGTACGGTCTGGGTCGTCACCGCAGTGGCGCTCGCCGTGCTCGCGATCGGGGTGACCCAGCTCGGCGCCACCACGCTCGGCCAGTCCCAGCTGTTCACCCAGCGCACCGACTCGGTGGCCGGGCAGGAGGTCATCGACAGGCACTTCCCGGCCGGCACCGGCAGCCCCGCCACCATCTTCACCACCCAGGACACCGCGCGGCAGGTCGCCCAGGTGGCGCAGGGCGTACCGGGAGTGGCCTCGGTGCTGCCGCTCGGCCAGCGCGGCGAGAACGCGCCGCCCGACCCGAACGCGCCCCCCAAGGTGGTCGACGGGCGGGTGCAGCTCAACGTCACGCTCGCCGACGCGCCGGACAGCAACGGCGCCGAGCGGACCATCCGCGACCTGCGCGAGGCGGTGCACCGGGTGCCCGGCGCGGACGCCGTGGTCGGCGGCTTCACCGCGATCAACGTGGACACCGCCGACGCCTCCGTCCGCGACCGCAACGTGATCATCCCGGTGGTGCTGCTGGTCATCGCGGTCATCCTGGCCGTGCTGCTGCGCGCCCTGGTCGCCCCGGTGCTGCTGATCGCCACGGTGGTGCTGTCGTTCCTGGCCACGCTCGGCCTCTGCGCGCTGCTGTTCAAGTACGTGTTCGACTTCCCCGGCGTCGACCAGTCGTTCCCGCTGTTCGCGTTCGTCTTCCTGGTCGCGCTCGGCATCGACTACAACATCTTCCTGATGAGCCGGGTCCGGGAGGAATCGGTACGCCGCGGCACCCGCGCCGGTGTGCTCGTCGGCCTGGCCGTCACCGGCGGCGTGATCACCTCCGCCGGTATCGTGCTCGCCGCCACGTTCTCCGCGCTCGCCGTACTGCCGCTCGTCGTGCTCGTCGAGCTGGGCGTGGCCGTCGCCGTCGGCGTCCTGCTCGACACCATAGTGGTCCGCTCGCTGCTGGTGCCCGCGCTCGCGTACGACATCGGGCCGAAGGTCTGGTGGCCGGGCCGGTTGTCGCGGTCGCACCGCGAGGGCGACCGGGCCGGCGCGGGGGTGGACCGTGCCTGACACCGACGTGGTGGTCGTCGGCGGCGGCCTGGCCGGTCTCGCCGCCGCCCGGCGGCTGCACCGGGCCGGCGTGCCCTGGCGGCTGCTGGAGGCGAGCGACCGGCTCGGCGGGCGGGTCGCCACCGACCGCGTCGACGGGTTCCTGCTGGACCGCGGCTTCCAGGTGCTGAACACCGCGTACCCACGGCTGGCCGGCCTGGTCGACGTCGGCGCCCTCGAGATGGGCTGGTTCACGCCCGGCGTGCTGGTGCGCCGCAGCGACCGGCTGGAACGACTCGTCAACCCGCTGCGCGAGCCCGCCGGCGCGCCCGCCACGCTCACCGCCGGCATCGGGACACTGACCGACCGGCTGCGCTTCGGCGCGCTCGCCGCCGGCTACGCGACGCTGCCGGTCGGGCGGCTGCTCAACACACCCGAGACCAGCGCCGAGAAGGCGCTGCGCCGGGCCGGGCTCTCCGACACGATCATCGAGGAACTGCTCCGGCCGTTCCTGTCCGGCGTGCTGCTCGACCGCGAGCTGGCCACCTCCAGCCACGTCCTCGCGGTCATCATGCGCTCCTTCGCCCGGGGCCGCATCGGCCTGCCCGCGGACGGCATGGCGGCGCTGCCCCGGGCGCTCGCCGCGCCGCTGCCCGCCGAGCTGATCGACCTGAACACCCCGGTCACCGAGGTCGCGCCCGGCCGCGTCCGCACCCCGTCCGGCGAGATCACCTGCCGCGCCGTCGTGGTCGCGGCCGACCCGCCGGCGGCGGCCACGCTGCTGCCCGGGCTGCCGAGGGTACGCATGCACGCCTACACCACCTACTACCACCGCACCGAGACGGCGCCACTGGACGAGCCGATCCTGCTGCTCGACGGCGACCGGCGGGAAACGATCGCCAACACGGTGGTGGTGAGCCGGGCCGCGCCCACGTACGCCCCCGACGGTCAGCACCTGGTCGCCACCTCGGTGGTCGGCCCGCAGACCCCACCCGAACCGGTGATCCGCCGCGAACTGGACCGCCTCTACGGCCGCTCCACCGCCGACTGGACCCACCTCACCACCGTCACCGTGCCGGACGCGCTGCCCGCCGCCCCGCCGCCGCAGGGCCGCCTGCGCAAGCCGGTCGCGCTCGGCGACGGCCTGTACGTGGCCGGGGACCACCGGGACAGCCCGTCCATCCAGGGCGCGCTCGCCAGCGGCTGGCGCACGGTCGGTGCCGTCATCGCCGATCTCCGGCGCGCGTAGAGCCGTTGGCCGGTGGGTTGCGCGTTGTTATCCTCGCGTAGCCCATCGTGCTGTCGCGGTAGTCTTTCCGCCCGGCCGGTGGTGGTCCGCGAAACGATCGGCGGGTTACGATCCGGCGCGGTGACGGGGCGGTAGCTCAGCCGGTTAGAGCAGGGGACTCATAATCCCTCGGTCGCGGGTTCGAACCCCGCCCGCCCCACCAGCCGTTTTCCCAGCTCAGCCATGCTGGGGACGACCCAGGCGAACCGCGTCCAGGTCCGGACCCAGGCTCACAGTCCGCACTGAGTCCGCAGCGGCACGACCCGCCGCCCGGTCGAGGCGATCCGCCACCTGGTCCAGGTCGTCCTCGAACAGGTCCGCGTACACGTCCAGCGTCATGGCCGCCGAGGCGTGCCCGAGCATCCGCTGCACCGCCTTGACGTTGGCGCCCTCAGCCACCGCGAGACTGGCCGCCGTATGCCGCAGCTCGTGCGGAGTCAGGCCCGCGAGCCCGACCGACACCGCAGCCCGATCGAAGACGCGGCGACGGAAGTTGTTGTTACGCAACACCTCGCCGGTCGGGGAGGTGAACACCAGCTCGTCACCGGAACGACCGGCGATCTGCGCGGCGATCGGCTCGACCAGGAACCGGGGGAGCGGCACCGACCGCCGCTGATGAGTCTTGGGCGTACCGAACACCGCCCGACCGTTGACCTCGGTCACCGACTCCGCCACCAGCAGCCGGCGCTTCACCAGGTCCACCCGCCGCACGCGCAGCGCGGCCAGCTCGCCCCACCGCAACCCGGTGTAGGCCAGCACCCGGATGATCAGCCCGTGAGACTCTGCCGCTGCCGCCAGCTCGCCCACCTGGCCGTGCGACAGGAACACCTTCTCAGCCCTGCCGATCCGTGGCAGCCGCACACCTGACGCGACGTTGCGAGTCAGCCGACCATCCCGAACGGCGAGGGCCAGCAGCAGCGAGAACACCCGGTGCGCTTGCCGAACGGTGGACGGCGCAAGACCGGCCTGCGTCATCCGGCGCACCCACTCACCAACGTCGGCGTGCGTGACTGCCGAAAGCGCGACGCGTTCCCACACCGGAAGCACCTGCCGGCGCAGAAGACTGCCGTACCGCTGGCGAGTCGACGGCTTGAGCTGCACCTGATTGGCGAACCACCGGGCAGCCCAGTCACCAACCGTGACCCGCGACAGAGCCGGATCCACCCACTCACCGCGGGCAAGTGCCGTCTTCATCAAGGCGGCCCGCAAGCGGGCCGCGCCGGCCGCGCTCGGCCTGCTGGCGGCGCAAGCGCCGGCATCGGCCGGCGCGCCGGCCGTTAAGAGCCTTTGCCTCCGGCGGGGGCCAGACGACTCCGAGATGGAGTTGCCGAACGGTTCAGGTTCGTGGGTGGTGGGATGCCATCCCGCCAGCCACCGACCCAGGCAGAGCCGAGCAGACCAGGGCCAGGGTGACAAGGTCGTTCGTCCGATAGGGCGCTCCACCTTGTCACCCTGGCCCTGGCCCGCTCCACGGTGTGTGGGTCGGCGGCAGACGGGATGGCAGATATGAGGTTGTCGGAGCGTGAGGTGCGCCTACAGGCCGGTGCCGCCGTCGGGCATCTTGTTCCTCTCCGACATGCCGGAGGCGAAGCGCTCTGCGTCGCGCCGATGCTGTTCGCTGGCGGCTCGGCGGGAAGCAGTCGAATCCACATCCGAAGAGAGCTGATTGCGCTGCCGCCGACTTAAGAGAGCGACGATTCCGCCAGCCAGCACCAAAAGCACCACGAGAGAAACCACCACCGTCGTCATACCATCGACGCTACGTCACGCGCGCCACTTTTTGCCATCACCGATGGCCGTACAGCCATCCGTACAGCCAAGCCGGCCGACCTGCCCGGTCGGAGGCCGACCAAAGGCGACATGACGAGCAGGTCAATGGCGGTCACCGATACTGGCCGACAGCGGGCTTGATCTTTGCAATGCAGGTCTGGCGAGCGCCGTTCTCGTGGCGGGGAGCAGTCCGCATCCAGTCCGCAAGAGGTCGACGGACGGTGGGGGAGTGGTGAGAGACGTCGAGAGGTGTTTCCGCTGGTAGGAGCCCACTCGGGCAGGTCACCGGGTCGCCCATCTTGATCTCATAATCCCTCGGTCGCGGGTTCGAACCCCGCCCGCCCCACCAAGCCGTTTCTCCAGCTCAGCCATGGTGCCGACGGCTCGGGTGCACTGCGTCGAGGTCATGGCCGCCTTCACATTGGCCCCTCCGCCACCGCGACACTGGCCGCCGTTGTGCCGCAGCTCGTGCGGCGTCCGGTTCGCAAGCTCGATCGACGCCGAAGCCCGGTCGAAGACCCGGCGACGGAAGTTGTTGTTACGCAACACCTCGCCCGTTGGGGATGTGAACACCAGCTCGTCACCGGGGCACATCAGTGGGCGTCGGGACGTGCGGTCTGCCGATGGGTGGTTGGTTCGGAATCCTTGGTGTCAGGGGACCGACGGAGGCCAGCGATGCCTGCGCCAGTCCTCCCACGTCGCGAATTCTGCCGGCGGGCAGTCGACGGGTTCACTGCCGTCGAGTTCCCCTTCGGTCGGGATGCTGATGAGGGCAGCCCACCTGTCGAGTTCCTCGTCGGACATGTGCCACGTCGTGTGCGGCTCTTCGGCTTGGCGTTGGTCGAGTCGTCTCCGTTGCTCGGCCGGTGGGAGTTCGAAGTAGCGCATCTCCACCGCCGCGCCGAGGTCGGCAGCTGCCTGCCGTAGCGCGGAGCGCTCATCTCGACCCCAGAGGCCGAAGTCGATGACGACGTTGATGCCGAGATTGAGGGCGCGCAGCCCAATCTCGATGAGCCGTCCTTCGATCACGTCCGAGGCCGACGGCGGGTTCGCGAGGCCGTACAGGGCCTTTACCCACTCGTCCTTCGTGAGGCGAAGAGCCTGCTCCTCGACTTCTATGCGCCGCGCTTCTGTGGTCTTCCCGGTGCCTGGCAGTCCTACCGTCAGGAACAGAGTCGGTCGTGTCGTCATCGTTTCCCCATCTGAACGGTCGCGCCATCATCGCTGACGCTCGCTCATGCCGCGACCAGCGCGTAGGTGTCGCCGATCAGTTGGCGGACGGGTGTCGCGCATCAGCCGACGGAAGACAAGAGTTCTACACCGCGAACTGCCGAATTGGCCTCTTTAGGATCAAGGCGGCCTGCTGGCGGCGCAAGCGCCGGCATCGGCCGGGCCGGCCGGCCACGCTGACGGGGCCTACCAAGGGCTTGAAGGGCTGTGAGGCGGGACGATCGGCGTAGGCGTCGCTCCCAGTTGAGGTTGGGGCGATCGGCTGCCGCGCAGCGGAACTGCTTGCCCCCGGCCTCTCGTAGGTCGCCGAATGCGGTTTGACGACGATGAGGGCCAGGGCGTGAACCGTCCCCGGGTGCCCGATCCTCTACGCCACCCGCCCGGCGTCAAGGGCGCTGCGCGTCGGTATGCCGATGGCCTACAGCCATCCTTGACCCCCACCGGGCACCGCAGTTCTTGGCACCTATCCGGGGGACGGGGGCAGACTGGCGGCTATCCGTCGAGGATCTGGACGGTCTGCGACGGCATCTTGATCCAGAGGGGCAGCCTTGGATGTGAACCGCGACGAATCAACGGTGACCGTCCCACTTGACCGGGCGATCGAGGTAGCTCGCTTCCTTGAGTGCCTCACCCGCTCGATTGACCGGATCGGTTCAAGGATGGCAGGCGGCCATGCAGACGCCGGGACCGTCGACCGCTTCATCGACGAGTGGCTGATCGGCCCTCAAGCGTCTCGGGCGCGAAGGGTCCTATGGGATGCCATCAGTCAGGTGATCGGTGAGGAGGCGGTGGAGGGAATCGCTGAAGCAGTGCCCAGATTCCCGGACGCCTCACCTGATGAGGTGGGACGGCTTCGACAGGAGCTGTCGGCGTGGCAGAAGGCGCTCGATGGGTAGCCGCCTCTTGCGGGACGAGAGGCTTGCGGGCAGTTCGCACCCAGTCCGCAAGAGGCCGACCGCCGCTGGGGGAGTGGTGAGAGATATCGAGAGGTGTTTCCGCTGGTGAGAGCCCATTCAGGCAGGTCGCTGGGTCGCCCATCTTGATCTCATGATTCCCTCGGTGGCGGGGTCGAACCCCGCCCGCCCCACCAGCCGTTTTCCCAGCTCAACTACGATCAGGACGTCATCGCGGTGCAACGCCGGGGCGCGACCATTGCGCGGTGGGGCGGCCGTCGAGACGCCACGGGTGCCCGGTGACCCGCGGCCAGCCTTCAGGCGAGTTCTCCCAGTTCTCCTGCCGGCCGTACACCGTGAGATCCAGAGCGTGGTAGGTGGTCATCAACGCCTCCACGCCCCGCCCGGTGGTCCAGTAGGTCTCGTAGACCTTGTCGCCGTCGCGCAGGTAGCACGCGATGAACCCGAAGTGACGACCGTCGGCCAGAGCCGGGTCGGAGTCCTTCGCCGAATACCAGGGGAACCGGTAGCCCATGAACTCCGCGAACGGGGCGCTTTCGTCGTAGGGACCCTCGCAGAAGACGGCGTAGGTGACGTCCCGAGCATGCAGGTAGTCCAGCGTCTGCATGTGACAGGTCGAGAAGGTGCACCCCTCACACTGATCCTCGTACGGATTGCCGTCGTGCCACATATGGAAGTAGGCGATGAGCATCCGGCGGCCCTCGAACACCTCCACCAGTGGGGTGTCCCCGCCCGGGCCCCGCACCGTCACCGTCGGCATCAAGGTCATCGGTAGCTGACGACGAGCGGCTGCGATCGCGTCTCCTTCGCGGGTGTGGGCCTTCTCCCGTACCAGCAGTTCGTCGCGCTTGCGCAGCCAGGTCTCCCGGTCGACGACCGGGGGCGCGGCGGCGCTGGACGCGGGGGTTGCCGTCATGACTGTCTCCTTTGTGGAGTGGGGATCGGTCACAGGTACAGACGACCGGGCCGGCGATTGTCATCGGTGACCGATGACGGATGGGGTCCACGGTCGTCAGTACGGTTGTGAGCACCACTCAGCCCCGGGGAAATCACATGTCCGACTCGCCTGACGAGCAGGCGGTCTGGCTGCAGCGCGCCTTCGACGAGCACCAGCGTGAGCTGCACGTCCACTGCTACCGCCTCGCCGGGAACGTCACCGACGCGGACGACCTGGTGCAGGAGACCTTCCTGCGTGCCTGGCGGGCTCGCGACCGCTTCGAGGGTCGGGCGTCGGCGCGGACCTGGTTGTACCGGATCGCCACGAACGTCTTCCTCGACAGCCGCAAGGCGGCCGGTCACCGGACGGTGCCGTACGGTGATCCGCTGGAGTGGTCCACCGAGCTCGGTCCCTATCCCGACGCCCTGCTTGCCGACGATGCGCAGGCCGGTCTCGCCGCTCGGGAGACCGTCGAGCTGGCCGTGATCGCAGCGCTCATGTACCTGCCGCCGCGGCAGCGGGCGGCCTTCGTGCTGCGCGACGTCCACGGCTGGACGCCGCAGGAGATCGCCGTCGCGCTCGACACCGCCGTAGCGGCCGTCAACAGCCTCCTCCAGCGGGCCCGCCACACCCTTCGGGGACGCGCTCCGTCGGACCCGAAGGACTGGCGCCGCCCGCAGCTCACCAGTGAGGACGAAGAGATCCTGCGCCGCTACGCCGACGCGAAGGACCCGGAGACGATACGGGAACTGCTCGCCGAGGACGTACGGATCACGATGCCGCCCGAGCCGCCGGTCGTCGGGATCGATGCGGCCGCGGAGTTCCTCGGCCGACCGCTCGACTGGCGTACGTTCCCCACCTCGGCCAACGGGCGCCCGGCACTGATCAACTATCTCCGCCGGCCCGGCAGCCGGCACTACGAGGCGTTGGTCGTCGACGTACTCCGGATCGAGAACGGGAAGATCGTAGAAAGCAACGCCTTCATCGGTGCCCGTCACGTCGCCGCCTTCGGCATGCCCACCACGCTCGAGGCCTAGACACGTAAGCCTCAAGCTCAGGATTCCTACGAACTCGGCGGCGTGGTTCCGTCGCAGGGGACACCGACACCTAGTTGTACGTGCGCCGTCTGCCCCCGCGACGTGATGGTGAGCGGTAGGCAGGCCGGCCGCGCAACCCAGGTGCCGCCGACGAAGGCCAGCCACTGAGGTCGGTCATCGACAGGTGCGCAGGCGCGCACGTGGGCGCTCACGGCCGGCACCACTGACGAGCCCCATCCGAGACGCGCCTTGTCCTCCCAGCCGGATGCCACCCGAAGATCGACCACTGCGCCGCCGCGTACGACCAGGCCCCATTTGGCGAACAGCCGGGCTGCCGGGTCCGGTTGCCCCGATTCCGCTACTTGAAGCACCGGCCGGGCAGGTACCGCGACGTCCTCTCCCACGAGCCGATAACCCGCCGGCGGTTCCGTGATCGTATCGACCGATTTGGTGCACGACTCCTGCCCGGCGCCCACGTCAGCTGACGGGGTCGCGCTGGGGTCGGTGCCCAGAGACGCAGTTGGCGTGGGTGGTCTGGCCCCACCCTGGCCGGTACCGCTTGAGGACGTACAGGCTGCCGGCGCCGCCATCAGGAAGATGCTGAGCGGCCACCACACCATGCGGCTGGTCCTTCTCACGCGCGTCACCTCCTGAACGGCGAGGCCATCACCGGTAAGGGCGCGACTCGTGAAGCGTCACCGTACCCGAGGGCGGGCGCGTTCGATGCCGCCCATCTGAGCCTGCGGCAGCCCGACCAGCTAGACGCGGGCCAGTTCCGCGATGTGCGGACCCACCGCGGAGATGAGCTGAGGCGAGGAATGGTTGGCGGCATCACCGCCTACGCTGCCGGGATGAAGGCGGAAGCGGCACCGGCCATGCCGACGGCGGACATCGACAGGAGACGGGCGTGAGCAGGCGAAAGGTCTTGCTTGTGGCCGTCGGCCTACTGATCGCGCTGCTGCCGTGTGCCCTGGCCTGGAGGTCACTGTGGCCGGTCCGCATCGACGCTCTGTGCGGCGTTTTCCAGTCCCGGCAGGGTGGGGTCGTCAAGATCGAGCCAGACCGTTCCTTCACGGTCTCTGCGGCCGTGTTCGGTCCGAACGACACGGTTTCCGGGAGCGGCCAGCTGCGCCCGGGTGACCTGGCAGCGGACGGCCATCTAGTCCTGACGTTGAAGGATGCCAAGGTAAGCCTTGAGCTGGATACGCGGCGCAGTTGGCGAGGGAATGTGAGCCTGTGGCACTGGGCCGACGACCCGGACGCCGGGGAACGCGAGACCTTCGTCCAGAAGTCTGCCTGCTAGTCCGCGTCCAGTCCGCAGGGGTCCACCAGGAGTAGTGATCGATGCGAGATGCCGTAAGGCATCGGCCCAGTCCTCAGTAGGGCGCGATATTCGACCAGAAGTCGTGTTGCTGACAATCGAACCGGCCGAATGCCTGATCCTGGCATCAGTGCGCGAACGCCAGGATCGATTTCAAGCCGGTTGAACGATCCTCGCAAGTTGCGGGTGTGCTGCCGGTCGATCCTCGACGCATTGTCGCGTCGTCTGCATTGTCCCGCTGACCTCTTTTTCCTTCCGTCCGAAGGAGTGCTGTGCCAGTTACCAGGCAATTCGCGGTGCATGGAGCGGATCCGGTTCTCATCGAGGTCGATGGTCAGGACCTTGATATTCGTGGCGAGAGCGTCGGCATCGGGCCGGTGGGCCGCAGCGGTCGTGCCGAACCGAGATCCTTCGAGGAGTCCCTTCGGAGCGTACGCGTGGCGGCTCTGGAGGCCATGCGTGTGTTCCGCGAGGACCTGGGGCCGAGCGAGGTCAAGCTCACCTTCGCGGTGAAGATGACGGCTGAGATGAACGCCGTCATCGCGAAGACCGCGTACGAAGGAAACCTCGGTGTCGAACTGGTCTGGCGACGGGAAGACTCCGCACCGAAATGATCACCTCCTCTGAACCCTGGCGGCTGCGGATCCGAGCCACGACGAATGATGGTGCTCCGTCGGAGGTGCTGGGAACCGCATTCGTCGTGGCGCCGGGCGTGGCCCTCACGTGCGCTCACGTGGTCGAGGGCCGGGGCCGGTGCTGGGCGGAGGCGCCGGGGGGCTGGGGCTCGGGCCAGGTCTGTTCCACCCGCTACGCGGTGCCGGGCTGGAGTCCGGGCCGGTACGACGGGACCGACGTGGCAGTCGTCGACGTGCCGGAGAGCTGGCCTGCGGCGCCGCTCGGGCCCAGTGCGCCGCCGCGGCCGGAGACGCCGCTCGACGCGCTCGGCTTTCCGGAACAGTATTCGGCGGCGGACGACCGCGGTCAGCGGACCCGGGTCCAGGTCATCGGGCCTGATGAGACCGGGAAGCTCATCCAGGTGAACGGTCTGCCCGGATTCGACGGCCAGATCCAGCGCGGATACAGCGGCGGCCCCGTTGTCGACGTCACGTCGGGCCGCGTCGTCGGCATGGTTTCGACCGCCGACATGGACAAGAGGCTGCGGATCTCGTGGATCATCCCGCTCGCCACGCTGGCTGAGGCCTGGCCGCCGTTGGCGGACCTGCTCCCGGAGCAGATCCGCGTCGACCCGGAATTCGTCGAGGCGGTCGCTGCTCTCAACAATGGGGCGTACGCGCGGGCCCTGGAGCGCTTCAACACGCTCGTGAACATGTATCCACGCGAAGTCGATGTCTACTACTACCGGGTGCTGGCCGCTCTCGGCGGCCGACGCCCCGGCGGGTACCGGTACGAGGTGATCCGGGCGATGGAGAATCTGCTGCAGATCGGCATTCAGATCGAGCCCGGCCGTACGAGCAACCATTTGCGAGCCCTCTGGGCGCTGATCATCGAGGACTACTACGAAATCCGTGGCATTCCGACCGACCGCTCCAGGCTGCGCGGCCTTCAGGCGGCGCTGTCGGGCGTCGGCAGTGATCGCGCCCGCGAGATCATCAACCACGTTCCTGCTGTCGAGTGCCCGACCTGGCAGGGGCTCAGCCGAAACCAGGGGATCTGATGCATCCTGAACAACGCGCAGAGCGAGCCGGCAAGTATTTCGCGCCCGAACCGTCCACGCCGGTAGCCCAGTACGTCAAGCTGGCATTCGGTGGCGGACTCCTGCTGATGGCCCTGGTGATGTTCGCCGTCGGTGACGCGGCGATCTGTCTCGGATTCCTCTGTGGGGTCGGCGGCGCGGTGCTCGTCGTCCTGGGGCTCATCGGGCTCTTGAACTATGCGGAGGCGCGCCGGCGCGCCTATCCCCGGGCGACCGATCAGGAGATGGACGCCTGGCTGTACGGGGCCGAGGAAGCCATCGCGCAGATGGGCTACCGGCGGCTGAACATCCACCCCACCGAGCTTTCCCAGGGCAGGCAGCCCTATCTCGTCTTCTACGGAATCCCCGAGCTGTTCTCGGTTCTCCCGTTCCACTGGAACAGGGGACGGGACGGCAAACTCCGCTACTCCGCGTACAAGATCATGATCGTCTACATGTCGAACTGGCGCCTGCCGGTGTACGAGTGCGTGCTCGACATCGCCACCGGGTTCACGATCCGCGACTCCACGAAGGAGTACGCGCTCGGCAACGTGGACGGGATGGAGACGTCCGCGGACCGGGTGAGCGTCTTCAACGAGCAGTGGAAACCCGGCTCCGACGGCAACAGCGGCGGGGTCTTCTCGGGAGCCATCGGCAACGGGCCGAACATGGGTGCACAGTTCGGGCACTACACGCAGCGCCAGATCATCAAACTGCTTGTCTCCGGCCGGGTGGCTGTCGACCTCTGGCTGGGGATCGCGCCCAACGAGGCGATGGGTATCCAGGGTGTCACGGAGCCGTCCTCCGTGGACAGGATGATCTCCCAACTCCGCGAGCACTTGCGGGAGCACAGCGGCGCCGCGTATCCCGACGCGCCCGCGGCGTTGAGTGGACCCGCTGTACCGTCGGGTGCGGACCCGACCGCTCTGTTGATGCCGCCGCCGTCCGAAGGCCACACGACCGAGCCGCTCCGCCAGCGTCCTCCTGGCGAGGAGAACGAACAACGCCCCGCGTGAGTCGAGCGCCTCGTCCGTCGTGCGAGTCCGGGCGGCGGACGGGGACGGCGATCAGCCCGTGCGGTTGGTAGCCATCCACCCGGTCGCGAAGTCGACCAGCGCGCGTTGGCGCATCAGCCTGGCCGTCGCGCTGCCGACCCGGCCGGTCGTCGCGCCGCCGGTGGCCTCGAAGTCGGCGCCCAGCCGGTCGAAGTCGTCCTCGTCGGTGACGACGTCGGTCCACGTGGTCCACCGGCTCGTTCCGTCCGGCAGCCGTACCGCCGAACCCGTCACCGCCCGCGGCGGCGACGCCTGCCGCCATTCCGCCAGGTGCAGCGAGGTGTTGGAGCTGTGTTCGCAGCCGAGCAGCAGCACCGGTGCGGCCTGGTCCACGCGGCGCAGTGTAGGCGGGGCCCTGAGCAGGATTCTCGCCGATTCCGGGATAGCGGCGGCGTCCCCGCGCGTCTGTCACTGGTGAACGAGGAGACGAGGGTGGTGCGGTGGACGAGGACGACCGGGCGGTGCTGGCCGAGTTCGTGGCGAGCCGTGCGCCGGCGCTGATTCGGGTCGCCTACCTGCTCACCGGCGGGGGATGCCGGTTCACGTAGTCGCGGGCGCGGGGGAGCGGGTCACCGAAGTACTGGTGCGGCATGCGGTGATGCTGGGCCCGGCAGAACGTGGCGAGGTCGCCCGTGATCCCGATCCGGTCCAGTGGACGCCGTTCGAACTCCCGGTTGGCGGCGAGCAGGTCCGCCTCCCGGTTCCATCCGGCGTGGTCGAACGCCCAGTCCGCCCAGGTCGCGTACACGTGGAAGACCTGGCGCTCGCCCGCGAACCGCAACCCCGCGAGACCGATCGGCCGGTCCGGGTAGGTGTCCCGGCACACCCAGGCCAGGATGTGGCAGGCCCCGGCCGCGAAGAACGCCTGGTCGGCGCGCTCCCAGGCGAGTCGTTGGTCGGCCCGTTCCCGCGGCGTGCGCCGGAAGACGCCCGCTGCCGTCACTGCCACCAGCGCACCCTAGCCGAGCGGCCACGTGACGCGTGGACCCTCGCACGTGCCGATCTGAACCCGATTGACATGTGGGGTGGTCGGCGGGGGAGAGTCGGGCATGCGCTTTCAGGTGTCCACACCGCCCGCCGTTCCCGCCGGTACGTTGGCCGCCGGCCCGCAACCGACGTTGCCCGCCGAGGGCGGCCTGGTCCTGCGCCCCTGGGCGGACGGGGACGCGCCGACCGTCCTGGCCGCGTACCAGGATCCGGAGATCCGCCGCTGGCACACCCGCCGGCCCGCGTCGCCGGAGCAGGTCCTCCAGTGGTTCGCCCACTCCCGTCGTGCCTGGCAGGAGGAGACGGGCGCGAGCTGGGCGGTGACCCGGGGCGACGAGGTGGTGGGCCGCATGACGTTGGGCGGCGTCAACCTCGACGACGGCGAGGCCGCGTGCGCGTACTGGGTGGTTCCGGCCGCCCGCGGCACCGGCGTGGCCTCCGGCGCGCTGCGGGCGCTGAGCGCGTGGGCGCTCGCGGACGGCCGGCTGCACCGGCTCTGGCTGGACCACTCCACCGGCAACGTCGCGTCGTGCCGGGTGGCGGTCAAGGCCGGGTTCCGGCTGGAGGGCACCAAGCGCAGCGCGGCCGTGCACGACGACGGACGGCACGACATGCACCTGCACGCCCGCGTCCGCGGGGACGACTGACCGGGTCACGACTGCGCGGCGGCCACCTCCCGGATGCGCCGCAGCGCCTCCGCCCGGTCCATCCCGGTCGCCTGGAGGATGTCGCTCGCGGCGGTCCGGACCTGCCCCACGATCACCGTGCCGGACAGCCCGGTCCCGGCCAGCTCCGCGCGCGTCGCCGCCGCCACCGCGCTCAGCGCGTGCCGGCGGGCGTCCTCCGGACCCTGGTCCGCGAGAACCTCCTCCTGTACGGCGTGCACCGCCGCGCCGAGCGCCTCCACGGCGTCCGGCAGGCTCTCCGGGATCGGCTCCCCGTCCTCGATCAGCACCACGGCCCGCCGCGCCAGCACCCGGGTGTTCCAGACCGCCTGGTCCACGTCCGGCGCGCCGAGCTGGTAATGCTGAACGGATTGCCGCCTCGGCCACCGGGCCGGGGCGAGGTCGACGGTTTCCTTCGCGCCGCCGAAGACGTCCCAGAACCGGCCCAGGTCCGTGCCGATCGCCTGCGACCGGCTCAGCGCCCGGTCGGCCAGTTCGTGGTCGCGTCGCCGCAGCGCGGTGGCGGTCGCCGCGAGCTGGTCGGCGAGCTGCCGCAACGTCGGCGCGGCCACCCGCCGCATGACCCGCAGCGGGTTGATCGGCACCAGCAGCAGCGTCACCACCAGGCCCACGCCGCCGCCGATCAGCGCGTCCACGAAGCGGGGGAACTCCAGCGTGTGCCGGGAGGAGGAGAGCGCGCCGAGCAGCACCGCCGTACCGCTGGCGTTGCCCACGATCCCGCCCCGCGTACTCAATGCCAGCGCGACCAGGACGGACGCCGCGACGATCACGCCGGTCTGCCACACCCCGGCGCCGACGGCACCGATCAGCAGGTCCGACACGATGATGCCGAGCGTCACCCCGGCGAGCAGCTCGACGGTGTTGGAGAGGCGGCGTCCGAACGACGAGGTGATCACCGCGACCGCGGCCGCCGGGGCGAAGATCGGGCTCGGCATGCCGGTGACCCAGCGCGCGACGGCCCAGGCCAGCGCCGCCGCCAGACCGGCCTGCACGGCGAGTACGGACTTGACCCGCAGCTGCTGCATCCGGTCCCGCCCGGCGGCCCGGCCGCGCTCGTTCACGCGCTCCCACGCCTCGTCGAACCGTTCCGCGTCCAGGCCGGCGCGCCGCGACGACCCCCGCCGGCCGTCGCGCCCCTCCCGCTGCCCGGTCACCGCGGGCGGCTACCCGCAAAAACCGCCGCCAATCCCGGCGTCCGCCGAGGTCAGCCGCCCGATTCGAGGTACGCGGCCAGGTGCGCCAGCGACGACGCGATGCCCTCCTGGTGCGCCGCCTGGTCGATGCCCGGCGGTACGCCGGTGGCCGTGACCGTCACCTCGGTGCCGTCGCCGGCCGCTGCGAGGTGCCAGGTCATGGTCATGGTGCCCGCGTACGCGGGGTCGTCGGCCTGGAACACGGCGGTCTGCACGACCCGGCGCGCTGGTACGAGTTCGGCGAACCCGACGTCGACCACGTCGGTGGCGTCCGACGTCTTGCCCGGGCTGCCCGCCGGATCGAGATAGGTGAGCACCATCCGGAACCCGCCACCGGGCCGAGGATCCCACCGCTCGATCCGCCCGCGCATCCCGTCCGGCGGCAACCAAGCCTCCAGGGCCGCCCGGTCCACGAGCGCCCCGTACACCGCTGCCGGCGCGGCCCCGATCGTCCTGCTACCCCGATCGACCCTGCTCACCCCCCAACCCTAGGCGCCTCCCACCGCTCGCCGGTCCCGCCCGACGCCGATCTTGGAGTTGTGGCGGTTGACAAATGTCACCGAGTAGGGCGATTCAGGCACCACAACTCCAAGATCGGCGGGGAAGCGGGGGCGGGGCGCGCCGGGTACGCTGCCGCGAATGCCGGTACTACCGCACCCCGACGCCCCTGACGACTCGCTGCTGTTCGATGCCGACGACGTGCCGCTGGCCCGGATGCGGCTGCGGGACGACGACGGCACGCGGGTCGCGGCCGACGTCCGGGCGCTACCCGGGGCGCCGTTCACCCGGCTCGTCGCGCAGGTGCGGCGTGACCTCGCCGGGCATCGGCTGGAGACGCCGGACGAGGCGCTGGCGGCGGCGCTGGTGGCCGACGGGCTGAAGCTGAGCCGGGCCGCCACTGACATGCGGCACGACCTGACCGACGTGCCCGAGCCGGTGGCGCTGCCGGACGGCTGGTCGCTCGGCGCCCCCGGCTGGGACGACGACCTCGCCGCAGGGCTGGACGCGGCGTACGGCCCGGACCACCCGGACGGCCGCTGGCAGCCCAGCGACACCGAACAGGTGCGGGCGATGTTCGACACCGGTGAGCCGGTGCCGCCCCTGGTGCCCGCCTCGGCCCGGCTGATCGACCCGGACGGCCGCAGCGCCGGGCACGTGCTGTGCGCCGGGCCGGTGCCGTGGACCGACGACGACTGCGTCTGGATCCTCAACCTCGGTGTCGCGCCCCGGGCACAGCGGCGCGGGTTTGGGCGGGCGCTGCTCGTCCACGCGCTGCGCGGCGCGCGGGAGGCAGGACTGCCGTCCGTCGGCCTGTCGGTGGTCGACGGCAACCCGGCCCGCAGGATGTACGACGCGGCCGGCTTCCGCATCCTCACCCGGGTGCTCACCGTCCGGATCCCCGACGCGTAGCCCGCCGGGGAACCTTCAGGCGCCGGTGAGCAGGGGACGGTGCGCGGACCAGAGCCAGCGCAGGTAGTCGCGTAGCCGTTCCGGGGCGGCGATCCACCCCTGGCCGGGATAGCGGAGCAGCCGGCTGACCTCGCCGGCCACCAGGTCGTACCCGGCCGCGCCGGTCTCCGGCACCGGGGCGTCCGGTGCGACAGCCACTGGTAGCGGCACCATCGGGATCCGCAGGCCGGCGTCGTCGCAGGCCCGCAGCACTGTGAGATAGACCCGGACCAGGTGGTACGGCGAGACGACGAGCGCGACGCTGCCGATGCCCAGCGCCCGTACCTGCTCCACGACCCAGGTGGCCTGCCGGCCGGTGCCGGTGACCGGCTCGGCCTGGAGCACGACCCCGTCGACCCGGCGCAGACCGAGTCCGCGCAGCCGGTCCAGTGTGAGCGGGCGGTACGTCCGCTCGGCCGAGTCGGTGTTCGCCACCAGCAGGTGCCGCAGCGCCGGGCCGGTCTCCCAGGCGCGGATCGCGTCGGTGAGACGCCAGTCCTCGCCCTGGCCGGTGGCCACCACCAGCGCGTCCACCCGCTCGGCGGCGCGGTGGGGGAGCGTGAGGACCATCGTGACCGCCTCCAGCACCGCCAGGAGCCGGTCGGCGGGGACGTCCGCGAACGCCTCCGGCCCCACGAGCCGTGGCAGCGGGCGGGACACACTCGTCACGCCCGCGATCTTGCCACCATCGGTTCGCCGGCGGGTGAGAGAGTGGCATGGTGCGGGTGGGGATCCTCGGGCCGCTTGAGGTCCGCGACGGCGACCGGCCGCTCGACGTCGCCGGGGCGCGGCTGCGGGCGCTGCTGATCCGCCTCGCGCTGGACCCGGGCCGGCCGGTGAGCGTACCGGCGCTGGCCGAGGCGCTCTGGGGCGACGAGCCGCCGACCGACACCGCCAACGCGGTGCAGACGCTCGTGTCGCGGCTGCGCCGGGCGGTGCCCGGGCTCGGGGTACGCAGCAGCCCGGCGGGCTACCGGCTCGACCTGGACCCGGACGACGTGGACGCCGGGCGGTTCGAGCGGCTGACCCGGCAGGGGCGGGCGGCGCTTCGCGACGGGGACCCGGCGACGGCGCGGACGATGTTGCGCGACGCGCTCGCGCTGTGGCGGGGGCCGGCGCTGGCCGAGGTCACCGACGCGCCGTACGCGGCGGCAGCGGTGGCGCGGCTGGCGGAACTGCGGCTCACCGCGCAGGAGGACCGGATCGAGGCGGAGCTGCGCGCCGGGCGGCCGGAACTGCTGGTCGCCGAGCTGGAGGAGCTGACCGCCGCGCATCCGCTGCGGGAGCGGCTGGCCGAGCTGCACCTGCGTACGCTCGCCGCCGCCGGGCGGCCCGCCGAGGCGCTCGCCGCGTACGAGCGGATCCGGCAGCGGCTCGCCGACGAGCTGGGCGTCGACCCGTCGCCGCAGTTGCGGGCCGCGCACCTGGAGCTGCTGCGCGGCGAGGCGGCCCCGCGGCAGCCGACGGCCGTGACGCGGGGCAACCTGCGGGCCGCGCTCACCACCTTCGTCGGGCGCGACGAGGACCTGCGCCGGCTCACCGGGCTGCTCGCCGGCAACCGGCTGGTCACCCTGCTCGGGCCGGGCGGAGCCGGCAAGACGCGGCTGGCGAGCGTGGCGGCGGGCCGGCTCGCCGACGGCGTACCCGGCGGGGCGTGGCTGGTCGAGCTGGCGCCGATCACGGACCCGGCGGACGTGCCACGGGCCGTGCTCGACACGCTCGGGCGGCGGGACCGGAAGCTGGAACCGGTACGCCAGCCGGCCCGCGACACGCTCGGCCGCCTGGTGGACACGATCGCCACCGACGAGACGCTGATCGTGCTGGACAACTGCGAACACGTCGTCGAGGCCGCCGCCCGGCTCGCCGAGGACCTGCTCGGCCACTGTCCGGGGCTGCGCGTGCTGGCCACGTCCCGGGAGCCGCTCGGCATCGTCGGCGAGGTGCTGGAACCCGTACCCCCGTTGCGGCTGCCACCGGCGGACGCCACGCCGGGCGACGCGCTTGCGTACCCGTCGGTGCAGTTGCTGCGCGACCGGGCCGCCGCCGTGCGGCCCGGGTTCGCGGTGACCGGCGAGAACATGGCGGCAGTGGTGGAGATCTGCCGGCGGCTCGACGGCCTGCCGCTGGCCATCGAACTCGCGGCGGCGCGCCTGCGGACGCTGTCGCCGCGGCAGGTCGCGGCCGGTCTGGACGACCGGTTCCGGCTGCTGACCGGCGGCAGCCGCACCGCGCTGCCCCGGCACCGCACGCTGCGGGCGGTGGTGGACTGGAGCTGGGGGCTGCTCACCGACGACGAGCGGCAGCTCGCCGAACGGCTCGCGGTCTTCCCGGCGTCGGTCACCGCCGACTCGGCGGCCGGCGTCGCCGGCCCGGCCGCCGCCGCGCTGCTCGACGCGCTCGTGGACAAGTCGCTGCTCCAGGTGGTCGGCGACGGGCGGTTCCGGATGCTGGAGACCATCCGGGAGTACGGGCTGGAACGGCTCGCCGCCGCCGGGGCGTCGGCCGGGGCGCGCGCCGCGCACGCGGCGTACTTCCGGGAGCTGGTCCGGACCGCGGAGCCGCACCTGCGCACGGCCGGTCAACTGCCGTGGCTGCGGCTGCTGGAGGCGGAACGGGAGAACATCGTCGGCGCGCTGCACTACGCCTGCGACGCCGGTGACGCCGACACCGCGCTGCGCATCGGCGCGGGGCTGGCGTTGCCGCTGGTGATCTGGGGCGACGGCGGCATCGGCGGTGACGTGCTGGCCCGCGCGCTGGCGCTGCCCGGCCCGGCCCCGGCGGAGGAGCGGGCGGTGGTGCTCGCCATCCGCATCGGTTCGGAGCTGGCAGGCGGCGAGCGGGGGCCGACGCCGGAGCAGATCGCCGAGCTGACCACGACCCTGCGGGCGGTGGAGGGGACCAAGCATCCGATCGTGGGGCTGCTCGCGCCGATGCTGTCGATCTTCGACGACGACACGGCGGCCGGGATCGCGGCGATCGACCGTGCGCGCGGGCATCCCGACCCGTGGACCGACGGCACGCTGCTGGGGGTACGCGGCAAGTTCAAGGAGAACGACGGCGACGCCGAGGGCATGCTGCGTGACCTGACCGACGCCGCCGCGGAGCTGCGCGCGGTCGGCGAGCGGATGAGCCTGTCGCACGTGCTCAGCGAGTACGCCGACGCGCTCACCAAACGCGGCGACTTCGAGGCGGCGACCGCGGCGCTGGAGGAGTCGGTGCGGCTGGCCCGGGAACTCAACCCGGCCTCCGAGCCCGGCTTCCAGCTGATCTGGCTCGCCGCCATCCGCGCCCGCTCCGGCGACGTGGCCGGCGCCAAGGCCGAACTGCGCCGGTTCGTGACCGACCGGGACGGCCGGGACGCGGCGTTCGGGCTGATGATGCTCGGCAGCATCGCCCGCTCCGAGGGGTCGCTGGACGAGGCGCAGGAGTGCCTCGCCGAGGCGACGCGCCGCCAGGACGAGACGCCGTTGGCCGCCCCGCAGTTCCGTGCCCTGCTGCTGACCGAGACGGGCCATCTGGCGCTGGCCCGCGGTGACCTGCCGGGTGCGCGTCGCTGTCTCGACGATGCGACCACGCGCAGCCTCACCGCCCGGGACATGCCGGTGGTCGCGATCGTCGCTGTCGGCTGGGTGGCGTTGGCGGTGGCCGAGGGCCGGTACGAGCGCGCCGCCGAACTGCTCGGCGTCTCCGACTCGCTGCGCGGGCGGCCGGACCGCTCCAATCCCGACGCGCAGCGGCTCGCCGAGCGGCTGCGCGCCGAGCTGGGCGAGGACGGATACGCCGCCGCGTACGCCCGGGGTCACGGCCGCAGCCGGGCCGACGCCCTCGCGTTCGTGGGCGGCGACCCGGCTGGATGAGGCGCCCTCAGGCGCGGCGGCGGTAGGCGCGGACGGCGAGCGGCGCGAACACCGCGATGATCGCCACGGTCCAGAGCAGCGACCGGGTCACCGGCCCGGCCACCGGGCCGCCGATCATCAGACCCCGGGCCGCCTCCATCACGTCGGCCACCGGGTTGACCCCGACCCACCACTGCAACCAGCCGGGCAGCGTGTCCGTCGGCACCATCATGTTGGTGCCGAAGGTCAGCGGGAACAGCAGCAGGAACGCCGTGCCCTGCACCGCGCCCGGGCTGCGCATCAGCACCCCGAGCAGCACGCCGATCCAGCTGACCGCGAACGCGAACGCGATGGTCAGCAGGCAGGCGGCGAGCGCGGACAGCGGATCGGTGCCGATCCGGAAGCCGAGCGCGTAGCCGAACCCCAGCAGCACCGCGATGGAGACCACGAACCGGACCAGGTCGCCGACCACCGAGCCGACGAGCGGCGCGGACCGGGCGATCGGCAGGCTGCGGAACCTGTCGAAGACGCCCTTCTCGACGTCGGTGTTGAGGCTGACGCCGGTGGCGATGGACGCGAACAGCACGGTCTGCACCATGATCGCGGGCAGCAGGAACTGCAGGTACTCGTGCTGCGAGCCGGCGACCGCGCCGCCGAGCAGGTAGACGAAGATCAGCACGAAGACGACCGGCTGGAGCGTGACGTCGAGCAGTTGTTCCGGGGTCCGGATCGTCTTGACCAGGCTGCGGCCGGCCAGCGCGAGACTGTGCCGGACCAGCCCGAACGGACGGGCGGAGGCGCGGGGCGTGCCGGTCCGGGGCGGCGGCGTCGCCGTACGGGTCGTCGTGGTCATGCCGCCACCTCCGCCTGCTCCTCGGCGCCGTGGCCGGTCAACGTGAAGAACACCTCGTCGAGGCTGGGCAGCCGCAACGCCAGCTCGACCACTCCGATGCCGGCGTCGTCGAGCCGGCGGACCACAGCGGTGAACGGGGCGTCGTCGTCCACCGGCACGGTCAGCACGCCCGGCCGGGGCAGCTCGGGATCGGCCCCGGTGGCGGCGCGCAGGATCTCGGCGACCGCGCCGATCCGGCCCGGATCGGTCGGCCGGACCACGATCGTCTGACTGCCGGCGATCCGCTTCAGCTCGCCCGGCGTACCGTGCGCGATCACGCGCCCGTGGTCGATCACCGAGATCTCGTCGGCGAGCGCGTCGGCCTCGTCCAGGTACTGCGTGGTCAGCAGCACCGTCGACCCGTCGTCGACGAGCGAGCGGACCACACCCCACATCTCCTCCCGCTTCGCCGGGTCCAGCCCGGTCGTCGGCTCGTCCAGGTAGATCACCTCCGGCCGGCCGACCAGGCTCGCGGCCAGGTCCAGGCGGCGGCGCATGCCACCGGAGTACGTCTTGGCCGGGCGTCCGGCCGCGTCGGTCAGGCCGAACCAGGCGAGCAGCTCCGCCGCCCGCGCCCGCGCCTCGTGGCGGCTCAGGTCGAGCAGCCGGCCGATCAGCACCAGGTTCTGGGTGCCGGTCAGGTCCTCGTCCACCGAGGCGTACTGGCCGGTCAGCCCGATCAGCCGCCGTACCCGGGCGGCGTCGGTGACCACGTCGTAGCCGCCGACAGTCGCGCGTCCCCCGTCCGGGCGCAACAGCGTGGCGAGGATCCGTACCGCAGTGGTCTTGCCGGCGCCGTTGGGTCCCAGCACCCCCAGCACGGTCCCCCGGCGTGCGGCGAGGTCGATCCCGGCCAGCGCGGTGGTCGTACCGAACCGCTTGACCAGGCCCTCCGCTTCGAATGCGTAACTCATGACGCCGACGATGGCCGGGGCCGCTGGCACCGGGCGCACACGCCGCGCACACCGTCGTGTGCGCGGCGGCGAAATCGAGTACGCGTGCTCATTCGCCCGCCCCGCCGGCCGGGCAGGATCGAAGGCGTGACAACGAGACGTACGCTGCTCGGCGGTCTGTTCCTGGCGCTGGCCACGGCCGGCGCGTGGGTGGCCTGGCTGAGCTGGGAGTCCGGCTGGACCGTGGACCCGCAGACCGGCGACATGAGCGGGCCGTACGCGGTCTGGCAGGTCGCCGCCGCGGTGCTGACCCTGGGCGCGCTGGCCGCCGTCGCCGGCTGGTGGCTGAACATCTGGCTGGTGGCGACCGTGATGACAGTGGCGTTCACCGTTCCGTGGGCGGTGCACGCCGCCTCGACCGACGACACCGGCCTGTGGGCGGTCGGGGCGGCGCTCGTGGCGATCGGCACCACCATCGGAACGACGCTTGTCGGCGGCGCCGCCGGGTGGCTGCGCCGCCGGACCGGGTGACCGCAGTCGTCAGTCGCGGTTCAGGCGTTCGGCGTACGCGTCGCGCAGGTCCGCCCAGCCGAAGTCCTTCGCCTCCGCGCCCCGGATCGGGCCGACCGGGTCGCCGTCGAGCAGATGCGCGGCGACGTCGAGGCAGATGTGCCAGCCGGCGGCAGTCATCGCGGCGAGGTCGGGACCGCCGACCCGGTGCCGCAGCGTCAGCGTGGTGCCGTCGCCGTTGGCGGTCAACTCCCAGCGCAGCAGGTCGTCGCCCCAGGTGTACTCCAGCAGGTGCGGCCGGTCGGCGCGCAGCACCCGGGCCGGCGCCGGGTAGCTCTGGTCGCCGTCGACGGCGCTGAGTACGGCGTCGCCGGGGCGGCCCAGGTCACGGTCAGCCAGGAACGGCGCCCACTCGGCGAGCCGATCCGGGTCGGTGAGCGCGGCCCACACGGTTTCCGGCGGGTGCCGCAGGTCGCGGACGAAGACCAGTTCGTTTTCGGGTGTCAGCCTCACCCGGGCGAGTGGGCCGGGGCGGAACGTGGCGCGGTCCATCTGTCACTCCTGACTGTCGAGATGGCGTTCCAGGACGTCGAGATGCGTGGTCCACATCGACCGGTAGGGCTCGAGCCAGTCGTCGACGGCCCGAAGCGGCGCGGTGTCGACCCGGTAGATCCGCCGCTGCGCGGCAGTACGGCAGGTGACCAGGCCGGCGTCGCGGAGCACGCGCAGGTGCTTGGAGACGGCCGGCTGGCTCATGCCCAGCGCGTCCACCAGCTCGCCGACGCTGCTCTCGGTCCGGCGCAGCCGGTCCAGGATGCGGCGCCGGGAGGGCTCGGCCAGCACGGCGAAGGCGTCGACTGTCACGCCTTCAATATGCCTCATCGGTTATATGCCTGGCAAGGAATGACAGGTCGCGCTGCCCCGCGCCGGCCGGCTCCATATGCTCGGGGCATGGAACTGCGGATCTTCACCGAACCCCAGCAGGGCGCCACGTACGACCAGCTCCTCGCCGTGGCCCGGCGTGCAGAGGAGACCGGCTTCGCCGCGTTCTTCCGCTCCGACCACTACCTGAAGATGGGCTCGGTGAGCGGTGACCCCGGCCCGACCGACGCCTGGACCACGCTCGCCGGGCTGGCCCGCGACACCACCCGGATCCGGCTCGGCACGCTGATGACCGCCGCCACGTTCCGGCTCCCCGGCCCGCTGGCGATCACGGTGGCGCAGGTCGACCAGATGAGCGGCGGCCGGGTCGAGCTGGGCATCGGCACCGGCTGGTACGCCGAGGAACACACCGCGTACGGCATCCCGTTCCCGCCGCTGGGGGAGCGGTTCGACCGGCTGGAGGAGCAGCTCGCGGTGATCACCGGGCTCTGGTCCACCCCGGCGGGCTCCACGTTCGACTTCCCCGGCACGTACTACCCGGTCAGCGACTCGCCCGCGCTGCCCAAGCCGGTGCAGCGCCCCCGCCCGCCGATCCTGCTCGGCGGCATGGGCCCGAAGCGCACGCCCCGCCTGGCCGCCCGGTACGCCGACGAGTTCAACCTGCCGTTCGTCTCGGTCGAGGACACCGTCACGCAGTTCCAGCGGGTACGCGACGCCTGCGCCGAGATCGACCGCGACCCGTCCACGATGGCCTGGTCCAACGCGCTCGTGCTGTGCTGCGGTCGCAACGAGGCCGAGGTGAAGCGGCGCGCCGAGGCGATCGGCCGTGACCCGGACGAGTTGCGTGCCAACGGCGCCGCCGGCACGCCCGCCGAGGTGGTCGAGACGCTCGGCCGGTACGCCGAGGCGGGCAGTTCCCGGGCCTACCTCCAGGTGCTCGACCTGACCGACCTGGACCACCTGGAGCTGGTAGCCGCCGAGGTCATGCCCCACGTCTGACCCGGCCCTGTCCGCCGCCCGTCCCGCCTCCCGCCTCCCGCCTCCCGCCTCCCGTCGAGATCTTGGTACGAAAGGGCCCCTATAGGGGCCCTTTCGTACCAAGATCTCCAGCGGTCCCACCTTGCGGAACAACAATCTCGCGTTACGGGAGGCACTCCCGCGCCGCCCCCACCAACCCCGCGATCTTGCGGTTGCGGCCCTTCCGGTGCCGGATTTACGGCTCTTGTCGGGGCAGCAACTGCATGATCAACGGCGGTGTGGACGCCAGAACTCCAAGATCGTCGCCGAGTCGCGTGGGCGGCGGGCGGGTCAGCTTGTTGTGGCGCGGCGGACCGTGTCGAGGCGGCCGTCGCGGTCGCTGTCCAGGTACGTCACGTCGGGTACGCCGTCGCCGTCCAGGTCGATCTGCACCACGTCGGCCACACCGTCGCCGTCCAGATCCGTGACCACCTCGACGGAACCGTCCAGGTGCCGGGTCACGATCGACCGGCCCGCCCCCTGGCGCGGCGGCGGCCCCGGGTGGGGCACCGGGTCCGGCTCGGGCTCCGGCGCGGGCCCCGGAACCGGGGCGGTCGCGGCGGGCGTCACCCCCACACCGGCGGGTCCCACACCGGCGGGCGGCATCTCCGCAGCGTCGGGGTCCACGCCGGTCGGGTCGATCTCCTCCTCCGACGGGTACACGTCGCCGCGGAGGCTCGGGTCGCGGTAGCTGCTCATCCCGCCAGGATTCCCGCCGAGTGGCCGGGGCAACCCTGCCGGCGCATGATGGCGGATGATGGCGCGCATGACGGACACGAACTGGGCCGGAAACGTCAGCTGGTCGGCGCGTACCCGATCGCGGCCGACCTCGACCGACGAACTGCGGCGGCTGGTCGCGGAGGCCGACCTGGTCCGGGCCGTCGGCACCGGCCACTCGTTCAACCGGCTCGGCGACACCACCGGCACCCAGATCGCGCTGGACGGCCTGCCACCCGCCGTCGCGCTCGACCCCGACCGCGGCGCCGTCACCGTCGCGGCCGGCGTCCGCTACGGCGACCTGGCCACCGCGATCCAGGCTCAGGGGTACGCGCTGGCGAACCTCGCGTCGCTGCCGCACATCTCGGTGGCCGGCTCGGTCGCCACCGCCACCCACGGCTCCGGCGCGCGGAACCGCAACCTCGCTGCCGCCGTCGCCGCGCTGGAACTCGTCACCGCCGACGGCGACCTGATCACCGTCGACCGGACCGATCCGCGCTTCGCCGGGCTGGTGGTGAACCTGGGCGCGCTGGGCGTGGTCACCCGGCTCACGCTCGACGTGGTGCCCACGTACGAGATCCGGCAGCACGTCCGTCTGGGCCTGCCCCGCGCCGCGCTGGACGAGGCGCTCGACGCCGCGTACAGCGTCAGCGTCTTCACCTCGTGGCGCTCGGAGCGCTTCGACCAGGTGTGGGTGAAGCAGTACGCCGACGAGGCCCCGCCGCCCGCCGACTGGCTGGACACGGTGGCCGCCGACTCGCCCCGGCACCCGGTGCCCGGCATGTCGCCGGAGCACTGCACCGCTCAGCTCGGCGAGCCGGGGCCGTGGCACGAGCGGCTGCCGCACTTCCGGCTCGGCTTCACCCCCAGTAGCGGCGACGAGCTGCAGTCGGAGTGGCACGTGGCCCGGGCCGACGCGTCGGCGGCGCTCGCCGCGCTCGACCCGGTCGCCGACCGCATCGCCGCCGTGCTCCAGATCTGCGAGCTGCGTACGGTCGCCGCCGACGAGCTGTGGCTGAGCCCGAACTTCCGGCGCGACTCGCTGGCGCTGCACTTCACCTGGATCGGCGATCCGGTCGCTGTCGCGCCGGTGCTGGCCGAGGTGGAGGAACGGCTCGCCCCGTTCGCGCCGCGCCCGCACTGGGGCAAGCTGTTCGAGCGCGACCCCGCCGCCGCGTACCCCCGGCACGCCGACTTCGCCGCGCTGCTGCGCGAGTTCGACCCGAAGGGGAAGTTCCGCACCGCCGAGATGGACCGTTACTTCCCTAGGGACTGATTTCAGCGTCCGGCCGGCATCTGCTGGCGCAGGCTGCCGCGCTGCACCGCGCGGCTGATGTCGCTGGGCGAGACGATGCCGACAAGCTGGTTGTCGACCACCACGAGAGCGCGGCCGTCGGTGCACTCGTTGAGCCGGGGCAGCAGGTCGGTGAGCTGCTCGTCCGGGCGGGCGAGCACCAGCTCGTCGGCCCGGCAGGACACCTCGGCCAGGGTGGTCGACGCACGGCGGTCGGCCGCGATGCCGCGTACCCGATCGAGCGTGACCAGACCGACCGGCCTGCCGTCGACGGTCAGTGGGAGCGCGGAGTGCCGGTACGCGAAAAGGTAGTGGTCGACGAAGTCGGCCACTGTGAGGTCGCCGGACGCGGTCTGCGGCTGCGGCGTCATCACGTCGCCGACCCGGATGCCGCGCAGCGCGTCGCCCATCCGGGCGGCGCGTTCCTCCTGGCCGGCGGCGCCGAGCAGGAACCAGCCGATCAGCGCCAGCCACAACCCGCCGAACCCCGCGCCGGTGAAGAACCGCCACAGCCCCAGCCCGATCAGCACGACGCCGAGCACCCAGCCCGCGCGGGCCGCCACCACCGACGCCTTGGTTCGGTCGCCGGTGAACTTCCACACCGCCGCGCGCAGCAGCCGCCCGCCGTCCAGCGGGGCGGCCGGCAGCACGTTGAAGATCGCCAGCAGTACGTTGATGCCCGCCAGCCAGGCCAGCGCGCCGAGCAGCAGCCCGTGCCCGCCCGCGGCGGCCACAGCCACCGCGATCGCCGCGAAGAACACGCCGATGATCAGGCTGACCAGCGGCCCGACCCCAGCGATCCGCAGCTCGGCGCCCGGGTCCTTCGCCTCGCCCTTCAGCTCGGCGACACCGCCGAACAGCCAGAGCGTGATGCCCTCGACCTCGATGCCGTTGCGCTTGGCGACCACCGCGTGCGCCACCTCGTGGGCGAGTAGACCGACGAAGAAGACCACGGCGGCGGCCAGGCCGGCCGCGAAGTAGGCGACGGGGGAGTGACCGGGGTACGAGGCCGGGAACAGGCTCGCCGACAGCGCCCACGCGATCAGCACGAAGATGACCAGGACACTCCAGTTGACGCCGACCGGTACGCCGGCGATCCGACCCAGACGGAAACTCGCCCTCATGTTTCCGTCATACCCGGCGCACCCACCCGCACACCAGAACCTGCCGCACGGCGTGCCGGTTCTGCGGTGGGTGCAGAGCCAGGAGGATCGGGGTGCCAGGTGGCGGCGCGTTCGATTGATCAACTTTGATGGGAGAACTAGCCTTGCGTAGATGAGGAGTGTTCGCGGCGTAGCCGTCTGGGCGTTGTTGGTCTTCTTGGGAGGGCTTGCGCTGCTGCTCTCCCCGCCCCTGATCGACTACGCCTTCGATCCGAGTACCGACTGGGAGCGCTTGGCGAATATCGGCCAAGCCTACGGCTCGGTCTCCATGCTTCTGTCCGCGCTGGCTCTCGTGGGTGTGGTCGCCACCACCATCAGTCAAAACAGGCAGGCCCGCATCGCATTGGAATACGCGCAACGTGACCAGCACGCCTTGTTGCTCAAGATGGCCATAGATGATGCCGTGCTGATGGAGTGCTGGGGGTCGCTGACCCAGGACCCTGCGCCTGAACGGCGGAGGCAGCGGGCCTACATCAATCTGATCCTCAACTTCTGGGCCACGACCTGGCAACTGGGCGGGATGCCTGAGAGCCAGTTGCGAGGACTGCTGGCGGCTGACATCTTCGCCACCGAGATCGGCTTGAGGTTCTGGGAGCAGGCGCGGCTTACGCGGAAGGTCGTGCACGCGGGGGCGCAGCCAGCAGCGTTCGACCGGATTGTAGAGGACGAGTACCTGCGCGCCCTGGCGAAGCTACGAAGCACGGAGGCTTCGGGCATTGGATCGTAGGGTCAGGGTGCGCAGGCGATGCCTGCCGCGTTCAGTTCCGGAACGTCTCGTGCTTGACGCCCGCGACGAAGGTCGACCAGGCTGCCGGGTCGAAGGCGAGGATAGGACCTCGCGGGTCCTTGCTGTCGCGTAGCCCGACCACGCCGGGCAGGTTGTCGGCGACCTCGACGCAGTCGCCGGAACCGTTGCTACGGGTGCTCTTGCGCCAGGTCATCGTCGCCTGGTTGGCCTCTTCCACCCGCGCCGTCCTCTCATAGCTCGTCGATCGCCCCCAGGATGAGGTCGCGCGACTCCCGGGCGCCGGCCGCCGTGGCGACCAGGTGCTCGAAGACGCGGCTGTACTCCCTCACCTGTTGGCCTTCGAGATAGAGGCTACCCGCGCGGGTCTCGACGTAGACGATCCCCGGATCGGCCGGCTCGGGGAAGGTCAGCACGCTGAAGGCGCTGCCCATCGACCCGTACTCGCCCGCGCCGAAGGTCAGGATCTGGATGGTGCGGCCGGGCCGGTCCGCCTCCTCGGCCAGTCGCCGCAACTGCGCCGCGAACAGCTCCGCGCCGCCGACCGGCCGCCGTAGTGCGGCTTCGTCCAGCACCACCCAGAGCTTCGGCGGAGTTTCGGTGTCCTGACGGCGCATGCGCAACTCGACCCGCCGGTCCACCTCGTCGGTCGGGGCGTCCGGGTGCTCGGCGCGGATGACCGCGCGGGCGTAGTCGGCGGTCTGGAGTAGACCCGGAATCAGTTGCGGCTGGAAGGTGCGGATCTCGGCCGCCTCGGCCTCCAGCCCGACGTAGACCTCGAACCAGTCCGGCAGCACGTCGTCGTACGCCTGCCACCAGCCGCGCTTGCGGGCATCGCGGGCGACCTGGACGAGTGCGTCCACCTCGTCGCCTTCCACCCCGTACAGCTCAAGAAGTCCACGGGCGACCGGCGGCATGACGGACACCTGGGCGTTCTCGATGCGGCTGATCGCCGACTTCGAGATCCCCACCTCCTTGGCGGCCTGGTCGGCGGTCATGCCGGTCTGCTCACGGAGGCGACGGAGGGCAGCGGCCAGGCGTCGACGTCGGACGGTCGGGCTTCCAGTCATGCCGGTCAGTGTGGCGGAAGCGGACGAGCTTCGCAATGACATCATCCCGAATCGGGAGTTGCGCAAAGGGTGCGGTCCACTGCACGATGAGTGAGTGGCCGGATCGGCTGGGTCATCGGGTGTCGACCTGGGCCACGCGTTGTGCCCTGCTGACGTACTGCTGGTCGAAGGCTGCGGTGGCAGGTGCCGGGGTGGGTCCGCCGGTGCGCGGCGGGCCGGTGGGCCCGCCCTTCCACGGTTCGATCTCGACGGTGAGAGGCAGGTCCTGTCATGCGCGTCTTCCTCCGGCGTGTCCGGCGTCGTCGGCGGTCGGTCCTCGGATCGACCTGCTACCGCTCGTCCACCTACCAGCCCCTGCGTCCGTGGCAGGTCCGTGAGCGGAGCTTCCGGACGACCCAGTTGGGCCGGCGTGGGCTCGATCCGCAGGAGGTGCGGGAGTTCCTCGACCGCGTCGCCGGTGACCTGGCCGTCGTCTACGACGCGCTGGCGCAGAGCCGCCGGGAGACAGACCGGATCAAGAACGCGCTGCGTCGCTGGCAGTCGGAGCAGGCCCGGGCCCGCAACGAACGGGGGTACGACAGGTGACCGAGCGCTGGGTGATCCACCTGCCGGTCGTCGTCAACGACCTGCTCTCCGCTCAGCGGCTGGCCCGGGTGGTGGCGCACTGGTCGCACGTCCTGCCGCAGACCGAGCCCGGCGGCACCACGGTCTCGGCGGAGGACGACCAGAACGTCCGCCACTGGGTGTTCTGCGACCTGTTGCTATCCGGCGGGCAGCGGTGTCTGCTCCGGCCCGGACACGACGGTGAGTGCTCCCGGCGGTTCCGGCCGCGATGAGCACCCGCTCGACCGGCACCGCGTGCCGCACCGAAAGCGGAGTATGCATGAGCTATGGTGAGAGTATGACGCGGCGCATCACGATCAGCCTGCCCGACGACGTGGCCGAGTACGTCGAGCGGTCGCAGGGCACGACGTCCGGCTTCATCGCCGACGTGCTCCGGCGGAAGATGCGAGCGGACGGTCTGCGTGCCCGATGGGCTGAGCACGGCTATGTGGTGACCGACGAGGACGTCGAGCGGGCTCGCCGGAGGCTGGCACAACAGCCGCCGATCACCGACGAGCAACACGATCGGAACATGGAGTGGCTACGCCAGTTCGGGGACGGTGACGGGGCGGCTGCCGCGTGAACGGGCTCGTCCTGGACACGTCCGCACTGCTCGCGTACGCCGCTGGGGACAGCGTCGAGCCGGGTGCGCTGCTGACCCTCGCGCAGGAGGATCCCGAGCAGGAGGTGTGGATCCCGGCGCTCTGCCTGGGGCAGGCGCAGCTTCAGGTAGCGGGTACTCCGGCCGCCGATCTGCTCGACCTGCTCCTCGACACGGACCGGGACATCCGGATCGCGGTATACGACGGTCCGACCAGCCGGCGGGTGGCCCGGATCGCGGCGAGCCGCAAGGTGCCGCTCGACGTGGCCCACGCGATCGCCACCGCCGTGCTCTACCGGTGCTACCTGGTCACACGGGACGTCGGGACGGTAGCGGCGGCGGCCCCGCCCGACCTCGAGGTCCTCGACATCTCCGACTCCTGGGAATGAGGACCGTAGTCGGTCAGTCGGCCTTTCCGGCCGGGACGACCCACGTCGTCGGCTGGCCGGTGATCGCGGTGATCAGGTCGAAGTCACCGTCGTAGTGCAGAACGGTCACGCCATGCCGTTCGGCGGTGGCGGCGATCAGCAGATCGGCCATCGAAAGCGCGCGGTGGTTGCCCTTGTGCAGCGCCTGCACCTGGACGTCGATCGCACGATCCCAGATGTCGTCCGGCATGGCGAGCCAGTCGAAGCCGCGAAGCAGCCATCGAGCGCGCTGCGCGTCCTTGGCCGAGCGGGCGCTGTGCACCACCTCGATCTCGACCGCCCCGCAGACCGCCAGCAGACCGCGCTCGGACAACTCGTCCAGGACGGGTGCCACGGCGGGCTTCGGCCACCTGGCGAGCGCCGACTTGTCGAGAAGGTAGCGCTCCCGCGTCATGCCGCTTCGGGCTTCGACGCCTGCTGCGGGTCGGTGAGGTCCGGCAGGCCGCCGCTCTTGAGCCAGTCGGCGAACTCCCGGCGCTTCTCCCGGTTGACCACTTCCTGCAGCGCGGCGTTGACGGTGGCCTTCTTGGTGCCGGTACCGAGGATCTCGGCGGCCTCGGCCAGGAGGTCGTCGTCGACGTCAAGGATGGTCCGGGACACGTGCGCCTCCTCGTCCGAGCACTCGAAACGAGGTGATGATATCAATTTTTGCTGATCTTGATATCTCCGTGGGTCAACGCCGTCGCGGGGCCTCGGCGACCACTGTCGGGGAATACTCGTTCGCCGCCTCGACCGCCCACTCCAGCGCGTAGTCCGCCTCCCCCTCCCAGCCCGGTTCGCCGCCGACGAAGTGCGACCGGCCGGGGAACTCCCGGTAGCCGGTGAGCGCCGTCGAACTCCGGTAGAGGTTGGCGATCGAGCTGGCCAAGGTCGCGGGCACCACGTGGTCCTCGCCGCCCGCGGTGATCAGCAGCGGGGCGCGGTCGCTGCGCTTCTTGTCGATCTCGGTGGCGGAGTTCGGGTCCAGGTTGGCGAACGCGGCCTCGAACAGCACGTGCCCGGCGCCCGGTACGGCGTACCGCTCCCAGGCGGCGTCGGACTCCTGCTGGCTGATGGTGTTGCCGAAGGCGTACCGGAAGTCCTCCGGGGTGAACGGCACGGCGCGGTGCCGGTTGGCCGGGTTGTGCAGGATCGAATACCCGGAGCGAAGCGTGCTGGGCGGCAGCTTGAGCACACCCCGTACCGGCGCGGGGTGCACGGCGACCACCGCGGCGCCGAGGCGGCGGTCCGCCAGCAACTGGGCGATCAGGCCGCCGAACGAGTGGCCCATGATGATCGGCGGGCGCGGCAGGCCCTTGACGATCGCCGCGTAGTGGTCGGTGATGTCGGCGATGCGCTGCGCGGCGATCGGGGCCGGGTCGGCCCGCAGCTCCTCCACCTCGCGGTCCATCCCGGGCCAGGCGGGCGTGAGCACCTGGAAGCCGCGCGCTGAGTACCGCTGCGCCCAGTGCTCCCAGCTCCGCGAGGTCATCCAGAGCCCGTGGATGAGCACGATCGTGTCGACCCGTCCCGTCGGTGCGCTCATGTCCGCCTCCCCGTTTCGCCGCTGGACGGCCCGCGCGTACCCGGACTGGGCGCCGGCAATCCTGCCTGACCGGCCGGACAGGAATTGACGGCTGACCCGGATGATCAGCGTCCTGAGTCGACTGTCAGGATGACGACATGACGGTCAGACTTGCCGACAGGGTTGCCCTGGTGACGGGCGGGAGCCGGGGTATCGGCGCCGCCGTCGTGCGCCGGCTGGCCGAGGACGGCATCCACGTCGCGTTCACCTACCGCACCGCGCAGGACAGCGCGAAGTCCGTGGTGGCCGAGATCGAGGCGTACGGGCGGACCGGCCTGGCGATCAACGCGGACAGCGCCGACGCGACGGCCGTGATCGGCGCAGTGGACCGGACCGTCGCCGAGTTGGGGCGGCTGGACATCCTGGTCAACAACGCCGGCGTGTTCGCGGGTGGGCCGATCGAGTCGGTCAGCCTCGACGCCCTGGACCGGGCGATCGCGGTGAACGTGCGCGGGGTCTACCTCGCCACCCAGGCGGCGGTACGCCACATGGGCGCGGGCGGGCGGATCGTCAACATCGGCAGCAGCTTCGCCAGCCGCGTCCCGGCACCGGGGGTGAGCGCGTACGCGATGACCAAGAGCGCCGTGAACGGGCTGACCCGGGCGCTCGCCCGCGAACTCGGTCCGCGTGGGATCACCGTCAACCTGATCCTGCCCGGCTCGACCGACACCGACATGAACCCGGCGGACAGCGCGGGCGCGGACGGGCAGCGGTCGCACATCGCCCTCGGCCGGTACGCGACCCCGGACGACGTGGCGGCGACTGTCAGTCACCTGGTGGGCCCCGGCGGACGGCACGTCACCGGCGCGTCGATCGCGATCGACGGCGGCGCGACGGCCTGATCGGCCCCAGAGCGTCCGGCGTCGGCGGCGTGACCGCCTGACAAATGTCACGGCCGGAAGGTGACTGCCGCTCCGGGGAACCGGACACCGCACGCCGGAGCATCGGGACATGACCGATTCCGCACCGGCCGTGGACCTGGCCGGACTCACCAAGACCTTCGGCCCGGTGACCGCCGTCG
Source organism: Micromonospora sp. HB375 (assembly GCF_017872985.1). Lineage (NCBI taxonomy): Bacteria > Bacillati > Actinomycetota > Actinomycetes > Micromonosporales > Micromonosporaceae > Micromonospora > Micromonospora sp. HB375. The sequence continues at coordinate 5,429,481 of NZ_JAGGJO010000001.1, read as the reverse complement.
ACGGGCTCGACCTGCGGATCGCCCCCGGTGAGGTGGTGGCGTTCCTCGGCCCCAACGGCGCCGGCAAGACCACCACAGTCGACATGCTGCTCGGGCTGGCCCGCCCGGACGCCGGCACGGTCCGCCTCTTCGGCGGCGAGCCGGCCGACGCCGTCCGGCACGGCCGGGTCGCCGCCGTGATGCAGACCGGTGGCCTGCTCAAGGACCTCACCGTCGCCGAGACGGTACGGATGACCGCGCACTTCTACGGCCACACCCGGCCGGTGGCGGAGGTGCTGGAGCGCGCCGGCATCGCCGGGATCGCCGACCGGGCGGTGGGCAAGTGCTCGGGCGGTCAGCAGCAGCGCCTGCGGTTCGCGCTCGCGCTGCTGCCCGACCCGGACCTGATGGTGCTGGACGAGCCGACCACCGGCATGGACGTCGAGGGCCGGCGCGACTTCTGGCAGGCGATCCGGGCCGACGCCCGCTCCGGCCGGACCGTCCTGTTCGCCACCCACTACCTGGACGAGGCCGACGCGTACGCGGACCGGATCGTGCTGATCCGCCAGGGCCGCGTGGTCGCCGACGGCACCACCGCCGAGATCAAGAACCTTGCCGCCGGGCGGGTGGTGCGGGCGACGCTGCCCGGCGCCGACCAGGCCGCGCTCGCCGCGCTGCCGGGCGTCCGCTCGGTCGAGGTACGCGGCGACGCGGTCCTCGTGCACACCGGGGACTCCGATGTGGTCGCCCGGCACCTGCTGACCCGCACGGACGCCCGGGACCTGGAGATCACCTCACGCAACCTCGAGGACGCCTTCCTCACCCTGACCGCCTGAACCGGGGAGCCTCGCCATGACCGCCACGACCTCGTCCACCACCGCCCGCGCCGTCGACCGCCGGCCGCCCATGCTCGGCGGGTTCTGCGCGCCGGTGCTCGCCATCGAGATCCGCCGGGTGCTGCGCAACCGCCGTACGCTGCTGTTCATCCTGGTCATGCCGGCCGTGTTCTTCCTGCTGTTCGGGCTGCCCACGCGCGGGGAGAAGCTGGACAACGGGCTGCCGGTCACCGGCTGGATCATGATCAGCCTGGCCGTGTACGCGGCCATGGTCGCCACCACCAGCGCCGGCGCGGCCGTCGCCACCGAACGCGCGCTGGGCTGGAGCCGGCAACTGCGGCTCACTCCGCTGCGCCCCGCCGCGTACGTGGCGACCAAGGTCGCCACCGCGATGGTGCTCGGCCTGCTCGGCGTACTCGTGGAGTTCGCCGTCGGCGCGGCCTCCGGAGTCCGGCTGCCGGCCCACGTCTGGGTCGAGTCCGGCCTGATCGCCTGGGTTGGCGCGCTCGTGTTCGCCGCGTTCGGGCTGTTCGTCGGCTACCTCGCCCCGGCCGAGAACGTCATGCAGTTCATGGGTCCGGCGCTGGCCATCCTGGCCATGCTGGGCGGCCTGTTCGTCCCGCTGGAGCTGCTGCCCGACGTGATGCGGCAGATCGCCAAGTTCACCCCGGTGTACGGGGTCGGTCAGCTCGCCCGCGCGCCGCTGACCGGCACCGGGGTGGACTGGGCGGCGGTGGCGAACGTGACCGCCTGGACCGTGTTCTTCGGCCTCGGCGCGGCCCGGCTGTTCCGCCGGGACACCACCCGTGTCTGAGCGGGGTCTAGCGTGGTCGGCGTGACGTCGCCGCCCGGTCCGGCCCGGCCGGTGAACCGCCACTGGCGGTTCACCGGCTGGCTGCTGGCGGCGGTCTGGCTGTTCTTCCTCAACATCCCGTTCACCACCGCCCTGCACCAGCCGCAGATGTGGCGGCGGCTGACCGGGATCGGCGCGCTCGTCGCGTTCGCCGTGGCGTACGTGTTGATCTTCGAATGGGCCCGGGGCCGACGGCAGCGCCATCGGCCGGTGCCGCCCGGCCGGGCCCGGCTGCTGATCGCCGTGCTGCTCGCGCTCGGGCTGGCCGGGATCCCCGGCACCGGCGGCGACTGGCTGACCACACTGGTCTTCGTCGGGGCAGCCGCGGTGTTCCTGCTGCCGTCGGCAGAGGCGCTGGTGGTGGTGGTGCTGGCCGCGGCGGCGCCGCCGGTGACCGCGCGTCTGGTGCCCGGCTGGGAGCACGAGAGCACGCTCGTCTTCGCGGTGCTGCTCGCCTCGTTCGCGATGTTCGGGGTGAGCCGGCTGGCCCAGCGCAACGGCGAACTCCAGGCCGCGCAGCAGGAGATCCGCCGACTGGCGGTGGCGGAGGAACGCGCCCGCGCCGCCCGGGACCTGCACGACATCCTCGGGCACTCGCTCACCGTGGTGGCGGTCAAGGCCGAACTGGCCGGCCGGCTGCTGGAGCTGGACCCGGCCCGCGCCGCCACCGAGGTCGCCGACATCGAGCGGCTGGCCCGGGAGGCGCTGGCGGACGTGCGGAGCACCGTCGGGGCGTACCGCGGGGTGGATCTGGCCTCCGAACTGGCCGGCGCGCGGTCGGCGCTGACCGCCGCGGGCGTCGTCGCGGAGCTGCCGGAGTCGGTGCCGCCGCTGCCGGCGGACCGCGACGAGCTGTTCGGCTGGGCGGTCCGCGAGGGGGTGACGAACGTGGTGCGGCACAGCGGCGCCCGCCACTGCCTCATCCGGGTGGAACCGTCGGCGGTGGAGGTACGCGACGACGGCCGGGGCCCGGCGGACCAGCATGGCCCGGCCGGGCACGGGCTGGCCGGGCTGCGGGAGCGGGCCCGGCGGCTGGACGCGACGGTGACGGTGACGGTGGCGCGGCCGGACGACGGGCGTGGCTTCCTGCTCCGGGTGACGGTGCCCGCAGCGGATCCGGACGGAGGGACGCGCCCGTGACCGAGCCGATCAGGCTGCTGCTCGCCGACGACCAGGCGCTGGTCCGGGGCGCGCTCGCAGCGCTGCTGTCGCTGGAGCCGGACCTGACTGTGGTGGCCGAGGTGAGCCGCGGCGACGAGGTGGTGCCGGAGGCGCTGCGCGCCGGCCCGGACGTGGCGCTGCTCGACGTGGAGATGCCGGGCCTGGACGGGGTGGCCGCGACCGCCGCGCTGCGGGCCGCGCTGCCGTCCTGCCGGGTGCTCGTGGTGACCACGTTCGGGCGGCCCGGCTACCTGCGCCGGGCGATGGAGGCGGGCGCGAACGGCTTCGTGGTCAAGGACACCCCGGCCCGGCAGCTCGCCGACGCGGTCCGCCGGGTGCACGCCGGGCTGCGGGTGGTCGACCCGGCGCTCGCCGCCGAGACGCTCGCCACCGGGCCGAGCCCGCTCACCGAGCGGGAGACCGAGGTGCTGCGTACGGCGCGCGGCGGCGGCACGGTGGCGGAGCTGGCGGCGACGTTGCACCTGTCCGAGGGGACCGTACGCAATCATCTTTCCGCAGCCATCGGCAAGACCGGCGCCCGCAACCGGGCCGACGCGGTGCGGGTGGCCGAGGCCAACGGCTGGCTGCTGGGCTGAGCCCGGTCAGGGCAGGCGGTCCACCACGACGAAGGCGGTGCCCGGCTCGACCTCGGTCAGCAGCAGGCGCTGGGCGCTGCGGGTCAGCCGGATGCAGCCGTTCGTGACGTTCTTGCCGAGCGTGTCGTCGTTGTACCAGCTGTGCAGTCCGATGTGGGCGCCGCGCAGCCCGGTCGGCACCGCACCCGGGTCGTCCGGGATCGCGCCGAGGGCGAATATGTCGACGCCGCCGTAGACGGCCTCCGGAGGCGGGGTGCGGCCCAGCACGAACGTGCGGCCCAGTGGCGTGAGCTGCCCGGACATGCCGAGGCTGACCGGCCAGGTGCGCATCGCGCGCCCGTCCCGGCTCCAGGTGAGGCGGTGGGTGCGCCGTTCCACCACGATCTGGTCGCGCAGCGCCACCGTGGTCCAGCCGCCCGAGGGCAGCCAGGCGATGGTGCGGTTGGCCGACGGGAGCAGCACGGCGGTCCAGCCGGAGCGGCGTTCGACGATCGGCACGGTGAGCCGTACGCCGTTGATGGTCGGCGCGAGGAAGGCCAGCGGACGGCCGCCCGGCGCGTCGTACGCGGCCACGTTGCGGTTCGGGCGCAGCCCTTCGCCGAGCTGGCGGGTGTCGGCCGGGTCCGGGTCGGGCGGGAAGCCGCGCGGCGCCGGGTCGTAGGTGATCACCGGCAGGTCGTCCGGCGGGCGCGCGGCGGGCGGCACCGACTCGTACGGCGACGGGCTCGGCGCGGCGGTCGTGCTCGTGGGCGCGGCGACGACCGGCGTTGACGGCCGTGCGGGCGTGACGGTGAGCGCGCGGCCGACCAGCAGCGCGGTGACGAGCAGCAGCGGTACGGCGAGCGCGGCGATCAGCCAACCGGGAGGTCGGCGCGCGGCAAACCGGTCGAACAGCACGAAACTGACTGTAACCGACCGGAAGCCCCCGTACCCGGTACTACGGGTACGGGGGCTTCGCGGCCCGGGGTGGCTCAGCTGAGCTTCGCGCCGATGTGGATGGCGATCGCGTCGTGCGCGGGGACGTTCGCGGCGAACCAGCCGGACGAGTCCACCGTGATCACCGGACCGCTGCACGAGCCGTTGCTGAACGTGCCGTGGACGACGTCGCAGTAGCGGCCGGCCGGCAACCCGGTGTAGTACGAGCGGCCGTTCACCGCGCTGCCCTCGTCGTTGATCGTCAGGTAGCCCTTGCCGGTACGGCTGAACGCGATGTGCTGGTAGCCGTTGTCGTACCAGTTGGAGACCCCGGCGCCCTCGGTGGCGTTGCGGAAGCCGACCATGTTGGCGATGACCGGCCAGCGGTGCTCGCACTCCCAGCCCGAGTAGCAGGTGACGTTGGTGATCCGGTTGCTGCCGTCGGCGGGCGGGCCCTGGTCCCGGCCGCTGTAGGTGAAGCTCGACATCACCGCCGGGGTGCCGTACGGCCAGGCCAGCATGAACGCGTTGGCCAGCGCGTACGTGCCGCGGTCGCGGTAGGTGAGCACGCCGCCCTCGCGCTGGGTGTCGTGGTTGTCGGTGAAGACCACCGCCTTCGCGCTCGACAGGTAGCCCCAGGACTCACCGAAGTTCTTCAGGTACGCCAGCCGCTCGTTGTTGAACATCCGGGCCAGGTCCTTGCCGTACCGGAACTCGTGCACGTCACCGTTGCCGGTGTACTCGGTCGGCTGGATCGGCTCGCCCGCGCCGTAGATGACCTCCTGCACCAGGTACGCGCTGCGGTTCAGCTTGGCCTTGATCGCGGCGATGTCGGCGGCCGGCATGTGCTTGCTGCCGTCCAGGCGGAACCCGTCGACGCCGAGGGAGAGCAGGTCGTTGAGGTACGCGGCGAGCCGGCCGCGCACGTACTCCGACTCGGTCTTGAGGTCGGCGAGGTTGACCAGCTCGCAGTTCTGCACCTCGTACCGGTCGTTGTAGTTGGCGATGTCGTTGTTGCCGTTGCGCCCGCAGTAGTGGAAGTCCTGCGCCGAGTAGATGCCGGGATAGTTGTAGTGGCCGTACGACGAGCCGGCCCAGCCGGTGCCGCCGTTCTCCTGCCCGGACATGTGGTTGACCACGGCGTCGACGATCACCTTCACGCCCGCCGCGTGGCACGTGTTCACCATGGACTGGAACTGCGCGCGGGTGCCCTTGCGGGACTCGATCTGGTAGCTGACCGGCTGGTACGACACCCACCACGGGCTGCTGTTGACGTGCTCCTGGGGCGGGGACACCTGCACGTAGCCGTAGCCCTTCGGGCCCAGCGTGCTGGTGCACTCGGCGGCCACCGACGTCCAGTTCCACTCGAAGAGCTGGACGATGACCTTCTTGGCGCCCGGGGTGGCGGCGGTGGCCGGGGGAGCCGCCGCCGTGATCGGGACGAGCAGGCTGGCGGCCAGGCCCAGGGCGAGCGCCGCGGCGCGGAATCGGCGTCGATGCATCAGGACTCCTGCGGGGGTGCGGGGGATGCGGGGGAGTGGAGCCTGTCTCAGTGCTGGCTTCTTGCAGCCCGCGCTGAAATTTTGCGGCAAGGTTACGAGAATGTTGCAAGGACTGTCAACGTATGGGCATTCGTCGTTGCGTCAGGCGCTACACGCGCGTCCGGACCGGACGGTTCGAAAAACCGGCCGAGAAATTCGCCACCGGAGGTGATCCGTCCGCGCCGTCGCTCCGTACCTGAGTGGGGAGCAGGGTCGGCCGGTGGGGGCGCCGCCGCGAGACGATCGAGGAGCAGATGGCCCGGGCACAGCAGAACGAGAAGACGACGACCGTCCGGACCACCACCAGCAGCCGTGGTGCCCGGACCATGTCGAAGTCCGCGATCGCGGCGCTGACCGCTTCCGCACTCGGCCTCGCGTGGGCCGGAGTGGAGCTGGCCGGCGCCGGCGGGCTCATGTACTCGTACGGATTCTTCTTCACCGAGTTCTTCGCCGGGGTGGTCGCCCTGGTCGCGCTCAGCATCACCGTCATGCTGGGCCTGCTCGCCACCGACCGCCTCGTGCTGCTCATCCGGCACCGCGTGCTGCTCCAGTCCGCGCACCGCGCCACCGGCGTGCTCGGCGTGGCCGGACTGGTCTTCCACGTCATCACCAAGGTGGCCATCGGCCGGGCCGGCCCCACCGACGCGGTGGTGCCGTTCATCGGCGGCGCCGGCCTCTACGTCGGACTGGGCACCGTCGCCGCGCTGCTGATGGTGGGCGTGCTCTGGACCGGAATCGTCCGGGTCCGGTTCGCCGGCGTCGGTCCCAAGTGGTTCTGGCGGGCGCTGCACTCGATGGCCTACGTGTCCTGGCCGTTCGCGCTGGTGCACGGCCTCAACGCCGGCCGGCCCGCGGCGACCTGGGTGCTGCTCAGCTACCTCGCCTGCGTGCTGGCCGTGGTGCTGGCGCTGATGGTGCGGCTCTCCGTCCACCTGGGCAAGCGCAGCCGGGAACAGCACCAGGCCGCCGCGCTCAACAAGGCCATGGCCGGCAAGGCCGAGGAGCGGACCGGCGTGTTCGCCGTGCTCACCCGCAAGAAGGACAGCGCCAAGGAGGACAGCGGCACCGGCCGGGGGCGCTGGGCCGAGGCCACCGCCACCTGGACCGCGCCGGCCGGCACCGCCCGGCGGCGCGACCCCGAGCGGTTCGCCGTACCCGTGGTGCCGGAACCCGGCTCGCTGCGCGAACCGGTCCGTGCGGCCGCCCGCCGCCGCGACGAGGAGCGGGTCGCCACCCGGGTACGCGAGGAGGAGCGCGAGCCGGTCCTCTTCGACCGGGACGAGGAACTGGTGCCGGCACGCCGGTCCGACAGTGAACGCTCCCGCCGTCGTCGCCGGTCCGAGGAGGAGCCGGCGGGCCGCCGGTCCCGCACCGACGAGGAGCGGGTGAGCCGCCGGTCCCGGACCGACGAGGAACGGGTCGGTCGCCGCTCCCGGGCCGACGAGGACGTCGCCGCCCGCTACTCGGCCCCGCCGGAGAGCGGTGGCCGCCACTCCGCGCCCCCGGACACCGGTGGCCGCCACTCCGCCCCGCCGGACAGCAGCCGGTACGCCACCCCGGCCGAGGTGGCCCGCTACTCCGCGCCGCCGCGTGCCGGCAGCGAGCCGGAGGAGCCGTGGGACAGCCCGCGCCGCTGGGAGACCCGCCCGGTCTCCGGTGAGCCGATCTCGGCCGGGCCGATCTCCGGCAGCCCGATGTCGGCGCAGCCGCTCAGCGGATCCGGCCGGCGCTACCGGGACGAGGAGGACGTGCCGGAGGAGCCGGACTACTGGCGCCCGCCGGCCCGCTACGACGCCGACGAGGCGTTCGTGGACGACACCCCGACGCTCGTCGACCTCGCCTCCCGTCGCGCCATGCGGGCCGGCAAGGACAGCCGGTCCGGCCGGCGCAAGCGGGCCGACGCGGACGCGGTCGACGGGGCGTACTGGGCCGGGCTGCGGGGTGAGGCCCGGTGACGCGGCAGACCACGGTCCCACCGGTCGCCTGCGTCGGCGAGCCCCGCCTGACCGCCGGGTTCGCCGAGTTCGGCCGGCTCGACCTGCTCGCCCACGAGGAGGTGCACGGCCCGATCGGCCCGATGGAACCGGCGGCGCTGCTGCGGCTCGCCGAAGCCATCGACCTCAAGGGCAAGGGCGGCGCGGGCTTCCCGTTCGCCCGCAAGCTGCGCGCGGTGCTGGAGTCCTGCGAGCGGCAGGACCTCTCCGCCGTGGTCGTCGTCAACGCCACCGAGGGGGAACCGGCGAGCTGGAAGGACAAGGTGCTGCTCACCCGCGCCCCGCACCTGATCCTGGACGGCGCCGCGCTGGCCGCGTTCGCGCTGGACGCGGAGGAGATCGTCATCGGCGTCGCCGACGACGACGTGGGCCGGCCCTCGCTGGCCGAGGCGCTGAAGGAACGCCGGATGCCGGTGCCCACCACGATCGTCACGGTGCCGCACCGGTTCATCTCCGGCGAGGGCGGCGCGCTCGTCAACGGCATCAACGGCCTGCCGCACATCCCGCCCGGCACCAAGAAGCGCTCCAGCGACTCCGGCGTCGGCGGGCTGCCCACCCTGCTGTCGAACGCCGAGACGTACTCCCAGCTCGCCGTCGCCGCCCGGATCGGCCCGTACGAGTACGCCGCGCTCGGCACCGACGACGAGCCCGGCACCGTGCTGCTCACCGTCACCGGGTCGGCGAAGCGGCCCGCCGTGGTGGAGTGCGCCGCGGGCACCCCGCTGCGCGAGATCCTCGACCTGTGCGAGGTGCCGCCCGGCCCCGGCATCCTGATGGGCGGCTACCACGGCAAGTGGATCACCGCGGCGGCGGCGGACCGGGCCGAGGTGTCCCGCAAGGGGCTCACCGCCGTCGGCGGCACGCTCGGCGCCGGCATCATCGTGCCGCTCGGCGCCGACACCTGCCCGCTCGGCGAGGCCGCCCAGGTCGTGCGGTACCTGGCCGGTGAGTCCGCCGGGCAGTGCGGCCCGTGCAAGATGGGCCTGCCCGACCTGGCCCGCTCGGTCGACCTCGCGGTCTCCGGCAGCGCCCCGGTCGAGCTGGTCCGCGCCGCGGCCGGGGACGTCAAGGGACGCGGCGCGTGCAGCCACCCGGACGGCACCGCCCGGTTCGCGCTGTCCGCCATGGAGGTGTTCGCCGACGACCTGCGGCTGCACGCCACCGGCGAGGGCTGCGGCAAGCGGGTCAAGGGCATGATGGGCCTGCCCGGCGCGCCCGACGCCAACCCGCAGAAGCTCACGCTCGACTGGTCCCGCTGCGACGGCCACGGGCTCTGCGCGCACGTGGTGCCGGACTTCATCCGGCTCGACGGCAACGGCTACCCGGCGTTCCCGCCCACCCCGGTGCCGACGTGGCTGCGCGAAGGCGCGCTCAAGGCGGTAAAGGTCTGTCCCGAACTCGCGCTTCGCCTGGTCCGGGCCGAGTAGAACCCAGGAGCCGCCGATGCGTACCGCCGTTCGTGTGACCGCCGCCGTCGTACTCGCAGCCACGCTCGCCACCGGCTGCGCGGCCGGACCCGAGGCCGGGGCGGTGCCACCCGCGGCCCCCGCCGCCGCGCCCCCGGACGTCGCGTCCCCCGCCGCGACGCCGGGCGGGCCGACGTCCGCGCCACCGGCCGCGGTGCCGGCCACGCTGACGTTCACCGGCAAGACCCTCGACGGTACGGCGTTCTCCGCCGCCGACCTGGCCGGGCGGCCGGTGCTGCTCTGGTTCTGGGCGCCCTGGTGCGCCACCTGCGCCAGCCAGGCGTGGACGGTCGCCGAGATCGCCCCCGCCTACCGGGACACGGTCCCGATCGTCGGCGTCGCCGGGCTCGGCGAGCAGAAGGCGATGAAGGACTTCGTCACCGAGTTCGACCTGGGCGGCACGACCCAGATCGACGACCGCAACGGCGCGCTGTGGCGCCGTTTCAAGGTGACCGAGCAGAGCACGTTCGTCGTCCTGGACCGGACCGGCCGGGTCGTCCACCAGGGATTCCTGGACGGTGAGGCGCTCACCCGGCAGGTCGAGACGCTGGCCCGGGGATGACCGGCGCGCTGCTGCTCGCCCTGACCGCCGGCATGCTCGGCGCGGTCAACCCGTGCGGCTTCGCGATGCTGCCCGCGTACCTGTCACTGCTCGTCGCCGGGCCCGACGGCGGGCGCGGCGCGGTCGGCCGCGCGCTCACCGCGACGGCCGCGCTCACCCTCGGGTACGTGCTGGTGTTCGGCGCGTTCGGGCTGGCCGTGGCACCGGCCGCCGACTGGTTGCGCCCTCGGCTGCCGTGGCTGACGGTGACGCTCGGCGTGCTGCTGGCGCTGGCCGGGTGCTGGCTGCTCGCCGGCAAGCGGCTGCCCGCCCCGGGCCCGCTGCGCGTCGCGCCCCGGCTCACCCGCACCTGGCCGTCCATGGTGCTGTTCGGCGCGGCGTACGCGCTCACGTCGCTGAGCTGCGCGATAGCGCCGTTCCTGGCGATCGTGGTGACCAGCATGCGGGCCGGGTCGCCGCTGCGCGGGCTGGCGCTGTTCGGCGCGTACGCGGTGGGCATGGCGCTCGTGGTCGGGGTGGCCGCGCTCGCCGTGGCGCTGCTGCGCGGCCGGGTCGTGGCGCGACTACGCGGCGCGGGCGCCTGGGCGCCGCGTCTGAGCGGCCTGGTGCTCGTGGTCGCGGGCGGCTACGTCGGCTGGTACGGCTGGTACGAGGTGCGCCTCGCCCAGGGCCGGTACGACGCCTTCACCGACCCGGTGATCCGCGCCGCCGCCCAGCTCCAGCAGACCCTGGTGAAGGCCGTCGACACTCTGGGCCCCGCCGTCCTCGCGGCCCTGCTCCTGGCCGCCGTGCTCCTCACCCGCCGCCGCCCCCTTTCCCGCGATCTTGCGGTTGGGGCCCGGGCGGAAGGGGTGAAGCGGACTTCTCGCGGGCCGGAAGTGCAAGATCGCGGGGAAGGGGCGGGGACGGCGGCGGCGGGGGAGCGGGTCAGCGCGGGCTGAGGCGGTCGGTGCCGAGCTTGTCGCGCAGGACCTCCGGGACCACCACCGAGCCGTCGGGCTGCTGGTGCTGCTCCAGGATGGCCGGGAACAGGCGGCTGGTGGCCAGCGCCGAGCCGTTGAGCGTGTGCACGAAACGGGTCTGCTTCGCGCCCGGCTCGCGGTAGCGGATCGCCGCCCGGCGCGCCTGGTAGTCACCGGCCCAGGAGACCGACGACACCTCCTTGTACTTGCCGGTGCTCGGCATCCACACCTCGACGTCGAGCGTCTTCTTCATCGAGGCGCTGGCGTCACCGGCGGCCAGCAGGCTGGTCTGGAAGTGCAGACCCAGCTTGCCGACCAGGCCCTCGACGTGCCCGACCATCGCCTCCAGCGCCGCGCCCGCCTGCTCCGGCAGCGTGAACTGGAAGATCTCCACCTTGTTGAACTGGTGGCCGCGCACCGTGCCGCGCTCGTCGGAGTGCGAACCGGCCGCCTCGCGCCGGTAGCAGGGCGTGTACGCGAACGCCTTCAGCGGCAGCTTCGGCGTCTCCAGGATCTCGTCCTGGTACGCGCCGAGGATCGCCGTCTCCGCCGTGGGCAGCAGGAACTGGCCGCGCGAGGACGACTGCTTGTCGATGTGGTAGACGTCGTCGTGGAACTTGGGGAACTGCCCGGCCGCGTAGCCGGCGCTGTCCAGCAGCAGGTGCGGCGGGAGCAGGAACTCGTAGCCGGCCTGGATGTTCTGCTCGATCAGCCAGTTCACCAGCGCCCACTCCAGCCGGGCGCCCAGACCGGTGTACATCCAGAAGCCCGAGCCGCCGAGCTTCACGCCCCGCTCGTGGTCGACCAGGCCGAGCGCGCGGCTCAGCTCCACGTGGTCGCGTACCTTCTCGATGGCCGGCGCCTCGCCGAACGTCCGCACCACCCGGTTGGCCTCCTTGCCCCCGGCGACCACGTCGTCGGCGGGCAGGTTCGGCAGCTCGCTCATCACCGCGCGGAGCCGGGACTGCACCTCGTCGAGCTGGGACTCCAGCTCCGCGAGCTGCTTGCGCTCGGCCTCCGGGGCGACCGGCTGCGGCGTGCCGCCGGACCGTTTCGCCTCCGCGTACGCCCGCGCCTCGGCCTTGCGGCGCTGCCGCTCGGCGTCGATCTCCGTGATCAGGGCGCGTCGTTCCTGGTCGAGCCGCTGGATGTCGTCCAGCGTCCGGGTGACCTCGGCAGGATCCAGACGCTTCGCCAGCGCGGTCGCCACCGCCTCGCGATCCTTCCGGATCAACTCCATGTCGAGCATGCTGCTCGTACGCCTCCGTCCAGGCAGTCAGGTGGGACCTCCAGATGCTACCGTCGCGCCCCCGTCGCCCCGGCCCGGCCCGCACAGCCCGCCGCCGCAGGGCCCGTTTCGGTGACGGCGCGTGACGGTGGTGCTGTCGGAGGGGTGTACTCACAGTCCGTGACGGTGCGCTGGTGCCCGCTCCGACCCGCGTCCGCTGGCCGGCGTGCTGACCTGGTCAATCTGACGGATCCGCCTTCGGGCGGGCTTGCCCCTTCGGCGACTTTGCTCTGCAGCCACCGACGCGGCGTTCGACGCAGCGTCAGCGTCGCGCGGATGGTTGCAGAGCAAAGTCCGCGAGGGGCAAACATCCCGGGGGAGCGTTCGCATCACGCACAGTCACTGACGTCTTCCGCCGGGGCCTGGCGGAGCCCGGGTGGCGGAGGCCGGGTGGCGGAGGCCGGGGAGCGCTGAGCGTCAGAGGCGTACCGGCATCAGGACCGAGAAGGCGTGCGCGTCGTCGGCCCGCCGCACGGCGAGTGGAGCGATCGGGCCGTCCAGCTCCAGCACGAGCTGGCCGTCGCCGGACCCCAGCGCGTCCAGCAGGTACTCCCGGTTGAGCCCAACCCGAAGCGCGTCAGCGCCGGCCGCGCCGGCCGGGTCGACAAGGCGCAGCTCGCCGCGGCCGTCCAGGCCGAGCGCCACCACCTCGTGCTCGACGCCCTCGTGCGCGCGGTGGCAGACCGGGACGCCGTCGGCGGTGAGCGCCGCGCGCAGCGCCGCGCCGTCGACCGGGATCCGGTACGCGGGTACGTCACCGAGCTGCGCGCGCAGCAGCCGGCGGTAGTCCGGGAAGTCGTACGGCAGCGGTACGGCGGTCAGCGGCCGGCCCGCCACCGTGACGGTCACCCGGCCGGGAGCGACGACGACCTCGGCGACGTCCGAGCCGTCGAGGCCCGACACCGAGCCGGCAGCGTCCAGCAGCGCCCGCAACTCGTCGACGGCGGCCACCGGCAGCAGAACGCTCACCGGCGGGCCGTCGACGGTGCCGGCGACCCGGGCCACGGCGAGCCGGTGCCGGTCGGTGGCGATCAGGTTCACCCCGTCGAGGGCGACCTCCAGCAGCACGCCGGACAGGACCGGCAGCTCGGGGTCGGCGCCGACGGCGAAGCGTACGGCGTCCACGGCGGCGGCCAGGTCGGTGCGGGCCAGCGCGAGGCGGGTGGTCACTGTGGGCTCCTCCGGGTCGATCAGGCAACGGATCCGGGAGAGCTCACGACGCGCGTCGGCCAGGCCGTCCTCCAGACGGCGCAGGTGCGCGTCCAGCAGCCGGTGCACCTCGGCCGGCCGGTGCCGGTTCCGCAGCGCCTCGGCGATGCCGGCCAGCGGCATCCCCACCCGGCGCAGCCCGGCCACCAGCCGGGCCGGGTCCACCTGCTCCTCGGTGTACCAGCGGTAGCCGGTCACCGGGTCCACCCGGGCCGGGGCCAGCACCCCGGAACGGTCGTAGAACCGCAGCGCGCTGACCGTCAGGCCACTGGCCCGGGCCAGCTCGCCGATGCTGCGAAGCTCGCTCTCCACGGCCGTCATCCTGTGACCTCAAGCGGGTCGAGGGTCAACCTCACGCCGACAGCGTGCGGAACGTGATGCCCGCGCGTACCAGCCGGTCCAGCAGCGCGTCGCCCATCGCCGCGACCGGCGTGACCTGCCCGGCGGTCTCCGGCAGGTCGTCGAAGGCCAGGCAGAGCGCCGACTCGGCGAGCATCTTGGCCGTCTCGTCGTAGCCCGGGTCGCCGCCGGCCACCTCGGTCACCACCCGGCGGTCGCCACCGGTGCCCACGAACCGCACCCGGAACCACGACTTGGCCCGCTGCTCGGCGGTCGGGCCCTGCCCGGAGGCGAGCCGTCCGAGCAGCCAGCGCCGCGTCGGCGCCACCTTCACCAGCCCCATCACACCGGCCAGCCCGACACCTGCCATGAGCACCGTGGGCAGCCGCTTCAGCGCGGCGAAGTGCCGGTAGCGGAAGTCCGGGCCGTACTCCGGGCGGGCCGCCGCGGACCGGCGGACCACCTGCGGGTCGATGGTGGGCAGGGGCACCGCCCACTGGCCGAACTCGCGTACCCGGCCGACCTTGCCCGGCACCGCGCGGACCCGGCGCCCGTCGGGCTTCGGCTCCATCGCCCGCCGCGCCCGCGCCGCGCGGCTCGTCTCACCGGTACGGGAGAATGCGGTGAGCGCCGAGTGGTACGTGCCGGCGGAGAATCGACCACCGGCCCGCACGTACCCGTCCACGGCGATCGGCCCGTCTGCGGGCAGTTGCTTGACCGTGTACCAGACGCCCAGGTCGTGCGGGATCGAGTCGAAGCCGCAGGCGTGCACCAGGCGGGCCCCGGTGCGTACCGCCTCGGCGTGGTGCCGCACGTACATCCGGTCCACGAACTCCGGCTCACCGGTGATGTCGAGGTAGTCGGTGCCGGCCGCGGCGCACGCGGCCACAAGCGGCTCGCCGTGGTGCACGTACGGCCCGACGGTGCTGGCCACCACCCGGGCGCACTCCGCCACCGCGCGCAGCGACGCCGGGTCGGTCACGTCGGCGGTGAGCAGCGGTAGCTCGGCCAGGGCCGGGTCGATCGCGGCGAGCCGCTCCCGCACCGCGGCCAGCTTGTCCGGGTTACGCCCGGCCAGCGCCCAGCGCAGCCGCTCCGGCGCGTGCCGGGCCAGGTACTCGGCGGTCAGCCCGCCGGTGAAGCCGGTGGCGCCGAACAGGACGAGGTCGTACCGACGGTCTGCGCGCATCCGCCGAGTGTGCCATCCACGGCGTTCACCTTCACGGCGTGAAGACCACCCGGACGCATCCGTCGGCCCGGTCGCGGAACAACGCGTACCCGTCGGCGCCGCGCTCCAGCGGCATCCGGTGCGTGGCCAGATGCTCGGTGACCAGCTCGTCGCGGGCCATCCGGGCCAGCAGCTCCGGGATCGCCGTCGCGCCCCGCCGCCGGGCCGCGCGGACGGCGAGGCCCTTGTCCGCGAGCGCGCCGAGCGGGAACCGGTCCACCACACCGGGCCGGGCGTCGAGCACCACCACGACGCCGCCCTTGCGGCACGCGTGCACCGCCTCGCGCAGCGCCGCCCCGCCGTCCGCCTCGGTCAGCGGCCACCGGTTCGGCTCGGCCGGCACCCCGGAGGCGTCGACGCAGACGTCCGGGCCCCGGCCGCCGCTGCGCTCCCGCAGCTCGGCGAGCACGTCCACGTACCTGTGGTTGAGCGCCTCCACCCCGGCGTGCCGGGCGACCATGCTCAGCCGGTCGTCCCGGTCGTCGACCACGATCACCCGGTCCGCGCCCCGGGCCACCGCCGCCCCGGCGGTGAGCTGGCCGACCGCGCCCGCGCCCCACACCGCCACCACGTCGCCCGGGGCGACCTCGCCCAGCTCCGCGCCGTACCAGCCGGCCGGCGCGGCGTCGGCGGCGAACACCGCGCGGTCGTCGCTCACCGACTCCGGTACGGCGAACGCGCCCACGTCCGCGTACGGCACGCGGACGAACTCGGCGTGGCCACCGGCGAACCCGCCCAGCCGGGCCGGCCGGCCGAAACCGCCCGCTGACGGCTGGCCCCACTCCGGCTCGGCCGTCACGCCGCTCGTGCCGTTGTCGCAGCAGGCGAGCAGCCCCTGCCGGCAGAACCAGCACGCCCCGCAGGCCACCGCGGCGCCCACCACCACCCGGTCGGCGACCCGGTGCCGGCGTACCTCCGTACCGACCTCGACCACCTCGCCGAGGAACTCCCGTCCGAGCACCTCCCCGGCGGACGCCTCGGGCACCCGCCCGTCCAGGAGCGGCAGGTCCGCGCCGCAGGTGATGCTGCGCCGCACCCGCACGATCATGTCCTGGGCGTTGCGCAGCTCCGGGTCCGGGACGCGGCGCACCTCCACCGCGTCGGCCCCGGCCCAGCACAGCGCCCTCATCGCACCGGTCCCGGCCGCTCCAGCGGCGAACGGTCCGCCCGCAGCACCTCGCCGGTCTCCAGGAGCTGCTTGGTCTGCCGCAGCACGTGGCGCAGGTACCGGCCCGGGTCGTCACCGACCAGGTGCGCGGCGAACCCCGGCAACGTGCACTCCCCGCCCAGCGGACGGATCGCCAGCTCCGTGCCGCGACCGCCCGGCGCGGGGCGGGCCCACACCTCGACCGCCCCGTCGAGACGGCGCAGCGGCTCGGGCCACCGCCCGGCCGGGAGCACCCGCTCGGGCTCGGCGGCCACCGTCACCTTCTGCCAGCGCCCCGGCCGTGGATCCGTTGCGGCCCGCTGCGGCAGGCGATCGGCCAGCCTCCGCGCACCGCCGGCCGCCAGCGCCAGCGCGCCCGCCGCCAGCCGTCTGATCCGCGCCACCTGACCTCCCGAGGTCCCGGCCTCGGGCGGCCGGCGCTGCCCGGCCGGCCGCCCGCGTGCCTCCAGGGTGGGCGAGGGGCGGGTGAGCCGGGTTCGCCCCGAAGGGGTGAACCGGCCCGGTTCGGGTAACCGCTGCCCGCGTCGACAGGGGGAGGGATGCATGCCGGAGGAGGCCGACCAGGTCCGGTTCGTGGCCGCGCCACACGACACCAGCGAGATCACCGGTACGTCCGATCTGCGTACCGCCGGCATCGATTCGCCCGACCTGGCCGGTGGTCCGCTGCCGGGCGGCCCGCCGCTGCTGGCGTCCCGGTTGACGCCGCCGCCGCCACCCGAGCCGGGTCTGCTGCGGCCCCGGCTGGTGGAGCGGGTGGAGCGGGGCGCGAGCGGTCCGGTGACGCTCCTGCTCGCGCCGGCCGGCTGGGGCAAGACGGCCGTGTTGTCCACCTGGGCGCGGGCGGAGCGGGACGGCCCGGCGCCGGCCTGGGTGACGGTGGGTGAGGGCGACACGGCACGGCGGCTCTGGGGCTACCTGGCGGCGGCCCTGCGGACGGCCGCGGTCGACGACCCGGACGAGGGACCACCGCCACCGGTGCCGGACGGCCCGCCCCGGCCGGAGCAACTGGAGTCGCTGGCCGCCGCGCTGGCCGGACGGGAACGGCCGGTGCTGCTGGTCCTCGACGACCTGCACCGGGTCACCGACCCGGCGGCGCTGTCCGGGCTGGAGTTCCTGCTTCAGCACACCGACGGGCGGCTGCGGCTGGTGGCCGGCGCGCGGCGCGAGCCGCCGCTGGCGCTGCACCGCTGGCGGCTGGCCGGCGAACTGACGCTGATCGGCCCGGACGAGCTGGCGTTCACCACCGACGAGGTCGCCGACCTGCTGGTCGCGCACGGCGTGCCGGTGCCCGCCCCGGCGGTGCCCCGGCTGGCCGAGCGCACCGCCGGCTGGCCCGCCGGGCTGCGCTTCGCCGCGCTCGCGCTGGCCGACGGGACCGACCCGGCCCGCGCGGTGGACCGGTTCGCCGGTGACCAGCCGGACGTCGCCGCGTACCTGCGGGACGAGGTGCTCGCCCCGCTGGGCCCGGCGACCCGCGACGTCCTGCGCCGCGTGGCGGTGGCCGTCGCGGTCCGCGCCGACCTCGCCGCCGCGCTGACCGGGCGGGCCGACGCCGGGCAGGTGCTCGCCGAGGCGGCCCGGGACGGCGGCTTCCTCCTCCACGACGGCGGCAACCCGCAGTGGTACCGGCCGCATCCGCTCCTGGCCGACGTGCTGCGGGACGAACTGGGCCGGCTGCCCGCCGACGAGGTGCGCGAGCTACACCGGCGGGCGGCGGACTGGTACGCCGCCCATGACCGGCCGGCCGAGGCGGTGCGACACGCGCTGACCGCCGGTGAGTGGACCGCCGCCGCCGAGCTGCTGGTCAGCCGCTGGCCCGAGCTGGCCCCGGACGAGCCGACCGCCGCGCCGGCCCCGCCGGAGCCGCCGGCGCACCAGGTCCGCCGGGATCCCGAGCTGGCGCTGGCCGCCGCCGCCGAGCGGGCGTACGCCGGTGATCCGGCCGCCGCCGACGGGCAGCTGCGGCGGGCGCTGGCCCACGCCGACGACCTGCCCGCGCCGCGCCGCGACCGGTTCCGCCGGCTGGCCGCCGCCGTGGAGCTGAGCCTGGCCCGGCTCGGCGGGAACCACCAGGGGGTACGCGAGGCCGCCGACCGCCTGCTCGCCACCGCTTCCGGCCCGGCTGCCGACGCCGGGGCCGATCCGCGTGCCGGGTCGGCCGAGCGCGACGATGTACGCGCGGTGGCGGGCGCCGCGCACGGGCTGGTCGCGCTGGCCGAGGGGGAACTGCCGGCAGCCCGTACCCGGTTCGCCGAGGCGCGGGAGGCGGCGCGCCGGGCCGGGCGGCCGCGGACCGAGCTGCTCTGCGTCAGCCGGTCGGCGGCGCTGGAGGCGGCCCGGGGCGCGTTGCGGGCGGCCGAGGAACTCGCCGGGGAGGCGCTGGCGATGCCGGCCTGCCAGGGCTGGTCGGCGCGGGCGGACTGCGGCTACGCGTACCTGGCGCTGGCGCTCGTGGCCTGGCACCGGGACCGGCCCGCGGAGGCCGTGGCCCACCTGGCGCTGGCCGGTCCGGCCACCGCGGAGCCGGGGGGAGCGGCGCTGGCCGCGCTCTGCCGGGCCGGGCTGCTGGCCGACGGCGACGACCCGGCGGGCGCGCTGCGCACACTCGCCGGCGCGCGGGCGGTCGCGCCCGGCGCGGAGCTGGGCGGGTGGCTGGCCGCCGAGGAGGCGCAGGTACGCGCGGCGGCCGGTGACGCCGACGGCGCCCGGGCGCTGCTCGACGCCACTGGTGACGGGCCGGCGCCGGCGCTGGCGTCCGCCCGGTTGCTGCTGCGCGCCGGTGACGCCCGCGCGGCCGAGCGGACGCTGCCCGACTGGGCCGGGCCCGGCGCGGCGGACTGGCCGCTGCCGGTGCGGCTGGGCGCCGGGCTGCTCGACGCGGTGCTGGCCGGGGGGTCCGGGGACGCCCGGCGGGCCGGGCGGGCGCTGGAGGAGGTGCTGGCGCTCGCCGAGCCGGACGGCTACCGGCGCGTCTTCACCCGGACCGACCCGGGGGTACGGGACCTGCTGGCCGCGCACCTGGACTCCGGAACCGCGTACTGGGCCACGGTGAGCGAACTGGTCCGGGGCGCGGACGCGCAGCCGGTCACCGGGCCGGCGGACGGCGCGGCGCGCGGGCTGGACGAGCCGCTCACCGAGCGGGAGCTGACCATCCTGCGGTACCTGCAGAGCATCCTGTCCAACGTGGAGATCGCCGCCGAGCTGTCGCTGTCGGTGAACACCGTCAAGACGCACGTGCGCAACATCTACCGCAAGCTCGACGCGACCCGCCGGCGGGACGCCGTCCGGCGGGCGCGCGAGTTGCGGTTGATCTGACTCAGGCGTCGGCGGCGGCGTCCACCGCTGTCAGCAGTTCGGCCAGGTCGTAGCCGCCGTCGTGGCGGACGCCGTTGACGAACAGCGTCGGGGTGCCGTTGACGCCGCTGCGGATGCCGCCGACGAAGTCCTGCCGCACCCGGTCGGCGTACTCCTGGCGGCCGACCTCCGCGGCGATCTCGTCCGGCGACAGTCCGATCTGCTCGACGCCGAGCGACAGGTGCACCGGGTCGAGCTGGTCCTGGTGCTGGAAGAGCCAGTCGTACATCTCCCAGAACCGGCCCCGGGCGGCGGCCGCCTCGGCGGTCTCCGCCGCGCTCTCCGCGTACGGGTGGATGTTGGCGATCGGGAAGTGCCGGTACGCCAGCCGCACCACGTCGGCCCGCTGGCGCAGCACCTCGGTCAGGTTCGGGTACGCGGCGCCGCAGAACCGGCACTGGAAGTCGCCGTACTCGACGATCGTGACCGGCGCGTCCGCCGGCCCGCGGACGTGGTCGTGTTCGGTCACCGGGGTCCGCAGCCGCGCGGTGGTGACCTGAAGTGGCGTGGTCATCGGGCGCTCACCCGCCGTTCCGCGTCCAGCCGCTCCAGCGCGTCGAGGATGCCGTCCACGCCCGGGTTCACCTCGGGCGGCGACAGGTGGCTCCAGGCCACCCGGCCGTCCGGGTCGATCACCACGAGCGCCCGGTCGGACTGCCCACGCGGCGCGTACGCGCCGTACCGGCGCGACACCTCGCCCTTGGGCTCGAAGTCGGCGAGCAGCGGGAACCGGATGCCCTGGCTCTCGGCGAACGCCCGGTGCGAGTCGACGCTGTCCACCGAGATGCCCAGCAGCACCGCGTCGTACCGCTCCAGTTCGGGCAGGGCCGCCTGGTAGAGGGCCATCTGCTCGCCGCAGACCGGTGACCAGTCGGCGGGATAGAAGGCCAGCACCACCGGACGGCCCCGGAACTGCCCGGGACCCACCTGTCGCCCGTCCGGCGCCGCCGGCAGCGTGAACCCGGGGGCGGCCCGCCCGGGTGTGATCAGCCCGTTCGGATCACTCATGCCTCCCACCATGGCGGGCGCCCGGGTGAGGCGGGCTCACCCGGGCGGGGTGGTTCGGCTCAGCGCACGACCAGGTGGTTGTGCACCTCCCGGATGCCGGGGGCGTTCCACACCACCCGCTCGATCTCCGCGCGCTCGCCGGGCGAGTGGACCTGCCCGCCCAGCACGACGGTGTCGCCGTGCACCCGGACGTCGACGCTCTCGGCCTCGGTGGCGGCGTTGCGCGCGAGCGCGTCCACGATCCGTTCGGCCAGGTCGTGGCCGTCGGCGCGGACCGCCGGGCGCACGGCGATCCCGTTGCTCACCCCGCGTACGCCGGTGAGCCGGGCGACCGACCGTTCGGCGGCCCGCCGCTGGTACTCCCACTCGACGTCGCCGTGCAGCGTGACCCAGCCGTCGGAGACCGTCACCTGCAGCGTCTCGACCGGCACGAACGCGTCCCATTCCAGCGCCCGTACGGCCGCGACGGCGATCTCCGGGTCCTCCCGGCCGGCCGCGGTGGCGATCTGGACGGCGAGGTCGTTGGCGACCGCGCGGACCCGGGCGGCCCGGTGCGCGGCCCGCTCGGCAGCCCACTTCTTGGCGTAGCTGTCCACCCGGCCGGTCAGCGTCACCACGCCCTCGGTGACGGTTACGCCGATCTCGTCCGGGCCGACCCGGGGCTCCCAGGTCAGTTCGTCGAGCACCGCGGACTGGATGTCCCGGTCGGTGCGCGTGATCGTGTCGGTGGCCATCCGGCTCTCCCTCCGTCGATGGCGGCGCGGGCACGCGGTCCCGCACCCGCGATCCTGCGCGTGTCCCGGGTGACCGGCCCTCACCCGGTCCGGGTGGGGGAGAGCACCACGCGGCACGGTGGCCGCCCCCGGGAGTGCCGGGAGCGGCCACCGTGCCGGTCGGGTGGGGTTCAGCCGTCCAGGCCGGCCGGGGAGTTCGGGCGGTCCACGTCCACGAACTCGATCTCGTCCGCGGCGCGGTCGCGGCTGCCCGCGGCGCGCGCGGCGGTGCCGGCGGCCCAGCCGATCGCCGCGCCCGCGAGCGCCGCCGCGATCAGCAGCGTCCAGGGCAGGGCGGGCCGGCGTCCGGCCAGCGCGTCGAAGGCGAGCGTGGCCCGCCGGCGCGCCTCCTCGGCGGCGGAGCCGACCAGGTCGGTGGCGTCGTCGGCGAAGCCGGAGGAGTTGCGGCGGGCGCTGCGGGTGGCGTCGCGCACGCTGTCACCGGCGGAGCCGGCCGCGGAGAGCAGGTGCTGCCACGCCTGGTCGGCGACCCGCTCGGCCTTGCCCCGGCGGTCCAGCAGGTTGGATCCGAACATCGTTCTACCTCCTCGGGTGCCGAAGGCCGGCGGCCACTTCGGACTCCGGTGTCCATCCGGCGCGTTCACTGTCTCGGGGCAGTGCCCCACCGGCGCACGCGGCAAACCCTCGCGGTGGTGCCCGGCTCGTGAGCAGCGAACGGGACGAACCACCCGAACGCGCCGGGACCGGTGCCGACGGGACGTGCGCGCGCCCGCTACCCTGGTCGGCGGATCGACGGGTCCGACCGGCCGTACGGCTGGCCGCGGCCCGCGTCGAAGGGGAAACTGGAACCCGGAGGTCCGGATTGGGAGCGCCCAGGTGTGCCCAGTTCGCGAATTGCTCATCCCGGGGGGTGGCGACCGGGCCGTTGGAGGAATACTCTCGGTCGCGGCCCGCGTACTGATGAGGCGCCCGTCAAGGGCGAGTGGAGGTGCTCGCGTGAGCCTGTCGATCGTGAAGTCGGTGCGGCCGGGTGGTGTCGTCCAGATCGCGCCCCGTGGGGAGATCGACGTCGACACCGCGTACGAGGTGCGGGAAGCGATCGCCGAGGTGCTCGCGAAGGGCCGTCCCTCGCGCATCGAGCTGAACATGCGGCTCGTCACGTTCATCGACTCGGTCGGCATCAGCGCCATGGTGGCCGGCTTCCAGACCTGCGAGGTCAGCGGCGTCAAGCTCGTGGTCACCGAGCCGAGCCGGTTCGTGCACCGGCAGCTCTGGGTGACCGGCCTGCTCGGCCTCTTCGGCGCTCCCGAGCCGTGGTTCGCCGACGACACCCCCGAGGTGCTGCCCGGCGCCTGAGCGCCGTTCGCACCCCCTGCGGCCAGGGGACCTTCTACCCGTTGCCAGCCCGGCGTCGGTACGGGACGATCGTCGCGACGTACGACGGCGAGGGGGCCCGCTTGCAGAGCAGCGACAGCTTCAGCTACACCGTGCAGGCCCGGTGCAGCCGGGCCGACGCGGTGGCACTGCTGGGTGACCTGAGTCGCCAGGGCGAGCTGCATCCGCTGATCGTCCGGGTCCGGCAGCTGCCGGCCCGGCCGGGCGCGCTGGCCAGCTACGCGATCACCGACCGGCTGCAACTGGGCCCGCTGCACTTCCCGGTCACGTACCAGGCGGACGTGCTGGTCGCGAGCGAGGACGAGGTGGTCACTGTCGCCCGGCAGCAGCCGGCGACGACGGTGCGCAACCACACCCGGCTACGCGACGAGCCCGACGGCACCGTGCGCATCGACGTGGAGATCACGCTCACCGCGCCGGCGCCGCTGTTCGGGTACGCGTTCCGCCAGGCCCGGGCGGCTCACCTGAGCCTGGCGGCCCGTCTCGGCGCGACGCTGGAGGGCCGGCCCGATCCGGCCGGCCCCCCGGGAGCGCGCTAGTACACCGACAGGTGCACGTGGTTGGTGTGGTCGCTGGACGGGTCGCCGTTGCCGCCGCTGTACGACTTCCACCCGCTGCTCGGCAGCCAGATCTGCTTGAACCAGATCACGTAGAGCACGGCGAGCGGGTCGGCGTTTCGCACGAAGTACGCGGCCAGGTTGTTGCCGTACGTCCGGTCACCGCCGCTGGCCACGCCGCCGAAGCCGTTCTTCTGGGCGGCGAAGTCGCAGGCCCGCCCCTTCGGGTGCTCACCCGAGCCGCTGGGCCGGTGGCACGAGACGTACCTGGTGAAACCGGCCGCCTTGGCCTGCTGCAGCGCGTGCAGCGTCCGCGGGGTGATGCAGCCGTTGGCCGGGGTCGGGTCGTTGACGCTGCACGACTCCGACGGCCACGAGCCGTCCGAGTTGCGTGGCGCAGGCTTCGCGTTCTTGCTTGAGGTGCCCTGGACGCTGCCGCCGCCGCCGCTGCTGTTGTTGCGGGCGGAACGTTCGTTGGCCACTTCGAGCGCGCGCTCGGCCTGCTCCTTGCGCTTGCCCATCACCTCGACCTGCTTGCGTTGCTCGCGGATCTCGGTGTCGAGCGCGGCCCGGGTGCGGGTGGCCTCGTCCCGGGTGGTGATCAGCTCGCGCACCGTGCGGTCCTCGTGCGCGGCGACCTGTTCCAGCGTGGCGGCCCGGTCCATGAAGCCCGCCGGGCTGCTGCTGTCGAGCAGCGCCGCGGCGGTGCCGAGGCGGCCCGCGCGGTACGCCACCCCGGCGATCTCACCGACCTTGGCGTCACGTACGGCCAGCTCGGCGCCGACCTTCGCGAGCTGGTCGTTGAGCTGCTTCTGGCGGTCCACCGACCGGTTCAGCGCGGCCTTCGCCTCCAGCCAGCCCTTGCTGGCCGCGTCGAGTTGGGCGCGCAGCTCCGGCGTGCCGCCCTCGTCGTCGCCGGGCGCGGCGGCGAGCAGGGCGGTCCGGGGCGCCGCCGAGGCGGGGGAGGCCGGAACGGTCGCGACGCCGACAGTCAGCGTCGCGACGAGCAGGGCCGCCAACCGGGCGGCCGTCCGTCGTACAGGTGCCACTGGGGGCATTCACATGTCCTTCCGTCAACCGCCGACCGGGTTAGCTGACGGGTTCGGGACGGAAGATCCCTACCGCTGACGCGGATGCACCCCACGTACGTGGTTCCCCGGCTCGCCCCTTCGGGCGATTAGGCGACGGCCACCCCACCTGCGCCGGTGACGCCGGTGGCTGCGGCCGCGACCGAGCCTACCGGCGCGGCCCGGGCGTGGCTCCGTTGCGCAGTGCCGCATGGTGGGGCAAAACCGACATAAGTGTATAGCAGTCACGGTGATTTAAGTCTGCCCTAATCACCACTCGGTCTTTCCGCACACTCCGGCTGACGCTCCGGGTTCGACCTGCAACGTGGCGTGATCGATGGAGAAGTCCTCGTGCAGCGCCGTCCGCGCGGCGGCCAGCACCCCGGCCGGGTCCACGCCCGGGTCGGTGGTCAGGTGCGCCGAGGCCACCTCCATGCCCGAGGTGAGCGTCCAGACGTGCAGGTCGTGCACCTCGGCCACGCCGGGGACCGCGGCCAGCCGGTCGTGCACGGCGGTCACCTGGAGGTGCTCCGGCGCCGCCTGCACCAGGATGCGCACCGCGGCCCGGCCGAGCCGCCAGGTGCGCGGCAGGATGAACAGGCCGATCCCGACGGCGACCAGTGGGTCCGCCCACCACCAGTCGGTCACCGCGATGACCAGCGCCGCGGCGATCACGCCGAGCGAGCCGAGCAGGTCGCCGAGCACCTCCAGGTACGCGCCGCGCAGGTTGATGCTCTCCTTCGCCCCGGCGCGCAGCAGCGCGAAGGCGACGATGTTGGCGAGCAGGCCGAGCACCGCCACCACGAGCATCGGGCCGGCCAGCACCTCCGGCGGCTCGCCGAAGCGGCGTACCGCCTCGATCAGGACGTAGACCGCGACGGCGCCGAGCAGCACGGCGTTGGCGAGGGCGGCGAGCACCTCCAGCCGGTAGAGGCCGAACGTGCGCTGCGGGTCGGTGCCGGCGCGCCGGGTGGCGGTGATCGCCGCGAGGGCCATGCCGATGCCGAGCACGTCGGTGAACATGTGCCCGGCGTCGGAGAGCAGGGCGAGCGAGCCGGTGGTGAAGGCGGCCACCGCCTCGACCACCATCAGGACGGCGAGCAGCGCGAACGCGGCCCAGAGCCGGCCTGCGTGGCGGTGTGCCGCGTTGGCCACCGCGCTGCTGTGGTCATGACCTGCGCCCACGCCAACACCCTCCCTGCCGCGTACCGGCCGGGCCCAATGTATGCTCACATCGCTATGTATGCAAGTGAACTGTGGGTGGCGCGGGCGTGGCCCCTCACCCCACCGGGTCGAGCGTGGTGAGGCGCTGGGTCGCCCGGGACAGCGCCACGTAGAGCGTGCGCACGCCCGAGCCGGGATCGGCCCGGATCTCGCTCGGCGCCACCAGCACCACGCCGTCGTACTCCATGCCCTTGGCCTGGAGGCTGGTCACCACCTGGAGCCGGCCCGCGCCGAGCGCGCCCAGCCAGCCGGCCACCTCGTCCCGGCGCGGCACCGGCGTGATCACGCCGACGGTGCCCTCCACCTGGCCGAGCAGCGCCTCGGCCGCCTCGACGGTGGCCGCCGGCAGCTCGGCGGCGGGCACCGTGCGCTCGACCGGCGGAACGCCGGTGGACCGGACCGCGTCGGGCAGCGGCAGATCCGGGTAGAGCCGGCGGATCTCCGCCGCCGCCACCGCGAAGATCTCCGCCGAGTTGCGGTAGTTGGTGGTCAGCTCGTAGCGGTGCCGCTTGCGCCGGCCCAGCGCCTGGTCCCGGGCCCGGTCCAGCTCCTGCGGGTCGCCGGTCCAGGCCGTCTGCGCCGGGTCACCGACCACCGTCCAGGACGCCAGCCGCCCGCGCCGGCCGATCATCCGCCACTGCATCGGCGAGACGTCCTGCGACTCGTCCACCACCACGTGCGCGTAGTCGCGGTAGTCGGCCGGACGCTCCCGCGCCGCCGCGCGGGCGGCGCGCTGCCGATCGGCGTACGTGCTCAGCTCGCGCACGCCACCGGCGAGCTGGTACGGGTCGCGCTTGGGCCGGGCCCGCTGCACCGGCTTGCCCAGCAGCGCGTCCAGCTCGTCCAGCAGCGCGATGTCCGCCACCGTCAGCCCGTCGGTCGCGAGCGTGCGGTACGCCTGCCCGAGCAACCGGATCTCGGCCGAGGAGAGGATCCCCCCGGCGTAGCGGCGCAGCCGGTCCGGGCGGGCCAGCCAGTCCAGCACGTGCCGGGGGTGCAGCCGGGGCCACCACGCCTTGAGGAACTCGCGGAACTCCGGCCGCTCGATGATCTCGTCCTCGAACGCGGGCTGCTCCGGCAGCCGTCCCACCCGCAGCGTGCGGGCCTGCGCGTAGAGCGCGGCGAGCACCGCGTCGAACGCCGCCCGGCGTACCTCGTTGCGGCGCGCGCCCCGGGCCAGCGTCCGGTCCCGGATCGCGTCCAGCGCGGGGCGCTCCAGGCGCAGCAGCTCACCCCGGTACAGCAGGCGCAGTTCGGCGGGGTAGTCCGGCACCGCGTCGCGGACCGCGCGTTCCAGCACCCGGCGCATCCGCAGCGAGCCCTTCACCGCCGCCACGTCCGGCGGGTCGGTCCGCGACGCGGACAGGCCGGGGAAGAGCGAGCCGAGCGAGTGCAGCGTGGCGGTCTCCTCGCCCAGTGAGGGCAGCACCGAGGCGATGTACTCGACGAACACGCCGGACGGGCCGACCACCAGGATGCCGCCGCCGGCGTACCGGGCCCGGTCGGAGTAGAGCAGGTACGCGGCCCGGTGCAGCGCCACCGCCGTCTTGCCGGTCCCCGGGCCGCCGGAGACGATCGTGACGCCGTTGCCGGGGGAGCGGATCGCCTCGTCCTGCTCGCGCTGGATGGTGGCGACGATGTCGCGCATGCCCCGGCCGGTGGCCCGGGACAACGTGGCCAGCAGCGCCCCGTCACCGACCACCGCCATGTCCGGCGGCGCGGCCTCCGGGTCCAGCAGGTCGTCCTCGATCCGGGTGACCTTCTCCGAGGCCGACTGGATCGTGCGCCGGCGTACCACGCCGCGCGGCTCGGCGGGCGTGGCCTGGTAGAACGCGGCGGCGGCGGGCGCCCGCCAGTCCACCACCAGCGTCTCCGCGTCCACGCCCCGCACGCCCAGGCGGCCGACGTGCAGCACCTGCCCGGTACGCAGGTCCAGCCGCCCGAACACCAGCCCCTCGTGCTCGGCGTCCAGCACGTGCCGGCGCTGGGCGGCGTGGAAGACCATCGCGTCCCGCTCGACCAGCGCGCCGAAGTTGCCGACCCGGGCCAGCCGGTAGCCCTCCCGCTCGGCGTCGGCCGCCGACCGGCGCAGTTCGGCCAGCCGGGCGTACACCCGGTCGAGGTGGCGCTGCTCGGCGGCGATCTCCCGGTCCAGCGTGGTCTGGTCGGTCAACGCGGATGCTCCTGTGGTCGGACGGCACGACGGGCTGAATGAGGGTACGGGCCCTCGGCAACCGCAGCGCCGGGGCATGCCGTCCGCGTGGCGTACGTCAGTGCCGTTCCGGAGCGGGAGACGCTCAGAGGCGGGCCGCCGGACGGCCGGTCAGCACCCGGTCCAGCACCCCGGCCACGGCGTCGTTCACCTGGTCCGGGCGCTCCATCATCAGCATGTGACCGGCGCCCGGGCAGACGGTCAGCTCCGTGGTGGGCAGCGCCGCCGCGATCGACTCGGCGCACGGCGGCGGGGTGAGCCGGTCCCGGTCCCCGACCAGCGCGGCGGCCGGCAGCCCGCCCAGCGCGGCGAGCGTCTCCAGCCGGTGCTGCGCCCCGATCGAGGCGCGGAACCCGCCGATCGAGCGCAGCGTGGCCCGGGCCACCGCCGAGGTGACCAGCCGGATGTCCGCCGGGTCGCAGCGGTCGCCGAACAGCATCCAGCGGATGCTCGGGCGCAGCGCGCGCAGCAGCGCGTGCGGTGGCCGCCAGCCGCCGCACCGGGCCAGCACCCCGGCGCCGGTGGTCTCGGCGAGCCGGATCAACCTCGTGATGCGGGGGGACAGGCCGTAGACGGTGTGCGTGTGCCCCTCGGCAGTGGTCGAGACGAAGACCAGCCCGGCGGTACGCGCCGCGAACCGGTCGGCGTGGCGGTGGGCGTACTCCATCACCGTCATTCCGCCCATCGAGTGCCCGACCAGCACGATCGGCCCGGACGGGGCGATCTCGTCGACCACGGTGGCGAGGTCGTCGCCGAGCTGGGCGAGCGTGGCGTCGCGCAGCGCCAGGCAGCTCGACCGGCCGTGGCCGCGCGCGTCGTAGGTGACCAGGCGGACCCGGTCGCCGAACCGTTCCCGCAGCTCGGCGACCTGCCGGTGCCAGCTGCGGCCGTCGAGCGTCCAGCCGTGCAGCATCAGCACGGTGACCTCGGCGTCGACCGGCCCGGTGACCGTCACGTGCAGGCGTACGCCGTCCGGAAGCCGCAGTTCCATGTCGCCACCCCCGAGCCCGTCCGGTTTGCGTCCACCGGGTGTCCCGGCGGTGACACCGGCGTTACCCGTCATGACACCACGGCAACCGGGGCGGGGAGAAGATTCGCGTCCGGCCTATGGACGAGCCGGACGCGCATCCACCGGCGATCCGCCACCGGTGAGGTGACGCTGCTGCCGCAGGAGCAGACGCGAAACCGCCCGCCGGGTGATCCCGGCGGGCGGTCGCGGTGGTGCGGGTGAAGGGTGCTCAGCCCTCGAAGACGCCGGCCTCGACCAGGCGCTTCTCGGTGGCCTCCCAGCCGTGGTCCGGGTGGGCGGCGGCGAGGCCGTTGATCTCAGCCCGGATCTTGGCGGCGTGGCCGGCGGCGGCCAGCACCCGGATCTCCTCGACGAAGGCCTCGGAGTCGGTGCGCAGGTGCGCGGTCTTGCCGTTGGTCAGGTTGCGCACGTAGGCGTGCTTGCCGCCGTTGAGCGGGATCAGGTACTTGAACTCGCCCAGCACGCTGAGGGCGCCACCCTGGCCAGCCTGGCCGGCCCGGACTGACGCGCGCGCGGTCTTAGAGGTGTTGCTCGCCACGGAGGTACTCCTTGCAGACGTACGGTGGGGACGGAAAGCCGTCCGGGGGCTGTGCGAGTGACGCCCGGGTTGAGCGCCTGCCCGCGAAGATGTACGGCGGCACACAGAACCGCCCAGAGAACTGTACACGACCGCGACACCTGGCTGGTCGTCGCGGCGTCAGAGGGCACAACCGGCTCCACCTCCCGGGTATTTCCCGCCGGCTGGGACCGGCGAATTTTCCGATTCGCTGGCGCACCACCAGTCACACGGGTCATCATGTGTGTCCAGGTACCACTCGGTAGGACGAGGTCGTAGGGGAAGACGCACCTCGGCTCACCGGGAGGTCACCGTGCCAACGCGTGGCGTCGTATACGTCCACTCGACCCCGCTCGCCGTGTGCTCGCACGTCGAGTGGGCGATCGCGCGCGTCCTCGCCGCGCCGGTCAACCTGCACTGGACGGCGCAGCCCGCCGATCCGGGCGCTCGTCGCGCCGAGTGCGGCTGGACCGGCAGCCCGGGGACCGGCGCGGAGCTGGCCGCTGCCCTCCGGCAGTGGCCCATGATCCGTTTCGAGGTCACCGAGGAACCCAGTCCCGGCGTCGACGGCGAGCGTTTCATGTACGTACCGGGCCGGGGCCTGTTCCGGGCCGCCGTCGGCGCGGCCGGTGACATCCAGCTCGGCGAGGACCGGCTGCGCAGCCTGATGGCCGCCGCGCGCAGCCCGGAGGCGCTCGCCCACGCGCTGGACAAGGCCCTGGGCACCGCCTGGGACGCCGAACTGGAGCCCTACCGTTACGCCGGCGACGGCGCCCCGGTGACGCTGCTCACCCGGGTCGGGTGACGGCGGCCGAGTTGCCCCGATACGGTGGGCCGCGTGTCGATTTCCCCGCGGCGCTCCGCCGTCGCGCTCGCCGCACTGACCGCGCTGCTCGTCTCCGGGTGCTCGGACGGGCCGGACCGGCCCCGTCCCACCCCGACGAGTCCGGCGCCGTCGTCGGCCGCGCCCGCGCCGAGCGAGTCCCCGGCCGCTGACCCGGCCGCCCGCGCCGCCGCGCTGGTCGGCACGCTGAGCGACGAGGACCTGGTCGGGCAGGTGCTGATGCCGTACGCCTACGGCAGCTCGGCCACCGAGGTCTCGGCCGGCTCGGCGGCCGGCAACCGCGCGCTGGCCGGCGTCGACACCCCCGCCGAGATGGTGGCGAAGTACCGGCTCGGCGGCGTCATCCTGGTCGGCTTCAGCGCCGACGACCCCACCTCCGGCAACCAGGCCACCACGAACGTCGACAACCCGAAGCAGGTCCGGGCGCTCACCGACGGGCTGCGCGCCGCCGCCGGCAAGCTGCCCGCCGGCGCCGCGCCGTTCCTGATCGGCACCGACCAGGAGTACGGCGTGGTCACCCGGATCACCGACGGCGTGACGCTGCTGCCCAGCCCGCTCGCGGCCGGCGCCGCCGGGAACCCGGCGCTGACCGAGGCCGCCTGGCGGGCCGCCGGGGCCGAGCTGGCCGCGATGGGCATCAACCTCGACTTCGCCCCGGTCGCCGACGTGCTCGTCACCCGCAGCATGGTGATCGGCTCCCGGTCCTTCGGCGCGGACCCGGCGACCGCGTCCCCCCAGGTGGCCGGCGCGGTACGCGGCCTGCAGGCCGAGGGCGTCGGCGCGGCGGTCAAGCACTTCCCCGGGCACGGCCTGAGCGCCGAGGACTCGCACACCGAGCTGCCCGTGATCAAGCAGTCCCGCGCCGATCTGGACCGGATCGCGTTCCCGCCGTTCCGGGCCGGGATCGGCGCCGGGGCCATGGCGGTGATGTCGGCCCACCTGGACGTCAAGGCGGTCGACCCGGGCACCCCCGCCACGTTCTCCCGCAAGCTGCTCACCGACGTGCTGCGCGGCCAGCTCGGCTTCCAGGGCGTGGTGATCACCGACGGGATGAACATGGCCCCGGCCAAGAAGTGGTCACCCGGTGAGGCGGCCGTGCGCGCGCTCAACGCCGGCAACGACCTCATCCTGATGACGCCGAACGTCACCCAGGCGTACGACGGGCTGCGCGCCGCGCTCAAGGACGGCTCGCTGCCCCGCGCCCGCCTGGTCGAGGCGGTCACCCGGGTGCTCACCATGAAGTTCCGACTGGCCGGGCGGGACACGCCCGCGCTGTCCACGCTCGACGGCGCCGACCACCGCAAGGCCGCCGACGACCTGGCCACCGCCGCGGTGACGGTGCTGCGCGGCAAGTGCGGCGGCGCGGTGACCGGACCGGTCAGCGTGACCTCCTCCGGTGGCCGGGAGCGCACCCGCAAGCTGCTGACCGAGGCGCTCACCGCGGCCGGCGTCAAGGTGGTGCCCTCCGGCGGCACGGTGGTGCACCTGGTCGGGTACGGCGACGGCGCGAAGGACCTGCGCGCCGACGCAGCCGTGACGGTGGCGATGGACACGCCGTACGTGCTGTCCGGGGCGAAGTCCCCGACGCTGATGGCGACCTACTCGTCCACCCGGGCCTCGATGAACGGCCTCGCCGCGGTGCTCGCCGGCAAGGCCCGCCCGGGCGGCCGCTCCCCGGTGCCGGTCTCCGGCCTGCCCGCCACCACCTGCCGCACCTGACCGCC
The DNA here is from genome assembly GCF_017872985.1 of Micromonospora sp. HB375. Taxonomy (NCBI): domain Bacteria; kingdom Bacillati; phylum Actinomycetota; class Actinomycetes; order Micromonosporales; family Micromonosporaceae; genus Micromonospora; species Micromonospora sp. HB375. Next base: position 5,397,679 of record NZ_JAGGJO010000001.1, on the reverse strand, counting down.
GCCGCCGGTAACTCGGGTGCGGCCCGGGGCGGCCGGCTGGCAGGGTGGCGCCCATGGGAGAGGCAGCACAGGGATTCCGGTACGTCCAGCGCGCCGACGGCACGGTGGTGATCACGCATCACGGCCGGGTCGCGAGCACGCTTCGCGGCGGCCGGGCGGCGCAGTTCCTGGCCGAGGTCGACGACGATCCGCAGCTGGCCATGGCCCGGTGGACCGGCAACTACCGGCGGGGCAACGAGCGCACCGCCCGCCTACACCCCCGCAACCGCTGAGGTGTAAGGAAGGGCCCCTTCTTAACGCCTGCGGTAGAGGAAGGGCCCCTTCTTAACAGTCGCTGTTAAGAAGGGGCCCTTCCTTACGTCAGGGGCGGGTGAAGACCAGCGCCACGTTGTGTCCGCCGAAGCCGAACGCGTTGTTCAGCGCCGCCGGGATCTCCATGTGCCGCGCCTTGTGCGCGGCGACGTCCAGGGTGAGGCCCTCGTCCGGGTCGTCCAGGTTGATCGTCGGCGGGATCACGCCGTCCCGGATGGCCAGGATGGTGGCGATCGACTCCAGCGCGCCGGCCGCGCCGAGCAGGTGCCCGGTCATCGACTTGGTGGCGGTGAGCACCGGGTGGTCGCCGACCGCCTGGCGCAGCGCGCCGATCTCCAGCATGTCCCCGACCGGGGTCGAGGTGGCGTGTGCGTTGACGTGCACGATGTCGGTACGGGCCACGTCCGCGTCGGCGACCGCCCGGGCGATGGCCCGGATCGCGCCCTCGCCCTCGGCGTGCGGCTGCACGATGTCGTACGCGTCCGAGGTGATCCCCGCGCCGGCCAGGCGCGCGTACACCCGGGCGCCCCGGGCGGCGGCGTGGTCGGCGCGCTCCAGGATCACCACGCCCGCGCCCTCACCGAGGACGAAGCCGTCGCGACCGGAGTCCCACGGCCGGGAGGCCCGCTCCGGCTCGTCGTTGCGGGTCGACATGGCCCGCATCGAGCTGAAGCCGGCGATCGGCAGCGGGTGGATGACCGCCTCGGTGCCGCCGGCCACCACCACGTCGGCCCGGCCGGCGCGGATGATGTCCAGACCCAGCGCGATCGCCTCCGCGCCGGTCGCGCAGGCGCTGGCCACGGTGTGCACGCCGGCCTTGGCGCCCAGCTCCAGCCCGACCCAGGCGGCCGGACCGTTCGGCATCAGCATCGGGATGGTGTGCGGGGAGACCCGCCGCGGGCCCGACTTCTCCAGGATGTCGTCCTGGGCGAGCAGGGTGGTGGCGCCGCCGATGCCCGAGCCGACGCTGACCGCCAGGCGCTCCGGGTCCGGCCCGGCCTCGGCCAGCCCGGCGTCGGCCCACGCCTGCCGGGCGGCGATGATGGCGATGGCCTCCGAGCGGTCCAGCCGGCGCAGCTTCACCCGGTCCAGCACCTCGGACGGGTCCACCGCCAGCTGGGCGGCGATCCGGACGGGCAGGTCCGCCGCCCACTCCTGGGTGAGCGCACTCACCCCGGAGCGGCCGGCGAGCATGGCGTCCCAGGTCGACGCGACGTCCCCGCCGAGCGGGGTCGTCGCGCCGAGCCCGGTGACGACGACGTCGGGACGACTCATGATCAGGACTGCGCCTCGATGTAGCTGACCGCGTCACCGACCGTCTTGAGGTTCTGCACCTCGTTGTCCGGGATCTTGACGCCGAACTTCTCCTCGGCCGCCACCACGACCTCCACCATGGAGAGCGAGTCGACGTCGAGGTCGTCGGTGAAGGACTTCCCCTCGGCCACGTCGTCCGGGTTCACCCCGGCAACCTCTTCGAGGATCTCGGCGAGGCCGGCGGTGATCTCGTCACGGGTCATTACGGTTGGTTCCTCTCATCGGGGGTTACCGGTGACCGGCGTCGCCGGTCACGCGCCTCGGCGCGTTCGCGCCCGAGGGGGTCTCAGGGGCAGCGCACGACCTGACCGGCGTAGGTCAGGCCGCCGCCGAAGCCGAACAGCAGGACCGGGGCGCCCGAGGGCACCTCGCGCCGCTCGACCAGCTTCGACAGGGCCAGCGGGATGCTCGCCGCCGACGTGTTGCCGGACTCGACGATGTCCTTGGCGATGATCGCGTCCGGAATGTTCAGCCGCTTCGCGATGCCGTCGATGATCCGGCCGTTGGCCTGGTGCGGCACGAACGCGGCGAGCTCCGACGGGGCCACGCCGGCCCGCTCGCAGGCCTGCAGCGCGAGCGGGGCCAGCGCGGTGGTGGCCCAGCGGAACACCGACTGCCCCTCCTGCGCGATGTACGGCTGCCAGCCCTCGATGCGTACCGCGTCGCTCTTCTCCGGCGCGGAGCCCCAGACCACCGGCCCGATCCCGGCCGGCTCGTCGTCGGCGGTCGCGGTCACCACGGCCGCCCCGGCGCCGTCGGCGAAGATGATGCAGGTCGAGCGGTCGGTCCAGTCGGTGAAGTCGGAGAGCTTCTCGGCGCCGACGACGATCGCGTTGCGCGCCGCGCCGGCCCGGATCGCGTGGTCCACGGTGCCCAGCCCGTACGCGAAGCCGGAGCAGGCGGTGTTGAGGTCGTACGCGGCGGGCGCGGTGACGCCGAGCTTCGCCGCGACCCGGCAGGCCACGTTGGGACTGCGGTCCACCGACGAGCAGGTGGCCACCACGACCATGTCGATGTCGGCGGCGGTGAGGCCGGAGTTGGCGAGCGCCTTGCCGGCGGCGGCGGTGGCCATGTCGGCGACCGTCTCGTCGCCCGCGATCCGCCGGGTGGCGATGCCGACCCGGTCCCGGATCCATTCGTCGCTGGTGTCCACCATCTGCGCGATCTCGTCGTTCGTGACGACGCGGGAGGGCTGGTAGTGCCCCATCGCGACGATCCGGCTGCCGGCCATTTAGTGCGTTCCTCCGATGCGGACGAGGGGCTGGCCCGGGGCGACCGGGTCGTCGTGGTGCGCGAGCCACTCGGTGAGCAGCCCGTTGTCGTGTGCGGTCACCTCGACCGGCCCCTGCGCTCCGGTGACGTGGCCGAGGACCTGGCCGGCGCGTACCTCGGCGCCCACCGTCGCCTCGGCCGCCCGGGCGAGGCGGCCGGCGGCGGGGGAGACGACCACCCGGAACCACGGCGCGTACGGGCGGGCGGGACCGGCGTGCCGGGCGACCAGCCGCCGCGCGGCGGGCAGGTCGGCGGGGGTGTTCAGGGTGACGATCTCGGGCGCGCCCTCGCCCTTGAGTTCTCGCTTGACCAGTCCGGCGAGGGTGCCGGCGGGCGGCAGCTCGATCACGCCGGTGACCCCGAGGTCGGCCAGCGTACGCATGCACAGGTCCCAGCGGACCGGGGCGGTGACCTGCCGGACCAGCCGCTGCAGCGTCTCCGGGCCGTGCCCGACCGGCGCGCCGTCGAGGTTGGACAGCAGGATCCGGGCCGGGGCGGAGGCGGTGACACCGGCGGCGACGGCGGCCAGCGCGGCCTCGGCCGGTGCCATGTACGGCGTGTGGAACGCGCCGGCCACCTGGAGCCGGATGATCCGGGTGCGGGCCGGCGGTTCGGCGGCGAGCTTGTCCAGCCCGTCGATCGCACCGGCGGCCACGATCTGACCGGCGCCGTTGCGGTTGGCCGGGTGCAGCCCGTGGGACTGGAGCGCGGCGAGCACCTCGTCCGGGTCACCGCCGAGCACCGCGGCCATCCCGGTCGGTTCCAGCGCGCAGGCCGCGGCCATCTCGTGTCCGCGTACGCCGGCGAGCGTCACGGCGGCCTCGGCCGGCAGTACCCCGGCCAGGGCGGCGGCGCCCAGCTCACCCACGCTGTGCCCGGCGACCAGCGCGACGTCGTGCATCGGCAGGTGCTCGGCGGCGAGCAGCGCGGCGGCGACCAGCAGCGGCTGGGTACGGGCGGTGTCCTTGATCTCGTCCGCGTCCGCCCGGGTGCCCAAATGGATCAGGTCCACCCCGGCCAGGGCCGACCACCAGCGCAGGCGCGCCTCGACACCGTCGAGGTCGAGCCACGGAGCGAGGAAGCCGGGCTTCTGCGAACCCTGTCCCGGAGAGAGTACGGCGAGCACGTGTACGACTCTGACGGATACTCGCGGGTCGCGCTGTAACGCACGGCACGAAACCGCACTAGAACCTTTGGAGGAAACCTACAAAAATCGGTGGGCGGTCATCGCCGGTCGGAGACCCCCGGTACCACCGGGTCGAGCCTACCCACAGTCAGCGCCACCTGCAGCGCGAAGGCGTCGCGCGGGGCCAGCGGCGAGAAGGCGGTCACCTCGGCGATCCGCTTCAGGCGGTAGCGCACGGTGTTCGGGTGCACGAAGAGCGCCCGGGCGGCGCTCTCCAGCGTGCCACCGGCGGCGAAGAACGCGTCCAGCGTCTCCAGCAGCTCGCCGCCGGAGCGGGCCAGTGCCGCGTACACGTCGTGGCGCAACCGGCGGCGGGCCTCGGTGTCGCCGGCCAGCGCCCGTTCCGGCAGCAACTCGTCCGCGGCGACCGGGCACGGCGCGGTCGGCCAGGCCGGCGCGGCCCGGAAGCCGGCCAGCGCGGCCCGCGCCGACTCGGTGGCCTCGTCCAGGCTGGGCACCGCCGGGCCGACCACCACCGGCCCCTCACCGAAGGCGGTACGCAGCTTCTCCGTGGCCGCCACCGGGTCGGCGGCCCCGCCCAGCACGATGACCAGCCGGTCGCCGTGCACGCCGCCGATCACCTCGACGCCGATCCGCCGGGCCTGCCGGTAGACGGTGTGCAGCACGGCGGCCACCTCGCCGCCGGGGGACCGGCCGACCGCCACCGCGACCGGTGGGGCGTCCGTCCAGCCGAGCGCGGCGGCCCGGCTGGCCAGCACGTCCGGGGAGTCGCCGCGCAGCAACGCGTCGACCAGGAGCGCCTGCAACCGGGCGTCCCAGGAGCCGCGGCTCTCGGCGGCCCGGGCGTAGACCCGCGCGGCGGCGAACGCGATCTCCCGGGAGAAGCGCAGCACCGCCTCCCGCAGCGACTGCTCCTCGCCCGGCACGGCCAGCTCCGACACCTGCTCCTCGACCACGTCGATGGTCACCTTGATCAGCGCCACGGTCTGCTGGAGGCTGATCGAGCGGGCCAGCGCCTGCGGCGCGGCGGCGAAGACCTCGTCCGACACCTCCTGGGTGCGGTCGGTGGCGCCGCCACCCTGGCGCAGCCACTGCACCAGTGACCGCACGCCGGCCTGGGCCACGAGCATGACCCAGGAGCGCTGGTCGGCGGGCAGGTCGCGGAACCAGGGCAGTGTCTCGTCCATCCGGGCCACGCTGGCGGTGGCCAGGCCGCCCGCCGCCCGTTCGATACGGCGCAGCGTCGCCGACGTCTCCGTGCCGCCCGGTTCGCTCACCGCACCAGCCTGACATGCGCTGAGCAGCGGTTCCACTCCGAGGTGGCGGCTTCGCCGTGGCGTGACGATCTCCACCGGTACGCGCTGGCGATCTTGTCCGGGTGGGCCAGTACGGTGTCAGGGCGCGCCCGGGCTGTTCCGGCGGGCGCGCGAGGGCGACGGTGAGGAGGCCGGGATGGCGCAGGGGGAGGCCGAGCACGGTTGCGCCCAGGGCGAGCCGTGCCGGCGTGGCCACGACCAGCCGGTCACGGCCACGCACCCGCGTCGGCCGTGCCTGCACCACCAGGGCGAGCAGGCCGTCGGCCGGGCCGCGGAGCGCGCCGAGGACGAGCCGGCGGTGCCCCGTCAGCGGGCCGTCGAGCCGGCGCATCTCGCGGACGAGGCGTCGCCGGAGCAGGGTTGTCGCAGCGACCTGGCGGGCTGGGCGGGCGCCCACCGCCACGGCGCGGTACGCCCGCGCAACCGTACGGTCCGCCGCGAGCGCCCGCCGCGTCGTTGGTGCTGACGCGGAGCCGGGCGGGTTGACGCCGACGCGGTGTCGGGCCGGGCTCAGCGGGTGCGGCGGCGCACCAGCAGCGCGATGCCGGCGAGCCCGGCGGTGATGACCAGCACGACGCCCACGTTGAGCAGCAGCAGCCGCTGGAGTTCGCCGAGGGCGGTGTCGAGTTCGCCCACCGGGTCGAGCGCCTCCTCCGGCAGTACCCGCTCGCCGCCGCCGATGCCACCGGCGAGCGTGTCGAACTGCGCCGGCAACGGCACGCCTACCGAGCGCAGCGTCTCCGGCATGTTGAGCCGCCCGAGGAACCAGCCCGCGCGGAGGTTGCTCCGGTCCGGCTGCTTCGCCGGCCGGTAGACCCGCGGGCCGCCCTTGGCCAGGGGAAAGAGGTCGTAGGTGCGCTGCGGACCGGCGGCGACGTGCACCACCACCGTGTACTTCGGACCGAGGTCCGCGGCGGCCGGGCCGCGCAGCTGGCCGGTCGCGCCCAGCCACTTGATCTGGTCGATCACCAGGTGGACGTCGGCCGACCGGCTGTCGGTGCGCAGCCGCAGCGGCTCGTCGAGCTTGTCGCCGGTGATGTCGACGCCGGTCGGGGCGGGCGCGGGCGTCGGTTTCGGGGCGGCGTGGGCCGCCGTCGCGCCGGTCAGAGCCAGTGTGCACGCGAGGGCCGCCATCGTCCCGGTCACGGCGATCAGCAGCCGTCTCACCTTCCGGATCATCGCCGCCTCCTCGCCCCGTTCGATGGCTGGCTTCCGCTGCAGTCACACTGGACCGGTGTCCACCACAAAGACTCCGCAGAACGGCGCTCGGTTGCAGCAGGTGGAAGAGTATTTGGAACTATTTGCGAGCTGAGACCGACCAACGAGCGGTCGATGATCATCGGCCGGATCTTACCCGGACGGAGGGAACCATGGGGGGCAGGGTCGCCCGTACGGCGCGTACCTGGCTGGTGGTGCTCGGGGTGGTGGCGGCGTTCGCGCTGCTGCCGGCCGCGCCGGCCGCTGCGCACAACTCGCTGACCGGCAGCGATCCGCGCGACGGGGCCCGGCTGGCCGCCGCGCCGGAGCGGATCGAGCTGCGGTTCCTGGCCACGCCGAAGGAAGCCACGACCGAGGTCACCGTCACCGGGCCGGACAACGTGGCCGCTGCCGGCGGCGCGCCGACCTTCTCCGGCAAGCGGGTGACCGTGCCGTTCCGGCCGGGCGCGGCCGGGCTCTACATCGTCACCTACCGGCTGGCCTCCGACGACGGCCATCCGATCAAGGGGGAGATCCGGTTCACCCTGACCACCGGCACCCCTGCCGAGGCGCCGTCGGCGAGCGCGTCGCCCACGAGTGCCGCCCCCGCCGCGCCTACCAGCGCGGCGCCGAGCCCGACCCCGGCCGCCGCCGAGGCGGACGACGACGGGGGTACGGGCTGGCTGTGGGCGGCCGGCGCGGTGGTGGTGCTGGCCGCTCTGGGCGGCGGGCTGCTGCTGCGCCGCCGGGCCGCCCGCCGCTGACGCCGGCCGGTCAGCGGGAGCCGGCTCGCGGGGAACACTCCGCGTGACGCGGCCGGCGCAACGATCGCCGAAAACGCATATGCCTCTGAGTCATAATCATGACTCAGAGGCATATCGCTCGACAGGGTCACCTTCTCCCGGCCACGACACGCCCGGGCCGTCGGCGGGCCTGCCGCTCAGACCAGGCGTACGCGGGCGGCGCGCAGCCGGGTCAGCGTACGGTCGCGGCCGAGCACCTCCAGCGACTCGAACAGCGGCAGCCCGACGGTGCGGCCGGTGACCGCGACCCGTACCGGCGCCTGCGCCTTGCCCAGCTTCAGCCCGCGCTCCGCGCCGACCGCCTCCAGCGTGGCCTTGAGCGACTCGGCGTCCCAGGACTCCAGCGCCTCGAACGCGACGATCGCCGCGTCCAGCAGGTCGGCCGCGCCCTCCTTCATCGCCTTCGCCCACGCCGCCTCGTCGATCAGCGGGTCGGCCAGGAAGAGGAAGTCGACGTTCGGCACGATCTCGCTGAGCACCGCGATCCGGGTCTGCGCCAGCGGAGCCACCGCCGCGAACGCGGCCGGGTCGAACTCCTCGGGCTGCCACGGCGGCGGGGCGATGGTGTCGGTGCCGGTGAGCCACGGCTGGCAGGCGGCGACGAAGTCCTCCACCGGCAGCGCCCGGATGTAGTCGCCGTTGAACGCGCGCAGCTTCTTCTCGTCGAAGAACGCCGGGGACGGGTTGACCTCGTCCAGCCGGAACTCCTCCTCGATCACCGACCAGGGCACGATCTCCCGGTCGCCCGACGGCGCCCAGCCCAGCAGCATCAGGTAGTTGCGCATCGCGTCGGCGAGGTAGCCCTCGTCCCGGTACGCCTCCAGCGCGACCTTGTCCCGCCGCTTGGACAGCTTCTGCCGCTTCTCGTTCACCACCACCGGCACGTGCGCCCAGATCGGCGGCTTGACCCCGAGTGCGTCCCACAGCAGCTGCTGCTTCGGGGTGTTCGGCAGGTGCTCCTCGGCCCGGATCACGTGGGTGATCCCCATCGACATGTCGTCCACGACGTTGGCCAGCAGGAACACCGGGGAGCCGTCGCCGCGGGCGATGACGAAGTCCTCGATCAGCTTGTTCTCGAACGTCGGCTCGCCGCGGACCAGATCGACGACCACTGTCTCGCCCTCGTCGGGCGTACGGAAGCGCAGTGCCCGGCCCTCGCCCGGCTCCAGGCCGCGGTCCCGGCAGAAGCCGTCGTAGCCGCGCTGCTGCGGCCCGGTACGCGCCTGCACGTCCTCGCGGGTGCAGTCGCAGTAGTAGGCCCGGCCGCCCTCGTACAGCCGCTGCGCGGCGGCCCGGTGCTCGCCGGCGTACGAGGACTGGAAGTACGGACCCTCGTAGCTGCCCCGCGCGATGCCGATCCACTCCAGCGCGGACAGGATGCCCTCGGTCCACTCGGGCTTGTTGCGGGCCGCGTCGGTGTCCTCGATGCGCAGCACGAACACCCCGCCCTGCTGCTTGGCGAAGATCCAGTTCTGCAGCGCCGAGCGGGCGCCGCCGACGTGGAACATACCGGTCGGGGAGGGGGCGAAGCGTACACGTACCGTCACGTCCCCCAGCCTACGGCGGGCCGCCACCGAGAAAGGAAGGGCCCCTTCTTAACGCCTCCGGAGGTGAAGGGGCCCCTTCTTAACAAGCGCGGCAGCCGGCGGGCGTCACGGCACGGAGCGGATCTTCACGACCAGGGCGCTGCCGAGCAGCGTGACCGCCGCGGTCACCGCGTACAGCGTCGGGTAGCCGCCGAGGTGCACGACGATCGGTGCGGACAGCGCCGGACCGAGCACCTGCGGCGCCGAGTTGGCAATGTTGATCACGCCGAGGTCCTTGGCCCGGTCGGTGGCGGCGGGCAGCACCTGCGTGATCAGCGCGGCGTCCACCGACAGGTAGACGCCGTACCCGGCGCCGAGCAGCAGCGCCGCGACGATCGCCATCGGCCAGGTGGGTGCCACCGCCAGTAGCGTCGCCGCCACCGCCATGATCAGCCCGGAGGCGATCACGAAGACCTTGCGCCGGCCGGAGCGGTCGGACATGCGCCCGGCGACCACAGCGGTCAGCATCATGCCGACCGTGTAGAGCAGGATCAGGATCAGCAGCGAGCCCTCGGGGTCGGCCACCCGTACCCCGTCGGTGAGGAAGTAGAGCAGGTAGAGCGTGCCCAGCGCGTTGCCGGTCTGCACCAGGAACCTGGTGAACCACGCCCAGGCGAAGTCGGGGTGGCGGCGCGGGCTGATCCACATCGAGGAGAACAGCGAGCGCAGCCGCAGCGGCGAGCGGTGCTCCCGGGGCAGGTGGTCGTCCTGGGTCAGCAGCGCGAACGGCAGCGACAGCAGCAGCACGGCGAGCGCGATCGCGGCGTACCCGGCGGCGTTGCCGGTCACCACGGCCGTCACCAGCACCGCGCCCAGCACCAGGCCCAGCGCCTGCGGGATGCCCACCCAGCCGGACACGCCGCCACGCTGCGCCACCGGCACCCGATCGGGGATCGCCGCGGTGAGGCTGGCCAGCATTGCGTTGAAGCAGACCTGCGCGGCCACCCAGGCCACCGCCACCCCGGCGATCGTGTTCTGCCGGGCCAGCAGCACCAGGGCGAGCGCGCCGATCACCGCGCCGAACGCGGTCCAGACGTGCCGGCGGCCGAAGTGGCGGTTGGCCAGCCGCAGCGAGGTGCGGTCGGACAGCGCGCCGGCGAGCGGGTTCGCCAGCACCGCGGCGAGCGCGCCGATGCCGGTGACCACTGCCAGCATCGCCTCCTTGTCGGCCGGCGCGATCCGTTCCACCTGCTGCGGCAACAGCACCTGGATCGGGGTGAAGAACGCCATCCAGACGCCCAGGTTGGCCGCGAAGATCAGCGCGATCCAGCTCCGCCGTACCGGCACCGTCGGTTCGGCGAGCGCCGCCGGCAGCGAGGCCGGCGTCGGGTTCACTGTGGTCACCGCCGGACCAGGTCCCGGAACCAGGCGTACGACGACTTCGGCGTCCGCCGCTGCGTGTCGAAGTCGACGTGCACCAGGCCGAACCGCTTGGTGAAGCCCTCGGCCCACTCCCAGTTGTCCAGCAGCGACCAGACGAAGTACCCGGTCACCGGCACGCCCTCGGCCATCGCCCCGCGCACCGCGCGGATGTGCCCGTCCAGGTACGCGATCCGCTCCGGGTCGTGCACCCGGCCGTCGGCGTCCGGCGCGTCGTCGTACGCGCAGCCGCTCTCGGTGATCTGGATCGGCGGCAGCGCGTCGCCGTACCGCCGGTGCAGTTGGAGCAGCAGGTCGCGCAGGCCGTCCGGCGCCACCGGCCAGTCGAACGCGGTACGCGGGTAGCCCTCCAGCGGCACGATGTCGAACGGCAGCGGCGAGCCCGCCTCGGGCGCCCGGATGGCGGTCGGGTTGTAGTAGTTGACCCCCAGCACGTCGATCGGCGCGGCCAGCACGTCCAGGTCGCCGTCCCGGATCACCGCCGGGTCGAGGCCGGGAGCGTCCGGGTAGCCGCGCCCGAGCAGCGGATCGGTGAACAGGAGGTTGTGCAGCGCGTCGTACGCCGCGGCGGCGGCCCGGTCCGCGTCGGTGTCGCCGGCGACCCGCACCGGGGAGTAGTTGTTGGCGATCGCCACCGGGGACGTGGTGCGGGCGCGCAGCGCGGAGACCGCGAGACCGTGCCCGAGAAGCTGGTGGTGGGCCACCGGGAAGGCGTCGAACAGCAGCATCCGGCCGGGGGCGTGCACGCCCATGCCGTAGCCCATGCTCATGTGGATGAACGGCTCGTTGAGCGTGATCCAGAGCTTCACCCGGTCGCCGAGCCGGGCGGCGGCCAGGTCGGCGTACTCGGCGAAGCGCGCGGCGGTGTCCCGGTTCAGCCAGCCGCCGGCGTCCTCCAGCGGCTGCGGCAGGTCCCAGTGGAACAGCGTGGCGACCGGGTCCACCCCGGCGGCGAGCAGGCCGTCCACCAGCCGGTCGTAGAAGTCCAGCCCGGCGGCATTGGCCGGGCCCGTGCCGTCCGGCTGGATCCGGGGCCAGGCGAGCGAGAACCGGTACGCGGACACCCCCAGCCCGGCCAGCAGCGCGGTGTCCTCGGCGTACCTGTGGAAGTGGTCGCAGGCCCGGTCGCCGGTGCTGGCGTCGGCGACCCGGCCCGGCTCGTGCGCGAACGTGTCCCAGATGGACGGACCGCGACCGTCGGCAGTGGTCGCGCCCTCGATCTGGTACGCGGAGGTGGAGACCCCCCAGCGGAAGCCGGCGGGGAACTCGGGCATCGGCGCGGTCGTCAAGGCACCCTCCAAGACATGAAGCGTGCTCGCGACTCTAGGGCTCGGCGGACCGCCGCGCCATAGGCCGAGATGACTGGGTGGCGCAAGGGAGTTCGGCGTGTCTTTTCCGAACCCGTCCGCTTAAGTCCGATTTACACATAGAGTGCCAAATATCGCGGATGTGATTTAAGTGGGGGAAAGATACTCATGATCCTCGTGGAACGAAGCGCGCACGTGGCGGCGCCGGTGGATGTGGTCTGGGACGTGGTGCAGCGCGCCGAGCAGCTGCCGGCCTGGCTGGCGGGAGTCCGCGCGGCCGAGGTCCTGTCCGGGGAGGGATTCGGGCGGCGGCAGCTGGTCCAGGCCGGACGCGGCGCCGCGCACGAGGCCGAGGTGATCGCCTTCCAGGAGCCGACCCTGATCGGCTGGCGCGAACGCGCGAAGGGTGCCGGCGCCCGAGCCGAGGCGCGCACCGAGATCTACGTCCAGCTGACCCCGGACGAGGAGGCCGGCGGCACCGTCGTACGCCTGATCGTCGTGCGGTGGCCCGCCGGACCCGTCAAGGCGGCCCTGCTCCGGCTCGGCCTGCGCCGGGTCGGCGCCGACCTGGAGGACTCGCTGGCCCGGCTGACCGACCTGGCCGCCGTCGGCTGACCGAGCCCAGTCCCGGCGTCGCCCGCGATGGTGACGGCCCGGCGTTCCCGCCAGGGACGCCGGGCCGTCGTTCTACCCGAGGTTGTTAAGAAGGGGCCCCTCCTCTACCGGAGGCGTTAAGAAGGGGCCCTTCCTTTCAGCTGTCGCCGCCGGTCTCGCCGACCGGGGCGGCGTTGACGTCGTCCAGCGCGTACTTGCGGGCCGCGTCCGCCGGCACGTGCGCCGGCACCACACCGCGCAGCGCGAGCTGGCGCAGCGTGGCCACCGCCACCGACTCGGCGTCCACGTGGAAGTGGCGGCGCAGCGCGTGCCGGGTGTCCGACATGCCGAACCCGTCGGTGCCGAGCGAGGTGTAGTCGCCGGGTACCCAGCGGGCGATCAGGTCCGGTACCGCGCGCATCCAGTCGCTGACCGCGACCTTCGGCCCGTCGGCGTCGGCCAGCTTCCGCGCGATGTACGGCACCCGCGGCTCCTCGCCCGGGTTGAGCAGGTTGTGCTCCTCGCACTGGACCGCGTCGCGGCGCAGCTCGGTCCAGGACGTCACCGACCACACGTCGGCGGCCACGCCCCAGTCCTCGGCGAGCAGCTGCTGGGCCTTGAGCGCCCACTGCATGCCGGTGCCGGAGGCGAGGATGTTCGCCTTCGGCGCGTCGTCGCCGACCTGCGGCGCGGGGGAGTAGCGGTGGATGCCCTTGACGATGCCCTCGACGTCCACGCCCTCCGGCTCGGCCGGCTGGAAGATCGGCTCGTTGTAGACGGTGAGGTAGTAGAAGATGTTCTCCTGCGCCTCGCCGTACATCCGGTGCAGGCCGTTCTCCACGATGTGCGCCAGCTCGAAGGCGAACGCCGCGTCGTAGGAGACCACCGCCGGGTTGGTGGCGGCGAGCAGCAGCGAGTGGCCGTCCTCGTGCTGCAGGCCCTCACCGTTGAGCGTGGTCCGGCCGGCGGTCGCGCCGAGCACGAAGCCCCGCGCCATCTGGTCCGCCGCCGCCCAGAACCCGTCGCCGGTGCGCTGGAAGCCGAACATCGAGTAGAAGATGTACAGCGGGATCATCGGCTCGCCGTGCGTCGCGTACGCCGTGCCGGCAGCGGTGAACGAGGCCACCGAACCGGCCTCGTTGATCCCCTCGTGCAGGATCTGGCCGGTGGTCGACTCCTTGTAGGACAGGAACAGGTCCCGGTCGACCGCGGTGTAGCGCTGGCCGTGCGGCGAGTAGATCTTCTGCGTCGGGAACAGCGAGTCCATACCGAACGTACGGGCCTCGTCCGGGATGATCGGCACCCAGCGCTTGCCGAACTCCTTGTCCTTCATGATGTCCTTGAGCAGGCGGACGAACGCCATCGTGGTGGCGACCTTCTGCTTGCCCGACCCGCGCTTGACGTCGGAGAACCGCTCGCTGCCCGGGATGGCCAGCGTCTTGCGGGCGGTGCTGCGCGTGGGCAGGTAGCCGCCGAGCTGCTGACGCCGGTCCTTCAGGTAGGTGATCTCGTCCGACTTCTCGCCCGGCGTGTAGTACGGCGGGAGGTAGGGGTTCTCCTCCAGCTGCTTGTCCGGGATGTCCAGGTAGAGGCGGTCGCGGAAGAGCTTCAGGTCCTCCAGCGTCAGCTTCTTCATCTGGTGCGTGGCGTTGCGGCCCTCGAAGTGCGAGCCGAGCGTCCAGCCCTTGATCGTCTTGGCGAGGATCACCGTCGGCTGGCCGGTGTGCTCCATCGCCGCCTTGTAGGCCGCGTAGAGCTTGCGGTAGTCGTGGCCACCCCGCTTGAGGTTCCAGATCTCGTCGTCGGACAGGTGCTCGACCATCTTGCGGGTCCGCGGGTCGCGGCCGAAGAAGTGCTCCCGCACGTACGCCCCGGACTCCGCCTTGTAGGTCTGGTAGTCGCCGTCGGGCGTGGTGTTCATCAGGTTGACCAGCGCGCCGTCGGTGTCCGCGGCGAGCAGCGGGTCCCACTCCCGGCCCCAGACGACCTTGATGACGTTCCAGCCGGCGCCCCGGAAGAACGCCTCCAGCTCCTGCATGATCTTGCCGTTGCCGCGGACCGGTCCGTCCAGGCGCTGCAGGTTGCAGTTGATCACGAAGGTGAGGTTGTCCAGCTCCTCGCGGGCGGCCACGCCGATCGCGCCGAGCGACTCGACCTCGTCCATCTCGCCGTCGCCGAGGAACGCCCAGACGTGCTGCTGGGAGGTGTCCTTGATGCCCCGGTGCTGCAGGTAGCGGTTGAACCGCGCCTGGTAGATGGCGTTCAGCGGCCCGAGACCCATGGAGACGGTCGGGAACTCCCAGAAGTCCGGCATCAGCCGCGGGTGCGGGTACGACGGCAGCCCGCCACCGGGGTGCGACAGCTCCTGCCGGAACCCGTCGAGCTGGTTCTCGCTGAGCCGGCCCTCCAGGAACGCCCGCGCGTACATGCCGGGGGAGGCGTGGCCCTGGTAGAAGATCTGGTCGCCGCCGCCCGGGTGGTTCTTGCCCCGGAAGAAGTGGTTGAAGCCCACCTCGTAGAGCGACGCGGAGCTGGCGAACGTGGAGATGTGGCCACCGACGCCGATCTCCGGGCGCTGCGCCCGGTGCACCAGCATCGCGGCGTTCCACCTGATGTACGCCCGCAGCCGCCGCTCGACGTGCTCGTCACCCGGGAACCACGGTTCGCGCTCCGGCGGGATCGTGTTGATGTAGTCGGTGGTGGTCAGGGACGGCACCCCGACCTGCCGCTCGCGGGCCCGCTCCAGCAGGCGCAGCATGACGTACCGGGCTCGCTTTGTCCCGCGCTCGTCGATGACACCGTCGAGCGACTCGACCCATTCGCTGGTCTCTTCAGGGTCGATGTCCGGAAGCTGGCTCGGCAGACCAGCGGTGATCACCGGGCGCTTGCGTTCCGTAGCCACAGGCGTTCCCTCGGTTTCGTGTGGGATAGGTCTCTAGCGCCATCCTGCCCCCTGGTGGCGCGTGCCGTCACCTCTCCCACCCTCAGACGCGACGCTGAACACAGGTACCCATCAGTAACTTTGCGCGATCACCGGATGCGCTATCGGCGGGCGGGGCGGGGAACCGGGCACTGCGGCAGAATGCGCCGTATGCGCAGTGAGGTGATCACCGTCCGGACCGGCTCCCGGCCGACCGTCCGGGACATCACGAGCGAGGCCGAACGGTTCGTGTCCGGCGCCGGCGACGGCCTGCTGCACGTCTTCGTCCCGCACGCCACCGCCGGGCTGGCGATCATCGAGACCGGCGCCGGATCCGACGACGACCTGCTGCGGGCCCTGGACGACCTGCTTCCCACCGACGACAGGTGGCGGCACCGGCACGGCTCGCCCGGGCACGGACGCGACCACGTGCTGCCGGCGTTCGTGCCACCGTACGCGACGCTGCCGGTGCTCGACGGGCGGATCCAGCTCGGCACCTGGCAGTCGATCTGCCTGGTCGACACCAACGGCGACAACCCCGACCGCCAGGTGCGCTTCTCGTTCCTGCCCGGCTGACCGGCGGCGCAGATAGTGGAGTACGTCAATTGTTGACTGGTCACGTACAATCGACTGATGGCGCACTCCACTGTCTCCGCTGAGCAGCCCGGCCCGGGTGACCGGCCGGGCCTGGCCGGGGACACCGTGCGCCGGATCCTGCACGTCGCCGCCGCGCTGCGCCACCACCAGGACGAGGCGTTCGCCGACCTGGGGCTCACGCCGGCGGCCGCCCGCGCGCTGCACCAACTGGACCCGGACCGCCCGCTGCCGGCCCGCGACCTCGCCGAGCAGCTCGGCTGCGACAGGTCGAACGTCACCAGCCTGGCCGACCGGCTGGAGCGGGCCGGGCTGGTGGAACGACGCACCGACCCGGCCGACCGGCGGCAGAAGGCGCTCGTGGTCACCGAGCGCGGCCGGGAGGTCCGCGAGCGGGTCGCCCACGTCATGTCCGACCCCCGGCTGCTCGACGACCTGAGCACCGCCGAACTGGCCGCGCTACGTGAACTCGTCTTCAAGGTCTCCGACGGCGGCTGTCCGGAGGAGTGCGGCGAGGTCTGAGCCACGCCGGGCGGAACGTGTCCGACTGGGCGCGGCGGGCCCGAGTCGGTAATGCTGTCCGACGTGACCACCCCGCACGATCTCGACGACCGGCTCCGGGCCGAACTGGCCGCGCTCGGGGCGCCCGAGAAGCGGCGCGACCTGGGCGAGCGACTGCCCGACGGCGGGCCGCTGACCGGGGCGCAGGCGCTGGCCCTGTTCGACGCGCAACTGACCAGCCGGCTGCTCGACCTGGCCGGGCAGTGGCTGCACGGCTTCGGTGAGGGGTACCACACCATCGAGTCGGCGGGGCACGAGGGCAACGCCGCCGTGGCCGCCGCGCTGCGGCCGACCGACCCCGCGCTGCTGCACCACCGCTCCGGGGCGTTCTACTGCCTGCGCGCCGCCCAGGCCGCCGGCGCCTTCCCCGCCGCCCCGCCGCCGCCCGTCCCGCCGACACCCGCCCCGGAGGCCGATCCCGACGCCGCCGTGGACGCCTCGCCCGATGCTGGTCCCGGCACCGTCGTCGACGGCTCGCCCAGTGCTGCTCCGCCGGCTGCCGCCGCCGGCTCGCCCAGTGCTGCTCCGCCGGCTGCCGCCGCCGGCTCGCCCAGTGCTGCTCCGCCGGCTGGCGCCGCCGGCTCGCCCGGCAGCGCCGTTGACAGCTCGCCCGGCACCGCCGCCGACGGCTCGCCCGGCACCGCTGCCCGCGCCGAGGTCCACGGCTCGTCCGGTGCCGTCCCCGGCACCTCGAGCGGCGTCTCGCCCGACGAGCCGGCCGCATCCTCCGCGCAGCGGGCCACCCCCGTCTCCTCGGCTGTCGCCCCCGCTCCGTCTGCTGTCATCCCGGACCCGGCGGCCGCCCCGGCCCTGCCGGCCGCCGTGCACGAATCGCACGACCTGCCCGCCCAGCGCGGCACCGGCCAGGATGCGCACATCAATCCCACCTCCCAGGAGCAACGTTCCACCCTCCGGGAACCGGAGAGATCTTGGAACGAAAGTGCCCATATAGGGGCCGTTTCGTACCAAGATCTCGAACGGCCGGGGGCGGGCGGCGAGGCGGGCAGCCTTCCCGTGGGAGCCTCGATCGTGGTGGACGCGGACGGTGACGCGACTGTCGGCGTACCCGATCTGCCACAGCCCGCGCCCGACGACGCGTTCGCGGCGGCGGCGCGCGACGTGCTGCGCGGCATTGTCGCGTCCGCGGAGGAACCGGCCGCCGGCGGCCGGCAGAAGCTCTTCGGCCGCGCCGACCTCGCGGTCGTGCCGACCCCCGCGAGCGCCGGCTCGCACCTGCCCCGCGCGGTCGGTCTGGGGCTGGCGCTGGAGCGGCTGCGCCGGGGCGCCCGGCCCGCGGACGGCGAGCCGGAAGCGGCGGCCTGGCCCGCGGACTCCGTGGTGGTCTGCTCCTTCGGCGACGCCTCGGTCAACCACGCCACGGTGACCGCCGCGCTCAACACCGCCGGCTGGTACGACCACACCGGCCTGCGTATCCCGGTGCTGTTCGTCTGCGAGGACAGCGGTGGCTCCGCCGAGGGGTGGGTGGCGACGACGCTGCGGTCCCGGCCCGGCATCCGCTACTTCGCGGCCGACGGCACGGACGTGGCCGAGAGCTACCGGGTGGCGGCGGAGGCGGCGGCCTGGGTGCGCCGGCACCGCCGGCCCGCCGTGCTGCACCTGGGCGCGGTCCGGCTGATGGGCCAGGGTGACGCGGCCCGCGACCCGCTGCTGGCCACCGCGCGGCTGCTGGTCACCTCCGGGTACGCCGGGGGCGAGGAGCTGCTCAGCCGGTACGACGAGCGGGGCTGGCAGCTGCGCCGCATCGCCGAGGAGGCGCTGGACGAGCCGAAACTGGCGTCCGCTGTCGACGTCGTGCGGGAGCTGGCGCCGCGGCGGCCGGTCCGGGTGGCCCGGGCGGTGGCCGAGGCGGCGGAGCGGGCGGCCGGGCCGGGCGCCGGGGCGCGGGCGGAGGCGTTCGGCGGCAAACCGCCGGAGCTGACCGGGCCGCTGACGCTGGCGCAGAGCATCAACGCGGCGCTCGCCGACGGCATGCTCGACCACCCTCGGATGGCGGTGTTCGGCCGGGACGTGGCCGCCGGCGGCGGGGCGCACGGGGTGACCGAGGGGCTGCGGGACCGGTTCGGGGCGGCCCGGGTGTTCGACACGCCACGGGACGAGACCTCGATCCTCGGACTCGGGCTGGGCGCCGGCCTGGCCGGGATGCTGCCGGTGCCGGAGATCCGGTACCTGGCGTATCTGCACAGCGCCGAGGATCAGTTGCGCGGCGAGGCGGCCACCATGCGGTTCTTCTCCCGGGGCGCGTTCCGCAACCCGATGGTGGTGCGGGTGGCCGCGCTGGCGGGTGAGGACGGGCTCGGCGGCCACGCGCGCAACGACAACTCGGTGGCGGTGCTGCGGGACGTACCGGGGCTCGTGGTCGCCGTGCCGGCGCGGCCGGACGACGCCGCGCCGATGCTGCGTACGTGCCTGGCCGCGGCCCGGGTCGACGGCAGCGTCTGCGTGTTCCTGGAGCCGGCCGCGCTCTACCACGCCCGCGACCTCCACGCCGACGGCGACGGCGAGTGGACGGCCGAGTACGCCGAGCCGGGCGCCTGGGCGGACCGGCACGTGCCGATCGGGCGGGCCCGCGTCTACGGGATCGGCTCGGCCGAGGACCTCACCATCATCACCTTCGGCGGCGGGGTGCGGATGTCGCTGCGTGCGGCCGCCACCCTGGCCGCGGAGGGCGTGGGCAGCCGGGTGGTGGATCTGCGCTGGCTGGCCCCGCTGCCGGTGGCCGACATCATCCGGGAGGCCTCGGCGACCGGCCGGGTGCTGGTGGTGGACGAGACGCGGCGCTCCGGCGGGGTGGGCGAGGGCGTGCTGTCCGCGCTCGTCGACACCGGGTACGTCGGCGCCGCGCGCCGTGTGGCCGGACTTGACTCGTTTGTACCATTAGGTCCGGCCGCTCGTCAGGTTCTGGTCTCCGAGGAAGCCATCACCCAGGGTGCCCGTACGCTGCTGGCACGGTAAATTCCGTTCCACCCGGTGCGCCACTTGCGCGGCGAGCCGCAACTGTGTGGACTGGGCCCGACGGTGTCACCCGACGCCACGAGCAGGGATAGATGAGGAGGCACGCGACAGTGAGCGCGACCGCTGGCCAGGCCGACGGGGTACGCAGCCTGGCGGACCGGTTCGGTATCGAGCCGGGCATGGTCGTCATGGAGATGGGCTACGACGACGACGTCGACACCGATCTCCGGGACGCCCTGACCGACCGCTGTGGGGAACTCGTCGACGAGGACACCGACGAGGTGGTCGACGCGGTTCTGGTCTGGCACCGCGACGGCGACGGTGACCTCTTCGAGCTCCTCGTGGACGCCCTCGGGCCCCTTGCCGACAACGGCGTGGTCTGGCTCCTGACCCCGAAGGCCGGCCGCGACGGCCACGTCGAGCCGAGCGAGGTCGCGGAGAGCGCGCAGACCGCCGGGCTCCAGCAGACCTCCACCATCAACGCCGGCCGCGACTGGAGCGGCGCCCGCCTCGTCATGCGGCGCGGCTCCAAGAGCAAGAAGTAGGAGCGCACATGCCCGTCGAGGTTGGCGCCGAAGCGCCCGACTTCCTGCTCAAGGACCAGAACAACCAGGAGGTACGGCTCGCCGACTTCCGCGGCCGCAAGACCGTCCTGCTCGTCTTCTACCCGCTCGCCTTCACCGGCGTCTGCCAGGGCGAGCTGTCCGAGGTGCGGGACAACCTCGACGAGTACGCCAACGACGACATCCAGGTGCTGACCGTCAGCGTCGACTCCGTCTACGCCCACAAGATCTGGGCCGAGCAGGAGGGCTTCCAGTTCCCGCTGCTCGCCGACTTCTGGCCGCACGGCGCGGTGGCCCAGGCGTACGGCGTCTTCAACGACGTCGCGGGCATCGCCAACCGGGGCACCTTCGTCATCGACAAGGCCGGCGTGGTCCGCTTCGCGGAGATGAACATGCCCGGCGAGGCGCGCGATCAGCAGGGCTGGCGCAAGGCGCTGGCCGAGGCCGCCGCTGCCTGAGTCCCACACCCAGGTACGTCGTTCGACCGGGCCGGAGGCGGGCAGGTAAGCTGGCCGCTCCGGCCCGCCGTACGGGCGTTCCGGGCGCGTAGCTCAGTGGGAGAGCACTCGCCTTACAAGCGAGGGGTCGCAGGTTCGAAACCTGCCGCGCCCACCTTTCACATCAGCGGGAACCGTCCCGAGAAGATCACTCCCCGGGGCGGTGACTCGACGGGCTCCACGTGTTAGATCCGTTGCCATTGATGCCGGGACCAGGGCGGCTGGCGTCCGGGAGAATGAGCCTGTGGCCTCTGACCAGGAAGCGCTTCCGCGCCTGCGGGAATGCCCTACCGGGCCGGCGCTGCATTACGCTGCCAGGCCACACCTCGCAGGACCGCTACCTCCCCCGAGCGGTTGCCGCAGACGTAACCCTCGCCTGCACTGCTCCTCGGAGGTGAGACGTGGCTACCGTGGACCCGGGTTTGCGGCCAGAGATGGTGCAACGAGAAGGCCGGGAAGCTTTCGAGCGGCTTCGCACGTACTCCATAATCGCTGTTCAGGCGGGTGTGGCCGCTGGATTGTCCTGGTTCATCGCCAGCGACGTGCTGCACAATCCACAGGCGTTGTTCGCCCCCGCCGCCTCGATCGGCACGGTCGCAGCAGCCCTCGGCAATCGGATCAGGCGAGCGGCGGAACTCATCGCCGGGGTGATCCTCGGGGTGGCGGCCGGGCAGTTGATCATCTTCGCCATCGGGACGGGGCCGATACAGATCGCCGTGATCGTGGCATTCGCGATCTCGTCGGTAGCCGTGATTCGCGGGGGCGGCGCCGTGATGGTGCACGCAGGAAGCACCGCGGTGCTGCTGGGGACGCTGACTGCGCAGCAATCCCACCTGGCTGTGGCGCGGACGGTCAACGCGTTGATCGGGGGCGCGACGGCCATCGCCGTGGCGTTGCTGATCCTGCCGGCCAACCCTGTGCGCGTCGTGCACCGCTCTGCCGGTCCGTCGCTGGATGTTTTCGCCCGTGCTCTCACGGCTGTCGCCGAGGCGTTGGATCGGCGTGAGGTTCAACAGGCCGACGACGCCTTGCAGCGCCTGATCGCGGTAGAGCAGGAAAGAGACAAGACGATCGAGATGGTCGCCGCGGCGGGGGAGATCGCGCTTCTCTCACCCTGGCGGTGGCGACGATTGGGCATCCTGCGCCGGTATCAGCGCGCCTCCGAGCACCTCCAATCCGCCTACTCCAACAGCCGCGAATTGGCGCACTGGGTCGTATCGGCGGTACGGCTGCGTGAACCCGTACCCGCCGGCCTCTCAGCGTCGATCGAGCACCTCGGCCAAGCGGTGCGGCTGCTGCATCGCGATTTCGTCGCCGGCCGAGAGCCCGACCTTGCACGCGCGCGGGCGCAACAGGCCATCGAGGAGGTCAACCAGGCCTGCGCCGAAGAGATCGGATTCTGCGAGATGGTCCTCATTTCCCGGCTGCGCCTTGCCATCAGCGACGTGCTTCAAGCGTCCGGACTGCCAAAGGCAGAGGCAAATCAGCAGGCGGGGTTGGCCGCCGACTCGAGCTGATTCAACAACAGGTGTTCTTGCCGCGTTGCGGAAGCCGCAGCCGCGACTAAGGCGTGTTTCAGAAGTCGTGGTGGCCGGTGAAGGTCGCGGCGTGGCGGTGATCGACAACTAAAGAGGTCTCCGGTATCTGGTTCTGCGACCAAGCAAGAACTTCATACCGGAGACCTCGTGGCCAGCGTAGCGGTGACGAGGCGGCACGACCTCACCGACGCTCAGTGGCAGCGGCTCGCTGCGCTGCTGCCTGCCGCGTCGGCGAAGGGCCGGCCGCCGAAGTGGGAGAAACGGCAGCTCATCGATGGGATCAGGTGGCGGATCCGGATCGGGTCGCCCTGGCGTGACGTCCCGGCCGAGTACGGACCCTGGCAGACGCTCTACGGCCTGTTCCGTCGCTGGCAGCGCGACGGCACCTGGGACAAGATCCTGGCCGCGTCACAGGCCGCCGGCGATGCGCAAGGCCGGATCACCTGGACGGTCAGCGTGGACTCGATGACCAGCCGCGCCCACCAACACGCCGCCGGCGCACGCAGAGACGGCCACCTGCAGAAAGAGCCACCCGGTGGCGTGCACGACGAACCCGCCGATCACGCCCTCGGACGATCTCGCGGCGGTCTGACCACCAAGACGCATCTGGCCTGTGAGCAGGGACAGAAGGTCCTATCGATGGTCGTGACCGCCGGGCACCGTGGTGACAGCCCGCAGTTCATCCCGGTCCTGCGTCGTATCAAGGTGACCCGCCTCGGGGTGGGCCGGCCCCGCACCTGCCCCGACCTGGTCCTGTCCGACAAGGCGTACACCAGCCGCGGAAACCGCGCCTACCTGCGCAAGCGCGGGATCAAGGCGTGCATCCCGAGCAAGAAAGACCAGGACGCCCACCGCAAGGCCAAGGGCAGCCGCGGCGGGCGGCCGCCGAAGTTCGACCGAGACCTCTACCGGATGCGACATGCCGTCGAGAACGGCATCGCCCGGCTCAAGCGCCACCGCGGCGTGGCCACCCGCTACGACAAGTTGGCCGTCCGGTTCCAGGCCGTCCTGACCATCACCATCATCTGTGAATGGCTCTGACCGGGCTTATGAAACACGCCTTAGCTTGATTTTTAACCCGTGCGGCGTGGCCGGGGATTGACGGACTTCGTCTTCGTTGCGGTCGGTGTCTTGGCGTTCGTGGTGGTCGCGGTGTGGACGTCGTAGCGCGGGGTGGGGTGGTTGTTGCGGCGGCCGGGTGGCCGTCCTGGTCCTGGCCGGGCGGGTTTGGCTGCACCGGCCGGGCAGGTGGCCTTCGCGCGCAGGTGCCGAAACCCGCGGCGGACGCGGGCGGGTGACAGACGCTGCGGTGGTGCGGGTTTCTCCCAGGGGCGGCGCAGGTCGGTGGCGAGGGCGCGGGCCAGCCGGAGTTGGGTGTAGGCGGCGAGGATCATCCAGGTCCATCGGTCGGCGGCCTGCGGCGTGCGGATCTTCGGGCAGGTCCAGCCGAGGGTCTGTTTGAACAGGCGGAACGTGTGTTCGATGTCGAAGCGGCGCAGGAACGTCTGCCAGAGCCGGTCGACATCAGCGGTGGTGGCGTCGACGCCGGACCACCACAACCAGACCGGCTTCGGGGTCGCGCCGCTGGGCAGGTGCTCGACTTCCAAACGGATGACGGTTCCCTCGATGACCGGCAGCATCTTCGCCGAGTCGATCCAGGCGGATCGGTGGGTCAACCGTGGGTGCAACCGGTCCCAGGCTCGAGCCCACGCCGTGCCGTAAAGACGGGTGTCGGCAACGGTGGCAGCATTCGGTTCACCCCAGGTGGAGGGATCACCGAAGACGAACTCGTCGCCGTGCCTGCGCGGTCGGCCGATCGTCCCGGGTTGCCGGGCTGGCACTGCCCGGCGTAGTACCCGGTCGGAGCGCATCCGAGCGAGGACTTGCACGGGCAGGTCACGCAGGAGGAACGCAAGGCGGGGTGCGTCGTAGCCGGCGTCGGCCACGACCAGGATCTCCAGGTCCCCGGCCTGCCACTGCCCGGCCGCGATCAGACGCCCCACGATGTCTCGCAACTGCCCAGCGGTGACCGTGGCCGCGTCATCACCAGGCGCCAGCCGCACCGCGTCCAACGGCGCGGTCCACGAACTTCGGCCCGATTCCAGGGCCACGACCATCGAATACGGCCAGCCCGGGATCATGATGGTCTGATCCTTGCCGCGTCCGTAGGTGTGGCACAGGATCCGCTGCGGTGAGGTGTGCGCGTCCGGCCGCAGCCAGCAGGTGATGTCGACCGCCAGGACGAGACGGCCGTCGGCTGCCCGCGGCAACGGCACCCCGGCGAGGGCGGTGCGCAGCCGATCGACGTCCAGCCGCCCGCAGGCGAGGGCGTCATATAACGCCCCATGCCCCCGGCGGTGCTCACCCACCAGCGACAACTCCACCAACGACCGGACCGGCCCGTCGGCGCACAACACCGCGTCCGTCAGGTCGAACAACGCGTCAGCCCGAGCAGTCAAGCAGTCGTAGAACTCTCGCCGGAACCTGCCCAGGTCCCCGACGGCATCAGCCGAACCGCGGTCATGCACACTGATCACCAGAACAGCCCTTGGTCATTGATGCTCTTCCCTAGACAAGAAGATCATCGACCAAGGGCTGTTTCCGTGATCAGTCAGGGTCCCCACAGGCCCCTCGGAGGTTAAAGATCAAGTTAGCGGCGGACGACACGGGAGAGCAAGCGACAGCTCGCAGCTCCGAACCGGCCGCACCCGCCGCTCACGCCAGCCAAACCGCCGGTGCGGTGACAGCACGAGTAGCCCGTTGACGACCTGCAATGAGGTCAGGCGCTCCAGCCACCGACGCCACCGCTGCCGGTGTTGCCGCCGTCCGTCCGGTTCCGATGGTCGTCGAGCCTGCGGCGGGCCACGGCGGATGCCTGGAGGTCACGCACCTGGCCGCCGTCGACTGGTGTCTTCCGGCTATGGCGCCACAGTGCGACCGCAGCGACGGCCGCCGCGATGATGATCAGAACGATGAGCCAGCGCACTTCGACCTCCCTGGGTGAGATGCCTGCCCCCACTGTGAGGCAGCCGGTCAAGGCTGGTTCCAGGGCGCCTCGACAACGAATGAGCCGCCGGAGATCAGGCTCGGAGCCGTACCCTCCGGGGCTGTGGAACTGGACGATGCATCGTGGGGCAGGGCACTGGTCCTCGTTATGGAACTGCGCGACCCCGCCATTCCTGACGTCGAGGGGTTCGGGGCGACCGACCTGCGCCCTGTTGACCTTCATGCGAGGATCTGAGGTGTGATTCTCCACCGAAGGGGCAGTGCCTCGTAGGCAGCCGCAGCCCCGATCACTTCGCCGCCGCGTGCGCATCACGCGAAGCCCGTGGGCCCGTTATCGGGATGTTCCTGGACTCTCCGGTCCCGCGAACGCTGCCATCCGTCTGGTGGAAGGGCGGCGGTGGCTCCCGGGCACGGTGGCCGCCGCCATCAGGATCTGGGGCGCGCATGCGTACGGCAGCCGGCATCGGTGGAAGCCGTGGGAAGCGGAGTTCGCCTGTTCCTGCTGTGGCGAAGCCTGGGCACGACTGCGCTTGGAAGAGGCAATCGTCTCGCTGCCAAGCCATGCCGGGCGAGAGCTTCAGGTAGTTGTCGACCGCCTGGACGACGCATTGTTGAGGCGTACCCATCACGATCCTCAAACGCCCGGTCACGACCCCTGGTGGCTGCGCCGCTGTTGATCAAGCGGAAACGCTCTTACTACGTCGTTTTCGTCGGGTGGAACCGCCGGTAGATGGCAGGTAGGAACAGCAGAATCAGGACGACGATCGCTGCTCCCACGAGTAACGGTGGCCCCAGCGAGTCAGCGAGGCGGATCCCGCTCGGTGCCGAGGTGTGCTGAGGCGCGTTCGGGTTGTCAGGGCTTCCGGCGAACGAGCCCCGATTTGCGATGAACGCCTGGCCGCAGCAGAGGGCCATTGGAATGGTCAGGATGCAGGTCATCGTATGTGCCCACGCTCTGCCTCGCACGAGACCCACCAGCGACAGGAGCAGGCCGGCCATAGCGAGACCGGACAGGACCACCGTCAGCCGGCCGACGACCTCGGCCCCCAGGTCGGCAAGCCCGTTCCGGTTCGCTGCCTCCTCCGGCGACACGTGGTACACGACGTCCCAGTGCGTGAGGTCATAGAGGACTGTTACGGCGTTGAGCGTCAACCCGAGCACCAGTAGGCCGACCGCGACGGCCGGTGCGAACAGCGGCCATCGAGACGTCGACCCTCGCCGGCGGTTGGCCCTCTTGATGATCACTCGGCGGACCATACACAAGCTGATCTGGCGTCAGGGGCACATCGCTCTTGGGGTGACAGCAACGCCGATAGCAAGAGGCCCGGCGAGCGGCGGATGGCTGGAGATCAGGCTTGGAGCCGTACCCTTCGGGCTGCGGATCCTGCGCTGCCCGGACGTCATCACCCTGATGTTCTTCAACCAGCCCGAGTTGACGGACGAGGAGGTGATAGATGGTCGTGCAGGAACGACCGCGCCGCGTCCTTCATGGCTGCCACCGCCTCCTCCGTCTGATCCGGCGCTGCGCCGCAATCGGCGTACAGGTACAGGAAGCGGTAGCCCACCTCGCGCAGCTCCTCAGAGGGAAAGTAGGCCGACTGCCAGTAGATCTCGTGCGCCAGGTCCTCGGGGTCGCCCTCTCCGGCGATGATGCTCGCCGCTGCCGCACGCATGAGGTGCAGCCGGGCGCCGCTCTCGTCCGGGACCGGCGAGCCGAGTTCCTCCATCGCCTGCCGGAACAGGTCGACGGCTTCCCGGGACTGGCCCTTCGACAGACCGGCGAGCTCACGCAGGCTCGGCGAGTCGACACCACGGGCCAGAGCGTGCGCGGCCGCCATCGCCAGGTCGTCGCCGACCGGCTCGTCCATCGCCAGCCGGACGGCAAGGTCGCGCAGTCGCTCCATCCCCGAGAGGCTAGGCGGTACGTGGGGCCGTGTCCGCCCATGGGGACGCGATTGCGCGACGGGTCAGCGAATGCCCGCGTCGTGGAGCCGCCGGGTGGCACCCGGATCGATGGTGGTCCGCACGAGCGAACCGGGCGCGTCTGAGGATCCAGTACTGAACGCGGTCACCACCAGCACGACGACCAGCACCGGCATCAACAGCGTCCGGACCAGCATGGCCCAGCACGCCTTGAGGCCGACCCGGCCGCCGTCCTTGGCCCTGACGAGTTGGGTGCCGGTGAGCAGCGCGCCGAGCGCCCGGCCGTTGCCGTAGCAGAGGCCGTAGAGCAGCGGCACCACCACGAGCAACGAGAGGCTCGCCCCGGCGGCGAAGTTGTCGGACAGGGTGACCGCGCGGTCCACCAGGGACAGGGCGACGACGCCCGCCCCGACACCGAACAGGAACACCGTGAAGTCGACGAGCCAGGCCAAGGCCTGCGCCCCGGTGCCGGCCCGGACGTACAGGCCGCCGTTGCCGAACGTCGCGATCCGCTTCGCCTCCCGGGGGCCGAGTACGTGCTCCGCCTGCGCCTGGGCGGCTTCCAGCCGGGTCAGTGGGTGGCCCGTGGCGCGGACTGTCACAGCGCTCTCCTGTTGTGTCGTGGGCACCGGGCGTTTCGCCGGATCCGGACGCCGTGCCGTGTCGTACCCCGAGTGCAGAGTAGTCGGCGCCAGAACAAGGCCACGGCGCTATGTCGCTGAGGTGTTGTACCGGTCCAGCGTCGCCTTGGAGGTCGACGCGTCGCGGAAGACGAGCTCCCACGGGCCGGTGTTCACATCCATGTCCTTGCCGAACCCGACCCACTTTCCGGCCATCCGCCGGCCCGTCGGCTCGGCGCGGAGCTGGATCGCTCCGTGATAGCGGGCGCCTCGGTAGTAGCCGGCCGGATCGGTCTGCTCCACCCAGGTGCCGGTGACAACGGCCCCGTCCACGGTCAGGTCCAGCGACAGAGATGAGGACGCCGACCCGGGCAGGCTGCGCGCGGTCAGCCTGTCGCCGTGCTGCAGCAGGACGACGAAGTGCTGTCCGGCGAAGGACTCCTCCCGTCCGCTGGAGTAGTACTGGTAGCGGCTGAGCCACACGCCCTCGTATGACCTGTGCGCCGTGCTGGGCTCGGCAGCCGGCGTCGGCGTGGCCAGGTTCGACACGGGCGAGGTCAGGTCGTGGCCACCCTGTTGGTCGTCGGCCACGTGCCCACCGGGCACCGCGGCGAAGCCGAGCAGTGAGATGGGCAGGCCGGTGACGACCTCCAGCGCGCGTGCGAAGTCGTCCTGGTTCATGCGCATCCCGTTATCGAGGGCGCCCAGGGCCGTGTCGGAGCGGCCATGAGCGACACGATAGCGCTGTGTCGCAGTGGTGTCACCGTTGGTGCATGGCCCGTAGGTCATCGACGAGCGGCGTTTCGGGGTACGGTCGACAGAATGGCGGCCGGGTGAGTTCGCCGGGCCTCTTGAGCTTGGAGCTGGGCTATGGCTTCCTCCGTCGATCCGCGCTTCGGGGCAGCTCTGCGCGAGTTTCGGGAGCGGCGTGGTCTGTCGCTTCGGTCCCTCGGGCAGCTCGCCCATCGAAGCAAGAGCCATCTGCACGAGCTGGAAGCAGGGCTCAAGGCTCCGACTGTCGACACGGCGCGCCACTTGGACCGGATTCTCGACGCCGGAGGTGTGCTTGCTCGGCTGGTCGATGCGCCGATCGACCATGCGGCCGAGGCGGGCGAGTTGCGGGCGAGGGTTGCCGCCAGTGATGTCAGCGGTGAGGTGCTCGAACGGATCGAGCAGGGCGTCGACGACCTCGCCAGCTCCTATCCGACTATGGCGCCGGCGGATCTGTTGCCGCTGGTGCGGCGACATCTGGCCTATGTGGTGCGGCTGCTGGACGGACGGGTCACGCTTGCTCAGCAGCGTCGGCTGTTGGTTGCGGGCGGTTGGTTGGCGGTGCTGCGGGCCACCGTTCACATCGACCTGCGGCAGCGCGGTGCGGCGGCTGCCCATCTGCGTGCTGCTCGTGAGCTTGCCGAACACGCCGAGCATGCGGAGATCCAGGCGTGGTGTCTGGAGACCCGGGCCTGGGACGTGTTGACGCAAGGTGACTACCGGACGGCACTCGATCTGTCTCATCAAGCACAGCGGGTCGCGCCGAAAGGCAGCTCGGCCAGGATTCAGGCGACTGCCCAGGAAGCTCGCGCGTGGGCGCGGATCGGTGATGTGGCCGCCACCCGGCGAGCGCTGGAGCGGGTGGAGCGGTTGACGGCGAATCTGCCCGTTCCGGAACGGGCCGAGCATCACTACCGCTACGACCCCGCGAAGGCCGCCGCCTATATGGCCACGACGTTGGCGTGGGCCGGTGACCCGGCTGCCGAGCAGGTGGCGCGGGCGGTACTGACCGATCTGGACCCGCACGGTGATGGGGGAGCGCGTCCTCGCCGTTCCGCGTCGGCGCGTCTCGACCTCGGACTTGCCCTGGTCGCCGCCGACCAGCCGGATGAGGCGGTTGCGCTCGGGGCGCAGGCGGTGGCGTCCGGGCGGGTGGTGCCGTCGAACTGGTGGCGAGCCGCGGAACTGCTCGCGAAGGTGGAGCAGTCGGGCGTGCCGGAGGCCGCGATGTTGCGTGACCTGTGCGTCGAGTACGCCCCCGCCCGCCGATCGACAGCGGACAGCACACCTGGTTAGCGGACAGTCACCTCCTGGATCGTGGACGCGCTCGGCGTGACGCTGGATCTCCACCGGGCGCGGAAAGGCACATCAGCAGGTGTCCTCCGTGCCCTCACCACGGAGGGCCGGACAGATGACGGTGACCATTGGGCTCCTGCGACGGCTCGTCGGTCGGTACCTTCCGCCGTCGACGGTGTCCGGCTTCGGCGAGCGCATCCAGGCGATGGAGCAGGAGATCGCCAGACGTCGTTTGCTGGATCAGGCGCGAGGCGGGCAACGGTCCCCGGACGGCGACGCCTCGCGGGAACGCCGCGTCTCGTACGACGCTTACCTGTCGGCCGCCGCGTTGACGTTCGCCCGGCGGCATCGGCCGGTGTGGTGCTGGCGGCGGTGGCGACGGGTTTGCCGGTGCGGAGCCGACCTGCCCTGTCATTCGCGGCATCGGCTCCCGATCAATCGTGGTCACTGGCCACAGGCGGGTGACGAGTGATCGGCGGGCCGGAGGAGATGATCCTCGCGGTACACGTGCGGGGACTCGACGGCATGTGTGCCGGGTGCCGGGCGTGGTGGGCACGGCTCACGCCGTACCCGTGCTGGCAGGCGGAATGGGCGACGAGTCGGCAGGCGCGGGCGATCACCGCGCGGTTCCTGGAGGGTGCGCGCACTCGCAGGCGTGAGCTGCGGGCGGAGTACGCCGGCGCGCCGGTGTCACTGGCTCTGTATCTCGGCGCCTACCTCGTGCAAGCCTCCGAGGACATGCCCTGGGCGCCTGCCGGCGCGCTGCACCGCCGCTTCGTCGGGTGGACCCGGGAGGCCGGTCCGCAGGGGTGATGACTGCTCAGAGTCGCCGCTCCCGCAGCCGCCGCCGGAACCGCATCCACTCGGCCGGTACGACGAGGCAGCCCGCCACCGCGGGCGGCACGGTCACCAGGAAGTCCGGCCACCGCCAGATCGGCGCGTCCGCTTCCCGCAGGTGGGTGGGGTGCCGGGGGTCGTTCAGGGACTTGCCGGGCCCTTCGTAGTTGGCGCGCACCACCTGCGCGTCGCCGATCCGGCCCCTGGTCTCCAGCATGCGGTTCTCCCACACCTGCCACCCGGCGAAGGTCAGGAACAGCGCGGTGAACAGGGACGTGACGAGCAGCCAGAGACCGGCTGTCAGCACGGTCGCCCCCTCGCCCCGTAGCAGGCCGAGGACGACCTCCTCGTAGCGCGAGGGGCGGCTGACGGGGCCGGCGCCCGCTCCGTCGACAGACATCCCGCCGCTCCTTCGCCGACTGCCCTGGACATCCACGGTAGCCAGCGCGCCCAGCCCGGTGGGGAATAGGTGACGAGAAGTCGATATGACTGAGAGGCATAAATATGCCTCTCAGTCATATCGCTCGAAGCACTCAGTCTTCCGGCCGGGCATCACCCTCCGTGACAGAACGGCCTGGCGCCGCCGGGGCGGTGAGCGACAGCGTGGGCCACGCCGCCAGGTCGTGGAGCATCTGCCGGTCGTGGGTGGCGACCACCACCGCGGCCCTCGTCGTCAGCAGGGCGGCGGTGAGGTCGTCGACCAGCGGCGCCGACAGGTGGTTGGTGGGTTCGTCGAGGATCAGCAGGTCGGGACGTTCGGCCAGGCGCAGCGCCAGGTTCAGCCGCCGTTGCTGTCCGTGCGACATCCGGCCGACGGGGGTACGCCGGGCCTCGGCGTCGAGCAGGTTCGTCGCGCTCAGCGGCAGGGCCGTGCCGGAGCCGACGCGCCCGGCGGAGCGCAACCGGCCCACGTGCTGCTCGTACAGGTCGTGGGCGAGCAGCGCCGGCGGCCAGTCGGGCACCTCCTGACCGAGGTACGCGACGCGCGCCCCGGACAGGTGCCGGACCTCCCCGGTCGACGGCGTGAGGTCACCGGCCAGCACGGAGAGCAGCGTCGACTTGCCCGCGCCGTTGGGTCCGGTCACCAGCAGGCGGTCCCCGCCGTCGAGCGTGAGCGTGACCGGGGTACGCAGGCGCCCGGCCACTGTCACGTCGTGGCAGTGCAGGATCGGCAGTCCGGGACGGGTGTCCAGCGGTGGCCAGCGCAGCGGCTGCGGTGGCTCCGGCACGGTGACGCGGTGCGCGTCGAGCGCCTCCTGCCGGCGGCGCAGCGCCTGGACCAGTCCGGGCGCGCGGGACTGGCGCTGGTGCTTGCCGTGTCCCTTCTCCGGCCGCCAGCCGGTGCTGAGGCGGTCCTGCGCCTCCCGTACCCCGTCGGCCAGCCGCTGGTGCTCGGCCTGCTGCGCCTCGTGGTCGCGTACCCAGTGCGCGAAGTCGCGGCGGCGCCCGTCCTGCCAGGCGGCGTAGTCCCCGGCGTAGCGGCGCGGGCGCCCGTCCGCGCTGGGGTCGAGGTCCAGGAACTCCGTGGCGACGTCCCGCAGCAGGGCGCGGTCGTGGGTCACCAGCACGACGCCGCCCGGGTGGTCGCGTAGCCGGGCGGTGAGGAAGGCCAGGCTGTCCGCGTCGAGGTGGTTGGTCGGCTCGTCCAGCATCAGCAGGTCCACCCGCGCTCCCAGCAGGCATGCCAGCCGGACCCGGTAGCGCTGGCCGACGGACAGCGTGGCCAGTTCCCGGTCCCGGTCCGGGCAGGCGTCGAGGCCGGCCAGCGCCACGTCGACGCGCCGCTGCGCGTCCCAGGCGTCCAGCCGGGTCGCCGCGTCCAGGGCGGCGGCGTACGCGTCGTCCGCGCCCGCCCGGCCCTCGGTGAGCGCGATCGCGGCCTCGTCGAACGCCCGCAGCGCCCGTTCGGACTCCCGGATCGCCTCCCGGACGAGCGTGCCCACGGTCTCGCCGTGGCGCGACTCCAGGTTCTGCCGGGCGACGCCGATCGTGCCCAGCCGTTCCACCACGCCCTGGTCGGGCGGGACGAGGCCGGCCAGCACGTGCAGCAGCGTGGTCTTGCCGCGGCCGTTCTCGCCGACGACCGCCAGGCGGGAACCGGCGGAGACGGTCACGCTGACGTCGGACAGCACGACCCGGCCGCCGAGTACGACGCGGACGCCGTCGGCCCGCACGTGCGCCCGGTGCCCGGCGGGCAGCGAACCGCCGGAGGTGGATGGGAAGGAAGGAATGTTGTCGAGGTTGTGCACAGTCCGCTCTTCGGCTCGTCGTGGAGCCGGGCAGCGCGAGGACACCGCCCGGCGGGAACGCCGGGACGGCGGAGCAGAGCTGGTACGTCAGAAGAAGCCGGTCACCCTGCCGCCGTCAGCGGAGGGACCAGGGCTTCATGACAGCGGCGAAGAACCTCATGCGGCAAACAGTACCCGGCTCCGGGCCGGAGATCACCGGAGTTACCGGCGGAGGCGGGCGGAGGCCTCGGCGTCGAGCAGGTCGTTCACCGCCAGCGCCGAGTTGATCAGGGCGAGGTGGCTGAACGCCTGCGGATAGTTGCCGATCTGCTCACCGGTGGAGGCGATCTCCTCGGCGTAGAGCCCGAGGTGGTTGCTGAAGGTGAACATCTTCTCCAGGGTGAGTCGGGCGTCGTCCAGCCGGCCGGAGCGGGCCAGCGCCTCGACGTACCAGAACGTGCACATGTTGAACGTGCCCTCGTGACCGGGGAGCCCGTCGGGGGAGTGGACCGGGTCGTACCGGTGGACCAGGCTGTCCGAGACCAGGTCCCGCTCGATCGACTCGAGGGTGGACAGCCACAGCGGGTCGGTGGGCGTGACGAAGCCGACCGCCGGCATGTAGAGGAGGGCGGCGTCGAGCACGTTCTCGTCGTACGCCTGCACGAAGCTGCCGCGTTCCCGGTGGAAACCGCGGGCCATGACCTGGTTGTAGATCCGGTTGCGTTGTTCGGTCCAGCAGTGCATGTCGCCGGGCCGGCCGGTGCGGGTGGCCAGCCGGATGGCGCGGTCCAGCGCCACCCACGACATCACCCGGCCGAACGTGTAGTTGCGGGGGTGGTGGCGGCTCTCCCAGATGCCGGCGTCGCGCTGGTCCCAGTTGTGGCAGAGCCAGTCGATCAGCCGCACGGTGCTCTTCCACACCTGGTGCGACACCCGGATGCCCTGCTCGTCGGCGAGGTGCATGGCGTAGAGCGCCTCGCCGTGGATGTCGAGCTGGAGCTGGTCGGCGGCGCCGTTGCCGATCCGCACCGGACGGGAGCCGCGGTAGCCCTCCAGGTGGTCGAGCACCTCCTCGTGCAGGTCCGAGGACCCGTCCACCCGGTACATGATCTTCAGTGGGTCCTGGTGGTCGCCGGCCTCGCGGATGCGCTCGTCCAGCCAGTCCATGTACCGGCTGACCTCCTCGGTGAACCCGAGGCCGAGCAGCGCGTGCACGGAAAACGAGGTGTCGCGTACCCAGGTGTAGCGGTAGTCCCAGTTGCGGGAGCCGCCGACCAGCTCGGGCAGCGCGGCGGTCGGCGCGGCGATCATCGCGCCGGTCGGCGCGTACGTCATGAGCTTGAGCGTGATGGCCGAGCGCTCGACCATCTCCCGCCAGCGCCCGGTGTAGCGGGAGCGCTCGACCCAGCGCCGCCAGTAGTCCCGGGTCCACTCGAACATGCCCTGGACCTCTTCCGGCGGGATGATCCTGGGCTCGTCGCTGCCGGTCTCCAGGACCACCCCGCCGGTGTCGCCCTCCTGCAACGTGCCGTAGGCGATCAGGTCGCCGTCCTCCATGCGGATCTCGCCGGTCTTGGCCCAGAGCTGCCGCACCGGATCGATCGGGTTGAAGGCGAGCGTCGCCGACCGGCTCCGGAACAGGTAGCCGTTGCGGTGCCGCTCCAGCTCGTGGCTCTCCCGGGCGAAGTCGAAGCGTGGCCGGCACTCGACCCGGAAGCGCATGGTGCCCCGCACCATGTTGACCATGCGGACGATGCGGTGCGAGTCGGTGACCCGCTCGCCGGTGACCGGCATGAAGTCCATCACCTCGGCGACGCCGTCCGCGCTGATGAACCGGGTGATCAGGATCGGTGTGCCGGGCAGGTAGAGCTGCTTCGTGACGTACCGGACGTCGTGCGGGGCGATCTGGAAGAAGCCGCCCTTGTCCTTGTCCAGCAACGCGCAGAAGACGCTGGGCGAGTCGAAGCGCGGCGCGCAGAACCAGTCGATCGTCCCGTCACAGGTCACCAGCGCCGCGGTCTGGAGGTCGCCGATGAGCCCGTGATCCTCGATCGCTGGATAGCTCTTCACGTCGCCCCCCAGGTTCCGACTGCCCTCTCCGACTCAACCTAGGGGAAGAATTGTCAGGTTAGAGGGGATTCGTGGTCACCCACCCTCGCGCGTCACGCCGCGCCTCGACCGCCCGGCGGGTCTCCTCGTTCACCAGTTCCGCGTTGATCATCGCCGCGGTCCGGGCACCAGCCGCCGCGGCGGCCCCGACCTGCGCCGACAGGTCGGTCACGTTGCCCGCGACCCACACCCCGGGAACCTCGGTACGCCCCGACTCGTCGGCCGGCAGGTACTCGCCCATCCCGCTGGGGTGCGGTTGCGGGCACAGGCCCAGCCCCGCCAGGAACCCGGCGCGCGCCACCATCCGGGGCGCGACGGTCAGCACCTCGCGGTCGACCGTGCGGCCGTCGCGCAGGCGTACCCCGGTCACCCGGTCCCCGGCCACCTCGACGGCCGCGATCTCGCCCTCGACCACCGGCACGCCGCGGGCGGCGAGCTGCTCGGCCTGCTCGTCGGTCAGCGGCGGCGCGATGTGCCGCAGGTAGACCACGTCGTCGCTCCACTGCCGGAACAGCAGCGTCTGGTGCACCGACATCGGGCCGGTGCCGATCACCCCGATCGGCCGGTCCCGCACCTCCCAGCCGTGGCAGTACGGGCAGTGCACCAGGTCCCGGCCCCAGCGCTCGCGCAGGCCGGGCACCTCCGGCAGTTCGTCGACCAGGCCGGCGGCGACCAGCACGTGCCCGGCGCGTACCCGCCGGCCGTCGGCGAGCGTCACCTCGAAGCCGTCGCCGTCGCGGCTCACCGACTCGACCCGGCCCTCGGTCAGGTGCCCGCCGTAGCCACGTACCTCGTCCCGGCCGCGTGCCAGCAGCTCGGCCGGCGGTACGCCGTCGTGGCCCAGCAGCGCGTGCACGCCGTCGGCGGGCGCGTTGCGCGGTTCGCCGCCGTCCACCACGAGCACCGACCGGCGTGCCCGGGCCAGCATCAGCGCGCCGCTCAACCCGGCCGCGCCGCCGCCGATCACCAGCACCTCGTAGTCCTCACGTAGCTCGGTCATCGTGACCACCTCCGCGACCAGACTGCGGCGGTGAAGAGCAGAACCGCAAACTCTGTTGCTGATGTGGCAAAATGGCGGCATGGACGACGACCTCGACCAGGCCCTCGACGCGGTCGGTCCCCGGCTGCGCGCGCTGCGGCGTGAGCGGGAGACCACGCTCACCGACCTCTCCGCCGCCACCGGCATCTCGGTGAGCACGCTGTCCCGCCTGGAGTCGGGCGGCCGCAAGCCCACCCTCGAACTGCTGCTCCCGCTCGCCCGCGCGCACGGCGTGACGCTCGACGAGCTGGTCGGCGCCCCGCCCACCGGCGACCCGCGCATCCACCTGCGGCCGGTCGCCGCGTACGGGATGACCATGCTGCCGCTCACCCGCCGGGCCGGCGGCATCCAGGCGTACAAGCTGATCATCCCGGCCGGCGGCCGGTCCGAGCCCGAGCCGAAGACCCACGAGGGGTACGAGTGGGTGTACGTGCTCAACGGGCGGCTGCGGCTCGTGCTCGGCGAGCACGACCTGGTCATGGTGCCCGGTGAGGCGGCCGAGTTCGACACCCGCGTACCGCACTGGTTCGGGCGTGCCGACAGCGAGGGGGTGGAGTTCCTCAGCCTCTTCGGCAGCCAGGGCGAACGCGCCCACCTGCGCGCCCGCCCCCGCGCGTCGAGCTGAGCGGCGACCGCAAACGCGCCCGCGACGGCAACGGCGGCGCGACGATCGGCGGGTGAGCTATGCGGAGGTCGGCGGGCTGCGGATCTGGTACGAGGAGCACGGGACCGGCAAGCCGCTGGTCCTGCTGCACGGCGAGTACGGCTCGACGGAGACGTTCGCGCCGGTCCGCCCCGCCCTGGCCACGCGCCGGCGGCTGATCGCCGTCGACCTTCAGGGCCACGGCCGCACCGCCGACGTGGACCGGCCGCTGCGGTACGAGTCGATGGCGGACGACATCGCAGCGCTGCTGCGCCACCTCGGCCTGCCCCGGGCCGACGTGCTCGGCTACTCCCTCGGCGGCGGGGTGGCCCTGCGTACCGCGATCCAGCACCCCGGCCTGGTCCGCCGCCTGGTGCTGGTCTCCACGCCGTTCCGGCGGCGCGGCTGGTACCCGCGGGCGCTCGCCGCGATGTCCGCCCACGACGAGCGCGTCGGGCAACGGATGCGCGGCACCCCGCTCCACGAGCGGTACGCGCGGGTGGCGCCCCGCCCGCAGGACTGGCAGGCGCTCTGGGCCCGCGGCGGCGAGCTGCTGCGACGGGACTACGACTGGTCCGCCGAGGTGGCCGCGCTGCCGATGCCGGTGCTGCTGGCCTTCGCCGACGCGGACGAGATCCCGGTGAGCCACGTGGCGGAGTTCTTCGGCCTGCTCGGCGGCGGCCGGGACGCGGGCGGCGACGGAACCGACCGTCCCGCGTCCCGGCTGGCGGTGCTGCCCGGGCTGACCCACTACGACATGCTGACCTCGCCCGCGTTGCCGGCGGCGGTGCTGCCGTTCCTCACCCACCCGGCGCGCGCCCCCGGCTGACTCAGCCCACCAGCGCCGGGGTGTCCGCGTCCGCCGTCGTGCGCGGGCGCAGCAGCGCGTACGCGAGCCCGACGGCGACCACGAGCAGCCCCGCGCCGATCGCGAACGCCAGGTGGAACCCGCTGGTCAGCGCGGTGGCCCGGTCGTCGCCGAGCGCGACCCGGTCCGCGGTGCGGGCGGCGGCCAGCGTGGACAGCACCGCTACGCCGAACGCCATGCCGAGCTGCTGGGTGGTGTTGAACAGCCCGGAGGCGAGACCGGCGTCGTCGGGGCGGGCGGCGGACATGCCGAGCGCGGTCAGCGCCGGCAGCACCAGCCCGAACCCGCCGGCGAGCAGCATCACCGGGAGCACGTCGGGCAGGTAGCGGCCGTCCACCGGTGTGCGGGCCAGCAGCACGAACATGGCGACGAGCAGCACGAGCCCGGCCAGCAGCACCGCCCGCTCGCCGAACCGGGCGTTGAGCCGGGCGGAGACGCCCAGCGACACCGCGCCGATGACGACTGCCGCCGGGAGCAGGGCCAGCCCGGTGCCTGTGGCGTCGTAGCCGAGCACCTGCTGGAGGTAGAGCGTGACGAGCACCTGGAACGCGAACGTCGACGCCACGGTGAGGATCTGGACCACGTTCGCCACCGCCACGCCGCGCGAGCGCAGGATCCGCAGCGGCATGAGCGGGCGGCGTGCGGTCGCCTGCCGGACGACGAACCCGGCGACCAGCGCGACGGCGAGCGCGCCGAGGCCGAGCGTGCGCGCCGACGTCGCCCCGTACCGCTCGATCGTGACCACCGTGTAGATGCCGAGCACCAGTCCGGCGGTGACCAGCAGCGCGCCCGCCACGTCGGCCCCGGCGGCCAGGCCGAGGCCCCGGTCGGCGGGCAGCGTACGGACCGCGATCGCGATCGTGGCCAGGCCGATCGGCAGGTTGATCAGGAAGATCCAGTGCCAGCCCAGCGCGTCGGTGAGCAGGCCGCCGGCGACCTGGCCGATGGCCGCCCCGGCCGCGCCGGTGAAGGCGAACACGGCGATCGCCCGGCCCCGCTCGGCGGCGTCGGGAAAGAGCGTGACCAGGATGCCGAGGCTCACCGCGACCGCCGCCGCGCTGCCGACACCCTGGAGGAAGCGGGCCGCGACGAGCGTGGCGCTGTTCGCCGCCACCCCGGCCAGCACCGAGGCGGCGGTGAACAGCGCGGTGCCGCCGAGGAACATCGCCCGGCGTCCGACCAGGTCGCCCAGGCGGCCGGCGAGCAGGAGCAGGCTGCCGAACGCGATCAGGTACGCGTTCACCACCCAGCTCAGGCCGGCCGGGGAGAAGCGCAGGTCGCGCTGGATGGCCGGCATCGCCACGGTGACGATGCTGCCGTCGAGGATGGTCATCAGGGCGCTGGTGGCGAGCACGCCGAGGGCGAGCCGCAGCGAGCGGGGAGCGGACATGGAGTCCTCCTGTCGAGAGGTGCGACAGGAAAGACCGTAACGGATAGTTTCGTTACGGACAATCTATTGAGGGACTATTGGCGAGCCCGGCGGGCCGGCTTCGGGCTCTGCACCGGCGTGGCCAAATGGCCGGCGGCCAGGCGCTCCAGCGCGCGCAGGAAGACCGCCCGCTCGTCCGCCGGCAGGCTCGCCAGCGCCTCGGCGTGCACCCGGTCGACGATCTCCTGGCTGCGCGCGGCCACCCGGGCGCCCTCCTCGGTGACCGCGATGATCCGGGCCCGCCGGTCGGTACGCGACGGCCGCCGCTCGGCCAGCCCGGCCTGCTCCAGCGCGTCCACCGTCACCACCATCGTCGTCTTGTCCATGTCGCCCATCTCGGCGAGCTGGATCTGCGTACGCTCCTCGGGCAGCGCGTGCGCGAGCACGCAGTGCATCCGCGCGGTCAGCCCGATCTCGGCCAGGGCCGCCGCCACCCGGGTGCGCAGCACGTGACTGGTGTGGTCGAGCAGGTACGACAGGTCCGGGGTGCTCATCCGCCCAGCGTACCGATGGGTTCGTGGCGGATGATCCGGCGCGGACCCGGTCGGACCGCGGATACGATCTTGTGAGATGTCGTCGGCAGGAGAGGTTCGGTGCGGTGAGCGACGTGCACGGCAGGCAAGTGATGGTGGGTTACGACGGGTCTCCGGCCGCGAGCGCCGCCATCGAGGCGGGCGCGTTGCTGTTCCCCGGCGCGCACGCGTGGATCGGGCATCTGTGGACGCCTCCGTTCGCCAGCGAGGAACTGCGCAAGCGGCTCTGGACCGGCAAGCGCAACATCAACGCGTTCGTGGAGGCGATCGAGCGCGAGGGCGGCCGGGAAGCCGACCGGCTCACCTCCGTCGGCGTGATGCTGGCCCGCGCGGCCGGCTGGGACGCCGAGCCGCTCGTGTGCCGCAGCTACGGCGGTGAGGGGCTCCGGCTCGCCGAGCTGGCCGACGAGAAGCAGACCGACGTGCTGCTGCTCGGCTCGCGCGGGCTGGGCGGCGCCCGGGCCGTGCTCGGCAGCGTCTCGGACATGGCCGTGCACTACAGCCCGCGGCCCGTCCTGGTGGTGCCGCACCCGCTGCTCACCGACGAGCACGACGCGCTCGCCGCCGGCCCGGTGGTGGTCGGCTGGGACGCCTCCGCCGGCGCCGAGGCGGCGCTCGACTCCACCCGGCGTCTCTTCCCCGAGCGGGACGTCGTCCTGGTCGCCGTCGACGGCGACGAGGGCGAGACGCCCACCCCGGACACGGCCGGCGGTTCGGTCACCGTCGTGCGGGTCAGCGCCGGGCGCGGCGCCCCGGGGCGCGCGGTGGCCGAGGCGCTCTCCGCAGTCGCCACCGAGCACAAGGCGAGCGCGGTGGTGGTCGGCTCGCGCGGACGGACGGCGATGCGCAAGATCCTGCTCGGCAGTGTCGCCATGGCCACCCTGCACCGCGCGCACCGGCCGGTGATGGTGGTGCCGCAGAGCCCGGTCCGCGAAGCGGAGTAACCCGGCGGCGCACGGGTGCCTCCCCGGCCGAGGGAGGCACCCGCTTCGTCACCGCTGCCCGCGGCGCGCCGGTCGGGCCCGCGATGGTTGAGGCAGCCGTCCCCGGAGGCGGGCGCTGGCACCCGTCGATGCGCGGCAACTATTCTCGGGTCACAAGCCAGTCGCCGTCTGACGGAGTGGTCGATGCGGAAGGGCCTGGTCGCGGACCGGCATGCGCAGGGGGACGGCCGCAGAGCCAACCTCGGCGCGCTGCTGCGGCGCGTCCACCTGACCGGCCCGGTGACGCGCGTCGAGCTGGCCGAGTGGATGGGCGTCAACCGCAGCACGGTCATGGCGCTCACCGCGGAACTGGCGTCGGCCGGTCTGGTCCGGGAGGTGGCGGCCGGCGGCAGCGGACGGGCGGGGCGACCCTCGCTTGTGGTCCGCCCGGCCTCGGACGCCTTCTACGTGCTCGCCTTCGACATCGCCGTGGACCGGCTCGTGGCCGCCCGCGTCGGGCTCGGCGGCGTGGTGTCGGCCCGCCTGGAGGCGGAACGGCCACGGGCCGGGGCCGACCTCGACTCCGTCGTCTCGGTGCTCGCCGACTTCGGGCGGGCCCTGCACCACGCCGCGCCGGCCGGGTCGGTGTGCGTGTGCGTGGGCGCCTCGTACTGCGGCATGATCCGGCCGGGTGACGGGATGGTCCGCTTCGGACCGGACATGGGCTGGGTCGACCAGGCGTTCGGTGCCGAGCTGGCCCGGCGGCTCGACCTGGGCCTGCCGGTCCTGGTCGGCAACGAGGCGCACCTGGGCGCGCTGGCGGAGCACCAGCGGGGCGCCGGAGTCGGCGTGCAGAACGTCGTCTACCTGCACGGTGACGTGGGCGTCGGCGGCGGGATCATCGTCGGCGGTGAGCTGCTCGACGGCGACGGCGGGTACGCCTCCGAGGTCGGGCACATGCTCGTGAACCCGTACCAGGGGCGGCCCTGCGGCTGCGGCTCGCGCGGGTGCCTGGAGGCCGAGGTCGGCGAGCGGGCACTGCTCGACGCCGCCGGCCGCCCGGCGGGGGAGAAGGGGCGCGAGGCGGTACGGGCCGTGGTGGCCGCCGCCGCGCGGGGCGAGCCGGCCGCCCGGGACGCGGTGCGGCACATCGGTGACTGGCTGGGCATCGGCGTGGCGAACGTGATCAATCTGTTCAACCCCGGCGTGGTGATCTTCGGGGGCACGCTCAGCGAGGTCTTTCCGGTCTGCGCCGACCACGTCCGCAGCCGGATCGCCGCCAACGTGCTGCCCATCTCCCGCGACAAGGCCCGCCTGCGGGTGTCCGCGCTCGGCTACGACGCCACCTTGATCGGCGCCGCCGAACGGGGCTTCACCCCGTTGTTCGCCGACCCCTTCGGCACCCTCACCCGCGCCTCGGCGCTTCGCTGATCTTGGAGTTGTGGCGCCTGGGATGTCGCTTTGGTGAGCCTTGTGAGGCGCCACAACTCCAAGATCGACGGCGGCACGCGCCCGACGGCGGGTCAGGGGGTCAGGCGGTGGGTCAGCCAAGGGAGGAGAGCCTCGCCCTGTTGGCGCTGGAACGCCCGGACGGTGGGGATGCCGGGTGGGGGTGGCTGGCGGGCGCCGTCCAGGAAGAAGCCGGTGAGGCCGGCCAGCACGCCGGTCAGGTCGGCCGGGTCCACATCGGCGGTCAGTGCCCGGGCGGCGAGCAGCGCGTCCGGGTCGTGTCCGCCGTACACCTGGACGTTGACGACGGTGAACAGGGTGTCCAGCCAGGCCGGCCCGCGACAGGCCCACGGCCAGTCGACCACGGTGACCGATCCGTCCGGGCCGAGCAGCAGGTTGTCCGCGCGGACGTCGACGTGGCAGAGCGTGTCACCGGCGAGCGCGGCCAGGCCCCGGTCGGCGGCGGCGCACAGCTCGGGCAGGTGGGACCGGGCCCACGGGTCGAGGTCGGCCGGCGGGTCGGCGGCGAGGCGCCGCCAGCCGCCGAAGTCGTACGCGAGGTGTTCGGCGGCGGTGGTGGTTCCGGCGGCGGCGGGCGCCGGGGTGAGCGTCGCCGCCATCGCCTCCAGCGTGGACAGCACGGCGGCCAGCTCACCGGTACGCCACGGGGTAGCCGGGTGCCGGCCCTCGACGTCGGTGAAGACGAGCGCGATCCAGTGGCCGTCGTCGTAGCTGCCGAGCAGCCGGGGCGCGGGCGCGTCCGGGGGCAGGGCGGCGGCGATCCGGGCCTCGGCGCGGTGCAGGTGGGGACTGCGGTCGTTCTGCGCCGGGCTGACCGCCTTGACGAAGGCCCGGCCACCGCCTGCGGTACGGACGCGGTCGGCGGTGCCGGGGGAGAAGCCGCCCGGCTGCGAGTGCGCCGCCACCACCCGGTCGCCGAGGACGCCCTCGATGCCGTCGCGTACGTGCCCGGGCAGTTCGTGCCAGTGCAGCCGAGTCTTCGTCACCGTTCC
The DNA here is from genome assembly GCF_017872985.1 of Micromonospora sp. HB375. NCBI lineage: Bacteria > Bacillati > Actinomycetota > Actinomycetes > Micromonosporales > Micromonosporaceae > Micromonospora > Micromonospora sp. HB375. The sequence goes on along the minus strand of NZ_JAGGJO010000001.1, from coordinate 5,355,118 downwards.
ACGGTGCGTGCCGCCCGCCGTCCGGGGCAACCGGGTTACTCGTTGCGCGTGTAGTGCAGGACGACCACGCCGGCGTCGAACGGGCGCGCCGAGGTGAGCGTGAGCCGGCGCGGATCGAAGCCGCTGTCGACGAGCTTGATGCCGCTGCCGACGACCACCGGGTTGAGCTTGACCACCAGCTCGTCGATCTCGTCGAGGAGCTGACCGGCGAGCTGCCCGCCGCCGCAGAGCCAGATGTCGCGCCCGGGTTGTGTCTTCAGCTCACGGACGAAGGCCACCGGGTCACCGGCGACGACGTTCACGTCCGGGTAGTCGGCAGGGGGCAGGGAGCGGCTGAACACGTACTGCTCCAGGTGGGCGTACGGGCTTGTCACGCCGATCTTCAGGCCGGGCTCGTAGCTGCCCCGGCCCATCAGCACGGTGTCGAAGCGGCCGGCGGGCGGGGAGTCGATGCCGAGCTGGGCGTGGGCGAACGTGGGCAGCGTCTGGGGCCACTCGGCCACCAGGTGGGGCGCCAGGTCGGGCGTCAGCGGGAGGAAGTCGAACGACCCGTCGGGCGCGGCGATGAAGCCGTCGAGGGTGCTGGCGACGAAATACACGAGCTTGCGCAAACCGGCTCCGATGTCCGAGGTGATCCACGACGGCTGTCGTGGTTCAGTGGCGAATCTACAACACCTGTCGTGGTTGTTGCTACTGTGTTCGCGTGGCCAGGAACCCGGAACGCCGTACCCTGCTCGCCGACGCCGGTCTGCGGGTGCTCGCCGACGCCGGCGCGCGCGGGCTGACCCACCGGGCGGTCGACGCCGAGGCGGGCGTGCCCACCGGCACCACCTCGAACTACTTCCCGTCCCGCGCGGCGCTGCTGGCCGGCCTGGCCGAACGGATCTTCGACCGGATCGCGCCCGACCCGGCCGTGCTGGCCGACCTCGGCCGCCGCGAGCCGTCGCTCGCGCTGATGACCGACTACCTGCGCGACATCGTCGCGCGCACCACCCGCGAGCCGGGCCTCACCCGCGCGCTGTTCGAACTGCGGCTGGAGGCCGCCCGCCGCCCCGAGTTGCGGTCCGCGCTCGGCGGCGTGCTGCGCCGGGGGTACGCCGACGACGTCGCCCACCACCTCGCCGCCGGACTACCGGGCGGGGCGTACGAGGTGGCGCTGCTGCACTACGCCGTCGACGGGCTCCTGCTCGACCGGCTCACCACCTCGATCGACGCCGGGTTCGACACCGATCAGGTGGTCTCCGACCTCGTCTCCCGTCTGGTCGGCGACGCCACCGGTTGAGTCTCCTCGCCGTGCGTTAACCCGGGGCGGCCAGCGGGAACGCTGGCGCGGACACCCCTGGGAAGGAGCAACGGATGAGGGAACGCACCGGACTGACCATCGGCGTGCTCGGCTCCTACGGCGGTCGCAACCTCGGCGACGAGGCGATCCTCACGGGTCTCCTGGACGATCTGCGCCGGCACGAGCCGAACGCCCGGATCATCGTCTTCTCCCGCAACCCCGCGCACACCGCGCTGGCCCACCCCGAGGTCGAGGCGGTGCCGTGGGAGGGCGTCAGCCGCGTCGACTCGTCCCCGGTGCTCAACCAGCTCGACCTGCTCATCCTCGGCGGCGGCGGGATCCTCTACGACAAGGAGGCCCGGCGCTACCTGCGGGTGGTCCGGGTCGCCCAGGAACGCGGGCTGCCGCTGCTCACGTACGCGGTGGGTGTCGGCCCGCTCAGCGACACGCTCGACAGCGGCATGGTGCGCGAGACGCTCGCGCAGGCGGTCGAGGTGACCGTCCGGGACCAGGAGTCGCGGATGGTGCTGGAGGAGGCCGGTCTGATCAATCCCATCACCGTCACCGCCGACCCGGCGTTCCTGCTGGAACCGGAGGAGTTCCCCGAGCAGTGGCTGCGTGAGGAGGGCGTGCCGGCCAACTCCCGGCTGGTCGGGCTGAGCGTGCGCGAGCCGGGCCGGGCGGCCGAACGGCTCGACGTGGACGGCTACCACCGCCTGCTCGCCCAGATCGGTGACTTCCTGGTGCACCGGATCGACGCGCACGTGCTGTTCGTGCCGATGGAACGCGACGACATCCGGCACTCGCACGGCGTGCTGTCGCACATGACCGCCGCCGACCGGGGCCGGATCCTGCACGGCGACTACCGTCCGGCGCAGATCCTCGGCCTGATGCGCCACTTCGACCTCGCGGTCGGCATGCGCCTGCACTTCCTGATCTTCGCGGCCATGATGGGCACGCCGTTCCTGCCGCTGCCGTACGCCGGAAAGGTCTTCGACCTGGCCCAGCGGCTCGGAGTGCCGGCGCTGCGCGGCGTGGAACGGGAGGTCGAGGGCCCGCTGCTGGCCGAGGTGGACCGGCTGTGGGACGAGCGGGCGGCCCGGGCCGACGAGACCGCGCGCCGGGTGGCGGAGGTCTGCGAGCAGGCGCGCGGCACCTCGCAGGTGACCCGCAGCGTGCTGGACAGCATCCGGGCCCGGTCCCTGACCCCGGCGGTGTGAACCGGGTCGTCAGACCGCCGGGCCACGCCAGGCGTAGACCCACTCCCGGCCCGGCTGGGCGTCCGACTCCAGCTCGTAGATCTGTGCCTCCGCGAGCCCGTTGGACCCGAGGTGGTGGTGGGTCAGCGGGGGACGGCCGTTGCTGTCCAGCTCGACGGTGACGGTCTCGCCGTCGGCCGCGCCGCCCACCAGGGGGATCTGCACCGTGGAAGCCATGCGCCCATCCTGCCCCGGCCGGCCCGCCCGCGCAGGGGATCACGCGGGGCAGCGAACCGGGCACCGTGCGTACTAGGGTCCGGGGATGGCGCACCCGACGATCGATCCGACTCTCGGTCCGGTCCTCGCCCGTACGGGCGGCGAACGGGCGATCCTCGACGCGTTCCTCGACTTCCACCGGAGCACCGTGCTGCGCAAGGTGCGCGGCCTGACCGACGCCGACGCCAGCCGGCGTCTGGTGCCCTCGCTGACCACCCTGGCCGGGCTGCTCAAGCACCTGACGGTGGTCGAGGGGAACTGGTTCCGCCGCCTGTTCGCCCCCGAGCCGGGCGACGTCTACCTCACCTCCCAGGCCGACGCCGACGCCAGCTTCGCGCTGCGCCCCGGCGACACGGTCGAGACGCTCGCCGCCGCGTACGAGGCGGCCTGCGACGAATCCCGGCGGGTCGCCGCGCGGTTCGACCTCGACCACGTGGTGCCGCACCCGCAACTCGGCGAGGTGTCGCTGCGCTGGGTGCTGGTGCACCTGATCGAGGAGACCGCCCGGCATGCCGGGCACGCGGACATCCTGCGCGAGCTGACCGACGGCGAGACCGGCGCGATCTGACGCCTCAGGCCCGGGGCAGCAGCCCGTCCGGATACTCCATCCCGTCGTGCGTACAGGCCGCGGCGGCCACCCGGGCGGCGTACCGGGCCGCGTCGAGCACGTCCGCGCCGCGCAGCCGGGCGGCGATCACCCCGGCCGCGAACGCGTCCCCGGCGCCGTTGGTGTCCACCACCGGCCCCGGCGGGGTGGCGGCTGGCACGTGCGCCGGCGGCGCGCCGGGGGTGTGCAGCGTCGCGCCGGCCGCGCCGCCGGTGACCAGCACCGTGCGCGGCGCCAGCTCGGCCGCCTCCTTCGCGGCCCGCTCGCCGAGCCGGGTGTCGCTGACGAAGACCAGGTCCGCGATCCGGGCGAACGGACGGTGGTAGTCGTTGTCGCCGTCCCAGTCGTGCAGGTCGGTGGAGACCGACGTGGCGGCGCGCAGCACCGGCAGCGAGTCCCGGGCCCAATCCATGATCGACAGGTGGACGTGGGTCGCCTCGGCCACGAGCGCGGCCAGCTCCGCGTCGGCGAACGGCGCCGGCCCCGACCACGGGCGCGGGTCGTGCAGCGACATCCGCCGCCCGGCCGGGTCGACCAGGTTCACCGAGCGGCGGGTGCCGGCCGGCGCGTCCGCGAGCGTGGTCCGCACCGAGGTACGCGCCAGCGCCGCCCGCACCACGTCACCTGCCGGGTCGGCGCCCAGCACGTCGACGAGCGCCACCCGCAGGCCGAGCGCGTGCGCGGCCAGCGCCACCCCGGCGCCGGTGTTGCCGATCCGCATGTCGATCGGCGGCACCAGCAGCGAGTCGGCGACGGGCGGCGGCAGCGCGGGCACCTGGACGCGGACGTCCACACCGAGCCCGCCGAGCACGAGAAGGTCGACCATGGCGCCGACGATAGCGACGCCCGGCGGCCTATCCTGACTCCCCGGGCGCCGTCTTCCGGCCCCGGCGTCGGCGAGGGGGAGCAGTGCTGGTCATCCACGGGCTGTGGCTGCCCGGTAGCGGGCTCGCCCTGTGGGCCGAGGACAGCACGCGCCCGGCGCGCGCGCCCCGCCGGCCCGGCCGCGTCCCGCGCGAGCGCCCGCACCCGTTCGCCGCCGACCACGCCACGCTCGCCGCCGCGCTCGACGGCATGCCGGGCGAGCCGATCTCCGTCCTGCTGGACCTGCCGACCCGCGCCGGCTCGCCGGTGGACTCGCCGGAACTGATCCGGGCCACCGTCGGGGAACCGGTCCGCGGCCCGGTCACCCGCGCCGGATGGCGGGTCCCGGCCCTGGGGTACGCCCCGGACGCCGCGTACGAGCTGCTGCGCGCGCCGGCGCCGGGCCCGGTCGGGGCGAGCCTGCGTCACCTGTGCGAGCTGGCCGACTTCGCCACCGACCTGGTCGCACGCGGCCGGCTGCTGCCGGTCGCGCTCGACGCGTACCCCGGTGGTGGTGGACCCGACGGCGGGCCGGCCGCGACCGGCCGGCGTGCCTCGGCGCGGCGGTCACCGGCGGCCTCCGGCGCGAGGGCCGGGCGGCGGTTGCGGGCCGTCGGGGCGGACGACGTGGCGACCGGGTGGGCGCTCTGGCGGCCGCTGCTCACCGGCACCGACGCGGGCTGGGCGCGCGACCTGGCGACGGCGTTGCCACCGGCGGCCCGCGCCGCCCGGGAATGGCGGCCCGAGCCGTGGGGCCCGGCAGCGGCGTCGGTCGGTGCGGGCGAAGGCCCTGGCGGGGCCGCCGCCCCGGCGTCGGCGGATGTGCGGACGGACGCCGCCGAGCCCATGCCGGGCGGGCGCTCGCCGAGCGGGTCCGTCCGGGACAGCAGCCGGGCGGGCGAACCGACGGGCGGCGCGTGGGCCGGGCGATCCGGCGACATCGGAGCCGGTGAGCTGGTCGCCGAGGCGCTGGACGCGCTGGTCGACGCCGCCGCCCGGGTGGCGCTGGCCGACACCCGGCTGCACCGGGGAATGCGCCCGGTCGGCGCGGTGCCGCGCTGGCTGGCCGCGCTGACCGGCCCGGAGCGGGCGTTCCCCGCCGAGCCGGACGCGCTGGCGACGCTGCGCGACGAACTGGACGCCTGGCAGCGCGACGCCGCGGGCGGCGCGGTACGGGCCACGTTCCGCCTGGTCGAGCCGGACGTCGACCCGGTCGCCGAGCTGGTCGAGGACGCCGTCTGGCGGGTCGAGTTCGGCCTGCACCCGGCCGACGAGCCGGGGCTCGTGGTGGACGCCGCACACATCTGGCAGCGGCCCGCGCCGGCGCTGGCCGCCCGGGGCGTGGAGCCGCAGGAGACGCTCCTGGCCGAGCTGGGCCGGGCCAGCCGGCTGTGGCCCGAGGTGGACGCCGCGTTGCGTACCGCCGCGCCGGAAGGCATGGAACTGGACGCCGACGGCGCGCACCGGTTCCTGCGTGAGGGCGCGCCGGTGCTGCACGCGGCCGGGTTCGGGGTGCTGCTGCCGTCGTGGTGGCGGCGTTCCTCGTCGCGGCTCGGCGCGCGGCTGCGGGCGCGCAGCCGGAGCGCGCCGGGAGCGGTGGCCACAAGCGCCGGGAAGCTGGGGCTGGACGCGCTCGTCGACTACCGCTGGGAGCTGGCGCTCGGCGACCAGCCGCTGACCGCCGAGGAACTGGCGTCGCTGGCCGACCTGAAGTCGCCGCTGGTCCGGCTGCGCGGCCGGTGGGTCGAGCTGGACCCGCAGCGGCTGGAGGCCGGGCTGAAGCTGCTGCGCTCCTCCGGCGAGCTGACGGTGGCCGACCTGCTGCGGATGGGACTGTCCGGTGACGACAGTGCCGGTGAGCTGCCGGTGCTGGACGTGGTCGCCGACGGCGCGCTCGGCGAACTGCTCGCCGGTGAGGCGGAACGGCGGCTCACCCCGGCCGACCCGCCGCCGGGTTTCACCGGGACGCTGCGGCCGTACCAGCGGCGCGGGCTGGCCTGGCTGGCGTTCCTCCAGTCGCTCGGGCTCGGCGGCATCCTCGCCGACGACATGGGGCTGGGCAAGACCGTCCAACTGCTCGCGCTGCTCGCCGGTGACCCGCCGGAGGCCGGGCCCACGCTGCTGGTCTGCCCGATGTCGCTCGTCGGCAACTGGCAGCGGGAGGCGGCGAAGTTCGCGCCCGGCCTGCGCGTACACGTGCACCACGGCGCCGAGCGCGCCCGGGGCGAGGGCTTCGCCACCGCGGTGGGCGAGGCGGACCTGGTGCTCACCACGTACTCGGTGGCCGCCCGGGACGCGTTCGAGCTGGCCGGCGTCGACTGGCACCGGGTGGTGGTGGACGAGGCGCAGGCGATCAAGAACGCCGCCACCCGGCAGGCCGAGGCGGTCCGGTCACTGCCCGCGCGGCACCGGGTCGCGGTCACCGGTACGCCGGTGGAGAACCGGCTCGCCGACCTCTGGTCGATCATGCAGTTCGCGAATCCGGGGCTGCTCGGCCCGGCCGCGACGTTCCGCAAGCGCTTCGCCGAACCGATCGAGCGGCACGGCGACGCCGAGGTCGCCGAGCGGCTGCGCCGGATCACCGGCCCGTTCGTGCTGCGCCGCCTCAAGACCGACCCGACGATCATCACTGACCTGCCGGAGAAGCTGGAGATGGAGGTGGTCTGCAACCTCACCGCCGAGCAGGCAGCCCTCTACCAGGCCGTGGTGGACGACATGATGGCGAAGATCGAGTCCAGCGACGGCATCGAACGACGCGGGCTGGTGCTGGCCACCATGACCCGGCTCAAGCAGGTCTGCAACCACCCCGCCCAGCTGCTGCACGACGGCTCCGCGCTGGACGGCCGCTCCGGCAAGCTGGAACGCCTCGACGAGATCGTCGACGAGGTGCTCGCCGCGGAGGAGAAGGCGCTGCTGTTCACCCAGTACGCCGAGTTCGGCGGCATGCTGCGCGGGCACCTGTCGGCGCGTACCGGTCGGGAGGTGCTGCTGCTGCACGGCGGCGTCGGCAAGGCCGACCGGGACGCCATGGTGACCCGCTTCCAGGCGCCGCAGGGGCCGCCGCTGTTCGTGCTGTCGCTCAAGGCCGGCGGCACCGGTCTCACGCTGACCGCCGCCAACCACGTGGTGCACGTGGACCGGTGGTGGAACCCGGCCGTCGAGGACCAGGCCACCGACCGGGCGTTCCGCATCGGACAGCGCCGCCGCGTGCAGGTACGCAAGTTCGTCTGCGCCGGCACCGTCGAGGAGAAGGTGGCCGCGATGATCGCGGACAAGCGCAGCCTGGCCCGGTCCGTGGTGGGCAGCGGCGAGCAGTGGATCACCGAGCTGTCCACCGACACGCTGCGGGACCTGTTCACGTTGGAGTCCGGGGCGGTGGTCGAGTGAGCCCCCGCTTTGACGACTACCGGCCGCCGCTGCGGGTCGAGGGTGGCCTGCGGGCGCGCAGCACCAGGGGCGCGATCGGGCAGTCCTGGTGGTCCCGGCGCTTCGTGGAGGTGCTGGAGTCGTTCGCGCTCGGCTCCCGGCTCACCCGCGGCCGGGCGTACGCGCGCCGGGGGCAGGTGCTCCGGCTGGACGTGTCGCCCGGCAAGGTCACCGCCGAGGTGCAGGGCTCCCGGCCGCGCCCCTACCCGGTGCGGATCGGGCTGGCCGCGTACCCGGAGAAGGTGTGGCGGCGGCTGGAGTCGGAGCTCGCCGGGCAGGCGTTCTTCAGCGCCCGGCTGCTCGCCGGCGACCTGCCGGCCGAACTGGAGGAGCTGTTCGCCGAGGCGGGCGCGCCGCTGTTCCCGGCCGAGATCGACGAGCTGGACCAGAGCTGCGGCTGCCCCGACTTCGCGGTGCCGTGCAAACACCTGGCGGCCACGTTCTACCTGCTCGCCGAGGCGTTCGACGCCGACCCGTTCCACCTGCTGCACTGGCGTGGCCGGTCCCGCGCCGAACTGCTCGACCGGCTGCGTACGCTGCGCGGCGCCGTGGCGGACGGCGGTGTGCTCGGCGCGGGCGCGGCATCGGTCCCGGGCGCCGGACCGGACCCGGCGGCGACGACGGGTGTGCCGGTGGTCGGCGCGGCGCGGGCCCTGGCCGGGCTGCCGGCGGTCGAGCCGGACGAGGAGCTGGACCGGTTCTGGCTGGCGCCGGTGGCGCTGCCGGACCGGCCGCCCACGCTCGCCACCGGCCCGGAGCTGCTGCTGCGCCAGCTCGGGTCGCCCGGTGCCGCGATCGGCGGGCCTGGCCTGGCCGAGCGGCTGCGCCGGGCGTACCGGGAGTTCGGCAGCGCCGAGGGCGCGTCGCCCACGGAGTTCGGTCGCGCCGAAGGCGCGCGTTAAGAAGGGGCCCTTCCTCTACCGGAGGCGTTAAGAAGGGGCCCTTCCTTACGCCTACAGCAATCGGCGGCGGAAACGCCACATCACGGCGGCGTTGGCGACCAGCACCACCGCGCAGATCGCCCCGGCCAGCCGTCCGACCAGTACTGTCATCGCCGGTAGCGAGGCCCACAGCACGATCGTCAGCAGCATCATGTACCGGCCCCGGCGTCCCTTTATCCGGCTGTCCAACCGGGCGAAGAACCGAGGGTCGCTCTCCCGCAGACGGCGGGTGATCTGTTCGAACCTGCGCTGATCCTCTTGGCTGAGCATGGCGGTGCCTTCCCCTCACGGCTTCAGCGGTTCGGCGGCATACCCGGATCGGAGGGCGGTCACGCGCCGCCGCTGCTGCTGTTTCGCCGGACCGGACAGGCGGAACGAGGTTCTCAGCGCAGGCTTATCCGTACCTTAAGTTTCGGTGAGGCGGTGAACGCCCCCGGCGGCCTCGCCGGGCTGCGAAACCTCGCGTTCGGGCGGTGCGTGACCGGATCGGCCCTGCTCCGGACGTCGCCGCGCACTCGCCGCCCCGCCGGGTCCTCCGCGGCGGGCCTGAGCACCGTCTTAAGTGCGCTCGCGGGCGCGTCCGGCGTGCCTTGAGCGGCCGGGACGGCCTGGCTACTTTCCCGTAGGCAACTTCTCCGGCAACCGTCGCCGCCCCTGCGCCACCCGACCCCCCGGGTGGCAGGCGTGCCGGCACTCGAAGAAAACGGGATAGGTACATGGCCGACCTGAACGTGCCACCGCGTCGACCCCGGGACGACCGCGGCTGGGACGGATACCAGCACCCCCATCCGGACGGGTACCGCGACCCGCACGCCGCGCCGTACGCCGGTGCTCACCCCGCCGCCGCGCCGGGCCCGCAGTGGGTCGGACCGGACGGCTTCGCCCCCGCCGCCGGTGGCTACCCGCCGCAGGGCGGCTTCCCCCAGCAGGGCGGCTACGCCCAGCCCGCCGGCGGGTACGGCCCGCCGCCCGGCCCGGGACTGCCCACGCTGGACGACGACGGCGACGAGCCGCCGAACCGGGGTCGCCGCCGCGCGCTGGCCACCCTCGGTGGGGCCGCGGTGGTCGCCGGTGGCGCCGCCTTCGCGCTGTCTCCGCAGGTACGCGGACTGTTCACCGGTGACGCAGCGGCCGGTGACGCCACCGGCACCGTCACCACCGACGGCAACGCGGCGCGGCCGAGCGGCCAGCAGCCCAGCACCGTGCGGACCTACACCGAGCAGAACGAGAGCTACATGGGCTCCCGGGCGGGCGAGGCGCTCAAGCGCAACGCGCCCACCGGCGGCCGGCTCTACGGCAGCCCGGCCGCCGCCGCCGAGGCGACCAAGGTGACTGTGAAGACGGTGCTCGCCAAGGATCCGATCCGGCACCTCGCCACCCGCACCACGTTCGGCGCGACCCCGAAGATGCTCGCCGACATCAAGCGGCTCGGCATCGACGACTGGCTGCGCCAGCAGCTCGAACCGGAGAAGATCGCCCCGACGAAGGCCGAGCTGAAGCTGGCCGAGCTGCAGTCACTCAAGCTCAGCCCGACGCAGCTGCGCGACCAGCGCGAGCAGCTCAACGAGAAGGGCGTCGACCCGGCCCGGGAGACGGTGGACGCCACCATCGCCCGGCAGATCTGGTCGGACCGGCAGCTGTTCGAGGTGATGGTCGACTTCTGGAACGACTTCCTGCACGTCGCCGCCGACTTCGACGGCGGGGAGAACTACCGCAACGCGTTCGACCGGGACGTCATCCGCAAGCACGCGCTCGGCAGCTACCCGGAGATGCTCGTCGCCGCGAACAAGCACCCGGCGCTGCTGCTCTACCTGAACCAGGTCGACTCGCGCAAGGACGCGGTCAACGAGAACCTGGCCCGGGAGAACCTGGAGCTGTACTCCGTCGGCGTCGACGGTGGCTACACCGAGAAGGACGTACGCCAGGCCGCGCTGCTGCAGACCGGACGCGGTGTCGCCGACGGCAAGTACAAGTTCTTCGCCGAGCGGCACTACCTCGGCAAGGTGAAGATCCTCGGGTTCAGCCACGCCAACAACTCCGACGATCCGGTGGCCGCCGACAAGGTCATCGACTCGTACATCCGTTACATCGCGACGCACCCGTCGACCGCCCGGTACGTGGCGCAGAACCTCGCCACCCGGTTCGTCTCCGACACCCCGCCGAAGTCCGTGGTGGACCGGCTCGCCAAGGCGTACACCACGAACAAGGGGCAGATCCGCCCGGTGCTGGCGACGCTGTTCAGCTCCTCGGAGTTCTGGGCCGCGGTCGGCCAGAAGGTACGCCGCCCGATGGAGTACCTGGTCGCCACGTACCGGGCGCTCGGCGTCTCGCCGGACGCGGCCCCCGGCTACTCCGGCGACAATCGGCGGACCCCGTTCGCGCAGGGCCTGCGGCAGATCCAGGACAAGATGCGCGAACTCGGCCAGTACCCGATGGGCAAGCCCACCCCGGACGGCTACGCCGACGTCTACCTGGCCTGGACCTCGGCCGGCACGATGATCGACGGCTGGAACGAGGCGGGCGACCTGATCGCCGGCTACCGCAAGCAGTTCACGTTCGCCAAGCCGGAGAAGCTGGTGGCGAAGCCGCCGACCACCGCCGGGGCGTACGTGGACGCGCTGGCCCAGCGGCTGGTGCACCAGAAGCTCAGCGCCAAGGAGAAGAAGCTCGTGCTCGCCGTGGCCGGGGTCGCCGAGAGCGCCAAGGTCGACGCCACCTTCAACGGGGCCATCGCCGCTGTCGCGCGGACGATCCTCGCGTCCCCCCAGCACCACCTCCGGTGAGGCATTCGATGGAGATGACCGTGAACCCGTACCCCCTGCACCCCGAATGCCCCGACCTGCGGCGGCTGGCCGACAACCCGGCCGAGGCGCTGCTGCGCGCGGAGGCGGACATCGTCGCGGCCGAGAGCGCGGCCGAGGCCGACCGGTACCGCCGGCTGGAGGAGATCGAGGAGGCGCAGCAGGACGGCCGGGGCGTCACCCGCCGTACCTTCGTCGCGGGCGCCGCGGCCACCGCGACCGCGCTGGCGACGGCCCAGTTCGTCACCACGTCGGCGTCGTTCGCCGCGACCAAGACCGGCACGCTGATCCACGTCTTCCTCTACGGCGGGCTGGACGGGCTGAGCCTGGTCGCCCCGGCGAGCGACCCGGTGCTCACCAAGGCCCGCCCGGACCTGCTGCTCGGCGAGGACTCGCTGGCGCTGGCCCGCGGCTTCAAGCTGACCAGCGCGTTCGCGCCGCTGGAGAAGTGGCTCAAGGCCGGTCAGCTCGGCTTCGTGCCGGCCGCGTCCGACCCGCGGCTGTCCCGCAGCCACTTCCAGGCCGCCGACGCCTGCAACCTGGGCGGCCTGCCCGGCGAGACCGGCGGCCGGGGCTGGCTGGACAGCCTGGTCGACGCGCTCGGCAAGGGCACCGCGTTCCGCAGCGTCGGCATCGGCAGCACGCTGCCGCGCTCGCTCGTCGGCGTGAACGGCGCGATCTCCCTCAACAGCGTCGGCGACCTGCGGCTCAACGGCGACGACAAGTTCCGGGCGGCCACCGAGAAGGCGATCCGCGGCCTGTTCACCGGCATCAACCACCCGGTGGAGGAAGCGGTCATCGAGGGCATGGGCGCGCTCGCCACCGCCCAGAAGCTGGCTGCCAAGCCGTACGCCGCCGCCGAGGGCGTCGAGTACCGGGGCGTCGGCAACTCGTTCAAGCAGCTCGCCCAGCTCATCAAGGGCGGCGCGAACGTGCGGGTGGCCACCGTCGGCATGGGCGGTTACGACACCCACGAGAACCAGGGCACCCGCGAGGGCGGCCAGCTCTGGCGGCGGCTCAACGAGCTGGCCGCCGCGATGGCCGCGTTCTTCACCGACCTGGGCGACCAGGCGGCGGACGTGACGATCATGGTGTCCAGCGAGTTCGGCCGCCGGGTCGCCTCGAACGGCGGCGGCACCGACCACGGCCACGGCGGTGTGGTCACCGTGCTGTCCGGCCGCAAACTGGCCAGCTCGCTGCTCGGCACCTGGAACGGGCTGGACAAGTTGGACAGCGGCGACGTGCCGGAGTACAACAACATGTTCAACGTCTACGGATCGGTCGCGCAGGGCCGCTTCGGCCTGACAAACGCCGAGGTGGACAAGATCTTCCCCCGGCAGAAGTTCACCCCGGTCAAGATCTACGCGTGACGTACCAGGAAACCCGCGCCGCCGGCCGTCGTACCGGGCACTCCGCCCCGTACGGCGGCCGTCCGGCTGCTCCCGTACCCCCGGCTCGTCCGCGCCGCGGACCCGGCGCCCGGCGGGCGCTCGCCGCGCTCTTCTGGCTCGGTCTGGTCGCCGCGGTGGTGCCGTGGTGGCTGGACACCCCGGCCGGGTCGCTCACCGACACCGCCGACCTGCTCACCGCGGGCGGCCGGATCACCGGCCTGATCGCCGGCTACCTGCTGCTGGTCCAGGTGCTGATGATGAGCCGGCTCGGCGTGCTGGAACGCGCGCTCGGCGGCGAGCGGATCTCCCGGCTGCACCGGGACCTCGGCGCGACGCTGCTGGTGGCGGTGCTCACGCACATGTCGCTGCTGGTGGTCGGCTACTCCCGGCAGGAGCGCAACTCGGTGCTCGCCGAGGTCGGCGTGCTGCTGACCGACTACGAGGACATGATCACCGCGTTCGCCGCGGCCGGCGTGCTGGTCACCGTCGCGGTCACCGCGGTACGCGCGGTGCGCCGCCGCCTGCCGTACGAGCTGTGGCACCTGCTGCACGCGGCCAGCTACCTCACGCTGCTGCTCGGCTACGCGCACCAGTTCAGCAACGGCGCGCAGCTGCACCAGCCGGGCCTGGTGCGTACCGGCTGGATCGCCGGATACGTGCTGGTGGTGGCCGCGCTGGTGTGGGGCCGGGTGCTCGCGCCGCTGGCGTTCAACCTGCGGCACCGGCTGCGCGTCGCCGACGTCGTGGCGGAGAGCCAGGACACCGTGTCGGTATACCTGACCGGGCAGCGGCTCAACCAGATCGACCTGCTCGGCGGGCAGTTCTTCCGCTGGCGGTTCCTCAACCCCGGCTGCTGGTGGCAGTCGCACCCGTTCTCCGTCTCCGCCGCCGGCAACGACAGGTGGCTGCGGATCACAGTGAAGGTCGTCGGCGGGTACACCGCCGAGCTGCGCGACCTGACGCCGGGCACCCGGGTCTGGGCGCAGGGCCCCTCCGGCACGTTCACGGCCGCGCACCGCACCCGGGAGCGGACGCTGCTCATCGCCGGCGGCAGCGGTATCGCCCCGCTGCGGGCCATGCTGGAGGAGCTGCCGCCCGGCGCGGCGCTGATCTACCGCGCGAGCACCCCGGCCGACGTGCTGCTGCACCAGGAGCTGGACTGGCTCGCGCAGGCCCGGCAGACCTCCGTCTGGTACGTCGTCGGCCGCCGTGACGACCCCGGCCCCCGCCAGGTGATGAACCCGGAGGGGCTGCGCCGCCTGGTGCCCGACCTGACCCGGCGCGACGTCTACCTGTGCGGCCCGGGCGGCCTGGTCGACGAGGCGGTCGCCGCGCTGCGCGCGGCCGGCGTGCCCCGCCGCCAGATCCACCTGACCGCGTTCGAGCTGTAGGAAAGGCACCACAATGCGTCGCGCGCTCCTCGCGATCACCGGACTGGCCGCCGGCACCACCGCGCTCGTGGTGCTCAAGGGCGCGCCGGGCAGTGGGCAGACCCTGCCGGACGCGCCGGTGGCGCTGGCTCCGGTCGCCCCGGGCGGCTCGGCCGCGCCCGAGCCGCCGTCGCCCACCGCCGCCGCGTCCGGCAGCGCCACGCCGTCGTCGCGCGCCTCGGCGAAGCCCACCCCGAAGGCGTCCGCCGACCGTAGCCCGGCCAGCCGGGGCGGCACCCGTACCAGCACCGCACCCGCCGCGCCGCGGACCACCACCAGCGCGCCGAAGGTCACCACCCGCACGGTGACCGGGCCGTCGGTCACCTACGAGTACGGCTCACTGCAGGTGCGGATCACGCTCAGCGGCAGCCGGATCGTCGACGCCACGGCGATCGGACTGCCGCTGGGCGGGCAGTCCGGGCAGCGCAGCGACGACGTGCAGGCCCGCTACAGCGGCACGTCCGGTGAGGTGGTGGCCCGGCAGAGCGCCAACCTGAGCACCGTCTCCGGGGCCACGTACACCAGCACCGCGTACAAGCAGTCGTTGCAGGCCGCGCTGGACAAGGCGTGACGGTTCGTTCCGGCCTGCGCCGGGTCGAGCACGTCATGGGTACGGCGATCAGCCTTGACCTGGCCGACGACCTGCCCCCGGGGACCCTGCACGAGCTGGCCGAGGACACGTTCGGCTGGCTGCGCGAGGTGGACGCGCGGTTCAGCACGTACCGGGACGACAGCGAGGTGTGCCGGATCGACCGGGGCGAGTTGCGGCCCGCCGACGCCTCCGCCGACCTGCGCGCCGTGCTGGCGGCCTGCGCCGACCTGTGGACCGCCACCGACGGGTTCTTCGACGTGTACGCGACCGGGCGGCTCGACCCGTCCGGCTACGTCAAGGGCTGGGCGGCGCAGGTCGCCTCGGACCGGCTGGTGGCCGCGGGCTCGCCGAACCACTGCGTGAACGCGGGCGGCGACGTGCGGGTACGCGGCCACGACGCGGCCGGACAGCCGTGGCGGATCGGTGTGCGGCATCCCTTCGACGCGGCAGCGACCTGTCTGGTGCTGACCGGCACCGACCTGGCGGTCGCCACCTCCGGCGTGTACGAGCGCGGGCACCACGTGCTGGACCCGCGCCGGGGCGTACCGGCGAAGGGCTTGCGCTCGGTCACGGTGGCCGGCCCGGACCTGGGCGTGGCCGACGCGTACGCGACAGCCGCGGTGGCCATGGGCCCCCAGGGCCTAGCCTGGCTCGACCGCCTACCGTCCCCCTGGCAGCACGCCGTGGTCACCGAGGACGCCCACCTGCACCACTCCCGCACCCTCCCCACCATCCCCACCCCAGCGCGGTGATCAAGGAGTTTGTGTCCGTTTAGCCCGCGCTGGAGGACACAAACTCCTTGATCAACGGCATCGGCGGGGGTGAGGGGTGAGGGGTGAGGGGGGTCAGCGGAGGGGGCGGTGGAGGATGGCTGGGCGGGAACCCGTCGGGCGGGGGCGGCCGGGGCGGACGCCCAGGGGACGGGTGAAGGCCCACGGGTGCACACGGCGGCGGGGCCGCGCCGGCTCGGTGCCGCCGGTGTGGCGGGCCGCGTCGTCCCTGGACATCCTCAAACCCCCGCTCCGGCGCGCACGCGCCCTCGCCAGGTTCAACGATTCCGGTGCCGGGGAGGTCGCTGTCGGCCACCCGTCCGGGGCGGACGGGTGGGTCAGCGGCCCCGCCGGGGCAACGGGAGGTGGCCGGGGAACAGGTCCGCGCCGAGCGTCACGCCGGCCGCGCGTAACGCGGCGATCAGCGCGTTCTGCACCAGGTACGAGTCGGGCAGTTGCCAGCGGGCCTGCTCCGGGGCGACCGCCCAGCGCACCGTCCCCTCGGGCAGCCGGGTCGGCGGGGCCGGGATCCACGAGCCGGGCCCGTGCCGCACCACGTGGAAGCAGTGCTCCAGCTCCGGGCGCAGCGGGTCGCCGGGGCGGACCAGGAACATCCAGCGGCCGGTCGGGGTGACCAGCGCCGGGCCGCGTACGCCGGGCCCGGCGGGATGGGTGGCGACCGCGTCCAGCACCTGCCGGCCCAGGTGGGCGGCGACCTCGAGGACGTCGAACGCACGGCCGGTGGGCAGCAGGACGCCGTGCGGGCGGCTGCGCCACCAGGTGGCCACCCGGGCCGGGTCGGTGCTGGCGGCGTGCTCCCAGTCCTCCAGGGCGGGGTGGCAGCCCACCGTGGGGCAGCCGGCCCGGCCGCAGACGAAGCGGCTGTTGGCCAGGCAGGCGCCGGGCGTGACCGGCCAGCCGTGCAGCGCGTACCGCACCGCGACGCGGCGCAGGCGGACCCGTTCCAGCGGGGACAGATGAGCGACGCGCGGCCGGACATTCCTCCACATGTCTGACATCCCCTCTCGTCCCGCGAAACCGTCCACATGCCACACGTCGAAAGCCGTCACTGCCGAAACTCACGCTCGTTGTGGTGACTAACGGTCGGTGCAACTTGCACGAAAACTACGAGAACTGGCTGGTCGGTGGACGCACAACCTGTGCGATCGGGGCAAGCCTGAGGGACGTGGGGGGACCGGCCGGCGCCGTGAGGGGGAGGGAGCAGGGATGGACGAACTACCCATAGGCCGGCGGGTGGCGTACTGGCGGAGCCGGCGCAAGATGTCCCAGCAGGTCTTCGCCGACCGGCTCGGCAAGTCCAAGAGCTGGGTGGACAAGGTGGAGCGTGGCGTCCGCCGGCTGGACAAGTTCTCCGTCCTCTACGAGATCGCCGACATCCTCCAGATCGACGTGCAACTGCTGCACGGCAAGGACCCGGAGCGGCGCACCGACGCGCTCAACTGCATCGACCAGGTCGAGGTGGAGGAGATCCGCACCGCCCTGGAGCGGTACGACTCGATGAGCGCCTACTTCGACGCGGCACCCTTCCCGCCGCCGCTGGCCGACATGCGCAAGGCCGTCAACCACGCCTGGCTGACCTACCAGTACGGCCGGTACGGCATGCTCACCCGCGCGCTGCCGAAGCTGCTGCGCGACGCCCAGGCGGCGGACGCCGGGTACGCCGCCGACGAGCAGGTACGCGAGGCCGCCCACCTGCTCGGGCAGGTCTACCAGATCGCCTCCTCGGTGCTGCGCAAGCTCGGCGAGTGCGACCTCGCCTGGCTGGCCGCCGACCGGTCGATGGCGGTGGCCCAGCGCGCAGACGACCCGCTGCTCGCCGGGATCGCCACCACGAGGGTCTGCAACGCGCTGGTCGCGATGGGCCGTCCCCGCCCCGCGCTGGAGCTCAACGTGCGCATCGCCGGCCGGCTCGCGCCCGGTGGCGACAACGACGTCCGGCCCGAACGGCTCTCCGTCTACGGCATGCTGCTGCTGCAGGGCGCGATGGCGGCCGCCCGGATCGGCGACTCGGCGACGGTGGACGACCTGCTCGCCGGCGCCGACGAGGCGGCCAAGCTGCTCGGCGGCGACCACAACCACTACTGGACCTCCTTCGGCCCGACCAACCTGGAGCTGCACCGCGCCGCCGCGGCCGTCGAGCTGGGTGACGGCGGCCGGGCGGTGGAGACGCACCTGCGGCTGTCCGAGCCCGCGTTCAACGCGCTGCTGCCGGAGCGGCGCGCGCACCACCTGCTCGACCTGGCCCGGGGCTACTCGCAGATCGGCGACGTGGCGAGCGCGGGGGACATGTTGCTGCGCGGCGACCGGCTCGCGCCGTCCGAGATCCGGTGCCGGCCGATAGCGCACGAATTGATGTCCGAGATTCTCCGTCGCACACGTGGTGCGCCGCCTCCGCCGATCGCGGAGTTGGCTGAGCACATGGGAGTCGGAGTATGAGCGGTCCGGAGACCGCGAGCGAGCACCGGCGGGTGCTCTACGTCATCGCCTGCGGTTCGCCGCTGGCCCGTCACGTCGGCCGGCTGGTCGACCTCGCCCAGCGGGAGGAGTGGACGGTCTGCGTGGTCACCACGCCCGACGGCGCGAAGTTCGTCGACCGGGCGGCCCTGGCCCGGCAGACCGGCCACCCGGTCCGTACGCACTACAAGAACCCGGGTGACCTGGACGTGCTGCCACCGGCGGACGCCATGCTGGTGTGCCCGGCGACGGTCAACACGATCAACAAGTGGGCGGTCGGCATCACCGACACCCTCGCGCTCGGCCTGCTGGTCGAGGCGCAGGGGATGGGGGTGCCGATCGCTGCCGTCCCGTACACGAACGAGGCGATGGCCGGGCACCCGGCGTTCCGGGCCAGCCTCGACCGGCTGGCCGGGTGGGGCGTCCGGGTGGTCTTCGGGGACCACGTCGTACGCCTGCATCCGCCCGGCACGGGGGATCGGCGCGCGGACGCCTTCCCCTGGGACGCCGGCCTGGCCGCCCTGCGCGGCGCGGACCGGCAGGTCGCCCCGGTCGGCTGACGGTGTGAGCGTGGCTCCCGGCGCGCCCGGGAGCCACGCCCGGCGGCGGTCGGCGTGTAGCGGCCCGGACGCCGGTAAGCTGGCCGCCCGTGAGCACAACCGTCGCCGACGTGGTGGCCGCCCTGGACCGCCGTTACCCGCCCGCCTGGGCCGAGGAGTGGGACCGGGTCGGCCTGGTGGTGGGTGAGCCCGACCACCCGGTACACCGGATCGCCTGCGTGGTGGACGTGGTCCCGGAGACCGTGGACGAGGCCCTCGAAGCCGGCGCGGACATGATCGTCGCGCATCACCCGCTGCTGCTGCGGGGCGTCTCCTCGGTGGCCGCCACCACGTACAAGGGCCGGATCGTGCACCGGTTGATCAAGGCGGACGTCGCGCTGTACGTGGCGCACACGAACGCCGACGTGGCCGATCCCGGCGTGTCCGACGCGCTCGCCGCCCGGTTCGGGCTGACCGGGCTGCGCCCGTTGCACCCGCCCCGCCCCGGCTCGCCCGCCGCCGGGCCCGGCCGGGGCATCGGCCGCATCGGCGAGCTGCCCGAGCCGATGACGCTCGCCGAGCTGACCCGGCTGGCCGCCGCCGTGCTCCCGGTCACCGCCTGGGGAGTTCGCGCCGCCGGGGATCCCGGGCGTATGGTTCGTACCCTCGCCGTCAGCGGCGGCTCGGGGGACGGCTTCCTCGCCGAGGCGACCGCGGCCGGGGTGGACGCGTTCCTCACCGCGGACCTGCGTCACCACCCGGCCGGGGAACACCTCGCCGCGGGCGGCCCGGCGCTGCTGGACGCCGCCCACTGGGCGACCGAGCGACCCTGGCTGGACGACCTGGCCGCCCACCTGGCCGGCGCGCTGGGCGTCGAGACCGTGGTGTCCGACCTGGACACCGACCCGTGGACCGTGCACGCCGCCGCGCCCCGGCCGGACGACAAGGAGCCCCGACGTGAAGGCTGACCCGAAGGTGCAGCGCCGCCTGCTCGACCTCCAGGCGATCGACACCGCGCTGGCGCAGCTCGCGCACCGCCGCCGCAGCCTGCCGGAACGCGCCGAGCTGGAGGCCCTGGCGCGTGAGCTGTCCGCGCTGGAGGACGAGCGGGTCCGCGCCCAGGTGGCGGTCGACGACCTGGACCGGGACATCGCCCGGATCGAGAAGGACGTCGACCAGGTACGGGCGCGCAAGAGCAAGGACGAGGCCCGGCTGGCCTCGGGCAGCGGCCCGGCCCGCGAGCTGGAGGCCCTCCAGCACGAGCTGGTCTCGCTGAACCGCCGGCAGAGCGATCTGGAGGACGCCGAGCTGGAGCTGATGGAGCAGCGGGAGACCGCGCAGGGCGTGCTCGACGGCATCGAAAGCCGGCTCGCCGAGGCCCGCGAGCGCCGCGCCGCGACCGAGCAGCGCCGCGACGAGGCCCTGGCCGAGATCGCCAAGGAGGAGGAGTTCAAGCGCACCGCCCGCCAGCCGCTCGCCGGTGACCTCCCGGCGGACCTGGTCGGCCTCTACGACAAGATCCGTGAGGACACCGGGCTGGGCGCCGCGCTGCTGACCGGGGGCCGCTGCGGCGGCTGCCGGCTGGACCTGTCCGGCGCCGACCTGGCTCGTATCCGCAAGGCCGACCCGGACGACGTGGTCCGCTGCGAGGACTGCCGGCGGATCATGGTCCGGACCAACGAGTCGGGGCTGTAGCCGCCGTGGCGGTGCGCGCGGTAGTGGTCGAGGCCGACGGCGGCTCCCGGGGCAACCCGGGCCCGGCCGGTTACGGCGCCGTGGTCCGGGACCCGGAGACCGGCGAGGTGCTGGCCGAGCGGTCCGAGTCGATCGGCACCGCCACGAACAACGTGGCCGAGTACCGGGGCCTGATCGCCGGGCTGGAGGCCGCCGCCGAACTGGGCGCGGCCGAGGTCGAGGCGCGGATGGACTCCAAGCTGGTGGTCGAGCAGATGTGCGGCCGCTGGCAGATCAAGCACCCGGGGCTGCGCCCGCTCGCCGCCCAGGCCGCCGGGCTGGTCGGCCGGTTCACCGCCGTACGCTTCACCTGGATCCCCCGGGAGCGCAACCGGCACGCCGACGCGCTCGCCAACGCGGCCATGGACGCCGCCGCGTCCGGCGCCGCGCCGGAAGCGGCGGCCGAGGCGCGGGAGGCGGCGCTCGTCCGGGCCACCGGCACCGACCCGGCCACCACGCCCGCCTCCTGGGAGCCGCGCCCGACCGAGGAGGCCACCCGGCTGATCCTGGTCCGGCACGGCGAGACCGAGCGCACCGTGCGCAAGCACTACTCCGGCCGGGGCGACGTGCCGCTGACCGAGCGGGGCCGGGCCCAGGCCCGGGCCACCGCAGCCCGGGTGGCCGCGCTGGCGCCGTCCGTCGCGGCGGTGGTCAGTTCCCCGCTGTCGAGGTGTACGGCCACCGCCGAGGCGATCGCCGCGCGGGTCGGCAACCCGCCGGTACGCACCGACGACGACCTGATCGAGTGCGACTTCGGCGTCTGGGAGGGGCACACGTTCGCCGAGGTACGCGAGCGCTGGGCGGCGGAACTGGACGCCTGGCTCGCCTCCACCCGGGTCGCCCCGCCGCAGGGCGAGTCGTTCGTGGCGGTCGCCGAGCGGACCGGGCGGGCCGTCGACCGGCTGCGGTCGGCGTACCCGGGGGAGACCGTCGTGGTGGTCTCCCACGTCTCGCCGATCAAGCTGGTGCTGCGCGACGCGCTCGCCGCCGGCGACGCGTTCCTGCACCGGCTCTACCTGGACACGGCGGGCATCTCGGTGCTGGACCTGTACCCGGACGGCGGCGTCGCGGTCCGCTCGGTGAACGACACCTCGCACCTCACGGACGTCTGACGGCCGTTCGGCGCATGCCGGCGGCCGTTTGGCGCATCGACATCACCCGATCGGACGTGACCCCCGTCACAGGGTCGTAGCCTCCGGCCGTCACATGGCCCGCTACGAATGCCCGGAGGGTGTCACATGGCCGCACCGGAATCCGAGGCGCCGGACACGGCGCGATCCAGGGCGAAGGACAAGAGTCCCTGGAACTGGTTGCTCTTCATCCCGATCGTGGTGCCGCTGATCCCGGCGCTGTTCAACGCCGACTCACCCCGGCTGTTCGGGTTCCCGCGCTTCTACTGGCTGCAACTGGCCTGGATCCTGCTGGGCGTCGGCACCACCACGCTGGTCTACCAGATGACCAAGAAGCGGGGTGACCACTGATGTGGCGGGACCACCTCACCGAGATCATCGTCTTCACGCTTCTGTTCCTGCTGGTCAGCGCCATGGGTTTCGTGGCGGCCCGGTGGCGCAGACCGACCGACATGGCCCACCTGGACGAATGGGGGCTGGGCGGGCGCAGCTTCGGCGGCTGGATCACCTGGTTCCTGGTCGGCGGTGACCTCTACACCGCGTACACGTTCGTCGCCGTCCCGGCGCTGATCTTCGGGGCCGGCGCGGCCGGCTTCTTCGCCGTGCCGTACACGATCGTCATCTACCCGCTGGTGTTCCTGGTGCTGTGCCGGCTCTGGTCGGTCTCGCACCGGCACGGCTTCGTCACCCCCGCCGACTTCGTCCGCAACCGGTTCGGTTCGCCGATCCTGGCGCTGCTGGTCGCGATCACCGGCATCGTCGCCACCATGCCGTACATCGCGCTGCAACTGGTCGGCATCGAGGCGGTGCTCAAGACCATGGGCGTGACCGGGGACAGCGCGCTGGCCCGGCACATGCCGATCATCATCGCGTTCGCGATCCTGGCCGCGTACACGTACCAGTCCGGGCTGCGCGCGCCGGCGCTGATCGCGTTTGTCAAGGACTCGCTGATCTACATCGTGATCCTGGTCGCGGTGATCTGGCTGCCGTACAAGCTCGGCGGCTGGGGCGCCATCTTCGACGCCGCCGACGCGAAGTTCCAGGCCTCACCAGCGCCCGGCGACGGCATCCTGCTCAACCAGAACAACCAGATCCAGTACGTGACGCTGGCGTTCGGCTCGGCGCTGGCGCTGTTCCTCTACCCGCACAGCATCACCGGTGTCCTGGCCAGCCGGAACCGCGACGTGATCAAGCGGAACATGTCCGCGCTGCCCGCGTACAGCCTGCTGCTGGGGTTGATCGCGCTGCTCGGCTACATGGCCATCGCGGCGAACGTGAAGCCGCTGCCGGGCGCGAAGGAGGGCACCACCGACGGCAACACCGTCGTGCCGCTGCTGTTCGACCAGCAGTTCCCGGACTGGTTCGCCGGCGTGGCGTACGCCGCCATCGGCATCGGCGCGCTGGTCCCGGCGGCGATCATGTCGATCGCGGCGGCGAACCTGTTCACCCGCAACATCTACAAGGAGTACCTGAAGCGCGACGCCACCCCGGCGCAGGAGGCGAACGTCTCGAAGATCACCTCGCTGGTGGTGAAGGTCGGCGCGGTGGCCTGCATCGTCTTCCTCGACCCGCAGTTCTCCATCGACCTGCAGCTCATCGGCGGCGTGATCATCCTCCAGACGCTGCCGGCGGTGGCGCTGGGCCTCTACACCCGCTGGTTCCACAGGGGCGCGCTGATCGCCGGCTGGGCCGCCGGCATGGGCCTGGGCATGTGGATGCTCTACCAGATCGGCAACCCGGCGACCGGCAAGAAGCACTTCGCCGGGTCGGCGTTCCCGCTGGAGAAGTTCGGCTTCGACACGCCGAAGACCATCTACGTGGGCATCGTCGCGGTGCTGGTGAACCTGGTGGTGGCCGCGCTGCTCACGCTGGTGCTGCGCGCCGCGAAGGTGGCCGACGGCCCCGACCACACCACGCCGGACGACTACTTTGCCGACGAGGATGACCCGCGCGTGACGCCCTCCGCCGACGCCGCCCGCGAGCCCGTGGCATGAAAGGAAGGGCCCCTTATTAACGCCTCGTGCATTGAAAGGGGCCCTTCCTAACACCCTCAGCGGCGGCGGGTGCGCGCGTCGAGCGCCTCGTTGAGGCGGTGCAACATGTCCGCGAGCGTCTCCCGGTCCGCCTCGGGCCAGGCGGCGAGGATGTCGCCGTACAGCCGGGTGCGGGCCGCCCGGACGGCGGCCATCCGCTGGAGCCCGGCCGCTGTCGCGGAGATCACCGTGCCGCGCCCGTCGGCCGGGTCGGGGGTACGCGAGATCAGGCCGTCGCGCTGGAGCGCGGAGACCTGCCGGGTGACTGTGGAGCCGTCCAGGCTCAGCCGTGCGGCGAGCGCCGAGACGTTCTGCGGGCCGGCCGCGTCCAGGTGGCGCAGGATCACGTACGCGGCGCGGTCGAGCAGCCGGTGCTCCATCGTGCCCGTGCCCCGGCGGGTGGCCTCGCCGAGCCGCATCAGCAACGCGACCTCGGTTTCGATCCGGCCGAGGGTGACTTCGGTGCCGTGGACGTCCTCACTCATAGCTGTATGATACAAGAAAATTACCTGTACGATACAGCTATCTGGGAGGTTGCGGAATGGATCGCCGATCCGAGCCCAACCGCAGTGCCATCTACGCCACCACGCTCGTGGCGTTCCTCGCCATCGCCGGCATCGCCGTCGTCGACCCGATCCTGCCCGCCATCGGCGAGGCGATCGGCGTCACCGCCTGGCAGGTCGAGCTGCTCTTCACCGCGTACATCGCGGTCATGGCCGTCGGCATGATCCCGGCGACGCTGGCCAGCGGGCGGTTCGGTTTCAAGCCGGTGCTCGTCACCGGCGTCTCCGTCGTCGGCCTCGCCGCGATCCTCGCCTCGTTCAGCAGCGACATCGTGCAGCTCTCAGTGCTGCGCGGCGTCTGGGGCCTGGGCAATGCGATGTTCTTCGCCACCGCCATGGTGGTGCTGGTCAACCTCGCCAACGACAGGGAATGGGTGGTCGGCCTGTTCGAGACCGCCCTCGGGCTCGGCTTCGCCGTCGGCCCGCTCATCGGCGGCCTGCTCGGCGAGGTGAGCTGGCGGCTGCCGTTCTTCGTCTGCGGCGTGTTCATGGTGCTGGCGCTCGGCGTCGCCGCCCGCAAGCTGCGCGAACCGGCGAACAAGCAACCACCGGTACGCGTCGGCCAGATCTTCGCCACCTACCGCAAACCCGCGTTCGTGACGCTGTGCGTGGTCACCGCCGCGTACAACTTCGTCTTCTTCGTCGTACTCGGCTACACGCCGCTGTTCCTGCGCCTCGACGTCATCCCGCTCGGCCTGGCGTTCACCGGCTGGGGCCTCGGCCTCGCCGCCGGCATCCTGCTGATCGGGCACCGGCTGGCCCACCGCATCGGCGCGGTGCAGACCGTCGGCGTCGCCCTGCTCGGCCTGCTGGCCTGCATGGTCGCGTTCGCCACCTCCACCGGCACCGCCATGTCGCTCGTCGTACTCGTCGTCGCCGGCCTGTTCATGGGCCTCGCCAACGCCAACCTGACCGACCTGGCACTCGGGCTCGGCTCCGCCGACCGGCGCGTCGCCACCGGCGCGTTCAACCTGGTGCGCTGGGGCGCCGCCGCACCCGCGCCGATCATCTCCGGCAAGCTGGCCGAACACGGCCTCGCGCTGCCGTTCTGGGTCGGCTTCGCGGTGCTCGCCGCCGGCGTGCTGGTCTACCTCGCGTTCGGTCACCTGATGGCGGCCGGCTACGGCGAACGGGTCATCTGGAACCGGGCCGCCCGCCGTGCCGAGCACGCCCCGGAGGAGCCGGTGGGGGAGGCGTACTGACGCTCCGGTCTTGCCCCGGGCGGCGTCAGGTCAGCGCGCGCCACAGCAGGTAGCACCCGATGGCCGTGCCGAACACCACGATCACCGTCTTCAACACCACCTGCGGAAGCCGGCGGGCCAGCCGCGCGCCCGCGTACCCGCCGAACAGCGTGGCCGGCGCGACCACCGCGACCGCCGCCCAGTTCACCGGGCCGAACAGGGCGAACACGATGAGCGTGGTCAACCCCACCACGGCCGAGAGCAGGTTCTTCACCGCCGACACCCGGGCCAGCGTCGCGTCCAGCACCAGCGCCAACCCGGCCACCAGCATCACCCCGAGGGCCGCGCCGAAGTAGCCTCCGTACACAGTGCCGAGCGCGACCATGGTCTGCACCGTGACGGTACGGCGGCGCGCGCCCAGCCGTTCCGGATGGCCGACCAGCCGGCGCAGCGGACCCTGGAACGCGAGTACGGCGGTAGCGCCGAGCACCAGGAACGGCACCACCAGCTCGAACGCCCGAGCCGGGGTGGCCAGCAGCAGCGCGCACCCGGCGATCGTGCCGAGCACGGCGGTAGGCAGCAGTGACCACAGCTCCCGCCCGCGCGGCAGGTCCATCCGGCTGCCCGCCACGCTCGCCACGTATCCGGGAAAGACCGACACCGAGTTGGAGACGTTCGCCGCCACCGGCGGCAGACCGGTGGCGATCATCGTCGGGAACGTGATCAGCGAGCCACCTCCGGCCACCGCGTTGACTGTGCCCGCGGCGAGACCGGCGGCGAGCAGGAGCGCGGCGTGGGAGAGATCCATGGTCCCCCGAGGCTAGTCGGTCGGGCGGGCGAACGCGTATCGCGCCGGTTCGGGGAGGTGGCTGTATCGAGAGCCGGTTGATGCCGCCGCCTCCCCGAGGTGGTGGGCGGGAAATGGGCGCGGCGGGTGCGTCGTTAGGATGAGGGCGCGACGGACGAGTCGACCGGGCGGTCGCGTCGACGGGCTCCGGCCCGTCGCCGAGGAACGTCCGGACTCCACAGGGCAGGGTGGTTGCTAACGGCAACCCGGGGTGACCCGCGGGACAGTGCCACAGAAAACAGACCGCCGGCCCGTAACGGGACGGTAAGGGTGAAACGGTGGGGTAAGAGCCCACCAGCACCCCGGGTGACCGGGGTGGCTCGGTAAACCCCACCCGGAGCAAGGCCAAGAAAGGGCCGTCACCGCAAGATGACGACCCGCGCAGACGCTTGAGGGCTGCCCGCCCGATGTCTGCGGGTAGGCCGCTGGAGCCTGCCGGCAACGGCAGGCCGAGATGGATGGCCGCCGCCGGTGCGCCTACGGGCGTACCGGGCACAGAATCCGGCGTACAGGTCGACTCGTCCGTCGCCCACCAGCTCAGAGACCTGATCAAGGCTCTGAGCTGGTTCTATGTCCGGGTGTCGATGGTCGTCGTTGGTCAACCTTGGCCGGCGTTTGACGCCCTGACGACGCCCTGACGCCCTGGAGACGCCCTGAGTGCGGGCTGAATATGGCTTGCCTCGGGCCGGGCGAGCTGCGCCGTCGTGAGGGCATTTCCGGCGTTGGTGCTCGGAGGGCTCTGGGGCGGGGCCGGCGGCTGCGGGGAAGGGGTCGGGTACGTCCTGGCGGTGGAGGTGGTGCCGCGACCCGGTGACCCGGTGGCAAGCCAGTCCCGGGGTTGGACTGGCGCGGCAGCCGGAAGCCCCGACCACTCGACCAAGCCGACCCCGTCGGCTTCCGTCACGGCCTCGCTAGGGCTGGTTTTCGAGTGTGGTGGGGGCGGCTTGCCGCCGGCCGGGCTTGCCGCCCCGCACCGCGCGGAGCGCGGTGCGTTGATCCCAAACAGAGCAATTCGGCAGCGCCTTCTATCGCTCATATCATGCTGTGTGCGTCGCGACAACCGTCAAAGGTAAGTGACGGTGAGTTGACAAATGGTAGTGCAGTGCTATTGCAGAGTCTATGCTGCCAGGACATCCGCTTGGTTATCGGAGGACTCGTGGAACTGCCCCCTGAGATGGTTGCTTTGTGCCTGAGTGCCGGGACAGTCCTTGCGAACAGTATGGCCACAGACCTGTGGGCGTCAGCTCGCAGGAAGTTCGGCGCCTATCTGGCCAATAATGGCCACGCAGCATCGCACGAATCTCGGCTTGACCGTGATCGTCAGGCTATGGAGTCTGCAGGCCACGGCGATAGGCCGTCTCTGCAGGAAAAGTTCGCTGCTAGTTGGGCGACTCGCTTCGAGGATCTGCTTGAGCAGAACCCAGACTCGGCTGCAGAACTCGCTTCCCTCGTTGCCGCCCTTCAAGAAGAGTTGGCGCCCGCGGGAGGAGTAACAAACGTCGGCGTAAGTCAGAAGATTGACAATGGAGGAGTGGCGATTTACTCAGGCCGCGATACGCGAATCAGCAAGTGAAATGAATTCAGACTCTCCGCATAGCCATGCCACTAAGGCTTGGGAGTTCTTGGAAATCCTCGGGCCGTCTATCAGTCAACAGGTTTCGCCAGGCGGTGCGGCAATCGTCTCGGCAAGAGATACATTAATTTCGATAGGCGCTCAGTTAAGAACTAAGCAGATTAGTGACGAGGTTGTTAAAGAGGCGAGATCCAGCTACTTCATACTCCCCTCAGAGTACGATGATCTTCTTGAGACGCTATGGTGCCACGGCTTGCTGGTAATTGAGGCGCCTCCTGGTAAGGGCAAGCGCGCTCTTGGCGTGAGGATGCTAAGCGACTGCCAGGCGCGACTAAGTCGTGAGAGTAAGCCTGCGCGTGGATTGCATTACATAAAGATGGGCTGGCAAGAAATAGATGCCTGGCAGATGCCAAAGACGCCAGGGCGATGCTATTTGCTAGACTTGACCGGGAGTACCGACGAAAAGCCGACTCGTGAGTTCGGCCAGGAATTGGTTCGAGACTCTGACGAAGCTAGGTATGATGGTGTCTACCTCGTCGTTCTGGCGACTCCCGATGTGTGGGACGCGTGCAAACCAGTAACGAGTAAGGTAACCCGTTCTTTTACGCCCCCGGCGGCTCGCCAAGTATTGGAAAGCCACCTTCAGTGGAAATTCCAGCTATCCGGCTATGAAAGATGGCTTGACGATAACGGTGTTCAGGACCTTGTCAATAGTCTGGAACACCTCAATGAAGCTGCTGAACTAGCTGAGGAGATCGCCCGCAACTGGCAAAGAGAATTTGCCGAAGCGTTGAGTGACGTGCTCGATAAGTTCGGTAGCTGGACCAATCACCTCTCAAGCTGGTTCGAGGGCAAGAGTGTCTTTGATCGGGCTACGATGGTGTCCGCGGCAGTGCTGGATCCAGGGCTGCCGGCGGAAATTATGTCAGCGCGGAAAGAGCTTTTGACAATCCTGGAGAGCCAAGATGCCGAGCTGTCTCCTTTGGCTGGCCCGGGTCGTACCGGATACCTGAAGCTCCTCGGAGCGGTGCAGGTTAAGAACAAGTTTTCGATCTCAGAAAGGCGCCCCGGGCTTGATGAGGCGGTGATCCGCTTCGTATGGAACGAATGGCCGCAGGCGCATCCTTACCTTGAAAAGTGGCTCGTTCGCTTGGCCGATGGCGCCTCACCTGCTCGTGTGGCGCGAATTGCCCATGTCACTGTCCAGGCTGCTTTGCAGGCAAATAGCACTGCGTTTATGAGCCTAGTGCACAGGATAGTTGTAGATGACCCTGGTAGTAGGCGCTTGGCGCTTGAGATTCTTGACCTCACGGTTCTGGATCCCGTGGTCGGTGCGAAGGTGCGCAACCGGTTGCTCGC
The DNA here is from genome assembly GCF_017872985.1 of Micromonospora sp. HB375. NCBI lineage: Bacteria > Bacillati > Actinomycetota > Actinomycetes > Micromonosporales > Micromonosporaceae > Micromonospora > Micromonospora sp. HB375. Next base: position 5,326,105 of record NZ_JAGGJO010000001.1, on the reverse strand, counting down.
CTGGGTAGGTAGCAAGAACGAGGATCTTGCCGCACTTGCTGCTGAGGTGTGCGGTGGAAAGTTCGGGCGCGAACGACCTAGTCTGGCCTTGCACCGGATCTTCCGGGCGCTCTCCCGCGATACTCGGGATAACGGAGTAGTTACTGCCGAGAGCGCTCTCGTCCAGCTAACGAGGGATGAGATATCAAGGGTAGCTGTGCGAGAGACGGTTCGGAGTTGGTTGTCGGAGCAGCCTGAGATTGGAGCTCCGGCGTTCCTCGCACTTGCAACCCGCTCTACCGCTTCTGTTTCGTCTGGACTTGGCCCGAACGCAACCGACGACGACCTCTCCTTTTTCGCGCTGGGATGGGAAGTGGCAGCCCGATTGCCTTCCACTAGATCGGAACTTGCAATGGATATCGGGCGGTTCATCGATATTTGCGAGAAGGAAGAGGTTCGACCCGTAGATTTTGCCAGGGTTGTCGGTCCAGTGCTTGCTGACTCTTTGAATGAAACTCTGGCAGTGGCCGTTCTGCGGCAAGATAAAGGCCGAAACCATGAAGGCGAATCACTCCGTGCTCATTTGTTGAAGGAGTTGATACGCGGTCAGCTGAGAAGTGCCAAGCGCGGTTCTTTGAATGGTCAGAGCGGCGGATCGTGAGAATGTTTGCATCGTGGCGTGCAAGGCGTTTCCGCCCGAACTCCGAAGGTGGCTCGAACTGGACGAGGGTGGTGCTGCGAGGACACCTGCCCAGCGTCGTGCCAGGTATCCAGTTCCGCTGCTCGTTGTTCGCCTGGTGGCGTCCGCTGGAAGGCCGAGAGGTAGGAGCTTCTGCGCCTGACAAGGTGAAGGAAAGTTTGTGGGCCTTCGCTGGGGAGGTTTCAGCGAGCTGGCCTTTCGAATTCCGTATCCCTGCCCAAGCGGCCATGAATGCCCGGCTCGGGGAACGTCGCTCACTCGATAGCGCCGGGATTGAATGGATTGGCGGTGGAAGTCTAGCGGGATCCTTGCTGACTCGCTTTCGGTCGGCTAAGGTGCAGCGCCTCCGGCGAGCGCAATCAATCGACTCGCTAGCGATGTTGGATCGGGTAAGGCATGTTAAGAGTCTTGTGCGGGAACAGGGAGCGGGGGCGATTTGGTGGGCGAGTGCGTATCCGGATAGGCTCCACTATTTGAGTGATGGATCCTTCACGAAGTTGCTTGAGCTGCAACCCAGAGATCGTGAACACGAATTGAGTGAAGCAAACGACGAAGCTGCAGCAATAGTTAGAGAGTTTCTGCAGCTGGTCTCGGATCCGCAGTCACGAGAGCTCATATCTGGCCCGCTCAAAATCGTCAATAGTCTGGTAAAGGATGATCAAGGGGAAGGTGGGCGACTCTCTTAGTGAGCGCTTCCTGGCTTCGGGCATGACGACGGAAGTTGGGTGACGAGGCGGACGCCCGCAATGCGCACGTACAGGTCTCTGCGAGATATGGCGTTTCCCTTCCCATCTAGTTGGTAGCCAGTCAGCCACGTCCAGCCATCGTAGGTGTGAAGCTCCGCGCGGACTTTGATGAGGCGGAAGAAGATCGGCTGTACGAACTGAGGGCTTGCGGCGCGGGTCAGGTGCAGCACGTCACCGGCCTTCACGTCGGCTCCTCCTGTCTCGCCAGGCGCGTAGGGTTTCGCCGGCCGCCGACAGGCGTGGGCATCCATCGTCCGAGCACTGCAAGCAGGTAGCGCGGTTGTGAAAGTCGACGACGTTGCCGGCCATCAGAACGGGGAACGGCGGCTCTGGTTGCCGCTGCGGGATCGACATGCCTACCTCTGGTTGAGGCGCGTCGCGGCGTTCCTGGAGCGCCAGAGTCCTGCCTTGGTCATCAGGGGTGGCTCTGGTGCGGGGACGGCGGCGAAGAAGAGCTTTTTACCGTGCTGCCCCCAGAGCCGTTTGGGTCATACCTTGTGGAGCGGCTCCGTGAGGTAATATCGAGCAACAGTTCCTCAGTTCTGGGAACAATCGGTGTTCCTGACCTTCGGCTCTTTGATCGATTGCTAGATTCATTCCGGAACGCAGGCACCTTCAGTATCGTGCCGCCGTTGCTAGTTGGTTTACCGCAATGTCTCCTTCTTTGAACGCCGAACACATATCGAGGATTCTAGAGGCGGCGAGGCGCAATGATCAGGCATATGCGTCCGTGCTTGCCCGGCGGGAATTGGAGCAGTTGAGATTGGCAACCGTTAAGCATCCGGGAGTACCTGCACTGTTCGATGCTTTTGACGAGTGGAGCAAGGCGCCTATCGCGCCGGCAGGTGGAACTGGGGAAGGCTCGGCTAGCGTCCGTCGCCCACCAGGTCGCAGCCTCGATCAAGGCTGCGGCGTATGTCCGGATATCGATCGGGTTGGTGATTGTCATTGGTCCCGCGATGTCGGTCTGTCCGTCGTTGTCGGGCTTGTTTGGCGTCTGCGGATGGCCTTGGCCCTACGGGCGGCTCTACGGCCGGGCGACCTGCTGGTGTGAAGAGACCTAGGCTGACGTCCATGTCGCGGAGCATGCAGTGATCGACCTGGACGAGCACAATCACCAGTCGGCGGAGTCGGGCACCACCGTCCACGACCGTCTCGTGGTCAGACAGAAGATGACCCTGCGGCTCGTCGCCGCTTTCGTGGTCGGCGTTGTGCTTGGCGGCTTCGGTGTCAGCCAACTGCGGGACTCGCGTGATCAGCGGGAGCGGAACGCCGTGGTCGCATTCGTGGCCTTCCCTCAATCGGCCGACTCTGGAAGCGCGGCCTCCGCGGGACCCGTCCGACTGTCCGGGTATTTGGCGTTGGCCAACGCCGGCCCCGGGCCGATCACCGTTCGTCGGGTTCACGCAAAGAGGCCGGGCGTCGTGATACACAGCATCGGATCGCCCCGGTTGTTACCGCCTGGCAGCACCGGTCAGCTCGCGGTCGAGCTGTGGTTCGATTGCTCGGTCGCACGCCTCCAGCGAGAGCCGCTGCCGTTAGGGTTATCGGTCGAGACCGAAGACAAGCAAGGCAGAGAGGTCAGCTACCCCGTCGCTCTCGTAGGAAGCGACTGGGAGCGCGAGGCTCTGAGCAAGTGTTCACGCATAGGCACGATGGGCTGACGCGTAACGAACCAAGGCCAAGCGCTGAAGCGGATCTCTGCGCGGCTGCCCCTCGTGCCCGCTGCGCACTCCGCTACTGCCCCTCACCGCCCCTGAAGTTCTCGCCTACAGTGCCGGCTGTGGATCTCGCTGACTGCGTGGGGCGTGTGCTCGAACTGCGGACGCTCGACCTCGCAACGCAACCTCCACCCAGTCCCGGGCCCGCTGCTCTACCCGTGGTGGGATACGACTTCCTGGCTCTGTATCTGAGTGTCACCGAAGAGTTCGACGACAACGTGCAGGTTCTTGAGGTCCTGGAGCGCTTCGAACAGGACTGCGCCTCTCTCGAAGAGGCGTTGAGCCGGCTGTGGGGACCAGCCGAGAGCGTGGACCTACGGCCGTACATGGATCTCATGGTGCGGGGAGAGAGCGTTCCGGAACTTCCCGGGTTCCTTCTCGGCGTCATGTCGGATGTGGCTGTGTGGCGCTTTGCAGATCGGAGCATCTGTGTCGGCGTCGGGGTGTCGGACACCCACGGCCCGGTGGTCCTGGTAGCCGCAGCGGGCGAGCTGTAGCGGGAGCGTGCTTCGGGGCGTTTGTGCTGGTAGTAGTTCCGGTTCCGCCCATCGGGATCCGTGCTCAGCGAGGATATTCGTGGGGTGGGGGATCTCTTCTGAGCAGCGCGAGCGAGATCGCGATCACGGCGAGGCCCAGGCCTGCCAGCACGGTCGGCGCCTGCAGGAGAAGATCCTCCGTCGCGTACCCGTCAGGCGTGGCAGCCCTGGTCGGATCCGTCCGGTCGACGCGTACATCGAGTACGTCCCCGACGTGGAACTCACTCTCGTCGAGTTCGCTGGAGAACCGCTTCCGGTGCCGTATGCCGTCGAACGTGTAGTCCACAGTCAGCCTCGTGGCGGCGAACGATCGGCTGATCTTGAGCCGTTCGACGTAAACCACCTGGCCGGTCGTCTCGGCGCCGGCGAGTACCCGCTCGTCGATCGCCGTGCTCAGCCGATCGTGGAGCAGCATCCCGCCGCCGACCAGAAGGGTGCCCAGGACAACCGCCAGGACCAACTTGAGTTCCCGTCGGCCGAACGGGCTCGCCATTGCCGGTCCTCCCAGCATCCTCGGGATGAGTGCGTTGTAGCACGTCCTCGCTCGTCGCCAACCGCCATGGCCGCCAGTGCTGCAACCCGTGCCACTCTGCGATGATCAGGTGTGACCTCCTACGTGTCCCACACCACCGTGGACTGTGCCGACGCCTATGCCCTGTCCCGCTGGTGGGCATCGGTTCTGGACTACCGCGAGGACCCGGACGACCCGAACGAGCCGGGCCATGAGGAGTGCATGATCTACTCGCGGGACGGGCGGCACCGCCTGCTGTTCATCGAGGTGCCGGACGCGAAGCAGGTCAAGAACCGCATCCACCTCGACCTGCGCCCGGTCGAGGGGACGCGCGACGAGGAACTGGCCCGGCTGACCGGGCTGGGTGCGGCGGTGGTGGCCGACCGGCGGGAGACCGACGGCACCGGCTGGGTGGTGCTCGCCGACCCGGAGGGCAACGAGTTCTGCATCCTCCGCAGCGACGCCGAGGTGGCCGCCACCCGCCCGTGACAGCGATCGAGCCCAGGTGCTCGACCTGGCTCCCACCGATCTTGGAGTTGTGGCGCCCACAACGCCCCGTTTCGCGAAGTTCGGCAGGCACCACAACTCCAAGATCGACGGGGAGAGCGAGAGGTGGGGGGACGGGGAGGGCGGGGAGGGCGGGGAGAGCGGGCGGGGGGAAAGCCGGCGGGTTGCTTGTGGCACGCTGCGGTGGTGATCGAGCTTGCGGACATCCAGGCGGCCGCCGACCGGATCGCCGACGTCGTGGTGCACACGCCGACCCTGCCCAGCCCGGGACTGACCGAGCTGCTCGGCGTACCTGTGACCGCCAAGCTGGAGCTGCTGCAACGTACCGGATCGTTCAAGGCCCGGGGCGCGGCGGCGAAGCTGCTCGCGCTCGACGACGCCGAACGGGCGGCCGGGGTGGTGGCGGTCAGCGGCGGTAACCATGGCATCGCGGTCGCGGTGATGGCCGGCGCCCTCGGGGTGGCGGCGGCAGTGGTGATGCCGCGCAGCGCGCCTGCCCGCGCGGTCGAGATTGCCCGCGCGGCCGGGGCGGACGTGCGGCTGACCGAGGACATGGCCGGCGCGTTCGCGCTGATGAACCGGCTGCGGGACGAGGGTGTGACGCTGCTGCACCCGTTCGACGACCCGATCGTGCTGGCCGGGCAGGGGACTGTCGGGCTGGAGCTGGCCGAGGATGCCGGTGAGCTGACCGACGTGCTGGTCAGCATCGGCGGGGGCGCGCTGATCTCGGGCGTGGCGGCGGCGCTGCGGGCGCGCCGGCCGGGGGTACGCGTCTGGGGCGTGGAGACCGAGGGTGCGCAGGCGATGTCGCAGGCGATCGCGAAGGGTGGCCCGGTCGAGGTGCCGTTGTCGTCGATCGTCACCACGCTCAGCGCGCCCAGCGTCTCGCAGCTCACCTACGATCACGTGACCGCGCTGGTCAGCGACGTCCTCGTGGTCTCCGACGCCGAGGCGGTGCGGGGCACGCTGGAGTTGGCCGAGCACGCCAAGGTATGGGCCGAGCCGGCCGCCGGTTGTCTGCTTCCTGCCGCCCGCCGGGTGGTCGAGCGGGTGGGCGGTGACGCCCGGCTGGGCCTGGTGGTCTGCGGCGGCAACGCCACGGTGGCCGACGTGACCACGTGGGCCGGCCGCTTCGGCGTCTGACCCGCCGGGCACGGGACCACCGAGCACGGGACCGCCGCGCCGGAGCGGGCGACCGCCGCGCACAAGCTACCGAACCTGGGGTACGCCGGCCGGCTCGGTTCGGACGGGTGGGACCGAGCGGCCGGCGTACGTCAGGACGTGGTCGGACTGACCCCGTCGAGCAGCTCGGCGAGCTTGGCCGCGGTGGTCGGGGCGTGCAGGTGCAGGCGCGCCACGTTGATGCTGTCCGTGCCGACCACGGCGAGCAGGGTCTGGCCGTTGATCGCGTACACGCTGAGGTAGCCGCCCGCGTTGCGGACCGTGGACTGCTGGAAGTCGCCCTGTCCGAGCCGGAGCCCGACCTGGCGGCCGAGCCCGTACGTGGTGGCGGCGAGCGCGGCCAGGTCGTCCGGGTCGGCGCCGTTCTGCAGGTTGTGCGTGACGAGCAGGCCGTCGACGCCGCCGAGGACGCACCCGTGCACGCCGGGGATCTGCAACCGCAGCGCGGACAGTTCCTGGGCGATGGCCGGGTACGGCAGGGTCGGGTTGCCGGCCAGCGAGGGCGGAAGCGCGCGTGGTGGCGGCAGGGTGCCGGTCTGGGGGCGCGTACGGCGGGGGAGGTCGTCCACCCGGCTCACAGTTCCAGGCTCTCCTCGATCGTGCGCAGTTGGTGCCGCGCCATCGCGAGGTTGGCCCGGCTCTTGCTGACCATCAGGTAGAGGAACAGGCCCTTGCCGGTGCGGTTGCTCAGCGGGCGGATCAGGTGGTACTGGCTGCCGAGCGTGATCAGGATGTCCTCGATCTCGTCGTCGAGCTTGAGCATCTCGATGGTGCGCAGCTTGGCGCGTACGACGTCGGTGTTGCCGGCGGCGGCGACGGTCAGGTCGATCTCGCCGGTGCCACCGGCGACGCCGAGGGTCATGCCACTGGTGTAGTCGACGAGCGCGGCGCCGATCGCGCCGTCGATGTTCATCGCGTTCTTCAGCGCGATGTCAAGGTTGCCCACGATTTCTCTCCCCAACTCGGGCCGCTGTCCGCTGGAAGCGCGACAGCGGATTCGTCCGTCGAGGCTCGCATATGGAGGTGCGAGGTGCACACGGACCACCGGTGATCCACCTGAGCGGGCCCTCCGGACGGGCCACCGGTCCCGCGGGAGGGACCACGCCGTCCATCGCCGATCGCCGTCCGTCTCGGCAAGACGGTGCATCCATGCTATGTAGAGTTCCGATAGAGTGCCGCTGTGCGACTGACCATCCCGGTGGCGAAGGTGCTCTCGGCGCTGCTCGCCGAACCCGAGGCGCCGCGCTACGGCCTCGACCTGATGCGGCTCACCGGCCTGCCCAGCGGGACGCTCTACCCGGTGCTGCACCGCCTCCAGGCGGCCGGCTGGCTCACCGCCGACTGGGAGGCCGTCGACCCGGTCGCCGCCGGCCGCCCGGCCCGCCGCTACTACCGCCTCACCGGGGAGGGCATCCGCTCGGCCCGGCTGGCGCTGGCCGAGCTGCGTGCCCTCGTACCCGCCGAACGTGCCGGCGCGGACCCGGCGTGGTGACCCGGCGGGTGGCGCGTACCGCCGGGGTGTTGCTGTTCGCGCCGCCGGCCTGCCTCGCGGTCCTCGTGGCCGCGGCCGCGGCGATGGCCCTGGCGCACGGGTGGCTGGAGATGCGCGCCGCCGCGCAACTGCCGGCCTGGTCGGCGCTCACCGCGCTGCTCGGCGTGGCGCTCGCGCTCGTCGTCGCCCGGGCCGCGCGCCGGACCGTACGCGTGGGGGCGCTGCCCACCGCGCTCGGCGTGGTGCTGCCGATCGCCGCGACGGTGACCGCCACGTCGGCGCTGCTCGCCGCCCGGGGCGAGAGCCGGGTGGGGGAGAAGGTGCCCGGGGTGCTGCTCTGGCTGGCGCTGCTGGTCGCGGCGCTGTGGGCCGCCGGGGTGCTGGCACGCCGGGGCCGGGTCCGGGCCGCGTGGCTGGCCGGGCTGCTCGGCGCGCTGGTGGCGGCCGACGCGGCGGTGGTGCTCGCGGTGGTCACCTCGATCCCGGCCGGCGCGCCCGTGGCGGACGGCCTGCCGCCGGACTCGGTGGACCGGATCTCCGCGCCGCTGTGGCTGTTCACCTGCTGGACCGACTCGTCGTTCGGGCTGCCCCGGCCGACCGGCTGGGAACGGTTCCTCATCACCGACCGGGTGCTCGTCGAGCCGATGTTCTACCTGGCGTGCACGCCCTACGTCCTGGCGTACGCGATCGCGGCGGCCCGGCCGGCGGCGGCCGCCGCGCCCGTCCCGGCTCTCGCCTGAAGGGTCAGGAGTTCCAGCTCAGCGCCCGGCCCGCCCGCTCGTAGTGCCGTGCCAGCTCGGCGTCGATCCGCGCGGCCCGTTCCTCGGTGAGCGTCACGGCCGGATCCTGCCAGGGCCGCGCGCCGAGCATCCGGTGCCGCAGGCCGTTCGGCGGGTGGGTGGCGAACAGCGAGGTTTCCTCCCGGACGGTGAGCTGGCGTTCCAGCGACAGCCGTTCGGTAGCGGCGTCCAGCGCGCGCCCCGTCTCCACCCGCCAGGCGTCCGGCCCGTGTCCGCCGCGTACCGCGTTGCGCACCACGGTGGCCACCGTGTCGGTACGCAGCAGCGTGTCCATCAGGCGGGTCGCACCAGCGGTGCCACCGGCGCGGGCGGCCATCTCGTCGGCCAGGTACTCGGCCCGCTGGCTCTCCCGCAGCGCGGTGGCGACCAGCACGACGTGCCCGGCGAAAAGCAGCCGGGACAGCGTCCAGGACGCCAGGCGCCCGAGCCATTCGCCGACCATCACCAGCAGCCCGCCGCCGTCGGAGCCGCCCCGGGGCCGGAACAGGTCGGCGGCGTTGCCGAGCATGGTCAGCGCCGGCTGGGTGACCGGCCTGCGCCGTACGTCGCCGTTGACGAAATGGCCCAGCTCGTGCCCCAACAGCGCCACCCGCGCGGGCCCGTCCAGTGCACCCCACAACGGCAGCCCGAGGCCGAGCACGCGCCGCCGGCGCAGCCCGACCGCTGTCGCGTACGCGTTGATGCCGCCGTCGACGCCGATCACGTGCGGCATCGGCGCGCCCACCGCGGACGCCACCTCGCGGACCAGGGCGTGCAGCTCCGGCGCCTCCTGCGCGGTGAGCACGTCCAGGTCGCCGTCGACCCGGCCGAAGCGCGGGCGCAGCGCCACCGCCAGCGCGATCAGCGCCACGCCGCCGACCACGGCGAGGTTCGGGAAGGGGTACGCGAACAGCAGCCACACGCCGGACACCGCGAGCCCGGCCACACCGAGCAGGAGCAGCACCGAGATGCCGGTGACGAGGAGGCCGGCGAACCCCGGCCCGGTCGACTTCAGCGACCGGGCGACCAGGGCGGCGTACTGCTGACGGGTGAGCCGCGCGGCGAGCCGGTGGGTCCGCCGGTCGACAGGCGACCAGCCGAACTCGGGCGCCTGGCGGCGCGCGTCGTAGGTGTCGAGGTTCCAGTCGCATCCGGGGCACCACGGCAACGCCCCGTCCAGCGACACCGGCGTCGTGCCGCAGCGCGGACAGGCCCCCGTGCCCGTCGTCATGGTGATCACGAGCGCCGATCCTGTCCGGTTCGCACCACTGGCGGTACCCGCCGTTCGGACGAGGACGGGCTTGCGCGGTTCCCCACCGCAACCGTCCCGACCAGGTCTAATGTGGAGAAGCGTGACTATTTGGGCCGTTCCGGTGGCGGACGGGCGGTTACCAGTGCACAGTGATCGCATGAGCGACGACGGAAGTGGTGGGCACTACTACTGGTGCACGCGACACCACCGGGTCGAGACCGATGCCGACGTGTGTCCCGCACGGCACGTTCTCGGACCGTACGCCTCAGCCGCCGACGCGGACAACGCCCTGCAGACGGTGCGGGAGCGGAACGACGCGTGGGACGCCGAGGACGCCCGTTGGGCCGGGGAGGGCCGCTAGACGGCGCGGGAGGGCCCGCGTCGAGGTGATCCGTGCTTCCGCGAGGGCGGGAGCACGTCCCCAGGAAAGGGAACCGAGATGGCCGAAGCACAGCAGGCCACCCGCCCGGCCGCGAAACGGACGACCGCGAAGAGGACCGCCGCGGGCAGGTCGACGACGGTCACCAAGGCGTCGCCGAACGCCTCGGGCGCCGGCGCCGGACGGACGCCGGCGAAGAAGGCGGTGGCGAAGAAGGCGGCCGCCAAGAAGGTCGTGTCGGCGGTCCGCGGGGCGCCGGCCACGAAGGCCACCACCAGGACGACCGCCAAGAAGACGGCCGCGAAGAAGGCTGGTACCCGGACGGCGCCGGCCGGCCGGGCCACCGCCAAGAGCGCGCCCGCCAAGAAGGCCACCGCGAAGAAGACGACGGCGAAGAAGACCACCGCGGCGAAGAAGACGACGGCCGCGAAGAAGACCACCGCCGCCCGTAAGACCACGGCGGCGAAGTCGACTGTCACCGCGCGCAAGAGCACCACCGCGAAGAAGGCGCCGGCCCGCAGGACGACCGCGAAGAAGACGGCGGCGGCGACGAAGGCGACCGGAGCGCGGAAGGTCACCGCGGCGGCGAAGAAGACCACCGCCGCCAAGAAGACCACAGCGGCGAAGAAGGCGCCGGCGAAGAAGGCGACCGCCTCGACCCGCCCCACGGCGCGCAAGACGGCGGCGAAGAAGGCGCCCGCGCGCAAGACCACCACCGCGCGCAAGACCACCACGGCGAAGAAGACCACGGCGGCCAAGAAGGCGCCCGCCCGCAAGACCACCGCCGCCAAGAGCACCGCCCGGAAGGCGCCGGCCCGCCGGGCCTGACCCCCGCCCTCCCGCGGGGCGCCGCACGGACACGGCGCTCGCCCCGAAGGGCGGAACGAGCGGGGCGCTGTCAGGATTGACCCCGTGGTGATCCGACGCGTACTGGCGCCCCGTATCGACTTCGGCGCGCTGCGCCGCGAGCTGGGACTGCCCGAGAGCTTCCCGGCCGCGGCGCAGCGCGAGGCCGACGCGGCCGCCGCCGCGCCGCCACCGGCCGTCGCAGACCGGACCGACGTCCCGTTCGTCACCGTCGACCCGGCGACCTCGCGCGACCTCGACCAGGCCATGCACCTCGCCCGCCGTCCCGGCGGCGGCTACCGCGTCCGGTACGCGATCGCGGACGTGCTGACCCACGTACGCCTCGGCGGTGACCTGGAGGCCGAGACGTGGCGCCGGGGGCAGACGGTCTACCTGCCCGACGGCAACGTGCCGCTGCACCCGCACACGCTCAGCGAAGGGGCGGCCAGCCTGCTGCCCGACGCCGACCGGGCCGCGGTGCTCTGGACTCTCGACCTGGACGCCGACGGCGCCACCGTCGCGGTCACGCTGGAGCGGGCGCTCGTGCGCAGCCGGGCCAAGCTCGACTACGGCGGCGTGCAGCGCGACGCCGACGCCGGCCGGCTGCCCGAGCCGATCGCCCTGCTGCCCGAGATCGGGGCGCTGCTCACCGCCCGTGGCCTGAGCCGGGGCGCGATCAACCTGCCGCTGCCGGAGCAGGACGTCGAGCCCGACGGCGACGGGTGGCGGCTGGTGCTGCGCGGCCCCGGCCCGATGGAGGAGCACAACGCCCAGATCTCGCTGCTGACCGGGATGGCGGCGGCCGACATCATGCTGGCCGGCCGGATCGGGCTGCTGCGCACCATGCCCCGTCCCCGCCCGGAGGCGGTGCAGCGGCTGCGGCTGGCCGCCGGACCGCTCGGCGTGCCCTGGCCGGACGGCACCCCGGTGGGTCAGGTGCTCGACGGGCTGGACACCTCCCAGCCCCGGGTGGCCGCGTTCGTCGACCAGGCCGCCGAGCTGATGCGCGGCGCGGCGTACACCGCGTTCGACGGTGAGCTGCCCGAGCAGCCCGAGCACGGCGGGGTGGCGGCCGCGTACGCGCACGTCACGGCGCCGCTGCGGCGGCTGGCCGACCGCTACGCCACCGAGGTCTGCCTGGCGCTGCACGAGGGCCGGGAGGTGCCCGAGCAGGTCCGGGCCGCGCTGCCGAAGCTGCCTGAGGTGATGGCCACGACCGACCGGACCGCCGGCGCGGCCAGCCGCGGCGCCGTGGAACTGGCCGAGGCGGTGCTGCTCGCGCACCGGGTGGGGGAGACGTTCGAGGCGGCCGTGCTCGACGTCGACGAGCCGCGCCCGGCGGGCAACGGCCGGCCCGGCCGACCGCCCGGCGGCACGATCGCGCTGGACGAGCCGCCGGTACGCGCCCGCTGCACCGGCGAGCTGCCGCTGGGCGAGCGCGTCCGGGTACGCCTCACCGTCGCCGACCCGGCCCAGCGCCGGGTCGCCTTCGAACGGGCCTGACCAGCGGCCATTGTCACAGCACCGGGATGCACCGCACGCCGCCTCGCTTTGCGAGGATGAGCCCATGGCTTACGACGCGACCACGCTGCCCGACGTCTCCGGGCTGACCGTCGGCATCATCGGTGGCACCGGCGACCAGGGACGAGGTCTCGCCTACCGGTTCGCCCGCGCCGGGCAGAGCGTGCTGATCGGCTCCCGCACCGCGGAGCGGGCCTCCCAGGCCGCCGCCGAGATCGCCGCCCTGCCCGGAGTGCCCGAGGGCGCCGTCGTCACCGGCGGCGACAACGAGGACGTGGCCCGGCGCAGCGACGTGGTGATCGTGGCGGTGCCGTGGGACGGGCACGCGGCCACCGTCGCCGCGCTCGCCGAGCCGCTGGCCGGCAAGATCGTGGTGGACTGCGTCAACCCGCTCGGCTTCGACAAGCAGGGCCCGTACGCGCTCGACGTACCAGAGGGCAGCGCGGTGCAGCAGGCCGCCGGGCTGCTGCCCGAGTCCCGGGTGTGCGCCGCGTTCAACCACGTCAGCGCGCCGCTGCTGGCCGACCCGCAGATCGACCGGATCGACCTCGACGTGCTGATCTGCACCGAGGACCGGGAGGTGGCCGGCGTGGTGGCCGCGCTGGCCGCGCGGATCCCCGGCATGCGGGGCATCTACGCCGGCCGGCTGCGCAACGCCCACCAGATCGAGGCGTTCACCGCCAACCTGATCGCGATCAACAAGCGCTACAAGGCGCACGCCGGCATCCGCGTCACCGACCTCTGAACTGCCGCGCGCCGCGCGCCCGCGCGCGCGTGTTAAGAAGGGGCCCCTCCTCTACGCCAGGCGTTAAGAAGGGGCCCTTCCTTACACCCTCAGAAGGTGTGCTCGGCGGCGGGGAAATCGCCGCCGCGTACCTCGTCGGCGAACCGGCGGGTGGCGTCGGTGAGCGCGCCCGCCAGGTCGGCGTAGCGCTTCACGAAGCGGGGCGCCCGGCCGGTCCGCAGCCCGGCCATGTCCTGCCACACCAGCACCTGCCCGTCGGTGTCCGGGCCGGCCCCGATGCCGACGGTGGGGATGGCCAGCTCGGCGGTGACCCGCTTGGCGACCTCGCCCGGCACCATCTCCAGCACCACCGCGAACGCGCCCGCCTCGGCCACCGCCCGCGCGTCGGCGAGCACCTCCTCGGCCGCCTCGCCCCGGCCCTGCACCCGGTAGCCGCCGAGCGTGTGCTCGCTCTGCGGGGTGAAGCCGATGTGCGCCATCACCGGGATGCCGGCGCCGGTGATGGCCTCGATCTGGGCCGCGCAGCGCCGTCCGCCCTCCAGCTTCACCGCGTGGCAGCCGCCCTCCTTCATGAACCGCACCGCGGTGCGCAGCGCCTGCGCCGGGCCCTCCTCGTACGAGCCGAACGGCAGGTCGCCGACGATCAGCGACTGCTTCGTGGCCCGCACCACGGCGCGGACCAGCGGCAGCAGCTCCTCGGCGGTCACCGGCAGCGTGGTCTCGTAGCCGAACACGTTGTTCGCCGCCGAGTCGCCGACCAGCAGCACCGGGATGCCCGCCTGGTCGAAGATCGAGGCGGTGTACTGGTCGTACGAGGTGAGCATCGCCCAGCGCTCGCCGCGCTCCTTGGCGGCGATCAGGTCGCGGGTGCGTACCCGCCGGGTGGCCGGGCCGCCGTAGAGCGCCGTCACCTCGGCCGGGGTGGACTCCACCATGACAATCTCCTTCCTCGAGGCCGCGCACGCGGTCCCCGGGTTCCCCGCGATCGTCGCACCGGGCGACGGCCCGCGGGCAGATCGGAGTGGAGGATGTCACTCCCCGGCCGGGGAGCGGTCAGCCGTCCTCGCGCCACCGGTTGGTGATCGGCAGCCGCCGGTCCCGCCCGAACGCCTTCATGGAGATCTTGGTGCCGGGCGCGGACTGCCGCCGCTTGTACTCGGCGGTATCCACCATCCGCAGCACCTTGTCCACCACGGCCGGGTCGTGGCCGGACTCGACCAGGCCGTCGCGGCCCAGGTCGCCGTCGACGTAGCCGATCAGGATCGGGTCGAGCACGTCGTAGTCGGGCAGCGTGTCGCTGTCGAGCTGGCCGGGGCTCAGCTCGGCCGACGGCGGCTTGCCGATCGAGTTCTCCGGGATCGGCGGCGTCTGCCCGCGGCGCGCCGCGTCGGCGTTGCGCCACTTCGCCAGCCGCCACACCAGCGTCTTCCAGACGTCCTTGACCGGGTTGTAGCCGCCCACCGAGTCGCCGTACAACGTCGAGTAGCCCACCGCCAGCTCACTCTTGTTGCCGGTGGTGAGCACCAGGTGGCCCTCCTGGTTCGACAGCGCCATGAGGATCACGCCGCGTACCCGGGCCTGGAGGTTCTCCACCGCCACCCCGGACAGCGACATGTTCGCCAGGAACGTGTCCACCATCGGCTGGATCGGCTCGACCCGGTAGTCCAGGCCGGTGCGCTTGGCCAGGTCCTCCGCGTCGGTGCGGGAGTGCTCGGAGGAGTGCTGACTGGGCATCGAGACGCCGACGACCCGCTCCGGGCCGACCGCGTCCACAGCGATGGCCGCCGCCACCGCCGAGTCGATGCCGCCGGACAGGCCGAGCACCACCGACGGGAAGCGGTTCTTGTCGACGTAGTCGCGCAGGCCCAGCACCAGCGCATGCCACACCTCGGCCTCGTCGGCGACCGGCTCGATGATCCCGCCGTCCGCAGCCGGTCCGGGCGGCGTGGCCGGGATCGTCGCCACCTCGCCGCGGACCACCCGCATGCCGTCACTGAGCCCACCGGCCTCGCCGGGCGTCCCGGCCGCCGCCGGCAGCTCCAGGTCGTGCACCAGCAGGTGCTCGACGAACTGCGGCGCCCGGGCCAGCAGCGTGCCGTCCGCGGCGACGATCATCGAGTCGCCGTCGTAGACCAGTTCGTCCTGGCCGCCGACCATGTTCACGTACGCGATCGCGGCCCCGGCCTCGGCGGCGCGCCGGCGCACCAGCGGCAGCCGCACGTCGTCCTTGTTCAGCTCGTACGGCGAGCCGTTGATGCTCAGCACCAGCCCGACGCCGGCCTGCCGCGCCGCCGCGAACGGCCCACCGGCCTGCCACAAGTCCTCGCAGATGGTCAGCGCCACGTCCACCCCGCCGACGCGCACCACGGTGAGCGTGTCACCGGGGACGAAGTAGCGGTCCTCGTCGAACACGCCGTAGTTGGGCAGGTGGTGCTTGAAGTAGGTGGCGACGACCTCGCCCCGGTGCAGCAGCGCCGCCGCGTTGCGGGCGCCCCTGCCCGGCTCCGCGTCGGAGCTGACCTGCGGCGGGCCGTCGGCGTCCAGGTAGCCGACCAGGACCGGCAGGTCACCGTGGCCGTCGGCGGCGAGGTCGGCGGCGAGCCGGTGCAGCGCGGCCCGGGACGCGGCCACGAACGAGCGGCGGAAGACCAGGTCCTCGACCGGGTAGCCGGTCAGCATCAGCTCGGGGAACAGGACGAGCTGGGCGCCGGAGCCGGCCGCCTGGCGGGTCCACTCGCGGACCAGGCCGGCGTTGCCGGTGAGGTCGCCTACCGTCGGGTTGACCTGGCACAGGGCGAGACGCAGGGTGGGCATGTCCTCATCTTCCCCCAGCCCTCCCGGCCGAATCCGACCGGTTGGGGCAGACAGGCGTGCCGGCCCGTGCGTCCCAGCGCGGCGGACACGGCGGGACGGCCGGCCGGGGAGGGCGTAACGTCGGCGTAACGAGCCCGGTGGAGACTGGGCGGTCAGGCCGAGCCGGCCCGGCGCCGGTGCGGACGTACGTGTAACGAGGGGTGGAAGTGGACCGTCAGCAGGAGTTCGTCCTCCGTACGCTGGAAGAGCGGGACATCCGTTTCGTCCGGCTGTGGTTCACCGATGTGCTCGGCACGCTCAAGAGCGTCTCGGTGGCCCCGGCGGAGCTGGAGGCGGCCTTCGACGAGGGCATCGGTTTCGACGGCTCCGCGATCGAGGGCTTCGCCCGGGTCTTCGAGTCGGACATGGTCGCCATGCCGGACCCGACGACGTTCCAGGTCTTCCCGTTCGAGGGCGGCGTCAGCGGCGAGAGCGCCCGGATGTTCTGCGACATCTCGCTGCCCGACGGCAGCCCGTCCTGGGCCGACCCGAGGCACGTGCTGCGCCGCATGCTCTCCCGTGCCGCGGACAAGGGCTTCACGTTCTACACCCACCCGGAGATCGAGTTCTTCCTGCTGGAGAACGGCCCGCAGGACGGCTCGGTGCCGATCCCGGTGGACACCGGCGGCTACTTCGAGCACACCACGCACGCCGTCGCGCGGGACTTCCGCCGCCAGGCGGTGCTGGCGCTGGAGCGGATCGGCATCTCGGTGGAGTACAGCCATCACGAGGTCGCCCCCGGCCAGCAGGAGATCGACCTGCGCTACGCCGACGCGCTCACCACCGCCGACAACATCATGACCTTCCGGCACGTGGTGAAGGAGGTCGCGCTCTCCACCGGCGTGCAGGCCAGCTTCATGCCGAAGCCGTTCACCGACCAGCCCGGCAACGGCATGCACACCCACCTGTCGCTGTTCGAGGGGGAGCGCAACGCGTTCCACGACGCCGGTGACCCGATGAAGCTGTCGAAGGTCGCCAAGTCGTTCATCGCCGGGCTGCTCACCCACGCGCGGGAGTACACCGCGGTGACGAACCAGTGGGTCAACTCGTACAAGCGGCTGTTCCCGCAGGCGCTGCCGGACCGGATCACCGAGAGCCCCGCGTACGTCTGCTGGGGTCACCTGAACCGGTCCGCGCTGGTGCGGGTGCCCGCGTACGGCAAGCCGAACTCGGCCCGGGTCGAGGTCCGCTCGCTGGACTCCGCGACCAACCCCTACCTGGCGTTCGCGGTGATGCTCGGCGCCGGCCTCAAGGGCATCGAGGAGGGGTACGAGCTGCCGCCGGGCGCCGAGGACGACGTCTGGTCGCTGAGCAGCGCGGAGCGCCGCGCCATGGGCTACGAGGCGCTGCCGGAGAACCTGGCCGAGGCGATCGACGTGATGGCTGGCTCCGAACTGGTCGCCGAGGTGCTCGGCGAGCACGTCTTCGACTTCTTCCTGCGCAACAAGCGGGCCGAGTGGGAGCAGTACCGCCGCGAGGTCACCCCGTACGAGCGGCAGCGCTACCTGTCTCTCTAGATCATCCTGGCGCGGTGCCGCTATCGTCTGCGGCACCGTCCCGGCACCTTCGCCGGGCGGGTGAGCCGGGGAGGCGTTGGGTGCTGGGAGACCTGCTCGACGGGGCGTGGCAGAGCATCGTGTTCGGGATCGTCGGGGTGGCGCTGATGGCCGCCGGGTTCCTGCTCGTGGATGTGCTCACCCCGGGCAAGCTGCGGGAGCTGATCTGGGTACGCCGCAACGGCAACGCCGCGCTGCTGCTCGCCGCGAACCAGCTCGGCATCGCCGGCATCGTCTTCACCGCCGTGCTGACCAGCTACAGCTCGTTCACCAAGGGGCTCGCCTCCACTGTGGTCTTCGGGCTGGTCGGCCTGCTGGTGATGGCGCTGGCGTTCCTGGTGCTGGACCTGCTCACCCCGGGCCGGCTGGGCGACGTGATCGCCGCCGAGGAGCCGCACCCGGCCGCCAAGGTCAGCGCCGCCACCCACTTCGGCGCCGCGCTGATCGTCTGCGCCTGCATCGCCTGAGCGGTGTCGTACCCCCGGGTTAGCGTCCGGGGGTGAACCGCACCGATCGCCTCTACGCCCTGGTCGAGGAGCTGCGGGCGGTGTCGCCGCGCCCGCGCAGCGCGAGCTGGCTGGCCCGCCGCTTCGAGGTCAGCACCCGCACCGTCGAGCGGGACATCTCCGCGTTGCAGGGCGCCGGGGTGCCGATCTGGGCCGAGCCGGGCCGCACCGGCGGCTACGTCGTCGACCGGGCGCGCACGCTCCCGCCGGTCAACCTGACGGCGGCCGAGGCCGTGGCGATGGCCGTCGCGCTGCACCGGCTCGGCGGCTCCCCGTTCGCCGCGGCGGCCGGCGCCGCGCTGCGCAAGCTGGTCGCGGTGATGCCGCCGGCCGCGGTGGCCGAGGCGCACCGGCTCGCCGGCCGGGTGCACCTGGTGGGCGACGGGCCGGGCACGCCCGTCCCGGCCGTCGTCGCCGACGCGGTCGCCGCCGGGCGGGTGCTGCGCCTGCGGTACGCCGACCGCGACGGCGCCGACTCGGTACGCGACGTGGAGCCGCTGGCCTACCTGGGCAACTCGGTGCACTGGTATCTGGTCGCCTGGTGCCGGCTGCGCGACGGTGTGCGCTGCTTCCGCACCGACCGGATCCGCTCGGTGCGCCCGCTCGCCGAGCCGGTGACCCGGGAGTGGCGTGCTGACGACCTCGACGTGCCGGTCGACCGGGTGCGCCCGCTCACGCTGGTCTGATCCCTGTGGAAACACCGACAGGACGCTGTCGTGTCCCGGTACCACGCTGATTCCTGACGACGCCGGCCGACCGCCGGCGCGAACCTCAGGAGGAAGCATGTCCAGCACGCCCGTGACCTGGTTCGAGATCAGCTCCGACCGCCCGGACGAGGCGCAGCGGTTCTACGCCGACCTGTTCGGCTGGAGTTTCGAGGAGCAGGGCGGCCCGGCCGGGTCGTACCGGCAGACGACCGCCGGCGGTGAGCGGGGGATCGGCGGCGCGATCCGGGGCACCGACGCCGGCAACTACGCGATCTTCTACGCCGAGGTGGCGGACGTCGCGGAGATCTGCCGCCGGGCCGAGGCGACCGGCGGCGTCGTGGTGACGGGGCCGGTGACCACGCCGGCCGGTCTGGTGCGGGCCCTGTTGCGCGACCCGTCGGGCAACCTGCTCGGCGTCTTCACCCCGCCGGCCGGCGGCTGACCCCGGTCCGTCCACCCGTGGCGGCCGGCCACCGTGGAGCGACGGCGGGCGAGAGACCGGTCGATGTCGGGTCCGGTGATCGCCGGAGAGGATCTTGGATGCGCCCCCTACCTCGGGTTATGTTCAAGATCCTCCGAGTCGGACGGCCAACGCCGGTCGGCTCGCACAGTCAGGAGAAGCGTATGACCAACGACGGCCACCCCTCTTCCCCCGCCACGGACATCACCGGATCCACTGTGAACCGACGCCGCATGCTGACCATCGCTCTCGGTGGCGCCGCCACCGTGGCCCTGCCCGCGCCGGCCTGGGCGGCCGACGACAAGCGCCCCGGATCCAGCCGGAAGCCGGCGCTCACGTCGGACGATCGCAAGATCATCGCCCAGGTCTCGGCCGAGCGGGCGCTGGCGCACCTGCGCGTCCTCAGCGAGGAGATCGGGCCGCGTATCGGCGGGACCGCCTCGGAGCGGCGTGCCGCCGACTACATCGCCAAGCAGCTCGACCGCCTCGGCTACCAGGTTCGGCTGGAGCCGTTCGCGGTGGCGGACAAGTTCCTCGCCCAGCTCGCCTCGCCGGCCGGGCTGCCCACCGACCTGAACTGGCAGGCCGGCGCCTCCCCGCAGGCCGCGCTGGACACCACAGTCCAGGGTGACGTGGTGGACGTGGGCGCGGGTGCTGAAGAGAACTACCCGGCGAGCGTCACCGGCCAGATCGTGCTCGTCGACTACGTGGCCGCCCGGCGCGAGCAGTTGGTCGCCACCGCTGTGGCGCGCGGCGCGGCCGCCGTGGTGTTCCTCGCCGCCGACGGGGTGCCGCCCCGGCGCAGCAGCGCGTTCTCGCCGACCCTGCCGGGCTCGGCGGGCACGCCGGTGCCGATCCCGGTGGTCGGCGTCGCGCAGGCGCAGAAGGAGCGGCTGCGTGCCCTGCTCGCGGCCGGGCGGCTCACGCTCACGATCTCCACCGTCGCGCACCGCAACCTGACGTCCCACAACGTCGTCGCGGAGCGGGTCGGGCGGTCCGGCGCGAACGGGCCGGTCGTCATGGTCAGCGCCCACTACGACACTGTCATCGGCGCCCCCGGCGCCAACGACGACGGTTCCGGCACGGTGCTCTGCCTCGAACTGGCCCGGGTGATGAAGGCGATCCCGGTCGACGCCACCCTGCGGTTCGCGCTGTGGGGCTCGGAGGAGCAGGGCCTGCTCGGCTCGCGTCACCACGTCCGGCAGCTCCCGCAGGCCGAGCGGGACCGCTTCCTGGCGGTGTACCAGAACGACATGGTCGCCACGAGCTGGGACCCGGCCACCCTCTACTGGCTGCTGTCCTTCACCGGCCAGTCCAACCGGGCCACCGACGAGGTGGCCGCCGCCGGTGTACGCCTGGGCTACGACCCGCGGATGTCGCCGGTGACGCAGCGCGGCTCCAGCGACCACCAGTCCTTCCAGGAGGTCGGCATCGCCAGCGCCAACTTCTCCTGGCGGGGTGAGACGAGCCCGGCGCTGCTGGAGCCGCCATACCACACCCCGGAGGACACCATCGCCAAGAACATCAGCCTCGAGCGACTCCAGGTCTCCCTCGAACTGATCGGTTGTGCGGCGTACGCGACCGCTCGCTGATTTACTGCCGTCCCCGTGCCGCCGGCCGCGGTGTCACGGGGACGGCGACCGGCGCCGCACCGGGGAGTCCCGGTGCGGCGCCTCTGTCCCGCCCGCCTGGTGTCAGGCGGTGGCCTCGCCGGCGCCGGTCACGAGGAGGGCCGGCCGGCGGGAAACGGCGTGGCCGTGCGGTCACTTGCCGTCCGGGCCGCCCTTGCCGCGCTCGCCGTGCGGGCCGCCCTTGCCGTCGTGGCCGGGGCCACCCGGGAACACGCCCGCCTCGGCGGCCTTGAGCACCGCGTCGGCCTGCTCCTGGGTGAGCTTGCCGTCGGTGACGGCCTGGTCCAGGCGCTCCTTCAGCGCGGCCTGCCGGTCCTCGGTCGACGGCCGCTCCGGCCGCTCCGGGCGGTCGCCCTGCCGCTGCTCGTGCAGCTTCTCCAGCGCCGCGGTGACCTTGTCGGTCGACACGCCCAGCTCCTTGGCGAGCGCCTCGGCGAACTCGGCCTGCCGGTCGGCGTGCTTCTGGCGGCGTTCGTCACCCTGGTCGGTGCTGCTGGCGCTCGAGGACGGCTTCGGGTTCTTGTCGTCGGCGAGCGCCACCGTCGGGGCGGCGATCCCGACGCCGAGCACGCCGGCAGCGGCCAGGCCGGCCAGCAGGTGCTTCTTCGACATCGTGCGGATCATGCGATTCTCCTGTTCGGTGGTGGTGCGATGACGTCACCGACAGTGAGCCCCGGAACTGAGGGCAACCCGTGGCGAACCTGTCAGCAGGCTGGCAATCCCGTCCGGAAGGCCCGTTTTATTCGTGTTGCCGGTGTGCCGGAGCGCCCGCGAGGCTGGGCGAAACCCGACGAAAGGCCACGCCATGACACAGCCTGCCATCCGCGAGATCCCGCTCACCGGGCCGGGCTCCGGCCCGTACTCGATCACGGTCGGGTCCGACGGCGCGCTCTGGCTGGCGCTGGCCGGCTCCGGCGGCGTCGCTCGGCTCGGCCCCGACGGTGAGGTGCGGACCTACCGCGACGACCCACCCGGCAGCCGCCCGCTGATCATCGTCGGCGGCCCCGACGGCGCGCTCTGGTACACCCGCTCGGGCGACGACCGGCTCGGCCGGATCACCGTCGACGGCGAGACCGGCTCGGTGGCGCTGCCGCCCGGCTGCGGCCCGTGCGGGCTGGCGGTGGGCCCGGACGGCGCGCTCTGGTACGCCGGCATGAGCGACGACACGGTCGGCCGGGTGAGCGTCGACGGGGAGGTGACGTCCTTCCCGCTGCCGGTGGAGAAGGGCTTCCCGTCGATGCTCGCGGCCGGCCCGGACGACGCGCTCTGGCTCACGCTCAACCAGGCGAACGCGATCGCCCGGATCGACCTGGACGGATCGGTGACGCTGCATCCGCTGCCCACCGAGGCGGCCGGGCCGGTCGGCATCACCCGGGGTGTCGACGGCGCGCTCTGGTTCGTCGAGATCGCCGCCGGGCAGGTCGGCCGGATCACGCCGGACGGGCGGATCGACGAGTTCCCGCTGCCGGACCGGACGGCGCGCCCGCACGCGATCGTCGCCGACCCGGCCGGCGGCTGCTGGTTCACCGAGTGGGGCGCCAACCGCATCGCCCACCTCGACCCCGACGGCCACATCACCGCCCACACCCTGCCCACCCCCGCGTCGGAGCCCCACGGCCTCACGGTCACCCCCGACGGCGCGGTCTGGGCAGCCCTGGAGATCGGCGCGGTCGCCCACCTCACCCCGCCCGCGCCGCGTGCGCCGCGTTGATCATGAGGTTGGCGGCAGTTGTGGATCTCTGAACTGCCGCTAACTTCATGATCGCCGGGGCCGGGGCCGGGGCCGGGCCGGCGCCGGGGCTCGGCTTCAGCGGACGGCGGCGGTCACCGTCAGGGTGCCTGTGGTGGCGTCCAGGACCGCGGGGGTGTTCACCGGGACGGTGAGCTGGCCGGGGCCGTGGCCGATCGGCAGGCCGCCGAGCACCGGAACGCCCAGGTCGCCCAGGCGGTCGGTGAGCACGTCCACGACAGTGGTGTCCCAGCCGTCCGCGCACTCGGTGAACTGGCCCACCGCCACCCCGGCGATCCCGTCCAGCGCGCCGCAGCGACGCAGGTGGGTGAGCATCCGGTCGATCTTGTACGGCGGCTCCTGCACCTCCTCGACCAGCAGGATCGCACCGGTCAGGTCCGGCATGTCCGGCGTGCCGATCGACGCGGTGATCAGGCACAGGTTGCCGCCGATCAGCCGGCCCTCGGCCCGGCCGGGCACCCGCACCGGGTACGTCTCCTCCGCCTCGACCGCCGCCACCGTCACCGGCTCGGCGCTGGTCAGCGCGGCGTGCAGCGACTCCGCCGAGCGCAGCGGCGTGCGCTCGTCCCGCCACGCCGCCCCCGGCCCGTGCACCCCGGCCAGGCGGGCGCCCCGCCAGAGCGCGAACTGCAACGCGGTGATGTCGGAGAACCCGGCCACCACCTTCGGGTCCCGGCGTACCGCCGCCATGTCGATCAGGTCCACCACCCGCTGCGCGCCGTAGCCGCCCCGCGTGCAGATCACCCCACGGATCTCCGGGTCGGCGAACGCCGCGTTCAGGTCCGCGGCCCGCAGCGCGTCGTCGCCGGCCAGGTAACCGCGCCGGGCGTACGCGTTCGGCGCGGGCACCGGACGCAGCCCCCAGCCGGTGAGCAGTTCGATGCCACGGGCCACCCGCTCGGGACGGGTCGGTCCGGACGGGGACACCAGCATCACCGCGTCGCCGGGACGCAGGGCCGGTGGGCGCAGGCAGTCGTCGGGCACGATCGCGAGCCTAGGGCCTGCCGGACCGTGCCCTGTCGGCCGCACCGGTTAGCCTCGACGTCGTGGCGACCGCGCTGGTGATCGAGAACGACCCGACCGACGACCTCCGCCGCCTGGGGGAGTGGCTCACCGAAGGGGGCCTGGAACTGCGCGTGCTGCGTCCGCACGCCGGTGACGCGCTCCCCGCCGACCTGGAGGGATACGCCGCGCTGGTGGTGCTCGGCGGCGACCAGCAGGCGTACCCGGGGTCCGACGGCGCCCCCGGCGCGCCCTGGTTCCCGGCGCTGGAGGGGCTGCTGCGCAAGGCGGTCCGCCAGCGGGTGCCCACGCTCGCGATCTGCCTCGGCGCGCAACTGCTCGCCACCGCGCACGCCGGCCTGGTCGAGCGCAGCCCGTCCGGGCCGGAGATCGGCCCGGCCCTGGTGGGCCGGCGCGACGCCGCCGAGGACGATCCGCTGTTCCGGTACGTGCCGCTGATGCCCGACGTGCTCCAGTGGCACGCCGACGAGATCACCGAGCTGCCGCACGGCGCGACGCTGCTGGCCGCGTCCACCCGCTACCCGCACCAGGCGTTCCGCCTCGGCGACCGGGCCTGGGGCCTGCAGTTCCACATCGAGTGCGACACCGCGATGATCGCCGAGTGGTCCCGCGACTCGGCGGTGCTGGCCGAGCTGGACTACGACCCGGAACTGGTGGTGGCCGCCTGCGACCGGGTGATGGCCGACGTCGAGGAGGCGTGGCAGCCGTTCGCGATCCGGTTCGCCGCGCTCGCGCTCGGCGAACTCGGCGACGACAACCCGCGCCGCAGCCTGCCGCTGCTCGGGGCCTGACGGTGACCCGGCCGGCCCGCGGGCGCCTGGCCCGCTACGGATTCGCCGAGGGGGACGGCGCCACGCGCGCCGCCGACCTGCTCGGCCCGGACGGGCTCGACCTGTGGCGGCCCCAGACGCAGGAGCCGGCCGACGAACGCGCCGCCGAACTGCTCGCCGCGCTGTCCCGCGCCGCCGACCCCGATCTGGCGCTGCGTCAGCTGCACCGGCTGGTCGAGTCCGAGCGGCGCTCCGGCGACGAGGTGGCCGTACGCGACGCGCTGGCCGCCGACCCCGGGCTGCGCCGCCGCCTGATCGCGGTGCTCGGCGCCTCCTCCGCGCTCGGCGACCACCTGGTCGCCAACCCGGGGCAGTGGGCGGTGCTGGCCACCGAGCCGGACGGGCTCGCCCCCACCGCGGACGGGCGGCTCGACCTGAGCGTGGCCGCCCGGCTCACCACCATGACCGGCGCGGTCCCGCTGCTGCGGCAGGCGTACCGTCTCGCGCTGCTACGGATCGCGGCGGCCGACCTGACCGGCGGGCGCGGCCTGGAGCAGACCATGGCGGCGCTGTCCGGGCTGGCCGACGCCACGCTGGCCGCCGCCTACGACATCGCCGCCGACGAGCTGCCCGAGGGCACGCCGCGCCCCCGCCTCGCCGTGGTGGCGATGGGCAAGTGCGGTGGCGACGAGCTGAACTACGTCTCCGACGTCGACGTCATCTTCGTCTCCGCCACCGACGACGACCTGCCCGCCGCCACCCAGATCGCCACCCGGCTGATCCAGATCTGCGGACTGGTGGCCTGGCCGGTCGACGCGGCGCTGCGCCCCGAGGGCAACCGGGGCCCGCTGGTCCGCACGCTCGCCAGCCACCTCGCCTACTACAAGCGCTGGGCCCGCACCTGGGAGTTCCAGGCGCTGCTCAAGGCCCGCCCGGCCGCCGGTGACCTGGAGCTGGCCCGGGAGTGGATCGAGGCGCTCGCCCCGCTCGTGTGGACCGCCGCCGAACGGCCCGAGGCGGTCGAGGACGTCCGGTCCATGCGCCGCAAGATCCTCGACAACGTGCCGCCCAAGGAGCTGGAACGCGAGATCAAGCGCGGTCCGGGCGGGCTGCGCGACATCGAGTTCGCCGTCCAGCTGCTCCAGCTCGTGCACGGCCGGGGCGACGAGTCGCTGCGGGTGCCGGGCACCGTGCCGGCGCTGCGCGCGCTCGTGGCCGGCGGCTACGTGGGCCGCGCCGACGGGGAGGCGCTGCTGCGCGGCTACCGCTTCCTGCGCGCCGTCGAGCACCGGCTCCAGCTCCAGGCCCTGCGCCGCACCCACACCGTGCCGACCGAACCGGCCGCGCTGCGCTGGCTCGCCGCCGCGCTCGGCTACGTGGCCACGCCGGGCCGCAGCGCCGTCGAGGAGTTCCGCGCCGAGTGGGTCACCCACGCCGCCGAGGTACGCCGGCTGCACGCCAAACTGCTCTACCGGCCGCTGCTGGAATCGGTCGCCCGGGTCCCGGCCGAAGGGCTGCGGCTCACGCCCGAGGCGGCCCGGCACCGGCTGGAGGTGCTCGGCTTTGCCGACCCGGCCGGCGCGCTGCGGCACCTGCAGGCGCTCACCGGCGGCGTCAGCCGTACCGCCGCGATCCAGCGCACGCTGCTGCCGGTGCTGCTCGACGAGTTCGCCGACGCCCCCGAGCCGGACCGCGGTCTGCTCAACTACCGGCAGGTGTCCGACAAGCTCGGCAGCACACCGTGGTACCTGCGCCTGCTGCGCGACTCCGGCCCGGTGGCGCGCCGCCTGGCCCGGGTGCTCTCCTCGTCCCGGTACGCGGCCGACATGCTGTCCCGCGAGCCGGAGGCGCTGCGGCTGCTCGCCGAGGACAGCGAACTGACCCCGCGCCCGCGCGAGACGCTCGTCGACGGGTTCGCCGCGGCCGCTGCCCGGCACGACGACCCGGTCGAGGCGATCCGGGCGGTCCGTGCGCTGCGCCGCCGGGAACTGGTCCGCATCGCCGCCGCCGACGTGCTCAGCCGCGCCGGCTCACTCGCGCCGCTCACCCCGCGCCCGGTCGGCGGCGGCGAGCGGCGGCCCACAGTGGTCGACGTGACGGCGGTGGGTACCGCGCTGTCCCACGTCGCCGACGCCACGCTGGCCGCCGCGCTGCGCGCCGCCCGTACCGTCCACCCCGGACCGCCCGGCCTGCGCTTCGCGGTGATCGGCATGGGCCGGCTCGGGGGGTACGAGTCCAACTACCTCTCCGACGCCGACGTGCTGTTCGTCTACGACCCGCCGCCCGGCGTGGACGAGAGCACCGCGAGCGCGGCGGCGCAGGCCATCGCCGAGGAGTTGCGCCGGCTGCTGTCCGCGCCCGCCCCCGACCCGCCGCTCGGTGTGGACGCCGACCTGCGCCCCGAGGGCCGGCAGGGCCCGCTGGTACGCAGCCTCGCCGCGTACGCCCAGTACTACGCGCGCTGGTCGCGGGTGTGGGAGGCGCAGGCGCTGCTGCGGGCCCGGTTCGTCTGCGGCGACGCCGACCTGGGCGCCGAGTTCGAGGCGATGATCGAGCCGGTGCGCTACCCGGCCGACGGGCTGACCCGCGAGCAGGTCATCGAGATCCGCCGGATCAAGGCGCGGGTGGAAACCGAGCGGCTGCCCCGGGGCGCCGACCCGGCCACCCACACCAAGCTGGGCCGGGGCGGGCTCGCCGACGTCGAGTGGGCCGTGCAGCTGCTCCAGCTCCGGTACGCCGGCCGGATCCCCGAGCTGCGCGGCACCCGTACGCTCGACGCCCTGACCGCCGCCCGCGACGCCGGCCTGCTCGACGCCACCGACGCCGCCGAGCTGGCCGCCGGCTGGACGCTCGCCGCCGAGGTGCGCGACGCGCTGATGCTGGTACGCGGCCGGGCGGGGGACCAGTTGCCCCGGCACGGGGTGGAGCTGGCCGGGGTGGTGCGGCTGCTGGGGCGCGAGGACCAGGGCGAGTTCCTCGACGAGTACCTGCGCACCGGCCGCCACTCCCGCACAGTCGTCCAGCGGATCCTCGAGTCCCCCCTCTAGGCCCTGCGCCCGCCCACGCCTCTTGGTTAGGCTGCGCCTGCCCGGCCCTCGGCCTTGTTCACGTCGGCCGTGCCCCGTCCCGCCCTCGACCTCGCCCCGCCCGGTCCCAACGTCGATCTTGCACTTGCGGCCCTAGCTGTAATGCCTAGCTGCGTCGCCTGTCGTCGGCAGCGGGGAGGCGGTCAGAGGGCGAGGCGGTCCAGCCCGGTGCCACGGGATGCCGGGACCTCGATGGCCGCCCTCGCCTCCGCTGCCGCTGCTGGTCCCGACACGCGAGAAATGCTTTCCGAATCTCAGGAAAGCCGAGAGATCTTGGTAGGGAACGGCCCCTATGGGGGCCGTTTCGTACCAAGATCTCCGCCGGGATCAGCTTGTGAGGGTGTAGGTGCCCTCTCGGGGGACCGTCACCGTTGTCCACTTGCCGTCTTGGGTGACTTCGGCGCCGCCTGAGGCGGTCAGCCAGCGATCGTGGCGGACCCGGATCGGGATCGGTCCGGAGGCGGGGGCGCGGAACGTGATCGAGGCGCCGTCCTGGCTGATCAGCTCACCCGGCGCGCCGACGATCGGGGTGGGCTCGGCCACCGCGTACAGCTTCCAGTGCCGGTCCGACCAGACCTCGGTCAGGTACGGCAGGCCCGTCTCCACCAGCTCCGCCTCGGATCGCCCCACCCAGGAGAACTCGGCGTCGGGCACTGCCACGTACTGCACCGCGTTGTCGGCCAGCCAGTCCCGGTAGGTGACGGGGGTCAGCGGAATGCCGGTGCCGTCCGCGCCGGGCACCGTGGTGAAGAACAGCGGATTGCGGTCGATGTCGGCCTGGCGTAGCCAGCCCCGGGCCAGTGGCACCTCGCCCATCCGGGCCGCCTCCCAGTAGTTGCGGGTCGGCGGCACCTCCACCCGTCCGGTGAGCCCGCGCCGGGCCAGTTCCGCGCGCAACGGCGCGAAGTACGTCGGGTCGGCCGTCGGATCGTCGGCGCTGCGCAGGTCGGCGGTGACCACCGGCGGCTGCCACCAGCAGACGACAGCGAGCAGCGCGGTCAGCCCGGCCGCACCGGCGGTCCGGGGCAACCGGGGGATGCCCAACCTCGCCGGTGGCGTCGCCGCGGCGGCCAGCAGCGGCAGCGCGAACATCACCACCAGGCGGGTGGCGTTCAGCCCGACCGGGGTGGGCAGCAACGCCGACGCCAGCACCCCGGCCGCGGACAGCAGCGCGCCCACCCGCACCGGCCGGTACGTCACGAGCGCCGCGACCAGCAGGCTCGTCACCACGGCGTGCACGGTGTCGGTGCGGCTGATGTTCATCCAGCCACCCTCGCCGAACAGCAGCCCGGTCACGGCGAGCGGTCCGGCCGCGGGTACGGCGAGCAGCAGGCCGTCGGCGTACCGGCGGCTCAGCAGCAGCGCGACGCCGGCGAGCCCGACGAACAGCCCGGCCACCGGGCTGGCCGCGGAGGCGAGCAGCGCGGCGACCACGGCGGCGACGGCCGCCCAGACGCTCCGGCCCGCCCAGATGCCGACGGGCGAGGCCGGCGGGCCGGGGCCGGCCGGACCAGCACCGGCACCGGCCGCACCGGCACCGGTACCGGAGGCGTCGACGGCGGCTCCACGTCGGGCGGGCACGGTGAGCGCGAGCAGCGCGGCCAGGCCGAACGCGACGCCGAGGGCGTACGTGACCCGGCCGGAGACCAGGTTGCCGGCGATCGTGACCACGCCGACCAGGCTGCCGAGCAGCGGTCGGGGCACCCGGGTCCGCACCAGCAGGGCGGCGAACGCGGCGGCGGAGGCGAGCAGGGCCAGCGCGCCGGTGACGCGTACGCCGAGCAGCGCCATCAGCGGCGGCGAGACGAGGCTGTAGCCCCACGGGTGCACGCCGCCGTACCAGCGCAGGTCGACCAGGGCGGACGGGTGCGCGGCGAAGAAGTCGGCGCGGGCGACCTGGGCGGACAGGTCCGAGCCGGTGACCGGCAGGGTGAGGTGGAGCACGGCGAGGACGAGCGCGAACGCGGCGGACACCGCCACCACCCGACCGCCCCGCATGCCCACCTCCTGATCGCGAACCACCGTACTGGCAGCATGTCGGGCGTGCCTCACCACCTCTCGCGTTGGATCGGCCTGGCGGGTTCGGTGCTGCTCGCCGTGGCCGCGTTCCTCGGCGGCGCCCTGCCCGACGGCGAGTTGCGTCCCACCCCGGTCAGCATCTGGCAGGGCCCGAACGGGCCGCTGATCATCGGGTTGTGGCTGGTCGGCACCGGGCTGCTGGCGTGGGCGTGGTGGTCTTTGCGGGACCGGGTGCCGTCGTCGCGCTGGGCGCTGGTCACAGTGGCGCTGTGGCTGCTGCCGATGCTCGTCGCGCCGCCGCTGGGCAGCCGGGACGTGTACGCGTACGCCTGCCAGGGCGCCAGTTTCTCGGCCGGGATCAACCCCTACGAGCAGGGCGTGTCGGCGCTGCCCTGCCCCTGGCTGGACACCATCTCCTACATCTGGCGGGACACCCCGGCGCCGTACGGGCCGCTGTTCGTGCTGCTCGCCGGTGCGGTGGTGGAGGCGACCGGGTCGCTGCTCGGCGCGGTCGCGCTGTTCCGGCTGCTCGCCGTGGCCGGGGTGGCGCTCACCGCGTGGGCGCTGCCGGTGCTGGCCCGCCGCTGCGGGGTGCCGCCGCGGCGGGCGCTGTGGCTGGCGCTGGCCAGCCCGCTGGTGCCCGTGCACCTGATATCCGGCGCGCACAACGACGCGCTGATGATCGGCCTGCTCGTGGCCGGGCTGGCGGTGGTGGCGGCCCGGCCGGGGCGGCCCTGGCCGCTGCTCGCCGGTGGGGCGCTGCTCGGACTGGCAGCCGCCGTCAAGGTCACCGCGCTGGTCGTGATGCCGTTCGCCGCGCTCGCCGCCATCGTCGGGGCGTACCGGATCAGGTCGCTGGTCCGCGACGGCGGGTGGGTGGTCGGCGGATCGCTCGTGGCGCTGGCCGGGGTGACGCTCGTCTCCGGCCTGGGGCTGGGGTTCATCAGCGGGCTGGAGCAAGGCAGCCTGGTGGTGGCCTGGACGTCGCCGCCGACAGCGGTGGGGCAGACCGTCGGCTATCTGCTGGCGCCGTTCGGGGTGCACGTCGACGCGCTGCCGGTGACCCGGGCGATCGGCATGGTCGTGCTGGTCGGGGTGCTGATCTGGCTGTGGTTCCGCTCGTTGCGTCGCGGTGAGCCGTTCTGGCACGCCGCGCTGGCGCTCACCGCCACCGTCGCGCTGTCCCCGCTGTTCCACCCCTGGTACTGGCTGTGGCCGCTGGCGGTGCTGGCCGCCACCGCGCACCGCACGCTCTGGTTCTCGATCGTCACCGTGGTGTCGTCGTTCCTGGTGCTCGCCGACGGAACCGGGCTGGCCCGGTACAGCAAGATGCCCGGTGCGCCGCTGATGACGCTGTTCGTGATCGGCGTGGTCGTCTGGTTGGTACGGTCGGCTCGCAAGGGCCGGCAGCCGGTTCCCGCGGACTGAGGAGTGTGCCGGTGAGCGAGGTCGACGGACCGGTCCGGCCGATCGCCGCCGCCGTCGCCCGCTACGCCGGTCTCGCCGGGGCGGTACTGCTCACCGTCGCCGGGTGGCTCGGCGGCGCGCTGCCCGGCCCGCCCCCGCGCAGCACGCTCGCCGCGATCTGGGCGGCCCCGAACGGGCCGCTGACGCTCGGCTGCTGGCTGGCCGGGACGCTGCTGCTGGTCGGCGCCTGGTGGTCGCTGCGGTGGGGCGCGCCGTCCGGCCGGTGGGCGTACGTGACCGCCGGGCTCTGGTCGCTGCCGCTGCTCGCCGCGCCGCCGATCGGCAGCCGCGACGTCTACTCGTACGCCTGCCAGGGCTGGACGTGGACGCAGGGCCTCAGCCCGTACCGGGTGGGGGTCGCTGCGGCCGGCTGCCCGTGGACCGACTCGGTGTCGCCGATCTGGCGGGACACCCCGGCGCCGTACGGGCCGTTCTTCGTGCTGCTGGCCGGGCTCGCCGTCCTCGCGGGCGGCGGCCTGATCGGGACCGTCGTGGCGCTGCGGCTGATAGCGGTGGCCGGGGTGCTTCTGGCCGCGCTCTGCCTGCCCGGGCTGGCCCGGGCCGCCGGGGTGCCCATCCGCCGGGCCGCCTGGCTGGTGCTCGCCTGCCCCCTGGTCGGCGTACACCTGGTGGCCGGCGCGCACAACGACGCGCTCGCGCTCGGCCTGCTCCTGCTCGGCCTGCTGGTGCTGGTCCGCCTGCCGGGCAAACCGCGCGCGCTGCTGGTCGCCGGGGTGCTGCTCGGCCTGGCCGTGGCGGTGAAGGCGGTGGCGGTCGTCGCGCTGCCGTTCGCGGCGCTCGCCGCCGTGCTCGGCCGCTACACCTGGCGGGCGCTGCTGCGCGACGGCGGGCAACTGGCCGCGTCGGTGCTCGGCACGCTGCTCGTCGTCTCGCTCGCCACCGGCCTCGGGCTGGGCTGGATCGGCGGACTCGGCCACAGCGGCGACTCGCAGCAGTGGACCTCACCGCCCACCGCGATCGGGTTCGTCATCGACTACGCCGGCGAACTGGCCGGGCAGCGGCCCCGGGCGGTCCCGGTGGTGCGCGCCGTCGCGCTGGCGTTGCTGGCCGGGACGCTCGTCGCGCTCTGGTGGCGGGCGTGGACGACGCTGCGGCGGCTCAACGACAGCCGGCAGCGGGTGGCCCGGCTGACAGTGGCCCGGCCCCGGGTGGCGCTGCTCGGCGCGGGACTGGCGCTCGCCGCCACCGTGCTGCTCGCACCGGTCTTCCACCCCTGGTACGCGATCTGGCCGCTGACGCTGCTCGCGGTCGCGGCGGTGCCGCTGGCCCGGGAGGTCTGGTTCGTGGCCCCCTGCGCGGCGGTCTCGCTGCTCACGCTGCCCGACGGCACCAACCTGGCCCGGTTCACCAAGGCGCCCGGCGCGGTGCTGATGACGGTGCTGGTGGTGGTCGTCGCGGTGGCCGGAGTCCGGGCGGCACTGCGCCGCCGAGCCGCGTGAAACGGCCGGGCCGGCTCCGCCATCGCGGAGCCGGCCCGGCCGGTGCTGACGAGCGTGCTCAGCAGTCGAAGTACATCGCGAACTCGTGCGGGGTCGGACGCAGGCGCACCGGGTCGACCTCGTTGGCCCGCTTCCACTCGACCCAGGTCGAGATCAGGTCCGGCGTGAACACGCCGCCGTCGAGCAGGTAGTCGTGGTCGGCCTCGAGCGCGGTGAGCACCTCCGGCAGCGAGCCCGGGACCTGCTTGACGTCGCCCCACTCCTCCGGCGGCAGGTCGTACAGGTCCTTGTCGATCGGCGCCGGCGGCTCGATCTTGTTCTTGATGCCGTCCAGGCCCGCCATCATCATCGCCGAGAACGCCAGGTACGGGTTGCTGGACGGGTCCGGCACCCGGAACTCGACGCGCTTGGCCTTCGGGTTGCTGCCGGTGACCGGGATGCGGGTGCAGGCGGAGCGGTTGCGCTGCGAGTAGACCAGGTTGACCGGCGCCTCGAAGCCGGGCACCAGACGACGGTAGGAGTTCACCGTCGGGTTGGTGAAGGCCAGCAGCGAGGGGGCGTGGTGCAGCAGGCCGCCGATGTACCAGCGGGCGGTGTCGGACAGGCCGGCGTAGCCGGTCTCGTCGTAGAACAGCGGCTCGCCGCCGCGCCACAGGCTCTGGTGGGTGTGCATGCCGGAGCCGTTGTCACCGAACAGCGGCTTGGGCATGAACGTCGCGGTCTTGCCGGCGGCCCAGGTCTCGTTCTTGACGATGTACTTGAACAGCTGGAGCTGGTCGGCGGCGTGCAGCAGCGTGGAGAACTTGTAGTTGATCTCCGACTGGCCGGCGGTGCCGACCTCGTGGTGCGACCGCTCGACGGTGAAGCCACCGTCGACGAGGCGCCGCACGATCCGGTCACGCAGGTCGGCGTAGTGGTCCACCGGGGGCACCGGGAAGTAGCCGCCCTTGTAGGCGGTCTTGTAGCCGCGGTTGCCGCCCTCTTCGATCCGGCCGCTGTTCCAGGCGCCCTCGATCGAGTCGATGTAGTAGAACGACTGGTGGGCGGAGGTTTCGTGGCGGATGGAGTCGAAGATGTAGAACTCGGCTTCGGCGCCGAAGTAGGCGGTGTCGGCGATGCCGCTGGCGGCGAGGTAGGCCTCGGCCTTCTTGGCGACGTTGCGGGGGTCGCGGGAGTAGGCCTCGCGGGTGAACGGGTCGTGGATGAAGAAGTTCAGCGCGAGGGTCTTCTGCGTGCGGAACGGGTCGATGAAGGCGGTGGCGACGTCCGGCAGCAGGAGCATGTCGGACTCGTGGATGGCCTGGAACCCGCGGATCGAGGAGCCGTCGAAGGCGAGGCCGTCGGTGAACACGCTGTCGTCGAACGACTCGACCGGCAGGTTGAAGTGCTGCATCACGCCGGGCAGGTCACAGAAACGTACGTCGACGAACTTCACGTCCTCGTTGGCGAGGTATCGCAGGAGTTCCTCGGAATTGGCGAACACACGTCCTCCTGGCAGGTCCACTCCGGTAGCTAACTACTGGCGACGCTATGGCCGGGGGGTTGCCCGGCCGTGTCTCGTCTGTTTCCGCCGTGTTACGTCGCTTGCGGAGCGTCACTCCGGCACGCTCTGGTGGCGAATGTCGGATTTTTCGTCAGGGGTTGCGGCGGCGCTACCCTGGCCGCTGTGACCGATACCGCCGCCACACCGGTGCCGCCCGCCGCCGACCCCGCCTTCACTCCGCCCAGCCTCGGCCGCCGCTTCGGTGCCCTGATCATCGACTGGGTGCTGTGCCTGATGGTCGCCCGGGCCTTCTCCGACCCGGTCCGCGACGGCTGGCCGCCGGTCCTGGTGCTGATCCTGGAGTACGGCTTCTTCATCGGCCTGTTCGCCCAGACCCCCGGCATGTACCTGACCCGGCTGCGCTGCGTCGCCTGGGCCGACGGCGGCCGGATCGGGCTGCTCCGCGGGCTGCTGCGCGGACTCCTGCTGGCCCTCGTCGTGCCGGCCCTGCTCATGGACGAGCACAAGCGCGGCCTGCACGACCGGCTAGCCGGCGCCGTCGTCACCGACGCGCCGCGCCGCTGACCCGCACAAGAAAGGAGCCGGCCCCGCACGGGACCGGCTCCTTCTCGCGTACGCCGAAGGTCAGCGACCCCGGGTCTGCCGGAACGCGCCACGCGGCGGCCGCATGTTCTTCGGGACCGCGCCCTTGGGCATCTGCGGCCGCGCGGTCAGCGCCTTGAGCCGCTTGTCGAGCGCGTTGACGTCCTTCGGGGACAGGGCGCGGGGCAGCCGCATCAGCGTCATCCGCAGCTTGCGGACCGGCAGCTCACCCTCGCCCTGCCCGATCACGTAGTCGTGCAGCGGCGCCGTGCCGATCACCTTCGCCAGCCGGCGCTTCTCCTGGCCGAGCAGGCCACGCACACGCTGCGGGTTCCCCTCGGCCAGCAGGATCACGCCCTGGCGGCCCACCACCAGGTGCACCATGTCCATCTGCGTGGTGGAGCTGACCGCCGGGGTGACCCGCCAGTCGCCGCGCATGCTCTCCATGATCTGCGCCGCCGCGCCCGGCTGCCCCTCGGCGGCGTTCATCATCGCCTTGTTGGAGCGCAGGTTGAGCACGATCAGCACGGCCAGCAGGGCGAGCAGGATGCCGATCGGCAGCCAGATCCAGCCCCAGGCGATCACCGCGACCACGGTGAGCGCGAGCGGGATCAGCACCGCCGCCGCCGTCAGCGGCGCGAACCACTTGTCCTGCTTGGCGGTGAACCGGAACACCATCCCGATCTGCTTCAGCCGCTGGCCGAACGAGACCTTCTCCTGGGGCTTTGCCATGCCGCAGAGTCTAGTGGTCGGCGCACGTCACGTTGATCCGTGGCCGCCTCTTCCGGAGCGGGCTGAGTACCTTACGGCCGCGCGGCCCCTCGTCGGCCCTCAGGTAAGGAGGCGGCGGGGGCAAAGATCAGGCGGCGTACCCATGTGCCGGGGGCACCTTCGCGCGAAAAGTGGATCTCGACAGCGACGACAGACCCACGACAGGGAGATCCGACATGTTCGGCAACGACGCGGAGTTCATCCTGAGCATCCACCGCAGCCACGCCTCCGAACTGCAGGCCGACGCGGCGCAGGACCGGCTGGCCCGGTCGCTGCCCCGACGGCACCCGCGCGGCTGGCTGAGCCGCCGACAGCACCACGCCCGCATCACCGACGCCCGCCGGTGACCGCGCCGGCGGCCGTCCACCCCCCGATCGGCCAGGCCGGGCCGTCGGGGGGCCGTGGCATGCTCGACGGCGTGACAGTACGCGCCGCCAGCACCGTTCTCGTCGGCCGCCGGCCCGAGCTGACAGTGCTCGGCGACGCGCTGGCCCGGGCGCGGTCCGGCGACCCGACGACCGTGCTCGTCGGCGGCGAGGCCGGGGTCGGCAAGACCCGGCTGCTGGAGGAGTTCGGCACGCACGTCCACACCGCCGGGGCGCGGCTGCTGGTCGGCCAGTGCCTGGAACTGGGCGAGGCCGGCCTGCCGTTCGCCCCGTTCGCGGCCGCGCTGCGCGACGTGCTGCGCCACGACGGGCCGGCCGCCTTCGCCGGCTACGAGGCGGAGTTCGCCCGGCTGCTGCCCGAGCTGGCCCGGATGCCCGCAGGCGTCGCCGCGCCCGCCGGGCCGGCCCTCGCCGACACCCCGCGCGGCTACCTGTTCGACCTGGTCGCCGACCTGTTCCGGCGCATCGCCGAGGAACGCCCGCTGGTGCTGGTGATCGAGGACCTGCACTGGGCCGACCGCTCCACCCGCGACCTGATCGGCTTCCTGGTGCGGGCCGCCCGCGCCACCCGCCTGCTGGTGGTCTGCACGTACCGCACCGACGAGCTGCACCGCGGGCACCCGCTGCGGCCGTTCCTCGCCGAGCTGGACCGGGTCCGCGGCGTGGACCGGATCGAGCTGGGCCGCCTCGACCGCGACGGCACCGCCGCCGTGCTCGCCGACCTGCTCGGTGTCGAGCAGTTCGCCCGGACCGTGGACGACGTGCACGAACGCACCCAGGGCAACCCGTTCTTCATCGAGGAGCTGGCCGCCGCCGGTGGCCCGGTCGGCTGCGCCACCATCCCGGAGACGCTGCGCGACCTGCTGCTGGCCCGCGTCGACCGGCTGCCCGAGCCGGCCCAGCGGGTGCTGCGGATCGCCGCCGCCGGCGGCACCCGCTTCGCCCACCAGCTGCTCGCCGAGGTGGCCGGCCTGCCCGAGGCCGAACTGGAGGACGCGCTGCGCGCCGCCGTCGCCGGTCAGCTCGTGGTGGCCGACCCGGACGGCGACTACGAGTTCCGGCACGCGCTGGTCCGCGAGGCGGTGCACGACGACCTGCTGCCCGGCGAGCACGCCCGGCTGCACGCCCGGTACGCCGCCGCGATCGAGGCCCAACCCCACCTGGTCGCCGCCGGTCGCGCGCCGGCCGAGATCGCCCACCACTGGTACGCGGCGCACGACCACCCGCGCGCGCTCACCGCCGCCCGGGTCGCCGCCGAGGCGGCCGCCGAACGGTACGCGTACGCCGAGCAGAGCCGGCTGCTGGAGCGCGTCCTCGAACTGTGGGAGCAGGTGCCCGACGCCGCGGACCGGCTCGGCATGGACCACCTGCGGGTACTGGAGGACACGCTCATCGCCGCGGTCACCGCCGGTGACCTCAGCCGGGCGCTCACGCTCACCCGGGCCGCGCTGGCCGAGGTCGACCCCGACGCCGAACCGCTGCGTGCCGCCCGCCTGCTCGACCACCGGGGCCGGCTGTTCGCGCTGCTCGGCAAGAGCGACGGCGCGGCTGAGCTGCGCGAGGCGTACCGGCTGGCGGCCGGCGCCCCCGACGGCCCGGAACGGTTCGCCGTGCTGGCCGACATCGCGTCGCACCTGATGAAGGTCGACCCGCGCGAGGCCGCCACGGTGGCCGCCGAAGCCGCGGCCGGCGCGTCCGAGGTCGGCACCGACCTGGTGCTGCTGCCCACCCGGATCGCCCTGCTGCACCGCCTCGACGGCACGCCGGAGCGCGGGCTGGCCGAGCTGCGCCGGGTCGAGGCGCGGGCCCGTGCCGCCGGTGACTCGTGGGCCCTGGTCAGCGCGCTGGTCTTCCTCTCCGACGTGCTCTACGAGCTGGGCCGCTACGACGAGTCCGAACAGGCGGCCGCGGCCGGGGTGACCGAGGCGCGCCGGGTCGGCATCAGCCGCTCGATCGGGGCGTACCTGCTGTCGAACCGCGCCGAGGCGCTGATCGCGCTGGGCCGCTGGGACGAGGCGGACGCCACCTGCGCCGAGGCGGCCCGAATCGACCCGCCGGGCGTCTCCGGTCTGCACTGGCTGCAACTGCGCGCCGGGCTCCACCTGGCCCGCGCCCACCCCGCCGCCGACGAGGTCGTCGGGCGGGCGCTGGCGTTCCTCAGCCGCCCCTACCTGTGGCCCAACCACCGGCTGCCGCTGCACGAGCTGCGCGTGGAGGCCGCGCTCGCCGCCGACGACAAGCTGGAAGCGGTACGCGCGGCGCGCGCCGCCCTGGCCGACCCGCACCTGGCCGACCTGCCGCGCGAGGGCTGGCCGGTGCTCAGCGCGGTGGCGCGTACCGCCGCGCTGACCGGTGACGCGACGCTCGCCGCCGACGTGTCCACCAGGGCCGCCGCGCTGCCCGCCCGGCATCCGGCCGAACAGGCGTACGCGGCGCACGTCACCGCCGTCCTGGCCGGGCTCGCGCCCACCGGTCCCGCCGGGGCGCTCGCGCAGTGGCGGGCGGCGGTGGCGGCGTGGCGGACGGCCGGGCAGCCGTACCCGCTGGGCCGGGCGCTGCTCGGGCTGGCCGAGGCGGCCGCCGCGGCGGGCGAGCGGGACGACGTGGCCGCCGCGGTACGGGAGACGGTCGAGGTGGCCGCCCGGCTCGGCGCCACCCCGCTGGGCGAGCAGGCGGCGACGCTGGCCCGCCGGGTCGGGCTGCGCGGCACCGGGCGACCCGGGCCGGACCTGCTGACCAGCCGGGAACGGGAGGTGCTGCGCCTGGTCGCCGAGGGGCACAGCAACAGCCGCATCGCCGAGCGGCTGTTCATCTCGCCGAAGACGGCGAGCGTGCACGTGTCCCGGATCATCGCCAAGCTGGACGTGACCAACCGGGTGGAGGCCGCCGCGCTGGCCCACCGCCTCGGCCTGCTGGACCCGCCACCGGGCCTGCGTCAGGGGCGTGGCAGGTAGATTCGCCAGCCGGCGACGGTGACGACGTCGAGTGCGCCCGGTTCGGGGCCGAGACGCGCGTCCAGCCGGGCGGCCAGCGGCGAGCCGGCGAGCGCCACCCAGGCGGCGTCCGGGTCGGCCGCCACCTCCCGCCGGTACGCGGGCAGCCGGTCGAATCCGGGGCGCAGGTCGTCCTCGACCACGGCGCAGAGCACGTTCTCGCCGGTGGCGTAGGTGAGCCGGTTGCACGTCCAGTAGCCGCCGCGCACGTGCCGGACGCCGAGCGCGCCGAGCGTGTCCACGAGCGAGCGGTGCCGGTCGGCCTCGGCGTGCACGGCCGGCGCCGCCCGGACGACCTCCACTGTGGCCGCCGCGCCGGTTCCGAGCACACCTGCGAGCACCGCCACCGCCCCGACACCCGCCACCCGGGCCCTAGCCCCGGCCGCCCGCCCGCCGGTCGCCTTGATCGACTCCACCTCGGCGAGTGGGCGGACGGCCTGCCACAGTGGCCAGAGCAGGGCGGGCACCGCCACCGCCAGGCACGACAGGTACCGGCTGCTCTCGATCGGCGTCCGCCCGGCCGCGTTGCTGACCGCGTAGGCGGCGAGGACCCCGGCAGCGCCGCCGAGCAGCGCCAGCCGCACCCCGGCCGACACCCGCTCCACCGAGCGTGGACCGCCCCAGGTTCGTCGCAGGGTGTGCCACGCGGTGAACGCGGCCAGCGCCAGCAGCACCGGGAACGCGAGCGCCCACCAGAGCTGCCAGGTGGCGCACCGGCCGGGCGAGCAGAAGCCCATCGCCAGCGGCGGCCCGAGCACCAGCCCGCCGTACAGCCGGTCGGCCCAGTCCGCGGCAGCGCCCGTGCCACCGGCCGCCAGCACGGCGGCCACCGGATTGCGGCCGTGCCGGAAGCTGTCCACGAGCATCGGCGCCGTACCCAGCAGCAGCGCCCCGGACAGCACCACACCGGCCCGCCCGGCCAGTTCCCGCCACCGCCACGCCACGAGCAGCGCGCCGAGCGTCAGCACGTACGGCAGGATCAGCGGGTCCACCCAGAGCAGCAATCCGGCGATCAGCCCCCAGGCCGCCCAGCGGGGCAGCCGCGCGCCCGCCCCGGTCACGCAGAGCCCGACGGTGAGCAGCGCCAGCGCCGCGCCGGCCGGGTTCAGCTCCGGATAACCGCCACCGGCGATCAGCTGGTTCTTCACCACCCGGTCCGCGCCGAGCGCCAGCACGGCGACGACCAGCAGGGCGTACCAGCGGTCACCGCCGAGCCGCCGGGTCAGCCGCCAGGACAGCAGCAGGAACAACGCGTACAGCGCCAGCGTGGGCAGCCGCAGCACGAGCACCGACGGTCCGGCCAGCGCGATCAGCGGCGCGGCCAGGTACGCCTCCAGCGTGCCCATGTACGCCTGGCCGTAGAACCACACCGGGAAGCCGTCGCCCCGGGCGATGTGCAGGGCGGCCAGCCCCATCGTCGCCTCGTCGCTGTTGGTGGGCGGCACGTCGGCGAACAGCAGCGCCAGCCGGTAGCCCACAGCGGCGAACCCGACGAGCACGGCGAGCAGCGTCGGTAACGGCAGCCGCCGGGGCGTACGGGAGCGCACGGTCTCGCGTGGCTCCTCGCGTACCTCGGCGGTCATGCCTGTGATCATGGCATCCGGCGGGTGGCCGGCGGCGGGTGACGCGGTCGACGGCCGGCCTCAGCCGGCGGCGACGACCTCCCGGCGGGCGTCGAGCGCCTGCTGGTAGAGGCGGCCCGCGCGGTACGACGAACGGACCAGCGGGCCGCTCATCACGCCCGCGAAGCCGATCTCCTCGGCCTCCTCGCGCAGCTCGACGAACTCCTCCGGCTTGACCCAGCGGGTGACCGGGTGGTGCCGGGGGGAGGGGCGCAGGTACTGCGTGATGGTGATCAGCTCACAGCCCGCCTCGTGCAGGTCGCGCAGCGCCTGGGACACCTCGGCGCGCTCCTCGCCCATGCCCAGGATGAGGTTGCTCTTGGTGACCAGGCCGTCGGCGCGGGCCTGGCGGATCACGTCGAGCGAACGCTCGTAGCGGAACGCCGGGCGGATCCGCTTGAAGATGCGCGGCACCGTCTCCACGTTGTGGGCCAGCACCTCCGGCCGCGAGCCGAACACCTCGGCGAGCTGCTCGGGCACGGCGTTGAAGTCGGGGATCAGCAGCTCGACACCGCAGCCGGACTGCAGCGCGTGGATCTGCCGGACCGTCTCGGCGTACAGCCAGGCACCACCGTCGGGCAGGTCGTCGCGGGCGACACCGGTGATGGTCGCGTAACGCAGACCCATCGCGGCGACCGACTCGGCGACGCGCCGCGGCTCGTCGGCGTCGAACTCGGCCGGCTTTCCGGTGTCGATCTGACAGAAGTCGCAGCGCCGGGTGCACTGGTCACCACCGATGAGGAAGGTGGCCTCCCGGTCCTCCCAGCACTCGTAGATGTTGGGGCAGCCGGCCTCCTGGCACACGGTGTGCAGCCCTTCGCGCGAGACGAGCCCGCGCAACTGGGTGTACTCCGGGCCCATCTTGGCCTTGACCTTGATCCACGGCGGCTTGCGCTCGATCGGCGTCTCGGCGTTGCGTGCCTCGATCCGCAGCATGCGCCGCCCCTCCGGGGCGACCGTCGCGGGGCGCGCGGGCTGCTCAGTCGTCGGCGCGGATTGCTCGATCGTCACAAAACCGAGCGTACGCCGGTCGGCGCCGGTCGATGAACGGCGGGCGACCGCCGTCACCCCGGAATCGCTGTGACACCGGACACGAAGGGCCAAAAATCCCGGTCACACCGCGAGGCGCCCGGTGCTAGCGTGCCGGGCAGAGCTGTGACGGAGCCGAGTAACGGACCGATCCGCCAGTCGAGAGAGCCGCCGGTTGCTGCGAGGCGGTCTGGCGCCGGGCCGTGAAGACCCTCCCGAGCTGCGGGAAGAACAGCGCCTGTGCGCCCAGTAGAGCCCGCCCGGCCGGCCCCGGTGAAAAGGCGACGAACGAGGCTCCCGCCCCGGCGGGGGCGAAGGTGTGGTGGCACCGCGAGGTTCCCGCTCGCCCACATCTCCCTGGGGATCGCGTTGCGATTGG
The DNA here is from genome assembly GCF_017872985.1 of Micromonospora sp. HB375. Taxonomy (NCBI): domain Bacteria; kingdom Bacillati; phylum Actinomycetota; class Actinomycetes; order Micromonosporales; family Micromonosporaceae; genus Micromonospora; species Micromonospora sp. HB375. The sequence goes on along the minus strand of NZ_JAGGJO010000001.1, from coordinate 5,284,655 downwards.
TCAAGGAGGTAGTCGTCGTGCAACGCATCCTGTCCCCCCAACTCCCCGCCCATGTGGGCGCCACCGTGCGCCTTGCCGGCTGGGTCCACCGCCGCCGGCTGCTCAAGTCGGTAGCCTTCCTGGTCCTCCGCGACGGCGGCGGGCTCGCCCAGGTGGTGGTCACCGCGCCCGCCGTGCGCGCGCAGGTCGAGGCGCTCACCGAGGAGACGGTCGTCGAGGTGGTCGGCACGGTGGTCGCGAACCCCGCCGCGCCCGCCGGGGTCGAGGTCGTCGAGCCGACGGTACGTCCGCTCGGGCCGCCCGCCGTCCCGCCCCCGTTCGACCTGTACCGGCCGGTGCTCACGGCCGGCCTGTCCACCCAGCTCGACCACGCGCCGGTCGCGCTGCGGCACCCGAGCCGATCCGCCGCGCTGCGGATCTCGGCGGCGGCCGTGTCCGGCTTCCGGGCCACGCTCGACGGGCAGGGCTTCGTCGAGGTGCACACGCCGAAGGTGGTCGCCTCGTCCACCGAGAGCGGGGCGAACGTGTTCGCGCTGGACTGGTTCGGGCGTCCCGCCTACCTGGCCCAGTCGCCGCAGTTCTACAAGCAGCTCATGGTGGGCGTCTTCGAGCGGGTGTACGAGGTCGGGCCGGTGTTCCGCGCCGAGCCGCACGACACCGCACGGCACCTGGCCCAGTACACGTCGCTCGACGTCGAGCTGGGGTTCGTGGCCGACCACCGGGACGTGATGGCGGTGCTGCGGGACACCCTGGCCGGGATGGTGGCGGCAGTCGCCGACCGGGCGGACGGTGCGCTGGCCACGCTCGGCGTGACGGTGCCGGAGGTGCCGGCCGAGATCCCGGCGGTGCACTTCACCGAGGCGTTGACGATCGCCGGCGCGCCGCCTTCCGAACCCGATCTGGCCCCGGCGCACGAGCGGGCGCTGGGGGAGTGGGCGCTCCGGGAGCACGGCAGCGACTTCCTCTTCGTCACCGGCTATCCGATGGCGAAGCGCCCCTTCTACACCCACCCGGACCCGGCGCGGCCCGCGTACTCGAACGGTTTCGACCTGCTGTTCCGCGGCGTGGAGCTGGTCACCGGCGGGCAGCGGCTGCACCGGCACGCCGACTACCTGGCCGCGCTGGCGGCGCGCGGCGAGCCGGTCGAGCCGTACGCCGGGTACGTGGACGCGTTCCGGCACGGCATGCCGCCGCACGGCGGGTTCGCGATCGGGCTGGAGCGGTTCGTCGCGCGGCTGACGGGCGCGGCGAACGTCCGGGAGGTGACCGCCTTCCCGCGCGACCTGCACCGCCTCGCGCCCTGACGGCTGCGCCCTCGCGCGGCTTGCTCCGTGCCGGTCCGCGGCGGCGGGCTCGCTCCTAGCCGGTCCCGGTCCCGGTTCCGACCCCGATGGCGGGCGCGGGCTCGGCATCGGGCCGGCGGTCTCGCCGCCGACCTCCGGAATCGGTTCGGATCTGCCACTGAGCGTGACGAGAGATCGCTCGGCCTAGTGGTCACTCTCGGTGAGGGTTGTTGCGGGGCGGTCGAGAGGCCCTCGGCGTCGGCGGATTGCGCTGAGCTGGGGTTATGGCGGACTGCCGTCCGGAGGGAGGGAAGGGTGTCTGCGCCCTTTGCTCTGCAGCCACGAGCGCAACGGTCGACCGGGCGTGATCGTTGCGGATCTGGCTGCAGAGCAAAGTCGGCGGGAGGTCACATGCCGCGGACGCGGCGTTGTCACTCACCGTGACCGATGGCGGGGTGGGGGCTGGGCGAGCGGCGGTTGTGGGCGGACGGCGATCCGGACCGGTCGGCCACCGCGCCGCCGAGCGGTCGGGCCGGGCCGATCGGCCGGACCGGGCGGTCAGGCCGGGCCGAGCAGGTCCCAGAGGTTGCCGGCGATGTCGCGGAAGACCGCGACCCGGCCGTACGGCTCGGTGCGGGGCGGCCGGACGAACTCGACCCCCGCGTCGGCCATCCGGCGGTACACCGCCTCGAAGTCGTCGACCTGGAGGAAGAAACCCACCCGGCCGTGGGTCTGGTCGCCCACCGCACCGGCCTGGTGCTCACCGTCGGCGCGGGCCAGCAGCAGGCCGGTCCCACCGCCCGGCGGGCGTACGACCACCCAGCGCTTGGGCCGGCCGTCGTTCGTCAGCGAGGGCTTGTCCTCGGCCAGCTCGAAGCCGAGCACCTCGGTGAAGAACGCGATCGCGGGGTCGTACTCGGTCACGACGAGCGTGACCAGGTCGAGCCGCACGGGTTCAGACCTGCGTCAGCGTCGGCAGGTGCCGCTCGACCACCGGCAGCACGTCGGCGACGGTGATCGGCCGGCCCAGCTCGGCGGTCAGCGAGGTGACCCCGGCGTCGCGGATGCCGCAGGGCACGATCCGGTCGAAGAAGCCCAGGTCGCAGTCGCAGTTGACGGAGAAGCCGTGCAGCGTGACGCCGCGGGCCACCCGGATGCCGATGGCGGCCACCTTGCGGGCCGGGCCCCTGTCGTCCTCCGGCACCCACACGCCGGAGCGCCCCTCGACCCGGCCGGCGGCCAGCCCGAACTCGGCGCACACGTCGATCAGCAGCTGCTCGGTGCGGCGGACGTACGCGACCACGTCGACCGGGTCGGGCAGCCGGACGATCGGGTAGCCGACGAGCTGCCCCGGACCGTGCCAGGTGATCTTCCCGCCGCGGTCCACGTCCACCACCGGGGTGCCGTCCATCGGGCGGTCCCACGGCTCGGTGCGCTTGCCGGCGGTGTAGACGCTGGGGTGCTCCAGCAGCAGCACCGTGTCGCCCTGCTCGCCGGCCACCACCGCCTCGTGCAGCCGGCGCTGCTCGTCCCAGGCGGCCTGGTAGTCGAGCAGGCCGGCGCGGACGGCGGTCAGCCCGGAAGTCGTCACGCTCACCCGTCCAGCCTAGTCCCGCCCCCCGGGAACCGGACCCGTGAGCCTCGTCGCCATCGGGCCGAGGTGGCGGTCAGTCCGGCACCCGCCACAGCCAGACGTCCTCCACCCGCTCCGGCTCGCCGAGCAGCGCGGTGGCGGTACGCCGCAGCGCGTCCTCGTCGACGTCGTACTTCGCGCCGTGCACCCGGTCCGGCAGCACCACCGCCCGCACGCCCCAGTGGCGCAGGTCCGCCCGGGACTCGCGGATGCTGCCGTCGGTGATGATCGGCACCAGCCCGGTCCGGCCGGCCTGGTCCATCAGCGAGTCGAAGGTGCGCGGCACCGGCCCGATCCGGCCCCGGCCCTCCGGACCGCCCGGGCCGAGGAAGAACCCGGCCGGGATGCGGAACTCACCCTGCCGGTGGGCCAGCGCGTACGCCTGCCAGCGCTGCCCGTCCGGGTACACGTCGACGGTCAGCGGCAGCGGGGTCAGCACCCCGTCGGGCGGGACGTAGCGCTGCCAGGCGCCACTGGTGATGAACGCCGGGATCGGTTCGCGGACGCTGGTCAGCAGCGGCGTCGGCACCAGCGGCAGCAGCGCGGCGACGAACGCGAGCGCCCAGGCCACGCCGATGGCGCGGCGCCGGGGCGGCCGGGCGAGCAGCGAGTCGATCGCGTACGCCAGCAGCAGGCCGATCACCGGCGCGACGACAAGGGCCAGCCGGGACGGCAGCGCCGCGTTGATCACCGGCAGGTTGTCCAGCACCCCGAACGGCAGCGTCTGCTCGAAGCGGCGGCCGTTCCACTTCACCGTCGGCCCCCACGACAGCACCGCGAAGACCACCGCGGTCACCCCGAGCGCCGCGAGGGTGGCCCGGAACGCCCGGTCCGCGCGCCACCACAGCAGCGCGAAGCAGGCCAGGCCGAGCACGAGCAGCGGTACGCCGAAGAACGAGTTCTCCTCCGTCGGGTTGGGCGCCAGCGAGGTGCCCCACCCGGCCCAGCCGGCCAGCGACCGGCGCGGGTACGACCCGTACGCGGCGATGTCCTCGGAATGGATCAGCGGGTCGAAGCCGGTGCCGTGGAACCGCTGCGGCCCGAGGAAGTGCAGCCACAGCGGGTACGCCAGCAGCACTCCGGCGACGAGCGCGGTGACTCCGAGTCCGGCCGCCATCCGGGGCAGCGCGGCGCGTACCTCCGGCCACCGGGCCGGGTGCAGCGCCCAGACGGCGAGGAACACGCCGAGCGCCAGCGCGGTGAAGAACAACCCTTCGGCGGCGATCGAGAACGCGGCCGCCACCAGCAGCCCGAGCACGATCCCGCCGGTGACCGCGCGGCCGGGGCGGCGCAGCCGGAACACGCCCCAGATCAGCAGCGGCACCAGCCAGCCGGCGGTCCAGTTCAGGTGCGCGTTGGCGTGCGACACCATCGCCGGGCAGAAGGCGATGAACAGCGCCCCCACGCCGGCGGCCAGCCGGCTGCGCACCAGGTACCGGCTCAGCAGCCAGTACCAGGCCACCGCGGTGGCGGCGAGGTTGAGCGTGAGGATGACCAGGAACGTCGCGGGCGGCCCGATCAGGTACGTCAGCGGCGCGAAGACCGCCGCGTACACGGTGATCGAGGTGTTCACCGCGAGGTTCACCCCGTCCGGGACGTTGATCAGCGTGGTGTAGAGCGGGTTCTCCCCGTGGGTGAGCGCGTGCCCGCCGAACGCCAGCAGCCACTCGAACAGCGCCTGGTCGCTGGAGTTGACCGTGATGGCACGGCTGTTCGGATCACGCCACATGCCGCTGGTGACCCAGAAGGCCAGGGCCAGGGCGGCGAGCGTCACCAGCAGGTCGGCCCGCCGGTCACGGACGCGGGTCGTCGACGGCCCGGTGGCCAGGAACGGGGAGGACGGCACGCAGCGGACGTTACCAACCGGACCTGGGCAGACCGCCCGGACACGAAACTCACCCGCACACTTCGGCGGTCGCGAATGTGTGAGCGGCGGCCATTCCGGTGTGACGAAACACAGCCGTAACGTCGCGGCAACCCGGAGGTGACTCAGTTCACATTCCACGATCGGGAGGTTCCCGTGCCCCGCTCCTCATCCCTCATCGCCCGCGTCGCCGGGGCGGCGGCCGGGGTCGTGCTGGCCGCGGCCACCGCGCTGGTCGCCGCCCTCCCCGCCCAGGCCGCCTCGCTCACCCAGGTCACCGGCTTCGGCTCCAACCCCGGAAACCTGACCATGTACGCGTACCGCCCGGACGGCCTGCCGGCCGGCGCGCCCGCCGTGGTGCTGCTGCACGGGTGCGTGCAGAACGCCTCGACCTACGTCGCCAACTCCGGCTGGCAGAAGTACGCCGACCAGTGGAAGTTCACGCTCATCGCGCCGCAGCAGCCCAGCGGCAACAACGCCAACTCCTGCTTCAACTGGTTCGAGACCGGTGACACCGCGCGCGGCCAGGGCGAGGCGCTGTCGATCAAGCAGATGGTCGACTACGCCAGGACCACCTACGGCACCGACGGCGCCCGCGTGTACGTCAGCGGCCTCTCCGCCGGCGGCGCGATGAGCGCGGCCATGCTCGCCGCCTACCCGGACGTCTTCGCCGGCGGCTCGATCATCGCCGGCATCCCGTACCGCTGCGCCACCAGCACCGTCACCGCGTTCAGCTGCATGAATCCGGGTGTGGACAAGACCCCAGCCCAGTGGGGCGACCTGGTCCGCGGCGCGTACGCCGGCTACACCGGCAAGCGGCCCCGGGTGGCGATCTGGCACGGCACCAGCGACACCACTGTGGCGACCGCGAACGCCGCCGAGTCGCGGGACCAGTGGACGAACGTGCTGGGCCTGTCGACCACCCCGACCAGCACGTCCACGCTGCCGTCCGGCACGAGCCTGGAGGTCTACGGCAACGACCAGGTCCGCCTCTACCGGGTCTCCGGCATGGGCCACGGCACCCCCGTCGACCCGGGTACGGGGGCGGACCAGTGCGGCACCGCCGGGGCGTACTTCCTGGACACCATCTGTTCGACGTACCGGGACGCGCTCTTCTTCGGGCTCGGCGGTGGCGGCGCCTCGCCGAGCCCGACCCCGACGGCGACCGCGTCACCCACGCCCACCGCGTCGCCCTCGCCCACGCCATCGCCGACCGGCGCGCCGGTCTGCGTCACCGCCAGCAACTACGCGCACGTGGTGGCCGGGCGGGCCTACCAGTCCGGCGGGTACGCCTACGCGCTGGGCAGCGGGCAGCGGATGGGCCTCTACAACACCTTCTACACGAGCACGCTCAAGCAGACCGGGCCCGCGTACTGGGTGATCGGCTGCTGAACGGCCACGCCGCGCCGCCCTCGCGGGCTCACTCCGTGAGGGCGGCGCGCAGCGCGCCCGGCAGGTCCGGATGCGTCCAGGGAAAGCCGGACTTGTCGAGTACGCCCGGCAGCACCCGGGTGCTGGTGAGCGCCTCCTGCGAGAAGCCGCCGAGCACCACCTTCAGCGCCACCGCCGGGATCGGCATGATCGCGGGGCGGTGCAGCTGACGGGCAAGTTCCCGGGTGAACTCGGCGTTGGTGACCGGCGCCGGGCCGACCACGTTGACCGGGCCCGCCACGTCGTCGCGGTCGAGCAGGAACTTCGCCGCGTTCAGCCAGTCCCGCATCGAGATCCACGGCAGCCACTGCCGCCCGTTGCCCAGCTTGCCGCCGACGCCGAGCCGGAACGGCAGCAGCTGCGGCTTGAGCAGGCCGCCGTCGCGGTGCAGGGGCAGTCCGGTACGCAGCCGCACCACCCGTACGCCCGCGTCCTCGGCCGGCCGGGTCGCGGCCTCCCACACCCGGCAGACGTCGGCGAGGAACCCCTCACCGGCCGGCGCCTCCTCGGTGACCGCGCGGTCACCGGTGTTGCCGTACCAGCCGACCGCCGAGGAGTTCAGCAGCACCACGGGCCGGTCCGCGGTGGGCAGACCGGCGATCGTGATGGCGAGCGTGGTGGTGCTGTCCACGCGGCTGGTCCGGATCAGCTTCCGGTACTCGTCGTTCCAGCGCTTGTCGCCCACCCCGGCCCCGGCCAGGTTCACCACCGCGTCCGCCTCGGCGACGCACTGCGGGTCCAGTTGCGCGGCGGACGGGTTCCACTGGCGCTCGGTGGGTGTGCGTGGTGGGCGGCGGACCAGGCGGGTGACCTGGTGGCCGTCCGCGGTGAGGCAGTCGACCAGTCGGGTGCCGAGGAAGCCGGACACGCCGGCCATGAGGATCCGCATGCTCACATCTTCGAGTACGCGGCGCTATTCGGATGCGTGGAGCGAAATCACTCACTCGTCACGCCCACCCGTCACGCGCGCTGAACGCGTTGCGTTTTTTTCGAATAGCGATACCCTTGTGGTCATGAGCAGCGCGCTGCGTGAACGTACCGTCCTTCCTCCGGACGACCCGGCTGAGCTGGCCCGGTTCGTGCACGAACTGCGGAGCGCCAGCGGTCGTGCGCGGGCCAGGCTGGTCGGGCCGGACGGGTCCGAGATCGAGATCCCCGACGAGTTGTACGGAGTGCTGCGGGACGTGGTGACGGCACTGTCCGAAGGGCTTGCGATCTCCATCGCACCGCACAACACGATGCTGACGACCCAGGAGGCGGCAGACCTGCTCAACATCTCCCGGCCCACGCTGGTCCGGTTGCTGTCCGAGGGCGAGATGCCGCACACGATGCGCGGCCGTCACCGGCGAGTCATGCTCCGGGACGTTCTCGACTACCAGGAGCGGACCCGGCAGGCACGCCGCCGGACGCTCGACCGGATGACCGCCGAAGCCGAGGAAGACGGCCTGTACGACGCGACGGCCACACCGCGCAGGACGAGATGAGCGTGACCTGAGTGGCGTTCCCGGCTTTTCTCGACACCTGCGTCCTCTACCCGGCGCATCTCTGCGACACCCTGCTGCGGCTGGCCGAGGTCGCCGCCTACCGGCCCCTCTGGTCCAGGGACGTCCTTGACGAGCTGCGACGCAACCTGATCGCACGAGGCATCGCGGAGGAGCGGGTCGACCGCCGGATCGGCCAGATGTCCGAGGCGTTCCCGGACGCCATGGTCAGCGGGTACGAGTCGCTCATCGACGGCATGTCCAACGATCCCAAGGACCGGCACGTGCTGGCTGCCGCCGTCCGGGCGAACGCGGAAGTGCTGGTCACGTTCAACGTCGGTGATTTTCCCGAGGCGTCGCTCAAGTCCTTCGACATCGTGGCGATGCACCCGGACGACTTCCTGCTCGACCAGCTGGACCTCTACCCGGGGCAGACACTGGACGTCCTGCACCGCCAGGCGGCCGCCTACCGCAGGGAGCCGACGACCGTACCGGGTCTGCTCGTACTGCTGGGACGCACCGGCCTGCCCAGGTTCGCCGCGGAGGTCCGCCGACACCTCTGAGGCGCCCCCGCGGCGAGACCCTTGACCGTCAGGCGTCAGCCGGGGCGGTACGCAGGTCGGCGAGCAGGCGCTCCACCTCCGCGTACGCCTCCTGCGGCAGCGGCCCGTACGCCAGCGTGCCGAGGTTCTCCCCGGCCTGCGCCACGGTCCGGCAGCCGGGGATGGGCAGCGTCTGCGGGCTGCGGGCGAGCAGCCAGCCCAGCGCGCCCTGGGCGAGCGTGCGGCCGTCGGCGGTCAGCGCCTCGCGGACCCGGGCCACCCGCTCGGACCACTCGGCGCGCGGCACGCCACCGGTGAACCAGGGCAGCCACTCCGGCGCCACGCCACGCACGTCGTCGTCGCCCCGGGCGGCCGGCGCGTCCTGGTACTTCGCGGTGAGCAGACCCATCGCCAGCGGCCCCCGGTTGAGGCTGGCCAGGTCGAACTCCGCGCACACCGCGAGCATCCCGGCGTTGTCCCGCAGCACCGACTGGTCGTGCTGGATGGCGGCGCAGTGCGGTCCGGCCTCGGCGAAGGCGCGCGCCGAGGCGGGGTCGTCGGTGCTCCAGCCGTACGCCCGGATCTTCCCCTCCGCGACCAGGTCCTCCAGCGTGCCGACGAGGTCCAGCGCCCGCGGCACCGGCAGGCCGCCCAGGTGGAGCTGGTAGAGGTCGACGTGGTCGGTGCCGAGGCGGCGCAGCGAGCCCTCCAGGCTGCTCCGCGCGTACTCGGGGGTGGCCTCCTCGCCGAGGGCCTGCCGGGTCTCCTCGTCCGTGGGGTAGCCGAACTTGGTGGCGATGACGGCCCGGTCCCGGCGGCCGGCGAGCGCGCGCCCCAACACCCGCTCGCTGTGCCCCGCGCCGTAGTTGCTGGACGTGTCGAACAGCGTCGCGCCCAGCTCCAGGGCCCGGTGGACGGTACGCACCGACTCGTCGTCGTCCACCTCGCCCCAGCCCAGCGGCTGCGTGCCGTCCCAGAGCGGACCCCCGATCGCCCAGCAGCCCATGCCGATCGCGCTGACCTCGATGCCGCTGCGGCCCAGCCGTCGTGTCGTCGTCATGCGCCCAGTGTTCACTTTCGAGTGTGCTCGAAGTCCAGCGCTTTTCCGGCCAGCCGGGGCAGGAGCGCGTCGACGGCTCCTGCCGCCCAGACCGTAAGGAAGGGCCCCTTCTTAACGCCTGGCGAGGTGAAAGGGCCCCTTCTTAACACGTGTCACACGGCGTCGAGGCGGGCCAGGTCGGCGGGGGAGAGGCGCAGCGCGGCGGCGGCGACGTTCTGCTCCAGGTGCGCCGGGTCGCCGGTGCCGGGGATGGCCAGCACGTTCGGGCCGCGGGCCAGCGTCCACGCCAGCCGGACCTGGGCCGCCGTCACGCCGTGCTCCCGGGCCACCGCGAGCACGTCCGGGTGCTCCTCGCCGGTCGCGCCGGCCTCCCGGCCGCTGGTGACGATGGAGAAGAACGGCACGAACGCGGTGCCGTGCGCGGCGCAGGCGCGGATCAGCTCGTCGTGCTGACGGCGGTAGCCCAGGCCGTACGAGTTCTGCACGCACACCACCGGTGCGATGGCGCGCGCCTCGGTGACCTGGTGGGGGCGTACGGCGGAGACGCCGAGGTGCCGGATCAGCCCGGCGTCGCGCAGCTCGGCGAGCGCGCCGAAGTGCTCGGACAGCGGCTCCGGGCCGTGCACCCGCAGGTTCACCACGTCCAGGTGGTCGCGGCCGAGCTGGCGCAGGTTCTCCTCCACCTGCCCGCGCAGCTGGTCCGGGCGGGCCGCCGGCAGCCACTGCCCGGACGGGTCCTTGCCCGGCCCGACCTTGGTCACGATGACCAGATCCTCCGGGTACGGCCACAGCGCCCGGTTGATCAGCTCGTTGGCCGAGCGCAGCGGCGAGAAGTAGAACGCGGCCGTGTCGATGTGGTTGACGCCCAGCTCGACGGCGCGGCGCAGCACGGCGACGGCCCGGTCGCGGTCGCTCGGGCTGCCGTCGGCGTTCGCGGTCAGCCGCATCGCGCCCAGGCCCATCCGGTTGACGGTGAGGTCGCCGAGCTGCCAGGCGCCGGCCGCGCCGGCGTGGACGGTGTCGATGGTCATGTGGCCCCCGTATCCCTCAGGTGTGGCCCCGCGGCGGGGCCGACAGGTTTCACGGAGGCGGCGGGCCGCTGGTTCACTCGCCTTCGTCGCGGTCGTCGGGCCGTTCGTGCCAGCGGGCCCGCCAGGCCGCCTCGTGCGCCTCGTGGCTGGCGCGTTCCTCGAAGACCAGCTTCCGCAGGGCCCGCCGGCCCTCGTCGAAGACGATCACTTCGACGGCCACCATACCCACCGTGATGGCGGTGAGCATGCCCAGCGCGGCCAGCCCCGGCACCCGTTCCGCGACCGGGATGCTCAGGCCGAGCAGCAACGCCGTCGCGACCCGCGTCCAGCTCAGCGTGCGCAGGGTACGGAGCTGGAACAGCATGTTGCCGCAGAGATAGCAGATCACGCCGCCGAACAGCAGCGGCACGCTCGGCCCGTGCCCCGGCTCGCTGGGCGGCACGTTCGGGTCGGCGATGCCGTGCACTATCGTCTCGGCGCCGAGCGCGAACAGGATGATGCCCGCGATCATCGGCAGGAACAGGTAGGCGTACGCGTCCCGGGCCATCGCCACCCGGGGGCCGTCCTGCGCGACGTGCAACGCGATCCGGGCGGCCGGCCCGATCATGTCGTAGTGCGCCCACCAGAGCGCGGCGGTGAAGAAGATGCCGAGCACGGCCGCGGTCACGGCCGGCCAGGTGGGCGGCTGGCCGAGCAGGTTGCTGCCGACGCCGACCGAGATCACGGACTCGCCCAGCGCGATGATCAGGATCAGGTCGTACCGCTCGGTCCAGTGTTCGGCCGATGCGACGCCCCAGCCCCAGGTGCCGGCGAGGATGCCGGTGCCGTACTGGAGCAGGACGACCACCGCCCACAGCACGTCGCGGAGCACCGCCGCGGAGAACAGGTCGTCGATCCTCGGCGGCAGCAGCGCGGCGACCAGCAGCAGCGCGGTGCTGCCGATCAACTCCGGGGCGAACCGGAGGAGTTGCCGGCGCTCGTTCGGGCTGTCCCGGACCGCGTGCCGGTACAGCAGCAGGTGGATCAACCGCAGGACGGTGTAGCTGAGCGCCGCGACCATCGGCCCGGCCGCGTTGCCGGTCGGGTCCCGGAACGCCTGCGGCAGCGACAGCGCGAACGTGAACAGCGCGGCCATGCCGACTGTCATGAGCACCGGGACGAAGCCTTCGCCGAGGCGTACCCGGGTGGCGACCACGCTGTGCACCACCCACGACCACCAGAGCACGGCGAGGACCAGCAGCGCGTGCAGCAGCGCCCCGCCGGTCACCTGCAGGGCGGTGGCCCGGGTGATGATGAAGAACGAGAAGACGAAGACCAGGTCGAAGAAGATCTCGAACCGGTCGACGCGGGCGCCCGGGGCCACCGGCACCGCCGGCCCCAGGCGTCCACGCCACCGGTTCGAGCCCACCGGCCGAGTCTGTCAGCGCAGGTCGGGCCGGGTGGCCGATTCGGTCAGCCCGTCCGGTGGCGCAGGCCGTCCATCAGCAGGTCGAGCAGGCGTCCGGCCTGGGCGCGCTGGTCCGGCTCGCCGGCCACCAGGGACACCCCGCTGAGGCTGGCGAGCACGTCGGCGGCGGCCACGTCGGCGCGTACGGCACCGGCCGCCGCGCCGGCGGCGAGGAGTTCGCCGAGCGCGGCCAGCAGCAGGTCGCGGCTCTGCGCGTACGGGTTGGCGCCGGAGGCGATGACCAGCCGCAGGGCGTCGGCCATGCCCCGCTTGGTGGCGAGGTAGTCGACGAACCGGTCCATCCACGTGCGCAGCGCCACGTCGGCGGGCCGGGTGGCGAGCAGCGCCGGCGCGGCGTCGCAGAGCTTCTCCAGCTCGTTGCGGTACGCCGCCTCGATGAGCGCTTCCCGGCTGGGGAAGTGGCGGTAGAGCGTGCCGATCCCGACCCCGGCCTCCTTGGCGACGCGGTCGAGCGTTACCTCCGCGCCCGCCTGGGAAAACGCCTGCACCGCGGCGTCCAGCAGGCGCTGCCGGTTGCGCAGCGCGTCGGCGCGCAGCGGTCGGTCGGGCACGGTTCCTCCTCGGCTCGACCGGGTCGCGGGCCCGGGTCGGTGGTAACCGGAGCCTCCTCCGGTTATGCTGAGCAAGTAACGGAGGATCCTCCGCTTCTCATCGTAGCGGGCGGACATCGGTCCGCGTCGCCGTCGACAAGGATGGACCATGACAACCCCGACACCAGTCACGACCCCGTTCGACTCCGAGACCACCGCCCTGGAAGTGGTCCGCGACCTGGACCTGACCGGCCGGCGGGCCGTCGTCACCGGCGGCGCCTCCGGGATCGGCGTGGAGACCGCCCGCGCGCTCGCCTCCGCCGGAGCGGACGTCACCCTCGCCGTCCGCAACACCGAGGCCGGTCAGCGCGCCGCCGCCGAGCTCACCGGCGCCACCGGCAACGACCGGATCCTGGTCGCCCCGCTCGACCTGGACGATCTCGCGTCGGTGGCCGCGTTCGTCCGGAACTGGGACGGGCCGCTGCACATGCTCGTCAACAACGCCGGGATCATGGCCTCCCCGGAGATGCGCACCGAGCAGGGCTGGGAGATGCAGTTCGCGACCAACCACCTCGGACACTTCGCGCTGGCCACCGGACTGCGCCCGGCGCTCGCCGCGGCCGGCGGCGCGCGGATCGTCTCGGTCAGCTCGGCCGCCCACCTGCGCTCACCTGTGGTGTTCTCCGACATCCACTTCCGGCAGCGGCCGTACGACCCGTGGCTGGCGTACGGGCAGTCCAAGACCGCGAACGTGCTGTTCGCGGTGGAGGCGACCCGCCGCTGGGCCGACGACGGCATCTGGACCAACGCGCTGATGCCCGGCGCGATCCGGACCAACCTCCAGCGCTACATCACCGAGGAGGAGTTGGCCCGGATGCGCGCGCAGAGCGGTGGCGGCGCGGCCTCGTTCAAGACCCCGGAGCAGGGCGCGGCGACCTCGGTGCTGGTCGCCACCTCACCGCTGCTCGACGGCGTCGGCGGCCGGTACTTCGAGGACTGCCAGGAGGCCGGGCCGAACCAGCCGGGCACGCGGACCGGCTGGGCGCCGTACGCCCGGGACCCGGAGGCCGCCGAGCAGCTCTGGACGGTATCCGAGGAGCACCTGAAGGGCTGAGGCCGCTGACGACGAAGGGGGCGCGCGGCATGTCGCCGCGCGCCCCCTCGCCGTCTCGGATCTACAGACCCAGCTCGGCCTCGAAGTTGCCGGCCTCCAGCCGCTCCTTCACCGCGGTGAGGAAACGGGCCGCGTCGGCGCCGTCGATCAGCCGGTGATCGTACGACATGGCCAGGTAGACCATCGACCGGATCGCCACGACCTCGCCCAGCTCCGGGTCGTTCACCACGACCGGGCGCTTCACCACAGCTCCCGTGCCGAGCATCGCCGACTGCGGCGACGGCACGATCGGGGTGTCGAACAGGGCGCCCCGGCTGCCGGTGTTGGTGAGCGTGAACGTCGCCCCGGCCATCTCGTCCGGGGTGATCTTGTTGGCCCGGGTGCGCTCGGCCAGGTCGGCGATCCGCTTGGCGATGCCGCCCATGTTCAGGTCACCGGCGTTGTGGATGACCGGCACGAGCAGGCCGCGCTCGGTGTCCACGGCGATGCCCAGGTGCTCCGCGGCCGGGTAGGTGATCGTCCCGCCCTCCAGGTCCATGCTGGCCTGGACGATCGGGTACGTCTGGAGCGCCTCGACGGCGGCGAGCGCGAAGAACGGCAGGAACGACAGCTTCACGCCGTGCTTGGCCTGGAACGACTCCTTCGCCCGCGCCCGCAGCTTCGCGACCCGGGTGACGTCCACCTCGACCACGGTGGTCAGCTGGGCCGTCTCGTGCAGCGACTGCTGCATCCGCTTGGCGATGGTGGCCCGGATACGCGGCAGCTTCTCCGTCGTACCCCGCTTGGCGCTCGGCTGCGGCTTGGCGGCCGGCTGGGCCGGCGCCTCCGCCTTCGCGGCCGGAGCGGCGGCGGTCGGCGCGGGCTTGGCGGCCTTCGCCTTCTCCGCCGCCTCCAGCACGTCCTGCTTGCGGATGCGGCCACCCACGCCGGTGCCCTTGACCGAGCCCAGGTCCACGCCGTGCTCGGCGGCGAGCTTGCGCACCAGCGGCGTCACGTACCCGGCGGAGTCCTCGCCGTGCTCGGCCGGAACGCTCCGGCGCTGCGTGGCGGCCGGCGCGGCCGGCTGGGCCGCCGCCTCGGCCTTGGCCGGCTGCGCGGCCTGCTCCGCCTCGGCGGCCGGCTCGTTGTAGGCCGCGCCCGGCGTCGGCTCCTCGACCTTCGGCTCCGGCTTGGGCTCCGGCTTGGGCTCGGGCTTCGCCTCGGCCTTGGGCTCCGGCTTGGGCTCGGGCTTCGGCTCCGCCTTCGCGGGCGCGGCACCGGCCACCCCGACGATCGCCAGCACGGCGCCGACGTCGGCGGTCTCGTCCTCGGCGACCTTGATCTCCTGCAGCGTGCCGGCGACCGGCGACGGGATCTCGGTGTCGACCTTGTCGGTGGAGACCTCCAGCAGCGGCTCGTCCACCTCGACGGTCTCACCGACCTGCTTGAGCCAGCGGGTGACGGTGCCCTCGGTGACGCTCTCGCCCAGGGCCGGCATGGTCACCGGCGTGCCCTCGCCCGACGACGCCGCCGGCTGGGCCGGCTCCTCGACGGCCGGCTGCTCGGCCTCGGCGCCCGGCTCGGCGGCGGCCTCCTCGGCCTGCTGCTCCGGCTCGGGGCCGGTGCCCTCGGCGGCGGCGGTCGGCTCGGTGGCCGGCTCGGCCTCCTGCTTCGGGGCCGCGCCCGCGTCCTCGCCCTCACCGGCGATGACCGCCAGCTCGCTGCCGACCTCGGCGGTCTCGTCCTCGCCGACCACGATCCGGCTCAGCACGCCCGCCGCGGGGGACGGGATCTCGGTGTCGACCTTGTCGGTCGACACCTCGAGCAGGGGCTCGTCGACCTCGACGGTGTCACCCTCCTGCTTGAGCCAGCGCGTGACGGTGCCCTCGGTGACGCTCTCGCCGAGCCGGGGCATGGTGACCGATACCGGCATGTTCTCCAGACTCCTTCATTCCCTGGTGGGATTCTCGCCCGTCGCCGGACGCCGCGGTTGTCGTGTCAGGCGTGCGCGTGCAGCGGCTTGCCGGCCAGGGCCAGGTGCGCCTCGCCCAGAGCCTCGTTCTGCGTCGGGTGGGCGTGCACGAGCTGCGCCACCTCGGCCGGGTACGCCTCCCAGTTGTAGATGAGCTGCGCCTCGCCGATCAGCTCACCGACCCGGGCGCCGACCATGTGCACGCCGACCACCGGGCCGTCGTCCACCCGGACCAGCTTCACGTGGCCCGCGGTCTTGAGGATCTGGCTCTTGCCGTTGCCGCCCAGGTTGTAGTTGTACGTCTTGATCTTGTCGGCGCCGTACTGCTCCTTGGCCTTCGCCTCGGTCAGGCCGACCGACGCCAGCTCCGGGTCGCAGTACGTCACGCGCGGGATGCCGGCCTCGTCGATCACGGCCGGGCTCTTCCCGGCGATCTCCTCGGCGACGAAGATGCCCTGCTGGAAGCCGCGGTGCGCGAGCTGCAGGCCGGGCACGATGTCGCCGACCGCGTAGACGTTCGGCACGCTGGTGCGCAGCCGCTCGTCGGTCAGCACGTAACCGCGGTCCATCTTGACGCCCTGCTCCTCGTAGCCGAGGCCGGCGGTGTTCGGGCCGCGGCCCACGGCGACCAGCAGCAGCTCGGCCT
Source organism: Micromonospora sp. HB375 (assembly GCF_017872985.1). Taxonomy (NCBI): domain Bacteria; kingdom Bacillati; phylum Actinomycetota; class Actinomycetes; order Micromonosporales; family Micromonosporaceae; genus Micromonospora; species Micromonospora sp. HB375. Next base: position 5,268,621 of record NZ_JAGGJO010000001.1, on the reverse strand, counting down.
CGACCGTGTCACCGCCCTGAATCGTCAGCTTCACGCCCTTGTCGGTCTTCTCGACCTTCTCGAACGGCTTGCCGACCTTGAAGTTGATCTTCCGCTTGCGGAACGCCCGCTCCAGCGCCTTCGACGACTCCTCGTCCTCGGCGGCGACCAGGCGGGGCAGCGCCTCGACGATGGTCACGTCCACGCCGAAGGACTTCCAGACGCTGGCGAACTCGACGCCGATCACGCCGCCGCCGAGCACGATCGCCGAGGACGGCACGCGGTCCAGGGTCAGGGCGTGGTCGCTGGTGATGATCCGCTCGCCGTCCACGTCCAGGCCGGGCAGGCTCTTCGCGTACGAGCCGGAGGCCAGCACGACGTTACGGCCGGTGTAGCGCTTGCCGTCCACCTCGACGACGTTCTTGCCGACCAGCTTGCCGGCGCCCGCCACGAAGGTGATCTTCTTGCTGCTGCCCACCAGGCCCTGCAGGCCCTTGTACAGGCGGGAGATCACGCCGTCCTTGTACGAGTTGACCGCCTTCATGTCGATGCCCACCAGCTCGGCCTTCACGCCGAACTGCTCGGACTCGCGGGTCTGGTCGGCGATCTCGGCGGCGTGCAGCAGCGCCTTGGTCGGGATGCACCCGTTGTGCAGGCACGTCCCGCCGAGCTTGCTCTTCTCGATGAGGGCGACGGAGAGGTCCAGCTGGGCGGCACGCAGCGCCGCCGCGTAGCCGCCGCTACCACCTCCGAGGATGACGATGTCGAAGGTCGTGTCGTTCGGCTCGCTCACATCCAACTCCCAGGTCGCGTCACTGCATCGGGGGTTACGGCGGAGTAACAGGCACACCCCACCTCGGTCATCTTGTCACCACCACGGACCGGGCGCGTACCGAGGTGCCCAACGACACGTCGGTGACACGTACCCTTGGCACCGTCCTCGACGACGGCTTGGGGGAGGAGTGGATTCGGTGGGGTTGTTCCGACGACGAAAGCGGGCCGCCCCGGCGAGCCGCGACCGTGCCGCCGACCGCGCCGATCTGGACCACTTGGAGAACTTCGTCCGGACCCGTAAGGGCGTCGAGGCGTACATCGAGCCCCGTACGACGGTCACCGAGACCACGATCATGCTGATCGCCGACGACGGCGAGTGGACCCGGCGGCGCGTCGGCGGGCCGGACGAGGCCCGCCGCTGGGCGCACCGGATCGCCATCCCGATCTACGACGTGCGGCTGATGGGCTATCCGCAGCGCATGCGCGACTACAACGAACGCCGCAAGCGCCGCCCGGAGCCGTTCTGAGCGGGCGCGGGCGCGGGTGTTAAAAAGGGCCCCTTCTACAACGCGAGGCGTTAAGAAGGGGCCCTTCCTTACACGTCAGCCGTTGGTGGCGACGTCCTCGACCAGGTGCACGAGCGTACGCACCGGCACGCCGGTGCCGCCCTTGGTCCAGTAGCCGGTCGCCTCGCCCGAGTGGTAACCCGGACCGGCGATGTCGATGTGCGCCCACGCCACGTCGTCGGTGACGAACTCGCGCAGGAACACGCCGCCCTGCAGCATGTGCCCGGCCCGGTCCATCCCGGCGTTGACCTGCGAGATGTCCGCGACGTCCGACTCCATGCCCTTGCGCACGTCGTCCGGCAGCGGCATCGGCCAGGCCGGCTCACCGGTCGCGTCACCGGCCACCCGCACCCGCTCGCACAGCTCCGGGGTGCCCATCACACCGGCGATCCGCTTGCCCAGCGCGATCACCTGCCCGCCGGTCAGCGTGGAGGTCTCGAACAGGTAGTCCGCGCCGTCCGCGCAGGCCCGCGCCATCGCGTCGGCCAGCACCATCCGGCCCTCGGCGTCGGTGTTCAGCACCTCCACCTTCTTGCCGTTGAACATGCTGATCACGTCGCCCGGCCGGTAGCTGGCGCCCGACGGCATGTTCTCCGCCATCGGCAGGTAGCCGGTGACGGTGACCGACGGCTTGAGCGCCGCGATCGCCAGCATGGCCGCGCCGACCGCCGCCGCGCCGGCCATGTCCGACTTCATCTCCCACATGCCCTGCGCCGGCTTGATCGAGATGCCGCCGGTGTCGAACGTGATGCCCTTGCCGACCAGCGCGACCCGCTTGCCGTTGCCGCCGCCCTCCGGCGTCCAGGTGAGCTTCACCAGCCGCGGCGGGGCCTCGGAGCCCTGGCCGACGGCGAGGATGCCGCCGTAGCCACCGGCCTTGAGCGCCGCCTCGTCCAGCACCTCGACCTCCAGCCCCGCCTCGCGGGCGGCGGCGGAGACGGCGTCGGCGAACGCCGGGGGACGCAGCTCGTTCGGCGCGGTGTTCACCCAGTCCCGGCTGGTCCGCACCGCGCCGGCTACCGCCTGCGCCCGCGCGACCTCGGCCTGGGCGGTCGCGTCGGCCGCGTCCGGCACCGCCACCAGCACCTCGGCCACCGGCTCACGGCGGGCCGGCTGCGGCTTGGTCTTGTAGCCGGCGAACCGGTAGCCGCCCAGCAGCGCGCCCTCGGCGACCGCGCGCAGCGCGGCCGGGGCGTCGGCGTCGTCGGGCAGCGGCAGGGCCAGGGCGACGCGCGCCGCGCCGGCCAGCGCCCGTACGGCGGCGCCGGCGGCCCGGCGCAGCGACTCCGGGGCCGGAGCGGCGCCCGAGGGCTCCGGGCCGAGGCCGACGGCCACGACCAGCGGGGCGGTCACGGTGCCCAGCGTGGCCAACTTGATCACCTCGCCCGGGCCACCTGTCGCGCCGAGCAGGGCCAGCGTCTCGGTCAGCTTTCCGTCGAACGCGGCGGCGATGCTCTCCCCGCCGGTGGCCAGCAGCAGGGCGTGGGCGGGTGCGCCGCTGCCCGGCTCGGTGGTCTGGCTGTGCACGCCGATCACGATCGCGTCGACGGCGAGTTCGGCGGGGTCGGTGTCGACCAGGCTGAGGGTGGTGCGGGGCGATGTCACGAAAGCTACTCCGGGCGGGCCGGGCCGGCCGCGTCGTCGCGTACCGGCGGTGAAGGTGTCTCCGGCGGCAACCTACCCGCCGGAAGGCGTGGGTGTCCCGCCGATGCGCGCCGACGGGATCCCGCCGATGCTAACCACAGTCGTCGCGGCCGGTAAGTTGCCACCCATGACCGAGGTGACCTCCGACGCCGCCGAGACCCGGCTGCGCCGCTCCCCGCTGCACGAGCGGCACACCGCGCTCGGCGCGAAGTTCGCCCCCTTCGGGGGCTGGCAGATGCCGCTGGAGTACGCCGGTGGCGGTGTGCTCAAGGAGCACACCGCCGTCCGCGAGGGCGTCGGCGTGTTCGACGTCTCGCACCTGGGCAAGATCCGGGTCACCGGGCCGGGCGCGGCGGACTTCGTCAACGCCTGCCTCACCAACGACCTCGGCCGGATCGCTCCCGGTCAGGCGCAGTACACGCTCTGCTGCGACGACGCCACCGGCGGCGTGGTGGACGACATCATCGCCTACCTGCACGCAGACGACCACGTCTTCCTGATCCCCAACGCGGCGAACACCGCCGAGGTGGCCCGCCGGCTGCGCGCCGCCGCGCCCGCCGGGGTCACCGTCACCGACGAGCACGAGGCGTACGCGGTGCTCGCCGTCCAGGGCCCGCGCTCGGCGGACCTGCTGGGCTCGCTCGGCCTGCCCACCGGGCACGACTACATGAGTTTCTCCACCGCCACGCTCGACGGGGTGGAGCTGACCGTGTGCCGCACCGGCTACACCGGCGAGCTGGGCTACGAGCTGGTCGTGGCGTCCGAGCACGCGGTCGCCGTCTGGGACGCGCTCTTCGCCGCAGCCGGCGACGTCCGCGCCTGCGGCCTGGCCGCCCGGGACACGCTGCGCACCGAGATGGGCTACCCGCTGCACGGGCAGGACCTGTCCCCGGAGATCACCCCGGTGCAGGGCCGCTCCGGCTGGGCGGTGGGCTGGGACAAGCCGGCGTTCTGGGGCCGCGACGCGCTGCGCGCCGAGAAGGCCGCCGGACCCGCCCGTACGCTGCGCGGCCTGACCGCTGTCGACCGGGCCATCCCGCGCCCCGGCATGGCCGTGTACGCGGGCGACCGGCAGGTCGGCACCGTCACCAGCGGCACGTTCAGCCCGACGCTCAAGCACGGCGTCGCGCTGGCGCTCGTCGACACCGACCCGAAGCTGGCCGACGGCGAGGAGCTGGAGGTGGACATCCGGGGCCGCCGTGCCCGGATGCGCCTGACCCGGCCGCCGTTCGTCAAGCCCTCGGTGCGCTGAGGCCGGAGGCGGATCGGCGCTCGGCGCGCTGAGCCGCGCGGGTCAGTCCTCGCCGCGCTCCCCGGCGTCGAGGACTGCCTGCGTCCAGCCGCCCTCCAGCACGCCGGTGCCGTCCAGCACCGCCCAGTCGACCACGTCCGATGCCTCCACCACCACGGGTGAGCCGATCCGTACGCTCGGGTCGGTGTTGGCGTCGCTGGCGCTCGCGCCGACGATCCGTTCCGGGCTCTCCCACGAGGTCACCCCGGCCCAGACGTACTCGGGGCCGTCGTCGCCGGGCAGCCCGTACTTGACCACGAGCTGGCTCTCCTCGGGCAGCCGCCCGGCCAGGAACCGGGCCCGGATGTCGCCGAGCGCCTCCCGGGCGGTCTCCACCGCGCGGCTCATCGCGTCCCCCGTGCGGGTGTAGCGCACGTCCGGCTGGATGCCGTTGAACAGCGTCGCGCAGGCGGCGGCGAAGTAGCGGCCGGGCGGACCCGGATGCCCGGGCGGCGGGTTGAGGCTCAGGAACGAGTCGGCGTCCGGGTCGGTGGCCGGGTCCAGCTCCAGCCGCAGCAGCACCGGCGCGGTCGCGCCGTGCTGCTCCGGATTGCCGTACGCCACGGCGATGTCGTGCCCGGTCACCGTGGCCAGCACGGGAAGCTGCACGAACGCCGGCACCTCCTCACCGGCGAGCCCGTCGGTCCAGTCCCGCAGCAGCCGCCGGGCCGCGCCGGTCATCACCGCGCCCCACGCCCGGGTCAGGTGGTCCGGCACGCCCTGGGCCTGCAACTCCAGCAGCCCGAACCGGCGCAGCCCCTTCGTGGTGAACCACAGCCCGTCGGAGTCCGAGGAGTAGGGCACCAGCACCCAGTCGACGAGCCGGATCCGGCCCTGCTCGTCGGGCAGTGAGCGCAGCGCCGCCGCCGGGTCGAGGAACTGGAGCCCGAAGACGTCCACCACGTCCCCGCCGACCGTCTCGGCGACCGCGGCGGCCACCGCGCGGGCGGCCCACTCGTGCGCGGGCGGCCAGCCCGGCCGGTACTCGGCCTGCACCACCACCAGGTGGGTGGCGGCGGCCAGCCGGGCCAGTTGCTCCTCGGTGGCGCCGAACGCGGTGAGCAGGTCCGGCGGCAGCTCGGGGAACTCGTCGACGGTACGGGTGTCGACGGTCATCAGCGGGCTGTCGAGCATCTGCTTGGCCAGCCCGTGCACCGGCTCGGCGAGCCGCCCGGCCAGCCCTTCCACTGCGGTCTTCGGGCTCACCTTGGGCAGCCCGGTGATCGGCACCAGATAGGTCGCGTCGAGCGACTCGGGCACCGGTACCGGCAGGAAGTCGTCCGTGATGAGCATGCCGTCCCCCTCGACCGCGCCGGTGCACTCGCCCCGAACGCTACCCGCCCGGACCGGTGACGCTCAGCCGGTCAGCACCAGTCCCAGGTAGGACAGCGTGGTGACGATCTCCACGAGCGCCCCGAGCACGTCGCCGGTGATGCCGCCGAAGCGGCGTACCAGGTGCCGGAGCAGCCCGGCCGCGACGGCGAGCGCGCCGAGCACGGCGAGCGGCCCCTGCCACGGACGGTCCGGGACTGCGGGCACGGCCGCCAGCGCGACGGCGACCGCGCCGAGCGCCAGCGCGCCCCACCCGACGGTGCCGGCCACGAGCGCGCCCAGGCCCTCCGGCCGCGCGGCCGGCACGCCGCGCCGGCAGGCCAGGCCGACGGCGAGCCGCCCGGCCGCGGTGGCGGCGACCACGGCGGCGAACGCGGCGAGCGCGTCCCGGCCGGCCAGCTCCGCGAGCACCGCGCTCTGGAGCAGGAGTACGACCACCAGCGCGACCACCCCGAACGGGCCGACGTCCGGCTGCTTCATGATCTTCAGCGCGGCCGGACCACGCCGGTACGAGCCGAGCGCGTCCACGGTGTCGGCCAGCCCGTCCAGGTGCAGCCCCCGGGTGAGCAGCGCGCCCAGCCCCACCGTGACCAGGGCGGCGACGAGCGGTGGCGCGAGCGCGCCGGTGAGCAGCAGCGCCCCGCCGAGTACGGCGCCGAGCAGCGCGCCGACCAGCGGGGCGAGCGCCATCGCGGTGCCGGCGGCGGCCCGGTCGACCCGGCCGGCGCGTACCGGTGCGGTGGTGAACGTGGTGAGCGCCAGCCGGATGCCGTCGGCGAGCCGCGCCTCAGTCGGCACGTCGGCCGGGGGAGACCGGCTCGTCGGACCCGATCGTGGTCGGTCCCGGCCCGGCCGGCTCCGGCTCGGCGAAGTCCGGCTCGTCGCCGGTCCGGCCGTCGCCGGTGTCGCCGTCGTCGTCGGGGCCGCCCAGCGACGGATGCGCCGGCAGCGTGGCGGCGAGCGTCAGCGCGGAGCGCAGCAGCGGCAGCGCGGCCAGCGCGGTCGCCCCCTCGCCCAGGTCGAGCCGCAGGTCCACCAGCGGGGTCAGGCCGAGCACGTCGGCGGCCAGCCGCACACCCGGACGGCCGCCGTGGTCGGGCAGCAGGCACCAGTGCCGCGCCTGCCCGGCCAGGTCGCGGCTGACCATCGCGGCGGCGGTGCCGACCGGGCCGTCCAGCAGCACCGGCACCTTACGGGCGGTGGCGCCCAGCAGGACGCCGGTGGCCAGCGCGATGTCGCCGCCACCCAGCTCGGCCAGGATGTCCTTGGCCTCGCGGGACGAGCGGCGGGTGCGGTGCAGCGCGTCGCGTACCGCCGCGCAGCGGACCATCCAGGCGGTGTCGTCGATCTCGCCCTGCTCGGTGATCACCCGGCCGAGCACGGTGGGCGGCTCCGCGCCCGCGGTGGCCGCGAGCACCGCCGCGGCGGCGGCCTCGGCGCCCGCACCGCACGCGGCGAGCACCAGCAACTGCACTCCCGCGTCGGCGGCCTGCTCGGCGAGCCGCCAGCCGTAACGCAGCGCCGCCTCCACCTCGTCGCCGGGCAGGGCCGGGCGGTCCTCGATCGGCGCCGACGTGGGCGCCTCGACGATCTGCAGGTCGGCGCGGTTCTCGGCGGCCAGCCGGGCCAGCGCGCCCCGGCCGGCGCGGGCCTGCCGGGCCCGGCGGGCCGACTCACCGGCCGGCGCGCCGGCCGACACGCCGCCTTCGTGGTCGCCCTGGATCAGCAGTACGCGCACCGAGTCCCACGGCCGCGGCATCGAGGTGCCCTGGGTGGCGGCCGCGAAGCCGACCACCTGCTCCAGCACGCCCAGACCGGCGCCGGGAAGGTCGAGCGTGGCGAGCCGGTCGACCGCCTGCGGACCGGTGTAGTCGTCCGGCATCGGCAGTTCCATGCCCGGCTGGATCACCAGGCCGGTGGCGATCATCGGCAGCGCCATGGTGGGGGCGGCCCAGTCGCCCGTGCCGGGCTCGTCGGACGCGGCCGGGGCGGGCAGCGGGGCGGCGGCCGGGGTGAGCACCTCGGGCAGCGTCACGTCCCCGGCGCCGAGGTCGGCCGGTACGGCCTGAGCCGGTGCGGTCCGGCTCGCGGCGGCTCCGGTCGGCGCGGCCTGGTCCGGCGCGGGCCGGGGTGCCGTGGCCCAGGATGTCGCGACCTGGGGCGCCGCGTCGCGGCTCGGCCCGGCCTCGGGCGACGTGCCGGCGGGCGGCACGGCGTGGGCCGGAGCGGCCGGCTTGAGCCAGGTGGTCTGACCGGCGACCACCAGCGCGACCGCGTCGCAGGCGTCGGCGACCGCGCGGTTGGCGGCGCCGAGCGCGTCAGTGAACGCCCGGCCGAGCGGCGTGGTGGGCACCAGGGACAGGCCCACCTCGGGGCTGACCAGCACCAGCCGGGCGGTGCTGGAGCGCACCGCCGCGGCCAGCTCGGCGATCGTGGCGGTGTCGTCGGCCGGCTGGTGGGCCGGGTCGAGCAGCACCGTCACCCAGCCGCCCAGGTCGTCCACGAGCAGCGTCTCGTTCGGCCCGGCGGCGGCGATCACCTCGACCAGTCGGCCCGGGTTCGCGGCCGTCTCCTCGGTGGTCCAGCTCCCCGGCCGGCGGGCGCGGTGCGTCGCGAGGCGGGCCGCCCACTCGGTGTCCTCGGGATCCCCGGCCGGGGCGGTCGCCACGTACCGGACCGTGGGCGCGTCGGCGACCAGCGACTCGGCGATCTCGGACTTGCCGGAGCGGATACCGCCGAGCACCAGGAGGGTGTGCCACCCGTCAACGGACATGCTCCGTACCTTAGATGCCGCCGCCCCGGCGGGGCAGTGAGAGGTGGCTCATCGCGGTCGGCGCTCGGGGGCCTCGAAGCGATAGTCGTTGGGATTCACGTCAACCGGCTTCGGATCCTCCTGCCAGGCTCCCTCGCCGGGACGGGCGAGAAGCGCGTCGAGCAGCTCCTCCCGGTCCATCTCGTGGGCCGCCTCGATGCCGCCGCGTACCGCCATCGCCCGTATCTCCTCGGTGTCCATCTCCCGCAACGGCCGCATGGTGTCCTCCCTCGCTGACGACGTCCGGCGTGGATACCCCGCTGGTGACGGCCGAACCTTGCGGGCACCCGCGCGTCGGCCCGCGCCGGTCGAGGGGTGAAGCGTCGTGGGCGGGCGACTAGGCTTGCGGAGGTTTGGCGTCCTGCGGGACGACGGCGGCGAGGGGAGACGCGGCATGGCGTGGAGCTGGCGGTACGAGGGCACGAACGGCGACGCGGTCGACGGGCCGGATGAGTCGTTCACGAGCCAGGCGGACGCCGAGTCGTGGATCGGCCAGACCTGGCGGGAGCTCGCGGCATCCGGCGTCACCACCGTCGTGCTGGTCGAGGACGACCGGGTGGACTACCGGATGAGCCTGCAACCCCCGGCCGAATGACCGGCTACGACCGCCCCGGCGAGCCGCTGGTCCTCGGCGTGCCCCGGGCGGCGTTCCGGCCGAGCCCGATCTTCCTGGCCCTGGTCGCGCTCTTCGTGGCCAGCGGGGTGATGGCCTGGAACCGGTACGGCAACGTCCGGTTCGACGTGTTCCTCTTCGTGGTCTCCGGCTGGCTGGTCTCACTGTGCCTGCACGAGTACGCCCACGCCGTGGTCGCGTACCGGGCCGGTGACCGGGACATCGCCCACCGGGGCTACCTGACGCTCAACCCGCTGAAGTACACCAGCCCGCTGCTGTCGATCGTGCTGCCGGTGGTCGTGGTGCTGCTCGGCGGCATCGGCCTGCCCGGCGGCGCGGTCTGGGTGGACCGGCACGCCATCCCGGGCCGGCTGCGGCACACGCTGGTCAGCCTCGCCGGGCCGGCCACAAACGTGCTGTTCACGCTGGTGCTGGTGGCCGCGGTGGCGTGGGGCCCCGAGCTGGGCGGCCCGCTGGAGTTCTGGGCCGGTGTCGGGCTGCTCGCGTTCCTCCAGCTCACCGCCAGCGTGCTCAACCTGCTGCCGGTGCCGGGCCTGGACGGCGGCAACATGCTCCAGCCCTGGCTCAGCCCCGCCTACCGGCGGATGTACGACCTGTTCGCCCCGTACGGCTTCATCCTGCTGTTCGCGCTGCTGTGGAGCCCGCAGATCAACCGGGCGTTCTTCGGCGCGGTGTTCGCCGTCGGCGACGCGCTCGGGCTGCCGCGGGAGCTGTACCAGATCGGCTACGCCCTGATCCGCTTCTGGCAGTAGCCGACCGGCCGTTCCCGGGCCGGCTCACACCGGCCCGGGAACGACGCGACGTCACGGACGCTGCGCCGGGCTCTCGGTCTTCGCCGGGTCCCGCTCGGTGACCGGCTCGACGATCTCGTCGATCGCCTTCAGCAGGTCGGCGTCGAGCTTCACGCCCGCCGCCTTCACGTTGTCGTGCACCTGCTCGGGCCGGGACGCGCCGACGATCGCCGAGGCGACGTTCGGGTTCTGCAGCACCCACGCGACGGCGAGCTGCGCCATCGTCAGCCCGGCCTGCTCGGCCAGCGGCTTGAGCCGCTGCACCCGGGTGAGCACGTCGTCGTTGAGGAACCGCGCGATGAAGTTCGCGCCGGACTTCTCGTCGGTGGCGCGGGAGCCGGCCGGCGGCGGCTGGCCCGGCAGGTACTTGCCGGACAGCACACCCTGCGCCATCGGCGACCAGACGATCTGACCGATGCCCAGCTCCTCGCTGGCCGGGATCACCTCGGTCTCGATGACCCGCCACAGCATCGAGTACTGCGGCTGGTTGGAGATCAGCGGGATGCGCAGCTCACGGGCGAGCGCGTGCGCCTCGCGCAGCTGCGACGCCTTCCACTCGGAGACGCCGATGTAGTGCGCCTTGCCGGAGCGTACGACGTCGGCGAAGGCCTCCATCGTCTCCTCCAGCGGCGTGCTGTAGTCGTACCGGTGGGCCTGGTAGAGGTCGACGTGGTCGGTCTGCAGGCGGCGCAGCGAGCCGTCGATCGACTCCATGATGTGCTTGCGGGACAGGCCCCTGTCGTTGCGGCCCGGCCCGGTCGGCCAGTAGACCTTGGTGAAGATCTCCAGCCCTTCCCGGCGCTCACCCTTGAGCGCGCGGCCGAGCACCGACTCGGCCCGGGTGCCGGCGTACACGTCGGCGGTGTCGAACGTGGTGATGCCGCTGTCGAGCGCGGCGCGGACGCACGCGAGCGCGGCGTCCTCCTCGACCTGTGAGCCGTGGGTGATCCAGTTGCCGTACGAGATCTCGCTGACCATCAGGCCGGAGCGGCCCAGGTGACGGAATTCCATGCTCCCGACCCTAGTCCTGCCCGGTGGCGACCGCCGTCCGGCGCTCCCCGCCGGGCGCGGGTCAGAGCACCGGGCTCGCGTCGGCGAGCAGACGGTCGATCTCCGCTACCACCGCCGCGCGGCCGGGATGCACCGGGTCGATGAGCGGGTCGCCGCGCCGGTCCAGCGCGCCCCACCGGCCCGACTCCGTGGCGACCAGGAACGCCACCGGATGCACCACCACAGTCGGGTACGCCGGCGTGACCACCACCCGCCCGGCGCGGTCCACCACGCCCCGGCGGCCGGCCAGCTCGACCACGGCCAGGCCGTCGGCGGTAAACCCGTCCACCTTCCGTCCGTCGGCCAGCGGCGTGCCGAGACCGTGGTACCGGGTCGGCACCACCACCTCGCCGGTGAGGTCCACCGCGCCCCAGCCGCCGTTCTGCCGTACCGCCGCCAGTCCGTTGCGGAACGACCTGACCTCCTCGTACCCGGGCGGGATCCGCACGATGTTCATCCGGTCCACGGCCATCCAGCGGCCCTTGCCGTCCATCGACACCCAGGACAGCCCCTCGGAGAAGGCGCCCACCGCCCGGTAGCCGTTGTTCGCCTCGATCAGCGCCGCGCCGGACGTGTCGATCAGCGCCCAGCGGGACGCCTCCGGACGGCGTACCCAGGCCAGCCCTTCGTGGAACGGCTGCACCTCGGCGTACCGGTGCGCGATCACCATCTCGCCGTCGGCGTTCGCGTACCCCCAGAGCTGCTGCTCCTCGTCGAACGTCGCCACCGGGAGACGCGGCGCGCCGAGCACCTCCTCGGGCCGGCGCGGGGCCGGACCGAAACCGTCGGCGGCGGCCCGCTCCGCGATCGCGTCCAGCGCCACCTCGACGCGCGCGTTCATCGCCGCGTCCTCGCCGTGGCGCAGGTCCAGCGCCCGCTCGAAGTGCAGGCACGCCTCGGTCAGCCGTCCCTGGTCGTAGCAGCTCCGCCCGGCGTGCTCGTGCAGCAACGCGCGCAGCGGGTCCGGCAGCTCCGGCGAGTTCGTCTCGGCGAAGAGCCGGTCGGCCTCCGCGTGGTCACCCCGCCACCGCAGCGCCTCCGCGAGACGGGCCCGGGCCAACGCGGTACGCCGCAGCTCACCCGTCGTCTCCGCGTACGTGACTGCCAGCCGCGCGTCCCCGAGCGCGTCGTCCAGGTCGCCGAGGATCCGCGACGCCACCGCGCGCAGGCTCAGCAGCCGGGCCCGGCCACGGTTGTCCAGTGTGGTGTCGAGCTTGCCGGTCAGGCCGTCCCGGATCAGCCGCAACTGCGCCGGATCGGGCGCCTCCTCGCGCAGCGTACGCGGATCCAGCCGCCAGCCGACCGCGGCGAGGGCCTGCTCCGGGTCCGCCGGGGGCGGCGGCGGTCCGGCCGGTTCGGCGTCCGCTTCGGTGTCCGCTTCTTCGGTACGGGGAGTCGGCGCGTCGTCGGTCTGAGCGGTCGGCTCGTCGGCGGGCTCGGGTGGTGCGGGCTCGCGGTCGTGCTCCGGGTCGACGGTTGTGGTGTCGGTGTCGGGTGTGGGCTTGCCGCCGGCCGTAGGCTCGGCGGGTGCGCGGTCCGGGTCACCGGTCGGTGCGGTCTCGCCGTCGGAGTCCTCGCCGGGCGCGGTGGCCGGGGTGTCGGCGGCCTGCGGCTGCGGGATCGTGATGCCGGAGGGCTCGGTGCCGGCGGGTGCCGATTGCGGGGTCGCGATGCTCGTGAGGTCGGCTTCGGCTCGGCTGCCCGGAGACTCCAGTGGCGAGGCGGTGATGTCGGCGCGGTCGGCGTCGGCCCGGATGCTGCCGGTCGGCTCCGGTGTGGTGGCCGGTTCCTCGACGTGACCGGCCCTGCCCGGCTCGCCGGCTGTCTGGCTCCCGCCGCCAGCCTCTGAATCCGTGGCGTCCTGCCCGGCATCTACAGTGACCGGCGGCTCGGCGTCGGTGACCGGCCGGCCGCTTCCGGTGTCGGCGGACGTGCCGGTGGCGGGCATGCGGTTGCCCGCGTTCTCCCCGCCGGAAGCGGTCCCGTCCGGTGTGTCCAGGTGTCCGGCCGCCGGGTCCGCAGTGCTCGTGGATTCGTCGGTGTCGGTGTTTGCGTTGGTGCTGATGTCGGTGGCGGCAGGGGCGCTCGGTGTGGCGTCGCTGGTTGCGGCGTCGGATGGCGTGGTGACGCCGGTAGCGGGCGGCGTCGAGCCGGTACCGGACCCGGCCTCGGCCACCTCGGGGGTACGAATCGTCGCCGGCTCGGCCCGGTCTGCCACAGATCCTGGTACGAAATGACCCCCAGGGGGGCCGGAATCGTCCAAGATCTCCGGCGGTTCCGGTGTCTGGGCGGGGGCGGCGGGCTGGCTGGGACGGAACCATGCCTCGGCGCCGGAGTCCGTGGCCGGGGAGGGCGGAGCGGTTGTCGCCCCCGGGCGGGGGTGCTCGGCTCGCTCCGATGGCTCGCCGGTCCGGTCGACAGCCGGGCCGGGTTCCGTCCGTCCTGTGCCGGGCGCGGGACGGGCACTGGCGTCGGCGTAGGGCCGGTCGGCGTCAGGGGCCGACGTGGACGGAGCCTGCACCTCGGACTCGCGCCGACGACCGGCATCCACATCCGACGGCTTGGCCTCGGCGTCCGGTCCGGCCTCGGGCTCGCCGATGGCGCCGCTCTCCACGACTGGCCGGGGCGCGATCGGGGCCGGGTGCTCCACCGAGTCGGCGGGCCTGACGTCGGGTAGCTGCTCGGCCGGTGTGGGTACGGGCGGCCTGCCCGCGGTCTGCTGTGCGGGCACGGAACCGGAGTAGGCAGGCGGTGCCGGGCGAGCCCTCGCGGGTTGCGCCGTGTTCACCGGGTCGGAAGAAGGCGGGCCGTGACGCTCGGCGGTCCCGTCCTGCGACGGCGTGGGCCGGGCCGCGCCCTCGCTCCGGTCCGTCGGTGCCGCGCCACCCGGACGCTGCGCTCCAGAAGTGGGCGCTCCGGACGTGGGCGCACGGGATACGTGCGCGTCGGAAGGAGGCGGAACGGGGGTGACCGCGCCGGAAGCGGGGCTGCCCGCGCCAGGCATGTCGGCCTGCGGCGCGGCGGGGGCGGACGCTCCGGAAACGGGAGCGTCCGCGACGGGCACGCCGGCCTGCGGCGCAGGAGGTGCCGGACGCGGGGTGTCGCCGGTCCGAGGCGCAGCCGAGCCCTCCCCGGAACGCCCGGGCGTGGCCGGCGGCGGCACCGGATCGGGCCGTACCGGGGCGACCCGGGGACGGTCATCGGGACGGGTGTGTGCGGCCGGCTCGACAGGTGCCGTCTCCCGGCCGTCGGCGACCCGGGGCGGCGGGTGACCGGCCGGCCGCACCGGCCACTGCACCGGCGGCGCCGACCTGCGCGCATCGTGTGGCGACCGGCGGTCGTCCGGCTGCGCCGGACTCCGGTCGGGCGATCCCGGCCGGGGGTCGTCCGGCCGCACCGGCCACTGCGGGGCACGGGTCTCGGGGCGGGCGGCGGCATCCGGCTGTGGCCGACTGGGCTCGGGACGGGGCATCACGGTGGGCGGCCGGGTGGCGGAGGGCTGGGAGCGCGCCTCGTCGCGGTGACCGGCGAGGTCGGACGGATTGCCCGGACCTGTCGGCCGGGTGTCCCGCGCGCCCGGGCGGCCGGAAGCGCCCTGCTCCGGCTGGCGTGCGTCGGGGCGGGTGGCGTCGGACGGCGGCGTCGGGTACCGCTGCGGCGCCGGCCGCTCCACGGGTGGGCGCTGCCGTTCGTCCGGCCGGCGCGTGTCCGTCTCGGGACGGGGCCGCGGCTCGATGATGGGCCACTCGCCCTGGTGCGGGCGGGACCGGTCGACCGGCGGGCGCTGACCCTGCCACCGCTGGTCGGCGCCGGGACGCGGTGCGCCGTACCGGTCGGGCTCGGTCTGCGGATGCCCGTTCTCGGGCGCCCGGCGCTGGGTCTCCGGGTACGCGGCGGCCTCCCGGCCCGGCGCACGTCCGTCTGCCAAGGGCCGGCCGTCCACCGGCTCACGCCGCTCCGCCGGGGGACGCCGGCTCGGGTCACGCCAGCCGTCACCGTCGGTGCCGCGCCAACCGTCCCGGCCCGGCTGGCCCCACCCGGCCGCGCCCCGCTCCAGCGGCGGCACGGCGTCGTCGCGCCGATCGGCCGGGCGCCCGGCGCCGTGGTCACGCCGCCCGTCGGACGGCGGCTCCCGGCGCTCGTCCGGGAAGCGGTCGCGGCGTCCGTCGGGCATGGACTCGCGGCGCCCGGCGGGGGAATGGTCCCGCCGCGCGTCGGACGCCGAGCCCCACCGCTGTTCCGACACGGCAGGCGGGCCCTCGACCGGGGCGCGGCGTCCGTCGGCCTGGTGCGGGCGGTCGGCCCGGCGCTCGCCATGGTGCGGGAACTCGTTCGGCTCCGGCATCCAGCCGGGCTGGGACGGCCGGCGCGGTGCGGCCTCGGGGCGTACCCAGCGTTGGTCGAGCCGCTGCTCGGGCGGCGTGGGCGGGCCGGTGCGGCGCCGATCCTCCGGCCAGGGCCGCCGCCCGTCCGCGGGGTGCCCGCGGCGGTCGTCCGGAGGGCTGCCGGCGGGGCGCTGGCCGCCGTGATCCGTGGGCCCGGCCGGGTACGCCCCGCGGGACGTGGCCGGACCGGCCGGGCCGCCACCGCGTGGACCGCCGGACCCCGGCTGCTCGGCCCCGCGCGGACCGGCGGGACCGGTCGGGTACGTGCCATGTGGGCCGGCTGGACTGGTCGGGTACGTGCCGCGTGGGCCGGCTGGACTGGTCGGGTACGTGCCGCGCGGGCCTGCTGGACTGGTCGGGTATGTGCCGCGTGGGCCGGCCGGACTGACGGGGTACGCGTCGCGCGGACCCGCGGGACCCACCGGGCCGGCGGGGTGCGGGCCGTGCGGACCCGCCGGGCTGACCGGGTGGAATCCGGCGGGACTGACCGGGTTCGCGCCGGCCGGGCTGACCGGATACGGATCGGTGTCGGGCGCGGGACTGACGGGGTGGAACCCGGCCGGGCTGACCGGGTGCGCGCCTGCTGGGCTGACCGGGTACGGGTCGGCGTCGGGCGCGGGGCCGACCGGGCGTACCTCGGCGCGGCCGACCACGGTACGGCGGCGCGGCGTCAGGTTCTCGATGCCGATGTCACCCGGGTAGCGCTGCCCCGGGAACTGCGGCTGCCACTCGTGGGTGGGCTCGGCGGCCCAGGCCGGTTCGGCCGGCTCGCGCCAGCTCCCCCAGCCACTCATCGGCAACCCCTCCGGCCGCTCGCGCGGGACGGCCCCGGGGCCGGCTCGCGTCGCTCGCTCACGGCGGTGTCACCTCATTGGAAATTCGCGCGCTGGGGCGCCGGACGTGCCGGTACAGTCGCCCGGTCCAGCACGTCGTGGCTGCGGAAGGAGGGTAACGGCGTGGGCTCGGTCACCGCCACTGTGGCACCACCCACCGGCGCACACGTTACCCCATGGTTTCGGACATTCGGCGCGATCGCGGCGGCCGGGTTCCGGCGGCACGCGACCTACCGTCAGGCCGCCGTGGCGGGGCTGTTCACCAACACCGTGTTCGGCTTCCTGCGCTGCTACATCTTCCTCGCCGCGACCGGCGCGGCCGGCACCGTGGCCGGCTACGACAGGGCGCAGCTCGCCACGTTCGTCTGGGCCGGCCAGGGGCTGCTGGCGGTGATCGCCATCTGGGGCTGGACCGACCTGGCGGACCGGATCCGTACCGGTGAGGTGGCCGCCGACCTGCTGCGACCGGTGCACCCGGTGACCAGCTACCTCGCCACCGACCTGGGCCGGGCCGGGTTCGCGGCGCTGGCCCGGCTGGTGCCGCCGCTGGTGATCGGCCCGTTCTTCTTCGCGGTGTACGTGCCCCGGCACTGGGCAACGGTGCCGCTGTTCCTGCTCTCCGTGCTGCTCGCGGTGGTGGTCTGCTTCGGCTGCCGCTACCTGGTGAACGCCACCGCGTACTGGCTGCAGGACGTCCGAGGGCCGATGATCCTGTGGACGCTCGGCTCGGGCGTGCTGGCCGGGCTCTACTTCCCGCTCGGGTTCCTGCCCGGCCCGCTGGAGGCGGTCCTGCGGTACGCCACCCCGTTCCCCAGCATCCTTCAGGTGCCGCTGGACGTGCTGGTGGAGCGGGAGCCGATGTCCACCGGTCTCGCCCTGGTCGGGGTGCAGGCCGCCTGGGTGGTGGCGCTGCTGGCGCTGTGCCGGCTGGTGCAGCGCCGCGCCGAGCGCCGCCTGGTGGTCCAGGGTGGCTGAGCGCGACAGCGCGCCCAGGGTGGCTGAGCGCGACAGCGCGTCCAGGGTGGCTGAGCGCGACAGCGCGTCCAGGGTGGCTGAGCGCGACAGCGCGCCCGGGGTGGCTGAACTGCGGGCGTACCGGGCGCTGCTCGGCGCGCAGGCGCGTTCGCAGGCGGCGTACCGCACGTCGTTCGTGGTGGACCTGGTCGGCAACGTGGGCGCGACGGTGTTCGACGTGGTCACGGTCCTGGTGATCTTCGGTGTGACGCGGGAGCTGGGCGGCTTCACGCTGCGCGAGACGCTCGTCGTGGTCGGGCTGTCGGCGTGCGGCTTCGCCACCGCCGACCTGCTGGTCGGCAACATCGAACGGCTTCCCCGGTACGTGCGCACCGGCCTGTTCGACGCGGTGCTGGTCCGCCCGCTCGGCGCGCTGCCGCAGCTGCTGCTGATGGACCTGCCGCTGCGTAAGCTGTCCCGGGCCGTGTTCGGGCTCGCCGTGCTGCTGTTCGCGCTGGTCTCGGCGGGGATCGACTGGACACCGGGCCGGGTGGCGCTGGCGGTCGTCGCGCCGCTGGCCGCCGTGGTCTTCTTCGCCTCGGTCTTCGTGCTGACCGCGACGGTGTCGTTCTACTGGGTCGACTCGGGCGAGCTGGCCAACTCGGTCACCTACGGCGGGCGTGACTTCACCTCGTACCCGGTCACCGTCTACGGCGGCTGGTTCCGCGCGTTGTTCGCGTACGGGATGGGGTTCGCCTTTGTCAGCTACCACCCGGCGCTGGCGTTGCTGGGCCGCGCCGACCCGCTCGGCCTGCCGTCCTGGGCGGGCTGGGCCGCGCCGGGCGTCGCGGTGGTCGCGGCGGCGCTGGCCGCCCTGGCCTGGCGCGTCGGGGTCCGTCACTACCGGAGTACGGGGTCATGAGCGTCATCGAGATGGACGGGCTGCGCAAGGAGTTCACGGTCCGGGTCCGGGCCGGGCGGTTGCGGCGCGAGAAGCGGACGGTGACCGCCGTCGACGGGGTTGACCTGCGGGTGGAGCGCGGCGAGATGCTCGGCTACATCG
Source organism: Micromonospora sp. HB375 (assembly GCF_017872985.1). Classification (NCBI taxonomy): domain Bacteria; kingdom Bacillati; phylum Actinomycetota; class Actinomycetes; order Micromonosporales; family Micromonosporaceae; genus Micromonospora; species Micromonospora sp. HB375. Next base: position 5,250,513 of record NZ_JAGGJO010000001.1, on the reverse strand, counting down.
GCCCGAACGGCGCCGGGAAGTCGACCACGTTGAAGATGCTCACCGGCGTGCTGACGCCGTCGTCCGGGCGGGCCCGGGTGTGCGGGCTGCGCCCGGTGGCCGACCGGACCCGGCTGGCGCTGCGCATCGGCGTGGTGTTCGGGCAGCGCTCGCAGCTGTGGTGGGACCTGCCGCTGCGGGACTCGTTCGACCTGCTGCGGCACGTCTACCGGGTGCCGGCCGGCGAGCACGCGGCCCGGCTGGCCCGCTGCCGGGACCTGCTCGACCTGGACGGGTTCCTGGACACGCCGGTCCGGCAGCTCTCGCTGGGTCAGCGGATGCGCGGTGAGCTGACCGCGGCGCTGCTGCACGGCCCGGAGGTGCTGTTCCTGGACGAGCCGACGATCGGCCTGGACGTGGTGAGCAAGCAGGCGGTGCGCGGTTTCCTGGCCGAGCTGGGCCGGGCCGGCGACACCACGCTGGTGCTCACCACGCACGACCTGGCCGACATCGAGCGGCTGTGCCGGCGGCTCGTGGTGATCGACCACGGGCGGGTGGTGCACGACGGGTCGATCGCCGAGCTGCACCGCCGGTACGGCTCGCGCCGGATGGTGGTCGCCGAGCTGGACGCGGCGCTGCCCGAGCCGCCGGTGCTGCCCGGCGCGCCGGTGCAGCGGGTGGAGGCGGACGGGCGGCGGCTGGTCTTCGCGCTGGAACGGGCGAGCGTCGCCGAGGTGGTGGCCGGGCTGGCCGGCCTGGCCACGCTGCGGGACATCTCGATCGTGGAGCCGGACATCGAGGAGGTCGTGGCGCGGCTCTACCGGGCGCCGGCCGCGGTCACGGGTGCTCCATGACGAGTACGGCGAACGTGCCGGGGGCCAGCGCCTCGTACCGGTGCGGGGTGTCGCCGGGGAAGGTGACGTAGTCGCCGGGTCCCAGCTCGACCGGGTCGGTCTCCGGGCCGACGCGCATCCGTCCGGCGGCCACCACGACGTGCTCGACGCTGCGCGGGGTGTGCGCCTCGGCGATCCGTACCGCGCCGGGTTCCAGTTCCATCACGTAGACGTCCCGCCGGGCGTGCGGCGCTCCGGCGGCGAGCAGGGTGGCGGAGAAGTCGGCGTGCTCGGAGCGGATCCGGGGGCCCTCGCCGGCCCGGACCACCCGCACGGCGGCGGCGGGTGGTTCGACCAGGCGGCTGAACGGTACGTCCAGCGCCACGCCGAGCGCCCAGAGCGTCTCCACGCTGGGGTTGCCGGAACCGGACTCCAGCTGGGACAGGGTGGACTTGGCGATGCCGGCGCGGCGGGCCAGCTCGGTGAGCGACAGGCCGGCCCGTTCGCGTTCGCGGCGTAGCGCGGCGGCGATGGTCGCGAGTGGGGGAGCGGGGTCGATCGCCATGTGTTCGCTCCAACGGTCGGTTTGTTCGGTTTGACGAACAAGCGTTCTCGCGTTCAGGATAATGGACATGCGTACGGCATACCGAACGGGCGACGCCCGGGTGCTCCGCGACGTCGCCGCCATCGGCGCGGCGATGCTCGCCGTGGGCGCGTCGTTCGGCGCCGTGGCGGTAGCCGCCGGCCTGCCCGCCTGGGCCACGCTCGCCATGTCCGCGGTCGTCTACGCCGGTGGCGCCCAGTTCATGGCGGTGGGGCTCGTCGTGGCCGGCAGTCCGCTCGCGGCGGTCCTCGCCGGCCTGCTCCTCAACGCCCGCCACCTGCCGTTCGGCCTGGCCCTCGGCGGCGCGCTCGGCTCCCGGCGCTGGCAGCGGCTGCTGGGCAGCCACCTGATGACCGACGAGGCGACCGCGTTCGCGCTGGCCCGCCCGGCCGGTCCGGGGCGGCGCCGGGCGTTCTGGCTCGCCGGGGTGCTGCTCTTCCTGGCCTGGAACACCGGCACCGCGCTCGGCGTGCTCGCCGGCGGCGCGGCCGGCGACCCGGCCGCGCTGGGACTCGACGCCGCGTTCCCGGCCGGGCTGGCCGCGCTGCTGCTGCCCAGCCTGCGCGACCGGGAGACCCGCCGGGTGGCGCTGACCGGCGCCGGCCTGGCCGTGCTGGCCACGCCGCTGCTGCCGGCCGGGTTGCCGGTGCTGCTCGCGCTCGCCGCGCTGGCCCTGCCGCTGCTGGCCCGCCGCCGCCCGCCCGCCGCGCCACCCCGGACCGCTGACGAGGCGGCTGATGATCGGAGCGTGCGGGCCGGGGAGGTCTCGTGCTGATCGCCGTGATCCTCGCGCTGGCCGCCGGCACCTACGGCTTCCGCGTCGCCGGGGTGCTGCTGCGGGACCGGCTGGACCTGCCCGAATGGGCCCGCCACCTGCTGCCGGTCGGCGCCGCCACGCTGCTGGCCGCGCTCGCCGCCACCGCGGCGCTGACCGAGGCCGGTGGCTTCGCCGGGTACGCCCGCCCCGCCGGGGTGCTGATCGGCCTGGTGCTGGCCTGGCGCCGGGCGCCGTTCGTGCTGGTCGTGGTCGCGGCGGCGGCCACTACAGCGGTGCTGCGCCTGCTCGGGGTGGACTGACGCCGGCCCTCGCACGAGAACGGCCCCGCACCGCCGGAGCGGGAAGGGGCCGATTTCGGAGCGGGGCCGGTCAGACCTTGTCGCCGATGTTCACCCGGGGCGCGGGAGCGCGCATCCGGCGGAACGTGATCGACCGCATGATCGCGTAGAAGTAGAGCGAGCCGAGCTTCTCGGTGCTCTTCGGGAAGCGCTCGCGGACCAGCCGCTTGATCTTCCGGGAGATCAGCACCGAGTCGATCAGCACGCCGAGCGCCAGCGCGCCCCACAGCAGGTTGGACAGCAGCCGCACGATCGGCGGCATGGCCTGGTTGGAACCGACCAGCACGATCAGCGCGCCGCCGAAGAACCAGGTGCCGACCGTACGCCGGGAGTCGACCACGTTGCGGGCCAGCAGCCGCTCGGGCCCCCGGTCACGCGGGCCGCCCTCGCGCCGGAACTCGGCGGCGGCCTCGGCGCGGGCGGCGCGGCGCTGCGCGCGGGCCTCCTCCTTGGTCAGCGGCTTGGCCGGCGCGGTCGGCCGGCGGCCGGCGACGGGGCGCTTCGGCGTGACCTGCCCGAGTTCCTTCTTGCTGGGCGTGTAGCCCCGGGGACGGGCGGCGGCGGACTCCTCGTCGGTCGTCACAGTGGTGACGGACTCCTCGACGAGGTCGGCGGACTTGCGGCGAAACAGCGACGGCACGCGGCAAGGGTAGCCAACCGGCCGCGCCCGGTGCACATCACGGGTGCACCGGGCGCGGACGGACGGTTGAACGGGACGGTCAGGGACGCTCGACGTGCGCGCCGAGGTCGGCCAGCTTGGCCTCGAAGTCCTCGTAGCCGCGGTTGATCAGGTCCACGCCGTACACCCGGGAGGTGCCCTCGGCGGCGAGCGCCGCGATGAGGTGGCTGAACCCGGCCCGCAGGTCCGGGATGACCAGGTCGGCGGCGTGCAGCTTGCTCGGCCCGGCGATCACCGCGGAGTGCTTGAAGTTGCGCCGGCCGAAGCGGCACGGGGTGCCGCCGAGGCAGTCCCGGTAGACCTGGATGTTGGCGCCCATCGTGTTCAGCGCCTCGGTGTAGCCGAGCCGCTGCTCGTAGACCGTCTCGTGGACGATCGACAGGCCGCGGGCCTGGGTGAGCGCGACCACCAGCGGCTGCTGCCAGTCGGTCATGAAACCCGGGTGTACGTCGGTCTCCAGCGCCACCGCGTTCAGCTCGCCGCCCGGGTGCCAGAAGCGGATGCCGCCCTCCTGGCCGGGGCTGCCGCCGCGCGGCGGGCGCAGGTCGGTGACCTCGTACTCGCCGCCGACCGAGCGGAAGATGTTCAGGAAGGTCATCATGTCGGCCTGCTGGGCGCCCAGCACCTCGACGTGACCGCGGGTCGCCAGCGCCGCCGCCGCCCAGCTGGCCGCCTCGATCCGGTCCGGGATCGGCCGGTGGGTGTAGCCGTGCAGCTTCTTGACGCCCTGGATCTCGATCACCCGGTCGGTGTGCACCTTGATGATCGCGCCCATCTTCTGCAGCACGCAGATGAGGTCGATGATCTCCGGCTCGACCGCCGCGTTGCGCAGCTCGGTGACGCCCTCGGCCATCACCGCGGTGAGCAGCACCTGCTCGGTGGCGCCCACGCTCGGGTACGGCAGCGCGAACTTCGTGCCGTGCAGCCCGTTGGGCGCGGACAGGTGCAGGCCCTCCGGCGTCTTGTCGACGGTGGCGCCGAACTCGCGCAGCGCCTGGAGGTGGAAGTCGATCGGACGCGGGCCGATGTGGCAGCCGCCCAGGTCGGGGATGAAGGCGTGGCCGAGCCGGTGCAGCAGCGGGCCGCAGAACAGGATCGGGATCCGGCTGGAACCGGCGTGCACGTTGATCTGGTCGGTGCTGGCGCTCTCGACGTTCGAGGGGTCGAAGACCAGCTCGCCCTCCTCGTCGCCGTCGCTGACCTTGACGCCGTGCAGGCCGAGCAGACCGCGGACCACCTCGACGTCACGGATACGCGGCACGTCGAACAGCCGGCTGGGTGTGTCGCCGAGCAGGGCGGCGACCATCGCCTTGGACACCAGGTTCTTCGCGCCGCGGACGCGGATCCGCCCTTCCAGCGGAGTGCCTCCGTGTACGACCAGGACGTCGTCGGTCAACGCAACCTCCAGCGCGTTGGGTGCTGCCGTGTCTAGTGATGGGTGCACGAAGTTCATCGCTACCCGGAACGCGGTCATGGGAAAACGGGCCGCGTGTGTCGTCGCCCCGGCAGCATAGCCCTCCGTGACGAAAATGGAATCGGTCACATCACCAGCGAGGGCACGAACCGGGGTGTCCGGTGCGTTTACGTGCCAGTGGGGTGACCGAGGGTGATCACGCTCCCGGAAGCGCGAGCATCTGGTCCAGCGCCGACCGGGCGTGTCGGGCGGTCTCCGGATCGACGGTGATCTGGTTCACCACGCGGCCGGCGACCAGCTCCTCCAGCGCCCACACCAGGTGCGGCAGGTCGATCCGGTTCATCGTCGAGCAGTAGCAGACCGCCCGGTCGAGGAACATGATCTGCTTGTCCGGGTGGGCCAGCGCGAGCCGGCGTACCAGGTTCAGCTCGGTGCCCACCGCCCACGCCGAGCCGGCCGGGGCCGCCTCGATCGTCCTGATGATGAACTCGGTCGAGCCGACCAGGTCGGCGGCGTTCACCACCTCGTGCCGGCACTCCGGGTGCACCAGCACGTTCACGCCCGGCACCCGCTCGCGTACGTCGTTGACGCTGTCGAGCGTGAACCGGCCGTGCACCGAGCAGTGGCCGCGCCACAGGATCATCTTCGCGTCCCGCAGCTGCTCGGCGGTCAGCCCGCCGCCCGGCTTGTGCGGGTCGTAGAGCACGCAGTCGTCGAGCGAGAAGCCCATCTCCAGCACCGCGGTGTTGCGGCCCAGGTGCTGGTCGGGCAGGAACAGCACCTTGCGGCCCTGCTCGAACGCCCAGTCCAGGGCCCGCTTGGCGTTCGACGAGGTGCAGACCACGCCGCCGTTGCGGCCGACGAAGCCCTTGATGTCGGCCGAGGAGTTCATGTACGTCACCGGGACGGTCTCAGCCGCGATGCCCAGGTCGGTGAGCGTGTCCCAGGCGGCCTCGACCTGCGACAGCACCGCCATGTCGGCCATCGAGCAGCCGGCCGCCAGGTCGGGCAGGATCACCTTCTGCGCGTCCGAGGTGAGGATGTCCGCGCTCTCGGCCATGAAGTGCACGCCGCAGAAGACGATGTACTCCGCATCAGGGCGCGCCGCCGCCTCCCGGGCCAGCTTGAACGAGTCGCCCGTCACGTCGGCGAACTGGATCACCTCGTCGCGCTGGTAGTGGTGCCCCAGCACGAACACCTTCGTGCCGAGCGCGGCCTTCGCGGCGGCGGCGCGGGCCACCAGGTCGGGGTCGCTCGGCGCGGGAAGATCACCCGGACACTCCACGCCACGTTCGGTGGCGGGGTCGCTGCCGCGGCCGAGGAGCAGCAGCGCCGTGGCGGTGTTGGACGGCTCAACCCAGGTCGAAGTCACGCCCCCATGGTCCCACAGCGCGACCACCGCGCAGCCGTCCCCGATGTGGCCTGCCACACTGCTGCGCATGCGCGTGCTGCTCTGCCCGGACAAGTTCGCCGGCACGTTGTCCGCCCCCGAGGTGGCCGCCGCGGTGGCCGAGGGCTGGCGGGACGTCGCCCCCGGCGACGAACTGCTGGTCCGGCCACTGGCCGACGGCGGACCGGGGTTCGTCGAGGTGCTCGCCGACGCGCTCGGCGGGCGCCGGCTGCCGGTGCCCACGGTCGACCCGCTGGGCCGTCCGGCCACCGGTGAGATCCTGCTCACCGACGACGGCACGGCGTACCTGGAGAGCGCCCAGGCGTGCGGCCTGCACCTGCTCTCCGACGCCGAACGGGACCCGAAGGCCACCACCTCGTACGGGCTGGGGCTGCTGGTCACCGCCGCGGTCGAGGCGGGCGCGCGCACCGTGGTGGTGGGGCTGGGCGGCTCGGCCACCAACGACGGCGGCGCCGGGATGCTCGTACCGCTGGGTGTCACGCCGCTCGACGACGCCGGCCGGGCGCTGCCGTACGGCGGCGCGGCGCTCACCGCGGTGGCCGCGCTCGACGGCGAGCCGCGGCTGCGCGGCGCGACGCTCGTCGCCGCCACCGACGTGGACAACCCGCTGCTCGGGCTGCACGGCGCGAGCAGCGTCTTCGGCCCGCAGAAGGGCGCCGACCGGGCCGACGTGCTGCTGCTCGACGCCGCGCTGACCCGCTGGGCGGACGTGCTGACGCAGCGCCTGCCGGGCTGCCCGCCCGGTCTGGGCGCGCTGCCCGGCGGCGGCGCCGCGGGCGGCCTCGGCGCAGCAGTGCTGGCGCTGGGCGGCCGGTGCGAATCGGGCATCGGGCTGGTCACCCGCGCGGTGAAGCTGGACGCCGCGCTCGACGCCGCCGACCTGGTGATCACCGGCGAGGGCTCGTTCGACCACCAGTCGCTGCGCGGCAAGGTGGTCGCCGGCGTGGCCGGCGCCGCCCGGGACCGGGGCGTGCCCTGCGTGGTGCTGGCGGGACGGGTGAGCACCGGGCGGCGGGAGGCCGCGGCGGCCGGCGTGACCGACGCGTACAGCCTGGTCGACCACTTCGGCGGCGAGGAGCGCGGGGGAGTGGACGCGGCGATGACCCGCCCGGCCGAGGGGCTGCGCGCGCTCGGCGCGCGGCTGGCCGGGCAGTGGAGCCGCTGACCGGTTCCGCTGGTCACGCCGCCGGGTGGTGACGCCGACGGCGGCGTACGATCGAAACGGACCACACCGGGAATCACTGGCGGACGTGCGGCGTTGGCCAGGACGTCCGGACCTATACCGCGCAGGGAGACTTCCACGTGACCACGCCAGCGCAGACCGAGTCGACCGAGGCCAAGGCCCCCAGCACCGTCGTCCTCACCGACGTCGCGGCGCAGAAGGTCAAGGCCCTGATCGAGCAGGAGGGCCGCGACGACCTGCGGCTCCGGGTCGCCGTGCAGCCGGGTGGCTGCTCCGGCCTGCGGTACCAGCTGTTCTTCGACGAGCGCTCGCTCGACGGTGACATCGTCACCGACTTCGACGGTGTCGAGGTCGTCGTCGACCGGATGAGCGCCCCCTACCTGACCGGCGCCACCATCGACTTCGCCGACCGGATCGACGCCCAGGGCTTCACCATCGACAACCCCAACGCGGGCAACTCCTGCGCCTGCGGCGACTCCTTCAGCTGAGTCGACGCACCGACCGCAAGCGGCGGGCCGTCCCGGTGGGGCGGCCCGCCGCTTCGTCGTACCCCCTGGGGGTGACGTCCGGATGTGCGCTGATCGACCGGTTGGTGACCGACCGCCGTCCGTCCGGTCCGGGGGCCGGTAGGCTGACCGCGCCGTGCTCCCGACCCCGAGGGTTGACATGAAGATCGCCGTGACCGGCTCGATCGCGACCGACCACCTGATGAGCTTCCCCGGCCGCTTCGCCGACCAGCTCATCGCCGACCAGCTCGACAAGGTCTCGCTCTCCTTCCTCGTCGACGAGCTGGTCCTGCGGCGCGGCGGCACCGCCGCCAACATCGCGTTCGGCATGGCCCAGCTCGGGCTGCGCCCGGTGCTGCTCGGCGCGGTCGGCGCCGACTTCGCCGACTACCGCTCCTGGCTGGAGCGCCACGGCGTCGACTGCGACTCGGTGCACGTCAGCGAGGTGGCGCACACCGCCCGCTTCGTCTGCACCACCGACACCGACATGTGCCAGATCGCCTCCTTCTACGCCGGGGCGATGAGCGAGGCCCGCAACATCGAGCTGCACCCGGTCGCGCAGCGCCTCGGCGGCCTCGACCTGGTGCTGGTCAGCGCCAACGACCCGGCCGCGATGATCCGCCACTCCGGCGAGTGCCGGGACCGGGGCTACGCCTTCGTCGCCGACCCGTCCCAGCAGCTCGCCCGGATGGACGGCGCGGACGTGCTCGGCCTGGTCGAGGGCGCCGACTACCTGATGACCAACGAGTACGAGAAGTCGCTGCTGCAGAGCAAGGCCGGGCTGACCGACGAGCAGCTGCTCGACCAGGTCAAGGTGCGGGTCACCACGCTGGGCAAGCAGGGCGTGGAGATCGCCGGCCGGGAGGTCGGCACGATCCGGGTGCCGATCGCGCGGGAGATCCAGGCGGTCGACCCGACCGGCGTCGGCGACGGCTTCCGGGCCGGCTTCTTCGCCGCGCTCGACTGGGGCGTCGGCCTGGAGCGGGCGGCCCAGGTCGGCTGCCTGCTGGCCACGCTGGTGCTGGAGAACTTCGGCGGCCAGGAGTACGAGGTCCGCCGCGACCTGTTCGTGAAGCGACTCGCCGAGTCGTACGGTGACGCGGCCGCCGAGGACGTCCGGCCGCACCTGCTGTGACCGGCGCGGCCGTCCCGTCGGGCGGGGTGGACCCCGAGGCGGTCCGCCCCGGCTCCGGCGGCCCGGTTCTGGTCGCCTTCGCCGGGCTGCCCGGCGTGGGCAAGACCACCCTCGCCGCCCGGGTCGGCGTCGCGCTGCGCGCCCCGGTCCTGCCGGTCGACCCGGTCGAGCGGGCCCTGCACCGCTACGGCCTCACCGGCGACGTGCCGGGCATGGCCGCGTACGGCGCGGTCGCCGGGCTGGCCGAGGTGCAGCTCGGCCTGGGGCTCAGCGTGGTGGTCGACGCGGTGAACCCGGTCGCCAGCGCCCGGGGCCTCTGGCACGACGTGGCCGAACGGGCCGGCGTGCCGCTGCGGGTGATCGAGGTGCACTGCGGCGACGAGGAGGAGCACCGGCGCCGGGTCGAGGCCCGCCCGCCCGAGGACGGCACCTGGGAGCTGACGCTGCGCCGCCGGGCCGAGTACGAGCCGCTGATCGGCCCCCGCCTGGTGGTCGACACCGCCGTGGCGGCCGACCCGCTGCCCGGCATCCTCGCGTACCTGAGCTGAACGTCGGGCGTTAAGAAGGGTCCCTTCCTCTACCCGAGGCGTTAACAAGGGGCCCTTCCTTACACCCGGACGTCGTAGGCGGGCCCGTCGTGCGCGGCGAGGAACTCGTGGCCGCGCATCCGGCACCACGCCGGGATGTCCACCGCCGCCGCCGGGTCGTCGGCCAGCACCCGCACCACCGCGCCGGCCGGCAGCCCGGGCACCAGCCGGGCGAGATTGATCACCGGCAGGGGGCAGCGCTGCCCCCGGCAGTCCAGCACCTCGTCCGGCTCGCTCACAGGTCGGTCACCCCCGCCTGCGCCCGCAGGTCCGCCACGATTCCGGGCAGCTCGGCCAGGAACCGCTCCACGTCCGCCTCGGTGGTCTCCCGGTGCAGCGACACCCGCACGTTGCCGTGCGACAGCACCCCCATCGCCTCCAGCACGTGCGACGGGCGCACCGTCGACGACGTGCACGACGAGCCGGAGGACACCGCGAACCCGCGCCGGTCCAGCGCGTGCAGCAGCGCCTCGCCGTCCACGTACAGGCAGGAGAACGTCACCAGGTGCGGCAGCCGGTCGACCGGGTCGCCGACCACCTCCACGTCCGGCACCTCGGCCGCCACCCGCGCCCGGATCCGGTCCACCAGCGGGCCCAGCCGCGCCGCCTCGGCCGCCGCGTCGGCCGCCGCCGCGCGCAGGCTCGCCGCCGCCGCGACCACCGCCGGCAGGTTCACCACCCCCGGGGTACGCCCCGACTCCCGCTCGTCGGCCGGGTACGGCGACTCCCACCGGGCGCCCTTGCGCACCACGAGCAGCCCGACGCCGGGCGGCCCGCCCCACTTGTGCGCGCTGGCGCTCAGCACCGACCAGCCCGCCGGCAGTGGCGCCCGGCCGGCGAGCTGCGCCGCGTCCACGTACAGCGGCACGCCCGCCTCGGCGCACAGCTCCGCCGCAGCGGGCACCGGCTGCACCGTGCCCACCTCGTGACTGGCAGCGATCAGCGCCGCGAGGGCCACGCCGGGCGCGGCCACCGCCGACGCCCAGGCGTCCAGGTCCACCCGGCCCAGCCGGTTCACCGGTACGGACACCGCCGCGCCGCCGGCGGCCGTGTGCCGCTGCGCGGCGTGCAGCACCGCCGAGTGCTCGACCGCCGAGTGCACAAGCGTCGCCCCGGCCCGCCGCCGCCCGGCCAGGCCACCGAGTACGGCGGCGTGCGCTGCCGCCGTACCGCTGGGGGTGAAGGACAGCTCGTCGGCGCGGACGCCGAGCGTCTGCGCGGCGGCCTCGCGCGCGGCGTCGAGGAGCTGGCGGGCCCGGCGGGCCGCCGAGTAGAGCCGGGCCGGGTCGGCCCAGCCGTCGTCCAGGGCGGCCAGCATCGCCTGCCGCGCGACCGGATGCAGCGGCGCGGCGGTGGCGGCGTCCAGGTAGACCGGGGAGGCGCTCATGACGTTCCACGCTATCGCCCGGTTACGCCCAAGATCCCCCCGATGGGGGTGGACAGCGACCCCAAGACGGCCTGGCCGGTCATGGTCGAGTAATCTGCGACCGTCGGTGACGCCTTTGCCGTCGGTGTCAAGGAGAACAACCGCCGCGGCGCGCTAGGGAGGCAGGACCAGGTGGTCGCAAGGAGTTCGGAGGTACGGCGCTCGGCCGTACGGGACAGCGCTTCCCCGGGGGCCGGTGGACGCCGGCGGCGTGGTGCTGGTCGAATCGCCGGGCTCGGTCTCGGCGCGGCGGCGCTGCTGGTCTCGCTCACCGGCTGTGACGTCGGCAAGGCGTTCGGCGGGTTCGGCTGGCCGCAGGGCGGCATCACGCCCGAGTCGCAGCGCATGTACGACCTGTGGATCGCGTCCTGCATCGCGGCGCTGGCCGTCGGTGTGTTCGTCTGGGGCCTGATCTTCTGGTGCGTGGTCCGCTACCGCAAGCGCGGCAACGAGCTGCCGGTGCAGACCCGCTACAACCTGCCGATGGAGTTCCTCTACACCATCGCGCCGATCCTCGTGGTCTCCGTGCTCTTCTACTACACCGCGGTCGTGCAGACCGACGTGATCAAGGAGTCGAAGAACCCGGACGTCACCGTCGAGGTCGTGGCGTTCAAGTGGAACTGGCAGTTCAACTACCGCGACGGCCAGGGCCGCGACGCCAACACCGTCGCCTCGGTGCTGGGCACCAGCGAGGTCATCCCGGTGCTGGTGCTGCCCAGCGGCCGCTCGATCCGGTTCGAGGAGACCAGCCGCGACGTCATCCACTCGTTCTGGGTGCCGGAGCTGCTGTTCAAGCGCGACGTCATGCCGGGCAACGTGCGCAACACGTTCGAGGTCTCCCGCATCGACCAGGAGGGCGCGTTCGTCGGCCGCTGCGCCGAGCTGTGCGGCAGCTACCACGCCTTCATGAACTTCGAACTGCGGGTCGTCTCGCCGGAGAAGTACGACCAGTTCCTCGCGGCCAAGAAGGCCGGCAAGTCGACCCAGGAGGCGCTCGGCGCGATCGGTGAGCCCGAGTACGCCACCGAGACGAAGCCGTTCGACACCCGGCGCGACGTGAACAACTTCAACCCGTCCGACGCCCAGGCCGGCGCGGGAAGCTGAGAGGTCCGGCATGAAGACCGAGTGGAAGATCTTCCTCACCATCGCCACGTTCCTCCTCGGCGCGACCATCCTCTACGGCGCCTGGACGTACGCGGACAGCGACGGCCGCATCGAGTGGATCGGCACCGTGGCGCTGCTGCTCTCCTTCCTGCTCTGCGCCATGTGCGGCGGCTTCTTCTGGTTCGTCTCCCGCCGGATCGACCTGCGCCCCGAGGACCGGCCGGACGGCGAGATCGCCGACGGCGCCGGTGAGGTCGGCTTCTTCAGCCCGGGCAGCTACTGGCCGTTCGCGTTGGCGCTGGCCGCCGCGATCGCCGGCCTGGGCCTGGTGTTCTGGCAGTTCTGGCTGCTGGGACTGGGCCTGGTGACGGTCGTCTTCGCCACCTGCGGGCTGCTCTTCGAGTACTACTCCGGCACCCGCCGCACCGCCGAGCACTGACCCAACGCGCCACGGCAGGCCCGCACCCCCTCCGGGGGAGCGGGCCTGCCGCGTTCCGCGCCTCCCTCCGCCGTCCCCGTTGATCATGAAGTTGACGGCACCGGCGGTCCTTTTTGTCCCCGCCAACCTCATGATCACCGCCCGTACGGCGGCGCTCTGGCGCTCTCCCGTTCCGCCTCCGGTGCGCACCACCGGCTCACGCCGGACTGTTCCATCAGCCGAGAGAGCCGTTCCGGTTGGCAGGACCACGAGAGATCTTGGAAGGAAGCGGTCTCCATGACAGCCGTTTCCTTCCAAGATCTCGCCGCGCGGCTCGGCCAGGTGGGGCGAACCGCAGTCCGCTCCCCATGACGCGGTGCCGCCACCGGGTCATCGTTGACACCCACGCCCGAGCCCACCGCGCGCCCGGCGCCGCCCCGCCCCGTTGATCAAGGAGTTTGTGTCCGCCTGGACAACCGTGGGGGACACAAACTCCTTGATCACGCGAGGCAGGCGGTTGGGCTGTCGGGCGTGGCGGGGAGGGAAAGGGCGCCGAAAGGGAGTGGAGGTCAGGCGGCCTGGGGGTGAGAAGGGCGGCGGGTGCGGCGGCCGGACAGGCGGGCCGGGCGGAAGGTGAACGTGGCGATCACCACTGCCGTGCCGCAGCGGGTGCAGATCAGCTCCGGGCAGTCGGCGCCGTGCCCGTCGCCGCAGGGCGGCGCCTCGAACAGCACGACGTCCTCGCAGGTGTCGCAGTGCAGCTCGCGGTCAGACACGGGTGGCTCCTCTCGCTCCGGGCCCGGGGCGAGGCGGTGTGGCGCCGGCCGGTGGACCGAAGACCGAAAACGGATAGACCGAAAACGGAAAATAACTCCCGTGTAGTTTGGCACGCGGGTACGACACCCTCGCCGTCAGGCGGCGCGTGCCACCTCCAGCCAGCGCTCCAGCGCGGCCGCCGCGGCGCCCGAGTCGACGGCCTCGGCGGCCCGGTCCAGGTTGGTCCGCAGCGCCTCGTGCAGATCGCCGTCGAGCGGGCCCTGGGTGGACAGCGCCACAGCGGCGTTGACCAGCACCGCGTCCCGTACCGGGCCGGTCTCGCCGGCGAGCAGGCGGCGTACCACGTCGGCGTTGTAGGCCGCGTCTCCGCCGCGCAGGTCGGCCAGGGTGGCCCGGGGTACCCCGAGCTCCGCCGCGTCCAGCAGCGCCTCCGTGACGGTGCCCTGCTGCGCCACCCAGACCCGGGTGGGCGCGCCGGTGCTGAACTCGTCCAGGCCGTCCTCGCCGCGTACCACGATCGCGGAGTCGCCGCGGGCCGCGAAAACGGCCGCCATCACCGGGGCCATCCGCTTGTCGAAGCAGCCCACCGCGCCCGCGCGGGGCCGCGCCGGGTTGGTCAGCGGGCCGAGGAAGTTGAACGCGGTGGGTACGCCGATCTCGCGCCGGACCGGGCCGGTGTGCCGCATCCCGGGGTGGAAGCGGGCGGCGAAGCAGAAGCCGATGCCGGCCTCGGTGACGCAGCGGGCCACCTGCTCGGGCTCCAGGTCCAGCGGTACGCCGAGCTCCTCCAGCACGTCCGCGGTGCCGCACGAGGAGGAGGCGGCCCGGTTGCCGTGCTTGACCACGCGGACGCCGGCCCCGGCGACCACGAGCGCCGCCATGGTGGAGATGTTCACCGTGTGCGCGAGGTCACCGCCGGTGCCGACCACGTCCAGCGCGGTGTCGCGTACCTCGTCGGGCAGGAGCACCGGCACCGCGCGGGTCAGCATGGTCTCGACCAGGCCGCCCAGCTCGGCGGGGGTCTCGCCCTTGGTGCGCAGCGCCACGGCGAACCCGGCGATCTGCGCCGGTGTCGCCGAGCCGGCCATGATCTCGCCCATCGCCCACGCCGTGTCGGCGGTGGAGAGCTCCTCGCCGCGCAGCAGCGCGTTGAGCAGAAGCGGCCAGGTCCGTTCGCCCATGACGGGCCTCCCGAGCGGCGTGAGGAAAGCGGTTGGGGCTTGCCACGGCCGCGTCGCCGTGGCGCGCGAGGGCCGGGGGATCAGGCCGCGGCGTGGGTGCGGCGCAGCAGCTCCGCGACGGTGCTGCCGGCGACCACCGGGTCCAGCGGGTGGGTCAGCGTGGCGTCGACCTCGGCGTACGCGGCCAGCCAGCGGTCGGCGGCGCGGGCCAGCACCACGCAGGTCGGCGGCGCGTCGTCCCGGTCGTCCTTGATCTGGCGGGCGATGCCGATGCCGCCGCCCGGGCTCGCCTCGCCGTCGAGCAGCAGCAGGTCGATCTCGTAGTCGTCGACCAGCCGGACGCAGGCGGCGTACTCGTCGGCCTCGACGAACTCGATCTCGATGCCGGGCGCCGGGCGGGTGCCCACGGCCAGCCGCATCCGGTCGCGGACCTTCGGGTCGTCGCTGTAGAGCAGGACGGTGCAAAGACGATCGCTCATCGTGACGTGGCTCCCACCTCGTAGCTGCCCGCTGATCGTAGCGGGCGTCACGTTCGGCCTGTCCTCCGCCCGGGCGGGGGAGGGCGTACCCCGTCAGGGGCCTCAGGCGCTCGCTTCCGCGGCGCGCTCGCGGGCCTCCTGGCGGTCCAGCTCGCGGTCGAGCCGGCGGGCCTCGCGCTCGGACTGTTTGACCCACTGGACGACCAGGACGGCGAGCATGGTGACGCTGACGAACTCGCCGCCGGCCCAGAGGACGCCTCCGGCCACCACCTGGTCGTTCCAGGGGTCGGACCAGGACAGGTTGAGCGACGGGTACCAGTCGCCGCCGAACAGCGTGGTGCTCTGCATGATGGTGAGCCCGAGCACGGTGTGGAACGGCACCGAGAGCAGCATGAGCAGCGCGCGCGCCGGGTACGGCCAGCGTCCGGGCAGCGGGTCGAGGCCGAGCAGCGGCCAGAAGAAGACGCAGCCGGTGGCGATGAAGTGCGCGTGGACGAGTTCGTGCGCCCACTCGTGGCGCAGGGTGAACTCGTAGAGGTCGGTGAAGTAGAGCGCGAACGGGTTCACCACGAAGATGGTGAACGCCACGAGCGGGAAGCTGTAGATCCGCGCGATCCGGCTGTGCACGATCGCGAGCAGGCGCTTGCGCGGGCGTACCGGCAGCGTGCGCAGCGCCAGCGTGACCGGCGCGCCGAGCGCCAGGAAGATCGGCGCGATCATCGACAGCACCATGTGCTGGACCATGTGCACCGAGAGCAGGGCGGTGTCGTACGCGCCGAGCCCGGTGAGCGTGACCAGCGCGATGCCGCCGAGGCCGGGGCCGAGGAACGACACGGTACGGATGACCGGCCAGCGGTCGCCGCGCAGCCGCAGCCGGTGCACCCCGTAGAGGTACAGGCCGGCGGCGAGCACGATGCCCAGCGTGAGCCAGCTGTCCAGCCGGGTCTCGGTGAACACCCGGGCCACGGTGAACGGCGGCGGGGCGCTCTCGCCTCCCGCCGCCAGCGTCGCCGGAACGGCCGAGGTGACGGCGAGGATCTGATCGACGTGCAGCACGCTTTTCAGGGTAGGTCAGGCGAAGCGGACCACCACGATCGGGCCACGGAAGGGCCGGGTTTGGCACCCCGCTGATCGTCGGTCCCGGTCAGGGGCAATAATGACCGCGTGACTGCGGCCCCAGCCATTGACAAGAGCCGGATCCACTCCCTGACGCGACCCAACATGGTCAGCGTCGGGACGATCGTGTGGCTCTCCAGCGAACTCATGTTCTTCGCGGCGCTGTTCGCGATGTACTTCTCCATCCGCGCGGCTGCGCCGGAGCAGTGGGAGAAGCACACCGAGGTGCTGAACATCCCGTACGCGACCACGTTCACGGTGATCCTGGTGCTCTCCTCGATCACCTGTCAGATCGGCGTGTTCGCGGCCGAGCGCGGCGACGTCCACGCCCTGCGCCGGTGGTTCACGATCACGTTCATCATGGGTCTGATCTTCGTACTCGGTCAGCTGAACGAGTACCGGACCCTGGTGCACGAGGGCGTGAAGATCAACGAAGACGGCTACGGGTCGATGTTCTACCTCACCACCGGATTCCACGGTCTGCACGTGACCGGCGGTCTGGTCGCCTTCATCATCTTCATGATCCGCACCACCATGGGTCGGTTCACCCCAGCCCAGGCGACCTCGGCGATCGTCGTGTCCTACTACTGGCACTTCGTGGACGTCGTGTGGATCGCGCTCTACGCCATGATCTACTGGCTCCAGTGATCTTGGCGCGTCACGAACCGCGCCGCTGCTCCGTCCCCTGAGACAAGGTCCAACCGGTTAAGGACACAGGTCATGACTTCTGACAACGACCGCCGACGCGGTCTGCTCGCGCGGCTGCGCGGGCGGCCCGTAGCGCGCAGCAGGGGCCGCCGCCGGCTGGGCGCCGCGGTCCGGCTGTTCGCCGCGCTGATGCTGGCCGGCGGTGCCTACACCGTCTTCGCCCCCGGCGTGCAGGCGCAGGACAACCCGCCGTTGACCGCCGCAGGCAACGAGGGTAAGGCGCTGTTCGACGTGAGCTGTGTGACCTGTCACGGTCGCAATGCCCAGGGCGTCGAGGGCCGTGGTCCGAGCCTGATCGGCGTCGGGTCCGCCTCGGTGGAGTTCCAGGTGAGCAGCGGTCGCATGCCGATGGCCCGGCAGGAGGCCCAGGCCATGCGCAAGCCGCCGCAGTTCACCGACGAGCAGGTGCGCCAGCTCGGGCAGTACATCCAGGAGCTCGGTGGCGGTCCGGAGGTGCCCAACGGCGACCTGCGTGAGGGCGCCAACCTGGCCACCGGTGGCGAGCTGTTCCGGATCAACTGCTCGCAGTGCCACGCCTTCGGCGGTGGCGGCGGTGCGCTGTCCTCCGGCAAGTACGCGCCGAGCCTCGCGCCGGCCAGCGACCGGCAGATCTACGCCGCGATGCTGAGCGGTCCGCAGAACATGCCGGTGTTCGGTGACAACCAGATCACGCCGCAGGAGAAGGCGGACATCATCGCCTACATCCAGGACACGCTGAAGAACGACGGCGACCCGGGCGGGTTCAACCTGGGCCGGTACGGCCCGTCGACCGAGGGCATCGCGATCTTCCTGGTCGGCATCGTCGCGCTGGTCTTCGCGAGCCTGTGGATTGCGGGCAAGTCGTGACCGGACGGATCAATGGTTCCAGTGCTGTGGCGCCGACCCCCGGCGTCACCCGTAGCGAGGTGACGGCATGAGCACCCACACCGAGCACCAGGCCCAGCGGGGCCCGGAGCCGCTCGACGTGAACGACCCCCGGCTCTCCCGGTTCGAGGTCGTTCAGGAGGGCGCCCGGCGGGACGACATCGAGATCGTCCACTACGAGCCGCAGGTGGTCCCGGGCAGCAAGGCCGAGCGCCGGCTGACCCGTACCGTCGCCCTGATGTTCCTGCTGACCGGCGTCTTCGCGACCGCCTTCCTGGTGGTCTACATCTGGTGGCCGTGGCAGTGGGAGCCGGGTCGCGGCGGCGACAAGCTCTACACGCCGCTGCTCGGCGTGACGCTGGGCCTGGCGCTGCTGGGCATCGGTTTCGGCATCCTGACCTGGGGCAAGAAGCTGCTGCCCAAGGAGGTGTCGATCCAGGACCGGCACGACCAGGTCGACGACCCGGAGGGTCGCAAGATCACCGGTGAGACGATGCTCTACCTCGCCGACGAGATGGGCGTACGCCGCCGGCCGCTGCTGGGCATCTCGCTGCTCGCCGGCCTGGCGCCGGTGGGCGCGGTGGCCGCCGCGCCGCTGATCGGTGGCCTGATCGAGCAGCCGCACAAGAACAACCAGATGTTCACCACCGGCTTCCAGCCGGGCGAGGGCGGCAAGAAGATCCGGCTGATCCGTGAGGACGGCCGTCCGATCCGCCCGGCCGACGTCAGCGTCGGCGGCCAGCTCACCGTGTTCCCGGGCATCGACGGCGGCGTCAGCAACAAGCACGCCGACTCGCCCACCCTGCTCATCCACCTGCGGGAGGACGACGCGCAGAAGTCGCGCGCCGCGAACGAGCGCAAGGGCCACGGCGACTACATGTGGGGCAACTACGTCGCGTACTCCAAGATCTGTACGCACGCCGGCTGCCCGGCCAGCCTCTACGAGCAGCAGACCAACCGCCTGCTCTGCCCCTGCCACCAGTCCCAGTTCCTCATCACCGACAACGCCAAGCCGATCTTCGGCCCGGCGAACCGGCCGCTGCCGCAGCTGCCGATCGAGGTGGACGAGGAGGGCTTCTTCGTGGCGAAGTCCGACTACACCGAGACCATCGGTCCCGACTTCTGGGAGCGGCCATGAAGCGCCGAAAGTTTGATGCCGCCGCGCTGCCGGCCAAGAGCGCGCGGGCGGTGGACGACCGCTTCCAGGTGGCCACGCCCCTGCGCAAGCTGCTGAACAAGGTCTTCCCCGACCACTGGTCGTTCCTGCTGGGCGAGATCGCGCTGTTCTCGTTCATCGTCCTGCTGCTGACCGGCGTCTTCCTGACGTTCTTCTTCGAGCCGACGATGACCGAGGTCATCTACAACGGCAGCTACGCGCCGCTGCGGGGCACCCCGATGTCGGCCGCGTACGCCTCCAGCCTGGACATCTCGTTCGATGTCCGGGGTGGCCTGATCATGCGGCAGATGCACCACTGGGCGGCCCTGCTGTTCATGGCCGCGATCGTGGTGCACATGCTGCGGGTGTTCTTCACCGGCGCGTTCCGCAAGCCGCGTGAGACCAACTGGATCATCGGTTCGCTGCTGTTCTGGGTCGGCTTCCTGGCCGGCTTCACCGGCTACTCGCTGCCGGACGACGGCCTGTCCGGCACCGGTCTGCGCATCGCCTCCGCGATCATCCTGTCGATCCCGGTGATCGGTTCCTGGGTCAGCTCGTCGATCTTCGGCGGGGAGTTCCCCGGCACCATCATCATCAGCCGCTTCTTCATCGCCCACGTGCTGCTCGTCCCGGGTCTGCTGGTGGCGCTGATCAGCGTGCACCTCGGCCTGGTGTTCAAGCAGAAGCACACCCAGTGGCCCGGCCCCGGCCGGACCAACTCCAACGTGGTCGGCGAGCGGATGTTCCCGCGCTACGCGCTCAAGCAGGGCGGCTTCTTCATGGTCGTCTTCGGCGTGATCGCGCTGATGGGCGGCCTGTTCCAGATCAACCCGATCTGGCTGTTCGGCCCGTACGAGGCGTGGGTGGTCTCGGCGGCCAGCCAGCCCGACTGGTACGTCATGTTCCTCGACGGCTCGACCCGGCTCATGCCGGGCTGGGAGATCCACATCCCGATCGGCAACGGGTACGTCATCCCACCGCTGTTCTGGCCGACGGTGGTCCTACCCGGAATCCTGGTGGGCCTGTCGACGATGTACCCGTTCCTGGAGGCGCGCCGCCTCAAGGACTACAAGCACCACAACCTGCTCCAGCGGCCCCGGGACGTTCCGGCCCGGACCGCCGTGGGCGCCATGGCGCTGGCCTTCTACATCGTGCTGACGCTCTCCGGCGCCAACGACGTCATCGCCGACAAGTTCCACATCAGCCTGAACGCGATGACCTGGGCGGGCCGGATCGGCCTGCTGATCCTGCCGCCGATCGCGTACTACATCACGTACCGGATCTGCCTGGGTCTGCAGCAGCACGACCGGGAGGTGCTGGCCCACGGTGTGGAGACCGGCATCATCAAGCGGCTGCCCGACGGCCGGTTCGTCGAGGTCCACCAGCCGCTCACCTCGGCCGAGGGGCACGACGGTCACCCGCCGGCGCTGGACTACGTCGGCTGGGTGGTGCCGAAGAAGATGAACCGGCTCGGCGCCCTCGGCCCGGCGATCCGGGGCTTCTTCTACCCGATCGAGAAGCCGGCCGAGGCGCCGGTCTCGCCGGGGCACCCGCCGGTCGAGGACCGGCCGGAGCGGGAGGAGATCGGCAGCGGCGAGAGCCGTCGCTGACCTTCCCGGTACGACTGACAGTGGCGCCCGCCGGATCATCCGGCGGGCGCCACTGCCGCTTTACGTACCTGTCGTCCGGTTGTGCCCGCCCGGCGCCCGACGTGCGGTGCACCGGTCCCCGCCGCCCCCCGACACGGACGGGTGGAATCGCAGGAATAACCCCGGTCAGCCGGGTATCCGTGCGGTCCGACGTCTCATGGGGGAGGAAAGATGCTGGGAATCAAACGCCTGGGCCTGATGGCCGCGCTGGTGGTCGTGGGGCTGGCGCCCGCCGCCGCGGCACAGGCCGCGGCGCAGCCGTCGACGCAGGACACGCAGTACCTGCAGGCGGTGCACCAGGTCAACCTGTTCGAGATCACCGCCGGTAACCTGGCCCAGCAGAAGGGTCAGAACCAGCAGGTCAAGGACCTGGGCAAGATGTTCGTCACGGACCACACCCAGCTGGACCAGACGGTGCAGTCGACCGCCCAGCAGCTCAACGTGCAGCTGCCGGCCGACCCGACCGCCGACCAGCAGAAGGTCCTCGACAAGCTGAACAACCTCAACGGGGCCGAGTTCGACAAGGCCTGGGTGACCGCGCAGCTCGCCGGCCACGTCCAGGCCATCCAGGCCACCCAGACCGAGATCTCGCAGGGCTCGGAGCAGTCGGTGGTGCAGATCGCGCAGGACGCGCTGCCGGTCCTGCAGGCGCACTACGACGCGCTGGTGGCCCTGGCCCAGACGCTGGGTGTCCCGGTTCCGCAGACCAGTGCCAGCGGCACGCCCAGCCCGGGCGGCACCACCTCGCCGGGTGGCACCGAGTCGCCGGCTCCGGGCGGCACCGAGACCGAGGAGCCCGCTCCGGGCACCACGGAGACCCCGGTGCCCAGCCAGAGCTGACGTACCGCACGGTCGACGGTGGCCGGTCCGCCCACGGGGCGGGCCGGCCACCGGCTCGTGTCAGTCGGCGCTCGCGAGCCCGATCGCGAACGCCGCCTCCAGGTCGTGCTGGGAGTACGCGCGGAACGCGATGTGCGACTCGGTGTTCAGCACGCCCGGCACCTTCGAGATGCTGCCGGCGATGACCTGCGCGATCTGCTCGAACTCCCGGACGCGGACCATGGCGATCAGGTCGACGTGCCCGGCCACCGAGTAGACCTCGCTGACGCCGGGCAGGTTGGCCAGGGTCTCGGCCACCTCGGGGATGGAGTCGGTGGCGCAGTCGATCAGCACGATCGCGGTGATCACGGGACGGTTCTCCGTTCGTCGGCGACGAGGCCCATGCTAGATCCCGCGGCCCTCACCGCGCCGCCGGGACGGTCAGGTCGTCCCCGGCCCGGATCACCCGGTGGAGGCTCTCCCCGGCCGCGACGGTCGCGCCCGGCCACACCACGGACCGGTCCACGTCGCCGTCCACCCGCGCGCCCGCGCCCACCACCGAGCCGGTGACCCGGCCGGTCACCGTCGCCGCCGGGTCCACCAGCCCGTCCGGGCCGGCGGCGTGCAGGTTGGCGTCCAGGTAGTCGGCCGGGGTGCCGGTGTCGTAGAACGTGCCCCGGTAGGGCACCACGGTGAGCGCGCCGGCCGCCTCCGCGGGCCGCCACACCGCCCGGACCAGGTCGCCGAACGTGGCCGGCAGGTCGCGGACCAGCCGCCAGGGCAGCAGCGAGAAACCCACGAACTCGTGGCCGTCGAACGTCCCGGGGGCGTCCGGGTCGTCGGCGGGCCGGCCGAGCAGGCGTACGCCGTGCCCGTCCCAGCCGTCCAGCAGCGCGGCGATGTCCGGCCCGGGCGGGGCCGCCGGATCGGCCAGGTACGCGTCGGCGTTGCCCACCAGCACGCCCCGGCCGGCGATCCAGTCTCGCAGCCGGCCGACGCCTCCGGCGGTGCCCAGCGGGGCGTCCGGCTCGACCGACAGGTGGGCCCGGTCGCCGACCCGCGCGACCACCTGGTCACCCAGGTAGCAGGCGTTCACCGCGACCCGTTCCGGACCGGCCAGGCCGAGCCCGGCCAGCCGGGCCAGCGCCCGGTCCAGCAGCGGGACGTTGCCGACCGGGCAGAGCGCCTTCGGCACCCGCTCGGTGAGCGGGCGCAGCCGGGTGCCCTCACCGGCGGCCAGCACCACCGCGCACACCTCGCCCCCCGGCGCCGGAGCGCCCGCGTACGGGGTGCTCACGCGGCCGGTGGGCGCTCGCCGGCGCGCGGGCCGATGCCGTAGTAGCCCAGCAGGTTCGCGGTGGCGCGGCTGAGCCGGGGCAGGTCGTCCAGCGGATGGAAGGCGGCCTCGAAGACCTCGGCCCCGTCCACCTTCAGCTCGGTGGTCGACGCCGGCACCTCCGCCTCGAAGACCACGTCCACCCAGCCCTTGGCGTGCACCACCGCGTTCGGCACCGCCGGGCGCAGCGCGTCGGGGGACAGGCGGACACCTGATTCCTCGTACAGCTCCCGGGCGGCGCCGACCACCGGGGCCTCGCCGCGTTGCAGCAGCCCGGCGGGCAGCGTCCAGCTGTAGCCGGGCGGCTGGCGCAGCAGCAGGATCCGGCCCGCGCCGGTGGCCTCCGCGTCCTTGACCAGCGTGACCGCGCCGACGACGTACTTCGGCACGGCCAGCCGCACCAGCCGCCGCCGCAGCGGGACCGGAAGCCGGTAGAAGATCTGGTAGCCGAGGGCCCGTCCGGTGGCACGCGCGCGGGGGATCATGCCGTCCAGGCTAGTGGTCCCGGCGCGGACCGGCTTCGTCTACTGCCTGTGGTCGACCAGATCGATCAACTGCTGGACCACGGTGTCCGGCTCGACGGTGCGGTCGAAGACCGCTACCAGCATCGTCTCCAGGTCGGGGTAGCCCAGTTCCTCGGACAGCCGCAGCAGCGGCAGGTCGCTGGCCAGACCCCGGTTGTGCTTGCGCAGCGCCAGCCCGATGGAGGCCCGGCCGAGGCGTACCTTGTCGGCGATCGAGATGCCCGGCTCGGTGTGCTCGGCGAACCAGCGGTTGATCTGCATCTGGGCGTGCGGCGACTTGACGAAGCCCAGCCACTCCCGGCGCGGGCCGCGCGGGGCCACGTCGGCCTCGAAGCCGCTCTCCGCGTCGCGCTCGGTGTAGATCTCCACCACGTCGCCCTCCTCCAGTTCGGAGGAGAGCGGGGCGAGCCGGCCGTTGATCCGGGCCGCCAGGCAGTGGTCGCCGCGCTCGGTGCCCAGCTCGTACGCGAGGTCGACCGGCGTGGCCCCGGCCGGCAGCACCACCTGCCGCCCGTCGGCGACGACCTGGATCTGCGCCTCCGACAGGTCGCAGCGCAGCGACTCCATGAACTGGGTCGGGTCGACGGTCTCCTGCTCCCAGTCGAGCACCCGGCGCAGCCAGGCCAGCTCGTCCGCCCGGTCGACGGCCCGGCCCGCGGCGCGGGGGAAGCGGTAGTGGGCGGCTACGCCGTACTCCGCGGAGCGATGCATCTCGGTGGTGCGGATCAGCACCTCGACGGTGCGGTCCTGCGGGCCGCAGACGCTCGTGTGCAGGGAGCGGTAGAGGTTGTTCTTCGGGGAGGCGATGAAGTCCTTGAAGCGGCCCGGCACCGGCCGCCAGAGCCCGTGCACGGCGCCCAGCGCGGCGTAACAGTCGGTCGCCGGACCGTCCACCACGATCGCGATACGCGGCAGGTCGTACGGGGCCGTGTGACCGCCGGCGACGGTGTCCTTCCAGATCGAGTAGAGGTGGCGGGGGCGGGGGGAGACGTCGGCGTCGACCCGGTTGCGGCGCAGCGCCACCCGGGTGCGGGCCACCACGTCGGCGAGGTAGGCGTCCCAGCCGGGCCGGTCGTGCACGAAGCGGGCGAGCCGCGCATGCTCCTCCGGCCGCAGGTGCAGCAGGACCACGTCGTCCAGCTCGCGTTTGAGCGTCTGGATGCCGAGCCGGTCGCAGAGCGGGACCAGCACCTCCTGGGTCTTGCGGGCGATCCGCTCCCGGGACGCGGCCGAGCGGACGCCGAGCGTACGCATGTTGTGCAGCCGGTCGGCCAGCTTGATCACCAGCACCCGGACGTCCTTGCCGGCCGCCACGATCATCTTGCGGACGGTCTCCGCCTCGGCGGCCTTGCCGTAGAACGCCTTGTCGAACTTCGTCACGCCGTCGACCAGGTGGGCGACCTCGCGGCCGAAGTCCTCCTGGAGCGCCTGGAGCGTGTAGCGGGTGTCCTCCACCGTGTCGTGCAGCAGCGCGGCGACCAGCGTGATGGTGTCCATGCCGAGGTCGGCGCAGATCTGCGCCACCGCCAGCGGATGGGTGATGTACGGCTCGCCGCTCTTGCGGAACTGGCCGCGGTGCATGTTCTCGGCGATCGTGTAGGCGCGGCGCAACACCGAGGCGTCGGCGCTCGCGTGGATGCCGCGATGGGCCCGGACCAGCGCGGTGACCGGGTCGCCGTCGGAGGTCGGCCAGGTGAGCAGGGAACGCAGGCGGCGGGTGAGTGGCAGTTCGCCCTGGGCTGGAAGCGCGCCACCCAGGGCGGCGCCGTGTCCGGCGTCGACGTCCACCTGGGACACCTCCTCACCCCGGCCCTCGGCCGCCGGGAACCGGCGACCGGGAGCAGAGCCCGCGAATCGGGCAGGTCTGCACTCCTTTAACAGACTAAGGGAGTCGAGGTAGTCCGATCGGTCAGTTGGTCATGAGCGTTCGGTCGAGACTTTGTGGGTTCCGCCGCTCTCCGCCTTCGTCAGGAGGTCGCGGAAACGCCCCGCGCCGGCCACCGGCGAGGCCCATCCGGCGCTCGCCTCGACCAGGCGGGTCTCCGGTCGCTCCAACCAGGACAGGATCCGTTCGGTCTCCTCGGCGGTCGCGGCCGGCACCGGCCCGTGCCCGGGCAGCACCGTCTCGGCGGTGGCCCGGATC
The DNA here is from genome assembly GCF_017872985.1 of Micromonospora sp. HB375. Taxonomy (NCBI): domain Bacteria; kingdom Bacillati; phylum Actinomycetota; class Actinomycetes; order Micromonosporales; family Micromonosporaceae; genus Micromonospora; species Micromonospora sp. HB375. The sequence goes on along the minus strand of NZ_JAGGJO010000001.1, from coordinate 5,225,366 downwards.
GCGTCGATCGTCGGTCGCGGATGGACACCCGGCGGGGACACCCCGGCCCCCGCCAGCCGCCCGTGCCGCACCAGCGCCAGCTCCCAGCCGCCCCGGGCCGCCGGCCGGGCGGCGGCCAGCTCGGCGATGCCGGTCAGCGCGGCCAGCCGCTGCATCCGGACCGCCGCGCGCAGCACCGCGACCAGCCGCCCGCGCACCACAGCCGCCTCCTCGTAGCGCTGGGCGGCCGACAGCACCTCGATGCGGGCGAGCAGCGCGTCCACCACCACGCCGGGATCGTCGCTGGTGGCGGTGCGGAACGGCGTCGCCGCCCGGTCGTCGTACTCCTCGGGGGTGATCCGGTGCTCGCAGGGCGCCGGGCAGCGACCCAGCTCGGCCAGCGCGCAGGCCGGCATGGTGGTGCGCCGGGACAGCCGGTGCGTGCACTGCCGCAGCGGCACCGCGTCGTGGAAGCCGGCGGCGGCCAGCTCCGCCGCCTGCCGGGACCGGAACGGCCCCAGGTAGGCCGTGTCGGTCGGCGCGATGTCGCGCACGATCGACAACCGGGGGTACGCCTCGTCGGTGAGCTTCAGCCACACCTGGCGCTCCGGATACTTCGACCTGCGGTTGTACGGCGGCGCGTGCGCCGCGATCAGCCGCAGCTCGCGGACCTCCGCCTCCAGCGAGTGGGCGCACTCCACCGCCTCCACCCGCTCGGCGGCGGCGAGCATCTCGGAGATCCGGGCCCGCTTCTCCGCGGCGGTGAAGTAGCTGCGCACCCGGGTGGCGATGTCGCCGGACGTGCCGACGTAGAGCGGCCGGTCGTCGGCGGCCCGGAAGATGTAGACGCCCGGCACCTTCGGCAGCCCGTCGGCGAGGTGCCGCTTGCGGCGCTGGGTGGGTGTGACCGCGCGGGCGAACTCGATCGCCTCGCCGACCGTGTCGACGCGGTGCCCGCCGAGCCGGCCGATCAGCCCGTGCAGCACGTCGACGGTGGCCTTGGCGTCGTCCAGCGCCCGGTGGGTGGGCTGGGTCGCGGTGCGGAAGTAGGCGGCGAGCGTGCCCAGCTTGCGGTTGGGCACCTCGTCGCGGGTCAGCACCCGCCGGGCCAGCGCGGCCGTGTCCAGCACCCGCGGGTTGGGCCAGCGGTAGCCGTGCTTCACGCAGGCCGCCTTGAGGAACCCCACGTCGTACGGCGCGTTGTGGGCGACCAGCACGGCGTCGCCGACGAACTCCAGGAAGCTCGGCAGCACCTGCTCGATCGGCGGGGCGGGCAGCAGCATGGCCTGCGTGATGCCGGTGAGCACGGTGATGAACGGCGGGATCGGCACGCCCGGGTTGACCAGCGTGGCGAGCACGCCCAGCTCCTCGCCGCCGCGCACCTTCACCGCGCCGATCTCGGTGATCCCGCCGCCGTCGGGCGCGCCGCCCGTGGTCTCCAGGTCGACCACCACGAAGGTGGTCGCGTAGAGCGGCAGCGCCGGGTCCACGCCGCTGCCCGCCGCAGTGTCCAGGCCGGCCAGCGACTCCTGGACGTACTCCGCTCGTGTCACCCGCGGGACGCTAGCGGCACGGTCCGACACTTGCGTCACTGCGGCCCCAGGAGATACCACGGGGGTACGATGAGAGATCGGCTCACTCACCGGGCGGTGGGCCCGTTCGGGGTGGGAGACTTGCCTCATGCCCCTCACCGAGCCGCACGACGACCACTCCTCCGCGGAGGAGCCGGTCCTCGGCGTGCCCGGCGCCGGTGAGGACGCGCCGACCCCGGTCGAGCCCGAGCCCACCCTGCCCGAACCGGTCCGGCAGCGGATCGTGACGCTCACCGCGGCCGTGCTGCCCGGCCTGCCCGCCGACGAGGTGCCGGTGCCGCTGCGGCGGGTCGCCAAGTTCGCCCCGAACCGCCGCGCCCGGCTCGGCGCGCCCGCGATCGCCGCCCAGCTCACCGCCGACCCGCTGTTCCGGCAGCGGGTCACCGCCCGGGTGCTCGCCGACGCCGGCGACCTCGGCGCGGCAGTGGTGGAGGGCACCGCCCCGGCCGCGGCCGACCCGGTCGAGGTGGCCGCCCTGGCCTACCTGGCCCGGCCCCGGGGCTGGCGGGAACTGATCGAGGCCAGCGGCGAGGCGGTACGCGCCGAGGCCGACAGCGCTGTGGTGGCCGAACTGGTCCGCGAGGCCGAGCAGCGGGCCGCGCGCGCCGAGCACGACCGGGCGGTGGCCCGGGTCGAGGCGGAGAAGCTGCGCGACGAGCTGGCCCGGGTCCGCGAGGAACTCGGTCAGCTCCGCGAGGAGGCGCGCCAGCTCGCCCGTACCCTGCGGGAGACCCAGGCCCGCGAGCGCAAGGCCACCGAACTGCTCGCCACCGAGCGGGGCCGGGCGGCCCGCGCGGCGGCCGACGCGGACGCCGAGCTGCGCCGCGCCCGGGCCCGGCTGGCCGAGGCGGAGGCCGCCGCCGGCGTGGCCCGGGCCAGCGCCAAGGAGGCCCGGTCGGTCGACGACGCCCGGCTGTGGCTGCTGCTGGAGACGATCGGCCAGGCCGCGGTCGGGCTGCGCCGCGAGCTGGCGCTCGACCCGGTGGACAAGCTTCCGGCCGACTTCGTCGCCGACGCGTTCGCCGAGCAGCCGGGCGCCGCGCAGGCCGGCCCGTCGACGCGGGCCCGCGACACCGACGACCCGGCCCGCCTCGACCAGTTGCTCGCGCTGCCCCGGGCACACCTGGTGGTGGACGGTTACAACGTGACGAAGCGGGGCTTCGGCGAGATGTCGCTGGAGCAGCAGCGCAAACGGCTGATCACCGGGCTGGGCGGGATCGCCGCGCAGACCGGGGACGAGGTCACAGTGGTCTTCGACGGCGCCGAGCGGATTCACGGCCTGCCCCCGGCGCCGCGTGGCGTGCGGGTGCTGTTCTCCCGTAAGGGCGAGACCGCGGACGAGCTGATCCGTCGGCTGGTCCGCGCCGAGCCGGCCGGGCGGCCGGTGGTCGTGGTCTCCTCCGACCGCGAGGTCGCCGACGGGGTACGCCGGCACGGCGCGTACCCGCTGGGCGCCGACTCGCTGCTGCGGCGCCTGGCCCGCTCCTGAGCCTTCTCTCTCCCCCCTTGATCGACTCCAGATCGGGGGAGTGGTGGGGTCGGGCGCGTGCTGATCGCGCCACTTCGGCGTACTGGTTGGGGTTCGCGGCGGGTGCTGCCTCGTTGTCCGGTTCTGTCGTACCGGGGCGTTAGCGTTCTGGTGACCGACGGTGGTGGTCCCTTCCCCGAGCGCCACCGGCGACCCGTCAGGAGGCGTTGATGCTGATCGACTGCGACACCTGCGGCAACCGTGGCGCCGGCTGCTCCGGCTGCCTGGTGACCGCACTGCTCGACTCCGACCCGGCCGACCTCGGCCCGGCCGAGCACCGGGCGATCGAGGTGTTCGCGCGGGCCGGGTTCGAGGTCGAGGTGCTACCACCACCCGCGCCCGCCGAGGCGCTGGCGCCGATGCCCCGCCGCCCCGGCCGTCGCCGCCGGGTCGCCTGACGCTGCCCGCCGCTCGCCGCTCGCCGCTCGCCGCTCGCCGCTCGCCGCCCGCCGCCCGCCGGCTTCCGCCTGCCGCTGAAGGAATGCTGCCCCGGGGTGCTCAGGCCGGCCGCCGGGATCACCCCGTCCACCGCATGTCGATCGGGCCCGGGCCGCCGTCTGCCGCGTCGGCCCACCCTGGCATGCGCTGCTCCTCGATCCCCCGAGTCTGGATCCCAGCCACATCTGACGCTCCTTCTCGTCCCCGCCCCGGCAAGGGCCGTCGATCTTGGAGTTGTGGTGCCCAGGATGTCCGAGTAGCCACGTTTGTCAGCCGCCACAACTCCAAGATCGGCGCGCGGGGCGGGCTGGGGCCGCGCGGGGGCGGGGCGGGGCCGCGGGGCGGGCACGGCGGTCTCGCTTGCGCGGCCGGGCAATAGGATGAGCGGTCACGGCGGGAGGGGGCGGGATGACGCGGACCGGGCACGACGGCGGGGTGGAGCGGTGACCCCGCGCGCGTGGGCCCTGCTGACCCTGGCCGGCCTGGCGGTGGCGCTGCTCGTGGCGGTGGCGCTTCTGGTGCCGTGGAGCCGGCCGCCCGCGCCGCGAGCCGACCAGCTCGCGGCGCTGCGTGACCTTCCGGCCGAACAGGTGACCCGGGGCCGCGCGTTTCACGGCGCGCTGCGCCCGGCGGCCTGGTCGGCGCTGGCGGTCGGGCTGGTGGTGGCGTTGCTGCTCGGCCTGACCCCGCTGGGCGGGCGCCTGGTCGAACTGGCGGGCCGGCCCTTCGGCGGGCACTGGATCGCGCAGGCGGTGCTCGGCGGGCTGGCCGTCATGTTCCTCGCCGACCTGCTCACCCTGCCGTTCGCGGCCTGGCGGCGCACCGTGCTGGTCCGCTACGGGCTGAGCACCCAGAGCTGGGGCGGCTGGGCGGTCGACCTGCTCAAGTCGTACGCGGTCAGCGCCGTGATCGGCGCGCTGGTGCTGCTCGGCTTCTACACCGTGGTCCGCCTGGCCCCGCGCTGGTGGTGGGCGTTCGGCGCGGCCGGCGCGGCGGCGCTGGTGGTGGTGCTGTCGTTCGTGCTGCCGGTGCTCGTCGAGCCGGTGTTCAACCGGTTCACCCCGATGGAGCCGGGCCCGCTGCGCAGCGAGCTGACCGCGATGGCGGCCCAGGACGGCGTACCGGTGCGCGACGTGCTCGTCGCCGACGCGTCGCGGCGCACCCGGGCGGTGAACGCGTACGTCTCCGGGCTCGGCCCGACGCGGCGGGTGGTGGTCTACGACACGCTGCTGCGCGAGGCGGAGCCGGCCGAGGTGACGAGCGTGGTCGCCCACGAGCTGGGCCACGCCAAGGACCGGGACGTGTGGACCGGCACGCTGCTCGGCGCGCTCGGCGCCGCCGCCGCGGTGGTGGCGCTCTACCTGATCGGCTCCTGGACGCCGCTGCTGCGGCTCGCCGGCGTCGACTCGATCGCCCAGCCGCGGGCGTTCCCGCTGCTGATCGCGCTGGTCACGGTCGCCGGGCTGCTCACCACGCCGGTGCAGGCGCTGGTCTCCCGCCGGATCGAGGCCCGCGCCGACGCCCACGCGCTGGCGCTCACCGGCGACCCGGCGACGTTCGAGGCGATGCAGCGCCGGCTGGCGGGGGTGAACCTGGCCGACCCCGACCCGCCGCGCTGGGAGCACCTCTGGTCGGCGACCCACCCGTCCACCGTGGAGCGGATGGCCGCCGCCCGCGCCTACGCCAGGGAGTCCGGCCGATGAGCCGCACCTTGCTGATCACCAACGACTTCCCACCGCGCCCCGGTGGCATCCAGTCCTTCGTGCACAACCTCGCGGTGCGACAGCAGCCGGGATCGGTGGTGGTCTACGCGTCGAGCTGGCGCGGGGCGGAGAAGTTCGACGCCGACCAGCCGTTCGAGGTGGTGCGGGAACGTACCCGGGTGCTGCTGCCCACGCCGCTGATCGCGCGGCGGGCGGCGCGGCTGGCCCGCGCGTACGACTGCGACACGGTCTGGTTCGGCGCGGCGGCCCCGCTGGGGCTGCTCGCGGCGGGCCTGCGGCGGCGGTCCGGGATCCGCCGGGCCGTGGCGCTGACCCACGGACACGAGGTCGGATGGGCAGCGCTGCCCGGCGCCCGCTCGGCCCTGCGCCGGATCGGCCGGGGCGTGGACGTGACCACCTACCTCGGCGAGTACACCCGGACGCGGCTGGCGCGCGTGCTGGACGGGCTGACCGAGCTGCGGCGGCTCGCGCCCGGCGTGGACGTGGAGACCTACCACCCGGACGTCGAGGGCACGAAGGTCCGCGAACGGCTCGGGCTGGCCGACCGGCCGGTGGTGGTGTGCGTGTCGCGGCTGGTGCCCCGCAAGGGCCAGGACATGCTGATCCGCGCGCTGCCGGAGATCCGCCGCCGGGTGCCCGGCGCCGCGCTGCTGGTGGTCGGCGGCGGACCGTACCGCTCGACGCTGGAGAAGCTGGCCCGGCAGAGCGGGCTGGAACGCGACGTGGTGTTCACCGGTTCGGTGCCGTCGGCCGACCTGCCCGCCCACTACGCGGCCGGTGACGTGTACGCGATGCCCTGCCGCACCCGTAACCGGGGCCTGGACGTGGAGGGCCTCGGGATCGTCTACCTGGAGGCGGGCGCCACCGGGCTGCCGGTGGTGGCCGGCGACTCCGGGGGCGCGCCGGACGCGGTCCGCGACGGCGAGACCGGGTACGTGGTCGGCGGCCGGGACGTGGCCCAGCTCGCCGACCGGGTGGCCACGCTGCTCGCCGACCGGGACCTGGCCCGGCAGTTCGGCGCCGCCGGCCGGGCCTGGGTGGAACGGGAGTGGCGCTGGGAGACGCAGGCGCAGCGGATGGCCGCGCTGCTGGCCGGCTGACCGCCGCCCCCGGCCCGCAAGCGGCTCCGGCACGACCGCCGAGCCGCCTCAGGAGACGGCTTCGACGTGCACGGGCACCCGGCCCAGGTGCGGCGCCGCCGGGCCGGGGCGGCCGAAGTGCCAGCCCTGCCCGGCGTCGCAGCCGATCGCGCGCAGCCGGTCCGCCTGGTCGGCCGTCTCCACGCCCTCGGCGGTGACGGTCAGGTCCAGCGCGTGCGCCAGCGACACGAGCGAGGCGAGGATCCGCTCGTCGGTGCCGCTGTCCGGCGCGCGCAGGCCGGTGACGAACTCACCGGCCACCTTCAGCTCGTCGACCGGCAGGTCCCGCAGGTACGCGAGGTTGCAGTAGCCGGTGCCGAAGTCGTCGATGGCGACCCGGACCCCCAGGTCACCGAGCACCCGCAGCGCCCGCACCGGCTCGACCACGGTGCTCATCATGGTGCTCTCGGTGATCTCCAGTTGCAGCCGGCGCGGCGGCAGGCCGGTGCGGCCGAGCACGCCGCGTACCTCGGGCACCAGGTCGGCCCGGTGCAACTGGCGTACGGCGAGGTTGACGCTGACGAACGGCGCGTCGCCGTCGACCGCCGACCAGGTGCCCGCCTCGCGGCACGCCTCGGCCAGCACCCAGCTGCCGAGCGGGACGATCAGCCCGGTCTCCTCGGCCAGCGGGATGAAGCTGTCCGGCCGCAGCACGCCCAGCTCGGGGTGACGCCAGCGGACCAGCGCCTCCATGCCGAGGACCCGCCCGTCGCGCAGGGACGTCAGCGGCTGGTAGTCGAGGTAGAACTCGCCCCGGTCCAGGGCGGCGGGGATGGCCGCGGACAGCGCGTACCGGGCCAGGTCGCGGCGGTTGCGGTCGGCGTCGAACAGCGACCAGCGGGCCCCGCCCGCGGCCTTGGCCCAGTGCAGCGTGCTGTCGGCCGCGCGCATCAGCTCCATCGGGGAGGTGCCCGCGACCGGGCGCTCCACGATGCCGATGCTCGCCGAGACGGTCAGCTCGTGGCCGTCGACCAGCGCCGGCTCGCGTACCGCGGCCAGCGCCGCCTCGGCGACCTGCACCGCGTCGTCGGTGCCGGTCGTGCGCTCGATCAGGATCACGAACTCGTCGCCGCCGAGCCGGGCCACCAGATGCTCGCCGAGCGCCTCGTGCAGCCGCTGCGCCACCGCGACCAGCAACGAGTCGCCGACCTGGTGGCCGAGGGAGTCGTTGACGACCTTGAACCGGTCCAGGTCCAGGAAGCAGACGCCGACCCGGTCGGCGCCCCGGTTGATCGCGGCGGCCAGCCGCTCGGTGAACAGCGTGCGGTTGGGCAGGCCGGTGAGCGGGTCGTGGGTGGCCTGGTGCCGGAACCGGGCCTCGCTGTCGCGCAGCGCCCGTTCCGCCTGCGCACGGGCCATCATGGCGGCCCGGCGGATGGACTCCTGCTCGTCGAGCGTGCGGTCGCGCAGCGCGCGGGCGTACCCGGTGGCGACGGTGGCGAGCAGCCGGGCCATCCGGTCCTCGACGTCGTCGACGACCAGGTCGAGGTCGCGGACCAGGCGCAGCTGGATCACCTCGACGGTGCGGCCCAGCCCTTCGGCGGAGGCGATGTGCGCCTGCACCAGCTCCGCGCCGACCTGCTGGCCGATCCGCAGGTCGAACGGCTCGGCACGCAGCGCCTGGGCCAGCCGTTCGGTGAGCCGTTGCAGCATCTCCTCCAGCTGCGACTGGGTCATCGGCAGGTAGCTGGTGCCGGACACCGCCTTGGCCCAGGCCCGGGCGAACACGCCGGGCCTGCTGCGGGCCGCGTCGTCACCCACCGAGCCGCCCGACCCCGCCCATGAACACGGCCCGCTCGGCGTTCTCGGCCTGGTCGGGGGAGTCCGGCCGCCACTGCGGCACCCACACCACACCCGGGTCGACCAGTTCGAAGCCGTCGAACAGCGCGGTCAGCTCGGCCCGGCTGCGGATCCAGAGCTGGCTGTCGGTGCGCCGGTAGACCCGCTCCGCCTCGGCCCGCTCGCCGGTGCCGTCGCGGCCCTCCTCGCTGGCCTGGGAGAGCACCAGGTGGCTGCCGGGCGCCAGTGCTCCGCGCAGCGTCCGCAGGATCTCCTCGGGGCGGTCGCTGTCCGGGATGAAGTGCAGCACCGCCACGATCATCACCGCGACCGGACGGCTGAAGTCCAGCAGCCGGGTGACCTCCGGATGGGTCAGGATCGCCTCCGGGCGGCGCAGGTCCTCCTGGAGTACGGTGGCGTGCTCGTTGCCGGCCAGGATCTCCTGGCTGTGCGCCACCGCCACCGGGTCCACGTCGACGTAGACGACGCGCGACTGCCCGTCGATCCGCTGGGCGATCTCGTGCACGTTGCCGACGGTGGGGATGCCGGAGCCGATGTCGAGGAACTGGCGGACGCCGGCCTGGGCGAGGTACTGCACGGCCCGGCGCAGGAACGCGCGGTTGGCCTGGGCCATCAGTGGCGCCTCCGGCACCGCCTCCACCATCGCGCGGGCGGCCGCCCGGTCGGCGGCGAAGTTGTGCGAGCCGCCGAGGTAGTAGTCGTACATGCGGGCGACGCTGGGGCGTTCGATGTCGATCGTCTCGGGTGCCCAGTCCGGCCGCTGCATGTCCTGCCCCTCGGGTGTCGACGGCGCGCGGTGGTCACCGCCGCGCGGATCACCCGGGTATTCTGCCCCTCCGCCGTCGTGGTGCAAAGACCGTCGTCGCTATGCGTCCGGCCGTTCACCGTACGCGGTCAGCCGCACCCACGACGCCGGAGAGGCCCGCGTCCGCGGTGGACGGGGCCTCTTCCGGCGGTGTGCCTCAGAACTTGGGCGCGTCCGGTGCCTCGAGCAGGCCCAGCCGCAGCGCGGTCATCAGCGCCTGGGCCCGGTTGGCGGCGCCCAGCTTCTCGTAGAGCTTGGAGATGTGGGTCTTGGCGGTCGACTCGCTGACGAACAGCTGCTTGGCGATGCCCGCCACGCTCATGCCGTCGGCGAGCAGCCGCAGCACCTGGCCCTCACGGGGGGACAGCTGCGGGCCGGACGGGGCCAGCCGGCGCTTCATCGCCTCGGCCAGGTCGGCGGCGGTGAACGCGCTGGGGGAGGAGGCGGCGTGCCGGGCGGCGGCGACCACCTCGTCGGCCGGCGCGGTCTTCGGCACGAACGCGCTCGCGCCGGCTTCCAGGGCGCCGAAGAGCTGGTCGTCGCCGGCGTACATGGTCAGCACGACGATGCCCATCGACGCGCTGGACTTGCGCAGGGCGCGGGTGGCCTCCAGGCCGCTGCCGTCGGGCAGGCGAAGGTCCATGATCACCACGTCGGGCTGGAGCGCGCCGGCCTGGCGCACGCCCTCCGCGGCGGTGGCGGCCTCGCCCACGACCTCGAACTGGCGGTCACGCTCGAACGCGTGACGAAGACCCTTACGGATGAGGTCGTGGTCGTCGACTAGGAGAACCTTGGTACGGGTGGCCGGTGTCGGACTGCTGGTCATCCTCGGGTTACTCCCCTTCTGCTGCTGCGGCGCTGCCGCGCACCTTATCGCGCCGGGGCGACGAGCCGAGCACCACGGCCACTGTCGTCCCACTGGGTCGACGTGGCCTGATCTCCAACCGGCCTCGGATACGTTCCGCCCTCTCGGCCATGATCGCAAGGCCATAGTGCCCGTCCGGGCGCTGGTCACCGATGCCGTGACCGTCATCCGACACTTCGATTCGGGTGTACGGGGGATCCACCTCGCACGTGACCCACAGATTCGACGCGCCGGCGTGCTTACGGGCGTTCGTCACCGCCTCCTGCGCGATGCGCAGCAACTCGGCCTCGGTCGCGGCCGGCAGCCGGGCGGTGGACTCGTCGAGTGACAGGTGCACCCGCAGGCCGCCGGAGGCGCCGACGGTGCGGGCGTACTCGGCGATGGCGGCGGCCAGGCCACCGTGCCGGTCCACCTCGCTGCGCAGCTCGAACAGGCTCAGCCGCAGCTCGGTGATCACCCGGGTCACCTCCTGGCGCAGCGTGCGCAGCGAGTCGGCGGTCTCGTCGGCGTCCTCGTGCACGGTGGCCAGGGCGTTGTCGATGCCGTACCCGACCATGACCAGTTCCTGGGCGACCCCGTCGTGGATCTCCCGGGCCAGCCGCTGCCGCTCCTCGTTGGTCGCCAGCGAGCGCACCTCGTCGAAGAGCAGCGCCGCCTCCAGCCGCAGCGCCGCCGGGCCGGTCAGCGCCGTCACCCGGGACACCACCGGCGGCGGGTACGCGGCGGCGGTGTCCGCCTCGATCACCACCAGGCCGACCGTGCGTACGCCCGCCACCAGCGGCACGATCAGCGCGGAGACCTCGCCGGAGTGCCGGGACCGGGCCTGCGACCGGGACGAGACGGTCGGCTGCTGGCTGGCCCAGGCGTCGGCGATGGCCGAGTCGGCGTCGAGCGTGGTCTCCCAGTCGACCCGGTCCGCGCCGATCTGGGCCAGCACCACCAGCCGGCCGCCGCCGCTGGCGGAGAGCACCGCGCCCCGGTCGGTCTTCGCCACCACCCGCAGCTCCTCCAGCAGGTGCTCGGAGATGCCGCCCGGGTCCAGCGTGGCGCCGGGCAGCTGGCGGGCGACCGTACGCAGCTGGGTGAGCAGCCGGGTCGCCTCGGCGTACGGCTGGGGTTTGCCCTCGCCGCGGACCCGCATCACGCGCTGGAGCGTGCCGGCGGTGTAGAGGCCGAGACCGGCCAGGATCAGCCACTGGGCGCAGACCGCCAGGTAGCCCACCTGACCGAGCTGCGCGCCGCCGTCGACCCGGGTGAACGCGGCGCTCGCCACGAGCGTCGCCGCCGCCACCGCGAGCAGCGCGGCGCCCTCGCGGAACCGGCGGCTCAGCGCGGTCACGGTGACCGGCACCGCGAGGTACGGCAGCACCGCCGAGGCGCCCACCCCGCCGGTGACACCGGTGAGGTGGGTGTCGGCGGCGACCTGGCTGGCGGCCAGCCCGAGCACCACCACCTCGGCGAACCTGCTGATCGGGGTGAGCAGCCGGTGCTGTGGGGCGAGCACGGCGGGCAGCCCCGCGACGCCCAGCAGGGCGATCCACCAGAGCTGGGCGGCGTCGCGGGTGGCGAACAGGGTCAGGGCGGCGACCAGCGCGAGGAGGACCGCGCGGGCCGCGACCGCGAGGGGCTGCGTCTGCGGCTGGCCGGATGTGGAGGCGGGCACGTGACGGATCGTAGTCAGCGTTGGTAGATCTCCGCGATCTCCGAGGCGTACGTCTTGTGCACGACCTGCCGCTTGACCTTCAGCGACGGGGTCAGCTCACCGGTGGTCTCGGTGAAGTCCTGCGGCAGGATCCGGAACACCTTGATCGCCTCGGCCTTGGAGACCGCCTGGTTGGCCTGGTCGATCGCGCCCTGCACCTCGGCGCGCAGCGTCGCGTCCTCGCGCAGCTCGGCGATGCTCGTGGTCTCCGGGCGGCCCTGCGCGGCGAGCCACTTCGGCAGCGCCTCCTCGTCGATGGTGACGAGCGCGGCGATGAACGGCTGCCGGTCGCCGACCACCACGCACTGGCTGATCAGCGGGTGCGCCCGTACCTGGTCCTCCAGCACCGCCGGGGCGACGTTCTTGCCGCCGGCGGTCACGATGATCTCCTTCTTGCGGCCGGTGATGCTCAGGTAGCCGTCCTCGTCGAGGTGCCCGAGGTCGCCGGTGCGGAACCAGCCGTCGGCGCTGATCGCCTCGGCGGTGGCCGCCTCGTTGTGCCAGTAGCCCTGGAAGACGATGTCGCCGGCGATGAGGACCTCGCCGTCGTCCTCGATCCGGATGGTGACGCCGGGCAGCGGGCGGCCGACGGTGCCGATCCGGGTGCCGGTGGGCAGGTTCGCGGCGGCGGCCGGGGAGGTCTCGGTCAGGCCGTACCCCTCGCAGATGGTCACCCCGATGCCGCGGAAGAAGTGCCCGAGGCGCGCGCCCAGCGGCGCGCCGCCGGAGATGGCGTCGCGGCACCGGCCGCCCATCGCCGCCCGCAGCTTGCGGTAGACCAGCTTGTCGAAGAGGGCGTGCTGCGCGCGCAGGCCCAGGCCGGGACCGCCGGGCAGCTCCTGCGCCTCGCTCCAGGCGATGGCGACCTTCTCCGCCCGGTCGAAGATCTTGCCCTTCCCCTCGGACTCGGCCTTCTGCCGCGCGCCGTTGTAGACCTTCTCGAAGACCCGGGGTACGGAGAGCACGAACGTCGGCTTGACGTCCTGCAGCTCGGCGACCAGGTTCTTGGTGTCCGCGCAGTGCGCCATGGTGGCCCGGGCGTGCACCACGCCGACCTGGATGAGCCGGGCGAAGGCGTGCGCGAGCGGCAGGAACAGCAGCGTCGAGGCGCCCGGGCGGAACAGGTTCGGCAGCACCGGCACCGCGTTGGCGATGTCGGTGTAGATGTTGCGGTGGGTCAGCACGCAGCCCTTCGGCCGGCCGGTGGTGCCGCTGGTGTAGATGATCGTGGCGACGTCGCCGGCCTTGAGCATGGAGCGGCGCGTCTCGACCTCGGCCGGGTCCACCGCCTCGCCGGCGGTGACCAGGTCGTCCACCGCGCCCAGCTCGATCTGCCAGACCTCGCGCAGCTCGGGCAGCCGGTCCCGGACGCCGGCGACCAGGGTGGCGTGCGCGGTGCTCTCCACCACCACGGCGACGGCGCCGGAGTCGCCGAGGATCCAGGCGGCCTGCTCGGCGCTGGAGGTCTCGTAGATCGGCACGGTGACCGCGCCGGCGGCCCAGATCGCGTAGTCGAACAGGGTCCACTCGTAGCGGGTGCGGCTCATCAGGCCGACCCGGTCGCCGGGGGAGACGCCCGCCGCGATCAGGCCCCGGGCCACCGCGACCACCTCGTCGCGGAACTGCCGGCAGGTCACCTCCTCGCGCGCCGTCCCCGCGCCGGGACGGACGAACTGCACGGTGTCCGGGGCGACCTCGGCGTTTTCCCAGACCGGGTCGGTCAGGTTGGCCGCGTCGCCGACGGTGACGATCGGCGGGACGGAGAACTCGCGCACCTGCACTCCCTCGTGCTCTACCGGCGGGGGCCGGCCTGGTCGGCTCTGTCGAAACCTACCCGCACACCCCGGGGGGTCGGCCAGGGAGGTTGGCCGACCGGCTGGTGGGAGGCCCGTCGGCGGGTGGAGCGGCGCCGGGCGGGACGCGGCCGGGTAGCCTCCCCCCATGGCGGACTCCTCCACCCAGTCGATCATCATCGGCGCGTCACCGGATCGGGTGGCGGCCGTCATCTGCGACTTCCCCAGTTACCCCGAGTGGACCGAGGCGGTACGCGAGGCCGAGGTGATCGAGGAGTACGAGGACGGCTATGCCAGCCAGGTCCGGTTCACCCTCGACGCGGGCGTGCTGGCCGACGAGTACGTGCTGGCCTACGAGTACGCCGAGGACATCTCCCGGATCGAGTGGCGCCTGGTCGCCCCGTCGAAGATGCAGCGGTCCCAGCGCGGGTCGTACGACCTGGTGGGCAACCCGGACGGGACGACCACGGTGACCTACACGCTGGAGGTGGAGCTGTCCGTGGCGATGCTCGGCATGTTCCGCCGCAAGGCCGAGAAAATGATCATGGATACGGCGTTGAAGCAGCTCAAGCGCCGGGTAGAAGCACCCGGTGCGGCGCACTGACCCGACCGTCCCGGTAGTCACGCTGGAGGAGCCGAACCATGGGCACCACTGATCCGGGTTCGGCCCGGGAAGAGGCCGAGCGCCTCGTCGCCACCCTGCTCGCCGGCGCGAAGATGGCCGCCGCCGCGCCCGGCTCCGGCGCCTGGGGTCCGCTCGGTGGGATCCTCTCCGGTGTCCTCGGTCACACCCCGCCCGGCGCCGGGCCCGCTCCGGAGACGCCCGCGCCCGCCGGTTTCGCCACCGGCTCGCCGGAATGCTGTGTCTGCCCCGTCTGTCGCGGTATCGCCGCGTTGCGCGACCCGAGTCCGGAATTCGCCGAGCGGCTCGCCACCGGCGCCGGGGACCTGGCGGCCGGCGTGGCGAGCCTGCTGCGCGCGTTCACCCCCGCCGAGCCGGAGCGAACCGCCGACGACGGCACCGCCGCGGCGGACGGATCCGGGGACCACGTGTGGCGCGAGGCGACCCGTACCGGGCATGATTCTCAGCCGGCACCCGAGCAGGACGTGTGGTCCGCCGCCACCCGGGGGGAGGGCGCGGCCGATTCGGGTGCCGCCGCCGACGCCGCCGGGCCGCCGGAGCCGGCGACGAGCCGGCCACCGGCCGGCCGTCCCGTGGTGCCCGCCTCGCGGGCGTCCGGAGAGGTGGGCGCGGACGCACCAGGCGACGGGGCCTGACCACCGGACATCCCGGGACCGTACGGCTGGTTCGGCCGGTCCCCGGGCAGCACAGCAGAGGGGAGTGGCAGCGGTGACGCTGACCATCGGAGTCGACGTCGGTGGCACGAAGGTGGCCGGCGGTGTCGTGGACGACGCCGGCACGGTACTCGTGCAGACGCGACGGGACACCCCCGCCGACGACGTGGCCAAGACCCGCGACGTCATCATCGAGGTGGTCACCGAACTGGCCGCCGGGCACGCCGTCGAGGCGGTCGGCATCGGCGCCGCCGGCTGGATCGACGCCTCCCGCTCCACCGTGCTGTTCGCCCCGAACCTGGCCTGGCGGGACGAGCCGCTGCGCACGTACGTCGGGGACGCCACCGGCCTGCCGGTGATCGTGGAGAACGACGGGAACGTGGCCGCCTGGGCGGAGTTCCGCTACGGCGCGGCCCGCGACGCCGACGACTCGATGGTCATGTTCACCATCGGCACCGGCGTCGGCGGCGGCATCGTGCTCGGCGGCGGCCTGGTCCGCGGCGCCAACGGCATCGCCGCGGAGCTGGGGCACATGCTCACCGTGCCGGACGGCCACCAGTGCGGCTGCGGCCGGCTGGGCTGCATCGAGCAGTACGCCAGCGGCAGCGCCCTGGTCCGCTTCGCCCGCGCCGCCGCCCGGCAGGAGCCGCACCGGGCCACCGCGCTGCTGGAGCTGGCCGACGGCGAGGCCGAGTCGATCACCGGCCCGATGGTGACCGCCGCGGCCAAGGGCGGCGACCCGGTCTCCACCGAGGCGTTCGCCCAGGTCGGCCGCTGGCTCGGCACCAGCCTCGCGGACATGGCGCAGATCCTCGACCCGCAGGTGCTGGTGGTGGGCGGCGGCGTGATCGACGCCGGTGACCTGCTGCTCGGCCCGACCCGCCGGTCGTTCGCCGAGGCGCTGGCCCAGCGCAGCCGCCTGCCCGTCGCCGAGGTGCGCCCGGCCGAGCTGGGCAACACCGCAGGTGTGATCGGCGCCGCCGACCTGGCCCGGCGGATCTGACATGACGGACTCGGGTGTGCCGCTGCGGGTGCTGTCGTACAACGTCCACGGCCAGCGGGACGACACCGCCGCGCTGGCCGAGGTGGTCCGGGGCGCGGACCCGGACGTGGTGATCGTCCAGGAGGGACCGCGCCGGTTCCGGTGGCGGCAGAAGTGCGCCGCGCTCGCCGAGTCGTTCGGCATGGTGGTGGCGGCCGGCGGCCTGCCGTCGCTGGGCAACGTGCTGCTGACCAGCCTGCGGGTGCGGGTCACCGACACCAGCTGCCAGCGCTATCCGCTGACGCCGGGGCGGCACATGCGCGGCGCCGCGTACGCACGCTGCCGGGTCGGCGGCGTCGACGTGCTGCTGGCCGGCTCGCACCTGTCCACCGACCCGGCCGAGCGGCCCGCGCAGGCGGCCGCGTTCAAGCGGGAGCTGGCCGCGTCCACGCTGCCCGTGGTGGCCGGCGCGGACCTCAACGAGGGCCCGGACGGGCCGGCCTGGCGGACGGTCGCCGAGGGGCTCACCGACGCGGCGCTGGCCGCCGACCGGGCCGACCGGCACACGTTCTCCTGCGCCGACCCGCGCCGCCGCATCGACGCGCTGTTCGTCGACCCCCGGATCACAGTGGTCGACTACGACGTGGTGGACACGCCGCTGACCCGTCGCGCCAGCGACCACTTCCCGGTCCTGGTGGACCTGCTGCTGCCCACCGCCTGACGGCCGCGGACCGCCGGCCGTGACGCACGGTCACGGACCCGGCGGCCGGCAGGACAACCGCTTCGCCGCCTTTGCTCTGCCGCCACATGCGCATCAGTTACCCGTCGTGATCGGCGGCCGCCTCCCGGCCGGCCGGCCGAGAGGCGTCAGGCCAGCTCCCGCCGGTGCCGCGTCCGTGGCGGCAGAGCAAAGGGCGCACGAGGTACGCCTCCGGCGCGGCCGGTCCATTCACGCTCGGTGACCGGGTCGGCGGTGACGCTGTGTCAAGCGAGTCGAGCGGGTGGGCGGCGGCGAAATCGGTGGCTGGACAACCGCTGGCATTCTCGGCAGGATTTCGCGGTGTCCTCCTCCACCGACCCCGGCCACCCCGATCCGGACTCCACGGTCGCATCGAGCCGTGCCGAACGCCCGGTCTCCGACCGGGGTGACACGGTCTGCGTCATCGGCGCCGGCGCCAGCGGCCTGACCGCCGTCAAGAACCTCCGCGAGGCCGGCTTCGGCGTGGACTGCTACGAGCGGGAGACAGGCGTCGGCGGCACCTGGAACTGGCGGCACGACCGCAGCCCGGTGTACGCCAGCACGCACCTGATCTCGTCCCGGCCGTTCACCCAGTTCCCCGACTTCCCGATGCCGGACGACTGGCCGGACTACCCGCACCACAGCCAGCTGCTGTCCTACTTCGAGCGGTACGCCGACCACTTCGACCTGCGCCAGCACGTCTGGTTCGGCACCGAGGTGGTCCGGGTCGAGCCGGTCGAGGGGGACCGGTGGGACGTGACCACGCGCAGCACCGGCGGCTACGGCCCCGAACGCACCTCCCGGTACGCCGCCGTGGTGCTCGCCAACGGGCACAACTGGTCGCCGAAGCTGCCCCGCTACGAAGGGCTGGAGCAGTTCCGGGGCGAGGTCATGCACGCCTCGTCCTACAAGGACCCGGCGCAGCTGCGCGGCAAGCGGGTGCTGGTGGTGGGCGCCGGCAACACCGGCTGCGACATCGCGGTCGAGGCGGCCCAGCAGGCGTCGCACTGCTGGCACTCCACCCGGCGCGGCTACTGGTACGCCCCGAAGTATGTCCTCGGCCGCCCCGCCGACCAGGTCAACGACACGCTGCTGGCGCTGCGGGTGCCACTGCGGGTACGGCAGTGGCTCTACCACTGGACGCTGCGGCTGACCGTCGGCGACCTGACCCGGTTCGGCATGCCCGAGCCCGACCACCGCGTCTACGAGACGCACCCGATCGCCAACAGCCAGCTCGTCTACTACGTCGGGCACGGCGAGGTCACACCGGTGCCGGACGTGGCCCGGTTCGACGACCGTGCGGTCGAGCTGACCGACGGCCGGCGCATCGACCCGGAGCTGGTCGTCTTCGCCACCGGCTATCTGCCGCGCTTCGAGTTCCTCAAGGGACAGGTGCTCGGCGACGAGGACGGGTCCGGGCGGCCCCGGCTGTGGCTCAACGCGTTCACCGCCGGGTATCCCACGCTCGCCGTGGTCGGCCTGGTGCAGCCGGACTCCGGCATCTTCCCCATCTCGCACTGGCAGAGCGTGCTGTTCGCCCGGCTGCTCACGCTGCGCGCCACCCGGCCGGAGCGGGCCGCCGCGTTCGAACGCAAGGTCCGCGCGGGCCTCGGCGAGCGGTACTCGGCCAAGGTCAAGGACAGCACCCGGCACTGGTTCGAGGTCGGGCACGCCGACTACCTGCGTGCGCTCCAGCGGGCGCTGCACGAGCTGGAGGGTGTCAAATGACGGTTGAGCGTGTGCGGGTCGTCCGGTCCTGGGAGTGGGCCCGGCCGGAGCGGCCCGCCCGCCGGGAGGTGCTCGCCGCCGTACCCGAGCGGGAGGAGGCGAAGCCGCCGCTGCTGTTCGTACCCGGCTTCGGCCACGGCGCGTGGGCGTTCGCCGAGCACTGGCTGGGGCACGCCGCCGGTCGCGGCTTCCCGGCGTACGCGCTGAGCCTGCGCGGGCACGGCGGCAGCGAGCCGGCGCCGGAGGCGACGCTGCGCTCGTACACCCATGACGTGACGCAGGTGGCGGCGAGCCTGCCGCGGCAGGCGGTGCTGGTGGGGCACGGCGCCGGCGCCCGGGTCGTGGCGCACGCGCTGGCCCGCTACCCGGCGCGGGCCGCGGTGCTGGTGGCGCCGGTGCTCGGCGGCTGGGCGACGTTCGGCACGGCGTTGCGGCGAAATCCGGCCGGGACCCTGCCGGCGGTCTTCGGCGCCGGGCTGCGGCTGCACCGGCGGCAGCTGTTCAGCCGGGAGCTGCCCGACGCCGACGCCCGGCGGCACCTGGCCCGGCTGGGCCGGGCCGGGCGGCGGGCGCAGTGGCAGCTGCTGACCGGCCGGGGGCCGGAGCCGGCGGTGGGCCGGCCACCGGTGCTGGTGCTGGGCAGCCCGGACGACCGGGTCGTGCCGGCGTCCGCGCTGATCCGGGCCGCCCAGCGGTACGCCTCCGCGCCGCTGCTCTTCCCCGGCATGGGGCATGACCTGATGCTCGACGCCCGCTGGCGGGAGCCGATCGACGCGATCCTGGACTGGCTGGACAAGGACCCGGCGTCCGCGGCGGGGTGAGCGCCGGGGCGCCGGCTCAGCGGGTTGCGGCGCGGCGGCCGGCGAGCGACCCGCTCTCCTCCAGCGCGCTCAGGTAGGACGCCGCCCAGGCGTGGATGTCGTTGCGCGCCAGATGGTCGCGCATCGCGCGCATCCGCGCCGACACGTCCTCCGGGCCGGCCCGCAGCGCGGCCAGCAGCCCCTGCTTGAGGCCGTCGAGGTCGTGCGGGTTGACCAGGTACGCCTGCTCCAGCTCGGAGGCGGCGCCGGCGAACTCGCTGAGCAGCAGCGCGCCGGTGCCGTCGACCCGGGCCGCCACGTACTCCTTCGCGACCAGGTTCATCCCGTCGCGCAGCGGCGTCACCGCCATCACGTCCGCGACGCGGTAGAGCGCGACCAGCTCGGCCCGGTCGAACGGCTGGGAGAGGTAGTGGATCGCCGGCTCGCCGACCCGGCCGAACTCGCCGTTGATCCGCCCGACCTGGTGCTCCACCCGGTCCCGCAGGATCTGGTACTGCGCCACCCGGTCGCGGCTGGGCACCGCCACCTGCACCAGCACGGTGTCGCGGACCTTGATGTCGCCGCTGGCGAGCAGCTCGCGGTACGCCTTGAGCCGCTGCTCGATGCCCTTCGTGTAGTCCATCCGGTCGACGCTGAGGATCACCTGCTCCGGCTGGCCCAGGTCCTGCCGCAGGCGGCGGGCCCGCTCGGCGACCTCCGGGCGGGCCGCGAGCGCGGACATCTCGGCGGTGTCGATGGCGACCGGGAAGGCGCCGATGCGCACCACCCGGCCGTCGACGCCGATCCGCCGGTCGGTGGCGGGCAGGCCGAGCACCTTGGTGGCGAGCTGGGCGAAGTTGTGCGCGGCCTGGGCCCGCTGGAAGCCGATCAGGTCGGCGCCGAGCATGCCGCGCAGCAGCTCGGCGCGGCGCGGCAACTGCATGAACAGCTCCGGCGGCGGGAACGGCACGTGCAGGAAGAAGCCGATCCGCAGGTCCGGTCGCAGGTCGCGGAGCAGGCCGGGCACCAGCTGGAGGTGGTAGTCCTGCACCCAGACCAGGCCGCCGGGCTCGGCCGTCTCGGCCGCGGCCTCGGCGAAGCGCTGGTTGACCCGCTGGTACGCCTCCCACCACCGGCGGTGGTACTCCGGCTGCTCGACGGCGTCGTGGTAGAGCGGCCAGAGGGTGGCGTTGGCGAAGCCCTCGTAGTGGTCGCGGAAGTCCTCGGCGCTCAACGGGACGGTGTGCATCCGGACGCCGTCCACGTCCGGCAGCGCGGGGGCGGGACCGGTGCCGCCGGCCCAGCCGACCCAGGTGGCGGGCGTCTGCCGCAGCAGCGGGTGCAGGGCGCTCACCAGGCCGCCGGGGCTGCGGCGCCACTCGAAGGCGCCGTCGGGCGCCACACTGTCGTCGATGGGGAGGCGGTTGGCCACCACCACCAGGGGGCTCTGTCGCATCGGGCATTCCGCTCAGCAGGGGACCGGCGACCCGGAAGAGACGCAAGCCGGACAGCCGGTGCGGGACGTGACGTTCAGCCTATTCCTACTGACTGTAAGTTACACGCTTGTTACGTCCCGGCCCAGGGGCGAGCGGCGTCCCGCCATCCGGGCAGAGCCGGACGGCGCGACCTCAGACGACCGCGCCGTCGTCCGGGTCGTGGTCGTCCCGGTCGCCGGGACGCAGCCGCCAGATCAGCATCACGAAACCGGCCAGGATGCCGGAGAAGCCGAGCAGCGTCACCACCGACGGGTCGACCAGCGACACCACGGTGGGGGACAGGAACAGCAGGAAGCCGAGCACGATGCAGGCCACGCCGAGCACCGCGTACTTGGAGAAGCGGGGCAGCGGCGGCGGCGGGGGCGGGGTGTAGTGCTCCTCGTCCGACGCCTCGTCGGGCAGGTTGGCGCCGAACGTGTCCAGGCCGTCCAGCAGCGAGGGCTCGTCGTGCCGGTCCCGGCTCAGCGAGACGCCGGAGATGTCGGCCGCGTACGGCAGCCGGCGCACGTCGGTGGCGGTCGGCCCGGCCGGCTCCTCGGGGCGGCTGCCGGCGGCGGCGCCCGGCGGGGGCGGGTCGTCCACGTCCTCGGCCGCGGGCCAGGGGTGGCTGCCGGCGCTCGGCGCGGTGTGGAACCCGGCGACGATCTTCGCCCACTCGGCCTCGATGTCCGGCTCGTCGGCGCGCGGCTGCTCGCCGCCGCCCTCGTCGGCGAGCTGGGTGAGGTAGTCCCGGGCGGTGGTCAGGTGCGACCTGTCGACGTAGAGCCGGTCGACCGGGCGGGCCGGCACGGTGGTGGTGCGGGTCACCGGGTTCAGGTCGGCCGAGGGCTGGAGGTAGGCCGCGATGCCACCGGCGGCGAGCACGTCGAGCAGGTGCTCGCCGACGCGTGGATCGACGTCGCCCGCGACCGCGTACTCGGCCGCGTCGAGCCCGTTGTCCCGCCGTCCCCGACGGGGCCCGCCCCCTGACACCGGACACCCCCTTCGCCGATCCCTGCCCGTGCCCTGAATCGTGACACGTCGGCACCCGGTTCCGGGAGTGCGTTGTGGCGTGCCGCTCGTCGTTCGTACCCTCTTCCCGGACTCCTCCGGGCGCCGACGGCGCCTCCGGGGCCACGCGGCGACCCGCCCGCCGCCACCGACACGGGAAGGACGCCGGTGCTGTACTGGCTGCTGAAGTACATCATCCTCGGCCCGCTGCTGAGGCTGATCTTCCGCCCGCAGGTCGAGGGACTGGAGCACGTGCCGGACACCGGGCCGGTGATCCTCGCCAGCAACCACCTCTCCTTCTCGGATTCGATCTTCACTCCGTTGATCGTCAAGCGAAAAGTCACATTCATCGCCAAAGCCGAATACTTCACGGGTAGGGGCCTCAAGGGCTGGCTCACCAAGATGTTCTTCGTCGGCTCCGGCACCATCCCGGTCGACCGCTCCGGCGGCCGGGCCGCCCGTGCCGCCCTCGACACCCAGCTGTCGGTGCTGCGGGCCGGCGGCATCGCCGGCATCTACCCGGAGGGCACCCGGTCGCCGGACGGCCGGCTCTACCGGGGCAAGACCGGGGTGGCGCGGCTGGCGTTGGAGAGCGGCGCCCCGGTGGTCCCGATGGCCATGCTCAACTCCGACGCCATCCAGCCGACCGGCCAGATCATCCCCAACCTGGGCCGGGTGCGGATCCGGTTCGGGCCGCCGCTGGACTTCTCCCGCTACGCCGGGATGGCCGGTGACCGGTTCGTCGAACGGGCCGTCACCGACGAGATCATGTACGAGCTGATGGAGCTGTCCGGCCGCGAGTACGTCGACACGTACGCGCAGAAGGCCAAGGGCGCCGGGGCGCGCCAGCCGGTACCGGCCTGACCTTCAGCCCGCCCCGGCGATCCGCAGCAGCCCACCGGCGGCGTGCCGGCCGGCGAACGCGCGTACCCGGGCCAGCGTCGCCGCCGCGGCCGGCGGGTCCGCCTCGGTCAACGGCCCGACCGCCAGCGCGGACGCGATCATCTGGTCGGTCACGTCGGTCATCTCCGCGTACCCCTCGGCGGCGGTGGTGAGCAGCCGGCCCGCCCGCGCGGCGTCCCCGGCCCGCCGGGCCAGCGCCGCCTCGGCCGACCCCCCGGCCGCCCGCGCCCAGCGGGTCACCCGTGGCGCGTGGGCCAGCAGGTCGCGCACCAGCTCCGCGGCGTCGCCGCCGAGCAGCGCGGCGACGTGACCGACCGCCGGCACCCACTCGGCGAACGGGATCATCTTGGTCTGCCGCCAGTCCTCGTCCAGCTCGGTGAGCAGCGCCATCGCCTCGTCCCGGCGGCCCTGCACGGCGCGGCAGAGCGCGGCGTGCGCCAGCGTGGAGCGCAGCACGCGCTGGAAGCCGCTGCGCCGGGCCGCGACGAGCGCCTGGTCCACCAGGTCCTCGCCGGCGCCCGGGCCGGCCGGGTCGTCGCCGAGCGCCCGGATCCAGCCGGACACGGCCACGATGTGCAGGTCCCACTCGTCGGTCGGGCGTCGCGTCGACCCCTCGGCCATCCGCAGCGCCGCCGTCCAGTCCCCGCTGTAGTACGACTGGGCCCACTGGTCGCTGAAGCTCACCGTCAGCGCGTGCTCGCCGGCCAGGTCCAGGGACCGCTGCTCGTCGACCAGCCGGGCCGAGCCGGTCAGGTCGCCCTCCTCCTGCAGCACCCAGGCCAGGTTGTGCACCGCGCGGCGGCGGCTGGTCAGCCGCTCCAACCGGCACTCCTCGGTCACCTCGGCCAGCTCCGCGTACGCCTCCTCGGCGCCGGCCTGGTAGCGGACCACGGCGAGCGTGATGCGCGCGTTCGCCCGCGCCTCGGGCAGCCCCAGCCGCTCGGCCAGCTCGGCGGCGCTGCGCGCGGCCACGCACGCCGGCTCGGTCTCCGCGTCGAGCATGTGCGCCCGGGCCAGCTCCAGCAGCACGCCCACCTTGTCCTCGCTGTCCGGCAGCGTGGCGTGCAGCCCGATCGCCTGATCCAGGCAGCGCATCAGCTCCGAGCGGTCGGCCCGGGCGAAGGCCGCCGTGGCCAGCAGCCGCCACGCCTTCGCCGCGCCGGGCCGGTCACCGGCGTCGGCCAGCCGGCCGGCCAGCGTGGTGAGCAGCGCGGTCCCGCCGCCGTCGAGGAACCCGTCGCGGTCCCGGTAGAACGCCAGCTCGGCCTGGAACAGCTCCAGCGCCGGGTCCGGCCCGCACTCCACGCTCAGCGCGCGCTCCACGAGCGTGGCAGCGGTCTCCAGCGCGTGCAGCTCGTACGCCCGGCGGGCGGCCCGGTGCAGCGCGGACCGGGTCGCGGCGGCGTGCGGGGCCTGGTCCAGCCCGACGGTACGGGCGATCTCGTGCGCCGCCCACCTGTGGTTGGCCAGCACCTCGGCCCGGTCGTGCTGCCGGCCGTCGGCGAGCTGCTCCAGCCAGTCGGCGGTGCGCTGGTGCCGGGCGACCCGCTCGGCGCGGGGCAGCCGCTGGTAGCAGACGTCCCGGACCAGCACGTGCCGGAACCGGTACTCGGCCTGGCCGGGCATGGTCGAGACGGGCAGCTCGTAGACCAGGTCCCGGCGCTGGAGGTGGTGCAGCGCGCGCTCGACCCACTCCGTCGGGCGGCCGAGCGCCAGCGCCACCGGCGCCGCCCAGAACTGCACGCCCACCACCGAGGCGGCCTGGAGCACCGCGCGGTCGGCCGGGTCGAGCAGGTCCAGCCGGTTGGCGATGACCGCCTGCACGGTACGCGGCATCCCGGCGACCCCGGCCGGGTCGACGAGCGCGAGCCCGGCGGTCCGCTCGGCGAGCCCGCCGTCGAGCAGCATCCGCGCGTACTCCTGGGCGTAGAGCGGGTTGCCGTCGGCGAACTCGATCAGCGGCGCCCGCGCGTCCTGCGGCAGCGTGGCCTGGCCGAGCAGCAGCGAGTAGAGCGTGTCGATGTCCCCGTCGTGCATCGGCGGCACCGAGATGGACATCGCCCCGCTGATCGTGCCGGTCCAGGCCGGGTGCCGCTCGCGCAGCTCCGGCCGGGCGGTCGCGACGACGAGCAGCGGCACGTTGCGCGCCGCCGCGCCGAGCTGCTCGACGAAGGACAGCATCGCCTCGTCGGCCCAGTGCATGTCCTCGAAGACGAGCACCGTGGGGCCGGTCGCGGCCAGGGCGAGCAGGAAGCGCCGCCACGCCGCCTCGGTCTCGGCCGAGGTGAGCCGTTCGCCGGAGACGCCGACGAGCGGGCCCAGCGCCTCGGCCAGCCGTACCGCGTGCGGCTCGGCGAGGCGCCCCAGCCGCTCGCGCAGCCGGTCCCGGACGGTGGCCGGGTCGTCGGCGCCGGTCAGCCCGGCCCAGCTGCGGACGATGTCGGCGAGCGCGGCGTAGGTGACGTTCTCGCCGAACGGCGGGCACTGGCCGGTCAGCCAGGTGACCCGGGCGCCGGGCAGGCTGGCGGCGTGCCGGGCCAGCTCGCGCAGCAGCCGGCTCTTGCCCACCCCGGCCGGGCCGAAGACGGTGAGCAACTGCGAGGTGCGCTCGGTCAGCGTGCGGTGCAACGCGCTGACCAGCAGGCCCCGCTCGTGGTCCCGGTCGACCATCGGGGTCAGCTCGGCGGTCTGCCCGTCGCGCCGGGGCCGTGCCCGCACGGCCAGCCAGATCCGGCTCACCGTGGACCGGCCGCGCAACGTCACCGGCGGCTGGTCCGCGTACTCCATCTCGCGCCGGGTGGCCGCCCACGTGCTCTCGTCGACCACCACGCCGCCGACCGGGGCGAGCGCCTGCAACCGGCTGGCGGTGTTCACCACGTCGCCGGTGACGAACGCCTGGCCGCCGTCGCGCGCCGCGGCCAGGTCGACGAGGGCCTCGCCGGTGGCGATGCCGACCCGGAAACCCAGCGGCGGGTGCGGCCCGGCCGGCTGGCGGGCCAGGCTGCGCTGCAGCTCCAGCCCGGCGCGTACGCAGCGCAGCGCGTCGTTGTCGGTGGCCACCGGCGCGCCGAACAGCGCCATGACGGCGTCGCCGATGTACTTCTCCACCACGCCGCCGTACTGGTGCACCAGCCGGCGCACCGTGGCGAAGTAGACCTGTTGCAGGCTGCGTGCCTGCTCCGGATCGGCCCGCTCGGCGTACGTGGTGAAGTCGACGATGTCGATGAAGAGCACGCTGACCTGCCGGCGGTCCTCCTGTACCGCCACCGCGTGGTCGCGCAGCGGCTGACCGCAGTTGGTGCAGAAGTTCGCGCCGGTGTCGTTGGCGTGCCCGCAGCCCGGGCAGGACGCCGCCAGCGGACGGCCGCACCCGCCGCAGAAACGGTCGTCCGGCCCGGCGGTCCGGGCGCAGTGTCCACAGGTGAGGTCGATGTCCGGCTCCGTACGCGTGAGGTCCCCAGTGTCCCGCGCGGCCGCCGCAGTCGGGTACCCGACGGGTCGGCGGGACGTCACGGCTGTTCGGCCGGGTCTAGTCTCCCCTAGCAGGAAGTCCCGTCGACAGGGAGATTGCCGTGCACGTCCGGCTGTCCGCCTCATGGACCGATCCACGGGGGACGGTGTGGGCCGTCGGCGACACGGTCGACGTGGACGCCGTAACCCTCGCCGAACTGGAGGAAAAAGGAATGGTGGAGCAGCCCGCGGGTAGCGGATCGACCGAGACCACGACCACCACGACGACCCCGCCGAAGAAGACCGACCCCTCGAAGATCGGCCCGGGCCCGAGCGCGCCCCCGGCCGACAGCGACAAGGACTGACGGTCCGACCACGACGACGCGGGGGCCGGCGGGACGACCGCCGGCCCCCGCGTCGTCGTCGCTCAGCGGTCGTTCATGCCGGCCCGGCGGCGCAGCGCGGCCACGTCGGTGACCACGATGCGGCGCCCTTCGGTACGCAGCCAGCCCCGGCTGGCGAACGAGCCGATGGCCTGGTTGACGCTCTGCCGCGAGCCGCCGGCCATCTCGGCGAGCTGGCTCTGGTTCAGCTCGATGGTGATCATCGGGGCCTGGCTCTCGCCGGCCAGCCGGACCAGCGTCTTGGCCACTCGGCCGGGCAGGTCGAGGAAGACGTGGTCGGCGTTCTGCTCGGTGAGCCGGCGGATCAGCTGGCCGAGCGAGCGCATCACCGCGTCCAGGATGCGCGGGTTGGAGTGCACCAGCTCCATGAAGGCGGGCCGGGACAGCGCCAGCGCGGCGCAGTCCTCGATCGCCTCGGCCGAGGCGGACCGGGTGGAGGCGTCCAACAGGGACACCTCGCCGAGCACGTCCGGGGGTCGGATCACCGACAGCACCGCGCGCTCGCCGGTCGGCGCGGTACGGAACACCGCGACCGCGCCGCGGCGCAGGACGATCAGCGACTCGCCGGGGTCGTTCTCGACGAAGAGCAGCTGCCCCTTGCGGTAGGTGCGCGGTACGGCCGCGGCGATGACCCGCTGCCGCACCTCCGGCTCGAGCCCGGCGAACATCTCCACGCCCGTGAGCGCGTCACCCGGCTCCGGCAGGCGAGACTCCACGGCTCAACCCCTCCCCGGTCAGAAGTCACGACTCGCACACCGGGTGAAGCTGTCAGTCCCGGTACGAAGGCAGCTCAACCGGTTCGGCGCCCGACGGCGGTACACATCAGATCATGACGGTCCCGTCGCGTGCTGTACACCCCCGGAGACACTTCCGTGACCATGGCCCGGCCGTGTCCGGCACGCCGCCGACCTCGGCGGACGCCCCGGCGGGCGGTCCCCGGCGGTGATGGGCGAGGATGAGGGCGATGGTCTACCGCTATTTCTACGACTGCGAATTCATCGAGGACGGCCGGATCGTCGACCTGGTGTCGATCGGCGTCGTCGACGAGTACGGCCGCGAGTTCTACGCGGTCTCCACCGAGTTCGACGACTCCCGGGCGGTGCCCTGGGTGCGGCGCAACGTGCTGGACAAGCTCCCCTCGCCGGCCGACCGGGCCTGGCGCTCGCGCGCGCGCATCCGTGACGACCTGCACGACTTCCTGCTGGAGCCGGTGCGGGACCGGCCGGGCGAGCAGCTGGAGCTGTGGGCCTGGTACGCCGCGTACGACCACGTCGTGCTGGCCCAGCTCTGGGGCGCGATGCCGGCGCTGCCCCGGGAGATCCCCCGGTTCACCAAGGAGCTGCGTCAGCTCTGGGACGACCGGGGGCGTCCCCGGCTGCCGGACGCCGAGGCGGACCGGCACGACGCGCTCGTCGACGCCCGGCACAACCTGGCACGGTGGCGGGCGATGACGGCGCGGGAGGTTTGACCGGTTCCGCCCAGGGCACGGGAGCGGCATCTACGCCGATCCGAGACAGGAGTGCCCCATGAGCCATGAGCCGACAAGCGCCGCGGACGCCCGCCGCCGGGTCACCGAGCTGATCCGGGACGCCCGGATCTGCCTGCTCACCACCACCGGCGTGGACGGTCGTCTGGTCAGCCGCCCGATGGGGCTGCAGGAGGCGGAGTTCGACGGGGACCTGTGGTTCTTCGCATACGCCGACTCGGCGAAGGTGCGGCAGATCCGGGTCAACCCCCAGGTGAACGTCGGTTTCTCCGACCAGCGCCACCACGCCTGGGTGTCGGTGGCCGGCACCGCCACCGAGGAGTGGGACCCCGAGCGGGCGAAGGAGCTGTGGAACCCGCTGCTCAAGGTGTGGTTCCCGGACGGTCTGGACACGCCGGGGATCACGTTGATCAAGGTGCACGCCGGCTCGGCGGAGTACTGGGACTCGCCCGGCAGCACAGTGGTGAACCTGCTCGGGTTCGCCAGGGCGGCGGTGACCGGCAAGCCGCCGAAGGCGGGGGAGAACCACGAGGTCAGCTACTGACGGGTAGGGCCGTCCGTCGTCCGGAACGGCCCGGGGTGCGGTGTCGGCGTACACCTGTGGCGACTACAGTGCGCACTGACGGCCCGCCCCGGGCCGGCAACGGCGCCGATGGTCTGATCTGACACATATCCTGGGGCTTATCCGGGCTTCACCTGATGCTCCAGGAGGATGAGCAGATCATGCGTATCGGCGTGCTCACCGGCGGCGGCGACTGCCCAGGTCTCAACGCGGTGATTCGGGCGGTGGTCCGCAAGGGCGTCGCCACCTACGGTCACGAGTTCGTGGGCTTCCGGGACGGCTGGAAGGGCCCGCTCGAGGGCCTGACCAAGCCGCTGGGCATCCCCGAGGTGCGCGGCATCCTGCCCCGCGGCGGCACCATCCTCGGCTCGTCCCGCACCAACCCGTTCAAGATCGAGAACGGCGTGGAGCGGATCAAGGAGAACCTGGCCGCCCAGGGCGTGGACGCGCTGATCGCGATCGGCGGCGAGGACACGCTCGGCGTCGCCACCAAGCTGCACGAGCTGGGCGTCCACGTCATCGGCGTGCCGAAGACGATCGACAACGACCTGGGCGCCACCGACTACACGTTCGGCTTCGACACCGCGGTGAACATCGCGATGGAGGCGATCGACCGGCTGCACACCACCGCGGAGAGCCACCACCGCACGCTCGTGGTCGAGGTCATGGGCCGGCACGCCGGCTGGATCGCGCTGCACGCCGGCCTCGCCGGTGGCGCCAACGTGATCCTGCTGCCGGAGCGGCAGTTCGACGTCGAGCAGGTCGCCGGCTACGTCGAGAAGCGCTTCCAGCACCAGTACGCCCCGATCGTCGTGGTCGCCGAGGGCGCCCAGCCGCTGGACGGCCAGATGGTGCTGCACAACCAGGAGCTGGACGCGTTCGGCCACGTCCGCCTGGGCGGCATCGGCCAGTGGCTCGCCGAGCAGCTGGAGGCCAAGACCGGCAAGGAGGCCCGCACCGTGGTGCTCGGCCACATCCAGCGTGGTGGCACGCCGACCGCGTTCGACCGGGTGCTCGCCACCCGGCTCGGCCTCCACGCGATCGACGCCGCGAACGAGGGCGACTGGGGCAAGATGGTCGCGATGCAGAGCACTGACATCGTCCGGGTCCCGCTGGCCGACGCCACCCGCGAGCTGAAGACCGTGCCGCTGGAGCGGTACGCCGAGGCCGAGGTCTTCTTCGGCAGCTGATCGACGGCGCACGGCGTGGCGGGCCGGTGATCCGGCCCGCCACGCCACGCCCACGTGACCCGGGAAGGGGTACGGCTGATGGCACGCGAGGTGCACACGGTCGCGGTGATCGGCGCCGGCAAGATCGGTGAGCTGATGCTGTCCGGGCTGCTGCGCTCCGGCTGGCCGGTGGAGCGGCTGCTCGCCACCGCGCGCCGCCCGGCCCGGGCGAAGGAGCTGGCCGACCGCTACGGCGTACGTGTGGTGGACAACCTCACCGCGGTGACCGAGGCCGAGGTGCTCGCGGTGTCGGTCAAGCCGCAGGACGCCGCCGCGCTGCTGGACGAGATCGGCCCGAAGGTGCCGGCGGACAAGCTGGTCATCTCGCTCTGCGCCGGCCTGCCGACGGCGTTCTTCAACCGACGGCTGCCAGAGGGCACCCCTGTGGTCCGGGTGATGACCAACACCCCGGCGCTCGTCGACCAGGCGATGAGCGCCATCTCGGCGGGCGCGTACGCCACCGGCGAGCACCTGGCCCTGGCGGAGGAGATGTTCTCCCCGCTCGGCTCGACCGTGCGGGTGCCCGAGTCGCAGCAGGACGCGGTCACCGCGCTCTCCGGCTCCGGCCCCGCCTACTTCTACCTGCTGGTCGAGGCGATGATCGACGCGGGGATCCTGCTCGGCCTGCCGCGCCAGGTGGCGCACGAGCTGATCGTGCAGACCGCGATCGGTTCGGCGGTGATGCTGCGCGACTCCGGCGAGCACCCGGTGAAGCTGCGCGAGGCGGTCACCTCGCCGGCCGGCACCACCATCTCCGCGGTCCGCGAGCTGGAGAACCACGGCGTACGCGCGGCCATGCTGGCGGCGCTGGAGGCGGCCCGGGACCGGGCCCGGGAACTCGCCGCCCAGGCGGACTGACGCTCAGCCGCGACGCGACGCCGGCCGCGGATGCCGCCGGAGCAGCAGGATCAGCACGGCCAGGGCGAGCGTCCCCCACAGTGGCACCCAGCGGGGCCGGTGCTGGGCGAGCGTGCCGACCGCGCCACCGACGCTGTAACTGACCAGGGCGAGCAGCCCGAGCAGGGTGCCCCGCCGGGCCCGGGCCCGGCCGGCGGCGGGGCCGAGCAGCCAGCGGGCGGCCCGCTCACCGGTCTTGGTCGTGGTGCCCGACTGGTAGGTGATCGGCGTGGCGATCCCCGCGGTACGGCTCGCCAGCGTGGTCAGGCTGCCCATGGCGGCCGCGCCGGCGGCGGCGAGCAGAACCCGGGACGCCGTGCCGTCCCGGCCGTACGCGAGCGCCAGGTTGAGCGCCGCCCAGACGATCATGGCGGCCTCGGTGACCGCGATGTCCACCAGCGGCGCCGACGTCGGCCCGGTGCGGCCGCGGAGCAGGCTGACCAGCCCGGCGGCGGTGGCGAACGCGACGATCGACGCCGCCGAGACCGGCCACGTGGAGTGCCCGCCGGTGGGCCCCATGCCGAGGAAGATGGCGTTTCCGGACTGGTTGGCGACGAACGCGCCGTATCGCAGGAACGCGAAGGAGTCCAGCGCGCCGGCGGTGACGACGGCGAGCACCAGCGCCGCGAGCGGGCGCCGGAACTCGCGGTAGGAGTCCGCGGGGTCGTACGGCGCCGACCGGTTCACCCGTCCCCCGTTCGTGTGCAGGAGCAGCCCCGGCAGTTTCGCTGTCGGGCCGCCGCGGCGAACCTACTATATGTCGCATATGTAGGGTTTAGGGCGCTTCGCAATGCGGCGACCGGACGCGCGGCCGGCCGCTGGGGCGCCGGGTACCTGATCACGCAGTTCTTCCTGAGCCTGCTCGACGCGCTCGGTCGCTCGGGCGTGTTCGCGCTGATCGCCGCCGACTACGACCGGCGGCGGCGGGCGCACGCCGGTTCCTGAAATCTCCCTGAACGGCTGCGGCGCGACTAAACCGCTCTTACCGTGACGGAATAGCTGAAACCGTACAAAGCGTGCGGACGAAGGGATCGCGAAGTGCATCTCACGCCGAAGGAATTCGACAAGCTGACGATCCACTCGTTGGCGATGGTCGCCAACGCCCGCAAGGCGCGCGGGGTCAAGCTCAACCACCCCGAGGCCGTGGCGGTGATCTGCGCCGCGGCGCTCGAGGGCGCGCGCGAGGGCAAGACCGTCGAGGAGGTCATGAACGACGCCAGCCACGTGCTCACGGCCGACGACGTGATCCCCGGCGTGGCGGACATGATCCCGATGCTCCAGGTCGAAGCGGTCTTCACCGACGGGTCACGGCTGATCACCGTCCACTCACCCATCCAGTAGAGCAGCGACCGGAGGCCACGGTCTCCGGCAGAGCGGGGGCGACATGGCGAAGCAACACCCGGGACCGAACTCCAAGCACCTTCGGCCCATCGGCGGCTACAAGCTCAGCGACCAACCTCTGGAACTCAACGCCGGGCGGCCGGTGACCGAGGTGGTCGTGCACAACACCGGTGACCGGCCCATCCAGGTCGGCTCCCACTTCCACTTCTTCGAAGCCAACCGGTTCCTGGAGTTCGACCGCCCGGCGGCGTTCGGCAAGCGGCTGAACATCCCGGCCACGACCTCGATCCGGTTCGAGCCCGGCGACCGCAAGACAGTGCAACTGATCCCGTACGGCGGCTCCCAGCGGGTGTACGGCTTCAACGGACTGGTCCAGGGCTGGACCGGCGACGGGCCGATCCCCGGGTACCGGCCGGACCGGGCCGAGGCGCTCCACCAGGCCCAGACGCGCGGCTTCAAGACCACGTCGCAGGACCAGGACCAGGGCAAGGGTCAGGACCAAGGCAAGGGCAAGGGCAAGTAGCCCGCCACTCTCAGACGCGCCAGAGCTGGAGCGATAACGCATGAGTCAGATCTCACGGCAGGAATACGCCGGAATGTACGGCCCGACCACGGGTGACCAGATCCGGCTGGGTGACACCGACCTCTACATCGAGATCGAGAAGGACCTGCGGGTCCTCGGTGACGAGGTGATGTACGGCGGTGGCAAGACCCTGCGCGACGGCATGGGCAGTGCCAGCCAGGCCACCAGCGCCGAGGGCGTGGTGGATCTGGTGATCACCAACGTGACAATCGTCGACGCGCTGCTCGGCGTGGTCAAGGCGGACGTGGGGATCAAGGACGGCAGGATCGCCGGGATCGGCAAGGCCGGCAACCCCAACATCATGGACGGGGTGACCCCGGGCCTGGTGACCGGACCGGGCACCGACGCGATCTCCGGTGAGCACCTGATCCTGACCGCCGGCGGCATCGACGCGCACGTCCACCTGGTCACTCCGCAACAGGTGTACGCCGCGCTCAGCAACGGCGTCACCACCCTCTGGGGCGGCGGCACCGGGCCCAGCGACAGCACCAACGGCGTCACCATCACGCCCGGCCCGTGGAACATCCACAACATGATGCGGGCCTTCGAGAACCTGCCGATCAATATCGGCCTGCTGGGCAAGGGCAACAGCAGCGGCCGGGCGCCCCTGGTCGAGCAGATCATGGCCGGGGTGCCCAGCTTCAAGATCCACGAGGACTGGGGCGCGCCGCCCGCGGTGATCCGGTCCTGCCTGGCCGTCGCCGACGAGTACGACGTCCAGATCAGCATCCACACCGACACGCTCAACGAGAGCGGCTACATCGAGGACAGCATCGCCGCCTTCGAGGGCCGGACCATCCACACGTTCCACACCGAGGGCGCGGGCGGCGGGCACGCGCCGGACATCATCAAGGTCGCCGGCCAGATGAACGTCCTGCCCGCGTCGACCACGCCCACAGTGCCGTACGGCATCAACAGCCAGTCCGAGCTGTACGACATGATCATGGTCTGCCACAACTTCAACCCGAAGGTGCCCTCGGACGTCGCCTTCGTGGAGAGCCGGATCCGCACCGAGACCATCGCCGCCGAGGACGTGCTCCTCGACGAGGGCGTCATCTCGATGATGCAGAGCGACTCGCAGGCCATGGGCCGGGTGGGGGAGACCTGGCTGCGCACCGTCCAGCTCGCCGGGCAGATGAAGAACGCCCGCGGCAAGCTGGCCGAGGACTCCGACGCCAACGACAACTTCCGCGTCCTGCGCTACGTCGCCAAGATGACCATCAACCCGGCGATCACCCAGGGCGTCTCGCACGTCATCGGCTCGGTCAGCCCGGGCAAGCTCGCCGACCTGGTGCTCTGGGAGCCCGCGTTCTTCGGCACGAAGCCGAAGATGGTGCTCAAGGGCGGCATGATCGCCTGGTCGATCATGGGCGACCCGAACGCCTCGCTGCCCACCCCGCAGCCGGTCTACTACCGGCCCATGTTCGGCGCCACCGGCTCCCAGCTCGCCAAGAACTGCGTGACGTTCGTGTCCCGGGCCGCCCACGAGTCCGGTGTGGCCGAACAGCTCGGCCTGCAACGGCAGGTCATGCCGGTCTACGGCTGCCGCAACCTGACCAAGCGCGACATGGTGCGCAACGACCGTACGCCGAAGCTCGAGGTCGACCCGGAGACCTTCGCCGTGAAGATGGACGGCGTGCACGCGACCGTGCCGGCGGCCAAGAACCTCCCCCTCAGCCAGCTCTACTTCTTCAGCTGACCCGGCGTGGCACCCGCCCCCGGCCGGGCCGGCGGCGGGGTCGCGTGAAAGGAGAACACATGCTCGTCGAAACGGTACTCGGCAACGTGAACGAGCCGGCCTGGACCGAGCGGCTCCGGGAGGCCAAGGTCGACGACCTGGTCCTCGACCAGTGGGACGCCCAGAAGAGCCGGCTGCGCCGGACCACGAGCCTCGGCACCGAGCTGGCGCTGTCCCTGGCCCGCGGCGTACGGCTGCGCGACGGCGACGTGCTGGCCTGGGACGACGCCACGGCGACCGCTGTGGTGGCCCGGATCGCGCTCGGCGAGGTGATGGTCGTGCACCTCGACACGCTGCACGGCGAGTCGCTGGACATGGTGATCCGTTCCGCCGTCGAACTCGGCCACGCGATCGGCAACCAGCACTGGCCGGCGGTGGTGAAGGGCACCAAGATGTACGTCCCGCTGACTGTGGACCGCAAGGTCATGGACTCGGTGATGCGGACACACGCGTTCACCGGCCTCACCCACGAGTTCATCCCCGGCACCGAGATCATCGCGTACCTGGCCCCGCACGAGTCGCGGCGGCTGTTCGGCGGGGCCGACTCGACCCCGCACACGCACCTGCCCGCCGACCTGAACTGAGGGGCCGGGGTGTCCACGGTGACCGAGGCCCTGAAGCTGCTCCAGTTCGGCGACTCGGTCTTCCCGGTCGGCGCGTTCTCCTTCTCCAACGGGCTGGAGACGGCGGTCGAGCAGGGTGCGGTGCACGACCGGACCACGTTGCAGGAGTTCGTGCGGACGGTCACCCGTGCCGCCGCCACCGGTGACGGGGTGGCGCTGCTCGTGGCGCACCGCGCCGCGCGTGCCGGTGACCTCGACCGGATCCGGGCGGCCGACGAGGCCGTACACCTGCGCAAGATCAACGAGGAGACGCGGACAATGACCGTCCGCATGGGGCGCAAGCTGGCCGAGGCCGCCGAACGGGTGGTGGGGGAGTCCCTGCTGCGCAAGCGCGTCGCGGAGAGCGGCGGCGGCGTCCCGGTCACCTACCCGGTCGCGCTCGGCGTGCTCTTCGCCGAACTCGGCGTGGGCGAGGCGGACGCGTTCGCCGCCCACCAGTACGGCGCGGCCTCCATGGTGCTCGGCGCGGCGGTCCGGCTGATGCGGGTGGACCACCTCGACACCCAGTCGATCCTCTTCGCGGTGAACGAGCGGGTCGGCGAGGACTACGAGGAGGTGCGCACCGCCGGGCTGGACGACATGCAGAGCTTCGCGCCGCACCTCGACGTGCTGGCCGGCGCGCACCAGCACGCACACGTACGCATGTTCATGAGCTGAGCGCTCACCCACCTGAAGGGCTTCATCAGATGAAATCAGCGAGTCGGATCGGTGTCGGCGGCCCGGTGGGCAGCGGCAAGACAGCCATCATCGAGGCCGTCGTGCCCCGCCTGGTCGAGCAGGGCCTGCGCATCCTGGTCATCACCAACGACGTGGTCACCACCGAGGACGCCAAGCACGTCCGCCGCGCCCTGACCGGCGTGCTGGTGGAGGAGCGCATCGTCGGCGTGGAGACCGGCGCCTGCCCGCACACCGCCGTCCGCGAGGACCCCAGCATGAACCTCGCGGCGGTGGAGGACATGGAGGCGCGGTTCCCGGACAGCGACGTCGTGCTCATCGAGAGCGGCGGGGACAACCTCACGCTCACGTTCAGCCCCGCGCTCGTCGACTACTTCATCTACGTGATCGACGTGGCGGCCGGCGACAAGATCCCGCGCAAGAACGGTCCGGGCATCTCCAAGTCCGACATCCTCGTGATCAACAAGACCGACCTGGCCCCGTACGTCGACGCCGACCTGGACGTGATGGCCCGCGACGCCGAGCTGATGCGCGGCGGCAAGCCGTTCGTGTTCACCAACTGCAAGACCGGCGAGGGCATCGACGACCTGGTGGACCTGGTCCGCCGCAACGCGCTGTTCGACGCCGAAGTGCTGGCATGACCACTCTGGACTCCGTCCGGGAACTCGCGCCGTACCAGGACCAGCCGGCGCAGCTGCCGGCCGCCGCGAACGGCAAGGTGGGCATCCTCCGGCTGGGGTTCGAGTGGCGCGAGGACCAGGACCGGACCATCCTGCGCGACGTCTTCCGGCAGTCGCCGCTGCTGGTGCAGCGCGCGCTGTACTGGGACGAGGAGATGCCGGGCCTGCCCTGCGTCATGATCCTCACCACCTCGGGCGGCGTGCTCCAGGGCGACCGGCTGAGCATCGACGTCGACCTGGGGCCGGGCGCGCAGGCGCACCTGGTCACCCAGGCCGCCACCAAGATCCAGGAGATGGACGCCAACTACGGCACCCAGACCCAGAGCTTCACCCTGGCCGAGGATGCCTACCTGGAGTTCCTGCCCGAGCCGGTGATCCCGTTCCGGCGCAGCCGGTTCGTCTCCGACACCGTGGTCCGGCTCCCGGAGACCGCGACAATGCTGTACGCCGAGGTGCTCCAGCCCGGCCGCAAGTACTACCGCGACGGCGAGATCTTCGCGTACGACCTGTTCTCCACCACGCTGCGGGCGCACCGGCCCGACGGACGCCCGTTGTTCGTGGAGAAGTTCGTCATCACTCCCGGCCGGTTCCCGGTGACGCGGATCGGCATGATGGACCGCTTCCACGTCTTCGGCAACGTCGTGCTGCTCACCGACCCGGACCGGGCGGCCCGGGTCTTCGAGCGGACCGCGACGCCGGTGTGGGACGAGCAGACGCCGCTGGCCACCGCCGTCAGCCGACTGCCCAACGACGCCGGCCTGGTGTTCAAGGTGCTCGGGCAGGAGACCGAACCGGTCCGCGCCGCGGTACGCGCGTTCTGCACTGCCGCCCGCGAAGAGGTGACCGGCTGCACCTTCCCGCCGGTCTTCAGCTGGCGTTGAGGCGAGGAGAACAGCGGCATGGCCGACATCGGAGGTGGCTGGCACCGGCTGGCCGACCGGAACCCGGCGGTCGGATTCGTCGACGCGAGCCTGCGCGGCGCCGCGCAGGTGGTGCTCCAGAACAATCCGCTCAGCGGCCTGCTCATCCTGATCGCGCTGGCCTGGGGCGCGTTCGAGAACGGGACGCCCCGGGTGTTCGGCGGCGGCGTGCTCGGCCTGGTCGTGGGCACCGCGACCGCGCTGGCGCTGCGGGTCGACATGTCCAGCTGGCGCAAGGGCCTGTTCGGCTTCAGCCCGCTGCTGACCGGCCTCGCGGTGCCCACGTTCCTCGACCAGCGCCCGCTGATGTGGCTCTACCTCGTGCTCGGCGCGATCGGCACGGTGGTGGTCACGCTCGCCCTCAACGCCGTGTTCAAACGCTGGAACCTGACCGCCTACACGTTCCCGTTCGTACTCACGACCTGGTTCCTGCTGATGGCGGCGTACCAGTTCGACAGGTTCACGGTGCTCACCAAGCTGACCCCGAAGTTCCCCGGTGAGGGATCCCTGACCGGCGGCACGTTCGACTGGGGCCTCATCCCGGTCTTCTTCAAGGGCGTGTCCCAGGTCTACCTGATCGAGAGCTGGGTCACCGGCCTGCTCATCCTCATCGCCCTGCTGATCAACTCCCGGTGGTCGGCGCTGTTCGCGGTGATCGGCGCCGTCGGCGCGACACTGCTGGCGCTCTGGTTCGGCGCCGACGGCGCGTCCCTGGACAAGGGGCTGTTCGCCTTCAACGCGGTGCTGACCGCGATCGTGGTGGGCGCTGTGGCGCACCGTCCCGGCGCACTGGTCACCGTCTACACGCTGTTCGGTATCGCGCTGACGCTGTTCGTGCAGATGGCGCTGACCACCATGCTCACCCCGCTCGGCATCCCGGTGCTCACCGGGCCGTTCAACATCGCCACCTGGCTGTTGCTGCTGCCGGACCGGCACTTCGCGCCGGTGCCCAACCACGAACGGGTCAAGGACACCTTCCTGCACACCGTCCGCGACTCCGTCCACCTGCGAGAGAAGGAGGGAAACCGTGTCCGCTCCGAACGCGGGTGACACCGCCTGGGTGCTCGTCTGCGCCGGCCTGGTCCTGTTCATGACACCGGGGCTCGCCGCGTTCTACGGCGGCATGGTCCGCACCCGCAACGTGCTGGCGATGCTGCAACAGAACATGATCGCGCTGGGCGTGGTCAGCCTGACCTGGGTGCTCGTCGGCTACACCATCGCCTTCGGCGACGACGCCGGCAGCGGACTGTTCGGCAACCTGGAACTGTTCGGGCTCGCCGACCTCAAGGTGCCGCCCGCGCCCAACCTGCACGTGGTCGACGGCCGGATCACCATCCCGACGCTGGCGTTCGTACTGTTCCAGATGATGTTCGCGGTGATCACGCCGGCGCTCGTCACCGGCGCCACCGCGGGCCGGCTGCGTTTCGGCGGCTGGGTGCTGTTCCTCGCGGTCTGGTCGGTGGTGGTCTACGCGCCGATCGCGCACTGGCTCTGGCATCCCGGCGGATGGCTGGCGAAGTTCGGCACCCAGGACTGGGCCGGCGGGCTCGTCGTGCACGCCAGCGCCGGCGCCGCCGTCCTCGCCGTCCTGCTCGTCGTCGGCCGGCGCCGGGACTGGCCGCACACCGCCGCGCCACCCAACTCGATCCCGCTGACCATCGTCGGCGCCGGCATCCTCTGGTTCGGCTGGTTCGGCTTCAACGGCGGCGACGGCCTCCAGGCCAACGGCCTGGCCGCGCAGGCCGTCCTCAACACGCACCTGGCCGCCGCCGCGGCGATGCTCGTCTGGCTGGCGCTGGAGCGCGTCACCGACGGACACAGCACCGTCGTGGGCGCGGTCTCCGGCGCGGTCGCGGGCCTGGCCACTGTCACCCCGACCGCCGGGTACGTCAACGCGGCCTCGGCCGTCGCGATCGGCGCGCTGGCCGGCCTGGTCTGCCACTTCGCGCTGAAACTGAAGTACCTGCTGCGCCTCGACGACGCGCTCGACGTGCTCGCCGTGCACTTCGTCGGCGGCATGCTCGGCACGCTCCTGCTCGGCCTGTTCGGCAACCGCGGGGTCAACCCGCTCGGCGCGGACGGGCTGTTCCTCGGCGGCGGGGGCGGCCTGCTGTGGCGCCAGCTCGTCGGCGTGGTGAGCGTGGTCGCGTTCTCGTTCGTCCTGACCTGGCTGATCGCCGCCGGGGTGCAGGCACTCATCGGCCTGCGTGTGCCGCCGGCCGATCAGGAACGCCTGGACCAGGCGCAACAGGGCGCCGACGCGTACCACCTGGGCGGGGTCACCAGCCTGACCGCGCCGGGCGCGCCCCGCCGCCGTGCCGCGGCGGCGCCGGCCGGCGAACCAGCAGTGCCACCAGGCCAGCGGGTACGGGTGGTCACCGCGCTGCTGGAACCGGACCCGGCGGCGAACAGCGCCGACCTGCGCGACGCGCTGCTGCGCGCGGGCGCGATCTCGGTGATCGTCAGCGACGCCGCCGTGGCGACGACGACACCGAAGGCGAGCCTGCTGCCGCGTGGTTACTGGCAGGACCAGCCGCTGTCGGCCCGGCTGCGCGTCACCGTGCTGGTGGGTGCGGACGGGGTGGGGGCGGTGCTGGACGAGCTGGACCGGATGGGCGCGCGGCGAAGCGACACGTTCGTGCAGGAGGCGGAACGCGTCCAGTCCTGACGGTCCGTCGACCGATGCCGGCGGACAGCTCACCGGAGAAAGTCACGACAGGCCCTCGTGACCTGTGTGGGATCGTTCTGGTGCCACTCAATCAACAGCGGCTGATGCCCTGAGGACCGGAATGGAGCCGATCTTCTGGGAGCTGAGGCTTTCCCAGCCTCACCGGAAGTTGAGCCTTGTCCGGGTTGGACTTGATGATGCGGGCGCTGCGCCAAGCGTCATGCGCCGTAAGCCGTTCTGCGGCCCGCTTGGCTCCAATGAAGTCGGGGATGCGCCTGTACGCGCCAGGGGGTAGCGCCTGAGCAGCCTGTTCCAACCGTGACCAAATGGTCTCACGCACCTCGCATTTCGCCTCATCGATGTCCATGTGGCCCCCTCACGACGACGTCAGAGCGAGCGCCCAGGGCGACCTCTGCCACAGTCGTCATCGGCTCACGCCGTCTCGTTCTCCCGCAGGTGCGGCAACATCTGACCGACCAGCCCAGGGGTGATCGCGAGGGTAGTCGTCGACTCGGCGCTGTACTCGGCCCCACTGATGTCGGCGACGACGGCTCCCGCCTCACGGGCGATGGCCACCCCGGCTGTCATGTCCCAGGTGTGGTTGGAGAGGGTGATGGCGGCGTCGATCTTCCCCTCCGCCAACCAGACGAGATCCACTGCGGCTGATCCACTCATTCGCACGCGCTGCACCGTCGCGGCAAGCCGCGCCATAAGTGCCAGCCGGATCCGATTCTTGTTCGCGGCATCCGCTCCGACGGCGAAATCGCCGATCCCTACGACGGCTTCGTCCAGGCTGGTGGTGTCGCTCACCTTGACCGGATCGCCGTTCGCGAATGCCCCACAACCTTCGGCGGCCCAGTATCGAGCACCGAGGAAGGGTAGGTCCACGACGCCGAGGGCTGGACGTGTTCCGTGGAGTAAGCCGAGGGAGATGCCGCACAAGGGGATACCGCGCACGAAATTGATCGTTCCGTCGACCGGATCAAGCGTCCACTGCAAATCCCCGGTGCCGCTGACTCCCTCCTCCTCCCCGAGGAAGGCGATGCCGGGTGTCGCATCGCGCAGGAACGATCGAAGGTCTCGCTCAATCGCGTAGTCGACATCCGAGACGAGATCGCGGTCGCCTTTACTGGTAGAGGTGACCGGTGCCTGGCGGCGCATGAAGGTGGCTGCCCGACCAACAGCATCGAGGGCGACCGGCAGCAGCTCACGGTACGAGGTCACAGTTGCCGGCTCCGCTCCCACTGAGAGTCGAAAATCTGCTCATACACCGGATACAACCCCGTCGTGGGTTCTCGGCGTCGCATCACGAAGGTCGGAGAGTCGACCCCTCG
This sequence comes from Micromonospora sp. HB375, assembly GCF_017872985.1. Classification (NCBI taxonomy): domain Bacteria; kingdom Bacillati; phylum Actinomycetota; class Actinomycetes; order Micromonosporales; family Micromonosporaceae; genus Micromonospora; species Micromonospora sp. HB375. The sequence continues at coordinate 5,184,477 of NZ_JAGGJO010000001.1, read as the reverse complement.
GCTCGTGGGCAGGTATGCCTGGGCAAGGCAGAGGTCGTCGATGAGGAGCACGTTGAACCGAAGCGTCTCGTCGTAGAGGGCGAGCTGCACGTTGCCGTACATGTCGCCCGACAGGCGGTCACGCACCCGCAACATCGTCTCGATGTTGAGCTTCGTCAGTGCCGCGAGCTGGCCGGCCGGGAAGCTCTCCTCACGTTCCCTGGCTTGGATCGCCGAGCCGTCAGGATCCAGGAACAGGCATCGGACCTGTGCGCCGCCTTCGATGAGCTGACGCCAGCGGTGATCGGGGTAGTGCTGGCACAGCAGGTTCAGGGAGAGCCCCATCGCTCGAACCTTTCGGGCGCCGTCCAGGATGCGATCCGCAGGCAGGTGCGCAGAGAGCTCCGCCCGATTGCGGAAAACCGCCGTGACGTCCGCTATTGAGGTGCCACCGTTCCCTTCCGCCTGGATATCGGCAGCACCTTGCCGCAGCTCGGCGGCATCGGCCAATCCCAAGCCTGACCGGAATCGCCGATGAACCTCGTTCCCCGCCCGCGCGAGCGCGGTGTCGAGAGCGGCCTGGATCTCCGGTCGGGGTTGCACCGCATCCCGGCCGGCCTCCCATTTCGAGACGGTGCGCTCGCTGACGCCGAGGTGCTCGGCGAAGTCGCGGATGCTCATCCGCAGCGCGTGCCGCAGCATCCGGGTCTCCCGGCCGGTCCACTTCTGCACGGTCGTCATCGGCTCGCCTCCGAGTGCGTCGAGACCGGCTGCCAGCAGCTTAGCGACTCGACTTCAGAGCTGGTACAGCGCAAGTGCAGAGCGTAGTCGTACCCGATGAGCCGCAAGCTGGCGAGGGTGGACGCATGGCCCGGGGCGGGTGCTGGGCTCCGGCGGGGCGTCACCCGAGCGCGCCCGCCGTCCCCGCCCGCCCCGGTGCCGCTCCGACTCTCGACGGAAGGGCTCTTCATGGCGGCGGTGCTGGACGACTTCCCGGTACTCACCCCGGTCAGCGACGAGGACGTAGTGTTGGCCGTACGCGCGGTGGCGGTGCATGTGCCGGAGCGGTGGCCGGCGGGTCCACTGTGCCGCAGTGAGCGGGTCCCGCATCCGTGCCGGCTGGCCCGCTGGGGCCGCAGCACATTGCAGGCGGCCGGGCTCACCGAGGAGCGCGTGGACGAGTTGGTCGCCGCCGGCGACCCGGGCGCCTGGCCGTGGGCGTGACCGGGCTCGGGGCGTACCCGACGGAGAGCTGGCCCGGGTCGGCGGCGGTGCGTGAGGCGGTGGCCCGGTGGCTGCGGCTGGTGGCGGCGGACGCGGAGCTGGCGCCGTACCTCGTCGGGGTTGATCGGGCCCGGCTCGCCGGACACCTGGCGCTCACCCTCACGGTGGCGCTCGGCGGACCGGCGGGCGACATCGCCCGGCCAACGGCCGAGGCATGGCGCGGCCTGGGCCTGACCGAGGCGCAGCACCGCCGCGTGGTCGACTACCTGGCCGGGGTGCTCTGGGCGCTCGACGTGCCGGCAGGCTCGGTGACAGCGGCCCGGCGGGCCTTCTCGGACGAGGCCGGCTGGTGACCGCCGCCCTCGCCGCGTCGTGGTCCGTCACCATGCGGTACGCCCGCGAGGCAGCCGACCACTTCTGGTGCGCGGTCGAGGAGCGCTGCCCCGGGACGCTGCCGGAGCGGGAGGCGGCGGTGTTCCTCGCCGCATTCGGACGGCTGGTCAGCGGTGGCGACGACCCGGCCGGTCGGGCGGCGTTGTTGACCGTGCTCGGCCGGGCCTGTCGCCGCTACCGGCTGCTGCCGCACCAGCTCACCGTCGAGGCCGCGCTCGTCGCGACGGTGTCCCGGCAGGCGAGGTTGACACCGGAACTGGTGGCGGCCTGGGCAGGGGCCGCCCGGCGGGCCACGGCGGCGGTGAGCCGTGCGGTCGAGCAGGCCGACGACGGCCCGCCCTGGTGGCCGGCGCAGGTCGTCGACCACGACCGGGCCGCCGACGGCATCGCCGTGGTGACCGTGCGCCCCTGGCGCCGCCTGACGTTCCGGCCCGGCCAGGCGCTGCCCGTCTGCGCCGAGCGCCGGCCCGGCCGGTGGCGCTGGTACTCGCCGGCCAACGCTCCGCGCGCCGACGGCACCATCGAACTCCACGTCCGTGCCGTCGCCGCCGTCTCCCGCACGCTCGTGCACCGGGTACGCCCCGGTGACCGGATCTGGCTCGGCCCGCCCCGGTCGACCGGCCTGACCCTCGACCCGGCGTCGAAGGCGGACCTGCTGCTCGTCGCCGGGGGGACCGGGCTGGCGCCGCTGCGCGCCCTGGTCGAGCAGGTCGCCGCCGCGCCGGCCGGTCGCCGGGTCACAGTGGTGGTCGGCGCCCGTACCCTCGCCGACCTCTACGACCCGATCAGCCTCGACAAGCTTCAGAGCAGCAACGACTGGCTGACCGTCGTGCCCGCGTTCTCGCACGATCCGGTGGCGGAGGCGGGAGAGCAGGGTGATGCGCTCACCGTCGCGCTCGACCACTGGCGACCCGGCCAGGAGGTCTACCTGTGCGGGCCACCGTTGATGGTGGCCGGGTCGCGGCTGCGCTTGCTCGCCGGTGGGGTGCCGGCCGAGCGGATCCACCTGCCCGACGGGTTCGGCGTCTGATGGGCGTCTATCACAGCCGCAACGCGCTGGCCGGCCCGCTCACCGCGGACCGGCTCAGCGCCGTCGAGCTGCCCCGCACGTCACTGGGGCGGCGCGGTTACCGGACCGACGACGTCGACGCGCTGTTGCACCGGCTCGCCTACGAACTGGGGGAGCGGATCCGGCTGCTCGACGACGCCCGGGACGAGAACGACCGCATCAAGCGGGCCCTGCGCGCCTGGCAGGCCGAGGTGCGGGAGGCTGCCGGTGTCGTCTGGTCTCCCGCGGCCATTCCAGGCGCACCGTCTCGTCCCGGCCCCGACGGTCGACGTGCGGGTGAGCGGTGACCCGGACGACACCGGTCGTGCCGCATACTGGCCCGGTGTTCACTCTCGCCCAGGCGCGACACCTGGTGGCCACGCTGCGGCCGCGCGTCGACGAGCTGATCCGGCTGCGGGCCGACCTGGCCGAGCTGCGTGTCGATCTGGCCGACCACGGCGTCAGCGCGCTCGGCGGGCTCGCCGAGGTGAAGGCCCTGGAGGCGCGGCTGCACGTGGTGGTGGACGAGTTCCACCAGCACGACATCGCGGTCAAGGGGATCGCCCCGGTGCTGCTCGACTTCCCCGGTGAGCGCGACGGCCGGGCGGTGCTGTGGTGCTGGCTGGAGGGGGACACCGACATCCGGTGGTACCACCGGGTCGAGTGCGGATTCGCCGGCCGCCGTCCGGTCTGAGCCGGCCTGTGGGTGACGCGCGCCGGGCGGTGCCGTCCGACGCCGACGAGCTGGTGCGGCTGCGCGGGCTGATGCTCGCCGGAATGAGCGGCGCGCCGACGCCGCCGGGCCGCTGGCAGGACGTGGCCCGGGACAATCTGCGCGCCTGGCTGGCCGAGCCGGACCCGTGGCTGGCCGCAGCGCACTGCTGGCCTGGTTCCGGGACCGGGGCGTGCGCCGGGTCGACCTGCGGGCCTCGGCGGCCGGTCGGCCGCTCTACCGTGCCCTGGGTTTCCGGGAGACCGCCGACCCGGCGATGCGCCTGACGTTCCCGGCGGAACAATCCTTCATCCCGCTCCGCGAGACCGGCAACGATTTGTAGGCGTAAGTCGCTATGCGCGCTGAACCGCAAATCGGTGATCTTCCATGCGCCGTGATCTTATTGATATCTATCTCTCACCACCACTTCACGCCCCCAGGAGTGCGACGTGCGGAGATCCCGTTTTGCCACCCTCGCCCTGACCCTGGCCGCCTCGGTCGGGGTCACTCTGTCTCTGGCCGCCCCCGCCCAGGCGGCCCCGTCCGACCGCTACGTCGCGCTCGGCGACTCGTACGCCTCCGGCGTCGGCGCCGACAGCTACACGTCCGAGAGCGGTAACTGCCTACGCAGCACGAACGCCTACCCGGCGCTCTACAACGCCAACATCAAGCCGGCGTCGTACCGATCGGTGGCCTGCTCCGGCGCCACCACGGCCGACGTCATCAACAGCCAGCTCTCCGCGCTCTCCTCGACCACCACGCTGGTCAGCGTCACCGTGGGCGGCAACGACGTGGGCTTCGCCAACATCATGAGCACCTGTGTGCTCCAGGGGGAGACCCAGTGCGTGGCGGCAGTGCAGTCCGCCATGAACGTCGCCCGCACCTCGATGCCCGGCCGGCTCGCCAACGTCTACAACGGCATCAAGAGCCGCTCGCCCTCGGCCCGCGTCGTGGTGGTCGGCTACCCGGTCTTCTACCAGCTCGGCACGACCTGCGTCGGGCTCAGCGCCACGTCCCGGGCGAAGATCAACGAGGGCATCAACCTGCTCGACGACATCACCCGCACGGCCGCCGTCTCGGCCGGCTTCAAATTCGCCGACGTCCGCTCCATCTTCGTCGGCCACCAGCTGTGCAGCGGCGGGACCAAGTGGCTGCACGCGCTCAACGTGCTGAGCCTGAGCAAGTCGTACCACCCGACGGCGGCCGGGCAGTCCGGCGGCTACTACCCGGTCTTCCGGTCCGCCGCCGGCTGACCCGGTCCGCGGCAGCGGCACGCCTCCCCGCGGGGGCGTGCCGCTTCGCCGTGCCCGGCGGCGGTGTGCCCGTCAGGCCGGCAGGACCTTCTCGATCGCCGCGCGCAGCTCGGGCGAGTCCGGCGTGACCTGCGGGGCGAACCGGGCGGCCACTGTCCCGTCCGGGGCGACGAGGAACTTCTCGAAGTTCCAGCGCACGTCGCCGGTGTGCCCCTCGGCGTCCGGCGTGGACACCAGTTCGGCGTAGAGCGGGTGCCGGTCCGGGCCGTTGACGTCGACCTTCTCCGTCAGCGGGAACGTCACGCCGTAGTTGACCTGGCAGAACTCCTCGATCTCGGCGGCGCTGCCCGGCTCCTGGCCGGCGAACTGGTTGCACGGCACCCCGAGCACCGTGAGCCCGCGCCCGGCGTACGTGTCGGCGAGCTCCTGAAGGCCCGCGTACTGCGGGGTGAGGCCGCAGCGGGAGGCCACGTTGACCACGAGCAGGGCGCGGCCACGGTAGCGGCCGAGGTCGGCCGGTCCGCCGGTGAGGGCGTCGATCTGGACGTCGAAAACGGTCATGTGACGAGGCTACGGGCCGTCACGCGGACCGTCCCGCGCCACCCGTGAAATCGACGCATCTACATCTTGACGAAGTGGTGACGGCGTGAGTAGCGTCTCAGCAATCAATTTGGAAACTTTCCTAACTATTGGAGGGACGCCGTATGAAGAGATCGCTCCGCCGGGCCCTGTGGGCCACCGGCGCCGTGGTCGCGCTCGCGGTCGCCGCGGTGCCCATGACCACCGCGTCGGCCGCCGGCAGCGTCACCGCCACCTTCGCCAAGGTGCAGGACTGGGGGACCGGCCACGAAGGGCGGGTGACCGTCACCAACGGCACCAGCTCCACCGTCAACGGCTGGCGCATCGAGTTCACGCTGCCCTCCGGCACCTCGATCAGCAGCTCCTGGGACGCCGACATCACCCGCAGCGGTGACCGCTACGTGGCGGTCAACAAGAGCTGGGCCGCGACGCTCGCCCCGGGCGCCAGCTTCAGCTGGGGCTACAACGGCACCGGCGGCTACAAGGCGCCGGTGAGCTGCACGATCAACGGCGGCACCTGCACCGGCGGCGGCACGCCGACGACCACCGCGCCGACCACGGCGCCGCCGACCACCGCGCCGCCCACCACGGCGCCGCCGACGACCGCCCCGCCGACCACGCAGCCGCCCACCACGCCGCCGCCCGGCGGCAAGAAGGTCGTCGGCTACTTCGCCGAGTGGGGCGTCTACGCCCGCAACTACCACGTCAAGAACATCCACACCAGCGGCTCGGCCGCGAAGCTCACCCACATCCTGTACGCCTTCGGCAACACCACCGGCGGCCGGTGCAGCATCGGGGACAGCTACGCCGACTACGAGAAGGCGTACACCGCCGCGGACAGCGTCGACGGCGTGGCCGACACCTGGGACCAGCCGCTGCGCGGCAGCTTCAACCAGCTGCGCAAGCTGAAGAAGATGTACCCGAACCTGAAGGTCCTCTGGTCCTTCGGTGGCTGGACCTGGTCCGGCGGCTTCACCCAGGCCGCGCAGAACCCGGCCGCGTTCGCCGACTCCTGCTACTCCCTGGTCAAGGACCCGCGCTGGGCGGACGTCTTCGACGGCATCGACGTCGACTGGGAGTACCCGAACGCCTGCGGCCTCCAGTGCGACAGCAGCGGCCCGAACGCCTTCAAGAACGTGGTCTCGGCGCTGCGGAGCAAGTTCGGCTCCAGCTTCCTGGTCACCGCGGCGATCACCGCCGACGGCAGCAACGGCGGCAAGATCGACGCGACCGACTACGCGGGCGCCGCGACGAACCTCAACTGGCTGATGCCGATGACGTACGACTACTTCGGCGCCTTCAACGCCCAGGGGCCGACCGCGCCGCACTCGCCGCTCTACTCGTACTCGGGCATCCCGCAGCAGGGCTTCTGGTCCGACGCGGCGATCCAGAAGCTGAAGTCCAAGGGCGTACCGTCCAGCAAGCTGCTGCTCGGCGTCGGCTTCTACGGACGCGGCTGGACCGGCGTGACCCAGGCTGCGCCCGGCGGCAGTGCCACCGGCGCGGCCCCCGGCACCTACGAGGCCGGCATCGAGGACTACAAGGTGCTCAAGAACAGCTGCCCGGCCACCGGCACGGTCGGCGGCACCGCGTACGCCAAGTGCGGCAGCAACTGGTGGAGCTACGACACCCCGGCGACCATCGGCGGGAAGATGAGCTACGCCAACAGCCAGGGCCTCGGTGGCGCGTTCTTCTGGGAGCTCTCCGGTGACACCAGCAACGGTGAGCTGATCGGCGCCATCAAGGGCGGTCTCGGCTGAGCCGAGGGCCGACGCACCACCCACCCGGCGGGGAGGGGCCGTACCGGCCCCTCCCCGCCCGCGTGCCGCCCTGGCCGCGCGCGCCGATCCGGGTCAGGATGGGGAGTCACCCGGCCGCGCGGGCCGGGTGTGGCACACTCGCCGCTCGACGAGTCCACGCGACGGGAGGACCGATGGATCGCAGCCACCGCGGCCGGTTCGCCGCGCTCGCCCTCGCCTTCGCGCTCACGCCGGCGCTGGCCGCCTGCGGCTCCGGCCCGGACGGCGCCGCCACCGCGCCCAGCGGCCGGGCGCCCGCCGAGGAGGCGGCGGCCAAGAGCCGGGAGCGCGTGCAGGCGTACCTCGACGCGCTCACCGCCCGCGACGCCGACGCCGGCCGCAGCCAGCTCTGCGCGCCCATGCACGCCGCCTTCGACGCCGCCGCCACCGGCCCGAACGGCGACTTCGCCGACCACTTCACGGTGCCCGACGCGACGATCACCGACGTCCGCTCCGGCCCGAACGGGCAGGAGGTCAGCGCCTCCGTCACGGTGGCCGCCGGATCTCGCAAGGCCACCCGGTCCCTGCTGTTCACGGTGACCCGTAACGGGGCGGACTGGTGCATCTCCGGCGAGGTTCCCGGCGACCGCACGGCCGACCCGTCCGAGCCGCCGCCGGCGGCGCGGCCCTCGCCGGTCTCCTCCCAGTGACCGGAACCATGCCCCTCGGCGGCGAGTGATCGCGACGGTCGCCGTACGCTTTCCTCCATGCGCCATGAGTGGCATCAGCTGAGTCACCCCGCCGTGGGCAGCCCTGGCCTGCAGACCAGCCGCCCGACCGCCGACTCCGCCGAGGACGCGGCCCTCGGCCTCGACCGATGGCGGGAGCTGCCGCGCGCGCAGACCCCGCCGTGGGACGACCCGGCCCAGGTCGCCGAGGTCTGCCGGGTGCTGGACACGGTTCCCTCGGTGGTCGCGCCCTACGAGGTCGACCAGCTGCGGCAGCGGCTGGCCCTGGTCTGCGAGGGCAAGGCGTTCCTGCTCCAGGGCGGTGACTGCGCCGAGACGTTCGCCGACAACACCGAGAGCCACCTGCTCGCCAACGCCCGCACGCTGCTCCAGATGGCCATCGTGCTCACGTACGGCGCGTCACTGCCGGTGGTCAAGGTGGCCCGGGTGGCCGGCCAGTACACCAAGCCCCGGTCCCTGCCGACCGACGCCCGGGGGCTGCCCGCCTACCGCGGCGACATGATCAACTCGCTGGAGGCCACGCCGGAGGCGCGGGTCGCCGACCCGCAGCGCATGATCCGGGCGTACGCCAACTCGGCCGCCGCGATGAACATGCTCCGGGCGTACCTGGCAGGCGGCCTGGCCGACCTGCACGCCGTGCACGACTGGAACAAGGACTTCGTCCGGCAGTCCCCGGCCGGGGAGCGCTACGACGCGATCGCCCGCGAGATCGACCGGGCACTGGCCCTCATCCGGGCCTGCGGGATGACCGACGACGAGGCGCTGCGCACCGTCACGCTCTACTGCTCGCACGAGGCGCTGGCGCTGGAGTACGACCGGGCGCTGACCCGGATCTCCGACCACAAGGCGTACGGCCTGTCCGGGCACTTCCTCTGGATCGGCGAGCGGACCCGGCAGATCGACGGCGCGCACATCGACTTCATCTCCCGCATCGCCAACCCGATCGGCGTCAAGCTCGGCCCCACCACCACGCCGGACGAGGCGATCGAGCTCTGCGAGAAGCTCAACCCGGACAACATCCCCGGCCGGCTCACGCTGATCAGCCGGATGGGCAACCACCGGGTACGCGACGCGCTGCCGCCGATCGTGGCGAAGGTCACCGCCGCCGGCGCGAAGGTCGTCTGGCAGTGCGACCCGATGCACGGCAACACGCACGAGTCCTCGAACGGCTACAAGACCCGGCACTTCGACCGGATCGTGGACGAGGTGCTCGGCTACTTCGAGGTGCACCGCGGCCTCGACACCCACCCGGGCGGCCTGCACGTCGAGCTGACCGGCGAGGACGTCACCGAGTGCCTCGGCGGCGCCCAGGGCATCGAGGACCTCGACCTGCCCGACCGGTACGAGACCGCCTGCGACCCCCGGCTCAACACCCAGCAGTCGCTGGAGTTGGCGTTCCTGGTGGCGGAGATGCTCCGTGGCTGACGCGAGGAGTGAGCTTGCGAGCCCCGCAGTCGGCAGCCGAAGGGATGACAGTGGGTGAACTGATCGATCTGCGGACGGACACCGTGACCCGGCCGACGCCGGGGATGCGGGAGGCGATGGCCGCCGCCGAGGTGGGCGACGACGTCTACGGCGAGGACCCCACAGTCGCCGCCCTGGAGGCGGAGGTGGCCGCGCTGTTCGGCCACGAGGCGGCGCTGTTCGCCCCGAGCGGATCGATGGCCAACCAGATCGCGCTCCAGTTGCACGTGCCGCCCGGCGACGAGTTGCTCTGCGACGCCGACGCGCACGTGGTCACGTACGAGGTGGGGGCCGCCGCCGCGTACGGTGGGATCTCCTCGCGGACGTGGCCGGCGGTGGGCGCGGACCTGGACCCCGACGTGGTCGCCGGGATGATCCGGCCGGACGGCTACTTCGCGGTGCCCACGCGCGCGATCGCGGTGGAGCAGACCCACAACCGGGGCGGCGGCGGGGTGATCCCGCTGCCGATGCTGCGACGCATGCGCGAGGTCGCCGACGAGCACGGGGTGGCGCTGCACTGCGACGGCGCCCGGATCTGGCACGCGCACGTCGCGGACAGGGTGCCGCTGGCCGGGTACGGGGAGCTGTTCGACACGCTCTCGGTGTGCCTCTCCAAGGGCCTCGGCGCGCCGGTCGGCTCGCTGGTGGTGGGCAGCGCGGAGAAGATTGCCCGCGCGCGGGTCCTGCGCAAGCGGATGGGCGGTGGCATGAGGCAGGTCGGCATTCTTGCCGCCGCCGGCCGGTACGCGTTGGCGCACCACGTCGAGCGGCTCGCCGAGGACCACGCGAAGGCGGCCCGGCTGGCCGAGGCGGTCGCCCCGCACGGGGTGCTCGCGTCGGTGGTGCGCACGAACATCGTGCCGCTGGACCTGACCAAGCACCCTCTCGACGCGCACGCGCTGGCGGCGGCCGCGCGGGAAGCCGGTCTGCTGATCTCGGTGCTCGGCCCGCGTACCGCCCGGTTGGTGACCCACCTGGACGTCACCGACGAGCAGATCGACAGCGCCGCCACCATCCTCGACACCGCCCTGCGCGCCTGACCCTCCGGCAACGCCGTGGCGAGGGCGGGAGGAAACGGCTGTGTCAGGGGCGCAGGCGTTTGAGGGCGGCGATGTCGGCGGCGTGGCCGACGTGCTTCTCCGTCGGGGTCTCCACCAGCACCGGTACGCCGGCGGTCGCCGGATGGCGCATCAGCTCGGCGAACGCCGGTTCGCCGATGGCGCCCTTGCCGATGTTCTCGTGCCGGTCCCGGGTGGAGCCGCACAGGTCCTTCGAGTCGTTCGCGTGCACCAGCCGCAGCCGGTCGGCGCCCACCGTGGCGACCAGCGTGTCGAGCGTGGCGGTCATGCCGCCCTCGGCGGCCAGGTCGTGCCCGGCCGCCCAGGCGTGACAGGTGTCGAAGCACACGCCCAGCATCGGGTGCCGGTCGACCGCGTCGAGGTAGGGGCCGAGGTGCTCGACCCGGGACGCCAGTGACCGGCCGCCCCCGGCGCTCGGCTCGACCAGCAGCATCGGCCCGCCGGTGGCCGCGGTCTCGTCGAGCAGCGGGAGCAGCGACTCCCGGACCTGCCGCAGGGCCGCCTCGGCGTGCCCGGCGTCCACCGAGCTGCCGGCGTGGAACACCACGCCCTCGGCGCCGATCGCCCGGCCCCGCCGCAGCGCGTGGGCGAGCGTCTCCGCCGACCTGGTGACCGTCGCGGGGGTGGGGGAGCCGAGGTTGACCAGCAGCGACGCGTGGATGAACACGGGCAGGCCACGCTCGGCGCAGCCGTCGCGGAACAGCGCGTCCTGCGCCGGGTCACCGGCCGGCAGCGCCCAGCCACGCGAGTTCGAGACGTAGACCTGCACCACCTCGGACTCGGCCGCATCCGCGTACGGCAGGGCCGCCCGCGCCAGGCCACCGGAGGTGGGGGTGTGCGACCCCACCGGCCGGCACCCGTTCGCCGCGCTCACAGGCACGTCACAGTGATCGTGGTGCCCGGCGGCACCGGCGTGTTCTCGGCCGGGTTCTGGATCCGGACGATGCCGTTCGGGTTGAGCTGGATGTTGACCGGGAAGCCCTGGCTCTCCAGCGTCTGCTTGGCCTGCTGGCAGGGCATGTCGACCACCCGGGGCACGGCCACCTGCGGCGGGCCCTTGCTGATCTCCAGCTTGACCTGGGCGCCCTTTTCCACACCGGTGCCGTCGGCCGGGCTCTGGCCGAGGATCTCGTCCTTCGGCTTGTCGGACTCCTTGACGTTCTCCACCGGCTTGAGCCCGAGCCGCGCGAGGATGGCGCGCGCCTCGGTGAGGCTCTTGCCGACCAGGTCGGGCACGCTCACCGGGGCGCGGCCCTTGCTGAGGATCAGCGTCACCTTGGCCCCGGGCTTGACCTCAGTGCCCACCTTCGGGTCGGTGGCCAGCACGACACCCGCCGGCAGCGCGTCGTCGTAGCGGGAGCTGCCCTTGGCCGCGACCAGGTTGAGACCCTCCAGCTCCACCTGGGCGAGCGCGAAGTCCTTGCCCACCACGTCCGGCACCGGCAGGCGCTCCGGACCGAGCGACAGGGTCAGCGTGATCGTGCCGCCCTTGACGATCCGGGCGGCCGAGCCCGGCGCCTGCCCGAGCACGGTGTCCTTCGGGACGTTCTCGTCGTACCGGGGGTCGGCGTAGCGCAGCGTGAAACCACCGCGCTGGGCCTGCGCCTCCGCCTCGGCCTTGGTGAGGCTCACCATCTGCGGCGCGACCGTGTAGCGGCCCACGCCGAACCACCAGCCGCCGACGGCGGCGACCAGGCCGAGCACCACGACCGCCGCGGCGACGGCCAGCCGGCCGCGCGGCGAACCCATGATCCGGGTACGCAGGGCGGCGAACCGGGCGCCCACCCCCTCCGGTTCGGCGGCGCGTCGGCGGTGCGGGCGCTGCGTGGCGGCGCCCTCGGGCAGCCGGGCCCACGACGGGCGCTCGATCGGCTGCAGCGCGGCCACCACCTGCGTCGGCTGGCTCAGCACCGCCGTGTCGTCGCTGAGCTGACGCAGGACAGTGGTGTGCGTGTGCGGGTTGCCCAGTTCCTCGCGGGCCGCCTGCACCTCGGTCAGCAGCGCCGCGGCGTCGGCCGGACGGGCGGCCGGGTCGCGCCGGGTGGCCCGGGCGACGAGCGCGTCGACAGCCGGCGGCAGCGCCGGAACCAGCGTGGACGGGGCCGGCACGTCCCGGTCGACGTGCTGCCAGGCGACCTCCACCGGGCGGTCGCCGTCGTAGGGCACCCGGCCGGTGAGCATCTCGAACAGCACGATGCCGGCCGAGTAGACGTCGGTGCGCGGGTCGGCGTGGCCCTGGGTGACCAGCTCCGGCGCCACGTACGCCACCGTCGCCATGAGCTGGTTGCCGTTCTCGTCCTCCGCGCTCGCCTCGACGGCCCGGGCCAGCCCGAAGTCGGCCACCTTGACCACGCTGTCGACCAGGTCCCGGCTGCCACCGGCGGGCACCTCGGCGACCAGGACGTTCTCCGGCTTGACGTCGCGGTGCACCAGGCCGGCCCGGTGCGCGGCGGCGAGCGCGGCGAGCACCTGCTCGGTGATCGCGAGCGCCTCGTCCGGGTTCAGCCGGCGGCGCTCGGCGAGCACGTCACGCAGCGTGCGGCCGCGCACGTACTCCATCACCAGGTACGGCAGGCCGGCGTGGATGCCCTGGTCGTAGACCGCCACCACGTTCGGGTGGGTGAGCCGGGCGATCGTCTTCGCCTCGTCGGTGAACCGCTCGACGAACCCGGCCATCCGGGCCCGGGCCTGCGGCGCCTGGGTCGGGTGAATGATCTTGACCGCCACGGTGCGCTCCAGGCGCTCGTCGGTGGCGGTGTACACGGTCGCCATGCCGCCACGGGCGACGCGACCGCGAATGCGGTAGCGCCCCTCGATCAGCGAGCCCAGCAACGTGTCGGCGACCTGTGTGTCCATCGGCAGGCAGTCTATGTGTCGGAAGGGTGAACGTAGAACAGGATGCTACCGCCGGGTTGGGACACCGGTGGCCCGGCGCGCTCCGGCGCAGGTCGGGGGGTGCCGTGCACCGGATCCGGCGGGCACGTGGCAGGGTGGTCGGGTGACCGATTCCGTACCCGCCGAGACCGGCGCCGACCTGGCCGGACCGGCCGACCCGGCCGGCTGGCTGACGCTGCCCGACGTGGCCGAGCGCCTGGACCTGTCGATCAGCAAGGTGCACCAGATGATCCGCGACCGCGAGCTGCTCGCGGTGCGCCGCGACGGCGTCCGCCGCGTCCCGGCCGACCTGGTGGCCAACCGCACCGTGCTCAAGCACCTGCCCGGCGTGCTCAACCTGCTCGCCGACGCCGGGTACGACGACGAGGAGGCGCTGCGCTGGCTCTACCGGGAGGACCCGTCGCTTCCCGGCACCCCCGCAGTGGCCCTCGGCGGCGACCTGGCCCGCGAGGTCAAACGCCGAGCCCAGGCCGTGGCCTTCTAACCCACACCCCACCCACCCCGTCGATCATGAAGTTGACGGCGAAGTCGATCTCCAAAAGTGCCGCCAACTTCATGATCGACCGCTTCGGAGGCGGGGGACAGCGCGGGGGGAGTGGCTGTCAGGCGGGGCGGCGGGTGGCGGCTATGGCCAGGTCCACCAGCGCCTGGCGGGCCTCGGTGTCCAGGTCGACGGCGGTGAGCGCGGCCAGCGCGCTCTCCGTGAGCGCGGTGATGTGCCGTTCGGCACGCTCCAGCGCGCCGCTGGAGGTGATCAGCTCGCGCAGCCGGTCCACCCCGGCCGCGTCCAGGTCCGGTACGCCCAGCCCGGCCAGCAGCGCCTCCCGGCCGGCCTCGTCGAGCGTCTCCAGGGCGGCTGCCACCAGGTACGTCCGCTTGCCCTCGCGCAGGTCGTCACCGGCCGGCTTGCCGGTGAGCTCCGGGTCGCCGAACACGCCCAGCACGTCGTCGCGGAGCTGGAACGCCTCACCCAGCGGCAGCCCGTACGCGGAGTAGGCGGCGTGCACCTCGGCCGGGGCGCCGGCCAGCGCGGCGCCCAGCAGCAGCGGCCGTTCGACCGTGTACTTCGCCGACTTGTACCGGGCCACCTTGGCCGCCCGGTCGAGCGAGGTGTCAGCGGTCGCCTGGGTCAGCACGTCCAGGTACTGCCCGACGGTCACCTCGGTGCGCATCTCGTCGAAGACCGGCCGGGCCCGGGCCACCGTCGCCGGCGGCAGGCCGGAGGAGTGCAGCAGCTCGTCGGACCAGACCAGGCACAGGTCACCCAGCAGGATCGCGGCCGAGTCGCCGAACGCGTCCGCGTCGCCGCCCCAGCCGGCCGCCCGGTGCCGGGCGGCGAACCTGCGGTGCACCGCCGGCTCGCCCCGCCGGGTGTCCGACCGGTCCATCAGGTCGTCGTGAATCAGCGCGCTGGCCTGCACGAACTCCAGCGCGGCCAGGGCGGCGACGACCTGGTCGGAGTCGACTCCGCCAGCGCCCCGGTAGCCCCAGTAGCCGAACGCCGGGCGCAGCCGCTTGCCGCCGCCCAGCACGAACGCCTCGATCGCCTCGGCGACGGGCAGCAGGCCGTCGTCGACGGCGGTCAGCCAGCCGCGCTGGCCGGCCAGGAACTCGGTGAGCGCCTTGTCGATCCGCTGACGCAGGCCGGCACGGTCGACGGGGGAAACGGGAGCAGCGTGGGTCACGCCACGACGCTAGCGGTTCGGGCCCGCTCCCGTCGTGCCGCCGTCCCGGCGTGCCTCGCAGCTCACCGGCGGCGACGGCCGCCACGGGTGCCGTGACGGCAGGTACGGACGGGTCGCCGCGAGCAGCCGTGCGTACCCCCGGGTCGCCGGTCCGGGCGGACGGCGGGCCAGCCCGCGGCGGAACTCGGTGAGCTGGCCGACGGCCCGGGGCGAACCGGAGCGGACCGCGTCGAGCAGCGCCTCGCCGGCCACCGCGCACGCCTCGGGCTCCGCGCCGAGCCCCAGGTGCGCCCGGGCCAGCCAGCCGCCGTACACGGCGGAGCGGCGCGGGCGGCCCGGCGCTGCCACCACGGGCGTCAGCAGCGGCACGGCCGCGGCGGCCCGGCCCAGCGCGACGAGCGTGCGCCCGGTCATCGCGGCCAGCTCGGCGGCGTCCAGCCAGTAGAGCCACTGCGGCTCCCGGCCGGGCTCCGGCGGCCCGGCCCGGTCGGCGCCGGCCAGCGCCTCACCGGCGGCTCGCCGCCGCCCGCCGAGCGCGGCGGCGAGCGCGACCCGGTGCAGCAGCAGCGCCCGCAGCCCCGGGGAGGCGGTGGCGCGGCTGGCCGCGTACCCGATCCGGGCCAGGACCAGCGCGCCGGCCGCGTCACCGGCGTCGGACAGCAGGTGGCTGGCCGACCCGAGCACGTGCCCGGCCAGCGGCGGCTCCCCGGCGGCCACCGCGGCCCGCAGCGCCAGCCGGTAGGCGACCAGGCCGCCGGTGAGGTCGCCGGCGTCGGCGGCCAGCCACCCGGCGAGCTGCGCCGACTCGGCCAGCGACGGCAGCATCCGCCGCCGGCCGGCGGGCCCGGCGCGCCGGTAGCCGCGCACCGAGCGGCGCAGCCGGCGGGCGCCGAGGCCGGCGAGGTCGCCGCCACCGAGGAGGTCGTCCCAGCGGCGCAGCGTGGCCAGTGACGCCCCGTCCGCCGGGTGCCCCCGGACGGGGCCGGCGCGGTCGGCGGCGCGGGCCGGTCCGTACCCGTCGCCGGTGGCCGGGCCGGGGACCGGCGGTGTCGCCGGGCCGGTGAACGGACCGGCCAGCGTGCCGCCGCCCGGGTCGGCGGCCCAGCGGTGCGCCAGGGTGAGCAGCGCCAGCCGGGCCCGGGACCCGGCCGGGTCGACGGCCACCGGCGTCACGCCGAGCCGGCGGCTGCTGGCGGCGGCCCCGGCGAGCAGCTCGCCGGGCACGCCCAGGACCGTCGCCAGCCACGCGGACCAGAAGTCGCCGGGGAGCCGGAGCTGGCGCTCCCAGCGGGACACCTCGTGCCGGGTCAGGGTGGGCACGCCGGAGGCGGCGCAGAGCTCGGCGGCGAGGCGCTGCTGGCTCCAGCCGCGGGCGGCCCGCAGCTCGGCCAGGAGCGGCCCGAGCAGCCGCGGACCGGGCGGCCAGGACGGGATCATGGTGACCTCCGGGGGCGACGACGTGAAATGGCGACGCGGACGTCCGGCTGGCACCGGCGCGTCACAGTCGTGCGACCCCCGCGCGGGCCCCCGGGACGGCCGTCGGCCGCCCCACCGCGCTGTGGTCTTTCTACCCCCGGGGTACGACGTCGCGCCGCGAAGTGTTCGCGGGCTGGGAAGACCCTCGGTAAGCCGTGCGCTCCCGGCTACAGTCGGTCCGTGGCGCTCGGTCTTCCCTCGGTCCTCCCCAATCCCCAGCCGGCCATCGGGGAGCTGATCCGTGACGGCCGCCCCACCTTCTCCTTCGAGTTCTTCCCGCCGAAGACACAGGCCGGGGAGAAGCTGCTCTGGCAGGCCATCCGCGAGCTGGAGTCGCTGCGCCCCTCGTTCGTCTCGATCACCTACGGCGCGGGCGGCTCGACCCGCGACACCACGGTGGCGGTGACCGAGCGGATCGCCACCGAGACCACGCTGCTGCCGATGGCGCACCTGACCGCGGTGAACCACTCGGTCGCCGAGCTGCGGCACGTGATCGGCCGGCTGGCCTCGGTCGGGGTGCGCAACGTGCTGGCCGTGCGGGGTGACCCGCCGGGCGACCCGGGCGGCGAGTGGATCGCCCACCCCGAGGGCGTCCGGTACGCCGAGGACCTGGTCCGGCTGGTCCGCGACAGCGGTGACTTCAGCGTCGGCGTGGCCGCCTTCCCGTACAAGCACCCGCGTTCGCCGGACGTGGACAGCGACACCGCGTACTTCGTGCGCAAGTGCCGGGCCGGCGCGGAGTTCGCGATCACCCAGATGTTCTTCGACGCCGACGACTACCTGCGGCTGCGTGACCGGGTGGCCGCCACCGGCTGCGACACGCCGATCCTGGCCGGGGTGATGCCGGTGACCCAGATCGGCACCATCGAACGCTCCGTGCAGCTGTCCGGCGCGCCGTTCCCGCCGGCGCTCGCCGAGCGGTTCGAGCGGGTGGCCGACGACCCCGAGGCGGTCCGCCGCCTCGGCGTGGAGCAGGCGAGCGAGATGTGCGAGAAGCTGCTCGACGAGGGCGTGCCGGGGATCCACTTCATCACGCTCAACCGGTCCACCGCGACCCGCGAGGTGTGGCAGCGGCTGCGCGCGGCCGCACGGGTGTGACCACCCGCCACACGACACCCGCGCCGTGCTTCTACGGTTGATCCGTGGTGGGCACACAGCTGAACTGGGACCAGTACGCGACCGCGTGGGCGCGGCTGCACGGCGGATTCGATCCGCGTACCGCCGCGCCGGTGGTGCGTGCCTGGCTGCGCTTCGCCTACCACGTGGGCTACGTGCTGGGCCGGCTGCGCGTCGGCCCGACCCCGGTGACCGTGTTCGGGGTGCTGCTCTGCTTCTGCGTACCCCTGTTCGCGGAGCGGCCCGGCGACGGACCGTTCCTGGGCGCGCTGTTCGTGCTGCTGGCGGCGGTGGCCGACAGCGTCGACGGCGCGGTGGCGGTCGCGACCGGCCGCACCACCCGGCTGGGTTACGTCTACGACTCGGTCGCCGACCGGCTCGGCGAGGTGGCCTGGCTGATCGCGTTCTGGCTGCTCGGCGCGCCGGGCGCGCTGGTCGCGGCGGCCGGGGGCCTGTCCTGGCTGCACGAGTACGTGCGGGCGCGCGCGGTGTCGGCGGGGATGCGGGAGATCGGCGCGGTGACGGTGGGGGAGCGGCCCACCCGGGTCAGCGTGGCGCTGGTCGGGCTGCTCGTCGCCGGGCTCACCGGGCTGATCGACGCCGACCTGACGGCCGGCACCATCACCATGGCCACCACGGTGTGGGTACTGCTCGCCGGGTTCGGCCTGGGGCAGTTGCTCTCCGCCGTCCGCCGCGCCCTGGTAGACGCGGGCTGACCGCCGCGCCCGCGCCCGCGCAGCCCCGCCGCGCCCACGCGAGGCGCGCGGCGGGCGGCGGGCGGCGGGCGGCGGGCGGCGCGCGTTAATAAGGGGCCCTTCCTCTACCGGAGGCGTTAATAGGGGGCCCTTCCTTACACCCCTCACCAGGCGGGGCCGACCGCCTCGGCGACGATCTCGGCGGACATCGTGACCATGGGCAGCCCGCCGCCCGGGTGGCTGGAGCCGCCGACCAGCCAGAGCCCGGCCGCCGGCCCCCGGTTGGCCGGGCGCAGCAGCCCGCCCGCGGTGCCGTAGATCGCCCCGCCCGGCGCGCCGGTGGCCGCGTCCAGGTCGGCCGGGGTACGGATCTCCCGGAACACCAGCCGGTCCCGCACGTCGGCGCCGCGCTCGGCCAGCACGTCGAGAATCCGGTCCGCGTACGCCTCGGCCAGGCCCGGCCGCCGCCAGTCCACGGCGCTCGCGGCGGTGCCGTGCCGGGGCGCGTTCACGAGCACGAACCACGCCTCGTGGCCGTCCGGGCGGACCGCCGGATCGTCGGCGGCGGTGACGAACACGGTCGGGTCCGGGGCCGGGCGGGCCCGCACCCCGCGACCCGGGTCGCCGAACACGGCGTCGAACTCGGCGTC
Organism: Micromonospora sp. HB375; assembly: GCF_017872985.1. Lineage (NCBI taxonomy): Bacteria > Bacillati > Actinomycetota > Actinomycetes > Micromonosporales > Micromonosporaceae > Micromonospora > Micromonospora sp. HB375. The sequence goes on along the minus strand of NZ_JAGGJO010000001.1, from coordinate 5,165,741 downwards.
GTAGTCGCGGGGGAAGAACACGGTGTGGTGGGCCAGCCCGGAGTCGCCGCGTACGCCCAGCAGCAGCACGAACCCGGCCAGGCTGCGGTCGGTGAGCGCGGCCAGCCGGCGCGGGTCGGGCAGCAGGTCCCGGTAGACGGTGAGCGCGTCCACGTTCGCGACCACCACGTCGGCCGGCACCGGCGCGGCCGACCCGGCCACGCGTACCCCGTGCACCCGCCCGCCCGCGGCGTCGATCCGGGTGACCGCGGCGTCGGTGCGTACCACCACGCCCAGGTCCAGGCAGCGCGACAGCAGCGCGTCGGCGAGCGTGCCCAGCCCGCCGCGCAGGTACCAGCCGCCGTACGCCAACTCGGCGTAGGGAACGGCGACGAGCGCGGCCGGGGCGCGGCGCGGGTCGGCGCCGGTGTACGTGGCGTACCGGTCCAGCAGCATCCGCATCCGCGGGTCGGACAGGTGGCGGCGGCCCAGCCCGCGCAGGCTGCGGCCGGGGCCGATGGCGGCCAGGTCGCCCAGCCGCCAGGCCAGCGCGGCCAGGTCGCGGGGCGAGTCGACGGTACGGCGCAGGATGTCCCGGTGTGAGGCCGTCCACACCCGGCCGGCGCGCCGCCACAGCCCGCGCCAGTCGGCGGCGGACCGGTCGCCGAACGCGGCGCCGATCCGGGCGGCGAACTCGTCCGGGTCGGCGCAGGAGTCGAGCGCCTGTCCGCCGCCGGGGAAGACGTGCCGCACGATCGGGTCCAGCGGGACCAGGTCCAGGTATTCGTCGAGCTTCGCGCCGGTCGCCTCGAACAGGTCGTGGAAGACCTGCGGCAGCGTGAACAGGCTCGGCCCGGTGTCGAAGTGCCACACCCCCTCCGGGGTGTGGTGGGCGTACCGGCCGAGCTTGCCCCCGACCGTGCCGGCCCGTTCGAGGACGGTGACCTCGTGCCCGGTGACCGCGAGCCGGGCGGCGGCGGCGAGCCCGCCCACCCCGGCGCCGATGACCACGATGCGCGCCATGGCGTGCCCCTCCTAGGTGACCGGGCGACCCCGCCAGGTGAGCCGGTGTCGCTTCCGCAGATGGTACGACCGGACGGTCAGCCAACCGAGGACCACGACCGACACGGGGTGTGCGAGCGCGTCGGGCCACGCCCGTCCGCCGGTGGCGCGGGCGCTGACCACCCGCCCGGCGACCCCGGCCAGGTAGGCCAGGACCGCCACGGCGGCCACCGCCGGCGCGCCGGCGAGCAGCGCCCCGAGCGCCAGCAGCGGCGGCGCGACGTAGAGCGCGAACAGCAGCGCCAGCACGGCCGCCGCGGCGGCCGGGTGCCCGAACGTCGCCCACAGCGACTTGGTGTAGCCGTCGCGCAGTTGCGGCCAGGTGTCGTACATCCGGCAGGACGCCAGCCGGGACCCGTCGGCGAGCGCGATCCGCCCGCCGGCCCGTTTCACCGCCCGGGCCAGCTCGATGTCCTCCAGCACCTTGTCGGCCACCGCCGCGTGCCCGCCGGCCCGCAGGTAGCCGGCCCGGTCCACGACCAGGAACTGCCCGCCCGCCGCCGCGAGGGACGGCCGCCGCGAGCGTTCCATCGCGCGCAGCGGCAGGAACGTCAGCCACAACCACTGCAGCAGCGGCTGCGCCAGCCGGTCGGCCACCGTCCGCACCACGATCCGGGGGTACGGCGACAGCAGCGCCGCGTCCGCCGCGCGCAACTCGGTCACCGCCGCCGCCACCGCGTACGGGGTGAGCACCACGTCCGCGTCGACGAAGGCCAGCACCGCCGGCTCCGGGGCGGTCCGGGTGGCGAGCTGCCAGCAGGCGTGCGGCTTGCCCAGCCAGCCCGGCGGCGGGGCGACGCCGGTGAGCAGCGTGAGCCGGGGATCGTCACCGGCCACCGCGCGGACCACGTCGGCGGTGCCGTCGGTCGAGCCGTCGTCGAGCACCACGATCCGCAGGTCCGGCACGCCGCGCTGGGCCAGCAGCGCGCGCAGGCACGGGGTGACCCGCTCGGCCTCGTCGCGCAGCGGCAGCAGCACCGCCACCGGCTCGGTCACCTCGGCCGGGCCGGCGGCCGGGCGGCGCAGCCAGGCGTACGCGTTGACGATCGTGTGCCCGGTGAGCGCGGCGACCGCCACGGCCAGCGCGAGGGTGGCGATCATGCCGGGGCGTCGACGCGCGGCGCCGGCTCCGGCGCGGCGGCCCGGTCCCGGCGGGCCCGCCACAGCGTCACCGCCAGCGGCACCGCCGCCACCGCCATCCCGGCCGCGCCCCACAGCGCCGACGCCGGCAGCCGCAGGAACACCGCGTGCGCCAGCACGCTGGAGGCGTACGTCCAGAGGTAGAGCGCGAACATCGGCGCGTCCCGGCCGTCGGTCCGGTCCACCGACGGACCGGCGAGCGGGCGCAGCGCGACCGCGAGCAGCACCGCGAAGCCCAGCCAGCCCAGGTAGTTGCTGACCGGGATGCCGGGCAGCCCGGGCAGCGCCGGGGTGGCGTCACGCCAGGTCCAGTAGCCCTCGGCCACCATCTGCGGGTCGAGGAACAGGTCCCACGCGGCCAGTCCGACCGCCGACAGCGCGATCCGGGCGAGGCGGGAGCGGACCAGCCGGACCGCGGTGAGCCACGCCGGCCAGGCCATCCAGGTCCAGGCGAGTGGGATGATCAGCGGCACCCCGGCCAGCTTCGGGCCCAGCTCGCCGGAGTAGTCGTAGGTGCCGAACGGGAACCCGGTGGCCACGCCGATCGCCTCCACCGCGAACCCGCCGCCGGTGACGACCGCGACCAGCGCGGCGGCGGTACGGACGCCGCGGGTGAGCAGCGCGTGGCCGACCGAGAGCAGCCAGCCGAGCACCACTGTGGCCACCGTGAGCCCGGCCCGGGTCGCGCCGCCGGTGAGCGGGTAGCAGATCTGGGCGAGGATCAGCGCGGCCAGCAGCGCCCAGGGCAGCCGGGCCGCCCTCATGCTGTGCCGCCTTTCGTTCGCGACTGCGGGGCTCGCAAACCCGGCTCACTCCTCGCGCTCACGGGGCCGACCTTTCGTTCGCGACTGCGGGGCTCGCAAACCCGGCTCACTCCTCGCGCTCACGGTGCCGCCCTTTCGTTCGCGACTGCGGGGCTCGCAAACCCGGCTCACTCCTCGCGCTCACGGGGCGTCCGGCGGGGGCAGCGGCAGGTCCCGGCCGAGCACGCCGAACGGCCGCTCGTCGCCGGGGAAGTGGAAGTGCCGCAGGACGTCGACGAAGCCGAACCGGCGGTACAGCCGCCAGGCCCGGGACTTCTCCTCGTCGGCCTCCGGCGTGGACAGCAGCGTGGTGTCGCCCTCGGCCACGGCGAGCAGCGCGCGCAACTGGCGGGCGCCCAGGCCGTGCCCCTGCGCGGGCGGGCGGACGTGCAGTTCGACCACCTCGAACGGGTGCGCCAGCCAGCGCTGCCGGTCCCGCGCGTTCAGCGCCCGGTGCACCTGGTCGTGCCACCACTGCCCGGTGGCGCCCCGGTAGCCGTACCCGAAGCCGGCCAGGTGGCCCTCGGTGGTGAGGCTGGCGACGGCGCGGAAGCCGGGCCGGCGTACGTGGGTGGCGATGTAGCCGCGGCGGGCCTCCAGCAGGTCGGGCCGGTAGCCCATCGCCTCGCCGTAGACGGCCACCACGTCGTCCAGCCGCCGGACCAGGTCGTCCGGTGTCCACCGCACCAGCCTCATGCGTACCCTCTCGCTGTTTCCGGGCCGCCCTCGGCGGCCCAGCCGAGCACCGTGCGGTCGCCGACCACGTCGCCCACCGCGAACCGCGCGAACAGTTCCTCCGCGTACCAGCCCTCGGTGGGGGTGCGGGTGATCGCGGCGCGGTGCTCGGGGGAACGGTACGCGAACGCGACCAGGTCCGCCGGGTCGCGCCACACGCTCACCGTGCCCTGCCAGCCCAGCGGCGCCTCGCCGACGCCGAAGCGGGCGAGCAGGCCGGGCGCGGCGTGCAGCTCGGTGGCGACCGGCGGGATCGCCCGCCAGAACGTGGCCGCCCGGCGGGCCCGCAGCCGGGCCCGGGTCAGCGCCAGCACCGGACCGGTGACCCGCCCGCCCGACGGCGCGCCGAACGGCTCCCGGCCGGACCACCGGCCGCGGCTGGTCAGCGGGCGCAGGTCGACCCGTACCGCGGCGCGGGCGATCCGGGCCCAGGAGCGGGCGACCGGGGAGGCGTCGAAGCCGGCCGCGTCGGCGGGGGAGTCCCAGACCACGAGCGCGGCCCACCGGGTCAGGTCGGCGTCGCCGGGGCCGAATCCGGTGCCGGTCCCGGTGCCGAGCAGCTTGGCGAAGCGGACGCCGGGCAGGCGGCGCAGCCGCGCCGGGTGGGTGGCCATCCGGGCCAGCACACCGGGTACGGCCCGCCGGGGCACACGCCACACGTGCAGCGTGACGAGTTCGGGGTTCACGCCACCTCGGCCGGCGCGCCGGCGGTGATCCGCAGCAGTTCCGCGTACGTGGTGGGGAACACCGCCCGGGGTACGCCGCCGGCGGCCCACACCTCGTCGTACCCGGTCAGGGCGGTGTCGACGACGGTGCGCAGCGGCGCGGGGTGGCCGACCGGGGCGACGCCGCCGATCACCTGCCCGGTGTGCTGCTTGACGAACTCCGGGGTGGCCCGGCGCAGCCGGGTCACGCCCAGCGTGGCGGCCAGCCCGGCGGTGTCCACCCGGTGCGCGCCGGAGGTGAGCACCAGCAGCGGCGCGCCGTCCGCGTCGAAGATCAGCGAGTTGGCGATGGCGCCGACGGCGACGCCGAGCGCCTCGGCCGCGGCGGCGGCGGTGTGCACCGCGTCGGGCAGCAGTCGGACGAGGCTGGCCTCGCCCGATCCGTCCCGCGCGCCCGCCTCGTCGAGCGCGCGCTGCACCGCCTGCACGTTCGGGTGTGGCTGCATGCCCCCATTCTTCCCTCACCCCCGGTCCGGCCCCGCCGGGGGCCGTGGCCCTCCCGTGTGTCCCCGGCGCGTCACACGTTGCGTTTTCGTCGGTAGGGAGGTGTACTGTCAGGGTAGTTAGAACGAGTGTTCGATTTGGTTAGAGCGGATAGCGGCTCAGCTCCCCGGCTGGCCCGGCTCCGGTCCGACCGGTCGGGCACCCGTCGAACGCTCCGGAAGCGGTGTTTCGCGGCACCGGCTTCCGGGAGGTGCGGCACCGCGGGCCGCACCGGGTTCGGACAGTCGCGAGTCCGGGCCCGTCAGGCAGGTCGTCGCCCGCCGCCCACGACCCCCGGGCGGCGGGCGACGGACCCGCCGGCACGCCGGCCGGGGGTGGGTGTGGGGAAGCGTCCACACCCGGCCGGCCAGCCACCCGAAGGTGCGTCTTCCTCCGCACCGACCGCTCCGGGCGACCGGGCGACGGTTTCCCCGTCGCGCGACCGCCCGCCCCGGCCACACGCGGAGGAGAGACCCATGCCGACCAGTCCGGCCCAGGCGCCCACGGTGCCCGCGCACGTGCTGCCGCACCGCACCCCCGCCCAGTTGCTCGCGGTGGCCCGCGACGGGCTGGCCGAGGCCGCCCGCACCCGTCCCGACGGTCTCCGGTACGCCGCCGCCCACCTCGCGGCGCTGCGCGCCGCCGCCGCAGTGCTCGCCGCCCGGGCCCGTCCCGCGCCCACCCGGCGGAACCGGATCACCAGCGTCTGGGTGCTGCTCGCCACCGTCGCCCCCGAGCTGGACGAGTGGGCCGCCTACTTCGCCACCGGCGCGAGCAAGCGGGCCGCCGCCGAAGCAGGCATCCCCCGCGTGGTCACCGCCCGGGAGGCCGACGACCTGCTGCGTGCCGCCGAGGAGTTCGTGACAGTGGTGGAGACCGCGCTCGGCCTGGCCCACCAGCCGGCGCTCGACGGCCTGCCCCGGCCCCTGCGGCGCGGCGTCTCCGACTCCCCGCCGTCGCGGCCCGGAGCGGCAGCCGCCTGATTCGTGGCGCCCGGCCACCACCGGCGGGACCCCGGGTGGCCGGGCGCCGCACCAACGGCACCACGTGCCGCAGCACCGACACGATCCACAGCACACGATCCACAGCACCATCCACGGGCGGGCCCGTGGCGGAAACACGACGGGGGGTTGGTCCGATGGCGGGCCGCATGGTGGTCGGTTCCGCCGCCCTGGCCGAGCTGGTCCGTCCGGCGAGCGCGCCCGACCCGGCCGGTGGCCACCGGGTGCTGCCCGTCCGGGCCGAGCTGACCGGGCTGCTGCCCAACCGTGGCCTGCGCCGCGGCAGCACCGTCGCGGTCGGCGCCGGCCAGCCCCGGCGCAGCGGCGCCACCTCGCTGATCCTCGCGCTGCTCGCCGAGGCGTCCCGGGCCGGCTCGTGGTGCGCCGTGGTCGGCGTACCCACCTTCGGGGCCGGCGCCGCCGCCGAGGCGGGCATCGCCCTGGACCGGCTGGCCCTGGTGCCCGACCCCGGGCCGGAGTGGCCCACAGTGGTCGCCGCGCTCATCGACGGGGTCGACGTGGTGGTCACCGCCGTGCCGGCCACCGTCTCCGCCTCGATCGCCACCCGGCTGGCCGCCCGCGCCCGGCAGCGCGGAAGCGTGCTCGTCCCGTACGGCCGGTGGGACGGCGCGGACGTCACGCTCCAGGTGGTCCGGGGCGTCTGGCAGGGGCTCGGTGCCGGTCGCGGGCGGCTGCGCCGCCGTGAGGTGACCGTCTCGGCCCGGGGGCGGGGCGCCGCCGCCCGCCCCAAGGAGATCAAGGTGTGGCTGCCCGACGACGAGCTGACCCGGGTGATCCCCCGCTCGGCCGGGTTCGGCGCACCGTCCGCCGTGCCGTCGCGCCGGCTGCGCGTGGTGGCTCCACCCGCCCGTACGCCCGCCGTGGCCGGGCCGGCGTGAGCGGCGTACCGCAGCGGACGCTGCTGCTCTGGTGCCCGGACTGGCCGGTCCTCGCCGCCGAGATCGTCGACGGGGTGCCCGCCACCGACCCGGTCGTGGTGCTGCACGCCAACCGGGTGGTCGCCTGCTCCGAGCGGGCCCGTGCCGAGGGGATCCGGCGCGGGCTGCGCCGCCGGGAGGCGCAGGGGCGCTGCCCGCACCTGACGGTGGTCGACCACGACCCGGGGCGGGACGCGCGGGCGTTCGAACCGGTGGTGGCCGCCGTGGAGGAGGTGGTCGCCGGCGTCGAGGTGATCCGGCCCGGCGCCTGCGCCACGGCGGCCCGGGGGCCGAGCCGCTACCTCGGCGGCGAGGAGGCGGCGGCCGAGCGGATCGTCGAGCACGTCGCGCAGAGCTGCGCGGTGGAGAGCCAGGTCGGCATCGCCGACGGGGTGTTCGCGGCCGGGCTGGCCGCCCGGGAGGGGCGGATCGTGGCGCCCGGCGGCACCCGCGAGTTCCTGGCCGCCCGGCCGGTCGAGGCGCTCGGCCGGCCCGCCCTGGCCGACCTGCTGCGCCGGCTCGGCGTCCGCACCCTCGGCGACTTCGCGGCGCTGCCCGCCGGGGACGTGCTGGCCCGGTTCGGTTTCGACGGCGCGCTGGCGCACCGGCTCGCCGGCGGCCGGGACGACCGCCCGCTCGCGGTCCGGCAGCCGCCCGCCGACCTGATCGTCACCGCCGACTACGACGAGCCGGTCGACCGGGTCGACGCCGCCGCGTTCGCCGCCCGCACGCTCGCCGAACTGCTGCACGAGCGGCTGGCCGGGTACGGGCTGGCCTGCACCCGCCTCGGCATCGAGGCGGTCACCGCGCACGGCCAGGAGCTACACCGGGTCTGGCGGCACGACGGCCTGCTCACCGCCGCGGCCATCGCCGACCGGGTCCGCTGGCAGCTCGACGGCTGGCTCACCGGCAGCAACGGCCGGGGCGGGACGCGCCCGGCCCGCCCGACCGCCGGGATCGTCCGGTTGCGGCTGGTGCCCGACGGGGTGCTCGCCCAGGCGGGCCTGCAGCCCGGGCTGTGGGGGGAGACCGGCGCGGAACGGGAGCGGGCGCACCGCGCGCTGAGCCGGGTGCAGGGCATCCTCGGCCCCGAGGCGGTGGTCACCGCCGTGCTCGGCGGCGGGCGTTCCCCGGCCGACCAGGTGCGCCTCGTGCCGTGGGGCGACGAGCGGGTGCCCGCCCGTCCCGGCCCGCCACCCCTGCCGCCCGCCTCTCCCGCCGCCGCGCCACCGGTCCCGGCCGGTTCGGTGCGCGGTGTCGCGTCGTCGCGCCCGGTCCCGGCCGGTTCGGTGCGCGGTGTCACGTCGTCGCGCCCGGCTCCGGCCGCTCCGGCGAGCGGCGTGACGCCGTCGCGCCCGGCCGCCGGGGCCGCTCCGGGTGCCGCGTCCGCCCCTGTCGTCGTACCCCCTGGGGGCCGTGCGGGGCGGCGGGCCGGGCGGGGCCGGGCGATGGCCGAGCCGCCGTGGCCGGGCAGGATCCCGCCGCCCGCGCCGGCCGTGGTGCTGCCCGCCCCACTGGCCGCCGACGTGCGCGACGCGGCCGGGGATCCGGTCGTGGTGAGCGCCCGGCTGGCGGTCAGCGCGGCGCCGGCCCGGCTCACCGTCGGCGACGGCCGCCCGGCGGAGATCACCGGGTGGGCCGGCCCGTGGCCGGTGGACGAGCGGTGGTGGGCGCCGGCCGAGGCGCGCCGCCGGGCCCGGTTCCAGGTGAGCCTGGCCGACGGCGCCGCGCTGCTGCTCGCGGTCGAGGGCGGGCAGTGGCTGGTGGAGGCGATCTATGACTGAGTGCCGGGGGAGCGCGGGGTGAGCTTCCACAACCCGAAGATGCCGTGGTCGAAGCTGGAGCAGGTGCTCTCCGGGCGGGCCAAGGGGGAGCGGCACCTGCACGTGGTCGACCCGCTCGCGGTCGACGCCGACGGCGGCGACTCACCGGCGTGGAGCCGCAAGCGCCAGGAATACCAGCCGCCGCAGCTGGACCGGCCGGACGGCGTGGTGCCGTACGCGGAGCTGCACGCGCACTCCAACTTCAGCTTCCTCGACGGGGCCAGCCACCCGGAGGAACTGGCCGAGGAGGCGGCCCGGCTCGGGCTCACCGCGCTCGCCGTCACCGACCACGACGGCTTCTACGGCGTGGTGCGCTTCGCCGAGGCGGCCCGCGCGCTGCGGCTGCCGACGATCTTCGGCGCGGAACTGTCCCTCGGGCTGCCCGGCCCGCAGAACGGCGAACCCGACCCGCTCGGCCGGCACCTGCTGGTGCTGGCGCACGGCCACGAGGGGTACGCGCGCCTGGCCGCCACCATCTCCCGGGCCCAGCTGCGCGGCGGGGAGAAGGGCCGCCCGGTCTACGGCGAGCTGGAGGAGCTCGCGGCGGAGCTGAAGGACCACGTGCTGGTGCTCACCGGCTGCCGCAAGGGGCACGTGCCCGCCGCGCTGCTCACCGAGGGCGTCGACGCGGCGGCCCGGGAGCTGGACCGGCTCACCGCGCTGTTCGGCGCGGAGACGGTGGCGGTGGAGCTGACCGACCACGGCCACCCGGTCGACGCCGACCGCAACGACGCGCTCGCCGACCTGGCCGCCGCGGCCGGGCTGCCCACAGTCGCCACGAACAACGTGCACTACGCCACCCCGGGCCGGCGGCGGCTGGCCACCACGGTCGCGGCGGTCCGGGCCCGGCGCAGCCTCGACGAGATCGACGGCTGGCTGCCCGCCGCGGCCACCGCCCACCTGCGCAGCGGCGCGGAGATGGCGGCGCGGTTCGCCGCGTACCCGGGGGCGGTGGCGCGGGCCGCCGAGTACGGCGCGGAACTCGCCTTCGACCTGCAGCTCGTGGCGCCGAAGCTGCCGGCGTACCCGGTGCCGCCCGGGCACACCGAGATGAGCTGGCTGCGCCGGCTGACCATGGACGGCGCCCGCGAGCGCTACGGCCCGCCCGAGGCGCACCCGGAGGCGTACGCGCAGCTGGAACACGAGCTGCGGATGATCGAAGACCTCGGGTTCCCCGGCTACTTCCTGGTGGTCTACGACATCGTCGCGTTCTGCCGCGCGCAGGACATCTACTGCCAGGGCCGGGGCTCGGCGGCCAACTCGGCGGTCTGCTACGCGCTGCGCATCACCAACGTGGACGCGGTCCGGCACCGGCTGCTGTTCGAACGGTTCCTCGCCCCGGAACGCGACGGCCCGCCGGACATCGACGTGGACATCGAGTCCGACCGCCGGGAGGAGGTGATCCAGCACGTCTACGCCCGCTACGGCCGGGAGCACACCGCCCAGGTCGCCAACGTCATCTCGTACCGGCCCCGGTCGGCGGTGCGGGACGTGGCGAAGGCGTTCGGCTTCTCACCCGGCCAGCAGGACGCCTGGAGCAAGCAGATCGACAGGTGGGGCTCGGTCGCCGCGGTCGACGTGGCGGACATCCCGGAGCAGGTGGTCGCGTACGCCAACGAGCTGCAGACGTTCCCCCGGCACCTGGGCATCCACTCCGGCGGCATGGTGATCTGCGACCGGCCGGTGATCGAGGTGTGCCCGGTGGAGTGGGGCCGGATGCCCGGCCGCAGCGTGCTCCAGTGGGACAAGGACGACTGCGCGGCCGTCGGCCTGGTCAAGTTCGACCTGCTCGGCCTCGGCATGCTCTCGGCGCTGCACTACGGCTACGACCTGATCGGCTCCCGCCTCGACCTCGGCGACATGACGCTGGACGACCCCGAGGTCTACGACATGCTCTGCCGGGCCGACTCGGTGGGCGTGTTCCAGGTGGAGAGCCGCGCCCAGATGGCCACGCTGCCCCGGCTCAAGCCGCGCGAGTTCTACGACCTGGTGGTGGAGGTGGCGCTGATCCGGCCCGGCCCGATCCAGGGCGGCTCGGTGCACCCGTACATCAGGCGCAAGAACGGCCAGGAGCCGGTCACGTACGCGCACCCGCTGATGCGCAACGCGCTGGAGAAGACGCTCGGCGTGCCGCTGTTCCAGGAGCAGCTCATGCAGCTCGCCATCGACCTGGCCGGGTTCGACGCGGCCGGCGCCGACCAGCTGCGCCGGGCCATGGGGGCGAAACGGTCGGTGGAGCGGATGGCGCAGATCGCCGACCGGCTCTACGCCGGGATGGCCGAGCGGGGCATCACCGGCGAGCTGGCCGACGACGTCTACCGCAAGCTCACCGCGTTCGCCAGCTACGGCTTCCCGGAGAGCCACGCGATGAGCTTCGCCTACCTGGTGTACGCCAGCTCGTGGCTCAAGCGCTACCACCCGGGCCCGTTCCTGGCCGCGCTGCTCAACGCCCAGCCGATGGGCTTCTACTCGCCGCAGACGCTCGCCGACGACGCCCGCCGGCACGGCGTGGAGGTACGCCGGCCGGACATCAACGCCAGCGGCGCCAAGGCGGTGCTGGAGTCCACCCCGCAGACGCGGTGGGGCAGCGTGCCGGGCGAGCCGCCGCACGCCTGGGGGCTGGGCGGCCCGGCGGTACGGCTCGGGCTGGGCAGCGTCCGTACCCTCGGCGAGGACGTGGCCGAGCGGATCGAGGCGGAACGGACGGCGCACGGGCCGTACCGGGACATGCCGGACCTGGCCCGCCGCGTCGGTCTCACCGCCGCGCAGCTGGAGGCGCTGGCCACCGCCGACGCCTTCGCCTGTTTCGGGCTGACCCGGCGGCAGGCCCTCTGGGCCGCCGGCGCGGCGGCCCAGGACCGGCCCGGCCGGCTGCCCGGCACGGTGACCGGCGCGGACCCGCCCACGCTGCCCGGCATGGCCGCGGTGGACCGCCTGGTCGCCGACGTCTGGGCCACCGGCCTGTCCCCGGAGAGCCACCCGGCCCGGTTCATCCGGGACCGCCTCGACGAACTGGGCGCGGTGCCGATCGCCCGGCTCGGCCAGGTGCCGCCCGGGCAGCGGATCCGGGTCGGCGGGATCGTCACCCACCGGCAGCGCCCGGCGACCGCCGGCGGCGTCACGTTCCTCAACCTGGAGGACGAGACCGGAATGCTGAATGTCACTTGCTCCCCGGGGCTGTGGCAGCGCTACCGTCGAATCGCCCGCACCAGTGGAGCACTGGTGGTGCGGGGCCGGCTGCAGCGGCACGAGGGCGTCACGAACCTCACCGCGGACCGGCTGGACGCGATCGAGCCCCCCGTCACACCGGCATCCAGGGATTTCCGTTGATGGAGTGATCCACATTACGGTTTCCGTGAGCCGGAGGCGGGAGACTCCCGACGCGGGTGGGCAGAGTGGCCCACCCGGGGTATGGGGGATGAACAGATGACCTTTCACCGCACGTACGCCGGTGGCGTAGCCAACGCCCGACGGACCCGCCTCGGCGCCGACTGGGCGCCCACCCACGAGGCCGAGCCGCGGGAATACCAGGTGACCGACGGCCCGGTGGCCAACGACCAGCGCTCCCGCGCCGAGGACGACCCCGCCGGCGGCGGCGAGTCCTGAACCTGGGCCGGGGGGTGACTAGGCTCGGCGCGTGGAGCAGATCCGAACCCTCACCCCCCGCACCGCCGTCATCTGGTCGGTGCTCCGGGCCGAGCTGGACCGGCGGGCCGGCGAACGACTCTCCGTGCTCGACGTCGGCGGCGGGACCGGCGGTTTCGCCGTCCCGCTCGCCGAGGCCGGTCACCGGGTCACAGTGGTCGACGCCAGCCCCGACGCGCTCGCCGCGCTGACCCGCCGCGCCGCCGAGGCCGGGGTCGCCGACCGGGTACGCGCGACGCAGGGCGACGCCGACGCGCTCGCCGGGCTGGTCGAACCGGCCACCGTGGACCTGGTGCTCTGCCACTCCGTCCTCGAAGTCGTCGACGAGCCGGAACCGGTGATCTCCGCGCTGGTCACCGCGTTGCGCCCGGGCGGCGCGGCGAGCGTGCTCGTCGCCGGCCGGGCCGCCGCCGTGTTCGGCCGGGCGATGAACGGGCAGCTTGACGCCGCCGCGGCGCTGGCCGCCGACCCGCACGGCACCACCGGCCGCCGGGACACGCTGCGCCGCCGCTACGACGCCGCCGACGCGAGCGCGCTGCTCACCGCCGCCGGCCTCGCCGTGGAGGAGATCCACGGGGTACGGGTGCTCGCCGACCTGCTTCCGGCCGCCGTGGCCGACGGTCAGCCGGCCGCCCTGGTGGAGCTGGAACGGGCGCTCGCGGCCCGGCCCCCGTACCGTGATCTCGCCGCTCAGCTGCACCTGTTCGCCCGCCGCCCGGCATGACCGGCCCGGCTCCGGGCCCGCTGGACCGGGTTGCGCCGCGCTACGACGGCGGCAGCCTGGCCGACGTGCTGCCCAGCGCGCTGTCGGTGCTCGGCGTACCCGGTGCGGCCGACCGGCTCGGCCTGGCACCGGGGCTGGCCGGGGTACGCCGGATCGCGGTGCTGCTCGTCGACGGCCTCGGCTGGTACCAGATCCCCACCGCCGCCCGGTACGCCCCGACGCTCGCCGGACTGGCCTCCACCACCGGCCGGCCGCTCACCACCGGCTTCCCGTCCACCACCCCGACCAGCCTGGTCAGCCTCGGCACCGGCACCGCGTCGGGCGCGCACGGCGTGCTCGGCTTCACCGTCCGGGTGCCCGGCACCGACCGGGTGCTCAACCACGTCGACTGGGCCGGCGACCCCGACCCGGTGAGCTGGCAGCCGGTGCCCACCTGGTACCAGCGGGCGCGCGCCGCCGGGGTGGCGGTGACGGTGGTCAGCCGCCCCGAGTTCGCCGGCAGCGGCCTGACGCTCGCCGCCAACCGGGGCGGCGACTACCGGGGCGCGGCCGGCGCCGACGCGCTCGCCGCGCGGATGCTGGCGGCGCTGGCCGCCGGGGACGGACCCGCGCTGGTGTCCGGGTACCACCCCGACCTGGACCGGCACGGGCACCTCAGCGGCGTCGACTCCGCGCCGTGGCGGTCCGCCGCCGCCGATGTGGACGCGCTGCTGGCCCGGCTCGTCGACGGGCTGCCGCCGGACGCCGCGCTGCTGGTCACCGCCGACCACGGCCAGCTCGACGTGCCCGCCGGGCACCGGATCGACCTGGACGCCGATCCCCGGCTGCGCGCCGGGGTACTGGTGGTCGCCGGTGAGCCCCGCGTCCGCTACCTGCACACCGAGCCGGGCGCCGAAGCCGACGTGGTGGCCGCCTGGACCGAGCTGCTGGGCCCGGCCGCGCACGTGCTGACCCGCGCCGAGGCGGTGGCGACCGGCTGGTTCGGGCCGGTGCCCGAGGCGCACCTGAGGCGGATCGGCGACGTGGTGGTGGTCTGCCGGGACACGTACGCGGTGGTCGCCACCCGTTCCGAGCCGCCGATGGCGTCGCGGCTGGTGGCGTACCACGGCGCGGACACCGCCGCCGAGATGACCGTTCCGCTGCTGGTGGTGCGGGGCTGACCCGGCTCATCCGCGGCTCCGGCCGCGTCGGTGGCCGCCGGGCTGGGCGGTGGGGTTGTCGGACCGGCGGGCTAGCCTGCTGGCATGGGCCGCAGCCAGTCGTTGCCCCGAGGCGGTGACCCGCGCTTCGGGGCGGACGCCGACGACACCGGCTGCGCCATCCTGCACGTCGACATGGACGCGTTCTACGCCTCGGTCGAGGTGCGCCGCCGACCCGAGCTGCGCGGGCGGCCGGTGGTGGTGGGCGGCGTCGGCCCGCGCGGCGTGGTCAGCTCCGCCAGCTACGAGGCCCGGCAGTACGGCGTCCGCAGCGCCATGCCCACCGCCCGCGCCCGGGCGCTCTGCCCCGGCGCTGTCTACCTGCCGCCCGACTTCACCGCCTACACCGAGGCGTCGCGGGCGGTCATGCGGATCTTCCGGGACGTTACGCCCCTGGTCGAGCCGCTCTCGCTGGACGAGGCGTTCCTCGACGTGGCGGGCGCCCGCCGGCTGTTCGGCCGGCCCGCCGACATCGCCGCGCTGATCCGCCGCCGGGTCGCCGAGGAACAGCGGCTGACCTGTTCGGTGGGCGTCGGGCCGAGCAAGTTCGTGGCGAAGCTCGGCTCCACCCGGGCCAAGCCCGACGGCCTGCTCGTGGTCCCGGCCGCTCAGGTGCTGGAGTTCCTGCACCCGCTGCCGGTGTCCGCCCTGTGGGGCGTGGGGGAGCGTTCCGCCGACGCGCTGCGCCGCCTCGGCCTGCGCACCGTACGCGACCTCGCCGAGGCGCCGGCCGGCCTGCTGCGCCGGGCCGTGGGCGAGGCGTCCGCCGCCCACCTGCACGAGCTGGCCTGGGGGCGTGACCCGCGCGGGGTGACGCCCGAACAGGTGGAGAAGTCGATCGGCGCGGAGGTCACGTTCGACACCGACGTGACCGACCCGGACGAGATCCGGCGGTCCCTGCTCGCCCTCGCCGACAAGGCCGGCGCTCGGCTGCGGGCGGCCGGGCAGGTGGGCCGTACCGTGTCGCTCAAGGTCCGTTTCGCCGACTTCCGGACGATCAGCCGCTCCCGCACGCTCGCCGTGCCCACCGACACCGCCCGGGAGATGTTCGACACGGCCTGGGCGTTGTGGGGCGCGCTCGCTCCCGGCGAGCCGGTTCGGCTGGTCGGGGTCCGGATGGAAGGTCTCGCCCCCGCCGGGGAGACCCCGCAGCAGCTCACCCTCGGCGCGCCCGAGCGCGGCTGGCGTGAGGCGGAGGCGGCGGCCGATGCGGCGGCCGCCCGATTCGGGCGGTCCGTCATAGGTCCGGCCAGTCTTCTCGGCCGTCGTGATACACGACAAGTCGAAAAACCGACCCGGCCGTAGGTCGTCCCGCTTTCCGACGCGCGGGGGCCCTCGTAGACTTGCGGGTAAGCAGCCGGTTGGCTGCCACGGTCTGTCGGCCCGCCCGGGTCGACCAACGTGACCGGGGAGGAGTGCCGTGCCGCTCTCGGAGCACGAGCAGCGGCTGTTCGAGCAGATCGAGCGGTCGCTTGCCGAGGACCCCAAGTTCGCCTCGGCCGTGCGCGCCAGCGACCCGCGTTTCCACGCGCGGCGTCGCGTGCTCGTCGCTGCCGGCGTGGTCGTCGCTGGTCTGGCCCTGTTGATCTATGGTGCCGTGATCAAGATTCCCGCGGTGGCCGTGGCGGGTTTCGTCGTCATGCTGGCCTCGTTGGGCTACGCGGTGCAGTCGCACCGCCGATCCCAGTCGCCCGACCTGCACGTGGTCGGCGGCACAACGAGCCGGCGTCGTCCCCGTGGCCGCAGCAGTGGCCGCCGGGGCTCCTTCCTCGACCGGATGGAGGACCGCTGGCGGCAGCGCCCGGAGGGACACCGCTGACCGTGCTCCGCCCCGGACCGGGGCGGATGTCGCGGCGACGCCCGTCGGCGTGCGCTTCGTCGTGCCCGCTCCACGGCGGCGGGTGCGCGTAGCCGTCGATCGCGCCGCACCCGTCCACGCCCCGATGTCGGCCGGTGTGGCGGTGCCCCCGGATTCCCCGGCTGCGGCGTGAGTCTCTCCCCGGTCCGCTGGCCAGTGCTTCGCAGCCGATCATCGCCTCCGCGCCGACCTGCGGCGGCTCCTGTCGGCTGATAGTCCACGACTAGAGATCGATCTTCCAAAGCGCGGGAAACGCGAAGATCTTGGTAGGAAAGGGCCGCTATAGGGGCCTTTTCCTACCAAGATCTCAAGCGCCCCCGCTCCCCACCCCGCCAGCCCGCTGAGCAGTCGGTGATCAAGGAGTTTGTGTCCGGTCGGAGGCCTCGCGGAGACACAAACTCCTTGATCAACGGGCCGGGGGCCGGGGGGACGGGGCGGGGGACGGGGCGGGGGACGGGGCGGGGCGGTCAGCGGGCCGTGCGGCCCGCCAACAGGCGGCGTGGGCTCCAGCGCAGCATCTGCGTCCGGGCCTGCCCGCTCGTGGTGACGATCCGGGCCGACTGCTCGGCCAGGGCGGTCCGCCAACGCTGGATCACCGACGGGGGCAGCAGCGCGGCCAGCAGCCGGGTGCGGCGGTCGGCCCCGGCCGCGAGCGCGCCCCGGACCGTCCGCAGCGCCGGTTGCAACTCCGCGCCGGCGAGCGGGTCCCGCGCGTACCGGGCCCGCTCCTCGGCCCGGCCCAGCAGCCGTACCCCGGTCGCGGCGTCGCCGTTCTCGGTGAGCGCCTCCCGGGCCAGCCGCTCGGCGGTCGCGCGGGGGGTCTCCGTGCGGTCCACCCGGACGTGGAAGTCGACGAGCGTGTCGAGCAGCTCGTCCCAGGCGGCGTGCGCGTCGGCGCGGGCGGACTCGGCGTCCACGCCGACGACGACCTCCCGTGCCTCGCCCCGCTGGCCCGGCACCGCGAGCGCGGTGGCCGAGGGCGCCCGGACCCGGACGCGCCGGCGGCGGCGCAGGGTGGAGCGGCGCAGGCCCGGTACGGCGAACAGCGCCAGCAGCGCCAGCGCCGCGGCCAGCCACCACGGCCACACCCGGTTCTGCTCGGCCGGGTCACCTCCGCCCAGGGACAGGCCCTGGTCGGTGTCCTTGTCGAGCCGGTCCGCCTCGTTCGGGCCGGCCGACGGGTCGGCGGCGCCGGGAGCGACGGTGCTGCCGGGCGACGGGGTGACCTCCTCGGGGGCGTCGGTGTCCGGCGCCCAGGCGGAGCGGACCGAGCCCTGCACGCTCGCCGCCGGGGTGGCGTCGAACGGCACCCAGCCGATCCCGTTGCCGAAGTTGACCTCGGTCCAGGCGTGCAGGTTGCGGTTGGTCAGCACGTACGTGCCGCCGTCGGACTTGCTGCCGTTGGTGAAGCCGACAGCCACCCGGGCCGGAATACCGGCGGCCCGGACCAGCCAGGCCATCGCCGCCGCGTACTGCTGGCAGTAGCCGACCTTGGTGGCGAGGAAGTCGGTGATGTCCTGCCCGCTGCTGCCGTCGCGGGTGGACAGCGAGTAGGTGAAGCCGTTCTCCACGGAGAAGTACTCGTAGATCGCGCGGACCTTGTCGTAGTCGTTCGACTTGCCCCTCACCAGCTCGCCGACGAGATCCTCGACCTCCGGGACCGACGGCCGCTCGGTCTGCTGGCGCTTCACCGGGCTGTCCGCGGGCAGGGACGGGGCGGCGCGCAGCGCCGCCGGGCTGAACGTCGAGCGCACGTACTCGAACGAGTAGCTCTTGCCGCGGGCGTTCTCCCGGTTGGAGAAGACGATCTGCTGGCTCGAGTCGTACAGCCAGTTGCCGTTGAGGTCGTCCGCCTTCACCGGATCGGCGTAGACCGGCAGCAGCGGCATGTTCAGGTTCTTCGACACCTCGACGGTGGCCTTGTAGCGCTGCCGCTCGACGCCACGCGGGGTGCGCTCGCTCGGGTCGGGCAGGCCGCGGGTGACCGGCCGCCCGGTGGGCACGCGCGCCTGGAAGCCGCTCGGCCGCAGGTCGTCGACCACGCCGAGGCGCAGGTAGAACGGGCTCGGCTCGTTGGTGCTGACCTTCACCAGCTCGGTTTCCTGGCTCTGGTTGAGCTGGCCGCTGAGCGCTGCGAACAGGTCGATCCGGCCCGGGCTGCCACCCTGGCCGGGCCGGCCGTTGCCCTCACCGGGCCCGGCGCCGACGTTGTTCATCAGCCCGCCGGTCATCCCGGGCACGGCCAGGGGCAGGGCCACCGCCACCGCCACGCCGACCACTGCCAGCCGGCGGCCCGCCGCGGCCAGCGGCGACGCCTCCCAGACGTCGACGTCGCGTCCCTCACCGGTGAACCGGCGGCCGAACCGGCGTACCCGGTCGACGTTGTCGGTGACCAGCAGCCACAGGTAGCCGGCGGCGCCCACCACGAACGGGGTGGCGGGGACGCTGTCCAGGTAGACCGCCACCGGCACCGAGTAGATGGCGAGCATCGGCAGGCCGGCCAGCGCCGGCCGGCGCAGCCCGACCGAGAGGACGTCCACCACCACGGCGACCGCGCCGATGCCGAGCACCGCGAGGAACAGCAGCGAGTCGACGTCGGGCACCTTCACGCCGTACGAGCGCATGTCCTCCAGCGACGCCTGCGTCAGCTCGCCGAAGTGGGCGAACGTGCCCGGGGCCGGGATGAACGCGAGCAGCTCGGCGCCGCTCGGGAAGATCCACGTCAGGCCCAGGGTCAGGCCGGCGAGCATCGCCAGCACCTGGCCCCACAGCGGCGCCCGGGCCAGCCGGCTCAACGCGGCCGAGCCGGCCACCACGGCGACCACGATGGTGGCCTGGATCAGCCACGTCCAGCGTTCGAAGATCGCCGACAGCGGGGCCGCCGCCAGCAGGGTCGCCGCCGCGGCGACGAACCCGATGTTGCGATGGGGGGTCACGGGAGCTTCCTTCCGGTCATCGCATGCCTCCGGCGACCGTCTCGGCCAGGGCCGCCCGCAGCGCGAATCCCTGCGATCCGCGCCCGGCCTGCGGCCACAGCACCGGCAGACGGCTGCCGTGCTCCACCCCGATGACCCGCCAGCCGCTCTGCAGCAGCGCGAGCGCGGCGGCGCCGTGCGCCCGTTCCGCCTCGGTGCGGGCCTTCGGCGGCAGGTTCAGCCAGGTGTTGCTGTCGAGCAGGAACGCCACACAGGTCGCCCCGTTGCCGCGCAGCCCGGCCAGCAGCTCCGCCTCGGCGGCGCCGAGCGTGCCGAGCAACGCGATGATCAGGCCGCCGTCGGCCCGCTGCCGGACCTGCTGCACCAGCGTGGTGATCTCGCCGCGCCGGTCCAGGTGCACGTCGGCGAGCTGGTCCAGGAGCAGGCCCTCACCGCCGGCCTCGGTCGCCGCGACGTCGGCGCCGTTGCCGGTGACCAGGCGCAGCTTGTAGCCGGCCTGGCGCAGGTGCACGGCGATGCTGGCGGCCGCCGAGACCGCCCACTCGAAGCTCGCCGTCGGTCCCTCGCCCCGGTGCCCGGCGGCCCGGGTGTCCAGCACGACGGTGGCGCGGCTCTCCCACGGCTGCTCCTCGCGGCGCACCATCAGCTCGCCGGTGCGGGCGGTCGACTTCCAGTGCACGCGGCGCAGGTCGTCGCCCATCCGGTACTCCCGGGTGGCGGCGTCGTCCTCGCCGTGTACCGCTACCGAGCGGGCCCGGCTGTCGCCGCTGCCGGCGTACTCGCCTGGTAGCCGCACCGACGGCAACGGAGTGACCTGCGGGATCACCGTGAGGTGGTCGGTGCTGGGGAACGAGCGGGTCAGCTCGCACAACCCGAACGGGTCGGTCAGCCGGATCACCAGCGGGCCCACCTCGTAGCGGCCGCGCACGTCCGCCCGGACGGTGTACGCCACGGAGCTGGCCTGGTGCGCGCCGAGCCGCTCCAGCACCACCCGGGGGCGGCTGCCCAGCGCGTACGGCAGGCGGTCCTCCAGCAGCAGCGTGCCGGTGGGCAGCCGGGACAGGTTCTGCAGCCGCAGCACCACGCGGGAGCTGGCCCCGACCGGCACCCGGTGCGGCTCCAGCGACCTGTTGCAGGCCAGCTTGTACCGGCTGCGCCCGACGTACGCGGCGGCCAGCAGCGGCAGGACGGCGAGCAGGACCGCCACCCGGAGCAGGTCCTTCTCGCCCAGGATGCCGGCGGAGATCGCCGCGGCCACCGCGGCCGCCAGGAAGGAGCGGCCGCGGGTGGTCAGCCCACGCAGGCCGTCGCGCACGTCACGGCCTCCGCGGCTCGTACGGCCCGCGGCCGTTGTTGCCGCCGCCGGGGCGGGTGTCGTACGGCGAACGCTGCCGGTCGTGCGGGAGCGGCAGGCGGTGCACCAGCTCGGAGACGATCGCGTCGGTGGTGCGCCGGGCCAGCTGGGCGTCGGCGGTCGGGATGATCCGGTGCGCCAGCACCGGCACCGCGAGGACCTGGAGGTCGTCCGGCAGCACGTAGTCGCGGCCCTCCAGGGCGGCCACCGCGCGGGCGGTGCGCAGCAGCTGGAGCGTGGCCCGCGGGGATGCGCCCAGGCGCAGGTCCGGCGCCTCCCGGGTGGCGGTGACCAGGTCGATCGCGTACTGCTTGACCGCGTCGGCGACGTGCACCTGCCGGACGTGACCGATCAGCCGGCGGACGGTGGCCGCGTCGGAGACCGGCCGCAGCCCCGACAGCGGGTCGGTGGCGCCGTGCCCGTCGAGCATGGCCAACTCGGCGCGCGGGTCCGGGTAGCCCATGGCGATGCGGGCGGTGAACCGGTCGCGCTGCGCCTCGGGCAGCGGGTACGTGCCCTCCATCTCGATCGGGTTCTGCGTCGCGATCACCATGAACGGCGTCTGCAGCTGGTAGGTGACGCCGTCGACGGTGACCTGGCGCTCCTCCATGCACTCCAGGAGCGCCGACTGGGTCTTCGGCGAGGCCCGGTTGATCTCGTCGCCGACCACCAGGTTGGCGAAGACCGCGCCGGGGCGGAACTCGAAGTCGTGCGTCTCCTGGTTGTAGACGCTCACGCCGGTGACGTCGCTGGGAAGCAGGTCGGGGGTGAACTGGATCCGCCGGACCGAGCAGTCGATGGACCGGGCCATCGCCTTGGCGAGCTTGGTCTTGCCGACGCCGGGCACGTCCTCGATGAGCAGGTGGCCCTCGGCCAGCAGCACCGCCAGGGCGAGCCGGACGGTGGCGGTCTTGCCCTCGATGACCTGCTCGATGTTGGCCACGATGGCCTCGCTGGCGGCGCGGAACTCGTCGTGCGGCAGCAGACCGCCCACCTCGTCCCAGGTCTGTTGTGTCACGGGCCTCCTCCTCGTCGCCTGGACGGCAGCTCTTTATAGAGCACCTGGACCCGCCGTTGGGTTCGCGACGCCGAGCCACGTCTGCCGCAGTAATCTCACTGGCCTCTCAGGCTAACCATGTTTGTCGTTACTGCCGACTCCCGCAGGTGGTCGGTCGGTTACGCCCGGAATATTCGCCGGACCGGGGGACCGGCCGCTCCGGGCGGAACGGGCGCGCCGCCGCCGAGGGCTGCGAGGTACACTGCCTGCATGGCCGGGTTCTTCCTGCTTCTTACCGAGCCGTGTTGATGCGCTGAACGCGCGACAGCACGGCCGCCCCTCCTGCGCGAGGGGCTTTTTTGTGCCCGCAGCAGACCGCCCACAATTTTTCGAATCGCCCGATCCGCGCCGAGGAGACGCCATGAGTGAGGCAGCCGCACCGGCGACCGACATTCCCCCGTTCCGGTACACCGCCGCACTGGCCGACGAGATCGAACACCGCTGGCAGGACACCTGGGAGCGGGACGGCACCTTCCACGCGCCGAACCCGACCGGCCCGCTGGCCGACCCGGGTCATCCGCGCGCGGGCGCCGAGAAGCTGTACGTGCTGGACATGTTCCCGTACCCCTCCGGCGCCGGCCTGCACGTCGGCCACCCGCTGGGCTACATCGGCACCGACTGCTACGCCCGCTACCAGCGGATGGCCGGGCGCAACGTGCTGCACGCGATGGGCTTCGACGCGTTCGGCCTGCCCGCCGAGCAGTACGCGGTGCAGACCGGCACCCACCCCCGCACCACCACCGAGGCGAACATCGAGCGGTACCGGGCGCAGCTGCGCCGGCTGGGGCTGGGCCACGACGAGCGGCGGTCGGTGGCGACCATCGACACCGACTTCTACCGCTGGACGCAGTGGATCTTCCTGCAGGTCTTCAACTCGTGGTACGACACGGACGCACGCAAGGCCCGGCCGATCGCCGAGCTGATCGCCGAGTTCGAGGGCGGCACCCGCGCCACCCCGGACGGGCGGCCGTGGGCCGAGCTGTCCGTGGGGGAGCGGCGGCGCGTCGTGGACGACCACCGCCTGGCGTACGTCTCGGAGGCGCCGGTCAACTGGTGCCCGGGCCTGGGCACCGTGCTGGCCAACGAGGAGGTCACCGCCGACGGCCGCTCCGAGCGCGGCAACTTCCCGGTCTTCAAGCGCAACCTGAAGCAGTGGATGATGCGGATCACCGCGTACGGGGACCGGCTGCTGGAGGACCTGGACACACTGGACTGGCCGGAGCCGATCAAGCTGCAGCAGCGCAACTGGATCGGCCGGTCGACCGGCGCGCACATCGACTTCCCGACCGCCGCCGCGCCGGTGCGGGTGTTCACGACCCGGCCGGACACCGTCTTCGGCGCCACCTACATGGTGCTGGCCCCCGAGCACGAGCTGGTCGACGTGCTGACGCCGGCCGCCTGGCCGGAGGGGACGAAGGACGCCTGGACCGGCGGGCATGCGAGCCCGCGTGAGGCCGTCGAGGCGTACCGGAAGGCCGCCGCGGCCAAGACGGACATGGAGCGGCAGGCGGACAGCAAGGAGAAGACCGGCGTCTTCGTCGGCGCCTACGCGACCAACCCGGTGACCGGCGGGCAGATCCCGATCTTCATCGCCGACTACGTGCTGGCCGGGTACGGCACCGGCGCGATCATGGCGGTGCCCGCGCAGGACGAGCGGGACTGGGACTTCGCCGAGGTCTTCGAGCTGCCGATCGTGCGGACCGTGCAGCCGCCGGAGGGCTTCGCCGGCAAGGCGTACACCGGGGACGGCCCGGCGATCAACAGCGCCGCGCCGGAGCGCGGCATCGACCTGGACGGCCTGGGCGTCACCGAGGCCAAGGCGCGGATCATCGAGTGGCTGGAGGCGAACGGACACGGCGCCGGCGCGGTCACCTGGCGGCTGCGCGACTGGCTGTTCTCCCGGCAGCGTTACTGGGGCGAGCCGTTCCCGATCGTGTACGACGAGACCGGCGCGCCGATCGCGCTGCCCGAGTCGATGCTGCCGGTCGAGCTGCCCGAGGTGGAGGACTTCTCGCCGAAGACGTTCGACGCCGACGACGCCGACAGCAACCCGGAGACCCCGCTGTCGCGGCGGCGCGACTGGGTCGAGGTCGAGCTGGACCTGGGCGACGGGCCCAAGCGCTACACCCGCGAGACCAACGTGATGCCGCAGTGGGCCGGCTCCTGCTGGTACGAGCTGCGCTACCTGGATCCGACCGACTCGCAGCGCTTCGCCGACCCGGAGAACGAGGCGTACTGGATGGGGCCGCAGCGCCCGGGTGACTGCGGTGGCACCGACCTGTACGTCGGCGGCGCCGAGCACGCCGTGCTGCACCTGCTGTACGCGCGCTTCTGGCACAAGGTGCTGTACGACCTGGGCCACGTCTCGTCGTTCGAGCCGTTCCGCCGCCTGTTCAACCAGGGCATGATCCAGGCGTACGCGTTCGTCGACCCGCGCGGCGCGTACGTGCCCGCCGAGGAGGTCGTCGAGGTCGACGGCCGCTGGTTCCACGGCGAGACCGAGGTCCGGCGCGAGTACGGCAAGATGGGCAAGTCGCTGAAGAACGTCGTCACCCCGGACGACATGTGCGCGGCGTACGGCGCGGACACGTTCCGGGTGTACGAGATGTCGATGGGCCCGCTGGAGGTGTCCCGCCCGTGGGAGACCCGGGCGGTCGTCGGCTCGTACCGGTTCCTGCAGCGGGTCTGGCGCACCGTCGTCGACGAGCAGACCGGTGAGCTGCGGGTCACCGACGCGCCGGCCGACGAGGCGACCCGGCGGCTGCTGCACAAGGCGATCGACGGGGTCCGCGCCGACATGGACGGGATCCGGTTCAACACCGCCATCGCCAAGCTGATCGAGCTGACCAACGGCCTGACCCGGCTGGCGGAGACGCCGCGTGAGGTGGCCGAGCCGCTGGTGCTGATGGTCGCGCCGTTCGCCCCGCACATGGCGGAGGAGCTGTGGCGCAAGCTGGGTCACGAGCACTCGCTGGCGTACGCGGACTTCCCGGTCGCCGACCCGGCCCTGCTGGTGGCCGAGTCGGTCACGTACCCGGTGCAGGTCAACGGCAAGGTCCGGGGCCGGATCGAGGTGCCGGCCGACGCGTCCGAGGAGACGGTCCGCGCGGCGGCGCTGGAGGCGGTCGCCGGCACCCTGGCCGGCAAGGAGCCGCGCAAGGTGATCGTGGTGAAGGGCCGGATGGTCTCGGTCGTCGTCTGACCCGGCGGGTGGGCGTGTCCACACGCGGGACACGCCCACCCGCCGGTCAGGTCGCGCGGCGTCGCCGTTCGGCCCGCCACCAGCGGTGGACGATCAGCACGCTGGCGATCAGGCCGAGGCTCGCAGGCGCCGCCGCGTACCAGTTGATCGACCCGGGCGTGGTCACCGCCGCGCCGATCGCCGCGTAACCGATGGCGGTGGGGGCGGAGGCGATCACGCTGCCGGCCAGGAACGGCACCACCCGGGCGGCGGTGGTGCCGTAGCCGTAGCTGACCAGGCCGAACCCGGCGATCGGCAGCAGCCGGACGGTGATCACGCCGAAGACGCTCTGCCGGGCGAACCAGCCGTCGAGGCGGGCCAGCCGGCCGCGTACCCGCTCGGCGACGAAGTCGCGCCCGAGCACCCGCCCCACCGTGAAGCCGAGGGCCGCCGCCAGCAGCGCCGCGCCGAGCGCGTACGCGGCGCCCTGCACCGGGCCGAAGATCGCGCCCGCGGCCAGCGTGACGAACGTGCGCGGCACCAGAGCCACCAGCAGCAGCGCGCCGCCGAGAACCGCCGCGGGCGGGCCGTAGCCGCCGAGCGAGTCGGCGAGCCGGGGCAGGTCGGCCGGATCCGGCCGCGGCACCAGCAGCAGCGTCACGCCGAACCCGGCGAGCAGCAGCAGGAGCAGCCCGAACCGGCGCGCCGAGGGCTGCCGCAGCAACCCGGCGAGCCGGCGGGCCACCGGTCGCCGCCCCGGCCGGGCGGCGTCGGTCACGGCCTCGGGGCGGCGGCCACCGCGGTGCGGCGTTCGGAGCGGAGCCGGTCGGCCCAGGTGTCGTCGAGCGGCGGAAGCTGGTGGATGCCGGTCGCCCAGCGCAGCAGCAGGTCGGCCAGGTCGGGGTTGCGCGCCAGCGCCGGGCCGTGCGAGTAGGTGCCGAGCAGCTTGCCCCGCCACGCGCCCTCGGTGGCGCCGTCGTTGCCGACGCCCGTGGTGACCCGGGCCAGCGGGGACACGCCGGGGCCGAGGTGGGTACGGCCGCCGTGGTTCTCGAACCCGGACAGGTGCGGGATGCCCAGCCGCGGGTCGACCTCGCCGGCCAGCTCGCCGACGGCCCGGGTGGGACCGCGGTCGGAGGAGAGGTCGAGCAGCTCCAGGCCGGCGCACTGGGTGCCCTTGGCGAAGAAGGAGGTGCCGAGCAACTGGTAGCCGGCGCAGACGCCGAACACCACCGAGCCCTGGGCCACCGCCCGGTGCAGGCCGCCGTCGGCGATCAGGCGCTGGGCGCCGAGCGCCTGCGGGCCGTCCTCGCCGCCGCCGAGCAGGTAGATGTCGGCGGTGGCGGGCAGCCGCTGGTCGGAGCGGACCTCCAGCACCTCGACCGGCATGCCGCGCAGCTGGGCCCGGCGGGCCAGGATCAGCGCGTTGCCCCGGTCGCCGTAGGTGGACAGCAGGTCGGGATAGATCCAGACGATGCGCAGGCTCTCAGTTGACACGGTCCAGCTCCGCTCGGATGTCCTGGAAGGCGGTGTAGTTGGCGATGACCTCCAGCCGGCCCGGCGGCACCGCGCGGACCGCCTCGTCGAAGCTGCGGACGTGCTGGAACGGCACGCCGTTGACCTCGAGCCGCACCGCCAGGTCGTACGCCCGGTCGCCGGTGATCAGCACCTGCCGGCCGGTCAGCGGGGAGAAGTCCACGTCGAACAGCCAGGACGTGTCCAGCCCGTCGGGGTCGCGGGCGTTGATGGACAGCAGTGTCGGCGCGACGTCGGCCATGTCGAACGCCTCCAGCCAGCTCGCCGGGTTCTTCGCCAGCAGCAGCCGGATGTTGCGCCCGTCGCGGTTCACCTGGGCGTAGCGCCCGGCCACCGAGGTGACGGTGCCGAGCCGGGAGACCGCGTCCACCGGGCGTACGCCGAACTCGGCGGCGACGGCCAGGGCGGTGGCCGCGTTGCCGAGGTTGACCTTGCCGGGGAGCTGAAGCTGGATCTTGTGCCAGGCGCCGGTGGGGTCGAGCACGCCGTCGTCCTCGACCGTCCAGTTCGGCTCGGGGCGGCGCAGCGGGCAGCCGGTGCACCACCACTGCTCACCGGAGCGCTGGATGGTGGAGCCGCACTCGGGGCAGACCCAGGAGTCGTCGTGCCAGCGCTGCCCGGCGCTGAACCAGGTGACGTGCGGCGGCACGTGGCCCTGGGCCGGGTCGGCCGGCGGGGTGGCGGCCCACACCACCATCGGGTCGTCGGCGTTGGCGACCACCCGTACCCGCGGGTGCCGGACCAGGGCGGCGCGCCAGAGCTGCGCCATCATGGCGACCTCCTTGGCGCGGTCGAGCTGGTCGCGGGAGAGGTTGAGCAGCGCCACCACGTGCGGCTCGGTCGCCTCCAGCACCTGGGCGAGGTAGTGCTCGTCCACCTCCAGCACCGCGTACGGCGTGCTGCCGGCCTTGGCGAGCGCCGAGGTGTGGCCGGTGGGCATGTTCGCGCCGAAGGAGTTGGTGGCGACCCGGCCCAGCACGCCGACCGCGGCGGTGGTGAGCCGGGTGGTGGTGGTCTTGCCGTTGGTGCCGGACACCAGGGCGATGGCGCGCCCGGCCGAGAGGTGGGCGAGCAGGTCCGGGTCGATCTTGAGGCCGATCCAGCCGCCGATCACCGAGCCGTCGCCACGGCCCGCGGCCCGCGACAGTGCCGCGGCGGTGCGCGACACGGAGCTGGCCACCTTTGCCCGCAAGGGCATCTTCGCGTCCGTCACGCGAGCGAGGTTACCGGACCGCCACCTCCACCAGATCGCCGCCGACGGCGAACCGTTCGGCCGGGGA
The DNA here is from genome assembly GCF_017872985.1 of Micromonospora sp. HB375. NCBI lineage: Bacteria > Bacillati > Actinomycetota > Actinomycetes > Micromonosporales > Micromonosporaceae > Micromonospora > Micromonospora sp. HB375. The sequence continues at coordinate 5,138,282 of NZ_JAGGJO010000001.1, read as the reverse complement.
CGTTCCGGCGGACGGGTGGAGCGCGCGGGGCCGGACGGCGTCGGTCGATGTCGGGTAGCGGACGGTGCCGGGCGCGCCCCACCCCCTCCACTCCGCCCCACCCGCGTTGACGTGCGGTTTTGCGCGCGGAAACGCCACGCCGCGCGGGCGATTCTGGTTGCAGGTGGAGGGAAGTGGAGTAGAGTGGGGCGCGATGGTGAGGCCGGGAGGGCCACACCGGCCCGGGGGGTCAGCGGCGCCGCGAACGCCGCTCAGGGCGAGGGGGTTGGGCCGATGTTCCTCGGCACCCACACTCCGCGCCTGGACGACAAAGGCCGGTTGATCCTGCCGGCGAAGTTCCGGGACGAACTGGCGGGGGGTGTCGTGATCACCAAAGGGCAGGAGCGCTGCCTCTACGTCTTCCCGATGCCCGAGTTCCAGCGGATCGCCGACCAGTTGCGCGCGCAGCCGATGACGAGCAAGGCGGCCCGGGCCTACAGCCGGGTCTTCTTCGCCAGCGCGCACGACGAGGTGCCGGACAAGCAGGGGCGGGTCACCATACCCGGCCACCTGCGGTCGTACGCGGCACTGGACCGGGATCTGGTCGTGATCGGAGCGAGCACCCGGGTGGAGATCTGGGACAAGGCGGCCTGGGAGGCCTACCTCGCGGAGAGCGAAGACGACTTCGCCGACATCGAGGAGGGGGTGCTGCCCGGCGGTCTGTAGGGCGTGACGGCGCCCGACGTACTGCGAGATCTCCAGCCGCTTTCGAGTTCCTGGCACCCCTTCCCCGGTGCCAGGCGCACGATCCGACACGGAGGGCCGCGGCCTCCGGCGGGCGGGAGCGGATGGGGATCTGGCGGTATGGCGAGGCGTCGTGGCGACGACGGACACGTGACGGAACGGTTGGCGAACGGGGTGGGGGTCGAGATGGGGGAGCTACGCGGCACGCACGTGCCGGTGCTGCTCGAGCGGTGTCTCGAGCTGCTGGCCCCCGCACTGGGCCGGCCCGGTCGCACCGTCCACGTCGACGCCACGCTCGGCCTGGCCGGGCACGCCGAGGCGGTGCTCACGGCGCATCCGGACACGGTGCTGATCGGCCTGGACCGGGACACCGAGGCGCTCGCCCACGCGCGGGTCCGCCTGGCCCGGTTCGCCGACCGGATCCACCTGGAGCACGCCGTCTACGACGAGCTGCCCGAGGTGCTCGACCGGCTCGGTTACCCGGCGATCGACGGGGTGCTGTTCGACCTGGGCGTCTCGTCGCTGCAACTGGACGCGCCCGACCGCGGGTTCGCGTACGCGCAGGACGCGCCGCTGGACATGCGGATGGACCAGACCCGGGGGGTGACCGCCGAGGAGGTGGTCAACACCTACTCCCACCCGGACCTGGCCCGCCTGCTGCGGGTGTACGGCGAGGAGAAGTTCGCCGGGAAGATCGCCTCGGCGATCATCCGGGAACGGGAGCGGGCCCGGATCACGTCGTCGGCCCGGCTGGCCGAGCTGGTCCGGGAGAGCATTCCGGCGCCAGCCCGACGAACTGGCGGACACCCGGCAAAGAGAACGTTTCAGGCTTTACGGATCGAGGTAAACAGAGAACTGGCAGCGCTGGAGACAGCGCTGCCGGCCGCTCTGGACAAGCTCACAGTGGGCGGCCGCATGGTGGTCCTGTCCTACCACTCGCTGGAGGACCGGCTCACCAAGCACGCGCTCGCCGACCGGGTCCGCAGCAAGGGCCCGGTCGACCTCCCGGTCGAACTGCCCGGGTCGGGCCCGACGTTCCGGCTGTTGAGCCGGGGCGCCGAGCTGCCCGGGGAGGCGGAGGTGGCCGCGAACCCGCGCGCCGCCTCGGTGCGGCTGCGGGCAGCGGAACGGCTCGACCCGGAGGCGGCCCGGCAGGGGCGTACCGACCGCGAACGGTACCGCCGCCGGGTGAAGGCGATGCACCAACCGGGGACGGGGTCACCGGGGTCCGGGACGGACCCCGCGTCGGCTCCGGGGGACGGGATCGGGACGGACGAAGAGGGGGAGGGGACATGAACGTCGAGAAGCGCGACGGCCGGGGAGCCGTCGGGCAGCGCGCACCGCGGTCGGGGGGCCGGACCGCGGCGCAGCGCACCACGCGGGCCACGACGGCGACCGACCGCCGGGAGGACACTCGCGCCCGGGGGGCGCGCGAGTTCCCGACGCAGGGCAGCGCCGCTCTGCGGCCGGCCGAGCGGACCCGGGTCACCGGCACGCCGGCGCCGCGCCTGCGGGTCGCCCCGCCGGCGCCGATCCGGGTGCCCCGGGCGCCTTTCGTCGCACTGATCCTGGTTCTCGTGGTCGGTGGGGTGCTGGGCATCCTGGCCGTCAACACCAAGATCAATGAGAACGCCTTCAAGCTGGAGAGGCTCCAGCAGCAGCAGGCCAAGCTCGACGTGGACGAGCAGGAGCTCAAGAAGGAGATCGCCAACCAGAAGGCACCCGGCAACCTGACCGCCAACGCCCGCAAGCTGGGCCTGGTCGAGTCCGAGGACCCGGCCTACATCCGGCTGCCGGACGGGCAGACCATCGGGGTGCCGCACCCCGCCCAGGGCGCCCCGTCGGTCACCAGCCAGCAGGGCAACGGAGGCTGAGCGGTGCCGCCGAGATCGGAGGATCCGCGCCGGGACGCCACGGGCTCCCGGCGCGGATCGTCGCGGGGGTCGGAGCCGCGCGAGCCGGGTCTCGGCGGGATCTCCGACGCCCGGGCGTACACCCCACGCGGACGGACCGTGCGCGAGGGCGGCGGCGCCGAGCAACGGCGTACCCCCCGCAGCACCCGGTCCGGCGACCCGTTCCGGCCCGCGTTGCAGGTGCTCGACGGCGGCCGGGCCGGGCGTGCCGGCACGCGCGAGCCCACGGGTGACGGCGCCCGGACCGGCCGCCGGGCCACCGCCGCGGGCGGCCGGGCCGGCGTGGTGCGGACCGTCTCGTCCCGGCCCGTGCGGGAGCCGTTCGACGACGAGGAGGACGCGCCGCCGCCGCGCCGCCGGTCCCAGCCGCGCCGTCCCGCCGCCCAGCCGCGCCGACCGGTCCGCAAGCCGCGCCGGCCCCCGCGGCTGGGCGATCCGCGCCGGCGGCTGCGCCTCGGCACGCTGCTGGCGCTGACGTTGTTCGCCAGCATCGGCGTGCGGCTGGTCTACCTCCAGACCGTCGACACCCCGGCGTACGCCGACGGCGGCCTGCCCAACCGGCTCGCCGTGGTCGAGCTGCCGGCCCCGCGCGGGGCGATCCTCGACCGCAACGGTGAGCCGCTGGCGCACAGTGTGGAGGCCCGGTACGTGTTCGCCGACCCGACCCGGGTCAAGGACCGCGCCGCCACCGCACGGGCGCTGTCCCCGTTGCTCGGCGTGCCCGCCTCGGACCTGGCCGAGAAGATGCGCGAGCGCAACCTGCCCGGCACCGACACCCCGTTGCAGTTCGTCTACCTGGCCCGGGGCGTCGAGATCGGCACCGCGAAGCGGATCATGGCGCTCGACCTGGCCGGCATCAACGTGCACCGGGACGAGCGGCGCGAGGTGCCCGGCGGGGACCTGGCCGCGAACCTGCTCGGCTTCGTCGGCCAGGACATGAACGGCCTGGAGGGGCTGGAGGCCAGGTACGACGACGTGCTGCGGGGACAGGCCGGCAAGCGGACCTACGAGGTGGGCCAGGGTGACCTGGCCGCGCCCATCCCGGGCGGCTACAGCCGGACCACCCAGCCGAAGCCGGGCAGCTCGCTGCAACTCACTGTCGACCGGGACCTGCAGTTCATGACGCAGCGGATCCTGGCGAAGCAGACGGAGAAGGTGAAGGGCAGCGTCGGCGCCGCGGTGATCATCGAGATCCCCAGCGGCGAGGTGCTGGCCCAGGCCAGCCAGCCGACGTACGACGCGGCCAACCCCACCAAGGTCACCTCGCCGTCGGACCGGGACGACGCGGCCACCACGTTCGTGGTCGACCCGGGCTCGATCCACAAGGCGATCACGTTCGGCGCGGCGCTCCAGGAGGGCGTGATCACCCCGGACACCGCGTTCCCGGTCGCCAACACCATCGAGCGGGGCGGGGTCACCTTCCGCGACACCCACCCGGTCGACGGCCGCACCATGAGCATCCCCGGCATGCTCGCCTTCTCGTCGAACGTCGGCACGATCGAGATCGGCGAGAAGCTGGGCAAGGAACGGCTCTTCGACTACCAGAAGCGGTTCGGGCTGGGCCAGGTGACAGGCGAGGGCATGCCGGGTGAGGCGGCCGGCCGGCTGCTCCCGCCGGACCAGTGGAGCGGCTCGGCGTACGGGTCGGTGCCGATCGGGCACAGCGTGGACGCCACGCCGCTGCAGATGGCCGCCGCGTACGCGGCCATCGCCAACAACGGCACGTACGTGCAGCCGCACCTGGTCAAGGAGACGATCGGCGCGGACGGCACACGCAGCCCCGCCGCGACGCCGACCACCCGGTCCGTGCTCAGCCCCGCGAACGCGGCCGCGCTGCGCCGGATGATGGAGGCGGTCACCACCGTCGACGGCCCGGAGGGGCAGGCCACCGGGCTGGCCGCCGCTGTGCCCGGCTACCGGGTGGCCGGCAAGACCGGCACCGGGCTGCGCTACGACAACGGCAAGCAGCAGCCCGGTGAGGTCGGCTCGTTCATCGGCATGGCCCCGGCGGAGAACCCCCGGTACGTGGTGGCGGTCTTCGTGTGGAGCCCCGGCGGCGGTGGCGGCGCGGTGGCCGCGCCCGCGTTCCGGGAGATGATGGGCTTCACTCTCCGCCACTACCGGGTGCCTCCGTCGCTGACCAACAAGTCCCCGAAGTTCGAGGTCTTTCCGCGCTGAGCCGGGACGGCGGGACATCATCGGTGAGTGGCGACGAACCACCGGGGCGGCTGTGCGGTCGGAACCGGACGACCGGGTAGGGTCTGACGCCGTGCCCGGCAATCCACGTCCCGCCACCGTGCGTCCCGTACGGCTCGGCGACCTCGCCGCCCGCGTGGCGGTGACCCCGCCGGAGGGGGCCGCCGAGGTGGCTGTCACCGGCGTGACCCACGCCAGCCAGGAGGTCCGCCCCGGCGACCTGTACGCGGCCCTGCCCGGCGCGCGGCGCCACGGCGCGGAGTTCGCCGCCGCCGCCGCCGAGGCGGGCGCGGTGGCCCTGCTCACCGACCCGGCCGGCGTGGCGCTGGCCGTCGGCGCCGGCCTGCCCGTGCTCGTCGTCGACGACCCGCGCGAGGCGCTCGGCGAGGTGGCCGCCACGGTCTACGGCGACCCGACCGCCGGCCTGACCGTGATCGGCGTGACCGGCACCGCCGGCAAGACGTCCACCAGCTACCTGGTCGAGTCCGGGCTGCGCGCCGCCGGGCGCGTCACCGGCCTGATCGGCACCGTGGAGACCCGCCTCGGTGACCTGGTGATCGACAGCGTCCGGACCACCCCGGAGGCCACCGACCTGCACGCCATGCTCGCGGTGGCCCGCGAGCACGGGGTGGACACCGTGGTCATGGAGGTGTCCAGCCACGCCCTGGCGATGGGCCGCGTCGGCGGCGTCCGCTTCGACGTCGGCGGCTACACCAACTTCGGCTCCGACCACCTGGACTTCCACGCCGACGAGGCGGACTACTTCGCGGCCAAGGCCCGGCTGTTCGACGGCCGCTGCCGGGTCGAGGTGCTCAACCACGACGACCCGGCGCTGCGCCCGCTGTACAAGGCGGGCACGGTCACCTACTCGGCGGCCGGCGACCCGGACGCCACCTGGTGGGCCGAGGGCATCGACGGCGAGGGGTACGCGCAGCGCTTCACCCTGCACGGGCCGGACGGGCTCGCGCTGCCCACCGGCGTGGCGCTGCCCGGCCGGCACAACGTGGCGAACGCGCTGCTGGCCGTCGCGCTCCTGGTCGCCGTCGGGGTGGACGCGGAGACCGCGGCGCGCGGCGTGGCCGCCTGCGGCGGCGTGCCCGGGCGGCTGGAACTGGTCAGCGGCGACGCCCCGGTACGCGGGGTGGTCGACTACGCGCACAAGGCCAACGCGATCGAGGCGGTGCTGACCGCGCTGCGCGACCTGACCGGCGGCCGGCTGATCTGCGTGCTGGGCGCCGGCGGCGACCGGGACCGGGGCAAGCGGCCGGTGATGGGCGGCGTGGCCGCGCGCGGCGCCGACGTGGTGCTGGTGACCGACGACAACCCGCGGACCGAGGACCCGGCCGCGATCCGGGCCGAGGTGCTGGCCGGCGCGTACGCCGCCGCGACCCCGGCCCGCGTCATCGAGGTGCCCGGGCGGCGGGCGGCGATCGAGGAGGCGGTCCGGGTGGCCGAACCGGGTGACGTGGTGGCGGTGCTGGGCAAGGGCCAGGAACGCGGCCAGGAGATCGGCGGCGAGGTGCTGCCGTTCGACGACCGGGTGGAGCTGGCGGCGGCGCTGCGCGCCCGCTTCGGTGACCTGGTGGGTCAGCGGTGATCCCGCTGACGCTGGCCGAGGTGGCCACCGCCGTCGACGGCCGGCTCGTCGGCGCCGACCCGGACGCCCGGGTCACCGGCACCGTCGAGTTCGACTCCCGCAAGGTGAGCCGGGGCGGCCTGTTCGTGGCCTTCCCCGGCGAGCGGGTGGACGGCCACGACTACGCGGCCGGCGCGATCTCCTCGGGCGCGGTGGCGGTGCTCGGCACCCGGGAGGTGCCGGGCGTGCCGATGGTGCTCGTCGGCGACGCGCTCGACGCGATGGGCCGGCTGGCCCGCGCCGTCGTCGACCGGCTGCCCGGCCTGACCGTCATCGGGCTGACCGGCTCGTCCGGCAAGACCACCACCAAGGACCTGATCGCCCAGGTCGCGGTCCGGCTCGGCCCGACGGTGGCCCCGCCCGGCTCGTTCAACAACGAGCTGGGGCACCCGTACACGGCGCTGCAGGCCACCCCGGAGACCCGCTTCCTGGTGATGGAGAAGGGCGCCCGCGGGGTGGGGCACGTCCGGTACCTGTGCGACGTGGTGCCGCCCCGGATCTCGGTGGTGCTCAACGTCGGCGTGGCGCACCTGGGCGAGTTCGGCTCGGTGGAGGCCATCGCGCTGGCCAAGGGGGAGCTGGTCGAGGCGCTGCCCTCCGACGGGCTGGCGGTGCTCAACGCCGACGACCCGCGGGTGGACGCGATGTCGACGCGTACGCAGGCCCGGGTGGTGCGGTACGGCGAGTCGGAGCGCGCCGACGTGCGCGCCGTGGACGTGACGCTCGACGGCCGGGGCCGGCCCTCGTACACGCTTGTCACCCCGGAGGGGAGCGCGCCGGTGCGGCTCGGGCTGACCGGCCGGCACCAGGTCTCCAACTCGCTCGCCGCGGCGGCGGTCGGGCGCGAGCTGGGCCTGCCACTGCCCGACCTGGCGGCGGCGCTGAACGAGCTGGGCCTGGTCTCCACCCGGCGGATGGACGTCTTCGAGCGCCCCGACGGGGTGACCGTGATCGACGACTCGTACAACGCGAACCCGGCCTCCACCGGCGTGGCGCTGCGGGCGTTGGCCAGCATGCGCGGCGAGGGGCGTACGGTCGCGGTGCTCGGCTACATGGCCGAGCTGGGTGACTTCGAACTTCAGGGGCATCAGCAGGTCGGCCGGCTCGCGGCCGAGCTGGGAGTGGACCGGCTGCTCGTGGTGGGCGAGCCGGCGGCGCCGATCCACGAGGGCGCGACAGCGGTAGGCAATTGGGGAGGAGAGTCGGTGCTGCTCAGCGATCAGGCGGCGGCCGTCGAGGTGCTGCGGAGCGAGCTGCGTCCGGGAGACGTGGTGCTGGTGAAGGGCTCCCGGTACCGGACCTGGGAGGTGGCCGACGCGCTGCGCGCGGACGCCCGCGAGGGTGCGACGGAGGGCGGCGCCGCATGAGGGCGGTCATCGTCGCCATCGGGGTCGCGTTCCTGATCTCGCTGTTCTGCACCCCGATCGCGATCAAGGTGTTCGCCCGGCTGAAGGCCGGCCAGCCGATCCGGTCGAACCTCGGGCTCGCCAGCAACGAGGGCAAGAAGGGCACGCCGACGATGGGCGGCGTGGTCTTCATCCTGGCCACTGTCATCGCGTACGTCGCCGGGCACCTGGCCCTGACCACGCTGCCGGACGCGCAGATCGCCCAGGTCGAGCCGACGATCACGGCGCTGGTGCTGCTGGGGCTGATGGTGTTCTCCGGCGCGGTCGGCTTCATCGACGACTTCCTGAAGGTGCGCAAGCGGCACAGCGGCGGCCTCAACAAGCGGGGCAAGCTGGCCGGGCAGATCCTGGTCGGCGCGGTCTTCGGCGCGGTGGCGGTCTACTTCCCGTCGAGCATGACCGACGCCGGCGGCAACGCGACGAACACCGAGACGGTGGCCAGCACCACGCTGAGCTTCATCCGGGACATCCCGGCGCTGGAGATCGGCAAGATCGGCTCGGTGATCGTCATCATCATGGTGGTCATGGCCGCCACCAACGGCGTCAACCTCACCGACGGCCTGGACGGCCTGGCCACCGGCGCCTCGGTGATGGTGCTCGCGGCGTACGCGCTCATCGCGTTCTGGCAGTACCGGCACTGGTGCGCCGACCCGAACTACACCGAGGCGTACTGCTACACCGTGCGCGACCCGCTGGAGATCGCGCTGATCGCCGGCGCGGCGGCGGGCGCCTGCGTGGGCTTCCTGTGGTGGAACACGTCCCCGGCGCGGATCTTCATGGGTGACACCGGCGCGCTCGGGCTGGGCGGCCTGATCGCCGGCATGGCGATGTCCACCCGCACGATCCTGCTGCTGCCGATCCTGGGCGGCCTGTTCGTGATCATCACGATGTCGGTGGTCATCCAGATCATCTCGTTCCGTACCACCGGCAAGCGGGTGTTCCGGATGTCGCCGTTGCAGCACCACTTCGAGCTGGCCGGCTGGAGCGAGGTCAACATCGTGGTCCGCTTCTGGATCATCGCCGGCATCGGCGTGGCCATCGCGCTGGGCCTGTTCTACAGCGAGTTCCTCGCCGCGGTCAGCTAGGTGTAAGGAAGGGCCCCTTATTAACAGACGTCTGTTAATAAGGGGCCCTTCCTTCAGATCCGACACGCCGACCGGGCGGTTGCGCCACGGGCGGGCGGGGCGAGCGGCAATGATGGGCCTGTGGGGGAGGGACGAGACATCCAGGTGACCAGCGACCCGCCGGCCCGGCGTGCGCCGGCGGCCACGCCTCCGGTCGAACCGCCGGCGGCGCGCTGGGATCCGGCCGGTGGGCTGGCCGCGCTGCGTGGCCTGCTGGCCCGGCCGCTGGCCTCGTACTACCTGCTGCTGTCCAGCGTCGGACTGCTGCTGCTGATCGGCCTCACCATGGTCTTCTCCGCGACCAGCGTGAAGGACTTCGCCGAGGGCGGCGACGCGTCCGCGTCGCTGACCAAGCAGGCCGTGTTCGCGGTGATCGGCATCGGCGCGTTCTGGGCCTGCCAGCGGCTGCCCGCGCGCACGTTCCGGGCGGTCAGCCGCCCGGCGCTGGGGGTGGCGGTCGCGCTGCTGCTCCTGCTCAACCTGCTCGTCGCGATGGGCTCGCTGTTCGGGGTGACGTCGATCGGGCCGTTGCGGGCCGAACTCCTCTCACTCTCGCTCGGCCCGATCTCGCTGCAACCGGTCGAGGTGGCGAAGTTCGCGCTGGTGCTGTGGGCGGCGCACGTGCTGGCCCGCAAGGGCGCGGTGCTGGGCTGGTGGAAGGAACTGGCCACGCCGCTGTTCCCGGTGGTGGGCCTGCTGTTCGTGCTGGTCGGCTACAACGACCTGGGCAGCATGCTGTGCCTGCTCGCGCTCGTGGTCGGCATGCTCTGGGCGGCGGGCGTACGGACCCGGGTCTTCGCCGCGCTCACCGCGATCGGCCTGGCCGGCATCGGCCTGCTGGTGGCCGCGGCCTCGCTCGGCGCCGGCTCCGGCTCCCGGGGCGCCGACAACTACCGGCTCGGCCGCCTCACCATGTGGCTCGACCCGCCCTCCCCGCGCACGTGTTTCGAGCAGGAGCTGCCGAACTGCTACCAGCTCGTGCAGGCCCGCTACGCGATCGGCAACGGCGGCTGGTTCGGCGTCGGCCTGGGCCAGAGCTCGCTGAAGTGGAACTGGCTCCCCGAGGCGCACAACGACTTCATCTTCGCCATCGTCGCGGAGGAACTGGGCGTGGTCGGCTGCACCGTGATCCTGGTGCTGTTCGCCGTGCTCGCGTACACCGGGCTGCGCATCGCCCGCCGGGTCGAGGACCCGTTCCGCCGGCTCGCCGCCGCCGGCGTGACCGCCTGGCTGGTCGGCCAGGCGGTCATCAACATCGGTGGCGTGACCGGGCTGCTGCCGCTGACCGGCGTACCGCTGCCGTTCATCTCCGACGGCGGCAGCGCCCTGGTGGTGACGCTCGCCGCGGTCGGCATGCTCGCCTCGTTCGCCCGCGCCGAGCCGGACGCCGCGCGAGCGCTGCATGCCCGTCCGCCCGCCCGATGGGTCCGACTAGTGTGGGCCCCGTTGCCGCCGCTTCCCGGCCGGCGCCGCAAGCCGGCGTCGCCGCCGGCCGACCGAGGGTCCGTGCCCCGGTCCCGGCAGCGGCGGCAGGACGATCAGGCCGCGCCCCGCGGCGCCCGGTCCGACCGGGCGCGCACCGGCGCGGCGAGCGAGAGGAGACGCTGATGGGTCCGCTGCGTTCGGTGGTGCTCTGCGGAGGGGGTACGGGCGGGCACATCTACCCGCTGCTCGCCTTCGCCGACTGCCTGCGCCGACACGACCCGAGCGTCCGGATCACCTGTCTGGGCACACCGAAGGGGCTGGAGAACGAGCTGATCCCGCCGGCCGGCTACGACCTGCGGCAGATCCCGGCGTACCAGCTTCCCCGGTCGGTGAACATGAGCCTGGTGCGCACCCCGGACCGGATGTGGAAGGCGGCCCGCGCCGCGGGCAAGGTGATCGACGAGGTCCAGGCCGACGCCGTGGTCGGCTTCGGCGGGTACGTCTCGGTGCCCGGTTACCTGGCCGCGTGGCGGCGGGAGCTGCCGATCGTCATCCACGAGGTCAACGTGCCGCCGGGCGTGGCCAACCGGCTCGGGATGAAGTTCACCAAGAACGTCGCGGTGGGCTTCCCGCACCAGCCGGCCCAGGCCGAGGCGCTGCGCGACGCCCGGGTGGTGGGCGTGCCGCTGCGCCGGGGCATCGCCGGGCTGGACCGGGCCGCCCTGCGTGACGCCGCCCGCGCCCACTTCGGACTCCGTCCCGACCTGCCGGTGCTGTTCGTCGCCGGTGGCTCGCAGGGCGCCCGCTCGATCAACCTGGCCGTGTCCGGCGCGGCGAAGGAGCTGGCCCGCAACGGCGTGCAGGTGCTGCACGTCATCGGCGCCCGCAACGAGCCGGTCTCGGTGCCCACCGACCTGCCGGTGCCGTACGTCACGCTGCCGTACCTGTCCGAGATGGAGCTGGGCTACGCCGCCGCCGATCTGATGCTGGCCCGGGGCGGCGCGATGACCTGCGCCGAGGTGGCCGCGATCGGACTGCCCACCGTCTACGTGCCCTACCCGCACAGCAACCAGGAGCAGAAGCGCAACGCGCTGCCGGTGGTGGAGGCGGGCGGCGGTCTGCTGGTCGACGACGCCGAGATGACCCCAGCCTGGGTGGAGCGGACGGTGATCCCGCTGATCCGGGACCCGCAGCGGCTCTGGGCGATGAGCCAGGCGGCAGCCGGCTACGGCCGCCGCGACGGCGACGTGGCGCTGCTGAACTTCGTCTACGAGGCGGTGGCCCGCTGATGAGGGAAACCGCGACGGGAAGGTACGTCTGATGAACACCGCGCAGTTCACGCCCGCCGGCACCATGACGGCGGAGGACCTGGGCCGGATCCATCTGATCGGCGTGGGCGGGGTCGGGATGGCCGGGCTGGCCCGGCTGTTCCTCACCCGGGGTCTGCCGGTCTCCGGCAGCGAGCTGCGGGAGTGGCCGTCGCTGGCCGGCCTGCGGGCGCTCGGCGGCACCATCCACTCCACCCACGAGGCGTCCAACCTCGACGGCGTGGACACGGTCGTCTACTCCTCGGCGATCCCGCAGGACCACCTGGAGATGGTGGAGGCGCGCCGGCGGGGCCTGCGGGTGCTGCACCGGTCCGAGGCGCTCGCCGCGGCGATGACCGGCCGCCGTACGGTGGCGGTGGCGGGCACCCACGGCAAGACGTCCACCACCTCGATGGTCACCATGGTGCTCCAGCAGGCCGGCACCGATCCGTCCTTCGTGATCGGCGGCGAGATCTCCGAGGTCGGCTCCGGCGCGCACCACGGGACCGGCGAGCACTTCGTGGTCGAGGCGGACGAGAGCGACCGCTCCTTCCTCATCTACCGCCCGTTCGTGTCGATCATCACGAACATCGAGGCGGATCACCTCAACACCTACGGCGACCTGGCCACGCTGGAGGCGGCGTTCGCCGAGTTCGCCCGGCTCACCGACCCGGCGGGGTTCGTGGTCACCTGCGCCGACGACCCGGGCGGGCGGCGGCTGGCCGAGACACTGCGCGCCGAGGGCCGCCGGGTCTGGACGTACGGCGAGTCCGCCGACGCGGACCTGCGGATGAGCGACGTCGTCTCGTCCGCGCACGGGGTGCGCTACCAGGCCGAGATCGAGGGTCGGGCGTTCGGCGAGTTCCGGCTGCCCGTACCGGGGCGGCACATGGCGCTCAACAGCGCCGCCGCGGTGCTCGCCGCGTACCTGCTGGAGCTGCCGGTCCCGGCGGCGGAGGCCGCGCTCGGCGCGTTCCCCGGCGTGCGGCGCCGCTTCGAGCGCAAGGGCGTCGCCGACGGCGTGCTGGTCTACGACGAGTACGCCTACCACCCGACCTCGATGACGTTGGCGCTGCAGACGCTGCGCGAGGTGGCCGGCGACGGCCGGCTGATCGTGGTGTTCCAGCCGTACCGGCTCTACCGGACCCGGGACAACCAGGCGGAGATCGCCGCCGCCCTCGGCATCGCCGACGAGGTGGTGCTGCTGGAGGTGTTCGGTCCCGGCGAGACGCGCCGCCCCGGCGAGGGCTCGGCCGCGCTGATCCAGGACGTGCCGCTGCCGGACGAGCGCAAGGTGTTCGTCGAGGCGTGGGACGACGTGCCGGCCGAGGTGGCCCGCCGGGCCCGGGCCGGCGACGTGGTGGTGACCATGGGCGCGCCGCCGATCTCGCTGATGGGTGACCAGTTGCTCGACGCCCTGCTGGCCCGCTCCGGCGGCACGGGGCTGGACGCCGGCGTCGGCCCGGACGGCGCGGCGGCCACCGCCGGATGAGTCCCGGTCCGGCCCGCGGCCGTACCCCCGGCCCGGACGGCGGAGGTGGCCGGCGCAGCCCGGTGCGGCGCTGGCAGCTCGTGCGGGCCAACGCGGACGCCGTGCCGCCGTCGGCCCGCCGGTTCATGGCCCGGGCCCGGCAGCGGCGGATGCGGGCCGCGCTGCCGTGGGCGGTCGCCGCCGCGGTGCTCGCCGTCGTGGGCCTGGTGGCGTGGACGGTGCTCGGCACCGGCCTGTTCGGCGTACGCGAGGTGCGGGTGGTCGGCGCGCGGCTGGTCACGCCGGTGCAGATCCGCGACGCCGCGGCGGTGCCGGACAACGAGCCGCTGGCCCGGGTGGACCTGGCCGCGACCGCCCGCCGGGTCGGCACGCTGCCGCCGGTGGCCAGCGCCACGGTCGAGCGGGAGTGGCCAGGCACGCTGGTGATCCGGGTGCGGGAGCGCACCGCGGTGGCGGCGGTGCCGCAGGGCGACGGGTTCGTGGTGGTGGACGGCTCGGGCGTGGTCTTCCAGCGCCTGGACCGGGCGCCGGACGGGTTGCCGCTGGTCAAGGTGGCCCGGCCGGGCCCGGACGATCCGGGTACGCGGGCCGGGCTGGCGGTGCTCGCCGCGCTGGGGGAGAAGCTGCGCGCGGAGCTGGTCGCGGTGGACGTGGCCGGCCTGGCCCGGATCACGTTGCAGCTGCGCGGCGAGCGTCAGGTGTTCTGGGGCGACGCCTCCCGGGGCGCGGACAAGTCCACCGTGGCGACCGCGTTGCTGAGCCGCAAGGCGGACCGGATCGACGTCAGCGCGCCGGACGTGGTCACGTTCGAGTGACCCGCGGCTCAGCGAGCGGACGCTGTGTCCCCTGTCGCTCGGTCGCGACACGCCGGAACAGGTCCTTGGCTCCTGGCGCGGCGGCGCATACGTTGCCCCGAAGAGATCAGTGGTTGACATAACTCTAAGCCTCTAGTAGAGGGTGAGGGTTCAGCCGTCGGAGGCCGCTGATCCGGCCAAGCCGTGTGGGGTCGGCCCATGCCAATCTCGAAGGGAAAGGACCGGAGATGACACCTCCGCACAACTACCTGGCGGTCATCAAGGTCGTCGGCATCGGGGGCGGCGGAGTCAACGCCGTCAACCGGATGATCGAGGTTGGGCTCAAGGGCGTCGAGTTCATCGCGATCAACACCGACGCGCAGGCGTTGCTGATGAGCGACGCCGACGTCAAGCTCGACGTGGGCCGGGAGCTGACCCGGGGACTGGGCGCGGGCGCCAACCCGGACGTCGGCAAGAACGCCGCCGAGGACCACCGCGACGAGATCGAAGAGGTCCTCAAGGGCGCCGACATGGTGTTCGTGACCTGCGGCGAGGGCGGCGGCACCGGCACCGGCGGCGCGCCGGTCGTGGCGAACATCGCCCGCAAGCTCGGCGCGCTCACCATCGGCGTGGTGACCCGGCCGTTCTCGTTCGAGGGCAAGCGCCGGCAGGTCCAGGCCGAGGCGGGCATCGAGGAGCTGCGCAACCAGTGCGACACGCTCATCGTGATCCCGAACGACCGGCTGCTCGCGCTCGGTGACCGCAACATCTCCATGATGGACGCGTTCCGCACGGCGGACCAGGTGCTTCTCTCCGGTGTCCAGGGCATCACCGACCTGATCACCACGCCGGGTCTGATCAACCTGGACTTCGCCGACGTGAAGAGCGTGATGAGCGGCGCGGGCAGCGCGCTCATGGGCATCGGCAGCGCCCGGGGCGAGAACCGCGCCGTCGAGGCGGCCGAGGCGGCCATCTCCAGCCCGCTGCTGGAGCAGAGCATGGACGGCGCGCGCGGTGTGCTGCTGTCCATCGCCGGCGGGTCGGACCTCGGCCTGTTCGAGATCAACGACGCGGCGCAGCTGGTCACCGACGCGGCCCACCCGGACGCGAACATCATCTTCGGCGCGGTCATCGACGACGCGCTCGGTGACGAGGTGCGGGTCACCGTGATCGCGGCGGGCTTCGACGGGGGCGCGCCCGCGTACAAGGCGGTCGAGCCGCCGCGCAAGAGCAACCAGAACCCGCCGGCCCAGCCGAACGCGCCGGTGAGCCCGCCGGCCACCATGCCGGCGCCGCAGCAGCCGTCGCGGCGGGTGCTCTTCGACGACGTCGACGTGCCCGACTTCCTCAAGAACGGGTCCTGAGCCGCGCCGATGACGGAGTCACAGACGGCGGTGCGGCCCGAGCGGCGCGCCGAGCTGGCGGCCGGGCTGGCCCGGGTCCGGGCCCGCATCGCCGACGCCTGCGCGGCGGCCGGGCGGCAGCGGGACGCGGTCACCCTGGTCGCGGTGACCAAGACGTACCCGGCGTCGGACGTGGTGGCGCTGGCCGCGCTGGGCGTGACCGACGTCGGGGAGAACCGCGACCAGGAGGCGGCGCCGAAGGCGGAGGCGGTGGCCGGCGCCGGCGCCGCGCCGCGCTGGCACTTCATCGGCCAGTTGCAGCGCAACAAGGCCCGGTCGGTGGTCCGGTACGCCGACGTGGTCCAGTCGGTGGACAGCGTCCGGCTGGCCGCCGCGCTGGACGCCGCCGCGGGCGCGGTCCGGGACCGGCCGCTGGACGTGCTGGTGCAGGTGAGCATCGACGGCGACCCGGCCCGGGGCGGGGCGCTGCCGGGCGCCGCCGATCCGCAGCGCGGGCTCGACCCGGTCGCTGCGGCGGTGGCCGGCGCGGACGGGCTGCGGCTGGCCGGCCTGATGGCGGTGGCGCCGCTGGGCTGGGAGCCGGACCGGGCGTTCGCCCGGCTGGCCGAGGTGGCGGCGGCGCTACGGGCCGACCATCCGGGCGCCACGGTGCTGTCGGCGGGGATGAGCGGCGACCTGGAAAGCGCGATCGGGCACGGCGCGACACATGTCCGTGTCGGCAGCGCGTTGCTCGGAATGCGCCCTGCGCTGCGGTAGCCTCACCACGACGGAAGCAAATTACATCAGTGTTGTTCAGGACGGCGTCCCCGTAGCCGGGGGCCGTGACGGGCGGACCGCGAACCGCACGTCAGGGGATTGCCGATCCGGTCCGGTGGGCATGATCGTCCACTCGTGATCAAGCGACACGGCACGGGGGCGCGTGCCGCACGGCGGACGGAAGGGCGCGGGGATGGGTGCACTGCGCAAGGCGGGGGTCTGGCTCGGTCTGGTCGAGGAGGACGACGAGCGGGCGTACGAGGACGGTGGCTACGACAAGGGTGGCTACCGGGACTCGTCGCGCTACCGGTCGAGCCGGTACGCCGAGGAGTTCGCCGACGAGGACGACGACGAGGCCGACGAGCCGCCGGCGACGCGGTCCCGCCTCAGCGACCGGGGCCGGCTGTCCGAGCGCGCCTCCAGCCGGTCGGTCGACACCGACCGGGGCGACGTGGAGCGCCCGGAGCGGGTCGAGCGCTCCAGCGTCCGGTCGATCACCCGGTCCTCCGCCGGCGAGACCTCGGGCGCCCTGACCTATCACACGCGGGACAATCTCGCGCTCGCGCCGCAGGCCCAGCCGCGCGAGCGGGAGCGGGTGGCGCCGGAGGACGAGCAGCGCTACCAGATCACCACGCTGCACCCGACCACCTACCGCGAGGCGCGGACCATCGGCGAGCACTTCCGGGACGGCGTCCCGGTGATCATCAATCTCACCGAGATGGACGAGGCGGACGCCCGCCGCCTTGTCGACTTCGCCGCCGGGCTCGCGTTCGGCCTGCGCGGTACGATCGAGCGCGTGACCAACCGGGTGTTCCTGCTCTCACCGGCCAACGTCCAGGTCACCGCGGAGGACAAGGCCAAGATCGCTGAGGGCGGCTTCTTCAGCCTGAGCTGACCCACATGACCGAGGGACGTCGCCTGCCGTGTTGTCGATCCTGTTCCAGGTGCTCTACCTGCTGCTGTACATCTTCCTAATTGTCCTTTTGGCGCGATTTGTTATGGGGGCGGTGCTGGCCTATGGTCGCCGCTGGCAACCGGGCCGGGGAGCGTCGGCGGGACTGGAAGTCGTGTGGAGCGTCACTGATCCGCCCCTGCGAGCGTTGAGGCGTGTGATCCCGCCACTGCGAATTGGTACCGTGAGCATCGACCTGGCCTCCCTTGTGCTCCTGGTTATCCTGTTCGTGCTGATGGAGTTCGTGTTTAGGCGCCTGATCTTCGCGTTTGCCTGACCAGAGCGCTTTCGCGGCCGCAACTGACCCGAGGAGTTTCGATGCCGCTGACCCCGGCCGACGTTCACAACGTCGCCTTCAAAAAGCCGCCGATCGGCAAGCGGGGGTATGACGAGGAGGAGGTCGACGCCTTCCTGGACGAGGTCGAGCGCGAGCTGGCCCGTCTGATCGAGGAGAACAACGAGCTGCGCGCCCAGGTGGAGCGCGGCGGTCGGGGTGGCGCTCCCGCCGGCCCCGGCGGTGACGCCCGCCTCGCGGCGGAGCTCAACGACGTCAAGGCCCAGCTCGACCGGGTGCAGCGCGACAAGGCGGCCGCCGAGCAGGCGGCCCGCGCGATGCAGGCCGAGCTGGAGCAGGTCCGCACGCAGGGCGGCCCGGCCGGGGTGACCGGGGACGGCGAGCAGCAGGCGCTGCGGGTGCTCATGATGGCCCAGCGCACCGCCGACGACCACGTCTCCGACGCCCGTCGCGAGGCCGACCAGCTGCTCTCCGAGGCCCGTTCGAAGGCCGAGGAGGTCACCCGGGAGGCGCGCGCCAAGGCCGACGCCCTGGAGCGGGACGCCCGCCAGCGGCACCAGGAGGCCATGGGCGGCCTGGACGCCAAGCGCACCGCGCTGCAGAAGCACATCGAGGAGCTCAAGCAGTTCGAGCGCGAGTACCGCACCCGGCTCAAGGCGTACCTGGAGAGCCAGCTGCGTGACCTCGACGGTCGCGGCCAGGGCCTCGAGGTGGAGATGAACCGCGCCGAGGGCACCCGTGCCGCCGGCAGCAACGGTCTCGCCGCGGCCGGCCTCGCCGGCTCCTACGGCGGTGGCCGCGGCGCCGGCTCGCTCGAGTCCGGCCGCTGATCCCGCGTCGGTGGCCGTCCCCGTGACGGCCACCGACCGCCCAGACCGACACGACGCGGCCGGGGGTGAGCCGTGGTAGCCGCCAGCATCCTGCTCATCGTCGTCGCGGTCGTGCTGCTGGTCGCCGGGCTCGCCGGCGGATCCAGCCTCCTGCTCATCGTCTCGATCGCGGCCAGCGTCCTGTCCGCCGTCGTCTTCGTCGCGTTCGCCCGCCAGGCGGCCGCGGCGCGGGCCACGGTCGGCCGGGCGACCGGGCCGCGTACCCGGACCGCGCACACCGTCCCGTCTCCGGACGACCCGGTGAGCCCGGTCCCGCACCACACGTCCACGGTCGACGCCGGCGGATCCGGGTGGCGGCAACCGCCCGGGTCGCCGGTGACCGAACCGGACGACACCCCGCCGCCTGCCGCGTACTCACCACCGGCCGATCCGTTCGACGCCGATCCGTACACCGCGCCTTACGAGCCGGCGACCGCCGAGTCGTACGAACGCGTCGCCGCCGAGCCGGTGACCGACGCGGAACCGACGCCCTACTCACCGCCCGGCCAGCGCGCCTCGGACGCCACGCGGCCCACCTCGCCCGCGCCGGGCGATGCGTTCGACGGCGACCCGCCGGCCGAGTACCTCTCCGCCGGGCAGGTGGCCCGGCTGGTGCGGCTGCCCGGCGAGGTCCTGGTGGTCGACGGCCACCCCCGCTTCCACCTGCCCGGCTGCCCGCATCTGGTGGGCCGGGAGGACGAGCCCGTTCCGGTCGCCGAGGCGGTCGGCCTGGGCTTCACCCCGTGCGCGCAGTGCGCCGCCGCCACCACCCTGCTGGCCGAGGCCCGGCCCCGCTGACCATGACGATCGCGGACGACACGCTCACCGTCGCGGTGCGGGTGAAGCCCGGCGCGTCCCGGACCCGGGTCGGCGGCCGGTACGACGGGCCGCTGGGTCCCGCGCTCGTCGTCGCGGTGCACGCGCCGGCGGTGGACGGCCGCGCGACCGAGGCGGCCCGAAGGGCGCTCGCCGAGGCGCTCGGCGTCCGGCCGGCGACCGTGTCGCTGCGCTCCGGCGCGGCCAGCCGGGACAAGCTCTTCCTGGTGGAACGCCCGCACGCCGAACTGCCCGGGGTGCTGCGGCGACTGCGCGACGGCAGCACGCCGTGAGATCCGCCCGGGCCGGTCGGCGATGACCCCCGGGCTGGACGTCGCGTTGCTGGTGGGCGCCGCCGTGCTGCTGGTGGCGGTGGGCGCGGTGCGCTTCTCCACCCGGCTCGGCGTGCCGAGCCTGCTGGTCTACCTGGCGCTCGGGGTGCTGCTCGGCGAGGCCGGGCTGGGCATCCGCTTCGACGACGTCGAGCTGACCCGGGTGCTCGGCTTCTGCGCGCTCATCGTGATCATCGCGGAGGGCGGCCTGACCGCCCGGTGGAGCACGCTGCGGCCGGTGCTCGGGCTGGCGGCCACGCTGTCCACCGTCGGCGTGGTGGTCAGCATCGTGGTCGTCGGCGTGGTGGTGCACCTGCTGCTCGACCTGGACTGGCGGCTGGCGCTGCTCTACGGCGCGGTGCTCTCCTCGACCGACGCGGCGGCGGTGTTCGCCACGCTGCGCCGGTTGCGCCTGCCACCCCGGCTGGTGGCCGCGCTGGAGGCCGAGTCCGGGGTGAACGACGCGCCCGTCGTGCTCGTGGTGCTGCTGCTCTCCCGCGCCGGAGCGGAGGCGGCCCACCCGTGGTGGTACGAGGCGCTGCTGCTCGGCTACGAGCTGGGCGTCGGCGCGGCGGTCGGGGTGGGCGCCGGGCTGGCCGGGCGGTACGCGCTGCGCCGGGCCGCGCTCCCGTCGGCCGGCCTGTACCCGATCGCGGTGGTCGGCTTCACCGTGCTGGCGTACGCGGCCGGCTCGGTGGTGCACGCCTCCGGCTTCCTCGCCGTGTACGTGGCCGGCGTGCTGCTCGGCAACTCCCGCCTGCCGCACCGGCAGGCCATCCTCGGCTTCGCCGACGGGCTGGCCTGGCTGGCCCAGATCGGCCTGTTCGTGCTGCTCGGCCTGCTGGTCTCGCCGAGCCGGCTGGACACCGCGGTGCTGCCCGCCGTGATCACCGGGCTGGCCCTGCTGCTGCTCGCCCGGCCGTTGTCGGTGGCGGTGTCCGCGCTGGCGTTCCGGGTCAACCTGCGCGAGCAGCTCTTCCTGTCCTGGGCGGGTCTGCGCGGCGCGGTGCCGGTGGTGCTCGCCACCATCCCGCTGTCGCTGCACGTGCCGGGGGCGGACCGCCTCTTCGACGCGGTCTTCGTGCTGGTGGTGATCTTCACGTTGCTCCAGGCCGGCACGCTGGCGCCGGCGGCCCGCCGGCTGGGCGTGATCGCGCCGGCCGAGCCGAACGAGATCATGCTGGAGACCGCCCCGCTGGAGCGGATGCGCGCCGACCTGCTCCAGCTGGAGGTGCCGGACGGGTCCCGGCTGGCCGGGGTGCACGTGGACGAGCTGCGGCTGCCGGTGGGCGCCGCGGTCACGCTGGTGCTGCGCGACGGCGTCGGGTTCGTGCCCGGCGCGGACACCCGGCTCAAGGTCGGGGACAGCCTGCTCATCGTCGCCACCGCCGGCGTACGGGACGAGACCGAGCGGCGGCTGCGGGCGGTGAGCCGCCGGGGCCGGCTGGCGCGATGGTTCGGGGAGTACGGCGAGGAGACGGCCCGCTGATCTGCTACCGTTCCTTTTGCCCCGATTGATGGCAGTCCGGGGCGGATACGTGGGACGACGGTGCGGCACGTTGTCGGACGCCTGTACGTTCCGTATTCTTGCCAACCTCCGGAGTGCACGGCGGGCCCGCTCGCCGTGCACCCTTCCGTACGCGGAGACGCCGACGACGGCGTCCCCGCCCACGTACCGCTGACCGCCGCGCCACGCGGCTGAGGGAGCTGACGATGGCGAAGCCAGCCGACACCAGGACCGCCGGCCGCAAGCCCGCGCCGAAGGCCACCCGCAGCGCGGCGGAGACCGAGAAGATCCGGGCCGCCCTGGCGGCGCGGCGGGACGAGCTGAACGCCGAGTACGATCAGACGCTGAGCGAGATCACCGAGCTGCAGCGCGACCGGCTGACCGACTCGGCCGGGGACGACCAGGCCGACACCGGCACCAAGACGTTCGAGCGGGAGCAGGAGATCTCTCTCGCCAACAGCATCAAGGAGCGGATCACGCAGGTCGAGCGCGCGCTGGAGCGCCTCGACGAGGGCGGCTACGGCTGGTGCGAGCGGTGCGGCAACCCGATCCCGGTGGAGCGGCTCGCCGCGTTCCCGTCGGCCACCCTCTGCGTGACCTGCAAGCAGCTGGAGGAGCGGCGCTGATCACCGCTCCCCGGCGGCCGTACGGCAGACGGTGACCACGCCGTCGCAAGCGTCGATGGGGAGCAGATGACCGCAGCACCGCCCGCCGGTTCCGGCACCACCGAGTCGGGTGCCGGCGCGCCCCGCCGCAGGGCCGTCGGCCTGCTGCTCGGCGTGTCCCTGTTCTCGCTGCTGGCGGATCTGGGCACCAAACAGCTCGCGCTGGCCGAGCTGACCGGCCGGGAGCCGGTGTCGGTGCTCGGCGGCGCGGTCTACTTCAGCCTCACCCGCAACAGCGGCGCCGCCTGGAGCATCGGCTCCGACCACACCTGGGTCTTCCCGATCATCACGTTCGTGGTGATCGGGTGGATCGCGTGGATGGCGCTGCGGCTGCGCTCGCTGCCGTGGGCGGTGTCGCTGGGCCTGGTGCTGGGCGGCGCGCTGGGCAACCTGATCGACCGGATCTTCCGCGCGCCCGGGCACTTCGTCGGCCACGTGGTCGACATGATCAGCCTCTTCGACCCGTACGGCCAGGTCTGGCCGGTGTTCAACCTGGCCGACAGCTCGCTGGTCTGCGGCGTGGTGCTGGCGGTCTTCCTGGAGCTGACCGGCCGGCAACGCGACGGCTCCCGGCTGCGCGACGAGAAGCGCGACGACGTCGCCGCGACCGAGCAGCGGGAGACCGCGTGACCTCCGCGTTCGCCGCCGGCGGCGACACCCGCTCCCTGCCCGTCCCGGACGGCCTCGACGGCATGCGCCTGGACCAGGCCGTGTCCCGGCTGTTCGGGCTCTCCCGCACCGCCGCCGCCGGCCTGATCGACGCCGGCGACGCGCTCGTCGACGGCGTGGCCCGGCCCAACTCGCACAAGGTCAAGGCCGGCTCGTGGCTGGAGGTCACGCTGCCCGCGCCGCCCGCCCCGCCGACCGTGGTGCCGCAGGCCGTGCCCGGCCTGACCGTGGTGTACGCCGACGACGACATCGTGGTGGTGGACAAGCCGGTCGGGGTGGCCGCGCACCCGAGCCCCGGCTGGACCGGCCCGACGGTGATCGGCGGGCTGGCCGGCATCGGCCACCGCATCTCCACCAGCGGCGCGGCGGAGCGGCAGGGCGTGGTGCACCGGCTCGACGTCGGCACCACCGGGATCATGGCGGTGGCCAAGAGCGAGCGCGCGTACACCGCGCTCAAGCGGGCGTTCAAGGAGCGCGAGGTGGAGAAGCGCTACCACGCCGTGGTGCAGGGCCACCCGGACCCGCTGCGCGGCACCATCGACGCGCCGATCGACAGGCACCCGCACCACGACTACCGGTGGGCGGTGGTCTCCGGCGGCAAGCCGAGCATCACCCACTACGACACACTCGAGGCGTTCCCCTCCGCCAGCCTGCTCGACGTACGGCTGGAGACCGGGCGCACGCACCAGATCCGGGTGCACTTCTCCAGCATGCGGCACCCCTGCGTGGGCGACCTGACCTACGGGGCGGACCCGACTCTGTCGGCCCGGCTCGGGCTGTCCCGGCAGTGGCTGCACGCCCGTTCGCTGAGCTTCGCGCACCCGGGCACCGGCGACGAGGTGACGTTCGTCAGCGACTACCCGGAGGATCTGGCCCGGGCGCTGGAGATCCTGCGCGACTGACCATGAGCGACGACACCGCGCCGCCGCGCCGGTCCCGGTTCACCACGCTGACCTGGTTGGCGCTGGCCTGCGCGCTGGTGGTGCTGGTGGTAGCGGTGGCACAGCGGCGGGACCGTCCGGTCAGCGACCGCACTGTCGGCGAGGTGACCCGGGTCGGGGTGGCCGCCGGCGCGAGCGTCCCGGCGTACCTGCGTGCCGCCGGGGAGGAGCTGGCCGCCCTCGACGCGCCCGACGCCTACGCGCTCGTCTCGTTCGCCGGCTACCTGACCCCGGCGCGGGCGGCCGCCGCGCTGGACGGCGCGCCGGTCTCGGCGGTGGTGGCGCGGGTGCCGCTGTCCGGCCGGCAGACCGAGATCGTCCGGATCGCGGCGTTGCGGCTGCCGGACGACGTGGTCGCCGGGATGGCCGACGTCGCCGGGCGCAAGGACCGGGAGGCCGCCGACTACCGGTCGCGCGCCGCCGCCCCGGCGGCCACCGCCGATCCGGAGCTGCGCCGGGTGTACGAGAGCGGGGCCGAGGTCGCGGCCCGGGAGGCGGACGCCTACCGGACCGGGTGCGCCTGCGTGTACGCCGCGGTGGTCCGTGCCGCGCCGGACGCGCTGCGCGCGCTCGCCGGGCGCCCGGACGTACGGGTGGTGGACCCGGCGCCGGAGGTCACCCGGCTCGACCGGACGGTGTTCACCCCGCCGCTGCCGGAGCAGCGTGACGTGGCCCGGCCGCCGGCGGACAGCGCAGCGGCCCAGGGCGGCGGAATGGGCGATTCGTCGGAAGCTGCACGGACGGTGAGCGGACCTTCACCGACCGCCCGTGCGCCGGTCCCCGGATCCGGGCCACCCAATCCCGCTCCCACCTCCTGAGACATCAGCGGGCGCGGCCACCCGGTCGATCCCACCGTGCGGCGGGTCACCGGGCGATGTGCGGCGCGGGGAGTGGTCCGAATAGGGTTTCGTTCGTAGCCTGTCAGGCGGAGATCGATGGGCTGGGGGAGGGCGAATCCTTGGACGGCAGCGAGACCGGCTGGGGTCGGCAGGGCGAGCCGGCACCGCGGTGGCGGGCGCTGCTCGACCGGGCCCGGCTCGGCGGTCGCGGCGCGGAGCACGCCGACGCCGACCGGCACGTCGAGGACCACCACGCGCCGCCGCCCGACCCGCTGCCACGCCGCGCCGCCGGCACCGGCTGGACCGGGCGCGCCGCCGCCGTCGGCCGCGCCCCCGACGGGTCGTACGGCGCCGAGCCCGGTTACCGGGCCGAGGCCACGTTCCGGGTCGACCCCGCCTTCCGCGCCGACCCCCGCCAGGAGGGTGAACCGGCCTACCGGGCCGAGCCGGCGTACCGCACCGACCCGGAGCCGTCCTGGCGCGCCGGGCAGCCCTATCCGGCCGAGCCGTCCTGGCGCGCCGAGCCGTCTGTCGCGCCGGACCCGTCCTTCGCCGCCGAGCCCCGGCCGGAGCCGTCCTGGCGCGCCGAACCGGCGCTGCCGGAG
The DNA here is from genome assembly GCF_017872985.1 of Micromonospora sp. HB375. Classification (NCBI taxonomy): domain Bacteria; kingdom Bacillati; phylum Actinomycetota; class Actinomycetes; order Micromonosporales; family Micromonosporaceae; genus Micromonospora; species Micromonospora sp. HB375. The sequence continues at coordinate 5,113,656 of NZ_JAGGJO010000001.1, read as the reverse complement.
CCGCGCGGCCGGGCCGAGGCGCCGGCCGAGTCGCGCTACTCCCTTCTCGACGGTGGCTACCGGCCCGCGCCACCGCCGGCCGAGTCCCGGTACGCCCTGCTCGACCGGGGCCGCTACCGGCCGGACGTCCCGCCCGCGCCGGAACCGGTGGTGCCCGCGCCGCGCAGCCCGCTGGAGGGCCGCTCCGGCCGCGCCGGGCGGGTCGCGCCGGCCCAGGCGCAGTGGCGTGCCCCCGAGCCGGACGCCGAGCTGGAACGCGCCACCAGCGTGCTGCGCCGCGAGCTGGGCACGCCCCGGGTGCTCGCGTTCGCCAACCCCAAGGGCGGGGTGCACAAGACCACCGCCACCGTGCTCGCCGCGGCGACGGTGGGCAGCGTCCGCGGGCGCGGCGTGCTCGCCTGGGACGACAACGAGCTGCGCGGCACGCTCGGGCTGCGGGCCGGCAGCGCCCGGCACGCCCGCACCATCCGCCACCTGATCCACGACCTGGCGCAGATCGAGATCCTCGAGGGCAACCGGCTGCTGTCCCACCTCGACGACTACCTGCGGCACGCCTCCGACGGCTCTTACGACGTGCTGGCCGGCGAGGAGAGCCCGCGCTTCGCCCAGCGGCTCGACCAGTTCACCGTCAAGCGGGTGCTGGAGCTGCTGCGCCGCACCCACGAGGTGGTCTGCGTGGACACCGGCAACAACGTGGAGAGCCCGAACTGGCGTACCGTGATGCAGGCGGCCGACCAGCTCGTGGTGACCACCGTGCCGCGTGAGGACGCGGCGTTCAGCGCGGACTGGATGCTCGACCTGCTGCACGAGGAGGGCATGGGCGACCTGGCCGACAACGCGGTCACGTTGATCTCCTGCCCGACGCCCGGCCGGACCTCCCTGCAGGACGACCTGGAACGGCACTTCGCCACCCGGACCCGGGCGGTGGCGGTGGTGCCCTACGACCCGGCGCTGGAGACCGGCTCCTCGATCGAGTACCACCAGCTCCAGGCCGAGACCCGCAACGCCTGGCTCAAGGCCGCCGCGGTGATGGTGGAACCGTTCGCGCGCTGAGGCGGCGACCACCGCCCCGCGCCGTGCCCCGGCCTGAGAGGATCAACGGGTGACTCCGGACACCCCTGATCCCGAGCGGACGCGCGAGCGTGCCGACGGCGCCGAGGCGCGGCCCGAGCGCGAGCAGCCGCCTGCCTGGCCCGGCGGACCACCCGGCTGGCCCGGCGGACTGCCGGTGCCCGCCGGCACCCCGGTCACCGCGCCCGGCGCCGACCCGCTGGCCGGGCATCCGGGCGTCGTGACGCAGCTCCCCGGTGCGTCGCCCGCGTCCCGGCGATCCGCCGGCCGGGTGGTGGCGACCACCCTCGGCGTGGCCGCGCTGCTCACCGCGCTCGGCGCGCCGCTCGGGCTGCTCTGGGTGTGGGCGGCGCCGGCCACCCCGGTACGGCAGACGCCGGCCGGCGCGGTCTACGCCACCACGCAGCCGGAGCAGCCGATCGCCGCGGACGGCTGGTTCAGCCTCCTGACCCTCGGCTTCGGCGTGCTCGCCGCGATCACCCTGTGGGTGGTGCTGCGCCGCCGGCGTGGTCCGGCGGGCCTGCTCGCGGTCACCCTCGGCGGTCTCGGCGCGGCGGTGGTGGCCTGGCAGGTCGGCCGCCGGATCGGCCTGTCCACGTTCCAGCGGCTGGTGGAGACCGCGCCGCCGGGTACCGCCTTCACCAAACCCGTCGACCTGCGCGCCGGCGGCGTCGACTGGTTCGGCCCGCTCCCGCTGCCGCACGGCAACCTGCTGCTCGCCGCGTTCGGCGCCGCAGTCACGTACACGCTGCTCGCGGGCTGGTCGCGGTGGCCGTCGCTGCGGCCGGAGCCGGAGTTCGACGGCGGGTGGCCGCCGCCGGCGCCGGGGTTCAGTTCGGCGCCGGGAGACCCGCCAGCTCGCTGAGCGGCACCGGCACCGCCCGGACCTGCCGCAGCAACGCCGTCTCCCGGTTGAGCAGGCGCAGCTCGGCCCGCAGGCGGGCGGCGGTGTCGTCGATGGCGAGCAGCCGCTGCCGGTCGTCCACGGTCAGCGCGGCGGTCGCGGCCACCAGGTGCGAGAGCACCGTCGGGTCCTCCGGCAACTGCTCGGAGATCTCCTGCTGGTCCGGCCGGATCAGGCCGAGATATTGCCGGAACACCGAGATCACCCGGGCCGCCAGCAGGTCGGCCGTCTCGTCCGGGCCGCCCGGCTCGGGCAACCACTCCACCTCCGCCGTCAGGTAAGGCTCGGCGGAATGGTCGACCTCGGCGAGGCGGAACCGGCGCCGCCCCACGGTGACGATGTCGAACCCGCCGTCGGCCAGCTCGGTGACCTGCCGCAGCTCGGCGGTGCAGCCCACCTCGTGCAGCGTGACCTCGCCGGCGGTCAGCCCGAAGCGCCCCGGCGGCCCGGCCGGCGCCACCTCCCAGCCGGCCCGGATCGCGACCACGCCGAACTCGCGCGGCGCGCCCTCGGGCAGCGCCACCAGGTGGCGTACCAGCGCCCGGTAGCGCTCCTCGAAGATGTGCAGCGGAAGGACCAGCCCGGGGAAGAGGACGGTCCCGAGCGGGAACACCGGCAGCCGTGCGCTCACGCGATCGAGCGTATCCCCAACGCGCCCGCCCGCGCGTGTCCCGGCTCACCGTCCCGGCGTGCGGGCGGCCCGGGCCGGTCGCCGCGGCGGCGGCCTAGACTCGCAGGCGTGCTGAATCGGATCGACCTGCGCGGCGGGGCACGTGACCCGCGCCGCCTGCTGCCCCGTGCCCAGCTCGACGTCTCCGTGGCGGTCGAGCGGATCCGCCCGCTGGTCGAGGCGGTCCGGGAGCATGGGTACCCGGCGATCCGGGAGGCCAGCGAACGGTTCGACGGTGTGTCACCGGAGCGGCTGCGGGTGCCGGTCGAGACGATCCGCGCCGCCGAGGACGAGCTGGACCCGCAGGTCCGCGCCGCGCTGCTGGAGTCGATCACCAGGGCCCGCAAGGTGCACGCCGACCAGCGCCGCACCGACCACACCACGACCGTGGTGCCCGGCGGCACGGTCACCGAGCGGTGGGTGCCGGTCGACCGGGTCGGTCTCTACGTCCCCGGCGGCCTGGCCATGTACCCGTCGACGGTGGTGATGAACGTGGTGCCGGCCCAGGCGGCCGGGGTGCGCTCGCTGGTGGTGGTGAGCCCGCCGCAGAAGGACAACGACGGCCTGCCGGACCGCCGGGTCCTGGCGGCCTGCGCGCTGCTCGGCGTGGACGAGGTGTACGCCGTCGGCGGCGCCCAGGCCGTCGCCATGCTCGCGTACGGGGCGGGCGCCGACCCGGCCGGGGACGAGCGCTGCGAGCCGGTCGACATGATCACCGGCCCGGGCAACATCTGGGTCACCGCCGCGAAGCGGCTGCTGCGCGGCGTGGTCGGCATCGACGCCGAGGCCGGCCCGACCGAGATCGCGATCCTGGCCGACGACACCGCCGACCCGGCGCACGTCGCCGCCGACCTGATCAGCCAGGCCGAGCACGACCCGCTCGCGGCCAGCGTGCTGGTCACCCCGTCCACAGCGCTGGCCGACGCGGTCGACGCGGAGCTGGCCCGGCAGGCGCCCGCGGCCAAGCACGCCGAGCGGATCGGCACCGCGCTGCGCGGCGAGCAGAGCGGCGTGGTCCTCGTCGACGACCTGGAGGCGGGCCTGCGGGTGGTCGACGCGTACGCGGCCGAGCACCTGGAGATCCAGACCGAGAACGCCCGCGAGTGGGCGCTGCGGGTCCGCAACGCCGGTGCGGTGTTCGTGGGCGCGTGGTCGCCGGTGTCGCTCGGCGACTACTGCGCGGGCTCCAACCACGTGCTGCCCACCGGCGGCTGCGCCCGGCACTCCTCCGGGCTGTCCGTGCAGTCGTTCCTGCGCGGCGTCCACCTGGTCGAATACACGCAGGAGGCGCTGCGCGACGTGGCCCCGCACGTGGTCACGCTGGCGACCGTGGAGGACCTGCCCGCGCACGGCCAGGCGGTCAGCGTCCGGTTCCCCGAGGGCGGGGCGTCGTGACCACGCTCGACGACCTGCCGATCCGCGAGGACCTGCGCGGGCGCACGCCGTACGGCGCGCCGCAGCTCGACGTGCCGGTGCGGCTGAACACCAACGAGAACTCCTACCCGGTGCCCGAGCCGGTGGTCGAGGCGATCGGCAAGGCGCTCGCCGCCGAGCTGCGTGACCTCAACCGCTACCCGGACCGGGACGCGGTGGCGCTGCGCGCCGACCTGGCCGCCTACCTGGGACACGGGCTCACCGCCGACCACGTGTGGGCGGCGAACGGCTCCAACGAGATCCAGCAGCAGCTGCTGCAGGCGTTCGGCGGTCCCGGGCGCACCGTGCTCGGCTTCACCCCGGCGTACTCGATGCACCCGCTGCTGGCGCTCGGCACCGGCACCCGGTGGGTGCCCGCCCGGCGCGGCGCGGACTTCGGGCTCACCGCCGCCGACGCGGTGGCCCAGGTCCGCGAGCACCGGCCGGACGTGGTGTTCCTCTGCTCGCCGAACAACCCGACCGGCACCGCGCTCGACCCGGCCGTGGTCGCCGCCGTGCTGGACCAGGCGCCCGGCATGGTGGTCGTGGACGAGGCGTACGCCGAGTTCGCCCGGCCCGGCACGGTGAGCGCGCTGGCGGTGCTGCCCGGCCACCCGCGGCTGGTGGTGACCCGCACCATGAGCAAGGCGTTCGGCTTCGCCGGCGGGCGGCTCGGCTACCTGGCCGCCGACCCGGCGGTGGTGGACGCGGTGCAGCTGGTCCGGCTGCCGTACCACCTGTCCGCGCTCACCCAGGCCGCCGCCCGCGCGGCGCTGGCGCACCGGGACGCCCTGCTCGGCACCGTGGCCGCGATCATGGAGCAGCGGGACCGGATCGTCGCCGAGCTGCGCGCCCGGGGCCACCGGGTGGCCGACAGCGACGCGAACTTCGTGCTGTTCGCCGTCGACGGGGACCAGGCGGTGGCCTGGCGTACCCTGCTCGATGCCGGCGTGCTGGTGCGCGACGTCGGCCTGCCCGGCTGGCTGCGCGTCACCGCCGGCACCCCGACCGAGACCGACGCCTTCCTCACCGCGATGGAGAACGTTTCATGAGCCGGATCGCCCGGATCGAGCGGGTCACAAACGAGACCAAGGTGCTCGTCGAGATCGACCTCGACGGCACCGGCCAGGCCGACATCTCCACCGGCGTCGGCTTCTACGACCACATGCTCAACCAGATCGCCCGGCACGGCGGCTTCGACCTGACCGTGCACACGGTCGGCGACCTGGAGATCGACGCGCACCACACGATGGAGGACACCGCGCTGGCGCTGGGCGCCGCGTTCGACCGGGCGCTGGGCGACAAGGCGGGCATCCGGCGGTACGGCTCGGCCACCGTCCCGATGGACGAGGTGCTGGTCCGCGCCGCCGTCGACCTGTCCGGCCGCCCGTACGTGGTGCACGACGAGCCGGCGCTGGCCCCGTACATCGGGCCGGTCTACCCGACGAGCATGACCCGGCACATCTGGGAGTCGTTCGGCCAGTCGGCCCGGATCACGCTGCACGTGGACGTGCTGCGCGCGGCCCGGCCGGGCGGTCACCCGGACGCGCACCACGTGGTCGAGGCGCAGTTCAAGGCCGTCTCCCGCGCGCTGCGCGAGGCCACCGCGCTCGATCCCCGTAACGCCGGTGTGGTGCCGTCCACGAAGGGCGCTCTCTAATGAAGGTGCTGCCCACTCTCGTGTTGATCCTGGCCGGGCTGCTGGTCGGCGGGACGTGGTCGCTGCTCAAGCAGGGCGCGCCGCGCGCCGCCGTGGTGGTCACCGGGCTGCTGGCCGTACTGGCCACCGTCGCCGGGGTGCTCTGGCTGCTGCCGGGGGAGAGCTGATGACGCGGCGCGTGGTGGTGCTCGACTACGGCTCGGGCAACCTGCGGTCGGCCGAGCGCGCGGTGGCGCGGGCCGGCGCCGACGTGACCGTCACCGACGACCTGGACGCCGCCGCGTCGGCCGACGGCCTGGTGGTGCCGGGCGTCGGCGCGTTCGCCGCCTGCATGGCCGGGATCGAGGCGCTGGGCGCCGGGCCGGTGATCGCCGAGCGGGTCGCCGCCGGGCGGCCGGTGCTGGGCATCTGCGTCGGCATGCAGATCCTCTTCGGGCACGGCGAGGAGCACGGCGTGGTCACCAAGGGGCTCGGGCTGCTGCCCGGCGGCGTGACCCGGCTGCCCGCGCGGCGGCTGCCGCACATGGGCTGGAACACGGTGCGGCCGCCGGCCGGCTCGACGCTGTTCGCCGGGCTGCCGGAGGGCACCCGGTTCTACTTCGTGCACTCCTACGGCGTGACGGACCCGGCGGCGCTGGCCGAGGCGGGCGCCACGGTGACGACCGCGCACCACGGCACGGACTTCGTGGCCGCGGTGGAGCGGGGCGCGCTGTCGGCCGCCCAGTTCCACCCGGAGAAGTCGGCCGACGCCGGTTCGGCGCTGCTGCGCAACTGGCTCGGCACGCTGTGACCGGCCCGCTGGCGTCGGCGTGAGCAAGGAGCGGGCCCGCCGCCGCGCGGCGCGCGAGGCCGAGCAGGAGCGTGCGCGCGCCGCCCGCGCCCGCCGGGTGGCCCGCCGGGAACGGCGTCGTTCCCTGGTACGCCGGCTGACGCCGTCGCTGCGGCGCGGCCGTACCGGCCGGCTGCGCCGGCACACCCGCCGGGAGCGGGCGACGATCCTGGTGCTCACCGCGGTGGCGGTGGTCGGCATCTGGAGCCTGGTGGACGACCTGGCGCTGCGGCTGGTGCTGGTCGCGTTGTTGTTGCTGGTCCTGCCCGCGATCGTGGTGATCGCGCTGGACCGTCGTTGAGGATCCGAGGAGAGAAGCGTTGAGCCTCACCCTGTTGCCCGCCGTGGACGTCGCCGACGGCCAGGCCGTCCGGCTCGTGCAGGGCGCCGCCGGTAGCGAGACCGCGTACGGCGACCCGCTGGACGCGGCGCTGGCCTGGCAGTCCGACGGCGCGGAGTGGATCCATCTGGTGGATCTGGACGCCGCGTTCGGGCGGGGCTCCAACGCCGCGCTGCTGGCCGAGGTGGTCGGCAAGCTGGACGTGAAGGTGGAGCTGTCCGGTGGCATCCGCGACGACGAGTCGCTGCGGGCGGCGCTGGCCACCGGGGCGGCGCGGGTGAACATCGGCACCGCCGCGCTGGAGGATCCGCAGTGGTGCGACCGGATCTGCGGCGAGTACGGCGACCGGGTGGCGATCGGGCTGGACGTGCGCGGCCGTACCCTGTCGGCGCGCGGCTGGACCCGCGACGGCGGTGACCTGTACGAGGTGCTGGCCCGGCTGGACGCGGCGGGCGCGGCGCGGTACGTGGTCACCGACATCACCAAGGACGGCACCATGCGCGGGCCGAACCTGGACCTGCTGCGCGAGGTGTGTGCCCGCACCGACGCCCCGGTGATCGCCTCCGGCGGCGTGTCCACGCTCGACGACCTGCGGGCGCTGGCCACGCTGGAGCCGGTGGGCGTGGAGGGCGTGATCGCCGGGAAGGCGCTCTACGCGGGCGCGTTCACCGTCGCCGAGGCGCTGGCGACGCTGCGGGCCGGCGCGTGACCGCCGCGCCGCCCGAGCCGCCGGCGGACGCCGGTGTGGTGACCCGGCTCGGCTCGGGCGGCCCGTGGGAGGCGCTGTACGGCTACTCGCGGGTGGTCCGGGCCGGTTCGCTGGCGATCACGGCCGGCTGCACCTCGACTGTGGACGGCCGGGTGGCGCACGCCGGCGACGCGGCGGCGCAGACCGCGCAGGCGATCCGGATCGGCCTGGACGCGCTGGCCGAGGTGGGTGCCGGTCCGGGCGACGTGGTGCGGACCCGGATGTACGTGACGGATCGGATCTTCGCCGACGAGGTGGGCCGGGCGCACAACGCGGTGTTCGGCCCGGTACGCCCGGTGGCGACGATGGTGGTGGTGGCCGGGCTGATCGACCCGGACCTGCTGGTCGAGGTCGAGCTGGAGGCGTACCTCCCCGCCTGAGGCGTTCCGGGGTGCCTCGCGCGCCCCGGACCACACGCCGATCGGTTGTGCACAACCTAATTGTGCGTTACGGTTTCGCGGTGACCGATGATCTGGTGCTGCGCCGGCAGGTGTGCTTCGCCCTCTACGCGGCGTCGCGCGCCATGACCGACGTCTACCGGCCCATCCTCGACGAGCACGGCCTGACCTATCCGCAGTACCTGGTGCTGCTGGTGCTCTGGGAGCGTGACGACGACGCCCCCACGGTCTCCGAGCTCGGCGCCGCGCTCCGGCTCGACTCCGGCACGCTCTCCCCGCTGCTCAAGCGGCTGGAGGCGGCCGGCCTGGTGGTGCGTACCCGTTCGGCCGCCGACGAGCGCCGGGTCGAGGTGGGCCTCACCGGCCAGGGCCGGGCCCTGCGGGAGCGGATGTGTGACGTGCCGCGGCAGGTGGCCACCGCCACCGGGCTCACCGAGGCCGAACTGGTCTTCCTCCACGGCATCCTCACCCGGGTCACCGAGACGATCCACCGACAGAAGGAGCAGTGACATGCAGGTGCTCTACACCGCCTCCGCCCGCGCCACCGGCGACGGCCGCGACGGTCACGTCCGCACCTCCGACGGCACGGTCGAGCTGGACCTCGCCGTACCGAAGGAGATGGGTGGCGCCGGCGGCGCGGCCAACCCGGAGCAGCTCTTCGCGGCCGGCTACGCGGCCTGCTTCCACTCCGCGCTGCGCGTGGTCGCCCGCAAGGCCAAGGCGGACGTCTCCGGCTCGGTGGTCGAGGCCGAGGTGGGCATCGGCCCGAACGGCAGCGGCGGCTTCGGCCTCGCCGTGACGCTCGTGGTGGACCTGCCCGCGGTCGAGCGCGCGGCCGCTGAGCAGTTGGTCGACGCGGCCCACCAGGTCTGCCCCTACTCCAACGCGACCCGGGGCAACGTCGAGGTCACCCGCACGGTCCGCGAGGCCCGATGAGCGGGATGAACCGGGAGATCCATCTGGCGTCCCGGCCGCAGGGCTGGCCGACCGCGGAGAACTTCCGGCTGGTCACCACCGAGGTGCCGACGCCGGGCCCGGGGCAGGTGGTGGTCCGCAACCGGTTCATGTCCGTCGACCCGTACATGCGCGGGCGGATGAACGACGTCAAGTCGTACGTGCCGCCGTTCGCGCTCGACGCCCCGCTCGACGGGGGCGCGATCGGTGAGGTGGTGGCCGGCGAGGCCGGCGGCGTCAAGCCCGGCGACACGGTGCTGCACGGGCTGGGCTGGCGTGAGTACGCGCTGGTGGACGCCAAGGGCGCGCGCAAGATCGACCCGGACCTGGCGCCGGTGACCGCCCATCTGGGCGTGCTCGGCATGACCGGGCTGACCGCGTACGCCGGGCTGCTCGACGTGGCCGCCATGAAGCCGGGGGAGACCGTCTTCGTCTCCGGCGCGGCCGGCGCGGTGGGCAGCATGGTCGGCCAGATCGCGAAGCTGCGCGGCGCCGGCCGGGTGATCGGCAGCGCCGGCTCCGCGGCGAAGGTGGAACGGCTCACCGCGCTCGGCTTCGACGCCGCGTTCGACTACCACGACGGCCCGGTGTCCAAGCAGCTCAGGGCGGCCGCGCCGGACGGCGTCGACGTGTACTTCGACAACGTCGGCGGCGACCACCTGGAGGCCGCGATCGGGGCGATGAACGTGCACGGCCGGGCCGCCATCTGCGGCATGATCGCCCAGTACAACGCCACCGAGCCGCCGGCCGCGCCGCGCAACCTGGCGCTGGTGATCGGCAAACGCCTGACGCTGCGCGGCTTCCTCGTCAGTGACCACGGTCACCTGCGGGAGCAGTTCGTGCAGGAGGTGGCGGGCTGGCTGCGCGAGGGCCGGCTGTCGTACGACGAGACGATCGTCGACGGCATCGAGCAGGCCCCGGAGGCGTTCCTCGGCCTGCTGCGCGGCGAGAACCTCGGCAAGATGCTGGTCCGTCTCTGACCGGCGTGAACCCGTACCACCACGGGCGGTGGTGACCGGCCTCACCGGCGGGTCACCACCGCCCGCGCGTTGGCTAGGCTCGGGGCATGACGGTGGCGGTACGGGTCATCCCGTGTCTGGACGTGGACGCCGGGCGCGTGGTCAAGGGGGTCAACTTCCTCGACCTGCGCGACGCGGGCGACCCGGTGGAGCTGGCGGCGGCGTACGACCGGGCCGGCGCGGACGAGCTGACCTTCCTCGACGTCACCGCCTCGTCCAGTGACCGCGGCACCATGCTCGACGTGGTGCGGCGTACCGCCGAGTCGGTCTTCATCCCGCTCACCGTGGGCGGCGGCGTCCGCCAGGTCGCCGACGTCGACACGCTGCTGCGGGCCGGGGCGGACAAGGTGGGCGTGAACACCGCCGCCATCGCCCGCCCGGAGCTGATCGCCGAGATCGCCGACCGGTTCGGCAGTCAGGTGCTCGTGCTCTCACTGGACGTGCGCCGCGCGCCCGACGGCACGACGCCGAGCGGTTTCGAGGTGACCACGCACGGCGGGCGGCGGGGCACCGGGCTGGACGCGGTCGAGTGGGCGGCGCGCGGCGCCGAGCTGGGCGCGGGGGAGATCCTGCTCAACTCGATGGACGCCGACGGCACCAAGGCCGGGTTCGACCTGCCGCTGATCCAGGCGGTCCGGGAGGTGGTCGACGTCCCGGTGATCGCCAGCGGCGGCGCGGGCGAGGTGGCGCACTTCCCGCCGGCCGTCGGCGCGGGGGCGGACGCGGTGCTCGCGGCGAGCGTCTTCCACTTCGGTGAGCTGACCGTCGGCGAGGTCAAGGACGCGCTGCGCGGCGCCGGGCACCCGGTGCGCTGAGGCGCGCTCACTGCCGGCCGGAGTGCCCCTCGGGGGAGCGGCGCGGCATCGGGATCGAGCGGACCACGTACTCCTGCACGGCGGCGGCGTGGTCGTCCTCGTCGAGCTGCCACTCGGACTCACCGGGCGGGTGCCGGCGGGTCAGCACGCCCTGCACCGTGTCCACAGTGGTGCCGAGCCCGGCGCTGGGGCGGGTGCGCCAGAGCCGCTCACCGTCCGGTGTGACCCGGAACCAGCCGTCGGCGACGCTGACCAGGCCCGCGCCGACGAGCCGCCGGACCGCGCCCTCCACCTCGTGCCGCTCGGGGATGGCCTGGTTGAGGTGGTCGGCGGTGGAGAGGACGTCGGCCAGTCGTACGCCTTCGGGGCGGCGTGTCGACGCGGACCGCCGGTGCCGGCCGGCGCCACTGGCGATGACAAGCGCGACGAAGATCCAGGCGTCGCTCCAACGCCATCCGTTCTCCCCCATGCAGGAATGATGCCCGGCCGCGACGGCGGAGGAAACACCTGGTTTTGCTGTTCTTCGTCACCGCAGCTCAGCGCGTTGCGGATCGCTTCGGGCCGTGGCGGTCGGCCCGGCGCCGGTCACGTAGCGTAAGCGCCGCTCGCCGGACGTGCGGGCAGCGCGAAGACCGGGATGAAGAACTGGGCGAGCGGGCCGATGGTCAGCGCGTACGCCACGGTGCCGAGGCCGACGGTTCCGCCGAGCAGCCAGCCGAGGGCCAGCACGGTGACCTCGATGCTCGTGCGGACCAGCCGCACCGAGAAGCGGGGATGACGGGCGACGAATCCGGTCATCAGACCGTCGCGGGGCCCGGGGCCGAGCCCGGCGCCGAGGTAGAGCCCGGTGGCGGCGCCGTTGGCGACGATCCCGGCCACGAGCATCGCGGCACGCGCCGGCATGCCCTCACCGGGCGGCAGCACGGCCAGGGTGGCGTCGACGACCAGGCCGATGAACACGACGTTGCTGACCGTGCCGAGGCCGGGCCGCTGCCGCAGCGGGATCCAGAGCAGCAGCACGAGAGCGCCGACGGCGATGGTGACGGTGCCGAAGGAGAGACCGGTCTGCCGGGCGAGCCCCTGGTGGAACACGTCCCACGGGTCCAGCCCCAGCTCCGACCGGATCATCAGCGCCATGCTGAGGCCGTACAGGACGAGCCCGGCGTAGAGCTGGGTGAGTCGTCGAGCCGAACGGTGCCCGAGATTGCCAAGCGGTGCCATGCATGCCACCCTAGGGGCCAATTGCAGGACGTAAGGGGTCCAATTTCGGAGGTGTGGCCATGACCAGCCAGGTGCGCGGCGTCCAATTGGCGCGACTCCTCGGCCAGTGGCATGCGCTGCCGGGCCGCCGCCGCAGCCCCGACTACGCCGCGCTCGCCGGCGCCGTCCGGGGCCTGCTCGCCGACGGCCGGCTGCCCCTGGGGGTACGCCTGCCGGCCGAGCGGGAACTGGCCGAGGCGCTGCGGATCAGCCGGACCACTGTCACCGCCGCGTACCGGGAACTGCGGGAGAGCGGCCACCTGGCCAGCCGCCGGGGCGCCGGGAGCTGGACCATGCTGCCCGGCGGCCACCGGGTCGCCAGCACCGGGCTGTGGACGCCGCTGGACGACCGCGACATGATCGACCTCGGCGTGGCCGCGCTGTCCGCGCCGCCGCAGCTCGTCCCGGCCGCCCGGGCGGCCGCCGAGGACCTGCCCCGCTACCTCGGCGGGGCCGGCTACCACCCGACCGGCATCATCGAGCTGCGGGAGGCGGTGGCCCGCGGGTACACCGAGCGCGGGCTGCCCACCAGCCCGGAGCAGATCATGGTCACCAGCGGCACCCAGCACGCGCTGGACCTGGTGCTGCGGCTGGCCCTGTCGCCCGGTGGCGCGGTGCTCGTCGAGTCACCCACCTACCCCAACGCGCTGGCCGCGCTGGCCGCCCGGCGCGCCCGGATCGCCACGCACGGCCTGTCCGACGAGGGCTGGGACGCCGAGCTGCTGCTCGGCAGCATCCGGCAGACCCGGCCGAAGCTCGCGTACGTGATCCCGGAGTTCCACAACCCGACCGGCCACCTGATGGCGGCCGACCTGCGCGAACGGCTGGTCGGCGCGGCCCACGCGGCCGGCACCGACCTCGTCGTCGACGAGTCCTTCGTCGACCTGCCGCTGGACGGCACCCCGCTGCCGCCGCCGGTCGCGGTCTTCGACAGGCATTCCCGGGTGATCAGCATCGGCGGGATGAGCAAGCCCTACTGGGGCGGCCTGCGGATCGGCTGGGTCCGCGCCTCCGCGCCCCAGGTGCAGCGGCTCGCCGCGGCCCGGGTCGGGGTGGACATGGCCAGCCCGGTGCTCGACCAGCTCGTCGCCGTGCATCTGCTCGCCGAGGCGCCGGCCATCGTGGCCGCCCGCCGGGCCCAGCTCGCCGCGCAGCGCGACGCCCTGGTCGCGGCGCTCGCGGAGCAGCTGCCCGACTGGCGGGTCACGCCGCCGCGCGGCGGCGTGACGCTCTGGGCCGAGCTGGACGGCCCGATCTCCAGCGCGCTGGCCCGGGCCGCCGAGGAGGTCGGCGTACGGCTGGCGCCCGGACCCCGGTTCGGCCTGGACGGGACGCTCGAGCGCTTCCTGCGGTTGCCCTTCACGCTGCCCGCCGAGGAACTGGTGGAAGCGGTGGGCCGGCTCGCCGCGGTGCGCTACGACCTGGACCGCACCAGCCGCCCGCAGTGGCGCGAGCCGAGCGTCATCGCCTGACCGCCCGCCCGATCCGGTGGTGAACCGCCCGAACCACAGCTGCGGGCGGGTCCGCGCCCGCACACTGCCCGGGTGGGAGACGGGGACGCGGTCCGGTGGTCGTGGGCGGTGCGGCGCAGCGCGCCGGGCTCCCGCACCACCCGGCTGGAGCTCTTCTACGACCTGGTCTTCGTCTTCGCGTTCCTGAGCGTCACCACGCTCACCGCCTCGGTGCTCACGCCCGCCAACCTCTACCGGTTCCTGCTGGTGCTGGCGCTGCTCTGGTGGTCGTGGACCGGCTTCGCCCGGATGGGCAACGCGTTCCGCGCCGACCAGGGGATGCTGCCGCTGATCGGCGTCGTCACCGTGGCGGCCACGTTCCTGCTCGTGCTCAGCACGCCCAGCGCGTTCGCCAACAGCGGTGGCTGGCTGCCCGGGCCGCTGGTCTTCGCCGCGTGCTACTTCGTGATCCGGACCGCCCAGCTCACCGTCTTCGCCTGGGCCGACCGCGCCGACCCGGCCCGGCGCCGGGGACTGCGGATGCGCTTCCTGGCCCCGACGGTGGCCACGGCGCTGCTTGTCGTCGCCGGCACACTCCCCGGCCGGCTGCCGCAGGAGCGGTTCGCGGTCGGGCTGCAACTGGCGCTCTGGACGCTGGCGCTGCTTGTCGAGTACGTCGCCGGGACGGTCCTGGGCCAGCAGTGGTGGGTGGTGCTCTCGGCCGGGCACTGGGCGGAACGGCACGCGCTCATCGTGCTCGTCGCACTCGGCGAGTCGATCATCGCGCTGGGGCTCGGCCCGAAGCGCGGGCTGCCGCTCACCGGCCCGGTGGCGATCGCCGCGTTGCTCGGCATCACGGTCGTGGCGGCGCTGTGGTGGGCGTACTTCGACACGCTGGCGTTCGCCATGGAACAGGTCCTGCACCAGGCCCGGGACCGCGCCACACGGCTGCGGCTGGCCCGCACCGCGTACACGTTCCTGCACCTGCCGATAGTCGCCGGGATCATCCTCTACGCGCTCGGCCTCAAGGACCTGCTGGCCGAGGCCGCCGATCCGCACACGCCCGCCTGGGGGCTGCCGCTCGGCGACTTCTGGGGCGCGATCCTGTTCGGCGGGGTCGCGTTGCACCTGCTCGGCGTCGCCGGGTGCTGGTGGGTGGCGCTGCGCGAGATCCACTGGCGGCTGCTGACCACCGTGGGGGCGCTGACCGCGGTCGCCCCATTCGTGTTCCGTGTGCCGGAGCTGGTCGCGCTGATCGTGCTGGCGGTGGTCACCGGCGCGGGAGTGGCCTGGGAGACCCGGGGCGAGAACGGTCACCGGCGCCGGGTACGCCAGCTCGCGCTGGAGGAGCAGATCGCCGCCGAGGCCGAGCAGAGCCGCTGGCGGCAGCAGCACCTCTGACCGGCGCCGACGCGAACGGCCGTGCCCCGGGACGGTGGGGCACGGCCGGCGCTACCGACTGGCGGTGCGGGTCACAGCTCGGCGAGCGTGCCCTCGTACATCTTGTCGATCTCGGAGGAGAAGTTCGTCTCCACGCTCCGGCGCTTGATCTTCAGCGACGGCGTGACCTCGCCGTCCTCGATGGTGAGGTCACGGGGGAGGATCGTCACCTTCTTGATCGTCTCCCAGCGGTTGAGCTTGGCGTTCAGCTCGGCGACGTACCCCTCGACCATCTCCCGCGCCTGCGGCGAGGTGACGATCGTGGTGTAGTCGCTGCCCTCCAGCGGGGTGCCGGCGGCCCAGCCCTTGATCGCGTCCGGGTCCAGCGTGACGAGCATGGTGCAGTAGTTGCGCGCCTGCCCGATCACCACCGCCTGCGAGGTGTACGGGCAGACCGCCTTGAACATGCCCTCGATGTGCGACGGCGCGACGTACTTGCCGCCGGACGTCTTGACCAGGTCCTTCTTGCGGTCGGTGATGCGCAGGTAGCCGTCGTCGTCGAGCGTGCCGATGTCGCCGCTGCGGAAGAAGCCGTCCTCGGTGAACGCGGCGGCGGTCTCCTCGGGGAGGTTGTGGTAACCCCGCATGACCGGCTTGCCCCGCATCAGGATCTCGCCGTCGGTGTCGATCCGGCACTCCAGATCACCCATGGCCCGGCCCACGCTGCCGATCTTCAGCCCGTCGGGCGGGTTCACGAACGCGCCGGCGCTGGTCTCGGTCAGGCCGTAGCCCTCGGAGATGGGCAGGTTGGCGGCGGCGAAGAAGGTGGCGATCTCCTTGCTCAGCGGCGCCGCGCCGGAGACCAGCACCCGCATCCGGCCGCCGAGCCGGGCCTGCAGCTTGCTGAACACCAGCTTCTCGGCCAGCGCGTACTTCATCCGCAGCCCGGCCGGCACCGGCTTGCCGGCCTGCTCCAGCGCGACCTTCTCCTTGCCGACCTCGACGCCCCAGGCGAAGATCTTGGCCTTCGCGCCGCCCGCGCCCTGCGCGGTGGTGACCGCCTTGTTGTAGACCTTCTCGAAGACCCGGGGCGCGCCGCACATCAGCGTCGGCCGGATCACGCCGAGCAGGTCGACCAGCTTGTCCACCCGGCCGTCGACGTACGTGGGCAGGCCGACGTGGGTGGCGCCGCAGAGCAGCGTCTTGCCGAACGAGTGAGACAGCGGTAGCCACAGGTACTGCAGGTCGTCGGTGCGCAGCAGGCCCAGCTCGGCCTGCGCCACGCCCTCCCAGCACCAGCCGCCGTGCAGCAGCTCCACGCCCTTCGGGCGGCCGGTGGTGCCCGAGGTGTAGATGAGCGTCGCCAGGTGGTCCGGGCCGATGCCGGCCACGAGCATGTCGATCAGGTCGGGCTCGGCGCTCAGCGCGGCGGCGCCGCGCTCCTCCAGCTCGGCCAGGGTGAGCTGCGGGACGGCGGCGGCCGGGTCGGGCGCGCCGTCGAAGAGCACCACGTGGGTCAGCGCGGGCAGGTCCGCTCCGGCGATCTTCGCCGCCTGGGCCGGGTTCTCCGCGAACAGCACCTTCGAGCCGGAGTCGGCGATGATGTAGACCGCGTCGTCGGGCTCGGTGGTCGGGTAGACGGTGGTGGTGGCCCCACCGGCGCACATGATGCCGAAGTCGGCCAGCACCCACTCCAGCCGGGTGTTGGCCAGGATCGCCACCGGGTTCTCCAGGCCGACACCGAGCCCGTGCAACCCGGCGGCGATCGCCTTCGCGCGTTGCCCGACCTGCTCCCACGTCAGCCAGACCGGGCCCGAGTCGTCGGGTGCGGGGTGAGCGAACGCCTGGCGGTCGGGGGAGTCCGCCACGCGCTTGAGGAACATGTCGGGTACGGAACGGTACGGTACATCGAGAGCCATCGCTGTAGCCGCCTTCAGGGGTGGAGGGACGTGACGGGGGTCACGCCGGTCTGCGGTTACCGAAGGGTATTGCCTGTACCCGGCCAGCGGCTAGCCCTGATCGGCCGAGTCGCCACCGGTCCCGACTTCTGGAATCGGATCAGGCGTATCGGCTGGCGGCGCGGGACCAGTCGTAGGTGGCCCGGATCCAGTCTCGGCGGGTGTCCAGGAACGCCCGCATCCCCTCGTCGGCCCCGGCGCTCAACGCCGCGTCCCGCTCCGCGTACGAGGCGAGGGCCGCGTTGAAGCGGTTCGCCGCCGCGTTCAGCGCCGCCGACTCGTCCTGCCCGGTCTCGCCCGCGATCGTGGTCACCAGGTTGTGCGCGTCCGGGGTGACGCCCCGCTCCTTGCCGTAGGAGAACACGTCGTTGCACCAGCAGACCAGGTCGGTGGCGAGGGCGTCCAGCGCGGTGAGCGCCGGGGTCGCCCGCTGGTCGGCCCGGGGCAGGGACGGGCGGGCCAGGTCGGTCACCGTGAAGCTGGGGCGTACGCCGCCGGTGTGGCGGCGCATCTGCACGTACTCGGCGACCCCGGGCACGCGCCGGCGCTCCCGGTTCGCCGCCTCCCACAGCAGCGCCAGCAGGTACTCCCGCAACTGACTCACCAGCCGCATCAGGTGCGCCGGCCGGCCCCGGCCGCGCGCCCGCCGGCACAGATCGTGCAGCGCCAGGCCCATCGGGCCGGCGTCGGTGGGCGCGGGCGCGTCCGGGTCACCGTGCCGGTCGAGCACTTCCAGCAGCGCCGCCAGGGTGGGCGCGAGCACCGTCGGCGCGGCGCCCAGCCCGTCGTCGTCGCAGGCGTCGTCCACCACGAACAGCCAGTTGATCAGGTCGGTGAGCAGCCGCAGACCGGCCGGGGACGCCTCGGGGCAGGCCCGTCCGGCCAGCTCCGAGGCATGGGCGCCGGCCAGCCGCAGCAGGCCGGCCTGGGTCTTGACCAGGCCGAAACCGCGCACCCAGGCGACGCTCTGCGCGGCTACCTCGTCCGCGGCCGGGTGACACCGGGAGGGAAAGGGCGGCTCGTGCAGCGCCGAGAGCGCGAAGTCCCGCATCGTCGTCCCCTGTCCGCCGCCCCGCAGGGTCGGGCCGGTGCGCAGGAGCGTACGGCAGCCGGCGAACGTTATCGAACGCCGGGTGTCCACATTCTACGATCGCCTGGGTGGGCGGGCGGAAACGTCTGTCACAGGCCCAGTTCGGCGGTACGCAGACGCTCGGCGCGCTCGGCCGGACCGTCCACCTGGACCCGGGCCACCCGCTGCCGCCCGGTGAGGAACAGCACGAGTTCCCCCGGCGCGCCGACCAGCCGCAGCCGCTCGCCGCCGCCACCGGCCCGCAGCTCGCCGTGCCCCGGCGCCTGCACCAGCACCTCGGCCGGGAAGCGCCGCAGCGCCATCCGGGCCAGCAGGGCGACCCGCTTCCAGAGCACCGCCTGCTGCCCGGCCGGCAGGTCACGCGGCTGCCAGCCCGGCCGGGCCCGGCGGACGTCCTCGTGGTGGATGAAGAACTCCATCCCGTTCGCGATCTCGTCGGTGAGCGGGTTGCTCACCGGGCTCCACACCGGGGGACGGCGGACCCGGGCGATCAGGTCGGCGTACGGCCCGGCGGCGATCCGCCTGCGGACCGACTCGCCGTAGCCGCGCAGCGGCGGCAGCAGGATCCCGCCCGCCGCGTCCGGCCGGCGCTCCCGCACCAGCAGGTGCGCCGCCAGGTCGCGGGTGGTCCACCCCTCGTTCACAGTCGGCGCGTCCGGTCCCAGCTCCAGCATCAGGTCGGCGAGCGCCTCGCGCTCCGTTCGGGCGTACCGCGGCATGGCCCGATCGTAGGCCCGTCGCGGCCGATCGGCGCGCCACGCCCGGCGCTACGGCGGGCCGCGAGCATCGAGGGCCGGTGTCCGCCCAGGTCCGGTGCGAACGTGACGGCGGACATATCCCGGCCGGGTCGGCGGAGCTGGCGGCGAGCGGTAAGGATGGGGGAGAAAATTGCGGCTTACGGCGGGGGCGAACGTGGCGAGCGGGACAAGTCGGGACGTGCTCGGCAGAGGGCTACGGGTGCTCGGCCGGGCCATCCGGGAACAGCCGCGGATCTTCGCGGTGGCGGTCAGCGGCAGCGTGCTGTTCGGCCTCCTGGTGATCGCCAGCGCGTACGTGGTCGGCGGGGTGGTCGGCAAGGTCGTCGTGCCCGCGGTCGAGCGCGGCGAGGTGGCCCGCGGGACCCTGGCGCTGGCCGCGGCGGCGCTGCTCGGCATCAGCGTGCTGCGGGTCGTCGGCATCTTCGGCCGGCGGCTCGGCGCCGGTTACATGCAGTACCGGCTCCAGGCCGCCTACCGCCGCCGGGTCACCCGCCGCTACCTGGAACTGCCGCTGGCCTGGCACCACCGCAACTCCACCGGCACGCTGCTGTCGAACGCCAACTCCGACGTGGAGGCGGCCTGGTACCCGATCGCGCCGCTGCCGTTCGCGGTCGGCACGCTGGTGATGCTGGTCGGCGCGGTGGCGTCACTGTTCGTCACCGACTGGGCGCTGGCCCTGGTCGGCCTCGCCGTGTTCCCCGCGCTGTTCGCGCTCAACGTGGTCTACTCCCGCCGGATGGCGCCCCGGCAGGCCCGGGCGCAGCGGCTGCGCGCCGAGGTCAGCGGCATCGCGCACGAGAGCTTCGACGGCGCGCTGGTGGTCAAGACGATGGGCCGCGAGGCCCAGGAGACCGCCCGTTTCGCCGCCCGCGCCGGCGAGCTGCGGGACGCGCTGATCTCGGTCGGCCGGCTGCGCGGCGTCTTCGACCCGATGCTGGAGACGCTGCCCAGCCTCGGCACGCTCGCCGTGCTGGTGGTCGGCGCGATCCGGCTGCGGCAGGGCGCGATCACCGTGTCCGAGCTGGTCAGCGTCGCGTTCCTGTTCACCGTGCTGGCCTTCCCGGTGCGCGCCATCGGCTGGGTGCTGGCCGAGCTGCCGCGCAGCGTCGCCGGGTGGGACCGGGTGCGCCGGGTGCTCGACGCGACAGGCGAGATGCCGTACGGCACGAGGACGCTCGACCCGGCCACCCGTACGCCGGCCACGCTCGCGTTCCACGACGTGCACTTCGCGTACGAGCCGGCCGAGGCGCACCTGCCCGGCGCCCAGGTGCTCGGCGAGGTGACGTTCACCGTGCCGGCCGGGAAGACAGTCGCCCTGGTCGGGCCCACCGGTTCGGGCAAGTCCACGATCGCGTCGTTGGCCGTGCGCCTGGTCGACCCGGGCGCCGGGCGGGTCACGCTGGACGGCGTGGACGTGCGGGAGCTGACCGCCGCCTCGCTCGCCGGCACCGTGGCGCTGGTGGCGCAGGTGCCGTTCGTCTTCGACGACACGGTCCGGGCCAACATCGCGCTGGACCGGGCCGGCATCGGCGACGACGAGGTGTGGGCGGCGCTGCGGCTGGCCGAGGCGGACGGCTTCGTGGCCGCGCTGCCGGACGGGCTGGACACCATGGTCGGCGAGCGGGGCACCTCGCTGTCCGGCGGGCAGCGGCAGCGGCTGACGCTGGCCCGGGCGCTGGCCGGGCGCCCCCGGCTGCTGGTGCTCGACGACGCCACGAGCGCTGTCGACCCGCGCGTCGAGGCGGCCATCCTGGCCGGGCTGCGCGCGCCCGCCGACGGCGGCGCCCCGGCGTCGATCCTGGTGGTGGCGTACCGCCGGGCCACCATCGCGCTCGCCGACGAGGTGATCTACGTGGAGCAGGGCCGGGTGGTCGCCCGCGGCGCCCACACCGAGCTGCTGGCCACCGTGCCCGGCTACGCCGACCTGGTCACCGCGTACGAGCAGGCCGAGCAGGAACGCGAGCAGAAGCAGACGTACGACGAGGTCACGCCGTTGCCGTCGGGCCTGGAGATTGAGGTGGACCGGTGAGTACGACCACGGGGGAGAACACCGAGAGCGCCGAGACCACCTGGCAGACGTTGCGGCGCGGGCTGGCGCTCTCCCCGGAGCTGCGCACCGGTCTCGCCGGCACGCTGGCGCTGGCGCTGGTCTACATGGTCGGCCGGGTCGCCGTGCCGGTGGCGGTGCAGCGCGGCATCGACCACGGCATCGTCGGCGGGCTCGACCTGAACGTCATCTCGCTCACCGTGGCGATCACCGCCGGGGTGCTGGTGGTCACCACCGCCTGCGGCTACCTGATGATGCGCCGGCTGTTCACGGTGAGCGAGACGGCCCTGGCCGGGGTGCGCACCCGGGCGTTCCGGCACGTGCACGACCTGTCCATGCTGCACCAGCAGTCCGAGCGGCGCGGCTCGCTGGTCTCCCGGGTGACCAGCGACGTCGACCAGATCACCCAGTTCCTCCAGTGGGGCGGCGTGATCCTGATCGTCAACCTGGGCCAGCTGCTGGTGACCACAGCGGTGATGCTCGCGTACTCCTGGCAGTTGACGCTCGTGGTGCTCGTCGCGTTCGCGCCGGCGGTGCTGGTGATCCGGCAGTTGCAGCGCCGCCTCGCCGGGGCCTACGGCCTGGTGCGGCAGCGCACCGGCACGCTGCTCGGCGCGATCGGCGAGAGCGTGGTGGGCGCGCCGGTGATCCGGGCGTACGGCATCGCCGGGCGGACCGCGCGGCGGCTCGACACGGCCATCGACGGGCAGCGGGTGGCCCAGCAGCGGGCGATCCGGATCAGCATCATGGGCAGCTCGGTGGGGGAGCTGGCGGCCGGGCTGGCGCTGGCCGGCGTGGTCGTGGTCGGGGTGAGCCTGGGCGTCGACCGCACGCTGTCGGTCGGCCAGCTCACCGCGTTCCTGTTCCTGGTCACGCTGTTCATCCAGCCGGTGCAGATCGCCACCGAGGTGCTCAACGAGGCGCAGAACGCGATCGCCGGCTGGCGCCGGGTGCTGGACGTGCTGGACGTCTCCCCGGACGTGGCCGACCC
The DNA here is from genome assembly GCF_017872985.1 of Micromonospora sp. HB375. NCBI lineage: Bacteria > Bacillati > Actinomycetota > Actinomycetes > Micromonosporales > Micromonosporaceae > Micromonospora > Micromonospora sp. HB375. The sequence continues at coordinate 5,091,900 of NZ_JAGGJO010000001.1, read as the reverse complement.
GGGCGAGCAGGGGCGGGAGCTGCCGCCCGGGCCGCTGGACGCCCGGTTCGCCGGCGTGACGTTCGCCTATCCGGGCGGCCCGCCGGTGCTGCACGACGTGACGCTGGACATCCCGGCCAAGAGCCGGGTGGCGGTGGTGGGCGAGACCGGCAGCGGCAAGACCACCTTCGCCAAGCTGCTCACCCGGCTGATGGACCCGACCGAGGGCGCGGTGCTGCTCTCCGGCGTCGACCTGCGGCAGGTGCGTTTCGACTCGCTGCGTTCCCGGGTGGTGATGGTGCCGCAGGACGGCTTCCTGTTCGACGCCACGGTCGGGGAGAACGTCCGCTTCGCCCGCCCCGACCTGACCGACGAGCGGCTCACCGCCGCCTTCGGCGAGCTGGGTCTGGCCGACTGGCTGGACGGGCTGCCGTCCGGGCTGGACACGCCGGTCGGCGAGCGCGGGGAGGCGCTCAGCGTCGGCGAGCGGCAGCTCGTGGCGCTGGCCCGGGCGTACGTCGCGGACCCGGACCTGCTGGTGCTGGACGAGGCGACGAGCGCCGTCGACCCGGCCACCGAGGTACGCCTGCAACGCACGCTCGACGCGGTGACCCGGGGGCGGACCACGCTCGCCATCGCGCACCGGCTGTCCACCGCGCAGGCGGCGGACGAGGTGATCGTGGTGGACCGGGGCCGGATCGTGCAGCGTGGCCCGCACGACGAGCTGGTCCGCGACACCGACTCGGTGTACGCGCTGCTGTACGCGTCCTGGTTGGAGCAGACCCGGTAACCGGTCAGCGGGAGTAGAACTCCACCACCAGTTGCTCGTCGCAGACCACCGGCACCTCGTGCCGGGCCGGTTCGCGTACCAGCGTGGCGCGCAGCTGCGCCGGCTGCGCCGACAGGTACGGCCGGGGTTGCGCGTCGGCGTGCGCCCCGGCGGCGGCGAGCTGGAACGGCGGCAGCGTGCGGCTGCGCTCGCGTACGCCGACCACCTGGCCGGGCCGCAGCCGGTACGACGGCCGGTCGACCTTGCGCCCGTCCACGGTGATGTGGCCGTGCCCGACGAGCTGGCGGGCCTGGTAGATGCTGCGGGCCAGCCCGGCCCGCAGGACCACCGCGTCGAGGCGTCGTTCCAGCAGCGCGACGAGCGTGTCGCCGGTCTTGCCGGCGGCCCGGGCGGCCTCGTCGAACAGCCGGCGCAACTGGGCCTCGCTGACGTTGTACTGGTGGCGCAGCCGCTGCTTCTCCAGCAGCCGCACCTGGTAGTCGGAGGTGGTGCGGCGGGACCGGCCGTGCACGCCCGGGGGATAGGGGCGCCGCTCGAAGTACCGCACGCACTTGCGGGTCAGCGGGATGCCGAGGGCCCGGGAGAGCCGGGCTTTGGGCCGGGGGTGGTTCACGGGGGCGTCTCCGATCGTCTAGCCTGCTTCTTAGGTAAGCCTAACCTATCTTGAGGAGGTCGGGATCATGCGGCCCAGCCCGGCGGAGATCGTGCGAACCCTTGTCGCGGGCCGGTTGCCCGCCCTCGTCCACCTGGCCCGGCACCCCGGCCCGCACCAGGTCCGGCACGCCGTCGACCCGGACGGGCGGGTGCTGCTGCTCGTACCCGTGGTCAGTGACCTCGCCGCGGCGCTCGTGCCGCCGGCGGGCGACGCCGACGTGGCCGCCGTGCTCGACGTGCTCGACCTGCCGCCGGCGGCCGGGGCGCCCTCGCTCGGCCGGGCCTGGGTGTCCGGCTGGGCGACGCGGCTGAACGGGGACGAGGCGCGCGACGCGGCGGTCGACTTCGCCGCCACCGACCCGGTCGCCGATCTGCTCGACGTGGGCAGCCGGTTCCACCTGCACCGCTTCGAGGTGGCCGAGGCCCGCTGGGAACGCGCCGGGCGGGTGCGCCGGATCGACCCGGAGGCGTTCGCGGAGGCCGAGCCGGACCCGCTGCACCCGGTCGAGGCCGCCCTGCTCGCGGACCTGGCCGACCACCACGCCGAGCAGGTCGGCGACTACCTTCGGCGGCGGCTGGACCTGCCCGGCGACCAGATCCCGCGGGTGGTCCGGATCGACAGGTACGGCCTGCTGGTCGCGCACGGGCGGCCCGGCGCGACCCGGCGGGCCCGGCTCGCCTTCCCCCGGCCGGTCGCCGACGTGGCGGAGCTGTCCCGCCTGCTGCACCCGATGCTCTGCCCCCGGGCGGCCGCGGCCTGAGCCGCGACGGCTCAGGTGATGTCGCCGGTGAGGTACCGCTGGACCGTCGGGCCGACGGCGGCCACCAGCGTCGCCGGCTCGGCGGTGGCGACCGCGTCGAGGCGGAGCACGTACCGCATCATCGCCAGCCCGGCGAGCTGGGTGGCGACCAGGCCGCCGCGCAGCGCGCGCTGCGCCGGGTCGACGTCGAGCTGGTCGAGCACCCGCCGCAGCACCTGCGTGACCAGGAACTCGCGCAGCAGGCGCGCCGTCCAGTCGTTGCTGACCGCCGAGCGCAGCAGCGCCACCGCGGCGGTGCCGGTGGGGGAGTCCCAGACCTCCAGGAACACCCGGACCATCCGCTCGCCGAGCGCGTCCGGGCCGCCGGCGAGCACCGCCGGCAGCAGCCTTCCCGGGTCGGCCGGGAACGCCGTCGCGGCCCGGAACAGCTCCTCCTTGCCGCCGAAGTAGTGGTGCACGAGCGCCGGGTCCACTCCCGCCGCCGCGGCGATGGCCCGGATGGACGCGGCGTCGAACCCCCGCTCGGCGAACGCCTCCCGCGCCGCGGCGAGGATCGCCTCGCGGGTGTCCGGAGTGCCGGGCCGCCGCCCGGTGCGCCGCGCGTTCACCCGCTGCGCCGGCGCAGCGTCGCGGCGGCCAGCACCAGCGCCGCCACCGCCGCCCCGGTCACGATCGCCACGTCCCGCCACATCGTCCCGGTCGGCTCGGCGTGCGCGCCGACCTCCTGCAGCGCCTCGACGGCGTACGACAGCGGCAGCGCGTCGCTGACCGCCTGGAGCCAGCCGGCCATCTGGTCGCGCGGCACGAACAGGCCGCACAGCAGCAGTTGCGGGGCCACCACCACCGGCATGAACTGGACCGCCTGGAACTCGGTGCGGGCGAACGCCGAGCAGAACAGCCCGAGCGCCACCGCCAGCACCGCGTTCACCCCGGCGATCAGCACGACCAGCCACGCGCTGCCCGCGGTCTCCAGGCCGAACACCCGGTACGCGACGACCGAGGCGACAGTGGACTGGAGCACCCCGGCCAGGCCGAACGCGATGCCGTACCCGAAGAGCAGGTCGAGCTTGCCCAGCGGCGTGGTGAGCAGGCGCTCCAGCGTGCCGGTGGTGCGCTCGCGGAGCATGGCGATGCTGGTCACGAGGAACATGATGATGAACGGGAAGAAGCCCAGCATGATCAGGGCCACCCGGTCGAACGTGCTGGGCGCGCCGGGCGGGGCGGGCTGGTCGACGTACATGAAGTAGACGAGCGTGAGCAGCACCGACGGCACCACCACGAGCAGCGCCACGGTCCGCCGGTCGTGCCGGAGCTGGCGCAGGATGCGCCCGGTGGTGGCGGCCAGGATCCGTCCGTTCATCGCGCCTCTCCCTCGGCGTCGCGGATCAGGCGCAGGAACGCCTCTTCCAGGTCGTCGGTCCCGGTGGCGGCGCGGACCGCGGCCGGGGTGTCGTCGGCGACCAGCCGGCCCTCGCGGATCAGCAGCAGCCGGTCGCAGCGGGCGGCCTCGTCCATCACGTGGCTGGACACCAGCAGCGTGGTGCCGGCGGCGGCCATGGCGTGGAACCGGGCCCACAGGTCGGCCCGCAGCACCGGGTCCTGGCCGACCGTCGGCTCGTCGAGGACGACCAGCTCCGGCTCGCCGACCAGCGCGCACGCGAGCGAGGCGCGGCTGCGCTGGCCGCCGGAGAGCGTGCCGACGAGCTGGTCGGCCGCCTTTCCCAGGCCGACGTCGGTGACCGCGCGGTCGGCCTCGGCGCGGCCCCGGCCCTGGAGCACCGCGAAGTAGCGGGCGTTCTCCCGCACCGTCAGATCGGCGTAGACGCTCGGCGCCTGGGTCAGGTAGCCCACCCGGCGGCGCAGGTCGGCCGAGCCGGCCGGGCGGCCGAGCACGTCGACCGCGCCGGAGCCGACCGTCTGCACGCCGACCACCGCGCGCATCAGCGTGGTCTTGCCGCTGCCGCTGGGCCCGAGCAGCCCGGTCACCGTGCCCCGGGGCACCCCGCAGGTGATGCCGTGCAGCACCCGCCGCCCGCCCCGGTCGACCACCAGCTCGCGGACCGACACCGCGTCGTCCATGCTCGCCTCCGTCAATTCATCACCCGATGAACTCAACGCTAGATGAATTCCGTCGGCGAGGCAACGAGGGACTTGACTTCGAGTGGGCTCGAACTGGAAGCCTGGAGGGCGTGGACATCAGCACGCGGGAGATGAGCCTCACCGTGGGTGAGGCGGCGGAACGGGTCGGCCTGACCACCTACACGCTGCGCTGGTACGAGCAGGAGGGGCTGGTGGGCCGCGTCGGACGGGACTCCTCCGGCCGCCGGCGCTACACCGAGTCCGACGTCAACTGGCTGTTCCTGCTCACCCGGCTGCGGCGCACCGGGATGCCGGTGCGCGACATGCGCCGCTACGCCGAGCTGGCCCGGCACGGCGACAGCACGCTCGGCGCGCGGCGGGCGCTGTTCGAGGCGCACCGCGCCCGGGTGCTGGCCCGGATGGCCGAGCTGGAGGAGGACCTGAAGGTTCTCGAACACAAGATCGACGCGTACCGGCGGGCGGAGGAGGAGTCGGGCTGAACACCCGGCGGCGGACAGGGAGTCCGGCATCGGAAGATCAGGTTTCGGCACCATGAGGCAGTGGGTCCAGCTCCGTTGTCCGACACCGGGTTCCTCGACCTCTGGGCCGCCCGCCTGCGGCACGCCGCCGACCGGCCGGTCGTCGGGATCATGCTGCGGGGCAGCCACGCCCGGCGGGCCGCCACCGAGCACAGCGACGTGGACGTGGACGTGCTGGTGGCCGCCGACGAGCCACGCGCCACCGGCGGGCCCCGGCAGGTCACGTCCCGCCGCGGCACGCCGTACGCGGCCCGGCGGGCGTACCTGACCGAGTTCGGCGGCCGCCTGGTGCACGTCTCCGTGGCCGCCCGCGACGTCCGCTCCTGGGTACGCCGGCTCGGCCAGCCCGCCGACTGGGCGTTCGGCCTCCCGGTCACCGCGCCGGCCCGGCTGCTCTGGGCGGTGCCGGAATGGCGGCGCCGGATCGACCTGCCGGTGCTCTGCCAGCCCGCCGACGAGCCGCGCCTGGAGGAGCTGATCGCCACGCTGGGCAAGGTCGCCGCCGCGCGCCTGGCCGGTGACCCGGTCGGGGTCCGGCTCGCCGCGGCCGACCTGGCCCGGCTCTGCCCCTCGGTGCTGCGGCCGGCCAACCCGTCGGTGCGCGTGGTGTCCCGCCGGGCCGCCCTGACCGCCGCGCTGGACCTGCCGGTCGCCCCGCCCGGCTACCGCGACGACATGCTCCTCTGCCTCGGGCTGCGCCCCGGCGACCCGGCCGAGGTCGGCGCCGCCGCCGGACGGCTGGTCAACGGCATCCTCCCGCTGGTGCGCCCGTACGCGGCGGAGATCGCCCGGGCCACCGGGACCGACCTGGCCGAGGCGCTCACCGACGGCCGGGCGGACCGCTACCTGCGGCAGCTGGGCCGGGCGCTGGCGACGGTGACGCCCGCCTCCCGGGACACGTCGGCGGTCCCCGGGCCGCGTGCGGGAGAATGGTCAACCGTGCCCGCCCCTGACGCGCCGCTGACCGGCGCCCCCAGTCCCGGCCCGGCCCGGCCGTCCCGGCTCGACCCGGCCATCGCGGCCAAACTCCGCCGCACCCCGGACGGCCTGGTCGCCGCCGTGGTCCGCGCCCACGACACGGGCGAGGTGCTGATGGTCGCCTGGATGGACGACGAGGCGCTGCACCGCACGCTCACCACCGGCCGGGCCACCTACTGGTCGCGCAGCCGCGGCGAGTACTGGGTCAAGGGCGCCACCTCCGGCAACCACCAGTACGTGCGCTCGGTGGCCCTGGACTGCGACGGCGACGCGCTGCTGGTCAGCGTGGAGCAGGTCGGCGCGGCCTGCCACACCGGGCAGCGCACCTGCTTCTTCACCGACCTGCCGGTCAGCTCACCGGAGGAGACCCCGTGACCGACGGCACCGTCAGCCCGGACCGGTCCACCTTCGCCGACCTGGCCGCCCGCTGGCGGGTCGTGCCGGTGACCCGGCGGCTGCTCGCCGACGCCGAGACCCCGGTCGGGGTCTACCGCAAGCTGGCCGGCGGTCCCGGCACGTTCCTGCTGGAATCCGCCGAGCAGGGCGTCGGTTCGGCCGGCACGGCCTGGTCGCGGTACTCGTTCATCGGCGTCCGCAGCAGCGCCACGCTCACCGAGCGGAACGGCGAGGCGCGCTGGACCGGCACACCGCCCGCGGGCGTACCGACCACCGGGGACCCGGTCACCGTGCTCCGCGAGTCGGTCGACGCGCTCGCCGGCCCGGCCTGGGACCCGGCCGGCGGAATGCCGCCGCTGACCGGCGGGCTGGTCGGCTACCTCGCCTACGACCTGGTCCGCCGCTTCGAGCGGCTGCCCGAGCTGACCGAGGACGAGCTGGACGTGCCCGAGCTGGGCATGATGCTCGCCACCGACCTGGTGGTGCTCGACCACTACGAGGGCTCGGCGATCCTGGTCGCCAACGCGGTCCTGCCCCCGCTCGATACGCCCGGGCGGGCGGAGCTGGTCGACGCCGCGTACCACCACGCGGTGGGTCGCCTGGACGCCATGACCACCGCGTTGTCCCGACCGATCCCGCCCATGGTGTCCACCGTCGGCCGGCCGGGCGTCGGCGAGGTGGTCAGCCGGACCCCGGAGGGCGGCTACCCGAAGGCCGTGGCGGCGGCCAAGGAGGCGATCCGCGCCGGCGAGTGCTTCCAGATCGTGCTCAGCCAGCGTTTCGAGCGCCCCACCGAGGCCGACCCGCTGGACGTCTACCGGGTGCTGCGCACCACCAACCCCAGCCCGTACATGTACCTGCTGCGCTTCGACGGCTTCGACATCGTCGGGTCGTCCCCGGAGGCGCACCTCAAGGTCAGCGCCGGCCCGGACGGGCGGCGGCGGGCCCTGCTGCACCCGATCGCCGGCACCCGGCCGCGCGGCGGCTCCCCGGAGGCCGACGCCCGGCTCGCCGCCGAGCTGCTCGCCGACCCCAAGGAACGCGCCGAGCACGTCATGCTTGTCGACCTGGGCCGCAACGACCTGGGGCGGGTCTGCCGGCCGGGCACCGTGGAGGTGCCCGAGTTCGCCACCATCGAGCGCTACAGCCACGTCATGCACATCGTCTCGACGGTCGTCGGCGAGCTGCGCGCCGACCGCACCGCGTTCGACGCGCTCGCCGCCACGTTCCCGGCCGGCACGCTCAGCGGCGCGCCCAAGGTACGCGCCATGGAGATCATCGAGGAGCTGGAGCCGGTGCGGCGCGGCGTCTACGGCGGCACCGTCGGCTACTTCGCCTTCGGCGGCGACCTGGACATGGCCATCGCGATCCGTACCGCGCTGATCCGCGACGGCCGGGCCTACGTGCAGGCCGGCGCCGGGATCGTGGCCGATTCCGATCCGGCCGCCGAGGATCGGGAGACGCGCAGCAAGGCCGCCGCCGTCCTCGCCGCGATCGCGGCCGCCGAGACGCTGCGGGCAGCCCGGTGAGCGCGCCCGGCACCACCGCGCCGTCGGCCCGCGGTCGGCGCGAACTCGCGTACGCGGTGCTGCTCTGCCTGGCCGGGGCGGGCCTGGCCTGCTGGGCGGTGACCCGGACCTGGTCGGTGGAGATGACCGCCCGGGGGTCGCTGCCGCCCGGCCGGGCCGACCGGACCGGCGCGGAGCTGCTGCCCTGGGTGCTGGCGCTGACCTACGTGGGGCTGGCCGGCGGCGGCGCGGTGCTCGCCACCCGGGGCCGCCTGCGCCGGCTGCTGGGCCTGCTGCTGGGCGCGGTCGGCGTGGCCGTGGCGGTCGGCGGCGGGATCGGCCTCGCCGAGGCCGGGGTGAGCCGTCAGTGGCCGGCGCTGGTGGTGGCCGGCGGCCTGGCCCTCGCGGCCGGCGGCGCGTTCACCGCGCTGCGCGCAGCGGGCTGGCCCGCGATGGGCGCGCGGTACGAGCGACGGGCCGTCCCGGCGGTCGAGCCCGGCCGGCCGGCGGTCGAGCGGGGCACCCGGGACGCGTGGGACGCGCTGGACCGGGGCGAGGACCCGACGGTCAGCTGACCGGCTGCGCCTCGCGCGCGTCGCGCCGGCGGCGGGCCGCGGCCCGTGCGGCGGTCAGCTCGGCCACCAGCCGCTCCAGCTCGCGGCGCTGGGCGGCGCGGGCCCGGTCGGCGCAGACGGCCTCCCAGGCGTTGCCCTGGGCGGTACGCGTCCGGCCGTCACCGGCCACCGCGCGCTCCAGCGTGTGCACCACGCCGAAGGCGAGGGAGGCGACGGTCCGGGAGATGGTGGTCAAGCCGATGGTCTGGTTCGGCCCGTTGGCGCTCATGGTCACCCCGCACGAGATGGTTGTCGGCGGTGGTCAGCCGCCGGTGTCGAGTCTGCCCGAGGACGATGCTGCCGGGCTCACGTTTCGCCCTCGTGAAGCACAGGTCAACGGTCCGCCAGGCGGCCCGACCTGGGCAGGGCCGGAGGTCCTTGAGCTTGGTCACAGCCCGGCGCGGGAGCGGTGCTGCGGCGACGGATCAACCGTGGTGAGATGGGGATGGGTGACGGTCGATGCCAGCGTGGCGCTGCGTGACGTGGCGTTCACCGGAAGTCGGCCATCATGCCACAGCCCATGTCGTGAGGTGCGCCATACCCCCCGGCACTTGTCGCCAGGTGGCGCCCCCTAGCATCGGCCCATGACGCCCGGAGAGGGGAGTCCGTTGGTGACTGCTGAGCATGCGCACGCGGAGGGGGACGACGCCGGAGCGGCGCCGTCCGCAGGCGTGCTCGACGAGATCCTGGCCGGTGTGCGCGAGGACGTGGCCCGGCGGCAGGAGCAGGTTCCGCTGGAGCGGATCCGTGAGCTGGCCGCCGCCGCGCCGCCGCCGCTGGACGCGTACGCGGCCCTGCGCCGGCCCGGCGTGGCCGTGATCGCCGAGGTGAAGCGCTCGTCGCCGTCCAAGGGGCGGCTGGCCGAGATCGCCGACCCGGCGGACCTGGCCGGTGACTACGCGGCCGGGGGAGCGCGGGCGATCAGCGTGCTCACCGAGGGCCGGTGGTTCGGCGGGTCGCTCGACGACCTGGCGGCGGTGCGGGCCGCGGTGAACGTGCCGGTGCTGCGCAAGGACTTCGTCGTCTCCAGCTACCAGGTGCACGAGGCCCGCGCGCACGGCGCCGACCTGGTGCTGCTGATCGTCGCCGCGCTGGAGCAGAACGTGCTGGTCGGCCTGCTGGAGCGAATCGAGTCGCTGGGCATGACCGCGCTCGTCGAGGTGCACACCGAGGAGGAGGCGGACCGCGCCCTGGAGGCCGGCGCGCAGGTGATCGGCGTGAACGCCCGTGACCTGCGTACGCTGGAGGTCGACCGCTCGGTGTTCGAGCGGATCGCGCCCGGCCTGCCGAGCAGCGTCGTCAAGATCGCCGAGTCCGGGGTGCGCGGTCCGCACGACCTGATCCGGTACGCCTCCGCCGGCGCCGACGCCGTGCTGGTGGGCGAGGGCCTGGTCACCCAGAAGAGCCCGCGCGAAGCGGTCGCCGAGCTGGTCAACGCCGGTAACCACCCGGCCACGCCCCGCCCGGTGCGCTGAGCCGCCGGGCCACCCGATCCGAGAGGACGCCCGCGATGAGCGCCGCACCCGCAACCGGCCCGGTCCCCGACGCCGCCGGTCACTTCGGCCGGTTCGGCGGCCGGTTCGTCCCGGAGGCGCTCGTCGCCGCACTGGACGAGCTGGACGCGGCGTACCGCAAGGCGATGGGCGACGAGGACTTCCTCGCCGAGTTCGACGCGCTGCTGCGTGACTACGCCGGCACGCCCTCGATGCTCTACGAGGCCCGGCGCTTCTCCGCGCAGGTCGGGGCGCGGGTCCTGCTCAAGCGGGAGGACCTCAACCACACCGGCGCGCACAAGGTCCGCAACGTGCTGGGCCAGGCGCTGCTCACCAAGCGGATGGGCAAGCGGCGGGTCATCGCGGAGACCGGCGCCGGCCAGCACGGCGTGGCCACCGCCACCGCCGCCGCGCTGTTCGACCTGGAATGCGTCGTCTACATGGGCCAGGTGGACACCGAGCGGCAGGCGCTCAACGTGGCCCGGATGCGGATGCTCGGCGCCACCGTCGTCCCGGTGACCACCGGCTCGCGCACGCTCAAGGACGCGATGAACGAGGCGATGCGGGACTGGGTCGCCAACGTCGACGACACCCACTACCTGATCGGCACCGCCGCCGGCCCGCACCCGTTCCCGGAGATGGTCCGCGACTTCGTCCGCGGCATCGGCGTGGAGGCCCGCCAGCAGTGCCTGGACCTGACCGGCACGCTGCCGGACGCGGTCGCGGCGTGCGTCGGCGGCGGCTCCAACGCGCTGGGCATCTTCCACGCGTTCGTGCCGGACGCCGGGGTCCGCCTCTACGGCTTCGAGGCCGGTGGCGAGGGCGTCGGGACCGGCCGGCACGCCGCCAGCATCACCGGCGGTTCGTCGGGCGTGCTGCACGGCACCCGCACGTACGTGCTGCAGGACGCCGACGGGCAGACCATCGAGTCGCACTCGATCTCGGCCGGCCTGGACTACCCGGGCGTCGGCCCGGAGCACGCCTGGCTGCACGACACCGGGCGGGCCACGTACCTGCCGGTCGACGACGCCGACGCGATGGCCGCGTTCGAGATGCTCTGCCGAACCGAGGGCGTGATCCCGGCGATCGAGAGCGCGCACGCGCTGGCCGGCGCCCGCGCGATCGCCCCCCGGCTCGCCGAGGAGCTGGGCCGGGAGCCGTTGATCGTGGTCAACCTGTCCGGCCGGGGCGACAAGGACGTGCACACCGCCGGCGCGTACTTCGGCATCCTCGACAAGGAGTGACAGCGTGAGCCGCATCGGGGTCGCCTTCGACAAGGCGCGGGCGGACGGCCGGGCCGTGCTGGTCGGCTGCATGCCGGCCGGTTTCCCGACCGTCGAGGGCAGCATCGCCGCCATGAAGGCCATGGTCGAGGCGGGCGTGGACGTCATCGAGGTGGAGATCCCGTACTCCGATCCGGTGATGGACGGCCCGGTCATCCAGAAGGCGAGCGACATCGCGCTCGCCGGTGGCGTCCGCGTCGCGGACGCGCTGCGCGTCGTCGAGGCGGTCGCCGCGACCGGGGCGAGCGTGGTCACCATGACCTACTGGAACCCGATCGAGCAGTACGGCGTCGACGCGTTCGCCCGCGACATGGCCGCCGCCGGTGGGACCGGCCTGGTCACGCCGGACCTGATCCCCGACGAGGCCGCCGAGTGGCTGGCCGCTTCCGACGCGCACGGCCTGGACCGGACGTTCCTGGTCTCACCGTCCTCGACCGACGCGCGGCTGCGGATGACCGCCGAGCACTGCCGCGGCTTCGTCTACGCCACCGCGATCATGGGCGTCACCGGCGCCCGCGCGCAGACCTCCGAGGCGGCCCCGGTCCTGGTCTCCCGGCTGCGCGAGGTCACCGACATCCCGGTCGGCGTCGGGCTGGGCGTGGGCACCGGCGCGCAGGCCGCCACCGTCGCCGGGTACGCCGACGCGGTGATCGTGGGCAGCGCGCTGGTCCGCTGCGTGCTGGACGCCCCGGACCAGGCCGCCGGCCTGACCGCGCTGCGCAAGCTGAGCGCCGAACTGGCCGAGGGCGTCCGCAACCCGGCCCGCTGACGCCCGGCTCGCCACCTGCTTGATCGACTCCACTTCGCCGAGCTGGCGTGGTCCAGGACGCCGGGATACCGCCACTTCGCCGAACTGGTGTCGATCAAGCGAGCGAGCGGGCGGGCGGTCAGCGGCTACTGCTGTCGACCTGCTCGGAGGCGCGCTGGCCGGGCGGGGCGGGCTGCCCGTCGCCGGGCTGTCCGTCGCCGGGTGGCGTGAGCGCGTCGGCGGCGGTCGTGTGCCGCAGCACGCCGGCGCGGCCGGCGAGCGCGTCCGCGATCGCCGCGCGCGTCGTGGGGGTCAGCACGTCGGGCAGCTCTTGCGGCGGCCACCACCGAGGCAGGCACCCGGTCGCCGGTTCGCCCGCCGGTCCGGCGTCGGCCGGTCCGGCGCGGAACACGTGCACCAGCACGTCTGGGCGCGCGCCGCACCGCCCGGCCGGTGGGGCGGGCACCGGTGGACCGGTGACCCGGTAGAGGCCGACCAGGTCGGCCGGCGCCACCGCCCAGCCGGTCTCCGTGCGGACCGCCCGGACGACGGCATCCACCGGGCTCTCGTCGTGGCGCAGCCGCCCGCCCGGCAGGCCCCAGCGCCGGGCCCCCTCGGACCGGCCGCAGAGCAGCAGCCGCCCGGATGCGTCGGTGACGACAGCGGCGACCGCCCAGGTGAGCGAGCTCATGGACAAAGAGCCTATGACGGTGCAAACCAGAAGTCATCCGACCCGCGCGGCAGGCCGACCGGGGTGCCGCGCACACAGTCCGCACCGGTACCGTGTGCACCCGTGACCCTCGCCCCGATGACCCCACTGGCGGCCATGCCCAGCCCCAGCACCGCCGTCTGGCAGCTCGGTCCGGTTCCGATCCGGGCGTACGCGCTCTGCATCATCCTCGGCATCGTGGTGGCCTGCGTGGTCACCGAGTACCGGCTGCGCCGCCGCGGCGTCGCTCCGGGCGCGGTGCTCGACATCGCTGTCTGGGCGGTGCCGGCGGGCATCATCGGCGCGCGGATCTACCACGTGATCACGTCGCCGGAGAAATACTTCGGCGCCGGCGGCGAGCCGATCAAGGCGCTCTACATCTGGGAGGGCGGCCTCGGCATCTGGGGCGCGGTGGCCGGTGGCGCGGTCGGCGCGTGGCTCGCCGCGCGGCAGCTCGGCATCCCGTTCACCGTGATCGCCGACGCGCTGGCGCCGGGCCTGCCGCTGGCGCAGGCCGTCGGCCGTCTGGGCAACTGGTTCAACAACGAGCTGTACGGCGGGCGGACCACGCTGCCGTGGGGCCTGGAAGTGCACGTCATGGACCCGGACAACCCGGGTCACGCACTGCGCGACGACGCCGGCAACCCGGTGCTCCAGCCGGGGCTCTACCACCCGACGTTCCTCTACGAGGCGCTCTGGAACATCGGCGTCGCCGCGCTGGTGCTCTACCTCGACCGCAAGCTGCGGCTCGGGCGCGGCCGGGCGTTCGCGCTCTACGTGATGGGCTACACGGCGGGCCGGTTCTGGATCGAGCTGATGCGCACCGACGAGGCGAACCTGATCCTCGGCGTACGCCTCAACGTCTGGACCGCCGCGCTGGTCTTCCTCGGTGCGCTCGCCTACTTCATCCGGGTCCGCGGCCCGCGCGAATACCTGGTGCCGGTGGGCGAGCCGGCCCCCGCCGCCGGCCCGGCCGGCGACGTGTCCCAGGTCGACCTGTCCGCCCGGGAGGCCGCCGCGCGGCCGGCCCCGCCCGAGGGCTACCGGGTGGTGAGCGAGGAACAGTTCGACGCGTACCGGAAGACCGGCGTGCTGCCCCCGGTGGAGCCGGCGGCCGACGACGACCGGCCGGAGACCCCCGACGGTGCCACCGACGGCGACGCGGAGCAGGCCGACCGCACGGACACCGACCCCGTGGCCACCGACGGCGACGCGGAGCAGGCCGACCGCACGGACACCGACCCCGCCGCCACCGACGGCGCCGACGCGGACGGCACCGACGCCGACGCGGAACGGACGGACGCCGAGCGCACGAACGCGGGCCGGGCCGACGCCGCCGCGCGCCCCACCGACCGGGACAGCTGAGCGGGGGAGTCATGCGCAGCGCGGTGGTGGTCGGCGCCGGCCTCGGCGGGATGGCGGTGGCCGGCGTGCTGGCCCGCTCGGGATGGCAGGTCACGCTGCTGGAACGCGCCGACCGGGTCCGGCCGGAGGCGACCGCCGTGGTGCTCTGGCCCAACGGGGTACGCGCGCTGCGCTCCCTCGGGCTGGGCGACGGGCTGGACGCGATCGCCACCCCGCTGCCCGACGGCGGCGTGCGCCGCCCGGACGGGCACTGGCTGGTGCAGGCCCGGTCCACCCCGGCCGAGCGGATGCCGGTGGTGGTGCACCGGGAGGACCTGCACGACGCGCTCATCGCCGGCCTGGGTGACCGGGTCGAGCTGCGTACCGGCGTGAGCGTGCGGACGGTGCGCGCCGCGTCCGGTGAGCGCCCGGCGGTGGGCGACGGCCGGCACACCTACGAGGCGGACCTGGTGGTGGCCGCCGACGGCACCGACAGCGAGATCCGCCGGCAGTTGGCGCCGGAGACCTCGGTGGTCAGCTCCGGGTGCGCCGCGTGGCGGGCGGTCATCCCCTGGTACCGGGCCCCGCAACTGCCCGACGACCAGCCGCTGCAGGGGGAGACGCTGGGCGCCGGCTACCGGTTCCTGGCCGCCTCGCTCGGCGAGCGGGGCAACGCCGGGGCGTCCCGCCGGGGCGGCGTCTACTGGGTGGCCACGGCGGCGGGCGCGCCCCGCCCGGAGCCGCCGGAGGTCCAGCTCGCCCTGCTCAAGCGCTGGTTCGCCGGCTGGCCCGCGCCGATCGGCACGCTGCTGGACGCGACCGACCCGGACGACGTGGTGCAGCAGGAGATCCGCGAGCTGCGTCCGCTGCCGAAGGCGTACGGCTTCCCGGCCGGGCCGGGCGGCGTGGTGCTGCTCGGCGACGCCGCGCACGCCATGCCGCCGCACCTCGGCCAGGGCGCCTGCCTGGCGTTCGAGGACGCGGCGACGCTGGCCGGACTGCTACGGGAGTCGCGGCTGCCGGACGCGGTGACCGCGTACGACAGGCTGCGCCGGCCCCGCGCGGCCACGATGGTCCGGCAGACCCGGCGGATGTCGGCGGTCCTGCAGGCCCGGGGCCGGCTGGCGCTGCGCGCCCGCGACGCCGCCCTCGGCACGATCAGCCCGCGCCTGCGTAACACGGCCGCCGCGGCGGCCGCCGCCTGGCAGCCGCCGTCCTGACCTCCGCCGCGGCGGCCTCAGATGACGGCGGCGGGCTCGGCGATGCAGGCGGTGCCGATCCGGCGGAACCCGACCCGTAGGTAGACCCGGGCGATGTCCTCGCTGCCGGCGCTGAGGAAGATCAGGTCGGTGCCGGCGGCCCGCAGTTCCCGAGCGAGGGTGGCGGTCACCGCCGCGCCGAGGCCGCGCCGCCGCGCGGACGGCAGCGTGGCCACCCCGGCGATCTCCGCCACGTCGCCGACCCGCATGGCCATGCCGCCGGCGAGCGCGCCTTCCTCGGGCGTGGCGGCGAGCACGGAGATGCGCCGGCCGTCGGCGACCCGGGTCGCCTCCTCCTCCAGCGCGGCCACGTCCAGCCCGGAGACGGTGGCGTCCCGCTCGGCCGGTCCGGCCTCGCCGCGCGCGGTGCCGCCGTTGGCGAAGCCGACCGCGGCGACGGCCCGCCGCAGCGCGATGTCCGCGGCGAAGCCCGCGTCGCCGGGGTCCAGCACCCGCACCGGTACGTCGCTGAACGTTCCCGGTTCGGGCAGGCGCTCCGGTTCCAGCAGCATCAGCGGCGCCTCCAGCACGCTCAGCCCGGCCGAGCGGGCCACCGCCAGCAGCTCCGGTTGGTGCTCGTGCACCCATTCGAACGCCTCCGGCAGGCCCAGTTCCTGCTGCCGGGTGCGTACCGCGTTGACATCGGCGAGGGTGGGGTGCTCGGTGGCGTCGAGCCGGGGCCGGGCGTAGAACGGCCATCCGGCGCCTTCCCGGACGAAGAGCACCAGGGCGCCGTACTCCTCGGTCCGGGCCCCGTCGCGGGGCACCGCGTCGTAGAACCGCTCCAACCGGTCGAGTACGTCAGCGCGTGCGAGATCCACCGCGCGAGACTACATGTCCCAGCATCTGGAAGTGTGATCAATCTGAACTGGCCTTGCGCCGGAAGCCCTAACGTAGACTCAATAAACCGCAGAGGGCCGACGTCGTCCCCATCATGATCCATCCTGAGTGACGACAGGAGGCCCGGTGGCCTTTCCGTACCCTCACAGCCCGCAGTCGGCCCCACCGGCGACCGGGCTCTACGACCCCGCGTACGAGCATGACGCCTGCGGTGTGGCCTTCGTGGCCGACCTGCACGGGCGGCGCTCGCACCAGGTCGTCGCGAACGGCCTCGGGGCGCTGTGCCGGCTGGACCACCGGGGCGCCCGGGGCGCGGAGCACAACACCGGGGACGGCGCCGGCATCATGATCCAGGTGCCGGACGCGTTCCTGCGCGCCACCGTCGACTTCCCGCTGCCCCCGGCCGGCCAGTACGCCACCGGCCTGGTGTTCCTGCCCGACGACGACGCGGCCGAGACCCGTGCCCGCCAGGTGGTCGACAAGTACGCGCTGGTCGAGGGCGCCGACGTGCTCGGCTGGCGCGAGGTGCCGACCGACCCGTCCGGCCTGGGCGAGACGGCGCTCGCGGCGATGCCCCGGGTCCGGCAGCTCTTCGTGGCCGCGCGCCGGCTGACCGACTCACCCGCCGGCCCGGCCGGCTCCCCGCTGACCGGGCTGGACCTGGACCGGGTGGCGTTCTGCCTGCGCAAGCAGGTCGAGCGGGAGACCGCCGAGCGGGGCGTGCCGGCGTACTTCCCGTCGCTGTCCGGCCGCACCATGGTGTGGAAGGGCATGCTCACCCCGGACCAGCTTCCGGAGTTCTACCCGGAGCTGACCGACGAGCGGGTGGTCAGCGCCATCGCGCTGGTGCACTCGCGCTTCTCCACGAACACGTTCCCGTCCTGGCCGCTGGCGCACCCGTACCGGTTCATCGCGCACAACGGCGAGATCAACACGATTCGCGGCAACCGCAACTGGATGCAGGCTCGCGAGGCGCTGCTGCGCAGCCCGAACCTGCCCGGCAACATCCGCCGGGTCTTCCCGGTGTGCACCCCGGCCGCGTCCGACTCGGCGAACTTCGACGAGGTCCTGGAGCTGCTGCACCTGGCCGGGCGGAGCCTGCCGCACGCGGTGCTCATGATGATCCCCGAGGCGTGGGAGAACGACCCGGACATGCGCGCCGACAAGCGCGCCTTCTACCGCTTCCACGCCAGCCTGATGGAGCCGTGGGACGGCCCGGCCTCGGTCGCCTTCACCGACGGCGAGATCGTCGGCGCGGTGCTCGACCGCAACGGGCTGCGCCCGGGCCGCTGGTGGCACACCGCCGACGGGCTGGTGGTGCTAGGCAGCGAGGCGGGCGTGCTCGACCTGGACCCGTCCACCGTGATCGCCAAGGGCCGGCTCCAGCCGGGCCGGATGTTCCTGGTCGACACCGTCAACGGCCGGATCGTCTCCGACGACGAGATCAAGACCGAGCTGGCCGCCGAGCAGCCGTACCAGGAGTGGCTGCACGCGGGCCTGATCGAGCTGGACGACCTGCCGGCCCGCGAGCACATCGTCTACACCCACGACTCGGTACGCCGCCGCCAGCAGGTGTTCGGCTACACCGAGGAGGAGCTGAAGATCCTGCTCGGCCCGATGGCCCGCAGCGGCGCGGAGCCGATCGGCTCGATGGGCACCGACACGCCCATCGCCCCGCTGTCCACCCGGCCGCGGCTGCTCTACGACTACTTCCATCAGCTCTTCGCGCAGGTCACCAACCCGCCGCTGGACGCCATCCGGGAGGAGCTGGTGACCAGCCTGGCGTCCACCATCGGGCCGGAGGGCAACCTGCTCGACCCGGGTCCGGCGAGCTGCCGGCAGATCGTGCTGCCGTACCCGGTGATCGACAACGACGAGCTGGCCAAGATCCTCTCCATCGACGAGGACGGCGACCTGCCCGGCTTCAAGGCGGTCCGGGTCTCCGGTCTCTACCGCCTGCGCGACGGCGGCGCCGGCATCAAGGCCCGGCTGACCGAGATCTGCCGGCACGTCTCCGAGGCGATCGAGGACGGCGTACGCATCCTGGTGCTCTCCGACCGGGACTCCAACGCCGACCTGGCCCCGATCCCGTCGCTGCTGCTCACCGCCGCGGTGCACCAGCACCTGGTACGCGAGCAGACCCGCACCCAGGTCGCGCTGATCGTCGAGTCCGGCGACTGCCGTGAGGTGCACCACGCGGCGGTGCTGATCGGGTACGGCGCGGCGGCGGTCAACCCGTACCTGGCCTTCGAGTCGGTCGAGGACATGATCTCCACCGGCGTGCTGGCCGGCGTCGACCGGGTGAAGGCGGTCCGCAACTACGTCAAGGCGCTCGGCAAGGGCGTCCTGAAGATCATGTCCAAGATGGGCATCTCGACCGTGTCCTCGTACTGCGGCGCGCAGGTCTTCGAGGCGGTCGGCCTGGAGACCCGTCTGGTCGACAGGTACTTCCGGGGCACGCCGAGCACCATCGGCGGCATCGGGCTGGCCGAGATCCACGCCGAGGTGGCGGCCCGGCACGCGCGGGCCTGGCCGGCGCCCGGCGTGCAGGCCACGGACCGGCTGGAGGTCGGCGGCGAGTACCAGTGGCGCCGCGAGGGCGAGCTGCACCTGTTCAACCCGGAGACCGTCTTCCTGCTCCAGCACGCCACCCGCAGCCGCCAGTACGACGTGTTCCGGCAGTACACCGCGAAGGTCGACGAGCTGGCCGCGCAGGCCGGCTCGCTGCGCGGGCTGTTCACGCTGCGCACCGGCGTACGACCGGCGGTGCCGCTGGACGAGGTCGAGCCGGCCAGCGAGATCGTCAAGCGCTTCGCCACCGGCGCCATGTCGTACGGGTCGATCTCGGCGGAGGCGCACGAGACGCTCGCCATCGCGATGAACCGGCTCGGCGGCAAGTCCAACACCGGCGAGGGCGGCGAGGACGTCGAGCGGCTGCACGACCCGGCGCGGCGCTCCGCGGTCAAGCAGATCGCCAGCGGCCGCTTCGGCGTGACCAGTGAATACCTCGTCAACGCCGACGACCTCCAGATCAAGATGGCGCAGGGCGCGAAGCCCGGCGAGGGCGGGCAGCTACCCGGCAACAAGGTCTGGCCGTGGATCGCCCGGACCCGGCACGCCACCCCCGGTGTCGGCCTGATCTCCCCGCCGCCGCACCACGACATCTACTCCATCGAGGACCTGGCCCAGCTCGTCCACGACCTGAAGTGCGTCAACCCGGCCGCCCGGGTGCACGTCAAGCTGGTCAGCGAGGTCGGCGTGGGCACCGTCGCGGCGGGCGTGGCCAAGCTCAAGGCCGACGTCATCCTGATCTCCGGCCACGACGGCGGCACCGGCGCGTCCCCGCTCAACTCGCTCAAGCACGCCGGCACGCCGTGGGAGCTGGGCCTGGCCGAGGCACAGCAGACGCTGTTGCTGAACAAGCTGCGCGACCGGGTGACGGTGCAGGTCGACGGCCAGCTCAAGACCGGCCGGGACGTGCTGATCGCGGCGCTGCTCGGCGCCGAGGAGTTCGGCTTCGCCACCGCCCCGCTGATCGTCGAGGGCTGCGTGATGATGCGGGTGTGCCACCTGGACACCTGTCCGGTCGGCATCGCCACCCAGAACCCGGTGCTGCGCGAGCGCTTCACCGGCCGCCCCGAGTTCGTGGAGAACTTCTTCCTCTTCCTCGCCGAGGAGGTCCGCGGCTACCTGGCCGAGCTGGGCTTCCGCAGCATCGACGAGGCGATCGGGCACACCGAGCTGCTCGACGTGGCTGGCGCGATCGACCACTGGAAGGGCCACGGGCTCGACCTGAGCCGCGTGCTGCACCTGCCCGAGCTGCCCGAGGGCGCGGCCCGCCGGGGCGTACGCGCCCAGGACCACGGCCTCGACGCGGCGCTGGACAACCGGCTCATCGAGCTGGCCGGGCCGGCGCTGCGGGAGCGCACCCCGGTCCGGGTCGAGGTCGAGGTGCGCAACGAGCACCGCAGCGTCGGCGCGATGCTCGGCGGCGAGGTGACCCGCCGCTTCGGCGGCGCCGGCCTGCCCGACGACACGATCGAGTTCCTGCTGCGCGGCACCGCCGGCCAGTCGTTCGGCGCGTTCCTGCCGCGCGGCGTCACGCTGCGCCTGCACGGCGACGCCAACGACTACGTCGGCAAGGGACTGTCCGGCGGGCGCCTCGTGGTGCGGCCGGACGCCGACGCGCCGTTCGTCGGCGTGGACGCCGCGCCCGGCCGCCGCGCCGAGGACCAGATCATCGCCGGCAACACCATCCTGTACGGCGCGACCGGCGGCGAGGTCTACCTGCGCGGCCGGGTGGGGGAGCGGTTCGCGGTCCGCAACTCCGGCGCGGTCGCGGTGGTCGAGGGCCTCGGCGACCACGGTTGCGAGTACATGACCGGCGGCACCGTCGTGGTGCTCGGGCCGACCGGGCGCAACTTCGCCGCCGGCATGTCCGGCGGCACCGCGTTCGTGCACCGGCTCGACCGGCGACTGGTCAACACCGAGCTGGTCGACCTGTCGTCGCTGCGCGACGAGGAACGCGACCGGCTGCACGAGCTGGTCCAGCGGCACTTCGCCGAGACGGACTCGGCGGTCGCCGAGGACCTGCTCAAGCGCTGGCCGCAGGCGGTGGAGGAGTTCACCGCGGTGGTGCCCCGGGACTACCGCCGGGTCATGGAGATCATGCGGGCCGCCGAAGCCGCCGGCCGAGACGTCGACGACGCGGTGATGAGCGCCCTCTCGCCCGCGCCGGTACCGCCCGCGCCCCGGGCGGTCGCCCAGGAGGTGGCTCGTGCCTGACCCGAACGGTTTCCTGCGCTACGACCGGCGGCTGCCGGCCCGCCGTCCGGTGCCGGTGCGGATCTCCGACTGGCGGGAGGTGTACCCGCCGGCCGGTGAGGAGCTGATCCGCGAGCAGGCCACCCGGTGCATGGACTGCGGCATCCCGTTCTGCCACGACGGCTGCCCGCTGGGTAACCGCATCCCGGACTGGAACGACCTGGTCCGCACCGGCAACTGGGACGCGGCGGTGGACTCGCTGCACGCCACCAACAACTTCCCCGAGTTCACCGGCCGGCTCTGCCCGGCGCCGTGCGAGGCGGCCTGCGTGCTCGGCCTGGGCGGCCAGCAGCCGGTCACCATCAAGCAGGTCGAGGTGGAGATCGCCGACGCGGCGGTGGCCCGCGACGGCCTGCGGCCCCGGCCCGCGTCCGTGTCCACCGGCCGGTCGGTGGCGGTGGTCGGCTCCGGCCCGGCCGGGCTGGCCGCCGCGCAGCAGCTCGCCCGCGCCGGTCACACGGTCACCGTGTACGAGCGCGACGACGCGATCGGCGGCCTGCTCCGCTACGGCATCCCCGACTTCAAGCTGGAGAAGCAGCACATCGACAAGCGGCTGGCCCAGCTCACCGCCGAGGGCGTGCGGTTCCGCACCGGCGTCGAGGTCGGCGTCGACGTGACCGCCGAGCAGTTGCGCGCCGAGCACGACGCGGTGCTGCTTGCCTGCGGCGCGTTGCAGGGCCGGGACACCCCGGAGACGCCCGGCCGGGCGCTGCGCGGCGTGCACCAGGCGATGGCGCACCTGGTCGCCGCGAACCGGGTGGTGGCCGCCGCCGGGGACGGGAAGCCCGCCCTCGCGACGCTGCCCGACGGTACGCCGATCGACGCCGCCGGCAAGCACGTGGTGATCATCGGTGGTGGCGACACCGCCGCCGACTGCCTCGGCGTGGCGCACCGGCAGGGCGCGGCCGGCGTACACCAGCTCGACCTCTACCCGGAGCCGCCGACGGAGCGGGACGCGGCGCGGGACCCGTGGCCGACCTGGCCGTGGGTGCTGCGCAACTACCCGGCGCACGAGGAGGGCGGCGAGCGGGTCTTCGCCGTCGCCGTGCAGGAGTTCGTGGACGACGGCACCGGCCAGGTCCGCGCGGTCCGGATCGCCGAGGTGACAGTGGAGAAGGTGGACGGTCGCCGCATCGTCACCGCGCTGCCCGGCTCCGAGCGCGAGATCCCGGCCGACCTGGTGCTGCTCGCCATCGGCTTCGAGGGCACCGAGGAGCAGCCGCTGCTGGCGCAGTTCGGGGTGACCCGCAACGGCCGCGGCGCGATCGACTCCCGCCCGGACTGGCAGGCCACCGACGGCGTCTTCGTCGCCGGTGACATGCACCGGGGCGCCTCGCTGATCGTCTGGGCGATCGCCGAGGGACGCGCCGCCGCGGCGGCGATCCACACGTACCTGGGCGGGGTGGGCGACCTGCCCGCCCCGGTCGACCCGGCCCGCCAGCCGCTCGCCGCCAGGTGAAAGGAAGGGCCCCCTCTTAACGCCTCAGGTAGAGGAGGGGGCCCTTCTTAACACCCGCCGCCGCCGCGCGGCCGTCCGGGAAGGGTGGCCCAGGTCATGCCGGACGGGGCCCCGGCGGCACGACGACCGTCGTTAGGCTGCGGCCATGGACGTCGAGGTACGCCTGCGGCGCATCCGCCGCTGGCTCTGGCTGGTGGTGGCGGGGCTCTTCCTCAGCGGGGTGACCGCGTTCCCGCTGGAGGTCGAGGTGCGCTGGCTGCTGGCGGCGTCCGACCCGCTCGCCGGGCAGTTTCCGGCGCTGGTCGACTGGATCGAGCGGGTCCACGTCGGACTGGTGGCGGCCGGCGAGGACTACCCGTTCCTGCGGTACGGCACCGACTGGCTGGCCTTCGCGCACCTGGTGCTCGCGGTGGCGTTCTGGGGGCCGCTGCGTGACCCGGTCCGCAACGTGTGGGTGGTCCAGGTCGGAATGATCGCCTGCGCCGGCATCGTGCCGCTGGCGGTGATCTGCGGTCCGATCCGGGACATCCCCTGGTTCTGGACGCTCGTCGACCTCTCGTTCGCGGTCGGCGCGTTCCCGCCGCTCTGGTTCGCCTACCGCCACATCCGCGCGGTCGAGGCGGCGCAGCCTTGGACGGCGTCGACTGCGGCACCCGTGCCGACCGCCGGTTGACCGGCCGGCCGGGCCGCCCCCGTGGTGGGGGAGCGGCCCGGCCGGCGCCCGGTCAGCGGCCGAGCAGGTCGTGCGCCGCGCGGATCTTCGTCCACGAGGCCGGCTGCGCCGGTGCGGCGGTCGTCCGCGCGGCGGCGGTCACGTCGGGGCGGCCGGGCGTGAACAGCCAGGTGGTGAACACCGCGTCGAGGTCCCGCCCGGAGATCCGCTCGGCGAGCGCCTGGAACTGCGCGACGGTGCCGTTGGCGTACTGCCGCTTGGCCGTCCAGGTACGCAGGATGCGGAAGAACGCGGCGTCGCCGACGGCGAGCCGGATCTGGTGCAGCGCCATCGCGCCCCGGTCGTAGACGGCGTCGTCGAAGATCCCGCTCGGGCCCGGGTCGCCGGGGCGCACCTGCCAGAACTCGGAGTCGGCCGGGTAGCTGTCGTAGGTGAAGTCGAACAGTTCCTGCGCGGTGCCCTCGCCCTGCTCCTCGGACCAGAGCCACTCGGCGTACGAGGCGAAGCCCTCGTTGAGCCAGATGTGCCGCCAGTCCGCCACCGACACCGAGTCGCCGAACCACTGGTGGGCGTTCTCGTGCACCACCACGTACGGGTTGGCGCCGCGCCGCCAGAAGCCGGGGCCGTACACCGGGCGGGTCTGCGTCTCCAGCGCGAAGCCGATGCCGTCGACCGGCCCGGCCACGCCGCCCTGCGCCTCGAACGGGTACGGGCCGAACAGCCCGCTCTCCCAGTCGACGATCTCGGCGGTGCGTTCGATGCTGGCCCGCGCGGCGGGCAGGCGCTCGCCGAGCGTGGTGCTGTACGCGTTCACCACCGGCTGGCCGTTGGGCGCGACGTCGGTGACGATGTCGTACTGCCCGATGGCCAGGAACGCCTGGTACGTGGCGCCGGGCTTGACGCTGCGCCAGCTCCACCGGGTGCGGTTGCCGGCCTCGGGCAGCGGGTCGCGCGGCTGCACGCCGTTGCTGATCACCTCGACGCCGGTCGGCACCGAGACGGAGATGTCCCAGGTGGCCTTGTCCTTCGGGTGGTCGTTGCTCGGGTACCACCACCAGGCCGACTCGGGCTCGTTGACGGCGAGCGCCCCGTCGGCGGTACGGGTCCACGCCGTGTAGCCCTGGACCGTGGTCTGCGACGGCACGCCCGCGTACTTCACCACGACGGTGAGCTGCTGCCCCTTGGTCAGCGGCCGGGCCGGGGTGATCACCAGCTCGTGGTCGCCGGCCCGGGTGTACGTGGCGACCCAGCCGTTCACGCGCACCGACTCGACGGCGAGGACGAAGTCCAGGTTGAACCGGGACAGGTCCTTGGTGGCGGTGGCCAGGATCGTGGTGGTGCCGGTGAGCCGGTCGGTGGCCGGCTCGTAGCGTAGCCGGATGTCGTAGTGCCCGACGTCGTAGCCGCCGTTGCCGTAGTCGGGGAAGTAGCTGTCGCCCAGCCCGGGGCTGCCGGGCGTCGGGGTGGCCGCCGCGGGTTGCGGCCGGCCCCATCCGGCCGGGGCGGCCTGGCCGGGCGCGCCGGTCACTGTGGTGCCGGCCGCGGTGAGGGTCAGGGCGGCGATGGCCGCCGTGAGTGCGCGTCGCACGGGGGACTCCCTCCGTCGGGTGTCGTCACCGCCAAGCTAATCGACGCATGTGAACGCATCTGTCCCGTCCGGCCGATCTCGACTATTCAATTTCGGCAAATGTTTCGATAGCATTACCGACCAGTAACAGCACTGATCCCTCGGCCACTCGCGCGGTCAACGGGCTCCACCACCCTGCCCCGTGGAGGCTCTGCCATGCCCCGTCGCGTCCGTACCGTGTTCGCCGCCGTCCTGGCGGCCGTCCTCGGCGCCGTGCTCCTGCCCGGCGCCGCCCGGGCGGCCACCGTCAACTACGTCGCTCTCGGCGACTCCTACTCCTCCGGAGTGGGCGCCGGCCCGTACGACCTGTCCACCTGCCTGCGCAGCCAGAAGTCGTACGCCCCGCTCTGGGCCGCCGCCCACTCGGTCACCAGCTTCAAGTTCCCGGCCTGCGGCGGCGCGGTCACCGCCGACGTGCTCAACAACCAGGTCGGCCAGCTCAGCAGCAGCACCACGCTGGTCACCATCACCATCGGCGGCAACGACGCCGGCTTCGCCGACGTGATGACCAGTTGCCGGTTCGGCAGCACGTCGAGCTGCGAGAGCGCTGTGAACGAGTCGAAGGCGTTCGCCACCGCGACGCTGCCCGCCCGGCTCGACGCCACGTACACCGCGATCCGCAACCGGGCCCCGAACGCCCGGCTGGTGGTGCTCGGCTACCCGCGGCTGTTCGAGACCGGCTCCTGCGGCCTGCTCGCCATGAGCAGCTACAAGCGCACCATCCTCAACCAGGCCGCCGACACGCTCAACGGCGTCATCTCCGGCCGGGCCGCCGCGGCCGGGGGCACGTTCGTCGACGCGCGGCCGTTCTTCGCCGGGCACGGCGTGTGCGCCGCCGACCCGTGGATCCGTGACGTCAGCGGCGTGATCGAGGCGTACCACCCGAACGCCAGCGGCTACCGCTACGGCTACCTGGCGGCGCTGACCGCCGCCATCGGCTGACCGGCACGGCGAAGCCCCGCCCGGCACCGGCGCCGGGCGGGGCTTCCGTCCGCGTACCCCATGGGGTCAGCGGGCCGGGACCAGCTCCGGCGCCGGCGCCAGGTCCGGCACCGCCGGCCCGATCCGTCGCCGCGGCCACCGGCGGCGGCCGGAGGGTACGGCGAGCGCGGCCAGCGCCGCCGCCACCGAGATGCCGGTGAGCAGCAGGAAGCCCGCCGTGAAACCGGCCTCCCGGGGCAGCCCGCTCGGCTGCGGATTCGCAGTGATCACGGCACTGGCGAGCGCCGCGCCGATCGCGCCGCCGATGGTACGGATGTTGGCGTTCATGCCGGTCGCCGCGCCGGTCTGCCCGGCCGGCACGTTCGCCACGATCAGGTTGGCCATCGAGGCGAACGCCAGCCCGATGCCGAGGCCGACCAGGCCACCGGCGACACCGACCTGCCAGCGGGTGTCGTGCGCGACGGTCAGCATGGCGGCGGCCGCGACGTTGAACACCGCGCCTGTGCTCAGCTGCGCCTTGGCGCTGAACCGGGACTGCAGCCGTCCGGCCAGCAGGCCGGCCACGAACATGCCGACGAGCATCGGCAGCATCAGCAGCCCGGCCTGGGTGATGCTGGCGCCGAAGCCGTAGCCGGCGCTGGTCGGGATCTGCGCGAACTGCGGCAGGAAGGCGTAGACGGCGAACATCGAGGCGCCGTAGAGCAACCCGACGAGGTTCGTGGTCCAGACCGCCGGTAGGCGCATCATCCGCAGGTCGATCAGCGGGTTCGCGGCCCGCGCCTCGGTCGCCAGCCAGGCGACCGCGAGCACCGCGGCCAGCGCCAGCAGTCCGACCACCCGGCCGGAGCCCCAACCCCACGCGGCGCCCTTGCTGACCGGCAGCAGCAGCGCCACCAGCCAGCCGGACAGGAGTACGGCGCTGAGCCAGTTGATCCGGCCCGGGGTGCGTACCGGCGAGCGCGGCACGAACCGGTGCGCGGCGAGCGCGGTCAGGCCGACCACCACCAGCGGGATCCAGAACAGCCACCGGTAGCCCAGCGTGGCCACGATCGGCCCGGCCAGCACCACGCCCAGCCCGCCGCCGACTGCGACGACCGCGGAGATCGAGGCCACCGCCGAGCTGACCCGGGCGGCCGGGAACTCGTCGCGGATGATGCCGAACGACAGCGGGAAGACGGCGCCGCCGATGCCCTGCACCACGCGGGCGGCGATCAACACGCCGATGCTGGGGGCGACGGCCGCCAGCAGGCAGCCCAGCGCGAGCGCGGCGAGCGAGAAGACGAGCGTCTTCTCCTTGCCGACCATGTCGCCGACGCGGCCGATGATCGGCGTGAAGACGGACGCGGAGAGCAGGTAGGCGGTGAGGACCCAGGTCACCGTGTTGGGCGAGGTGTGGAGGTCGTGCTGGATGGTGGGCAGCACCGGCGTGATCAGCGACTGGAGCATCGCGAAGAATCCGGTGCCGGCAGCCAGCACGAGGAACGTGAGCCGGCGCGAGCCGCGCCGGGTTGAGTGGATCATGTGGGACGACTCCCCGTTCGGTACGAGACTGGTGGCCGCTCGCGCGGTCGTGCGGCGGTGGCGGCCGGAAGTCCGGAGTAAGCTATCCGGAGGGGTGGCTCCGGTCAGCAACCGGAGGCTTGCCTCCATTAACTTAGCGGAGGGTTGCCTCCGGTTGCAAGACGGAAGGGGTGACGCGGGTCATGACCGACGCCGACGTGCCCGGTGAGGTCTTCTCCCGCCGCCCGAAACGGGCCGACGCCCGCCGCAACTACGACGCGCTCATCGCCGCCGCCCGTGAGGTCTTCGGCGAGCACGGCGCGGGCGCGTCGCTGGAGGAGATCGCCCGCCGGGCCGGCGTGGGCATCGGCACGCTCTACCGCAACTTCCCCCACCGGCGTGACCTGTTCGAGGCGGTCTACGTCGAGGAGGTGCGCGCGCTCAGCGCCTCCGCCGCCGACCTGGCCGACGAGCCGCCCTGGGACGCCCTCGTCGGCTGGCTGCACCGGTTCGTCGCCTACGTGGCCACCAAGCGGGCGCTGGCCGAGGAGCTGGTGCACGACTCCGAGGTGTTCCGCAGCTGCCGCACCGAGATCTACGCGACCGGCGAGCCGCTGCTGCGCCGCGCCCAGGAGGCCGGAGCCGCCCGGCCGGACGCCGGCTTCGACGACGTGATCCGGCTGATCAGCGGACTGGCCGCGTACCAGTTCCCGGACCCGGCCCAGCGCGACCGCGTCCTGGCCATCGCGCTGGACGGCCTGCGCCCGCCGGCCCGTGTGACCTGATACGTCTCGTCGCCCGGCCGTCTGTCGACGTGACGCATCAAGGGCTGCTCGGCACGGGAGGAAGTGGCGGGCGCGGCCGTGCCCAGCCGACGAATCGAGCGAACAACACTTGTGGGCTGGGAGCCTCGTACGGGTTGAGGCGATGTAGCTCGTGGGCTGCGTCATAGAGCTGCCCACACAGGTAGATCGACAGGGCGACACGATCGTTCGCGTACTCGGCGAGCAGTGCGAGTCGAGCCTCCGCGCACGGCCACGGATAAGCGCAGCGTTTGCAGATCCAGAGTGGGCGCATAGGCAGATGCGCGCGAGCGCCCGTGCTCACCCCAGCCCTCGCAGCCGCGTGGCCGCGTAAGTGCGGCTGCTGCTGGACATGCGCTCCCGAGTTGTTGATTCCAGTCGGTGCAGACCAGCCAAATACACGAAAAGTTCCCGCTTGGTGACTGCGGTGCCTCGGGCGTTCAACTCGTACGCCTCGATCCATGCCCAGCCGTCGTATGGCTGGCGATCCTCGATCTCCCGGATCACGCGAACGGTGATCGGGCGAAAGAACTGAACGCTTGCCCTGCGGTCGAGGCAGAGGAGGTCTCCCGCCTTGAGCGGGCTGTCATTCGCCGTTGCGTCGCGTCGACCCGCCCTCGGCCTGCTGTCGGGCATGAGTTTCCTCTCCTGCCAGGGGGGCTGCGTCGGGCGGCTCGCCCGACATCCCTGGTCCTGTGGCCGCCGGACGTCCGAGCACCGGCTGTGTCGCCTGGAGGTCAGCTTTGCTGAGAGCTATGGGACCAATACACAGCGTTGATGTATGGTGCCGAGACGTTCGGGACGTCCATGAGGGAGGAAGGATGAACCACGCGCTCCAGGTGGCGATGGCCGAAGCCGGTGAGACGGCGGAGAGCCTTGCAGCTCAGATCGGCGTGGATCCGAAGACGGCGGCCCGTTGGGTCTCTCCGGGACGTATTCCGCAGCCTCGGCGACGTGCCCAGGTGGCGGCGCTCCTCGGCCGGGACGTCGGGGATCTTTGGCCGGACGTCCTCAAGCGCCGTGAACCGCCGTGGCTGCGTGAGTGGGTCGACTGGGAGCGGGAGGCCGTGTCGATCCGCTGGTTCGAGCACACATGGGTGCCCGGGCTGTTGCAGACCGAGGCATATGCACGCGCGACGCTGACCGGCGAGGCGCTGACCGCAGCGGAAATCGATGAGCTGGTCGCCTCGCGGCTCGAACGACAGGCGATCCTCCGTCGGGACCGGCCGCCTCTGGTCGTCGCGGTCATCTTCGAGGGCGTACTGCATCAGTCGGCCTACGGCGACCGGGAGCTGATGCGGGAGCAGCTTGAGCACCTGGTCCACTGCGCAGCCCTGCCCGGTGTGCAGATACACGTCGTGCCGAGGGACATCGGCATGTATCCGGGGCTCGGTGGCGGCTTCATCCTCGCCGAACTGCCCACCGGTGAACATGTCGCGCACGTCGACAGCCAGGCGTCCGCGCAGCTACTTAATGAGGCTGCGGCCGTTGCTACGCTCAGCCGTAGGTGGGAGCGCATCAGGGGCGAGGCCCTCTCCCGAACCCAGTCACTAGACCTGATCATGGAAGCGGCAGGATCATGGACATGACCGCTGCGCGATGGCGCAAGAGCACGAAGAGCGGCAACAACGGCGGCTCTTGTGTGGAGGTCGCCGACAACCTCGCGGGCGTCGTGCTGGTCCGGGACACCAAGGACCGGGCCGGCGCGACGCTGGCCTTCGCGCCGGCGGCCTGGCAGGGATTCGTCGACCTGGCCAAGGAGATCGGCGTCAGTGAGCGTCGATGACACCAGCACCGACGCTCGGTGAAGATCTCGATGCCGAACTGGCCCGGCGGGGGATGGCGGTCTCCGCCGAGGGCTGCGCTCGCGCGGGGAGGCAACGTGCTCAGGTGGAGCAGCAGTGGCCTCGCGGTCGTCGGGTCAAGCTGCGCGAACGCATGCGTCAAGCAGCACAGGAGATATCCTCCAGGATCTATGACTGAGCAGCGTGGCTCAGCTGATCCGCCGGACGACGGGATCGAGCGCTGCCGTCAGGAGGTCCGTCTCGCCGGTGTTCAGGTGCTGGATGCAAGCGGCGATGTTGTCCGCCGCATCGAGTTCCGACCAGTCGAGCAGGTAGCCGGCCGCGGCGCCGAGCTGGCGCAGGAAGGCGCGCAGGGTCCGTCCGTTGCCTTCCCGGAACGGATGGCAGACGTTCAGCTCCCCGTAGTAGTGGGCGAGCGACTCGACGAACGCCTCGCGCCTCAACCCGAGCAGGAAACCGTCCTCGGACAGTCCGGTGAGGACGGTACTCACCTGGTCGTCGATGAACCGCCAGTGGCAGAAACGGGCCCCGGGCTTGCTGATGTCGACCGTACGGGTCTGACCCGCCCACTTGTACAGGTCACCGAAGAGATGGCGGTGGAACGCCTGGAGGTGACCCAAACCGTAGTTGCCAGGGATGATGGTCCGAGCGGCCTGCACGTCCCGGATCGAGACGAGGCGGAACTCGGCGTCGCGTAGGGCGGCGGCATCCCTCAGGCCCAACTCGTTGGCCAGGCAATCCGTACCCGGCCAGCAGTACGGATCGGTCATCCGCGCAGGCGGGCGATCTCTTCGGCGATCAGGTCCTCAGCGCTCACCAGACCCGAGGCCACATCGCGAAGGCGCTCCTGCCACTCCTCGTCGAACTCCTCGCCCTCGATCGCGGCGTTCGCAGTGGCCAGGGCGACAGCCGTTTCTGTGCTCGCCATCTGCCTCGCGTAGTAGGTCCGCATCAGGTCGGTGTCGAGATGTTCGGAGGAACTGGCGGACTCGGGCAGTGCCCCCCGAGCGGCTCGCCACGGCAGCTCGTTGTGCGTCATGGTCGACAACTCGGCCGCCGAGAATTTTCCGTACTCGCGGGTGACCCAGCGGACACAGTCGAGCTGGGCGTCCGTGAGCCGGGAGGCATCCCCGAGCGGCCAATCCGACACGTAGAGCTGCTGGCGGTGCTGCCGGTAGAGCAGGGGAACGACAGGGCCTTCCCGCCAGGCCTCGATCGGCTCGGCGAACAGCGGTGCTCCGGTGCGGGCCAGGTGCCACCCCTGGCAGTAGTAGACGAGCTTCTCCAGCTTCATCGCCGTGACGCGGCCGACCTCGGCGAGCACCGCCGCGGCAACGTCGTGTGCGTTGGCCATCGGGGGACACCTCCTTCTTCGGCCCTGCTCAGAGCGTACCGATGATCCGCCTGGCCAGGCGACCCGTGCATCGGTGTCGAATGGGACGTCTGTCGCAGACCAGCACTGCTCGGCCGGCGGCTCCCGAGCGAGAACCGCCGGCCGCTCACCGTCCCGTCAGCGGTGCCCGTTACCCGGCCGCCCCCACGGCCCGGTGATCGCGAACACGTACCCCGGCGACTGGATGTTGGCGAACAGCGTCCTGCCGTCCGCGCTGAACGTCGGCCCGGTGAACTCGCTGTCGTTCAGCTCGTTGCGCGCCAGCGGGTACGCCTCGCCCTGCTCGGTGACGCCGACCAGGTGCGACACGCCCTCGCCGTCCTCGGCCAGGATCACCCCGCCGTACGGCGACACGGTGATGTTGTCCGGCCCGTCGTAGTTGCCGTGGTCGGCGTCCGGGTCGGTGTTCACCCCGAAGATGGTCTTCAGCGTGACGGTCTGCCGGCGCGGGTCGTAGAACCACACCTGCCCGTCGTGCTCGTTGGCGCTGCCGTCGTCGTGCCGGGCGTAGCTGGCCACGAAGTACGCGCCGCCGTCGCCCCACCAGGCGCCCTCCAGCTTGCGGCTGCGGGTCACCTCCGCGTCGGTGAACTGTTTGCGTACGGACACGGTGCGCGCGTCGCGGTCCGGCACCTCGACCCACTCGACCCGGTAGCGGGTGCCGGGGGTGGTGGCCTCGGACAGGTCGGTCACATGGTCGTCGCCGCGCAGGCAGCGCATCGCGGCGAGGCTGCCGGCGGCGCCGCCGTCGGGCCGCTGGGCGAGGGCCCGCAGCGCGCCCTTGCCGGCCCGGAAACCGGGCGGCGGCGTCCACCGGAAGTACAGGCCGTTGGGCCCGCTCGCGTCCTCGGTCAGGTAGATCGAGTGCGTGTACGGGTCGACCGCGACCGCCTCGTGCGAGTACCGCCCGAGGAACGTCAGCGGCACCGGGTCGGTGTTGGCGGACCTGTCGTGCGGGTCGACCTCGAAGACGTACCCGTGGTCCTTCAGGAATCGCCCACCGGCCCGCTGCTCGGTCTCCTCGCAGGTCAGCCACGTGCCCCACGGGGTGATGCCACCGGCGCAGTTGTTGTGCGTGCCGGCCACGCTCACGTACTCGCGCAGCCGCCGCCCGTGCCGGTCCACCTCGATGGTGGTGGTGCCGCCGCGGGCGCCCGGGTCGTAGGTGAGACCGGTCAGCGCCGGCACCGGGTACGGCTCGTCGCCGCCGATCTCGTGGTTGTTCACCAGCACCGAGCCGCGCGGGCCGCGGAAGCAGCCGGTGCCGTCGGCGTCGCTGGGGGTGGGCTGCCCGGACTCCAGCAGCGTCGCGCCCGCCTGCGCGACCACCGTGTACGAGAAGCCCGGCGGCAGCGCCAGCAGGCCGGCCGGGTCCGGCACCAGGTCGCCGTAGCCGACGGCGGGACGGCACGCGGGCCGGGCCGCGGCCGGGCCGGCGATCGCCTCCAGGCTGCCGGCCACCACGATGCCGAGCCCGCCGGCCACGCCGCCGCGCAGCAGGGACCGCCGGGGAAGAGGTGAGGTCACGTCGTCGCCTTCCTGTGCGCCACGATTGCCTGGAGGAAGGCAAGCGGGGCCGGGGGAACGGTGGGCGGCGCGCCCGTCCGCCGCCGGGTGAACAGTGGACGAATCCCCGGGTGCGGAGCGCCATGTGCCGCTGCGCCGCGCGTCCGTTAGGGTTCCCTCGATCGCAAGACGTCGGAGGGCGGACGGTGGGCAGACTCGCGGCGGCGTACCGGCAGGCGGTCGATCGGCACCGGCAGGCACTGCGCCACTGGGAGGCGGCCCGGCGGCTGCTCGGCGCCGCCGGCCCGGCGCCGGTGGGCAGCCCCGAGCTGGTCGCGCGGCTGGCCCGCCTCGGCGGTGAGCTGGCCGCCGCGGTGCCCGGCACCGCCCGCGTCGCGACCCACCCCGTTCCGGTACGCCTCGGCGCGGCGACCACTGTCGACGGCGCTTTCCCGGTGCTCGTGCCGGTGGGGGCGGGCGCGCATCTGGCGCTCGATCAGGACGCCCGCGACCCGCGCGTCGGCGAGCTGCTGCGGGCGGTGGTGGTGCGGCTGCTGACCGCCGCTCCGGCCGGCGCGATCCGGGTCGTCGGCATCGACCAGGCCGCCTTCGGCGCGGCGTTCCTGCCGCTGCGCCCGCTGCACGACGCCGGGGTGCTCGCGGCGGCGGCGACCACCGAGGCGGAGACGGCCGCGCTGCTCGACGCGGCCGAGCGGCACGCGCGTACCGCCCAGCGATCCGCGCCGGAGGACCGGGAGCTGCTGGTGGTGGTGGCCGCGTCCGCGCCGCCGCCCCGGGAGCTGGCCCGGCTCGCCGCGCTCACCCACGCCGGCCCGGCCGCTGCGGTCTGCGTGCTGCTGGCCGGTCACCGGACCACCGGGCCGAGCGCCGCGCCGCCGCTGGGCGCCACCACCCACCTGCGGATCACCGAGCGGTACACGCTCGTCGGTGACCCGCCCGGCCGCCCGTTCAGCGCCGACGGCAGCGGGCTGGCCGCGCCGGTGGTGCTCGACGGCGACCCGTCGCACGCCACGGTGACCGCGCTGGCCCGCCGGTACGCCGAGACCGCCGACCAGGACGTCGTCACGTTCGCCGACCTGCTGCCCGCGCAGCGCTGGGCCGGGTCCGCCGCCTCCGGCCTGCGTACCGTGCTCGGCCGCGCCGGCCGCCGCCCGCTCGCGGTGGCGTTCGACGACGCCACGCCGCACTGGCTGATCGGCGGCCGCACCGGCGCCGGCAAGACGGTGCTGCTGCTCGACGTGCTCTACGGGCTGGCCGCCCGCTACTCCCCGGCCGAGCTGCGGCTGATGCTGCTCGACTTCAAGGAGGGCGTGAGCTTCACCGAGTTCGTGCCCACCGACCGCGACCCGTCCTGGCTGCCGCACGCCGACGCGGTGGGCATCGAGTCCGACCGCGAGTACGGCGTGGCGGTGCTGCGGGAGCTGCGCGCCGAGTTGGGCCGCCGCGCCGACCTGCTCAAGCGGCACGGGGTCAGCCGCCTGGCCGACCTGCCGCCCAACGCCCGGCCGCCCCGGATCGTCACCGTGATCGACGAGTTCCACGTGCTGTTCGCCGGCAACGACGCGCTGGCCCGGCAGGCCGTCGACCTGATCGAGGAACTGGCCCGCAAGGGCCGCTCGTACGGCCTGCACCTGGTGCTGGCCAGCCAGAGCACCACCGGCATCGAGGCGCTCTACGGCCGGGCCGAGGCCATCTTCGGCCAGTTCCCGCTGCGGATCGCGCTGCCCGGCGGGGACGCCGTGCTGGACCCGCGCAACGACGCCGCGCGCGGGCTCACCGTCGGCACGGCAGTGGTGAACACCGCCGCCGGCGCGCCCGGCGCGGACGCGGAGGTGCGGTTCCCCGACGCGCACGCCGCCTCGGCCGACCTGGCGGCGCTGCGCCACGAGCTGCACGCGGCCCGCCCGGCCGGATCGCGCCCGCCGTCGGTCTTCCGGGGACACGAGACCCCCCGGCTCACCGACGACTCCGCCTGGACCGCGCTGACGCCGGGCGCCGACCCGCCGTACGCGCTCGTGGGCCGTGCGGTCGACGTCGCCGGCAGCCCGGCCGGGTTCGCGCTCGACGCCAGCCCGGGCCGGCACCTGGCGGTGGTCGGCACCGCCACCGTCGGCGCGGAGGTGCTCCGGTCGGCCACGCTGTCCCTGGCCCGGCAGCACGCGCCCGGCACCGCCCGGTTCCTGTTCGCGCCGCTGGCGCCCGGCACCACCGACGCCGCCGACGACCTGGCCATGACGCTGGCCGCCGCCGGGCACCCGGTCCGCCGCCTGGCCGCCGAGGCGCTGCGCGCCCAGCTCGCCGAGGCCGCCACCGGTGACGCCCCGGCCTCCGGGCGTACCTACCTGGTGGTGTTCGGGGTGGACGCCGCCGCCACGACGCTCGCCGCCTCCGACCCGGCGACGTTCCGTTCCGGGTACGACGACCTGCGCGCCGTGCTGCGCCAGGGGCCCGCGCGCGGGGTGCACGTGCTCGGCTGGTGGCGCGGGCTGCGCCGGCTCGCCGACGACCTGGGCGGCAGCGGGCAGCGCGACGACGTCACCGGCCTGGTCGCGCTCAACGTGCCCGCCGCCGACCTGGGCCTGCACCTCGGCGTGCACGACCTCGCGTACGTGCCGCGCGAGGGCCGCGCGCTGCTCGTCGACCGGCACGAGCACCGCACCGCGCTGATCGTGCCGTTCGCCGCGGGGAGTGATGTCCCATGAGTGGATTCGACGAGTACGCGGCGCTGCTGCGGGAGTTGTCCACCCGGCAGCGGGGCGGGGAGCGGGAGATCGCGGCCGAGGCGGAGCGCCGCCGTGGCCTGCAGGCCGCCGTCGACAAGCTGGGGCAGCGGCTCGTCGCCCAGGGGCAGCACCTGGACCGGCTGGGCCAGGCGATCGGAACGCCGATGACCTCGGTACCGGCGCCGGCACCGGCGGTTGCGGTGGCCGCCGGACCGGCCGCGCCGGAGGCGGCAGACGCGGGCGGGCGGACGGGCGCCGGGCGGGGGGAGGACGCGGGCGGGCGGACGGGCGCCGGGCCGGGGCACGGCGTGACCGGCGGCGCAGCCGCCGCGCCGGGGCAGGCGGGCGTCGGGGCGTACCCCTCTCCGGGTGTGGCGCCGCGGGCGGGTGACCCGGCGGCGGAGCTGGCTGCGGCGGAGCGGCTCGCCGGGGAGGCCGACGGGTACGGGCAGCAGGCCGACGCGCTGGCCCGCACGCCGGTGCTGTTGCCGACCTGGTCGGCGCCGGCCCGGGCGGTCGCGGTGTACGGCGGTTGCGCGCTCGTCGGCTCGCTGCTGATGCTGGTCGCGCTCGTGGGGTCGCCGGTGCCGGTGGCCGGGCTGGACCTGGTGGCGGCGCTGTCCTGCGCCGGGGTGCCGCTGCTGTCCTTCGTGGCCGGTCAGGTCGTGCTGGCCCGGTGGGGCCGCCCGGCGCTGGCCGGCGGTGAGGCCACGACCGGGCGGTACGTGCCGCTGGGCTTCGTGATCTGCGCGCTGGTCTCCCCGTCGCTGTTCTGCGTCTACCTGCTCCTGTTCCGCCTCCTCCGCTGACCTCAGCCCGGTTCGTCGCCGTCGATCATGGACTTGTGGCCGCGGCGGTGGGCTTGATGTGGCTTTTGCCGGGGCGGAAACTGCAAGATCGCGAAGGCGTGGGGGTGGGGGAGGGGGAGGGCGGTAGGGTTCCCGAGGGTGGGTGAGGTGGGGGAGGGGTTGTGAGCGCGGCGGAGATCATCGCGAGGCTGGCGGCGGCGGCGCAGAAGCTGGACGAGGCCAAGGCGCGCACGGCTGCCGCGGCACAGGACGCGGCGGAGGCGCGGGCGCTGGTGGCGGGCGCGCTGGAAGGGGCCACGGCCGGGCCGTTGATCGGCGTCATCGACTCCTACCGGCAGGCGCTGGCGCAGGCCGCGCAGGGCGGGGAGCCGGCCCGGCAGCACGTCCAGGAGACCATCGCGAAGGTCCAGGCGCTGGGCAACTGAGCCCGGCCCGGCTTGCCGGTTTGCGCGGTGGGCGCGACAAGTGGTTACCGCCGCGTAACTTTTCATTGACGTGTCTGAAATCGGACACGCATCATCGTGTCCACGATCGATCGGATCCCACCCGTCCCCTCCCGGTCCGCCCGGGTGCCTCCCCCTCGGAGGTGCAGCCCATGCTGCTCCGAACGATCCTGGCCGCCACCACCGCCGCCACCGTCCTGCTCGTCCCGGCCGCCGCCCAGGCGGCCGCCGCCGAACCCGCCGCCCCGTCGAACACGGCCACCGTCACCACCGCCGCGCAACGGGCCGCCGCCGCGGCCGCCGACCCGGTGATCGTGGTCGGCGGCCTCAGTGGAATCTCCATCGCGTACGAGCCGATCGCCGCCCGGCTGCGCGCCGACGGCTACCGCGTCTCGATCTTCCAGTTGCCGAACCTCGGCCTCGGCGACATCCGCGAGTCCGCCCGTGCGCTCTCGACCTACGTGGACCAGGTCCGCGCCGCCACCGGAGCGGCCCGGGTCGACCTGGTCGGCCACTCCGAGGGCGGCCTGGTCAGCCGCTGGTACGTCAAGTACCTCGGCGGCGCCGCCACCGTGGACCAGTACGTCAGCCTGGGCAGCCCGCAGTACGGCACGTACGTCGCCAACCTGGTCGCGTTCCTCGGGCTGGGCAGCTGCGCCGGGGTGATCGCCTGTCAGCAGATGTCGATCGGGTCGAGCTTCCTGGCCGACCTCAACGCCGGCGACGACACGCCCGGGCCGGTTCGCTGGGCCACCGTGCGCACCTGGCAGGACGAGCTGGTCCGGCCGGTGGACAACGCGCTGCTCGCCGACGGCGCCACGAACGTGCTGGTGCAGGCGTGGTGCCCGCTGCGGGTCGTCGGCCACCTCGGGCTGGTGCTGGACGGCACCACGTACACGGTGGTGCGCCAGGTGCTCGCCGGCGCCCCGGTCCGGCCGAACTGTTTCGCGGTCTGACACCGGTGCCCGGGCCCGCCGTCGCGCGGGCCCGGGCGCTGTCAGCTCCCGTCCCGCCCGCGGATGACGTCCGCGGCCCGCCAGGCCAGCGCGCTCACCGGGGCGCTGGTCCAGCCCGCCACCATCACCGGCAGCACCGACGCGTCGACCACCCGCAGCCCGTCCACGCCGCGTACCCGCAGCTGCGGGTCGACCACGTGGTCGTCGCCGTCGCCCATCGCGCAGGTGCCGATGGCGTGGTAACCGCAGTAGCCGCGCGCCACCGCCGCCTCGACGATCTCGGCGTCGGTGCGGACCGCCGGGCCGGGCACCGTCTCGGCCCGGATCCGCTTCGCGATCGGCCCGGTGGCGAAGAACTCCCGCATCCGGCGGAACAGGTCCGCCGCCACCCGCCGGTCGTGGTCGGTGGTGAGGTAGTTCGCCACGACAGCCGGCGGCGTACGCGGGTCCGCGTCGGTGATCGCCAGGCGGCCCTCGCTGTCCGGCCGGGTGACGGTGCCCAGGCACATCAGTCCCGGTTCCCGTTCCAGTTCGAGGGCCTTGCCGGGCCGGGGCGGGGCGGCCGAGAACGGCGCCATCAGCAGGTGCGCGTCCGGGCGGTCCAGGTCCGGCCGGGACTTGACGTGGGCCGCCACGTCCAGCACCGGCAGGGCGAGCGGGCCGCCGCCGGTGAGCAGCCAGCGCAGCGTGGCCCGGGCCTGCCCGAGCGGGCTGCCGATGGTCATGTTGTGGCCGCCGGGCTCGGCGAGGCGGTACTGCAGCACCATCGACCGGTGCTCGCGCAGCCCCGCGCCGACCCGGGGCCGGTCGAGCAGCACCGGCACGCCCGCGGCGCGCAGCGTGTCCGCCGGCCCGATGCCGGAGACCTGCAACAGGTGCGGGGTGGCCAGGGCGCCCGCGGCGAGGATCACCTCCCCGGCCGCCCGGCGCTCGACCTCCCGGCCGCCGTGCGCCACCCGTACGCCGACCGCCCGGCCGCCCTCGACCAGCACCCGCAGCACGACGGCGCCGACCTCGACGGTCAGGTTGGGCCGGCGCCGCACCGGGTGCAGGAACGCGTTCGCGGCGCTGACCCGCCGTCCGCCGTGGATGGTGGCGGTGGGGTAGCCGATCCGCTCGTCGTCGGCGGCGTCCAGGTCGTCGGCCCGGCGCCAGCCCAGCTCGGCGCCGGTGGCCACCATCTCCTCGGCGAGCGGGTCGGTGCCGGTGGCGATGGACAGCCGCACCGGCCCGCCCGCGCCCCGGTGCGGCGCGGGGCCCAGCGGGTGGTCCTCCAGCCGCGTGAACACCTGCCGCATGGCCGACCAGCCCCAGCCCAGCGGGTCGAGGGCGTCCCAGTCGCGGGCCGCGCCGCGGCTCCAGATCATGCCGTTCACCGACGTCGAGCCGCCGATCATCCGGCCGCGCTGCCAGATCTCCTGGCGG
Source organism: Micromonospora sp. HB375 (assembly GCF_017872985.1). Lineage (NCBI taxonomy): Bacteria > Bacillati > Actinomycetota > Actinomycetes > Micromonosporales > Micromonosporaceae > Micromonospora > Micromonospora sp. HB375. The sequence goes on along the minus strand of NZ_JAGGJO010000001.1, from coordinate 5,053,017 downwards.
CCCGGCCCGGTGGTGGCCGGGTAGTGCCAGGCGGTGCGCTCGTCGTCCATCAGCCGGGAGAACGCCTTCGGCACGCGCACGTACGGGCTGCGGTCCCAGCCGCCCGCCTCCAGCAGCAGCACCCGCGTTCCCGGATCCTCGGTTAGCCGGTTGGCCAGCACGCACCCCGCCGCGCCGGCCCCCACGATGACATAGTCGAACTCCTCCACAGCGGACCCCCACTCGTGAGAATCCTTCTGACGGTAGTTGCTCGATCACGTTCCGCGAAAGGGCTGGACGGCGGCCGACTCAGGCCGCCTTGGCCAGCGCCTCGAACTCGTCGTCGGTCAGTTCCACCTCGGCCGCCGCCACGTTCTCCTCCAGGTGCGCCACCGACGACGTACCGGGGATCGGCAGCATCACCGGCGAGCGGCGCAGCAGCCAGGCCAGCGCGAGCTGCGCCGGAGTGGCGCCGTGTGAGGTCGAGATCGCGTCCAGCGGGCCGCCGGGGCGGGCCAGGTTGCCGGTGGCGATCGGGAACCACGGGATGAACGCCAGGTCGTGCCGCTCGCAGTGCGCCAGCACGTCCTCGGCGCCGCGGTCGGCCAGGTTGTAGAGGTTCTGCACGGACACGATCGGGACGATCTCCCGGGCCGCCTCGATCTGCTCGACGCTGACCTGCGACAGCCCGATGTGCCGGACCTTGCCCTCCTGCCGCAGCAGCGCCAGCTCGCCGAGCTGGTCGGCCAGCGGCACCTTCGCGTCGATGCGGTGCAGCTGGTAGAGCGGGATGCAGTCCAGGCCCAGGTGGCGCAGGCTCAGCTCGCACTGCTGGCGCAGATACTCCGGGCGGCCCACCGGCCGCCAGTCGTCCGGACCGGAGCGGGTCAGTCCGGCCTTCGTCGCGATGACCAGGTCGTCGGCGTACGGGTGCAGCGCCTCGCGGATCAGCAGCTCACTGACGAACGGCCCGTACGAGTCGGCGGTGTCGATGAACGTGACGCCCAGCTCGTACGCGCGGCGCAGCACCCGTACCGCCTCGGCCGGGTCCTTCGGGTCGCCCCACACGCCGGGGCCGGTGAGCTGCATCGCCCCGTAGCCGAGGCGGTCGACCCGCAGGTCACCACCGATCCGGTAGCTGCCCGACGCCTTGGCGGGCTGGGTGCTGGTGGCCATCGCGGTCCTCCTGTGCTCGTACGCGGTCGCGGGCGGCGCGCGCCCCGACCCCTGGACATTCCCCGAATCGTGGCGGCGAAGCACTGATAGTTGCGGCGAGCGACCCCGGCGCACCGGACCGCCGTGCGAGGCTGGGCGCAACGGTGGTCAGCAGGAGGTGCGCATGGGCACGACGCCACGGCTCGACTTCGCGCTGGACACGTACGAGTGCATCGTGCTCTACCCGGGGCCGTCCGGCCGGGCCCTGCCGGAGGAGACCGTGCAACGGCTGCAGGCCGAGCATCTGCAGCACATGCGGGCGCTGCAACGGCGCGGCATCGTGCTCGTCGACGGCTCGGTGGACGGCCCGGCCCGGGAACCGGACCCGCCGATCGGCTTCGGCCTGGCCCGCACCGGCTCGGTGGACGACGTGCGCAGCGTCATGGAGGCCGACCCGGCGGTACAGGCCGGGCTCTACCGGGTCGAGGTGCTGACCTTCCTCTGCCCGGCCGGCTCGCTGGAGTTCCCGCTGGTCAAGACGGAGAGCTGACGGCCGGCGCGGTCTCGTCGCCGTTCTCGGCGATCGCGCTGCACCAGTTTCCACGGCGCCGCGAGCCGGGTCCCGCTGGAGCGGACCGCGTCCGGGCTGCGCGCCGACCACCTGCTCGCCGAGATCATCGCGGCCCGGCCGCCCGGCGGCTGCCCGAACCTGCCCCCGGCCGGTCCGGCGGGGCCGCGCCACGGCGAGGGCGGACGGCATCCACGGGAGCACCCGGCCGGCACGTGACGGCGAGGGGTACCATTTCCGCCGCGCGGTCGCCGATGCCCGCCACACACGACGTTCCGGTGCGGTACGCCAACCGCCCGCCCGCGCGGTACACGCGCGTCGTTGGACAACTGTTCCGCTGTCCGCAAGGGGTCGGCCGGGAGGCCGATCCGGAGGAGAGACTAGCCTGATGGGCGTGACACGCCGCGCGAAGATCGTCTGTACTCTCGGCCCCGCCACCTCGTCCCCGGAGCGTATCCGAGGGCTCGTCGAGGCGGGCATGAACGTGGCGAGGCTCAACTTCAGCCACGGCAGTCACGCCGACCACGAATCGGTCTACCGGCTGGTCCGCGAGGCCGCCGAGGCGTCCGGCAAGCCGGTCGCGGTGCTGGCCGACCTCCAGGGGCCCAAGATCCGGCTGGGCCGGTTCGCCGACGGCCCGCACGAGTGGCGCACCGGCGACTCGGTCGTGATCACCGGTGACGACGTCGTCGGCTCGAAGGAGCGCGTCTCCTGCACCTACCGCAAGCTGCCGCAGGAGGTGAAGCCGGGCGACCGGCTGCTGATCGACGACGGCCGCGTCGCGGTCGAGGTCAGCGACGTCACCGGCAACGACATCCGGTGCCTGGTCACCGAGGGCGGCCCGGTCTCCAACAACAAGGGCGTCTCGCTGCCGAACGTGGCGGTCAGCGTCCCGGCCCTGTCCGACAAGGACGCGGAGGACCTGCGCTTCGCCCTCGGCCTCGGTGTCGACCTGGTCGCGCTCTCGTTCGTCCGCTCACCCGAGGACATCAAGCTCGTCCACTCGATCATGGATGAGGAGGGCGTGCGCCGCCCGGTCCTGGCCAAGGTCGAGAAGCCCGAGGCGGTCGACCACCTCGAGGCGATCGTGCTGGCCTTCGACGGCGTCATGGTCGCCCGCGGCGACCTCGGCGTCGAGCTGCCGCTGGACCAGGTGCCGCTCGTGCAGAAGCGCGCCGTGCAGCTCTGCCGGGAGAACGCCAAGCCGGTCATCGTGGCCACCCAGATGCTCGACTCGATGATCGAGAACTCCCGCCCGACCCGCGCCGAGGCCTCCGACGTGGCCAACGCGGTGCTCGACGGCGCGGACGCGGTGATGCTCTCCGGGGAGACGAGCGTCGGCAAGTACCCGGTGCTCACCGTCAGCACCATGGCCAAGATCGTCACCACCACCGAGGCCGGCTCGATCGCCGTCCCCCGGTTGCAGCACGACCCGCGTACGCACGGCGGCGCGCTCACCGTGGCCGCCTCCTCCATCGCCCGGGCCATCGGCGCCAAGGCCATGGTGGCGTTCTCGCAGACCGGCGACACCGTCAAGCGGCTCGCCCGGCTGCACTGCGACCTGCCGCTGCTGGCCTTCACGCCGGTACCGGAGGTGCGCAACCAGCTCGCGCTCTCCTGGGGCGTGGAGACGTTCCTGATGCCGTTCGTCCAGCACACCGACGACATGTTCCGCCAGGTCGACCAGGCGCTGCTGGGCCTCAACCGGGCCAATCCGGGCGACTACGTGGTGATCGTGGCGGGCAGCCCGCCCGGCACCCCCGGCTCCACCAACACGCTGCGCGTGCACCAGCTGGGTTCGCTCGTGGACGCGGCCTCGGCGCGAGCGCTCCAGTGAGTGCTGCGGCGACCGGGCAGGCGGCGGTCGACCAGCTGCTGGAGGTGCTCGACCTGGACCGTACCGGGGAGATGACCTTCCGGGGGATGAGCCCGCCGGTGGGCCCGCAGCGGGTCTACGGCGGGCAGGTCGCCGGCCAGGCCCTGGTCGCCGCCGGCCGCACCGTCGACGCGGAGCGGGCCGTGCATTCCCTGCACGGCTACTTCGTGCGCCCCGGTGACCCGGCCGAGCCGATCGAGTACCAGGTGGAGAACGTCCGCGACGGCCGGTCCTTCTCGGTGCGCCGCTCGGTGGCGTTGCAGCACGACAAGCCGATCTTCTTCATGTCGGCGTCGTTCCAGCGGCAGGACGAGGGGCTGGACCACCACGCCCCGGTGCCGCCGGACGTGCCCGGCCCGGACGACGTGCCGACCATGACCGACCGGCTCTCCCGCTACCCGGAGCGGCTCGGCATCTGGGGGATGATCCCGCGCCCGATCGACGTGCGCTACGTCGGCGAGCCCGGCTGGGTACGCCCCGGCGACCGCCCGGCCGAACCGCACCAGCGGGTGTGGATGCGGCTGGACGGCAAGCTGCCGGACGATCCGCTGCTGCACGCGTGCGCGCTGACGTACGCCTCCGATCTGACGCTGCTGGACTCGGTGCTGTCGGTGCACGGCGAGGTGTGGGGCCCGGGCGGCGTGGTCGGCGCGAGCCTCGACCACGCGCTGTGGTTCCACAGGTCGTTCCGCGCCGACGAGTGGTTCCTGTACGACTGCTGGAGCCCGTCCGCGTCGGGCGGCCGTGGCCTGGCCACCGGCCGCATGTTCACCGCCGACGGGCGGCACATCGCCAGCGCCGTGCAGGAGGGACTGCTGCGCCGCGTCGGCGGCTGAGCGGCGGGTGATGATCGTCCGGGCGCGGGTCGGCGGGGCGGCCCCCACCCGAGCGGACTAACCTGGCCGTATGCGTCTTTCCGCCCGGGTCGACTATGCCCTCCGCGCGGCCGCTGAGCTGGCCTCGGTCGCGGACGGGACCGCCGAGCGGAGCCGCCCGGTGACCGCCGAGCAGATCGCCCGGTCCCAGGACATCCCGCCGAAGTTCCTGGAGAGCATCCTGCTCCAGCTTCGCCGGGGCGGCATCGTGCACGCCCAGCGTGGCCCCGAGGGCGGCTACTGGCTGGCCCGGCCGGCGAGTGAGATCTCCCTGGCCGAGGTGATCCGCGTCATCGACGGGCCGCTCGCGCACGTGCGCGGCCAGCGTCCGGAACAGCTCGGCTATCAGGGCGCGGCCCGCGCGTTGCAGGACGTCTGGATCGCGTTGCGGGCCAGCGAGCGGGAGATCCTGGAGCTGGTCACGATCGCCGACGTGGCCTCCGGTGAGCTGCCCGGCCGGGTCAACGAACTGGCCGCCGACCCGCGCGCCTGGAGCTGACCGCGCCGTCCGGCGCGTCCTACCAACCGGATGGGGGACTTGACCGGGACCACCTTCGTGCCGCATTGTCGACCAAGTCGATAGGAGATACCGAAAAGTCAGGGGGCGCTCGTGCGCAAGCTGCTGGTCCTCGCCCTCGTCGGGCTCGCCGCGCAACTGGTCGACGGCTCGCTCGGCATGGCGTACGGGCTGACCTCCTCGACGCTGCTCCTGTTCGCCGGTGTCGCGCCGGCCGCCGCGTCGGCCTCGGTGCACCTGGCCGAGATCGGCACCACGCTCGCCGCGGGCGTCTCGCACTGGCGCTTCGGCAACGTCGACTGGCGGGTCGTCGGCCGGATCGCGCTGCCCGGCGCGATCGGCGCGTTCGCCGGGGCGACGTTCCTCAGTTCCATCTCCACCGAGGCCGCCGCGCCGTGGATGGCGGCCATCCTGTTCACGCTCGGCGCGTACCTGCTGGTGCGGTTCTCCCGGCCGCTTCGGGCCACCCGCGCCGCCGGCCGGCTGCGGAGCCGCTTCCTCGCCCCGCTCGGCCTGGTCGCCGGCTTCGTCGACGCCACCGGCGGCGGAGGCTGGGGCCCGGTCGCCACCCCGGCGCTGCTGGTCTCCGGCCGGATGGAACCCCGCAAGGTCATCGGCTCGGTCGACACCTCCGAGTTCGTCGTGGCCGGCGCGGCGAGCGTCGGCTTCCTGATCGGCCTGGGCACCGAGGGCTTCCTGCTGCCCACGGTGGCGGCGCTCCTGATCGGTGGCCTGATCGCCGCCCCGATCGCGGCCTGGCTGGTCCGCATCGTTCCCGCTCAGCTGCTCGGCGCCGTGATCGGCGGCGTGATCGTGCTGACCAACGCCCGCACGCTGCTCAGCGCCGGCGGCGTGAGCGGCTCGGCGCCGGTGGTGGTGTACGCGCTGCTCGGTGTCGCCTGGGTGGTCGCCATTGTCCTGGCGGTGCGGGCGCTGCGCCGCACCCGCCGCGCCCGCGCCACCGTCGAAGCGGCGCTGGCCTCCGCGTCCCCGGCCTCCGCGCCGCCGGCCTCCGCGCCGCCGGTCGAGGCCGCGCCCGTCTCCGCGTCGCCCGCGGAGGCGGGGGAGCCCGCTCGGCCGGGGGAATCCGTCGGGTCGGCAGAGGCCGCGAAGTCGGGGCAAGTCCCGGAGCCGGTGGTCACCGCCGAGACCTCCGAGCCTGCCGAGGCCGCGGAGTCGCGGAAGCTCGCCGCCGCCGTCGAGGGCTGAGCCGCTCGCGTTCCCGGGCCGCGCCATCGCCCAGGAGTGCTCTGTCTCGGCGTGTCGCGCGCCGTAGAGACATGTCCTGCTGACCGATATACCTCAGAGTCATAATCATGACTCTGAGGTATATCGGCTTTCAGGCATCTCGTCGGCGTCGGCGTCGGCTGTTGGCCGCCGCGCTCCTGCGCCGCCACTCCACCGCGCCGTTTCGCCGCCCCGCCCGGCCCCGCGCCGCCTCGCCCCGCCGCCCCGCCGCCCCGCCGCCCCGCCCGCACCGCCGCGCCGCCCCGCCCCGCCCGCGCTGCCACGCCCACGCCGCGCCGCCGCGCTGCCCGCCCCGCGCACGCCGCCGCGCTTGTGGGGGTGTCCGGCGGTGACCTAGGCTGACGGAGCGCGGAGCCGAATCATCGACGTCGATGCGTTGACGTCGCCCGTCGCGTCAGGGCACGTATCCGCCGGTCCGGGCAGGCCGGCGTCGTCGCGTGCCTGACCTCCGCGAAAGGCATCTCCGTGCACCTCACCACCCCACGCCGCCGGCTCGCGCTGCTCGCCGCGGCCTCGGCGCTCACCCTGTCGGCCGGCGCGCTCACCACGATGACCGCCGCGGCGGCGGCCGCCGGCTGCCGGGTCGACTACCGGATCACCAACCAGTGGAGCGGCGGATTCGGCGCCGACGTGACAGTGACCAACCTCGGCGACCCGGTCAACGGCTGGACCCTCGGCTGGAGCTTCGCCGCCGGCCAGCAGGTCGTCCAGGCGTGGAACGCGACGGTCAGCCAGTCCGGCGCGCAGGTGAGCGCCCGCGACGCCGGCTACAACGCGGCCATCGGCACCGGCGGCACCGCGAACTTCGGCTTCAACGGCTCGTGGAACAACGCGTCGAACCCGGTGCCGGCCGCGTTCACGCTCAACGGCACCGCCTGCACCGGCGCGCCGTCCACCAGCGCGCCGCCGTCGACGCCGCCTCCGCCCACCACGCCGCCACCCACCACACCGCCACCCACCACACCTCCGCCCAGCACACCGCCACCAACCACGCCCCCGCCCACCGACCCGCCGGCCGGGGCGAAGCAGATGGAGAAGCTCGACCGAGGGCTGGTCAGCGTCCGCTCCGGCAGCGGCAACCTCGTCTCCTGGCGGCTGCTCGGCACCGAGACCACCGGTGTGGCGTTCAACCTCTACCGAGGTGGCACCAAGGCCAACGCCAGCCCGATCACCGGCGCCACCACGTACCTGGACAGCGGCGCGGCGGCCGGGTCCGCGTACACCGTGCGGGCCGTGGTGAACGGCGCCGAGCAGGCGGCGTCGGCCCCGGCGCTCCAGTTCGCCAACGGCTACCTGGACGTGCCGATCCAGCCGCCGCCCGGCGGCACCACCCCGGCCGGGGAGGGGTACGGCTACTCGGCGAACGACGCGAGCGTCGGTGACCTCGACGGCGACGGCCGCTACGAGTTCGTGCTCAAGTGGGACCCGTCGAACGCCAAGGACAACTCGCAGTCCGGCTACACCGGCAACGTCTACGTCGACGCGTACACGCTCACCGGCACCCGGCTGTGGCGCGTCGACCTGGGCCGCAACATCCGCGCCGGCGCCCACTACACCCAGTTCCAGGTGTACGACTACGACGGCGACGGAGACGCCGAGGTGGCCATGAAGACCGCCGACGGCACCCGCTCCGGCACCGGTCAGGTGATCGGCAACGGCTCGGCCGACCACCGCAACTCCAGCGGTTACGTGCTCGCCGGCCCGGAGTACCTGACCATGTTCGACGGCCGCACCGGCGCGGCCCTGTCCACAGTCGACTACGACCCGCCGCGCGGCACCGTCTCGTCCTGGGGCGACTCGTACGGCAACCGGGTCGACAGGTTCCTCGCCGGCACCGCGTACCTGGACGGGCAGCGCCCCTCGCTGATCATGGCGCGTGGCTACTACACCCGGGCCGTCGTCGCCGCCTGGGACTTCCGCGACGGCACGCTGCGCAAGCGCTGGACGTTCGACTCGAACGCCTCCGGCAACGGCGCCGCCGCCGGCCAGGGCAACCACCAGCTCTCCGTGGCCGACGTCGACAACGACGGCCGTCAGGAGATCGTGTACGGCGCCGCCACCATCGACGACAACGGCCGGCTGCTGTACTCCACCGGCAACGGCCACGGCGACGCGCTGCACGTCGGCGACCTCGACCCGTCCCGCGCCGGCCTGGAGGTGTTCAAGGTCGACGAGGACGGCAGCAAGCCCAGCTCCTGGATGGCCGACGCGCGTACCGGGCAGATCATCTGGCAGACCGCGCCGAACGGCGACAACGGCCGCGGCGTCTCCGGCGACGTCTGGGCCGGCAGCCCGGGCGCGGAGTCCTGGTCGTCGGCCGTCGACGGGCTGCTCAACACCCGGGGCCAGAACGTCGGGCGCAAGCCGTCGTCGGCGAACTTCCTGATCTGGTGGGACGGCGACCCGGTCCGGGAGCTGCTCGACGCCACGAAGATCGACAAGTACGGCACCGGCGGGGAGACCCGGCTGCTCACCGGCAGCGGCGTCGCCTCGAACAACGGCACCAAGTCCACCCCGGCGCTCTCGGCGGATCTGCTCGGCGACTGGCGGGAGGAGGTCGTCTGGCGCACCTCCGACAGCACCGCGCTCCGGATCTACAGCACGCCGGTCACCACCGGCCTGCGGCTGCCGACGCTGATGCACGACCCGCAGTACCGGGTGGCGGTGGCCTGGCAGAACACCGCCTACAACCAGCCGCCGCACCCGGGCTTCTACCTTGGCGACGGCATGAGCACCCCGGCCGCGCCGAACATCTACCTGCGCTGAAACGACAGGCACCGGGTCGCCGGCCGCGGAATCCGCTCCGCCGGCGACCCGGTGCACCACACCGCAGCATTCCCGACCCGTCCCGACCGGGAATGCCGTACCACCACCGGGGACAAAGTTATGCGTCCCGCGCGACGCTGCGGTGACGTGGCTATGAAGAGCGTGTTTCAGCCCTCCCGGCGCAGCCCGCCCGCCACCTTCTCGGCGATCAGCTCGAACGAGCGGACCCGGTCCGCCACGTCGTACACCATCGTGGTGAGCATCAGCTCGTCCGCGCCGGTGCGCTCCAGCAGCTCCCCGAGCTGCCGGGCCACCGTCTCCGGCGAGCCGGTCGCCTGGCCGTCGCGGCGCTGGGCGACGAACTCCCGCTCGAACTCCGAGTACGGGTACGCCGCCGCCTCCTCCGGCGTGACCAGCGGCTCCGGGCGCCCCGAGCGCAGCTTCAGGAACGACAGCCCGGCCGGCCCGGCCAGCCACTCGGCCCGCTCGTCGGTCTCCGCGCAGACCGCGTTGACCGCCACCATCGCGTACGGCCGGTCCAGCCACTGCGACGGCCGGAAGTTCTGCCGGTAGAGCTGCAACGCCGGGATCGTGTTCTGCGAGCTGAAGTGGTGCGCGAACGAGAACGGCAGCCCGAGCAGGCCGGCCAGCTGCGCGCTGAACCCGCTCGACCCGAGCAGCCACACCTGCGGCGACTGGCCGCGGCCCGGCGTCGCGGTGATCGGGCCCGGCTCGGCGCCGGAGAAGTAGTTCATCAGGTCGGCCAGCTCACGCGGGAAGTGCTCCGCGGACAGGCCCTCCATGGTGCGGCGCAGCGCCAGCGCGGTCACCTGGTCGGTGCCGGGCGCCCGGCCGATGCCCAGGTCGATCCGGCCCGGGTGCAGGGCCTCCAGGGTGCCGAACTGCTCGGCCACCACCAGCGGCGCGTGGTTAGGCAGCATCACCCCGCCGGAGCCGAGCCGGATGGTGCTGGTGTTCGCCGCCAGGTGCGCGAGCAGCACCGCCGGCGCGGAACTCGCGATCGCGGGCATGTTGTGGTGCTCGGCCACCCAGAACCGGCGGTAGCCCAGTTCCTCGGCGCGGCGGGCCAGCTCCGTGGTGTACCGCAGCGCCTCACCGGCGTTGCCGGTCGCCGCCACCGGGGCAAGATCAAGAACAGACATGGGTACGTCGATCACAGCGTGGTGCAACAGGTCACGTGCCGGAATTGTTCCGCCGGGTGCGCTACCCCATACCCCGGGCCTGCTCGAAGATCAGGCTGGTCTGGGTGTGCTGCACCGCCGGATCGACAGCCAGGTGATCGAGGACGAAGTCCCGCAGCGCGTCACCGGAGGCGGCCCGCACGTGCAGCACGTAGTCCTCCGCGCCGGCCACGTGGAACACCGACACCACCCCTGGTAGCCGCACCGACCGGGCCCGGAACGCGTCCACGGCGGCCCGCTCGTGCGCCGTCAACCGCACCGACACCAGCGCCTGCAACGGCAGCCCCACCGCCGCCGGGTCCACCTCGGCGTGGAACCCGCGGATCGCCCCGCACTCGCGCAGCGCCCGGGTACGCGTCAGGCACGTCGACGGCGCCACCCCGACCCGCTCGGCCAGCGCGTTGTTCGGCAGCCGGCCGTCGGCCGCCAGTTCGGTGAGGATCGCGCGGTCGACGTCGTCCAGGCCGGCGAACGGCCGTACATCATTCGGTGCGGCAGGCATGTGACCATCCTTCACCGAATCGCCGCTGGGCGAAAGCGTGATTTCCAGAATCTTCTTCGCCGCTATTGCCTCTAGTCATCGTCATGTTCGACGCTTCCGGCATGACTTCCGTGGACACCGCAGCCGTACACGCCGGGCGCGCCGACCTCGCCGGGCTCGGCGTCCACGTCCCGCCGATCGACCTGTCCACCACCAACCCGCTGCCCTCGGTGGCCGGCGGCGGTGACGACTACGAGACGCTCGCCACCGGTGGCACCCTCCCGGCCGGCGGCAGCGCCGTCTACCAGCGCCTCTGGAACCCCACGGTGGCCCGGTTCGAGACCGCGCTCGCCCAGCTCGAAGGCACCGCCGAGGCCGTCGCCTTCGCCAGCGGCATGGCCGCGCTCACCGCCGCCCTGCTCGCCGCCACCCGCGACGGCAACCGCCACATCGTCGCCGTCCGCCCCCTCTACGGCGGCACCGACCACGTCCTCGCCACCGGCCTGCTCGGCACCGAGGTCACCTGGGCCACCCCCGCCGACGTTGCCGCCGCGATCCGCCCCGACACCGCCCTGGTCGTGGTCGAGACCCCGGCGAACCCCAGCCTCGACCTGGTCGACATCGCCGCACTCGCCGACGCCGCCGGTGACGTCCCGCTGCTCGTCGACAACACCGTCGCCACCCCGGTGCTCCAGCAGCCCGCCCGCCACGGCGCCGCGCTCGTGCTGCACAGCGCCACCAAGAGCATCGGCGGCCACGGCGACGTCCTCGCCGGCGTGATCGCCTGCGCCCCCGAGTGGGCCGCCCGGCTGCGCCAGGTCCGCGCCGTCACCGGCGCCGTCCTGCACCCGCTCGGCGCGTACCTGCTGCACCGCGGCATCCAGACCCTCCCGCTGCGCGTCCGCGCCCAGCAGGCCGGTGCCGAGAAGCTCGCCGCCTGGCTCGCCGGGCACCCCGCCGTCGAGCGCGTCCACCACCCGTCCCTGCACGACCCGGCCGGGCTGGTCGGCCGGCAGATGTCCGGCACCGGCAGCCTGCTCGCCTTCGAGGTACGCGGTGGCGCGCCCGCCGCGGCCGAGGTCGCCGGCGCCTGCGAACTGATCACCCACGCGGTGTCGCTCGGCGGCGTCGACACGCTGATCCAGCACCCGGCCTCGCTCACCCACCGGCCGGTCGAGGGTGACGCGAAGCCCTGCGGCGGGCTGCTGCGCGTCTCGGTCGGCCTGGAGGACCCGGAGGACCTGCGGGCGGACCTCGCGCGGGCGCTGGCGCGGATCTGACGCCTGCCGGTCGGCCGGGTCGGCGGCGCGGGCCGGTCACGACTTGGGGCCGACGTGCTGGTCGAGGGCGGCGACCGCCTCCCGGCGGGCCACCGACAGGGAGTTGGGGCGGTTCATCCGCCAGGCGATGCCGAGCCGGTCGAGGGCCTGCTGGCACAGGCCCATGATGTCGGCCGACTCGTTGTGGAACATGTAACGGGGATAGACGTACTCCTTTTCCCGGACGACGACGCGGTTGGCGAAGCGGCACCCGTCGGAGTGGAAGAGGCCGCGCAGGAAGTCGCCCGCCTGAGCCTCGACGATGGGGCGCTGCCAGTCCGCCAGGACGATCGGGCGTTGGTGCTTCTTGCCGGGTCCGTGCTGTGGGAACAGGCACGGCCAGTGCTTGCCGTAGCTCTGCACGCTGACGCAGCCCGGATGTTGGACGCGCTGGACCTTCGCCGCCAGGACCCGCCGCATGACGTCGTCGCAAGCCTCGATCAGCCCGGGCCAACTGTCACTGCAGGAGATCCGGAGCACCGGCACCCGCGCCCTGGTCACGAGATGCCCGTCGCCCAGGTAGAGCCCGAGGAGATAGGCATAGGCCGCCGGATCTGTCGGAACGCGGACACCCTCGCGGCAGCGGAAACACCGCAGCGCGGTGCCGTGCTGCCTCGACTCCGGCCGATCCCTGCACCAGTGCCAGACGGTTCGGTAGTTGAGGCCCACTGCGCGGGCCGCCTCCGCGACGGTGGCCCCGGACAGGAAGGCCTGACGTGCTCGCGCGCGTATCTCGGGTGGATGCACGCGGACATCTTCGAACGCGCGTACGACAGTTTCGGTGTCCCCGGTGGGATTCGAACCCACACTGTCGGAGGTTTGAGCTCCGTTTCTCTACCGGTTGGAATACGGGGACAGGCTCGCGCGACGCTCTCGCGTCGTGCCATAGGTTACCTACTACGCTAGGGGCGGCGACACCCGGCAGGGCGGGTGTCGGGCTCGAACCGGTGGGAGTGGCTCGTGGGCGAGATGCAGGCGGACGCCGAGCGCAAGCGCGTTCTGATCGCCGAGGACGAGGCGCTCATCCGGCTGGACCTGGCCGAGATGCTCGTCGAAGAGGGCTACGAGGTGGTCGGCGAGGCCGGCGACGGCGAGACCGCCGTCAAGCTCGCCGAGCAGCTCAAGCCGGATCTGGTCATCCTCGACATCAAGATGCCGATCATGGACGGGCTGGCCGCCGCCGAGCGGATCGCCGGCGCGCGCATCGCCCCGGTGATCATCCTGACCGCGTTCAGCCAGCGTGACCTGGTGGAGCGGGCGCGGGCGGCCGGCGCGATGGCGTACCTGGTCAAGCCGTTCCAGAAGAGCGACCTGGTGCCGGCGGTCGAGATCGCGCTGTCCCGCTACTCGGAGATCGCCGCGCTGGAGTCGGAGGTCGCCGGCCTCACCGACCGGCTGGAGATCCGCAAGACCGTGGAGCGCGCCAAGGGCGCGCTGATGACCACGTACGGCATGACCGAGCCGCAGGCCTTCAAGTGGATCCAGCGCACCGCGATGGACCACCGGATGACCATGAAGGAGGTCGCCGAGCGGATCCTCGCCGAGACCGCCGGCGGCGAGGTGGAGCAGCCGGCTTCCTGACCTGCCGGAAGGTGCCCGATCGATAGGATCGGGTCCATGCCTTCCGTGCGCGTCCGGCCGGCGCTCGCCGCCGTGACCGCTGCCGCGTCGCTCGTGGCGGCCTGTCACGCCACCCCGCGGCCGCTGCCCGTGCCGGCGCCGGTGCGTCCGGAGTGGCGGGCCGTGGAGCTGGCCCTTCCCGCCGGCGCCGCAGGTCGCCCGGTGCCCCGCGATGCCGCGCGCTGTGCCGGCCGCTGGTACGTGGTGGGTGGGCTGGTCGACGCGGCGGGGGAGACCCGGCCGGCGGTGTGGTCCTCATCGGACGGCGTGACCTGGTCGCCGATCCCGGTACGCGGGCAGACGTTCTACGGCCGTCAGCACGTGCTCTACGCGGTCGCGTGCCGCGACGACGGGATGGCGGCGCTGGGTGCGAAGACCGGTGGTGTGCACGGCAATCCGCGTACCGGGACGTGGGTCTGGCGTCCGGGTGGGCCGGTGCGGGAGGTGCCGGCGGCGTTCGAGTTGTTCGGTGGCCCGCGCGCGGTGAGCGCGTCGCGGCTGGCGGCCGGGCCGGGTGGGTGGTTGGTCGCCGGGTCGCGCGCGGACGGCGCGTCGGTGTGGGCGTCGCCGGACGCCGAGGGGTTCGTACTGCGTGAGGGCGTGGCGGAGCTGGCCGGTGACGGCCGGGGCCGGACGGCGGCGTACGACGTGGCGGCGGTGGGCTCGGGTTGGCTGGTGGTGGGGTCGTTGCTGCCGCCCGGCGGTACGGCCCGGGTTCCGCTCGCGTGGTCCTCGGCCGACGGCCGGGTGTGGCGGCGCGCGGCGTTGCCGGTGCCGGCGGGCGCCGCCGGGGCGGCGGAGCGGGTGGTGCCGGCCGACGGCGGGCCGGTGGTGCCGGCCGACGGCGGGCCGGTGGTCCTCGGGCCGGTGGGTGACCGGTTCGCGGTGTGGCGCGGGTGCGACGACTGCGGCTCGCCGTCGGCCGGTTCGGCGGGTGCGGCGCAGGGGTGGCGGCGGGTCGGCGGGTTCGGTACGGCGGGTCCCGGGGTGTCGTCGGTGGACGCGCTCGCGGCGGCGGGTCGGCGGCTCGTCGCGGTGACCGGTGACGGGGCTCAGCGACGGCTCTGGATGTCGCGTGACGGCGGCGCGTCGTGGCTTCCGGTGATCACTCCGGTGCCGGTGCCGGACGGTGGCGACGCGGCGCTGGCGGTGGCCGTCGGCGACGACGGGCTGTTCGTGGTCGCCGACGATGGGAAAACGTCCCGTGCCTGGTGGGGGGCGTTGCCGGCCATCGATCGGTAGCGGGTGATCGCCGATGGGCCCGTTACCGAGGAATAGTTGGTGAAAGCCTTTCCCCGCCTACGGTTCTTACGGCGATCGGCTTGAATCCGCCACCGCGTGTAACGGTTCGGTCAACCCCGCTTTCCAGGTCTTACGCCACCGCTTCCGGTGGGATAACGTCCCGGCCCAGACCGGCGACGACGGTCTTGGTTCGTCCACCCCGCAAGGGCCAATCAGCGGCGGGTGGTTCGGATCATGGACGGAGGAGGGTTCGGGCCTTGAGGCAGAAGCTCGCACGCGTGATCGGCGGGGTCGCCATGCTGGCGCTCGTCGCCGGTGGCACCGCTTGTTCCAGCGGCAGCGACGATGAGGGTTCCGGGGGCAGCGCCTGCGGGAGCAAGATCGCTTTCTTCGGCGCGCTGACCGGTAGCTCGGCCGCGCTGGGCATCAACGAGAAGAACGGCGTCAAGCTGGCCGTCGACAAGTACAACAAGGAGAACCCGGACTGCAAGGTGGAGCTCGCCGAGCTCGACTCGCAGGGCAGCCCGGACCAGGCGCCGGGTCTGGCCCAGAAGGCGATCGACGACACCAAGATCCTGGGTGTCGTGGGTCCGGCCTACTCGGGCGAGTCCGAGGCCGCCGGTCCGCTGTTCAACGAGGCCGGTCTGGTCACCATCACCCCCTCCGCGACCCGTCCCAGCCTCGCCGAGCAGGGCTGGAAGACGTTCTTCCGCGCGGTCGGCAACGACCTGAGCCAGGGCCCCGCCGCCGGTAACTACATCAAGAACGTGATGAAGGCCGACCGGGTCTACGTCATCGACGACCAGTCCGCGTACGGCGCCGGCCTGGCCGACGAGGTCAAGAAGGTTCTCGGCGCCTCGGTCGTGGGCAGCGACAAGGTCCAGGGCGAGGGCAAGCAGGTCGAGTTCTCCGGTGTGGTCACCAAGGTCAAGGCCGCCAACGTGAAGGCGGTCTTCTACGGCGGTTACTACCAGGAGGCCGGCCTGATCCGTAAGCAGCTCACCGCTGCCGGGGTCACCGCTCCGCTGGTCGCCGGTGACGGCGTGAACGACGGCGCGTACATCACCTCCGCCGGTGCGGCCGCCGCCGAGGGCACCATCCTCACCTGCCCCTGCGCTCCGTCCACCGAGGCGCGCGGCACCTTCGCCGCCGACTTCAAGGCGCTCAACGGCACCGACCCGGGCACCTACAGCGACACCGCCTACGACGCGGCGAACATCCTGCTGGCGGGCATCAAGGCCGGCAAGAGCAGCCGCGCCGACCTGCTGGAGTTCGTGAAGGGCTACAGCGGCGAGGGCGTTGCCGCCAGCTACAAGTTCGTCGAGGGCGGCGAGCTCGACCCGGCGCAGGTCAAGGTCTGGGCGTTCAAGGTGCAGGGCGGCAAGGTCGTCCCGGACCAGGAGATCCCCAAGTCCTGATCGTTCGATCGCTGGACTGGCGATTGAGTAGTGATCGCGGGTGCGGCCGGGAGCTGGCTCCCGGCCGCACCCTCTTTTTCTCTTGAGCGACGGAGCGTCCCTCCCTTGGACTTCGACGGATTGTTCTCCAACTTCGGGGAACTCACCACGACCGGCTTGACGCAGGGCGCCATCTACGCCCTGGTCGCGCTCGGCTACACGCTTGTGTACGGCGTGCTCAGGCTCATCAACTTCGCCCACTCCGAGGTCTTCATCGCCGGCGCGTTCGCCGCGATCTGGACCTGGAACGGATTCGGACTCGACCAGAACTCGCAGGTCAGCGGCCTCGGCTCGATCCTGTTCTACCTGCTGGTGGCGATGATCGTGGCGGCCATCGCCTCGGCGGGCACCGCGACGGTGATCGAACGGGTGGCGTACCGGCCGCTGCGCAAGCGCAACGCGCCGCCGCTGGCGTTCCTCATCACCGCCATCGGCGCCTCGATCGCCATCTCCGAGGCGTTCGGCGTCTACACCCGGCGTCGGCCGGAGGGCGCGCCGATCCTGGTCAGCTCGGAGCCGCTGTTCCACATCGCCGGGGTGCCGATCGACGCGGTGCAGCTGCTCACGATCGGTTCCGCGCTGGTGATGATGTTCGCGCTGGACCAGTTCATCAACCGCAGCCGTACCGGCCGCGGCATCCGGGCGGTGGCCCAGGACGCCAACACGGCGGCGCTGATGGGCGTCAACAAGGACCGCATCATCCTGATGGTCTTCATCGCCGGTGGCACCATGGCCGGCGTCGCGGGCCTGCTCTACGACGTGCGGATCCAGACGCTCACCTACAGCGTCGGCTTCCTGCTGGGCCTCAAGGCGTTCACCGCCGCGGTGCTCGGCGGTATCGGCAACCTGCGCGGCGCGCTCGTCGGCGGGTTGCTGCTCGGCGTCGTGGAGAACTACGCCGCGGGCCTGTTCGGCAGTCAGTGGAAGGACTTCGCCGCGTTCGCGGTGCTGGTCGTGCTGCTGATGTTCCGGCCGACCGGTCTGCTCGGCGAATCACTGGGGAGGGCACGCGCATGACGACCACCATCGACCCGCCGGAGCGGCGGGAGACGGCGGCGGACAAGCTGCGGCAGGGCCGGCACGCGATCTCGGAGCGCTGGCACCACGCGCCGCGCTGGGTCCGCTGGGTGCTGCTGGTCGCGGTCATCGCGTTCTTCTACGCGCTGCCGAACAAGGAGTTCTACCAGTACCTCGGGCCGATCCCGACGCCCGGCGCGAACTTCACCCAGGTGATGTTCACGGTCTCGATCTACGTGCTGCTGGCGGTCGGCCTCAACATCGTGGTCGGCTTCGCCGGTCTGCTCGACCTCGGCTACTTCGGCTTCTTCGCCGTCGGCGCGTACACGGTGGCGGTGCTGACCTCGCCGAGCAGTGACCTCAAGACGCTGTGGCCGTGGCTGGCGGTGGTGCCGATCGCGATCGGCCTGACCATGGTCTCCGGCGTCATGCTCGGCACGCCGACGCTGCGTCTGCGCGGCGACTACCTGGCGCTGGTGACGCTCGGCTTCGCCGAGATGATCCGGATCGCTGCGGTCAGCTCCGAGTTCCTCAAGGGACAGCGCGGCTTCAACCAGATTCCGCACCCGCCCGGCCAGTACGCCGACGGCCGGCCGTGGTTCGGCGTGCTCGACGCCCGCCCGTACTACTGGCTGGTGCTCACGCTGATCATCCTGGTGGTGATCGGGGTGCGGAACCTGACCCACAGCCGGGTCGGCCGGGCCTGGATCTCGATCCGTGAGGACGAGGACGCGGCCCAGCTCATGGGTGTGCCGACGTTCAAGTTCAAGCTGTGGGCGTTCGCCTCCGGCGCGGCCATCGCCGGTCTGGCCGGCGCGTTGTTCGCCGGTAAGCAGAACTTCGTCAACTCGCAGAACTTCGAGCTGCTCAACTCGATCATCATCCTGGCCGCCGTCATCTTCGGCGGCTCGGGCAACATCGTCGGCGCGATCGTCGGCGGCGGCCTGGTCGCGTACATGATCGAGCGGTTCCGCGGCATCGAGCTGTTCGGCATCGAGCTGTACGAGTACCGGTTCCTCTTCTTCGGTCTGGTGCTCGTGGTGATGATGATCTTCCGGCCGCAGGGCCTGATCCCGAACCGGCGACGAGCGGCGGAGTTCAAGGACCGCCGCAAGGAGGTGATCGTCGGTGAGTGACACCGAGCAGACCCCGGCAGTTCCGGCCCAGGCGGCGGCCCCCGCCGTCGAGACGGTCGACAAGCGGGAGCCGTTGCTGGAGGTCGACCACGTCACGCTGCGCTTCGGCGGTGTGGTGGCCCTCAACGACGTGGACTTCACCCTCTACAAGGGGGAGATCCTCGGTCTGATCGGACCGAACGGCGCCGGCAAGACCACCTGCTTCAACGCGATGACCGGTATCTACCAGCCCACCGAGGGGCAGATCCGGTTCCTGGGCCAGAAGATCAGTGGCAAGAAGCGCCACCAGATCACCCGGATGGGCATGGCCCGTACGTTCCAGAACATCCGTCTCTTCCCGGAGATGACCGCGCTGGAGAACGTCCAGGTCGGCGCGGACGCGCACCACAAGACCAGCGTGATCGCCGCCCTGCTGCGCCTGCCGCGGCACTGGAAGGAGGAGCGCGAGGGCCGGGAGAAGGCCGAGCGCCTGCTGGAGTTCGTCGGCATCAGCAACCGGATGCACGAGTTCGCCCGCAACCTGTCCTACGGCGAGCAGCGCCGGCTGGAGATCGCCCGCGCGCTGGCCACCGACCCGAAGCTGCTCTGCCTGGACGAGCCGGCCGCCGGCTTCAACCCGGCGGAGAAGGAGGAGCTGCTGCAGCTCATCCGGCAGATCCGGGACCAGGGCGTGACGGTGCTGCTGATCGAGCACGACATGCGCCTGGTGATGGGCGTGACCGATCGGATCGTGGTCCTGGAGTTCGGAAAGAAGATCGCCGAAGGGCTGCCCGCCGAGGTGCGGGACAACCCGAAGGTGGTCGCGGCGTACCTGGGGGTGCCGGACGATGCTGCTTGAGATCGAGGACGTGAGCCTGCTCTACGGGCGGATCCAGGCGCTGCACGGCATCAGCCTGACCGTGGACGAGGGGGAGATCGTCGCGCTGATCGGCGCGAACGGCGCCGGCAAGTCCACTACCATGCGGGCGATCTCCGGCATCCGGCCGGTCGCCTCCGGCACGATCAAGTTCGCCGGTGAGGACATCACCAAGCTCCGCGCCGACCTGCGGGTCCGGCGCGGGCTGTGCCAGGCGCCCGAGGGCCGGGGCATCTTCCCCGGCATGACGGTGCTGGAGAACCTCGACATGGGCGCGTACACCCGGCGCGACAAGGCCGGCATCGCGCAGGACCTGGCCCGGGTGCTGGACCTGTTCCCGCGGCTGGCCGAGCGGCGCAAGCAGGCCGGCGGCACGCTCTCCGGCGGTGAGCAGCAGATGCTCGCGGTCGGCCGGGCGCTGATGAGCCGGCCGAAGCTGCTGCTGCTCGACGAGCCGTCGATGGGCCTCGCGCCGATGCTGATCCAGCAGATCTTCACGATCATCACGGAGATCAACCAGCAGGGCACCACGATCCTGCTGGTGGAGCAGAACGCCCAGCAGGCGCTGGCGCGCGCCCACCGGGCGTACGTGCTGGAGACCGGCCGGATCGTCAAGAGCGGCACCGGCGCGGACCTGCTGCACGACCCCTCGGTCAAAGAGGCCTACCTCGGCGTGGCCTGACCGACCGACCCCTCGCAATAAGGAGTACAGCCATGTTCCACCCCAACCCCGGACGGCGGGCGGCGCTCGGCGTCGCCGGTGCGGCCGTCCTGCTGCTCTCCCTCGCCGCGTGCGGCGAGGAGGAGAGCACCGAGCAGCCCGGTGGCGGCCCCAGCGTCTCGTCGTCGGTCGACGCCGCGCTGGCCGCGAAGGTCCCGGACGCGATCAAGTCGGACGGCAAGATCGTGGTGGGCACCGACTCCACCTACGCCCCGGCGGAGTTCCTGGACACGGACGGTAAGACCGTGATCGGCTTCGACGTCGAACTGTTCACCGCGGTGGCGGCCAAGCTGGGCCTCAAGGCGGAGTTCGTCTCGGCGCCGTTCGGCGACATCATCAACGGCGTCAACTCGGGCAAGTACGAGGCGGGCGTCTCGTCGTTCACCATCAACGACGAGCGCAAGGGCCAGGCCAACATGGTCAGCTACTTCCAGGTCGGCACGCAGTGGGTGACCAAGAAGGGCAACCCGGCCGGGGTCGCGCTGGACAACGCCTGCGGCAAGAAGATCGCGGTGCAGAAGGACACGGTCCAGGTCGAGGACATCCAGAAGCGCTCCAAGGCGTGCACCGACGCCGGTAAGCCGGCCATCACCGTCGACCAGTTCCCGGGCCAGGACGCCGCCACCGCCGCCGTCGTGTCCGGCAAGGACGACGCGATGCTGGCCGACTACCCGGTCGGCGTGTACGCGGTGACGCAGTCCAACGACGCCCTGGAGCTGCTGGACAAGCAGTACGAGGCGGCGCCGTACGGCTACGTGCTGGCCAAGGAGCAGACGCAGCTGGCCGAGGCGGTGCGTGACGCCACCAAGGCCGTGATCGCCGACGGCTCCTACAAGCAGGTGCTCGACAAGTGGAAGGTGGGAGACGGCGCGATCACGGACCCCGCGATCAACCCGTGACGACATGACCACCGAGGAAGCGACAACCGCACGGGCACGGCCGGAACCGATCAAGGCCGTGCCCGTGCGGCACCCCGGACGATGGGTCGCGGTGGCGGTGCTCTCCGTCCTGGCCGCGATGTTCGTCCACCTGCTGGTGACCAATGAGGCCTTCAACTGGTCCTTCATGGTCGACAAGATGTTCCGGCCGCCGATCATCGAGGGCCTGCTGCGCGGCACCGTGCTGATGACGGTCAGCGCGATGCTGATCGGTGTCACGCTCGGCGTGGTGATCGCGGTGATGCGGCTGTCGGACAACCCGATCCTGCGCGGCGTGGCGTGGCTCTACACCTGGTTCTTCCGGGCCGTGCCCCGGCTGGTGCTGCTGGCCGTCTTCGGCAACATCGGCATCCTGTGGAGCCGGGTCGAGTTCGGGGTGCCGTTCGACACCCAGATCGGCCAGCTGTTCGGCATCGACAACCTGCAACTGCGGCTGTTCGGGTTCTCCTCCCGTGACATCCTCACCGGGTTCATGGCCGGTCTGCTCGGCCTCGCGCTCTCCGAGGCCGCGTACATGGCGGAGATCGTCCGGGCCGGCATCCAGTCGGTCGACCCCGGCCAGACCGAGGCCGCCCAGGCGCTCGGCCTGAGCCGTTCCCAGTTGCTGCGCCGGGTGGTGCTGCCGCAGGCGATGCGGGTGATCATTCCGCCGACCGGCAACGAGACGATCGCCATGCTCAAGGACACGTCCCTGTTGCTCTACGTGCCGGTGAGCGTGGAGCTGTTCTTCCAGCTCGACGCGGTCGGCAAACGGACGTTCCAGATCTTCCCGATGTACGTCGCGGCCTGCCTGTGGTACCTGTTCCTGACCAGCATCCTGCTCGTCGGGCAGTACTACCTGGAACGCCACTTCGGCAAGGGCTACGGCGTGACCGGACGGGCCCGGCTGAAGCTGCGGGGGATGACTGCCGAGGCCGGCGGCGGCGCGGGGGTGGTGAAGTGACCGAGCTGATCGTGCCCGCGCAGGCCACCGCGTCGGCCGCCGAGTCCGGGCTGATGGTCCGGGCCGAGCAGGTGCACAAGTCGTTCGGGCCGCTGGAGGTGCTCAAGGGCATCGACCTGGAGGTCCGCTCCGGCGAGGTGTGCTGCCTGCTCGGGCCCTCCGGCTCCGGCAAGTCGACGTTCCTGCGCTGCATCAACCACCTGGAGAAGATCGACGCCGGCCGCATCTGGGTCGACGGCGACCTGATCGGCTACCGGGAGCGCGGCGGCAAGCTGTACGAGATGCGCGACCGGGACGTGGCCGCGCAGCGCCGTGCCATCGGCATGGTGTTCCAGCGGTTCAACCTGTTCCCGCACATGACGGTGCTGCAGAACGTCATGGAGGCCCCGGTGCTGCTGCGCCAGGCCAAGAAGACGGAGGCCCGGGAGCACGCCGCGCAGCTGCTGGACCGGGTGGGGCTGGGCGACAAGCTCGGCGCGTACCCCGGTCAGCTCTCCGGCGGCCAGCAGCAGCGGGTGGCGATCGCCCGGGCGCTGGCCATGCGGCCGAAGCTGATGCTGTTCGACGAGCCGACCAGCGCGCTCGACCCGGAGCTGGTGGGCGAGGTGCTGGACACGATGAAGGACCTGGCCCGCGACGGCATGACGATGATTGTGGTGACCCACGAGATCGGCTTCGCCCGCGAGGTGGGCGACCACCTCGTGTTCATGGACGGCGGCGTGGTGGTCGAGCAGGGGGACCCGCGCGAGGTGATCTCGGCGCCGAAGCACGAGCGGACCAAGGCGTTCCTGGCCAAGGTTCTCTGACCTCGGCCTCCGGTGCGGCGCGCGCCGCACCGGAGGCCGGAGTTGTCGGGCGTACGGACTAGAGTCGCAGCCGTGACAGCTACGACGCCGCGCCTGCTCCTCGTCGACGGACATTCCCTGGCATACCGGGCGTTCTTCGCCCTGCCTGTGGAGAACTTCTCCACCACCACGGGGCAGCCGACGAACGCCGTCTACGGCTTCACCTCGATGCTGATCAACGTGCTGCGCGACGAGCAGCCGACGCACATCGTGGTCGCGTTCGACGTGTCCCGCCGTTCCTTCCGCACCGAGAAGTACTCCGAGTACAAGGCCGGCCGCAGCGAGACCCCCACCGACTTCAAGGGCCAGGTCAGCCTGGTCAAGGAGGTCCTCGCCGCGCTGCGCGTGCCGGTGGTCGAGAAGGAGGGCTACGAGGCCGACGACGTCATCGCCACGCTCGCCTGCCAGGCTCGCGACCAGGGCATGGACGTGCTGATCACCACCGGCGACCGGGACGCGTTCCAGCTCGTCGGCGAGCGGGTCACGGTGCTCTACCCGCGCAAGGGCGTCTCCGACCTGGCCCGGATGGACCCGGCCGCGGTCGAGGCGAAGTACGGCGTCACCCCTGATCGCTACCGCGACCTGGCCGCGCTGGTCGGCGAGACCAGCGACAACCTGCCCGGCGTGCCCGGCGTCGGCCCGAAGACCGCGGCCAAGTGGATCAACCTGTACGGCGGCGTCGAGGGCGTGGTGGCCCGCGCCGACGAGATCAAGGGCAAGGCCGGCGACAGCCTGCGCGAGCGGCTCGCCGACGTGATCCGCAACTACGAGATCAACTGCCTGGTCTCCGACCTGGAGCTGCCGGTACGCCCCGAGGACGCCCGCTGGCAGGGCTGGGACCGCGAAGCGGTGCATCAGGTCTTCGACACGCTCCAGTTCCGCATCCTGCGCGACCGGCTCTACCAGTATCTGGAAGCGGTCGAGCCGGAGGCCGACGCGGGCTTCGAGCTGGCCGGCGAGGTGCTCACCGAGCCGGGCTCGCTCGCGGGCTGGCTCGACACGCACGCCCCGGCGGGCGCGCCGGTCGGCCTGGCGGTCACGCTCGACACCGGCCCGAACCGCCGCCACACCGCCACCGTGACGGGAATGGCGCTGGCCACCGCCGCCGGCGCGGGCGCCTGGTTCGACCCGAGCCGGCTGGACGCCGGCGACGAGGCCGCGCTGGCCGGCTGGCTGGCCGACGCCGACCGCCCGAAGGTGCTGCACGACAGCAAGCCGGCGGTGCTGGCGTTCGCCGCGCACGGCTGGGAGCTGCAGGGCATCGCCCGCGACACCCAGATCGCCGCCTACCTGGCCCGCCCCGACCAGCGCTCGTACGACCTGACCGACCTGGCGCTGCGCTACCTGCACCGGGAGCTGCGCGTCGACGCGCCGGAGACCGGTCAGCTCACGCTCGACGGGTTCGGCGACGAGGGCGCGGCCGAGCAGAACCTCATGCTCCAGGCCCGCGCCACGCTCGACCTGGCCGACGCGATCGACGCCGAGCTGTCCCGCGACGGCGAGCAGTCGGCCCGGCTGATGGCCGGCGTCGAGCTGCCGCTGATGCGGGTGCTCGCCGCGATGGAGCGCACCGGCATCGCCGCCGACACCGACTACCTCTCCGAGCTGGAGGCGCACTTCGCCGCCGAGGTGAAGGCCGCCGCCCAGAGCGCGTACGAGGTGGTCGGCCGCGAGTTCAACCTCGGGTCGCCGAAGCAGTTGCAGGAGATCCTCTTCACCGAGCTGGGCCTGCCCAAGACCAAGCGGATCAAGACCGGCTACACCACCGACGCGGACGCGCTCCAGTGGCTCTACGCCCAGACCGAGCACCCGCTGCTGCACCACCTGCTGCGCCACCGCGACGTCGCGAAGCTCAAGTCGACAGTCGACGGGCTGCTCAAGTCCGTCTCCGACGACGGCCGGATCCACACCACGTTCAACCAGACGGTGGCGGCGACCGGGCGGCTGTCCTCCACCGAGCCGAACCTGCAGAACATCCCGATCCGCACCGAGGAGGGGCGGCGGATCCGCCGCGCGTTCGTCGTCGGTGAGGGCTACGAGTGCCTGCTCACCGCCGACTACAGCCAGATCGAGATGCGGATCATGGCGCACCTGTCCTCGGACGACGCGCTGATCGAGGCGTTCAACTCCGGGCACGACTTCCACGCCGCCACCGCGTCCTCCGTCTTCACCGTCGAGGTCGGCGAGGTCACCGCCGACCAGCGCCGCAAGATCAAGGCGATGAACTACGGCTTGGCGTACGGCCTCAGCGCGTTCGGCCTGTCCCAGCAGCTCGGCATCTCCGCCGAGGAGGCGCGCGGGCTGATGGAGAACTACTTCGCCGGGTTCGGCGGAGTCCGCGACTATCTCCAGGAGGTGGTGGCCCGGGCCCGCCAGGACGGCTACACCTCCACCATCCTGGGCCGCCGCCGCTACCTGCCCGACCTGGTCAGCGACAACCGGCAGCGCCGGGAGATGGCCGAGCGGATGGCGCTCAACGCCCCGATCCAGGGCTCGGCGGCCGACATCATCAAGGTCGCCATGCTGCACGTCGACAGCGCGCTGCGCGAGGCCGGGCTGCGGTCCCGGATGCTGCTGCAGGTGCACGACGAGCTGGTCTTCGAGGTCGCGCCGGGCGAGCGGGAGACGCTGGAGGCGCTGGTGCGCAAGCAGATGGGCGAGGCGTACCCGCTGTCGGTGCCGCTGGAGGTGTCGGTGGGCGAGGGCCGCGACTGGAACAGCGCCGACCACTGACCCTCCGCCCACCCGCCCCCGCCCACTCAGGCGGTGATCAAGGAGTTTGGGTCACGCCCGAGCTCGTTCGGGCACACGAACTCCTTGATCACCGCATGCGAGGCGGTGGCGAGAGCAGAGGCGATGGTGGAGGCGCGGCGGGTGGGGTTGCGGCCTGGAGTGCTGCGGCCAGGCGGTCCCGGACGGCCACCTGGGCGGCGATCCGGGCGTCCAGCACGGCCAGGCGCTCCCGGCCGATGCGCAGCCCGGCCGGTGACGGCGGGGCCGACGCCACGTCCCCGTCCAGGCAGGGCAGGAAGGCGCGCACGTCGTCCAGCGTCAGCCCGGCGTCGAGCAGGTGACGGATGTTGCGGACCCGGGTGACCACGGCGTCGTCGTACTCGCGGTAGCCGTTCGCCGCCCGGGCCGAGGCGATGAGCCCTTCCCGCTCGTAGTGCCGCAGGGCACGCGGCGTGCAGCCCGTCGCCTTCGCCACCGCGCCGATCCGCACCGTCGCCACCGTCCTCTCACGCGACCACCGCGCCCCCGTCCACCGGCAGCACCACGCCGGTGACGAAGTCCGCCTCCGGCTCGCACAACCGCAGGATCGCCCAGGCTACGTCCTCCGGGCGGCCGATCCGGCCCGCCGGGGTGTGCGCGAGCTGCCAGTCCCGCACCGCCGCGCGCCGCTCGGGGGACAAGCCACTGTGCTCGCCGATCGGGGTGTCGATCGCGCCGGGTGCCACCGCCACCACCCGGATTCCCCGTGGCGCCAGTTCCACCGCCCAGCTGCGGGTCAGCGAGTCCAGCGCGGCCTTGCCGCCCGCGTACACCGAACTGCCCGGCCAGGCGCGCGCTCCGACCGACGTGGTGACGTTGACGATCACCCCGCGGGCCTCGGTGAGCGCCGGCAGAGCGGCGTGCGCCAGCCGGATCGGGCCCAGCAGGTTCGTCTCCAACTGCCGCCTGGCGGCGTCCTCGTCCAGTTCGGCCAGCGGACCACCGCCCGCCACGCCCGCGTTGTTGACCAGCACGTCCAGGCGGCCGTACCGGGCAAGGGCCTCGCGGACGATCATGCCGGGCCCGTCGGGGGCGGTGACGTCGGCGGTCAGCGGCGTGACGCCCGGCCGGCCGACGGCGGTCTCCACCAGCGGCGCGGCGCGCCGGCCGACGGCGACGACGGCGTACCCGCAGGTGGCGAAGGCTTGTGCGGTGGCCCGGCCGATGCCGGTTCCCGCGCCGGTGACCACGACGACGCGCGGTGTGCTGTGTTCCATGCCGGCATCGTCCGACCCTGCCGCCGGCGGCAGGGTCAAGTCAGAGGCCGGTCAGCGTGGGCATCGCGTTGAGCGCGCCGTGCACCACCAGCAGCGGCCACATCCGGCGGTACCGCGACCACAGGTAGCCGAGGAACAGGCCGAGCACCCCGTGGTTGACCAGCACCGTGGCCAGGTCGACGGCGGGCCGCCCGCTGCCCTGGATGGCCACGTGCCAGACCGCCCACACCAGCGACGCGAGCACGATCGCCGGCCAGCGTCCCAGCAGCGACTCCCACCGGGTCTGCAGCCACCGCCGGTAGAAGACCTCCTCCAGCAGCGCGTTCACCGCGAAGGCCACCAGCAGCGTCACGACCAGCTCGACCGGCGTGACCGTCCGCCCCCAGTCGCTGGCCGGCACGGCCAGCGGCGTCGCGTAGCTGAGCGCCAGCCACACCGCCACCGGCAGCGCCGGACCCCACCGGTGGGCGGCGTCCGCCGGGGCCGGGCCCGGCGACCACCGTGGCGGCCGGCGGCGCGCGGCCAGGAACACCACGAGGGGTACGCCGAGCAGCAGCGCGAGCTTCAACATCGTGTACGCGGGTTCGCCGCCGAGCAGCGGCATGACGGCGGCGAACGCGATCCCGGCCAGCAGCAGCGGCACCGCCTCGCGGTACGGCGCCACCGGGTCCGGCCACCTCGGGTCGGGCGCGGGCGGGATCAGGCGGATCAGCGCGATTCCGGCCAGCGCCGGGATCCAGCGGCTCCACATCGGTACGGTGCCGTCGTGGTCGGCGCTGTACCGGACACCGGTGTTCCCGGTCGCCACCAGGACGATCGCGGCGACGGCGACGAGCCCGAGGCCGGCCAGGAGGACCACCCGTCCGGCGCGGAGATGACGGCCGGCGGTCGAGACGTCTGTCGTCATCGCCGGCACGGTACCAACGCGCGGCGAACGACCGGCCGGGTCAGCTCTTGAGCGGGTCGTGACCCCAGTTCATCAGCGACCAGCGCCACCTCGTGTCGCGGACGTCCCCGGAGGGGCGCTGGGCCAGGTGGCGGTGGACGTACCCGATCACCTTGCGCATGTGCTTGTAGTCGGCGGCGGTGAGGTCGGCGCGCTTGCGGCGCAGCAGGTCGACGATGCGCCGGCCGGAGTCGTGCCCGACCGACTCGCCGCCCTGCGTGCCCTTCTTGTGCCAGCCGACGTGCTTGGACTCCTCGGTCTCCAGCCAGCGGGTCAGCTCACCGGGCTTCATGTTCACCGCGTCGGTGAACTCCCGGTACGTCTGCTGCGGGTCCTCAGCGCGACTCATGGCGCAGCACCTCCGGGCGGTGGGCGACGTCGCGGCCCGAGTCGTCGTTGGTGATCCGGTACTGCGGCTGCTCCGGCGAGGCGTTCACCGTGTGCCCGCGTACGTGGGTGCGCTCGGTCAGCTTCTCCTTGACCACCCCGTACGCCCGGCCGCTGTGGCTGGCCCAGGAGACGTGGTCGCCGGCGCGGAACTCCTTCTCGGCCATGCCGGCCGGTTACCCGCGGCCGGTACCGAGTAACGGCGTCGTCAGGGCCGGATCTCCGCGATCGGCAGCTTGATCGCGAAGGGCTCGGACAGCTCGATCACCTCGCTGCTGTCGTCGACCAGCTCGTACTGCCGCTCGCCGCCCGGGCCGATCCGGTCACCGAGGCGGTACGCGTAGAGGTGCACCGGATCCTGCTCGATCCGCCAGTAGAACGGGATTCCCGCGGCGGCGTACTCGCCCGGCTTGGCGAACCGGTCGACCCGGCGGGTGCCGGGGGAGACGATCTCGACGGCCAGGACGACGTCCGCCGGCCGCAGGAGGGACCAGTCGCTCGGCAGCCCGGCGTGGTGGAGCAGGACGTCCGGTTGCCGGCTGGTGTTGGGGCTGAGCCCGACTCCGATGGCCTGGGCGACCCGCAGCCCGGCCGGAGCGTGCGACCGCAGCCAGAGGCTGAGCAGGAGGGAGATGTCCTGGTGGCCCAGGGTGGGGGAGGGTGTCACCTGGATGACTCCGTCGACGAGTTCGACGCGGGGGGCGTCGTGCGGCAGGGTGAGCAGATCCTCCAGCGTGTAGTCCGCACGCTGCTGCCGCATCGGGTCCGGACACCAGGGGCCAGGTGATGCCGGGATGGGCTCGGCGCTCATGCGGCGAGCGTACCGCCGGGTGCCGGAGTTCATGTCGCACCGGACGTGCGACGCGCTCAGCCTGCCGGCTTCTCGGCGACGAAGATGGCGGTGCCGGGGAACAGCCGGCCGCGCAGCGGGCTCCACTGGCCCCAGATCCCCTCGTGCCCGGCCGGCCACTCCGGTTCCACCAGGTCCAGCAGGCGGAAACCGGCGCCGACCAGCTCCCGGATCCGGTCGCCGAGCGTGCGGTGCTGCTCGACGTACGTGGCCACCCCGTGCTCGTCCTGCTCGACGTAGGGGGAGCGGTCGAAGTACGAGTGCACGGCGGTCAGCCCGCCCTCGCCCGGGTCGTCCAGGAAGATCCAGCGCATCGGGTGGGTGACCGAGAAGACCCACCGGCCGCCGGGGCGCAGCACTCTCGCCACCTCGCGCATCGCCGCCGCCGAGTCGTCCACGAACGGGATCGCGCCGAACGCGGTGCAGACGGCGTCGAACGCGGCGTCGGCGAACGGCAGGGCGAGCGCGTCGGCCTGCACCAGCGGCACGCGTACCCCGGTGCGGTCGGCGGCCTCGGCGGCGTGCCGCAACATTCCGGCGGACAGGTCCAGCGCGACCGGCCGGGCGCCCTGGGCGGCGAGCCAGCGGGCGGCGGCGGCCGCGCCGGCGCCGAGTTCCAGGATCCGCTGGCCGGTCACGTCGCCGAGCAGCCGGGCGTCGGCCTCGCGCAGGCCCTCCGGGCACCAGACGAAGTCGACGTCGCCGAGGAACGCGCCGTGCTCGGCCTGGTACGCGTCGGCGTCGGTGTCCCACCAGCCGCGGTTGGCCCGGCGGATCTCGCCGGCGTCGACCCGTCGGCGGGTCACCCTGTCGTCGTCCACCCGTCCACGCTAGGTCCGGCGGCCTCCGGCCGAACGGGTGGGGTGGCGGTTGGGACCGGTGTGACGGACGAGACAGCTGTGGCCCCTTACCGCGCAAAATCTCCGCTTTCGCAGACGATGAGTTCGCGCGGACCCGGGAGGGCTTGCACGCTGTGGTAATGCAGCGGGTAGGCTAGACGATGCGCTCGCGGATCGTGTGCCTCGGCAGGGAGCAGGTGCGCGGTCACCGGAGCCACTAATGATCTTCTCGCGTCGATCGTTCGGTGTGCCCGGCGACGGATCCGTTGGCGCGGAAGAGTCACTGCGACACCCATGCCCGCTGTGACAACCCATCCGACCGGAGCAACCGCCCACATGACGAGCAGCATCGAGGCCACCTCGAGCGCCAACAAGGTCACCCACGACGACCTCGGCTCTGAGGAAGCTTTCCTCGCCGCGATCGACGAGACCATCAAGTACTTCAACGACGGCGACATTGTCGAAGGCACCGTCGTCAAGGTCGATCGGGACGAGGTCCTGCTCGACATCGGCTACAAGACCGAGGGTGTCATCCCCTCTCGGGAGCTGTCGATCAAGCACGACGTGGACCCGGCCGAGGTTGTTTCGGTGGGCGACCACATCGAGGCCCTCGTCCTCCAGAAGGAGGACAAGGAGGGTCGGCTGATCCTCTCCAAGAAGCGGGCGCAGTACGAGCGGGCCTGGGGCACGATCGAGAAGATCAAGGACGAGGACGGCGTCGTCCGCGGCTCGGTCATCGAGGTCGTCAAGGGTGGTCTCATCCTCGACATCGGCCTGCGTGGCTTCCTGCCCGCGTCGCTCGTCGAGATGCGGCGTGTGCGTGACCTGCAGCCGTACGTCGGCCGCGAGCTCGAAGCCAAGATCATCGAGCTGGACAAGAACCGCAACAACGTGGTGCTGTCCCGCCGGGCCTGGCTGGAGCAGACGCAGTCCGAGGTGCGCACCGAGTTCCTCAACAAGCTGCAGAAGGGGCAGGTCCGCAAGGGCGTCGTCTCTTCGATCGTCAACTTCGGCGCGTTCGTCGACCTGGGCGGCGTGGACGGCCTCGTGCACGTCTCCGAGCTGTCCTGGAAGCACATCGACCACCCGTCCGAGGTCGTCGAGGTGGGCCAGGAGGTCGAGGTCGAGGTCCTGGACGTCGACCTGGACCGCGAGCGGGTCTCGCTGTCGCTGAAGGCGACGCAGGAGGACCCGTGGCGTCAGTTCGCCCGCACCCACGCGATCCAGCAGATCGTGCCGGGTAAGGTCACCAAGCTGGTGCCGTTCGGCGCGTTCGTCCGGGTGGACGACGGCATCGAGGGCCTGGTCCACATCTCCGAGCTGGCCGAGCGCCACGTGGAGATCCCGGAGCAGGTCGTGCAGGTCGGCTCCGAGGTCATGGTCAAGGTCATCGACATCGACCTGGAGCGTCGCCGGATCTCGCTGTCGCTCAAGCAGGCCAACGAGGGCTTCGTCGAGGGCGAGGAGCACTTCGACCCGACCCTCTACGGCATGGCCGCGACCTACGACGAGCAGGGCAACTACATCTACCCGGAGGGCTTCGACCCGGAGACGGGCGAGTGGCTCGAGGGCTACGACAAGCAGCGCGAGACCTGGGAGCAGCAGTACGCCGAGGCGCGTCAGCGCTGGGAGGCCCACACCAAGCAGGTGCAGACCTCCCGCGCCGCCGACGCCGAGGCCGCCGCCAACCCGGCTCCGCCCGCCACCAGCGGCACCACCACCTCGACCTCGGCCCCGAGCCGTCAGGCCGAGGAGCCGGCCGGCACGCTCGCGACCGACGAGGCGCTCGCCGCGCTGCGGGAGAAGCTCGCCGGCGGCAAGTGACCGGACGCTGACGCCTGCTCGTCCCACCGGACGAGCCGGCGACCGCCTCTGACGACGGGCCCCGTCCCCGCGTTCCGCACCAGCGGAGCGCCGGGGGCGGGGCCCGCGTCGTGTGCCGGGACGGTTTGGCATGTGGACGAGCGATCCGGTTGACTGTCCGGGTGCTGAAAGTGGGGCTGACCGGCGGAATCGGATCGGGCAAGAGCGCTGTGGCGAGCCGCCTCGCCACGCTGGGCGCGGTGATCGTCGACTCGGACCGCATCGCCCGCGAGATCGTCGCGCCCGGCACCGACGGGCTGGCCGAGGTGGTAGCCGCCTTCTCCGACAAGGTCCTCGACGCCGACGGGGCGCTGGACCGGGCCGCCCTCGGCGCGCTCGTCTTCGGTGACGAGGCCGCCCGCCGCACGCTCGAAGGAATCACCCACCCCCGGGTACGCGCCCGCAGCGCCGAACTTGTCGCCGCCGCCCCCGCCGACGCGATAGTCGTCAACGACGTACCGCTGCTGGTGGAGGTGGGGCTCGCGCCGACGTACCACCTGGTGGTCGTGGTGCAGACGGCCGTGCCGACCCGGATGGCCCGGCTGACCCGCGACCGGGGCATGGCCGAGGCGGAGGCGCAGCGGCGCATCGCCGCGCAGGCCGACGACACCACGCGCCGCGCGGTCGCCGACGTGCTGCTCACCAACGACGGCACGCTCACCGAGCTGCACGCCGCCGTGGACGCCCTCTGGCGGGACCGCCTGGTGCCCTACGAGCGCAACGTCCGCGAGCGCCGCGCCGTGCCGCCCGACCCGGCGGCGCTCGCCGAGCCGGACCCGGCCTGGCCCGAGCAGTACGCCCGGCTGGCCGCCCGGATCCGTCACGCCGCGGGCGGTGACATCCGGGTCGACCACGTCGGCTCCACCGCCGTGCCGGGGGTCGCCGCGCCGGACGTGATCGACATCCAGGTGACGGTGTCCTCGCTGGACGAGGCGGACGGGCCGCTCGCGCAGCGGCTGGCCGAGGCGGGCTTCCCGCGGCTGCCGGACGACTGGTGGGACGCGCCGCGACAGCCGGAGCCGGTGCGCTGGCCCAAGCGGCTGCACGGCGGCGCGGACCCGGGGCGTCCGGTGCGGCTGCACCTGCGCGAGGCCGGCTCGCCCGGCTGGCGGTACGCGCTGCTGATGCGCGACCACCTGCGCGCCGACCCGGCTCGGCGGGCCGACTACCTGCAGGTGAAGCGGGACCTGGCGGCCACCGCGCCGGAGCGCGCCGCGTGGGGCACTGTCAACGACCCGTGGTTCGACGAGGAGCACCTGCGCGCCGAGGAGTGGGCCGCGCAGACCGGCTGGCGTCCCTGACCGTTCTCCCACCGCGCCGCACTGATCCGACGCGGCGGCGGGCGGGTCAGCGCGACGTCGGGGCCGACGAGTCGCCGGGCACACGACCCGGGGTGAGGTCGAGCCGGACCCAGACACCGGAGCCGGTGCGTAGCTCCAGCCGGCGCGGCAGCCCACCGTGGTCGAGCCACCAGCGCCTGCCGCCCGGCACCTCGACCACGTCGACGGCCCGGTCGGCGAGCCGGTCCTCCCGCACCCGGACGGCGGCGCCCTCCGGCGCGTGCGTCCCGGCCCGCAGCGCCGCGTCCAGCAGCCGGTCCAGGTCGTCGCCGGGCGGGCGCGCGGGCGCGGCGAGCAGCCCGGCGGGCACCGGCGTCGGCGGCGTGGCCGGCCCGTCGGGGGACCGCTGCACCTCGGCGACCCGGCCCGGCCGGGCCCAGCGCAGGGTGCGCCGGCCGCTGCCGTCCTCGATCACCACCAGGTACGCCGACGAGGTCGCCCAGCTCAGTGTGCCCGAGCCGCGCAGGGTGGCGGACGGGCCGAGCGGGGCGGTCACGGTCACCGCCGCTCCGCCGGCGGCGCGGAGGCGGGCGGGCAGCGCGGCCAGCCGCTCGGCCTCGTCGTCGGTGAGGTCACGGGGTTGCCCGGGCCGGCCGCCGAGGGCGTCCACCGGGTGCAGCGTGGGCCGGTCCGCGCGGCTCAGCTCGACGGTGACCGGGGTGCCGTCGGCCAGCCGTCCGGCGAGCCGGTGCAGGCGGGCGTCGGCGTCCAGCCAGAGCGTGGGCAGCGGGTCGCCCGGCACGGCGAGCGGGGCCTGGAACACGTCCACCGGGATCCCGCCGACGCTGTCGTGGCGCAGCCACCGGCCGTTGGCTCCGGGCGGGTCGACCCGCGCGGCGCCGAGCCCGATGAGCAGGTCGCGTACCGCGCCCAGGCCGTGCCCGCCGGCCGGGGACCGCATCCGCCAGCCGTCCGCGGGTGGCACCAGCGGCGGCCGGGCCGGGGTGGGGAGCGCGCCGGGGTCGGGGCGCACGAGCAACGCGGAGCCGGTGGCCTGGGCCAGGCCCCGGTCGGTGTCCGCGCCGGGGCCGCCGACGTCCAGGTAGACCAGGGGGCGGGCCCAGTCGACCCAGCCGACCAGTTCGGTACGGGCGCCGCCGGCGCCCACAGTGACCCGGACGCCGGCACGTACGTCGCGCAGGTTGGTGACCCGCAGCGCGGCCACCCGGTCGGCCTCGGCGGAGGTGAGCGGGCGAGCCGTCCCGGCCGGTGCGTCGCGCTCGGGCGCCCCGGTCAGCAGCGCGGCGACCAGCGCCGTCGCGGAGATCACGGCGGCGCCGGCGAGCGCGACGAGCATGATCCGGCGGCGGCGCGGCCCCTCCGGTGGGTCGTCGGCGCCGTCCAGCTCCGGGTCACCCCCCGGCCGGGCCGGGCGAGCGGGGGAGCGGCCGGTGACGACCTCGCGGCGGCGCCGGCCGGCCACGGTGGCGGGCCGGGCCGGCGTGCTGGTGCGGGCGCGGCGGTGCCGGCGGCCGGGCTCACGGGGCACGGCCTGGTCGCCGCCTCCCCGGGCGGTGGGCCGGTGCGGGCGACCGCCGCCACGCGGGCGGCCGGTGTCGTCGGCGGGCGGGGGCGCGCCGGTGTCAGTCGGCTCGCGTCGCGGCCGGCGGTCGGGAGAGGTCCCCACGAGTGGAAAACGCGAGAGCGGGGTTTCGGTGACGAGCAGGGGCGCTCGCGGCGGCCGGTCAGCGCCTGCGCGCGACCACCGTCGGCGCGCACGCCGGTCGACCCGGGTGCTGCGGCCCTGGCGCCGGGGGCAACCGGGCCCCGGAAGGGGGCGGTCGCCGGCCCGGTCGGCCGCCGCGAGCGGCCTACGGTACGAGGGTAAACCCGTGAGATGAGCCACACAATGGGAATATCGAAGCTGATCAGGGACGGTCCGTGGTCGTGGCCGGAAGTGTCGGACCGCGGGCGTACGGTTGGTGTCATGGCGCTCGACATTCCCCGGCTCGACGGCCGCTTCCAGGTCGTCAGTGAGTTCCAGCCGGCCGGTGACCAGCCGGCTGCCATCGACGAGCTTGAGCGTCGCGTGCGGCGCGGCGACCGCAACACGGTGCTGCTCGGCGCGACCGGCACCGGCAAGAGCGCCACCACGGCGTGGCTGGTCGAGCGGCTGCAGCGGCCGACCCTGGTGCTCGCCCCCAACAAGACCCTCGCCGCTCAGCTGGCGAAGGAGTTCGGCGAGCTGCTGCCGCGCAACGCCGTCGAATACTTCGTCTCCTACTACGACTACTACCAGCCCGAGGCGTACATCCCGCAGACCGACACCTACATCGAGAAGGACTCCTCGATCAACGAGGAGGTCGAGCGGCTGCGGCACTCGGCCACCATGTCGCTGCTCACCCGGCGCGACGTCATCGTGGTCGCCACCGTCTCGGCGATCTACGGCCTGGGCACGCCGGAGGAATACCTCGACCGGGCCGTGCGGGTGAAGGTGGGGCAGGAGCTGGACCGCGACCAGTTGCTGCGGCGACTGGTCGACATCCAGTACACGCGCAACGACATGGCCTTCCAGCGGGGCACCTTCCGGGTCCGGGGCGACACGCTGGAGATCATCCCGGCGTACGAGGAGCTGGCGGTCCGCATCGAGCTGTTCGGTGACGAGATCGAGAAGCTCTACTACCTGAACCCGCTGACCGGTGACGTGGTCCGCGAGGTCGACAGCTTGATGATCTTCCCGGCCACGCACTACGCCGCCGGCCCGGAGCGGATGGAACGGGCGATCCGCGACATCGAGGCCGAGCTGGGCGAGCGGCTGGCCGAGCTGGAGCGGCAGGGCAAGCTGCTGGAGGCCCAGCGGCTGCGGATGCGCACCACCTACGACATCGAGATGATGCGCCAGGTGGGCTTCTGCTCCGGCATCGAGAACTACTCCATGCACATCGACGGCCGGCTGCCCGGCAGCCCGCCGCACTGCCTGCTCGACTACTTCCCCGATGACTTCCTCACCGTGGTCGACGAGTCGCACGTGACGATCCCGCAGATCGGCGGCATGTACGAGGGCGACGCCTCCCGCAAGCGGATGCTCATCGACCACGGCTTCCGGCTGCCCAGCGCCGCGGACAACCGGCCGCTGCGCTTCGACGAGTTCCTGGAGCGGGTGGGCCAGATGGTCTACCTCTCCGCCACCCCCGGCCCGTGGGAGCTGGAGCAGGCGCAGGGCGAGTTCGTCGAGCAGGTGATCCGCCCGACCGGCCTGATCGATCCCGAGGTGGTGGTCAAGCCGACCAAGGGCCAGATCGACGACCTGATGCACGAGATCAAGCTGCGCACCGAGCGGGACGAGCGCGTGCTGGTCACCACGCTCACCAAGAAGATGGCCGAGGACCTCTCCGACTACCTGCTGGAGAACGGCATCCGGGTGCGCTACCTGCACTCGGAGGTCGACACGCTGCGCCGGGTCGAGCTGCTGCGCGAGCTGCGCAAGGGCGACTACGACGTGCTCGTCGGCATCAACCTGCTCCGGGAGGGTCTCGACCTGCCCGAGGTCTCCCTGGTGGCGATCCTCGACGCCGACAAGGAGGGGTTCCTGCGCAGCGGCCGGTCGCTGATCCAGACCATCGGCCGGGCGGCCCGTAACGTCTCCGGCCAGGTCCACATGTACGCCGACAAGATCACGCCGTCGATGGCGGACGCGATCGACGAGACCAACCGGCGCCGGGCCAAGCAGATCGCCCACAACGAGGCCAACGGCATCAAGCCGGAGCCGCTGCGCAAGAAGATCCACGACATCCTCGACGACATCTACCGCGAGGCGGAGGACACCGAGAACAGCAACGTCGGCGGGGCCGTGCGGCAGCTGTCCCGGGGCAAGGCGCCGGTGAAGGAGACCCGCAGCCGCCGGGGCGCCGCGACCACCCCGTCCCGCGAGGGCATGGCCCGGGCCGACCTGGCCAACCTCATCCAGGAGCTCAACGACCAGATGCTCGCCGCCGCGCGGGAGCTGCAGTTCGAGCTGGCCGCACGCATCCGGGACGAGGTCGCCGACCTCAAGAAGGAGCTGCGCGGGATGGACGCCGCAGGGGTCCGGTGACCGGCGCGACGGCCGGGGCGGCGCGATGCTGACCGAGGCCGTCGTGGCGCGCCCCGATCCGCGACTGCGCCAGTGGGTGGACCGCTACCTCGGCTACCGCGAGGACGTGTCCGTCCCGCTGGCGCGCCGGGAGGTGGCGGGCGCGTTCGTGGTGCTGATCCTGGGCTGGGGCGCCCCGATGGACGTCGCCGACCCGCGTGACCGGGCCCGGGGCGCGTACGGCACGAACGCCTTCCTGGCCGGCCCGTTCGACAGCTGGTGCGCCACCCGCACCGTGGGGACGGGCACCGGGGTCCAGGTGATGCTGACCGCCCCGGCGGCCCGCCGCCTGCTCGGGCTGCCGCTGGCCGAGCTGGCCAACCGGGCGGCGCCGGTCGACGCGGTGGCGGGCTGGCTGGCCCGGCTGCGCGACGAGCTGGCCGCAGCACCGGGCTGGCCGGAGCGCTTCGCCCGGCTCGACGCCGCGCTGTCCGCGCGGCTGGCGGCGACCACGCCGGTGGACCCGCACCTGCTGGCCGCCTGGCGGCGGCTGGACGGCGGCGGGGAAGCGGTCGGTGTGGCCACCCTGGCCGAGGAGCTGGGCTGGTCGCGTCGCCACCTGTCGGTCCGGTTCCGGCGGGAGTTCGGCCTGCCGCCGAGGACCGTCGCCCGTCTGCTGCGTTTCGACCGGGCGTACGCGAGCCTGGGCCGTACCGTGCTCACCGCGCCCTCCGCCGTGCCCGACGACACCGGCTGGGCGGAGCGGGCGGCCCGGTGGGGCTACTACGACCAGTCGCATCTGATCCGGGAGTTCCGCGAGTTCGCCGGCGTCACCCCGGCCGCGCTGGCCGGGCCGGGATCTCATTCGTCCAATCCGGCCTGACCGAGGCGGCGGCAGACTGGCGGCATGCAGAGCGTTTATCCCGTCTTGCGCTATCCCGACGTGCGAGCCGCCGTCGACTTCCTCTGTTCCGCGTTCGGCCTCACCGTGCGCGAGCTGCACGAGCTGCCCGACGGCACCCTGGTCCACGTCGAGCTGGAGTACGCCGGCGATCTGGTGATGCTCGGCCCGGGGCCGGCGCCGCAGCCCCGCCCGGCCGACGACGACTACCGCGTCTACCTGGCGATCGAGGACGTCGACGCGCATCACGAGCGGGCCGGGGCGGCCGGCGCGGAGATCATCAGGGCGCCGTTCGACACCGACTACGGCTCCCGTGACTACATCGCCCGCGACCTGTCCGGGCACGTCTGGTCGTTCGGCACCTACCGCCCCTGAACGACTGGCGCCTACTCCGGGCGTGGTAGCGCTGTGTGGGCGAGGTATTGCCGAGCGTGATGGTCATGCGTACTCTCCTCCCCTGGGAGGCGTGCATGCCGTTGTCAGCAAGTCCCGTGGTCCGGAGGGCGCGGCTCGGTGTGGAGCTGCGCCGGCTGCGCCGTCGCGAGTCGCTCACGTTGGAGCAGGTCTGCGTCCGGCTGGGTTGGGCGTCCACCTCGAAGCTGTCCCGCATCGAGCTGGGGCAGAGTCGGCCCGACCTGGCCGACGTGCTCGACCTGCTCGACGTCTATCAGGTGCCGTCACCGCAGCGGGACGAGCTGATAGTCATCGCCCGGGACGCCGCCACCGGACGCGGCTGGTCCCGGGCGCTCGGCGAGATGGGCGAACGGCAGCGGGCGTACGTCGAGCTGGAGGCGGGCGCCGAGCGCATCGTCGAGTATCAGTGCGCGCTCGTGCCCGGCCTGCTCCAGACCCCGGCGTACGCCCGGTTGCGTGTGTCGGCGGGCGCGGCGCTGACCGTGGACGTGGACGTGGAGGCCGAGGTCCGCGCCCGCGCGGCCCGCCAGGAGCTGCTGATCCGGCCGGACCCGCCGCACTACACGGCGCTGATCGACGAGCGGGTCTGCGACCCGGACGGCCTGCCCGGTGACGTGTGGCGCGACCAGATGCGGCATCTGCTCGCCCTCGCCGAGCGGCCTCGCGTCAGCGTCCGGCTGCTGCCCGGCGCGTCCTGCGGCGACGGCCCGCACCCGCTCGCGCCGTTCTCCTACTACGCCTATCCCGATCCGGCGGACCCGCGCACCGTGCTGGTGGAGACGCTGACCACGGACGTGCGCCTGGTGTCCGAGGCGGACGTGACGCACTACGAGCGGGTCATCGAGCGGCTGCTCGCGGTCGCGCTGCCAGCCGATGCCACAGCCGAGCTGGTGGCCCGGCGGCTGGGCTCGCCGGTGCCCCGCCAGCGCGATCCGCACGAGCTGGACTGACCGGCGCGAGCTGGGCCGACCGGCGCGAGCGGGGCTTCTTTGGGGCGACCACCGGGCCCGGCGCCCCCGATGACCGTCGGGGCCGGTGGCCGCGCAGCGCGCAGGCTACGGCACGGGTACGACAGTTCAGGCCGGGACGTCGGTGAAGTGCTCCACCAGCGGCGGCCCGGCGAAGTACGGGCCGATCAGCCCGCGCCACTGCGCGAATCGATCGGTCTGGCGGAAGTTCACGTCGTGCGCCTCGACCGAGTCCCACTCGACCAGCAGGACGAACCGGGTGGGCGACTCCACGCCCCGGGTCATCCGCACGGAACGGCAGCCCTCGGCGCTGGCGAGGATCGGCCGCGCCTGCGCGTAGGCGGCGGCGAAGTCGTCCTCGTTTCCGGGTGTCACATCGATAAGCGCGACCTCAAGAACCATGTCCGCAGCCTGCCATGCCGCCCCGCCGGGTGTGCGCACCGGGGGAGACACCAGATCAAGGTTCATGGGCTAGCCTCCTAGGATGCGTTACGCGGAGTGAGGCGGCGCACGTCACCCAGCCGTACGACGGCCCGGAGATGCGGCACCCGGGTGTGATGGTGAACAATGGCGGCCGAGGAGGGGAGT
The DNA here is from genome assembly GCF_017872985.1 of Micromonospora sp. HB375. NCBI lineage: Bacteria > Bacillati > Actinomycetota > Actinomycetes > Micromonosporales > Micromonosporaceae > Micromonospora > Micromonospora sp. HB375. The sequence goes on along the minus strand of NZ_JAGGJO010000001.1, from coordinate 5,013,159 downwards.
ATTCCCTCGCGGCGGAGTCGTCAGCACGGAAGAGCGCCGGTACCCCCACGGTGGCCCGACCCGGCTCCGTCGGTCGGAACCGGCTACCAGGTTCCGGCGGAAGAGACCTCCGACAGTCACCCCTGTCAGCGTCGACGCACCCCGGCAGCCCACCCGGCGTACGGTGTGCCCGAGGCCGCGTGTCTGCCGGAGGATGGATTTGAACGTGTCCGCATTGGTGTGGGCGGTAACGCTGATCGCGATGATCGCGGTCCTGCTCGCCGACCTGTTCATCATCGGCCGGCGACCGCACGAGCCCAGCGTCCGCGAGTCCAGCCTCTGGGTGGGCTTCTACGTCGGCCTGGCGCTGATCTTCGGCGCGGTGCTCTGGCTGACCGCCGGTGGCCGCGTGGCGGGGGAGTTCTACACCGGCTGGCTCACCGAGTACAGCCTCTCGGTGGACAACCTCTTCGTCTTCGTCATCATCATGGCCCGCTTCGGGGTGCCCCGGCAGTATCAGCAGAAGGTGCTGCTCGTCGGCATCATCCTGGCGCTGGTCATGCGCGGCGGCTTCATCGCGGCCGGCGCGGCGCTGATCTCCCAGTTCTCCTGGGTGTTCTACATCTTCGGCGCGTTCCTCATCTACACCGCGGTGAACCTGGCCCGGCAGGGCGAGCCGGACGAGGACGAGTTCAGCGAGAACGTGCTGATCCGGTGGAGCCGGCGGGCGCTGCCGCTGTCCCGGGACTACGACGGGGCGAAGATCACCACCCGGGAGAACGGTCGGCGGCTGTTCACCCCGATGCTGATCGTGATGATCGCGATCGGCACCACCGACCTGATCTTCGCGCTCGACTCGATCCCGGCGATCTTCGGCATCACCCAGGAGCCGTACCTGGTCTTCACCGCCAACGTCTTCGCCCTGATGGGGCTGCGGCAGCTCTACTTCCTGCTCGGCGGCCTGCTGGACCGGCTCATCTACCTCAGCTACGGCCTCGCCGTGGTGCTCGGCTTCATCGGCGTGAAGCTGATGCTGGAGGCGCTCGCCGACAACCACCTGCCGTTCATCAACGGCGGCGAGCCCGTGGGGTGGGCCCCGCACATCCCGATCTGGCTGTCGCTCACCGTCATCCTCGGCACCCTGGCCGTGGCCACTGCGGCAAGCCTGGCGAAGTCGTCGCGGGACCGGCGACGGGAGCTGGTCAAGACCCGCCCCTGACCGCAGGGTCAGACGCGGTGCGCGCCGACGAGCGTGGCGGCCCGGTCGGCGGGCAGCTCCTCCTCGACCACCCGGCGGGTCAGGTAGCAGGCGTGCAGCATCCGGCGCCGGCCGCCGTGCGGCTCGGCCGAGACGATCCCGACGTGGTGGACGCGCCGGCCGGGCCGCGCGAAGAAGTAGAGGTCGCCGGGACGTTCGTCGCCGAGCGCCACCGGCGTCGTCGCGTCCGCCTGGTCGTCGGCGTCGCGGGGGAGCGTGATCCCGTGCCGCCGCCAGGCCAGGTGGACCAGCCCGGAGCAGTCGATGCCGTCGGTGGACAGGCCGCCCCAGACGTAGAGCAGGTCACGCAGCCGCTCGGCGACCGCGAGCACCTCCTTGGCCTCGGGGCGTTCGGCCGGCAGCGGCACCAGGTCGCCCTCCGGGGCCCACAGCGGGTCGGCCCGACCCGGTACGCGGACCGGTCGCCCGCCGTCCACCGGCCGCCCGGCCGACTCCAGGCGGGTGCCGAGCACCAGGCCGCGAAGCGCCGGTGCGCCGCCCGGCGAGGCGTGCAGCGTGGTGTGGGCGACGTCGACGGTCAGCGCGGCGCCGGCCGGCTCGGCTGTGGTCAGGTGGGCGGTCCGCACCCAGCCCGGGTAGCCGTCGGCGCCGTGTTTCGCGGCGGGCTGGCCGAGCGCGACGACGCGGGCCCAGCCGTCCGGCCGCGTCTCGGTGATCCGCACCGGCTCGCCGAGCAGCAACTGGGTCAGGACGCAGTCACCGACCCGCTGGTCGCGGTCCATCCCGGCGATCCAGCCGGCGACGTCGGGGCAGTCGGCGAGAGCGGGCCGGTCGATCGGGCGCACCGCATCGGGTGCTGTCCACAGGGTCGCCACCGGCACCCGTACGACGGCCTGTCGGCACGGTTGAGGCGCCACGCGTACCCCTCTCTGGAATGGTTCTCCGGGCGACCATATGAAAAATTCTGCCGCTACTCAACCATGTGACTGAATTTTAGCTTCACGGAGGCCGGTGACGCCGAGACCCGGCGTGTCCGGCAGCAGCACGCTCGCGCCCTCGTACCGGATGCCGCCGGTCACCGGCGACCAGGCCAGCCACCAGGCGGCGTCGAGGTCCGACACGGCGGTGGTGCCGTAGGCGGCGACCAGGCTGGCGGCGGCGCCCACGCCGACCGGGCCCTCCATCATCGAGCCGACGATGGTGCCCATGCCGTGCGCGGCGGCCAGGTCCAGCAGCGTGCGGGCCGGTTGCAGCCCACCGCACTTGGCCAGCTTCACGTTGACCATGTCGGCGGCCCGCCGCCGGATCACCTCGACCATGTCCCGCACGTCGAAGACGGACTCGTCGGCCAGGATCGGCAGCCCGACCCGGTCGCTGACCCAGGCCAGCCCGTCCAGGTCACGGCGGTGCACCGGCTGCTCGACCAGTTCGACGTCGAGCCCCGCGTCCTCGATCGCGCGGATCACCCGCACCGCCTCCCGGGGCGTCCAGCCCTGGTTGGCGTCCAGCCGGATGCGCACGTCCGGCCCGACCGCGGCCCGCACCGCGCGCACCCGGTCCAGGTCGCCGCGGGCGTCGGTGCCGACCTTGAGCTTGAGCACCCCGAACCCCTCGGCGCCGCGCCGCGCCGCCGTCGCGGCCAGGTCGACCGCGTCGCCGGCGGCCAGCGTGACGTCCGTCGGCACCCGCAGCGCCGTGCCGCCGAGCAGACGCACCAGGGGTACGCCGAGCCGCCGCGCGGCCAGGTCGTGCAGCGCCACGTCGACCGCCGCCTTCGCCGACTCGTTGCCGACCACCGCGCGACGCACCAGCGCGCAGCCCGCCTGGAGGTCGTCGGCGTCCCGGCCGATCAGCAGCGGCGCGAGCAGTTCGCGTACGCACGCCTCGGCGCCGGCCACCGACGCGCCGGTCACCTGCCAGACCTGCGGCGCCTCACCGAAACCCGAGCGGCCGTCGCCGTCGATCACCTCCACGACCAGCGTGTCCACTGTGGTGGTGCGGCGCAGCGCGGTGACGAACGGGGTGTGTAAGGGGGCCGACAGACGGTGGGTGCGTACCGCGGCGATGGTCATGTGGGGCACCCTATAGCCAACTGGCGGCGAGCAGGGGAGGGCCGATGACCGGGCGGGAATGGGAGCTGGTGGGCGCGCCGAACGCGCGTGACCTGGGCGGACTGCCGACGACAGACGGGCGGCGGATACGCGCCGGGCGGCTCATCCGCACGCCCGCGCTGGGCCGGCTCACCGACGAGGACCTGCCGGTGCTGGGCAAGCTCGGCCCGGCCTGCGTGGTGGACCTGCGTGACGTCCACGAGCAGGCGGTGGCCCCGCCGGACCGGCTGGCCGGTGCGCCCCGCGTGGTGCACCTGCCCGTCTACGACGCGGCGCATCCCGTTTTCACGTACGTCTCGGCGGTGCTGCAGGGCCACGACCTGAACGCCTACGCGGCGCTGGCCCGGGAGGGCATGCCGGGGGCGATGACGGCGATCTACCGCTGGTTCGTCACCGGCGAGTCGGCGCGGGCCGGTTTCAGCGCGGCGGTGCGGCTGGCCGTCGAGGACGCGAACCTGCCGCTGCTGTTCCACTGCTCGGCCGGCAAGGACCGCACCGGCTGGCTGTCGGTGGTGCTGCTGACCGCGCTGGGCGTCCAGGAGGAGGCGATCCGCGCCGACTACCTGGTGCACAACGAGCTGACCGAGAGCCTGCGCGAGGTGCTGCTGTCCGCGATGATCCAGCGCCGGCCGGACCTGGATCCGGCGGTGGCGCGGCCGCTGCTGGAGGTGCGCCCGGAATACCTGGACGCCGCCTACGACGAGGTGCGCCGGACGCACGGCTCGTTCGAGGCGTACCTGCGCGACGGTCTGGGGGTGACCGACGCGGACCGCGCGGCGCTGCGCGAGCGGCTGCTGGAGTAGCCGGGTCAGCCGGCCAGGTCGTGTCGCGCCGCCCAGACCCGCGCGGAGACGTGCGCGATCAGCCGGCAGGCGTCGTCCTCCACCTCGTCGCCGTCCGCGCCGCCGTCGGCCAGGTCGGTGGTGGTGCAGACGACGATCGTGTACGGCGGCGCGTCGTCCGGGAAGACCACGCCGGCGCCGTGGCGCACGCCGCGCACCCAGCCGTTCTTGTGCGCGACGCGGGTGCCGTCGGGCAGCCCGGCGGCGAGGTCCTCGCGGTGCTCCTGGGCGGCGAGCACGTCGAGCATGGCCGCGCAGGCAGACGGCGAGGCGAGCGGGCGGGGCCGGGTCGCGCCGAGCGCCAGCTCGCCGAGCAGGGCGGCCAGGTCGGCGGCGGTGACCAGGTTGTCGATGCCGGAGTCGCGGGCGGCGAAGTCCTCGATGCCGCGGCCGGTGACGCTGTGCCGCGCCCCGGCGAGCGCCCACGCCCGCGCCACGGCGGGCAGCCCCACCTGGCCGATGCAGATGTTCGTGGCCAGGTTGCTGGACCGGACGATCATCCGTTCGGCGAGCCAGCGCAGCGGCGCGTCCCCGCCGACGCGGTCCCAGACCGCCTCGTCGTTGTCGTAGTTCCGGGCGTTGGCGAACCGGGGCGCGCCGGGCAGCGCGGAGTCGAACGAGTTGCGCACCGGCACCGGCGCGTCCAGGTCGAGCCGGCCGGCCTCGGCGGCGCGGAACAGCGCCACCAGCACGGCGAGCTTCATCGTGCTCGCCGCGTAGTGGGTGGCGTCGGCGCGCCGCGTCCACGTCGGCCGCGCGCCGGGCCGGCCCACGTACGCGGAGACGGTGCCGGGCACCTTGTCCAGGTGCGCGTCGAGCTCCTCCCAGGTCATGGGGGCACCGTAGCCGATCTGCGGGGCAGCGGCGGGCCCGGTGCGGGGCTAGCGTGCGGAGATGACGACCCCGTTGTACGACGACATCGCCGACTGGTACGAGGAGTACGCCAGCGAGACCTCGTCGGTCTACATGGACCGGATCCGGTCGGTGCTGGCCGGCCTGCTGGGCGAGGGCCCGGGCCGCTGCCTGGACCTGTGCTGCGGCACCGGCGCGCACGCGGCCGAGCTGCGCCGTCTCGGATGGACGCCGGTGGGTGTGGACCTGTCCGGCGGGCAACTGCGCCACGCCCGGTCGCGGCTGCCGGTGGCCCGGGCTGACGCGACAGCGCTGCCGCTGGCCGCCGGCGCGGTGCCGGCCGCGGTGTGCGTGCTCGCGCACACCGACATGCCCGACTATCCGCCCGCGCTCGCGGAGGCGGCGCGGGTGCTGGCGCCCGGTGGCCGGCTGGTGCACGTCGGGGTGCATCCGTGTTACGTGGGCGCGTTCGCCGACCGGTCCGAGCCGGAGCGGATCGTGATCGACGGCGGGTACGCCTCACGGGAGCACACGCTGCGGTCGTGGAACGTCGTCGGGGTGCGGGCGCGTGTCGGCGCCTGGCACCTGCCCCTGGCCGACCTGCTCAACGCCGTCACCGCGGCCGGTCTGGTGGTGACCCGGGTGGTCGAGTCCGGCTCCGGGCCTGTCCCCGACGCCCTGGCGATCGCCGCCACCAAGCCCCGCTGACGCCTCGTCCCCACGATCGTCCTGTTACGGGCGTTCGTCCGGGGCAGTGCCGCCACCGCTGTCGCCCGACCTCCACCGTGGTCGGCCACTCGTCCGCCCGCTTCCGGGATCCGCCCGCCCGCTCCTGCCCCCGTCCGCCGGCTTCCGCCTGCGTCGGCCCGCTCGCTTCTCCTCCGCCCACCGGTTCCGGCCTGCGTCGGGACGTCCACTGCTGGCTCAGTCCGCCAGTTCCACGTCATCCGACGGCCGCTCCCATGCCGTCCGCGGAGACCGCCCAATCTCCCACTATCCGGGATCTAGAAGGTCATATCCCGAGACCCCGTGTAGATCTTGGTACGAATCGGCCCCTCCAGGGGCCGATTCGTACCAAGATCTCGCGCTTTGGCGGTCGATCATGAGGTTAGCGGCGGTTATGGAGATCGAAAACGCCGCCAACCTCATGATCAACCGGGCAGGGCAGGGCAGGGCAGGGGGAGAGACGGGGGAGCCCGGTCCGCCTGGGGGCGGGCCGGGCTCCGGGTGGGGCGGGGTGGGTCAGCCGGCGTGCTTGCGGCGGGCCGCCATCCGGCCGCGCTGGGTCTGGTCCAGCACCACCTTGCGGATGCGCACCGCGGCCGGGGTGACCTCGACGCACTCGTCCTCGCGGCAGAACTCCAGCGCCTGCTCCAGGGACAGCTTGCGCGGCGGGATCAGCTTCTCGGTCTCGTCGGCGGTCGACGAGCGCATGTTGGTGAGCTTCTTCTCCTTGGTGATGTTGACGTCCATGTCGTCGGAGCGGGAGTTCTCGCCGACGATCATGCCCTCGTACACCTCGGTGCCCGGCTCGACGAAGAGCTGGCCGCGCTCCTGGAGGTTGGTCATCGCGAACGCGGTGACCGCGCCGGCCCGGTCGGCGACCAGCGACCCGTTGTTGCGGGTGCGCAGCTCGCCGAACCACGGCTCGTACGACTCGAAGACGTGGTGCAGGATGCCGGTGCCGCGGGTCTCGGTGAGGAACTCGGTGCGGAAGCCGATCAGGCCGCGCGCCGGGACCAGCCACTCCATCCGGATCCAGCCGGTGCCGTGGTTGACCAGCTGCTCCATCCGGCCCTTGCGGGTGGCCAGGAGCTGGGTGATCGCGCCGAGGTACTCCTCCGGGGCGTCGATGGTCAGCCGCTCGACCGGCTCGCAGGTCTTCCCGTTGATCTCCCGGGTGACCACCTGCGGCTTGCCGACGGTGAGCTCGAAGGACTCGCGGCGCATCTGCTCGACCAGGATCGCCAGGGCCAGCTCGCCGCGGCCCTGCACCTCCCAGGCGTCCGGCCGCTCGGTGGGCAGCACCCGCAGCGACACGTTGCCGATCAGCTCCTTGTCGAGCCGGTCCTTGACCATCCGGGCGGTGACCTTGGCGCCCTTGACCCGGCCGACCAGCGGCGAGGTGTTGGTGCCGATGGTCATCGAGATGGCCGGCTCGTCCACGGTGATCAGCGGCAGCGGCACCGGGTTCTCGGCGTCGGCGAGCGTCTCACCGATCATGATCTCCGGGATGCCGGCCACGGCGATGATGTCGCCCGGCCCGGCGGACTCGGCCGGCTTGCGCTCCAGGCCCTCGGTCATCAGCAGCTCGGAGATGCGTACCCGCTGGGTGCTGCCGTCGGTGCGGCACCAGGCCACGGTCTGGCCCTTGCTGATCGTGCCCTGGCGGACCCGGCACAGCGCGAGCCGGCCCAGGAACGGCGAGGCGTCGAGGTTGGTGACGTGCGCCTGCAGCGGCGCGCCCTCGTCGTACGCGGGGGCCGGGATGGTGTCCAGCAGGGTGCGGAACAGCGGCTCCAGGTTGCTGCTGTCGTCCGGGACCGCGCCGTCGGCGGGCTGGGTCAGCGAGGCGATGCCGTCGCGGGCGCAGGCGTAGACGATCGGGAAGTCGATCTGCTCCTCGTCGGCGTCCAGGTCGAGGAACAGCTCGTACGTGTCGTCGACGACCTCCTTGATCCGGGCGTCCGGACGGTCCACCTTGTTGATCACCAGGATGATCGGCAGCCGCGCGCGCAGCGCCTTGCGGAGCACGAACCGGGTCTGCGGCAGGGGGCCCTCGCTGGCGTCGACCAGCAGCACCACACCGTCGACCATGGTCAGGCCGCGCTCGACCTCGCCGCCGAAGTCGGCGTGACCGGGGGTGTCGATGATGTTGATGGTGACCGGTTCCGAGCCGTCCGCCGGCAGATACCGCACGCCGGTGTTCTTGGCGAGGATGGTGATGCCCTTCTCGCGCTCGAGGTCCATCGAGTCCATGACCCGCTCGGTGTTCTCACCGCGGGCGCCGTAGGCGCCGGCCTGCCGCAACATGGCGTCGACCAGGGTCGTCTTGCCGTGGTCGACGTGGGCGATGATGGCGACGTTGCGGAGGTCGGTGCGTAGCTGCATACCCTCCATACTCCTGTCTGCGGTAGCCCGGGCACGCCTCGGGGTCACCCCGAGATCGCCCGGATCTGCGTCGAAAGTGCTGTGCCGACCGTTCCAGCGACTGGCATGCTGACACCCGTGCGGGGTGTCCGATGCCTGACCTGCTGAGCTGGCTGCAGGAGCTGCCGCCCCTGCTGATCTACCTGGCCGCCGCGGCGATCGTCGCGGCGGAGACCGCGGTGATCGTCGGGCTGCTGATGCCCGGCGAGGCGACCCTGCTTCTGGTCGGCTTCCTAGCGTACGCGGGGACGCTGCGCCTCGCGCCCGTGCTGGTGGCCATGACCGCCGCCGCCGTGATCGGAGACACACTCGCGTGGCGGGCCGGGCGGCGGTACGGCCCACGGCTGCGCGCCTCGGGGGTGGGCGCCCGGATCGGGGCGCACCGGTGGCGGCGGGCCGATTCGCTGCTGGACCGGCTGGGCGGTCGCGGCGTGCTGGCCGCCCGCTGGATCGCGTTCGCCCGTACGCTGGCGCCCCGGCTGGCCGGGTCGGCCGGAATGCCGTACCGGCGGTTCGCGCCGTGGAACCTCGCCGGGGTGGCGAGCTGGGTCGGCGCCTCGGTGCTGGCCGGTTACCTGGCCGGGGAGTCGTACGAGCGGGTGTCGAAGCTGCTCGGCCAGGCCACCGGGGCGGTGCTGGCCCTGCTGCTGTGCCTGCTCGGCGTGGTGCTGGCGGGCCGCTGGCTGGGGCGCAACCCGGACCCGGTGCGCGCGCTGGCCGCCCGGGCCGCCGCGCTGCCGCCGCTGCGCTGGCTGCGGTCCCGGTACGGCGTGCTGTTCTTCCTGGTCGCGATGCGGGTCGGCCCGGCCTGGAGCCTGCTGGTCAACCTGGTGCTGGGGCTGGCGCTGCTGTTCGTCGCCGGGCTGGCCGTGGCGCTGCTGCTGGAGGCGGTGGTCCGGCACAGCGGGCTGGGTGTCCTCGACGGGCTGGTCTCCGACTGGTTCGCCGCCCGGCGTACCCCCGGGGTGGTCGACGCGGCGCAGGCCGCGGTGTCGGGGCTGCGCGGCTGGCTGCTCATCGCCGCGGTCGCCGTGGTGGCCGCCGTGGTGACGGGGCGGGGCCGGCCGTGGCGGGCCGACCCGCTCGGGGTGCTGGGCACCGTCGGCGCGGCGGTGCCGCTGGTGTTGCTCGTCGTTGTCGCGGAGCTGACCGATCCGGGTGGCCCGGACCGGGCCGGTGACCTGTTCCCGACCCAGAACGCGGTGGTGACGGCGAGCTTCGGCACGCTGGCCTGGCTGCTGTCCCGCGGCGTGCGCTGGCCGGTCGGCGTGGCCGTGTGGACGGCCGCGTCGGCAGGCGTGGTCATGGTCACCGGCGCGCGGCTCTACCTGGGACTCAGCACCGCGAGCGGCACCGTCACGGCGGTGCTGCTGGGCATCGCCTGGACCACCGTGTTCGTGGTGGCGTGGGCGACCCGGGACCGGCTGGCGGACGGCGCCGAGCGGCCGGACCCGGCGGACGGGGATCCGGCCCCACGGGACGCGCCGCCCCGGCCCCGGCGGCGCCGGTCGGCGTCTCGGGTACCCCGCGGACCTGCCGATCCTTGTTAGGGTGCGCCGACGGCAACGACGGGGGAGGTCGGATGCGGCGAGGATTCGGCAGGTGGGCCGCGGTGGCGGTGGCGGCGCTGCTCGCGACGGGCACGCTGACGGCGTGCGGCGAACAGGAACGGCCGGTCCGCGAGGTCGCCGCGGACCTGCCCACGGCGGCGCCGGCGGACGAACCGCAGGAGGCGCCCGCCGACGCGCCCAGCGAGGAGCCACCGGCGGTCGCGGCGATGGGTGGGCGGCCCAGCCCGAGCGCGTCGGCGAAACCGAAACCGGCCGCGAAGCCGTCCCGCACGTCCACGGCCCCGCTGGCCAAGCCGAAGCCGCCGACCGAGACCCAGGTGCCTCCCGCCCCGCCGAAGCCGGCGGACGAGGGCTGTAAGCCGAGCTACCGGGGCACCAAGGCCAGCCAGAGCCAGGTGAAAGCGGCGCTCGCCGATGCCGCGGCGCGCACCTACTGGCCCACCTCGGCGCCGGACATCCGCATCCCGTCGGCCCTGATGAAGGCCACCGCCTGGCAGGAGAGCGGGTGGCAGTCCAACATCATCGCCTGCGATGGCGGGGTCGGGCTGATGCAGGTCATGCCGGCCACGGCGGAGTGGATGAACCAGCGGTTCGGGCAGTCGTACGACATCGACGCCTACCGCGACAACGCCTACCTGGGCGGCACGTACCTGGCCTGGCTGACCAAGTACATCGGCGACATGTACTTCGAGTCCGACTACCGCCTCGACGCCTCGCTGTGCACGTCCACGTTGAACTCCTGCCTGCTCAACGCCGTGATCGCGGCGTACAACTACGGGCACGGCGCGGTGGCGCGGGAGGACCAGCCGCTGACCATCCCCAACCCGCAGTACGTACGCAACGTGCGGGCGCTGATGACCGAGTGCGAGTGCCTGAGCTTCTGAGCGAACGAGCGAACGAGCGAACGAGCGGACAAACGAACGGGCGGGGCCGGCGAACGTGCCGGCCCCGCCCTGTCCGTCCAGGTCAGTCCCGCGCGGGCACCGGCTCGGCCGGCGCGTCGACGGCGTCGCCGGGCGCGTCGGCGTCCCGGGTGATCCGGCCGGGCCACCAGAACCGGTCGCCGAGCAGGAACGCCAGCGACGGCACCAGCACGGTACGGACCAGCAGCGTGTCCAGCAGCACACCGATGCAGACGATGATGCCGATCTGGGTGAGCGTGATCAGCGGCAGCACGCCGAGCACCGCGAAGACCGCGGCGAGCAGCACGCCCGCGCTGGTGATGACGCCGCCGGTGACCCGCAGCGCCGACAGCATGCCGTCGCGGGTGCCGGTGCGCCGGGCGTCCTCCCGGGCCCGGGTGACCAGGAAGATGTTGTAGTCGACGCCGAGCGCCACCAGGAAGACGAACGCGAGCAGCAGCACCCCGCTGTCCAGCGCCGGGAAGTCCAGCACGTGGTCGAAGAGCAGCCAGGCCGCGCCGAGGCTGGCGAAGAACGACGCGATCACGGTCACCACCAGCAGCAGCGGCGCCAGGATTCCGCGCAGCAGCAGCACCAGCACCGCGCCGACCAGCAGCAGGATGAGCGGCAGGATCAGCTTGAGGTCCTTGGTGTTCGCCTCGTTCGAGTCGTAGGTCGCGGCGACCGAACCACCGACCAGGGCGCCGTCGGGGGCGTCCGCGCCGTCCACGGTGGGCGGCGCGGAATCCGGTACGGCGGCCACGGCGTCGCGCAGCGCCACCACGGCCCGGTCGGAGGCGGCGCTGCCGGGCTCGGCGGTGAGCACCACGTCGATCTGGGCGACCCGGTCTCCGGCGGCACCCGGCCGGGCCGAGGCGACCCCGTCGACGTCGGAGGCGGCGGCGAGCACCGCCGGGGCGGCCTGCGGGTTGGTGAGCACCGCAACCGGCTGGGTGCTGCCGGCCGGGAACGCCCGGGCGAGCGTCTCCGCCCCGGCGACCGCCTCCGGCTTCTCGCTGAACTGCTCGGTCTCGGACAGGCCGGTGCGGATGCCGAGGCCGCCGAGGGCCAGGCCGGCGAGCAGCAGGACGGCGAGCGCGGCGACCGGCAGCGGCCGGCGGATGACCATCTCGCCGAGGCGGCCCCAGATCCGGCCCTCGCGGGCGGCGCTGCCGACGCGGGGGATGAACGGCCAGAACAGGCCCCGGCCGAACAGCAGCAGGGCCGCGGGGAGCACGAACAGGGCGGAGAGCATGGCGAGGATCACACCGGTGGCGCAGGCGATGGCGAGCGCCCGGTTGGTCTCCTGCTCGGACAGCAGCAGCGTGAGCACGCCGAGGACGACGGTGCTGCCGCTGGCCAGGATCGGTTCGGCGGTGCGGCGCAGCGCCGAGCGCATGGCGGCGAACCGGTCCTCCTCCCGGCGCAGCTCCTCCCGGTAGCGGGCGATGAGCAGCAGGGCGTAGTTGGTCGCGGCGCCGAACACCAGCACGCTGGCGATGCCGGTGACCTGGCCGCTGGGCAGGTAGATGCCGAACGCGGGCACGAGGGACTCCACCACGCGCAGCGTGATCTGCTCGGTCGCGCCCACCACGAGCAGCGGTACGAGCCACAGGAACGGGCTGCGGTAGGTGACCAGCAGCAGCACCGCCACCACGGCGGCGGTGACCAGCAGCAGCGTGGTGTCCGCGCCCTGGAACACCTTGCCCAGGTCGGCGGTGAACGCGGGCCCGCCGGTGACCTCGACGGTCAGCTCGCCGGGCAGGTCACCGACCGCCTCACGGAGCTTCTCCACCTCGTCGACCACCGCCGACGGGCCGCCCTCGGTGGACAGCGGCACCGCGACCAGCGCCACGGTTCCGTCCGGGGAGACCTGGGCGGGGGAGACCCGGCCGCCGGCGGCGAGTGAGCTCAGCTGGCCGGCGAGGCCGTCGAGCTGGCCCCGGTCGGCGCCGCTCAGCGGGGCCTGGTCGGCGCGGCTGACCACGACCAGGGCGGTCTGGGCGTCCTTGGAGGGCAACTGATCCTGCAGCCGTTCGACCTGCGTCGACTGCCATTCCACGGACAGGCCGGTGCCGGAGACCGGGTCGGGATTGTCCGGCTTCGGCAGCCCGAAGGCGACTACGCCGACGACGAGCGCGACGGCCAGGGTGAGCCAGGCGGCGAGCCGGCCCCGGACGACGCGGGAGAACAGTGACATCGGATGCCCTCACTATTGGTCGCGGAGGATTCTCTCTGAACGAGTATCTTGATAGGCGAGATTATCCGGGGTGGTTCTATGCTGCAACCGGATCAGTTCGGGCAGGGGGTGTCGGCGAGCGGTGGCGCACAGGATGTACCGGCGACGGGACGACCCGCGCGGGCGGATGATCGCCGAGATCACCAACGACCTGCGGCGCTACTCCGTCGACGCCCAGCACATCGGGCACGCCTTCGCCGGACTGCACGGGCTCAACGCCACCGACCTGCACGCGCTGATCGCGGTGATGGAGGCCGAGCTGGTCGGCGACCCGATCACCCCGGGCCGCCTCGGTGAGGCGCTCAACATCTCCTCCGGGTCGGTGACCGCGCTCGTCGACCGCCTGGAACGCGGCGGTCACATCCGCCGCGACCGGGACACCGCCGACCGCCGCAAGATCCTCCTGCACTACGCCGACCGTGGCGCCACGCTGGCGCAGAGCTTCTTCGGCCCGCTCGGGCGCCGCACCGACGAGGTGATGGACCGCTTCACCGACGACGAGCTGGCCGTGGTGCAGCGGTTCATGGCGGAGATGGTGCGCTCCATGCGTACCCACCGGGACGAGATCCGCGCCGCGCCCCGCCGCGGCGCCGCACCCGGCCCCGGCGAGGGCGACTGACCGTGCGGCTGGTCACCCGGGCCGCCGCCGCGGCGCTGCGACTACCGGCCGCCCGCACCGGGCGGGTCACCGTCACCCGGGACATCCCGGTCCGGGTCCGCGACGGGGTGACGCTGCGTGCCGACCACTACGCACCCGACCTGCCCGGCGCGCACTGCGTGCTGATCCGCACCCCGTACGGGCGGGGCGGGCCGATCCGCCTGCTCGGCCGCCTGATCGCCGAGCGGGGCTTCCACGTGGTCATCCAGTCCTGCCGCGGCACGTACGGCTCGGGCGGCGAGTTCGCGCCGCTGGTGCACGAGCGCGACGACGGCCTCGACACGCTGGACTGGCTGCGCCGCCAGCGGTGGTGGACCGGCGCGTTCGGCATGTTCGGTGCCAGCTACCAGGGCTTCGTGCAGTGGGCGCTCGCCGCCGAGGCGGGCGACGAGCTGCGCGCGATGGTCGCCGTGGTGACCGCGTCGGGCACCCGCGACTCCACGTACGCGGGGGAGTCGTTCGCCCTGGACACGGTGCTCACCTGGGCCGAGCTGCTCCAGGCGCAGACGGTGCCCTGGCTGGCCCGGCAGTGGGAACTCAAGCGCGGTCAGCCCCGCCTCGTCCGTGCCCTGGCGCACCTGCCGCTGGCCGAGGCGGACCGGGTCGCCACCGGTGTCACGGTGCCGTTCTTCCAGGAGTGGCTGCGCCACCACACCCCCGACGCCGACTACTGGCGTACCCGGGTCTTCGGCGAACGGATCACCGAGGTGCGCGCCCCGGTGGCCATGGTCGGCGGCTGGCAGGACATCTTCCTGCCGGCCCAGCTCGACGACTACGCCCGCCTGCGGGCCGCCGGAGCGCGACCCCGCCTGGTCGTCGGCCCCTGGACCCACGGCAGCCCGGGGCTGCTCCTGGCGTCGCTGCGCGAAGGGCTGGACTGGCTCGACACGCACCTGGCCGGGCGGCCCGCGCCGCAGCGCGCGCCGGTGCGGGTGCACGTCGGCGGCGCCGGCGGCGGCTGGCGTGACCTGCCGGACTGGCCGCCGCCCGCCACGCCCGTGCGGTGGCACCTGCGCTCGGGCGGCGGGCTCGCCCCGGAGCCGCCGGAGCCCGGCACCACGCCCGACCGCTTCTGGTACGACCCGGCCGACCCGACCCCGTCGCTGGGCGGGCCGCTGCTCGTGGCCCAGCGGGCCGGCGCGGTCGACAACCGGCCGGTGGAGGCCCGGCCGGACGTGCTCACCTACACCAGTGGGCCGCTGCCGGAGCCGGTCGAGGTGGCCGGGCCGGTACGCGCCGAGATCCACGTGCGCAGCGAACTGCCGTACCTGGACGTGTTCGTGCGTCTGTGCGACGTGGACCGGCGGGGGCGCTCCTGGAACGTCTGCGACGGGCTGGTCCGGGTCGAGCCGGGCCGGTTCCCGCGCGATCCGTCCGGTGTGGTCGCCGTGCCGGTGACGCTCTGGCCGACCGCGTACCGCTTCGCGCCCGGGCACCGGCTGCGGGTCCAGGTCTCCGGTGGCGCCCACCCCCGGTACGCGCGCAATCCCGGCACCGGTGAGCCACTCGGCACTGCCGTGACTCTTCGTGCTGGTTGGCGAGAGATTCTCAGCGATCGTGAGCATCCCTCGGGGTTGGAGCTGCCGCTCACGCGGACACCGTCCACAGCGGGCTGATAGTCCAAAAAACCGTCCCTGAGCTGGGCACTTCTGCCTAACCGTGGTTAAGCTCGGAGCAAGTGCCCGGTGCCGTGCAGTTATCCGGCGGGGCGCGTCCGCGGATCGCACGCCATCACGCGGTGTGATTGTCGTGCCCTCGCCGGTCATCGATCGGAAGGGGATCTGCCATGACGTCGGCCCCGGCGAACCTGCTGGCCGTCCGGAACCTGTTGCTCACCTATCTCAACGTCGACAAGAAGGCCGTACGCGCCGACGACCTGGAGCCGGCGGAGGTCGGCATCGTCGGCGACCCCAACCACCGGGGCGGCTACCACTGCGGATCCGACCGGGTCGTGACGAACGACTACTCGGTGGTGGAGTCCACCCGGGACCGGTCCGGCCTGACCCTGTACGCGTCCGCGTTGGACGTCGGCACGTTCTCCGTCCGCTCCGGCGGCGGTACGCACAACCTGCGGACGTTCTCCACCTGGATGGTGGCGCAGTGCGTGGCGAACGCGGCCGACACCCGGGACATCCGGGAGATCATCTACTCCCCGGACGGGCGGACCGTGCGCCGCTGGGACCGGCTGGGACGGCGCACCAGCGGCGACAGCAGCCACCTGTACCACACGCATTTCAGCTTCTTCCGTGACTCGACAAAGGCGGGGCGTGACCTGACCCCGCTGTTCCGCCGCTATCTGACCGCGATCGGAATGATCGCCACCGCGAAACCGGAGGACGACATGGAACAGACCGACCGGCTCATCAAGGACACCGGCTCGAAGAACCGCACTGTGGGCGACGTCCTGGCCGACCTGCAGAACCTGCGCAACTGGCTGATCTCGCCGGCCAATACCGCCGGGCTGGTCAACCCGCCCATGCCCAACTCGCCGTTGCAGCAGATGCTGGCGATGCTGCGCGCCTGGCCGGCGCTGGTCGCGCAGGTGAACGAGTTGTCCGGCCGGGACTTCACCGACGAGCAGCAGATCGTCTCCGGTGTGCTGGCCGGGTTGCCGCCGGAGAAGATCGCCGAGGCCATCCCGCCGCAGATCGCCCGGGACGTGGCCGACGAGTTGTCCCGGCGGTTGATCGCCTGACGGTCCGGCGCCGCGACCGCGGGTCGCGGCGCCGTCGGCCGGCGCATTCCGCAAGAGCTGTTGCGCAACAGCTCTTGCGGATGTGAGACTCGGGCGCATGGAACAGCGGACCGTCCGGCAGATCACCGACTCGCGCGTGCTCGCCGCGCTCGCCCACCCACTGCGCCGCCGGCTCATGGACGTGCTCAAGGTGTACGGCCCGTGCACCGTCGGCATGCTCGCCGACCGCACCGACCAGGCGCCGGCGAACGTGAGCCACCACCTCAAGGTGCTGGCCGCCGCCGACCTGCTGGTCGAGGCGCCCGAGCTGGCGCGCGACCGCCGGGAACGCTGGTGGCGACTGCGCGATCGCGGGGTGCGCTGGTCCAACAGCGACTTCGGCGACGACCCGGCGGCCCGGGTGGTGGCCGACGCGGCCAGCTCGCTCAACCTGGAGCGGCACGCCGAGCTGGTCCGCGCCTGGCACGCCGCCCCCGACGAGGCGCACGCCGCGTGGCGAGAGGGGCCGTTCAGCACCGACAAGTGGCTGCACCTGACCCCGGACGAGCTGGCCGAGCTCAGCCGTGAGGTGATCGCGCTGTTCGCACGGTGGGCCGACCGGCCGGCGCCCGAGGACGGGCAGCGCCGCGAGCCGGTCTTCGTGTTCGCCCACGGCGTCCCGGGCCGGCCGTGACCGTCCACCGCGTTCCGGCGCCGTGCGGGAACGCCTTACCGGGACGCCCGTCGTGACCGCCCCCGCACGCATGTCGGGGCCGGCCGCCCCGACGCGCGGAGGGCTGTTCCGGCACCGCGACTTCCGGCTGCTCTGGACCGGCCACACGGTGAGCGCCGTCGGCAGCAACATGACCGCAGTGGCGCTGCCCCTGGTCGCGGTCGCGGTGCTCGACGCGAGCACGTTCCAGGTGGCGGTGCTCACCGCCGCGGCGTGGCTGCCCTGGCTGCTGGCCGGCCTGCCGGTCGGGGCGTGGGTCGACCGGGTCCGCCGTCGCCCGGTGATGATCGCCGCCGACCTCGCCGCCGCCGCGTTGTTCGCCAGCGTGCCGGTGGCCGCCCTGGCCGGGATGCTCACCGTCGGGCACCTGCTGGTCGTGGCGCTCGGCGCCGGCCTGGCCCGGGTCTTCTTCGAGACCGCCGACCAGGTCTACCTGCCCACGCTGCTGCGTCCCGAGCAGGTGCCCGAGGCGAACGCCCGGCTGCACGCCACCCAGACCGCGAGCTACCTCGTCGGCCCGGGACTGGCCGGTCTCGTCGCCCAGCTCGTCGGCGCGGTGACCGCGGTGGCGCTGGACGCGCTCACCTTCCTGCTGTCCGCGCTCTGCCTGCGCCGGATCAGCGCGGTCGAGGCCCGGCCGCACCGGGACGCCGGGACGACGTCGCTGCGCCGCGAGGTCGCCACCGGACTGCGGTTCGTCGTCCGCGACCCGTACCTGCGGGTGCTGACGGTCTTCGGGGCGGCGAGCAACATCGGGCTCACCGGCTACCAGGCGGTGCTCGTGGTGTTCCTGGTGCGCTCGGCCGAACTCCCGGCGGGCCTGGTCGGCCTCCTGATCGGACTCGCCAGCCTCGGCGGCGTGATCGGCGCCGCGCTCGCCGCGCGCCTGGCCCGCCGGATCGGCAGCGCCCGGACGTTGCTGGTCGCCGGCGCTCTCACCGGGCCGCCCGCGCTGCTCATCCCGCTCGCCGGTCCCGGCGCTCGCACGGCGTGGCTGGTGCTCGGCGGTGTGCTCGTGAGCCTGGGCGTCGCGGTCGGCAACGTGGTGAAGGGCAGCTTCCGGCAGACGTACACCCCGCACCGGCTGCTCGGCCGCGTGACGGTGAGCATGCATCTGCTCAACTACGGCACCATTCCGCTGGCCGCCCTGCTCGCCGGCGCGCTGGGCGCGGCCTGGGGGCCGGGTGGCGCGATCCGGGTGATGACCGCGTGGCTGGCGCTGACCCCGCTGATCCTGCTGGCCGGGCCGCTACGGAGACGGCGCGACCTGCCGGCCGCGCCGTCCTGATGATGCGCTGCGGCGGCGGTCGGAGCCCCGACCGCCGCCACCGGCACGTCACTACATCGGACGGACGTTGTCCGCCTGCGGGCCCTTCTGGCCCTGGGTCACCTCGAACTCGACCTTCTGACCCTCGTTCAGCTCGCGGTAGCCACTGCTCTGGATGGCCGAGTAGTGGACGAACACGTCCGGGCCTCCGCCGTCCTGCTCGATGAAGCCGAAGCCCTTTTCCGAGTTGAACCACTTGACCGTGCCGGTTGCCATGCGTCTCTCCCTGTTCAATGCGGGCGAGCGCCGGCCCCGCGGCCGGTGGTCGCCCTGTACCACCCCGACAGTAACCGTCCGGACCGCAATCCGCTGCCGGAAGCGCGCGGCGCGCCCGTGAATACGTGCCGCGCCGGGAAAATGACCCCGGCGCCGGGCGCGGCGCGGCATGCTTGCCCCGATGAGCACGCAGACGGCTCTGGCCGACCTGGAACAGGAGATCGCGGTGCCCGGCGCGGGCCCGGACCGCCTGCGACTGGTCGACACGCCGTTCGTGCCCGAGGTGCGCCTGCACCTGGCCGAGGACGCCATCCTGTGGTGGGCCCGGATGGAGGCCGCCGCCGGTCGGTCGCTGCCGCCGCCGTACTGGGCGTCGGTCTGGGCCGGCGGGCAGGCGCTGGCCCGGCACCTGCTCGACCACCCCGAACTGGCCGCCGGGCGGCGGGTGCTCGACCTGGCCGCCGGATCGGGGCTGGTCGCCATCGCCGCCGCGCTCGCCGGGGCGGACGAGGTGGTCGCCAACGACATCGACCCGTACGCGGTGGCGGCCGTCACTGTGAACGCCCGCGCCAACCGGGTCCGGGTGGCGGCCGACGGCGACGACCTGCTCGACGGCGTCGCGGGCGCCGACCTGCTGGTGGCCGGGGACGTGCTCTACGACGCCGGACTGGCCGCGCGGGTCCTGCCCTACCTGCGGCGCTGCGCCGACCACGGCGTCGAGGTGCTGGTCGGCGACCCGGACCGGGGCCACCTGCCGCCGGGCGGGCTGGAGCTGGTGGCCAGCTACCCGGTGCCGACCACCGAGCCCTCCGTCGACTCCCCGGTACGCCGGGTGCAGGTGCTGCGACCCCGATGACCCTCAGGGATCTCCGGGTCGGGTGTCGGGGGCCACTGGGGGATCATGCCCGATGTGCCGGGTGACCGGCGGGCCATAGCGTGCAGCTCATGAACGATCTCGTGGCCGCCGCCGGTGAGCTGCCCACCACCCTCCTGATGGGTCTGCTGGGCATCGTGATGCTCGCCGACGCCGTACCCTGATCGGGGTGCTGGTGCCCGGCGACGCGGCGGTCCTCGCGGCGGTCGGCGCCGGTCGCCCGGCCGGCGGGGCCCTGACCGTCGCCGCGGTGGTCACCGGCTGCCTGGCCGGCTGGTCGCTGAGCTTCTTCGCCGGACGGCGCTGGGGCGGGCAGTTGCGGGAGAGCCGGGTCGGCGGCTGGATCGGCGAGTCCCGGTGGACCGCCGCCGAGACGCTGCTGCACCGCGGTGGCGGACGGATCGTGCTGGTGGCGCCGTTCCTGCCGGTGTTCAACGCGCTGCTGCCGCTGGCCGCCGGCGGGCTGCGGATGTCGTACCGGCGGTTCCTGGCCTGCGCGGCGGCGGGGGCGACCGCCTGGGCCGGGCTCTACGTGGCGCTGGGCCTGACCGCGCGGGCGCTGACCGGGCTGCTGCCCGCGGCGCTCAACCCCACGGTGCTGACCATGGCGGTCGGGCTGCTGCTCGCCGGCCCGGTGCTGCTCGCCACCCGGCGCCGCCTGCGCGCGGTCACCGGCTGACCGCGCCCGGCCCGGCCGCCACGGGGGAGGCCGGACCGGGCGTGTTCACCAGCCGCGGGCGCGCCACTGCGGCAGCGCGGGCCGCTCGGCGCCGATGGTGCTGTCCTTGCCGTGGCCCGGGTAGAACCAGGTGTCGTCGGGCAGCCGGTCGAAGAGCTTGGCCTCGACGTCGTCGATGAGCTGCCCGAAGCGCTCCGGGTCCTGGTCGGTGTTGCCGACGCCGCCCGGGAAGAGAGAGTCGCCGGTGAACAGGTGCGGGGTGCCGGAGGGGTCGCGGTAGAGCAGCGCGATCGAGCCCGGCGTGTGCCCGCGCAGGTGGATGACCTCCAGCGCGCAGTCGCCGACCGGCACCGTGTCGCCCTCGCCGAGCCGCTCGGCGGAGATGGGCAGGCCCTCGGCGTCGTCGGCGTGCACGAGCGCGCGCGCCCCGGTCTTGGCCACCACCTCTTCCAGCGCGACCCAGTGGTCCATGTGCTGGTGCGTGGTCACCACGGCGGCCAGCCCGCCGTCGCCGGCCAGCTCCAGCAGGCGCGGCGCCTCGTTCGCGGCGTCGATCAGCACCTGCTCGCCGGTGGCGTTGCAGCGCAACAGGTAGGCGTTGTTGTCCATCGGGCCCACCGACAGCTTGGTGACGGTGAGCCGGTCGAGCTCGCGCACGGCCGGCGGCCCGCCGGGCGTGACGTCTCCGGTGTAGGTCATGACGATGTTCAGATCCATTCCGGTGGGTTGGGCAGAGGGCCGTCGGGGTCGACGGTGAGCAGCTCGCCCGCGCCCCGGCCGGTCAGCCAGGCGGCGAGTTCCGGCGCGGGGCCGGTGACCGTGGGCGCCCCCTCGGGGTCACCCACGACGAGTTCGGAGGCCGCGCCGTCGAAGCGCAGCACCATGGCCGGCGCGGCCGGATTGCCGGACAGCCCGGTCACCACCTCGTGCAGCAGCCGCTGGGCGAACGCCTCCGGCCAGTCCGCCGGAAGGTAACCGGCCGCCAGGTCGACGTGGTGGACCTCGACCTCGCGCAGCCGGCCCCAGACCAGCATCGCCGCCGGCCAGGGGCCGCGCCGGGTCTGCACGGTGGCGCCCCAGGCGTCCACGGGCATCGCCGCGACCGCCGCGTCGAAGCGCTGGCCGCTGCGGCGTACGTCGTCGAGCAGGTCGGCCGGACCCCGGTCGGCGCCGGCGTCGATGTCGGCGGCGCGGGCCTGCGCCGAGGCGTACATCGGGATGTCCTCGCCGGTGCGCGCGGAGGCGAGCAGGTTGACGAACCCGTCGGCGTTGCGGGCCAGGTGGGTGAGCACGTGCGCCCGGGACCAGCCCGGTAGCAGCGAGGGCGCCGCGACGTCCGCCGCGGTCAGGCCGGACACGGTACGCAGGAGACGGTCGTTCGCCTCGGCCAGCGGGCCGGTCAGCAGCAGGGGGTCGGTGGTCATCGCGTTCTCACGGTTCGACAGTAGCGGGCCCGGGCAGGGCGCGCCGCCGGGGAAATCGCTTTCGGCGCGTCGGCGCGGCACCTACCGTCGGGGCCGACGACCTGGGCCGCCCGGTCCGCGTCGTCGCCAACGCGGCACCGGGAGTCGGAGAGGAGGTGGTGTGCATGCCGGTCGCAGCGCGTGTGCTCCACCACGTATCCCTCGACACCGAAGAGGACACCATGACTCTCGACCTGACCGCCCTCGGCTGGGACGCCGGCTGGGCGGCCCACCTCGACCGGCGCGCCGGCCACCGTCCCGGGCGGGTCGCCCGGGTGGACCGGGGCGTCTGCACCGTGCTGAGCCCGCAGGGGCCGGTGCGGGCCAGCCTCGGCGGCGCCGTGCTCGCCGCCGCCGCCCGTGACCTGGCCGCGCTGCCCTGCGCGGGCGACTGGGTGCTGCTGTCCACCTGGCCGGACGGCCCGGTCACGGTGGAGGCGGTGCTGCCGCGGCGTACCGCGCTGGTGCGCCGTACCGCCGGCAAGGACGCCAGCGGCCAGGTGCTGGCCGCCAACCTCGACGCCGCCGCGGTGGTCGAGCCGGTGCACCCGGAACCGGACGCCGCGCGGATCGAACGGCTGCTCTCCCTGGCGCACGAATCCGGGGCGCAGCCGCTCGTCGTGCTCACCAAGGCCGACCTGGCCGCCGACCCGGAGGCGGTGGCCCGGCAGCTGGCCGACCTCGCGCCGGGCGTGCCGGTGCTGCCGGTCAGCGCCGAGCGGGGCGCCGGCCTGGCGCCGCTGCGCCGGTTCGTCGGCCCCGGGCGCACGCTCGGCCTGCTCGGCCCCTCCGGCGCCGGCAAGTCGAGCCTGGTCAACGCGCTGGCCGGGGCGGACGTGATGCGCACCCAGGCGATCCGCCGCGTCGACGGCAAGGGCCGGCACACCACCACCTGGCGGTCGCTGGTGCCCCTGCCGGGTGGGGGAGCGGTGCTGGACACCCCCGGCGTACGGGCGGTCGGCCTGCTCGACGGCGCGGCCGGCCTGGACCGTGCCTTCGCCGACATCGCCGAGCTGGCCGCCGGCTGCCGGTACGGCGACTGCGCCCACGACGCCGAGCCGGGCTGCGCGGTGCGCGACGCGCTGGAGGACGGCGCGCTGCCGGCGCGCCGCTGGGAGAGCTGGCGCCGGTTGCAGCGGGAGATCGAGTACGAGGGCGGCCGGCGCGCGGCCCGGCTGGCGGCCGAACGGCGGGGCGGCTGGCGTGGCGGACGGCGACGTACCGGGCGTCCGGCGCCGCCCCCGGCACCCGGGGCATTCTGAACCTGCGCGAGCCGGTCGGGTGGGCGTGAGTGGTTCCCGCCCGACCGGCCTGAGCTGGGGGAATGTTCGCGAGACGGAAGTTGTCATACGTCGGGGCTAGAGTTGCCGAGGCGTCTTCTCTGCGCCCCGACAACCTGTGAAAACCACCCAGACCCGGCGTCTGGTGCACAGATCCGCCTCATATTCTTCTTCCGGGAGCACACGCACCGTGGCCGACCGACTGATCATCCGTGGCGCGCGCGAGCACAACCTGCGTGACGTCAGTCTCGACCTGCCCCGGGACGCCCTGATCGTCTTCACCGGGCTGTCCGGTTCGGGCAAGTCGAGCCTGGCGTTCGACACCATCTTCGCCGAGGGGCAGCGCCGCTACGTCGAGTCGCTGTCGTCGTACGCCCGGCAGTTCCTCGGGCAGATGGACAAGCCCGACGTCGACTTCATCGAGGGCCTCAGCCCCGCCGTCTCCATCGACCAGAAGTCCACCTCGCGCAACCCCCGCTCCACCGTCGGCACCATCACCGAGGTCTACGACTACCTCCGCCTGCTGTTCGCCCGCATCGGCGAGCCGCACTGCCCGATCTGCGGCGAGCGGATCTCCAAGCAGAGCCCGCAGCAGATCGTCGACCGGGTCCTGGCCATGGCCGAGGGCACCCGGTTCATGGTGCTCGCGCCGGTGGTGCGCGGCCGCAAGGGCGAGTACGTCGACCTGTTCGCCGAGCTGCAGGCCAAGGGCTACGCCCGGGCCCGGGTCGACGGCGTGGTGCACCCGCTGACCGAGCCGCCGAAGCTCAAGAAGCAGGAGAAGCACACCATCGAGGTGGTGATCGACCGGCTCAGCGTCAAGCCGAGCGCCAAGCAGCGGCTGACCGACTCGGTCGAGGCCGCGCTCGGTCTCTCCGGCGGCCTGGTGCTGCTCGACTTCGTCGACCTGCCGGAGGACGACCCGGCCCGGGAGCGCCGCTACTCCGAGCACCTGGCCTGCCCGAACGACCACCCCCTCGCGATCGAGGACCTGGAACCCCGGGTCTTCTCCTTCAACGCGCCCTACGGCGCCTGCCCCGAGTGCACCGGCCTGGGCACGAAGAAGGAGGTCGACCCCGAGCTGGTCATCCCCGACCCGGAGCGCACGCTGCGCGAGGGCGCGATCCAGCCGTGGGCCACCGGGCACAACCTCGAATACTTCCTGCGGCTGCTGGAGGCGCTGGGCGAGGCCGAGCACTTCGACATCGACACGCCGTGGCGGAAGCTGCCGTCGCGGGCGCAGAAGACGATCCTGCACGGCTCCGACGACCAGGTGCACGTGCGCTACCGCAACAAGTACGGCCGCGAGCGCTCCTACTACACCGGCTTCGAGGGCGTGGTGCAGTGGATCGAGCGCCGGCACACCGACACCGAGTCGGAGTGGTCCCGGGAGAAGTACGAGGGCTACATGCGGGACGTGCCCTGCGCGGCCTGCGGCGGCGCGCGGCTCAAGCCCGAGGTGCTCGCGGTCACCCTGGCCGGCAAGAGCATCGCCGAGGTCTGCAACCTGTCCGTGGGTGAGGCCGCCGACCTGCTGGCCGGCATCGAGCTGACCGACCGGCAGAAGATGATCGCCGAGCGGGTGCTCAAGGAGATCAACGCCCGGCTGAAGTTCCTGCTCGACGTCGGGCTGGACTACCTCTCCCTGGACCGGCCCGCCGGCACGCTCTCCGGCGGAGAGGCGCAGCGCATCCGGCTCGCCACCCAGATCGGCTCCGGCCTGGTCGGCGTGCTCTACGTGCTCGACGAGCCGTCGATCGGCCTGCATCAGCGCGACAACCACCGGCTCATCGAGACGCTGCTGCGGCTGCGCGGCCTGGGCAACACGCTGATCGTGGTCGAGCACGACGAGGACACCATCCGGGTGGCCGACTGGATCGTCGACATCGGCCCGGGCGCGGGCGAGCACGGCGGCAAGATCGTGCACAGCGGGTCGGTGCCGGCGCTGCTGGACAACACCGAGTCGGTCACCGGGGCGTACCTTTCGGGGCGCAAGTCCATCCCGACGCCTGCCGGCCGCCGGCCGCAGACGCCGGGCCGCGAGCTGGTGGTGCACGGCGCGCGCGAGCACAATCTGCGCAACCTCACCGTGAGCTTCCCGCTCGGCCAGCTCATCGCGGTCACCGGAGTCAGCGGCTCGGGCAAGTCGACGTTGGTCAACGACATCCTCTACACGGTGCTGGCCAACCAGATCAACGGCGCCCGGCTGGTGCCCGGCCGGCACACCCGCATCACCGGCCTGGAGCACGTGGACAAGGTCGTCGGCGTGGACCAGTCGCCGATCGGGCGTACCCCGCGCTCCAACCCGGCCACCTACACCGGCGTCTGGGACCACATCCGCAAGCTCTTCGCCGAGACCACCGAGGCCAAGGTCCGGGGGTACGGCCCGGGCCGGTTCTCGTTCAACGTCAAGGGCGGGCGCTGCGAGGCGTGCTCCGGCGACGGCACCATCAAGATCGAGATGAACTTCCTGCCGGACGTCTACGTCCCCTGCGAGGTGTGCAAGGGCGCGCGCTACAACCGCGAGACGCTCGAGGTGCACTACAAGGGCAAGACTGTCGCCGAGGTGCTGGACATGCCGATCGAGGAGGCGGCCGAGTTCTTCTCCGCCATCCCGGCCATCCACCGGCACCTCCGGACGCTGGTCGACGTCGGCCTCGGCTACGTGCGCCTCGGCCAGCCCGCGCCGACGCTGTCCGGCGGTGAGGCGCAGCGCGTCAAGCTCGCCTCCGAGCTGCAGAAGCGCTCCACCGGCCGCACCGTCTACGTGCTCGACGAGCCGACCACCGGCCTGCACTTCGAGGACATCCGCAAGCTGCTGATGGTGCTGGAGGGGCTGGTCGACAAGGGCAACACCGTCATCACCATCGAGCACAACCTCGACGTGATCAAGACGGCCGACTGGCTCATCGACATGGGCCCCGAGGGTGGCCACCGGGGCGGCACGGTGCTGGCCACCGGCACGCCGGAGGAGGTCGCCGAGGTGCCGGAGAGCCACACCGGGCAGTTCCTGCGGCCGATCCTCAAGCTCGACGGCAAGGCCAAGGGCGCCAAGGCGGCCACCAGCCGGGCGGCCAAGGCCAACGGCAACGGCGGCGCCAAGCCGCGGGCCCGCAAGGTGCCGGCCGCGGCGCGCTGACCGACGTCCTCCATGCGATGCCCGGTACGTTGACGCGCCAGTATGAACCGTGCCCCACGCTGGTGCGTGTTTCCGCAGTAAGCCGAGAGAAAGGCCGGATATGAGTGATGATCAGGCGTTGACCCGACCGGTCACCCAGAGCCGCCGTGCCCTGCTCGCCGGAGCCGGGGCGGTCGGCGCGGCAGTGGTGCTCGCGGGCTGCGGCAGCGACGACGAGGCCTCGCCCGGGCTCGCCCCGACCAGCGGCGGCCCGCCCGGCGCCACCGCCACCGGGGACGCCGGCGGCGGCGACCGGGCCGGCAGCAACTCCGTGGCCCGCACCTCGGACATCCCGGTCGGCGGCGGCGCGGTCTTCGCCAGCCAGGGCGTGGTCATCACCCAGCCCGAGGCCGGCCAGTTCAAGGCGTTCGACCCGATCTGCACGCACCAGCGCTGCCCGGTGTCGAACGTCGACGGCGGCACGATCAACTGCACCTGCCACAACAGCCGCTTCTCCATCGTCGACGGCTCGGTGAAGGGCGGCCCGGCCACCAAGCCGCTCGCCGCGAAGGACATCACCGTCGACGGCGACCAGATCCGCCTGGCCTGACCACCCGCCGCGCCCCCGGTCACCCGGGGGCGCGGCGGCGGCCGGGTGTCAGGGGTGCGGACTAGGCTTGACAGCGTGGCTGACCCCTCGACGTACCGTCCCGCGCCCGGCACCATCCCGGAATCGCCAGGGGTCTACCGCTTCCGCGACGGCACCGGGCGGGTGATCTACGTCGGCAAGGCGCGCAACCTGCGCAGCCGGCTCAACTCCTACTTCGCCGACCCGGTCGGCCTGCACCAGCGCACCCGGCAGATGGTCTTCACCGCCGAGTCGGTCGACTGGATCACCGTCGCCACCGAGGTCGAGGCGCTCCAGCAGGAATACACCTGGATCAAGCAGTACGACCCGAGGTTCAACGTCCGCTACCGCGACGACAAGTCGTACCCCTATCTCGCGGTCACACTCGACGAGGAATACCCCCGGTTGCAGGTGATGCGGGGCGTCAAGCGCAAGGGCGTGCGCTACTTCGGGCCGTACTCGCACGCCTGGGCGATCCGCGAGACGCTCGACCTGCTGCTGCGCGTCTTCCCGGCGCGGACCTGCTCGTCCGGGGTGTTCAAGCGGGCCGGGCAGGTCGGCCGGCCCTGCCTGCTCGGTTACATCGGCAAGTGCTCCGCGCCGTGCGTCGGCAGCGTCACCGCCGACCAGCACCGGGAGATCGTCGACGGTTTCTGCGACTTCATGGCGGGCCGCACCGACACCATGGTCCGCCGGCTGGAGAAGGAGATGCTCGACGCCAGCGAGCAACTGGAGTTCGAGCGGGCCGCCCGCCTGCGCGACGACGTCGCGGCGCTGCGCCGGGCCATGGAGAAGCAGACCGTGGTGCTCGGCGACGGCACCGACGCCGACGTGGTCGCCTTCGCCGACGACCCGCTCGAAGCCGCCGTGCAGGTGTTCCACGTCCGCGGCGGCCGGGTGCGCGGCCAGCGCGGCTGGGTGGTGGAGAAGACCGAGGAGCTGAGCACCGGCGACCTCGTGCACCACTTCTGCACCCAGGTGTACGGCGGCGAGCAGGGCGAGGCCGACGTGCCCCGCGAGCTGCTCGTGCCCGAGCTACCAGGCGACGCCGACGCGCTCGCCGACTGGCTCTCCACCCGCCGGGGCAGCCGGGTGTCGCTGCGGGTGCCGCAGCGCGGCGACAAGCGGTCGCTGCTGGAGACCGTCGAGCGCAACGCCAAGGACGCGCTGGCCCGGCACAAGCTCAAGCGGGCCGGCGACCTGACCACCCGCAGCCAGGCGCTCGACGAGATCGCCGACGCGCTCGGCATGAACACCTCGCCGCTGCGCATCGAGTGCTACGACGTCTCCCAGATCCAGGGCACCGACGTGGTCGCCAGCATGGTCGTGTTCGAGGACGGGCTGCCCCGCAAGAGCGAGTACCGCCGCTTCATCGTGCGCGGCGCCACCGACGACCTGTCGGCCATGTCCGAGGTGCTGCGGCGGCGCTTCGCCCGCTACCTCGACGCCCGCGCCGAGACCGGGGAGCTGGGCGAGGAGACCGCCTCCGACCCGGACCGCCCCGGCATCGACCCGACCACCGGGCGGCCGCGCAAGTTCGCGTACCCGCCGCAGCTCGTGGTGGTCGACGGTGGCCCGCCGCAGGTGGCCGCCGCCGCGAAGGCGCTCGCCGAGCTGGGCATCGACGACGTGGCGCTGTGCGGACTGGCGAAGCGGCTGGAGGAGGTGTGGCTGCCCGACGACGAGTTCCCGGTGATCCTGCCCCGCACCTCCGAGGCGCTCTACCTGCTGCAACGGGTCCGCGACGAGGCGCACCGCTTCGCCATCACGTTCCACCGGCAGCGGCGCTCCAAGCGGATGACCGAATCGGCGCTGGACAACGTCCCCGGCCTCGGCGAGGTACGCCGCAAGGCGCTGCTGCGGCACTTCGGCTCGCTGAAGCGGCTGTCGTCGGCCACCGTGGAGGAGATCACCGAGGTGCCCGGGGTGGGCAGGCGTACGGCCGAGGCGATCCTGGCCGCGCTCGACGGCTCCACCGACGCCACCACGGCCGCCCCCCGTTCCTGACCCTTCGCCTGCTCGCGCCTGCTCGCGCCTGCTCGCGCCTGCCGTCGTGGCCCCCGGCCGCTGTCCAGCGTGCGTCAACAAACGCCCGCCGGCCCGCCACCGCCGTCGCGTGCCGTGGGTGGAACGCCGTGGGTGTCTCGGGCTGCTTTTGACACCCATGCCGCTCCAGTCGCCGTCGCCAGGTGCCTCGGGTGGAACGCCATGGGTGTCTCCGCCCGCCTTTGACACCTACGCCGTTCCAGCCATGGCTGTTCCCGGTGGGCGAAACCGCCCACCTTGCAGTTCGTGCCTAACGTATGACCGCTTTGTGAGGCTTGTCCGGGGGGCCGACTGCAAGGTCTGCCGTGCGCGTGCACCGCGAAGGCGCCGCCCAGTGCGCCCTGGGGCCGGTGTCGGTTTGCCAGGGTGGCGCGTTGTGGTCGGCGCCATGCTCACGGCGGAATCCGGGGTGGGGTGCAGGCGTTGTACATGGCTGACCGCCCAGGCACGAGGGCCGAGCGCTCAACCCGGTCCGCCTGGCGCCACGGGTCAGGTCACGGGAATCGCCCCGGCCCGGCCGTCGTTACATCCCCCGACGACGAGCACCCCCGCTGGCGGGAATGACCCCGGCCCGGTGGTCGTTACATCCCCGAGCCGCGGAGCAGCCCCTTTCGGGTCGCCCGCGCGCCAGCCCGCTCGACGGGCACCCCCCAAGACTTTCCCCCTCCGCGGCACCCCTGCCGCGTATCCCCCATTTCAGGGAGGCAACCATCATGGCTACCACTCTGCTGCGCAAGACCGTTCTGACCGCTGCTGGTGTCGTCGCCACCGCCGGTGGCATCGCCGGCCCCGCGATCGCCGCCCACGCTGCCCCGGCCGAGAAGGCCGCCATCGTCGCCGACCGCAAGAGCGGTCATGGCGAGCGTGAGCTCGACGTGCGCTACGAGGCCCAGCCCAACTTCTACTTCTGCGGCCCCGCCGCCGCCCGCAACGCGCTGAGCGTGCAGGGCAAGAACATCGACGTGCACGCCATGGCCCGCGAGATGGGCACCACCGAGGCCGGCACCAACTCCATCAACGACATCACCCCGGTACTGAACAAGGAGACCGGCGCGAAGGACGCCTACAAGTCGGTCGAGATCAGCACCCCCAAGGCCGACGACAAGCAGACCGACAAGCTGCGCGCCGACGTGGTCAAGACCGTCGACGCCGGCCGGGCCGTGGTCGCCAACATCGCCGGCACCGCCACCGACACCGACGGCAACACCCACTCCTTCGAAGGCGGCCACTACATCAGCGTCATCGGCTACCGCGACGACGGCAAGACCGTCACCATCGCCGACAGCGCCGACCCGAACACCGCCACCTACCGGATGAGCATCGACAACCTCGCCGACTGGATCGCCACCCGCGGCTACAGCACCAGCTAAGACCAACACCGCCGCACCAATGGCTGCAGAGCAAGAACGGGCAGCACGCACACCGGAAGGGCCCGACCCCCACCACAGGGGGTCGGGCCCTTCCGCGCGTACGTCAGGACTCGGCGAGTACGGCCAGGATCGCCTCGCCGTACTTGGCGAGCTTGTTCTCGCCCACCCCGCTGACCCGGGACAGCTCGGCCAGGGAAGCCGGCGGCTCGGCGGCGATCTGCCGCAGCGTCGCGTCGTGGAAGATGACGTACGCCGGGACGCCCTGCTCCTTGGCGGTGGCCGCGCGCCACGCGCGGAGCCGCTCGAAGACCGGCGCGGCGGCGGGGGAGAGGTCGGCGACCACAGTGGCCGCGCCCCGGGGCTTGGCGGACCGGCCGGCCGCCGGCCGCTCCGGCTCCTTGCGCAGCGTGACCGTACGGCGGCGGCCGAGCACGTCCGCGCTGGCCTCGGTCAGCGCCAGCGTGCCGTAGTCGCCCTCGACGGCGAGCAGACCCTCGGCGAGCAGTTGCCGCACCACGCCCCGCCACTCGGCCTCGCGCAGCTCGCTGCCGATGCCGAACGTGCTGAGCGAGTCGTGGCCGTGCTGGTCGATCTTGTCGGTGTGCTTGCCGAGCAGGATGTCGATGCTGTGCCCGGCGCCGAAGCGCTGGTTGCGTTCGCGGTCGAGCCGGTAGACGGTGGAGAGCAGCTTCTGCGCGGCGACAGTGCCGTCCCAGGACTCGGGCGGGTCGAGGCAGGTGTCGCAGTTGCCGCAGGCGGCCACGCCGGTCTCGCCGAAGTATTCGAGCAGCTGGGCGCGGCGGCAGCGGACCGTCTCGCAGAGCGCCAGCATCGCGTCCAGGTGGGCGGCGAGGTTGCGCCGGTGCGCCAGGTCGCCCTCCGACGTCTCGATCATCTTGCGCTGCTGCACCACGTCCTGCAGGCCGTACGCCAGCCAGGCGGTGGACGGCAGCCCGTCGCGGCCGGCGCGGCCGGTCTCCTGGTAGTAGCCCTCGACCGACTTCGGCAGGTCCAGGTGGGCGACGAAGCGTACGTCGGGCTTGTCGATGCCCATGCCGAACGCGATGGTGGCGACCATGACCAGCCCGTCCTCGCGCAGGAAGCGCTGCTGGTTGGTGGCGCGGGTCGTGGCGTCCAGCCCGGCGTGGTACGGCAGCGCGGGGATGCCGTTGGCGACCAGGAACTCGGCGGTCTTCTCCACCGAGGCCCGGGACAGGCAGTAGACGATGCCGGCGTCGCCCGGGTGCTCGTCGCGCAGCAGGCTGAGCAGCTGGCGGCGGGGCTCCCGCTTCGGCACGATCCGGTACTGGATGTTGGGCCGGTCGAAGCTGGCCACGAAGTGCCGGGCCTCGGTGAGCCGCAGCCGGGTGGCGATCTCGGTGCGGGTCGCCCGGGTCGCGGTGGCGGTCAGCGCGATGCGCGGCACGTCCGGCCAGCGTTCGTGCAGCATCGACAGGTTGAGGTAGTCGGGGCGGAAGTCGTGCCCCCACTGCGAGACGCAGTGCGCCTCGTCGATCGCGAACAGCGCGATCCGGCCGCGTTCCAGCAGGCCGAGCGTGGACCGCACCGCCAGCCCTTCCGGGGCCAGGTAGAGCAGGTCCAGCTCGCCGGCCAGGTAGGCCGCCTCGACCCGGCGCCGCTGCGCCGGGTCCTGCGTCGAGTTGAGGAAACCGGCGCGTACGCCGACGGCGGTGAGCGCGTCGACCTGGTCCTGCATGAGCGCGATCAGCGGGGAGACCACTACCGCCACGCCGTCGCGGACCAGCGCGGGGATCTGGTAGCACAGCGACTTGCCGCCACCGGTGGGCATGAGCACCAGCGCGTCGCCGCCGGACACCACGTGTTCGACGACGTCCTGCTGGAAGCCGCGGAAGGCGTCGTACCCGAAGACCCGCCGCAACACGTCGAGCGCGTCGCCGGTCGGTGGGGAGCCGGCCGGTGCGGAGGTGGTCCGCTCGTCGGTGGGGGAGACCATCCGCGCAGTCTACGAGCGTCCCCCGACAGCGCCCGTCCGGCGAGCCGGTCCGGGGGTGGCGACATGTTCCGGTGGTCACCCCGTGGAATCCCGGACGGGGTCGCAGCCGTTAGAGTCGCTGATTGACCATGCGCGGCCGACCGGCCGCGGCGCCACGGCTGGGGGTAGCGGGTGAGCGAGGCGCGTACAGCGGGTGACCTGGGGCCGAGCGAGGCGGAGACGGCGCCGGCCGAGTCGGACACCTCACTGGTGGTGGTGACCGGGCTGTCCGGCGGCGGGCGCAGCACGGTGGCCCGGGCGCTGGAGAACGTCGGCTACTACGTGGTCGACAACCTGCCCCAGGCGCTGCTGCTCGACATGGCCGAGCTGGCCTTCAAGGCCGGCGGCGCGGCCCGGCGTACGGCGATGGTGCTGGACGTGCGCTCGCGCGCCTTCTCCACCGACCTGGCCGGGGCGATCCGGGAGCTGCGCGAGCGCGGCTTCTCCCCCCGGGTGGTCTTCGTCGACGCCGACGACGAGGTGCTGATCCGCCGGTTCGAGAGCGTGCGCCGCTCGCACCCGCTGCAGGGCGACGGGCGGCTGGCCGACGGCATCGCCGTCGAGCGGACGCTGCTGGAGGAGGCACGCGAGCAGGCCGACGTGATCATCGACACCAGCCACCTGAACGTGAACCAGCTTCGGCGCCGGGTCGAGGAGCTGTTCGGCGGCGAGGACGCCCGCCGGCTGCGGATCACCGTGATCTCGTTCGGCTTCAAGTACGGCCTGCCGCCGGACGCCGACTTCGTGATGGACGCCCGGTTCCTGCCGAACCCGTACTGGGTGCCGGAGCTGCGCGAGCACACCGGCCGGGAGGAGGCGGTCAGCGCGTACGTGCTGGGCCAGGAGGGCGCGGACGCCTTCGTGGCCGGGTACGCCGACCTGGTCAACGCCACCACCGCCGGTTTCGAGCGGGAGGGCAAGCGCTACCTGACCGTGGCGGTCGGCTGCACCGGCGGCAAGCACCGCAGCGTGGCGATCGCCGAGGAGCTGGCCGCCCGGCTGCGCCGCTCCGGTATCGCCGCCAACGCCCAGCACCGGGACCTGGGGCGGGAGTGACCCCGACCAGGGTGGTCGCCTTCGGTGGCGGGCACGGGCTCTCGGCGTCGCTGCGGGCGCTGCGGCACTGCGTACCCGAACTGGACCTGGACATCACCGCGGTGGTCACCGTCGGCGACGACGGCGGGTCCAGCGGGCGGCTGCGCGCGGAGCGCGGCGGCCTGCCCCCGGGTGACCTGCGTCAGGCGCTCGTGGCGCTGGCCGGCGACCATCCGGCCACCCGGCGCAGCGCGGCGCTGTTCCAGTACCGCTTCACCACCGCGACGCCGCCCCCGCCGACGCTCGCCGCGCCGGTTCCGGCCGCCCGCGCCGGCGACTCGCTCGCCGGCCACGCGGTCGGCAACCTGCTGCTGCACGGCCTGACCGAGCTGCTCGGCGATCCGGTGGCCGCGCTCGACCACGCGGGCGCGATGCTCGGCGCGGTGGGGCGGGTGCTGCCGATGTCCCGTCAGCCGGTGGGCATCGAGGCCCGGGTCCGCGGCGCGGACCCGGCCCATCCGGACGAGGTGTCCACCGTGCGCGGCCAGCACCAGGTCGCGGTCACCCCGGGCACCGTCGAGTCGCTGCGGCTCAACCCACCCGCGCCGGCCGCGTGCGCCGAGGCGGTGACAGCGGTACGCGCCGCGGACTGGCTGATCTTCGGGCCGGGCAGCTGGTACACGAGCGTGCTGCCGCACCTGCTGGTGCCGGGCCTGGCCGACGCGATCGTCTCCAGTCCGGCGCGGCGGCTGGTGACGCTCAACCTGGTGGCGGAGAAGGAGACCTCGGGGCTCTCCCTGCCCGACCATCTGGACACGCTGCGGCGCTATCTGCCCGAGCTGAAGGTGGACCGGGTGCTGGCGGACTCCACGGCGGTGGGTGATCCCGCGGCGGTCGAACGTGCGGCAGAATCGCTTGGTGCCCGGCTGGTCCTCGCTCCCGTCGCC
Organism: Micromonospora sp. HB375; assembly: GCF_017872985.1. NCBI lineage: Bacteria > Bacillati > Actinomycetota > Actinomycetes > Micromonosporales > Micromonosporaceae > Micromonospora > Micromonospora sp. HB375. The sequence goes on along the minus strand of NZ_JAGGJO010000001.1, from coordinate 4,979,232 downwards.
GTCCTCGACGGCACGCCCCGTCATGATCCAGCCGCACTGGGCGCCGCGCTGGTGCCTGTCCTGCGCGCCGATCGTTAGACACGTACGTAATCACCGGCGACACGCCGGAACCGGTCCGTGAGGGGGCGCACTATGGCGATGACGGCTGCGGTCAAGGACGAGCTGAGTCGGGTCGACGTGCCCAAGCCCTGCTGTCGGCGGGCGGAGATGGCCGCCCTGCTGCGTTTCGCCGGCGGCCTGCACATCGTGTCCGGCCGCGTCGTGGTCGAGGCGGAGCTGGACACCGGCGCGGTGGCCCGCCGGCTGCGGCGGGAGGTGGCCGAGGTCTACGGCTACCCGAGCGAGATCCACGTGCTCGCCTCCGGCGGCCTGCGCAAGGGCAGCCACTTCATCGTGCGGGTGGTCAAGGACGGCGAGGCGCTCGCCCGGCAGACCGGCCTGCTCGACGTGCGGGGCCGCCCGGTGCGTGGCCTGCCGCCGCACGTGGTGGCCGCGAACGTCTGCTGCGCCGTGTCGGCCTGGCGGGGCGCGTTCATGGCGCACGGCTCGCTGACCGAGCCGGGCCGTTCCAGCGCGCTGGAGATCACCTGCCCCGGCCCGGAGTCGGCGCTGGCGCTCGTCGGCGCGGCCCGCCGCATCGGCATCACCGCGAAGAACCGCGAGGTGCGCGGCGTGGACCGGGTGGTGGTCAAGGACGGCGACGCGATCGCCGCGCTGCTCACCCGCATAGGAGCGCACTCCAGCGTGCTGGCCTGGGAGGAGCGGCGGGTACGCCGGGAGGTGCGCGCCACCGCCAACCGGCTGGCCAACTTCGACGACGCCAATCTGCGCCGCTCGGCCCGGGCCGCGGTGGCCGCCGCCGCCCGGGTGACCCGCGCGCTGGAGATCCTCGCCGACGACGCGCCCAACCACCTGACCTCGGCCGGCCGGCTGCGGCTGGAGCACCGTCAGGCGTCCCTGGAGGAGCTGGGCGCGCTCGCCGAGCCGCCGCTGACCAAGGACGCCATCGCCGGCCGGATCCGCCGGCTGCTCGCGCTGGCCGACAAGCGCGCCCGCGACCTGGGCATCCCGGATACGGAAGCGGCAGTCACGCCCGACATGCTCGTGGTCTGATAGGACTCGGGCGGCGAGCACGCGAGCGGGATCACCACCCGCCGCAGCGCGACGCCGCACGCTCGGATATGGTCGCTGCGTACGGCAAGGGGGCCGCGCACAGGCATCCCTCGCCGTGCTCACCGCCTCGGGCGGTCAGGTCTCCGTGACCGCGGCGGGGTGGCCGAGATGACATGTCGACGGCCGGCTCCAACGGTCGGCGCACACACCTCCGCCGGCCCCGGTCTGGCGCCGGCGGACCAGAACGCGAGGAGATGGGACCTGTGACCATCCGGGTTGGCATCAACGGCTTCGGCCGGATCGGCCGCAACTTCTTCCGGGCAGTGCTGGCGTCCGGCGCTGACATCGAGGTCGTGGCGGTCAACGACCTGACCGACAACGCGACGCTCGCCCACCTTGTCAAGTACGACAGCATCCTGGGCCGCCTCCCGCACGAGGTGAAGGCCACCGCCGACGAGATCACCGTGGGCGGCAAGACCATCAAGGCGTACGCCGAGAAGGACCCGGCGAACCTGCCGTGGGGCGAGGTCGGCGCCGACGTCGTCATCGAGTCCACCGGCTTCTTCACCGACGGCACCAAGGCGAAGGCGCACCTCGACGGCGGGGCCAAGAAGGTCATCATCTCCGCGCCGGCGAAGAACGAGGACGTCACCGTGGTCATGGGCGTCAACCAGGACCAGTACGACCCGGCCAAGCACAACATCATCTCGAACGCCTCCTGCACCACGAACTGCCTCGCGCCGATGGCGAAGGTGCTGCAGGACACGTTCGGCATCCAGCAGGGCCTGATGACCACCATCCACGCGTACACGCAGGATCAGAACCTGCAGGACGCGCCGCACAAGGACCTGCGCCGGGCCCGCGCCGCCGCGCTGAACATCGTGCCGACCTCGACCGGCGCCGCGAAGGCGATCGGCCTGGTGCTGCCGGAGCTGAAGGGCAAGCTGGACGGTTACGCGCTGCGCGTGCCGATCCCGACCGGCTCGGCCACCGACCTGACCGTCACGGTCGGCCGGGAGACCACTGTGGACGAGGTCAACGCGGCGCTCAAGGCCGCCGCCGAGGGCCCGCTGCGGGGCATCCTCACCTACAACGAGGACCCGATCGTCTCCGCCGACATCGTGACCGACCCGGCGTCGTGCATCTTCGACGCGCCGCTGACCAAGGTGATCGGCAACCAGGTCAAGGTCGTCGGCTGGTACGACAACGAGTGGGGCTACTCGAACCGCCTGGTGGACCTGGTCAAGCTGGTCGGTAGCTCGCTGTGAGCATCCGCAACCTCGACGACCTGCTCGCCGAGGGGGTGTCGGGTCGGCGCGTGCTGGTGCGCGCCGACCTGAACGTCCCGCTCGACAAGCAGACCGGTGAGATCACGGACGACGGCCGGATCCGGGCCGTCCTGCCGACGCTGAGCGCGCTGGTGCAGGCCGGCGCGAAGGTGGTCGTCTGCTCGCACCTGGGCCGCCCGAAGGGCGCGCCGGACCCGCAGTTCAGCCTCCGCCCGGTCGCCGGGCGGCTCGGTGAGCTGCTCGGCGTCCCGGTGCACTTCGCCGAGGACACCGTCGGTGACTCGGCGCGGTCCACCGTGGCCGACCTGGCCGACGGCCAGGTGGCGCTGCTGGAGAACCTGCGGTTCAACAAGGGCGAGACCAGCAAGGACGACGCGGAGCGGGGCGCGTTCGCCGACCAGCTCGCCGCGCTCGGCGACGCCTACGTGGACGACGCGTTCGGCGCTGTGCACCGCAAGCACGCCAGTGTGCACGACGTGCCGGCCCGGCTGCCGCACTTCGCCGGCCGGCTGGTGCTGCGCGAGGTCGAGGTGCTCAGCCGCCTCACCGGCTCCCCGGAGCGGCCGTACGTGGTGGTGCTGGGCGGCTCGAAGGTCTCCGACAAGCTGGCCGTGATCGAGGCGCTGCTGCCGACCGTGGACCGGCTGCTCATCGGCGGCGGGATGTGCTTCACCTTCCTCAAGGCCCAGGGCCACGAGGTGGGCACGTCGCTGCTGGAGAAGGACATGGTCGAGACCTGCCGCAACCTGATGGAGCGCGCGCCCGGCAAGATCATGCTCCCGGTCGACGTGGTGGCCGCCGACGCGTTCGCGCCGGACGCCGCGCACGACACCGTGCCCGCCGACGGCATCCCCAGCCACCGGCTGGGCCTGGACATCGGCCCGGAGACGGTGGCCGGCTTCGCGGCCGCGCTGTCGCAGGCGAAGACCATCTTCTGGAACGGCCCGATGGGCGTGTTCGAGATGGCGGCGTTCGCCAACGGCACCCGGGGCGTGGCCGAGGCGATCACCAAGGCCGACGCGTTCAGCGTGGTCGGTGGCGGCGACTCGGCCGCGGCGGTGCGCGCGCTGGGCCTGGACGAGTCCTCGTTCGGGCACATCTCCACCGGCGGCGGCGCCTCCCTGGAATACCTGGAGGGCAAGACCCTCCCCGGCATCGCGGCTCTGGAGAACTGAATGGCGAGCACGACCCGCCGGCCGCTGATGGCCGGCAACTGGAAGATGAACCTGAACCACCTCGAGGCCAACCTGCTGGTGCAGAAGCTGGCCGCGAGCCTGAACGAGAAGCAGCTCACCGACGTCGAGTGCGTGGTGCTGCCGCCCTTCACCGACCTGCGTACGGTGCAGACCGCTGTGGACGGCGACAAGCTGCTGATCGGCTACGGCGCGCAGGACCTGTCGCCGCATCCGTCCGGCGCGTACACCGGTGACATCGCCGGGCCGATGCTGGCGAAGCTGGGCTGCGGCTACGTGGTGGTCGGCCACTCCGAGCGGCGGCAGTACCACCACGAGGACGACGCGCTGGTCAACGCGAAGGTGTCGGCGGCGCTGGCGAACGGGCTCACCCCGATCCTCTGCATCGGCGAGGGCCTGGAGGTCCGGGAACAGTCGGGGCAGGTGCGGCACTGCTGCGACCAGCTCGACGGCGCGCTGAAGGGGCTCACCGCCGAGCAGGTCACCAAGGTCGTCGTCGCGTACGAGCCGGTCTGGGCGATCGGCACCGGCAAGACGGCCACGCCGGAGGACGCCCAGGAGGTCTGCGGCGCGGTGCGCAAGCGCATCGCCGAGACCTACGACGAGGGCACCGCCGAGCAGGTCCGGATCCTGTACGGCGGGTCGGTCAAGGCGTCGAACGTCGCCGCGATCATGGCGCAGCCGGACGTGGACGGGGCCCTGGTCGGGGGCGCCAGCCTGGACGCGGAGGAGTTCGCGCAGATCTGCCGGTTCCCGGAGCACACCGCCCGCTGATCGCTCGCTATCCTTGACGCTGCCCGTCCACCGGTCGGTGCCGCAGTGCCCGACAGGTCCGGGCAGTGATCGCAACGAGAGGACTGACCCCCGCCATGCCGATCTGGTTCGCCTACACGATGATCACGTTGCTGGTCATCACCAGCGTGCTGCTCGTCCTGCTGATCCTCCTGCACCGCGGTAAGGGCGGCGGGTTGTCGAGCATGTTCGGCGGCGGCGTCAGCTCCAGCCTGGCCGGTTCGTCCGTGGCCGAGAAGAACCTCGACCGCTACACCGTTCTGGTGGGAATCGTCTGGTTCGCCTGCATCATCGGGCTCGGGCTCTGGCTGCGGTTGCAGATGGCCAACGGCACCTGAGTCGGCGCTGAGAAGCGTACAATCTGCGCGCGGTCCGTCACGGACCGCGCGCAGTTTTGTTTCTCCGCGCGTCGCCCGTCGCCCACCCCCTCCGGCGGCGGTCCCCTCCGACGACAGGGAGCGAGCAACCGTGCCCAGCAACAACGTCATCCGCGGCACCCGGATCGGGTCCGCCCCCGAGCGCTTCGACCAGCGCGTGGAGCCCGCGCCGCGCCGCCCGGTCGTCTACTGGTGCCGCCACGGGCACCGGGTCGAGTTCCTGATCGCCGCCGAGGCGGAGACGCCGGCCGCCTGGGAGTGCCCCCGCTGCGGGGAGCCAGCCGGCCCCGACCCGGGCGACCCGCCGGGCCGCCAGCGCGCCGAGCCCTACAAGACCCACCTGGCGTACGTGCAGGAGCGGCGCACGCCGGAGGAGGGGGAGGCGCTGCTCGCCGAGGCCCTCGACGCGCTGCGCCGACGTCGTGGCCGCGCCTGAGCCGAGGCATTAAGAAGGGGCCCCTTCTCTACCGGAGACGTTAAGAAGGGGCCCTTCCTTACACCTCAGCGGAGGCTGCGCAGGCGCGGCGGCACGTTGGCCGCCGCGGCCCGGTCGAGCAGCCAGAGCGTACGGGAGACGCCCTGCACCCCGGCGGCCGGCAACTGCACCGGCCCGGCCCCGGCCAGCGCCATGCCCACCGCCCGGGCCTTGTCCGCCCCGGCGGCGATCAGCCACACCTCTTCGGCCGTGTTGATCGTCGGCAGGGTCAGCGTGGTACGCACCGGCGGCGGCTTCGGGCTGCCCCGTACCGCGCTGACCGGGCGGTTGTCGTGGTGCACCGGGTGCTCCGGGAACACCGACGCCACGTGCCCGTCCTCGCCGACGCCGAGCATCAGCACGTCGAAGTGGGGCACGATCGCGTTCCCGGGCCGGGCGGCGGCGGCCAGCTCCCGCGCGTACCCGGCGGCGGCCGCCTCCGGGTCGTCACCGGCCGGGCCGTCGGACGCCGGCATCGGGTGCACCCGGGCCGGGTCCAGCGGCACCGCGTCCAGCAGCGCCGCCCGCGCCTGCGTCTCGTTGCGCTCCGGGTCGCCGGCGGGCAGGAACCGCTCGTCGCCCCACCACACGTCGACCCGGGACCAGTCGACCGCGTCCCGGGCGGGCAGCTGCCCGACCGCCCGGTACACCGCAGCGGCGATCCGCCCGCCGGTCAGCACCACCGACGCCTGGCCGCGCTCGGCCTGCGCGTCGAGCAGCTTCACCACCAACCGGGCCGCCACCGCCTGCGCCAGCAGGTCGGGGTCGGCGTGTACGGCGACACTCGCCTCAGTCATCCGTCGAGCCCTCGTGTTCCGACCGCCCACCGGCGGTCACCTGTGCTTCCGGCCACCCGGTCCGGGCGGTCACTCGTTCGCGGTCGCGCCCGCGTGCGCGGTCACGCCGGCCTCGGCCCGCTGGGCGGTCGCCGGATCCTTCCACACGTGCACCCGCTGGGCCGGCCGCTGGTCGAGTCCGGTGATCCCGGCCGCAGCGCCGAGCGCCTCCGCGTACACCTGGTCGGCGTCGAGGCGGCGCAGCTCCTCGGCCAGTTCGTCACCGAGCGGCCGGCGGACCAGCGGCAGCGTGCGGTCCTCCTGCCCGGTACGCCGGAACACCGCGATGCTGTCGTCGCGGGTCAGCGTCAGCTCGTCGCCGTTGGCGCAGCGCAGCTGCACCTGACGCATGCGCGGGAACTCGTCGGTCCGCTCCCAGGTCGGTTCGATGCCGAGCCGGGCCTTGAGCCACCCGCTCATCAGCGCGGCCGTCGGATCCGACGGGGGCGCCACCACGCTGGCCTCGGTGACCCGGGCCTGGGTGGTGTCGAACGCGCCCGCCACCAGCGTGCGCCACGGGGTGATCCGGGTCCACGCCAGGTCGGTGTCGCCGGGGGCGTAGTCGTGGGCCCGCTGCCGCAGCGCGGCGATCGGGTCGGCCGCCTGCGCCGAGTCGGTGATCCGCCGGTCGGCCACCACCCCGAGGAAGTCGGTGGCGATCTCCTCCGGCGGCTCGCCGTGCCACCACGTCACCACCGGTACGTCCGGGACCAGCAGCGGCATCACCACGGATTCGGCGTGCAGCGCGAGCCGCCCGTACATCCGGGTCACCACCGCCTCGCACGGCCCGAGCCGGCCGCCCACGACGATCTCCGCGTCCAGCCGGTTGCGGTCGCGCTCCACGTCGGAGCGGACCACCACGAGCAGGCGGCAGGGGTGCGCCGCCGCGGCGATGGTGGCGGCCGCCTCGGCCTCCCGGACCCGCTTCTCGTCCACCACCACGATCAGCGTGAGCGCCATGCCACTGGCCACCCCGCCCGCGCTGCGCCGTTCCGCGGCCAGCGCCTTGACCACCTCGTTGCCGGTGGTGTCCCACAGCCCGATCAATGGAGCCTCCTGGTTCGCTCGCAGTGCTCGCTCACGCTCTCCGCCAAGCCCGGCCCTCGCGGGCCAGCATCTCGTCGGCGGCCCGGGGTCCCCACTCGCCGGCCCGGTACGGCTCCGGCGTCGTGCCCTCCCAGGCGTGTTCCAGCGGGTCGACGACCTGCCAGCTCTGCTCGACCTCGGCGGCGTCCGGGAACAGCGTCCGGTCGCCGATCAGCACGTCCAGCACGAGCCGCTCGTACGCCTCGGGGCTGGACTCGGTGAACGCCTCGCCGTACTGGAAGTCCATCGCGATGTCGCGGACCTCCATCGTGGTGCCCGGCACCTTGGAGCCGAACTTCAGCACCACGCCCTCGTCCGGCTGCACGCGGATGACGAGCTGGTTGGGACCGAGGGACTCCATGTCGGCGGCGTTGAACGGCAGGTGCGGCGCCTTCTTGAACATGATGGCCACCTCGGTGACCCGCCGGGGCAGCCGCTTGCCGGCCCGGATGTAGAACGGCACCCCGGCCCAGCGCCGGTTCTGGATGCCCAGCTTCACCGCCACGTACGTCTCGGTGGTGGAGCCCGCCGGGACGCCCTCCTCCTCCAGGTAGCCCTTGGCGCGCTCGCCGCCCACCCAGCCGGGCAGGTACTGGCCCCGCACGGTGTCCTCGGAGACGTCGTGCGGCACGGTGATCGCCTTGAGCACCTTGAGCTTCTCGGCGCGGATCTCGTCGGCGTCGAAGCTCGTCGGCTCCTCCATCGCGACCAGCGCGAGCAGTTGGAGCAGGTGGTTCTGGAGCACGTCACGGGCGGTGCCGACGGAGTCGTAGAAGGCGGCCCGGGTGCCGATGCCGACGTCCTCGGCCATGGTGATCTGCACCGAGTCGACGTACTTGGAGTTCCACAGCGGCTCGAACAGGTTGTTCGCGAACCGCAGCGCCAGGATGTTCTGGACCGTCTCCTTGCCCAGGTAGTGGTCGATCCGGAACACGTCCTGGCGGGTGAAGACGTCGTCGACCAGGTCGTTGAGCGCCTTGGCCGAGGGCAGGTCGTTGCCGAACGGCTTCTCCACCACCACGCGGCGCCAGCCGCCGGACCTGTCGTTGTCCGCCATGCCGGTGCGGGCGAGCTGCTTGAGCACCACCGGGAACGCCGCCGGGGGGATGGAGAAGTAGAAGGCGGCGTTGCCGGCGATGCCGTGCGAGTCGCGCAGCTCGTCGAGCGTGGCGGCGAGCTGGTCGAACGCGGCGTCGTCGTCGAACGAGCCGCCGACGAACTTGATGTTGCCGGCCAGCCGGGCCCACACCTCCTCCCGCCACGGGGTGCGGGCGTGCTTCTTGGCCGCCTCGTGCGCCACCGACTCGAAGTCGCCGTCGCCCCAGTCCCGGCGGGCGAAGCCCAGCACCACGAAACCGGGCGGCAGGAGCCCCCGGTTGGCCAGGTCGTAGACCGCCGGCAGTAGTTTCTTGCGGGCCAGATCGCCGGTCACCCCGAAGATCACCAGGGCACACGGCTCGGGGATCCGGGGCAACCGCCGGTCCTGGACGTCGCGCAGCGGGTTCACCGGGCCACCTCCTCCTGCGTCTCGGTCCGCTGATTCCAGGTCATTGATCGTCACGTGCGTGTCCGTCCGGCCGTATCCAGCAGCTGGGCGACGCCAGCCGCCCGCTTGGTCAGGTGCAGTCGCAGCACCGGTCGTTCCCGGCCGGCCAGGGCCCGCCGGTCACCGGCGGCCTGGGCCGCCTGGAGCTGCGCGAAGGTGTACGGACGACCGGGCACTTCCAGATCATCGGTGACCGCACCGGTGATCTGGAGGTGCCGGCCGCGGGTGTCCGTGTGCTCCGGCCGGCGCGGTCCCCAGGTGAAGGTGACCGGCCGCCGGGTGTGCCGTGCCAGCAGCGGGCGCAGCCCGGCCAGCGCCGCGTCGGCCCGCGGGTCGAGGTACGCGGTGACCGCGAGGTGTTCCCGTTCGCCCAGCCCGTCGAGCAGCCAGCACAGCGCGCCGGTCAGGTCGGCCGGCGCGCCGCTCGGGGCGTACACCTCGATCGCGTCCTCCACCGACGACGGCGGCCCGCTGTCCGCCTCGTCGTGGGCCGCCGCGGCGGCGGGCGCCGCGAACGGGTCGGTCCGCAGCGTCACCGCGGCGGTCGCGGCGGCGTAGGTCCAGGTGAGCAGGTGCGCGCCGAGCGGCCCGTTGACGGCGACGTCGGCGGCCACGCCCGGGCCGACGCCCGCGCCGAGGGCGCCGCCGAGACCGACTGTGAGCACGCCCGGCCCGGTGGCGCCGGGGGAGTCGGGGGACTCCACGGCCACCGGCAGGAGCCGTCCGCCGGTCGCGTCGGCGAGCAGCGCGCCCGCCCAGCGGCCCAGGCCGTCGAGTCCGGTGCCGTCGGGGACCAGCGCTACCGTGTGCCGGCCCTCGCCGGGCGCCGCGCCCAGGGCCGCGCCGAGCGCGAGGCCCGGATTGTCCCGGTCCCGGTCGAGCGCGGCGGTGAGCGCCTCCGCCTCGTCCAGCACCTCGGCGACCGGCGCGCCGGCCAGCGCCGCCGGGACCACGCCGAACGCGGTGAGCGCGGCCCACGGCCCGGCCACGCCGGGCTCGGCCGGGAGCACCACCGCGCCCAGCTCGTCGGCGCGCGCCGCGAGGTCCGTGCCGGGCTCGGTGACCACCACGACGTGCCGGGCGGCATCCGGGCCCTCGTCCGCCCACGCCTGCCGGTAGGCCCGCAGGTGGGCGTCGGTGGTCCGGTCCAGGCCGTGCCGGGCGGCGAGCACCAGGAGGGTACGCGCCGGGCGGTCGGCGAGCGCGGCCCGGACCGGCCCCGGATCGGCGGTGTCGAGCACCGTCACCGGCCGGCCCAGGCATTCGGCCAGCACCTCGGCGGCGAGCGTGTCGCCGCGGGCGCCGGCCAGCACCACGTGGTCCAGGTCGCTCAGCTCGGCGGCCAGCTCGGCGAGCTGGGGGAGCAGGTCCCGGCTGCGCCGGTGGGCGTGCAGCCAGCCCAGCCGGTCGAGGGCCGCCGACTCGGCGGCGGGCCCCCAGAGGGCCGGGTCGGCGGCGGCGAGCCGGGCCGGGACGTCGTGGGCGACGAGCGTGGCGCGCGCCGACGCGCCCAGGGCGCCCGCGCCGCGCACGGCCAGACCGGCGGCCATGTCGGCCCGCCCGGCCAGCAGGTCACTCACGGTGCCGCCCCTCACCCAAACCACGGTACGGCGCGACGCGCCCCGGGGCCGGGCCCCGGGACGCGTCGGACGCCGTCTGTCACGCGTTGCCGCCGGCCTGCTGCGCCGCCTGCGCGTTCTTCCCGGCGGCCCGGTGCGGGCTGCCCGAGCCCTTGGCCGCCTCGGCGAGGGACTTCTTGACCCCCTCCAGCAGCTCCACCCAGCTCGCCTCGAACTTCTCCACGCCCTCGCGCTCCAGCGTGGCGATCACGTCGGACAGGTCAACGCCCACCGCCAGCAGGTCGGCGAAGACCTGGCGGGCGTCGTCGTACGCGACGGTGACGGTGTCCGGCTTCGTCTCGCCGTGCTCGGCGTAGGCGTGGATCACCGGCTCCGGCATGGTGTTGACGGTGCCGGGCGCGATCAGCTCCTCGACGTAGATGACGTCCCGGTAGTCCGGGTTCTTCGTCGAGGTGGAGGCCCACAGCGGGCGCTGCGGGTGGGCGCCCGCGTCGGCCAGCTTCTGCCAGCGCGCCGAGGAGAACACCTCGCCGTAACGCTCGTACGCCAGCCGGGCGTTGGCGACAGCGGCCTTGCCGCGCAGCGCCTTGGCCCGGTCCGAGCCGATCTTCTCCAGCCGCTTGTCCACCTCGGTGTCGACCCGGGAGACGAAGAACGAGGCGACCGAGCCGATCTTCGACAGGTCGTGCCCGTTGGCCTGCGCCTGCTCCAGTCCGGCCAGGAAGGCCTCCATCACCTGCGAGTACCGGTCCAGGCCGAAGATCAGCGTGACGTTGACGCTGATCCCCTCGGCCAGCGTCGCGGTGATCGCGGGCAGGCCCTCCTCGGTGGCCGGGATCTTGATGAACAGGTTCGGCCGGTCGACCAGCCACCACAGCGCCTTGGCCTCGGCGACGGTCTTCGCCGCGTCGTGCGCCGAGCGCGGGTCCACCTCGATCGACACCCGGCCGTCCACGCCGCCGCTGGTCTCGTACGACGGGCGCATCACGTCGCAGGCCCACCGCACGTCGTACGTGGTGAGCATGCGGACCGCCTCCTCGACGTCCACACCACGTACGGCGAGGTCACGAAGCTGCCAGTCGTACTCGCCGGCGTCGCTCAGCGCCTTGGCGAAGATCGTCGGATTGGTGGTCACCCCGGCTACGTGGCTCTCCCGGCGCAGCTTGTCCAGCCCGCCGGAGCTCAGCCGTACCCGGGAGAGATCGTCGAGCCAGATCGCCACCCCGGCGCCCTGGAGCTCCTTCAGCCTGTCCGTCATGCCGTCCACGCTCCCCTCAGTTGCCGGTCGTGAAACCGGTGATGTCGCCCACCCGGGTCAGCGCCGCGTGCGCGGCGGCCACGATCCGGTCGGGGGTGAACCCGAACTGCTCGAAGAGCACGGTGTGCGGCGCGCTGGCGCCGTAGTGCTCGATGCTCACGCACTCGCCGCTGTCGCCGACGATCGCGCGCCACGACATCGCGATGCCCGCCTCCACGCTCACCCGTGCCTTTACCCCGCGCGGCAGCACCGACTCCCGGTACGCCTCGTCCTGCGCGAAGAACCACTCCTGGCAGGGCATGGAGACGACCCGGGTGGGGGTGCCGTCGGCCTCCAGCCGCTCCCGTGCGGTGAGGCAGAGCTGCACCTCGGAGCCGGTGCCGACGAGGATCACCTGCGGCTTGCCGTTCGACGCCTCGGCCAGCACGTACCCGCCCTTGGCGACGCCCTCGGCGCCGGCCAGGTCGGTGCGGTCGAACGTCGGCAGCGCCTGGCGGCTGAGCGCCAGCGCGGTCGGCCGGTCGGTGTGCTCCAGCGCCTGCCGCCACGCCCAGACCGTCTCGTTGGCGTCGGCCGGGCGCACCACGTCCAGGCCGGGGATGGCCCGCAGCGCGGTCAGGTGCTCGATCGGCTGGTGCGTCGGGCCGTCCTCGCCGAGGCCGATCGAGTCGTGCGTCCAGACGTACGTCACCGGCAGCTTCATCAGCGCGGCCAGCCGCACCGCCGGGCGCATGTAGTCGCTGAACACCAGGAACGTGCCGCCGTACGGGCGGGTGCCGCCGTGCAGGGCGATGCCGTTGAGGATCGCGCCCATGGCGTGCTCGCGGATGCCGAAGTGCAGCGTGCGGCCGTACTCGTCACCGGGGAAGTCCTTGGTGGCGTGCGCGGCCGGGACGAACGACGGCTCGCCCTTCATCGTGGTGTTGTTGCTCTCGGCCAGGTCGGCCGAGCCGCCCCACAGCTCCGGCAGCACCGGCGCCAGGGCCTCCAGGATCTTGCCGGAGGCGGCCCGGGTGGCGACGCCCTTGGCGTCCGCCGGGAAGGTCGGCAGCGCGTCGGTCCAGCCGGTCGGCAGCGTACGGGTGGCCATCCGGTCCCACAGCGCCTTGCGCTCCGGGTTGGCCTGCGCCCAGGCGTCGAACCCGGTGGTCCACTCGGCCTGCTCCTGCGCGCCACGCTCCAGCACCTGACGGGCGTGCTTGAGCACCTCCTCGTCGACCTCGAAGGTGCGCTGCGGGTCGAAGCCGAGGATCTCCTTGGTGGCCTTCACCTCGTCCGCGCCGAGCGCCGAGCCGTGGATCTTGCCGGTGTTCTTCTTGTTCGGCGCGGGCCAGCCGATGATGGTGCGCAGCGCGATGAACGACGGCCGGCCGGTCTCCGCCTTGGCGGCCAGCAGCGCCTGGTACAGCGCCTCCACGTCCTCGTGGTAGTCGCCCTGGTCGGCGTCGCCGCTGCGCCAGTCGACGGTCTGCACGTGCCAGCCGTACGCCTCGTAGCGGGCCGCCACGTCCTCGCTCTTGGCGATGCGGGTGTCGTCCTCGATCGAGATCTCGTTGTCGTCGTAGATCACGCAGAGGTTGCCGAGCTGCTGGTGACCGGCGAGCGCGCTGGCCTCGTGGGTGATGCCCTCCTCGATGTCACCGTCGGAGGCGATGCACCAGATGTCGTGCCGGAACGGCGAGTCGGCGCGGTCCGGCTCGGGGTCGAACAGGCCGCGCTCGCGGCGGGCCGCCATCGCCATGCCGACCGCGTTGCCGAGGCCCTGGCCGAGCGGCCCGGTGGTGGTCTCCACGCCCGGGGTGTGGCCGTGCTCCGGGTGGCCCGGGGTGAGCGAGCCCCACTGGCGCAGCGCCTTGAGGTCGTCCAGCGACAGCGGGTAGCCGGAGAGGAAGAGCTGGATGTAGAGCGTCAGGCTGGAGTGGCCGGCGGAGAGCACGAACCGGTCGCGCCCGGCCCAGTTCGGGTCGGCGGGGTTGTGCCGCATGACCCGGTTGAAGAGCAGGTACGCCACCGGGGCGAGGCTCATCGCCGTCCCCGGGTGGCCGTTGCCGGATTTCTCCACGGCGTCCATGGCCAGCACGCGGACCGTGTCGACGGCCCTGCGGTCGAGGTCGGACCAGTTGAGAGCGGGAAGCTCGGGTCGGTTGGCAGCCACGATGGTTGTGCTCCTCGGCAGATGGGCGGAACCCTCACTGATGACCCTATCGAGCGGTGCTAAACGTCCGCCCGGGGATCTCAGCATGCTGTTCTGTACGGATCGCGGACGTCCGGTCGTTCAACCCCAGGTGTGACGGCTCGCACCGTTGCCGGGTCTGCGGGGCAGCCAAAACGACGCCGCGTAGTGTGTGGGGCGGTGTGTGGACCTCGACGGGTCCGGGCCGAACGACCTCCCCCCGCCGATGCCGGAAGGTGGCAATCCGTGAGCATGATCACCGAGCGCCCCGTCAGCAACCCTGCCGGGCAGCCGCCGGTGGGCGCGGTGGCGGAGGCGCCGGCGAGCGGCCGGCGGGACGTACGCGCCGTGGTGGCGGCGTACGTGGCGCTGACCAAGCCGCGGATCGTCGAGCTGCTGCTGGTCACCACCGTTCCGGCGATGATGCTCGCGGACGGCGGCATGCCGTCGCTGTGGCTGGTCGCCGTCGTGCTCGTCGGCGGCTCGCTCGCGGCCGGCGCGGCGAGCGTCCTGAACTGCTACATCGACCGGGACATCGACCAGCTCATGCGGCGCACCAAGCGCCGCCCACTGCCCGCGCACACGGTTTCTCCGCGCAGCGCGTTGATCTTCGGTCTGGTGCTGGCGGCCGTCTCGGTGGCGCTGATGGCGGCGACCACCAACTGGCTGGCGACGGTGCTGACGCTCGCCGCGATCGCCTACTACGACCTGGTCTACACGCTGTGGCTGAAGCGGACCACCGCCGCCAACACGTTCTGGGGCGGTATCTGCGGGGCCGCGCCGGTGCTGATCGGCTGGGCCGCCGTCACCGGCTCGCTGGCGCCGGCCGCGTGGGGCCTGTTCGCCGTGGTCTTCTTCTGGCAGATGCCGCACTTCTACGCGCTGGCCATCAAGTACAAGGCCGACTACGCGCGCGCCGGCGTGCCGATGCTGCCGGTGGTGGCCTCGGTCCGGCGGGTCAACGCCGAGATCATCGGGTTCTCCTGGCTGACCGTGCTCTCCTCGCTGGCGGTCTGGCCGCTCGGGATGAGCCCGATCTACGGTGTCACCGCGCTCGTGGTCGGCGGGATCTTCCTCGTCGAGGCGCACAAGCTGTGCCGTCGCGCGACGCGGGGCGAGGCGGTCAAGCCGATGCGGCTGTTCCACTGGTCCACCACGTACCTCACGATCCTCTTCGCGGCCGTTGCGCTCGACGCGCTGCTCTGACGCGCCCGTCCGGCGGTTCATCAGAAATTTTTTTCGGGCTTCCCCGGAGGGGTCCAACCCGGACAGATTGTGACGATCTCGCCCGCCCGCTTCGCCCAGATATAAGCGACATATGCAGGCGAATTACCTGTGGTTCTTCTTAAACCGGCGGGTAATTGGCATCACATTCAGTTCATGGTTCTCGCACATCCGGGTGGAACTCTGCTTAGGCTTCGCGTCATGGCAGATGGTTCCGATACGACGCTGACGGCTGACAAGACCGCGGAGCAGGCCCCCAACGGCCTGGTCGCGGGCATCAAGTCGTTCGCCGCCGGACACGGCGGCGCGAAGGCGGTCATCGAGTACGTCGGCAAGCGCGGCGCACGGATCGTCCTCGTGGGTTCCGACGGGGTATGGGCAGACCAGTTCGCCGACGGCACCGACGTCGCGCGGCAGGCCTGCGCGAAGGCCGGGGTCGACGTCGAGAACGCCTGGGAGCGTGAACTGATGGACCAGATGCGTCCGAGCAACGACCTGTGGCGGTCGATGGCCCGGCGCACGATGGCCCGTTGACATAACCGAATGACCAACCACCACCAGTCGACCCGGGGGAGACCCCGGGTCGCTTTCGTCACCTGCGCCGAGCTGCCCGACCTCGACCCGGACGACCGGCTCGCGCTCGGCCCGCTCGCCGCCCGCGGGGTCACCACCGAGATCGCGGTCTGGGACGACCCGGCCGTCGACTGGTCCGGGTACGACCTGGTCGTGATCCGCTCCCCGTGGGACTACGCGCGGCGGCGCGACGAGTTCGTGGCCTGGGCGCGTACCGTGCCGGCCCTGGTCAACCCGGCCGACGTGGTCGCCTGGAACACCGACAAGCGCTACCTGTCCGAGCTTTCCGCCGCCGGAGCGCCCACCGTGCCGACGCAGTGGGTCGAGCCCGGGCGGGAGTGGACCCCACCGGCGGGCGGCGAGTACGTGATCAAGCCGGCGGTCAGCGCCGGCAGCCAGGACACCGGCCGCTACGACCTGACCGACAGGGAGCACCGGGAACTGGCGGTGGCCCACGTACGGCGGCTCTCCGACGCCGGGCGGGTCACCATGGTCCAGCCGTACCTGGAGGCGGTGGACACCGCCGGGGAGACCGCGCTGCTGTTCCTGGCCGGGCCCGACGGCCTGGCGTTCAGCCACGCGATCCGCAAGGGCCCGATGCTGACCGGGCCGGACCTGGGCGAGGCCGCGCTCTACAAGGAGGAGCGCATCGACGCGCGCACCGCCACCGCGGAGCAGCGCGCGGTGGCCGAGAAGGTGCTGGCAGCCGTGCCGGGCGGCCCGGACCGGCTGCTCTACGCCCGGGTCGACCTGATCCCCGGCCCGGACGGCACGCCCGTGCTGGTCGAGCTGGAGCTGACCGAGCCGAGCCTGTTCGTCGGGTACGCCGACGGCGCCCCGGACCGGCTCGCCGACGCGGTCCTCACCCACTTGACCCCCCGCGCCTGACCCGTCCCGCCTGGCCGTGGCTGTGGGCCTGGCGGTGGCCGTGGCGAGCGTGCCGGCCCTGGCGGCGTCCGGGCTTTGGCAGCGGGCCCGGGACCGCGACCCTCCCGGCTGCGGACGCACCTCGCCGACCCACCCGACGCGGTGCACGCAACGCCAGGCTGTCTCAGGGCTCGAGGCACCCACGGTGTTCCACTCGCTGTCTGCCGCGGCCCTGGGTGGAACAGCATGGGTGTCTCAGGGCTGTCCAGGCACCCATGGTGTTCCACTCGCGATCCGTCCGTGCCGTGAGTGGAACGCCATGGGTGGCACGAGGGGGCGCGTTTCCACTCGGGCTGGCGGCGCGTTTGCCGGCCGTCGCCGCCATCGTGGCGTCGGCGGCTTTCGCCGGGGCCCACCGGGCCGCGTCTTCGATACCATCAGCGCGCGCTGCTCGGCCTGCACGTCGCCAGGCTGCTGCACCGCGACGGCGATCTCTGGGTGCTGATCGTCGCGTACGCGGTCAGCAACGGCAGCTTGGTCATGCTGGCTGCCACCACCGACGCCGGCCCGGCTGAACCGGAGCCGCCCGAGCCGCCGGTGCCGCCCGCGCCGCCGGGAGGTCAGTCGCGGTCGCTGTGGTTGCGTGCCCAGCGGCCGCCGATCGGCGGCGTGTCCAGCCGCAGCGCGGCCTCGGTGCCGGCCAGGTCGTTGTCCTCGAACGCGCACGAGACGCAACTGCCCGCCTCGGTGACCCAGATGCCGTACGCCTGGGTGTCGGCGTCCCGGTGCCAGATCCGGTTGCCGCGCACGGTGGCCGAGTCGAACGGCGCGGCGATGGTGATGCCGCCGCAGGCCGGCGGGCCGTCCGGCAGCTCGTACCTCGTGCCCGGCCCCGGGGTGGCCTCGTTCCAGCCGGTGGTGCCGTCCGGGCGTACCTCGGCCAGGGAGAGCCGGGTGGCGCTGTTGTCGGACACCACCGCGTCCCGTGAGCCGACTCGGACCACCTTGCCCCGGTGCCCGCCGTCGGGCCAGTCCGCGTTGCCGTCGGTGAGCTCGCGCGGGCCGTAGCGCACCGCCTCGCCGGAGCCGGAGCAGGCCGGGGCGGAGCGACGGCCGTTGTCCCGGATCCGGTTGCCCACGATCGAGGTGTCCAGCATCGGCCGGTCGATCCGGATGCCGTCCAGCGCGTTCTCCCGGATGTCGTTGTCCTGGATCACCACGTCGGCCGCCGCGCCCCGGTAGCCGTGGCCCAGGTCGTGCTCGTGGTAGCCGAAACCGCCGTTGCGGCTGATCCGGTTGCCCTGCACCGTGTACGGGCCGGGGGTGTTGCCCATGCTGATCCCGTCGCCGACGTTGGCGTCGATCACGCAGCCGGTGAGCAGGCCGCCGCGCCCGGCCACCCCGGCGGTGCCGTTGCCGGACACGTCGAAGCCGGCCTCCAGGTTGTTGGTCATGGTGCAGCCGGAGACGATCAGCCCGTCGGCGCCCCAGTCGGAGATGCCGAACCGGTTGGCCTGGCTGTGGCAGCCGATGATCCGGAAACCGCGCGGTGGGGTCCAGTAGTCCTTCTGCAACTCCAGGAAGATCCCGTTGGTGCCGTTGCCGATGGTGGTGCAGTTGGCGATGGTGAGGCGTTCCACGTCGCCCCAGCCGCCGATACCGACGCCGATCCCGGCGCCGCCCATCTGGTCGCCGTTGTCCAGCCGGCCGCACCCCACCACGACCACGCCGTCGATCAGGCTGTCCTGGAGGAAGTCACAGCCCAGGCCGGTCGCCCCGGTGTGGTGGATGTAGAGGTTGCGGAACACGCCGCGCACCACGTACTGCAGGCCCAGCCCCTTGGCCAGGTAGTCGTAGGAGGTCTGGGCGACCCCGGAGCCGTCGATCTCGAAGTCGGCGAACGTGCAGTCGGCGATGTGCCGGTCCCGGTCGGCGCCGTGCTGCACGGTGGTCCAGTACGCCAGCGGGACCGGTGCGCTGCGGTCGCCCTCGTTGCTGAGCAGGAACCGGGTCGCGGCCGGTCCGGCGCCGATCAGCGAGACACCGCTGCGCCAGACGGTGCCGGCGTCGCGGATCGAGTACAGGCCGGGCGGACAGTAGATCACCCGGGCCCGGCCGTCGGCGTCGTACCCGGCGCCGAGCCGGTCCACCAGGGCCGCCAGCGCCGGCTGGTCGTTCGTCACCCCGTCGCCGGTGAGGCCGTGCTCGTGGGCGTCGCACCACAGCGGCGCGCCGGCGACCGGCGTCAGCCGTTGCGGCGTGGTGGTGGCGAGGCTCTTGCGCGGCACCGGGAACTCCCCTCGGGCGTACGGTCCGTGGCCCGGACCGCTTTCCCGTTCCCGTCGTGCGATAACGTCCCGCTCAGGCGCCGGCGCCCACCGGCTCGGCGACCGGCTCGGCCGGGGCCGGCGGGGCGGCCGGCAGCCGCTCCCGGGTCGCGAACAGGACGCCGAGCGTGGCCAGCAGCACCAGGCAGGAGCCGAGCATGTGCGCGCCGACGAGCACGCCCGGCAGGTGGGTGAAGTACTGGACGAAGCCGATCACGCCCTGGCCCAGCTCGACCGCGATCAGCACCGCGGCGGCCCGCGCCGCGCGCTCCGCGCCGACCGCCCGGAACGCGAAGTACAGCGCCACCGAGAGACCGATCAGCAGGAAGACGCCGTCGGCGTGCACCTGCGAGATCTGCGTCGGGTCCAGGCCGTTGCGGGCCGCGCCGTGGTCGCCGGCGTGCGGGCCGCTGCCGGTCACCCAGGTGCCGACCACCAGCACCGACGCGCTCACCGCCGTGGTGATCCAGGCGAGGGTACGCAGCGGCGCCGGCACGGTCGGGCTGACCGGCCCGTCCGGCTCCTTGATCCGCCGCCAGAGCGCGTACGCGGCGGCGATGACCGCCATCGAGGCGAGGAAGTGCAGCCCGACCACCCACGGGTTGAGGTCGGTCAGCACGGTGATGCCGCCGATGACCGCCTGGGCCGGGATGCCGAACAGCACGCCGACGGCCAGCGGGAGCAGCCCGCGCCGGCGGGGACGGTGGGCCAGCACGGCCAGCACGACGGCGAGTGCGATGATCCCCACCGCGAAGGTGAGCAGCCGGTTGCCGAACTCGATCACCCCGTGCACGCCCATCTCGGCGGTCGTGGTGTAGGAGTCGTCGGTGCACCGGGGCCAGGTGGGGCAGCCGAGGCCGGACGCGGTGAGCCGGACGGCCCCGCCGGTGACCACGATCGCGACGTTCGCGATGATCGAGGCGAGCGCGAGGCGGCGCAGCAGCGTGGACGAGACCGGGAACCGGACGGAACGCTTCACGGAGCGAATCCTACGCACCGTAGTTGATCCCGATCGGGTGACTCCGCCACCCCGGTGGTCGGAATCACCGGACCCGGGTTTGCGAGCCCCGGACGATTTACGTAACGTTGCCGTTGTGAAAAACGCGGCGGCGCTGTCCCGGGCGTCGGTGACCGGTGCGGTCACCGGCGGTTCGCGGTCGCGTCGTGGCACCCGGCACGTCGAGCGGGAGTCCGCTCCGGCCGACCTGTCGACCCGTGACCGGGTCACCCAGCTCCTGCTGGAGCGGGGCGCCACCACCGCAGCGCAGATCGGCTCGGCGCTCGGCCTCAGCCCGGCCGCGATCCGCCGGCACCTCGACGCCATGCTCGCCGACGGCGACGTAGTCGCCCGCGACCAGGTCGTGCGCGGCAGCCGGGGGCGGGGCCGACCGGCCAAGGTCTTCGCGCTCACCGAGGCGGCCCGAGGCCGCTGCGGCACCCACCACTACGACAACATGGCCACCGCCGCGCTGCGGTGGATCGCCCGCACCGGCGGCGCCGAGGCGGTCGCGGCGTTCGCGGCCGAGCAGGTCTCCGCGCTGGAGACCCGCTGCCGGGCGGCCATGGAGGACGCGGGAGACGCGCCGCTCGCGCGGGCCGAGGCGCTCGCCGGGGCGCTCACCGCCGAGGGTTACGCTGCCAACGCGTCCACGATCGCCTCCGGCGGCCAGCTCTGCCAGCACCACTGCCCGGTGGCGCACGTGGCCGCCGAGTTCCCTCAGCTGTGCGAGGCCGAGACCGAGGTCATCTCCCGTCTGGTCGGCACCCACGTACAGCGCCTGGCCACCATCGCGCACGGCGACGGCGTGTGCACCACGCACATTCCCGCCCAGTCCGGTTCCACCGTCACCACTGTGAGGACAGATAGATGACCGAGCAGATCGTTCAGCCCCTGACCCAGGAGGAGCAGCTCGCGGCCCTCGGTCGTTACGAGTACGGCTGGGCCGACCCCGACGTCGCCGGGGCGTCCGCCCAGCGCGGCCTCAGCGAGGCGGTGGTGCGGGACATCTCGGCCAAGAAGAACGAGCCGGCCTGGATGCTCGACCTGCGGCTCAAGGGCCTGCGGCTGTTCGGCCGCAAGCCGATGCCGAACTGGGGCGCCGACCTCACCGGGATCGACTTCGACAACATCAAGTACTTCGTGCGGTCCACCGAGAAGCAGGCCACCTCCTGGGAGGACCTGCCCGAGGACATCAAGAACACCTACGACAAGCTCGGCATCCCGGAGGCGGAGAAGCAGCGCCTGGTCGCCGGTGTCGCGGCGCAGTACGAGTCCGAGGTGGTCTACCACCAGATCCGTGAGGACCTGGAGGAGCAGGGCGTCGTCTTCCTGGACACCGACACCGCGCTCAAGGAGCACGAGGACCTGTTCAAGGAGTACTTCGGCACGGTCATCCCGGTCGGCGACAACAAGTTCGCCGCGCTGAACACCTCCGTCTGGTCCGGTGGCTCGTTCATCTACGTGCCGAAGGGCGTGCACGTGGACATCCCGCTGCAGGCCTACTTCCGGATCAACACGGAGAACATGGGCCAGTTCGAGCGGACGCTGATCATCGTCGACGAGGGCGCGTACGTGCACTACGTCGAGGGTTGCACCGCGCCCATCTACTCCTCCGACTCGCTGCACAGCGCGGTCGTGGAGATCATCGTCAAGAAGAACGCCCGGTGCCGGTACACGACCATCCAGAACTGGTCGAACAACGTCTACAACCTGGTCACCAAGCGTGCCGTGTGCCACGAGGGCGCGACCATGGAGTGGGTCGACGGCAACATCGGCTCCAAGGTCACCATGAAGTACCCGGCGGTCTACATGACCGGCGAGCACGCCAAGGGCGAGGTGCTCTCGGTGGCCATGGCCGGCGAGGGCCAGCACCAGGACGCCGGCGCCAAGATGGTGCACGCCGCGCCGCACACCTCCTCGACCATCGTGTCGAAGTCGATCGCCCGGGGCGGCGGCCGCACCTCGTACCGCGGTCTGGTGCAGGTGCTGGAGGGCTCGACCAGCAGCAAGAGCACGGTCAAGTGCGACGCGCTCCTGGTCGACACGATCTCCCGCTCCGACACCTACCCGTACGTCGACATCCGCGAGGACGACGTGTCGATGGGGCACGAGGCGACCGTCTCCAAGGTCAGCGAGGACCAGCTCTTCTACCTGATGAGCCGGGGCCTGAGCGAGGACGAGGCGATGGCGATGATCGTGCGCGGCTTCATCGAGCCGATCGCCAAGGAGCTTCCGATGGAGTACGCGCTGGAGCTCAACCGCCTGATCGAGCTGCAGATGGAGGGCGCGGTCGGCTGACGCCAGCCCCGTCCTCCGCCTCACCTGACACCTCGTCGCAGAACACAAGGAAGAGATGACTACCCAGGCTTCCGCGCCGCCCACGACCAAGTCGCAGGCGCTCCGCTCGTACGACGTCGCCGACTTCCCGGCCCTGACCGGCCTGGAGGAGGAGTGGCGCTTCACCCCGCTCAAGCGCCTGCGCGGCCTGACCGGGTCGGCGCAGGGCGCGACCGGCGCGGTCCGGCACGAGTACGGTGACCTGCCCGAGGGCGTCACCGTCGACCGGATCGGCCGGGACGACCCCCGGGTGGGCAGCGTGCTCACCCCGTTCGACCGGGTCAGCGCGCTCGCGTACGGCGGGGCCGACCGCGCGCTGCTGGTGCGGGTCGCCCGCGACGCGGTGGTGGAGGCGCCGGTGCGCCTGCGGGTGGTCGGCGAGAACGCCGAGGCGCTCGCCTTCGGCCACACGTTCGTCGAGGTGGACCGGTTCGCCGAGGCCACCGTGGTGATCGAGCACGTCGGCTCGGCCACGCTGGCCGACAACGTCGAGGTGTCGGTGGGCGACGGGGCGAAGCTGACCCTGGTCACCGTCGCCGACTGGGCCGACGACGCGGTGCAGGCGCAGCACCTGAAGGTGCGGCTGGGCCGCGACGCCCGGATCCTGCACGTGCAGGTCAGCCTCGGCGGCGACCTGGTCCGGCAGTACACGTCGGTGGAGTACACCCAGCGCGGCGGCGAGGCCGAGCTGTACGGCGTCTACTTCGCCGACTCCGGCCAGCACCTGGAGCACCGGCAGCTGGTCGACCACACCGTGCCGGACTGCCGCAGCAACGTCGGCTACCGGGGCGCGCTGCAGGGCGACGACGCGCACACGGTCTGGGTCGGCGACGTGCTGATCCGCGCCGAGGCCACCGGCACCGACACGTACGAGATCAACCGGAACCTGCTGCTCACCGACGGCGCGCGGGCCGACTCCGTACCCAACCTGGAGATCGAGACCGGCGAGATCGCCGGCGCCGGGCACGCCAGCGCGACCGGCCGGTTCGACGACGAGCAGCTGTTCTACCTGATGGCCCGGGGCATCCCGGAGGCCGAGGCGCGGCGCCTGGTGGTGCGCGGCTTCTTCGCCGAGCTGATCAACAAGATCCCGGTCGAGGACCTGCGCGAGCGCCTCGGTGACGCCATCGAGGCCCGGCTGGCGAAGGCCGGCGCCTGATGCTCAAGATCTGCTCCACCGAGGACGTGCCGAAGGGCACCGCGATCAGCGCCGACGTGGACGGCGTGCAGGTCGCGATCGTGCACGGCGAGGACGACGTGTTCTACGCGGTGCACGACGAGTGCTCGCACGCCGCCGTGGCGCTGTCCGAGGGCGAGGTCGAGGGCTGCACGCTGGAATGCTGGCTGCACGGATCCCGTTTCGACCTGCGTACCGGTGAGCCCACCGGGCTGCCCGCGACCGAACCCGTACCCGTCTATTCCGTCGAAGTCCGCGACGGCGACATCTACCTTTCCGTGGACGGCGACGGCCGTCCGCTGCCGAGCAATGGAGTGACCCGCTGATGAGCACCCTGGAGATCCGCGACCTGAAGGTGTCGGTCAAGCTGCCCGAGGGTGAGCTCAAGCCGATCCTGCACGGGGTCGACCTGACCGTGCGCTCCGGCGAGACGCACGCCATCATGGGCCCGAACGGCTCCGGCAAGTCGACGCTGGCGTACTCGATCGCCGGTCACCCGAAGTACGAGATCACCGGCGGCGAGGTGACCCTCGACGGCGAGGACGTGCTGTCCATGTCCGTCGACGAGCGGGCCCGCGCCGGTCTCTTCCTGGCCATGCAGTACCCGGTCGAGGTCCCCGGCGTGTCGGTGGCCAACTTCCTGCGTACCGCCAAGACCGCCATCGACGGTGAGGCGCCGAAGCTGCGCACCTGGGGCGGCGAGCTGCGCGGCGCCATGGAGCGCCTCCAGATGGACCCGGCGTTCGCCCAGCGCAACGTCAACGAGGGCTTCTCCGGCGGCGAGAAGAAGCGGCACGAGATCGTGCAGCTGGAGCTGCTCAAGCCGAAGATGGCGATCCTCGACGAGACCGACTCCGGCCTGGACGTGGACGCGCTGCGCGTGGTCAGCGAGGGCGTGAACCGGGTACGCGACACCGGTGACACCGGCCTGCTGCTGATCACCCACTACACGCGCATCCTGCGTTACATCAAGCCCGACTTCGTGCACGTCTTCGTGGCCGGCCGGATCGTCGAGCAGGGCGGCCGGGAGCTGGCCGACAAGCTCGAGGAAGAGGGCTACGAGCGCTACGTCGCCGGAGCCGGCGCGGCACGGGCCTGACCTGCCATGACCTCGATGGCCATCCCGGCGGGCATGCCGCAGTACGACGACGTGCCGCGCTTCGACGTGGCGAAGGTGCGGGCCGACTTCCCGATCCTCGACCGGGAGGTCAACGGCCACCCGCTGGTCTACCTGGACAGCGCCAACACCTCGCACAAGCCGCGGCAGGTGCTCGACGTGCTCGCCGAGCACTACGCGCTGCACAACGCCAACGTGTCGCGCTCGGTGCACACGCTGGGCACCGAGGCCACCGAGGCGTACGAGGGCGCGCGGGCGAAGATCGCCGCGTTCATCAACGCGCCGAGCGTGGACGAGGTGGTGTTCACCAAGAACTCCACCGAGGCGATCAACATCGTGGCGTACGCCTTCTCCAACGCCTCGCTGCGCGCGGACGGCGACCCCCGGTTCCGGCTGGGCCCCGGCGACGAGATCGTGATCTCCGAGATGGAGCACCACTCGAACATCGTCCCGTGGCAGCTGCTCGCGGAGCGCACCGGCGCGACGCTGCGCTGGTTCCCGGTCACCGACCAGGGCCGGCTCGACGAGTCCGGCCTGGACGACCTGGTCACCGAGCGGACGAAGATCGTCTCGCTGGTGCACATGTCGAACATCCTCGGCACCGTCAACGCCACCTCGCGGATCACCGCGCGGGTCCGCGAGGTCGGCGCGCTGCTGCTGCTCGACTGCTCGCAGTCGGTGCCGCACCTGCCGATGGACGTGGTCGACCACGACGCCGACTTCATCGTCTTCACCGGGCACAAGATGTGCGGCCCGACCGGCATCGGCGTGCTCTGGGGCCGGGGCGAGCTGCTCGCCGCGATGCCCCCGGTGATGGGCGGCGGCTCGATGATCGAGACGGTGACCATGGGCGGCTCGACGTTCGCCGCGCCGCCGGCCCGGTTCGAGGCGGGCACCCCGCCGATCGCCGAGGCGGTCGCGCTCGGCGCCGCGGTGGACTACCTCACCGCGATCGGCATGCCGGCCATCCAGTGGCACGAGAAGGAGCTGACGGCGTACGCGCTGGACGCCCTCGCCACCGTGCCCGGCCTGCGGATCTTCGGCCCGACGGTGCCGGTGGGCCGGGGCGGGACGATCTCGTTCGCGCTCGGTGACGTGCACCCGCACGACGTCGGGCAGGTGCTCGACTCGCTCGGCGTGCAGGTGCGGGTGGGCCACCACTGCGCCCGGCCGGTGTGCACCCGGTTCGGGGTGCCGGCCACGACGCGGGCGTCGTTCTACCTCTACACCACCACCGCGGAGATCGACGCCCTGGTGGCGGGTCTGGAGCGGGTGCGGAAGGTGTTCCAGTGATGCAGCTCGAATCCCTCTACCAGGAGATCATCCTGGACCACTACAAGCACCCGCACGGCCGCGGCCTGCGGGACGCGGCGGACCCGGCCGCCCGGGTCGGCGAGGCGCACCACGTCAACCCGACCTGCGGCGACGAGATCACCGTACGGGTGGCGACCGACGGCACGGTGTTCACCGACATCTCGTACGACGGGATGGGCTGCTCGATCAGCCAGGCGTCGGCGAGCATCCTGCACGAGCTGCTGCGCGGCAGGGCCGCGAGCGACGCCGCGGTGGTGCACGAGGCGTTCGTGCAGTTGATGTCCGGGCGGGGCCAGGTCACGCCGGACGAGGACGTGCTCGGAGACGGGGTGGCGTTCGCGGGTGTCGCGCGCTACCCGGCCCGGGTGAAGTGCGCGCTGTTGTCGTGGATGGCGTTCAAGGACGCCGCGGCACGCGCCGGGGTGGGCGTGAGCCCGGAGGTGAAGGCATGAGCGACGAGAACATGACCCCCGAGGCTGGCGCGGTGGCGACGGACGGCGCGGCCGTCAACGGTGCTGTTGCCGGCGGCGCGGCCGCGGGCGCGGCGGCGCCGGCCGGCGGCAAGGCCGCTATCGGCGACATCGAAGAGGCGATGAAGGACGTCGTCGACCCGGAGCTGGGCATCAACGTGGTCGACCTGGGCCTGGTGTACGGCGTCCACGTCGACGACGACAACGTGGCCACCCTGGACATGACGCTGACCTCGGCGGCCTGCCCGCTGACCGACGTGATCGAGGACCAGGCCCGGCAGGCGCTGACCACCGGTCCCGGTGGCGGCCTGGTGAACGACATCCGGATCAACTGGGTGTGGCTGCCGCCGTGGGGCCCCGACAAGATCACCGACGAGGGGCGCGACCAGCTGCGCTCGCTCGGCTTCAACGTCTGACAGTTCTCCCGGTCACCGCCGCGGGCGCGGCACCCTTGAGGGGTGCCGCGCCCGCGGTGTTCTCTCGGCATGATCGACACCGTTACGCCGAAGTGGTGTGGTCGGAGTGGCTTTGATGCCGCCACATCGGCGAAGTGGTGTCGATCAAGGTGACCCGGCGGCACTGCCACCGGCGTTGGTGCCCGGAACGGCGAGATCTTGGTACGAGATCGCCCCCCACGGGGGCAGATTCGTACCAAGATCTTCAGTCCAACCGAGGCGCGGGAAAACCGGTTCCGGGGTGGGGGAACCAGGGGGCAGGATGAGCGGGTGATCGAGGCGTACCCGAAGCAGGCTCCTGTCCGTGCGGCCACCGCCGCGCGTCGACAGCGCACCCTGCCGCCGGCCGCCTCGGCCCACCACCCCTCGTCGTGACCGGGGCGTTCCTGGCCGGCCTGGTCGCCGGCTACGGCGTCGCCATCCCGGTCGGCGCGATCGCGATCCTCATTCTCGGGCTCAGCGCGCGTACCTCGTTCCGGGTCGGTTCGGCGGCGGCGCTCGGCGTGGCCACCGCCGACGGGATGTACGCGGCCGTCGCGGCGCTCGGCGGGGCCGCGGTGGCCAGCGGGCTCGCGCCGTTCGCGGGTCCGCTGCGGCTGATCGCCGCGGGGGTGCTGCTGGCCCTCGCCTGCCTCACCGCCTGGCGCGCGATGCGCCCACCCGCCCCGGCGCAGGAGCCGAACTCACCCGCCCCGGCGCAGGAGCCGAGTCCGCGGGGTGGCCTGGACACGCCGGTGCGGGCGTTCGCCGCGGTTCTCGCGCTGACCCTGCTCAACCCGGCCACCGTCGTCTACTTCGTGGCGCTCGTCCTCGGCCGGGGCGACGTGCTCGGCTCGAGCCCGGTCGGCGCGGCCGCCTTCACCGCAGGCGTGTTCCTCGCCTCGGCCAGCTGGCAGCTGCTGATCGCCGGCGGCGGCTCGCTGATCGGCCGGGCCCTCACCGGTCCCCGTGGGCGGCGGGTCACCGCGCTGCTGTCCAGTGTCATCATCGCCGCCCTCGCGGTCGCCACAGTGCTCGGTGTCTGACCGAAGGGGACGGCCGCGGCCCGACGGCAACGATCGGATTCCGGGAGCCGGGACGACCCGGAGCATCGTCCGGACGCAACCGCATCATCTTCGCGGCTGATGTTCGGAGTCGCGAGTGGTCCTAGGGTCACGGAACAATCCGTGGACCGTTCACGTACATCCGGTCATCCCCACCGGTCGTGCGTCGATCCACACCAGACCCAGCAGGGAGAAGACTTGAGGATCACCCTGTGGCGTCCGCCGCGCGACCGGCAACCCGCCCGGCGCGGACGGACCGCTGCCCTCCTCGTCGCCGCGCTGGCCGCGGCGACGCTTCCCGTTCTCGCGGCGCCCGCGCCCGCCTCCGCCGCGCCCGGCGTCCACGGGCCGTGGCAGAAGGTGGACGGCAAGCCGGCGGCCACCAAGGCGGGCCGCCAGGCCGCGATCAAGGCCAAGCGGCTGACCGCGTACAAGCTGGACCGCGGCACCATGAAGGGCCTGCTGGACAAGGCGCCGGCCGAGAAGCGCGTCGCGGTGGCCCGGGTGGCGAAGCAGGTGGTGTCGCTGCCCGCTCCGGACGGCACGTTCCAGCGCTTCGAGCTGGTCGACTCGCCGGTCATGGAGGCCGGTCTGGCCGCGAGGCACCCGGAGATCACCACGTACGCCGGCAAGGGCCTGGACGACCCGGCCGCGACCATCCGCGCGGACCTCACCCCGCTCGGGTTCCACGCCTCGGTCCGGTCGGCCAAGGGCAACTGGTACATCGACCCGTACTACCAGCGTGACCAGAGCCTGTACGCGAGCTACTTCGCCCGCGACCTGGAGCACCCGGAGGGCGAGTTCGTCGAGCGTGCGGACGTCACGCAGGAGGCGCACGCCCTGGCCGAGGAGATCGCCGAGGCGGAGGTCCCGGCCGGGCCGCTGGTGAAGCTGCGCACCTACCGGGTGGCGCTGGTGACCGACCCGTCGTACGCCACCTACTTCGGCGCGGAGAACGTCACCGCCGCGAAGGTGACGCTGATGAACCGGGTCACCCAGATCTACGAGGACGAGACGGCGATCCGGCTCGTGCTGATCAACGACACCGACAAGACCAACCTGAACACGCCGGCCCTGGCCACCGAGCCGAACGGCCCGTGCGGCGCGGCGGCCTGCTTCACACCGGCGCAGCTCACCTCCTGCGGCAGTGGCACGCTCAGCCGTAACCGGATCGTGCTCGGCCAGCTGGTCGGCGCGAGCAACTACGACGTGGGCCACGTCGGCCTGGGCGTCAACGGCGGCGGCGTGGCCAGCCTCGGCGTGATCGGCGGCAACGGCAAGGCGCAGGGCTGCACCGGCCTGCCGACACCGGTCGGCGACTTCTACGCGGTCGACTACGTCTCGCACGAGATGGGTCACCAGTTCGCCGGCAACCACACCTTCAACGGCACCCAGTACAACTGCTCGGGCGGCAACCGCAGCGCGGCCAACTCGTACGAGCCGGGCAGCGGTTCGTCGATCATGGCGTACGCGGGCATCTGCCAGCAGGACAACCTCCAGCCGCACAGCGACCCGTACTGGTCGCACCGCAGCTACACCGAGATCACCAACTACGTCACGTCGAACCGCCCGGCCATCAACGAGGTGCAGAACGTCTCGCTGTACGGGTTCGACGCCGACGGTGACTCGTTCACCATCAGCTACGCGGGCAGCGACTCGGCGCCGATAACGCGGGGCGTCAACTACACCACCGCGGGCATCAAGGCGGCCATCGAGGGCATCGCCGGCTGGCCGGCCGGCGCGACGGTCACCGTGGCCGCGTTCGGTGGCAGCGGCACGCTCAACGACAACGGCTTCCAGGTGACCTTCGGCGGCACGCTGGCCACCACCAACGTGGCGTCGCTGGAGCTGACGAACGCCTCCGGCGCGTCCGGTTTCGTCGGTGAGACGGCCAAGGGCGGCGCCATCGACAACGGCGGCTGGCTGGTCGAGGAGACCACCAACCACGCCCCGGTGGTCACCGTCCCGGAGACCGTCACCATCCCGGTGCGTACGCCGTTCGCGCTGACCGGCAGCGCCACCGACGCCGACGGCGACACCGTCACGTACCTGTGGGAGCAGAACGACAGGGGCGCCACGACCGGCACCGCGCTGACGAACAACACGAAGGTCAACGGTCCGCTGTTCCGGGTGTTCGGCGAGGCGGCGATCGTGTCGCCGACGGACACGCTGAAGTACTACTCGCCGGGGCTGAACGCGGTGACCACCGACTCGACCCGGGTGTTCCCGGACATGCGGCAGATCCTGGCCGGCAACACCAACGCGGCCACCGGCGCCTGCCCGGCTGCCCCGGCGCCGCCGGCCACCGGTGGCGCGTCGAACGTGCCGGCCGAGCTTGTCGACTGCTACTCCGAGTTCCTGCCCACCCGCGACTGGGTCGGCATCGCGGGTGACCGGACCCTGCACTTCAAGCTCACCGCCCGGGACGGGCGGCTGGGCGGCGGCGGCATCGGCAGCGGCGACGTCGCCGTGGTGCTGGCGCCGGACGCGGGTCCGTTCCTGGTGACCTCGCAGGGCGCCGCCGCCGTCCTGGACGGCGGCTCGACCCAGACCGTGACGTGGGACGTGGCCGGCACCGACGTGGCGCCGGTGAACGCCGCGCAGGTGAAGATCTCGCTGTCCGCCGACGGCGGGCTGACCTTCCCGTACGTGCTGGCGGAGCAGACCGCCAACACCGGCTCGGCGACGGTGACGCTGCCGAACGTGGCGACCGGGAAGGCCCGGATCAAGATCGAGGCGGTCGGGAACGTCTTCTTCGACGTCAACGACGCCGACTTCACGATCCGGTCCGCCCCGGCCGTCACCAGCACCGCCCCGGACGGCGTGAGCGTCCAGTACAGCGACGCGCTCTCGCCTGCCGTCACGGTCACCGCCACCGACGGCGACACCACGGGCGCGGACCTGACCGCCGCCGCCACCGGGCTGCCCGCCGGCCTGTCCCTGGCCGTCACGAGCACCTCCGCGGCCGACGCCCGGCCGGGCTCGCGTACCTGGACGGTCGCCGGCACCACCACGGCGGCCCCGGGTGCCTATCCGGTCACGGTGACCGTCTCCGACGGTTCCGGGCTGACCGGCAGCACCTCGTTCACCATCACGGTCACCGCCGAGGACGCGGCGGTCAGCTGGGCCGGTGACACGCTGGTGAACACCGCGACCGGCGGCGCCTCCGGCAAGGCCCTGCTGCGGGCCGTGGTCCGGGACAGCTCGGTGCTGCCCGGCGCGACGGACACCACAGCCGGTGACATCCGGACCGCCACCGTCACCTTCACGAAGGACGGCGTGACGCTCTGCGCCGCAGTGCCGGCCCTGCTGGGCACGGCCACCACGAGCGCGTCCGCGGCGTGCGAGGCCACGCTGCCGAAGGGCACGCACACCGTCACCGCGACAGTGGGCGGCAACTACACGGGCAGCACCACCGCGCAGGTCACAGTCGCCGTCTCCGACGGCGGGTTCCTCACCGGTGGCGGTCACCTGACCGCCACCCGCTCGGCGGGCACCTACCCGGCCGACGTGAACTCCACCGTCGAGGTGGAGCTGAACGCGAAGCCGGGCAAGGCGAACAAGCCCGCCACCGGCAAGGCCGAGATCGAGTTCCGCTCCGGCGGGAAGGCGTACACGATCAAGTCCGGCACCGTCGACGCGCTCGGCGTCACCTCGGCGGGCAAGGTCGCCCAGGTGCGCTACCAGGCCGCCCTGTACGACAACAAGGGCAAGCTGGTGGCCTCCGGCCTGACCCTGGCCGTGACGGTGACCGACCGGGGCGCCCCCGGCAGGAACGACACCGTCGGGGTCACGCTGTGGAAGGGCGGCGCGCTGCTGTTCTCGTCCGACTGGACGGGCGGCGGCACCGCCGAGGTCACGCTGAAGGGCGGCAACCTCACCGTCCACTGATCCACCCGGTAGACGCGGGAGGGCACCGGTCACGGTGTCCTCCCGCGTTGCGTTCCCGGGTCCGGCGATGGCGTACCGTCGGGCCATGAGCAGCCGACCCGCCGCCGGCGGCGGCCGGTGGGTCGAGGTCGACCCCGGCCGCGTCGCCCGCTGGGTCGAGGGTTTCACCGACCGGCACGGCCCGCCCACGACCACAGTCCAGGAGTACGGGCTCCTCCTCACCGCCCCGGACGACGCCACCGCCGAGCTGCACACCCCGCCCGGGGCGAGCGCGTCGGCGGACGTACCCGGATTCGTCGCCTCCGCCACCGCGGCCCGCCGGATCGGTCTGCTGCTTGCCCGCAAGGGCGCTGTCGCGGTCGGCGTCGCCGACGGCGCCGACCTGGTGGTCTCCAAGGTGGACACCCGGTACGTGCAGGGGCGTACCGCGGCGGGCGGCTGGTCCCAGCAGCGGTTCGCCCGGCGGCGCGACAACCAGGCGAAGGCGGCCCTGGGCGACGCGGCCGAGCTGGCCGTACGCCTGCTGTTGCCGGAGGCCGGAACGCTGTCGACGCTGGTGTGCGGCGGCGACCGGCGCGCGGTGGACACGGTGCTGGCCGACCGGCGGCTGGCCCCGCTCGCGGCGCTGCGCGCGCCGCGCCTGCTCGACGTGCCGGAGCCCCGGCACGCGGTGCTGGTGGCCGCTGTCGCCGCCGCCCGGGCGGTCCACATCCTGGTCCGCTGAACAGGAAAGATCACCTCAAGACGGCTCAATCCCGCTCCTCGATGGTGCATCGAATCGACTCGATGCCTATCGTCGGTGTCACGAAGCAGCGGGTCTCCGGGCGACCCGCAGGGGCAGCTTCACCTCCGCCATCACGCGCCGACATCGTTGGGAGACAACAACTTCATGAGCGGATATCAGGACGGCCGCCTGCGGGCCCGGTGGCGCCGTGCGACGAGACTCCTCGTCGCGGCGGCGGCAATGAGCGCCGGAAGCCTCGTGCTCACCGCCACACTCACCGCCGGTACGGCGAACGCGGGCCCGGCGCAGCGCGCCGCGCTCGCCGCGCCCACCGTCAGCAGCGTCACCGCGGGCGGCGCGCACACGTGCGCGATCAGCACCGACGGGGGACTGTGGTGCTGGGGCTCGAACTACGGCGGTCAGCTCGGCGACGGGACCACCACGAACCGCAGCGCCCCGACGCGGGTCGGCACCGCCACCTGGACGAACGTCGACGCCGGCACCGGCCACACCTGCGCGGTCCGCACGGACGGGACGCTGTGGTGCTGGGGCTCGAACTTCCGGGGCCAGCTCGGTGACGGGAGCACCACCAGCCGCAGCGCCCCGGTGCAGGTCGGCACCGCGACCACCTGGGCCCGGGTCGACGCCGGCCCCCAGCACACCTGCGCGATACGCACCGACGGCACGCTCTGGTGCTGGGGCTTCAACCGGACCACCCAGCTGGGCGTCGGCGCCTCGCCGTACGTCGCGAACACCCCGCTGCAGGTCGGCACGGCCACCGACTGGGTGAGCGTCTCGACCGGCTACGGGCACACCTGCGGTATCCGGACCGGCGGCACGCTCTGGTGCTGGGGGGCCAGCTCGGACGGCCAGCTCGGGCTCGGCAACCTGACGCCGCAGACCGCGCCCGCGCAGGTCGGCACCGCGACCGGGTGGACCGGCGTCGCGGCCGGGTACGCGCACACCTGCGGGGTCCGCGCCGGCGGGCTGTGGTGCTGGGGTGAGAACGGATACGGTCAGCTCGGCGTGAGCGGCTCGTACCGGACCGCGCCGGTGCAGATCGGCACCGCCACCACGTGGAACCGGATCGCCGCGAGCAGCGACACGTCCTGCGCGTCGCGTACCGACGGGACCCTCTGGTGCTGGGGCAAGAACTCGGCCGGCCAGGTGGGCGACGGCAGCACCACCCACCGGTCCGCGCCCGCGCAGGTCGGCACCGCCACCAGCTGGACCGGCGGGCTCGCGGTCACCGACCACGGCTGCGCGATCCGTACCGACGCCGGCCTGTGGTGCTGGGGCGACAACAGCGGAGGCCAGCTCGGTGACGGGACGACCGTCAACCGGTCCACTCCGGCTCAGGTGACACTGCCGGCCTGACCGGCCCCGGAAACGACATCGGCCCGCACCGCCGTCCGTGGCGGTGCGGGCCGATGCGCCGAGCGGGGATCAGGCCCCGGCGCCGAAGGTGTCGCAGGACTTCGGGTCACCGGTGGTGAAGCCCTTGGTGAACCACTGCTTGCGCTGCTCCGAGCTGCCGTGGGTGAACTCGTCCGGGTTCACCGGCCGACCGGAACGCTCCTGGATCGCGTCGTCGCCGATCTTCTCGGCGGCGTCGATGGCCTGGGAGATGTCCTCCTCGGTGATGCTCTTGAAGATCTTCTGCCCGCGCTCGTCGGCGGTGCCGGTGGCGTTCTTCGCCCACGCGCCGGCGTAGCAGTCGGCCTGCAGCTCCAGCTTCACCGACAGCGCGTTCGCGCTCTGCGGGTCACGCTCCTGCTGGCGGCGCATCTGCGCCTCGGTGCCGAGCAGGTCCTGCACGTGGTGGCCGTACTCGTGGGCCAGCACGTACGGCTGGGCGAACTCGCCCTTGGCGCCGAGCTGGTCGGCCAGCAGCCGGTAGAACGTGAGGTCGATGTAGACCTGGTCGTCGGCCGGGCAGTAGAACGGGCCCACGCCGGAGTCGGCGGCGCCGCAGGCGGTGCTGACGTTCTGGCTGAAGAACACGGTCTTCGACGGCTTGTACTGCTCGCCGAACGCCTCCGGCATCGCGGTACGCCAGTACGCCTGGATCGAGTTGACGTAGAGAGTGTTGCGGCAGTCGAGCTGCTCCAGCGCGTCCTGCGCCGAGCACTTCTGCTCCAGCGAGGTGTTGTCGCCCTGCTCGGAGCCGCCGCCGTTGGTGGCGGCGTTGAGGCCGAAGCCGCCGCCCACCAGGGCGACGAGCACGGCGATGATGATGCCCACGATCCCGCCCCGGCCGCCGCCGATCGGGATCGGAATGCCCATCCCGCCGCCTCCGCCGGACCCTCGCCGGTCGTCCACCTGGCTGGTGTCGACCCGCGCGTTCTCGTTCAGCTCCATGTTGACCCCGATCACCGATGTGTCCGTTTGTGATGGTTGCGGTACCGGACCGGGTCCGGACGGCGGTTTCGGTACCCGATGATCTTGCCCGGTAATCCGGCGGAAGGGACCTGCGGGGCCCGGTACACTTGCCCCCGTGCTGCGCTGCGAAGGCTGAACCGCCCCGCGCCGACGGGAAAACACCACCCGCCGGCGCTTTCGCGTGCCCTGAATCAGCCCTTCCGGACCCGAGAGCGAGTACTCCGAGATGATCACTGCCACCGGCCTGGAACTGCGCGCCGGTTCCCGGATCCTGCTGTCCGACACCACCCTGCGGGTGCAGCCGGGGGACCGGATCGGCCTGGTCGGGCGCAACGGCGCCGGCAAGACCACCACGCTCAAGGTGCTCGCCGGCGAGGGACAGCCGTACGGCGGCCAGATCGACCGGCGCAGCGCCATCGGCTACCTGCCGCAGGACCCGCGCACCGGTGACCTGGACGTCACCGGCCGGGACCGGGTGCTCTCCGCCCGTGGGCTGGACGCGCTCATGGCGCAGATGAAGGAGCTGGAGAACAAGCTCGCCGAAGGCGCCGACGACGAGCGGCTGGTCCGCCGCTACGGCGCGCTGGAGGACCAGTTCGCCTCCCTCGGCGGCTACGCGGCCGAAGCCGAGGCCGCCCGCATCTGCGCCAACCTCGGCCTGCCCGACCGCGCCCTGGCGCAGACCATCGGCACGCTCTCCGGCGGTCAGCGCCGCCGCATCGAGCTGGCCCGGATCCTGTTCCGCGACGCCGGCGAGAACGGCGGCGGCATCCTGCTGCTCGACGAGCCCACGAACCACCTCGACGCCGACTCGATCACCTGGCTGCGCGGCTTCCTCGCCAACCACAAGGGCGGCCTGATCGTGATCTCCCACGACGCCTCGCTGCTGGAGGCGGTGGTCAACAAGGTCTGGTTCCTGGACGCCACCCGGTCCGTGGTCGACACGTACAACCTGGGCTGGAAGGCGTACCTGGAGGCGCGGGAGACCGACGAGCGGCGCCGCCGCCGGGAGCGCGCAAACGCCGAGAAGAAGGCCGGCGCGCTGATGGCGCAGGCGGACAAGATGCGGGCCAAGGCCACCAAGACCGTCGCCGCCCAGAACATGGCCCGGCGCGCCGAGCGCCTGCTCTCCGGCCTGGACGAGGTCCGCGTCGCGGACAAGGTCGCCAAGGTACGGTTCCCGAGCCCCGCCCCGTGCGGCAAGACGCCGCTGACCGCCACCGGCCTGTCCAAGTCGTACGGGTCGCTGGAGATCTTCACCGACGTCAACGTGGCGGTGGACCGGGGTTCCCGGGTGGCCATCCTCGGCCTCAACGGCGCCGGCAAGACCACGCTGCTGCGGATGCTCGGCGGGCTGCTGGAGCCGGACACCGGCGAGGTACGCCCCGGGCACGGGCTGCGGCTGGGCTACTACGCCCAGGAGCACGAGACGCTCGACGTGGACCGGACGATCCTGGAGCACATGCGCAGCGCCGCGTCCGACCAGACCGACACCGACCTGCGCAAGATCCTCGGCGCGTTCCTCTTCTCCGGCGAGGACGTGGACAAGCCGGCCGGCGTGCTCTCCGGCGGCGAGAAGACCCGGCTGGCGCTGGCCACGCTGGTCTGCTCCGGCGCCAACGTGCTGCTGCTGGACGAGCCGACGAACAACCTCGACCCGGTCAGCCGTGAGCAGGTGCTGGACGCGATCGCCCGTTACCCGGGCGCGATCGTGCTGGTCACGCACGACCCGGGCGCGGTCAGCGCGCTCAAGCCGGACCGCGCCATCCTGCTGCCCGACGGCGACGAGGACGCCTGGTCCGACGACCTGCTGGAGCTGGTCGAGCTGGCCTGACCCGCCCTCTTTTCCCCGTGGGCCGGGTCGGGGCGGGTCGGGTCGGTCAGGTCAGGAGATCGGCCAGGTGGGGGAGGACGCCGGAGGTGAGCAGGATGGTCGCGCCGATGACTATGAAGATCACCGGCACCAGCCAGTGGCCGGCGCGGCCGACCAGGGCCACCACCCGGGGGTGCCCGCCGAGCGCGGCGGCGACCGCGCACCACACGGCCACCAGTAGCGCGAACACCAGCAGCCAGACCAGGCCGGTGGCCGGGTCGAGGGAGCGGAACACCGGCACGTAGACGGCGACGTTGTCGGCTCCGTTCGCCACGGTCACCCCGGCGACGCCGAGCAGGCTGCCGACCACCGCCGGCGGCTCGTCGTCGTCGCCACGGGACATCAGCGCGCGTACGCCGAGCGCGACCGGCAGCAGGCCGAGCAGGCCGGGCCACGGGTCCGGCACCACGAGCAGCCCGGCGGCGGCCACCACCGCGACCGCGACGAGCGCGCCGATGCCCGCGTACTGCCCGGCGACGATCTGCCAGGGCCGGGGGCGTCCGGTGTGCCGGAGGGCCACGAACAGCACCGTGAGCACGACGATGTCGTCGAGATTGGTGGCGGCGAAGACACCGGCGGCACCCGCCGCGGCCGTGATCACGTCAATCACCCCGCGCACGATACGGCCCGCCGCACCGGCCATCGCATGATCCACACCAGTTCGCCGAAGTGGAGGTGTCCGGAGCACGGTGACGCAGCCACTTCGGGGAACTGGTGTCGATCATGAGGGAGGATGCGCTCGTCCGGCGGGGCGGTACGGATCAGCCGGTCGGAAGGATCACTCTATCGGGAAGCTGACATTGCGTAGCGTGTCGGTTGGCGAATAGTTGATATCTGGCGCATGATCGTCCGAGGCGGTCTAATAGGTGGGACCGTATCCGAACCGCACAGTCTGGGACGTGAGGGATCAGCATGGCAGCCACCGGCACAGCCACCAGCACTGAGAAGGGTCGCCGGATCGTCGGGGCCGAGCGTCAGACGCTCGCCAAAGACCTGGTAAAGCGGTACACCGGGGGTGAGAGCATCCGTGCTCTGGCGGCCTCTACCGGCCGTTCCTACGGGTTCATCCACCGTGTGCTCACCGAATCCGGCGTGCAGCTGCGGCAGCGCGGCGGCGCCCGGCGCCGGAAGAAGGCGTGACCCGCCGCCCAGCGTCGTCCATCAGCGCAGTGTTCCGGGGCGTCCGGTGACCGCCGAGACGACCGGAGTGCGCTTCGACTGCGACGGGCCGGTTGCGACGGTGACGTTGTGCCGGCCCGACGTGCTCAACGCCCAGACCCCGGCGATGTGGCGGGCGATGAGCGACTTCTCCCGCGACCTGCCCGGCGACGTCCGCGTCGTCGTCGTACGCGGCGAGGGGCGCGCCTTCTCCGCGGGCCTGGACCTGGCGGTCGCCGGTGCCACCGGGCCGGGCTCCTTCGCCGAGCTGGCCGCGCTCCCGGAGGCGGAGTGCGCCGACCGGATCGCCGAGTACCAGGGCGGCTTCACCTGGCTGCACCGGCCGGACGTGGTGTCGATCGCCGCGGTGCAGGGCCACGCCATCGGCGCCGGCTTCCAGCTCGCGCTCGCCTGCGACATGCGTGTGCTCGCCGCCGACGCCAGGCTCTCGATGGCCGAGGTGACACTCGGCCTGGTGCCCGATCTGGCCGGCACGCGCCGCCTGGTCGAGCTGGTCGGCTATTCGCGCGCCCTGGAGATCTGCGCCACCGGCCGCCGGATGGACGCCACCGAGGCGGACCGGATCGGCCTGGCCACGCTCGTGGTGCCGAACGACGAGCTGGACGCCGCGGTGCGTGACCTGTCGGCCGGGCTCCTCGCCAACAACCGGGACGCGATCGTCGAGATCAAGGCGCTCCTGGCGGGCGCGGCCGACCGTACGCACGCCGAGCAGCAGCGCGCCGAGCGGGAGGCGCAGACCCGGCGTATCCGGGATCTGGCCGGCCGGGGCGAGTAACCGGCCCGGAGCGCGATTTCGTAAGGACCGTTTGGGAAGATCTGGGTTACTCGCGAGGTTGTCACAGGCGTCTGGAGAATGGACTCCGACGATTCATGCTGCCTGACGACCTGGAGGTGACGAGTGTCCCACCCGATGGCCGGCGGCGGCATGGGCGGCTGGAGCATGCTCCGGTCGCTGCGCAACCGGGACGAGGTCTCCGCCCACGAGCTCAAGCGCGGCACGGCCCGGCGGATCGTCGCGTTCGCCCGGCCCTACCGGCGTGACATCGTCGTCTTCCTGATCACCGTGATCATCGCCGCGGTGATCGGCGTGGCCACGCCGCTGCTCGCCGGCGACGTCATCGACGCGATCGCCGGCGGCGGTCCGGACGCCCGCACGACTGTGGTCCGGCTCGCCCTGATCATCGCCGCGCTCGCCGTGGCCGATGCCCTGTTCTCCCTGGTCCAGCGGTGGTATTCGGCCCGCATCGGCGAGGGCATCATCCTCGACCTGCGCACCCGGGTCTACGACCACGTCCAGCGGATGCCGCTGCAGTTCTTCACCCGCACGCAGACCGGCGCGCTGGTGAGCCGGCTCAACAACGACGTGCTCGGCGCGCAGCGGGCGTTCACCTCGACGCTGTCCGGGGTGGTCAGCAACGTCATCCAGCTCGTGCTCACCGCCGGCGCGATGCTCGTGCTGTCCTGGCAGATCACCGTACTGGCGCTGGTGCTGCTGCCGATCTTCATCATCCCGGCCCGCCGGGTGGGCCGGCGCCTGGCCGAGATCACCCGCGAGTCGTACAACCTCGACGCGAAGATGAACGCGACCATGACCGAGCGGTTCGGCGTGGCCGGAGCGCTGCTGGTCAAGCTGTTCGGCGCGCCGGAGGTCGAGGCCGACCGGTTCGCCCGCCGGGCCGAGCGGGTGCGCGACATCGGCATCCAGTCCGCGATGTACTCGCGGACGTTCTTCGTGGCGATGCTGCTCGTCGCGTCGCTGGCCCAGGCGCTCACCTACGGGGTGGGCGGCTGGCTGGCGGTCACCGGTGCGGTCAGCGCCGGCACCGTCGTCAAGCTGGCGCTGCTGCTGACCCGCCTCTACGGCCCGCTCACCGCGCTCTCCAACGTCCGGGTCGACGTGATGAGCGCGCTCGTCTCGTTCGACCGCGTCTTCGAGGTGCTCGACCTGCGTCCGGGCATCGCGGAGAAGCCCGACGCGGTGCCGGTGCCGCGCGGCAGCGGCCGGGTCGAGTTCCGCGACGTGCGCTTCCGCTACCCGAGCGCCGCCGAGGTGTCGCTCGCGTCGCTGGAAGAGGTCTCGACCCTCGACCGTACGGTGAACGAGCCGGTGCTCAAGGGCGTCTCGTTCGCAGTCGAGCCCGGGCAGATGGTGGCCCTGGTCGGCCCCTCCGGCGCCGGCAAGTCGACGCTGTCCATGCTGATCTCCCGGATCTACGACGTCAGCGAGGGCCAGGTGCTGGTCGGCGGCGTCGACGTGCGGGACGCGACGCTCGCCTCGCTGCGCGACGAGATCGGCGTGGTCACCCAGGACTCGCACCTGTTCCACGAGACCATCCGCGAGAACCTGCGGTACGCCAAGCCCGACGCCACCGACGACGAGATCTGGGCCGCCCTGGCCGGCGCGCAGGTGGCCGACCTGGTCCGGGCGCTGCCGGACGGGCTCGACACGACGGTCGGCGAGCGCGGCTACCGTTTCTCCGGCGGCGAGAAGCAGCGCATCGCCATCGCCCGGTTGCTGCTCAAGGCCCCGTCGATAGTGATCCTGGACGAGGCCACCGCCCACCTGGACTCGGAGAGCGAGGCAGCGGTGCAGCGGGCGCTGTCGGTGGCGCTGACCGGCCGTACCGCGCTGGTGATCGCGCACCGGCTCTCGACGGTGCGCGACGCGGACCAGATCCTCGTGCTCGACGAGGGGCGGATCGTGGAGCGCGGCCGGCACGACGAACTGGTGGCCGTCGGCGGCCTGTACGCCGAGCTGTACCGCACCCAGTTCGCGGTCACCGACTCGCCCGCGCCTCATGCCGAGGCGGAGCAGCCGGAGCCGGTGGTGACCACTGTGCCGATGGGCACCTACGTCGCCCACGAGGCCATGCCCCCGGCGGCGGCCAACTAGCGGCCCGCGAGGCCTCAATCCCGGTGCCGACGGGCGTGGATCGGCACCGACCGGGTGGACGGGCACCCAGCGGCCGGGCCGTGGCGACCCGGACGGCCGCAGCCCTAGCTCGCGGCGACCGGGGCCCTAACCCGCGGCGACCGCGGCACGCAGCTCGGCGAACGCGGCGCCGAGCGTCTCCGGGGTGAAGTGGGCGTTCAGGCCGCTCGGGTTGGGCAGCACCCACAGCCGGGCCGGCCCGAGCGGCTCGGGCTGCGGCCCGAAGCCGGCCTTCGGCCGGGTGAACCCGATCCGGTACGCGGTCACGCCGACCACCGCCACCCAGCGCGGCCGGTACCGCTCGACCTTCGCGGTGAGCGTCGCCGCGCCGTCGACCAGTTCGGCGGCGTTCAGCTCGTCGGCGCGGGCACTGGCGCGGGCCACCATGTTGGTGATCCCGAGGCCGAGTGCGGGCAGCGCGTCCTGCTCGCTGGGGTGCAGCAGACGCGGGGTGAACCCGCCCCGGTGCAGGGCGGGCCAGAACCGGTTGCCCGGACGGGCGAAGTGCCAGCCGGTCGCCGCCGACCACAGACCCGGGTTGATGCCGACGAAGAGCACGTCCAGGCCGGGCGCGATGACATCCGGCAGCAGCCGGTCGGTCGCCGCCGCGAGCTGCTCGCGGCTGGGGCGTGGGTGCCGCCGGGCGGGCGTGCCCGGCCCCGGGGCCGCCTCGGGCCGCCCACCGCCCGGGCGCCGTCGGTCGCTCACCGGCCCGCCGCCCCGGGCGCCCGGCCCACCACAGCGGCCACTGTCACAGCCCGCG
Organism: Micromonospora sp. HB375; assembly: GCF_017872985.1. Lineage (NCBI taxonomy): Bacteria > Bacillati > Actinomycetota > Actinomycetes > Micromonosporales > Micromonosporaceae > Micromonospora > Micromonospora sp. HB375. Next base: position 4,937,866 of record NZ_JAGGJO010000001.1, on the reverse strand, counting down.
CAGCGCGCCGCCGTCGACCGGGACGGTCACCCCGGTGACGTACCCGGCGGCGGGGGAGAGCAGGAACGCCGCCACCCGGCCGAACTCCGCCGGGTCGCCGATGCGCCCGAGCGGGATCGCCGCCTCCGCCTGGGCGCGGGCGCGCTCGGGATCGCCGGAACCGGCCAGCAGCTCCCGGTTGCGGTCGGTCATGATCCGCCCGGGTAGCAGGCTGACCACACGGACGCCGCGCGGGCCGAACTCGTCGGCCATGTCCTTGGCCACGCCGGCCAGGCCCGGTCGCAGCCCGTTGGAGATGCCGAGGCCGGCCAGCGGTCCGCGTACCGAGGTGGACAGCACCAGCCCGATCGCGCCGCCGTCGGTGAGCGCGCCGGCCACCGTGCGGGCGAGCCGGACGCTGCCCAGGAAGACCGTCTCGAACGACTCGCGCCACTGCTCGTCGGTGACGGTGGCGGCGGTGCCGGGCGGCGGGCCGCCGACCGAGATCAGCGCGCCGTCGAGGCGGCCGAAGTGTTCGCGGGCGGCGGCGACGAGCCGCTCCGGGGTGGCGGAATCGGCGAGGTCGGCGGTCAGCCCGATCGCCCGCTGCGGGTCGCCGAGCGCCTCGATCGCGGCGGCCACCCGTTCCGGGGTACGCGCGGAGATGACCACCCGGGCGCCGTCGGCGACGAGTTGTTCGGCGGTGGCGAAGCCGAGGCCGCCGGAGGCGCCGGTCAGCACGTACACCCGGTCGGCGAGTCCGAGATCCATACGCCCGATCCTGCCGTACCCGGGGGCGCGTGTCAGCGCGGGGCGGGCCGCAGCAGGCGTACCCGGCCGGCGAACTGGGCCGCGACGGCGCCGCCGGCCCGGGCGACGGCCGGCATCCGGCGGGGCCGGGGCGGGCGGTGGCCGTCGTAGCGGCTCGCGGCCTCGCGTGCGGCCAGCTCCTCCGCGCCCAGCGGCGGCAGCGTGCCCTGGTCGCGCAGCTCGCGGGCCAGGTCCCAGCCGTCGCGCAGGGAGCCGTTCGAGGGGCGTCCGTCCGCCCACGCGGTGAACGTCGCCGGCCAGTGCGCGCCGAGGCCGGCGGCGAGCAGCGGCCAGTGCCGGGCCACGTCCGCGGCCCGCTTGCGCAGCAGCGCCCGGCGGGCCGCCTCGACCGGGGCCGGTGCGAAGCCGGGCGGCAGCGGTCCACCGGCGACGAGCGCGGCGACCAGCTCGGCCTGCCGGGCCGCCAGGTCGCCGCTCACGTGACCGCCGGGTGGCCGGAGGCGGCGGCGAGCGCGTCGAGCTCCGCGCGCAGCTCGGCCGCGGGCGGGTAGTGCCCGTCGCGTTCCAGCAGCAACGCGGGCGGCCGGCGCCGCCGGCACAGCTCGCGGACCAGGTCCAGCACGGCGGCGGGCACCGGGTCGGTGTGCGTGTCGTGGTAGAAGCCGCCGTGTTCGGCGCCGCCCGCGACGTGCGCATAGGCGATGCGTTCCAGCGGCAGCCGGTCCAGCAGCGCGGTCGGCTCGCCGCCCCGGTTGCGGGCGTTGGCGTGCACGTTCGCGACGTCGAGCAGCAGCAGCGCGCCGGTGGCGTCGAGGATCTCGGTGAGGAAGTCCGCCTCGTCCAGCTCGTCGTCGGGCCAGTCGAAGAGCGCGGCGATCGGCTCCAGGGCCAGCGGCACCGGCAGCTCCGCCTGCGTCCGCCGCACGTTCGCCACCACCGCGGCGACCGCCTGGCGGCTGCGCGGCAGCGGCAGCAGGTGACCGGCCTCCAGACCGCCGGCCCGCACGAACGCGATGTGCTCACTCACCAGCGGCGCGTCCAGGGCCGCGGCCACCGCGGCCAGGTGCGCCACCCGGGCCGGATCGACCGGTTCCGCGCCGCCGAGGGACAGCCGCACCCCGTGGGGTACGACATCGACGCCGCGTCCGCGCAGCTCGGCGAGCCCGTCCGGGAGCGGCCCGGCCGGTGCGACCGCCTCCGCGACCACCTCGACGAAACGCAGCCCCGGCAGCCCGGCCACGAAACCGGCGATCTCGGGACGCCAGCCGATGCCGACGCCGGACGGGCCGCTCATCCGCCGCACCCGCCTCCGCCGCAGCCACCGCCTCCGCCGCAGGAGCTGCCACCGCCGCACGTGGAGGCGCCGCCTCCACAGGAGGTGCCGGAGCTCGCGCCGCCGACGTTGCCCATCGCCTGCCGCTGGATCTCGGCCTGCTCGGCGAAGCCCGGATCCATGGTCCAGAGCGTGGCGGTGCCGAACAGCGCCACGCCCAGCGCCACATCCGTCGCGCCGTACGTGGCGTACGCGGGGGAGGCGGCCGGTCGCAGCCAGGCGTGCCGGCGGCGCATGTCGTTCAGCGCGGCGGTGGCCGCCCGGGTACGCCAGGGCACGCGGTTGAGCAGCAGGAACGCGAGGCCGAGCGGGAACAGGCTGAGCAGCAGCCAGCCGGTGGGCCGGTCGTTGAGCAGGCCGGAGATCGCACGCACGACGCCAATTGCCAGCAGGAAGCCGATCAGCAGCGCGCCGCGCCGCAGCGTCCGGCGCCGCTCCTGGTCCAGGGCCAGGCCCCGGCGTACCAGGCCGTCGCGCAGCTCGTCGAGCGCGCGCCGCACCCACTCGTCGGCGGCCAGGTCCCGGGTCCGCAGGCCGCGGCTCGCCGCGTGGTGGACCGCCTGGTCCAGCGGGGTGGCCCCGGCCGGCAGCGGACCGCCGGTGGTGAGCCGCCGGTCGGGTCGTACGCCGACCGCGCCCGCGTGGCGCAGCGCGCCGAGCGTGGCCCAGACGGCGAGCTGGTCGCCGCCGTTGAGGTAGGCGACCTGCTGCGGACCCAGCGCGCCGTGATCGGTCACCGGCGTGCCGGCCAGCATCCGACGCCGGTACACGATCGCGCCGATGACCAGGACGACGGCGAGCAGGAGGTACCAGCGCAGGAATACGGGGCCGGGGATGCCCCAGGTGTCGGAGGGGGTCATCGTCTGCTCCTGTCGCGAGGAGGGGTCGCGGCTCATTGTGGAGCAGGCGTGCCAGAGTCGATCTCCTGGAGCGGCGCAGTTACCGGACCGAGACCGGCGGTCTCAGTGCCGGCGCACTGCCTCCTCGACCAGGTCGAGCACCCGGGCCAGGTCGCCGGCCGGGCGGCCCATCGCCAGGTGCAGCACCAAGCCGTCGTAGGCCAGCTCCAGGAACTGGGCCAGCACGTCGATCGGGACGTCGTCGCGCAGCACGCCGGCCTCGCGCTGGCGTACCAGGCGCTCCCGGGTCGCCGCGGCGATGGCTTCGGAACGCTCCGCCCAGCGCTTGGCGAAGGCCGGGTCGGTACGCAGCCGGCGCGAGACCTCCAGCTGGCTGCCGAGCCAGCCGGTCGTGTCGGGCGAGACCGCCCGGGCCAGCAGGTCGCGCATGACCTGCACCAGGCCGTTACGGGCGACCGTCTCCACCATGGCGGCGGCGTCGTCCTCGGCGACGGCGAGGAACAGGGAGTCCTTGTCCCGGAAGTGGTGGAAGATCGCGCCCCGGGACAGGCCGGTGGCCTCCTCCAGCCGACGCACTGTGGCGCCCTCGTAGCCGTGCCGGGCGAAACACGCCCGCGCCGCCGCGAGGATCTCCTGCCGGCGCGCGTCGAGCTGGTCCTGACTTACTCTGGGCACGAACGGATCGTCGCAGGTGGAACCGCGTGATGCAAACCGTACGTACGGCTTGAGATGCGAATTCGGAAGATCATCCGGCCGCGTCCGATGGTTAGGATCGGTGTGTGACCGCCCTTCCCGCGCGCCCGCTCACCGTCGCCGCCGTCCAGGCCCAGCCCGTCCCCGGTGACGTCGCCGGCAACGCCCGCGCCGCCGCCCGCCTCGTCGCCCGGGCCGAGGGCGCCCGGGTCGTGGTGCTGCCCGAGCTGTTCCTGCCGGCGTACCACCCGCCGACGCTGGGCGCCGACCCGGAGGGCACCGACGTGGCCGCCGACGCCGACGGCCGGGTCGCCGACCCCCGGCTGGACCCGCTGCGGACCGCCGCCGCCGACACGGGCGCGGCAGTGGTGATCGGCGCCGCCGTCCGCCACCCCGACCGGCGGCGCACCATCTCCTCGCTCGTCGTCGACCCGGCCGGCACTGTCACCGCCGCGTACGACAAGCAGCAGCTCTGGAGCGGCGAGCGCGAGCTGTTCGACGCCGGCCGCCGGGGCGCCACGCTCGAAGTCGACACGTGGCGGCTGGGCCTGGGCGTCTGCTACGACGGCTGCTTCCCGGAGCACGCGCGGGCGGCGGCCGGGGACGGCGCGCACGGGTACCTCTGCCCGAGCGGCTACCTGGCCGGCTCGGCACACCGCCGCGACCTCTACTACGCCGCCCGGGCGCTGGACAACACGATGTACGTCGTGTTCGCCAACGCGGTCGGCGGCGCGGACCCCTGGCGGTTCAACGGCGGCGCGGCGGTGTACGACCCGGAGGGCCGGCCGCTGGCGCGGGGCGCCGACACCGGCGAGGACGTGCTGGTGGCGACGCTGGACCCGGACGCGCTGGCGGCCACCCGCGCGGCGCACACCATGCTGCTCGACCGGCCGGCGGACGCCGGCGCGGCCCGTACGGCGCTCGTCGCCTGACCGTGGCTGGGCCCGGGGCCCTGTCGGTGCTCCGAGCGTTCCCGTAGGGTGCCCAAGTGCCGTTGCTCCTGCTCGATCTGGACAACACCCTGCTGGACCGCGACGGGCCGTTCCGTGTCTGGGGAGAACGCTTCCTGGCGGGCATCGGCGCGCCGCCCGCCGACCTCGACTGGCTGGTGTCGGTGGACGCCGACGGGCTGACCAACCGGTGGGACGTCGCGGACGCGATCCGCGACCGGTACGCGCTGCGCATCCCCTCGATCGACCTGGTGGACGAGCTGCACGACGGCGTGGTGGCGCACATGCGGCTCGATCCGCTGGTGGCCTGCGCGCTGCGGATCGCCGCCGACGCCGGCTGGGTGCCGGTGGTGGTCACCAACGGAGCGTCCCGTCAGCAGGACGCCAAGATCCGCAAGACCGGCCTGGACCGCTACGTCGCCGACTGGGTGATCTCGGAGGAGGCCGGCGTCAGCAAGCCGAACCCGAGGATCTTCGCGCTCGCCGCCCAGCGGGCCCGGATGCCGCTGCGCGGCGCGTGGGTGGTCGGCGACAGCCCGGAGGCGGACATCGGCGGCGCGACCGCGGTGGGCCTGCCCAGTGTCTGGCTGCACCGGGGGCGCCGCTGGTCGGACCCCCGGTTCGCGCCGACCCGGATCGAGGACGGGCTGATCGCGGCCGTCGCCGCAGTGCTGGCCGGCTGACCGGCGGCGCGGGCCGGCAGGCAGCGCGGCGGCACCGCGCGGAAATCCGTTGACCCGCGCCGGGGCGCGTACGAGCATGGTGCCGCGCGAGTGCGCAGCCGGGGGTGCCCGGTCGAGGAGAGGAGGTCGGTCATGGCCGTTTTCGCAGGGTCGTACCACCTGCCTCCACCAGCCTCGATCGAAGGACAGATCCACCCGTGCGCGATCACGACTTCCCGGCGCCGCAGCGCCGTGGCCGCGGCAAGAGCCGCTTCGACGACGACGAAACCGACTTCCTGAAGCGGGGGCGGCCCACGCCGACCCTCGCCGACCCGGACGCCGAGCCCGACGCGGAGGACAGCTGGTCCTCCTGGGACCGGGCCGTCCACGGCCCCGAGCCGTACCCGGACTGGCTGGTCACCGAACTGGCCGCCCGGGACACCGAGCTGGGGGTGCTCAAGACCGGCAAGGAGGCGGACGTCCACCTGGTCCGCCGCGCCGTGCCGGACACCGACCGCTCGTGCCTGCTGGCGGTCAAGCGGTACCGCGACGCCCAGCACCGGCTCTTCCACCGCGACGCCGGTTACCTGGAGGGCCGCCGGGTACGCCGGTCGCGGGAGATGCGGGCGATGACCGGCCGGACCGCGTTCGGCCGGCAGATGATCGCCGGGCAGTGGGCGGCGGCCGAGTTCGCCGCGCTGTCCCAGCTCTGGGAGATCGGCGCCGCCTCCGGGCGGATCGCGGTGCCCTATCCGGTGCAGCTGCTCGGCACCGAGCTGATGCTCGAGTTCGTCGGCGACGCCGAGGCGGGGGAGGCCGCGCCACGGCTGGCGCAGGTCCGGCCCGACGCGGCCGAGCTGCGTGACCTGTGGGATCAGCTGGTCGAGGCGCTCACCGTGCTGGCCCGGGCCGGGTACGCCCACGGCGACCTGTCTCCGTACAACCTGCTGGTGCACGCGGGCCGGCTGGTGATGATCGACCTGCCGCAGGTGGTCGACGTGGTGGCCAACCCGCAGGGCGGCGAGTTCCTGGGCCGGGACGTGCGGGTGGTGGCCGCCTGGTTCGCCGCCCGCGGCATGCCGGCCACCGTCACCGATCCGGAGGCGCTCACCGAGGCGCTGCTGCGGGAGGCGGGGATCCGCTGACGGGCGGGCGTCCCGGGTGGTCGAGCCGCCCGGGACGCCCACCCGTGCGGGTCATTGCAGGTAGCGCTCGACCTCCGGCACCGGGCGCTCGCCCTGGGCGTCCGGGTCGCCGTGCGCCTGGCGCGCGGCCCGGCGACGGCGCAGCAGGTCCCAGCACTGGTCCAGGGACTCCTCCAGGGCCCGCAGCCGCTCCCGGGCCTCGTCGTCGGTGCCGGACTCGTGCTGCTGCGCGTCGGCCCGCAGCCGGTGCTCCTCGTCGACGAGTTCCGAGATCCGGCTCAGGATGGTCTTGTCGTCCATGCCCGAAGCTTGGCACAGCGGACGGGTCCGCGCCCGCGTTCTGCCGGCGTCCGCGATAGGTGAGCGCTGCTCGCGCTCCGCAACCACCACTGTGTACGGGAGTGACGCACATCCCACGGGCTCCATTCTCGACAAAGAGATTGTTGTTGCGTGAAATATCCTCCGACCTGCCTTTTGATCTGCGGCTCAGGATGGCATGCTCGCGAGCAACGTCACGGGTCGATACGAAGCCGCGACCCTGAGTCAACCGAGGGAGCGTTCAGGTGCCCGAACCAACGGACACACCGGGACCCACCGGCCGACCCCGAACCGTGCCGCTGCGGCAGATCCTGCCGGCGGTGCTCCGCGACCCCGCCCGGGCGCTCATCGACATCGGCAACCGTACCGAAGGTGAACTGGTCCGGCTGAACCTCGGCTCGTTCCGCCCCTACCTCGTCACCCACCCCAAGCACGTGCAGCACGTCCTGCGCGACCGGGCGGACAACTACGAACGAGCAGGCGACGGGCTGTTCTGGCGTCCGGTCAAGCGGCTGTTCGGCGAGGGCATCCTCGGCGAGGGGCAGATCTGGTCGGCCAGCCGGCGCATGCTCCAGCCGATGTTCACCGCCAAACGGGTCGAGGCTCTGGTCGACGGCATGGCCGACGCGATCCGCGACGCGGTCGACGAGCTGGACGAGCCGGCCCGCGCCGGCCGTCCGGTCGACATCGGCGTGGAGCAGGCGCGCATCGTCAGCCGGGCGATCATGAAGGTGCTCTTCGCCGACCGCATCTCGGTGCCGGACGCGATGCGCGTGATCGAGGCGCAGGACCGGATCGCCACCGCCGTCATTCCCCGCATCATCGTGCCGTTCGCGCCGCTGTCGCTGCCGATGCCGGGCGACCGCACGTTCGCCCGTGCCGTACGCATCGTGGACGACGTGCTGGTGCCGATCGTCCGCGAGACCCGCGAGTCCGCCGACCAGGGCGACGACGTCATCTCGACGCTCTGGCAGGCCCGCACCGACGACGGGCGGCAGCTCGACGAGCGGCAGGTCCGCAACGACACAGTGGCCATGTTCGCCGCCACCACCGAGACCACGATCAACGTGCTGACCTGGGCCTGGCCGCACCTGGACCAGCACCCCGAGGTGGCCGAGCGGCTCTACGCCGAGATCGACGAGGTGGTCGGGGGCGAGCCGGTACGTCGCGAGCATCTGAGCCGGCTCACGTACACCCGGATGGTGCTGGACGAACTGCTGCGGCTCTACCCGATCGGATGGATCATCCCGCGCCGCGCGGTCGCCGGGGACGTCATCGACGGCGTGCCGATCGAGCCCGGCGCCACGATGGCGGTCAGCCCGCTGATCACCCAGCGGATGCGGCAGTTCTGGGACCGTCCGGACGAGTTCGACCCGGAACGGTTCCGGCCCGAGCGGGTCCGGGCCCGGCACCGGTACGCCCACTTCCCGTTCGGCGGTGGGCCGCACCAGTGCCTCGGCATGTACCTGTTCTACCTGGAGGCGCAGCTCATCCTCGCCACCATGCTCAGCCGCTACCGGTTCCGGCTGCACCGCCCCGGCGTACCCGGGTTGCGGCTGGCCGCGGCGCTGCGGCCGCGCGAGCGGGTGGAGCTGACACTCGTCGCGGCCGGGCGGGCGGAGCGGGCATGACCGACGGGCCGACACCGGATTCACTCGCCGTCGCCGCGGAGCAGGGCCGGGTCTGCGCGCTCGCCGCGCAGGGCCAGCGCGGCCTGCGCAAGGCCGCCGCCGCGCACCCGGAGCTGTTCCCCGCGGACCCGTTCGACGCGACGCTGTTCAGCAGCATCGCCCAGGCGATGGCGTTCAGCGCCCCCTGGCACAGCGCCGCCGAGCTGGCCGTGACCAACCGCGCCGTGCTCTGGGGCTTCGCCGTGGACTGGCTGGTCGACCACCAGGCCACCAGCCGGGCCGAGGTCGACCGGATCACCGGCGTCTGCCTGGACGTGCTCGACGGCGCCGGCACCGACGACCCACTGGGCCGGTTCCTGGCCGAGCTGCGCGACGACGTGGCCGCCGCGCCCGGCTACCCGGCGCTGCGCGGCCACTGGCGTGCGGCGATGGAACGCACGCTCGGCGCGATGGCCCGCGAGTGGGACTGGCGGCGCACCGGCCGCCCCACGCTCGCCGACTACCTCGCAAACGCCGACAACCTCGCCGCCACAGTGGTCAACGTGGCGCACTGGATCCACACCGGATCGGTGTCCACCGCCGAGGCGATGGACCACGCGGTCGCCGTCAGCGACGAGGTGCAGCGGGCCCTGCGGCTGGTGAACGACCTCGGCACCCACCGCCGCGACGCCGAGTCCGGCGACCTCAACGCGCTGCTGCTGGTGGACGACCCGGCCGAGGTCGAGCGGCGGTTCGCCGAGCAGGTCGACCACTGCCGCGTCCGGCTGGCGAAGCTGGCCGGTGAGGCGCCCCGGGAAGCCGACTTCCTGTCCCGGCAGCTCGGCTTCACCACCGGCTTCTACCGCAACACCGACTTCTGGGGCGTGCGGTGACGCTCACCGCCGGATCGGTGCCCGCCACCCGGTCCGGGACCGCGCACGACCTGGTCGCCGCGCTCACCGGCGAGCCGGCCGGGCAGACGTCGCCGTCGGTCTACGAGACCGCCCGGCTGGTCGCGCTCGCGCCCTGGCTGGACGGCCACGACCGGCGCCTGGCCTGGCTGCTGGCCCGGCAGCGGCCGGACGGCGGCTGGGGCGGTCCCGGCGGGTACGCGCTGGTGCCGACGCTGAGCGCGGTCGAGGCGCTGCTGACCGTGCTGCGCCGCGACGGCCCGGCTGCCGTGCCGGCCGCCGCGGCCCACCGGGGCCTGACGTTCCTGTCCGGCGCGCTGCGCGGCGACGCCCCGCCCGACCTGCCGGCCACCGACCTGATCGTGCCCGCGCTGCTCACCGCCGTGGACCGGCACCTCACCGGACCGGCCGGGCCGCCACCCGGGCTGGCCGAGTGGGCCGGCCGGCCCCGCCTGCCGCTGCCGGCCGGTCTCGACCCGGCCCGCCTGACCCGGGTACGCGCGCTGCTGGCCGCCGGGCGGCCCGTGCCGGAGAAGCTGGCGCACGCGCTGGAGGTCGCCGGTGAGCTGGCGTACCGGGCGGCCGGCGTGCGTCCCTCGGCCAGCGGCGCGGTGGGCGCCTCCCCGGCCGCCACTGCCGCCTGGCTGGGCCGTCCGGAGCCCGGAGCGGCGCTGGACTATCTGCGCGCGGTGGCCCGGCCCGGCCCGGTGCCCTGCGCCAGCCCGATCACCGTCTTCGAGCGCGCCTGGGTGCTCGGCATCCTGGTCCGGGCCGGTGTGCCGGTCGGCGCGCCCGAGCCGGTGCTCACCGAGCTGCGCGCCGCCGTCGGCCCGTCCGGCGCGGCCACCGCGCCCGGCCTGCCCGCCGACGCGGACACCACAGCTGTCGCGCTCTACGCGCTGGCCCGGCTGGGCCGCGCCCCCGGCGTCGGGCCGCTGGCCGGGTTCGACACCGGGCGGCACTTCTGCACCTGGCCGGGGGAGGACGGCGCGTCGCTGACCACTAACGCGCACGTGCTCGACGCGCTCGGCGAGCAGCCGAGCGGACCCGGCGTCACCGGCGCCCGCCGCCGGGTCACCGAGTGGCTGGTGGAGCGGCAGCAGCCGGACGGGCGCTGGGAGGACCGCTGGCACGCCTCGGCCTGCTACGCCACATACGCGGTGCTGCTGGCGCTGGCCGACCACGCGCCCGACGGCACGGCGCGTGCCGCCGTCGAGCGGGGCGTCGCCTGGCTGCTGGACACGCAGCGCCCGGACGGCTCCTGGGGACTGTGGCACGGCACCGCCGAGGAGACCGCGTACGCGGTGCTCGCACTGGCCGGCGCGGGCCGTTCCGGGGACGCGCGGATCGCCGCGGCGCTCGCCCGCGGACGCCGTCGACTGTCCGAGCTGGACGGATGCGACGACGAACCGGCACTATGGCACGACAAGGATCTCTACCGCCCGACGCAGATCGTGCGCGCGGCGGTGCTGGCGGCCTCCGGCCGCGCCGTCGAGGCCGGACCCACCATGATCAGGATCGCTTGAATGGAGTTCACGACGGCTGCTAGCGTGCGCCGGAGTCGATCGGATTTCGGACCGACCGTAGACCGGGCCAGGACGGTGTGATGGGTTCCCGCAGTACGAATCTCCGTACGAAGATCATCGCGCTGCTGGCGTCGCTGACCGCGCTCTGGGCGTTCGCCGCGTGGGTGACCGTGCGGGACGGGTTCAACCTGCTCGGCGTGCAGACGCTCAACGCGCGCGTCTTCGAGCCGAGCGACCCGCTGCTGCAGGAGCTGCAGGCCGAGCGGCGGCTGTCGCTGCGCTATCTGGGCGAGTCCGATCCGGGCCGGCTGCGGGAGCTGGACGCCCAGCGCGCCCGTACCGACGAGACCGCCACCGCGCTGTGGCGCTCGGTGCAGGACTGGCGTACCGAGATCCCGGCCAGCGAGGAGCTGATGCAGCGGCTCGGCGAGCTGAAGACCGAGCTGGACCAGATCGGCCAGGTACGCGCCGACGTCAGCCGCAAGACCATCGACCGCACCGCCACGCTCACCGCGTACGACGAGGCGGTCGACGCGATCTTCGCCGTCTTCGACGCGCTCGGCGGCCTCGACGACGACGAGATCGCCAAGGACACCGCCGCGCTCATCGACCTCAACCGGTCCCGGGAGCTGCTGTCCCAACAGGACGCGCTGATCACCGGCGCGATCGCGGCCAACCGGATCACCGTGGCCGAGCAGACCGCGTTCGCCCGCCTGGTCGGCGCGCAGTGGTTCCTCGCCGACCGCACCGCCCGGGAGCTCGCCCCGACCGACCGCGCACGCTTCGAGCGGATGGTCGAGGGCGACGCGTTCCAGCAGTTGCAGACCCTTCAGGACCGGGTCCTCGCGGCCAAGGGCGCCGACGTGCGCCCGCCGGTGACCGCAGCGGCGTGGCAGGCCGCCGCCGAGCAGGCGATGGCCGACCTGCGCGGGGTGATCCTGGCCGGCGGCGAGGACATCGTGTCCCGGGCGATGCCGGTAGCGATCGGCGTCATCGTGCGGCTGGTGCTCGCCGCCGGTCTCGGCCTGCTCGCCGTCATCGCCTCCGTGGTCGTCTCGATCACCACGGCCCGGTCGCTGGTGCGGCAGCTCGAACGGCTGCGCGAGGCGGCCTTCAACCTGGCGCACGAGCGGCTGCCGAGCGTGGTGGAGCGGCTGGGCCGCGGCGATGAGGTGGACGTCGCCCGCGAGGCGCCGCCGTTGCAGTTCGGCGACGACGAGATCGGCCAGGTGGGCAAGGCGTTCAACGTCGTGCAGGAGACCGCCGTCCGCACCGCCGTCGAGCAGGCCGAGCTGCGCCGCAGCGTACGCGACGTCTTCCTCAGCCTGGCCCGGCGCACCCAGGCGCTCGTGCACCGGCAGCTCACGCTGCTGGACGCGATGGAACGCCGGGAACACGACGCCGAGGAGCTGGAGGACCTGTTCCGGGTCGACCACCTGGCCACCCGGATGCGGCGCAACGCGGAGAACCTGATCGTGCTCTCCGGCTCCACGCCTGGCCGGGCCTGGCGACGCAACGTGCCGATGGTCGACGTGGTCCGCGGCGCGGTAGCCGAGGTCGAGGACTACACCCGGGTCACGGTGCGCCCGCTCGGCGAGGTGTCGCTGACCGGCCGCGCCGTCGGTGACGTCATCCACCTGCTGGCCGAGCTGATCGAGAACGGGCTCTCCTTCTCGCCGCCGCAGACCACTGTCGAGGTTCGCGGTCAGCTCGTGGCGAACGGCTTCGCCATCGAGATCGAGGACCGGGGCCTCGGCATGAGCCCCGACGAGCTGGCCGCCGCCAACGCGCGCATCGTCGACCGGTCCGAGCTGAACCTGGCCGACGCCGCCCGGCTGGGCCTGTTCGTGGTCAGCCGGCTCACCGAGCGGCACGGCGTCAAGGTGCAGCTCAAGGAATCCGCGTACGGCGGGACCACCGCCGTGGTGCTGATCCCGCGTGAACTGATCACCGCTGACGGCGCCGACGCGGCCGAGGCCCTTCCCGCACCCGGGATGGCCCTGCCCGTGGCGCCCGCGCCGGACCCGGTGCGGAGCACTCCGGTCGGCGACGGGCCGGCGATCCCGTCCGGCCCGGACGGCGCCGCCGAACCGGACCAGCCGGCCGAGCCCGCCCCGCAGGTGCCGGAGCCGGTGACGCGGGCGCCCCGGCTGACCCCGTCCGGGCTGCCGGCGCGTACCCGCAAGCGGCAGCCCGCGGTGGCCGGGCCCACCACGGAGCTGGCGGTGGTGGAGCGGCGGCCCGCCGCCATGACCGACGCGGCGGAGGCGTCGCCGGAGCCGGAGACCGAGGCGGAGACGACGCCGGTCACCGACGCGGGACTGCCGGTCCGGGTACGCCAGGCCAGCCTCGCGCCGGAACTGCGGCACGACCAGACCGAGGCGGACGACGACGCCGCCGACGATGACACGGCGCGTGCACCGGAGCAGGTGCGCCGGATGATGAGCTCCTACCAGAGCGGCACCCGACGCGGCCGTACCGATGCCGCGCGCCTGCTCGGCGGGGCTCAGGGGGCCGGCGGTGCGCCGGCCGACGCGGACGAGCAGGTTACCTGACCGGGACGTCGACGCGACGGAAACCGGAAGCTGACGGCACACAGCCGGAAAGAAGAGGACGACGAGTGGCGCAGAAGACGGCTTCGAGCGCGGATCTGACGTGGCTGCTGGATGACCTGGTCGGCCGGGTCAAGCAGGCGGAGCACGCCGTGGCGCTCTCCACCGACGGACTGCTGATGGCCTCGTCCCGCGGATTGAGCCGGGACGACGGCGAGCACCTGGCCGCCATGGCGGCGGGCATCCAGAGCCTGGCCCGTGGCGCGGGCAAGCGGTTCGGCGGCGGGCAGGTGCAGCAGACCATCATCGAGATGCAGTCCTCCTTCCTGTTCGTCACAGCGGCCGGGCGTAACGCCTGCCTGGCGGTGCTGGCCTCGGAGGACGCGGATGTCGGCCTGATCGCGTACGAGATGGCCATGCTCGTCACCCGGGTCGGCCGGTTCGTCGCGTCACCGACCCGGGAACAGCCCCTCGGCGAGAACGCGGCACGATGACCGGCCGGGGGGAGTCCGCGGAGCAGGAGTGGGTGGACGACCACGCCGGCCCGGTGGTGCGCCCGTACGCGGTCACCGGCGGCCGGGCCCGCCCGGTGACCGGCACGTTCGACCTGATCTCGCTGGTCACCGCGACCCGCACGGATGTCGGGTCGGAGTCCGGGCTGGGCCCGGAGCACGTGGCGATAGTCGGCCTCTGCCAGCGGATTCTCTCCGTGGCCGAGATCGCCGCCCATCTCGACCTGCCGGTGGGCACGGTCCGGGTCCTCCTCGGAGACCTGGCCGCCCGCAGTCTGGTGCAGGTACGCGAGCCGCGCGCGACCACCGCCGGCCTTCCCGACGAGCACGTTTTCGAGGCGGTTATCAATGGACTACGGGCGCTCTGAGCGGCCGGCGGGCGCCGGGCCGCTGCCCACCGCGATCAAGATCCTGATCGCGGGCGGGTTCGGCGTCGGCAAGACCACCATGGTGGGCGCGGTCAGCGAGACCAAGCCGCTGCGCACCGAGGAGGTGCTGACCGAAACCGGGATCGGCATCGACGACCTGTCCGGCGTGGAGGAGAAGTCGACCACCACCGTGGCGATGGACTTCGGCCGGATCACCATCAGCGACGACCTGGTGCTCTACCTGTTCGGCACGCCCGGGCAGGACCGGTTCTGGTTCGTCTGGGACGAGCTGGCGCTCGGCGCGCTCGGGGCGGTGGTGCTCGCCGACACGCGCCGCCTGGCGGACTGCTTCCCGTCGATCGACTACTTCGAGGGGCGCGGCACGCCGTTCGTGGTGGCGGTGAACTGCTTCGAGGGGGCCAAGAAGTTCCGGCTCGACGAGGTGCAGGCGGCGCTCGACCTGGACCCGGGCGTACCTGTGGTGCTGTGCGACGCGCGCAAGCGTGAGTCGGCCAAGGAGGTGCTGATCACGCTGCTGGAACACGCCATGAAGCTGCGCGAGGCGCGCCGCCGCGCCGCCGGCGACTGAGGCTGCGTCGCATGACCGAGCTGAGTGTCCGGGCGATGTCACCGGAGGAGTTCGACAGCTGGCAGGACGAGCTGGCCGCCGGGTACGCGCGCGAGCACGTCACGGCCGGCAACTGGACGCCCGAGGAGGCGCTCGACCGGGCCCGGGAGGCCACCGCCGGCTTCCTGCCGCAGGGCATGGCCACGCCCGGCATGCTGTTCCTGGTCGGCGAGCTTGCCGACGGCTCACCGGTCGGCTGGCTGTGGATCGGCCTGACCCACCCGCGCGGTCTCGCCGACTGCGCGTTCCTCTACGACATCGAGGTGGCCGCCGGGCACCGGGGCCGGGGGCTCGGGCGGGCGCTGCTCGCGGCGGGGGAGCGGGTGGCCCGGGAGCACGGCGCCCAGGCGCTGGAGCTGAACGTCTTCGGCACCAACGAGACGGCGCGCAAGCTGTACGAGACGTCGGGATACCGGGTGGTCACCCAGCAGATGCGCAAGGACCTGCGGGCCTAGGCGCGGGCGTCAGAGGCGGGTGGCGGTCCGGATCAGGCCGGCCAGCGCCCGGGACCGGCTGTGCGGTGGCCACGCGATGACTGTGGTCACCGCCGGCGCGTCCGGCACCGGCACGGTGGCCAGGTCGGCGAGCAGCAGCGACCGGGCCGACTCCGGCAGCACCACCACGGTCCGGCCGAGCGCGATGAGCTGGAACAACTGGGCGTGGTCCCGGACCTCGGGGCCGGGCCCGTCCGGATACGACCCGTCGGCCCGGGGCCAGCGCGGCATGGGCAGGCCCGGCAGCGCCTCCACCTCGGCCATCAGCAGGTGCGGTCGCCGGGCCAGCGGATGCCCGGCCGGCAGGATCGCCACCTGCGGCTCGGTGATCAGCTCTTCGGTGTCCAGCCCGGTCGTCGAGTCGTACGGCAGGTGCAGCAGCGCCACGTCGGCCCGCCCGTCGCGCAGCAGCCGTTCCTGCTCGCCGATGCCGCACAGCAGAACCTCGACCGGGACCGCGTCCGGCTCGGCGGCGTACGCGCCGAGCAGTTTCGGCAGCAGCTCGCTCGACGCCCCGGTCTTGGTCGCCAGCACCAGCCCGGGGCCACCGGTAGCGGCCTGCCCGGCGCGTCGGGTGCGGCGGTCGGCGGCGGCCACGGCGTCGAGTGCGGCCCGGCCCTCCCGCAGCAGCACCGACCCGGCCGCGGTGAGCGCGACGCTGCGGCTGTCCCGCTCCAGCAGAGTCACGCCGAGACGGCGTTCGAGCTGCCGGATCGCTCGCGACAGCGGCGGCTGGGCGATGCCCAGGCGGCGCGCGGCGCGGCCGAAGTGCAGCTCCTCGGCGACCGCCACGAAGTAGCGAAGCTCCCGCGTCTCCATCCCGCCACCGTACCGCCGCATCGATGCCTTCCGGGTATCGCGCGCCACCGAAGCGGTGTTGGAGGCCCGCGCGGCCCGCGGACAGGATCGAGGGCATGAGCGAACGGACGATCGCGCTGGTGACCGGCGCGAACAAGGGAATCGGGTACGAGATCGCGGCCGGCCTGGGCGCGCTCGGCTGGCGGGTGGGCGTCGGCGCCCGGGACGAGCGGCGGCTCGCCGAGGCGGTGGCGAAGCTGCGCGCGGGCGGCGTGGACGCGTTCGGCGTACCGCTGGACGTCACCGACGACGCGAGCGTTTCCGCCGCCGCCCGGCTGCTGGAGACGGAGGCCGGCGGTCTGGACGTGCTCGTCAACAACGCGGGCGTGACAGGTGGCGTGCCGCAGCACCCGGGCGACGTCGACCTCGCGACCATCCGGACCGCCGTCGAGGTGAACGTGATCGGGGTGGTCCGGGTGACCGAGGCGATGCTGCCGCTGCTGCGCCGCTCGGCGTCGCCCCGGATCGTCAACATGTCCAGCGGTGTCGGCTCGCTGACCCGGCAGAGCGCCTCCACCGGAGAGGACCAGACCGGGCCGCTGTCGGTGGCGTACTCACCGTCGAAGAGCATGCTCAACGCGGTGACCATCCAGTACGCGCGGGCGCTGGCGGACACCGGCATCCTGATCAACGCCGCCTGCCCGGGCTTCACCGCCACCGACCTCAACAGCTTCCGCGGTGTGCGGACCCCGCAGCAGGGAGCGGCGATCGCGATCCGGCTCGCGACGCTGCCCGACGACGGGCCGACCGGCGGCTACTTCGAGGACGCGGGCACGATCCCGTGGTGACTCCGGTCAGCTTCTAGACGTGACTGAGCGTGACGCTCACGGCGGGGTATACCGCTCTCAGGTGACGTCATCTTCCCCGGACGACACGCCCAGACATGCGGTGGTCCATCAGAGCGCGGTGCGGACCGGCTGTCGAGGGTGGCCCGTCAGAACCACATGACCGGGTTGCCGGTCGCCACCGACGCCGCGCACAGCCGGCGCAGCGGCTCCACGATGTAGGCGAAGTCGCTGCCCGACCGGCTCCGGGTCCGTACCGCGAGCCGTTCGGGCGGCGGCTCGCCGTGCTCGCCCACGGGTCGCATCGCCAGCACCGTCCGTGTCCCGCCGGCGGTGAGCTCCACCCGGTCGCCGGGCAGCGGCCGCTGGCCGAACCGGACGGCCCGGAACAGCGTGGCGGGCGGGTCGGCGGTGTCGACGACGAAGAAGCCGTCCGGATCTACCCCGGCCCGGAAGTCCGGGCCGAGCATGAACACCCCGTGGTAGCTCTCGACGTACTGCATCAGCACCCGGCCGGTCGCCTCGTCGATCAGTTCGACCCCGTCGGTGATCCGATCGGTGCGCGCGAACGCGTCCAGCTCGGCGAGCGCCACCGCCGCCCGCTCGGCCGGCAGCGAGCCGCCGTTGAGGTTCGGCAGCGCGGTGGCGAGCGTCGGGAAGCGCTCCGGGCCGGCGGCGCGTAGCGCCTGCTGGAACAGGCGTACGCCGGCCCAGTTGGAAACGTGCTCGCTCGCCTGCTCCATGGCCTTGTGCGGGCACGCCTCCGCCAGCCAGGCGTCGAACGTGCGGTGCGCGGCCTCGTTGCCCTCCCACTGCCGCAACAGCGCGAGACAGCCGTCCTCGTCGATGCCGACCGGTCCGACCGGGCACGGCGTGGTGAGGCCGTCCTGCCAACACCGGCAGTACACGAACGCGTCGAGTCCCACGCCGGCACGCTACCGGCGCCCGTTCGTCGGCGCGTACCCGCTTTCCCCCGGTTCGTTTCCGGCGGCCCACTTCGGGCGCGGGTCACGTGATGGCGAGCAGCATGCCGTCCCCGTGGTCGGCCGCGGCGCGGTAGAAGTCGCGCAGCGCGGTGAAGTTCGGCAGCAGGTAGGCGTCGAACTCGTCGGCGCCGTCGTCCCAGATGTGCGGGTAGATCTCGGCCTCCGACAAGGCTGCCGGGTCGAAGCGGGCCCGCAGCGTCGCCTCGTCGATCGCGTCGAGCCCGCCGGCCACAGCGCGGACGGCGTCGGGCATCAGCAGCCGGGCCGGGCCCATCCCCAGGTCCGGCCCGATCGGGTCACCACCCAGGACGGCCGGCCCGGCGTCGCCCCGGATCTCGTACGTGTCGCCGGTCAGTAGGTAGTGCAGCCCGTGCCACGCCTTGTCGAGGTCGAGCTCGTCCGGGCCACCCTGGAACAGGGTGTCGACCTTCTCCGGGTCGGCGAGGACCGCCGCCAGCTCCTCGGCGGACAGCCGACGTGCGTTGAAGATCATGCCCACGGGGTGCCTCTCGGGGGTGCCGGTCGGAATCGGCGGCAGCGTAGCGTGCGCTTGCGACAGGCATGGCACCATCGGCGCATGGCCACTGACACCCGCCACCTCGCCGTCCACATCGACCGTCCGGTCGCGGAGGTCTACGCCTTCGCCGCCGACCCGGCGAACCTGCCCCGCTGGGCGCCGGGCCTCGGCGGTTCGGTGAACCTCATCGACGGCCAGTGGTTCGTGGACACACCCGAAGGGCGGGCGCGGCTCACGTTCGCCCCGGCCAACGAGTACGGCGTGCTCGACCACGAGGTGCGGACGCCGTCGGGCGAGACGGTGTACGTGCCGTTGCGCGCCATCGCCGACGGCAACGCCACCGAGGTGGTGTTCAGCCTGCGCCGGATGCCCGGCATGAGCGACACGGACTTCGACCGGGACACCGCGCTGGTCGAGGCGGATCTGGCCCGGCTCAAGGCCGTGCTGGAGAGCGCCGCCGGCTGAGAGGCGCGCGTGGTCAGTCGGCAGTCCGGCCCCGACAGTGGCAAGGAGGGCGCGTCATGCCCCTGCTGCGGATCCACCTCGACAGCGACCCGACCACCGCCCGCCGCGTCCTGCAGACGCATCGCGAGGGCGGCGTGCATCACGAGTCGCGGGAAGCGGCCCGGGAGCAGGTGTGGCGCCAGGGCCGCACCCCGGCCGGTGACCCGGTCTTCGTCGGCATCACCAACGGACGCCGCAACGTGCAACTGCTCTACGACGTCGAGGTCTACTCCGATACCGTCCCGTGAACGCAAGCGGCACTCACGCCCCTGAAATGGGAATTGCGCGCCGGGCTCGGCCGGTGATCGTGAGCGGGACGAAATTCGACGCACCTGGGCGCCGAATGCAATTCTTGATTCAGTCGCCGATCGCGTCCCGCATTCGTTCCCTCGTCCAGTATTCGGACGGGTCGGTGGCACCCGGGCTCGGATTGTGGGTAGCGACCACCGGGCCGGGCGGCGCCGGCCGCGCCGCGCCGCCGTCGCGCGCCGCGACGACCACGACGGCCACAGCCACGGCGAGCGCCGCGACGGCGGCCGCGCCGAGCAGTACACGATGTGACATGTCGCCTCCTCCGGACCGGTCGACCGGTGCCGGTCCGCCTGGTGCGCCGGCGGCACACCAGGCGGACCGTCGTTCACCAGGTGTCGTTCGCGTACGTGTTGTAGAGCGTCCCCACCACCGCGGCGGAGAAGTACGGCGAGCCGTTCGTGTTCGTGCCGCTCGAGTAGCTCATCACCCCGTGCACGTCACCGCGCCTGGTGGTGTTGTCGTAGCTGTAGTACCACGGGCCGCCGCTCGAACCGCCCCCGAAGCCGCAGTTCATCTCGATCCGGTTGCTGCCCGCGTCCCGCGACGTGCCCGAGCAGACCCACTGGATCTCGCCGCTGTCCTTGTTGCTCGGGTAGCCGAAGACGTCGTAGTGGTACGCGCGCCCACCGCCGGTGAGCAGGCCGTTCGCGCCGACCGCGTCCACGATCGACCGGCTGCCGTAGACGAGCGCGACCGCCACGTCGTACTGCCGCTCGCGGGTGCTGATCCAGCCGCTGGGCACCGCCAGCGTGGACCAGTCCCAGGTGCCGTACGGCTGCGCGCCGTTGCGGTAGGACGGCACGAACATCCAGTTCGCGGTGTGCCAGTCCCGGCCCGGCCCGTCGTGCACGCAGTGCGCGGCGGTGAAGACCATGTTGCGCGCCGGGCTGTTCACCACGCTCGCCGAGCAGTAATGGCCCAGGCCGTCGGTCGAGCTGGTGTAGAAGATCTTCCCCACCGTGATCGACTCGTTGAGCTGGGCGCCGAAGCCGCTGCCGTCCTTCGGCGCCACCGCCTCCGCGAAGCGCCGTACCCGCTCCGCCGTGGGGCTCTGGGTGACCGGGCCGGCGGCCTTCTCCACCTCGTCGGCGGGAGTGGCCGCCGCCATCCGCTCGGCCGTCCAGTATGCCCTGGCCTGCCCGGCCGACGACCCCACCTTGCGCTCGATCGAGGTCACCGCGGCCGGAGCAGCGGTGCCGGAGGTGGTGTCGGTGGCGGCCTGAGCCGGAGTGCCGGCGAGGATCGTCGGCAGGATCAGGGCCGGCAGGGCCAGAAGTCTGATCGTCGTCTTCATGAAATCCTTCCCAGTTTTCGATTCCCGGATCGAAACTGGAGCGCCCCGTTGTTCATCGCGATGTCGGCAACGTATCGACGGGATTCGGAGCGTGTCAATGAATCATGGACGTCGATTGTTTGCGGTGTCGGATGTGCGATCGGGGAGGGCGGGGACATCATCGAATTGCAATTCCGGGTCCGTGAGCGGCGCTCGACCTCGGTAGCCTCGAAGCCGTGACGAAGCGACCGGGGCCACGATGACTGCTGATCCGCCGCCTGCCGCCGAACGACTGATCTTTGCCGAGATGACCGTCGACGACCTCGACGACATGGCCGCCATGCTCGGCGACCCGCTCGTGATGCGCTACTACCCGCGGCCGAAGACCCGGGCGGAGGCACTGGACTGGATCCGCTGGAGCGAGGGCCTCTACCGCAGCCACGGCTTCGGACTGTGGGTGCTCAGGTCACGGGCGACAGGCGAGTTCGTCGGCGACTGCGGTCTCACTCCGCAGCCGGTGGACGGGGTGATGGAGGTCGAAGTCGGTTACCACCTGCTGACCGCAACGCAGGGTTACGGGTACGCCACGGAGGCGGCGGCTGCGTGTCGCGACCACGCGCGCGACCGGCTGGGCGTCGACCGCCTCGTCGCGATCATCCACCCGGACAACACGCCCTCGCAGCGGGTCGCGGAGCGGATCGGGCTGAGCTTCGAGCGTGCGACGACGTCCGGATCGGGGGATCCGGTGCACGTCTACGCTGCGCGGCTGGCCTGACCGGCTCAGCGGCGGGTCGACGTCAGGAACCGGGTCCACGCGGCCGGGGTGAAGGTGAGCACCGGCCCGGCCGGGTCCTTCGAGTCGCGGACGCCGACCACACCGGGCAGGTTGCCGGCGACCTCGACGCAGTTGCCACCGTTGCCGCCGCTGCGGGTGCTCTTGCGCCACCGGGCGCCGCTCAGGTCCATGCCGCCGCCACTTCCCTCAGCAGTTCCAGGGTCCGCGCGCGGGGCAGCGCTTCGCCCCGGATGCGTTCCCACCGACGCTCCAGGGTAGCAATCTCCGAGGGCTGCTCGATGATCTGCGCGCGGGCCTGGCTGTCCACATGCGCCACCCGGTTGCCGTCGCGCAGCTCCGCGATGACGAACGGCCCGTCCAGCCCGGGATAGGTCGGCGTGTCGGCCGGCACCACGTGGAGCTGCACGTTCGGCAGCTCGGCGCAGGCGAGCAGGTGGGTCACCTGCGCGGCCATCAGCGCCCGGTCGCCGGCGGCGGCGCGGCGCAGCACCTGCTCGTCGAGCACCACGACGTACAGCGGCCCGCGCGGCCGGGTGAGGATGCCCTGCCGGTCCAGCCGGGCGGTGACCAGGTCGGTGATCTCGTCGGCGGTCAGCGGCTGGCCGATGAACGTGGCCCGGGCGTACGCCTCGGTCTGCAACAGACCCGGCACCCACGCCAGCTCGAACGTGCGTAGCGCGACCGCCTCGCGTTCGATGTCCACCCACGGGCGGAACCAGACGGGCTCGCGGCGGCGGACCGCGTCCGGCCAGAGCGCCTCGATCGGCTGGCCCAGCAGGTTCGCCACAGTCGCGCGGTGCCGGCTCTGCGGGATGTGCCCGGGGTTCGCCCACCGGGCCACCGTCTCCGGGTGCAGGCCGAGCCGCTCCGCCAGGCTCTCGGCGGTGTGGCCGGCGCCGGCCAGCGCGGTGACGAAGGCATGGTTCATGCCCATTCCTCCCCGGAGCAAAAGAACCGTCCGGAGGAGATTACACAACGCTGTGTGATTGTTCGGGCACCCTCGGCACGGTGGAGGCATGACCGAACCGACACCCACATCGGCGTACCCCCGGGTGGTGCTGCCGCTCACCGGCCACCGCGCGTGCGGTCCGGCCTGGCGCTGCGACCGCTGCGGCGAGCCCTGGCCGTGCCCGACCCTGCGGGCCGCGCCCACCGACGCGGCCCGCCGCGCCACGATGATCCCCGAGTTCTCCCGGCTCACCCGGCAGGCCATCCGCGACCTGCGCGGCCACCCCGACGGCCCGGACCCGATCGCGATCGTGCGGCGCTTCCTGTGGTTCCTGCCGCTCACCGACGCCGAGGCACGCGCCGTCGCGCTCCGCCTCCGCTGAGATGTAAGGAAGGGCCCCTTCTTAACAGACGTCTGTTAAGAAGGGGCCCTTCCTTACATCCAAGATCAGCTGGCGATCATGCGGCGCAGCACGTACTGCAGGATGCCGCCGTGCCGGTAGTAGTCCGCCTCACCCGGGGTGTCGATGCGGACCACGGCGTCGAACTCCACGCCGGTGTCGGTGGTGACCTTCACCGTGCGCGGGGTGTCGCCGTCGTTCAGCGCGGTCACGCCGCTGATCGAGAACGTCTCCGTGCCGGTCAGGCCCAGCGACTCGGCGGTCTCGCCGCCCGGGAACTGCAGCGGCAGCACGCCCATGCCGATCAGGTTCGAGCGGTGGATCCGCTCGTACGACTCGGCGATGACCGCCTTCACGCCCAGCAGCATGGTGCCCTTCGCCGCCCAGTCCCGCGACGAGCCGGAGCCGTACTCCTTGCCGGCCAGGATGACCAGCGGGACGCCCGCCTCCTGGTACGCCATCGAGGCGTCGTAGATCGAGGTCTGCTCACCGGTCAGGTGGTTGACGGTGAAGCCGCCCTCGACACCCGGGACGAGCTGGTTACGCAGCCGGATGTTGGCGAACGTGCCCCGGATCATCACCTCGTGGTTGCCCCGGCGGGAGCCGTACGAGTTGAACTCGTGCCGGGCCACGCCGTGCTCGGCCAGGTACTTGCCGGCGGGGGAGTCCGCCTTGATCGAGCCGGCCGGGGAGATGTGGTCGGTGGTCACCGAGTCGCCCAGCTTCGCCAGCACGCGCGCGTCGGCGATGTCCTGCACCGGGGCCGGCTCCTGCTGCATGCCCTCGAAGTACGGGGGCTTGCGCACGTACGTCGACTCGCCGTCCCAGGAGAACGTGTCACCGGTCGGCGTCGGCAGCGACTGCCAGCGCTCGTCACCGGCGAACACGTCGGCGTACGCGGCGCTGAAGCCGGTCGCGCCGATCGCGGAGGCGATGACGTCCTGGATCTCGGCGCTGTTCGGCCAGATCTCCCGCAGGTACACCGGGTTGCCCTGGGCGTCCTCGCCGATCGGCTCGTTGGCCAGGTCGATGTCCATGGTGCCGGCGAGCGCGTACGCGACCACCAGCGGCGGGGACGCCAGGTAGTTCATCTTGACGTCCGGGTTGATCCGGCCCTCGAAGTTGCGGTTGCCGGACAGCACCGACACGACGGCGAGGTCGCCCTCGTTGACGGCGGCGGAGACCTCCTCCGGCAGCGGGCCGGAGTTGCCGATGCAGGTGGTGCAGCCGTAGCCGACCAGGTTGAAGCCGAGCTTCTCCAGGTACGGGGTGAGGCCGGCGCGGTCGTAGTAGTCCATGACGACCTTCGATCCCGGCGCGAGGGTGGTCTTCACCCACGGCTTGCGGGCCAGGCCCTTCTCCACCGCGTTGCGGGCCAGCAGCGCGGCGCCGATCATGACCTGCGGGTTTGAGGTGTTGGTGCAGGAGGTGATCGCGGCGATCACCACGGCGCCGTGGTCCAGCTCGTACTCGACGCCGTCGGCGCCGGTCACGCGTACCGGATTGCTGGCCCGGCCGCCCGCGCCCACGGCGGCGGTCTCCAGGTCGCGCGGTGCGTCCGCCGGGTCGTTCACGCCGTTGGCGGGGGAGTCGCTGGCCGGGAAGGACTCGGCGGACGCCTCGTCGGCCGGGCCGTCGGCGCCGAACGGCTTCTCCTGCTGCGGCACGCCCGGCTTGCGGCCCGGGTCGCCACCGGTCTCGTCGGCGGCCACGTAGTCGCTGAGCGCGGAGCGGAACAGCGTCTTGGCGCTGCCCAGCGGCACCCGGTCCTGCGGGCGCTTCGGGCCGGCCAGCGACGGCTCGATGGTGCTCAGGTCCAGCTCGAGGCGCTCGGAGTACTCCGGCTCGCGCTCCGGGTCGTGCCAGAGGCCCTGCTCCTTGGCGTACGCCTCGACCAGCGCCACCTGCTGTGCGTCGCGGCCGGTCAGCTCCAGGTAGCGGACGGTCTCGGCGTCGATCGGGAAGATCGCCACGGTGGAGCCGTACTCCGGCGACATGTTGCCGATGGTGGCGCGGTTGGCCAGCGGCACGGCGCTGACGCCGGGGCCGTAGAACTCGACGAACTTGCCGACCACGCCGTGCTTGCGCAGCATCTCGGTGATGGTCAGCACCAGGTCGGTGGCGGTGGTGCCGGCCGGCATCTCGCCGGAGAGCTTGAAGCCGACGACGCGGGGGATCAGCATGCTGACCGGCTGGCCGAGCATCGCGGCCTCGGCCTCGATGCCGCCGACGCCCCAGCCCAGCACGCCCAGGCCGTTGACCATGGTGGTGTGCGAGTCGGTGCCGACGACCGTGTCCGGGTACGCCTGGCCGTTGCGCTCCATGATCGTACGAGCCAGGTACTCGATGTTGACCTGGTGCACGATGCCGGTGCCCGGCGGGACGACCTTGAACTCGTTGAACGCGGTCTGGCCCCAGCGCAGGAACTGGTAGCGCTCCTTGTTGCGCTCGTACTCCAGCTCGACGTTGCGCTCGAAGGCGTCCTCGCGGCCGAACAGGTCGGCGATGACCGAGTGGTCGATGACCAGCTCGGCCGGAGCGAGGGGGTTGACCTTCGTGGCGTCGCCGCCGAGGTCGCGTACCGCCTCGCGCATGGTGGCCAGGTCGACCACGCAGGGCACGCCGGTGAAGTCCTGCATCAGCACCCGCGCCGGGGTGAACTGGATCTCCACGCTCGGGTCGGCGGTGGCGTCCCACGCGCCGAGCTGCTGGATGTGGTCGGCGGTGATGTTCGCGCCGTCCTCGGTCCGCAGCAGGTTCTCCAGCAGGATCTTCAAGCTGTAGGGCAGTCGCTCGTGGCCCTCCACCTTGTCGATCTTGAAAATCTCGTAGCTCGCGTCTCCGACGCGTAGCTGGGTCTTCGCACCGAAGGTGTCGAGGCTCGCCACGTCGTACTCCTTCACACCAGCGACCGTGAGTAGTCCTGAGCAGTTTGTCGCACCGACCGGAGCGCCGCCGTGCTTAGGCAACACTTACCTGCGTCGGTCTCTACAAAACCGTACGTCCGTCTTGCTATTCACGCAACCTCGTGCCACGCTGCGGGACGAGGAGGTGCCACCATGATCCATCACGTCCTGCTCGCCTGCCCCCGCGGCTCCGAGGATCTCTCCCGCTCCTTCTACGTCGGCCTGCTCGGCCTCACCGAGAAGCCCAAACCCCCGGCCCTCGCCGCCCGCGGTGGTTGCTGGTTCACCGGGTACGACGCCGAGCTGCACCTAGGCGTCGAGGACGACTTCCGCCCCGCCCGC
Source organism: Micromonospora sp. HB375 (assembly GCF_017872985.1). Taxonomy (NCBI): domain Bacteria; kingdom Bacillati; phylum Actinomycetota; class Actinomycetes; order Micromonosporales; family Micromonosporaceae; genus Micromonospora; species Micromonospora sp. HB375. Next base: position 4,911,926 of record NZ_JAGGJO010000001.1, on the reverse strand, counting down.
AAGGCTCACCCGGCCCTGATGCGGCCCGACCTGGACGAGCTGGCCGCCCGCCTGGTCGCCGCCGGCCACGCCGTGACCTGGGGCGACGAGGAGATTCCCGGCATGCGGCGGTTCCACACGCACGACCCGCACGGCAACCGGCTGGAGTTCTTGGCCCCCGCCGGGTGACCGGGCGCGGGTAGGGTCGGCGGGGTGGTCGACGTACAGCACTGGCTCGCCGCCCTCCCACCGGGCCTGATCTGCCTGCTCGTGGGCGTGGTGATCGGCGTCGAGAGCATGGGCATCCCGCTGCCCGGCGAGATCGTGCTGGTCAGCGCCGCCCTGCTCGCCGCCACCGGCGCCGTCGGGCCCGAGTGGGTGGCCGCCGCCGCAGCCACCGGCGCGATCCTCGGCGACTCCGTCGGGTACGCCGTCGGCCGCCGCGGTGGCCGTCCCCTCTTGGAGCGGCTCGGTCGGCGCTTCCCGAAACACCTCGGCCCCGCGCACCTGGCCCGCGCCGAGTTGAGCTTCGCCCGGCACGGTGTCTGGGCGGTGTTCTTCGGGCGGTTCGTCGCGCTGCTGCGCATCCTCGCCGGGCCGCTCGCCGGAGCGCTGCGCGTGCCGTACCGCCGGTTCCTGATCGCCAACGCCGCGGGCGGGCTGGTCTGGGCGTTCGGCACCACCTACCTGTTGTTCTATCTGGGGCAGGCCGCCGAGCACTGGCTCAAGGACATCTCCTGGGCCGGGCTGGTGCTGGCCGTGCTGGCCGGCGTGGTGAGCACCGCGTGGCTGCGCCGCCGAGCCAAGCGCCTGCAGCCCCTGGACAGCCCCGACACCCCCGACCCGGTCCCCGCAGCCGACCGCTGACCCACCCCGCCCGCACTCCGGTCCCCGCCCTGGGCCATGGCCCCTGCTCCGGTCCCCGGCCCTGCTCCGGTCTCCGCCTCGCCTAGCTGCCTCCCCCCGGGCGCCGCCGCCGAGGTGATCAAGGAGTTTGTGTACGGATTCGGCCCGCCAGAGGACCAAAACTCCTTGATCGTCCGGCGTGGGCGCTGGCTGGTGGGCTGTAGGCCGGGAAAGCGAGAACGGGCGGGGCGAGCGGGAACGGGTGCTCAAGCGCGGGTGCGGGATTCCGGTGCGCCGCCCGCCCCGTTGATCATGAGGTTGGCGGCAGTTTGTGTCTGCTTTGTCCCGGCCAACCTCATGATCAACGAGGCGGGGTGAGGGCGTGGGGAGATCTGGTGGTGCGATGGCCGGTGGTCAGGGGGCGGTCAGCAGGTCGAGCAGGGTGTCGCGGGCGGTGCGTACGGCGGCTCGGGACTCCTCGGTGTGATCCAGCGCGTCGAATCCGTGCTGACCGTTCGGCACGTCCACCACGTGCAGCGGGATGCCGCGCCGCCGGGCGACCACCGTGAACGCCTCGATGGTGGGTGCGACCTCGGGCCGTTCCCGGCCCGCCCTGGTCAGCACCAGCGTCGGCCGAGCCGGCTCGCCCGGCCGCGCGGCGTCGATGCCCGTGTCGCCGGAATCCACGCTGCCCGGCGTCGTGGTGTCGTCCGGCCGCGCCGGGGTGGCGGTGGCGTCGCCGGTGGGGGCGGGCAGGTCGAGCGCGTCGATCGGGCGGAAGCGCGGATCCACCGGGGGCCACCCGGGCAGCGGGGCCAGCAGCGGATAGGTCGCGGCCAGGCCGCGCAGCCAGCGGGGCGGGTCGCGGAGCCAGTCGCCGAGCAGCAGGCCGGCGCCGGAGAAGAACCAGAGGCCGAGCCGGTCGGCGTCGACGCGAGAATCGGCGCGGAGCAGTTCGGCGGCGGCGGCGACCCGCGCGGCGACGGCGTACAGGTCGTCCGGGCCGGCCACGGTGAGCTGGGGAATCGCGGCCAGCACGCCCCGCTCGGCGAGCAGCGCGCCGTAACCGCGGTAGAGCGGCCAGTCGCGCGCGTCCGGCGCGTCGGGCGGGCCCGGCACGCCGTGCACGATCACGACTGCGGGGTGCCGGCCGTCGCCGGTGGGGACGTGCAGGTCGACGTCGCCGTGCCGCTCCACCGCGGCGGGCCGGGGGTCGAGGACGAACGGGCTTTCCCAGAAACTGGTTCCCATCACGCCGATGCTAGGAGAACCCGCCCGGCCGCGCCGCCCCGTGACTGTCCGTTCAGGAGGACGACGACGCCTTCGCGTGCCGCTCGCGCAGCCGGTCCCGGATCTCCTCCGGGGTGTACGCGCGGCGTCGCCGTTCCGCGCGCGCCACGACCACTCCGGTCGCCGCGACGCCGGCGAGACCCGCGAGTCCGAGTACCTTCCACCACCGCATCCGTTGCCGCATCCGCTTAGGGTAGTCCTCCATGAGCATCAGCCTGGACGAGGCCGTGGAGCTGACCCGCACCGGCGATCTGTGGGTGTTCCGCGGGCGCAGCGTGCCGGACCGCGCCATTCAGCTCACCACCAACAGCCCGGTCAACCATGTGGGCATGGCGGTGGTGCTCGACGACATGCCGCCGCTGATGTGGCACGCCGAGCTGGGCCGTTCGCTGCCGGACATGTGGACCGGCACGCACCAGCGTGGCGTGCAGCTGCACGACCTGCGCGACGCGGTCTGCGTCTGGGCCAACCGGTACGGCCAACGGGGCTGGCTGCGTCAGCTCGAACCGCCGGCCGACCCGGCGATGGAGGAGGCGGTGCTGCGTACCGTGGCCCGTCTCGACGGCACGCCGTTCCCGTCCACCGCGCAACTCGCCTGGCGGTGGGCCCGGGGCCGGGTGCCGCACCCGCGCCGCCTGAGCCTCGACGGCATCAAGGGCCGGATCGGCGGCCGGGGCCGGACCAGGAGCGGAGACGAAAGCACGGACGGCGGGCAGAGCAGCGACAACGCGTTGGAGACGGCGTACTGCGCCGAGGTGGTGGCGGTGACGTACGAGGCGATGGGTCTGCTGCCCGCCGGGCGGCGACCCAACTGGTACGACCCGGGACGGTTCTGGAGCGGCGACGACCTGGCCCTCAGCGGCGGCGCGCGCCTCGGAGCCGAGATCGAGGTGCGGATCCCGCCGCGCTGAGGAAGGTTTGCCGCCGCGCCGGGCCGGTAATGAGGAGCGTCGTGACGGCTTCCACCGACCTCGACACGCTCACCGACTTCTTCGACCGGTACGGCGTGGCGCTGACCACCGCCGACGTGCCGGCCATCGCCGGCTGCTACGCCCTGCCCGGGCTGGTGGTCGCCGACACCTACAGCTTCTCGTTCACCTCGCCGGCGGCGGTGGCGCTCAGCTTCGTCGGCGCCGCCCCCGACTACCAGGAGCGGGAACTGGTGGCCGCGAACGCGCAGATCGAGGACGTGCAACAGGTCTCGGCGCTGCTCACCGAGGTGGCGGTGCGCTGGGAGTTCCTGGACAGCCAGGGCGGCGCGGTGCCCGGCGAGCGTTACCGCTACCTGCTGCGTACCACCGAGGACGGTCCGGTCATCTGCACTGTCATCCGTACCGCCTGATCGTGGTGGTGCGGCGGCCGGCCACGCGGGCCGGCCGCCGCACCGACGGACGTCAGCGGTGGTGGGCGCCGGCCCAGCGGTCGGCCTCGGGGGCCGGGTGCAGGCCGGGCTCGTGCAGGCCCTCCTCGGTGACCTGGCCGATCCGGCGGTACGTCTCGGGCCGGCTGGTGCGCAGCACCGCGCCCCAGATCAGGCCGAGCACGCCCGCCGCCACCGGAATCGCCGGCAGCAGCCACTTCAGGTAGCTCGCGGTGTCGGGCGCGAGCAGCGCGTCGAAGTTGAACAGCAGCACCAGCAGCACGGCGGTGAGCAGGATCGTGCCGAGCCCCGGGGCGATCGCCCGCTGCCACGCGCTCTCCGGGCCGGGACGGCCCCGGAAGAAGCCCACGACGGAGGCCGAGGTGAGCGTCATCAGCAGCACGACGCCGACCGCCGCCGCGCCGGACAGCCAGGTGAACAGGTCGATGACCGGGTCACGGCCGGTCATCGCGAACGCCAGGAACACCACCACGGCGAGGATGCTCTGCACCAGCGAGCCCGCCACCGGGGCGCCGCTGCGGCTGGAGGTCGCGCCGAGGAAGCCCGGCAGGACCCGCTCGCGGCCCAGCGCGAACAGGTACCGCGCCACGCCGTTGTGGAACGACAGCAGGGCGGCGAGCACGCTGGTGATGAACAGGACGTTGGCGATGTCCGCGACGACCGCGCCGGTGTACTGGTCGAGCGCGCCGAAGATGACGCCGGGCCCCGCCTCGGCGCTGGCCGCCGGCGCGTTCTCCGGGCCGGTCAGCACGGTCAGCGCCCACGCGGAGAAGGCGTAGAACAGGCCGGTGAACGCGACGGCGATGTAGGTGGCCCGGGCCACCGTGCGCCGCGGGTCCTTGACCTCCTCGCTGTAGATGGCGCCGCTCTCGAAGCCGGTGAAGGAGGCGATGGTGAATGCGAGCACCGCGCCGAAGCCGGCGCCGAACAGGTGGCCGGGGCTGATGCCGGCGGTGGTGACGGCGCCGCCGGCCGGGTTCGCGAAGGCGACCAGGTCGAAGATCAGCACGGCGATGCACTCGAGGATGAGCAGCACCGCCAGCACGGTGGCGTTCAGGTCGATGCGCAGGACGCCGAGCGCGCCGATGAAGACCCAGGCCAGCAGCGCCCAGACCCACCAGTCGAGGCTGATGCCGGTCTTGGCGTCCATGAAGTCGCCGAGGATCGCGCCGAGCAGGCCGTAGAGACCGATCTGAATGGCGTTGTACGCGGCCAGCGCGACGGCCGAGCCGGCCACCCCGCCGGCTCGACCGAGGCCGTTGGCGATGTACGCGTAGAACGCGCCCGCGTTGGCGACGTACCGGCTCATCGCGGCGTAGCCGGTGGCGAAGACGGCGAGCACTGCTGCGAGCAGCACGTATCCGAGCGCGGCGCCGATGTTGCCGCTGACCGCGTACATGGTGGTGACGCCACCGCCGAGAACGGTCAGCGGCGCCGACGCGGCGACGGTGAAGAAGACGAGGTGAGCGGTGCCGAGACGACCGCGGCGCAGCCCACCGTCAGAGAAAAACGGATCGGAGGACAAGGCTTCTCCAGGGGAGGGGAGTGAGGGGGTTCAGCTGTCTACTTCGGAACAACCTGAAGCAGGGTATTGGTGATCACTGATCGTCACAACCCCGTCTCGATATCGATTTGGGGGGCTCCTGATCGACCGGAATTGAGCTGTGCGTGGTCATGCCGTACCGTCCCGTGTCGACGTTCACGGCCACCGTTCGAGGATGGACCATGACCTACCCCGGGGCGCAGGCCACGTATCGGCTTGCGGATGCGCTGTTCCTTATCGGACACGACGAGTTCACCGGCAAGCCGCATGTCGCCGTCGACCGGCTGGAGTGTGGGCTGGCCGGCGCCGCGCTCGCCGAATTGATGTTCGAGGGCCGGATTGCCCTCGACGGCGGCGGAATCGCCGCTGTCGATCCGCGACTGTGGCAGGAGCCGCTCACCGATCTGCTCATTACCGAGATTCTGCGTCGGGAGGGCGCGCACCCGGCCCGGCTGTGGATCCGTTATCTGCGGACCCAGCTCAACATCAACGAGCGTGTCGGCACCCGGCTGGTCACCGCCGGTGTACTCCGCCGGGAGCAGGGCAAGCTGATCGGCCGGACGGTGCGCTGGCCGGCCAACGACCCGAACCAGGCGGCCTCGCCGCGGGTACGGCTGACCGCCATGCTGATGCACTCGTCCCCGGCCGAACTGGACCCGGGCACGCTGCTGCTGGCCAGCCTCGCCGAGGCGGTCGGGCTGGCCGCGAACATCTTCGACCCGCAGGTCGGCGTCCGGATGCGGGACTGCCGGCGGTTCCTGCCGGGGCAGCTCGACGGACTGCTCGCCGCCGTCGTGGGCGCGCTCGACGTCAGCACCACGACGGTACGGCGATGACGTCCCGCCCCGGGTGAGGCCGGGGCGGGACGATCCCGGTCAGGCCGGGTCGCGCCACATCGGGTAGAGGCTGGGCCCGTCCGGCAGGTCGAGCGTGACCGGGCGGCGCCGGAACCCGAGGCGCTCGTAGAGCGCGGCGTTGCGCGGCGAGCTGGCTTCCAGGTACGCGGCGGAGCCGGCCTGATCCAGCTCGGCCAGCTTGTTACGCAGCAGCGCCGACCCGACGCCCTTGCCGTGATGGTCCGGGTGTACCGCGATGAAGGGCAGGTACCAGTGCGGCTCGCTCGGGTGCCGGGCGCCCATCATCTCGTCGAGCATGCCGAACCGCTTCATGGCCTCGGCGCCGATCGCGGCCTCCATCCCGGCGAACTCATCGCCCTCCTCGGCCTCGTGGCCGTCGCCGGTGGGCAGCCAGAGCGTGGCGCCCAGGCCGTCGCCCGCGAGGTGGACCTCGCCGGTGCGCAGCGCCAGCGCGACGAACGGCCCGAAGAAGGCGGGATGGACCCGCGCGCGGTGGTCGTCGGCCGGGAAGACCCAGCCGCTCACCGGATCCTGCATGAACGCCTCGGCGAGAATCGCGGTCACGACGGCGGCGTCCGCCGTGGACGCCCGCCGGATGTTGCCCTGCCACTCAGTCACTGGCCATCCGTCCTACCGGCTCGACGAGCCATTGTGGTCATTGATCGGCGTGCAAGGTATCAGGAGTCCGCGCCGTGCGGCAGGCCCGATTCCGGCCGCTCGCCGCGGCCCGGTCCCGGTGGCTACGCTGGCCCGGACCCCGACAGGAGGACCATGTCCCACACGCGTCGCTCCGGCCCGCAGCCCGGGGCCGCCATGACCTCGTCCCCCTGGATCCTCGTCGCCGCCGGCGTGGTCGTGATGGTGGTCCTGTTGGCGGTGGCGCTCGGTTCGGTGCGGGGACGGAGCACGTTCCCGGCGGCCGGTCCGCCCGATCCGCTGATGCCGCTGCCGCACGTGCCGCCGACCCCCACGGCGGTCAGCGCCAGCGGTCCGTCGCCGGTCTCCGCCACCGCTCCGGTGTTGCCGGGCCTGTCGCCCCGCTCCACGGAGCTGCCCGCCCGGCCGACGCCGGCCGCGTCGACGCCCAGCCCCCGGGGCGTCGCCCGGCCGGTGCCGCCCCCGTCGTCTCCGCCGCCGGTGGCGCCGCCGTCCGCGGTGACCGGCAGGTACAGCGTGCAGAGCGCCTTCGACGGCGGCTTCATCGGCGAGGTGCTGCTCGTCAACACCGCGCGTTCGCACCGGGGCTGGACGGTGCGCGCGGTCTTCCCCGGCGGAAGGCTGGTCACCGCCTGGGTCGAGGGCGCCGAGCAGGGCGTGTTCCGTTTCGACGACGGCGTCTTCACCTACCGCAGCGGATTCGACCTGGCCCCCGGGCAGTCCCTGGCGGTGCGGTTCCACATTGAGCGGGCGGGCACCCGGCCGGCGAGCTGCACCGTCGACGGCACGCCCTGCGTCGCTCGGTAGAACCCGCGCCCCGGATCGGGGCGACACGCGTGCACTCTCTTGCAAGGTAACTGCTTTGTTGCGGCATGGTTTGCAAGGTATTGCAGAATGTTTCGGCAAGGGCTAGCGTGCGGGCGAATCAGCGACCAGAGAAAGGCCGTCGATGAAACCGCCGCCGATATCCCCCAAGGCGCTGCTCGCCCTGGTCACCTCCCTCGTGCTCGCCGTCGTCGGCGTTCCGGTGGCCCTCCATCAGCTCGGCGACGACGCTCCCGAGCGCGCCGCCACCCCCGACGTCCTCGCCGCCGGCAACGCTCCCCAGTGGAACCACGAGCCCTCGCCCGACGCGCTGCTCGCGGCGAGCCGCAACACCGCCAAGGCCGAGCAGTTCTACTTCGTCCTGCCGGACCGCTTCGCCAACGGCGACAAGCGCAACGACAACGGCGGCCTCACCGGCGGCCGGCTCACCACCGGCCACGACCCGACCGACAAGGGCTTCTACCACGGCGGCGACCTCAAGGGCCTGATCGACCGGATGGACTACATCCAAGGGCTCGGCACCACCGCCATCTGGCTCGCCCCGATCTTCAAGAACCGGCCCGTGCAGGGCACCGGCGCCGACGTCTCGGCCGGCTACCACGGCTACTGGATCACCGACTTCACCCAGGTCGACCCGCACTTCGGCACGAACGCGGAGCTGAAGAAGCTGGTCGACCTCGCCCACCGGCGGGGCATCAAGGTCTACCTCGACATCATCGTGAACCACACCGCCGACGTCATCCGGTACGCCGAGGACAAGTACGGCTACGTGGACAAGAAGACCGCGCCCTACCGCGACGCGCAGGGACGACCCTTCGAGGACCGGAACTACGCCGACGGCACCCGTAAGTTCCCCGCCGTCAACGAGAAGTCGTTCCCGTACACCCCGGTGTTCGCCACCCCCGCCGACGCGAAGGTCAAGGTACCGGCGTGGCTGAACGACCCGACCATGTACCACAACCGCGGTGACTCCACCTTCGCCGGGGAGAACAGCGAGTACGGCGACTTCTCCCGCCTGGACGACCTGTGGACCGAGCGGCCCGAAGTGGTGCGCGGCATGACCGACATCTACGCCGAGTGGATCGGCAAGGCCGGCGTGGACGGGTTCCGCCTCGACACCGTCAAGCACTCGAACCTCGAGTTCTGGCCGCAGTTCGCCCGCGGCATCGACGCCGCCGCGGCAAAGGCCGGCAAGAAGGACTTCTTCATGTTCGGCGAGGTCTACAGCGCCGAACAGGAGATCCAGTCCACCTACGTGCGGCGCGGCGGCCTCCCCGCCACGCTCGACTTCTCCTTCCAGGAGGCGGCACGTGGCTACGCCGCCGCCGACGGCTCGGCCAAGGCCCTCGCCGACGTGTACGCCAAGGACGACCTCTACACCGCGCGGGACACGAACGCCAACCGGCTCACCACGTTCCTCGGCAACCACGACATGGGCCGGATCGGCTCGTTCGTCGCCGCCGGCGGCGGGGACGACGCCGCCCAGCTGACGCGCAGCCGGCTCGCCCACCAGCTCATGTTCCTCACCCGTGGCCAGCCGGTCGTCTACTCCGGCGACGAGCAGGGCTTCACCGGCCCGGGCGGGGACAAGGACGCCCGGCAGGACATGTTCGCCTCCCGGACCGCCGACTACCTCGACGACGACCTGATCGGCACCACCCGCACCCACGCCGTCGACCAGTACGACACCCGCCACCCGCTCTACCGGACCATCGCCGAGCTGGGCGGCCTGCGGGCCGCGCACCCGGCGCTGCGCGACGGCGTCCAGGTCACCCGGCACGCCGCCGACGGCCCCGGCGTCTTCGCGTTCTCCCGCGTCCTGCCCGCCGACCGGATCGAGTACGTGGCGGCGGTGAACAACGCCGCCACCCCGCAGACTGTCACGGTGGACACCTGGTCGGCCGGCGCCCGCTTCACCGGCGTGTACGGCGGCGCCGCAGACGTGACGGCCGCCGCCGACGGCAAGCTGAGCCTCACCGTGCCGGCGATGTCGGCGGTGGTGCTCAAGGCCGACCGGGCCATCCCGCACCCCGGGGCCGCTCCGAAGATCACGATCACCGAGCCGGGTGACGAGCCCGCCCCCGGCAAGGCCACCGTCACCGCCCAGGTCACCGGCGACCCGCTCGCCACCGTCACGTTCGCCGCCCGGGTCGACGGCGGGAAGTGGACGCTGCTGGGCAGCGCGCACCGCGCCCCGTACACCGTGCACCACGACCTCACCGGCCTGCCCGGCGGCACCACTGTCGAGTACAAGGCAGTGGTCCGCGACGGCAAGGGCCGCACCGCCACCGCCCGCGCCACCGGCACCGTCGGCACCCCGGACCGGGGCGAGTCGCGGGACTGGGCGATCGTGCACTACAAGCGCCCGGCCGGCGGGTACGACGACTGGCGGCTCTACGCCTGGGGTGACATCGACCCGGCGTACGTCACCGAGTGGCCCGCCGGGCAGCCGTTCGCCGGCGAGGACTCGTACGGCCGGTTCGCCTGGGTGAAGCTCAAGCCGGGCGCGAAGTCGGTCGGCTTCGTCGTGGTCGACTCCGGCGGCAACAAGGACGTCGCGGCCGACCGCTTCATCGACGTGACCCGGACCGGGGAGGTCTGGGTCAAGCAGGGCGACGCCGAGGTGTACCCGACGCGGCAGGCCGCCACCGGCGAGCCCGACCCGCCGGTGGCGCCGGACACGGCGCTGATCCACTGGCGCAAGGCCGACGGCAACTACGACGGCTGGGGCCTGCACCTGTGGGACGGCGCCGCCAGCCCGACCGACTGGGCCACGCCGCTCAAGCCGGAGAAGATCGACGCCTACGGCGCGGTGTTCCGGGTGCCGCTGAGCGCCGGCGCGACCGGGCTGAGCTACATCGTGCACTCCGGCGACCAGAAGGACCACCCCGAGGACCAGCGGCTCGACTTCGCCACCGCCGGGCGCGAGGTGTGGCTGCTCGCCGGCGTCAAGGGCCGGCTGCTGCCGACCACCACGTCCGGCGCCGCGACCGACATCGACATCACCAGGCAGAAGGCGAACTGGATCGACAGGTCCACAGTCGCCTGGGCCACCGGCCCGACCGACGGCAGGCGGTACGCGCTCGCGGTCGCCCCGGCCGGTGGAATCGGCGTCGCCGACGGCGAGCTGACCGGCACGTACACCGAGTTGCCGCTGCGGGCGCAGCGCAACGGGCTGACCGAGGCGCAACGACAGGCGTACCCCCATCTCTGGGACCGTCGCGCCTTCACGCTCGCGCGCGGCGACCTGGCCAAGGTGCCGGCGGCGCTGCGCGGGCAGCTCGTGGTGACCGAGCGGGACGCCGAGGGCGCCCTGCTCGCCGCCACCGGCGTGCAGATCCCCGGCGTGCTCGACGACGTCTACGCGGCCGCGACCGGCGCGAAACTCGGCCCGACGTTCGCCGGGCGGGTACCCACGCTGGCCGTGTGGGCGCCCACCGCGCAGAAGGTGGCGCTGGAGCTGTTCGACTCGCCCACGGCCGAGCCGACCACTGTGGCGATGCGACGCGACGACCGCACCGGTGTCTGGTCGGTGCGCGGGACGAAGGCGTGGACCGGCCGCTACTACCGCTACCAGGTGCAGGCGTGGCAGCCGGCGACACAGAAGGTGGTCACCGCGTCGGTGACCGACCCGTACTCGGTGGCGCTCGCGCCGAACTCCACGCACAGCCAGATCGTCGACCTGACCGACCCGGCGCTCGCGCCGGCCGGCTGGGCGAACCTGCGCAAGCCGGCCGCCCCGCCGGCGTCGAAGGCCCAGATCACCGAGCTGTCGGTGCGGGACTTCTCCATCGCCGACAACACGGTTCCGGCCGAGCGGCGCGGCACCTACCTGGCGTTCACCGACCCGCAGACGGCGGGCATGAAGCACCTGCGGGCGCTCGGCGACGCCGGGGTCAACTACCTGCACCTGCTGCCCGCGTTCGACTTCGCCACCATCCCGGAGAAGCGGGCCGACCAGGCCCAGCCGGCCTGCGACCTGGCCGCGCTGCCGCCGGACTCCGACCAGCAGCAGAAGTGCGTCGCGGCGGTCGCCGACACCGACGGCTACAACTGGGGGTACGACCCGCTGCACTACACGGTGCCGGAGGGCGGGTACGCCACCGACCCGAACGGCGCCAAGCGCACCACCGAGTTCCGGCAGATGGTCGCCGGGGTGAACAAGGCCGGCCTGCGGGTGGTCATGGACGTGGTCTACAACCACACCTCGGCCGCCGGCGCCGACCCGAAGTCGGTGCTCGACCAGGTGGTGCCGGGCTACTACCACCGGCTGCTCGACGACGGGTCGGTGGCCAACTCGACCTGCTGCGCCAACACCGCCCCGGAGCACGCCATGATGGGCAAGCTCGTGGTGGAGTCGATCGTCACCTGGGCCAAGGCGTACAAGGTCGACGGCTTCCGGTTCGACCTGATGGGTCACCACCCGAAGGCGAACATCCTGGCCGTACGGGCCGCGCTGGACAAGCTCACGCTCGCCCGCGACGGCGTCGACGGCCGGAAGATCCTGCTCTACGGCGAGGGCTGGAACTTCGGCGAGGTCGCCGACGACGCCCGGTTCACCCAGGCCACCCAGATCAACATGGCCGGCACCGGCATCGGCACGTTCAACGACCGGCTTCGCGACGCGGTGCGCGGCGGCGGCCCGTTCGACGCGAACCCGCGCGCGCAGGGCTTCGCTTCCGGCCTCTACACCGACCCGAACGGCGACGAGGTCAACGGCACGGCGGCCGAGCAGCGGGCCCGGCTGCTGCACCAGCACGACCTGATCAAGGTGGGCCTGACCGGTAACCTGCGCGACTACCGGTTCACCGACTCCTCCGGGAAGCGGGTCACCGGCGCGCAGGTCGACTACAAGGGCGCGCCGGCCGGATACACGGCCGCGCCGGGCGAGGCGGTCACCTACGTCGACGCGCACGACAACGAGATCCTGTACGACGCGCTGGCGTACAAGCTGCCGCAGGGGACCTCGGCGCAGGACCGGGCCCGGATGCAGGTGCTCGCGCTGGCGACCACAGCGCTCGGGCAGGGCGCCGGGTTCGTCACCACCGGCTCGGAGCGGCTGCGCTCGAAGTCGCTGGACCGCAACTCGTACAACTCGGGGGACTGGTTCAACCAGATCCGCTGGGACTGCGCCCAGGGCAACGGGTTCGGCGCGGGCCTGCCGCCGGAGGCCGACAACCGCGACAAGTGGTCGTACGCGAAGCCGCTGCTGGCCGACCCGTTGCTGGTGCCGGACTGCGCGGCGGTCGAACTGGCCGACGCCCGGTACGCGGAGCTGCTGCGCGTCCGCCGATCCTCGCCGGTGTTCGGGCTCAGCAGCGCCGAGCAGGTGCAGAAGCGGGTGGCGTTCCCGCTGTCCGGGACGAAGGAGACGCCGGGCGTGCTCACCATGACCCTCGACGCGCGCGGGCTGGACGGGACGTGGAAGTCGGTGACCGTCGTCTTCAACGCCACGCCGGAGACGGCGAAGCAGACGGTCACCGGGCTGCGCGGGGCGAACGTGACGCTGCATCCGGTGCTGCGGAACTCGGCCGACCCGGCGCTGCGTACCGCCTCGTTCGACCGGGCCGCCGGCACGTTCACCGTGCCCGCGCGCAGCGTGGCGGTGTTCGTCCAGAGCTGACCGGCACGGCCGACCGGCCCCCTGCCACGTCACGTGGCAGGGGGCCGGTCGCGTACCCCGGGACCGTCAGGTCAGTTGAAGCAGTCCTCGACGGTGTTGGCGCAGTTGGTGGGGTCGTTGTTGCTGATGAGGGACTTGTCGTCGAGCTTGACGCGTCCTTCGTTGTTGAGGACGCCGCCGGCGACCCGGTGGAGCTTGCTGGAGTCGGTGGCGGTGTTCTTGGTGACGTGGGTCTTGGTGAGGGTGATCTTGGCCTTGTTGTTGAAGATGCCGCCGCCGTTGAGGGCGGTGTTGGCCTTGATCTCGGTGTCGCGGATGGTGAGGGTGGCGTTGTCGTCCTTGTCGTGCTCGCGGGTGAGGAAGCCGTCCTCGATCTTGATGAGCCACTCACCGTTGTAGATGCCGCCGCCGAAGCGGTTGGCGGTGTTGTCGACGATCTTGCTGTCGGCGATCGTGGCGCTGGCGTGCTCCTTGTCGTTCGGGTAGCCCCAGTGCTTGCCGCCGGTGACCACCACGCCGCCGCCGTTGCCGTCGGCGTGGTTCTTGGCCACGTGCACCTTGTCCAGGTCCAGGTCCGTGTTCTCGGCGTAGACGCCGCCACCGTTCTCGCAGGCGGTGTTGCCCGTGATCGCGGTGAAGGAGACCGTGACGGTGCCGCCGCTGCTGAACAGACCGCCGCCGTTCTTGCCGGCGCGGTTGTCCGACAGGCTGGACTTGATGCCGTCCTTGCCGTGGTCGGAACCGAAGATCTCGACGATCCCGGCCTCGTGGTGCTTCTCCTTCTTGTCGTAGCCCTTCGGCGCGGCCGAGGCCGCCGGGCCGTGCTCGCCGGAGAAGCCGCCGCCGTTGGCGATGCCGCCGCCGTTGCCGCCGGCGGTGTTGTCGTCGACGTGGGTTTCCTCGACCTTGAGGATGCCCTCGTTGAAGATGCCGCCGCCGTCGCCCTGGGCGTGGTTGTTGACGACCTTGCTCTCCTTGAGCCAGGTGCGGCCGTAGTTGGCGACGGCGCCACCGTCGCCCTCGGCGTTGTTGTCGACGAGCTTCACATTGTCCAGGTAGGCGCTGCCGCCGCGCTCGACCAGCAGCGCGCCGCCGTCACCCTCGACCCGCTTGTCGTCGTCCTTGCCGCCGTTCGTGCCGTCGGCGACGGGCGTGACAGCGGCGGCCGTGGTCGCCGCGGCCGGAGCCGCGACAGCCGGAGCGGCCGGGGCCGCCACCGCCGGGGCGGCCGCCGGAGCAGCGGCCGGCGGCTGGCCGCCGCCACCCGGGTACTTGAACTCGTTGGCGTTGCCGCCCTTGATTGTGAGGTCCTTGAGGGTGAGGTCGCCGCCGTCGCGGACGCGGAAGATGCGGAAGGTGTCTTCGGCGTCGCGCTTGATGGTGGAGCCGTTGCCCTTGATGGTGACGTCCTGCTTGATCTCGGGCAGGGCGGAGCCGAACTTGCGGTCCTTGACGCCGAGTTCGTAGGTGCAGTTCTCGGCGAGCTTGAGGGTGCCGCCGTGGTCGCGGTTGGCCAGTTCGAGGGCGTCGATCAGGGCGTCGTCGTCGCAGGCGACCTCGCGGGTCTTGCCGTGGTCGTCCTTGCCGTCCTTGCCCCAGTCGCCCTTGTCCGGGCCCCACTCGCCGCGGTCGCGGCCTTCCTGGCCACGGTCCTTGCCGTCCTTGCCGTCCTTGTCGTACCCGTCCCGGCCGTACTCGCCCTTGTCGCCGTGGTCGTCGTCGCTGAGCTGCTGCGTGGTCGACCACTTGACGTCGGCGAGCCGGTGCGGGCCGGTGGCCCCGGTGGTCGCGTAGGCCACGCCGGCGAGGCTGACCGCTCCGGTCAGGCCCACGACGCCCGTGGCGAGCCACATCCGGCGACGCCGGAGCGGGGAGATGGTCTTGCTGGTGGCGTCATTGTTATTGCGAAGGTAGTTGGACATCGGAGCTCTCTGCCCTCTCCTTGTACCTGACAAGGTCGCTTCGCCCTGGCGAGGCGGCCTTCGCTACAAATCGGTTGTAGCTGCTGAGAACGACCGTATGAGAACCTTCTTCGCCTCGTGGCCATATACGAAAAAAACCCGCATAAGGGTGCGGGTGGGATGGGCGGGCGCAGTGCGGTCCGGACGCCCCGGTGGGGGACACCACGGCCAGCCGGGCCGCTCCGAGGTCGGGTGCCCTCCTCCCGCCGTCGCGGCGGAAGGAGGGCACCCCGGGTTATGTGGTGGAGCGAATCAGTTGAAGCAGTCCTCGACGGTGTTGGCGCAGTTGGTGGGGTCGTTGTTGCTGATGAGGGACTTGTCGTCGAGCTTGACGCGTCCTTCGTTGTTGAGGACGCCGCCGGCGACCCGGTGGAGCTTGCTGGAGTCGGTGGCGGTGTTCTTGGTGACGTGGGTCTTGGTGAGGGTGATCTTGGCCTTGTTGTTGAAGATGCCGCCGCCGTTGAGGGCGGTGTTGGCCTTGATCTCGGTGTCGCGGATGGTGAGGGTGGCGTTGTCGTCCTTGTCGTGCTCGCGGGTGAGGAAGCCGTCCTCGATCTTGATGAGCCACTCACCGTTGTAGATTCCGCCGCCGAAGCGGCCGGCCGTGTTGTCCACGACCGCGCTGTCGGCGATCGTGGCGCTGCCCGCGAGGCCGTCCTTCTCGGCGCCGTTACCGGCCCAGTCGCGCCCGCCGGTCGTCACCACGCCGCCGCCGTTGCCGTCGGCGTGGTTACCCGCCACGTGGACCTTCTCCAGGAGCAGGTCGGTGTTCTCGGCGTAGACGCCGCCACCGTTGTCGCAGGCGACGTTGCCGCCGATCGCGGTGAACGAGACGGTGACCCAGCCGCCGCTGCTGAACAGGCCGCCACCGTTGTGGCCCGCCCGGTTGCGGCTCAGGGTGCTCAACGAGGCGTCCTTGCCCTCGTACGCCCCGGTGATCTCGACCGTGCCGGCGCGGTGCTTGCCGTGCTCACCCTTGTCGGCCTTCGCCGCCGAGGCCAGGTCGACCGGCCCGTCGTGGTGCTCACCGCTGCCGTTGGCGATGCCGCCGCCGTTGCCGCCGGCGGTGTTGTCGTCGACGTGGGTTTCCTCGACCTTGAGGATGCCCTCGTTGAAGATGCCGCCGCCGTCGCCCTGGGCGTGGTTGTTGACGACCTTGCTCTCCTTGAGCCAGGTGCGGCCGTAGTTGGCGACGGCGCCGCCGTCGCCCTCGGCGTTGTTGTCGGTCAGCTTCACGTTGTCCAGGTGCGCGCTGCCGCCGCGCTCGACCAGCAGCGCGCCGCCGTCGCCCTCGACCCGCTTGGCATCCAGCTCGGCCGGGTCGGCCGCCTTCGGCACGGACGGCCCGGGGTACTTGAACTCGTTGGCGTTGCCGCCCTTGATTGTGAGGTCCTTGAGGGTGAGGTCGCCGCCGTCGCGGACGCGGAAGATGCGGAAGGTGTCTTCGGCGTCGCGCTTGATGGTGGAGCCGTTGCCCTTGATGGTGACGTCCTGCTTGATCTCGGGCAGGGCGGAGCCGAACTTGCGGTCCTTGACGCCGAGTTCGTAGGTGCAGTTCTCGGCGAGCTTGAGGGTGCCGCCGTGGTCGCGGTTGGCGAGTTCGAGGGCGTCGATCAGGGCGTCGTCGTCGCAGGCGACCTCGCGGGTCTTGCCGTGGTCGTCCTTGCCGTCCTTGCCCCAGTCGCCCTTGTCCGGGCCCCACTCGCCGCGGTCACGGCCTTCCTGGCCACGGTCCTTGCCGTCCTTGCCGTCCTTGTCGTAGCCGCCGTCGGAGTCGTTGCCGGCGTTCTGGGGAGCGACGGCGTGGTTGTCCGCCACCGGCTCGGTGCCGGACTTGTCGTCGCGGGCGGCGAGACCGCCCAGCGCCGCCAGCCCGACGACGCCGGTCAGCCCGGCCACGCCGGTGGCGACCCAGAGCGCCCGCCGCTTGCTCGTCCGCGGGGCAGGCGCCATCGGCGCTCCACCGTCGGGTGTCGTTACATCGTTCGACATGAGATGAGAGCCCTTTCGGTTCTTCCCAAACGGGTCGCACCGCCCCAGGCCGGGCGACCAGCTACAAACCGGTTGTAGCCTCTGACCAGCACCGTATGAGAAGGTTCCTCGCGAGGAAGACGTATCCGAAAAAAGCCCGCATTCCTCCCACGATCGGCGGTCGGTGACCAACCACGTGAGCGGACCGCAACTCCCCCAGACGGCGGCGGGCCCCACCACCTGCCGTGAAGGCGCGGTGGTGGGGCCCGCCGGAAGATCGCGGCCCGCAGGACTCAGCCGGGCAGGCGGGGGCCCGCCTCACGCTGCTCGGCCAGCCAGGTCTCCACCTCGTCGGAGCGCCGCGGCAGACCGGCCGACAGGTTCACCGGACCGTCCGCGGTGACCAGGATGTCGTCCTCGATCCGCACGCCGATGCCCCGCAGCTCCTCGGGGACCATCTCGTCCTCCGGCTGGAAGTAGAGCCCCGGCTCGACGGTCAGCACGTACCCCTCGCCGAGCGGACCCTCCCGGTAGTTCTCCTTGCGCGCGTTGGCGCAGTCGTGCACGTCGATGCCGAGCATGTGGCTGGTGCCGTGCAGCGTCCACCGCCGGTAGACCGTGGAGGCCGGGTCCATCGCCTCGTCCACGCTCACCGGCAGCAGCCCGAGATCCTTCAGCGCCTCGGCCAGCACCCGCATCGAGGCCAGGTGCACGTCCCGGAACGCCACGCCCGGCCGGCACATCTCGATGCCGGCCTGCTGGGCGGCGTACACGGCGTCGTAGACCTGGCGCTGCAGCGGCGTGAACCGGCCGTCGACCGGCAGCACCCGGGTGACGTCGGCGGTGTAGAGGTTGCGGTTCTCCACGCCCATGTCCATCAGCAGCAGGTCACCCGGACGGGTGGCGCCGTGGTTGTGCACCCAGTGCAGGACAGTGGCGTGCTCGCCGGCCCCGACGATCGAGCCGTACCCGACGTCGTTGCCGTCGTGCCGGGCGCGCAGCGCGAAGACGCCCTCCAGCAGCCGCTCGGAGACGCCGCGGTCGGCCGGCAGCGCCCGTGCCACGTCCTCGAAGCCGCGCACCGTGGCGTCGCACGCCTCCTGGAGCTGCGCGATCTCCCACTCGTCCTTGACCAGCTTCAGCTCGGCGATCGCGATGGCCAGTTCCCGGTCGCGGCCGGGCTGACCGTCGGCGCGCGCGCCGTCGTACTGACGCACCGCCGCGTCCACCCGGGCGTCGAAGCCGCGCAGCACCCGGGTACGCCCCGGCGCCAGCTCGGCCAGCGTCGCGTCCAGCTCGCTCAGGTCGGCCGTCGGCAGGCCCAGCTCGGTGGACTTCTCCCGCAGCGTCGGCCGGCGGCCCACCCACAGCTCACCGTGCCGGCTGCGGAAGAACTCGTCGGTCACCCGCGACGACCGGGGCCGCATGAACAGCGTGGACTCGCCACCCGGGCGCAGCACGAGGACGCTGTCCGGCTCCAGGTCGCCGGTCAGGTACGCGAAGTCGCTGCCCGGACGGAACCGGTGCTCGGTGTCGTTGGCGCGTACCTTCTCGTTGCCCGTGGGGATGACCAGCGTCTCGCCCGGGAAGGCCTCGGCCAGCGCGGCCCGCCGCTTGGCGTGGTTGGGCGCCTCCGGGCGCGGGGCGACCGGCAGTTCGGTGTCCCGCCAGCCCTGGCGCATGAACGACAGGAACGCCTCCGGGAAGTCCGGGTCGTGCGACTCCGTACCGTCCGCCGGTTTGCCCTGTCGCGTCCGCTCCTCGGCCATGATCCGTCCCTCCCTGAGCCTCGTCGCTGGTCCAGACGGTACCGCGCGCACGACAGCGGGAGGTGCCTGCGGTGCCGCGACGGAGGCTTCCGGCGCGTGGAAAGATGGCGGCCATGTGCGGACTCCTGGCCTTCTTCAGCGCGCGCGGCGACGCCGCCGCCCACCGCGACAACATCGCCGGCGCACTGGAGTGCCTGCACCACCGTGGCCCGGACGAGACCGGGGTCGAGGTGGTCGGCGACGCCTCCGGCCGGTACGCGGACGGTGTGTTCGCGCACAAGCGCCTGGCGATCATCGACGTGGCGCTGAGCCACGAGCCCCTGCCGTACGCGGGCGGGCGGTACCTGCTCACCTTCAACGGCGAGATCTACAACTACATCGAGCTGCGCGAGGAGCTGATCCGCGACTACGGCGCCCAGTTCGCCACCAACGGCGACGGCGAGGTGATCGTCGCCGGCTACCACTACTGGGGTGAGCAGGTGCTCACCAAGCTGCGCGGCATGTTCGCGTTCGTCATCTGGGACCGGCAGGAGCGGCGGGCCTTCGGCGCCCGGGACTACTTCGGCATCAAGCCGCTGCACTACCTGGAGACCCAGGACGGCCTCTACCTCGCGTCGGAGAAGAAGGCGCTGCTGCCGTTCGCGCACTCGGCGTACCAGGGCGACGCGGGCATCGACACCGCCAACCTGAGCCACTACCTGACGCTGCAGTACGTGCCGGAGCCGGGCACGCTGCACAAGGGGATCAGCCGGATCGGCTCGGGGGAGTACCTGAACTGGACCCCGGGCGGCCGGATCGAGGTGCGCCGCTGGTACCGCCCGGTGTTCCGGCCGGCCCCGGTCTCCGACGAGCAGCGGCTCTACCACGACATCCGGGAGACGCTGCGGGAGAGCGTCCGGATGCACATGCGCTCGGACGTGCCGGTCGGCTCGTTCCTGTCCAGCGGCATCGACTCCACCGCCGTGGTGGCGCTGGCCCGCGAGTTCAACCCGAACATCCTCACCTTCACCGTCGGCTACGACGTGCCCGGCTACTCCGAGATCGACGTGGCCCAGGACTCGGCCCGGCACCTCGACGTGACCACCATCCCGACCAAGATCGGGCCGCAGGACATGATCGACGCGCTGCCGAAGATCGTCTGGCACCTGGACGACCCGGTCGCCGACCCGGCGCTGGTGCCGCTGTACTTCGTGGCGAAGAAGGCCGCCGAGCACGTCACGGTGGTGCTCTCCGGCGAGGGCGCGGACGAGTTCTTCGGCGGCTACACGATCTACCGGGAGCCGCTGTCGCTCAACTCGGTGAACAGCCTGCCCGACGGCGTGCAGAAGGGCCTGCGCGCGGTGTCCAAGGCCATTCCGCAGGGGGTCAAGGGCAAGAGCTTCCTGGAGCGCGGCACCACCCCGATCGAGCAGCGCTACTACGGCAACGCCCGGATGTTCACCGAGGAGGAGAAGCAGCACCTGCTGCGCCGCTACGACCCCTCGGTGCGCTACACCGACGTGACCGCCCCGATCTACGCCGAGTGCACCGAGCTGGACGACGTCACCAAGATGCAGTACGTCGACCTCTACACCTGGCTGCGCGGCGACATCCTGGTCAAGGCCGACCGGATCTCGATGGCGCACTCGCTGGAGGTGCGGGTGCCGTTCCTGGACCGGGAGGTGTTCAACGTCGCCGCCGGCATCCCGGTCGACCTGAAGCTGCCGCCCCGCTCCGAGGCCACCAAGTACGCGATGCGCCAGGCGCTGCAGGGCGTCGTGCCGCCGGCCATCGTCAACCGCAAGAAGCTGGGCTTCCCGACCCCGACCCGGGTCTGGCTGCGCGGCGAGATGTACGAGTGGGCGCGGCACGTGCTGTCCACCTCGGGCGCGGGCGACCTGATCGACCTGTCGTACGCGATGCGCCTGCTGGAGGAGCACAAGCGGGAGGAGGCGGACCACTCCCGCAAGGTGTGGACCGTGCTGATCTTCTGCATCTGGCACGCCATCTTCGTGGCCAAGACGCTCGACCCGGGCATCCAGCGCAACCAGTCCGCGCTGCTCACCAAGCCGGTCGTCGGCAGCATGGTCCGCTGACCCGAGCGTGACGAGGAAGGGCCCCCGGGGTGTTCCCCGAGGGCCCTTCCCGTTACGGGGTCACCTGCCGGTGCAGGTGACCGTCGGCAGGGTGTTGGTGCCGGAGAAGTTCGCGGTGAAGCCGAACGTGGTGGTGCCCTCCGGCGGGACGCTGCCGTTGTAGGCGGCGTTGGAGACGCTCACCGACGCCCCGCTGCCGCTCAACGTGCCGTTCCACACCTGGTTGATGGTCTGGCCGCTGGGCCAGGTCCAGTTCGCGGTCCACCCGGAGTACGTCCGGGTGCTGTGGTTCATGATCGTCACTTCGCCCTGGAAGCCGCCACCCCAGGCGGTGACCACCTTGTACACCGCCATGCAGGAGCCGGCCGGCATGGTCGGGCTGGTCGTCACCGGCGGAGGCGAGGTCGGCGGCGCGGTCGTCGGGGGCGCGGTGGTCGGGGGCGCGGTGGTCGGCGGCGCGGTCGTCGGGGGGTTGCTGCCGCCCGAGCCGATCCCGGTCACCTCGCCGTTACCGCCGTCGAACGTCACGTCCGAGCAGCCGAAGAAGTTCTCCTGGCTGTCCGAGCGGACCCAGCGCGAGTAGATGATGTGCCGGCCGCTCTTGTTCGACGGCAGGTTGCCGGTGAAGTAGTAGTGACCGTCGTTGGTGCCGACCGCGCCGCGCTGCGGCGGGTTGGTCACCTGCAGGAACGGCTGCTCCTCCAGGTCGCTCCAGGCCAGCGGCCGGTTCGGGCTCCAGTTGTCCTTGGTCACGTAGAAGTAGAACGTGCCCGGGTGGTGGGCCCAGTTGCTGTACCGGAACTCCATCGACCGGCCCGCCGTCAGGTGGGTGATCGGCCAGTCGTTGCGCGCCGCGTCGTACCCGCTGAAGCCGGGGTTGCCGCCGCTGCACAGCTTGCCGTCGGGGATGAACCCGACGGTCCGCCCGCCGGCGTCGGAGCGCAGCACGCTGAACCAGTTGTACAGCGAGTTCGCGCCGCTCTCGGCCACCGCCGACGAGCAGGCGGGGTTGTTCGGCCGGATCTCACCGGTCCCGGTGAGGCCGTCCTTCCAGCACAGGTAGGTGCGGGCGCCCGGCGTCATGGCCGCGCCGTGCGCGGCCGCCGGTCCGGAGTTGGTGACCAGGGCGAACGCGCCCAGGGTCAGGGTGGCGGCCGCGGTGAGCAACGCGGCCGTACGGGATCGGGATCGGTGCACGGGGATCTCCTGACTCGCGGAGCGTGGCCCGGTTCGGCCCGCCCCGCTGCGACGAGCGGATGCGACGATCGCGGTGCCCGCGCCCGGTCGGAGTGCGGCCGTGGCCGTCGACGGGCGCGCACCGTCTGCGGTCCGTTGCCCAACGGACCGTGGATGCCCTCGCGTCGGATCGACCCGGCGGCCGGTGACGCGGCAGCCCCCGCGTCGTCACCCGGCACCGCCATCCCACCACGTCCGGGCGCGGCCCGCAATAGGCGCCGTTCGATGCCAGGGTCCCGGCGCGCGGTGGCGCCGGTATGCGCCAGGATCGGGGTAGGACGACGAGGGGAGCCAGGATGGGATACGCGGTGGTGCTCGGCGAGGCGCTGGTGGACCTGCTCGACGCCGAGCGCGACGGAGAGCCCGTCTACCGGCAGGCGATCGGCGGGGGACCGCTCAACGTGGCGGTGGCGACCGCTCGGCTCGGCGGGGACGCGCGGTTCGTCGGGTCGCTCGGCGACGACGCGCTGGCCGGACGGATCCGCGCCTTCCTCACCGACGCCGGTGTGGACGTGAGCGGGACGGTGACCGTGCCGGCCCCGACCGCGCTCGCGGTGGCCACCTTCGCCGGCCCCGAGCCGGACTTCCGCTTCTACGGCGAGCCCCGCTCGTACGCGCTGCTCGGCCCGGACGACCTGGACGTGGCGCTGGTCGAGGGCGCGGACGTGCTCTACTGCGGCTCGATCGTGCTGCTCGACCCGCCGGTGCTCGCCGCCGCCCGGCGCGCCTGGTCGATCGCGGGCGCGCTGCGGGTGTTCGACCCGAACGTGCGGCCCCGGCTGCTCACCGCCCCGGGCGCGCTGGACGGGCTGCGCGCGGTGGTCGCCGAGTTCGCCGCCGCCGCGCACCTGGTCAAGCTCAGCAGCGCCGACGCGCGGGTGCTCTACCCGCACGAGCCGGTCGAGGGCGTGGCCGCGTACCTGCGGGAACTGGGCGCGAGCACGGTCGTGGTCACGCTCGGCGCGGACGGCGCGCTGGTCGCCGCCGGCGACGACGTGGTGCGCGTGCCCGCGCCGAAGGTGGACGCGGTGGACGCGACCGGCGCGGGGGACTCGGTGATGGGCGCGCTGGTGGCCGAGCTGCTGGCCGCCGGTGAGCCGGCCGACCCGGCCGGGTGGCGGGAGCGGGTGGCGTTCGCGCTGCGGGTGGCCGCAGTGGTCTGCGAGTCCCCGGGTGGCGCCACCGCCATGCCCACCCGCGAGGAGGTGACCGCCCGCTTCGCGTGAAAGGAAGGGCCCCTTGTTAACGCCTCACGTAGAGAAGGGGCCCCTTCTTAACGTGCTCAGCGCTCAGCCCGCGTGCGGGTCATCGTCAGGACGGTGACCAGGGTGAGGACGGCGGCGCCGGCCAGGACCGTGGCCATCGGCAGCGCGCTGCCCTCGCCGCCGAGCCCGACCAGGGGCGCGGCCAGCGCGCCGACGACCGACTGGATGCCGCCCATCAGCGCGGCGGCGGTGCCGGCGTGGCGGGCGTGCGCGTCCAGCGCCAGCGCCGTGCTGTTCGGCGTCACCATGCCCAGCGCGCCGACGTAGCCGAACAGCGCCACCGCGGTCAGCGCGAGGCCGTCGGTCAGCGCGCCGCTCAGCACGCCGGCCGCGGCGACCAGGCCGACCGCCAGCGCGGTGACCAGCAGCCGGCGTGGCGGGAACCGGTCGAGCAGCCGGGCGTTCAGCTGCCCGACGGCCACCAGGCCGAGCGCGTTGACGCCGAAGATGACGCTGAACACCGCCGCGGAGACGCCGAAGACGTCCTGGAACACGAACGACGACCCCGAGATGTACGCGAACAGCCCGGCGAAGGCGAAGCCCTGGGTCAGCGCGTACCCGAGGTAGACCCGGTCGGCGAGCAGCGACCGCATGGTCCGGGCGGTGGCCCCCAGCCCGCCGGTGCTGCGGCGCTCGGCCGGCAGCGTCTCCGGCAGGCGCAGCGCGACCGCGACGGCCAGCACTGCGCCGATGGCGGCCAGCACCAGGAAGACGGACCGCCAGGAGCCGAACCGGAGCACCAGGCTGCCCACGCCCGGCGCCGCGATCGGCGCGACCCCGAAGACCAGGGTGAGCCGGGAGAAGTACTTCGCGGCGTCCCGGCCCGAGTAGAGGTCGCGGACCACGGCGCGGGCGACCACCACGCCCATGCCGCCGGCCAGGCCCTGGGCGAACCGGACGGCGGCCAGCAGCGGGGCGTTCGGCGCCGCCGCGCACGCCAGCGCCAGCACGGTGTACGCGACCACGCCCACCAGCACCGGGCGGCGGCGCCCCCAGCGGTCGCTGAGCGGCCCGGTGACGAGCTGGCCGAACGCCAGGCCGATCAGGCAGGTGGTCAGCGAGAGCTGGATGCCGGCCTGGTCGGCGCCGAGGTCGCGGGTCATGGCCGGGAACGCGGGCAGGTACATGTCCAGCGAGAGCGGGCCGATCGCGGTGAGCGTGCCGAGCAGCACCAGCAGGCTCGCGCCCCCGGTGGACGCGGTGGCGCCGGCGCCGGTCGGGCGGGCGGCGGGCGGCGCGGCTTGACTCACGAGCGGGTACCCCCTGAAATCCGATGTGCTCGGGTACCTTACCTCTGTAGTCAGAACTATTGCGATGTGAGGCGGGTGACCCCGTGTCGACGAACGAGCAGGTCGCGCGGTTCGGCGCGGTCCTCGGGGAGCTGCACCGGCTCGTGCGCCGCCGGTCCACGGCGCGCGCCGGGCGGGACCCGCTGCCCGAAGCTCAGGTGGAACTGCTCCTGCTCGTCCGGGACACGCCGGGCATCAGCGGCAAGGACGTGGCCCGGCGCCTCGGCACGGCGCCCAACACCGTGAGCACGCTGGTCCGCGACCTCACCGACGCCGGGCTGCTGGCCCGCGACCGCGACCCCGCCGACCGCCGCGTGGTCCGGCTGCGCGTCACCGAGGCCGCCCACCGGCGGATGGCCGACCACCAACGGCACCGCACCGCGCTGCTCACCGAGGCGCTGGCCGACCTCGACCCGGCAGCGCGTGACGCGATCCTGGCCGCCGCCCCGCACCTCGACACGCTGCTCACCACGCTGCGGGCACACACCCGCCCGGAACGGGACCCCCGTACGTCCGGAAACCCGGTGGCCGCCGCGCCGCCCGGCACCGGATGATCGCCGGGTGATGCTGCACCAGGACGAGACACCTGTGGACGAGGGGATCGTCCGGGCGCTGCTGACCGACCAGCGCCCCGAGTGGGCCGCGCTGCCGTTGACCCCCGCCGGCGCCGGGACCGACAACACCATGTACCGGCTCGGCGACGACCTGCTCGTCCGGCTGCCCCGCACCGCGGAGAAAGCCGGCGCGCTGCGCAAGGAACAGCTGTGGCTGCCCCGGCTCGCGCCACTGCTGCCGTACCCGGTGCCGGAACCGCTCCACGCCGGGACGCCGACCGCCGCCTTCCCGCTGCCGTGGTCGGTGCAGCGGTGGATCCACGGCGACGAGGTCGGACCCGGCACGGTCCGGGACTGGGCCGCCCTCGGCGCCGACCTGGCGGTGTTCGTACGTCACCTGCACGCGGCCGACCTGCTCGGCGCGACCCGCGCGGACGCGCTGAGCGGATACCGCGGCGGCAGCCTGCACCCCTGTGACACCTGGGTCAGCGCGGCGCTCGACGACTGCCGGAGCAGGATCGGCGACGAGATGGACGTCGACACCCTGCACAGGCTCTGGCGCGACGCCCTCACCCTGCCCGAACCCGCCGGCCGGCACGTCTGGCTGCACACCGACCTCAAGCCCACCAATGTGCTGGCACGCGACGGCCGGCTGTGCGCGGTGATCGACTTCGGCGGGCTGACCGTCGGGTTCCCGGACGCGGAACACGCGCCGATCTGGGACCTGCCGCCGCCGGCCCGGCACGCCTACCGGGAGGCGCTCGGTGTCGACGACGTGACCTGGGCACGGGCCCGCGCCTGGGCGCTCGGGGTGGCGGCCAGCGGCGTCTCCTACTACTGGCACACGTTCCCGGCGTTCGTCGCCGAGTGCCGCAACCGTCTCCGCGAGATCCTCGCCGACGCCGGCTGAGCCCGGGCCGCCACTCAGGCGGTGCCGTCGAGTTCGGCGTAGCCGCGGCGGGCGGCGATCAGGCCCGGCCGGGCGCCGAACGGCGACTCGGCCGCCACCCGCTCCGGCGGCGCGCTGCCGGTGTGCCCGGCGCGGATCAGCCACGCCTGCCGCGCGAGCTGCGCGTGCTGCTCGCGGACGAAATCCGCGCCGACCGGCTCGCCGTGGCCCGGCACCACCACCGTCGCGGGCGTGGTCAGGCGCAGCAGGTCGGCCAGCGCGTCCGGCCACCGCAACGGGTACGACTCCTCGAACGCCGGCGGCCCGCTCTGCTCCACCAGATCGCCGGCCACCAGCACGTCCGCATCGGGCACGTGCACCACCAGGTCGGCGTCGGTGTGCCCGTGCCCGGGATGGCGCAGCACCACCCGGCGGCCCCCGACGTCGAGCACCGTCTCCTCGACCACCTCGTGCGTCGGCGCCCGCGGCTCGGTACGCGCCAGCTCCTCGGCCAGCGCCGGCTGCTCGGCGCGCATCTCCTCGTACGCGGCGCGGCGCAGCGCGTCCGGCCGGTCCCGCAGCGCCGCCACGGCCTGCGGGTGCGCGTAGATCGCGGTGTCCGGCCCGGCCAGCGTGGCGTTGCCGAAACAGTGGTCGAAGTGGTGGTGCGTGTTCACGATCGTCCACGGGTACGGCGTCACCGCCCGCGCCGCCGCCGCCAGTTCCCGCGCCTGCCCGGCCGTGGAGAGCGTGTCGACCAGCAGCGCCGCGCCGTCGCCGACCACGAGCACCACGTTCACCGCCAGCAGCGGCTCACGTCGCACGTGCACACCGGGGGCGACCTCGGTGAAGCCGGCGGTCATGACGGGCCGAGGGCCCGCTCGACGAAGCGCTGCCGGTCGACCAGCGCCCGCTCGACCCGGCCCTGCGCCGCCACCGTCGGACCGTCGGTGACAGTCACCTCGAAGACGAGCCGCTTCCCGTCGACCTTCACCAGCTCGGCGTGGGCGGCCACGGTACGCCCGACCGGGGTGGCCGCGCGGTGCTCCAGCTCCACCCGTACGCCGACGGTGGTCGACCCGGACGGCATCCGGGTCGCGGTGGCGGCCACCGTCGCCGCCTCGGCCAGCGCCAGCACGCGCGGGGTGCCGAGCACCGGCACGTCCCCGGAGCCCACCGCCTGCGCGGTGTCGGCGTCGGTCACTGTCAGCTCGACGCGGGCGGTCAGGCCCGGCGTGAAGGGCGACTCCGGCTGCTCCTGCATGCGGCCGAGCCTAGTGCAGATGAACGGGGGCCGTCCGGCGTCCGAGCCGCCGCGCCCGTGTCGTCCCCGCCCGCCCGCAGGCCCGCCCGTCGCCCGCCGTTAACCTTGTCCGCGATGGCCGAGCAGACACAATCTCCGACCCCCGCCCCCGACGCGACCACCGAGTCGCCCGACGGCGGGCGCCGCCGTGTGATCGCGATGACCATCTGGGGCGTCGCCTTCGTGGCGGGCTGGCTCGTCATCGGCCTGCCCACCGACCCGGCGTACGCGTTCCTGTGGATCTGGGCCGGCACCATCGCCTGGAACTCGGCCCGCCCGTGGCGCAGCCACCTGCGCTTCGCCCGGGACTGGATCCCGGTGGTGCTGCTGCTCGCCGCGTACAACCTGTCCCGGGGCTTCGCCGACAACGGCGCCACCCCGCACGCGATGGAGCTGATCGTCGCCGACCGGTTCCTCACCGGCTGGCTCACCGGCGGTGAGGTGCCGACGATCTGGCTGCAGGAGCGCCTGTACGACCCGTCCGAGGTGCGCTGGTGGGACGTGCTGGTGAGCTGGATCTACTTCTCGCACTTCGTGGCGACGTTCGCCGCCGCGGCCGTGCTGTGGATGCGCAACCGGCGGCGCTGGATCGCGTACATGTCCCGCTGGGGCTTCCTGTGCGCGGCCGGCCTGGTCACCTACTTCGCCTACCCGGCCGCGCCGCCGTGGTGGGCGGCGCAGAACGGCCTGCTGACCGAGGTCGCGCGGATCTCCACCCGGGGGTGGAAGGAGATCGGCATGCACGGCGCGGGCAATCTGCTCAACGCCGGGCAGATCGCCTCCAACCCGGTGGCCGCGATGCCGTCGCTGCACACCGCGTTCGCGCTGTTCGTGGTGCTGTTCTTCATGCGGTCGGTGCGCAAGCGCTGGTGGCCGCTGATGCTGGCGTATCCGCTGGCCATGACGTTCACGCTGATGTACAGCGGCGAGCACTACCTGATCGACGTGCTGGTCGGCTGGGCGTACGTGGGCATGACGTTCCTGGTGGTCGGCCTGGCCGAGCGCTGGTGGGCGGCGCGGCGGGCCCGGCGTGCCGGTGAGCCCGCCGGCGCGGCCGGCGTGCCGCAGCCCGCCACCGCGGCCGAGGCCGACGCCCCCGCCGACGACCGGGACGCGGTGCCGGCCGAGCGACGCTAGCCCCGCTGGCGGGTCAGCGGCGGTGGTCGGCCCGGCGCGCGGCCCGCGACCGCTCGGTCAGCTCCGCGGCCAGCTCCCAGGCGTCGGCCAGGTCCCGGTCGACCGCCGCCGCCCCGGCCCCGCCCGCGGTGTCCGCGTGCACGGTGGCCAGCCGCAGCAACCGCTGCGCCGGGCCCTGGGTGACGCGCACGCTCTGGATCCGGGCGTACGGCACCAGCGTCAGCTGGCGGGTCAGCAGCCCGGACCGGGCCACGAAGACCCGCTCGTCGAGGCCGGCGCCGACCACCTTGCGGCTCAGCGGGCGCAGCCAGCGGGCCCGGGACGGGGGCGGCGTGCCGGGCAGTTCGTCCAGCCGTACGCCGGGCAGCACCTCCGCCACCACCATCGCGCCGGTGCCGGCGTCGCCGACCGGCAGCAGCCGGTCCGGGCGGTTGCGGTCGTCCGGCTCACCGGCCGAGTAGCCGGCCACCTCCAGCCGCAGCCGCAGCCAGCCCTTCATCCGCCAGAGCAGCGGCCAGGTCGCCCGCACGGTCTGCACCCGGTGCAGCGGCACCGTCTGCACCCGCGTCTCCAGCAGCCCGTTGTGCACACGCAGCGTGCCGTCGTCCCGGTCGAGCCGGAAACTCCAGTCGTCGAGCACCCGCCGGACCGGTTGCAGCACCACACCCGCCATCGCGGTGAGCGTGCTCGCCACCGCGATGAACGACCACGAGCCCTCGGAGAGGAACTGGGCGCCCACGAACACCACGCCGACCGGCAGCAGGAACGCCTGCGGCGTGAGCAACTGGCTGACCAGCAGGTCCTGGTTGCGGACGACGTGCAGCCGGCGGCCGGCCGGCGCGGGCGCGACAGGCGTACCCGGGGCGGCCGGCACGCCCGGCTCGGCCACGGCGGACGGGGCCCGGCCGGCGACAGCGAGCAGCCGCTGCCGCAGCGCGGTGGCCTCGGCCACGCTGAGGTAGGCCAGCGGCGCCTCGGTCTTGCCCCCGCCGACCACCTCGAGCCGCAGCTCGGCCAGGCCGGTGAGCTGGGCCAGCAGCGGCCGGACCACCTCCACCGCCTGCAACCGCTCCAGCGGGATGGCGCGCGTGCGCCGCCACAGCAGGCCCTCGTACACGCGCAGCTCCCGGCCCACCAGGTGGTAACCGGTGTTCCACCAGCTCACCACGGACAGCACGGTGGCGCCGAGCACGAAGACCGTGACCAGCAGGGCGAACCAGCCGAACCCGACCCGCGACAGCGTCGACCAGGACAGACCGGCGATCACGACGACGAGTGACTTCGCGCCGTGCAGCGCGGGGCTCAGCGGATGCAGCCGCTGCCGCGGTTCCTCCCCGTCGGACGAGGGCGCGGCGGCCGGACCCCATGGTCCCGGGTACGGCGGCGCGGGCGCGGGCCACGGCCCGGGCGTCGCGTCGGCTGCCGTCCCGTATCCGGGCGGGGGCCCGTATCCGGGCGGGGGCCCGTAACCGGGTGGTGGCGCGTATCCGGGCGGCGGTCCGTAGCCGGGCGGCGCGGCGGGCGGGCCGTAACCCGGCCCGGGCGGCTGTTCCGGACCGACCGGCGGTGGGGGACCGGGCGCCGCCCCGGGCCGGTCGTCGTGGGGCCGCGGCGCGCCGGGATCGCTCCGGTCGCTCACAGGCCCTCCGCCCGGTCCTCGCCCAGCGCGGTGAGCCGGTCGCGCAGCCGGGACGCCTCGGCCGGACGCAGCCCCGGCACCCGGGCGTCGCTGGCGGCCGCCGCCGTGTGCAACTGCACAGTGGCGAGGTCGAAGGCACGCTCCAGCGGACCGGCGCTCACGTCGACGAACTGCATCCGGGAGTACGGCACGATGGAGAGCCGCCGCACCAGCAGACCGTGCCGCACCAGCAGGTCGTCGTCGCGCTCGGCGTACCCCCAGGCGCGGACCGCGCGCACGATGGTGATCGCCCGCCAGACGCCGATCAGCAGGGCCACGCCGACGGCGGCGCCGAGCAGCCAGTGCCCGGACAGCGCCCAGGCCACGCCGAGCACCACGAGCGCCACCGCCAGCCCGATGCCGAGCCGGATCAGCTCCACCCAGATCAGGTCGCGGGAGATCGGCCGCCAGTCGACGGTGTCCGGCCAGGGCTCCAGCGCGCTGCGCGACGCGGGCGGGAGGCCGGTGTGGCCGTCACCGCTCACCGGGAGGACCTGCCGTGCTCGCCGCCGGTACGGGCTCGGGTCGTCTGCTCGCTCACGCTTCGAGCGTAGGCGATCAGGGAAGCGGGACCACCTCGCGGAGGAAGCCGCGTGCGTCGAGGAAGTCCCCGAGGGAGTCCCGGTGCGCCGGGCAGGCGAGCCAGGTCTTGCGCCGGTCGGGCGCGTGCAGGCGGGGATTGTGCCAGCGGAGCTGGTAGGCGGCGGGAGCACGACACCCCCGCGCCGAGCAGATCAGCTCGTCTTCGGGGGCGTTGGGAGTCGTCACCGGGGCGAGTCTAGGCGTCGCACGCCGGGAGTTTTAGCGCCGGGCGGCCACGGGGGGAGCCGCCCGGCGACGGGGTGAATCGTACACACTGCGGACCCCTTTTTGTCCACCCGTGTTCAGCGTTTTCGTGCGGCGGTACGGCGTGGCCGGACGGCGCGGCGAAAATCGTGCCTCTCCCACCCTCGGCTCTCAGCGAGGCATGACAGTCTTGATACGCACCACGCCGCGACGACGACCCTGCTGTGGAGGACCGGTGGCCCAGCCGACCACACCCGACGTGCCGAACCCGACCGAGGCGCCGCCGGACGCCCCGCCCCCGGCGGCCACCACCCCGGCGCAGGACGCCACGCTGCTGGAGCGGGCGCTGTTCGAGACCAAGCGGGTGATCGTCGGCCAGGACCGGATGGTCGAGCGGATGTTCGTCGCGCTGCTGGCCCGGGGGCACTGCCTGCTGGAGGGCGTACCGGGCGTGGCCAAGACGCTCGCCGTGGAGACGCTGGCCCGGGTCGTCGGCGGATCGTTCGCCCGGGTCCAGTTCACGCCGGACCTGGTGCCCGCCGACATCATGGGCACCCGGATCTACCGGCAGTCCAGCGAGAAGTTCGACGTCGAGCTGGGTCCGGTCTTCGTCAACTTCCTGCTCGCCGACGAGATCAACCGCGCGCCGGCCAAGGTGCAGTCGGCGCTGCTGGAGGTGATGAGCGAGCGGCAGGTCTCCATCGGTGGCGAGAGTCACCGGGTGCCGGACCCGTTCCTGGTGATGGCCACCCAGAACCCGATCGAGCAGGAGGGCGTCTACCCGCTGCCGGAGGCGCAGCGGGACCGCTTCCTCATGAAGATCGTCGTGGGCTACCCGACCGACGCCGAGGAACGCGAGATCGTCTACCGGATGGGCGTCGCCCCGCCGGAGCCGGCCCGGGTGTTCGACACCCCCGACCTGATCGCCCTGCAGCGCAAGGCCGACCAGGTCTTCGTGCACAACGCGCTCGTCGACTACGCGGTCCGGCTGGTGCTCGCCACCCGGGCGCCGGCCGAGCACGGCATGCCCGACGTCGCCCAGCTCATCCAGTACGGCGCCAGCCCGCGCGCCTCGCTCGGCCTGGTCCGGGCCACCCGCGCGCTGGCGCTGCTGCGCGGGCGCGACTACGCGCTGCCGCAGGACGTGCAGGACATCGCGCCGGACATCCTGCGACACCGGCTGGTGCTCAGCTACGACGCGCTCGCCGACGACGTGCCGGCCGACCACATCGTGCACCGGGTGATGTCGACCATCCCGCTGCCCGCTGTCGCGCCCCGTCAGCAGGCCGCGCCGCCGCCGGCGGTGCCGCACAACGGATGGCCCGGGCAGCGGCCGTGACCCCGCCCACCCGGCTCGCCACCGGCGACCGTTCCGGAGCCGTGCTGGCCCGGCTCCAGCTCATGGTCACCCGCAAGCTGGACGGGCTGCTCCAGGGCGACTACGCCGGGCTGCTGCCCGGCCCGGGCAGCGAGGCGGGGGAGTCCCGGGAGTACCGGCCCGGCGACGACGTGCGCCGGATGGACTGGCCGGTCACCGCCCGCACCACCATGCCGCACGTGCGGCGTACGGTCGCCGACCGCGAGCTGGAGACCTGGCTGGCTGTGGACATGTCGGCCAGCCTGGACTTCGGCACCGGGCGGTGGCTCAAGCGGGACGTGGCGGTCGCCGCCGTCGCCGCGCTGGCCCACCTCACCGTGCGGGGCGGCAACCGGATCGGCGCCGTCGTCGGCACCGGCGGGGCCGGTGGGCCGGGCAAGCTGCTGCGGCTGCCCGCCCGCGCCGGCCGCAAGGAGGCCCAGGGGCTGCTGCGGGCGGTGGCCGGCGCCGAGATCCGGCCCGGTCGCAGCGACCTCGGCGCGCTCGTCGACATGCTCAACCGGCCGCCCCGGCGGCGCGGCGTGGCGGTGGTCATCTCCGACTTCCTCGCGCCGCCGCAGCAGTGGGGCCGGCCGCTGCGTAAGCTGCGGGTCCGCCACGACGTGCTGGCCGTGGAGGTGGTCGACCCGCGGGAACTGGAACTGCCCGACGTGGGGGTGCTGCCGGTGGTCGACCCGGAGAGCGGCGAGCTGCACGAGGTGCAGACCGCCGACCCGGGCCTGCGCCGCCGGTACGCCGAGGCGGCGGCCGCCCAGCGCGGGGCGATCGCCGCCGAGCTGCGCGCCGCGGGCGCGGCCCACCTGCGCCTGCGTACCGACCGAGACTGGCTGCTGGACATGGTGCGTTTCGTCGCCGCGCAGCGGCACGCCCGCACCCGAGGGACGACTCGATGATCCGTTTTCTGCAACCGTGGTGGCTGCTGGCCGTGCTGCCGGTGCTCGCCCTCGCCGCCGCGTACGTCTGGCGGCAACTGCACCGCCGGCAGTACGCGCTGCGGTTCACAAACGTCGACCTGCTGCGTACCGTCGCGCCCAAGGGACTGGGCTGGCGGCGGCACGTGGCGGCCACCGCGTTCCTACTCTGCCTGCTGGTGCTGGCGACCGGGCTGGCCCGCCCGGCGATCGACACCCGCGAGCCGCTGGAGCGGGCCACCGTCATGCTCGCCATCGACGTGTCGCTGTCGATGCAGGCCGACGACGTGTCGCCGAACCGCCTGGAGGCGGCGCAGGAGGCGGCCAAGCAGTTCGTCGGCGAGCTGCCGGAGAGCTACAACCTGGGGCTCGTGTCGTTCGCGAAGTCCGCGAACGTGCTGGTGCCGCCGACCAAGGACCGGGCGGCGGTGAACACCGCCATCGACGGGCTGGTGCTGGCCGAGGCGACAGCCACCGGCGAGGCGGTCTTCACCTGCCTGGAGGCGATCCGCTCGGTGCCGGCCGACGGCGCCGCCGGCATCCCGCCGGCCCGGATCGTGCTGCTGTCCGACGGCTACCGGACCTCCGGCCGGTCGGTGGAGGAGGCCGCCGCGGCGGCGCAGGCGGCGAACGTGCCGGTGTCCACCATCGCGTTCGGCACCGACTCGGGCCAGGTCGACATCGGCGGGCAGCTCCAGCGGGTGCCGGTGGACCGCACCGCGCTGTCCCAGCTCGCGGAGACCACCCAGGGCTTCTTCTACGAGGCCGCGTCGGCCAGCGAGCTGAAGCAGGTCTACCAGGACATGGGCAGCTCGATCGGCTACCGGACCGAGCCGCGCGAGATCACCCAGTGGTACGCGGGCGTCGCCCTGCTGCTGGCGCTGTGCGCGGGCGGGCTGAGTCTGCTCTGGACGTCCCGGCTGGTCTGAGCCGGGCCCGGCCGGCGGTGGTCAGTGACCGCCGCCGGCCAGCACGAACAGGACCGCCACCCAGACGGCGGCGAGGGTGAAACCCAGGGGGGCGACGTAACGGCTCATGGGTGTGCTCCGTGGCGACAGTCGGCCCGGTGCGGGCCGTGGGGGGTCGGGGCGTACGCGCACGAAGTCGTGACCGGGTGCTCCGCCGCGCGGCAGGGCCGCCCCGGCGTGGGCGCCGGAGAGCGGATGCGGTGCGGAGGGCGGGAAGCGGGTCAGCCGCGTCGACCGAGCCGTGGCTCAGCGGGGCTGACGGTGGGCCCGGCCACGACTGGGAGGATCGCTATCTCGCACAGCGATCACCTCCTACGGTCGGCGGGGCCTGGAACGCGGGCGCAGACCGGCCCGCAGACCCGGTGATCGTACACCGGTGTGTGCGGGTGTCGCGCGCGCGGCCGCCGACCCCGGCGGCGCCGGCGTGTGACCTGCTCGGGTTAGCGCTTACCTACCGGTAACCCCTAGGCTCCGACCGGACCGAGAGATCACTGGAGCAGAGGGGGATCCGTGGCCCGTACGGTGCTGGTGACCGGCGGCAACCGGGGGATCGGCCTGGCCATCGCGCAGGCCTTCGCCAAGCAGGGCGACCGGGTGGCCGTCACGTACCGGAGCGGCGAGGCCCCGGAGGGCCTGTTCGGGGTGCGGTGTGACGTGACCGACGCCGAGTCGGTCGACGCCGCGTTCACCGCGGTCGAGGCCGAGCTGGGCCCGGTGGAGGTGCTCGTCGCCAACGCCGGCATCACCGACGACACGCTGCTCATGCGGATGTCCGAGGAACAGTTCACCCGCGTGCTCGACACCAACCTGAGCGGCTCGTTCCGGGTCGCCAAGCGGGCCTCGACGAAGATGCTCCGGAACCGGTGGGGCCGGATGATCTTCATCTCCTCGGTGGTCGGCCTCTTCGGTGGCGCGGGCCAGGTCAACTACGCGGCCAGCAAGGCCGGCCTGGTCGGTGTGGCCCGCTCGATCACCCGCGAGCTGGGCAGCCGCAACATCACCGCGAACGTGGTGGCGCCCGGCTTCATCGACACCGACATGACCGCCGGGCTGCCCGAGGAACGCAAGGCGGAGCTGCGCAAGGCGATCCCGGCCGGGCGGATGGCCACCCCGGACGAGGTCGCGGGCGTCGTCACCTGGCTCGCCTCGGACGCGGCCGGCTACGTCACCGGCGCCGTCATCCCGGTCGACGGCGGCCTCGGCATGGGTCACTGAGCAGAGCACGGAGGAGACACGCAATGTCCGGACTTCTCGCCGGTAAGCGACTGCTGGTCACCGGCGTCATCACCGACGCCTCGATCGCCTTCTCGGTGGCGAAACTCGCCCAGGAGAACGGCGCCCAGGTCGTGCTCACCGGCTACGGCCGGCTCTCCCTGGTGGAGCGGATCGCCAAGCGGCTGCCCGAACCCGCGCCGGTGATCGAGCTGGACGTCACCAGCGAGGAGCACCTGGCCGGCCTGGCCGACAAGGTACGCGAGCACGTCGACGGCCTGGACGGGGTGGTGCACTCGATCGGGTTCGCCCCGCAGAGCTGCCTCGGCGGCGGCTTCCTCGACGCCCCGTGGGCGGACGTGGCCACCGCGCTCCAGGTCTCCACCTACTCGTACAAGTCCCTGGCCATGGCCGCGCTGCCGCTGATGTCCTCCGGCGGCGCCGTGGTGGGCCTCACCTTCGACGCCACCAAGGCGTGGCCGGTCTACGACTGGATGGGCGTGGCCAAGGCCGGGCTGGAGTCCGCCTCCCGCTACCTGGCGCTGCACCTGGGCAAGCAGGGCATCCGCAGCAACCTGGTCGCGGCCGGCCCGCTGCGCACCATCGCCGCCAAGTCCATCCCCGGCTTCGACCAGTTCGAGGACGCCTGGACCGAGCGGGCCCCGCTGGGCTGGAGCCTCACCGACCAGGAGCCGGCCGCCCGGGCCTGCCTGGCGCTGCTGTCGGACTGGTTCCCGGCCACCACCGGCGAGATCGTCCACGTCGACGGCGGCTACCACGCCATCGGCGCCTGAGATGTAAGGAAGGGCCCCTTCTTAACGCCTCGCGCATAGGAAGGGGCCCTTCTTAACACCCCATGCCCGGGTGGTCACCGCGCCGACCAGGGGGCGTCGCCACACCGTCACGGCGGGCGAGGAAGAATGGACCCCATGGCGTACGACGCGTTGGTGCTGGTCTCCTTCGGCGGCCCGGAGCGGCCCGAGGACGTTCTCCCGTTCCTGCAGAACGTCACCCGGGGGCGGGGGGTGCCGCCGGAGCGGCTGGCCGAGGTCGCCGAGCACTACCTGCACTTCGGCGGGGTGTCGCCGATCAACCAGCAGTGCCGTGACCTGCTCGCGGCGATCCGCGCGGACTTCGCCGCCAACGGCGTCGACCTGCCGGTCTACTGGGGCAACCGCAACTGGGACCCGATGCTCGCCGACACGGTGGCGCGGATGCGCGACGACGGGATCACCCGGGCGCTGGCGTTCGTCACCAGCGCGTACGGCGGCTACTCCTCCTGCCGGCAGTACCAGGAGGACATCGCCTCGGCCCGCGCCGCGGTCGGCCCGGACGCCCCGCTGATCGAGAAGCTGCGCCAGTTCTGGGACCACCCCGGCTTCATCGAGCCGCACGCCGACGCGGTCCGCGCCGCGCTCGCCCAGCTCGACCCCGCGAAGCGGGACAGCACCCGGCTGGTCTTCACCGCGCACTCGGTCCCGATGTCGGCGGCCGCCAGCGCCGGCCCGCACGGCGGCCGGTACACCGCCCAGCTCGAGGAGGTCGCCCGGCTGGTGCACGCCGCGGCCGCGCCGGACCTCGCGTACGACCTGGTCTGGCAGAGCCGGTCCGGCCCGCCGCAGGTGCCGTGGCTGGAGCCGGACGTCAACGACCATCTGGCCACGCTGCCCGAGCAGGGCGTGACGAGCGTCGTGGTCAGCCCGATCGGCTTCGTCTCCGACCACCTGGAGGTGGTGTGGGACCTGGACACCGAGGCGCTGGAGACGGCCAAGCAGCTCGGCCTGGACTTCGTCCGCGCCGGCACCCCGGGCGTCGACCCGCGGTTCGTCGCGATGGTCCGCGAGCTGGTGCTGGAACGCACCGCCCCGGACGGCGAGCGGCTGCGCCGCCGGCTCGGCGAACTGCCGGCCTGGGACACCTGCCCGGCGTTGTGCTGCGTACCCCCGGCCCGCCGGCCCTGAGCCCGACCCGACGACACCCCTGGGGACGACACGATGCTTGACCGCAAGCCGGTGCAGAGCTGGCTCACCGACATGGACGGCGTGCTGGTGCACGAGGGACAGCCGGTGCCGGGCGCGCCGGAGTTCGTCAAGAAGCTGCGTGCCTCCGGCAAGCCGTTCCTGGTGCTGACGAACAACTCCATCTACACCCCGCGTGACCTCCAGGCCCGGCTGGCCCGGATGGGGCTGGACGTGCCGGAGGAGGCGATCTGGTCGTCCGCCCTGGCCACCGCCCAGTTCCTGGCCGACCAGCGGCCGGGCGGGACCGCGTACGTCATCGGTGAGGCCGGGCTGACCACGGCGCTGCACGCGGTGGGGTACGTGCTCAGCGACTTCGCCCCGGACTACGTGGTGCTGGGGGAGACGCGCACCTACAGCTTCGAGGCGATAACCAAGGCGATCCGGCTGATCAACGACGGCGCCCGGTTCATCTGCACCAACCCGGACGCCACCGGCCCGTCGATGGAGGGCGCGCTGCCGGCGGCCGGTTCGGTGGCGGCGATGATCTCCAAGGCGACGGGCGTCGACCCGTACTTCGTCGGCAAGCCCAACCCGATGATGATGCGCTCGGCGCTGAACACGATCGACGCCCACTCCGAGTCGACCGCGATGATCGGCGACCGGATGGACACCGACATCCTGTGCGGCCTGGAGGCCGGCCTGGAGACGATCCTGGTGCTCACCGGCATCAGCAGCCGGGCCGAGGCCGAGCGGTACCCGTACCGTCCGTCGCGGATCGTCGACTCGGTGGCCGACCTGATCGACGAGGTCTGAGCCGGGGTTCTACAGCCGCAGCGGCGCGTTGCAGGCGGCCACCAGGGCCTGCCGGCAGGCGGTGGTCAGCGGCCGCAGCGCCGCGTCGCGCTGCTGCGCCTCGTAGGTGTTCACCGCGCCGCCGGGCGCGCTCTCCCCGGCCAGCGCCAGCACCCGATCGAGTACGGCGGCGCGCGCGAACAGCCGGCGGGCCCGCGGGTCGAAGCCGGGCGGCAGGTCGGTGCCTCCGTCCGGGCGGCGCAACGCGGCGAGCGCACCGGCCAGCTCGGGCCGCCACTGCGCGACGTCGAGGCGGGTCAGCGTGGCTGTCGTCTCGGCGAGCACCGCGGAGAGTTCGGCCTCGGCCTCCGCCGCGCCGGGCGTGGACAGGGACGCCTTCGGCGCGTCCGCCGGCAGCGGGTGGACCCGCCAGAGCACTGTCTCCCAGGTCATCCCCGACCCGGAGGTGTGCGTGCGGACCTCCGGCACCAACCCCATGCCGCTGGCCACCACCGCCTCGCCGGCCACCAGCGCCGCCCCGGCGAACGCGCCCGGGCCGGGCAGGCCGCGCGGGTCGCCCGGCGCGGGCAGCACCAGGCGGATGTCGTCCGGGGAGTGCTTGGCCAGGCTGGGCAGCGCCTCCCGCAGGGACACGTCGGTCCAGGTGCCGGGTGCGTCGGCGACCAGGTGCTCCTCGTCGCCGGCGACCGCGTCGGCCACCTCGTCGAACGGCACCAGGCCGGCTCGCCAGGCACGCACCCAGGCGACGAACCGGCTCGACCGGCGCGGAGCCAGTGTGGCCGCGCCCGCTGCGGGGGAGGACATGCCGAAAGGGTACGTGCTCCGCGCCGCTGCTGTCTCGGCTGCCGCTCCGGTGGCGCGACCTGCCCCCAACTAACCCCTTCGCACCGTTTCGTGCCGACGGATGACGCCCCGGTCGGCGCGTCGGCGAGCGACACGCCGAGGTCGTGGCTAGCGTCTCCGGCATGGCGGGGCGATACGACGGCGACGTGCTGGCCGGCGACTGGCGGCGACGGAAGGTGACCCCCGAGGTCGACGCCGAGCCGGACCTGGTGGTCGAGGACGCCGACTCCGGGTTCTGCGGCGCGGTGGTCGGCTTCGACACCGGCGCGGTGGTGCTGGAGGACCGGCACGGGCGACGGCGAAACTTCCCGCTGCTGCCCGCCGCGTTCCTGCTCGACGGCCGGCCGGTCACGCTGCGGCGGCCGGCCCGCGCCCCGGTGCCTGCCGCGCGCCGCCGTACCGCGTCCGGCTCGATAGCTGTGGACGGCGTACGGGCGCAGGTCGCCAAGGCCAGCCGGATCTGGGTCGAGGGCGTGCACGACGCCGCGCTGGTCGAGCGGATCTGGGGCGACGACCTGCGCATCGAAGGCGTCGTGGTGGAACCGCTGGACGGCATCGACGCGCTCGCCGACGAGGTACGCGCGTTCGCGCCCGGCCCCGGCCGCCGCCTCGGCGTACTGGTCGACCACCTGGTGCCCGGCTCGAAGGAGAGCCGGATCGTCGCCCGGGTCAACTCGCCGCACGTGCTGGTCACCGGGCACCCGTACGTCGACGTGTGGCAGGCGGTACGCCCGGCGGCCCTGGGCATCGCGGCCTGGCCGGTGGTGCCGCCGGGGCAGCCCTGGAAGGAGGGCGTCTGCGCGGCGCTCGGGGTGGCCGAGCCGGCTGACATGTGGCGGCACATCCTGTCCCGGGTGGACAGTTTCGCCGACGTGGAGACGCCGCTGATCAACGCGATGGAGCGGTTGATCGACTTCGTCACCGAGCCTGTCTGAGAGGTCGGTTGCGGTTGAGGGCCGGGGGCGACCGTGCCCGGCTCCGGGCGGTCAGGC
This sequence comes from Micromonospora sp. HB375, assembly GCF_017872985.1. Taxonomy (NCBI): domain Bacteria; kingdom Bacillati; phylum Actinomycetota; class Actinomycetes; order Micromonosporales; family Micromonosporaceae; genus Micromonospora; species Micromonospora sp. HB375. The sequence goes on along the minus strand of NZ_JAGGJO010000001.1, from coordinate 4,871,934 downwards.
TTGATCCCTGCGCCGGTCACGGTCGCCCCCGGCCCCGCCGTGCGCCAGCTCCGCCCGCACCCGCACCCGCACCCGCCCCCGCCCCGGCCCCTCGCGCCCCCGGCCCCCCGCGCCCCGCCCGCCCCCGCCAGGGTGATCAAGGAGTTTGCGGGTGAATTGGAGATCAACGCGGACGCGAACTCCTTGATCACGGGGGTGGGCGGTGCGGGTGTGCGTCGATCATGGAGTTGTGGTCCCCGCGGATCGGGCATAGCGGGGCGAAATGAGGGCCACAAGTGCAAGATCGGCGGGGCGGGGGTGGGGAGGGGCGGGCAGGGGTGGGGCGGGGCGGGGGCGGGAGTTACGGGAGCTCGTCGGGGGTTCGGGTCAGGACGAAGGTGGCTATGTCCAGGGCTGCCGGGGTGCCTGATTCGTCGCGGATCACCGTCAGGATCTCGCCGTCCTGGGAGCCTGCGCGGCCCCGCCACCGGTCCGGTCCCTCGGGGGTGAAGCGCAGCAGCGGTCTGCCGACCTGGCCGCCGACCAGGTCACCGGCGGCGTCGACGCGGAACTCGTACTCGCCGCCCATCCACCACCAGCGCCCGGTCAGCGCGGCGACCTCGGCGGCGGGCGGGTCGGCCGGGCGCCAGGGGGCGGGCGCGGCCGGTTCGGCGTCCAGCACCAGTGTGAGCGCCTCCCGGCCGAGCGCGCCGATGTGGTGGCCGCGCAGCCCGTACGAGTTGGCGAAGTTGACCACGGCGGTTCGGGTGGGCCGGTGCACGGCCAGGCCGGCGACGTACCCGGGCATGGATCCGCCGTGCCCGACGTACACCCGGTCGCCGACCCGGTAGAGCTCGATGCCGAGGCCGTGCCCGCCGGTCCACGAGTCGAGGTCGTTGATGACCATGGGGGCGCACATCTCGGTGAGCGTGGCGGGGGAGAGCAGCGCCGGGTCCGGGTCGGCCAGGAACGTGGCCCAGCGGCCCAGGTCCTCGACCGTCGACCAGAGCTGGCCGGCCGGCGCCATCGCCGCGGTGTCGGTGCGCGGCTCCTCCCGCAGCGTCTCGTGCCAGGGGTGGACGACGTAGCCGCGGGCGTACGGCTCGGTGGGGTGGTACGTGGTGCGGCGCATGCCCAGCGGGGCCAGCAGCCGCTCGGTCAGCAGCTCCGCCCAGGGCGTGCCGGTGATCCGTTCCAGCGCGGCGCCGAGCAGCCCGTACGCCAGGTTCGAGTAGTGGTAGACGAAGTGCGGCGGGTAGGCGATCTTGTCCGGGGTCAGCCCGGCGAGCAGGGTGTCCAGGTCCGTGCCCCCGACCCGCTCCCACCAGTCGCCGTCCGGCTCGCGTTGCAGGCCGCTGACGTGGCCGAGGAGCTGGCGCACCGTCACCGAGCCGACCGGGGTGCCGGGCAGGTGGGCGTCCAGCGGGTCGTCCAGTGACAGCCGGCCGGCGTCGCGCTGCTGCATCACCAGCACCGCGGTCATCGTCTTGGTGATCGAGCCGATCCGGTACTGCAGGTCGGCGTCGGGGCGGGGCGTCTCACCGGCGACGGCGAGGTGCGCCAGCCGGCCGTCGCGGACCACGCCGAGGGCGAGGGAGGGGCCCCGCCCCTCGGCCTGGGCCCGGGCGACCAGCAGGTCCACCTGACGCGCGGTCTCGGGCAGCAGGGGCATCTCGTCCTCCTCGTCGGCGGTGGGCGCGGTACGCCGAGCCGAGCCTAGCGATCATGACAGTTCGATGACACGTGCGTTGACGTGTCAGGATTGTTCTCGTGGACGCCGTGTTCTGGATCGTTCTGGGTGTGGTATTGGCGGTCGCCGAGATCTTTACGACGACGCTCTTCCTGATCATGTTCGGGGTCGGGGCGTTCGCCGCGGCCGGCGCTGCGGCGCTCGGCGCGCCGGTGGCGCTGCAGGCGGTGATCTTCGCGGTGGTGTCGGCGTTGTCGGTGGCGGTGGTCCGTCCGGTGGTCCGGCGGCACGCGCGGCCGGCGATCGAGACCGGGGAGCGGCCGTTCGGGGTGGAGGCGCTGGAGGGGGCCACCGCTGTGGTCCTGGAGCCGGTCGACTCCGAGCGCGGGATGATCAAGATCGATGGTGAGCTGTGGACGGCCCGCTCGTACGACGCGACGCGCTCGTACGCCGAGGGTGAGCGGGTGCAGGTGATCAAGGTCCGGGGCGCTACCGCCCTGGTATGGCAGGACGACATTTCCACCCCGGGCGAGCTGCCCGAAGCGAAAAGGTGAACGGTATGGAGTTTCTGGCGATCCTGATGATCGCGGTGGCGTTGATCGGTGTGGTGACGCTGTTCAAGGCGGTGCGGATCGTGCCGCAGCAGCGGCAGGACGTGGTGGAGCGGCTGGGCCGGTACAAGCGCACGCTGAACCCGGGCCTGAACCTGCTGGTGCCGTTCGTCGACGCGGTACGCACCAAGGTCGACATGCGTGAGCAGGTGGTCAGCTTCCCGCCCCAGCCGGTGATCACCTCCGACAACCTGGTCGTCTCGATCGACACGGTCCTCTACTTCAAGGTGGTCGACTCGGTTCGCGCCACCTACGAGATCTCCAACTTCCTCCAGGCCATCGAGCAGCTCACCGTCACCACGCTGCGTAACGTGATCGGCTCGCTGGACCTGGAGCGCGCGCTGACCAGCCGCGAGGAGATCAACCGGCACCTGTCCGGCGTGCTGGACGAGACCACCGGCCGCTGGGGCATCAAGGTGACCCGGGTCGAGATCAAGGCGATCGAGCCGCCGCCGAGCATCCGCGACTCGATGGAGAAGCAGATGCGCGCCGAGCGGGACCGCCGCGCCGCGATCCTCAACGCCGAGGGCCACAAGCAGTCGCAGATCCTCACCGCCGAGGGTGAGAAGCAGGCCGCGGTGCTGCGCGCCGACGGTGACCGGCAGGCCCGGATCCTCCAGGCGGAGGGCCAGGCCAAGGCGATCCGTACCGTCTTCGACGCGATCCACACCGCCAACCCGAGCCAGAAGGTGCTGGCCTACCAGTACCTCCAGGCGCTGCCGCAGATCGCCAACGGCACTGCCAACAAGGTCTGGATCGTCCCGACCGAGCTGACCAAGGCCCTGGAGGGCATGGGCGGCGCGCTGGGCGGGCTGGCCAACATGGCCGGCGACGTGCCGTCGCCGGAGGCCGCCCGCAGCGCCGGCGAGGTCGAGCGGGAGGCCGCCGAGGCCGCCCAGGCCGCGGCTGTCGCGGCCCAGGAGATCCACAACGAGGTACGGGTGGCCGAGGCGCAGGCCACCGGCGGCAACACCCCGCAGGGCCTGCCCGCGCCGGAGCCGGTGTCGCCGGCCAGCCTGGTGAACGACCCGGCGGACCAGCGCGAGCGGGGCTGACCGGCAAATCCGAGAAGTCCTCATACGGCGCTCCGGCGACTGCCACCATCGGTCTTGAGGACGGGTGGTGAGCAGGGCCGGAGCGCCGTTGCGTGTCCCGGGCCACCCGCGGCGCGAACGAGGTGACGCATGAAGGACCCGGCGAACCGGCTGTTCTCCCGTACCCCGGTCCCCGGCGCGCACGACCCCGCCGGGCCGATCGGCTCCCGGCGTACCGGAGGGGGGTTCGGGGTCCTGCCGTTCGTCTCCGAGCCCGGCCCCGGCGCGCCCGCCACCGACGCGACCTGGGCCTGGTCGATCCGCCGGTTCGCCCGCGCGGCGGTCTGGCTGCTGCCGGCGTACGCGGTGCTCTACGGCCTGGTGGCGATGGCCAGCGACGGCGGGGTGGGCAACGACCCGTACCCGGCCGACGGCCGGCCGCTCTACCTGGTCGGCTGGGTCGCCTCGGTGTGGCTGGGGCTGCTCGCCCTGCTCGCGCTCACCGGCCTGCTCGCGGCCACCCGCTGCCGCCGCGTCGCGCTGGCCGGGCTGCTCGCCAGCATCGGCGGGATGGTGCTGATGCTCCCGTTCGCCGGGCTGGCCGAGCAGACGCCGGTGTTCGGCGTGACCGCGCGCGGCATCGTGCTGTTCGGCGCGACGCTCTACAGCGCGGGCTGGTTCCTGACCGGCTGGTCGGTGGCCCGGTCCGGGATGTTCTCCTACGGCGACGGGACCATGCTGATGATCGCCGCCCCGCTGCTCGGCCTGGGCGGCGCGCTGATCGGCTCGCTCCAGACGTTCGGCGCGATCTTCGTGCTGGTCTCCGGCATCGGCATCGGCTACCGCAGCGGCCGCCTGGTGCCCGAGGCGATCGCCCGGGATGCGGCAGCCGCCAGCGTCGCCGCCGCTCCGGTGCCGCCCGCGTCACCGAAGGGCCCACTCGGTGCCGGTTGACCGGTTCTTCAGCTGGGCGGTCGCCGTGAAGTAACTGACAGTTGCCTGGCGAGGTGGCCGGTAGGCGGCTTTCGTGGCAATCCTTGCCTTCATGCCGTCACCCAGGTCGCCGCTGTCGCGGCTGTTCACCGTGCTGCTGGCCGGCCTGCTCGCCGGGCTCGTCCTCGCGGTCGCCGCGCTTCCCGCCGGACTGCTCGGCGGGTTCGCCGCCCGGGCGGCGCTCGGCGCGTACGCGGACCTGCCCGACGCGCTGCGCACCCCGGCGCAGCCACAGCGCTCCTACCTCTACGCCAACGACGGCAAGACGCTGATCACCACGTTCTACGACGTGAACCGCACCGACGTGTCGCTGGACGAGATCGCCCCGGTGATGCGGCAGGCGATCATCGCGGCCGAGGACCGGCGGTTCTACTCACACGGCGGCGCGGACCTGCGCGGCATCGCCCGCGCGCTGGTGGCGAACGTCTCCGGCGGCGGCACCGAGCAGGGCGGCTCCACGCTGACCATGCAGTACGTCCGCAACGTGCTCAAGACCGACCCGAACCGCACGCCGGCGGAGCGGCAGGCCGCCACCGAGCAGACCGTCGGGCGCAAGCTCCAGGAGATCCGGTACGCGAACGCGCTGGAACAGTCGCTGTCCAAGGACGAGATCCTCAACCGCTACCTGAACATCGCGTACTTCGGCTCCGGCGCGTACGGCGTCGCCGCCGCCGGCCAGCGCTACTTCGGCAAGGCGCCGGCTGACCTGACGCTGGGCGAGGCGGCGCTGCTCGCGGGTCTGGTCCAGTCGCCGGAGGCGTACAGCCCGATCGACGGCGACCTGGACCAGGCGCTGGCCCGCCGGGCGTACGTGCTGGACGCGATGGCCGAGACCGGCGCGATCACCGCCCAGCAGGCCGCCGCGGCGAAGGCGCAGGCGCCCACGCTGCGCCCGACCGCCCAGCCCAACGGCTGCACCGCCACCGCCCAGGGTCACGACGACTGGGGCTTCTTCTGCGACTACCTGCGCCGGTGGTGGCTCACCCAGCCCGCGTTCGGCAGCACCCCCGAGGAGCGCGAGCAGGCGCTGCGCCGCGGCGGCTACCGGGTCGTCACCACGCTGGATGCGAAGATCCAGGAGACCGCGCAGGAGCAGGCCACCAAGGTCTACGGGTACGGCAACAAGCGCGCGCTGCCGATCGCGGCGGTCGAGCCCGGCACCGGCCGGGTGCTCGCCATGGCGGTGAACCGGCACTACAGCCTCGACGCCAACCCGGACGGGCAGGCCAACCACCCGAACACGGTCAACCCGCTGATCTCCGGCGGCGCCAGCGTCGACGGCTACCAGGCCGGCTCGACGTTCAAGATGTTCACCATGCTGGCCGCGCTGGAGGCCGGCAAACCGCTGTCCACCGGCTTCGACGCCCCGAGCCGCCTGCCCACCCGGTACGCCTCCGACGACGAGGGCAACTGCGACGGCACCTGGTGCCCGGCGAACGCCAACCCGCAGTGGATGGACGGCTACCGGATGATGTGGGACGGCTTCGGCCGCTCCGTCAACACGTACTTCGTCTGGCTGGCCGAGCAGGTCGGCGAGGACAAGGTGGTGGAGATGGCGCAGCGCCTCGGCATCACCTTCCGGGCCGACTCCGACGCCACGTTCGCCCGCGACCACGCCGCCGACTGGGGCGCGTTCACGCTCGGCGTGGCCGCCACCACCCCGCTCGACCTGGCGAACGCGTACGCGACGGTGGCCGCCGAGGGCACGTACTGCACGCCGCTGCCGGTGGTCTCGGTGACCACGCCCGACGGCGGGACCGTCGACGTGGGGCAACCGGAGTGCAAGCGGGTCCTCGACCCGGACGTGGCCCGGGCCGCCACCGACGCGGCCCGCTGCCCGGTCGGCCAGCAGTCGGCGTTCGGGCAGTGCAACGGTGGCACCGCCACCGCCGTCGACGGGATCGTCGGCCGCCCGGTCGCCGGCAAGACCGGCAGCTCGGAGCGGAACGCCACGGAGACGTTCGTCGGGTACACCCCGCAGGTCGCCGTGGCCGGCATCGCCGCCAACCCGGACGACGTCACCGACCTGGTCGGCTCCGCCGTGCAGGCGAAGGTGATCGACGCGGTCGCGCGGACCATCAGGACAGCGGTCACCGGCGAGCCGGTGGCCGACTTCACCGCGCCGAGCCGGGCGCTGGTCGGCGACCCGCAGCGTCCGCAGCCGCCCCGGCGGACCGAGCCGGACCGCCGCGAGCAGCGCGAGGACCGCGAGCTGCCCTCCGACGTGCTGCGCTGGCTGCGCGACCGCGGGTAAGGAAGGGCCCCTTCTTAACGCCTCCGGTAGTAAAGGGGCCCCTTCTTAACGCCGCCCCCGGCGCGCGGCCACCCGCCGTCTCCGGTCGCCCCGGGCCGCCTTGATCACGTCCTGGCACCAGGTCCACCGGTCCAGCACCACCACCCGGCCGGTCAGGCGGGCCACCGCCACGGTCCGGGCCATCGCCGCCGCGCGCACGGTTGCCTCCAGCGCCGGATGGACGGTACGGCCGAACAGCGCCAACCCGTCGGCCCGGCCGAGCGCCCGGGCCAGCCGGTTCCACAGTGGCCTCCCACCGGCGTTCTCGAAGTACCGCGCCCGGACACCTCGCCGGCGCAGCCGCTCGGCCAGCGCCTCGGCCTGGGTGGTCCTGCCGGAGCCGTCGACGCCGAGCAACGCGATCATCACAGGTCGGGCCACGCACCCGGATGGTGGCGGCGATCATCAACGGCCGCTGATGATCGACTTGTGATCGACCGGTGACGCCGGGCGACAGGCTTGGGCTCGCCTTCCGGCACCACGGAAGGCGTACCCGAATCGAGGAGGCGTCCATGGAGAAGGCCACGATCGAGCAGGCCGGCAAGAAGAAGCTCTCGCTGAAGGTCCGCAAGCTGGAGCGGCTGGAGACCACCGTCATCCGCGAGAGCAACGGCGCCTGATCCGCGCCGGCACCCCGGCCGCCGCCACCTACCGCGGCGGCCGGGGTGCCGCTTCCCGTCTTCCGCCGAGCGTTAGTGAGGTTGCGGTCCCATGCTCAAGCCGCGCGTCAAGAGTGTCCACGAGCCCTACACGCTGCCGGGGAACCGGCTGATCATCGGTCTGATGCAGTACGGCGTCGCGTCGGAGATCCAGGACGACGAGGACGGCACGATCGCCCGCATCCTGACGTTGCTGGACGGCACCCGGTACGTGTGGGAGGTCTGCGCGGACCTCGCCGAGACGCACCCGGGCATCGACGAGGGCAGCGTCCGCGATGTGGTGGACCAGCTCATCGCGCAGGGCTTCGTCGAGGACGCGGCGGCCCCGCTGCCCGACGGGTTCACCGCGGAGGCCGCGCAGCGCTACGACCGGGCCCGGCACTTCTACGCCTGGATCGACACCCAGCCCCGCAGCTCGCCCTTCGAGGTGCAGGCGCGCATCGGGCGGGCGCGGGTCTCCGTACTCGGTCTCGGCGGCACCGGCACGGCGGTCGCGGCTGGACTCGTCGCCAGCGGCGTCGGCGGCCTGCACTGCGCCGACTTCGACGTGATCGACCAGCCGAACCTGACCCGCCAGCTGCTCTACACCGAGAGCGACCTCGGCCAGCCGAAGGTGAAGGTCGCCGTGGACCGGCTGCGGGCGATGAACTCGCACGTCGACGTCACCGGGGAGGAGTGCCGGGTCCGCTCCGCCGACGACCTGGTGCCGCTGATGAACGGGCGGGACGCCTTCGTCCTCTGCGCGGACCGGCCCGTCGACCAGATCCAGGACTGGACGAACGAGGCGGCGCTGCGTACCGGCACGCCGTGGTTCATGGCGCTCTACACCGGGCCGATGACGGTCGTCGGCTCGTTCCTCCCGGGCCGCACCGGGTGCTACACCTGCCTGCGGCGGCGGCCGGACAAGCACGAGATCCAGACCGACGGCACGCCGCTGCGCGGCGGGGAACGACCGAACGCGGTGATCGCCGCCACCGCGAACGTGACCGGTCACCTCTGCGCGCTGGAGGTGCTCTACCACCTCGGCGGGCTGCCCCAGCAGGTCGCCGGCCGGGTCTTCCACCAGAACGCCGCGCGCTGGGACCACCACTACTTCATCGACGTGCCGCGGGACCCGGACTGCCCCTCGTGCGGTCCGCGCGGCGCGTGAGGACCGGGCGATGACGACCACCGAGGTCGAGGCGGCGCCGGATCTGGGCGCCGCGACGCGGGTACGGTTCCACCCGCTGCGGATCCGGCCGTCCGACGACGACCCGGACTCGGTGGTGGTGGGCCGGCCGGAGGTCGGCGAGTTCGTGGAACTGCCCGCGATCGGCGTCCGCGCCGTCGAGCTGCTCGACGGCGGAGCGCCGATCGGCGTGGCCGAGGAACGGATCGCCGCCGACCACGACGTGGACCTCGACCTCGTGGACCTGGTGCTCGCGCTGCGGGAGGCGGGCCTGGTGGCCGAGGTCGACGGCCGGCCCACCGGCGACGCCCGCCGCGAGGACCGGCCGCACCTGCCCTGGCTGCGGGCCCGGCACGTGCGCTGGCTGTTCGGCCCCGCGGCGAAGGTGGCCTACGTCGCGCTGGTCGCGGCGACGCTGGCCACAGTGGTACGCCGTCCCGAGCTGCTGCCGTCGTACCGGGACTTCTTCTGGACCGGCTACGTCGGTCTCGCCGTGCTCGTGAACACCGTGCTGTTCTCCGGGACGGCGGTGCTGCATGAGTTCAGTCACCTGGTGGCGGCCCGTTCGCTGGACGCGCCGGCCCGGATCCGGTTCGCCACCCGGCTGCACCATCTGGTCCTGGAGACCGACGTGACGGCCATCTGGTCGGTGCCGCGCCGCCACCGGTACCGCGTCTATCTCAGCGGCCTGCTCTGGGATTCCGCCGTGGTGTGCGCCGCGCTGCTGGTGATGGCGTACGCCCGGCCGCATCCGCTGGTCGGCGGCCTGCTGTCCGCCGTCGTTCTGGTGATCGTCATGTCGATGGCGCTGCAACTGCACGTCTACATGCGTACCGACTGCTACTTCGTCCTGCTGGACCTGCTGCGGTGCCGCAACCTGTTCCAGGACGGCTTCGCGTACGCCCGGCACCTGCTGCGCCGAGGTCTGCACGCGGCGCTTCCCGGCCGGGTGACGCCGTCGGCCGGGGACCCCACCGCCGTCCTGCCGCCGCACGAGCGGCGCGCGGTACGGATCTACGCGCTGGCGGTGGTGGCGGGCAGCGCTGTCGCGTTGTCCAGCTTCGTCCTGTTCGGAATCCCGATCGTCGCGCACGGCGCGATCCAGGCCGGCTCGGCCGTGCTGGCCGGCGCGACCGGCGGAAGCCTGCTCGCGGCCGTGGACGGCGCGCTCGTCCTGCTCGTCGAGGGCACGCTCCAGGCGATGTTCCTGGTCACGTTCTACCGCCGTCACTCCCGGCGGCGCCGGGCGCGGGCCACGTCCGGTCAAGCGCCGCACGCCGCGCCGGACCCGATCGGCTGACCACCGACGACGACCGGACACAGTGGTGTGTCCCCCCGGTCACCGCTGGTACGCGTCACCCCCTGGCCTCGCGCGAACTCGTCTAGGGTGGGGCCAGAGGGCGATCTTGACGTGGTCGCCCGGGTCCGCGCGCTTCGGGGGGAGCGAATGGTGCCGGCGGTCATGTTTCGGCTGCTCGGCCCGGTCGAGGTGTGCCTCGACGATCGGACGGTCCGCGTCGGTGGCCCGCGCAGTCAGGCCATGCTCGCCGCGTTGCTGCTGGAAGCCAACCGGATCGTCCCGGTGTCCCGTCTCATGGACGCGGCCTGGGGCGGCCATCCGCCGGCGAGCGCGGACGTCCAGGTCCGCAACCGGGTCGCGGCGGCGCGACGGGCGCTGCGCGCCGCCGGTCTGCCCGGCGACGTGATCGGCACCCACGGCTCCGGATATCTGCTCACCGTCGCCGAGGGTCAACTCGACCTGGACGTCTTCGAGGAACGGGTACGCCGGGCGGAAGGGCTCCTCGACCGGGGCGGCGCCCCGGAGGAGGCGGTGTCCGGGCTGCGCGAGGCGCTGGCGATGTGGCGCGGTCCGGCGCTCGACGGCCTGCGTACGCCGGCGCTCACCGCGGCGGCGCAGCGTCTCGACGAACGGCGGATGACAGTGGTCGAGCGCTGCCTCGGCCTGGAGCTGGGCCTCGGCCGGTACGACAGCGTGATCGGCCGGCTCACCGAGCTGGTCGAGGCGTACCCGTGGCGGGAGTCGCTCGTGGGTCAGCTCATGCGGGCCCTCTACCTGGCGGACCGGCAGGGCGAGGCGCTGGACCGGTTCGACCAGTTGCGCCGCCGCCTGGCCGAGGAGCTCGGCATCGACCCCACGGCCCAGCTGATCCGGCTGCGCGACCTGATCCTGCGCAACGACCCCAGCCTCCGGCCGGCGCTCGACGCCGGGTCGGTCGTCGCGCCGCCGGACCACCCGCCCGCCGCCGGACCGCGCCCGGCCGCCGCCGCACAACACGGAGTCGCCGCACAACACGGAGCCGCCGCGCGACACGGTGCCGCCGGACCGGACGGGGCCGCACGCCCGCCGGTCCGGATGCTTCCGGCCGGCCTCACCGACTTCGTCGGCCGGGAGGAACAGATCGCGGCGGTCCTGGAGTGGCTTCCGGAGCGGCCGGCGGTCGCCGTGACGGCGATCAGCGGCCTGCCCGGCGTCGGCAAGACCACCCTCGCGGTCCGGATCGCCCATCAGCTCGGCCCGGCGTACCCCGGTCCGCACCTCTACGTCGACCTGAACGGGCACGACCATCCGGCGCCCCCGGTCGAGGTGCTCGGGCGGTTCCTGCGGGCGCTCGGCGTGCCCGGCGCCCAGATCCCGGCGGACCTGGAGGAACGCGCCGCGCTGTTCCGGGGCGCGATGGCCGAGCGGCCCGGAGTGGTGCTGCTGGACAACGCGGCCGACGCGGCGCAGGTGCGCCCCCTGCTGCCCGGGACGGACACCGTCGTGCTGGTCACGAGCCGGCGCGCGCTCGTCGACGTCGACGGCGCCCACCAGCTGCGGCTGGAGCCGCTGCCCGAGGCGGACGCGCTGCGGCTGCTGGCCGGCATCATCGGCCCGGACCGCGTCGCCGCCGAGCCCGGCTCCGCGTCGGACGTCGTCCACCACTGCGGGCTGCTGCCGCTGGCGGTGCGGATCGCGGGCGCCCGGCTGGCGATACCCGGCGTGCTGTCGCTGCGGCAGGCGGCGGCGCAGCTCGCCGAACTCTCGCACCGGCTGGACCATCTCGCCCGCGCCGACCGCAGCGTACGGGCGGCGTTCCACTCGGCGTACGTGGCGCTGGACGAGCCGGCCCGCCGGCTCCTGCGCCGGTTCGCCGTGCTGGACCTCGACCGGGCCCCTCCGTGGCTGCCCGCCGTCCTGCTCGACGACGAGGCGGGCGCGGCGAACGCGGTCACCGGTCTGGTCGAGGCCAACCTGGTCGAGGTGACCGGACCGGACGAGCTGGGCCAGGTCCGCTACCACCTGCACGATCTGGTCCGCGCGTTCGCCCGGGAGCGCGCCGCGCGGGAGGAGGGGCCGCGGGAGCGGCCGGAGGTGCTGCGGCGCGTCTTCGGCACCTGGCTGACGCTGACCGAGCAGGCCCGCGTGGCGCTGAGCCAGGAGGGCGGCGCCGTCATCGTCGCCGACCTGCCGAGGTCACCGGCGCCCACCGGCGAGCACCTGCACGACCCGAAACGCTGGTTCGGCGCCGAACGGGCCGCCCTGCTCGCCGGCATCGAGCAGGCCGCCGCGACGCCCGGCCTGGAGGACTACTCCTGGGCGCTGGCCTGGCACTGCGACTACTACCTGTTCGTCGACGCCCGGGTGGACGACCTGACCCGGGTCACCGAGATCGGGCTGGCGGCCGCCGAGCGCCGGCGGCACCCGGAGGGGATCGCCCGGCTCCGGCTCTGCGTGGCGTTCGCGGCCCTGCTACGCAGTGACCTGGAGGCCGCGCTCGGCTACGCGCGGGCCGCCGCGGCGGCGGCCGAGCCGCTCGCCCAGCCCTGGCTGCGGGCCGACATCGCCGGCGTCGAGAACCAGGTGTACGAAGGGCTGGGCGACCGTCCGGCGGCACGCGCCAGCCTGGTCCGCTCCATCGAGCTGTACCAGGAGGCCGGCGACGAGGTGGCCGCCGGACCGAAACTCGCCCGGCTGGGCGTCCTCCAGTTCCAGGAAGGCGACCCGGCAGCCGGGGAGACGCTCGCCCGGGCCGTCGCGCTGCTGCGGGCCGCCGGCACGCCCCGGCCGCTCGCGTTCGGACTGCGCGCGTCGGGCCGCTGGCACGACCACCGTGGCGCGGTGGACGAGGCCCGGGCGGCGTACCTGGAGGCCCTGGAACTGGTCCGGCGGCACGGTGACCGGCTCGGTGAGGTGGCGCTGCTCAGCGAGGTCGCCGCGATGCTCGCGGGGCACGGCCGGCTGGGCGAGGCGGCCGGATACGCCGACACCGCCCTGGAGCAGGCCCGCGAGATGCGGGTCGCCGCCTACCTGGCCTACGCCCGGTACGCGCAGGGACGGATCAGCCTGATGTCGGGCGACCCGGCGCGGGCGCGGGTCCTGCTCGAACAGGCGGCCGACGACCTGACGGCCAGCCCGCCGCTGCAGCTGGAGGCCCTGATGGACCTGGCTCGGGCGGTGGAGCGGCTGACCGGGGCCGAGGCGGCCCGGGACGTCTGGCGACGCGCCCACGAGGTGGCCGCCCGGATCGGGGCCACCGCCACGGCGGACGAGATCGAGCGGCGGCTGGCCGGACCGTAGCCTGGCCGGGAGTCGTCGGGGCCGGGTTGTCGGATCCGGGCGGACGGCTCCGACCCACCGGCGAGCGCACCCGACCGGGACGCGCCGCAACGCGGAGGAACACATCATGGGCACTGTCAGCTACGGGGTGCACACGTCCGTCGACGGCTTCATCGAGGGGCCGAACGGCGAGTTCGACTGGCCGGAGATGGGGGAGGAGCTGTCGGCGTACTCGATCGACCTGGCCGAGCGGGCCTCCGCCTTCGTCTACGGGCGGCGGGTGTGGGAGATGATGGCCGCCTACTGGCCGCAGGTCGAGTCGATCTCCGACCACCCGCACGACCTGGCGTTCGCGCCGATCTGGCGGCGTACCCCGAAGATCGTGGTCTCCCGCACGCTCGCCGAGGCTCCTTACGGCGCCGTGGTGGTCGGCGGCGGCGACCTGGCGAAGGAGTTCGCCGAGGTCCGCGAGCGGTTCCCCGGCGACCTGCTGGTCACCGGCGGCACCGGCGCGGCGACGGCGCTGGCCGCGCTGGGGCTCGTCGACACCTACGAGGTGATCGTGCACCCGGTGGTGCTCGGCGGCGGACGGCAGGTGCTGCCCGACCTGGCCCGCCAGCACCTGCGGCTGGTCGAGACGCGTCAGTTCGACGGGCGGTCGGTGCTGCTGCGCTACGCGCGGGCCTGACGCCTCAGCGGCCCCGGCGGCGGGGCCGGTACGTGGCGAGCGCGGCCGGTACGCCGCGGCGCACGATGCCGGCCCGGTCGCTGTCCCCGCGCAGCACCGCCGTGGCGGTCTTGCGGGCCTGCTCGGCGGTGAAGTGCGGCGGCAGCATCAGCTCGGCCGGGTCCACCACCGCGTTGACCACCACCGGCCGGTCCGCGTCGAGCACCCGCTGCCACAGGCCGTCCACCCGGTCGGGGGAGTCGACCAGCTCACCGCCGAGGCCCAGCACCTCCGCCCATTTGTGGTACGCCACGTCCGGCAGGTCCTGGCTGTCCGGGAACATCGGCGTGCCCTCGCTGGACCGCTGCTCCCAGCTGACGAACGCGAGGTCACGGTTGTTGAGCACGAGCACCACGAACCGGGGGTCGGCCCACTCCCGCCAGTACTTCGCCACAGTGATCAGCTCGTTGACGCCGTTCATCTGCATCGCGCCGTCGCCGAGCAGCGCGATCACCGGGCGGTCCGGGTGGGCGAACTTCGCCGCCAGCGCGTACGGCATGCCGCCGCCCATGGACAGCAGCGTGCCGGAGAGGCTCGCCAGCATGCCGGGGCGCACGCGCACGTGCCGGGCGTACCAGGCGGTGGCGGTGCCGCAGTCCACGGCGAGCACGGCGTCGTCCGGCAGCGCGTCGTCGAGCGAGGTGAACAGCGACTGCGGGTTCACCGGGTCGGCCGGCTGCGCGGCGACCTCGCGCTGCGCGGCCCGCCACTTGCCGGTGGCGTCGGCGATGGTGGCCCGCCAGGCGGTCGGGCCCGGCCCCGGGCCCAGCTCCCGGAGCAGGGCGCGCAGCGTCGGTCCGGCGTCGCCGGTCAGGTTCACCTCGGTCGGGTAGCGCAGCCCCATCCGGCTGCCGTCGATGTCGATCTGCACCGCCCGGGCCTGCCCCTCCGGCGGGTAGAACTCCGAGTACGGCATCTGGCTGCCGACGATCAGCAGCCGGTCGCACTCGCGCATGAGTTGCCAGCTGGGGCGGCTGCCGAGCAGGCCGATCGCGCCGGTCACCCAGGGCTGCCGGTGGTCGACGGCGGTGAAGCCGAGCAGCGCGGTGGCGACGCCGGCGCCGAGCCGGTCGGCGATCCGGCGTACCTCGTCCTCGGCGCCGAGCGCGCCCTGCCCGACCAGCATCGCCACCCGCTGGCCGCCGCGCAGCACCTCGGCCGCGCGGCGCACGTCGGCCTCCGGCGGCACTGTCGGCTCGCTGCTCGGCACCGCGCTGGTGTGGTAGTAGCCGTGCGCGTGCGGCGGGTGCGGCACCGCCGGCAGGTCCTGCACGTCGGAGGGAAGGACCAGGGCGGTCACGGTACGCCGGGCGAGCGCGGTGCGGCAGGCCCGGTCCACCAGGTGCCGGGCCTGCGACGGATCGTCGAGCTGGGCCAGGAAGGCCGACGCCACGTCCTTGTAGAGCGAGAGCAGGTCCACCTCCTGGTAGTAGCCGCCGCCCTCGGCGGGCAGCGCGGTGTGCCCGAGCAGCGCCACCACCGGCTGGTGGTCGAGCTTGGCGTCGTAGAGGCCGTTGAGGGCGTGGATCGCGCCCGGGCCGCTTGTCACCACCACGCAGCCGAGCGGGCCGCCGCCGTACTTGACGTGCGCGCCGGCCGCGAAACCGGCGGTCTCCTCGTGCCGGACCTGGATGAACCGGGCGCGTCCCTCGGCGCGTTGCAGCGCCGAGGTCATGCCGTTGATCCCGTCGCCCGGGTAGCCGTAGTAGCGATGTACGCCCCACTCGGCGAGCCGGGCCACCAGGTAGTCGGCGACTGTGGCGTCGCGGGGGAGGTTGCCGTCGTGATCCGCGCCCATCGTGGTCCCTCCGTCGCGTCGGCCTTCGGGCTCCGTTCCCCGCCCGGGGCGGCGGAAACCCGGCCCGTGCCGGGGCGCCCCCGGCGGGCCGGGCAGAATCGCGTGGTGCCCGTCCACGAGATCACCGACCCCGACGACGACCGGATCGCCGACTACCGCGCGCTCACCGACGTGGAGCTGCGTACCCGCTGGGAACCGCCGCACGGGCTGTTCATCGCCGAGGGGGAGCTGGTGCTGCGGCGGGCGCTGCGGGCCGGCTACCCGGCCCGGTCGTACCTGGTCGACGCCAAGCGCGTGGACCAGCTCGCCGATCTGGACACCGGTGACGCACCGGTGTACGCGGCCACGCCGGACGTGCTCCAGCGCGCCACCGGCTTCCACGTGCACCGGGGCGTGCTCGCGTCGTTCCACCGCAAGCCGCTGCGCTCGGCCGACGAGGTGCTGGCCGCCGCCCGGCGGGTGGTGATCCTGGAGGACGTCAACAACCACACGAACCTGGGCGCGATCTTCCGGGGCGCCGCAGCGCTCGGTGTCGACGCGGTGCTGCTGTCGCCGACCTGCGCCGATCCGCTCTACCGGCGCAGCGTACGGGTCAGCATGGGCGAGGTGTTCGCGGTGCCGTACGCGAAGCTCGAGCGCTGGCCCGGCGGGCTGGACCAGGTCCGCGCGGCCGGGTTCACCGTGCTCGCGATGACGCCCGCGCCTGATGCCGTACCGATGCAGCGGCTGACCCCGGCGCAGCGCGAGCGGGCGGCGTTGCTGCTCGGGGCGGAGGGGCCGGGACTGACCGCGGCGGCGCAGGCCGCCAGCGACGTGCGGGTGGTGATCCCGATGCGGCGCGGTGTGGACTCGCTGAACGTGGCCGCCGCGGCGGCGGTGGCGTTCTGGGAGCTGGGGCGGGACGACCCGCTCTGACGACCGGCTTGCATGACCATGCGACGGCGTGCATAATCTTCCTTGTGTCCAAGGTTCTCACCTCCCTGCCCATCGGCGAACGTGTCGGCATCGCCTTCTCCGGCGGCCTCGACACCTCGGTCGCGGTCGCGTGGATGCGCGACAAGGGCGCCATCCCGTGCGCCTACACCGCCGACATCGGCCAGTACGACGAGCCCGACATCGCCTCGGTGCCCGGCCGCGCCCACACCTACGGCGCCGAGGTCGCCCGCCTCGTCGACTGCCGCGCCGCCCTGGTCGAGGAAGGGCTGGCGGCGCTGACCTGCGGCGCCTTCCACATCCGCTCCGGCGGGCGGGCCTACTTCAACACCACGCCGCTGGGCCGGGCCGTGACCGGCACGCTGCTGGTGCGCGCGATGATCGCCGACGACGTGCAGATCTGGGGCGACGGCTCGACGTTCAAGGGCAACGACATCGAGCGGTTCTACCGGTACGGCCTGCTGGCCAACCCGCAGCTGCGGATCTACAAGCCGTGGCTGGACACCGACTTCGTCACCGAGCTGGGCGGCCGCACCGAGATGTCGGAGTGGCTGCTGGAGCGCGGCCTGCCCTACCGGGACAGCACCGAGAAGGCGTACTCCACCGACGCCAACATCTGGGGCGCCACCCACGAGGCCAAGACGCTCGAACACCTGGACACCGGCATCGAGACGGTCGAGCCGATCATGGGCGTGAAGTTCTGGGACCCGTCCGTGGAGATCCCCACCGAGGACGTCACCATCGGCTTCGACCAGGGCCGCCCGGTGACGATCAACGGCAAGGAGTTCGGCAGCGCCGTCGACCTGGTGCTGGAGGCCAACGCCATCGGCGGCCGGCACGGCCTGGGCATGTCCGACCAGATCGAGAACCGGATCATCGAGGCCAAGAGCCGGGGCATCTACGAGGCCCCCGGCATGGCGCTGCTGCACGCCGCGTACGAGCGGCTCGTCAACGCCATCCACAACGAGGACACGCTCGCCAACTACCACAACGAGGGCCGCCGCCTCGGCCGCCTCATGTACGAGGGCCGCTGGCTGGACCCGCAGGCGCTGATGCTGCGCGAGTCGCTGCAGCGCTGGGTCGGCACGGCGGTCACCGGCGAGGTCACGCTGCGGCTGCGCCGGGGCGAGGACTACTCGATCCTCGACACCACCGGCCCGGCGTTCAGCTACCACCCGGACAAGCTGTCGATGGAGCGCACCCAGGACTCGGCGTTCGGCCCGGCCGACCGGATCGGCCAGCTCACCATGCGCAACCTCGACATCGCCGACTCTCGCGCCAAGCTGGAGCAGTACGCCTCCGTCGGCATGGTCGGCGGCGGGAACCCGCAGCGGGTCGTGGGCGCCGCCCAGGCCGCTTCGACCGGGCTGATCGGCGCCATGCCGCAGGGCGGCGCCGAGGCCATCGCGTCCCGGGGCGTGCCCACCGCCGAGGACGAGGCGCTCGACCGGGCCGCCATGGAGTTCGGCGTCGACTGATCCCGCAGCCCGGCCGGTGCGGCCCTCGGCAACGACGGTGACGCAGGGTAGCGTGTCGCCCGTGTTCCCTACCGTGCGTGAGGTCCTGGACCTGGTGCCGATGCGCCACGGTGCGCCGCGCCTGGTCGCCGGGAACGCCGGGCTGGACCGGCCGGTGCGGTGGGTGCACATCGCCGAGGTGCCCGACATCGCCACCCTGCTCGGCGGCGGGGAACTGGTCCTGACCACCGGGATCGGGCTGCCGGCCGACGACGCCGGGCTGCGCGAGTTCATCGGCACCCTGGCCGACGTCGGCGCCTCCGGACTGGTGGTCGAGCTGGGCCGCCGGTACCTCACCGGAGTGCCCCGGGTGATGGCCGCCGCCGCCGAACGCCGCGGCCTGCCCCTGGTCGAGCTGCGCCGGGGCACCCCGTTCGTCCGGATCACCGAGGCGGTGCACGGGCTGATCGTGGACGCCCAGCTCACCGAGCTGCGCGCCACCGAGGAGATCCACCAGCGGTTCACCGACCTGTCGGTGGAGGGCGCCGAACCGGCCGAGGTGCTGCGGCAGGCCGCCGAACTGGCCGGCTGCCCGATGGTGCTGGAGAACCTGTCCCGGCAGGTGCTCGCGTACGACCCGGCGGGGGAGAACGCGGAACTGCTGCTGGACGGCTGGGAACAGCACTCCCGGCAGATCCGCCCGGCCGGGCGCACCGCGTACGACCCGGGCAGCGGCTGGCTCGTCACCACCGTCGGGGCGCGCGGGCAGGACTGGGGACGGCTGCTGCTGCGCTGGCCCGTCGCCGAGTCCACCCCGCCGACCCGGCTGACCATCCTGATCGAGCGGGCCGCCTCCACGCTGGCCCTGGGGCGGCTGATCCGGCGCGACGCCGAGGGCCTGGAACGGCAGATCCACCGTACGCTGCTGACCGCGCTCATCGACCACTCCCGCCCGGTGGACGAGGTGGCGCTGCGCGCCAAGGCGCTCGGCGTCGTCCTGGACCGACGGCACCTGGTCGGCGTGGTGGTCCGGCACCGTGGCGACGAGCCGGCCGCCGGCCCGGGCGCCGACGCCGACCCCGAGGCCGGTCCGGCCCGCCTGCGCGACCTCGCCGAGGCGGTCGGCCAGGCCGTGCGGGACGCCAAACTCACCGCCCTGACCAGCGCCGTCGACGACCATGCGGTGGGGGCGCTGCTGGCCCTGCCCGACGCGGCCGACGAGGAGAAGGCACTCGCCGCGTTCGCCACGGCGTTGCGCCGGGTACGCCTCGACGCCGCCCCGTCCCGCCCTCCGGCCACCCGTACCGTGGTGGCGGCCGGTTCGGGCGTGGGCAGTCTGCGCGAGGCCCGCCGCTCACTCGTCGAGGCGCGTCAGATCGCCGAGGCGGCGCGGCGGGACCCCCGAGACCTGCCCTGCTACCGGCTGCCGCACGTCGGGTTGGCCGGTCTGCTGCACCTGCTGCGCGACGAGCCCCGGCTGCAGACGTTCGTCGAGCGCGAACTCGGGGCACTGCTCGCGTACGACGCCCAGCACCCGCGTGAGCAGTTGCTCGGCACGCTGCGCGCGTACCTGGAGCAGGGGCGGAACAAGTCGGCGGGCGCTGCCGCGGCGCACCTTTCCCGGCCGGCGTTCTACGAGCGGCTGGCCCGGATCGGCCGCATCCTCGACGCCGACCTGGACTCGGTCGACAGGTGCCTGTCCCTGCACGTGGCCCTGCTGGCCCTCGACGCCATCCGAACCCCCTGACCCACCCCCGGGCCGTCACGCCGGTCCCGCCGACCCCGCCGATCTTGGACTTGTGGCGCCCGAGATGCCCAAAACCGCGGCTTATGCGCGCCGCCACAACTCCAAGATCGATGGGCCGAGGCGGTGATCATGAGGTTAGGCCGGTGTTTTGCCCGGATTCGCCCCGCTAACTTCATGATCAACGCGGCGGGGGGCGGGGCGGGCGGCGGGGCGGGGGTGGGGTGGGGTGGGGTGGGTCAGGTTAGGGCGGTCAGGGTTTTGGCGTAGGGGGGCGGGACGAAGTTCGGGCCGGCGGGGGTGAACACGTCGGAAGTGGCGGCCGCCTGCCAGGCGGTGTCGGGCAGGGCCGCGACCAGGGCGCGTACCACAGGGGCGTCGCGCCACTGGTCCTGCTGGGCGAGCAGGCTCAGCGCGACCACCGACTCCTCCACCTCGCCGACGCACTCGAACGGCTTGTGCCCGTCGACGCCGAGCAGTTCCCGGTAGCCGGGCACCTGGGACTCGTCGGCCAGCAGGTCGCCGCCGAAGATGCCGGTCAGCCGCTCCCGGGGCATGAACGGGGCCATGGCGAGGAACACGAAGCGGCACTTCGGGCAGTCGCGGCACCAGCGCTCGCTCGCGTCGCGCAGCTTGAACGCGGCGTTGCAGCTGGTCACCACCGCGTCGTACCGGTCGATCTCGGCGAACAGCCGGGCGATGTGCAGCTCGGAGAGGGAACGCAGCAGCGAGAAGTACGGCTCGGTGAGCCCGGCATGCTCGGCCAGCGCCGCGCGCAGCAGCCCTTCCGCCTCGACGCCCTTGGACCACTGGTGGTTGATCTCGTGGCCGTTCCAGATCAGGTTCGGGTCGGACGCCGAGCGCTCGTTCGACATCACCACCGGGCCGAGCCCGTGCAGGACGGCGGTGGCCACGGCGATCAGCGAGTTGATCGCGGTGACCGGGATGTGCCCGTTGCGCGCGCCGGCCGCGTTCAGCTCGAACAGCACCGGGTCCAGCCGCCGCCGGGCGGCCAGCGGCACCAGGTCCGACGCCTCGTTCACCGCCACGATCACGTGGTTCGGGTTGACCGAGAAGGGCACCGGGTCGAGGCCGGCGCGGCGCAGCGCCTCCAGCGTGACGATGGAGTCCTTGCCGCCGCCCACCGCCGACAGCGGCCGCCGGTCGGAGTTGTCCAGCGCCGGCGCCGGATCCACCGTCCCGGCGGGCACCTCGGGACGCAGCTCCAGCACGTGCGGCAGCTCGTTGCGGTACGCGTACTCGGCGAGGCCCTTGGTGTAGACGGCGGTGACCAGCTCGACGGCGGCGGCGCCCAGCGGCGCGGGCAGCACCAGCCGGGGTGGCGCGGCGGCCTTGTAGTAGCTGACGCCGGCGACCACGTGCAGCAGCTCCAGGACCCGCGCCAGGGTGGCCGCTGTGGTGTCGGAGACCGGCTCGGCCGGCAGCGGGAGCGTGATCACCTCGGTGAATCGCTGCTCGCCGTCGGGACCGGTCAGGGCGTAGTCGAACAGGACCTCGCCGGTGGCGAAGTCGATCGAGTAGGACGGGAAGGTGAAGGCGTCCATCCGCCGCAGCTGCTCGTTGGGCACACGCCATACTAGGCCCTGGTTCGTCCGCCCGTGTCCGGCTGGGCCGACCCCCACCGCCGTGCACCGACCGAGTCCGAGGAGAGCCCGTGCGCCTGTCTGATCTGCGCGGACGTCATGTCGCCGTCTGGGGCGCCGGCCGCGAGGGCCGGGCCGCGGTGACCGCGATCGCCGCGCACGGGCCGGCCGGCCTGGTCGTCGTCGACGACAGCGCCAACTTCCTCACGCTGCCCTGGGAGGGTCCGCTGGCCGACGCGGCGCCGCTGGTGACCGGCGAGGCGGGCTTCGACCGGCTGGCCGCCGCGGACGTGGTGGTCCGCTCGCCGGGCGTGCCGAACACGCACCCGTGGATGGTGGAGCTGCGCCGCCGGTCCGTGCCCGTCACGCAGGGCAGCGCGCTGTGGATGGCCGACCACGCGGACCGGACCGTCGGGGTGACCGGCAGCAAGGGCAAGAGCACCACGTCCAGCCTGATCAGCCATCTGCTCACCGCGATGGACCGGCCGAACGTGTTCGGCGGCAACATCGGGGTGCCGCTGCTGGACCTGCCGGAGGCGGAGCTGTACGTGCTGGAGCTGTCCAGCTACCAGTGCGCCGACCTGACCGACTCGCCCCGGGTGGCGGTGGTGACAGCGCTGTTCCCCGAGCACCTGGACGCCCACGGCGGTGAGCGGGAGTACTACCGGGACAAGCTGAACCTGGTCGCGCACGGCCCGCACGCCGTGGTGGTCAACGGCGCCGACCCGCGCCTGGCCGCGGAGCTGGGCGACCGGGCCGCGATCCGGGCCGGCTCACCGGACACCACGCACGTGGCCTCCGGCCCGGACGGCACGCAGTGGTTCCACCTGCGGGACACGCCGCTGTTCCCGCGCGCGGTGCTGCCGCTGGTCGGGCGGCACAACGAGGGCAACCTCTGCGTCGCGCTCGCCGTGCTGGACGCGCTCGGCGTCGACGTGGTGGCGCGCAAGGACAGCCTCGCCGTCGCGGTCGCCGAGTTCCAGGGCCTGGCGCACCGGCTCACCGAGATCGCCGACCCGTCCGGGCTGACGTTCGTCGACGACACGCTCGCCACCAGCCCGTACGCGGCCATGCACGCGATCGACGCGTACGAGGGGCGGCCGTTGACGGTGATCGTCGGCGGCGCCGACCGGGGGCTGGACTACAGCCCGCTGCGCGCGCACCTGGCCGACCGGGAGATCACCGTGATCGGCGTGCCGGACAGCGGCCCCCGCATCGTGGAGGCGCTGTCCGGGCTGCCGTCGGTGCGTACCGAGCTGGCCGACGACCTGGTCGCCGCCGTCGGGCTGTCCCGCAAGCTCACCCCGGCCGGCGGGGTGGTGCTGCTGTCCCCGGCCGCGCCGAGCTACGGCCGGTTCCGCAACTTCGAGCACCGCTCCGAGGTGTTCGCGCAGGCGGTGGCGGACACCGCCCGCTGAGTCAGCCGCGTTCCGCCCGGGCGTCCCGCGACGGCCCCGGTTCGGCCGACAGGAGCGCGTCGAGCGACTCGGTGGGCGCCGAGCTGTCCACCGGTTCACGCGGCCCGGGCGCGGTGGCGGCGACCGCCGTGCCGGCGGCGGGTGTCGCCTCGGCGCGGGCCGGCCGCTGCTTGACCGGGGTCCAGGCGAACGCGAGCGCCCCGCCCACCAGCGCCAGCAGCATGCCGACCAGGAACCCGCCCAGGTTCGAGGTCAGCCAGGAGGCCAGCCCGAGCACCAGGGAGAGCACCGCGTAGAAGACCCGTTGCTGCGGGGTGGTGATCAGCAGCACGCCGCAGATCACCAGGATCGCCGGGACCAGGTACGCGGCCAGGCCCTGCGGCCCGACGTGCAGCAGGACGCCGAGCGGCGCGCGCAGCGTCACCAGCATCTCCGCGCCGCCGAGCGCGATGAGCAGCCCGGCGGTGAACGGTCGCGCGCGCCGCCAGCGCCGCCAGCGTGCGCGGACGCCGGCGGCCGTGTGCTGTCCCGGGCTCATGTCAGCACCCGTCGGAGCTGAAGCCCATGCGCAGGTTGGGCAGCGTGAAGATCGCGGCGGTGGTGGCGTAGTTGTTCTGCCGCAGGTTGGTGATGGTCACCGTGTCGGCCTGCTGGGCGAACACGCCCGGGTTGCCCTTGACCCCGGGGACCTTGTCGACGGTGCTGGCGTCCTGCCCGACGTCGATGTTCTTGAAGGAGGCGTTGCCGGCGATCTCGTCGCCGTCGACCACGAGCGTGCGGGCGGTCACCGGCTTGCCGGAATTGCCGGCGGTGATCCGCAGGTTGGTTCCGCCGAGGTTGATGCTCTGGCAGAGGTTCGTCAGTTCGGCCTTGTCGATGGCCGAGACGATCACGAGCACCTGCCCGCCGGTGTCGCCCTGGTTGGGGCTGTCCGGGATCATCTGGTCGAGCGTGGCGAACTGCTCGAACCCGGTCCCCTCCAGTTTGTCGGCGGTGACGGTGAACGGCATGCCCGAGATGGCGAACTGCGCGCCGAGGACACCCTGCGCGGTGAGCATCACCATGCCGGCCGCGCCGACGGTCACGGTGCCGAGCGTGACGGCGAACCGGCGCCAGCGTACGCCGCTTCTCGGTTGATCGATCTGCTCCGACATGCTGGCTCCCTTTCGAGATCAATT
Source organism: Micromonospora sp. HB375 (assembly GCF_017872985.1). Lineage (NCBI taxonomy): Bacteria > Bacillati > Actinomycetota > Actinomycetes > Micromonosporales > Micromonosporaceae > Micromonospora > Micromonospora sp. HB375. The sequence goes on along the minus strand of NZ_JAGGJO010000001.1, from coordinate 4,848,090 downwards.
CATCCGCGACGATGTGAATTGGATTCGCGGGGCGTCCGCACCGGGTGGGCGCAGGCCGAAGTTACCGCTGAGTAAAGGGCCGGTCAACTGCCTGTAGCAGATCATTGGACGGCATTTGCCAAAAGCGGCCAAAGTGAAAAACCGCTGCGGTTTCTGATCGGTCAGGGATGAGCGGGCGGCGCGCACGGCGCCGTGGCGGCCGGTCCGTCGTCCGGTCGGGCGGCCCGGGCGGCGCGCCGGGCGCCCTCGGGACCGAGGAACGGCGCGGTGGCCGCGTACGTGAGCACCGGCAGCAGCGCCGGCAGCTCGTCGGCCCGCCCCTGCGCCACCCGCTCACGGATGGTGGCGTGGATGCCGCCGACCACAGTGGACACCAGCGCGTCGCGATCGACCTCCGCCGGCTCCGGACCGGTGCCGGCGAAGAACCGGCGGAAGCTGCGCAGCAGCGCGTCGCGTTCCCGGCGCGCGTCCGGGCCGGCCGCGTCCACCTCGACGAGTGCCATCCGGGCGAACGCGGGCACGCTCGCCAGCACGTCGAGCAGCGTGCGCAGAGCCGCGCGTGCCGCGTCCGGCCAGGCCGGGCCGGCGTCGCGGTAGGCGTCCTCCATCAGGTGCGACACCACGGCGATGCCGTGCCGGTACGCGGCCAGGAACGCGTCCTGCTTGCCGTTGAACAGCGCGTAGAACGCGGGCCGGGTGACTCCGGCCGCGTGGCAGATGTCGCTGACCCGGGCGTTGTCGTACCCCCGGGCGGCGACCTCCCGGACCAGCCCGTCGAAGAGGCGGTCGCGCTGGGTCGCCGCCACCTCCTCGGCCGGCACCCGGCGCGGGCCGCGCTTGATGGCGCGGTCCGGGTCGCGGCCGTGGCGGGCGCCCGGCAGGGGTGCGGGTGCCGGTGACGGCGGGCTCGGGATGGTCACCTGTCGACCTCTCTCGATGCGTTGACTTTACGACCCTCCGGGGTTTATAACTTTCGACACGCTCAGTTCACGCCCCGTCACCGCTGGTGATCTCTCCTCGTCGGTCACCCCGTACGTGTCGAAGGAGGGCCGGATGGCTGCCATTATCGCCGCGCGCACCCGTCCCCCCAAGGCCGGAAAGACCGAGGTGACGCGGCGTCGCCGCACTGCGCCACGCCGCCCGGCCCGCTGAGGCCGCAACGGCGCACCACCACCATCGGCGGCCCGGCCGCCGCACCCACCGGCTCCGTCCACCCCGGACGCCGCCGGCACCGTTTCCTGTCCCACCGCCGGAAGGAACAACCATGCCCAGGTACGGACGCATCGGCGCGGGTCTCGCCGCCCTGGCGCTGCTGACCGGTCTGGTCGGCGCCGCCCCCGCCACCGCCGCACCCACCACCTCGCTGGCCAGCAACGTGCTGACCTACCCGACCGTCGCCGGCACCGCCGTGTCGGTGGGCGACGTCATCCAGGCCAGCCTGCGCAGCGGCACGAACGCCACGTTCTACTCCTCGTCCAGCGGCACCACCGGCATCAAGTGCGCCGCGTCCAGCTTCAGCGCCAAGGTGCTGACCAACCCGACCGCCCCCGGCACCGCGACCGAGAGCCTGACCGCGCAGTCGTTCTCCAGCTGCACCACGAACGTCTTCGGCACCACCGGCGTGCAGAGCATCACCGTGAACAACCTGCCGTACACCACGTCGGTGACCAGCGCCGGCGTGGTCACCATCGCCGGCACGGCGGCCGCGCCGATCCAGAGCACCGTCGTGCTCAACTCGCTGCTCGGCGCGATCACCTGCGTCTACCGCACCAGCACGAACACGCTGACCGGTACGGCGTCCAACGGCACCAACTCGATCACCTTCACCAACCAGACCCTGACCAAGTTCTCCGGCCCGTCGCTGTGCTTCGGCACCGCGTACTTCACCGCCTCGTACTCGCCGGTGAAGGACACCAGCAAGACCGGCAGCCCGGCGGTCTACGTCAACTGACACCCGCTCCCGGGCCGGTGCGCGGCGGTACGCCGGGCGCCGGCCCGCACGCCGGTTCAGCCGGCCGTCAACGTGGCGTGCAGCGCGCGCATCGACCGCAGCGCCGACCGGATCTCCTGCAGGTAGCGGCCCGGCGTCAGGGTCGGCTCCGGCACGTCGACAGCGGCCCGGGCGGCCGGGTCCACGCCGACCGTCTCGATGCCGCACCCGTACGGCACGGCGAGCGTCCGCAGCGCGTCGCAGTGCTGGAACGGCACGTAGATCGGTGCGGTCACCATCAGCACCTCGTCGCCCGCGCGCAGCCGCACGTGCTCGGCCCAGAACCGTTGCGTGTCGGCGGTGTGCGCGCGACGCCGGTCCGGCTCGCTCGACGGCGCGGCGAGCACCCGTACCGGGGGTAGCCCGGCCGGCCGGTAGGTGCGCGAGGACCAGGACCGGTGCGGATGACCGGCGGGCTCGCCGCGTTCGTCGTCCGGCTCGGCCACCCCGAACGCCAGCCGCACCCCGGCGTCGAGGACGTCGACCTCGGTGGCGCAGCCGGACACCCCGGCCGCGTCGAGCGTGCGGCACTCGGCCGCCGAGAGCGGCCGGAAACTGCCCAGCACCGCCACCTCGCCGGTCACCCCGGCCGCCGTCCGGGCCAGCATCGCCGCGTACGCGGTGCGCCGCAGGCAGGCGTGCGCCAGCCCGCCGAGCACCAGCAGGTGCGCGTACCCGGATCGGGCCGGCGCGACGGCGCGGACCAGGCCCAGCGTGGCGGCCGCGCGCAGCACCAGCCCGGCGGTGGCCGGGTCGAACGCCGGCTCCCGGGCGTCCGGGCGTTCCCGTCCCTGCCGGAAGTCCCAGCGGCGGGCGGAGAACACGTCCAGGCCGGCCAGCACCGCCGCGAGGTCGCCGTCGGGCCAGTCGCCGCCGAAGTGCGCCACCAGATCCCGCACCGGGGCGGACTCCACCCAGGACCGGATCCCGGCCAGGAGGTCCGCCCGCGTCGTCCCCGCCACGCCGCCCGGCAACGTCACCTGATCCGTCCGCACCCGCCGGATGCTACCGCCGGGCCGGCCCGCGAAGTGCCGGTTGTCCCGGCCCCGGTCGTGGTGGGAACGTGCGGGGATCCACCTCCGCTGAAGGGTGCGCCGATGACCTCCGACGACCTGCTGGCCCGGCACCGCGCCGTGCTCCCGTCCTGGATGCCGCTCTACTACGCCGAACCGCTGGAACTCGTCGCCGGGTCCGGCCGCCGGGTCACCGACGCGGCCGGCCGGACCTATCTGGACTTCTTCGGCGGCGTGCTGACCACGATGGTCGGCCACGACATCCCGGAGATCCGGGAGGCGGTCGAGCGGCAGCTGCGGACCGGGCTCGTGCACACCTCCACGCTCTACCTGATCCGCCGGCAGGTCGAGCTGGCCGAGAAGATCGCCCGGCTCTCCGGCATCCCGGACGCCCGCGTGTTCTTCACCAACTCCGGCACCGAGGCGAACGAGGCCGCGCTGCTGGTCGCCACGAACCACCGGCGCTCGCACCAGATCCTCGCGGTGCGCAACAGCTACCACGGCCGGTCGTACGCGACGATGGGCGTCACCGGCAACCGCGGCTGGTCGGCCAGCGCGCTGAACCCCTTGCAGGTGGCCTGGCTGCACTCCGGGGAGCGGCTGCGCGGGCTGCTGGCCCGGCTCGACGCCGCCGACCGGGTCGACGCGGCGGTCGAGGACCTGCGCGAGGTGCTCGCCACCCAGACCGCCGGCGACGTGGCCTGCCTGATCGCCGAGCCGGTCCAGGGCGTCGGCGGCTTCGTGCACGGCCCGGACGGGCTCTTCGCCGCCTGGAAGAAGGTGCTCGACGAGCACGGCATCCTGCTGATCAGCGACGAGGTGCAGACCGGGTGGGGCCGTACCGGCGAGCACTTCTGGGGCTACCAGGCGCACGGCGTGACCCCGGACCTGCTCACCTTCGCCAAGGGCATCGGCAACGGCTTCGCGCTCGCCGGGGTGGTCGGCCGGGCCGAGGTGCTGGAGTCGGTGCCGGCGATCAGCTTCTCCACGTTCGGCGGCAACCCGGTCTCCACCGCGGCCGGCAACGCGGTGCTCGACTACCTGCTCGACCACGACCTCCAGGGCAACGCCGCCCGGGTCGGCGCGATCCTCGGCGACGGCCTGCGCGCGGCCACCGCCGGGCTGGACCGGGTCGCCGAGGTACGCGGCAAGGGCCTGATGCTCGCCGTCGAGTTCGTCCACCCGGGAACCGTCGAGCCGGACGCGGCGCTGACCACCCGCGTGTTCGAGGCGTGCCGGGTCGGCGGCCTGCTGGTCGGCAAGGGCGGCCTGTACGGCAACGTGATCCGGATGGGCCCGCCGCTGACGCTCACCGAGGACGAGGCGCGGGAGGGGCTGGCGATCCTGGTCGACGCGATCCGCGCCTCGATCGAGGCGTGACCGTCAACCCGGCCGACGCCGGACCACCCGTCCGGACCTGAGCAGCCGCAGCAGACCCGCCCCGGCCAGGTACGCCACCAGCGCCGGGGCGGGCAGACCCAGCGGCTCGGGTGTCGCCTTGGGCACGAGGCTGTTCAGCAGCAGGCCGACGAGCACGCCCGCGTACCCGGCGAGGGCCAGCCCGGCGCGCAGCCGCCGCCTCCCGACGCCGGCCGGGCCGGTCGCGGCCGGGCGGCGGGTCCGGGCCTCGACCGGGCCGAAGACGGCGACCAGCACGGCCAGCACCGCGGCCAGCGCGAGCAGCCACGGTACGCGCCACGCCCACCAGGCCGCCGAGCCGACCGGGGGAGTGGGCAGCACGCCGAGCGCGTCCAGCAGGCCGACCAGCAGCACCGCGGCGGTCAGGTGCCAGAGGAACAGGGTGAGCACCACGGCGTTGACCGCGAGCACCGCCTGCCAGGGGCCGGACCGGCGCAGCCAGCGCCCGGCCGGGCGTCGCAGCAGCAGGATCAGGCCGAGCTGGGCGGCCGCGGCGGCCATCAGCGCCAGGCTCGGCGGCGCCGCGTTGTCCAGCCGCTCGCCGGGGACGTGGAGCATCGCCACCGGGTACGGTCCGGCCACCGTGAGCAGAACCAGCGCGACCAGGCCGCCGCCGAGCAGTACCGCCCCGGCCCGGCCGGACAGCGGCAGCCGGCGGCGGAACAGGCCACGCGGCGCGGCGTGTCCGGCGCGGGTGTCCGGCCGGGCGGCGTCGTACCAGGCGAACCCGACCTGGTGCACGGCCAGCCAGCCCAGCAGGTAGTTGCCGTCGGCGAGCACGGCCGGGCCGAGGAGCCGGCCGAGGTCGCCGAGCGCGACCAGGGCCACGAGCACCACCGGCACGGCGAGCCCGAACCGGCGGTGCAGCGCGTACATCGGCGGGGTCAGCGCCACCACCGCGACGTAGGCGACCAGGAACCACAGCGGGATGGTGGCGAACCAGATCACCTCGCGCACCTGCGCCGCGTCGGCGCCGCGCAGCGTGGCGAACCCCGCTCCCGCCGCCAGGACCAGCAGCAACACGGTGGTGGGGCGGATCAGCCGGGCGCTGCGGTCGACCAGCCAGCCCGTCGCCGAGCCGCCCCGGCGGCGGCGTGAGGTGAGCGAGGCGGCGTTGGCGTAGCCGCCGACCAGGAAGAACACCGGCATCACCTGGGCCACCCAGGTCAGCGGCCAGGCCCAGCGCAGGTCCGCCAGCGCGGAGTGGCCGGCGGGGCGGCCGTTGTCGTACCCGATCACCGTGACGCCCCAGTGGCCGAGCACGACCATGGTGATGGCCAGCGCCCGGAGCAGGTCGATGTAGCGCTCCCGCCCCGGCGGCGTGCGTTGCGCGAGCTGCCGCAGGCGGCGCATGAAGTCAGGCTAGGCCAGCGCGCCGCGACCGGTACGGATAACGGATCGGTCGAGAGGGGTTGTGGTCCCCGTCGCACTGTCGTAGAAATTCTTCAGTGGAAATGCCTTATGTGAAGACAAGCGACAGATCGTTCACCGGGCGTACCCGAACCGAGGAGATGCGATGAACAGGCGTGAGATCCTTCGGCGCAGCGCCGCCGCCGGCCTGCTGGCCACCCCTGCCGCCGGCCTGCTCGCCGGCTGCGCCACCTCCGGTGGCGGCGACGAGGGCGACGGCGGCGCGTACAAGGGCACGAAGAGCGAGCAGAACCCGCTCGGCGTGGCCGAGGACGCCCCGCTGGAGGTGGTGATCTTCAACGGCGGCTTCGGGGAGGACTACGCCAAGGCCCACGAGGCCATGTACAAGGAGCGGTACCCGAAGGCGGAGATCAAGCACTCGGCCACCGCGGAGATCAGCAAGACGCTCCAGCCCCGCTTCGTCGACGGCAGCCCGCCCGACGTGGTGAACAACTCCGGCGCCGGCCAGATCGACTTCAACGGCCTGGTCTCCCAGAACGCGCTCGCCGACCTGGGCGAGCTGCTCGCCGCCCCCAGCCTCGACACGCCCGGCAAGACGGTCAAGGACACGCTGCTGCCCGGCACCGTGGAGGTCGGCTCCTACGACGGCCGGTTCCTGGTCCTCAACTACACCTACACGGTGTACGGCATCTGGCACTCCACCAAGCTGTTCGCCGACCGTGGCTGGGAGGACGCCAAGACCTGGGACGACCACATCGCGCTCTGCCGCCGGATCAAGGCCGCCGGCATCGCCCCCTGGACGTACGCCGGTGTGCACCCCCGCTACATGAGCTGGCCGCTGATCTCCACCGCGATCAAGCTCGGCGGCCCGTCCGTGGCGCTGGCGATCGACAACCTGGAGCCGAACGCCTGGAAGTCGGACGCGATGAAGACCGCCGCCGACGCCTGGCACCAGATCGTCAAGGACAAGTTCATCCTCGCCGGCTCCCCGGGCCTGGACCACAAGCAGTCGCAGACCGCCTGGTGCCAGGGCAAGGCCGCGTTCATCTCCTGCGGCTCCTGGCTGGAGAGCGAGCAGAAGGACGTCACCCCGCCCGGCTTCAACATGACGGTCGCGCCCACGCCGAGCCTGGGCAGCGGCGACAAGCTGCCGTACGAGGCGATCCGCGGCACCGCGGGCGAGCCGTTCATGGTGCCGGCGAAGGCGAAGAACGTAGCCGGTGGCCTGGAGTACTTCCGGACCATGCTGTCCCGCAAGGGCGCGCAGGACTTCACCAAGAAGGTCGCCAGCCTGCCCGTGGTCGCCGGCGCCACCGAGGGCGTCGACCTGCCGTACGGGCTCAGCACCGTGGTCAAGGCGCTCGACGCGTCCGGGTCCAACGGCTTCAACTGGGTCTACAACAACTACTATCGCAAGCTGGAGCGCAACCTCGTCGACGCGGCCTGCGGCGAGTTCTTCAGCGGCCGGATCGGCCCGGCCGAGTTCCTCGACCAGTGCCAGAGGGGCGCCGACTCGATCGCCGGGGACAGCTCGGTCAAGAAGTACAAGCGGTCGGCGTGATGCGACAGGGCCGCCTCCCCCTGATCCTCACGTTCCTGCTGCCCCCGCTGGCGCTGTACGGCATCTTCGTGCTCTCGCCGTACCTCCAGGCTTTTCAGATCTCCACCACCGACTGGATGGGCTACTCCGCGCAGGCCGACCCGGTCGGCATGGCGAACTTCCGCACGCTGCTGAACGACGGGTACGTGTGGAACGCCCTGAAGAACAACGCGATCCTGCTCGCCGTGGTGCCGGTGGTGACGATCGGGCTGGGCCTGTTCTTCGCCAGCATGCTCACCATGGGCGGCCGCCGGGGCCGGGCCGGGGTGACCGGGGTGCGGGGCACCTCGGTCTACCGGCTCGTCTACTTCTTCCCGCAGGTGCTCTCCGTGGTGATCATCGCGCTGCTCTGGAAGGAGATCTACAGTCCGACGAGTGGCCTGCTCAACGGCGCCCTGCGCGCCGTCGGGCTGGCCACCCCGGCCTGGCTCGGCGACCCGCGCTTCGCGTTCTGGTGCGTGCTGGCGGTGATGGTGTGGAGCAACGTCGGCTTCTACGTGGTGCTCTTCGGCGCCGCCATGCAGGCCATCCCGCGTGACATCTACGAGGCGGTGCTGCTCGACGGCGCGTCCCGCACCACGATGCTGCGGAAGATCACCATTCCGCTGCTCTGGGACACCATCCAGGTCGCCTGGATCTACCTGGCCATCGCGGCGCTGGACGGCTTCATCCTGGTCCAGCTCATGACCAACGGCGGGCCGAACTTCTCCTCCGACGTGATCGGGCTGCGGATGTACGACACGTCGTTCGGCAGCGAGAACAAGTTCGGGTACGCCTCGGCGATCGGTGTGGCGATGTTCTTCCTGACCCTCTCGGTGGCGGTGCTGGCGCTGCGCACCGCCCGGCGCGATCGGATCGAGTACTCGTGACCACCGTGGACACCGGCGCCCCGGGCGCCGAGGCGACCCGCGCGGCGACCCCGGCCGGCCGTCCGCCCCGGCGTGAGCTGGGCGTGGCGAACGTCTTCTCGCACGGCTTCCTCATGCTCTGGGCGGCCATGACGGTGCTGCCGCTGGCCTGGATGGTGCTCAGCTCGCTGAAGAGCAACGGCGAGATCATCGCCGAGCCGTGGGGGCTGCCCGAGGCGCTGCGCTTCGACAACTGGGCGCGGGCCTGGAGCACCGCGCACATCGGCCGGTTCTTCTTCAACAGCCTGGTGGTGGTATCCGGCTCGCTGAGTCTGACCATGCTGCTCGGCGCCACCGCCGCGTACGTCTTCGCGCGCTACGAGTTCCGCGGCCGGCAGGTGGTCTACTACCTGTTCGTCGGCGGCATGATGTTCCCGGTGTTCCTGGCCCTGGTGCCGCTGTTCTTCGTGGTCCGCAGCGTCGGCCTGCTCGGCACCTGGCCCGGCCTGATCCTGGTCTACACCGCGTACTCGCTGCCGTTCACGGTGTTCTTCCTGACCGCGTTCTTCCGGACGCTGCCGACCTCGGTGGCGGAGGCCGCGCTGATCGACGGGTGCGGGCACTTCCGGCTGTTCTTCCGGGTGATGCTGCCGATGGCGCGACCGGGACTGATCAGTGTCGGGATCTTCAACTTCCTGAGCCACTGGAACCAGTTCCTGCTGCCCCAGGTGCTCATCCCCGGCGACGGGCAGGACCGGATGCTCGCCCAGGGCCTGAGTTCGCTCGCGGTCAGCCAGGGCTACGCCGGTGACTACGCCCAGTTGTTCGCCGGCCTGACCATCGCGGTGCTGCCGGTGCTCGTGGTGTACGTGGCGTTCCAACGTCAGGTCCAGTCCGGACTGACCGCGGGGCAGCTCAAGTGAGGTGGTTGCCACAGGCAACGGGGCAGTGGGGAAGATCCCGGCCGGCCTTCGTTCCGCTTGACCGGTAGGAAATCTCCTACCTATGCTGGCGGGCATGTCCGTCACTCACGCGCAGATCGTCTCCGTCCCCGTCGGCGACCAGGACCGGGCCCGCGACTTCTACGTCGACGTACTCGGCTTCGACCTGGTCCGGGACAACCCGATGCCGGACGGCCGCTGGGTCCAGGTGGCGCCCCGGGGCGCGGTGACCACGCTGACGCTCGTCACCTGGTTCGACAGCATGCCGGCCGGCTCGCTGCGCGGGCTGGTGCTGGAGAGCGACGACCTCGACGCGGACGTGGCCCGGCTGCGCGAGCGGGGGGTGGCGTTCGCCGAGGACAGCGTCCAGGTCGTGCCCTGGGGGCGCTATGTCACCTTCGCCGACCCGGACGGCAACGGGCTCGTCCTGCAGGAGACCCGTGTCTGAGCCGGACGTGTTCGCGGCGCTGGCCAACCCGACCCGGCGGGAGGTGCTGCGGCTGCTCCGCGACGAGGGGGAGCAGCCGGTGCAGCGGCTCGCCGACCGCTTCGAGATGCGGCGTCCCAGCCTGTCGGAGCACCTGCGGGTGCTCAAGGACGCCGGGCTGGTGACCGAGCGGCCCGTCGGCCGGCAGCGGGTCTACGCGCTGCGCCCCGAGCCGCTGCGGGAGGTGGCCGACTGGCTCACCCCGTACGAGCGGTTCTGGCGGCAGCGGCTGGCCGGCCTGGGCGACGTGCTGGACGCGATGCCGGATGAGTGAGCCGACCCGCATCGCGGTGGACCAGTTCCTGCCGCACCCGCCCGCCAAGGTGTGGCGCGCGCTGACCGATTCCGATCTGATCGGACGCTGGCTCATGCCGAACGACTTCCGGCCCGTACGCGGGCACCGGTTCACGTTCCGGACCGACGCGCGACCCGGCCAGCGGTTCGACGGGACGGTCCACTGCGAGGTGCTGGAACTGGACGAGCCGCGCCGGATGCGGTGGGCCTGGCGCGGCGGCACGCTCGACACGGTGGTCACCTGGACGCTTGTGCCCGAGGGGCGGGGCACCCGGCTGTTCCTGGAGCACGCCGGGTTCGATCCGGACGATCCGCTTCAGCGGCGTACCTTCACGCTGCTCGACGGCGGCTGGCGTACCCACGTCTGGGCGCGCCTCGCCGCCGCGCTGGCCGCGCTGCCCTGACCCGCCGCAGCGCGGGTCAGGCGGGTGGGGGCACGAGGCGGGCGTGCAGCGCCGCCGGGTCGGTCACCTCGGGCAGGTCCCGGGCGGCGAGCCAGGCCGCGGCGGCGGCCCCGTCCCCGGCGCTGAGCAGCGGCGCGTCCGGCCAGCGGCCGGCCAGCTCCGCGCGTACCGCGCCGGCCAGCGGGGTGTCGCCGGTGAGCAGCCCGCCGCCGAGCACCACGGGGTCGGCCGCTCCCGGCGGGCGGATCCGGGACACGCTCTGCGCCAGCGCCGCGGCGGCCTCGGCGATCAGCGCGACCGCCGTGGGCTCCCCGTCGCGGGCCGACGACACCACGAGCGGCGCGAGCCGGGCCAGCTCCACCGGCGGTCGGCGGGTCACCGCCTGCACCACGGCGTCGACCGTCGCGCGCGGTCGGTCGTCCACAGCGGTCGCGCCGGTCAGTTCCGACAGCACCCGTCGGCCCAGGTCGCCGGGGGCTTGTGCGCGGTCCAGGCCGGTCAGCAGCCGGCGGACCGCCTCGCGGCCGAGCCAGAACCCCGAGCCGGCGTCGCCGAGCAGCCAGCCGTGGCCGTCGGCGACACGGTCCAGCCGCAGGTCGCGTACCTGGGCGGCGATCGCGCCGGTGCCGGCGATGAGCACCGTGCCGTCCGGGGCGGCGGTGCCGGAGGCGTAGGCGACCAGCGCGTCGCCGTGCACCGCGTACGGGCAGCGCAGTCCCGCCTCGGCCCAGGCGCTGTCGAACGCGTCGCGGCCGTTCGGGTCGGCCAGGAGGCGGCCGGCCCCGGCGAGGCCGATGACGCCGGCGCGTACCCGGGTCGGGTCGATGCCGGCGAGCGCCGCGCGCAGGGCGGCGAGCAGTTCGGCGGCGGCCCGGTCGGCGCCGTGACTGGTCGGGTTGCCGCCGCCGGCCCGGCCTTCGCCCAGGCGGGCGCCGTCGAGGCTGAGCGCTGCCGCGCGGGTCGACGTACCCCCGACGTCGAGGCCGACCACGACGGTGTCCGACATGGTCCCCATGCTGGTCGGCCGCGTCGCCGGACGCAAGATCGCGGTCGTGCGCCAGGTAACAGTTTGAAAACTTCGCCCACGGCCTTGACACGGAGGGGCCTTCAGTAAGAACTTTTACCACTAACAGTTAACACTCTTTTCCGAAAGGCGCCCGCCGATGGTCGAGCACGAGGTGGAGACTTCCGCGGCGACCGCGGTGGTCGATGCCGGTCCGGCCGACCGGCTGGGCGCCGACGGTGTGCTGGCCCGGGTCCGGGCCGGCGCGGGGGAGTTGACCGGCGCGCTGCGCCGGGTCGCCGAGCACGTGCTCAGCGACCCGGAGGCGGCGGCCCGGGCCACCATCGTCGAACTGGCCGAGCGCAGCGGCACGTCACCGGCGACCATCACCCGGTTCTGCCGGGCGATGGGCTTCGAGGGGTACGCCGACCTGCGGCTCGGCATCGCCGCCGAGACCGGACGGGCCCGCTCCGCCGGCTGGACCGTCGACATCGGACGCGAGATCCAGCCCGGCGACCCGCTGTCCCGGGTGCTCGACCAGATCATGGCCGCCGACACGCGGGCCATGCACGACACCGCCGCGCTGCTGGACCTGGCCGAGGTGGAACGGGCCGCGGTCGCCATCGCCGGGGCCAGCCGGGTGAACATCTTCGGGGCCAGCGGCAGCGCGCTGGTCGGCGAGGAGATGCAGTTCAGCCTGCACCGCATCGGGGTCGCGGCGTGGGCCTGGAACGACGTGCACGAGGGGCTGGCCAGTGCCGCGCTGCTGGGCGCCGGGGACGTCGCGCTCGGCATCTCGCACACCGGGCAGACCCGGGAGACGATCGAGCTGCTCGCCGAGGCCGGCAGCCGCGGCGCGACCACAGTCGCGCTGACCGGCTTCCCCCGCTCGCCGCTGGCCGAGCTGGCCGACATCGTGCTGGTCACCGCCAGTCAGGCGACCACGTTCCGGCCGGACGCGCTCTCCGCCCGGCATCCCCAGCTCGTCGTGCTCGACCTGCTCTACATCGCGGTGGCGCAGCGTACCCACGACCGCGCCCACGCGGCCTTCCGGCGTACCGCCCAGGCCGTCGACGGGCACAAGGCCGCGAAGGGGTCCCTCTCATGATCAGTGCCCAGCGGTACGCCGACGCGGTCCGCCCGGTGCTCGACCGGCTGGTCGACACCCAGGCGGTCGCGGTGGACCGGGCGGCCGACCTGATCGCCTCCGGCCTGCGCGCCGGCGGCGTCCTCCAGGCGTTCGGCGCCGGTCACTCCGAGGCGTTCGCCGCCGAACTGGTCGCCCGGGCCGGCGGCCTGGTCCCCGCCAACCGGCTCTCCCTGCACGACCTCGTGCTGCACGGCGACGCGCCCCGCGACGTGCTCGCCGATCCGAAACTGGAACGCGACCCGGCCGTGGCGCACCAGCTCTACGCGCTGGCGGCGCCGCAGCCGGAGGACGTGTTCGTGGTCGCCTCGCAGTCCGGCATCAACGGCTCGGTGGTCGAGCTGGCGACGCTCGTCAAGCGCGGCGGCCACCAGCTGATCGCTGTCACCTCGGTCGAGCACACCGCCCGGGTAGCTCCTCGGCACCCGTCCGGGCACCGGCTCGCCGACCTCGCCGACGTCGTGCTGGACAACGGCGCGCCGTACGGCGACGCACTGCTGCCGCTCGAGGGCGGCGGCGCGGTCTGTGCGGTCTCCTCGGTCACCGCGGCGCTGCTGGCGCAGCTGCTGACCGCCGAGGTCGTACGACGGTTCCACCAGGCCGGAGAGGTACCCCCTGTCTACCTCTCCGCCAACGTCCCCGGTGGGGACGAGCACAACCTCGCCCTCGAGTCGCGGTACGCCGGGCGCCTCCGGCGGACCGCCTGACCCGACACCACAAGGAGAGACAAGATGTCGGTTACTCCCGAGAAGTTCGGCGACGTCAGCCGTCGGACCCTGCTGCAGCGTGCCGCGGCGGCCGGTCTGCTGGCCGTACCGGCGGCCGGTCTGCTCAGCGCCTGCGCCGGCAGCGAGCCGAGCAAGTCCGACGGCGGCGGCGCGGCCAAGAGCAAGGACAACCCGTTCGGCGTCAAGGACGGCAGCGCGGTCAAGGTGGTGGTCTTCAACGGCGGCCTGGGCGACCAGTGGGCCAAGGAAGACAAGGTCATCTTCAACGCCAAGCACCCGAACATCACGGTCAACATGTCTTCCACCCAGAAGATCAAGACCGAAGAGCAGCCCAAGATGGCGACGCAGCCGAGCGACCTGGTGATGAACTCGGGCGCCGACATGATGGACCGCAGCACGCTGATCAACGAGGGCGCGATCGAGCCGCTGGACGACCTGCTCACCGCGCCGGCCTGGGACAGCGAGGGGACCGTCGCCGACAGCCTGCTGCCCGGCACGGTCGCCGACGGTACGCAGAACGGCAAGTTCTACGTCGTCAACGTGGCGTACACGGTCTGGGGCAACTGGTACAACGCGGCCCTGTTCAAGAAGGAGGGGTGGACGGCACCGACCACCTGGGACGAGTTCTTCGCGCTCGCGCCGAAGATCAAGGCCAAGGGCATGGCGCCGTACGTGCACGACGCGGTGCACGGCTACTACCCGCGCTGGGCGCTGTTCGCCAGCATCTGGAAGGCGGTCGGCAAGCAGGCCGTCGTCGACATCGACAACCTGAAGGACGGCGCCTGGAAGGCCGACGGCATCGTCGCGGCGCTGGAGCCGTGGGAGAAGCTGGTCAAGGACAAGCTGCTGCTGCCGGGCAAGCTCGACCACACCCAGTCGCAGCAGGCGTTCCTGGACGGCAAGGCGGCCTTCATCCAGGTCGGCACCTGGCTGAAGAACGAGATGGCCGCGACCATCCCGCCGGGCTTCGAGATGACCATCTCCGACTACTGGAGCAAGAGCGGGGACAAGGCCGCCAAGGACGTCTTCGCCTCCTCCGGCGAGGGCTTCGTGGTGCCGAGCAAGGCGCCGAACAAGGAGGCCGCGAAGGAGTTCCTGCGGGCCATCCTCTCCAAGGCCGGCTCGGCGAAGTTCGCCGAGCTGACCAAGTCGCTGGCCTCCACCAAGGGCTCCGGCGACAACGTCCAGGACACCGCGCTGGCGTCGGCGAACTCGCTGATGAAGAACGGCAGCTCGGACCTGATCTCGGTGAAGTTCCCGGACTTCTACGCCGACCTGGACAAGGAGAGCCAGAACCTCTCCGAGGAGCTCATGGCCGGCCGCCTGACCGCGCAGCAGTTCGTCGACAAGATGCAGGCGGCCGCCGACAAGGTCGCCAAGGACTCGTCGATCAAGAAGCAGACCCGCACCGCCTGATCACCGCGAGGAAGTGAGTCCAATGCGGCACGGAGTCGCGCGTTTCGTCACGGGCTTCCTGGCCCTGCCCGTCGCGCTGTACCTGTTCTACGTGGTGTGGCCGTTCGCCCAGGCGGCGGGATACTCGCTGACCGACTGGGGCGGGTACTCCGATTCCCAGCGCTTCGTCGGGCTGGACAACTACGTCCGGCTGTTCTCCGACGAGCTGATCCGGAAGGCGTTCTGGCACAACGTGTTCTTCCTGGTCACCGTGCCGCTGTTCACGATCGCGCTGGCCCTGTTCCTCGCGTTCCTGCTCAACGTGGGCGGACGCGAGGACAGGGCCGGCATCCGCGGAGTCTTCGGCTCCGGGATCTACAAGGTCATCTTCTTCTTCCCGCAGGTGCTGTCGCTGGTGGTCATCGCCGTCATGTGGCAGCAGATCTACCGCACCGACGGGCAGGGCCTGATCAACGGCCTGCTCATCAAGATCGGGCTGGTCGACGCGGACAACCCGATCGCCTTCACCGCCGACCCGGAGCCGTTCCTCGGCGTGCCGGCGGTGCTCTGGTGGCTGCTGTTCATCGCGGTGTGGAGCGGCGCCGGCTTCTACATGGTGCTGTTCTCCGCCGCGATGCAGTCGATCCCGAAGGACATCTACGAGGCCGCCATCCTCGACGGCGCCGGCCGGTTCCACACGTTCTTCAAGGTGACGCTGCCGCTGCTGCGGGACAGCATCTCGGTCGCCTGGGTCTATCTGGGTTTCATCGCGCTGGACATGTACGCGCTGGTCTTCGTCATGACGCCGAGCCAGGGCGGACCGAACCACGCCAGCGAGATCTTCGCCTCGGTGATCCAGTTCAACGCCTTCCAGAAGGGCCAGTTCGGTTACGCCTGCGCGATCGCCGTCGCGCTGGCCATCTTCACCATCCTGCTGGCCGCGCTCCAGCTGAGGATCACCCGCCGTGAGCGGATCGAGTTCTGAGGAGGTCTGGACGATGAGTACGGTGACGCACCCCTCCGGTCCGGCCCGGTCCGACACGGCGCCGCCGGCCCGCCCGCCCGCGGCCCGGCGGGACGTCGGCAACGGCTTCGGCGGCCGGATCTTCAACGGCTTCTCGCACCTGTTCCTCGCGGTCTGGGCGATCATGGTGGTCTACCCGCTGCTGTGGGTGGTGATGTCGGCGCTCAAGACCGACTCCGAGGTGATCCGCGAACCGCTGTCGCTGATCCCCGACGCGCTGCAGTGGGACAACTTCGCCCGGGCCTGGACCGCCGGGATCGACAGCTTCTTCCTGAACACGCTGCTCGTGCTCGTGTTCAGCGTGACGCTGACGATGCTGCTCGGCTCGATGGCCGCGTACGCGCTGGCGCGCTACGAGTTCCGCGGCAACCGGCTGATCTACTGGATGTTCCTGTCCGGGCTGACGCTGCCGATCTACCTGGCCGCGGTACCGCTGTTCAAGGGCGTCTACAACACCGGGGTGAGCCTCCCGCTGCTCGGCCCGAACAAGCACCTCATGCTGATCCTGGTCTACGTGGCCTGGTCGCTGTCGTTCACGATCTTCTTCATGCACTCGTTCTTCCGGACGCTGCCCGACTCGATCGCCGAGGCGGCCCAGGTAGACGGGGCGTCGCACACCCGCACCTTCTTCAGCGTGATGCTGCCGATGGCCAAGCCGGGCCTGATCAGCATCGGCATCTTCAACGTGCTCGGCCAGTGGAACCAGTGGTACCTGCCGACGCTGCTCATGCAGTCGGTCTCCGGCGAGCCGAAGAACCAGGTGATCGCCCAGGGGCTGATCGAGCTGTCGGTCAACCAGGGCTACAAGTCGGACTGGAGCGGACTCTTCGCCGGTGTCACCATGGCGATGCTGCCGGTGCTGATCGTGTACATCGTCTTCCAGCGCCAGGTGCAGTCCGGCCTCACCGCCGGCGTCGGCAAGTAGCCCTCCGGACGCAAGGAAGGGCCCCTTCTTAACGCTCAGCGTTAAGAAGGGGCCCTTCCTCTACCGCAGGCGTTAAGAGGGGGCCCTTCCTTACACGCGGAGCGTGTCGGGGGGAGGGGGCAGAATGCGTCCGTGCTGATGGCGGTGGTGGCGGACGAGCGGGGCGGCGGCGTGCTGCAACCGCTGCACGCCGACGGCACCCCGGCCGGCCCGGCCGAGGAGGTCACCGACCTGGCCGCCGCGGTGGCCGCCCGCGAGGCCGCCGGGCACCCCCGCTGGCTCTGGGCCGCCTGGGCGGGCGTCTACCCGGCGCTGCTGCGCGCCGGGGTCCGGCTCGACCGCTGCCACGACGTCGAGCTGACCGAGGCGCTGCTGCTCGGGCACGCCGGCCGTTGGGGCGAGCCCCGCGCGCTGCCGGCCGCCTGGGCCCGGCTGACCGGCGCGCCGGTCCCGCCGGACCCGGCGCCCCGCCCGCCCGAGCCGCCGGGCCAGGCCCAGGCCGCGCTCTTCGAGCCGCCGTCGGGCCCGCCCGGTCCGGGCGTCACGGCGTTGACCCGGGTGTACGCCGACCAGCTCGCCCGGATCGCCGCGACCACCCATCCCGGCCGGTTCCGGCTGCTGGTGGCCGCCGAGTCGGCGGGCGCGCTGGTGGCCGCCGAGATGGGCGCGGCCGGTCTGCCGTGGCGCGTCGACGTGCACGACGCGATCCTGGCCGACCTGCTCGGTGAGGCGTCACCGGTCGGCGGGCCGCCGCGTCGGCTGGCCGAGTTGCAGGCCCGGATCGCCGACGCGTTCGGCGTACGCCAGGTGCACGCCGACTCGCCGGCGGAGCTGTTGCGGGCGTTCGCCCGCGCGGGCGTGGACCTGCCGAACACGCGGGCCTGGGTGCTGCGCGGGGTGGAGCATCCGGCGGCGCCGCTGGTCCTGGAGTACAAGGAGCTGTACCGGATCTGGACGGCGCACGGCTGGGCCTGGCGCGACGCCTGGGTCGCCGGCGGCCGGTTCCACCCGGAGTACGTGCCGGGCGGCGTGGTCTCCGGCCGGTGGGCGACCCGGGGCGGTGGGGCGTTGCAGATCCCGAAGGTGATCCGGCAGGCAGTGGTGGCGGACCCGGGCTGGACGTTCGTGGTCGCCGACGCGGGCCAGCTCGAACCGCGCGTGCTCGCGGCGGTCTCCGGTGACGAGCGGCTCGCCGCGGCGGGTGGGGCCGGTGACCTGTATGCCGCGCTGGCCCGGGACGCGTTCGCCGGTGACCGGGCGAAGGCCAAGGTGGCCCTGCTCGGGGCGATGTACGGGCAGACCGGCGGCGCGGCGGTGCCGGCGCTGGCGGTGCTGCGGAAGAACTATCCGACCGCGTTCGGCTACGTGGAGGCGGCGGCGCGCACCGGTGAGGCGGGTGGGCTGGTCCGGTCCTGGCTGGGGCGTACCTGCCCGCCGGGGTCGGCGGGGTTCGCCGAGGGTGACGAGGCGCTGCCCGACGGCGAGGCCGACCCGCACAGCCCGTCGGCCCGGGCGGCCCGGTCGCGTGGTCGTTTCACCCGCAATTTCGTCATCCAGGCGACTGCCGCCGAGTGGGCCTCCACGCTGCTGGCGACGCTGCGCACCGAGCTGGCGGGCACGGAGGCGGAGCTGGTGTTCTTCCAGCACGACGAGGTGGTGGTGCACTGCCCGGCCGGGCGGGCGGCGGCGGTCGCGGAGGCGGTCACCGCGGCCGGCGCGCGGGCCACGCGGTTGCTGTTCGGCGACACTCCGGTCCGGTTCCCGCTCGACACGTCCACTGTCGACTGCTACGCAGACGCGGCATAGTCACGCAAATTTCCGTTTTGCCCCGCTACCCGCATCCGGTCGTGCTCGTTGGGCCCGGTGTGCGTACGACGGGACGGACCGGGCGGCTGTGCCCGGTCCGTCCCCTGATCGAGGGGGCACAGCTGAACCGGATCGCTGCAATGATCATCGCCGCCGGAGGCGGCCGCCGCATCGGCGGACCCGAAGCGCTGCTGCACCAGGGCGAGAAGCCGCTGGTGAGCCAGATGATCGACACGATGGCCGAGGCGGGCTGCGCACAGGTCGTGGTCGTCCTGGGCGCGGCGGCCGAGCAGGTGCGTCAGACCACCGACCTGACCGGCGCCACGGTCGTGGTCAACCGCGCGTGGGGCACCGGCGTGGGCTCCTCGATCCGGGCCGGGCTCGCCGCGCTCACCGACGACGACATCGAGGCCGTCGTCGTGGTGCCGGTGGACATGCCCGGGCTCACCGCGGCGGCGGTCCGCCGGGTGACCGCGCTGCCGTACCCGGACGTGCTGGTCTGCGCCACCTATGACGGGCTGCGCGGTTACCCGATGCTGTTCGGCCGCCGCCACTGGTCCGGCATCGCCACGCTGGCCAGCGCCGACGTCGGCGCCCGGCCGTACCTGCTGGCGCACAAGGACCAGATCGTCGACATCGCCTGCGACTCGGTGGCCGACGGCAGCCGGATCGACAGTCCGGAGCTGATGGCGCTGTACGGCCTGTCCATCCCCGAACAGCGCGTCGGCGCCTGAGGCGCGCCCGCCTGTCGGACCCGGGTGCCAGGATCGGACCGTGGCCTACGACGAGGACCTGGCGAACCGCGTACGCGAACGTCTCGGGGGTGAGCCCGGCATCACCGAGCGGCGCATGTTCGGCGGCCTGGCGATGATGCTGCGCGGCAACATGGCGGTGGTGGTGCGCGGCGCGGGCGGCCTGATGGTCCGGGTCGACCCGGCCGAGGCCGAGCGCGCGCTCGCCGAGCCCGGCGCCGAGGCGACAGTCATGCGGGGCTGGGTGATGCGCGGCTGGGTCACCGTGTCGCCCGCCGCCTGCGAGCGCGACGCCGACCTGGCCCGCTGGGTCGACCGGGGGGTCCGCTTCGCGCGTACGCTGCCGGCGAAGTAGCCCGCCGGATATCCGGGTGCGCGCCCGGCCCGGCCCGTCCTACGCTGCGGCCAGTCGGCAGCGGGGGATCGGAGACGACGGATGGCGGTTCACCTCTACGCGGTCAGCATGGACGCGGGCGACCCGCGGCGGCTCGCGCGGTTCTGGTCCGGGGTGCTCGGCCGGGAGATCCTCGACGACCCGCGCGAGGGCGTGGCGCTCGGCGGCGACGCCCACAGCGACGTCCGCATCCGGTTCCTGCCCAGCGACGCGCCGAAGACCGTGCAGAACCGGATCCACTTCGACCTGACCAGCGCGTCGCCGCAGGCCCAGCGGGACACCGTCGACCGGGCGCTGACGCTGGGCGGGCGGCACATCGACATCGGCCAGGGGCCGGACGACGACCATGTGGTGCTCGCCGACCCGGAGGGCAACGAGTTCTGCGTCATCGGGGCAGGCAACACCTTCCTCGCCGGCTGCGGCCCGGTCGGCGCTGTCAACTGCGACGGCACCCGGGCGGCCGGCCTGTTCTGGACCGAGGCGCTGGGCTGGCCGCTGGTCTGGGACCACGGCGAGGAGACCGCGATCCAGTCGCCGCGCGGGGGCGCGAAGGTCACCTGGAGCGGGCCGCCGCTGATGGACGCCGGCGGGCGGGACCGCGTACACCTGGATCTGGTCGCGGACGGCGACCGGGACGCGGAGATCGACCGGCTGCTGGCGCTCGGCGCGACCCGGGCCGGTACGGGCCGGCACACCGTCGGCGACGTGGTGCTGGCCGACCCGGACGGCACCGAGTTCTGCCTGCTGACGCCCCGCTGAGGCGGGTGCGGCCCGGGGGACCGCACCCGCACCGGTCAGCGCAGCCGCAGGCTCGGCTCCAGCGTGACCTCGAACAGCCGGTCCCACGGCAGCTCGACCCGCACCGCCGTGACCCGGTCCAGCGTCGCGGTGAAGGTCTTACGTCCGCGTACCCCGAGCACCAGCTCGTGCCCGGCGAAGTGGTCGGCGAAGTACCGCTCGGTCAGCGGCACCAGCCGGTCGCGTACCCAGCCGTCGAAGTAGCGCTTCTGCTCGGCGGTCAGCGCCAGCGGATCCCAGCCCTGCGCGCGGGCGTGCGCGTACGCCTCGACCTGCACCACGTTCTTCCACGGGTCGTCCTTGACGAACCGGTAGAGCAGGTACTCGGCGTGCGCCTGGGCCGGCCCGCGCAGCTCCGGCACGCCGAAGCCGCTGCCGGACGAACGCAGGTACGCCCACCGCGCGGTGCCGTGCGCGA
Organism: Micromonospora sp. HB375; assembly: GCF_017872985.1. NCBI lineage: Bacteria > Bacillati > Actinomycetota > Actinomycetes > Micromonosporales > Micromonosporaceae > Micromonospora > Micromonospora sp. HB375. Next base: position 4,827,333 of record NZ_JAGGJO010000001.1, on the reverse strand, counting down.
GCGCCAGCCCGAGCGCGTTGCCGCCAGTGTTCCACCCCGAGTACGACAGCAGCGCCGGCAGGTCCAGCCGGGACTCCATCCGGGACACCAGGTCGTGGTCGCCCTTGTTGACGATCAGCGGGTCCACCACGATCACCTGGGTGCCGGCGGCCAGCAGTTCGCCGATGCGGCCGACGAACGCGTCCAGGTCGGCGGCCCGCTGCCCGGCCGCCGCCGACGGGGTGTTCACCGCGAGGACGATGTCCGCGTCGCCGGTGACCACCCGGCCGCCCACCGAGGTGACGTGCCGGCGGATGTTCTCCGCGAACGGGATGCCCTCCAGGGCGGCGGTCCAGCCCTCGCCGGACACCCCGGCGTACTCCACCCGGTAGGTGGGCGCGGCGCCGGCCGCGACGACGCGCGCGACGAGCAGCGCGTTGACCTCGTCGGCGCCGGGGAAGATCTCCACCCGGTCGCCGACGCCGAGCCGCGCTACCAGCGCCTCCAGCTCGACCCGCTCGGCGCGGGCCAGGCCGACCGGCGCGGTGTCGTCCTCGGAGAGCACCAGGTGGCTGATCGTCCCGTCCGCGACCCACTCCACCATCAGCCGGTTGACCTGGTGGTTGCGTGCCCGCGCGGCCAGGTAGTCCTCGACCACGGCGTCCGGGATGCGCGCCCGCACGGCGTCGAGCTGGCCCCGCAGCGCCTCCTGGCCCAGGTTGACCACCTGGTCGTACAGCTTTGCCCACTGGACCAGCAGGTCACGGTAGTTGTCCAGGTCGGTGCCGGTGCTGGTGATGGCGAGCCGCTGGATCGTGTCGTGCACCTCGATCACCGCGTCGGACCGGCGTGCGCGCAGCCGCCGGATCGCCTCCAGGTTGCGCAACGCGTCGGCCAGGGCCGGAGCGGCGGTACGCGAGGCGATCAGGCCCCCGTACGCCAGCATGCTCACCGAGATCACGTACCCGTCGACGCGGTCGGTGCCGTCGAGCCAGCGGGCGATGCCGGCGCCGTCACCGGGGGTGAAGAAACGGCCCAGCAGGTTCCGCGGCGGCAGCAGCACCTCGGCGTCGGCGCTCGCACCGGTCATCTCCGCGCAGTACGTGTTGACCGGCCGGTCGTCCAGCGGCACCAGCGCCACGCTCGGTCGCCGGCCGGCGGGCCGGGCGAACGCGGGGCCGCCGAGGGCGACGGTGGCCAGGCCGGCCGCGCCGGTGGCCGCAAGAAGGGTTCTTCTCTTCATCGATGCTCCCTTTTCTCCGGCGCGCTCGCCGCCCGGGGGGTGGCCGGTACCAGCCGGCGGGTGATCCACAGCGGTGAGGTGACGGCGTTGCCCATCACCACCGCGTGGGCGCCCGCCTCGAAGGCCCGGCTGATCTGCTCCGTGGTCCGGTAGCGCCCTTCGGCGATCACCGGCACGGGCAGCAGCGCGGCGAGTCGCGCCACGAGCCCGAGGTCGGGCCCGTCGATCGGTGGGCCGGCCGGCGTGTAGCCGGACAGCGTGGTGGCGACCGCGTCCGCGCCGGCCTCGACGGCGGCGACGCCCTCGGCCACCGTGGCGACGTCGGCCAGGACCAGCGCGTCGCTCTGTTCGTGGACCGCGCGGACGGTGTCGGCGAAGGTCCGGCCGTCGGGCCGGGGACGGTCGGTGGCGTCCACCGCGACGACGTGCGACCCGGCCCGCGCCGCTTCGAGGGCGTGCCCGGCGGTCGGGGTGATGAACACGCCCTGCGTGCCGTGCTTGTACAACCCGATCACCGGCACGTCGACGGCGGCGCGTACGGCCCGCACGTCGTCGGGGCCGTTGACCCGGACCGCCACCGCGCCGCCGCGGACCACGGCGGCCGCCACGCGGGCCTGGACGTACGGGTCGCGCATCGGGTCGTCCGGGTCGTCGGGCAGGGGCTGGCAGGACACGACCAGCCCGCCGGCGAGTTCGTCCAGGACACTCACGTGCTTGTTCCTCCGTCGTGGTGGATCGGTGCGGTGGCGAGCCGGGCGGCGCCGACCACCACCGCGTCGGCGCCCAGCGCCGCCGGAAGCAGCGGCACGTGCGCCCAGCCGCCGGGTAGCTCCGCCCGGTAGGCGGCCGTGGCGGCGGGAAGCAGCGTGGCGGCGGCGCCGCCGGCGACCACCACCGCATCCGGGTCGAGCAGGGCGACCAGCCCGGCCAGGGCCGCGCCGAGCGCGGCGCCGGCCCGGTCGACGACCTGCCGGGCGGTCGCGTCACCGGCCGCCGCGCGCCGCGCCACCTCCCGGCCGGTGACCGGGTCACCGCCGGTGAGCGCATACGCGGCGGCCAGGCCGGTGCCGGAGGCGATCGCCTCCAGGTGCCCGTACCGGCCGCAGCCGCAGCGCAGCCGGTGCGCGCCCGGTGCCGGCAGGTGCCCGAGCTGGCCGGCCGCGCCCCGGGCGCCGCCCTCGCCCCGCCCGTCGTTGACGATCGCGCCGCCCAGCCCGGTGCCGACGGCGGCCAGCAGCACGTGCCCCCGGCCCCGTCCGGCTCCGGCCCAGCACTCGCCCAGCGCCGCCGCGGCGACGTCGTTGGTAACGCGCACCGGCCGGCCCAGCCGCGCGGCCAGCTCGTCGGCCACCGGGGTGCCGGCCCACCCGGGCAGGCTGTCGGTGGCGTACCGGATGGCGCCGGTCGCCGGGTCGACGGTGCCCGCGGTGCCCACCCCGACCGGTCCGGGGCCGGCGGCGGCGAGCAGGTCCGCGGCCAGGCCGGCGGCGGTGTCCAGCACCGCGGCCGGCCCGCCGCGCGCGGGGGTGGGCGCCTCGCGGCGGTCGAGCACCCGCGCACCGGGACCGACGAGGGCGGCGGCGGTCTTGGTGCCGCCGATGTCGATCCCGACGACCGGCTCGGTCATCCCTTCAGACCGGTGTGCGCGAGGCCCTCGACGAACTGCTTCTGCGCGATGACGAACACCGCCAGCACCGGCAGCGCGGTCATCGACGCCGCCGCGAGCTGGACGTCCCACATCGGACCGCCGTACGCGTCGACGAACTGGGTGAGCGCCTGCGGCAGGGTGAACTTGTCCGGCGAGGAGAGGAACACGATCGGTTCCAGGTACAGGTTCCAGCTGTGCAGGAACGTGAAGATGGCCACCGCGCCGAGCGCGGGCCGGGACAGCGGCAGCGCGATCTTCCAGAACGTGGCGAAGCGTCCCAGCCCGTCGACCCGCGCCGCCTCCTCCAGCTCACCGGGGAGGCTGATGAAGAACTGCCGCATGATGAACGTGGCCAGCACGCTCGGCGCCCCGAAGATCGGCACCAGGATCAACGGCCAGTGGGTGTCGATCAGGTCGAGCTTGAAGAACATCTGGAACAGCGGCACGATCGTCACCTCGCTCGGGATGAGCAGGCCCGCGAGGACGACCAGGAACAGCACGTTCTGTCCCCGGAACCGGATCCGCGCGAACGCGTACCCGGCCAGCGACGCCACGGCGAGCGTGCCGACGGTGACCAGCAGCGCGATGTAGAGGCTGTTCAGGTACTGCTGCCCGAACGGCTGCAGCTCGAACACCCGCTGGTACGCGTCCAGCCGCGGATCGGTCGGCAGCAGCTGCGGCGGGAAGGAGAAGATGTCCGCCACCGGCTTCAGCGACGAGGTGACCATCCACCAGGTGGGGAACACGAACGGGACGGCCAGGACCATCAGCACCCCGTAGAGCACCAGCTTGGTCCGCCGGGACAGGTCACGATTCATGGAAGACCCACCTCTTGCGCATCTGCCACTGCAGCACCGTCAGCGCGAGCACGATGACGAACAGCAGGATCGACAGCGTGGCGCCGTAGCCGAAGTGATGGAACTGGAAGGCCTGCTGGTAGAGGTAGTAGACGAGCACCGTGGTCGAGGTGCCGGGTCCACCCTGGGTCAGCACCGCGATCTGCGCGAACACCTGCAGCGAGCCGACCACCGTGATGATCGACGTGAGCATGATCGTCGGGCTGATCAGCGGCACGGTGATCCGCCAGAACTGGCGCAGCCGGCTCGCGCCGTCGACCTCGGCGGCCTCGTACAGCTCGGCCGGCACGCCCTGCAGGGCGGCCAGGAACAGCACCATGTTCAGGCCGACGTTCTTGAACACCTGCACGACGATCACCGACAGCATCGCCGTGCCCTCGCCGCGCAGCCAGTTGGGGCCGTCGACGCCGATCGTGTCGAGCAGGCCGTTGATGCCGCCGTTGTCCTGCAGCAGGAAGCCCCAGACGATGGTCCACGCGACGAGCGAGACCACCACGGGGGAGAAGAACAGGGTGCGGAACACGATGGTCCCGCGCAGCTTCTGGTTGAGCAGGACGGCCAGCAGCAACGCCAGGCCGAGGTTGAACACGACCAGGCCGACCGAGAACAGGCCGGTCGACCGCAGCACCGGGCCCAGGTTGGGGTCGTCGGCCAGCGCGGCGTAGTTGTCGGTGCCGATGTAGTCGAAGCTGCCGGCCAGCACGTTCCACTCGTGCAGGCTGTACCAGACCACAAGGACCAGCGGCAGGATCACGAAGACCACGCTGCCGAGCAACTGCGGGGTGATGAACAGGTATCCGGTGAGCTGGTCCCGGCGGCGGGTGGTCCAGAACGGCCGGGCCCGGCCCGGGGTGGGCCCGGCAGCAGCCGGGCCCACCCTGGTGTCCGTCTGGGTCATGATCCTCGGCCCTACTTCGCCAGCAGCGGCTGGATCTTGGAGCAGACGCCGTCGAGTACGCCCTTGACGTCCGCGTCCGCCTTCCACAGCGGGTCGAGCGCGGCGCGCACCTGCTGGCTCAGCTCGGCCTGCCCGGAGTGGCTGGGCTTGACCGTGCCGTTGGTGATGCCGTCGATGACGACCTTCTGCAGCTGCTCCGGCTTGAGCTTCGGGTTCGTCTTCGCCAGCGTCTCGGCGGTCAGCTGGGACTGCCGCGGCGGCGGGAAGAACTGGGCCAGCTTCGCCGAGTTGGTGGGGTTGGTGAAGAAGGCCAGGAAGTCGGCGGCCTGCTCGGCGTGCGGGCTCTTCTTCATCACGCCGATGCCGGCCTGGCCGACCACCGCGTACGGGCCCTTCGGACCGGCCGGCAGCGGGACCAGGTCCCAGTCGAAGCCGTTCTCCTTCAGCAGCGAGGCGCGGGAGATCTGGGTGACGGTCATGGCCGCGTCACCGGCGAAGAAGTCGGCGGTCGTGCCCGGACCGGGCAGCGCCTTGCCGGTGAAGATCGCCTTGTGCAGCGTGGTCATCGCCTCGACCATCTCCGGGCTGTTGAACCCGCAGCTGCGGCCGTCCTCGCTCCACGCCTGGGCGCCCCAGCCGGTCCAGAACGTGGCCAGGTTGTCCCAGCCCTTGTAGTCGAAGTCGCGGACCACGAGCCCGGCCTTGCCCGACTTCGCGGCGGTGGCGCCGGCCGCGGCGAGCGCGGTGTCCCAGTTCCACTGCCCGGCCGCGATCAGCTCGGCCGGGGTCTTCTGCCCGGCCTTCTTGAGCATGTCGTTGTTGACGAACACGCCGAACGGCGAGGTCGAGAACGGGTACGCGAAGAGCTTCCCGTCGTTGCGCCACAGCTTCAGCGTGGCGGGGGACAGGTCGTCGTACTGGTAGCCGTCGGCCTTCTTCAGCGTGTCGTCGAGCGGGCTCAGCGCGCCGGAGGCGACGAAGTCCGGAGCCGAGTTCTCGAAGATCCACGCGAGGTCCGGCGCGTTGCCGCCGGCGATCTGCGTGGTGAGCGTCGTGGTGTAGTTCTCGAACGGCAGCGGATCGAACTTGATCTCCGCGACGTCCGGGTTGTTCTTGCGGTACTCGTCGGCGATCTCGTTGAACAGCTTGAGGTGCGCTTCGTTCGCCGACCAGACGGTCATCCGCAGGCTCGCCGGACCGTCGTCCTTGGCGTCGCCGCCACCGCCGCAGGCGGTCAGGGCGAGCACACCGGTCATGGTCGCCGCGACCAGGCCGGACAGTCTTCCGTATCTCACTTTCTTTCTCCTCACCGGGGGTTCAGTAGCCCGCGATCTGCGGCCAGCGGCATTCCACGCCGGCGGCCGAGATGCGGTCCGTGAATTCGGCCAGCAGGCGGGGGGTGCCGCGGACCGCGCGCGGGGACTCGCCCCGCGCAAGGCAGAAGTCGGCCAGCAGGCCGGCGACCTCACCGACGTTCCACTCGACCGGGTGCAGTCGGTAGCTGCCGTTGGTGATGTGCGTGGTACCGATGTTCTTGCCGGCCGGCAGCAGGTTCTCCATCCGCTGCGGGATGAGCGCGCCGAGCGGGATCTCGAACGGGCAGGAGCCGACGTCGATGTAGTTGTCGCCGCCGGTCGACGGGTGCAGGTCGATGCGGTACATGCCGACGCCGATCGAGTCGGGGTAGCTCACCGCGCCGTGCTCGCCGCGTACCGCCAGGGAGAGGTCCTGCTCGACCACCGTGTACTCGGCGCGGATGCGGCGCGACTCCCGGATGTAGGGCGCCTGCGCCAGCCCGTCGGGGCTGCCGGTCACGTCGCCGCGCAGCCGCAGCCCCGGGTAGCCGGTGCCGCCGTCGGGACGGGGCGCCTCGGTCTGCAGCCAGTACAGGACGGAGTACGACAGCTCGCGCGCCTGGGACAGGTGCCAGGACGCGTTCGGCACGTCGATGACCGGGCCCTCGAAGTAGTCGATCATCGGCCAGTTGACGAGCGTGATGTCGCTGCCGTACGCGCCGTCGACGAAGTTGCGCCGCGCCGCGATGCGCCGGAACGTCCACAGGTTGCCGTCGCCCGGGTTGAGCCGCTGGTCGGCGTTGACGCCCAGCGGGTCGTCGTCCGGGTTCGGCGTGAAGCTGCGCTCGACGATCTCCAGCGTGCGCGGGTGGGGTGACCGCCAGGACAGCAGCCGGTCGCCCCAGAAGTCCGGCTTGTAGTCGCGCCAGAAGTCGTACCCGGCGGGCCGGTCGATGGTGTGGTCGCCGTCGACGTGGTCCAGCGCGAAGCAGACGGACACCGCCTGCATGTTCAGCGGCTGCGCCTCGGCCGGCGCGCTCGGCTCACCGGTCTGCGCCTGCGACTCGAACCCGGTCACGTACTCGGTGCCGGTCAGTGGCAGCAGCTCACCGGTCTCGGTGGCGTCCAGGACGTACGGCGCCTCCACCTCGATCCGCTCGTCGCGGTCCCGGTGGGCGAGCGTGACGCCGGTGACCCGGTCGCCGTCGGTCTCGGCCGCGACCGGCCGGTACGGCTGCAGCACCGTCAGCCGCCCGGACCCCCGGTACGGCGCGAGCATCTGCTCCAGGACCGCGACCGCGACCCGGGGCTCGTGGCAGAGCCGGCTCACCCAGCCCGCGCCCGGGTTCAGGTCGGTCCACGCCCGGGACCGCTCGGTCAGCGGGTAGTGGCGGCGGTAGTAGTCGCGGATGCCGTCGCGCAACTCCCGGTAGCTCGCGGTGGCGCCGAACTGCTCGATCCAGGAGTGCTCGTCCGGCGGGACCGCCTGGCTGGTGAGCTGCCCGCCGAGCCAGTCGAACTCCTCGGTCAGGATGACGGACCGGCCGGCACGGGCCGCGGCCAGCGCCGCGGCGACACCGCCCAGTCCGCCCCCGACGACGAGGACGTCCGCACGCATTAGTACCACTTGCTTCCTTCCAGTTGCGCGGCCGGGCGTGTCAGCGCCGGTCGGCCGCCGATCCAGGGACGCCGAGGGTGTCGCCCTCGACGAGTTCGCAGGGCAGGAGCCGTTGCTGGAGGCCGCCGGCGCTGCCGTCGATGACGCCGGTCAGCACCTCGACGGCCTGGCGGCCCATCTCCTCGCGCGGGATGCGGAACCCGGTGAACGTGATGTCCGTGGGCACCGGGACGGTCGGGTCGCCGAGGGTCACGACGGACAGGTCGCCGGGCACCGTCAGCCCCTTGCGGCGGGCGGCCGTCTCCAGCGCCACGGCGGTGGCGAAGTCCTCCACGAAGGCGACGGTGCTGCCGTCGGCCCGCAGGTCGTCCACTGTGGCGTCGGCGGTCTCCGCGGCCGCGGTGATCTGGCGGGCGCTGTCCGCGCCGGCCGCGCCGGCGTGGAAACCGCTGCGCCGGTCGTGCGAGGACTCGGCCGAGGTGCCCATGCCCACGTACGTCAGGCGCCGGTGTCCCAGCTCCACCGCCCGCTCGGCCAGCCGGTGGACCGCGCTGGCGTAGTCGGCGCCGACGTAGGGCACCGGGCCGCCGGCGTCGTCGCGGCGCCCGACGGCGACGTAGGGGAACCCGTCGCGGTTGAGCCGGAGCAGCTCCGCGCCGTCGATCTCCCGGCCGAGCAGGATGCAGCCGTCGGCCAGCCGCAGCCGGTTGTCCTGGTGGAAGATGCGCCGCCGGCCGTCCACCACCGGGGCGCTGGTGAACAGCAGCAGGTCGCAGCCGACCCGTTCGGCGTACTCCTCGATGCCGAGCAGGAACGGGTGGAAGAAGTCCCGGCTGCCGCTGGGGAAGGCCGGCTCGTAGGTGAAGACGCCGATGATCCGGTTGAACCCGGAGGCGAGGCGGCGGGCGGCCGGGTCGGCGGCGTATCCCGTCTCGGCGATGACCTGCAAGACCCGGTCCCGTGTCTCCGGCGCGATCCGGACGTCGGCGTCGGTGCGGTTGTTGAGCACCAGCGACACGGTCGCCTGGCTGACGCCGGCCATGCGTGCGATGTCACGCTGGGTGACACGCCTGGGGGGAGGGGTCACGTCGGTCCTTCCACTTCCGCTAATGCGTATTAGCGATCGGGTCGGGATGGAGCCTCTCTGCTCTCCCGGCGTCCTGTCAAGGGGTGGCCGGAAGATTTCCGTTCGATGAACTCCCTGATGTAATGCGGATTAGCAACCGCGCCCGCCGCTGCCCTGCGGTTGTTCGGGCGGGAATCTTGACAAGGGCCGACCGGGCGCGCGACAGTAGGCGGACCTCCGCGCTAATGCGCATTAGCGTGTCGTCGATCGTCCGCACGGATGATCGACGACGCTTGCTTCCCTACCCAGAGTGATTTCGGGTGCGGCCTCTGCTCGCCGCCACCCCGGGCATTACCGTCGTCATCGGACGGTCGTGGCGCCGTCGCGGCGTGGGCTGGACGGCCCGGCTGATCCGGGCCCGGGCGGCCACCGCCCGCCCGGTACGCGCCGAGGCGGGCTGACCTACACCTGGATGTCGAAGCGCTGCAGCACCGAGGGCGCGACCAGCCCCACCGCGGCCAGGACGGACAGGATCGTCATCGCGGTGCGCAGCACCACCGTCTCGGCCTTGCTGCCGGTACGCAGAGCGATCTTGTTGGGCAGGCCGATCATCGTCCACATCCGGCGTTTGATCGGGATGGGCCACAGGATCGGCACCCCGGCCCGGGTGATCATGTCGCCGAGGATGTGCACGAAACAGCCCACGCCGACGGCGAGGCCGATCATCGGATAGCCCCGGTCGCCGGGCAGGTTGGCGAACGTGAACCAGGCTGCGGCGGCGGACACCAGCGTGACCACCACCCAGCCCGCGCGCTCGGCCCACTTGTCGAACAGCCCGCGCAGCGCCAGGCCGATCATGAAGAAGAGGATTCCGACGACGGCCCACTTGCCGTAGTGGGCGCAGAGCGCGGTGGTGCCCCAGCCGACGAGCACGGTGAACGGGATGGTGTGGGTGAGCGTGCGGTGCCCGTTGTTGCGGCGCGGATCCTTGCTGAGCTTGGTGGCGTAGTAGACGCCGAGTGAGATCTTCTCCACCACCTCGGCGACGAAGAGGCTGACCACGCCGAACGTACGGGCCACGGTGGCGCCGCCCTGGTTGCGGGTGACCTTCCCGGACAGGTCGAGGTCGGGGAAGAGCGCACCGCCCGCGCAGACCGCAGTGCCCACCGCCAGCGCCAGCGGTGTCTGGTGGTAGTCCGCGAACTGGGCCATGGCCCAGGAGCCGGTCAGCCACACCGCCGCGCCCGAGAGCGCGTGGGACGGTCCCATCATCTCGGCTCGCCCTTCCCGAAGATCTTGATCCACGAAACTACGCCACTGTAGTCAGCCCGTGCGACAGCGGGGCATCAGCCGGACGGTCCACTGGGGAAGGGGTGCCGCGGACGCGCGACGGCGTACCAGTGCCACCCGGAATTATGGCGGGCCGGGCAGCCGGCGCCACGCCGACTGTCGGTGATGGGACGGGGTGCGGCTCAGCCCGCGGTACGGGTGGGCCGGACCGTGCCGAGGCTCGCCCGGATGACCGCGAACTGCTTCGACGCGTCCGCCCAGTCGGCGTCGGACGTGGTCAGCCCGAGCGTCCACCCGGCCCGCTGACCGGGCAGTACGCGCAACGCACGCATCCGCTCGCCGTACGGCGCGGTCCACCGGCACTCCCACTCCGCGCCCGGACCGTCGGCGGCCAGCCGGATCTTCTCGTACTGCGGCAGCCGACCGGCGGAGGTCAGATCCCGCTCGGACGAGCGCAGCCGGCCCACCGGATCCCCACCCGGATACGGCTCGACGCCGAGGATGCGCCGGGTGGCCGGGTCCTGGAAGCAGGTCGTGTCGCCGGAGCGCAGCTGCAGCCACCCGGCGGGCAGGGCGATGTGGAAGCCGCCGGTGTCGGCGGGCCAGACCCAGCCGGCCGGCACGTTCACCGCCGGGTCCTCGGGAGGTGGGCCCTTGCGGACCGGCGTGCCCGTCACGTCCGGCCGGACGCAGGGGAACGGGGGAGGGGGCACGCCCGGGCCGCCGGGCTGATGATCCCAGGGCCGGGCGACGGCCTCGCCGGACCGGCGCGCCTCCGGATGCTCGTCGGCGCCGTCGGTGACCGCCAGCGCGGTGCCGACGCCGGTCGCCACGGCGAGCAGCACCGCGCCCACGGCGAGCCCCCAGCGTCGCAGCCGCTTCTGATCCTCGGCGTCGAGCGGCCGGTCCGGGGGGCGCGGAACGCCGGTGGGCGGGGGCGGGCCGGCCCGCAGCGCACCGCTGTCGGCGGGGCCGCTGTGGGCGACCGGGGCCGGGCGGGCGACCGGCGCCGCGTCCGGGCCGGGGATGCGCACCGGGCTCAGCGCGTCGGCGCGGGGCGCGGACTCGGGGCCGGTCGGGCTCCCCGGGTCGACGAAGCTGGTGAGGACCGTCGGGCCGAGGCTGACCGGACCCGAGCGGTCCGGGGCCGCCCGGGGCGGCTCCGCCGGCGTGGTCGCGGGGGACTCCGCCCGCTTCAATTCGTCGGACCGGTCCCGCTGCGGCGGCTCCGGGCGGGGGCGCGGCGGTGGCTCGGGTCGGTCCGCCGAGCCCACGGGGCCGGACCGCTCGGCGCCGTCGCGCGGCGCGGGCCGGCCGGAGCGGGCGGCCGTGCCGGAAGGGCCGGACCGGCCGGACTCGCCGGAGCGCTCCGGCAGGTCGGCGGAGTCGGACGGACCGCCCGGCGGTGGCGCCCGGTCACCCTCGGGGGGCGGCGCCCACTCGCTGCGCTTCGCCGCCCGGCTCCAGGCGCGGGCGGCGGCGGCCGGCGGCATCAGGTCCGGGTACACGACGCCCGCCGCCGCAGCCGCCGGCTCGTCACCGGCGCCCGCGCCCGGGGGACGTCCCCGAGCGTCGCCCTCGCGCCCGGCGGCCGGCCGATCGGACGGTACGGCGGACCGGCCTGCGGACCCGCCGGCCGCCGTCGCGTCGGCGTCCGACACCGCGGCCACGCCGAGCAGGCGGGCGGTCTCGTGGTGGCCGAGCCGGGCGCGCGGGTCTCGCCGCAGCAGCCCGGCCAGCACCGGCGTCAGCGGGCCGGCGTGCGGCGCCGGGTCGGGCGGCCGGGTGGCGAGCGCGGCGAGCGTGGCCATGGCGGTGCTGCGGGCGTACGGCGAGCGGCCCTCCACGGCGGCGTGCAGCGTGGCGCCGAGCGACCACATGTCCGCCTCGACGCTGGACACGCCCTCGGCGGCCCGCTCCGGCGCCACGTACTGGGGGGAGCCGAGGACCAGGCCGGGGCGGGTCATGGCGCCGTCGCCGCCCTGGAACACGGCCAGCCCGAAGTCGGTGAGCAGCACCCGGCCGTCCCGGGCGAGCAGCACGTTCGCGGGTTTCACGTCCCGGTGCAGCACCCCGGCGTCGTGCGCGGCGCGCAGCCCGGCGAGCACCGCCAGCCCGATCTCGGCGGCCCGCCCGGGCGGCAGCGGCCCGTCGGTCTCGATGATCTCCTGGAGGGAGCGGGACGGGACGTACTCCATGACCAGCCAGGGGTCGCCCTCGACCCGGACCACGTCGTAGACGCGGACCACGTTGGGATGGTTGAGCCGCGCGGACGTCCGCGCTTCGCGCAGCGTACGGGCGCGCAGCTCGTCCCGCTCGTTCTCGGCGAGCCAGTTCGGCGGCACGACCTGCTTCACCGCGACCTCGCGATGCAGTTCCTCGTCGCGCGCCCGCCAGACCTGGCCCATCCCGCCGCGACCGACCAGGTCGAGCAGGCGGTACCGTCCGGCGATCACTACGTCCCGCACCGCACTCCTCACCGCTGGTCAGTGGTCCACAATAGCCAACGGATCGGACGGTACCTATCGCACGGCGAGACGTCATGCCCTAACTGGCCGTACCGGCGAGCAGATTCCCTTCCGGAATGGTGATCGCGGACCGGTCCCGGGCCAGCAGGGCGGTGGCCCGGCGGGCCTGGAACCCGTCGTGGTAGCGGCGCGCGGCGGCGTAGCTGCCCGCGGTGCGGGCGGCGATCGCGGACCAGGCGTACCGCTGCGTGACCATGGTCCGGGCCCGGCGCGCCACCCGGCGGGCGAACACCTCGTCGGCGAGCAGCCGGTCCACGGCGCCGGCCAGCGCGTCCGGGTCGCCGTGCGGGAACGTCACCCCGGTCACCCCCGGCTCGACGATCTCGGCCAGCCCGCCGGTACGCGCCACCGCCAGCGGCGCGCCGGCGGCCGCCGCCTCCAGCGCGATCATGCCGAACGGCTCGTAGAGGCTGGGGATCACGGTGGCGTCGGTGGCGGCGAGCACCGCGGGCAGCTGGGTGGAGTCCATGAAGCCGGCGAACCGGACCGTGTCGCCCAGCCGCAGCCGCCGCGCCTGGTCGACCAGCTCGTCCTTGTACGGCCCGTCCCCGGCGATCACCACGCGCAGGCCGGGGTGCCGGTCGGCCAGGCGCGGCACCGCGTGCACCAGGTGCTGCACGCCCTTCTCGTAGACCAGGCGGCCGGCGTACCCGACCAGCGGCCCGTCCGCGGCGAAGCGGGCCCGGGCGGAGGCGACCGCCTGCGGCCGGGCCCGCCAGGCCCGGTCGTCGACGCCGTTGGCGACCACGTCGATGCGCCCGGACGGTACGCCGAACAGCCGGGCGACCTGCTCGCGCATGTACCCGGAGCAGGCGATCACCCGCCCGGAGGCGTTGCTCAGCCAGTGCTCGACGCCGTGGATGGTGCGGTTCATCTCCTCCGGCAGCCAGCCCTGGTGCCGCCCGGCCTCGGTGGCGTGGATGGTGGTCACCAGCGGCACGTCCAGGTGTTCGGCAAGCGTGACGGCGGTGTGCGCGACGAGCCAGTCGTGGGCGTGGATCACGTCGTAGGCGCCGGAGGAGGCGGCGCGCAGCGCGGCCCGCGTCAGCGTGTGGTTGAACGCCATCGTCCAGGCCAGCAGCGAGCCGGTGGCGAGCGGGAACCGGACCGGATCCTCGGCGGCGCGGACGACGCGCACGCCCTCGGCGTACTCCTCCAGCGGGGCGCCCTCGGCGTGGCGGGTGACGACTGTGACCTCGTGCCCGGCGGCGGCCAGCGCGACGGACAGCGCGTGGACGTGGCGGCCGAGGCCACCGACGAGCACCGGCGGGTACTCCCAGGAGAGCAGCAGCACCCGCAGGCGCCGGGCGGGCTGGATGTCGATCACTTCGGCGTCAGCTGACACGCGGCCCCCTTTGAGTTGTGGCGTCCCCACCCCGGCGGCGGCGTCGCCGCGGTGTCCGGTGGGGTCGGCACCCATCCTGCCGAGGGGTCGATAACCGGCGGCGACGCGCCGGTTGCCGGTCTGTAACGCGTTACCGGCGTGTCCGCCGCGCGCGCAGCAGCTCGGCCACCGACCACGCCTGGAACGGGCAGCCGGTGGCCGCGTGCGGGGCGTCGCCGTCGGCGGTCTCGCTCACCGAGCCCAGGCCGTCCTCGGCGAGGTGGCCCTCCAGGCCGACCAGCAGGTCGTCGGTGGGCAGCCCGGCCCGGCGGTACGCGTCCAGCAGCGGCCCGGTCAGCCACGGCCACACGGTGCCCTGGTGGTAGGCGGAGTCCCGCTCGGCCGGCCCGCCCCGGTGCCGTCCGGTCCAGCCGGGGGAGCCCGGGGCGAGGCTGCGCGGGCCGAGCGGGGTGAACAGCGCCTCGGTGATCCGGCGCAGCGTGGCCTCGTCCGGCTCCAGCGGCGCGTACGGCAGCGACCAGGCGAGCAGCTGGTTGGGGCGCAGCAGGTCGTCGTCGTGGTGCGTGGCCCCGCCCAGCGGGTACGCCGGCGCCGGGGCGTCCACCACGTCGTACAGCCAGCCGGCCGGGGCGGGGAACCGCTCCCGGAACGCGGCGGCGGCCCGCCGGTGCAGGGCGTGCAGCGCCGAGGCGTCGCGTCCGGCCAGCTCGGTCAGCTCGGCGAGCCCGGCCAGCCCGTTGATCCACAGCGCGTTCACCTCGACCGGCTTGCCGGTACGCGGGGTCACCGGCACCCCGTACACCCGGGCGTCCATCCAGGTGAGCGCCACGTCCGGCGGGCCGCCCTGGGTCAGCAGCCCGTCGGCCGGGTCGACGCCGATGCCGTACCGGGTGCCCGCCACGTGCGCCTCGACCACACCGTGCAGCGCGGGCAGCAGCTCGTCGCCGAGGTCGGTGTCGCCGGTGACGGTGACGTGCCGGCTGACCGCGTGCAGGAACCACAGCGTGCCGTCGACGGTGTTGTGCTCGACCCGGCCGGTGTCGGCGGTGTTCGCCAGCATCCCCTCGGACAGCGTCGCCGCGTACGCCCGCAGCAGGTCCCGGCCCTCGTCGGCCCGGTTCGTGCACAGGAACAGGCCCTCGTAGGAGATCATCGTGTCGCGCGACCAGGCCCCGAACCACGGGTAGCCGGCGACCACGTCCGGGCCGGTGGCGGTGCGTACCACGAACGCGTCGGCGGCGAGCGCGAGCGTCGCCTCGACCGCGTCGCCGGGCTTCGCCGCCGCCGTCACGGCCCGGTTGCGCCGCCGGGTCGACTCGACCACCGCGGTCGCCGGGGGCGGCTCCTCGGCCAGGTCGCCCGCCCAGGCCAGCACCGACACCGTCGCGCCGGGCTCGTCCAGCGCGCCGGTGAACCGGCCCGCGTACCAGAGGTCCTCGTCCGGGTGCAGGCCGCGCTCGGCCTCGGTCCGGTGGCGTACCCCGTGCCACCACTGGCCCTCCGGGGTCCAGTCCGGCCCGGCGAGCCGGTACGCGCCGTCGATCACCGCGCCGCCGGCCGCCGCCTCCAGCCGGGGCGCCGGACCGTCGGCGCGCCGCTCGCCGTGCGCGTCGCGCCACGTGCAGGCCGCCGCCAGGTCGAGCCGCACCGGGCCGCCGGAGATCAACCGGTGTACGACGGCGACGCACGAGCGGCCGTACGTCATGGCGATCTCCCGTTCGATCACCACGTCGCCGACGCGCCACCGCCAGCGCGGCACCCCGTCGGTGAGGTCGAAGCGCTCCAGCAGCTCGAAGCCGCGCGGGTCGACCACGCCGGAGGACCACTCGTGCGCGCCGAGGCGGACCTGCCGCCCCGACGGCAGCGTCACCGCCGGGTCGAGGCTTGCCAGTCCCACCTTTCGGGACGCGGGCGTGTCGCCGGCCACCACGAGCAGCCCGTGATACCGGCGGGTACGCAGCCCGGCGACGGTGCCCATGGCGTATCCGCCGAGCCCGTCGGTGACCAGCCATTCCCGCGTGGCGGCGGCGGACAGCTCACCGCAGACGCGCGGCCCGAAACGGATGTCGATCAACTTTCCTCCACCGGCAGCGAGGTGTGACATGCCACGGCGACAATGGCCGCTGTGGAGAAGTACCCCGGCGGCGTCGAAGATGTGCCAGTGATCACCGACCGGTCGACCTCCGCGTCCCCCGACCCCGAGCGGCACCGGCTCGCCCAGGCCGACGCCGGGGAGCAGGACTGGCGCGCATGGGGCCCCTATCTGTCCGAGCGGGCGTGGGGCACGGTACGTGAGGACTACAGCGAGCACGGCACGGCCTGGGACTACTTCCCCCACGATCACGCGCGGTCCCGAGCCTACCGGTGGAACGAGGACGGCATGGCGGGCGTCTGCGACGACCGGCAGACGTTCTGCTTCGCCCTGGCGCTGTGGAACGGGCGCGACCCGATCCTCAAGGAGCGGATGTTCGGCCTCGGCGGCGACGGCGGCAACCACGGCGAGGACGCCAAGGACTACTGGTGGTACCTCGACAGCACCCCCACGCACTCCTTCATGCGCTGGCGCTACCACTACCCGCAGGCCGCCTTCCCGTACGACGAGCTGGTCGCGGTGAACGCGCTGCGCGGCCGGGACGACACCGAGTACGAGCTGGTCGACACCGGCATCTTCGACGACGACAGGTACTGGGCGGTCACCGTCGACTACGCCAAGGCGTCCCCGACCGACATGTGCGTGGTGATCACCGTGGCGAACCGGGCCGACACCGACGAGACGCTGCACGTGCTGCCCACGCTCTGGTTCCGCAACACCTGGGCGTGGGGGCTGCCCGGCGCCGACCGGGTGCCGAAGCTGGTCGGCACGGGTTCCCGGCTCGTCGGTGAGCACTGGGTGCTCGGGCAGCTGCTGCTGGAAGGCGACGGCGACCCGGTGCCGCTGCTGTGCGACAACGACACGAACGCCGAGCGGCTGTGGGGGCTGCCGGGGCGGTCCGCGTACCCCAAGGACGGCATCAACGACCACGTGGTCAACGGCGCCGCCACCGTCAACCCGGAGCGCACCGGCACCAAGGGCGCGCTGCACTACGTGCTCGACGTGCCGGCCGGCGAGCAGCGGCAGATCCGGCTGCGGCTGACCCGCACCGCGCCGCCCCCGGCCGCCGCGCCGCCCGCCCCGGCCGACCTCGGTGACGGGTTCGACGCCGTGCTCTGGGCACGCCGGGCCGAGGCGAACCGGTTCTTCGACAGCGTGATCCCGGCCGCCGCCACCGCCGACGAGGCGCTGGTCGCCCGCCAGGCCATCGCCGGGCTGATGTGGGGCAAGCAGTTCTACCACTTCGACGTCGAGCGCTGGCTGACCGGCGACCCCGGCTCCACGCCGCCCGCCGGCCGCCGGCACGGGCGCAACAGCGCCTGGTGGCACATGAACAGCTTCGACGTGATCTCCATGCCGGACCCGTGGGAATATCCCTGGTACGCCGCGTGGGACCTGGCCTTCCACTGCGTCACCATCGCCCGGGTCGACCCGGGCTTCGCCAAGGAACAGGTCCTCCTGCTGCTGCGCGAGTGGTACCTGCACCCCAACGGGCAGATCCCGGCGTACGAGTGGGCGTTCGGGGACGTGAACCCGCCGGTGCACGCCTGGGCGGCGCTGAAGGTCTTCGAGATCGACGGCTCCCGCGACCACGAGTTCCTCGCCCGGGTCATGCACAAGCTGCTGCTCAACTTCACCTGGTGGGTCAACCGCAAGGACACCGGCGGCAACAACGTCTTCGAGGGCGGCTTCCTCGGGCTGGACAACGTCGGCCCGTTCGACCGCTCGGCCGCGCTGCCGGTCGCCGGGGTGCTGGAGCAGTCCGACGGCACCGGCTGGATGGCCATGTACGCGCTCAACCTGCTCGACATGGCGATCGTGCTGGCCGAGCACGACCGCGCGTACACCGACACCGCCACCAAGTTCTTCGAGCACTTCGCGTACATCGCCGCGGCGGCGTACCACCAGGGGCTCTGGGACGCCGAGGACGCGTTCTTCTACGACGTGCTGCGCCTGGCCGACGGCACGAAGGTGCCGCTGAAGGTCCGCTCGGTGGTCGGGCTGCTGCCGCTCGCAGCCGTCACCCGGCTCACCGCCCGCACCATGCGCCGCCTGCCCGAGCTGGGCGCGCGGCTGCGCTGGTTCCTCACCAACCGCCCGGAGTACGCCGAGGTGATCGGCGGCCGCCGGATCGGCCCCGACGGCCGGCAGCAGCGGCTGCTGTCGATGGTCGCCCCGGACCAGGTGGTGCGGCTGCTGGCCCGGATGCTCGACACCGACGAGTTCCTCTCCGAGTACGGGCTGCGTACGCTGTCCCGAGCCCACCTGGACAAGCCGTTCACCGTCACGCTCGGCGGGCAGGAGTTCAGCGTCGGCTACGAGCCGGCCGAGTCGACCAGCGGCCTGTTCGGCGGCAACTCCAACTGGCGCGGCCCGATCTGGATGCCGACGAACTTCCTGCTGATCAGCGCGCTGCGCGACTACGCCGCGTTCTTCGGCGACGACCTGCAGGTCGAGTACCCGACCCGCTCCGGGGTCAAGCGGACGCTCGACGAGATCGCCGACGACCTGTCCGCGCGGCTGATCTCGCTGTTCACCCGCGACGGGTGGGGACGGCGGCCGATCTACGGCGCCGCGCAGCTGTTCCAGACCCACCCGGACTGGCGCGACCTGATCTGCTTCCCGGAGTACTTCCACGGCGACAACGGCGCCGGGCTGGGCGCCTGGCACCAGACCGGGTGGACCGCGCTGGTCGCCGACCTGATTCTTACGCTGCGCCGCTGACCGTGTGTGCGGGGCGCGACGGGAGAGCCCGCCGCGCCCCGAACGGTCACGCCAGCGGCAGGAACGCCAGCCGGGCGTGGTACTCGCCGGCCACCGTCACGGTGTCGCTGCCGACCCACAGGCCCCGGTCGGTGGCGTACAGCTCGCCGGTGCCCACCCCGCGGTCCTTCGTCGGGTTCCACGGCAGCGCCTTGCCGGTGACCGGGTGGATCGCCCCGATGCCCGGCCGGGACACCGCGCCCGGACCGGCCGAGTTGCGGCCCTGCGGGTTGTCCAGCCAGCGCTGGTGGCCTCCGACGTAGACGGCCGCGCCGGTCACCGCCACCGACAGCAGCGTGTCGCCGCCGGTGTAGTTGGCCCAGGTGGGCTGCTTGCCGCCGGTGGCCGCACCGAACTCGAAACGCGCCGCGGTGTCGCAGAGCGTGGCCGGGAACGGGCCGCCGGTGGTGACCACCGCGAACCAGGTGCCGTCCGGCGAGATGTCGACGCCGCGCATGTAGACCGGCATCGTCCGCGCGCACTGCGGCTGGTAGCGGTCGGTGGCCCAGCCGGAGAGCGTGGCGCCCGACGCGCTCAGGTCGGCGACGGCGATCTGGTGCCGCGCCACGCCCGCGACGCTGCTGAAGCCGCCGACGAACACCAGCCGCCGGCCGTCGGCGGAGACGTCCAGCGCCTCGATCTTCACCGGCGCGGTGGCGCCGGAGGTGGTCGTGCGCGGACCGGCCAGGTTCAGGTTGACCGACGGATCGGCGGCTCCGGTGGTGGCGTTCACCGCCGCCAGGGCGCGCCGGGTCACCCCGCCGACGGTCTGGAACGCGCCGCCGACGATCAGCCGGTTGCCGACCAGGCGCATGTCGTTGACCTGGTTGTTCAGCGCCGGCGTGGTGAAACCGGCGACCCGCGCGCCGGTGGCCGCGTCGATCCGGGCCAGCCGGGACGCCGCGGTGCCGTTGACTGTGGTGAACGCGCCGCCGATGTAGAGCGAGCGGCCGTCCGGCGCGGCGGCGAGAGCCTTCACCGCGCCGTTCACCTGCGGCCGGAACGTGGTGTCGATCCGGCCGGTGGTCGCGTCGAGCGCCACCAGGCGGGGCATCGCCAGCTGGGCCGACTGCCCGGCGTTGCGCACCTTGGTGAACGTGCCGGCGACGTACACGCGGTTGCCGATCTGGAGGATGCGGTGCACGGTGCCGTCCAGCGCGTGCGGCGTCCAGTCGACCGGGTTCGTGCCGACGACTGTGGTGTGTGCGGCGTTGACGGCGAGCGCCGGGGATCCCGGCAGCGCCGCGCCCGCGACGGCGAGCGCCGCGGCCACGGCGACGGCCGCGCCCCGTCTGCGCCCGGGTGGATGATCGGGTGAGATCGTCATGGCCGAAGCATGTCGCCCGACCAGGGATCGCGCAGTCGGGTAGCCGCCGGTAACCGCCCGCCGACCGGATAATCCGCGTGGTCCGTCCGGCGACCGGGCAGTACGGTGTGCGAGGTCCGTGAGGGAGGGGAGCCCCATGCCGCCGCGCCGGGATGCCGCCGTGCTGGTCTTCGACGCCGACGACACGCTCTGGGAGAACAACGTCCTGTTCGAGCGGGTGATCGACGACTTCCTCACCTGGCTCGACCATCCCACGCTGGACCGGGCCCGCATCCGCGCGGTGCTCGACGACATCGAGCGGGCCAACGCCGTCGCGCACGGCTACGGCAGCAAGGTCTTCCTGCGCAGCCTCGGCGAGTGCCTGGAGAAGCTGCGCGAGCGTCCGGCCACCGACCGGGAACGCGCCGAGATCGATCAGCTCGCGGCGGCTCTGATCGGGCACCAGGTCGAGCTGATGCCGGGGGTGGCCGAGACGCTCGACGACCTGGCCGGCCGGCACGAGCTGCTGCTGCTCACCAAGGGCGAGCGCGAGGAGCAGCAGCGCAAGCTGGACGCCTGCGGGCTGCTGCACCACTTCCGCGCCGCGCACATCGTGCCGGAGAAGGACGCCGACACGTACCGCTGGCTGGCCCGCGAGCACGCCTTCGACCCGGCCGCCGCCTGGATGATCGGCAACTCCCCGCGCTCGGACATCCTGCCCGCCCGGGCCGCCGGGATGAACGCGGTCTTCATCCCGAACGAGAACACCTGGATCCTGGAGCACGACGAGCTGGACCCGTCCGACTCCCAGGTGATCCGGCTGGCGGCGTTTCCCGACCTGGTCCAGCACTTCTAGGCGGCCGGTAACGTCCGGGAGGTGCCACTCACCTTCCCGTCGCACCTGGCGCCGGTGCTGCCGCTGAAGCTGTGGCGGCCCCGCTGGTTCGACGGGGTGGCGCTGTGCGCCGGTGCGGTGGCGCCGGACGCCGCGTACCTGTTCACCGGCACGCCGCTGGCGCTCGGCATGCGTACACACACGCTCGGCGGGCTGCTCTGGTGGGGGCTGCCGGTCGCGCTCGCGTACGCCTGGGTGGCGCGCCGCGTGGTCGCCGGCGTCGTCGCGCACCTGCCGGGACGGCGGTTGTTCGGCTGGGCCTGGTACGCGACGCTGGCCGGGGTGCGGCATCCCTGGCAGGTGTCGGTCTGCTCGGCGCTCATCGGCGCGTTCAGTCACGTCGCGTGGGACCGGGTCAGCCACAGCGAGCGCCTGCCCCGGCTGTTCGGCGTCACCGACTTCCACGCCCTGACCGGCGTGTACTGGTACCAGTTCGTGGACGTGACGGCCGGGCTCGGCGGCGGGCTGCTGGTGGTCGTCCTGGCCGTGGGGGAGGCCCGCCGGGGACAGCCGGCCCGGGGCGTCGCGCCGCCGCTGCCGGCGGCGAACCCGGCCGTGTTCTGGCGGGTGGCGCTGGCGGTCACCGGGCTCGGCGCGCTGCTGCTGCCCGCGCTGCCGGCGGCGGACGTCGCCGCCCCGGCCGGCGTACGGGCGCTGCACGTGGCCGCGCTGGCGCTCGTCGCCGGGGCCGCCGCGGCCCGGAGCGTCCCGCCTAGGCAGGCCGGGCGCAGTCCGCGTCTCGAAGTCGAACAGCGCGAAACCGGCTGACCCCGTTACGCCGACATGCCGCAATTCCGCATAGACATCAATCACAGGCGCGGCCACCGGTCATCGCTTGTCCGGCCTGCGCGTACGCGCCTAACCTGAGCCGGCGTCCACGCCTCGTCGGGGTGAGACGGGGGCGCACCGGAGTCCGGTGGTAAGAGCACCGTGGAGCTGAGTGCGGGCATACCGGCTCGCCGCGCGGAGCCCGGCGAACGGCGTCGTGCCACGCCTGCCGTGTTCCCGCGGCGCAGACCGCTACCCAACCGGACGGCCGGGGTCAGGGCCGGGGAGTTGCGGACCCGGTCCTGACCCGTCCGGCCCCGGAAACAGGCGCCGGAATCGGGTGGGACGCCTCTGGTGCGCGGGCCGGTCACGGAGCGACACTGAGTCATGACTCCTCAGCGCGTACCGCTGCTCGCCGGCCTGGTCGTGCTGCTCGCGGCGGCCTGCACGGCGACCGGCCACGACGGCGCGTCCACGGCGCCCACCCCGACGGCCGCGGCGGCCCCCGCGGCGACCGCGACGGAGGCCACGCCCACCCCGCCCGTGCCGACCGAAGCGGCCTCGACGGGCGGCTCGTGGCGTGTCACCTGGGACTGGGCCGTGCCCGGCCAGCCGGCCCGGGTCGCCCACCGGGTCCGGGTGCCGGTCACGCCGCCGCCGGGGGAGCCGCTGCCGGTCCTGGTGGCGGTGGACGTCGGCGACCATCCGGCGGAGGGCTTCAGCCGGATCACCTTCGCGTTCCGCGGGCCCACCCCGTCCTATCAGGTCGCCTATGTGCCGCGGGTGGTGACCGAGGGCCGGGGCGCGCCGGTCGCGCTGCCCGGTACCGCGTACCTGTCGGTGCGGTTCGAGCCGGCCCAGGCGCACGACGCGCGCGGCGGCGGAACGGCGGACCTGCCGCCGGCGGCGATCCGCTTCCCGACGCTGCGCGGATGGGCGGTGGCCGGCGACTTCGAGGGGCACCTCAGTTTCGGGCTCGGCCTGCTGCCGCCGGACGGCGGCCGCCTGCCGGTGCGGCTGGGGGAGTCCACCCGCCCGGACGGTACGCACGTCGTGGCCGTGGACGTGCGGCGCAGCTGACGTCGGCGTCAGCGGTCGATGATGTTGTTGTTCTCGTCGATGCCGTGGGTGCGCCAGTAGACGTCCCACTCGTCGTCGACGTGCTGCGGCACCTTGCCCTCCGGGTAGCGCACATACGGCGGGGACGGCTCTTCCCCGTCCGGCACGCAGGAACTGCCGCCCTGCGGACCGACCGCGATCACCGGGTACTCGTCGCTGCCGCAGATGCTCTGCCGCAGGGAACAGCCGGTGGTCGCCATCAGCCCGGCCAGTCCGAGCACGGCAAGAACAATCATGATTCGAGTTCGCACGGGGAGAATTGTCGTCGCCCCGGGCGGACCCGCCATCGGTACGCGTACTCAATTCCAGGGGGCGGCCCGGGCTCAGGTCAGCTCGCCCCGCACGATCGCCACCGCCACCCGGCAGAACTCGTCCATGTCGGGCTGGAAGCCGGCCGCGATGTCCGGGTGCAGGCCGGAGCGGGTCTCGTCGAGCAGGCGGCGGCACACGTCCTCCACCGGCTCGCCCGCGTAGCCGGAGCGGACCCGGTCCGCGGCGGCCTGCAGGGCCGAGGTCAGCTGATCCTCCAGCGGGCCACGCAGCTTCTGCTGCACAGGGTCAAGCCCGCTCGGGTCGAGCGTGACATGTGGCTCCGACATCGGCGCTCCCTTCGTCGGCGTCCGCGGTACCCCACCGCGAACGTCGGTCAAACCATCGTCGGTACGGCCGACACCCGGACCAAATACGAGAACTCCTCTGCCGGCTCCTCGACGTACGACAGCCGGCGGATCTGCCGGTCGTCGGACCAGAGCGCGACGTCGACCAGCACCCCGAGGTGGGCGAGACCGATGTTGGCGACCCGCTTCTTGTCCTGGAGCACCGCGCACACGCCGCCGAGCAGCGTGCTGGCGTCGGAGGTGCGGTGCCCGGGCGGGCACCGCAGGGTGAGGTCCACCTCCACCGGGCCGGTGAGCGGCGTCCACCCGGTGCGCTGGGCCGCCGTGCAGGCGGCCTGGAGCAGGGTACGGACTCTCGTCGCCTGCCGGTGCCCGGCGGCGAAGATGGACAGGGCCTCGGTCTTGACCGGGGGCAGGCCGCTCACCTCGAACGTCAGGGCGAGAGCGCGGGTGTCCTGCACGACGGCACCTCCTCGGGGCGAATCCTGCCCAACCGGGGAACGAGCGGACGGCACTTTCCCGACAGAACCAACCGATCGGGCGGGCAGTGGGGGACGGCCGGAGGCGTATCGACGTCGACGGCGACGCGCCGGCTACGGAGCCAGCCCCACGCTAATGCACGACCGCTGACGCTCGGTAGCCTCGCCGTTTCACGACGTGGGACGGCGTGTCGGCCGCGCCCCGTCGTCGCGCTGCCGACGGTGTGCGCGCCGTCACCGTCACATGTCCGTGATGTTTCGCTCCGTCGCAGGTCGGGCACGTTCAGCCGCACGACACGCCCGGGGCGTTCGGTGATCGGACCGAGAACCCCGCCGTCTCGCCGTGCGCCGGGGCACGGGTCACTCCCCGGTTCTTCGCCGAAGAGAGGGGGAGGGTGATGACGACAGTCCCCGACACGGCCGCACGACGGCCGGCCGGACGCGCGGTGGCGGCAGCCGCCGCGCTCGCGTTGGTGGCCCCGCTGGCAGCCTGCGGATCCGGCGGCGACGGCGGCGTCCCCACGATCAACCTGTACTACCCGCCGGAGCAGAACCTGCAGAAGGTCGTCGACACCTGCAACACGGCGGCGCAGGGCCGGTACCGCATCGACTACCGGGTGCTGCCGCGCGAGGCCGACGAGCAGCGGGTGCAGATGGTGCGGCGGCTCGCCGCGCAGGACAGCGGGATGGACGTGCTCGGCCTGGACGTCACGTGGACCCAGGAGTTCGCCAGCGCGAAGTGGATCCGGGAGTGGACCGGCGAGGACAAGGCCGAGGCGGAGCGGGGCACGCTGGCCGGCCCGCTGGACACCGCCCGGTACGAGGACAAGCTGTACGCCGCGCCCAAGAACACGAACGTGCAGCTGCTGTGGTACCGGTCGGACCTGGTGTCGCAGCCGCCGAAGACCTGGGACGAGATGATCTCCGCCGCCCAGCAGCTCAAGGAGCAGGGCAAGCCGTACCAGGTGCTCACCATGGGCGCCCAGTACGAGGGCCTGGTCGTCCTCTACAACACGCTCGCCGAGAGCGCCGGCGGCAAGATCCTCAGTGACGACGGCAAGAAGGCGGAGATGGACGCCGGCGCGGTACGCGCGCTCGACCAGCTCAAGAAGTTCGCCACGTCCGGCGTGACGTCGCCGTCGTTCAGCAACGCGCTGGAGGACCCGGTGCGGCTGGAGTTCCAGTCCGGCAAGGGCGCGTTCCAGGTGAACTGGCCGTTCGTCTATCCGGCGCTCCAGGAGGCCAACCCGGAGCTGGCGAAGAACGTGAAGTGGGCCCGGGTGCCGGGCATCGACCCGGGCACCCCCAGCAAGGTCACCATCGGCGGGGTCAACCTGGCGGTCAGCAGCTACTCGAAGCACCCGGAGGAGGCGTTCGAGGTGGCCCGCTGCCTGCGCAACGCCGAGAACCAGAAGTTCTCCGCCGTCAACGACGGCGTGCCGCCCACCATCGAGGCCGTCTACGACGACCCGGAGATGACCGAGGCGTACCCGATGAAGGAGACCATCCTGGAGGAGCTGAAGGAGCCGGCGGTGCGACCGCTGACCCCGGCGTACCAGAGCATCTCCACGGTGATGTCGGCGATCCTGTCGCCGCCGTCGGCGATCCGGCCCGAGCAGACCGCCGACGAGCTGCGCAAGGCGATCTCCGACGCGCTGGAGTCCAAGGGGGTTCTGCCATGAGCGTGAACGCCACTCCGGCCGGCGCGCAGGCCGCCGCCGAGGCCGAGTCCGAGCAGCCCGGCGGCCGGCACGCCGCAGTGCCGCAGCAGCGGTCGCGGCGCGGCTCCCGCGCCCCGCTGAGCGAGAACAAGCGGGCCGAACGGCGGCTCGGCTGGCTGCTGTGCGCACCGGCCGCGCTGGTCATGGTGCTGGTCACCGCGTACCCGATCCTGTACTCCGTCTGGTTGTCGCTGCAACGCTTCGACCTGCGCTTCCCCGACGAGCGGCAGTTCGTCGGGCTGGAGAACTACGTCACCGTGCTCACCAACGACTTCTGGTGGACCGCGTTCGGGGTGACCGCCCTGATCACCGTGGTCACCGTCGCGGTCGAGCTGGTGCTCGGCATGGGCCTGGCGCTGATCATGCACCGGACGCTCGTCGGCCGGGGGATCGTCCGCACCGCCGCGCTGATCCCGTACGGCATCGTCACTGTGGTCGCGGCGTTCTCCTGGCGGTACGCCTGGACGCCCGGCACCGGCTACCTGGCGAACCTGTTCGACGGCAGCGCCCCGCTCACCGAGCGGGCCAGCTCGCTGGCGATCATCATGCTGGCGGAGATCTGGAAGACCACCCCGTTCATGGCGCTGCTGCTGATGGCCGGGCTGGCGCTGGTGCCGGAGGACCTGCTCAAGGCGGCCTCCACCGACGGCGCGACGGCGTGGCAGCGGTTCACCAAGGTGATGCTGCCGGTGATGAAGCCGGCCATCCTGGTCGCGCTGCTGTTCCGCACGCTCGACGCGTTCCGGGTCTTCGACAACATCTTCGTGCTCACCAACGGCGGCAACGAGACGTCGTCGGTGTCGATGCTCGCCTACAACAACCTGATCCGGGGCCTGAACCTCGGCATCGGCTCCACGATGTCGGTGCTGATCTTCATCACCGTGGCGATCATCGCCTTCGTGTTCGTGAAGCTGTTCGGCACCGCTGCCCCGGGCAGCGACGATGGGGAGAGGCGCTGACATGGCAGTGGAATCCACCACGCGGGCGAAGGTGCGCTGGGGCCTGCTGGACGTCGTGGTCGTCGTCTTCGCGCTGGTCCCCGTGCTCTGGATCGCCTCGCTGTCGTTCAAGACCCCGGCCACGCTCACCGACGGCAAGTTCTGGCCGCGCGAGTGGACGCTGGACAACTACCGGACCATCTTCGACACCGACCAGTTCGTCCGGGCCCTGATCAACTCCATCGGCATCGCGCTGATCGCCACCACCATCGCGGTGGTGCTCGGGGCGATGGCCGCGTACGCGATCTCCCGCCTGGACTTCCCCGGCAAGAAGCTGCTGGTCGGCGTCTCGCTGCTGATCGCGATGTTCCCGCAGGTGTCGCTGGTGTCGCCGCTGTTCGAGATCGAGCGGCAGCTCGGCCTGTTCGACACCTGGCCGGGTCTGATCCTGCCCTACATCACGTTCGCGTTGCCGCTGGCGATCTACACGCTGTCGGCCTTCTTCAAGCAGATCCCGTGGGACCTGGAGAAGGCGGCGAAGATGGACGGCGCCACCCAGGCCCAGGCGTTCCGGCGGGTGATCGCGCCGCTGGCCGCGCCGGGCGTGTTCACCACCGCCATCCTGGTCTTCATCTTCTGCTGGAACGACTTCCTGTTCGCGATCACGCTCACCTCGACCGAGCGGTCCCGCACGGTCCCGGTGGCGCTGCAGTTCTTCACCGGCGAGTCGCAGTTCGAGGACCCGACCGGGGCGATCTGCGCCGCCGCCGTGGTGATCACCGTGCCGATCATCCTGTTCGTGCTCTTCTTCCAGCGCCGCATCGTCTCCGGTCTGACCTCCGGCGCAGTCAAGGGATAGGTGGTAGCAATGGCCGACATCGTGCTGGACAAGGTGAGCAAGCGGTTCCCGGACGGGACCACCGCCGTACAGGACGTCGACCTGGAGATCGCCGACGGCGAGTTCGTCATCCTGGTCGGTCCGTCCGGCTGCGGGAAGTCCACCACGCTCAACATGATCGCCGGGCTGGAGGACATCAGCTCCGGTGAGCTGCGCATCGGCGGCGAGCGGGTCAACGACAAGGCGCCCCGCGACCGCGACATCGCCATGGTCTTCCAGTCGTACGCGCTCTACCCGAACATGACCGTTCGGGAGAACATGGCGTTCCCGCTGCGGCTGGCGAAGCTGGACAAGGAGACCATCAACCAGAAGGTCGACGAGGCGGCGAAGGTGCTGGAGCTGACCGCGCTGCTGGACCGCAAGCCGGCCAACCTCTCCGGCGGCCAGCGGCAGCGGGTGGCGATGGGCCGGGCGATCGTCCGCCAGCCCAAGGCGTTCCTGATGGACGAGCCGCTGTCGAACCTGGACGCCAAGCTGCGGGTGCAGATGCGCACCGTGGTGTCGCGGCTGCAGAAGCAACTCGGCACCACCACCGTCTACGTCACCCACGACCAGACCGAGGCGATGACGCTCGGCGACCGGGTGGTCATCATGCGCGGCGGCGCGGTGCAGCAGGTCGGCCCGCCGCAGGAGCTGTACGACCACCCGCGCAACCTCTTCGTCGCCGGGTTCATCGGCTCGCCTTCGATGAACTTCGTGCACGCCGCGGTGGAGGACGGGAAGCTGCGGACCGCGCTCGGAGACGTGCCGGTCGGCGAGCGGGTCCGCCGCGAGCTGGAGGCCGGTGACGCGCCCCGCGAGCTGATCCTCGGCATCCGGCCGGAGCACTTCGAGGACGCCGCGTTGATCGACGACGAGACCCGCCGCCGGGGCATGGAGTTCGAGGCGCCGGTGGACATCGTCGAGTCGATGGGTTCGGACAAGTACGTCTACTTCACCGTCGAGGGGGAGCGGGCGACCGCCGCCGAACTGGAGGAGCTGGCCGCCGACGCGGGCGCGGCGGACTTCGCGGGCGGCGGCTCGAACCTGGTCACCCGCCTGTCGGCGGAGTCCCCGGTACGCGAGGGCGAGTCGCGCCGGGTGTGGTTCAACCTGGAAAAGATCCACCTGTTCGACCCGGGCAGCGGCCGTAACCTGACGCTGCACGAGGGCCGTTCGGCCGGCGCTCTGGCCGACTGACCCCGGACGCGCGAAGGGGCCGGTGGCACGCGGTGCCGCCGGCCCTTCGGCCTTGTCCGGCCAGCTCACCCTCCCTCCGTAGTCGGCCATCGGCGTGAGTGGAACGCCACGGGTGTCTCGGCGCGGTTTTGACACCCATGGCGTTCCACCGAGCACGAGCGCGGCGACCCGATGCGCCGATGGCTGCAGAGCAAAGGGGATGCTCGGCAGCAGAGGAGAATGAGGTAGGGCAACGGCGGGAGCCGTCGCTCACCAGGAGTGACGCAGCTCCAGGCCGAGGAAGCGGGCGTAACCCGTCAGCGCGGCGTCCACCCGGGTGCGCAGCGCGGCGTCGAACGGCACGAGCTGGTGCGCTGTCACTGTCACCGCCCGCGCGCCGATCGTCCGCGTCCAGGTGCCGACCACGCGCCCGCCGCGCACCACGGTCGACCGGAACATCCCGTTGTTGCCGGGGACCACCGCTGCGGCATGCGCCGGGTCGAGCATCAGCGACCGGTCCTTGAAGCCGAGCAGGTATTCGTCGAAGCCGGGCAGCGTGTGCACGTCGTCGACGGGCGCGCGGGGCGTGTCGAGCAGCGCGGCGTCGACCACCGCGGGCTCGCCGTCGACCTCGACCGGGGCGAGCAGGTCACCGGCCAGCGTGATCGCCCGGGTCGCGTCGGTGACGGTGAGGCCGGTCCACCGGGCCAGCTCGTGCCGGGTCACCGGGCCGTGGCCGCGCACATAGCGGTGCGCCAGCAACGCCAGCGCCTCGTCGCGCTCCGGGCGGCGCGGATCGGGCGCCCACTCGTCGAGCAGCACGAACGTCTGTTCGTTGCCGACGTGCGGGGCGATGCAGGTGACGCCGCGCTGGCTGGCGTACCAGAGCAGGTGGTAGCCGCGTTGACCATCCGTGTCCAGCCCGGCGGCGCGCAGCGCGGCCAGGCACTCGGCGCGGGTGAGCCGGCCGCCGCCGGCCAGCGCCGCACCCAGCACCTCACCGGCCCGTTCACCGTCGGCGACCGTCAGCCCGAGCTGCCGCCACCGCGCGGCGATGCCGGCGAGCGTCCGCACCCCGGTCAGGTCCAGCAGCCACCGCGCGTCCCGCGCCGGCACCAGGTGCACGGTGCCGCGCATCGGCCAGGTGCGCAGGGCCTCCCGCCGCTCCAGCGCCGCGCGGACGTCGTTCTGGGTGGCGCCGGGAAGGCGTACGCCGAGCGACCACAACCCGCTCGCGGCGTCCTGGGCCTGCATGGCGCCGAACCACTCGACCACGTCGGCGACGCCCTCGGGACGGGCCGTCGGGTGCGGGCGCAGCAGCAGGCCGGTCATCCGTAGCGCGAGCGCCTCGGCGCGGCTGAGGCGAACGGTCACGGGCGTCAGCGTAGGCCCGGGGTCCGACAGCCCCTGATCGCGCTGCGCCGGCCGCGCTGCCGACGAAGCGCGATCCCCCGTTCAGGTTCCCGGCGCGGGGCAGCCGACTTGGCTGGCGCCGGTCCGACCAGGATCCTCGCTGAGCTGGGCCGGGAAAGCGTTTTCGCGCGGAACTTGCGCAAATCTTGAGCCTCGGTCAGTCGAGCCGCCGGTGCATGACGAGCAGGTCGACGTACCCCCGGGTGGGGTGCCGGAAGCCCTCCGGCACCCGGCCGATCACCGCGAAGCCCAGCGACCGCCACAGCGCGACCGCCCGGGTGTTGGTGGCCACCACCGCGTTGAACTGCATGGCCCGGTAGCCGTCGGCCCGGGCCGCGGCGAGCACGTGCCCGGCCAGTGCCCGCCCGACGCCGTGCCCGGCGGCGGCCGGGGCGACCATGAACGAGGCGTTCGCCACGTGGTCGCCGGGGCCGCCCTGGTTGGGCGCGAGCTTCGCCGAGCCGAGCACCGCGCCGTCCGGCGCCACCGCGACCACCGTCCGCGCCGGTGGGCCCGGCATCCAGAGCCGCCGGGCCTGCTCCTGCGTGACGTCCGGGGGCCAGGTGTACGTCTCGCCGGCCGCGACGATCTCGCGCAGGAACGGCCAGATCAGTGGCCAGTCGGCGGCGGTGGCGGTGCGGATCTCCACCTGGCGAGCATGCCACGCCCGCCGTTTGACGCGACAAGTAACGGGTAGTCGCGGGAGTTGACCCCAAACGAGGAGGGATCGTCTGATGGATGGCCAGGTCAAGGTCGCGGTGATCTACTACAGCGCGACCGGCATCACCTACCAGATGGCGCAGTCGGCAGTCGAGGCGGCGGAGGAAGCCGGTGCCGAGGTGCGCCTGCGCAAGGTGCGTGAGCTGGCGCCCGACGAGGCGATCCGCTCCAACTCGGGCTGGCAGGCGCACCGGCTGGAGACCCAGGACGTGATGGAGGCCCAGCCGGACGACCTCTCCTGGGCCGACGTGGTGATCATGGGTTCGCCCACCCGGTACGGCATGGTCGCCGCACAGCTCAAGCAGTTCATCGACACCACCGGCCCGCTCTGGGCGGCCGGCGCGCTCGCCGACAAGGTGTACAGCGGCTTCACCTCGACCGCCACCTCGCACGGCGGCCAGGAGGCGACGCTGCTGTCGCTGTACACGATCTTCTACCACTGGGGCGGGATCGTGGTGACCCCCGGCTACACCGACCCGAGCCAGTTCGTCGCCGGCAACCCGTACGGCGCCTCGCACACCAGCAACAACGGCGAGGTGGCCCCGGACCACGTGGCCCTGACCGCCACCGCGCTGACCGCCAAGCGGGCCACGCTCATGGGCGCCGCGCTGAAGCGGGGCATGGCCGGCTGACCGGCGGATGGCGACCGGTGGCCGGACGGGGGCTCTCGAACCCGTCCGGACCACCGGTCGCCACTCGCCCTACCCGCGATCGGCCGCTCCATGCGCGCTCAGCGCGGGCCGGTCGAGCAGATGTCCGAGCAGATCCGCCAGGACCGAGGTGCCGTCCTGGCTCAGCACCGACTCCGGGTGGAACTGCACCCCGGCGAAACCCGCCCCGCGCAGCGCGTGCACCGCGCCGTCGGCCGGGTCGCGGGACAGCTCCACCGGGCCGTACGGGCCGGTCATCCGGTCGGCGTCGGCGCGGGCGGTGAAGCTGGCGTAGAAGCCGACCCGGCGGGTCACCCCGAACACCGGCACGTCGCGCGGCAACCCCTGGTACGGCGCGTCCCGCCGGTGCAGCGGCAGACCCAGCAGCCCGGCGAGCAGCTGGTGGCCCAGGCACACCGCGAGCGTCGGCCGACCGGAGGCGAGCAGCTCGGCCAGCAGCGCCCGCAGCGCCACCATCTTCGGCGCGTCCGGGTCCCGCGGGTCGCCCGGCCCGGGGCCGACCACCACCAGGTCGTACCCGTCGAGCGGGCCCGGGTCCGGCCAGTCCCGCCGGGTCACCGCCAGCCCCAGCGCGCCGAGCTGGTGGGCGAGCATGCCGGTGAACGTGTCCTCGCCGTCGACGATCAGCGCCCGCCGGCCGGCGAGCCCGCGCAGCGCCAGCGCGCCCGGCCGGCGCTGCTCCAGCCAGAACCGGGCCAGCGGCGCGTTGCGGGCGGCCAGCGCGGCCTGCACCTCCGGGTCGTCGGCGTACCTGACGGCCGGCTCGGCGCCGGCGCCCGGCGCGTCCGGGCCGAGACCGAGCGCGGCCAGCACGCCCGCCGCCTTCGCGTGCGTCTCCGCTACCTCCCCGGCGGTCGTCGAGTGCCGCACCAGCGTGGCGCCGACCGGCACCCGCAGCGCGCCCTCGGGCGAGATCTCGGCCGTCCGGATCAGGATCGGCGCGTCCAGCGTCTGCCGGCCCTGCTCGTCGCGTCCGAGCAGTGCGAGCACCCCGGCGTAGTAGCGCCGGCCGGCGCGCTCGTGCCGGGCGATGACCCGGCAGGCGTTCTCCATCGGGCTGCCGGTCACGGTCGGGGCGAACATGGTCTCCCGCAGCACCTCCCGCACGTCCCGGGAGCAGCGCCCGGCCAGCAGGTACTCGGTGTGCGCCAGGTGCGCCATCTCCTTCAGGTACGGCCCGACCACCTGGCCGCCGTGCTCGGCGACCACTGCCATCATCTTCAGCTCCTCGTCCAGCACCATGTACAGCTCCTCCACCTCCTTCGGATCGTGCAGGAAGCGCAGCAGCTCAGCCCGGTCGACGGTCTCGCCCCGGTGCCGGAACGTGCCGCTGATCGGGTTCATCTCGACCAGACCGTCGGCGACGCTGACGTGCCGCTCCGGGCTGGCGCCGACCAGGATCCGGGCGCCGGTGTGCACCAGGAACGTCCAGTACGCGCCCCGCTCGCGCAGCAGCAGCCGGCGCAGCGCGGCCAGGGCCGCGGCAAGTGGGTCGCCCTGCACCGTGGCGCGCATGGTGCGGTGGATGACGAAGTTCGCGCCCTCACCCCGGCCGATCTCGTCGGCGAGCACCCGGTCCACCATCGCCGCGTACTCGTCGTCGGCGATGTCGAAGCCGGCGTCGGTGGTGCGTACGGCGGCGTCGGGCAGCGCGCCGAGCAGCTCGGCCAGTGGTATCCGCCGGTGCGCCTCGACGGTCAGGAACTCCAGCGGCATGCCGTCGTCCACGCACTCGAAGCCACGCTCGGTGACCTGCCGGAACGGCACCACTGCCAGCGTGCGCGGGCCGGCGCCGTCGTCGGGCAGCGGCAGGTCGGCGAGCCGGTCGGCGGTGCGTACCGGACCGGTGAACAGGTCGACGTGGTCGACGCCCTCGCGGCGGACGAGCGCGAACGGGCCGGGGTCGTGGCCGGCCGCGACGGCGGCGAGCGGGTCGGACGGGCGGGTCATCGGGTCTCCTCGGTGGGCCGGTGACCGCCGACGTGGGCGACCCGGGATGCCGGGGAAGACCGGCGGCCGCCTCGTCGGGCGGCCGCGTGGGGAAGCTACGCGCGGGGGTGGGCCGCCGGGTCGGCGGGCCACCAGCAGGACAGGTGCGCGGGCATGACCGTCACTGTACGCGATCAGGCCGCCTCCGGTAAGCCGGTCGCGCCGGGTAGGTTGATCGGCGATGGACATCCTCGCTCTCGATCTGGGCACCTCCTCGGTGCGTGGGCTGGTGCTCGACGCGGACGCGGTGCCGCGTCCGGGCGCGCTGGCCCGTCGCCGGGTGCATCTGGTCACCGGGGACGACGGCACCGGGACGCTGGACGGCCCGGCCTACCTGGCGTGCCTGACGGAGTGCCTGGACGAGCTGGCCGCCGGCGGGCACCTGCGGGACGTGGATCTGGTGGCCACCTCCGCGCAGTGGCACTCGGTGCTGCCGCTGGCCGCCGACGGCACCCCGTCGGGACCGGTGCTGACCTGGCTGGACACCCGGCCGGAGGCGCTCGCCGGCGCGGTCGGCCCGGCCGACCCGGCGGACTTCCACAGGCGTACCGGCACGTGGTGGCACCGCTGCTTCTGGTCGGTGCGGCTGCCCTGGCTGCGGGAGCACGGCGCGCGGAACGCACGCTTCACCGGGCTGGCCGAGTACGTGCTCGGCGCGCTGCTCGGCGACGTGCCGATGTCCATGTCGATGGCTTCCGGCACCGGGCTGCTCGACCTGCGCCGCCTGGACTGGGACCCGGAGGCGTGCGAGCTGGCCGGCGTACGCCCGGAGCAGTTGCTGCGGCTGGCCCCGGACGGCTGGCACGGCCGGCTGAACGCGGAGCACGCGCGGCGCTGGCCGCAGCTGGCCGGGGCGCGGTGGGCGGCGCCGGTCGGCGACGGGGCGGCCGCCAACGTCGGGTCGGGTTGCGTCGACCCGACGCGCGCGGCGGTGACCGTCGGCACCTCCGCCGCGGTCCGGATGATGCAGGCCGTGCCGGCGGGCGCGGAGCCGCCGCCGCTGCCGGAGCAGCTCTGGCGGTACCGGGTGGACCACAACCATGTGGTGACCGGCGCGGCGTACTCCAGTGGCGGCAACCTGTTCGCCTGGGCCAACCGGGAGCTGCGGCTGCCCGAGGGCGCGGCGCTCGAGGCGGCGCTGCGCCGGACCACCGGCTCGGTGCGGGCCAACCCGCGGCTGGGCGGTGACCGGCCGCCGGGCACGGCCCCGGCGGGCTCGGGCGAGCTGCGTGGGCTCAGCTTCGGCACCACCGCCGTGGACGTCCTCGCCGGGCTGATGGGTGGCCTGTGCCGGCTCGTCGCCGACGACCTGGTCCTGCTGGAGGGTGGCGTCGGCGAGCCGATGGAGGTGGTCCTCGGCGGCGGGGCGCTGACCGCCTCGCCGTGGTGGCGCGCGGCGTTCGCCGACGCGCTCGCCCCGCGCGAGGTGCGGTGGCAGCGCAACCCGGAGATCGGGGCGGCCGGCGCGGCGCTCGTGGCGCTGGGACGTCTGCCCGAGGCGGCGCACATCGGCGGCATCGGCCGGACGGACGAAACCGCCTCGCACGCGTGACGGTCCGCCCGAAGCGCTGACCGGCCTGCTCGTGCCGTCCGGGCGGCCGTTGACACGGACCGCCGGCCTGGTTGGATGGACTCCGCTCCCCGACGTGGTGGAGTGGAACGAGGAGGCAGGTGTGGGCGCAGGTCCCGACCCGGCTCGTGGCGCGGTCCCGCAGCCGCACCGGCGGCGCTCCGGGTTCCGGCTGCGGGACTGGCGGATGGGCACCAAGCTCGCCACCGTGCTGGTGATCCCGTCGCTGGCGTTCCTCGTCCTGGCCGGCATCCAGACGCGCGGTCTGGTCGGGCAGACCACCACGCTGAGCGCCTTCGCCGAGCAGGTGGGCATCGGCCGGCAGATCGCCGTGGCCGTCGACCGGCTCCAGCACGAGCGGGACCGTACCGCCGGGGAGCTGGCGGGGCTGCGCCGCGCCGGCACCGGCGCCGACCGGGACGCCGCGGTCGCCGCCCTGAAGCCACTGCAGGCGGCCACCGACCGCGCGGTGGCGGACCTGCGTACCGCGGCCGCGCCGCTGGCCGACGCCGACGCGGCCTGGCGGGTGTCCTACTCGGAGGCGCTCGAGGCGTACGACCAGGTCGTCAACATCCGCGCCGCGGTGGCGCCGGCGGTGCTGTCCAGCGACACCGTCCTCAGCAACTACCACCGGTCCGTCGCGGCGCTGCTGAACCTGCTGGCCGAGCCGTCGCCCGGCGGCGGGCGGCAGGAGCTGACCGAGGCGGTGCTGCGCTACGTGCAGCTGTCCCGGGTCAAGGAGTTGTCCTCGCGGATCCGCGCGGAGCTCTACGCCGCCGCCCGCTCCGGCCGGTACGAGGCCGACGACCAGGTGACGCTCAGCGACCTGCGGGCCCAGCAGCTCACCGCGCTCGGCGCGTTCCGGGTCGCGGCGACCGCCGACCAGATCCGCCGCTACGACCAGACCTCGGTCGACCCGGCCTTCGTCGCGGCCACCCGGATGGAGGAACGGACCCTGCCCGGCGGCGGCGACGCGAAGCCGGCGCTGCTCGACGCGGAGCAGTGGTGGTCGGCCAGTGAGCAGCGGCAGGAGTTGCTGCGCCAGATGGAGAGCGGGGTCGTCGACGACGCGGTACGCCGGGCCGACGACGCCAGCGCCCGGCAGCTGCGCGACACGCTGCTGGTGGCCGGTGGCATCGCCACAGTGCTGCTGGTGGCGGTGGCGATCTCGCTGCTGGTCGGCCGGTCGGTGGCCCGCGGCATGCGGCAGCTGCGCGGCCAGGCGCTGCGGATCGCGCAGGTGGATCTGCCGCTGACGCTGGAACGGCTGCGCACTGTGGACCGTCCGGTCGGTGCGATCGACGTGCCGCCCGCGGTGATCGACTCGCAGGACGAGATCGGCGAGCTGGCCGAGGCGTTCGTCGCGGTGCACCGCAGCGCCGTCGACGTGGCGGTCGAGCAGGCGATGATGCGGCGCAACGTCAACGCCATGTTCGTCAACCTGGCCCGGCGCAGCCAGGTGCTCGTCGAGCGTCAGCTGGAGCTGCTCGACGACCTCGAACGCGAGGAGAGCGATCCGGACCAGCTGGAGAATCTGTTCAAGCTCGACCACCTCGCCGCCCGCATGCGCCGCAACGACGAGAGCCTGCTGGTGCTCGCCGGCAGCGAGTCGACCCGGCGGTGGAACCGCCCGGTGGGTCTGGGCGCGGTGCTGCTGGCCGCGAGCGCGGAGATCGAGCAGTACCAGCGGGTACGCCACGAGAACCGGACGGACCTGCACGTCGTCGGGCACGCGGTGGGCGACCTGGTGCACCTGTTCGCGGAGCTGCTGGAGAACGCCACCTCCTTTTCCCGCCCGGAGACCACGGTGCGGGTCGTCGTCGAGCCGGACGGCCGGGGCGCGCTGGTGCGGGTCGTCGACGAAGGGCTGGGCATGAGCCCGGCGGCGCTGGCCGAGGCGAACGCGGTGCTGGCCGAGCCGCCGGCCGCCGACGTGTCGGCCTCGGAGCGGATGGGTCTGTTCGTGGTCAGCCACCTCGGCGCCCGCAACGGCGTACGGGTGCGGTTGCAGGCCGGCGGCGCGGGCCTGGTCGCCCTGGTGCGGATCCCGGTCGAGCTGCTGGCCGAGGCGCCCGCGCCGGAGGCGGGCCGGCCGGTGTCGGCGGGTCGGCCCGTACCGGGGGTGGACCGGAGCGTCCGCACGCCCACCGGTCCGGTCGCGGCGTCCGGGGCGCTCGCGGCGCCGACGGCCGAGCTGCCGGTGGCGGGATGGCGTCCGGCGCCCGGTCAGCCGGCGGCGCTGCCGCTGTCGCCGCTGACCGGCCGTCCGCTCGGGGACGGGCCGGAGGCGCCGACGTCCGGATCGCCGGCGCCCGCCGCGCCGGCCGGCGCCGTGCCGCGCCCCCGGCCGGCCCGGGCCGAGGACGTCCTGACCCCGGCTGTCGCCGGACCCGCCGGCGGTGGCTGGTTCAGCCGGCAGGGGCCGACGGCGTCGCCGCTGGGTGTGACGCCCGCCCCGGCGCCGACGCCGGTGACCGGAGGGACCAACGAGCGGGGACTTCCGGTACGGGTGCCGATGGCCCAGCTCGCCCCGGCCTCCGTGGCCGACCGCCCGGTGATGCGGCACGAGCCGGACCCGGAGGCGGTCGGCGGCATGCTGTCGCGCCTCTACAGCGGGGTGCGGCGCGCCGAGGCCGAGGAGACCACCGAGATGTACCTGCCGCGCGACGAAGGAGGACGACGACAGTGACGACGTTGAGCCAGGAGGCACGCGACCTGAGCTGGCTGGTGAACGCGTTCGCGGAGCGCGTTCCCGGGGTGGCGCACGCGGTGGTGGTGTCCTCCGACGGGCTCCTGGTGGCGATCTCGGCGCATCTGCCCCGGGACCACGCGGACAAGCTCGCCGCGGTGACCTCCGGCCTGATGAGCATCACCGCGGGCGCGGCCCAGATGTTCGACGGCGACGTCGTCAAGCAGACAGTGGTCGAGATGGGGCGCGGCTATTTCCTGGTGATGCAGATCCGGGACGGCTCTATCCTGGCCACGCTGGCCGGGGCGGACGCCGACATCGGCGTGGTCGGCTACGAGATGGCGCGGCTGGCCAAGCAGGCCGGCGAGATGCTCACCCCGGCGCTGCGCGCCGAGCTGCAGCAGGCGCTGCCGCGCTGATCCGCCGATGCGGGGGCCCGGCCGGCGCGCAGCCGGCCGGGCCGCCACCGCCTACAGCCCGTTGCGGCGGATCACGTCGCGGTACCAGTGGGCGCTGCGCTTGAGCACCCGCCGCTGGCTCGCGTAGTCCACGTAGACCAGGCCCCAGCGCTGCTCGTACCCCTCGGCCCACTCGAAGTTGTCCAGCAGCGACCAGACGTGGTAGCTCTCCAGCGGCACCCCGTCGCCGATGGCCCGGTGGGCGGCGGCGAAGTGGTCGCGCAGGAAGCTGACCCGCCCGGCGTCGTCGACGTTGCCGTCCGCGCCGGGCACGTCGGGGCAGGGCAGGCCGTTCTCGGTGATGGTGATCGGCACCCGGCCGTAGTCCCGGGTGACCCGGGTGAGGATGTCGTACATGCCCTCGGGGTAGATCTGCTGCCACTCCGCCTCGGAGGTGGGCCACTTGCGGACCGTGCTGCCGTCGCCGGTGACGTAGATCGGCGTGTAGTACTGCACGGCGAGCAGGTCGACCGGGCTGGAGATGATCTTCAGGTCGCCGTCGCGGACGCCGCGGACCATCCGGCTGTCCGGGCCGCGGTCGTCCAGCACGTCCTGCGGGTACGCGCCCTTGAAGATCGAGTCGAGGTAGAGGCGGTTCTCGTAGCCGTCGTGGAGCTTGGTCGCGGCGGCCGCCTCGGCGCTGTCGTCGGCGGGGTAGCAGGGGTGCAGGTTGAGGGCGGGGCCGATCCGGCCGGTGAGGCCGGAGGCGCGCAGCGCCCGCACGGCGAGGCCGTGGGCGAGCTGGAGGTGGTGGGCGACCAGGTACGCCGCGTCCTCGTCCCGGAAGCCCGGGGCGTGGTGGCCGAAGATGTAGCCGTTCTGCACCACGGTCTTGGGCTCGTTGACGGTCAGCCAGACCGGCACCTGGTCGCCGAGGGCGTGGAACACCGCGTCGGCGTACTCGGCGAAGCGCTCGGCGGTGTCCCGGTTCTCCCAGCCGCCGGCGTCCTGGAGGGCCTGGGGTAAATCCCAGTGGAACAGCGTGGCCATCGGCGCGATGTCACGCTCGTGCAGCCCGTCCACCAGGCGGCGGTAGAAGTCGAGGCCGCGCTGGTTGGGGCGGCCGGAGCCGTCGGCCTGGATGCGGGGCCAGGAGATGGAGAACCGGTAGCTGCGCAGTCCCAGGTCGCGCATCAGGTCGAGGTCCTGCGCGTACCTGTGGTAGTGGTCAGCCGCGACGTCGCCGGTGTCACCGTTGCGGATGCGCCCCGGCGTGTGGCTGAAGGTGTCCCAGACGGACTCACCCCGCCCGTCCTCCTTGGCGGCCCCCTCGATCTGGTACGCCGAGGTCGCCGCGCCCCAGCCGAAGCCGTCCGGGAAGCGCAGTCCGCGGTCCTGCTCCGGGTCGGTGGCGCGCTCGGGCGGGCTGTCGCAGCCGCCGAGCGCGACTGTCGACGCGGCGGTCGCCGTCGCGGTGGCGCCGGCGAGCCCGGTCCGGGCCGCGCCGGCCGCGGTCGCGGACAGGGCGGCGCGGCGGAGCAGGCGCCGTCGGGTGAGTAACGACATGAGGTTTCTCCTCGGAGTGACGGGCCGCCCTGGGCCGGGAGCGCTCCCATCATAGCCAGGGAGCGGCCGGCCCTGATCCGGCGGTCGCGGCGAGGTGCGGCGCGGCCGGCGGGCGGCCGGAAAGTGGGTGGGCGGGGGCGTCGCTCGGGAACGCCGCTCGGGGCGGCGTGAGCGGCGAGGGGTGGGGTGGATAGCGAGAAAGGCCGTCCGGGTGGCGTGTCACGCCTGTCCCGTCGGCCTCTTTTGCCGTCGACAACGGGGGTTTAGTGTGGGGACGGGGGAGGGCAACCCCCGTCCCCACCGATGGTGCACACACGCACGAAGTGGAATTGGCGTCCGTCGTGCGCGTCGCGCGGGAGCCGGGCCACGCGAGTGGCTCTGGTTCCACCTCCCTCCGTTTGGCGGGTGGCGGCCGGTGGCGGCGTCCGGGCTGGTCCGCCGCCGGCCTCTGGGCCGACGCGCCGGGCACGGGCGTACCCGGCGATCCAGTACTTGTATCACCGTCGATGGAAGCGCTCCCATCGGCGATGCTGCGACTGTAACGCCCGTCACGGGTTTGGAAAAGCCCCTAAACGAGATCGAAACATGGAAGCGCGTATCTGCGCTGGCCGTTGTGGTGGGAGCGCTTCCATGTCACACTCTCGTCACGCCACGCGGAGCCAGTGACGCGAGCGCGGGCCGCCGAGGGCACCCGGTGACAACCGGTGCGGCGCCCCGAT
The DNA here is from genome assembly GCF_017872985.1 of Micromonospora sp. HB375. NCBI lineage: Bacteria > Bacillati > Actinomycetota > Actinomycetes > Micromonosporales > Micromonosporaceae > Micromonospora > Micromonospora sp. HB375. The sequence continues at coordinate 4,787,077 of NZ_JAGGJO010000001.1, read as the reverse complement.
CCCCGGCACGGCCGGGACGACCACCTTTCCGGACGCCTCCGTCCCCCCGCGTACGCCCCGTCGACGCGTGGAGGCGCCCCGCCGGGGCCCCCGAGGTCCCGGCCCGGTCCGAGGAGACACCGCCCACATGAGACTTCTGGCCAGACGTCGCCGTACGGCGATGCTCGCCGCCGCCGCCCTCGTCATAGGCGGGGTGGCCCTGCCCGCGGGCGCCGCCCAGGCCGCGCCCGCCTGCGACGTGACGTATGCGTCGAGCGACTGGAACAACGGCTTCACCGCCAACGTGACCATCAAGAACCTGGGCGACGCGCTCAACAACTGGTCGCTGAAGTTCACCTTCCCGAACAGCAGCCAGCGCGTGGTCCAGGGCTGGTCGGCCCGGTGGAGCCAGTCCGGCAGCGAGGTGACCGCCACGAACGAGTCGTGGAACGGCAGCCTGCCCACCGGCGCGTCCACCAGCATCGGCTTCAACGGCAGCTTCAGCGGCAGCAACCCGAAGCCCACCGCGTTCACCCTCAACGGGGTGGCGTGCAACGGCGCGCAGACCAACCAGCCGCCGACGGTCTCGCTGAGCGTGCCGTCCGGCCCGTTCGAGGCGCCGGCGGATGTCCCGCTGACCGCGACCGCCAGCGACCCCGACGGCACCATCAGCAAGGTCGAGTTCTACCGCAACGGCCTGCTGGTCAACACCGACACCACCGCGCCGTACGGCTACGACCTGCTCGACCTGCCGGCCGGCAGCTACACGGTGCAGGCCAAGGCGTACGACAACGCCGGCGCCTCGGCGGTCTCGGAGAAGTCGTTCACAGTGACCGCGGCCACCGGGCCGAAGCTGGTCGCCACTCCGTCCGCGGTCACCGTCAGCGAGGGCGGCAGCGCCACGGTCCGGTACACGCTCAGCGCGGCGCCCAGCGCCAACGTGCCGGTGACCCTCGCCGTCACCGGTGACAGCGACATCACCGTGTCGCCGACCACGCTGACGCTCACCCCGAGCAACTGGAGCACCGGCGTCACCGCCACGGTCTCCGCCGCGGAGGACGCCGACACGGTCGGCGGCACCGCCACGATCACCGCGTCGGCCACCGGCTACGCGCCGGTCTCCGTCGTGGCCACCGAGGCGGACAACGACAGCCCCGGCGGCGACAACGCCTACATCAAGAAGTTCCTCGACCAGTACGGCAAGATCAAGAACTCGGGGTACTTCAGCCCCGAGGGCGTGCCGTACCACTCGATCGAGACGCTGATCGTCGAGGCGCCCGACCACGGCCACGAGACCACCTCGGAGGCGTTCAGCTTCTGGCTCTGGCTGGAGGCGCAGTACGGCCGGGTCACCCAGAACTGGGCCCCGTTCAACAACGCCTGGACGGTGATGGAAAAGTACATCATCCCGTCGCACGCCGACCAGGCGACGGCCGGCTCGCCCGGCACCCCGCAGTACGCCGCCGAGCACAACCTGCCCAGCCAGTACCCGTCGACGCTGGACGCCAACGTCCCGGTCGGCCAGGACCCGCTGCGCTCGGAGCTGCAGTCCACCTACGGCACCGGTGACATCTACGGCATGCACTGGCTGCTCGACGTGGACAACACGTACGGCTACGGCCGCTGCGGCGACGGCACCACCCGGCCCGCGTACATCAACACCTTCCAGCGGGGCACCCAGGAGTCGGTGTGGGAGACCGTGCCGCAGCCGTCCTGCGACACGTTCAAGCACGGCGGCCCGAACGGCTACCTGGACCTGTTCGTCAAGGAGTCCAACGCCCCGGCCAAGCAGTGGAAGTACACGAACGCCCCGGACGCCGACGCGCGTGCCGTCCAGGCCGCCTACTGGGCGCTGACCTGGGCCAAGGCGCAGGGCAAGGCGGGCGACGTGGCGGCCACCGTGGCCAAGGCCGCCAAGATGGGCGACTACCTGCGCTACGCGCTGTTCGACAAGTACTTCAAGAAGATCGGCAACTGCGTCGGCGCGAGCACCTGCCCGGCCGCCAGCGGCCGTGACTCGGCGCACTACCTGCTCTCCTGGTACTACGCCTGGGGCGGCGCGTACGACGCCTCGCAGAACTGGTCGTGGCGGATCGGGTCCAGCCACAGCCACTTCGGCTACCAGAACCCGTTCGCGGCCTGGGTGATGACCAACGTCGCGGAGCTGAAGCCGAAGTCGCCGACCGCGGCCTCCGACTGGCAGAAGAGCCTCGACCGGCAGCTGGAGTTCTACACCTGGCTCCAGTCGGCCGAGGGCGGCATCGCCGGTGGCGCCACCAATAGCTGGGACGGCAGCTACGCCCAGCCGCCGGCCGGCACCGCCACCTTCTACGGCATGTTCTACGACGTCGACCCGGTCTACAACGACCCGCCGTCGAACCAGTGGTTCGGCATGCAGGCCTGGTCGATGCAGCGCATCGCCGAGCTGTACCTGGAGACCGGCAACGCGAAGGCCAAGGCGCTGCTGGACAAGTGGGTGCCGTGGGCGATCGCCAACACCACGCTGGGCACCGACTGGTCGATCCCGTCGGACATGAAGTGGACCGGCCAGCCGGCCAACTGGAACCCCAGCAGCCCGCAGCCGAACACCAACCTGCACGTCGAGGTGACGGTCAAGGGCCAGGACGTCGGCGTCGCCGGCGCCTACGCCCGCACGCTCATCGCGTACGCGGCGAAATCCGGCAACACCGCGGCGAAGGACACCGCCAAGGGCCTGCTGGACGCGCTCTCGGCGGCCGCCGACAGCAAGGGCGTCTCGACGCCGGAGAAGCGCGGCGACTACAAGCGCTTCGACGACGTCTACAACGCCGCCGACGGCCAGGGCCTCTACATCCCCAACGGCTGGACCGGGAAGATGCCCAACGGTGACGTGATCGCCCCGGGCAAGAGCTTCCTGGACATCCGCTCGTTCTACAAGAACGACCCGGACTGGCCGAAGGTGCAGGCGTACCTGGACGGCGGTCCCGAGCCGGTCTTCAACTACCACCGGTTCTGGGCGCAGGCGGACATCGCCATGGCGTACGCCGACTACGGCACCTACTTCCCGCAGGGGTGAGGTGACCCCTCCTTCGTGGGCGGGCTCGCGCCCGCCCACGAAGGAGGCCGACCCGGCCGATGGGGGAACGGAGCGGCCGGGTCGGCGGACGGCCTGACGCCCACGGTCAGGCCGGGTGGGCCGGCCGTCCGGCCGACGCAGCGGACCGGCCGGCCCACCACTCCGCCCGGTGACGACCCATGGCGCGAAAAGGCACGCAAAATTCAGCGGTCCACGGGATCACATCCGGGCCGTGGACGGAGTAACGTATTTGACGGAGAGGCCGCTCCCCCCGTGGCGGCCTCTCCATTACTCTTCCCGGAACGGCTCACCGCCGGGCACCGGCGCCGTCACCGGGTGCCGCAGTCCCGGATGCCCGGCCGGCAGCGACCGCCGGATCACCACCCAGCTCGACGCCAGCGCCGCCGCGATCAGCGGCCAGGTGAGCGCCGCCCGCGCCACGGTGAGCGCGACCACCTGCCCGTCCAGCCACAGCGGGATGAACACCGCCAACCGCAGCACGTAGGTGCCCGCCCACACCCAGCTGCCCCGGCCGTACGCCCGCAGCAGTGCCGGATCACGCCGCCACCGGGTCCGCTGGCCCAGCGCCGTGCCGACCACCACGCCGAGCAGCGGCCAGCGCACCACGATGCTCACCGCCCAGGCCAGCGCGCTCGCCGCGTTGGCGGCGATCTGCAGCAGGAAGAAGTCCTCGGCCCGGCCGGTCCGCAACGCGACGAGCGCGGCCACGCAGACCGCGAGCAGCCCGATCAGCACCGAGCGGGGGCGGTCCCCGCGCCGCCACCGCCAGCCGGCCACCGCCGTGCCGGTCAGCAGCGCGGCGAGCACACCGCCGCGCAGCCCGCCGAGCACCCAGCCGAGCCCGAACGCGAGCGGCGGCAGCGTGGCGTCGACCGCCCCGCGCCGGCCGCCCAGCAGGTCGGCCAGCGACTCCGGCCGTGGCCCGGCCTGCGGTTCCCGCTGCGGCGTGCCGGTCACGCCCCACCTCCTCGGATCGCCCGCCTCACCGTACGCCGAAGCCGATGGCGCTCCGCCGCGCGCGTCGGCGGCCCTACCGTTAAGTTGTCCGGGTGCGGGAGACGGCAAGGGGTTGGACGGCGGTCTGGTTGGTCGTACTGGCCCTGCTGCAGACGGCTGCGTTCGTGCTGGTGTGGCGCTTCGCCGTGCACACCGAACTGGGCCAGTGGCTGGACACGGTGGCGCTGACCGGCAACCAGATCGGCCAGGACCGCATCGACGGTCCGGTCGACACGCTCCTCAACGCCATGTCCGTGGTGTCGCTGCTGGCCGCGACCGCGGTGATCGGCTTCATCGCGCTGATCCGGGGCCGCAAGGCGCTGGCCGTCACCGCGACGCTGCTGATCGCCGGCGCGAACGTGACCACGCAACTGCTCAAGCACTTCCTGGTCCGGCCCGACTTCGGCATCGACCCGGAGCGGGCCGCCGCCGGCAACAGCCTGCCCAGCGGCCACACCTCGGTGGCCGCCTCGGTGGCGGTCGCGCTGATCCTGGTGCTGCCGCGCAAGCTGCGGGCGGCCGGGGCGTTCCTCGGCGCCGGGTACGCCGCCGCCGCGGGCGTCGCCACGCTCTCCGCCGGCTGGCACCGGCCCAGCGACGCGGTCGCCGCGTACCTGGTGGTCGGCGCGTGGGCCGCGGTCGCCGGGCTGGTGCTGCTGGTCTTCCAGCGGGAGCAGGCGGTGGTCGAGCCCGGCGACGCGCACCGGGTGACCGCCGCCGTGCTCGGCGGCGCCGGCGCGGTGGCGCTGCTGGCCTCCGCGCTCGCGTTGTCCTGGCTGGTGGACCGCTCCACGATCCCCGTCGAGGCGCTCAGCCGCCGTCAGCTCTTCGTCGGGTACGCGGGCAGCGCGGCCGGCATCGCCGGCACGATCGCCGTGGTGGCCGCGCTGGTGCTGGTCGTGGTGCACCGGCTGGTGCCCCGGTGGAAGGGCTGATCCGGCGGATGGAGACGGTACGGGCGGCGTTCCGGGCCGAGTGCGACCGCCTGGAGCGGGTGCTGCGCGACCTGGACGACGCGGCGCTGGACCGGCCCACGCCGTGCCCGCCGTGGCGGGTGCGCGACCTGATCGCGCACGTGAGCACCGGGGCCGGACGCCTGGCGGGCATGCTCGCCGAGCCCGCGCCGCCCCGGGCCGAGGTGGACGCGGCCGCCTACTTCGGCGCGGCCAAGTTCAGCCCGCCGGTGGACCGGGACCGCGTCGAGGGCGCGCAGCGTGCGGCCCGGGAGCACCCGGGCGCCGCCGAGGTGGCGGCGGAGTTCGGCCGGGCCTGGCGCGCCACCGACGAGGCGGTCGCCGCGGAACCGCCCGCACGGGTGGTGCGTACCCGCCACGGTGACGCGATGGCGTTGCCGGAGTTCCTGCGTACCCGGGTGGTGGAGGTCGCGGTGCACGGCCTGGACCTGGCCGACGCGCTGGACCGGACGCCGTGGCTGACCCCGGCCGCCGCGGACGTGGTGATCGGCGTGCTCACCGGCGGCGTGCCGGTGCCGCCCGGACTGGGCTGGGACGCGCTCACCGTGCTGCGCAAGGCCACCGGGCGGCTGCCGGTCACCGGCGACGAGCGCGCGGAGCTGACCCGCGCCGGCATCGGCCGGCTGGCCTTCGGCGGCTGACCTCAGCGCCCGGCGCAGCGCCGCAGGTGCTCCAGCACGATCGGGTCGATCCGGCCGGGCACGAAGCGTTCCTCCAGGTTCTCCAGACCCGTCCAGGCGGCCAGCGCCTCGTCCAGTCCGGCCGGGCCGACCGGGTGCCCGGTGGCGGCGAGCAGTTCGGCCACCTCGGCGGCGAGCGGGCCGGTGAGGTCGCGCAGCGTGGCCGGATCGGGGCGGCCGAACAGCATGTGGTGGATGCCGAGCAGGCGGCGCAGCTCGGAGACCGGGTCCACATGATCGTCCACCCGCAGGTCCACCAGCTCGTCGCCGGTCCCGGCGTAGCCGCCGTGGCGCTGCACCACGAGCATCGCCGCGCTCTGCCGCCCGCGCCGGTCGCCGCCGGCCGCGTCGCCGGCGGTGAGCGCGGCCAGCAGGCGCTGCGGGAACGGCAGTTCCGCACGGGCCAGCCAGGCGTCGCGCAGCGCGTCGATCACCTGCGGGCCGGTCAGGATGTTGCCCTGCGCGGCCCAGCCGTCGCCGGCCTGCCCGCCGGCCCAGGGGTGGCAGCGCGGCCCGGTCCAGGTGGCCCCGTCGCCGGTCGGGCCGACCACGGCCAGCTGCCGGTCGTCGCGCCCCGGGTCGGCGGCCACCAGCCCGGCCACCGCGTCGGTGGCGCTGACGCCGGTCCGTAGCAGCGCGAGCGCCTGCGCCCGGTAGGCGAGGTTGGCGTGCGCCTGGGTGGCGACCGCCCCCACCAGCGCCTCGGCGGCCGGCACCAGCGCCCCGGCGGCGAGGAACCGGCTGGCCACTGCCACTCCGAACAGGCGCCCGTCGGCGGAGCGGGCGACGAGCGAGAAGGTCACGCGCGGATCGTAGCCCGGAGGGCGGGCGCGGGGCCCCGCTCCGGCGGCACCGCTCAGAACGGCGGCGCGGCGTCCTCCGGCGGGCGGCCCCACGCCCGCCGGGCGTCGGCGACCGCCACTGCCGTCAGGACCGCCGCGGCGAAGCCCGCCGCGACGACCGGCGCGAGGCGCACCAGCAGCGGTACGGGCAGCAGCAGCGCGGCGATCCCCACCAGGCGGGACGGGGAGACGCGGCCGAACACCTCGTACTCGAAGCGGGCCCGGCCGGCCAGGAACAGCGCCGGACCACCGAGGATCATGGCCAGCCAGGGCAGTTCGTTGTGCCCGACCGGGTGCTCGATCACCAGTTCGTAGCCGATCGCGGTGGCGACCACCCCGATCACCATGACCAGGTGGGTGTCGGCGGCGGAGCGGCCGACGGTGGCCGGGTGCGCGGCCCGGGTCACCGCCTCGCCCAGGATCTGGCCGGCCCGTTGCACGTAGATCCGCCACAGCAGCACCGAGGTGGCCAGCGCGACGGCGAACGCGGTGACCATGCCGGGGCTGGTGGGGGAGCGGGTGAACGACAGGCCGGCGAGCAGGATCGTCTCGCCGAGCGCGACCAGGAAGATCTGCTGGTAGCGCTCGGCCAGGTGCTCGCCGTGGATGTCCCAGCGGGAGACCGTGGAGCGGCCCAGGCCCGGCACCGGCCAGCCGAAGCGGCCGCCGAGGTACTCCAGTACCAGCGCCGCGGTCCAGAGCATCACCCGGGCGTTCACCGGCAGCAGCGCGCCGGCCAGCCAGAGCACGCCCGTGGCGCAGAACGTGATCAGCATCCGCAGCTTGAGCCGGCGGTACTGGACCTTGTGCAGCACCAGCATGAGGATCGCCGGCCGGCTCACCTGGGCGATCACGTACGCGGTGGCGAACATCAGGCCGCTGTGGCCGAACGCGCGGGGGACCGCCACCCCCATCACCATCGCCGAGATCAGCGCGGTGATCACGATGACCTGCAACCACAGGTGGTGCGGGTCGTAGCGGCTGGTCGTCCACGCCGTGCCCTGCCAGACGCCCCAGAGCGCGAGAAGCAGCAGCAGCGTCTTGCCGCCGCCGGTCACCGCCGACCAGCCGTTCTGCCCGCCCTCCAGGACCAGGTCCTCGAAGGCGCGCGCCGAGATCCGGGTCAGCGCGAACACGTACACCAGGTCGAAGAAGAGTTCCAGGAACGTGGCCCGGTCGGGCCCGTCGCCGGAGCCGCGCAGCGCGGCCGGCTCGGCGGTCCTCACCGCCGAGCTCCGTCCCCGGTCCGACTCATGCGGCAGTCGTAACACTCTTTCCCGGCTTCTCGTCACCGATCACCCATATCGCCTTGGATCTTGCCCGGGGCGGTGCCGGACGGGCACCATCGACGGGTGACGAACCGATGGGGCATGACAGTGCCGTTGGGCGGCATTCCGCTCGCCGACCACGCCGCCGTCTACGCGGCGCTCGACGACGCCGGATTCACCGACGTGTGGTCGTCGGAGGTGGCCGGCGCCGACGCCTTCACCCCGCTGGCCCTGGCCGCCGCCTGGTCGCCGCGCCTGCGCCTCGGCACCGCGATCACACCGGTCTTCACCCGCGGCCCGGGACTGCTGGCGATGAGCGCCGCCGCGCTGGCCGAGGCGGCGCCGGGCCGCTTCGCGCTCGGCGTCGGCGCCTCGTCGCCGGTGCTGGTGCGGGACTGGAACGCGATTGGATTCGACGAGCCGTTCAAACGGACCCGGGACGTGCTGCGGTTCCTGCGGGCCGCGCTGCGCGGCGAGACCGTCGACGGCGCGTTCGACACGTTCGCCGTACGGCGCTTCACGCTGGAGCGTCCGCCGAGCGTGCCGCCGCCGGTCGTGCTGGCCGCGCTGCGCCCCGGCATGCTGCGCCTGGCCGCCGCCGAGGCCGACGGGGTGATCCTGAACTGGCTGGCCGCCGAGGACGTGCCGACCGCCCTGGCCGAGGTGGGCGAGCGCCGCCCCGGGTTCGAGGTGGCCGCCCGCATCTTCGTCTGCCCCACCGAGGACGCCGCGTACGCCCGCGCGCTGGGCCGCCGCATGATCACCGGCTACCTCACCGTCCCCGCGTACGCGGCCTTCCACAGATGGCTGGGCCGCGAGGACTCGCTCGGTCCGATGTGGCAGGCGTGGGCCGCCGGGGACCGGCGGGGCGCCTCCGCCGCCGTACCGGACGAGGTGGTCGACGCGCTGGTGCTGCACGGCTCACCCGAGCAGTGCGCGGCCGCCGTCCGCCGCTACGCCGACAACGGCGTCGACGTGCCGGTGCTGGCCGTGCTCCCCACGCCCGAGATCACCGAGGGCGGCGCGGCGGCCTGGCTGGATCTGCTGTCCCGGCTCGGCCCCGGAGAGGTGGCCTGAGATGAACCTGACCGACCGGGTGGTGGTGATCACCGGCGGGGCCGGCGGGATCGGCGCGGCCCTGGGCCGACGGTTCGCCGCCGAGGGCGCCGCCGCCGTCGTGCTGGCCGACCTGGCCGCCGACGCGGCCCGCGCCACGGCCGAGGCGATCGGCCCGGTGGCCACCGGCGTCGGGCTCGACGTCACCGACGAGGCGGCGGTACGCGCACTCGTGGACGACACCGAGCGCCGCCACGGCCGGATCGACCTGTTCTGCGCCAACGCCGGAGTCGCCACCGGCGGCGGCATCGACGCGCCGGACGCCGACTGGGACCGCGCCTGGCGGGTCAACGTGCTGGGGCACCTGCACAGCGCCCGCGCGGTGCTGCCCGGCATGCTCAGCCGGGGCCAGGGCCACCTGCTGCTCACCTGCTCGGCGGCGGGCCTGCTCACAGCGGTCGGCGACGCGCCGTACACCGCCACCAAGCACGCCGCGGTAGGGCTCGCCGAATGGCTGGCGATCACCTACCGGGACGCCGGGATCCGGGTCAGTGCGCTGTGCCCGCAGGGCGTGGACACCCCGATGCTCGCCGACGGCCTCACCGAGGGGCACCTGGGCGCCCGGGTGATCGCCGCGTCCGGGACGATCCTCAGCCCGGACCAGGTCGCCGAGGCGGTGATCGCCGGGCTGGCCGAGGAACGGTTCCTGATCCTGCCGCACCCCGAGGTGGCCGACTACGCCCGCCGACGTGCCGAGGACCCGGACGGCTGGCAGGCCGGGCTGCGCAAACTCGTCCGGAAGCTGCGCGCGAGCCTTCCTCAGTCGTGAGGGATCTCCTGCCCGTCGACGCACGCGGGAGACCGCCAGTGGGCCAAGGGCGGGCTTCATGTGGGTCGGGTCAACGACGTGGGCATCGTGCTGCGGACGGATGCGGATTCAGCCATCGTCACCGGTTCTCGCCATCACCGGCGGGGTTGCCGTCGCCGCCGGCTCCGCCGCCGCCGGCGGTCCGGATCGGGTGGGTAGCAGCAGGGCGGCGACCACTGCGCCGGCCGCCAGTACGCCGATCACGAGCCAGACCGTGGTGGTGAGGGGCAGCTGTTGTCCGGCGATGCTGCCTGCCGAGGCACCCACCACGGTCGCGGCCATCTCGGCGGCGGAGAAGGCGGATCCGACCCGGCCGAGCTGACGGTCCGGGGTATGGCGTTGGACCTGCACCTGGACCAGCATCAGCAACGCGCCACCGGGCAGGCCGGCAAGGGCGATGAAGACCAGCGCGGCGGCGAAGTGGTGGATGAGGAAGAGCCCGGCGAAGCAGAGGGTGATCGCCGCCAGGCAACCGGTGAACGACAGCCGGAGGAGCCCGCTACGGGACAGCACGTTGCCGACGTACGCGCTGGCCAGGAAGCCGCCGCCGAGCGCTGCCATGAGCACACCGACGTCGCCGGCGTCGCCGCCGAGGACGCTGATGACGTACGGCACCAGAAGCACGTTCAGAGCGGCGTTTGCCAACAGGAAGAGGCTGGAGACGACGAGAGTCGTGCGGAGGATCGGATGCCCGAAGAGGAAGGCCAGTCCCTCCCGGAGTTGCCCCCGGAAAGCGGCCAGCCAGGAGGACGCGTCCGGCTGCTGCCCGTCGTCGGTCACCCGCAGCCGACCCATTCCGAAGATCAGTAAGGCCGAGAGCAGGTACGTCGCGGAGTCGATCAGCACCAGGCCGTCGAAACCCACGAGGGCGTAGAGCGCGCCGCCCAGGGGTGCGCCGGCGAGGCGGACGATGCCGCTCGCCACCGTGTTCCAGGCGTTCGCCGCCTCCAGGTCGCCGCCCCGGCCGACGACGGCGGGCACCACTGCCCGGGCCGCGGACTGGAAGACGTGCCCGATTGCGCTCTCGAAGAACATCGCCGTGTAGAGCAGCCACAGCATTCCCGGATCATCGACCACGATCAGCGCGAGCACGACGACCATGCGCAGCAGGTCAGCGCCGACCATCACCGTTCGCCGGTCCCACCGGTCGGCCAGCACCCCGGCCAGGGGCGCGAAGACGATCGCGGGCAGGGTCTGCGCGACGAAGGCGAAACCACTGCTGAGCGTCGACCCGGTCATCGTGTAGACGTAGACCGGCACCGCGACGATCATCAGCCAGTTGCCCAGGTTGGACAACAGCGTGCTGGTCCAGAGCAGACCGAAACGCCGGTTCCTGATGCAGATCACCGCTCACCTTACTTCCGTGACGCCGGCTGCCGGTGTCCCACAGGCGTTCGACGACCAGGAGGTCAGCAGATGGTCAGGAGGACTCGTGGCGGTACCGGCTCGGCGATCCGGTTACGGCTGTTGATCAGCGTCGCCACCGTAGCGGCCCCGGATGGATCGTCCACAGCAACTGTCGCCACCGTGGCCGGGCCGAGCGCAGCGCCTCGGCGAAGCCGGCGCTCAGTCCTGCGGCCCGGTCCGCCTGTTCCGGCGTGACGCTGCCCGGCGCGAAGCCCGCCTGGTTGAGCAGAGCGGCCAGCTCGTCCACCGTTGCCTCATCCGGGTCGCCGATCGCCGCGTCCTCTCCGGGCCGCGCCGCGCGGGCCTCGGCGAGCGTCCGGCGGGCCCGCTCGGCGACCTCCGCCGCCGCCAGGTCCGGCCCGACCGGATGCCCGGCCAGACGCAGCGCGTCGGTCAGCTCCCGCCACGCTCCCGCGACCCGCTCGCCCGGATCGCCCACCGCCAGACGGGAGCGGGTCAGCCGCCGGCGCATCGCGACCAGCGCCGCCAGCACCGCGCCGACCAGCAACACCAGTCCGCCGACACCGCCGCCGACCAGCGCCGGTGTGCCGAGCCCGCCCTCGTTCCGGCCGGGTGCGGGCGCGGCAGCCGGAGGCGTGGCGCTCGGCTCCTCGGTGGGCGCCGGCACCTCCGACGGCGGCGGGTCCTCCGGCTGCGGCCGGAAGTCCTCCTCCACCGGACGGGGCTCCTCGTCCGGGCGCGGCATCGGATCGAACGGCACCCAGCCGACGCCGTCGAACAGCACCTCCGGCCAGGCGTACGCGTCGGCCGCCCGCACCGGCCCGTCGCCGTCGGGCCCGAACCCGACCACCACCCGGGTCGGCAGGCCGGCGAGGCGGCCGAGCACCGCGAACGCGGCGGCGAACTGCTCCGACGTGCCCCGCTGGCCGCCGCCGTTACGCGGCCCGAACAGGAAGAACGCCAGATTCGGGTACGCGTGCCCGCTCGGCGCGTCGGCTGTCACCCGGTAGTGCTCGGCCAGGAACGTGGCGATCGCGTCGGCGCGCGCGTACGGAGCGCCGTTCGACTCGGCGAGCTGCGTGGCCAGCCGGCGCAACGGTTCCGGCGCGCCGTCGGGCACCCGCAGCACCCGGGCCACCTCGTCACCCGCGGGCACGTTCGCCGTGCTCAGCAGGTTCACGTCCGGTTGCTCCCGCATCGAGGACACCTCGTACCGCAGCCCTGGCGCGAGCCCTTCCGGGCGGATCAGCGTCCCGGTCGCCGGGTCGTACGCGACCCGCGCGCCGGTCACCTCGCGCGGCGTGGGCACCGCCGGCAGCAGCCGTCCGGTCAGGTCGCCGACCGTGATCTCCTGGCGCACCTCGTCGGTGGCCGTGTTCGGGGCGGGCTCGACGGCGGGCAGGATCCGCCCCGCGTTGCGGTACGTGGCGCCGACCCGCCAGGTCACGCCGTCGTAGTCGCTGAGCACCGCCAGCCGGATCCGCGGCGTCCCGCCGGCCGGCGCGCCGCCGACGGTCCGCACGTCCAGCAGCCGCTGGTCCGGGTTCAACGCCCACCCGGAGATCCGGATCAGCGGGTTCTCGTCCAGCGACTCCACCCGTGGCGGCTCCACGTAGCGGCGCGGGTCGACCGGTCGCTCGTCCACCTGGGCGGCCACCACCGGGGCGAGCAGCGCCGCCAGCGCCACCACCACCGTGAGCCCGGCCGCGCTCGCCGCCACCAGCCGCAGCCGGACGGCCGCGCGTACCGCCGGGGTCAGACCGGCGACCGGATCGGCCGCCGGGCCGTCGCGGCGCCCGGGCGTCGCCAGGCCGGCCGCCGCGACCGCCGCGAACACCACAGTCGGGCCGATCGCCGGATCCGCGTTCGGCCCGACCACGTAGAGCGCCCCGGCGTAGAGCAGAGCCGGCGGCAGGTAGCCCAGCAGCACCCGCCCGGCGCGCAGCGCCACCTCGGCGGCGGTCAGCCCGGCCAGCCACGCGGCCGCCACCGGAACCAGCACCGTGTCCGGGGCCGGCTCGACCGGAATCATCGCGGTGAGCAGCCGGGGAATCGCGTTACGGGCGGCGTCGGTGGTCACCTCGCCGAGCCCGCCCGGCAGCGCCGCGTGCGCGGCGGCCAGCCGCAGCGACACCAGCGTCCACCCGGCCATCGCGGCCACCGACAGCGGCGCCACCAGCCAGGACGGCAGCCGCCGCGCGGCCACGCTGACCAGCACCGAGCCGACCGCCGCGCCGGCCATGAGGCGGGTCAGCAGCGGATCCGCGTACACCCGGCCCAGCACCACGCCGGAGAGCGCGACCAGCACGATCAGCGCGGCCGGGACCGGCACGGCCCGCAACACCCGGACCACGCGCTCCGCCGCCGCTTCCGTCCGCGGCGGCGTCACCACCGGCGGACCCCGTCCCACTCGGCGGCGAACGCCGCGCCGTCGGCCGCGTCCAGCACCGTGAGGCCCGCCGCGCCGGCCGCCGTCGGCCCGTCCGCGCCGAACATCCCGACCACCACCGACGGGTACGCGCCGCGCAGCGCGCCGACGTGGCCCAGGTCGTCGCGGCCACCCGGCCCGGTCAGGAAGACCAGCGTGTCGCCGAGCCGGTCCCGGCGCAGCCGCCCGGTCGCGGCCGGCAGCACGTCCGGCCCGGCGTCCGCCAGCTCCACTGCGGCCAGCCGGTCCAGCGGTCCGGCCGCGCCCTCCGGTTCCACCTCGGCCGGTACGACGAGCAGCAGCTGCACCGGCAGGTCCTCCCGCACCGCGGCGGCGACCACCGACGCGGCCGCCTCGCACGCCGCCTCGAACGACTCCGCGACCCCGCCCACCCGGCCCGGATGCGCCGGGGCCCGGTTGTCCAGCACCACCACCAGGCGCGGCAGGCTGGTGTCCACGTTCTCCCGCACCATCAGCTCACCCACCCGGGCGCTCGTGCGCCAGTGCACGCGGCGCAACTCGTCGCCCACCACGTACTCCCGCAACGAGTCGAACGTGATCGAACCGTGCGGCACGCTGTCGGTACGCCCGTCCAGGCTGCGCCCGGCACCGGTCGGCACCGCCGAGAGCGGATGGATGCGCGGGTGCACCCACACCGGCACCGTGCCGCCGTAGCCGCGCGCCAGCGCCACCAGCCCCAGCGGATCCCGGCGCACCACACGCAGCGGCCCCACCGGCACCACCCCACGCCGGTGCGTCGGCACGTCGTAGCGCACCACGGTGTCCCGGCCCGGACGCAACCGCAGCAGCGGCACCGGCACCAGCGCCCCCGCGCAGCGGTCCTCGGCCACCAGGTTCGCCGCCCGCAACCGCCCGGTGTTGCGCACCGTCAGCTCCATCGCCGCCGGTTCACCCCGGGCCACCCGGTCCGGGTCGGCCCGCCGCGTCACGTCCAGCCGGGGCCGCCAGGCCGCGTTCACCACGGCGTAGCCGACCGCCACCCCGGCCGCCGCGCCGAGCACCGTCAACTCCGGGTACGCGTACCGGAACCCCACGCCGAGCATCACCAGGGCGGCGACGAGCAGCCCGATGCCACGGGCGGTGATCCCCACGCTCAGCCGTGCACCGGCGTGGCCTGGCCCGTCGGCAACGGCACCGGCACCGACGCGACCGCCTGGCGCAGCACCTCGGCGGACGTCACGCCACGCACCTGCGCGTCGGGGGTGAGCAGCAGCCGGTGCGCGAACACCGGCTCGACGAGCGCCTTCAGGTCCTCCGGCATGATCCAGCCCCGGCCGTCGATGAGCGCGTACGCGCACGCCGCCCGGGTCAGCGCGATCACGCCGCGCGGACTCACCCCGACCCGCACCTGCGGATGGGTACGCGTGGCAGCGGCCAGCCGCACCGCGTACGCGTACAACGGCTCGGCGATGTGCACCCGCCGGGCCATCTTCACCATCTCGCCCACGGTGGCGGTGTCGGTGACGGCGGTCAGCGAGTCGGGGGAGCGGACCGTGGCGCCGCGCAGCACCTCCACCTCTACCGCCTCGTCCGGGTAGCCGACCGACAGCTTCACCAGGAACCGGTCGAGCTGCGCCTCGGGCAGCCGGTACGTGCCGTCCATCTCCACCGGGTTCTGCGTCGCCACCACCAGGAACGGCTGCGGCACCGGATGCCGTACGCCGTCCACCGTGACGGTGCGCTCCTCCATCACCTCCAGCAGCGCCGACTGCGTCTTCGGCGACGCCCGGTTGATCTCGTCGGCGATCACGATGTTGGCGAACACCGGCCCCGGGTGGAACTCGAAACCCCGGCTGGCCTGGTTGAAGATCGTCACCCCTGATACGTCGGAGGGAAGCAGGTCCGGCGTGAACTGGATCCGCCGCCACTGCCCCTTCACGGTGGCCGCGATCGCCCGCGCCAGCGTGGTCTTGCCGACGCCCGGCACGTCCTCCAGCAGCACGTGCCCCTGCGCGAACAGCGCGGTCAGCGCCAGCCGCACCACCTGCGGCTTGCCCAGCACGACCGCGTTGACGTTGTCGGCCAGCCGGGCGGCCAGGGCGGCGAAGCCCTGCACCTCCGGCTGGCTGAGCGGTTCGTGCGTGTTCACGGATGCGCCTCTCGGAGTGGTGCGGTCAGCAGGTGGGCAGCAGGTTGATGTCGTCGCCGCCCTCCAGGTTCAGCCAGGCCCACGGGATGTAGTCGCGGCCCTTGCTGTGATCGACGCGCACCCACCAGGTGCTGCGCTTGTCGTTGTTGTAGATGTAGGCGTAGACCTCTTCGCCCTTCTTCTTGCAGTAGGCCTTCAGCCGGGCGCCGTTGGGCTCCCAGCCTGCCTGCCTGCTGTTGTCCTGCTGAGTGACCGAGAAGATCTCGTTGCCGTTGCGCTCACCGGGCACGTCCCGGGAGCAGTAGGTCGCCTCCGCGCCGGAGGAGCCGTTGCGGCAGGTGGCGATCCCGTACAGCGCGTCCGTGGTCTGGGCGCGGGAAGCGGTGCCCTTGCCGGCGGCGTTGGACGCGGTCAGCGTCACCGTGTACGCGGTACCCGGCGTCAGCCCGGTCACCCGCAGGCTGGAACAACTGCCGCTCGCCGTCTTCCCACCGGTCGCCGCCGTGCAGGAGGCCCGCCCACCACCCGCGTCCACGGTGAACGTCACAGTCACCGACGTGGCGTCCGCCGACGAGCCGGTCACCGTGATCCGCGGCTCGGCCACCGTCCGCGCGGTGGTGCTCGCCTCCGGCCCGGCGCCCGCCTCGTTCACGGCCTTGACCTTCACCGTCACGTTCTGGCCGTTGCCCAGCCCGCCCACAGTGGCCCGCACATCGGTCACCTCGACGGACTTCCCGGCTGCCTCCACCACGTACTTCGTCACCGGGCGGCCGTTGTCCACCGCCGGGGACCACTGCACCGCGACCGTGCCCGGCTGGTCGGCGACAGTGGACGCGCGCAGCTCGCCGGGCGCCTTCGGCGCCGTGAACGGCACCACCGTGTTGCTCACCGGCGACGCCTTCGACCCGGCGCCCTTCTCGCTCACCGCCGTCACGGTGAACGCGTACTGGGTGCCGTACTCCAGTTGCCCGGCCGCCACCACCAGCTCCGTCTTCGCCGACTCGCCCGCCGGGGCGCTCGCGCCCGCCGAGGTCGCCGTCACCGCGTACTTCGCGATCTTGTTGCCCTGGCCGTCGGCCTCGGGCCAGCTCACCCGCACCGTGCCGTCCGGCCGCGCCTCGGCGGTCACCGACGCCGGCGGGTCCGGCACCTCAGCCGTCGGCACCACCGGGTTGCTGCGCCGCGCCGGCCCCTCACCCTTGGCGTTCACCGCGTGCACCGAGAACGTGTACGTCTCGCCGTTCGTCAGGCCGGTCACCTCCAGCGACCGCTGGTTCGCGCCGACCTGGCGGGTCTGACCGGCGCCCTCCACCACGTACCTGGTGATCTCGGCGCCGTTCGACGCCGCGGCCTGCCAGCTCACCCGCGCCGAGGCGTCACCGGCGGCGGCGGTGACCGACTTCGGCGCGCCCGGCTTGGACACCTTCGGCTTCTTCGGCGGGGGCGGCGGCGGAGCCACCGGCGGCGGATCCCCGCCCAGCACGTCGTTCGCGTACTTGTCGACCTCACGCACCTGGTTGCGGTCGTCGACCACCTGCGCGGTGGACGAGTCCGGCGGGTTGATGAACAGGTGGTTCTCGCGCACCTCCAGCTCGACCGGACCGGGGCGGCCGGCGCCCTTCACGGTCTGCACGAGCTGCCCCTCGGCGTCGAACGCGTAGACCGTGCCGGTCGTCTCGTCGGCGCAGTAGAACCGGCCCGCCCACGCCACGGCCGGGCTGAGCCGCACACCGTCGCCCGGCACCGTGAACCGCTTCACCTCGCGGCTGTCCCGCACCACGTGCACCGACCGCTCACCGGGAACCGTCACCGGCACCTGCTGCCCGCTGGTACGGGTCGGCAGGTAGCCCGGCGCGGTCATGGTCAGTGCCGCCCGCTGCGTCTGCCCGCCGACCACTGTGACCAGCGACGCCGAGGTGCGGTCCAGCACCGCCACGCCCTCGTCCAGCGTGGACACCACAAGCTCGTGCGCCGGCTCGGCCACGTCGTACGTCTCGACGCGCTTCGGGCTGAGCCCGGCCGGCGGCGCGTCACCGGGCGTCTCCGGCAACTCGGCGGCGGTGACCGCCGAGACGGTGCCCTCGCTCGGCACCGCGATCCACAGCTTGCCGGCGCCGTCGAACGTGCCGCCGGCGATGCCCGGCGGGTAGCGGACCGGCTCGCCCACCGGCGTCAGCGCCCGCGGGTCGAGCTGCCGGACGATGCCCTGCACCGCGTCCACCACGAACGCCGCGTCCTCGTGCAGCGCCACGCTCACCCCGAGCCCCGGCGCGGTAGGCGTGGTCGCGGTGATCTGCAACGTCGCCAGGTCCAGCGAGCTGACCTGGCCGGTCTTGAGGTCGCGCAGGATCAGCAGCCGGTCGGTCTGGGCCACCTGCATCTGGTGCCGCCGCCCACCCGGCACCTCCATCCGGGTGTCCACCCGCGCGGTGACGCCGTTGACCCGGGCCAGCTCGCCGCGGGTGGTGCTCCACAACCAGGAGGAGGCGTCGTAGCTCGCCACCGCGTTGTCCGCGGCGCCCAGCCCGAGCACCGTCAGGCCCATCGCGGCCAGCAGCGCGGCCACCGTGCCGATGGTCACCAGCCCGCCCCGCATACGCGATCGTGGACGAGCCTGCTCCGGCCCGGTGCCCGTGACGTCCTCGATGGTGGTCACTGCCGGCTGCCTCCCCGTGTCGGTGGGGGAGGCGCACCCGCGCGAGGTCGACCCTCCCCAGAGCCGGGAGCCATCATAGGTGCCGCCCGGTGCCGGTGAAACCCGCACCGTCCCCCTGTGGACACCGAGCGTGGCGTCCCCGGACCGTCAGTTCGGCGTCGCGCCGCCCTCCCGGTCCGTGCAGACCTGACCCGAGGTCGAGTACGAATCGGTCGCGTAGACAGCCAGCACGGTGAAGCAGTAGTCCAGCTTCGCGCTCAGCCCGTTCACCGTGTAGCGGGTCTGCCCCGCGTCCACTGTGGCCATCACGCCGAGCTTCTGCCCGGCCCGGCCACCCGCCACCACGAACGGCACCCCGCCGTTCGTCGGGTCGGTCCAGGTCACCGTGACAGTGGTGGTGTCGTCCCGTAGCTGCAAGTCGCCCGGCGGCGGACCGGCCACCTTCGGCGACGCGGAACCGGACGCGGGCACCGGAGCCGGCGGCGCCGCCTCCCGGTTCAGCAACACCACGCCGACACCGACCGCCGCCACCACCGCGAGCACCGCGCCCCCGGCCACCAGGGCCAGCACCGTGCGGTTGCGGCCCGGCCGCTCCGGCTCCATCGGGTACGCGCCCGGCGGCTGGACCGGCGCCGGCTGGTGGAACATCGGCGGGTTCACCGGCCAGGCGCCCGGCTCCGGCTGGGCCGGCGGCTCGGGTCGCGTGGACTCGGGAAAGTCCAGCAGGTCCTCGTAGATCGGCATCGGCCGGTTCCGTTCCGGCGCGTCCCCTTCCGCCTGTCCGGCCGCGTCGCCGGCCGTCGGCTCGTCCGGGTCAGGCCCGTCCGTGTCCTGCTCGGGGTCGGCGGGCCGGTCGACCGGCTGGGACGGGGCGACACTGCTCCACGGCGGCGCGACCATGCCCCACGGCGGCACGGAGCCGCCGCTGACCGGCGCGGCACTGACGGGCGCCGCATGTGGCTGGCCGGCCAGTGACGGGTAGTCGCCGTGACCGGGTGGTCCGCTGACCGGAGGGTAGCCGGTATGGCCAGGTGGTGCGCTGATCGGCGGGTAGGCGCTGTGGCCGGGCGGGGCGTAGGTGCCCTCGCCGGGCGGGGCGCTCACCGGCGTGTAGCCGCCCTGGCCGGGTGGTCCGCTGACCGGTGGTGGGTAGCCGCTGACCGGAATTCCGCTGATCGGGTACGCGGCCGCACCGCTCACCGGTTGCCCCAGTGGGCCGCTGACCGGGTGCGTGGGCGGCGCGCTGACGGGAGGCGGCGTGGGCGTGCCGAGGGCTGGCCCGTTCACCGGTGGCGTGGACGGTGAACCAATCGGTGGTGGGCCGGCTTGCGGTCGTGCTTCACCCGGGGGCGTGCTGGCAGCGGGTGCGCCTGCGCTCGTCTGCTGCGCGCTCACCGGCGGCGCGATGGCTGGCGGTCCGCTCACCGGGGGTGTGCCGGCCGGGGGTCCGCTGACTACGGGTGTGTCGGCCGAAGGTCCGCTGCTCTGGGTGCCGTCCACCGGCGGTGCGCTGACGGGACCGGATACCGAGGGCTTGGACGCGGTGCCGGCGGCCGCTGTCGCGGCTTGGCGCTCCGACTCCTCCTCCAGCAGCGGGCCGATCTGCTGTACCTGGATCGTCGGCTTGTCCCATCCCGGTCCACCCGGGACGGTCGGTGGCGTACCCGCGCCGGGGCCGCTCACGTTCGCCTCGATCGCTGCGGGGTGGACTTCCGAGGCTGCTGCCGTTCCGGTCCCGGCCGTGCGGTCCGTGGCGGTGTACGGAGGAGCGGCTGCGGCCCCGGCCACCGGTTGGACGGCTGCTGGCCGTGGCGGCACGGGGGTCGACGTCGGCGCCGGAGTGGGAGCAGAGGGCGGCGTGGAATCCGCTTCGGGCCGAGAGGCACCGGCCGGGGACGCCGTCGAGCCGGGCGTGCTGACCGAAGGCGGAGCCGGCGGGGCCGAGGTGGGGGTCGGCGGGGCGACCGTCACTACCGGCGGTGGTGGTAGGACGCCGCTCGCCGGTGCGGGGATGCGCGGTGCCGGCGGCAGGACGGTCGGCGGTGGCGGCGGTGGCACGACTCCCGCCGACGGCATCCGCGACGGAGGCGGGGTGACGGACGCTGGAGGCGCCTCGGCGCTCGGCCTCGCGGGTGGCGGCGGGATGACCGGCGGGGGCGGTAGCGGGGACGCCGGGCCGGGTCCGGGCGGCGCCACCGGCCGCCCGTGCACCGGCGTCCCTGCGGCGGACGCTGTCGTCGGCGTTCCAGGTGTTGCCGCCGGTGTTCCGGGTGCCGCTGGGGGCACCACGGCACCGGGGACCGCCGGCGGCGGTGGTGGGGCGACCGGAGGACGGGGCGGTACCGGCGTCACTCCGGGGGCGGCGGGCTGCCGACCGTACGTTCCGGGTGCGACGGGGGTGACACCCTGGGCCGGGGGCACCGGCCGGACACCGGGAATCTGCGGGGCAGCTCCGGCGGCCGACGGCGGCGTCAGCGGGGCGGTGGGTTCGGCGGGCACTACCGGGAACCGGGAGGTCGCTTCCTCGGAGATCGGCGCGAAGCGGGTCGTCGCCTCCTCGGACGGCGCAGAGGGTGGCGAGGGCGGCGCCCACGGGCTCGTCGAGCCGTCCGGCCGCACGGCGGGATGCTGGCGCGGCGGGACCGGAGGGGCGGGCTGCGGGGGAGTGCCCTGCGGGTTCGGCACGGGATACGGCGACTGCACGGCGCCGGGCGCCGGGGACGCCGGGCCGGGGCGGGGCGCCCACTGTGCGCCGGATACCGGCGCAGCCGCGGCAGGCGTTCCCTGGGCAGCGGGGCGGGTCGGCGCGGGCGGGTACGGCGGCGGGATCGCCGGCAGCGACACGGTGGGCTCGGACAGAGCGGGACCGGAGTGCCCGGGGGAAGCGGGACCGGGCAGGACCTGTCCAGGCTGTGCGGGCACGACCGGACCGGAGTGCCCCGGCAGAGCCGGGTTGGGGGGTCCTGGCAGGGGCGGACCGGGGTGCCCGGGCAGGGACGGACCGGGGTGCGTGCCGGCAGCGGCGGCGAAGCCGCCGGGAGGTGGGCCGTAGCCGGCGGGAGCGGCGGCGGAGCCGCCGAGGTACTGGCGGGCTGCGCGTACCGCGGGGTGGTCCGGACCGAGCACGGCGGACCCGGCGGTGGCCACGCGGCTGTAGTTGCGGCGGGCCTCGTGCCGGTTGCCCAGCTCCTCGGCCACCCCCGCGAGGTCGAAGCTGAGCGCGAGCATCAGCGGGTCGCCGTCGCCCCGGCGGCGCTCGCCGGCGGCGTAGGCCTCTTCGAGTACGCGCCGGGCGGCGGCCGGGTCGTCGGCCTCGCGGTGCAGCCGGGCCAGCAGGTGACCGGTGGCCAGGACGTCCTGGTGGTCCTCGCCGTACGCCGGCCGGGCCGCGACGATCGCGTCCGCGAGCAGGCGGCGGGCGCTGGTCAGATCACCCGCGGCGCGCATCGCGAGGGCCTGGTGTTGAGTGGCGATCAACGGGGAGGGGTGGGACACGTGAGCAATGCTGCCCGGAATCGTCAGTTGCGCGCTACCCACCCGATTGTTGTGGCCTCTGACCTGCGCAAACGTGCGGCGTTGGTGCTGATGTGCATGATCGTTCCGGGCCGTGTACAGTAATCCCCCGTGCGGCCCGCCAGGCCGGCTGATGCGGTGAGATGATCACCTTGGCCGACCGGGTAGGCTGGTACGTGCAGGTCCGGGTGGCGGAATGGCAGACGCGCTAGCTTGAGGTGCTAGTGCCCGTATAGGGCGTGGGGGTTCAAGTCCCCCCTCGGACACCAAATTGCAGCATCCATGCTGTGTTTCGCGTACTGGTGGTCAAGCACGCTTGACCACGCAAATCTCAACGCAGCGACCCCTCGATCGAGCCTGTCTTGATCGAGGGCGATTGTCGTGGCTGATCGTTCCGTGGCTCCCGTAATCCCTCCCGTGCGCCTGTCGGACCGGGAGCAGAGCCCGCATCGGCCGCGTGGTGGAGCCACTCGTCGTCCACCATTGCCCCCTGCCTGTGCTACCGACGTCACGCGCCGGCACGATGGTGTACGGCCTGGCTGCCCTCGACAGCAGTGGCCGGAACATGGGCGCGAGCTACTCCGTTTCGGGCCTGCGTTACCTGCCCCGGCAGGATGGCGGCTCCGGCGCGGTCAACGGACGCATCGGCCAGTACGAGGTGTACGTCAGCACCGACGGCACCAACTGGGGAACGGCCGTGGCCACTGGCGCGTTCGCCAACGACGCGAGCCAGAAGGACGTCCGGTACGCCGCGAAGACCGGGCAGCACTTGCGACTGCGTGCCGTGAGTCAGGTCGCCGGCAACCCGTGGACGTCGGCCGCGGAGATCTACGCCCTCAACTGAGGCTCGTCCGTGCGTTCCTGGGGGAGTGACCGCACGGGACGGTAAGGCATGGGGTGGCCGCCACGGAGCGGGCACCTCATGCCGTTATGAGCCGGCTGCGCCCGGGTGCCAGAGGAAAGACGCATACGAACACCAAGTATCGGTCCGCTGAACAGGGATGACATGGGGCACTCCCGAAGAGTCGACGACTTCCGGAGTCAGTCTTCACCGAGCGGCGGCATAGGTCGGATCCTTGATCTGGCAGGGATCGGGTTCACGACTGCCTCGGGTGCCCGAGGGCTCCTACGCTGAAATTGGTGGAAGATGTCGATGACGCCCGCGAGCTCGTTGAGCAGCGGATGCGCGCCACGGGGTTCGAGGAGGACATCCTCGACAAGGTCTTGGATCTGCTGGAACGCTTCGACACCGATCGGGAGAAGCTGTTCGAGGAGATGCTCTCCAAGCTGGAGCAACCGGGCTATGACGGCCTGACCGACCGGTGGGAGACCAACTGCGAGCAGGCCGAGGCGCTGATGGAGCGCCTCGAATCGGACATCCGGTCGGTGCTGGAGGACAGCCAGGCCAACGCGATGTCCGTCGACGAACGGTGGACCGCGGTCGGCCCGCGTGACTTCCTCGCCGGTGAGCGCAAGATCTGGGCGCAGGTCGCCCGGCTCGACGTCCCCGAGGTCGCCACGTTGATGAGCAAGGTCCTGGAGGCCGACCTCGCGCTCATCAAGAAGTGCGAGGAGGACCTCAAGAACGCGCGCAGCAACGACGCGATCGTCGAGCAGCTGCTCCTCAAGAACTTCGGCTCCATCCAGGACACGGTCAAGAGCCTGCTCGTCAAATACCTCCCGACTTCGGGCGCCCGCCTGATCGTCCTCTTCATGAAGGACCCGTCGTCCAAGGAAGCCGCCAACGAGGCGATCAAGAACTTCGAGAAGCTCACCGCGGAGAACCTCATGGCGGCCAAGCAGAAGCGTGCCGCGAAGCAGACGGTGGTCGACAACATCAAGCTGCTGACCGCGGCCCGCGAACAGCTCGACGAGGACTGGATCGACAAGCTCTTCGCCCGCGGCGCCGAGGCGGCGGGGAACTGGCGCGGCATCGGCGCGTCCGGCGACTACCGGGCCACCGACTGGGACTGGATGAAGGAGAACGTCCTCGACCGAGGGCTCGACACGCGGGCCGAGGCGGCCAAGGAGCAGTCCCGCAAGCTCTACGACGAACTCTTCCCCACGCTCGTGGAGGAGAGCACCAACGCCTTCGCCCAGCTGACCGATGATCCGGGCACGCTGGCGAAGTTCAACGAGGAGCTGGAGAAGGCCTCGGAATCCCTGGAGTCGCTGCTGGCGACCGAGGAGGAATACGTCAAGGACCTGGCCGAGGGACCCTACAAGCAGACGGGCCTCGCCGCGTTCGCACAGGTCAGAGACGCGGTCAAGGTGGGCTTCAAGCTGCTCGCGGACAAGACGGAGGAAGCCGACGACGAGGTCAAGAAGTCATGACCGATTTCTTCGTCGCGGCGGGCGGCCCGGTCGGCGACGGCACCCGGGCCCGGCCGTTCCACGACCCGTGGCTCGCGCTGCGGCAGGCTGCGCCCGGCGACCGCATCCACATCGCGGCGGGCACCTATACCGGGCGCGGCGAGCGCTCCTCGTGGGTCGTCGACACCCCCGAGCTGACCCTGCTCGGCGGATACAGCCCCGACTTCGCCCGCCGTACCCCCTGGCAGACACCGACGGTCTTCGCGGCAAAGACCGGCCTGCGCGTCCCGAACGAGCCGAACATGCTCCAGGGCATCGGCGGCCACGACGGCCTCGTCCTGGACGGGCTGTTCTTCGACGGGGCCGGGCGCGACGACTACGACGAGCAGGGCGGCCTGCAGCGCGTCTCCTACGGGGACGGCCCGCTGGTGAGCCTGCGCGGCGAGCGCATCACCGTCCGCGACTGCTGCTTCGCCAACGGCAGCTCCGGCGCCGTCGAGCTCGGCGGCGACTCCGTGGTCTTCGAGAACAACATCGTCGTCAACTGCGTCGGCCTCAGCCTGCTCACCGTCCGCGACGGCGCCCCCGAGACCCCGGCCGCGGTCAGCCGCAACACCTTCGCCTTCGCCCACGACGACTCCGACCCACCGCGCGGCTCCGGCGCCGACCGGGCCGTCGGCGTACGGGTCAACGGCGCTGCCGCGATCGCCGACAACGTGTTCGTCGGCTGCGGCAACGCGGCCGTCGCCTGCCTGCGCGACGTCGGGCAGATCGCCATCGAACGCAACCTGTTCTTCGCCACACCGCGCGACATCGTGCGCAGCCGGGTGCCGGGTGCCGGGCGCGGAGGCCGAGCTCACCGAGGAGTACGCCGCGGAGCTCGAAGACGTCGGCCTGCGCTCGGCGGCCGGCAACACCGTCGGCGACCCACAGCTGACCGGGCTCCCGGCGGCGTGGCTCGACACGTACACGGTGGACGTCGCCGTCACGTACGAGCGCCCGCCGATCGCCGCCCTCAACGCGCTGCGGAAATCGGCCGGCCTCGGCGAGCTGCCGTCCACATCGGACCACGATGTTCAGCGGCCCGTCATGCGCCGGCTCGCCCCGGCCGAGGTGCTCGCCCTCGCGGTCGGCGCGGCGCCGGGCGCGCACCCCGCCGACCTGGCGGCGCCGGAGCCGTTCACCGAGCCCCCGGCCGGTCCGGTGTACCAGGCCGTCGACTGGGCGCGGCTCTACGAGGCCGACCCGGCGCTCGCCGGAGCCCCGGTGCAGGTGCGGGCCGGGGTCGGCTTCGACCAGAACACGCGGATCCTCCCCGAGCTCGCGGAGACGCACATCGGCGTCGCCGTCTACGAGCCCGGCACCGACAACAGCCCGTGGTGGGCGCTCGCCCCGCGCTACGGCCTCGTCCATCATCAGACCGAGGAAGCCGTACGGTATTCGCGCGGCCTCGACGTCGAGTCCACGTACCTGCTCCGCGGCACGTACCGCCTCACGCCGCCCGGCGGGCGTCAGAGCGCCACCATCGTCCTCGACTCCCTCGCGCCCGTGCTCGACGTCACGGCCCCCGAGCCGCCCCGGCCGGCCGGCCGCGACTGGTTCGTGCGGGCCGGATCCTCCGGCGGGGACGGCAGCCGCGAGGCGCCGTTCCGCGACCCGTTCCAGGCCCTCGAAAAGGCCGCCGAGGGCGACCGCATCCTCGTCGCCGCAGGTGAGTACACGGGCCGCCTGCGGTCGGGCACATGGCGCATCCCCGTACGCAACCTGACGCTGCTGGGCGGGTGGGACGCCGAGTTCGCCGCGCGCGACCCCTGGCGACACCCCGTGCGCTTCGTGCTCACTCCGGAGACCAAGGCGAAGGGCATCTTCGGCGATCCGGTGCTCACCGGCGAGGACTCGGGGGATTGCCTCATCCTTGACGGGTTCATGTTCGACGGGGCGACCTACAACGCGTACGCCGACAGCGGCGCCCTCGACGCGGGCCACTCCCAGTCGGCGGCGCTGCTCGACCTGCGCGGCGGCAGCGGCGGCATCACCGTGCGCAACTGCGTCTTCGCCAACGCGGCGTACTGCGCCGTGCAGCTCAGTGCGGCGTACGGGACGTTCGAGAACAACGTGGTCGTCAACACGAGCGGCACCGCCGTCCGTGTCCAGGCACCCGGCGCGGGCCCCTGGACCATCCGCGGCAACACGGTCCTGTTCGCCGCCGACCCCACCGGCCGGGCCTCGACCGGGCAGTCCACGACCGGCTGCCTGCTGGACCTCTCCGGCCGGGGTGTCATGCGGGTCGAGGCCAACGTGCTCGCCTTCGCCGACAGCATCGCCGTCCGCGCGACCGTGCCCGACCAGAACCTGCTGCTCGACGGGAACGTGCTCGCCGCCAACCTGTACGCCGACCTCCACGACGGCCGCCACGTGCTCGTCGACGCCGAGAACCGCGACCGGGTGTTCCGCGACGCCCCGTTCGGCGCGCAGACCGGAACCCGGTTCGAGCTGCCGGCGGTGCCGGTCGACGCCGCGTACGCCGACCAGGCCGTCGGCCGCCTCTCGGCGCTGGCCGCCGCGATGCCGAAGGACGGGCTCAACGCCGCCGCGGCGGCGCTCGGCGTCTCGATCACGGCGCCGAAGACGGAGGCACCCGTCGAGGCGGCGCCCCCGGAGCCGAAGAAGGAACCGTCAGTGGCCGACCTGCTCGCGGACCTCGGCCGGGCCCGAAAGGCGTTCGAGGTGAAGGACGCGGCCCCGCCGGCCTCAGACACTCCGCTGTACTGCCCGGTCTATCCGGTCGAGGCGGCGCTGAGGCTGGCCCTCGACGCCCCGCCAGGCGAGCCCGGCGCCCACGCCCAGCCTTCATGATCGAAGAGCCCGACTCCACCGAAACCGGGGCGGTTCGGTGCCGGGTGACCGCCCATACCGTTGCCGCCACGAGCCGCGGGCGGCGCTTCAGGCGGAGGTGCGTTCCCGCCACGCCCGCAAGCGGTCACGCAGCCAGTGGTAGCTGGCCTTGGGCGTACGGGATCCGGTGGCGTAGTCGACGTGGGCCAGACCGAAGCGGGGCCCGTACCCGCGGGCCCACTCGAAGTTGTCGATGAGCGACCAGTAGAAGTACCCCCGCAGATCGAGCCGGTCGTCGACGGCGGCCGCACGGGCCGCCGCCGCCAGGTGCCCGGCCACGAACGAGATCCGTTCCGGGTCCGGCTCGGGTCCGTCCCGCAGGTCGGCGCAGCCGTTCTCCGTCACGTACACGGCAGGCAGGCCCGGGTAACGGTCCGCGAGCCCGGTCAGGGTGTCGAACAGCCCTTGCGGCTCCACCGGCCAGCCCAGGTCGGTGGTGGGCAACCCGTCCGGCCGTAGCTGCCGGACCCCGATGTCGAACGCGCTGCGCAGCGCCGGGTCGGGCTGCTCGTACGGGGCGTCGGCGACGTGGACCCGGTAGTAGTAGTTGACACCGAGGAAGTCCAGCGGCGTGGAGATCACCGCCAGGTCACCGTCCCGGCGGAACGACAGATCGCTCACCCCGGCGTAGAGCCGCTCGAACCCGGGCGGGTACGCGCCGCCCAGCACCGGATCCGTGAACTGCCGGTTGAGCATGAGGTCCTGCCGATCCGCCGCCGCCCGGTCGGCCTCGGTATCGCTGGCCGGCACGGCGGGGGAGAGGTTGAGCGTGATGCCGACGCGCGACCGCGGGCCGGCGGCGGACCGGACTGCGGCGACCGCCCTGCCGTGCCCGAGCAGCAGGTGGTGGGCGGCGGCCAGAGCGCCATGTCCTTCGGCGGTGCCGGGAGCGTGCCGGCCCTCCGCGTAGCCGACCATCGACGAGCAGTACGGCTCGTTCAGCGTGATCCAGTCCTGGACCCGGTCGCCGAGGATGCCCGCCACCGCGGCGGCGTACTCGGCGAACCACTCGGCGGTGTCCCGTACCCGCCAGCCACCCTCGTCCTCGAGCGCCTGGGGCAGATCCCAGTGGTACAGCGTGACGAACGGCCGGATGCCGTGCCCGCAGAGGGCGTCGACGAGCCGGTCGTAGTAGTCGAGGCCCCGTCGGTTCACCGCGCCCCGCCCGGCCGGCATGACCCGTGGCCAGGCGACCGAGAAACGGTAGGCGTCCACGCCGAGGCCGGCCAGCAGGTCCACGTCCTCCCGCCAGCGGTGGTAGCTGTCACAGGCGACCGATCCGGAGGTGCCGTCGTCGACGGCCCCGGGGCGGCGGCAGAAGGTGTCCCAGATCGACGGCCCGCGGCCGTCCTCGTCGACCGCCCCCTCGATCTGGTACGCCGCGGTGGCGGCGCCCCAGATGAAGCCGGCCGGCAGGTCCGGCAGCTCGGGCAGGTCCGGCCGGGTTGCGGCCGCGGCGGCGCCTTGGGATGTGGTGGTCATCCCTTCACCGCCCCCTGCATGATGCCGTCGACGAGATGCCGGCCGAGGAGCATGAAGACGACGAGGATCGGCAGCGTGGCGAGCAACGTGCCGGTCAGCGTCAGGGTGTAGTCGGTGGTGTAGCCGCTGGCCAGTGCGGAGAGCGCCACCTGCACGGTCGCGTTGTCCTGCAGCACGACCAGCGGCCAGAAGAAGTCGTTCCACGCCTGCATGAAGGTGAACAGCCCGAGCACCGCCGCGGCGGGGCGGGCCGCCGGCAGGACGATGTGCCAGTACAGGCCGAACGTGCTGGACCCGTCGACGCGGCCGGCCTCCAGCAGTTCGTCGGGCACGGCGCGGCCGAGGTACTGGGTCATGAAGAAGACGCCGAACGCGGTTACCAGCCCGGGCACGATCACGGCGGTGAGGCGCCCGGTCCAGCCGAGGTCGGCCATCAGGATGTACAGCGGGATGATGCCGAGCTGGTGCGGCACCATCGAGGTCGCGATGGCCACGACGAGAAGCGCCTTTCGGCCTCGGAACCGCAGTTTGGCGAAGGCGAACCCGGCCAGGGTCGAGAAGAACACCACGGAGACGGTGATCGAGCCGCTGACGATGAAGGAGTTCACCAGGGCCCGGCCGAAGTCGGTCGTGTCGAACACGCGCGCGATGTTGTCGAAGAGGTGCCCGCCGGGCACCAGGGCCGGCGGCACCTTCGTGACGGCGTCGCTGGTCTGCGAGGACACGACGATGGACCAGTAGAGCGGGAAGACCGACCCGGCCACGACCGCCAGCAGGGCCCCGTAGCTCCAGACCGAGGCCTTGCGTGGGTACCCGAAGCTCCGGCGCCGGTGGGACCGGCGTGGCGGCGGCGAGGGTGTGGTGCCGGTCTGTACGGGGTCCGCGAGGGTGGTCACGGCGTTCTCCTCAGTCCTCGTCCTTGGCGATGCGCCGGGTGAGCAGGAAGTTGATGATCGCGAAGATGGCGATGACCAGACAGAGCGTCCAGGCGACCGCCGAGGCGTAGCCGAAGCGGAACTCCCGGAACCCCTGCTCGTACATGAACAGGGCGACGGTCTGGAACTGCCGGTCGGAGCCGCCGGTGGGCGTCTGGGAGCTGGCGAACAGCAGGGGTTCGGCCATGATCTGCAGGCCGCCGATCGTCGAGATCACCGTGGTGAAGATGATCGTCGGCCGCAGCATCGGGACGGTGATCCGCCTGAACTGCTGAGCCTGCGACGCGCCGTCGAGGTCGGCGGCCTCGTACAGGTGGTGCGGAATCGCCTGCATCGAGGCGAGGTAGATGAGGGCGTTGTAGCCGGTCCACCGCCAGGCGACGATGAACGAGATGGCCAGGTGGGAGCTCCAGGTGTTGGCCTGCCAGTCGATCGGGCCGATGCCGACGAGGCCGAGCGCCCAGTTGACCATGCCGAAGTCGCGGCCGAAAAGTTGGGTGAAGACGATCGTCACCGCCACGATCGAGGTGACGTTGGGCAGCAGCACGCCCATCCGTAGCGCGGTGCGGGCCCGCAGCCGGTGGTTGAGCAGGTGGGCGATCCAGAGCGCGGCGAGCAGTTGCGGCACGGTGGACAGCACCCAGATGCTGAGTGTGTTGCCCAGGGCGTTCCAGAAGTACGCGTCCTGCAGCATCTCGCGGTAGTTCGCGAGGCCGACCCAGCGGTGCGACCCGGAGTCGAGCAGGTCCCAGTCGTTGAACGAGACGTATGCCGTGTACAGCAGCGGGAACAGCCCGAACGCGCCGAACAGCAGGAAGAACGGCAGGATGTAGAGGTAGGGCGAGCCCTTGGTGTCGAGCCGGCTCAGGCCGGCCCGCCGGGCCTGGTGGAGGTAGGTGGCCATCGTCGATCCTTTGTCGCCGGGTGCCGCCGGCGGTCAGGGGCGACCGCCGGCGGCGCGGGTCGAGTTACTTGGCGAGGCGCTCGACGTCGCTGACCATCTGCTTCCAGGACTCGTCGGAGCTTTGCTTGCCCTGTTCGATGCGGACGAGGGCGTCGCGGATGGTGGTCTGTACGTCTCCGGCTCGCGGGCCCTGGTACTGGGGCTTGAGCTGCTTCGCCGCGGTGGTGAAGAGCTGGCCCACCGGTGCGTTGTTGAAGAAGGCGTCCTTGTACTGGGCAATGTCGGGCTTGTCGTACAGAGCCGGGATGGACGGCAGGTTGCCCCGCGCGGTGAACACCTTGGCCTGCTGTTCCGGGGCGGTCAGCCACGCCGCGAGCTTCTTGGCCTCCTCGATGTGCTTGCCCTGCTTGGGAACGGTGAGGTACGAGCCGCCCCAGTTGCCGCCGCCGCCCGGGACGCTCGCCACGTCCCACTTGCCGGCGGCGTGCTTCGCCTGGTCCTTGATCTTGGTCATCATCCAGGCCGGACACGCGATGGTGGCGAACTGGTCCTTCGCGAAGCCGTTGTTCCACTCCTGCGAGCTGCCGATCAGCTTGGCCGACAGGTTGCTCTGGATCGCCTTCACCGTCAGGTCCCAGGCCTTTCGGACATCGGGGCTGGTGCCCACGACGATGGCGTTGTCCTCGTTGTAGTACCCGACCGGGGCCTGGCCGATGATGGCGTTGAACAGTTGGCCTCCGCCATCGAAGAAGGCGCTGCCGGCCGGGGCCTTCGCCGCGTACCGCTTGCCGAACTCGATGTACTGGTCCCAGCCGCTGCCCCAGGCGGCCGACACCTGGTCGCGGTCGAAGGGCATGCCGGCCTTCTCGAACAGGTCACGCCGATAGCAGATGGCCAGGCCGCCGACGTCGGTGCCGTACCCGATCTGTTTGCCGTCCTTGGCCAGCGACGCCGCCCACTTCCAGTCGAGGTACTCGGACTGGCGGTCCTTGCCCAGGTCGACGAAGAGGTTGCCCCGCTCGCGCATCTGCGCGATGAAGCCCGTGTCGACGCCCTCGATGTCGCCCGCGCCGGAGCCGGTGGCCAGGTGGGTGATCAGGTCGCGGTGATGGTCGTTGTAGGCGGCCGTGCGCTCCTGGATCGTGATGTTCGGGTGCGACTTCTGGTACTCGGCGTACAGGTCCTGGTACCCGAAGTTGCCGAACAGGTTGACGTTCAGGGTGATCTTTTCGTTGCCGCCGCCGGAGCCTCCCTCGGTGCCGGTGCCACACGCGGTCAGCAGTACTCCGGCGGCCAGGGTGGCCGCCGCCAGTCGCAACAGTCGGTTTGGGTGCATGCCAGGGAACCCTTTCGTGCGATGTAACCGGTTACCTGAAACCGGTTACATTGTCGGCGAAGCGATGGTGGTGGGGGTGGGTGGAGTTGGATGAAGATCGGATGCCGGCCGAGTTGCGGGTGACCGCCCGGCGAGCGCCTTTCCTGGGAAGTGTGAACGGGTTCGGCTAGGGGGTGTCAAGTTACGAAACGATAACGGTCGATGCGGGTTGACCGGCGGACATCGCTGGCGCTACGGTCGTGAAACCGGTTACAGAGAAGGCACCACATTGGCCACTATCAGGGAGCTGGCGCGCCGCTCCGGCGTGTCCGTCGCCACCGTGTCCCGCGTCTTCAACACCCCCGAGGTCGTCAGCCAGCACACCCGCCAGCGCATCCTCGACCTGGCCGCCGAGATCGGCTACCTGCCGAACGGGTCGGCCCGCACGCTCGCCACGAAGAAATCCAACATGGTGGGCCTGGTATGGGACACCGACCATCGCCGCCCTGGATGGCGCCACCCATTCCTGCAGGAGATCCTCGTCGCGCTCAAGACGGCGCTCAGCGCGCACGGGCTGAACCTGCTCATGCTCGCCGGCCACGACGCGGCGGGGCCCGACGACGGGCAGCGATACGTGCGCGCCGTCCGCCAGCACAACCTCGACGGCGCGGTCATCATCGACAACGGCACCCGGGACCCGGCCGTGCTCGCCCTCGTCGAAGCCCAGGTGCCGTGCGTCGCTCTCGACCTGCGGGTCGACGGCCCGACGTCGACCTACATCACCTCGGACAACGCCGGCGGCGCGGCGCTCGCCGTCCGCCACCTCGTCGAACGCGGCCACCGGCGCATCGCCACCATCACCGGCCCGCTGCGAACCTGGCCGGGAGCCGAACGGCTCGTCGGCTTCCGGGCCGCGCTGGCCGGGGCCGGCCTGCCGCTCGCCGACGGCCACGTCGTCGAGGGAGACTTCTATCTCGACGGCGGTCACGCCGCGATGGACCGGCTGCTCGCCCTCGACGACCGCCCTACCGCGGTGTTCGTCGCCGGTGACGAGATGGCTGTCGGCGCGATGCGGGCGGCCCAGGCGGCCGGCCTACGGATCCCCGACGACATTGCGATTGTCGGCTTCGACGACATCGAGGTGGCCGCGCTGATCCCGCCCGGGCTCAGCACCGTCGCCCAGAACAAGCCCGGCTTCGGCACGGCCGCCGCCGAGGCGCTGGTCGCCATGCTGCACGGCGGCGACGACCCGCCCAAGCCGACCGTGTTGCCGACGACGCTCGTCGTCCGCGGCACCACCTGACCCGAACCGCGCGACGTCGGCGCCGTTCCGCTCTGGATCGTGCTGCTGCTCGCGGTCGCTGCTGCCGGAGTCGCTGTCACCGACCCCGCAACCGGGCCTGCCTTGAGCGTCACACCCGTGCCTGGGCGAGGTCGCGGCCGGCGGTGGCGCGAATGATCCGGGGCCAGGTCGGCGGGGCCTGCGCATTCAACCGCCTCGCCGCACTGCCGCGACCCGCCGGCTGACCCAGCAACCCCACGCCCCGACCAGCAGCACGGAGGAACCCGGCCCAGCGCCGGGCCGTCAGCATGCCAGCGAACTGGTACGCGAATCCCGAACCAACCTCATCGAACACGTCCAGTCGGCCGCGACAGCCGCAACCTGCCAGGCGTACGTGAGTTCGCCAGCCGAATCGGGCTGATCTAACCCGCTGCTTCCTGTCGCGGCTGCTGCTCCTGCGCGTGGGTGGGTTCCGGTCGGGCGGCGACTGTCGTGTCGGGACAGTGCACCCCTATAGACCCCTATTGATGCGTAGTGATGTCGTCGCGGAGCGTTATCGTCTGACGGTGTCGCCGCCCTCTGACGGCAAGATCGTCTGACGGAGAGGATCGCCATGTCGCTGCCCACCAACCCTCCGGCGCTGAGCGTGGTGATGCCGACCTACCAGGATCCGCAGTGCCTCGCGCTGACCCTCAGGGCGCTGACCCGGCAGACGCTGCCGCCGGAACGCTTCGAGGTGATCGTGGTCCGGGACGGTGGCTCGTCCGACGGGTACGCCGAGGCGCTCGCCGAGGGCGCCGGTCTCCGCCTGCGCGTGCTGGAACTCGCCGAGCGCAAGGGCCGCTCCGTCGCCCGCAACGAGGGGGCGCGCCGTTCCTGCGCACCTCTGCTGGTCTTCCTCGACGCCGACTCGTGGGCGGTGCCCGACCTGCTGGAGCGGCACCTGGCCTGGCACAGCGTGCCCGGCAACGCGGCGGTGCTGATCGGCCGGCGGGACGAGATCGGCCTCGCTGACCTGCCGGCAGTGCTGGCCGGCGAGCCGCACGCGGTCGCACGCGCCTTCCCGCACGGCGGCGACCTGCGGTTCGCCACGGGGCTTCCCGACGACGGGGGCGAGTGGCTCCGGGCCGGCTGGGTCATCGCCTACACGCACAACATCTCGCTGTCCGGCGCGCACTTCGCGCAGGTCGGTGGCTACCGCGAGGCGTTCGGTCTGAGCTACGGCGTGGAGGACGTCGAGTTGTTCTACCGCGTCGACCGAAGCCTCCCCGGCGGCGTCAACTTCGGCTACGACGACGACGCCCGGGTCGTCCACCTGCCGCACCACAAGAACATCACCCGCAACTGGATGGAGATGAAGGCCAACTTCCAGCAGGCGGCCCGGCTCTATCCGTGCCTGGAGTGGGAGTTCCTCACCGCCGTCATGGGGTACGAGGCGATCCGGCGGATCCTGCACTATCGCGCGCTCATCGACGAGTGCGTCGAGCGGTCGGCCTGCGCCATCGGGCCCGCCGCCGCGCGCCTCGCCGGCCAGGTGCGGGGGCACCGCACGCTCTGGATCGGCACCGGCCGTGCCGATTCCGGGTTGCCCGCCTCGGCGTTGACCTTCGACTATGCCGCACCCATCGGGCGGACCAACTTCCACCTGCTCGGCGTCGCCCCGCCCATGCCGCCGGGCAGCCTGGACGCGGTGATCAGCGTGGACTTCTGGCGGTACCTGCTGTGGCCGGAGCTCTGCCAGTTCATCTCGGCCTCGCTGCTGCTGGCCGGCGAGGTCCACCTGGTCGCCACCGCCGACTCGACGCCGGGGATGTGCGCCGCCGACCCGCAGACGCTGGACTACCTGCGCCAGGCGCAGGCCGCGGCCTGCACGGCCGAGCTGCGCGCGGTCGAGGGGCTCGGCCACGTACTGATCCTGCGGCCCCTCCGACCCGCGCCCGGCGCCGCGCGCCGGGTACCCGCTCAGACCGCCGCCAGGGCGCGACCCGCTGCCCTGGTGCCGGGGCGCTCCACGACGCGGGGATAGCAGATCGACGGTGCGGCCAGGCCCGACAACGCTGTCGGGCCTGGCCCAACCGTGCCCGGATCCGGCGTAAAAGACGGAAAGGCGAGTATTGTGCGCGTACTGCTGTCGACTCTCGGGTCGCGTGGCGATGTCCAACCACTGGTGGCGCTCGCGTCGCGGTTGACGGCCCTCGGCCATCAGGCCCGCCTCTGCGCCCCGCCCGACTTCGCCCGCTGGGTGGCCAGCTTCAGGATTCCCTTCGTGCCCGTCGGCCCGCCCTGGCGCAGGTCGGCGGCGCCCAGGTCGCGGGCCGCCGTGCCAAAACCCTCGCCCGCGCAGGTACGCAAGTTCGCCGAGTCCTCCATCGGCATCCAGTTCGAGGTGCTGTCGGCCGCAGCCCGGGACTGTGACGTCCTCGTCGCGTCGACGGGCCTCCAGATCGCCGCCCGCACCGTGGCGGAGAAGCGCGGCATCCCGTACGTCTTCGCGGCGCTCTGCCCGGCGGCCCTTCCCTCACCCCACCACCCCCCGCTGCCGCTGCCGGTGCTCGGGGAGGTCCCGGCGCCCGCGTCGGCAGACAACAGCGACCTGTGGGCCGCCAACCTGCGGCACGTCAACGACACCTTCGCCGCGCCCCTCAACGCGCTGCGGTCGGCGGTGGGGTTGGGCACGGTCGACGACGTCAGCGACCACATCCACACCGACCGGCCGTGGCTGGCCGCCGACCCGGCCTTGGCACCCTGGCCGGACGTCGCCGATCCGGCCGTCTACCAACCGGGCGCCTGGCTCCTGCCCGACAAGCGGGCCCTGCCCGCCGAGCTGACGGCCTTCCTGGACGCCGGCGGGCCGTGCGTCTACGTCGGATTCGGCAGCGTCGCCGCACCCCCGGGTCTGCTGGAGACGGCCGTGCGGGCCGTGCGCGCGGTCGGTTGCCGGCTGGTCGCCTCCCGGGGCTGGGCACCGCTCTCGCCGGTCGACCGGTCCCCCGACTGCCTGGTGGTCGGCGAAGTGAACCAGCAGGACCTGTTCCGGGAGGTGGCCGTGGTGGTCCACCATGGCGGCGCGGGCACCACGACCACGGCCGCGCGGGCCGGGACGCCGCAGGTCGTCGTACCGCAGGTGTACGACCAGCACTACTTCGCGCGCCGGGTGCCCGCGCTCGGCATCGGCACCGCACACCCCGGCTCCGTGCCGACCGTCGAGTCACTGACCGAGGCTCTGGGCGCCGCGCTGCGGCCGGAGGTGGCCGCCCGCGCCCGGGAGTTCGCCGGCGTCGTACGCACCGACGCGGCGCAGGTCGCCGCGGAGCGGTTGGTCGTCGCACCGGGAGCCTGACCGGTGAGGCGACGCTCCAGGTACTGCGGGGGCGGGTCCGGCTGGTCGCGCCGGATCAGCCGTGGACCGGTGGGGAGGGCGACCTGCTGGTCATCCCGGAGGCCCGGCACTCGTTGTACGCCGAGGTTAGGGCGTCGGCGGACCGGACCGGTGTCGGGGTGCTCCCTACTCCGGCCGGCGCTGTTCACCGGCGGGGCTGCGGAGACCGTCGGTCGCGCCGCGGGCTCGTGGCGAGCGGGGCGCGTCGGCGTCAGAAGCTGCTGACCAGCTTCACGAACGCTTCGTCGATCTTGGCGGGATCGGTCGCGTCGAAGGCCTTGCCCGATGATGCCTTGGCGATCCGGTCCAGGGTGGCGAAGTCCGACTCCCGGTCGAAGGCGATGCAGAACACCTTCACCGGACGCCGCGGGTCGAGGGCGACCTCGGCGAGCAGGCCGGCCAGGTCGTTGTCCTGCCGGTACTCGTTCTTGCCGTCGGTCAGCACGACGATCGCGTTGATCCGCTGCGGGTCGTACCGGTCGAGCAGCTCTCGGTGTGCGGCCCGGACCGTCGCGTAGAGGGCGGTGCCGCCATCGACGTGCAGGCCGGCGATCTTGCTGTTGATCCGCTTCTGGTCGAACTCGCCGAGAGGGATCTCCTCCCGGTAGGGGCTCTTCGGCCGCTTCCGGGTCTCCGAGGAGAACGACCAGAGACCCACCCGGTCCTCGGTGTTGAGCAGCGCGAGGCCCTTGCCCGCCGCTGCTGAGGCGACCTGGAAGCGGGTGCGGGTGCCGACCATCGCCTGCATGGACCCGGACGTGTCCAGGGCTATCAGGATGTTGGCCTTCTTGCGGAGCGTCCGCCAGCCGTCCAGCATCGCGCCGACCACCTGCGGGTCCGGGGGCTCGAAGTAGCTCAGCCCACCGGTGGGCTCGGCGCCGACGTTGGCGAGCAGCTCCGCCGAGGCTCGGCGCTCGTGGTCCCGGAAGCCGAGGCGGGCGAAGCTCTCCTGCTGGGCGTCCTCGGTCAGGAAGGCCAGGAAGTCGGCCGCCGCCGCCCGCTGCCGCTCGTCGGCGGAGGGCAGCACCACGAACGGGTGGTCCAGGTTGAACGTGCCCTCCTTGGGGTGGACGGCGACCAGCGGGACGTTCGGCCTGCGGCCCCGCTCCTGCCCGTCCTGCCGAGGGCTCAGCGCACCCGTGTTGTAGAGGTCCACGAGTTCCTCCTGGAGGACGATGGCGCTCATGTCGTCCGTACTGCCCGCGCCGCCCGCCAGGTCCGCCTCGGCGAGGCTGCGCAGCAGGTCCACCGAATCGTCGCTGTAGTGCGACACATTGGCCTCGATCCGGCGGACGAACTGGGTGACCGCGGGGTCGGCAAGGTCGGACCGGGTCAGGTCGCTGGACCGTTGCACCGCCGCGTAGTAGGTGGCGATGGTCGCCGCCAGCCCGGAGGTGGACAGGTTGGGGTTGTCCTTGCCGAAGGTGAAGCGGCCCCACTCCGGCTTGCCGAAGCCCGCCCACCCGTCCCGCCCGGACAGGCCCAGGATCTCCCCCCAGCCCAGCGGCCCGCGCCGGCGTATCAGTTCGGCCTTGGGCTGCGGCATCGCGATCACCAGTGGGCTGTTGGCGATCGACGGGTAGCGGTCCGGGGTCTGCGGTGCTCGCCCGGCGGCTTGGTCGAGCAGCCGGAGCTGGCCGGTCCACAGGCTCGACGTCGGCAGCCAGACCTGTGGTCGCGGCAGGCCGGTGTGGGTCCAGCCGGTGGCCAGCGCCTCGGCGGCCTGGCCCGAGTTGAGCGCGCTGACGTGCACCTGGGCGCAGCCACCGCCGTCGATCGACCGGCTGCTGCGGTTGTAGCGCTCGGCCAGGTCGACCAGCAGCGCCGCCTTCTCCGTCGACGAGTTGACCTGGAGGGTGGTGGCGCAGTCGGTGCGGGGCACCTCGCCGCCCGCATCGCGCTGCTGGACGAACACGAACGCCCCGGCGATGACCACCAGCCCGGCGGTGACGGCAGCGGTGTAGGGCAACCACTGCCGCGTGCGGGTAACGGATGGGGTCATCGGGGCGTCCTCCTCGGCGGGCGGCTGGTGGCCGTCAACCTATCGATCCGGCGCCAGCCGGCGACCCGGACCCCTGCCGCGGCGTCACGGGCGGTCGGACCGCCCCCCGACCGCCGTAGCGACCAGCAGCCGGACCAGGTAGACCACGACGAAGGCGACCGCCCCGACTGCGGCGGCCGGGCCGATCGCGCTCGACGCGACGTAGCCGGCGGCGGCGCCGGCCGAGCCGAGGAAGAGCGCTGTCGAGATGCCCCAGGCGTCGAGGGCCTCACGACGCAGTCGCCGCAACGCGCCGCCGGACCCGGCGCCGACGCCGGGCTCCGTCGCCGGCAGGTACGCCGGCTGGGTCGTCATCCGTGGGTGTGCCGGCTGCGTCGGCCGGGCCTGGGTCGGCTGTGGCTGTGGCTGCGTCGGGCGCGGCTGCGGTGCCGTCGGCGTGATCCGGGGAAGGGGATGGTTCGGCGTCGGCGTGCCCGCGGTCTCGTTGCCGACCTCGAGCAGGCTCTCCCGACGTAGCGGCACGGTGGCCGTGGCGTCCTGCCGCAGCAGCCGCACCAGCACCTGCTCGGCACCCGGCCGATCCGCCGGATCCTTCGCCAGGCACTCCCGGATCAGCTCGTCCAGCACCGGAGGCAACGCCGGCAGGTCGGGCGGATCGTGCAGCACCCGGTGCATCACGGCGAAGAGCGAATCATCGCCGAAGGGTGGCCGGCCACCGGCAGCGAACGCGATCGTGGCCGCCCAGGCGAAGACGTCGCAGGGCGGACCGACCGCGTCGTTGCGGAACCGCTCGGGTGCCATGTACGCGGTGGTCCCCATGACCCGGCTGGACGCCGTCTCGGTCACGCCCAGCGCGCGAGCGATGCCGAAGTCGATCACCCTAGGGCCGTCCCTGCCCAGCACCACGTTGTCCGGCTTCAGATCGCAGTGCACCACGCCGGCACTGTGGATCGCGGCGAGCGCGGTGACAGTGCCGACCGCGAGCCGGTGCAGGGCGTTACCGGTCACCGGGCCGCGTTCGCGGACGTGCCGGTGCAGGGTCGGGCCTTCGATGAACTCACTGACCACGTAGGGACGCTCGCCGTCGACCTCGGCGAAGAGCACCTGCGCGGTGCAGAACGGAGCGACCCGGCGCGCGGCGGCGATCTCCTTCACGAACTGCGACCGCGCCCGTGGATCAGTCAGATCGACGTTGACCATCTTGACCGCGACGCGGTCACCAGCGTCGTCCTCACCGAGGTAGACGACCCCCTGCCCACCCGCGCCCAGCCGGCCGAGCAGCCGATACCGGCCGGCGGTGACCGGGTCGTGCGTCCACAGCTTCGCCAATCCTGGCACCGGCGTGCCGGCCAGTTCTGACATCCCGACTCCATCAGTGTCGTGCCCGGCCACCGGCGGCGCAGGGCACGGCCATCGTGTCATGCCGCAGCGACGACAGAGGACAGCCGATCATGGGTGGAGGCCACCGCCGCCGGTGGTCTCGCGGTGGCGGTCGCCGCACTGCGCGGGCCGGCCCGGCCTACGACGGCGGGCGTCCCTCCAGGGTGTCCCTTCGTCCTCCGCCGTGGCCGGCGCGAACTCGTTTCCCGCCGTGCCGTGCCGTGCCGTGCCGGGCGGGTCGATGCCGGTGCCCGACCCCGGTCGCCGACGCGCAGCCGCAGCGGCGTCAGGCCCGGCGCAGCGTCCGCAGTGTGCCGGCCCAGGCGACCACCTCGTCGAGCATGGTGCCGAGGGCCTGCTCGTGGTGCGCGGCCGGCCGGAAGTCGCGGAAGTTGACGAAGTCGGTC
Source organism: Micromonospora sp. HB375 (assembly GCF_017872985.1). Lineage (NCBI taxonomy): Bacteria > Bacillati > Actinomycetota > Actinomycetes > Micromonosporales > Micromonosporaceae > Micromonospora > Micromonospora sp. HB375. The sequence goes on along the minus strand of NZ_JAGGJO010000001.1, from coordinate 4,746,969 downwards.
GTCAGAGAGAGCGCGACCTGGGAGCGGACGTCGGCGACGCCGAGCTGCCCGAGAACCAGCCGCAGGTGCTCCGCCGCCCGGGTGCCGCCGTGCACGCCGTAGCTGACGAGGCCGGCGGCGGCGTGCTGCCACTCCTGGTAGAGGAAGTCGAGGGAATCCTTCAGCGCGCCCGGGATGGAGTGGTTGTACTCCGGCGTGACGAAGACGAAGCCGTCGAACCCGGCCACGGTCGCCGCCCAGCGGCGTACGGCCGGGCGTCGCGACGGCGCCATCGACGGCGGCAGCACCTCGTCGAAGTGTGGCAGGGCGTAGTCGGCGATGTCGACCAGTTCGACAGTGGCGTCGCCCCGCTTGGCGGCGACGTCGCGCACCCAGCGGGCCACGGCGTCGGCCTTGCGGCCGGGTCGCGTGCTGCCGACGATGACACCGATCCTGACCATGCTGCTCTCCTCTAGGCGATGGGGACGGGGCGCGCGGGAGCCGACGTGCCGGTCAGGTCACGAGCCAGCTCCACCGCGCCGTGCAGGGACGACAGCCCGCCGAGGGCGGCGGGACGCACCGGTGGCGCCGGGCGCCCGGGCCGGCCGGCGCGACGTGCCCGTTGCGCGACGAGCGGCACGAAGCCGGGCAGGCCGGCGGCGAACCCGCCGCCCACGATCGCCAGCGCCGGATCGAGGATCTCGCCGAGGCTCACCACCGCCGCCGCCAGCGCCCGGCAGCTCTCCTCGACCGCAGCCACCGCCCAGGGCTCGCGCCCGTCGAGTCCGGCCCGTAGGTCGTCGAAGCCCACCTCGCCGCCCCGGCGGGCGGCGGCGCGGCGCAGGGTGGCGGGGCCGGACGCGACGGACTGGAGGCAGCCGTGCCGGTCGCAGTCGCAGCGCTCACCGTCGAGGGCGACGACCATGTGGCCGATCTCGGCGGAGGACCGGCCCGGCACCGGCCGGCCGGCCAGCACGACGCCGCCGCCGATCCCGGTGCCGACGCCCAGGTAGACCACGTCGTCCGCGCCGGCGCAGCGCGCCTCGGCCAGGGCGGCGAGATCACCGTCGTCGGCGACGGCGGTCGCCGCGTCGGGAAAGAGGCGGCGCAGCGCGCCGGTGAGGTCGAGGCCCGCCCAGCCGGGGCGCCCAGGCCAGGTGGTGACGATGCCCCCGGTGTCAGTGGTCGCCGGCATGGCCACCCCGACCGCGTCCACCGGCCCCCACCGGTCGAGCAGCCGGTCCACCTCGACGGCCAGCACCGTCAGGTCGTCGGCCGGGTCGGCGGCCCCCCGGGGCCAGCGGAAGGTCCGGTCGTACGCCGGCCGCCCGGGTGCCTCCGCGTGCAACGCGACCTTGGTGCCGCCGACGTCGATGCCGAGGACGCCGCCGTGGCGCTGCGGACCGGACACGGCCGGCCTCAGCCCAGCCGCACGTGCAGGTAGACGAGCGCCAGGGCGGCGACGGCAAAGATCACCGGCGTCAGGATCGTCGCGGCCGGGTCCTTCGCCCGGGCGTGGTAGACGACCGCGCCCGTCATCTGCAGGGCGAGACCGATCGCCGCCGCGATGCCCAGGGGCGGCCAGAGCAGGCCGAGCAGCAGCCCGGCGACCGCGGCGAGTTCCAGCACCCCCAGCACGCGGGTCAGCCCCGGCGAGACGCCGAGGTGGTCCATCCGCTCGCGCATCTGTGCCTGCCCGGTGAGCTTCGGCACGGCGGTGCCCGCGAACACGGCCGCGAGGACGAGGGTCAGGACGAGGACGGGAATCTCCACGTGAGGTCCTTCGGGAAGAGTCGGGACGTGCGGACGACCGTACCGCCGGCACGCCGGCGCCCACGGCACCGGACGGCGGGGTGCCCGGTCGTCATCGGACGGTCGCGGTGAGGGCGCGCGCGGCCAGCCGGTAGCCCAGCGCTCCGAGCCCGACGATCACCCCGCTGGCCAGCGGGGCGATCACCGAGTCGTGCCGGAAGCTCTCCCGCGCCCACACGTTGGACAGATGCACCTCGACGAAGGGCCGGGGGTAGTTGGCCAGCGCGTCGCGCAGGCTCCAGCCCGCGATCATCAGGGCGCCCGGGTTGACGATCGCGCCCACCGTGTCGTAGCTGTTCTGGATCGTACGGATCAGCGCACCCTCGCAGTCGTGCTGCTCGGCGACCACACCCCAGCCCCGGGCGGCGACCTCCTCGCCGACGGCGCGTTCGATGTCGTCCAGGGTGTCGGTGCCGTAGATCTCCGGTTCCCGCCGGCCGAGAATGCCCAGGTTCGGGCCGTTCAGCAGCAGCACGTCCGACACGCTTCACCTCGTGGGGCACGGCCCTGGTCCCGCAGAGCCTGATGACTGGTCACCGCAGTCTTACTACGCCGACGGCTCCCGGCGAACCGGCGGCGCCCGACGCACGGCGGACTAAGGGGTGGCTAGGGGCTGTTAGGGGCGGTGACCGCGTATCCGCGTCGGTTACCGTCCTCCCTGCTGAAGCGACGCCGCCGGCTCCAGACGGAGGCGTCACGTACCGCGCGGCCATCCGGTGCTCCGCTGCGCCCGGCCCGCGCACCGGCGGTCTCGGGTCGTCCCGCCCGATGGTCCGCCCAAGCCCCTGGTCTGCCCGAGTTGGGAAGTGGGAAGTCATGAGTGGTCAGCCCTCGACGGTGTCCGAGTTCCCCGAGTGGCCGCAGTACGGCGACGAGGAGCGAACCGGACTGATCCGCGCCCTCGAACAGGGTCAGTGGTGGCGGATGGGCGGCAGTGAGGTCGACTCCTTCGAGCGGGAGTTCGGTGACTACCACGGCAGCCCCCACGCGCTTGCCGTAACCAACGGCACCCACGCGCTGGAAGTCGCGCTGGAGGTGCTCGGCGTCGGCCCCGGTACGGAGGTGATCGTCCCGGCGTTCACGTTCATCTCGTCCTCGCTTGCCGCGCAGCGTCTCGGCGCGGTCGCCGTGCCGGTCGACGTCGACCTGGACACCTACTGCGTCGACCCCGCCGCCGTCGAGGCCGCGATCACCCCCCGTACCAAGGTGATCATGCCGGTGCACATGGCCGGGCAGTTCGCCGACATGGACGCGCTCGACAAGCTCGCCGCCGACGCCGGGGTGGCTCTGCTGCAGGACGCGGCACACGCCCAGGGCGCGCAGTGGCGCGGCCGGCGGGCCGGCGCGCTCGGCTCGGTGGCCGCCTTCAGCTTCCAGAACGGCAAGCTCATGACCGCCGGCGAGGGCGGAGCGGTCGTCTTCCCCGACGAGGAACTGCGCGAGCGGGCATTCCTCGTGCACAGCTGCGGCCGGCCCCGCACCGACCGCGAATACCTGCACAGCACCACCGGCTCGAACTACCGGATGAGCGAGTTCACCGCCGCTGTGCTACGCGCCCAGCTGACCCGCCTCGACGAGCAGATCGCGCTGCGCGAGCAGCGCTGGCCGCTGCTGTCGAGCCTGCTCGCCGAGATCCCGGGCGTCGTGCCGCAGGCGACCGACCCCCGCACCGACCGCAACCCGCACTACATGGCGATGTTCCGTATCCCCGGGATCGGCATCGAGCGTCGCCGTGCCGTGGTGGACGCGCTCATCGCCCGGGGCGTCCCGGCGTTCGTGGCGTTCCGGGCGATCTACCGGTGCGAGGGCTTCTGGAAGGCCGGCGCGCCCGACGAGTCGGTAGAGGAGATCGCGGCCCGCTGCCCCAACACCGAGCAGATCCACTCCGACTGCCTCTGGCTGCACCACCGCACGCTGCTCGGCACGGAGCAGCAGATGCACGAGATCGCCGCCGTGCTCGCCGACATCCTCGCCGGATGACGGCCCGGCCCCCGGCCGCGGCCGGCCGGCCGGTGCGGGTCGCGGTGGTCGGCCTCGGCTGGGCCGGGCGGGAGATCTGGCTGCCCCGGCTCGCCGCACACCCCGGCTTCGAGGTGGTCGCCGTGGTCGACCCGCAGCCCGTGGTGCGCGATCGGGCCCGCGACACGCACGCCGTCGCGTCCGCGTACGCCGACGTCGAGGACCTGCCCGCCGGAACGGTCGACCTAGCGGTGGTCGCCGTACCGAACCACCTGCACGCGGTCGTCGCCGTCCGGCTGCTGCGCCGGGGCGTACCGGTGTTCCTGGAGAAGCCGGTCTGCCTGACCTCCGCCGAGGCGGGCATCCTGGCCGACGCGGAGCGCGACGGCGGCGCGGTGCTGCTGGCCGGCAGCGCCGCCCGTTACCGGGCCGACGTCCGGGCGCTGGCCGACGTGACCGGTGGGCTGGGCCCGATCCGGCACGTCGATGTGGCCTGGGTTCGCGCCCGAGGGGTGCCCGACGCGGGCGGCTGGTTCACCCGCCGCGACCAGTCCGGCGGGGGCGCGCTGGTGGACCTCGGCTGGCACCTGCTCGACACGGTGCTGCCGCTGCTCGGCCCGGCCCGGGTCACTCACGCGATCGGCAGCGTCTCGGACGACTTCGTCAACGACAGCGCCGCCCACGCCGCCTGGCGCGGCGGGGCCGACACCGCAGGCCATGTTCCCGGCGACGTCGAGGACACCGCCCGGGGGTTCCTGCTCACCGACACCGGCGCCTCCGTCGCCCTGCACGCCTGCTGGGCCTCGCACGAGTCGCTGGACCGCACCACCGTCACCGTGCACGGCGCCGCGGGGTCGGCGACGCTGCGCTGCACGTTCGGCTTCAGTCCCAACCGGGAGCCCACGCCGGTGCTGACGCGTACCCGCGACGGCCGGACCGCGCAGCTGCCGCTGCCCGGGGAGCCGATCGGCGCGGAGTACGACCACCAGCTCGACGCCCTGCCCGGGCTGCTCGCCGACCCGGCCGCCCGGGGCGCGGCCGTCGCCGAGGCCCGCCGGACCATCGACATCATCGAACGGATCTACCAGTGCGCCCGGCCCACCCGGCCGGAGCGCCAGCACGCACTGGTGGGCCATCGCGCCGGGTGAGAACCACCGTCGGCCCCAACCCCTTCCGGGAGCAGCCATGAGCCGTCCATCGTCCACAGTCGAGGTGACCCCGCCGTCGCCGGCGCGCGGCCCGATCCGCGCGGTCGTGTTCGACCTCGACGGCGTCATCGTCGACAGTTCGGCCGTCATGCGTGAGGCGTTCAGCATCGCGTACGCCGAGGTGGTGGGCGACGGGCCGGCACCGTTCGAGGAGTACAACCGGCACATGGGCCGGTACTTCCCGGACATCATGCGCCTGATGGGGCTGCCCCTGGAGATGGAGGGGCCGTTCGTCCGCGAGAGCTACCGGATGGCCCACCTCGTGCCGCTCTTCCCCGGCGTCCGGGAGACCCTGGAGACCCTGCACTCGCGTGGCATCCGGATGGGGATCGCCACCGGCAAGGCCGGCCCGAGGGCCCGCTCCCTGCTCGACCAACTCGGCGTGCTGGGCCTCTTCGGCCAGGTGATCGGTTCCGACGAGGTGGCCCGTCCCAAGCCTGCCCCGGACATCGTGCTCCAGGCACTGGGCAACCTCGACGTGCCGCCGCACGAGGCCATGATGGTGGGCGACGCGGTGATCGACCTGCTCAGCGGCCGGGACGCCGGGGCGACGGCCGTCGCCACGACGTGGCACGGCGGGGACATCGCGGCGCTGCTCGCGGCCGGCCCCGACCTGGTCGTGCACGCCCCGGCGGAGTTGCTGGCGCACTGCCCGGCGGCCCTCGTCCACTGACCCGGACCGGAGCGCGCCGGGCTGCTCACGTGAGCAGCCCGGCGCGCTGCCGCCAGGCTGTGGTCAGCGTGTGTCGCTGACCGCCTCGGGGCCGGCTTCCAGGAAGCGCAGCATGCCGGTGGCCAGGATCTCGGCGGCGGGGGCCGGGACCAGGTCGGTACGGATGGTGACCCGCAGGAGGACACTCTCGTCGCCGGGCAGCACCTCGGCGACGCAGGCACCGGACCACTCCCGGGCGTACGGTTCGACGACCTCCTCGGTCCGGCAGCCGGGCAGGTCCAGCGGGAGGACGAGGTTGTCCTGGTAGGCGAACGAGGGCAGGCTGTTGATCACCTCGCGGGGCAGGTCGAGGACCGGGTCGTCGGTGACCATCTCCAGGAAGGAGACGTCCTGCGCGGCCATCAGCTCGTCCGCGGTCTGCTGGAGGGCGCGCATCAGGTCCTTCTCCGGGCCGCCGAACCGGACCCGGAGACAGTTGCTGCTGATCCTGCTCGTGAACGCGGAGTCGAGGACGCGGCTGCCGCGCTGGGCGACGATCATCAGCAGGGCGATGTCGTCCTGCTGATGGATGGCGCGCAGCGCCGAGGCGTAGGCGGCGGCGAAGTAGGTGGAACGGCTGAAGCGGTGTTCGGCGGCGGCCCGGTCCCAGCGCCGTACCAGCTCGGGCGGGACGGCGACGATGTGCCCGGTCTTGGGGCCCCAGGTCGGGGTCTGTTCCAGGATCTCCTGCGGCCGGCCTTCGCCTTGGCGGGGTAGGTCGCGTAGTTGTTCGCGCCAGTAGGTTCGTTGGGTTTGCAGGTCGGCGGCGTTGCGGAGGCGGGTGTATTCGTCGTGGGACTGGTGCAGTGTGGGTGCGGGGTGTGTCCAGGTGGGGGTGTGGCCGGTGTGTCGTGCGGTGTAGGCGTGGGTGAGGTCTCGGACGAGTAGTCCGTATGACCAGCCGTCGAAGGCGATGTGGTGGATGCCGATGCCGAAGAGGATTCGGTTGGTGGTTTTGTTTCGGATCAGGGCGGCGCGCCAGTTGCGGCCTTGGGTGTAGTCGAGGGGTTGTTGTACTGCTTCGGCGAGTTGGTCGAGGGCGTCGTGTTCGGTGGCGGCGTCGGCGAGGAGTCGTAGCTGGGGCATGCCGGGGTTGGGTGGGATGATTGCGGTTGGTGGGTCGGTGCGCCGGTAGCGGGCGTGTAGGGCCTGGTGGCGGTGGTGGAGGTCGCCGAGGGCGGCCATGAGGGCTCGTAGGTCCAGTTCACCCTCGATCCACCAGGTGGTCGGGCAGACCAGTTCGAAGGGGAGCACGACGCACTTCGCGACGGACGGGGTCAGCGGGACGGGCTTCGACGGGCCGGGACGGCCGGTGACGGACGGCGCCGGCTCGGCCCCGGGGCGGCGGGGGGCGGTGGCGAGCCAGCGGGCCAGCCCTTGCGGGGTGGGGGTGCGGTGGATCTGCGAGACGGGCACGGCGACGTCGGCGGCCTCGTCGAGGGCGACAGCGACGGCGGCGGACTGCAGGGAGGTCCCGCCGAGGTGGAAGAACCCGTCGAGTGTCCCGACCCGGTCCAGCCCGAGCACCGTCGCGAAGATCCCCGCGACGAGGCGTTCGGAGTCGGTGGCCGGTTCGGTGTACGGCACGTCGAGGTCGGGACGGCGCGAGCCCGGCTCTGGTAGCGCCCGCCGGTCGATCTTGCCGGTGCCGCCGGTGGGGAACCGGTCCAGGACCATGATCACGGCGGGGACCATGTAGGGCGGGAGCACCGCGGCGGCGTGTGCCCGCAGGTCGGCGGTAACGGGGACGCGGCCGTCGCGTCCGGTGACGTAGCCGACGAGCCGGGCGGTGCCCTGGTCCTCGCGACGGGTGACGACGGCGGTGCCGACGTCCGGGTGTTGTTCGAGAGTCGCCTCGATCTCACCGAGTTCGATCCGGATGCCGTTGACCTTGACCTGGTGGTCCATCCGGCCGAGGATTTCCAGCGCTCCGGCGGCGTTCCACCGGCCGAGGTCGCCGGTGCGGTAGGCGGTCCCGCCGCCGTACGGGTCGGTGACGAACCGCTGGGCGGTCAGTTCGGGGCGGTTGAGGTAACCGTCGGCGACGCCGGCGCCGGCGATGAGGATCTCGCCGGGGACGCCCATGGGGACGAGGTCGAGATTGGCGTCGACGACGCGGATCTGCCGGTTGGGCATGGGTCGGCCGATGGGCACGTACGCGCCGGGCCAGCCCTTCGACGCGTCGTACCAGGTACAGGCGACGGATGCCTCCGCGGGCCCGTACGCGTTGATCAGGCGGGCACCGGCGGCCGTCCAGCGGTGCGCCATGCGGGGCGGAATGGGTTCCCCGGCGAGGGTCACGCACGTCAGGCTGGGGCAGTCGGCGGGATCGACGGCGGCGAGGTTCGTGGGTGGGCAGAACGCGTGGGTGGCCTGCTCCTTGGCGATCAGCTCCGTCAACCGGCGGGCGTCGAGCAGATCGTCGCGGGAGCTGACGACGACGCGGGCACCGGAGGTCAGCGCGGTGTAGATCTCGCCGAGGGCCACGTCGAAGACCGGGGAACAGGAATGGAGCATCCGGCTGTCCGGCCCGACCGCGCACTCCTCCCGCATCCAGGTGACGAAGTTCGTCAGGTGCTCGTGGGTCAGCACGACGCCCTTCGGTGTCCCGGTCGAGCCGGACGTGTAGATCACGAACGCCGGCCGGGAGGGTGCCACCACCGGCAGGTCGGCCGCCTCGGCCGCCGTCACGGTGGGCCAGTCGGCATCGAGGGCGACGACCCGTACACCGTCAGGTCTGGGGACACGCGGGGCGACCTCGCCGACGGTGAGGACGACCCGGGCGCCGTGGTCGGCCAGCAGCATCCGCATCCGCTCCGCCGGCCAGGACACGTCCATCGGCGTGTACGCCGCCCCCGCCCGCAGCACCGCCAGGGTGGCGACGAGCGTCCACATGCTGCGGTCCAGCGCCAGCGACACCACGTCCCCGGGCCGTACGCCCATCGACCGTAGCCGCGCGGCCAACTCCCCCGAGCGGCGGGCCAGCTCCGCGTACGTCAGCACCTCCCCGGCGGCGACGCCGGCCACCGCGTCCGGCGTGCGTCGCGCCCATTCGAGCACCAGCTCGTGCAGCGGCGCACCCGGCACCGGGCGGGCCGGGCCCCGGCCCCACGCGAGCAGCCGCTCGCGCTCGGTCGCGCCCAGCAGCGGCAGCGCGCCCAGCGGCACCCCGGGTTCCCGGACGCCGGCCGACAGCAACGACACGGTCTGGTCCACCAGGCCCCGCACCCAGTCCGCCGAGAAGCCGTCGGCGGCGTAGTCCACCCGGAGCGCCGACCCGTCCTCCGCGACGGTCACCACGATGTCCACGTCCACCACGTCCGGCCCCACCTCGGCCACCGGGGCGTCCACCAGCCCGACCACCACCGGCCCCGCCGCGCCCGCGCTGTGCGCGACCGGTCCGGCCAGCGCCGTGGCCACCCGCGACGTCAGCTCGCCGAAGCCCGGTTCGTCCGCGACGTCGACCCGCAGCACGCCGCCCGACGACAGGCCGACCGCCACCTCGGCCTGGCCGGTGTACCGGGCCAGCACCCCCAGCAGACCGGCCAGCAGCACCGCGCCGGGGGAGGGCGCCCCCGCCGGGACGGGCAGGTCGACCCGCCGGTACGCGGAGGCCGCCCGGGCCGGCCACGCGGCCGGCCGGCGCAGGTCCCCCATCAGGTCGAGGATCTCGAAGCCGGGCCCAGCGACATCCGTGGTCTGCGCACCGACGATTCCGACAGACATTGAGCCAGCCTCCGATCAGGGCCGGCGCCACCCAGAGGGGTGCGCCGGAAGGGACAACCACGAACTCTCGGGACAACGGGCCGCGTGCCACGCGGCGACGAGCGGTCCGGTACGCAGGGGCGGACGGTCAGCCGGCGGTGGGCGTACCCGCCGGCCCGTCTTCGAGGAAGCGCAGCATGTGGTGGTTCAGCTCCTCGGCGAAGCTGTACGGCAGGTAGTCGGTGCGGATGGTGACGCGCAGGAGAGCATGGTCGACGCGGGGCAGCACCTCGACCGTGAGCCCGTTGGGCACCTCCCGGGCGTACGGGTCGACGACCTCCTCGGCCCGGCAGCCGGGCAGCTCCAGCGGCACCACCACGTTGTCCTGGAACACGAACGTCGGCAGGCTCGCGACCACCTCGCCGGAGAGCCCGGCGGCGGGATCGTCGGCGGTCTCCGCGAAGGGAACGTCCTGGGCCCGCATGAGATCGCGGATCGTCTCGTCGACCCGCAGGACCAGCTTGTCGTCGTGCGGCCCGTCGAAGCGCACCCGCACGCAGTTGAGGTTGAGCCGGGTGGTGAACGCGGAGTCGAGGACGCGGCTGCCGCGTTTGGCGACCACCATCAGCAGGGCGATGTCGTCCTGCTGATGGATGGCGCGCAGCGCCGAGGCGAAGGCCGCCACGAAGTAGCTGGAGCGGCTGAAGCGCTGGTCGCGGGCGGCCCGGTCCCAGCGGTCGAGCACCTCGGGGGTGACGGTGACGGTGTGGCCCGCCTTCGGTCCCCAGGCGAGGGCCTGCTCCAGGGGCGCGGTGGCCGGGCCTTCGCCTTGGCGGGGTAGGTCGCGTAGTTGTTCGCGCCAGTAGGTTCGTTGGGTTTGCAGGTCGGCGGCGTTGCGGAGGCGGGTGTATTCGTCGTGGGACTGGTGCAGTGTGGGTGCGGGGTGTGTCCAGGTGGGGGTGTGGCCGGTGTGTCGTGCGGTGTAGGCGTGGGTGAGGTCTCGGACGAGTAGTCCGTATGACCAGCCGTCGAAGGCGATGTGGTGGATGCCGATGCCGAAGAGGATTCGGTTGGTGGTTTTGTTTCGGATCAGGGCGGCGCGCCAGTTGCGGCCTTGGGTGTAGTCGAGGGGTTGTTGTACTGCTTCGGCGAGTTGGTCGAGGGCGTCGTGTTCGGTGGCGGCGTCGGCGAGGAGTCGTAGCTGGGGCATGCCGGGGTTGGGTGGGATGATTGCGGTTGGTGGGTCGGTGCGCCGGTAGCGGGCGTGTAGGGCCTGGTGGCGGTGGTGGAGGTCGCCGAGGGCGGCCATGAGGGCTCGTAGGTCCAGTTCACCCTCGATCCACCAGGTGACCGGGACGACGACCTCCAGCGGCGACATCAGGCACTTCGCCACCTGCTGCGCGAGCGGGACCGGTCCCGGGCGCTGCCGGGCCTGTCCCGCGGTCGAGCCGGTGTCCGTACGGCGGGGGGCGGTGGCGAGCCACCGGGCCAGCTCGTGCGGGGTGGGGGTGCGGTGGATCTGCGAGACGGGCACCACCACGTCGGTGGCCTCGTCGATGCCTGCGGCGACGGCGGCGGACTGCAACGACGTGCCGCCGAGGTGGAAGAAGCTGTCGCGGGCGCCGACCCGCTCGATGCCGAGCACGCTCGCGAACACCTCCGCGACGAGGCGCTCGCCCTCGGTGGCCGGCTCGACGTACGGCACGCCGAGGTCGGGGCGCTGGGCGCCGGGTGCGGGAAGGGCACTCCGGTCGATCTTGCCGGTGCCGCCGAGGGGGAAGCGGTCGAGGACGACGAAGGCGGCGGGGACCATGTAGCTCGGCAGGTGGGCCGCGGCGTGGTCGCGCAGATCGCCGGTGGCCGGGGTGCGGCCGTCGCGCCCGGTGACGTACGCGACGAGCCGGGCCACGCCCCGGTCCTCGCGGCGGACGACGACTGCGGTCTCCACCTCCGGGTGCTGGGCGAGGATGCTCTCGATCTCGCCCAGCTCGATGCGGATGCCGTTGACCTTCACCTGGTGGTCCATCCGGCCGAGGATCTCCAGCGCGCCGGCGCTGTTCCACCTCCCCAGGTCGCCGCTGCGGTAGGCGAGCCCGCCGCCGTACGGGTCGGTGACGAACCGCTGGGCGGTCAGTTCGGGGCGGTTGAGGTAACCGTCGGCGACGCCGAAGCCGGCGATCAGGATCTCCCCGGGAACCCCGGCCGGCAAGAGGTCGAGGTTCGCGTCGACGACGCGGACCTGCCGGTTCGGCATCGGCCAGCCGATCGGCACGTACGCGCCACCCCACCCGGCCGACGCGTCGAACCAGGTGCACGCCACGGCGATCTCGGCCGGCCCGTACGCGTTGACCACCCGCGTGCCCGCCGTCAGCCACCGCTGGGCCAGCCGCGGCGGGACGGCCTCGCCGCCGAAGATGACGCAGCGGAGGCCGGGACAGGCGGCCGGGTCGAGCGGGGCGATGTTGGTGGCCGGTCCGAACGTGTGCGTGACGCCCTGGGTGTTGACGAGGTCGGTGAGCCGGCGCGCGTCGAGCAGATCGTCGCGCGGGCACACGACGACGCGGCCCCCGCCGGTGAGCGCGGCGAAGATCTCCCCGAACGCGGCGTCGAAGACCGGTGCCGCCGAGTGCAGCATCCGGCTGCCGGGGCCGATGGCGCACTCGCCGGTCATCCACGCCAGGAAGTTCGCCAGCCTCTCGTGTGACAGCACCACGCCCTTCGGCGTGCCTGTCGAACCCGACGTGTAGATGACGAACGCCGGCGCGTCCACCGGCACCGCAGGCAGATCCGCCACCGCACCGGCCGGTACCGCGGGCCAGCCGTCGTCCAGCGCCACCACCGTGACCCCGTCCCCGGCGGGAATCCGGGCCGCTACCGCACCGACCGTCAACACCACCCGCGCGCCGTGGTCGGCCAGCAGCACCCGCATCCGCTCCGCGGGCCACGACACGTCCATCGGCGTGTACGCGGCACCCGCCCGCAGCACGCCCATCGTCGCCACCAGCGACCACAACCCGCGCTCCAACGCCACGGACACCACGTCACCGGCACGGACACCCACCGACCGCAGGTACGCCGCCAGCAGCCCGGACCGGCGATCCAGCTCCCCGTACGTCAGCACCTCGTCGCCCGCGACACCCGCCACCGCCTCCGGCGACCGCCGCGCCCAGCTCAGCACGAGCTCGTGGATCGGCTCACCCGGGATCTCCCGCACCGGGCCGCGCCCCCACGTCAGCAACCGCTCCCGTTCCGCGGCGTCCAGCAACGGCAGTCGCGACAGGGCGACCTGCGGCGCCGCCGTCCCGGCGGAGACGAGCACCACTACCTGATCCACGAGTCCCCGCACGAACTGCGCGGAGAATCCCTCCACCGCGTAGTCCACCCGCAGCACGGACCCGTCCGCCGCCACGCGCACCACCATGTCGACGTCCACCACGGCCGGTCCCGTCTCCGCCACCGGACCGTCGGTGAACTCCACCGCCACCGGGTCCGGCCGGTCCGGGCCCGCCACCGGCGCCGTCCACGCCAGTCCCACCCGCGCCGCCAACTCCCCGAATCCCGGGTCGCCCGAGACGTCCACCCGCGCCACCGACCCGCCGGCCGGGGCAAGCCCGAGCACCACCTCGTCCTGGCCGGTCCAGCGGGCCAGGACCGCCACGAGCCCCGCCACCACGACGTGCCCGGCCGGTGTCACGCGCGACGGCCAGGCGGGAAGCACCCGGTGCACCGAGGCCGCCCGCGCGGGCCACACCGCCGGCCTCCGCAGGTCCCCCACGAGTTCCAGAGCAACCGCGCCGTCCGCGGCCTGGGCGCCATCGAACCCGACAGACAACAGCTCGACCTCCGATCGAAAGGGGACGACCGAAAGGCTCAGGGCCGCGACGATCGGTCAGCCGGGATGCCGTACGCCGGACGGCGGGGGTTGGCGCGAGGCGCGTCGACGGGCGGCACCGCTCGCGGGCCACCCGATCCGGTGCGCTGAGAGTGGCAACGACGAGCCGACGGGGCCCGACCATACGAAGCGCTGTGCAGTGACGTACACCCCTAGAGATCGGCACGTCGACCCCTAGCGCATCAGCCGGAGATCTCCTCCCCGGGCAGGCCCGGGACGTTTCGGCGGTGCCCGCCGGCCGCGTCGAGGCCGGGCCGGCGATGTGAGCTGGCAGGGGGCGTGGCCGTCGGAATCCGGGCACTCGACAGCGCGGGCTGCGACAGCGCCGTCCGGCGACTCCAGCCCTTCTGAAGAACAGCTTTTCGGTCAGCCCGAGTCGATGGTCCCGCTAGGAGTATCGGCGGCCTCGGCGGCGAAAGAGCCGTCCGCGTTCGCCTGTCTGGCCCATCCCGGGGCAGTGCATAGTGACTATGATCTTTCGATCATGACGCCGGTCGGTGGCTGGAAACTCGACCGCTGACCGGCGGTGTGCACCTCGCCGCCGCAACGCTGGCCATGAGCCAGCCGGCTTCCCGGCCGGTCCAGCTCACGACCGTCCGGTCGGTGCACGCGGCACGCCCGGCTCTCGCGGCCGAGCGGCCGCATCAGGACCGGGAGCCCACCCCTTCGGCCACGTTCTCCGCTGTTCGTGGCTGTGGCGCACCGGTTTCACCGCCACCCCGAGGCCCGCACCGGGCCGGCATGTCAGGAGACTAGATGCAGGCGCCCATCCAGGTACAGGTGTTCGCACACGACGGGGTGGTCCTGGCCCGACCGCCCGACCCGTCGGCCACCGCCGACAGCCCCTATCTCGCCGGCGCGGGCGCCGCTCTCCACAACGGCCTGGACATGATCACGGGTCTGCACCTGACCCTTCCGCACCAGTCGGCGGCGATCTGCAGCACCGGCTCCAGCGCGGACAAGTCGCTGCGTCTGCTCAGCCGGAGTGGTCTGAAGACGCCCAGCGACCTGCGGAAGTTCCGTTCCGGCGCGCAGGCGGTGCGGTACGCGCGGGAAGCCGTCGAGCGGGGCGAGACGCTGGAGTTCCAGTTTCCTCCGCATGACCCGCTGCTGCGGGCCGCTCGCGCCCGGGTGCCCGCGGATCTGGTCGCCCGCCTCAACAACAAGACCGTGCTGGAGACTCTGGTCGCGCCGGAGTACCTGCCCCGCCGGCAGGTCGCCACCCCCGCCGAGGTGCGCCGGATCGTGGCGCGGGACCGCCGGCCGGCGGTCATCAAACCGGCCGGGGTCGAGGTGTCCAGCGGAATTGCGATCTTCACCCGTCGGTTGGCGGACCGGCGGAACCGTTCCCTGTTCAACCAGTTGGAACAGGTGAGCGAGCAGTGGATCGTCGAGGAGGAGGTGCCCTTCCAGACGATCTGGGGTATCCAGTTCGGCGTGACCGAGAGCGGATCGGTGCACTACTTCGGATCGTCGGTACACCTGCCGCAGCCCACCTCGACGTGGGTCGGTTGTGTGATGGACGACGACCAGCCCCCGGAGGAGCTGGTCGAAGCGCTGACCGTAGGGGTCCGAAAGGCCAGCGCGCTCGGGTACCGGGGCTACTGCTCCTTCGACGCCGGGATCGGCCGCGACGGCGCCCTGCGGGTCATCGACCCGAACTTCCGGGTCAGCGGGGCCACCACCTCGCTGCTGCACCGCAGCTCGCTGCTGGGCCGGCATCCGTGCGCCATGACCACGTTCTTCTCACTGGCCCCCGGCGTCGACGCCGAACCGATCCTCGCGCCGTTCATCGACCGGGGGCAGTTCGTCGTGTTCATGCATCACGACCCGGCGGAGACGGACAACGGCCCGCTGCCGGCGACCATCGTCGGCATGGTCGGGGCCGCGGACCGGTACGCCTGCGGCGTGCTGGTGGCGCAGATCCAGCGGGCCCTGGGCACCTGACGCGCCGGTCCGGGGCTCGGCTCCGGCGGCTCGTCATCCGTTCGCCGGCCCGGCCGCCCCCGCGGCGCCGGCCGGCGAACGGGCACCCGGCGGTGTCGGCCTCACATGCCGGAAAGCGCGGTACGCACAGCGTCCTCGGGGACGCGGGCGACCAGTTCGACTCCGCCCGGTCCGTCCAGGACGAAGGACAGGCCCGAGGTGGCCTTCTTGTCCCGGCGCATCAGCGTGATCAGCTCGTCGTGGTCGACGCCGCCGGGCAGCGTGGTGTCGAGCCCGTAGCCCGCCACCACGTCGTGGTGCTCGGCCACCCGGTCGGCCGGTATCCGGCCGAGGACGCCGGCCAACCGGCCCGCGAAGACCGTGCCGACGCCGACCGCCTCACCGTGGCGCAGGCCGAAGTCGGTGGCCCGCTCCAACGCGTGCCCGAGCGTGTGGCCGTAGTTGAGGATGTGCCGCAGGCCGGAGTCCCGCTCGTCCGCGGCCACCACCCGGGCCTTCAACGCCACCGACGCGGCGATCTGCTCCGCCACCGGCCGGTCACGCAGATCACCGGCGCCGATGAAGTGCGCCCGGGCGATCTCCCCGTACCCGTTGCGCCACTCCCGCTGCGGCAGCGTCCCCAGGTGCTCGGTGTCGCAGAGCACCGCCCGGGGCTGCCAGTACACGCCCACGAGGTTCTTGCCCTCCGGCAGGTTGACGGCGGTCTTCCCACCGACGCTGGCGTCCACCTGGGCCAGCAGCGAGGTCGGCAGGTGGATCACCGGTACGCCCCGGTGGTAGAGGCCGGCGGCCAGCCCGACCACGTCCGTGGTGGTGCCGCCGCCGCACGAGACCACCGCGTCCGTCCGGCTCAGCCCGAACTCGGCGAACGCCCGGCAGAGCTGTTCCACAGTGGTCAGGTTCTTGTCGTGCTCGCCGTCGCGGGCCGGCACCACCCGGTGCGGCACGCCCGGGTCGGGCGTCCACTCCGGTGGCCGGGCCGAGACCACCACGACCCGCTGGGCGCCGATCCGCGCCACCTCCGCCGGGAGCCGGTGGCGCACGCCGGGACCGATCAGCACCGGGTACGACCGTTCCCCGAGTGCCACCTCGACGCGGGCCGGCTCGCTGGCGGGACGGTCAGGTACCGGCGTGTGCATGTGGTTGCTGCCTCCTCTGCGGAACGCGGGCCGGCGCGGTCGCGGCCGGGCTGCCCCGCACCATCGACAGGCGCAGCGCCAGCGCGGCCAGCGAGTCGACCTCCGGCCGGATGCCCCACCGATCGTGGGTGAGCTGCGCGTGGTGCGCCAGCAGGAACCCGGGAGGCGCCGTCGGGTGGCCGTGGCCCACCACGTCGGTCACCCGGTCCAGGTAGCGCTGCCACGCCACTGCCACGTCCCCGCCCAGCGGTAGGTCACCGGCCGACAGGACGATCTTCTCCGCCCCGGCGTCGGCCTGCGCGGCCAGGTCCCGCCGCTGCGCGCCGGTGAGCCGCTGGCTGCGTTCCTGCCAGTGCAGGAACAGGAACGCCAGGCGGTCGGCCGCCGGCATCAGCCCGGTCAGGTGCCGCAGGTGCGCCACGGCCAGCGGCAACTCGCCGCCGGCCAGCCAGGGCACGTCGCCGCCGAGCAGGGTGAGGGCCAGTTCGCTGCCCGCGAACGCGAGCGGGCCGCCCCGCGCGGGGTCGCGCACGACGTACCGGTCCTCGGCGAGGGACGCTCCCGGGTCGTACGCGAGCAGTCCCGCCCGTACCGCGTCGAGCGCGGCGGGGGCGGCATGGAAGCCGAGGCTCAGCCGCCCGGCGGGGGAGTCCTCCGGGTCGAAGAACCAGTCCATGCCGGGATCGGCCCGGCGGGCGGCGGCGACCAGCCCGGTCAGGACGGTGCCGACCAGCTCGGTCAGCCGCGTGCCCGGGCAGCCGCCGGCCGGTACGGCCGAACGGGCGAACAACCAGCAGCGTTCCAACGACGGCACCTCGGCTGACGGGCGGGTGGAGCACGGGATTCGACGGTCCGCGGGGGTCGCCCCATCATCGGCCCGCGGGCCCGTTCCACCACCCGATCGGCGCTCCGAACTGGGGACGACTTAGGGGGTGACAGGGGTAGGACACCGGCAGGGTGCTCGGAAGACTTGGGCCGCTACGGCGAGCGAGGTCTACGCCGCGGATGAGGAGTCTCGCCGACGGATGGATGTGGTGACATGCTTCGGAGCGACCTGATCCAGCCGTTGTCCGATCTGATCGAGGCGCACGCCGCCAGGTCGGGGAACAAGGTCGCATTCCGCGACGACCGCCGGGCGGTCGGATACGCCGATCTGGCGGCGCGGACCCGTCGGCTGGCCGGTCACCTGGCGGCGGCCGGGGTCGCCCGGGGCGACCGGGTGGCCTTCTGCCTCGGCAACCGGGTGGAGACGGTGGAGACCTGGCTGGCCGTCACGCGGGCCGCCGCGGTCGGCGTGCCGGTGAATCCGCACAGCACCGACGCGGAACTGGCCCATCTGCTGGACGACTCCGGCGCGGTGCTGGTGGTCACCGACCCGCGTCACCTCGACCAGATGCTGCGGCTGCGTACCGGCCGGCCGGCCCTGCGGATCGTGGTCACCGGGGACGACCCGGTTCCGGACGGGGTCGTCGCCTGGCGCGACCTGGTCGACACCGAGCCGTCCGTGGGGGCCCGCGACGACCTGGGCCTCGACGAGGTGGCCTGGATGCTCTACACCTCCGGCACCACCGGCCGGCCCAAGGGTGTCCTTTCCACCCAGCGCACCTGCCTCTGGTCGGTCGCCGCCTGTTACGTGCCGATCCCCGGGCTCACCGCCGCCGACCGGGTGGTCTGGCCACTGCCGCTGTTCCACAGCCTCTCGCACATCGGGTGCGTGCTCAGCGTGACGGCGGTCGGGGCCACGGCCCGGCTCATCGACGGCTTCTCCGCCGACGACGTGCTGCGCGCGGTCGACGAGGACGAGGCCACAGTGCTCGCCGGTGTGCCGGCCATGTACCACCACCTGGTCACCGCCGCCCGGGAGACCGGCTTCCGCGCCCCGGCCCTGCGGGTCTGCCTGGTCGGCGGGGCGATCACCACCGGCGCGCTGCGGCGGGCGTTCGACGAGGTCTTCGACGCGCCGCTGCTCGACGCGTACGGCAGCACGGAGACCTGCGGCTCGATCGCCGTCACCCGGCCGGAGCAGCCCCGGGTCGAGGGCTCCTGCGGGCGCCCGGTGCCCGGCGTCGAGGTGCGCCTGGTCAGCCCGCAGACGGGTCTGGACGTGCCGACCGGCGCCGAGGGGGAGGTCTGGGTCAGCGGTCCGAGCGTCATGCTCGGCTACCACGGCCTGCCGGAGGTCACCGCCGCCGCCCTGCGCGACGGCTGGTACCGCACCGGCGACCTGGCCCGCCGCGACGCCGACGGCAACATCTTCGTCACCGGCCGCCACCAGGAGCTGATCATCCGGGGCGGGGAGAAGATCCACCCGGGCGAGGTGGAGGAGGCGCTGCGCGCGGTGCCCGGCGTCGCCGACGTGGCGGTGACCGGCCGGCCGCACGAGGTGCTCGGCGAGGTGCCGGTGGCGTTCGTGGTGCCGGGGCCGGAGGGCTTCGACCCCCGTGCCGGGTACGCGGCCTGCCGGGAGAGGCTCAGCTACCACAAGGTCCCCGAGGCGCTGTACGAGATCGGGCAGGTGCCCCGCACCGCGTCCGGCAAGGTCACCCGCCGGCTCCTGCTCGACGGGCCGGCCCGGCTGCGGGCGGTCAACGGCAGCCACCACGAGGCGCTCAGCCTGCTCGCCTGGCGACCGCTGGACCTGGCGGCCGTACCGCCGGTGGCGGCGCCCGTCCCGGCGGCCGCGCAGGACGCCGCCGCCCCGGCCCGCCGCTGGGCGCTCGTCGGCGCCGGGAGCGAGCCGCTGGTGGAGCCGCTGCGCGCGGCGTCGCCGGGGGAGCGGTTCCGGGCCCACCGGGATCTGGCCACCCTGCGCGAGACTCCCGACGCGCCCGACGTGACGGTGCTGCTGGCCGGGCCGGCCGACGCCGACGCGGCGGACCTCGCCGACCGGTTGCGTGGCTGGCTCGACGACGACCGCTTCGCCGGCACCCGGCTGATGCTGCTGACCGGCCCGGCCGGCGACGCGGCCAACGGCCCCGGCACGAGCGGTGCCGGCAGCGCGGGCGACGCCCCCGCGCAAGACGCCGCCGCAGGCGAGGCCACTGCGGGAGACGTCGCCGGGGGAGCCGCCGCCGGGGGCGACGCCGCCGGGTGGGCCGGGCCCGATCCGGCGGCCGGCGCCGTCTGGGCGGTCGGGCGCAGCCTGCAGGCCGCGTACCCGGACCGGATCGTGCTGGTCGACCACGACGCCGCGGACCGCTCGCTCGCCCTGCTGCCCGCCGTCGTGGACGCCGGCGCCGCGCAGGTCGCCCTGCGGGCCGGGGCGGCCCGGCACGCGGCCCTCGTGCCCGCCCCGGCGACCGTGCCGGGACGGCCGGTGACCGTGGCCGACCCGGAGCGCCCCGTCCTGGTCACCGGCGCCGACGGACCGACCGGCGCCGCGCTGGCCCGGCACCTCGTCGCCGCGCACCGCGCCCGCCGGCTGCGGCTGCTGCACACTGGCGCGACGCCCGCCCCGGCCCTGGCGGACCTGGCCGCCGAACTCACCTCCGCCGGTGCGGAAGCCGTTCCGCTGCCCGCCGAGCGGGCGGGCGACGAGGCGTTCGGCGCCGTCTTCCTCTGCCCATGCGACGACGACCTGGCCGACGCCGAGGCCGCAGCCCGGCTGCTCGGCCTCGCCGCGACGCTGGACGCCGCGAGCCGGCACCCGGGGGCCGCGTTCACCGTCCTCGCGCCGTCCGCCCTCCTGCTGGGCGCCGCGGGCCGGGAACGGGCCGCCTCGGCCGTCGGCGCCCTGCACGCCCTGGCCACCCGCCGCCGGGCCGCCGGTCACCCGGCCCGGCTCGTCGGCACGACCGCGCCCGCCGAGCGCGGGCCGGCGGCGACCGGACCCGCAGCGGGCACCGCGTCGGCGGCCGTCCGTGCCGACCTCGCCGCGTTCGACGTGGCCCACGACGGCGCCGACCTGGTCGTGCTCGCCCGCCCGGCGGGCCACGCCGACGCCGCGCACCCCGCCTGGCGCGGGCCCGTGGCCGAGCCCGGCGACGCCACGGACGACCGGGACGCCGCCGAGCTGCGCCGCCGGCTGGCCGGGCTCACCACCGCCGAGGGGGACCGGCTCCTGCTCGACCTGGTCCGCGCCGCCACCGCCCAGGTGGCCGGGCTGCCCGGCCCGGCCGCGGTCCGCCCCGGCCGCGCCTTCAAGGAACTCGGCTTCACCTCGGTCGCGGCGGTCGCGTTGCGCGACCGGCTGGCCCGGGCCACCGGGGTACGGCTCTCCGCCACGGCCGCGTTCGACCGGCCCAGCCCCCAGGCCCTCGCCCGGCACCTCGCCGCCCGGCTGCGCGGTGCCGCCGCGCAGGCCGCTCCCACGACGGACCCGGCGGTGACGCCGTCCACCGGGGACGATCCGGTGGCCGTCGTCGCCATGGCCTGCCGGCTCCCCGGCGGCGTCGCCTCCCCCGAGGAGCTGTGGGAGCTGGTCGACCAGGGCCGGGAAGGGCTCACGGAGTTCCCCACGGACCGGGGCTGGGACCTGGCGAACCTGTTCTCCGACGACCCCGACCGCCCCGGCACCTCGTACGCCCGGGTGGGCGGCTTCCTCACCGGCGCCGCGGACTTCGACGCCACCCTGTTCGCGATCAGCCCGCGCGAGGCGCTCGCCATGGACCCGCAGCAGCGGCTGCTGCTGGAGACGTCCTGGGAACTGTTCGAGCGGGCCGGCATCGACCCCACCTCGCTGCGCGGCAGCGCCACGGGCGTCTTCACCGGCGTCATGCACCACGACTACGCCGCGAACCTGCGCCAGGCGCCGCCCGGCACCGAGGGCTACCTCGGCGTCGGCACCGCCGGCAGCGTCGTCTCCGGCCGGGTCGCGTACGCGCTGGGGCTGGAGGGGCCGGCTGTCACCGTCGACACGGCGTGCTCGTCGTCGCTGGTGGCGCTGCACCTTGCCGCCCAGGCCCTGCGCGCCGGGGACTGCTCGCTCGCCGTGGCCGGCGGCGTGGCGGTGATGGGCACCCCGCAGGCGTTCGTGGAGTTCAGCCGGCAGCGCGGGCTCGCCCCGGACGGCCGGTGCAAGGCGTTCGCCGACGGCGCCGACGGAACCGGCTGGTCCGAGGGCGTCGCCGTGCTGCTGCTGGAACGGCTCTCCGACGCCCGCCGGCACGGGCACCCCGTCCTCGCCGTGCTGCGCGGCTCCGCCGTCAACTCCGACGGCGCGTCCAACGGGCTGACCGCCCCCAACGGGCCCGCCCAGGAGCGGGTCATCCGCCGGGCGCTGGACGCGGCCGGGCTCTCCACCGCCGACGTGGACGCCGTCGAGGCGCACGGCACCGGCACGTCCCTCGGCGACCCGATCGAGGCGCAGGCGCTGCTCGCCACGTACGGGGTGGGCCGCGGTGACGCCGAACCGCTGCGGCTGGGCTCGCTGAAGTCCAACCTCGGCCACACCCAGGCCGCCGCCGGGGCCGCCGGGGTGATCAAGATGGTGCTCGCGATGCGGCACGGGACACTGCCGCGCACCCTGCACGTGGACGCCCCGACGTCCGAGGTGGACTGGTCCGCCGGCGCGGTCGAGGTGCTCACCGAGGCCCGCCCGTGGCCCGACGTACGCCGGCCCCGCCGGGCCGGCGTCTCGTCGTTCGGCATCAGCGGCACCAACGCCCACGTCATCGTCGAGGCCCCCGCCGATCCGCCGACCGCCGCCGGGGACGCCGCCCGGCAGTCGCCGCCCGCCACCGCTCGGCCGCCCGTACCGTGGCTGCTCGCGGCTGCCTCCGGCGAGGCGCTGCGGGACCAGGCGGCCCGCCTGCTGGCCTGGCTCGACGGGCCGGGGGCGCACGCCGACCCGGCCGACACCGGGCACGCCCTCGCCACCACCCGCGCCGCTCTCGAACACCGGGCCGTGGTGCTGGTGGGCGACGCGGAGTCCGCCCGGACCGGGCTCGGCGCGCTGGCCCGCGGCGGACCGGACCCGGACCTGCCGGGCGTGCTGACCGGCCGGGTCGTCGACGGCCGACTCGGCCTGCTCTTCGGTGGGCAGGGCGGCCAGCGCGCCGGCATGGGCCACGAGCTGCACGCGGCGTACCCCGTCTTCGCGGCCGCCTTCGACGCGGCCTGCGCCGAACTCGACCGCTGCCTCGCCGGCCACGCCCCGCTCCCCGTCGCGGACGTCGTCCTCGCGGCCGAGGGCACCGCACCGGCCGAACTGCTCGACGAGACCCTGTACACCCAGCCGGGCCTGTTCGCCTTCGAGGTGGCGCTCTACCGCCTCCTGGAGCACTGGGGGGTCCGCCCCGACGCGGTGCTCGGCCACTCCGTCGGCGAGCTTGCCGCCGCGCACGTGGCCGGGGTGTTCTCCCTCGCCGACGCGGCGGCGCTGGTCGCCGCCCGCGCCCGGCTGATGCAGCAGCTGCCCGCCGGGGGCGCGATGGTCGCCGTCGAGGCCGACGAGGCCGAGGTCGCCGCGCACCTGACCGACCGGGTGGGCCTCGCCGCCGTCAACGGTCCCACCAGCGTCGTCCTGTCCGGCGACACCGACGCGGTGCTGGCCGTCGCGGACACCCTGCGCGCGGCCGGGCGCCGCACCAGCCGGCTGCGGGTGTCGCACGCGTTCCACTCGCCGCGCATGGACCCGATGCTCGACGAGTTCCGCGCGGTCGCGGCCGGCCTCACGTACCGCACCCCGCACCTGCCGGTGGTGTCCAACCTGACCGGCCACCCCGTCGACCCGGCCCGGCTCTGCTCGCCCGAGCACTGGGTGGCGCACGTGCGGGGCACCGTCCGCTTCCACGACGGCGTACGGGCCCTGCACGGGCAGGGCGTCACCACCTTCCTGGAGATCGGCCCGGCCGGTGTGCTCACCGCGATGGCCCAGGACTGCCTCGTCGCCGAGGCCGACGAGCTGGCCTTCGTCCCCGCCGTACGGGGCACCGCGGGCGAGGCCGAGGCGCTGCTCGCCGCCGTGGCGCGGCTGCACGTGCGGGGCGTCGCGGTGGACCGTGCCGCCCTCGCCGGCCCCGGCCCGCACCGCCGCGTCGACCTGCCCACGTACGCCTTCCAGCGCCGGCACTACTGGCTGCCCGCTCCCACCGGCGCCGGCGGTCCCGTCGGCGCCGGACTGGCCGACGCAGGGCATCCGCTGCTCGGTGGCCTGCTGGCGGTCGCCGGCACCGGGCAGGTGGTCTGCACCGGGCAGATCGCCACGGCCACCTCGCCGTGGCTGGCCGCGCCCGGCGACGGCACGGCGCCGCTGCTGCCCGCCACCGCCCTGCTGGACATGCTCACCCACCTCGGCGACCAGCTCGGCGCCCCGAGCGTGCGGCGGCTGCGCGTGCCCGAGCCGGTTCCGCTGCCCGCCGAGGCAACCCTCGAGGTGCAGATCGACGTGGGCGCGCCGGACGAGCACGGACGCCGGGTGGCGCACTGTCACGTCCGGGCCGGCGAGGGGCTGCCCTGGCGGGAGGTCGCCGAGGCCGTGCTCGCACCCGTCGACCCGGAGAGCGGCCGGGGCGCCCTCGCCCCCGCCTGGCCACCTGCCGGGGCCCGGCCGGTGGACCTGAGCGCCCCGCCGCACCGCGCGCCGGCCGGGGAGCTGGCCCGTGCCGCGTGGGTCGCCGCCGACCGGCTCTACGTCGACGTACGCCTGCCCGACGACGCCCGGGACCCGGACGCCGAGCGGTACGGCGTGCACCCGCTGGTGCTGGACGCGGCCCTGCGCCTGCTCCCGCTCGCCGGCTTCGCGTCGGTCGCCGACGCCGGGCCCACCGCCCGGCTGCTGCCCACCGAGTGGGCGGGCGTGCGCCGCCACGCCGTCGGGGCGCACGCGCTGCGCGTCTGCCTGGCCCCCGCCGGGGCGGACGCGGTGACGCTGAGCGCCGTCGACGACGCGGGCGGGCCCGTGCTCGACGCCGACCGGGTGGTGCTGCGGCCGGTGGACCTGCCGTCCGCCGACCCGCCGGCGCCGGCGGCCACCCCCGCCGGGCTGTACGCCGTCGACTGGCTGCCCGCCGCGTTCCCGGCGACCCCGGCGCCCTCCTGGACGCTCGCCGACGGCACGCCGCCGGACGGGCCGCTGCCGCCGCTGCTGGTGCTGCGGGTCGGCGACGGCGAGCCGGGCCGGCCGGTGCCCGACCGGGCGCACGCCGTCGGCCTCGCCGTGCTCGACGTGCTCCAGACCTGGCTGGCCGACCCCCGCGCGGAGACCACCCGCCTGGCCCTCGCCGTGCGCGACGGCGACCCGGTGCACGCCCCCGTGGCCGGGCTGCTCCGCGTCGCCCAGGCCGAGCAGCCCGACCGTTTCCTCCTGCTCAGCCTCGACACCACCGACGACGCCGCCATCCGTTCGGCGCTGGCCGCCGCCGACGACGAACCCGAGGTGGCCGTCCGCGACGGCCGCGCACTGCTGCCCCGCCTCCGCCCCGTCGAGCGGCCCCCGGCCGGCGCGCCGCTCGCGGCCCTGGCCGGCGGCACCGTGCTCCTCACCGGCGGCACCGGCGGGATCGGCCGGCACGTCGCCACCCACCTCGCCACCGCGCACGGCGTCACCGAACTGGTGCTGGTCAGCCGCAGCGGCCGGGCCGGCGACTGGACGACCGCGCTGACCGACGCCGGCGTCACGGTGCGGGTGGTCGCGGCCGACGTCGCCGACCGGGCGGCGCTCGCCGAGGTCGTCGCCCCGCTGGCCGACCGGCTCGTCGCCGTCGTGCACGCCGCCGGGGCCACCGACGACGCCCTGCTCACCGACCTCGACCCGACCCGCTGGGCCCGGACCCTGCGCGCCAAGGTGCACGGCGCCTGGCACCTGCACGAGCTCACCGCCGGCCTCGACCTGGCCGCGTTCGTGCTCTTCTCCTCGGCCGCCGCCACCTTCGGCAGCCCCGGCCAGGGCAACTACGCGGCCGGCAACGCGTTCCTCGACGCGCTCGCCGCGCACCGCCGTGCCCAGGGCCGGCCGGCGAGCGCCCTGGCCTGGGGGCTGTGGGCCGCCGAGGACGGGATGGCCGGCCGGCTCAGCCCCGCCGACCTGGCCCGGCTCGCCCGCGGCGGCACCCGCCCCCTCGACACGGCCGCCGGGCTGGCGCTGTTCGACGCCGCCCTGCACGTGGACCGGCCGGCGCTCGTGCCGATCGGGCTCGACCTGGCCGCCGTACGGACCTCCGGCGAGGTGCCCGCCCTGCTGCGGGCGCTGCTGCCCCCGCCGCCCCGCCGGGCGGTCAACGCCGCCTCCGCGCCCGCCGCCGCGAAGGGCTTCGCCGACCGGCTGGCCGAACTCGCCGAGCCCGAGCGCGCCGAACTGCTGCTGGACCTCGTACGCGCCCGGTGCGCCACAGTGGTCGGGCACACCGGCCCCGAGCAGGTCGAGCCGCGCCGCCCGTTCAAGGACCTCGGTTTCGACTCGCTGATGGCCGTCGAGCTGAGCAACCGGCTCACCGCCGTCACCGGGGTCCGGCTCGCCCCGCACGCCGTGTTCAACCACCCCACCCCCGAGTTGCTCGCCGCGCACCTGCACGCCCGGCTGCTCGGCACCGCCGCCACCGAGGTCGCCGACGCGAGCACCGTCGCCCTGGACGAGCCGGTCGCCATCGTGGCGATGGCCTGCCGTTTCCCCGGCGGGATCGGCTCCCCGGAGGAGCTGTGGCGGCTGCTCGACGCGGGCGACGACGTCATCGGCGACCTGCCCGACGACCGGGGCTGGCCGCTGGCCGACCTCCACGACCCGGTGCCCGGCACGCCCGGCCGGACGTACGTGCGCTCCGGCGGGTTCCTCACCGGCATCGCCGACTTCGACGCCGAGTTCTTCGGCATCAGCCCCCGCGAGGCCCTCGCCATGGATCCGCAGCACCGGCTGCTGCTGGAGACCTCCTGGGAGGCGCTGGAACGCGGTGGCATCGACCCGGCCACCCTGCGGGGCAGCCGCACCGGCGTCTTCGCCGGCACCCACGGGCAGGACTACGCCGACCGGGTCGCCCCCGGTGTCGTCTCCGACGACGGCGAGGTCACCGCCGACGAGGGGCACCTGCTGACCGGCACCGCCGGCAGCGTCCTCTCCGGCCGGGTCGCGTACGCGCTCGGGCTGGAGGGGCCGGCTGTCACCGTCGACACCGCCTGCTCGGCGTCGCTGGTGGCGCTGCACCTGGCCGTCCAGGCGCTGCGCCAGGGCGACTGCGACCTGGCGCTGGCCGGTGGGGTGTCGGTGATGTCCACCCCGGCCGGGCTGACCGGCTTCAGCCGCCAGCGCGGTCTCGCCGCCGACGGGCGGTGCAAGGCGTTCGCCGAGGACGCCGACGGCTTCGGCATGTCCGAGGGCGTCGGGATGCTGGTGGTGGAGCGGCTCTCCGAGGCCCGCCGCCGGGGCCACCCCGTGCTGGCCGTCGTGCGCGGCTCGGCGGTCAACTCCGACGGCGCGTCGAACGGGCTGACCGCCCCGAACGGGCCGTCGCAGGAACGGGTCATCAAGGCCGCGCTGGGCGCCGCCGGGCTGAGTGCCGCCGACGTGGACGTGGTGGAGGCGCACGGCACCGGCACGTCGCTCGGCGATCCCATCGAGGCGGAGGCGATCCTCGCCACGTACGGGCAGCGCCCGGCCGGCGCCGCGCCGGTGCTGCTCGGCTCGGTCAAGTCCAACCTCGGGCACACCCAGGCCGCAGCCGGCGTCGCCGGCGTGCTCAAGATGGTCCTCGCCATGCGGCACGGGCGGCTGCCCCGCACCCTGCACGCCGAGCGCCGCAGCTCGCGGATCGACTGGGACTCGGGAGCGGTGCAGCTGCTCACCGAGGCCCGCCCGTGGCCGGCGGAGGACCGGCCGGTGCGCGCCGGCGTCTCGTCGTTCGGCATCAGCGGCACCAACGCCCACGTGATCGTCGAGTCGGTCGCCGAGGCGCCGCCGGAGGCCGCCGAATCCGAGCCGCCGCAGGAGCGCGCGTTGCCGTGGCTGCTGTCGGCGCGTACCCCGCAGGCGCTCGCCGGCCAGGCGCGGCGGCTGCGGGAGCACCTCGCCGCCCGCCCCGACCAGCGGCCCCTCGACGTGGCGTGGTCACTGGCCACCAGCCGGGGCACCTTCGACTCCCGAGCGGTGCTGGTGGCCGCGTCCGCGCAGCGGGTCGCCGACGCCCTCGACGCGCTGGTCGAGGGCCGGCCCGACCCGGCGGTCACGCGCGGCGAGGCGCGGCCCACCGGCCGGTGCGTCTTCGTCTTCCCCGGGCAGGGCTCCCAGTGGCTCGGCATGGGGTTGGACCTGCTCGACCAGGCCCCCGTGTTCGCCGAACGCATGGCGGCCTGCGACGCGGCGCTGCGGCCGTACCTGGACTGGTCACTGCTGGACGTGCTGCGCCAGGCGCCGGGCGCGCCCGGCCTCGACGAGGTCGACGTCGTGCAGCCCGCCCTGTTCGCGATGATGGTGTCGCTGGCCGAGCTGTGGCGCTCGTACGGCGTGCAGCCGGCCGCCGTGGTCGGCCACTCCCAGGGCGAGATCGCCGCCGCCTGCGTCGCCGGGGTGCTCTCCCTGCCCGACGCGGCCCGGGTGGTGGCGCTGCGCAGCCGCGCGCTACGGGCTCTGGCCGGGCACGGGGCGATGGCCTCCGTCGCGCTGCCGGCCGACACGGTCCGTGATCGGATCGCCCGCTTCGGTGAGCGGATCTCGGTCGCCGCCGTGAACGGGCCGGCCGCCGTCGTGGTCTCCGGCGAGCCGGAGGCGGTCGAGGAACTGCTCGCCGAGCTGGCCGGCGAGCAGGCCCGGGTGCGGCGCATCGCCGTCGACTACGCCTCCCACTCCGCCCAGGTGGAACGCATCCGCGACGAGCTGGCCGAGGTGCTGGCCGGCATCGCCCCCGGCCCGGCCGCCGTGCCGCTGTTCTCCACCACCGACCTGCGCTGGCTCGACGGCGAGGAGATGGGGCCCGACTACTGGTACCGCAACCTGCGCCGGCCCGTCGAGCTGGAACGGGCGATCCGCGCGCTGGCCGCCGAGGGCCACGACGCGTACGTCGAGTGCAGCCCCCACCCGGTGCTCACCGTCGGCGTGGAGGAGACCCTCGCCGACCACGACGGCGATGCCGTGGTGGTCGGCTCGGTGCAACGCGACCAGGGCGGCCGGGAGCGGTTCCTGCTCTCCCTGGCCCAGCTCCACGTGTCCGGGATCGCGGTGGACTGGCGGCCCGCACTGGCCGGCGGCCGGCGCGTCGACCTGCCCACGTACGCGTTCGCCCACCGCCGCTACTGGCCCCGGCCGGTCTCCGGCCCCGGCGACGTCGGCGCCGCCGGTCTGGACGCCGCCGGTCATCCGCTGCTCGGCGCGTCGGTCGTGCTGGCCGAGACGAGGGGCCACCTGTTCACCGGGCGGCTGTCGGCCGACGCGCAGCCGTGGCTGGCCGACCACCGGGTCACCGGCAGCGTGCTGGTGCCCGGCACCGGCCTGGTGGAGTTCTGCCTGCGCGCCGGCGACGAGGTCGGCCACCCGTTCCTCGACGAGCTGGTCATCGAGGCCCCGCTGACCCTGCCCGCCGACGGCGCGACGCAGGTGCAGGTGGCGGTCGGCGCGGGCGCCGGCGACGGACGCCGCCCGGTGACCGTGCACTCCCGGCCCGCCGACGCGCCGGCGGGACAGCCGTGGACCCGGCACGCCAGCGCCACCCTCCGCGCCGACCAGCCCGCGGTGTCGCCGCAGCTCACCGCCTGGCCGCCGCCCGACACCCGGCCCGTCGACCTGACCGGCTTCTACGCCGGCCTGGAAGCCGACGGGTACGCGTACGGGCCGGCGTTCCAGGGCCTGCGCGCGGTGTGGACCGGCGGCGACGAGGTCTACGCCGAGGTGGAGCTGCCGGCGGCCCAGCGGGTCGACGCCGACCGGTACGGCCTGCACCCCGCCCTGTTCGACGCCGCCCTGCACGCCGCGCACTTCGGCGGTCTCGCCGGGGCCGGGGCCGGCCAGCTCCTGCTGCCGTTCGCCTGGAACGGCGTCAGCCTGCACGCCACCGGGGCCACCGCCCTGCGGGTACGGCTGACCCGGGTCGGGCCGCACGCCATCGCGCTGACCGTCGCCGATCCGACCGGCGCCCCGGTGGCCGAGGTGGCCGCCCTGACGATGCGCCCGATCTCCACCACCGAGCTGGCCGTCACCGACGACCGGGCCACCCGCGACGCCCTGTTCCGCGTCGACTGGACGCCGCTGCCGCCCGTCGAGACGGCCACCCCGGTCGACGCCGTGGCCGTCGCCCCCGGCCTGGACGGGTTCCCGCTGCACCACGGGCTGGACGGGCTCGCCGACGCGGTGGACGCCGGACTGGCCCTGCCCGGGGCGGTGCTCGTGCCGCTCGGCGCGCACCCCGCGCAGCCCACCCCCCGCGCGGCGCGCCATGCCGCCGTGCAGGCCCTCGACCTGGTCCGGCGCTGGCTCACCGAGCCCCGCTGGGCGGCGTCGCGGCTGCTGCTGGTGACCCGGGGCGCGGTGGCCGTGCACCACGCCGGCGAGGTGACCGACCCGGCCGCCGCGGCGGCGTGGGGCCTGGTGCGCTCCGCCCAGTCGGAGAACCCGGGCCAGATCGTCGTCGTCGACGTCGACGGCGACGGGATCGGCCCGGACGAGGTGGCCGCCCTCCTGGCGGCGGACGAGCCGCAGGCCGCGATCCGGGTCGGCGCGGCGTACGTGCCGCGGCTGGCGCGGGCCGGGTCGGCCGGCGAGCTGCCCGCACCGCCCGCCGCCGCGTGGCGGCTGGACGCGCCGGTGCGCGGCAGCCTGGAGAACCTCACCCTGGTCGCCACCGACGCCGCCGACGCCGCGCTCGGCCCCCGCGAGGTCCGGGTCCGCGTCCGCGCCGCCGGCCTCAACTTCCGCGACGTGCTCAACGCGCTCGGCCTCTACCCGGGCGACGCGGGCCCGCTCGGCGGCGAGGGCGCCGGCGAGGTCGTCGAGGTCGGCGCCGAGGTGACCGACCTGCGCCCCGGCGACCGCGTCTTCGGTGTCTTCGTGGGCTGCTTCGGACCCGTCGCGGTCACCGACCGCCGCCTGCTGGCCCCGATGCCGGCCGGCTGGTCGTACGTCGAGGCCGCGTCCGTGCCGGTGGTCTTCCTGACCGCGTACCACGGGCTGGTCAATCTGGCCGGGCTCACCCGGGGCGAGTCGGTGCTGGTGCACGCGGCGGCCGGCGGTGTCGGCATGG
This sequence comes from Micromonospora sp. HB375, assembly GCF_017872985.1. NCBI lineage: Bacteria > Bacillati > Actinomycetota > Actinomycetes > Micromonosporales > Micromonosporaceae > Micromonospora > Micromonospora sp. HB375. The sequence continues at coordinate 4,716,520 of NZ_JAGGJO010000001.1, read as the reverse complement.
CCGCCGTGCAGCTCGCCCGCCACCTCGGGGCCGAGGTGTACGCCACCGCCAGCCCCGCCAAGTGGGACGCCCTGCGCGCGCTCGGTCTCGACGAGGAGCACCTGGCCTCGTCCCGGACCCTCGACTTCGAGACCCGCTTCACCGACGCCACCGGCGGCCGGGGCGTGGACGTCGTGCTGGACTCGCTGGCCCGCGAGTTCGTCGACGCCTCGCTGCGGCTGCTGCCGCGCGGCGGGCGGTTCGTGGAGATGGGCAAGACCGACATCCGCGACGCCGCCCGCGTCGCCGTCGACCATCCGGGGGTGGCCTACACCGCCTTCGACCTGACCCTGCAGGAGCCCGACGAGGTGCAGCGCATGCTGGTCGTTCTGCTGGGGCTCTTCGAACGGGGGACGCTCACCCCGCTGCCCACCCAGGTGTGGGACGTCCGCCAGGCGCCGGAGGCGTTCCGGCACGTCAGCCAGGCCCGGCACGTCGGCAAGGTGGTGCTCACCATGCCCCGGGCGTGGAACCCCGACGGCACGGTGCTGCTGACCGGCGGCACCGGGACCCTGGGCCGGCTGGTCGCCCGGCGGTTGGTCGAGACGCACGGCGTACGGCGGCTGCTGCTGGTCAGCCGCCGCGGCGAGCGGGCCCCCGGCGCGACCGAGGCGCTCGACGAACTGCGGGCCCTGGGGGCCGAGGCCACGGTGGTGGCGGCCGACATGTCCGACCGCGACAACCTCGCCGGGGTGCTGGCGGCGGTACCGGAGCGGCACCCGTTGACCGCCGTCGTGCACCTCGCCGGGGTGCTCGACGACGGGGTGGTCACCGCCCTCACCCCGCAGCGCGTCGACACGGTCTTCGCGCCGAAGCTCGACGCCGCGTGGCACCTGCACGAGCTCACCCGCCACCTCGACCTCGCCGGGTTCGTGCTCTTCTCCTCCGGCGCCGGAGTCTTCGGCGTCCCCGGTCAGGCCAACTACGCGGCGGCCAACGCGTTCCTCGACGCGCTCGCCCTGGCCCGCCGTGCGCAGGGGCTGCCGGGCCGGTCGTTCGCCTGGGGGCTGTGGGAGCAGGCCAGCGAGATGACCGCCAAGCTGGACCGGACCGATCCCCGGATCACCGCCCGTGACGGGCAGCTCGCCATCCCGTCCGAGCTGGGGATGGCCCTGTTCGACGCGGGCCTGCGGCTGGCCGAGCCGGTGCTGGTGCCGACGAGGATCGACGTCGCCGCGCTCGGCGAGCGGGCCGAGCGGCCCCCGGCGCTGCTGCGCGGGCTGCTGCGCCGGGAGCGGCCGACGGCGCGGGCGGCCACCCCGGCCGGCGGCGGGCGCACGCTCGCCGACGAGCTGGCGGCGCTGGACGGGCCCGAGCGCCACACCCTCGTGGTCGACCTGGTACGCGAGCAGGCGGCGAGCGTGCTCGGGCACGGCAGCCGGGTGGCGGTGGCCCCGGGCCGGGCGTTCAGCCAGATCGGCTTCGACTCGCTGACCGCCGTCGAGCTGCGCAACCGGCTGACCACGGCCACCGGCCTGCGCCTGCCGGCCACGCTGATCTTCGACTACCCGGATCCGAACGAGCTGGCCACGTACCTGGTGTCCGAGCTGGCGCCGGACACCGGACCGGCGGCCCCGCCGGTCCTCGCGGACCTGGAGAACCTGGAGCGCTCGCTGACCGAGGCCACTGTGGAACCGGAGCTGCACGACCAGATCGGGTCGCGCCTGGAGGTGCTGATCGCCAAGTGGCGGACGATGCGCGCCGGCACGGGCGGCGATCCCGACCTCGATCTCGAACTGGCCAGCGACGACGACCTGTTCGACCTCATCGACTCCGAACTCGGCATCTGATGGCCGTCCGGCCGCCCCGCCCGCCGCAAGCCGACCCCGTGTCCGACCGACCCCTGAGGAACCGATACCGATGCTGACGACCGACGTCCTGATCGTGGGCTACGGCCCCGTCGGTGAGATGCTCACGATCCTGCTGGCGCAGCGAGGGCTCACCGTCACGGCGGTCGAGCGGTGGGCCACTCCCTACAACTTCCCCCGCGCGGTGTCGTACGACGGGGAGGCGAGCCGTGTCCTGGCCGCCGCCGGCGTCGCCGACCGCCTCGGGCCGGTGGTGGAGTCGTCCGGCGAGTACACCTTCAAGAACGGCTTCGGCCGGACCCTGCTGCACGTCAAGGTCACCGGCAACGGCCCGATGGGCTGGCCCGACTCGGTCTCGTTCTACCAGCCGGGACTGGAGGCGCTGCTCGCCGAGCGGGGCGCGGAGCTGCCGGGTGTCACGGTGCTGCGCCCGTACCAGGTGACGGGCCTGGCCGAGCACGACGACCGGGTCGAGGTGACCATCGCCGGCCCGGACGGCGAGGAGGTCCGCGCGGCCCGCTGGGTCATCGGCTGCGACGGGGCCAACAGCTTCGTGCGGGAGCACCTGGGCAGCGGCGTCACCGACCTCGGCTTCACGTACGACTGGCTGGTCTGCGACGTGGTCCCGCACGAGGCCCGCGAGTTCAAGCCGAACAACCTGCAGGTCTGCGACCCGGCGCGGCCCCGCACGGCCGTGTCGGCCGGCCCGGGGCACCGGCGGTGGGAGTTCATGCGGGTGCCGGGGGAGAGCCGCGAGGAGTTCGAGAGCGCCGCCAACGTGTGGCGGCTGCTCGGCCTCTTCGACATCACCCCCGACAACGCCACCCTGGAGCGGTACGGCGTCTACACCACCCAGGCATGCTCGGCCGGGCGCTGGCGTTCCGGGCGGATCCTGCTCGCCGGCGACGCGGCGCACGTGATGCCGCCGTTCATGGGGCAGGGGATGAGTTCGGGCTTCCGCGACGCCCTCAACCTCGCCTGGAAGCTCGACCTGGTGCACCGCGGCCTCGCCGACGAGGCCCTGCTGGACACCTACCAGGAGGAGCGCTGCGCGCACGTGCAGCACGCCATCCGGATGTCCATGGACTCGGGCACGGTGATCTGCGAGACCGACCGCGCCGCCGCGGCCGGCCGCGACGCCGCGATGCTCGCCGAGCTGCGCCGGCGTACCGCCCGCCCGCGCACCCGGTCCCTGCTGGAGCCCCTGTCCGGCGGGATCCTGCACAGCGGCTGCGAGGCCGCCGGCGCCCCGATGCCGCAGGGCCGCGTCGAGGTCGACGGCCGCGCCGGGCTCTTCGACGAGGTCGTCGGCACCGGCTTCGTCCTGCTCTGCGCCGAGGACCCCGACGACCTGCTCGACGCCGACGCCCGGGCCTTCCTGGACACGCTCGGCACGCGGGTCGTCCGGATCGTTCCCGCCGGCGCGCCCGTACCCGGATCCGGCGCCGCGCCGACGGCCTTCGACCTCGACGACGTGTACCTGCCCCACCTCAAGCGGTACGACGCGGTGGCGGTGCTCGTCCGGCCCGACTTCTACGTCTTCGGCACCGCCGCCGACCCGGCCGTCGTGCCCGCGCTCGTCGAGGATCTGCGCCGGCAGATCCGGCGCGGCTGATCGGCATCCACCCACCGGAAGGAACCGACATGTTCGAGAACCTGAAGATCGCCGGCCGGGCGATCCGCACGGTCTTCACCGCCGACCCCATCACCCGGGTCCGGCGCTTCTACGAGATCCAGTCACCCGACGTGGAGTTCGCGGCCCGCCGTACCCACTACATGAACGTGGGCTACTGGTCCGACGGGGTCACCGACATCGACACGGCCGCCGACGCGCTGGCCGACAAGCTGGCCGACGCCGCCGGGCTCAAGCCGGACGACACCGTGCTCGACGTCGGCTTCGGCTACGGGGACCAGGACTTCAAGTGGCTGCGGGAGCGCCAGGTCGCCAAGGTGTACGGCCTGAACATCACCCCGCACCACGTCGAGGCGGCACAGCGCCGGGCGCAGGAGGAGGGGCTCGCCGACCGGACCGACTTCCGGCTCGGCAGCGCCACCGAACTGCCCTTCGAGGACAACACCTTCGACCGGGTCGTCGCCCTGGAGTCCGCCTTCCACTTCTACCCGCGCAGCGCGTTCTTCGCCGAGGCGCTGCGGGTGCTGCGCCCGGGCGGCGTGCTCGCCACGGCCGACATCATCCCGGTCAGCGGCGACGTCGTTCGCGCCGCCATCCAGTCCGGCCCGCTGAGTTTCGTCAAGTTCAGCATCCCGAAGGAGAACTGGCACGACCGGGACACGTACCGGCAGCAGTTGGTCGAGGCCGGCTTCGCCAACCCGGAGGTCCGCTCGATCAAGGAGCAGACCTGGGAGGGCTGGCGGGCGTACATGGCCGAGCGGACCAACGACCCCGCGTTCCGGGCCGTCGTCAAGCCGGCCGTCCGCAAGAGCATGGCGGCCCACTGGAAGAACCAGGACCTCATGAAGCGTGAGCTGGCGCAGATGGACTACGTGATCGCGGTCGGCCACAAGCGGTGACACCGCGCACGGACGAGGGGCCCGCCGACCGGTCGTGACGACCGGCGGACGGGCCCCTCGTCCGGTGGGATCAGACCGCCGGCGCCGCGCTCAGTGCCGTCGAGATGGCCCGCAGGATCGCCGGCTGGTGCTCGGCGAGGAAGAAGTGCCCGCCCGGGTAGACCTTCAGGTCGAACGCCGCGGTGGTGTGGTCCGACCACGCCCGGGCCTCCTCGACAGTCGTCTTCGGGTCGTCGTCACCGGTGAGGACGGTGATCGGGCAGCTCAGCGGCGGCCCCGGCCGGTAGGTGTACCGCTCGGCGGCCCGGTAGTCGTTGCGGATCGCCGGCAACGCGGCGCGCAGCATCTCCGGATCCCCGAGGACGGCGGAGTTGGTGCCGCTCAGCTTCCGGACGTCGGCCAGCAGCCCCTCGTCGTCGAGCAGGTGCACCGTCTCGTGCCGTGACTTCGACGGCGCCCGGCGCCCGGAGGCGAACAGGTGCGCGACGCTGCCGCCGTCCTGCTCGATGAGCCGGGCGAGTTCGAAGCCGAGGCTGGCCCCCATGCTGTGCCCGAAGATGGCCAGCGGCTCGTCCCGCCAGGGCCGCAGCACGGTGAACACCTCGCGCGCGAGGTCGTGGATGTCGCCGATGCACTTCTCGTGGCGCCGGTCCTGCCGTCCCGGGTACTGGATCGACAGCACCTCCACGGCGGGGGAGAGAGCGCGGGACACCGGGAAGTAGAAGCTTGCCGACCCGCCGGCGTGGGGCAGGCACACCAACCGCCTCGCGCCGCCCGGAGCGGGGTGGAAGCGTCGCACCCACAAGCCGTTGTCGGTATCTGGCGTCGTCATCCTCTGGTGGTCCTTCCGGCGGCTGCGGTTGCCGACCGGATCGGCGCGGACCCGGTCGAGGCGACGCTAGTGCGACGGGTCGGGACCGGACACCCCTAGCTGGTCGGTTGCCTGGTTAGGGGTTGTCCGCGCTCGCGCGCAACCAATAACTTCTCCCGGCAGATGGGGATCTGCGTGGCTCTCGGCCGAGCGAGCCGAACGACAGATACAGGTGTCGCCTGAGACTTCTGCGCATTCGTACCGTCGCTTACGTCGAGTCTCCGCCGTGAATCGCGATGGGCTGGGTTGATGGACACCGAAGAGAAGCTCCGGGAGTACCTGAAGAGAGTCACCGCCGACCTGCGGCGGACCCGGCAACGGCTCCGGGACGTCGAGGCCGACGCGCAGCAGCCCATCGCGATCGTCGGCATCGGCTGCCGGTTCCCCGGCGGGGTGCGCACCGCCGAGGAACTGTGGGATCTCGTCGCGTCCGGCGGTGACGCGATCGCCTCCTTCCCCACCGACCGCGGCTGGGATCTCGACGCGCTCTACGACCCGGAGCGGTCCCGGCCGGGCACCTCCTCGGTCCGGGAGGGCGGATTCGTGGCCGACGCCGCCGAGTTCGACCCTCGGCTGTTCGGGGTCTCGCCGCGCGAGGCCCTCGCCATGGACCCGCAGCAGCGGCTGCTGCTGCAGACCTCGTGGGAGGCCGTCGAGACGGCGGGGATCGACCCCACAAGCCTGAAGGGCGCCCGGGTCGGGGTCTTCGCCGGCATGACCCACAGCGGGTACGCCCACCCGCCGGAGACCCCGCCGGCGGGCGTGGAGGACTACCTCGGTCTCGGCAACGCGGGCAGCATCGCCTCGGGCCGGGTGGCGTACTCGTTCGGGTTCGAGGGGCCGGCGGTGACTGTGGACACGGCGTGTTCGTCGTCGCTTGTGGCGTTGCACCTGGCGGTGCAGGCGCTGCGGTCGGGGGAGTGCGATCTCGCGCTGGCCGGTGGCGTGACGGTGATGCCCACTCCCGCGGTGTTCGTCGACTTCACCCGGCAGGGCAACCTGTCCCCGGTGGCCCGGTGCCGGGCGTTCGCCGACGCGGCCGACGGCACGGCGCTCGCCGAGGGCGTCGGTGTGCTGCTGGTGCAGCGCTTGTCGGACGCGCGACGCGACGGGCGTCGGGTCCTGGCGGTGGTGCGGGGTTCGGCGGTGAACCAGGACGGCGCGTCGAATGGTTTGACGGCGCCGAACGGTCCGTCGCAGCAGCGGGTGATCCGGCAGGCGCTCGCCAACGCCCGGCTGGGCGTCGCCGACGTGGACGTGGTGGAGGCGCACGGTACGGGTACGACGTTGGGTGATCCGATCGAGGCGCAGGCGCTGCTCGCCACGTACGGGCAGGGCCGGGATGTGCCGTTGTTGCTCGGGTCGGTGAAGTCGAACATCGGTCACACGCAGGCGGCTGCGGGGGTGGCTGGGATCATCAAGATGATCTTGGCGATGCGGTACGGGACCGTGCCGGCGACGCTGCATGTGGATGTGCCGTCGTCGCATGTGGATTGGTCGTCGGGTGCGGTGGAGCTGGTGACCCAGGCGCGCGAGTGGCCGGGCGTCGAGCGCCCTCGGCGGGCGGGTGTGTCGTCGTTCGGCATCTCGGGGACCAATGCGCACGTGGTCCTGGAACAGCCGGAGGCCGAAGCCGATCCCGAGCCCGTCGCGGCGCCGGTGGGTGTGCCGGTGCCGTGGGTGGTGTCGGGGCGTTCGGAGCGTGCTCTGGTGGGGCAGGCGTCGAGGTTGGCGTCGTTCGTGCCGGGATCTGGCGTGTCGTCGTGGGACGTGTCGTGGTCGTTGGTGACGTTGCGGGCTGCGTTGGAGCATCGCGCGGTGGTGTGGGGCTCGGACGTGGACGAGCTGGTGGCCGGGCTGTCGGCTGTTGCCGAGGGCCGGTCTGCGGGTGTGGTGTCGGCGGGTCGTCGGGCGGTGTTGTTCACGGGTCAGGGTTCGCAGCGTGTGGGTATGGGCCGGGAGTTGTACGAGGCGTTCCCGGTGTTCGCGGCGTCGTTCGACGAAGTGTGCGCGGAGATTGATCCGCGTCTGCCGCGTGCGTTGCGCGAGGTGGTGTTCGCGGAGCCGGGTTCGGAGACTGCGGCTCTGGTGGATCAGACGGTGTTCGCGCAGGCGGGGTTGTTCGCGGTGGAGGTGGCGTTGTGGGAGTTGCTCGCGTCGTGGGGTGTGCGGGCGGATTTCCTGGCGGGTCATTCGATCGGTGAGGTGACGGCCGCGTACGTGTCGGGGATGTTGTCGCTGTCGGATGCCTGTTCCCTGGTGGCGGCGCGGGGTCGGTTGATGCAGGCGTTGCCGGCCGGTGGCGTGATGGCGGCGGTCGGTGCGTCGGAGGAGGCTGTCGCCGAGCTGCTCGGTGCGTCGGGCGTGGCGGTGGACGTGGCGGCGGTGAACGGTCCGGCGTCGGTGGTGGTGTCGGGTGCCGTCGGCGAGGTGGCTTCGGTGGTGGCGGCCTGCCGTGAGCGGGGTTGGCGGGTCAAGGAACTGGCGGTCAGTCACGCGTTCCATTCGCGGTTGATGGATCCGATGCTGGACGAGTTCGCGTCGGTGGTGGCGGGGCTGGACTGGCAGCCGCCGCGGGTGCCGGTGGTGTCGAACGTGACCGGCGCGGTCGCGGACGCGGCGGAGCTGACCGACCCGGGCTACTGGGTGCGGCACGTACGCCAGCCGGTGCGGTTCGCCGACGCGGTGCGCACCCTCCACCAGCAGGACGTCACCCAGTTCCTGGAGGTCGGCCCCGACGCCGTACTCACCGCCATGGCGCAGGACTGCGTCGAGGCGGCCGGCGAGGTCCGGTTCACCGCCACGATGCGCGCCGGGCACTCCGAGGCCGACACGCTGCGCACCGCCCTCGCCGAGTGGTACGTCACCGGCGGCCACGTCGACTGGACCGGATACCTCGCCGCCCTGGACGGGTCCGGCCCCGAGCGGGCAGCCGAGGCACGCCCCCGCGCCATCGCCCTGCCCACGTACGCCTTCGACCAGCAGCGCTACTGGCTCAATGCCAGCGCGGGGGTCGAGACGGCGCCCGGGCTCGGTGTCCGCCCCGTCGACCACGCGCTGCTCGGCGCCGCCGTACGCGTCGCCGACGACGACGTACGGGTCTTCGGCACCGAACTCTCCGTACTGACACACCCGTGGCTCGCCGAACACGTCGTCTGGGACTCGGTGGTGGTGCCCGGCGCCGCCCTGGTCGAGATGGTCCTGCACGCGGGCGCGCAGGTCGGCTGCGACACCCTCGACGAGCTGACCCTCCAGGCCCCGCTGGCGCTCGCCGAGGACGGCACCCGGGCGGTGCAGGTGAAACTGGGCGCGGCGGATGAGGACGGTCGCCGTACGGTCGCCATCCACTCCCGCGCCGCCGCCGACCCGGACGGCGAGTGGGACCGCCACGCGGCGGGCGTCCTCGCCCCCGCCGTACCGCAGCCCGACCGGTCCGATCCGGCGCCGTGGCCGCCCAGCGCCGCCACCGCCGTCGCGGTCGACGGGATCTACACCGAGCTGTCCCGTCTGGGCGTCGAATACGGCCCCCTCTTCCGTGGCCTGCGCGCCGTCTGGCGCACCGGCGACGAGGTGTGCGCCGAGGTGGCGGTGCCCGACGGCACCGAGGTCGCCGGCTTCAGCCTGCATCCCGCCCTGCTGGACGCTGCGCTGCACGTCGTCGGCCTGCTCGACTCCGACGCGGAGGATGCCTCCGGCGTACGCCTGCCCTTCGCCTGGACCGGCGTCACCCTCTCGGCGGTCGGCGCGACCGCGCTGCGGGTACGCGCCCGGCGCAGCGGCGGCGGCGTGGCCCTGACCCTGACCGACCCGGCCGGCGCCCCCGTCGCCCGGATCGACTCCCTGGTCTCCCGCCCCGTCACCGCCGACCAGGTGCGCGGCGGTGACTCCGCAGCCGACCCGCTGTACGCCGTCAACTGGCAGAGCGTGCGGCCGGGTACCCCGGCGACCGTCCGGGTGGTGCTCCTCGGCGACGCGCCGTCCGACCTGTCCGAGATCGCCAGGTACAGGCTCGCCGAGCTGGCGGAGGCGGTCGACTCCGGCCGGATCGACCCGGAACTGGTGCTGCTCGCCGCGTACACCGACGACGAGGACGCCCCGGTTCCCGCCGCGACGCGGAGCCGGCTCACGGCGGTGCTGGCCGCCGTCCAGGGCTGGCTCGCCGACGACCGGCTGGCACAGCGGCGGCTGGTCGTGCTGACCCGCGGGGCCGTCGCCGCCGGCGACACCTGTCGTACGGGCGACCTGCCCGGCGCGGCGGTCTGGGGCCTGCTGCGCTCGGCCCAGGCGGAGCACCCCGACCGCTTCGTGCTCGTGGACCTCGACGAGGCGCGGCAGCCGGAGTCCTGCACCGTGGACCTGGTGGCCCGTGCGGTCGCCACCGGCGAACCCCAACTGGCGGTCCGGGACGAGCAGGTGCTGGCGCCCCGGCTCGCGCCAGCCGTCCTCGACCCGGCGCCGGCCACCGCCCTCGACCCCGACGGGACGGTCCTGGTCACCGGGGCCACCGGCGCCCTCGGCGGTCTGCTGGCCCGGCACCTGGTCAGTACGCACAAGGTGCGCCACCTGCTGCTGGTCAGCCGCCGCGGAACCGACGCCCCCGGCGCGGCGGAGCTGCTCGCCGAGCTGACCGCGCTGGGTGCGCAGGCCCGCCTGGTCGCCGCCGACGTGGCGGACCGGGACCGCCTGGCCGCGGTGCTGGCCGACGTTCCCGCCGAGCACCCGCTCACCGGCGTGGTGCACGCCGCCGGCGTCCTCGACGACACGGTGATCTCGGCGCTGACCCCCGGCCGGCTGTCAGCCGTTCTCTCCGCCAAGGCCGACGCCGCCTGGCACCTGCACGAGCTGACCCGATCGCGGCCGCTGGCGATGTTCGTCCTCTTCTCGTCCGTCGCCGGTGTCCTCGGCGGCCCCGGGCAGGGCAACTACGCCGCCGCGAACGCGTTCCTCGACGGCCTCGCCGGGCACCGGCACGCCTGCGGCCTCGCCGCCACGTCCCTGTCCTGGGGCCTCTGGGCCGCGGACAGCGGGATGACGGGCGCACTCGACGCCGCCGGGCGGCAGCGGATGAGCCGCAACGGCCTCAGCCCGCTCGGCACCGGCCAGGCGTTGCGCCTCTTCGACGCCGGCCTGCACGGTGGACGCCCCCACCTGGTGCCGGCGCTGCTCGACCTCGCCGCGCTGCGCCGCCAGGCCGACGCCGGCCAGCTCCCGGCGCCGCTGCGCGGCCTGGTCCGGGCCCGGCGGCGCGTCGTCGACGGCGGCGGCGACGGCGGCCCGTCCTTCGCGCAGCGCCTCGCCGGCACGCCCGAGGCCGAACGCGGCCGGCTGGTGGAGGACCTGGTCAAGGCGCAGGTCATCGAGGTACTCGGCTACCCGCCGGCCACCGTCGTGCCGTCCGGGCAGACGTTCACCGGCCTCGGCTTCGACTCGCTGACAGCCGTGGAGCTGCGCAACCGGCTGACCGCCCTCACCGGCATCCGGCTGCCGGCGAGCCTCATCTTCGACTGCCCCACGCCCGCCGCCCTCGCCGACTTCCTGCTGGTCGACGCCGCCCCGCCGAAGCCCGAACCGGGCCTGCTCGCCGAGCTGGACCGGCTGGAGGCCGCGTTCGCCGCGACCGCGCCGGAGGAACTGGAGCGGCTGGCCGCCGACGACGAGACGCGTACCGCCGTGGCGGTCCGCCTCCGGGCGCTGGTCACCCGGTGGAGCGACACCACCGACCGGCCCGACGACGTCGGCCAGGCGCTCGACGACGCCTCGGACGACGAGCTGTTCGACTTCATCGACCAGAAGTTCGGCCGATCCTGACCACGAGTCCGCCGCTTGCCCCTTAGCGACAGGTGATCAACCCGATGGCGAACGAAGCCAAGCTCCGCGAGTACCTCAAGCGCGTCACCGCTGACCTGCACGAGACCAGCGAGCGCCTGCGGGCCGTCGACGAGCAGAATCACGAGCCGATCGCGATCGTGGCGATGGGCTGCCGCTACCCGGGCGGGGTGCGGACTCCGGAGGCGCTGTGGCGGCTGGTCGAGTCCGGCGTCGACGCCGTCACACCCTTCCCGGCGGACCGGGGCTGGGACGTGGAGAGCCTCTACGACCCCGATCCCGAGGCGCACGGCAAGTCGTACACCCGCGAGGGCGGCTTCCTGCACGACGCCGGCGAGTTCGACGGCGGCTTCTTCGGCATCTCGCCCCGCGAGGCGCTGGCCATGGACCCGCAGCAGCGCCTCCTGCTGGAGGTCGCCTGGGAGACGGTCGAGCGGGCCGGCATCGCCGCGGACTCGCTCAAGGGCAGCCGCACCGGCGTCTTCACCGGCGTCATGTACCACGACTACGTCTCCCGGCTCAACGGCGTGCCGCAGGAGGTCGAGGCGTTCGTCGGCACGGGCAACCACGGCAGCGTCGTCTCCGGCCGGATCGCGTACACGTTCGGCTTCGAGGGCCCGGCCGTCACCGTCGACACCGCCTGCTCGTCCTCACTGGTGGCGCTGCACCTCGCCGTCCAGGCCCTGCGTTCCGGCGAGTGCACCCTCGCGCTGGCCGGCGGTGTCACCGTCATGTCCAGCCCCGACACGTTCGTCGGCTTCAGCCGCCAGCGTGGCCTGTCCCCGGACGGGCGGTGCAAGTCCTTCGCGGCCACCGCCGACGGCACCGGCTGGAGCGAGGGCGCCGGGCTGCTGCTGCTGGAGCGGCTCTCCGACGCGCAGCGCAACGGCCACCGGGTGCTCGCCGTCGTGCGCGGCAGCGCGGTCAACTCCGACGGCGCCTCCAACGGCCTCACCGCTCCGCACGGCCCGTCGCAGCAACGCGTGATCCGCCAGGCCCTCGCCAACGCCCGGCTCGCCCCGGCCGACGTGGACGCCGTCGAGGCCCACGGCACCGGCACCCGCCTCGGTGATCCCATCGAGGCGCAGGCCCTGCTCGCCACGTACGGCCGGGACCGGGCCGACGACCAGCCCCTGTGGCTCGGGTCGATCAAGTCGAACCTCGGGCACACCCAGGCCGCGGCCGGCGTCGCCGGCGTCATCAAGATGGTCATGGCGATGCGTCACGGCGTCCTGCCGCGCACCCTGCACGTCGACGAGCCGTCCCCGCACGTCGACTGGTCGGCCGGCGCGGTGAGCCTGCTCCGCGAGCCGCGCCCGTGGCCGCGTGCGACGAGGCCCATGCGCGCGGGCGTCTCCTCGTTCGGTGTCAGCGGCACCAACGCCCACGTCATCGTCGAGGCCGCCCCGCCCGCGCCGCAGCCGGCCACCGACGCCGTCACCGGCCCCGACCCGCTGCCGTGGGTCGTCTCCGCGCGCAGCGCCGCAGCGCTCGGCGCCCAGGCCGACCGGCTGCGCTCCTGGCTCGCCGAGCACCCCGACGCCGCGCCGGCCGCCGTGGGCCGGGCCCTGGCCACCGGCCGGTCCGTCCTGGAACACCGGGCGGTGCTGCTCGGCGCCGACCGGGACGAACTGCTCGCCGGGCTCGGCGCGCTGGCCGACGGGGTCCCGGCCGCGTCCGTGCGGCGCGGGGTCGCCAGTCCCACCCGCGTCGCCGTGCTCTGCACCGGCCAGGGCGCCCAGCGCGTCGGCATGGGCCAGCGGTTGTACGCCGCCTTCCCGGCCTTCGCCGACGCCTTCGACGCCGCCTGCGCGGAGCTGGACAGGCACCTCGACCGGCCGCTGCGCGGCGTGCTCGACGGCCCCGCCGACGTGCTCGACCGTACCGGGTACGCCCAGGCGGCGCTCTTCGCCGTCGAGGTCGCCGCCTACCGGCTCGTCGAGTCCTGGGGTGTCGTGCCGGACTTCGTGGCCGGGCACTCGGTCGGCGAGGTGGCCGCCGCGCACATCGCCGGCGTGCTGTCGCTGCCCGACGCCGCCCGCCTGGTGGCCGCCCGGGGCACCCTGATGCAGGCGCTGCCCACCGGTGGCGCCATGGTGTCGATCCGCGCCACCGAGGCGGAGGTCCGCGCGCACCTGGCCACCGTCGGCGGGACGCCCGGCGCCGGGCTGGCCGCCGTCAACGGCCCGGAGTCCGTCGTCGTCTCCGGCGACGAGGACGCCGTGCTGGCGGTCGCCGCACACTTCGCAGCCCTCGGCCGCAGCACCAGGCGGCTGCGGGTCAGCCACGCGTTCCACTCCGCCCGCATGGACCCGATGCTCGACGCGTTCGGCGACGTGCTCGGGCAACTGACCTTCGCCGCGCCCCGCATCCCCGTGGTCTCCACCGTGACCGGAGCGGTGCTCGACCCCGACGAGGTGTGTTCCCCGGCGTACTGGCTGCGCAACGTCCGCGACACGGTCCGCTTCGACGCCGCCGTGACCACGCTGCGTGAGCTGGGTGTCGGCGCGTACGTCGAGGTGGGCCCGGGCGGAGTGCTCTGCGCGCTCACCCAGGAGATCGTCGGCGCGGACCAGGCGGTCTGCGCCCCCGTGCTGCGCGCCGAGCACGACGAGGCGACCACCGCCCTGGCCGCCGCGGCCACCGTGTGGGCCAGGGGCGTGCCGGTGAACTGGACGGCCCTGTTCGCCGGCCCGCCCGTGCCGGTCGACCTGCCCACGTACGCGTTCCAGCGCGAACGCTACTGGCTGCTGCCCCTGCCGCAGCCCGCCGACGTGACCGCCGCCGGGCTGACCCCGACCGGCCACCCGCTGCTCGGCGCGGTGTTCCGCTCGGCCGACGGCGACGAGGTGACGCTCACCGGCAGGTTGTCCGTGGAGACCCAGCCCTGGCTGGCCGAGCACGCCCTGCGCGACGTCGTGCTCCTGCCCGGCACCGGGTTCGTGGAACTGGCGATGCGGGCCGGCGCGGAGGTCGGCGCCGAACGGCTCGCCGAGCTGACCCTCCAGGCGCCGCTGGTGCTGCCCGAGACCGGCGGCGTCGACGTGCAGGTCGCCGCCGAACGCACCGGCGGCGGAGCGTGGCAGCTCACCGTCCACGCCCGCCGCGCCGGCACCGACGACATCTGGGTACGGCACGCCACCGGCCTGCTCACCGAGGAGCCGGATGAGGACACCGGCGTGCTGGCGCAGTGGCCGCCGAGCGACGCCACCTCCCTGGACGTGTCGGAGCTGGCCGGGCGGGCGGCACGGGCCGGGTTCGCGTACGGCCCGGCCTTCTCCGGGCTGCGTGCCGCCTGGCGCGTCGGCGCGGACGTGTACGCCGAGGTGGCGCTGCCCGAGCCGGCGGCCGGCGACGCCGGTGGGTACGGGCTGCACCCGGCGTTGCTCGATGCCGCCGTGCAGGCGGTCGGGCTGGGCATCGTCGACCCCGGCGAGGCCCGGATGCCGTTCGCCTGGTCCGACGTGACGCTGTCCGCCCACGGCGCCGACACGCTGCGGGTGCGGTTGACCCCCACCGGTCCGGACACGGTGTCCATGCTGGTCGCCGACGCCACCGGGGCGCCGGTCGCCCGGGTCGGCTCCCTGGTGCTGCGGCCCCTGCCGGCGGGGGAGCTCACCGCCGGCGGGTCCGCGTGGCGGCGCTCGCTGTTCCGCCTCGACTGGCTCCGGCACCCCGTCGCCGGGGGCGCTGCCGACGGCACGACCTGGGCGGTGCTCGGCGAACGTCCCGCCCCGCTGCCGTCCGGCCCGCCCGCCGCCCGGTACGCCGACCTCGACGCGCTCTGCGACGCCGGGGTACCCGACGCCGTGCTGTACCCGGTGGCCGGCGCGACCGGCCCCGGCGCCGTCCACGACCTGCTCGCCGAGGTCCTCGCCGTGCTCCAGGGCTGGCTCGCCGCCGAACCGCACACCGGCGACTCCCGGCTGGTGGTCCTCACCGGCGGCGCCGTCGCCGTGGACGACGACGCGGAGGTCACCGACCTGGCCGGCGCCGCCGTGTGGGGCCTGCTCCGCTCCGCCCAGGCCGAGCACCCCGGCCGCTTCCTCGTCGTCGACGTCGACGACGAGGAGAACTGCGCGGCCGTCCTCGCCGGCCTGCTGTCGGCCGACGAGCCGCAGGCGGCGGTACGCGACGGGGCGCTCCGCGTGCCCCGGCTCGTCGCCGCCCCGGAACCCGACGCGCCGGCGCCGGCGCTGGACCCGGAGGGCACGGTGCTGGTCACCGGCGGCACCGGTGCCCTCGGCGCACTGACCGCCCGCCACCTGGTCACCCGGTACGGGGCCCGGCACCTGCTGCTCACCAGCCGGCGCGGCGCCGACGCCGACGGCGCAGCCGACCTGGTCGCCGCCCTCGCCGACCTGGGCGCCACCGCGACTGTCGAGGCGTGCGACGCCGCCGACCGGGCCGCCCTCGCCGCGCTGCTGGACCGGATCGACCCGGCGCACCCGCTGACCGGCGTGGTGCACACCGCCGGCGTGCTGGCCGACCGCACCCTGACCTCGCTCACCCCCGAGACGCTCGGCGACGTGCTGCGGCCGAAGGTGGACGCCGCCGCGAACCTGCACGAGCTGACCGCCGCCGGCCGCCTCGCGCTCTTCGTCACGTACTCCTCGGCGGCGGGCGTGACGGGCAGCCCCGGTCAGGCCAACTACGCGGCGGCCAGCGCCTTCCTGGACGCGCTCGCCCACCGGCGACGGGCCGCGGGCCTGCCGGCGCACTCGCTGGCCTGGGGCCCGTGGGCGGAGTCGGGCGGCGGCATGACCGCCGGCCTCGACCGCGCCGACACCGACCGGCTGGCCCGGGCCGGCGTACGGCCGCTTCCCGCGGCGGACGGCCTCGCGCTCCTCGACGCCGCCCTGCTCACCGGCCTGCCCGCGACGGTGCCGATGGCGCTGGACGGGCCGGCGCTGCGCGCCCAGGCCGAGGCGGGCACCCTGCCGTCGGTCCTGCGCGGCCTGGTCCGGGCGCCCCGGCGCCGCGCCGCGCGGTCCGGTCCGGCGGAGACCGCCGCGCTGACCGGGCGGCTCGCCGGCCTCGACCGCGAGGAGCGCGCCGCGGCCCTGCTGCGGCTCGTCCTCGACCAGGTCGCGACGGTCCTGGGGTACGCCGACGCCGCCGCCGTCGAGGCCGGGCGTCCGTTCACCGAGCTCGGTTTCGACTCGCTCACCGCCGTCGAACTGCGCAACCGGCTGGGCGCGGTCACCGGCCTGCGCCTGCCCGCGACGCTGGTCTTCGACCACCCGACCCCGCTCGCCCTCGCCGACCACCTGGACGCCGAGACCGCAACGGACGCCGGCACCCGGGCGGCTCCGGTAGCCGCCGTCGCGGCGCTCGACGAGCCGATCGCGATCGTCGGCATGAGCTGCCGCTACCCCGGCGGCGTACGCAGCCCCGAGCAACTGTGGGACCTCCTCGTCTCCGGTGGCGACGGCATCACCGGCTTCCCCGCCGACCGCGGCTGGGACGTCGACGACCTGTACGACCCGTCCGGCGCGCGCCGGGGCAGCAGCTACGCCCGCGAGGGCGGCTTCCTGGCCGACGCCGCCGACTTCGACGCCGACCTGTTCAAGATCTCGCCGCACGAGGCCCTCGCCATGGACCCGCAGCAGCGGCTGCTGCTGGAGACCTCGTGGGAGGCCATCGAGGACGCCCGGATCGACCCGCTCGCGCTGCGTGGCCGCCCCGTCGGCGTGTTCGCCGGCATGATGTACCACAACCACGCCGCAGGGCTGGCCGACGTCCCCGAGACCCTCGACGGCTACCTCGGCGTCGGCACGGCCAGCAGCGTGTTGTCGGGTCGGGTGGCGTACTCGTTCGGGTTCGAGGGCCCGGCGGTGACTGTGGACACGGCGTGTTCGTCGTCGCTTGTGGCGTTGCACCTGGCGGTGCAGGCGCTGCGGTCGGGGGAGTGCGACCTGGCGCTGGCCGGCGGCGTCACGGTGATGGCGACGCCCGAGACGTTCATCGACTTCTCCCGGCAGCGGGGCATGGCCCCCGACGGCCGCTGCAAGTCGTTCTCCGACGCGGCGGACGGCACGGGCTGGTCCGAGGGCGTCGGGGTGCTGCTGGTGCAGCGGCTGTCGGACGCGCGGCGTGACGGGCGCCGGGTCCTCGCGGTCGTGCGGGGCACGGCCGTCAACCAGGACGGCGCGTCGAACGGGTTGACGGCGCCGAACGGCCCGTCGCAGCAGCGGGTGATCCGGCAGGCCCTCGCGAACGCCCGGCTGGGCGTCGCCGACGTCGACGTCGTGGAGGCGCACGGCACGGGCACGACGCTGGGCGACCCCATCGAGGCCCAGGCGCTGCTCGCCACGTACGGGCAGGACCGCGACGACCGGGACGCGCTGCTGCTGGGGTCGGTGAAGTCGAACATCGGTCACACGCAGGCGGCTGCGGGGGTGGCGGGTGTCATCAAGATGATCTTGGCGATGCGGTACGGGGTGGTGCCGGCGTCGTTGCACGTGGATGTGCCCTCGTCGCATGTGGACTGGTCGTCGGGTGCGGTGGAGTTGGTGACGGCCTCGCGTGAGTGGCCGGGCGTGGAGCGTCCCCGGCGGGCGGGTGTGTCGTCGTTCGGCATCTCGGGGACGAACGCGCACGTGATCATCGAGCAGGCGGAGCCGGAGCACGCCGCGGGGTCTGCCGCGCCGGTCGGGTTGCCGGTGCCGTGGGTGGTGTCGGGGCGTTCGAAGCGGGGTCTGGTGGGTCAGGCGGCGCGGTTGGCGTCGTTCGTGCGGGAACGGTCCGGCCTTGCGGTGGCGGACGTGTCGTGGTCGTTGGCGACGACTCGGGCTGCGTTGGAGCACCGCGCGGTGGTGTGGGGTTCGTCGGTGGACGAGTTGGTTGCTGGTCTGTCGGCGGTGGCTGAGGGCCGGTCTGCGGGTGTGGTGTCGGCGGGTCGTCGGGCGGTGTTGTTCACGGGTCAGGGTTCGCAGCGTGTGGGTATGGGCCGGGAGTTGTACGAGGCGTTTCCGGTGTTCGCGGCGTCGTTCGACGAGGTGTGCGCCCGTTTTGATGGTTTGTTGCCGCGTGCGTTGCGGGAGGTCGTGTTCGCCGAGGCGGGTACTTCCGATGCCGGCTTGGTGGATCAGACGGTGTTCGCGCAGGCGGGGTTGTTCGCGGTTGAGGTGGCGTTGTGGGAGTTGCTCGCGTCGTGGGGTGTGCGGGCTGATTTCCTGGCGGGTCATTCGATTGGTGAGGTGACGGCGGCGTACGTGTCGGGGATGTTGTCGTTGGCGGATGCCTGTTCCCTGGTGGCGGCGCGGGGTCGGTTGATGCAGGCTCTGCCGTCGGGTGGGGTGATGGCGGCGGTCGGTGCGTCGGAGGAGGCTGTCGCCGAGCTGCTCGGCGCGTCGGGCGCGGCCGTGGACATCGCGGCGGTCAACGGCCCCGCGTCGGTGGTCGTCTCGGGCGCGGCCGATGAGGTGGCTTCGGTGGTGGGGGCCTGCTGTGAGCGGGGTTGGCGGGTCAAGGAACTGGCGGTCAGTCACGCGTTCCATTCGCGGTTGATGGATCCGATGCTGGAGGAGTTCCGGTCGGTGGTGGCGGGGCTGGACTGGCGGGTGCCGCGGATCCCGATCGTGTCGAACGTGACCGGCGCGGTCGCGGAGCCGCTGGAGCTGGTGGATCCGGAGTACTGGGTGCGGCATGTGCGGCAGCCGGTGCGGTTCGCCGACGGGGTGGCGGCGTTGCGGGCACAGGGGGTGGACACGTTCCTGGAGGTGGGCCCGGACGCGACGTTGACGGCGATGGTGGCGGAGATCGTCGCGGATGCCGGGGTGCGGCGGGTTCCGGCGTCGCGGCGGGACCAGTCGGAGCTCGCTGCGGTGACGGCGGCCTTGGGGCAGTTGTGGGTGGCGGGTGTGCCGGTCGACTGGGCTGCCTACCACGGTCAGACCGGCGCCCGGCCGGGCGTGGTCGACCTGCCCACGTACGCCTTCGACCATCGACGTTACTGGATCAATGCGACGACGCGGTCCTACCGTCCCCCCGCCGCCCGGCGTACCGCCGCCGACGAGGACTTCTGGCGGGCGATCGAGGCGGAGGACCTGACGACCCTCGCCGAGAGCCTGGCCGTCGACGCCGACGCCCCCCTCGCGGACGTGCTGCCGGCGCTGTCCACCTGGCGACGCCGCCGGGACGCCGAGGCGGCCCTCGACTCCTGGCGCTACCGGGTGGCCTGGCAGCCGCTCACGCACGACGCCGCCCGCGCCGAGGCGACCGACTTCCTGCTCGTCGTACCGGCCGGCGCCGACGCGGCCGTGACGGACTGGGCCGCCGCCCTCGGCGCCGCCGGCGGGCGGATCGTCGAGGTCGACGCCACGTGCGACCGCAAGCGCCTCGCCCACGACCTCGCCGAGGCGTCGACCGGCCGCGA
Organism: Micromonospora sp. HB375; assembly: GCF_017872985.1. Classification (NCBI taxonomy): domain Bacteria; kingdom Bacillati; phylum Actinomycetota; class Actinomycetes; order Micromonosporales; family Micromonosporaceae; genus Micromonospora; species Micromonospora sp. HB375. Next base: position 4,697,064 of record NZ_JAGGJO010000001.1, on the reverse strand, counting down.
CGGGGACGTGCTGCCCGTACTCTCCCTGCTGGCCCTCGACACCCGGCCGTACGCCGGGGCCGCCTCCGTGCCGACGGGCCTCGCCGCCACGGTCGCGCTCGCGCAGGCCCTCGGCGACGCCGGGATCACCGCCCGGCTCTGGATCGCCACCCGCGGCGCGGTCTCCGTCGGATCCCGCGACCGGCACGTCGACCCCGTGCAGGCCATGGCGTGGGGCTTCGGCAGCGTGCTGCGCGCCGAGCACCCGCACCGGTGGGGCGGGCTCGTCGACCTCCCCGAGCAGCCCGACCAGAGCGTCGTGCGGATGCTCCGGACGCTGATCGCCGGCACCGGCCGGGAGGACGAGATCGCCCTGCGCGGCACCGGCGGCCACGCCCGCCGGCTCGTTCGTGCGACGTACGGCGACACCGGTGCGCGCGGTTCCTGGACGCCGCGCGGCACGGTGCTGATCACCGGCGGCACCGGGGCACTCGGGGGACACGTCGCCCGCGCGCTGGCCGCCGACGGAGCCGAACACCTCCTCCTGGTCAGCCGGCGGGGGTGGCGAGGCGCCCGGCGCGACCGCCCTCGCCGAGGAACTCGCCGGGCTCGGCACCCGGGTAACCCTCGCGTCCTGCGACGTGGCCGACCGGGCCGCGCTCGCGACGCTGCTCGACTCGATCCCCGCCGAGCTTCCGCTGAGCGCGGTCGTGCACACCGCCGCCGCCCTCGACGACAACGTCGTCGACGCCGTGAGTGTCGACCAGCTGGCCACCGCCCTGCGGGCGAAGGTCGACGCCGCGCGCAACCTGGACGAGCTGACCCGGGGCAGCGACCTCTCCGCCTTCGTCCTCTTCTCCTCCCTCGCCGGCCTCATGGGCGCCGCCGGCCAGGCCACGTACGCGCCCGGCAACGCGTTCCTCGACGCCCTGGCGCAGCGCCGCCGCGCCGAGGGACTGCCGGCGACCTCGCTCGCCTGGGGCCTGTGGGCCGACGGCGGGGTGAGCGCGGGCGACTTCGAACAGCGGCTCAGCCGTACCGGTTTCGGCGCGATGGCGCCGGAGACAGCCGTGCGCGCCTTCAGCCGTGCGCTGGACCGCGACGAGACGTACCTCGTCGTGGCCGACATCGACTGGGCCCGGGTGGCCGCCACCGGTCCGCGGCGCGCCCACCCGCTGGTCCGCGACCTGCTGGCCGAGGCTGGCGCGGCGGTGCCCGCCGACGCCCCGGTGCCGGCGGCCGACCTGCGCCTGCGCCTGTCGGGAATGCCCGGCGCGGAGCAGTTGCGCGTCCTCGGTGAGCTGGTACGCGCCGAGGTCGCCGCCGTGCTCGGCCACGAGTCCGTCGAGCGGGTGGCGCCGGACCGGGCGTTCCAGGATCTCGGTTTCACCTCGCTGGCAGCTGTCGAGCTGCGCAACCGGCTCGACGCGGCGACCGGCCTCGCGCTGCCGACCACGCTCGCCTTCGACTACCCGAACTCGGCGGCTCTGGCCGGCCACATCCACGCCGAGCTGCTCGGCGGGCAGGCGCTGCCCGTCCCCGCCGCCACCGGCCCCGTCGTGGGCGACGACCCGATCGTCATCGTCGGCATGGGCTGCCGTTTCCCGGCCGGAGCCGAGTCCCCGGAGGGGCTCTGGGACCTGCTGACGGCCGGTGCCGACGCGATGTCGGACTTCCCGGCCAACCGGCACTGGGACCTGGAGTCGCTGACCGGCACCGACTCCTACGTCTCGCGCGGTGCCTTCCTGGCCGACGCGGGTGGCTTCGACGCGGAGTTCTTCGGCATCTCGCCGCGGGAGGCGCTCGCCATGGACCCGCAGCAGCGGCTGCTGCTGGAGGTCTCCTGGGAGGCGTTCGAAGACGCCCGGATCGAACCGCTCGCGCTGCGCGGCAGCCGCGTCGGGGTGTTCGCCGGCACCAACGGCCAGGACTACGAGACCGTCGTGCGCGAGGCCGGTGAGTCGCTCGCCGGGTACGGCGCGACGGGTGCCTCCGCGAGCGTGTTGTCGGGTCGGGTGGCGTACTCGTTCGGGTTCGAGGGGCCGGCGGTGACTGTGGACACGGCGTGTTCGTCGTCGCTTGTGGCGTTGCATCTGGCGGCGCAGGCGCTGCGGTCCGGCGAGTGTGACCTCGCGCTGGCCGGCGGCGTCACGGTGATGTCCACCCCGGGCGCCTTCATCGAGTTCTCCCGCCAGGGTGGGCTGTCGGCGGACGGCCGCTGCAAGGCCTTCGCCGAGTCTGCGGACGGCACCGCGTGGGGCGAGGGTGTCGGTGTGCTGGTGGTGCAGCGGTTGTCGGATGCGCGGCGTGACGGGCGTCGGGTGCTGGCGGTGGTGCGGGGTTCGGCGGTGAATCAGGATGGTGCGTCGAATGGTTTGACGGCGCCGAATGGTCCGTCGCAGCAGCGGGTGATCCGGCAGGCGCTGGCGAGTGCGGGTTTGTCGGCGGCTGATGTGGATGTGGTGGAGGCGCACGGTACGGGTACGTCGTTGGGTGATCCGATCGAGGCGCAGGCGTTGTTGGCGACGTACGGGCAGGGCCGGGATGTGCCGTTGTTGTTGGGGTCGGTGAAGTCGAACATCGGTCACACGCAGGCGGCTGCGGGGGTGGCTGGGATCATCAAGATGATCTTGGCGATGCGGTACGGGGCCGTGCCGGCGACGCTGCACGTGGATGTGCCGTCGTCGCATGTGGACTGGTCGTCTGGCGCGGTCGAGTTGGTAACGGCCTCGCGTGAGTGGCCGGGCGTGGAGCGTCCCCGGCGGGCGGGTGTGTCGTCGTTCGGCATCTCGGGCACGAATGCGCACGTGATTTTGGAGCAGCCGGAGCCCGAGGCCGTCCCCGAGGTCGCGGCGGAGCCGGAGTCTGCCCCGGCTTCTGCCGGGGGCGCTTCCGTGGCTTTGCCGGTGCCGTGGGTGGTGTCGGGGCGTTCGGAGCGGGGTCTGTCGGGTCAGGCCGGGCGGTTGGCGTCGTTCGTGCGGGGTCGGTCTGACCTGTCGGTGGCTGATGTGTCGTGGTCGTTGGCGACGACTCGGGCGGCGTTGGAGTATCGGGCGGTGGTGTGGGGCTCGGACGTGGACGAGCTGGTGGTGGGTCTGTCGGCGGTGGCTGAGGGCCGGTCTGCGGGTGTGGTGTCGGCGGGTCGTCGGGCGGTGTTGTTCACGGGTCAGGGTTCGCAGCGTGTGGGTATGGGCCGGGAGTTGTACGAGGCGTTCCCGGTGTTCGCGCAGGCCTTCGACGTGGTGTGTGCGGGGTTTGAGGGTTTGTTGCCGCGTGCGTTGCGGGATGTGGTGTTCGCGCAGGCGGGGTCGGATGAGGCTGCCCTGGTGGATCAGACCGTCTTTGCCCAGGCTGGTCTGTTCGCGGTCGAGGTGGCGTTGTGGGAGTTGCTCGCGTCGTGGGGTGTGCGGGCGGATTTCCTGGCGGGTCATTCGATCGGTGAGGTGACGGCCGCGTACGTGTCGGGGATGTTGTCGCTGTCGGATGCCTGTTCCCTGGTGGCGGCGCGGGGTCGGTTGATGCAGGCTCTGCCGTCGGGTGGGGTGATGGCAGCGGTGGGCGCGGCGGAGGAGGCTGTCGCTGAGCTGCTCGGCGCGTCGGGCGCGGCCGTGGACATCGCGGCGGTGAACGGCCCCGCGTCGGTGGTCGTCTCGGGCGCGGCCGATGAGGTGGCTTCGGTGGTGGGGGCCTGCCGTGAGCGGGGTTGGCGGGTCAAGGAACTGGCGGTGAGTCACGCGTTCCACTCGCGGTTGATGGATCCGATGCTGGACGAGTTCCGGTCGGTGGTGGCGGGGCTGGACTGGCGGGTGCCGCGGGTGCCGATCGTGTCGAACGTGACCGGCGCGGTCGCGGAGCCGCTGGAGCTGGTGGATCCGGAGTACTGGGTGCGGCACGTGCGGCAGCCGGTGCGGTTCGCCGACGGGGTGGCTGCTCTGCGGGGGCAGGGGGTGGACACGTTCCTGGAGGTCGGCCCGGATGCGACGTTGACGGCGATGGTGGCGGAGATCGTCGCGGATGCCGGGGTGCGGCGGGTTCCGGTGTCGCGGCGGGATCAGCCGGAGGTCGGCGTGTTGACGTCGGCGCTGGGGCAGTTGTGGGTGGCGGGTGTGCCGGTCGACTGGGCTGCCTACCACGGTCAGACCGGCGCCCGGCCGGGCGTGGTCGACCTGCCCACGTACGCCTTCGACCACACCTGGTACTGGCCCGAGGCGGCGCCCGCGGCCCGCCGGGACGTGCACGGCGAAGCTCTCGACGGGCGGTTCTGGGCGGCCGTGGAGTCCGGCGACCCCGACCTGGTCGGCGGCGAGCTGGGTGTCGGCGCCGACGAACCGTTCAGCGCGGTCCTGCCGAAGCTCGCGCAGTGGCGGCGGGCCGCACAGCAGCGGTCGACGGTGGACGCCTGGCGCTACCGCGTGGTGTGGCGGCGCCAGGACGTGACCGGAAACGAGAACCTGACCGGCTCCTGGCTGGTGCTGATGGTGCCCGGCCAGGAGGACCACCCGTTGCTGGCCGGGCTGGCGGAGCGGGGCGCCGAGATGATCCCCGTGGTGCTGGACGAGCTGGACCGGGACGGGATCGCGCGTCGGCTGTCCGCCGCCTCGGCGGCCGCAGGACCGGTCGCCGGGATGATCTCGCTGATGTCGCTGGCCGGCGCCGGTGTCGTCGAGGCACTGGCGGTCGCGCAGGCGCTTGCAGTCACTGAGGTCGAGGGTCGGCTGTGGTGGTTGACCAGCGGTGCCGTCTCCGTGGACGACTCCGAGCCTCTGACCGACCTGGACGGTTCTGCGGTGTGGGGTTTGGGTCGGGTGGTGGGTTTGGAGGTGCCGTTGCGGTGGGGTGGTTTGGTGGATTTGCCGGGTGTGTTGGGTGGGGGTGTGTGGGGTTGGTTGTGTGGGGTGTTGTTGTCGGGGGTTGAGGATCAGGTGGCGTTGCGGTCGTCGGGTGTGTTTGTGCGGCGGTTGGTGCGTGCGGGTTGTCCGGCGGGTGCGGGTGCGGGTGCTGGTGGTGGTGGTTTTCGGTTGTCGGGGACGGTGTTGGTGACGGGTGGTACGGGGGCGTTGGGTGCGCGGGTGGCGTTGTGGGCGGTGGGTGTGGGTGCGGAGCATGTGGTGTTGGTGAGTCGGCGTGGTGGTGGTGCGGCGGGTGTGGGTGAGTTGGTGGGGCGGTTGGAGGGTTTGGGTGTGCGGGTGTCGGTGGTGGGTTGTGATGTGGCGGATCGTGGTGCGGTGGCGGGGTTGTTGGGGGATTTGGTGGGTCGGGGTGAGCGGTTGCGGGCGGTGGTGCATGCGGCTGGTGTGGCGCAGTTGACGCCGTTGGGTGAGGTGGGTGTGGGTGAGGTGGAGGAGGTGTTGCGGGCGAAGGTTGGTGGTGCGGTGGTGTTGGATGAGTTGACTGCTGGTTTGGATTTGGATGCGTTTGTAGTGTTTTCGTCGATTGCGGGGGTGTGGGGTTCTGCGGGTCAGGTGGGGTATGCGGCGGCGAATGCGTTTGTGGATGGGTTGGTGGTGTCGCGGCGTGGGCGTGGGTTGGTGGGGACGTCGGTGGCGTGGGGGCCGTGGGCTGAGGCGGGTATGGCGGTGGGGGTGGCGGGGGAGCAGTTGAGTCGGCGTGGTTTGCCGGGGATGGCTCCGGAGTTGGCGGTGGCGGCGTTGCAGCGGGCGCTGGATGGTGGTGAGGGGCAGGTGGTGGTGGCGGATGTGCGGTGGGATCGGTTTGTGCCGTCGTTCACGGCGTTGCGTCCGTCCCGGTTGTTCACCGACATCCCCGAAGCACAGGCGGCGATCGAGGCGGCGTCCCGAGCCGAGACCGGCCCCACCGACCGGGCCTCCGCACTGCGCGAGCGGCTCGCGGCCCTGACGTCGCCGGAGGTCGAGGCGTCCCTGCTGGACCTCGTACGCTCCCAGGTCGCCACGGTGCTCGGCCACGCCACCGTGGAGGCGGTGCGGCCGGACCGGGCGTTCCAGCGTCTCGGCTTCGACTCGCTCACCGCAGTCGAGCTGCGCAACCGGCTGACCGCCGAAACCGGCCTCGCATTGCCCTCCACCCTCGTCTTCGACCACCCGACGCCGGCCGCCCTGGTCGCCTTCATCCGGGAGACCGTGCTCGGAGCATCGGGCGACGCGCCGGCCGACCGCAGGGTCGCCACCGTCGACGACGACCCGATCGTGATCGTCGGCATGGGCTGCCGCCTCCCGGGTGGCGTCGCGTCCCCGGAAGAACTGTGGCAACTGCTCGCCACCGGACGCGACGGCATCTCCGAGTTCCCCCTCGACCGGGGCTGGGACAGCTTCCTCAGCAGCGGCCTGTCCGACACGTCCTTCGCCCGCAGGGGCGGCTTCGTCTACGACGCCGGCGAGTTCGACGCCGAGTTCTTCGGCATCTCGCCGCGGGAGGCGCTCGCCATGGACCCGCAGCAGCGGCTGCTGCTGGAGACCTCGTGGGAGGCAGTCGAGTCGGCGGGCATCGACCCGACCACCCTGCGGGGCGGCGCGGTCGGCGTCTTCGCCGGGGCCAGCTTCCAGGGGTACGCCAGCGGGTCGGTCGGTCGGGCCCAGGAGGTCGGCGGCCACCTGCTCACCGGCAACGCGACAAGCGTGTTGTCGGGCCGGGTGGCGTACTCGTTCGGCTTCGAGGGGCCGGCGGTGACTGTGGACACGGCGTGTTCGTCGTCGCTTGTGGCGTTGCATCTGGCGGCGCAGGCGCTGCGGTCCGGCGAGTGTGACCTCGCCCTGGCCGGCGGCGTCACCGTGATGGCCTCACCGGGCACGTTCGCCGAGTTCTCGATCCAGGGCGGCCTGTCCGCCGACGGCCGCTGCAAGTCGTTCTCGGACGCCGCGGACGGCACGGGTTGGTCCGAGGGTGTCGGGGTGCTGGTGGTGCAGCGGTTGTCGGATGCGCGGCGTGACGGGCGTCGGGTGCTGGCGGTGGTGCGGGGTTCGGCGGTGAATCAGGATGGTGCGTCGAATGGTTTGACGGCGCCGAATGGTCCGTCGCAGCAGCGGGTGATCCGGCAGGCGCTGGCGAGTGCGGGTTTGTCGGCGGCTGATGTGGATGTGGTGGAGGCGCACGGTACGGGTACGTCGTTGGGTGATCCGATCGAGGCGCAGGCGTTGTTGGCGACGTACGGGCAGGGCCGGGATGTGCCGTTGTTGTTGGGGTCGGTGAAGTCGAACATCGGTCACACGCAGGCGGCTGCGGGGGTGGCTGGGATCATCAAGATGATCTTGGCGATGCGGCACGGGACCGTGCCGGCGACGCTGCACGTGGATGTGCCCTCGTCGCATGTGGACTGGTCGTCGGGTGCGGTGGAGCTGGTGACCCGGGCGCGCGAGTGGCCGGGTGCGGGCCGCGCACGCAGGGCTGCCGTGTCGTCGTTCGGGATCTCCGGCACGAACGCGCACGTGATCATCGAGCAGGCGGAGCCGGAGCACGCCGCGGGGTCTGCCGCGCCCGTCGGGGTGCCGGTGCCGTGGGTGCTGTCGGGGCGTTCGAAGCGGGGTCTGGTGGGTCAGGCGGCGCGGTTGGCGTCGTTCGTGCGGGAACGGTCCGGCCTTGCGGTGGCGGACGTGTCGTGGTCGTTGGCGACGACTCGGGCTGCGTTGGAGCACCGCGCGGTGGTGTGGGGTTCGTCGGTGGACGAGTTGGTTGCTGGTCTGTCGGCGGTGGCTGAGGGCCGGTCTGCGGGTGTGGTGTCGGCGGGTCGTCGGGCGGTGTTGTTCACGGGTCAGGGTTCGCAGCGTGTGGGTATGGGCCGGGAGTTGTACGAGGCGTTCCCGGTGTTCGCGGCGTCGTTCGACGAAGTGTGCGCGGAGATTGATCCGCGTCTGCCGCGTGCGTTGCGCGAGGTGGTGTTCGCGGAGCCGGGTTCGGAGACTGCGGCTCTGGTGGATCAGACGGTGTTCGCGCAGGCGGGGTTGTTCGCGGTGGAGGTGGCGTTGTGGGAGTTGCTCGCGTCGTGGGGTGTGCGGGCGGATTTCCTGGCGGGTCATTCGATCGGTGAGGTGACGGCCGCGTACGTGTCGGGGATGTTGTCGCTGTCGGATGCCTGTTCCCTGGTGGCGGCGCGGGGTCGGTTGATGCAGGCGTTGCCGGCCGGTGGCGTGATGGCGGCGGTCGGTGCGTCGGAGGAGGCTGTCGCCGAGCTGCTCGGTGCGTCGGGCGTGGCGGTGGACGTGGCGGCGGTGAACGGTCCGGCGTCGGTGGTGGTGTCGGGTGCCGTCGGCGAGGTGGCTTCGGTGGTGGCGGCCTGCCGTGAGCGGGGTTGGCGGGTCAAGGAACTGGCGGTCAGTCACGCGTTCCATTCGCGGTTGATGGATCCGATGCTGGACGAGTTCGCGTCGGTGGTGGCGGGGCTGGACTGGCAGCCGCCGCGGGTGCCGGTGGTGTCGAACGTGACCGGCGCGGTCGCGGACGCGGCGGAGCTGACCGACCCGGGCTACTGGGTGCGGCACGTGCGGCAGCCGGTGCGCTTCGCCGACGGGGTGGCGACGTTGCGGGCACAGGGGGTGGACACCTTCCTGGAGATCGGCCCGGACGCGGTCCTCACCGCCATGGCCGCCGAGGCGGACACCGCCGACGACGTGCGGTACGTCGCCACGCTGCGCCGCAGCCAGCCCGACGTCACCACCCTCACCACTGCAGCCGGGCAGCTCTGGGCCGCCGGCGTGGCCGTCGACTGGGCGGCGTACCTCGGCCAGACCGGAACCCGGCCGCGCGCGGTGGAACTGCCCACCTACGCCTTCGACAGGCAGCGCTACTGGCTGGAGGACCCCCAGCCCGGCTCGGCTCCGGAGCGGGCCGACGCCCCGTCCGACGAGCAGTTCTGGGCGGCGGTCGAGTCCGGGGACCTCGGCGTGCTGGGCGAGGATCTCGCCGTGGGCGCGGACGAGCCGTCCACGGCGCTGCTGCCCAAGCTCGCCCGGTGGCGGCGGGCGACGCAGCAGCGGGCGGTCGTCGACTCCTGGCGGTACCGGGCGACGTGGCGTACGGCCGCCGTGCCGGACTCCGCGACGTTGGCGGGAACCTGGCTGCTGCTGATGGCGCCCGGGCAGGAGGACCACCCGGTGGCCGCGGCGCTGGCTGCCCGGGCCGACCGGGCGGTCCCGGTGCTGATCCCGGCCGGCGCCGACCGCGACCGGGTGGCGCGGCTGCTGCTGGAGGCGATGAGCTCCGACGCCCGGGACGCCCACGTGGTGTCCCTGCTGTCGCTGGCCGAGCCGCGGGAGGCGTCCCCGGTTCCGGCCGCCGCCGAGGTGTCGACGGCGCTGGCTGTGGTGCAGGCGCTGACCGACGTCGGTGGGTCGGGCCGGTTGTGGTGGCTGACGCGCGGGGCGGTGTCGGTCGGCGACTCGGACGAGCTGGCGGATGTCGCGGGTTCTGCGGTGTGGGGTTTGGGTCGGGTGGTGGGTTTGGAGGTGCCGTTGCGGTGGGGTGGTTTGGTGGATTTGCCGGGTGTGTTGGGTGGGGGTGTGTGGGGTTGGTTGTGTGGGGTGTTGTTGTCGGGGGTTGAGGATCAGGTGGCGTTGCGGTCGTCGGGTGTGTTTGTGCGGCGGTTGGTGCGTGCGGGTTGTCCGGCGGGTGCGGGTGCGGGTGCTGGTGGTGGTGGTTTTCGGTTGTCGGGGACGGTGTTGGTGACGGGTGGTACGGGGGCGTTGGGTGCGCGGGTGGCGTTGTGGGCGGTGGGTGTGGGTGCGGAGCATGTGGTGTTGGTGAGTCGGCGTGGTGGTGGTGCGGCGGGTGTGGGTGAGTTGGTGGGGCGGTTGGAGGGTTTGGGTGTGCGGGTGTCGGTGGTGGGTTGTGATGTGGCGGATCGTGGTGCGGTGGCGGGGTTGTTGGGGGATTTGGTGGGTCGGGGTGAGCGGTTGCGGGCGGTGGTGCATGCGGCTGGTGTGGCGCAGTTGACGCCGTTGGGTGAGGTGGGTGTGGGTGAGGTGGAGGAGGTGTTGCGGGCGAAGGTTGGTGGTGCGGTGGTGTTGGATGAGTTGACTGCTGGTTTGGATTTGGATGCGTTTGTAGTGTTTTCGTCGATTGCGGGGGTGTGGGGTTCTGCGGGTCAGGTGGGGTATGCGGCGGCGAATGCGTTTGTGGATGGGTTGGTGGTGTCGCGGCGTGGGCGTGGGTTGGTGGGGACGTCGGTGGCGTGGGGGCCGTGGGCTGAGGCGGGTATGGCGGTGGGGGTGGCGGGGGAGCAGTTGAGTCGGCGTGGTTTGCCGGGGATGGCTCCGGAGTTGGCGGTGGCGGCGTTGCAGGGGGCGCTGGATGGTGGTGAGGGGCAGGTGGTGGTGGCGGATGTGCGGTGGGATCGGTTTGTGCCGTCGTTCACGGCGTTGCGTCCGTCCCGGTTGTTCACCGACATCCCCGAAGCAGCACAGCCCGCACCGGCCGAGGAGGCGCCGAAGGGCGAGGACCGCGGCGCGGCGTCGGCGCTGCGCGAGCGGCTCGCCGCCGCCTCCGGGCCGGAGCGCGACCGCATCCTGCTCGACCTGGTCCGCGGCACCGCCGCGGCGGTGCTGGGACACGCCACGCCGAGCGGGATCAGGCCCGCCCGCGGCTTCCTCGAACTGGGCTTCGACTCGCTCACCGCAGTCGAGCTGCGCAACCGGCTGACCGCCGCAACGGGCATCGGACTGCCCGCCACCCTCGTCTTCGACCATCCCACCCCGAACGCGCTCGCCGGTCACCTGCGGGCCGAGTTGGCGCCCGAGCAGCCGGCGTTGCCGATCGTGGCCGAGATCGAACGCCTCGACAAGCTCCTCGGCGGGCTGCCGGGCGACCAGGTCGACGACGCGGTCGTCGGTCGGCTGGAGGACCTGCTGACCCGGTGGCGGGGCCGACCCGCCGCCACCGCATCGGCGCCGGCCGCCGCAGAGGAGTTGGAGTCGGCCAGCCGGGACGAGCTCTTCGACATCATCCAGCGGGAGTTCGGCAAGTCCTGAGCGGACACTGCCCGACCCGGGCGGGACGGGCCGGGGAAAGGGGCACCCGATGGCGCCGGACGCCTGGCCGGCGCCGTCGGGCAGGCGCGCCCTTAGGGGTCCACGAAGCCTGTCTAGGGGTGTGCCGGTGTGGATCCGGCTCCGTAGGGTCGGAGCACGCCAGGCCGTCTCGCCCTGCCCACCGGCAGCCGAGCGGTACGGATGTGGGTGCGTGCGGTACCCCGGATGGACGGGAGGTCCGCATGGCCGGATCCGGCTTGCCTCAACTGCTCGCCATCAGCGACCTGCACGTGGTGCACGCGGAGAACAAGGCCATCGTCGAGCGGCTGCGGCCGGAGCGCGACGGCGACTGGCTCGTCGTCGCCGGCGACGTCGGGGAGTTCGTCGGCGACATCGAGTGGGCGCTGGGACTCCTCAGCCGCCGCTTCGCCAAGGTCATCTGGGCCCCCGGCAACCACGAGCTGTGGACTCCCCGCGAGGACCCGATCCAGCTGCGGGGGGACGCGCGCTACCAGCACCTGGTGGAGCTGTGCCGGGGGCTCGGGGTGGTGACTCCGGAGGACCCGTACCCCGTCTGGGACCCGCAGGGCGACGACCCGGTCCTGATCGCGCCGCTGTTCCTGCTCTACGACTACACCTTCCGGCCCCCGGGGACGTACACGAAGGAGCAGGCCCTGGCACGGGCCCACGAGGTCGGCGTGGTCTGCACCGACGAGATCCTGCTGCACCCGGACCCGTACCCGACGCGGGACGCCTGGTGCCGGGCGCGGCTGGCCCTGACGGAGCGCCGGCTCACCGCCGAGCGCGGCGGGCTGCCCACCGTCCTGGTCAACCACTTCCCGCTCGTACGCGAGCCCACCCGGATCCTGCGGTACCCGGAGTTCGCCCAGTGGTGCGGCACCGAGACCACTGCCGACTGGCACGTCCGCTTCGACGCCCGCGTCGCCGTCTACGGTCACCTGCACATCCCGCGCACCACCTGGTACGACGGGGTCCGGTTCGAAGAGGTCTCGGTCGGCTACCCGCGGGAGTGGCGCCGCCGGTCGACGCCCCCCGGCCGGCTGCGCCGCATCCTGCCGTCGGCCGCCTGAATGGCCCTCGTGGCGCTGGTCACCGCCGCTCCCGGAGCCTGCCGGGACGCCGCCCGCGGGCCGGTCGATCAGGGGTTCTCTAGGGGTTGGGCGGGTGTTGGGCGCTCAGTACCGTCCAGTCACGGTGGCGGGCGTGTGTCGGCGGGACTGTCCGGCGTGGCGGGCGCCTGAGCAGGCACGACGACCGGAATCAGGAACAGGTGTGGGTTTCGTGAGCCGAACGGCCGCGTCTGCACCCACCTGTGCACGAAGCCGGCCCGCCGGCGGTGGTGTGGTCAACGAATCGGCAGATTCCGATCGATAGCAAGCTCTGGGCGGGTGGGTCATGGCGGACGAAGACAAGCTCCTCGAACACCTGAAGTGGGTGACCTCCGAGCTCCGCCTGGCGCGTCGGCGCCTGACCGAGCTGGAGGACGAGGACGCCGAGCCGATCGCGATCGTCGGCATGGCCTGCCGTTTCCCCGGTGGCGTCGCCTCACCTGAAGACCTCTGGGACGTCGTCGCCGGCGGGGTGGACGCCACCGGCGCGTTCCCCGACGACCGGGGCTGGGACCTCGACCGGCTCTACGACCCCGACCCCGACCACCCCGGCACCACGTACAGCAACCGGGGTGGCTTCCTGCGCGACGCGGGTCTGTTCGACCCGACCCTGTTCGGGATCTCGCCGCGCGAGGCGCTGGCCATGGACCCGCAGCAGCGCCTCCTGCTCGAGGTGACCTGGGAGGTCTTCGAGCGGGCCGGCATCGACGCCGCGTCGGTGCGGGGCAGCCGTACCGGGGTGTTCGTCGGCACCGCGGGGCAGGACTACACGTCCGTGCTGCGGCAACTGCCCGAGGGCACGGAGGGCTACGTCCTCACCGGCACCGCCGCGAGCGTCATGTCCGGCCGGCTGGCGTACTCCTTCGGGCTGGAGGGGCCGGCCGTCACCATCGACACCGCCTGCTCCTCGTCGCTGGTCGCCCTGCACCTCGCCGGTCAGGCCCTGCGCGACGGTGAGTGCTCCCTCGCCGTGGCCGGCGGCGTCACAGTGCTGGCCACGCCGGGCGCCTTCGTCGAGTTCTCCCGCCAGCGGGGGCTCGCCTCCGACGGGCGGTGCAAGGCGTTCTCCGCCGACGCCGACGGGACCGGCTGGTCCGAGGGCGTCGCCATGTTGCTCGTCGAGAAGCTCTCCGACGCCCGGCGCAACGGGCACCCCGTCCTGGCGGTGATCCGGGGCAGCGCCGTCAACCAGGACGGCGCCAGCAGCGGGCTGACCGCCCCCAACGGCCCCGCGCAGCAGCGGGTGATCCGGCAGGCGCTGGAGAACGCCCGGCTCAGTCCGTCCGACGTGGACGCCGTCGAGGCGCACGGCACGGGCACCCGGCTCGGCGACCCGATCGAGGCGCAGGCGCTGCTGGCCACGTACGGGCAGGGCCGCCCCGCCGACCGCCCGCTGTGGCTGGGCTCGCTGAAGTCGAACATCGGCCACCCGCAGGCCGCGGCCGGCGCCGGCGGCGTCATCAAGATGGTGATGGCGATGCGGCACGGCGTGCTGCCGCCCACCCTGCACGTGGACCGGCCCTCACCGCACGTCGACTGGTCGACCGGCGCCGTGGCCCTGCTCGACGAGGCGCGCCCGTGGGCCGGCGGCGAGCACGTCCGCAGGGCGGGCGTGTCGTCCTTCGGCATGAGCGGCACGAACGCCCACCTGATCCTGGAGCAGTCGCCGACCCCCGACCCGGCCGGCGACCGCGCCACCCCGTCCCGCCGTCCCGCCGTCGTGCCCATGCTGCTCTCCGCCGCGCAGCCGGCCGCGCTCGCCGCGCAGGCGGACCGGCTGGCCCGTTGGCTCAGCGACGACGAGAAGCCGCGCCCGCTCGATGTCGCCTGGTCGTCGGTGGTGTCCCGCTCGACGCTCGACCGGCGTGCGGTGGTGCTCGCCGGGGACCGTGCGGGCCTGCTGACGGGCCTGGAGTCCCTGGCGGCGGGCGCGCCGTCGGGCACCGTGGTCACGGGCCAGGCCGGGGACCGCGGTCCGCTGGCGGTGCTCTTCTCCGGCCAGGGCGCGCAGCGCACCGGCATGGGCCGCGAGCTGTACGCCGAGTTCCCCGTCTTCGCCGCCGCCCTCGACGAGGCGTGCGGGCATCTCGACCGGGTGCTGCCGCGCCCGCTCAAGGAGGTGCTGTTCGCGCCGGAGGGCTCCGCCGAGGCGGAGCTGCTGGACCAGACCGCGTTCACCCAGGCCGGGCTCTTCGCCGTCGAGGTGGCGCTGTTCCGCCTCGTGGAGTCGTTCGGCGTGGTGCCGGACTTCGTGGGCGGGCACTCGATCGGTGAGATCGCCGCCGCGCACGTGGCCGGGGTGCTGTCCCTCCAGGACGCCTGCCTGCTGGTGGCGGCGCGGGGCCGGCTCATGCAGTCGCTGCCCGACGGCGGCGGCATGCTCGCCGTGGCCGCCGACGAGGCGGCCGTGACGGAGTCGATCGCCGGGCTGACCGACCGGGTCGGCGTCGCGGCCGTCAACGGCCCGACCTCCGTCGTGGTCTCCGGCGCCGTCGACGCCCTCGACGAGGTGGACCGCGTCTGGCGCGACCGGGGTGTGCGAACCCGCCGGTTGGCCGTCAGTCACGCGTTCCACAGCCCGCTGATGGAGCCGGTGCTGGAGCGCTTCCGCGGCATCGTCGAGCGGCTGGACCTCGCCGCCCCCACGCTGCCGATCGTGTCGAACCTGACCGGTGCGCTCGCCGACGCCGACGAGATCCGCACCGCCGACTACTGGGTACGGCACGTCCGCGAGGCGGTCCGCTACGCCGACGGGCTCGCCGCGCTGCGCGCCGCCGGGGTCGACACCTTCCTGGAGGTCGGCCCGCAGAGCGTACTGACCGCGATGACGCCCGACGTGCTGCCCGACGACGACGTGCTCGCCGTCGCAGCCCAGCGCCGGGACCGGCCCGAGGCGCAGGCGCTGCTGCACGCCCTCGCCGAGCTGCACGTGCACGGGTTGCCGGTGTCCTGGCGGGAGTGGTTCGCCGACACCGGCGCCGCCCGGGTCGACCTGCCCACGTACGCCTTCCAGCGGGAGCGGTTCTGGCCCGAGGTGCTGCCGTGGCGGGTCGGCGACGTGTCGGGCGCCGGCCTCGGCGTCGCGGGGCACCCGCTGCTCGGCGCGGCGGTGCGGCTCGCCGGCGACGACGAGGTGGTGCTGACCGGCCGGCTGTCGACGTCGACGCACCCGTGGCTGGCCGACCACGTGGTCGGCGGCAACGTGGTGGTGCCGGGCACCGCCCTGGTGGAGCTGGCGGTGCGCGCCGGCGACGAGGTGGGCGCGTCGCGGGTACGGGAGCTGACCGTGGCGGCGCCGCTGGTGCTGCCCGACTCCGGGGCGGTACGCGTGCAGGTGCGCGTCGGCGCTGCCGACGACGCCGCCGTCCGGACGGTGTCCGTGTACTCCCAGCCCGAGGAGGACGACGACACCGACTGGGTGCGGCACGCCGACGGCCTGCTCGAACCGGTGTCGGCCGACGAGCCGGGGCTCGGCGAGTGGCCGCCGGCGGGCGCGACCGAGGTGGACCTGACCGGCTGGTATCCGGCGCTGGCCGAGCACGGCCTGTCGTACGGGCCGGTGTTCCAGGGCGTACGGCGGGCCTGGACGGCCGACGGTGGGGCGTACGCCGAGGTGACGCTGCCGGACGGGGCGGCCGGCGAGGCGGGCGCGTTCGGGGTGCACCCGGCGCTGCTGGACGCCGCGCTGCACCCGGTGGCGCTGCTGCTCGAGGCCGAGGCCACGGGCGGGCCGCGCGTGCCGTTCGCGTTCGAGGGCGTGCAGGTGCACGCCTCGGGCGCCCGGACGCTGCGGGTGCGGCTGACCCGGGACGGCTCCGGGGTGCGGCTGGTCGCCTGCGACGGCTCGGGCGCGCCGGTGGTCTCGGTGGACTCGCTGGTGCTGCGGGAGATGACCGCGACGGCGACCCGGGGCGGTGCCGCCCGGTCGCTGTACGAGGTGACCTGGCAGGCCGAGCAGATCGAGAGCGTCGACGACCTTCCGGGGTGGGCAATGCTGGGCCGGCCGGCACCGGACGCGCTGCCGGAGGTGCCGGTCTTCGCGGACGTGGCGACCCTGGCGGCGGACGGGGCCACGGCCCGGCAGGTGCTGCTGACGGTGCCCGCCGGCGATCCCGGCGTCCCCGTGCCGGAGGCCGTGCGGGCGGCCACCAGCGGTGTGCTGGACGTGCTGCGGTCCTGGCTCGCCGCCGAGCCGCTGGCCGACACGAAGCTCGTGGTGGTGACCCGGGGCGCGGTGGCCAGCGGGGACGACGACCAGGTCACCGACCTCGCCGCCGCCGCCGTCTGGGGCCTGCTGCGCTCGGCGCAGTCGGAGCACCCGGGGCGGATCGTCGTCGCCGACGTCGAGGGCGAACTGACCCCCGCGACCCTCGCCGTGCTGGCCGGGGCCGCCGTCGACCCGTCGGTCTCCGGCGGCCAGCTCGCGGTGCGCGGCGAGCGCACCCTCGTGCCGAGGCTGGCGCGGCCGGTGGGCGACGAACTGACCCCGCCGCCCGGCCCGTGGCACCTCGCCCCCGTCACCGGCGGCACCCTGGACGGGATCGCGCCGGTGCCGGCCACGCCCGCGGAGCTGGGCGAGGATCAGGTGCGCATCGCGGTGCGCGCGGCCGGCGTGAACTTCCGCGACGTGCTGATCGGCCTGGGCATGTACCCGGATCCGGCGGCCGTGATGGGCAGCGAGGGCGCGGGCGTCGTGGTCGAGGTCGGCCCCGGCGTGACCGACCTGGCCCCCGGCGACCGGGTGATGGGCATGTTCGAACTCGGGTTCAGCCCGCAGGCCGTCGCCCATCGCCGGCGCATCGCCAAGATGCCCGCCGGCTGGTCCTTCACCCAGGCGGCGTCCGTCCCCCTGGTCTTCCTGACGGCCTACTACGCGCTGCGGGACCTCGCCGGGCTGCGGTCCGGCGAGTCGGTGCTGATCCACAACGGCGCCGGTGGCGTCGGCATGGCCGCCATCCAGCTCGCCCACCACCTCGGCGCCACCGTCCACGCGACGGCGAGCCCCGGCAAGTGGGGTGTGCTGCGGGGCCTCGGGGTTGCCGGGGAGCGGATCGCGTCGTCGCGGACCACCGAGTTCGAGCAGACCTTCGGCGCGGCCACCGGCGGTGCCGGGGTGGACGTGGTGCTCGACGCGTTGGCCGGTGAGTTCGTGGACGCGTCGCTGCGGCTGCTGCCGCGCGGTGGCCGGTTCGTGGAGATGGGCAAGGCCGACGTACGCGACCCGGAGGCGGTCGCCGCCGACCACCCGGGCGTGGCGTACCGCGCGTTCGACCTGAACGAGGCGGGCAGCACCCGCATCGGCGAGATGCTCACCGAGATCCTCGACCTCTTCGCGTGGGGCGCGCTGCGTCCGCTGCCCGTACGGGTGTGGGACGTGCGTCAGGCCCGGCAGGCGCTGCGGCACGTCAGCCAGGCCCGCCACGTCGGCAAGGTGGTGCTGCGCATCCCCGCGCCCGCCGACCCCGACGGCACCGTGCTGCTCACCGGCGCGGCCGGAACCCTGGCCGGCGTACTCGCGCGGCACCTCGTCGCCACCGGGCAGGCCCGCCGCCTGCTGCTGGCCTCCCGCCGCGCACCCGGCCGGGACGACGCGTACGCCACCCTGGTCCGGGAACTGACCGACGCGGGCGCCGACGTCACCGCCGCGGCCGTCGACGTCAGCGACCCCGCGCAGGTCACCGAGCTGGTCGCCGGGATCGACCCGGCGTACCCGCTGACGGCCGTGGTGCACACCGCCGGGGTGATCGCCGACGCGACCATCGGTTCGCTGGACGAGTCCGCCTTGCGTACGGTGCTGGCACCGAAGGTGGACGCCGGGTGGGCGTTGCACGAGGCGACCGCGCACCTGGACCTGTCGGCGTTCGTGCTGTTCTCGTCGGTGGCGGCCACTCTCGGTTCGCCGGGGCAGGGCAACTACGCGGCGGCGAACGCGTTCCTCGACGCCCTCGCGCAGCACCGCCGGCAGCAGGGGCTGCCCGCCACCAGCCTCGCCTGGGGCATGTGGGCCACCGACAGCACGATGACCGCCCACCTCGACGGCGACGACCAGCAGCGGCTGCGGCGCGTCGGGATGAGCCGGCTCTCCCCGGCCGAGGGCGTCGAACTCTTCGACGCCGCCCTGCCGGCGGCCCGGCCGGTGCTCGTCGCGGCCCGCCTCCACGTCACCGGCGAGGCGAGCGGCGTACCGCCGCTGATGCGGCACCTGCTGCGCGGCGGCGGCCGGCGCCGCACCGCCACCGATCGGCCGAGTGCCGGGGCGTCGTGGCGGGAGCGGCTCGACGGCCTGTCCGAGGCGGACGCCCGGCAGGCGCTCGTCGACCTGGTCTGCGGCCAGGCCGCCACGGTGCTGGGGCACGCCTCGGCACAGGCGGTCCCCGCCGCCCGCGCCTTCAAGGACCTGGGCTTCGACTCGCTGACCTCGGTGGAACTGCGCAACCGCCTCGGTGCGGCCACCGGGCTGCGGCTGACCGCCACGCTGGCCTTCGACCATCCCACCCCGGCCCGGCTGGCCGAGCACCTGTTCGCGCAGCTCGGCCCGGCCACGGGAGCCGGCGCCACCGTCCGTACGGTCGTCACCGCCGACGCCGACGAGCCGATCGCCATCATCGGCATGGCCTGCCGCTACCCCGGCGGCGTCGCCACCCCCGAGCAGCTGTGGCAGCTCGTCACCTCCGGTGCCGACGCCATCGGCGAGTTCCCGGCGGACCGCGGCTGGGACCTCGACCGGCTGTACGGCACGGACGGCGACCAGGCCGGCGGCACCGTCACCCACCAGGGCGGCTTCCTCTACGACGCGGCCGACTTCGACGCCGGCTTCTTCAACATCAGCCCCCGTGAGGCCCTCGCCATGGACCCGCAGCAGCGGCTGCTGCTGGAGACCGCGTGGGAGAGCTTCGAGTACGCCCGCATCGACCCCGCCACCCTCAGCGGCACCGCCACCGGCGTCTTCGTCGGCGCCGCCTCATCCGGCTACGCCACCAGCGGACGCGACGACCTGGACGGCCTCGAGGGGCACCTGCTGACCGGCACGGCGGGCAGCGTCGCCTCCGGGCGGGTCGCCTACATGTTCGGCCTCGAAGGCCCGGCGGTCACCGTCGACACCGCCTGCTCCTCGTCGCTGGTGGCGCTGCACCTCGCCGCCCAGGCGCTGCGCGGCGGCGAGTGCGACATGGCCCTGGCCGGCGGGGTGGCGCTGATGGCTCAGCCCGGCATGTTCTCCGAGTTCTCCCGGCAGGGCGGCCTCGCCCCGGACGGGCGGTGCAAGGCGTTCGCCGCCGGCGCGGACGGCACCGGCTGGTCCGAGGGCGTCGGCATGCTGCTCGTGGAGCGCCTCTCCGACGCCCGGCGCAACGGGCACCGGGTGCTCGCCGTGCTGCGCGGCTCCGCCGTGAACCAGGACGGCGCGTCCAACGGGCTGACCGCGCCGAACGGCCCGTCGCAGCAGCGGGTCATCCGCCAGGCCCTGGAGAACGCGCGGCTCGCCCCGGCCGACGTGGACGCGGTCGAGGCGCACGGCACCGGCACCGTCCTCGGCGACCCGATCGAGGCGCAGGCGGTGCTGGCCACCTACGGCCAGGACCGTGCCGCCGGCGAGCCGCTCTGGCTCGGCTCGATCAAGTCGAACATCGGCCACTCCCAGGCGGCGGCCGGGGTGGCCGGCGTGATCAAGATGGTGCTGGCGATGCGGCACGGCGTGCTGCCGCCGACCCTGCACGTGGACGAGCCCTCGCCCCACGTCGACTGGAGTGCCGGGGCCGTCGCCCTGCTCACCGAGGCCCGGCCGTGGCCCGCCGTCGACCGGCCCCGCCGGGCCGCCGTGTCGTCGTTCGGCATCAGCGGCACCAACGCGCACACCGTCATCGAGCAGGCACCCGGCGAGCCGGCCCCGACGCCCGTGCCGGCGGGGCACGTTCCCGGCCTGGTCGGGCCCGCCGCCGTACCCCTGCCGGTCTCCGGCAGAAGCCCCCGCGCGCTCCGGGCACAGGCTGCCCGCCTCGGCGAACGGCTCGCCGGCGACGCCGACCTCGACCCGCGGGACCTCGGCTTCTCCCTGGCCACCCAGCGGGCGCACCACCCGTACCGCGCGGTCGTCGTGGCCACCGGCCGGGACGACGCGCTCGCCCGGCTGGCCGCCCTCGCCGACGGCGACACCTCCCCGGCGGGCGTGGACGCCGCGTCGAAGGTCGTCTTCGTCTTCCCCGGCCAGGGCTCCCAGTGGACTTCGATGGCGCTGGACCTGATGGAGACCTCGCCGGTCTTCCGGCAGCGGATGGACGAGTGCGCCGAGGAGCTGTCCCGGCTGGTCGACTGGAACCTGGGGGACGTGCTGCGGCAGGCGCCCGGCGCGCCGCCCCTGGACCGGGTGGACGTGGTCCAGCCCGCGCTCTTCTCCGTCATGGTGTCCCTCGCGCATCTCTGGCGCGCGTGCGGCGTCGAACCGGCCGCCGTCATCGGGCATTCGCAGGGGGAACTCGCCGCGGCCTGCGTCGCCGGCGCGTTGACCCTCGCCGAAGCCGCGCGGCTCGTCGTGGCGCGCAGCCACGGCCTGCTGTCGATCGCGGGTCGCGGCGGCATGGTCTCCGTGCCGCTCCCGGCCGCCGACACCGAGCGGCTCATCGCGCCGTGGCGGGGCAGCCTCTCCGTCGCCGCCCTCAACGGCGCCGCCGTGACAGTGGTCGCCGGCGACTCGGCGTCGGTCGCCGAACTGCTCGCGCACTGTGCCGAGCGCGACGTCCGCGCCCGGCAGATCGCCGTCGACTTCGCGGCGCACAGCGGCCACGTCGACCCGATCCGCGACGAGGTGATCGCCCGGTTCGGCACCGTGGACCCCCGCTCCAGCACCGTGCCCTTCCACTCCACAGTCACCGGCGAGCCGATCGACACCGCCGGGCTCGACGCCGACTACTGGTACCGCAACCTGCGGGAGCCGGTCCGGCTCGCGCCGGTCGTGGACCAGCTGATCGAGCGGGGCTTCCGGACGTTCGTCGAGGTCAGCCCGCACCCCGTACTCAAGATCGCCGTGCAGGACGCGCTCGACCGGAAGGCCGACGGCGGCGTGGTGGTGGGCTCGCTGCGCCGCGACGGGCACGGGCCGCGTCAGCTACTGGCCAACCTCGGCGAGCTGCACGTCGCCGGCGTGCCCGTCGACTGGTCGCGCGTCTTCGCCGGCTCCGGCGCCACCCCTGTCGACCTGCCCACGTACGCCTTCCAGCGGGACCGGTTCTGGCCGGTGCTCGACCGCTCCGCCACCGGCGACGTGTCGGGCGCGGGGCTGGGCGCGGCCGGGCACGGGCTGCTCGGCGCGGCGGTGCGCCTCGCCGGCGACGACGAGGTCGTGCTGACCGGCCGGCTGTCGGCGTCCACGCACCCGTGGCTCGCCGACCACGTGGTCGGCGGCGCCGTGGTGCTGCCGGGCACGGCCCTCGTCGAGCTCGCGGTGCGCGCCGGCGACGAGGTCGGCGCCTCCCGGGTGCGGGAACTGACCGTCGCCGCGCCGCTGGTGCTGCCGAACCCGGGCGCGATCCGCGTGCAGGTGCGCGTCGGCGCCGCCGACGGCTCCGGAACCCGGAGCGTGGCGGTGCACTCGCAGCCCGACGGCGACCCCGAGGGCCCCTGGACGCGGCACGCCGACGGTCTGCTGGAGCAGGCCACCGACGAGCCGGCGCTGGGCTCCTGGCCGCCGGCCGGAGGCACCGAGGTGGACCTCGCCGGCTGGTACCCGGCGCTCGCGGAGCGCGGCCTGGCCTACGGACCGGCGTTCCGGGGCCTGCGGCGGCTGTGGACCGCCGGCGACGAGGCGTACGCCGAGGTGACCCTGCCGGACGAGGCGGCCGGCGACGCCGGCGGCTTCGCCGTGCACCCGGCGCTGCTGGACGCCGCCCTGCACCCCGTCGGGCTGCTGCTGGCCGAGCGCTCCGGCGGACCGCGCGTGCCGTTCGCGTTCGAGGGCGTGCAGGTGCACGCCTCCGGCGCCCGGACGCTGCGGGTTCGGCTGACCCGTGTGGGCTCGCGCGTGCGGCTGGTGGCCGGGGACGAGTCCGGCGTGCCCGTGGTGTCGGTCGAGTCGCTCGCCCTGCGGGAGATGACCGACGCCACCGGTGCGGAGGCCGCGGAGCGGTCGATGTTCGAGGTGACGTGGCAGGCCGAGACGGTCACCCCGGTGCGGGACGTCTCCGGCTGGATGCTGCTCGGCGACGGACCCGCCCCGGCGGACCTCGTCACGCCGGTGTTCCCGACCGTCGGCGAGCTGACCGCGGCGGTCTCGGCCGGTACGGTCGAGGCGCCCCGCGCGCTCGTGGTCCCCGTGCCCGCCGGCACCCCGGACGGCGACCTGCCCGACGAAGTCTGTACGGCCACCGCCCGCGTCCTGGCCGTGCTGCACTCCTGGCTGGACAGTGAGGCGCTGGCCGACACCACGCTCGTCGTGCTGACCCGGGCGGCGGTGGCCGCCACCCCGGCGGACGCGGTGCGGGACCTGCCCGGCGCTGCGGTCTGGGGTCTGCTGCGCTCGGCGCAGTCCGAGCACCCGGGGCGGATCGTCCTCGCCGACGTCGACGGGGACCTCACCCCGGCCACCCTCGCCGTGCTCGCCGCCGTCGCCGAGAACCCCTCGCCGACCGGCGGCCAGGTGGCCGTACGCGGCAACGAGGTGCGCACGCCCCGCCTGGGCCGGCCCGCCGGCCAGGCCGCCGACGAACTCGTCCCGCCGGACGGACTGTGGCGGGTCGGGGCGGTCAGCCCCGGCACCCTCGACGGCGTCGGCATGGTGCCCGCCGCCTCCGCCGCCCTGGACACGGGCCAGGTGCGCATCGCGGTGCGCGCGGCCGGCGTGAACTTCCGCGACGTGCTGATCGGCCTGGGCATGTACCCGGATCCGGCGGCCGTGATGGGCAGCGAGGGCGCGGGCGTCGTGGTCGAGGTCGGCCCCGGCGTGACCGACCTGGCCCCCGGCGACCGCGTGCTCGGCATGTTCGAGCCGGCCTTCGCCCCCGAGGTGATCGCCACCCGCGACCTCGTGGCGAAGATCCCCGCCGGCTGGTCGTTCGCGCAGGCCGCCTCCGTGCCGGTGGTGTTCCTGACCGCGTACTACGCGCTGCGGGACCTCGCCGGGCTGCGGTCCGGCGAGTCGGTGCTGATCCACAACGGCGCCGGTGGCGTCGGCATGGCCGCCATCCAGCTCGCCCGGCACTGGGGCGCGACGGTCCACGCCACCGCCAGCCCCGGCAAGTGGGGCGTGCTGCGGGAACTCGGGGTGGCCGAGGAGCGGATCGCGTCGTCGCGGACCACCGAGTTCGAGCAGACCTTCGGCGCGGCCACCGGCGGGGCCGGCGTCGACGTGGTGCTCGACGCCCTCGCCGGTGAGTTCGTGGACGCGTCGCTGCGGCTGCTGCCGCGCGGTGGCCGGTTCGTGGAGATGGGCAAGGCCGACGTACGCGACGCCGAAACCGTCGCCGCCGACCACCCGGGCGTCACCTACCGCGCGTTCGACCTCAACGAGGCCGGGCACCGGCGCATCGGGGAGATGCTCACCGAGCTGCTCGACCTGTTCGCACGCGGCGCGCTGCGCCCGCTGCCGCTACGGGCGTGGGACGTGCGCCAGGCCCGGCAGGCGCTGCGCCACATCAGCCAGGCCCGGCACATCGGCAAGGTCGTCCTGCGGGTGCCCGCCCCCGCCGACCCGGACGGCACCGTGCTCGTCACCGGCGCCGGCGGCGCCCTCGCCGGCGTGTTCGCCCGGCACCTCGTCGCCACCGGCCAGGCCCGGCACCTGCTGCTGGCCTCCCGCCGTGGCCCCGAGCACTACCGGGAGCTGGTCGACGAGCTGACCCGCGCGGGCGCCCGGGTCACCGCCGGCACCGCCGACGTGACCGACCCCGCGCAGGTGACCCGGCTGCTGGAACTGGTGGACCCGGCGCACCCGCTGACCGCCGTGGTGCACACCGCCGGGGTGATCGCCGACGCGACCATCGGTTCGCTGGACGAGTCCGCCCTGCGTACGGTGCTGGCGCCGAAGGTGGACGCCGGGTGGGCGTTGCACGAGGCGACCGCGCACCTGGACCTGTCGGCGTTCGTGCTGTTCTCGTCGGTGGCGGCCACTCTCGGTTCGCCGGGGCAGGGCAACTACGCGGCGGCGAACGCGTTCCTCGACGCCCTCGCCCGGCACCGGCGTGAGCAGGGGCTGCCCGCCACCAGCCTCGCCTGGGGGCTGTGGGCGACCAGCAGCGCCATGACCGCCCACCTGGGCGGCAACGAGCACCGCAAGGCGATCCGCGCCACCAGCGCCCCGTTGACCGACCGGCAGGGCGTGGCGCTGTACGAGCTGGCGCGACAACGCGGCGCGGCGCACCTCGTCCTCATGAACCTGCCGCCGGCGTCGCGGGCGACCGGCCAGAACGTGCCCAGCCTGCTGCGGGACGTGGTCCGTGCGGGAGGCCCGGCCCGGCGCGCGGTGGGTCGCGGCCTCGCGGACACCGCCTCCGTACGCGACCGGCTGGCGACGCTCGGCCCGGCGGAGCGGCGCTCCCACCTGCTCGACCTGGTGGCCGCCGGCGTGGCGGCAGTGCTCGGGCACCGCTCGGCGGAGACCGTCGACGCCCAGCGAGCCTTCAAGGAGCTGGGCTTCGACTCGCTCACCTCGGTGGAGCTGCGCAACCGGCTCTCCGCCGCCACCGGCCTGCGGCTGCCCGCCACCGTGGCGTTCGACTACCCGACCCCGGTGGTGCTCGCCGAGTTCCTGGACCGGGAGCTCGGCGGCGCGGCAGTCGTGGACCGGCCCGCCGCGGTCGGCACCGCCGCCGCCCTCGACGAACCGATCGCCATCATCGGCATGGCCTGCCGGTTCCCCGGCGACGTGCAGACCCCCGAGCAGCTCTGGGACGTGGTCACCGCCGGCACCGACGTCATCTCGCCCTTCCCCACCGACCGGGGCTGGAACCTCGACGACCTGCGCGCCGGCGGCCAGGACCCGGACGCCGTACCACGGCAGGGTGGCTTCCTCCACGACGCCGCCCAGTTCGACGCCGCCTTCTTCGGGATCTCGCCCCGCGAGGCCCTGGCGATGGACCCACAGCAGCGGCTGCTGCTGGAGACCTCCTGGGAGGCCTTCGAGCGGGCCGGGATCGACCCCCACTCGGCGCGGGGCAGCAGCACCGGCGTCTACGTCGGCCTGATCTACCACGACTACGCCTCCCAGGCCGCCGGCGGCACCGACGAACTGGACGGCCACGTCGGCAACGGCAGCGCCGGCAGCGTCGCCTCCGGCCGCATCTCGTACCTGTTCGGCCTGGAGGGCCCTGCCGTCACCGTCGACACCGCCTGCTCGTCGTCGCTGGTGGCGCTGCACCTGGCCACCCAGGCGCTGCGGCAGGACGAGTGCCGCCTCGCCCTCGCCGGCGGGGTGAGCGTCATGTCCACCCCCGGCATGCTCACCGAGTTCTCCCGGCAGCGCGGCCTGTCGCCCGACGGGCGGTGCAAGGCGTTCGGCGCCGGCGCCGACGGCACCGGTTTCGCCGAGGGCGTCGGCATGCTCCTGCTGGAGCGCCTCTCCGACGCGCAGCGCAACGGTCACCGCGTGCTCGCCGTCGTGCGTGGCAGCGCCGTCAACCAGGACGGCGCCAGCAGCGGTCTGACCGCGCCGAACGGCCCCGCCCAGCAGCGGGTGATCCGGCAGGCGCTCGCCAACGCCCGGCTCGCCACCACCGATGTGGACGCCGTCGAAGCGCACGGCACCGGCACCGCCCTCGGCGACCCGATCGAGGCGCAGGCGCTGCTGGCCACGTACGGTCAGGGCCGACCGCAGGACCGTCCGCTGTGGCTGGGGTCGGTCAAGTCGAACATCGGCCACGCCCAGGCGGCGGCCGGCGTCGCCGGTGTGATCAAGATGGTGCTGGCGATGCGGCACGGCGTGCTGCCGCCGACCCTGCACGCCGAGAAGCCGTCCCCGCACATCGACTGGACGGCCGGGTCGGTCGCGCTGCTCACCGAGGCCCGGCCGTGGCCCGCCGTCGACCGGCCCCGCCGCGCGGCGGTGTCGTCGTTCGGCATCAGCGGCACCAACGCGCACACCATCGTCGAGCAGGCCCCCGAGCCCGCCCCGGCGCAGGCCGCCCCCGCCACGGGCGTCCCGGGCGACCTCGTCGCCTGCGTCCTGTCGGCCCGCGACGCCGCCGCCCTGCACGAGCAGGCGCGCCGGCTGCGGACCCTGGTCGACGGCGAGCCGGACCTGACCATCGCCGACGTGGGCCGGGCCCTCGCCACCGCCCGCAGCGCCTTCGAGCACCGCGCCGTGCTGCTGCCCGCCGACCGCGCCGGGCTGCTCGCCGCCCTCGGTGCGCTGGCCGACGACGAGCCCTCGGCCGCCGTCGTGCGGGGGATCGCCCGCAGCGGCCGCACCGCCTTCCTCTTCTCCGGCCAGGGCGCGCAGCGCCCCGGCATGGGTCGCGGGTTGTACGAGGCGTTCCCGGTGTTCGCTGCCGCGTTGGACGAGGTGTGCGGTCACCTGGATCCGTTGTTGCCGCGTCCGTTGCGGGAGGTGCTGTTCGCGTCGGAGGGCACGCCCGGGGCGGAGCTGCTGGATCAGACGGTGTTCACCCAGGCGGGCCTGTTCGCCGTCGAGGTGGCCCTGTTCCGGCTGATCGAGTCGTTCGGTGTGGTGCCGGACCTGGTGGCCGGGCACTCCATCGGCGAGATCGCGGCGGCGCACGTGGCGGGCGTGCTCTCCCTGGCTGACGCGTGCGCGCTGGTCGCGGCGCGGGGCAGGCTCATGCAGGCCCTGCCGGCGGGCGGCGGCATGCTCGCCGTGGCCGCCGACGAGGCCGCGGTGGCCGAGTCGATCGTCCCGTTCGCCGACCGGGTCGGCGTCGCCGCCGTGAACGGCCCCACCGCCGTGGTGGTCTCCGGCGCCGCCGAGGCCCTCGACGAGGTGGAGCGGGCCTGGAAGGACCGGGGTATGCGTACGCGCCGGCTCACCGTCAGCCACGCGTTCCACAGCCCGCTCATGGAGCCGATGCTGACCGAGTTCCGGCAGACGCTCGACGGACTGACGTTCCACTGGCCCGTCCTGCCGATCGTGTCGAACCTGACCGGGCAGGTCGCCGACCCCGACGAGATCGGCACCCCCGACTACTGGGTCCGCCACGTACGCGAGACCGTCCGCTTCGCCGACGGGGTCGCGAGCCTGCGCGAGCGCAACGTCCGTACCTTCCTCGAACTGGGCCCCGACGCGGTGCTCGCCGGCATGGTGGGCGCCTGCCTGCCGGACGACGACGCGGCGGCGGTCGTGGCGACCCTGCGCCCCGGCCGACCGGAGCCGGCGTCGCTGGTCCACGCGCTTGCGGAGCTGTACGCGCACGGCACGCCGATCACCTGGACCGCCCTCCTGCCGGCCGGAACCCGCCCGGTCGACCTTCCGACGTACCCGTTCCAGCGGCAGCGCTTCTGGCCGGCCGTGGGCCGGCTGCGCGCCGGCGACGTCAGCGGCGCCGGCCTCGGCGTGGCCGAGCACGGTCTGCTCGGCGCGGCCGTGGACCTGGCCGGCGACGACGAGATCGTGCTGACCGGCCGGATCTCCCCGACCACCCACCCCTGGCTGGCCGACCACGTCGTCTCCGGCGTGCCGCTGGTCCCGGGCACGGCCCTCGTGGAGCTTGCCGTCCGCGCCGGCGACGAGGCGGACCTGCCGCGGCTGCGTGACCTGACGGTGCTCGTGCCGCTGGTGCTCCCCGAGTCCGGCGCCGTACGGATCCAGGTGCGGGTGTCCGCGTCGGATTCGCCGCAGCGCCCCGTCGCCGTCTACTCCCGCCCCGACGACGACCCCGAGGCGGGCTGGACCCGGCACGCGGAGGGCGTGCTGGAACCGGCCACGGCCGACGAACCGCAGCCGACCGCCTGGCCGCCCGCCGGCGCCACCGAGGTGGACCTGACCGGCTGGTACCCGGCGCTCCTCGAACACGGCCTGTCGTACGGGCCGGCGTTCCAGGGGCTGCGCCGGGTGTGGACCGGCGAGGACGACGTCTTCGCCGAGGTGGTCCTGCCGGACGACGCGGCGGCGGAGGCGGCTCGCTTCGGCGTGCACCCGGCGCTGCTGGACGCCGCCCTGCACCCGATCGGGCTGCTGCCCGGCGCCGAGGAGACGGGCGGGCCGCGCGTGCCCTTCGCCTTCGAGGGCGTACAGGTGCACGCCTCCGGCGCGAGGCTGCTGCGGGTGCGGTTGACCCGCAACGGCTCCGCGGTGCGGCTGACCGCCCGCGACGAGGCGGGCGCGCCGGTGGTGTCGGTGGACTCCCTCGTCCTGCGGGAGCTGACCGGGGTGGCCGCCCCGAACGCGGCGTCGCGCTCCCTGTTCGAGGTGGCCTGGCAGGCCGAGGAGGCCGACCCGGTCGACGACGCGTCGGGCTGGGCGGTGCTGGGCGGGCCGGCCCTGCCGGGCGTCCCCGGTGGCCCCTCCGCCGAGACGATCCGGCAGCTGCGCGCCGCCATCGACGCCGGCATCGCCCCGCCGCGCCTGCTGCTCTTCACGCCGGCCGCGTCGCCCGCCGACGACGGCGACCCGGCGGAGGCCGTACGCACTGTCACCGCCGACGTGCTGGGCCTGGTGCAGGAGTGGCTGGCCGTCGACGCGCTGGCCGACTCGAAGCTCGTGGTGGTGACCCGGGGCGCGCTGGCCGTCCGCGACGGGGACCGGGTGAGCGACCTGGCCGCCGCGGCCGTGTGGGGCCTGCTGCGCTCCGCGCAGTCCGAGCACCCCGGTCGCATCGTCCTGGCCGACGTCGACGACGCGATCAACCCCGGCACGCTGGGCGTCCTGGCCCGCTTCGCCGCGGACCCGGCCGGCGGTCAGGTCGCGGTGCGTGCGGGCGCGGTGTTCGTGCCGCGTCTGGTGCGTGCGGTCGCTGCGGTGTCGGTGGAGACGCCGGTTGTGGGTGACGGTGCGGTGCTGGTGACCGGTGGTACGGGTGCGCTCGGGGCGTTGGTGGCGGAGCATCTGGTGTCGGCGCATGGTGTGCGGTCGCTGGTGCTGGTGTCGCGTCGTGGTCCGACGGCTGCGGGTGCGGGTGCGTTGTCGGAGCGGTTGTCGGCGCTGGGTGCGTCGGTGCGGGTCGTTGCCTGCGACGTGACCGACCGGGAGCAGGTCGGCGCACTGGTGGCGGAGGTCGTTGCCGGGGGTCGGCTGGCGGGTGTGGTGCATACCGCTGGTGTCCTGGATGACGGGGTGATCGAGCGGGTCACCGAGGAGCGTCTGGCAAGGGTGTTGGCGCCGAAGGTGTCGGCGGGTTGGTGGTTGCACGAGGCGACGGCGGGTCTTGGTCTCGACTTGTTCGTGGTGTTCTCGTCGGTGGCGGGTGTGCTGGGTTCGCCGGGTCAGTCGGCGTACGCGGCGGGTAACGCGTTCCTGGACGGGTTGGCGGTGTGGCGGCGGCAGCTCGGGTTGCCGGCGGTCAGCCTGGCGTGGGGGATGTGGGACACCGCAGGCATGGCCGCGTCGATCGGCGGCAACGACCGGGCCCGTACGGCACGCGCCGGACTCCGACCGATGAACGCCCGCACCGGCCTGGAACTCTTCGACGCCGCCGTGGGGGCACAGCGGGCGGCGCTGGTGCCGGCCGCGATCGACGTACCCGCGCTGCGGGCGGCAGCAGCCGGCGAGGTCGTACCGCCGATGCTGCGCAACCTGGTCGACGTGGCGACGACCCGCCGCCGTGCCGGCCAGGGCGCCCCCGGCGGCTGGGCCGACCGCCTCACCGGCCTCAGCGCAGAGGACGGCCTCGCGCAGGTCGACCAGCTGATCCGGGGCCTGGTCGCGCAGGTCCTCGGGCACGGCGGCGCCGAGGCGGTGCCGGCCGACCGGGCGTTCAAGGACCTGGGCTTCGACTCGCTGACCGCCGTCGAGCTGCGCAACCGGGTGAACGGCGCGACCGGCCTGCGCCTCACCTCGACCCTGGTGTTCGACCACCCGTCCCCGCAGGTCCTGGCGGCCCACGTGTACGCGGAACTCGCCGGCACCCGGCCCGGCGCCGTCACGACCGACGAGGCGGCGACCGGCGACGCCGACGAGGCGATCGCGATCGTCGGCATGGCCTGCCGCTACCCCGGCGGGGTGGAGTCTCCCGACGAGCTGTGGAAGCTGGTCAGCACCGGTGGGGAGGGCATCGGGGAGTTCCCGGCCGACCGGGGCTGGGACCTGGAGTCGCTGTACGACCCGGACCCCGACCACGCCGGCACCTCGTACACCCGCCACGGCGGCTTCCTGTACGGCGCGGCGGAGTTCGACCCCGGCTTCTTCGGTGTCTCGCCGCGCGAGGCCCTCGCCATGGACCCGCAGCACCGGCTGCTGCTGGAGGCGTCCTGGGAGACGTTCGAGTCGGCGGGCCTGGACCCGTCCGGCCTGCGGGGCAGCCGGACCGGTGTCTTCGCGGGCGTCATCTACCACGACTACTCGACGCGCCTGATGGAGACGCCCGAGGTCGAGGGCTACATCGGCACCGGCAACTCGGGCAGCGTGCTGTCCGGTCGGGTCGCGTACACCTTCGGCCTCGAAGGCCCGGCGGTCACTGTCGACACGGCGTGCTCGTCGTCGCTGGTCGCGCTGCACCTCGCGGTGCAGGCGTTGCGGTCGGGTGAGTGTGATCTGGCGCTCGCCGGTGGTGTGACGGTGATGGCCACGCCCGGCACGTTCGTGGAGTTCTCGCGGCAGCGTGGCCTGTCGGCCGACGGCCGGTGTAGGTCGTTCGCGGCGTCGGCCGACGGCACGGGCTGGTCCGAGGGTGTGGGTGTGCTGCTGGTGCAACGGCTCTCCGACGCGCAGCGGGAGGGCCGGCGGATCCTGGCGGTGGTGCGGGGCAGCGCCGTGAACCAGGACGGTGCGTCGAACGGCTTGACGGCGCCCAACGGCCCGTCGCAGCAGCGGGTGATCCGGCAGGCGCTGGCGAACGCCCGGCTCACCACCGCCGATGTGGACGTGGTGGAGGCGCACGGTACGGGTACGACGCTGGGTGACCCGATCGAGGCGCAGGCGTTGTTGGCGACGTACGGGCAGGAGCGTCCGCAGGATCGGCCGCTGCTGCTCGGGTCGGTGAAGTCGAACATCGGGCATGCGCAGGCGGCTGCGGGTGTGGCTGGTGTGATCAAGATGGTGTTGGCGATGCGGCACGGCGTCGTCCCGGCGACGCTGCATGTGGATGAGGCGTCCCCGCACGTCGATTGGACGGCCGGGGCGGTCGCTCTGGCGACCGAGGCGGTGCCGTGGCCGCGGGTGGGTCGGCCGCGTCGGGCGGGGGTGTCGTCGTTCGGGATTTCCGGCACGAATGCGCACGTGATCATCGAGCAGCCGCCCGCCGAGGTGGTTGAGGGGGAGGTCGTCGTCCGCGAGGTGCCGGTGGTGCCGGTGCTGCTGTCGGCCCGCGACGCCGCGGCACTCGCCGGCCAGGCGGGCCGGTGGGCGCGGTGGCTCGCCGTGGACGAGGCCCCACGCGGCGTGGATGTGGCCTGGTCGTCGGTGGCGTCGCGGTCGGCGTTGGAGCACCGGGCGGTGGTGTCCGGGGCGAGCCGGGACGAGCTGCTGGCGGGTCTCGCGGCAGTGGCGGCCGGCGAGCCGTCGGGGGCCGTCGTGACCGGTTCTGCCGCCGCGCGCGGCCAGTTGGCGCTGTTGTTCTCGGGTCAGGGTGCGCAGCGTGCGGGGATGGGTCGGGAGTTGTCGGCCCTGTTCCCGGTGTTCGCCGTCGCGTTGGACGAGGTGTGTGGGCACCTGGATCCGTTGTTGCCGCGTCCGTTGCGGGAGGTGCTGTTCGCGTCGTCGGGGTCCGCCGAGGCGGAGTTGCTGGATCAGACGGTGTTCACGCAGGCGGGGTTGTTCGCGGTCGAGGTGGCGTTGTTCCGTCTGGTGGAGTCGTTCGGGATCGTTCCCGATGTGGTGGCTGGTCATTCGATCGGTGAGGTGACGGCGGCGCATGTCGCGGGCGTGTTGTCCCTGGCGGATGCGTGTCAGTTGGTGGCGGCGCGGGGCCGGTTGATGCAGGCGCTGCCGACCGGTGGCGGGATGCTGGCCGTGGCGGCCGACGAGGCTGCGGTGGCGGAGTCTCTCGCGGGGCTGACCGGCAGGGTTGGTATCGCGGCGGTTAACGGGCCTGCCGCTGTGGTGGTGTCGGGTGCCGTTGACGCGTTGGATGAGGTGGAGCGGGTTTGGCGGGGTCGGGGGGTGCGTACCCGTCGGCTCGCGGTGAGCCATGCGTTCCACAGTCCGTTGATGGAGCCGATGCTCGCCGATTTCCGGGCCGTTCTCGACGGGTTGGAGTTCGCCGCGCCGTTGTTGCCGGTCGTGTCGAACGTGACCGGGGCCCTGGCCGGCGACGAGATCCGTACGCCGGAGTATTGGGTGCGGCACGTGCGCGAGGCGGTGCGCTACGCCGACGGGATCGCCGCTTTGCGGGCTGCTGGTGTGGACACGTTCCTGGAGGTCGGGCCGCAGAGCGTCCTGACCGCGATGACCGGCGACGTGCTGCCTGATGACGAGGCCGTGCTGGCGGTGGCTGTGCAGCGCCGTGACCGTTCGGAGGCGCAGGCGTTGCTGCACGCCCTGGCCGAGTTGCACGTGCACGGGATGCCGGTGACCTGGGCACAGTGGTTCGCCGAGACCGGCGCGCGGCGGGTGGACCTGCCCACGTACGCCTTCCAGCGGGAGCGGTACTGGCCCGAGCCGGCGAACCGGCCGCGGCAGACGGCGACCGACGGCGGCGACGCCGACTTCTGGAAGGCCGTCGAACGCGGCGACCTGAGCGCCCTCGCCGCCCAGTTCGGCGACGACGGCGCCGCCCTGGACGCCCTCACCCCGGCGCTGCCGGTCCTGTCGACCTGGCACCGGGCGCGCACGCGGCGGGCCGTCCTGGACGCATGGTCGTACCGCGTCGGATGGAAGCGCGCCGACATCACCGCCGGCCCGGCGCGGCCCGGCTCGTGGCTGCTCGTGACGGCGCAGGACGACCTGGCGGACGGCACCCGGGCGGAGGCGGTCACCAAGGCCCTCGCCGAGGTCGGCGCCGACGTGGTCCGGCTCACCGTCGACCCGGCCGGCACCGACCGGGCGGGCCTCGCCCGGCGGCTGGGCGACGCGCTGGCCGACGGTCCCTTCACCGGCGTGCTCTCCCTGCTCGGCCTCCGCGACCAGCCGCACCCCGCCCACCCGGCCGTGCCGGTCGGGACGGCCGCCACGCTGCTGCTGCTCCAGGCGCTGCACGACACCGGGGCGACGACCCGGCTGTGGTGCCTGACGCAGGGCGCGGTCAGCACCGGCGACGGGGACACCGTGCACGCCGCCGTCCAGAGCGGGCTCTGGGGCCTGGGGCTCGTGGCGGGCCTGGAACACCCCCACCTGTGGGGCGGGCTGGTGGATCTGCCCGAGCAGGCCGACGCGACGGCCTGGGACCGGCTGGCGCGGGTGGTGACCGGCGCCGGCGACGAGGACCAGCTTGCCGTACGCCCCTCCGGGGTGTTCGTCCGTCGCCTGGTCCGCTCGGCGCCCGCCGCCCCCGACACGGCGCAGCGGTGGCGGCCGTCCGGCACCGTGCTCGTCACCGGCGGCACGGGCGCGCTGGGCGCGCACGTGGCCCGCTGGGCGGCGGCCAACGGGGCGGAGCACGTCGTGCTGACCAGCCGCCGCGGCGGGGACGCCCCGGGGGCCGTGGAGCTGCGCGAGGAGCTGATCGCCCAGAGCGTACGAGCGTCGGTCGTCGCTTGCGACGTCGCCGATCGCGACCAGGTGGCGGAGCTGCTTGCCCGCCTCGACGAGGATCCGGCGCCGCTGACGGCCGTGGTGCACGCGGCGGGCGCCGGCGAGTCCGGGCTGATCGCCGACACCGACCTGGCCGCGTTCGCGGGCGTGCTCGACGGCAAGGTGGCCGGCGCGCTGCACCTGGACGCCCTGCTCGGCGACCGGCCGCTGGACGCGTTCGTGCTCTTCTCCTCCATCGCCGGGGTGTGGGGCAGCGGCGGGCAGTCCGCGTACGCCGCCGGCAACGCCTTCCTGGACGCGCTCGCCGAGCAGCGGCGCGGCCGGGGCCTGGCGGCGACGTCCGTGGCCTGGGGACCGTGGGCCGACGGCGGCATGGCCACCGGCGAAGCCCAGCAGATGCTGGCCCGGCGCGGCCTGACCGCCATGGCGCCGGCCGACGCCGTGCACGCCATGCGGTACGCCGCCGGCCTGCCCAGGGCGGCGCTGACCGTGGTGGACGTCGACTGGGCGGTCTTCGCCCCGGCGTACGCCTCGGCCCGCCCCCGGCCGCTGCTCGACGACATCGCCGAGGCCCGGGAGGCGCTGCACGCCCACGCCGTGGAGCAGCAGCCCGGCGGCGCCGCCGACGCCCTGCGGGAGCACCTGCTCACCCTGCCCCGCCCCGAGCGGGTCCGGCACCTGGTCGACCTGGTCCGCACCCACGCCTCGGCCGTGCTCGGCCACGCGGGAACGGACCGGGTCAAGCCGCAGCGGGCGTTCAAGGAGCTCGGATTCGACTCGCTGACGGCGGTCGAGCTGCGCAACCGACTGACCGGCGTCACCGGCCTGTCGCTGCCCGCGACCCTCGTCTTCGACTACCCGAACCCGGCCGTGCTCGCCGAGAACCTGCTCGACGGTCTGCTGCCCGAGGCGGCGCAGGCGGACGACGGCGACCCGGCGGAGGCGGCCGTCCGGCAGACGCTCGCGGCGATCCCGCTGGCCCGCCTCCGTGAGGCCGGGCTGCTGGACCTGCTGCTCAACCTCGCCGACACCGACGGCGACGACGGTGACGAGTCCACCGACGAGGACCTGGACCTCGACGACCTCGACACCGACGCCCTCGTCAGGCTGGCGCTTGACGGAACCGATTCCTGACCGTTGTCCCCAGTACGGAGCTCATGATGTCTACGTCCGCAGACAAGGTCGTCGAGGCGCTTCGCGCGTCGCTCAAGGAGACGGGCCGCCTCCGTCAGCTCAACCAGCAGCTGACCGCCGCCGCCAGGGAGCCGATCGCCATCGTCGCGATGTCCTGCCGCTATCCGGGTGGCGTCGCCAGCCCCGAGCAGCTCTGGGACCTGGTGGCCTCCGGCGGCGACGCGATCGGCGGCTTCCCGACGGACCGGGGCTGGGACCTGGACAACCTGTACGACCCGGACGCCGACCGGGCCGGCCGCTCCACCACCCGCGAGGGCGGCTTCCTCTACGACGCGGCCGACTTCGACGCGGAGTTCTTCGGCATCTCGCCGCGCGAGGCCGTGGCGATGGACCCCCAGCAGCGGCTGCTGCTGGAGACGTCGTGGGAGGCGTTCGAGCACGCCGGCGTCGCACCCGCCTCGATGCGGGGGCAGAAGGTCGGCGTCTTCGTCGGCACCGCCGCCAACGGCTACGGCATGGGCCCGCAGAGCGAGGCCGAGGGCGCCGACGAGGGCTACCTGCTGACCGGTACGGCCACCAGCGTCGTCTCCGGGCGGATCGCGTACGCCCTCGGCCTGGAGGGCCCCGCGGTCACCGTGGACACCGCCTGCTCGTCGTCGCTGGTCGCCCTGCACCTGGCGTGCCAGGCGCTGCGGCAGGGCGACTTCGACCTGGCCCTGGCCGGCGGCGTGTGCGTCATGGCCACCCCCGGCCCGTTCGTGGGCTTCTCCCGGCAGCGAGGGCTCGCCCCGGACGGCCGCTGCAAGTCGTTCGCCGCCGCCGCCGACGGCACCGGCTGGTCCGAGGGCGTCGGCATCCTGCTGGTGGAGCGGCTGTCGGACGCGCAGCGCAAGGGGCACCCGATCCTCGCCGTGATCCGCGGCAGCGCCGTCAACCAGGACGGCGCGTCCAACGGTCTCACCGCACCCAACGGGCCGGCCCAGCAGCGGGTGATCCGGCAGGCCCTCGCGAACGCGCGGCTGACCACGGCCGACGTGGACGCCGTCGAGGCGCACGGCACCGGCACCGTCCTCGGTGACCCGATCGAGGCGCAGGCCCTGCTGGCCACGTACGGCCAGGGCCGCCCCGCTGACCGGCCGCTGCTGCTCGGCTCGATCAAGTCGAACATCGGCCACAGCCAGTCGGCCGCCGGTGTGGCCGGTGTGATCAAGATGGTGATGGCGATGCGGCACGGGCTCGTGCCGTCCACCCTGCACGTCGACGAGCCGACGCCGAAGGTGGACTGGTCGGCCGGCGAGGTGTCGCTGGTGACCGAGGCGACGCCGTGGCCCGCGACCGACCGTCCCCGCCGGGCGGCCGTGTCGTCGTTCGGGATCTCCGGCACGAACGCGCACACCATCATCGAGGAACCGCCCGCCCCGGACCCCGCCGACCCCGCCGACACCGGGCCGGCCCCGACCGTCGCCCTGCCGGCGGTGCCCGTGCTGCTCTCCGCCCGCTCCGAGGCAGCGCTCAGCGCGCAGGCGGGTCGCTGGGCCCGGTGGCTGGAGGACGACGAGGCCCTGCGCACCGTGGACGTCGGCTGGTCGTCGGTCGTGTCACGCTCCGCGCTGGAGCACCGCGCGGTGCTCACCGCCACCGACCGCGAGGAGCTGCTGGCCGGGCTGCGCGCCCTCGCCGCCGGCCAGCCGTCCGGCGCGCTGGTCGCCGGGCAGGCCGCCGACCGGGGTCCGCTCGCGGTGCTCTTCTCCGGTCAGGGCGCGCAGCGTGCCGGCATGGGCCGGGAGTTGTACGCGGAGTTCCCGGTCTTCGCCGCCGCGCTGGACGAGGTGTGCGCACAGCTCGACGCGCTGTTGCCGCGCCCACTCAAGGAGGTGCTGTTCGCACCCGAGGGTTCCGCCGAGGCGGAGCTGCTGGACCGGACGGTGTTCACGCAGGCGGGTCTGTTCGCGGTCGAGGTGGCGTTGTTCCGCCTGGTGGAGTCGTTCGGCGTCGCCCCCGACCTGGTCGGCGGTCACTCGATCGGCGAGGTCACGGCCGCGCATGTGGCGGGGGTGTTGTCGCTGGCGGATGCGTGTGTGTTGGTGGCGGCGCGGGGCCGGTTGATGCAGGCGTTGCCGGCCGGTGGTGGGATGGTGGCCGTCGCGGCGGCCGAGGCCGATGTGCTGGCGACGCTGGACGGCTTGACCGGTGTGGGGGTCGCGGCTGTCAACGGGCCGACGTCGGTGGTGGTCTCCGGTGCGGTGGAGGCGCTCGACGAGGTGGAGCGGGTCTGGCGTGGGCGGGGTGTGCGTACGCGCCGGTTGTCGGTGAGTCATGCGTTCCACAGCCCGTTGATGGAGCCGATGCTGGACGAGTTCCGGGTGGTCCTGGAGGGGTTGACGTTCGAGGCGCCGGCGTTGCCGGTCGTATCGAACGTGACCGGTGCGCCGGCTGACGTCGACGAGATCCGTAGTCCCGACTACTGGGTGCGGCACGTGCGGGAGGCTGTGCGTTTCGCCGACGGGGTCGCCGCGCTGCGCGCCGCCGGGGTGGACACGTTCCTGGAGATCGGCCCGCGCAGCGTCCTGACCGCGATGGTCGGCGACATCCTGCCCGCCGACGACGGGGTGCTGGCCGTCGCCGCGCAGCGCGCCGACCGCCCCGAGGCGCGGGCCCTGCTCG
Source organism: Micromonospora sp. HB375 (assembly GCF_017872985.1). NCBI lineage: Bacteria > Bacillati > Actinomycetota > Actinomycetes > Micromonosporales > Micromonosporaceae > Micromonospora > Micromonospora sp. HB375. The sequence goes on along the minus strand of NZ_JAGGJO010000001.1, from coordinate 4,659,502 downwards.
CCGGCCTCTCCGAGCTGCACGTCAACGGGGTACCCGTCGACTGGGCGGCCCTCTACGCCGGCGCCGGAGCGACCCCGGTCGCCCTGCCCACGTACGCGTTCCAGCGGCAGCGCTACTGGCCCGAGCAGATGCCGGCCTCGGCCACCGGCCCGGTCAGCCCGGACGTGGTGGACGTCGAGTTCTGGTCGGCCGTCGAGCGCTCCGACGTGGCGGCCCTCGCCGCGCAGTTCGGCACCGACGGGGCGGGCGTCCTGGCCCCGGCCCTGCCGGTCCTGTCGTCCTGGCGCAAGGCGCGGCTGCGGGACGCCGTAGTCGACAGCTGGTCGTACCGGGTGGTGTGGAAGCGGACCACCGTCCCCGCACCGCTCACCCCGCCGGGACGCTGGCTGCTCGTGGAGCCCGCCGACGACGCCGCCACGACCGAGTGGGCCGGGGCGCTCGCGGGGGCGCTGAGCGCCGCCGGCGGCGAGGTGTCCCGGCTGGCGGTGGACCCGCTCGCCGAGCGCGACCAGGTGACGTCGCGGCTGGCCGGCGCCGCGGGGGACACCCCGTTCACCGGGATCGTCTCCCTGCTGGGCCTGCTGGAGCGACCCCACCCCGGCCAGCCGGCGGTGCCGCTCGGCACGGCCGCCACGATGACGCTGGTGCAGGCCCTGCACGCCGCCGACGTCGCGACACCACTGTGGATGCTCACGCGGGGCGCTGTCGGCACCGGCGACACCGACCCGGTGCGCAGCGTCGCCCAGGGCGGGCTGTGGGGCCTGGCCCGGGTCGCCGGGCTGGAACACCCGCAGCTCTGGGGCGGCCTGGTCGACCTGCCGGACGCGCCCGGGCGCGGCGACTGGGACCACGCGGTGGGCGTCCTGACCGGGGGCGGCCACGAGGACCAGGTTGCCGTGCGGCCCTCCGGCGTCTTCGTGCGGCGCCTGGTGCGCGCCACGCCGGCGGCCGTCGGCACCGTCGACCGCTGGCAGCCGTCCGGCACCGTCCTCGTCACCGGCGGCACCGGGGCGCTCGGCGCGCACGTGGCCCGCTGGGCGGCGGCCAACGGCGCCGAGCACCTCGTGCTGACCAGCCGCCGCGGCGAGCACGCCCCCGGGGCGGCCGAGCTGCGCGACGAACTGACCGCGCTCGGCGCCCGGGTGAGCCTGGTCGCCGCCGACATGGCCGACCGCGCCCGCGTCGAGGCGCTGCTGCGCGACGTCGACGCCGACCCGGCGCCCCTGACCGCGGTGGTGCACGCCGCCGGGGTGGGCCAGCTGAACTTGCTCGTCGACACCGACCTCGCCGGCCTGGCCGGGGTGCTCGACGGCAAGATCGCCGGCGCCGTGCACCTGGACGAGCTGCTGGGCGACCGACCGCTCGACGCGTTCGTGCTGTTCTCCTCCATCGCCGGCATCTGGGGCAGCGGCGGCCAGGCCGCGTACGCCGCCGGCAACGCCTTCCTCGACGCCCTCGCCGAGCGGCGCCGCGCCCGCGGCCTGACCGCCACCGCGGTGGCGTGGGGCCCCTGGGCCGACGGCGGCATGGCCAGCGGCGAGGGGCAGGAACTGCTGGCCCGCCGTGGCCTCAGCCCCATGTCGCCGGCCCAGGCCGTGTACGCGCTGCGCAGCGCCGTCGGCCGGGCCGGGCCGGCGGTGACCGTGGCGGACGTCGACTGGTCCCTGTTCACCCCGGCGTTCGCCGCCGCCCGCGCCCGCCCCCTGCTCGACGACATCGCCGAGGCGCGCGACGCTCTGCGCGTGGTCGACGCGGAACCGGAGGGGACCGTCGGCGGCGGGCTGCGGCAGCACCTGCTGACGCTGCCCCGCGCCGAGCAGGACCGCCACCTGACCGAGCTCGTACGCACGCACACCGCCGCCGTGCTCGGCCACTCCGGCACCGAACTGGTCAAGGCCAACCGGGCGTTCAAGGAACTCGGCTTCGACTCGCTGACCGCCGTCGAGCTGCGCAACCGGCTCGGCGCCGCCACCGGCCTCACCCTGCCCACCACCCTGGTCTTCGACTACCCGAACCCGGCCGCCCTCGCCGACCACCTGTCGGCGACGCTGCGCCTGCACGAGGTCGAGACCGTCACCGCCTGGGGCCCCGCCGGGCCGGTCGACGACGACCCGATCGTCATCGTCGGCATGAGCTGCCGCTACCCGGGCGGCGTGGCCAACCCGGACGACCTGTGGGAGCTGGTCGCCACCGGGCGCGACGGCATCAGCGGCTTCCCCGACGACCGCCACTGGGACATGGGCCGGCTGCTGGCCGTCGACGCCGACGGGCAACCCGTCTCACACACCCGCGAGGGCGGCTTCGTCGACGGCGCCACCACATTCGACCCGGGCTTCTTCGGCATCTCGCCGCGCGAGGCCGTCGCCATGGACCCGCAGCAGCGGCTGCTGCTGGAGGCGTCCTGGGAGGCCATGGAGCAGGCCGGCATCGACCCGGAGGAGCTGCGCGGCAGCCGTACCGGCGTCTTCGTGGGCGCCTCCCCGTCGGGCTACGGCACCACCGACACCCCGGCCGAGCTGGCCGGCTACCAGCTCACCGGCGGCGCGCACAGCGTCATCTCGGGCCGGGTGTCGTACACCTTCGGGCTGGAGGGCCCGGCGGTGACGGTCGACACCGCCTGCTCGTCTTCGCTGGTGGCTGTGCACCTGGCCGCCCAGGCGCTGCGCGGCGGCGAATGCGACATGGCGCTGGCAGGCGGCGTCACCGTCATGGTGACGCCCGGCGCCTTCGTCGAGTTCTCCCGCCAGGGCGGCCTCGCCCCGGACGGGCGCTGCAAGTCCTTCGCCGCCGACGCCGACGGCACCGGCTGGTCGGAGGGCGTCGGCGTGCTGCTCGTCCAGCGCCTCTCCGACGCCCGGCGGCAGGGCCGCCAGGTGCTCGCCGTGCTCGCCGGCAGCGCCGTCAACCAGGACGGCGCGTCCAACGGTCTCACCGCCCCCAACGGGCCGGCCCAGCAGCGGGTGATCCGGCAGGCCCTCGCGAACGCGCGGCTGACCACGGCCGACGTGGACGCCGTCGAGGCGCACGGCACCGGCACCGTCCTCGGCGACCCGATCGAGGCGCAGGCCCTGCTGGCCACGTACGGCCAGGGCCGCCCCGCCGACCGGCCGCTGCTGCTCGGCTCGATCAAGTCGAACATCGGCCACAGCCAGGCCGCCGCCGGCGTCGCCGGCATGATCAAAATGGTCCAGGCGATGCGGTACGGCCTGCTCCCACGGACCCTGCACCTCGACGAGCCGACCCCCCACGTGGACTGGTCCGCCGGCGCGGTCTCCCTGCTCACCGAGGCGCGCCCCTGGCCGGCGGTGGACCGGCCCCGCCGGGCCGCCGTGTCGTCGTTCGGCATCAGCGGTACGAACGTGCACCTGATCCTGGAGCAGCCGCCCACGCCGACCGACGCGGACGAGCCGGCCGACGGCGACGAGCCGGTCACCGGTGACGAGCCGTCCCGGGTGCCGGTGGTGCTGCCGCTGCTGCTGTCGGCCCGCGACGCGGCCGGGCTGTCGGCGCAGGCCGGCCGCTGGGCGCAGTGGCTCGGCGGCACCGGGGCCCCGCGCCCGCTCGACGTGGCGTGGTCGTCGGTGGCGTCGCGTTCCGTACTGGAGCACCGGGCCGTCGTGTGCGGGGCGAGCCGGGACGAACTGCTGGCGGGCCTCGAAGCCGTGTCGGCGGGCGAGGTCTCGGCCGGCGTGCTCACCGGCCCGGGCGGCCAGCGCGGCCAGTTGGCGCTGTTGTTCTCGGGTCAGGGTGCGCAGCGTGCGGGGATGGGGCGGGAGTTGTCTGCCCTGTTCCCGGTGTTCGCCGCCGCGTTGGACGAGGTGTGCGGGCACCTGGATCCGTTGTTGCCGCGTCCGCTCAAGGAGGTGCTGTTCGCTGAGGCGGGTTCCGCCGAGGCGGGGTTGCTGGACCAGACTGTGTTCACGCAGGCCGGGTTGTTCGCGGTCGAGGTGGCGTTGTTCCGCCTGGTGGAGTCGTTCGGGGTCGTGCCGGACATGCTGGCCGGTCACTCGATCGGTGAGGTGACCGCGGCGCATGTCGCGGGCGTGTTGTCCCTGGCCGACGCGTGTCAGCTCGTCGCCGCGCGGGGTCGGTTGATGCAGGCGCTGCCGACCGGTGGCGGGATGCTGGCGGTGGCCGCCGATGAGGCTGCGGTGGCGGAGTCGCTCGTCGGGATGACCGGCCGGGTCGGTGTCGCGGCCGTCAACGGGCCTGCCGCCGTCGTCGTCTCCGGTGCCGTCGAGGCCCTGGACGAGGTGGAGCGGGTCTGGCGGGATCGGGGCGTGCGCACTCGCCGGCTGGTGGTGAGTCACGCGTTCCACAGTCCGCTGATGGAGCCGATGCTCGACGAGTTCCGCGCGGTCCTGCACGGCCTCACGTTTGCTACGCCGTTGTTGCCGGTGGTGTCGAACGTGACCGGTGCCCTGGCCGGCGACGAGATCCGCACGGCCGACTATTGGGTGCGGCATGTGCGCGAGGCGGTGCGCTACGCCGACGGGATCGCCGCTCTGCGGGCTGCCGGGGTGGACACGTTCCTGGAGGTCGGGCCGCAGAGCGTCCTGACCGCGATGACCGCCGACGTGCTGCCTGACGACGAGGCCGTGCTGGCCGTCGCGGTGCAGCGCCGTGACCGTTCGGAGGCGCAGGCGTTGCTGCACGCCCTGGCGGAGCTGCACGTGCACGGGATGCCGGTGACCTGGACGCAGTGGTTCGCCGAGAGCGGCGCGCGGCGGGTGGACCTGCCCACGTACGCCTTCCAGCGGGAGCGGTACTGGCTGCCGCCCACCGGCCAGTCCGCCGACGTCTCCGGGGCCGGCCTCGGCGTGGCGCGGCACCCGCTGCTCGGCGCGGCGGTGTCGGTCGCCGGCGAGGACATGGTGGTGCTGACCGGCCGGCTGTCGGTGCCGACGCACCCGTGGCTCGCCGACCACATCGTCTCCGGCGCCGTGGTGGTGCCGGGCACCGCGCTGGTGGACCTCGTCGTCCGGGCGGGCGACGAGGTCGGCGCGTCCCGCGTCCGCGAGCTGACAGTGCTCGCCCCGCTCGTGCTGCCCGCCACCGGCGGCGGGGTACGGGTCCAGGTCCGGGTCGGTCCCGTCGACGGGACCGGCAGTCGCTCGGTGACCGTGCACTCCCAGCCCGAGGACGACTCCGAGTCGGGCTGGACCCGGCACGCCGACGGGCTCGTCAGCGTCCCCACTGCCGACGAGCCCACCCCGGGCGCCTGGCCGCCACCCGGCGCGTCCGAGGTGGACGTCACCGGCTGGTACGCGACGGTCGCCGAGCACGGGCTCGCGTACGGGCCGGTCTTCCGGGGCCTGCGCCGGGCGTGGACCGCCGACGGCGAGGTGTTCGCCGAGGTCGCCCTCCCCGACGAGGTCACCGGTGACCCGGCGGGCTTCGGGGTGCACCCGGCGTTGCTGGACGCCGCCCTGCACCCCGTCGGGCTGCTGCCCGCCGACCAGTCGGGCGGCGGTCCCCGGGTGCCGTTCGCGTTCGAGGGTGTGCAGGTCCACGCCGTCGGCGCCCGGACGCTCCGGGTCCGCCTCACCGCCTCCGGCAACTCGGTGCGGCTGGTCGCCGCCGACGAGACGGGCGTGCCCGTGGTGTCGGTGGACTCGCTGGCACTGCGCGAGATGACCGGCCTGGCGGCCGCGCCGGACGAGGCGTACCGATCCCTGTTCGAGGTCTCCTGGCAGCCCGAGCAGATCGCCGCGCCCGACGGCGCGTACGGCTGGGCCGTGCTCGGTGACCGCCCGCTCGACGGCGCGCCGCAGCTCCCGGCGTACGCCGACGTCGCCGCTCTGACCACGGCGGCGACGGACGGCACCGCCCCGGCGGCGCTGCTGCTACCCGTCACCCCGGCGACCTCCGGGACGGACGTGCCCGACGCGGTGCGCTCCGCCACGACGGACGTCCTCGGCGCGGTGCAGGCGTGGCTGGCGGCCGAGCCGCTGGCGGACTCGCGGCTGGTCGTCGTGACCCGCGGCGCCGTGACCACCGGCGCCGACGACCGCGTCAGCGACCTGGCGGGGGCGGCGGTCTGGGGCCTGCTGCGCTCGGCCCAGTCGGAGCACCCCGGCCGGCTCGTGCTGGCCGACCTGGAACCCGGCGCCGACCTGGACGCCGACCTGCTGGCCCTGCTCGCCGCAGCCGCCGACGACCCCGACCTCGGCGGGCAGGTCGCGGTGCGTTCGGGTACGGCGTACCTGCCGCGGCTGGTCCGCGCCACGGGCGCCGCGCGGACCCCGGCGACCCTCGGCGGGGGAACCGTCCTCGTCACCGGCGGCACCGGATCGCTGGGCGCCCTGGTGTCCGAACACCTCGTCACCGCCTACGGCGTGCGTTCGCTGGTGCTGGCGTCCCGGCAGGGCCCGGGGGCCCCCGGAGCCGACGAGCTGGTGCGGCGGCTGGCCGCGCTGGGCGCGACCGCCCGCGTGGTCGCCACGGACGTGACCGACCGTGAGCGCGTCGGCGAGCTGGTCCGGTCCATCACTGCCGACGACCGCCTGGCCGGGGTGGTCCACACCGCCGGCGTCCTCGACGACGGCATCGTCAGCGGGATCACCGCCGACCGGCTGGCGGACGTGCTGGCCCCGAAGGTCACGGCGGGCTGGTGGCTGCACGAGGCGACCGCCGAGCTGGACCTCGACCTGTTCGTGCTCTTCTCCTCCGTCGCCGGGGTGCTCGGCTCTCCCGGCCAGGCCGCGTACGCGGCCGGCAACGCCTTCCTGGACGCCCTCGCCGTGCTGCGGGCGCAGCGCGGGCTGCCCGCCGTCAGCCTCGCGTGGGGCATGTGGGACACCGACGGCATGGCCGCGTCGATCAACGACACCGACCGGGCGCGGGTGACCCGGGCCGGTCTGGTCCCGATGACCGCCCCGGTCGGGCTCGGGCTGTGGGACGCCGCCCTGACCCACGGCGGCGCGGCGCTGGTGCCGGCCGTTGTCGACCTGCCCGCCATGCGGGCACGGACCGCCGCCGGCCGGGTGCCGGTGATGCTGCGGGGCCTGGTGGGACCGGCCGCGAAGCGTCGCCGCTCCGGCACCGGCGCGTGGGCCGACCGGCTGGCCGGCCTCGACCCGCAGGAGGCGCGTACGCAGGTGGCCCTGCTGGTGCGCGGGATGATCGCGCAGGTGCTCGGCCACGGCGGCGCCGATGCGGTGCCGGCGGACCGGGCGTTCCGGGAACTGGGCTTCGACTCGCTGACCGCCGTCGAGCTGCGCAACCGGATCAACAGCGCGAGCGGACTGCGGCTCACGTCGACGCTCGTCTTCGACTACCCGACCCCCGCTGCCCTGTCGGAGCACCTGTACGAGCAGCTGTCCGGCCAGGTCGCCGAGCAGCAGCGGGCCGTGCGGGCGACAAACGTCGACGAGCCGATCGCCATCGTGGGCATGGCCTGCCGCTACCCGGGCGGCGTGACGAACCCGCAGCAGCTGTGGGACCTGGTCGCCGCCGGCGCCGACGGTATCGGCGAGTTCCCCACCGACCGGGGCTGGGACCTCGACCGGCTCTTCCACCCCGACCCGGACAACCCCGGGACGTCGTACACCCGCCACGGTGGCTTCCTGTACGGGGCCGCCGAGTTCGACCCGGACTTCTTCGGCATCTCGCCGCGCGAGGCGATCGCCATGGACCCGCAGCAGCGACTGCTGCTGGAGGCGTCCTGGGAGACGTTCGAGTCGGCCGGCCTCGACCCGTCGCGGCTACGTGGCAGCCGGACCGGCGTCTTCGCCGGGCTCATGTACCACGACTACGCCTCCGGCGTGCAGGACCTGCCCGAGGGCGTGGGCGGCTACCTCGGCACCGGCACCTCCGGCAGCGTGCTGTCCGGCCGGGTCGCGTACACCTTCGGCCTCGAAGGCCCGGCCGTCACTGTCGACACGGCGTGCTCGTCGTCGCTGGTGGCGCTGCACCTCGCGGTGCAGGCACTGCGCGGCGGCGAGTGCGACCTCGCGCTCGCCGGTGGCGCGACGGTGATGGCGACGCCGGGCACGTTCATCGAGTTCTCCCGCCAGCGGGGCCTGTCGCAGGACGGTCGCTGCAAGTCCTTTGCGGCGTCGGCGGACGGTACGGGCTGGTCCGAGGGTGTGGGCGTGCTGCTTGTGCAACGACTCTCCGACGCGCAGCGGGAGGGCCGGCGGATCCTGGCGGTGGTACGGGGCAGCGCCGTGAACCAGGACGGTGCGTCGAACGGGCTGACGGCCCCCAACGGCCCGTCGCAGCAGCGGGTGATCCGGCAGGCCCTGGCGAACGCCCGGCTCACCACGGCCGACGTGGACGCCGTCGAGGCGCACGGCACCGGCACGACCCTGGGTGACCCGATCGAGGCGCAGGCCCTGCTGGCGACGTACGGGCAGGACCGGCCCGCCGACCGGCCGCTGTGGCTGGGCTCGATCAAGTCGAACATCGGCCACACCCAGGCCGCCGCCGGGGCGGCCGGCATCATCAAGATGATCATGGCGATGCGGCACGGGGTGCTGCCGTCGACGCTGCACGTCGACGAGCCGTCCCCGCACATCGAGTGGAGCGCCGGGGCGGTCTCCCTGCTCACCGAGGCCCGCGACTGGCCCGCGGCGGGTCGGCCCCGTCGCGCCGCGATCTCGTCGTTCGGCGTCAGCGGCACCAACGCGCACGTGATCATCGAGCAGCCCCCCGCCGAAGCGGAGCCCACCCGGGGCGAGCACGCGCCGACGCCCGCCGCCGGGTCGCTGCCGACCCCCGTGCTGCTCTCGGCCCGCTCCGAGGCCGCCGTCGCGGCGCAGGCCGACCGCTGGGCCCGCTGGATCGCCGACGACGAGAAACTGCGCCCCGCCGACGTCGGCTGGTCGTCGACAGTCAGCCGGGCCGTGCTGGAGCACCGTGCGGTGGTCACCGCGACGGGCCGGGACGAACTGCTGGCCGGGCTGCGGGCGCTCGCCGCCGGTGAGCCGGCCGCCGCCGTGGCAACGGGGACCGGCACGACGCGTACGCAGCTGGCCGTGCTCTTCTCCGGCCAGGGTGCGCAGCGTGCGGGGATGGGCCGGGAGCTGTCCGCCCTGTTCCCGGTGTTCGCCGTCGCGTTGGACGAGGTGTGTGCGCAGCTGGATCCGTTGCTGCCGCGTCCGTTGCGGGAGGTGCTGTTCGCGTCGTCGGGGTCCGCTGAGGCGGGGCTGCTGGACCAGACGGTGTTCACGCAGGCCGGGTTGTTCGCGGTCGAGGTGGCGTTGTTCCGTCTGGTGGAGTCGTTCGGGATCGTGCCGGACATGCTGGCTGGTCACTCGATCGGTGAGGTGACGGCTGCGCATGTGGCCGGGGTGTTGTCCCTGGCCGACGCGTGCGTTCTCGTGGCCGCGCGGGGTCGGTTGATGCAGGCGTTGCCGGCCGGTGGCGGGATGCTGGCGGTGGCCGCCGACGAGGCTGCGGTGGCGGAGTCGCTCGTCGGGCTGACCGACCGTCTCGGTATCGCGGCCGTCAACGGGCCCACCGCCGTCGTCGTCTCCGGTGCCGTCGAGGCCCTGGACGAGGTGGAGCGGGTTTGGCGCGACCGGGGGGTGCGGACCCGCCGGCTCACCGTCAGCCACGCGTTCCACAGCCCGCTGATGGAGCCGATGCTCGACGAGTTCCGCGCCGTCCTGGCGGGGCTGGCGTTCCGGGCGCCGCTGCTGCCGGTGGTGTCGAACCTGACCGGCGCGCTCGCCGACCCGCAGGAGATCACCCGCGCCGAGTACTGGGTGCGGCACGTGCGGGAGGCCGTCCGCTACGCCGACGGCATCGCCGCCCTGCGGGCCACCGGGGTCGACACCTTCCTGGAGATCGGCCCGCAGAGCGTCCTGACCGCCATGAACGCCGACCTGCTCGCCGATGACGCGCTGGCGGTGGCCGTCCAGCGTCGGGACCGGCCCGCCCCGCAGGCACTGCTGCACGCCCTCGCCGACCTGCACGTCCACGGTGTCCCGGTGACCTGGACGCAGTGGTTCACCGACGCCGGCGCCGCCCGGGTCGACCTGCCCACGTACGCCTTCCAGCACCAGCGGTACTGGCTCGGCGCGGGCCAGACGCGTACCGCCGACGTGTCCGGGGCGGGCCTCGGCGTCGCCGGGCACCCGCTGCTCGGCGCGGCGGTCTCCGTGGCCGGCGAGGACATGGTGGTGCTGACCGGCCGCCTGTCGACGTCGACGCACGCGTGGCTCGCCGACCACATCGTCTCCGGCGCCGTGGTGGTGCCGGGCACCGCGCTGGTGGAACTGGCCGTGCGGGCGGGTGACGAGGTGGGCGCGTCGCGGGTGCGGGAGCTGACCGTGGCCGCGCCGCTGGTGCTGCCGGAGTCCGGCGCGGTGCGAGTGCAGGTACGCGTCGGCGCGGCCGACGAGACCGGCACCCGGGTCGTGGCGGTGCACTCGCAGTCCGAGGGTGATCCGGAGGCTGACTGGGTGCGGCATGCGGAGGGCGTGCTGGAGCCGGCGTCGGCCGACGAGCCGGGCGTGGGGGAGTGGCCGCCGGTCGGTGCGTCCGAGGTGGACGTGGCGGGCTGGTATCCGGTGCTTGCGGAGCGTGGCCTGGCGTACGGGCCGGTGTTCCGGGGGCTGCGCCGGGTGTGGACGGGCGGCGACGAGGTGTTCGCCGAGGTGGCGTTGCCGGATGAGGTGGCGACGGAGGCGGCGCGCTTCGGTGTGCACCCGGCGCTGCTGGATGCGGCGCTGCATCCGGTCGGGCTGCTGGTGGGTGCGGAGGGTCCGGGTGGGCCGCGGGTGCCGTTCGCGTTCGAGGGTGTGCAGGTGTATGCCTCGGGCGCGCGGGTGCTGCGGGTCCGGCTGTCGCGTACGGGCTCGGCGGTGCGTCTGGTCGCGTGCGACGAGTCGGGCGCGGCAGTGGTCTCGGTCGACTCCCTCGCCCTGCGCGAGCTGACCGGCGTGACCGCGGCAGGCGCGGCGGCCCGCGCGATGTTCGAACTCACCTGGCAGGCCGACGAGATCGCCGCCGCCGGAGACCTCTCCGGCTGGGCGCTGGTCGGCTCGCCGGCAACCGCCGACCTGCCGGCGTACGGCGACGTCGAGGCGCTCGTCGCGGCCGTCGACGCCGGCCGGACGATCGCACCGAAGGCGCTGCTGCTGCCGCTCGACGCGGCGGAGAGCGCGGTCCCCGACGCGGTACGCGCGGCGACCACAGCCGTGCTGGCGACCGTGCGGTCCTGGCTGGCGGCGGACGCGCTGGCGGAGTCGCGGCTGGTGGTGGTGACCCGGGGCGCGGTGTCGGTGGCGGCGGACGACGGGGTGTCCGACCTGGCCGGTGCGGCGGTGTGGGGTCTGCTGCGGTCGGCGCAGTCGGAGCACCCGGGTCGCATCGTGCTGGCGGACGTCGACGTCGACGTGGACGCCGGGCTGCTGGGTGTGCTGACCACAGTGGCCGACGAGCCGGTGGCGTTCGGTGGTCAGGTCGCGGTGCGTGCGGGTGAGGTGTTCGTGCCGCGCCTGGTGCGTGCGGTCGCTGCGGTGTCGGTGGAGACGCCGGTTGTGGGTGACGGTGCGGTGCTGGTGACCGGCGGTACGGGTGCGCTCGGGGCGCTGGTCGCGGAGCATCTGGTGTCGGCGCATGGTGTGCGGTCGCTGGTGCTGGTGTCGCGGCGCGGTCCGGAAGCCGCCGGTGCGGGCGAGCTGTCGGAGCGGCTGTCGGCGCTGGGTGCGTCGGTGCGGGTCGTTGCCTGTGACGTGACGGACCGGGACCAGGTGTTCGGTCTGGTGGCGGAGGTCGTTGCCGGGGGTCGGCTGGCGGGTGTGGTGCACACCGCCGGTGTCCTGGACGACGGCGTGGTCGAGGGGCTGACCGCCGAGCGGCTGGCGGGGGTGTTGGCGCCGAAGGTGTCGGCGGGTTGGTTCCTGCATGAGGCGACGGCGTCGCTGGGTCTCGACTTGTTCGTGGTGTTCTCGTCGGTTGCTGGTGTGTTGGGTTCGCCGGGTCAGTCGGCGTATGCGGCGGGCAACGCCTTCCTCGACGGGCTTGCGGTCCACCGGCGGCAGCTCGGGTTGCCTGCGGTGAGTCTGGCGTGGGGGATGTGGGACACGGCAGGCATGGCCGCCTCGATCGACGAGGCGGACCGGGCGCGGTCCGCGCGGGCGGGTCTGACGCCGATGAGCGCCGAGATCGGGTTGGAGCTGTTCGACGCCGCCCTGGTGGCGGAGCGGCCGGCGTTGGTGCCGGCTGTGATCGACGTACCGGCGATGCGCGCAGCGCTCGGCGCCGGCCCGGCGCCGGCCGTGCTGCGTACCCTGATCGGGTCGACGGCGGCCCGGCGACGGGCCGCGCGGAGCGGCGACTGGGCCAACCAGCTCGCGGGCCTGGCGCCCGACGAGGCACGCGCCCAGATCGACGTGCTGGTGCGCGGTCTGGTCGCGCAGGTGTTGGGGCACGGTGGTGCGGAGTCGGTGCCGGCGGACCGGGCGTTCCGGGAGCTGGGCTTCGACTCGCTGACGGCGGTGGACCTGCGTAACCGGTTGAACGCGGCCACGGGGCTGCGGCTGGCCTCGACGCTGGTGTTCGACTATCCGACCCCGGCCGTGCTCGCCGACCACCTGCACGAGCAGGTCTCCGGGCAGATCACCGCCCGCCAGACGGCGGTGCTCACCGCCGGCACCGACGAGCCGATCGCGATCGTGGGCATGGCCTGCCGCTACCCCGGTGGCGTCGACAGTCCCGACCAGATGTGGGCGTTGCTGGCCGGCGGCGGCGACGGGATCTCGGAGTTCCCCACCGATCGCGGCTGGGACCTGGAGAGCCTGTTCGACCCGGACCCGGAGCACAGCGGTACGTCGTACACGCGCCATGGTGGTTTCCTGTACGGGGCGGCGGAGTTCGACCCGGGCTTCTTCGGTATCTCGCCGCGTGAGGCCCTGGCGATGGATCCGCAGCAGCGGTTGCTGTTGGAGGCGTCGTGGGAGTCGTTCGAGTCGGCGGGGCTTGATCCGCAGCGGTTGCGGGGCAGCCGGACGGGTGTGTTCGCCGGTGTCATGTACCACGACTACGCCTCCCGCCTGATGGACCTGCCGCCGGACGCCGAGGGCTTCGTCGGCACGGGCACGTCGGGCAGCGTGCTGTCCGGTCGGGTCGCCTACACCTTCGGGTTGGAGGGGCCGGCGGTCACCGTCGACACCGCGTGCTCGTCGTCGCTGGTGGCGCTGCATCTCGCCGCGCAGGCGCTGCGTTCCGGCGAGTGTGATCTGGCGTTGGCCGGTGGTGTGACGGTGATGGCGACGCCGGGGACGTTCATCGAGTTCTCCCGTCAGCGCGGGCTGTCGCAGGATGGTCGCTGCAAGTCGTTCGCGGCGTCCGCCGACGGCACCGGCTGGTCCGAGGGCGTCGGCGTGCTGCTCGTGGAGCGGCTGTCGGACGCGCGGCGCAACGGGCACCGCGTGCTGGCGGTGGTGCGGGGCACGGCCGTGAACCAGGACGGTGCGTCGAACGGGCTGACCGCGCCGAACGGTCCGTCGCAGCAGCGGGTGATCCGGCAGGCCCTCGCGAACGCGCGGCTCACCACCGCCGAGGTGGATGTGGTGGAGGCGCACGGTACGGGCACGACGCTGGGTGACCCGATCGAGGCGCAGGCTCTGCTGGCGACGTACGGGCAGGAGCGTCCGCAGGATCGGCCGCTGCTGCTCGGGTCGGTGAAGTCGAACATCGGGCACGCGCAGGCCGCGGCCGGTGTGGCTGGTGTGATCAAGATGGTCATGGCGATGCGGCACGGTCTGGTGCCGGCGACGTTGCATGTGGACGAGGCGTCGCCGCATGTCGACTGGTCGGCGGGAGCGGTGGCCCTGGCCACCGAGCCCACCCCGTGGCCGGCGGTGGACCGGCCGCGTCGGGCGGCGGTGTCGTCGTTCGGGATCTCCGGCACGAACGCGCATGTGATCATCGAGCAGTCGCCGGCTGAGACGATCGAGGGTGAGATCGTCGCCCGCGACGTGCCGCCGGTCGTGCCGGTGCTGCTGTCGGCCCGCGACGCCGCCGCGCTGTCGGCGCAGGCGGGCCGGTGGGCGCGCTGGCTGACCGCCGACGAGGCCCCGCGTCCGCTGGACGTGGCCTGGTCATCCGTCACCACCCGGCCCGCGCTGGAACACCGGGCGGTCGTCACCGTCGCCGACCGGGACGACCTGGTCGCGGCGTTGACCGCCCTCGCCGACGGCGACCCCACCGGTACGGTCGTCTCCGGCGCCACCGGCCAGCGTGGCCAGCTCGCGCTGCTCTTCTCCGGCCAGGGCGCGCAGCGCGCCGGCATGGGCCGGGAGTTGTACGCCGGGTTCCCGGTGTTCGCCGCCGCGCTGGACGAGGTGTGTGCGCACCTCGATCCGCTGCTGCCGCGCCCGCTGCGGGAGGTGCTGTTCGCGTCGTCGGGGTCCGCCGAGGCGGAGTTGCTGAACCAGACGGTGTTCACGCAGGCCGGGTTGTTCGCGGTCGAGGTGGCGCTGTTCCGTCTGGTGGAGTCGTTCGGGATCGTGCCCGACATGCTGGCCGGTCACTCGATCGGTGAGGTGACCGCGGCGTATGTGGCCGGGGTGTTGTCCCTGGCCGACGCGTGCGTCCTCGTGGCCGCGCGGGGTCGGTTGATGCAGGCGTTGCCCACGGGCGGCGGCATGCTGGCCGTGGCCGCCGACGAGGCTGCGGTGGCGGAGTCTCTCGCCGGGATGACCGACCGTCTCGGTATCGCGGCCGTCAACGGGCCCACCGCCGTCGTCGTCTCCGGTGCCGTCGAGGCCCTGGACGACGTGGAGCGGGTCTGGCGCGACCGGGGCGTGCGCACTCGCCGGCTGACGGTGAGCCACGCGTTCCACAGCCCGCTGATGGAGCCGATGCTGGCCGAGTTCCGCGCGGTCCTGCACGGCCTCACCTTTGCCACGCCGCTGCTGCCGGTCGTGTCCAACGTGACCGGGGCCCTGGCCGGCGATGAGATCTGCACGCCGGAGTACTGGGTGCGGCACGTGCGCGAGGCGGTGCGGTTCGCCGACGGGATCGCCGCCCTGCGGGCTGCCGGTGTGGACACCTTCCTGGAAATCGGGCCGCAGAGCGTCCTGACCGCCATGACCGCCGACGTGCTGCCCGACGACGACGGTGTGCTGGCGGTGGCTGTGCAGCGCCGGGACCGTCCGGAGGCGCACGCGCTGCTGCACGCCCTGGCGGAGCTGCACGTGCACGGGATGCCGGTGACCTGGACGCAGTGGTTCGCCGAGACCGGCGCGCGGCGGGTCGACCTGCCCACGTACGCCTTCCAGCACCAGCGCTACTGGCCCACCGCCGGCCGGGCGCGTACGGGCGACGTGTCCGGGGCCGGACTCGGCCGCACCGGGCACCCGCTGCTCGGCGCGACAGTGGACCTGGCCGGCGACGACGAGATGGTGCTGACCGGCCGGCTCTCCCTGACCACGCACCCGTGGCTGGCCGACCACACGGTCTCCGGGCTGACGCTCGTACCCGGCACGGCCCTGGTCGAGCTGGCCGTACGGGCCGGCGACGAGGTGGGCCTCTCCCGGCTGCGGGAGCTGACCATGGCCGCCCCGCTGGTGCTCCCCGAATCCGGCGGCGTACGCATTCAGGTGCGGGTGTCCACGTCGGAGTCGCCGCAGCGTCCCGTCGCCGTCTACTCCCGCCCCGACGACGATCCCGAGGCGGGCTGGACCCGGCACGCGGAGGGTGTGCTGGAGGCGTCCACCGCCGACGAGCCCGACACGATCACCTGGCCCCCCGCCCCGGCGTCGGAGGTGGACCTCGCGGGGTGGTACGCGACGCTGGCGGAGCACGGCCTGGCGTACGGGCCGGTCTTCCAGGGACTCCAGCGCGCCTGGGTCGGCCGCGACGAACTGTTCGCCGAGGTGGCCCTGCCGGAGGCCGCCGCCATGGAGAGCGCCGGATTCGGCGTGCACCCGGCGCTGCTGGACGCCGCCCTGCACCCGATCGGGCTGCTGCTCGGTGGCGAGGAATCGAGCGGACCACGGGTGCCGTTCGCCTTCGAGGGCGTGCAGGTCCACGCCGCAGGCGCGGGGACGCTGCGGGTGCGCCTGACCCGCGACGGCTCCGGGCTGCGGCTGGCCGCGTACGACGAGGTGGGCGCGCCGGTCGTGTCGATGGACTCCCTCGTCCTGCGAGAGCTGACCGGCGCGGCCGCGCCGGGCGTGGCCTCGCGGTCGCTGTTCGAGCTGCGGTGGCCGGCCGTGCAGACCGCACCCGCCGGGGAGCTTTCCGGATGGGCGCTGGTGACCGGCGGCCTGGAGCTGCCGGCACCGGTAGGAATGCCCACGTACGCCGATGTGGCGACGGTCGCGGGGGAGGAGTCCGTCCCCCGGACGCTGCTGCTGCCGGTGTTCCCCGCGCCCGGCGCGGCGGCGCCGGAGTCGGTCCGGGCAGTGACCTCGGACGTGCTGGCGACGGTGCAGTCCTGGCTCGCGGCGGACGCCCTGGCGGACTCGCGGCTCGTGGTCGTGACCCGGGGTGCGGTGTCGATCGGCGACGGCGACCGGGTGACCGACCTGGCGAGCGCGGCGGTGTGGGGTCTGCTGCGTTCGGCGCAGTCGGAGCACCCGGGCCGCATGGTCCTCGCGGACGTCGACGGCGACCTGGACGCCGCGCTGGTTGCCCTGCTGGACGGCGTCCTGCGGGAACCGGCCATGACCGGCGGCCAGCTCGCCGTCCGCGAGGGCGCGGTGTACTCGCCGCGCCTGGTCCGGGCCGGCGTCACGGCCGCGCAGACGCCCAGCCTGGGTGACGGCGCGGTGCTGGTGACCGGCGGTACGGGTGCGCTCGGGGCGCTGGTCGCGGAGCACCTGGTGTCGGTGCACGGCGTGCGGTCGCTGGTGCTCGTGTCGCGGCGCGGTCCGGAGGCCGCCGGTGCGGGCGAGATGTCGGAGCGGCTGTCCGCGCTGGGCGCGTCCGTGCGGATCGCCGCCTGTGACGTGACCGACCGGGACCAGGTCGGCGCTTTGGTTGCCGAGGTCATCGCCGAGGGTCGGCTGGCGGGTGTCGTGCACACCGCCGGCGTCCTGGACGACGGTGTCGTGGAGGGGCTGACGGCGGCGCGGCTGGCCGGGGTGTTGGCGCCGAAGGTGTCGGCGGGTTGGTTCCTGCACGAGGCGACGGCGGGTCTGGATCTGGATCTGTTCGTGGTGTTCTCGTCGGTGGCGGGTGTGCTCGGCTCGCCCGGTCAGTCGGCGTACGCGGCGGGCAACGCCTTCCTCGACGGGCTTGCGGTCCACCGGCGGCAGTTGGGTCTGCCGGCCGTCAGTCTCGCGTGGGGCATGTGGGACACCGCCGGCATGGCCGCCTCGATCGAGGAGGCGGACCGGGCGCGGTCCGCGCGGGCGGGTCTGACGCCGATGAGCGCCGAGGTCGGGCTGGAACTCTTCGACGCCGCCCTGCGTGCCGACCGTCCGGCCCTCGTACCGGCCGTGATCGACGTGCCCGCGCTGCGGGCGGCGACCTCCGGCGGCCCCGTGCCGGCCGTGCTGCGCACCCTGATCGGCGTGACCGGCACCCGCCGCCAGGCGGGGCAGGGCGGTGGCGGCTGGGCCGACCGGCTCGCCGGGCTCACCGAGGACGAGGGCCGCGCCCAGGTCGACGTGCTGGTGCGGGGCCTCGTTGCGCAGGTGTTGGGGCACGGTGGTGCGGAGTCGGTGCCGGCGGACCGGGCGTTCCGGGAGCTGGGCTTCGACTCGCTGACGGCGGTGGACCTGCGTAACCGGTTGAACGCGGCCACCGGGCTGCGGCTGGCCTCGACGCTGGTGTTCGACTATCCGACCCCGGCCGTGCTCGCCGACCACCTGTGGTCGGAGTTGGCCGGCGTGCGTCAGTCGACCGCCGGACCGGTCGCCGGCACGGTCCTCGGCGCCGACGAGCCGATCGCGATCGTGGGCATGGCCTGCCGTTACCCGGGCGGGGTGGAATCCCCCGACGAACTGTGGGAGTTGCTGGCCGGCGGCGGTGAGGGGATCGGGGAGTTCCCGGCGGATCGCGGCTGGGACCTGGAGTCGCTCTTCGACCCGGACCCGAACCGCAGCGGTACGTCGTACACGCGCCACGGCGGTTTCCTGTACGGGGCGGCAGAGTTCGACCCCGGTTTCTTCGGTATCTCGCCGCGTGAGGCCCTGGCGATGGATCCGCAGCAGCGGTTGCTGCTGGAGGCGTCGTGGGAGTCGTTCGAGTCGGCGGGGCTTGATCCGCAGCGGTTGCGGGGCAGCCGGACGGGTGTGTTCGCCGGTGTCATGTACCACGACTACGCCTCCCGGCTCATGGACCTGCCGACCGAGGTGGAGGGCTACGTCGGGACCGGCACGTCCGGCAGCGTGCTGTCCGGTCGGGTCGCCTACACCTTCGGGTTGGAGGGGCCGGCGGTCACCGTGGACACGGCGTGCTCGTCGTCGCTGGTGGCGCTGCACCTCGCCGCGCAGGCGTTGCGTTCCGGCGAGTGTGATCTGGCGTTGGCCGGTGGTGTGACGGTGATGGCGACGCCGGGGACGTTCATCGAGTTCTCCCGGCAGCGCGGTCTGTCGCAGGATGGTCGCTGCAAGTCGTTCGCGGCGTCGGCCGACGGCACCGGCTGGTCCGAGGGCGTCGGCGTGCTGCTGGTGCAGCGGCTCTCCGACGCCCAGCGCGAGGGCCGGAAGATCTACGCCGTGGTGCGGGGCACGGCCGTGAACCAGGACGGTGCGTCGAACGGGCTGACGGCGCCGAACGGTCCGTCGCAGCAGCGGGTGATCCGGCAGGCCCTCGCGAACGCGCGGCTCACTGCGGCCGACGTGGACGCCGTGGAGGCGCACGGCACGGGTACGACGCTGGGTGACCCGATCGAGGCGCAGGCCGTCCTGGCCACGTACGGGCAGGACCGGCAGGGGCGGGAGCCGTTGTGGCTCGGCTCGGTCAAGTCGAACATCGGGCACACGCAGGCCGCCGCCGGTGTCGCCGGTGTGATCAAGATGGTCATGGCGATGCGGCACGGCGTCGTCCCGCCGACCCTGCACGTGGACGAGCCGTCCCCACACATCGACTGGTCGGCGGGGGCGGTGGCCCTCGCGACCGAGCCCACCCCGTGGCCGCGGGTGGACCGGCCGCGTCGGGCGGCGGTGTCGTCGTTCGGGATCTCCGGCACCAACGCGCACGTGATCGTCGAGCAGCCGCCCGCCGAGACGATTGAGGGCGAGATCGTCGCCCGCGACGTGCCGCCGGTCGTACCGGTGCTGCTCTCCGCGCGCTCCGACGCGGCCCTGGCCGGCCAAGCGGGCCGGTGGGCGCGCTGGCTGGCCGCCGACGAGGCCCCGCGTCCGCTGGACGTGGCCTGGTCCTCCGTCACCACCCGGCCCGCGCTGGAACAGCGCGCCGTCGCCGTGGTGGCCGACGGCAACGACCTGCTCACCGCGCTTCGGGCCCTCGATGCGGGCGAGCCGTCGGGGGCTGTCGTGACCGGTTCTGCCGCCGCGCGCGGCCAGCTGGCGCTGCTGTTCTCGGGTCAGGGTGCGCAGCGTGCGGGGATGGGCCGGGAGTTGTCCGCCCTGTTCCCGGTGTTCGCCGCCGCGCTGGACGAGGTGTGTGCGCACCTCGATCCGCTGCTGCCGCGTCCGCTCAAGGACGTGCTGTTCGCGTCGGAGGGTTCCGCTGAGGCGGAGTTGCTGGACCAGACGGTGTTCACGCAGGCCGGGTTGTTCGCGGTCGAGGTGGCGCTGTTCCGTCTGGTGGAGTCGTTCGGGGTCGTGCCGGACATGCTGGCCGGTCACTCGATCGGTGAGGTGACCGCGGCGCATGTCGCGGGCGTGTTGTCCCTGGCCGACGCGTGTCAGCTCGTCGCCGCGCGGGGTCGGTTGATGCAGGCGCTGCCGACGGGCGGCGGCATGCTGGCCGTGGCGGCCGACGAGGCTGCGGTGGTCGAGTCGATCGCCGGGCTCGCCGACCGGGTGGGCGTCGCTGCGGTCAACGGACCCACCGCAGTGGTGGTGTCCGGTGGCGTCGAGGCCCTCGACGAGGTGGAGCGGCACTGGCGCGACCGGGGCGTGCGCACTCGCCGCCTGACGGTGAGCCACGCGTTCCACAGTCCGTTGATGGAGCCGATGCTGGCCGAGTTCCGCGCGGTCCTGCACGGCCTCACGTTTGCTGCGCCGTTGTTGCCGGTGGTGTCGAACGTGACGGGTGCCCTGGCCGGCGATGAGATCTGCACGCCGGAGTATTGGGTGCGGCATGTGCGTGAGGCGGTGCGGTTCGCCGACGGGATCGCCGCTGTGCGGGCTGCCGGTGTGGACACGTTCCTGGAGGTCGGGCCGCAGAGCGTCCTGACCGCGATGACCGCCGACGTGCTGCCTGATGACGACGGTGTGCTGGCGGTGGCTGTGCAGCGCCGTGACCGTCCGGAGGCGCACGCGCTGCTGCACGCCCTGGCCGAGTTGCACGTGCACGGGATGCCGGTGACCTGGGCGCAGTGGTTCGCCGACACCGGCGCACGCCGCGTCGACCTGCCCACGTACGCCTTCCAGCACCAGCGCTACTGGCCCGAGGGCACGGCCGAGAAGCGGGCCGCCCCGGACGGCGGCGACGTCGAGTTCTGGACCGCCGTCGAGCGTGGCGACCTGGCCGCCCTCGCCGCCGAACTCGGCGACGACCCCGACGCCCTGGACACGCTCGGCCCGGCCCTGCCGGTCCTCTCGCGCTGGCGTCGTCACCGGTCCCGGGACACCGCGTTGGACGGGTGGTCGTACCGGATCGGGTGGGAGCCGGTCCGGCCGAACCCGAAGACCAGGCTGTCCGGGCGGTGGCTGATCGTCACCGTCGACAGCGGCGCCGACGCGGGCGTGGCGAAGACCCTCACCCAGGCCGGCGCCCGGGTGGACACGCTCACCGTGTCGTCCACCCTCGACCGCGCCGACCTGGGCGAGCGGCTGCGCCGGATCAGCGGGGACGGCTGGGCCGGGGTGCTCTGCGTCCTGCCCCGCCAGGACCGGCCCCCGGCGCACACGCCGGCGTTGCCCGCTGGCACGGCCGCCCTGCTCACCCTCGTCCGGGCGCTCACCGACACGGGCCTGGCCGGACGGGTGTGGGCGCTCAGTCGGACCGCGATGCCCGTCACGGCCGGCGAACGGGTCGACGACGTCTGGGCGGCCCTGGCCTGGGGCCTGGGCCGGGTCGTCGCCCTCGAACAGCCGGACCGCTGGGGCGGCCTGGTCGACCTGCCCGCCCGCGCCGACCGCGGCGCCCGCGCCGGGCTCGTCGCGGTCCTCGCCGACGGCACCCTGGACCAGGTGGCCGTCCGGCGCAGCGGCATCTTCGGCCGGCGGCTGGTGCCGGCCGCGCCGCCCGCCGGGTCAGGTTGGCGGCCCGCCGGGACGGTGCTGGTGACCGGTGGTACAGGAGCGTTGGGTCGGCACGTGGCCCGCTGGTTGCTGGCGAACGGGGCCGGTGAGGTGGTCCTCGCCTCGCGGCGGGGTCCGGGGGCGCCGGGTGTGGCGGAGTTGGTGGCCGAGTTGGGTGCGGTGCGGGTCGTGGCGTGCGACGTCACCGACCGGGCCGCCGTCGACGCCCTCGTGGCGGACCTGCCGGAGCTGACCGCCGTCGTGCACACCGCCGGAGCGTCCGGCGGCACCACCCCGGCGTACGAGGTGACCGACGGCGAGCTGTCGGACACCCTGGCCGGCAAGGTACTCGGCGCCCTGCACCTCGACGCCGCCTGCCGGGGTCGCGACCTCGACGCGTTCGTGGTCTTCTCCTCGGTCGCCGGTGTCTGGGGCGGCGGCGGGCAGGCCGGCTACGCGGCCGGCAACGCCCTGCTCGACACCCTCGTCGCAGCCCGCCGGGCGAAGGGCCTGCCCGCCACCGCGCTGGCGTACGGCCCGTGGGCGGAGGACGGCATGGCCGCCGGGGAGACCGCCGACGGCCTGCGCCGCCGCGGGTTCAGCCCGCTCGCGCCCGACGCCGCCGTCGCGGCGCTCGGCCGCTGGGTGAACGCCCCCGAGGCGGCCCCGGTGATCGTGGACGTCGACTGGTCCCGGTTCGTCACGGCGTTCACCGCCGCACGGCCGAGCCACCTCTTCGACCGGGTCGCCCCCGCCGTCGCCGAAGAGCCGCAGCGGCCGGAGAGCGCCGCCGCCACCGACGGGCTGCGCAACCGGCTCGCCACGCTGCCGGCGACCGGCCAGGAGGCGCTGCTGGTCGACCTCGTCCGCGCGGAGGCGGCGGCCGTGCTCGGCCACCCCACCACCGACCAGGTGCCCGCCGGCCGGGCGTTCCGGGAACTGGGCTTCGACTCCCTCGCCGCCGTGCAACTGCGGGACCGGCTGGGCCGGGTCACCGGCCTGACCCTGCCGTCGACAGTCGTCTTCGACCACCCGTCCGCGGCGGAACTGGCCCGCTTCCTGCGTACCGAAATCGTCATCGGCGCGGACGGCGGCCCGGTCACCGGCGGCGTGGCCTCTGCCCGGCCGGCGGCCGACGAGCCGATCGCGATCGTCTCCATGGCCTGCCGCTTCCCTGGCGGGGTGTCGTCGCCGCAGGAGCTGTGGCGCCTGCTGGCCGAGGGGGTGGACGCGGTCACGCCGATGCCGGCCGACCGGGGCTGGGACCTCGAGGGCCTGTTCGACAGCGACCCGGAGCGGGTCGGCACCAGCTACACCCGCAGCGGCGGCTTCCTGCACGACGTCGTCGGCTTCGACGCCGCGTTCTTCGGGATCAACCCGCGCGAGGCCCTCGCCATGGACCCGCAGCAGCGGCTGCTGCTGCACACCACCTGGGAGGTCTTCGAACGCGCCGGCATCGACCCGCACCGGGTACGCGGCTCCGCCACCGGCGTGTTCATGGGCACCAACGGGCAGGACTACGCCACGCTGCTGCTGGGCGCCCGCTCGCAGGTGGAGGGCTACCAGGCGACCGGCAACGGCGCGTCGGTGGTCTCGGGCCGCCTGGCGTACTCGTTCGGGCTGCACGGCCCGGCGGTCACCGTCGACACGGCCTGCTCGTCGTCGCTGGTGGCGCTGCACCTGGCCGCGCAGGCGCTGCGCAGCGGCGAGTGCGACCTCGCCCTCGCCGGCGGCGTCACGGTGATGTCGACCCCGGGCGCGTTTTTGGAGTTCTCCCGGCAGCGCGGCCTCGCGGCCGACGGGCGGGTCAAGGCGTTCGCCGAGGCCGCCGACGGCACGGGCTGGGGCGAGGGCGTCGGCGTCCTGCTGCTCCAGCGGCTCTCCGACGCCCAGCGCGACGGCAACCGGATCCTCGCCGTCGTACGGGGCAGCGCCGTCAACTCCGACGGCGCGAGCAACGGCCTCACCGCCCCGAACGGACCCGCCCAGCAGCGGGTCATCCGGCACGCGCTGGACAACGCCGGCCTCACCCCCGCAGACGTGGACGTCGTCGAGGCACACGGCACCGGCACCACCCTCGGCGACCCGATCGAGGCGCAGGCGCTGCTGGCCACGTACGGCAGGGACCGAACCGCCGAGCGGCCGCTGTGGCTCGGGTCGGTGAAGTCGAACATCGGCCACACCCAGGCCGCGGCGGGCGCGGCGAGCCTGATGAAGATCGTGCTGGCCCTGCAACACGAGGTGCTGCCGAAGACCCTGCACGTCGACGCGCCGACTCCGCACGTCGACTGGTCCTCCGGCACGCTGGCGCTGCTCACCGAAGCACGTCCGTGGGCCGCCACGGACGGACCCCGCCGGGCCGGCGTCTCCTCGTTCGGCATCAGCGGCACCAACGCCCACGTGATCATCGAGGAGGCCCCGGCGCCGGTCGCCGCCGCCGGCACCGCAACGTTCGACGTGACCGCGGGGCACGGCGAAGCGCGACGCGACCACCGCGCCGTGGCCCTGCCGTGGCCGGTCTCCGCCGCCGATCTGCCCGCCCTGCGCGAGCAGGCCGGGAAGCTGGCTGACCACGTCGCGACCGGCGACGACCCGGCCTGCCTGGTCGCCTGGGCGCTCGCCGACGGCCGCGCCCACCTCGGCCGGCGGGCCACCGTGATCGCCGCCGACCGGGAGACCCGGCTGGCCGCGCTGCGCGCCCTGGCCGCCGGGGAGGAGCACCCAGCGGTGGTCACCGCCCGGCGACGCGCCGGCGGCCTCGCCGTCCAGTTCTCCGGCCAGGGCGCCCAGCGCCCCGGCGCCGGCCGCCAGCTGTACGACACGTTCCCCGTCTTCGCGGCGGCCCTCGACGAGGTCTGCGCGGCCCTGGACCACCAGCTGCCGCAGCCGCTGAAGCCGGTGCTGTTCGCGGCCGAAGGCAGCGCCGAGGCGGCGCTGCTCGACGAGACGGTCTTCACCCAGGCGGGGCTGTTCGCGCTGGAGGTGGCCCTGTTCCGGCTGGTCGAGTCGTTCGGGGTGGTGCCCGGGCACGTCGCCGGGCACTCCATCGGCGAGATCACCGCCGCGCACGTCGCCGGCGTGCTGTCCCTCGCCGACGCCGCCACGCTGGTGGCCGCCCGGGGAAGGCTCATGCAGGCCCTGCCCGCCGGGGGCGGGATGCTCGCCGTCGCCGCCGACGAGGCGGCCGTCGTCGAGTCCCTGGCCGGGCTGGGTGACCGGGTCGGCGTCGCCGCCGTCAACGGCCCCACCGCCGTGGTGCTCGCCGGGGCCGTCGACTCCCTCGACGGGCTGGAGCGGCTCTGGCGGGAACGCGGGGTGCGCACCCGCCGGCTGCGGGTCAGCCACGCCTTCCACAGCCCGCTGATGGAACCGATGCTGGCCGAGCTCCGGGCCGTCCTCGACGGACTGGCGTTCGCCGCGCCGCTGCTGCCGATCGTGTCGAACCTGACCGGGCGGCTCGCCGAGCCCGACGAGATCCGTACGCCCGACTACTGGGTGCGCCACGTCCGCGAGGCCGTCCGGTACGCCGACGGGATCGCCGCGCTGCGCGACGCGGGCGTGGACACCTTCCTGGAGCTCGGACCGCAGGCGGTGCTGACGGCGATGGCCGCCGGCCTGCTGCCCGGCGACGAGGACGGCACTGCCGTGGCGGCGCTGCGCGCCGGCGCCGACGAGCCGGCCGCCCTGCTCGCCGCGCTGGCCGTCGTGGACGGCACCGGGCGGGACGTCGACTGGGCGGCGGTGCTCGCCGCGCTGGCCGGCCCCCGCCCGGATCCCCGCCTGCTGCCCGAGCTGCCGACGTACGCGTTCCGGCCGCAGCGCTACTGGCCGACCCTCGACACGTCGCCGGCACCGGTCGCCGACCCGGTCGACGACGCGTTCTGGCGGGCCGTCACCGACGGCGACCTGGGCCGCCTCGGCCTCGACCCGGACCAGCCGATGCGCGAGCTGCTGCCGGAACTGGAGTCGTGGCGGCGTCGCCAGCAGCTCGACGGCACCCTGGCCGGCTGGCGGTACCGGGTCACCTGGGAACGCCGGGCGCTGACCGGCGCCGACCCGGGCACGTGGCTGGTCGTGGCCCCGCCGCACCAGGTCACCGACCGGGTGCTCGCCGCCCTCACGGCCGGCGCCGCGGCGGTGCACCTGCTGACCGTCGACCCGGCCACCGCCACCCGCGACGGTCTGGCCGCCGACCTCGACCGGCTCGCCGCCGCGCACCAGCCGACGGCGCTGCTGTCCCTGCTGGCATTGGACGAGGCGCCGCACCCGGAGCAGACCGCACTGCCGACCGGCCTGGCGGCGAACCTGCTGCTGGTGCAGGCGCACACCGGCCGCTCCGGCCCGGCCGTACCGCTGTGGCTGGCCACCACCGGCGCCGTCGCCGTCGACGGGGAAGCGGTCGCGCACCCGGCGCAGGCCACCACGTGGGGCCTCGGCCTCGTCGCCGCGCTGGAACACCCCCGGCACGTCGGCGGAGTCGTCGACCTACCGGCGGGCCCGGCCGAGGCGGCGTACGCCGCCCTGGTCGGGGCGCTGGTCAACGTCGACGGTGAGGACCAGCTCGCCGTCCGGGAGGCCGGCGTGCACACCCGGCGGCTGGTCCGCGACACCGGGCTGCCGGCGGCGGGCAACGGCTACCGGCCGAACGGAACCGTCCTGCTCACCGGCGGGACCGGCGCCCTCGCCCGGCACACCACCGACTGGCTGGGACGCCACGGCGCCGAGGTGCTCCCGCTGGCCGAGCCGGCCACGGGCAAGCTCGGTGACCTGATGGAGCAGCTCGCCGCCGAGGAACGCTCGGTGACCGCGCTCGTGCACGTCCCGGCCGAGACCGGCTCGGTGCCGCTCGCCGAGCTGACCCTCGCCGGCCTGGCCGCCGACCTGGCCGCCACCGTCGGCGACGTCCCCAGGTACGCCGACGAGCTGGCGCACCGCCCGCTCGACGCGTTCGTGCTGTGCACCTCGACCACGGGGGTGTGGGGCGCGGGCGGCCGGGCCGGCCAGTCCGCCGGCGATGCGCTGCTGCACGCGCTCGCGGCGAACCGGCGGCACGGGGGACTGGCGGCCACCGCCGTGGCGTGGGGCCCGTGGAGCGACGACCCCGAGTCGCCCGAGCAGGCGCAGCTGCGTCGGCGGGGCCTGCCGGGGCTGCCCCCGGAGCTGGCCCTCGAGGCGTTCGGTCAGGCGCTGCGGGCGGAGGCGGGGCTGATCGTCGCCGACGTGCGCTGGGACCGGTTCGTGCCGACGTTCGCGTCGATGCGGCCGTGCCCGCTGCTGACGGGGGTCCCGGAGGCGGGCGCGGCGATGCCCGCCGACGACGAGCGCCAGCCGGCGGACGACGAGGCGGCGACCGCGCTGCGGGAGCGGCTGCGGCCGCTGAGCCCCGCCGAACGCGAAGGCGTCCTCGTCGACCTCGTGGGCGGCCTGGCGGCGACCGTGCTCGGCCACGGCGGGGACGCGGGGCTGGAGCCCGACCGGGCGTTCCGCGAGGTCGGGTTCGACTCGATGACGGCCGTGGAGCTGCGCAACCGGCTCCGCGCCGCCACCGGCGTCCAACTGCCCGCCGCCGTGGTGTTCGACTACCCCACGCCGGCGGCCCTCGCCCGGCACCTGCGCGACCGGCTCGCGGAGGACGGCGCCGCCGCGGCGGCCCCGCTGCTCGCCGAGCTGGAACGGCTCGACGGTGTCTTCGCGGCCGACGCGCCGGACCGGCTGACCCGGCAGAAGCTGCTGGTGCAGCTGCAGGCGTTCGTCGCCCGGTGGGGCGACGACCGTGGTCCCGTCGAGGAGAAATCGGCCACGCACACCCTCGACGACGCCACCGATGCCGAGATCTTCGATTTCATCCACCGCGAGCTGGGTGGCCCCGGCGGCAATTTGCCGGGGATCTAGGAATGGTGTCGTACGACCGTTGTCGACGGTCGTGACACGCTGGGCCGGGCGGGTCCGCGCACCCGCCCGGCCGCACCCCGCGAGGGCGGTGCGCCACACCGGTCGCGGGGCGGGTCGGCCCAGCCTGGGCCCCCGCCACCTAGGGGCACCCGTAGGGGCACGCTAGGGGTTGTGACCGCCGTCCGGCGACAATTACCTTTCGTCCGGCGCGTAAGACCTGGTGGGGGGCTGAAACGCCATTTTGTCTGGCAATTCGTGGTCGGCTGAATGGGTTTGGATCTTCGCGGCTTGTGGCGTCCGTGGACGGTATTGGGTCGCTGTTTCTCTCCGACCCGAAGAGGTGGCGTCAATGGCGACTGAAGATACGCTCCGGGAGTACCTGAAATGGGTGACGGCGGACCTTCACCAGACCCGGAGGAAGCTCGGCGAGCTTGAGGCGGCCAACCGCGAGCCGATCGCCATCGTCGGCATGGCCTGCCGCTTCCCGGGCGGGGTGGCCTCGCCCGAGGAACTGTGGGAGCTCGTCGACTCCCGCCGCGACGCCTACTCCGCGTTCCCCGCCGACCGCGGCTGGGACCTGGCCCGGCTGTTCCACCCGGACCCCGACCACCCCGGCACGTCGTACGTGGCCGAGGGCGGCTTCGTCGACTCCGCCACCGAGTTCGACGCCGCGTTCTTCGGCATCTCGCCGCGCGAGGCGCTGGCCATGGACCCCCAGCAGCGGCTGCTGCTGGAGACGTCGTGGGAGGCGTTCGAGCACGCCGGCATCGACCCCTCGACGCTGCGCGGCCACCAGGTCGGAGTGTTCGCCAGCACCACCGGCCAGGACTATGTGGGGCTGCTCCAGCAGCCGCCGCCCGGCACCGAGGGCTACATCCTCACCGGCACCGCGGCCAGCGTCGTGTCCGGCCGGATCTCGTACGCGCTCGGCATCGAGGGCCCCGCCGTCACCGTCGACACCGCCTGCTCGTCGTCGCTGGTCGCGCTGCACCTGGCCTGCCAGGCGCTGCGGCAGGGCGAGTGCACCCTGGCACTGGCCGGTGGGGCCACCGTCATGTCCACCCCGTCCGCCTTCATCGGCTTCAGCCGCCAGCGTGGCCTGGCCATGGACGGCCGGGTCAAGTCGTTCGCGGCCGCCGCCGACGGCACCGCCTGGGGCGAGGGGGCCGGCCTTCTGCTCGTCGAGCGGCTCTCCGACGCCCGCCGCAACGGCCACCCCGTCCTCGCGGTCGTACGCGGCAGCGCGGTCAATCAGGACGGCGCGAGCAACGGTCTGACCGCCCCCAACGGCCCGTCCCAGCAGCGGGTCGTGCTCCAGGCGCTGGCCAGCGCCCGGCTCGCGCCCGAGCAGGTCGACGTGGTGGAGGCGCACGGCACCGGCACCACCCTCGGCGACCCGATCGAGGCGCAGGCGCTGCTGTCGACGTACGGGCAGGGCCGCCCGGCCGACCGGCCGCTCTGGCTCGGCTCGGTGAAGTCGAACATCGGCCACACCCAGGCCGCTGCCGGCGTGGCCGGCGTGATCAAGATGGTGATGGCGTTGCGGCACGACACCGTGCCCGCCACCCTGCACGTCGACGAGCCGACGCCCAACGTGGACTGGACGGCCGGCGCGGTGTCGCTGGCGACCGAGCCGCAGCCGTGGCCCGCCGGGGAACAGCCCCGCCGCGCGGGCATCTCCTCCTTCGGCATGAGCGGCACCAACGCCCACGTGATCATCGAGGAGGCGCCCGCCGCCGACCCGGCGGACGCCCCGGACGGCCCCGCCGCCACGACCGACCCGGTCACCGCGCCCGTCACCGCCCCGGTCGACGGTGCCGGCCTGGTGCCGGTGCTGGTCTCCGCCCGCGACGCCGCGTCCCTGACCGTGCAGGCCACCCGCTGGGCCGACTGGCTCGACGAGCGCCCCGAGCCGCGGCTGACCGATGTCGGCTGGTCCTCAGCGAGCACCCGGGCCGGCCTGGAGCACCGCGCCGTGCTGCTCGCCGGCGACCGCGCCGACCTGACCGCCGCCCTGCGCGCGCTGGCCACCGGCGGCGACGCCCCGGGCCTGGTCACCGGCGCGGGCCCGCGCGGCGGCAAGCTCGCGTTCCTCTTCTCCGGCCAGGGCGCGCAGCGCAGCGGCATGGGCCGCGAGCTGGCCGCCGCGTTCCCCGTCTTCGACCGGGCGCTGACCGAGGTCTGCGTCGAGCTGGACCGGCACCTGCCCCGCCCGCTCGCCCCGGTGCTCTTCGCGCCCGAGGGCGACGAGGCGGCCGGGCTGCTCAACCAGACCCTCTACACCCAGGCCGGTCTGTTCGCCGTCGAGGTCGCGCTGTTCCGGCTCCTGGAGAGCTGGGGGGTCGTCCCGGACGTGCTGCTCGGCCACTCGATCGGCGAGCTCTCCGCCGCGCACGCGGCCGGTGTGCTGTCGCTGCCCGACGCCGCCACGCTGGTGGCCGCCCGGGGCCGGCTGATGCAGGCCCTGCCGACCGGCGGCGCGATGCTGGCCGTCCAGCTCCCCGCCGACGCCGTCCGAGCCGCCCTGGCCGGCGTCGAGGACGCCGTCGCCGTGGCCGCCGTCAACGGGCCCACCGCCGTCGTCGTCTCCGGCTCCGCAGTCGTCGTCGAGGAACTCGAACGCCGCTGGGCCGACCAGGGCGTACGTACCAGGCCGCTGCGGGTCAGCCACGCCTTCCACAGCCCGCTGATGGAACCGATGCTCGCCGAGTTCGCCGCCGTGGTGCGCCGGCTGGAGCTGCAACCGCCGGCGCTGCCGATCGTGTCGAACCTGACCGGCGCCGTCGCCGACGCCGACGAGATCCGTACCGCCGAGTACTGGGTGCGGCACGTGCGGGAGGCGGTCCGCTTCGCCGACGGCGTCGAGCAGCTGCGGGCCCTGGGCGTGCGTACGTTCCTGGAGGTCGGCCCCAGCGGGGTGCTCACCGCGCTGGCCCGCGACGTCCTGGCCGACGACGAGACCGCCGCCGTGGCGCTGCTGCGCCGCGACCGCCCCGAGCCCACGTCGGCGCTCACCGCCCTCGCCGAGCTGCACGTCGGCGGGGTGGAGGTCGCCTGGACGCGGCTGTACGCGGGCGCCGAGACCGCGCGGGTGCCGCTGCCCGGGTACGCCTTCCGCCGCCAGCGCTTCTGGCCCGAGCCGCCGCCCGCCGGCCCCGACACCGCCTCCGCCGACGGCGACGACGAGTTCTGGGCCGCCCTGGAGCAGGCGGACGTCGACACGCTGCGCGGCGAGCTGGGCGACGACGACGAGCAGGTGCGGGCGCTGCTGCCGGCCCTGCCCGTGCTGTCCTCCTGGCGCCGGTCCCGGCGGGAACGCTCCCTCGTGGACGGCTGGTCGTACCAGGTGAGCTGGCAGCCCGTGCCGGTCGGGGACGGCGACGCCCCGGCGGGCCGCTGGCTGGTCGTGCTGCCCGCCGAGGACGCGCCGGCGTGGGCCGACGGCCTGGCCGGGCTCTTCGGCGACGCCGAGCCGCTGGTGCTGCGCGTCGGCGCCGCGGACCTGGACCGCGCGGCGCTCGCCGCCCGGCTCCGGGTGCTGACCGGCGGCCGCGCTGTCGACGGCGTGCTCGCCGTCGTCGCCGGCCAGGACCGGCTGCTGCCCGAGCACCCCGGCGTGACCCTCGCCGCCGCCGGCACCCTCGCCCTCGTCCAGGCGATGACCGACCTGGACCTGGTGGCGCCGCTGTGGTGCGTCACCAGCGGAGCGGTGGCGGCGGCCCCGGGCGACCGGGTCACGCACCCGCTGCAGACCGAGGTCTGGGGCCTCGGCCGCGCGGCGGCCGTCGAGCAACCGCACCGCTGGGGCGGCCTGGTCGACGTGCCGGCCACCGTCGACGCCGCCACCACCCGGCGGCTCGCCGCCGTGCTGGCCGGCCACGGCGGCGAGGACCAGGTGGCCGTGCGCCCCGGCGGCACCTGGGCCCGCAGGCTCACCCCGGCCCCGCCGCCGAGCGACGAGAGCCCGGCCGGTGACTGGTGGTCCGGCGCTGTCCTGGTCACCGGCGGCACCGGCGCCCTCGGCGGCCACGTCACCCGCTGGCTGCTCGACCGGGGCGCCGGGCGGGTGGTCCTGGCCAGCCGCCGGGGCGCCGCCGCCCCCGCCGTGGCGGACCTGCTCGACCGGTACGGCGCCGACGGGCGGGTCACCGCCGCCACCTGCGACGTCACCGACCGGCGGTCCGTGGCGGACCTGGTCGGCTCGCTGCCCGACCTGACGGCGGTCGTGCACGCCGCCGGCACCGACCAGCTCACCCCGATCACCGACACCACCCTCGACGAGTTCTCCCACGTCGTCGCGGGCAAGGTACTCGGCGCCCTGCACCTCGACGCCTGCCTCGCCGAGCGCGACCTCGCCGCGTTCGTCATGTTCTCCTCCATCTCCGGCGTGTGGGGCAGCGCCGGGCAGTGCGCGTACGGCGCCGGCAACTCCCTGCTGGACGCCCTGGCCGTCAACCGGCGCGACCGGGGCCGGCCGGCCACCGCCGTCTCCTGGACGGCCTGGGGCGGCGCGCACGGCATGGCCGCCGAGAACGTCGCGACCGAGCAGCTCAACCGGATGGGCCTGCCGCCCGTCGATCCGGAGAAGGCGCTCGTCGCCCTCGACCGGGCGCTGCGGCGGCCCACGCCCTGCGTGACCGTCGCCGACGTCGACTGGAGCCGGTTCCACCCCGCGTTCACGGTGGCCCGGCCCAGCCCGTTCCTCGGCGACCTGCCGCAGGTGCGGGCGCTCGTCGCGCAGGAGGAGGCCGCCGCGCCGGCGGACGGGGTCGCGGCGCCGCTGCGCCACCTCGCGGCGCTCCCGGCGGCGGAGCAGGAGCGGGAGCTGCTGCGGCTGGTCAACGAGCAGACCGCGGCGGTGCTGGGCCACGCCACCCCCGACGAGCTGCGCGGGCGCCCGTTCAAGGACCTCGGTTTCGACTCGCTGACCGCCGTGGACTTCCGGGGGCGGCTGAACGCGGCCACCGGCCTGCGGCTGCCCACCACGCTGGTCTTCGACTACCCGACCCCCGCCGAGCTGGCCGCGCACCTGCGCGAGCTGGTCTCCGGCGCCGCCCCGGCCGCCGCCCCGCAGGCCGTCGTCGTCGACGCCGACGAGCCCGTCGCGATCGTCGGCATGGCCTGCCGCTACCCCGGGGGCGTCGACGGGCCGGAGGCGTTCTGGCGGCTGGTCGCCGACGGCGTGGACGCCATCTCGCCGTTCCCCACCGACCGGGGCTGGGAGATCCCCGAGCCGGCCGAGGGGACGCACCCGCCGGCGGGCGGCTTCCTCCACGACGTGGCGGACTTCGACCCCGCGTTCTTCGAGATCTCGCCCCGCGAGGCCCTCGCGATGGACCCGCAGCAGCGGCTCACCCTGGAGACGTCCTGGGAGGCGCTGGAGCGGGCCGGGGTGGACCCGGCGTCGCTGCGGGGCACCCGTACGGGCGTCTTCGTGGGCGCCTCCACCTCCGGCTACGGCACGGGGCTGACCGAGGTACCCGAGGGCGTCGAGGGCTATCTGATGACGGGCGCCGCGCACAGCGTCATCTCCGGCCGGGTCGCGTACGCCCTCGGGCTGGAGGGCCCCGCCGTCACCGTCGACACGGCCTGCTCCTCGTCCCTGGTGGCGCTGCACCTCGCCGGGGCGGCGCTGCGGCGCGGCGAGTGCGACCTGGCGCTGGCCGGCGGCGTGGCCGTGATGGCCACCCCGACGGCGTTCCAGGAGTTCTCCCGCCAGGGCGGACTCGCCTCCGACGGGCGGTGCAAGTCCTTCGCCGCGACGGCGGACGGCACCGGCTGGTCCGAGGGCGTCGGCATGCTGCTCGTGCAGCGGCTCTCCGACGCCCGGCGGCAGGGCCGCCGCGTCCTCGCCGTGGTACGCGGCTCCGCCGTCAACTCCGACGGCGCGTCGAACGGGCTGACCGCCCCCAACGGCCCCTCCCAGCAGCGGGTGATCCGGCAGGCGCTGGCCGGCGCCGGGCTGGCGGTCACCGACGTGGACGTCGTCGAGGCGCACGGTACCGGCACCGTCCTCGGTGACCCGATCGAGGCGCAGGCGCTGCTGGCGACGTACGGGCAGGACCGGGGCGACGCCGGCCCGCTGCTGCTGGGCTCGGTCAAGTCGAACATGGGCCACGCGCAGGCCGCCGCCGGTGTGGCCGGCGTGATCAAGATGGTGCTGGCGATGCGGGAGGGCACCGTACCGGCGACGCTGCACGTGGACGAGCCGTCGCCGCACATCGACTGGTCGGCCGGCGACGTGGAGCTGGTGACCCGGTCCCGGCCGTGGCCGGCCGCCGACCGGCCCCGCCGCGCGGCGGTCTCCTCGTTCGGTATCTCCGGCACGAACGCCCACGTGGTCGTCGAGCTGCCCGCCGACGCGCCCGCCGGCGCCGAGGCGGCCGACGCGCCGATGCCGCCGCCAGCCGCTGCGGCGGGGGAACGCCCCGCCGGGCTGCTCACCGCCGACGTGGTGGCCTGGCCCGTCTCGGCCCGCTCCGCCTCGGCCCTGGCCGCGCAGGCGTCCCGGCTGGCCCGGCATCTGCGCGCGCACCCCGGCCTCGCCCCGGCGGCGGTCGGCTGGTCGCTCGCCGCGACCCGCTCGGCGTTCGACCGGCGCGCCGCCGTGCTCGGCGCGACCCCCGGCGAGCTGCTGGCCGGCCTGGACGCGCTCGCCGCCGGCACCCCGGCCGGCAACGTCGTGACCGGCACCGTCGCCAACCACGGCGCCGGACCGGTGTTCGTCTTCCCGGGCGCCGCCCCGGCGGGCGCGGTGGCCGAACTGGTGGGCCGCTGCCCGGTCTTCGACGACACCCTCGCCGAGTGCCGGCAGGCCCTCGCGCCCTGGGTCGACGTCGATCCGGCCGCCCTGCTCACCGGCGCGGACGCTGCCTGGGTCGACCGGCCGGAGCTGGCCCGGCCCGTCCGGTTCGCCGTCGGCGTGGCACTCGCCGCCGTCTGGCGGCACGCCGGTGTCACCCCCGCCGCTGTCGTCGGCACCGGCGACGGCGAGGTCGTGGCCGCGTACGTGGCGGGCCTGCTGTCCCTGCCCGACGCCGCCCGCACGGTGGCGATGCGGGCCCGCGCCGCCGCCGGCGGCCTGGACCACGACGGCCTCCGCGCCGCCCTGGCGGGGCTCGCGCCGCAGCCCGGGACCGCCCGGCTGGCCTCCACTGTCACCGGGGACTGGGCCGACGCGGCGGGCCTCGGCGTCGACCACTGGACCGACCCGGCCACCCTGGGCACCGACCCGGCCGTCCCCGGCGCCGGGGACGGGGGGCCGGAGCGGCTCGACGCCGCCCTGCGTGCCGCCGTCGCGGCCGGCCACCTGACCTTCGTGGAGGTCTCGCCGGAGCCGGCACTGGCTGCCGGGATCGCCGCCGCGCTCGACGCCGCCGGCACCCCCGGACACGTCCTGGACACCCTCGGCGGCTCGGCCGACGCCGCCACCCGGCTGCTGACCGGCCTCGCCACCGCGCACGCCCTCGGCCTGCCGGTGGAGCACCGCCGGCTGCTGCCCGAGTCCGAACCGGTCGACCTGCCCACGTACGCCTTCGACCGGCACCGCTACTGGCTGGAGCGCACCGGCGCGCACCGCTCCGTCCTGCCCGCCGTGGGCCTCGACGTGGTGGACCACCCGCTGCTCAGCGCGGTGGCCGACCTGCCCGGCGACGAGGGCCTGCTGTTCACCGGCCGGATCACCCTCACCACCCACCCCTGGCTCGCCGACCACGCCGTGCTGGGCACGGTGCTGCTGCCCGGGACGGCCCTGGTGGAGCTCGCGTCCTGGACCGGCCGGCAGGCCGGCGCGGCGACCGTCGCCGAGCTGAACCTGGAGGCGCCCCTGGCGATCCCCACCGAGGGAGGAATCGACCTGCGGGTACGCGTCGGCCCGCCGGACGAGACCGGGCACCGGCCCGTCGCCATTCACACCCGGCGCGACGACGACACCGCGGCCGACGGTTCCCGGCCCTGGCAGCGGCACGCCTCCGGGCAACTCGCCGACACCGCCGACCCGGACCCCGCGCCGGCCGCCGTGTGGCCGCCGGCCGACGCCGAGCCGATCGCCCTCGACGGGCTCTACGCCCGGCTCGCCACCCAGGGCTACCACTACGGCCCCACCTTCCGGGCGCTGCGTGCCGCCTGGCGCTCGGGCCCGGACATCCTCGCCGAGGTCGCCCTGGACGCCGACGCGTCCACCGACACCACGGCGTTCTCGGTGCACCCGGCCCTGATGGACGCGGCGCTGCACGCCATCGGCGCCAGCGCCACGGCCGACGACCCGGCCGGCGACCCCGCCGGCGGCGCGTCGGGCACCGACGGCGGCCCCGGCATCCGCCCGGGCCTGCCGTTCACCTGGTCGGGCGTCACCATCCGGCCCACCCGTGCCCGCGAGCTGCGGATCCGGCTGCGCGCCACCGACGCCGGCTCCGTGGCCCTGACCGTCACCGACACGGGCGCGACCCCGGTCGCCTCCGTCGACGGTCTGGTCCTGCGGCCCATCTCCGGCGAGCAGCTCAGCGCCGCCCGCCGCTCCGCCAGCCGGTCCCTGCACCGCCTCGACTGGCTCGCCCCCACCACCGGCCGCGCGGACACCGCCTCCCGGCTGGTCGTCCTCGGCGCCGACTGGTCCGGCGCCGACCGGCACCCGGACCTGTCGACGCTGGTCGCCGACGTACGCGCCGGTGCCGCCGCGCCCGACGCGGTGGTGGTGACCTGCGCCGGAGCCGCCGCCGACGAGCCGCACCCGGCCGCCCAGGCGCACCGGGTCGCCCACCGGATGCTCGCACTGGCCCAGCAGTGGCTCGCCGAGGAGGCCCTGACCGCCGCCCGGCTGGTGGTGGTCACCCGCGGCGCGGTCCGGGTCGACCCGGACGAGCGGATCGCCGACGTGCCGGCCGCCACCGCCTGGGGCCTGCTGCGCTCCGCCCAGTCGGAGAACCCCGACCGGATCGTGCTCCTCGACGTCGACGACGACGCCCCTGCCGCCGCGCTGCTGCCGGCCGCCCTCGCCACGGGCGAACCCCAGCTCGCCGTACGCGCCGGGCAGCTCCGGGTGCCCCGGCTGACCCGCCTCGGGCCGCCCCCGGCCGAGGCGTCCGGCCCCGACCTGGCCGCCGGCACCGTCCTGGTGACCGGGGCGACCGGCCTGCTCGGGCGGCTCGTGGCCCGCCGGCTCGTCACCCGGCACGACGTACGGCACCTGCTGCTGGTCAGCCGCAGTGGAGCGGACGCCCCGGGCGTCGCCGCGCTGGTCGACGAGCTGGCCGGACTGGGCGCCACCGTCCGGGTGGCCGCCTGCGACGTCACCGACCGCGAGGCGCTCGCCCTGCTGGTCGACCAGCTCCCCGCCGACCTGCCACTGACCGGCGTGGTGCACGCCGCCGGGGTGCTCGACGACGGTGTCCTGCCGGCGCTCACCCCGGAGCGCTTCGACACCGTGCTGCGACCCAAGGTCGACGCGGCCTGGCACCTGCACGAGCTGACCGAGAAGCTGGACCTGGCCGCGTTCGTGCTCTTCTCCTCGGCGGCCGGCCTCTTCGGCGGCCCCGGGCAGGCCAACCACGCGGCGGCGAACTGCTTCCTCGACGCCCTCGCCCAGCACCGGCACGACCGGGGACTCCCGGCGCTCTCACTGGCCTGGGGCCCGTGGGTCAACGACACCGGCGACGGGCAGACCGGGCACGTCGACGAGGCCCGGATGAACCGGGGCGGCTTCGTGCCGCTCGGCGCCGAGGAGGGCATGGACCTGTTCAGCGAGGCCCTGCGCTTCGCCGAGCCGGTGGTCGTACCGGTCGACCTGGACCTCGCGTTGATCGGCCGGCACGGGCCGGCGGCGGTGCCGCCGGTGCTGCGGTCGCTGGTGCGGCCGTCGGCGACGGGCGCGGCCCGGGCCGCCGAGCGGAACCCGGCCGAGGCGCTGCGGGAGACCCTCGCCGCCACGGCGGAGGCCGACCGCGACCAGGTGCTCTCCGACCTGGTGCGGACCCACGCCGCCGCCGTCCTCGGCTACGCGTCGATCCGCTCGATCGACGCCGAGCGCGGCTTCGTCGAGCTGGGCTTCGACTCGCTGACCGCTGTCGAGTTCCGCAACCGGCTCAACGCGGCCACCGGCCTGCGGCTGCCCTCCACGCTGATCTACGACCGGCCGACCACGGCCGCGCTCGTCGAGTACCTGCGCGGCGCGCTGCTGGCGGAGCGCAGCACGTCCGCGCTGACGGTGCTCGGCGAGCTGAACAAGCTGGAGCACGCCATGCGCGCGGTGTCCACCGGCGACACCGACAGGGCCGCCGTCGGCGTCCGGTTGCGCGAACTGCTCTCCCTGTGGACCTACACCGAGGCCGGTGCGGACTCCGCCGCCGACGAGGGCACCAGCCTCGAGTCGGCCTCCGCCGAGGAGATCTTCAGCCTGCTGGACGAAGAGTTCGGCTCGGCCTGATCCGGCATGTCGCACACCTCGAACCCCGATACGGAGTGGCCCGATGCCCACTGAGGCAGAGTTCCTCGACTACCTCCGGCGTGCCACTGCCGACCTGCGCGACGCGCGCCGGCGGGTACGCGAGGTGGAGGCCAAGGACCGCGAGCCGATGGCCGTCATCGGCATGGCGTGCCGGTTCCCGGGCGGGGTGTCCAGCCCGGCCGAGCTGTGGGACCTCGTCGACCGGGGCGGCGACGGGGTGGGCGACTTCCCGACCGACCGGGGCTGGGACCTGGAGCGGCTCTTCAACGTCGACCCGGACAACCCGGGCACGTCGACCAGCAACCAGGGCGGCTTCCTCTACGACGCGCCACAGTTCGACCCGGGCTTCTTCGGCATCAGCCCCCGCGAGGCCCTGGCGATGGACCCGCACCAGCGGCTGCTGCTGGAGACCTCCTGGGAGGCGTTCGAGCACGCCGGCATCGACCCGCAGGCGCTGCGTGGCAGCCGGACCGGCGTCTTCGCCGGGGTCATGTACCACGACTACGCGTCGCGGGTGCTGGACCTGCCCGACGGCGTCGAGGGCTACATCGGCACCGGCAACTCCGGCAGCGTGGTGTCCGGCCGGGTGGCGTACACCTTCGGGCTGGAGGGCCCGGCCGTCACTGTGGACACGGCATGCTCGTCGTCGCTGGTCGCCGTGCACCTCGCGACGCAGGCGCTGCGCCAGCGGGACTGCGACTTCGCGCTCGCCGGCGGTGTGACGGTCATGTCCACCCCGGGCACGTTCGCCGACTTCTCCCGCCAGCGGGGCCTGGCCTCCGACGGCCGGTGCAAGTCGTTCGCCGCCGCCGCCGACGGCACCGGCTGGTCCGAAGGCGTCGGCGTGCTGCTCCTGCAACGGCTCTCCGACGCCCGCCGCGACGGCCGGCGCATCCTCGCCGTCGTCCGGGGCAGCGCGGTCAACCAGGACGGCGCCAGCAGCGGACTCACCGCCCCCAACGGCCCGTCGCAGGAGCGGGTGATCCGGCAGGCCCTCGCCAACGCCCGGCTCTCGCCGGCCGACGTCGACGTGGTCGAGGCGCACGGTACCGGCACCACCCTCGGCGACCCCATCGAGGCGCAGGCGCTGCTGGCCACGTACGGGCAGGACCGGGGCGACGGCGGGCCGCTCTGGCTGGGCTCGGTCAAGTCGAACCTGGGTCACACCCAGGCCGCCGCGGGGGCCGCCGGCCTGATCAAGATGATCGAGGCGATCCGCCACCGCACCATGCCCGCCACCCTGCACGTCGACGAGCCGTCCCCGCACATCGACTGGTCCGCCGGGCAGGTCTCCCTGCTGACCGAGGCGCGCGCGTGGTCGGCCACCGACCGGCCGCGCCGGGCCGCCGTGTCGTCCTTCGGCATCAGCGGTACGAACGCGCACGTCATCCTGGAGGAGGCGCCCGGCGACGACGCCCCGTCCACCGACGAGGCACCCTCCGCCGTCGACGCGCCGGTCGCGCTCCCGCTCGCCCCGGTGTTCCTCTCCGCCCGTACGCCGGAGGCGCTCGCGGGGCAGGCCGGCCGCTGGGCCGACCACCTCGCCCGCGTCGACGCCCCACGTCCGGTGGACGTCGCGGTCTCCTCGGTCAGCCGCGCGGGGCTCGAACACCGCGCGGTCGTCCTGGCCGGCGACGCGGACGACCTGCTCGCCGGGCTGCGGGCCCTCGCCGCGGGCGAGCCGACCGGCGCCGTCATCACCGGCGCGTCGGCCCCGCGTGGCCGCACCGCCGTCCTCTTCTCCGGCCAGGGCGCGCAGCGCGCCGGTATGGGTCGCGGGTTGTACGGGGCGTTCCCGGTGTTCGCCGCCGCGCTGGACGAGGTGTGCGGTCACCTGGATCCGTTGTTGCCGCGTCCGTTGCGGGAGGTGCTCTTCGCCGGGGCGGGCACGCCCGGGGCGGAGTTGCTGGACCAGACGGTGTTCACCCAGGCGGGCCTGTTCGCGGTCGAGGTGGCCCTGTTCCGGCTGATCGAGTCGTTCGGTGTCGCGCCGGACCTGGTGGCCGGGCACTCCATCGGCGAGATCGCGGCGGCGCACGTGGCGGGCGTGCTCTCCCTGGCCGACGCGTGCGCGCTGGTCGCCGCGCGGGGCAGGCTCATGCAGGCCCTGCCGGCGGGCGGCGGCATGCTCGCCGTGGCCGCCGACGAAGCCGCGGTGGCCGCCTCCCTGGCGGGGCTGACCGGCCGGCTGGACGTGGCCGCCGTGAACGGCCCCGCCGCCGTGGTGGTCGCGGGCGACGTCGAGGCGCTCGACGAGGTGCAGCGGGTGTGGTCCGAGCGGGGTGTGCAGACCCGCCGCCTGCGGGTGAGCCACGCCTTCCACAGCGCCCGGATGGACCCGATGCTGGCCGAGTTCGCGGCCGTCGCCGAGGGACTGACGTTCCGGCCGCCGACGATCCCCGTGGTGTCGAACCTGACCGGCCGCGTCGCCGACGCCGACCAGCTCTGCGACCCGGGCTACTGGGTGCGCCACGTACGCGGCACCGTTCGCTTCGCCGACGCCGTCGACTGCCTGCGCGCCGAGGAGGTCGACACCTACCTGGAGGTGGGACCGAACGGCGTC
Organism: Micromonospora sp. HB375; assembly: GCF_017872985.1. Classification (NCBI taxonomy): domain Bacteria; kingdom Bacillati; phylum Actinomycetota; class Actinomycetes; order Micromonosporales; family Micromonosporaceae; genus Micromonospora; species Micromonospora sp. HB375. The sequence continues at coordinate 4,619,319 of NZ_JAGGJO010000001.1, read as the reverse complement.
CTCACCGCCATGACGCAGAACTGCCTCGCCGAGCGCGCGGAGGACGAGCCGGCGCCCCTGCTGGTGCCGGTGTCGCGCCACGACCGGCCTGAGCCGCAGGCCCTCCTGGAGGCCCTCGCGTCGCTGCACGTGCACGGCCGCGCCGTCGGCTGGGCGGGCCTGCTCGACCGGGCCGGCGGCCGGCACGTCGACCTGCCGACGTACGCCTTCGAGCACCAGCGCTACTGGCTGGAGCCGGCGGGCCGCTGGACGGACGTCTCCGGTGCCGGCCTCGGCGCGGCCGGGCACCCGCTGCTCGGCGCGGCGGTCTCCGTGGCCGGCGAGGACATGGTGGTGCTGACCGGCCGTCTCTCGACGTCGACGCACGCGTGGCTCGCCGACCACGTCGTCTCCGGCGCGGTGATCGTGCCGGGCGCTGCCCTGGTGGAGTTGGCGGTGCGGGCGGGTGACGAGGTGGGTGCGTCGCGGGTGCGGGAGTTGACCGTGGCCGCGCCGTTGGTGTTGCCGCGGGTGGGTGCGGTGCGGGTGCAGGTACGCGTCGGCGCGGCCGACGAGGCGGGCGTGCGTGTGGTGGCCGTGCACTCGCAGCCCGAGGGTGATCCCGAGGCGGAGTGGGTTTCGCACGCGGAGGGTGTGCTGGAGCCGGCGTCGGCCGACGAGCCGGGCGTGGGGGAGTGGCCGCCGGTCGACGGTGTCGAGGTGGACGTGGCGGGCTGGTATCCGGCCCTGGCCGAGCGCGGCCTGGCGTACGGGCCGGTGTTCCGGGGGCTGCGCCGGGTGTGGACGGGCGGCGACGAGGTGTTCGCCGAGGTGGTGTTGCCGGACGAGGTGGCCGGTGACGCCGCGGGGTTCGGCGTGCACCCGGCGCTGCTGGACGCCGCGCTGCACCCGATCGGGCTGCTGTCCGGCTCGGAGGGCTCGGGCGGGGCGCGGGTGCCGTTCGCGTTCGAGGGTGTGCAGGTGTGGGCCTCGGGTGCGCGGGTGCTGCGGGTGCGGTTGACCCGCAACGGTTCGGCGGTGCGCCTGGTCGCGTGCGACGAGTCGGGCGCGGCCGTGGTGTCGGTGGACACCCTCGCCCTGCGTGAGCTGACCGGGGTGTCGGCGTCCCCGGACGCGTCGGCCCGGTCGCTGTTCGAGGTCGCCTGGCAGGCCCAGGAGGTCGCCCCGGCCGGGGACGCCTCCGGGTGGGCGCTGCTCGGCTCGCCCGCCGCCGGCCTGCCGGCCGTCGCTGAGCTGCCGGTGTACGCCGACGTCGAGGCGGTCGCCGTGGCGTCGGGTGTGGCGCCGCGTCTGTTGCTGGTGCCGGCGGGTGGCCTGCGCCGGGCCCTGCACGCCGAGACGGAACCTGCTTCGGTCCCCGGTGAGATGCCCGCCGCCGTCGACAATGGCCCCGAGTCGGTGCGGGCGGCGACGTCGCAGGTGCTGGCGACGGTGCGGTCCTGGCTGGCGGCGGACGCGCTGGCGGAGTCGCGGCTGGTGGTGGTGACCCGGGGTGCGGTGTCGGTCGGGGACGGAGACCGGGTCACCGACCTGGCCGCGGCGGCGGTCTGGGGTCTGCTGCGCTCGGCGCAGTCGGAGCATCCGGGCCGCATCGTGCTGGCGGACGTCGACGGTGACGCGGACGCCGGGCTGCTGGCTGTGCTGGGTTCCGTGGCCGACGAGCCGGTGACGTTCGGTGGTCAGGTCGCGGTGCGCTCGGGTGAGGTGTTCGTGCCGCGTCTGGTGCGTGCGGTAGCGCCCTCGTCGGCGGACGGTGCCGTGGTGGGTGACGGTGCGGTGCTGCTGACCGGCGGTACGGGTGCGTTGGGCGCGTTGGTGGCGGAGCATCTGGTGTCGGTGCACGGTGTGCGGTCGCTGGTGCTGGTGTCGCGTCGTGGTCCGGAGGCTGCGGGTGCGGGTGAGTTGTCGGAGCGGTTGTCCGCGTTGGGTGCGTCGGTGCGGGTGGTCGCCTGCGACGTGACGGACCGGGACCAGGTGTTCGGGCTGGTCGGTGAGGTTTCCGCCGAGGGTCGGCTGGCGGGTGTCGTGCACACCGCCGGCGTCCTGGACGACGGTGTCGTGGAGGGGCTGACGGCGGCGCGGCTGGCCGGGGTGTTGGCGCCGAAGGTGTCGGCGGGTTGGTTGTTGCATGAGGCGACGGCGGGTCTGGATCTCGACTTGTTCGTGGTGTTCTCGTCGGTGGCGGGTGTGTTGGGTTCGCCGGGTCAGTCGGCGTACGCGGCGGGTAACGCGTTCCTCGACGGGCTTGCGGTCCACCGGCGGCAGCTCGGGTTGCCTGCGGTCAGCCTCGCCTGGGGCATGTGGGACACCCCCGGCATGGCCGCGTCCCTCGACGAGGCGGACCGGGCGCGATCGACCCGGGGCGGCATCACCGCGATGAGCGCCGAGACCGGGCTGCGGCTGTTCGACGCCGCCCTGACCGCCGGCCGGCCGGCCCTGGTGCCCGCCGTGATCGACCTGGCCGCCCTCCGGGCCGCTGCCGGCGCCGGCCTGGTGCCGCCGATGCTTCGTAACCTGGTCGGTACGACCACGACCCGCCGCCAGGCGGGACAGGGCACCACCTGGGCGACCCGCATCGGCGGCCTGACCGCCGACGAGGCGCGCGCCCAGCTCGACGTGCTGGTACGCGGCCTCGTCGCGCAGGTGCTCGGGCACGGCGGGGCGGAAGCCGTGCCCGCCGACCGGGCGTTCCGCGAGCTGGGCTTCGACTCGCTGACCGCCGTCGACCTGCGTAACCGCGTGAACGCGGCCACCGGCCTGCGGCTGCCCTCGACGCTCGTATTCGACTACCCGACGCCGCAGGCGCTCACCGCCCATGTGCACGCCGAACTGGCCGGCGCCGCAGGTCGCCCCGCCGCGCCGGGCGCGCGGACCACCACCCGCGCCGACGAGCCGCTCGCGATCGTGGGCATGGCCTGCCGCTACCCGGGCGGCGTCGAGACGCCCGACCAGCTGTGGGCGCTGCTGGCCGCCGGCGGGGAGGGGATCGGGGAGTTCCCCACCGACCGCGGGTGGGACCTGGAGAGCCTGTTCGACCCCGACCCCGACCACCCCGGCACGTCGTACACCCGCCACGGCGGTTTCCTGTACGACGCCGGCGCGTTCGACCCCGCCTTCTTCGGCATCTCGCCCCGCGAGGCCCTCGCCATGGACCCCCAGCAGCGGCTGCTGCTGGAGGCGTCGTGGGAGACGTTCGAGTCGGCCGGGCTGGACCCGCAGCGGCTGCGGGGCAGCCGGACCGGTGTCTTCGCCGGCGTCATGTACCACGACTACGCCTCCCAGCTGATGGAGCTTGCCGACGAGGTCGAGGGCTACGTCGGCACCGGCAACTCCGGCAGCGTCCTGTCCGGCCGGGTCGCCTACACGTTCGGCCTCGAAGGCCCGGCGGTCACCGTCGACACCGCGTGCTCGTCGTCGCTGGTGGCGTTGCACCTCGCGGCGCAGGCGCTGCGGTCGGGTGAGTGTGATCTGGCGTTGGCCGGTGGTGTGACGGTGATGGCCACGCCCGGCACGTTCGTCGAGTTCTCCCGGCAGCGGGGTCTGTCGCAGGACGGCCGCTGCAGGTCGTTCGCGGCGTCGGCCGACGGCACGGGCTGGTCCGAGGGCGTCGGCGTGCTGCTCGTGCAACGACTCTCCGACGCGCAGCGGGAGGGCCGGCGGATCCACGCCGTCCTGCGCGGCACGGCCGTCAACCAGGACGGCGCGTCGAACGGGCTGACCGCCCCGAACGGCCCGTCGCAGCAGCGCGTGATCCACCAAGCCCTCGCGAACGCCCGCCTGACCCCGGCCGACGTGGACGCCGTCGAGGCGCACGGCACCGGCACGACGCTGGGTGATCCGATCGAGGCGCAGGCTCTGCTGGCCACGTACGGGCAGGAGCGTCCCGTCGACCGGCCGCTGCTGTTGGGGTCGGTGAAGTCGAACATCGGGCACACGCAGGCCGCCGCCGGTGTCGCTGGTGTGATCAAGATGGTCATGGCGATGCGGCACGGCCTCGTCCCGCCGACCCTGCACGTGGACGAGCCCTCCCCGCACGTCGACTGGACCGCCGGGGCGGTCGCACTCGCCACCGAGCCCACCCCCTGGCCGGCCGTGGACCGGCCGCGTCGGGCGGCGGTGTCGTCGTTCGGGATCTCCGGCACCAACGCGCACGTCATCATCGAGCAGCCGCCCGCCGAGACGGTCGGCGCGCGGCCCACCGACCGGCCGCGCGCCGACGTCGTACCCCTCGTGCTCTCCGCCGTGGACGCCCCGGCGCTGCGCGACCAGGCGGCCCGGCTGAAGGCGCACCTCGCGGCACACCCGGAGCTGGCGCCGGCCGACGTCGCGCACGCCCTGGTCACCACCCGGGCCACGTTCGACCACCGCGCCGTCGTCCTCGGCCGCGACACCGTCGACCTGACGCGGGCCCTGGAGTCGTTCCACCTCGGCGAGGCCACCGCCGCCGTCACCGGCGTCGCGGCGCGCGCCGCCGACCCGGTCCTCGTCTTCCCCGGCCACGGCGACCCGTGGCCCGCCGCGACCGTCGAGCTGCTGGACCGGGCACCGGAGTTCGCCACCGCGATCGCCGCCTGCGAGGCGGCCCTCGCCCCCCACGTGGACTGGTCGCTCGCCGCCGTGCTGCGCGGCGCGGACGGCGCTCCCACCCCGGCCGACCCCGGGGTGGCGCCGGCCGTCCGGTGGGCCGTGGCCGTCTCGCTGGGACGCTGGTGGCGCTCCCTCGGCGTACGACCCGCCGCCGTGCTCGGGCACGCTCACGGCGCGCTCGCGGCCGCCTGCGTGGCCGGCGCGCTGTCGCTGGAGGACGCGGCGAGGACGATCGCCCTCGCCAGCCCGGCGGAGGACGGCCCGGACGCGCTGGCCGGGATCACCCTCCGGGCGGCCGACGTGCCGCTGTACTCGGCGACGACCGGCGGCCCGGTCGACACCGACGGCCTCGACGCCGCCCGGTGGTATCGGGACCTGACCACCGACGCCGACGCCGAACCGGCCGTACGCGCCCTGCTCGACCAGGGCCACCGGGTCCTCCTCGAGGCTGCCCCGGCGACCGTGCTCGCCGCCGGCATCCGCGAGAGCGCGCGGGCCGACGACGCCGTCGTGGTGGCCGCCGACGACACCGTGGCCGGCGGCTGGCAGCGCATGCTGACGGTCCTCGCCGGACTGCACGTGCACGGCGTGCCCGTCGACTGGACGGCGATCCTGGGCGCCCCCACCGGCCCGCCGCCCCCGCTGCCCACGTACGCCTTCCAGCGCCGGCGCTACTGGCCGCAGCCGACGGCGGTGACCGCCCCCGCCCCCGCCGGCACCGACGAGGCGGACCGGCGCTTCTGGGAGGCCGTGGAACGCGCCGACGCGTCTGCGCTGGCCGCCGCCATGCGCATCGACGAGGCCACGGTCAGCTCCCTCGACCCCGCGCTGCCGCTGCTCTCCTCCTGGCGCCGGCGCCGCCGCGACGAGTCCACCGTGGACTCGTGGCGCTACCGGGTGACCTGGAAGCCGCTGGTCGTCGCGCCGGAGGCCACCCTCGCCGGTACGTGGCTGCTGGTCGTGCCGGCCGCCGAAGCCGAGCACCCCCTGGTCGACGGCGTCGCCCGGACGCTGGGCGAGGGCGGGGCCGAGGTCGTCCGGATCGACGTGCCGGAGACGGGCCGGCCGGTGCTGGCCGAGCGGCTGGCGCGTACCGGCGGGCCCGTCGCCGGGGTGCTCTCCCTGCTCGGCCTGGACGACGCGCCGCACCCGGCCCACCCGGTCGTCCCGGCGGGTCTCGCCGCCACGTACGCCCTGGTCCAGGCCCTCGGCGACACCGGCGTCACCGCCCCGCTGTGGTGCGCCACCGCCGGCGCGGTCTCGACCGGCCGCGCCGACCAGCTCGACCGCCCCCGCCAGGCGATGCTCTGGGGGCTCGGCCGGGTGGTCGCCCTGGAGCACCCGGACCGCTGGGGCGGACTGCTGGACCTGCCCGCCGAGCTGGACCCCCGGGACCGGGCCCGGCTCGTGGCGGTGCTGGCCGGCGTCGACGCGGAGGACCAGCTGGCGCTGCGCCCCTCCGGGGTGTTCGCCCGGCGACTGGTCCGCGCCCGCGCCGAGCGCACCGCGACGCAGGACTGGCGTCCCGCCAGCGGCGCCGTCCTGGTCACCGGCGGCCTCGGGTCCATCGGGGCCCAGGTGGCGCGCTGGCTGGCCCGCGAGGGCGTGGGTGAGCTGGTGCTGACCGGCCGCCAGGGCCCCGCCACGCCCGGCGCCGACGAGCTGGCCGACGAACTGCGCGCCGCCGGCGCCACAGTCACCGTGGCCGCCTGCGACGTCGCCGACCCGGCCGCCGTACGGGCCCTCGTCGAGCGGCTCGCCGGGCAGGGCACCCACATCGGGGCCGTGTTCCACACCGCCGGTGTCGCCCACGCCGCGCCCGTCGCGGCCACCGACGTCGCCGACCTCGCCGACGCCCTGCGGGCCAAGGTGGCCGGCGCGGTCAACCTCGACGAGGCGTGCGGCGACGAACTGTCGGCGTTCGTGCTCTTCTCCTCCGGCGCGGGCGTCTGGGGCGGCGGGCACCAGGGCGGCTACGCCGCCGCCAACGCCTTCCTCGACGCGCTCGCCGAGGATCGGCGACGGCGCGGACGGGCCGCCACCGCCGTCGCCTGGGGTGCCTGGGACGGCGGCGGCATGGTCGACGCCGAGGGCGCCGCCGACCAGATGTTCCGCTCGGGCGTCCGGGCCATGCGCCCCGACCTCGCGGTCTCCGTCCTGGCCGAGGCGCTCCACCACGGCGACACCACGCTCACCGTGGCGGACATCGCCTGGGACCGGTTCCTGCAGACCTACACGCTGGCCCGCCCCCGGCCGCTGATCGCCGACATCCCCGAGGTGGCCCGGCTGCTCGCGGCCGGGCAGCGCGACGGCGGCACGCCCGACGCGGCGTCCCCGCTCCGCGGCCGGCTGGCCGGCCTCGCTGCACCGGAACGCCGTCGGGTCCTGCTCGACCTCGTACGCGTCCACGCGGCGGCGGTGCTGCGCCTGTCCTCGCCGCAGGCGCTGGCGGCGGACCGGTCGTTCCGGGAGATCGGTTTCGACTCGCTCAGCGCCGTCGAGATGCGCAACCGCCTCGCCGAGGCGGTGGGACTGAACCTGCCGGCGACCCTGGTGTTCGACCGCCCGACGCCCGACGCCCTCGCCGAGCACCTGGCGGGCAGGCTCGCGGGCGACGACACCCCGGCGACCGAGCCCGTGCGGGCCGCCACCGCGCTGGACGAGCCGATCGCCATCGTGTCGATGAGCTGCCGCTACCCCGGCGGCGTCGCCGGCCCCGAGGACCTGTGGCGACTCGTCGCCGAGGGACGCGACGGCATAGTGGAGTTCCCGACCGACCGGGGCTGGGACCTGGCAGCCATCTACGACCCCGATCCCGACCGGCCCGGCACCTCGTACGTGCGCGAGGGCGGCTTCCTCACCGACGCCGCCGGCTTCGACGCCGCCCTGTTCGGCATCTCCCCGCGCGAGGCGATGGTGATGGACCCGCAGCAACGGGTGCTGCTGGAGAGCGCCTGGGAGCTGTTCGAGCGGGCCGGCACCGCGCCCGCCGACATGCGGGAGACCAACACCGGCGTCTTCGTCGGCACCAACGGCCAGGACTACGCGACGCTGCTGATGGCCGCCCGGGTCGAGACCGAGGGCTACCAGGCCACCGGCAACGTCGCCGCCGTCATCAGCGGTCGGCTGGCGTACCACTTCGGGTTGCAGGGGCCCGCCGTCAGCGTCGACACCGCCTGCTCGTCGTCGCTGGTGGCGCTGCACCTGGCCTGCCAGTCCCTGCGGCAGGGCGAGTGCGACGTCGCGGTTGCCGGCGGCGTGACGGTGATGGCCACCCCCGGCCCGTTCCTGGAGTTCGCCCGGCAACGGGGGCTCGCCCTCGACGGCCGGTGCAAGTCGTTCGCCGGGGCCGCCGACGGCACCGGCTGGGGCGAGGGCGTCGGCTTGGTGATGTTGCAGCGGCTCTCCGACGCCCAGCGCGACGGCCGGCGGATCCTCGCCGTCGTGCGCGGCTCGGCGATGAACCAGGACGGCGCCAGCAACGGCCTGACCGCCCCCAACGGGCCCGCGCAGGAGCGGGTGATCAACCAGGCGCTGGCCAACGCGCGGCTGAGCGCCGCCGACGTGGACGCCGTCGACGGGCACGGCACCGGCACCCGGCTCGGCGACCCGATCGAGGCGCAGGCCCTGCTGGCCACGTACGGGCGGCAGCGCCCCACCGACCGGCCGCTCTGGCTCGGCTCCGTGAAGTCGAACATCGGCCACACCCAGGCCGCCGCCGGCGTCTCCGGCGTGATCAAGATGGTGCTGGCCCTCCAGCACGACCTGCTGCCGCCCACCCTGCACGTGGACGAGCCGTCGCCGCACGTGGACTGGTCGTCCGGTGCCGTCGCGCTGCTGACCGAGGCGCAGCCGTGGCCGGACGTGGACCGGCCGCGCCGCGCCGGCGTGTCGTCGTTCGGGGTCAGCGGCACCAACGTGCACGTGATCCTCGAACAGGCGCCCGCCACGCCCTCGGCCGACACCGCCGCCCCCCGTCCGGCCGGCGCCGACGCGCCCACGACCAGCTCCAGCCGCGGCACGCCCGGCGCCGCCGACGGGACGCTGCTGCTGCCGTGGGTCGTATCGGCAGACACCGCCGACAGCCTGCGGGCGCAGGCGGCCCGGCTGGCCGACTGGCTGCCGGGCAGCGGAACACCCGCGGCCGACGCGGCCCGGGCACTGGCCACCGGACGGTCCCCGCTGCGGCACCGCGCGGTGCTGCTCGCCGCCGACGCCGACGCCGCCCTCGCCGGCCTGCGGGCCCTGGCCGCCGGGCAGGACCACCCCGGGCTCACCCGGGGCGCCGCCGAGCCCGGCGGCGCGCTGGCGGCGCTCTTCTCCGGCCAGGGCGCGCAGCACGCCGGGATGGGCCGACGCCTGTGGGAGACGTTCCCCGTCTTCGCGGCGACCCTCGACGAGGCGTGCCAGCACCTGGACGCGTACCTGCCGCGGCCGCTGCGCGGGGTGCTGTTCGCCGAGCCCGGCACCGCCGAGGCCGACCTGCTCGACCAGACCGTCTTCACCCAGGCCGGGCTCTTCGCCGTCGAGGTGGCGCTGTTCCGGCTGCTCGAACACTGGGGGGTCCGGCCCGACTTCGTGGCCGGGCACTCCGTCGGGGAGATCAGCGCGGCCCACGTCGCCGGAGTGCTCGACCTGGCCGACGCCTGCGCGCTCGTCGGCAACCGGGGGCGCCTGATGCAGGCCCTGCCACCCGGCGGCGGGATGCTCGCCGTCGCCGCGCCCGAGGTCGACGTGCTGCGGGCCCTGTCCGGCACGCCGGGACAGCCCGCCGTCGCCGCCGTCAACGGGCCGGCCGCCGTCGTCGTCGCCGGCGCCGAGGACGTGCTGACCGAACTGGCCGCCCACTTCGCAGACCTCGGCGTACGCACCAAGCGGCTGCGGGTCAGCCACGCCTTCCACAGCCCGCTGATGGAGCCCATGCTCGCCGAGTTCGCGGCCGTCGCGGCGACCCTGTCGTACGCCCCGCCGACGGTGCCGCTGGTGTCGAACCTGACCGGCACGGTCGTCGACCCCGAGCAGCTCTGCACACCCGACTACTGGGTCCGCCACGTCCGCGAGGCGGTCCGCTTCGCCGACACCGTCACCCACCTGCACTCCCACGGGGTGACCCGGTTCCTGGAGATCGGGCCGGACACCGTGCTGACCGCCCTGACCGCCGACGCGCTGCCGGTGGACGCGCCGGTCGTCGTGACCGGCGTGCAGCGGCCCGGCCAGGACGAGGTGGCCACCCTGCTCGGCGCGGTGGCCCGGCTGCACTGCCACGGCGTGCCCGTACGCTTCCCGGCACTGCTGCCCGGCGCCGCCGCCCCGGTGGACCTGCCCACGTACGCGTTCGCCCACCAGCGGTTCTGGCCGACCCTCGACGCGGCGGCGACCCACACCCCCGCCGCCGCGCACGACGACGTCGACTCGGCGTTCTGGCGGGCCGTGGCGTCCGGCGACGGCGACGCGCTCGCCGGCCGGCTCGGCCTCGACGCGGACCGGCCGCTGCGGGAACTGCTGCCGGAGCTGGACCGGTGGCGGCGCCAGCAGCAGGAGGACACCCTCGCCGGCGGCTGGCGCTACCGGATCACCTGGCGCCCGCGGGCTCTCGTCGCGGGTGCCGTCGACGGCACGTGGACCCTGGTGCACAGCGGTACGGACCAGCCGGTCGTCGACCGGCTCGCCGAACTGCTCACCGCGCGGGGCGGCATCGTGCGGCAGCTCGCCGTCGACCCGGCGACGACCGACCGGAGCACGCTCGCCGGGCAGCTCGCCGCCGCGGCGTCCACCCGGATCGTGTCGCTGCTCGCCCTCGACGAGCGGGCGCACCCCGACCGCTCGGCCGTGCCGCTGGGCCTGACCGCGAACCTGGCCCTGGTGCAGGCGGTCACGGACGCCCTGCCACCGGTGCCGCTGTGGCTGCTCACCCGGCGGGCCGTGGCCACCGGCGCCGGCGATCCCGTCGCCCACCCCGCCCAGGCCACCACGTGGGGCCTCGGCCTGGTGACCGCGCTGGAACACCCCCGGCACTGGGGGGGCCTGCTGGACCTGCCCGCCACCCTGGACACCGCCGCCGCCGAGGGAGTCCTGGCGGCCCTCACCGCCGCCGGCGACGAGGACCAGCTCGCGGTGCGTGACTCCGGGACGTACCTGCGGCGGCTGGAGCGCGCGCCCCGCGCCGAGGCGCCGGCCGGCTGGCAGGCGCCGGGCACCGTCCTGGTCACCGGCGGCACCGGCGCCGTCGGCCGGTACGCCGCCGGCTGGTTCGCCCGGCACGGCGCGCGGCGGCTGCTGCTGGTCAGCCGGCGCGGCGCGGCGGCCCCCGGCGCGGACGAGGCGGTGGCGGAACTGGCCGCTCTCGGCGCCGAGGCGCGGGTGCTGGCCTGCGACCTGGCCGACCGGGACGCGGTCGCCGACCTGGTCCGTGGCCTGCGCGCCGACGGTGAGACCGTGCACGCCGTGGTGCACGCCGCCGGGGTGGGCCGGCTCAACCCGGTCGCCGCCGTGACCGAGGCGGAACTCGCCGACGTCGTCTCCGGCAAGATCGCCGGCGCGCGGCACCTCGACGAGTTCCTCGACCCGGAGCCGCTCGACCTGGTCGTGCACTTCTCCTCCATCGCGGCCGTCTGGGGCGTCGGCGACCACGGGGCGTACGCCGCCGGCAACGCCTTCCTGGACGCCTGGGCGCAGTCCCGGCCGGCCGGGCGGGCCCGGCACCTCTCGGTGAACTGGGGACCGTGGGCCGGCGGCGGCATGGTGACCGACGCGCACGCGGCGGCCATGAGCCGGCGCGGGGTGTCCCTGCTCGACCGGGAACCGGCGATGGCCGCCCTGCGAGCCGGCCTCGACGGCGACGACACCGCCCTCACCGTCGCCGACATCGACTGGGAACGCTTCGCGCCGGTGTTCGCCTCCGCCCGGCCCCGGCCGCTGATCAGCGAGATCGCCGAGGTGGCCGCCCAGGCCGCGGCGGCGCGCGCCGACGCCGAGGACGGCGACCAGGTCGCCGGCGAACTGCGCAAGCGGCTCGGCGAGTTGTCGCAGGCCGAACAGGCACGGCTGCTGGTCGATCTCATCCGCACCGCCGCGGGCGAGGTCATCGGCCACGACAGCCCGTACGCCGTGGAGGCCGGGCGGCCCTTCCGGGACCTCGGCTTCGACTCGCTCACCGCCGTGGAGCTGCGGGGCCGGCTGGCCCGCTCGACCGGGCTCAGCCTGCCCAGCTCGGTGGTGTTCGACCACCCGACCCCGCAGGCGCTGGCCGAGCACCTGCGGGCCGAACTGCTCGACGAAGCGTCGGTGGAGGCGCTGCCCACCCTCGCGGAGCTGGACCAGTTGGAGGGCGCCCTCGCGCTGCGCGACCCGGACGACATCGGCCGGGTGCGGATCACGATGCGCCTGCACAGCCTGCTCGAACGGCTCGGCGCCGCCGAGGAACGCCGGGAGGACACCGCCGAGGTGGCCGGCCGGCTGCGGGCGGCCAGCAACCAGGAGCTGTTCGACCTCATCGACCAGGACCTCGGGCTCTCCTGAGCCGCCCGGGATCTGTGGTGTCACGAGAAAGCGAGATGTCATGGCGGACGAAGATCGGCTGCGCGAATACCTGACGCGCGTCGTCGCCGAGCTGCAGCAGACCCGCCAACGGCTGCGCGAGGTCACCGCCGAGGAGTCCGAGCCGGTGGCGATCGTGGCGATGAGCTGCCGCTACCCGGGCGGCATCAGCTCGCCGGAGGAGCTCTGGGAGTTCGTCTCGTCCGGCGGGGACGCCATCGGCGACTTTCCCACCGACCGCGGCTGGGACCTGGACCGGCTCTACCACGCCGACCCGGACAACGCCGGCACCTCGTACACCACCGCCGGCGGGTTCCTGCGCGACGCGGGGCAGTTCGACGCCGCGCTCTTCGGCATCTCGCCGCGCGAGGCGGTCGCCATGGACCCGCAGCAGCGGCTGCTGCTGGAGGTCACCTGGGAGCTGTTCGAACGCGCCGGCATCGCCCCGCTGTCGCTGCGTGGCAGCCGCTCCGGCGTCTTCGTGGGCACCTCCGGGCAGGACTACGCCGCCGTGCTGCACCGGGCGCCCGGCGTCGAGGGGTACGTGCTGACCGGCACCGCCGCCAGTGTCGTGTCCGGTCGGCTGGCGTACACGTTCGGCCTCGAAGGCCCGTCGGTCACCGTGGACACCGCCTGCTCGTCGGCGTCGGTCGCCATCCATCTCGCCTGCCAGGCGCTGCGCCAGCGCGAGTGCGGCCTCGCCCTGGCCGGCGGCGCGACCGTGCTGGCCACCCCCGGCCCGTTCGTCGAGTTCTCCCGGCAGCGCGGCCTCGCCGCCGACGGCCGGTGCAAGTCGTTCGCCGCCTCCGCCGACGGCACCGGCTGGTCCGAGGGCGTCGGCATGCTGCTGCTGGAACGGCTCAGCGACGCCCGCCGCAACGGCCACCCCGTGCTCGGCGTCATCCGCAGCTCGGCGGTCAACTCCGACGGCGCGTCGAACGGCCTCACCGCCCCCAACGGCCCGTCCCAGCAGCGGGTCATCCGGCAGGCCCTGGCCGGCGCGAAGCTCACCCCCGACCTGGTCGACGTGGTGGAGGCGCACGGCACCGGCACCACCCTCGGCGATCCGATCGAGGCTCAGGCGCTGCTCGCCACGTACGGCCGGGAGCGGGGCGACGCCGCGCCGCTGCTGCTCGGCTCGATCAAGTCCAACATCGGGCACACCCAGGCCGCCGCCGGCATCGCCGGTGTGATCAAGATGGTGCTGGCGATGCGGCACGGCGTCGTGCCGGCCACCCTGCACGTCGACGAGCCCACCCCGCACGTGGACTGGGCCGCCGGCGCGGTCACCCTCGTCACCGAGGCCACGCCGTGGCCGGCCGTGGACCGGCCGCGCCGGGCCGCCGTCTCGTCGTTCGGGATGAGCGGCACCAACACCCACCTCATCCTCGAACAGCCCGAACCGGCCGGCGTCGAGGCGGACCACCCGGTGCCGCCCGCGCCCGCGCCGGTGCTGCTCACCGGCCGCACCCGCACCGCGCTGCGCCGCCAGGCCGAGCGCTGGTCGGCCTACGTCGCCGACGACGCGCACCTGCGTCCGGCCGACGTCGCCTGGACCTCGGCGGTCTCCCGCTCGCCCCTGGAGCACCGGGCGGTCGTGCTCGCCGACGACCGCGACGGTCTGCTCGCCGCGCTGCACGCCCTCGCCGACGACCGGCCCGCCCCCGGGCTGGTCACCGGCGCCGCCGCCGAACGCGGCGGGGTCGCGTTCCTGTTCTCCGGCCAGGGCGCCCAGCGCGCCGGCGCCGGCCGGGAGCTGTACGAGGCGTACCCGGTCTTCGCGGAGGCGCTCGACGAGGTCTGCGGCCACCTCGACCACCGGCTGCCCCGGCCGCTGAAGCCGCTGCTGTTCGCCGAGCCCGGCACCGCCGAGGCCGACCTGCTCGACCAGACCGTCTTCACCCAGGCCGCGCTGTTCGCCGTCGAGGTGGCGCTGCACCGGCTGCTCGGCTCCTGGGGCCTGGCCCCCGACATGGTCGCCGGGCATTCCGTCGGCGAGCTGACCGCCGCCCACGTGGCCGGCGTGCTCAGCCTCGACGACGCGTGCGCCCTCGTCGCCGCCCGGGGGCGGCTCATGCAGGACCTGCCCACCGGCGGCGCGATGCTCGCCGTGGCCGCCGACGAGGCCCGGGTCGCCGAGTCGATCGCCGCGCTGACCGGCCGGGTCGCCGTCGCCGCCGTCAACGGCCCCGACGCCGTCGTCGTCTCCGGCGACGCGGCGGCCATCGACGAGCTGGCGGAACTCTGGACCAGCCGGGGGGTGAAGGTGCGGCGGCTGCGGGTCAGCCACGCCTTCCACAGCCCGCTGATGGAGCCGATGCTCGCCGAGTTCGCTGCCGTCGCCGCCCGCCTCGACCTGAGCGCCCCCACCCTGCCGGTGGTGTCCAACGTGACCGGCGAGCTGGCCGACCCGGCGCAGCTCACCGACCCCGGCTACTGGGTGCGCCACGTCCGGGAGGCCGTCCGCTTCGCCGACGGCGTACGCGCCCTGCGCGCCCACGGCGTCGGCACCTTCGTGGAGGTCGGGCCGGACGCCGTGCTCACCGCCAGCGTCCAGGAGACCCTCGCCGGGATCGAGACCGACGCCGCCTCCGCCGTGGTGGTGCCGGTGCTGCGCCGGGACCGCCCGGACCGCCGTGCCCTGCTCGCCGCCCTCTCCCAGCTGCACGTCGCCGGCACGCCGCCGCACTGGGCGGACGTCCTCGCCGGCCGGCCCGGCCGGCTCGTCGACCTGCCCACCTACCCGTTCGAGCGGCAGCACTACTGGGTGCCGGCCGAGGCGCCCACCGACGACACCACGACGGGCGGGGCCGGCGCGCTCGACCGCCGGTTCTGGGCGGCCGTCGAACGCGCCGACCTCGACGCGCTGCGCGACACCCTCGCCGTCACCGACACCGCCGCCGCCGAGTCGCTGCGTACCCTGCTGCCCGTCCTCGCCGACTGGCGGCGGCAGCGGCAGGAACACTCGGTCCTCGACGGCTGGCGGTACCGGGAGGAATGGCAGGTGGCCCCCGAGCCCGCCCCCGCCCGGCTGGCCGGCACCTGGCTGCTGGCGCTGCCCGCCGACGACGCCGACGACCCGGCGGCGCGGGCCGTCCGGGCCGCGCTGACCGGCGCCGGCGCCGACGTGCTGCCGCTGACGGTGGAGCCGGACGCCGACCGGGCCGGCCTCGCGGCGGCCCTCGCCGGCACCGAGCCCGCCGGCGTCGTGTCCCTGCTCGCCGGGGAACCACGCACCGCCGACGGCACCGTCCTGCCCGGCCTGACCGCCACCCTCGCCCTCGTGCAGGCGCTCGGCGACGCCGGCGTGGCAGCGCCGCTGTGGCTGGTCACCCGGGGAGCGGTCGCCGCCGCCTCGTACGACCGGCTCGCCGACCCGGCGCAGGCCGCGATCTGGGGCCTCGGCCGGGTCGTCGGCGTCGAGGCGCCGCACCGCTGGGGCGGCCTGGTCGACCTGCCGTCCGACCCCGACGACCGGGCCGCCTTCCGGCTCGCCGCGATCCTCACCGGCTCGACCGGCGAGGACCAGCTCGCCGTACGCGGCCCCGGCGTCTTCGCCCGCCGCCTCGTCCGCGCCGCCCTCGGCGACCGTCCGCCGGCGCGCCGGTTCACGCCCACCGGCACCGCCCTGGTCACCGGCGGCACCGGCGGGCTCGGGGCGCGCGCCGCCCGCTGGCTCGCCGCCGCCGGAGCCGAGCACGTCGTGCTGGTCAGCCGGCGCGGAACCGACGCCCCCGGCGCCGCCGAGCTGGAGGCCGAGCTGGCCGGCCTCGGGGCCCGGGTCACCGTCGCCGCCTGCGACATCGCCGACCGGGCCGCCCTCGCCGACCTGCTCGACCGGGTCGAGGCCGACGGCCCGCCGGTGCGCACCGTCGTGCACACCGCCGGCGTCGCGCAGGCCACCCCGCTGGCCGAGGTCACCCCCGCCGAGCTGGCCGGGGTGACAGTCGGCAAGACCGCCGGGGCCACCCACCTCGCCGACTTGCTCGCCGACCGGGAGCTGGACGCCTTCGTCGTCTACTCGTCCATCGCCGCCACCTGGGGCAGTGGCGGGCAGGCCGGGTACGCGGCCGGCAACGCCTACCTGGACGCGCTGGTGCGGCGGCGGCGCGCCGACGGCCGGGCCGGCACCGCCATCGCCTGGGGCCCATGGTCCGACGGCGGCATGCACGCCGCCGACGTCGAGCGGAACCTGCGCCGCCGGGGCCTGCCCGCCATGGACCCGGCCCTCGCCATGGCCGCGTTGCAGCAGGCCCTCGACCACGACGACGTCACAGTGACGGTGGCCGACGTGGACTGGACCCGGTTCGCCCCCGCGTACGCCTCCGCGCGCCGCCGGCCGCTGCTGGAGGGCGTACCGGAGGCGCGGGCCGCCCTCGACGGCGGCGCCGCGGCCGACGACGGCGACGACGGCCCGGCGGCGACGCTGCGCCGGCGCCTCGCCGCGCTGACCCCGGCCCGCCGCGAGGAGACCGTCGCCGACCTGGTCCGCGAACTCGCCGCCGACGTGCTCGGCCACGACGGCGGGGCTGCCGCCGTGGGCGCGACCACCGCGTTCCGCGACCTCGGCTTCGACTCGCTGACCGCCGTGGAGCTGCGCAACCGGCTCGTCGCCGCCACCGGGCAGGCGCTGCCCACCACCCTGGTCTTCGACCACCCCACCCCGGTGGTGCTGTCCCGCTTCCTGCTCGCCGGCCTCTTCGGCGCCGACGCCGGGGCGGCTCCCGTCGCTGTCCCGGCCGCCGTGGGCGACGACGAGCCGGTGGCCATCGTCGCCATGGCCTGCCGCTACCCCGGCGGCGTCGACGGCCCCGAACGGCTGTGGCGCCTCGTCGCCGACGGCGTCGACGCGATCGGCGACTTCCCGACCGACCGGGGCTGGGACCTCGACCGGCTCTACGACCCCGACCCGGCCAACCCCGGCACCACGTACGCCGACAAGGGCGGCTTCCTGCACGGGGCCGGCGAGTTCGATCCCGGTTTCTTCGGGATCTCGCCGCGCGAGGCGGCGGCGATGGATCCGCAGCAGCGGTTGTTGCTGGAGGTTTCGTGGGAGGCGGTCGAGCGGGCAGGGGTTGAGCCTGGGGTTCTGCGGGGTTCGCGAACAGGGGTGTTCGTGGGCACGAATGGTCAGGACTATGGGGCCCTGCTGATGGCTGCGGGGGAGCAGGCCGAAGGGTTCGGGGCCACGGGCAACGCCGCCAGTGTGGTGTCGGGCCGGGTGGCGTACGCGTTGGGGTTGGAGGGGCCGGCGGTGTCGGTGGACACGGCGTGTTCGTCGTCGCTTGTGGCGTTGCACCTGGCGGTGCAGGCGCTGCGGCGTGGCGAGTGCGACCTCGCCCTCGCCGGCGGCGTCACGGTCATGGCCACCCCCGGCACCTTCTTCGAGTTCTCCCGGCAGCGGGGCCTGGCGGCCGACGGCCGGTGCAAGGCGTTCGCGGCGGCTGCGGACGGCACGGGCTGGGGCGAGGGTGTGGGCGTGCTGCTGGTGGAGCGGCTGTCGGACGCGCGGCGCAACGGGCACCGGGTCCTGGCGGTGGTGCGTGGGTCGGCGGTCAACCAGGACGGCGCCTCGAACGGGCTGACCGCCCCGAACGGCCCGTCGCAGCAGCGGGTGATCCGGCAGGCCCTCGCGGGCGCCCGGCTGGGCAGCGCGGATGTCGACGTGGTCGAGGCGCACGGCACGGGCACCACGCTCGGTGACCCGATCGAGGCCCAGGCCCTGCTCGCCACCTACGGCCAGCACCGCGAGGGCGGCGAGCCGCTGCTGCTCGGCTCGATCAAGTCCAACATCGGCCACACGCAGGCCGCCTCGGGCGTCGCCGGTGTGATCAAGATGGTGCTGGCGATGCGGGAGGGCGTGGTACCGGCGACGTTGCACGTGGACGAGCCGTCGCCGCACATCGACTGGACCTCCGGCGCGGTGGAACTGGCCACGCAGTCGCGGCCGTGGCCGGTGGTGGACCGGCCGCGCCGGGCGGCGGTGTCGTCGTTCGGCATGTCCGGCACCAACGCCCACGTGATCATCGAGCAGGCCGACGAGCCGCAGGCCGTGGCTGCCGCTCCGGCCGAGCAGGGCCCCGGGCTCGTGGCCTCCGACGTCATGGTGTGGCCGCTGTCGGGACGGTCGAAGGGCGCCCTGACCGGCCAGGCGGCTCGCCTGGCGGAGTACGTGCGCGAGCACGGCGAGGTGGACGCGGCGGCTGTGGGCTGGTCTCTCGCCGCCACCCGGTCGACGTTCGACCAGCGGGCGGTCGTGGTCGGGTCGAGCGCGGAGGAGTTGCTGGCGGGGCTGGACGCTCTGGCGTCTGGGTCGCCGGCCGGCAACGTGGTCGAGGCGGCGGCTCTGTCGCATGGCGCGGGTGCGGTGTTCGTGTTCCCGGGTCAGGGTGCGCAGTCGGCGCGGATGGCGGCGGGTCTGGTGGGTCGTGCGCCGGTGTTCGACGCGCGTCTGGCGGAGTGTCAGCGGGCCCTGGCCCCGTACCTGGACGTCGATCTGGTGTCGGTGTTGACGGGTGACGACGAGTCGTGGCTGGAGCGGGTCGAGGTCGTGCAGCCGGTGCTGTGGGCCGTGGGTATGGCCCTGGCGGCGGTGTGGCAGCACGCCGGGGTCACCCCGGCGGCGGTGGTCGGTCACTCGCAGGGTGAGATCGGCGCGGCGTGTGTGGCCGGGATTCTCTCCCTGGAGGACGCGGCGAAGGCGGTGGCGTTGCGGTCGCGGGCGCTGACGGTGCTGCGGGGCACCGGGACGATGGCGTCGGTGGACCTGTCGGCGGAGGCGGTGGCCGAGCGGCTGTCGGCGTTCCCGGGTGTCGGGGTGGCGGCGGTGAACGGTCCGTCGACGGTGGTGGTGTCGGGTCCGCCGCAGCCGGTCGCGGATCTGGTGGCGGCGTGTCAGGCCGACGGGGTGCGGGCGCGGTTGATCCCGGTGGACTACGCGTCGCACTCGGCGGCGGTGCAGGAGGTGGCCGAGCGGTTGCGCGCCGATCTGGCCGACGTGAGCCCGCAGCCGGGGCACACTCGGCTCGTCTCGACGTTGACGGGGGACTGGGTCGATCCGTCCTCGATGGACGCCGGCTACTGGTACGACAACCTGCGGCAGACCGTGCAGTTCGACGCCGCCGTGCGCGTCGCTGTCGCCGCCGGGCACACCACGTTCATCGAGATCAGCCCCCACCCGGTGTTGACGATGCCGGTGACGGCGATCCTGGACGGTGCGGGCGTCACCGGGCACACCCTGGGCAGCCTGCGCCGCGGTGACGACGACCCGACGCGGCTGCTGACCAACCTGGCTACCGCCCACACGATCGGCCTGCCCGTCGACCTGACGGCCGTCCTCGCCGAGACCGACGTGGTGGCACTGCCCACCTACGCCTTCGAACGGGGACGCTACTGGCTGGACGCGCCCGCGCACCGCGTACGCGACGTCGGCTCGGCCGGCCTCCAGGACACCGGGCACCCGCTGCTCAGCGCGGCCGTACCCGTCGCCGACGACCGGGCGGTGGTGCTGACCGGGCGGCTGTCGGTGCGTACCCACCCGTGGCTGGCCGACCACGCCGTCGGCGGGGCGGTGATCGTCCCCGGCACCGGCGTCGTCGACATGGTGGTCCGGGCCGGCGACGAGGTCGACGCCGGCCAGGTGGGCGACCTGACGCTGATCAACCCGCTGGTGCTCCCCGCGACCGGCGCGGTGCAGGTGCAGGTACGAGTGGGCCCGCCCGCCGACACCGGCGAGCGGAGCGTCACCGTGCACTCCCGCCCCGAAGAGGACGCCGGCGCCGAGTGGACCCGGCACGCCGAGGGACTCCTGCTGCCGCAGCTGCCCGCCCCGACCGCCGTACCGGGGCAGTGGCCGCCGGCCGACGCCGTCGAGGTCGACGCCGACCTGGACGCCTGGTACGCGCAGACGGCCGAGGGCGGCCTCGGCTACGGCCCCTCCTTCCGGGGGCTGCGCCGGGTGTGGCGCGGCGACGGCGAGGTCTACGCCGAGGTGGCCCTGCCCGAGGAGGCGAGCGCCGACGCGTCCCGCTTCGGGCTGCACCCGGCCCTGTTCGACGCGGCCCTCCAGGCCAGCGGGGTCACCGCCCTGCTCGGCGACGCGGCGGACACCGCCGGGGCGGGCTGGATGCCGTTCGCCTTCCGGTCGGTCGCCCTGCACGCTTACGGCGCCACCCGGCTGCGGGCGCGGCTGCGCCCGCTCGGCCCGGACACCGTCGCGGTCACGCTCGCCGACACCGCCGGCCAGCCGGTCGCCACCGTCGAGTCGCTGACGTTCCGCCCGGTCGCCGCGGGCCGGGCCGACGAGGCCGCCGCCCTGCGCCGCACGTCGGTGTTCCACCTGGACTGGACGCCGCTGACGGACACCGGGGCGGCGGCCGGGGAGGCCCGCTGGGCGCTGCTCGGCGACGACACCCTCGGCCTCGCCGGGGCGCTCGCCGCCGCCGGGCACCCGGTGCGGTCGCACGCCGACCTGGCGGCACTGGTCGCCGAGATCGGGGAGTCCGGGGACGTACCCGATGTGGTGCTGGACCTGTGCTCCGGCGCGGAGCCGGACCCGCAGCGGGCCGGTGAGGCCGCGCACGACGCGGCCCGCGACGCCCTCGCGCTGGTGCGGCAGTGGTTGGGCGAACCCCGGCTGGAGCGGTCCCGGCTCGTGCTGCACACCCGGGGCGCGGTCGGCGCGGCCCCGGGCGAGGCCCCCTGCGACCTGGCCCGGGCGACCCTGTGGGGGCTGGTCCGCTCGGCGCAGTCCGAGCACCCCGGCCGGTTCACGCTGCTCGACACCGACGACGCCGCCGCCTCCCTGGCGGCCGTCCCGGCGGCCGTCGCCTCCGGCGAGCCGCAGCTCGCGCTGCGCGACGGCGCGCCGCTCGTGCCCCGGCTGGCCCGGGCCCGCGACGCCGGTGTGTTGCCGCTGCCCGCCGACGAGGTGCCGTGGCGCCTCGACGTCACCGAGAAGGGCACGCTGGAGAACCTCGCCCTGCTGCCCGGTCCCGAGGCGGGCGGGGAACTGCCGGCGGGCCACGTCCTGGTCGGGATGCGCGCCTCCGGGCTGAACTTCCGCGACGTGGTGCTGGCCCTCGGCATGGTCCCCGACCAGGAGGTGCTGGGCAACGAGGGCGCCGGCGTGGTGCTCGGCGTGGGGCCGGGCGTCGCCGACCTCGCCCCCGGCGACCGGGTGATGGGCATCTTCTCCGGCTCGTTCGCCTCGGCGGCGGTCACCGACCGCCGGCTGGTCACCCGCATCCCCGACGGCTGGTCCTACACCGACGCCGCCGCCGTGCCCGTGGTCTTCCTGACCGCCTGGTACGGGCTGGTGGAGCTGGCCCGGCTGCGCGCGGGCGAGTCCGTGCTCGTGCACGCGGCGGCCGGCGGCGTGGGCATGGCCGCCGTGCAGATCGCCCGCCACCTCGGCGCGGAGGTCTACGGCACGGCCGGCCCCGGCAAGTGGCCGGCGCTGCGCGACACCGGCTTCGACGACGCGCACCTCGCCTCCTCCCGCAGCCTCGACTTCGCCGACGAGTTCGCCCACCGCACCGGCGGGCGGGGCGTCGACGTGGTGCTCAACGCCCTGCGCGGCGAGTACGTCGACGCGTCGCTGCGGCTGCTCGCCGACGGCGGCCGGTTCGTCGAGATGGGCAAGACCGACAAGCGGGACCCGCGGCGGGTCGCCGCCGACCATCCGGGCGTCAGCTACCAGGTCTTCGATCTCATCGAGGCCGGCCCGGAGAAGATCGGCGCGATGCTGGGCGAGCTGATGGCGCTTTTCGCCGCCGGTGCGCTGCGGCCCCTGCCCCGGCGCACCTGGGACGTCCGGCGCGCCCCCGAGGCGTTCCGCTTCCTCAGCCAGGCCCGGCACGTCGGCAAGCTGGCCCTGAGCATTCCGCAGGCGCCCCGGCTCGACGGCACGGTCCTGGTCTCCGGGGCGACCGGCACCCTCGGCGCGCTGCTCTGCCGGCACCTGGTCACCGCGCACGGCGCCCGGCAGCTGCTGCTGGTCAGCCGGCGCGGCCCGGACGCCGAGGGCGCCGACGAACTGCTCGCCGACCTGAAGGCGCTCGGCGCGGACGTGTCGATCGTCGCCGCCGACCTGGCCGACCCGGACGCCGTGGCGGACGTGCTGTCCATGGTGGACCGGCGGCATCCGCTGCGCGCCGTCGTGCACGCCGCCGGCGTCCTCGACGACGCCACCGTCGAGTCGCTCACCCCCGACCGCCTCGCCGCGGTGCTGCGGCCCAAGGTCGACGTGGCGTGGAATCTGCACCGGGCCACCCTCGGCCACGACCTGAGCGCGTTCGTGCTCTTCTCCGCCGCCGCCGGCGTGTTCGGCGGTCCGGGCCAGGGCAACTACGCCGCCGGCAACGCGTTCCTCGACGCCCTGGCGGAGCACCGGCGGGCCCTCGGTCTGCCGGCGGTCGCGCTGGCGTGGGGCCGCTGGGCACAGGCCAGCGGCATGACGGGCCACCTCGACTCGGCCGACATCCGTCGCCTCGACCGGGGCGGCATGGCGGCGCTCTCCGACGCCGAGGGGCTCGCCCTGTTCGACGCCCTCTGGCGCTCGGAGCGGGCGACAATCATGCCCGCCAAGATCGCCACCGGCGTGGCCGCGCCCGGGTCGCCCGTACACCCGCTGCTGACCAACCTGGTCCGCGCCGCCGGCCGCCGGGCCGCGGCCGGCGAGGCCGCCGACGGGCAGGCGTACGCCGAGACGCTGCGCGCCCTGCCCGACGACAAGCGGGTACGTGCCCTGCGCGACCTGGTGCTGGCGCACGTGGCGGTCGTTCTCGGCCACGGCGACCCGGCCGGCATCGAGCCGACCCGCGCGTTCCGGGAACTCGGCTTCGACTCGCTGACCGCCGTGGAGCTGCGCAACCGGCTCGGCGCGGCCACCGGGCTGCGGCTGCCGGCGACGCTGGTCTTCGACAACCCGACGCCCGAGGCGCTCGCCGTCCACCTGGCCGGGCAGTTCGCCCCGGTGAGCCCGGCCGGCGAGCCGTCGGCGGCGGGCCGGGAACTCGACCGGCTGGAGGCGGCGCTCGTCGGGCTGGACCCGGCCGACGACGAGTTCCGCCGGATCACCGACCGGCTGCACGGCCTGCTGGGCCGGCTGACCGAGCGGCAGGCGGACGCGGACGGCGACGACGACCTGGAGTCGGCCACCGCCGAGAACATCTTCGACCTGATCGACCGCGAGCTGGAGACGTCGTGACCACCAGCCGCAACGACATCGGCATGCCGAGTGAGGTAGGTCCACGGTGAGCAACGAGGACGAGAGGTACGTCGAGTACCTGAAGCGTACGACCTCGGAGCTGCGGCGTACCCGGCGTCGGCTGCGCGAGCTGGAGAGCCGGGACTCCGAGCCCATCGCCATCGTGGCGATGAGCTGCCGCTACCCGGGCGGCGTCGACAGCCCCGAGGCGCTGTGGCAGCTCGTGCACGACGGCGGCGACGGGATCGGGCCGTTCCCCGCCGACCGGGGCTGGGACCTGGAGAACCTCTTCCACCCCGATCCCGACCACCCGGGCACCAGTTACGTGCGCGAGGGCGGCTTCGTCTACTCCGCCGCCGACTTCGACGCCGACCTGTTCGGCATCTCGCCCCGCGAGGCCCTCGCCATGGACCCGCAGCAGCGGCTGCTGCTGGAGACCTCCTGGGAGGCGTTCGAGCGGGCCGGGCTGCCGCTGCCGGCCGTCCGGGGCAGCCGTACCGGCGTCTTCGTCGGGGCGTCGTCGCACGGCTACGACGGCATGATGGCGCAGGCCGAGAACGGCGAGGGCCACCTGCTCACCGGCAACGCCACCAGTGTCATCTCCGGCCGCGTCGCGTACACCCTCGGGCTGGAGGGGCCGGCGGTCACGGTCGACACGGCCTGCTCGTCCTCGCTCGTCGCCATCCACCTGGCCGCGCAGGCCCTGCGCAACGGCGACTGCGAGCTGGCCCTGGCGGGCGGCGTGACGGTGATGCCCACCCCGGCGGTCTTCGTCGGCTTCAGCCGGCAGCGCGGTCTCGCCGCCGACGGGCGGTGCAAGGCGTTCGCCGCCGGCGCGGACGGCACCTCGTGGTCCGAGGGCATCGGCATGCTGCTGCTCACCCGGCTCTCCGACGCGCAGCGGCACGGCTACCCGGTGCTCGCCGTGGTACGCGGCAGCGCGGTCAACTCCGACGGCGCGTCCAACGGGCTCAGCGCCCCGCACGGCCCCTCCCAGGTGCGGGTCATCCGCCAGGCCCTCGGCAACGCCCGGCTCACGCCCGAGCAGGTCGACGTGGTGGAGGCGCACGGCACGGGCACCCGGCTCGGCGACCCGATCGAGGCGCAGGCGCTGCTGGCCACGTACGGGCAGGACCGCGACGAGGCCGCGCCGCTGCTGCTCGGGTCGGTGAAGTCGAACATCGGGCACACCCAGGCAGCCGCCGGCGTGGCCGGTGTGATCAAGATGGTGATGGCGATGCGGCACGGCGTCGTGCCGCCCACCCTGCACGTCGACGAGCCGTCGCCGCAGATCGACTGGACCGCCGGGGCCGTCACCCTCGCCACCGCCGTCACGCCGTGGCCGGCCGTGGACCGGCCGCGCCGGGCCGCCGTGTCGTCGTTCGGCGTCTCCGGCACCAACGCGCACACCATCATCGAGCAGGCCCCGGCTCCCGCCGAGGTCGAGGCCGAGGCGACCACGCCGCAGTCCCGCACGGTGGCCCCCGTGCTGCTCTCCGCCCGCTCCGACGCCGCGCTCGCCGCGCAGGCCGGCCGCTGGGCCGCCCGGTTCGCCGCCGACGACACCCTCCGCCCGCTCGACGTGGCCTTCTCGTCGGTCACCTCCCGCTCCACCCTGGACCGTCGGGCCGTGCTGTCCGCGACCGGCCGCGACGACCTGCTCGCGGGGCTGCGCGCCCTCGCCGCCGGGGAACCGGCCGGTACGGTCGTGCTCGGTGCCGGGGTGCCGCGCGGCCAGCTCGCGGTGCTCTTCTCCGGCCAGGGCGCGCAGCGCGCCGGCATGGGCCGGGAGCTGTACGCCGAGTTCCCGGTGTTCGCTGCGGCCCTCGACGAGGCGTGCGGGCACCTGGACAGGGCCCTGCCGCGCCCGCTGCGTGAGGTGCTCTTCGCCGCCGAGGGGTCGGCCGACGCCGAGCTGCTGGATCAGACGGTGTTCACACAGGCGGGGCTGTTCGCCGTCGAGGTGGCGTTGTTCCGGTTGGTCGAGTCCTTCGGGGTCGTGCCGGATTTCGTGGGTGGCCATTCGATCGGTGAGGTCACGGCCGCGTGTGTGGCGGGGGTGCTGTCGCTGGAGCACGCCTGTGCGTTGGTGGCGGCGCGGGGCCGGTTGATGCAGGCGCTGCCCGCCGGGGGTGGGATGCTGGCCGTCGCGGCCACCGAGGCCGACGTGGCGGCCACGCTGGACGGGCTGGCCGGCGTGGGGATCGCGGCGGTCAACGGTCCGCAGGCTGTTGTGGTCTCCGGTGCCGTCGAGGCCCTCGACGAGGTGGAGCGGGTCTGGAAGGACCGGGGTGTGCGGACGCGTCGGCTCGCGGTCAGCCACGCGTTCCACAGCCCGCTGATGGAGCCGATGCTCGCCCGGTTCCGCGCGGTGCTCGACAAGCTCACCTTCGCCGCGCCGTCGCTGCCGGTCGTGTCGAACGTGACCGGGGCACTGGCCGACGCCGACGAGATCCGCACGCCCGACTACTGGGTGCGCCACGTCCGCGAGGCCGTCCGCTTCGCCGACGGGGTCGCCGCGCTGCGCGCCGCCGGGGCGGACACGTTCCTGGAGATCGGCCCGCGCAGCGTACTGACCGCGATGGTCGGCGACATCCTGCCCGCCGACGACGCCGTGCTGGCCGTCGCCGCGCAGCGCGCCGACCGGCCCGAGGCGCACGGGCTGCTGGCCGGGCTGGCCGAGCTGCACGTGCACGGGGTGGCGGTCGACTGGCGGCAGTGGTTCGCCGACACCGGCGCGCGCCGCGTGGACCTGCCCACGTACGCCTTCCAGCACCAGCGCTACTGGCCCGAGGTCGGCGGCACCGCCGTGACGGCCGTGCCGGGTGACGCCGCCGAGGGGGACTTCTGGGCGGCCGTGGAGCGTGGCGACCTGACCGGGGTCGCCGCCCACCTGGCCGTGCAGGACGACCCCGCGGCAGTGGAGGCGCTCGCCCCGGCCGTACCGGTGCTGTCGTCGTGGCGGCGGGCCCGGCAGCGCGACGCCGTGGTGGACGGCTGGACCTACCGGGTCGAGTGGGAACCCGTACGCCCCGCCGCCGTTCCGGCGCTGACCGGCCGCTGGCTCGTCGTCACCGCCGACAACGACGACGCCGGGGTGGCCGGCACGTTGACCGGTGCCGGCGCCCACGTCGACACCCTGACCGTCGCCCCGGGCGTCGATCGCGCCGAGCTGACCGGGCTGCTGCGCGGCCACGGCGAGCAGGGCTGGGCCGGCGTGCTCTGCGTGCTGCCCGCGACCGACCGGGCGCTGCCGGACGCCCCGGCCGTCTCCGTCGGCGCCGCGCTGCTGCTCACCCTCACCCAGGCGCTCGCCGACGCGGGCCTGCCCGGCCGGCTCTGGTGCCTCACCCGGGGCGCCGTGCGCGCCGGGGCCGGCGAGACCCTCACCGACCCGTGGGCCGCCCTGGCCTGGGGCCTCGGGCGGGTCGTCGCCCTCGAACAGCCGGACCGCTGGGGCGGCCTGGTCGACCTGCCCGCCCGCGCCGACCGCGCCACGGCCGACGCGCTGCTCGCCGTCCTCGCCGACGCCGGGCACGACCAGGTGGCGATCCGCCCCCAGGGCGTCCTCGGCCGGCGGCTGGTGCCGGCCGTGCCGCCGGTGGGTGTGGGTTGGCGGCCTGCCGGGACGGTGCTGGTGACCGGTGGTACGGGTGCGTTGGGTCGGCATGTGGCGCGGTGGTTGCTGGCGAACGGGGCCGGTGAGGTGGTCCTCGCCTCGCGGCGGGGTCCGGGGGCGCCGGGTGCGGCGGAGTTGGTGGCCGAGTTGGGTGCGGTGCGGGTGGTGGGGTGCGACGTCACCGACCGGGCTGCCGTCGAGGCTCTGGTCTCCGGGCTGCCGGAGCTGACCGCCGTCGTGCACACCGCCGGCGTGATCGACGACGGCGTCCTCGACGGGCTCGACCTGACCCGGATGCAGGCCGTCCTCGACGGCAAGGTCCGCGCCGCCCGGGTCCTGCACGAGGCCACCGCCCACCGCGACCTCGACGCGTTCGTGCTCTTCTCCTCCCTCGCCGGCGTCATCGGCAGTGCCGGGCAGGGCAACTACGCGGCGGCCAACGCCTATCTCGACGCGTTCGCGGCCTGGCGACGCGACCAGGGCCTGCCCGCCACCGCCATCGCCTGGGGCGCCTGGGCTGAGGACGGCATGGCCGCCGCCCTGACCGCCCGGCTCGCCCGGGGCGGGGTCGACGCGCTCCCCGCCGCCGAGGCCGTCACCGCCCTCGGCCGGCTGGTCAACACCGCCGAGCCGGCGGTCACCGTCGCCGCCGTCGACTGGGGACGCCTCGCCGCGTCCTGGGGCCGGCCCACGCCACTGATCGCCGCCCTGCCCGGGGTGCCCGCCGTGCCCACCGGTCCCGTCCGCGCCGTGGTGGTCGGCCGGTCCCTGCCGCAGCTCGCCGACCTCGTACGCACCCAGGCCGCCGTCGTGCTCGGCTACCCGGCCGGGCGGCCG
Organism: Micromonospora sp. HB375; assembly: GCF_017872985.1. Taxonomy (NCBI): domain Bacteria; kingdom Bacillati; phylum Actinomycetota; class Actinomycetes; order Micromonosporales; family Micromonosporaceae; genus Micromonospora; species Micromonospora sp. HB375. The sequence continues at coordinate 4,591,531 of NZ_JAGGJO010000001.1, read as the reverse complement.
CTGCCCGAGCGCACCTTCCGTGACCTCGGCTTCGACTCGCTCACCGCCGTCGAGCTGCGCAACCGGCTGACCGCCGAGACCGGTATGACCCTGCCCGCCACGCTGGTCTTCGACCACCCCACGGTCGCCGAACTCGCCGCCCACCTGCACGGCCTCACCGCCGGGCACACCACCGGCGAGGTGGTCGCCGACGGCACCGGCCGTGACCGCGAACCGATCGCCATCGTCGCCATGAGCTGCCGCTTCCCCGGCGGGGTCACCTCGCCCGAGCAGCTCTGGGACCTGCTGGCCACCGGCACCGACGCGCTGAGCCTGATGCCCGGCGAGCGCGGCTGGAACCTCGCCGAGCTGTACCACCCCGACCCCGAGCACCTCGGTACCAGCTACGTCCGGGAGGGCGGCTTCGTCGCCGGTGCCGGCGAGTTCGACCCGGCGTTCTTCGGCATCAGCCCCCGCGAGGCCCTCGCCATGGACCCGCAGCAGCGGCTGCTGCTGGAGACCACCTGGGAGGCGTTCGAGCGGGCCCGGATCGACCCGACCGCCCTGCGCGGCAGCCGCACCGGCGTGTACGTCGGCACCAACGGCCAGGACTACGGCTCGCTGCTGATGGCCACCGGGGATGTCGACGAGAACTACCTCGCCACCGGCACCTCCGCCAGCGTCATCTCCGGCCGGCTGGCGTACACCTTCGGGCTGCACGGCCCGGCCGTCACCGTCGACACGGCCTGCTCGTCGTCGCTGGTCGCGATGCACCTGGCCGCGCAGGCCCTGCAGACGAGGGAGTGCGACCTGGCCCTGGCCGGCGGCGCCACCGTGATGGCCACCCCCGGCATCTTCGTCGGCTTCTCCCGCCAGCGCGGTCTCGCCGCCGACGGCCGGTGCAAGCCGTTCGCCGGAGCCGCGGACGGCACCGGCTGGGGCGAGGGCGTCGGCCTGCTGGTACTCCAGCGGCTCTCCGACGCCCGCCGCGACGGCAACCCGGTCCTCGCCGTGCTGCGCGGCAGCGCCGTCAACCAGGACGGCGCCTCCAACGGCCTCACCGCCCCCAACGGCCCCGCCCAGCAGCGGGTGATCCGGCAGGCCCTCGCGAACGCCGGACTCACCGCCGAGCAGGTGGACGCCGTCGAGGCGCACGGCACCGGCACCACCCTCGGCGACCCGATCGAGGCGCAGGCCCTCATCGCCACGTACGGCCAGGACCGGCCCGCCGACCGGCCGTTGTGGCTCGGCTCGATCAAGTCGAACATCGGGCACACCCAGGCGGCGGCGGGTGTGGCCGGGGTGATGAAGATGGTGCTGGCGATGCGGCACGGGGTGCTGCCGCCCACGCTGCACGTGGACGAGCCCACCCCGCACGTCGACTGGACCGGCGGCAGCGTCGAGCTGCTCACCTCCGCCCGGCCGTGGGAGCCGGCCGACGGGGTACGCCGCGCCGCCGTCTCCTCGTTCGGGATCAGCGGCACCAACGTGCACACCATCCTCGAACAGGCCCCCGCCGACGAGCCGGAGCCCGGACCGGCGGCCGACGTGCCGACCGGGGAGCTGCCCTGGGTGCTCTCCGGGCGCACCGTCGACGCCCTCACCGCCCGCACCCGGGACCTGCGCGAGCACCTCGGCACAGTGGACGACGACGCGCTCGCCGACGTCGGCTGGTCGCTGGCCGCCACCCGCGCCGCCCACGACCACCGGGCCGTCGTCTTCGCCGCCGACCGCGACGACCTGGCCGCGTCCCTCGACGCGCTCGCCGCCGGCCGGCCCGGCCCGCAGACCGTCACCCGCGTCCCCGGCACGCCGGGCGAGGTCGCGTTCGTCTTCCCGGGCCAGGGATCGCAGTGGGCCGGGATGGCCGCCGAGCTGCTCGACACCGCCCCCGTCTTCGCGGAGACGTTCGCCGCCTGCGCCGAGGCGCTGCGCCCGTACGTCGACTGGTCACCGACCGACGTGGTGCGCGGCGCGCCCGACGCCCCGTCGCTGGAGCGCGTCGACGTCGTGCAGCCCACCCTGTTCGCGGTCAGCGTCTCGCTCGCCGCGCTCTGGGAGTCGTACGGGGTGCGCCCCGGAGCCGTCGTCGGCCACTCCCAGGGGGAGATCGCCGCCGCGTACGTCGCCGGTGGCCTCACCCTCGACGACGCGGCGGCCGTGGTCGCGCTGCGCAGCCGGATCATCGCCGGCATCGCCGGGGACGGCGGCATGGTCTCGGTCGCCACCACCGCCGACGAGGCCACCGCGACGATCGCCCGCTGGGCCGGCCGCATCGCCCTGGCCGCCGTCAACGGACCCACCTCCGTCGTGGTCTCCGGCGACGGCGCCGCCCTCGACGAGCTCGTCGCCCACTACGAGTCCCACGAGGTGCGGGTGCGCCGCGTCCCCGTGGACTACGCCTCCCACTCCGCGCACGTCGAGCAACTGCGCGAGCAGCTCCTGGAACTGCTCGCCGGGCTGCGGCCCCGCACCGGCGAGGTCCGGTTCCGCTCCACCGTCGAGGGGGACTGGCTTGACACCGCCGCCCTCGACGCCGACTACTGGTACCGCAACCTGCGGCAGACCGTCCGCTTCGATGAAGCGGTACGCAGCCTCGTCGCCGCCGGCTACCAGACCTTCGTCGAGGTCAGCGCCCACCCCGTGCTGACGATGGCCACGCAGGAGAGCGTCGAGCTGGCCGCCGCCGACCCGGACGCGGTCACCGTCACCGGCAGCCTGCGCCGGGGCGAGGGCGGCCTCGGCCGCTTCCTGCGCGCCCTGGCCGAGGTCTGGGCCGGAGGTACGGCCGTGGACTGGCGGCCCGCCTTCGCCGGCCTCGCCGGGCGTCGCCTCGACCTGCCCACGTACCCGTTCCAGCGGCAGCTCTACTGGCCGCAGCCGTCGACCGCGCCCGCCCCCGCGGTCGGGACCGCCGGTGCCGTGGCCGACGACGAGGTCGACGCCCGGTTCTGGGCGGCCGTCGAGGCGGAGGACCTGACCGCGCTCACGGCTGAACTCTCCGCCACGACCGAGCCGGGGCCCGTCCCGGAGACGGCGTTCGCCGACGTGCTGCCGGTGCTCGCCGCCTGGCGTCGCCGGCACCGCGACCAGGCCACCGTGGACTCGTGGCGGTACCGGGACAGTTGGACGCCCGTCGCCCCCGACGCCTCCGGCGAGCCGGCCGTCACCGGCACCTGGTGGCTGCTGACCGGCCCCGACGACACCGGCGCGGCCGAGGCCGGCTTCTGCGCCGAGGCGTTGCGGCGCCACGGCGGCACCGTCGTACCGCTGGCGCTGGACGCCGACCGCACGGACCGCGTGGCGCTCGCCGCCCGGCTGCGCGACCTCGCCGACGGCGGCCCCCGCCCCGCCGGGATCGTGTCGCTGCTGCCGCTCGACGAGACGCCCGCCCCGGCGTACCCGTCCGTGCCGGTCGGTTTCGCCGGCACCGTCACCCTCGTGCAGGCGCTCGGCGACGCCGGCGTCCGCGCGCCCCTGTGGTGCCTCACCCGGGGCGCCGTCGCGACCGGCCCGGCCGACCCGCTGCCGCACCCGCTCCAGCAGCTCACCTGGGGCTTCGGCCGGGTCGCCGCGCTGGAGCACCCGGACCGCTGGGGCGGCCTCGTGGACCTGCCCGACGAGCTCGACGACGCGGCCGGCCGCCGGCTCGTGCGCGTCCTCGCCGGTGCCGACGGGGAGGACCAGGTCGCGCTGCGGTGGGCCGGCGCGTTCGGCCGGCGACTGCTGCACGCCCCGCTCGGCGACACGCCCGCCCCGCGTGCCTGGCGGCCCTCCGGCACCGCCCTGGTCACCGGCGGCACCGGCGCGCTCGGCGGGCACATGGCCCGCTGGCTCGCCGCCAACGGCGCCGCGCACCTGGTGCTGGTGAGCCGGCGCGGCCGGCAGGCCGAGGGCATCGCCGACCTCGAGGCCGAGTTGGTCGCACTGGGCGCCCGGGTGACCGTCGCCGCCTGCGACGCCGCCGACCGCTCGGCGCTCGCCGCCGTCCTCGCCGACCTGCCGTCCGAGCACCCGCTGACCACAGTCGTGCACACCGCAGCCGTGCTCGACGACTCGGTGATCAACTCGCTGACGCTGGACCAGGTCGACTACGCGCTCAGCGCGAAGGTCACCGCCGCACTGAACCTGCACGAGCTGACCCGCGCGCTGGACCTCGACGCGTTCATCCTGTTCTCGTCGATGGCCGGCACCGTCGGCAGCTCCGGCGTGGGCAACTACGCCCCCGGCAACGCGTTCCTCAACGCCCTCGCCGAGCACCGCCGCGCCCTCGGCCTGCCCGCCACCTCCATCGGTTGGGGCGCCTGGGGCGGCGGCGGCATGGCCGACGGCGAGTTCGGCCGGATGCTGCACCGCCACGGCGCACCCGAGATGCCGCCGCGGCTCGCCGTCGCGGCCCTGCACCAGGCCGTCGAGCACGACGAGACGTTCCTGACCATCTCGAACATCGCCTGGGAGCGGTTCTTCGTCGCGTTCACCGCCACCCGGCCCGGCCCGCTGATCTCGGAGATCCCCGAGGCGCAGCGGTTGCAGGCCACCAAGGGACTGGCCGAGACGAAGGAGACCGACGAGGCCGGCCCGGCCGGCGCGTTCACCCGGATGAGCGCCGCCGAGCGCCAGCAGGCGCTGCTCGACCTGGTCCGCGACCAGGCGGCCACGGTCCTCAGGTACGCCGACGGCCAGGCCGTCGACCCGCACCACGCGTTCCGCGACCTCGGCTTCGACTCGGTGACCGCGGTGGAACTGCGCAACCGGCTCGCCACCGCCACCTCGCTGCGGCTGCCGGTGACCCTGGTCTTCGACTACCCGTCGCCGACCGCGCTCGCCCGGCACCTGCACGAGGAACTGGGCGGGGAGGCCGCCGTGGCCGTCGAGGCCGCCCCGGTGGCGTTCGGCGACGACGAGCCGGTGGCCATCGTGGCCATGTCCTGCCGCTTCCCCGGCGGGGCCAACGATCCCGAGCGGTTCTGGCAGATGCTGCACGCCGGCCGCGACGCGGTGTCGGACCTCCCCGGCGATCGGGGTTGGGACGTCGAGCGCCTCTACGACCCCGACCCCTATTCCACCGGCACCTCCTACGTCCGCAGCGGCGCCTTCCTCTACGAGGCGGCGGAGTTTGATGCCGGTTTCTTCGGGATTTCCCCCCGCGAGGCGTTGGCCATGGATCCGCAGCAGCGGTTGTTGCTGGAGGTTTCGTGGGAGGCGGTCGAGCGGGCAGGGGTTGCGCCTGGGGTTCTGCGGGGTTCGCGAACAGGGGTGTTCGTGGGCACGAATGGTCAGGACTATGGGGCCCTGCTGATGGTGGCGGGGGACGAGGTGGAGGGCTTCGCGGGAACGGGCAACGCCGCGAGTGTGGTGTCGGGTCGGGTGGCGTACGCGTTGGGGTTGGAGGGGCCGGCGGTGTCGGTGGACACGGCGTGTTCGTCGTCGCTTGTGGCGTTGCACCTGGCGGTGCAGTCGCTGCGGCGTGGCGAGTGCGACCTGGCCCTCGCCGGCGGCGTGACCGTGATGGCGACGCCCGGGCTGTTCGTGGAGTTCTCCCGGCAGCGGGGCCTGGCGGCCGACGGCCGGTGCAAGGCGTTCGCGGCGGCTGCGGACGGCACGGGCTGGGGCGAGGGTGTGGGCGTGCTGCTGGTGGAGCGGTTGTCGGACGCGCGGCGCAACGGTCACGAGGTGCTGGCGATCGTGCGGGGCAGTGCCGTCAACCAGGACGGCGCCTCGAACGGGCTGACCGCCCCGAACGGTCCCTCGCAGCAGCGGGTGATCCGGCAGGCGCTGGCCTCGGCGCGGCTCTCCGCGGCCGATGTGGACGTGGTCGAGGCGCACGGCACCGGCACCACGCTCGGTGACCCGATCGAGGCGCAGGCCCTGCTCGCCACGTACGGGCAGGAGCGCGACGAGCCGCTGCTGCTCGGCTCCGTGAAGTCGAACATCGGCCACACCCAGGCCGCCGCCGGCGTCGCCGGCGTGATCAAGATGGTGCTGGCGATGCGCGAGGGCGTGGTTCCCGCGACGCTGCACGTGGACGAGCCGTCGCCGCACATCGACTGGACCTCCGGGGCCGTCGAGCTGGCGATCGAGTCGCGGCCGTGGCCGGCCGTGGACCGGGCGCGCCGGGCGGCGGTGTCGTCGTTCGGAATCTCCGGCACCAACGCCCACGTCATCATCGAACTGCCCGAGGACCTCCCCGCCGAGAGCGTGGAGCCCGACGGCGAGGCCGCCGAGGATCGCAGCCCGGGGCTCGTGGCCTCCGACGTCGTCGTCTGGGCGGTGTCGGGGCGGTCGAAGGGCGCGCTGGCCGGTCAGGCCGCCCGCCTGGCCCGGCACGTCCGCGCGCACGCCGACCTCGACGCGGCGGCGGTGGGCTGGTCTCTCGCCGTTACCAGGTCGGTGTTCGACCAGCGGGCGGCTGTGGTCGGGTCGGGCGTGGAGGAGTTGCTGGCGGGGCTGGACGCTCTGGCGGCTGGTGCGCCGGCGGGGAACCTGGTCACGGGTACGGCCGTCGGGACGAGTGCGGTGTTCGTGTTCCCGGGTCAGGGTGCGCAGTCGGCGCGGATGGCGGCCGGTCTGGTGGGTCGGACGCCGGTCTTCGACGCGCGTCTGGCGGAGTGCCAGCGGGCCCTGGCCCCGTACCTCGATGTGGACCTCGTTGCGGTGTTGACCGGTGACGACGAGTCGTGGCTCGATCGGGTCGAGGTCGTGCAGCCGGTGCTGTGGGCTGTTGGTGTGGCGCTGGCGGCGGTGTGGCAGTACGCGGGTGTGGTTCCGGCTGCGGTGGTCGGTCACTCGCAGGGTGAGATCGGCGCGGCGTGTGTGGCCGGGATTCTCTCCCTGGAGGACGCGGCGAAGGCGGTGGCGTTGCGGTCGCGGGCGCTGACGGTGCTGCGGGGCACGGGGACGATGGCGTCGGTGGACCTGTCGGCGGAGGCGGTGGCCGAGCGGCTGCCGGCGTTCCCGGGTGTCGGGGTGGCGGCGGTGAACGGTCCGTCGACGGTGGTGGTGTCGGGTCCGCCGCAGCCGGTCGCGGATCTGGTGGAGGCGTGTCAGGCCGACGGGGTGCGGGCGCGGTTGATCCCGGTGGACTACGCGTCGCACTCGGTGGCGGTGCAGGATGTCGCGGAGCAGTTGCGCGCCGACCTGGCCGACGTGACGCCGCGACAGGGCAACGTCCGGCTCGTCTCCACCCTCACCGGGGACTGGGTGGACCCCTCCTCGATGTCGGCGGACTACTGGTACGACAACCTGCGGCAGACCGTCCAGTTCGAGGCCGCCGTCCGGGTGGCCGTCGAGGCGGGTCACACGACGTTCGTCGAGATCTCACCGCATCCGGTGCTGACGATGCCGGTCACGGCGATCCTGGACGACGCCGGCGCGACCGGGCACACGCTGGGCAGCCTGCGGCGCGGTGACGACGATCCGACGCGGCTGCTGACCAACCTCGCCACCGCCCACGCGATCGGCCTGCCCGTCGACCTGACGGCCGTCCTCGCCGAGACCGACGTGGTGGCACTGCCCACCTACGCCTTCGACCGCAGCCGCTTCTGGCCCACCGCCGTGACCGGGCAGGACGGCGCCGAGGAGACCCCGAGCGGCGTCGACGCCGCGTTCTGGGCGGCCGTCGAACGCGAGGACCTGGCCGCGCTCGCGGAACTCACCGAGCAGGACGCGACGGAATCCCTGGAACGGCTGGGCGGGGCCCTGCCCGTGCTCGCCTCCTGGCGACGCCGCCAGCGCAACCGGTCCGCCCTGGACGACCTGCGCTACCGCGCCGTCTGGCAGCCGTACACCGGCACGCCCGTCAGCTTCCTCCCCGGCGCCTGGTGGGTGATCGCCGACGCGCGGCACCCGGAGGAGGGCGAGGCCGCCGTCGCCGAACTGTCCCGCCGGGGCGCCGACGTCCGGCTGGTGTCGCTGCCGGAGAACCTGACCGACCGGGCCGCCCTCACCGCGCACCTGAGCGGTGTCACCCGTACCTCCGACGGCGGAACGGCCCCGGTCGACGGGGTGCTGTCCCTGCTCGCCCTCGCCGACGGCGCGGTCGACGACACCCAGCCGGTGCCGCCGTTCCTCGCCCGGTCGCTGGCGCTGATCCAGGCGCTCGGGGACCTCGACGTCGCCGCGCCGCTGTGGTGCGTCACCCGGGGCGCCGCCGGCACCACCCGGGGCGGCACCGCCGGCCGCCCGGAGCAGTCGCTGCTCTGGGGCCTCGGCCGGGTCGTTGCCCTCGAACACCCCGAGCGGTGGGGCGGCCTGGTCGACGTACCGGCCACCCTGGACGACCACGGCTGGGACCTGCTCTGCGCCGCCCTCGCCGGCCTCGACGGCGAGGACCAACTGGCGGTCGACGGCGCCACCGTCCTGGTACGCCGGCTGGTACGCGCGCCCGGCGGCGAGGCGCCCGCCGATGACGCCGGCTACCCGGGCACGACGCTGGTCACCGGCGGCACCGGCGCGCTCGGCGCGGAGGTGGCCCGCTGGCTGGCCGCCCGGGGCGCCGAGCACCTGATGCTCGTCAGCCGCCGCGGCGCGGACGCCCCCGGCGCCACGGCACTCGTCCGTGAGCTGACCGGGGCGGGCACCCGGGTGACCGTCGCGGCCTGCGACGTGGCCGACCGGGCCGCGCTGGCCAAGCTGCTCGACGAGGTGCCCGCCGACGCGCCGCTGACCACCGTCGTGCACGCCGCCGGCGTGCTGGAGGACGGGGTGCTCGACGGGCTCACCCCCGACCGGCTCGCCACCGTCCTGCGACCCAAGGTGCTCGGCGCCCTGCACCTGCACGAGCTCACCCTCGGGCGGGAACTGCGCGCGTTCGTGCTGTTCTCCGCGATGGCCGGCCAGCTCGGCGCCGCCGGTCAGGGCAGCTACGCCGCCGCCAACGCCTACCTCGACGCGCTCGCCGAGCAGCGGCACCGCCAAGGCCTTCCGGCCACCTCGGTCGCCTGGGGCCCCTGGGCGGCCGGCGGGATGGCCGCCACCGACCAGGCCGTCGAGGAGCGCCGCCGGCGTACCGGCGTGGCCCGCCTCGACACCGCGCTCGCGCTCACGGCGCTCGCCCAGTGCGTCGCGCGGGGCGAGCCGGCGACGATGGTGACCGAGATCGACTGGGCCCGCTACGTGCCCGGCTTCGTGGCCGTGCGGCCCAGCCCGCTCATCGCGGGTGTGGCCGAGGCACGGCGGGCCGTCGCCGAGCGGGCCGAGGACACCGGCGTCTCCGCGGAGTCCCTGGCCGCCCTGCTCGCCGGGCAGACCGACGCCGAACGACGCAAGACCCTGCTGGAGCTGGTACGCGGGCAGGCCGCCGCGGTGCTCGGGCACGCCTCGATGGACGCCGTCGAGCCGGACCGGGCGTTCCGCGAACTCGGCTTCGACTCGCTGACCGCCGTGGAGCTGCGTAACCGGCTCACCGCGGCGACCGGCGTGCGGCTGCCCGCCACCGTGGTCTTCGACTACCCGACCGCCGCCGGGCTGGCCGAATACGTGCGGGCCGCGATCGTCGACGGCGGCGTGGCCGGGGTCGCACCGGTCTTCGGTGAGCTGGACAGGTTGGAAGCGGCACTCTCCGGCTCGGCGCCGGACCGCAGCGCCCGGATTCGGATCACCGAACGGCTGCGGGCGCTGCTGGCCTCCCTCAACGGGGCCGACGCCCCGGCGGACGGCGACACCGTCGCCGAGAAGCTCCAGGACGCGACGCCGGACGAGGTCTTCGACTTCATCGACCGCGAGCTGGGGATGTCCTGACGTGATCGCTGCTGCGACGACGGGTCAACACAAGGAGTGCGCGGTCCATGGCTGACGAGGCGAAGCTTCTCGACTACCTCAAGCGGGTCACCGCTGACCTGCACCAGGTGCGCCAGCGCCTGCGCGAGGTGGAGGCCGGTGAACAGGAACCGGTCGCCATCGTCTCCATGAGCTGCCGCTTCCCCGGCGGGGTGCGCTCTCCCGAGGACCTGTGGGAGGTGGTCGCGTCCGGCCGGGACGTGGTCACCGACTTCCCCGAGGACCGCGGCTGGGACCTCGGGTCGCTCTACGACAGCGACCCTGAACAGAGCGGCACGTCGTACACGCGGCAGGGCGGCTTCGTCCACGACCTGGCCGACTTCGACCCGGGCTTCTTCGCGATCTCCCCCCGCGAGGCGCTGGCGATGGACCCGCAGCAGCGCTGGCTGCTGGAGACATCGTGGGAGGCCCTGGAGCGGGCCGGCATCGACCCGCACTCGCTGCGCGGCAGCCGCACCGGCGTCTTCGCCGGCAGCACCGGCCAGGACTACGGCACCGTGCTGATGGGTGCCGCGCAGGGCCTGGAGGGGCACCTGATGACCGGCAACGCCGGCAGCGTGGTCTCCGGCCGGATCGCCTACACCTTCGGGCTGGAGGGCCCGGCGGTCACCATCGACACCGCCTGCTCGTCCTCGCTGGTCGCCCTGCACCTGGCGGGGCAGGCGCTGCGGCAGCGGGAGTGCACCCTGGCGATCGTCGCCGGGGTCACCGCCATGTGCACCCCGGCCGCCTTCGTCGAGTTCTCCCGGCAGCGCGGCCTCGCCGCCGACGGCCGCTGCAAGGCGTTCGCCGCCGCCGCCGACGGGACCGGCTGGTCCGAGGGCGTCGGCGTCCTGGTGCTGGAGCGGCTGTCGGACGCGCAGCGCAACGGCCACCCCGTCCTCGCCGTGGTGCGGGGCAGCGCCGTCAACCAGGACGGCGCCTCCAACGGCCTGAGCGCCCCGAACGGGCCGTCGCAGCAGCGGGTGATCCAGCAGGCGCTGGCCAACGCCGGCCTCGCCACCGGCGGCGTGGACGTGGTGGAGGCGCACGGCACCGGCACCCGGCTCGGCGACCCGATCGAGGCGCAGGCGCTGCTCGCCACGTACGGGCAGGACCGGGGGGACTCGGCGCCGCTGCTGCTCGGGTCGGTCAAGTCGAACATCGGTCACGCCCAGGCCGCCGCCGGTGTCGCCGGTGTGATCAAGATGGTCATGGCGATGCGGCACGGCGTCGTACCGCCCACCCTGCACGTGGACGAGCCGACGCCCGAGGTCGACTGGTCGGCCGGCGAGGTGTCGCTGGTGACCGAGGCGACGCCGTGGCCGGCGGTGAGCCGGCCGCGCCGCTCGGCCGTCTCCTCGTTCGGGGTGTCCGGCACGAACGCCCACACCATCCTGGAGCAGGCTCCGGAGCCCCAGCAGTCCCCGTCGGCCGCCGCCGCGTCGCCGGTCGAGCGGCCGGTCGTGCCGGTGCCGGTGTCGGCCCGGGACGCGGCCGGCCTCGCCGCGCAGGCGGGCCGCTGGGCGGCCCGGATCGCCGCCGACGAGACCCTGCGGCCCCTGGACGTGGCCTTCTCGTCGGTCACCTCACGCTCCACCCTGGAGCACCGGGCCGTGGTCTCCGCGACCGGCCGTGAGGAGTTGCTGGCCGGGTTGCGTGCCCTGGCCGCCGGGCAGCCGTCGGGTGCGGTTGTCACGGGCCAGGCCGGCGGCCGGGGTCCGTTGGCGGTGCTGTTCTCCGGCCAGGGTGCGCAGCGCGCCGGCATGGGCCGGGAGTTGTACGCCGAGTTCCCGGTGTTCGCCGCCGCGTTCGACGAGGCGTGCGGGCACCTGGACAGGGCCCTGCCGCGCCCGCTGCGTGAGGTGCTCTTCGCCGAGCCGGGTTCGGCTGAGGCGGAGCTGCTGGATCAGACGGTGTTCACGCAGGCGGGGTTGTTCGCCGTCGAGGTGGCGCTGTTCCGTCTCGTCGAGTCCTTCGGCGTCGCCCCCGACCTGGTCGGCGGCCACTCGATCGGCGAGGTCACGGCGGCGTACGTGGCGGGGGTGCTGTCGCTGGAGCACGCCTGTGCGTTGGTGGCGGCGCGGGGCCGGTTGATGCAGGCGCTGCCGACCGGTGGCGGGATGCTGGCGGTCGCGGCGGCCGAGGCCGATGTGGCGGCGGCGCTGGACGGGTTGGCCGGTGTAGGGATCGCGGCGGTCAATGGTCCGCAGGCTGTTGTGGTCTCCGGTGCCGTTGAGGCCCTCGACGAGGTGGAGCGGGTCTGGAAGGACCGGGGTGTGCGGACGCGTCGGCTCGCGGTCAGCCACGCGTTCCACAGTCCGTTGATGGAGCCGATGCTCGCTGATTTCCGGGCCGTTCTCGACGGGTTGGAGTTCGCCGCGCCGGTGCTGCCGGTCGTGTCGAACGTGACCGGTGCCCTGGCCGGCGATGAGATCCGCACGCCGGAGTACTGGGTGCGGCACGTGCGCGAGGCGGTGCGGTTCGCTGACGGGGTCGCCGCGCTGCGCGCCGCTGGGGCGGACACGTTCCTGGAGGTCGGCCCGCGTAGCGTGCTGACCGCGATGGTCGGCGACATCCTGCCCGCCGACGACGCCGTGCTCGCCGTGCCGGCGCAGCGCGGGGACCGGCCCGAGGCGCACGGGCTGCTGGCCGGGCTGGCCGAGCTGCACGTGCACGGGGTGGCGGTCGACTGGCGGCAGTGGTTCGCCGAGACCGGCGCGCGGCGCGTCGACCTGCCCACGTACGCCTTCCAGCACCAGCGCTACTGGCCCGAGGCGGGCGCCGGGTGGACCGGCGACGTCACCGCCGTCGGCCTGCGCCCCGCGCAACACCCCCTGCTCGGGGCCGCCGTCGGCGTCGCGCACGCCGAGGGATTCCTGTTCACCGGCCGGCTGGCCCGGCGTACCCACCCGTGGATCTGTGACCACGTCGTCTTCGACACCGTGCTGCTGCCCGGCACGGGCTTCGTCGAACTCGCCCTCCAGGCCGGCGCGCACGTCGGCGCGGACCACGTCCGCGAACTCACCCTGGAGTCGCCGCTGATCCTGCCGGAGACCGGGGGCGTCGACATCCAGCTCTGGATCGGCCCGGCCGACGAGACCGGCTGCCGGTCCGTGTCGCTGCACTCCGCCCAGGACGGCGAGCCGGCCGAGGGCACGGGCGAGCGGACCTGGACCCGCAACGCCAGCGGCGTGCTGGCCAGCGGCCCCGCCGCCCCGAGCGGCCCCGCCGGCTGGTCCGACCTGACCACCTGGCCGCCGCCGGGCGCCACCGAGGTCGGCACCGACGACCTCTACCTGAACCTCTCCGCCCAGGGCTACGACTACGGTCCGTCCTTCATCGCCCTGCGCTCCGCGTGGCGGCGCGGCGACGACCTCTTCGCCGAGCTGGCGCTGCCCGAGGCCCCCGCCGCCGAGGCCGGCGGGTACGGCCTGCACCCGGCCCTGCTCGACGCGGCGCTGCACACCCTCGGCCTGACCACGCCGGCCGGAGAGCCTTCAGGGGCGGGCATGCCCCCGGGGTACGGCCGGCTGCCGTTCTCCTGGAACGACGTCGCCCTGCACGGCGCCGGGGCCGCGGCGGCCCGCGTCCGGGTCTCGCACACCGGCCCCGACAGCATCTCGCTGCTGCTCACCGACGTCACCGGCGCGCCCGTCATCTCCGTCGGCTCCCTGGTCCTGCGGCCGGTCTCCGCCGACCAGCTCCGCACCGCCTCCGGCGGCGGCACCGAGTCGCTCTTCCAGGTCGATTGGGCGCCGCTCGCGCTGCCCGCCGGCCCGTCCACTGTCGACTGGGCGGTCATCGGCGACGCCGCGGCGCTCACCGACGCGGTCGCGGCCACCGGCACGGCCGTGGCGGCGTACCCCGACCTGACGGCCCTGGCCACGGCGATGGACGACGGGACGGACGCGCCCGGCGTGCTGGTCCTGCCGTTGCTCGACCCGCCCGCGTCGGCGGACGTGCCGCGCGCCGTCGCCGAGGCGACCCACCGGGTGCTTGCCGTGCTCCAGCAGTTCCTCGCCGAGGAGCGCTACGCGGTGTCCCGGCTGGTGGTGCTGACCTCGGGCGCGGTCGCCACCGACCGGGACGCCGACCTGACCGACCTGGCCGGCGCCGCCGTGATCGGCCTGCTCCGCTCCGCCCAGTCGGAGAACCCCGACCGGTTCGTGCTTGTCGACGTCGACGACGTGGCCGGCTGTGCCGCCGTGCTCGTCCCGGCCGTCGCGACCGACGAACCGCAGGTCGTGATCCGCGCGGGTGTCGCCGCCGGCGCCCGGCTCACCCGGGTTCCCGCCCCGGCCGAGCCGCCGGCCGCCCCGTTCGACTCCGACGGCACCGTCCTGATCACCGGCGCCACCGGAACCCTCGGCCAGCTGATGAGCCGGCACCTGGTCAGCACGTACGGCGTCCGGCACCTCATCCTCACCAGCCGGCGCGGCCGCGCCGCCGGGGGCGTCGCGGAGCTTTGCGCCGAGCTGGAGGCGCTCGGCGTGAGCGTCACCGTCGCCGCCTGCGACGTCGCCGACCGCGCCGCCGTGGCCGAGCTGCTGGCCGGCATCCCGGCGGAGCACCCCCTCACCGCCGTCGTCCACGCCGCGGGCGTCCGCGACGACGGCGTCATCTCCTCGCTCACCCCCGAGCGGATGGACGGCGTGCTGCGGCCCAAGGTCGACGCCGCGTGGCACCTGCACGAGCTGACCGCCGACCTCGGCCTGAAGGCGTTCGTCTCGTACTCCTCGCTGGCCGCCACCGCAGGCGGCCCGGGCCAGGGCAACTACGCCGCCGCCAACGCGTTCCTCGACGGGCTGGCCCACCACCGCAAGGCGCGCGGCCTCGCCGCGCTCACCCTCGCCTGGGGCCTCTGGGCCGACCGCAGCGGCATGACCACCGAGCTGGACGACGTCCACCTCAACCGGATCTCCCGCTCCGGGGTCGCCGCCATGGAGGCCGAGGAGGGGCTCGCGCTCTTCGACGTGGCCTGCCGCACCACCGACGCCGCGCTCGTCCCGGCCCGGCTGGACCTCGCCGCGATGAAGGTGCAGTTCGCCGGCGGGAGCATCCCGCCGCTGTACCGGGCGCTGATCCGCACGCCCGCGCGCGCCGCCGCGGCCACCACCGGCGCGTCACTGGTGCAGCAGCTCGCCGGGCTGGGCGACGCCGAGCGGGCCGCCGCTCTGGTCGAGATCGTCCGCGGGCAGGCCGCCGCCGTGCTCGGCTACCCCGACCCGGCGGCCATCGAGCCGCGCCGGGCGTTCAGCGAGTTCGGCTTCGACTCGCTGACCGCCGTCGAGATGCGCAACCGGCTCAACAACGCCTTCGGGATGCGGCTGCCGGCCACCCTCGTCTTCGACTATCCGACCCCGCACGACCTGGCGGGCTTCCTGGGTACGGAGATCGCCGGCACCCCGGTCCCCGTGCGACCCGCGACGACCACCGTGCCGGTCGGCGACGACGAGCCCCTCGCGATCATCGGCATGGCCTGCCGGCTGCCCGGCGGCGTGTGGTCGCCCGACGACCTGTGGCGGCTGGTGGTCGACGGCGTCGACGCGATCAGCGACCTGCCGACCGACCGTGGCTGGGACCTCGACAGCCTCTACAGCCCCGACCCCGACGCCCCCGGCACCTTCTACGCCCGCGGCGGCGGCTTCCTCAGCGGCGTGGACCGGTTCGACCCCGGCTTCTTCGGCATCTCGCCCCGCGAGGCCCTGGCCATGGACCCGCAGCAGCGGCTGCTGCTGGAAACCACCTGGGAGTCCTTCGAGTCCGCCGGCATCGACCCGGCCGACGTACGGGGCAGCAGCACCGGCGTCTTCGTCGGCACCAGCGGCCAGGACTACGGCTCGCTGCTCGCGTACTCGCCGGAGGCCGCCGAGGGCTACATGCTGACCGGGATGACCAGCAGCGTCATCTCCGGCCGGGTGGCGTACACGTTCGGACTGGAGGGGCCGGCGGTGTCGCTGGACACGGCCTGCTCCTCGTCGCTGGTGGCCCTGCACTGGGCCGGTCAGGCGCTGCGGCGCGGCGAGTGCGACATGGCCCTCGCCGGTGGCGTGATGGTGATGGCCACCCCGACCGCCTTCGTCGAGTTCTCCCGGCAGCGCGGCCTGGCCGCCGACGGCCGGTGCAAGTCGTTCGCCGCGTCGGCCGACGGCACCGGCTGGTCCGAGGGCGTGGGCATGCTGCTCGTGCAGCGGCTCTCCGACGCGCGCCGACAGGGCCGCACCGTGTACGCGGTGGTGCGCGGCTCGGCGATCAACCAGGACGGCGCCTCCAACGGGCTGACCGCCCCGAACGGTCCGTCGCAGCAGCGGGTGATCCGCCAGGCGCTGGCGTCGGCCCGCCTTACCACGGCCGACGTGGACGTGGTCGAGGCGCACGGCACCGGCACCACGCTCGGTGACCCGATCGAGGCGCAGGCCCTGCTGGCCACGTACGGGCGGGAGCGGCCCGCCGACCGGCCGCTGCTGCTCGGCTCGATCAAGTCGAACATCGGCCACGCCCAGGCCGCCGCCGGGGTGGCCGGTGTGATCAAGATGGTGCAGGCCATCCGGCACGGCCTCGTCCCGGCGACGCTGCACGTGGACGAGCCGTCCCCGCACATCGACTGGACCTCCGGCGCCGTCGAGCTGGCCACGGAGTCGCGGCCGTGGCCGGCGGTGGACCGGCCGCGCCGGGCGGCGGTGTCGTCGTTCGGCATCTCCGGCACGAACGCCCACGTGATCATCGAGCAGGGTGACGAGCCGGTCGACGCCGCACGCGTGCACACCCGGCCCGGCCTCGTGGATTCCGGCGTCGTGGCATGGCCGCTGTCGGGGCGGTCGAGGGAAGCCCTGACCGGCCAGGCGGCCCGGCTGGCCCGGCACGTACGCGAGCACGGCGAGGTCGATGCGGCGGCGGTGGGCTGGTCTCTCGCCGCCACCAGGTCGACGTTCGACCAGCGGGCGGTCGTGGTCGGGTCGAGCGCGGAGGAGTTGCTGGCGGGGCTGGACGCTCTGGCGTCGGGGTCGCCGGCCGGCAACGTGGTCGCGGCGGCGGCTCTGTCGCATGGCGCGGGTGCGGTGTTCGTGTTCCCGGGTCAGGGTGCGCAGTCGGCGCGGATGGCGGCGGGTCTGGTGGGTCGTGCGCCGGTTTTCGACGCGCGTCTGGCGGAGTGTCAGCGGGCCCTGGCCCCGTACCTCGATGTGGACCTCGTTGCGGTGTTGACCGGTGACGACGAGTCGTGGCTGGCGCGGGTGGAGGTCGTGCAGCCGGTGCTGTGGGCTGTGGGTGTGGCGCTGGCGGCGGTGTGGCAGCACGCCGGGGTCACCCCGGCGGCGGTGGTCGGTCACTCGCAGGGTGAGATCGGCGCGGCGTGTGTGGCGGGGATTCTCTCCCTGGAGGACGCGGCGAAGGCTGTGGCGTTGCGGTCGCGGGCGCTGACGGTGCTGCGGGGTACCGGGACGATGGCGTCGGTGGACCTGTCGGCGGAGGCGGTGGCTGAGCGGCTGTCGGCGTTCCCGGGTGTCGGGGTGGCGGCGGTGAACGGTCCGTCGACGGTGGTGGTGTCGGGTCCGCCGCAGCCGGTCGCGGATCTGGTGGAGGCGTGTCAGGCCGACGGGGTGCGGGCGCGGTTGATTCCGGTGGACTATGCGTCGCACTCGGTGGCGGTGCAGGAGGTCGCGGAGCGGTTGCGCGCGGACCTGGCCGACGTGAGCCCGCAGCCGGGGCACACTCGGCTTGTCTCGACGTTGACGGGGGACTGGGTGGACCCGTCCTCGATGGACGCCGGTTACTGGTACGACAACCTGCGGCAGACCGTGCAGTTCGACGCCGCCGTGCGCGTCGCTGTCGCCGCCGGGCACACCACGTTCGTCGAGATCAGCCCCCACCCGGTGTTGACGATGCCGGTGACGGCGATCCTGGACGATGCGGGCGTCACCGGGCACACCCTGGGCAGCCTGCGCCGCGGTGACGACGATCCGACGCGGCTGCTGACGAACCTGGCGACCGCCCACGCGATCGGCCTGCCCGTCGACCTGACGGCCGTCCTGGCCGGGACCGACCCTGTCGCCCTGCCCACGTACGCCTTCGACCACCAGCGGTACTGGGTCGAGCCGCCGGCGCACCGGGCGCAGGATGTCAGCTCCGCCGGTCTCCAGGACGCCGGGCACCCGCTGCTCAGCGCCACGCTGACGTTCCCCGACAGCGAGCGGATGGTCTTCACCGGGCGGCTGTCGGTGCGTACCCACCCGTGGCTCGGCGAGCACCGGGTGATGGACAACATCCTGCTGCCCGGCACCGCCTTCGTGGAACTCGCCACATACGCCGGTGCGCAGGCCGGCTGCCCGACGGTGGAGGAGCTGACGCTGCTCGCCCCGCTCGTCCTGCCCGAACTCGGCGCGCTCCAGGTGCAGCTGACGGTCGGCGACCGCGACGACGACGGGCGGCGCACCGTCCAGCTCCACTCCCGGCCCTACCGGGACGGCTCCGACGAGATCCTCGCCGACGTCGCCTGGACCTGCCACGCCACCGGCCTGCTCGGCCCGCAGCCGGCCGACGCCGCGCCCGCCTTCGACCTGGGGGTGTGGCCGCCGCCCGGCGCGACGCGCGTCGAGTCCGACGACTTCTACTCCGGCATCGAGGCGACCGTCTTCGGGTACGGGCCGGCGTTCCGGGGTCTGCGTGCCGCGTGGATCCGCGACGACGAGGTCTTCGCCGAGGTCGAGCTGCCCGCCGGCCACCACGCCGAGGCCGGCCGCTTCGGCGTGCACCCGGCGCTGCTCGACGGCGCGCTGCAGGCCATGTCGATCGGCGGCTTCCTCGGCCGGATGGGCGACCGCGCCGACGTCGGCGTGCCCCGTCTGCCGTTCGCCTGGACCGGGGTCTCCCTGCTCGCCGCCGGGGCCACCGCCCTGCGCGTGCGCGTCGCCGCGGCCGGCGAGGTCGGCGTCTCGTTCCAGGTGGCCGACGCCACCGGCGCCCCGGTGCTGCACGTCGACTCGCTGATCATGCGCCGTGTCTCCGGGGACTCCCTCGGCGCGGCCCGCTCCGGCCGGCACGAGTCGCTGTTCCAGGTGGACTGGCCCGTGCTGCCGGTGCCCACCGGCCCCGTGCCGGCGGCCATCCGCTGGGTGGCGCTCGGCGACGACCTGGTGCTCAGCGCGGCCTGCGAGGCGGCCGGTGCCCGGGTGCGTACCGACGTCGGGCTCGACACCCTCGGCGACCTGCTCGCCGGGGGTGAGCCGGCGCCCGAGCTGGTGATCGTCCCGGTCGGCGACGCCGGGAACCCGTCGGACCCGGAGCTCGCCGCGCAGGCGCGCGCCGCCACGCACCGTACGCTCGCCGCGTTGCGGACCTGGCTCGCCGACGACCGGTTCGCCGACTCGCGGCTGGTGCTCGTCACCCGGGACGCGGTCGCGGCGGGGGAGCAGGAGCAGGTGAACCTGTGCCAGGCCCCGG
The DNA here is from genome assembly GCF_017872985.1 of Micromonospora sp. HB375. NCBI lineage: Bacteria > Bacillati > Actinomycetota > Actinomycetes > Micromonosporales > Micromonosporaceae > Micromonospora > Micromonospora sp. HB375. The sequence goes on along the minus strand of NZ_JAGGJO010000001.1, from coordinate 4,572,355 downwards.
TCTGGGGCCTGCTGCGTGCCGCCCAGCTCGAACACCCGGGCCGGTGCCAGCTCGTCGACCTCGACGACGCCCCGGACAGCGCCGCCGCGCTGGCCGCCGCCATCGCCTCCGGCGAGCCGCAGCTCGCCGTGCGCGACGGGCAGGTCCGCACCCCACGGCTCGGCCGGGTTCCGGCCGGTGTCGAGCCGCTGCCCGGCGGGATCGACCCGGCCGGCACCGTGCTGATCACCGGCGGCACGGGCGTGCTGGGCCGCATCCTGGCCCGCCACCTCGCCACCAGCCACGGCGTACGGCACCTGCTGCTGGCCGGGCGGCGCGGCGCGGCGGCCGAGGGGATCGGCGACCTGGTCGACGAACTCGCCGGCACCGGTACGGAGGTGACCGTCGCGGCCTGCGACGCCGCCGACCCCGAGGCCCTGTCGGCGCTGCTGGCCGGGGTGCCTGCAGCGCACCCGCTCACCGCCGTGGTGCACGCCGCCGGCGTCCTCGACGACAGCGTGCTGGAGTCGATGACCCCCGAACGGGTGGACGCGGTCGCCGTGCCGAAGATCGACGCCGCCTGGCACCTGCACCGCCTCACGGCCGACGCGAACCTTGCGGCCTTCGTCCTGTTCTCGTCGGCGGCGGCCACGCTGGGCAGCGCCGGCCAGTCCAACTACGCGGCGTCGAACGCCTTCCTCGACGCCCTCGCGGCGCACCGCCGGGCACGCGGGCTCGCCGGCATCTCGCTCGCCTGGGGCCTGTGGGCGCAGGCCAGCGGCATGACGGGCCACCTCGGCGGCGACGACGTGCGGCGGATGGCCGAGCAGGGCGCCACCGGCCTGGCCACCGAACAGGCGCTGGATCTCTTCGACGCCGCGTGGCGGCTCGACGCGGCAACCGTCCTGCCGATGCGCCTGGACGTCGGGACGCTGCGCGGGCAGGCGGAGACCGGCACCCTCGCGCCCATGCTCCGGGCCCTGGTCCGGGTGCCGCTGCGACGCTCCATGGACGCCACCGGTGCCCGCTCCGGCGGGGTGCAACTCGGTCGGCGGCTCGCCGGACTGGCCGCCCCGGAGCGGCTCAAGGTGGTGCTCGACGTGGTACGCGCGAACATCGCCGCCGTCCTCGGCCACGCCGGCTCGGACGCGGTCGACCCGAACCGGCTCTTCACCGACCTGGGCTTCGACTCGCTCACCGCCGTCGATCTGCGCAACCGGCTCAACAGCCTGTCCGGCCTGCGGCTGCCGGCGACGCTCGTGTTCGACTACCCGACGCCGACGGCGCTCGCCGAGAAGCTGACGAGCGAGATCGCCGCCGACGCGGCGCCCTCCACCCAGCCGCTCTTCCAGGGCATCGACACGGTGGAGAGCCTGCTCACCGCCATCCCGCTCGACCCGGCGGCCCGCGCCCGGTTCACCGCCCGGATGCAGGACCTGCTCGCCAAGGCGTCCGACCTGGCGGCCGGGCCCACCGTCGAACCGGACCGGCCAGACCTCGACTCGGCCAGCGACGACGAGATCTTCGACTTCATCAGCAAAGAGTTTGGAATCTCCTGAGATGACCAACCTTCGGACCGAGGCAGGGGCCACCCGATGAGCGACGACAAGCTGCGGTACTTCCTGAAGCGGGTGACAGCCGACCTGCACGACACCAAGCGCAAGCTGCAGACCGTCGAGGCCCGCGACCAGGAGCCGCTGGCCATCGTCTCGATGAGCTGCCGCTTCCCGGGTGGCGTGCGGTCGCCGGAGGACCTGTGGGAGCTTGTCGCCGACGGCCGGGACGCGCTCACCGAGTTCCCGGACGACCGGGGCTGGGACCTGGAGGCGCTCTACGACCCCGACCCGAACAAGCCGGGCAAGAGCTACACCCGCATCGGCGGGTTCCTCGACGGCGCCGGTGACTTCGACCCGTCCCTGTTCGGGATCTCGCCGCGTGAGGCCCTCGCCATGGACCCACAGCAGCGGCTGCTGCTGGAGACGTCCTGGGAGGCAGTCGAGCGGGCCGGCATCGACCCGCTGTCGCTGCGCGGCAGCTCCACCGGTGTCTTCGTCGGGCTGAGCACCTCGAACTACGGCATGGGTCTGCCGAACGTGCCCGAGGGTGTCGACATGTACATCGGCACCGGCAACACCACAAGCGTGGCGTCCGGCCGGATCTCGTTCACCCTCGGCCTCAACGGCCCGGCCGTCACCGTGGACACCGCCTGCTCCTCCTCGCTGGTGGCCCTGCACCTCGCCGTGAACGCCCTGCGCCGCGGCGAGTGCGACCTGGCCATCGCCGGTGGCGTCACCGTCATGGTCACCCCCGGCGTGTTCGTCGTCTTCTCCCGGCAGCGCGGCATGTCCGTCGACGGCCGGTGCCGGGCCTTCGCGGCCGGCGCGGACGGCACCGGCTGGGGCGAGGGCGGCGGCGTGCTCGTCGTGGAGCGGCTGGCCGACGCCGAACGCAACGGCCACCCGGTCCTCGCCGTGATCCGGGGCAGCGCCCTCAACCAGGACGGCGCCTCCAACGGGCTCACCGCCCCCAACGGCCCCTCTCAGCAGCGGGTCATCCGCCAGGCCCTCGCCAACGCCCGGCTCGGCTCCGCCGACGTCGACATGGTCGAGGCGCACGGCACCGGCACCACCCTCGGCGACCCGATCGAGGCGCAGGCGCTCATCGCCACGTACGGGCAGGACCGCCCGGCCGACCGTCCGCTGTGGCTGGGCTCGGTGAAGTCGAACATCGGCCACACCCAGAGCGCCGCCGGCGTCGCCGGGCTGGTCAAGATGGTGATGGCGCTGCGTAACGGCGTCATGCCGGAGACCCTGCACATCGACGAGCCGTCCCCGCACGTGGACTGGACGGCCGGGGCGGTCTCCCTGCTCACCGAGTCCAAGCCGTGGCCGGAACTGGACCGCCCCCGCCGCGGCGGCGTCTCCTCCTTCGGGGTCAGCGGCACCAACGCCCACGTCATCCTGGAGGAGTACCGCCCGCGCGTCGCCGAGGCGGCGACCGTCGACGGCGGGCAGGCGGACGGGACCGGCGCCGTCGAGCCCGCGCGCCGGCCGGGCCTGGTCGCGTCGGACGTGACCCTCTGGCCGGTGTCGGCCCGGTCGAGGACCGCCCTGGGCGGGCAGGCGGCCCGGCTCGCGGACTTCCTGCGCAGGCGCGGCGAGATCGATCCGGCGGCGGTCGGCTGGTCGCTGGCCACCACCCGCTCGACGTTCGACCACCGTGCCGCCGTCGTCGGGTCGACCGCCGACGAGCTGCTGGCCGGGCTGGACGCCCTCGCCGCCGGCCAGCCGGCGGGGAACCTCGTCACCGGTACGGTCACCAGCGCCGGCGCAGGTCCCGTCTTCGTGTTCCCGGGTCAGGGGGCGCAGTCGGCGCGGATGGCGGCCGGGCTCGTCGGTCGTACGCCGGTGTTCGACGCGAAGCTGGCCGAGTGCCAGCGGGCCCTGGCGCCGTACCTCGACGTGGACCTCGTCGCGGTGTTGACCGGTGACGACGAGTCGTGGCTGGAGCGGGTCGAGGTCGTGCAGCCGGTGCTGTGGGCCGTCGGCATCGCCCTGGCGGCCGTGTGGCGCGCGGCGGGCGTCGTCCCGGACGCGGTGATCGGTCACTCCCAGGGCGAGATCGGCGCGGCCTGTGTCGCCGGGATCCTGAGCCTGGAGGACGCCGCGAAGGCAGTGGCGTTGCGGTCGCGGGCGCTGACGGTGCTGCGGGGGACCGGGACGATGGCGTCGATCGACCTGTCCGCCGACGCGGTCACCGAGCGCCTGGGGGAGTTCCCGGGCGTCGGAGTCGCGGCCGTCAACGGGCCGTCCACCGTCGTGGTGTCCGGCCCGCCGCAGCCCGTGGCCGACCTCGTGCAGGCGTGCCAGGCGCAGGGCGTCCGCGCCCGGCTGATCCCCGTGGACTACGCGTCGCACTCCGAGGCCGTGCGGCAGGTGGCCGAGCAGCTCCGCGCGGACCTGGCCGGCGTCACCCCGCGGGCCGGCCACACCCGGCTGGTCTCCACCCTCACGGGCGAGTGGGCCGACCCGCTCACCATGGGCGCGGAGCACTGGTACGACAACCTGCGGCAGACCGTGCAGTTCGACGCCGCGGTCCGTACGGCGGTCGCCGCCGGGCACACCACGTTCGTCGAGATCAGCCCGCACCCGGTGCTGACGATGCCGGTCACCGCGATCCTCGACGACACCGGCGTGAGCGGGCACACCATCGGCAGTCTGCGTCGTGGTGACGACGACGCGACCCGGCTGCTGACCAACCTCGCCACCGCGTACGCCGTCGGCCTGCCCGTCGACCTGGCGGACGTCCTCGCCGAGACGGAGGTCGCGCCGCTGCCCACGTACGCCTTCGACCACCAGCGGTTCTGGCTCGACGGCAGCGGCGGGCCCGACCTGGAGACCCTGCTGTCGGGCATGAGCGGCGACCCGGGCGACGCGGGCTTCTGGGCCGCCGTCGAGAGCGGGGACGTCACGGCGCTCGCCGAGACCATCGCCACCGAGGAGACCCCGGCACACGAGGTTCTCGACGCGCTGCTGCCGGCCCTGCCGATGCTCACCTCCTGGCGCCGGCAGCGGCGCCGGCAGGCCGACATCGACAGTTGGCGCTACCAGGACACCTGGAAGCCCCTGACCGGCGTCGCCAACCGGGGCATGGACGGCACCTGGGTCGTGGTCATGCCGACCGGCGACATCATCGAGCCCTGGCAGGACGCCTGCGTCGAGGCGATCGCGGCGGCCGGCGCGACGCTCGTGCCGGTGGCCGTCTCCACGCCCGACGTCGACCGCGACCAGTTCGGCAAGCTGCTGCAGGAGGCGCTCGCCGCCGCACCGGGCGGCGACGCCACCGCCGACGCCGCCGGCGTGGTCTCGCTGCTCGCCTTCGACGAGCTGGCCCACCCGCTGTACCCCTCCGTGCCCGGCGGCTTCGCCGCCACCGTCGCGCTCTTCCAGGCCCTCGGCGACATCGGCCTGCGCGCGCCGATGTGGAGCGTCACCTCCGGCGCCGCGTCGGTAGGCATGGCCGACCTGCTGCGCGCCCCGGCGCAGTCGCTGGTCTGGGGCTTCGGCCGGGTCGCCGCGCTGGAGCACCCGCAGCGCTGGGGCGGCCTCGTGGACCTGCCCGAGGCCGTGGAGGACCGCTGTGCCGACCTGCTGGTCGCGGCCCTCACCACCGCCGGGGACGAGGACCAGATCGCGGTACGCCCGAGCGGCCTGCTCGCCCGCCGGCTCACCCGCGTCCCGCTCGGCGACAGTCAGCCCGCCAACCCGTGGCAGCCGTACGGCACGGGGCTCGTCACCGGCGGCACCGGCGCGCTCGGTGGGCACGCCGCCCGCTGGCTGGCCCGCAGCGGTGTGGAGAACATCGTCGTCGTCAGCCGGCGGGGCATGGCCGCGCCCGGCGCGCAGCAGCTCGTCGACGACCTCACCGCGCTGGGCGCCCAGGCCACAGTGGTCGAGTGCGACGCCTCCGACCGCGACGCCCTGGCCGAGCTGATCGAGGCGATCCCCGCCGAGTACCCGCTCACCGCGGTCGTGCACGCCTCCGCGGTCCTCGACGACGCCATGATCAACGACATCCGGCCCGAGCAGATCGAACGGGTGCTGCGGGCCAAGGTCGACGTCGCGTACAACCTGCACGAGCTGACCCTCGACCACGAGCTGTCCGCGTTCGTCATGTTCTCGTCCTTCGCCGGCAGCGTGGCCAGCTCCGGCGTCGGCAACTACGCCCCGAGCAACGCGTTCCTCGACGCGCTCGCCCAGCACCGCCGGGGCCTCGGCCTCACCGCCACCTCCGTCGCCTGGGGGGCGTGGGCCGGCGGCGGCATGGCCGACGGGCCGCTCGGCGAGCTGCTGCACCGCCACGGCGTACCCGAGATGACCCCGGAGGCGGCGATCACCGCGCTGCACCAGGCCGTGGACCACGGCGAGGCGTTCCTCACCATCGCCGACATCGCCTGGGAACGGTTCTCCGTCGCGTTCACCGCCACCCGGCCCGGTCCGCTGATCAGCGACCTGCCGGACGTGCGGCGGCTCGCCGCCGCCGAGGCGATGGACAGCGTGGAGGTCGGCGACGGCCCGGAGTCGTTGCGGGAGCGGCTCGCCGGGCTGCCCGCCGCCGAGCGGTTCGCCGTGCTGCTCGGCCTGGTCCGTGGCCAGGTCGCCGCCGTGCTCAACTACCCGTCCGCCGACTCCGTGGACGAGCATCGGGCGTTCCGGGAGCTGGGCTTCGACTCCGTCACCGCCGTCGAGCTGCGTAACCGGCTCGGCGCGGCCACCGCCGTGGCCCTCCCGGTCACCCTGGTCTTCGACTACCCGACCCCGACGACCCTGGCGGAGTACCTCTACGCCGAGGTCGCCCACGACGACGTGGTCACCCCGAACGCGCTCCTCGACGATCTGGACCGGATCGCCGAGGGCCTCGACGTGGTCGCCCGGGACGAGGCGGCCCGGGTGCGGGCCACCGTACGCCTGCAGGCGATGCTCTCCCGGCTCGGCCAGGACAGCGGTGGCGCCGACATCGGCCGGCACCTCGACGACGCCACCGACGACGAACTGTTCGCGATGGTGGACAAGGACCTCGGCATCTCCTGACCCAGCTCCAGCTCTCTCCCGTCTCTTTCGAGGAAGCGGCACTCCGATGGCCAACGAAGACAAGCTCCGCGACTACCTCAAGCGGGTCATGGCTGATCTCCACGACACCCGCCGCCGACTCAGCGAGGCCCAGTCCCAGGAACTGGAGCCGGTGGCGATCGTGGCGATGAGCTGCCGGTTGCCGGGCGGGGTGCGCAACCCCGACGACCTGTGGGAGCTGTTGCGGGACGGCCGGGACGCCGTCGCGCCCTTCCCCGACGACCGGGGCTGGGACCTGGAGCGCCTCTACCACCCCGACCCCGACCACCCGGGCACCTCGTACGCCCGGGAGGGCGGGTTCGTCGACGGGGCCGGCGACTTCGACTCCGCCTTCTTCGGCATCTCGCCGCGCGAGGCGCTGACCATGGACCCCCAGCAGCGGCTGCTGCTGGAGACCTCCTGGGAGGCGGTCGAGGCCGCCGGCATCGACCCCGCCTCGCTGCGCGGCAGCCGGACCGGGGTGTTCGTCGGCACCAACGGGCAGGACTACGGCACCCTGCTGATGATGTCGCCCGACGGCGACGAAGGGCACTCGATGACCGGGGGCGCGGCGGCCGTCGCGTCGGGCCGGGTGTCGTACGCCCTCGGGCTCGAAGGACCGGCCGTATCCATCGACACGGCCTGCTCGTCGTCGCTGGTGGCGCTGCACCTCGCCGTGCAGGCGCTGCGGGCGGGGGAGTGCGACCTGGCGCTGGCCGGCGGGGTGACCGTGATGGCCACCCCGGGCCTCTACATCGGATCCAGCCGGCAGCGCGCACTCTCCACCGACGGGCGCTGCCGGTCGTTCGCCGCCGCCGCCGACGGCGCCGGGTTCTCCGAGGGGGTCGGCTGGCTGCTGGTCGAGCGGCTGTCGGACGCCCGCCGCAACGGCCACCGCGTCCTGGCTGTGGTCCGCGGCACCGCCGTCAACCAGGACGGCGCGTCGAACGGGCTGACCGCGCCCAACGGGCCGGCCCAGCAGCGGGTCATCAGCCAGGCACTCACCTCCGCCCGGCTCTCCACCGCCGACGTCGACGTGGTGGAGGCGCACGGCACCGGCACCAGGCTGGGCGACCCGATCGAGGCGCAGGCGCTCATCGCCACGTACGGGCAGGACCGTGACGAGGCGCCGCCACTGCTGCTCGGCTCGGTGAAGTCGAACATCGGCCATGCCCAGGCCGCCGCGGGCGTGGCCGGCGTGATCAAGCTGGTGCTCGCCATCCGGCACGGCCTCGTGCCGGCGACGCTGCACGTCGACGCGCCGTCGCCGCACGTCGACTGGACGGCCGGCGCGGTGGAACTGGTGACGCAGGCCCGCCCGTGGCCCGAGACGGGCCGGGTACGCCGGGGCGCCGTCTCCTCGTTCGGCATCTCCGGCACCAACGCTCACGTGATCATCGAGCAGTCGGCTGAGCCGGTCGAGTCGGGTGCGGGTGGGCGTGGGGCGGGGTTGGTCGCTTCGGATGTGGTGGCCTGGCCGGTGTCGGCGCGGTCGGGGGCGGCGTTGGCCGGTCAGGTTGCCCGGCTTGCGCGGCACGTGCGTGAGCGGGGTGGGATCGATCCGGTGGAGGTGGGCTGGTCGTTGGCGGCTACCCGGTCGGCGTTCGATCATCGCGTCGTTGTCGTCGGGTCGTCCGTCGAGGGGTTGCTTGCCGGGCTGGATGCCTTCGCTGCCGGTCAGCCGGCGGGGAACGTGGTCACGGGGGTGGCGTCGAGTCCGGGTGCGGGTCCGGTCTTCGTGTTTCCGGGTCAGGGCGCGCAGTCGGCGCGGATGGCGGCGGGGCTGGTGGGTCGTACGCCGGTGTTCGACGAGTGTCTGGCGGAGTGCCGGCGGGCGTTGGCGCCGTATCTCGATGTGGATCTCGTGTCGGTGCTCACGGGCGAGGACGAGTCGTGGCTGGACCGGGTCGAGGTGGTGCAGCCGGTGCTGTGGGCCGTCGGTGTCGCTCTGGCGGCGGTGTGGCGTGCGGCGGGTGTGGTTCCGGACGCGGTGATCGGCCACTCGCAGGGTGAGATCGGCGCGGCGTGCGTGGCGGGCATTCTGAGCCTGGAGGACGCGGCGCGGACGGTGGCGTTGCGGTCGCGTGCGCTGGCGGTGCTGCGGGGTACCGGGACGATGGCGTCGGTGGACCTGTCGGCGGAGGCGGTGGCCGAGCGGCTGCCGGCGTTCCCGGGTGTCGGGGTCGCGGCGGTCAACGGCCCGTCCACCGTCGTGGTGTCGGGTCCGCCGGAGCACGTCGCCGGCCTTGTCCAGGCGTGCGGGGCCGAGGGTGTTCGTGCCCGGCTGATCCCGGTGGACTACGCGTCGCATTCGCCCGCGGTGCAGGAGGTCGCCGAGCAGCTTCGGGCGGACCTGGCCGGTGTCGGTCCGCGGGCCGGTCACACCCGGCTCGTGTCCACTCTCACCGGGGACTGGGTGGATCCGGCGGTGATGACCGCTGACTACTGGTACGACAACCTGCGGCAGACTGTGCTCTTCGACGCGGCCGTGCGGACGGCTGTTGCTGCCGGGCACACCACGTTCGTCGAGATCAGCCCGCATCCGGTGCTGACGATGCCGGTCACCGCGATCCTCGACGACACCGGCGTGAGCGGGCACACCATCGGCAGTCTGCGTCGTGGTGACGACGACGCGACCCGGCTGCTGACCAACCTCGCCACCGCGTACGCCGTCGGCCTGCCCGTCGACCTGACGAGGGTGCTGCCCGCCGCGGCCACCGTCGACCTGCCCACGTACGCCTTCGACCACCACCGGTACTGGCCCGCGCCGCCGCTCTTCCTCACCGCGGCCGACGCCGCCCCGGACATCGACCGCTGGCGCTACCGGGTCACCTGGCGGGCCCTGCCCGACCTGCCGCTGACCTGGCTCGCCGGCACCTGGCTCGTGCCGGTGCCCGCGGCGCTGGGCGACGACCCGCTGGTCACCGACGTGCTGTCGGCCCTGGGCAACTTCGGCGCGGACGTCGTCCCGGTGGAGCTGGACGTCACACACGACCCGGCGGCGCTGGCCGAGCGGCTGAGCGCCGCGCTCACCGGCCCGGACGGACCCGTCGCCGTGCTCTCGCTGCTGGGTCTGGACGAGCGGGCGCACCCGGAGCATCCGGCCACCTCGCTGGCCGTCTCGGGCACCGCCCTGCTGGTGCAGGCGCTCGGGCTGCTCGGCGTCGAGGCGCCGCTGTGGTGCGCCACCCGGGGAGCCGTCGTGGCCTGCGCCGACGACCCGGCGCCGCGCCCCGCCGCCGCCTCCGTCTGGGGGCTCGGCCGCGCCGTCGCCCTGGAACACCCCGCCCGCTGGGGCGGCCTGCTCGACCTGCCCGACGTGCTCGACGCGCAGGCCGGCGCGCTGCTCTGCGCGGCGCTCGGCGCCAGCGGTGGCGAAGACGCCTTCGGCGACGACGGCGCGGAGCAGTCCGGCCGGGGCGAGGACCAGCTCGCCGTCCGCGCCTCCGGCGTCTTCGTCCGCCGCCTCACCCGGATCACCGAACCCGAGCCGGTCGAGTCCGGCGACGCGGACGACACCCGGCGGATGCGCGGCACCGTGCTGATCACCGGTGGCACCGGCGGACTGGGCGGGCATCTGGCCCGCTGGGCGGGCCGCTCCGGCGCCGCGCACGTCCTGCTGGCCAGCCGGCGCGGCCCGGACGCCCCGGGCGCCGCCGAGCTGGAGGCGGAGCTGACCGGTCTCGGCGTACGGGTCACAGTGGCCCGCTGCGACGTCGCCGACCGGGCACAGGTGGCCGACCTGCTCGCCGCCGTCCCCGCCGACGCCCCGCTGAGCGCCGTGCTGCACACCGCCGCCGTCCTCGACGACGGCATCGTCGACACCGTCACCGCGCAGCGCCTGCACACCGTCGCCGCGTCGAAGTGCGTCGCCGCGCTGCACCTGGACGAGCTGACCCGCGACCTCGACCTGGACGCCTTCGTGCTCTTCTCCTCGGTGGCCGGAACCACCGGCAACGCCGGGCAGGGCGCGTACGGGGCGGCCAACGCCTTCCTCGACGCCCTCGCCGAGCGGCGCCGGGCCGAGGGACTGCCGGCCCTCTCGGTGGCCTGGGGCGCCTGGCGCGGGGCCGGCCTGCCCGCCGAGAACGAACGCGCCCAGGAACGGCTGCGCCGGGGCGGCATGATCGGCATGGACCCGGAACTGGCCGTCGAGGCCCTCGCCCGGGCGCTGCGCCGCGACGAGCCCACCACAGTCGTCGCCGACATCGACTGGGCCCGTTTCGCCCCCGCGTTCACCCTGGTACGGCCCAGCCCGCTGATCGGCGACCTCGCCGAGGCCCAGGAGGCGACGCAGCCGGCCGGGCAGCAGGAGGCCGCCGAGGAGGAGACGGGCGTACCATCGGCCCTCGCCCGGCGGCTCGCCGCGCTCGCGCCGGGGGAGCGCACCGCGACACTGCTGGAGCTGGTGCGGCAGTGCGCGGCGACGGCCCTCGGCTACGGCGCCGCCGACGACATCCCGGCCACCCAGCCCTTCCGCGACCTCGGCCTGGATTCGCTGACGGCAGTCGACATGCGCAACTTCCTGGCCGCCGCCACCGACCTGCGGCTGCCCGCGACGCTCGCCTTCGACTATCCGAACCCGACGGTGCTCGCCGCGCACCTCGGCGAACTGCTCACCGGGATCGTCCCCGACGCGACCACCCCCGCCCCGGCCGCCGCGGCCGAGGACGACGACCCGATCGCCATCGTGGCGATGAGCTGCCGCCTGCCCGGTGGGGCGGACACCCCGGAGCAACTGTGGCAGCTCCTCGCCGCCGGCGGCGACGCCATCGGGGAGTTCCCCACCGACCGGGGCTGGGACCTGGACCGGCTCTTCGACTCCGATCCGGAGAAGGAGGGCACCAGCTACGCCCGTGAGGGCGGCTTCGTCACCGGCGCCACCGACTTCGACGCCGGCTTCTTCGGCATCAGCCCCCGCGAGGCCCTCGCCATGGACCCGCAGCAGCGGCTGCTGCTGGAGGCGTCCTGGGAGGCGGTCGAGCGGGCCGGGATCGACCCGCACACGCTGCGCGGCAGCGCCACCGGCGTATTCGTCGGCACCAACTACCAGGACTACCGCAACCTGATGTTCAGCGCCGAGGGCGCCGAGGGGCACCTGATGACCGGCAACGCCGGCAGCGTCCTGTCGGGCCGGGTGTCGTACACCCTCGGGCTGGAGGGCCCCGCCGTCTCGGTCGACACCGCCTGCTCGTCGTCGCTGGTCGCGCTGCACTGGGCCTGCCAGGCGCTGCGCCGCTCGGAGTGCTCACTCGCCCTGGTCGGCGGCGTGACCGTCATGTCCACCCCCGGGGTGTTCGTCGGCTTCAGCCGGCAGCGGGGCCTCGCCCCGGACAGCCGGGTCAAGGCGTTCGCCTCCGCCGCCGACGGCACCGGCTGGGGCGAGGGCCTCGGCCTGCTGCTCGTCGAGCGGCTCTCCGACGCCCGCCGCAACGGTCACCCGGTGCTCGCGGTCATCCGGGGCAGCGCCGTCAACCAGGACGGCGCTTCCAACGGCCTCACCGCCCCGAACGGGCCGTCGCAGCAGCGGGTGATCCGGCAGGCGCTCGCCAATGCCGGCCTCGCCCCGGCCGACGTGGACGCCGTCGAGGCGCACGGCACCGGCACGAAGCTCGGCGACCCGATCGAGGCGCAGGCCCTGCTCGCCACGTACGGCCGGGAGCGGCCCGCCGAGCAGCCGCTCTGGCTCGGCTCGATCAAGTCGAACATCGGTCACACCCAGGCCGCCGCCGGTGTCGCCGGGATCATCAAGATGGTGCTGGCGCTGCGGCACGGCTACCTGCCGCAGACCCTGCACGTGGACGAGCCGACCGACCAGGTGGACTGGAGCGTCGGTGCGGTCGAACTGCTCCGCGAGGGCCGCCCCTGGCCGGTCACCGACCACCCGCGCCGCGCCGCCGTCTCCTCGTTCGGCATCAGCGGCACCAACGCGCACACCATCCTGGAGCAGGCCCCGGAGCCGGTCGAAGCCGAGCAGCCGACCGGTGACCCGGCGCGGCTGCCGGTGGTGCCGGTGCTGCTGTCGGGCCGTTCGGGGCTCGCGCTGGCCGCCCAGGCGCAGCGCTGGTCCGAGCAGCTCACCGGGCTGGAGGCGCCACGTACGGTCGACGTCGGCTGGTCGTCGGCCGTCGCCCGGGCAGCCCTGGAACACCGGGCCGTCGTGCTGGCCACCGACCGGATCGCGCTGGGCGCCGGGCTGCGCGCCCTCGGCGCCGGCGAGGACGCGCCGCTGGTGGTCACCGGCGTGGCGGTGCCCCGGCCGAAGGTGGCGTACCTGTTCTCGGGGCAGGGCGCCCAGCGGGCCGGGATGGGTCGCGAGCTGGCCGAGGCGTTCCCCGTCTTCGCCGCCGCCCTGGACGAGGCCTGCGCCGCCCTCGACGCGCACCTGCCCCGCCCGCTCAGGCCACTGCTCTTCGCCGAGCCCGGCACGCATGAGGCCGAGGCGCTGGACCGCACCGAATTCACCCAGCCGGCGCTGTTCGCCGTGGAGGTGGCGCTGTTCCGGCTGTTCGAGGCGTGGGGGGTCCGCCCCGACGCCGTCGCCGGGCACTCGATCGGCGAGATCGCGGCCGCCCACGCCGCCGGTGTGCTCTCCCTGGCCGACGCCGCCGAGCTGGTCGCCGCCCGGGGCCGGCTGATGCAGGCGCTGCCGGCCGGGGGCGCGATGCTCGCCGTCGCCGCCACCGAGGCCGAGGTGACCGCCACGCTCGGTGAGCGGGCCGACCGGGTCTCCGTCGCGGCCGTCAACGGCCCCGCCGCGGTCGTGGTGTCCGGGGCCGGCGACGCCGTCGAGGAACTGGCCGCCCAGTGGGCCGCCCGGGGTGTCCGGGTCCGGCGCCTGGCGGTCAGCCACGCGTTCCACAGTCCGCTGATGGATCCGGTGCTCGACGACCTCGCCGCCGTCGCCGGACGGCTGCGGTACGCGGCTCCGAGCATCCCGATGGTCTCCACCGTCACCGGCGCGCCGGTCGACGCGGCGGAGATCGGCGCGCCCGGCTACTGGGTGCGCCACGCCCGCGAGGCGGTACGCTTCGCCGACGCCGTCGTGGCACTGCGCGAGCGCAACGTCACCGGCTACGTCGAGATCGGCCCGGACGGGGTGCTCACCGCCCTCGCCCAGGCCGTCCTGGCCGATGCCCCGGCCGGCGGCCGGGCCCCGCTGGTGGTGCCCGCCCTGCGCCGGGACCGCGCCGAGCCGAGCACCCTGCTGCGCGCGCTCGCCGCGCTGCACACCCACGGCGTCTCCCCGGACTGGTCCGCCGTCTACGCCGGTACCGGCGCCCAGCGGGTCGAGCTGCCCACCTACGCGTTCGACCGGCAGCGCTACTGGCCGGAGCCGCCGCCGTGGGCCGCCCTCGTGGCCGCCGACGAGGCCACCGAGGTCGAGCGCCGCTTCTGGGCCGCGGTCGAGGCCGAGGACCTGGAGTCGCTGGCCCGCGACCTCGACGTGCACCGCGACCAGCCGTTCGGCACCGTGCTGCCCGCCCTGTCGGCGTGGCGCCGGCGCGGCCGGGAGCAGGCCCTGGTCGACGGCACCCGCTACCGGGCGGTCTGGGAGCCCATCGCGGAGACCTCGCAGGAGCAGGACCCCGGCCGGTGGCTGGTGCTGCTGCCCGCCGACCGGGCCGACGACCCCGACCTGCACTCCTGCACCTGGGCCCTGGGCGCCGAGGTGAGCATCGTGCCCGTGGACACCGCCGCCGACTCCGAGGAGCTGTGCGGCGGGTTCGCCGACGTGCTCACCGAGGCGCTCGGCGCGGGCGACGGGCCGCTGTCGATCCTGTCCTTCCTCGGCCTGGACGACGCCCCGCACGCCGAGCACCCGGCGCTGCCGCGCGGCCTCGCCGCGACCGTGCACCTGCTCCAGCAGCTCGTCGACCTCGACGCCTCGGTCCGGCTCTGGTGCGTCACCCAGGGCGCCGTCGGCCTCGGCGACGGCGACGCCCCGGCCAACCCGCGGCAGGCGATGCTGTGGGGCCTGGGCCGGGTGGCCGCGCTGGAGCAGCCCGCCCGCTGGGCCGGGCTGGTCGACCTGCCCACTGACCTGGAGCCGTGGACGGCGATGCGTCTCGGCGGCATCCTCACCGGCGGCGGCGTGGAGGACCAGCTCGCCGTCCGCGAGTCCGGGGTGCTGGTGCGGCGGCTCGTACCGGCCACCACCACCGACGGGGAACTCACGCCGTGGCAGCCCCGGGGCACGGTGCTGATCACCGGCGGCGCCGGTGCGCTCGGTGGGCACGTGGCCCGCTGGGTGGCCGCCGAGGGCGCGCAACGGGTGGTGCTGACCAGCCGGCGGGGGACCGGCACCCCGGGCGCCGCCGAGCTGATCTCCGAGCTGGCCGGGCTCGGCGTGGACTGCCGGGTGGTCCGCTGCGACGCCGCCGACCGCGCCGCCGTCACCGACCTCCTGGCCGATCTCCGGCGGGAGGGGCCGCCGCTGCGCGCGGTGGTGCACGCCGCGGGTGTCAGCGAGGTGGTGCCGCTGGCCGACACCACCCTGGAGGACCTGGCGTACGTCATCGCCCCGAAGGTCTGCGGCGCCGAACACCTCGACGAGCTGCTCGGCGACGCCGAACTGGACGCGTTCGTGCTCTTCTCGTCCATCTCGGCGGTGTGGGGCAGCGGCGGACAGGGCGCGTACGCGGCCGGTAACGCCTACCTGGACGCGCTCGCCGAGCGGCGACGCGGCCAGGGCCGGGCGGCCACCTCCATCGCCTGGGGACCGTGGACCGAGTCGGGCATGTACACCGAGGGTGCGGCGGAGCAACTGCGCCGCCGCGGCCTCCAGGTGATGCCGCCCGGCGTGGCGATGGCCGGGCTGCGGCACGCCCTGGCGGTCGGCGACAGCTGCGTCACCGTCGCCGACGTCGACTGGGCCACCTTCCAGCCGCTGTTCACCTCGCTGCGGCCCAGTCCGCTGCTGGCCGACCTGCCGGCCGTACGCGGGCTGGCCGCCGCCCCCGCCGAGGCGCCGGAGGCGGTCGCGCCCGGCGCCCGGGACCTGCTCGCCGGGCTGCGGGCGCTGCCGGACGACGAGCGGCGGGCCGCACTGCTGGAGATGGTGCGGGTCGACGCGGCGAAGGTGCTCGGCCACCCCTCCGCCGACGCGATCGAGACCGACCGGGGCTTCCTGGACCTCGGCTTCGACTCGCTCACCGCCGTGGAACTGCGCAACCTGCTCACCGCGGCGACCGGGCACGACCTGCCCACCACCGTCGTCTTCGACTACCCCACCCCGGACGGCCTGGCCGGCCACCTGTACGAGCAGCTCTTCGCGGGCGCTGCGGGGGAGGACGGCGACGGCGGCGACGAGGAGTCCGTGCGCCGGGCCCTCGCCGCGATCCCGCTCGACGAGCTGCGGCAGGCGGGCCTGCTCGACCAGCTGCTCCAGCTGGCCCGTACGAGTGCCGGCACGCCGGCCGTGGCGTCCGCTGCCCCGGTCACGCCGTCCGCACCCGAGACCCAGATCCGCGAACTCGACGTCGCCGGCCTGGTCCGGATGGCCCTGGAAGGCTCCGACTCGTGACCCGGCCGGCCCTGAGGAGCGCCCGATGAATGTTTCCCTGGACGAGGTCGTCGGCGCGCTGCGTGCGTCCCTGCTCGACAACCAGAAGCTCAAGCAGCAGAACCAGCAGCTCACCGCCGCGCTCAGCGAACCGGTGGCGATCATCGGCATGAGCTGCCGGTTCCCCGGCGGTGTCGGGTCACCCGAGCAACTGTGGGACCTGGTGGCCGCCGGCGGCGACGCGATGTCGGCGTTCCCGGACGACCGGGGCTGGAACCTGGGCGCGCTCTACGACCCGGACCCCGACCCCGACAGCCGGGGCACGTCGTACGTGCGTGAGGGCGGGTTCCTCTACTCCGCCGGGGACTTCGACCCGGCGTTCTTCGGCATCAGTCCCCGCGAGGCCCTCGCCATGGACCCGCAGCAGCGGCTGCTGCTGGAGACCGCCTGGGAGGCGTTCGAGCGGGCCGGCATCGACCCCACCCGGCTGCGCGGCGCGCCCACCGGTGTCTACGCGGCCACCAGCAGCCAGGGTGACTACGCGGCCCTGCTCACCGGGGTCACCGGCGGCGTCGAGGGCTACCTCGGCACCGGCAGCGCCGCAGCCGTGGCGAGCGGCCGGATCTCCTACGCTCTCGGGCTGGAGGGGCCGGCGGTCACCGTGGACACCGCGTGCAGCTCGTCGCTGGTCGCGCTGCACCTCGCCTGCCAGGCGCTGCGGCTGGGCGAATGCACGATGGCGCTGGTCGGCGGGGTGTCGGTGATGGCCACCCCGACCGTCTTCGTGGAGTTCTCCCGGCAGCGGGGCCTGTCCACCGACGGCCGGTGCAAGTCGTTCGCCGCCGCCGCCGACGGCACCGGCTGGTCCGAGGGGGCCGGCATGCTGCTCGTCGAGCGGCTCTCCGACGCCCGCCGCAACGGCCACCCGGTCCTCGCCGTGCTGCGCGGCAGCGCCGTCAACCAGGACGGTGCGAGCAGCGGGCTGACCGCTCCGAACGGCCCGTCGCAGCGCCGGGTGATCCGGCAGGCTCTGGCGAACGCGGGGCTGGGTGCCGACCAGGTCGATGTCGTCGAGGCGCACGGTACGGGCACCACGTTGGGTGATCCGATCGAGGCGCAGGCGCTGATCGCGACGTATGGGCAGGGTCGGTCCGCGGATCGGCCGTTGTGGCTCGGCTCGGTGAAGTCGAACATCGGGCACACCCAGGCGGCGGCGGGTGTGGCCGGGGTGATGAAGATGGTGCTGGCGATGCGGCACGGGGTGCTGCCGCCCACGCTGCACGTGGACGAGCCCACCCCGCACGTCGACTGGTCGGCCGGGGCGGTGTCCCTGCTGACCGGCCCGCAGCCATGGCCGGAGACCGGGCAGCCACGCCGGGCCGCGGTCTCCGCGTTCGGCATCAGCGGCACCAACGCACACGTCGTCATCGAGCAGGCCGCCGCGACGGACACCGACGACGTCCGGCCGGCCGGTACGCCCGCCCCGCCGGTACCGTGGATCGTCTCGGCCCGCTCCGCACCGGCCCTGGCCGGGCAGGCGCGGCGGCTGCTGGCGCATCTGGCCGATCACCCCGATCTGACCCCCGCCGACGTGGCGTACTCGCTGGTCACCACCCGGGCGGCCCTGCCGTACCGGGCAGCGGTGATCGGCGGGGACCGCGACGCGCTGCGGGCCGGCCTGCACGCGGTCGCCGAGGAGCGCGACACCCCCGGCGTGGTGCGAGGCGTGGCCCGCCCGGCCGGCAAGGTCGCGTTCCTCTTCACCGGGCAGGGTGCCCAGCGCCTCGGCATGGGCGCCGAGCTGTGCCGCCGGTTCCCGGTCTTCGCCGCCGCCTTCGACGAGGTGGCCGGGGAGCTGAACCGGCACTTGAGCCGGCCGCTGCGGGAGGTGGTCTTCGCCGAGGCCGACTCGCCCGGCGCGGATCTGCTGGACCGTACCGAGTTCACCCAGCCGGCGCTGTTCGCCTACGAGGTCGCCGCATACCGGCTGGTCACCGCCTGGGGGCTACGCCCGCAGTTCCTGCTCGGCCACTCGGTCGGCGAGCTGGCGGCGGCACACGTCGCCGGGGTGCTGTCGCTGGCCGACGCGGCGACCCTGGTGGCCGCCCGGGCCCGGCTCATGCAGCAGTTGCCGCCCGGCGGGGCGATGCTGGCGGTGCAGGCGTCCGAGGCGGAGGTGGTCCCGCTGCTCGACGAGCGGGTGTCCCTGGCCGCCGTGAACGGCCCCCGGTCGGTGGTGCTCTCCGGCGACGAGGAGGCCGTGCTCGCGGCGGGGCGGCGGCTGTCCGCCGAGGACCGGCGGTCCCGTCGGCTGCGGGTCAGCCACGCCTTCCACTCCGCCCGGATGGACGCCATGCTGGCCGACTTCCGGATCGTCGCGGAGAAGGTCGCGTGGCACCCGCCGAACCTTCCGATCGTCTCCGACCGCACCGGCGAGCCGCTCACCGCCGCCCAGGCCACGGACCCGGGCTACTGGGTCGACCACGTCCGGGACACCGTCCGTTTCCACGCGGGCGTCGCCACCCTCGCCGCCGGCGGCGTCGGAACCTTCGTGGAACTCGGCCCCGACAGCGCCCTGACCGTGCTGGCCCGGGAGTGCCTGCCCGACATGGAACCGGCGGCCTTCGTGCCGCTCGCCCGCCGGGACCAGCCGGAGGCGACCACGCTGCTCGGCGCGCTGGCCGCGGTCGACCTGCGCGGTGCCGGGGTCGACTGGGCGGCTCCCTTCGACGGCAGCGACGCCGCGCGCGTCGAGCTGCCCACCTACGCCTTCCACCGCGAGCGTTTCTGGCCGGACCCGCCCACAGTGGATCTCATCCCGCCCGCCGCGACCGGAGAGGACGAGGAGTTCTGGGCGGCCGTGGCGCAGGGACGACCGGCCGAGCTGGCCGCCGAGCTCGGCCTGCCCGCCGACCGGCAGGACGCGCTCGCCGACGTGCTGCCCGCCCTCGCCTCCTACCGGGACCGGCGGCGTCGCGGATCGGAGCTGGACGGGCTGCGCTACCGCGCCGACTGGGAACGCGTCGACCTGTCCCCGGCCCGTACCACGCCGACCGGCCGATGCCTGCTGGTGGCCGGGGCCGGCACCGACGCCACCGCGGTGCTCACCGTGCTGCGCGCCGAGGGCCTGGAGCCGACGCTGGTCACGGTCGGAGACGACCTGGACGCCGTCGCCCGGGCCTCGCTCGCCGACGGCACCTGGTCGGTCGTGGTCTCGCTGCTGGCGGCGCAGGACCCGGCGGCCGGCGCGGGAACCGGCGCGCTCGCCGGGACGGCCGCGCTGGTGCGGGCCCTCGCCGCTGCGGGGAACGGCACGCCGATGTGGACCGTGACCCGGGGCGCGGTGGCCGTCGACGCGCACGACGCCGCTCCCGGCGTGGCCGGGGCGTACCTCTGGGGCCTGGGCCGGGTGCTGGCGCTGGAGCAGCCGCGCGTGTGGGGCGGGCTGGTCGACCTGCCGGCGGAGCCGGACGACGTCGCGCTCGCCGCGCTCGCCCGGGTCGTCGCGTCCGGCGGCGACGAGGACCAGGTGGCGGTACGCGCCGGCGGGGTGTATGCCCGGCGGCTCCGCCGGGCCCCGGCCGGCGCCACCGATACGGACTGGCGGCCCCGCGGCGCGGTCCTGGTGCACGGGTCCGCGCAGGTGCGTACCCCGCACCTGCTGCGCTGGCTCGCCGAGCGCGGCGCGTCGCACCTCGTCCTCGTGGGGCCGGTGGCGGATGCCGACCCGCCCGGCCCGGACGTCACAGTCACCGCCGTCGGCGACCTGGACGGGCTGCCCGAGGTGCTGGACCGACTGGCCGCCACCGGCAGCGAGATCCGCACCGTCCTGCACGTCGCCGACTCCGACGGGGCCGGCGACCCGGTGGCGGTGCTGGACCCGCACGAGCTGGCCGACGCCGTGGCCGCCCGTACCGCCGCCGTGGAACTGCTCGGGCGGGCCTGCGCCGGCCTGCCGGTCGACGAGTTCGTCGTCTTCGCCTCGACGGCCGCCGTCTGGGGCAGCGGGGGAGCGGCGGTCGCCGCCGCCGTGGGCGCCGGGCTGGCGGCGCTGGCCGCGGGCTGGCGTGCCGCCGGCCGCCCGGCCACCGTCGTCGCGTGGGTGCCCTGGGCGGACGAGATCACCGACGCGGCGCAGTTGCGCCGCCGGGGGGTCCGGCCGCTGCCCGCCGACGTGGCCCTGTCCGCGCTGGGGCAGGCTCTGGTCCGCGGCGACGACCAACTGGCCGTGGCCGACCTCGACTGGCCCGCGTTCGTGCCGGCCTTCACCGCCGTACGGCCCAGCGCGCTACTGCGCGGCGTGCCCGAGGCGACGGCCGGCGCGGAGCCGGGGGCCGGCGACGCCGCGACCGATCCCGCCCGCGCGCTGCGCGAGCGGCTGGCCGGCGTTCCGGCCGGCGACCGGCACCGGATCCTGCTGGACCTGGTCCGGGCGCGGGTGGCCACCGTCCTCGGGCACGCCTCGCCCAACGCGGTCGAGGCCGACCGGGACTTCCTGGAACTCGGCTTCGACTCGCTGACCGCACTGGAACTGCGCGACGCGCTGCGCCAGGAGACCGCGGTGGAGCTGTCGGCGACCCTGCTCTTCGACCACCCCACCCCTACGGAGCTGGCCGTTCACCTGCTCGGCCAGCTCCTCGGCGCGGACGACGCCGGTGGACCTGCCGGGGAGAGTGCCGGCGGCGGACTGCTCGGTGGGTTGTTCAACCAGCCGAAGGCGCGCGAGGACCCGGCCGGGTATGCCGAACTGCTGGTCAAACTCGCCCAGTTCCGCCCCCGCTTCCGCGAGCCGGCGCAGCTCACCCGCCCGGCCGGGATCCTCCGGCTGGCCGAGGGCGGCGCCCGGGCGCAGTTGGTGTGCTGCTGCACGATGTCGCTGCTCTCCGGCGCGCACGAGTACGCCCGGCTGGCCGCCGGCTTCCGGGGCGTACGTGACGTGTGGGCCCTGCCCAACCCCGGGTTCGGCGTGGGCGAGGAGCTTCCCGCCGACCTCGACGCGCTGCTGCGGGTGCACGCCGACACGGTGCTGCGTACCGTCGGTGCCGGCCCGTTCGTGGTGGCTGGTCACTCCGGTGGTGCGATGGTGGCCAACCTGCTCGCCGGGGAGCTGGAACGCCAGGGCCGCCCGCCGGACGCGGTGGTGCTCATGGACACCTACCCGGCCGACAGCGAGGTGCTCGGCGGGTGGGTGCCGCAGCTTCTCGACGGGATGATCGACCGGGACACCGCGTACACGCCGATGGACGACTGGCGGACGACGGCGTGGGCGGGCTACCTGCCGCTGTTCCTGGACTGGCAGCCGACCGAGATGGCGGCGGCGACCCTGCTGGTGCGGGCCACCGAGCCGCTGGGGGAGTGGGACGGCGAACCGGACGGCTGGCGGTCGCGCTGGCCCTACCCGCACGAGGCTGTCGACGCGGCCGGCGACCACTTCAGCATGGTCGCCGACCGGGGGCCGGAACTCGCCGGCACGGTCCAGCGCTGGCTGGCCGCGCGGGGTCTGTGACCGGTTCCGCCCCTGGCGTGCCCCTAGCGCCCCCTATCGGCACACATACATCTATCGGACCGACGTTCCAGGACGGAGCATGACGACGTGGACGAGGCAGTGGTGGTCACGGAGCTGGTCAAGCGGTACCAGCCCAACATGCCACCGGCGGTGGACGGGCTGAGTTTCTCCGTCGCCGCCGGTGAGGTCTTCGGCCTGCTCGGGCCGAACGGTGCGGGCAAGACGACGACGATCGGGGTGCTGACCACACGGGTGCGGGCCACCTCGGGCCGGGCCCGGGTGTGCGGCGCGGACGTGATCGGCTCGCCCGCCGCCGCCCGGCAGTTGCTGGCGGTCGTACCGCAGCGGGTGAACCTGGACCGGGCGCTGACCGTCCGGCAGAACCTGCTGTTCCACGCGGCCTACCACCGGGTGCCCCGGGCGCAGCGCATCCGGCGGGCGGACGAGTTGCTGGACCAGATGGGGCTCAAGGACTTCGCGAACCACCGCACCGACTTCCTGTCGGGCGGCCTCGCCCAGCGGACGATGATCGCCCGCGCGCTGATGCACTCGCCCCGGGTGCTCTTCCTCGACGAGCCGTCGGCGGGCCTCGACCCGCAGTCCCGGCTCTTCGTGCACGACCGGATCGCCGAGCTGAAACGGGACGGCGTGACAGTGGTGGTCACCACGCACGACATGGACGAGGCGGAGAAGCTCTGCGACCGGGTCGGCATCGTCGACCACGGCAAGCTGCTCACCATGGACACGCCGTCCGCGCTGACCCGTACGCTGCCGGGCAGCAGCACCCTGACCCTCGTGGTGACCCCCGGCGCCTCCGCCGAGGAGGTGCGGGCCGCGCTCGATGCGATCCCCGACGTGGAGCAGGTGGAACACTTCAAGATGACCGCCAAGGTGCCCGTCGCCGCGCCGGCGTTTCCCGGCATGCCGGCGATGCCGGTGCCCGCCCCGGTCCCGGACGCGCCCGCCGACTCGGACGCCCCCCTGTCCTTCCGGGTCTACACCAGCGGTCAGCCGGCCAACGCCATCCCGATGGCGATGAAGATCCTCGCCGACCTGGGTTGCGAGGTTCGTGACCTCAACATCGGCCAGCCCAGTCTGGAAGATGTCTTCATCCACCTGACCGGAAGGGAACTTCGGTGAGCGTCACCGCCCCCGCCCCCCCGTCCGCGCCGTCACCGCCCGCGGCGCCGCCGCCGGTGCGCGCGCTGGACCAGCTCGCCACCTTCCGCGCGGTGCTCTCGCGGGACCTGTTCGTCACCGGCCGGGAGCTGATCGGCTTCCTGCTCCAGGTCTTCATCCAGCCGCTGTTCATGCTGCTGATCTTCGGCAAGGTGCTCAGCGACCTGGGCTACGCCAGCGACGACTTCTCCAACGTGCTGCTGCCCGGCGTCATCGCGCTGAACGCCTTCCTGATCGGCCTGGAGAACACCGCGCTGCCGATGATGATGGACTTCTCCTTCACCCGGGAGATCGAGGACCGCCTCCTGGCGCCCATGGCGACCCCGCTGGTGGCGCTGGAGAAGATCGTTTTCGGGGGCATCCGTGGCCTGATCGCCGGTGTGGTGCTGATCCCGGTCGGCATGCTCATGCTCGGCGTCACCTGGCCCTGGGCGGTGGTGCTCAAGGTGGTCGGGGTGTTGGCGATCGGCGCGCTGGTCGGCGCGGCGGTCGGTCTCGCCTTCGGCACCCTGGTGCCCACGCAGCACATCCAGATCATGTTCACCGTGGTGATGACCCCGATCATGTTCACCGGCGCCACCCAGTTCCCGCTGCTCGGCCTGGACTCGCTGCGCTGGTATCAGGTGATCTGTTCGCTGAACCCGCTGACCTACATCAGCGAGGCGACCCGGTCGCTCGTCGGCCCGCCGGGGGTCGAGTCGCTGCCGCTCTGGCTGTGCATGTGTGTCCTCACCGGGGTCTTCGTGGTGTTCTCGGCGATCGGCATGCGTGGCTTCATGCGCCGCGCCATGGACTGACCGCCCGGACGCGATCCGCCGAGGGCCCGAACCGCAGATGCGGTTCGGGCCCTCGCTTTCGCCCCGTGTCGCAGGGGGGCCGGTGGTCACCGCGCCCCTGCGACAGCCGTCAGGACGTGGCGCTCTGTGCCTCGTCGGCCAGCGTCTCGGCATACACGACGAGCCGGGACGGCAGGTCGGTCCGGCGCTTCACGTCGAGCTTGCGGTAGACCCGGGTCAGGTGCTGCTCGACAGTGCTCACCGTGATGAAGAGCTTGCTGGAGATCTGGCGGTTGGTGTGGCCGTGTGCGGCCAGCGCGGCAACGCGCCGCTCGGCGTCGCTCAGCCCGTCGTCCGGTTCCTGGAGTTCGGCGGCGGCCGGGTACGCCGGCAGTCCACTGCCCGGCTCCCGGCGGATCAGCCGCTGAGCCAGCACCGACGCCCCGCAGTCCTGCGCGAGCTGGTAGGCGCGGCGGACGAGCAGCCGGGCGCGGGCGGAGTCTCCGGCGCGCTGCAGCGTCTGACCGGTGTCGCCGAGGGCGCGGACGAGCTCCAACCGGTCGCCGCTGGACTGGAGCAGGTTGACCGCTTCGGAGAGCAGCTTGCGCCGGTGGTCCTGGGCGGCGGTGGTGGCGAGCAGGCGCAGCGTACGGCCCCGGGTCCGGTCGTCGACCCCGTGCGGCACCCGCAGTTGCTCCTGCAGGAGCTGCATGGCCTGCGTCTTGTTGCCGACGCTGAGCTGCACCCGGGCCAGCTCCAGCCGCCACGGCACCAGTCCGGCCGCGTCGATCCCCCACGTGCGCATCAGCTCGCCGCAGCGCCGCAGGTCGGTGGTGGCGGCGTGCGGCCGGCGTACGGCCAGGTGGTGCCGGCCGCGTGCGGCCAGGTAGTGCAGGCCCAATGGGGTGCGGAAGATGCCGGGCGGGGTCGGGTGGGCCAGCCACCGGTCGGCCTCGGCGAACCGGCCCGACTCCGTCGCGGACGCGATCAGGGTGGACAGCGGTCCGGCGATCGCCACTCCCCAGGCGGGGGCTGACATGTCCTCCAGGGCCGCGCGGGCGTGGTGCTCGGCACCGGGCAGATCGCCGACGCGCAGGGCCGCCTCCGCCCGGATCGCCCGGATCACCGCCCGCCAGCCCGGCGCGTGCTGAACCACCGGCCGGTCGAGCAGCACGTCGCCCCAGACCACGGCCCGGTCCGACCGGCCGGCCCAGAGCAGCGCCAGCAGGGGCGCGGTCAGCAGGCCGAGGGCGCCGTCGTCCGTGTGGTGGCGCTGCAGGATCTGCTCGGCGGTCGGCGCCGTGTCGTTGTCGGCGGTCGGCGTCAGCGCGGTGCCGAGCACCGTGACCGCCTGCAGGAGCGGGCTGACGGTGGTCGGGGCGCCGGCCGCGCGGCTCCAGGTGGCCGGCGTCTGCCGTACGCTCGCCAGGTGGTCCGGGTGGGAGAGGGAGACCAGAAGCTGCATGATCCGCAGGCGGCCGGGCGGGGTGGCCGGAGCCTGCTCCTCGTCCGCCGAGAAGCCGCTGACGGCCTCGGCAGCCTCGTCGACGCGGCCCTGCCAGAGCAGGTACGGCACGGCGGAGAGGCTCGCATCGGTGGACCAGCCGGCGGCGCGCGCCGTCTGCACCAGCTCCGTCAGCTGCCCGTTCACCGTCAACGGGTTGAGCTGCCAGCGGGCATTCACCAGCATCTCGGTGGTGGCGGTGCGTTGCCGCTCGTCCACCGGCGCGCTGGCGAGCAGCCGCAGGCAGGCCGCCGCCACGTCGGGCCGGCCGGACGAGAGCGCGTGACCGGCGGCGTCCTGGAGCACCGGCACCCGCCAGCCGGCCACCGTCGCACCGGCGGCCACGAGGTGCTCGGCTACCACGCTCGCCTCGGCGCCGCGGTCGTGCAGCACCTCGGCGGCCCGCTGGTGCAGGGCGCGCCGCTCGTCGGCCGACATGTCAGCGAGGATCGAGTGCAGGATACGCGAGTGGCGTAGCTGGTCGGACTCCATCAGACCCGAGGTACGCAACACCCGCACCGCCGGGACCGTGGTCGCGGGCATCACGTCGAGGAGGTGGCCGAGCAGTTCGGCCGACGCGGGCCGGTCGAGCACGGCGAGCGCCTGGGCCACCCGGCGTACCCCGGGCTCGTGGCGGTAGAGGCACCCGAGGACGGCCTGGTCGAACGCGTCACCGACGGACGGAAGGTCGTGGTCGCTGCCCCCGCCACCGGCCCGTTCGTCGAGCAGCGCCCGGGTGAGCAGTGGATTGCCTCCGGTCATCCGTACGTAGTGTTCCGCGGTCCTGCGGGTGTCGGCGTCGTCGACGGCGCCCTCGACCAGCCGGGCGACGGCGTCGACGGTCAGTGGTGGCAGGCCGATCCGGGAGAAGTGCGGCTGGCTGAGCAGCTCGGCGCGGAACAGCTGGTGCGGCGGGCGCAGCGTCGACGCCTCCGCGAACACGACCATGATCCGGGCGTGGCGCAGCCGCCGGGTCACGTAGAGCAGGCAGTGCAGCGAGGCCGGGTCCGCGTGGTGCACGTCGTCGACGAGGAGGACCAGGGGCCCGTTGGCCGTCAGGTCGATCAGGGTGGTGAAGAGGCCGTGCAGCAGGGGTGCCCAGGCCCGGTCTACGTCAGACGCCTCGCCGCCGACTTCGGGCAACGGCACCGCGGAGGTGGCGTCGCGCAGCAGCTTCCCGACGTGGGCGGCGGCCTCCGGGGCGAGTCGTGCACTGTGGAACAGCTGCCCGACGACTCCCAGGTGGAGACCGCGCTCCGCCCGCGAGCCGGTCGCGCTCATCACCTGCCCGCGGGAGCCGGCCGTCCACTCGCCGAACGACTCCAGCAGGCTGGTCTTGCCGCTGCCCACGGCACCGGTGACCAGCGCGACGTGTCCGCGCTGCTGCTCTTCGCACGCGTGGAACACGCGCCGCAGACGGGTGATCTGTTCCTCTTGCTGAACCAACACCTGCGCGTAAGCCCTCCTTGTACGCGGCGCGGGCCTGGAAACGCCGGTGCGGCCCGACACCGCCACCCCTGCCGGAGACAGCCGCCCCTCCGCCCGCGTCTCGACGGGTAGGGGTGGAGCGCGCCGGGCGGCCACGCCGGGTGGACCTGAAATCCTTCGTCGGACCGGTCTTCTCGCCGTACGGTCCGCGTGTCGAGGCGAGTCTGGCACCGGCATGATGGTGCGACAACGGGCGTGAGACCCCATCGTTTCGCATCCAAACCTGCGGGCCCCGGAAGGCATTTAGGGGTTGCGCGGTTCGGGGTGATGGGTGTTGGAGCCGATCGGCCCGGGGGAGGCGACACGCCGGTGAGCGGCTGGTGCCGGGGCGTACGGCTCGATGGTGCCACACCGCGACTCCCGGCGCACGCCGATGATACCCACAGTGGTGGTGAGCGAACTCTTCGCGACGGTCGGCGAGGGTGACGGTCGCGTGACGCCCGTCGGCTGTTCCGTGCGGAAGCCCGACCGGGATCAGCGCGGCCGAGGGCCGGACGGACGGCCGCCCGGGGGGTCCGTGCCCCGCGTCAGCGGATCCAGCACCGTCGTGCCGGAGCGGTCGAACCGCAGCCGTCCGGCGAGTTCGCCGCGCGAGTTGACGTCCAGCTTCCGGTAGATGCGCGTCATCCGCTGTTCGATCGCGCTGACCGTCAGGAAGAGCTTCTCGGCGATCTCACGATTGGTGTGACCCTGGGCGGCCAGGGTGGCCATCCTGGATTCGGTGTCCGTCAGGCCCTGGACCAGGACCGCCGCATCCGCCCGGCTGCCGGTGGCGCCGTCCCTGGTGGACAGGGCGCTGGGCCACAACGTCGGGATGCCGCACTCCTCCGCGAGGGACCGGGCCGACCGGGTCGCGGCGCGGGCCTGCCGCCGGTCGCCGGCCTGCTCGTAGGCGTGACCTAGGTCGGCAAGGTTGTGCGCCAGTTCCATCCGGTCGCCGCACTGCCGCAGCAGCCGTACGGCGCTGCGCAGGTGCGGGATCCGTTCCTGTCCCTCCTCGGTCGCGGCCAGAACCCGCAGGGCCGCGGCCCGGTACCGGACATGGACGGGCCGCAGCCGGGCCAACTCGTCGCGCACCAGCTTGCGCGCCTGCAGACGGCGGCCCATCCGGAGCAGTGCCCGAGCCGACTCGGTGCGCCACGGCACCAGGCCCGAGAAGTCCAGCTGCCACCGCTGCATCAGCTGCCCGCAGAGCTGGAAGTCGGCCAGCGCGGCCTCGGGGCTTCCCGCGGCGAGGGCGTGCGTCCCGCGGGCGTGCAGGTAGTGCAGCCCGAGCGGGGTCTCGAAGATCGCCGGCGGCACCGGCACCTGAAGGCAGGCGGCCGCCGTGTCGAGCTGGTCCATATAGGTCAGCGCCCGTATCCGGACGGCGAGAGGTATCCCGATCACCACCCCCCAGCCTTTCGGCGAGAGCTGCCCCAGTGCCTCGTCGGCCAGCTTGCCGGCGCGGGGGAGGTCGCCGAGCCGGCCGGCGACGGCGGCCCGCAGGGCGGTGAGCGTGGCCGAGGGGGTGGGGTGGTGCGGGGTGGCGAGGTGGCGGTCCAGCCGGTCGCACCAGTCGTCGGCCAGGTCGAGCTGGTCGGCGTAGATCATGGCGATGAGGGCGCAGATGACCCTCCACATGTGCGGTTCGTCGTCCGGCCCGGTGGTCGACAGTGTCCGCTCGGCCTGCTCGACCACGCCCGCGTCACCCCGGGCCAGCACGCCGGACAGCAGGATGACTCCGCTGAGCCCGTGCTTGACCCGGGCCAGCGTGAGCGGATCCCGCGCGGCCACGGCGGGCGCGGGCCGGTCGACCATGACCCCGGGATAGAGCGTCGAGATCCAGCCGGTGATGATGAGCAGCTCGGCCACGGACTGCGGATCGGCGGGATCCGACCGCTCGCTGAGGTGCCTGACCAGGTCGACGGCCTTGTCGATCTCACCGTGCCAGAGGAGGTACTGGATGGGACCGGCGGCCTGTTGGCTGCCGAGGTGCCCGGCCCGGATGGCGGTGGCGACGCTGACCAGGTGGGGGATCGTGGCCTGCGGGTCGAGTCGCCACTCGGCGCGCGCCAGCGCGGAGCGGATCCGCGCCCGCAGACACTCGCCGACGCCACTGCGGTGCGCCCGGCGCAGGTACCGCAGGGCGGTCTCCACCTCGCCGTCGAGCAGCGCCTGCTCGCCGGCGTCCAGCAGGGTCTGCGCCATCCAGGGTTCGGCCAGCTCGCCGATGTCCACCAGGTGCGGCGCGATCCGGGCCGGGGGCGCGCCGTCGTCGTGCAGCAGGCGGGCTGCTCCCAGATGCAGCCGTACGCGTTCCTCGGCGGTCATCCCGTCGATCACGGCCTGGGTCACAGCCGGATGGCGCAACCCCTGTTCGTCGATCAGCCCCGCGCTGGTCGACTTGTCGACAGCGCCCAGCGCGGGGTGCAACCGGGCGTCGACGAGATGCGGCAGCAGGCTGCCGTGCAGCGGCTCGCCGGTCACGGCGAGCACCCGGGCGGCGTTGAGCACCAGGCGGTCGCAGCGGTACAGGCAGCTCAGCACGGCCTCCCGGAACGACTCGCCGACCGCCGGGGCGCCGGCGGACCGTGGCGCGGCTGCCTGGTCATCGGCGAGCGCGTGCACCAGGAGCGGATTCCCGCCGCTGATCCGGTGGCTCTCCTCGGCGATGCTGCGGGCGAGCGGGATGTCGAGCCGCTGGGCGAGCAGCTGGAACGTCCCCTCGGCGGTGAGCAGCGGCAGGCGGATGCGGTGCAGCTTCGCCGGTTGCAGCATCTCGGCGTGCACGTCCGCCTGCCACGGCCGGGTGCGTGGCGCCTCCGTCAGGACCATCAGCACGGATAGGCCGGAGAGCCGCCGGGCCACGTAATCGAGACAGCGCAGCGACGGCACGTCCGCGTGGTGGATGTCGTCCACCACGATGACCAGCGGCCCCCGCGAGGTCAGTTCGAGCAGGGCGCGCCCGATGGCGGCGGTGAGCCGGGCGTTCTCCGCGTCCGCCGGATCGGCGTCGCTCCATGCGAGGGCGCCCGCGTCCAGCAGCCGGGCGAGGCGGGCCCGGATGTCGGGGGCGTCCGCGGCGCACGACGGCACCGCGCGGACGAGCTGCCGGACGACCTCCAGCGGTACGCTGCGCTCCGCGCGGGAGGCGCTCGCGCCGATGACCCGTGCTCCGGCGTCGCAGGCGCGCCGGGCGAAGGCCTGTGAGAGCGCGGTCTTGCCGGAGCCGACCGGGCCGGTCAGCACGGTCACCGGCCGGTCGGTCGGCGAGGTGCCGCCGCGGAGCAGGTCTGCGAGTCGGCGCTCCAGCAGGCCGAGCTGGCTCGAACGCTCGGTCAGCTCCATCACCGCCCCCTCCGGGGGAGGGCCGGGTGCCCGGTGCGGCCCGACAGCTCGACCAAATTGGAGACCGGCAATTCTTGACCCATTCCATTATCGGCAAGGATCGACTGGTGTCGAGCCTTGCCGGTGCGCCATCGACCGACTTGACCGGTTGGCTGCTGCGAGCCGTGTTCCCGTGTGCGTCGGCGATAATTCCCCAGCTCTCTCGGGGTCGACACTTCCTATCGACCTGCTTGATGGTGGGAGTATGGCAGTTGGGCAATTGGGCGGCAAGCCGAGTTGTGTAAAGGATGGGCAAACATGGGTTACTTGTCTCGGGTGACCCGACCGGGGGTGGCGACGGAAAGTCGCCGGCTGGTCCCGTACCGTGACAGAGCGCTCTCCTGAGCCGATGGTTCCGCTTATTCGGCCCGCCTGCTGATTGGCGAATGGGCTCTTCCGTGCTAATCCGACGTCCGGGCGTTACCGGTCGCTCTCGCCGCAGGGTTCGAAGCTGCCGCGGTCGCGGCGTGCGGAGGCGTCGAGCTGGGCGTCATCGTCGTTGAACTCGGCGTTCGTGACCCCGCCCGTGCCGATCCCGGCGCGGGCGGGCGTGGTGCCGGAAGCTGCTGTGGAGGTGTCGTCCGCCCCCGGGGCGGGGCCGTGGGGTCCGGTCGGGGCTCCGGCAATTGCCGGAGGCGCTCGATTGTTGCGATGTAAGGCATTGATGCCGGAACTGCGATCGATGCCTGTCCGGCCCTGCCGGCGGTCGAGGCTTGGTGGCGTCGGCGGGCCACGATTCGGACGTTTGGGAGATTCTGCGATTATGTATGAAAAAGAATTATGAATCCGAGTGTCCCGTTGGTTGCGGAGGCCTGCGGTCCCATCCGGCCCGAAGGCTGATCTAATGCGGCACACGTCAATGCGATAAAGCCGTGACGGCTAGCTGCCGGGCATCGAGGAGGACGTTTTACGGTCGATTTTCGCTCGCTGAGGACAAATGCGGCCTCTGCATTGTTCGCCGAGCCGGAGTGAGCGCTCGGGTCGGCCGTTGTGTCAGGACGGCCGGGATTCGGTCCTAGCTGGCCAGTAGGCCCGGACAGGGGGATTCGGACTCGGCGGCTAGGGGTTGTGCCCGACGATAGCCCGGCCCTAATTTCGGGGCACCCGGTCTCCACCGTCTGGATAGCCGGACATGGGGCCGTGCAGGCCCGAGACCTGAAGGGTTCTGTGGCCGTCGTGATGTCCCAGCTGCCGCCGCGACTCGTTGCGGCCCCGCGCAGGGGATAGCGGAGATGACACTGCTGCCGGTGCTGCGTGGATTCGGTGCGGATCGGGCCGACGCGGTCACGGTGGCCGGAGAAGCCCTCTCCAGCGAGGCCCTGCTGGGCTGCGTCACCGCCGTCGCTGATCGGATCAGGGGCGCGACCGCGGTCGCGGTCGACGGCACACCGACGCTGGAAGCGGTGGTCGGAATGCTCGGCGCCCTCCTCGCCGGGGCACCGCTCGTACCGCTGCCTCCCGGCGCCGACGAACGCGAACGCCGCCGTATCCTGCGGCAGTCCGGAGCGACGGTGATCCTCGGCCGTGCCCCGTCCGGGGCCGACGGCCTGTCCACGATCCCGGTCGACCTGCGAGAACACGCCTCGACGCGGCATCCCGAGCCCGCCCCGGGCAGCGACGCCGTCATCCTCTACACAGGTGGCGCATCAGGGCCGCCACGAGGGGTGCGCATCTCGCGCCGCGCCATCGCCGCCGACCTCGACCTTCTGGCCCGTGCGTGGCACTGGAGCGAGGAGGACGTGGTCGTCCAGGGCACCCCGCTGTTCCGGGCGTACGGTCTGGTCGTCGGCCTGCTCGGCGCGCTGCGGGCCGGCAGCCGTTTCGTCCACCTCGACCACGCCGGCACCGGGCCGGTCGGCTCCGTGCACCTGGCGTCGCCCGACCAGTGGGCGAAGATAGCGCTGGACGGCCACCGGGCCCGGCCGCTGTCCGCGGCGCGGATCCTCGTTTCCGCGGACGGCCCGCTGGCCCGCGCCGTGGCCGAACGGCTCCGACTGCTCACCTCGCACCGGCCGGTGCAGGCCTACGGCACCACCGAGACGCTCGTCGCGCTGACCGGGCGCCCCGGCGACCGTACGGTGCCGGGCGCTGTCGGCACCCCCCTGCCCGGCGTCGAGACGCGCGTGCTGGACCGCGAGGACCGGCCGGTGCCGGCCGACGGCCAGTCGGCGGGCGAGCTGAGCGTCTGCGGGCCGATGCTGTTCAGCGGGTACGTCGGCGGGCGGAGCCTCGCCGCCGGTCGCTGGCACGCCACCGGCGACCTGGCCAGCGTGGCCCCCGACGGCACGTACCGGATCATCGGGCGACGCGGGCTCGACGTGGTGCACAGCCGGGGCCGGCGGATGCCCGCCGGGCAGATCGAGGAGGCGTTGCTGAGCCACCCCGGCGTGCGCGACGCCGCCGTCGTCGGCACGCCGCACCACGCGCTCGGCGAGCAGGTCACCGCCTACGTCGTCGCCGAGGGGGTGACCGCGCAGGTGCTCATCGACCACGTCGGCCGGTACCTCTCGGCGGGCCAGCGCCCCCGGCGGGTGCACTTCGTCGACGAGTTGCCGCGCAGCGCCTTCGGGCGGATCAGGAAGTCCCTGCTGATCGCCGGCGGCTGAGCCGGC
The DNA here is from genome assembly GCF_017872985.1 of Micromonospora sp. HB375. Taxonomy (NCBI): domain Bacteria; kingdom Bacillati; phylum Actinomycetota; class Actinomycetes; order Micromonosporales; family Micromonosporaceae; genus Micromonospora; species Micromonospora sp. HB375. Next base: position 4,539,829 of record NZ_JAGGJO010000001.1, on the reverse strand, counting down.
CGGACAGGGGGCAGCGGTGACCCGCCCCCGCCACGGTCAGCCCTCCACCCAGCCGTGCCGCCGGGCCAGCTCCAGCATCCTCGCACGTACCGCCACGATCTGCGCTCCGGTCAGGTCCGACACGGAGGTCACCAGCGCCTCGGTGGTCTCCGCGGAGAAGGCCCGCTCGGAGAGGACGTCGCACAGGCCCTCGTCGTCCTCCGCGCCGCCCGTGGCCTGTCCGCTGTCCCTGCTGCGCCCGCCGCCGACCGTGACGCCGGACACCCGCACCAGCACGGCCTTGGGCCCGCGCTCGGTCTCCACCGCGTCGTACTCGACCGGGACGCCGGGCGTCAGCGCCCACTTGTCGCCGTCGAGCATGTTCGCGTGCACGAACACGTCGTCGCTGCCGTCGTCCGGGGCGATGAACCCGTAGCCCCGCACCTCGTCGAACCGCACCACTTTGCCAGTGAGCATCGCCATTCCCGCGTCCATCCGCCCCAAATCCAGGTGCCCCGCCCGCAGGACCGGGACGGCGCTCAGAGTGGCACCTGTCCCGTGCAGGCCGGCACCCGTACCCGACCCCTATGGTGCACCTATCGCCGAGGCCCGCCGCGGCGAGGGGTGCCGCAGCGCCTACCATCGGCCAACGTGATCGAGCAGATCCTGCCCTCCACCGTGGCGGTGTCCGAGTCCTTCACCGATCCCGCCGGCGTGACCCTGTTCCCCGAGGAGGAGGCGCTGGTGGCACGGTCGGTGGAGAAACGACGCCGGGAGTTCACCACCGTGCGGCACTGCGCCCGGCTGGCTCTCGGCGAGCTGGGCCTCGCCCCGGCGCCGATCGTCTCCGGCGCACGCGGTGCCCCGCTCTGGCCCGACGGCGTGGTCGGCAGTATGACGCACTGCGATGGCTACCGGGCGGCGGTCGTCGGCCGTACGGCGGCGTTCGCCAGCCTCGGGGTGGACGCCGAGCCGCACGCCCCGCTGCCCGACGGGGTGCTCGGAGCGATCGCCCTGCCGGCCGAACGGTCGCGCACCGTCACGCTGGCCGCGGTCCGCCCCGCCGTCTGCTGGGACCGGCTGTTGTTCAGCGCCAAGGAGGCGGTGTACAAGGCGTGGTTCCCGCTCACCGGCCAGTGGCTGGACTTCTCCGAGGCGGACATCGTGTTCGACCCGGCCGGCACGTTCGAGGCCCGGCTGCTGGTGCCCGGTCCGGTGCTCGGCGGGGCCGAGGTGCGGGCGTTCGCGGGCAGGTTCCTGGTCGAGCGGGGACTGGTGGTCACCGCGATCAGCATCCCGGCGGTCGCGTCCTAACCGTCGGCGCTGAGCCGCGTCTTCTGCACCTTGCCCAGGGCGTTGCGGGGCAGGGCGTCGACCAGGCGCACCTCGCGTGGTCGCTTGTGCGCCGAAAGGCGCCGGGCCACGAAGTCGATCAGCTCGGCCTCGCCCACCCCGTCGCCCACCACGTACGCGGTGACCTGCTGACCGAGGTCGGGGTGCGGTGTGCCCACCACGGCTGCCTCACGGACCCCCGGGTGAGTCAGCAGGGCGTCCTCCACCTCCCCGGCGCCGATCCGGTAGCCGCCGCTCTTGATCAGGTCGGTCGACGCCCGGCCGACGATCCGGTGCCAGCCGTCCGGGTCGACGGTGGCGACGTCCCCGGTGCGGAACCAACCGTCCGGGGTACGGCTCGCCGCGTCGGCGTCCGGACGGTTGAGGTAGCCGTCGAACAGCGTGGGGCCGGTGACCTGAAGCTCGCCCATCGTCGCCCCGTCGGCCGGGAGCGGGGTGCCGTCGTCGCCGACCAGCCGCGTACGGACCCCGGGCAGCGCCAGCCCGACGGTGCCGGGCCGGCGTGGGCCGTCCGTCCGGGCGCTCACAGTGATCAGGGTCTCGGTCATCCCGTACCGCTCGACGACCCGGTGACCGGTGAGGGTGGCGAGGTCGGCGAAGACCGCCGCCGGCAGCGCCGCGCTGCCCGAGACCAGCAGCCGCGCCGGACGTAGCGCCCGGGCCGCGTCCGGGTCGGCGGCGATTCGGGACCACACCGTCGGCACCCCGAAGTACATCGTGCCGTTGGCGGCGGCGTACCGGTCGGGGCGGGGGCGGCCCACGTGGTGCAGCCGGCCGCCCAGCCGCAGTGGTCCGAGCACGCCGAGCACCAGCCCGTGCACGTGGAACAGCGGCAGGCCGTGCACCAGCAGGTCGTCCGGCGTCCATGCCCAGGCGTCGGCCAGCCCGTCGAGGCAGGCGGCGATCGCGCGGCGGGAGATCACGGCGCCCTTCGGGGCGCCGGTGGTGCCGCTGGTGTAGAGGATCACCGCGGTGCAGGCCGGATCCGGCTCGGGGTGGACGGTGTCCGACCGGCGGGTCAGGTCGACGGGTACGACGGGCCGGCCGGCGTCACCGACGGTGCGTTCCGCGCCGGCCGGGGCCAGCAGCGCCGTCGCGTCCGAGTCGCGCAGGATGTGATCGCGCTCCATCGGCCCGGCGTCCGGCGGGATCGGCACGACCGCAACCCCGGCCGTCAGCGCGCCCACCACGCCGACCACGGTCTCCAGGGTGGCGGTGGCCTCGATCGCCACCCGGTCGACGCCGCGCAGCTCGTCGGCCACCGCCGTGGCAAGGCGGCGAAGCTCCACCCAGGACGCCGCCCGGCCGCCGACCCGGATCGCGTCCGGGTGCCCGTCGGTTGTCTTCGTCAGCCAGCCCAGCAGCGGCATGGTGCGATCCTCTCAGCGGCCCGGTCCGAGCCCTGCCGGGGGCCGCGACGCCGGTAGGGTCGTGGGGTACCGCCGGATCCGGGCGGGCGAGTGCGCCGCCGGTGGGCCGGGAGAACGGTCCTGACCGTAGTCGGGGGTCTCCGCGGCCTGCCACCCCTACCGGCCGTGGCGGTCGTGCGGGCGGGGAGGTGACATCGATGGTCGCGAGGGCGACGGCGGCACCCGACGGTGTCCGGGCGGTGGTGTTCGACCTCGACGGGGTGCTGGTCGACAGCCTCGCCGTGGCCAGAGAGGCGTTCGCCCTCGCCTACGCCGAGGTGGTCGGCGACGGCCTGGCCCCGGTCGACGAGTACTGCCGCCACCCGGGCCGGTACCTGCCGGAGGTGCTGGAGCTGATGGGTCTGCCGGCGGCGCTCGCCGAGCCGTTCGTGCGGCAGAGCAACCGCCTTGCACACCGGGTCAGCCCGGTCGTCGGCGCGGCGGAGCTGCTGCGCACCCTGCGTCGGCGGGGGATCGGGCTCGCCGTGGCCACCGGCCGCAGCGGTGTACGCGCCCGGGACCTGCTCGGCCGGCTCGACCTGTTGCCGCTCGTCGACCACGTGGTGGGCTCGGACGAGGTGCCCCGCCCGAAGCCCGCGCCCGATATCGTACGGCGGGCGCTGCACCTGCTCGGGGCCCGGCCGGAGGAGGCGCTGATGGTCGGCGACGCGCCCAGCGACCTGGCCAGCGCGCGGGCGGCCGGGGTGGCGGCGGTGGCCGCGCTGTGGGGCGAGTCCGACGAGGAGACGCTGCGCGCGGCCGGCCCGGACGTCGTTCTGACCCGGCTCGACGAGCTGCTGCCGCTCTGCCCGGCACGGCGGTGACGAGCCACACCGGATCCGTGGGCGGGAAGCCGCCCGGAGCCGCCGCCCGCCCGGACGGGACGCCCGGACACCTGGCGTGACCGGGCGACACCCCTGTCGCCGGGCGGTACCCCTGTGGAGGATGGTTTCCCGCCTCGACACCCCCGATTCGTCACCTGATCAGTTGATCGGGGCATCGGTTGCGCGGATGATGTCGGGCGTCGGTCGGCCCGGGTCCGGCCCGTTGCCGCGGACCGACGCCGCGATCAGCCGAGTGGTCCGCCCTTCCCGGCGGCAAACCGCACATGAAGGAGGACCATCCCGGATGCCGGTCATCGAGGTCGATCATCTGCAGAAGCGGTACGGCGAGAAGGTCGCGGTCGACGACGTTTCCTTCACCGTCGAGCAGGGCGAGATCTTCGGCGTCCTCGGCCCGAACGGCGCCGGCAAGACGACCACTGTGGAATGCGTGCAGGGGTTGCGCCGTCCCGACGGCGGGACCGTCCGGGTGCTCGGGCTGGACCCGGTGCGCGACCGCACCGAGGTGCGCCAGCGCGTCGGCGCCCAGCTCCAGGAGAGCCAGCTGCCGGACAAGGTGCGGGTGCGGGAGGCGCTGGACCTGTACCGGTCCTTCTACCGCAACCGGGCCGACATCGACGAGCTGCTGACCGACCTCGGCCTGGCCGAGCAGCGCAACACCTACTTCCAGAAGCTCTCCGGCGGGCAGAAGCAGCGGCTGTCGGTGGCCCTGGCGCTGGTGGGCAGGCCGGAGATCGCCATCCTCGACGAGCTGACCACGGGCCTCGACCCGCAGGGCCGCCGGGACACCTGGGATCTCGTCGAGCGGATTCGCGACCGCGGCGTCACCGTCGTGCTGGTCACCCACTTCATGGAGGAGGCGCAACGACTCTGTGACCGGATCGCGATCATCGACAAGGGGCGGATGGTGGCCATCGACAGCCCCGCTGGCCTGCTCGCCCGGGTCGGCAGCGAGCACCGGGTGCACTTCCGCCCGGCGGAGCCGGTCGAGGACGCCCTGCTGCTCGCCGCGCCCGACGTGACCGGGGTCAGCCGCTACGGGGCGGAGGTGACGGTGACCGGCACGAAGGACGTGCTCCAGTCGGTCCTGGCAGTGCTCAACGGGCGCGGGACGACCTACACGGACCTGCGGGTCGAGCAGCCCACCCTCGACGACGCCTTCGTCGCCCTGACCGGCCGCGGCGGCCGGGCCGCCGCGCAGTCCCCGACCGACGGGAGGTCGTCGTGAGCGCCCTGTCCAAGCTGATCGCCGTCGAGACGAAGCTGTTCCTCCGGGAGCCCGTGTCGTTGTTCTTCGTCTTCGCCCTGCCGATCGGCCTGATGCTCGTCTTCGGCCTGCCGCAGCGTGCCGGTACCGCCGCCGACACCGGCCAGCACGCCGAGCAGACGTTCCTGCCGTCGCTCGCGCTGGCTCTCACCATCGGCATGCTCGCGCTCTTCACCCTGCCGATGGCGCTGGGCATCTACCGGGAACGCCGGATCCTGCGCCGTCTGGCGACCACCCCGGTGCAGCCCGCGCTGCTGCTGGTCGCCCAGGTCGTGGTCAACCTCGTGATGGGCGTGCTCGGTGCGGTGGTCACCTCGATCGCCGTGCGGTTCCTGCTGGACCAGCCGGCGCCGGCCAACCTGCCCGGGTTCGTACTGGCCTTCCTCCTCGGGGTCGCGTGCCTGTTCGCCGTCGGCCTGCTGATCGCGGCGCTGGCGCCGTCGGCCCGGGCGGCACAGTCGATCGGCCCCGCGCTGTTCTTCCCGCTGCTCTTCCTGGCCGGCGCCTGGCTGCCCCGCGACCGGATGCCGGGTGCCCTGGCGGCCGTGGCCGACTACTCGCCGCTCGGCGCGACTGTCGACACCATCGGCGCGGCGTGGGCGGGGGCCGACCCGGAGCTGCCGCAGCTGATCGCCCTGGCCGTCACGGCCGCCGTCGCCGCCCTGGGGGCGACGCGGTTCTTCCGCTGGGAGTGAGCCCGCCTCCCGACCGGGCTGGTCCGGCATCGTCGCTGCCCAAGGCCGTTTCTAGGGGTGCGCTAAGGGTGCTCACGAAATGTGATCTGCACTACGTTCGGAGCTGAACGGGTGGCCGCTCACCGGACAAGGACGTTCGACCGCGGAGCGTCCGTTCACCCGGCAACGGGTGTCGTTGGACCTGTGTGGACCGAACCGCGTCGCCCCTGCGGCGGCTCGTGGGGTGTGCGGAATGCGACGGAGGTCGTGCCATGAAGGACGTTTCGCAAGCTGATCCGGTCGCCCGGGACGCCGCCGGCGTCATCGATGTCGTCCTGGAGGGCGGCCCGGCCGGCCTGCCGGCCGATCTGCGCAGCCGTCGGGTGTCCAGGGCCGAGAAGAAGATCAAGATCCTGTACTACGGCGGGTACGAGCACTTCGAGCGGGGCGCCGCCGCCGCGACGGTCGAGCCGGTGGTCTTCCGCTGGACCGGCCGGACCCGGATCGCCGAGTAGCGAAGGGACGCAGCAGTCTCATGCGGGCACAGGACCAGCGGACGGGACCGCACCTGACGGTCAGCGACACGAGCGAGGCGATCGCCTTCTACACGGACGTCTTCGACGCCGTGGCCATCCAACGGGAGTGCCTGCTCGACGGGCATGTCGTGCACGCGGAACTGGCCGTCGGCGGTCATCGCCTGATCGTGAGCGAGTGGTGGGAGGCGGGCGACCCGTCGGTGGCCGCGAACCGTGACGAGGTGTTGACCATCGAGCGGACGGACCCCGAGTCGGTGCTGCGGCGGGCGGTGGCCGCGGGCGCCCATGTCGAGCCGCCGGCTGCCCCGTCGCACCAGGTCACGTTGCGCGACCCCGCCGGCCTCTGCTGGACCGTCGTCGGCCCGCAGCGGGCGGGGTAGGGCGAGTCCCGGCGGACCCGGGACAGGCCGCGGGAACCCGTGCGTACGGCGCGGGTTCCCGCGGCCTGTCCGGCGGGACGTCGCCGGAGTCCGCGCGGTGCGCGGCGCCTGGGCGCTCCTCCGGTCTCCTGGTCAGCCGCGCGGCGGTCCCGCCGACAGTCCGGCTTCCGCCGTCAGGTCCTGAGTCGTACGCGGGCCGGCGGGGGCGACGATCACCTGATCGTCTGCCGGGCCGACGGTTCCCTCAGCGCCTCCGCCACCAGCGTACGCAGCCGCCCGGCGGTCGCCCCGGCCGGCACACGCGGCGGTGGGCGTGCACCGTTCGCTGTTGGTGTCCGCCGGAGGTGTCGGATCTGGGCAGGGGTGTTCGTAGTCAATGAGCGGGGCAGCCCACGAGGCTGCTGGGTGATGCGCCCGTGCGTCCAGGCTGTTGCGGTTGACCATCGAGAGGTAAGGCATGGCCAAGCTGATCTATGTGAACAACGTGTCGCTCGACGGCTACATGGAGGACGAACGCGGCGCGTTCGCCTGGTTGCCGATGGACGACGAGGTGTTCGTCGTCTACACCGATCTCCTGCGGTCCGTGGGCACGTTCCTCTACGGACGGCGGCTGTACGAGGCGATGGCCGTCTGGGAAACCGACGCCGCTCTGGCCGCGCAGTCCGACCTCATGGCCGACTTCGCAAGCGCCTGGCAGGCAGCGGGAAAGGTCGTGTACTCCACGACCCTCGCCGCGGTGTCGACCGCCGACACCCGGCTCGAACGCCGCTTCGACCCCGCCGCGGTACGCGAACTGAAGGCCACGGCCGGCAGCGATCTCACCGTTGGAGGTGCAAACCTCGCGGCGCAGGCTCTTGAGGCCGGGCTGGTCGACGAGTGCCAGCTGTTCGTCTGGCCCGTGGTCGTCGGCGGGGGTAAGCCGGGCCTGCCGTCCGGCATGCGCGTCGACCTCGAACTCCTCGACGAGCGCCGATTCCGAAACGGCGTCGTACACCTCCGCTACCGCCCTGTCGGGCAGTGAACGACGGCCCGTCCGATCGCCTGCGCTTGCGTGAAGGTGGGGCGCTGACGGCTGATCCGACCGGATGAGGTCGACCATCACCCACTCCGGTGAACGCACCCCGGGCGCGGCTCAATCCCCGCTCTCGGTGTTCGGTGTTCGGCAGCGGCACCGTGGCAGCTTCTGTGACGCTGTCCTGGTGAGCGCGCCCGGTGACGAGGCTGTCGAGCTGCGTGTTCACGGGGTCTCCGGCGCGTCGGCGGAGACCATCGTCGATCATCCGATCGTGGTGCGGGTGGCGGGGGACCGGCACGCCGGGTTCTACCGGGTCCGGGAGGGACTCGGTCGGGCGGGCGGCGCCACCGCCGGGGTGGTGGTGGAGGCGTACCGGTGGGGGGCCCTGACCGCGGGGGTGGCGGTGCGGACGGCGTCCATGCTGCTGCTGTTGCCGTTCATGCTGGGCAACCTCGCGGTCTGGCTGCGCCCCACCCTGGCGGACCGGTTCGGCCTGCTCGGCGGGTTGTGTCGCCTGCTCGCCGGGTCGCTGACCGTGGCGTTCACGCTCGCGCTGGTCGGGGTGAGCATGAACCTGCCCGGCTGGCAGTGCGTGCCGTACGTGGAGTGCCGGCAGGGGCGGCCGTACCTGTCCTGGCTGGCGGCGTTGCCAATGGGCCCGCGCCTGGCGGTGCTGGCATTGGTGCCGCTGCTGGCGTTGCGGGTGTTCTGGGCCGTCGGCGCGCGCTCGCGCGTGCCTTCGAAGGCTTCGAGGCCACCCCGCCACACGAGCGGCTGCTGGAGTCGACCGGGAGCCTAGCCGCACCGGGGATCTGGCACGACGAGCGGATGACGTCGTGGCTGCGTCAGATCCATGTCGGGCTGGGCGCCGGCACTGTTTACCTCAGCCTGGTCGTCGCGGTGTCACACGATCGGTGGAACGGCGTAGCCGTCGCGCTGCTCGGCCTCACCGGCGGACTCGTGCTGTTCTGCGCCGCGCTGCTGCTGGTGACAGTGAGCGTGAGGTGGGCCGGCCCGCTGCGACGCCTGCTGTGGATCCTCGTCGCGGTGGCCACCGTGTCGAGTCTCGGATACGCCGTGTCCCGACGGGAGGTGCCGGTGGTGGCCGGGCAGATGCCCGGCTACGAGGGCGCGGCCGCCGGCCTGGTCACCGCGCAGGGACTGCTGCTGGTCCTGATCGCCGCGGTGACGCTGGCGCGGCAGCACACCCGGCCGGCCGGCTCGCGCGCGCTGCTGCGCGGACTCGGCACGCCGCTGGTGGCGGCGATGTCGGTCACGGTCACCTCCGCCTACACCACCACGTTGGTGTTCCGGACCGCCGACCATCTCGACCGGGGCCGCATCCCCGACCCGATCCGGCCCAGCCCACCTGCGCTGGGCCCACTGGAACCACCGGTGGCGTACTGGTGGGCCGCGCTCGCCGGGCTGGCCGCGTTGCTCGTCGTCACCGCGGCGATTGCCTTCACCCTGCCCGCCGCCCGGCGCCGTCGTCGGGCGTACGCGCGACGCGTGGTCGAGCGGGACTACCCCGACGCGCCCGCTTCGGCGGCGCCGCGGCTGGCCGCGGTCCGCGACACGGTCGCCCGCTCCTTCGTCACCGAGGAACTCGGGCCGACCCTGGTCGCGTTCTTCGTGGTCTCCTCACTCGGGCTCGCCACCGTGGCGCTCGACCTCGTCGGGATCGGCCCCACACAACTCGCCGCCCGCCTCAATCGGCGCCACGACGTCCTCGCCGTGCTCACCGCATATGTCACCGACATCGGTATCTGGATCATCAGCCTCATCGTCGTCGGACTGCTGATCCTGGCCTACCGCGCGTACCGGTCGCCGGAGACCCGCCGGCTCGTCGGCGTGTTGTGGGATCTGGGCACGTTCTGGCCCCGGACGGTGCACCCGTTCGCACCGCCCTGCTACGCGGCGCGGGCCGTGCCCGAACTGACGCGGCGGGTCTGTGCACTGGCCGCGCATGGGCCCGTGGTGATCTCCGGGCACAGCCACGGCTCGGTACTGGCCGCCGCCACCGTCCTGCACCTGCCATCCGAGACTCTGCCACGGATCGCGTTGCTGACCCACGGCAGCCCCCTGTACCGGATCTATGCCCGCCTCTACCCGGCCTACCTCGGCGAACGGGTGCTGTGCGAGCTCGGTGAGCGGATCGACTGGCGGTGGCGCAACCTGTGGCGTGATACCGACCCGATCGGCGCGCCGATCTTCGACCATCCCGACCTCACGCCTGGCGTACCTCGGGAGGCCGCAACTGTCGACGTGCGGCTGCGCGATCCCCGCGGTGTCACCGTGGAGCCGACGGACACCGTTCCGCCCGCAGTGGAACGCCACTGGCCGTATCACACGCAACCGGAGTACCAGGACGCTGTCAGGCTCCTCGTCGGGAGGATCCGTGGCCGTGCGCCGTAGGTGGTGAGGTCAGGTTCGGGGCGCGGCCTGGACGACCACGGGGGGAGTCGCCCAGGCCGCGTCGGTGGTCAGGTGTGACGACGGTGACAGCGGGTACCCGCGCCCGTGAACAACGGGTGGCGGGAGCATCCTCATGCCCGGATCCCTCCCGGAACGTGGCCTGCACCGGATCACCGGTGTGGCGGCGGAGGGATCGTCGTGGTGTCGGCCGACATCGGCGCGGGCCACGACGCCGCCGCCGCTGAACTGGCTGCCCGGCTCGCCCTCGACGGCGTCGAGGTGCACCACCTCAACTTCTTCACGTCCCTGCCCAAGCCCCTGCACGGGATGATCCGCGAAGGTTACCGGTCGCTGTTGCGCTGGTGCCCGCTCAGCTACGACGCCTTGTTCACGATCACCGACCGTTCGCCACCGCTGGTGGCTATGATCAGGTCCGCCTTACGGTCGGCCCGCCGGCGGATGCTGATGCAAATGCCGCCGGACACCGGCCTGGTCGTGTCGACGTTCCCGTTCGCCAACCAGATCCTCGGCCCGCTGCGCCACAGCGGGAGGCTGAGCACACCGGTCGTCACCTATGTCACCGACTTCGTCATCCACCCGACCTGGATGGCGACCGGCGTCGACACCTACTGCGTGATCCACGAGGCCACCCAGCAGCAAGCCGCTGTTCGTGGCGCACCGGACGTCCGACTCGTCGACCCGCTTGTACCCGCCCGCTACCGGCCACCGACGGATGCCACCAGACGCGCCGCCCGCGCCCAGTTCACGCTGCCCGAAAAGGGAAGACTAGCGCTCATCGTCGCCGGGTCCTGGGGTGCCGGCGACGTGGCCCGTACCGCCAGGGAGGTACTGGCCGCCGGCTGTGTCACACCGGTGGTGGTATGCGGACGAAACGACAGCCTGCGCCGGCGCCTGGCCGGCTTTCCCGGGCACGTCATGGGCTGGGTCGACGACATGCCCACCCTCATGCAGGCGGTGGACCTGATCGTGGAGAACGCTGGTGGCCTCACCTGCCAGCAGGCACTGGCCGCGGGTCTGCCCACCATCACCTATCGCCCGCTTCCCGGCCACGGCCGAGCCAATGCGCAGGTGCTCGCCGGCGCAGGCCTGACCACCTACGTCCGAAACCCCGCCGACCTGTGCCAGGAGTTGACCCGCACAGCGGCTTCCGCCCTGCCGGCGTTCACCAGCGCCGACGACATGGCCGCGATCGTGTCCGCGACCCTACGGTCCGGGGCCGGAGTGGATGGGAACCCGCGGTGACGTCCCGGCGCTCACCCGCGGACCACTCCTGCACCCAGCCATGATCTTTTACGCGCTGGCCGGGGCCTTCAGCTTCGCGCTGTCCGCCGCGCTGCATCAGCGCGCCGCGGCCCAGCAGCCGCGCTTCGCAGCGCTCGACCCGCGGCTGTTGCTGCGGCTGTTCCGCAACCGCCTGTGGCTTTCCGGCTGGATCCCGGACACGGCCGGAGTCGTCTTCCAGGTGCTCGCGTTGCGTTCCGGCGCGCTCGCGGTCGTGCAACCCATCATGGCCAGCGGGCTGTTCATGGCAGTGCTGATCGAGGCCGTCATCGCCGGCCAGCGCGTCGCGCGCCGGGACCTGCTCGCGGTTGCGGTGGGCGTGGTGGGCCTGACCGCGTTCCTGCTTCTCGCCGACGTCCGCGCCGGTGTGACCCGCCCTGCGCCGACGGCCTGGACGGTCGCCATGAGCTGCGCGGTGGCGGCCATTACGGCCTGCGTCCTGGCCGCGCGCCGCCGCCATGGCGCCGCGCGGGGCGCGCTGCTGGGCGTGGCCAGCGGCGTCGCGTACAGCTTCGCGGCGGCGCTGGTCAAGGACCTCGCCGGCGGCTCCCCGGGCTCCCTGCTGTCCGCCGTGGTCAGCTGGCGATCCGCGGCGCTGATAGTGGCCGTCGCCATCGGGCTGATCCTGAATCAGGCCGCCTTCCAGCACGGTCGCCTCGCCGCACCCCTGACAGCTCTCACGCTCACCGACCCCGTCGTCAGCGTTCTCGTCGCCATCACCGTCTTCCGGGAAACACTCTCCGACGAGCCCATCCGTATCGTCGGCCTTGTCCTGGCGGCCGTCACGGTCGGCGGCGGCGTGTGGCTCGCTGCTTCCGCCTGCTCGGCGGGATCGGTCGAACACCGCCGACGGTGACCGTCACCCTTCCCGGTGCCTTCGTGGGCGTGCTGCTCGGCGTCGGCGCACCCGTCGAGGCGGTCGCCGTCGCGGTGACCATCGAACTGGTCGCCGACGGGCTGCTTCGCCGACCGGAACGCCGCGGATAACCCGATCTCCCCGAGGTCCCGCCACCGAGTCGGCAGGATGACATGGTGAACTACCGCCTGTTCGAACTCATCAACGATCACGCCGGACGCATCGACGGTATCGACGACGCCATGGAGTTCGCCGCGACCAGGTTGCTGTATCTGATCTTCGCAGTCACCGCGTTGCTTGCCGTGGTGACACTGCGCCGCCGACGAACACGCCCGGTCGTCGAGCTCGGCGCCGCCCTGGTCCTCGCCTTTGCCGCAGCCACCGTCCTGGCGCATTCGAACAGTCAGCAGCGCCCGTTCCAGAGTCATCACGTGCACCAGCTGATCCCTCACGGTGCGGGAGTTTCGCTGCCCAGCGACCACGCCACCGCCGCGTTCGCGCTGGCGTTCGGCGCTTACGCCTTCCTGAGCCGCCGGTGGGGCGTGGTACTGGCCGGAGCGGCGCTTGTCGTCGGGGTCGCCCGCGTCTGGGTCGGCGTGCACTACCCAGGCGACATCCTCGCCGCGGCAGTCATCGCCGGCCTCGCCGTCGTGGCCGTCAGCCTGGCGGGCCACCGCCGGCGTCGACTCGGCGCACCGAGTCGACGAACATAGCGGGGCACCAGTCAGCCGGACCCTGGCTCCGATCATCACATTTACGAGGCGCCACCGCGTGAAGCCTTCGGTAACGACGAGGCCGTCACCAGTGATGACCGGCGTATGTCCCAGGACGTGCCTCATGCCGGGCTGCCGCGAGGCAGACCATGCGTTGGGCGCTCTGCTTGTGACGCCCCTGCCATGGCCGCCGCCCGCGCAGGCGATGTGCGGGGCGGTGGCTGTGCCTCGGGGAGCGGGCTGCCCGTTGGGCCCTACGAGGCGTCCGCTTGGCCTGGGCGGTCAGGGGACCCAGCAGACGGAGGTTGCCGTGGGCCGGGACGCCGGGGTCGGTGGCGCAGAGGAACAGCGTCTGGTCCGGGGTGCCCGGCATGGCGCCTCGTCAGCATGCTCGGTCCGACCGCCGGGTGGCTCATCCGCTTGATGCCGTGCCCGCGCTCGTACACGTGGTGCCTGTTGCGGCAGGTACCGGACTGCGGATTCCTGATCGGCAGCTCGCTGACGAGCTGGTTGTTCGGGTGCACGGGTCGCCCGGCGCGCCTGCACGGCCGGTGCATGTGGTCACGCACCGACCGTTCTCGGCCCGCCGGAGGTCACCCGCAGCGGTGACGCTCCCGCTTCGGTGTCTGGGATCGGCTCGTTTCGGCAAAGATCGGAGGGCGGGGCAGGCGCAGCAAGGGGCCCGAATGGGTGTCTGCCCGCCACATCGACGCTCCGCCAGCAGGGGCGAGTTCCTACGGAGGGTGTGGTGGCCGACGGGAACGCAAGCGACAGGGGCCTGCGGCTGGCGGCTGTCCTGCTGGGCCTGGCCGGGATCTTCGACGCGGTAGCTGGTGCGGCCGACCTGAGCGGCGCCCGCTACGTCTCGGTTGCTGACGGTGCCGTGCACGAGCACGACCTCACCGGCTGGGCTTGGCTGCATCTGGCCGTCGGGGTGTTCACGGCGCTGGCCGGAGCCCTCGGACCGCTCCGCCGCCGTTGGTCGACGTCCCTGGCTCTGGCCGCGGTGGTGATCTTCGTCGGGCTCCACCTGTTCTTCCTCACCTATCACCCGATCCGCACGGTGCTGGTGCTCGGACTGGCACTGGCTGCCGCCCGCTTACTGATCATCAATCGATCTCGCGCTGTCGCTTGAGAGCGTCCGGGCGACGGTTACCCGCACACCTACGCAAGCGAGTGGCCGGCTCCGCGGTGGGCCGGCGACCAACGAGGACGGATCAGTCGGTTGGCTGACACACCTTCCCCGTGAAGGCGGGATCGGGTTGCCGGAACGCGGACCAGGCCGGGTTGGCCGCGATGGGCAGGGGCGGGGCCTGCCAGGCGGCGCCGAGACGTTGCAGGAGTGGGTACTCCTCGCGTTCCTGCTGGATCGGTTCGCCGGAGAGGAAGGTCAGGAGCCGGTCTTCGACCAGGCTGCGGTTGAGAAGACCCCCGTGTACGCCGGGCATCTGGAAGACGGGGATCCCGCTGTAGTCGCCGGGTGGCGCCTCTGCGGCCGTGGTGGTGGGAATGAAGGCGACCATCCGGATCCCGGGCACCGGACACATGAGTTGGTTACGGTAGAACGGCGCGTCGTCGACCAGGGAGCGGATGAACGGTTCGTCGGGCCCGGCATGTGGGCCACCGAACAGGCGCATCACGCCGAACACGATCCGAAGCTGCGATCCCGTCGCCACGCCCCAGCCGTGGTTCTCGCGCGGGGGCGGGTAGTAGGCGCGACCCGCGTTGATCAGAGGACTGAACATGGCCAGCGTGTCGACGGCGGGGTGCGCTCGCTGCTGAAGGTAGGTTCGGGCGACGATCGCGCCTTCGCTTTCCCCGATCAGGGCGATCGGCCGGCCGGTGCGCTGGTGTAGTCGTCGCACCTGTGCGTCGAGGAGTCCCACGCTGTCCGCCACCGAGATCGTGGTGTCGTGCGGCCGGTAGGGCAGGGGTGTGCCGTCCCGGCTCAACCCCCGGTAGGAGAACCTCTCGACACGATTGTCGAGAGGTTGCTCGCCCCCGTACGACGACCCGTAACCTGCGAGGACGATGACTGCCTGCGGCACGTCGGGCGGCAGCGGGTGGTCGAGGACCACCGCCTCAGCCCGCAGGCTCTTGTCCGGCACGGCATCCACCATCGGCGGGATGAGCAACGGCACCGCAAGGGCGAGAACCGCCGCGACGGGAGTCGCCGGCACCCTCACCCACCGTGTCGATGGATTGATCAGCGCGGTACGGACCGTCCGGTTCCACAGCAGCCCGTTGACCACCCCGGCCACGGCGGCCACCGGCACCGACCACCAGCCCGGCAGACTCCAGCACAACGCGCCGGCCACGGTCAGCACCACGAAGTTGAGCATCGACCATCCCACCAGCGAGATCGACGGCAGGCCTCGCCACCACGGCCCTACCACAGCCGCCCGTTGCAGGAATGGCGCCAGCAGGAACAACGGCACCAGGGAGGCCAGCAGGACCCAGGACAGCGCCACCACCGACGCGGCCACCGAGATCAAGGCCCACGGGGCGACGAAGACCGCCACCAACGCGGCGAGCCCGACATTCCGTTTCAACAGCCACCGCGCCGGTGGCCGAGGCACCTCAGCCGGCCATGCCAACATCACCAGCAGCGTGTGGAAGAGCCCTCGGGCCACCACCAGCAAACTGAGCCAGAACACGAATGACGGCCACGAGTCGTGATAGACATACAGCCACCGCAGGTCGTGGTAGGTGTCGTACGGCCACACCGCCGCCGCCTGCGGCGCGAGGCCCCGCGCCGCGACGAAACCCAGCGAGACCAAGACGACGGCCTCGACCGTCGGAGACACCGCGGTCAGCAGCAGCAGGCCCACCAGTCTGCGGTCCGCGACCAGCACGCTGCCTCCCTTGCCGTTGCCCTCTGCATGGAGATTTCCGCACACCACACCCAAACGACGGCGTATCCCGCAAGGCCGTACCCGATAGGAACAGCACCGCCGCGCCTGCCGGGATGGCCGGACCGCGAAGGCCGCGTTGCTGGCGCCGCCGGCTGCCCTTCTGGGAGCGGGTTCGGACCCTTGTCAGCGAGTCGACATCCGCGCACCGCGCCGGCTACCCACCACCGGGCGGGCCCTCACCCTCCGGCAACCTGTCCGACATCGACGCCGCCGGCCGCGGCGGCTGCACCTGCGCCCTCGACGTAGGGACGGAGTTCGGCGACGCATCGCGGCAGCGCGTTCGAGCACCGCCTGCCGTCGGATCTCCTCGTCTTCGCACCACAGTTGCAGGAATACCCGACGACGGCTTCCCCGACGTGCGCCCGCGTCAGCTCGCGAATGGGGTACTGCGGGCGTCCCTGGCGTGCCATCCGACCCGGACACCGGCAGGGCTCGATCCCTCACACCGAGCACACTGTTGCCCCCGCCGGTGGCGATCCTCTACGGTCTGCTCAAGCGGTGGGCGGTGCGGTCCGCATCCGACCGACACCGCCGGGTGCCCGTCGCGCGGGCCGGGATGGTGGAGTCCCGGGCCACCCGTAGGCGGCGTCGCGGCGGTCGTGTGACTCCAGCTCGTACTCCGGGTGGTCCTGCCCGGCGCGGCTCCACGCGGAGCCGACGGCGAGCGGGCCACGCCGACCCCACCGGAGAATCCCGTGTTCCTCAGCCCGCACGAGCAGGACCGCCTGCTCGTCCACGTCGCGGCCGACGTCGCTCGCCGCCGCCGCGAGCGCGGCCTGCGACTCAACTATCCCGAAGCCGTCGCGATCATCACCGCTTTCCTTCTCGAAGGGGCCCGTGACGGACGGTCGGTGGTCGACCTCATGTCGGCCGGCCGGAGCGTGCTCGGCCGCGAGGACGTCCAGGAGGGCATCCCCGAGCTGCTGAGGGAGGTGCAGGTGGAGGCGACGTTCCCGGACGGTACCAAGCTCGTGACGGTGCACCACCCGATCCCGTGATCCCCGGGGAGATCCTGCCGGCGGCCGGCCCGGTCGAGATCAACGTGGGCCGGCCGGTGACCACTCTGGTCGTGGTCAACACGGCCGACCGTCCGGTGCAGGTCGGCTCGCACTACCACTTCGCCGAGGCCAACCCGGCCCTGATGTTCGATCGGGCGCTCGCCTGGGGTCAGCGTCTCGCCGTTGCGGCGGGCACCTCGGTCCGGTTCGAGCCGGGCGTGAGCCGCACCGTCGAGCTGGTTCCGCTCGGCGGCGCACGCGTCGTGCCCGGCCTGCGCGGCGAGTGCGCCGGGCCGCTGGACGAAGCGCCACCGGCCGCGCCGGGAACAGACGCGCCGACGAGCGGGGCGCCGACGACCGACGGGCCGGCGCGGTGACCGCCGTGCGGCGGGACCGCTACATCGATTTGTACGGGCCGACCACCGGCGACCGCATCCGGCTGGCCGACACGAGCCTCCTGATCGAGGTGGAGACCGACCACTGCGCAGGCGGCGACGAGGCGGTCTTCGGCGGCGGGAAGGTGATCCGCGAGTCGATGGGCCAGTCGCGGGCGACCCGCGCCGAGGGCGCCCTCGACACCGTCATCACCGGCGCGGTGGTGCTCGACCACTGGGGGGTGGTCAAGGCCGACGTGGGTCTGCGCGACGGGCGGATCGTGGCGCTGGGCCGGGCCGGCAACCCGGACACCATGCCCGGCGTCCACCCCGAGCTGGTCATCGGCCCGGCCACCGAGGTCATCGCCGGGAACGGCCGGATCCTCACGGCCGGCGCCGTCGACACGCACGTGCACTTCATCTGCCCGGAGATCGTCACCGAGGCGCTCGCCGGCGGCATCACCACACTCGTCGGCGGCGGCACCGGCCCCGCCGAGGGCACCCGGGCCACGACTGTCACCCCGAACGCCTGGCACCTGGCCCGCATGCACGAGGCGCTGGACACGCTGCCGGTCAACGTGCTGCTGCTCGGCAAGGGCAACACCGTCTCACCGGAGGCGCTGTGGGAGCAGCTGCGCGCCGGCGCGGGCGGTTTCAAGCTGCACGAGGACTGGGGCACCACACCGGCGGCGATCGACGCCTGCCTGCGGGTGGCGGACGCCTCCGGGGTGCAGGTCTCCATTCACACCGACACCCTCAACGAGGCCGGTTTCGTGGCCGACACGCTGCGGGCGATCGCCGGCCGGGCCATCCACTCGTACCACACCGAGGGTGCGGGAGGCGGGCACGCGCCGGACATCATCACAGTGGCCGGCGAGCCGAACGTGCTGCCGTCGTCGACCAACCCGACCCGGCCGTACACCGCCAACACCCTGGCCGAGCACCTGGACATGCTGATGGTCTGCCACCATCTCAACCCGTCCGTGCCGGAGGACCTGGCCTTCGCCGAGAGCCGCATCCGGCCGTCCACCATGGCCGCCGAGGACCTGCTGCACGACCTCGGCGCGATCTCCATCATCGGCTCCGACTCGCAGGCGATGGGCCGGGTGGGCGAGGTGATCCTGCGAACCTGGCAGAGCGCGCACGTCATGAAGGAGCGGGTCGGCGCGCTACCCGGCGACGGCGCTGCCGACAACCACCGGGCCCGCCGGTACGTGGCGAAGTACACCATCTGCGCGGCGATGGCGAACGGGCTGGACCGGGAGATCGGCTCGGTCGAGCCGGGCAAGCTGGCCGACCTGGTGCTGTGGGATCCGGCGTTCTTCGGCGTACGACCGCACCTGGTGCTCAAGGGCGGCATGATCGCGTACGCCCAGATGGGTGACGCCAACGCGTCCATCCCGACGCCGCAGCCGGTGCTGCCACGCCCGATGTTCGGGGCGTACGGCGCCGCGGCGGCTGCGACCAGCCTGGCGTTCGTCGCGCCGGCCGCCCTCGACGCCGGGCTGCGCCTGGACGTGCGGCGGCGGGTGGTGCCCGTCGCGGACGTGCGCTCGCGGGGCAAGGCCGACCTGCCGGAGAACGACGCGATGCCCCGGATCGAGGTGGACCCGGACACGTTCACCGTGCGGATCGACGGTCAGGTGGTGGAGCCGGACCCGGTGACACGCCTGCCGATGGCCCAGCGGTACTTCCTGTTCTGATGACGACGTCGAGCCTGCTCCTGCTGGTGGCCGACGGTCGCTTCCCGGCCGGCGCGCACGCCCACTCCGGCGGCCTGGAGGCGGCCGTCGCCGCCGGCCGGGTCACCGACCTGGCCACGTTGGAGGCGTTCCTGGCCGGCCGGCTGGCCACCGCCGGGCTGGTCGGTGCGGCGTTCGCGGCGGCGGCGCACCGGGCGGTGACGTCGGGTTCCGCCGTACGCGGGTCCACGCTGGCGTTGCTCGACGCGGAGCTGGACGCCCGGACGGCGGCGCCGGCGCTGCGTACGGTGTCCCGCCGCCAGGGACGGGCCCTGCTGCGCGCGGGCCGGGCCATCTGGCCGGAGGCGTCCTTCGACGACCTGCCCGCCACACCCGGCGGAGCACACCAGCCGCTGGTGCTCGGGCTGCTCTGCGCCGCCGCGGGCCTGAGCCGCGCCGAGACCGCCACGGTCGCCGTCCACGGGACGGTGACCGGTGCGGCCAGCGCTGCCGTACGCCTGCTCGGCCTCGACCCGTACCGGGTCCAGGCCCTGCTTGTGGGTCTCGCCGGCCGGTGTGACGGCACCGCGGCGGCGGCGGCCCGGGCCGCCGACGACCCACCCGAGCGGCTGCCCGCGGCGGCCGCCCCGCTTGCCGACATCCATGCCGAAGCTCATGCCACCTGGGAGGTGCGTCTCTTTGCGTCCTGACACCGTTGCGCCCGAGGCCGACCGGAATCCTGCCCCGCACGACGAGACCGTTCCGCACACCCACCCCGAGCCGGGGGTGGACCCGCATCCGCCGCTGGCCCAAGCCGGCCGGGCGCTGCGCGTCGGCATCGGCGGGCCGGTCGGGTCCGGCAAGACCGCCCTGGTGGCGGCCCTGTGCCGGGCGTTCGCCGGGGAGCTGCGACTCGGCGTGGTCACAAACGACATCTACACGACCGAGGACGCCGACTTCCTCAAGCGGGCCGGTGTGCTGGACCCGGCCCGGATCCGCGCCGTGGAGACCGGTTGCTGCCCGCACACCGCCATCCGGGACGACATCGGGGCCAACCTCGACGCCGTGGACGAGCTGGCCGAGGCGGTCGGCCCGCTGGACCTGGTGCTGGTCGAGAGCGGCGGGGACAACCTGACCGCCACGTTCAGCCGAGGGCTGGTGGACCGGCAGATATTCGTGGTCGACGTGGCCGGCGGGGACAAGGTGCCGCGCAAGGGCGGACCCGGGGTGACGTCCGCCGACCTGCTCGTGATCAACAAGACCGACCTGGCCCCCATGGTGGGCGCGGACCTGGCCGTCATGGACCGGGACGCGCGGGCCCGGCGCGGCGACCTGCCGACCGTGTTCCTGTCGATCGTCGGCGACCCGGCGGCGGGGCGGGTCGCCGACTGGATCCGCCACGAACTGGCCCACCACGCGGCTCTGCACCCGGTCGCCGCGCGGGGCGGCCCGGCCTGATGCGCGCGTACGCCCGGCTGGTGGCCCGGGCCGACGGCCGGGGCGGCACGGTCCTCGCCGAGTTGAGCGGTGAGACGCCGCTGCTGCTGCGGCAGACGCCCGGGCGCGGTCGGGCCGTGACGGTGTACGTGGTCGGCGGGGCGGCCGGCCCGCTCGCCGGCGACGACCTGCGGCTGGAGATCGACGTGGGACCGGGGGCGGCGGTGCGGTTGCACACCGTCGCCGCCTCGGTCGCCCTGCCCGGCCGGCCCGGCGTCGTGTCGCGGATGGCGGTCCGTGCCGTGGTGCACGACGGCGGCGCGCTGCACTGGCTGCCGGAGCAACTGGTCGCCGCGGCCGGCTGCGCCCACCTCGCCGAGTCCCGGGTCGAGGTGGCCGCCGGGGCGAGGCTGACCTGGCGCGACGAGGTGATCTGCGGCCGGTACGGCGAGGCGCCGGGCAGCGCGGTCGTGCACACCCGGGTCGACTACGACGGCCGTCCGTTGCTGCGCCAGTCGCTTGCCGTGGGACCGGGCGCGCCCGGCTGGGCCGGCCCCGCGGTGCTCGGCGGCGCGCCGGCCACCGGGTCACTGCTGGTGGTGGACCCGTCGCTTCCCCACGAGCCCGCGACGGTCGAGGGCACCGTCGCCCGGCTGCCCCTGGCGGGCGGTCCGGCCACACTGTGGACCGCCACCGCTGCCGACGCGCACACGCTGCGCGCCCACCTCGACGGCGATCCGCTGCTCACCGAGGCGTAGTGAGGCGAAAGCCGGCCGTCTCAGCGTCATCGCGCCGAGCCGCCGGGTCGAGCCGGGCGATCAGGTCGGCGAGGTGGTCGAGCAGGGGAGTGTCGGCCGGTACGCCCGCCTCGGCGAGGCTGGTGCGGACCCGCTCGTCGAGGCGGGCGTGCTCGCGGCGGCCTCGGGCGGTCAGGTGGGCCCGGATGCGTCGCCGGTCCAGCGGGTCGATCCGCCGGAACACCAGGTTCCGGTCGACGAGCTGGTCGACCAGCTTGGTGAGGGTCCCCGGCGGCAACGACGCCTCGGCGGACACTTCGCTCATCGGATGGCCCTGCCCGTCGGCGAGCAGGCAGAGCACCCGCCACGCCTCGGTGGTCAGGTCGTCGTCGGCCAGCACGGCGGCCAACCGGCGGGAGAGCAGCCGTTCGGCGCGGGTGAGCGAGCGCAGCAGATCGGCTGGCGCCCCGGGCACGTCTGACATGGAACTCCCTGGGCCGGTGGCCCTGCCATGGTAGCGACTCGTCCCGCTCCATGGAGAGCTATGGTTTTCCCACGTCGGCCGGGCAATCATGGGCTCATGTCCGCGCCGGCCCCGCCGTGGCTCACAGTCGATCGGGCCGTGGTCAGCATCGCGCTGGTGTACCCGATGCGCGGGCCGGCGGGAATGTTCGGCCCGACCTGCGAACTCTGCGCCCAGCTCGCGGTCGAGGAGATCAACGCCGGTGGCGGGGTGCTGGGCCGCGAGGTGCGGCTGGTGCCGGTCGACGGTGGCGCGCCGCCGGCCGAGGTGGCCGCCCAGGTGGAGGCGCTGGTGTCGGTGGGCGCCGTGCAGGGCGTGACCGGCTGGCACATCTCCTCGGTGCGGCAGGCGCTCGCGCCCCGGGTCGCGCACCGCGTGCCGTACGTCTACACCGCCCTGTACGAGGGCGGTGAGCGTACCGAAGGGGTCTATCTGACCAGCGAGACGCCGGACGCCCAGCTGTGGCCCGCGATGCGGCTGCTCGCGGGGGAGCAGGGCGCGCGCCGCTGGTTCGTGGTCGGCAACGACTACGTGTGGCCCCGGCGCACCGCGCGGGCGGCCCAGCGGTACGCGCTGCGCGGCGGTGGTCGTGTGGTGGGGCAGGCGTTCCTGCCGTTGGAGACACACGACTTCGACGACGTGTTGCGCCGGATCGAGCGCAGCGAGGCCGACGCGGTGGTGATGCTGCTCGTCGGCGCGGACGCGGTGCGGTTCAACCGGGCGTTCGCGCGTGCCGCGATGGACCAGCGCTGCCTGCGGCTGAGCACCCTGATGGACGAGAACATGCTGCTGGCCAGCGGGGCGGGCGCGACGCGGCGGCTCTACAGCACGGCGGGCTTCTTCGCCGGCCTCGTGACGCCGGAGAACCTCGACTTCCACGGCGAGTTCGCCCGCCGGTTCGGGGTGGAGGCGCCGCCGCTGGGCAGCCTGGGGGAGTCCTGCTACGAGGGCGTGATGCTGCTCGCCGCGCTGATCGGGCAGGCCCGCACCCTGGACGTGCGGGCGATCGAGACGGCTGCCGACACGGTGGCGTACCACGGGCCGCGCGGCCGGCTGCAGCTGCGTCGACGGCACGTGCGCCAGCGGATCTACCTCGCCGAGGCAGACGGTCTCGACTTCACAGTGCTCGCCCAGCTCTGACCGCCCGGTACCGGCCCTTGACACGTCCACCCGGCCCGGCCCTAAGATACTTCCTGCGTGAAGTATCTACCCCAGGGGTGGATACCGCGAATGTCTGTCCACCGTCGGCGGAATCTGTCCGCCGACCATTGTGGTGGCGCAATTCTTCACCGAATTCATCACGGCTGGCACCGCCTCGCACGGGGCGGTGTCAGCCGTTGCGGCGTGCGTTCTCTCCGGGTTTCCGGGAAACAGTCAATTAAGGACCGGGAAACGTCCGCGCAATCATGCCGGTCAACGCTTTGCGTGCCCATAGCCGATGCGATGACCACAGGCGACGTCCACCCGTCGACCCCGGCATCGCCAACTCCACCGGACCGCACCGACCGTCCTTTCGCTACTTGAGCGCACCGCAGGGAGATTAGATGTCACTTCTTTGGGGCCGCCGCATCCTGGCGGGGGCCATGACCCTCGTCGCCGCGGTCGCCGTGACCGCGTGCGGCAGCAAGACCAGTGACGAGGGCGGCGCGGCCGGCGTCACCGCCGACGTCTCCGGCGACACCGTCAAGGTGGGCCTGCTCAACTCGCTCTCCGGCACCATGGCGATCAGCGAGGTCACCGTCCGCGACTCCATCATGCTCGCCGTCGAGGAGATCAACGCGGCCGGCGGCGTCCTCGGCAAGAAGATCCAGCCGATCGGGGAGGACGGCGCCTCGGACTGGCCCACCTTCGCGGAGAAGGCCGAGAAGCTGATCTCCGAGGACCGGGTCGCGGCCGTTTTCGGGTGCTGGACGTCGGCCAGCCGCAAGGCGGTCAAGCCGGTGTTCGAGAAGAACAAGGCGCTGCTGTTCTACCCGGTGCAGTACGAGGGCCTGGAACAGTCGCCCTACATCTTCTACACGGGCGCGACGACAAACCAGCAGATCGTCCCCGGGCTCGACTACCTCAAGGCCCAGGGAACGAAATCGGTCTACCTGGTCGGCAGCGACTACGTCTTCCCGCGAACGGCGAACAAAATCATCAAGGCGTACGCGGCGGCGAACGGCATGACTGTGGTCGGTGAGGATTACGCGCCGCTCGGGTCCACCGAATTCGGCACGATCGTCAACAAGGTCAGGTCGTCCGGCGCGAAGGCGGTCTTCAACACCCTCAACGGCGACAGCAACGTGGCGTTCTTCAAGGAGTACAAGTCGGCCGGGCTCACCGCCGCCGCGATGCCTGTGGTGTCGGTGTCCATCGCCGAGGAGGAGGTCAAGAGCATCGGCACCCAGTACCTGGAGGGTCAGCTGACCGCCTGGAACTACTACCAGACCACGCCCGGCGCGGCGAACGGCAAGTTCGTGGCCGCGTACAAGGCGAAGTACGGCGCGGACAAGCCGACGAGCGACCCGATGGAAGCCGCCTACGTCAGCGTCTACCTGTGGAAGGCGATGGTCGAGAAGGCCGGCGCGTTCGACGTCGAGAAGGTCCGTGGCGCCTCCGACGGCATCACCTTCGAGGCGCCGGAGGGCCTGGTCACCGTCGACGGCAAGACCCAGCACATCGCCAAGACCGCCCGCATCGGCAAGGTCGGCGCGGACGGCCTGATCACCGAGGTGTGGAACTCCGGCAAGCCGATCGCGCCGGACCCGTATCTGAAGACCTATCCGTGGGCGAGCGGCCTGAGCTGACGACGCCGGCCCCGGGCGGGGTGGCCCCGCCCGGGGCTTCGACCAGCAGTACGGGAGTACCCACCGTGACAGTCCTCTTCGGTCAACTCTTCACCGGCATCAGCATCGGCGCGGTGCTGCTGCTCATCGCGCTCGGGCTGGCGCTGACCTTCGGCCAGATGAACGTCATCAACATGGCGCACGGCGAGTTCATCATGGCCGGCGCGTACACCACGTACGTGCTGCAACAGAGCATCACCGGCGCCGGCCTGTCGCTGCTGGTCGCGCTGCCGGTGGCGTTCGTGGTCGCCGGCACGATGGGGGTGCTGCTGGAGATCCTGCTGATCCGCCGGCTCTACGCCCGTCCGCTGGACACCCTGCTGGTCACCTGGGGCGTGTCCCTGATGCTGCAACAGCTCGCGCGGGACATCTTCGGCAGTCCGAACGTGCAGACCCGCGCGCCGGATCTGCTCACCGGCAACGTGGCGGTGCCCGGCGGGCTGACGGTCGCCAACAACCGGCTGTTCATCCTGGCCCTGGCCCTGGCCGCCGTCGCCGCCCTCACGCTGGCGCTGCGGTTCACCCCGCTCGGACGCCGGATCCGCGCGGTCGTGCAGAACCGCGACCTCGCCGCGGTGTCCGGCATCCCCACCGCCCGGGTCGACCGGACGACCTTCTTTCTCGGCTCGGGCCTGGCCGGGCTCGCCGGGGTGGCGCTCACCCTTCTCGGCCCGATCGGCCCGACCATGGGCACCAACCTGATCATCGACGCCTTCCTGGTCGTCGTGGTCGGCGGGATCGGTCAGCTCAAGGGCAGCGTGATCGTTGCCTTCGCCCTCGGGGTCCTCCAGGCCACCGGGGAGTACCTCACGACCCTCAGCGTCGCCAAGGTGATCGTCTTCGTGGCGATCGTCGCGTTCCTCCAGTGGCGGCCACAGGGCCTGTTCACCCTGCGGACCAGGAGCCTCGCATGACCGCCGTGACACCCGCGCCGCCGAGCACCGCCGGCGCACCGGCCCCGGCCGACGTCGCGCCTGGGAGCCGGCCCGGTGGCCGGTCCCGGCTGCGCGCGGCGGCGGGGTTCGCGTTCGGCGCGGCGCTGCTGTTCGCCGTCGCGCCGCTGGCGCTGTCGGACTTCCGGCTGGCCCTGCTCGCCAAGTACCTCTGCGTCGCCATGGTGGCCGTCGGCATCGGCATCGCCTGGGGGCGCGGCGGCATGCTCACCCTCGGCCAGGGCGTCTTCTTCGGCCTGGGCGGCTACGCGATGGCCATGCACCTCAAGCTCGCCGACGCGGGTCCCGGTGGGATGCCCGACTTCATGCAGCTGTACGGGCAGCTCGACGAACTGCCGGTCTGGTGGCGGCCGTTCGCCAGCCCGTGGTTCGCGCTGCCGGCCACGGTGCTGCTGCCGATGGCCGTCGCGTTCGGGCTCGGCTCACTGGTGTTCCGCCGCCGGGTGCGGGGCGCGTACTTCGCCATCCTCAGCCAGGCGCTCGCCGCCGCCATGGTGATCCTGTTGATCGGCCAGCAGGGGACCACCGGCGGCACCAACGGGCTCACCGACATCCAGGGCTTCTTCGGTTACGACCTGGACGACCCGGTCAACCAGCGGATGGTCTACTTCATCATCGCCGGCGTCCTGCTCGCGCTGCTCGCGCTGGCCCGCCAGATCGTCCACAGCCGCTACGGGGAACTGCTGGTGGCGGTGCGGGACAGCGAGGAGCGGGTCCGCTTCCTCGGCTACGACCCGGCGTCGGTCAAGCTCGTCGCCTACGTGGTGGCGGCGGGTATGGCGGGCCTCGCCGGCGCGCTGTTCGTGCCGGCGGTGGGCATCATCTCGCCCGCCCTCATCGGCATCGTCCCGTCGATCGAGTTCGTCATCGGTGTGGCGGTGGGCGGCCGGGCCACGCTGCTCGGGCCGGTGCTCGGCGCGGTGGCGGTGGCCTGGGCGCGTACCGCCCTCTCCGAACGTTTCCCGGGCACCTGGACGTACCTGCAGGGTCTGCTCTTCGTGGTGGTCGTGGCGTTCCTTCCCGGCGGCCTGGCGTCGCTGTGGGCGCTGGCCCGCCGCCGCGCCGAGCGGGCGGAGGTGCGCCCGTGAGCGACGACCGGCTGGACGGGCTGTCCGTCCGTGACGTGCGGGTCAGCTTCGACGGCTTCACCGCCGTCGACGGCGTCTCGCTGGAGGTGCCCGCCGGTGACATCCGGTTCCTGATCGGGCCGAACGGCGCCGGCAAGACCACCCTTGTCGACGCGATCACCGGTCTGGTGCGGGCCACCGGCTCGGTGCGCTTCGGCGACCAGGAGCTGCTGGGTCGCCCGGTGCACCGGATCAGCCGGCTCGGCATCGGCCGGACGTTCCAGACGTCGACGGTCTTCGAGGAGCTGTCGGTCGTGCAGAACCTCGACATCGCCGCGGGCGCCCGCCGGAGCTGGGCCACCCTGGCCCGGCGCCGTCGGGGGATCCCCGACGAGGTGGCCGCCGCGCTGGAGACCATCGGGCTGGCCGGCCGGGCCGACCAGCTCGCCGGCACGCTCGCGCACGGCCAGAAGCAGTGGCTGGAGATCGGCATGCTGCTGGTGCAGGACGCGCGGCTGCTGCTGCTCGACGAGCCGGTCGCCGGGATGAGCCACGAGGAGCGCGACGCCACGGGCGTCCTGCTGGAGACGGTGAGCCGGGATCGCACGGTGGTGGTGATCGAGCACGACATGGACTTCCTGCGTCGCTTCGCGCGCAGCGTCACCGTGCTGCACGCGGGGAGGGTGCTCAGCGAGGGCACCGTGGCGCAGGTCCAGGCGGACCCGCGCGTGCAGGAGGTCTACCTCGGCCACCCGGTCGACGCCGGGTCGGTCCCCAGCCCTCTGGAGGCATGATGCTGACCCTGCGTGGGGTGCACGCCGGATACGGGCGTTCCCGGGTGCTGCACGGCGTGGACCTCGCCGTCCCGCCCGACGGGGTGGCCGCGGTGCTCGGGCACAACGGCGCCGGCAAGAGCACCCTGCTGCGGGTCGCGGCGGGCCTGCTGCGCCCGACCGCCGGCACCGTCGAGATGGACGGCGAGGACGTCACCCGTCTCGCGCCGCACGAGCGGGTGGCGCGTGGCATGGCGTACGTCCCGCAGGGCCAGCAGTGCTTCCCGCACCTGACGGCGGCGGAGAACCTGCGCCTCGTCGCCGACGCCCGGCGCGACGGCGCGGTGGCGACGGCGGAGGCGCTGGACCTGTTCCCGGCGCTGCGTCCGCTGCTGCGGCGGCGGGCCGGGCTCCTCTCCGGCGGCCAGCGTCAGCAACTCGCCATCGCCCGCGCGTTGATCACCCGGCCCCGGCTGCTCATGCTCGACGAGCCGACCGAGGGCATCCAGCCGTCGGTGGTCGCCGAGATCCAGGAGCGGATCGTCGAGCTGACCCGGCAGTCCGGCTTCAGCGTGCTGCTCGTCGAGCAGCATCTCGGGTTCGCGCTGCGGGTGGCGAACCGCTATCACGTCCTCGAATCCGGCCGGGTCACCTCGCACGGCGACGGGGGAGTGACGGCGGAGCGGGAGGTACGGGCGGCTCTCGCGGTCTGATCCGGGGCGGGTCCGATTTACATTGACGGCGGTCTTTACTAAGATCGTGGCTGGGAGTCGCCAAGCGCTGCTGGGCAGCAGTGCCGTCCACCTGGTGGGCGGCTTGAATCGATCGGCGTCACCTTCTCCGGGGTGGGCACCCAGCGAGGGCCACTGGGCGTCGGCGCATCCACTGGAGCATCATGAAAATCTCACGGACAGCACGCCGTCTGGGACTGGCCGCGGCCGCAGTTCTCGTCGCCTCGTTCACGATGGTCGTGGTCAACCAGGCCGGTCCGGCCTCGGCGCACGGATCGGTCACCAACCCGCCGTCACGCAACTACGGATGTTACGAGCGCTGGGGTTCCGACCACCTCAACCCCACGATGGCCCAGACCGACCCGATGTGCTGGCAGGCGTGGCAGGCCAACCCGAACACCATGTGGAACTGGAACGGCCTGTACCGCGAGAACGTCGGCGGCAACCACCAGGCCGCCGTGCCGGACGGGCAGCTGTGCAGCGGTGGTCGCACCCAGAACGGCCTGTACGCCTCGCTCGACGCGGTCGGCGCGTGGACCGCGAAGTCGATGCCGAACAACTTCACGCTGACGCTGACCGACGGCGCCAAGCACGGTGCCGACTACATGTTGATCTACATCACCAAGCAGGGTTTCGACCCGACCACCCAGCCCCTCACCTGGAACAGCCTCGAACTGGTGCTGCGCACCGGCAGCTACCCGACCACCGGGCTCTACGAGGCGCAGGTGAACGCGGGCAACCGCACCGGGCGGCACGTCGTCTACACCATCTGGCAGGCGTCCCACCTCGACCAGCCGTACTACCTCTGCAGTGACGTGATCTTCGGCGGCGGCAACAACCCGCCGCCGACGACCCCGCCGCCGACCACGGCGCCGCCCACCACCCCGCCGCCCACCACGGCGCCGCCCACCACGCCGCCGCCGGCCGGCAACGGCGCCTGCACCGCCACCTACCGCAAGACCAGCGAGTGGTCCGGTGGCTTCGGCGCCGATGTCACCGTCCAGGCCGGCAACGCCGCCATCTCCGGATGGACGGTGGCGTGGACCTGGCCCAACGGCCAGAGCATCACCAACGCCTGGAACGCGACGGTCACCTCCAGCGGCTCGTCGGTCTCCGCGTCGAACGTCGCCTACAACGGTTCCCTGAGCGCCAACGCCAGCACCAGCTTCGGCTTCAACGCCTCCTGGAACGGCACCAACTCCGCACCCACCCTCACCTGCACCGCCCGGTAACAGCGTCTGCGGTGGGGTGGCGCGGCACGCGCCACCCCACCGCCGGCAGGGCCCTGCGCCAGCATCAGGAACCGCGACGAGGTGAGGAACGACAATGATTTCCCGGGTAGGCGTCGGCGGCTGGTACCGAAGCGTCTTCGTGTGGATCGAGGTGTGCCTGCTTGCCGCGTCGCTCGGTGTGGCCGCCCTGGTCACCTCGACCACCCCGAGGACGGACCCGGCAGTTCTCCGCCAGGAGATCCTGACCCGGATGCGTACGACCCTCGAGCAGGCGGACCCGAAAGATCATCAGCACGCCGGGCACACCGCCCCACAGGCGCCGGCCGGAGAGCAGGCGCCGCCGGCGATCGTCTGCGGGGTCCATGTCTACGGTTACGAGCCCACCGGGGCCGCCACACTGGCCGACGTCGAGACGGTCTACGGCTTCCACCTCTGCGGCGTCGCCGAACAGAAGCGCCACTGGGACGGGGCGGTCAAGCTCGTCGGCCCGGTGATCATGGACATGACCACCCAACCTCCCGGCATTCAGGTGGTCGAGGCGACCGCCGACGTCAGGTTCGTCGACCGGCTACGGGAGATGTTCCCCGACAAGTACGAGGAACTGGCGCTCAGGGAGGCGTTGCCCGCATCGGAGATGGCCGACCTGCGACGCCGGTACGACGCCGCCGCCGGCCTCTGACCACGCCGGACGGCCCACACCCGCCGGCGGGCAAGCGGCCTGGCCGGCAGCAGATCGTCACCGGCGGGGATGCTCTCCTTCCGCCGTCTGTGGCAGCTGTTGCGCCGGTTCACGCCCGCGGCGGGTCCAGGAAGCGTTGTGCCAGATCGGCGAGGGTGTCGGCGGTGGTGTCGACGGGCGCGGTCGGCAGCACGATGTGGCTGACGACCAGTCGCGCGAGGGATTCGGCGCCGACGGTGACGTCATCGGCCGGCACCCGGGGCAGGTGCGTGCCCGCCCACTCGCTCAGCACCGTGACGGCGGCGGCCAGGGCCAGGTCGGCGCGGGTGGTCAGGTAGGGGAGCAGGGCGTCGGTGCCTCGGGCGCTGTTGAGGACGGTTTTGACCAGCGGGTCGGTGCCGGCCTGCGTCAACACGAACGTGACCGCGGCATGGACGGCGGCCCGCACGTCGCCGCCGTGTGCGGACAACGCCTCCCGCACGCCGTCCGTGAACCGGTCGATCTCGCGGTGTGCGATGGCTTCGCCGAGTCCGGCCTTGTTGGTGAACTCGTTGTAGAGCGTCTGCCTGCTCACGCCCACGCGGGCCGCCACGTCGGCCATTCGTACCGCGTCCCAGCCGCGGTCGATCGCCAGGTCGCGGCCGGCCTTGAGGACCGCGTCGCGGAGGTGGCGGCGCGCGGTGTGGCGATAAGGCGGAGGGTCGACCATGGTGCGCCGAGTCTATCGACTGGACACATGCGCCTTGCACGCCCACCAAATTTACGCGGGGCCAGATATTGTCAAGCATGGGTATCCGTGTGACAGTCGACGCAGCGCTCGACACTCCGGAGGCGGCACATGCAGACCTCGATCGATGCTCCAGCGGTCGCCGCCGGTTGGCATGACGGCAAGAAGCACCTGTGGCCACTGGCTCTTCTCGTGCCGGTGCTGCCGTTCCTGGCGTACGCGTTGTGGCAGGCCGGCGCGGGACCCGCTGCCTGGTGGCTCACCCCGGCGGTGGTCTTCGGACTCATCCCGGTCATCGACGTGCTGCTCGGTGACGACGGGGAGAACCCGCCCGACGACGTCGCCCGGCGGTTGCAGGAGGTCCGTTACTACCGCTGGATCACGTTCCTGTTCCTGCCGGCGCAGTACGCCGCCCTGCTGCTCGGAGCATGGGTCTGGACGCGTGGCGGCCTCGGTCTCGCCGGCGCCGCCGGCCTGGTCGCCACCATCGGAATCGTCAACGGACTGGCCATCAACACCGCACACGAGCTCGGCCACAAGCGCGAAACGGTCGAGCGGTGGATGTCGAAGATCGCGCTCGCGCCCACCGGGTACGGCCACTTCTACGTCGAGCACAACCGCGGACACCATGTCCGTGTCGCCACACCGGAGGACCCGGCCAGCGCCAGGCTGGGGGAGAGCTTCTACTCGTTCTGGCCACGTACGGTCTGGGGCAGCCTCATCTCGGCGTGGCGGCTGGAGATCGGCCGCTTCCGGCTGCGGCGCAAGAGTCCGTGGACGCTGCGCAACAACCTGCTCAACGCCGGGCTCATGACCGTCGTGCTCTTCGCCCTGCTGATCGCGGTGTTCGGGTGGCGGCTCGGGCCCTTCCTGCTCCTACAGGCGATCGTCGGCTTCTCGCTGCTGGAAGCGGTCAACTATCTCGAGCATTACGGACTGTGCCGCCGGCGCACAGCCACCGGCCGCTTCGAGAAGGTCGACCCACGACACAGCTGGAACAGCGACCGCGTCGTCACCAACGTGTTCCTCTTCCAGCTGCAACGCCACAGCGACCACCACGCCAACCCGCTGCGCCGCTACCAGACGCTGCGCAGCTTCGACGTCTCGCCGCGGCTGCCCGGAGGCTACGCCTCGATGGTGTTGCTCGCTCTCGTTCCGCCGCTGTGGTACCGGGTGATGAACCCACGGGTTCTGGCGCACTACGGCGGCGACCTGAACCTCGCCAATCGCAACCCCCGCGCCGAGGCCCGGCTGCGGCGCCGCTACTAGACCTCGGCCCTGCGCCGCGAATTGCGAGCACCCTTCTTATTTGCATCGACCGGGATTACGCTCTGGGCCAGTCCTGAGGTGGATCACATCGGAGGTTCCTATGAGGAGAATGACCATCCGTCGCACTTCTGCGCTCCGCCTGGTGTCGGGCGCACGCCGGCTGTGGATCGAGTGGTGCTGGTAACTGCCGGTCCGGCGGGCGCTTCCGGGCGCCCGCCCCTGCGGCGGTGGGCCCTGCGGTGACCGGCGGGCCGGAACGTTACGACTGCCACCGCGACCACGGGCCGTACGCCGGGGTCTCGGTCTTTCTGGGTCGGGTCGCCGCCGACCGGCCCCGCCTGGCGGCCCGGCACGCGGTCGAACTGCGCGCGATCGCCCCCCGGCTCGATCCGGCGGCCCGGCCGGCCGCCGAGGAGGAGCCCATCCGCTTCCACCCCGCCCGCCGTACCGCCTGCCTTGCCTACGGCGCGGCGGAGTTGGTGGCGGCCTGGGCCGGCACGCTCCGGCGGCCGGTGACCGTCCGGTTCGATCACGTCGCCAGCGCCGACGAGACGACCACCGAGCTGCTGGACGCGCTGGCCCGCCGGCTCGGGCCTTCCCCGGTGCGCCTCGACCTGCGCGACGAGGGCGCCCCCGACCCGGCGCCCGACGGGCGCACCCCGCAGGCGCTGCGGCGGGCCCTGGGCGACAGCCTGGCCCGCGGCTACTACCACCACGCGGCCCGGGTCGCCCGGCGCGGGCGGGCGACGGTCACCCCCGACGGCGACCTGCGGCACTGGTGGGCGTTCACCACCGGCCTGGCCACCGCCCTGGCGGCCCTGAACCGGGCCGCCGCGGCGCTCGACCTCTACGACGAGGCGCGGGCCGTCACCGACGACCCGAAGATCACGATGTCGGCGGCGTACGCCACCGCCATGCTGCACGCCCGGCACCTGCCGGCGGCCGAGCAGGACCCGGCGCTGGCCCGGCAGTGGCTGGAGCGGGCGCTGTACCTCGCCGCCGAGCTGGCCGACCCACGCCAGCGGCTGTTGTCGACGGTCTTCTACGAGCAGGGCCTGGCGCTGCTGGACAGCCGGGCCGGCCGGCCCGACCGCGCGCTGCGGCTCGTTGACGACGGACTGGCCCGGCTGACGGCCGCGCTCGGGCCCGGCGAACGCCCGCAGGACCTGGCCCGGCTGCGCCACAACCGGGCGCAGGTTCACCTCGCGCTGGGCGACCCGGCGCGGGCGCTGGCCGACCTGGACACCGTGATCGCGCACGACCCGGACAACTGCGAGTACTACGTGGACCGCGCCGCCCTCTACCGGGCGGCGGGCCGGACCCGGGCCGCGATCGGGGACTACGACGCCGCCATCCGGCTGGGACCGCACCTGCCCGAGGCGTACTACAACCGGGCCGTGCTCCACCAGGAGCGGGGCCGCCCCGAGCGGGCGCGCGCCGACCTGGAGCGGGTGCTCGCCATCGAACCCGGGCACCTCGACGCCCGGATCGCCCTGGTCAACCTGCACGTGGAGCGCGGCGAGCTCGACGCCGCCGAGGCCGGCGCACGGGCCGGGCTGGCCGGCGCTCCGCACGAGCCCGCGCTGCTGTGCACCCTGGGCCTGGTTCTCGCCGAGCGCGGCCGGCCCGCCGAGGCCGACGAACTGCTCACCCGGGCCCTGAGCGGGGACCCCGGGCTGGTGGAGGCGTGGACGAACCGGGCCGCTGCCCGGTTCGAGCGCGGCGACGTGGCCGCCGCGCTCGCCGACCTGAACCGGGCGGTGGCGCTGTCGGAGGCCCCCGTGCCGCGCTACAACCGGGGCACGGCCCTGACCCGGCTGGGCCGGTGGGACGAGGCGGCCCGCGACTTCGCCCATGCGCTCGCCCAGCCCGGCCTGGACCGGGCCCTGCGCCGGGATCTGCGCGCGGAACTCGCCCGCTGTCGCCGGGCGCTGGCCGGCTGACCCGGCCGGGCGTAGCTCGGGAGACGGCCGAAGACGCGCGGATCGCCACTGCCGCTCCGGCCCCGCCCACGGTCGCCCGCCGTCGCCGGCGTTCACAGCAGCCGGCGCCGGGTCAGGAGCCGGAAGGCCAGATATCCCGGCGGTACCGGGAGCCAGAACGTCGCGAGACGGTAGATCAGGGTGCCCGCGACGGCGGCGTCCAGTGGCACTCCGTAGAGCAGCAGACCGGAGACGAGCGCGGCTTCGGTGGCGCCGAGCCCGCCGGGGGTGGGCGCGGCGGACGAGACACCCTCGCCGACGAGGCAGACCAGGATCACCGGGGGCAGGTGGGCCAGCGGGACCGGGCCGGCGGCGATCAGCGCGACGTAGAGACAGAGGCCATAGGTGAGGGTGAGCGCCGTCGACGCGACGACGAGCCACCGCAGCCCGTGCTGGTGGCGCAGTTCGCGCAGCGCGGTCACGACCTGGCCGGCCGCGGCGCGTCCACGCCGCCGGACCCGGGGTACGGCGAGCACGCCGGCGAGGACCAGCAGCACGGCCAGGGCGCCCAGTAGCAGCGGCAGTGCCCTGGCCGCGTCGTGGGTGAGGATGCGGGCGGGCTGGCGTGCGAACGGCAGCAGCACCGGCAGCAGCAGCACGACGGACACCACGCCGGCGGCGCGGGAGACGGCCACGGCGGTGCCCGCGTCAGCGGCGACGAGTCCCTTCTGGTGCAGGTAACGCAGGCTGAGCGCGGCGCCACCGAGGCTGCCGGGCGCCAGCCGGTTGGCGAGCGACGCGGCCACCTGCACCAGGGTGGCCTCGCCCAGCGGGACCCGGCCGGCCGTGGCCAACCGGAGCACGAGACCGCTGAGCAGGTAGGTCAGGGCGGAGCCGAGCAGCGTCGCGGCGACCGCTACCGGGTTGGCGTGCACGATCAGACCCAGGGCGGTGCGGATCTCGCCGAGCTGGGGGAGCAGCAGGTGCACGACCAACCCCAGGACCAGCAGCTCCAGGACGGTGCGGCGGCTGATCCGGACCACCTTCGCCGCCGGGCGGTCGCGGTCCGGGCTGCGTCGCAGGATCTCCTGGTGAAGGCTGTCGAGCATGCCGGGCCGGGCGCGCAGGGCGGTCCGGCCGGCGCGGGACAGCACCGCGGGTTGCAGGAACGGCACGCTGTCCGCGACCGCCGCGACACCCAGGCGGTCGATCGCCGCATCGACCACGCCGGCCGGGTCGACCCGGCCGGCCAGGGCGACCATCAGCTCGACGACGTCGCGGGCCCGCTGCTCGGCCGAGGCGTCGTCGGCGCCGAAGCCCAGGTCCACCAGGTAGACGTGGTCCCGGCCGACGAGCACATTCGCGGCCCGCAGGTCCCGGTGCGCGATGCCCACCCGGTGCAGACGCGCCACCTGGTCCCAGGCGTCGCGTACGGCGGCAAGCGGGACCGGCCCGACGACGGCGTCCAGCGGGGCGGCGTCGATGAACTCCTGCACCAGCACGGCGTCGCCGCCGGGCGCGGCGGCGGTCGTGACGACGGCCGGTATCCGCACGCCGGCACGCGCGGCGAGCAGGGTCAGACAGGTCTCGTGTTCGCTCTGCTGCCGTGCGCTCAGGTACGGCGGCGCGTCGGCCACGTGGCGGTAGCGCATCCGCCGGTAGAGCTTGTAGACCCAGTCCGCGTCGCGTTGCTCGCCACCGGTCACCTTGACGAACAGTCGCCGACCGCCGGTGGTGACCGCCTGCCACGGCTGCGAGCCACGGGCGTCGCCGTGGATCGGCGCCAACCATGCCACCTCGATCCCGCGCCGCCGCAGCGTCGCCCGCAGTGCGGGCACCGACCGTTGCGGCCCGACCTCGCCGACCACGAGTCGGGCCAGACACACCGCGAGCCAGCCGACGAGGACACCGCCGGCCACGTCGATCGGCAGATGCGCTCCGACGTGGATCCGCGCGACGGCGACCAGCCCGATCACCACCCAGGCGGCGCGGCGCCACCGGGGGCCGCCGGCCCGCGCGGCGACGAGCGCCAGGGCGGTGGCGACCGCGACGTGTCCCGACGGGTACCCGAGGCGTCCGGTGATCGTCTCGCGCAGGACCACGTCGGTGAACAGCGCCGCGGGCCGCTGCCGGGCGACCGCGGCCTTGACGGCTGTCGCGAGCCAGTACGCCAGATTCCCGGCCAGCAGGAGAGTCCACGCGGCGCCGATGCGGCGTGCGATGACGGCTGCTGCGGCGGCGACGAACACCGCCGGGTACGAGCCGAGCTGCATGACCAGGACCAGGACCGGGGTCAGCCCGGCCGGAAGGTGGTTGAGCAGGGTGAACAGGTCCTGCTCCCAGCGAGGCACCCGGTGGCTGCGTACGGCCGCGCTGAGCGCCGCCAGAAGGCACGCCGAGACGGTCAGGCTGACCAGCAACGCCGGCGACGGGCGATGCGTACGCGCTCCCACCGGTCCTCGGCCGCCCCTCGTCCGGCACCGTCCCTGCCGTCGACCCGAACCCTACGTTTCGTCCGCCCGCGGGAGGCGCTTCTCTCTCACCGGCCACTCTCCGGGGCGACAATCATCGGGTGGCCAGAATCCTGGCGGTGCTCGTGGGGCTGCCGCCGCTGCTCGTCCTGACCCTGGTGATCGTCCTGCCGGCCCTGGAGTCCTCGACGCTGCTCGGGCTGGTCGTACCGGGTGAGACAGCGATCCTGATCGGCGGGCTGGTGGCCCACGGTGGCGCGCTGCCGCTGTGGGCGGTGGTGGCCGCCGGGGCGGCCGGGGCCTGCCTCGGTGACCAGGCCGGGTACGCCCTCGGCCGCCGGTACGGCGCGGGTGTGCTCGCCCGCGCCCCGCGAGTGCTGCGCCGGCGCCTCGACATCGCGCGGGCCCGCCGCCTGGTCGCCCGCCGCGGGGCGTGGGCGGTGCTCATCGGACGCTGGGTGGCGGTGCTGCGCGCCGTGGTTCCCATGATCGCCGGCGCAGGTGGGATGCGGTGGCCGGTGTTCCTGCGGGCGAACCTGGCCGGCGGCCTGGTGTGGGCGACGGCCGTGGCGCTGCTGGGCTACCTGGGCGCCGCCTCCTACCGCTATCTGGAACGGGAACTGGGCATCGGGGAGTGGGCGCTGCTGGCCCTGATCGGCGTCGGCGTGGCGCTGCGGGCGTGGCAGAGGGCACGGCGCGAACCGGCCGACGGTGAGCGGGCAGGCCAATCACCCGCGCGCGGTGGGGCGGATCGGTAGCGTCACTCGTGGGGGTGGCCGGCGACCGCGGAGTGCGCAGTGGGGCGAGCAGACGACGGGCGCGCGGCGTTCTGGGCCGGGCCGCTGCCGCAGGCCGTGGCCGCCGTCGGAGCCTCCACGGCCGGGCTCACCGGTGAACGCGCCGCCGCCCTGCTGCGCGAGCACGGGCCCAACCGGGTCGACGCGGGCGCCAGGCGGGGCTGGCGGCTCCTGCTGTCGCAGTTCACCAGCCCGATCATCCTGATCCTGGTTGCCGCGACCCTGCTGTCGATGGCCGTCGGGGATCTGATCGACGGCACCATCATCCTGGCCATCGTCGCGGCCAGCGGTGGCCTCGGCTTCTGGCAGGAACACGCCGCCGGGCGGGCCGTCGACGCGTTGCAGGCCCGGGTCCGGGTGGACACCGAGGTGATCCGCGACGGGCGTGAGGTGTCCGTACCGGTCGAGGAGGTCGTCGTCGGCGACCTCGTGGTGCTGCGCGCCGGGGACGTCGTCCCGGCGGACTGCCGGATCGTTCAGGCGGAACGTCTGCAGGTCGACCAGGCGGTGCTTACCGGTGAGTCGTTCCCCGTACCCAAGTCGGACGACCCGTCGCCGCCGGACGCGGAGCTGACCGCGCGCGGCAACGCGCTGTGGATGGGTACGCACGTGGCCAGCGGCACCGCGCGCGCGGTGGTGATGCGCACCGGCCGCGACAGCACCTTCGGAGCGGTGTCCCGCCGGGTCGCCTCCCGCCCCGCCAGCACCGGCTTCCAGCGCGGGCTGACCCGCTTCGGGCTGCTGCTCGTGCGGATCATGGTGGTGCTGCTGGTCGGCATCTTCGTCGCCAACCTGCTGCTGCACCGCCCGGTCATCGACTCCCTGCTGTTCTCGCTCGCCCTCGCCGTCGGGCTGACCCCGCAGATGCTGCCGGCGATCGTCGCGGTCAGCCTCTCCGCCGGCGCCCGTGCGATGGCCGCGCACCGGGTCATCGTCAAGCGCCTCGAGGTCATCGAGGA
The DNA here is from genome assembly GCF_017872985.1 of Micromonospora sp. HB375. Classification (NCBI taxonomy): domain Bacteria; kingdom Bacillati; phylum Actinomycetota; class Actinomycetes; order Micromonosporales; family Micromonosporaceae; genus Micromonospora; species Micromonospora sp. HB375. Next base: position 4,502,014 of record NZ_JAGGJO010000001.1, on the reverse strand, counting down.
CTTCGGCGCCATGACCGTGCTGCTGACCGACAAGACCGGCACCCTCACCGCCGGCACGGTCACCCTCACCGGCTGCCTCTCGGTCGACGGTGAGCCGGACGCCGAGGTGGCCCGGCTCGCGAGGCTCAACGCCGGCCTCCAGCGTGGATTTCCCAACCCTGTCGACACGGCGATCATGAGGGGGCAACCACCCGCCGACCAGGGCACCCGCATCGCCGAGGCGCCCTACGACTTCACCCGCCAGCGCCTGTCCCTGCTGGTGCGCGACGGAGACGAGCCGATCCTGGTCACCAAGGGTGCGCTACGCGCGGTGCTCGACGTCTGCGCCACCGCACGCACCGCCGCGGGCACGGTACCGCTGGACGAGGTACGCGAGCGGGTCCTGCGACGGTTCGCCGCGCTCAGCGACCAGGGCGACCGGGTACTGGGCCTCGCCGTGCGAGCCATGCCCGGCGCCACCGCCGTCGCCGTCGCCGACGAACGGGAGATGACGCTGGTCGGGCTGCTCGCCTTCCAGGACCCACCCCGCGCAGACGCCGCCGCCGCCATCCGCCGGCTCGCTGACATGGGCGTCACGGTCCGACTGGTCACCGGCGACAACCGGCACGCCGCCCGGCACGTCGCCGCCAGCGTCGACCTCGCCGGCGAACCGCTCGTCGGCGCCGACCTCGCCGCCTGCCCCGACGACCAGTTGCCGGAGCGGATCGCCGACGTCACCGTGTTCGCCGAGGTGGACCCGCTGCAGAAGGAACGCATCCTGACCGCGCTGCGCCAACGCGGCGACGTCGTCGGGTTTCTCGGCGACGGCATCAACGACGCTCCCGCGCTGCACGCCGCCGACGTCGGCATCTCCGTCGACACCGCTGTCGACGTCGCCAAACAGGCCGCGGCGATCGTGCTGCTCGACAAGAACCTCGACGTGATCGCCGACGGCATCCGCCTCGGCCGCCGCACGTTCACCAACACCTTGAAGTACATCCGGGTCAACACCAGCGCGTCCTTCGGCAACGTCGTCAGCATGAGCATCGCCGCGCTCCTGCTGCCCTTCCTGCCGCTGCTGCCCCGTCAGGTCCTGCTGCTCAACTTCCTCTCCGACATCCCCTACACCACCCTGTCCACCGACTACGCCGATGCCGAGCAGATCCAGCATCCGCGTACCGTCGACGTCCGGACCATCCGCAGGTTCATGCTGGTGTACGGCTCGATCAGCATCGCCGTGGACCTCCTCGTACTCGGCGCCCTGCGCTGGTGGTGGCACGTGTCGACCGACGTCTTCCGCGCCGCCTGGTTCGTCCAGTTCACCGCCACCGAGATCATCGCGCTGCTGGTGCTGCGCTCCAATCGGAGTTTCCTGCGCAGCCGCCCCTCCGCCGCGCTCGCCGGCACCGGACTGTTGCTCATCACGGTCACCGTCGCGCTGCCCTTCAGCCCACTGTCCGCGCCACTCGGACTCGCCGCGCTCCCGCCGGTGGTGCTGGCGGCCCTCGCCGCGGTCACCCTGGTCAACGTCGCCGCCAACGAGACCGCCAAGTACGTCGTCCCGCCGGACCCGACCGCCGCACGGCGGGTGCCCCGCCCGTGACGGTCTGGCGTCCATCGGTGATCGCCTATTGACAAACAAAATTAACAATTGGACCCTGCTGAGAGAGCGCTCTCCCGTCCCTGTCTCCAGCGAGGTGTCGCCATGCGTCTTCGAAGAAAGCTGCTCGCCGCCGCGTCCGCACTGCTCGCCGGGCTCGCGGGCACCGTCGTCGCCACGCCCGCCCACGCGGTCGGACCCGCGTTGCTACCCGTCACCGTCACCAACACCACCGGTCGCACCGACCCGGTCTACCTCTACGTCATCGGCGTCCAGCTCTCCTCCGGCCGGCTCGGCTACGTCACCGCCGGTGGCGCCTTCGTGCCGTGGAGCGGCGGGCAGATCCCGCCGTCGCCCGCGCCGGACGTCTCCATACCGGGCCCCGGCAACGGCGGCAGCACCACGATCCAGTTGCCCCGGGGCTTCTCCGGCCGGGCCTACTTCGCCCTCGGGCAGAAGCTGAAGTTCTTCCTCACCCCGGACGGACTGGTGCAGCCCGCGCCCTGGGCGGCCGGTGACGCGAACCGCGACATCCTCTTCGACTGGAGCGAGTTCACCTACAACGACTCCGGGCTGTGGCTCAACAGCTCCCAGGTCGACATGTTCGCGATCCCGCACGCGGTCACGGTGACCGGCGCCAACGGCGTCACCAAGCGCACCGGCGACGTGGTGGCCAACGGACGCAACGCGGTCATCGACGGCATCCGGGCGCAGCCGGGCTGGGCCAACACCGTCCACACCCGCTCCGACGGGACCGTGCTGCGCGTCCTGGCCCCGGGGAAGGCGGCCGGGGCCGGCCTGCTGAGCACCACCTACCTGGACTCCTACATCGCCTCCGCGTGGAACGCGTACACCACGAAGACGCTGACCGTGGCGCCCTTCGCCGACCAGCCGGCCATCCGGTACTACGGCCGCACCTCGGGCAACACCATGACCTTCACAAACGGCAGCGGCCAGGTGGTCGCCTCCTTCAACCGGCCCTCCTCGGCCAGCGTCTGGGGATGCGACGGCGACCTGCCCGCGCCGAACGACCAGGTGGTCGGCCCGATCTCGCGTACGCTCTGCGCGGCCCTCAACCGAGGCACGCTCGGCACCATCGACACCCAGCCCAGCACGAACGCCGCCGACTTCTACCGCAGCAACCCCACCAACCAGTACGCCCGCCTGATCCACGCCAACATGACCGACGGCCGGGCGTACGCGTTCGCCTTCGACGACGTCGGCGGATTCGAGTCACTGGTGCACGACGGCGACCCCCGTTCGGCCGGACTGATCCTCAGCCCGTTCACCGGCGGTGGGGGCGGCAACCCGGCCACCGGGGTGCCCGTGGTCAGCAACTGGAACAACAAGTGCATCGACGTGCCGAGCTCCAACTTCGTCGACCGCGCGCCGCTGCAGATGTGGAACTGCAACAACACCAACGCGCAGAAGTGGACGTTCAGCGGCACGGCGCTGAAGAGCCAGAACAACAAGTGCATGGACGTCGACGCCGGGTCCACCGCCAACGGGGCGGTGGTGCAGCTCTACACCTGCAACGGCACCGGCGCCCAGCAGTTCACCCTGAACTCGGCCGGGGACCTGGTCAACCTTCAGGCCGACAAGTGCGTCGACATCAAGGACCGGAACGGCAACGACGGCGCGAGGCTCCAGCTCTGGGACTGCACGGGCACGGCCGGCCAGAAGTGGCGTAAGGGCTGACCGGCCCTGCGACGGGGGGCGGGGGCCGACCGCGAGTCGCTCCCGCCACCCGCCGCGACGGCTCGCCGTCCCGCAGGACGGACGCGCCGACCACGTCGGCTCACCGCCCCATACGATGGACAACGGTGCTGGTTCGCCGTGCCCGTGAAGGGTGTGGCGTCGTAAGAGGGAACCCGGTGTGAGTCCGGGACTGCCCCGCAGCGGTGAGTGGGAACGACAGCCGTCATCGAAGCACTGGACCGTGAGGTCTGGGAAGCGACGGCCAGTAGGTGACCGGGTGGATCCGGTCGCGCCCGCGAGTCCGAAGACCTGCCCGCACCGCGCGCACCGTCCGGTGTGCGCCGCCGACGGTCGCTCGGGACGGCCGGTGCGGAAGCCGGTACGCCGTCTGTACCTCTTCCCTCCCCGCCTCGATCGGCCTCGTGTGCTTCGAGGGAAGGGATCTCCATGAGTACCGCATTCGGTCAGAGCACCGTGCTGGGCTATCCGCGTATCGGGGGCAACCGGCAACTCAAGAGGGCCGTCGAGGCCTACTGGGCGGGCCGGATCGACGCCGAGGAGTTGGCGGCGACCTCTGCCGCGCTACGGGCGAAGGTGTGGCGGACGCTGCGCGACGCGCGCCTGGACGCGATCCCGTCCAACACGTTCTCCTACTACGACCACGTGCTGGACACGGCCGTCGCCGTCGGCGCGATCCCGCGCCGGTTCGCCCGTCTCGGCCTCGGCGACCTCGGCACCTATTTCGCCATGGCCCGGGGCGTCGATGCCGAGCCGGCGCTCGAACTGACGAAGTGGTTCGACACCAACTACCACTATCTGGTTCCCGAGATCGGCTCCGACACCACCTTCGCGGCGAATCCCGACAAGGCGCTGCGCGAGTACCGCGAGGCCCGCGAGCTGGGAATCGACAGCCGGCCGGTGCTGGTCGGGCCGGCGACATTCCTGCTGCTGGCCAAGCCCACCGAGGCCCGCAGCGAACCGTTCGACCGGCTGACCGACCTGGTCGACGTGTACGCCGGCATCCTGCGATCCCTCGCCGCGGCGGGCGTGCGATGGGTGCAGCTGGACGAACCCGCCTACGTCGCCGACCGGAGCGCCGCCGAGATCGACGCGCTGCGGGAGGCGTACACCCGGCTCGGCGCGGTGGAACAGCGGCCGGCGATCTTCGTCGCCACCTATTTCGGCGAGCTCGGTGACGCGCTGCCCGCCCTGCTCGACACGCCGGTCGAAGCGGTCGGCGTGGATCTGGTGGCCGGGCCCGGCAACCTGCGGCGGCTGGCCGGTGCGGGACCGCTGCGCGGCAAGACGATCGTGGCCGGCCTCGTCGACGGCCGCAACGTCTGGCGTACCGACCTGCGGGCCGCCGTGGCGGCCGGTGCCGCCGTCACCGCCCTCGCCGACCACGTCGCCGTGTCCACCTCGTGCTCGCTGCTGCACGTGCCGGAGGACCTGTCCGCCGAGACCGCTCTCGACCCGGCGCTGCGTCAGCGGCTCGCCTTCGCCCGGCAGAAGGTCGATGAGGTCGTCCGGCTCGGCCGCGCGCTGCGCAACGGCACCACGTCCCTGCCCGAGCCGCTGCCGCCCACCCCTGCCGCCTGGCGCGACGACACCGTACGCGGTCGGCTCGCCGCGCTGCGCGCCACGGATCGGCAGCGCGGCGCGTACCCGGAGCGTGCGGCGGCACAGCAGGCCCGGCTGAACCTGCCGCCCCTCCCGACCACGACCATCGGATCGTTCCCGCAGACCGACGAGCTGCGCCGCGCGCGTGCCGAGCACCGGGCCGGGCGTCTCGACGCCGCCGCCTACACGCAGCGGATGCGCGCCGAGGTCGAGCACGTCGTCCGGCTCCAGGAGCGGCTGGGCCTGGACGTGCTCGTGCACGGCGAGCCGGAACGAAACGACATGGTCCAGTACTTCGGCGAGCAGCTGGACGGGTTCGCCGCCACCGAACACGGCTGGGTCCAGTCCTACGGCTCCCGATGCGTGCGTCCGCCCGTCATCTACGGCGACGTGGCACGCAGGGCGCCGATGACCGTCAACTGGTCCACCTACGCGCAGTCGCTGACCGACCGGCCGGTCAAGGGCATGCTCACCGGCCCGGTCACGATCCTGGCCTGGTCGTTCGTCCGCAGCGACCAGCCACTGGCAGACACCGCGGACCAGGTCGCGCTCGCCCTGCGCGACGAGTGCCGTGATCTCGAGGCAGCCGGTATCCGGGTCATCCAGGTCGACGAGCCGGCGCTGCGTGAGACGCTGCCACTGCGCAGGGCGGACCAGAAGGCGTACCTGGACTGGGCAGTCGGGGCGTTCCGCCTGGCCACCTGCGGAGTCGCCGACGACACCCAGATCCACACCCACCTGTGCTACTCGGAGTTCGGGGAGGTGATCACGGCCATCGACGCCCTCGACGCCGACGTCACGAGCATCGAGGCATCCCGCTCCCGGATGGAGGTCCTCGACGACCTCGCCGCTCTCGGATACCGCCGGGGTGTGGGGCCCGGCGTCTGGGACATCCACTCACCCCGGGTGCCGTCCCACGACGAGGTCGTCGGCGCGCTGCGCCGGGCCGTGGCCGCGGTGCCGGCCGAGCGGCTGTGGGTGAACCCCGACTGCGGCCTCAAGACGCGCGGCTATCCCGAGGTCGAGGCGTCCCTCCAGCACCTGGTCGCCGCCGCGGCCGAGCTGCGCGGACGCTGAGCCGCCGGCCGGGCGGAACGCCGCGCCGTTCCGCCCGGCCCGGGCCCGGTTCAGCCCTTGACAGGCCGTGCCCCGAGCGCCGAGGCTGCATGAAGTGATGTATGTCGATGTTACGGGGGCGTGATGCGACGCAGGATCTTCGCGCTGGCTACAGCAGCCGCGGTCGTCGTCGGCGGGGCCATGACGATGGCGCTGCGGCCGGCCTACGCCGCGACGGCGTGCACGGTGGACCACACCATCACCCGGGAGTGGTCCAGCGGCTTCTGGGCCGAGCTCACCGTCACCAACCTGGGCGCTCCCGTCACCGACTGGTGGCTGCGGTTCCGGCAGGCGAACGGTCAGACGATCACCATGGGCCTCGACCGGCTGCCGGACGGATACACGCTGGGCAGCGGCGAGATGTATCCGATGACCATGCTCCGTCCGCCGGCGGGATCCACGCTGCCGACCGGCGCCTCGGTGACGGTGCGGTTCGGCGGCAACTACCAGGGTGCCGACCCCGAGCCGACCGACTGGGTGTTGAGCGGCCAGCCGTGCGACGGGGACGGCGCCGACCCGACCGGCTCGTCGCCGCCGCCGGCCTCGGGGAGCCCGCGGCCCAGCCCACTGCCGGGCGGGCCGTCGGTGGCGCTCACCTCGCCCCGGCCCAATGACTTCTTCGCCGCGCCGGGCGTCATCCCGATCCGTGCCGAGGCCACGGCGGCGCCCGGCCGGCGGATCGAGCGGGTCGAGTTCCGCGAGCGCGGCAGGCTGCTCGCCGTGGACACCACCGCGCCGTACGCGTTCGACTGGCGCGGCGTGCCGCCGAACAGCGGCACCCGCCTCACCGCCACCGCCTACGACAGCAGCGGCGCCCAGGCCACCGCCGAGGTCCGCGGCGTCCGGGTGCTCCCGCCGCAGGCGCCCGGCGCCGCGCCTGCGCTGAAGGCGTCCGGCAACCGCATCCTCACGGTCGCAGCCAGTCCGAGGCCGTACCGGCCCCGTGGAATCATCCGGTCGGCCGCGCCCGGCGAATGCGCATGGGGACCGATCCACTGGGACGGCCCGGTCGACGACGCATCGGTAGGTGCGTTGCGGGCCCGCGGCGTCAACGCGGTACGGGTCGTGCTGAGCGACGCCTGCTACGCCTACACCGGCAGCCCTGCCGACAGGCAGAACCGGGTCGGCTACCTCGACGAGGCGGCCCGGTACGTCGACCGGCTCGTCCGGGCCGGCATCACACCCGTCGTGTCGCTGCGGCAGAGCGACATCTCCGCCACCCGCACGTTCTGGAGCGCGGCGGCGGAGGTGTTCGGCGACGACAACGCAGTGGTCTTCGACATCTCGCCGTACGACTTCCCGGCGGCCGGCGGCACCGATCCAGCGGCGGTCTGGACCTGCTGGCGCGACGGCGGTACCTCGTGCACGGGCACCGGCCTGCCGCCCTTCGGCGTGCAGGAGCAGATCCGCCTGCTTCGCGTCCAGGGCTCGTTCAACCTGGTCCTCGCCGCCGGGATCGACGGCGGCAACGATCTGAGCCGGTGGCTGGAATATCGCCCGGCTGACCCGGACGGCCGTAGCGTGGCCGCCGCCTGGCGCGTCGACGACCGCTCGGCCTGCGCCACGCCGGCCTGCTGGCGGTCCACGCTGCTCCCGGTCGCCGCCCAGGTGCCGCTGGTCGCCACCGACGTCAGCGCCGGCCCGGGGGCGCCGACGTTCGTACCGCGGACTGTCGCCTGGCTCGACCAGCACGGCATCGGCCACCTGCGCCGGTGACCGGGGGAGGGGAGGTCGCGGCCGGAGGGCCGGTCAGACGGCCGCGCGCGCCCACTGCTGGTTGGTGCCGCTGCCTCTCCTACCCGTACGACCCCTCGACCGGGTCGGCGTGGGCGGGACATCGCACATCGAGCCGTCCATCGACGTTCATCCAACAGATCGGCGTGCGTAAGCTCCGCACGGTCGGATCCATGGAACCTACGGAGGAGGTTCCATGGATCGTCGAACGATGTTGCGGGCCACTGTTGTCGGTGCGGGCGCTGTCGCCCTGCCGTTCACGGCGTGGTCGGCGGCGTACGGAGCCCCGGCACAGAACGCGGCGGGGCCCTACGGCGGGCTTCAGGCAGCCGACGCCAACGGCATCCAGATGCCGGCCGGGTTCACCAGCTCGATCGTCGCGCGGTCCCGGCGGACGGTGCCGGGGACGTCGTACACCTGGCACGACGCCCCGGACGGCGGCGCCGTGTTCCCGAACGGCACCGGCTGGATCTACGTGTCGAACTCCGAGGTGTCGGCCGGTGCGGGTGGCGGCGCCTCACGCCTCGTCTTCAACTCCAGCGGCGCCGTGGTCGGGGCGTCGCGGATCCTCTCCGGCACCAACAACAACTGCGCCGGTGGGAAGACACCGTGGAACACCTGGCTCTCCTGCGAGGAGGTGTCCCTGGGCCGGGTCTTCGAGACGTACCCCCTCGGCGGGACCGCGGTGGCGCGTCCCGCGCTGGGCCGGTTCAAGCACGAGGCGGCCGCGGCCGACCCGGTCCGCCGGGTCGTCTACCTGACCGAGGACGAGACCGACGGCAAGTTCTACCGCTTCGTGCCGGCCACCTGGGGCGACCTGTCCGCCGGAACCCTCCAGGTCCTCCGCGCCGGTACGGCCACCTCCGGCACGTTCACCTGGGCCACGGTGCCCGACCCGGACGGCTCGCCCACCCCGACCCGGCAGCAGGTGTCCGGCGCGAAGACGTTCAACGGTGGCGAGGGCTGTCACTACGCGGACGACACCGTCTGGTTCACCACGAAGGGCGACAACCGCGTGTGGCAGGTCAACCTGGCGGCCGGCACGTACGAGCTCGCCTACGACGACAACCTGGTCAGTCCGGGCGCCCCTCCGCTGACCGGCGTCGACAACATCACCGGGTCCACTGCAGGTGACCTCTACGTCGCCGAGGACGGCGGCAACATGGAGATCTGCATGATCACGCCGGACGACAAGATCTCGGTCTTCCTGCGGATCACCGGACAGAGCGGTTCGGAGATCACCGGGCCGGCGTTCACCCCGGCGGGGGACCGGCTGTACTTCTCCTCGCAACGCGGCACGACCGGCTCGTCGTCCGGCGGCATCACCTACTGCGTCACCGGTCCGTTCCGCCGTTGACCGGCTCCCGGTCCCGCCGGCAGTGACCACACGGTGAGGGACGCCCGGTCCTCACCGGGCGTCCCTCACCGGCGTACTCCACGCGGACGCGCCGGGACGACGGCCTCTCGACGTCGGGGTGTGAAACCGCCGATTCCGCCGGCCGTCACGGCACGTGGCCGGTTCCTGGCGCATTGACATCGGCGCACCGGCCACAGCAGACTGTCGCGACAACTGAACCACCGCGTGTACGTGCGGGGGAAGACCGGTCGAAATCCGGCGCTGGCCCGCAACGGTAGGCCGCCCAGGGAACTCTGCGGCGGCGAGCCCGAATACCCGTCGTACGCGTGCATCCGCTCCCCACCCGTCGTGGCCCACGGGTCGGAGTCCCGGACGACCCCGCGTACTGCGGTCGTCCGGGCTTTCGACGACCGCCGGGCCGGAAAGGCGCTTCCGATGGTCGTCCGCCGAAGCCGGCACCGCCTGCTCGCGCTCCTCTGCGGCGTACTCGCCGCCCTCACCCTCACCACACCGGCCGTCGCCGCCCCCGGGCGCGCCGCCCTCACCCGCCCGGAGGCCGCCGCCGGCTGGCTCGCCCGGCAACTCGTCGACGGCGAACGCTTCGAGGCGGTCTTCGACGGTGTCGCCTACCCCGACCAGGGGCTGACCCTCGACGCCGTGTTCGCCTTCGCCGCCGCCGGCGTGGCCGACGACCACGGCGCCGGCGCGCTGGCCTGGGTCACCCGGCCGGACATCCGCGACGGCTATCTCGGCGACGGCGTCTCCGAGGCGTACGCGGGCGCGACCGCCAAGCTCGCCCTCGCCGTGCAGGTGCGCGGCGGCGACCCGGCCGACGTCGGCGGGGTGGACCTGATCGCCCGGCTGCGTTCGCTCCAGACGCCGGCCGGCCGGTTCAGCGACCGGTCCGCGTATGGCGACTACAGCAACGCGTTCAGCCAGTCCTTCGCGCTGCTGGCGCTGGACCGTACGGCGGCCGGGGCGCCTCCGGCGGCGGCCGCCTGGCTGGCCGGCACCCGATGCCCGGACGGCGGCTACCCGCTGCTGCCCGCCCAACCGGTCTGCACGTCCGACGTGGACGCCACCGCGCTCGTGACGCAGGCGCTGCGCGCCGCGGACCGTCCGGCCGACGCCGCCGCCGGGCTGCGCTGGCTGGTGTCCGTTCAGCGTGCCGACGGCGGCTTCGCCAATGCGGCCGGCACACCGAACGCCAACAGCACCGGCCTCGCCGCGCAGGCCCTGCGCGACGGTCACCGGCTGCCGGCCTGGGCGCGGTCCCGGGCGTTCCTCGCCGGACTCCAGGTCGGCTGCGCCGGGGCGCCCGCCGACCGGGGCGCTGTCGACTTCGACGGTGGCGGCTTCGACCCGGCCACCGCGCCCCGGGCCACCGCCCAGGCCGTCCTCGGTCTCACCGGGGTCGGGTACGCCCGTCTGTCCGCCGCCGGCGCCGACCCCGGCGCACCGGTGCTCGCCTGCCCGTGAACCGCCTCGCCGCTCACCCGATCACAGGAGGACCCGTGTTCCGTCACCGTCCCACCGCCCGCACCTGGATGGCCGGCCTGCTGGCCGCCGTCGTGGCCGGCGTCGCGCTGACCGCAGTCGAACCCGCGCCCCGGTCGGCGCACGCCGCCGCCTGCGCCGGCACCTCGGGAGTCACTGTGGTCGTCGACTTCGCCGCGCTCGGCGGCGGCGTCCAGGTCGCCTGTGCGCCGGGCGATCCGGCCACCGGCCTGGCCGCGCTTCAGGCCGCCGGCTTCACCGTCACCGGCACCGCCCGCTGGGGCCTGGCCTTCGTCTGCCGGATCAACGGCAAGCCCACCGCCGCGACCGAGCCGTGCGTCAACACCCCGCCGGCCACCGCGTACTGGTCGTACTGGCACGCGTCCAGCGGCGGCTCCTGGTCCTACAGCACGTCGGGGGCGACCGGCTACAACCCCGCGCCGGGCAGCGTCGAGGGCTGGTCCTTCGGCGCCGGCGCCCCGCCGAGCATCGCCGCTCCCTGACCCGCCGGCTGCGAACGGTGTGACCAGCGGCGCGCCGGGTACCGGCAGCTGCTCTGGCGTCGTCGCGCGCCCGGGCGGTACGGTGTCGGCACCCGGTGCGCCGGGCACAACTGCATACGTCCCGTGTGGGGGGAAGCCGGTTCGAAGCCGGCGCTGACCCGCAACCGTGAGCGAGAGTCCCTTTCGCGAGCCGGAATGCCCCGCCCGGGACGAGCGGCTTCCACTGTCGAGGTCTACAGGGTGAAGTCCGGGCCGCCGAGGTCCGACCACCCCGCCCACCGCAGCACGCGGAGCGGGGTGTCCGTCTCTCGGGGTGCTTTCCGGAGGTTTCACCGACCGCTCTGCGAAAGGCACCCCTGATGCCCCTGTCCCGGCGTCTCACCACCGGTCTCGGTACAGCCACGGTGACGGCTCTCGCCGCGATCACCGGCGCCCCGCCGGCCGTTGTCGCGGCACCCGCCCCGGCCCACGTCACCGCCGCCCGCGACGCCGCGTCCTGGCTGGCCGGCGAGTTCACCGACGGGGCGCTGCCCGGCCCGTTCGCCCCCGAGGACTGGGGGCTGACCATCGACGGCCTGGTCGCGCTGTCCGCCACCGGCGTCGACGCACCGACCCGGCAGGCGGCGACCGCGCAGGTCGCGACACACGTACGGTCCTACAACAGCTACGACGACTGGGGCATCGAGGGCTTCACCGACGGCGGGGCCACCGCCAAACTGCTCTACGCCGCGGCCGCCGCCGACGCGGACCCCACCGACTTCGGCGGCTACGACCTGCGGGCGGAAACCCTGTCGCTGATCGCCACGGCCGACGCCGGGCACCAGCGGGGACGGATCACCAGCCGTACCACCGCCGACAGCGGCCCGGACGCCAGCAACACCTTCGACCAGTCCTTCGCCGTGCTCGGCCTGGCCCGCAGCGGCGACCTGCCACAGGATCCGGTGGACTTCCTGATCCGGCAGCAGTGCGCGGCGGGCGGCTTCCGGCTCTACCCGGACGCCGCCGACGGGCCATCGCCGTCCTGCGACGACCAGCCCGGCGCCACCCTCGACGTCGACTCGACCGCGATGGCCGTGCAGGCGTTGCTGGCCGCCGCCGAGGACGGCGCCACGGGCGCCGGCGACGCCGCCCGCAAGGGCGCCGACTGGCTGGTCACCCAGCAGCACGCCGACGGTTCCTTCGGCGGCTCGGGACCGACCACCGGCGCGAACTCCAACAGCACCGGCCTGGCCGGGCAGGCCCTCGCCGCCGCCGGCCGCGACGACGAGGCCGCCCGGGCGGCGACGGCCCTGGCCGCGCTGCAGCTCACCGCGGGCAACGGTGGCGCGGCCTCCGCCGACGCCGGCGCGATCGCCTACAACACCGACGGATTCACGGCTGCCGCGGCGGCCGGGATCACCGACACCGACCGGGACCAGTGGCGCCGGGCCACCGCGCAGGCCCTGCTCGGGCTGGCCCAGGTCCCGCTGGGCCGGATCGGCCTCGACCCGCCGCCCACGTCGACTCCCACCCCGACCGGCACGGCCTCGCCCACCGCGCCGTCCACGCCCTCCGCGTCTCCCACGCTCACCACGTCGCCTCCACCGACCGGCACCGCCGGCCCGACGCCGAGCGTGACCAGCCCTGCGGCGACACCCGCGCCTACGACCGCGGCGCCGGCCACCGTCGCGCCGCCGATCACGACCCCGGCCGCGTCCGGGCCGGGCGGGCTGCCGACGACCGGCGTGGCGATCGGTAGCTACCTGCTGATCGCGCTGCTGCTGATCGGTGGCGGAGTGACACTGCTCGTGCTCGGCCGACGGCGGGCGGGATGAGCCTCCGCGCCGCCCGTGGCGCGCTGGCCGTCGCCCTGGTCACCGCCTGCACCACGATCGGACCGGGCAGTCCTGCGGTGGCCGCCGGGTCGGCCGGCTACTGCCCGGACGCCTCCGGGGTCACAGTCGTGGTGGACTTCAACGAACTCGGCGGCGGGACGGTGGTGCGGTGCGCGCCGGGCGCCCAGGCCACCGGCCTCGCGGCGCTCAAGAACGCGGGCTTCCCGATCACCGGAACCCTGCGCTGGGGCGAGGGGTTCATCTGCCGGATCGACGGCAAGCCGTCGGCCGCGACGGAGAAGTGCGTCGACACCCCGCCTGCGAGCGCCTACTGGTCGTACTGGCACGCCCCGAACGGCGGCAGCTGGACGTACAGCGACAAGGGCGTGCTCAACCGCAAGCCGGCGGCCGGCAGCTTCGAGGGCTGGTCGTTCTCCCTCAACCGCAACGCCGACGACGCGCCCCGTCCCGGCGTCGCGCCGAAACGCCCCGCCCCGCCACCGCCACCGCCACCGCCGCCGCCCACGGGCGGTGAGCCGGCGGCGCCACCACCGGCGGGAGGAACCGTCGCACCGCCGCCGGTCGCCGGTGGCCGGCCCGGCGAGCCCACCCGGCCGGGCGGCACCTCCGGCCCGCCGGTCTCCGTCGGCCCGCCGACCTCCGCCGGCACGTCACCGACGGGCGGTACGCCGACCCTGACGGCGACGCCGGGCGCCGCCACCGGCACGGCACCGCAGGGCTCCTCCGACGAGCCGGTGGTGACGGATGTCGCCGCGTCCCGTGACGACGACGGCCTGCCACTGGGCACGATCGCCGGGGTGCTTCTGCTCGCCCTGCTCGCCACCGGCGCGCTGGTCGCGGCCCGACGACGCCGTGCCGCCGACCCGGATGACTGACGTCACGGTCACCGGGTCGCGGCCGGCCGACGCCCGTCGTCTGCCGGGCCGGTGGCCGGTGTGGTGGCTGCCCCGGGGGCTGCACCCGGGCGCATGGTGGCTGTGGGCGCTCGGCCTGGCCACCGCGGCCAGCCACACCACGAATCCGCTGCCGCTGGCCCTGCTCGTCGCCGTCGCCGGTCTGGTGGTGGTGCGCCGCCGGGGCGACGCGCCGTGGGCGTTGGCGTTCCGCATGTACGTCTGGCTCGGCGCGGTGATCGTCACGATGCGGGTGGTGTTCCGGATCGTGTTCGGCGGCGGCCAGGGCGACCACATCCTGGTCCGGCTGCCGGAGATCCCGCTGCCCGCGTGGGCGGCGGGCATCCGCCTGTTCGGACCGGTCGCCGCCGAGCAGATCCTCGGTGGCTTCTACGACGGGCTGCGGCTGGCGACGATGCTGATCTGCCTCGGTGCGGCGAACGCCCTGGCCAACCCGAAGCGGCTGCTCAAGGCCGTACCCGGAGCGCTGTACGCGATCGGCACCGCCGTCGTGGTCGCGTTGTCGGTCGCCCCGCAGCTGGTGGAGAGCGTGCTACGGGTCCGCCGGGCCCGGCGGCTGCGCGGCGCGTCCGCCCGCGGGATGAGGGCGCTGCGCGGGATCGCCCTGCCGGTGCTGGCCGACGCGTTGGACCGGTCCCTGGCCCTCGCGGCCGCGATGGACTCCCGTGGTTACGGCCGCACCGCGGCGGTGCCCGCCGGGCAGCGAACCGTCACCGGGGCGCTCGTCCTCGGCGGGCTGGTCGGCGTCTGCGCCGGCACCTACGGGCTGCTCGACACCGCCGCACCCGGCTACCTGGGGCTGCCGATGCTCCTGGCCGGACTGACCGCCGCCGTGACCGGCATGCTGCTGGCCGGCCGCCGGGTCCGCCGCAGCCGGTACCGACCGGACCGCTGGCGCCCGGCCGAGCTGCTCGTGGCCGGCTGCGGGGTGGCCGCCGCGGCACTGACCATGCTCGCCGGCTCGGTGGACCCGGAACTGCTCTACCCGCCGGTCAGCCCGCTCACCTGGCCCCAGCTGACCCCGCTGACGCTTCTCGCCGTCGGCGTCGCGGCGGCACCCGCCTGGCTGGCGCCGCCACCACCGCCGACAGTATGTGCCGGACGCCCGCCGGCGGTGGACCGGCCCATCCCCGTCACGGACGTGCCGGCAGACGGAGTGCGCGCCGCGAGGGCATCGACACCGGGAGACCGCCCATGATCACTTTCGACCGGGTCACCGTCCACTATGCCGAGGGCGGCCCGCCACCGTTGCGGGATGTGACGTTTCGCGTCGAGGAAGGTGAACTCTGCCTGGTCGCGGGCCGTACCGGTGCCGGAAAGTCGACGCTGCTGCGGGCGATCAACGGTCTCGTCCCACACTTCACCGGCGGCACCCTGCACGGCGCCGTCACCGTCGACGGCAGGGACACCCGCACGCATCCGCCGCGCGATCTCGCCGACGTCGTCGGCGTGGTCGGCCAGGACCCGTTGGCCGGCTTCGTCACCGACACCGTCGAGGAGGAACTGGCGTACGGGATGGAGCAGCTCGCCCTGCCACCCGCGGTGATGCGCAAGCGGGTGGAGGAGACGCTGGACCTGCTCGGCATCGCCGACCTGCGCGACCGGCCCCTGCGGACGCTGTCCGGCGGTCAGCAACAGCGGGTCGCCATCGGCGCGGTGCTCACGGCGCACCCCCGGGTGCTGGTGCTCGACGAACCCACCTCCGCGCTGGACCCCACCGCCGCGGAGGACGTGCTCGCCACCGTCACCCGGCTGGTGCACGACCTCGGAGTGACAGTGGTGCTGGCCGAGCACCGGCTGGAGCGCGTCCTGCAGTACGCCGACCGGCTGCTGTACCTGCCCGGCGACGGCCATGTCCACGACGGGACGCCGGCGACCGGGCTGGCCCACATCGACATCGCGCCACCCCTGATCGAGCTGGGTCGCCTCGCCGGCTGGACACCGCTGCCGTTGTCGGTCCGTGACGCCCGCCGACGGGCGTCCGACCTCCGGCACCGGCTCGCCGGCGTGGCGCCGCCGCCGGTCCCGGCGGGCGCGGACACCGGTCCCACGCTGACCGCGCGGAAGATCGTCGTACGGTATCCGGGCACCGTCGCGGTGGCCGGCGTCGACCTCGATCTGCGCGCCGGCCGGGTCGTCGCGTTGATGGGCCGCAACGGATCCGGCAAGTCCAGCCTGCTCTGGGCGGTGCAGGGCAGCGGCCCACGCCACGGCGGCACCGTCGCCGTGACCGGGCCGAAGGGCACCGTCGACCCGAAGGCCCTGCCGGCCGGTCAGGCCCGCCGGCACGTCGGCCTCGTCCCGCAGGACTCCGGTGACCTGCTCTACCTGGAGACAGTCGACGCGGAGTGCGCCCAGGCCGACCGGGAGACCGGCGTGCCGGCCGGCACCTGCCGGGCGCTGGTGGACCAGCTCGTCCCCGGACTGCCCGGTGACCGGCACCCCCGGGACCTGTCCGAGGGACAGCGGCTCGCCCTCGCACTCGCCGTGCAGCTCACCGCCGCTCCGCCGGTGGTCCTGCTCGACGAGCCGACCCGCGGCCTGGACTACCATGCCAAGCGGCAGTTCACCGCCGTCGCCCGGATGCTGGCCGGCAGCGGCCGAGCCGTGGTGGTCGCCACCCACGACGTCGAACTCGTCGCGACCCTCGCCGACCGGGTGATCGTGATGGCCGAAGGGGAGATCGTCTCCGACGGCACCACCGCAGAGGTCATGCTCGCCTCGCCGGCGTTCGCGCCGCAGGTGGCCAAGGTCCTCGCCCCTGCCCCCTGGCTGACAGTGGAACAGGTCGCCGCCGCGCTCGACGAGACCAGGGCACCGGCATGAGCGTGCTGCGGGTCGCCCCGCGTACCGCTGTGGTGCTGACCCTCGCCTCGGCCGCCGCGCTGGCCACCTTCACCTGGCCGTTCTTCGTCCCCGCACACCCGGAGAGCACCGCCCGCACCGGCGAGGCGCCGCTGGTCTTCATCGTCATGCTGCCGGTACTCGTGGCGCTCGTCCTCGCCGAACTCACCTCCGGCGGCATCGACAGCAAAGCCCTGGCGATGCTCGGCGTACTCGCCGCCGTCAACGCCGCCCTGCGCCCCCTGGGTGCGGGGACCGCGGGCATCGAGACCGTGTTCTTCCTGCTCGTCCTGGCCGGCCGGGTCTTCGGACCCGGGTTCGGGTTCCTGCTCGGTGCCACGTCGCTGTTCGCCTCCGCCCTGCTCACCGCAGGCGTCGGGCCGTGGCTGCCGTTCCAGATGCTCTGCGCCTCGTGGATCGGCCTCGGCGCCGGCCTGCTTCCGGCCCGGCTGCGCGGCCGCGCCGAGGTCGCAGTCCTGGCCGGGTACGGGATGCTCGCCGCCTACGGCTACGGCCTGCTGATGAACCTGTGGTTCTGGCCGTTCAGCGTCGGCGCGGACACCCAGCTGTCCTACGTCGCCGGTGCCCCCGTACTGGAGAACCTGCACCGTCTCGCCCTGTTCACCGCCGTCACGTCCACCTTCGGCTGGGACACCGGCCGCGCGATCACCACCGCCGTGGCGATAGTCCTCGCCGGTCCCGCCGTCCTCGCCGCGCTGCGCCGCGCCGTCCGGCGGGCCGCGTTCGGCGCGCCGGTCACCTTCGCCGCGGCGTCCGACAGGCCCGCGGCGAAGGTGACCGGCATCCCGCAGTCCTCCTCGCAGGCGACGTAGGGCGCCGGCCGGAGGGTCGGTCAGACGGTCGTACGCGACCACTGCTGGTTGGCGCCGGTGTTGCACGCGTACTGCTTGAGGACCACACCGTCAGCGGTCGATGCGGCCGGTACGTCCACGCACTTGCCGCTGTGCCGTGCCCGGAGTTGGAAGTAGCTGCCGCCTGTGACCATCTGGAACTGCTGGTTGGTGCCGGTGCCGCAGGTGTACTGGATCAGTTCGGCGCCGTCGGCGGTGGACGCGCTCACGACGTCGAGGCACTTTCCGCTGTTGCGGCTGACGAGTCGCCAGTAGCCGTTGCCGGCGTCCTGGAACTGCCACTGTTGCCACGTGTTGCCGTTGTACGTGTACTGGCCGACGCGCGCGCCGTTGTCGGTGTTCGGTTGCTGGACGTCCATGGCCTTGCCGCTGTGTCGCACGGTGATCCGGTAGAACGTGTCAGTCGGCGGGGGCGTCGTGGGGCCGCCGCCGATGGTGTCGCCCCAGGCGTACCGGATCTGGTCGGCGCCGGAGGTGTTGCGGACGGTCAGGTTGAGGTCGGTGCCGCTACCGCTGAGCGAGTACATCGAGTACCAGTCGTAGCCGATGGTGCCGGGCTTGCCGCCGAGCGCGGGCCAGTAGGTGCCGCCCATCCGGTTGTCGCGCATGACCTGGGCCATGGCGCGGATGTGGCGCACGAAGTTGTCGGTGCTGTTCGCGTCGGCGTAGTTGCGGCCGTCGTTCATGGGTGCGCCGAACTCGGTGGCGACCGCCCGCGACGCGCAGTTGCCGAGGCGGGTCTGGATGTGGCTCCGGAAGGCGTCGTAGGTCATCTCGCCGTAGAAGAAGGCGTAGTGGTGGAACGACAGCAGCGTCGAGGCGAATCGGCTGTCGTTGCAGATGTCGCGCAGGTCCTGACTGAACCCGGTGCCCCCGATGAGCACCCGGCTGGGCACCGCCGAGTAGTGGTAGCTGAGCCAGTTGGCAGCGACGTTGCGCCACTCCGTCGAGCTGTAGCCGTGGGGCTCGTTCATCGGCTCGAAGTAGACGTTGGAGTTCGAGCCGTACGTGTTGGTCACCGTGGACCACATCGCGTTCCACGCGGCGAGGTTCGTGATCCGGCCGCCGGAGGCGGCGCCGTCCTCCCAGTAGGCGAGGATGACCTTGAACCCGCGGGCGGTGGCGGCGTCGATGGCGCCCCGGTAGGCCTCCCACCACGCCGTTCCCACCGTGTGGGTGTTGATGGGTAGCCGGACGGTGTTGACGCCCATGGTGGAAGCCATGTCGTCGTAGAGGGCGTTGGCCTTGGCCCGCACCGTCGCGTTGCTGTCGGAGGAGCTGAGGCCCTGCACGACGAGGGGACCGGTGCTGAAGTTGTCACCCAGCACGGCCCAGTTCATGCCTCGGAACTGGTTCGTGGCGGCGACGGCGGGCGACGACATGACGACGCCGCCGCCGACCATCGCCGTCGTCGCGGCCACCAACACGATCAGCAGCCGGCGTAGTGACCTGGTGCTCCGCGCCGGGCCCGCTGGGCGGCGCCGCGACGAGGTGGTCCGCGTCGGGAAGTGGTCGATCATCTGATCCAGCCTCTCTGGCTCCGGACATCAGGCTGACCGCCGAATCCGCTGCTGCCCGTAGTGGTCCCAGGTCCCTCTGGAGATGGGCGCTGTTAGCGCTAACGCCGGTGGAGCGGCGTACCTCCGGGCTTCAGCGGCGGGGTGCGTGACACCGAGGCAGGGGTATGCCTTCTGGCTGTTAAATGTGCGTTGCGAACAAGTGTTCGCGATCACATCCGGAGTGTCAAGGCATCGATGTGCGTCGTCCCCTGTGGCGATCGGGGTGCTGGGGTGGGGCGTGGCCCTGCGTCGACCTCGTGAGCCAATGAGGCGCATGGTTCTCCAGTGGATCGCCGCCGGCCTCCTGTTGCTGATCGGGCCGGCGCGCTCGGCGGGCGGGCGCGGCGGAGGCGTCGGATACTGGGTCGATGACCAACCCCGACCTCGATCCCGAGGTGTACCCGCCGATCGACCCGCGTGAGGACGTGCCGGACGATCCCGGCGAACTCCTCCCGGACACGCCCGGTGAGCTGCCCGAGGCACCGGTCGAGCCGATGCCCGACGACGGGGAGCCCGGGGGTGTGCCCGAACCGGCCTGACCGGCCCGGCGCCGGGGTGCCCAATAGATCGACGATGGTGGATAATCTTGCGGTGACCGGCGCGCGGACCGCAGGGGAGACCGGATGAGAATCGTCGACGCCCGGGTGATAGTGACCTGCCCCGGCCGGAACTTCGTGACCCTGAAGGTCGTGACCGACGAGGGAGTCACCGGAGTCGGCGACGCCACCCTCAACGGCCGGGAACTGGCCGTCGCGTCCTACCTGCGCGACCACGTCGTGCCGCTGCTGATCGGGCGCGACCCGGCCCGGATCGAGGACACCTGGCAGTACCTCTACCAGGGGTCGTACTGGCGGCGCGGGCCGGTCACGATGAGCGCCGTCGCCGCCGTGGACACCGCGCTGTGGGACATCAAGGGCAAGGTCGCCGGGCTGCCGGTCTACCAGTTGCTCGGCGGCCGGTCCCGCGAGGGCGTGACCGTGTACGGGCACGCCAACGGCGAGACGGTCGACGAGGTGCTGACCGAGGTCGCCCGTTTCGTCGACCTCGGCTACCGCGCGGTGCGGGTGCAGTGCGGCGTGCCCGGCCTGCCCCGGACGTACGGCGTCAGCGCCGACAAGATGTTCTACGAGCCCGCCGACGCCGCGCTGCCGACCGAGACGACTTGGTCGACGGAGGCGTACCTGGCCCACGTGCCGGGCGTGTTCGCCCGGGTCCGCGAGGAGTTCGGGCCCACCCTCCGGCTGCTGCACGACGTGCACCACCGGCTCACCCCGATCGAGGCGGCGCGGCTCGGCAAGAGCCTGGAGCCGTACGCGCTGACCTGGATGGAGGATCCGGTCCCGGCGGACCTGCAGGAGGGCTTCCGGCTCATCCGCTCGCACACCACCACGCCGATCGCCGTCGGCGAGGTCTTCAGCAGCATCTGGGACGCCGCCCAGCTCATCCGGGAACAGCTCATCGACTACGTCCGTACCACTGTGGTCCACGCCGGCGGGATCACCCACCTGCGACGCATCTTCGACCTCGCCGCGCTGCACCACGTCCGCAGCGGCTCGCACGGAGCCACCGATCTCTCCCCGGTCTGCATGGCCGCCGCGCTGCACCTGGACATCGCCATCCCCAACTTCGGTCTGCAGGAGTACATGCGGCACACCGAGGCGACGGACGAGGTGTTCCCGCACGGCTACCACTACGACGGCGGCTACCTGCATCCGGCCGAGACTCCGGGGCTCGGCGTGGACATCGACGAGCAGGCCGCGGCCCGCTACCCGTACGCGCCGGCCTACCTGCCGGTGAACCGGCTGACGGACGGCACCGTGCACCCCTGGTGAGCGCGCCGGCTCAGTGGATGCGGCGGCCGTGCGCGTCCGGGATCCCGGACTTGCGGAAGAAGTACGTGTTGATCTGGTCCCGCCACTCGACGGCGCTGCGGAGCTGTTCGTCGAGGCGCTCGGCGACCCGGTCGTGGACGGCCGGGTCGACCGCCCCGGCGACGAGCCGCCACCGCTCCCGCATCGCCATCACCTCCTCGACCCCGGCGAAGTGCGTGTCGTAGATGTGCTGGATCACGGTACGGCCGCTGTGCAGCACGTGCCGGTACGGCACGTGATGGAAGAACAGCAGCAGTTCGTCGGGGCAGCGTTCACGGGACTCGTACACCTCGGACCACGGCGGCGGGTACTGACCGGTGAAGCCGGTCCCGGTCGCCCGGGTCCGGTCCACCCCGACGCCGTCGCGGTCGGCGAAGTGGTAGGTGCCCCACGCTGTGTACTCGTAGCCGTCCACGTCCGGGCCGTAGTGGTGGCCGGGCCGCACCATGAACCCGACGCCGAGCGGGGCGGTGTAGCGCTCGTAGGTGCGCCAGGAATCGTCCATGATCGCGTGCATCGTGCGCCGCAGCGCTTCCGGGTCGCCGGAGGTCACCGGCAGCCACGTCAGGTCGATCCACTCGTCGAGGATCGCGCCGGGATCCAGCAGCGGATCCCAGGCGAGCCGGCCGAAGGCGTACAGGTTCGCCTGAGCCAGCGGGTGCCCGGTCCAGAACGGGTCGTCGCCCACGTTGGACACGGCGACCAGGCCGCCACCGGCGCCCGCCCGTCCGGCCGCAATGTCGGCGATCGTGTCGCCGGCCGCGCCCCGGGGCCGGAACCGCAGCACCTCGCTCCACCAGGGGCCGAGGTAGCAGACGTGCCGCTGCTGGCCGGTGTACTCCTGCGTCGCCTGCACCTCCACCGCCAGCCGGGTAGCAGGCATCGCGGCGAGCACCGGGGACACCGGTTCGCGTGGCTGGAAGTCGATCGGGCCGAACTTCACCTGGACGATCACGTTGTCGGCGAATCGTCCGTCCAGCGGCGCGAAGTGGTCGTGGGCGGCCCGGGCGCGGTCGGTCGACCGGTCCCGCCAGTCCTGGTGGTGGTCGTAGACGAACGCCCGCCAGCGCACCACGCCGCCGTGCGGTGCGAGCGCCTCGGCGAGCAGGTTCGCGCCGTCGGCGTGGTCGCGCCCGTACGCGAAGGGGCCGGGCCGGCCCTCGGAGTCGGCCTTCACCAGATAGCCGCCGAAGTCGGGAATCCGCCGGTACACCCGCCGGGTGGCGGCGGCCCACCAGTCCCGTACCCGCTCGTCCAGCGGATCGGCGGTGGGCAGGCCGCCGAGGACCACCGGGGCGGCGAAGGTCACCGCCAGATGCACCCGGATGCCGTACGGGCGGAACCCCTCGGCGATCTCCGCGACGTCGCCGAGCCGGTCGGTCAGCAGCAGCGCCTCGGTGTCGTGCACGTTGACGTTGTTCACGCAGATCGCGTTGACGCCGCAGGCGGCGAGCAGGCGGGCGTAGTCGCGGAGCCGGGCGGGCTCGCGCCGGGCGGCGCCGTCGCGCCAGAACAGGGAGCCGCCGGCGTAGCCCCGCTCGACCTGGCCCGACACCGGGTGCACGGCCACGTTGTCCCAGTGGTCGAGCATCCGCCGGTCCAGCGCCGGCCGGTGCCGACTCGCCGGAAGGCCGTCGTCGAAGGCCGCCGCGCCGAGCCGGACCACGTGGAACATCCCGTACAGCAGGCCGGCCGGCGCGTCGGCCAGGACCACAGTCACGCCGCTCGCCCGCGTCAGCAGGTATCCCTCGTCGCCGAGGGCGCCGTCGCCGGTGCCGTTCACCGCCGGTGTCGCACCGAGCCGGGCCGCCTCCGCCGCCGCGTTCGGCACCGGGCCGGTGCCGCGCAGGGCCAGCACCAGGTCGGCGTCGACAGGCCACGGTGGCCCGTGCCAGAGCCGTCCGCCGTACCGGGCGCAGGCCCGGCTCACCTCGTCGAGGACGGTGTCGACCAGGAGACCGTCGCCGTGCACCAGCACCGGCCGGGAACCGAGCTCACGGAACGCCGCAGTCGGTAGCCAGGCGGCATGCCAGGCCGACTCGCCGCTGTCGGCCGACAAGCGGCCGGTGACCGGGACGCTCACGCGGTGAACTCCGCCCGGATGTCGTCGATCATGGGAGCACCGATCCGCAGCAGCGCCAGCACCAGGAGCGCTGCGAGCAGGGCGAGCACCGCCTCGGAGAACACCGCGGTGACGCCGGCGGCGGCGACCAGCAGCGCGACGTTGCCGAACGTGACGCCGGGCTTGCGCGCCACGTAGTAGACGGCGAGCCGGAGCACGTCGCGGGTGCGGAAGGTGAACAGCGAGACGATCACCAGCGCGTTGACCCCGACCAGGATCACCCCCGCCCCGACCACGACGAGCGGCACGGCCCACCAGCCGGGGACGGCGGCGGCGGGCAGGTTCGCCAGGTTGACCGCGATGACTGCGAGCCACAGCAGCGTCGGCGCCCAGACGCGCAGCACGCCCGCCAGGTTGGCCCGGTAGGCCCGGCGGAACGCGGCGGCGGGACGGAGATCGGTCAGGTCGGGGCGCTGGTGCCGCAGCGTGTGCAGCGCGGCCGAGACGGCCGGACCGACCGGCAGCGCGGCGGCGGCTACCAGCGGAAGGTTGCTGCTGTCGCGGTCGAGCAGCACGAGCACGGCCAGACCGGGCAGCGTGCTCACCAGGAGCAGCAGTTCGACCACGAGCAGGGTGTGGACCGTCGCGGCGGCCCGCGACAACGGCCCGTCGCCGAACTCCCGCAGCCCGCCGGTCGCGCCGGTCACCGTCGGTCCTCGTGCGGGTCGAGCAACCTGTCGTCCCACCACGGCGGCGTCTCGTCCACTACCGGGGTCAGCTCGGCGAGAGTCACCTCGTGCCGGGCGAGGACGAGGTCGAGGTCCGCCCGCCCGCCCGCGACCGGCAGTGCCCGATGGGTACGGGCCGGCTCGGCGGCCTCCCGCAACGCGTCGAGCTGCCGTGGCCGGGGTGAGTGCGGGCTGCCCATCTCCCGCCAGGCCGCGAAGGCGTTGCCGGCGTCCTCACTCACTGCCGAGCGGAGCAGGAACGCCGACGCGGTGCCCGGCGGGCCGATCGGAACGGACAGCGACAGGGTGTGCCGCTCGGGTACCGGCTCGCGGCCGGTGACGTCCACCGGGGCCCAGGCCAGGACCGCGACCCGGCCGTCGGGGTGCCGGGTGACGAGATGGTCCGGCCCGCGCGCGAGCACCTCGTCGCCGAGCCGGGCCATGAACGCGTACAGATGGTAGGTGGGTTTCTTGATCTGCCGGTGGGTGAGCAGGCCGAAGCCGCCGTGCAGCGGCGCGGTCGGCACCCCCTCCTCCTCGAACACGTCGCTGAAGGTCCAGTAGGAGAAGGAGTCGACCAGATCCCCGCCGCCGGCCAGCACCGGAGCGAGGTAGGCGGCGTGGAAGGCCGTGTCGTGGATCGGGTTGTCCGGCCGGTAGGAGGAGTTGAACTCGGTGATGTGCACCGGGTGGTCGGCCAGCGCGGTGCCGGCCAGGTGCCGGCGGGGCGCGGCGAACTGTTCCAGCAGCTCCGTGGCCGGAGCCAGGGTCTGCCGGGTGCCGAACGGCAGGTGCCGCGCCGGGCCGGAGGTGTAGGCGTGCCGGCTGACGAAGTCGACAGGCACGTCGCGGTCGGTGACGAACTCGGCGAACGGCTTCAGCCACTCGTCGGCGCCGGGGGACAGGGCCGGGCCGCCGACCTGGAGCGCCGCGTCGACGTCCTTGACGGCGTGCGCCGAGACCTCGTACAGGCGGTGGTAGGCGTCCTGGTCGGCGCCCTGCCAGAACGCCGGCAGGTTGGGCTCGTTCCACACCTCGATCGGCCAGCCGCGCACCTCGTCGAGGCCGTACCTGTCGACCAGGTGGGCCACCGTCGCGCGCACCAGGTCACCCCATTCGGTGTACGACTCCGGAGGCGTCACGTTTCCCCGCCACCAGAACACGGTCTGGTCGCCGGAGGCGAGCGCCGAGGGCATGAACCCCAGCTCCACGAAGGGCCGGATGCCCAGCGCGAGGTATGCGTCGACGGCCTGGTCCACGTAGGTGAAGGCGTGCCGCACCCGGCGCTCGCCCCGGTATTCGTACGGGCGGTGCACGCCGACGCCGTCGCTGAGCAGCCCGTGGCCGCGGATGTGCCGGAAGCCGATGTCCTGCTGCACCAGCGCCAGCGAGTCCTGATAGTCACGTCGCAGAGCCAGGTCGAACCGGCCGGTGCCCACGCAGGTACGCCAGGCGTCGGTCAGCCGGCCGGCAGGCCGGTCGGGGACGAGGAGCCGCGTCATCCGTGGTTCTTGCGGTACCGGTCGTACGCCTTGTTGACCAGGTCGATGTAGGCCTGCGCGTTCTTGCCCTTCAGCTCCGAGACGTAGGCGTCCCACTCGCTCAGCGGCCGCTGGCCGAGGGCGAACTTCAGCGTGTTCTGGGTGACGTGGTCCTTCAGCGCGGTCGCCCACAGCGTCGTCTGCTCCCGCTCGGAGTCGCTGAGCGGCGCCGGTGGCGGAGTCACCCAGGGCGCGGCCTTGCGGGCGTTCATCTCCTTCTGGAACTCCAGTTCCTCGGGCGAGAAGAACGACTGCACCAGGTCGAGCTTGCCCCCGTAGGCGAAGACGCCGTTGTAGAAGCCGAAGTCCTTCTGCAGGTGCTTGGTGCCCTTGGGGTTGAGGCCGATGACGTTGACGTCCGGGGCGAGGGTGCGCTTGCCCGAGCCGTCCTTGGTGTACGTGGTTCCCTCGACGCCCCACTTGGCGAACTCCTGGCCGGCGTCGGAGTACCAAAGCCAGTCGACGAACTGCATCATGGCCACGAAGTTCTTGCCGTCGCGCGCCTTGCTGGAGATCATCACGCCGTTCTCCAGCCGGCTCGCCGGGTTGACCGCTCCGGCCGGCCCGACCGGGAAGAGGATCTTGCCGAGCCGGGCGTTCGGGTTGATCTTCGCGATGTCCGGGCGGTAGTCGTTCACCAGGGTCTGCGCGTTCGTGCTGATCACGAAGGACTTGCCGCTGGCGAGCTTCTGCCGGGCCTGGTCGTCGGTCTGGGTGAACGTCTCCGGGTCGAGCAGCCCCTCGGCGACCAGCTTGTGGAGATACTCCACCACCTGCCGGTAGCCGTCCGAGGCGCCGGTGAAGACGTACTTCCCGGCCCCGGAGTCCCAGCTCGTCGGCTGGTAGTTCCAGCCGGCGCCGGGCAGGCCGTGCGCGAGGGCCAGCATGTTCAGCAGGTTGCCGGCCGGGTTGGGCTTGCCGAACCGGTCGGAGAACGGGATGACGTCCGGGTGGGCCGCCTTCATCGCCTTGAGCATGGCGTACACCTCGTCCCAGGTGGTCGGGGACGGGATCTTCAGCTGCTCCAGCACGTCGGTGCGGACCGCGAGCGTGTAGTCCTGCCAGGGCTTCTCGTGCAGGCCGGGCAGCAGGTAGAACTTGCCGTCCTCCTGCCGGAGCGTGTCCATCTCCGGCTGGAGCTTCCACTTCTCGATCTTGTCCTTGAAGTGCGGCATCAGGTCGAGGTAGTCGCTGACCGGCAGGATGGCGCCGGAGGAGACGTACGAGTTCTCCTGCGGGTGGTAGGTCTTCGGGATGATCATCGGGGCGTCACCGGAGCCGACCAGCACGCTGCGCTTCTGCTCGTAGTCGCTCAGCGGCACGGCGACCGGGTCCAGCTTGACGTTCGTCCGCCCGGCCAGCTCGGTCCAGAACAGCCACTCCGGCTTGAGCGGGTAGTTCGGGTGGTTGTTGTAGAGGATCGAGAACGTGACCGGCTCGGTGGCCTTGAACTGGTCGCCGATGCCGTACTTGTCCATCGCGCCCGTACGGTTGCGGTCGAGGTCCTTCTTGTCCGGGGTGTCGTCGCCGCAACCTGCCAGGGCGACGACGGCGGCCGCGCCGCTGGCGAGCAGTACCTGGCGCCGGGACAGCTGGGCCATGGGTTCTTCCTTCCGGTGGTGGGGTGGTGGTGCGGGCGGCGGCTATCCCTTCACGGCGCCGAGCATGATTCCGGAGACGAAATAGCGCTGGATGAAGGGATAGACCGCGAGGATCGGCAGGATCGTCAGCACGATCGTCACGGACTGGATGGTGGCGGCGGACTGGACGACGTCGCCGGCGCTGCCGAGGCCGCCGCCGGTCTGCGTGGCGTCGGTCGCGCCCGCGATGAGGTTGCGCAGATAGACCGTCACCGGGAGCAGGTCCTGCCGGTCCATGTAGAGGAACGCGGCGAACCACGAGTTCCAGAACGAGACGGCGTAGAACAGCACCATCGTGGCGACCATCGCCTTCGACAGCGGCAGGACGATCCGCAGCAGCGTGCCGTACGTGTTCAGCCCGTCGACGGCGGCCGCCTCCTCCAGCTCGACCGGCAGGCTCTCGAAGAACGCCTTCATCACCAGCAGGTTGAACACGTTTATCGCGTTGGGCAGGGCGATCGCCCACACCGTATTCTTCAGCCCGAGGCTGGTGACCAGGACGTAGTTGGGGATCAGGCCGCCGGTGAAGAACATGGTGAACACGGCGATCCCGACCAGCGCGGTCCGGCCCCGCAGGTGTTTCTTCGACAGCACGTAGGCATAGCAGGTGGTCAGCACGACGGAGACGAGCGTGGCGACCACCGTGTAGAAGACGGTGTTGCGGTAGCTGACCCAGAACGTCGGGTCCGACGTCACCACCCGGTACGCGGTCAGGTTGAACCCGCGCGGCACGAGGTTCACCTCGCCCGCGACGATGTACGCGTTGTCGCTGAGCGAGCGGGACACGATGGTGAGGAACGGATACAGGGTCACCACCACGACGCCGGTCAGCACGAGGGCGTTCACCACCTGGAAGACCCGGTAGCCGCGGGTGGGCCGGGGGCCACGCGGCCGGGCCGCCGGTTTCCGTGTACGGGCCTGGGCGCGGGCCTGCGTGCTCACCACAGGCTCGTCCCCACCGTGCGCCGGGAGATCGCGTTCGCCGACAGCACCAGCGTCAGCCCGATCAAGGACTCGAACAGGCCGATGGCTGCGGCGTAGCTGAGGTTCCCGGAGACGATGCCCACCCGGTACAGGTAGGTCGAGATCACGTCCGCCGTCGGGTAGGTGAGCGGGTTGTACAGCAGCAGGATCTTTTCGAAGCCGACGGCCATGAAGGTGCCGATGTTGAGGATCAGCAGCGTCACCATCGTCGGCCGGATCCCCGGCAGCGTCACGTGCCAGGTCTGCCGCCACCTGTTGGCGCCGTCGATGCGGGCCGCCTCGTACAGGTCGCCGTCGACGGTGGTGAGCGCGGCGAGGTAGAGGATGGTGCCCCAGCCGACGGTCTGCCAGACCTCGGAGGAGACGTAGATCGTCCGGAACCATCCGGCCTGCTGCATGAACGCGACCGGCTCGCCGCCCACGGCGCGCACCATCTGGTTCACCGTGCCGTCCACCGACAGCAACTGGAGGACCATGGCGGCCACGATCACTATCGACAGGAAGTGCGGCAGGTAGGACACCGACTGGACGAACCGCTTGAGCGCGCGGTTGCGCACCTCGTTGAGCAGCAGCGCGAGCACGATCGGCAGCGGGAAGCAGAACACCAGCGTCAGCGCGCCCAGCACCAGCGTGTTTGTGAACACGCTCCAGAAGGTCGGGTCGGTGAAGAACAACCGGAAGTACCGCAGCCCGGTCCAGTACTCGCCGAAGAGGCTGCCGCCCGGCTGGAAGCGCCGGAACGCGATCACGTTGCCGAGCATCGGCAGGTAGCGGAACGTCAGGAAGAACAGCAGCGGCAGGACTGCGAGCGAGTAGAGCTGCCAATCCCGGCGCAGGGCCCGCCGCCAGGGCGTACGGCGACTGCGCGGGGTCGGGGCTGCCAAGCTCGTCCTCCCCCTGACCGTCGGCCGGAACGTTTCCGGTAATACGTCGTAAGCCTTTCGGAAATTTATGGGTATCGTTATCTTCGTGTCAAGAGCGTCGATTGATATCTCCCTCGGCCAGCTCCGCCGCTACACGCCGGCTGTCGTCGAGCCCGCCGACTTCGACCGGTTCTGGCGGGCCACCCTCACCGCCGCCGCGGCCAGCCCGGTGCTCGTCGACGTCCGCCCCGAACCCACCGACCTGCGGCTGCTCGACGTGTGGGACGTGACGTTCGCCGGGTTCGCCGGCGAACCGGTGCGGGCCTGGTACACCCGTCCCGCGGGCGTAGCCACGCCGCTGCCGGCAGTGGTGGAGTACCCCGGCTACGGGCGCGGCCGGGGCCTGCCGGGGGAGCGGCTCACCTGGCCGGTGGCGGGCTACGCCCACCTGCTGGTGGACAACCGGGGACAGGCCGGCCTGTACAGCCGCGGTGACACCCCGGACCCGCACGACGCTCCCGGCGGGCCCAGCCCCGCCACGAGGGGGATCCTGTCCCCGGACGACTACCACTACCGCCGCCTGATCACCGACGCGGTCCGCGCGATCGACGCCGTCCGCGTACTGCCCGGGGTGGACCCGGCCCGCGTCGCCGCGGTGGGCAACAGCCAAGGTGGTGGACTCGCGCTCGCGGCGGCGGGCCTCGCCGACGGCCTCGCCGCGCTCCTGGTCACCGCCCCGTTCCTGTGCGACATCCAGCGCGCCATCGAAGTGACCGAGGCGTCCCCCTACGGCGAGATCGCCCGCTACCTCGCGGTGCACCGCGAGGCCGAGGAGCCGGTCCGGCGCACGCTGTCCTACGTCGACGGCGTCACCTTCGCCCGGCGCGCCACCGCCCCGGCGCACTTCGGGATCGGTCTGCGCGACGAGGTCTGCCCACCGAGCACCGGCTTCGCCGCCTACAACCAGTACGCCGCCGCGAGCGGATCGGCGGCGCCGCTACGGGAGATGCACACGTACCCGTTCAACGGCCACGAGGGCGGGGAGGCCGTCCACGTCCGGCGGCAGCTGCGCTGGCTGGATGCGGTGATGCGTTCCGCCGGGACGGCAGCCGGCTGACGGACTTACTGGATGTCCGATGCAGGGCGCTAGATCACCCGGCGGCGTACCCGCCACACCACCACGCCGATCAGGATCGCCGCGACCGCGACGAACACCGCCGCCTCGATGAGCTGGAACGTCCAGAACCGGTCGGCCGGGTGGTAGACCCCGAACCGCTGGATGCCGCGTTCGTGCAGGAACTGGCTGAGGTTCGTGCCGGCCTGGTTGGCCGCGTCCTCCAGTTCGTAGTACTCCGTCGAGCTCAGCCTGCGCCCGGCGGCGTCCGCGTAGCCGCGTTCGATCACCCAGTCGGCGACGCCGGCTCCGGCCTGACCCTTCGTGCCGCCGGCGGGGACCGGCTCCATGGTGGTGAGCGGCGTGGCGTACGCGGGACGGGCCAGAAGCGCCACCGACATCCGGGCGGCGAGGAACGCCCCGAACGCGACGCCGAACGCGGGCAGGCTGCGCCGCAGGATCGCCCCCGCGGCGGTGGCGACGCCGAACGCGAACAGCGCGTACGCCAGCGGAACGAGCCCTTCCAGGTCGAAGGCGTCGTACTGGAACCGCCCTTCCCAGGCGTCGAACGGCTGACGGAACCAGGTGAGCACGGCGGTGAACATGCCGGTGAGCGCGACTGTGACGCCGGCCAGCGCGGCGAGCTTGGCCACCAGCCAGCGCATCCGCGGCACGGCCTGGGTCCAGGCGAGCTGCCAGGTGCCGTCCTCCAGTTCGCGGGCGAGCAGCGGCGCGCCGAGGAACGCGCCGATGACGACGGGCACCAGGTAGAAGGCCGCGAGGAGGTTCTCGACGTATCCGTACTCCTCGTCGAGCCGGCGGAAGGCGGCCGTGCACGTCTCGCCGGCGCCTGCTGTTCCCGCGCACCGGGCGGGGCCGCCGGGGAACAGGTCGTGGGCCTGCGTCCCGAGCACCAGCAGGGCGATGCCGAACACGCCGAGGAGCAGACCGAGGACGCAGACCTCGGTGCGGTGCTGGCGCCAGATCAACCACGTCATGCCGCCACCTCCGACGGGACCGCGGCGCCCGGCTCGGACGGCCGGCGCAGGTACGCCAGCACCAGGTCCTCCAGCCCGACCGGCTGGGCCTGCCAGCCCGGGGCGGCCGGGATGCCGCCGTCGCGTACCAGCAGGGTGGTGTGCCGGTCGCCGTGGACGGCCTCCACGACGGCGCCGGCCCGGTCGAGGTCGGTGGCCGTGCGCGGGCCGACGAGCAGCCGGTGCTCGGCGAGGAGGGTGTCGATGTCACCGGTGAGCGTGACCCGGCCGTGGTTGAGCACGACCAGGTGGTCGCAGACACGTTCCAGCTCGTGCACGACGTGGGAGGAGAACAGGACCGTCACCCCGCCGTCGGCCACCGCGCCCATGAGGACCTGCAGGAATTCGCGCCGGGCCAGCGGGTCGAGGCTGGCCACCGGCTCGTCGAGGACGAGCAGGTCCGGCCGTTTCGCCAGGGCCAGGGCCAACGCGACCTGGGCCTGCTGCCCGCCGGAGAGCGAGCCGGCCCGGCGGTCCAGCGGGATGCCCAGCTTCGCCAGCCGGCGCTCGGCCAGCCCCTGGTCGAAGCGGAGGTTGCAGGCCCGGCCGAAGCGGAGCATCTCGGCGACGGTGAAGCGCTTGTACAGCGGGTGGTCCTGGGCCAGGAACCCGATCCGGGACAGGGTCTGCGGGGTGCTGGCGGTGACGTCGTGGCCGAGGACCTCGACGGTGCCGGTGCTCGGCGCCAGCAGCCCGACGATCAGGCGCAGCAGCGTGGTCTTGCCCGCGCCGTTCGGCCCGACCAGGGCGATCACGCCGCCCGCCGGCAGGGTCAGGGTGCAGTCGCGCAGCGCCCAGCCCTTCCGGTACCGCTTGCCCACGCCGTCGGTGCGCAGCGCGATCTCGGTGTCTGTCACGCCACGTCCTCGTTTCTCGTCTGCTGGTGGACGGAGGTGAAGAGCGCGTCGACCGCCTGCTCGTCGAGGCCGGCCTCGTAGGCGCGGCGCAGCCACGTCGCCAGGCCGCGGCGCAGCGACGTGTACGTCGACGGCGACATCGCGGCCGACTGCTGCTCGGTGACGAACGTGCCCTGGCCGGGCCGGCCGGTGACCAGGTTCTCCTGCTCCATCTGCCGGTACGCCTTGGCCACGGTGTTCGGGTTGATGGCCAGGTCCTCGACCACCTCGCGGATGAGCGGGAGGCGGTCGCCGGGTTGGAGGAAGCCCAGCAGCACCGCCTGGCGAACCTGCTGGACGAGTTGCAGGTACGGCGGCACGCCGGAGTGGGTGTCGAGCCGGAAGACGAACACTGGTAGCCCTTCGCTGCTTTACTAGTACCGTAGTAAAGCAGCAGGTGGGCGGTCAAGAAGGGCGGGTTGGCCGCGGCTGGGGGATCGACATGATCGCCGATGGCTGTATCGTTGCCGACGCCGCATCCCGCAGGCCGCTTCCACCAAGGACGACCATGACCGCCTCCACCGTCACCGCCGTCATTGACCTCGACCTGACCGGCCCCACCATCTCCCGCCACGTCTACGGCCACTTCGCGGAGCACCTGGGACGCTGCGTCTACGGCGGCTTCTGGGTGGGGGAGGGCTCCGCGACCCCGAACGAGGGCGGGATCCGCCTCGACGTGGTGGAGGCGCTGCGCCGCATCGGCATCCCGAACCTGCGCTGGCCGGGCGGCTGCTTCGCCGACGACTACCACTGGCGCGACGGGATCGGCCCGCGCGAGCTGCGGCCCCGCATGGTCAACTCGCACTGGGGCGACGTGGTCGAGGACAACTCCTTCGGCACGCACGAGTTCATGGCGCTGTGCGAGCTGCTGGGCGCGGATCCGTACGTCTCCGGCAACGTCGGCTCGGGCAGCGTGCGGGAGATGTCCGAGTGGGTCGAGTACCTGACCCGCGGCGACGACTCTCCGATGGCCGCCCTGCGGCGGGAGAACGGGCGCGACGAGCCCTGGCGGGTCCCGTTCTGGGGACTGGGCAACGAGGCGTGGGGCTGCGGCGGCAACCTGCGCGTCGAGCAGTTCGCCTCGCTGGCCCGCCAGTACGCCACCTACGTCCGCGACCACGGCGACAACACCGTCTACCGGATCGCCGCGGGCGCGAACAGCGACGACTACCACTGGACCGAGACGTTGATGCGCTCCTTCGACGACCTGGCAGCGCCGGACTCCCGCGCCTGGCCGTTCCAGGCCGTCTCGCTGCACTACTACACGATGACCCGAGGCTGGTCGTCGAAGGGCGCGGCGACCGGCTTCGACGAGGAGGAGTGGTACCTCGCGCTGCGGAACGCGACCCGGATCGAGGAGCTGGTCTCACGCCACGAGGCGGTCATGGACCGCTGGGACCCGCAGCGCAAGGTCGGCCTCGTCGTGGACGAGTGGGGCACCTGGTGGGACGTGGAGCCGGGCACCAACCCCGGCTTCCTCTACCAGCAGAACACGCTGCGCGACGCGCTGGTGGCCGCGGTGCACCTCGACACGTTCCACCGCCACGCGGCGCGCGTCGTGATGGCGAACATCGCGCAGACGGTGAACGTGCTCCAGGCCATGATTCTCACCGACCCGGAGACGGGCGCGCTCGTGCTCACGCCCTCGTACCACGTGTTCGCGATGAACCGGGCCCACCACGACGCGGCGTCGCTCGCGGTGACTGTCAAGGGCGAGGTCCCGGTGCGCGAGGTCGCGGGGGATCACCTGGCGACGCTCTCCGCGTCCGCCTCGACGCGCGGCGACACGGCGCTGGTCTCGCTGTCGAACCTCGACGCGCGGCGTCCGGTGACCGTCGTCCTCGACCTGCGCGGTCGGGACGTCACCTCCCACCGTGCCACCGTCCTGACCGCCGACGCGCTCGACGCGCACAACACGCCGTCGACCACGGGCGTCGCGCCCCGCGAGCACGCCGGGGTCACGGACCACCCGCGTGGCCTGGAGGTCGAACTGCCGCCGCACGCGTACGTCACGGTGGCGCTCGACCTCGCCTGACCGCCGGACACACGGCTCCGCGCACGGCCGCGTGACGACAGCGGTCCGGTGACGCCTGCGTTCCTCTCCTCACTCCGGCGCCTGGGGCCAGTAATCGCCAGTGACCTCGGTCGATCGAGTTCGCCCAGTGGCGCGCTGCTCGGTCCGATAATTTTCGGTGCTGTGCCGGTCGGAACGTCTGCCTCTTGCCCGGTGCTACCGCAGGCAGCGGGGTCGTTGACGGATGGCGGGGCACTTAGTAGCCTCAGCGCACACAATCCTGGCATGTAAATATCTCGATAAGTTTCGGAGACGACGACCTCGCCTGCGGTGCCCACCGCCGGAGGGACCGTCGCGCTGATTCGCCGCGGTCACCCGACCACCGCCGCGCACGATTACCGCATGGAGGGCCGTTGAAACGCGTCCGGAGCACCGTAGCCATCATCGCCACCGCCGCGCTCCTCCTCGGCGGATGTGGCGGATCAGACGGCGAATCCGACTCGAAGACCTTCGAGTTCTGGTCGTTTGCCAACATCAACCAGAAGGCCGACGTCGACGTCTATACCAAGGCGCACCCCGATGTGCGCATCAAGCTCACCGAGGTCGGCAGCACCACCGAGACCGCGCAGGCGCTCACCGCCGCGCTGGCCGGTGGCAAGGTGCCCGACCTGGTGCTCATCCAGGCCGACGACCTGCCGAAGTTCATGCAGTCGCCGGACAACTTCGTCGACCTCACCACGCTGGGCGCCGGCGACATCAAGGGGAACTACCTCGACTGGGTGATGTCGCAGGCGACGACCAAGGACAACAAGATCATCGGGGTGCCGACCGACGTCGGCGGGCTGGCGGTCGCCTACCGTACCGATCTGTTCAAGGCGGCCGGCCTGCCCACCGACCGGGACGAGGTCGCCAAGCTCTGGCCCACGTGGGACGAGTTCATCAACGTCGGTAAGCAGTACGTCCAGAAGACCGGGAAACCGTTCGTGGACAACACGCCGACCAGCGTCTTCTTCCAGGCGGTCAACCAGGGCAGCCAGCGCTACTACAGCGCCGACCGCAAGCTCGACTACGACAACGAGCAGGTCAAGGCGGCGTTCGACGTGACGCTGAAGGCCTTCGAGGCGGGCATCTCCGCCAAGCAGGGGTCGTTCTCCTCCGGCTGGACCGCGGCCATGAAGAAGGGCGACTACGCGGTGGTGTGCTCACCGTCCTGGATGCTCAGCCAGATGAAGACGAACGCCCCCGAGACGAACGGCAAGTGGGACATCGCCACCATTCCCGGGGGTTCGGGGAACTGGGGCGGCAGCTTCCTCGCCATCCCCAAGCGCGCCAAGAACGCGAAAGCGGCGTGGAACTACATCTCCGAGATGCAGTCGCCGAAGGGTCAGCTCGAGCACTTCCTGATGCAGGGGTCGCTGCCCACCACGCCGTCGGTCTACACGGACCCGCAGCTGGTCGGAAAGACCGACCCGTTCTTCAGCAACGCGCCGATCGGCAAGATCTACACCCAGTCGGTGCTGGGGATCAAGCCCTTCTACTTCGGCCCGCAGGACGGCCCGATCGGCACCGAGTTCCTCAACACGCTCACCAGCGTCGAACAGGGCAAGGTGAGCCCGGCGAAGGCCTGGGACACCGCGCTGACAAACGTCAAGAACGCCGTACGCGAATGACCGAGGGCTGACGTGCGGCAGCCGGGTGACGCCCGGCTGCCGCCCATCGCGGAGGTGACGCTTTGACCACCATGCTCAGCCCGGCCACGGCCCCGCCGGACCTCCGGCGGCCCCATCGCAGACGGCGGATCCAGCAGGGCGTACGGGAGTTCCTGGCGCCGTACGCGTACATCGCGCCGTTCTTCGTGCTCTTCCTGATCTTCGGTCTCTTCCCGCTGCTGTTCACCTTCTACATCTCCCTGTTCGACTGGGATCCCATCGGTGAGCACCGTTTCGTGGGGCTGGACAACTTCACCGAACTTCTGCACGACCCGCGCTTCTGGGGCGCGTTGCGGAACACGTTCAGCATCTGGGTGATGTCGACGGTGCCGCAGTTGCTCCTGGCGCTCGGCCTGGCGCATCTGCTCAACCACGCGCGGCTGCGGCTGGCCGCGTTGTTCCGGATGTCGGTGCTCGTCCCCTACGTCACCTCGGTCGCGGCCACGACCATCGTCTTCGCGCAGATGTTCGACCGCGACTACGGCATGATCAACTGGTTCCTCGGGCTGCTGGGCTTCGACCACATCGACTTCACAGCCTCGCTCTGGGGCAGCCACGTCATGATCGCCACGATGATCGCCTGGCGCTGGACCGGGTACAACACGCTGCTGTACCTCGCCGCGCTGCAGTCGGTACCCCGGGAGCTGTACGAGGCCGCCGCCGCCGACGGCGCGAACGGCTGGAAACAGTTCCTGCACATCAGCATCCCGTCGTTGCGGCCGATCATCGCGTTCACCGTCGTGACGTCGACCATCGGCGGGTTGCAGGTCTTCACCGAGCCGCTGCTGGCCAACCCGGTGGGCGGGCTCACGTGCGGGGCGGCACGGCAGTGCCAGACCGTCACCCTCTACCTCTACGAGCAGTCCTTCGGGCAGTTCCACTTCGGCTACGGCGCGGCGGTCGGCGTCGCGCTCTTCGTCATCGTGGTCGCCTTCTCCGGACTCAACTATCTGCTGGCCACCCGCGTCCGCTCGGAGCGCCCATGAAGCCCGCACCCTCGACCGCCGCGCCCGTACGGACCCGGCGGCGCTCGGCCAACCGCGTCTCGATCGCGGTGTACGCGCTGCTCACGCTCGTGGCGCTCGCCAGCGTCTTCCCGCTCTACTGGATGTTCGTGGTGGCGACGACGGACTCCGCCACCGCGACGACCCTCCCGCCGACGATCACACCCGGCGGCAACTTCCTGCACCTGGCGGAGCTGGTCTTCACCATCGTGCCGTTCGTGCAGTCCCTGCTCAACAGCGTCATCGTCGCCGGCACGATCGCCGTGGGCCAGGCGGTGCTCTGCGCGCTGGCCGGGTTCGCCTTCGCCAAGCTGTCCTTCCCCGGCCGCAACACGCTGTTCCTCATCGTCGTGCTGACTATGACGGTGCCGGCGCAGCTGGCGGTGGTGCCGCAGTACCTGATCATGTCCCAGCTGGAGTGGGTCGACACCCTGCAGGCGGTGATCGTTCCCGGTCTGGTCAGCGCGTTCGGCATCTTCTGGATGCGTCAGCACATCGGCAGCACCATCGACGACGAGCTGATGGCCGCGGCGCGTGTCGACGGCGCCACCACCTGGCAGATCTTCTGGCGGATCGCGTTCCCGCTGGTCCGCCCGGCGGCGTACGTGCTGGGGCTGTTCACGTTCGTCTACGCGTGGAACGATTTCCTGTGGCCGTTCATCGTCCTGAAGTCGCCGGAGAACTACACCGTCCAGATCGCCATCAAGGCGCTGCAGCAGAACCGGGACATCGACCTGGGGCTGGCCATGTCCGGCTCGTTCCTGGCCACCATTCCGCTGCTGGTGCTGTTCGTGTTCGTCGGACGCCGTCTGGTGCAGGGAATCATGGAAGGCGCATTCAAGGGGTGAGGTCCGTCTCGGTCCCGTCAGCCGGCCGGCCGGTAGTCGAACCAGTCGAAACCGGCGCTTCCCTCGGTGACGTACATGCCGATGACCCGGCCGGTGAACCCGGAGGCGACCTCGGTGGACAGGTAGCGTCCGTCGAGCTCCGCCAGGCACGACCAGCCGTCGCCGGTCTCGACCTCGAAGCTGATCGTGTCACTGCCGGCCGCCGTGACGCCGACGAGGCCCGCCCGCGCCAGGTCGCCGGACGAGGTGACCGTCGGGGGCAGCACGCCGGTGGTCCGGATGGCCAGCGCCACGGTCACCGCCCCCGCGGGCACCGCGCACTCCCCGAACACCTGCCGAAACGGTCCGACCCGGCCGACGACCCGGGCCTGCCCCCGGGCGAGCTCCAGGTCGTAGTGGTGGGCCTCGTCGATCCTGATCGTCAGGCCGGACCGGCCGGAGCCGGGATCGATGCGGGCGCTGACCCGGCAGTCGTGGTGCTGCTGGCGGCGGCCGACGACGGTGGCGCCACTGCGGTCGAGGCTGTCGCCGGTCGCGTGCAGCGTCAGCCAGCCGGGCCGGTCGGTCAACGACCACGCCGAATCGGGCCGGCTACGGGGAGAGATCCACTGTGGGCCGAGCCGCTCGTCGTCGAAGTCGTCCCGCTCGGCCCACCGGCTCGTCCCATCCGGGCCGGTGACGATCGAGACCGGGTCGACCACCGGCCACCCGTCTACCCAGCGCACCGGCGCCAGGAACGTCTCCCGTCCCAGGACGTGGTAGGGCGGCCACTGGCCCTTCGGCCGGATCCCCAGCAGAACCATCCACCAGCTGCCGTCGGCCGCGTCGACCATGTCGGCGTGCCCGGTCGCCTGCACCGGCCGGTCGGTGCCGCGATGCGTCAGGATCGGATTGGCCGGCCCGGGCTGGAACGGCCCGCGCGGCGAGCGGGCGCGAGCGACACTCACCGCGTGGCCGGTGTGGGTGCCGCCCTCCGAGAGGAGCAGGTACCACCAGTCGCCGATCCGGTACAGATGCGGCGCCTCCGGGTACTGGCCGCCCGTCCCCGACCACATCGGCACCGGCCCTTCCAGGACCTCTCCGGTACGCGGGTCGATCCGGTACGACTCGACCCCGGACACCGTCATCCAGCAGGTGCCGTCGTCGTCCCACGCCAGCGACGGGTCCACGTGGGGAAGATCCAGGTAGACCGGGTCCGACCACGGGCCGGCCGGGTCGGTCGCCGTGACGATCAGGTGCCGGTCGAGCGTGACGTTCGTCGTGACGACCCAGAACCTGCCGTCGTGGTGGCGGATCGTCGGCGCGTAGATGCCCCGCGAGGCGAGCGTGTCGGCCGGCAGACGGAGCTGATCGGCGCGGTCCAGCACGTTGCCGATCTGCCGCCAGCTGACCAGGTCACGACTGTGGAAGATCGGCACACCGGGCGCGTACTCGAAGCTCGAACACACGAGGTAGTAGTCGTCACCGGCGCGGCAGATGCTCGGATCGGGCCAGAAGCCCGGGAGGATCGGGTTGCGGTAGCCGTCGTCCGCAGGCTCCGGTTCCATTTCCGCTCCTTCTCGTACGGGCACGACGCCTCCACGAGTGTCGATGTCGCGAACCGTATCGGACAACCCGCGAGTGGGCGATGACAGTTCTCGGCCGCCTCCTGTCCCGGCGCCCCCGTGGCGACGCGGCCACGGAGTTTCCGTACACCTTCACCGTGCGGCGCGGGCTGCGCGTGCCGATGGACGACGGCGTGGAGCTGGTCGCCGACCTCTACCAGCCGGTCGGCGTGGTGGAACCGCCGTTGCCCACGATCGTCGTCCGCTCCCCGTACGGCCGGCACGGCTCGCTGACCCACGCGCCGGCGCTGGCCCGCGCGGGGTTCACGGTGCTGGTGCAGAGCTGCCGCGGCACCGGTGGCTCCGGTGGCAGTTTCCGGCCCCAGCTCGACGAGGAGCGCGACGGCATCGCCACCCACCGGTGGGTACGCCGCCAGCAGTGGTGCGCCGGCACCGTCGCGACGTACGGGGAGAGCTACCTCGGCTACACCCAGTGGGCGGTGGCCGGACGGATGTGCCGTGACGACCCCGGCAACGCCCCGGACGCGCTGTGCCTGAACGTCACGATGGCCGACTTCGGCCCGATCACCTGGACCAACGGCGCGTTCTCGCTGGAGGGCTCGCTCGGCTGGTCGCGCCGGATGGACCTGCGGGGCCTGCGCGGCGCCCTGGTCCGGGCGTGGCTCGCGCGGCGGCCGGACCGGAAGCTGGCCGCGGCCTTCGACGTGCTGCCGCTGTCCGGTGGCGACACCGCGGTGGCGGGCCACCCCATCAGCTGGTACCAGGACTGGCTGGCCCACGAGAAGCTCACCGACGACTACTGGACCCGGCAGTCGCACACCGCGTCGGTGCCCGACGTCACCGCGCCCGTGTACATGGCCACCGGCTGGTACGACATCTTCCTGCCCTGGCAGCTGCGCAACTACGCCCAACTCGTCGCGGCCGGCCGCCCGCCCCGGCTGACCATCGGCCCGTGGGGCCACAGCAGCGCGCAGAGCCCGTTCCTCACCGAGTCCATCGCGTTCCTCAGGGAACACTTCGCCGGCGCGCCCACGACCCGGCCGGCGCCCGTGCGCGCCTTCCTCACCGGCGCGGAGCAGTGGCACGATCTGCCCGCGTGGCCACCGCCGGGCACCGTGGCGCAGCGGTGGCACCTGCACCCCTCGGGGCTGCTCGACCCGGCCGTCCCCGGCGCGGGCAGCACCCGCTACACCTACGATCCCGACCGGCCCACGCCCGCGCTCGGCGGCCCCGGCATGGGCCCGTCCCCGGGGCCGGTCGACAACAGCGCCCACGAACGCCGCGCGGACGTGGCCGTCTTCCGCAGTCCACCGTTGGCGCACGCGCTCGTACTCGCCG
This sequence comes from Micromonospora sp. HB375, assembly GCF_017872985.1. Lineage (NCBI taxonomy): Bacteria > Bacillati > Actinomycetota > Actinomycetes > Micromonosporales > Micromonosporaceae > Micromonospora > Micromonospora sp. HB375. The sequence goes on along the minus strand of NZ_JAGGJO010000001.1, from coordinate 4,461,672 downwards.
GGGAGCCGACCGCCCATGTCCGGTTCCGTTCGACGGCGGCCAGCGCGGACGTGTTCGTGCGGATCTGCGACGTGCACCCCGACGGCCGCTCGATGAGCGTGAGCGACGGGATCCGCCGCGTCGGCGGCGTCGGTACCGCGACTACCGACCCGCAACCGGACGAGGACGGGTTCGTCGAGCTGGAGGTGCCGCTGTGGCCGGCGTTCCACCGCTTCGCCGCCGGCCACCGCGTCGCCGTGCAGGTCAGTTCCGGAGCGCATCCGCGCTACGCCCGCAATCCCGGCACCGGCGAGCCGGCCGCCACCGCGGCCAAAACGGTACGGGCGGAGCAGGAGATCTCCCACGGCGGCGACCACCCGTCCCGGATCGACCTGCCGGTATGGACCTGAACAGACATCTCCAGAAGGGACCCCCGGATGGCATCCGTATTCCATGTGGCGACAAGCGGTTCCGATCGCGCCGACGGCTGCGCCGAGCGGCCGTTCCGGACGATCAACCGGGCGGCCGGCGTCGCCCAGCCCGGTGACACGGTGGTGGTGCACGCGGGGGAGTACCGCGAGTGGGTGAAGCCACGCCACGGCGGTCTCAGCGACTCCCGCCGCATCACCTACGAGGCCGCGCCCGGCGAGCACGTGGTGATCAAGGGATCGGAGCGCGTCACCGGCTGGGAGCCGCTCGGCGGGACGGTGTGGCGGGCACGAGTCGACAACGCGCTGTTCGGCTCGTTCAATCCGTTCGCCGAGGAGGTGACAGGTGACTGGATCGTCCACCGCACCGGCACGCCACCCAAGCACCTCGGCGAGGTCTACCTGAACGGCCTGAGCTTCTTCGAGGTGGGGAGCCGCGCGGAGGTCGAGGACCCGCCCCGGCGTACCGAGGTCGTCGACGACTGGACCGGGGTGACCCGTCCGGTCGGCGATCCCGACCAGACCCGGCTCGTCTGGTACGCCGAGGTCGGTGAACAGACGACGATCTGGGCCAACTTCCAGGGCGCCGACCCGAACACGGAACTGGTCGAGATCAACGTACGCCGCAGTGTCTTCTACCCGGAACAGCCGCACCTGGACTACATCACCGTCCGTGGCTTCGAGTTGGCGCACGCCGCCAGCCCGTGGGCGCCACCGACCGCCGACCAGCCGGGCCTGATCGGACCCGGCTGGGCGAAGGGCTGGGTCATCGAGGACAACGTGATCCACGACGCCAAGTGCTCGGCGATCTCGATCGGGAAGGAGGGCTCCACCGGGCAGAACTTCTCCGCTCTGCGCGGCGACAAGCCGGGCTACCAGTACCAGCTGGAGTCGGTCTTCGCGGCCCGCCGGATCGGGTGGGACCGGGAGCACATCGGCTCGCACGTGATCCGCCGCAACACGATCTACGACTGCGGCCAGAACGCGATAGTGGGTCACCTCGGGTGTGCGTTCTCCACCATCGAGGACAACCACATCCACCGCATCGGCCTGAAACGCGAGTTCTACGGGTACGAGATCGCCGGCATCAAGCTGCACGCCGCCATCGACGTGGTGATCCGGCACAACCGGATTCACGACTGCTCGCTCGGCACCTGGCTGGACTGGCAGGCGCAGGGCACCCGGGTCTCCCGCAACGTCTACCACGACAACTGCCGGGACCTCTTCGTCGAGGTCAGCCACGGTCCCTACCTGGTCGAACACAACATCTTCGGCTCACCCGCCGCGTTGGAGCTGTTCAGCCAGGGCGGTGCCTTCGTCAACAACCTGATCTGCGGCACGGTGCGGCTGGAGCCGGTGCTGGACCGCGCCACCCCGTACCACCTGCCGCACAGCACGCAGGTCGCCGGGTACGCGGTGATCTACGGTGGGGACGACAGGTACGTGGGCAACCTCTTCCTGGGCGGCGATCCGGGCGCGGCCTACGCGACGGGTGCGGAGGGTCGAGGGACGCCGCTGGGCGGCACCGCCGGATACGACGGCCATCCCGCGTCGTTCGCGGAGTACCTGGCCCGCCTGGACGAGCAGCCGCCCAGCGACCAGAAGAAGTACCTCGACGTGAAACAGCCGGTGTACGCCCGGGCGAACGCCTACGCCGCGGGCGCCCGGCCGTTCGCGGGCGAGCGTGAGCCGTGGGTGCTGGGCGCCGCGACGGTGACGGTCGTCGCCGAGGGCGACGCGGTCTGGCTCGTCACCGATCTGCCCGAGACGTTCGACGAGGCCCGTGTCGGTGTGGTCACCGGCCGGGATCTGGAACGGGTCCGGTGCGCCGACGCGGATTTCGAGGAGCCGGACGGCAGCCCGGCCGTCATGGGCGTCGACCTGGTGGGGGAACCCCGGCAACCGGGACGCAAGGGCGCCGTCGGCCCGATCGCGGGCCTCGCGTCCGGGTCGCGCCGTACGCGCGTCCTCTGACGGCGGACCCGCCCGTACGCGAACGGAGACGGTGACGCCGGGCGGCGTCACCGTCTCCGTCTGCCTCAGCCGCGCGCGGCCCAGTCGCCGAGGGCCCAGTCGCGCACCTCGGGCATGTCCTCCAGGTGCTCCACCACGTACGTCTCGTGGCGGTCGAGCTGGCTGCGGCACCACGCCTTGAGGTCGGCGGCGCCGCGTGGGAGGCGCTTGGCGTTGTTGATGGCGTCCATCACGAGGTGGTACCGCGACGCCTTGTTGCGCACCGTCATGTCGAACGGGGTGGTGGTCGTGCCCTGCTCGATGAAGCCACGCACGCGGAACCGGTCCGCGTCCGGGCGGCCGTGGACGAGCTGGTGGATCGCGCCGGGGTAGCCGTGGAAGGAGAAGATCACGTCGACGTCGTCGGTGAACAGCTCGGTGAACAGGGTCTCGCTCATGCCGTGCGGGTGGTCCTTGGGCCGGACCAGGGTCATCAGGTTGACCACGTTGACCACGCGGACCTTGAGCCCGGGCAGCCGCTCGCGCAGGATCTGTGCCGCCGCGACCGTCTCCATGGTGACGACGTCGCCGGCGCAGGCCAGGACGATGTCGGGATCGCTGGTGCCGTCGTCGGTGCCGGCCCACTCCCAGATCCCCGCGCCGCGGGCGCAGTGTTCGATCGCCTCGTCCATGGACAGGTACTGCAGCTGCGGCTGCTTGTCGATGACGATCAGGTTGATGTACGACCGCGACCGGAAGCAGTGGTCGGCCACCGACAGCAGGGTGTTGGCGTCCGGCGGCAGGTAGACCCGGGCGACGTCGCCCCGCTGGGTGAGCACCACCTGGATCAGGCCCGGCCCCTGGTGGGAGAAGCCGTTGTGGTCGTTGCGCCACGCCGTCGAGGTGAGCAGCACGTTGAGGCTCGGCACCTTCGCCCGCCAGGGCAGGTGCTTGGCCTCCTGCAACCACTTGCCGTGCTGCACGGTCTGCGAGGCGCTGACCATCGCGAACGCCTCGTAGGTGGCGAACATGCCGTGCCGGCCGGTCAGGTTGTAGCCTTCCAGCCAGCCGTGGCAGTTGTGCTCGCTCAGCACCTCCATCACCCGGCCGTCGCGGCCGATCGCCACGTCCTCCGGTGTCACCCGCTCCATGAAGGCACGGTCGGAGACGTCGAAGACGCTGCCGAGGCGGTTGCTGTTGGTCTCGTCCGGACAGAACAACCGGAACCGGTCGGCGTTGCGCGTGTAGATGTCGCGGATCATCTCGCCCAGCTTGCGCGTCGACTCGGCCCGCTGCTGCGCCGGCCGGGGCACCTCGATCGCGTACGACCGGAAGTCCGGCAGGTCCAGGTCCCGGGTCAGCAGTCCGCCGTTGGCGTGCGGGCTGGCGCTCATCCGCAGGTCGCCGCCGGGGGCCTGGTCCCGGATCAGCGCCACCGGCGCGCCGGTGGAATCGAACAGCTCCTCCGGACGGTACGACCTGAGCCAGCGCTCGAGCAGCGCGAGGTGCTCCGGGTTGTCCTTGACGCCGGACAGCGGCACCTGGTGCGAGCGCCACGTGCCGGTGACCGGCGTCCCGTCGACGGTGTCCGGGCCGGTCCAGCCCTTCGGCGACCGCAGGACGATCAGCGGCCAGGTCGGGCGGGTGCCGTCCCAGGAACCGTCACGGGCGGCGGTCTGGATGTCGTGGATCCTCGTCCACGCGGCGGCGAGCGCGGCGGCGAAGCGGTGGTGCATGCCGGGCAGGTCGGAGCCCTCGACCTCGATGACGTCGTAGCCGTGGCCCCGCAGCAGGTGGCGTACCTCCTCGGGGGCCTTGCGCCCGAGTACGGTGGGACCGGAGATCTTGGCGTCGTTGAGGTGCAGGATCGGCAGGACCGCGCCGTCGCGTTCGGGGTTGAGGAAGGACACGCCCTTCCAGGAGCCCTCGAGCGGCCCGGTCTCGGCCTCGCCGTCGCCCACCACCGCGATGGCCAGCAGGTCGGGGTTGTCCATCACCGCGCCGAACGCGTGGACCAGGACGTAGCCCAGCTCGCCACCCTCGTGGATGGAGCCCGGGGTGGTCACCGACACGTGCGACGGGATGCCGCCCGGGCTGGAGAACTGCCGGAACAGGCGCAGCATCCCGGCCTCGTCCTGGCTGACGTCCGGGTAGATCTCGCTGTAGGTGCCCTCCAGATAGCCGGCGGCCACCAGCGCCGGCCCGCCGTGGCCCGGGCCGGCCAGGTAGATCGCCTGCTGACCGGTGTGCCGGATCAGCCGGGAGACATGCGCGTAGATCAGCGACAGGCCGGGGCTGGTTCCCCAGTGGCCGAGCAGGCGCGGCTTGATGTGCTCGGCCGACAGCGGCTCGCGCAGCAGCGGGTTGCCCTGCAGGTAGATCTGCCCGATGGTCAGGTAGTTGTTCGCCCGCCACCACGCGTCCAGACGGGCGAGTTCGGTGTCGTCGAGTTCGGCGAGCGTACGGATTTCGGATTCGACCGCGGTCACCGTGCTTCCTTTCACTGATCTCGTCATGTCCGGACCCAGGTTAGGCCCAGCCGGGCTCGTTCACCGGGGGCCGCAGACCGCAAGCCGCGGGACCTTCGGCCCTCTCGATCCGTAGTACGCGGCGCGCATCAGTTCCCGCATGTCGCCGAGCATCGGCATCCGCGGATTGGCCGGCGCGCACTGGTCCTCGTACGCGTTCAGCGCCTGCTGCGGCAGCGCGGCGAGGAAGGCCCGCTCGTCCACCCCGACGGCCGCGAACGACGGCTCGATGCCGACCTCGTCGCGCAGGCGCTCGATCGCCGTGGCCAGGGCTTCGACCGCTTCGGCGTCGGTGGCCGCGGGCAGCCCGAGGGTACGGGCGATGTCGGCGAAGCGCTGCGGCGCCCGGTACGTCTCGTACCTGGGCCAGCCGGTGAGCTTGCTCGGCACGGTCCCGTTGTACCTGATGACGTGCGGGAGCAGGATCGCGTTGGTGCGCCCGTGTGCGACGTGGAACGTGGCACCCAGGGTGTGCGACATGGCGTGCACGATGCCGAGGAAGGCGCTGCCGAACGCCATGCCGGCGATCGTGCCGGCGTTGTGCATCTTCTCGCGGGCCACCGGGTCCGCGGCGCCCTGGTGCACGGCCCGGGCGAGGTTGCCGAAGATGAGCCGGACGGCGTGCAGGGCCAGACCGTCGGTGAAGTCGTTGGCGTAGACCGACACGTACGACTCGATGGCGTGGGTGAGCGCGTCGAAGCCGCTGTCCGCAGTGACCACCGCCGGCAGGTCGGCGGCCAGGACCGGGTCGACGATCGCCACGCTCGGGGTGAGCGCGTAGTCGGCGAGCGGGTACTTCTTGCCGGAATCGGTGTCGGTGATGACCGCGAACGGGGTGACCTCGGCTCCGGTGCCGGAGGTGGTCGGAACGCAGACGAGCTGGGCCAGCGCGCCGAGGGTGGGGAACTTGAAGGCGCGTTTGCGGATGTCGAAGAACTTCTCCCGCAGATCGGCGAAGACCACCTCGGGGTGCTCGTAGCGCAGCCACATCACCTTGGCGGCGTCCATCGCCGAACCGCCCCCGAGCGCGACGATGGTGTCCGGCCGGAACGAGCGCATCAACTCGGCGCCCCGGTCGACCGTTTGTACGCTGGGCTCCGGCTCGACGTCGTCGATGATCTGCAGGGCGACCTGCTCGCGGCGGCGGTGCAGCACGGACAGCACGCGGTCCACGTACCCCAGTCTGGTCATGGTGTGGTCGGTCACCACGGTGACCCGGCGGACGCCGGGCATGTCGGCGAGGTAGCGGATCGCGTTCGGCTCGAAGTAGATCTTCGGCGGCACCTTGAACCACTGCAGGTTGTTCGTCCGCCGGGCCACCCGCTTGATGTTGATGAGGTCGACCGCTGTGACGTTGTGCGACACCGAGTTGTGGCCGTAGCTTCCGCAGCCCAGCGTCAGCGACGGCAGGAAGGCGTTGTACATGTCGCCGATGCCGCCCTGCGAGGCCGGCGCGTTCCAGATGATCCGGACGGCCTTGACCCGGCGGCCGTACGCCTCGGCCAGGTCGGCGTCGCGCGTGTGGATGACGGCGCTGTGCCCCAGGCCGTCGAACTCGACCATCTGCTCGGCGTACTCGAATCCCTGGTCGTGGTCGGTGGCGGGCAGCAGGGCGAGCACCGGGCAGAGCTTCTCCCGGGTCAGCGGCTCGGCCGGGCCGACCCGGTCGACCGGAACCAGGATGACCGAGGTGTCCGGGTCGACCGGGAATCCGGCGTGTTCGGCGATCCAGGTCACCGACTGCCCGACCACGTCCGGGTTGAGCTTCCCGGAGCCGAAGAGCAGCTTCTCCAGCAGCGACTTCTCCTCCGGCGTCGCGATGTGGGCGTGCAGTCGCCGGAACTCGGCGAGGGCGGCCGGCCGGATCGCGTCGTCGATGATGACGGCCTGCTCGGAGGCGCAGATCATGCCGTTGTCGAACGCCTTGGACAGCACCACGTCGTTCACCGCGCGGGCCACGTCGGCCGACGCCTCCAGGTACGCGGGGACGTTCCCGGCGCCGACGCCCAGCGCCGGTTTGCCGGTGGAGTAGGCGGCCCGGACCATGGCGTTGCCGCCTGTCGCCAGGACCACCGAGACGTCGGGATGGCGCATCAGCTCGTTCGTCGCGGCCACCGACGGCTCGTCGATCCACTGGATGCAGTGCTCCGGCGCGCCGGCGGCGACGGCGGCGTCGCGGACCGTGCGGGCCGCTTCCTGGCTGCACCGTTGCGCCGCCGGGTGGAAGGCGAAGATGACCGGGTTGCGGGTCTTGAGGGCCAGCAGCGCCTTGAAGATGGTGGTCGAGGTCGGGTTCGTCACGGGCGTCACCGCGGCCACCACGCCGACCGGCTCGGCGATCTGGGTGATGCCCGTGATGTCGTCCTGAGCGATCACCCCGACCGTGCGGACGTCGGCCATGTGGTTGGTGACGTGTTCGCAGGCGAAGATGTTCTTCACCGCCTTGTCCTCGAACACGCCGCGACCGGTCTCCTCGACCGCCAGCATCGCGAGTTCGGCGTGCCGGCCGAGCGCCGCCACCGACGCCTTCTTCACGATCCCGTCGATCTGTTCCTGGCCGTAGGAGTCGTAGGCGGCCAACGCCGTGAGACCGTTCTCCACCAGGGTTCCGATCATGCTTCCGCCCTCCATCGGTCGTCACCCCGAACATAGATCCGCGGTGATCGATGCGACTATGGCCGGTGGGCCCGCGAGGACGGGACCACCGGCCCGCGCTTGGCCCGCTGGATCTGTTCGTAGACGTGGGTCCGCAGTTCGGTGAACCGGGGCAGGGCCCGGGTGGTGAGCTGATCGCGTTCCGCCGGGAGGTCGATCACCAGGTCCTCCTGCACCCGGGTCGGTGAGTTCGACAGGACGAGCACGCGCTGGCCCAGGTAGACGGACTCGTCGATGTCGTGCGTCACGAAGACGGTGGAGATCCCCCGGGTCAGGTGCAGTTCGCGGACGAGGTCCTCCAGGTCCGCGCGGGTCTGCGCGTCCACCGCGGCGAACGGCTCGTCCATGATCAGCACGTCCGGCTGGTACGCGATGGCGCGGGCGATCGCCACCCGTTGCTGCATTCCGCCGGAGAGCTGCCACGGGTGGCTGCGCGCCGACTGCGGCAGCCCGACCGCGTCGAGGGCGTCGGCGACCAGCCGGGCGCGTTCGGCGCGGGAGAGCTTCTTGTGGCGGAGCGGAAGCTCCACGTTGCCGCGGACGGTCAGCCACGGGTAGAGGCTGCGGCCGTACTCCTGGAAGACCACGGCCATCGCCGGGCTCGGCCCGGTCACCGGCGAGCCCTCCATCTCGACCAGGCCGCTGGTGGGCCGCAGCAGTCCGGCGAGGCATTTCAGGAGCGTGGTCTTGCCGCAGCCGGAGGGACCGACGACGCACAGCAGCTCACCGGGATCCATGGTGAAGCTGAGATCCCCGATCGCCTCGACCTCGCCCCGGCCGGAGGCGTAGACCTTCCGCAGGTGCTCGACCCGCAACAGGGGGGTCCCGTCAGGCACGGGTGATCTCCTTCATTCCGTGGTACCAGCGCAGGACGCGGCGTTCGACGACACCGAAGGCCACGGCGAGGAAGACGCCGATGAGGCCGAGCAGGAGGATGCCGCTCCACATCTCGGCGATGAGGTAGTTCCGCTGGAAGTAGGCGATCCGGTAGCCGAGACCGGCCGACGACGCGAACATCTCCGAGATGACCATGAGGATCAGGGCCACCGAGAGCGCCTGCCGTACGCCGGTCATGATGCGCGGACTCGCCGCCGGGAGGATCAGCAGCCACAGCCGGTCCCACCGCGAGATCCGGAACGAGCGGGCGGTCTCCAGCATCACGCTGTCGGTCGACCGGACGCCTTCGATCGTGTTCAGCAGGATCGGCCAGATCGCGCCGGAGGTGATGACGACGACCTTCATGGTGTCGGTGATGCCGAGCAGGAGCATCGCGACCGGGATCAGCACCGGCGGCGGAATCGCGCGGAAGAACTCCAGCAGCGGCTCGAGCATCTCGCGTAGCGGGCGGAGCCGGCCGATGACGACGCCGGCGGCGACGCCGAGCAGGATCGACGCGAACAGGCCGATCAGGAGCCGGTACACGCTCGGCAGGACGTCCTCGACGAACGCCGGGCCGATCCAGGTCTGCCGGAACGCGTCGAGGAGCGTGCCGGGGCCGACGAGGAACCGGCTCGTCGACCGGGTGGACCAGACCGCCCAGAGGCCCACGGCCAGGACCGGAAGGCCGACCGCGAACAGGAGGTTCTCGGCGACCCTGACGCCCAGGTCACGAGGGCGGGCCTTTGCCGCGCCGACGGCGGTCATCGGGCCGCCTCGTCCGCGAGCACCGACTGGTGCCAGGCCAGCGAGCGGCGTTCGACGAAGCGGAACACGACGTTCACCAGCAGGCCGAGCATCCCGGTGACCACGACGAGGCCGTACAGGCCGACGGCGTCACCGGCGGAGCGGGACAGCTCGATCATCCGACCGAGGCCGGGGTTGCCGATCACCATCTCGGCGGTGACGGCCAGGATGAGCGCGACCGCCGCGCCGAGGCGCAGGCCGGTCATCAGGTACGGCAGAGCGGTCGGCAGGATGAGGTAGCGCAGCCGCTCGGCGCGGGTGAGGCCGAAACTCCGCGCGGTGTCCCGGGCGACGCTGTCGACGTCGGCGACGCCGTAGATCACCTGCACGAACACCTGCCAGAACGCCGCGTAGACGATGATGACGAGAGCGGCGCGCATCTGCAGGCCGAACATCAGCACGGCCAGCGGGATCAGCGCGACCGACGGCACCGGTCGCAGGAACTCGACTGTCGTGTGGGTCGCGCGACGCAGGAACGGCACCATCCCGACCACGGTGCCCAGCGCGACCGCCGCGAGCGTCGCCACCGTCAGACCGATCGCCCACGACGTCATGGTGAGCCGGACCCGACGCCAGAACGCCAGGTCGCGGACCTCCTGGGCCAGCCGTCCGAACACGTCGGTGGGGTACGGCAGGTAGTCCGGGTCGACCAGCCCCAGCGCCGGGATCAGTTGCCAGACGACGAGGAACCCCAGCAGGCCGACGGCGCCCAGCAGGATCTTGCGCATCGGCCGGCTACTGCTGCTGCTGGATGAGGCGGTCGAAGTCGGGTCGCCGGTCGAGTACGCGGTACTTCTGGGCGAGCGTCGCCAGTTGCTCCAGGCCGGCCCGGTCGAGCTCCCACCCGAACGACGGGAGCCGCACGGAGTCCGCCACCGCCTCCGGCAGTTCGAGGTTGTCCTTGATGGCCTGGCGCAGATCCTTCTCGTTGGCCGGATCCTTGGCCCAGGTGAGCGTCTTCTTCATCGCCGCCGAGAAGTCCGCGACCAGGGCGGCATCGGAGTCCTTCAGCTTGCTCGACGTGATCGTCGTCAGGGTGGTGAGTCCGGGGACGGTGGCCTGGTACGGAGCGACCACGAGGACGTCGCCGCGCTTGCGCATCTGGGTGATGAACGGCTCGGTCACCCAGGCGGCGTCGATGTTGCCGGCGGCGAGCTGGGCGGGCGCGTCCGGGAAGGCCACCTCGACGAACTTGACCTTGGTGGGGTCGCCGCCGTCCTTCTCGACCGCCGCCATGATCGTGACGTCGCCGGCGGCGCCCAGGCTGTTCACCGACACCTTGCGCCCGGCGAGCTGGGACGGCCGGGTGATGCCGGATTTCGCCGACGCCAGCACGGCGTTGATGTCGTCACCGTCGGCGTAGGACGACGCGTAGTTGCCGATGATCACCACGCCGAGGTTCTGCAGGTCGGCCCGGAACGGGCCGAACGGCTGACCGATGGCGAAGTCGATGTCGCCGTTGATCAGGGCTGGGATGGCCTGGGCCCCGCCCTGTGCGGGCACCACTTCCACGTCGAGCCCCTGCTCCCGGAAGATGCCCGCCTTGATGCCGCCCCACAGCGCGGCGGTCTCGCTGATGGGCAGCGCCGCCACGCGGACCTTGCGCAGCTCGCCGCTGGACCCGGGGGACGGATCGGTGGCATCGGAGTCGGTGCAGCCGGTCAGGGCGATCGCGACGCTGGCGAGAACAGCCAGGGCGGTGACCTTCTTCATGGACGAGCCCTTCCGTGCGAAGCGCTGGTGCATCCGGAGGAGTGGGGGCCGGCGAACAGAGGTGAACCATCCGACCGCGTCGATCAGCGTCGTGCAGAGTTGATTGATTGTCAAGAATTCTGATAAGGCCACTCGCATTGCGACCGAAGTGGTCCGACCTCGATGACAATGCGTCTTGACGAACGACGATTTTGTGACCAAACTGTGCGGTGGCGGAGGGGGCGACGACTTGGCGATCGTGATCGTGGGCGCTGGTATCGGTGGCCTCACCACCGCGCTCAGCCTGCACCGGGCCGGCTTCCGTGACATCGCCGTCTATGAGCGCGCCGACGCGCTGCGCCCACTCGGCGTCGGGATCAATCTGCTTCCGCACGCCGTCCGAGAGCTGACCGAATTGGGCCTCGGAGAACGCGTGGAAAGGCTGGGCGCCGCACCCGGCACACTGGCTTACTACAACCGGCACGGTCAGCAGATCTGGAGCGAGCCGCGCGGACTGGACGCCGGATATCGCTGGCCGCAGCTTTCCGTGCACCGCGGCCGGTTCCAGATGGAACTGCTCGCAGTGGTGCGGGAACGGCTGGGCGCCGACGTGGTGCGCACCGGGCACCGGCTCGTCGGCGTCCACGACGGCGTCGCACGCTTCGCCACGGCAGCGGGAGAGGTGAGCGTCGCGGCCGACCTGATCGTCGGCGCGGACGGCATCCACTCCGCGCTGCGCCGGCAACATCAGCCCGACGAAGGGCCGCCGATCTGGAACGGGCTGACACTGTGGCGGGGGACGGCCCGGGCACCCGGATTCCTGGACGGGCGAACCATGATCATGGCGGGGGACGCGGAGCAGAAGTTCGTCGCGTACCCGATCGGTCCCGGCGTGATCAACGTCGTGGCCGAGCGGCGCGGCCCCGGCTTCGCCGGGCCCAACGCGGACTGGAACCGGGCCGTCGACCCCGCGCCCGTCGTCGCGCTCTTCGCGGACTGGCGTTTCCCGTGGCTCGACGTGCCGGAACTGCTGGCCGCCGCCGACGAGATCCTCGAATACCCCATGGTGGACCGCGACCCCATCGACACGTGGACCCACGGGAACACGACGCTGCTCGGAGACGCGGCACACCCGATGTACCCGAACGGCTCCAACGGGGCGTCGCAGGCGATCCTGGACGCGCGTACCCTCGCCTTCCACCTCGCCACCGCGACGACGGTCCCGGCGGCGCTGGACGCCTACGAGGCGGACCGGCGGCCGGCGACCACCGCGCTCGTGCTGAGCAACCGGCGGCAGGGCCCGGAGCAGGTGATGGTGCTCGCCCGCGAGCGCGCGCCGGACGGGTTCGCGCACATCCACGACGTCATCCCGCCGGAGGAGCTCACCGAGATCGCCACCGGCTACAAGAAGGCGGCCGGCTTCCTGCCCGCCGATCTCAACGAACGCGCCTCCCTGACGCCGACGGTCTTCTCCGGTGTCCTGCCGTGACCGGCCCCGAATCGGCCGAACTGGACGCGGCACGCCTGGCCTCGGTGATCTCACCGCTGCGCCGCACGCTGCTCGCCGCCGCCCGGGCCGCCGAGCACCTGCCGGAGATCCCGGACGCGCAGATCGAGATCGTGCGGGCGTTGCCCCGGGGCACCGTGTCCGGCCCCGGTGAGCTGGCCGAACGACTCCGCTTGAGCCGCTCCACGGTCAGCAACCTGCTCACCACGATGGAGGGCAACGGTCTGGTCGAGCGCCGTCCCCGTCCCGGCAACCACCGCCACGTCGACGTGCTCGCCACCCCGAAAGCCCTCGACCTGTTCGACCGCTTCGACCTCGCGAGCGGAGACCTGGTCGCCCGCGCCGCGGCCACGCTGCCCGCGGCGGACCGCGCGGCCCTCGCCGCCGCGGTGCCCGCGCTGGAACGCCTGCGCGACGCGCTCGCGGACACCAAGGACACCCCATGAGTACGCGCCGACCCGCGGTCAGCGCCCCGGCGGTGCCCGGTCTGGAGGCCGCGTTCGACGTGGAGGTGCGGCTCGGCGCGCTGGAGGACCACGGGGTGACCCGCGCGGGCCACCGGCGCGTGGTGCCTGTCGTCGGCGGCCGGGTCACCGGCCTCTTCGACGCCGACATCCTGCCCGGCGGCGCCGACTGGCAGCTGGTCCGCCCCGACGGCGCCATCGAGATCGACACGCGCTACTCGGCGCGCACCGCCGACGGCGGCCACGTCTACCTTCGCACGTTCGGTGTCCGCAGCGGCCGTCCGGAGATCCTCGCGGCGTTGTTGCGCGGCGACGCGGTCGACCCCGCCGAGTACTACTTCCGCCTGGGCGTACGACTGGAGACGTCGGTGCCCGCGCTGGCCGCGCTGGAGCAGTCGATCTTCGTGGCGTCGGCGATCCGCGAGGCCGACCGGGTGCGCTACACCGCCTACCGCGTCACCTAGGTGGTTTGCGTTCCGGGCCTCAGGCCTGCGCTCCCGCGTAGATCCACGGCACGATCAGCGCGTACCCGAGCAGGAGCGCGCCGACGGTGACGACCGGTGAAGGTCATGTGGGTGTCGGGTACGCCAGGGCGCGCTTGTCCGGCTTGCCGCTCGCCGCCACCGGAACCCGCTCGATGGCCTGGATCGTCTTCGGTGCCGACGAGTCGCCCAGCGCCTCCGTCACCACGGCACGCAGCCGCCCGGCATCGATGTCGTGACCGGCGGCCGGCACCACGTACGCGTGCACCGCCTCCCCGGTGACGTCGTCGGGACGGCCGACGACGTACGCCTCGGCGACCGTGGGATCGGCGGCGAGGACCCGCTCGATCGGGCCGGCGTACACCAGGTTGGCGTGCACGATGATGACGTCCCGGATCCGGCCGAGCAGGTGCAGGTAGCCGTCGCCGTCCAGCCGGGCCAGGTCGCGGGTGCGCACCCAGCCGTCGACGAACACGTCGGCGGTCTCGGCCGGGTCGCCCCAGTAGGCGGTGGCCTGCGCCGGTGTCCGTACGAACAGTTCCCCCTCGGTGGCGGGCCGGCCGTCGGCGTCCCGGATGGACAGCGCGGTCACCGCCGGTGGGCGGCCGACCGAGGCGAGCGCGGCCGGGGACGCCAGCATCTCGGCCGGCGTCACCATCGTGATCATCCCCGTCTCGGTCTGGCCGTAGCCGTGGAAGACGACGGGGCCGAGCACGTCGAGCGCCTCGGCCAGCCGGCCCGGTGGGAGTGGGGAGCCGGACACCAGCAGGGCCCGCAGGCTGCTCAGGTCGACCGGATCGGCGCGCTGGTCGCGCACGAGCTGGTACAGCTTGCCCACGGTGATGACGCTGGCGGTCGCCCGGTGCCGGGCGATCATGCCGGGGAAACCCGGGGGCCGGGCCGCGACGAGGGTGCCGCCCGCGGCCAGGGTGAGGATGCCGTACTCCAGCATCACCTGGCTGCTCAGCGAGCCGAAGACCAGGTACCGCTGGAGCCGGGTGGCGAGGTCGGCGACCGCCGGGGGCCACCGGTCCGGGTACGGGGCCCAGGCCGCGCTCATCGCCGCGTACGTCTGCGCGCAGCCCTTCGGGCTGCCGGTGCTGCCGCTGGTCCAGACGATCCGGGCGACGTCGTCCGGGCGACCGGCGGCGATCAGCGGCCTTCCGTCGTCGGGGGTGCCCGCCAACTCGGCGACCCGGGCGTCGTCGACCAGCAGCGTGTTCTCGCCGAGTTGCCAGGCGCGGTGGGCCGGTGTCAGGTCGGGGCGGATTCCGGATACCCGGGCGCCGACCGCGAACGCCGCGATGATCGCCGCGAACGCCTCCGCGGTGACGCCGAGCCGCAGGGCCACCCCGACGCCGGGGCCGGCCCCCGCGGCCCGGAGCCCGGCGGCGATGCGCCGGACCAGCCGGTACATCTGGGCCGTGGTCACGGTCTGGTCGCCGTCCTCGAAGACCGGCCGGTCGTCACCGGTGGCGAGCAGGTCCAGCACGGGCTGCGGCCAGACCTCAGCCGGCATCGGAGAGCACGCCCTTGACGAAGAGCACGAGCGGCTGGTGGTGCACGTCCGGCAGATTCCAGTGGTTCTCCAGGTTCTCCGCGAGGTGGTGCGTCGCGACGACCCGGCCGCCGCGATGGACCCGGACGACCGGGTGCAGGTAGCTGGCGTCGTGCGCGTGCGCGGCGTCGTTCTCGGCGATCCGCGGCACCGTGACGTCGAACGGGTCGACCTGGTCGTGGTCCGGCCCGTACTCCAGGGTGACCACGAACGCGAACGGCTCCGGGCCCAGGCCGCCGTCGTGCACGTACGCGACGGGCACCTCCTCGTGGTAGCGCGCGGTGTCGCCGTCGACGACGACGACGTCGCCGAGGACCGCGAACTGCTGCCACAGCGCGGAGGTGCGGTTGATCCGGGCGATGACCGCGTCGGCGATCGCCTCCGGGGTGGGTTCCAGCGGCGTGGCCGGCCACGGGGTGTCGTGGTGGCGGGCGCCGAGGATGCGGTGCAGGGCCCGCACGCCGTACCGGAAGCCGTGGATGAACCCGTTCGTCGAGCGCTTGAAGTCGCGCTGCTGGGTGAGGGTGCCGGCGAAGTAGAGGCCGGGCACGTTCACCGACTCGTACGCCGGGGTCTGCTCGGGGAAGCGGTCGTTGATGACCAGCCGTGGCCGGGCGGACGGGTCGAAGATGCTCGCGTCGAACCGGAATCCGGTGCAGAGGATGACCCGGTCGTAGTCGATCTGCCGGATCGCCTCGACCGTGCGGGCGTACCGGAAGTCGATCCGGTAGCCGCCGTCGTCGCGCCGGGCGATCCGCTCGACGACGCCGTCGAGGACCGCGTTCTGCGACTTGAGCTGGTACGTGTCGAGGAAGTTGTTGTTCACCGCTCGCAGGTGCCCGACGTAGTGCGACTGCCACGCCAGCTTGATCGAGTGCGGGCCGGCGACGTGGATGACAGCGGCCGTCTCGACCAGGGCG
This sequence comes from Micromonospora sp. HB375, assembly GCF_017872985.1. Taxonomy (NCBI): domain Bacteria; kingdom Bacillati; phylum Actinomycetota; class Actinomycetes; order Micromonosporales; family Micromonosporaceae; genus Micromonospora; species Micromonospora sp. HB375. Next base: position 4,445,823 of record NZ_JAGGJO010000001.1, on the reverse strand, counting down.
TCAGCGGTCTCGAAGGCCGAGTTGCCCTTGCCGATGATGAGGACGCGCTGGTTCGTGAAGTCGTCCGGGTCGACGCTGACCGTGTCGTACCGCTCGGCGAGCGCGGCGCCCTCGATCGGCGGGACGTACAGCTGGGACACGCCGGTGGCGACGACCACCCGGCGGGCGGTGAGGGTGTCGTCGCCGGTGTCGACGGTGAACAGGTCGCCGTCGCGCGCGATCCGGGTGACCCGGGTGTCGTACCTGACCCGGAGGCCGCGTGCGAAGTCGGCGAGGTAGCGCACCAGGTCGGCCGCGTCCGGGAAGTACCGGCGGCTGTAGTTCTTGAACAGCAGCGCCGGATCGTCGGTGAGCAGCGAGTTCCAGTCCGCGCGCAGGTTGAACTCCGGATCGTCGGACCCGGTCCAGACCTTGTTGATCGAGATGAGTTGCCGGTGCCGGGGGTAGGTGGTGAAGAACGTGCCCGGCGCCGGGCCGGCCTCCAGGACCAGGTAGTCGCGGCCGTCGCGCTCCAGCAGGTGAGCGAGCTGCAACCCGGCCGGTCCGGCTCCGATGATCAGATAGTCGACCGTCATGCGCCGCAACGTAGCGACTCGATCTCAGAGCGTTCTGAGAATTCGTCTCTAGGGTGCGATCGCATGACGACAGAGGTGGACCTCGATGTCCCACTGCGGATCGCCGACCTCCGTGCCGCCCGTGACCCGGTCAAGGTCGTGGTCGGAGCACAGGCCAGGGAGCGCGTCACGGCCGCCCGTACCTTCCTGTCCGCGGTGCTCGGCGACGACCGTGCGGTGTACGGCGCGACCACCGGCTTCGGCGCTCTCGTCGGGTACGCGGGCCGCGCCGACCTGCGCGACCAGGCCGACAACACGCTCGCCCACCTCGGCGCGGGGCAGGGCCCGGAACTCGACCCGGAGGTGGTCCGCGCGACTCTGCTGCTGCGGGCCGCGTCGCTGGCCCGGGGCGCGTCGGGGGTCTCGCCGCACGTCATCGACGCGCTCGCGGCGATGCTCGCGACCACGTTCGTCCCCGCGGTGCCTCGGCTGGGTTCGGTCGGCGCCAGCGGTGACCTGATCCCGCTGGGCGCCGCCGCCCAGGCGTTACGGGGCCGTGGGCACGCCTACCTGGACGGGGTACGGCTACCGGCGGCCGAGGCGCTGCAGCGGGCCGGCCTGGAACCGCTGCCGCTGGACGGGCGGGACGCGCTCGCCCTGGTCAACGGCACGTCGCTGACCACCGCGGCGACGGCGCTGGCGCTGGACGCGGCCCGCTGCGCGCACCGGGCGGTCCAGGTGCTCACCTGCCTGCTCGCCGATCTGCTGGGCAGCGACACGCAGTTCCTCGACGCCCGGCTGCTGGCCGCGTACGGCCATCCGGGCGCGGTCGACGTGGGCGCGCGGATGCGGCGGGTCGGCGCCGGGATCGTCGCGTCCGGGGCGCGCCCGTTGCAGGAGCCGTACAGCATCAGGTGCGCGCCGCAACTGCTCGGCGCGGCCGAGGACGCGCTGCGCTACGTCGACGCCGTCGTCGGGGCCGACCTCGCGAGCGTGACCGACAACCCGCTGTTCTTTCCCGACGAGGACCTCGTCGTGCACGGCGGCAACTTCTTCGGGCAGCCGGCCGCGTTCGCCGCCGACGTGCTGTCGATGGTCGTGGCGCAGGTCGGCAACCTCGCCGAACGGCAACTGGATCTGCTCGTCGACCCGAACCGCAACGGCGGCCTGCCGCCGATGCTGGCCGCCGGCCCGGGACAGCAGCACGGTCTCCAGGGCGTGCAACTGGCGGCGACCGCCCTGATCACCGAGATCCGCCGGGACACCATGCCCGCGAGCATGCAGAGCGTGCCGACCAACCTGCACAACCAGGACGTCGTCCCGCTCGGCACCCAGGCCGCGCTGCGGGCGCTGGACCAGACCCGGCTGCTGCACCTGATCGTCGGATCGCTCGCGGTGGGACTGCGCCAGGCGGCGTACGTCGGCGCGCGTGCGCCGACCGCGCCCGGCTGTGCCGAGGCGCTGGCCGCGGTGGCCGCTGTCGTACCGCCGATCGACCCGGACCGGCCGCTGGACGCCGACGTTCGGCGCGCCGCCGATGTGATCGCCGATTTCTCCGTTTCCTTCTCCTGAGGTGGACGCACATGACGCTTGACTACCTGATCGTCGGAGCCGGACCGGCCGGCCTGCAGCTCGCGGCCCTGCTGGAGGCCGACGGCAAGCGCGACTATCTGGTCCTGGAACAGGCGGGGATACCGGGGGCGTTCTTCGCCACCTTCCCCCGCCACCGGCAACTGATCTCCATCAACAAGCCGCACACCGGCTCCGACGATCCGGAGCTGAACCTGCGGCTGGACTGGAACTCGCTGCTCAGCGACGACCCGGCGCTGCGGTTCACCGGCTACACCGAGCGGTACTTCCCCGACGCCGACGTGATGGTCCGCTACCTGGCCGACTTCGCCGCGAAGACGGGGGCGCGTGTCCGGTACGGCTGCCGCGTGACGTCGGTCGGCAAGGTCGACGGGGTGTTCGAGGTCCGGGCGGGGGAGGAGGTGTTCCGGGCGCGACGGCTCGTCGTCGCCACCGGCGTCTCGCAGCCGTACCGGCCGGAGATCCCGGGCCTGGAACTCGCCGAGCAGTACGCGGAGATGTCCGTCGACCCGCGCGACTACCTGGACCAGAAGGTGCTGATCATCGGCAAGGGGAACTCCGCGTTCGAGACCGCGGACAACCTGATGGAGACCACCACGCTGATCCACGTGGCCGGGCCGAGTTCGATCCGGATGGCCTGGCGCACGCACTACGTGGGACACCTGCGCGCGGTGAACAACAACTTCCTGGACACCTACCAGCTGAAGTCGGCGAACGCGATCCTCGACGGCGACGTCAAGCGCATCGAGCGCGACGGCGACGGCTTCACTGTGACCTTCTCGTTCTCCCGCGCCGACGAGGTGGTCAAGGAGCTGCGGTACGACCGGGTGCTCGCCTGCACCGGGTTCGCCTTCGACGCGTCCATCTTCGACGACACCTGCCGTCCGCAACTCGCCATCCGGGACCGCTTTCCGGCGCAGACCCCGGAGTGGGAGTCGGTGAACGTGCCCGGCCTCTACTTCGCCGGCACGATCAGCCAGGAGCGGGACTTCAAACGCTCGACGAGCGGCTTCATCCACGGTTTCCGGTACGCCGTCCGGGCGCTGCACCGGATCCTGGAGCGGCGGTACGGGGACACGCCGTGGCCGGCGGAGAAGCTGGACGCCACCGGGGAGCTGATCGCCGACGCCGTCGTCGCGCGGGTCAACCGCACCTCCGCGCTGTGGCAGCAGTTCGGTTTCCTCGCCGACGTGGTCACCGTCGCCGGGTCCGACGCGCGCTACCACGAGGAGGTGCCCGTCGAGTACTTCACCGGCACCGGCCTGCGTACTTCCGACCACGACTACGAGCACGCCTTCGTGGTCACCCTGGAGTACGGTCCCGAGCACGACCAGGTGGACCCGTTCGACGTCACCGTCAACCGGGTCGCCCAGGACGTCGCCGGCCAGGCCCACGACGCCGCCTACCTGCATCCGGTCGTCCGCCATCACCGGGCGGGCCGGGTCGTCGCCACCCACCACTTGGCGGAGAACCTGGAGAACCGGTGGGACCGGCCGGAGACCCACGTCGCGCCGCTCGTCGCGTTCGTCGACAGCTGCCTGAGCAGTGCCGAGAGCTGAGATGCGCCCGCTCGACGCGGCGCTGGACGGTCCGGCGCTGAACCTGGCCGAGCTGGCCGCCGACGCGCGGGGCCGCCTGGACCCGGTGCACTGGGACTTCTTCTCCGGCGGAGCCGGCGAGGAACGTACGGTGCGCGCCAACGAGGCGGCCTTCGCCCGGCGCTACCTGGTGCCCCGCGTCCTGCGCGGCGCCGCCCGGCGCGACCTGCGGGTCTCCCTGTTCGGCAGCCGGATCTCGATGCCGGTGCTGATCGCGCCGACCGCGTTCCACCGGCTGGCCCACCCCGAGGGCGAGGTGGCCACCGCCCGCGCCGCCACCGAGGCGGGCACGATCATGGTGGTCAGCATGGCGGCCACCCGCCCGGTCGAGGAGATCGCCGCCGCCGGCGGGCCGCTCTGGTTCCAGCTGTACCCGCAGCCGGACCTCGACTTCACCGCATCGGTGGTACGGCGGGCGGAGGCGGCCGGGTGCAGCGCTCTGGTCGTCACCGTCGACTCGCCCGTGTTCGGCCGGCGCGAACGCGACCTGCGGCACGGCTTCGTCGACCTGCCGGCCGGGCTGAGCTGCGAGAACATGCGCGACGCGACCGGCCGGGTGCGGGACATCGAGATGGACGCCGGGCTGGACTGGGCCCGGATCGCCCGGCTGCGCGAGATCACCGCGCTGCCGATCCTGCTGAAGGGGGTGCTGCATCCGGCGGACGCGGCGCTGGCCGTCTCGTACGGTCTCGACGGTCTGCTGGTCTCCAACCACGGGGGCCGGCAGCTCGACGGCGCGCTGGCCACCCTGGACGCGCTGCCCGCGGTGGTCGAGGCCGTCGGCGGGCGGCTGCCGGTGCTGCTCGACGGCGGTGTCCGCCGGGGCGCCGACGTCCTGGTGGCGCTGGCGCTCGGCGCGAGCGCGGTGCTGGTCGGCCGTCCGGTGCTGTGGGGGCTCGCGGTGGGCGGCGCCGCCGGGGTACGCCACGTGCTCGACCTGCTCCACGCCGACCTCGACCGGACGCTGACGCTGGCCGGCGTCACCGGGCCGGCCGACCTGCGCGACGACCTGGTCGCCACGGTGGCGTGCGGATGAGCGCCCTGATCGTCCTGCTGGTCCTGGCCGGGATCGGGTGGACCGTGCCGTACTGGCTGCCCCGCACCGTGGTCCGGCTGCGGGAGTGGGTGTTCGTCAGAGTCAACGGTGTCGAAGGCGTTCCGGTGCCGGGCCCCGTCGTCGGCATGGAGCACTTCGAGCGGGTGTACGCCGATCCTGCGGCGGACGGACGCAGCCGCGGGGCCGGGCTGTCGGACCTGTTCTGGTACTGGCTGGCGCCCGGACCGCACATGCACCAGGAACATCTGGAGCCGGGGGAGCGCTACCGCACCGTCGCCGCCACGACCCGGCGGGTGCTCGCGGTACGCCGCGAGCGCTGCGACGCTCTCGCCACCGCCGCCACCCGGCGGGTGCTCGACCGGTTGCCGGCCGACCGGACCAGCCACGTCCGGCTGCGTGACCTGATGATGCCGGTCTGGGCCGAGGTCTACTACGAGCTCGTCTTCGGCGAGGCGTGCCCGCCGCACGCGCGGGCGCTGATCGTCGCCAACGCCGACGACGTGGTCAGCGGGCTGAAGTGCACCGGACTGCGGCACATGCGCCGGCGCGAGCGGCTGACCGGGTATCTGCGCGACCGGATCGAGGCGGGCACCTGCCCGGTGACGCTGCCGCCGCCGTTCACCGCCCAGGAGACGGCCTGGTATCTCCAGGGCGCGTTCTTCAACACCGCCGTGGTGCAGATGTCCGAGGCGATGGCGCACGTGCTGCTCGCCCTCGCCACGCACCCCGACGTGCAGCGCGGACTGGACGGTGACGACGCGCTGGACCGGGTGATCGACGAGACGCTGCGGGTGCACCCGCTCTTCGGCGTCGCGCACCGGATCACCTCGGCGCCGATCGCGCTGCCCACCGGCGTGTCGCTGCCGGCCGGAACGGTGCTGCTCTTCAACTACCTGGCGTTCCACCGCGGTGGGGCCGCCGGTGACGACCGGTTCGACCCGGACCGGTGGCTGACGCTCAAGCGCGGCGACGCGCACTTCATCCCGTACGGGGTCACCGCGAACCGCGCCTGCCCGGCCCGCGGCGTCGCGCCGGTGATGATGCGCGCCGCGACCCGCGAGGTGCTGCGCCGCTACGTGCTGACCTCCTCCGTCTCACACACCCGGTCGCTGCCCAGCCGGGGCCCGGCGTATCTGACACCGGTCGGGAGCCCCCCGCCGGGGCGGCTGCGGCTGGCCGCGATGCGGTCGCGGGACCGGTGGGCCGACGTGGGCCGCAGTATCCGGCAACTGGTGTTCGGCACCTGGATGGTGGTCGACGCCCGCCGGCAGCGGTTGTGCACCGACTACTTCGAGAGGGCTGTCCGATGACACCAACGGAGCTGGCGCCACGGTTCTTCATCGCGGTCACGGTGATCCTGATCTTCTGCAAAGGGGTCGCGTGGCTGCTCGGCAAGGCGGGCCAGCCCGCCGTGGTCAGCGAGATGCTCGCCGGCGTACTGCTCGGCCCGTCGCTGCTCGGGCTCCTCCTGCCGGACGTGCAGAACGCCCTGTTCCCGGCCCCCCTGCTCCCGGTCCTCTACATCGTGGGTCAGGTCGGCCTGGTGCTGTTCATGTTCCAGGCCGGGTACGCGTTCAGCAGCCATCGGGTCACCGGGCTCGCCGGCACCGCCGGCCTGATCTCGCTGGCCGGAGTCACCGCGCCGCTGCTGCTGGGGGCGCTGCTGGTGCTGGTGACGGCGGGCGTTGTGCCGATCCAGGCCGACGGGACGTCACTCGGGGTCTCGGCCGCGTTCGTCGGCGTCGCCCTGGCCATCACCGCGTTCCCGATGCTGGCCCGGATCATCACCGAGAAAGGGCACGCCGGCACCCGGCACGGCACGCTCGCCCTGGCCAGCGGCGCGATCGACGACGTGGTCGCCTGGATCATGCTGGCCGCCGTGCTGGCGGTCGCGTCCGGCCGGGCCGGTCCGGCGATCGTCACCGCGGGCGGAGCGGTCCTGTTCGGGCTGGTGCTCTGGTTCGGCGGGCGTACGGCCGCTGCCACGCTGATGACCCACCGGGCCCTCAACGACCGCGCCCGGCTGCTCGGCACCGTCGCCCTGCTGTTCCTGGTCGCCTGGTACACCGACGAGATCGGGCTGTACGCGGTCTTCGGCGCGTTCGCGGTCGGCGTGGTGATGCCGCGCACCGACAATACCGACAAGGTGGTGGATACGCTCACACCGGTCGCCGCGACGCTCTTCCTGCCGTTGTTCTTCACCTACTCGGGCCTGCGTACGGAGTTCGGCCTGCTCGCCTCGCCGCCGGTGCTGTTGTTCGCGCTGGCCTGCGTGACGGCGGCGATCGCCGGCAAGTTCGGCGCCTGCTGGGCGGCGGCCCGGCTGCGGGGTGAGCCGTCGAGCGTCGCGATGCGGGTCGGCGCGCTGATGAACGCCCGTGGCCTGATGCAGCTCATCGCGCTGAACGTCGGGCTGGAGGCGGGCATCGTGAGCCCCGCCCTGTTCACCGTGCTGGTGCTGGTCGCGCTTGTCACCACGCTGATGACGACGCCGGCGCTGAGCTGGATCGAGCGCCGGGAGGCGCGGCAGCCCGACGGCGTACGGACGCCCGCGCTGGCGGTTTCAGATAGTTGAAGAGGCAAGTACTGACCCTTCCATCGTCAACCATCTATGAGATCGTTAACATATGCGGGGCGGAACATCGAACCGGCTGTTGCTGGTCGAGGACGACGCGGATCTGACCGAGATGCTCACCGAGACGCTCGGCCACGAAGGTTACCTGGTCGACCAGGCCTTCGACGGCCAGCGCGGGCTGCATCTCGGGCTGACCCGCCCGTACGACGTGATGGTCATCGACCGGATGCTGCCGGCGCTCGACGGCCTCGACCTGGTCACCCGCCTGCGCGCCCGGGCGGTCCCGGCCCGGACCTTGATGCTCACCGCCCTCGGCACCGTCGACGACCGGATCGCCGGGCTGGACGCGGGCGCCGACGACTACCTGGTCAAACCGTTCGACCTCGACGAACTGAGCGCCCGGGTCCGGGCGCTGTGCCGGCGCCGGCCCGAGCCGACCGACGTGCTGCGCATCGGCGCCGGGCGACTCGACCTGGGACCGCGCGAGGCGGTGCTGCCCGACGGCACCCGGGTGGCGCTGTCCACCCGCGAGTTCGAGCTGCTGCGGGTGCTGGCGGCCCGGCCGAACGCCGTCCATCCGCGAGCCGTGCTGCGCCGCAAGGTCTTCGAGGAGGCTGCCGGCGCATCGATAGTGGACACGTATGTCTACTACCTGCGGCGCAAGCTCGGCCGCGCGGTGGTACGCACCGTGCACGGTCTCGGCTACCGCCTCGGGACCCTCTGATGGAGGCGGTCGAGAAGGCGATCGTCAGACGGGCCCGGCTACGGATCGGCCTGCTCGTCGGCCTCACCATCGGCGGCCTGCTCCTGCTGGCCGGTGGCATCTCCTACGCGGTCCTGGTCCGCGGCCAGGAGGCGCAGATCCAGCGTGAGCTGGCGTGGGGCACGGAACACGGGACGATCGCCGGGCCGCCCGCATGCAGTTGGATCTTCCGGTACGACGGCGCCACCGTGCGCACCGGCGCGAACCCGCCGCCACCGGGCTTCCCGTTGCACGACACGCTGGCCACCGTGGCGGCGAACCGGACCACCGAGATCACCACCGTCGCGCGTAACGGCACCACGTACCACGTACGCACCGAGGCGCGCGGCGACACCGTCGTCCAGGCGGTGTTCGACGCCCGCTTCCAGCTCTCCGACCGCCGGCACCTCCTGCTCGCGTTCAGTCTCGCGGCGGTGGCCGGGCTGCTCGCCGCCGTGCTCACCGGTGTGCTCGTCGGCCGCCGTGCCGTCGCGCCGCTCGCGGAGGCGCTGACCCGGCAGCGCCGCTTCGTCGCGGACGCCAGCCACGAGCTGAGGACGCCGATCGCCCAGGTGCACACCCGGGCCCAGCTGATCGCGCGCCGGGCACGCAACGACGGCGCCGCCACGAACCTGGACGACCTGGAACGGCTGATCGGCACCACGCGCCGGCTCGGCGAGATCGTCGACGACCTGCTGCTCTCCGCCCGGCTCGCCGCCGCGCCCGCCGACCGGGAGCCGGACCCGCCGGTCGACCTCACCGCGCTGATCGGTACGACAGTCGCCGCCGAGGGTGACCGGGCAGCCGAGCGCCAGGTCACGCTCGTCCTGGACGTCCCGGGTGACCCGCTGCCGGTGCCGGGTGTCGAGTCGGCCCTGCGCCGGGTCGTCGGCGAACTGCTGGCGAACGCGCTCGCCCACACCCCCGCGGGAGGCCGGATCACCGTGACGCTGCGGGCGGTGGACAACGCCGCGGAGTTCGTGATCGCCGACACCGGCAAGGGCTTCGACCAGGCGGACGCCCGGCGGATCTTCGACCGGTTCCACCGTGGCGCGGGCGCCGGAGACCGCCGCTTCGGCCTGGGACTGGCGCTGCTTCAGGAGGTCGTCACGAGCCACCACGGCACAATCGAGGCGGAGGGTCATCCGGGCCGGGGAGCCCGCTTCACGGTGCGCCTTCCCACGGCGGGATCGTCGGCTACCACGGGTCGGGCCGCGCGGATCAGGAACCTTCGGATGTGGCAGCTCGGCGCCGGTACGTGATCGCCGGACGGGACGGATTGCCACACCGGGACGCCGCGTGGTCGCTCCGAGCGCACTGGCCGCCAGTGCGCTCGGAGCGACGGATGAGATCGCCGGTGCGAACCCGGGCATCCCCCGGCCCGCGGTGCCGGGTCAGATGCCGAGCGACCTCCGAGTGGCCCGCACCGTGTCGGACAGTTCCTCGTAGCAGTCGAATCCCCGCTCGATGCAGTCCATGTCGACCCCGCATTCGCGCTGCCGCGCCCGCAGCAGTGACTCGTCCGCCACGTACACCGGAAAGGTCAGGAAATCGACGTCGGGAACCCGTTCCCGGAGCACGGCTACCTCGTCCTGCCCGTCTTCCCTGACCTGGAGCCAGCCGTTGAGGTCATCGTGGACGACCGCGCCGGCGGCGATCCCCTTCGTCCAGCCGGTGAAGAGCGCGGCGAGGCTGGTGGCGGCACGAGCCGAACCCCAGACGTCGGGGGTGAACTCGTAACGCCAGATCTCGCCCTCGTACTCGCCGGCGAGCACGAACGTGTAGACCAGATGCTCGAAGTTGAACAAGCGCACCTGGTGCCGCCACGGGAACGGCGTGCCGATCGAGATGGCCAGGGTGTCGAGTTCCTCGCCCCCGTCGGCCGGCCACGGCATGATCCAGCCGCCGTTGGGAAGCAGCCGCCGGGGCGGCCAGTTCTGTGACTGGAACCAGGTCAGCTGCTCCGCGACGTGGTCCACGCCGAAGATGCGGTAGACCGAGCCGGGCGGCTGCCCGGCGGGCGCCTCGGCGTGCTCGGGCCAGTCGAGGCCGGCCGCGGTCGCCGCCGCACGGTACTCCGCGACGGCGTCACGCAGTACGCGCATGTCGTCGAGCATCAGGGAGCCGCCGCCGGCTTGGGGCTCATGCACATGCTGGCCCCGCCCTCACTGACCCGGAACCCGAAGCTCGGCCCGTTCGCCGCGACCCACGGCTTCACCGGCAGCACGATGAACCGCTCTCCGTCGGCGACCTCGCACTTGCGGAAGAACGCCGACATCTCGGTGCCCTGCGGGCTCGACTCCGACGGTGGAACCGGCTTCAGGGAAGCGCGCTCGCCCGACAGGTTCACCGCCTGGTTGGTCACCCAGAACGGGAACTCGTCGCACACGGTTCCCGGCGCGCGCCCGGTGCACTCGTTCGGCGTGAAATGGGTGTTGAACCACCGGCGTGGATAGCCGGCGTCGATGGCGGCCCGACCGCCCTGGCTGCGAGCCGGGTAGAACCACTGGGCCCGCGTCGGTGGCTGCGGATATCCACCGTCACCCATCGCCGTCACGATGTGGGTCCCGGTCTCCTTCATGGGCCGGAGGTCGTAGGACACGCCACCGGGGACGTAGACGGCGAAGCCGTTGTCGCAGCCGGCCGTACCCTGGGTGCCACGCTGGGCGGTGCACGCCGCATCGATGATCCGCTTGAGCCGGCCGTCCTCGGCGTTGGTCCAGGCGAAGGGAATGCCGTCCCGGTCGGCCACCAGCTTCGTCGTCTTGATCACCTCCGCGTAGATCTTCAAGCTGTTGTACCACTCGCCCTCGTCCGCGCCCCAGTTCTCGAACGTGTCGAAGTCGGTGTCGTGGCGGATCGGGTACTCGAGGATGCCGTGGATGCCGATCTGACCGGGGAAGAGGATCTCGAGCAGCGCCCAGAGCGCGAGTCCGATGCCGATTCCCGAGAGAGCGACGACGACCCAGGAGGTGCCGACGGCGGCAGCGGGCGCGACTGCGACGAGCCGGACGGCCTGCGCGGCAGGCGCCAGCACGAGCGTGCACGTGGTGGTGTTCTGGGCGCACCAGGTGATCGGCATCGTCGCATTGCCCGGATCGAACAGCGTCGAGACGCGACCGGGGACCGGGTCCACCGAGGAGATCACCGGACCACGGCCGGGCGGTGCCGCCGAGAAGAGAAGCTGGGTGAGGCTGTCCGCGCAGTTGACGAGCTTCTCCCCGGACGGCGGTAGGAAGGCGTCCAGGCAGCTGTCGTTCGAGACGGTGTAGCAGCCCGGGAACAGCTCCGTGCTGCCGGCCGGCACCGTGACACTGGTACGCGAGTCCGCAGCGAGGTAGAAGTCTCCGCCGCTCCCGGCGCACTGAGAGCCTTCGCTTGCCGCCTGCTGGGTGGCGGCGGGAGACACCTCGTCCGTATTGATCATGGTGGTGAAGTCGGCGGAGAGCTCACGGGCCACCGTGCGGTCGGCGCGTAGCGCCTCGACCCGGAACGTGTACGGCGTGTACTCCTCCAGGGGGCCGATCGGAAGGACGATGCTGTTACCCGCCGTGCACGGGTTCGCCGGATTGCCGTCGGCGTCCTGGCAGAAGTGGGTCAGCGAGAACTCGTCGTACAACTGGCCGTCGAGGTAGGCGCGGTAGCTGGTCTCGGTTGCGGGGTCGGGATGCCATGTTGCCGTGGCGGCACCCTGCTCCGGGTCGAGGACCAGGTCGGCGTCGGGATCCGGTGGCGGCGGGGCGGCGGCCGTCGTGAAGGACGCCGTGGCGCGGGTCGCGGACTTGTTGCCGGCCAGGTCGACGGCGACCACGGAAACCGTGTGGTTGGTGGACGGCGACAGCCCGGTGATGGAGTACGACCGGGTGCCGATGGTGGTCCGGTGCGGGGTTCCGCCGTCGACGGTGATCTCGTACCCGGCAAGGCCGTAGTTGTCCGTGGCCTCGCCCCAGGTCGCCTTGGCCGTGGTCGCCGTGATCGCGCCGACGGTCAGGTCCGGGACGGCGCTCGGCGGGAGCAGGTCCACCACGGTGACGGACCGCAGGATCCGGGCGTAGCGTCCGGGTTCGCGTTCGGCGCGGGCGCACACCTCGTTCTCGCCCAGTTCCGCCGGGCGAAGACTGGCGGTCCACGACGCCGACCAGTCCGACACACCGGCCGGCGGCGGCCCGAGGGTGATGTCGGTGGTGGTCAGCCGGCCGACCGAGACGTCGACCATGGTGGCGTTCTTGTGCAGGAAGCCGCTGAGAGCGATCTTCCCGTGCTCGTCAACCGCGACCTCGGTCCCGGTCGTCGGCCCTTCGAGCCGGATGGAGGCGTGGTTGACGTCCTCCGGCACCGACGGGTCCGCGCACGCGGGAAGTTGCTCGGCCGGAGTCGCCTCGGCAGCCGGCTGGCTCACCAGGCCGACGGGGAGGATGAGCGAGACGGCGAGCGCCGTAGCTCGTAAGAATCTGCTGAAATGCCTGTCGTGCCCATGGTTGGCCATGCCTACCCCCGTATGAATGACGCCAATCAATGGTTGGGCGGACATTAGCAAGGCGCGGTCCATCGTGGTGGCCCCCTCGTCGCCCGGTCGCACCAGGCGACGTGGCCGGAGCGGAGGTCACTAATCGGTTGCCCGTCGCGGTGACGGCTGCCTAGATTGCCGATCATGTACGACATCGACGGGCGTTCCGGATGAGCAGCCGTCTCCGCGAGATCGCCCGGCAGACGGTCGCGATCGCCGAGTCGGGGCGCTACCGCAACAGCGCCGGCGAGGACATCGCGATCGAGGCAGCGGTCAGCGCCGCGGTCGACGGCACCCGTGAGCACCTGCCGGACGAGGTCCTCCACCTGGACGGCGCGAAGCCCGGCGCCGACACCGTCGAGGTGACGTACGAGTCGACGTTGCAGGCGGCCCGCCGGCTCGGACCCGGCGCGGCGTGTCTGGTGTTCGCGTCGGCGAAGAACCCGGGTGGCGGGTTCCTGGGCGGGGCGAAGGCGCAGGAGGAGAGCATCGCCCGCTCGTCGGCGCTGTATCCCTGTCTGCTCGCCGCCCCGGACTTCTATGCCTTCCACCGGGGGCAACGGGATCTGCGCTACAGCGACCGCGTCGTCTACTCCCCGGGCGTGCCGGTGTTCCGTGACGACAAGGGGAACCTGCTCGACCGGCCGTACACGACGTCCTTCCTGACCGCGGCGGCGCCGAACCTGGGCGCGATCGTGCGCAACCAGCCGGAGCGCGCGCCGGACGTGCCGGCGGTGCTGGGCCGGCGGGCCCGGCGGGTGCTGGAGGTGGCGGCCGCGCACGGGCATCGGACAGTGGTGCTGGGCGCGTGGGGGTGCGGGGTGTTCCGCAACGACCCGGCCGTGGTGGCCGGCGCGTTCGCCGACGCGCTCCGGGTGGTCGACCGGTTCGACCTCGTGGTGTTCGCCGTGCGCGACGGGCTGCCGGGCACACCGGTCTACCGCACGTTCGCGGAGCGCTTTCGGTAGGTTCGTCGCATGAGTGAGGACACGCTCCGGTCGGTGGAGATCGAGCGCACCAGCGTGGGCAGGTACGTCGTGCGCAACGCCCGTGGCGGCGAGCTGTCGATGGGTACGGGGGAGGACGCGACCTTCACGCCCGTGGAACTGCTGCTGGCGGCGCTCGGCGGCTGCACCGCCGTCGACGTCGACCTGGTGACCAGCCGGCGCGCCGAACCGACCCGGTTCGCCGTCACGGTGAGCGGTGACAAGATCCGCGACCCGGAGGCCGGCAACCGGATGGAGAACCTCACCGTCACCTTCGCGGTGGCGTTTCCGGCCGGCGCGGACGGTGACCGGGCCCGCGAGGCGCTGCCCCGATCTCTGCGGCAGTCACACGACCGGCTCTGCACCGTGTCCCGCACGGTGGAGCTGGGCACCCCCGTCACCATGGTGGACGCGGGCGACAGGGGCCCGTCCGAGCCTCGGTGACCGCCGGAGACCCGGCGCCACCCGGGCCGATCCGCCAGGTCTGTTAACGCTAACCAATGCCGAGGCAGTGTCCCGGCATGGGTCGCCATCCGGCCACAGAAAAGCCTTCGGGAAGCTTCGACCCCTCGATTACCTTGACAGCCGTCTATGTTATCGAAAACATGACTGGTAACCCGGACGTAACGCCGCTGCCATGATCGCTCGCCCCGTCTCGTGATCTCGGGAGCGGAAGCGACCAAGCGCGGGAGGTTTCGGTGGCACGGACCGCTCAGACGACGCGGACGGTTGCGGTGGTGGTCTCGGCGACCCTGGCACTCGGCGCGGGGGCGCTGGCCGGGGTGCCGCCCGCGTCGGCGGCGACGGTGGACACGACCGCGTCGTACGTGTTCGTGAACCGGCACAGCGGCAAGGCGATGGACCTGTACGACTGGTCGACGGCGGAGAACGCGCCGGTGAACCAGTGGACGCGCAACGACCTCGCGGTGCAGCAGTGGCAGTTCGTGGACGCCGGTGGCGGCTTCTACAAGGTGCGGTCGCGGCACAGCGGGAAGGTGCTGGAACTGCCGAGCGGCAGCGACGGCACCCAGCTGGTGCAGTCCACCGACAGGTCGTCGGCCACGCAGCAGTTCCGGTTGCAGGACTCCGCGGGCGGGTTCGTGCGGTTCGTGAACCGCCAGTGGAACAAGGTGATCGACGTGTGGGGCTGGTCGACCGCCGACGGCGGCCGGCTGGCCGGCTACTCCGACCTGGACGGCGGCAACCAGCAGTGGCAGCTGATCCGCCTGGGCGGCGGGACGCCGACCACCCCGGCACCCACCACTCCGGCGCCGGCGTATCCGCAGCCCGGCCGGGTCACCGGCGACATCGGCGTGCACGACCCGACGGTGGTCAGACGACCCGACGGCACCTACCTCGTCGCGCACACCGGTGACGACATCGCGTTGAAGACCTCCACCGACCGGGTGGCCTTCCGCAACGCGGGCACCGTCTTCCCCGGTGGCGCGCCGTGGACCACCACGTACACGGGTGGCGCGCGCAACCTCTGGGCGCCCGACCTGTCGTACCGCAACGGGCGCTATCACCTGTACTACTCGGCGTCGACCTTCGGCTCCAACCGTTCGGCGATCTTCCTGGCCACCAGCGCCACCGGAGCCTCCGGGAGCTGGACCAACGAGGGGCTGGTCGTCGAGTCGCGGACCACCGACGACTTCAACGCCATCGACCCGAACCTCACCGTCGACGACCAGGGCCGCTGGTGGCTCACCTTCGGCTCGTTCTGGTCCGGCATCAAGATGATCCCGATCGACCCGGCCACCGGGCGCCGGCTCGGCACCGCCATGTACGGTCTCGCGAACTACGGCCCCGGCATCGAGGCGCCGGTCCTGGTCAAGCGCGGCGCCTGGTACTACCTGTACGTCTCGTTCGACAGATGCTGCCAGGGCGCCGCCAGCACGTACCGGATCATGGTCGGCCGTTCGGCGAGCCCGACCGGGCCGTTCCTGGACCGCGCCGGCCGGGACATGCTCGCCGGGGGCGGCACCCAGATCCTCGCCTCGCACGGCAGCGTGCACGGGCCCGGCCACCAGGCGGTCCTCGCCGACACCGACGGCGACGTCCTCTTCTACCACTACTACGCCGACAACGGCGCGTCGCTGCTCGGCGTCAACCGCATCGGCTACGACGCCGACGCCTGGCCCTACGTCTACTGACCCGGGACCACCCCCGATACCTGGCCCACCTGGGAGGGCACATGCCGCTTCGACACCTGCTCCGCACGGCCCACCGGGCCGGCGCGGCGCCCGCACGCCGTCGCCTGCGGCCGATGCTGGCCGCGGCGCTCGCGGCGCTCGCGGCGCTCGCGGCGATCGCCGTGACCGCCGGCCTGCCGGTGGCCGGACCCGCGCAGGCCGCACCGGCGGTGAACCACACCAACCCGCTGGTCAACCAGCGTGCCGATCCGCACATCGTCAAGCACACCGACGGCTACTACTACATGACCGCGACGGTGCCGGAGTACGACCGGATCGTGCTCCGGCGGGCCACCACCCTCCAGGGACTGGCCGGCGCCGCGGAGACGACGATCTGGCGCCGGCACACCAGCGGAGAGATGGGCGCCCACATCTGGGCGCCGGAGATCCACTTCATAGACGGCAAGTGGTACGTCTACTTCGCCGCCGGACGCACCGACGACGTCTGGCGGATCCGGATGTACGTGCTGGAGAACGCGAGCGCGAACCCGCTGTCCGGCTCGTGGACCGAACGCGGCCGGATCACCACGCCGTGGGACACGTTCAGCCTGGACGCCTCCACGTTCGTCGTGAACGGGGTGCGGTACCTGACCTGGGCCCAGCAGGAACCCGGCATCTCCACCAACTCCAACGTCTACCTCGCCCGGATGGGCGCCAACCCGTGGCAGATCACCGGCACGGTGACCCGGCTGGTGGTGCCGACGTACGACTGGGAGACCCGGGGTTACCGGGTGGCCGAGGGCCCGACGGTGATCCAGCGCAACGGCCGGGTGTTCCTCACCTACTCGGCGAGCGCCACCGACGCCAACTACTGCCTCGGCATGCTGACCGCGTCCGCCGGCGCGAACCTGCTCGACGCCGCCGCCTGGAGCAAGAGCCCGACCCCGGTGTTCGCCAGCAGCGCCGCCACCGGCCAGTACGGCCCCGGACACAACTCCTTCACCGTCTCCGAGGACGGGCAGAGCGACATCCTGGTCTACCACGACCGCAACTACCGGGACATCAGCGGCGACCCGCTCAACGACCCGAACCGGCGGACCCGGATCCAGAAGCTGTACTGGAACGCCGACGGCACCCCGAACTTCGGCATCCCCGTGCCCGACGGGGCCACCCCGGTCCGGCTGCGGTCACACGACCTGACGACGAGCTACGTCCGGCACTACGACTACCGCGCCCGCGTCGAGCCGAACGTGACGAAGCTGGCCGACTCGCAGTTCCGCATCGTCCCCGGCCTCGCCGGCGGCGGATCGGTGTCGCTGGAGTCCACGAACTTCCCCGGCTACTACCTGAGGCACCGCGCGTTCGCCCTCTACGTCGAACGCGACGACGGCTCCGCCCTGTTCGACAACGACGCGAGCTTCCAGCGCCGTCCCGGCCTGGCCGCGCCCGAGGCGCTCTCGCTGGAGTCGCAGAACTACAGCGGCCGGTACGTCCGCCACCGCGACGGACTGCTCCAGCTCGAAGCGGTGGACACCAGCGCCGACCGGGCCACTGCCACCTTCCACCTGGAGTAGGCGCCCGCAAACCGGCGTACCCCCTTTGGAGGTCCACGATGCTCAACCCCGCAGTGACGTCGCCGCCCGGTGCCCGACGGCCCCGGCGGGCCGGCCTGGTGCTGGCCCTGGTGGCGGCGGTGGCCGGCGCGATCGGCGTGGCGGCGGTGGCCGCGCCGCCGGCGCAGGCCGCCACCATCGACACCAGCGCCTGGTACGTGCTGGTCAACCGCAACAGCGGCAAGGTCCTCGACGTCCGGGACACCTCGACCGCCGACGGCGCGGTGATCCAGCAGTGGTCCCGCAACGACGGCGCGTGGCAGCAGTTCCAGTTCGTCTCCTCCGGCAGCGGCTACTACCGCCTGCGAGCCCGCCACAGCGGCAAGGTGATCGACCTGTGGGAGTGGAACACCGCCGACGGCGCCGAGTACCGGCAGTGGCCCGACCTCAACGGCACGAACCAGCAGTTCCGGGTCCTCGACTCGGACAGCGGCTACGTCCGCCTGATCAACAGGCACTCCAGCAAGGCCCTGGAGGTCTGGGAGCGGTCGACCGCCGACGGCGCCCGGATCAGCCAGTACACCGACCTCAACGGGTGGAACCAGCAGTGGCAACTGGTGCCGATCGGCGCTGGCAGCCCCGGCACGCCCCAGACAGGGCTGGTCGGCTGGGCCACCCAGAACGGCGGCACCACCGGCGGCGGCAACGCCGCCGTCACGACGGTGACCAGCGCGTCCGCCCTGTCCAGCGCGCTCGGGTCGTCCAGCGCCGCGGTGATCCGGGTCTCCGGCACGATCTCCTGCTCCGGCATGCTGCGGGTCCGCTCCAACAAGACGATCCTCGGCAACGCCGGCGCGACGATCTCCGGCTGCGGATTCACCGTCAGCGGCGACCGCAACGTCATCGTCCGCAACCTGAACTTCCGCAACTGGAACGATGACGCCATAAACGTCGAGCAGTCGGCCACCAACATCTGGATCGACCACAACAGCTTCACCAACGGGTACGACGGCGCTGTCGACATCAAGCGCGGCTCCGACTTCGTCACCGTGTCCTGGAACCGCGTCTACGGTCACGACAAGTCGATGCTGCTGGGCCACAGCGACGACAACGGCAGCCAGGACGTCGGGCACCTCCGGGTCACCTACCACCACAACTGGTTCGACGGCTCCAACCAGCGCCACCCGCGGGTGCGCTTCGGCAACCCGGTCCACGTCTACAACAACCTCTACAGCAACGTCGGCGGCTACGGCGTGGCGTCGACGATGAACGCCGGGGTGCTCGTGGAGGGCAACTACTTCGAGAACACCGCCGACCCCTACCACCGGGGCGAGGGCTCCTCCGGCCCCGGATCCCTGGTCGCACGCAACAACTGCTTCGTCAACTCGGGGGCCGGGCAGGCCGGCGGCAGCGTCGCCGGCATCCCGTACCCGTACACGATGGACGCCGCCTGCGACGTGAAGTCCGTCGTGACGGCGGGCGCCGGCGCCGGCCGGATCAGCGTCTGACCGCGCGCCGCCTGGCGCCACCACGTCACCGGCTGGGCCGGCCCGGGCTTTCTCGGGCCGGCCCGGCCGTCGGAAGCAGGGCCGGGCCGGGCTCTCATTGCGGGGCCGCCGAGGGGGTGACGGGATGAACTATCGGAAGAAGTTCCGGAAACAGAAAGCGCTAACAGAACACAGATGTACTGGTCGTCGACATTGTCACTAGAACGCTTCAACGGATAGTCTGTGCCGGTCGGGCGATCGAAGTTCGCCGAAACTTTCGACAAGCTACCGCTACGGAGAAGCGACATGACGACCGCAACAAAGAGCCCCGAAACAGCCGGGCCCCACGGCGGCGAGGTGCGCGGCCGTCTGATCCGAAATCCGGTTCTTCCCGGCTTCAACCCCGACCCGTCGATCTTGCGCGTCGGCACCGATTACTACATCGCGACGTCGACCTTCGAGTGGTACCCGGGTGTCCGCCTGCACCACTCGACCGACCTGGTGCACTGGCGCCCGCTCGGCGGCGTCCTCACCGAGCGGCGTCTTCTCGACCTCACCGGAGCGGGTGACTCCTGTGGCGTCTGGGCGCCCGATCTGTCCTATGTGGATGGCGAGTTCCATCTCCTCTACGCCGACGTCGCCAGCTTCGCCAGCGGGTACTGGGATCCCCAGAACTACCTGGTGACCGCGTCCGACCTGGCCGGGCCCTGGTCGGATCCGGTGGTGCTGCACGGGCGCGGGTTCGACGCGGCGTTGTTCCACGACGAGGACGGCACGACCTGGATGCTGTCGATGACCGCGGACTGGCGGCCCGGCCGCGACCGGTTCGCCGGCATTCAGATCCAGCAGTACGACCGTGAGGCCCGTCGCCTCGTCGGCGCCGAACGGGTCATCTTCCACGGCACCACGGTCGGCGTCACCGAAGGGCCGCACCTGTACCAGAAGGACGGCTGGTACTACCTGGTGACCGCGGAGGGTGGCACGTCCTGGACGCACCAGGTGACAGTGGCCCGCTCGCGTAGCCTGTTCGGGCCGTACGAGGTCGATCCGGCCGGCCCGATGCTCACCTCGCACGGTCGTCCCGAGCTGGAGCTGCAGAAGGCCGGCCACGGCAGTCTCGTGTCCACGCCGGACGGGCGTTGGTACCTGGCGCACCTGACCGCCCGGCCGTACACCCCACTCGGCCGGTGCGTGCTCGGCCGGGAGACCGCGATCCAGGCCGTGCAGTGGCCGGAGGGGGAGTGGCCGCGCATCGAGGGCGGGGTACCGGCGGTGACGGTGCCGGTGCCGGGCGAAGCCGAGCCGGCAGAGGATCCGACGGAGGACCGGGACGACTTCACCGGGCCGGTGCTCGGCCCGGAGTGGTCGACGCTGCGCCGCCCCGCCACTGCGGACTGGGTGGACCTCACGTCGCGTCCGTCGTACCTGCGGATCCAGGGCGGGCAGTCGCCGGTCGGCCGCCAGCGTCCGAGCCTGGTCGCGCGCCGTGTGACCGCGCAGCAGTGCGAGCTGACCGCGCACATGCGCTTCGAGCCGGCCAACTACCGCCAGCTCGCCGGCGTCACCGCCTACTACAACACCCGCAACTGGCACTTCGCCTACGTGACCGCCGACGACGACGGGCAGCCGGTACTCGAGGTGATGTCGTCCGACAACGGCCGGCGGGCCATGCACGACGCGTGCCGCGTCGAACTGCCGGAAGCGGGGGAGATCACGCTGCGGGTCACCTTCGACGGTCCCCGTGTCACGTTCGCCTATCAACCAGCCGGCGCGGCGCACTGGATCGGGCTGCCGGCGGAACTGGACGCCACCATCCTGTCCGACGAGTACGCGGCGACGCTCGTGGACGGTGAGCCGGAGGGCTGGGGCTTCACCGGCGCGTTCGTCGGCCTCTGGGTACAGGACCTGGGCGCCGAAGGCGGATACGCGGACTTCGACTGGGCCTCGTACCGCTCCTGGTGAGTAGTGGCCGGCCTGATCGCGGCCGGGTGTGTGCGCCGTCCCCGGCGTCCGCGCCCGGCCGCGTCGCGTTGCGCACCCGGTCGGTCGACGTCTCGGCGCGGCACGTGGAAACATGGTCGACGTACGTCGATCGATCGAACGGGGGATCATCGTGACGACGCAATTGTCAAAGGCCGCCGTCGTGCCGGGTCCGGCCGGGCATCCGCTCCTCGGCATGCTGCCGGCGCTGCGCCGCGACCTGCTGGGCACGATTCTGGACGGCTTCCACACGTATGGCGACGTGGTGGCGTACCACGTCGGACTGCCCCAGGGACCGCGCGCCGTCAGCATGGACGTGGTGAACGTGCACCACCCCGACGGCATCCACCAGGTCCTCACCACGCCGCAGGTGTTCAGCCGCCGCGCGAGCGCGTACGAGATCCTCCGCGAGTTCATCGGAGAGGGCCTGCTGACCAGCGACGGAGACCGGTGGCTGCGACAGCGGCGGACGCTGCAACCGCTGTTCACGCCGCGCCGGGTGGCCCGCTACACCGAGCTGATGACCGAGGAGGCAGCCCGCGTCGCCGACGACATGGCGCTCACCACGGGATCCGTCGTGGACCTCTACCAGGTGATGCAGCGCTACACCATGCGTGTCGTCGGCCGGGCGCTGTTCGGCGACGACATCGACGAGGTCGTGCCCCGTCTGCAGGAGCTCATGCCGATTCTGGGCGACCTCGCGCTGGCGCGCGCCCTGCAGGTGGTCAAGCTGCCGCTGAGCTGGCCGACGCCGCGGGCACGCCGGATCGGGCAGGTACGCGCGAGTCAGTACGAAATCGTCGACCGCATCATCGCCGATCGACAGGGCCGGGCGGTCGGGGAGGGTAAGGAGGATCTGCTCAGCCGGTTGTTCGCGGCCGAGGATCCGGAGACCGGGCAGGCGCTGTCCATCGAGGAGATCCGGGACCAGGTCCTGGTGTTCCTGCTCGCCGGCCACGAGACGACCTCGGCCGGGCTGGCCTTCACCATGCACCTGCTGGGCCGCCATCCCGACGTGCAGGAGCGGGTCGCGGCCGAGGCCGCCACGGGCGACGGGGAACTGGTGCGGGCCGCGGTCCTGGAAGGCATGCGGCTGTACCCGCCCGTGTACAGCATGGAGCGGATGTCCGAGACGGACGTCGTCGTCTCCGGTCACCGGATTCCCGCCAACACCAAGGTGGTACTCGCTCCCTGGGTCACGCACCGGCACCCGGAGTTCTGGCCCGACCCCGAGCGCTTCGAGCCCGACCGGTTCCTCGGCCGGCAGGAGCGGCCGCGCTATGCGTATTTCCCCTTCGGTGGCGGGCCGCGTAGCTGCATCGGGGAACACTTCGCGCTGCTGGAGATGACCGTACTGCTGAGCGCGTTGCTCGCCCGCTATCGCGTCGACACGCGCGACGAGAGGCTGGAGCTCGTACCGATGGTCACTCTGCGTCCGGCCGGCGCGGTCCGGGCCACGCTGACCGTCCGGTGAACCGGCGCCCTGGCTGATCCGACGGGGTCAGCCAGGGCGCGTCCGGCTCCGGTGAGGGTCGGTCGCTACGTGACCCGCGACCCTTCGCCCTTCGCGGCGGGCACCGCCTCGACGGCTGGTGGAGCGCCAGTCACCGCGGCGGGCCGGGGATCGGCGGCACGCCTGCGGGGCCTGGCGAACCGGCGCATCATCGGCCGTTCCACGCTGACGTGCAACAGCGACGCGAGGCCGAGCGTCACCAGGTACGCGCCGACCATGACGGCCAGCGCAGCGGCGACACCGAAGCCCTCCGGGGACATGTTGCCGGCGCCGTACAGCACCAGGATGTGGATGAGATAGAAGGCGAAGGACGTGTCGCCCAGCCAGCCGGCGACCGGCCCGCGCAGTGGCGAGCGGTGCCCCTCGACGTCGGCCCGGGCTGCGGCGGCCACCAGCAGCGCGAGCGGGACGACCATCGCCGCGACGACCGAGTAGAGCAGCGGCACGACTTCGGAGACGCCGTAGAAGGCCAGCGTGACAAGTGCGGCGGCGGGCAGGCTCAGCCGGAACCACAGGCCCTGCATGACGAGCCGGGCGATGACGATCCCGAGGAGGAAGTCCAGCATCCGGATCAGCGGAAACTGTTGCACGAACCAGAACTGCGGAAATGCCGCATCCGCATAGGTGTACGTCGGCTCGGCGGGAAGGAACGCCGTGGAGACGACGGGGGCGACGAGCATCGCGGCGACGATGCCACCGGCGATCCACCAGAGCCAGGCGGCGGAGAGCCGCCGGAACCCGGCGAGCAGCCACGGGAACGACGCATAGAAGAAGATCTCACAGCTCAGCGACCAGCTCGGCGGATTGATTCCGTTGAAGATGAACTCGTCCGGAATCCAGCTCTGCACCAGCGTGATGTTCGCCAGCGTCGGCCACAGCGGCGCGCCGCCCCGGATCAGGACCATGAGAACGACGACCACGGCGCACACGACCAGATGGTTCGGCAGGATCCGGGCGGCCCGGCGGCGCCAGAACTGGCGCTTCGGCTCGTGCTCCGGAGCCGACCAGGTCAGGACGAAGCCGCTGAGGATGAAGAAGAAGCCGAGGGCGGCAGAGCCGGTCCGGCTGAGGACGGCGAACCACCAGTCGTCGATCCGGTCGTCGGCGAAGAAGCCGAACAACGTCGTGTGGGAGAAGAAGACCGTCACGGCCGCGATCCCCCGCAACCCGTTGAGCGTCGGCAACTGCCGGGCCATGCGGCCCGCCTGCTGTGTCATCGGCGGCCACCCTCCGTGGTGTCGGACAACTCCTGTCGGCGTACCGGCCGGCGCGTCCGGAACGCCTGCTCCGCGATGCCGGCCGCGCGCCGTACGCCGTCCAACTCCGCGATCCTGCGCTTGTAGTGCTGGGCCTTCGCCCGGTAGGCGGGGTCGCCGCTCACCCTGTCGACGGCCGCACGAAGCCGCCCCGGAGTCACCTTGTGCACCGGGATGAACTCGCCCGCGCCGAGGTACTTGAGCCGGGCCGCCACGCCCGGCTGGTCGTTGCCCACGGGTAGCGCGACCATCGGCACGCCGTGGGCGAGGGACTCCAGCGTGGTGTTGATTCCGGCGTGCGTGATGACGAGGGACGCCCGCGCCAGCAGGTCGAGCTGTGGTGCGTACCGCACCACGATCGGGTTGCCGGCCAGGTCGGCCGGCGGCTCGACATCCGTGCTGCCGAGGGAGACGACCAGTTGCGCGTCGAGTCCGGAGCACGCCTGGGCGATCGCCCGGAATATGTGCGGGAGGCGGTTCTGGAGGGTGCCCATCGACGCGTAGATCAACGGGCGACCGTCGAGCTTTTCCCACGGGAAGGACACCGGCTCGGTGCTGTCCTCGTCATGGAACGGCCCGGTGTAGTGGAACGTGTCCGGCAACCGGGTGCGCGGGAAGTCGAAGAACGGCGGCTGCTGGGTGATCTGGGCGAGGTCCGAGCCGTCGTTGACTCCCTTGACCGGCGGCAGGCCCCATGCGGCGCGACGTTCGTTGATCCGTTGCACCACCGGCCGGATGACCCAGGCGATCACCTGGTCGCCCAGCATGTTGCGCACGCGCGCGAGCAGTGAGGGATGGTACGGCCACGCCGTCATGAACGGCGGTACACCCGGCTCGGTGTTCAGCGCCAGCGCGTTGCAGACGTTCACGACCGGAAGGTCGAGGTGTTCCGCGACGGAGTTGCCCGCGCCGTAGACCTGGTCCACCAGCAGCGCGTCAATGCCGTGCCGCTGCACCAGCCCCGGTAGGTCCCGCAGGAGGACCTCGACCTCCCGTACGTAACCGCGGACGATGAAACGGATCGCGGCCAGACCGGTCAGCCGGCCCTGTTCCTCGGAGAAGCGGGCCAGTGTGCCGACCGGAAACTCGCGCTCGCCGATCGGTGCGAAGGCGAACCCGGCCGTGAACGACCTCGTCCCGGCGTCCGGCAGGGAGACCAGGGTGACCCGGTGGCCGCGTCGGAGCAGTTCCCTGCCGAGCGTCGCCATCGGGCTGAGCTGACCGGTGTAGTCGGGGACCACCAGTCCGATGTGGAACGTGTTCGGGGCAGGCATGTCTCGCTCCCTCGCTGGGCTCATACCACAGTCGTCAGACGCGACTGATGTATCGAAAACTCGGCCGGGGTACGTCCGACGATCTCGCCGTCCACCTCCACCGGCAGCGGGCTGTCCGCGTCGACACGCACGGTGCGCACCTCCTGCCGGTGGATCGCCGGGTGTCCCGCGGCGGCGCCGCGGAACACCCGCCACATCAGCCCGGCCACGCCGGCCCGGCCCACACCGGCCACCCGCACCGCGTCCAGGTAACCCGCCCGCGGCGGCTCGGCGCGGCCGAAGGTCAGCCCGCCGGCGAAGTACGGCACCTTGAGCACGGCCAGATTGGTGATGATCTGGTGCGACGGTTCGCCGTCGAGTTCCAGCCGCACCGCGACGGGCCGCCAGCGGGCGAGCGTCCGGATGCTGGACGCCGTCTCGGCGAGTTGGAGGTTGAGCCGCTTGAGGACCCGGTTGGCCGGTGTCTTCTCGGTGAACCGCTGGCCGATCACGCTGATCAGCCCGACCGTGCAGCTGACGAGGAAGTACCTGTGGCCCCGGGTGCCGTCGGGCCGGGTGAAGGTCACCTCGCCGACATCGGTCTCCCGGTCGCGGGCGCGGTCGAGCAGACCGCCGAGGTCGGCGACCGGCCGCAGGCCGCGGGCGAAGTCGTTGCAGGTGCCGGCCGGCACGTACGCCAGCCGCACCTTCTCCCCGCCCGCCACCAGCACCCCGTTGGCGACCTCGGACAGTGTGCCGTCACCACCGACCGCCACCACCGTGCCGTACCCGTCCTCCACCGCCTGTCGCCCGAGCGCGATGCCGTGCCCGGGGTGGCGGGTGAACCAGCAGTCCGCCTCGGGTAGCTCGGTGGCGATCCGCTGCTCGATCGTGCGCCCGCGCTGGACCCCGGAAGCGGGGTTGACGATGCAGACGGCCGGGCCGCGCTCACCGGCCGCCATGTGCCTGCTCCTTCGTCAGGTCCGCCAGGGAGTGGCTCAGCGCCTCCGCGAAGCCGACCCGTGGTGAATAGCCGATCGACCGGATCCGGCCGACGTCGTACCGCATTCCTCCGGCGACGGACCGGACCGCGTAACGGGTGAGCAACGGCCGGCCCGACCCGGTGCCGATGCCGGCGAGCCCGGCCAGTTCGGACAGCGCGCCCACGGCCAGCGCCGCGCCGAACGGGACCGACGAGGTCGGTGGCCTTGCCCCGATCCGCTCGGCCACCGCGGCGAACAGCCGCCCCAGGGTCAGGCCGTACGAGTCGCCGACGATGAACCGCCCACCCGCGCACCCGGGTGCGGTGCCGGCCAGCACGATCGCGTCGGCCAGGTTCGCGCTGTACGTCAACTCGATCGGGGGCGCGCCGCGGTCGAACTGGACGAGCTTGCCGTCTCGCAGTCCGCGCACGAGCTCGGGCAGGAAATTGCGGTCACCGGGTCCGAAGACCCAGGCGGGGTACACCACAGTGACGTCCAGGCCGTTCCCGTGGTACGACCACGCCACGTCTTCCCCGGCAGCTTTCGACAGCGGGTACGGGTATCGCGGCACCCGCCGCGGTGACGCCTCGTCGATGACCTTCGCGGCGTCGAAACCGAAGACGTCGACGGTGCTCAGGTAGACGAACCGGGAGACGCCGCAGCGTCGCGCCTCGTCCAGCACCGCCCGGGTGCCGTCCCGGTTCACCTGCCAGATGCGAGGGCCGGGCCGCCAGTCGGTCAGATCGGCGGCCGCGTGCACCACGAGGTCGACGCCCGCGCAGGAGCCACGCAGCGACTCCGGATCGGTCAGGTCACCGAGGTGCGCCGCGTACGTCGCGTGGTCCGGTGCGGGCGTCCGCACCAGCCCTCGTACCGACCAGCCGTTCTCCGCGAGCGCGGCCGCGACCGCGCGGCCGACGCAGCCGGTGACACCCGTCACCAGCGCGACACGGGACCCCATCACGAGCCGTCCGTCAGCAGTGCACGCAGGTCGGCGAGCAACGACCCGGCCGGGTCGAGCGCCCGCATGCGCGGCAGCAGGTTGCGCAGGTCCCGGCGCTGGCCTGACTCGTCGATCAGCAGCAGTTCCGGGCCGGCGACGAACTGTCCCACGTGCGCGGGCTGGAGGCCGCGCTCCGACATCGCCCGGGAGCATCGCTCCGCGTCGGCCGGATCGATCGCGTACAGCAGCTCGAATTCGCCCCACTCCGCGGCAGCCGAGCACCACCGGGGCAGGCGGGCCGCCTCCGCGACGGCGGAGGCGATCGGCGCGTACACCTCGTCGTGCAGCACCACCTCGACCCCCAGGCCATTGAGCTCGGCCAGGCTGACCGCCGCGCTCAACAGGCCGTCGCTGGTGTCGATGCACGCCCGGGCGTACCGGCGCAGTGGATCGCCCGCGGCCACCCGCGCCTCAGGCAGCCACGGATCGCCCGCCGCCGTGCCGCCCAGCGCCAGGGTGCGGAATCCGACCGCGTTGCCGGCTCCGACCGGACCGGTCACGTAGAGCGCGTCACCGGGGCGGGCGCCGAGCCGGCTCAGGACGGAACCGCGGCGCAGCGTACCCAGGGCACACGAGGTGAAGCTCTCCTCGTTGGCCCAGTTCGTGTCACCGCCAACGACGTGGCAGCCGTAGCGTTCGGCGGCCTCGGACGCGCCGCGCCCGAACTCGCGGGCGTCCTCGAGAGTCCATCTGTCCCGGCGCAGCGAGCAGGAGACGAGCACGGCGACCGGGTCGGCGGCCACCGCGGCGAGGTCACTCACGCTGACGGTGGTGGTCAACCACCCCTTCGCGTACGGCGTGGTGGCGGTGGCCAGCTCGGCGCCGTCGTTCAACGTGTCGACGGTCAGTGCCAGGAGCCCGCCGGCGCCCAGATCGAGGAGTTCGGCGTCGGCCTCGAAGGCGTTGTTGAGCTGCCGGGGCGACCGGACCATGCACTCGCGTATCGCGGTGATCAGGCTGCCCTCGGCCGCGTTCAGGGACAGCCGGTTCCAGGCGGTGGAGGTCATGTCATGCCTGCCGGGAAGACTGGGTCGCGCGCAACGTCAGCTCCAGATAGGCCATCATCGGAACGGCGACGACGAGGAAGAGCGTCGGCCGGTGCAGCGCGCCGAGCGACAGGAAGAACAGCGTGGTCGCCCTGATGAACCAGACCAGCGCCTCGTACGCGCGGGTCTCCGGCGCCCTGATGAGCGTCACGAGACTCTGCGTGAACCCGAGCCCGGACGCGACGAGCAGCGCCCAGAAGACGACCTCGGCATAGGCGCCCGCGCGATCGGCGCCCGCCACGGCCGCCGCGCCCGCGGCCACCACCGCCACGACCGGGAACACCACGGCGATCCGGCTGGAGGCCCTGGTCCCGATGGCCACCGGCAGCGTCCGGTAGCCCGCGACCCGGTCGCCTTCGATGTCCTTGAAGTACCCCACGAGGCAGAAGCCACTGAACGCGACCGCGACGAGCGCTGTCTGGAACCAGGTCACCGCCGGGATGTCGAGCCATCCCGCGTCGGGTCGGACGGCCACGGCGCCGAGCACCGTGAACAGCGCCATGTCGACGCCGTTGACGAGGTTGCCCAGCATGGGGATGCGCTTGGTCCAGGAGTAGACCAGGTGACCGCCGATCGCGATGACGCTCCACAGGGCCAGCGTCGGTGCGACCACGACAGCCACCAGCATCAGCGCGGTGGACAGCGCGAGCGTCAGCCCCAGCCCGACGTGGGGGTTTATCAGCCCGGTGACGAAGGGGCGGTCCGGCGCGTTGACGGCGTCGGCCTTGCGGTCGAACCAGTCGTTCATCACCACGCCGACGCCGTATCCGAGGGTGCAGAACAGCAGCCCGATCACGATGCTCGCGGCGCTGGCCCCGACCGGCGGCGCCGTCATGCCGACCAGACCGGCCGACAGCGAGAAGGGCACGAAGTGGAGCCGCCACATCCGCGCCCAGGCCACCAGCAGGTCCCGGGTGCTGACTGCGGGTTCGAGCCGGCTGACGGTCATCGGTCCTCCAGGTGCATCAGGTCGCGGACTTCGGCGAACGCGGCGACGACGCGCTTGAGCTGCTCCGACGTGTGCGTGGTGGCGAAGCTCGCCCGCAGCCGGGGCGAGGCGGCCGGGGGGACCACGGCGTTGACGTACACGCCGCGGTCCAGCAGGCTGCGCCACGCGAGCAGGGTCTGCTGGACGCCGTCGAGCCGCACCGACACGATCGGCGTCTCACTCGGTATCGGGTCGTAACCCAGGGCGGTGAGCTCGCGACGCACGTACGAGGCGTTCTCGACCGCCTGCCGGCACAGCCACGGTTCCGCCCGCAGGATGCGCAACGCGGCGTAGGCGGCGGCCAGGTTCGCCGGCGGCGCGGATGCGCTGAAGATGAGGCTGCGCGCGTGGTGGCGGAGGTACTCGATGACATCCTCCGGACCGAGCACCGCGCCGCCGATCGACGCCAGCGACTTGCTGAAGGTGACCGTGACGAGGTCGACCTGATCGGTGACGCCGAAATGGGCGCTGGTGCCCCGGCCGTCGGCCAGCACGCCGATGCCGTGCGCGTCGTCGACGAGCAGGCGGGCGCCGTACTGCCGGCACAGCCGGACCACCTCGTTCAGCGGGCACAGATCGCCGGCCATCGAGTAGACGCCGTCGACCACGACCAGCCGGCCGGCGTCCGAGGGGCCGGCCGCCAGCTGCCGCTCCAGGTCGGCCATGTCGTTGTGGGCGAACCGGCGGGTCTTCGCACGGCTCATGCCGCAGCCGTCGTAGGCCGAGGCGTGCGCCTCGCGGTCGAGGATGACCTCGTCGTGACGAGACAGCAGCGACGCGATGACTCCGACGTTCGCCTGGTAGCCGGTCGGGAACACCAGAGCGGCCGGCATGCCGAGGAACTCGGCCAGCTCGTGCTCCAGCTCCTCGTGCAGAGGTGTGTTGCCGTTGAGCAGCCGAGAGCCCGTACGCGACGACCCGTACGCCTCGATCGCCGCCTGCGCCGCTGCTTTCACCTGGGGGTGGGAGGTGAGTCCGAGGTAGTTGTTCGAGCCGCACATCAGGATGTCGCCGTCCCCGGTCTGCGCGACGGTCGCGTCCTGCCCCTCGAAAGGAGTGAAGTACGGGTAGAGCCTGGCCGCGCGAGCCTCCCTGCTCTCGGTGTACGACCGGCAGCGGCCGAAGATGTCCACTGTCACCACGTTCGCGTAACCCCTCTCGTCTGGTACCCCGTGTGCATCAGGTCATCGGGCGGACCTGCTGCCCCAGCTGTCGGCGAACTCGCTCCGGACGGCGGCGCACCGCCGACCGGTTCCGGCCGGCACGGAACCGCTGTGCGGAGGGAGGTGGGCGATCGGACGCGGACGGCGTACGGAGGCTCTGCGGGTGGGTGCCCGCCGAGGCGGGCCCGGGCTCTCGCCGCAGGGTGGCCGGGCCTGCCCGGCGGCCTGGCGCAACGGCGCGCCGACACGCCGGTGGCGGGTTCGCCCGGGTGAACGACGGCCGCCGGCCGCGGTTCGGCCATTCCGAATGCGAGCGGGTGATCCGGGCGCCGCGGCCTGCACTTCGATCCGGGGCCGGCGATATCTGCCGGCATCAGGCCATCAGGCTTGCGAAGGCTCTCGGAAGCCAGGAGCAGAACCAGAAGACGCGCTTCTACAGCAGCGCGATGAAAACGGTATTTCGATGGCAACGCATAGACCGGTACCTCCCCCGTTCCGCTGTCGACATTCATCAGCGGCGAATCGCTAAGCGATCTCTCTGGGGCAGGATGCTACGCCGGATCCGCAGCGCGAGTCCACCCCGCTTCGGGCGTCGGTTCCTCCCGGGCGCGGGGTCCACGCCGGCTTCCGGTGCGGTGCGCAGGGCGGTGATCGAGGGCTTGAACAGGGGTCATCCGGCCGGTTCGACAAGATCAACGAATAGTCGTCGATGAATAACCCGCATCTTCGTTCCGGCTGCCCGGCTTTGACCGGTCGCGCATCGGGCAGGCGAATCGGCGGGGGAATGTGGATAATGATCGTCGTGGCGCATCGCAGCAGACTCTCGACGATCCTGATCGACGTGCCGGGCGGTGAGGCGCCCGCAGCCGCCGCCTTCTGGTCGACGGCACTCGGCGTTCCGGCACGTACAGTCCCCGACGAGCCGCAGTTCACCTCTCTGCACGGCGCGTTGCCCGGCCTGGTGCTCGCGATCCAGTCCGTGGACGAGCCGGCTCGATATCACGTCGACATCGAGACCGACGACGTCGAGGCCGAAGCACGCCGGCTGATCGCCCTCGGCGCTGTCGAGGTCGGCCGCTGGCTGGAGTGCATCACCTTACGGGCTCCGGGCGGTCATCTCGTGTGTGTCATCCCGTGCCACAGCGATCCGAAGACCTTCGAGTCCCTCTCCCAGGCGTGGGAATAGGCGCGCGGCCACGCAGGCGTCCGCATGGCCCGTGTCATGCTCGAAGCGATGAGCACCCAGCGCCCGCGCGACCCACGTCCCCTCCGTCGGCCGCGCCGCCCCCTGGCCCGCGTCGCGTTGGTCGCCGGCGTCCTCGCCGCGTTGGGCGCCGTCGCTGTGGTCGTGGTGCCGCTGCTGCGGCCGCCGGGCCCGCGACCGGCCTTCCAGCTCCCGGTGGCCTGCGGTGAGACGTGGCGCCTGTCGACCTATCCCGGGCACGACGACTACGACATCGACCTGTTCCCGACCCGGGGCGAGGCGTGGGGACGGCCGGTGCTGGCCTCCGCCGCCGGCACCGTCACCGTGGCCGGGGTCAACGGTTCCCTGGGCGGTCGCACCCCGCAGGACCCGAACGGGCCGAAGGGGCGCGGCGGCGGCTACTGGGTGAAGATCGACCATGGCGGGAAGTGGGAGACGCAGTACCTGCACCTGCTCGAACCGCCGCTGGTCGAGGCCGGTCAGCGGGTGGCCCGCGGCGATCAGCTCGGGCGGGTCGGCAGCACCGGGAACTCCGGCGCCCCGCACCTGCACTACGAGCAGCGCCGGGGCTGGGAGAAGGTGGAGGCCCACTTCGACGGCGTGCCGTCCGGCATCACGTCCGACGACCGCGAGTACACCGTCCGGCTGACCAGCGCGAACTGCGACCAGGGTCGCCGGTAGCCACGGTTCGGCGTACCACCGGGGTCGCGCCGGACGGCGGCGAGAGCGGTCCCGGCGATAGGATCACCGGCACCCGCCGCCCGTACCCGCTGGAGCCCCGCTGTCCCGGCAGCCCGCCACCCGTCCCGCCCGGCGTGCCCGCCGGGCGCTGGCGCTGGTGTGCCTGCTCGTCGTGGCCGGGCTGCCCGCAGGGTCGGCGCCGCTCGGCGAGCCCGGGTCCGGGACGCTGCGGGTGCTCCAGATGAACCTCTGCAACAGCGGCCGGGCCGGCTGCTACACCGGCCGGGCCGTCCGCCAGGCCGCCGACGTGATCGCCGTCGAGCGGCCCGACCTGGTCACGCTCAACGAGATCTGCCGCGACGACGTGGAGACGCTGGAGCGCGCGCTGCGGGCCGCCCGTCCCGGCGGCACGGTGGTGTCCGCGTTCCACGCCGCCGGTGACCGCCCCAACGCCGGGCCCACCTACTGCAACAACGGCCAGCCGTACGGGATCGGGTTGCTGACCCGCCTCGACGCGCGCGGCGCGCGGCCCACAGTGCACCGCGGCACCTACCCGGCGCAGGATTTCGCCGACCCGGAGGAGCGGGTCTGGCTCTGCCTGCGGGCCGCCGGGCTGCTGCACGCCTGCACCACGCACCTGGCGAACACCAGCGGTCAGGTCGCGCTGGCCCAGTGCGCCCAACTGGTCGGCGCGGTGGTGCCGGCGATCCGCCGCGACGGCGGGTACGCGCCCACAGTGCTCGCCGGTGACCTCAACCTGCGCGTCGGCGGCACGCCGGACGTGCGGTCGTGCGTGCCGGCGGGTTACCGGCGGATCGACGACGGCGCCCGGCAGCAGATGGTGACGACGGGCGACGTCACCATCTGCTGCCACCGGCCGGTGGACATGCGCGGGACGACCGACCATCCGGCGCTGCTGGCGACGGTGTCGATCGACGGCGAGCCCGCGACGGACCTACGGTTTGCGGGCGAGTAGCCCGACGAACGTGTGGTAGGTGTCGGTCTGCTGCGGCGCGGGCGCGCCCGGATCCGGACGCCACTCGGCCAGCGGCACCAGCCCCGGCTCCAGCACCGTCAGCCCGTCGGCGAAGGCGAGGATCTCCTCGTCGGTACGCCAGCGGCCGGTGCCCAGCGACTCGTTGAAGACCCGCTCGACCTCGCGCGCCTTGCGGGAGCCCTCCGGGTCGCGCTCGCCGGGGTCGCGGAAGTGCGAGATCGCCACGTAGCTGCCGGACGGCATCGCGTCGATCAGCTCCGCCGCCACCGCGCCCGGGTCCTCGTCGTCGCCGAGGTGGTGCAGGATCGCGAAGAGCAGCAACCCGATCGGCCGGTCGAAGTCGAGGAACCGGCGGACGTCCGGGTCGTTGAGGATCTCCTGCGGCGCCCGGACGTCGGCCTGGATCACCGTCGCGGTGCCCTCCGCGGCGAGCAGCGCCCGCCCGTGGGTCAGCACGATCGGGTCGTTGTCCACGTAGACCACCCGGGCGGCCGGGTTGTGCTCGGTGGCGACCTCGTGCACGTTGCCCTGCGTGGGCAGCCCCGAGCCGAGGTCGAGGAACTGGTCGATGCCCGCCTCGGTGACCAGGAACCGGATGACCCGGCGCAGGAACGCCCGGTTGGCCTGGCCGGCGGCGGGCCCGTCCGGCGTGATCCGCAGCGCGTGCTCGGCGACCTTCCGGTCGACCTCGAAGTTGTCCTTGCCGCCCAGGAAGTAGTCGTAGACCCGGGCGACGCTGGGAACGTTGAGGTCGATGCCGGGGGGTGCCGCCTTGTCGCGGGTCACAGGCGTCTCCATTCGATTCTGATCAGCGCCGCCCGCCGGTGGGGTTACGGGCGTTTTCGGGGAGTGTAGCGACCGGACGGCCCGAATTGTGGCCCCGGCTGGTACCGCTCCCACGGCGTCGGCCCGTCACCAGCACGTTCACCGTGCGACACGCGGAACGCGCCGGGCCGGAACCGGTTCGCCGATGTCCGATGTGGCGTTCACACTGCCATACTCGGCATCGGACAGGTGAACATCGTCGTAAGGGTGATGGCGTGCGGTTCCGGGTGCTGGGTCCGCCCGGCATCGACCGGGACGGGCGAGGCGTGCCGCTCGGCGGGCCGAAGCAGCGGGCCCTGCTGGCCCTGTTCCTGCTGCGGCCGAACCGGTTCGTCGCCGCCGACTGGCTGGTCGAGGCGCTGTGGGACGGGCGACCGCCGGCCAGCGCCCACACGACGCTGCGCACCTACGTCGCCGGACTGCGCCGGGCGGTGGAGCCCGAGCGGTCCCACCGCGAGCCGGCGCGCGTCCTGCGCAGCCGCCCCCGGGGGTACGAGCTGCGGGTCGAGGACGATGCCGTCGACGCGATCCGATTCGGACGCCTGGTGGACCGGGCGGCGGACACGCTCGCGGCCGGGCAGCCGGCGGTCGCCGAGCGGACGTACGCCGAGGCGCTGGCACTGTGGCGGGGCGAACCGCTCGCCGGCGTCGGCGAGCTGAACGCGGTGCGTCCGGAGGTGGCGCGGCTGACCGAGCTGCGGCTCACCGCCGAGGAGGGCCGCCTGACGGCTGCCGTCGCGGCCGGCCGGCACGCGCCGCTGCTGGCGGAACTGCGCCGCTTCGTGTCGGCGAATCCGCTGCGCGAGGGGGCCCGCGCGCAGTTGATGCTGGCGCTGTCCCGGTCCGGCCGGCAGACCGAGGCGCTCGCGGCCTTCGACGAGGGCCGCCGGGTCCTCGCCGCCGAGTACGGCCTCGACCCCGGTGAGCAGATGCGGGCGGCGCACCGGCTGATCCTGGAGCAGGCCGTACCGGCGCAGCCCGGACCCTCGGCGGTGGCCGGCCGGCAGGTCGTGCGGGCGGCCGGGCCCGCGCCGGCGCCGGCCGAACCCGAACCGGGCCCGGCCGCGGAGTCGCCGCGGCGGCACGCGGACCCGCTCGTGGGGCGCGGCGCCGAGCTTGCGCTGCTGCGGGAGACGCTCGACGCGGCCACCCGGCGCGGCGGGCGGGTGCTGGCAGTGGTGGGGGAGGCGGGCATCGGCAAGACCAGCCTCGCCGCGGCGCTCGGCGACCGGGCCGCCACCGGCGGCGTGCCGGTCGTCTGGGGTCGCTGTCCCGACGTCGGGCAGGCGCCACCGTTCTGGCTGTGGAACCAGGTGGTACGCGCGCTCGCGGCGATGCCGGACGCCGGCGCCACCGGCTCGGCGAGCCGCCTGGGCGGGTTCGCCGCCGGATCGCTGCCCGGCCCCGCGGAAGGCGGCGGCCTCGACCCCACGGCGCGGTTCCAGGTGTACGAGGCGGCGTCCGGCCTGGTGCACGCGGCGGCCCGGCGGCACGGCCTGCTGGTCGTGCTGGACGACCTGCACGCCGCCGACCCGGACTCGCTGCTGTTGCTGCGCTACCTCTCCGCCGGGCTGTCCACGTCCCGGGCGCTGGTGGTCGCAACGCTCCGTCCGTACGACCACGACCCGGCCCTGGTGGCGACGGTCGCCGAGCTGGCGCGCGGCCGCGACTTCGGTCAGCTCCGGCTCGCCGGGCTGGACGCCTCCTCGGTCGCCACCCTCGTCCGGCGCCGGACCGGGGTGGCGCCGCCGGAGCCGGTGGTGGCCCGCCTCGTCACCCGCACCGGCGGGAACCCGTTCTTCCTCACCGAGCTGCTGCGGTCCCGCACCGACGCGGCGGCCGACGCGGAACTGCCGCCGAGCATCCGGGACACGGTACGGCTGCGGCTCGTCGGGCTGCCCGAGCCCGCCCGACGCTGCCTCGACCTGCTCAGCGTGGCCGGACACGACCTGGACCTGCAGGTGATGGTGGCGGCGCTGGACACCACCGCACCGGCGGTCGCCGAAGCGCTCGCCCCGGCGTACACGGCCGCGCTGGTCACCGAGGCGGGGCCGGGCACCGTCACGTTCCGCCATCCGCTGATCGCCGAGGTCACCTACGCCGAGCTGGTCCCGCCGCGCCGGGCCGCGTTGCACGCCCGGCTGGCGCGCGCGTACGAGCGGGCCGCCGGTGTCGCGCCGGCCGAGCTGGCCCGCCACTACGGTCAGGCGATCGGCCTCGGACACGGCGAGGACCACCTGCGGTGGTCGCTGCGCGCCGCCGACGACGCGACGCGGCGGGTCGCCTACGAGGACGCGCTCGGTCACCTCGAACGCGCCGCGCACCGGCTGGCCCCGGCCGCGCAGACCTCGCCCGACGCGGCGTCCACCGAACTGACCGTCCAGCTGCGCCGCGCGGCGCTGTTGCAGATGACCGTCGGCGTCGGCAGCGACGCCGTCGACCAGGTCTGCGCCCGCGCCCGGGAGCTGCTGACGCTCGTCGGGCCGGACACCGACCTCCGGCACGCGCTCTGGGCGCTGGGTGAGCTGGCCGCCAACCGGGCCGAGTTCGCGATCTGCGCCGACCTCGCCGGGCGCCTGGTGCGGTCCGCGGACGACGGCAGCGGGCTGATCGCCGTGGCCGGTGAGTACCTGCTCGGCGCGGTCGGCTACTTCACCGGCCGTCAGGCCGAGGCCGAGCGGCGGCTCAGCGCCGGCATCGAACGGCTGCGTACCGTCGACCGGGCGCTGCTGCGCCGGGAGGTCGGCCGGCGGCCGGTGCTGGCCTGCCACAACTTCCGGGCACTCGTGCGGTCGATGCGCGGCGACCCGGCCGGCGCCCGGGCGGACATCGCCGACGCCGAGGCCCTCGCCGAGGAACTGGACGACCCGTACGGCCGGGCCAACGCGGCGCTCTACGCGGCCTGGCTGGCGATGCAGGAACACGACGTCGACGCGGCCGACGCCGCGGGACGGCGGTGCCGGGACATCGGGAGGTCCACCGGCCTGCCGCACATGACGGCGACCGGCGCGTACTTCCTGGAGTGGGCCGCCGCCCGCGCCGGCGACCACGGCCGGCTCGACGCGATGCGCGCTGCCGCCGACGGGTTCTACCGTCCCGGGTTGCGGTCCACCCGCACCATCACGTGTGCCGCGATGGCCGAGGCGTACCTGACCGCCGGCCGCGCGGAGACCGCCGCGACGCTGGCCGAGGAAGGGCTGGCCGTGGCGGACCGGTTCGGTGAGCGCGTCGTCGTCGCGGAGCTGCACCGGATCCGTGGGGTCGCGCGCCGCGACCGCGCGGAGTGGGACCTCGGCGCCCGGATCGCCGCCGACCAGGGCGCCGCACTGCTGCGGCAGCGGTTCGCGACGTTCTGACCGGTGTGGCGGCCCGCCTCCACGCCTTCTCCACACCCTTTCCACGCCGGGCTGGTGCCCTGGTCGGCGTCGGACGGCCGGAGCCGTCCGGGACCACGTTCCGAAAGGGCATCACGATGGGATCAGTTCAGCCGCCGGATCGCCAGGCCGTCCAGGAGGTCGACGTCGCCGTCATCGGCTGCGGGCCGGTGGGCGCGCTCACCGCGAACCTGCTCGGCGCCCGCGGCGTCCGCACGCTCGTCGTGGAGCGCAGTGCGACGGCGCACGGCCAGCCGCGGGCCTTCTCCTGCGACGACGAGGCGATGCGCATCTACCAGCAGGCCGGCCTGCTCGACGAGATCCGCGACGCCACTGTCGCGCCGCCGCTCGTGGAATACGTCAACGGCGCCGGCCGGGTCTTCGCCCGGATGGCGCTGTCCGAGACGGACTTCGGGTACGGGCACGCGCCGCTGCGCTTCTTCGACCAGCCTCGGCTGGAACACACGCTGCGTACCGGGCTGGACCGGTTCCCGCACGTGCAGCTCTCGCTCGGCACCGAGATGGCCGGCCTCACCCAGGACGAGGACGGGGTCACCGTGCTGCTGTCCGACGTGGCCACCGGGCAGCGGCGGACGGTCCGCGCCCGGTACGTGCTCGGCTGCGACGGCGCGCGCAGCGCCACCCGCGCCGCCGTCCGGATCCCGCTGTCCGGGGCGAGCTACGCCGAGCCGTGGCTGGCCGTCTCCGGCGACGTGCCGCCCGACGCGGTACGGGTCGGGGACACCCGGTTCGTCTGCGACTGGCGGCGTCCGGCGTTCGTGTCCCCGGGCGCGGCAGGCAGCTACCGGATGGAGTTCATGCTGCGCCCGGGGGAGACCGAGGACGAGATGCGGCGGCCCGAGACCGTCGCCGCGCTCGTCTCGCCGTACGTCGATCCGGACCGGTTCACAGTCACCCGCGCGGTGGTCTACACCTTCCACCACCTCATCGCGCGACGGTGGCGGGAGGGACGGGTGTTCCTGCTCGGCGACGCCGCCCACCAGATGCCGCCGTTCATGGGCCAGGGACTGTGCAGCGGCCTGCGCGACGCGGCGAACCTGTCGTGGAAGCTGTCGCTGGTGCTGTCCGGCGTCGCCGACGCCGCAGTGCTCGACACGTACGAGATCGAGCGGCGCCCGCACACGGTGGAGATGGCGCGCACGAGCGTCCGGCTGGGGCACGTCTTCCTGGCCCGCAACCGGGTCACCGCCGGAATGCGCGACGCCGCGCTGCGGGCGGTGCAGACGATCCCCCGGGTACGGCGGTTCGTGGAGCACTTCGAGTTCAAGCCGGTGCCGGCGTACCGGCGGGGCCTGATGGCCGGCGGGCGGCGCGCCGGCGTGGTCGGGACGATGTTCCCCCAGCCGCGGGTCCTCGTCCCGGGCGCGCCCGGGACGCGCCTGCTCGACGAGGTGCTCGGCGACGGTTTCGCCGTGCTCGGCCGCGCCGGCGTGGACAACCCGCTCGGAGCGTGGCGGCCGGGGCTGCCGGCGCGGTTCGTCGCGGTCCACCCGAGCGGTACGTCGCTCGCCGACCTGCCGGATCCGCTTGCCGGCTCTCCGGCACCCGGCGGGCCGGACCGGGTCGACGTGGTGGACGCCGAGGGGGTGCTCGGCGGGTGGCTGCTACGGCACGGCGCCGACCTGGTGGTGCTGCGGCCGGACCGGTTCGTGTTCGCCATGGTGGCTGCCGGTGGGATCGAGCAGGCCGGGCGGGACCTGTCCGCCGCGCTCGGCGCGCCGGACGGAGGCCGGAGCCGGGCGGACACCCCGGGACTCGCGGCGGCAGCCGATTCGTGACCGGACGCCCGGCAGTCGTGCCTCCCGGGGCCTCTCGTCGTCCACAGCGGACGGCACGGAGGTCACCCACCACCACCCGCCCTGGTCGTACCAGACCTCGTGGACGGGGCACGCCCTTGCCGGGATGCGTGCACGCGCGTAGGAAGAGCACCACCATCCACCACCGTCGTACCACACTCCGATGCCGAAGGAGACGCGCGTGCCCACCCCCAGACGGCTCCGTCTCGCCGTGTCCGCGCTGGTGACCGTATCGGCCGTGTTGCTCGGCTCCGGCGCCGCCGCGGCGCCGCCCGCGCCGGCCGCGAACCGGTCCTGCGACCCGATCGACCCGGCGGCCTGCCTGCTGCCGTTCCCCAACGACTACTTCACCGTGCCGGACCGCAGCACGCCGACCGGCAAGCGGGTGCGGTTCGCCGCCTCCGCGATGCCGGCGAACGTGCTCGGCGTACCGATCGACCCGGCGGAGTGGAACCGGCAGGACGGGTTCAGCCCCGGCTCGCCGATCCTGGCGCGCGTACCCGGTCTCGACGCCACGCGGACCCGGATCGCGCCGGTCACCGACGTCGCGCGCTCGCTGGCGCCGGACGCGCCGATCGTGCTGCTCGACGCCCGCACCGGGCGGCGTACGCCGTACTGGGCCGAACTGGACGCGCACGCCGCCGGCAACCCGGACCGGCAGGTGCTGATCATCCGGCCGGCGGTCGCGCTGACCGAGGGCGCCCGGTACGTCGTCGGCCTGCGCGGCATGCGCGACGGCGACGGCGCGCTGATCCCGGCCCCGAAGGCGTTCCGCAGTTACGTGACCGGCGCGGGCCTGGACCGGCGTGACCCGCGCGCGCCGCAGATGAAACGGATCCTCGCCGACCTGACCCGGGCCGGCGTCAAGCGGCACAGCCTCTACCTGGCCTGGGACTTCACCGTCGCCAGCCGGCACGGTCTGACCGGGCGGATGCTGGCGGTCCGGGACGGCGCGTTCGCCGCGCTCGGCCGCCGCGCTCCCTCGTTCACCGTCAGCCAGGTCACCGACTACACGCCCGAGCAGGACCCGCTGATCGCCCGGCAGGTGACCGGCACCGTCGCCGTGCCGTCCTACCTGACCGGTGACGGGGGACCGGGCTCCCGGCTGCACTACGGTCCGCCCGGCGGCGACGGCACGCCGCCGACGCCGAACGCGCTGCCCACACCGTCCGGCACGACGGTGGCGGCCGACTTCGTCTGCAACATCCCGCGCAGCGCGTCCGCCACGAAGCCAGCCCACCTGTCGCTCTACGGCCACGGTCTGCTCGGCCGGCCCACCGAGATCAACGCCGGCAACGTCAAGACGATGTCGCAGACGTACGACTTCACCTTCTGCGCGACCAGCTGGATCGGCATGGCGGCGGCCGACGTCCCGTACGTGGCGGGCGCCTTCACCGACCTCAGCGCCTTCCCGGCGGTGGCCGACCGGCTCCAGCAGAGCTTCCTGAACTTCCTCTTCCTCGGCCGGACGATGATCCATCGCAACGGGTTCGCCGCCCACCCGGCGTTCCGCGACGCCGCCGGACGGCCGCTGATCGACGTGGCCGGCGGGCTGCACTACGACGGCAACAGCCAGGGCGGCATCAACGGCGGCGCGCTGACCGCCATCGCCCAGGACTGGACCCGCTCGGTGCTCGGCGTGCCCGCGATGAACTACTCCACGCTGCTGCAGCGCAGCGTCGATTTCGCCCCGTTCCAGACCGTCCTGGACGGCTACTACCCGGACAAGATCGATCAGCAGCTCGTCTTCGGGTTGTTGCAGATGCTGTGGGACCGGTCCGAGGCCAACGGGTACGCCCAGCACATGACCGACCGGCCGCTGCCGCGTACCCCGGCGCACCGGGTCCTGATGCACGTGGCCTTCGCCGACCAGCAGGTCTCCACCGCGGCGGCGGAGGTGCAGGCCCGCACCATCGGCGCCCGCCTGCACACTCCGGCGCTCGCCGACGGCTGGTCACCGGACGTGCGCCCGTTCTGGGGCATCGCGCCGATCCGCAGGTACCCGTACGCGGGCTCGGCCATGGTGGTCTGGAACAGCGGCGCGGCGTACGCGCCACCGCCGACGAACCTCGCCCCGGCCGGACCGGAGTACGGCGAGGACTCGCACGAGTTCCCCCGCGCGCAGCCCGGCGCGCAGCGGCAGAAGGCCGTCTTCCTGCTCACCGGCAAGGTGATCGACGTCTGCCCGGGCCGGCCCTGCCCGTGACGTCCGGACCGGGCGTGCGATGGCGCACGCCCGGTCCGCCGCCGGGGGAGTGGCGCCACCGGCAGCGGCGCGCGGCGTCTGATCGCTGACAGGTGAATCAGCGATTGGATATCCCGCGTCTTTACGGCCAGATCCCGAACAAGACCTCATTATCCGGCTCTTCTCCGCAGTAGGAACTGTCTCCGATAAGGCGCCGATTCCACATGAGACGGACATGTCCCTCCAGTCCGTGATTGCGGCACGGGTGGATGAGACCGGCCGGCACGGGCTCCTGGGCGAGAAGTCAACCCCGTGGATCAGGGCAATTTTGAGGACTTCTTCCTCTTGTTTTCCCCCACTCCTTTCCTTTGGTCGACGCGCTTATCGCGCGCCCCGATCCGGATGCGGAAGCCATTTCCGCAGGTCGCGTGGAGTGTCGTGAGCATACTGATCTTGGCTGCCCGGATTGGTGGCCCTGATTGGCGTGATCGACGGGCAACGCAGAGCGACGCCTGGTGTTATGCTGCGCTCCGGGGGAGGTAGTCTGGATGATGTCATCGGCTATCAGACGGGCCTTGGCCAGGAGTTTCAGGCCCGTACACGACGGCGTTTATTCCACTCGTCAATATGTGCGGCGAGGACGGCATAGGCGGGGCGGATGACGCCCGCCGACGCGCTTCTTGGCTGAAGCGCACCACCTGTCACGGGCATGGCGCAGCGGGGCACGTGGGCCGCCGTACGCGCGTTCGCCCGCGTTTTCCCTGCGGTAAGGCGCGCCGCTGTGTATGCCGTGATGACCTACGGCCTGCGCTTTTGCGCGCTCCCTGCCGGGCGGGGCGCTGCTCCGGGTCGACTGTCGGGTAAGTGGCGCGCAATTATCCGACAGTGGCAGAGCTGCGTTCACCTGCAGTTATGAAAATCGTTCCCGCCTGTCGGGGAGTTGGCGCTCGGTGCGTTGCTTGCGCCTCCTGGGAAAGCCGAGTTACACAAACTTTATCAACGATCAGGGTTGACACTCGCCGATGAACGCCGGGATGCTGGTGCCGCCGCCGTCCTGGTAGTCGGCGGGACGAACGCGGATCATTTCGCGAAGTCCAGAACGTGCTTTCCGGATTATTAACGTGGTGCGAACGCAGCATTAATCATGCATTCGCGCCGGACCTACTGTGCCTTTACCGGACGTCAGAAGGAATCGGATCGTGGGCATTTCCCTGCCAGGACGAGGCGATGCGGCCGACCCAGTGCGACAGTCGGCCGGGTCCGCCGGTCGCGCTGGTCAACCGCCGAAACCCGGCACCCTGGTCGACCGGTTCCGTGCGGTCCTTCTCGACCGTCCGGACGGCGTGACCTATCGGTTCCTGGCCGACGGCGAGAACGACGAGGTCGCCATTTCCAACGCCGACATGGATCGGCGGGCCCGGGCCATCGCCGCCACGTTGCGAGAGCGCGTGAACGAGGGCGAGCGGGCGCTCATCGTCTGCCCACCGGGCCTGGACTACCTCGCCGCGTTCCTGGGCTGCCTCTACGCCCGGGTGATCGCCGTACCGGTGTATCCGCCGAACCCGGTGCTGCTCAAGCGGACCCTGCCCCGGCTGATCGGCGTGATCCAGGACGCCCGTCCCGCTATCGTGCTCGCGCCGGCGGAGATCACCGCGATGGCCGGCCAGATCACCGCGCTGGCGCCCGCGCTGGGCTCGCTCGTCTGGCAGGCCGTCGACCGGATCGACCCGGCCGTGGCCGACGGGTGGCGCGAGCCCGGCCTCGGCGGTGACGACGTGGCGTTCCTCCAGTACACGTCCGGCTCCACCGGGCGGCCGAAGGGCGTGGTGCTCAGCCACGCCAACCTGCTGGCCAACCTCGAGGTGACGAACCAGCGTTTCATCACCGACGTCGAGACCACCCGGCTGGTGAGCTGGCTGCCGCCGTACCACGACATGGGGCTGATCGGCGCCATGCTGCAGCCGCTCTACGCCGGGTTCCCGGCGACCTTCATGTCACCGACGTCGTTCCTCAAGCGCCCGCTCCGCTGGCTGCAGGCCATCTCCACCTACCGGGCCACGCTCAGCGGCAGCCCCAACTTCGGTTACGAGCTGTGCCTGGCGAAGACCACCGCGGACGAACGCGCGGCGCTGGACCTGAGCAGCTGGCG
The DNA here is from genome assembly GCF_017872985.1 of Micromonospora sp. HB375. Taxonomy (NCBI): domain Bacteria; kingdom Bacillati; phylum Actinomycetota; class Actinomycetes; order Micromonosporales; family Micromonosporaceae; genus Micromonospora; species Micromonospora sp. HB375. Next base: position 4,402,625 of record NZ_JAGGJO010000001.1, on the reverse strand, counting down.
GCTGGCGTTCAGCGGGGCCGAGCCGGTCCGGGCCGAGACCATCGACCGGTTCGTGGCGGCCTTCGGGCCCAGCGGGTTCCGCCGCGAGGCCTTCTACCCCTGCTACGGCCTGGCCGAGGCGGCGCTGTTCGTCGCCGGCGGGCTGGCCGGCACCGAACCGGCAGTACGCCGCGTGCGTGCCGCCGACCTCGCCGACAACCGGGCGGTCGAGGCCGGCCCGGACGAGGAGAGCCGGACGCTCGTCAGCTGCGGAACGGCGGCCGCCGGGCACGAGCTGGTCATCGTCGACCCCGCTACCTGCGAGCGGCTCCCGGCCGGCCGGGTCGGCGAGATCTGGTTCGGTGGCGGCAGCGTCGCCCAGGGCTACTGGGGACGCCCGCAGGAGAGCGAGGAGACCTTCCGGGCCCGGCTCGCCGGCAGCGGCGACGGCCCGTTCCTGCGCACCGGCGACCTGGGCTTCCTGACCGACGACGGGGAGCTGTTCGTCACCGGCCGGCACAAGGACCTGATCATCATCGCCGGGCGGAACCACTACCCGAGCGACATCGAGGTGACGGTCGAGCAGAGCGATCCGACGCTGCGTCCGGGCTGCGGCGTGGCCTGTTCGGTGGAGGTCGACGGGGAGGAGCGGCTCGTCGTCATCCAGGAGGTCGGCGGCAGCCGCGCCCGGCTCGACGCCGAGCGCGTCGTCACGGCGATCCGCGGCGCGGTCGCCCAGGAGCACGGCCTCCAGGTGCACGACGTGGTCCTGATCAAGCAGGGCAGCATCCCGAAGACCTCCAGCGGAAAGCTGCAACGGCGGGCCGCCCGGCAGTCCTTCCTCACCGGCGACCTCACGGTGCTGGCGCGCTGGAGCGCGGCCGACCCGGAACACGTCACCGGCGGTGCGGGCAGCACGCCGGCACCGGCCGTGGCCGCGCCCGGTCGCGCCGAGGTCGAGCAGCGCCTCGTGGCGGAGCTGGCCGCCCGGCTGGGGATCAGCCCGCAGGCGGTGGACCCCACCCGGCCCGTCGCCACGTACGGGCTGCAGTCGGTGGAGATGGTCGGGCTCGTGGGCGAACTGGAGACGTGGCTGGGCCGTACCCTGTCCGCGACCCTGATCTGGGAGTACCCGACCATCGAGGCGCTGGCCGCCCACCTCGGCGACCCGGCCACCGGCTCCGAACCCGCCGCGCCGGTCGAGCCCACGGCGCAGGCCGATCCGGCCGCGACCACGGCGACCGGCGCCGAGGCGACCGCGGGCCACGCGGACGCGACCGACGAGGCCGTCGCCGTCATCGGCATCGGCTGCCGCCTCCCCGGCGGCGTCGACGGACCGGAGAGCTTCTGGCGCCTGCTGACCGAAGGACGCGACGCGGTCCGCGAGGTGCCCGCCGACCGGTGGGACGCCGACGAGCTGCACACCGACGACGCGACGACGCCCGGAAGGACGACCACCCGCTGGGGCGGCTTCCTGGACCGGATCGACCAGTTCGACCCGCACTTCTTCGGCATCGCCGCCCACGAGGCCGCCCGGATGGACCCGCAGCAGCGGCTTCTCGCCGAGGTGACCTGGGAAGCGCTGGAGGACGCCGGCTTGGCCGCCGACGACCTGGCCGGCTCCCCGACCGGCGTCTTCATCGGCATCGCCACCAGCGACTACGCCCAGCTCACCCTCGCCGACCTCGACCGGGTCGACGCGTACACCGGCACCGGCAACGCGTTCAGCATCGCGGCGAACCGCCTGTCGTACCTGTTCGACCTGCGCGGCCCGAGCATCGCCGTCGACACCGCCTGCTCCTCCTCGCTGGTCGCGGTGCACCAGGCCGTCACCAGCCTGAGCCGGGGAGACTGCACGCTGGCCGTCGCCGGCGGGGTCAACGTGGTCCTGTCACCCGCGCTGGCGATCAACTTCAGCAAGGCCGGCGCGATGGCGGGCGACGGTCGCTGCAAGACCTTCGACGCCCGGGCCGACGGCTACGTCCGCGCCGAGGGCGCCGGCGTGGTGATCCTCAAGCCGCTGTCCCGGGCGCTCGCCGACCAGGACCCGATCTACGGGGTGATCCTCGGCGGGGCGGTCAACCAGGACGGCCGGACCAACGGGCTGATGGCGCCGAACCCGCACGCCCAGGAGGCGGTGCTGCGCAGCGCGTACGAGCGGGCCGGCGTGGCGCCGGAACAGGTCGGCTACGTCGAGGCGCACGGCACCGGCACGCTGCTCGGCGACCCGATCGAGGCCAAGGCGCTCGCCGCCGTGGTCTGCGCCGACCGCGATCCGGCGCGGCCCCTGTTCATCGGATCGGTCAAGTCCAACCTCGGCCACCTGGAGGCCGCCGCCGGGATCGCCGGCCTGATCAAGGCCGCGCTGGTCCTGCGGCACCGGCAGATCCCGCCGACCCTGCACTACCGGCAGCCCAACCCGCACATCCCGTTCGCGCAGCTCGCGCTCCAGGTGGCCGACACCGGCCAGCCGTGGCCGGACGGGTACGCGCGGGCCGTCGCCGGAGTCAGCTCGTTCGGCTTCGGCGGCACCAACGCGCACCTGGTCCTCGCCGAGCCGCCCCGGTCCGACCGGCACGCCTCCTCCGAAACGGCTGCCGCGCCCGGCGACCTCCGCCTCAACGGCAGCGCGCCCGCCGGAGGCGCCCCGGCGGACCCGGCCCGGCTGCTGACCATCTCGGCCCGTACCCCCGAGGCGCTCGGCGAACTCGCCCGGCGGTACGCGGCGAAGCTGCCCCCGCCCGGCGAAGGCGCGGACCTCGCCGCCGTCTGCGCCGCCGCCGCCGTGCGCCGCACCCACCACGAGCACCGGCTGGCCTGCGTCGGTGACTCGCCCGAGCAGGTACGGGACGCGCTCGTCGCGTACGCGGCCGGCACGGAACGGCCCGGGCTGTCGTGGGGCGCCCGGCGCGTCTCCCGGCGCCCGAAGCCCGTCTTCGTGTTCTCCGGCCAGGGGCCCCGGTGGTGGCCGATCACCGAGGACCTGCTCGCCGAGCCGGCGTTCCGCGACACGTTCGCGCAGTGCGACCGGGCGCTGCGGCAGTACGTCGACTTCTCCCTGCTCGACCTGGTCACCGGCCGGGGCGACGCGAGTCTGCTGGACGACCCGGCGGTCGCCCAGCCCGCGCTGACCGCCGTGCAGATCGCCCTGGCCGCGCTCTGGCGCTCCTGGGGCGTCGAGCCGGCCGCCGTGGTCGGGCACAGCGTCGGCGAGGTGGCCGCCGCCCAGGTCGCGGGCGCGCTCGGCATCGCCGACGCGATGCGGGTCGCCCGCCAGCGGGGCCGGGTCATCCGCGCCGCCATCGGCAACGGCCGGATGGCGGTGCTCGGCCTCCCGCTCGACCGGACCGAGCAGTTGCTCGCCGAGCGGCGGCCGGGCGCCGTCTCGGTCGCCGCCGCCAACGGACCGGAGTCCACTGTGCTCTCCGGCGACGGCGCGGCCCTGGCCGCCCTCGCCGAGACGCTGACGGCCGAGGGGACGTTCTGCCGGATGCTCGAATCGGTCGACTACGCCTCGCACAGCCCACAGATGGAGCCGCTGCGCGCCGAGCTCGGCGCGCTGCTCGACGGGCTCACCCCGGGGCCCGCCGCCGTGCCGATGCTCTCCACGGTCACCGCCGGGCCGATCGACGGCGCCGCGCTCGACGCCGCGTACTGGGCCGACAACCTGCGCCGGCCGGTGCTGTTCGACACCGCCGTCACCCGCCTGGTCGACGCCGGGCACGACGTGTTCGTGGAGATCTCCCCGCATCCCATGCTCGGCGGCCCGGTCACCGAACGCATCGCCCGCCAGCAGCGCGACGGCGTCGTCGTCGCCTCGCTGCGCCGCGACGAGCCGAGCCGGGCCACGGTCCTCGGTGAGCTGGGCCGCCTCTGGACCGCCGGCTGCCCGGTCGACTGGCGCCGGATGTACGGGCCGGTCGTGCCGATGGCCGCGCTGCCGGCGTACCCGTGGCAGCGGGAACGGCACTGGCTCACCGACGAGTACCCCCGGACGCGGCGCACCGCCCACCGCGGGCACCCGGTGCTGGAGACGTACGTCCGGTCCGCCGCCGAACCGGGCGGACACCACTTCGGCGTCCGGCTCGACCTGGCCGGGTTCGGCTACCTGCGGGACCACGTCGTCGAGGACAGCCCGGTGCTGCCGGCCAGCCTGCTGCTCGACGCGGCGCTGGCGGCGACCCGGCGGCTCCTCGACGATCCGGCCGCGGTGGTCGAGCGGATCGAACTGACCCGGGTCACCCTCGTCGAGGAGCTGGCCGAGGCGGACACCGTCCAACTCGTCCTGCTCCCGGAGACCGCCACCGGCGGCACGCTGCGGATCTACAGCCGCGGACCGGACGACGCCTGGAACGAGGTGGCGCACGGCCGGTACGGCGCCGCGCAGCCGTTCCCGGCCGGCGCCGTCGAGCCGCTGACCACGGTCCGCTCGCGCTGCGGCGAGCAGCGGGACAGCGCCGAGCACTACGCCCGGCTGGCCCGGTCCGGCCTGCGCTACGGCCCCGCCTTCCAGGGCGTCGCCGCGCTCTGGCAGGGCGAGCGCGAGGCGGTCGCCGAACTGCGCGACCCGGCCGAGCTGACCGGCGACCGGGAGCCGTACCTGGTGCACCCCGCCCTGCTGGACAGCTGCCTGCAGGTGCTGGCGGCGGCCATGACCGGCGCCGACGACGGGACGTACCTGCCGGTGGGGGTGGAGCGTTTCGCCCTCGCCGCCGGCCCGGGCGTACCCCGATGGGCGCACGCCACCGTGGGCGGGGCCGCCACCGACGGCCCGGAGATCGACGGCGCCCGGGTGGTGCTCTACGACGCGGCCGGCGACCCGGTGGGCGAGATCGCCGGCGTGCGGCTGCGCCGGCTGGCCGGCTCCGGCCCGGCCGACCCGGTCGGCGAGGCGCTGCTCGACCTGGCCTGGCAGGAGGCCACCGACGGGGCACAGACGCCGGAGACCGGCGGCTGGTGGCTGCTGCTCACCGGCGCCGACCCGGTCGGCGGCGACCTGCGGGCCGCGCTGTCCGGCCGGGGCGTGGACACGGTGACCGTCGCACCCGGTGACGCCTACCGGCAGGTTGCCCTGGACCGGTACGAGGTCGACCCGGCCCGGCCGGCGGACTTCGTGACGCTCCTGACCGACCTGCGTGCCGCCCGGCCGGAGCCGTGCGCCGGAGTGCTGCACGCGTGGAGCCTCGACGTGCGCCTCACCGAGCAGAGCCCGGCCGACCTGCCGGACACCCCACTGGACCGGCTCGAACTGCTCGGTCCGGTCGCCGTCACGCATCTGGTGCGGGCGCTCACCGAGGTCGGCGGCCGGTCACCCCGGCTGGTGCTGGCCACCCGGGGCGCGCAGGTGGTCGCCGCCGACGCGGGCGCGCCGGACCCGGCCCAGGGCGGCCTCTGGGGACTGGCCCGGGTGGTCGCGCTGGAACACGCCGAGCTGCGCCCCACGATCGTCGACCTCGACCCGGCCGACGGGCGGCACGGCGTTCCCGGCCTGGTCGACGAACTGCTGCACCGGCCCGGTGGCGAGCAGGTCGCGCTGCGCGGCGGCCGGCGCTACGTGCCCCGGCTGGTCCCGTGGCGCGCGCCCACGGCCACGCCGGCGCGTCCGCACCCGTTCGACCGGTCCGCCGCCGACGGCAACTACCGGCTGCTGTCGGTGCAGGGACACCTGGGCAGCCTGACGCCGGTGCTCTCCGCACGCGTGCCGCCCGGCCCCGGCCAGGTGCAGATCGAGGTGGCCGCCGCCGGACTCAACTTCAACGACGTGCTCAAGGCGATGGAGATCTGCCCCGGCGTACCCCCGGGCATCGTGCCGCTGGGCGGCGAGTGCGCCGGCCGGGTCACCGCGCTCGGCGCCGGAGTCACCGGCCTGAGCGTCGGCGACGCGGTGATGGCGGTGGCCCCGTCCAGCATGGCCGCGTACACCACCACCCGGGCCGAGCTGGTCGCCCCCGTCCCCGGCGGGCTCACCGACGAGCAGGCCGCCGCGCTGCCGATCGCGTTCCTCACCGTGGTGTACGGCCTGGAGTACCTGGCCCACCTCGGCGAGGGCGACACCCTCCTGATCCACTCGGCCACCGGCGGCGTCGGCCTGGCCGCGCTGCAGGTGGCCCGCCGCAACGGCGCCGAGGTGCTGGCCACCGCCGGCAGTGAGGAGAAGCGGGAACTGCTGCGCCGCCTCGGCGTCAAGCACGTGATGGACTCCCGGTCGCTGCGTTTCGCCGACGAGGTGCTGGCCCTCACCGACGGCCGGGGCGTGGACGTCGTGCTCAACTCGCTCACCGGCGAGGCGCTCACCCGCAGCCTCGGCCTGCTCGCGCCGAACGGGCGGTTCGTCGAGATCGGCAAGCAGGACATCTACGCCAACAGCCACCTCGGCCTGCGGGCGCTGCGGCACAACCGCTCGTTCCTCGCCGTCGACCTGGAACGCGCCTTCGCCGAGCGGCCGAAGCTGATCGCCCGCCTCTTCGCCGAGGTGCTGCGCGGCTTCGACAGCGGCGAGTTCACCGCCCTCCCGGTGACCACCTACGACTACGCCGACGCGGCGGCGGCGTTCGGTCTCATGGCGCAGGCCCGGCACACCGGCAAGATCGTGCTGCGGCCCGGTGGGCACGAGGTGGCCGCCGTACCGCCGGGGGAGGTCCCGGTCCGGCCGGCCGCCACGTACCTGATCACCGGTGGTCTCGGCGCTCTCGGCCTGGAGACCGCCCGCTGGCTGGCCGGTCGCGGCGCGCGGCACCTGGCGCTGCTCGGCCGCAGCCGGCCCTCGGCGTACGCCGGGCAGGTCCTCGACGAGTTGCGCGGGCAGGGCGTCGAGGTCCAGGTCCGGCAGGCCGACATCGCCCGCCACGAGGACGTCACGGCGGTGCTGGCGGACCTCGACCGGACGATGCCGCCGCTGGCCGGCGTCGTGCACGCCGCCGGTGTGCTGGACGACGGGCTGATGCTGCAGCTCGACCGGGCCCGGTTCCGGGCCGTGGCCGCGCCCAAGGTGGACGGCGCCTGGCATCTGCACCGGGCCACCCTGGACCGGGACCTCGACTTCTTCGTCCTCTACTCCTCGGCCGCCGCGCTGCTCGGCTCACCGGGCCAGGCCAACTACGCCGCCGCGAACGCGTTCCTGGACACGCTCGCGCAGCGGCGCCGGGCGCAGGGACGGGCCGCGCTGAGCGTCAACTGGGGTCCCTGGTCCGGGTCCGGCCTGGCGGCCCGCCCGGACCGTGGCGGCCAGCTCGCCGGGCAGGGCATCGTCGGCATCGACCCACGCGACGGCATCGAGGCGCTGGACCGGCTGGTGCGGACCCCGGCGGCGCAGGCGGCCGTCCTGCCGCTGGACCTCGACCGGCTCCGCACGGCCGCGGCCGGCGGGCTCGTGCCCGCGCTGCTGGCCGACCTGGTCGCGGTGGACACCCCGCGCACGGCCGAGGGCCGGGCGCGCTCCGGCGAGGTACGCCGGCGGCTGCTCACCGTCGAGCCGGGCCGCCGCCGGCGCGCCCTGCTCACCGGGCACGTCGCCGGTGAGGTGGCCCGGGTGCTCAAGGTGGACGCCGACCGGGTCGACGTCACCTCGCCGCTGGCGAACATGGGCTTCGACTCGCTGATGTCGCTGGAGCTGCGCAAGCGGCTGGAGACGTCGCTCGACGTCGAACTGTCCGCCACGCTCGCGTGGCGCTTCCCGACCATCGACGCGCTCGTACCGCACCTCGCCGAGCGGATGGACGTGGCGCTGGAGGCCGGGCCGGACGCCGACGTCTCCCCGGCGGGGACCGGCCCGGCGACCGCGCCCGGCGCGACACCGGCCGCCGGGACCGACGACCCGGCCACCGACCTGGAGCAGCTCTCCGACGACGACGTCGAGGCGCTCCTGCTGGCCAAGCTCAACCAGATCGAGGAAGGGCGTCAGGGATGACCACGACCGGGCAGCAGGCGCAGGCGCCGAACTCCACGCTCAAGCGCGCCTACCTGCAGATGGAGCGGATGCAGCGGCAGCTCGCCGAGTACGAGCGCGGCCGGACCGAGCCCGTCGCGGTCGTCGGCATGGGGCTGCGCTTCCCCGGCGGCGCGGTCGACGCGGAGAGCTTCTGGCGGATCCTGCGCGACGGCGTCGACGCGGTCGCGGAGATCCCGGCCGACCGCTGGCCGGTCGACGAGTTCTACGACGAGCAACCGCAGCAGCCCGGCAAGATGCGGACCCGCTGGGGCGGCTTCCTGGACCGCGTCGACCACTTCGACTACGAGTTCTTCGGCATCTCCCGGCGCGAGGCGCTGGCCATGGACCCGCAGCAGCGGCTCGCCCTGGAGGTGTCCTGGGAGGCGCTGGAGAACGCCGGGAAGGCGCCGACCGCGCTGGCCGGCAGCCGTACCGGGGTGTTCCTCGGCGTGTGCAGCAACGACTTCGCCACCGAGAACTTCCCCGGGCTGGAGGACATCACCGCCTACGCCAGCACCGGCACCGCGCACAGCGTGGTGACCGGGCGGATCTCGTACGTCTTCGACTTGCGCGGCCCGAGCGTGGCGGTGGACACTGCCTGCTCCTCCTCGCTGGTGTCGGTGCACATGGCGGTGCAGAGCCTGCGGTCCGGCGAGTGCGACCTGGCCCTCGGCGGCGGGGTGAACGTCGTCCTGTCGCCGCTGCCCAGCGTGGCCTTCTCCCAGTTCCCCGGCATGGTCGCCCCGGACGGCCGGTGCAAGACCTTCGACGCCCGCGCCAACGGCTACGTCCGCAGCGAGGGCTGCGGCATCGTCGTGCTCAAGCGTCTGACCGACGCGGTACGCGACGGCGACCAGGTGCTCGCGGTGATCCGCGGCGGCGCGGTCAACCAGGACGGTCGCAGCTCCGGGGTGACCGCCCCGAACGGGGTGGCGCAGCGCGACGTGCTGCGCCGGGCGCTCGCGGCTAGCGGCGTCGCCGCCGAGCAGGTCTCCTACATCGAGGCGCACGGCACCGGCACCACGCTCGGCGACCCGATCGAGGTCGAGGCGCTGGCCGAGGTGTACGGCCGGGAGGAGGGCGCACCGGTCTACCTGGGGTCGTCGAAGACGAACGTCGGCCATGCCGAGGCCGCCTCCGGCATCGTCGGGCTGATCAAGGTGGTGCTCGCCCTGCACAAGGGCGCGATCCCGCCGAACGTGCACTTCACCGAGCTGAATCCGCACATCTCCTTCGCCGGCACCACGTTCGCGGTGCCGACCGAGTTGAGCGAGTGGCCGGCGGTCGCCGAGCGGCCGGTGGCCGGGGTGAGCAGCTTCGGTTTCAGCGGCACCAACGCCCACCTGATCGTGCAGGCCGCGCCCGAGCCGCCGGCCGTACCGTCGGAACCGGCGGTGGAGCGGCCCCGTTCGGTGCTGCCGCTGTCGGCCCGGACGCCGGACGGGCTGCTGGAGCTGGCCCGGCGCTACCAGCAGCGACTGTCCGCCGACCCGGGCGCGGCGCTGGCCGACGTCTGCTTCTCGGCCGGCACCGGACGGGCCCACTTCCCGCACCGGCTGGCCGCCGTCGGCGCGTCCGTCCGGGAGGTCGCCGACCAGCTCGCCGACTTCGTCGACGGGCTGCCCGGCGACCTGCCGGTGGTGGGCGAGGCCGGCAGCGACGACGTGGTCTTCCTCTTCACCGGGCAGGGCCCGCAGCGCGTCGGCATGGCCCGCGCCCTCTACCAGACGCAGCCCACCTTCCGGCAGGCCGTCGACCGCTGCGACGAGATCCTGCGGCCGCTGCTGGACGTCCCGCTGCTGGACGTGATCTACCCGGCCGACCCGGACTCCGACCTGGTCTACCGCACGACCTACTCGCAGCCGGCGCTGTTCGCGGTGCAGTACGCCATGGCGCAGATGTGGCGCTCCTGGGGCGTCGAGCCGGTGGCGGTGCTCGGGCACAGCTTCGGCGAGTACGTGGCCGCCTGCGTGGCCGGCATGATGAGCCTGGAGGACGGGCTGCGGCTGGTCGTCGAACGCGGCCGGCTGATGTGGGAGCTGAACGACAACGGCGCGATGGTGGCCGTCTTCGCCCCCGAGGCCGAGGTCGCCGAGGTGCTCGCCGGGTACGCCGACCGGGTGTCCGTCGCCGCGGTCAACGGCCCCGGCACCACCTCCATCTCCGGTGAGCGGGAGGCGCTGGCGCGGATCTGCGCCGAGTTCGACAGGCGCGGGGTGAAGACCAAGCAGCTGCACATCACCACCTCGTCGCACTCGCCGCTGATCGAGCCGATCCTGCCGGGCCTGCGCGCGGCGGCCGACGCGGTGACGTTCACCCCGCCGCGCATCCCGCTCGTGGCGAACCTGACCGGTGAGCTGTGGCCGTGGGACACCGCCCCGGACGCCGACTACTGGTGCCGGCACGCCCGCCAGCCGGTGCGCTTCGCGGCCAGCATCGACACGCTGCGCGAGCTGGGCTACCGCACCTTCGTCGAGATGGGACCCGCGCCGACGCTGCTCGGCATGATCAGCGACAACCTGCCGGCGGGGGAGGCCCTGCTGGCGCCGAGCCTGCGGCCCAAGCACGACGACTGGGCGGTGCTGCTGCACACCGTCGCCCGGCTCTACACCGCCGGCGTGGACCTGGACTGGGCCGGTTTCGACCGGGACTACCGGCGGGCCCGGGTGCCGCTGCCCACCTACCCGTTCGAGAAGACGCACTGCTGGCAGGAGCCGCGCCGCACGCAGCGGCAGCAGCAGCGGCACACCGGATCGTCCACCGTGGACGACACCGACGAGGACGGCGCCGCCGCGTACGCCGACGACGACCTGCTCTACCGGCTCGACTGGCAACCTGTCGACGCGCCCGCGCCGGCTCCCGACCCGGAAGCAACCCCGGCCCGGACCTGGCTGGTGCTCACCGACGGGACCGGGGTCGGCGCCGGGTTCGCCGACGCCGTCGCCGCCCGGGGCGAGCGGGTGGTACGGGTGTCGCCAGGCCTGGCGTACCGCGTCGACGGCGCGCGGGCCGAGGTGCGCCTGGACGGCCCGGCGGACCTGAGCCGGCTGGTGGACGAGCTGGCGCTCGACGGCGGCGAGCTTCAGGTGCTGCACCTGTGGAGCCTCGACGACACCGACCCGGACGGCACGGCGGACGCCGCCGCGCTGCTGCGGGCCACCGAGCGGGGCAGCCTCAGCGCGGTCCACACCGCGCAGGCGCTGGCCCGGGCGCGGGGCCCGGAGACGGTACGGCTCTGGCTGGTCACCCGCGGCGCGGTACGGCCGGCCGACGCCCCGGGCGGCCCGGTGTCGCTCGCGGTGGCCCAGTCGGCCCTGTGGGGCCTGGGCCGGTCGTTGCAGCAGGAGCACTCGGCGCTCTGGGGCGGCCTGATCGACCTCGACCCGGCCGCCGACTCGGCCACGCTGGCCACGCGCCTGGTGGGGGAGCTGACCGCCCGCGACGCCGAGGACCAGGTCGCGTTGCACGGCGACCGGCGCTACGTGGCCCGGCTCGTCCGCCAGGCGGTGCCCGAGGCCGACGCCGCCGACGGGCCGTGGCGGCCCGACGCGAGCTACCTGATCACCGGCGGCCTCGGCGGCATCGGCCTGGAGGTGGCCCGGTCGATGGTGCGGGCCGGCGCGCGGCGGCTGGTGCTGCTCGGCCGCACCGTGCTTCCGCCCCGCGCCGAGTGGGCCGGCCTGCCCGCCGACCATCCGGCGGCGGCACGTGTCGCCGGGGTGCGCGGGCTGGAGGCGCTCGGGGCCGCCGTGCACGTGGCCTCCGTCGACGTCGCCGACGAGGAGGCGGTACGGGCGTTGCTGGCCGGCTACGACCGGGAGGGCCGGCCGCCGATCCGGGGCGTCGTGCACGCCGCCGGCACCGGTGAGGTGGCCCCGCTGATGGAGCTGACCCGGGCCGACCTGGAACGCCCGCTGCTGCCCAAGGCGGTCGGCGCGTGGGTGCTGCACCGCCTGTTCGCCGGCCGGGAGCTGGACTTCTTCATCCTGTTCTCCTCGACGAGCTCGCTGCTCAGCTCGCCGTTCGTGGCCGGGTACGCGGCGGCAAACGCCTTCCTCGACGCGCTGGCGGCGCAGCGCCGCGCCGCCGGACTGCCCGGTCTGAGCGTCAACTGGGGTATCTGGGAAGGGGTCGGCCTGGCCAACCGGGGCGCCGACGCCACCCCCGGGCTCAGCAAGGGCATGGGCACGCTGCGGCCCGGCCAGGCGCTGCGGGTCTTCCACCGGCTGCTGCGCCACGACGAGCCGCAGATCGCCGTGGTCCCGGTCGACTGGACCGAGTGGGGGCGCCGCTACCAGGAGGTCTCCGGTTCGGCCCTGCTCGCCCCGCTGCTGCGCGGCGACGGCCCCGCCCGGCCCGCCCGGCGTACGGCCCGGACCAGCCTGCTGCCCAGCCGCGCGCAACTGCTGGCCCTGCCGGCCGACCGGCGCGCCGAGACGCTCACCGGGCAACTGGTGCTCACCGTCGCGGCCACCCTCGGCTCCGCGACGGCGTCGGTCGGGCTGGACCAGCCGCTGTTCGACCTGGGCCTGGACTCGCTCATGGCGGTGGAGCTGAAGAACGAGATCGAACGCCAGCTCGGCGTCTCGCTGTCCATCGCGGTGTTCCTGGAGGGCGCCACCCTGCGCACCCTCACCGAGCAGATCGTCAGCCGGCTGCCGGCCGGTGCGGACGACGGCGGCGCCGACGCGGCGGCCATCGGGCGGGTCGAGCGGTTCGAGGACGTCGCCTCGGAGCTGCTCGCCGAGCTGGAAGGCCTCTCCGACGAGCAGGCGCGGGCCGTACTGGGCCAGGAGGCATGAGATGACCGACCTCGACGCACGGCTCGCCGCGCTCTCCCCGGAGAAACGGGCGCTGTTCGAGAAGCTGCTGCGCGAGCGGGGCCAGGCGCGGCCCGCCCGGCGGGAGAACGTCTTCCCGATCTCCGTGATGCAGCAGGGCATCTGGTTCCTGGAGCAGCTCCGCCCCGGCAACCCGGCGTACCTGATCCCGGCGGCGGTGCGCATCCGCGGCCCGCTGGACACCGCCCTGCTGCGGCAGGCGGTCGACGGGATCGTCGCCCGGCACGAGTCGCTGCGGACCACGTTCGAGCTGCGCGACGGGCGGCCGGTGCAGGTGGTCCACCCGGCGCTCGCGATCCCGCTGGCCGAGACCGACCTGCGCGGCACGCCGGCCGGCGGCGACGAGCTGGAGGCGCGGATCGTGGCCGCGCTGCGCGAGCCGTTCGACATCACCACCGGCCCGCTGCTGCGGCTGGCCCTGCTCCGGCTCGGTGACGACGACTGCGTGCTCGGCGTGGCGATGCACCACCTCGTCTCCGACGGCTGGTCCGTCGGGGTGCTGCTGGGTGAACTCTCCACCCGGTATGCCGCGCTGGCCACCGGCGACCGGCCGGCGCTGCCCGAGCTGAGTGTCCAGTACGGCGACTACGCCGCCTGGCAGCAGGACTGGCTGGGCGGGGAGGACCTGTCGGCGGACCTGGCCCACTGGCGGGAGCACCTCGCCGGGGCGCCGGCCGTGCTCGACCTGCCGACCGACCGGCCCCGCCCGCCGGTGCAGGGCTTCCAGGGCGCCTCCCACCCGTTCACGTTGCCCGAGCCGGTGCTCACCGCGCTCGGCGCGCTCGGCAAGCAGCACGGCGCGACCACGTACATGGCGCTGCTGGCCGCCTTCGGCGTGCTGCTGCGCCGCTACAGCGGGCAGGACGACGTGGTGGTCGGCGTGCCGATGGCCAACCGGGACCGGGCCGAGGTCGAACCGCTCATCGGGTTCTTCGTCAACACCCTGCCGGTCCGCGTGGACCTGACCGGCAACCCGACCTTCACCGAACTGCTGGGCCGGGTCCGGGACGCCTGCCTCGGCGCGTACGCCCACCAGCGGGTGCCGTTCGAGAAGGTGGTGGAGGCGCTGAAGCCGGCCCGCGACCTCAGCCGGCCGCCGATCTTCCAGGTGGGGCTCTCCTACCAGAGTGACCCGCTGCCCACGCTGGCCCTGGCCGGGGTGGAGTTCGAACGGCTGCCGCTGCGCGCCCAGGGCGCCCGCTTCGACCTGGAGCTGCAGCTGTTCAACGACGCCGGTGGGGTCAGCGGCTGGTTCGAGTACGACCGGGACCTGTTCGAACCCGCCACCATGGCCCGAATGGCCGGGCACTACCGGCGGATCGTCGAGCTGGCCGTCGCCGGCCCGCACACGGCTGTCGACGAACTGCCGTTGCTGGACGCCGACGAGCGGGACGCCGTGCTGGCGCTGTCCCGGGGCGAGGCGCGGCGGTGGCCCGGCGCGGGCTGGGCGCACGAGCAGATCGCCGAGCGGGCCCGGCGGACGCCGGAACTGCCGGCGGTGCGGTTCGCCGGCCGCACCGTCGGCTACGGGGAGCTGCTGCGCCGGGCCAACGGGCTGGCCCGCCGGCTGCGTGCCGCCGGGGTCGGCCCCGGCGTGCGGGTCGGCCTGGTGCTGGAACGCTCGGTGGAGCTGGTGGTCGGCCTGCTGGCGATCTGGCAGGCCGGCGGCGCGTACGTGCCCGTCGACCCGGGCCTGCCGGCCGGGCGGGTGGCGCTGATGCTCGACGACGCGGACCCGGCGGTGGTGCTCACCCAGCGGCGGCTCGGCGAGAAGCTGTCCTGGGACGGGCCGCTGTGGTTCGCCGACGAGCTGCTCACCGACGACGTGCCCGCGGACGCCGCCGACGACCGGCCCACCCCGGTACGCGGCACCGACGTCGCCTACGTCATCTACACCTCCGGGTCGACCGGCCGGCCCAAGGGCGTGCCGAACACGTTCGCCGGCATCCGCAACCGGCTGCTGTGGATGCAGGACGCCTACGGCCTCGGCCCCGGCGACCGGGTGCTGCAGAAGACGCCGTACTCGTTCGACGTCTCGGTCTGGGAGTTCTTCTGGCCGTTGATGACCGGCGCGACGCTCGTCGTGGCCCGCCCGGACGGGCACCGCGACGGCGCCTACCTGGTCGACACGATCCGCTCTGAACAGGTCACCACCGTGCACTTCGTGCCCTCCATGCTCCAGGCGTTCCTGCGCGAGCCCGACGTCGAGCGGTGCGTGAGCCTGCGTCGGGTGATCTGCAGTGGCGAGGCGCTTCCGCGCGACCTGCAGGACCGCTTCTTCACCCGGTCCGCCGCCGAGCTGCACAACCTGTACGGCCCGACCGAGGCGGCGATCGACGTCACCGCCTGGGCCTGCCGCCGCGACGACCCCCGGCCGGTGCCGATCGGGCGGCCGATCGCGAACACCCAGGTGTACGTGCTGGACCGCCATCTGCAGCCGGTGCCCGTGGGTGTGCCGGGCGAGCTGCACATCGGCGGGGTCAACGTGGCGCTCGGCTACCTGAACCGGCCCGAGCTGACCGCCGAACGGTTCCTCGCCGACCCGTTCGCCACACCGGCGCCGGCCGGCGGCACGGCCGTCACCGGCGACCGCGACGACGACCGGCCGCCCGCCCGGCTCTACAGGACCGGTGACCTGGGCCGGATCCGTGCCGACGGCGCGATCGAGTACCTGGGCCGCCTCGACCACCAGGTGAAGCTGCGCGGCTTCCGGATCGAGCTGGGCGAGATCGAGGCGGCGCTGACCGCCTGCCCCGGCGTCACCGAGGCGGTGGTGGTGGCGCGTGCGCACGGC
Organism: Micromonospora sp. HB375; assembly: GCF_017872985.1. NCBI lineage: Bacteria > Bacillati > Actinomycetota > Actinomycetes > Micromonosporales > Micromonosporaceae > Micromonospora > Micromonospora sp. HB375. Next base: position 4,387,084 of record NZ_JAGGJO010000001.1, on the reverse strand, counting down.
GGCGACACCCGGCTGGTGGCGTACCTGGTCGGGCCGGCCGTGCCGGCCACCGGTGAGCTGATCGGCCGGTTGAAGGAACGGCTGCCCGACTACATGGTGCCGGCGGTCTTCACCACGCTGGACGCCCTGCCGCTGACCCCGAACGGCAAGGTGGACCGGTCGGCCCTGCCCGAACCCGACCTGGCCCGCCCGGAGCTGCGCAGCCCGTACGTGGCGCCGCGCGACGAGCTGGAGCGGACCGTCGCCGGCATCTGGCGGGAGCTGCTCGGCGTGGAGCAGGTCGGGGTGGACGACAACTTCTTCGAGCTGGGCGGCCACTCCCTGCTGATGGCCGAGGCCCGCCTGCGGCTCGTCGCGGCGGCCGGCCGGGACGTGACGCTCGTCGAGCTGTTCCAGTTCCCGACCGTCGCCGCGCTCGCCGGTTACCTCAACCGGCCCGGCGCGGACGGCGACGGCCTGGGCGACGCCCAGGAACGGGCGGCCACCCGCCGGCAGTCACTGAGTCGACGTCGCCGCCGCTCGTCGGCCGCGCAGGCATGAACGGTAGGTGAGACAGATGTCAGAGGACGTCGAGAACCTCGACCAGATAGCCGTCATCGGCATGGCGGGGCGCTTCCCCGGCGCGGCCGACGTGGACGAGTTCTGGGCGAACCTCACGGCCGGCCGGGAGGGGATCGCCCGCCTGTCCGACGAGGAGCTGCGCGCCGACGGCGTCGACCCGCAGGTGGCCGCGCGGGACGACTACGTGCCGGCCAAGGGCGTCCTGGCCGACGCGGACCGCTTCGACGCGGGCTTCTTCGGCTACCACCCCCGCGAGGCCGAGGTCCTCGACCCGCAGCACCGGGTCTTCCTGGAGTGCGTGTGGACGGCGCTGGAGTCGGCCGGCCACGACCCGAAGACCTTCGACGGGCGCATCGGCGTCTTCGCCGGGTCGAGCCTGAACTCGTACCTGCTGTTCAACCTGCTCGCCAACGAGCAGGCGGTGGACGCGGCCGGCAGCTACCAGACGCTGATCTCCAGCGACAAGGACTTCCTGGCCACCCGGGTGTCGTACAAGCTGAACCTGACCGGGCCGAGCATGACCGTGCAGACGGCCTGCTCCACCTCGCTGACCGCGGTGCACCTGGCGGCCCAGAGCCTGCTCAACGGCGAGTGCGACCTGGCCCTGGCCGGCGGCGTGTCGGTGAGCGTGCCGCTGCGCGGCGGCTACCGCTACGAGCAGGGCGGCATCCTCTCCCCGGACGGGCACTGCCGGCCCTTCGACGCGCAGGCGCAGGGCACCGTCGCCGGCAACGGCGTGGGCGTGGTGGTGCTGCGGCGGTTGACCGACGCCCACGCGGCCGGGGACACAGTGGACGCGGTCATCCTCGGCACCGCCGTGAACAACGACGGCTCGCTGAAGGTCGGCTACACCGCGCCGAGCGTGGACGGGCAGGCCCGCGTCGTCGCCGAGGCGCTCGCCGTGGCCGACGTGGACCCGGACAGCATCGGCTACGTCGAGACCCACGGCACCGGCACCGCCCTCGGCGACCCGATCGAGATCACCGCGCTGACCCGCGCGTACCGCAAGCACACCGACCGGGTGGGCTACTGCGCGATCGGCTCGGTGAAGAGCAACGTCGGGCACCTCGACGCCGCGGCCGGGGTGACCAGCCTGATCAAGGCGGTGCTGGCGCTGCGCCACGAGGCGATCCCGGCGACCCTGCACCACACCCGGGCCAACCCCGAGCTGGCGTTGCCGACCAGCCCGTTCTTCGTCAACACCGAGCTGCGGCAGTGGCCCCGGCGGGAGACGCCGCGCCGGGCCGGGGTCAGCTCGTTCGGCATCGGCGGCAGCAACGTGCACGTGATCCTGCAGGAGGCGCCGGCCCCGGCCGCGTCGGCCGCCGCGCCGCCCGCCGCACCGGCCGTAGCCCGGGTGCTGCCGCTGTCGGCCCGGTCCGCGCCGGCGCTGGCCGCCGTGGCCGGCCGGCTCGCCGACCACCTGGCCGCCCACCCCGACCTGGACCTGGACGACGTGGCGTACACGCTGGCCGCCCGCCGCCGGGCCTTCGAGCACCGTACGGCGGTGACCGGCCGGGACAGCGCCGACCTGGTCGCCGCGCTGCGGCGGGCCGCCGACGCCGGCACGGGCACGCCTGCCGGACGGGACGCGCCGGTGGCGTTCCTCTTCCCCGGCCAGGGCGCGCAGTACGTGGGCATGACGCGGGGCCTGTACCGCAGCGAGCCGGTGTTCGCCGCCGAGCTGGACCGCTGCGCCGACCTGTTCGCCGGCCACCTCGGCGAGGACCTGCGGGTGCCGCTGTTCGCGGCCGACGACGGGACCGGCGACGCGGCGCTGGCGCTGGCGCGTACCGCTGTCACGCAGCCGGTGCTGTTCGCGGTGGAGTACGCGCTGGCCCGCCTGTGGATGTCGTGGGGCGTCCGCCCGGCGGCGATGGTCGGGCACAGCGTCGGCGAGTACGTGGCCGCCTGCCTGGCCGGGGTGTTCTCCCTCGAGGACGCGGTGGCGCTGGTCGCCACGCGGGGGCGCCTGGTGCAGTCGATGCCGGCCGGGTCGATGCTCGCGGTGTTCCTGCCCGAGGCGGAGGTGACCGGCCGGCTGACCGGCGGCCTGTGCGTGGCGGCGGTGAACTCCACCGGTCTGTGCGTGGTGGGCGGCCCGACCGCCGAGGTCGACGCGCTGGCGCAGCGGCTCGCGGCGGACGGGGTGGCGTGCCGCCGGCTGCGCACCTCGCACGCCTTCCACTCACCCAGCATGGACGCGGCTGTCGCGCCGTTCGTCGACGCGGTCCGCCGGGTCGCCCTGCGCCCGCCCGCCACCCCGTTCGTCTCCAACGTCACAGGCGCCTGGATCACCGACGAGCAGGCCACCGACCCGGAGTACTGGGGACGACACCTGCGCGCGCCGGTGCGTTTTGCCGACGCCCTGGACGTGCTGCTCGCCGACGAGGAGCTGGTGCTGCTGGAGGTCGGTCCGGGGCAGACGCTGCGCAACTTCGTCCGCCAGCACCGCGCCTGGCACGAGCGGCGGACGGTGGCCGGATCGGTGCGGCACCCGGACGAGCCGCGCGACGACCAGGAGTACCTGCTGGCCGGGCTGGGTGAACTCTGGGCCGCCGGGGCGCCGGTGGACTGGGCCGCCCGCGCCGGGGACACGCCGCGGCTGCTGCGCCTGCCCACGTACCCGTTCCAGCGCCAGCGCTACTGGATCGAGCCGCGGCCCGGCCCGGTCCGGCCCGCGCCGGTCGCGGCGACCGGGCCGGACGCGCAGTGGTTCCACGTGCCCGGCTGGCGGCGGCTCACCGCGCCGGCCGCCGGGACCGCCGACGGGGCGACCTGGGTGGTGCTCGGCGCCGAGCTGCCGCTGGGCGTGGCGCTGGCCGGGCGGCTGGCCGACGACGGCGCGACAGTGCTGCGGGTCAGCGCCGGCGACGAGCTGCGGGAGACCGGCGAGCGGGCCTGGTCGCTGGACCCGGCCAGCCGGGACCAGCACGCCGGCCTGCTCAAGTCGCTGGAGGTGGACGCCGGCCGGACGATCCGGGTGGTGCACCTGTGGAGCCTGACCGTGGAGCCGGGCGACGGCCCGGATCCGGACCGGATCGACAGCGCCCGGCGGGTCGGGTTCGACAGCCTGCTGGCCCTGGCCCAGGCGATCGGGGACGTGCAGCCGGGCGCCCCGGTGGAGATCGACGTGCTCAGCCGGGGCCTGTTCGCGGTGACCGGCGAGGAGAGCCTGCAGCCGGAGAACGCCCCGCTGCTCGGCGCCACCACGGTCATCCCGCAGGAGGTCCTGGACGTCACCTGCCGCGTGCTGGACCTGCCCGCCGCCGACCTGCCCGCCGCCGACCCGGCGCCCGGCCCCACGACCGTGCTGGCCCGACTCACCGCGCCCACCGCCGACCGGGAACTGGCGCTGCGCGGCCGGCACTGGTGGGTACGCGACTTCGAGGCCCGTCCCGCCGACGCCGCCGGCGGGACGGGCGGCCGGCTGCGGCCCGGCGGCGTCTACCTGATCACCGGCGGTCTCGGCGGGGTCGGGCTGGCGCTGGCCGAGCAGATCGCCCGCTCGGTCGACGCGCCGGTGCTCGGGCTGCTGCACCGCTCGGCGTTCCCCGACTCGACGCGGTGGCCGGACTGGCTGGCCGAGCACGGCGAGCAGGACGACACCAGCCGGCGGATCCGCGGCGTGCAGCGGCTGCGGGAACTGGGGGCGCGGGTGGTGGTGCTGCACGCCGACGTCACCGACCGGGCCGCCCTGTCCGACGCGGTCGGACGGCTGCGCGCCGAAGGCGGTGGCCTGCACGGCGTCATCCACGCCGCCGGCCTGCCGTCGCGGGGACTGATCGCGGTCAAGTCCGGCCGGGACGTGACCGACGTGCTGGCCGCCAAGACCGTCGGCACGCTGCACCTGGACGCCGTCTGCGACGCCGACGGACTGGACTTCCTGCTGCTCTGCTCGTCGCTGACCGCGCTGCTCGGCGGGCCGGGGCAGAGCGACTACTGCGCGGCGAACGCCTTCCTGGACGTCTACGCCCAGTGGCGGCGAGCCACCACCGGGGCGCCGGTCGCGGCTGTCGCCTGGGACACCTGGCGCAACACCGGCATGGCCGCCGGCCTGGTCGAGCGGCTGCACGGCGGCGCCGCGCTGACCGGGCACCCGCTGCTGCAACGCCTGGTCTCCTCGACCGGCACGTCCCGGACGTACGCCACCACGCTCAGCACGGCCGACAGCTGGATCGTCGACGAGCACCGGATCATGGGCCACGGCCTCGTTCCCGGCACCACGTACCTGGAGCTGGTCCACGCGGCGGTCGCCGACCGGGCGGCCGGCCGGGTGGTGGAGCTGAACGACGTGCTGTTCCTGATGCCGGTGATCGTGCCGGACGGTCGGAGCCGCGAGCTGTTCACCACGGTGGAGGAGCGCGACGGGCAGCTCCGGTTCAGCGTGCAGAGCCGCGTCGACGGGGAGGCCGGCCGCTGGCAGGAGCACGCGAGCGGCACCGTGGCCTTCCACGAGCGGCCGGCGGACACGGCCCGGGACCTGGACCGGCTGCGCCGCGACTGCGCCGTCACCGAGGTGATCGACACCGAGGACGAACTGAAGCGGCGGCTGAAGCTCGACCGGGTGGAGCAGGGCGGCCGGTTGCAGTTCTCGTTCGGCCCGCGCTGGCGGTGCCTGCGGCGCATCGAGGCCGGCGAGCGGCGGCTGATGGTCACGCTCGAACTGGCCGAGGAGTTCGCCGCCGACCTGGAGCGCTACCCGCTGCACCCGGCGCTGCTGGACGTGGCCGGCGCGTCCGCACGGATCCGCGCGCGGGACGTGTTCTACCTGCCGTTCACCTACCGCAGCCTGCGGGTCTTCGCCCCGCTGACCCGGGTGGTCCACTGCCACGTCGAGGTGGACGAGGCCGGTGACTCCGGCGAGACGCTCACCGTCAGCATCGAGCTGATCTCCCCGCAGGGACAGCTGCTGGCCCGGATCACCGACTTCACCATCAAGCGGATCAACGACATCGACGGCCTGCTGGAACAGGTGCGCGACGGCGCGGTGACCGCCGCCGGCACGGGCGCGGGCGAGGCGACGCCGGGCACCCTGCACGTGCTCAGCGAGGGGATGACCGCCGCCGACGGGATGGCCGCCTTCGACCGGCTGCTCGCCGCGCCCGAGCTGCCGGAGCACGTGGTGGTCACCGGCCGAGACCTTTCCGGGCTGCGCCGGCTGGCCGCCTCGATCACCCCCGCGCTGCTCGCCGGGGAGGTGGAGCAGATCGCCCCGCCCCGGGGCACCCATCCGCGGCCCGATCTGGACACCCCGTACGTGGCGCCGGGCACCGAGGCCGAGCGGACGGTGGCGGAGATCTGGCAGGAGGTGCTCGGCCTGGACCGCGTCGGCGTGCACGACGACTTCTTCGCCCTCGGCGGACACTCGCTGGCCGCCGTGCAGATCGGCGCGAAGATCCGCGGCCGGTTCGGGGTGGAGCTGAACCTGCGGGGCTTCTTCGACAGCCCGACGGTGGCGCACACGGTGACCGTGCTGGCCGACCCCGGCGGGCCGGGGGATCGGGGCGCCGACCGGATCGAAGCGGTGAGCCGGGACGTGCCCGACGACGAACTGGCCGGCCTCGACGAGCTGTCCGACGAGGAGATCGAGGCACAGCTCGCCGCCCTGCTCGCCGAGGACGACGGCGGGGGACGGGCATGAGCCGGCCGCTTCCGCCCGCCCCGGCGCGTGCCCGCCGTACGCGAGCGCCGCACGTCCTGTCCGCAGCCGTGTCAGCTCACCCACACACCGAGGATGATCGCCCGTGACGACCACCGACCTGGGCAGCCTGTCCGCCGCCGAGAAGCGCGCACTGCTGGCCGAGCGGCTGCGGCAGAAGAAGCAGCGGCGGGAGTTCCCGGCCTCCTTCTCCCAGCAACGACTCTGGTTCCTGGAGCAGCTCTCGCCGGGCAGCGCCGCGTACAACATCCCCGGCGCCGTCCGCATCCTGGGTCCGCTGGACCTGGAGGTGTGGCGGCGCTGCTGCAACGAGATCACCCGCCGGCACGAGGCGCTGCGGACCACGTTCACCGAGGTCGACGGCGAGCCCCGGCAGCTGGTCAACGCCGTCTGCGAGCCGGAGTTCACCGTGGTCGACTGCGCCCACCTGCGCGGACCGCAGGGTGAGGCGGGCATCCAGGAGTTGGCCCGGGAGGAGTTCACCCGCCCGTTCGACCTGGCCGGCGGGCCGCTGCTGCGGGTGCGGTTCCTCCGGCTCGGCCCGCAGGAGCACATCCTGCTGCTGACCATGCACCACATCGCGGCCGACCTGTGGTCCATGTCCGTGGCCATCGCCGAGCTGGTCGAGCTGTACGGGGCGTTCGCCGCCGGTCGCGAGTCGACCCTGCCGGACCTGCCGATCCAGTACGTCGACTACACCGTCTGGCAGCGGCAGCGGCTGGAGGGCGACGCGCTCGACGCCGACCTGGAGTACTGGAAGAAGACGCTCGCCGGGGCGCCGGCCGCGCTGGAGCTGCCCATCGACAAGCCCCGCCCGGCGGTGCAGAGCACCCGGGGCGGCTCCCGGCCCTTCGCCCTGCCCGAGCCGGTGATGACCCGGCTGCGCGCGCTGAGCCAGCGGGAGGGCGCCACCCCGTTCATGACCCTGCTCGCGGCCTTCCAGGCGCTGCTGCACCGCTACAGCCGCGAGGACGACATCGTGGTCGGCGTACCGGTGGCCAACCGGAACCGGCCGGAGATCGAACGGCTCGTCGGCTACTTCGTCAACACCCTGGCGCTGCGCACCGACCTGTCCGGCGACCCGAGCTTCCGCGAGCTGGTCGGGCGGGTCCGGCAGACCTGCCTCGGCGCGTTCGCCCACCAGGAGGTGCCCTTCGAGCGGCTGGTGGAGGAGCTGGCCCCGCGCCGGGACCTGTCCCGCTCGCCGATCTTCCAGGTGCACTTCATCTTCCAGAACATCCCGATGCCGAAGTTCGACGTGGCCGGGCTGCGGCTGGAGCCGGTCGACGTGGAGAGCTCCACCGCCCGGTTCGACCTGGAGCTGCAGGTCTTCGACCGGCCGGACGGGCTGACCGGCTGGTTCGAGTACAACACCGACCTGTTCGAGCCGGCCACCGTGGAGCGGATGTCCCGGCACCTCGCGCAGCTGGTGGAGAACCTGCTCGCCGACCCGGACCGGCCGATCGACCAGGTTCCGATGCTCGGCGGCGACGAGGAGCGTGACCTGCGGCTGCGGTGGAACGACACCCGCCGGGACTGGCCGCAGCCGGTGTGCGTGCCGCAGCGCTTCGCCGCCCGGGCCGCCGCCACCCCGGACGCCCCGGCGCTGCGCACCGACCGGGAGAGCCTGACCTACGCCGAGCTGGACGGGCGCTCGACCCGGCTGGCCCGCCGGCTGCGGCGGCTCGGGGTGGCCCGGGAGACGATGGTCGGCATCTGCCTGGAGCGTTCGGCCGACATGGTCGTGGCGATGCTCGCCGTGCTCAAGAGCGGCGGTGCGTACGTGCCGCTGGACCCGGGTTTCCCGCCGGACCGGATCGCCTTCATGCTCGCCGACTCCGACCTGTCCGTGCTGCTCACCAGCAGCGACGTGCTGGCGGGCCTGGGCGGGGTGAAGGCGCAGCCGCTCTGCCTGGACCTGCTCGGTGACGAGCTGGCCGCCGAGTCGGCCGAACCGCTGGACGTCGACGTGCGCCCCGACGACCTGGCGTACGTCATCTACACCTCCGGCTCCACCGGCCGGCCCAAGGGCGTGCAGGTGCCGCACGGGGCGCTGGGCAACTTCCTGCTCGCCATGGGCGAGCGCCCCGGCGTCACCGCCGACGACGTGCTGCTTGCGGTCACCACGCTCTCCTTCGACATCGCCGGGCTGGAGCTGCTCCTGCCGCTGGTCGAGGGCGCCTGCGTGGCAGTGGTGAGCCGCCAGGTCGCCGCCGACGGGGAACGGCTGGCCGCCGCGCTGGCCGCCTTCGGCGCGACGGTCATGCAGGCCACCCCGTCCACCTGGCGGATGCTGCTCGACGCCGGCTGGACCGGCGAGGCCGGGCTGCGGGTGCTGGCCGGTGGCGAGGCGCTCCCCGCCGAGCTGGCCCAGCGCCTGCTCGGCCGGTGCGCCGAGCTGTGGAACATGTACGGCCCGACCGAGACGACCATCTGGTCGGCGGTGGCGCGGGTCGACCACGGCCCGATCTCCATCGGCGAGCCGATCGCCAACACCGAACTGCACGTGCTCGACGGCAGCGGCCACCTGGTGCCGCCGGGTGTCCCCGGCGAGCTGCACATCGGCGGCGCCGGCCTGGCGCGGGGCTACCTGGACCGGCCCGAGCTGACCGCCGAGCGGTTCGTCCGGCACCCCTTCCCGATCGGGCTGGGCGACCGGCTCTACCGCACCGGCGACCTGGTCCGCCGTCGCGCCGACGGGAGCATCGAGTTCCTCGGCCGGCTCGACCACCAGGTGAAGCTGCGGGGCTTCCGGATCGAGCTGGGCGAGATCGAGTCGGTGCTGGAGCGGCAGCCGCAGGTCAACCAGGCGGTGGTGACCGTACGCGAGGACACCCTCGGCGACCAGCGGCTGGTGGCGTACGTGGTGGCCGGCGCCGACGCCCGGGCCGAGGCGGCGGCGCAGTGGCCGCACGAGGTGGAGCAGTGGCGCGACGTCTGGGACGCCGCGTACGACGTGACGGAGACCGGCGAGGTCGACCCGACGTTCGACACCCGGGGCTGGAACAGCAGCTACACCGGAGCGCCGATCCCGGTGGCGGAGATGCGCGGCTGGGCCGAGGCGACCGCCGAGCGGATCCTCCAGGACGGCCCGCGCTCGGTGCTGGAGATCGGCTGCGGCACCGGCCTGATCCTCTACCGGGTCGCCCCGCACGTGCGCCGCTACTGGGGCACCGACATCTCCGCTGTCGCCCTGGACCGGCTGCGCGCCGACGTGCCGGCGCGGGGACTGTCCGGGGTGGAGCTGTTCGGCTGCGCCGCCGACGAGCTGGACGCGCTGCCCGACCAGCTCTTCGACGTGATCGTGCTCAACTCGGTGGCGCAGTACTTCGCCGACGAGGACTACCTGCTGCGGGTGATCGAGGGCGCGCTGCCCCGGCTCGCCCCGGGCGGCTCGCTCTTCCTCGGCGACATCCGCAGCCTGCCGCTGCTGGAGACCTTCCACACCTCGGTGCAGGTGGAGCGGGCCGAGGCGCAGGACAGCGCCGAGCAACTGCGCGAGCGGGTGCGCCGGGCCGTCGCCGACGACCGGGAGCTGGTCTTCGACCCGGGCTTCTTCACCGCGCTGCCGGCCCGCTTCCCCCGGCTGACGGGGGTACGGGTGATGCCGAAGCTCGGCTCGGTGAGCAACGAGCTGACCCGGTTCCGCTACGACGTACGGCTCACCGTCGACGGCGACGTCGTCGACGCCGGGGACGTGACGTGGCTGGACTGGCGCGACAGCGGGCTCACCGCGGCCGGGCTGCGCGAGCGGCTCACCGCCGACCGTCCGGCGCTGCTCGCGCTGCGCGGCGTACCCAACGCCCGCGTCGACCACTGGGCGCGGGCGGCGACGGCGCTCGCCGGGGCGGACGGCACGGTCGCCGACCTGCGGGCCGAGGTGGCGTCCCCTGTCGACCCGGCCGCCGTCGAGCCGGAACAGCTGCGCCGGCTCGCCGACGAGACCGGCTACCGGCTGGACCTGGACTGGTCCGGTCACGGACCGGCCGGTGACCTGACCGTCGTGCTGCGCCGGCTGGCCGGCGACGGCCGGCCGGAGACGCCGCTGCCCCGGCTCGCCGGGCCGCCCGCCGCCGAGCCGCGCTGGGACTCGTTCGTCAACGACGCCCTCGGCCGCCGGGCGAGGCGGCTGCTGCCGCGGCTGCGGGCCGCGGTCGGCGAGCAGTTGCCCGACTACATGGCGCCCTCGGCGTACGTCTTCCTCGACGCGCTGCCGCTCACCCCGAACAACAAGGTCGACCGCAAGGCGCTGCCCGCGCCCGAGTCGGGCCGGCGGCAGGTGACATCGGCGTACGTGGCGCCGCGTACACCGGTCGAGGAGGTGATCGCCGGCATCTGGGCCGAGACCCTCGGCGTCGACCGGGTCGGCGTGGGCGACGACTTCTTCGCCCTCGGCGGGCACTCGCTGCTCAGCACCCGGATGGTGGCCCGGGTCCGGGAGGCGTTCGGCGTGGACGTGCCGTTGCACAAGGTCTTCACCGACCCGACGGTCGCCGGGCTCACCCGGGCCCTGACCGCCGACCCCGCGCAGCGGACCGTCGTGGAGAAGACCGCCGAGTTGCTGATCCGGCTCAGCGACCTGTCCGACGACGAGGTGCAGCAGGCGCTCGACCGCGCCGACGGAAGGACGCAGGCATGAGCACCAGGCGGTTCGCCCTGTCCGCGCAGCGGCTCGCGCTGCTGGGCAACCTGCTCCAGGAGGAGGGCATCGACCGCGCCCCGGCGCGGACCGTGCCACCGCGCGCCGACCGGGACGCCCCGGTGCCGCTGACCTTCTCGCAGAGCCGGATCTGGTTCCTGGAGCAGTTCGCGGCGCACACCTCCGCGTACGTCATCTCCACGGCGATGCGGGTGCACGGCGACTTCCGCGCGGACCTGTTCGCCGGCGCCTGCGCCGAGGTGGTCCGCCGGCACGAGTCGCTGCGGACGGTCTTCTTCGAGCGGGACGGACGGCCGTACCAGCAGGTGCGGGCCGAGCTGCCGCCGGACGTGCGGGTCGAGGACGTGCCCGGGGTGATGACACCCGGGGAGGTCGACGCCGAGCTGCGCCGCCGCGAGGAGGAGCTGATCGGCCGGCCGTTCGACCTGGCCGCCGGTTCGCCGGTGCGGGTCCGGCTGCTCCGCTTCGGCCCGCAGGTGACCGGCGTGCTGCTCAACCTGCACCACCTCGTGTCCGACCGCTGGTCGATGGGGGTGCTGCTGCGCGAGCTGATCGACTGCTACCGCGCCCTGCTCACCGGCGGGCCGCACGGCCTGCCCGAGCTGCCGGTGCAGTACGCCGACTTCGCCCTCTGGCAGCAGGAGCCGGACGCTCAGCAGGCGTGGGCGGCGGACCTGGCGTACTGGACGGGCCAGCTCGGCGGCGCGCCACCGGAGATCGGCCTGGTCGGTGACCGGCCCCGGCCGAGGGAGAAGAGCTACCGGGGTGACTCGGTGCCGGTGGAGATCCCGCCGGCCGTGGTGACCCGGCTGCGGGCGCTGTCCCGGCAGGAGAACGCCACGCTGTTCATGGTGCTCCAGGCCGCCTTCGCGGTGCTGCTGCACCGGCTCACCGGCGACGAGGAGGTGGTGGTCGGCTCGCCGGTGGCCAACCGGCGCTTGGTCGAGCTGGAGCCGCTGATCGGGCTGTTCATGAACACCGTGGCACTGCGTACCGACCTGCGCGGCGAGCCGTCGTTCCGGGAGCTGCTGCGCCGGGTCGGCGCGGTGTGCCTGGCCGCGTACGACCACCAGGGCATCCCGTTCGAGCGGCTGGTCGAGCAGTTGCAGCCGGAGCGGTCGGCGGCCGGCACCCCGGTCTTCCAGGTGCTGTTCTCGTACCAGAACGTGCCGTTCCCGTCCTGGCACGACGGGCCGCTGCGGGTCGAGCCGGTCTCGCTGGACGCCCGCAAGGCCGAGTTCGACCTGCTGCTTGACCTCTTCGAGGACGGCGACACGATCTGGGGGCGGCTGGAGTACAGCACCGACCTGTTCGACGAGGCGACCGCCCGGCGTCACGTGAGCATGTTCCACCGTCTGCTGCGGGGCCTGCTGGACGACCCGGACACCCCGATCGGCGTGCTGCCGCTCGTCGGCCCGGTCGAGCGGGACGAGCTGCTGGCGCTGGCCACCGGCCCGGCGACCGACGCCGCCCGTCCGCTGGTCGGTGACGCCTTCGCCGCGGCGGTCCGCCGTGACCCGGCCGCCCCGGCGGTGCGGTTCGGCTCGCGTACGGTCGGCTACGGCGAGCTGGACGCGCTCGTCGGCGCGCTCGCCGACCGGTTGCGGGCAGCGGGCGTGCGCCGGGGCACCCGGGTCGGCGTGCGGCTGGACCGGTGCGTGGAGCTGGTGGCCGCGCCGCTCGCCGTCTGGCGGGCCGGCGGGGTGGTCGTACCGGTGGACCCGGCGCTGCCCGCCGACCGGGCCGCCGCGCTGCTGACGGCGGCCGAGGTCGCGTTGCTGCTCACCGCGCGCCCGCAGGGCGGCGTCCCGCGCTGGTCCGGGCCGACCTGCCTGGTGGACGACCCGTCCGCCGACCCGCGCGCCGTGCCCGACGCCGCCGTGCCCGGTGCCCTCGTGCCGGACGCCGCGGCGCCGGCCGGCGCGGGCACTGTCACCGGCGGCGACCCGGCCTACGTCACCTGTCCGCCCGACGGTGCGCCGCGCACCACGGTGCACAGCCACGCCGCGCTGCGCGACCGGCTGCGCTGGTTGTCCGAGGCGGCCGGGCTGACCGCCGACGACCGGGTGCTCCAGCAGGCGCCCCTGGCCGCCCCGGCGGCGGTCTGGGAGCTGTACGCCCCGCTGCTGAGCGGCGCGGCCGTGGTGCTGGCCCGGCCCGGCGGAGACCGCGACGCCCGCCACCTGGTCGGCCTGATCCGGGCGGAGCGGGTCAGCGTGGCCTGCTTCCGGCCCGACCTGCTCGCCGAGCTGCTCGACCAGCGCGGGGTGGAGCGCTGCGCCGCGCTGCGGCACGTGTTCTGCGGTGGGGCGCCGCTGTCCCGGGACCTGGTGGCGCGCTTCGCGGAGCGGTCGCCGGCGGCCCTGCACCACGTGCTCGTGCCGCCGGACGTGGCCGCGCCGGTCACCGCCCACCTGTGCGCCGTCGACGGCGAGCTCACCGATCCGGCCACGCCCGACGGCGAGCCCGCCGATCCGGCCAGGCCCGACGGCGGGCAGCGGCAGTTGATGCCGGTCGGCCGCCCGGTGCCGGGCACCCGGGCGCACGTCCTGGACCGGGCCGGTCAGCCACTCCCGGCCGGTGTGCCGGGGGAGCTGTACGTCGGTGGCGACCCGCTTCCGGCGCCGGCCGGAGGTGTGGCGGCGCTGCTGGCGCCGGACCCGTTCGGCACGGCGCGCGGCGCGCGGCTGCTGCGCACCGGCGAGCGGGCCCGGATGCGCGCCGACGGCGTGATCGAGTACCTGGGCCGCCTCGACCACCAGGTACGGCTGCGCGGCTTCCCGGTGGACCTGGACCTGGTCGAGTCGATCGTGTCCGGGCATCCCGCGGTGACCGAGGCCGCCGTGGTGGCGCACGACGACCGGCTGGTCGCGTACGTCGTGGGGCAGGCCGGGGCCGGTGAGCTGGCGGCGTACCTGAGGCAGCGGCTGCCGGAGAATCTGCTCCCGGCCGCCTGGGTGGCGCTGCCGGAGCTGCCGCGCACCCCGGCCGGCACCGTCGACCGGTCCGCCCTGCCCGCGCCGCAGCCGCCCGCCGGCGAGCCCGCCGCTGCTGCCGAAGCGCCCCGCGACGAGGTGGAAGCGGCGATCGCCGACATCTGGCGGGAGCTGCTCGGGATCGACGAGGTCGGCCGGGACGACAACTTCTTCACCCTGGGCGGGCACTCCCTGCTCGCCACCAAACTCGCCGCGCAGATCGACGCCCGGTACGGCGTACGGCTCGCGCTGCGCGACCTCTTCGGCAACCCGACCGTCGGCTGGCTGGCCGGGCAGGTCCGGCGGCACGCGAGCGGCGCGGACACCGGCCCGGCCCCGATCCCGCGCGTCGGCCGCGACGGCGACCTGCCGCTGTCGTTCAGCCAGGAACGGCTGATCCGGCACCACCCGCTCGGCCCGGCCGACCCGATCCACAACGTGGTGACCGCGCTGCGGCTGACCGGACCGCTGGACGAGGCGGCGCTGCGCCGCGCCCTGGACGACGTCGTCGGGCGGCACGAGGCGCTGCGGACCCGGATCGTGGACGGTCCGGACGGGCCGGCGCAGCGGATCGAACCGGCCGGCGGCTGGCCGTTGACGGCGGTGGACCTCCGCTACGCCGAGCCGGGCGAGCTGCGCGCGCTGATCGAGGAGCAGGGACGGCGGCCGTTCCGCATCGACGCGGAGCCGATGGTGCGCGGCCTGCTGGCCCGCCTCGGCGAGGACTGGTACGCGCTGGTGCTCACCATGCATCACCTGGTCACCGACAACTGGTCCTACGGGGTGCTGGTGCGCGACCTGACCGAGTTCTACGGCGCCCACGCCGCCGGCCGGGCGCCGCGGCTGCCGGAGCTGGCCGTGCAGTACCCCGACGTGGCGGCGTGGCAGCGCCGGCAACTGGCCGGCGGCGCGCTCGACGCGCACGTGGACCACTGGCGGCGCGCCCTCGCCGGCCTGCCACCGGCACTGACGCTGCGGCCACCGGGCACCGGGACGACCGCCGCCGACGGCTTCACCCGCGCGTTCCGCGTCGACCCGGCGGTCACGGAGAAGCTGCGCGGGCTCGCCCGGCAGGAGGGGGCCAGCCTGTTCATGGCGCTGCTGGCCGCGTACCACCTGCTGCTCGCTGCCTGCTCCGGCCGCGACGACATCCCGGTGGGCTTCCCGGAGGCGGGCCGGGACCGGGCCGAGACGGCCGACCTGATCGGCTGGTTCGTGCACCCGCTCGTGGTACGCGCCGACCTGACCGCCGCGTCGACGTTCGCCGGGCTGGTGCGGCAGGTCCGGGACCGGACGCTCGACGCGTACGCCAACCGGGCCGTGCCGCCGTGGCTGGCGGCGCCGGCCACCGCGGACGGTGACCCGACGCGGACCCTGTTCAACCTGCTCAACGCCGAGGTGCCGGAACTCGCGTTGCCCGGGCTGCGGGTCGATTCGTTGGAAATCGGTGACGACTACGTCTTCTCCGAGGTGCTCGGCACCAACCTCAGACCGGCGGAGGTCGACTTGGCTCTGATCATGCGGGAACAGGGCGCGGAACTGCACGGCACCTGGATCTTCTCCACCGACGTCCACGACGCCCGGGCGCTCCAGGCGCTGATGCGACGCTGGGACCTGCTGCTCGGCCGGCTGGCCGACTCGCCGGCGGCGCCGCTGACCACGCTCCGTGCCTGGCTGGACGAGGTGGGCGCATGAGCCTCTTCGCCTACCTGCTGCGCTACAGCCGGGGCCCGTTCCTGCTGGCCATCGCGGCGGGCATCGTCAGCGGCGGCACCGGCGCCGCCTTCATCGCCATGGTCAACCTGGCGCTGGCCGCCGATGCCGCGCCCTCGCAGCGGCTGATCTGGGGATACGTGGCGCTCTGCCTGGCCACGCTGGTCACCAAGTTCGTCTCCCAGAGCATGCTGTACCGGCTGTCCCAGGGCGCCGTCTACCACCTGCGCCGCCGCCTCATCGACGGCATCCTGGACGCCCCGCTGCGGACCGTGGAGCGGACCGGCACGGCGCAGCTCTACTCGGCGCTCGCCGACGACGTGGTGGTGATCGCCGACGCGCTGCCCGGCCTGCCGGGCATCTGCTCGGGCGCGGCGTTCGTGCTGGTGGCCATCGCGTACCTGGTGATCGTCTCACCGGCGGTGGCGCTCGCCACCGGCGCCACGGTCGTCGTGGGCGTGCTGCTCTACCTGCTCGTCTCCGCCTCCGGCCTGGGTGCGCTCAAGGCCGCGCGGCGGGAGCAGGACGCGCTGTTCGGTCACTTCCGCTCGGTCACCGAAGGGCTCAAGGAGCTGAAGCTCAACCGGGAGCGGCGGGCCGCGCTGATCGACGGTGAGCTGACGGCCACGGCGTCCGCCTACCGCCGGCACAGCGTCTTCGGCCTCTCCGTCTACGAGGGCGCCACAGGTGGCGGCCAGGCGGTCTTCTTCGCCTTCATCGGCCTGCTGCTGTTCGCCTTCCCCGCCTGGTTCGCCCTGTCCGACCAGACGCTCACGTCGTGCGTGCTGATCCTGCTCTTCGCCGTCTCCAGCCTTCAGGGCGTCCTCGTCTGGTTCCCCGCGCTGGGCCGGGCGTCGGTGGCCCTGGGGAAGATCAAGGAGCGGCTCGCGGAGCTCGACGCGGGTCTCGGCGGGCCGGGCGCGGGGCGGGCGCCCGCCGTGCCGAACAGCAGGGTCCCGGCCGCCGCGGGCCGGGCGGGCAACGTCTTCGCCGGGTGGCGAAGCATCGCCTTCCGCGGAGTCAGCCACGTCTACCCCGGACCGAAAGGCGAGCAGTTCGTGCTCGGCCCGCTGGACTTCGAGTTCCGGCGCGGCGAGATCCTCTTCGTCGTCGGCGCCAACGGCAGCGGCAAGACCACCCTGGCGAAGGTGCTCACCAGCCTGTACGAGCCGGAGAGCGGCGCGATCCAGGTGGACGGCACCCAGGTCACCGCGGCCAACCGGGAGGACTACCGCAACCTGTTCTCCGCCGTGTTCTCCGACTTCCACCTCTTCGACAGCCTGCTCGGGCTGCCGGCGGGGGAACAGGCCGCCAAGGCGCAGCGGTACCTGGAGCGCCTGCAACTGGACCACAAGGTACGCGTCGACGGGGACCGCTTCTCCACCACGGCGCTCTCGCTCGGGCAGCGCAAACGGCTGGCGTTGCTGGTGACGTACCTGGAGGACCGCCCCTTCTGCCTGTTCGACGAGTGGGCGGCCGACCAGGACCCGGTCTTCAAGGACTTCTTCTACCGGGAACTGCTGCCGGAACTGCGGGACCGGGACAAGGCCGTCGTGGTGATCAGCCACGACGACCGCTACTTCGACGCCGCCGACCGGCTCGTCCGGCTCGACTACGGCCAGATCAGGGAGGAGGAGGTTCCCCGTGGACAGTCGGTGGCTGGGCGGTCAGGTGTGGAATCCGGACGCTGACGTCCGCCTGTTCTGCCTGCCGTACGCAGGTGGCGGCGCGGCGGCGTTCCGGGGCTGGCAGCGCGCCGCGCCACCCGGAGTCCAGGTGGTGGCGTTGGAGTTGCCCGGCCGGGGCACCCGGCTGCAGGAGGCGCCCTTCCTGCGCCTCACCCCGCTGATCCGGTCCCTCGCCGACGCGCTGACCGGCGCGCTGGACCGGCCGTACGCGCTGTTCGGGCACAGCATGGGTGGCCTGCTCGCCTTCGAGCTGGCCCGGGCGCTGCGCCGCCGCCCGGTGCGCCAGCCGGAGCACGTGTTCGTCTCCGCCGCCGCGTCGCCGGACTCCCCGTCGTCGCGACCGCTGCTGCACTGCGCCGCCGACGACGAGATCCGCGCGCACCTGGCGAAGCTGGGCGGCACCCCGCCGGAGGTGCTCGACAACGCCGACCTGATGCGGCTGATGCTGCCCGTGCTGCGGGCCGACTTCTCGGTGCTGGAGACGTACGAGCACCGCCCCGAGCCGCCACTGGCGACGCCACTGACGGTGCTGGGCGGCCGGGGGGACCGGATCGTGCCGCCGAGGGCGCTCGACGGGTGGCGGCGGCACACCTCGGCCCGGTCGCGGCTCTGCCTGTTCCCCGGCAACCACTTCTTCCTCCACGGCGCGCGGGCCGAGGTGGTGGCGACGGTGGCGCGGGATCTCGCCGCCGTCGTACCGCCGCCCTGGGTGTCCGGCGCCGCCGACCGGTACCACCACCGACCGCCCCCGACCACAGTCGCCGCCGTACCCGCCCGGAGCGGGCCGCCGGTGGACCGGAACCCAGGAGACGAGACATGACCCCCCTCGACCCGGCGGTGGACGCGGCCGACATCGAGCCGTTCACGCTGCTCAGTCCCCGGGACCGGGCGATCGTCCCGGCCGGCGTCAGCGACGCCTATCCGCTGCCCGACGTACCGGCCGACCTGGTCGCGCAGGCGTCGGCGTTCACCGAGGTCGACCTGGACGGCCGGCGGATCGAGGACCCGGCCCCGTTCGCGCCGGAGCGTTTCGCCTCGGCGGTCGAGGCGGTGGTGCGCGCGCACGAACTGCTCCGTTGCTCGACCGACCCGTCCGGCGGCACCGAGCCGCTGTACCTGGCGCATCCGGACGCCACGGTCCCGCTGGCCCGGCACGACCACCGCAGCGTCGACGCGGACAAGCGCGACGCGATGCTCGCCGCGCTGCTGGAGACCGAACGGGCCACGCCGTTCGACCCGGCCGCCGCCGGGGCGCTGCGGCTGACCGTGATCCTGGAGACCGAACAGAGCTGGACGCTGCTGGTCGCCGCGCCCCGGGCGCTGAGCTGCGTGGCCGACCCGGCGGGCATCCTCGCCGAGCTGCTGCGCGCCTATTACGCCGCGGCGCCGGTCACCGCCACCCGGCACGCGCCCTGCGTCGCGGACGCGCTCGACGCCGCCGCCGACTTCGAAGGCGAGGAGTACTGGACCCGGGCGCTGGCCGGCGGCTCCTGCGCCCTGCCCGGCGGCTGGGGCGGCGCGGCCGGGAGCACCGAGCTCACCGTCGACCTGGCCGGGATGTCCGCCGGGCTGGCCGTGCTCGCCGACGCCGCCGGGGCGCCGCTGTCCACTGTGCTGTTCGCCGCCCACCAGACCGTGCTCGGCATGCTCGGCGCCGAACCGGCCGGGCACACCGACGCCACCCTCACCCCGCACGGCGGCGCCGCGCGCCCGGACTGCGAGCGACTGCTGCACCGCGTGGTGCGGCCCGTGCCGACGGCCGCCCGCGCGGCGACCTGGCGGGCGCTGGTGCGCGACGTGGCCGCCCACGAGCGCGACGCGTGGACCCACCGGCTCGCGTACCGCCCGGTCACCGGCGGGCCGGGGCAGGGGCAGCACGCCCTCTTCGAGTGGGACCCGGCCGCCGGCCTGCCCGGTGAGCCGCTGCCCGGCCTGCCGGCCGACCGGGACGGGTACGGCCTGCGGGTCACCGCCGGGCCGGACCGCCTGCGCCTGCGCGTCGCCGGGGAGACAGTCGACCCCGGGTACGCCCGCCGGCTCGCCGCGCTCTACCGGGAGGTGCTGGTGGCGATGGCCGCCGACCCCGACGGTGACGCCGGGCGCACCTACCTGCCGGCGGACGAGCGCGACGCGGTGCTGCGCGACTGGGCCGTCGCGGAGACGGCGCACCGGGGCGACGTGACCGTGGTCGACCTGATCCGGGCCCAGGCCGACGCCACTCCGGACCGGATCGCCGTCCGGGTCGGCGACAGGCGGCTCACGTACCGGGAGCTGATGCGGCGGGCCAACCGGCTCACCCACCACCTGCTCGACCTCGGCGCCGGCCGGGACACCCTGGTCGGTGTGTGCCTGGGCCGCACACCCGACCTCATCCCCGCCCTGATCGCGGTCTGGCAGTCCGGGGCCGGCTACCTGCCGCTGGATCCGCAGCTGCCGGCGGAACGGCTGCGCTACATGATCGAGGCGGCCGGCAGCCCGGTGGTGGTCACCTCCACCGTCGAGCAGGCCACCCTCACCGGCCTGTACGACGGCGTCCTGGTCCTGGTCGACGCGGACGCGGCGGCCGTCGCGGCCCGGCCCGACACCCCGGCGACCGTGCCGATCGACCCGGCCCAGCTCGCCTACGTCATCTTCACCTCCGGCTCCACCGGGCGGCCCAAGGGCGTGCTGGTGCCGCACGCCGGCCTGGCCAACTATCTGCTCTGGACCGTCGGCGCGTACGCCGCGCACGGCCCCGGCGGCGCCCCGGTCTTCTCCTCGATCTCGTTCGACCTGGGCATCCCGAACATCTTCACCCCGCTGATCACCGGGGAGCCGGCGCACCTGCTGCCCGAGCCGCTGGACACCGCCGACCTCGGGGCGCACCTGCTCACGGGCGCGCCGTACAGCTTCATCAAGATGACCCCGGGCCACCTGGACCTGCTCACCTGGCAGCTCACCGGGGAGCAGGCGCGGGACCTGGCCGGCATGGTCATCGCGGCCGGGGACTCGTTCACCGCGGCGCTGGCCGAGCGCTGGCTGGATCTGGCCGGGCCGGACGGCACGAAGGTCGCCACCGAGTACGGCCCCACCGAGATCACCATCGGCAACTCGGGGCAGCCGATCAGCGAGCCGCCGGCCACCGAGCTGGTGCCGCTCGGAGTGCCGATCGTCAACACCACCATGTACGTGCTGACCGAGCGGCTCGACCCGGTGCCGGTCGGCGTGCCCGGCGAGGTCTGGATCGGCGGCGTCGGGGTGGCGCGCGGCTACCTGGGCCGCCCGGACCTGACCGCGGACCGGTTCCGGCCCGACCCGTACGGCCCGCCGGGCAGCCGCCTCTACCGCAGCGGCGACCTGGCCCGCTGGCTGCCCGACGGCACGCTGGAGTTCCTCGGCCGCATCGACAACCAGGTCAAGATCCGGGGCTACCGGGTGGAACTGGGCGAGATCCAGGCCCGGCTCGCCGCCCATCCGGGCGTCCGTGACGCCGTGGTGCTCGCCCGCGAGCCCAGCCCCGGCGAGAAGCGCCTGGCGGCGTACGTGGTGCTCACCGCCGGCGCGGCGGTGGACGCGGCCGCGTTGCGCGCCCACCTCGCCGTCGACCTGCCCGACTACATGATCCCGGCGGACGTCGTCGCCATCGACCACATTCCGCTCACCACCAACGGGAAGGTGGACAGCCGCGCGTTGCCCGCCCTCTGATCCGCTCCCACGAATCCCCTCCGTGCCGACACCGGCCCCCGTGCGCCGGGACGATCGCGCACGCCGTACGAGAGGACGAATCCATGACCACGACATCTGACCGGTCGACCCGCGGCGCGCAGGGACTGAGGCTGGACCTCGCCGACGACGAACGGACCGCCCTGCGGGCGCTGGCCGAGGAACTCGTCGCCGCGTCGCCGCGCCTGCTGGACGACCTGTCCTGGGTGACGCAGGCCCGGCAGGCGAGCTGCCGGATGCCGCTGCGGCTGATGGAGACGCTGCGCGACTTCCGCAGCGACGCCGGGGCCACCGGCTCACTCGTGCTCGCCGGCCTTCCGGTGGACGAGCGCGACCTGCCGAGCACTCCGACCGTCCGGGAGTCGGTGGAACGGGCGACCACCGTGCCGGCCGTCCTGGCCATGCTCGTCGGCCTGCACCTCGGCGAGGTGATCGCCTACCGCAGCGAGAAGAGCGGCGCCCTGGTGCAGAACGTCGTCCCGGTGCGCGGCCTGGAGGACTCCCAGAGCAACGCCGGGTCGGTGCCGCTGGAGTTCCACGTGGAGAACGCGTTCCACCGGGAACGCCCCGACTACGTCGGCCTGCTGTGCCTGCGCAACGATCACGCCAAGCGGGCCGGCACGCTGGTCACCTGCATCCGGCAGGCCCTGCCGCTGATCGAGGAGACCGACCGGAAGGTGCTGCGCGAGCCCCGGTTCGTCACCGCGCCGCCGCCCTCGTTCCGCCAGGGTGACCGCACCACGCCGCACGCGGTGCTCACCGGCAGCGTGGAGGACTCGAACATCTGCCTCGACCTGAACGCGACCACCGCGCTGGACGAGGAGGCCGGCGAGGTGATGGCGCGGTTGAAGCGGATCCTCACCGACGTCTCCACGCCGCTGGTGCTGCAGACCGGGATGATGGCGCTCATCGACAACCGGCTGGTGCTGCACGGCCGGTCCGAGTTCACTCCCCGCTTCGACGGGCGGGACCGTTGGCTGCACCGGGTCTACGTGCACCTGGACAACCGGCGGAGCCGGGAGTTCCGGGACGACGCCGGCGCCGTACTCAACTGATTTCGACGTTCACAAGGTCCACAAAACGGCCTCTAGTGGACGGTAGGCTGACCGGCGCCGGAAGGGGGCGCCGGCAGCCGTACCGCAGTGGCCGGCGGACATCAGTGCCAACCGCGAAAGGGATTCGATGACCGACACGCTGTCGCGCACCCGCCGAGGTGGCGAACACCGGCCGCTGGAGGAAGGCTTCCTCTACCGCTGGGCCGTCTGGGCGGCGCTCAATCCAGTGAAGGTCATCCTGGTCTGGCTGGTGCTGCTCGCCGGCGCGGCCGTCTCGGCCGGCTACTTCACCTCGCACCTGACCGGCAACACCAACTCCGTGATCGGCTCCGACTCGGAGAAGGCCGCCCAGCTGATCAGCGCCGAGTTCCCCGACACGCCGAGCGAGACCGACTTCGTGGTCCTGCACTCGACCTCGATCGACGCGCAGGACCCGGCGTTCCGCGAGGTCGTCCGCACCGCTGTCGAGCGCTACCGCCAGGCCCCGGACGTGCGCACCGTGGTCAGCCCGTACGACGCGCCGGACCGGCTCATCGCCCCCGGCGGGAAGACCGCGCTCGTGCCGGTCAGTCTCGACGGCGACGACAAAAAGCTCCAGGAGCAGGCCGGGCCGCTCGGCGAGATCGCCGAAGGGCTCGGCACCGGCCAGGTGGAGGCGTACTTCACCGGCGTCTCGCCGCTCGCCGCGGCCGCCGTCGAGCAGGGCAACGAGGACCTGTCCATGGCCGAGACGATCGGCTTCCCGGCCGCCGCCATCGTGCTGCTGCTCGCGTTCGGGTCGCTCGTGGCGGCCGCCATCCCGCTCCTGCTCGGTGTCGTCGCCGTGCTCGCCGCGTTCGGCGCGCTCGGCATCGCCACCCACTTCACCACCTTCGACGTGTTCGTGCAGACCGCTGTCAGCATGGTCGGCATCGCGCTCGGCATCGACTACACGCTGTTCATCGTCACCCGGTTCCGCGAGGAACTGGCGAAAGCAGGTGACAGCGGCCGTCCGGAACGGGCCCGGGCCATCGGGCGCACCGTGGCCACCGCCGGGCAGGCCGTCCTGTTCTCCGGCATCACCGTCGTCGTCTCGCTGGCCGGGCTCTGGCTGGTCCGCTCCGCGAAGGTCTATTCGATGGCCGTCGGCATGACAGTCGCCGTGCTGGTCATGATGCTCATCGCGGTCACCCTGCTGCCCGCCCTGCTCGGTCTTCTGGGCCCCCGCATCAACCGCTTCGCGCTGCCCTGGGCCCGCCGGTCGCTGGCCCACCCGGACCCGGAGCACTCCGGCTGGGCCAAGGCCATCGCCGTGGTCATGCGCCGTCCGCTGCTCGTGGCCGCGCTCGGCACCGTCCTGCTCGGCGCCCTGTCCATCCCGGTCTTCCACCTTCAGTACGGCGTCGACCTCGGCGCCGGCGCGGTGGCCGAGTCGCCGCCGGGCAAGGGGTACGGCATCGTCTCCGAGGCGTACGCGCCCGGCGTGCTCGCCCCGATCACAGTTGTCGTCTCGGCCGGCGGCGACCGGTTCACCGACGCGCAGCTCGACGCCGTCGCCCGGTTCAGCGACCAGGCCGCCGGCAACCGGGAGGCCGCTGACGTCGTGAGCGTCACCCGGGTGCTCGACGCCCAGGCCAAGGGGCACACCACCGCCCACCTCGAAGCCGCGACGCGCGCCGCCGGCCCGGCCCTGGCCGAGCTGGTGAGCCGGGACGGGGACACCACTGTGGTCACCGTCCGTCCACGGCACGGCGCGGACACCGACGAGACGGCCGATCTGGTACGCGAGCTGCGCACTCAGGCCGGTGGCGCGTTCGCCGGCACCGGGCTGACCGCTCACGTCGGCGGTGGCCCCGCCGAGATCGTGGACATCACCGACGAGAGCTCCCGGGCCATGCCGCTGGTCATCGGCGCCGTGCTGGCGGCGAGCTGGCTGCTGCTGTTGATCGCCTTCCGCTCGCTGGTCCTGCCGTTCGAGGCGATCTTCATGAACCTGCTCACCTCGGGCGCGGCCTTCGGCGCGGCGGTGCTGGTCTTCCAGGAGGGGCACGGCGCCGACCTCCTCGGCGTCGAGCGGACCGGGTTCATCCAGGTGATCCTGCCGCTGTTCGCGTTCGCCCTGGTCTTCGGGCTCTCCATGGACTACCAGGTGTTCATGCTCTCCCGGATGCGCGAGGAGTGGGACCGTACCGGCGACAACGCCGCCGCCGTCCAGCTCGGACTGACCCGCACCGCGAAGGTGATCACCGCCGCCGCGGCGATCATGGTCGTGGTCTTCGCGTCGTTCATGTTCACCCGCATCCTCGAGATCAAGCAGATGGGCTTCATGCTGGCCCTGGCCGTGCTGATCGACGCGACGATCGTCCGGCTGCTGCTGGTCCCGTCCCTGATGCGGCTCATCGGTCGCGGAAACTGGTGGCTGCCCGGCTGGCTGGACCGGATCCTGCCACGCACCCGGCACTGACCGCGGCGCCGTCGAGGTCCCGCCGGACCGGCACGATCCGGCGGGACCGGCCGTTCGGGGCGGCCGGGCGGCCCGCTCAGGCGGCGGCCGGCTCGACCAGCTCGACCAGGATTCCGCCCGCGTCACGCGGGTGGACGAAGTTGATCCGGGAGCCGGCCGTGCCGCGCTTGGGCTGCTCGTAGAGCAGCCGTACGCCGCGCTCACGCAGCTCGGCGGAGGTCTCCTCGACGTCGTCGACGGTCCAGGCGATCTGCTGCACGCCCGGGCCGGACTGGCTGAGGAAGCGGGCGATCGGCGAGGTCGGGGTCAGCGGGGCGAGCAACTGCAGCCGGCCCTGGGCGGGGTCGGGGCCGATCGACATCATCGCCTCCCGGACTCCCTGCTCGGCGTTCTCCTCCACGTGCACGCACCGCATGCCGAAGACGGTCTCGTACCGCTCGATCGCCTCGTCCAGATCATTCACCGCCAGGCCGATGTGGTCGATGCCGCGCAGGCCGATTCCGGACAGCGCAGACTGCTGCGCCGAAGGTGAAAGCTCGTCAGACATGTCGTCAGCCTAGTGCCGGAAACGGGTTCTTCGAATAGGCGTCCATCGACGGAATGACGACCGGCGAGGGCGTGCGTGGCGTCCGGGCGAGGCGCTTGCCCCGCGTCCGAACCGGCCGTACCTTACATCGATGATCCTCAGTGACGGGTCGTCCCGGGACGTCGGCCACGGCGCTCCGCCGCCCGAGGACCTCGGCGGCATCGCCTACCTGCGCGGACTGTCCAGACGCGGGCTCCTCACCGGCGCCGCGCTGGCCGCGTCCGGGGTGTCGGCCGCCTTCGCCCTGCTGCCCGGCTCCGCCCGGGCCGCCGGCGGCTACCAGCGGCCGTGCGGACGTGTCCGCATCTCCAGCTCCTGGCAGGACCACCGGAACCGGACGCCGCCCTCGGCCGAGCCGGGCACCGACTACGCGGTCGGCGCCGGCACCCCGGTCATGGCGGCGGCGAACGGCACGATCCGGTTCGTGAAGGCCGACACGTCCACGGCCACCGGGCGGGTCGTGGGGATGGCCCACGACGACGGCAACTACACCCGGCACCTGCACCTGTCGGCGGTCGCCGTCTCACCCGGTCAACGTGTGTCGCGTGGCCAGACCATCGCGTACTCCGGCGCCTCGGCCAACGGCAGCGAGTCCGGCGTCGGGCCGCACGTGCACACCAGCCTCTGGCTGAACACCGCCAGTCCGACGGATTTCCGCGCGACAGTCGATTTCGAGAGCTGGGCCGGAGACGTCACCAACCCGAACCCGCCCGACCAGGAGGCAGACGACGTGTTCATCGCGAACGTGAAGGGCAACTGGTATCTCGTGGTCCCCCAGGGCACCGGCAAACCGCGGGCGGTGGTCCTCGGCGGCGACAGCAACGCCGCCGCCTCCGGCATCCCCGTCCTGAACTTCACCTGGGATCCGTCGATCAGCGCGCTGCGGGCCGCGGTCGACGGCATCGGCTGACCCGATCCCGCGTCCGACCGCGGCCCGTGCGCGCGGGGACCAGCGGTCAGCGCCGGGCCGGCTCCGCCCGGGCGACGACCGCGCCGTCCACGAGCGTGCCCGCCGCGCCGAGGTAGCCGGCCGGATCACCGATCCGGGCCAGTTCCTCGGCGGTGTAGCGGCCGCGCAGCTCCGGCGTCTCCGCCAGGACGTCGTACAGGGCGCGGTCGGTCGCGTCGGCCTCCGCGGCGGCCCGGGTCAGCACCTCCTTGATCCGGTCCCGGCCGACGACGGGGGTGAGCCGGGCGGCGACCCGTTCGGAGGTGAGCTGGCCCCGGGTCAGCGCCAGGTTGGCCGCCATCCGCTCCGGGCGCACCACGAGCCCCCGCGTCAGCGTCACGGCCGCCTCCGCGGCGCCGCCGGTGAGCCGCAGGCACTCGCGCAGCAGCAGCCACTCGGCGTGCCACACGCCGGCGGACCGCTCGTCCTCGCTGAGCAGCGCCTGGGTGAGCCCGGCCGCCAGCGGCGGCACCTGGAGCGCGGCGCTGCGGATCAGCGTGGCGAGGACCGGGTTCCGCTTGTGCGGCATCGCGGAGGAGGCGCCGCGCCCGCTGGCCGCCGGCTCGGCCACCTCGCCCACCTCGCTGCGCGCCAGCGAGAGCACGTCGACGGCGATCTTGCCGAGCGCGCCCGTCACGAACGCGAGCACCGCGGCGAGGTCGGCCAGCGGCGTACGCAGCGTGTGCCAGGGCAACGCAGGCCGGCTCAGGCCGGTCTCCTCGGCGAACGCCGCCACGAGGCGGTCCACGTAGCCGGGGTCCGGCTCGGCCGCGCCGTCCAGCGCCGCGTACTCCAGATAGCCGGCCAGCGTGCCGGCCGCGCCGCCGAGCGACACCGGCAGGCCCTGGTCGCGTACCCGGCACAGCCGCACCCGGGCGTCGCACAGCAACTGGTGCCAGCCGGCCGCCTTCAGCCCGAACGTGGTGGGGGCGGCGTGCAGGGCCAGCGTCCGCCCGGCCATCGGCAGGTCGCGGTGGGTCAGCGCCAGCCCGGCGAGCGCGTCGACGGCGGCGGCGAGGTGGTCGTCGATGACGGTGAGCGCCCGGTGCGCGACTGTCATCGCCGCGGTGTCCAGGATGTCCTGGCTGGTGGAGCCACGGTGGACGTACTCGGCGGAGGCCGGGTCCAGCTCGGCGACCGCGCGGGTCAGCTGGGCCACAAGCGCCACCACCGGGTTCGCGGTGTCCCGGGACGCCATCGCGACGCCCCGCAGGTCGAACAGCTCGGCCCGGGCGGTCCGGGTGATCACCGCAGCGGCCTGGACGGGCAGCGTGCCCAGCCGCGCCTGGGCCCGGGCGAGCGCCGCCTCGGCGTCCAGCATGGCCTGCAACCAGGCCCGGTCGCCGACCACCGGCTCGATGCTCGTGCCGGCGCGCACCGGTGAGAGCAGGCCGCTGTCCACCGCCACCTCCAGCGTGTCGATCACACGATCACCCCCGGGAAGCGGGCCGGCCCGGAGGCCGCGCGGTCGGCCACCGCATGTCCGGCCGGCGCGAGCGAGCGCACCTCGGCGGCGATCGCGTCGGCGTCGGCCAGGATCACCGAGTCGTTGCCCGGCCGGATGCCGGCCGCCGTCACCCAGTGCACCGACTCGGTGGGCACACCGAACGCGAACCGGCGCGGGTGCGGCTGATCCTGGGCGTCGACGACCCGGTAGGGACGTTCGGTCACGGCGAGTCCTCCTGTCTCGTACGTGCCGCCGTCGTAGGGGATCCGGTACGGCCGGCACTGTTCGGTGTCGAGCATGTGGCGCAGCAACGGGTCGGCGGTGCCGCGCAGGTCGGGTTCCGGCAGCCGCGCCTCGATGAGGACGCCGGCGCGGACCGGGGGACCGGGCACGGTCCGGGACGTCGCTTCGAACGCGGGTGTCTCGGTGTCGATGACGATCTGGGTGTCCGGCCCGGTCAGTTCCAGCACACCGGCTTCGATCAACGCGATCGTCTCCTCGATGCGCCGGGCCGGCGGGCCGATCGAGAGGAACGCGTTGAACGGGGTGAACCAGCCGGTCAGCTCGTCGCGGTACGAGTCGCCGTCGATCCCGCCGTGATCGACCGCCAGGCGGATCTCGTTGCGCAGGTCACGCAGGACGTCCAGCGCTGCCTTGAGCGGCCCGTCGACGTTGCCGGCCCGCGCGTGCGCAACGTCCCGGGCCAGGTGGTCCAGCGCCCAGGCGCGGAAGTCGTCCCGGTCGCGGAACTCGCGCCCGCGGTACGGGTGGGCCAGCCGGTCCCAGTCCCAGCGCCGCGCCGGCGGTATCGGGTACTCGTCGAGCAGCGCCGGCCGCCGCTCGGCGGGGGTCGCGAGGTAGCGCACGGTGAAACTCTCGGCCAGGCCGGCGTGCCCGGTGCGGCGCAGCAGCGTCGCGTAGTAGACGCTCTCCACCTCGGCGGCGATCAGCGGCCACACGTCGCGGCGGAACCGGATCGACTCGCCGCGGGCGCGGCGGGCGCGCAGCCGCGCCACGGCCTGCGCGGTCAGCAGCCGGGGCAGGTGCCGGCCGGTCACACCCTTCTGGTTGTCGCCCCGGGCGTGCGCCGGGATGCCCCGGCGGGAACTGGCGGACAACCTCGGTTCGGCGCCGCTGGGCCGGTACCGCAGTCGTCCGCCCTCCTCGGTGAAGCTGCCGCCGCGGCCGACGGTGAGCAGGATCAGGTGGTCGAAGAACGTCAGGCCCAGCCCGCGCAGCAGCACCGGCGCGCCCGCCGGGATGTGGCCGAGGTCGACGTCGGCGGGGTTGGCCTGGGGGAGATAGGTGAGTCCGTGCACCCGGGACAGGCTCGCCGTGCGTGCCTGCCGGGGATCCAGCCGGGCGGCGGCGTGTCCCAGGGCCAGCACCACGGCGTCCAGGTGGTGCAGCCGGGTGCCGTCGGCCAGCCGTACGCCCTGCGGACCGCCCGGCACGCCCGACGTGTCGGCGCTGGCCACCGCGCGGGAGCGGTGGCACCGGATCGAGACGTGCGGCGGCGCGCGGCGCACGATCCGGCGGAAGCTGTCCCGCAGGTAGTGGCCGTAGAACGCCCGGGTCGGATAGTCGTCGGGGCCGAGGGCGCGCGCCTCGTCGAGCACGTCGGGGTCGAGCGCGCCCCACGGGCCCGCCGACGCCACGCTCCGGGCCCACTCGTACAGGCTCGGCCCGGGCTCGATCGGCCCGGCCAGCCGGCAGCTCGGATCGGTGTAGACGGTGATCTGTGAGGCGACGGTGTTCGTCAGCAGCAGCCGGGACTGGTCGGTGCGCCACACCGCGCCGGCGCCGGGCGCGGCGGGGTCCACCACGTGCACGGTGAGGCTGGCGCAGGCCCGGTCGTGCCGTTCCTGGGCGCAGAGCCGCTCCAGGACGGACAGTCCGCGCGGGCCCGCGCCGACGATGCAGATCCGCAGATGCCGCGGGCCTGTCATCGCACGGCCTCGCTCGGGCGCTCGCCGCGCACCCGGGCGGCGTGCATCCAGGCCACCGCCGTGTGCAGCTCCTGCGGCGTCATCGCGGCGAGCGCCCGGTTGCGGGCCGTCGCCGCGTCCCCGGCGGCGTGCCAGAGCCGGATGCTGTCGCGGGAGACGGCCTGCACCGCGGCGGTCCGCTCCCGCCGTTGCGCGACGTAGCGGCGGAGCACCTCGGGCACCGGCTCGGCGCCGTCGCCGAGCAGGTCGCCGAGCACCACCGCGTCCTCCAGCGCCTGGCAGGCCCCCTGCGCGGCGTAGTGCAGCATGGGGTGCGCGGCGTCGCCGAGCAGGGCGACCCGGCCGTCGGCCCAGTCGTCGACGGGCGGCCGGTCGACGAGCACCCAGGCCCGCCACTCGTCGCTGAGGCGCAGCAGGTCACCGACCGCGCCGAGGCGCGACATCGCGGCCCGGACCAGTGCGCCGTCGGTGGGCCGGCCGGCGAACAGCGTGGGCGCGCCGTCGGCGTGACTGGCGGCCATGTTCAGGTACGCCCCGCCGCTGATCGGGTAGTGCACGAAGTGGCAGTCCGGTCCGGCCCACCAGGTGACCGCGTCCCGGCGTACCCGGGCCGGCACCTGGGACATGGGGACTATGGCGCGGTACGCGGTGATGCCGGAGTTGCGCGGCTCGCCGTCGCCGACGAGCTGGCGGCGGATGCGGGAGTGGATGCCGTCGGCGCCGATCACCATGTCGGCGGGGATCCGTTCGCCGGAGTCCAGGCGCACAGCGGCATCGGCGGCGCTCTGGTGGTAGCCGGCCACCGAGGCGGCCGGGCGCAGCGTGATCCGGGGCAGCCGCCGGGCGGCGTCGAGCAGCCGGTGGTGCAACTCGGCGCGGTGCACCACCACGTACGGGCTGCCGAACCGGCGCTGGTACCGCTCGGTCAACGGCATGCTGGTGACGTGGGCGCCGGTCACGCCGTCCATGAACCGCAGTTCCGCCATGGCGACCGCGGTGGCCCGCACCTGCGGTCCCACACCGAGCGCGTCCAGCGCGTACAGGCCGTTGGGGGCGAGCTGGATGCCCGCGCCCAGCTCGGTGAACTCGGGCTGGCGTTCCAGGACCGTCACGTGATGGCCGTGCGCCGCGACCGCCAGCGCCGTGGCGAGCCCGCCGATGCCGCCCCCGGCCACGACCACGCGTACGGGCGTCCGGGTGCTCATCCGGCCGCGCTGTTCCGGTCGAGCAGCTGCCGGGCCAACTCCAACCGTTTGATCTTGGTGGTGGCGGTCTGCGGGAGATCCGCCAGGCGCCGCTGCACCGGACGGGCCATCGGCGGCAGCGTGGCGACCGCGCCGGCCCAGCGGTCGATGTCGATCGGCAGGTCCTCGCTGGTGCAGATCACCGGCACGGGCGGCCCGTCCGGCGCCGGCAGGATGATCACCTCGACGAGTTCGTCCAGCCGGGTGAAGAGCATGTCCTCGACCGCCAGCGTGCTGCCGAACCCGTCGATCTCGTCGACCTCGCGGTCGAGCAGGTGCAGGCAGCCCAGCCGGGTGCGGTAGCCCAGGTCGCCCATCCGCCACCACGATCCGTGGCGCTGACCCTCGTACCGCTGCTGCTCGCCGAGGTAGGTGACGATGCGCCCGTCGGTGCGTACCTCGATGTAGCCGGGGTTGTCGCGGGTGGGCGGGCGTCCGTTGCGGCTGACCACCCGGATGTCGGTCATGCCGGGGAACGGCATGCCGACGCAGCGCCCGTCGGCGTCCTCGGGCCGGCGGCGGGTGAACGCGCGGGCCGCGACCGGGCCGACCTCGCTCTGCCCGTACAGCTGGCCGAACACCGGCTTGGGATGCGCGGAGGCCCCGAGCATGCGCCGGACCGTGCGCGGGTGGATGGCGTCGAAGGTGCTGCTGAAGTAGCGCACGGTGGCCAGCGGCGCGCGCGGGTCGTCGGCCAGCCGCTCCCACCGCAGGAACGAGTTGGGGTGGGTCTCCAGCACGCCCGGACGATGGGTGAGGAACAGGTCGGTGGCCTGGTCCGGGTCGTTGTCGGCGAGCACCAGCAGCGGGAAGCCGCGCAGCATCGTGATCGCCAGCGCGGTGAACAGGCGCGAGTGCACGAACGAGACGTGGATGGCGACCGGGCAGCGGCGGCGCACCAGCGCGGCGACCGACGCCTGCGGGCGGTAGCGCGCCTGCAGCGTCCGTCCGGTGTGCACGGCCAGCTTCGGCAGCCCGGTGGTGCCGGAGGTGTGGGTGACCAGGGTGGGATGGTCGGGGGACATGACGATCGGCGGGACGCTCGGCACACCGGTCAGGGCGCGCAGCGACGTGGCCGACGGATGCTCTCCGGAGGCGAGCAGCACCCCGGCGACCGCCGGGAACACGGTGTCCGCCAGTTCTCCGTCGAGGGTGGCGCGGTCGGTCAGCAGGTACGGCCGGCCGGCCCGGCGGATCAGGTGCAGCACCGTGGTGGCGTCGAGGTGGGGGGAGAGCAGCACCGGCACGGCCCCGATCCGGGCCAGCGCGCACGCGCTCAGCGTGATGTCGAAGTTGTGCGACTTGTGGACCACCACGCGGTCGCCCGGTCGTACGCCGGCGGCGTGCAGGCGGGCGGCCAGGTCGGCGACCAGGCCGGCGACCGCGCCGACGGTGAGCCGCCGGCCGAGTTCCGGCGCCACGTCGAGGTCGTGGTCGAGGGTGATGCTGTTGTCCGGGTGCCGGGCCGCGGCCCGGTCGAAGAGTGTGCCCAGTCGGATGCCGCGATTGGCGATCGTCTGCAGCAACATGTCCGGCTCCTACCGTTCGGTCTCGATGATCGACTTGAGTCGGCGCAGCGTCTCGTGCAGATCGGCGCCGACCTTGGCGCCCCATTCGGTGACGAAACGCCGGCGCTCGTCGTCGTCCATGTCTCGGGTGATCTTGCGGATGCCCTCGGTGGGCTCGTCCATCCGGAAGTGGTGCGTCAGGCGGCAGCCGGCGCCCTCGGGGCTCATCCGGAAGGCCCACACGCTGCTCTGGGCGCGCCCCCGGCTGTCCCGCATGGCCCAGCTGAACTCGACGCCGGGGATCGCGGTGTGCACTTGCGACTCCGTGGTCCAGACGCCGCGGACGACCGGCGCCCAGGCGACGACGTCCTCGCCGCGGACGTTGTGGCCGCGGAACACCGCCCCGGCGGCGCCGGGACGGCCGCTGATCCACTCGCCTCCGGTGCACTCGGTGCTCCACTCCCGGCACCGGGGAAGGTCACTGACGAGCGCGTAGACCTCGTCCGGAGTGGCGTCGACGACGATTTCCGCCTGCGATTCGAACAGTGGCGTGGTGGTATCGGTTTCGGCCATGCGGAGAATCGTCGTTATCGGCTTCCCGAAGGGTCAAAGTGTTCGACTCTGATTCATCAGGTTCGACGTCTTTCGTGGCCGGGGCGCCTATAATCCGGCGCAGATCCGCGACGCGACTACGGACACGGGAAGAGTCATGGGGGGGAGCACGGAACAAGGCGCCGCCGTGCCCGGCTCCGCCGACGACGCCGGGGTGCCGCACGACGAAGGCGGTCTGCTGCGGGACATCGCTCGGCAGGGCCGTCGGCTGCTCGACGCGCCGGCCGCCTTCGTCGCCGTCGTGTCCGAGGACGGACCGACGATCACGGTACGGGCGGCGGACGGCCCCCACGAGGACGGCCGGCTGGACCTGCCCGGTCACCATCCCTCCGGCGCGGCGCTGCTGGACGGATCACCGCTGTGGTGCGGTGACGCGGAATCCGCCCCGGCGACGTCCGGGCCGCACGAGGACGGCGCACTGCACGCGGTGGTCGCGGTACGTCTGGGCCACCTGCGCGGATACGCCCCCCGCCGGTCCGTCGCCGCGCTGTACCTCGCCGACCGGCGCCCCCGGACGGTCACCGAGGGGGAGCGCGTCCAGTTGACCTCGTTCGCCCGGCTCGCGGGCGCGGCGATGGAGAAGACGCAACTGCTGGACGTCGCGATCGCCCGGCTCTACGGGCTGGAGCAGCAGTCCGCCCGTACCGCCGCCGACCTGGACCGGATGCGGGCGCTGCGCTCCGCGCACTACGGCTTCATCGACCTGGCCGTGGCCCGCGGCGACGCGCGCGCCTTCGTGGTGGAGGCCGACCGGCGTCTCGGCGCGTCGGTGCGGCTGTGCACCGACGACGGTCTGGTGGTCGCCGCGAGCCGGTCCGCCGCCGCCGGACCGGAGCCGGGCGTGCCGGACGGCCGCCGCATGGTCGTCCCGGTGCTGGCCGGCGACCGGCGGATGGGAGACCTGCTGCTGGAGATGGACAGCCCGCTCGCCGACCCGGACGGGCAGCTCCTGCTCCTGATCGCCCAGGCGGCGGCGGTGATCCTGCGCCAGCTCGACGACAGCCGGGAGAGCCAGGCCCGCCGTGCCCTGCTCAACGAGCTGATCACCACGCCGCAGCCCACCGGCACGCTTGTCGGACGGGCCCGGCGGCTGGGCGTGCGGCTGGACCGGCCGTACGTCGTGGTGGTGTTGCGCCCGGACGGGGTCAGCCCGCACTGGGCGTCGATGTGGAGCGCGGCGTTCGCCGCCCGGGGTGACGGTCTGTCCGCGCTGCACGACGACGACATCGTGCTGCTGCTGCCGGGGGAGGCCGACCCGGCCGAGATCGCCCGGACGGCGGCGGAGGAGTCGGGCGCGCTCTTCGGCCGCCCGGTGACGGCCGCGGCGTCCGACAGCGGTTCCGGGCCGGAGCGGGTGGCGGTGCGCTACCGGCAGGCGCTGCGCTGCCTCGACGTCATGATCTCAATGGAGCTGGCCGGTCGCGGCGTGTCGGTACGGGAGCTGGGTTTCCTGCCGATGCTGCTGGCCGGCCGGGAGGGCATCGACCAGTTCATCGACGCCACCCTCCAGCCGGTGCTCGACTACGACCGGCACCGCGACGGCGACCTCGCCCGCACGCTCGACGCGTACTTCGAGGCCGGCCGCAGCCCGACCAACGCGGCGGAGCTGCTGCACATGCACCCGAACACGGTCACCCGGCGGCTGGACCGGGTGAAGCGCCTGCTCGGCCCGACCTGGCAACTCCCGGCACAGGCGCTGGAGATCCAGCTCGCGCTACGCCTGCACCGCCTGCTCACCGAGCTGTGACGCCGCGCCGTCCGGGACGACCAGGGCCCGCCGCCCGCGCATCTCGCCGTCCTCCACCATCCGGTGCGCCTCCCGCATCGCGGACAGCGGAAGCCGCACCACCTCGCGCGGGCGCAGCCGGCCGGCCGCGAGCAGCCGGTTGATGAAACCGGCCGCCTCCGCCAGTTCCGCGGTCGTGGCGAGCGAGATGACGAAACCGACTATCGACCTGTCGTTCGTGTACAGCTCACCGGCGGGCAGCGCCGGACGGGTCCGCGCGCCCGCGAGCAGCACGATCCGCCCCCGTACGGCGAGTTGCCCGACCGCCAGGTCCAGGTCGTTGGTGCCGGAGGTGTCCAGGTAGACGTGGACGCCCTCCGGGCAGGACGCGGCGAGCCGGTCACCGAGATCCGGTGCGGCGTAGTCGACCACCTCGACCGCGCCGGCGGCCCGGCAGAACGCCTCGTCCCGGGGCGCCGCGGTGGCGACCACGCGCGCGCCGAGCGCCGTCGCCGTCGTGATCAACGCGGAGCCGACGTTGCCGCCGCCACCGCCCACCACCACCGTCTCACCGGGGCGCATGCGGCCGTGCACCGCCAGCGCCAGGTAGGCGGTGGCGGCCGGGTGCAGCACGGTGACCGCCTCCACCGAGGCCGCCGCCGGTAGCGGGTACAGCCGGTCCGCGGGCACCACCACCTGCTCGGCGGCCGCGCCCTGACGTCCGCCGTGGCCCAGGCTGTTGCACCAGACCCGGTCGCCGGGGCGGAAGCCGGCCACGCCGTCACCGGCGTGCGCGACCACGCCCACCACGTCCCGGCCCACCACGAACGGCAGTGGGACCGGCGTACGGTACGTGCCGGCCCGCACGAACGTGTCGACGTGGTTGACGGTGGTGGCGAGCGTGTCGACCAGCACGTCGGTGGGGCCGGGTCGGGGCGCGGGCAACTCGCCGTACCGGATCTCGGTGGCCGGGCCCAGCCGGTCGACGTAGGCGGCCCGCACTGTCGTCATCGGCGGGCCGGCCCGCCGTCGTCGTTCTGGAAGAACGCCATGCGCGACGACTGGTCCGCGTACGGGCTCGGCGTCGGCGGCTTGTCCAGGACGATCCCGAACCACCGCCGGTACGCCTCCAGCAGCGCGTCGTCGTCGGTGAGCGTCTCGACGCTCCGGCGGTCGCCGGCGATGACCGTCAGCACGTCACCCTGGAGCGTGACCCGGCCGTCGGCGGTGGGCAGCGTGCAGAACATGTTGCGCAGGAACGGCGAGTCCGGGCAGGTGCGGTACCACCACAGGTTCTGCCGGAAGTCGGCCAGGTCGGCCGGCTCGTCGTAGAACCGGTACTGCAGCGCGTCGTTGCGGTACACGTCGACGACCCCCGGCTCGACCCGCCGGGTGGCGAACCGGCCGTGCGGGTCCACGTACGGTTCGGCCGCGTCGAGCCGGAACGGGAACCGGCTGTTCTTGCCGAAGCCGACGTCGACCAGCCAGCGGGAGCCGGTCTCGGGCAGGTCCACGGTCAGCATCAGATGATTGTGCGGGCCGTTGAACCGCCCGGAGAGCCAAACCCGCCCCTGATGCAGCGTCACCGCGAAACCCAGCGCCCGCAACAGGAAGAACAGCGAGGTGTTGATCTCGAAGCAGCCGCCGCCGCGGCGCTGGCGGATCACCTTGTCCAGCACCCGCTCGTCCATGTAGATCTCGTGGCCCAGGTGGTAGTCCAGGTTCTCGAACGGCACCGTGCACGTGTGGCGCTCCTGCAGGTCGCGCAGCGCCGCCAGGTCCGGCCGCGCGGGGCGGGCGGCGCCGATCCGGTCCAGGTAGCCCCGCACCTGCTCGTCGGTCAGCACGGCTCAGTCCCGCTCGTACGACATGCGCATCGACTTCTTGACGTGCGGACTCGGCTTCGGCGGCGCGTCCAGCTTGATGCCGAAGTACTTGTCGTACGCCGCCAGCAGGTCGTCGTCGTTGGTGAGCCGCTCGATGCGCCGCTCGTCGCCGTCGATCACGACGAGCTTGTTCTCCCGCAGGATGATGCGCCCGTTCTCGGTCGGCAGCGTGCAGGACAGGTTCTGCAGGAAAGGCGAGTCCGGTGAGGTGCGGTACCACCACAGCACCTGCATGCCGTCGGCCGCCACGACCGGCTCGTCGTAGAAGCGGTACTGCAGCGCGTCGGCCCGGAAGACGTCGGTGGCGTTGTCGGCGACCCGCTTGGTGGAGAAGGTGCCGTGCGGGTCCTCCTGCGGCTGCGGCGACTCCAGCAGCAGCGGGTAGCGGCTGCTGCGACCCAGGCCGACGTCGCTCAGCCACCGCTGCTCGCCGATGCGCACCGTGGTCACCGAGTGGTTGTACGGCGGCGTGAACTCGTGCCCGAGCCAGACCCGGCCCTGGTGCAGCGTGACGTCGAAGCCCAGCGCCTCCAGCAGGTAGTGGAACGCGTTGTTGATCTCGCCGCAGCCGCCGCCGCGGTTCTGGTACACGATCTTCTCGACCACCCGCTCGTCGATGAAGATCTCCTTGCCGAGGTGGTAGTCGATGGTCTCGAACGGCACCGTCAGCTCGTGCTGCGCGTGCAGCAGCCGCAGCGCCTCGGCGTCGAGCCGCTCCGGCCGGGCCACACCGATGCGGTTCAGGTACGCGTCGACAAGCGTGTCGTCGAGCATGTGGTCACTCTCCTGTCGAGGGAAAACGGGCGAACAGCTTCGCCGCGTTGGACCGGTTGACCGCGGCCCACCACCCCGGATCGAGGTCCGCGTGGCGCGCCACTCCCGCACCGATCGAGGCGCCGAAGGACTCCGGCATGAACGGGTAGTCGGAGCCCACCAGGACCCGTTCCGGATCGGCGAACAGCCGCAGCGAGGCGAGCGCGTGCCGGCCGCACATCGCCACGTCGAAGTAGAGGCGGCGGAGCACGGCGAGAGGATCGTCCGGCAGGCGGTCGGCGAGATCGCGGTTGATGACCGGGCCATAGGTGAGCCGGTCGGCGTAGTAGCTGACCCCGCCGCCGCCGTGCGACAGGATGATCCGCAGCTCGGGGAACCGCTCCAGCGTGCCGTTGTAGAGCAGCTGCGCCACCAGCCGCACCGTCTCGAACGGGAACTCGTACAGCGACAGCGGCAGCCCGAAGGCGGGCTGGCCGGTGGCCGGCGGCACCGCCGGGTGCACGAAGATCGGCGTACGCCGCCGCTCGGCCTCGGCCAGCAGCGGATCGAGCCGGCGGTCGCCGACGTAGAGCCCGTCGTAGTTGGTGAGCAGCCCGAGCCCGTCCAGGCCGAGCACGTCGATGGCGTGGACGAACTCCGCCACGCAGTCGTCGAGGTGGGGGAAGGGCAGCACCGCGAACGCGCCGAAGCGGCAGTCGCCGGCCGCCACGAACTCGGCCAGGTACTCGTTCAGCCGCCGCGCGAGAGCGCGGCTGCGGGCGCGGTCCAGCGGGGGTACGCCCGGCCACAGGCTGACGATCGCGGCGCGTATGCCCTGCCGATCCATCATGGCGAGGCTGCCCGCCCGGCTCCACGTGGGGCGGTCCACTCCGGAAAGAACAGTGGAACCGCCCAATTCGCGAAGCTCGGCCGCATAGAAATCGGGAATTATGTGATGGTGCACGTCGATGGCGTCCATCCACGGTGACCCGGCCGGACCGTTTACGGGTTTGGCGTCCACATCCGCATCGTGGTGACCGGATCGCGTCCGGCCAAGGCGGTGCGGGCGAATATGTCACGTCGGCTCCGCCGGTTGCCCTGCCCGCTGCGGTTGCCATACATTGACCACAGGTCTGGTCTGGAGGACCGTCGACACTATTCGCCGCGAAGTCGGTGCCCGTCCTTATCGCAATTTTCGCGATCGACGGCTGGTGAAGAAATGGACCTGGCGCATGCTCACATATTCGCGTGGCGACCGGCCGATCGGTGTGCTCGGCACCGGCTCCTACCTGCCCGGCCGGGTGGTGACTAACGACGAGGCGGCCGAGCACGCCGGCGTGACCGGCGACTGGGTGTACGAGAAGACGGCCATCCGGCAGCGGCGGTGGGCCAAGCCGGACGAGGCGACCTCCGACCTGGCGATCGGCGCGGCGCGCGTCGCGCTCGCGGACGCCGGCGTCGACGCGGCCGACCTGGCGCTCGTCGTGGTGGCCACCTCGACGCCGGATTCGCCGCAACCACCCACGGCCAGCGTCGTCGCCCACGAGATCGGCGCCGGACGGGGTACCGCCGCGTTCGACGTCAACGCGGTGTGCAGCGGCTTCAGCTACGGGCTCGCGGTCGCCGAGCGGCTGGTGACCGCAGCGGGGGACCGGCCGGCGCTGGTGATCGGCGCGGACGTCTACTCGCGCATCCTGTCGCCGCAGGACCGCCGCACAGTGGTGCTGTTCGGCGACGGCGCGGGCGCCGCGGTGATCGGGGTCGGTGGCGCGCACCGGGTCGTGGCCACCCGGCTGCTCAGCTTCGCCGAGGCGCGCGGGCTGATCGGCGTGGCGGCCGGTGGCAGCCGCCTGCCGGCCTCGGAGCAGACGCTCCGCGACGGCTCGCACCACTTCCGGATGGACGGCCGGGGAGTACGCGAGTTCATCGACACGTACGTGGTCGCCGGCATCGCCGAGTTCCTGGCCGAGCACGGTGTGCCGCCGCACCGGCTCGGGCATCTGGTGCCGCACCAGGCCAACGGCCGGATCCTCGCCTCGATGGCGGAGCGGCTCGGGCTGCCCTTCGACCGCGTCGCCAGCACGTACACCGCCTACGGCAACACCGGCGCCGCCGCGGTGCCCATCACCTACGACCAGCTGTGCCGCTCCGGCCGGGTCCGCGCAGGTGACCTCGTGCTGCTCACCGCATTCGGCGGCGGGATGTCCATGGGGATGACCCTGCTCCAGGCCGGCTGAGCCCGCCCGTCGCGCGTCAGGAGGTGCGCCGCAGGGCCGGCTCCGGCCGGCCGTGCGTCGCGAGCACCGTGTGCGCCGCCGACGCCAGCGTCACGTGGCGGTGCCAGCCCCGGTACGAGCGGCCGGTGAAGTCGCGCAGTCCCACCTGGTCGCCGGTGGACTCCAGGTCGTCGGTGACCCGCCGGACCAGCGCCGCCCGGCGGACCAGGTCGGCGAGGCCGATGTCGCCGCGACTGGTCAGCCACAGCTGGCCGGGCTCACCGCGCCCCGGCGCGCTCAGCTCCACCAGGAGCAGGGGATCGTAGCTGCGGGTGCTGGGCAGCCGAACCGCGACGGTGCCGGCCAGCACCGGCGGGCGCGCCGTGAGCCCGAAGACCGGCCGGCGCTGGTGCCGTACGGTCGCCGCCAGGTCGCCGGCCGGCTCGGCGGTGGCGCCGGCGGCCGGGACCAGCCGCAGGCCGGCGGGCACCCGGACCAGCACCGGCGCTCCAGCGGCCCGTAACCGGCGGACCACCGCCTCGACGTCCATCTCCCGCGCGTCCACCACGACCAGCTCGCCGGCCGGCGCCCCCAGTTCCAGGTACGCCTCGACGGTGCAGGCGCCCAGCGACTGGGCGACCAGGTCGTCCGGAATGGCCGCGCGCCGGCGGCGCTTCTCGTCGGACAACCAGTCCTCGTTGAGGTGCAGCCGCCAGTTGACCGGCGTGACGACGCTCGTCGAGGCCGCCCAGAGACCAACCGCGTGCTGCGCGTTGAGGGACTGCCCCAGGCCCGGCGAGTACCGGCGGCCGACGCCCACCGAGTGCGTCCCGGCCTTGCGGATCAGGGTCGGGTGCAGCACCCAGGTCCGGGCCCCGCTGATCCGCGTGACGTGCCGGGCGAGCGCCCGCCGGACCGGCATCCAGTCCCAGGTGGAGTCGCTGACGAAATGGTGCAGCGCCTGCTCCGCGGCGGGTTCCGTGGAGATCGCGGCGATGTTGCGGATCGACTTGCGTCCCCGGGCCAGCAGCAGCCCGCGGACGTACTCCCGGCCGCGCCGTCGCTGATCGCTGCGCGGCAGCCCGGCCAGGATGTCGTCACACAGATCCGTCAGGTCCTCGTCCAGCAGCATCCTGCCTCCTCGCGGCGCGGCGGCGAATGCACACGAGCTTGGAACCCGCGGCGAGGATGGTCGAGGTGCTGGCGGCACCGCCCTCGGGGCCACAGTGGTTGGCCGAGGCGCAGGTCGCCGGGAGGCCCGCGGGCGGGCGTCACTTGCCGATGTGCAGCGCCTCCCGGATGAACATCTGCGCGAAGGTCGGCGCGCCGGTGGTGGTCACCACGTCGATGAACTGGCCGACGTGGAGGTCCTCGGTCGCCTCCCGGACGAGCAGGTCGGCCAGGTCGGTGCGGGAGGTGAACCGGCCGGGGAGCCGGCGCGGCTCGGCCCGGTAGTCGGTGACGCCGTCACCGTCGAAGAGGCCGGCCGGACGAATGACCGTCCAGTCCAGACCGCTTTCCGACACCACCTTCTCCATCCGCGCCATGTCCTCGTAGACGGTGCGTCCCATCCGCAGCAGGATCGGTGCGATGATCTTCTTGAACGTGAACGTCTCGCCCTCGGCGTGCTCGCCGCTGGTGCCGGTCGACGTCACGCAGACCAGCCGGCGCAGGCCGTGGGCCCGCATCGCGGCGATCATGTTGGCGGCGCCCTCGGAGTAGGTTCGCACCGTCTCCTTCGTGTACGGCACACCCAGCGTCGAGATCACCGCCTGCTGGCCGGCGACGGCGGCGTCGACAGCCGCCGCGTCCAGCACGTCGGCGCCCACCACCCGCAGGTTCTCGCCCCGCACCGGGAAGGACTCCGGACGCCGGGTCACTGCTGTGACGACGTGGCCCCGGGCCATCGCCAGCTCGGTGGCCAGCCGGCCGGTGGGGCCGTTCGCGCCGAACACCACGAGTCTCATCTGGCCCCACCTCTTCGTCGGCGCGAGGGTCGAACGACGGTCCAGCAGTCGAACAACGTTTCGGTGCCCGACCAATGTACTACGCTCACGGGCGGAACAGGCAGATTTCGGGCGAGGCGGGTGACGGGATGGCGGAGCGGAGCCGGAGCCTGTGGCTGCGGACGACGTCGGCCGGGCGGCCCGACCCGCCACTGACCGTCGAGCGCATCACCGCCGCCGCGGTCGAGCTGCTGGACGAGGACGACGTCGGGCAGCTCACCATGCGCCGCCTCGCCGACCGCCTCGGCGTCGGCACCACCACGCTCTACTGGCACGTGGACACCAAGGAGGACGTGATCGACCTCGCGGTCGACGCGGTGTTCGCCGCCACGCCGCCACCGCCGCCCGGCGACGACTGGCGGGCGGACGTCACGACGCTGCTGACCGAGCGCCGTGCCGCGCTGCTGCGGCACCCGTGGTCGGCGGTGATGCGACGACGCCCCGCGGTCGGCCCCGGCTTCCTGTCCTGGATGGAGTTCCTCCAGGCCACCCTGACCCGCGCCGGGTTCACCTCCCGGGACGTCACCGCGGCGAGCTGGGTGCTCTACAGCCACGTCCAGGGCTCCGCGGCCAGCCAGGCCACGCTGCGGTGGTCGGCGGCCGAACGCCGGGAGGGCCAGCTGATGCTGGAGCGGCACAGCGCCAGCTATCCCACACTGGCCGCGCAGCGGCACCTGCTCGACGACGACTGGGACACGAACTTCGCGCTCGGGCTGGCGTACGTGCTCGACGGTCTGACCGCCCGCGCCGCAGCCGGCGCCACCTGAGGCCGGACACGCCGAACCGGCCCGCGCCGGGCGGGCCGGTTCATGTCGGAGTCAGAGGCCGAACTTCTCCGCCAGCAGCCGGCGGTCCACGTACCTGATCGCCGACGTGGTCTGCTCGCGGCCGATCTTGTACGCGGTGGCCACCTCGACCAGCCGCAGCGCCTGGTACTCGAGGGCGGCGAGGTTGTCCTCGTGGACGTTGTTCGCCTCGTGCCGGGAGACGCTGCACGTGCCGTACGGCGCGCCGTTGTTCGGCAGGCCGAGCACCTCGACGCTGGAGCCGTTCGGGACGATCAGCGAACCCCAGTGGCAGATGCAGTTGTGCAGCGCCAGGATGGCCGCCTGCTGCCCGGCGTGCGGCATCGAGCCGGACGCGAACACGGACACCACCTTGTTCGCCAGGTCACCCGGAATGGCGACCGGTCCGGAGTGGTCGATGAAGTCGAGGATCTGCGGAGCCGGCAGCCCGTAGTGCACCGGCGTGCCGATCATGATGGCGTCCGCCGCGACCAGGTCCGCGAGCGTGGCCACCGGGACGTCCGCGGTCTCGGCGTTGAGCTCGGCGTACGCCTTGTGGTCGAGCACCATCGGGCTGGGCAGGTCGGGCACCTTGTAGAGCTGCGCCTCCGCGCCCGCCTTCACCGCCGCAGCCGCCGCTGCCACGGCCATCTGGTAGGTATTGCCGCTGCGGGAGTGGAAGATGATTGCCACCTTGATCACAGGAACGCTCCTCACGAGTCGATGCGCCTGGGCATCGCATGGACCATCTACGGGCATCCTGTCGGCCGCGCCCCGCCCGGCAAACGGCGCGGATCTTAGTTAGTCACCTCGATGTCCGCCGGGGCCGCGACCTGACAGAACCGGCCCGTCGTCGTTGACCGGTCCGTCCCGGTCCGGGTGTGCTGCGCCCATGTCGAACGCTTCCGCGGAACCGCCCGCCGCACCCACCGACCCCGCCGCGCTCCTGCCCCTGTTCGAGCGCGCGTTCAACAACCG
The DNA here is from genome assembly GCF_017872985.1 of Micromonospora sp. HB375. Lineage (NCBI taxonomy): Bacteria > Bacillati > Actinomycetota > Actinomycetes > Micromonosporales > Micromonosporaceae > Micromonospora > Micromonospora sp. HB375. The sequence goes on along the minus strand of NZ_JAGGJO010000001.1, from coordinate 4,343,980 downwards.
CGATCTCGACCAGCTGGAGCAGCTCTACGAGCCGGACGCCCTGCTGATCCTCGCCCCCGGCACGGTCCTGACCGGCGACCAGAGGCGCGCACGCAGCCGGGAGGAGCAGCACTTCCTGCCGATCAAGGTGGCCGTCCGCCACCAGTACGTCACCGGCGACATCGCCCTGGTGATCAACGACTACGTCCACGAGGGAACCGGACCCGACGGCACCCCGATCCGGATCGAGGGCACCGCCGTCGACGTGCTCCGGCGCGGCGCGGACGGCGCCTGGCGCTGCGTCATCAGCAACCCCGCCGGCCTGGGCGCCGCCGGTCCCACCGCACCCTGACCACTGTCGACACCGGGCCGCAGCGGCGCCGGTGACCGGCCGGCCGGACGGTCAGCCCGTCAAACGGGCGACGATGTCGGCGGCCGGGCCCGGCACGGCGGACGCGAAACCGGTCCCGGCCCACAGGTTCAGCGCCTCGGCGTCACCGAGACGTGCCGCCGCGGCCCGGATCGGCGCGGTCAGGTGGTGCACCGCCGGATAGGCGACCGGCGCCGCCGCGGAGTAGGCGTCGGTGAAGCGGTTGGCCAGGGCCCGCGCCGGATGACCGGTGAACGCCCGGGTGACCACGGTCCGGCGGAAGTCGCCGGAGAGCATCGCGGCGCGCTGCGCCGGCCGGGTGCCGGCCTCGTCGGCGAGCAGGAACGCGGTGCCGCTCTGCACCGCCGCCGCGCCGGCCGCGCGCAGCCCCGCGACATCCTCGGCGGACGAGGTTCCGCCGGCCACGACGACCGGCAGGTCCGTGACCGACCGTACGGCGGCGAGCAGGTCCCGCGCCTCGCCGCGCGGCCGGTAGCCGGACGGATCGGTGGTCGAGGCGTGCCCGCCCGCCGTGCCCGCCTGCGCGACGAGCGCGTCCGGTCCGGCGGCGACCGCCCGGCGGGCCTCGTCGGCCGAGGTGACGGTGATCAGCACGTGGCATCCGGCGTCGCGCAGCGCCCGCACCACGCCCGCCGGCGGTACGCCGAACGCGAAGCTCACGAGCGGGACCGCGTACGCCACCGCCAGGTCCACCTTCGCGGCGAAGTGGTCGTCGTCGTGCCGGCGCGGCGTCGGCAGGTCCACCCCGTACCGCTGCGCCTCCGGCAGCAACAACCGGCGGTACGCCTCCACCCGCGCCGGGTCCGGCTCGGCCGGGGTCGGCACGAAGATGTTGAGCCCGTACGGCACGCCGGCCGCGCGCGTCGCGCGTACCTGGTCCTCGACGGCCTCGGGGGTCTGGTAGCCGGCGGCGAGGAAGCCGACCGAGCCGGCCCGGGCGGCGGCGGTGACCAGCGCCGGGTTCGACGGACCTCCGGCCATCGGGGCGACCACGAGGGGAGGGAGCAGCTCGGTCATGGCGTGACCCTACGTCGGTTCCGGACGACAGCGAGTGCGGGGAACCCCGTCCAGGGGTTCCCCGCACCCTGTGGGGGAAGGGCTCAGATCCGGGCCGCTTCCTCGACCCCGGCCGGGGGAACCGGGGCCGTCTTCGCCCGCCGTCCGGGCATCCACCAGTTGGCCTTGCCGCACAGCTCCATCACGGCCGGGACGAGGATCATCCGGACGATGGTGGCGTCGACGAACACCGCCACCGCCATGCCCAGGCCGACCTGCTTGACCGAGACGTCGGGGCCGAGCATGCCGGTGGTGAACACGGCGATCATGATGGCGGCTGCCGCCGTGATCACCTTGGCGGTACGGGCCAGACCGCGGGTCACGGCACGGCGGGTGTCGCCGGTGCGCTCGTACTCCTCACGGATCCGCGAGATCAGGAAGACCTCGTAGTCCATGGAGAGGCCGAACAGCAGCGGGAACATCATCATCGGCACCCATGTCGTGATCGGCATGGAGGTGGGGAAGCCGAGGGCGGACCCGAGCCAACCCCACTGCACGATCGCCACCAGCACACCGAACGAGGCGCCGATGGACAGCAGGTTCATCACCGCCGCCTGCAGCGCGATCGTGACCGACCGCACCAGCACGACGAGCAGCAGCAGGGACAGCAGGATGACCACGGTGATCATCACGGGCAGCCGGGAGCTGGTCTCCTCGGCGAGGTCGATCGCGCCGGCGTTCGGGCCGCCGAGATAGACCTCGCGGCCGCCGGACGCCGCGGGGAGCACGTCGTCGCGCAGCTTGTGCACCAGGTCCGCGGTGGCCTCGTCCTGGGCGCCGGTGCGGGGGAAGGCCATGAAGACGGCGGCCTGCCCGTCCTGGCTGATCCGGGGCGGCGTCGCGTACGCCACGCCCTCGGTGCCGCTCACCGCGGCGACGACCGGACCGAGGTCACTGTTTCCGTCGCCGACCTCGGCGGCGAAGATCAGGGGAGCGCCGTAGCCGGGGCCGAAGCCCTCGGACAGGATCTCGTACGAGGTGTAGCTGCTGCGGTCGCGGGGCTGGACGCTGGCGTCGGGCAGGCTCAGCCGCATCGACAGCAGCGGCGCGGTCAGCACCAGCAGGATGGCGGTTGCCCCGAGCGCGGCGATGACCGGGCGGCGCTGCACCACGCCGGCCCAGCGTTCCGCGAGCGTGCGGCGCTCCTGCTTCGGCGCGTCGGAGCCGGCCTGCCGAAGGGGGCCCCGGCGCGGTACGCGCAGACCCTGGATCTTGTAGCCGGCGAAGCCCAGGAAGGCCGGCATCAGCGTGACCGCGGCGATCATCGTCACCAGCACCGTCGCCGAGGCCCCGAGCGCGACGCCGTTCATCATCTTCTGGCCCATGGCGATCAGGCCCAGCAGCGCGATCATCACGGTGGTGCCCGCGAAGAGGACCGCGTGACCGGCGGTGGTGATGGCCTTGACCGTGGCGCTCTCGGGATCGTCCCCCTCCACCAGGCTGTCCTTGAAGCGGGTGAGGATGAACAACGCGTAGTCGATGCCGACGCCGAGGCCGATCAGCACGGCGATGAGCACCGTGAAGTCCGGTGAGGGGACGAGGTGTCCGACGAGCTTCATCAGCGCGACGCCGCCGAGCACCGCCAGCAGCGCGGTGACGATCGGCAGGCCCATCGCCACCAGCGAGCCGAACGCGAGGAACAGGATCACCGCGGCGGTCACCACGCCGACCGCCTCGGCCGGTCCCTGCGGGGGCGTCTCCGCCTTCTCCGCCCGCTCGCCGCCCAGCCCCAGCGTCACGCCGTCGCCGGAGGCGTCCTTGACCGTGTCGACGAGTGGCTTGGCCTCGGCCTTCTCCACGTCCATCGAGGTCAGCGGGATCGTCGTCCGGGCGATGCGGCGGTCGGCGGTGACCAGGTTGCGGTCGTCGTAGGGCGAGACGATCGGCCCGGTCACCGGTGAGGCGTCCAGGTCGGAGATGACCTTCTCGATCTTCTGCCGCGCCGCCGGGTCGTCGATGCCCCGCTCGGCCTTGATGGCCAGGGTGAGCGTGTCGCCCCGCTGCTCGGGGAAGTGCTTCTCGATCAGGGCCTGCGCCCGTGCGGAATGGGAGTCCCCGCCGGAGTAGACGTTGTCCGGGGCGGCGCCGTAGCGGAAGCCCAGGAACGCCAGGGCGATGACGCCGACGATCCAGGTCAGGAGCACCAGTCGACGACGCCGGTAACAGAACCGCGCCAATCCCGCCAGAGCTCCGTCTGTGCGGGGAGTCTCGGTAGGCATCATCTTCTCCTCAAGTCAATAAGCGCTCTACCTAATGGTCGTGAACAGGCACTTCTGTGTCGCCGTACGGATGCAGGCACTTCCTGGACGTCGCTACCACGGTTGCGGTACTCCATTTGCAGTACACCTGTCGGTATCCGGTCAGCGCCGTATCCTGCGCTTTCTCTGTCGGCAGAGCGGTGCGGTGACCAGCCGCCGTCGACCGCCCGCGGGAGCGGTCGCGTCCGGACCGGGCAGGAGTGACGCCGTGTTCCGGTCGGAGCTTGTTTCACCTGTTCACGATGGTGCTGGACGTTCGGCCAGCCGGTCCGGGACGGTCCGCGGCGAGGGCTGTTTCGGTCATGCGTGCGAGTTCTGCCAATCGTGGCATTGTTTAGGTAAGTCCGATATCAGCGGGATGCTGCCTGATATATGACGGCTGCGCCGGGGCCTGCCGGATAGTTATGATGAGCGACGACGGTGATCGATGGCAAATGTGGTTGCTGTGGGGTAGCGTCATCGACCGAGTCCAGGCTTTTCTTGAGCTGTGTGCGCATATTCCGGGGGGATTATGACAACGGGACGGCCGCGGGAGAACGAGGCGACAGCCGCAGCACGAAATCCGGTGTGCGCCGCCGGGGGGCCGGTGTCCCAGCCGGGGGGCGGAGGGAGCGACGAGCAGGTCCTGCGCGAGATCCTCGGGGTCGACGTGCACCGCGAGCTGATTGACTTCGCGGGCGGTGCCGGCGGAAATCCGCACCTGGTCGCCGAACTGGCGCGCGGGCTCGCCGAAGAGGGATTGATCCGGGAGAGAAATGGTCGGGCGGAATTGGTTTCCCGTCGAATTCCCCGACGTGTGCTGAGTTTTGTCATGCGGCGATTGAATGACGTGAGCGCCGGCTGCCAGCAGTTTCTGAAGGTTGCCGCCGCATTGGGCAGATCCTTCATGCTGGAGGACGTCTCGAGAATGCTGGGCAGATCGTCGGCGGCCCTGCTCCCGCCGGTGGACGAGGCGATCGCCTCGGGCTTCGTCGTGGCCGCCGAGCATCAGCTCGCCTTTCAGAGCGATTTCCTGCTGCGCGGCATCATCGAGGCCATTCCCGGGCCGGCCCGCGACGCCTTACGACGTGAGGCGATGAGCCTTTCCGGGCGACGCAGCCCGGTGGCCGACCGGAATCGCCGGATGGACGCCGCGACTGCCGCGCCGGTGAGCGCGACCGGAGAGGACGCCACCGGATCCTGTTCCCGCGCGCACCGCCTGATCATGAGCGGGAACGCCGAGGCCGGCGTCCGTGTCGCCGAGGCGGTTCTCGCCGGCCCGGCCGCGTCGCCCGCCGCCCGGCGTGACGCGCAGGCGTGTCTGGTGCTGGCCGATCTCCTGCTCGGCGGCGAGGGCGCCGATCCGCTGACCGAGGCGATCCTGCGGGAACGCGACGCCGAGTCCGGTGACGCCGCGCTGGCGATGGCGCTGACCGCCCGGTCCACCGGGCTGTGGTCGGCGGGAAAGCTGGCCGACGGCCTGGAGCTGGGACGGGCGGCGGTGCGGGCCGGCGCGGAGGCCGAACCGGTGTGGCGTCTGCACGCCCAGCTCGCGCTCGCCGGCAAACTCGCGAACCTGCGTGAGTTCGACGAGGCCGAGGCGCTGATCAACGAGGCGGAGGCCGGCCTGCGCGGACTGCCCGCGCCGATCTGGACGGCCGCGCCGGCGGTGATGCGGTCCCGGCTGCTGCTGCAGGCCGGGCGGATCGGGGACGCGCGCCGGGAGGCGGCGCTGGCCACCGCCGCCGTGGCCGGGGACGCGGTGCCCATGCTGCGGCCCCTCGCCTACGCGGTGCTCAGCACCGCCTCCTTCTACATGGGCGACGTGCCCGCCGCGATCGAGTACCTCAGGCGGGGGCAGGAGGACGCGGACCGCCACGTGGTCCTCGACTCGGTGCAGTACTCGTGGGCGGAAGTGCTGATCACGGTCAAGCAGGAGGGCCCGCGGGCCGCCGCCCGGCTGCTGGCGGGCAAGCACCGCCGCCTGCCGACGCGACGCCGCCTGTACGTCGAGGTGCCGAGCGCCGCCGCCTTCCTGGTCCTGCTCGCCCGCGACGTGGACGACCGTGACCTCGAACGCCGCGTCCTCGCCACGGTGGACGGGCTGGCCGCGGACAATCCAGGGATCCAGGTCGTCAGCCTCACCGCCATGCACGCCCACGCGCTGGCGAACAGCGCCCCGGCGGCTCTGGCGCTCATCATCGTGCAGTCACGGGACCCGATCTCGGTGGCGCTGGCCACCGAGGAGCTCGCCAAGCTCTACGCCGCGCAGGCCCAGGCGGGGGGACGGCCGGTGACGCCGGCCCGCGCCGAGGAAACCGGCGTCCCACCGGCGAGCTGCTGGTCGACCCTGTCCGACATGGAGCAGCGGATCGCCTACCTGGTGAGCGTGGGCCTGACGAACCGGCAGATCGCCAAGCAGGTCCACCTGTCCGCGCACACCGTCAACTACCACCTGCGGAAGGTCTACCGGAAGCTGGGCTTCAACACCCGGGCCGAGCTGGCGCACGCCGCGGCCACCTACTCCAGCCGTGCGGCGATCTATTCGATGACCGGCGAGCCGGACTGGGACACGGGCTCCGTGACCGGCAAGGCCAGCTGAACCGCGTCTCCGGCGTCCGCCGGCTGAACCGCGCCCGTCCGCCGGACGGCCCGCTCAGCCGGCGGACGCCGGCTGGCGTGGGGTGGCCAGCGCCGGCCGGACCGCCTCGTGCGCGATGAAGCAGCGGGTCAGTTCGACCCGGCTGTTGATGTCGAGCTTGGAGAAGACGCGCCGCAGGTGGCTGTCGACGGTGTGCGGGGACAGGAACAGCGAGCTCGCCGCCTCACGGTTGGTCATCCCGTCCACGATGGCCCGCACGACCCGCAGCTCCGCGCTGGTCAGGCTCTCCCACCCGGATCGGGGCCGGTCCGGGACCAGCGGGCGGACGTTGTGCGCGGGCACACCACGCAGCTCGGCCTCCACGCGGTCCAGGTCGCGTCGCGCGCCGCGCTCGCGGTAGGCGTCCGCCGCGGCTTCGAGGAGCCGGGTGGCCTCGGCCCGGTCCCGGGTGCCGCGGGCCGCGTCCTCCACCGCGCCGGCCGCGGCCAGCGTACGGCCGGCGAGCCGGTGCAGATCCGCGGCCCGCAGCAGTGCCGCCGGATCGTCGCGCAGCAGACCCGCGGCGTGCTCGGCCGCCGCCGCCAGCGACTGGACGAACGGATTGCCGCGGGCGACGCGCCGGGCGACCTCCACGGCCCGCTCGGCCTCCGCGTCGAGCCCGGCCCGGCGGGCCTGGCGGACGAGCGCCGCCGCCGCGGCCGGCGCCTCGGTGAACAGCAGCGGATCGGGTACGACCTGCCCGGCGACGTTGATCAACGTCTGCACCATCATCGCCGGACGGCCGCTGGCCGCGTGGAACCGGGCCAGCGCCCAGTCCATCCGCGCCGTGTCGTCGGCGCCGGCCAGCCGCTCGGCCGCCCGCAACTGGTCGCTGGCCGTGGCGAGGTCACCGCGGTGCACGCTCAGGTGGGCCAGGACCAGGCGCGCCGGTACGCAGTCGGCCGGCCGGGCGCGATCGGCGGCTCGCAGCGCCGCCTCCGCCTCGGCGCGCGCCTCCTCCAGCCGTCCCGCCGCCGCCAGCAGCTCGGCCCGGTGGCCGCGCCGGAGCGTCTCCGAGCCGGTGTGGCAGGACTCCCGCGTCGTCGGCCGTACGGTGTCCAGCACCGCCTGCGCCTCGTCGCGCTGATCGGCCGCGGCCAGTGCCCGGACCAGCCAGGTCCACAGCGGCCGCCCGCCGGGCGCGCAGCCCGGCGACGGGGTCCCGGGCTCCGGCCCGGCGGGCGACGCACCGCCCAGGCGCTTCGTGACGTCCGCGAGCGCCCGGTCCAGCTTGGCCCGGTCCAGCTCGCACACGTCGCGGCGGGCGCGCGTGCGCCGCAGGAAGCCGGCCGCCAGGCGGTGGCTGCCGGCGGCCCGCATGCCGTGGCCCAGTTCGAGCACGAGTTGCGTCTCGACGTCCGCCGGGAGGTCGCGGCGCAGGATCACCTCCGCGAGGCGGCCGGCCTCGGTGGGCCGTCCCGCCCCGGCCAGCAGGCGCAGCGCACGGGCCAGCGCCCGCGGCGCCTCGGCGGACCTGTTCTCCAGGTGGGACACGGCCTCCGCCACCACCTCGTCGCACCCGCACCGGCCGGAGCGCGGCGCCGGCCCGGCCGCCGCGACGGGCATCGCCGCCTCCGGCGCGGAGCGGGCGACACGTACGCCGGCGGGGGAGTGGGGCGGACCGAGCCGCCCGCGCGGGGCCGGGCCGTCCGCCACGTCGCCCGCCGCCGGCGCGGTGGCGGGCTCGGCGCGCTCCGGTCGCGGGTACGCGGCGTGCCGAAGCGCCTCGCCGACGACCTGGTGGGCGAAGGTCAGCTCCGCGCCGTCGCGCCGCAGCAGCCCGACCCGTACCGCCTCGTCGATCGCGGCGGACACGTCGGCGGCCGGCCCGTCGAGCAGGCCCGTCACCCGGTCGGCGGGGAACGTGTGGCCGAGCCGGCCGGCGGCCGCGAGCAGGCGCCGCAGCGGGGGCGGCATCTCCTCCAGCAGCCCGTGGACGGCGGTGAGGACACCGTCGGGCAGCCCGTCGGACACCACCGACGCGGCGCCGTCCACGATGATCATCTGGCCGGCCTTGATGAACGCGCTGAACACGTTCTCCATCACCTTCGGGTTGCCGCCGCAGCGGGCCGCCCAGCGCAGGACGGAGGCGTCCGGCCGGGCGCCGAGGAGGCCGGCGCACAGGTCGGCCACCGCCTCCTCGCCCGGCTCGCGCAGCCGTACCCGTACCGCGACGTGCTCGGCCAGCCAGTCGACGGCGTGCTGGGCGATCGACCCGGCGGCGACCGGCCGTCGGGCCAGCAGCCAGAGCACCGGCGAGGACGCCAGCCGCGGCACGAGTCCGCGCAGGGCGAGGGCGCTGACGTCGTCGATGCGCTGGGCGTCGTCCAGGGCGACCACGAGCGGACGCCGGCGCGCCGCGACCTCGACCAGATCGCCGACCCGGTCGATCAGCCAGAACGGGTTGGCGCCCGGGACGGCGAGCTGCTCGACCGCCGCTTCGCCGGGCATCGCGTGGCGCAGGAAATTGACCAGCAGGTGAACGGGCACCGGCTGGTCCGTGACGCTTGCCCGCCCGGCCACCACTGTCAGCCCGCGGGCTGCCGCCTCCAGGCCGGTGACCTTCAGCAGGTGGGTCTTGCCGATGCCGAACGGCCCGTCGACCACGACGCAGCCGCCGGAACCCCGCACGGTGGCGTCGAGCAGTTCCCCCAATGAGGACAATTCCCGCTCGCGCCCCGCCATGCGATTCATGATGACCATCCCGTTTTCCTCTGCTGAATCGTCCGACGCGCGCCGCGAGCCGAGGTCCTCGGGCGTTCGACCGTCCGTTCTGGACAGTTGAACGCCGGATCGGTGCGGGCTACTCAGTTATACGGGATCTGCGGCCGTTCGTCGGCGACGTCGCTGGCAGCGCCCACTACTCGCGTGAGTAGTGGGCACGGTGACGGAGCGCGATTACTGTCAGGCCATGCCGGAATCGGCATGCCGGCGCGGACGAAATGGCGGCGCCGATGGGGAGATCGGCGTCGTTTCCGCGCCGGCGCGACCGTCCGGAACGGAATCGACTGATCGCGGCTCGACGTGACTGGTCCAGCGAATCCAGGGGAGTCCGAGATGCGTGAGTGTAATGGTGAATGCCGCCTCGATCGGGAGACCCGGGCATGACCGTCGGACATCTCGGGACGGTCACCGACTCGGCGCCCGTCGACGCCGCGCTGCGGGACTTCTTCGCCGAGCGCCGCGCCGAGGCCCGCGAGCTGGGCGACGACTTCGCGGCCCTGGTCGCCGAGCTGGAGAGCTACGTGCTGCGGGGCGGCAAGCGCATCCGGCCCGCCTTCGCCTGGCTGGGCTGGATCGGCGCCGGCGGCGACCCGGAGGACCCGGTGGCCGGCGCGGTGCTGAACGCCTGCGCCGGGTTCGAGCTGCTGCACGCGTCCGGCCTGATCCACGACGACATCATCGACGCGTCCCAGACCCGCCGCGGCCATCCCGCCGCGCATGTCGCGTACGCCGAACGGCACCGGGCGCGGCGCTTCTCCGGTGACCCGGGCACGTTCGGCACCGGCACCGCCATCCTGATCGGCGACCTGGTCCTGATCTGGGCCGACGTCCTGGTCCGCGCCTCCGGCCTGCCGGCCGACGCGCACGTGCGGGTCTCGCCGGTGTGGTCGGCGGTGCGCTCCGAGGTCATGTACGGCCAGCTGCTCGACCTGATCAGCCAGGTCAGCCGGAGCGAGGACGTCGACGCGGCGCTGCGCATCAACCAGTACAAGACCGCGTCGTACACGGTGGAGCGCCCACTGCAGTTCGGCGCCGCGATCGCCGGCGCGGACGACGACCTCTTCGCCGCCTACCGCGCCTTCGGCGCCGACATCGGCATCGCGTTCCAGCTCCGTGACGACCTGCTCGGCGTGTTCGGCGACCCGGTGGTGACGGGCAAGCCGTCCGGCGACGACCTGCGGGAGGGCAAGCGGACGGTCCTGCTCGCCACGGCGCTCAAGCGCGCCGACGAACGGGACCCGGACGCGGCGGCCTACCTGCGGGCCAAGGTCGGCACCGACCTCGCCGACGAGGAGATCGCCCGCATCCGTGGCATCTTCCGCGACGTCGGCGCGGTCGAGGAGATCGAGCGGCAGATCTCGCTGCGCACCGACCGGGCGCTGGCCGCGCTGGAGGCCAGCAGCGCCACCGCCCCCGCAAAACATCAGCTCGCCGACATGGCGATCAAGGCCACCCAGCGGGCCCAGTGATGTCCACGGAACCGGTGACCGTCGTCGCCCGCCGCGTCCTCGACGACAGGGGTGACGGAGCGGTCCGCCTCGGCGCCGGCCGCGCCCACGGCAAGGCCATCCTGCTGGGCGAGCACGCCGTCGTGTACGGCGCGCCGGCGCTCGCCGTCCCGGTGCCGCAACTGACCGCCGTGGCGAAGGCGCGCCGGGTCGGCGGCGACGGCCCGGACGAGATCTCGTTCGCCATCGCCGGGCTGGAGAGCCCGGAGGTGACGTCGCTGCCGACCGACGGTCTGCAGCACCTGGTGACGGAGTTCCGGCAGCGGGCCGCCGTCACCGAGCCGATGCGCGTCGACGTGCTCGTGGACTGCGCGATCCCGCAGGGCCGGGGGCTCGGGTCGAGCGCCGCCTGCGCCCGCGCCGCGGTGCTGGCCCTCGCGGACGCGTTCGACCGCCGCCTCGACGCCGGCACGGTGTTCGATCTGGTGCAGGCCTCGGAGAACGTGGCGCACGGCCGGGCCAGCGGCATCGACGCGCTGGCCACCGGCGCGACCGCGCCGCTGATCTTCCGCAACGGCGTCGGCCGGGAACTGCCGGTCGCCATGGCGGGCTCCGCGCGGCTGTCCGACCCGGCCGGGTTCGACGCGGTGCTCGTCATCGCGGACAGCGGCGTCAGCGGCAGCACCAGGGACGCGGTGGAGTTGCTGCGTGGGGCCTTCGAACGCTCCCCGCGCACGCGCGACGAGTTCGTCAGCCGGGTCACCAGCCTGACCGAGGCGGCGGCGCACGACCTGCTTCAGGGCCGGGTCGCCGAATTCGGCGCGCGGCTGACCGAGAACCACCGGCTGTTGCGTGACGTGGGGGTCAGCACCGACCGGATCGACCGGATGGTCGACGCCGCGCTCGCCGCGGGCAGCCCGGGCGCCAAGATCAGTGGCGGTGGGCTGGGCGGCTGCATGATCGCGCTGGCCGGGGACCGCCGGGAGTCCGCGGCGGTGGTGCGCGGTGTCCGGCAGGCGGGCGCCGTCCGCACCTGGGTCGTCCCGATGGGGAGGTTCGCCGGCCATGACGACTGACCATCGGACGCAGCAGTCCACGCCGGCGCTGGACCGGCGGGCGACCGCGGTGGCCCATCCGAACATCGCACTGATCAAGTACTGGGGCAAGCGCGACGAGCAGCTCATGATCCCGTACGCCGACAGCCTGTCGATGACGCTCGACATCTTCCCGACCACCACCACCGTCCGGATCGACAGCGGCGCGCCGGCCGACGAGGTGGTCCTCGACGGCTCACCCGCCGGCGGCGAGCGGCGACAGCGCGTCGTCGCCTTCCTGGACCTGCTGCGGCAACTGGCGGGGCGCACGGAACGGGCCCACGTCGACACCCGCAACTCCGTACCGACCGGCGCCGGCCTGGCGTCCTCGGCGAGCGGATTCGCCGCCCTCGCGCTCGCCGGCGCCGCCGCGTACGGCCTCGACCTGGACGCCACCGCGCTGTCCCGGCTGGCCCGGCGGGGGTCCGTGTCGGCCTCCCGGTCGGTCTTCGGCGGCTTCGCGATCTGCCACGCGGGCCCCGGCGCCGGGGCCGCCGCGGACCTCGGCTCCTACGCCGAGCCGGTGCCGGTCGCGCCGTTCGACGTCGCGCTGGTGGTCGCCATCGTCGACGCCGGGCCGAAGGCGGTGTCGAGCCGTGAGGGGATGCGGCGGACCGTCCGGACCTCGCCGCTCTATCCGTCGTGGGTGGCCTCCGGCCGGGCCGACCTGGCCGAGATGCGGACCGCGCTGCTGCGGGGCGACCTGGACGCCGTCGGCGAGATCGCCGAACGCAACGCCCTCGGCATGCACGCCACCATGCTGGCGGCCCGGCCGGCGGTGCGCTACCTGGCGCCGGTCACGGTGGCCGTGCTCGACAGCGTGCTGCGCCTGCGCGCCGACGGCGTCGGCGCCTACGCCACCATGGACGCGGGACCGAACGTCAAGGTGCTCTGCCGCCGTGCCGACGCCGACCGGGTGGCCGACACCCTGCGCGACGTCGCGCCGGGCTGCGCCGTGGTCGTCGCCGGACCGGGCCCGGCGGCCGCGCCGAACCCGGGCAGCCGGCCGTGACCGGGCCGGGCGCCGTGCGCCACCACGCGCCGGGCAAGCTGTTCATCGCCGGTGAGTACGCGGTGCTGGAGCCGGGTCACCCGGCGCTGCTGGTGGCTGTCGACAGGGGAGTGGACGTCACCGTCTCCGGCGCCGACGCCCACCTCGTGGTCGACTCCGACCTCCGCCCGGACCGGGCGCGCCTGCGGTGGCAGGACGGCCGGCTCGTCGCCGCGGACGACGGGCAGCCGGCGCCCGCCGACCTCGGCGCCGTGACCTCCGCGATCGAGGTGGTCGGCGAACTCCTGGCCGGGCGCGGACTGCGCCCGCTGCCGATGCGGGTGGCGATCACCAGCCGGCTGCACCGGGCCGGGACGAAGTTCGGGCTCGGGTCGAGCGGGGCGGTGAGCGTCGCCACGGTGACCGCCGTGGCCGCGTACCACGGGGTGGAGCTGTCGCTCGAATCGCGGTTCCGGCTGGCGATGCTGGCGACGGTGCGCGACGGCGCCGACGCCTCCGGCGGTGACCTGGCCGCGAGCGTCTGGGGCGGCTGGATCGCCTACCAGGCGCCCGACCGCGCCGCCGTACGCGACATGGCGCGGCGGCGCGGCGTGGAGGAGACGATGCGCGCGCCCTGGCCGGGCCTGCGGGTCCGGCGGCTGCCGCCACCGCGTGGCCTCGCGCTGGAGGTGGGCTGGACCGGGGAGCCGGCCAGCAGCAGCGCGCTGACCGGGCGGCTGGCCGCCTCCCGGTGGCGGGGCAGCGCCGCGCGGTGGAGCTTCACCAGCCGCAGCCAGGAGTGCGTACGCACCGCGATCGACGCGCTGGAGCGGGGCGACGACCAGGAACTTCTGCACCAGGTCCGGCGGGCCCGGCACGTGCTCGCCGAGCTGGACGACGAGGTCCGGCTCGGCATCTTCACCCCCCGCCTGACGGCGCTGTGCGACGCCGCCGAGACCGTCGGCGGCGCGGCCAAACCGTCCGGCGCCGGCGGCGGCGACTGCGGCATCGCGTTGCTGGACGCCGCCGCCGCGACGCAGACCGCGCGGCTGCGCGAGCAGTGGGCCGCCGCCGGGGTGCTCCCCATGCCGGTCCAGGTCCACCAGACGAACGGGAGCGCGCGATGATCGCCAACCGCAAGGACGACCACGTCCGGCTCGCCGCCGAGCAGCAGGACCGGCTCGGCGGTCACCACGAGTTCGACGACGTGTCGTTCGTGCACCACGCACTGGCCGGCATCGACCGGTCCGACGTCTCGCTGGCCACCTCGTTCGGCGGCATCGACTGGCCGGTGCCACTGTGCATCAACGCGATGACCGGCGGCAGCACCAAGACCGGCCTGATCAACCGGGACCTGGCGATCGCGGCCCGGGAGACCGGCGTACCCGTCGCGACCGGGTCGATGAGCGCCTACTTCGCCGACGAGTCGGTGGCCGAGACGTTCAGCGTGATGCGCCGGGAGAACCCGGACGGGTTCATCATGGCCAACGTCAACGCCACCGCCACGGTCGAGCGGGCCCGGCGGGCCGTCGACCTGATGCGGGCCGACGCGCTGCAGATCCACCTGAACACCATCCAGGAGACGGTGATGCCGGAGGGCGACAGGTCGTTCGCCGCCTGGGGACCGCGGATCGAACAGATCGTCGCCGGCGTCGGTGTCCCGGTGATCGTCAAGGAGGTCGGCTTCGGGCTCAGCCGCGAGACGCTGCTGCGGCTGCGGGACATGGGTGTCCGGGTGGCCGACGTCGCCGGCCGGGGCGGCACGAACTTCGCCCGGATCGAGAACGACCGGCGCGACGCCGCCGACTACTCCTTCCTCGACGGGTGGGGGCAGTCGACACCCGCCTGCCTGCTCGACGCCCAGGGCGTCGACCTGCCCGTGCTGGCCTCCGGCGGGGTCCGTAACCCGCTCGACGTGGTCCGTGGGCTGGCGCTCGGCGCCGGCGCCGCCGGGGTGTCCGGGCTGTTCCTGCGGACGCTCCTGGACGGCGGCGTGCCGGCGCTGCTGTCGCTGATCTCCACCTGGCTCGACCAGATCGAAGCCCTGATGACCGCCCTGGGCGCGCGCACGCCGGCCGACCTGACCCGGTGCGACCTGCTGATCCACGGACGGCTGAGCGCGTTCTGCGCGGCCCGGGGCATCGACACCCACCGCCTCGCCACCCGCTCCGGCGCCACCCACGAGATGATCGGAGGCATTCGATGAACGACGCCATCGCCGGTGTGCCCATGAAATGGGTGGGTCCCGTGCGGATCTCGGGCAACGTGGCACAGGTCGAGACGGAGGTCCCGCTCGCCACGTACGAGTCGCCGCTGTGGCCGTCCGTGGGCCGGGGCGCGAAGATCTCCCGGCTGGTCGAGGCGGGCATCGTCGCCACGCTCGTCGACGAGCGCATGACCCGCTCGGTGTTCGTGCGCGCCAAGGACGCGCAGACCGCCTACCTGGCCTCGCTGGAGGTCGACGCGCGGTTCGACGAGCTGCGCGACATCGTGCGCACCTGCGGCAGGTTCGTCGAGCTGATCGGGTTCCACCACGAGATCACCGCGAATCTGCTGTTCCTGCGGTTCAGTTTCACCACCGGTGACGCGTCCGGGCACAACATGGCGACGCTGGCCGCCGACGCGTTGCTGAAGCACATCCTGGACACCATTCCGGGAATCTCGTACGGCTCGATCTCGGGCAACTACTGCACCGACAAGAAGGCCACCGCGATAAACGGCATTCTCGGCCGGGGCAAGAACGTGGTCACCGAACTGGTGGTGCCACGGGAGATCGTCCACGACAGACTGCACACGACGGCGGCCGCGATCGCCCAGTTGAACGTGCACAAGAACATGATCGGCACATTGCTCGCCGGCGGTGTCCGCTCGGCCAACGCGCACTACGCGAACATGCTGCTCGGGTTCTACCTGGCGACCGGGCAGGACGCCGCGAACATCGTCGAGGGCTCCCAGGGCGTGACGGTCGCCGAGGACCGCGACGGCGACCTCTACTTCTCCTGCACGCTGCCCAACCTGATCGTGGGCACCGTCGGCAACGGCAAGGGTCTCGGCTTCGTGGCGGAGAACCTGGAACGGCTCGGCTGCCGCGCCGCGCGTGATCCGGGCGAGAACGCCCGGCGGCTCGCGGTCATCGCGGCCGCGACGGTGCTCTGCGGCGAACTGTCCCTGCTCGCCGCGCAGACCAACCCGGGCGAGCTGATGCGGGCGCACGTCCGGCTCGAACGCCCGACCGAGACCACGAAGATCGGAGCCTGACGATGGCCGCGAGACCCGCCGTCGGCATCCACGACCTGTCCGCCGCGACGACGCACCACGTGCTGACGCATGCCACGCTGGCCGCTACCAACGGCACCGACGTGGCCAAGTACCACCGGGGCATCGGCCTGCGGGGGATGAGCGTGCCCGCCCCGGACGAGGACATCGTGACCATGGCCGCTGCCGCCGCCGCGCCGGTCGTCGCCCGCCACGGCACCGACCGGATCCGGACCATCGTGTTCGCCACCGAGTCGTCGGTCGACCAGGCGAAGGCGGCCGGGATACACGTCCACTCCCTGCTCGGCTTCCCCTCGGCCACCCGGGTGGTCGAGCTGAAGCAGGCCTGCTACGGCGGTACGGCGGGACTGCAGTTCGCCGTCGGCCTGGTGCACCGCGACCCGTCGCAGCAGGTCCTGGTGATCGCCAGCGACGTGTCGAAGTACGCGCTGGGCGAGCCCGGCGAGGCGACCCAGGGCGCCGCGGCGGTCGCCATGCTCGTCGGCGCGGACCCGGCTCTGGTACGCGTCGAGGACCCGTCGGGCATGTTCACCGCCGACGTCATGGACTTCTGGCGGCCGAACTACCGCACCACCGCCCTGGTCGACGGGCACGAGTCCATCTCCGCCTACCTGCAGGCGGTGGAGGGCTCGTGGAAGGACTACACCGAGCGCGGCGGCCGCGCGCTGGACGAGTTCGGCGCGTTCTGCTACCACCAGCCGTTCCCCAGGATGGCCGACAAGGCGCACCGGCACCTGCTCAACTACTGCGGGCGCGACGTCGACGACGCGCTGGTAGCCGGCGCCATCGGGCACACCACCGGGTACAACGCCGAGATCGGCAACAGCTACACCGCGTCGATGTACCTCGGGCTCGCGGCGCTGCTCGACACCGCCGACGACCTGAGCGGCCGGACCGTCGGCTTCCTCAGCTACGGGTCCGGCAGCGTCGCCGAGTTCTTCGCCGGCACCGTCGTGCCCGGGTACCGCGAGCACACGCGACCCGACCAGCACCGCGCGGCGATCGACCGGCGGCAGGAGGTCGACTACGACACGTACCGGGAGCTGCACGAGCACGCCTTCCCGGTCGACGGCGGTGACTATCCCGTGCCGGCGGTGACCACCGGGCCGTACCGGCTGGCCGGGCTCTCCGGCCACAAGCGCGTCTACGAGCCGCGATAGCGACCGGCCAACGCCGGGCGCCCCCGACCGAACGACACATGCTTGGAGGATCGATGTCCGGAACTCCCGAGGTGGCCGAGCTCTACTCGACCATCGAGGAATCGGCCCGGCAGCTGGACGTGCCCTGTTCGCGCGACCGGGTCTGGCCCGTCCTGTCCGCGTACGGCGACGCGTTCGCGCATCCCGAGGCGGTGGTCGCCTTCCGGGTGGCGACCGCGCTGCGTCACGCGGGCGAGCTGGACTGCCGGTTCCGGACGCATCCGGACGACCGGGACCCGTACGCCTCGGCGATCGCCCGGGGCCTCACCCCGCGGACCGACCACCCCATCGGCGGCCTGCTCGCCGAGGTGCACCGGCGCTGCCCGGTGGAGAGCCACGGCATCGACTTCGGGGTGGTCGGCGGCTTCAAGAAGATCTACGCGGCCTTCGCCCCGGACGAGTTGCAGGTGGCCTCCGCGCTCGCCGGCATCCCGGCGATGCCCCGCAGTCTCGCCGCGAACGCCGGGTTCTTCACCCGGCACGGTCTCGACGACCGGGTCGGCGTGCTGGGCTTCGACTACCCGGCCCGGACCGTGAACGTCTACTTCAACGACGTGCCGCGCGAGTGCTTCGAGCCGGAGACGATCCGGTCGACGCTGCGGCGGACCGGGATGGCCGAGCCGAGCGAGCAGATGCTGCGGCTCGGCGCCGGGGCATTCGGGCTCTACGTGACGCTGGGCTGGGACTCCCCGGAGATCGAACGGATCTGCTACGCCGCGGCGACAACGGATCTGACCACGCTTCCCGTACCCGTGGAACCGGAGATCGAGAAGTTCGTGAAAAGCGTTCCGTACGGCGGCGGGGACCGCAAGTTCGTCTACGGCGTGGCGCTGACCCCGAAGGGCGAGTACTACAAACTCGAGTCGCACTACAAATGGAAGCCGGGCGCGGTGAACTTTATTTGAACGCCGGCCGGTGCCGCCCGGCCGGCGGCACCGGGATCAATGCCTGTTCGCTCGGGGCTCAACCCTGGCACCCTCCGCTAAAGTGCGATTATGAGGACTGGACTGTCCAGTGTGTGGGCCCGGGTGAAGAACTGGGTCATCGCGGTCGGTGTGGCGGCGGTGCTGCTGATCAGCGCGCTGGCCGGTGACCATCCCGCCCCCGACGGCCTCGGGCTGCTCGGCTACGCGCTGGTGGTGGCGAGCGGCCTGGCGCTGGCCGCCAGTCGCCGGGCTCCGGTCGCCGTGCTGGTCGCCACCGGGCTGTGCGTGGTGGGCTACAACGCGGTCGGCTTCGGGGTGCCGGCCATCGCGTACCTGTTCGCGGTGTACGCGGCGGTCCGGGCCGGGCACCGGCTCGTCACGCTCGGGGTGAGCGCGGCCCTGCTCGTCGTGCTGCCGCTGGCGATCATGGCCTCGCCGGCGGACGGCGCCCTCAAGGAGGCGCTCGCACAGTCGCGGGGCGTGCTCGAACTGGCCTGGCTGGTCGCCGCGGCGGCGGCCGGTGAGGCGTTGCGGCAGGCCGAGCGGCGGGCGGACGAGGCGGAGCGCACCCGCGAAGAGACCGCCCGGCTGCGCGCGACCCAGGAGCGGCTGCACATCGCACGGGAGCTGCACGACTCGCTCACCCACCAGATCTCGATCATCAAGGTGCAGGCGGAGGTCGCGGTCCACCTGGCCCGTAAGCGCGGCGAGCAGGTGCCGGAGTCGCTGCTGGCGATCCAGGAGGCCGGCCGGGCGGCGACCCGGGAGCTGCGCGCGACCCTGGAGACGCTGCGCGACCTGACCAGGTCCCCGTCGCACGGGCTCGACCACCTCCCGGAACTGCTGGCCGGGGCCGAGAAGATCGGCCTGGCCACCACGCTGACGATCGAGGGTGACCAGCGGGACGTGCCGGAGGCGGTGGGCCGTACCGCGTACCGGATCGTCCAGGAGTCGCTCACCAACACGGCCCGGCACGCCTCCGCCGCGGCCGCCGCGGTCCGCATCGACTACCGCCCGGACGCGCTGAGCATCCGGATCGACGACGACGGCACGGCCCGGCCGGGCGTCGCCCCGGTGCCCGGCGTCGGGCTGCTCGGGATGCACGAGCGGGTCCTCGCGCTGGGCGGCCGGCTCCGGGCGGAACCCCGCAGCGGCGGCGGGTTCACCGTCCAGGCAGAACTCCCGGTGGTGCGCGTCCCATGATCAGGATCATGCTGCTCGACGACCAGCCGCTGCTGCGCAGCGGGTTCCGCGCGCTGCTGGACGCCGAGGACGACATCGAGGTGGTGGCCGAGGGCGGGAACGGCCGGGAGGGCCTGGCCCTGGCCCGGCACCACCTGCCCGACCTCGCCCTGATCGACATCCAGATGCCGGTCATGGACGGCGTCGAGACGACCCGGCAGATCGTCGCGGACCCGGCGCTGGCCGGGGTGCGCGTGGTCATCCTGACCAACTACGGCCTCGACGAGTACGTCTTCCACGCGCTGCGCGCCGGCGCCACCGGCTTCCTGGTCAAGGACATCGAGCCGGACGACCTGCTGCACGCCGTGCGGGTCGCCGCGCGCGGGGACGCGCTGCTCGCGCCGTCGATCACCCGGATGCTGATCAACAGGTACGTGTCGGAGCCGCTCTGCGCGGACGTCACGCCCGGCATGGAGGAGCTGACCAACCGGGAACGCGAGGCGGTCGCGCTGGCCGCCCGGGGCCTGTCCAACGACGAGATCGCCGATCGCATGGTGATCAGCCCGCTGACCGCGAAGACCCACGTCAACCGCGCCATGACCAAGCTCCAGGCCCGTGACCGCGCACAGCTGGTGGTGTTCGCCTACGAGTCCGGCCTGGTGTCACCCGGCAATCGCTGACCGGGCGGCACGGCCCGGTCTGTCGCTCGCAGTGCTGCGATTGCGGTATACGGCTGCTCCGCGCGCAGACGCCGCACCGCGGGAATACCGTCACCGCAGTAGATCGATTGTCTCCATCGGCATGACGACCCGTAGCGGAGTCGTTACCTACGCTGGCGCAGATGCCTGTTCCCGCAGCCGAAGGGGCTCCCATGTTCATCCGTCGTCTGCTCACCGCCGCCGCAACCGGCGTCCTCGGTGGGCTCGCACTCGTCGCGCCGGCGGCCGCGCAGGTGACGGCCGCCGACGGTGACGGTGGTTCCGGCCGGGCCGGGTCCGTGCTGGCGCTCGCGCTCGCGTTGCTCGGCCTCGTCCTGGGCGTGTGGGCGTTGCGCTCCGCGGGGCGCGGCGGCGGTCGTGGCAACGCGATCGCCGCGCTGGTGCTCGCGGCGGCCGGCCTGATCGCCGGTGTGGTCGCCCTGGCCGGCTCCGACGGCGGTGTCGGCAGCGGCAACGGCCGTGGCGGCGCCATCGTGTCCGTCGTGCTGGCGCTGATCGGGATCGCCGTCGGCGGTCTGGCATTCACCCGCTCCCGGCGCGCCGCCTGACCGGCGCCGCCGACCGAACACCCCGGTGACCCAACCGACCCGAAGGGGAGTCCCATGCGCAAAGTGTTCGCCGGACTGGCAGCGTTCCTGCTGCTCGTGCTCGTGGTGCAGTTCTTCCTGGCCGCCAGCGGCGCGTTCAGCAACGAGGCCAACGAGGAGGCGTTCCGCCCCCACCGGATCCTCGGTCTGGGGAGCATCCTCGTCGCCGTGGTGCTGACGGTGGCCGCCGCGGTGATGCGGATGCCCGGCCGGATCATCGGCCTGTCCGGCCTGGTCGCCGGGCTGGGGATCCTGCAGGCCCTGATCGCGGTCATCGCCAAGGCGTTCGGCGACTCGGCCGGCGACTCGGCCGTCGGCCGGTACGTGTTCGGCCTGCACGCGGTCAACGGGCTGGTGATGGTGGCCGTCGCCCGCGTCATCCTGCGCAGCGTCCGGCCGGGGCCGGACACGACGACCACGCCCGGCGTGGACACCACTGTGACCGGCCCGGCGGCCGACTCGGCGCGAACGGCCTCATGAGCACGCTCCAATGGATCCTCGTGGACCACGTCGTGGCACTGCTCGGTGTCGCGACGTGGTTCGCGGCAGGCGTGACCGCCGCGCTCGGCCGCAACCGCCTCGCGCTGGGCCTGCTCGCCGCCGCGGTGCTCGTGACGATCACCCGGCTGGGCACCGTGGCGCTGCTGGCCGGGCGCGGCTGGTGGTTCGTCCAGGAGAAGGTTCTGCTGGGGCTGCCGCTGCTCTTCGCCGCCGGGATCGTCGCGGTGCTCCTCGCCGGCCCGCGGCTGCTCGCGGCCCGGCAGTCGCCGGCCACGGGCCTGCCGGCCGGCGGGCTCGTCGCGCTGCTGACCGCCGGTTACGCCGCGCTGGCCGGCCTGGTGGTGACGTTCACCGCCGGCTACCCGTTGACGTTGAGCACCTCGCTGATCGCCGTCGCCGTCGTCTGCGCCGGCGCGCTGCTCACCGCCCGGGTGGTCGGACGACCCACCGGGCAGGGCGCGGACGCGGGCGCCCCGGAACGCTCGGCGGTGGCGGACGCCGGCTCCGCCGAACGCTCGGCGGCGGCTGACGCGGGCTCTCCCGAACAAGCGCCGGTGGCGGCCGGGGCGTCGGCGCTGTCCCGTCGCCGGTTCCTCGGCGTGGCCGGCGGCGTCGTCGCGGCGGGCGCCGGCGCCACCGGCGTCGGCCTGCTCTTCCGGGAGCCCGAGGCGATGGTCACCGGAGGCGGCCCCGGACACGCCGGCGGCGCTGGCCCGAAGGTTTCCGTGGCGGACCTGCGCGGCCCCGGCGCGCCGGCGGCGGGCGGCACCGCGCGACGCCACGTGCTCACCGCCCGGACGGGCACAGTCACGCTGCCGGAAGGGCGTCCGATCGACGCCTGGAGCTACGAGGGCCGGCTGCCCGGGCCGGCCATCACCGCGACCGAGGGCGACCTGATCGAGGTGACGCTCCGCAACGCCGACATCGAGAACGGTGTCACCCTGCACTGGCACGGGTACGACGTGCCGTGCGGCGAGGACGGCGCGCCGGGCGCCACGCAGCACGCGGTGCGGCCCGGCGGCGAGTTCGTCTACCGGTTCCAGGCGGACCAGGTGGGGACGTACTGGTACCACACCCACCAGGCGTCGCACCCCGCCGTGCGCAAGGGGCTGTACGGGACGCTCGTCGTGACGCCGCGCGAGGACCGGCCGGACGCGGAGCGCGGGCTGGACCTGACGCTGCCGGTGCACACGTTCGACGACGTCGTGATCCTCGGCGACCAGGAGGGACGCGCCGTCCACGACGTCCGCCCGGGCCAGCCGGTGCGGCTGCGTCTGATCAACACCGACTCGAACCCGCACTGGTTCGCCGTCGCCGGCACGGCGTTCCGGCTGGTGGCCGTCGACGGCCGCGACCTCAACCAGCCGGGCGAGGTACGCGAGGTCGGCCTCCGCCTGCCCGCCGGTGGCCGGTACGACGTGGTCCTGACCATGCCGGACGCCACTGTCACGCTGCTGCTCGACCACGACCCCGACCAGGGCGTCCTGCTGCGCCCGGCCGGCGCCGGCGGCGGCGACCGCACCCTGCCGGACACCGGCGACTGGCCCGAGCTGGACCTGCTGGAATACGGCGAGCCGGCACCCGTGCCGTTCGACCGCGACGACGCCGACCGGCACTTCACCATCGTCCTCGACCGCGCCCTGGCCATGGTCGACGGCAAGCCCGCCTACGCCCAGGCCGTCGACGGCCGCGCGCACCCCTCCGTCCCGGACCAGCTCGTCCGGGAGGGTGACGTCGTGCGCTTCACGGTGGTCAACCGGAGCCTGGAGACCCACCCGTGGCACCTGCACGGTCATCCGGTGCTGATCCTGTCCCGCGACGGCCGGCGCTACTCCGGCAGCCCGCTGTGGATGGACACCTTCGACGTACGGCCGGGAGAGGTGTGGGAGGTGGCGTTCCGGGCGGACAATCCGGGTGTCTGGATGAACCACTGCCACAACCTGCCGCACCAGGAGCAGGGCATGATGCTGCGGCTCGTCTACGACGGTGTCACCACGCCCTTCGACAGCACGAGCCACGCACACTGAGGGGGACTGCCATGACCGCAGACGTGCACGCCCTGGCCGGCGTCCGCTACGTCGTCGACGACGTACCGGCGGCGATCGAGTTCTACACCGCCCACCTGGGTTTCACGGTGTCGACCGCGTTCCCGCCGGCCTTCGCGGACGTGGTGCGCGGGCCGCTGCGGCTGCTGCTGTCCGGTCCGGCCAGCTCGGGCGCCCGGGTCACGCCGGCGGACGCGGCCGGGTGCGGGCGCAACCGTATCCACCTGATCGTCGACGACGTCGACGCCGAACGGGAGCGGCTGCAGCGGGCCGGGGTGACGTTGCGCAGCGACATCGTGTCCGGGCCGGGCGGTCGTCAGTTCCTGATCGCCGACCCGGCCGGCAACCTGGTCGAGATCTTCGAGCCCACGGCCCGCCGCTGAGCCACCGGACCCGACCGCCTCCCGTCTACCCCGGACCGTCCGCGCCGATCTTGCACTTACCGCCCTTCCAGTGCCGGGGATATCCCTTTTGCGGGGGCCGAAAGTGCAAGATCGCGGAGGCCGGGAGGGACGGTGGCGGGATCAGTACCGGTTCGTGGTGGGTGCGGAGAGCCGGGCGGCCAGGATGGGGATGATCACCGCGCCGGCGATCACGTGGGTGCCGGCGAGGACGAGCTGCGTGGACACGGCGGTGTCCTGGGCGAAGGCGGGCGCGGCGAGGGACAGCACTGTGAACGCGACAGTGCCGGCCACGAAGACGCGTGCGGGCCGCCGGGCCCGCCGGGCCGCGACCACCGCCAGGACGATCCCGCCGATCGACCAGAGCACGACGCTGCGGGCGATGGCGCCCACCGGGATCGCCTGCGCCTGCTCCTCCCAGACCCCCGCTGCCTCCATCGGTACGCCGAGACCCCGGGCGGCGAGCGTGAACGCCTCAGCGGCCACCGCCCCGGCGAGGGTGGCCAGCACGCCGACCAGCCACACCGGAGTGGTGGCCGGCGACCGGTTCGACCGCGCCGCGACGGGGGGTCGGTGAGTGGCCTCATCCACGGCGTCGCCTCCGGTCCGGTGCCTCGATGTGTTCTCGGGAGAATGCGGGGACGCCACGACGGCAGTCAATCGTGGACAGTTGAACGCCGAAGCGTCACGGCCGGGTCCCGTGCCGGCCCGCCGCCTCGGCCGCGGCGGCGGCCGTGCCGTCGGCGAGCAGGGAGACCAGCAGATCGCCCAGGATCCGCGGGCCGTGCTGGGTGAGGACGGACTCCAGGTGGAACTGGACGGACCGGAATCCCGCGCCGCGCAGCGCGTGCACGTCACCGCTGTCCGGGCTGCGGCTGATCTCGATCGGGCCCCGCCGGCCGCCGGCCACCACGTCGTGCGCGGAGCGGGCCGTGTAGGTGTTGTAGAAACCCACCAGCTCCGGCCGGCCGAACAGGTCGATGCGCTTCTGCACGCCCTGGTTGGGCACGGAGCGCCGGGCGAGGGGGAACCCCAGCTCGGCGGCGAGCACCTGGTGGCCCAGGCAGATGGACAGGAACGGCACCGTTCCGGCGAGCAGGTCGCGGGTGAGCCCGCGCAGCGCCCGCATCCGCCTGTCGGTCGGGTCGCCCGGGTCGCCGGGTCCGGGACCGACGACGACGAGGTCGTATCCGTCCGGCCGCAGCGGGCTGTCGAACCGGACGATGCTCGACCGCAGCCCGAGGGCCCGCAACTGGTGGTCGAGCATGGCCATGAAGGTGTCCTCGTTGTCGACGACGAGCACGCGGCGGCCGGCCAGCGCCCGGTTCGGCGTTCGCCGCTCCGCGCCGTCGAGCCAGAACCTCGACAGCGTGGTGTTGCGCTCGCGCAACGCCCGCCGTACCCGGGGGTCGGTGGACAGGGACGAACGTGCCCGCACGGGCGTCGCCGGCCCGCCGTGCGGGTCGGCCGGGTCGACGCCGAGGCCGAGCGCCGCGCGCATGCCGCCCGCCTTGGCCCGCGTCTCGGCCACCTCCGACTCCGGCTTGGAGTCGCGCACCAGGGTGGCGCCGACGCCCAGGCGGAGCGTGCCGTCGTGGTCGATCTCGGCGGTGCGGATCATGATGGCCGAGTCGAGCGTACGGCTACCGGCCGAGTCACTGCCGATCAACGCGAGCACGCCGCCGTAGTAGCCGCGGCCGGTCGTCTCGTGGCGGGTGATGACCCGGAACGCGTTCTCGATCGGGCTGCCGGTGACAGTCGGCGCGAGCAGCGTCTCCCGCAGCACGTCGCGTACGTCCAGGTCGCTGCGCCCGGTCAGGATGTACTCGGAGTGCGTCACCCGCGCCATTTCCTTGAGGAACGGGCCGTGCACCTGGCCGCCGGAGGCGCACATCCGCGCCATCATTTTCAGTTCCTCGTCGACCACCATGTAGAGTTCGTTCGCCTCTTTCGGGTCGTTCAGGAATTCCAGCAGGCCGGAAACCGCCGGACCGGTCGGAGGATGTCGGTAGGTCCCACTGATGGGATTCATCGAGACGGTTCCGTCGATCATGCTGACGTGCCGTTCCGGTGACGCACCGATGAACGTGCCGGCGCCGGAGTGGAACAGAAACGTCCAGTAGGAACCCAGCTCGCCGGTCAGCAACCGGCGGAAGATCGCCAGTTCCGTGGCGGTCGAGTAGTCGGCCAGCCGCGCGGTGAAGGTGCGTCGGATGACGAAGTTGGATCCGGCGCCCTGCCCGATCTCGTCGCCCACCACCCGCTTGACGATCGCCGCGTAGTCCTCGTCGCTGAGGTCGAAGTCGGCGTCGGTCACCGGTACGCCGCGCTCGGGAAGGCCCGCCAGCGCCTGCTCGCGGTCGAGCCCGAACTGCTCGTGGACGCGCATCGCGAGCAGGGGCGCGCCGTCGTCGTGGCAGTCGTACCCCCGCTCGGTGACCTGTCGGTACGGCACCGCGACGAGCAGGTCGTGCCGCCCACCGGTCGCCGGCCCGGCGGGCAGGGGCAGCTCGGTGAGCGTGTCCACCTGGCACACCTCGCCGGTCAGAACCTCCACGTACGCGCTCCCGGCGGCGCCGGGCCGGTGCAGCAGGGCGAAGGCACGCCCGCCGCCGCCGAGACCGGACAGCAGATCCGGGAATCCGGCCACGTTCGATTCCGTCCC
This sequence comes from Micromonospora sp. HB375, assembly GCF_017872985.1. Taxonomy (NCBI): domain Bacteria; kingdom Bacillati; phylum Actinomycetota; class Actinomycetes; order Micromonosporales; family Micromonosporaceae; genus Micromonospora; species Micromonospora sp. HB375. Next base: position 4,317,918 of record NZ_JAGGJO010000001.1, on the reverse strand, counting down.
GTCCATGTCGCTCCCTTTGCCCTAGAGATCGCCTGTCGATAGTGCGTCCGGCAAAAGGCGTCGCGCATGACGTGTTGTCGCCGACGGCATCACGTGTTTCCGGTAACGCGCCGACGTTATGGCGTGAACGACTGAATCGGCGGGCTACTACTCGGGCGAGTAGTGCCCACGCAGATCGACCGCGATTACTGTCGACCGCAATGCCGATACGACGAGGGCGGTGAAGACGACTGTGGACGTGCTGGTCCAGAAATACGGGGGCACCTCGCTGCAGACCCTCGACCGCGTACGGCACGCCGCGCTGCGGATCGCCGCGGCTCGGCGGGACGGGTCCGCCGTGACAGTTGTCGTGTCGGCCCGCGGCAGCCGCACCGACGACCTGCTGCGGCTCGCGGCCGACGTCGGCGCCGCCGGCCCGTCCCGGGAACTCGACCAGTTGCTCGCAGTCGGCGAGTCCGAGTCGGCGGCGCTGATGGCGCTGGCGTTGACCGGGCTCGGCGTGCCGGCCGTCTCACTGACCGGGCACCAGGCGGAGATCCACACCACCGACCGGCACGGCGACGCGCTGATCTCGCGGATCGGGGCGGCGCGGGTCGAGGCGGCGCTGGGCCGCGGCGAGGTCGCCGTGGTCACCGGGTTCCAGGGGATCGACCGGGCCGGGGACGTCGCCACGCTCGGACGCGGCGGCTCCGACACGACAGCGGTGGCGCTCGCCGCCCGGCTGCGCGCGTCGGCGTGCGAGATCTACACCGACGTGGACGGCGTGTTCAGCGCCGACCCCCGCATCCTTCCGGCGGCGCGTTGCCTGCCGTGGGTCGAGCCCGGCGTCATGGCGGAGATGGCGTTCGCCGGCGCGCGGGTCCTGCACACCCGATGCATCGAGCTGGCCGCCATGGAAGGGGTCGAAGTGCGCGTGCGCAACGCGTCGTCGCAGGCACCCGGAACGACAGTCGTGGACCGGCCGGACGACCGGCCGCTGGAGACCCGGCGGGCCGTGGTGGCGGTGACCCACGACACCGACGTGGTGCGCGTGCTGGTGCACTGCCGCGACGGCCGGCGGGACATGGCGCCCGACGTGTTCGAGGTGCTGGCCGCCCACGGCGCGGTGGCGGACCTGGTGGCCCGGTCCGGGCCGTACGAGAGCGAGTTCCGGATGGGGTTCACGATCCGCCGCAGCCAGGCCGACGCGGTGCGGACCGCGCTGCACGACCTCACCGCGTCCTTCGACGGCGGCGTCCACTTCGACGAGAACGTCGGCAAGGTGTCGGTGGTCGGCATGGGCCTGCTCAGCCGCCCCGAGCACACGGCCCGGCTGATGGCGGCGCTGGCCTCGGCCGGGATCTCGACGAGCTGGATCTCCACCTCCCAGATGCGGCTGTCGGTGATCGTGTCGCGGGACCGCACCGTGGACGCCGTCGAAGCCCTGCACCGCGCGTTCCGCCTCGACCGGTCCGAGCCGGCGGACGCCACGTCCCTGACCTCCCGTCGTTCCGCCACCGCCTGAGAGAGGTAGGAAACCGTGGCCGTACTCAACGCTTCGTTCGCTCGTGGCCTGCGTCTGCGCCGACTGTTCCGGCGCGGCGACGGACGCCTGCTCGTCGTCCCGCTCGACCACTCCGTCACCGACGGGCCACTTCGCCGCGACCTGAACTCGCTGCTCGGTGAGCTGGCCGGCACCGGCGTGGACGCCGTGGTGCTGCACAAGGGCAGCCTGCGGCACGTCGACCACCGCTGGTTCGGCGACATGTCGCTGATCGTGCACCTGAGCGTGAGCACCCGGCACGCGCCGGACCCGGACGCGAAGTACCTGGTCGCGCACGTGGAGGAGGCGCTGCGGCTGGGCGCCGACGCGGTCAGCGTGCACGTCAACCTGGGCTCGCCGCAGGAGGCGCGGCAGATCGCCGACCTGGCGGCGGTGGCGGGGGAGTGCGAACGCTGGAACGTGCCGCTGCTGGCCATGGTGTACGCCCGCGGGCCGCAGATCACCGACTCCCGGGCGCCGGAACTGGTGGCGCACGCCGCGACGCTCGCCGCCGACCTCGGCGCCGACATCGTCAAGACCGACTACGCGGGTACGCCCGAGCAGATGGCCGAGGTGGTGCGTGGCTGCCCGATTCCGCTGATCGTGGCCGGCGGCCCGCGCTCGGCCGACACCGAGACGGTGCTCGCCCACGTCTCGGACGCGCTGCGCGCCGGTGTGGCCGGCATGGCCATGGGCCGCAACGTGTTCCAGGCCGAGCAGCCCGGCCTGATGGCCGCCGCCGTGGCGCGGCTGGTGCACGAACCACGGCACGTCCCGGACCGGTACGACGTCGACGACCGGCTCGCCCTTACGTCCTGAGACTCCCTGACCGTCCACCGAGGAGAAACCCGTGAAGCTGTGCTGGCTGGACATCCGTAACGTCAACGGCGCCAAGGAGGCAATCGTCGAGGAGGCGGTCCACCAGCGGGTGGACGCCGTCGTGGCGGCCGATCCGGCCGACCTGGAGACGCTCCCCCCGACGGTGAGGAAGGTGCTGTTCCCACAGGGCGGGCCGCTGCCGGAGAAGCTGGAACCGGCCGACCTGGTGATCGTCGAACCAGCCCGGCACGGCGAGCCCGCCGAACTGGCGGCCCGGTACCCGGACGTGGAGTTCGGCCGGTACGTCGAGATCGTCGACGCGGACAGCCTGGAGGACGCCTGCCGGTCCGCGCGCCACGACCGGTGGAGCCTGCTGTACTTCCGCGACCCCACCAAGATTCCGCTGGAGATCGTGCTGGCCGCCGCGGCGGGCGCGGCGGGCAGCATCATCACGCAGGTCGCCGACGTCGAGGAGGCGGAGATCGTCTTCGGCGTGCTGGAGCACGGCTCGGACGGCGTGATGCTGGCGCCGCGCGCCGTGGGGGAGGCCACCGAGCTGCGGACCGCGGCGGTGAGCACGGCGGCGGACCTGTCGCTCGTGGAGCTGGAGGTCACCGGCATCCGGCGGGTGGGCATGGGCGAGCGCGCCTGCGTCGACACCTGCACGAACTTCCGCCTGGACGAGGGCATCCTGGTCGGCTCGCACTCCACCGGCATGATCCTGTGCTGCAGCGAGACGCATCCGCTGCCGTACATGCCGACCCGGCCGTTCCGGGTCAACGCCGGCGCGCTGCACTCGTACACGCTGTCCGCCGGCGGGCGGACCAACTACCTCAGCGAGCTGGTCTCCGGCGGCCGGGTGCTGGCCGTCGACTCGCAGGGGAAGTCCCGGGTCGTCACCGTGGGACGGGTCAAGATCGAGACGCGCCCGCTGCTGGCGATCGACGCGGTCTCCCCCTCCGGGACACCTGTCAACCTCATCGTCCAGGACGACTGGCACGTGCGCGTGCTCGGGCCCGGCGGCACGGTCCTCAACGTCACCGAGCTGACCGCCGGCACGAAGGTGCTCGGCTACCTGCCGGTGGAGAAGCGGCACGTCGGCTACCCGATCGACGAGTTCTGCATCGAGAAGTGAGCGGCGGCGGGAAGGGGAGCGGGGCGATGACCGCGCAGCCGGTGCTGGACTTCCACGTACGCCTGGCGCCCCGGCCCGGGGCGCGACAGCGGCTGCTCGACGCGCTGGGCGAGTGCGGGCTGACACGGGCGGTGGTGTGCGCGGGCGGCACCATCGACCTGGACCGGCTGTCCCGCCAGCTCGTCACCGGCGGCCACGTCGAGACCGACGCCGACAACGACGCGGTGGCGGCGGCCTGCGCGGGCACCGACGGGCGGCTGGTGCCGTTCTTCTTCGCCAACCCGCACCGGCCGGCCGAGGCGTACCGGTCCCGGGCCGCCGAGTTCCGCGGCCTGGAGATCTCACCCGCCGTGCACGGCGTCGCCCTCACCGACCCGCGGGTCGCCGACCTGGTGGCCGTGGCGGCGGAGTTCGACCATCCGGTGTACGTGGTCTGCCTGGACCGTCCCGGCGCGGGCGTGGCCGACCTGGTCGGCCTGAGCCGCCGGTTCCCGCAGGTGAGCTTCGTGCTCGGGCACAGCGGCATCGGCAACATCGACCTCTACGCCCTGACCCTGATCCAGGACGAGCCGAACATCTCGCTGGAGACCTCCGGCGGCTACACCTGCGTGGCCGAGGCGGCGCTGCGCCGCCTCGGCGACGGCCGGGTGGTGTTCGGCTCCGAGTACCCGCTGCAGCACCCGGCCGTGGAGCTGGCCAAGTTCCAGGCGTTGCGACTGCCGCCGGACCAGTGGCGGCGGATCGCCTGGGACAACGCGCATCGACTGCTAGGAGAGGAGAAGCGGTGAGCGAGCCGAGTTCGACCCTGCCCCGGCTCGGCCAGTGGCACGGCCCCGAGGACCTGCGGCGCCTTCAGGAGAAGCAACTGGCGGAGACGTTCACCTGGGCGGCCCGGTCGCCGTTCTACCGGGCGCGGCTGACGTCCGGGGCGCCGCCGGTGACCCCGGCCGACCTGGCCGACCTGCCGCTGACCACCAAGCAGGACCTGCGGGACAACTACCCCTTCGGCATGCTCGCCGTGCCCCGCGAACGGCTGGCGACCTACCACGAGTCGAGCGGCACCGCGGGCAAGCCCACCCCCTCCTACTACACCGCGGAGGACTGGACCGACCTGGCGGAGCGCTTCGCCCGCAAGTGGATCGGCATGTCCGCCGACGACGTGTTCCTGGTCCGCACGCCGTACGCGCTGCTGCTGACCGGGCACCTCGCCCACGCCGCCGCCCGGCTGCGCGGGGCCACCGTCGTGCCCGGCGACAACCGGTCACTGGCCATGCCGTACGCCCGGGTGGTCCGGGTGATGCACGACCTGGACGTCACACTCACCTGGTCGGTGCCGACGGAGTGCCTGATCTGGGCCGCCGCGGCGATCGCGGCCGGGCACCGGCCCGACATCGACTTCCCGGCGCTGCGCGCGCTGTTCGTCGGCGGCGAGCCGATGACCGACGCCCGCCGGCGGCGGATCAGCCGCCTGTGGGGGGTGCCGGTCATCGAGGAGTACGGCTCGACGGAGACCGGCAGCCTGGCCGGGGAGTGCCCCGAGGGCCGCCTGCACCTGTGGGCCGACCGGGCGCTGTTCGAGGTGTACGACCCGGCCACCGGGACCGTCCGCGCGGACGGCGACGGCCAGCTCGTCGTCACGCCGCTGTTCCGGGAGGCGATGCCGCTGCTGCGGTACAACCTCGAGGACAACGTGTCGGTCTCCTACGACGACTGCGCGTGCGGCTGGAAGCTGCCCACCGTGCGGGTGCTCGGCCGGTCGGCGTTCGGCTACCGGGTCGGCGGCGCCACCATCACCCAGCACCGGCTGGAGGAGCTGGTCTTCTCCCTCCCCGAGGCGTACCGGGTGATGTTCTGGCGGGCCAAGGCGGAACCGGCGCTGCTGCGGGTCCAGATCGAGGTGGCCGCCGCGCACCGGGTCGCCGCCGAGGCGGAGCTGACCCACGCGATCCGGGCCGCGTTCGGCGTGGACAGCGAGGTCACCGGCCTGGCGCCGGGGAGCCTGATCCCGCTGGACGCGCTGACCAGCATGCCGGACGTGGTGAAGCCACGCAGCCTATTCGGCCCGGACGAGGACTGGAGCAAAGCGCTCCTCTACTACTGAGGGAACCGACATGCCGCAGATGAGGGTCGCCGTGGCCGGCGCCGGCATCGCCGGGCTCGCCTTCGCCGCCGCCCTGCGCCGGGCCGGGATCGACTGCCACGTGTACGAGCAGGCCGAACAGCTGACGGAGGTGGGCGCGGGCGTGCAGGTGGCGCCGAACGCCACCCGGCTGCTGCACCGGCTGGGCCTGCGTGACCGCCTGCGTACGGTGGCGGTGGCGCCGCAGGCGATCGAGATGCGCCGCTGGGACGACGGCACGCTGCTGCAACGCACCCCGCTGGGCAGCGCGTGCGGACGCCGCTTCGGCGCGCCGTACTACGTGGTGCACCGCGCGGACCTGCACAGCAGCCTGCTGTCGCTGGTGCCGCCCGACCGGGTGCACCTGGGCGCCCGCCTCACCGCCGTGACGCAGACCGCCGACGAGGCGTACCTGCACCTGTCCAACGGCACCACCGTCGCGGCGGATCTCGTGGTGGGCGCCGACGGCATCCACTCGGTCGCGCGCGAGCAGATCGTGGCGGACCGGCCGCGCTTCTCCGGGCAGTCCATCTACCGCGGGCTGGTGCCGGCCGAGCGGGTGCCGTTCCTGCTCACCGAACCCCGGGTGCAGTTGTGGCTCGGGCCGGACCAGCACTGCGTCTGCTATCCGGTGTCCGCCGGGCGGCAGGTGAGCTTCGGCGCGACGGTGCCGGCCACCGACTGGCGGCAGGAGTCGTGGTCGGGCCGGGGCGACGTGTCGCAGCTCGCGGCCGCGTACGCCGGCTGGCATCCGGACGTCACCCGGCTGATCGCCGCGGCCGACCGGGTCGGCAGGTGGGCGCTGCACGACCGGGACAGCATCGACCGGCTCAGCGCGGGACGGGTGACGCTGATCGGCGACGCCGCGCACCCGATGCTGCCGTTCCAGGCGCAGGGCGCGAACCAGGCCGTCGAGGACGCGGTGGTGCTCGCGGTCTGCCTGGCCGGCGTGGAGCCGGCGGGCCTGGGCGCCGCGCTGCGCCGCTACGAACGCATCCGCCTGCCCCGGACCACGCGGATCCAGCGCCAGTCCCGGGCCAACGCCGAGACGTTCCACCTGGCCGACGGCGCCGACCAGCGCCGCCGGGACGTCGCCGCGCAGTCCTCGTCCGGCCTGGACCGCCACGAATGGCTCTTCGGGTACGACGCCGAGAAAGCCACCACGACCAGCGGAGGCACCTGATGGAACTGACCGGAATCGAGTCGAGGGTCGCCCTGGTCACCGGCGCGGCGCAGGGCATCGGCGCCGCCGTGGCCGGTGTGCTGGCCCGGGCGGGCGCGCAGGTGGCGGCGGTGGACCGCAACGCCGAGGCGCTGACCACCGTCGTGACGAAGCTCGCCGCCGAGGGCGACTCGGCGCGCGCCTACTGCGTCGACGTGTGCGACAGCGACGCGGTGGACGCGCTGGTGCGGCGGGTCGAGGACGAGATGGGCCCGGTCGGCATCCTGGTGAACGCCGCCGGCGTGCTGCACACCGCCCCGGTCGTCGAGCTGTCCGACCGGCAGTGGCGCCGGACCTTCTCGGTGAACGCCGACGGCGTGTTCCACGTGTCCCGGGCGGTGGCGCGGCGGATGGTCGGCCGCCGCCGGGGCGCGATCGTCACCGTGGCGTCCAACGCCGCCGGGGTGCCGCGTACCGAGATGGCCGCGTACGCCGCCTCCAAGGCCGCGTCCGCCCAGTTCACCCGCTGCCTGGGGCTGGAGCTGTCCGGCTACGGCATCCGGTGCAACGTGGTCTCGCCCGGCTCCACCGACACCCCCATGCTGCGGGCGATGCTCGGCGAGGGCGCCGACCCGAGCGCGGTGATCGAGGGCACGCCGGGCGCGTACCGCGTCGGCATCCCGCTGCGCAAGCTGGCCCAGCCGCGCGACGTGGCCGAGGCGGTCGCCTACCTGGTGTCCGACCAGGCGGGCCACGTGACCATGCACGACCTGTACGTCGACGGCGGCGCGGCCCTGCACGTGTGACGCCGTGGCACGGAAACCGGAGGCGAGAACCGATGGCCATGACCCCGATCGCGCCGTACCGCATGCCCGGCGACGGCGACCTGCCCGGCACCACGCTGCCGTGGCGTCCGGACCCGGACCGGGCCGCCGTGCTGGTGCACGACCTGCAGCGCTACTTCCTGCGCCCGTTCGCGGCCGGGGAGTCCCCGATGGCCGAGCTGCTGCCCAACGTCGCGAAGCTGCTCGCCGCGGCGCGGGCGGCCGGCGTGCCGGTGCTGTACACCGCGCAGCCCGGCGGGATGAGCCGGCAGGACCGGGGGTTGCTGCACGACCTGTGGGGCCCCGGCATGAGCAGCGACGAGGACGACCGGGGCATCGTCGACGACGTCGCCCCGCAGCCGGGCGACACGGTGCTGACCAAGTGGCGCTACAGCGCGTTCTTCCGCAGCGACCTGGAGGAGCGACTGCGCGGCGCCCGGCGGGACCAGCTCGTGGTCTGCGGCGTGTACGCGCACATGGGGTGCCTGATCACCGCCTGCGACGCGTTCAGCCGTGACATCGAGGCGTTCCTGGTGGCGGACGCGCTGGCCGACCTGTCGCGTGCGGACCACCTGATGGCGCTGCGCTACGCCGCGGACCGCTGCGCGGTGCCGTTGTGGACGGCGGACGTGCTGGACGGCCTGGCGGGCGACGCCGGCGCGGCGCGTCCGGATCGGAGCAGCAACAAACGATGAGGAGAGCATCGATGTCGGAACGGACCCGGGTCGTGGTCGTCGGCGGCACCTCGGGGATCGGGCGGCACTTCGCCCGGTCCTGCGCCGAACGCGGAGACGACGTGGTGATCACCGGCCGTTCGGCGGCCCGGACCAAGACCGTCGCGGACGAGATCGGCGGGTCGACCCGGGGACTCGCCCTCGACCTGGCCGAGCCGGAGCGGATCGCGGACGCGCTCGCCGACGTGCCACACGTCGACCGGCTCGTGGTCGCGGCGCTCGACCGCGACCACAACACCGTCCGCGCGTACCGGCCGGGCGACGCGGCGCGGCTGCTGACCGTCAAGCTGGTCGGCTACACGGCGGTCCTGCACGCCCTCGCCCCGCGGATGACCGACGAGAGCGCTGTCGTGCTGCTCGGCGGCCTGGCCAGCCACCGGCCGTACCCCGGCTCCACCACAGTCACCACCGCCAACGGCGGGATCAGCGCGCTGGTCCGGACCCTGGCGGTGGAACTCTCGCCGATCCGGGTCAACGCCCTGCACCCGAGCATCGTCTCCGACACGCCGTTCTGGAGCGACAAGCCCGCGGCGCGGGAGGCCGCCGCGACGCGCGCGCTCACCCGGCGGCCGGTCACCATGCGGGACTGCACCGAGGCGATCGACTTCCTGCTGACGAACCGCGCGATAAACGGGATCAACCTGAACATCGACGGCGGAGACGTGCTCATCTGACGCCTGCGGCGATCCGCCACGGCCCCCACCACCCGGTCGCGCCCTGCCCGTGCTCCCGCTGCTCGCGGGAGTACCGGGCCAGGTCGCGGGCGGAGAACAGCGCCATGCCGGCGTGGAATCCGGTCACCGGCACCGGAACCCGCGCCCAGTAGGCGAGCCGGCCGTCGACGTGGAACTCCACCTCCGACGTCGGCGCCCGGTAGGTGATGGCGTAGCCGTGCGCCCGGCCCGGCTCGGTCGGCACATCCAGGACCACCCGGTGGACGTAGTGCTCGTGCGGCTGGGTCACGCCGGGCAGCGCGAGGCGCTCGACAGTCGCGTACACGGTGTCGTTCGTCGCGGCGGCGTTGAACACGACGCCGGTCTCCAGGTCGAACAGGGCCACCGTGCCGAACGCGTCCAGCAGGTCGTGCGGGATCTGCCGGTACGTCCGCACGCCCATCTCCACCTCGACGGTCAGCGTGCCCTCCGCCGGCACGGCGAAGCGTCGCACCGACCGGTACATCTGCTTGGCGTTGTTCTGCCGGGGATCGGTGTCGTGGAAGCGGGTGAACGGGTCGACGGTCAGCTCCAGCCGCCCGTCGCCGGTGCGGACGCGGGCGTTGCGGTCCTGGTACCTGTGGGTCTGCCCGTCCGCGCCGCTGATCGACATGACCGTCCAGCGGGCGGGGTCCAGCTCGCGGCCGGTGAAGTCGTCGTACGTCCACGCGCTGGTTCTCAGTGCCGACGTCATGCAGTCACCATCGGACGCCGGCCGGGCGCGGGCATCACCCGTTCACGCGGTTCGGCCGGGCCGGGCACGCCAATGCGCCGGCAGCCTCCCGGAAATCGCGTGATTAAGCCATGCCGCAGCGTGAGCGGTCGCCGAGACTGACGCCGCACGCCATCTCCGCATCGTCTGCGACGTTCTCACCAGGGGGAGAGAGCAATGGACACGGCAGCTCCGGCACCGGACGGCGGTCGTTACCTCGCCGTCCATCACAGCGCAGAGTTCAGGGAACTACGGCGACGATCGAGCACGGTCACGCTCTGGGCCAGCGTCGCCTTCTTCGGGTGGTGGTTCCTCGGCAGCCTGCTCGCCACCTACGCTCCGGACTTCTTCCGGGAGAAGGTGGCCGGCCCGGTCAACGTGGGCCTGCTCTTCGTCTTCCTCTCGTTCACCTTCGTGGTGACGCTCGCCGCCTTCTACCTGCGCTACGCCCGCACGCGGCTCGACCCGCTCAGCGAGAAGATCCGCGCCGACCTGGAAGGAGCGTCCCGATGAGCGTCGTCCTCGCCGACCCGCCACCCCCGGTCGACAACACGTGGGCGACGCCCGCGATCGCCGTCCCGGTCACCGTCGTCCTCGCGCTCGCGGTGCTCTACCTGGTCCGCTCGGCGCGCGCCAGCACCACCACCGCGGACGGCTTCCTGCTGGCCGACCGGCGGATCGGGCCGGTGCAGAACGCGCTGGCGGTGGCCTCCGCACCGCTGATGTACTCGACGATGTACATCATCACCGGCCACATCGCGCTCAGCGGCTACGACGCCATCCTGCTGATGACCGCCTTCACCATGGGCACCATGCTCGCGCTGTTCCTCTTCGCCGGGCCGGTGCGCAACGTCGGCGGCTACACGCTCGGCGACCTGCTCGCGGTGCGCGTCCGGGAACGGCCGGCGCGGATGGCCTCGGCGGTGCTCACGCTGCTGACGTACGTCATGCTGACCGTGATCATGATGGCCGCCATCGCGTTCATCTTCAACCGCTGGTTCGGCGTCGACGCCCTCGTCGGCCTTGTCCTCCCGGTCTTCGTGGTCGGCCTGGTCACCGTCGGGTACGTGTACCTCGGCGGGATGCTCGGGGTCACCCGCATCCTGGTGTTCAAGCTGGTGCTGTCGGTGGTCGTGGTGGGCGTGCTGACCGCCTGGGTGCTGGCCCGCTTCGACCTGAACCTGTTCAGCCTGCTGGAGCGGGCCGAGGCCAACGCGGCGCCGGTGCCCAGCGGCAGCGACCTGCTCGGCCCGGGCCGGCTGTTCGGCGAGGGCGCGACCACGCTCGTGCACCTGTCGAAGCTGTTCGCCATCGCAGTCGGGGTGGCGGCGATCCCGTTCCTGTTCATGCGCAACTTCGCGGTGACCAGCGGGCGGGACGCGCGCCGGTCGACCGGGTGGGCGTCGATGATCATCGTCGGGTTCTACCTGTGCCTGTCCGTGGTCGGGCTGGGCGCGGTCGCGATCCTCGGCCGGGACAACATCGGCGTCATCAAGGCCCACCGCGACATCAGCTTCCCCAAGCTCGCCGACGAGCTGGGCGGGCCGGTGATGGTCGGCTCCCTCGCCGGCGTCGCGGTCCTGACGATCGTCGGGGTCTTCGCGCCGCTGCTGCACAGCGCGGTGACGACGGTGACCAAGGACCTGAACGTGCTGCGGGGCCGCCGGCTGGACCCGGCCGCCGAGCTGAAGGACATCAAGCGCAACACCCTGATCATCGGCGTCGGCTCCGTCCTGCTGGCGGTCGCGATGCTGCCGGTACGGACCCACATCTTCATCCCGACCTCGATCGACGTGGCCGGCGCGGTGGTCCTGCCGATCGTCGTCTACGCGCTGTTCTGGCGCCGATTCAACACCCGCGGCCTGCAGTGGACGGTCTACGGCGGCCTCGCGCTCACCGCGTTCCTGGTGCTGTTCTCCAACGGCGTCTCGGGCGAGCCGGACGCCATCTTCCCGGACCGCAACTTCAAGTTCGTGGACGTCGAGCCCGCGCTGATCACGGTGCCGGTCGGCTTCCTGCTCGGCTACCTCGGCTCGCTCACCAGCCGCGAGCGCGACGACGCCGCCTTCGCCGAGATGCAGGTCCGGTCCCTCACCGGCGCGGTGGCCACGGGACCGGCGCGGCCGGCCGCCGTCGACGACGAGGACCGCGACGGCCGCCAGGACCGGGCGCCCAGCCCGGTGAGCTGACCATCCGCCACGGTGTGGGGCGGCCCCCTCCGCCGTCCCACACCCCCTCGGGAGGCAACTGTGGATCCGGTACCGGTTCTGGTCGTGGGCGCGGGCCCGGTCGGCATGGTCACCGCGCTGGCGCTCGCCCGTCACGGCGTCGCCTGCGTCCTCGTCGATCAGGGCTTCGAGACGTCCGTCCATCCCAAGCTGGACTACGTCAACGCCCGCAGCATGGAGTTCTTCCGGCAGTTCGGCCTCGCCGACGACGTGCGTGCCGCCGGGGTCGCGCCCGAGCACCGGTCCGACGTGATCTGGTCGACCGGCCTCGCCGGTGAGCCGATCACCAGGTGGGGCCTGCCCTCGGTCACCGAGGAGTGGCGCCGCATCGCCGAGCACAACGACGGCACCCAGCCGGCCGAGCCGGGCCAGCGGATCTCCCAGATCGACCTGGAGCCGGTCCTGCGGGCGCGCTGCCGGCGGGAACCGCTCGTCGACCTGCGCCTCGGCGTACGGTTCGACTCGCTGACCCAGGACGACGCGGCTGTCACCAGCGTGCTGGCCGACGACACCGGCGGCGAGGTCCGGCTGCGGTCGCGGTACGTCGTCGGGTGCGACGGCGCGTCGAGCCGGGTCCGCCGGGCCGTGGGCATCGGCGAGGAGGGCTTCGACGTGCCCGGCCTGCCGGGCGCGTTCATGGTGCACTTCACCAGCCGGGACCTGGACAGCCTGCACCGGCACGGCCGGTTCTGGCACTACTTCGCGTTCCGGTACGTGATCATCGCGCAGGACGAGGTGGACACCTGGACCGCGCACGTCAACGGGATCGACCCGAACGAGTTCGACGAGCCGCCGGCCGACCCGGAGGCGTTCCTGCTCGACACGATCCGCACCGAGCTGCGGATCGACAAGGTGCTGCTCACCTCGCGCTGGCGTCCCGGCTTCATGCTCGCCGACCGGTACCGCGCCGGCCGGGTGCTCCTCGCCGGGGATTCGGCGCACCGGATGTTCCCCACCGGCGCGTACGGCATGAACACCGGCATCGGTGACGCCGTGGACGTGGCCTGGAAGCTCGCCGCGGTGCTCCGGGGCTTCGGCGGCCCCGCGCTGCTCGACAGCTACGACGCCGAACGCCGCCCGGTGGGGCGGCGCAACATGCACACCTCGCACCGGCACCTGGGCGTGCACCTGCGGGCGGGGGAACTGCTGCGCGACGGCGCCCCGCTGCCGTCCGTCGCGGCCTTCCTCGACGCCGAGCGGGGCGAGAACGAGTACCGGGGCATCGAGCTGGGCTACCGCTATGCCGGCTCGCCGGTGCTCCGGCCGGAGGGCCCGGCCGAACCCCCGGACGACCCGCGGGCGTACACCCCGACGACCTGGCCCGGCGCCCGCCCGCCCAGCCTCCTGCTCAGTGGCGGGCAGCAGATCTTCGACCGGTTCGACCCGGCCTCGTTCACCCTCGTGGACTTCACCGGCGACGGCGCCGCCGATCCGCTGCTGGCGGCGGCGGCCGCGCGGGGCCTGCCGGTCACCCACACCGTGGTGACCGACGCCCGGGCCCGCGAGCTGTGGGAACGCGACCTCGTCCTGCTGCGGCCGGACCACCACGTCGCCTGGCGGGGCAACACCGCGCCGCCGGACCCCGACGCCGTGGTCCAGCGCGTACGGGGTGGCGGATAGGCGCGACGTGCCGTCACCGGCGGCCGGGTCACGCGCACACGCGACCGGCGGTCCGGCTGACTCTCGACTGGAGGACAGATGCAGCAATCCGGTTCAACGGCGGAACGCAGCCCACTCGGGCCGTGGGAGGGCAAGCCGGCGGTCCAGCAACCGGACTGGCAGGACCACCCGGCGTACGCCCAGACCTGTGCGGCGTTGGCGGCGGCCCCGCCGCTGGTCCCGCCCGGGGAGGTACGGCGGCTCCGGCAGGCGTTGTCGGAGCTGGCGTCGGCCGGCGGGCTCCTGCTGCAGTTGGGCGACTGCGCCGAGAGCCTCTACGAGTGCACCCCCCGGCACACCTCCGACAAGATCGAGGTCATCGACCGGCTGGGGGACCGGCTCAGTGAGCTCACCGGGCGCAACGTGCTGCGGGTGGGCCGGATGGCCGGGCAGTTCGCCAAGCCCCGGTCGCAGGCGACGGAGTGGCACGACGCGCTGAGTATCCCCTCCTTCCGCGGCCACATGATCAATTCCGAGCTGGCCGCGCCCGGTACGCGCAAGGCCGACCCGCGCCGCATGTGGTGGGCGTACGAGGCGAGCGACCGGGTGCAGCGGGTGCTGCGCGCCCACCGGGAGGGGGCCGGGCGGGCCGCGCGGACCGAGGGGCCCTGGTCGAGCCACGAGGCCCTCGTTGTCGACTACGAGTCCCGGCTGATCCGCCGGGACCCGGACACGGGTGAGCGCTACCTGGCGTCGACCCACCTGCCGTGGGTGGGGGAGCGGACCCGCCGCTCCGCCGAGGCGCACGTGGCTATGCTGTCCACTGTGGCGAACCCGGTCGGCTGCAAGATCGGGCCGGACGCCGACCCGGACGAGGTTCTGCGGGTGTGCGAGGCGCTCGACCCGCGGCGCGAGCCCGGCCGTCTCGTCCTGATCCCGCGGATGGGCCGGGACCGGATCCGGGAGGCCCTGCCGCCGATCGTCCGCGCGGTGGTGAACGCGGGCCACCCGGTGCTCTGGCTGAGCGATCCCATGCACGGCAACACCGTCAAGGCCTCGGTCGGCCTGAAGACGCGGCACCTCTCCGACGTGGTCACCGAGGCGCTGCGGTTCCGCGACATCCTCGACCGGCAGCGGCAGCACGCCGCCGGGCTGCACGTCGAGGTCGCCGCCACCGACGTGACCGAGTGCGTCGGCGGGTCCGTGGCCGGCGAGGACGACCTGGCGCGTCACTACACCTCGCTGTGCGACCCCCGGCTCAACCCGGTGCAGGCCACCGAGTTGATCGAAGCGTGGGCCAAGGACACCGCGACGGTCGGCCCGGCGCCGAGGCGGCCCTGAGGTGCCGACCGTTTTCGAACTGCGGGAAAATTGACAGAAGGAGACCTGCCGGAGCAAATTCGGCCAGGCTAGCCGCGCCGCAGTTCGTCGTCCACTACCTGCGTGGGTAGTGTCTACTACCCGTGCCGGGACCGTCAGTGGTGTTGCCCAGCAGGAATCCCATCGCAATGATGTGTGGGAAGGTGTAATCCTTCGATCGGTGACGCGCGCACCTCATCTTATCCGCACGGAATCCTGTCTCGGCTGAAGCGAGTGTTTCCAATGTGGGGCAACTCAAACACGCTGGAAGTGAAGGGCAACGACGAGAGATTTTCCCTGCCGGACGCAGCTACGGAGGATCGGTCTGTGCTTGGCGAGACGGTTCCGGTTTCCGCGCTGCTGCCCGGCGACTCCCCGCGACTGGCGGGAGAGAACGTCGAGCACATCCGGCTGCTGGCCGCGATGCACGACCTCCCCCCGATCCTCGTGCAGCGCGGCACGATGCGGGTGATCGACGGCATGCACCGGCTGCGGGCCGCCAAGCTGCGCGGCGACGAGACCGTACGGGTGACGTTCTTCGACGGCGACGACGCCGCGGCGTTCCTGCTCTCGGTCGACGCCAACATCAAACACGGGCTGCCGCTGTCCCGCGCCGACCGGGAGGCCGCCGCCACCCGCATCCTGCGGTTGTATCCGCAGTGGTCGGACCGCGCCGTCGCCGCGGCCGCCGGGCTGTCCCCGACCACGGTCAGCGGCATCCGGCGCCGCCTGCTGCAACCGGCGGCGCGGGAGGGCAGCCGGGTGGGACGGGACGGCCGGGTGCGCCCGCTGGACGGCTCGGCGGGCCGGCGGCGGGCCAGCGCGGTCATCGCGCTCCGGCCGGACGCGCCCCTGCGTGCCATCGCGAAGGAGGCCGGGGTGTCGGTGGGCACGGCGCGGGACGTGCGCGCCCGGCTGCAGGCGGGCCGGGACCCGGTCCTGACCCCGCAGCGGCCGGCGGCCGAGCCCGAGCCGGCCGCCGACGACGGGTCGGAGGCGCGCAGGCGCCGGCCGGGTCAGGCCCCGGCGCCGCCCGTCGACTGGCCGGCGGTACGCGGGAACCTGATCCGCGACCCCGCGGTGAAGTACGCCGAGGTGGGCCGGGCCTTCGTCCGGTGGGCCGACGGGCACGTGGTCGACCCGGCCGCCTGGCGCGAGTTCGTCGACGCCGTGCCGCCGTACTGGCGCACATCGGTGGCCGAGCTGGCCCGCTCGTGCGCCGCCGCCTGGCTGGCGTTCGCCCAGGAGCTGGAGGACCGGGCGTGAAAACGGCGGTCCGCATATTTGCGGCGGTTGTCGACGGCGCGTCGAATTCCGTTGCCGTCGCCACTACCCGATCGAGTAGTGGACCGGCGTGAATAACGCGCGTTAATGTTCCTTCGATCCGCTGCCCTCATTTTCGGTGAGCACATTTGTGCGGCGGTCCAATGGAGAGGAGAATTCCCGGTGAAGATTCTGAGGCGGCCGCGGAAACGGCATCTCGGGGGTGCCGCGGCCGTCGCCGCGGCGATCGCCCTGGTGGTGTCGCTGACAAACGGTGTGTCGGCGGCCCCGCAGGCAGCGACCTTCGACCTCGACCACGGGAACGCCCTGACCGACGTCATCTACCCGGCCCTCAACACCGAGCCGCGGGTCGAGTACAGCGGCCGGCCCGGGTCCTGGGCCGCGGACCGGGCCATGCTCATCGAACTGCCGTGGTTCGACGCCCTGGCGGCGTACCACCCCACCGCGGTCGGCATCTTCTCCACCATCGGCCGCCGTCCCGCCGAGGAGCACACGACGCGCAACAAGAACATCGCCGTCATCTACTCGGCCTACACCTCGCTCAGCAAGCTCTACCCGCAGCACGAGGCGACCTGGCAGCGGATGATGGCCACCGCGGGCCTGGACCCGGCGGTCACCGCGGAGGACCGCACCACCGCCAGCGGCATCGGCATCCTCGCCGCGAAGAACGCCATGGCGGCGCGCCGCAACGACGGTACGAACCGGGACGGCGACGCGGGCGGCCGCCGCTACAACCGCGAGCCGTACGCCGACCACACCGGCTACCGGCCGGTCAACAGCCCGTACGAGCTGCGCTTCCCGTCGCGCTGGCAGCCGAACACCATCTCCAAGCGCGAGGTCGTCAACACGCAGGAGTTCGCGACGCCCCAGTTCGGCCAGGTCAAGCCGATCACCTTCGACCGGCCCGAGCAGTTCCGGCTCACCCCGCCGGTGAACCACCACCTGCTGAACCCGAAGGGCTACCGCAAGCAGGCCGACGACGTGCTGCGCGCCTCGGCCGGCCTGGACGACCGCAAGAAGATGAGCGCGGAGATCTTCAGCGACAACATCACGCCGTACGGCGCCATCGCGCACACGCTGCTGCGGGGCCGGTACAACACCGAGGACTCCGTCCGGTTCATCGTGATGACGGACGTCGCCGGGTTCGACGTGGCGATCGCCTCCTGGTACTACATGCGCAAGTACGACTCGGTGCAGCCGTTCAGCGCGATCCGCCACCTGTACCCGAACAAGAAGCTGACCGCGTGGGGCGGCCCGGGCCGGGGCACCGTCAACGACATCACCGGCACCCAATGGCGCAGCTACCTCAGCTCGGTCGCCATCGCCGCTCCGGAGTACCCGTCGGTAAACGCGGCGGTCTGCGTCGCCTACGCCCAGGTCGCTCGCCGGTTCACCGGCACCGACAAGCTGACCGTGGTGATCCCGGTGCGCAAGGGCTCCTCGATCGTGGAGCCGGGCGTGACCCCGGCCGCCGACATGATGCTGACCTGGAACAGCTACTCGGAGTGGGCCGCCGAGTGCGGGCAGAGCCGGGTCTGGGGCGGCGAGAACTTCCCCGCCTCGGTCGCGGCCGTCGACCAGTACGCGCCGCAGCTCGGTGACCGTGCCTTCGACTTCGTCCAGCGCAAGCTGAACGGGCGCTGATCCCCGCTGTACCGGTCCGCGCTGCCGGCCATGCCCTCGGGCGTGGCCGGCAGCGCGCGTTCCGACCCCCTCACCACATGTCTTGCATAGCAAGGTATCTTGCGAGGCATGGACGGGGCACGTGAGCGGATCACCACGAACATCCGCAAGGGCGTGCTGGAGTACTGCGTGCTCGCGCTGCTCTCACGGCGCGACATGTACGGCCTGGAACTGGCCGACTGGCTCGCCGTGCGCGGCCTGACCGCCAGCGAGGGCAGCCTGTATCCGCTGCTCGCCCGCATGCGGCAGGCCGGCACCGTGCAGACCCGGTGGGTGGCCCCCGAGCAGGGGCACGCCCGGCGGTACTACGCGATCACCGACCAGGGGCGGGCGCACCTGCGGGTGTTCGCGACGGTGTGGCGGGAGATCCAGCCGCACGTGGACGAGTTGATGGGGGAGGAAGGATGAGCGACGACGGCCTCCCGGAGGCGGCGTGGGCCTACCTGCGGGCGCTGGACGCGGAGTTGTCGGACGTCCCGTCCGGCACGGCGGAGGAGATCGTCGCGGATGTCCGCGCGCACATCGCCGACGCCCTCGACAGCGGGCGGAGCGCCGACGAGGTCCTCGCCGGCCTGGGTGCCGCGCCGGACGTGGCCCGGCAGGCGCGGGAGGAACTGGGGCTACCGGACCAGGACCGCCCGGAGCGGGTCGGCCGGACGCTGTCCCTGGTCGCGTCGGCGGTCGGCGTGCTGATCGCCGTGTGCGTGAGCTTCCTGCTGCCGTCCACAGTGCCGGTCGAGCCGATCCAGGCCGACGCCGGCGAGCAGGGCGTCCTCGGCCGGCTCGGTCCGGGAATCGCGCTGCTCACGCTGCTCACGCTGCTACCGGCGCTCGTCGCGGCCGCGCCGCTCGTGGCGCCCGCCCGGGTACGCGCCGGGTCGCGGCTCGCCGGCGCGATCGCGCTGACCATGTTCGCCTGCGCGGCCGGCGAGACGGGCCTGTACTACTTCCCGCTCGCGCTGGTGGCCTGGGCGGCGGCGTTCGTGCCGTGGGCCGTGCGGCGAGGCGCCGGGGGACGGTGGTGGCACGTCCTGGCCGGTGGGATCGTGGCGATGCCCGGCGTACTCGTGGCGGTCGCGTCGGCCGGCGGCTCGGTCGGTGTCGGCTGGGTGGGCGCGGCGCTGTGGATCGCCGGGCCGGTCGCGGCCGGTGCGCTGTGCGCCTACGGATTCCGGGCCGGGTACGCGGTGACCGCGCTGGCCGGCGCGCTGGTCATGATCCTCGCGATGGCCGAGCGCGGCTTCCTGTTCGCCGCCTTCTGGCTGTTCGGCGGGCTGTACCTGGCGCTCGGTGCCGCCGGGTACGCGGCGGCGCGGCCGGCCGACGGTGACCCCGCCACCGCGCGGGCGGCCGACGGTGACCCCGCCACCTCACCGCCCGTCGACGGCGATCCCGCCGGGGCGCCCGGCGCACCGGCCCGGCCGCGACCTGAGCCGGCCACGGAGGCGGACCCGGAGGCCGCGGCGCCGGCCGGCTAGGCCGGCACGGCCTGCGGGTCGGCGGCGGTGTCGTGCGCGGCCATCGCCTCCTGGCGTCCGGGCTCCTCGCGCAGGATCGCGGCGTGCAGCCAGGCGTCCGGGATGGCGAACCCGTCCACGAGCGTGCGCATGTACGGGCGCAGCTCCTTGAGCAGCCCGTTCACCACGCTGGTGATCGTCTTCGAGCGGGCCGGGGTGAGCCGGCCGTGCTCCAGCAGCCAGCCCTTGTTCGCCTCGATCACGGTGAGCGCGTACAGGTCGCAGACCCGGGACAGCAGCTCCTTGACCGCCGGGTCGGCGGTGGCGTCGATCCCGGCGACGAACGCCTCCAGCGTCACCCGGTCGATGTGCGCGGCGGCGACGGCGAGGACGTGGTCCTGGACGTCGTTGAAGATGTCGAAGGGCCGGTCCTTCTTGGTCGACGCGCCACCGCGCAGGCGGCGCACCGCGCTGTCGAGCAGGTGCTCCTCGCGGTCCTCGAAGAGCTTGAGCTGCCAGCCCCGGTCGGTGACCGCGACCTCGTCGTCGCGGCCCGGCACCGCGCTGACCAGACGTGCGATCAGCGCCCGGGCGGCGGTGCGCTCCAGCACCATCTCGCGTACCTGCTCGGCGACGAAGGAGGCGCGTCCCCAGCCGTCGAGCGAGCCGAACTCGTCCCGGTAACCGGTCAGCAACCCCTTGGCGACCAGTTGCAGCAGCACCGTGTTGTCGCCCTCGAACGTGGTGAAGACATCGGTGTCGGCCTTGAGGCTGGGCAGGCGGTTCTCCGACAGGTAGCCGGCGCCGCCACACGCCTCCCGGCACATCTGGATGGTGCGGGTGGCGTGCCAGGTCTGCGCCGCCTTCAGCCCGGCGGCCCGGGACTCCAGCTCCCGCTGCCGGTGTTCGTCGACCGGCCCGTCGCCGCCCTGGATCTCGTCGAGCGCCGCGACCAGCTCCGCCTGGGCGAAGGTCAGCGCGTACGTGGTGGCCAGCGCGGGCAGCAGCTTGCGCTGGTGCGCCAGGTAGTCGTTGAGCAGCACCTCGCGGTCGCCGTCGGCGTCGCTGAACTGCCGGCGGATGTCGCCGTAGCGCACCGCGATGGCCAGCGCCGCCTTGGTGGCCGCCGACGCCGCGCCGCCCACGCTCACCCGGCCCCGGACCAGGGTGCCCAGCATGGTGAAGAAGCGCCGGGAGTCGTTCTCGATCGGGCTGGAGTACGTGCCGTCCTCGGCGACCTGCGCGTACCGGTCCAGCAGCATGTCCCGCGGCACCCGCACGTGGTCGAAGCTGAGCCGCCCGTTGTCCACGCCGAGCAGGCCGGCCTTGGGTCCGGCGTCGCCGATGGTCACGCCGGGCATCGGCCGGCCGTGCTCGTCGCGGATCGGCACCAGCCAGGCGTGCACGCCGTGCCGGCGCCCGCCGGTGACGAGCTGGGCGAAGACCACAGCCATCCGCCCGTCCCGGGCCGCGTTGCCGATGTAGTCCTTGCGCGCCGCCTCGTGCGGCGTGTGCAGGTCGAAGGTCTGGGTCTGCGGGTCGTACACGCAGGTGGTGCGCAGTTGCTGCACGTCCGAGCCGTGGCCGGTCTCGGTCATCGCGAAGCAGCCGAAGAGCCGGCCCGCGACGATGTCGGGCAGGTAGGCGTCGTGGTGCCGCTTCGTGCCGAGCGCGGCGACCGCGCCGCCGAACAGGCCCCACTGGACGCCGGCCTTCACCATCAGTGACAGGTCCACCTGGGCCAGCATCTCGGTGGCGACGATCGAGGCGCCCACGTCGCCGCGGCCGCCGTACTCGACGGGGAAGCCCGAGGCGATGCCCAGTTCGACAGGGAGTTCGGACAGCAGCCGGGTGATGCGCTCGCGAGCCTGGTCACCGGTCTCGCCGTACACCGGGAGGAAGCGTTCGTCGAGGTGTTCGCGGTGCGCCCGGCGGACGTCGGCCCACCGGCCGTCAAGCGTTTCCCGCAGGCGTGCGATGTCGATGCGGCCGGCTGCGTGATCGAACATTGTCACTCCTCGGTGCAGTGGACATTTGCGTACACTCTCGGCCTGATCAACATTACCGGCGGTGATCGCGCGCCGCTGGCGGAGCGCGTGGTGAGCCCGGCCACCCCCCGGCGGTTCGGCTGCCCGCGAAGCTGAGGTTAGGCTGTCCTCACTTCAAGCACTGGAGGCATCCCCTCGTGTCCCCGCTTCCCCCCGGCAGCGCCGTCACCGCCCGGCACGTGCTCCGCCAGGCGCTGCGCCGCCAGCGCCGCCCGGTGCTGATCGGCGTGACCCTGCTCGGGCTGCACCAGGTCACCGAGGCGCTCGTGCCGGTGGCGATCGGCGTCATCATCGACCGGGCCGTGGTGACCGGCGACCCGTGGGCGCTCGCGTACTCCGTCGCCGGCCTCGCCGCCCTGTTCACCGTGCTGGCGTTCGCCTACCGCAACGGCGCCCGCCAGGCGTTCGCGGCCGTGGAGCGGGAGGCGCACCTGCTACGGGTGGAACTGGCCGAGCGCGCGCTCGACCCGCGCGGGCACCGCTCCGGCCTACGCGACGGCGAACTGCTCTCGGTCGCCGCCTCCGACGCCGAACTCTCCGCGTACGTGGTGCGGGTGGCCGGCTTCGGCGTCGCCGCGGTGAGCGCGCTGACCGTCGCGGCCGTCGCGCTGCTGGTCATCGACGTCCCGCTCGGACTCGGCGTGCTCATCGGCGTACCGGTGCTGGTCCTGGCGCTGCAACGGATGGCGCCGCTGCTGTCCCGGCGCAGCGCCTCCCAGCAGGAGGCCCTCGCCGAGACCACGGCGCTCGCCGTCGACCTCGTCTCCGGCCTGCGCGTGCTGCGCGGCATCGGCGCCCAGCACCACGCCGCCGGCCGGTACGCCGCCGCCAGCCGGCGCGCCCTCGCCGTGACGCTGCGCGCCGCCAACACCAAGGGCCTGCACCTCGGGCTCACCACCGCCGCGAACGGCCTCTTCCTCGCCGCTGTCGCCGGTGCCGCCGGCTGGCTCGCCCTGCGTGGCCGGCTCACCATCGGTGAACTGGTGACAGTGGTCGGGCTCGCGCAGTTCGTCGCCGAGCCGGTGCAGACGCTGGGCTACTGCGTGCAGTTGTTCGCGATGGCCCGCGCCTCCGCGGCCCGGGTCGCGCGCGTGCTCGGCGCCGAGCCGCTGACCCGGCCGGGCGCCGCGTCCCGGCCGGACCGTACGGACGGGCCGCGGCTCGTCCTCGACCACGTCGGGCACGCCGCGCTGGACGGGGTGTGCCTGCGCGTCGACCCGGGGGAGATCGTCGGCGTGCTGGCGTACGACCCGGCCGACGCGGACGCGCTGGTCGCGTTGCTGTCCGGACGGGTGCCCGCGGACCGGCGCCGGGGCGCGGTACGCGTCGGCGGCGTACCCGCCGACGACCTGGACATCGACGCGCTGCGCGGCGCCGTGCTGGTCGAGCCGCACGACGTGACGCTGTTCGAGGGAACCGTGGCCGCCAACCTCGCCGCCGGCCGCAGCACCGACGAGGGACGCCTGCGCGCCGCGGTCCGGGCGGCCGCGGCGGACGACGTGGTGGACGCGCACCCCGGCGGCCTCGGCCACCGGCTCGTCGAGCGCGGCGCCAACCTCTCCGGCGGCCAGCGCCAGCGGCTCGGGCTGGCGCGGGCGTTGCACGCCGACCCGCCGGTGCTCGTGCTGCACGACCCCACGACCGCAGTGGACGCCGCCACCGAGGCCCAACTCGCCGACGGACTGGCCGGTGCGCGCCGCGACGCGCCCCGGGGCACGCTGCTGGTCACCAGCAGCCCCGCCCTGCTGCGGATCACCGACCGGGTGGTGGTGATCGCCGACGGCCGGGTGACCGCCGAAGGGACGCACGAGCACCTGCTGGCCACCGACGCCCGCTACCGCGAGGAGACACTGCGGTGACCGCTGACCCGCGTACCGCCGAACCCGGCCGGGCGTTGCTGCCCACCGCGACCGCCCGGCGGACCTGGACGACGCTCGGCGCGGAGTTCCGGCGGCGGCCCGGCCTCAGCGCCGCCGCGACCGCCGTGCTCGTCGCCGCCGCCACCGGCGGGCTGGTCGCGCCCTGGGTGCTCGGCCGCCTCGTCGACGACGTCATCGCCGATGCCCCGGTCTCCCGGATCGCCGGCCGGGTCGCGGTGATCGCCGGCGCGGCAGTGCTCACCGGGCTGCTCACCGCCGCCGGGGCCGCGCTCGCGTCCCGCCTGGGCGAGACCGTGCTGGCCCGGCTGCGCGAGCGGGTGCTCGACCGGGCGCTGCACCTGCCCTCGGCGACGCTGGAACGGGCCGGCACCGGTGACCTGCTGGCCCGGGTCGGCGACGACGTGGCGGTGGTGACGAACGTGATCGCGGTCAGCGGTCCGGCGTTCGTCGGCGCGCTGCTGTCCGTGGTGCTGACCGTGTTCGGGCTGGTCGCGCTCGACTGGCGGCTCGGCCTCGCCGGGCTGGTGGCAGCGCCCGCGTACGCGCTGGCGCTGCGCTGGTACCTGCGCCGGTCCGCGCCGTACTACGCCCGTGAGCGCGTCGCCACCGGCGAGCGGACACAGGCCATGGCCGGCGCGCTGCGCGGCGCGGCGACAGTGCGCGCGTACCGGACCGAGGACGCGCACGTCGCGGCGATCGCCGAGCGTTCCGGCGTGGCGCGCGACCTGTCGCTGGAGATCTTCAACCTGCACACCCGCTTCGGGCTGCGGATCAACAGGTCGGAGTTCCTCGGCCTGGCCGCGGTGCTCGTCGCCGGGTTCTTCCTGGTCCGCGCCGACCTGGTCACGGTGGGCGCGGCGACCACCGCCGCGCTCTACTTCCACCGGCTGTTCAACCCGATCGGCCTGCTGCTGATGGAGTCCGACTCGGTGCTGCAGGCCGGCGCGAGCCTCGCCCGGCTGGTCGGCGTGGCCACGCTGCCCGACACCGCCCCGTCCGCGCCGTCGGCGGCCGGGCGGCGCGGCCCGGCGGCGCTGGACGTCACGGTCCGCCGGCACCGCTACGACGACGACGGCCGCCTGGTCCTGGCCGACGTCGAGCTGCGCCTGGCCCCGGGTGAGCGGGTCGCGCTCGTGGGCGCCAGCGGCGCGGGCAAGAGCACGCTCGCCGGCATCGCCGCCGGGATCATCGCGCCCACCGACGGGTCGGTACGCCTGGGCGGCGTGCCGCTGACCGAGCGGGGCGAGCACGCCGTGCGGCGCGACGTCGCGCTGGTCAGCCAGGAGGTGCACGTCTTCGCCGGGCCGCTCGCCGAGGACCTGCGCCTGGCCGCCCCGGACGCCACCGACGCGGAACTGCTCGACGCGCTGGACCGGGTCGGCGCCACCACCTGGCTGCGCGCGCTGCCGGACGGGCTGGCCACGGCGGTCGGCGAGGGCGGCCACCGGCTCACCGCCGCGCAGGCCCAGCAGGTCGCCCTGGCCCGGCTGGTGCTGGCCGCGCCCGCCGTCGCCGTGCTGGACGAGGCGACCGCCGAGGCCGGCAGCGCCGGAGCGCGTGACCTGGACCGGGCGGCGCTGGCCGCCACCGAGGGACGGACCACGCTGATCGTGGCGCACCGGCTCAGCCAGGCGGTCGCCGCCGACCGGATCGTCCTGCTCGACCACGGGCGGATCGTGGAGCAGGGCACGCACTCGGAACTGCTCGCCGCCGACGGCCGGTACGGGCGTCTGTGGCGCTCCTGGAGCGTCCCGGTATGACCGCGCACCGCCCATCGACCCAGGTGAGGGGAACATGACCGACGCGCCGGCCCGCTTCGTGCTCTTCCCGGGGCGGCACCACCTGCTGACCCGGTTCCAGGCCGACTACCTGTGCCGGCTGGCCGGGGACGAGGCCACAGTGGTCTGGGCGGTGACGTCGGCCAACCACGAGAACACCAGACGCAACCCGGTGCCGTACCACCGGCGGGAAGCCGCGATCGAGCGGTTCAGCGTGCTGAGCGGGCTGCGCTCGATGGTGGTGCCGATCTTCGACACCGCGTACACCGACGCGTTCGCCGAGGTGACGCTGAAATCCATCGCGGTGGCCACCGGGCTCGAACTCACCCCCGCCGACACGCTGCTGGCCTGCTCCACGCCGGAGGTCGCGAAACTGTACGAGCGGCTCGGCTTCCGGATCGCGCCGGTCGAGGCGGACCCGGACCTGCCCGAGCCGCCCGAACGGCCGTGGGACGTGCTGCTGCGCCTGGCCGCCGGGGACGAGACCTGGCGCGCGCTCACCCACCCGGCCACCATCGATGTGTTCGAGCGCTACCGCCTGGTCGAGTCGATCCGGTCGGTGGTGAACGACCCGCTCGTCGGCGCCGAGGGCGGCCTCACGGTGACCCGCGACTACCGCACCTACGTGGAGGCGTTCGCCACTGCCGCGCAGCGCAAGTGGGACTCGGTGCGCGGGTACGTGCAGCCCGGCCGCATCGTGGACATCGGCTGCGGCGCGGGCGCGGTCCTGGAGCTGGCCGACCGGGAGGCCGCGCTGCGCGAGAGCGACCTGATCGGCGTGGAGGTCGCCCGCCACCTCTACCAGGAGTGCCTGCACAAGAAGGCGCAGGGCGTGTTCCGCAACGCCAATGTCTACTTCTTCCACCGCAACGTCCTCGGCGGCGCGGTGTTCAAGGACCGCTCGGTCGACACCACGCTCACGTTCGCGCTGACCCACGAGATCTGGTCGTACGGGCGGCAGCGGGAGTCGCTGCTGCAGTTCGCCCGCCGCATCCACGACCACACGGTGCCCGGCGGCGTCTGGATCAACAGCGACGTGTGCGGTCCGGACGACCCCGGGCGGCAGGTGCTGCTGCGGCTGTCGGCCGACGACGGCGACAACCCGGCCGCGCCCCGCGGCGATCTCGCCGAGCTGACCTCGGCGGAGGTCCGGC
Organism: Micromonospora sp. HB375; assembly: GCF_017872985.1. Lineage (NCBI taxonomy): Bacteria > Bacillati > Actinomycetota > Actinomycetes > Micromonosporales > Micromonosporaceae > Micromonospora > Micromonospora sp. HB375. The sequence goes on along the minus strand of NZ_JAGGJO010000001.1, from coordinate 4,291,708 downwards.
GCTACGTCGGCGGGCTGTCGACGCGGGCGCGGCTGGACCAGTTCGCCGTCGACTTCGCGTTCGGCTTCGACCACGAGCCGCTTCCGGACGGCGCGGTACGCCTGTCGCTGGGCGCGGCGATGGACTACCTGACCCGCAAGGACTACACGGACAACTGGCTGTCGGAGACGCAGGAGCAGTTCTGCGGCCTGAGTTTCGCCGACTGGACGGCGCTGCTCACCGAGGCGGGGTTCGAGATCGGCCCGGCGTCGGCGCCGGTGCGCAACGAATGGGTGATCGACAACCGGATCGCACCGGTCGCGTCCCTCACCGACCTCGACGGCCGGCCGCTGGACTGGCCGACCACCCACGTCCTCACCGTCGCCCACCGCCCCCGCAACCAGTGAGACCGACGGCGCCCGCCGCTGCCGGCGGGCGCCGTCGCCGCTCACCGGCTCAGCGCGATCCGGATCGCCAGGACGATCAGGATGAGCCCGGTCAGCCGTTCGATCACCAGCAGCACTGACGGCCGGGTCAGCCAGGGCTGCAACCTGTCGATGAGCATGATGTAGCAGGCCCACCAGAGCACGGCGAGACCGATGAACGTGGCGGCCAGCACCGCCGTGCGGGCCGCCGCCCCGTCGCCGGGCCTGACGAACTGCGGCACGAACGAGACGTAGAAGACGACCACCTTGACGTTCAGCAGCTGGCTGGTGACGCCCATGACGAACGAGCGGCGGGCCACGTGCGGCTCGTCGGCGGCCGGGGCCTCCGGCACCGGCGCGGGGCCGGTCTCCGGGTCCGGCCCGGCGCCGCCCGCGCCGACCGGGACCGGCTGCGCCGCCGGGGCCGTCCGGCGCGGCCGGGTGGCCCAGAGGATCGTGCCGCCCAGGTAGAGCAGGTACAGCGCGCCGGCGACGCGCAGCACCGTGTAGAGCGTCGGCGAGGAGACCAGCAGCGCGGACAGGCCGGCGGTGGCGAACGACGCGTGCACCAGCGCGGCGACGAACAGCCCGGCCAGCACCACGAACCCGGCCCGCCGGCCGTACCTGACGGTCTGCCGGGTGACGAGCGCGAAGTCGACGCCCGGCACGATGATGATGAGCAGGCTGGCGGCGACGAAACTGATGATCTGGATGTCAGACACGACGCCGGCTCTCCTGTCCTGCGGCGAGCGCCGGCGCCGCCTCCTCGATGACGGAGACGCCGCTGTCCTGGCGTGGCCCGTGCCGGCGCCACTGTTCCCGCAGCCGGATCCGGCCGTCCGGCAGCCGCTCGGGCCGGGACTCGCACTCGCCGACCACTATGGTGCCGTCGGTGAGCACCTCCAGGTAGGCGAAGCGCACCACGCCCTGGGCGTCGCAGGTTCCCGCGAGCCGGCCGTGCCGGACCGGGCCGCCGGTGATCTCCGCCCAGACCAGGTCGCCGCGCTGGTGGTAGTGCCCCCGCAGCGGCTCGGCGCCGTCACCGGCGTCGTGGTCCACGGAGACGAAGACGCGGCCGTCGTAGTCGAATGTCGTCATCGCGCTCACGCCCACCGGGTGCTCACGTAGTCGTCACGGAACCGGCAGACCGTGCGGCCGGCGATCGAGTTCAGGATCATCGCGCTGCGGATCGGCAGAATGCTCAGGTTGGAGTCGACGAGCCCCTGCACGTACCGCCCCCGGTTCAGCACGAAGATCTTGTGGTCGTCGGCGTGCTTCCACCGGATCGAGTAGTCCGACTCGATCACCGGTTCGCCGCGCTCGTCCACGTCGATCAGCGCGGACAGCTCCGGATCGAAGGGGAGCGGGGCGAGCCGCCGGCCCGCCGCGACGATCACGTTCACCGCCCGGTGCCGTTCCTCGCCGCTGCCGGCGGTGAGGCACTCCAGCTCCACCTCCCCGTCGAGCTGCCGGGCGCCGGTCACGGTACGGCTCGGCATGATCGTGACCGGGAACCGGCCGGTCCGCAGCCGCTCCTCGTAGTTGTGCTGGTAGACGCCGCGCAGCGTGCCGGGGGAGATGCCGTCGCTGGTCAGGATCTGCCCGGAGACCAGCCGTTCCCGCACGTCCCGGGACAGCGAGAGGAACGCCTCCTGGTAGGCGGGCCGGTACAGGTCGTTCGCCGAGGGGGAGTCCTCCAGCGGCGCGAACCAGGACCGCCGGCCGATCCACTTGATGTCGCGGCAGCCGCGGGCGAGCAGCGCCGCGACGCACTCCGCGCTGGTCTGGCCGCTGCCGATCACGACCCACGGCACGTCCGGCTCGTCGGGCACGCCGGCCAGGCGCCGGTTCAGCTCGTCGGCGACGAACAGGTGCCGGGGGTCGAGGGCGTCCAGGAAGTCCGGTACGAAGGGGACGGTCCCGCTGCCGAGCACCAGGTGCTGGGAGCGGGCGACCTCGACGCCGCCGCTGCGGGTGACTATCGCGCCGTCGAACTCGACCCGGTCGACGCGGGCGCCGTAGGTGATGCGCGGCAACTGCTCCGCCGCCCACACCAGGTACTGCTGGTACTCGATCCGGGGGATGGTGTCGAAACCGGCGCCCAGCAGGGCGTAGACCCGGCCGGTGGTGACCAGGTAGTTGAGGAACGACAGCGGGTGCGTCGGGTCGTAGAGCGAGACCAGGTCCTTGACCCAGCCGGTCTGCATGCGCACGCCGCTGTGCAGCATCCCGTCGTGCCAGCCCGGCTGGTCCCGCGCCTCGAACAGCGCGATGTCGTGCGGCGCGAGCGCGTCGTACATCGCGGCGAGGCTCAGGTTCGCCGGCCCCGCGCCAATTCCCACTGTGTGATAGGTCTGCGTCATCAGTCTGCCTCTGTGTCTAGCCGTGCGGGACACGGATCGCGGATCGGGAGTTCAGCAGGGCGGTGGCGGCGAGCCGGCTGGCGGCCAGGACGGTCTTGGCGGCGCCGCCGCTGCCGCCGGTGAAGGTGTGCACGGCGCCGGCCACTGCGCGCAGGGCCAGGCCGGGCGGGTCGCTGTAGCAGTCGACGGCGCTGACCGGCGGGCCGTCCGGGCGCGGGTCCAGGCCGGGCAGCCGCCGCGCGGCGACCGCCCGCACCCGAGCCGCCAGGCCGGAGTCCGGCGCGGGCGCGGGCGGGTCGACGTCCCAGCGGTCGCTGGGCAGCCCGAGAAGGACACGCCCCGGACCGGCGGGCCGCCCGTACAGGCCGCTCGTCTCATCGACGAAACACGGCAGGTCGGCCCGGCCGGTGCGGTGGTGGGCGTACTGGATGTGCTTGGTGCGCAGCGTGCTCGGCAGCCCGGCGGCGCGCAGCAGGCCCGGCGTCCAGGCTCCGGCCGCCACCACGACCAGGTCACCGGTGAGGCGGCGGCCGTCGCGCAGGTCGACCGCGCCGTCGCCGAGGCGGGCCACCGGCGTGGTCTCGGTCCGGTCCAGGCCCCGCAGGACGCTGCGGCGCAACCGGTCCGGGTCGAGGTGGCCGGCCCGGCGTTCCCAGACCCCCACCGTGCCGTCCGGGAGCCGGTCGAAGCCGAACCGCCGGGAGACCTCGTCGCGGGTCAGCACCTCGGCCCCGGCCACGCCGGCCGCCGCACCGGCGTCGACGGCGTCGAGCAGGTAGAGCGAGCCGGTGGCCCGCCACCCGGCGGCCGCGGCGAGCGCCGGGTCGTCCCGCAGTTCGGCGAGGCTCGCGGTGGCCAGGGCCCGGGCGGCCGGATCGGGCTCGAAGGCGCGTACCAGGCCACCGGAGGCGGCGGTGGCGTCGGCGTGCCCGCCGGCCGGGCCGCCGCCGTGCGGGCCGACCAGCACCGCCTCGGCGCCCGCGTCCCGCAGCCGCCGGGCGAGCAGGACACCGGCGAGGCCCGCGCCGACGACGAGCACGCGGGGCTCACCCACCGGAGGCCGCCGGTTCCGCGCCGCCGACGACGTCGAGCAGGCGGGCCGCCCGGTCCGGGTCACCGGGGTACGCGGCCAGCGCCGCCCGGACGACGGTGGCGCTGTCGAAGTGCGCCGGGCGCAGCGCCTGCTCACCCCGGGTCAGCTCGACGTCGGCGAGCACACCGTCCAGACCGGGTACGGCCCCGGCGAGCGTGGCGGCGTAGCGCGCCTTGAACGCCTCGTACGCCTCGGGCCGGAAGTCCGACTCGTAGCGGTCCGGCCGGTCCCAGCTCAGGAACGCCCGCACCACTGCGGGGTCCTCGTCGGCGAGGAACTCGTGCGCCCAGATCGCGTGCCCCCGGCTGGTGGAGAACTTCGCGCCGGTGAGCCGGTAGAACTCGTTCACCACCAGGCCGGCCGGCCGGTCGGGCAGCCCGGCGGCCAGGTGCAGGGCGGGGATGAGCAGCGCGTAGTAGAAGGCGTTGTCCACCCCGAGGAAGATCCACTGCTCGTCCACGTCCCGCCACGCGTCGAGGTACCCGGCCAGGGTGTCCGCGTCCGGCCGCAGGTGGCGGGCGGGCAGCAGCAGGTTCGCCAGGGCCATCTCGGCCCAGACGTCGATGCGCAGGCCGTCGTCCCACTCGATGCCCCAGTCCGTCGGGTACGCCAGCGGCACCTCCGGCAGCCCACCGTCCAGGTACGACGCGACGAGCCGGCGCAGCCGGGGCGGCAGCACCGCCCCGGACCAGAACCCGGTGAGCCGCTCCCGGTGCTCGTCCAGCCGCAGCACCGGCACCGTGTGGGTGACCGGCTCCGGTGGCGCGTCGCAGCAGGTGGACCGCGCGTCGACCAGGTTCGCGGCGGTGCAGAAGCCGCCGCACCCCTCGCAGGTGCCGCCGTTCGCGCCGGCCCCGCAGGCCGGGCAGCGCCCCGCGACCCGCACGTGGTGCAGGGTCCGCCGGCAGGCCGCGCAGGCGCGCAGCGACACCGGCGCGACCTCGACCACCTTCGCCTCGACCAGTTCGGTGAGCAGGCCGGCCACCGCCTGGCGGTACGCCTCGTCGGCCAGTGGGTCGGCCATCACGTCGTACCGGATCCGCGCGGCGCGCAACGCGGCGTGGATCAGCGACCCGTAGCGGGCGACCGTGTCGGCCGGCGTCTCGCCGTTCGCCTCCGCCCGGGCGAGCACGTAGTTCTGGTGGGCGTCCAGCCCGCACTGGGTCACCACCCGCCGGCCGGCGGCGCGCAGCGCGCGGGCCGCCACGTCCCCGGCGACGTACGGGCCGCTGAGGTGCCCGAGGTGCAGCGGACCGTTCGGGGTGGGCGGCGGGGTGACCAGGAGCACCGCGCCCCGCCCGGCCGGATCGTCAGCCACGGCCGGTCCCGTCGCCCGCGTCCGGCCGGCCGGTCTCGGGGCGCGGCATCCAGTAGACGCTCAGGATGGTCAGCGGCTGTTCGGGGGAGGGGTTGTGGATGATGTGGCGCTGCTCGGGTTCGAGCAGGATCACCCCGCCGGTCGGCACCTCGACCTTCTCGCCGCCCGCCTCGTAGATGGCGGTCCCGCGGGTCACCACGGCGAACTCCACCTCGGGGTGGACGTCCTCGGTGCTGCGGCCGCCGGGCGGGATCACGCACCACATGGCGTCGAACGGCAACGGGCCGAGATCGCGGTACTGGGTCCAGCGGCCGATCTGGATGCCGTACTCGTCGGTGAGCTCGGCGGTGTCGCTGACGTACCTTCGCATGTTCGTCCTCCTGGTCGGCGCGATGCCCGTCGGGCGCGCCGGACGGATCTGGGTTTGCGGAGAGTGACCGGAAGTGGTGCTTCTGCGACGCAGAGCCAACCGCCTGCCGGAGTGGCAATTCGACTTCGGTCGATAGCGTCGGACCCACTGTGGACCTAACCTCGGCTGGCCAACAGGAGCTACACCGGCAGATCACCGGCAATGGCGCTACTGATTGCCCGCTCAGTGGCCGCGCAGCGGTGGTCCGCCTGTACGAATCCACCAGAACCGGTACGGAGACGACGCTGTGATCGGCTACATGGATACGTTGGGTGACGAAATTGCTACCGCTCGGCGACGAGCCAACCTGACTCAGGAGGAACTGGCCGCCCGCACCGGGCTGAGCGTCCGGAGCATCCGCAACCTGGAGTCGTCGCGGGTGACCCGCCCGCGCCCGGCGACAGTGCGGCTGCTGCGCGACGTGCTCGGCCTGCCGGCCCACCCGGCGCCGGCCCGGATCCGCCCCATGCAGTTGCCGCTGGAGATTCCCGGCTTCACCGGCCGTTCGGCACAACTACGGCAACTCGACCGGCTGCTCGACGGCGGACCGCGGCGGATGTCCAGCGTGGTGGTCTGCGTCCTGTCCGGACGCTCCGGGATCGGCAAGACGGCGCTGGCGCTGCGCTGGGCCCACCGGTCCGCCGCACGGTTCGTCGACGGGGTTCTGCACGTCCAGCTCGGCGGAAGCGACTCGCGCCGGCCGGCGGTGGCGCCCGCGGAGGCGCTCGCCGGCCTCATCGAGGCGCTCGACGTGCCCGGCGGCATTCCCTGCGGTCCGGCCGCGCGCACCGGGCTGTACCGCAGCGTGCTCGCCGGGCGCCGGATGCTCATCGTGCTCGACGACGCGCGCGACGCCGAACAGGTCCGGCCGCTGCTACCCGGTGTCCCCGGCTGCATGGTGGTGGTGACCAGCCGGGACCGCCTCACCGGACTGGTCGTCGGCGAGGCCGCGCGTCCGGTCGTGGTGGACGAGCTGGCGGCCGGTGAGGCATGGGAGCTGCTGGCGGCCCGTCTCGGCGAGCGTCGCCTCACCGCCGAACGCGAGGCGGTACGGCAGATCATCGCCCACTGCGCGGGGGTGCCCCGGGCGCTGGCGGTGGTCGCCGCCCGCGCCGCCGTCGCGCCCCGGCTGCCGCTGGCGGAGGTGGCCCGCCAACTGCGGTAGGGACCGGCGGACCGGGGCGGTCGCGCGGCGCGGGCGCCCCGGTCAGCGCCGGTCGGCGCGGGTGCCGGCGCGGGCGGCCACGTGGGCCGGCACCGGCGCGGTCGGCGGGAGCGCCGGGTCGGTCACCGGCTGCTCCCAGCGGGCCACGAGCGGAAGCTCGCCGGCCCAGAGTCCGAGCGCCGCGTCCGGGCTGTCGCCGTCGTCCGGCGGGCCGCTGCGCGTCTTCACCGACGCCTCGGCCAGCGGCAGCGCCAGCAGGGCCGTGGCCGCCAGCTCCCGCCGGTTCGGGCGGCGGGCGTGGTCCCACTGGCCGGGGGCGACGTGCTCGGTGAGCAGGCGGAGTCCGTGCAGCTTCTCCTCGGTGCCGGTCACCCACCGGGGCCGGCCGTAGATCATCGCGCTGCGGTAGTTGACGCCGTGCTCGAACACCGAGCGCGCCAGCACCAGGCCGTCGACCACGGTGACCGTGACGCAGACGTCGGTGTCGGTGGTGAGGCTCCGGCTGGCCACCGAGCCGTGCAGGTAGAGGTGCCGGTCGTCGAACCCGTAGACGGTCGGCACCACCATCGGGTGACCGTCCACCAGGACGCCGAGGTGGCAGACGAACCCGGCCCGGAGCACGTCGAACAGGGCGGCGCGGTCGCGGTGCCCCTTCTCCTTCATCCGGCGCAGGCTCGTGCGGGGCGTCGCGGACAACTGCCCGTCGGCATCGGTCATGGCTGATCTCCCGTCGGTCCCGCCGTTTCTACCGGGCCGGACGGCGCTCCTCAAGAGGGCCGGCGGGGACGACCCGGTCAGGTCGGCGGGTGCTCGCGGCAGCCCCGCGGTCGCCTGCTCAGCGGACCTTCCTCGTCGGTCGCTTACGAGGCGGCGTCAGCAGCTCGGCGATCGCCGAGATCGCGGACGGCACCAGACGGTAGTACGCCCACACACCCCGCTTCTCACGCTCGATCAGACCGGCCTCGGTGAGGATCCGAAGGTGATGGCTGACGGTCGGCTGGGAGAGCCCGAGCGGCGCGGTGAGGTCGCTGACGGACGCCTCGCCCTCCGGAGCGGACTGGATCAGGCTGAGCAGGCGCAGCCGGGCCGGGTCGGCCAACGCCTTCAGCACTCCCGCGAGGCGTTCGGCATCGGCACGCTTGATCGGCTCGCCGGTCAGCGGCGAGATGGCAGGGGTGGCAGTTTTCGCAGTTCCCACGCTTGCATCGTTGCATCAACGGCCGCCGCATGCCGGTGCAACCAGGACCGGATCATGGTGAGTCGCACGACAGGGGTGTCAGGCGGTGGGGCGCAGGTCGGCGAGCAGCCGTTCCACCCGGGCGCGGATCTCGTCCCGGATGGGGCGTACCGCGTCGACGCCCTTGCCCGCGGGGTCTTCCAGCTTCCAGTCCTCGTACCGCTTGCCCGGGAAGACGGGGCAGGCGTCACCGCAGCCCATGGTGACGATGACGTCGGAGGATTCCGCCGTCTCGTACTCGAGGAGTTCGGGGGTCTGGTCGGTGATGTCGATGCCGACCTCCCGCATGGCCTCGACGGCGGCGGGGTTGACCTGGCCGGCGGGCGCGCTGCCGGCGGAGCGGACCTCGACGGTGTCGCCGGCGAGGTGGCGCAGCCACCCGGCGGCCATCTGGGAACGGCCGGCGTTGTGCACGCAGACGAACAGGACGCTGGGTTTGTCGCTCATCGGGTCTCCATGATCCTGATGGTTGCCGTGGCGTGCCGCGGCGTGGTCGGGGCATCTCATGGCCGGGTTCCCGGCGCGGGGAACAGGCGGGCACGGGCCCACAGCGACACGTAGACCAGGCCGACGAGAACCGGGACCTCGATCAGCGGGCCGACGACGCCGGCGAGGGCCTGGCCGGAGGCGATCCCGAAGGTGCCGATCGCGACCGCGATCGCCAGTTCGAAGTTGTTGCCCGCCGCGGTGAAGGCCAGGGTGGTGGTGCGTTCGTAGTTCAGGCCGATGGCCCGGCCGAGCAGGTAGGAGCCGGCCCACATGAGGGCGAAGTAGGCCAGCAGCGGCAGGGCGATGCGGGCCACGTCGACCGGCCGGTCGGTGATGGCCTCACCCTGCAGGGCGAACAGGACGACGATGGTGAACAGCAGTCCGTACAGGGCGACGGGTCCGACCCTGGGCAGGAATCGCCGCTCGTACCAGTCGCGGCCCCTGGTCCGTTCGCCGAGGCGGCGGGACAGGTAGCCGGCGAGCAGGGGGATGCCGAGGAAGACGAGCACGTTGCCGGCGATCTCCCAGCCGGAGACCTGCAGCGCGGCGCCGTCCAGACCCAGCCAGCCCGGCAGCACCGACAGGTAGAACCAGCCGAGCAGGCCGAACGCGAGGACCTGGAACACCGAGTTGACGGCGACGAGGACCGCTGCCGCCTCCCGGTCGCCGCAGGCCAGGTCGTTCCAGATGATGACCATCGCGATGCAGCGGGCCAGGCCGACGATGATCAGACCGGTGCGGTACTCCGGCTGGTCGGCCAGGAACATCCAGGCCAGGGCGAACATGACGGCGGGACCGACGATCCAGTTGAGGATCAGCGACGAGACCAGGAGGCGCCGGTCACCGGTGACGGTGTCGAGGCGGTCGTAACGGACCTTGGCCAGTACCGGATACATCATGATCAGCAGGCCGAGGGCGATGGGCAGGGAGATGCCACCGACCTGGACGGCGTCGAGAGCGTCGTCCAGGCCGGGAACGATCCGGCCGAGCAGCAGGCCGGCGACCATGGCCAGGCCGATCCAGACCGGCAGGAACCGGTCGAGGCGCGAGAGGCGTGCCACCAACGGTGGGGCGTGTTCGGCTCTGGTGGCGGTGCTCATGGGTCTGCTCCCGTGGATCGTCGGTGCCGGCGCGTGCGCGTCGGGTGAGGTCGCCCTGTGCCGGGCGGCTGCGTCGGGCGCCCGCAGACTGAGGCGGTGATCAGGCCGGCTTCCCGCAGGGTGCGGCGGTGTGCGGGGCGACGCGATCGACGCGGTCGGCGAGGTCGGCGTAGGCCGCCTCGAACGCTTCGTCGGTGTCGACGCGGGCCGGGTCCGGCACGGACCAGTGCAGGCGGGGGCGGACCGGCCCGGTGAGTTCCTCGTGGGCGTTGTCGCAGACGGCGATGACCAGGTCGCCGTCCCGGACGACGTCGTCGACGTGTGCGGTGCCGGCCGGGCCGAGGTCGAGGGCGTGGCGGTGGGCCACGGCGAGCGCGCGGGGATGGACCCGCGGTGCCGGCCTGGTGCCGGCGGATGCGGCGTCGCCGTTGGCGCGCTGCCTCCACAGCGCCGCGGCCAGTTGCGAGCGGGCGGAGTTGTGGGTGCAGACGAAGACGACCCGATGCGCGCCCGCCAGTGGTGGCGGCGTGAGGGCGGAGAGGGCGGCCGGTCGGAGTCGAAGGTAGATGCGTCGCCGATCGCCCTCCGACCGGCCCCGAACGACGAGGCCCGCGTCGGCGAGGACCTTGACGTGATGGGCGACCAGGTTCGTCGGCATGGCGAGGGTGTGTGCGATCTCCCCGGGTGAGGCGTCGCCCAGGGTGAGCGCGTCCACGATGGCCAGGCGGGCCGGGTCGCCCAACGCCGCATGGACCCGCGCGCGCTCGACCAGCGAGTAAGACTCAATGTCCATTGACTCAATAATTTCTGATTAATCTGGAGGCGTCAAGCCGCGCGGCCGGATCCCCCGGGAGCGCGAGTCGCCGCGCGGTGGTCTACCGCTGCGCCGCGGCGGTCGGCTCGATTGACAGCAGGCCGGCGAGCTGGCGCAGGATCTGTGGCCGCGCCCGGTAGTAGACCCACGTGCCCCGCCGTTCGGCGTCCACCAGGCCTGCCTCGCGCAAGGTCTTGAGGTGATGAGAGATCGTCGGCCCGGTCAGGTCGAACGCCGGCGTCAGGTCGCACACGCAGGCCTCGCCGCCGTCGGCGGAGGCGATCATCGACATCAGCTGCAGCCGTACCGGATCACCGAGGGCCTTGAACGCGGGCGCGAGGATCGCGGCCGTCTCTGCCGGGACCCGGCGCTGCGCCAGTGGGGGGCAGCACGGCGCGTCGGCGTCGAGGTCGACGAGGGGGATCGGCGCTTGGCGCTTCGGCATGCCCCTAGGTTGACATCCATCTAATCAGCGTGCAACTCTCTGTTTAGACATATGTCAAGACAAGGTGCTCCCAGGAAATGAGGCTCGTCATGTTCGGCTTCCCGCGTCGCCGGCCGTCATCCGTGGCAGGGGTCCGGTTCTGCGACTCCTGCGCCCGGGTGTCCACTCCCGCGCAGAGGATCGCCCGCCTCCGCGACCGCGCCCGCACCACCGCCTACGCGCTGACGGCACCCCGCTGAGAAGCGGGACCGCTGCCCTGCGGATCGCCCGCTCCGGCGCCTGCTAGGCTTCCATCGTCAATCGGCGATTAACGATGGAGGGAGAGATGATGGGGGACCTCCTCGACCGCGACACCGCGCAGACCTATGCCTCGTGGTTCCGGGCCCTCGCGGACCCGACGCGGGTGCAGGTGGTGGAGTACCTGGCCCGCCACGCCCGGCCGATGAGTGTGGGGGAGATCGTCGCCGCCGTCGGGCTCGCCCAGTCCACCGTCTCCCAGCACCTGAAGATCCTCACCGAGGTGCGGTTCGTGCTCGTCGAGCCGGTCGGCACCGCACGCCACTACCGCATCAACGACGCCTGTGTCGGGTGCTTCCCGTCCGCCGCCGACGTCGTCATGGGCCGCCCGGCCCCCGATCCGGTCGGAGCCTGCTGAGGCAGGCGTCACCCGCACCTCTTGATCCGCCATTCTCAACACCGAGGAGTTCCCGATGAGTGTCCTGGACGAGTCGCCCGTCGTGGTGATCGGCGCGGGCCCGGTGGGTCTCGCCGCCGCCGCCCACCTGCACGAGCGTGAGCTGCCCTTCCTCGTCCTGGAGGCCGGGGACACCACCGGCGCGGCGGTGCGGCAGTGGGGGCACGTGCGGCTGTTCTCCCCGTGGCGCTACAACGTCGACCCCGCCGCCCGCCGGCTGCTCGACGACGCCGGCTGGGTCGCCCCGGTCGAGGATGCCCTGCCCACCGGCGCCGAGCTGGTCACCGACTATCTCCAGCCGCTCGCGGACCTGCCGCAGCTCAAGCCCCACCTGCGCTACGGCGCGCGGGTGGAGGCGATCAGCCGGCTCGGCCTGGACCGGCTGCGCACCGCCGGCCGCGAACAGACGCCGTTCCTGATCCGCCTCGCCGGCGGCGACGAGTTGCTCGCCCGCGCCGTCATCGACGCCTCCGGCACCTGGGGCACCCCCAACGTCCTCGGCGCCTCCGGCCTGCCCGCCCGCGGCGAGACGGACGCCGCGGCGTTCCTCGAGCACGCCCTGCCCGACGTGCTCGGCAGCGGCCGGGACCGCTTCGCCGGCCGGCACACCCTCGTCGTCGGCGCCGGCCACTCCGCCGCGAACACCCTGCTCTCCCTGGCCGAGCTGGCCACCGCCGAACCCGGCACCGAGGTGACCTGGGCGATCCGCTCGGCCAGCCCCGCCCGCACCTACGGCGGCGGAGACGCCGACGCTCTGCCCGCCCGCGGCGCGCTCGGCGCCCGACTGCGCGACCACGTCGACGCCGGCCGGATCAGGCTGCTCACCGGATTCTCCGTACACGCCCTCACCCCGGCCGAGGGCCGGGTCACCGTGGCCGTCCGGCACGCCGACGGCACCGACGAGTCCGTCACCGTGGACCGCGTCGTCGCCGCCACCGGCTTCCGCCCCGACCACTCCATCGCGGCCGAGCTGCGCCTGGACCTCGACCCGGTCATGGGAGCCACCCGCGCCCTCGCCCCGCTGATCGACCCGAACGAGCACTCCTGCGGCACCGTCCCGCCGCACGGCGCCGCCGAACTCGCGCACCCCGAGGTCGGCTACTACGCCGTCGGCATGAAGAGCTACGGCCGCGCGCCGACGTTCCTGATGGCCACCGGCTACGAGCAGGTCCGCTCCGTCGTCGCCGCTCTCGCCGGCGACTGGGACGCCGCCCGCGACGTCCAGCTCGACCTGCCCGAGACCGGCGTCTGCAACAGCAACCCCGCCGACTCCACCGGCGCGGACGGCTGCTGCGGCCCCGACCCGGCGGCCACGCCGGCCGCACAAGGGCTGGCGACCGGAATCTCCGGGGGCCTGCTCTCCGCGCCGCTCAGCCTGGTCAGCCTCGACACCCCGACCAACGGTGAGACCGGCGGCTGCTGCACCAGCTGATGACCACCACGACGGCGCCCGCCGGCCCCACGGCCGGCGGGCGTCACGGGTGGCGCCTCGTCGCCGCCCTCGCCGTCACCAGCACCATCGGGTACGCCACCCTCCACCTCCTGCTGGCCGCGGTCACCACCGCCTGCCTTCTCGCCGCCGCCGCGATGCGCTCGGTAGGAAGCGGGCAGCCCTAGCCGAGCAGCGTCCGCAGCGCCCCGGCGAGGCCGGCGCCGGCGGTGACCGGGTGGAGGAAGGACAACCGGATGTCGGCGTGACCGTCCGGCCGCTCCGCGCGCAGCACTATGCCCTCGGCGTCGAGCGCGACCGGGACCATCCGCGTCGCGCCGGCGCTGACGGCGCTGTCGACGAGCGCACCGAGCCGGTCCAGGAGGTCGCCGTGGCACCGGGTCAGGTGCGCGAGGTGGGCGGCCTCGTCGACGGCGATCGGGTCCGGGCGGGCGGCGCGGTACGTGCCGAGGTCCACCGCGACGGGTTCGGTGGCCCGGTCGAGGAGGATCTCGTCCGGCTCGATCGCCCACAGCGCCACCGGCGGCAGGTCGAGCAGCGACATCACGGTGGCCGGGTCGCAGGCGTCGAGCGCGGCCGGGTCGAAGCGGCGGGCGGTGCCCAGGATCCGCAGCCGGTCCCGCACCCGCGAGCGTACGGCGACCGGAGCGAGGTGGGTCACGTCCACGCGTACCGCACCGCGGTGACCGCGCGCGGCCACCAGCAGGCCGCCGGTGCGGCTCATCGCGTCGACCGCGAGGACGATCGTGCCGTCGGGGAGGACTGCGTGGGCGGACAGGAGGTCGGCGGTGGTGTCGCCGAGCGTCAGCCGCAGCGACGAGGCAGCGCTCAGCACGCACCGGGCGGCGACGGCGTCGCGGGGCGTGGAGGTGACCGGAGACGGCCCGGCGGCGACCGGGGTGACGCCGGTCGACGGGGCCGGGCGCCCGGCGGGGTGCAACGCCATGTCTGTCTCCTCGGCCGGAAGGGGTGAAGTCGGCCCAGGTCAGACGGTAGTAGGTAAGCCTTACCTGTGCAACGGCGGGTCGGGTGCCGGAGACGCATACGGGTCACGACGGTGACCGTCGTGACCCGTACGGGCGTGGGTGTCCGCTTTGTTAGGCGGGCTGGTAGGTCAGGCAGTCGCTGACGGTGGCGCCGGGGCCCACCGTGATCGACTCGGCCGTGCAGGCGAGGTTGGTGTTGAACACGCACTCGGCCCGCGCGCACGCGCCCACCGCGCCGGTGACCTCCGCGATCCCGCCGCTCATCGACGACTCGACGAACGTCGCGCAGGACGCCGCGTCGGCGCTCGCCGCCACGGTGATCGCGGGCGCGTGACAACCGTTGTCGTTGAAACTGCACGCCGTGGCGGCGCACTCACGTACCGGCGGAGACTGCAACAGCGTCTTCATGGTGCCTCCAAGTCATGCGGGCCGGCGGTGCGACGGCCGGCCTCGTGGTGCTCGAATGCCATTCGGTATTAGCCCTGCGAGCGGGGCTTCAAACCTGTCCGCCCGAAGTGAGGATCATGCTCACCATAGCAGCGGAATGCGGCGTCGGCGGCGGTAAACCGTCGATCCCGCGCGAACTCCCGGGCGGGCAAAGATGAGGCTTACCTTTGTAAGGAAAGCCTTTGTTTGCCGGTGCGAGGTGGGCGTGCGCTGGCCCCGTCCGCGCTGGTCCGAGCGCAGGGTGCGGTCCGGCGAACGGCCTGGAGCGCGCCGAGGGGTCATGCGGCGGATCGGGGAGGTGAATTGATGTGCGGAAATCGGCTCTCCGGAGCCGGGAATTGGTTTCGCCGCCCGGGGCGGAAATCGAATTTCCGCAGCGCCGGTTCCGTGCACGGAATTGTGCGCCCGCGCCGGTCGGCGGCGGTGGGTCGGCCGGGGGTCCGCGTCGTGCCCGTGCGCCGGGCTGTCGTCCGCGCGGGCCGCCCGGGGCGGGGGCCCGCGGGGTGGCGGGCAGGATGGCACCCTGAGCGGGCCGGGACGCCGGTCCGCGCCGGTCGGACCTGGCGGGATCCCCGGGCGGACAGAAGGTGAGGCGGCGTGGTCGAGGGGTGGCACGGCTGGTTCGGCACGATCAACGGGGTCGTGCTCGTCACGGTGGCCGCGCTGCCGTTGGCCGCGCTGGTGGTGTGGCTCCTCGCGCGCCGGCGCGGCGGCGGGCCGGCCTGGCGGCTGTCGCTGGCCGAGGTCGGCATCGTCTACGGGACCGTGCCGTGGGTCTGGATGATCATGCTCCCGGGGGACGGCGCCGGTGTGGTTCCGGGCCGGGTGAGCCTGGTGCCGCTGCGGGACCTGCTGACCGTCCTCGCGAGCGGGCCGCTGACGGTGGCGGTCCAGATCGTCGGCAACCTGCTGGTGTTCGCGGCGCTCGGGTTCTTCGGCCCGCTGCGGTTCGCGGCGCTGGCGTCGGTGCCGCGGATCCTGGCGCTCGCGGCGGGCTGCTCGGTCCTGGTCGAGGTCGCGCAGTACGTCCTGCGGCTGGACCGGGTGTCCTCGGTGGACGACGTCCTGCTCAACACCGCCGGCGCCGGACTGGCCGCGCTGGCCTCGCGCCGCTGGTGGCCGGCCCCGGCGTCTCCGGACCGGCCCCTGCCGGTGCCGGCGGCGAAACGCTGAACGGCCCGGATACGGCACGATGGGCCGGACCTCACGGCCCGGCCCATCGCGTCAGCGCGTCAGGTCGACGCGTTCACCGTCCGGTCAGCACAGCTTCTTCGCCAGAGCGGTGGTGGCGCCACCGCTCTCGTAGGAGACGAGCAGCGAGGTGCCGGCCGGGAGCGACCCGCTCAGCGGCAGGACGAGCGTGCCGTCCTTCCGCAGGCTGGCCTGGGTCTGCGCCACGACCCGGCTGCCGTCCCAGACGAAGACCCGGGCGGTGCCGGCCTTCTTCACCTGGAGCTGCACCGAGACCTTGTTGGCGGTGCGGGTGACCTTCTTGAGCTTCACCGTGTTGTCCGCCAGCTTGGCGTAACCACCCGGTGCGACCCCGTCCGAGACGGACTGCAGCAGGGTCTGCGGCGAGTCCACGCTCAGCGCCGCGGTGTCGGGCATGATCGGAGCCTTCGGCGCCGACGGCTGCGCCGGCAGGCCCGGCAGGAGCGCGTTGCCCCAGCGCCACGGGTCGGCCCGCACGCCGCTCCAGGTCGACCAGCCGACCCGGGTCTGCGAGCTGAGGTCCTGCGTGTCCGAGTCGTTGACCAGGATGTTCAGGCCCATCCGGCTCGGGTCGATGGTGTCCGGCAGCACGCTGAACGGAATCTTGACCTCGATCCGGTAACCCGTGTACGGGTTGCTGGTCACCACGGAGGCGATCTCCACACCCGGCGCGGTCTCCGGGCCGCCCTGGTGGTTGTCCCGCTCCCGGGCGAAGCACGGCGGGTTCCCGTTGGCCGGGTCGTTCGTGGCCGGGAAGAGCGCCATGTTGAACACCGTGGAGGTGTTCGCCGAGTTGCCGCGCGGGTCGATGCCGAACTCGATGTTGTCGTTACGCCGCGGACGCTTGCAGTCCTCCGGCGGCAGGACGGTGCCGAGCACGTCATCGGTGATGTTGAAGATGGCGTACAGGGCGTCGTCGGTGTGGGTCAGCTGGGCGGTGCCGGAGATGTCCGACGCCGGGGCGGCGGTGCCCTCCCAGCGGGTGGAGATGTCGATGACCTCGCCGGTGTACTCGTGGTCGTGCCCGTGACCGTCCACCGTCGGCGCGGTGGTGGCCTTCGGGATCGTGGTGGTCGGGACCAGGTTGAACGCGCCCGGCTCGGTGGCGCTGCCACCGACGTAGCTGGTCTCGATCTGCACCCGGTAGGCGCCGTTGTCCGGCGCCCGGTTGGCCGTCGGCAGCGACGTGTCGGTGTTGCTGACGGTGAACGTCACCGAGGTGGTGGCGCCCGGCCGCAGGCCGCTGTACGGCACCTGCTGCTCGGCCACCGAGAAGCCGGCGGGAACGTTCAGCTTGACCGAGCCGGACTCGACCCGGGTGCCGTGGTTGGTCAGGTTGACCTTGACGCTGCGGGTGCCGCCGCTGGGGATGTTCAGCAGGGACTCGATGAGCGCGTCGAGCTGCTGGGTCTTGTTCCGCACGGTCCAGGCGCGGAAGTCGGCGATCTCCTCCAGCGGCTCCAGGGTGCCGCGCACCGGAGCGGTGCCCTGCACCTGGGCGCTGCTGACGCCGCTGCCGTCCTTCTTGCTGGTCAGCGTGGCGTTGAGCCGGAAGCGGGTGCCCACCTCGACCTGCGCGGGCGGGGTGACGGTGAAGGTCTTCACGACCTCCTTGCCCGGGGTCAGCGTGCCGACGTTGCCGTTGCCGCTGACGCTCCAGCCGGCCGGGACGTCCAGGGCGACCTTGGCGCCCGGGATGGCCTTCTCGGCGTACAGGACGGTGTCCACCTTGATGGGCTGGCCGCCGACGGCCTCCCAGGTGCGCGGACGCACGTGGATCTCGGTGCCGAGCGGCAGGCCGCCCGGGGCACGCAGGGTGGCGCCCTGCAGCGCGCCGGTGCCGGCGCCCACGTTCGGGTCCGGGTACGGCGTGCGGGTGTCGATCAGCGTCAGCCGGTTGCAGCCGATGGCGTCCGGGTTGGTCGTCGGGAAGGAGCTGTTGCCCCAGCCCTGCGACACGTACTCCCGGCGGGCCCAGGTCTGGACCGTGTTCCACCGGTTGCCGTCGTGCCGCGCCGACTCGTAGCCCTGCCAGGTGCCGAAGATGACGTTGCTGGCCTCGGCCGGCGTGAACGTGGTCTCGCAGGCGGGGCCGTTGGTGCCGGTGGTGCCGCTGCCACCGGTCTGGAAGATGCGGGAGACCCGCCAGGGCTTGAGCCCTTCCTTCTTGATCTGCTCCGGGAACGCCTTCGGGTCGGCCGCCGCGTAGAAGGCCTCCACGGCCAGCATGGCCGCCTTCTGGTGGTTGCCGTGGTTGCCCTGCGTCGCCGAGGGGTTCATCGTGAGGATGACCTCGGGCTTGGTGGTCCGCAGGACCCGCACGATCCGGGACAGCGTCTCCTGGTGGCCCCAGACCTCCTCGGTCAGCGGGGCGCTCGCGGTGTACCAGAAGTCGAGCGCGTCCAGGTTGTAGATGTGCTCGACGCCGGCCCAGCCGACGGCCTTGCGCTCCTCGGCCTCCCGCAGGATGCCGAGCTCCGGGCCCTCCTCGAGACCGGTGGCGTTGCCACCGCCCTCGCCGCGGGTGGTGGTGATGACGCCGGCCTTCATGCCGTGATACTCGTTCCAGTATCCGAGCATGCCGAGCTGGCCTGCCTCGTCGTCCGGGTGCGCGCCGATGAACATGATGTCCAGGTCGACGGGCTTGTCGGACTTCTTGGCCTGTGGCTTCGGTGCTGCGTTCTGGGGGTTGGCCTGGGCCGGAGTGGCCAGGCCCAACGACAGAAGACCGCACATGGCGATCGCTGCCGTGGTGCGCCATCTCATGGGCATACCTCTTCGTCTCGAAGCGAGAGTGCTGCGGCTGGGGGACGGGTCACGGGCCCGGCGCGCGCCGGGTCGTGACGCGGACAGCTGTCCATTGAGGACTGTTGGGTCCTCGCTGGTCGTGGTGCTCGACAACGGGGTGATGGTGTACGCGCACCGTCACGGCGTGAGCGGTGCACACGGTGGCGACGGATCGGTCCACCGGAAGGCCTTCGGGCCGTAACCTAGGGATCTTGCGGAGGCGTCGTCAATAGGCCCGGACGACTTTCTTCCTTATTCGAAGAAACAATCCCCGCAGCTCAGTGGCCCGGCTGCTCGGCCTGCAGCAGCCGGAGGGGGAGCTTTGCCCTATTTTGGGCACCCAATGTGGACGCGAGGGCCCGGTTTTGCGCGCCATGTCGGGGTGGCCTGGCGCGTCCGGCTTGCCACTTCCCAAATTTCCGCTGGCCGGAGCTCCGAGATCATCTCGTTACTTGACGTCTCATTTTTTTCACACTAGGAAGAAAGCGTGTCTGACAAAGCCCCGACCAGCCCGGTCAGCCGTGAGCGGTCCCGTGAGATCAAGCGTCTCTCGGTGATCTTGGCCGCCCGGCAGGCCCGGCGGCTGTCCCGAGTGGACCTGGCCGAGATGACCGGCCTCTCGGCGGCCACGGTCACCGCGCTCGTGCGGGAACTCGTCGCCGAGGGCTACCTCATCGAACGCGGGCCCGGCGCGCCCACCACCGGCCGGCCCCGGGAGATGCTCGAGTTCAACCCCCGCGCCGAGCTCGTCGCGGCGGTGTCGCTGGAGCCACCCCGGATCAGCTGCGAGATCGCCGACAGCGAGGGCGCGGTCATCGCGCACCGCGTCGCGCGGCTCGGCGCGAACGTGGTGGAGACCGTCTGCGAGTTCGTCCTCGACCTCGTCGGCGACAACCTGCCCTCGCTGCGCGGCGTCGCGATCGCGGTGCCCGGCGTCTCCACCAACGGCGCGGTACGCCTCGCGCCGTCGGTCGGACTGGTCGAGGCGTGGCCGATCGGCGAGTCCGTGCAACGGCGGCTCGGCGTGCCCGTGGTCGTCGACAACGACGTGAACCTCATGGCCGCCGGCGAGTGCGTCGCCGGCGCCGGCGCGGACGTGGCGAACCTGCTGCTGATCCACGTCGCCGAGGGCATCGGCGCGGGCCTCGTGCTCGACGGCAAGGTCCGCCGCGGCGCCAGCGGAGCCGCCGGCGAGGTCGGCTTCCTGCCGCTGGGCGGCACGACCGAGCGTCGCTACAGCGGTGTCGGCGACTTCGAGGCCCGGTGGTCGGTGAACGCCATCGCGGAGCGGGTCGTCGCGCTCAACCCGGGCCGCCGGCCCGAGTCGCCGGTACGGGAGCTGAGCCGCCTCGCCGCGACGTCTGCGCCCGCCCGCGAGTACCTCGACGAGGTCCTCGGCGCCTGGGCCGGGCTCATCCTCTCCTGCGCCTGCGTCGTCGATCCGGGACTGGTGCTGCTCAGCGGCGCCGCCGCGGAACTGGACGACGCGGCCCTCGACCAGCTTCAGACCCTCGTCTCCGCCCGGACCCCGGCCCCCACCGAGGTGCGCCGGGCCACCCTCGGTGACCAGGCAGTGCTGCACGGAGCGATCAGCTACGCGCTCTCGGCCGCGGTGCCCCGCCCCTCGCTTCCCTGACCACCACCCGACCCCGGCCCCCGACGACCCCGACCCCGACACCCACCCACCCACCACACCCACAGTCACCGTCGCGGCGACCGCGTCCGGATCCCGGACGACAGGTCGCGGCGCGATGCGGCGCGCCCCGGTCCGGGCGCGACCCGCGGACCTTCGACCCCGAGCCCGGGGAGCCGGCGAACCCGCCGGCGTCCCCGGGCCGGCACCGCACACCGTCTTTCTCCGCTCCCGATAGTTCCCCCGCAAAATGGAGGTACCAATGAAACGTCGTTTGGCCCTGGCCGTCGCGTTCAGCGCGCTGCTGGCCGTCAGCGCGTGCGGCAGCAGTGACGACGACAAGGACACCGGCTCCTCCGGCGCCGCGCCGGCCGAGAAGGTCGTCATCTACAGCGCCCGCGACAAGTCGGTCACCGACTACGTCGTGGAGCAGTTCACGACCAAGAACCCCGAGTACAAGGGCAAGGTCGAGGTGCTCAACATGGGCGCCCAGGAGGTGCTCGAGCGGGTCCGCGCCGAGAAGGCCAACCCGCAGGCGTCGGTCTGGTGGGGCGGCACCCAGCAGGGGCTGGCCGCCGGCGCGTCCGAGGGGCTGCTGGAGTCCTGGCAGCCGTCGTTCGCCTCGAAGATCGACGCGCGGTACAAGGACGCCGAGGGCCGCTGGTTCGGCGAGATCCTGCTGCCCGAGGTCATCATGTACAACAACAAGGCGCTGACCCCGGAGACCGCGCCGAAGGACTGGGACGACCTGGTCGACCCGAAGTGGAAAGACAAGATCATCATCCGGGACGTGGCCGCCTCCGGCACCATGCGCTCGATCTACGCCTCGATGATCCAGCGCTACACCCCCGACGGGTCGAACCCGCAGCCCGGCTACGACTGGCTGCGCAAGCTCGACGCCAACACCGTCGAGTACGCCGCCAACCCGAGCGACCTCTACCTGAAGATGTCGCGTGAGCAGGGCGTGGTCAGCGCCTGGAACCTCCAGGACATCCTGCTGCAGGCCAACGAGAAGATGCCGTTCGGCTATGTCATGCCGGCCTCCGGCGCGCCGGTGCTCGTCGACGGCGTGGCCGCGGTCAAGGGCGGCAACACCGAGGGCGCGAAGAAGTTCCTCGAGTTCCTCTTCGACGACTCGCTGCGGGCCAGCCTGGCCAAGGACTACTTCCAGATCCCCGCGGTCGAGATCGCCGAGAAGCCCGAGTGGCTGACCAAGCTCGACCTCAAGCCGATGGACGTCAACTGGGACGTGATCGGCAAGAACGAGACCGCCTGGATCACCCACTGGAACGCCCAGATCAAGGGCAAGGGCTAAGACGCTCGGAACCGGGCCGTGCTGCGGCACGGCCCGGCTTCGTCCTGGAAGGACCCACGAAATGATCGATGTCCGACTGACGGCGGTCAGTAAGCGCTTCGCCAAGTCGAGCGATTCCGCGGCGGTCGATGACGTCACCGTCACCATCGGAGCCGGCGAGTTCTTCACGCTGCTCGGGCCGAGCGGCTGCGGCAAGACGACGACGCTGCGCATGGTGGCCGGCTTCTACTTCCCGACCTCCGGTCACATCCACTTCGGCGACGACGACGTCACCCACTGGACGCCGAACAAGCGGGACACCGGCATGGTGTTCCAGAACTACGCGCTGTTCCCGCACATGACTGTGGCGCAGAACGTCGCGTACGGGCTCAAGGTCCGCCGGGTCTCCCGCGCCGACCAGGCCCGCCGGGTCACCGAGGCGCTCGAACAGGTGCACCTCGCCGGGTACGGCGACCGGCGCATCGACGCGCTCTCCGGCGGCCAGCAGCAGCGGGTCGCGCTGGCGCGGGCCCTGGTCATCCGCCCGCGCACCATGCTGCTCGACGAGCCGCTGTCGAACCTCGACGCGAAGCTGCGCGAGGAGACCCGCGCCGAGATCCGGCGCATCCAGCGGGAGAGCGGCACCACCTCGATCTACGTGACGCACGACCAGGCCGAGGCGATGGCGATGTCGGACCGGATCGCCGTCATGGAGTCCGGCCGGGTCCAGCAGGTCGGCACCCCGCACGAGATCTACTACAAGCCCGCGAACGCGTTCGTGGCCCGGTTCATCGGGCGCAGCAACGTGCTGAGCCTGCCGGTGACCGGCGCGACCGACGACAGCGTCGCGGTGCGCCTGCCCGGCGGCGCCACCATCGACGTCGGCGCGCCCGCCGGGCACGGGCTCGGCGCGGGCGACACCGCGCTCGTCTCCGCGCGCCCCGAGCACATCGCGCTCGGCGGCGACGACGACACGGCGGCCATGCGCGGCCGGATCAGCCACGTCGAGTTCACCGGCATGGCCACCAACATCAGCGTCGACGTGGACGGCAACGAGGTGATGGCGGCGCTGATCGACGCGCCGGCCGGCCTGCAGCTCGGCGACGTGGTGGGACTGCGGCTCGTACCGGAGCGCCTCTGGGTGGTCAAGCCGTGACCGCTGCGACCCGGACCGCCCCCGCCTGGGCGGCGGCCCTCGGCCGGCGTCTGTCCGGCGGGGCCAATTCCCGCTGGTTCCCGTACCTGCTGGTGCTGCCGCTGGTCCTGGTGCTCTGGGGCTTCGTCGTCCAGCCGATGTTCGCCACCTTCCGCGAGAGCGTCAGCGCCAACGGCTCTGACAACTACCTGCAGTTCCTCTCCTCCTCCGGGGTGGCCCGCGAGTCGCTGTTCACCTCGCTGTTCATCTCGGCCGCCAGCGTGCTGCTCTGCGGCATCGTCGGCGTGGCGATGGCGTTCCTGCTCAAGCGGTTCCACTTCCGCGGCCGGCGGCTCATCGAGGCGTTCATCCTGGTGCCGGCGGCCCTGCCGCCGCTGATCGGCGCCGTGTCCTTCCAGCTGCTCTACAGCAACATCGGCATCGTGCCGCGCGGCCTGCAGGCGCTGCTCGGCACCGAGAAGCCGGTCCTGGCCTTCGACGGCATCGCCGGTGTGCTCGTGGTGCACACGTTCACCATGTACCCGTTCTTCTTCCTGGCCGCCTCCGCGGCGCTGGCCGGGATGGACCCGTCGGTCGAGGAGGCGGCGTACAACCTCGGCGCGGGCCGGTTCCGGGTGTGGCGCACGGTCCTGCTGCCGATGCTCACCCCCGCGCTGATCTCGGCGTCGCTGCTGGTCTTCATGACGTCGCTGGCGTCGTACACCGCGCCGCTGCTGTTCAACGTCAGCCAGACCATGACGATGCAGATCTACATCAACCGCACCAACGGCGACCTGCCGATGGCCTCGGCGTACGCCTCGGTGCTCGGCATCGTCTCGATCATCTTCCTGCTGGCGATGCGCTGGTACGAGGGACGGCGCAACTACCAGTCGCAGTCCAAGGGCATCTCGGCGGTCCGGCGGGAGATCACCAACCCGATCGGCCGCTGGCTCGCGCCGCTCGCCTCGGTGCTGGCCACGCTGGTCCTGCTCGCCCCGGTCGCCGCGATCGCGCTCGTCGCCTTCTCCGAGGACCGGTCCTGGACCACCGAGGTGCTGCCGCCGACGTACACGTTCGAGAACTTCGTGACCATCTTCACCGACCCCAAGGCGTTCGAGCCGATCCTCAACTCGGTGCAGATGAGCCTGATCGCGGTCGTGGGCTGTGTGGTGATCGGCGTGCTCATCGCGTACGCGGTGCGGCGGCTGAAGTTCGTCGGGCGCGGCCTGCTCGACGTGGCCGTGATGATCGCCTGGGCGCTGCCCGGCACGGTCGTCGCGATCAACCTGATCTCGGCGTTCAGCACCGGCAACGCGTTCAGCTTCGGGCAGGTGCTGGTCGGCACGTTCTGGATCCTGCCGCTGGCCTACTTCGTGCGGTTCCTGCCGATCGTGTTCCGGTCCAGCTCCGCGACGCTGGCGCTGATCGACCCGTCGCTGGAGGACGCCGCCCGTAACCTCGGCGCCTCCTGGCTGCGCGCGTTCTACACGATCACCGTGCGGCTGATGCTGCCCGGCGTGCTCGCCGGCGCGCTGCTGGCGTTCGTGCACGGCGTCGGCGAGTTCGTCGCCTCGGTGCTCATCTACACCTCGTCGACGGTGCCGATCTCGGTCGCCATCAACAACCGGATGTACAGCTTCGAGCTGGGCACCGCGGCCGCCTACGGCATGCTCCAGGTGCTGCTCATCTTCGTGGTGATGTGGTTCTCCGGTCGGCTGGAGAGCAGCCGGACCGCGACCCGGAGGGCCGAGCAGTGGACGAACTGATCGAGCGGTGGCGGACCGGGGGAGGGCTGCTCCCGGTCACCCGGGTGCCCGGGCACGCGTTCGCGGCCGTGACCGAGGCGGCCGACCTGGCGGTGCTGCCGGTCGGCGCGGTCGAGTGGCACGGCCCGCACCTGCCGATCGGAACCGACCTGATCCTGGCCGAGGGCTTCGCCGGGGAACTGGCCACCGGGCCGGCCCGGGCGGTGCTGTTCCCGGCGACGCCGTACGCCGCCTGCCCGGGCCAGACCCGGCCGTGGCCGGGCACGGTGGCGCTGCGACCGGAGATCGCCGTCGGCTACCTCGCCGACGTGCTCGCCGGCATCGTCGAGGCGGGCTTTCCCCGGGTGCTCGTGGTCAACGGGCACGACGCCAACATGTCCACCGTCCGCGCCGCGATGGAGTGGGTCTCCGGCCGGCACCGGGCCAGCATGATGCTGGTGAACTGGTTCCAGCTCGTCGGCCCGGACGAGACCACCGAGATGTTCGGTGAGCTGCCCGCCCGGGGGCACGGCGGCGCGTACGAGAGCTCCGCGGTGCTGGGCTTCGACCCGGACGCGGTGCGCCTGGACGCCGCGCCGGACCTGCCGCCGAAGCCGAAACTGCCCACCCCGTACCCGTACGTGCTCGTGGAGTCGCGGCCCGACCCGTGGCAGGGCTGGTCGGGCCATGTCTCGCTGGCCGGGGAGGAGGCCGGCGGCCGGATCCGCGCCACCGCCGGCGCACGCCTGCGCGAGCTGGTCGTGGCGTGGCTCGCCGCGCCGCTGCCCGGGCCCCCCGGCGCCGACGGGCCGGACCAGACGACCGGATGACCACGCGCGGCACGCCGCACGACAACGCACCACCTCGGGAGGCCACCATGAGCCCGTCACTGACCGTCTATCAACAGCACCACCTCCGGGTGGTGTTCGACCACCACGTCGCCCACCTCTACCCGGCGATGGTCACGGCCAGCAAGGCCCACGTCGTCATGCTCGCCGAGCAGGGACTGATCACCGACGAGGCCGCCGCCACGATGCTGCGCGGCCTGGTCACCCTCACCGGGGACCGGCCCGAGGAACTGGAGTACGACGGCAGCGTCGAGGACGTCTACTACACGCTGGAGAAGCGGCTCGCCGCCGCGGCCGGCATCGAGCCGTCGCAGCTCAGCGTGCAGCTCGCGCGCAGCCGCAACGACCTCGACGCCGGCGTGTTCCGGATGGTGCTGCGCGACCAGCTGCTCCAGGTGCTCGACGCGCTGCTGGCCACCGGCCGTACCGTGCTGGACCGCGCGGACCGGCACGCCGACGTGGTGGTCACCGGCTACACGCACCGCCGCCCGGCCCAGCCGACCAGCATCGGGCACGTCTTCGCCGGCTACGCCGAGGCGCTTGCCGGTGAGGCCGCCGCGTACGCCGACCTGCTGGACGAGATGAACCGCTCGCCGCTGGGCTCCTGCGCGTTCGCCGGCACCGACCTGGACATCTCGCCCCGGCGGCTGGCCGACCTGCTCGGCTTCGACCAGCTGATCGTCAACTCGTACGAGGCGGTGGCCGGCGCGGACCACCTGGTCCGGGTCGCCACGCTCAACGCGCAGGCGCTCGCCACCGGGGCCCGGCTGGCCCGCACGCTGATGGACTGGCTGAGCTGGGGCTGGGTGGTCACGCCCGGCGAGTTCACCCAGGGCAGCAGCATCATGCCGCAGAAGCGCAACCCGGTGGTGCTGGAGCACCTCGTCTCGATGGCGGGCGCCGCGGCGGCCGACGCGGCCAGCGTGCTGAACAACGTCGGCGCCGCCTGGTGGGAGGACTCCAACAACGCCACCACCGACGTGCAGGCCCGCCTCTGGGACGGCGACGACCGGGCGTACCGGTTCTTCTCGCTGCTCGGCGGCCTGATCGAGAAGCTGGACCCGCTGCGCCCGCCGTCCGCTGAGGAGATCGTCGCCTCCGGCGCCACCACCACCGCCGCGGCCGACGCGCTGGCCCGCCACGGTGTGCCGTTCCGGGGCGCCCACTCGCTGCTCGGCCGGCTGGTACGCGGCGGCGCGCCCGCCACCTGGACCGGGGACCTGGTCCGGTCCACCGCCGCCGAGCTGGGTCTGACGCTCGACGACGCCGCGGTGCGGGACCTGCTGGCCGCCGCGGTCCGCCCCGAACTCGTGCTGCGCCGCGCCCAGGCCGACGGCCCCGGCGAGGCGGCCGTCCGGGACCAGGTCGGACGACTGTCTACAATGCTCGACGCGGTGCAGGAGCGGGCGCAGGCGTTGCGCGAGCGGCTGACCCGTGCCGACACGGCTCTCGCCGAGGCGGTCGCGGCGAGGGTAGGCCCGTGACGGGGCGACAGACGCAGCTGGCCGTGGTCGCGGACGTCGTGTCGCGGCGACCACGTGATCTGGACCGACGGCCCGAAGGGCGATCTGACATCACCATGGAACGACCGGCAAATCCGCGCCTGCTCGGCATCGACTTCGGCGGCACCAAGATGGCCATCGGCGTGGGCGACGCCGACGGCCGGCTGCTCGTCTCCGAGCGCCTGCCCACCAATGCCGAGCAGGGCGCGCAGCAGGCCCTCACCCGGGCGCTGGACCGGGCCCGCGAACTCGCCGAGCAGACCGGCGGCACGCTCGTCGCGGCGGGCATCGCCTCGCCCGGCGTGGTCCACGACGAGGGCATCGAACTGGCGCCGAACGTGCCCGGCTGGGAGCAGCTGCGGCTCGCCGACGCGGTCCGCGCCCACCTGAACCTGGCGCACGTGCGGGTCACGAACGACCTGAAGGCAGCCGCCCACGCCGAGCTGCGGCTCGGGGCGCTGCGCGACGCGGACCCGGGACTCGTCGTCGGACTCGGGACCGGCGTCGCGGCGGCGGTCACCGTCAACGGCGAGGTGCTGCCGGGCCGCCACGGCGCCGCCGGGGAGATCGCCTACGGGCTGACCGACCACAGCTGGCCGCCCCGGCTGGAGCCGATGCTGGAGGCGACGTTCTCCGGCCGGGCCCTGGACGAGCTGGCGCAGCGGCTGGGCGTGGACGGCCGGGCCGCCGGTCTGTGCGCGGCCGCGCAACAGCCGGGCGAGGTACGCGAACAGCTCCGCCGACGCGTCGACGAACTCGCCCGCCACCTCGTCACCTGCTGCCTCGTGCTCGACCCGCAGCGGATCGTGCTGGTGGGCAGCGTCGCCGGCAACGACCTGGTGCGGGCGCTGCTGACCGAACGGCTCACCCACACGCTGCCGTACCCGCCGGAGATCGTGCTGTCGGACTTCGCGCAGGACGCCGCGCTGCTCGGTTCGCTCGCCATGGCCGTCGAGGCCCAGCCCGCGGTGGTCTGAGCGGGCCGGGCGCCGGGAACGGATCGGGCGGGGCGCGGTGGGGCGCCCCGCCCGGTCGTTTCTCGCGGGTTCAGTCGGTGGACGCCTCGGCGCGGCGTACCACCTCGGCGGCGGCCCGCACCACCGCCCGGTCCAGCAGCCGCCCGTCGGCGTCGGTGGCCACCCCGGAGCCGCCGCGTTCGGCCCGCTCCAGCGCCGCCAGCACGGCCCGCGCCGAGGCCACCTCGGCCTCGGTGGGGGTGAACACCTCGTTGATCGTCGCGATCTGCCCGGGGTGGATGGCGCTGCGGGCCCGGAAGCCCTGCCGCAGCAGCGCCCGGGTGGTCAGCTCCAGCCGTTCCGGGTCGCGCAGCGTCGTCTCCACCGGTCCCACCGGCGGGGTGATGCCGGCCGCCGCCGACGCGACCACGACCTGGGAGCGGATCGGCGCGAACTCCGCCCGCTCCGGTCCCGGCTGCAACCCCAGCTCACCGGCGAGGTCCGCCTCGCCGAGGCCGAGCCGCAGCACCCGTGGCGCCTCGGCCACCCGCGGCGCGGTGAGCACGCCCCGGGCGGTCTCGATCAGCGCCACCACCCGGAACGCCGGGGCGTCCGGGCCGATCCGCCGCTGCACCCGGGTCAGCGCGGCGTCGACCTCGGCGAGCAGCTCCGGCTCGGCCTTCGGCACCCAGACCCCGGCCGCCGCCGGCGAGAGCACCTCGACGTCCGCCGCGACCTGGTCGCTGTTGATCCGCACCCACAGCTCGGGGCCGGCCGGCGCGGCGGCGCCCAGGTACCCGGCGACCGTCTCCCGGGCGTGCGCCTTGCGGGCCGGCGTGACCGCGTCCTCCAGGTCGAGCACGAGCGCGTCCGCGCCGCGCCCGGCCGCCTTGTCCAGCAGGTCCGCCCGGTCGCCCGGCACGTACAGGTAACTGCGCGCCACCGCCGCCATCAGTCGTTCCCCCTACCGCTGCGGGCGGGCGAGGTAGCGGCCGGCCGGCTCGCCGGTGACCTTGCCGTCGACGAGCACGTGCTGCCCGCGCACGAAGGTGTCGGTGACCCGGGCGGTCAGCTCGAAGCCCTCGAACGGCGTGTACTCCTGCGTCGACTCGGAGTCCTCCGCGCGCACCGTCCAGGTCGAGTTCGGGTCGACCAGGCAGATGTCGGCGTCGTACCCCTGCGCGATCGCGCCCTTGTTGCGCAGGCCGAAGCGCTGGGCCGGGTTCCACGAGGTCAGCTCCGCCACCCGCTGGTAGGACAGGCCGCGCCGGTTGCCCTCGGTGACCAGGCCGGGCAGCAGGTACTCGGCGCCGCCGAAGCCGGACTTGGCGACGAAGATGTCGTCGCGCGGCTCACCGAACTTGACCTCGTCCTTGCAGCAGGCGTGGTCGCTGACCACCCAGTCGATCTTGCCGTCCAGGACGTACCCCCAGAGCGCCTCGACGTCGGCGCGCGGGCGCAGCGGCGGGTTGACCTTGCCGCCCAGGCCGTGCGCGGTGTCGATGTCGGCCACCAGGTGGCCGATGGTCACCTCGCGGCGGAAGTCGATGTGCGGGAACGCCCGCGCCATCCGCAGCGCCGCGTCGACCGCCTTCTCCGAGGTCAGGTGCAGCAGGTTGATCTTCGGCAGCCCGGTCTCGTGCGCCAGGTACGACGCGATCGACACGGCCAGTCCCTCGGAGTGCGGCGGCCGCGACGCGTGGTACGCCTCCAGCCCGCGCAGCGTGCCGTCCTGCTCGACCTGCTTGGTGTACGCGCTCATGATCTCGGCGGTCTCGCAGTGCAGCGACAGCGAGATCTCGTCGGCCAGCTCGGGGAAACGCTCCCGGGCCGCCTGGACGCCCCGCATCACGAACTCGAAGTGGGCGTAGTCGTACCGCTCGCCCTCCGGGATCATCAGGAACGAGTTCTGGTCGGCGGAGCGGCCGTGCAGGCCGTGGCTGCCGTAGAACATGAAGATCTTGAACGAGGTGACCCCGTGCTCCTCCACCAGCGACGGCACCTCGCCGATGTGCTCCCGCGACATCGGCGCCAGGTGGAAGCCGTAGTCGATGTAGGAGCGGCCCTCGGTCGCGGCCAGGACCTCGGGGAAGAAGTCCGCGTACCGGCCGCCCCGGTTGAGGTAGTACTGCCCGGTGCGCATGTAGTTCAGCGCCGTGGTGACGCCGCCCTGCACCGAGGCGCGGCTCTCCGAGACGGCGTCCTCGCTCAGCGGGTTGTAGATGCCCCAGTGCTGGTGCGCGTCGACCACGCCGGGGAAGGCGAGCCGGCCGCCGCCGTCGACGACCTGGGCGGCCTCCGCCCGGTCGATCTGCGGCGCGACGCGGCTGATCCGCCCGTCGGTGACGCCGATGTCCATCAGCTCGGGCTCGGGCCGGTCGTGCCGGACCACGCGGACGTTTGTCAACAGCAGGTCGTAGGTGCTCATGGTGTTGCTCCTCGTGCTCGGTTCAGCGGCGGTTGATCAGGCCCATCAGGCCGTGGACGTCGGGGGCCTGGTCGAGCCGGTGGACCTCGTCGGCGATGCGGGCGGCGGTGGCCTCGGGCAGGGACGCGGCGTTCGTGCGGAACTTCACCGCCAGCTCGGCGTCGCTGAGCGGACGCTGCGGGCCGCCCCGGTTGGCCAGGACCTCCTGCACCCACTCGCGTCCGTCCCGGGTGACGATCCGCAGCACCGCCGGGAACTGGTGCGGGAAGATCTCGTCGCACCGCTCGTCGGCCACCACGTCGACCCGCGCCATCAGCGCCCGCCGTTGCGGGTCGTGCGCCAGGGCGTCGGTGAAGTCGGCCAGCTCCACGCCCAGACCGCCGCCGCCGATCAGGCCGGCGGCGACCGCGTACGGGCCGCTGAACTGCGCCTCGTAGCCGGTCTGCGGCGCGCGCTTGCGCTCGATCGGCTGGCCGATGGTACGCACCGTCGGCGTGGGCACGCCGAGCGTGATCGACTCGATCTCGTCCAGCGGCAGCCCGCGCTCGCGCAGCGCGATCGCCGCGTCGATGGCGGCGTGGGTGAAGTGGTTCGCCGGGTACGGCTTGAAGAAGATGCCGGGCACCGCCCACTCGGAGCCGAGCCCGCGGACGATCTCGTCGCCGTCGAACTCGCCGCGCAGGAACGCCTGGAAGAAGCCGAAGCGCCCCTCCAGCACGGTCGGCGGGCCGGTCACGCCGTGCCGGGCCAGCTGCGCGGCGCTGACCGCCGCGTGCGCCGCCCAGCCGCAGTGGATCCGCTTGACGGTGCCGCCGTTGCGGTTGGACTCGATCAGCCCGGCCGCCATCGAGGCGGACACCCCGAGCGCGTCGAGCGTGCCGCCCGCGTCCAGCTTCAGCAGCCGGGCCGCGGCCACCGCCCCGCCCAGCGTGCCGCAGATCGAGGTGGCGTGCTGGCCGTGCTCGAAGAAGACCGAGTTGCCGGCCGCCGGGTCGTAGCCGGCCATGCCGAGGCGTACGCACGCCTCCAGGCCCACCGCGATCGCGGCCACCGTCTCCTGCCCGGAGGCGCCGGACAGCTCGGCGGCGGCGAGCGCGGCCGGCACCACCGTGGCACTGGGGTGCAGCACCGACGGCAGGTGCGTGTCGTCGTAGTCGAGGGAGTGCGCCAGCACGCCGTTGGCGAACGCGGCCAGCGCGGCCGGGACCTTCTCGTCCACGCCGACGGCGGTGGCCTGGCCACGGCCGCCCTGCTCGGCGACGTACGCCAGCGCGGCCTGGCTGGTCGGCAGCGGCTGCGCCGCCACGCAGAGCCCGAGCACGTCCAGCACGCGGGCCCGGACGCTGGCGACCACCTCGTCGGGCAGCGTCGCGGCGGAGGTGTCGGCGGCGAAGGCGGCCAGGTGCCGGCCCAGGGTCGGCTCAGCCACGGCTGACCACCGCCAGCGGACGCACCGGGGAGCCGGTGGCGCCGTACAGCGGCAGCGGGGCCATGACGAAGGTGAACTCGTGCACCCCGTCGCGGGCCAGCTCCTCCAGCGCCATCGTCTCGATCAGGTAGATGCCGTGCTCCACCAGCAGGATCCGGTGCGCCGGCAGCGTGCTGTGGCCCTTGCCCGGCGGCAGGCACTCGAAGGCGATGGTGTCCGCGCCGGCCGCGTGCACGCCCCGCTGCGCCAGCCAGCCGGCGCCGTCCGCGCCGACCCCCGGTACGCCGGAGTCCTTGCCGATGTACTGGTTGCGGTCCTCGTGGTCGAACAGCCGGCCCCAGCCGCTGCGGATGAGCACCACGTCGCCCGCGCCCACCGGCGTGCCCTGCCGGGACACGGTGGCGTCCAGGTCGGCGGGGGTGATCTCGTAGCCGGCCTCGCAGGCCTCCAGGCCCAGCGTGGCGGGCACGTCCAGCAGCACGCCGCGGCGGACCATCGGCGCGACGGTGTGCACGCCCAGCTCGTCGAACCGGCCGCCGACCTGCGCCGCGGCGGCGTCGGCGCCGCCGTGCAGCCGGCCGTCCTGGGACACGTGCGCGAGGGCGTCGACGTGCGTGCCCACGTGTGTGCCCATGACCAGCAGGTCGTTGGCGGCGGAGCCGCCGTCGGCGCGCACCATGTCGCCGTGCCGGCGCGGCAGGGTGAGCCCGAACGCCGGGTGGTTCGGTGACTGCGGCATGCCGACGGTCAGCCGCCGGCCCAGGTCGTAGATCGTGACGCCGGCCTGCACGGCGTCGAGCAGGCGGTCGGCGGTTCTGGCAGTGGTGCCCACGGGGTTCCTCGCGTTTCGGCTGTCGGCGTCGTCAGGCGACGACGCCACGGGCTTTCAGGTCGGCGATCTCGGCCGGGTCGCAGCCGAGCTCCTCGACGAGCAGGGCGTCGGTGTCGGCGCCGGGGGAGCGGCCGGTGAAGCGGATCCGGCCCGGCGTCTCCGACATCCGCCACATGACGTTGTGCATCCGCATCGGGCCCAGGTCCGGGTCGTCGACCTTCGTGATCATCTCGGTGGCCTGCACGTGCGGGTCCTCGACGATGTCCTTGGCGCTGTAGACCGGTGCGACGGCGGCGCCGGCCTCGGCGAAGGCCGCGGCCACCTCGTCGCGGGTCCGCTCACCGATCCACGACCCGACGTACTCGTCGAGCAGGTCCGCGTGCGCCACCCGGCCGACGCCGGTACGGAACCACGGCTCGTCGATCACCTCCGGGTGGCCCACCAGCCGCAGCACCCGCTCGGCGATCGCCTGGGCGCTGGTGGAGATGGCGACCCACGACCCGTCCTTGGTCTGGTACGTGTTGCGGGGCGCGTTGTTCGTCGACCGGTTGCCCTGCCGCTGCTCCACCACGCCGAGCTGGTCGTAGACGGTGGGACCCGGGCCGACGGCGGTCATGATCGGCTCCAGCAGGCTCATGTCGATCACCTGGCCCCGGCCGCCGGAACGCTCCCGGTGCCACAGCGCCATCATCACCGCCGAGGAGGTGGCGATGCCGCAGATGCTGTCGGCCAGCCCGAACGCCGGCAGCGTCGGCGGGCCGTCCGCCGTGCCGGTCAGGTGGGCGAACCCGCTCATCGCCTCGGCCAGCGTGCCGAACCCGGCCCGGGAGGCGTACGGGCCGGTCTGCCCGAAGCCGGTGATCCGGGCGATCACCAGGCCGGGGTTGACCCGGTGCAGCTCCTCCGGGCCGATGCCCCAGCGCTCCAGCGTGCCCGGGCGGAAGTTCTCCACCAGCACGTCGGCCCGCTCGGCCAGCCGCAGCAGCAGCGCCGCGCCGTCCGGCGCGGACAGGTTCAGCCCGATCAGCCGCTTGTTGCGGGAGATCTCCTTCCACCACAGGGGATGGCCGTCCTTGGTCTTGCCGTGGCCGCGCATGCTGTCACCCATGGTCGGGTGCTCGATCTTCACCACGTCGGCGCCGTAGTCGCCGAGGATCTGACAGCACAGCGGTCCGGCGAGGATCGTCGAGACGTCCAGCACGCGCAGGCCCGTCAGGGGTCCGTCACTCACCTGTTCCACCTCCCCAGTTCTGTTCCTGACCCGTCCGTCCGGCGGCACGTTGCGCCGGCGGCCGGAAACCCAGTTCGGCGGATATCTCCGCCGCCGCCGCGGCGACCAGCGCGCCGTGCGCGGCGCAGACCTCCGGGGTGAACCGGTTCTGCGGCCCGCACAGCGAGATCGAGCCGAACACCTGCCCGGTCGCGTAGCGCACCGGCGCGGCCACGCTGCCCGCGCCGTTCTGCCGCTCGCCCATGCTCACCGCGTACCCCTGGCGGCGGACCCGGCCCAGCTCGGACCGCAGCTTCGCGGTGGAGGTGATGGTGGCCGAGGTGACCGCGTCCAGCGGGTGGTGGTCGAGGTAGTCCTCGATCTCCGCGTCCGGCAGCGCCGCGAGGATCGCCTTCGACGACGACCCGGAGTGCAGCGCGTGGCTGGTGCCCAGGGACACCGACATGCGTACCTCGTGCGGCGAGAGCACCTGGTCGATGTAGACGCGGGTCCAGCCCTGCCGCACCGACAGCGTCGCGGTCTCGCCGCTGTCGCGCACCAGCCGGACCAGGTACCGGCGGGCGATGTCCGGCACGTCCAGCGCGCGCAGCGCGGCCAGTCCCACCGCCAGCGCGCCGCTGCCCAGCCGGTACCGCTTGGTCTCCTCGTTGAAGGTGAGGAAGCTGTCGGCCACCAGTTCCTTGAGGATCCGGTGCGCGACCGCCTTGGGCAGTCCCAGCTCCCGCGCGATCGTCGACACGCCGAGGGTCTCCGGCGCCCGTTCGGCGATGATGTTGACGATGTCGAGGGCGCGTCCGAGGCCGGAGCGGGTCCGGCCGGCGGTGGCGCTCTCGACAACCGCTGTGGTGATCATCTTCTCTCCTCCACTGTCGACGTAGGGCGGGATCGCCGGGCCTCAGGCGGGCGCGACCGGAGTCTTCCCGGGCGGCAGGCCGTCCGGCTGCCGGGGTCGCTCCCGCGCGATCACCAGTGCCACCGAGGCGAGCACCACGGCGCCGGCGAGCACCTGACGTCCGGACAACGACTCATCCAGCACCATCATGCCGAGCAGGACCGCCACCACCGGGTTGACGTACGCGTAGGTGGACGCGAGCTGGATCGGCGCGTTGCGCAGCAGCCACGTGTAGACGCTGAAGCCGACCACCGTGGACACGAGCATCAGGTAGGTCCACGCCAGCCAGGACCGGCCCGTCACGTCGGCCAGGCGGAACCCGCTCAGCTCACCGCTGACCACGCTGGCCACCGCCACCGCGAGACCGCCCACGAGCATCTGCCAACCGGTGCCGACCAGGTGGTCGGCCGGCATGCGCAGCCGCTGCGACAGCGTCGAGCCCAGCGCCCACACCATCGTGGAGAGCACCACCAGCAGCATCCCGCCGAGGTGCCACCCCTGCGTCGGCACCGCGAACAGCAGCGCCAGCCCGACCACACCGCCGAGTACGCCCACGGCCGCCAGCGGGGACGGCCGCGGACCGACCACCAGCCGCAGCACCAGCACCCACAGCGGCATCCCGGCCACCAGCAGCGAGGTCAGACCCGTCGGCACGTACAGCTGGCCCAGCGCCAGCAGCGCGCTGCCGGCGCCGACCATCAGCAGCCCGCTGGCACCCACCCCGGTCCACTGCCGCCGGGGCAGCAGCAGCCCCGCCGGTCCCCGCCACAGCGCCGCCACCGCGAACAGCAACAGCGCCGCGGCCAGGAACCGGGCCGAGGTGGCCACCAGCGGCGGAATGCTGTCCAGGGCCACCCGGTTGCCCAGGTAGGTCGAGCCCCAGATCAGGTAGACCGCGCCGAGCCCGACGGCCAGGGCCATCGGGCCGGCGGGCCGCGGCGGATCCGCCGGGTGGCGGGCCGCCGCGGGCCGGGTCAGGTCAGCGGTGTCCATTTACCCGGATCGCCACCGCGGTGTTGCCCCGGAGGGCGTTCGAGTACGGACACATCCGGTCGGCCAGCTCCACCGCGCGCTCCAGGTCGGCCTGCGGGCACTGCGGCGCGGACACGTCCAGCACCACGGCGATCGCGTACCGGCCGTCGTCGGTCTGCCCGAGGGAGACCGAGGCGGTGACAGTCGTCGGGCCGGGCTTGACGCCGGCCTGGCGGGCGGCGACGGCGAGCGCGCTGTCGAAGCACGCGGCGTAGCCGGCGGCGAACAGCTCCTCCGGGTCGGTGCCGGGCGCGTCCGGGCCCCGCTGGGCGGGACGGGTCAGGTCGACCCGCAGCGACCCGGTCAGCGACCGGGCGCTTCCGCCCCGGCCGCCGGACACCTCCACCTTCGCGGTGTAGACGGTGTTCGCCGGTACGACCTTCGCCTCGGACGCCGGGGTGCCGACGTTCATGCCGGCACCTCCGTTCCCAGGTCCGCGTGCACCTGCGCGGCGACCGCGTCGGCGAACGCCTCCGGCTGCTCGTCGGCCACGAAGTCGGTGCCGCCGGGGATGGTGACCAGCTCGGCGCTGGGCAGCGCGGCCCGCACCTGCGGCGTCATCCGGTCCAGCAGGTCGTCGGCGCCGTGCAGCAGCACGATGGGCAGCGCGTCCAGGGCGGCCGTGTCGACGTGGTGGTCGAACACCGCCCGGTACGCGGTGGCGTAGTCCGGGCCGGTCAGCAGGTACTCGGTGACCTGGCGGTTCGCCTCCTCCGGGGTCAGCGCCGGGTACAGGCCGTACACCCGGTCCCAGATCACCTTCAGGTGCCCGCCGTCGCGGTCCGGGGAGTAGCCGGGCGCGTACGACCGCTTCTTCTCCGCCCGCTCCTGCTCGTCGTAGAGCGGGATGCCCTGCAGGATCAGCCGGTGCACCCGCTCCGGCGCCGACATCAGCGCCTGCGCGCCGACGATCGCGCCGGTGTGCTGCCCGAGCAGGTGCACCTTGGACAGCCCGAGGGCGTCGGCGAACTGCCACACGCCGGCCGCGTACTCGGGGATGGACCACGGGCGCGGCGGGGCGTCGGACATCCCGAAGCCCGGCGTGTCCGGGGCGATCACCCGCAGTCCGCGGCGGGCCAGCGGCTCGATGACCGCGTCGTAGGTGGCCGAGGAGAGCGGGGACTGGTGCAGGATCAGCAGCACCGGGGCGTCGGCGTCGCCGCCGTGCCGGTAGTGCACCTGACCCCACGGCACGTCGACGTAGGCGCGGCGGGCCACGCCGCGGGCCCGGGTCACTCGGCCACCGCCAGCGCCGCCATGACCTCGATGACGTGCTTGATGCCGGCCTTGTAGTCGTCCAGCCGGATGTTCTCGTTCGGGCCGTCCACACCGGAGTCGGCCCGAGAGACGCCGACGCCGACGATGGGCCGGTCGGCGATCACGCCCTGGTTGCCGATCCACTGCGTGTACGGCTCGATCACCGGCTCGGTCCCGTACACCCGGCGGGCCGCGTCCGCGACGAGCGCGACGAACGGGTCCCGGTGGTCGGTGAGGTTGGGCCGGCTGGTCGCCATCACCTCGATGCGCAGGTCACCGAAGCCGGTCGCGGCCAGGTGGTCGCGCACGCACCCGAGGACGCGCTCCGGGTCCTGGCCCGGCACCAGCCGGATCTCCAGCTTCGCCGACGCCGTCGACGGGATGCCCAGCGTCACGTCGTCACGCATGTCGCCACCGGCGATGCCGGCCACGGTCAGCGTCGGCACGGTCCGGATGGCCACCGCCGCGGCCTGGTCGTCCAGGTCGCCGGTGAACCGCTCGACCTGGGCCCGCTTGCGCAGGAAGTCCCCGTCGAACGCCACCTTCTCCAGCAGCGCCCGCTCCTCGTCCGTCGGCGGCCGTGCGTCGTCGGCGAAGCCGGGGATCGTCACGGTGCCGTCGGGCCGCTGCAGCTGCGCCAGGGCGGCGGCCAGGCGCGCCGTGGCGGCCGGCAGCAGCGCGGTGTTCTGGCTGGTCAGGTCACGCGGCAGGGTCTGCGCGGTGAGGCGCAGGTAGAGCACGCCCTTCTCGGCCAGCTTGAGCAGCAGCCGGTCCTCGCCGTCGAGCCAGGAGTTCTCCCACAGCGCCGCGTCGCTGGCGAGCCGGTCGGCGTGCGCCTGCACGAACGAGCCCAGACCCGGGCTGTGCAGCCACTTCTTGCCCTCGAAGATGATCCGGTTGGTCACCGGCGGGGTGAGCCCGGCGAGCTTCCAGGCCGCCGCCGCGTGGATGCGGGACATGATGACGCCCTTGTCGTCGGCCACGCCCCGGGCGTAGAGCCGGCCGTCGTGGATCTCCGCCGCGTAGGGCGGGCTGATCCAGTCGGCGTCGTCACCGGCCGGCTCGACCTCCACGTCGTAGTGCGTGAAGTGCAGCAGCGCCTTGTCGCCCTCGCCGGCCACCTCGGCCAGCACGTACGGGTACGACTGCTCCCACGGGATGATCTCGGCCTCGCCGCCCCAGCGGCGGACCGATCCGGCGATGAACTCGGCGGTGGCCTCCATCTGCTCCGGCTCCTGGCGGCGGCTGCGGATGCGGCACAGCTGCTGGAGCTCCTCGACGAACTCGTCGAAGTGGGCGTCGACGGCCGCCAGCGCGGCCGCGGTATCCGGTTTGGGCATGGTGGTCCTCACAGAAGGGGTCGGAGAGGGGAAGTCAGTGGATGGTGACGCCGCCGTCGACGAAGATCGTCTGGCCGGTGGTCATGGCGGCGGCGTCGCTCAGCAGGTAGGCGACCGCGTTGGCGACGTCCTGCGGCTGCGCCATCCGGCCCAGCGGGATGCTCGCCATCTTGTCCGCGAGGTACGCCTCGTCGCCACGTACGTCGGAGGTCATGTCGGTGGGCACGATGGTCGGTCCGACGGCGTTGACCCGGATCCGGTCGGGCGCCCACTCCAGGGCCAGCACGCGCGCCATGTGCATCACGCCGGCCTTGCTCACGCAGTAGCCGAGCGTGTTCAGCACCGCGATGTGCCCGTTCGTGGAGCCGATGTTCACCACCGCGCCGCT
The DNA here is from genome assembly GCF_017872985.1 of Micromonospora sp. HB375. NCBI lineage: Bacteria > Bacillati > Actinomycetota > Actinomycetes > Micromonosporales > Micromonosporaceae > Micromonospora > Micromonospora sp. HB375. The sequence continues at coordinate 4,253,353 of NZ_JAGGJO010000001.1, read as the reverse complement.
CGTCTGCCGCAGCGCCGGGTACGCGGCCTGGCACATCCGGAACGTGCCGGTGAGGTTGACGTCCAGGACGTCGGTGAAGTCCTGCTCGGACATCGTGGCCGCCGGCCCGCGCCGGACGATCCCGGCGTTGTTCACCAGCAGGTCCAGGCGGCCGTGGGAGTCGAGGACCTCGTCCACCAGCGCGGCGCAGGAGCCGGCCGACCGGACGTCGACCCGGTGCCGGGTGTGCGCGCCGCCGGACAGCTCGGCCTCGCTCCAGTCGTCGAGCAGGTCGGCCTGGGCCACGGTGGCCCCGCGCTGCGCGAGCGTCGCCGCGATGCGGGCCCCGATGCCGCGGGCCGCCCCGGTCACCACTGCCACCCGGCCGTCGAACCGGTTCGGGTCGGTGTTCATGTCGCGTGTCCTGCCTTTCCGGTCCGGCCACCGGCCGGGCGGGCGTTGCGCACGCCCGACCGGTGCCCCCAACACGTGACGGCGGTCCCGTCCACTGCCGTCACGCGCCGATCACCTTCGTGTCCTCGGCCCAGAAGGCCAGCCGCTTCTGCAGCAGCCGGATCACGAAGTGCGCCACCAGACCCATCAGCGACAGCACCACCAGCACGGCGAACATGCCGGCGATGTCGAAGTTGTAGTTGGTCTGCAGCAGCAGGTAGCCCAGGCCCTCCTTGGCGCCGATGAACTCGCCGACCACCGCGCCGAGGATGGCGAAGACGATGCCGATGTCCAGGCCGGCGAAGATGAACGGCAGCGCGCTGGGCAGCCGCACCATCCGGAAGATCTGCGCCTTGCTCGCGCCGAACACCGTCAGCATCTGGATCTTGTCGGCGTCGGCCGCGCGCAGACCCTCGATGACGTTCACCAGCATCGGGAAGAACGAGATCACCGCGGCCATGACCACCTTGCTGGTCAGGCCGAAACCGAACCAGACCACGAACAGCGGGGCCAGGGCGACCTTGGGCACGGTCTGGAAGGCCACGATGTACGGCATCAGCGTGGCTTCGACGATCTTGATCTGGGAGATGAACGTGCCGAGCACCAGGGCGGCGCCGACGCCGATCACGAACCCGAGCAGCGCCTCCTGCGTGGTCACCCAGAAGTGACCCCAGAACTGGTCGTCGCCGAGCTGCTGCCACAGCGACTCGACCACGCTCGACGGCAGCGGCAGGACGTACTCGTCCACGCCGAGGAGCTGGACGCCGTACTCCCAGGCCAGCACGACCACGACGAAGACCGTCGGGACCAGCCAGAGCTGGGGCTTCTCCCGCAGGTCGAACTTGCGCCGGGCGGGCCGGGCGGACGGCGCCGGTGGCTGGGCCGGCTTGCGGACCAGGTTGCTTGTTGCCATGGCTGTCCCTCGTCAGTCGATTACGCCGGCGGCGTTGAAGTGTCGGCGGATCCGTTCCACATAGACCCCGGCCCGGTCGGACGACATGATGCCGAGCTCACGCGGCCGTTCCAGGTCGATGTCCATGACCTCGGCGATCCGGCCCGGCCGGGGGCTGAGCACCACCACCCGGTCGGAGAGGAAGACCGCCTCCGGGATGGAGTGCGTGACCAGCACGATCGTCTGGTTGCTCTCCTGCCAGATCCGCAGCAGCTCCACGTTCATGTACTCGCGGGTCATCGCGTCGAGCGCGCCGAACGGCTCGTCCATCAGCAGCACCGCCGGGTCGTGCACGAGCGCCCGGCAGATGCCGGCCCGCTGCTGCATACCGCCGCTGAGCTCGTGCGGGTACTTCTGCTCGAAGCCGTTGAGACCGACCATCTCGAGCAGTTGCTGCGCGCGTTCCCGGTGCCGGCGGGGATCCAGTCGCTGGATCTCCGCCGGCACCATCACGTTGTCGAAGATGGTGCGCCAGGGCAGCAGCGTCGGTGCCTGGAACACCATCCCGACCTCGGGAAGGGGCTTCGTCACGTCCCGCCCGGCGATCCGTACCGCGCCGCCGGTCTTCGGGCTGAGCCCGGCGAGGATCTTCAGCAAAGTGGTCTTGCCGCACCCGGACGGTCCCACGACCGAGATGAACTCGCCGCGACGTACCGTCAGGTTGATGTCGCTCAACGCCAGGGTCGGTGCCGACTTCCAGGGCCGGTACTCCTTGTCCAGCCCGTCGATCTCGATCCAGGAGTCTTCCGACACCGATGCCGGAGCCTGCGTCTGCGCCCGGCGGGCCGTCGCCTTGATGGCCATCGAAATCCCTTCCGCTGTCCGCTGCTAGGCGGTGTAGTTCGCGGCCTTGCTGAGCACCGCGGCCTTGTCGAAGTTGTTCGCGCCGGAGAGCAGGCTCGGGTCCCAGAGCTTCTTCAGGTCGACGTCACCGGAGATCTGGCCGGCCTCCTTGGTGTACGCCTGGGTCTTCGCCCACTCGTCGTCGCTGATCGCGCCCCAGTCACCGAACTGCTCCGGCTCGCCGCTGGCCGGCGTGGCCGTCTTCAGCCACGCGGCGAGGCTCTCGGTGTCCGCCTTGAGCCGCTCGTCGGCGGACTTGCCGGCGAGGATCTGCGGGAAGACCTTGTAGCCGATCTTCATGGCGGCCTCGGGGTTCTTGGCCGAGAAGAGCATCGCCTTGTACGCCGCGCGCAGGAACCGCTCGTACGAGTCCTTCTTGGCGTCGAAGTCACGGGCGCCGACGCTGAAGGTGAGCGACCGGATGCCGGTGAACACGTCCGGGTTGGTCAGGTACTTCAGCTGGGTGCCGGCGTTCTCGATGACCGCGTACGCCTGGGTGTAGAGCGCCAGCATGTCGACCTTGCCGTCGTTGAGCGCGGCGGCGGCCTGCGCGCCGACGCCCACCGGCAGCAGCTCGACGTCCTTGGCCGGGTCCAGGCCGGCGGCCTTGACGTAGGCGCGGGCGTACGGGGCCGAGCCGGAGGCAAGGCTGATCACGCCGATCTTCTTGCCGCGCAGGTCCGCGCCGCCGGTGATCGGGGAGTCCGGCTTCACCGCCATCACCCACGGCCAGTTCTGCACCAGGCCGCCGATGGCCTTGATCGGCACGTTCTTCTCCACCGCGCCGAGCGCCGAGCCGGCGTCGGCCGGGGTGATGTCGCCGCTGCCGGAGGCGACCGCCTGGAGGGCGGCGACCGAGCCGTCGGCGTTGATCGTCTCGACGGTCAGCTTCTCCTCGGCGAAGTAGCCGAGTTCCTTGGCGACCGCGTAGACGGCCACCTCCTCCTTCGGGCCGATCACGGCCGAGGCGATGGCCATGGTCAGCTTCGCCTCCTTGCCCTCGCCGCCGGCCTCGTCGTCGGAGCCGCCGCCGCAGGCGGAGAGAACCAGCGTGGCGGCCAGCGCCGCCGGGAGCAGTGCCCACTTCCGTTTCATATGCACACACCTCGTCGTGAGTCGGGGGAGACCGCCTCCGCCGCCGTGGCGGCGGAGGCGGGGTATCAGGCGTCGCGGCGCGACGCGACAGTTGCCGTCAGGCGTCGCGCGGCGACGCCCCAGTGCCCTCAGGCGTCGCGCAGCGACGCGACCAGTGCCAGGTCGTTGTAGACGTGCTGCTCGACGATCAGCGCGCCGTCGAGCACGAACACGTCCGCGTAGCGGATGTCCTCGAACGGCGTGCCGTCGAGCCACTCCCCGTACAGCCGCCCGAGCGAGGTCACGGTGACCCGCCCGTTGTCGTCACCCACCAGGTAGCGGTCCCGGTGCTTGCGCACCCACCGGTAGGTCCCGGTCGAGGCGGCCGCCATCTCCCGCAGCGAGGAGTACTCCCGGCCGCCCGGGAAGACCAGCCGGGCCTGCGGCGCGAGGAACGCGCCGGCCTCGTCGAGCCGGCGGTCCTCACACAGCTGCAGGTAGCTGTCGATCAGCCCGGGCGCGTCCGGTGCGCTCATCAGCCGGTCTTCTCGCTCAGCGCCGCCTCCCACTGGTCCCGCAGCGGGTGCTCCGCGGGGCCGTGCTCGGTGAGGATGCGCATCAGGCGGGCCAGCAGCGCGTCCCGCTCGCGGTCGAGGACCTGCTGCTCCTCCTCGGTGGAGGCGAACCCGTCGACGGCGCCCTCGGTCAGCACGCCGGAACGGGTCAGCAGCGCCTCGACCACACGTACCCGCTGCCGGGTCACGTGCAGCTCGGTGGAGAGCTGCAGCACCAGGTCGAGCAGCTTGCCGACCTTGGGGTCTCCGAAGTAGTCGAACTCGGTGCTCATCACGCCTCCGGCTTGGTCGCGGCCAGTACGGCCCAGGGGAAGTGCCACTCGGGACGGTCGCCCCAGCCCTGCGGCTGGACGCCGTTGCGGCGCTCGTCGAACGGGGTCCACGACACGTCGGTCAGGCCCGCCTCGGCGCAGACCTCGATCAGGTCCGAGCCGAACAGGTCGTGGAAGAACGGCTCGTTGTTGCGCTCGGCGTGCTCGTAGACGGTGGCGTCGCGCAGCGGGTCGCCGGTGAGCATGAACTCCAGGAAGCGCAGCGAGCCGCCCGGCTTGAGCAGGCGCGCCGCCTCCACGATCGTTTCCCGGATCGCGGTGGCCGGCATCTCGTGCAGCACCATCGTGCCGGTGACCACGTCGCAGCTGCCCGACTCGATGCCGGTGGCCCGGCCGTCGGCCTGCCGGTAGTCGATCGCCAGTCCGGTCGCCTCGGCCTCGGCGTGGGCCAGCCGTAGACCCGGCGCGGCCAGGTCCACGCCGATCACCTGCGCGGTCGGGTACTTCGCGGGCAGCGGCCGGGTGCTCTTGCCGAAGCCGCATCCGATGTCGACGATCCGGGTCGCCGCGGGCAGCTCGGGCAGGGCGGTCTTGGCGAACAGCGTGTGGAACTTGTAGCCGTCGTTGTCGCGCAGCATGACGATGCGCGCCCCGAACTCGTACACGTAGGCCGACATGTCGTCGGAGAAGAAGCTGCCGGGCTGGATGTGGATGTCGTAGTCGGTGTACCAGTCGGGCAGTTCCAGGTCTGGGTTCAGCTCCAGCGAGCCCTTCGGCTGCTCGGGCACCGACGTCAGCTGGTCGGTCAGCTCCTCGCGGCGGCTGAGCACCGCGTCGCCGGCGACCTTCCACAGCATCTTCTGCTGCACCCGCTCCAGGTGGCTGAACCACGGGTAGAGCGGAAGGCCGCGCAGCACCTGGCTCGCGTCGCCGACCGTGGTGGCCGCCGCGCCGGTGGCGCCGTACTCCTCGCGCAGCGCCGGGTAGACGGTGTCCGCCCAGCGCTTGCGCAGGCCGAGGACGAAGTCCACGGCGGAACGCTCATCCAGGGTGAGGCGCTCCTCGATGTCCAGCATGCGTGTCTCCTCTTCAGGTGGGGGAGGACCGGTCCGCGGCGGGCCGCGACCGGGATGGACGGGTCAGTGGGCGTACCGCACGCGATCTGCGGACGCGGTGTCGTAGCGGCCGAGGAACGCTCCCGCCATGCGTCCCTCGTAGACGGCCTCGAAGGCCGTGCGGGGGGCGTTCGCGTCGCCGACGACGTGGATCCGGGGACCGTCGGGCAGCGCGTCGAGCTGCCGGTACAACTCGTCGGCGGCCTGCGGCGAGCCGGCGTCGACGACTGTGGTGACGCCCTCGACGAGGGTGTCGGCGCCGGCGAGCGGACCGCCCAGGGCGACCGCGTCGGCGCCCGCCGGGCGCGCCGTGCGCATCGGGTGCACCGCGATTCCCAGGTCCGCGAAGCGCTTGAGCAGCGCCAGCCGCGAGTACGTGGTGATCTTGGCGCTCACCGAGGCGGTGGGGGAGACCAGGTGGACGCGGGCGCCGCGCCGGGCCAGCCCTTCGGCCACCGAGGCGGCAGCCCAGGTGCCCTCGTCGTCGAGCACGACGACGGCGCCGGTCGGCCGGAAGTCGGGGTCGGTCAGCGCGTCGACGGCCTGCCAGATGTCGATCACCGGCGGGCCGCCGGGCAGCTCCCGCCGGGTGGGCCGGGAGCCGGTGGCCAGGACGACGTCCTGGTAGCCGCCGGCCAGCACGTCCTCGACGCCGATGCGGTGGTCGAGGCGTACCGGGATGCCGGCGGCCTCGACGTCGCGGGCCAGGTCGCGGGTGAGCAGGCCGAGCCGTTCCCGTCCGGGTACGCGCGCGGCCAGTTCCACCTGCCCGCCGAGGTGCCCGCGCGCCTCGACCACCGACACCTGGTGCCCGGCCCGGTGGGCGGAGAGGGCGGCCTCCAGGCCGGCCGGGCCGCCACCGACGACGAGGACCTTCCGCGCGCCGGACGGTCCGGGCAGCTCCGGCCAGGCCTGCGCCCATTCCCGCTCGGCGCCGACCTCCGGGTTGACCACGCAGGAGATCGGCAGGCTGGTCTCCAGCCGGCCGATGCAGCCCTGGTTGCAGGCGAGGCAGGCGCGTACCTCGTGCTGGCGGCCCTGCTCGGCCTTGCGGACCAGGTGCGGGTCGGCGATGTGCGGGCGGGCCAGGCCGACCAGGTCGGCCTCGCCGGCGGCGACGAGCTCGGCGGCCTCCGGCAGGCTGTCCAGCCGGCACACCGCGAGCACCGGCAGGTCCGGGAACTCCTGCTTGAACAGCGCCGCGTGGTGCCGGAACGGGGCGTGGCCGAAGCTCATGTCCGCCATCTGCGTCGCGAGCGACCAGCTGCCGTGGTAGGCGGAGTGGCTGACGTGCACGTAGGCGAGCGGGAAGTCGGCGCGCAGCTTGCCGACGATCTCCAGCACCGCGGCCGGGTCGAGACCGCCGGGCAGGAACTCGTCGGCGCTGACCCGCAGTCCGACGGGCAGGTCCGGCGCGGCGGCCAGCACCGCGGTGAGCACCTCACGGGTCAGCCGCATCCGGTTGTCTAGGCTGCCGCCGTAGGAGTCGGCGCGGGTGTTGGTGTGCGGCGAGAGGAACTGCTGCAGCAGGTGGCCGTGGCCGGCGTGCACCTCCAGGCCGTCGAAGCCGGCATCACGCATCCGCCGGGCGGCGGCGGCGAACGCCTCGACGACGACGGCGATGTCCCGGCGTCCCATCGCGTGTGGCACGTGTGAGCCGGCCGCCCACGGCACCGGTGACGAGGACCAGGCGGCGGTGCGGGTCGCGTCCCCGTTCGCCTGCCGGCCGGCGTGCATGATCTGGGCGAAGATGCGTGCGCCGTGCTCGTGCACGGCCTCGGTCACCGCCGCGTACGCCGGGATCGACGAGTCGTCGAAGCTGCCGAGGCTGATGCTGCGGCCCGCGCTCGTGGGGTGCACGCGGATCGCCTCGGTGATGATCAGGCCGACGCCGCCCCGGGCGCGCTCCGCGTGATAGGCCACGTGGCGCCCGGTGGGCACGTTGTTCAGTCCGAAGTTGGTGGTGTGACCGGGGACGAAGACCCGGTTCCGCAGTGTGAGACGACCGAGCCGGGTGGGGGAGAGAAGAGCGAGAAGCTTGTCGTCAGGCATGCCTCGGACTTCCTGTTTCGGGCCGCACTCGGCATGGCCGAGAGCGTTCGGTTGAACCGTACGCCGTTCGATTGAGTGGAACGGTAGGGGTGACGCCGGTCTCCGTCAACAGGCTACTGATCGGTAACTTACCGAACCGTACTGCCTCTGACCTGCTGTTCCACTAGGCGGAACGCAAGCGGGCAAGGTTCGTCGATTCGTGGCTCGATCGTTCGGGCGGCCACGGGAGATGACAGTGCCGCCGCCCGGCGACCGCCCGGCGGTCCGTTTCGATCGTTCGGTCGGCCGGGTCGGCACTGTCCGGTTCGGAGGGACGCTCGCCGCGAGGCGGCCGGGTGGGACGTGCCGGCGGTGGCGGGGGTCAGGCAGCGGCGGGGCGCACGTACGGCGTGAGCAGCTCGCGGGCGAGGCCGGTGGCCGAGGGAAGGTCGAGGCCGTTCTCGATCATGCGGCTGAGGGCGTAGACGATCGACTGGATGACCTCGGCCATCCGGTTCGGGTCGCTCGCCCCGTGGTCGGCGAGAGCGGCGCGCAGCGGCGCCTCGAGGCTGTCGTGCAGGAGGCGGCTGGAGGTCGCGAGCACCTCGCTGTTGCCGACTGTCGCCATCGCCCGGGCCAGCGCGTGGTCGCCCCGGGCAACCAGTTGCAGGTTGGCCTCGACGTACGCCAGGATCCGCGACCCGGGCGTGCGGGCCTCGGCCATCCGGTTCTCGACGAAGGCCGACCACCGCGGAAAGGTGTCGGCGACGAGCACGTCGAACATGTCGGTGCGTGACTTGAAGTAGGAGTACGCGCTGGACCGGGCCAGGCCGGCGTGCCGCGCCACGTCGGCGAGGCTGGGGATCTGGTCCGGGTGTTGCGAGAGCAGGGCGCGGGCGGCGTCGAGCAGCGCCGCCCGCTGGGCGGCCCGGTGCTCGGCGACGGTTGAGGCCTGGATCTTCGGCACGCCAACCTCCAAGTCTCCGGTGCGCGCACCGGGTCCGCGTCGCGCCCTGCCGTCGCGGTCAGCTGCTCGTGGCGAGCTTGCCGTCGATCATCTCGTAGACGGTGTCACAGTACTGCAGCACGTCGTGATCGTGAGTGACCATGACCACCGCCACCGACCGCTCCCGTGCCTCCTGGGCGAGCAGCTGGACGATGTCGTGGCTGCGGGCCCGGTCCAGCGCCGCTGTCGGTTCGTCCACCAGCAGCACGGACGGCTGTGTCATCAGCGCCCGGGCGATGCCGACGCGCTGGCGCTCGCCGCCGGAGAGCTGGTGCGGCCGGCGGTCGGCCTTACCGGCCAGGCCGACGTGCGCGAGCATCTCCAGCGGGTCGCGTCCGGCGCGGTCCCGCCGCCCGCCCAGTCGCAGCGGCAGGCGCAGCTGGTCGGCAGCGGTCAGCGCGGGCAGCAGGTTGCCCGACTGGAACACGAACCCGACGTGCCGGCGGCGAAGCTCGGTGCGCGCCCGGCGGCTGGACACGGTCATGTCGTGGCCGGCCACTGTGACGGCGCCCTGATCGGGGCGGGCCAGCCCGCCGGCGACGGCGAGCAGGCTGGACTTGCCCGCGCCGGACGGCCCGACGATCGCGGCCAGCTCACCCGGCGCGACGGTCAGGTCCACGTTGTCGAGCGCGTGCACGGTCTCCGCGCCGTCGCCGTGCCGCAGGTGGACGCCGCGCATGACCAGGCCGAGGTCGGCCGGCGCGGTGCCCGTCGTCGAGGGGGACGCTGTGGTCCGGCTGCTCATCGGTTGCCTCCCAGGGCGGTCGCCGGGTCGATGGAGGTGAGGCGGACGACGGCGGCTGCCGCGCCGACCAGGCCGAGCACGAGCAGTCCGGCCGCGGCGGCGGCGATGCTCTGCGGGTGCAGCGCGAACGGCACGTTGCCGCCGGAGATCAGCGCGCCGAGGCCGAGTCCGATCCCCATGCCGACGGCGATGGCGAGGGCCAGCAGGATCAGCGCCTGGGTGAGGGCGTCGCGCAGCACCCAGCCGGTCGAGGCGCCCAGCGCCCGCAGCACGGCGACCTCCTGCTTGCGCTGGATCGCCCAGACCGCGAAGAACGCGCCGGCCACGAGCGCCGAGATCGCGTAGAGGAAGCCCTGGATCAGCTGGAGCGTCGTCGTCTCGGCGGTGTAGCCCGGCGAGGCGCCGTAGGACTCCTCCAGCGTCAGGCTCTCCGTGCCGGCGGCCTTGTCGCCCGCGGCCAGGTCCACCGAGTCGCCGTCGGCCGCGCGGACCGCGACGGCGGTGATCTCCTGGGTGGCCTGCGCCGGCACCTGCGTGCCGGCCGGCGTGCCGGACTTGACCGCCTGCCACGTGGCCAGCGGCACGTACGCCACGTCGACGTGGCCGAAGGTGTCCTGCTGCTCGGTGACGCCGACGACCCGCAGCTTCGTGCCGAGCCGGTCCACCGTCACGGTGTCGCCGACGCGCAGGCCCGCGTCGATCGCGGTGGGGCTCACCACGATCCCGTCCGCCGGGCCGAGCCGGTCGCCCTCGCTGACCGCGGGCGACAGGAACGAGTCGGTCTCGACGCCGAACAGCGCCAGGTCGACCTCGGTGCCCCGGTCGGTACGCCCGTTGATGAGCGTGTTGCCGAACGGGGTCGCCTCCGCCACCCCGGGCTGCTCGCGCCAGGTGTCCACCGTCGAGGCGTCCACCACGCTGCGCGAGAACGCCGAGTCGTGCTGCACGCCGTGGGCGAACGCGAACGAGGTGACCGGAAGGTTCTGCAGCCCGGAGACGCCGTCGCGGACCAGTCCGACGGACAGGCCGGAGAGCATCACCATCAGCACCGAGATCAGCACGATCACGGCTCCCATCAGGGCGAATCGCAGCCGCGCGAACCCCAGCTCACGAATGGCCAGGAACATCAGCCGCCACCTCTCATGTTTGTCGACACCATGTCGCGATCTTACCAACGCGGTGTCGGCAAAAAGCGGGATCCGGCGCTGTCTACCCGACCACAATCCGTGACGGCTCGGCCGGTCAGCCGGGCGAGGGCAGCGTCCCGCGCTCCCGCGTCAGGTACGCCTCGATGCGGGCGAACGCCCCGCTCCACACCTCGGTGGCGAAGAAGTCGCGCAGCTCCGGGGCCGGGAAGCCGCTCTGCGTCACGGTCATCAGCGTGCCGCCGTCCTTCTCCTCGAAGGTGACCTCGACGCGGGTGGTCATCGTCTCGCCGTCCGGGCTGCTGCCGGAGGACTCGGTGACCAGGCGGTGCGGGCGGTCGATCTCCAGGAACGTCTGGGTCTCGCGGAACAGCATGTCGGGGGAGGGCCCCCAGACGGCTGTCTGCTTCCCGCCGACCCGCAGGTCGACGTCGATCTCCACGATGCCCGGCTCCTCGTCCAGGATGCCGAACCAGATCTTCTGTTTGCCGGCGTCGGTGTATGCGTCGAACGCCTCCTCAGGCGTGCCCGGAAGCTGTCGGGTCAGGTGGATCTGGAGCGTCATGGTCACGGTCCTCCGTGGTGAGAGTGAGATAGGCGTCGAGGCCGTCCAGGCGGCGTGCCCAGAGGCGCCGGTAGAAGCTGATCCAGGCCATCGCCGTGTCCAGCGGGGCCTCGCTGAGCCGGCACTGCCGGGACCGGCCGACCTTCTGCGTCACCACGAGACCGGCGTCCTCCAGCGCGCGGACGTGCTTGCGCATGCCGGTGAGGCTCATCCCGGTGGGCCCGGTGAGCTCGCTGATGGTGGCCGGACCCGTGCCGAGCCGGATCAGGATGTCGCGTCGGGTGGGGTCGGCCAGGCTGGCGAAGACCCGGTCGAGCGTCTCTTGCTGAACCACATGGTTCACCGTACAACACTGAACCCCTTGGTTCACCATTGCCGCGCATTCGACGTGCATTTCGCCGTCGAGTGGTCTGACCACTGGGGGTGATCGAGGCGCGGTCCGCCGTTCGGCCCGATCGCCTCGTGCATTCGGCCGGGGCCGGCTCAGTTGCTCGGCCTGCTTGCCGGAGCCCGGTCCCGACCTGCGGGAATGTTCCCCGATTCCGGTAACGGAAAGGTCACGAGGTATTCCTGTGCCGTGCTTGCGCTCGGTACGTTCCACGAGGCATGAGGTCAGACCTCACTCCTCATGCCTCTAGCTGACGAGGTGAGTAGACCAGTGCAGGAACCCGCCCCCCGCTACGCCGGATACCGGTCCTTCGACTACCTGGTGCCGCATGTGGACTACAAGGTCTTCGAGCTCGCGCCACAGATCGGCCGGGTGCCGGAACACGACCTTGGCCTGACCGACGACCAGCGTGCCCGCGTCTCCCGGCTGCTGCGCGAGCACATGGCCATCTCGCTGCACGAGCACCCGAAGATCCTGCCGGCCGACGTGACGCAGTTGCGCGACTACAACCGCACCGGCCGCAACTCCTTCGGGTTCGAGGGCCTGGCCCGGTCCGGCATGACCGCGGTCTTCGACAACTTCATGAACGGCACCGGCTGCGTGACCAGCGAGCACGCCTGGAAGTGGGACGACGTCATCTACGACATCGGCCTGCGCTTCGCCGACGTCGCCAAGCAGGACCACGTGGTGGTGGCGACCACGCTCGAACAGATCTTCGAGGCCAAGCGCAACGGGCAGATCGCCCTGGTGGCCGGCCTGGAAGCAGCCACGATGATCGAGAACGAGCTGGACCGGATCGACATCCTCTACGGCTTCGGCGTACGCCAGATGGGCATCGCGTACAGCCAGGCGAACATGCTCGGTTCCGGCCTCTCCGAGGACCGCGACGGCGGGTTGACCCACTTCGGCCGGCGCGCGGTGGACCGGATGAACAAGCTCGGGATCGCCATCGACATCTCGCACTCCGGCGACCAGACGTCGCTGGACGTGATCGAGGCCAGCCGGGTGCCGGTGTTCATCACCCACGCCGGCGCCCGCTCGGTCTGGAACACCCCCCGGATGAAGCCGGACGAGGTGATCCGGGCCTGCGCCGAGCGGGGTGGCGTGATCGGCATCGAGGCCGCTCCGCACACCACCCTCTCCGGCGACCACCCGCACCACTCGATCGAGTCGGTGATGGACCACTTCACCTACTGCGTGGAACTGGTCGGCATCGACCACGTCGCGTTCGGCCCGGACACCAATTTCGGTGACCACGTCGGACTGCACGACAGCTTTACCCAGCACCTGGCGATCGGAAAGGCCCACGGAGTGGTGGACCACCCTCGGGTTCCGTACGTGAGTGGCATGGAGAACCCGGCGGAGTGCTTCAGCAACATCGTCGGGTGGTTGGTCACGCACGGTTACTCCGACGACGAGATCGCCAAGGTCATCGGCGGCAACATCATCCGGGTTCTTCAGGAGGTTTGGTGAACAAGACAGTCAAGGGTCGGTGGCGGCTCGCTGTCGCGCTCGGCGTGGCGGCCACGCTCGGTGTCTCCGGCTGCGGTCTGAACGAGGAGACCTCCTCCTCCAGCGGCTCGTCGTCGGACTCGGTGCTGCGGATCGGCACCACCACCGACGTGAGCAACTTCAACCCGCTCCAGTCGTTGAGCAAGACCGACTCGTGGATCCTCAACGCGATGTACCCGCACCTGCTGCGGATCGACGGGAACGCGAAGAAGTCGCCCGAGCTGGCCAAGGAATACCGCTACGAGGACGACGGCAAGACCGCCGTCTTCGTGCTGCGCGACGACTTCAAGTGGACCGACGGCAAGCCGGTGGTCGCCGAGGACGTGAAGTTCTCCGCCGAGTCGATCATGAAGTACAAGCTCGGCAACGTCGCGGCGAAGCTGACCTGGGTCGAGTCGGTCGAGGCGCCGGACGCGACCACTGTGAAGTTCAAGCTCTCGCAGCCGTACGCGCCGTTCGCCGAGGGCGTCGGCTTCTGGATGTCGGTCGTGCCGAAGCACGTCTTCGAGCCGGCCGGTGACCTGTCCAAGTTCGCCAACGACTCCAACTGGGTCGGCGCCGGGCCGTTCGTCCTGGACAGCATCACCAAGGGCCAGCGCTACGTCATGAAGCGCAACGAGCACTACCCGCTCGCGCCGGGTGGCAAGGCCGCGGTGAGCCAGGTCGAGTACCGGGTCTACCCGGACGTGAACACCATGATGCTGGCGCTGCGCAACGGCGACATCGACATGATGGGCACCCCGGTGCCGGTCTCGGCGGCGAAGACCTTCGAGAACGACGACAAGATCAAGCTGAAGAAGGTCGGCGCACTCGGCTTCGCGCACCTGACCTACAACATGAAGAACAAGTACCTCGCCGACCAGGACGTCCGGCAGGCGCTGTCGATGGCGGTCGACACCAAGGCGATCATCTCGGCCGTGCTGCAGGGCGACGGCCAGCAGATGGCCGGCCCGATCTCGCCGATCTTCTCCGAGTACGACAACACCGAGCTGCAGCCGTACCCGTTCGACCCGGAGGGCGCGAAGGCCAAGCTGAGCGCGGCCGGCTACAAGGACGCCAACAACGACGGCTTCTTCGACGAGCTGAAGTTCGGCGTGGCGTGCGACCAGTCCAACGCCAACATCACCCGGGTCGTGCAGCTGTTCCGGGAGAGCGCGGCCAAGGCCGGCGTGAAGCTGGAGAACGAGTGCGTGGAGCGGAACACCTTCCTCACCCGCACCAAGAACGGCGAGTACGACATCGACGCCTCGCAGTGGGGTGTCTTCGACAACCCGATGGACCAGCTGCGCAGCACCTACCTGTCCAGCAACCCGGGTGGCATCAACTACAACCTGCTCGAGTCGGCGGAGATGGACGCGCTGATCAACGACGCGGCCGGCACCACCGACGTGGAGGCGTTCAAGACCAAGATCAAGAACATTGACAAGGTCGTGCACGAGCAGGCGTACCTGACCCCGCTGTACGTGGAGAACTTCCAGTTCGCCTACAACGCCAGCAAGTTCACCGGCTTCGTCCCGTCGCCGTCGGACCTGCTCGGCATGGTCACCGCGTACTCGCTGGCCCAGGTCACCCCGGTCAAGTAACCCACCCAACCAGAGGAGAGGAGGGGTCCCCCGTGGCGCGTTTCGTGCTCAGCCGGGCACTGAAGGCCGTCCTGACCGTGTGGATCGCGATCACTTCGACGTTCTTTCTGCTCCGGCTCCTGCCGGGGGACCCCACGACCCTCATGGTCGAGGGCGACATGACACCGGAGATGCAGGCGGCGCTGCTCAAGACGTACGGCCTGGACCGTCCGCTGTGGGAGCAGTACGTGTCGTACCTGCGCGAGCTGGTCCAGGGCAACCTGGGCATCTCGTTCCGTCAGATCCAGCCGGTCACCGACATCATCCTCGACCGGCTTCCCTGGACGTTGCTGCTGGCCGGCAGCGCGTTCGTCCTGACCGTCGCCGTCGGCATCCCGATCGGCGTGGCCGCCGCGGTCAACCGCGGCAAGTGGCTCGACCGCGCGTTGCAGGGCTTCGGGATCAGCGCCAACGCGCTGTTCGTGCCGAGCGTCGCGATCCTGCTGCTGGTCTTCTTCGGCGCCCAGCTCGGCTGGTTTCCGATCGGCGGGGCGATCGACCCGGACACCCGGGGCGCGGCGGCCTACCTGAGCCTGGCACACCACCTGGTGCTGCCGGTGCTCTCCCTGGTCCTGGTGCAGCTCGGCCCGTACGCGCTGACCCTCCGTACCAACATGATCGAGGTCCTCGGTGAGGACTACATCCGCGCCGCGCAGGCGCGTGGTCTCTCGGCCCGGCGTCGGGTGTGGAAGCACGGCCTGCGCAACGCGATCCTGCCGGCACTGACCCTGATGGGCCTGCAACTGGGCACCCTGGTCGGCGGCGCGGTGCTGACCGAGACGGTCTTCGCCTACCCCGGGGTCGGCCGGCTGATCTACGAGGCGGTCGGGCAGCAGGACTACCCGGTGATCCAGGGGGCGTTCATCATGCTCGCCGTCACCGTGGTGATCGCCAACGCCCTGACCGACATGCTCTACGCGGTCCTCAACCCCCGGATCCGGCTGTGAGCGCGCGCCGCGTCCCGGCGCGTCGCCCGGATCCGTTCACCGCCACCACCGAAGGGAGGGTGCCGTGAGTGCCCCCGTGCTGACCGAGCAGGCGCTCCCGCCGGCCCCGGCCGCGCCCAGGCGGTCCTTCCTCTCCGGCTACCTGCGTCAGCCCGTCGTGGCGCTGTCGGTGCTGGTGCTGCTCGTGATGGCGGTGCTGGCGGTCTTCGCGCCGCTGATCGCCGACGAGCCCGCCGGCGCCGGCGCGGACGTGCTGCAACCGCCCTCCGGGGCGCACTGGTTCGGCACCGACGACCTCGGGCAGGATATCTTCGCCCAGGTGGTCTGGGGCACCCGGACCAGCATGGTGATCGGCCTGGCCGCCTCGCTGCTCGCCATCGTGCTGGGCACCGCGATCGGGCTGGCCGCGGCGTACTTCCGGCCGTTCGACGCGGTCGCCACGGTGATCACCGACGTGATGCTGGCGCTGCCCACCCTGCCGCTGATGATCATGCTGGCGGCGGTGGTGAGCCCGAGCGTCACGACGCTGACCCTGATCATCGGGTTCTTCGCCTGGCCCGAGGTGGCCCGGCTGATCCGGTCACAGGGCCTGGTGATCAGCGCGATGCCCTACATCGACGGCGCGCGGGTGCTCGGCGCCACCGGCTGGCGGATCGTCACCCGGGAGATCCTGCCCGCCGTCGTCTCGCTGATGGTGGTCAGCGTGCTGCTCACCGCCTCCCGGGCGGTGATCTCCGAGGCCGGCCTGAGCTTCCTCGGGCTCGGCGACCCGGACGCCTGGTCCTGGGGACGCATCCTGCTCAACGCCCAGCGCAGCGGCACGATCGCGATCGCCTGGTGGCAGACGCTCTTCCCGTCCCTGGCGATCCTGTTCCTGGTGCTGGCGGCGACCCTCGCCGGAACCCGGTTCAACGACACCCGCGACCCCCGTCGCAACGGAGGCTGACCATGCGACTGCCCGAGAGCTTCTACCACAGCGTCCGTGGCCGGCTCGCCGAGGCGCTCGAACAACGAGGGCTGGACGGGTTCCTGGCCACCTCGCCGGCGGAGGTCGCCTTCCTCAGTGGCTTCTTCTACATCGCCACCGAACGCCCGGTGTACCTCTGGCTGCCGCGGACGGGGGATCCGCTGCTGGTGATCCCGCGCCTCGACGAGGAGTACGCGGCCCAGCAGGGCGTGACGGTCCAGACCGTCACGTACTTCGAGTACCCGGGCGTGGTCACCGCCGAGGAGACGCTCGCCTCGGCGCTGTCCCGTCCGGGCGGTCCGGTCCGCCGTATCGGCGTGGGCGCGGGCCTGTCGGTCGGCGCGTTCCGGGCGCTGTCCCGGGCCATCGGCGGGGCCACGCTGGAGACCACCGACGCGGTCGCCGAGCTGCGGCTGCGCAAGTTCCCCGAGGAGATCCCGTTCCACGAGGCGGCCGCGCGGATCTGCGACGAGATGCTGGCCGCCGGACGGGCCCTGATCGAGGAGGCGCTCGCCGCCGGGCGGCCGCTGCCGCGTGAGGACGAGATCGCCCGGCACGTGATCGGCTTCGGCACCGACCGGATGTACGCCGAGTACGACCTGGTCGTCTACACCACCAAGCTGGCCGGCGGGCTGGTCTACGCCGGCCCGAACTCCGCCCTGCCGCACGGCCTGCCGACCCGTCGGCGGCTCCAGCCGGGCGACACCCTGATCCTCTCCCTCGGCGCGGCGGTGGCCAGCCGGTTCGTGGAGAGCGAGCGGACGTTCGTCATCGGCGAGCCCACCGCCGAGCAGGTGCGCTACTACGAGGCCGACCGGGAGGCGCAGGAGGTGGGCACCCAGGCGATGATCGCCGGGCGTACCTGCGCCGAGGTCAACCGGATCTGCCTGGACGTCCTGCGGGACCGGGGCCTGGGCGACTACATCCGGCACCGGCAGGGCCACGGCATCGGGCTGCAGAACCACGAGGCGCCCTGGGTCGAGGACGGGGACCACACCGTGCTGGCCCCCGGAATGCTGCTGTCCAGCGAGCCCGGCGTCTACGTGCCCGGCCACGCCGGCTACCGCATCTCCGACACGGTCCTGGTACAGGACGACGGCCCGCGCCGGCTCACCCGGTACCCGCGTGACCTGGCGTCCAACATCATCGAGGGGGTCCGATGAGAATCAACGGAGCGGAACTGGTCGTCGAGGCGTTCGGCCCGGTCGACGGCCCGGCGATGATCGTGCACCACGGTGCGCCGGGCCTCGGCTCCCGCCAGGAGCCGAAGCGCTCGTTCGGCCCGTTCGCCGACCGCATGCGGGTCATCGTCTTCGACGCCCGCGGCTCCGGCGAGTCCAGCGACGACGAACCGTTCACCCACGAGCAGTGGGTGGCCGACGTGGACGCCATCCGCGCGCACTTCGGCTACGAGACGATCGTCATGGCCGGTGGCTCGTACGGCGGGTTCATCGCCATGGAGTACGCCATCGCCCACCCGGAGCGGGTCTCCGCGCTGGTGCTGCGGGACACCGCCGCGGACACCGCGCACGACCACCTCGCGGTGGAGCGGGCCCGTAACACCGACCGTTCGGTGATCCCGGAGTGGGTCATCGACCGGATCGGCACCGGCCGGTTCGAGAGCAACGAGCAGTTGCGCGAGTACTGGAAAGCGATCCTGCCGCTCTACGACCACCAGCACGACCCGGCAAAGGACGAGGCGCGGCTGGCCGCCACCCGGTTCCACTACCGCACCCACAACGCCGCCTTCGGGCAGAACATGCCCCGCTACGACCTGAAGCCGAAGCTGCCGTCGATCACGTGCCCGACCCTGGTGACGGTGGGCCGGCACGACTGGCGTACCCCGGTGGCCGCCTCGCAGGTCATCGCGGACCTGGTGCCCCGCGGCGAGCTGGTGGTCTTCGAGTCCTCCGGCCACTCGCCGCAACTGGAGGAGCCGGAGCTGTTCCAGCAGGTGGTGCGGGACTTCCTCAGCCGCGCCGGAGTGCTCCGATGAGCCTGCTGGAGATCGCCGACCTGAAGGTCGCGTTCCCCGGTCCGACCGGGCCGGTCAACGCGGTGAACGGGGTGTCGCTGCGGATCGAGTCGGGGCAGACCCTGGCCATCCTCGGTGAGTCCGGCTCCGGCAAGAGCGTCACCGCGCAGGCGGTGACGGGCATCCTCGACGTGCCGCCGGCGACGGTCAGCGGCTCGGTCCAGCTGCGGGGCAGGGAACTGCTGACCCTGTCACGCAAGCAGCGGGAGCGGGTCAGCGGCGAGGAGATCGGGATGGTCTTCCAGGACGCGATGGCCGCGCTCAACCCGGTCTTCACCGTCGGACACCAGATCGTGGAGGTGCTGCGGGTCCGGCGGGGCATGTCCCGGGCCGACGCCCGCCGCCGCGCCGTCGAACTGGTCGACCGGGTGCGGATCCCGGCGGCCAAGGACCGGATGCGGGACTATCCGCACCAGTTCTCCGGGGGCATGCGCCAGCGCATCATGATCGCGCTGGCCATCGCCCTGGAACCGGACCTGCTGATCGCGGACGAGCCCACCACCGCGCTGGACGTGACGGTGCAGGCCCAGGTGATGGAGTTGCTCGCGGAGATCCAGCGGGACAGCGGAATGGGCCTGCTGCTGATCACCCACGACCTGGGGGTGGTCGCCGAGGTCGCCGACGACGTGGCGGTGATGTACGCCGGCCGGATCGTCGAACGGGGCACCGTCGAGCAGATCTTCGCCGGTCCGGCGCATCCCTACACCGAGGGGCTGCTCAACTCGATGCCCCGGGTGGACCGGCGCGACGAGCAGCTCTACGCGATTCCCGGCGCTCCGCCCAACCCGGCTCGGCTCCCTGCCGGCTGCCCGTTCCACCTGCGTTGCCCCCGGGCCACCGACGAGTGCCGGGTCGTCCTGCCGCCGCTGCTGGCGCTGCCGGCCGATCGTGCCAGCGCCTGTCACCACCACGAGGAGGTGCTCGATGCCACCAGGCGATGAGGTCGTGCTGCGGGTCGAGAACCTGGTCAAGCACTTCCCGGTCAAGGGACGGGTCCCGTTCACCTCCGGCGGCGTGGTCAAGGCCGTCGACGGTGTCTCCTTCGACCTGCGCCGGGGCGAGACGCTCGGCGTGGTGGGCGAGTCCGGCTGCGGCAAGAGCACGCTGGCCCGCATGCTCGTCGGGCTGGAGCAGCCCACCTCCGGCGCGGTGCGCTTCGGCACGTCAGTGGTGCACCAGGCCAGGGGACGGGAGCTGCGGGCCCTGCGCCGGCGGATCCAGATCGTGCTCCAGGACCCGTACACGTCGCTGAACCCCCGCCGCACGATCCGGGAGATCCTGCTCCAGCCGTTCGAGATCCATCCGGACGTGCTGGACCGCCGGCGCCGGATCGAGCGGATCAAGGAGCTGCTCGACCTGGTCGGTCTCGACCCCGGCCTGCACCTGGACCGCTACCCGCACCAGTTCTCCGGCGGGCAGCGCCAGCGCATCGGCATCGCCCGGGCGCTCGCGCTGAGCCCCGACGTCATCGTCTGCGACGAGCCCGTCTCCGCGCTGGACGTGTCGGTCCAGGCGCAGGTGGTCAACCTCCTGGAGCGGCTCCAGGAGGAACTCGGCGTGGCGTACGTCTTCATCGCCCACGACCTGTCCGTGGTGCGCCACATCTCCGACCGGGTGGCAGTGATGTACCTGGGCAAGCTCGTGGAGACCGGCCCCGAGGTCAGCCTCTACGAGTCGCCCCGGCACCCGTACACCCGGGCGCTGCTGTCGGCGGTGCCGGTGCCGGACCCGGCCGGCCGGCAGGGGCGGCAGCGGATCCTGCTGGCCGGCGACCCGCCCAGTCCGGTGGATCCGCCCTCGGGCTGCCGGTTCCGGACCCGTTGCTGGCAGGCGGCCGACACCTGTGCCACCACCGAACCACCGCTGGCCGCCGGCGCGCATCCGGTCGCCTGCCACTTCCCGCTGGCCGCGTGACGGCCGGCGATCGCCAAAGGAGAAGCGTCTTGCTGCAAGAACCCGCCCCCCGGTACAAGGGTCACAGGTCGTACTCGTACCTGGAGCCGCACTCGGACTACCGGGTGTTCACGCTGGCCGAGGAGATCGGCCGGGTGCCGGAGCACGACCTCGGCCTGACCGACGCTCAGCGTGCGCGGGTGACGCGGCTGCTCACCGAGCACGCCGCCATCTCGCTGCACGAGCATCCGGTGGTCCTGCCGGCCGACGTCAGCGAGCTGCGGGCCTACAACCGCACCGCCCGCCAGCGCACCGGATACGAGGGGCTGGCGCGCTCCGGCCTGACCGCCGTCTTCGACAACTTCATGGCCGGCGCCTCCTGCGTGACGAGCGAGAACGGCTGGAAGTGGAACGACCTCGTCTACGCCCTCGGGATGCGGATGAGTGACCTCTACAAGCAGGACCACGTCTTCCTGGCCACGTCCCTGGACGACATCCACGCCGCGAAGCGGGACGGCCGGCTGGCCCTGGTCGCGGGCCTGGAGTGCAGCAGCCCGATCGAGAACGAGCTGGACCGGATCGACATCCTCTACGGCTTCGGCGTACGCCAGCTCGGCATCGCGTACAGCCAGGCGAACATGCTCGGCGGGGGCCTGTCGGAGAAGCACGACGGCGGGCTGACGCACTTCGGCCGCCGGGCGGT
This sequence comes from Micromonospora sp. HB375, assembly GCF_017872985.1. Lineage (NCBI taxonomy): Bacteria > Bacillati > Actinomycetota > Actinomycetes > Micromonosporales > Micromonosporaceae > Micromonospora > Micromonospora sp. HB375. The sequence goes on along the minus strand of NZ_JAGGJO010000001.1, from coordinate 4,232,531 downwards.
GGACCGGATGAACAAGCTCGGGATCGCCATCGACATCTCGCACTCCGGCGACCAGACCTGCCTGGATGTCATCGAGGCCAGCCGGGTGCCGGTGTTCATCACCCACGCCGGCGCCCGCTCGGTCTGGGACACCTCCCGGATGAAGCCGGACGAGGTGATCCGGGCCTGCGCCGAGAGGGGTGGCGTGATCGGCATCGAGGCCGCCCCGCACACCACGCTCTCGCAGGCGCACCAGCACCACTCGATCGAGTCGGTGATGGACCACTTCACCTACTGCGTGGACCTGGTCGGCATCGACCACGTCACGTTCGGCCCGGACACCATGTTCGGCGACCACGTGGGGGTGCACGACACCTACGCCGGCAACTACGCCCACGACGCCGGGAACCGTCCGCAGCACCCGCGGGTGGAGTACGTGTCCGGGCTGGAGAATCCGGGCGAGGCGTTCGGGAACATCGTGGGCTGGCTGGTGGCGCACGACTACTCCGACGACGAGATCGCCAAGGTGATCGGCGGCAACACCATCCGGGTACTGGAGCAGGTGTGGTGAGGCCGTGCCGGTGATCGTCCGAGCGGACGTGGACGAACTACACTCCGTACGCCGACGCGGCGGCGGGCAGTGATGAGGTGAGGGCGGATGGCTCGGCGGGAAACCGCGCTACAGGCGGCGCACGGGCGGCTGCGGCAGCTGATCGGCAGCGAGTTCCGGTCGGGTGAGAAGCTGCCCAACGAGCGGGACCTGGCCGATCGTCTGGAGGTCAGCCGCGCGACGGTGCGCGAGGTGCTGGGGCAGCTCGCCGCCGAGGGGGTGGTGACCCGGACCTGGGGGATCGGCACCTTCGTGCACGACGACGCCGAGCGGGTGCCGGTGTCCATCGGTGACGTCACCGCGCTGCGGGACCGGATCACCGCCACGGGTCACCGTCCGACGCTTCAGGACGCGTCGGTCAGCCGGGCGAAGTGCCCGGCCGACTGCGCGCGCGTCCTCGGACTGGAGCCGGGCTCGCCGGTGTGGCGGGTCGACCGGCTCTTCGCCGTGGACGGGGTCCCGGCGGCCTGGATCCGTGATCACCTGCCGCTGCGGTTCGACGGCCGCGACCTCGACCCGTCCGGGCTGCTCAGCATCGACCTGGACATGTTCGAGTTCCTGGCCAGCGCGACCGGCATGCCGGTGCGGCGGGCGGAGATCGAACTCACCGCGGTGCTCGCCGACGACGAGGCCACCGAGCGGCTCGGCGTGGCGGTCGGACATCCGCTGGTCACCGCGACCCAGGTCGGTTACGGGACGGGCGGAGCGGCGCTGTTCCACGGCCACATCACGGTTCGCACCGACGTGTTGACGCTGCGGATCAGCCGCGGCGGGGCTCCGGAACCCGCCCCGCCGGCCGGGTAGCCGGCGGCCCCGCGACGCGGGGTCGCGGGGCCGCCGTCCGGACGTCACCGGGGTCGGGGTACGCCGGTCAGGTGAGCGTGCAGGACTGGCCGTTGAGGGTGAACGAGCTGGGCCGCCCGGCGTTGCCGGTGTGCGTGGCCTGGAAGCCGATGGTGGTCGAGCCGCCGGCCGGGATGGCCGCGTTGTAGGAGACGTTGCGCGCCGTCACCTGGCCCGAGGAGGGGGAGTACGAGGCGTTCCAGCCGGAGGTGATGGTCTGGCCGCCGGGCAGCGTGAACGCCAGCGACCAGCCGTTCACCGCGGTCGAGCCGGTGTTGCTGATGGTGATGTTCTCGGTCAGGCCGTTGTTCCAGGCGTTCAGCTCGATGCGCACCGAGCAGGCGCCGGTGCCGGGCGGCGGCGTGGTCGGTCCCGGCGGCGGGGTGGTGGGGCCGGGCGGGGGCGTGGTCGGCCCCGGCGGCGGCGTGGTCGGTCCCGGCGGGGGCGTGGTCGGCCCGGGCGTGCTGGTCAGGCCGAAGAAGGCGATCGCCGCCGCGGCCATGCCGGACGACGGCAGGCTGTGCCCGGCGCCCTGGATGCTGTACGCCTCGACCTGCACGGTGCCGGTGGAGTCGGCGTAGCGCCGCCGGTTCCAGCCGGACTGCGGCGTGTCGGTGGAGGTGGGGTTCTGGCTGAGCCCGAACACGTTCGTCCACTGCTCGATCGTCTCCTGCAGCAGCGAGTACGGCACGAGCGTGTCGTTGGTGCCGTGCCACAGCTGCACCCGGGGACGCGGCCCGGTGTAGCCGGGGTACGCCTGGCGGACCGCGTCACCCCACTGCTGCGGGGTGCGGTTCATGTTCCCGCCGGTGCACTGGCTGGACCCGGGCGGGTAGTCGGAGGCGCCGGCGAAGCAGTTGAACGGCACCCCCATGAACGCCGCGCCCGCCTTGAAGACGTCCGGGTAGAGCGCCAGCATGTGGTTGGTCATCATGCCGCCGGACGAGCTGCCGGTGGCGTAGACCCGGTCCGGGTCGGCGCCGTACTGCTGCTGCACGTAGCGGACCATCGAGATGAGCGACACCGGGTCACTGCCGCCGCCGCGGCGCTTGGCCGCGTCGGACCAGGTGTCGAAGCAGTTGCCGAACCCGGCCTGCTGGGTCGCGCTGGGATAGATCACGATGAAGCCGTACCGGTCGGCCAGCCCGGCGAACTCGCTGCCGGAGTAGAAGCCGGGGCCGGAACCGCCGCAGCCGTGCATGGCCACCACCGTGGCCGGCCGGGACGGGCGGTTGTCCGGCACGTAGACGTGCATGCGCATGCGCCCGGGGTTGTCGCCGAAGCTGGTCACCTCGGCCAGCGACGCCGCGTACGCGGGTTGCACGGTGGGGATCACCAGGCCGGCCGCCACCAGCGACGCGGCCAGGGCCACCACCATCTTGGCTCTGATTCTCACGGAGACTCCTTCGATCGCCTGTGTGCAGGCGGGAATGAGCGGTCACGCGCCGCGCCGGCCGCCCGGACGGCAGCGGTGTCGCGCCTCGCTCACGGAATGTGGCTTGCCCGGCCCGGCTCCGCGCTCATATGGCACATAGTGTTCCCGTCGGGCGGTGAACTGTCAATCGAAGCACGCCGATATGCTGCGGCGGCGTTCGTCTAGAGTCGATGCTCCGTCCCTGAGCCGAGCCCGGAGCGCGTGTGCCAAGCCCGTTCGACATCGAGGAGATCTACCCGGACGAGGCGCCCACGCCACGGCTGCCCCGGCGGCAGGCCGGCACCTCGCCGCAGAGCGTGGCGGTGACCCTCCTGGCCGACTACACGCTGCGTACCCGGGCCCCGCTGCCGTCCGCCGCGATCGTCGAGCTGCTCGCCGAGACCGGGGTGACGAGCGCCGGCGCGCGTACCGCGATCAGCCGGCTGGCCCGGCGCGGCGTGCTGGAGGGCAGCCGGCAGGGCCGCAACAGCTTCTACCGGCTCAGTCGTGGCGCCGCCGCCGACCTCTCCGCCGGCGGGAGCTGGATCGTCGCCTCCACCGCCGACACGCAGGCGTGGGACGGGTGCTGGACGGTGGTCGCGTTCTCGCTGCCGCAGGACCGCGGCACGCAGCGCCGCGCCCTGCGCGGGCAACTGCGCTGGCTCGGCTTCGCGCCGCTGTACGACGGGCTGTGGATCTCCCCGTACGAGCTGGCGGAGCCGGCCCGGTCGCGACTGGCGCAGCTCGCGCCCGGCGCGGTCACCGTGTTCCGGGGCCGGCAGGACGCGCTCGACGTGACCGGCCAGCGCGCCCCCGTCGACGCCTGGGACATCGCCGCGATCAGCGCCCAGTACGAGGATTTCCTGCGCCGGTGGACCCCGCTGGCGTCCCGGCTGGAGTCGGTCGACGGTCCGGCGGCGGTGCGGGCCCGCACCGAGGTGATGGACACCTACCGGCGGTTCCCCACGCTCGACCCGCGGCTGCCGCTGGAGCTGCTTCCGGCCGGATGGCTGCGCCGGCCGGCCCGGGACCTGTTCACCGCCGTCTACGACGGACTGGCCGAACCCGCGCAACGGCACGTGCGGGCGGTCGTCGCGCGGTTCGCCGATCCGGTGCCGCCCGGCATCCAGGCGCACACGACCGCCGACATGCTCGCCGGCGTACGCGAGGACGCCTGCGGGGCGGGCCCGGACTGACCGCCGGCCGTCCCGTGGACACATCGGCGCCGGTGAGTCTATGGTCACGGGACTGCGGTGACCGCGAGGAGTGGCCATGAGCGTCCGCGTCTCCCTCGACGAGCTGCTCGGCGACGAGGTGCGGCGCGACCCGTACCCCTTCTACGCCCGGCTGCACGAGGCGGGGGAGGTGGCCCGGCTACGGCCGGGCGACCCGCACGCGCTCGTCGTGCACGGCTACGAAGCGGTCAACCGGGTGCTGCGCGACCCGGTGTTCCGGGTGCTCGGCGCCGACTACCTGGACCGGGCCGGCGTCCGCTGGCGCCAGCACCAGGTGACCCGGATCCTGCAGTCGTCCATGCTCAACGCCGCCGAACGCGACCACCTCCGGGTCCGGCACCTGTTCTCCCAGGCGCTCACCCCGCGCCGGGTCGCCGCGCTGGAACCGGCCATCGGGCGCATCGCCGACGACCTGCTCGACCGGCTCGCCGAGGCGGGCGCGGACGGCCGGCCCGTCGACTTCATGGCGCGCTTCGCGCTGCGGCTGCCCAGCGACGTCATCGGCGAGCTGCTGGGCGTGCCGGAGGAGGACCGGGAGTGGTTCCCGCCCCGGGTCCGCGCGTTCGACGCGGTGCTGGAGATCGGTCGCCGGTCCATGCGCGAGGTCCGGGCCGCCAACGTCGCGGCGGCGGAGCTGACCGCGTACTTCACCGACCTGGTCGCCGCGCGCCGGGCGACCCCGCGTGACGACTTCGTCTCCGCGCTGCTGCGCGGCCTGGACGACGAACCCGGCCGGCTGACCGCCGACGAGCTGCTCGCCAACCTGATCATCATGTACAACGCCGGGTTCCGGACCACCGCGAACCTGCTCGGCAACGGGCTGGTGCTGCTCACCGAACGGCCGGACGCGCGGGCCGCGCTGCGCGCCGACCCGTCGGTGGCGGCGTCCTACGTGGAGGAGATCCTGCGGTACGAGCCGCCGGTGCACTTCGCGGTCCGGTACGCCGCGGTGGACACCGAGGTCGCCGGCCTGCCGGTGCCGGCCGGGCGGACGGTGGTCGTGCTGACCGGCGCGGCGAACCGGGATCCGCGCCGCTTCCCCGACCCGGACCGGTTCGACCCGTCCCGCGCCGACAACCGGCACCTGGCGTTCAGCGCCGGGCCGCACTACTGCTTCGGGGCGACGCTGGCCCGGGCCGAGGGGCGGCTGGTGCTGCCCCGCCTGCTGGACCGCTTCCCGGCGCTGACCGCCGAACCGGGGCCGCGCCGCGCGCTGATGCTGCGCGGGTACGACCGGCTGCCGGTACGGCTGACCGATCGGGTGCCTTGTCAAACCAACCTGATCGAGTAAGGTCGATGCTACGCGGAGTGTCCGCTCCGCGCCTCACAGGTTCCGTCGAGCAGGTCGAGCGCGCCGCCAGGCACCGTGGAAGGGAAACACCGGACATGACCGATGAGATCCGCGCGTTCCTCCTCGCCGCACTGACCGAGATGAAGTACGACGTCGGCGACGTCGACGACGACACCGTCTTCGGCCCGGCCGGGCTCGACGTGGACTCCCTCGGCCTGGCCGAGCTCGCGGTGCGGGTGGAGGACCGGTTCGGGGTCGCGTTCGACGACGACGAGGCGGAGGAGCTGGCGATGATGACAGTCGGCGAGTTCAGCCGCGCGGTCGCGGCGCGGATCGCCCCGGCCTCGGCGCACTGACCGATGCCAGGGCACGGCACCCGGCCGCGTCACGCCCCGGCGCGCCGGTTCCGGTGAGCGTGCGCGAACGGGTCACGGTCACCGGCATCGGGCTCGTCAGCCCGGTCGGCGCGACCGCCGCCGAGGTGTTCGACGCGGTCTGCGACGGCCGCTCCGGGCTCACCCGGCCACCGCACGACCATCCGCTGCACGGCGTCGTCGACGTCGCCGCGTTCGCCCCGGCGATCGATCCGGCCACCGTGCTGCCCGGCCCGGAGTCCCGCGTCGTGGACCGGTCGATAGTCATGGTGCTGCGCGCGGCCGAGGACGCGCTCGCCGACGCCGGACTGCGGATCGGCCACGACGTCGACAGCTACCGGGTGGCGGTCGTCGTCTCCGGCGTCGGCGGACTGTCCACGCTGGAGGAACAGGTGCTCGCCCGCGCCGGGCGCGGACGGTTCGGGGTCAGCCCGTACATGCTGCCCGGCACGCTGCCCAACATGGGCGCGGCCCGGATCGCGATCAAGTTCGGCATCCACGGCTACACCTCGTCGATCGGCACGGCGTGCGCGGCCGGCGCGCAGTCGATCGGCGAGGCGCTGCGCATCCTGCGCGCCGGCGACGCGGACGTGGTGCTCGCCGGATGCGCCGAGGCGCCGCTGTTCCCGACGTTCGCCGACGCGTTCGGCAACGCCCGGGCGCTCGCCCGCGGCTGGGCCGACCCGGCCGCCGCGAGCCGCCCCTTCGACCGCCGCCGCAACGGGCTCGTCCTCGGCGAGGGCGCCGGCGTGTTCGTGCTGGAACGCGCCGCGCACGCCGCCGCGCGCGGCGCCCGCCGGCACGCCGACGTGCTCGGCTGGGGCGCCACCAACGACGCCCACCATCCGACCACGCCGCGTCCGGACGGCGCCGGCGCGGCCCGGTGCATGCGCCTGGCCGTCCGCGACGCCGGTCTGGAGCCCGCCGACATCGGGTACGTCAACGCGCACGGCACCAGCACCCGGGCCGGGGACGCCGCCGAGCTGGCCGCGCTCGCCGACGTCTACGGCGCGGAAGCGCCGCCGCTGAGTTCGACGAAGGGCGTCACCGGGCACATGCTCGGCGTCTCCGGCGTGATCGAGGCGGCGATCGCGGTCGAGGCGCTGCGCCGCGGCCTGCTGCCGCCCACCCGCAACCTGGACGAGCCGGAGCGCGACGGCGAGGTCGACCACATCCGTGGGCGGGCACGCGCGACGACGGTGGACGCGGTGCTGTCGAACTCGTTCGGCTTCGGCGGCCACAACGTCAGCCTCGTCCTGGCGCGGCCCGCCTGAGCGGCGGGTCAGCGGAGCGTGATCACCGTGGCCGCGTCGTACGCGGCGACGGCGACGCTGAAGTGCGGGCGCAGCATGTCGGCCACGTAGTCCAGGTCGGCGACGAGCGGCACCGGCAGCAGAGCGCGCTGGTCCAGGCCGGTACGGGTGGCGACCAGCTCGATCCGGTCGGCCTTGAGCAGCCCCCGGGTGAGGAACGCCGGCAGGTCCTCGGGGAGCAGGCAGCGCCACATGTCGACGTTGACGATCACGTCCAGCGCGCCGGCCTTGAACTGCTGGAGCACGGTGCCGAGCAGGTGGGAGTTCGTCCCGCCGACCGGCGCGTCGTGGTCGAACGTGTGCGACCCGGGGCCCAGGTCGAGCGCGGACACGCCGTTGCCGACGACCAGCGCGGCGCTCGTGGCCAGCTCGTCGCGCAGCGACCCGGGCAGCACGTCCGGCCGGCCCAGCCCACCGGAGCGGTACGCCTCGATGGCCGCGCCGTAGAGCCGGATCCGGCCCAGGTGCCGGCCGAACGTGTTGATCCCGTACAGCACCTCGACGTCGTAGCGCAGGTGCTTGCGCAGCAGGTACTTCATGTTGTCCATCGAGGCGATCCCGTTGGACGTCTTGCGGAAGTGCGGGAGGTGGTAGGAGAGCGCGTCGACGTCCAGCCGGAACAGCTCCGGCGGGGCGCCGTGCAGGTGGAACACCCGGTAGAAGAACTCCAGGTCCTCGAAGCCCCACTTGACCATCGCCTCGTCGAAGCCACCGACCCGCCGGAACGACTCGTGGTCCACCGACGCGTTGTGGGTCAGGCCCAGCACCCAGGGCGCGCTCGGGAAGTCGCCCATCCGCTGCGGGAGGGCGATGTCCTCCAGCCGCGGGTCGCCGCGCTCGGCGTCCAGCATCGCCGGCACGACCGGCTCGCCGCGGCGCAGCGCGTCCGCGCCGGCCCAGTCCAGGTCGTACCGCTGGCCGAGCAGCACCCCGGGACGGCCGGCGCGCCCGGCGTGGAAGTCGCGGTGCCGCTTGAGCAGCGTGGGATGCGCCACCGTGTCGGCGTCCAGGAACATCAGCGTGGCCGCGCGGGCCCGGGCCGCCGCCGCGTTGCGGTTGGCGCTGCGCCCCCGGTTCCGGTCGCTGCGCACGTACTCGATCCGCAGCCGGCCCCGGTACGCGTCCACCACCGGGCCCAGCGCGACGGCCGACCCGTCGTCGCCGACGACGACCTCGAAGTCGGCGGCCGGCAGCGTCTGCCGGGTCAGCGAGCGCAGCGTGGTGTCGAGCGCGGACGGGTTCTCGTGCGCGGGCACCACCACGCTCAGGCTGGGCCGGTCCGCTGTGGGCATGCTCAGCGCGCGGTGGAGTTGGCGGTGATGTAGTCGGCCAGGTCCCCGAGCGTCGCCATCCGGTCCTCGTCCAGCTCCTCGACGTCGATCTGGATCTCCAGCTCGTCCTCCAGCGCCAGCAGCAACTCCAGGCCGAGCGAGGAGCTGAGGCCGAGCTCGTCCATCAGCTGGGTCTGCTCGGTGACCGGCGCGTCCGGCCGCAGCATCCGGGTCAGCAGCACGGTCAGGCGGTCCACGACCTGGTCCCGGGGCGGCGCGTCGTGTTCTAGCACCGGGGCTCCCACGGGTCGATCACGCGCTCCAGCATGGAGTCATCAGAGCAGGGGAGATCGGTGAGTGTCAACGGGTGCGATGGTGGTCACGGGCAGTCACTGAGGTCGGTGCGACACTCGACGGCGTACGGCTCGTCGCCGGCCAGCGCCACCGCCACCGCGTACCCCCGTGGCGCGACCAGGTCGGCGAGCCGGTGCCGGCCGGCCGGGTCGGCGCACTCGACCACGTCGGCCCGGTCCACCGGCATCCCGAGGTTGGGCCACAGCCGGCCCCCGGCCGCCTTGACGGCCGCCTCCTTGCGGGCCCACAGCCGCACGAACCGCCGCGCCCGGGCGGCCTGGTCGGGGCCGGCGGCGACGTGCCGCGCCTCCCGGGGGTGGAAGAAGCGCGCGGACGCCGGCACCGGGTCCCCGCCCGGCACGACGTGCTGGATGTCCACCCCGACCGGGCGGCCGTCGCTGAGCGCCACCGCGACCAGATCGCCGGAGTAGGACAGGCTGGTGTGCAGGCCGCGCCACGGCCCGGTCAGCGCCGGTTTGCCGTACCGGCCGCGACGCCAGGTCAGCGCCGCCGGTGACGCGCCCGTGGCCCGCCCGGCCAGCACGCGCAGCGCGCCGTGCGCCACCGTGAACCGGTCCCGCAGCCCGTCGGCGGCGAGCCGCGCGGCCCGGGCCCGCTCGGCCGGGTCGAGCACCGCCCGGTACCGGGCCAGCACGTCCGGCGGCGCCCCGGCCGCAAGCACCCAGACCCGTACGGTGTCCCGCATGGACGGCAGCGTAACGGTGCGCCGTCGCGTTGACACACACCGATGCCCGTTGCTCTCATTGACCGGTGTTCGCGCAGACGGCCCAGGCCCACGTTCCCGTCGCGTTCGCCGGGCCGGGCGCCGGCGTCGCGCCCCTGACCTGGGGGCAGAAGGCCATCATGCAGGACATGCGGGAGACCGGCTGGACGCACAACGTCAGCGGCGCCCACCCGGTGCCGCCGGGCGTCACGGTCGAGCAGGTGGCGGCCGAGTTCGCCGCGCTGATGGCCCGGCACCCGGCGCTGCGGATGCGGCTGGGCGAGGGCGACGGCGGTCCGTGCCAGGTCGTGTCGGCCACCGGCGAGACGGTCCTGGACGTGGTGGACGTGCCCGACGACGCCGACCCGGCCGACGTGGCCACGTTCGCCTACGACCTGGGCCACGCCCGCCTGCTGAGCCACTACGACCTCTACCGCGACTGGTCGGTGAAGATGGCGGTGATCCGGCACCGGGGCGTCCTGGTGCACCGGGTGCTCACGATCGACCACCTCGTGGTCGACGGCACCGCCACGTCGCTGCTCCTGGCCGATCTGGGCCTCGCCGGCCGCCCGGTCCGCCGGGTCGCCGACCCGCGTACCGTGCAGATCCTCGACCTGGGCCGGCGGGAGGAGACGCCGCCGCTGCGCCGGGTCAGCGACCGGGCCGTGCGGCACTGGGCGGAGCACCTGCGGGACATCCCGCCGCTGACGTTCGGCGAGCCGGCCGCCGGTGGGCGCCGGGGGCACCGGTACTGGCACGGCCGGTTCAGCTCACCGGCGGCGTACCTGGCGGTGCGGGCCATCGCGGCGCGGACCCGCACCGACACCTCGCGCGTGCTGCTGGCGGTCATCGCGGTCGCGATCGGCCGGGCCACCGGCGTCAGTCCGCTCACCGCGAAGCTCATCGTCGGCAACCGGTTCCGGCCGGGTTTCGCCGAGGCCATCGCCCCGCTGAGCCAGAACGGCGTGCTGCGCGTCGACACCGCCGACACCACTGTGGACGAGGTGGTGGCGCGTGCCCGCCGGGCCGCGGTGTCGGCCGGGAAGTACGCCTACTACGACCCGGCGCAGCTCGCGGAGGTGTCCGACCGGCTGGACACCGAACGCGGATACCCGGCCCGGATCAGCTGCCGGATCAACGACCGGCGGGTGACCACGCGGCAGGCGGCCGACGTCGGGCTGCACGACGACCCGGTGACCGCCGAGCGGATCCGCCGCCGCGCCGACGAGACGTTCCTGGTCTGGGACGGCCCGCTGGACCACCTGCCCGAGCAGGTGTTCATCACCGTCGAGGACCAGCCGGAGACGGTCTACCTCCAGGTCATCTTCGACTTCGGCTGCTTCACCGAGGAACAGGCGGAACGGTTGCTGCGCGGCGTGGAGGAGGTGGCGGTGGAGGCGGCCCTCGACCCCGCCGCCCCGACCCGGGTGATCCCGGGATCGGCGGGCGGCTGACCGGTCACAGCGCCGGTCACGCGTCCCAGGTCACCGGCAGCGACTCCAGGCTGCGCACCACCAGACCAGGCCGGAACCGCAGCTGCGACTCGTCGACCGCGAGCCGCAGCCCGGGCAGCCGGCGCAGCAGGCCGCCGAGCGCCTCCTGCAGCTCCATCCGGGCCAGCGCCGCGCCGAGGCAGTGGTGCGGGCCGGCGCCGAAGGCCAGGTGCGGGTTGTGCGCGCGGGTCAGGTCGAGCGTGTCCGCGCCCGGGAACACGGTGGCGTCCCGGTTCGCCGACGCGATCGCCGGCAGCACCGCGGCGCCGGCCGGCAGGCGTACGCCGCCCAGCTCCACCTCCTCGGTCGTGACGCGGGGCAGCAGCACCCCGTTGTCGCCGAGCTGGATGAAGCGGGACAGCTCCTCGACCGCCCGGGCCACCGCGACCGGGTCGTCGCCGCGCAGCGCGGCCAGTTGCTCGGGGTGGCGGGCCAGTACGAGCAGGAACAGGTTGAGCTGGTTGGTGGTGGTCTCGTGCCCGCCGACGAAGATGCCGGCGGTGACCGAGACCAGCTCCCGCTCGGTGAGGTCGTCGTGCTCGTCCCAGACCGCGATGAGCGCGCTCATCAGGTCGTCGCCGGGCTCGCGGCGGCGCTGCTCGATCAGCTCGCGGAACGCCTCCAGCGCGGCCCGGGGCGCCTCCGGGTCGGCGTCCCAGTCGCCGACGAGCGCGTCCGACCACTGGCGTACCCGCTCCCGGTCCCGCTCGGGGATGCCGAACAGCGTGCTGATCACGGAGATCGGCAGCGGGCCGGAGACGTGCGTGATCAGGTCGGCGGGCGGACCCGCGGCCACCAGGTCGTCGATCATGGCGTCGACGAGCGCCGCGACCCTCGGGCGCAGCTCCTCCACCCGGCGGACGGTGAACGCGTGCGACACGGCCCGGCGCATCGTGGTGTGCCGGGGCGGGTCCATCCCGATCAGCGAGTCCTCGGCGAGCGAGCCCAGCTCCCGGGTCGGGCGGTTCGGGCCGGCCGCGGCGGCCCGGCTGAACCGCTGGTCGGTGAAGACGCGGCGCACGTCGGCGTGCCGGGTGGCCAGGTACGCGCACGCCCCGTCGGGCAGCTCGACCCGGGCCACCGGGCACGTCTCGCGCATCCGGGTGTAGTCCGGCGACGGGTGGTAGATCGTCGGAGCCGGCGCGAGCGGGTACGGGATGGCCGGCGGGTCCTGCGTCATCTGCGACTCCTCAGATCGGGCCGCCCCGGGCCAGGGCGGCGAGCGTCGGCACCAGGTCGGCGGGGGCGGGCATGGCGTGGACCCGGTCGCGCATCAGCGCCGCCGCGCGCCGCCACGGGCCGTCGGCGATCAGCTCGCGGACGAGGTCCCGCACCGCGGCGGCGGTGGCCTGCTCGCGGGTCAGCCAGGCGCCCGCGCCGGTGGCCGCCAGCCGTTCACCGTTGAAGTGCTGGTCGCTGACCTGCGGCAGGACGAGCTGCGGCACGCCGTACGCGAGCGCGGTCATGGTGGTGCCGGCCCCGCCCTGCTGCACCAGCGCGGCGCAGGTCGGCAGCACCAGCCGCATCGCCAGCGGCCCGTCGGCCAGGCGGACCCCGGCCGGCACCGGCCCCAGCGCCTCGCGCTGGCGCGGCTCGACCACGACGACGACCTCCACGTCCGGCCCGGCCACCGCGTGGATCACCCCGGCCAGGTCGAGCCGGTCGTCCAGGCCCGCGCCGGCCATCATGGTGCCCGCCGTGACGCACACCCGGGGCCGGTCCGCCGGGCGGCGCAGCCAGGGCGGCAGCACGGCCGGGCCGTTGTACGGCACGAACCGCACCGGGCGGCCGGGGCGCCGCATCGGCACCTGCATCGGCGGCGGCACCGGGTCGAGCGTGAGCACTCCGTCCAACGCCACCTCGGCGGCGGCGAGCCCGAACCGGGCGGCGAGCGGCCCGACCACCGACTCCGGGTCCAGGCGCAGCGTGGTCGAGGAGTCCGGCCCCCACAGGTTCAGCACGCCGGGTACGCCGAGCGCGGCGGCGGCCACCGGCGCGGCCAGGTTGAACGGCTCCCAGAGGATCAGGTCCGGCCGCCAGGACCGGCCGAAGGAGACCAGCTCGTCGAGCACGGCGTCGGCGAAGCGGACCACCCCGCCGTCGGCGGTGATCGCCGGCTCCAGGGCGTCCGCCGTGGCGGGCCCGTCGAGCGGCGCCACCGCGCCGATCCGGCCGGCGAACGCGGCGGCGAAGTCGACGTCGGCGCCCAGCGGCACGGCGGCGAGCCCGGCCGAGCTGATCGCGCTGACCATCGAGGGGTGGCTGGCCACCCGCACCTCGTGGCCGGCGGCCTGGAGCGCCCAGCCGAGCGGGACCAGGCTGTAGAAATGCGACCGCCAGCCCCACGTCGACATCAGAATTCGCAGAGCCGCAGTCAAATCCCACCAATCCGCGCGTGAAACGGCAGTCCTGGCCAACCGATGCTAGGTGATGGAAGCGGTACGCGGAAGGTCGCGGACGACCGCAATGGATATTGACGCCGGGCTAACCGATGCTGGAGTCTTAGCCGGTGCCCGAGGTGGACCGCGATCGGCAGGCGGTGGTGCGTTGAGCGTCAATTCCGGGTTGCGTTCCTATCCGTTCGAGCCATTCACCGGCGATCTTCCGGCCGAGCTGCTGGAGATGGTCGTGACCGAGCCGGTCAGCCGGGTGCGGCTGCCCGACGGGCGGGCCGCCTGGCTGGTGCTCGGCTACGAGCAGTGCTGCACCGTGCTGGCCGACCCCCGTTTCTCCCGGCTTCCGCTCGGCGCCACCGCGACGCCGGACGGCGGCGGTCCCCGCGAGTTGAACATGGACGGTCCGCCGCACGCGGCGGTGCGCCGGGTGGCCGCGCGCGCGTTCACCGCCCGCCGCATCGAGACGTTCCGTCCCCGGGTGCAGCGGCTGGTGGACGAGCTGGTCGAGGCGATGCTCGCCGGCCCGCGCCCGGCCGACGTGGTGGCCGGGCTGGTCGCGCCGCTGCCGGTGTTCGTGGTGTGCGACGTGCTCGGCGTGCCGGCCGCCGACCGTCCCCGCTTCTACGCCTGGATCGAGGGGCTGAACTCGGTCACCGCGTACGGCTCGGCCGACGCCGCGACCGCGCAGGCCCAGCTACGGGACTACCTGGCCGGTCAGCTCGCGCGCAAGCGGGCCGAGCCCGGCGACGACCTGCTCTCGGCCTGGGTCCGCGGCACGCACGAGCTGGCCGACGCCGAGCTGGTCGAGCTGGCCATGGGGGTGCTGCTCGGCGGGCTGGAGATCAACTCGACGAGCGCCGGCCTGCTCGCGCTGTTCCGGCACCCGGAGCAGCTGGCCAAGCTGCGCGCGGCGCCGGAGAAGCTCTCCGCGGCCACCGACGAGATCCTGCGCTACACGTCGGTGAGCGCCATGTTCCGGGTGCAGGTGGTCCGGGAGGACCTGGTCCTCGGCGGCGTCGGCATGCGCGCCGGGGACTGCGTGATGGCGGTCCCGTGGGCCGGCAACCGCGACCCCCGGTTCTTCCCCGAGCCGAACGTCTTCGACATCGACCGCAGGCCCGACGCCCCGCACCTGACCTTCGGCTTCGGGCCGCACTTCTGCCTCGGTACGGCGCTGGGCCGGATGCAGGTGGAGCTGTCGCTGGGCGCGCTGCTGACCCGGATGCCGGCGCTCGCGCCGGCGGTGCCGCCGGCCGAGATCCCGTGGCGGCACGACCGGATGAACGGCGGCATCGCCTCGTTCCCGGTGACCTGGTGAGCGGCGGTCAGTAGCTCTCCACCGCGTTGACCCGGCCCGGCCAGTAGCGCTCGCCGGGCGCGGGCGCGTAGTGCTCCCAGCGCGGCGGGTTCCCGGTCGGGTGGTCGCCGAGCACGGTGATCCGCTGCCCGCGGCGCAGTCCCTCGTAGTCGTTCACCGCGTAGTGCTGGGTGACCCGGTTGTCCCAGACCGCGACGTCCCCGGTCCGCCAGCGGTAGCGGCAGGTGAACTGGGGACTCTCGGAGAAGGCGAACAGGTGCTCCAGCAGCGCGTCGCTCTCGTTGCGGGTCAGCTGCGGGATGTGCGAGGTGAACAGCCGGTTGACGTACAGCGATCGACGCCCGGTCTCCGGGTGCACCCGGACAACCGGGTGTTCGGCCCGGCTGGTGAACTCGGTGCCGATCCGGATGACGTGGATGGCGGTCAGCCCGTCGACCAGGTCACGCATCGGCGCGGAGAGCGCCTCGTAGACCCGGCACTGGTTGGTCCACATGGTGTCGCCGCCGACCTCGGGCAGCTGGACCAGGTGCAGGATCGAGGCGATCGGCGGGCTCTGGTGGAACGTCATGTCGGTGTGCCAGACGTCGACCTTGCCGCCGTCGGCGGAGTCGATGACGACGATCTCCGGGTGCCCGTCCAGCCGTGGCAGATAGGGGTGCAGCTCGACCTCGCCGAAGCGGCGGCCGAACGCCACGTGCGCGGCCGGCGTCAGCCCGGTCTGGCCGGCGAGGAAGACCACCTGGTGCTTGAGCAGCAGGTCGTGGATCAGCGCGAAGCCCTCGTCGGTGAGCGTGTTGAGGTCGATGCCGTGAACCTCGGCGCCCAGCGCGCCGGAGACGAGCCGGACCTCGGCCGCGATGGATGTGGTCATCGATGATCCCTCCGGTCTGCGCGCCACGGCTGGTCCGCGAATTGTTCCACGTCCGTGAATGTCCTCACCAGCCGTCGTCGTTGACTCACCCGGCGTACGCCTGGAACCATTCGGTGCCGGCGGGGGCGGCGAGGCCGGCCCGCGACGTGGAGGAGGCGCGGGTGGCGATCGATGCCCCGATCGAGGGTGACGCGGCGGAGCGGCTCGACCGGCTCACCGACCTGGCCACCCCGTTCGCGGTCCGTACGGCGGTGACCCTGCGCGTGCCGGACCTGATCGCCGACGGTGTCACCGGCCTGGCCGAGCTGGCCGGCGCCGCCGGGGCCGACGCCGCCGCGCTGGGCCGCCTGCTGCGCTACCTCGCGCACCGGGGCGTGTTCGTCGAGGTGTCGCCGGACGTCTTCGGCCTGACCGACGTCGGCGAGCTGCTCTGCGACCGCGAGGGCGGTGGCCTCGGCGCCTATCTGGACCTCGGCGGCCTCGGCGCGCGGATGGACCTGGCCTGGGCCGGTCTGCCGCACGCGATCCGCACCGGCGGGCCCGGCTACCGCGAGGTGCACGGGCGGGACTTCTGGGCCGACCTGGACGCGCACCCGGACCACCGGGCCTACTTCGACGCGCTGATGCTCAGCCAGCAGCGGTTCACCGCGCCGGAGGTCGCGGCGCTCTATCCCTGGCGCGAGGCGGGCCACGTGGTCGACGTGGCCGGGGGCGCGGGCGGGCTGCTGCGGGAGGTGCTGGGCGCCCATCCGCACCTGCGGGGCACGCTCGTCGACCGCCCCGAGCCGGTGGCCACCGCCGCCGCGACGTTCGCCGAGTGCGGCCTCGCCGACCGGGTCGAGACCGTGGTCGGGGACTTCTTCGCCCCGCTGCCGCCCGGCGCCGACGTGTACGTGGTCTCGCGCGCGCTCACCGACTGGAGCGACGCCCACGCCACGGCGATCCTGCGGCGCTGCGCCGAGGCGGCCGGAGCGGCCGGCCGGGTGCTCGTCATCGAGGTGCTGCCGACGGTGCCGCACGTGCCGCACCTGTCCGCGTACGACCTGCGGATGCTGGTGCTCGTCGGCGGCCGGGAACGCGGGTTGCCCGAGTTCGCCGCGCTGGCCGCCGCCGCGGGCCTGTCGCCCCGGCGCACGTACCACGGCGCCGACGGGCTCACGCTCATGGAGTTCGCCGCCGGCGCCTGAGGGCGCGTCGCACCTGTCCGGTGCCGTCCCGTGCGCCCGATCATTGACGTATATGCATCGACATGGCGGCCCTGGGTGGAAGGGCGGTTTTCTCTGGGCATCGGTCAATGTGCTGAGAAATGCGGTCACGACATTTGCCGCCACCCATATCTGCTCGCATTTATCAATGGTTGTTCGCGGGGAGGGCGGCCGGTAACGTCTCGCGTGGCGACTAGCCGATCCCTCGCGAAAGGGTCGACGCGTCATGACGGTTGCTGGCTCCACGCGATATCCGCCCTTCATCGACGACCTCGCCCGCAGCGAATCGGGACGGCTGCTGCGCGCCGAACTCGGACGGCGGTGGCCCGAGACACCCGACCAGCTCGACGCGATAGTGCGCTACGCGCTGCTGCCGGCGGGCAAGATGCTGCGCCCGATGATGACGCTGCACGCGGCCGAGGCGGTCGGCGGATCTCCCCGCGACGCGCTCGCCGCCGCGCTCGCCACCGAGTACCTGCACGTCGCGACGCTCGTGCACGACGACATCATCGACGCCGACACGCTGCGCCGCGGCCGCCCCGCGGTCCCGGTGGCGTACGGCATCCCCGGCGCCATCGTGGCCGGCGACCACCTGATCTTCCACGCCTTCCGGGCCGTCGTGGAGGGTGGTCCGGACACCCCCGCCGGCCCGGTCGTCGCCGCGGTGGCCGCGCTGGCCGAGGCGGGACAGGACCTGTGCCGCGGGCAGGCGCTGGAGGCGCGGCTCGTCGGCGACCTGGACGCGGGCGCCCGCTGGTATCCGGAGATGATCCGGCTCAAGACCGGCGCGCTGTTCCGCGCCGTGTGCGAGATCGGCGCGCTGCTCGGCGGCGCGGACCAGCCGGTTGCCGCCGCGCTGGCCCGGTACGGCGAGCACCTCGGGATGGCCTTCCAGATCCGCGACGACCTGCTGTCCTATCTGGCCACCCCGGAACAGACCGGCAAACCGGCGTCCAGCGACCTCAACAACGGCCGCCCCACCCTGCCGCTGCTGCTGGCGTACGACGCGGTCACCGACGCGACCCGGGTGGAGCTGCTGGCGGTGCTGCACCGGCGCGGCGCCGGTCCCGGCGACGTCGAGTGGGTCGCCGCGCTGCTGCGCGACGTCGGCGCGGTCGACGGCGCCCGCCAGCGGATGGTGGGGCACGCCGAGCGGGCCCGCGCCGAGCTGGCCGTGCTCACCCCGTCCGCGGGCGCGGACGTGCTCACCGGCATCGCGGCCTGGATGACGAGCGGGACGGCGTGAGCACGGCCGCCGCCGTGCGGGCACTGCGGGCCCACGTCGAGACCTGGCGGCCCTACACCCTCTGGTACGTGGGGCTGGTCGGCCTGGCCGGCGCCGCCGTGGCCGGCGGCCCGCACCATCCGTGGGTGCTGCTGTCGGCCTGGGCCGCGCCGACCGCCGGCTGGCTCGGCGGCCACTATCTCGGCGACTACTTCGACAGGCACCTGGACGCCGGCAGCAAACCGCACCGGCCGATCCCGTCCCGGCGCCTCGGCGCGGGCACCGCGCTCTGGTGCGGCTGGGCCTGTTTCACGCTGCTCGGCGTCCTGGCCGTGCTGGGCGGGTGGGGCACCACCGCGGCGGCGCTGCTGGCCGGGTGCGGCATCGTCGCGTACAGCAGGTGGTTCAAGGCCCGCGGCATCGCCGGAAATCTGGTCCGGGGCGCGCTCGGCGCGGTCGCGCTCGTCTACGGCGCGCTCGCCGCCGGCCTCGCCCCGGACCGCGCCTCGGCGACGCCGGTGCTGCTCGCGCTCGTCGTCGCGTTCTGGTCGCACGACGCGATGTCCAACCTGGTCGGCGCGTTGCGCGACATCGACGGCGACCGCGCGGGCGGTTACCGGACGCTGCCGGTGGGGCGGGGCGTGCCGTTCGCGGTGCGGACCGTGCTGGCGCTCTACGCCGTCGCGATCGCCGCCGCCGTGGCCGCCGGGCTGCTCGCCGGCCGGGACGCGCGGACCGCGTACCTGATCACCGTGCTCGTGGTCCTGCTGACCGGCGTGGTGGCACTGGCCCCGCTGGTGCGCCGGCGCGGCGGCATGCCGGTCGTGGTGGCGCTGCGCGCGCACTCGGTCCTGGTGGTGGAGCGGGTCGCGCTGGCCTCCGCGGCGGTCGGGCTGGGCCTCGGCGTCGCCGTGCAACTCGCGCTCGCGCTGCCGATGGTCGCGCTGACCTGGGTCGCGCAGCGCGCCATGCGTGCCCGGCACGAACTCGGTCCGCCGGTCGCGGGCCTGACCCTCGCCACCCGCAGTCGAGTACCGGTGGAGGACGCGCCATGACCACTGTGACCACGGAGGCCGTCGGGAAGGCCGTCACCGCCGGCGCGGAGGCGCTCCTGCGCCGGCGCCGCCCCGACGGCGCGTTCGGCGACGACCCGCCCGCCTCGGTGCTGGGTACCGCGGGCGCGGTGGCCGCGCTGCACGCCGCCGACCCGTCCGGCTGCGCGGACCTGGTCGGCGCCGGAACCGCGTGGCTGCGCCGGCAGCAGCACGACGACGGCGGCTGGGGCGGCGTGGTGGGCGCCGGCACCGAGGTCGTGCCCACCGCCGTCGCGATCGCGGCGCTGGCCCTGACCGCGCCGGCCGACAGCGCCGGGGCGATCGCGGCGGGCCGGACCCGGCTGGCCGCGCTGGGCGGCGTCGACACCGTCACCGACCCGGCCATCTCCTTGCTCTGCCGCCAGTTGCTCACCATGGCCGGGATGACCGCCGAGGCGGGCCCGCTGCGCCGGCTGCCACTGGAGATCGTCCTGTTCGACCGGGTACGCCGGCAGCGCCTGTCGTTCCGTACCGCGCCGTTCATCGGGCTCGCCCTGATGCAGGCCGACCTGCTGCCCACCGGCCGCCTGCGCCGGGCCACGCTGGGCCGGGCCCGGCCGGTGGCGCTGCGGCTGCTGCGGTCCATCCACGACCACGAGGGCGGCACCGGCGCGCTCAGCGAGGACCCGTGGCCGGCCGCGCTGGTGCTGCTCGGCCTGGCCCGCAGCGGCGAGGCGCCGGACATCGCCCGCGCCGTCGTCGGCTGGCTGCGCCGGGCGGTACGCCCCGACGGCGCCTGGGACGCGGTCACCAACCTGGACCTGACCCGGACCGGGTACGCGGCGACCGGGCTGATCGCGGCCGGCTACGCCGACGACCCCCGGTTGCGCGCCACCCGGGAGTTCCTCCACGCCGGCCGCAAACCGGAGGCGTTCGAGGTGCTGGACGTGCCGCCGGGCGGATGGAGCTACTCGAACGCGCGCGGCTGGCCGGTGACGCTGGAGTCCGCCGAGATCCTCTCCGCGCTGGCCGGCTTTCCCGGCGCCGGCGCCGACCCGGTCCTGCGCGACGGACTGGCGTGGCTGGTCGGCCGCCAGGACAGCCGCGGCTCGTGGAGCCTGTGGGTCCGTGACACCCGGCTCGCCAACGACGGTCCGTGCCCGGCCATCACCAGCCAGGCGATCCTCGCGCTGCACGACGCCGGCCACCCGGACGACAATCCGGCGATCGCCCGGGCGGCGGCCTGGCTGCTGACCCGGGCCGCGCCCGACGGCACGTTCGAGAACCTCTGGTACCGCGACCACACCTCCGGCACCGCCGTCGTGGTAGCCGCGCTGTCCCGGGTCGGGCACGCCCGGCACGAGGTGGTGCGCCGGGCGGCCCGGTGGCTGCGCGACACCCAGTTGCCCGACGGCTCGTGGGGGCCGGGCGACGGCACGGCGGGCTCGGTCGAGGAGACGTCCTGGGCCGTCCAGGGCCTGCTCGCCACCGGCGACCCGGACGCCACCGGGGCGGTGGACCGGGGCGTGGCCCGGCTGGTCGCCGCCGCCGGGCCGGACGGGAGCTGGCCGGCGGCCCGGGTGTGCAACTACATCCGCCACCACATGCGCTATCCCAACGCCGTGATCACCCAGGCGCTCGCGCTGCGGGCACTCGGCGAGTACCGCCGGGCCGCCGCGCGGCCGGACGTGGCGCCGGGAGCGGTGACCCGATGACCCCCGACGTGGTGGTGGCCGGCGCGGGCGCCGGCGGCCTGGCCTGCGCCCGCGCGCTCGGCGCGCTCGGCCTGCGGGTGCTGGTGCTGGACCGGCAGCGCACCCCGGCGTCGATCGCCAAGGGCGAGATCCTGCAGCCCGAGACGGTACGCATCCTCGACTCCTGGGGTCTGCTGGACGCGCTGCGGGCCACCGGCGCGCGCCCGGTCGGGCGGCTGGCCATCCGTGACCCGGCCGGCGAGCCGTTGCTCTGCCTGGACTACGCCGGGCTGCCCGGCGCGTACCGGCAGATCCTCTGCGCCGACTACGGCGACCTGCGCCGCGTGCTCACCGACCGGCTGCCCTCCGGAGCGCGCATCCGGTGGGGAGCGCGGGTCACCGGCGTCCTGCGCGACAGCGACGGGCGCATCGGCGGCGTCCGGTTCGTCGCCGACGGCGCCGAGCAGGAGATCCACGCGCCGCTGGTGGTCGCCGCCGACGGCATGTCGTCGCCGCTGCGCCGCGGCGCCGGGATCGCGGTGCGGCGCCAGGAGTACCCGCACGGCCTGGTCGCCTTCGACGTGGCCGGCGCCGACGTGGCCGAGGAGGTGTCCGCCTACCGCACCGGCCGGGGACTCTGCCTGGTCTACCCGCTGCCGGGCGGGCGGTGCCGCCTGTACGCGCAGGTGACGCCGGACGAGTTCCGGGGGCGCGTCGACCTGGGCGCGTGGTGCGACCGGCTGCTCGCCGACGTGCCGGCGATCCGCCCGCTGGGCGCGGCGCTGCGCGCGAGCCTGGACCGGCGCCAACTGCTCGCGGTCTACCGGCTGCGCAGCGCGCGCCTGGCCGTGCCGGGGCTCGCGCTCGCCGGCGAGGCCGCCCACGCGGTGCACCCGATGGCGGCGCAGGGCGTCAACAGCTCCCTCGGCGACGCCGAGACGCTCGCCGCCTGCCTGGCGGCCGAGGGCGGCGCGCCGGAACCGGCGGCGGTGGACCGCGCGCTGCTCGCCTTCGAGGCGGCGCGGCGGCCCCGCCTGGACCACGTCGCGACGGTCAGCCACAACGCCTCCCGCATGATCACCGCGGTGTCCGGGCTGCCGAAGCTGCTCGGCGCGCGGATGATGCGCCGCACCGCCGCCAACCCCCGCCTGCTCGGGCTCACCGCCGGCAACCTCTCCGGCACCGACGTCCGGCCGCTGTCCGCGGTCGACCGGCTGTACCAGCTCGGGCTCCTGGCCGACCGGCGAGCGCACACCCCGCCGGTCCCGTCAGAAAGTGAGCGACCATGACGCCTGGCACCGCCGTCGGGACGCACCCGCCGGCCGACCTGTCCATGAACGAGACGCCCTACCCGCCGCTGCCGGGGGTGCGGCGGGTGGTCGCCGACGCCGCCGCGGCGCTGCAGCGCTACCCGGACCGCACGTCGGCGGCGCTCGTGGCCGCGCTGTCGCGGCGGCTCGGCGTGGGACCGGAGGCGATCCTCGTCGGCCCCGGCTCGGCCGGACTGTGCCAGCACCTCGTGCAGTCCCTCGGGCCCCGGCCGGACGTCGTCCACCCGGCCCTGTCGTTCGAGGGCTACCCGCTGATCATCGGCAACGCCGGGGCCCGCGCCGTGCCGGTGCCGATGGACGGGTACGGCCACGACCTGCCGGCGATGGCGGACGCGGTGACCGAGCGGACCCGCTGCGTGCTGCTGTGCAACCCGAACAACCCGACCGGGGCGGCGCTGCGCCGCGACGACGTCGAGGCGTTCCTGGACCGGATCCCGGCCGACGTGCCGGTCATCGTGGACGAGGCGTACCGCGAGTTCGTCACCGACCCGCGCTCGCCGGACGGAATGGACCTGTACCGGGCGTACGGCAACGTCTGCGTGCTGCGCACGTTCTCCAAGGCGTACGGGCTGGCCGCGCTGCGCGTCGGGTACGCCGTCGTGCCGCCCCGGCTCACCCGGGCCGCCGCGCTCACCGGGGCGGTGTTCTTCCCCTCCGCGCTCGCCCAGGCGGCGGCGGTGGCGAGCCTGACGCCGGAGGTGGACGCGGAGCTGACCCGGCGGTGCACGGAGCTGGTGGCGGAGCGTACCCGCCTGGTCGGCGCGCTGCGCGGCCTCGGGCTCACCGTGGCGCCCAGCGAGGCCAACTTCGTGTGGCTACCGCTGGGAGAGCGGGCCGTGCCGTTCGCCGACCGGGCCCGGGAGACCGGCATCCTGGTCATGGCGCTACCCGGCGCCGGGGTCCGGATCACCGTCGGTTCCCCGGAGGCGAACGAGCGGCTGCTCGCGTTCGTCCGCGCGGCGCTCGCCGACGGGCTCTGACCGGCCGGCCAGCGCCAGCGCGACCACGCTCAGGTAGTTCAGGCCGGGCTCGTAGTCGGCCACCACCACCGGCCGGGGCCGCGCCGCGTCCCCGGCGAGACGGTCCAGCAGCGCCCACCAGACCCCGGTGGACGGCTGCCTGCGCGGCCCGGTCGTCACCGCGGCGCCGCCGTGGCCGGGCCACACGGCGGCCAGGTCCGCGCCGAGCACGACCGCGACATCGGTACGTCCGGCCGTCAGCTCGCCCACCTCGGCCGCCGCGAGCGCGGCCACGTCGCCGGCGTCGACGCCCACGTGCTGGCGCAGCGCGGTCACCCGCGCGCCGCCGCCGAGCCCGATCAGCTCGGGACCGCCGGCCGCACCATCGCTGTCGCCGTCGCGGTGCGCGCCGTCGTCGGCGAGCGCGTCGTAGAGCATGGCCACGGCCCGGTGGCGCGCCGGTACGGGCACCGCCGCGTCGTACGGCAGCACCGCCTGCTCGACGGTGAGCAGCAGGGCGCGGCGGCACCCGTACGTGCGGGCGATCCGCAGCCCGGTGAACGCCGCCGCCGAGCCCTGGTCGCAGAGCGCGAACGACATCGGCGTGCCCGGGCAGACGTGACTGAGGTACGCCGCGGTGGCCCGCCCGGGCAGCATGTCGTGCACGGCGAACGCCAGCACGAGCAGGTCCACCGGCTCGTCCGGCGGCACGACGGCGGGGATCAGCTCGGCGGCCATCTCCCCGTACGACTGGCCCAGCGCCGCCGCGGGCGCGTCGAACAGGCCGCCGGGCACACGCAGCCCGTACGGCCGGGTCAGGTCGGCCAGGTAGCCGGCGGCGCGCTCGCGCAGCACGGGGTCGCCGAGCAGCGCGGCCGGACCGGTGAACGTGCGCCGCGCGGCCCGCAGCAGGCGGAGTCCGGTCTCCATGGTGGCCTCCGCCGCTCAGTGCTCGAAGACCATGGCGGCGAACGTCGCGCCGTCCCCGGCGCCCACCGCCGCGACCAGATAGCGGTCACCGGGCCGGAGCAGGTCGCGCTGCCGGGCGGTGCGGTAGTTGACGAACGCGTCGGCGCAGAACACGTGCCCGGTCTCGGTGACGTTGTCCAGCAGCACCCGGTCCAGCGGCAGCCCGATCAGCCGGCACAGCCGCTTCCAGGTCATCAGGTTCACGTTGTGCGGCAGCACCAGCCGCAGCTCGGACAGCGTCGTGCCGGACCGCTCCAGCGCCCGGCCGATCACCTCGGCCAGCGCCGGCCGGTACGCCCGCTGGAACCGCGCCGGGGACTCGCCGCCGGCCACGTCGAACTCGCCCCGCTGGTGGCAGGCGTACGCGAGCAGCCGGTCCCGGCCGCCACCGGCGCTGAGCAGGCAGGCCGAGGCGCCCTCGCTGAACACCGACGTCTCCGGGATGAACTGGGCGTCACGGGTGAACGCCTTCTCGCCGGTCAGCACCAGCGCCAGCGGCGGGCCGTCCGGCGTGTTCGGTTCGGACGCGAGCAGCCGCCCGGCCACGTCGATCGCGGCGAGCGCGCTGGCGCAGGACTGCTGGGTGAGCGTGAACGCGAGCGCGTGGCCCAGCCCGAGCGCGCGGCACACCTCGTGCAGCGGGTTGACCGGGTAGGGGGTGACCACCGGGAAGGCCCGCCCGTACACCACGAACCGCACCCGCCGCCGCAGCGTGTGCAGCGCGGTGAGGCCGTGCGCGGCGCGCAGCAGCAGGTCGGTCAGGGACAGCCCGGGGTCGCGGCGGACCTCGGTCAGGCCGTGGAAGCGGCGGAACAGGCGCACCTGCATGTCGCTCAGGCCCAGTGGCGCGGCCAGGCTCTCGACCGGCACCCGGCGCTGCGGCAGGAACACCGAGACGGCCTCGATGGCCGTCATGCGCGAACCGTCACGACACGGATCAGATCAGTGACGCCGATGGATGTCAACGCGCGTGCGATCATATCGACGTGGCTCGCTTCCTGTTCGTCGTCCTGCCGGTGGAGTCCCATCTGAACGCGCCGGTCGCCATCGCCCAGGAGCTGGAGGCGGCCGGGCACGAGGTGGCCTGGGTCGGGCCGCGCAGCGACCTGCGCCCGCTGGTCGGCCCGGACGCCACGCTGTTCCCCACCGGCAAGCGCTACTACCGCCCCGACGACGCGGCCGGGATGGCCTCGGTGCGCAGCCTCTGGGAGGGGCACGTGCTGCCCGCGAACCGGTTCATCCGCGACGCCGCCGACGCCGCCGTCGAGCGGTACCGGCCGGACGTGGTGGTGGCCGACCAGTACGCGCTGGCCGGCGCGCTCGCCGCGCACCGCCGCGGGCTGCCGTGGGCGACGTTCTGCGTCGGCATGCTGGAGCTGACACCGCCGACCGAGGAGATGCCCGAGTTCACCGGCTGGGTGGACGCCCAGGTCCGCCGCGTGTGGGCGATGACCGACCTGCCCGTGGACGAGACGATCGACCTGCGCTTCTCGCCGTACCTCGTGATCGGCCTGACCACGACGGCGCTCACCGGCCCGGCGCTGCTGCCGCCGGGCTGCGTGCTCACCGGGCCGGCGCTGGGACGGCGGCCGAACGCGCCCGCGTTCGCCTGGGAGGCATGGGATCCCGGCCGCCGGCACGTGCTCGTCACGGTCGGCACGATGGCCGAGCACCTCGCCGCCGACTTCTACCGGCGGATGACGGCGGCGACCGCGCCGCTCGCCGACCGGGTCCAGGTGATCCTCACCGCCGGCGCCGGACTGGTGCCCGACCCGCCGCCGCACGTGCTCGTCGCGCCCCGGGTGCCGGTGCTCGCGCTGATGCCCCGGCTCGACGCCCTCGTGTCGCACGGCGGGCTGGGCACCGTGTCCGAGGCGCTGGCCCACGGTGTGCCGGTGGTGGTCGCGCCGATCCGGCACGACCATCCGGCGGTGGCGCGGCAGGTGCGCCGGGCCGGCGCCGGACTGGAGGTCTCCTTCGGCTCCGCGACCCCGGCGGAGCTGACCGCCGCGCTGAGCGCGGTGCTCGACGAACCCGCGTACCGGGCGGGAGCGCGCCGGGTGGGGGAGTCGTTCGCGGCGGCCGGCGGCGCCCGCGCGGCGGCGGCACGTCTCGCCGTGTTGGCACGCACGGCTCCCGACACTGACGCATCGACCGTTGTCCAACCGTCGGGGCCGAACTAGCCTGACCTGACGCACCCGCGCCGGCGTCGCGCCGCACGAGGAGGCTCGATGATCGAGGCCACCGGCCTACGCAAGTCCTTCCGGGTCGGACGTGGCCGCGGCGCCACCACTGTCGAGGCGGTACGCGGCGTCGACTTCGCGGTCCGGCGCGGCGAGATCGTCGGATTCCTCGGCCCCAACGGCGCGGGCAAGTCCACCACGCTGCGGATGCTCGCCACGCTGATCCGGCCCAGCGGGGGAGCGGCCACCATCGCCGGGGTCGACCTGCTGCGCGCGCCCGCGCAGGTGCGGCGGCGGATCGGCTTCGTGGCGCAGGCCAGCGGCACCTACGACGACTCGACCGCCCGGCGGGACCTGGTCCTCCAGGCCCGGATGCACGGGCTGTCCAAGTCGGTGGCGCAGGAGCTGGCCGCCGGGGCGATCCGCGCGTTCCAGCTCGACGACTTCGCCGACCGCAAGATCAAGACGTACTCGGGCGGGCAGCGCCGCCGCCTCGACGTCGCGCTCGGCGTCATCCACTCGCCGCAGGTGATGTTCCTGGACGAGCCGACGGCGGGGCTCGACCCGCCCAGCCGGGTCCGGATGTGGCAGGAGGTACGGCGGCTGCGCGAGGAGGGCATGACCATCTTCCTCACCACGCACTACCTGGACGAGGCCGACAGCCTCTGCGACCGCGTCTCGATCATCGACGCCGGGCGGATCGTGGCCGAGGGCACCCCGTCGGCGCTCAAGCGCGAGATCTCCGGCGACGTGGTCGCCGTCGACTTCGCCGCCGCCGACGTCGCGGACGAGACCGGCGGCGACCTGCCGGCCGCGACGAAGCTGCTGGCCGAGGCGCCGTACGTGCACGCGGCCGAGCCGGTCGACGGCACGCTGCGGCTCTACGTCGACAGCGCCGCCACGGCCATCCCGCAGGTCATGCGGGCGCTCTACGACCGGGGCATCGAGCCCGGCGCGATCGAGGCCCGCCGGCCCAGCCTCGACGACGTGTTCCTGGCCAAGACCGGCCGGTCGCTCGCCGAGTGACCGGACGCCGAGAGGAGTACGGCGTGAAGCTCGTCCGCGACACCTGGCTGATCTTCCAGCAGGAGGCCGGCCTGATGGTGCGTAACCCGGTGATGGTGGCGTTCAGCCTGGCCCAGCCGATCACCTACCTGATCCTCTTCGCGCCGTTCCTCAAGGTGGTGATGGTCGACCGGGGCGCCTCGACCTACGCCGACGCGTACCGCATCTACGTACCCGGCCTGTTCGTGGCGATGGGCCTGTTCGGCGGCCTGTTCGCCGGTTACGGGCTGCTCAGCGCGCTGCGCGCGGGCATCATCGACAGGTGCCGGGTGACGCCGGTGAGCCGGACCGGCCTGCTGCTGGGCCGGGCGCTGATGCACGTGTGCCTCAACGTGGTGCAGGCCATGGTGGTCACGCTCGTGGCGCTGCCGTTCGGCCTGCGGGTGCACCTGGCGAACCTGCTGGTGTCGTACGCGCTGCTGTCGGTGATGGTGCTGCTGAGCACCTCGATCTCGTACGACATCGCGTTGCTGGTCCGCAACGAGAACAGCCTCGGCGTGCTGGTGAACACCGTCGGGCAGCCGGTGTCGCTGCTGGCCGGCGTGCTCATCCCGCTCGTGCTGGCGCCGATGTGGATCCAGCGGGTCGCGGTGTGGAACCCGTTCGCCTGGGCCACCGACGGCATGCGGGCGCTGTTCGCCGGCCAGATCACCCAGAGCGTGGTCTGGCAGGGCGCGCTCATCATGTCCGGGCTGGCCGCGGCGAGCCTGTTCTGGTCGTCGCGGCTGTTCAACCGCGACGTCTCCTGACCGAGCGTACATCGAGCATTGTCTCAGCGTGGCGGGCGCTCTAGCCTGATCGTGTCCCCGCCCGGCGGCCGGTACGCCGCCGGCGCGGCCGTGACGTGTGTCAGCTGAGGAGGCGACTCGTTTGGGTGCCGACAACTTCCGCGCGACGCTGGCGGCCGACATGGAGCTGGGCGCGGGCAACGTGCTGCTCCGGCTGGCCGAGCACGGCGCCGACATGGACATGCCCCGGGTGACGTTCGACGTCGACGTCGACGGCATCCCCGCCTGGACGCCGCTGTCGCTCGCCACCCTGACCGAGCGGGTCGCGGCGCGGGCGGCGTGGTTCCGGGCGCGCGGCGTCCGCCGGGCCGACCCGATCGCGGTGTACGTGACCTCGGCGCCGGACGTGTTCCTCAACTTCCTGGCGCTGACCTGGCTCGGCGCGATCCCGGCGCTGATGAACGGCAACATGCCGATCGAGCTGGCGGCCGAGTTCGTGCGGCGGCTGCGCGCCGCCGGGGTGGTGGTCGACGCCGACCACGCCGCCCTGGCCGGGCACGACCTCGGCGCGCCGGTCCTCGGCGACGCGGCGCAGACCGGCGCGGGCGACCCGGCGCAGGCCCCGCCGCACCACCGGCACCACCCGCAGGACCCGGTGGTCATCACCCACTCCTCGGGCACCACCCGGGTGCCGGCGGCGATCGTCCACTCGCACCACGGCCTGTTCGCCGCGATCCGCGCGGTCCGGCTCACCGAGTCCCGGCCGTACGGCGAGGTGCGGGAGATGTCCGCGCTGCCGGCCGCGCACGCCGCCGGCATCATCACGCTCAACCAGGCGCTCTGCAACGGCTACCAGCTGCTGTGCCTGTCCGCGCAGGGCGGCCCGTTCGCGCGCAGCGCCGAGACGATCCTCTCCGCGATCGAACGGTGGCGCCCCACCGGCGTCTTCGGCTTCGCGGTGACCTGGTCCGAGCTGGCCCGGGTCGACCTCACCACCCGCGACCTCAGCTCGGTGCGCAACTGGTTCAACACCGGAGACTGCGCGCACGAGTCGCACGTACGCCGGCTGGTCGCGGTCGGCAGCCATCCCACGTACACCCGCGACGGCATGGTGGACGCCCCCGGCTCGAAGTTCGTCGACATGCTCGGCTCCACCGAGATGGGGCACGGCGCGTTCCGGATCACCCACCGGCTGGGCAGCGACCGGTACGACCGCTGTGTCGGCAAGCCGTACCCGTTCGCCGAGATCGCGCTGCTCGACGTGGAGACCGGTGAGGAGGTAGCGCCGGGGCAGGTGGGGCACGTCGGCCTGAAGTCGCCGACGCTGGCGCTCGGGTACTGGAACGACTCGGTCACCACGTACCGCACCCGGCTGGGCGGTTACTACCTCACCGGCGACCTGATGTACCGCGACGAGGCCGGCGACTACCACCACGTCGACCGGGCCAGCGACGCGGTCGACCTGGGCGGCGGGACCTGGCTGTACACCGCGCTGTCCGAGGAGCGCGTCCTGCGGCACTGCCCGGACGTCCGTGACTGCACTGTGGTCGCGGCGGCGGCCGAGGACGGCACGACCGTCACCGACGTGCTGCTCCTGCTCGCCGAGGACGCGGATCCGGCGCGCGACCGCACCGACCGGGTCCGGGCCGCGCTGGGCCCCGCGGTGGCCGCGACGCTGCGCCGGGTGGTGACCGTCCCGGACGACGACGTGGTCATGGGACCCACCGGCAAGGTCCGCAAGTTCCTGATGCGACAGCGCCTGCTCGCCGGCGCCGCGGCGCCCGGCGCCGGCTGAGCGGGGGAGATCGACACCTGGCGCGGCCGTGCCAGAATCTGGCCGTGTCCTACCTCCCCTCGCAGCCGTACCCGCCGATGCACGGCGTCGTCCCGCTGATCGCCTACCCGCACCCGATCGCCCCGCCGCCGGGCTGCGGAGTGCTCGTGGTCTCGGTGAACCGGGGGCCGTACATGATTCCCGCGCCGGTCACCAGCCGCTTCAAGATCGACCGCCAGGTGGTCGCGATCCCGGGCGAGGGCACGTGGCACGTCGCCGTCCCGGCCGGCGGGCACGACGTCCGCTACACCGACTTCATGGGCGTCCCGCTGATGACCACGTCGCTCATGGTCCAGCCGGGAGCCGCCCACCACCTGGTGTTCCGCTTCGGCGGTTGGCGCAACCGGGTGCACGACGGGTACGGCACCGACGTGACGCGGTTCGGCCTGTGGTCGAACTACTCGGTCGCCCTCGTCACGCTCGTCGTCGGCGGGCTGGCCTGCTGCGGCGTGTTCGGGGTGATGCTGGGCTCGACCGGGTAGCGGTGCCCGGCGCGGGCCCGGCCTTGATCCGGAAAGCCGCCGAAACTTCCGGTCACCATCGCTTACTCGGCTCGTTCAAGAGACCTCCGGCAGGGCTGCGACAGCCTCACCCGGCAGCGCTAAGCCCTATTTGTGCTACTTCGGGTTTCCACAACATTTCCGGAACTTGTTGACACGGAGAAATGAGCCTCCAATACTGTGGCCATCGGCGTATCTCGATTGACGTCGATGTCCGTCCACCGCCGTGGCGCGCAGTCGCCCGTCCCGCCGTCCACCAGCGGACGGCCACATGCGGCTCGTGCCACCCGGCTGGCCGCGCCAGCCGGTCACAGGGAGGAAACCCGTCCATGAACGACGCCCCCGTCCGCACGGGCAACCGCAGGCGCGGACGCCTCCGGATGCTCTTCGGCGGCGCCTGTGCCGTGGCGCTGATCGCCGCCGGGACGACGGCGGTCACGTCCGGCCCGGCCTACGCCGACACCACCGTCACGTCGAACTCGACCGGCACCAACAACGGCTACTTCTATTCCTTCTGGAAAGACAGTGGCAACGTCTCCATGACCATGGGCAACGGTGGTCAGTACAGCACCCAGTGGAGCAACATCAACAACTTCGTCGCCGGCAAGGGCTGGAACCCGGGCGGCCGCCGCACGGTCAGCTACTCCGGCAGCTTCAACCCGTCCGGCAACGCGTACCTGACGCTCTACGGGTGGACCCGCAACCCGCTCGTCGAGTACTACATCGTCGACAGCTGGGGCAGCTGGCGCCCGCCGGGCAGCGGCTACATGGGCTCGGTGTCCTCCGACGGCGGCACGTACGACATCTACCGCACCCAGCGGGTCAACGCCCCCTCGATCGAGGGCACGCGGACGTTCTACCAGTACTGGAGCGTCCGGCAGTCGAAGCGCGTGGGCGGCACCATCACCGCCGGCAACCACTTCGACGCCTGGTCCCGCTACGGCATGAACCTCGGTTCGCACGACTACCAGATCCTCGCCACCGAGGGCTACCAGAGCAGCGGCAACTCCAACATCACGATCGGCGGGACCAGCGGTAACCCGACCACCCCGCCGCCGAACAACGGCGGCTGCACGGTCAGCGTCAGCCGGGCCGAGGAGTGGGGCGACCGGTTCAACGTGACCTTCTCGGTCAGCGGCACCAGCAACTGGGTCGTCAGCATCCAGACCCAGGGCGGCCAGAGCCTGCAGAACAGCTGGAACGCCTCGGTCAGCGGCACCAGCGGCACGCTCACCGCGCGTCCCAACGGCAACGGCAACAACTTCGGCATCACGCTCTACAAGAACGGCAACAGCAACACGCCCACCGCGAGTTGCTCAGCCGCCTGAACCCTCTTCCGGGGAGGGGGTGCCGCGCCTGGCGCGGCACCCCCGTTTTCGTGTGCGCGGACGGCCGCGGTGGCGGCCGACACACCTGGGCAGAAACTTGATTCATTCCAAAAGACCGGGCTAAGGTCGTCGCATGACGGCCGACTTCGAGACGCAGCTCCGGGCGGTCTCGTTGCGGGTGACCCGGCCCCGGCTGGCGGTGCTCGCGGCGTTGCGCGACCACCCGCACGTCGACACCGACACCGTGATCGCGCTGGTCCGCGCGGAGCAGCCCACCGTGTCCCACCAGGCGGTCTACGATGTGCTGCGGGCCCTCACCGACGCCGGGCTGATCCGGCGCATCCAGCCGGCCGGCGCCACGGCCCGCTACGAGTCTCGGGTGGGAGACAACCACCATCACGTCGTGTGCCGTTCCTGCGGCGCCATCGCCGACGTCGAGTGTGCCGTCGGCAGCGCCCCCTGTCTCACCGCCTCCGACGACCACGGTTTCGTGGTGGACGAGGCGGAGGTCGTCTACTGGGGCGCCTGCCCCGGCTGCGCGGCCGACCGCACCGCCCAGTGATCCGCCAGTTCGGAAGGAAACAGATGAGCGACACCCAGGACAACCGGCCCGTCAGCCCGCAGGGCGTGGACGCGAAGGAGGCGGCCGGCTGCCCGGTCGCGCACGACTCCGTGACCGCGCACGGCAGCGAGAGCGAGAACCCGGCGATCGACTCGCCGACCCCGAAGACCGGCGGTCGTCCGCGCAGCAACCGTGACTGGTGGCCCAACCAGCTCGACCTGTCGGTGCTGCACGCCCACTCGGACAAGGGCAACCCGCTCGGCCCGGAGTTCAGCTACGCCCGGGAGTTCGCCAAGCTCGACGTCGAGGCGCTCAAGCGGGACATCACCGAGGTCCTCACCACCTCGCAGGACTGGTGGCCGGCCGACTTCGGCCACTACGGCGGCCTGATGATCCGGATGAGCTGGCACGCCGCGGGCACCTACCGCATCGAGGACGGCCGCGGTGGCGCCGGCGACGGCGGTCAGCGGTTCGCCCCGCTGAACAGCTGGCCGGACAACGCCAACCTGGACAAGGCCCGCCGGCTGCTCTGGCCGGTCAAGCAGAAGTACGGCCAGAAGATCTCCTGGGCCGACCTGCTGGTGCTCGCCGGCAACGTCGCGCTGGAGTCGATGGGCTTCAAGACCTTCGGCTTCGGCTTCGGTCGTGAGGACGTCTGGGAGCCGGAGGAGATCTTCTGGGGCCCCGAGGACGCCTGGCTCGGCGACGAGCGCTACGCCTCCGAGAAGGAGATGGTGGCCGGCGTCGGCGCGACCGAGATGGGTCTGATCTACGTCAACCCGGAGGGCCCGCGCGGCAACGCCGACCCGCTCGCGGCGGCGCACTTCATCCGCGAGACGTTCCGCCGGATGGCGATGAACGACGAGGAGACCGTCGCGCTGATCGCCGGCGGCCACACCTTCGGCAAGACCCACGGCGCGGGCCCCGCCGACCAGCACGTCGGCCCCGAGCCGGAGGCCGCGCCGCTGGAGGCGCAGGGTCTGGGCTGGCTCAGCACGTACGGCGAGGGCAAGGGCGGCGACACGATCACCAGCGGTCTCGAGGTGACGTGGACCGACAAGCCGACGCAGTGGTCCAACCGGTTCTTCGAGATCCTCTTCGGCTACGAGTGGGAGCTGACCACCAGCCCGGGTGGCGCCAAGCAGTGGGTCGCCAAGGACGCCGAGGCGATCATCCCGGACGCACACGACCCGTCGAAGAAGCACAAGCCGACGATGCTGACGACCGACCTGTCGCTGCGCGTCGACCCGGCGTACGAGAAGATCTCCCGCCGGTTCCTGGAGAACCCGGACGAGTTCGCGCTGGCGTTCGCCAAGGCCTGGTACAAGCTGCTGCACCGTGACATGGGCCCGGTCAGCCGCTTCCTCGGCCCGTGGGTGCCGGAGGCCCAGCTCTGGCAGGACCCGGTGCCGGCCGTCGCGCACGAGCTGGTGAACGACGCCGACGTCGCCGCGCTCAAGGCGAAGGTGCTGGAGTCCGGTCTCACCACCGCCCAGCTGGTCTCCACCGCCTGGGCCTCGGCCGCGAGCTACCGCTCCACCGACAAGCGCGGTGGCGCCAACGGCGCGCGGATCCGCCTGGAGCCGCAGCGCAACTGGGAGGTCAACCAGCCCGAGCAGCTCGCCACCGTGCTGGCCACGCTGGAGGGCATCCAGCAGGAGTTCAACGCCGCCGGCGGCGCCCAGATCTCCCTCGCCGACCTGATCGTGCTGGCCGGCTCGGCCGCTGTCGAGCAGGCGGCGCGCGACGCGGGCGTCGAGCTGACCGTGCCGTTCCACCCGGGGCGTACCGACGCCACCCAGGAGCAGACCGACGTCGAGTCGTTCCGGGTGATGGAGCCGCGCGCCGACGGGTTCCGCAACTACCTGCGGCCGGGCGAGAAGACCCAGCCGGAGGTGCTGCTCGTCGACCGGGCGTACATGCTGAACCTGACCGCGCCGGAGATGACCGTGCTGGTCGGCGGTCTGCGCGCGCTCGGCAACAACGTCGGCGGCGCGTCGCACGGCGTGCTCACCGAACGGCCCGGCGTGCTCACCAACGACTTCTTCGTCAACCTGCTCTCCCCGGGCACCCGGTGGAAGGCGTCGGAGTCCGAGGAGCACGTGTACGAGATCCGGGACCTGGCCACCGACCAGGTCAAGTGGACCGCCACCGCGGTCGACCTGATCTTCGGCTCCAACTCGCAGCTGCGGGCCCTCGCCGAGGTCTACGCCAGCGACGACGCGCGGGAGAAGTTCGTGCGTGACTTCGTCGCCGCCTGGACGAAGGTCATGGAGCTGGACCGCTTCGACCTGGCCTGATCCGCCGTCTCCGAGCGAGCCCCGGTCCGTCGCGCCGCGACGGACCGGGGCTCGTCCCGTGTCCGGCGGGTGTCGGGGATCAGCGGCGCACACCCGGCCCGCAAACGTTGGAAAATCTGCTCAGAAGTTGCGGTCGTCCCGCGAATCGGTTTGTTTCGTCCCGAGCGTCGGGATCCCGGTCGAGCGCCGGATCGCTCGGTCCAGCGTGGATCGCCGCTGGTGGTCGGGGATCTGACCCCGCTCGTGTTGCCTGCGGGTTTCGAAAACTTTGCCGCAAGCTCTTGCAAAGACTTTCATGGATGGCGCATGGTGTTCGCTACCCGGGACGGCCGCCCCACCCCCCGCTCACCCTTTCGAACCCACGGAAGAGGTCCCCCAACCATGCTTTCCGTCAGGCCACACCCCCGTGGCCGTGCCGGTCGCCTGCTGCTCGCCGCCGCGCTCGTCGCGGCGGGCGGCACGGTTGCCGTCGCGGCTGCCACCACCACCGCCGCACCCGCCCGCGCCGCCGTCGTACTCAACGACAGCGAGGTGACCGCCAACCTCTGGGAATGGAACTGGACCTCGGTCGCCGCCGCCTGCACCGACCACCTCGGACCGGCCGGCTACGGCGCGGTGCAGGTGGCACCGCCGCAGGAGTCGGTGAAGCTGCCCGCCAGCGCCGACGGCGCCTACCCGTGGTACGAGGTGTATCAGCCGGTGTCGTACAAGCTGGACAGCCGGTTCGGCAACCGCCAGCAGTTCGCCGCGATGGTCGCCGCCTGCCACAACGCCGGTGTGCGCGTCTACGTCGATGCGGTGGTCAACCACATGGCCGGCACCAACAACCCGGCCGGTACGCGCGGCTACGCCGGCACCGAGTTCTCCGGCTACAGCTACCCGGCCGTGCCGTACGGCGACGGCGACTTCCACCGCCCCGGCGACAACTGCCCGACCGGCGGCGCCATCAACGACTGGAACAACGAGGCCCAGGTGACCAGCTGCGAGCTGCTGTCGCTGTCGGACCTGTACACCGAGAAGGAAGCGGTCCGGAACAAGATCGCCGCGTACCTCAACGACCTGATCGGGCTCGGCGTCGACGGCTTCCGGGTCGACGCGGTCAAGCACATCCGCAAGGACGACTTCGCGGCCATCCTCGGCAAGCTGAACAACACGGTCGTCGAGGGCCGGCGTCCGTACGTCGCGCAGGAGATCTTCGACGGGGCGAGCAACTCCGCGCTGCAGGCCCGCGCGTACATCGCCAACGGCGACGTGCTCGACTTCGCGTACGCCAAGGGCATCCGCTCGGCCTTCCAGGGCTCCATCTCGGCGCTGGCCAACGTGCCGAACTGGAACCTCGACGCGCCCGGCGCCAACGTCTTCGCCATGGTCACCAACCACGACCTGGAGCGCGACGGCGTGGTGCTGTCGTACAAGAACGGCACCGACTACGTGCTGGCCAACTACTTCGCGCTGGCCTACCCGCACGGCAAGCCGTCGGTCTACGACAGCTTCACCTGGTCCAACCGCAACCAGTCCCCGCCGCACGACGGCACCGGACGGGTCACCGACACGGTCTGCGGCGCCGCCTGGACCTGCCTGAGCCGCACCACCGGCGTCAAGGGCATGGTCGGCTGGGCCAACACGGCCCGCCCGGTGAAGACCGTCTCGGACTTCACCACGGTGAACAGCAACGTGATCGGCTTCCACCGGGGCGACCGGGCGTGGATCGGCATCAACGACTCCGGCTCCGCCACCACCGCCACCTTCACCACCGGGCTCGCCGACGGCCGGTACTGCGACGTCATCTCCGGCGTCGCCACCGGCAGCGGCTGCACCGGCTCCACGGTGACCGTGTCCGGCGGCCGGGCCACCGTGACCCTCCCGGCGAACGACGCGGTCGCGATCCACGTGAACGCCCGGCCGGGCGCGAGCCCGTCCCCGTCGGCCTCCCCGACCGTGTCGCCCTCGCCGACCGTGTCCCCCACGGTGAGCCCGGGTGACCGGATCGCCACCACGTTCACCGTCACCGCGAACCTGGCCGCCGGGCAGGACGTCCGCGTCGTCGGCAGCATCCCCGCGCTCGGGTCGTGGACGCCCGCGAGCGGCGTCAAGCTCACCGCGCAGGGCGGCGGCGTCTACCGCGCCACCGTCGACCTGCCCCGGTCCACCGCGGTGGAGTACAAGTTCGTCAAGCTGACCGCCGCCGGCGCGGTCACCTGGGAGTCCGGCGCCAACCGGACGCTCACCACGCCGGCCACCGGCACGTACGCAGTGACCGAGACGTTCCGCGGTGACACCGTCTCCACGGCTGTGGCCACCACGTTCTCCGTCACCGCGACCACCGCCTACGGGCAGAACGTGTTCGTCGTCGGCAACATACCGGAGCTCGGCGGCTGGAACCCGGCCGCCGCCGTCGCGCTCTCCTCGGCCGCGTACCCGGTCTGGCGGGCCACCGTCGACCTGCCCGCGAACACCGCTGTCGAGTACAAGTACGTCAAGAAGAACCCGGACGGGACGGTGACCTGGGAGTCCGGCGCGAACCGGACGCTCACCACGCCGGCCGGCGGCACCCGGGCCGTCACCGACACCTGGCGCTGACGATCGTGCGGCCCGTCCCCCTCACCCCTGGGGACGGGCCGCATCCGCGCCGGTCAGACCGCCGCGAACGACCAGACCTGGGCCGGGTTGCCGAACCCGGTGCAGCGGTAGATCTGGACCGTCGCGCCGTCGGCGTCCGATCCACTCCGCACGTCCATGCACCGGCCACCGACCTGCGACTTGATCTGGTGCACCCCCGCGAACGAGTTCGGGTCGACCGTCCACTTCATGCTCGACGTGCCGGTGCAGGCCCACTGCTGCAACGGCGTGCCGTCGGCGTTCACCCCGTTTCGGACGTCCACGCACATACCGCTGAACTGGTTGACGAACGTGTAGGTGTCCCTGCCCACCGGCGACCAGCGCTGCACGGCCTGGCCGTCACAGGTGCGCTGCACGACCCGGCCGCCGAGCGACGACGGGGCGCCGGACCGGTCCACCTCCAGGCACTTGCCGCTGCCGTAGTTGACGATGGCGTAGTGGCCGCTGGCGGCCTGTGCCGGCGGGCCGTACGCCACCCCGAACCCGGCGGCGAGCAGTCCCGCCGCCAGCACCCCGGCCGCTCTCTTCCCGATCATGGTGTCTCCCCTCGGAGTCGTGTCGTCGTCCCGGATCCGCCGGTGGTCACCGGCCGGACGACTGGGGAAGACGCTAGGGAGCCGCGACGGCACCCGGATCCGGGTTCCTCCTAGTCGACGAGGCCGCGCGGGCACCCTGTCGGGTTCGCGTCGCGCCCGCCCGGACGGACCACACCGGCGGCTAGCGTGCGGTCATGGGCAGCGGTCCGGCGCCGGCCGGTGCCGTCGGCACGGCCACGGACACCGGTGATGACGCCCTGCTCGGGCGCGCCGACGAGTGCCGGCGGCTCGGCGCGCTGCTGGCCGACGCGGTCGACGGTCACGGCGGCGCCCTGGTGCTGCGCGGTGCGGCAGGCGTGGGCAAGACGGCGCTGCTGCAGCACTGTGCCGCCCGGTCCACCGGGATGCGGGTGCTGCACGCCACCGGCGCGCCGTTCGAGGCGGACCTGCCGTTCTCCGCGCTGCACCAACTGGCGCGGCCACTGCTGCACCGGCTCGGCGATCTGCCCGCGCAGCAGGCCGACGCGCTGCGTACCGTATTCGCCATCGACGGCAGTTCCCGTCCGGTCAACCGGCTCGCCGCGTACGTGGCGACGCTGAGCCTGCTCACGACGGCGGCCGAGGACACGCCGGTGCTCTGCCTGGTCGACGACGCGCACTGGATCGACCCGGCCTCCGCCGAGGCGTTGCTGTTCACCGCCCGGCGGCTGCTCGCGGACCGGGTCGCCGTCGTCTTCGCGGCCCGCGACGCCCCCGCGTTCCCCGCGCCCGGCCTGCCGGAGCTGCCGCTGACCGGTCTGGCGCGCGACGACGCGATCCGGCTCGCCATGCGCGCCGGCCTGGACCGCCGGGTCGCCGCCGACCTGGCGGCGGCCACCGCCGGCAACCCGCTCGCGCTGACCGAGCTGCCGGCGACGCTGTCCGAGGAGCACCGCAACGGGTGGCTGCCGCTGCGGGAGCCTCTCGTGCTCGTCGAACGCATCGAGACGACCGTCCTGGCGCACGCCCGCGGGCTGCCCGACGACACCTGGCGTGCGCTCGTCGCCTGCGCGGTCACCGAGGTCACCACCCCGGCGCTGCTGGAGCGGATCCTGGTGGCGGACGGGCTGCGCCTGGGCGTGCTGGACCCGGCGGTCGACGCCGGGCTGATCCGGGTGACCGACCGTGAGGTGACGTTCCGCCATCCGCTGACCCGCGCCGCGGTGCACTCGGTCGCCGGCCCCGGCCGGCGGCGGGCCGCCCACCTGGCGGTGGCCGCCGCGCTCACCGGCGACGACACCGCCGACCGCCGGGCCTGGCATCTCGCGGCCGCCACCACCGTGCCCGACGAGGGCGTCGCCGCGTTGCTGGCCGACTCCGCCGAGCGGGCGCAACGCCGGGGCGGCGTGGTGGCCGAGGCCCGCGCCTACGAACGGTCCGCCCGTCTCACCCCGGACCCGGACGTACGCGCGTCCCGGCTCGCCGCCGCGTCGCGCGCCTGGGCCAACGCCGGCGCGAGCCGGCACGCGATCACGCTGGGGGAGGAGGCGATCGGACTGACCCGGCGCGTCGACCTGCGCTGCCGGGTCAAGCCGTTGCTCGCCCACCTGGCGCAGCAGCACGGTGACACGGCGGGCGCCGAGGCGTACCTGGCCGACGCGCAGGCGTACGCGCAAGCGGATCCGCTCGGCGCGGCCCGGCTGATGAGCGCCCGCGTCAACCAGTTCTGGGCGCGGCTGGACGTCACCGGCATGGTGCCGCTGTGCGCGCGGGTGGCCGAGCTGGCCGCCGCGGACGCGGGCGCGACCTGGCCGAAGGGCCCGATCCGGCTGGCCGCGGCACAGGTGCTGGCCGGGCTGCCCGAAGGGGTCGCGTCGGCCCGTGCCCTGGTCGCCGCCTGCGCCGGCCACGCCGACGGCTCGGCGGCGGAGCTGGCCGAGGTGTTCTGCTGGCTCGGGGACCACGACACCGCGCGGGCGCTGCTGGAACCGGAGATCGACCGGGCCCGCGCCGCCGACGACGTGTTCCTGCTGGCGTACGCCCTGCCCCGGCTCGCCGGGCTGGAGTGGCGCACCGGCCGGCTGCACGCGGCGTACCAGGCCGCCGCCGAGGCGGTCCGGATCGCCGAGCAGGTGGCGCTTCCGGTGCTGCGGGCGGAGGCGCTGGCCGCGCTGGCCCTGGTGGAGGCGCTGCTCGGCGAGGAGCCGGAGGCGCTCGCGCACGTCGAGGACGCCCGCCGGCTCCTGCCGGGCGAGTTCCGGGAGATCGAGGTCCGGCTCCGCTACGCCACCGGGATCGCGGCGGCGGTGGGGGCGCGCTGGCAGGACGCCGTGACCGAGCTGGAACGGGTCCGCCGGGCCCAGCGCGACGGCGGCATCGCCGAACCGGGGTGGCTGCCCGTCGCGGCCGAGCTGGCCGAGGCGTACGCGCACCTGTCCGACCCGCAGCGGTCGGCGCGGCGGCTGCGCGACCTGGCCGGGGCCGGCGGTGCCGCCGCCCGCGCCGCCGCCGCGCGCGTCGAGGGCCTGCTCGCCGGCGAACCGGACCTGGACGAGGTCTTCGCGGCGGCGCTGGCCCGGTGCGATCCCGCCGTCGTCCCGCTGGAACGGGCCCGGACGCTGCTCAGCTACGGGCAGCGGCTGCGCCGGGCCCGGCGCCGCCGGGACGCGCGGGTCCAGTTGCACGCCGCGCTGCGGTTGTTCGAGGCGCTCGGCGCGCAGGGCTGGGCGCGGCGGTGCCGCACCGAGATCGACGCCACCGGCCGGCGGCCGCCCGAGCCCGGCGACCGGACCGTCGACCGGCTGACCGGCCAGGAACGCCTGATCGCCCTGCACGTGGCGGAGGGCCTGACGAACCGGGAGATCGCGGCCCGGGTCTTCCTGTCGCCGAAGACCGTCGAGTACCACCTCGGCAACGTCTACCGGAAGCTTCGACTGCGCTCCCGGCCGGAGCTGATCCGCCACCTGTCCGGCCCGCCGGCCGCGGGCTGACGACCCGGCCGGGCGGCCGCCATTGCCGCGGCCAGGCACGCCACGGCGGCGAGTACCAGCGGCGGCCGGCCGCCGACCGCGACCGCCGCCGACCCGAGCGGGATGGCCAGCGTGATCGGGCCGAACATCACCGTGTTCGCAGTCCCGGCGACCCGCCCGAGCATCTCCCGCGGCGTGTACGTCTGCACGGCGGTGACCGCCGCGACGAGCGTCCACGGCAGACCGACGCCGATCACCACCGAGGCGGCGACCGTGCCCGGCCACCACGGCAGGCAGCGTCCCAGACAGCCGGCCGCGAACAGGACCGCGCCGGCGACCCCCACCGTGATCTCGCCGTGTCGGCGGACGAGCCGGCCGACGACCAGCCCGGCGAGCAGCGATCCGCCACCCTGCGCGCCGGCCAGCACGCCGAGGAAGGTGGACGGCAGCGCAAGCTCCGTCACCACCACGTCGTACAGCGCCGCGGTGGTGAAGCCGGACATCGCGATGGACGCCGCCGCGAGCGCCACCGGCACGCGTACCGCCCGCCGGGCCAGGAGCGCGGTCAGCCCGGCCCGCACTCCCGCCGGGCGGGCGGCCGGGGGAGCGGGGACGGTCCGCGTCAGGCGTAACGCGCCGTACAGGGCGGCCACGAGCACCGGTACGACGGCGGCGAGCACCGCGACGACGTGCCCGCCCCGCCACGCGTACAGTCCCGCGCCGGCCAGCGGCGCCACCAGCTTCACGCCCTCCTGCGCGCTCGACCGCCAGCCGTTGACGTCGGCCAGCCGGGCCGGTGGGAGCGCGGCGGGCAGCAGCGCGGTCTCGCCGGCGTCGACGAGCACGTATCCGATCCCGTAGGCGAGCGAGACGGCGTAGATCAGCCACGCCTGGCCGGGCCCGCGCACCGCCAGCAGGCTCAGCAGCGTGCCGGCGAGAGCGAGGTTGACGCCGACCACCAGAGGACGCCGGGGGACCCGGTCGAGCAGGCCGCCGAGCCAGGGGCCGGCCAGCGTCGGGGCGTAGACGCAGAGACCGGCCAGCGCCGCGAGCCCGGTGGAGCCGGTCAGGTCCAGGATCCAGATGCCGGAGACCAGGGCCATGGCGCTGCCGCCCAGGCCGGACAGCAGCGAGACGGCCACGAACAGGACGGCGTTGCGGCGCATGGGTCCCCCGAGAGTTGAGCCTGGAGGACTCATCCTCGGAACATGAGCCGGGGCGTGGCAACACTTCGGAGCTACGTCAATGTCTTGTTGACAGTGTCACCGTGATGCGCCCGGCGGCGTCGCGTACCGGAGGCGGCAGCCGGAGTCCGGCCCCGGCGAGATCGTCGGCGAGGTGCGCGGCCAGCGCGTACAGCGGCCCGGCGGGGGCGTCGAGCGCGAGCGCGCAGGTGCGGCGCGTCAACGCCGCGCGGGGGAAGCGCCCGTCCCACGCGCGGTCCGTCTCGAT
This sequence comes from Micromonospora sp. HB375, assembly GCF_017872985.1. Taxonomy (NCBI): domain Bacteria; kingdom Bacillati; phylum Actinomycetota; class Actinomycetes; order Micromonosporales; family Micromonosporaceae; genus Micromonospora; species Micromonospora sp. HB375. The sequence goes on along the minus strand of NZ_JAGGJO010000001.1, from coordinate 4,190,573 downwards.
CCAGCGGCGCAGGTCGGCGACCGCCGTCCGCAGCACGGGCAGGTCGGGGGAGCCGGCCGGGTCGAGCCGGGTCACGCGGGCCCGCCGGGCCGCCGCGAGACGCTGCCGGCGCTGCTCGGCGGCCTGCCGGCTGCCCAGGCCCAGCGCCCGCGCGATGTCGGCCCAGGTGGCGCCGTCGTGCCGGGCCCGGTCGATCAGGTCCAGCTCGCGGTCGTCCAGCCGGACCCGGGTCGCGGCGATCTCGGACAGGCCGGCCAGGCTCACTCGTCAACGCTACATTGACATGGGCCCGAGAAGGTCAGCCCTCCGGCCGTCGCGCGGCAAACCGGGCCGGTGTCTCAGCGCGGCGGCGAGACGTACAGGCCCGTCCGGCAGCCGGTCTCGCCCGGCTCCAGCCAGATCCGGTCGTACCCGGGAGCCTCGATCTTCCCGGCCGGGGTGCGGACGAGCAGGAGGCAGTCCCGTTCGGCCGGTACGCCGACGGCGGCGACGAGCGCGCCCTCGTGCACCGTCGTGTCGACGGTGATCCAGTCCTGCGGGAACGCCGCCCGCACCGCGCCGGCAAGGGTGTCCGGGGTGGCGGTACGCAGCACGGCGGTGAGCCGCTGCCGCCCGTCCTCGGGCACCTTCGGCACCGGCGCGGCGGTGGGTGGCGAGGGCGCGGCCCCGCTCGGACAGTCGATCTCGTGGTACGTCGTGTAGCGGTAGAGCTGGAACTCGTACCGGTAGCAGCGGGTGGCGTCGCCGGCGCTGTTGCTCGCGCCGCCGACCGACACCGGCGGTCGTTCCGGCACCGTCACCACGAACCGCACGTCGACGGTGGCCCGCTCGTCTCTGGCGGTGCGGCCGGACCAGGCCAGGGCCTCCCGCCGGACGGTCTCGTCATCGCCCAACGCGGTGCCCTGCGGCTGCTGGACGATCTCGGCCGCCGCGATCGACCCGGCGTCGCGGACCCGGTTGCGGTGCCCGAGCTCCGTGTTGAGCTGCTTCGCCTCCGCCGCCGCGACGTCGCGCGCCAGTTCGTCGCCGCTCTCCTCGCCGAATCCCCTTCCGCATCCGACCGACGCGAGCAGGAGCACCGCGAGCGCCCAGCGGACCGGCCGGTGACGGGACGGGGGTGTCGGGCCGGCGGCGCTGCGTGTCCGGTTCACCGCACGGACGTTACCGACGAGTCGGACGCCGCGCTGCCCCGTACCGCGGGGGCCGTTGGTCCCGGGTCCGACAGGCCCTCGGCCCTGCGAGCCGCGCCCGCGCACCCGGCATGCTGGGAGTGCCCGGCGCGGGCGGCGACGACATGGAGGGCAATGTGGTGATCAACGGCGGGCAGGGCACGGTGACGCCCACCGAGATCTCTCCGGCCCCCGCGACCGGGCTCGGCTCGGCCGAGGCGGCCGCCCGGCTGCGCGCCGACGGGCCGAACACGGTGGCCGCGCCACGCAAGCGCGGGCTGACCGGCCGGATCTTCCGTCAGCTCACCGACCCGCTGGTGGCGCTGCTGCTGGCCGCCGCCGTGGTGACCACGCTGCTGCGCGACTACCCCGACACCGCGGTGATCGTGCTGGTCGTCCTGATCAACACGGCGATCGGCGTGGTGCAGGAGGTACGCGCCGACCGCGCGGTGGCGGCGCTGGACCGGCTCGCGGCGCCGACCGCGCGGGTGGTCCGCGACGGCCGTGACCTCGTGCTCCCCGCCGCCGACCTGGTCCGGGACGATCTGGTCCGGCTGGAGGCCGGCGACGTGGTGCCCGCCGACCTGGACCTCACCGACGCGGTACGGCTCAGCCTGGACGAGTCGGCGCTCACCGGTGAGTCGGTGGCGGTGACCCGGGTCGCGGGGGAGGAGGCGAGCGCCGGCACGGTGGTCACCACCGGCCGCGCCACCGGGACCGTGGTACGCACCGGCGCGGCGAGCGCGCTGGGCCGCATCAGCGCCCTGGTCGCGGCGACCCGCCCGGCGCCCACCCCGCTGCAACGCCGCCTGTCCTCGCTCGGCCGGGTGCTCGGGCTGACCGCCGTGGTGCTCTCCGGGCTGGTCTTCGCGCTCGGCGTGTTCGACGGACGCCCGGTCACGCAGATGGCGGTCACCGCGGTGAGCCTCGTGGTGGCGGCCGTACCGGAGTCGCTGCCCGCCGTCGTCACGCTCGCGCTCGCCCTGGGCGCACGCCGGATGGCCGGCAGCCGGGCCATTCCCCGGCGGCTGCACGCGGTGGAGACCCTCGGGTCGGTCACCGTGATCGCCTCCGACAAGACCGGCACGCTCACCGAGGGCCGGATGGCGGTGCAGCACGCGGTCGTGCCCGGCCGCGACCGCTACGCCGTGACCGGCACCGGCTACGCGCCCGACGGCGAGGTGCGCCACCGGGGCGAGCCGGTGAGCGCCCCGGACGAGCTGCGCGCCCTCGCCCGCGCCGGGCTGCTCTGCAACGACGCCACGCTGACCCCGCCGACCGGCGAACGGCCGGAGTGGACAGCGATCGGCGACCCGCTGGAGGCCGCGCTCGTCACGTTCGCGGCCCGCTGCGGTCTGGACCCGGAGACCACCCGCGAGGCCTGGCCCCGGGTCGCGGAGGCCCCGTTCGACCAGGACCTGCGCCGGATGACCACCGTGCACCGCCGCTGCGACGGGCGCTACCTCGTGGTCTGCAAGGGCGCGCCGGAGAACCTGCTGGCCCCGCCGCTGATGGACGCCGGCGCCGAGGAGCTGGCCGAGCTGACCGATGCCGCGCACCGGCTCGCCGCCGAAGGGCTGCGGGTGCTGGCGGTGGCCTCGGCCGTGGTCGACACGCTGCCGGACCCGGCCCGGCCGACCGGCCTGCGCCCGCTGGGCCTGGTCGCGGTCGGTGACCCGCTGCGCACGGCGGCACCCGGCATCGCGGCGGGCTTCGAGCAGGCCGGCATCCGGCTGGTCCTGATCACCGGCGACCACCCGGCGACGGCCGCCGCCATCGGCGGCCGGCTCGGGCTCTGGCGCGACGGCGACCCGCTCGCCAACGGCGACGACGGCGACCCGGGCGGCGCCCACCCCGACACCCGGGTGTACGCGCGGACCCAGCCGGAGCAGAAGCTCGACATCATCGCCGGCCTTCAGGACCGGGGACACGTCGTGGCGATGACCGGCGACGGCGTCAACGACGCCCCGGCGCTGCGCCGGGCGGACATCGGCGTGGCGATGGGCGGCGGCACCGAGGTAGCCCGGCAGGCCGCCGACCTGGTGCTCGTCGACGACGACCTGACCACCGTGGCGACCGCCATCGGCGAGGGCCGCCGGATCTACGACAACATCCGCCGGTTCCTGCGCTACGCGCTCGCCGGCGGGGTCGCCGAGATCGCGGTGATGCTGCTCGGACCGCTGGTCGGCCTGCCGGTGCCGCTGCTGCCGGCGCAGATCCTCTGGATCAACCTGCTCACCCACGGCGTACCCGGGGTGGCGCTGGGCGCGGAGCCGGCCGAGCCGGGCACGCTGCGCCGCCGTCCCCGCTCGCCGCAGGAGTCCGTGCTCGGCGGCGGCCTCGGCCGGGACGTGCTGGTCACCGGCGCGCTCATCGCCGCCGCGACGCTCGGCGCCGGCGTGTGGGCCGCCGCGGCGGACCGGCCGTGGCAGTCGGTGGTCTTCGTGGTGCTCGGCCTCGCCCAGCTCGGCGTGGCGCTGGCCGTCCGCGCGACCCGGGCGCCCGGCTCGCGGGAGCACAACCGCGCCCTGCCGGTGGCGGTCGCGATCTCCGCGGTCCTCCAGGTCGCCGGCGTGCTGCTGCCGCCGCTGCGCGAGCTGCTCGGCACGTCCCCGCTGAGCGCGCTCGACCTGCTCGCCTGCGCCGCGATCGGCGTCCTGCCCGGGCTGGTGCTGCGGCTGACCCGCCGCTCCGGCACGGCCGACGGGACCGACGGCCCTCGCGCCGGGACCCAGGACCCTGCCCGGCCGGCCGCCGGACGGGCAGGCTGAGGACAGTGAAGGAGGCGTCATGACAATCCACTCGCAGGCCCCCGTCGTGGTGGGCGTGGACGGATCGGCCACCGCCCTGGACGCGGTCCGGGTCGCCGCCCGCGAGGCCGCCGACCGGAACCGGCCGCTGCAGGTGGTGCACGCGTTCATCTGGCCGCTGACCCGCGCGCCGCTCACCCCGGCCCCGGGCGCGCCCGCCGGCGCCGGCCTGCGCAACCAGGCCGAACGGTGCGTCGCCGAGGCGGTCGCCGAGGCCGGCAAGGTCGCGCCGGACGTACCGGTCACCGGCGTGGTGGTCGACGGCGCGCCGGCCGCGGTGCTGGTCGCCGAGTCCCGCGACGCCGCGCTGATCGTGCTCGGACACCGCGGCCTGGGCGGCTTCGCCGGCCTGCTCATCGGCTCGGTCACGCTCCAGGTGTCCGCCCGCGCCCACTGCCCGGTGCTGGTGACGCGCGGCGAGGCACGCGCCGACGGCCCGGTCGTGGTCGGCGTGGACGGCTCCGAGCTGTCCACCGCGGCGGTCGGGTTCGCGTACGAGGAAGCCGCCCGCCGGGGCGCCTCGCTGATCGTGGTGCACGCCTGGCTGTACCCCACCCCGATGGGCCCCGGCGACATCCTGCCCCTGGTGTACGACCCGGAGGCGCTCGCCGAGGAGTCCCGGCGCGTCGTCGCCGAGTCTGTCGCCGGCTGGTCGCAGCGTTACCCCGACGTGCCGGTGCGGCAGCGGTCGATCCGCGGCGCCCCGGCCCGGGTGCTGGTCGAGGAGTCGAAGGACGCCCAGCTGGTGGTGGTCGGGGCGCACGGCCGTGGCGCGTTGGGCGGGCTGCTGCTCGGCTCGGTCAGCCACGCGGTGCTGCACCACGCCCACTCGCCGCTGGTGATCGTCCGCGACGCCGCCTGACTCCGCGGCAGCGCCTGTTTCCGCGACAGCGCCTGACGCCGCGACGGCGTCAGGCGCGGCGGACCGTGGTGAGGTCGGCCAGCCCGGAGATGGTCAGCAGCGGCTCCAGCAGCGGACCGGCGACCAGCGCGATCCGGTCGGCGTGCGGGAACAGCGCGGCCAGCCCGGCGCTGTCCAGGTACTCGACCTTCGTAAGGTCCACGACCAGGGGTTCGCCCTCGGGCCGTACCCCCTCGGCCAGCGCGTCGGCGAACGAGGACGCGTTGCTCATGTCGATCTCGCCGACGGCGGTCAGCACGCGGACGCCGTCGGGACGGTCGCTCGTGGTGAGAGTCAGGGACGCGCTCATGCGGTGATCCTCGCCTGCATGTCGACGGTGGTGCCGGTCGCTCCCGGGGTGACGCTGATGCTGTCCATCAGCGCGCGCATGAGCACGAGCCCCCGGCCGCGGTGCGGATCGGGGGGTTGCTCGCGCTCCCGCCAGTGACCGCTGTCGGTCACGCTCAGGCGCAGGTTGTTCGCGGTGGCGGCGGCGCGCAGCCGGATCCGCCCGCCGGGGTTGTCGCGGTGCCCGTGCTCGATCGCGTTGGCGCACGCCTCGCCGGCCGCGACCAGGATGTTGTAGGCGTGGGCCGGGGCCAGCCCGCAACGGTCCAGCCATCCTCGCAGCGCGGTACGCACCTCGGCCAGCCGCGTCGACTCGGCCGGGAACTCCAGCTCCAGCGGCCCGGGATGGCGGTAGAGCAGCAGCGCCACGTCGTCGTGGTAGCCGCCGTCGGGCGTGAGCCGATCCATGATCTCGGTGGCGAGCACCTCCACCGGCGCGTGGTGGCCCTGCTGGATGGCGTCGGTGGCGCGGGCGATGCCGACGGTGATCGGCTGGCGGCGGCGTTCCACCAGACCGTCGGTGTAGAGCATCAGGGTGGCGCGCGGCGGCACCGTGGCCTCCGCCTCCGGTCGTTCCTCACCCGCGCGGACGGCCAGCGGCCGGGACCGGCCGTGCTGCAGGAGCTGGGGAGTGCCGTCGGCGCCGACCACGATGGCCGGCGGGTGACCGGCGCTGGAGTAGCGCATCAGGCCGGTGACCGGGTCGAGGACGCCGCAGAAGACGGTGGCACAGGACGCGCCGGGAAGCAGCGCGGCGAACCGGTCCAGCGCCGCCAGCGTCCGGGCCGGGCTGGGGTCCTGCAACAGCAGGGCGCGGCACGCGCTGCGCAGCTGCCCCATCACGGTGGCGGCCCGCAGCCCGTGTCCCACGCAGTCGCCGACGACGATGCCGATGCGCCCGTCCGGCAGCTCCACCGTGTCGTACCAGTCGCCGCCGACCTTCAGCGGCACCGCGGCGGGGGCGTACCGCACGGCGAAGCCGGCGGGCAGTTGCGCCGGGCCGAGGATCGCGCGTTGCAGGGCCAGGGCGGTCTCCCGCTGCTGGTCGATCTGGTGCACCCGGTGCAGCCCCTGACCGATGTGGCCGGCCAGCAGCGCCAGCAGGGTCTGGTCCTGCTCGGTGAAGGGCCGCTTCTCGCCCAGGTCGATCCAGAGCGCCATGGTGCCGTGCGGGTGCTCGACTGCGATCCCGGCGCCGTGCCGGCGTGTCGCCACCGGCGTCAGCAGCGGGGTGTCGCGCAGCGCGAGCAACGCCTGCCGGCGTTTGGCGGGCAGCGTCGCCCACCGGGCCGCCGGGTCGGTGCCGGTCACGTCGGGGGTGGGCAGGTCACCGAAGACGGCGGTGAGCACGCCCGCGGCCCGCCACAGCTTGCGCAGCTCGTCCAGCACGCCGTGCAGCGCGTCGGCGAGGTCGTCGGCCCGGGACAGGCGCATGCCGAGCCCGGCCAGGGCGGTCTCCCGCTGGACCGCGTAGTGCTCGGCGGTGACGTCACGGAACGTGCCCACGATCATCCGCCGGCCGCTGTCCGGGTCGTCCACCTGGTTGAACGCGGCAGAGATCCAGATCCGGTGCCCGTCGCGATGGGTCACCGGCACGGTGTAGGTGCCGCGGGACTGGCCGACCAGCCTCGAGAACGCGGCGGCCACCTGACGGTGCGCGTCCGGTTCGGCCTCCTGGTCCGGCCACCACGGCTGTACCGGCGGATAGGGCAGGCCCTCGGTCCCGTAGCCGAGGACGTCGGTGAACGCCGCGTTGATCTCGACCACGGCGCCGTCCTCGTCGCAGACGAAGAACGCCTCCTGCAGCGAGTCGACGAGCGCGGTGCGCCAGCGCGCGTGGTGGTTGCGCAGCCGCGCCAGCTCCACGTTGGCGCGTACGCGGGCCAGCAGCTCGGCGGCCGGGAACGGCTTGACCAGGTAGTCGTCGGCGCCTGCTTCCAGCCCTTCGATCGAGGCCTCCTGGCCGGCGCGGGCGGACAGCAGCAGCACCGGGGTGCCGGCCGTACGGGGATCGGCGCGCAACGCGGCCACCAGTTGCAGGCCGTCGAGCCGGGGCATCATCACGTCGCTGACCACCAGGTCGGGCGTCTGCGCGCGGGCGGCGTCCAGCGCGGCACGCCCGTCGGCGACCGTGTGCACCTCGTGTCCGGCCGAGCGCAGCAGCCGGGTGAGGTACTCCCGCATGTCGGCGTTGTCGTCGGCCACCAGGACGCGGGCCGGCGCGCCGCCGGGCAGCGGATGCACCGGGCCCTCCGTGGCGGCGGGCCCGTCCTCGCCGACGACGGCGCCCGGGTCGGCGGGCAGCCAGCGCAGCGCCTCCTGCACGAACGGCTCGGCCGACCCGGGCGCCCGGCCGGCGCCGGCCGGGGTGAGCGCGTCGGCGGGCAGGTGAGCGGCGCCGAACGGCAACCGGACGGTGAAGGTGGTGCCGCGGCCCACGGCGCTGTCCGCGTCGATGTCGCCGCCGTGCAGCGAGACCAGTTCCTTGACCAGGGCGAGGCCGATGCCGCTGCCCTCGCCGGAGCGGGACCGGGCGTTCTCGATGCGGTGGAACCGCTCGAACAGGCGCGGCATCTCCTCGGCCGGGACGCCGATGCCGGTGTCGGAGATCCGCAGCACGGCCATCCCGTGCTCGGCGTCCATCCGCACCCGCACCGTCCCGTCGAAGGTGAACTTCAGCGCGTTGCTGAGCAGGTTGAGCACCACCTTCTCCCACATGCCCCGATCCACGTGCACCGGCTCGGGCAGGGGCGCGCAGTCGACCTCGAAGGAGAGGCCGGCGCGCTCGATCGCCGACCGGAAGACGCTGGCCAGGTCGGCGGTCACCGCGGCCAGATCCACCGGCTCGTAGCGGGCCTGCATCCGGCCCGCCTCGATGCGGGAGAAGTCGAGCAGGCTGTTGACCAGCTTGCCCAGGCGCAGCCCGTTGCGGCGGATGACGTCCAGCTCCGTGCGGACCCGCTCGTCGGCGTCGTGCAGCCGGCCGCGCAGCTCGTCCACCGGCCCCATGATCAACGTGAGCGGGGTGCGGAACTCGTGACTGATGTTGGAGAAGAAGGCGGTCTTGGCGCGGTCCAGCTCGGCGAGCTCCTCGGCCCGCCGCTGCTGCGCCTGGTAGCTGCGGGCGCTCGCGATTCCGGTCGCCAGGTGCCCGGCGGTCAGCTCCACGAAGCCGCGGTAGCCGTCGTCCAGCGCCCGGTAGCGGTTGAGTCCCGCCACCAGGAACCCGTACGGCGCGCCGCCCTGCTGCCGTAGCGGCACCAGCAGGGCCTCGGCCGGCGGGGCGGGCCAGGCGCCCGCGGGCAGGTCCGCGAAGGCCGGGCCGTCGAGCGTCACCCGTACCGGGTCGCCCTCGGTGAGGGCGCCGGCCGGCCACGGGGAGGCGGGGTCGGTGAGGGACAGCGTGGCCGGGGCCGCCGGGTGTCCGGCCGGCAGCCCGGTCGCCTCCGCCAGCCGGGCGTCGCCGTCGCGGTCGTACAGGTAGGTGAGCGTGAACGGCAGGTCCTGCGGGTTGCGGGCCAGCTGGCGGCTGACGAACGTGAGCGTCTCCTGCTCGGTGCGGATGACGCTCGGGTCCGAGCCGAGATCGCGCAGCGTGGCCATCCGCCGCTCGCCGATGACCCGCTCGGTGTCCTCGCTGACCACGCAGAGCATCCCGACGAGGCTGCCGTCGTCGTCGCGCAGCGGGCTGTAGGAGAACGTGTGGTAGGTCTCCTCCCGGTAGCCGGCCCGCTCCAGGAACAGCAGCAGTCCCTCGTCCCAGGTCGCCTCGCCGGTGCGCAGCACGGTGTCGACGCGGGGACCGATGTCGTCCCAGATCTCGGTCCACACCTCGTTCGCCGGGCGGCCCAGCGCCCACGGGTACTTGCGGCCGAGCGTGTCCCGCCGGTAGGCGGCGTTGCAGAAGAACGTCAGCTGCGGTCCCCAGGCCATCCACATCGGGAACCGGGAGGACAGCAGGATCCGCACCGAGGTCCGCAGGCTCTGCGGCCAGGTGTCCGGCGGCCCGAGCGGGTGCGCGGACCAGTCGACGCGCGCCAGGTCCGGCCCGATCTCGCCGTCGACGGCGAAGACGTCGGCGCGCGTACGCGGGTCGGTGTCAGCGCCGCTCATCGCCCGAGTCTCCCCCACCCCGTCCGATCCCGCTCGTCCGGGCCGCGTCGCGGCCTCGTGGTCGCTTCTTGCCCCGTCGCGCCCCCGGCACTCCACCCGGGGCGGGGAGATCTGACTCACGTGACGGCAGCGGGTCAGGGCAGGGGTTCGTGGTGCGGCAAAACGAAAGGCTGCGGCATAACGAAAGGCAAGGAGACAGATCTCCTTGCCACTATCAATGTATATCGCACCCCCGGTCTTGCCGCAAGGCCCCGGTGATGCCGCAGAATCATCGGCCGATGCGGGTTGAGCTGCGAAAACGGGGGCACGGCATGACCGGACGGTACGTGTGGCAACTGCACGAGGTGGACGAGGCGCGGATCGCCGCGGTCGGCGGCAAGGGCGCGCACCTGGGGGCGCTGACGCGGATCGACGGGGTGCGCGTACCCAGGGGTTTCTGCGTGACGACGGACGCCTTCCGGCTGGTGGCGCGGACGCCGGCGCTGGCCGGCCCGCTGGACCGGCTGGCCCGCGCGGACGCGGACGACCCGGCGGCGCTGCGCACGGCCGCCGCCGAGGTCCGTCGCGCCGTCGAGCGGACCGCCCTGCCCGGCGACGTCGCGGCGGCGGTCACCGCCGCGCTGGCCGCGCTCGGGGCGGACGCCGCGTACGCGGTGCGCTCCAGCGCGACCGCGGAGGACCTGCCGGACGCCTCGTTCGCCGGCCAGCAGGACACCTACCTCAACGTGGTCGGCACGGCCGAGGTGCTGCGGCACGTCAGCCGCTGCTGGGCCTCGCTGTTCACCGACCGGGCGGTGACCTACCGGCGGCGCCACGGCATCGACGACCGCGCCGTGGACATGGCGGTGGTGGTGCAGCGGATGGTCTTCCCGGACGCCGCCGGGGTTCTGTTCACCGCCGACCCGGTCACCGGCGACCGGCGGGTGGTCTCGGTGGAGGCGGGCTTCGGGCTGGGCGAGGCCCTGGTCTCCGGCCTGGTGAACCCGGACGTGTTCACGGTGCGCGACGGCGCTGTCGTCGGCCGGCGGATCGGCGCGAAGTCACGGGCCGTGCACGCGGCGCCCGGCGGCGGCACCCGGCAGGCGCCCGTCGACCCGGCGCGGCAGGCCCAGCCGGCGCTGACCGACGCGCAGGCGGTACGGCTCGCCGCGCTGGGCCGGCGGATCGAGGCGTACTTCGGCTGCCCGCAGGACGTCGAGTGGGCGGTGACCGGGGACGACGTCCACATCCTGCAGAGCCGGCCGATCACCACGCTGTTCCCGGTGCCGGCTGCCGCCGCCGACGGGACGTTCCACGTCTACCTGTCGGTCGGCCACCAGCAGATGATGACCGACGCGATGAAGCCGCTGGGTCTGTCGATGTGGCGGCTGACCGCCATGGCGCCGATGCACGAGGCGGGCGGCCGGCTGTTCGTCGACGCCACACCGCACCTGGCCACCCCGGCGGGCCGTACCGCGTTCCTGGGCATGATCGGCCGGGCCGACCCGCTCACCCGGGACGCGCTGGAGACGGTCCTCGCCCGCGACGTCGTACCGGCCGCGCCGGACCCGGCCGGCCCGCCCGCGGGTGGGCCGCCACCGCCGATCGACACCGATCCGGCGATCGTCACCGGCCTCGTCGCGCGCAGCCGGGAGTCCCTCGCCGCCCTGCGCCGCGACATCGAGGGCCGCAGCGGACCGGAGCTGTTCGACTTCCTGATCGAGGCGTTCGCCGAGCACAAGCGGGTGCTCACCGATCCGGTGAGCGCCCAGGTGATCATGGCCGGGATGCAGGCCGCCTGGTGGCTCAACGACAAGCTGGGGGAGTGGCTCGGCGAACGCGACGCCGCCGACACGCTCACGCTGTCCGCGCCCGGCAACGTCACCGCCGAGATGGGGCTGGCGCTGCTCGACGTGGCCGACGTGATCCGGCCGTACCCCGAGGTGGTGGCGTTCCTGCGGGACGCCGGCGACGGGTTCCTGGACGAGCTGCCGAAGCTGCCCGGCGGCGTCGAGGCGCGCGCGGCCGTCGATGGCTACCTGGACCGGTACGGCATGCGCTGCGTCGGCGAGATCGACATCACCCGGCCACGGTGGAGCGAGCGCCCGGCCACGCTCGTGCCGCTGATCCTGGACAACGCCCACACCTTCACCCCGGGCGCGGCCGCCCGCCGCTTCGCCCAGGGCCGGGAGCGGGCCGAGGCGAAGGCCCGGGAGGTGCTGGACCGCCTGCGCGCGCTGCCCGACGGTGAGCGCAAGGCCGCCGAGACGCAACGCATGATCGACCGGGTACGCACGTTCGCCGGCTACCGCGAGTACCCGAAGTACGACATCGTGAGCCGCTACGCCGTCTACAAGCAGGCGCTCATGGCCGAGGCGGACCGGCTGGCGCGCGCCGGTGTGCTCGCCGGTCCGGAGGACGTCTTCTTCCTCACCTTCGACGAGTTCCGCGAGGTCGCGGCCACCGGGCGGGCCGACGCCGGGCTGATCCGGCGGCGCCGCGGGGAGTTCCGGGCGCACCAGGCGCTCACCCCGCCCCGGGTGCTCACCTCCGACGGGGAGGCGCTCAACGGCTCGTACCGGCGCGACGACGTGCCGCCGGGCGCCCTGGCCGGGCTGGCGGTCTCGGCCGGCGTGGTCGAGGGGCGGGCGCGGGTCGTGACGGACCTGACCCGGGCCGACGTGGAGCCGGGCGACATCCTCGTCACCGCGTACACCGACCCGAGCTGGACGCCGCTGTTCGTCGCAGTCGCGGGACTGGTGACGGAGATCGGCGGCCTGATGACCCACGGCGCGGTGATCGCCCGCGAGTACGGCCTGCCCGCGGTGGTGGCGGTGCCGGACGCGACCCGGCTGATCCCCGACGGCGGGCGGATCCGCGTGCACGGCACCGACGGGTACGTCGAGCTGCTGTCCTGACCGGCGCGGCATGCTCGATGATGGAGGTCCGGCGAGCGGGGAGGCGCGATGCGGATCGGGGAGCTGTCGGCGCGTACCGGGGTCAGCGCCCGGTCCATCCGGTACTACGAGCAGCAGGGCCTGCTCGCCGCCCTGCGCACACCGAGCGGCCAGCGGGTCTTCGCCGAGTCGGCGGTGGACCGGGTCCGGCTCATCCAGCGGCTGTTCGACGCCGGGCTGAGCAGTCGCCGGATGGCCGAGCTGCTGCCCTGCGTGACCGACCCGGAGATCCGCACCTCGTGGCTGACCGACCGGCTGCGCGAGGAGCGGGCCCGGATGACCGCCGAGATGGCACGGCTCGCGCACGCCGTCGCGGTGCTCGACGACGTGGTGGCCGACATGACAGTGACCGAGGACACCCGGGATCCGGCCGCCTGAGCGCTTGCAGTTGACACCGGTGTCAACTCCTAGCGTCGGGTCATGAACGCGACACTGGACACCGCATCGCCGGTGACGCCGCTGCTGGAGCCGGTCACCGTCGCCGGCCTGTCGTTGCCGTCCCGCTTCGTGATGGCGCCGATGACCCGCAACCGCGCGCCGGGCGGCGTGCCGACGCCGGAGATGGCCGAGTACTACCGGCGCCGCGCCGCGGCGGGTGTCGGCCTGATCGTCACCGAGGGCGTGCTGGTGGACCATCCCAGCGCCGGCCACGAGGACACCGTGCCACGGATGACTTCCGGCGCGGCCGAGGCCGGCTGGCGCGGCGTGGTCGAGGCGGTGCACGCCGCCGGCGGCCGGATCGCCGCGCAGCTGTGGCACCTGGGCAGCCTGCGCGAGCCGGTGGACGGCGCTCCGGCGTGGACCCCCTCGGGGGTACGCGAGCCGGGCCGCCCCGCGCCGCACGCGATGACCGCCGCCGACGCGGACGTCCTGCTGGCGGCGTACGCGGACGCGGCAGGGGTGGCGGTCCGGGCCGGGTTCGACGCGGTCGAGATCCACGCCGCGCACGGTTACCTGCTGGACGAGTTCCTGTGGCCGTACACGAACCGCCGGACCGACGCGTTCGGTGGCTCCCCGGCGCGGCGGGCGGCGTTCCCGGCGGCCGTGGTCCGCGCGGTGCGCGAGCAGGTCCCGGCACACCGGCCGGTGATCGTGCGGTTCTCCCAGTTCAAGGAGCGCGCGTTCGACGCGCGGATCGCCGAGACCCCGGCCGAGCTGGCGCGGATCCTCGGCGCGTTCGCCGAGGCCGGCGCGGACGTGCTGCACGCCTCGCAGCGTCGCTTCTGGGAGCCGGCGTTCCCCGGCTCGCCGCTGAACCTGGCCGGCTGGGCGAAGCGTCTCACCGGTCTGCCGTCGATCACTGTCGGCTCGGTCGGGCTGCGCCGGGACTTCCTGCGCGCGGGCGGCCCGGAGTCGGTGGCGGGCCTGGCCGCGCGGCTGGCGGACGGGGAGTTCGACCTGGTCGCGCTGGGCCGCGCGCTGCTCGGCAACCCGGCCTGGGTGACGCACGCCGCGGCCGGCCGGCTGGACGAGATCGTCGACTACCGCAAGGCGCACGAGGACGTCTATCCGTAGGCGCCAGGGGTTGACGCCGGGGGATGTTATCGCTCACAGTCGATGGCAGGGCATGAGCGCCGCAAGGCTCACCGGGCGAGCCGCGCTGGTCGTACCCCGACACCGTCACCGGACGCGGAGTCGGGGGAGTCGCACCACCACCATCGCGTAACCCCCGGAAGAGGAATCCGCATGAGACGAAAGAGAGCCTTGCTGACCACCGGCATCCTGGCCGGCGCGCTCGCCGCCGGCATGGCGGTGGCCCTGGCGCCGGCCGCGAGCGCCGGCACCACGCTGCGCGCGGCGGCGGCCGAGAAGGGCCGTTACTTCGGCGCCGCGGTCGCCACCAACAAGCTGTCCGACAACACGTACGCCACGGTGCTGAACCGCGAGTTCAACTCCGTGGTGGCCGAGAACGAGATGAAGTGGGACGCCACCGAGCCGCAGCAGGGGCGGTTCAACTACAGCGGTGGCGACCGGCTGGTCAGTCACGCCCGCGCGAACGGGATGTCGGTGCGCGGGCACGCGCTGCTCTGGCACCAGCAGCAGCCGTCGTGGGCGCAGGGTCTGTCCGGCAGCGCGCTGCGCAACGCCGCGATCAATCACGTCACCCAGGTCGCCACCCACTTCCGGGGGCAGATCTACGCCTGGGACGTGGTGAACGAGGCGTTCGCCGACGGCGGCAGCGGCGGGCGCCGTGACTCGAACCTGCAGCGCACCGGCAACGACTGGATCGAGGCCGCGTTCCGGGCCGCCCGCGCCGCCGACCCGGGCGCGAAGCTCTGCTACAACGACTACAACACCGACGGCATCAACGCGAAGTCGACCGGCATCTACAACATGGTGCGCGACTTCAAGTCGCGTGGCGTGCCGATCGACTGCGTCGGCTTCCAGTCGCACCTGGGCACCACGATCCCCGGTGACTACCAGGCCAATCTTCAGCGCTTCGCGGACCTGGGCGTGGAGGTCCAGATCACCGAGCTGGACGTGATGACCGGCGGCAACCAGGCGAACATCTACGCCGCCGTCACCCGGGCCTGCCTGGCGGTGTCGCGCTGCGCCGGCATCACGGTGTGGGGCGTGCGGGACTGCGACTCGTGGCGCGGCTCGGACAACGCGCTGCTGTTCGACTGTTCAGGCAACAAGAAGGCGGCGTACAACGCGGTGCTCGACGCGCTGAACTCCGGCACCAACAACCCGCCGCCGACCACCACCCCGCCGCCGAACAACCCGACCACCCCGCCGCCCAACAATCCGACCACGCCACCGCCGGGTCAGGGCGGGTGTACGGCCTCGGTGACGCTGAACTCCTGGACCGGTGGCTTCGTCGCCAACGTGAAGGTGACAGCGGGCTTGTCGGGCACCCGGGGATGGACCGTCACCATGACGCTGCCGGGCGGCGCGAGCGTCACAAACACCTGGAGCGCCACCGCGAGCGGTAACAGCGGCACGGTGCGGTTCACGAACGTCGACTACAACGGCCAGCTCGGCGCCGGCCAGAGCGCCGAGTTCGGCTTCCAGGGCAACGGAAGCGGATCGGGCATGACGCCCACCTGCTCCGCCTCCTGAGCGCAGGCGTCGCGGGGGCGGTACGACGTGCCGCCCCCGCGACGTCCGGTCGCGTCCTACCTGGAGCGCCGTCTCTGTTACAAGAAAGAGACATGCACATTTCGCGCGATTGGTTGACGGGGCAACTTGTGAGCGTTAACACTCGCCGTGACGGTTACCTGTGTCACAGGGGCCCACGGAGGGGAGAGGACGCTCGTGCGCAGACGAATCCTGGCCGCAGTCAGCGGCGCCGCGCTCGCGATCAGCCTGGCCGCGTGCAGCGGCGAGGGCGCCGGAGGCGGCTCGGACACCAGCTCCGCCAAGCCCGGCGACCTGACGATCGGCGTCTCGATGCCGACCCAGACCTCGGAACGGTGGATCGCCGACGGCAACTCGGTGAAGGAGAAGTTGCAGGCCAAGGGCTACAAGGTCGACCTGCAGTACGCCGGGGACGACATCCCCACCCAGTCGCAGCAGATCGACCAGATGATCACTCAGGGCGCGGACGTGCTGGTCATCGCCCCGATCGACGGCACCGCGCTCAGCGGCCAGCTCCAGGCCGCCGCGGCCGCGAAGATCCCGGTCATCTCCTACGACCGGCTCATCCGTAACAGCCCCAACGTCAGCTTCTACGTCAGCTTCGACAACTACAAGGTGGGCGTGGCGCAGGCCAACGCGCTCCTGGTCGGCCTCGGCCTGCTGAACAAGGACGGGTCCAAGGGCGCCGCGACCGGCCCGTTCAACGTGGAGCTGTTCGCCGGCTCGCTCGACGACAACAACGCCGGCTTCTTCTTCAACGGCGCGATGGACACGCTCAAGCCGTACTTCGACGCCGGGACGCTGAAGGTCAAGTCGGGGCAGACCAAGATCGAGCAGGCCGCCATCCTGCGCTGGCAGCAGGAGACCGCGCAGAAGCGGATGGAGGACCTGCTCACTTCCAGCTACAACGACGGCAGCAAGGTCGACGGCGTGCTGTCGCCGTTCGACGGCCTCTCCCGGGGCATCATCACCGCCCTGCAGAACGCCGGTTACCGCGGCGGCGCCAAGAAGATGCCGGTGGTGACCGGGCAGGACGCCGAGGTCGCGTCCGTCAAGCTCATCAACGACGGCGTGCAGAGCTCCACCGTGTTCAAGGACACCCGCCTGCTGGCCGAGCAGGCGGTGATCGCCGCCGAGGCGTTCCTGCGCAAGGAGGAGCCGAAGGCCAACGAGACCAAGGCGTACAACAACGGCGTCAAGGTCGTGCCGGCGTTCCTGCTGCCGGTCCAGACGGTCTACAAGGAGGACATCAAGTCCGTCCTGATCGACTCCGGTTACCTGACCGAGCAGGAGGTCGCCGCCGGCCGAGCCGGCTGATCCGGCCGGCGGGCCCGGTGGCGCGGTACGCCACCGGGCCCGCCCCGCTCCGGACACCACGACCACGAGCAGGACGGATACCCATGAGCGACCACATCCTCGAGATGCGTGGCATCACGAAGACCTTCCCCGGGGTCACCGCGCTGCAGGACGTCTCGCTCGCCGTACGGCGCGGCGAGATCCACGCGATCTGCGGCGAGAACGGCGCCGGCAAGTCCACCCTGATGAAGGTGCTGTCCGGGGTCTACCCGGCGGGCAGCTACGACGGCCAGATCGTCTTGGACGGCGAGCCGGTCGGCTTCCGGGGCATCCAGGACAGCGAAGCGCGCGGCATCGTCATCATCCACCAGGAACTCGCGTTGGTGCCGTACCTGTCGATCGCCGAGAACATCTTCCTCGGTAACGAGCGCCGGGGCCGCGGCGGGCTCATCGACTGGCACCGCACCAACGCCGAGGCCGCGGCGCTGCTGCGGTCGGTCGGGCTGCACGAGAACCCGGTCACCCCGGTCATCCAGCTGGGCGTCGGCAAGCAGCAGCTGGTGGAGATCGCCAAGGCGCTGTCCAAGAAGGTGCGGCTGCTGATCCTCGACGAGCCCACAGCGGCGCTCAACGACGTCGACTCGGCGCACCTGCTCGACCTGATGCGCAGCCTCCGCGACCAGGGCATCACCTGCATCATGATCTCGCACAAGCTGGGTGAGATCACGGCGATCGCCGACTCGACCACCGTCATCCGCGACGGCCGTACCGTCGAGACGCTCGACATGGCCGACGGCGGCGCGACCCAGGACCGGATCATCCGCGGCATGGTCGGGCGCGACCTGGCCACCTTCTACCCGACCCGCGACGTCACCCCCGGCGAGGAGGTGCTGCGGATCGAGGACTGGACGGTGCGGCACCCGACACAGGACCGCCTGGTGGTCGACCGGGCCTCGCTGCACGTGCGCGCCGGTGAGGTCGTCGGCATCGCCGGCCTGATGGGCGCCGGGCGCACCGAGCTGGCCATGAGCGTGTTCGGCCGCGCCTACGGCCGCGACATCAGCGGCCGCCTGTACGTCAAGGGCCGCGAGGTGCGGGCGCGCACGGTGGCCGAGGCGATCGCCAACGGCATCGCGTACGCCACCGAGGACCGCAAGCACTACGGCCTCAACCTCATCGACGACGTCCGGGGCAACATCTCGGCCGCCGCGCTCGACAAGCTCGCCCGCAACGGCTGGATCGACGGCAACCGGGAGATCCAGGTCGCCGAGCGGGGACGGCGCGACATGAACATCAAGGCCCCGACCGTGATGTCGGTGGTGGGCAAGCTCTCCGGCGGCAACCAGCAGAAGGTCGTGCTGGCGAAGTGGCTGTTCACCGACCCGGACGTGCTGATCCTCGACGAGCCGACCCGGGGCATCGACGTCGGCGCGAAGTTCGAGATCTACACGATCGTCAACCGGCTGGTGGCCGAGGGCAAGGCGGTGGTCCTCATCTCCTCCGAACTGCCCGAGCTGCTCGGCATGTGCGACCGCGTCTACACCCTCGCGGCCGGCCGGATCACCGGGGAGATGCCGGTGCGCGAGGCCACCCAGGAGAACCTGATGGAACTCATGACCAAGGACAGGGATCTCGTCCGATGACCAGCACGAAGCCCACCCCCCAGAAGGTCGCCGCGCCCGACACCGGCGCGGCCGCCAGCCTGCACACCGGCACCAGCGATCCGCGCACGCTGATCCTCGGCAACCTGCGGCAGAGCGGCATCTACATCGCCCTGGTGGTGATCGTCGCGCTGTTCGCGGTGCTCACCGACGGTGTCTCGCTCAGCCCCGGCAACCTGACCAACATCGTGCTCCAGTACTCCTACATCCTGGTGCTCGCGATCGGCATGGTCATCGTGATCATCGGCGGCCACATCGACCTGTCCGTGGGATCGGTGGTGGCGCTCACCGGAGCGGTCTCCGCGGTGCTCGTCATCCGGGAGGGCATGCCCTGGTGGGCCGGCGTGCTGGCCGCGCTCGCGGTGGGCGTCGCGGTCGGCGCGTGGCACGGGCTCTGGGTCGCGTACGCCGGGATCCCGGCCTTCATCGTCACCCTGGCCGGCATGCTCCTGTTCCGCGGCCTCACGCTGCGGGTGCTGGACAACATCTCGCTGTCGCCGTTCCCCGAGGAGTACCAGCGGGTCGCCGCCGGCTTCCTCAACGGACTGCTGGGCGGCGAGGGCTACGACGCCTTCACGCTGTTCATCGGCGCGTTCGCCGTCGTCGGGTACGCGGTGGCCGTGTTCCGGACCCGCGTCGCCCGGGTACGCCACGAGCAGCCGGTGGAGTCGTTCCCGCTGTTCGTCCTGCGGATCGTGGTGGTCGGCGCCGTGGTCATGTGGTTCGCCTGGCAGCTCGCCAACGCCCGCGGCCTGCCGATCGTGCTCATCGTGCTGGCCGTGCTGGTGCTGATCTACGGCCTGCTCACCCGCCGTACCGTGTTCGGCCGGCAGGTGTACGCGATCGGCGGCAACCTGCCCGCGGCGATGCTGTCCGGCGTCCGGGTGAAGCGGGTCAACTTCTGGATCTTCGTCAACATGGGCTTCCTGTCCGCCGTGGCGGGCGTGATCTACTCGTCCCGGTCCAACGGCGCCCAGCCGGCCGCCGGCAACATGTTCGAGCTGGACGCGATCGCGGCCGCCTTCATCGGCGGCGCGGCGGTCACCGGCGGGGTCGGCACGGTGGTCGGCGCCATGGTGGGTGGCCTGATCATGGCGGTGATGAGCAACGGGATGCAGCTCATGGGCGTCGACCAGTCCGTCCAGTCGGTGGTGAAGGGTCTCGTCCTGCTCGTGGCGGTGGCGTTCGACATCTGGAACAAGCGCCGGGCGGCCGGCGCCCGGTGACGGCCGGCCGGACGCTCGCCCCTTCGTCCGGCCGACCGCCGTTCACCGGCCGCAGCCGCTCACGCCCGGCTCCACCGTTGGTTGGCGTTGCCGTGGCAGGTCCAGACGATCACCCGGGTGCCGTTGGCGGTGCCCGCGTTGTCGACGTCCAGGCACAGCGACGGGAAGCGCACGTTGCTCACCGTGCCGTTGCCGTTGATGGTCCACTGCTGGTTGGTGCCGCCGTTGCAGTCCCAGATCTGCACCCGGGTGCCGGCGGTCGCGTTCGTCGGCACGTCCAGGCACTTGCCGAGCACCTGCAACGCCTGCCCGTTGGCGGTGAACTGCTGATTGGCGTTGTTGTGACAGTCCCAGATCAGCGTGCCGGTGCCGTTGGCGGTGCCGGCGTTGTCGACGTCGAGGCACCGGCCGGACGACTCGCTGCGCAGCCGGAACGTGGTCGGGACCGGTGGCGGGGTCGTGGTGCCGCCGCCGCTGACCCGGTAGACCACGGTGCCGTGGGCCGGGACGCTGGCGGAGATCGCGCCGCTGGTGCTGGAGGTGGCGTCGGTCCAGGCGTCGCGCAGCGTGAACGAGCTGCCGCTCTTGCCGATCGCGGCCGCCGTGGTGGAGACGGTGGTGGTCGAGCTGCCCTGGTTGAACAGGGCGACCGCCACGTCTCCGTTGGCCAGCGGCTTGGCCAGCACCCGCCGGGTGCCGTCGAAGGAGACCTGGACCGCCTGGCGGCCGAGCGTGTCCTGGTTGATCGCGACCAGGTTGGCGTTGCGCAGGATCGCCAGCGTGGCCGCGTTCGTCGAGCGGACGTCGTGGCCCATCATCAGCGGCGCCGCCAGCATCGACCAGAGCGCGAAGTGACTGCGCATCTCGGTGTCGTTCATGCCCCCTCGGCCGACCTCCAGCATGTCCGGGTCGTTGAAACCGCCGGGGGCGGCGTACCCGGCCAGGGGCACCGTGACGTCGACGATGTTCTGGATGCCCATCGGGTAGCCGTTGGTCTGGCCGGTGTTCCACGCGTTGGTGATGTCCTCGGTGGTCCGCCAGAGGTTCGCCACGTCGCTCCAGTTGCGCTGCGGCCCGGTCTTGGCGTGGTAGCTGTTGGGGTTGATGCTGTAGACGATCGGCCGGCCGGTGGAGGCCAGCGCGTCGCGCATGATGCCGAACCGCGCCACCTGGTCGTTTATCGTCCCGGTGCCGGAGCACCAGTCGTACTTGAGGTAGTCCACGCCCCACGCGGCGAACTGCCGCGCGTCCTGGTACTCGTGGTTGAGGCTGCCGGTGGCGCCGGGGAACGCGCCGCCGACCTGGGCGCAGGTCTTGTCCAGCGGCACCTGGTAGATGCCGAACAGCAGGCCACGGGCGTGCAGGTAGTCACCGAGCGCCTTCATCCCGCTGGGAAACCGCTGCGGGTGCGCCTGGAGGTTGCCCTGCGCGTCCCGGTTCGGGTTGAACCAGCAGTCGTCCACGACGACGTACTTGTACCCGAGGTCGCGCAGTCCGTTGGCGACGATCGCGTCGGCGGTCTGCTGGATGAGGGTCTCGTTGATGTTGCAGCCGAACGTGTTCCAGGTGTTCCACCCCATCGGCGGCGTACGGGCGACGCCGTTGTCCAGCGCCCGGGCCGGGCGTGGGGCGACTGCCCCGTCGGTGACGGTGGCTGCGAGCGCCACCGCCGCGACACCCAGGACGGCGAGCGTCCGTCGGGTCCATCTGCGCACTGGGTCCTCCTCGGTGGCCGGGCGCCGTCCGTGCCGGTACCCGGAAGGGAGCGGCCCGCCGGTCGCACGGCGTCGCCCGTGGTCCACGGGGACGGACGCGGCACGGTAGTTCCACCAGGGCCGGTCGGTGCCGGCGGGCGCTCGTGGGTGGTGGGGTTCCGGCGGTCGACGGGGTCGCCGTCCGTCGCCGCCCGGCTGCGGCGCCGGGGTTTCCCGGACAGCGGCGCCACAGTGTGTGGGGATGGCGAAATGTTATCGCTGACATCAAACACTGTAAATAGCCTGGCGACCCTCGGGCGGCTTGCGGCGGCCTGCTGCCGAGGGTGCCGCGGCGAGAAAAAGAGCCGCTGAGCGGCCTTCTGGGCGGCCCCGCGGCGGCATCTGGGCCCTCGGGCCGGGGGAGTCGGGAACGCCGAGAGAATTTCCGGAAGTTCCATCGATTGTTGTCGCTAACAGGCCGTCTACCCGAGGTTCGACCGCGCCGTCGGCGTGGATCTCCCGGCCGGCGGCCGGGCCGGTCCGTGCGGGGCGGAGGACGCCGGTTCCGGGCGCCGCCGCTCGTTACGTAGCTGTTGCCCGGACGTGTCTTGACGGATGTGTATGTGAGCGCTAACACTAACTCCGTGACACGGCGGAGGTGCAAATGAGCGAAGTGGACGCGACCGACCGGTACGTGATCGGGGTCGACTTCGGCACGTTGTCCGGCCGGGCGTTGGTGGTCCGGGTCCGCGACGGCGCTGAACTCGGCACCGCGGTGCACGACTACCGGCACGGGGTCATCGAGACCGCGCTGCCCGACGACGGCCCGGCGTTGCCGCCGGACTGGGCGCTGCAGGACCCCGACGACTACCGCGACGTGCTGCGCCACGCCGTACCGGCAGCGCTCTCGGCGGCCGGTGTGGACCCGGCACTGGTGGTCGGGATCGGCATCGACTTCACCGCCTGCACGGTCCTGCCGACGCTCGCCGACGGCACGCCGCTGTGCGAGATCCCGGAGCTGCGCCACCGGCCGCACGCCTGGGTCAAGCTCTGGAAGCACCACGCCGCGCAGCCGCACGCCGACCGGATCAACGCGCTGGCGCACGAACGCGGCGAGCCGTGGATCGGCCGCTACGGCGGCAAGATCTCGGCGGAGTGGCAGTTCGCCAAGGGGCTGCAGATCCTGGACGAGGACCCGGAGATCTACCGGCGCGCCGATCGTTTCATCGAGGCGGCCGACTGGATCGTCTGGCAGCTGTGCGGCGTCGAGACGCGCAACGTCTGCACCGCCGGCTACAAGGGCATCCGGCAGGACGGCCGGTACCCGTCCCCGGACTACCTGGCCGCGCTCGACCCGGACTTCACCGACTTCGTCACCAAGCTGGACGGTCCGCTGCTGCCGCTGGGCGCGCGGGCCGGCGCGCTCGACGCCCGCGCCGCCGCCTGGACCGGCCTGCCCGAGGGCATCGCGGTCGCGGTCGGCAACGTCGACGCGCACGTCACCGCCGCCGCCGCCCAGGCGCTGCGGCCCGGCCGGCTGGTGGCCATCATGGGCACCTCCACCTGCCACGTGCTCAACGGCACCCACCCGGCCGAGGTGCCGGGCATGTGCGGCGTGGTCGACGGCGGCATCAGCCCCGGCGCCTGGGGCTTCGAGGCCGGGCAGAGCGGCGTGGGGGACATCTTCGGCTGGTTCGTGCGCCACGGCGCCCCGGCCGGATTCGACTCGCACGAGCGGCTCACCGAGGCCGCCGCGGCCCAGCCGGTCGGCGCGCACGGCCTGGTGGCGCTGGACTGGTGGAACGGCAACCGGTCGCTGCTGGTCAACCACGACCTGAGCGGGCTGATTGTCGGGCTGACGCTGGCCACCCGGCCGCCGGACGTCTACCGGGCGCTGCTGGAGGCCACCGCGTACGGCACCCGGATGATCGTCGAAGCGTTCGCGCAGGCCGGAGTGCCGGTCGACGACCTGGTGGTGGCCGGCGGGCTCACCTCCAACCGGCTGCTGATGCAGATCTACGCCGACGTCACGAACCGGCCGCTGAGCATCATCGGCTCCGCCCAGGGACCGGCGCTCGGCTCGGCCATCCACGCCGCTGTCGCGGCCGGCGAGTACCAGTCGATCCACGAGGCGTCCGCCGCCATGGGCCGGATCGAGGAGGCGGTCTACCGGCCCGTACCGGAGAACGTCCGGGCGTACGACGCGCTCTACGCCGAGTACCGCGCGCTGCACGACCACTTCGGCCGCGGCGCGAACGACGTCATGCTGCGCCTGCGGGCGATCCGCAACGCGGCGGTCGACGCCCGCGCCGCCGCGCCCTTGGAGGTGGTCGGATGAACAGCCAGGTCGCTGAGCTGCGCGAGACGGTGGCCCGCCTGCACCGCGAGCTGACCCGCTACGGGCTGGTGGCCTGGACCGCCGGCAACGTCTCGGCCCGCGTACCCGGTCAGGACCTGATGGTCATCAAGCCCAGCGGCGTCGACTACGACGACCTGACCGCCGAGTCCATGGTGGTCTGCGACCTGAGCGGCACTGTCGTCGACGGCGGCGGCTCGCCGTCCAGCGACACCGCCGCGCACGCCTACGTCTACCGCGCGATGCCCGAGGTCGGCGGCGTGGTGCACACCCACAGCGGCTACGCCACCGCCTGGGCGGCCCGGGGCGAGGCGATCCCGTGCTGGCTGACCGCGCAGGCCGACGAGTTCGGCGGGGAGATCCCGGTCGGGCCGTTCGCGCTGATCGGCGGCGACGACATCGGCAAGGGGATCGTCAGCACGCTGTCCGGGCACCGCTCGCCCGCGGTGCTCATGCGCAACCACGGCGTGTTCACCATCGGCCGGGACGCCCGGGCGGCGGTCAAGGCCGCCGTGATGTGCGAGGACGTCGCCCGCACCGCGCACCTGGCCCGAGCGCTCGGGCAGCCGCTGCCGATCGCGCCGGCCGACATCGACTCGCTCTACGACCGTTACCAGAACGTCTACGGCCAACGCCCGCCGGCGCCCTGACCCCGGACCGGGCGCCGCGCACCCACCCCACCACCACACCCGGACGCACCGGCTCCCCGCCGCGCGTCCGGAACATCCAACCCCGGAGGAGAACCGATGAGTACCAGGAGCACGGCCCGCAGGGTCATCGCCGCGCTCGCCGGCGTGCTGCTCGCCGGCAGCATGGCGGCCTGCGGCAACAGCGACACCGGTGGCGATTCCGGTGACGGCAACGACAAGATCGTCCTGGGTTTCTCCCAGGTGGGCGCCGAGAGCGGCTGGCGCACCGCGAACACCACCTCGATCAAGGAAGCGGCCGCCGAGGCCGGCATCGAGCTGAAGTTCGACGACGCGCAGCAGAAGCAGGAGAACCAGATCAAGGCGATCCGCAACTTCATCCAGCAGAAGGTCGACGTGATCGCCTTCTCGCCGGTGGTGGAGTCGGGCTGGGACACCGTGCTCAAGGAGGCCAAGGACGCGAAGATCCCGGTCATCCTGACCGACCGCGCGGTCGACTCGGCCGACAAGTCGCTCTACAAGACGTTCCTCGGCTCGGACTTCGTCAAGGAGGGCCGCCTCGCCGGCGAGTGGCTGGTGGAGCAGAAGAAGGCGGCGTCCGGCCCGGTCAACATCGTCGAGCTGCAGGGCACCACCGGCTCGGCCCCGGCCAACGACCGGAAGAAGGGCTTCGCCGAGGCGATCGCCGCCAACCCCAACCTGAAGATCGTCGCGTCGCAGTCGGGTGACTTCACCCGGGCCGGCGGCAAGCAGGTCATGGAGCAGTTCCTCAAGGCCAACCCGAAGATCGACGTGCTCTTCGCGCACAACGACGACATGGGCCTGGGCGCGCTCGAGGCGATCAGCGCGGCGGGCAAGACGCCCGGCAAGGACATCACCATCATCACCGTCGACGCGGTGAAGGACGGCATGCAGGCCCTCGCGGACGGCAAGTTCAACTTCATCGCCGAGTGCAGCCCGCTGCTCGGCCCGCAGCTGATGGAGCTGGTCAAGAAGGTCAAGGCCGGCGAGGAGGTCCCCGCCCGGATCGAGACCGAGGAGACCACCTTCACCCAGGAGCAGGCCAAGGAGGCACTGCCCAACCGCAAGTACTGACCCACCCCGGGGGTCGCCGTCGCGAGACGGCGGCCCCCGTGCCACCACCGTCTAGAAGAGGTCCGATGGGATGACGGGTAACCGTCCGGTCCTGACCATGACCGGCATCAGCAAGACCTTCCCCGGGGTCCGCGCGCTGCACGACGTCGACTTTCGGCTGTTCCCGGGCGAGGTCCACGCCCTGATGGGTGAGAACGGCGCCGGCAAGTCCACCCTGATCAAGGTGCTGACCGGCGTCTACGGGACCGATGCGGGCGTCATCACCCTCGACGGCGAGCAGGTCTCGTTCAGCGGGCCGATGCAGGCCGCCGCGGCCGGCGTCAGCACCGTCTACCAGGAGGTCAACCTCTGCACCAACCTGTCGGTGGCGGAGAACGTCTTCATCGGCCGCGAGCCGCGCCGGCTCGGCGCGGTGCGCTGGGGCGAGATGCGCCGGCGGGCCCGCGACCTGCTGGCCCGGCTCGACCTCGACCTCGACGTCTCCGCGCCGCTGGGCACGTACTCGCTCGCGGTGCAGCAGATGGTCGCCATCGCCCGGGCGATCGACGTGCAGGCCCGGGTGCTGATCCTGGACGAGCCGACGTCCAGCCTGGACGCCGGCGAGGTGGCGCAGCTGTTCCGGATCATGCGCCAGCTCCGTGACGAGGGCATCGCGATCCTGTTCGTCACGCACTTCCTCGACCAGGTCTACGGCATCGCGGACCGCATCACGGTGTTGCGCAACGGCACGCTGGTGGGGGAGTACCGCACCGAGGAGCTGCCGCAGTTCAGCCTGGTCGAGAAGATGATCGGGCAGGAGCTGGACGTGCTGGAGCGGCTCGACGAGCAGCAGAAACGCGCCACCGTCGACACCGCGGACGAGGCCCCGCTGGTGGACGCCGACGGGCTGGGCCGGCGTGGCGCGGTCGCCCCGTTCAGCCTGCGCATCCACGCCGGTGAGGTGGTCGGCCTGGCCGGACTGCTCGGCTCCGGCCGTACCGAGGTGGCGCGGCTGATCTTCGGCGCGGACCGGGCCGACCACGGCCAGGTCCGGCTCGACGGCGGCCGGGCGCCGGTGCGCAACCCGATCCAGGCCATCGGCCAGGGCGTCGGCTTCTGCTCGGAGAACCGGCGGGCCGAGGGCATCGTCCCGGAGCTGACGGTCCGGGAGAACATGATCCTGGCGATGCAGGCCGCGCGCGGCTGGCTGCGTCCGATCCCGCGCCGCCGCCAGGACGAGCTGGTCCGCAGGTACGTCGAGGCGCTGAGCATCCGCCCGGCCAACCCGGAACTGCCGGTGCGCAACCTGTCCGGCGGCAATCAGCAGAAGGTGCTGCTGGCCCGCTGGCTCATCACCGAGCCGCGCCTGCTCATCCTGGACGAGCCGACCCGCGGCATCGACGTCGGCGCGAAGGCCGAGATCCAGAAGCTGGTGGTGCAGCTCTCCGACGGCGGCATGGCGGTGCTGTTCATCTCCGCCGAGCTGGAGGAGGTGCTGCGCCTGAGCCATCGGGTCGCGGTCATGCGCGACCGCGAGATGGTCGCCCAGCTCGACAACGACGACACGCTCGACGCCGACCGCGTCATGCGCACCATCGCCAGCGGCACCACGCGGAAGGAGGTGACCCGATGACCGCCGTCGCCGCCCGCCTCCGCCCGCTCACCGGCCACCGCCTGTTCTGGCCGGCGCTGGTGCTCGTGGTGATGCTCGCCGCGAACACCGTCTACCGTCCCGGCTTCCTCGCCGTCGAGGTCAAGAACGGCCACCTGTACGGCACGCCCATCGACATCCTGCGGCTGAGCGCGCCGCTGATCCTGGTCGCGCTCGGGATGACGCTCGTCATCGCCACCGGCGGCATCGACCTGTCCGTCGGGTCGCTCTGCGCCATCAGCGGCGCGATCGCCTGCCTGCACATCAGCGGGGCGGCCGACCAGAACAGCCCGGCCACGGTGGCCACCGCGCTGGCGCTGGCCTTCGGCGCCGCGCTGGTGCTCGGCGCGTGGAACGGCGTGCTCGTGGCGGTCATCGGCATCCAGCCGATCATCGCCACGCTGATCCTCATGGTGGCCGGCCGGGGCATCGCCCAGCTGGTCACCGAGGGGCAGATCATCACGATCAACTCCGGGCCGTACCGGGCGATCGGGCTCGGGCACTTCCTGACGCTGCCGCTGGCCATCCTGATCGCGCTCGCCGCCGCGCTGCTGGTGGCCGCGTTCACCCGGCGTACCGCGCTCGGCCTGATCGTCGAGTCGGTCGGCGGTAACGCCGAGGCCAGCCGGCTGGCCGGCATCCGGTCGCGGCGCATCGTCTTCCTCGTCTACGTGATCAGCGCCGCCTGCGCCGCGCTCGCCGGCTTCATGGTCACCGCGAACGTGTCCAGCGCCGACGGCAACGCCGCCGGCCTGTGGATCGAGCTCGACGCGATCCTGGCGGTCGTGATCGGCGGCACGTCGCTCGCCGGGGGCCGGTTCTCCCTCGGCGGCACCGTCCTCGGCGCGCTGATCATCCAGACCCTGACCACCACCGTGTACGCCATGAACATCTCGCCGCAGACGTCGCTGCTGTTCAAGGCGGTCGTCGTCATCGCCGTCTGCCTCGTGCAGGCCCCGGCGTTCCGCGCCCGGCTGCGCCGGCGGCGGCGCGGGACCGAGCCCGGGCCGGCGGCGCCGCAGCGGGAGAAGGAGCAGGTGCCGGCATGAGCAGCACGTCGTTGACCACCGGCCGCTCCTGGCGGCCCAGCCTGCCCCGGCGGCACGTCCCGGTGCTGGCCACGCTCGCCCTGCTGCTCGTCATGTACGGCATCGGCGTGTCCCAGTACCGCGCGTTCTCCAACATCCAGGTCGTCTTCAACGTCTTCATCGACAACGGCTTCCTGCTCGTCGTCGCGGTCGGCATGACGTTCGTGATCCTCACCGGCGGCATCGACCTGTCCGTCGGCTCGGTGGTCGCGATGACCGCGATGGTGTCGGCGTCGCTGCTGCGCGACGGCCTGCCCGCGGCGCTGGTGCTGGTCATCGCGCTGCTGATCGGCCCGACGCTGGGCTTCCTGATGGGCTGCGCGATCCACTTCTTCGAGATCCAGCCGTTCATCGTCACACTCGCCGGGATGTTCTTCGCCCGCGGCATGTGCACGTTCATCAGCGACTCCTCGATCTCCATCACCGACGGCTTCTGGACGTCGATGTCGCAGCAGCGCATCGGCGACCCGGCCGGCAACTTCGTCTCGATCAGTGTGCTCATCGCGTTCGCGGTGGTGCTGATCGCGGCGTACGTGCTGGCGTACACCCGGTTCGGCCGCAACGTGTACGCGGTCGGCGGCAACGCGCAGTCGGCGCTGCTGATGGGCCTGCCGGTGGCGCGGACCCGGATCGCCGTCTACACGATCAGCGGGCTCTGCTCGGCCATCGGCGGCATCCTGCTGTCGTTCTACACGCTCTCCGGCGCGCCGCTGATCGCCGTCGGGATGGAGCTGGACGTGATCGCGGCTGTGGTGATCGGCGGCACCGTGCTCACCGGCGGTTCCGGGTACGTCTTCGGCACCGTGCTCGGCGTGCTGGTGCTCGGCGTGATCCAGACCCTGATCACGTTCGACGGCAGCCTCAACTCCTGGTGGACCAAGATCGTGATCGGCGGGCTGCTCTTCGCGTTCATCCTCCTCCAGCGCCTCATCGGCATCCGGTTCAAGTGACGGTTCCTAGCGCGGAAGGCAACAACATGGCAACTCACCCCCAGCCCGAGGTCTGGTTCCTCACCGGCAGCCAGGGCCTCTACGGCGAGGACACCCTGCGGCAGGTCGCCGAGCAGTCCCGGCAGATCGCCGCGCGCCTGGACTCCTCGCCGGACATCCCCGTCCGCGTGGTCTGGAAGCCGGTCCTCACCTCCAGCGCGGACATCCTGGCGGTGTGCCGGGACGCGGCCGTGCAGGGCGCGGTCGGGGTGATCGCCTGGATGCACACGTTCTCCCCGGCCAAGATGTGGATCTCCGGGCTGGACGCGCTACGGACGCCGCTGCTGCACCTGCACACGCAGGCGAACGTGGCGCTGCCGTGGGACGAGATCGACATGGACTTCATGAACCTCAACCAGGCCGCGCACGGCGACCGGGAGTTCGGGTTCGTCCAGACCCGGCTCGGGGTGGCCCGCAAGACCGTCGCCGGCCACGTCACCGACCCGCGCGTCGTCGGCCGGGTCGCGGCCTGGGCCCGGGCCGCCGTCGGCTGGTCGGCGCTGCGGACGCTGCGGCTGGCGCGCTTCGGCGACAACATGCGCGACGTCGCGGTCACCGAGGGGGACAAGGTCGAGGCGGAGCTGCGCTTCGGCGTATCGGTGAACACCTACGGCGTCAACGACCTCGTCGCGGCCGTCGACCAGGTGGCGGACGCGCAGGTGGACGACCTGGTCAAGGAGTACGACGACACCTTCCGGGTGGCGCCGGAGCTGCGGCCCGGCGGGGACCGGCACGACTCGCTGCGGTACGCGGCGCGCCAGGAGCTGGGCCTGCGCGCGTTCCTGGAGGCCGGCGGGTTCCGGGCGTTCACCACGAACTTCGAGGACCTCGGCGGGCTGCGCCAGCTTCCCGGGATCGCGGTGCAGCGCCTGATGGCCGACGGCTACGGCTTCGGCGGCGAGGGCGACTGGAAGACCTCGGTGCTGGTGCACACGCTCAAGGCGATGGCCGTCGGGGTGCCGGGCGGCACCTCGTTCATGGAGGACTACACCTACGACCTGACGTTCGGCCAGGAGCTGATCCTCGGCGCGCACATGCTGGAGGTGTGCCCGAGCATCGCCGCCGACGTGCCGAGCGCGCAGGTGCATCCGCTGAGCATCGGCGGGCGGGAGGACCCGGTGCGCCTGGTCTTCGACGCCGCGCCCGGCCCGGCCGTGGTGCTGGGCATGGCGGACATGGGGGAGCGGTTCCGGCTGGTGGCCAACGCGGTGGACGTGGTGCCGCCGCCGCACCCGCTGCGCCGGCTGCCGGTGGCGCGCGCGGTCTGGCGTCCGCAGCCCGACCTGGCCGGCTCGGCGGAGGCGTGGATCACCGCGGGCGCGCCGCACCACACCGTGCTCTCCCAGGCCGTCGGCGTGGAGGAGCTGCGTGACCTGGCCGCGATGGCTCGGACCGAGCTGGTGGTCATCGACGCGGAGACGCGCCCGCACCGCTTCGCCGACGAGCTGCGCTGGAACCAGGCGTACTACCGGCTCGCCCGGGGCTTCTGAACCCCCTCGCCGCCCGCCGCGCCGACCCCGCGTGGCGGGCGGCGTGTTACGCCTTGACGAACGCCATGTTATCGCTCACAGTCGATGGATAGGGTCACCGGCACCGCTCGCGGGCCGTTCCGGGCGCGATCTGCGCCGCAGTTGCCAGGGATCCGACTCCCGCCTGGGTGGGCATCGCTGTTAGCGATAACGCCGACGTCGTCGGCGCGCGTCGCCGTGCCCGGGCTCCGGTCGACGAAGGAGGATCATGGTGACGGCTCGACTGTCCCGTGGACGTGGACGCCTGTCCCGGCTGCTGGCCGGGGTGGTGGCGCTGCTTGTCGGTGGCGTGGTGGTGGGCGCCGTGCCCGCGCCCGTCTCCGCGGCCACCGTGGACACCAGCGCGTACTACGTGCTGGTGAACCGCAACAGCGGCAAGGCGCTGGACCTGTACAACCAGGCGACGAACGACGGCGCGCGGATCACCCAGTGGACGCGCAACGACGGCGCCTGGCAGCAGTGGCAGTTCGTGGACTCCGGCGGTGGCTACTACCGGCTGCGCTCCCGGCACTCGGGCAAGGTGCTGGACGTGACCGGCGCGTCCACCGCCAACGGGGCCGCGGTGGTCCAGTGGACCGACCACGGCGGCACCAACCAGCAGTTCCGGCTGGCCGACTCCGACAGCGGGTACGTCCGGCTGATCAACCGGAACTCGAACAAGGTGATGGAGGTGCAGAACGCCTCCACCGCCGACGGCGGCAACATCGTCCAGTACGACGACTGGAACGGCGCGAACCAGCAGTGGCAGCTGGTGCGGGTCGGCGGCAACCCGGGTGACCCGGGCACGCCGAGCGGCAACTTCACCAACCCGGCGGTCTGGCAGGACTTCGCCGACGTCGACATCATCCGGGTCGGCGACGTCTACTACATGTCCGCCTCCACCATGCACTACTCGCCCGGCGCGCCGGTGCTTCGCTCCTGGGACCTGGTGAACTGGGAGTTCGCCGGGCACTCGGTGCCGCGGCTGGAGTTCGGCACCAAGTACGACCTGAGCGCCAGCGAGCAGGCGTACGTGGACGGCATCTGGGCGTCGACGCTGAACTACCGGCCGAGCAACCGCACGTTCTACTGGGCCGGGTGCATCGATTTCGCGCAGACCCACATCTACACCGCCACCGCCGTGGACGGCGCGTGGAGCCGCCTTGCCACCATCCCCAACTGCTACTACGACGCCGGCATGCTGATCGACGACAACGACACCATGTACGTCGCGTACGGCAACGGCACGATCAGCGTTGCCCAGCTCTCCGCCGACGGGCGCAGCCAGGTGCGGGCGCAGCAGGTCTACCAGACGCCGTCGAGCATCGGCACGCTGGAGGGGGCGCGCTTCTACAAGCGCAACGGCGCGTACTACATCTGGCTGACCCGGCCGGCCAACGGCCAGTACGTGCTGAAGTCCACGAACGGCCCGTTCGGCCCGTACGAGCAGCGGCAGGTGCTGCTGAACCTGCCCGGCCCGATCTCCGGTGGCGGCGTGCCGCACCAGGGCGGGCTGGTGCAGACGCAGACCGGCGCCTGGTACTACATGGCGTTCACCGACGCCTACCCGGGCGGCCGGATGCCGACGCTGGCGCCGATCACCTGGACCTCCGACGGCTGGCCGCAGCTGCAGACCGTCAACGGGGCCTGGGGCGCGAGCTATCCCAACCCGCTGCCGACCCGCCCGGTCAAGCCGCTCACCGGCACCGACACGTTCTCCGGCACCACGCTCGGCCCGCAGTACGAGTGGAACCACAACCCGGACAACAGCAGGTGGTCGGTGAACAACGGCCTGCGCCTGCAGACCGCCACCGTCACGAACGACCTGTACCGGGCCCGCAACACGCTCACCCACCGCATCCAGGGTCCGACCTCGACCGGCACCATCGAGCTGGACTACTCGACCATGCGCGACGGTGACCGGGCCGGCCTGGCGATGCTGCGGGACAGTTCGGCCTGGATCGGCGTACGGCGGGACAACGGCGCGACCCGGGTGGTGATGACAAACGGTCTGACCATGGGCTCGAACTGGAACACCACGAGCACCGGGACGGAGATCGCCAGCGCGGCGGTGTCCGGCGGGCGGATCTGGTTGCGGGCCAACGCCGACATCCGGCCCGGCTCCGGACGGCAGGCGCGGTTCTCCTACAGCACCGACGGGGTGAACTTCGTGTCGCTGGGCAACGCGCTGACGCTCAACAACGCGTGGCAGTTCTTCATGGGCTACCGGTTCGGCTTCTTCAACTACGCCACGCAATCGCTTGGCGGCGCGGTGACGGTGCGGCAGTTCTCGCTGACGACACCGTGACAACGGTCACCATTCGCGGCCGTTGACACATCTTCCATAGCCCGGGGTGCGGCTCCGGCAATCGCCGGAAATGCCGCACCCCGGGCCCAATTCCACCCGCTCCGAGCTGCCTGTTCGTGCCGCTGCGCAACGGAAGGGAATGAGCCGCCTGTCGATTCCGCGATAATCGGCGCGCCACGGTGGGAACGGTCGATCTGCGGTAGCGATACCGATGGGACCGCTGGCGTAGACTGTCGCCACCCGGGACGGTCCGGTCGAGATCGACCGGGTGTGGCCGCCGCGGGCAGTGGCGAAAGTGAGGTGGCCGTGCGCGGTCCTGCGATGACGGACGTGGCTCGCCTCGCCGGGGTTTCGCACCAGACGGTCTCCCGGGTGCTCAACGGGCATCCCAACGTGCGTGAACAGACCCGGCTGCGGGTCCAGGCCGCCATCACCGAGCTCGGCTACCGGCCCAACCGCGCGGCCCGCGCGCTGGTGACCGGCCGTTCCCAGGTGATCGGCGTGGTCGCGCAGAACACCACGCTGTACGGCCCGGCGTCGCTGCTGGCCGCGCTGGAGCAGACCGCCGCCGAGGCGGGTTTCGCGGTGAGCGTCGGCAGCGTCCGCGACCTCGACCACCGTTCCATCTCGGCGGCGGTGGAGCGGCACCTGGCGCACCGGGTGGCCGGCATAGTGGTGATCGCGCCGGTCGAGTCGGCCGGGGAGGCGCTGGAACGGCTGCCCCACGACGTGCCGCTGGTGACAGTCGACGGCGACCCCCGGCGGCCGATCCCGCTGGTCACCGTCGACCAGGTCGCCGGCGCCCGGGCCGCCACCGAGCACCTTCTCGCCGCCGGGCACCGCACCGTCTGGCACGTGTCCGGCCCGTCGGACTGGTTCGACAGCGCCGGCCGGATCGAGGGGTGGCGCGAGGCGTTGCGGCAGGCGGGCGCCGAGGTTCCGCCGCTGGTCCCGGCGGACTGGTCCGCTGCCGCGGGTTACCGGTGCGGGCAGATGCTGGCCCGGATGCCGGAGGTCACCGCGGTCTTCACGGCGAACGACCACCTGGCGCTGGGCGTGCTGCGCGCGCTGCACGAGCACGGCCGCCGCGTACCGGACGACATCAGCGTCGTCGGGTTCGACGACGTGCCCGAGGCGGCGTACTTCATTCCGCCGCTGACCACGGTGCGGCCCGACTTCACGGCGGTGGCCGCGGCGAGCCTGGACCTCCTGCTGGCCCAGATCGAGTCGGAGTCGGCAGGCCCGCTGCGCCAGACCATCGCCCCGACGCTGGTCCCGCGCCGAAGCGTGGGCCCACCCCCCACCCGCTGACCCACCCGGCGTCCCACCCGCCCTCGCCGATCTTGCACTTCGCGCCCGCAGGATGTCCGGTTGGCGAACTTCGCGGGGGCCGAAAGCGCAAGATCGGCGAGCTGGGGCGGCGGGGGTGGGTGGGTCAGAGGAAGCGCCAGCGCTGGTGGGCGGCGCCGGTGTCGTCGGCGAGGACCGCCTGCGCGCCCTGGGTGCCCGAGCCGCCGCTGAGGCCGAGGACGCGGCCCCCGTTCGCGCACTGGATCCGGAACCAGCCGCCGCCGCCGTGCCGCAGCCGCCACCTGTGGTCGGCGGCGCCGTTGTCGGCCCACTGGACGATCCGGGCGCCGGCCGCTGTCGAGGCGCCCTCGACGCCCAGCACCTTGCCGCTGTTGCCGTTGCGCAGCCGCAGGTAGCCGCCGGTGTCCACGAGCGCGGTCCAGAGGTGGTCGGCGGTCCCGGTGTCGCCCCACTGGATGACCGGCCCGCCGTCGGCGGTGGACATGTTCTGCACGCCGAGCACCAGCCCGCTGCCGAGGTTCTGGATCCGCCGCGCGCCGTTGGGCAGGAACCGCCACTGGTTGTCCAGGCTGCCGTTGTCCGGGTCCTGCACGGCGAACGCGCCCTGCGCGGTCGAGCCGCCGGAGATGCCGAGCAGCTTGCCGGTGTGCACGTTGCGCAGCTTGTGGCTGCCGTCGCCGACGTCGACGACGGCCCAGAGATGGTCGGCGGTGCCGTTGTCCGCCCACTGCAGGATCCGGGCACCGTCGGCGGTGGACATGTTCTCCACGCCCAGCACCTTGCCGCTGTTGACGTTGCGCAGCCGCAGCGCCGACCCGTCGACCACGAGCTGCCAGTCGTGGTCGGCGGTGCCGGTGTCACCCCACTGCAGCGCGAGCCCGCCGTCTGCGGTGGACATGTTCTGGATCCCGAGCACCAGCCCGCTCGCCGCGTTCGCCAGCCGGAAACTCGCCTCGCCGCCACCACCGCCCGTGCCGACCCGCCAGTAGACCGTGTAGTTGTGCCCGTGGGCGTCGTAGAACGGGCCGAGGTCGACGGTGGCGCCGTCGGCCCGGGCGGTGAACGCGAGACTGCCCGTGCCGGTACGGGTGACCGAGGCCGGGTCCAGCGTCGGCAGCGCGCTCAGCGTGGTGTTGCCGTAGTTGCCGGAGAGCACCACCGGCCCGTACGTGATCGCGGCGACCGCGGCGTCGTCGTTGGCGGCCACCGTCGCCACCCGCATCGGCAGCCGGACCGTGACCGTGTCGCCGGAGGTCCAGTCGCGGGTCAGGGCGGCGTAGCTGCCGGGCGTGGTGGCGATGCCGGCCGCGACGCCGTTGACGCTGACGCTCGCCCCGCTGGTCCACGCCGGGATCCGGATCCGCATCGTCCACGACCCGCTCACCGAGCCGGTGACGGTCAGCGTCGTGGTGTCGCCGACCGGGTACGAGGTGGCCTGGGTGACGGTGATGCCGCGCTGGCTCCAGGTGAGCACCGAGGGCATGAACAGGTTGACGGTCAGCGTGGTGCCGTTGTGGAAGTAGATCGCGTCGGCGAGCGTGGTGTTGGTCTCCAGCCCGGTGCCCTGGCAGCACCAGAACGAGTTGTAGTCGGTGCTCCAGGTGCCGCCGCCCCATGCCGGGCCGACACCGCGCCGCCCGCCCGGGTTGAGCGGGGTGAAGTACGTGACGTGGCCGTGCGCGTCGGCCGGGTTCTGCTGGCCGATCATGTGGTTGAGCAGCGCGCGCTCGTAGAAGTCGGCGTACGCGACGCGGTCCGGGTCGAGCTGCCACAGCTCCCGGGTCAGCTTGAGCATGTTGTACGTGTTGCACGCCTCGCACGTGTCGTTGCGCAGGTAGCCGGCGATCGCGTTCGGGGCGCGGAAGTGCTCGGCCTGGCTGTTGCCGCCGATGGCGTACGTGTGCGCGCCGACGGTGATGGCCCACGCGTTGGTGGCGATATCCCGGTAGCGGGTGACGCCTGTGGCCTTGTACTCCCGGGCCGCACCGATCCACTTGGGCACCTGCGTGTTGGCGTGCAGCCCGTTGAGCTGGTCGGAGTTGGCGGCGAGCGGGTTGAACACGGCGGCGTGGTCGAACCGCTGCGCGACGGTCAGCCACCGCCCGTCGCCGGTCTGCTGGTAGAGGTCGGTCAGCACCGCGTTCATGCCGCCGAACTCGGTGCCGAGCATGGCCTGCATCTGGGCCGAGGTGAGCCGGCTGGTGCGCTGGTCGACCCAGCCGGCCAGCGCCAGCAGCACGTCCCGGGCCTGGGTGCTGCCGATCAGCCGCCACACGTCCAGCAGCCCGGCCAGCGTCTTGTGGATGCAGTAGTAGGGGACGTTGCCGTTGCTGAGCGTCCGGGCCTCCAGCGCGGTGAAGTCGGACTCCGGGAAGCCGGACAGGTAGCCGGCGCTGAACCCGGCCGCGCCGTTGTTGGCCTGGCAGCGGGCCAGCTCGGCGACCATGGTGAGCGCCTTGTCCCGGCAGGTGGTGTCGCCGAGCACCGCCCACGCCTGCGCCCAGGCGGTCAGGAAGTGACCCTGCATGTGGGTGCGGAACGGGAAGTTCGGCGCGTCCCAGCCACCGTTGGCGGCGGCGCCGCCGGTGGACAGGCGGTGGTTGGCCCGGAAGTTGTAGAGCAGCCGGTTGACGTCCACGAAGCGCAGGTACGCCACTGTGCGGTTCTCGTTGTCCTGCCACCGGCTCGCGGTCAGCCGGACCTGGCCCGGGTCGAACGCGTACGCGGACACGCCGATGTCGGGGCGGGCCGGTGGCAGCGCGGCGTGCGCCGTACCGCCTGCGGTGACGGACCCGGCGGCGGCGCCGGCGGTCGCCGCGACGGCGGTGGCGCCGGTGGCGCGGAGCAGGAATCGGCGGTTCACCAGGGGAGCGGGCATGGACGGCCTCCGTGGCGGGGGACGGTGGTGGCGGGGACGGTGGTGGTGGGGAACGGCTACGCGGTGACCCGGAAGGTGGCGTCCTGCCGGTCGACCGCGGGGGAGCCGGCGCCGAGCGGATCGATGCGCAGCCGGTAGTCGTAGTGCCGCAGGTAACGGGTGGGGTAGTTGTACGAGCGGAACGACGACCAGGTGGCGTCGGCCAGGCCGGCGGTGCGGTGGAAGGTGGCGTCGGCGCGGAACGTGGCGGTGCCGTCGTTCGGGTCCAGCCGGACCGCGTAGTCGTAGTGCCGCAGGTAGTTGCCGGGGTAGTTGACCGACTCGAACGAGACGCCGGCGGCGTCGGCCAGGCCGGGGACCATCCGCCACATCTGGTCCTGGTACGGGTCGAACGGGTACGCGTCTACGCGGGCGATCCGGTCGGCGTGCCGCACGTAGCGGTCGGGGAAGTTCGACGACTTGAGCCGGACCCAGTTCGGCGTGCCCCAGCGGTTGACCAGCCCGGCGTACTCGGCGTCGGTGATGCCGATCATCGAGCCGTGTTTGGAGTTCAGCGGCGGCGTGTAGTCGCGCTGGCTCAGCGGCGTCCACGAGTTGCCGGAGATGGTCGTCGTGGACCAGGCGTAGTAGTCGTTGTTGACCGGGCTGAACGAGTCGCCCCACAGCCGCCAGCCGCCCTCGTTCGTGCGCAGCAGAAGCGGCGCCTCGATCGCGTTGCCCTGCCGCAGCCCGCTGGTGTACGTGGTGAAGCTGTTCGGCGCGGCGGTGGTGGAGCGGGCGCCGTAGAGATATCCGTCGTCGAGGTTCTTGTAGTAGAGGTACGTGGTGCCGCCGTCGACCACCACGTCGCCGTCGAGCACGCCGAAGGCGGGGCTGAAGTAGACCTGCGACGCGCTGACGGTGCGGAAGTCGCTCGTGTAGTTGACGAACAGTACGTCCCGGCCGTTGTTGGCGGAGTAGACGATGGCGTACTGCCCACGGGCGGCGTCCCAGAACGCGGTCGGCGCCCAGGTGTGGGTGTCGAGCGTGTGCATCCGGATGCGCCGGTAGCCGGTGAACGCGGTCAGGTCGGCCGAGTCCCACACGTGCAGGTACTGGCTGGTCAGCCCCCAGTTGGTGCCCTTGAGGTCGGTGGCCAGCACCACGAACGTGCCGTCGGTCCTGCGCAGCACGAACGGGTCGCGCAGGCCGAGCTGCCCGGCGGTCGGGGTGACCACCGGGTTGTTCTGGTTCAGCGGAGTCCAGTTCAGCCCGTCCCGGCTGACGGCCAGGTGCAGGCCGTAGTCGGCGCCGAGGCCGTTCGGCGTCTCGGTGAAGTAGGCCATCGCGTAGGCGGTGTTCGCCGCCGCGAACGCGCCGCGGGGCAGGCTGAGCGCGCCGGAGGCGGCGGCAGCCGCGGACAGGGCGCCGACTGTGAACGCGCGTCGGGTCAGGGGCACGACGGGGGCCTTTCTCTGCGGTGGAGATGACGGCCGCGTTAACGCTAACAATCCCCCTTAGCCTGGCGTTCATATAGCCGACTGTCAATTGATTCGCAGCGCTGACGCGAACGCCGCAGGGCGGGCCGCTCGTTCTCGCGGCCCGCCCTGCGGCGGCTGTCCGGCGCCCGGCCGGCGAAAGATCAGCGGTTGCGGTAGTGGTCGACGGCAAGCGTCCCACCGCTCAGCAGCGCCAGCGCGCCGAAGGCGGAACCGGCCCACGGGTTGCCGACGACGCTCGACAGCACCACGTTCGCGGCCACGCTCACGATGAGCACCAGCCAGAGCAGCGGGCGCATCCGGGTAATCGACGACGGGGCGGCGGCGGTCTCGGCGGTACGGTCCAGGTCGTTCACGGCTGCCTCCTCGATGATTTCTGCTACCACCGACAGTAGGGACGGGAGCGGCCGGTAACGATCCCGCCAGCACGACAGTCGTGGTACAGCAGGCTGTACTTTCCGCGCCCGGGCCTGCCGGGCGGCGACAGCGGTGACCTATCGTTTCGCCCGGGGGTGGGCCGGGATGGAGTACGTGCGGAGGCGGTTCCGCGTGGCGGTGGCCGCTCTGGAGCACCTCGTCGGCGGGCTGGGCACCGCAGTGCTGGCCCTGGGCACGCTGCTCGGGACGCTCGTCGTCGCGGCGGCGTGCGTCGGCGGGGTCGGGCTGCTGCTCGTACCCGGACTGCTGCAGGCCGTGCGGTCGGTGGCCGACCGCGAGCGCGCCCGGCTGTCCCGGTGGGGAACGCCGATCCCGGCGCCCGGCCCGGTCCCGGCCGGGGTGCGCGCGGCGCTGCGCGACCCGGTGGTACGGCGGGAGCTGCGCTGGGTGGCCGTCCACGGGACGCTCGGCTTCGGGGCCGGGCTGCTCGCGCTGGTGCTGCCGATCTACGCCGTGCAGGACATCACGTTCCCGCTCTGGTACCGGCTGGTGCCGCCGGAGGCCGGCGCGCCCGGCATCGGCTGGTGGCACATCGACGGGCTCGGCGACGCGCTCGCGGTCGCCGTGCTCGGGGTCGGCTGGCTGCTTCTCGCGGTCTCGACCGGCCCGGCGCTCGCGCGGATCCAGGCCCGGCCGGGCCGGCGGCTGCTGCCCCCGCCGCCCGGGTTCGACCTGTCGCTGCGCGTCGCCGAACTCACCGCCACCCGGGCCGCCGCGCTCGACGCGCACGCGGTGGAACTGCGCCGCATCGAGCGCTCGCTGCACGACGGCACCCAGAACCGGCTGGTCGCGGTGAACGTGCTGCTCGGCGCCGCCCGGCGGGCGGTGCGCCGCGACCCGGACCGCGCCGACGAGATCCTGGAACGCGCGCAGGACGCGGCCGAGCAGGCGCTCGGCGAGCTGCGTACGGTGGTGCGCGGCATCCTGCCGCCGGTGCTCGGCGACCGGGGGCTGGCCGGGGCGTTGACCGGACTCGCGGCGGAGTGCGCGGTGCCGTGCCGCCTGTCGGTGGACGTCGACGTGCGCTGCGCGGCGTCGGTGGAGGCCACCGCGTACTTCGTGGTGGCCGAGGCGCTGACGAACGTGGTCCGGCACAGCGGCGCGGACGGCGTCGAGGTCGTCGTGCGCCGGGAACGGGACCGGCTGCTGGTGACCATCACCGACGACGGGCGCGGGGACGCCGACGAGACGCGCGGCTCGGGGCTGACCGGCATCCGCCGGCGGGTCGAGGCGTACGACGGGCGGATGACACTGACGAGCCCACCGGGAGGACCGACGAGGATGCACGTGGAGCTGCCATGCGGATCGTGATCGCCGAGGACGACGCGCTGCTGCGCGAGGGGCTGGCGCTACTGTTGCGCGCCGAGGACCTGGACGTGGTGGCCACCGCCGGCACGCCGGGGGAGTTCCTGACCGCTGTCGACGAGCACCGGCCGGACGTGGCGATCGTCGACGTGCGGATGCCACCCACCCACACCGACGAGGGCATCGTCGCCGCGGTCGAGGCCCGCCGCCGCCGTCCCGGCCTCGCGGTGCTGGTCCTGTCCGCGTACGTCGAGCAGGCGTTCGCCACCGAGCTGTTCGCGGTCGGCGCCTCCGGGCTCGGCTACCTGCTCAAGGAGCGGGTGGGCCGGGTCGAGGAGTTCCTCGCCGCGCTGCACCGCGTCGCGGGCGGCGGCAGCGTGATCGACCCCGAGGTGGTCGGGCAACTGCTCGCCCGCAACCGGCGGCCGGACACCGCGCTGGCCGAGCTGTCGCCGCGTGAGCACGAGGTGCTGGCGCTGATGGCCGAAGGGCTGGGCAACGGCGCGATCGCCGAGCGGTTGTTCGTCACCGAGGGCGCTGTGCACAAGCACATCCGCAGCATCTTCGCCAAGCTGAGCCTGCCGCCGGACGACCGCGCCGACCGCCGGGTCACCGCGGTGCTGCGCTACCTCGACGACGGCCGCCGGTAGCGCACACGCACGCGCGCCGCCTCGCGGTGAGGCGGCGCGCGGACGGGTCGGCCGGATCAGCGGCGGGTGCCGCACAGGGCCGCGTCGACGGTGCTGGTGACCGCCTCCAGCATCTCCAGGCTGGTCGGCAGCGCGGTCACCGCGACCACGGCGCTGCGCCCGTCGGTGGTGGACAGGTTGCGCGTCTCGAAGCCCTGGATGTCGCCGCCGTGCCCCCAGGCGTGACCGCCGCAGGGCAGCTCGTGCCGGGCGATGCCCAGGCCGTACTCCCACACCCCGTTGGGCTCGAAGTCGGGCGCCGGCACCGTGCGCGTCAGCGCCGCCTGCTGGGCCGGCTTGAGCAGCTTGCCCGCCAGCAGCGCCTCGAAGAACGTGCGCAGGTCCGACGGCGTGGAGACGAGCTGACCGGCGGCCCAGCCCAGCGACGGGTCCATCCGGGTCACGTCGACCCACGGCGCGCCCGGCTCCACCGCGACGTATCCGCGCGGCAGGCGGCCCGGCAGGTCCTGCTCGCCGGTCTGCGGCCAGTACGTGTCACGCAGCCGCAGCGGCTCGATGATCCGCTGGGTGATCTCTTCACCCACCGGACGCTTGGTGACCCGCTCGATGATCAGCCCGGCCAGCACGAAGTTGGTGTTGCTGTACTCCCACTTCTGACCCGGCGGGAAGCGCCGCGACTGGGTGAGCGCCTCGTCCAGCAGCCGGCGCGGGTCGAAGTAGTCGCTGCGGCGGTCCACCAGATCCTGCGCCTCGCTGAACACGACCTCGTCGTAGTCGGGCAGCCCGCTGGTCTGCTGCAGCAGCTGCCGTACGGTGATCCGCCGCCCGTCGTTGCCGTTGGCGCGCACCATCCCGGGCAGGTAGCGCTCGACGGTGGCGTCGAGGTCGATGCGGCCCTCGCCGACGAGCTGGAGAACGACCACCGCGGTGAACGTCTTGGTGTTGCTGCCCACGCGCACCCGGGCGTCGCGGGGGATCGCGGCGCCGGTGCGCAGGTCACCCACGCCCGCGGTGTAGTCGCGCACCCGGCCGTCGCGGCGTACGGAGGCCAGCACCCCGGGGAAGCCGTGCTCGGTGACCAGGCCGTCCAGTCGCGTCTGGACGGCGTCGGCGGCGGGACGCCGGGCGTCGGTGGTCGTGGCGGACGCGGCGGGCACACCGAGCGCGGTGACGGTCAGCAGGGCCGTGGCGCCGACGGCGATCGGGAGGGTACGGCGGGTCATGGGAACTCCTCGACGGAGGTGAACGGGTACGGGCTCAAGCCTCGCCAGAACCGGTCCCGCGTTCCATCCCGCCAGCTACCGGGCCGGGGTAGCGCTGGCACTACTTGATCGCTCCCGGCGTCGCCGGTTAGGCTCCGCGCAGCGTCGCGTGCCGGTGGCAGACCGTGTCAGGCATGGAGGCGCCGGATCGAAGGGAGCACGACGATGACACTCGTCGTCCCTTCGCCCTCGCCACGTGGCTGAGGGCGAACAGACCAGGCTGGTGGCCTGGAGCCGGGAGATGCGCGCCGTCCACGAGCGGCTGCGCGAGGCGCTTGAGGTGACCCGGCTGGCGCTCGCCGCCGGTGAGCCGGCACGGCCCGCGACACGGGACCTGCTGCTGTTCTGCCACGGGTTCTGCGCGGCGCTGACCGCGCATCACGAGGGCGAGGACCGCAGTCTCTTCCCGGCGGTCGCGACGCGCCATCCGGAGCTGCGCGAGACGCTGGACCGGCTGCGGCAGGACCACTCGATGATCGGGTACCTGCTGGCCGGGCTGGGTGCGGCGGTGGCTCGCGACGCCCCGCCCGACGAGCTGGCCCGGCACCTGGAGGGCGTGTCGGCGATCATGGAGTCGCACTTCCGGTACGAGGAGCGGCAGCTTCTTTCGGTGCTGGAGACGCTGGCGCTGGACGCCGACCCGGCCGACGTCCTCGGACCGCTGTGACCCCGGGTCGCGGCCCGGCGGGATGCGCGCCGCCGGGCCGCGACCGGGCCTTCAGTTCAGGCCGCAGGTGGCCAGCGCGTCCAGGTTCGGGCGCTGCGCGCCGACCCGGTTGAACGCGATCTCGATGCGGTCGAGCGCCGCGACGCGCTTGCTGCGCAGCGGCCCGAGGATCGCGTTGTCGATGAAGGCCGGTCCGCCCTCGGGGCGCACCGCGAGCTGGGCGAGGCGGGCGTTCGCCTCGGCGATCTGCTTGTCCAGCGTGGCCAGTTCGGCCTGCACCTGGCTCGCGGCCGCCGCCGGGACGGCAGGCAGCGCGACGCGCGGGCAGTTGACCGTCCGGGCCGGTCCGGCCGCGTTGCCGTTCTGGCCGCCGGCGTTCCCGTTCTGACCGCCCGCGTTGCCGTTCTGGCCGCCGGCGTTCTGGCCGGCGCCGCCGTTGACGGCGCTCGGCACGCCCGGGGCGTTGAGCGAGCAGGCCGCCAGCGCGTCCAGGTCCGGGCGCGGCGCGCCGATCCGGTTGAACGCGATCTCGATGCGGTCGAGCACGGCGACGCGCTTGCTGCGCAGCGGGCCGAGGATGGCGTTGTCGATGAACGCCGGTCCGCCCTCGGGGCGTACCGCCTGCCGGGCCAGCCGCTCGTTCTGCCGGGCGATCTCCTGGTCCAGGTTGGCCAGTTCCCGCTCCACCTGGGCCGATGCCGCCGCCGGTACGGCCGGCAGCTTGTCGCGTACCGTCGGGCAGTTCACGGTCTGCGCGGCGGCGGTGGTGGCCGGGCGGTTGTTCTCGCCCGCCGACGCCAGTTGCAGCCCACCGGCGAACAACAGCGCCGCGAGGGCGCCCACCCCGCCGAGCTTCAGGACCGCGGTCTTGCGCGTACCCCTGGCCATGCACCTCTCCTCTGGTTGACCGGGAGGGTGCGGCGGCTGCCGCGCCGTCTCCACGGTGCGAAGTGACGACTGGAGGAATCGTGCTCGTGCCCGCTCCGGCATCGCGGTTCCGGCCGATGTTCCCGTCGGCAGTGGATACGGACGGCGGCGCGAGATCGTTCAGCGCACCCCCGGATGTTTGACCGCATCGACGTCCGTCGTTAGGCTGCGCTGAAAGCGCTTACTGTGCGGGAGACGTGAGCGTTCGGCATGACACGGACGTCCGGGCGACAAGGCCCGCCCCTGACACCGACCGGGCATCGGTGCCGGTAGCGGCGTGGGCACCGCACCACCACCCGGAGGAGACCATCATGATCAACCGACACCGTCGTACGGTGTTGTGGACATCGGCCGCGGCGACGGCGGCGCTCGCCGCGTCCGGCCTGGCCGTCGGCGCGACCGCCGCCCAGGCGGCCGCCGGCTGCCGCGTCGACTACGCCGTCACCGCGCAGTGGGGCGGCGGCTTCACCGCCAACGTCAACCTGACCAACCTCGGCGACCCGCTCAACGGATGGGCCGTCACCTGGACGTTCGCCGCCGGGCAGACCGTCGCCCAGGCCTGGGGCGCCGAGATCACCGCCAGCGGCGCGTCGGTGCGGGCCGCCAACGTCAGCTACAACGGCAGCCTCGGCACCAACGCGAGCACGTCGTTCGGCTTCAACGGCACCTGGAACGACAGCAGCAACCCGGTCCCGGCCGCG
Source organism: Micromonospora sp. HB375 (assembly GCF_017872985.1). NCBI lineage: Bacteria > Bacillati > Actinomycetota > Actinomycetes > Micromonosporales > Micromonosporaceae > Micromonospora > Micromonospora sp. HB375. The sequence goes on along the minus strand of NZ_JAGGJO010000001.1, from coordinate 4,146,100 downwards.
TTCGCCGTCAACGGCGTCGCCTGCACCGGTGGCGTCACCCCCACCACCGGCACGCCGCCGACCAGCGCCCCGCCGAGCAGCCCGCCCCCGAGCACCCCGCCGCCGACGACGCCGCCACCGACCACGCCGCCGCCGGCCGGCGGCGCGATCTACGCCGCGCCGAACGGCACCGCCGGGGCGGCCGGCACCCAGGCCAGCCCCACCACCATCGCCGCGGCGATCACCCGCGTCGGCGCCGGGGGCACGATCTACCTGCGCGGCGGCACCTACAACCTGTCCCAGACGGTCACCGTCGCCGCCGGCAACAACGGCACGTCGAGCGCCCGCAAGAACCTGTACGCCTACCCGGGCGAGACGCCGATCCTGAACTTCTCGGCGATGAGCGAGGACCCGGCCAACCGGGGGCTGGCGCTGAACGCCTCGTACTGGCACGTGCGCGGGCTCGTGGTGGAGCGCGCCGGTGACAACGGCATCTTCGTCGGCGGCAGCAACAACATCATCGAGCGGACGGTGACCCGGTTCAACCGCGACACCGGGCTGCAACTGTCCCGGATCGCCTCCAGCACGCCCCGCGACCAGTGGCCGGCCAACAACCTCATGGTGAGCGTGGAGTCGCACGACAACGCCGACTCCGACGGCGAGGACGCCGACGGCTTCGCGGCCAAGCTCACAGTCGGCGGCGGCAACGTCTTCCGGTACGCGGTGTCGCACCACAACATCGACGACGGGTGGGACCTCTACACCAAGTCCGACACCGGCGCGATCGGTCCGGTGACCATTGAAGACTCCCTCGCATACAGCAACGGCACGCTCAGCAACGGCACCCAGAACGGCAACGGCGACCGCAACGGCTTCAAGCTCGGCGGTGAGGACATCGCCGTCAACCACACCGTGCGGCGCACCATCGCGTACCGCAACGGCAAGCACGGCTTCACGTACAACCGGAATCCGGGCACGATGACGATCTCGAACAACCTGAGCATCGACAGCACCGAACGGAACTTCTCGTTCGACGCCGGCACCTCGGTCTACCGGAACAACACCTCCTGCCGCTTCGCCGGCAGCGGATCGAACGACAGGACCGTCGGGAACGTGGACGGCTCGAACCAGTTCTGGTCCGGCTCCAACGGTTCCCGCTGCGCCACGTACTCCGGTGCCCTGGCCTGGTCCTTCGCCGGCGACGGCCGCCTCACGGTGACCCTAGGCGGCCGCCAGGTCTCGCTCTGACCCAGGCACCCCACCGGGTTGATCATGAGGTTGGCGGCCGGATCGGAGATCGACAACGCCGTCAACCTCATGATCGACCGGGTCGGGGCCGGGGTGGGGGAGAGGAGATCGGGCCGAAGGACCGGCTTGACAGGATGATCGAGTCTTAGGTTAGCCTAACCTGCGTGACGAGCGAAGCAGTGCGGGCCGACGGCCTGACGGGCAGTGAGCTGCGGCTGGGCTACCACGGCAAGACGGTGGTGCACGACGCCGCCATCACGCTGCGCCCCGCGGCGGTGACCGCGCTGGTCGGCCCGAACGGCAGCGGCAAGTCGACGCTGCTGCGCGGGCTGGCCCGCCTGCACCCGCTGGAACACGGCGAGGTCGTGCTCGCCGACGGCACCCCGGCCCGGGCGCTGTCCCCCCGGGACTTCGCCCGCCGGGTCACGCTGCTGGCGCAGAGCCGCCCCACCCCGAGCGGGGTCACGGTGCGGGACGTGGTCGGCTACGGCCGGCACCCCTACCGGCAGCGGTGGCGCGCCGGCGACCCCGACGGGCCCGCCGCGATCGACCGGGCCATGACCGTGACAGGTGTCGACGGCATGGCCGGCCGGCCGGTCGACGAGCTGTCCGGCGGCGAGCTGCAACGCGTCTGGCTGGCCACCTGCCTGGCCCAGGACACCGCGATCCTGCTGCTGGACGAGCCCACCACGTTCCTGGACCTGCGCTACCAGGTGGAGATCCTCGACCTGATGCGCGACCTCGCCGACACCGCCGGCGTCGCCGTCGGCGTGGTGCTGCACGACCTCAACCAGGCCGCCGCCGTCGCCGACCAGGTCGTGCTCCTGCACGAGGGCCGGGTCCGCGGCACCGGCACGCCGCACGAGGTGTTCACCGAGGCGGCGCTCACCGAGGCGTACGGCATCCGCGTCGAGGTGATCGTCGACCCGGTCACCAACCTGCTCTCCACACGTCCCGTCGGCCGGCACACGACCCGTATCCCCGCCTGACCGATCCCTGCACACAGAAGAGAAACCGATGCTGCGTACCCGCCTGACCCTGCTCGCCGCCGCCGCGGCGAGCGCGCTGCTGATCGCCGGCTGCGGCACCACCGAGGAGCCCGCCGCCGCACCGTCCTCCTCCGACGCCGCGCCCACCGGCCCGGTCACCGTCACCGACAGCCGGGGCAAGACCATCACGCTCAAGAGCCCCGCCACCAAGGTCGTCGGCCTGGAGTGGGGCGAGGTCGAGATGCTCGTCGGCCTCGGCGTGATGCCGGTCGGCGTGGCCGACCCCAAGGGGTACGCCACCTGGGTGACCGCCGCCCCGCTCGACCCGAGCGTCAAGGACGTCGGCACCCGGGGTGAGCCGAGCGTCGACTCCATCGTCGCCCTCCAGCCGGACCTCGTGGTGATGGAGGCCGAGCGCGGCTCCGCCGTCGTCACCCAGCTGGAGAAGTACGTCCCGGTGCTGGTCACCAAGGGCAGCGACGCCTCCGACAACATCGGCCGGATGCGCTCGGACCTGAAGATGATCGCCACCGCGACCGGGCGCACCGCGCAGGCGGACAAGCTGCTCGCCGACTTCGACGCCGCGCTCGCCGACGGCAAGAAGAAGATCGCCGACGCCGGTGCGGCCGGCAAGCAGTTCGCGATCGCCGACGGCTGGAAGGAAGGCAGCACCGTCTCGATCCGGATGTTCGGCGAGGGCGCGCTCGTCTCCCAGCTCGGCATCCAGCTCGGCCTCAAGAACGCCTGGACCGGCAAGACCGACGAGATGTGGGGCCTGGGCCAGACCGACGTCGAGGGCATGACCGTCCTCAAGAGCCAGGACCTGCACTTCTTCTACAACGCCTCGGACGGCACCGACGTGTTCGCCGACGGCCTCGCCGGCAACGCGATCTGGCGTTCCCTGCCGTTCGTCCAGCAGAACAAGCTGCACAAGATGCCCAACGGCATCTGGACCTTCGGCGGCACGCTCTCCGCCAAGCAGTACATCGACGAGCTGGTCAAGGTCTACACGGCTTGAGCGCGATGACCGCCCCCGCCCCACCGGGGCCGGCCACCCGGCCGGCCCCGGCCGGGCCGCCGCCCGCCCGGCGCAGCCGGGTCGCCGGCGCGTTCGCCCTCGCCGCCGCGCTGCTCGTCGCGATCACCGCGGTGCACCTCACCCAGGGCACCTCCTCGGTCGGGGCGCTGGACCTGCTCCGGCTGCTCACCGGCGGCGACGACGAGACCGCCCGGGTGCTCGTCGCCTCCCGCCTGCCCCGGCTGCTCACCGGCCTGGCCGTCGGCGTCGCGCTCGGCTTCGCCGGCGCGGCGTTGCAGTCGACCACCCGCAACCCGCTCGCCTCGCCGGACACGCTCGCCGTCAACGCGGGCGCGCACCTGGCGATCGTCTCCACCGCCGCGTTCGGGATCGCGCTGCCCGCGCTGCCCGCGGGCGGGCTGGCGTTCTGCGGCGGACTCGCCGCCGCCTCCCTGGTCATGCTGCTCTCGGCCGGCGGCCAGGCCGCCACCACCCGGCTCATCCTCGCCGGCTCGGCCACCGCGATGGCGCTGTCCTCGCTGACCATGCTGCTCATGCTGCTGTTCGAGCAGGCCACCATCGGCCTGTTCGCCTGGGGCAACGGCTCGCTCGTGCAGGGCGACCTGGTCGCGTTCACCCAGCTCGCCCCCGTGATCGCTGTCGCCGCACTGGTGCTCGTGGCACTCGGGCACCGGCTGGACCTGCTCGCCCTCGGCGACGACACCGCCACCGTGCTCGGGCTCAACGTGCGTCGTACCCGGCTCACGGTCGTGCTGCTCGCCGTGCTGCTCTCCGCCGCGGCGGTCACCCTGGCCGGCCCGATCGGCTTCGTCGGTCTCGGCGCGCCGGTGATCGTCCGGCTGCTCGGCAAGTGGGTGCCCGAGGTGCACCGGCACCGCGTCCTGATGCCGCTGTCCGGCATCGTCGGCGTGGTCATCGTGCTCGGCTCCGACGTGCTGCTGCGCGCCGTGCTCGGCGGCCAGGCCGGTGTCGACGTGCCGACCGGCGTGGTGACCACGCTCTTCGGCGCGGTGCTGCTGGTCTGGCTGGCCCGCCGCCACCGCGACGCCGGACCGACCCGGCAGGCGCCGGGCGGCCACGCCGCCGTGCGCTCCCGCGGCTTCGTCGCCGCCGTCGTCGCGGTCTGCGCGGTCGTCGTCACCGCCGCGCTGGTGCTCGGCATGCTCGCCGGTGACACCTGGGTGCTGCTGGGCGACATCGTCAACTGGGTGCAGGGCCGCACCGGACCGGCGTACACCTTCGTGCTGGACGCCCGCTGGCCGCGCGTCGCCGCGGCGCTGCTGGCCGGCGCCGCGCTGGCCCTGGCCGGCACCACAGTGCAGGCGGTCTGCCGCAACCCGCTGGCCGAGCCGGGCATCCTCGGCATCACCGGCGGTGCCGGCATCGGCGCGGTGTCGCTGCTGACGTTCGCGCCGATGGCCGGCGTGCTCGCCCTGTCCGGCGCCGCCGGTCTCGGCGCGGTCGTCGCGTTCGCGCTGGTCTACGGCCTGGCCCGGCGGCGGGGACTCAACTCCGACCGGCTGGTGCTGATCGGGTTCGCGGTCTGGCAGGGCGGCACGGCGATCATCACGTTCATCGTGGTGTCCTCCGACCCGTGGAACACCGGCAAGGCGCTGACCTGGCTGTCCGGCTCCACCTACGGGCGCACCGCCCCGCAGGTGCTGCCGGTGGCGATCGCGCTGCTGGTCGCGCTGCCGGTGGTCGCCGCCGTGCGCCGCGAGCTGGACCTGCTCGCGCTCGACGACGACACGCCCCGGGTGCTCGGCGTCCGGCTGGAACGCGCCCGGCTGGTCGCGCTCGGCCTGGCGGCGCTGCTCACCGCCACCGCCGTGTCGGCGGTCGGCGTGATCGGCTTCGTCGGCCTGGTCGCGCCGCACGCGGCCCGGGCGCTCGTCGGCGGGCGGCACACCCGCGTCCTGCCGGTCGCGGTGCTGCTCGGCGCCACCCTGGTCAGCCTCGCCGACACGCTCGGCCGCAGCGTCATCGCCCCCGCCCAGGTCCCCGCCGGTCTGGTCACCGCCATGATCGGCACCCCGTACTTCGTCTGGCTGCTGTGGCGTTCCCGCGCCGCCGCGGCCGCCCGTTGACCCGTTCGCCGACGAACCACCCCCCGCACGTGAGAGGAATGACGCATGACCAGCACCCTGGCCGTCGCGCCCTGGCGAGTCTTCACCGTCGAGGTCCGCGCGCTACGCCGGCTCGGCCCGTCGTTCCTGCGCGTGACGCTCACCGGCCCGGACCTGGACCGGTTCGCCGACAACGGGTACGACCAGCGGATCAAGCTGGCCCTGCCGCCGGTCGACGGCGCGCCGGGGGAGCTGCCCGACGGGCCGGACTGGTTCCCGCGGTGGCGTGAGCTGCCGGACGCGCTGCGCAGCCCGATCCGCACCTACACGGTCCGCGCGGTCCGGCCGGAGGCGTACGAGGTGGACGTGGACATGGCGCTGCACGGCGACGGCGGCCCGGCCACCCGCTGGGCCCGGCGGGCCCGCCTCGGCGACCGCATCGCCGTGGTCGGCCCGGACGCCGGCTGGGACGGCCCGCACGGCGGTGTCGAGTTCCAGCCGCCCGCCGGGGCGACGCTGCTGCTGGCCGGCGACGAGACCGCCGCGCCGGCGATCTGCGCGATCCTGGAGCGGCTGCCCGCCGACGCGCGTGGGCACGCGCTGGTGGAGGTGCCGGAGACCGGCGACGAGCTGCCCTGCCGGCCCCCGGCCGGCGTCACGGTGACCTGGCTGCCCCGCGACGGCGCCCCGCACGGCAGCCGGCTCACCCCGGCCGTGACGAGCCTGGCCGGCCGGCTGGTGCCGGTACCTGTCGCGGCGGGCGCCGCACCGCTGGCCGAGGTGGACGTGGACCGGGACATCCTCTGGGAGGTGCCGGAGCGGCCCGACGGCGCGGCGCTCTACGCCTGGCTGGCCGGGGAGGCGGCGGTGATCCGCGGCCTGCGGCGGCACCTGGTCACCGAGCGGGGCATGGACCGGCGCGCGGTGGCGTTCATGGGCTACTGGCGGGCCGGTCGCGCGGAGAACTGATCGTCTCGCGGGAGCGGGCCGGCGCACGACGCGCCGGCCCGCTTCGTCATCCGCGCGGCGCGTACGGGGCGAGCGGGTTGACCAGCGTGCCGGCGAACTGCAACGCGGCCGACGGGTCGGACAGGTCCACCATCTGCTGGTTGTTGCGCAGCTGGAGCCGGTTGAGGCAGGACAGCGTGAACTCCGGCGCGAACAGGTCGTGCCGGCGCATCCGGTCGGCCAGGTGCGGCACCGTGGCGGCGTAGTCGGCGGCGCACGCGGCGACGGTGCGCCAGAACTCGGCCTGGTCGAGCACGCCCCGGGTGTGCAGGGTGGCGCTGAGGTGCCGCAGGAAGCAGTCGAAGACGTCGGTGAAGATGGACAGGATCTTCTCGTCCTCGGGTACGGCGGCCCGGATCCGCCGGACCCGCTCCGGCAGGTCCGCGTCCGGGTCCATCACCACGATCTCCTCGGCGATGTCCTTGAACACGACCCGCTCGACGACGCCGTCGCGCAGCACCAGGATGACGTTCTCGCCGTGCGGCATGAACGCCAGGTCGTGGGCGTACAGGCTGTGCAGCAGCGGCACCAGGTAGGCGTCCAGGTAGCGGCGCAGCCAGTCGGCCGGGGCCAGCCCGGACTCGTCGATCAGCGCCGCGGCCAGTGACCGGCCGTCGCGGTCCAGGTGCAGCAGCGAGGCCATGGTGGCCAGCCGCCGCCCGGGTTCCAGCCCGGGCACCGGGCTCTCCCGCCACAGCGCCGCCAGCATCTTCCGGTACGGGGAGTAGCGATCGGTGGCCGCCTCGTACTGCCGGTGCCGGTAACCGATCGCGGCGCGCTCCCGGATGATCGACAGGCCGGTGCGCTTGAGCACCGGGTCGCCCTCGATCAGCCCGGCCAGCCAGTCGTTGATCGCCGGCGTGGCCTCCATGTACGCGGCGGACAGCCCGCGCATGAAGCCCATGTTCAGCACCGACAGCGCGGTCTTCACGTAGTGCTTCGCCGGGTCGCTGACGTTGAAGAAGGTGCGGATGGACTGCTGCGCCAGGTATTCGTCCGGCCCCTCGCCGAGGCAGACCAGCCGGCGCGCGGCCACCTCACCGGCGAACGTGACGGCGAGCTTGTTCCACCACTGCCACGGGTGCACGGGGACGAACAGGTAGTCGGCCGGGTCCAGGCCCAGCCCGGTGAGCGTGCCGGTGAACCCGGCCAGCGTCGCCTCGCCCAGCTCGGCCCGCATCAGCGTGTCGTAGTCCAGGTCGTCGGCGCAGGTGAACGTGGTGTGGTCGCGGTGCGCGGCGAGCCAGAGCAGCCGTACCGGCGCGGCGGCCTCCGGGGCGTACGCGCGGTACTCGTGCACGCCGAAGCCGAGGCGGCCGTTGTTGGCCACGAAGCAGGGGTGGCCCTCGGTCATGCCGGTCTCGATCGCCTGGAACCCGGCGGCGGCCAGCTCGGCGGCGCTCACCGCGGGCTTGGCCAGCTTGTACGCGGTTCCGGCCAGCGTGGAGGTGATCTCCTCCAGGTAGACCGGCAGGATCGCGTCGGTGAGGCCGAGCGCGCCGCGCAGCTCCACGCACAGATCCACGGCGTCCGGCGGCAGGTCCGCGCCGTCGCGGCGGCGCACGATGCTGTCCGCGTCGACCTCCCAGTGGTCCAGCGCCAGCCGCCGCGCGGCGAACCGGTACTCGACGGCGGCGTCGTCGCTGCGGACCAGCCACTGCCCGGGGCCGGTGGGCTCGGGGGTGATCAGGCGCTCGTGGGCGAACTCGGCGAGCGCCTTGCGCACCAGCAGCCGGTTGGCGGTCGCCCACGCCTCGGGGGTCAGGTGGTCCACTGCTGCGCTGGCGTTCACGCCGGTGCCCCTTCCTCGCCTGCGGGCGCGCCGGTGGCGGCCCGGAACTGGTCCCGGGTGCAGACGCTGAGCAGCGCCTCCTTCTCGGGCTTGCGGATCGGGCCGACGACGGTGAAGCCGACGGCCGCGTTGAGCGCGTGCACCGCCGTGTTGCGCACGTCGGGTTCCACCACCACGCGGCGGGTCGCCGGGTCGGCGAACAGCCAGGCCATCACCGTGGTGATGACGGCGCGGGTGAAGCCGTGCACCGGCGTGTCGGCGGGTGCGCAGAGGAAGTGCATGCCCACGTCGCCGGGCTCCGGGTCGTACAGGCCGACCAGCTCGACGTGCGCCGGGTCGTACCGTTCGGCCAGGAACGCCGGGGTGCCGCGCCACGACCCGAGGTACGCGTCGTGGTGCGGGTGGTCGGCGATGCGCCGGTACTCGGCGGCGACCGCGGCCACGTCGGCGTCCTGCATCAGCCAGAACGCGGACTTGGGATGGGTGACCCAGCGGTGCAGCAGCGCGGCGTCGGCGTCCGGGTCCAGCGGGCGCAGCGTGAACTCGCCCAGCGCGTCGTCGACGCGGGTGAACGCGCTCACGCCGGCGCTCCGAACTCCTGGAAGGCGATGCTCTTCTCCACCGGGTAGTGCTCGCGGCCGGTCATCTCCCGGATCAGCCACGAGTTGCGGTACGGGCCCATGCCCAGGTCCGGCGAGGTGATGCTGTGCGTGTGCGTGCCCCCGTTCTGCAGGAACACCCGGCGGCCGGTGTGGTCGACGCTGTAGTTGCGGGCCACGTCGAAGCGGCCGTGCGCGTCGAAGCGCAGCCGGTCGCGTACCGGCGCGAGGAACTCCGGCACCCGGTAGTGGTAGCCGGTGGCCAGCACCAGTCCTGCGGTGTCCAGCGTGAACGCGCGGTCCTGCTCGGTGTGGCGCAGCCCGAGGCGGTAGCGGCCGTCGGCGTACGCCGCCTCGACCAGTTCGGTGTTCGTCAGCAGGCGGGTGGGCGCCGGTCCGTGCAGGCTCTTGGCGTACAGCAGGTCGTAGATGTCGTTGATCAGGTCGGCGTTGATGCCCTTGAACAGCGGCTTCTGCGCGGCCTCCAGCGCGTAGCGGGTCGGCTCGGGCAGCGCGTGGAAGTAGTCCACGTAGTCCGGCGAGGTCATCTCCAGCGTGAGCTTGGTGTACTCCAGCGGGAAGAACCGGGGCGAGCGGGTCACCCAGGTGAGCTGGTAGCCGTACGTGTCGATGTCGCCGAGCAGGTCGTGGAAGATCTCGGCGGCGCTCTGGCCGCTGCCGACGATCGTGATGCTGTCCTTGGCCCGCAGCGCCTCCCGGTGTTCCAGGTAGCGCGAGTTGTGGATCATGTCACCGCCCAGCCCGGCGCAGGCCGGCGGCAGGTAAGGCGGGGTGCCGGTGCCGAGCACGAGGTGCCGGGCCCGGTGGGTGACCGGCCCGTCCGGCGTGTCGGCGCGCACCACGTACCGGTCGTCGGTCGCGTCGTACTCGACGGCGGTGACGGCGTGCCGGAAGCGCAGGTTCGGCAGCTTGGCGGCGGCCCAGCGGCAGTAGTCGTTGTACTCGGCGCGCAGCGGGAAGAAGCTCTCCCGGATGTAGAACGGGTAGAGCCGCCCGGTCTCCTTCAGGTAGCTCAGGAACGAGTACGGCGAGGTGGGGTCCGCGAGCGTGACCAGGTCGGCGATGAACGGCGTCTGGAGCCGGGTGGATTCCAGCAGCATGCCGGGATGCCAGTCGAAGCTGTCGCGGGCCTCCAGGAACAGCCCGTCGAGGTCGTCGATCGGCGCGGTGAGGCAGGCCAGGCCGAGGTTGTAGGGGCCCAGCCCGACGGCGATGAAGTCGTGGGTCGACATGGGGTTCTCGTTCTCCTCGACGGGGGGTCAGCCGACCGGGCAGGACAGCTCGGCGGCAGCGGTCCGGGCGTACCAGGCGGCGTGGTCGGCGATGAGGTCCAGCACGTGGGCGATGTCGTCCACTGTGGTCTCGGGGTTGAGCAGCGTGAGCTTCAGGTGGTGCGCGCCGTCGACCTTGGTGCCGGCGACCAGGGCGGCGCCGGAGGCGGCCAGCGCGTCGCGGGCGTGCAGGTTGGCCTCGTCGGCCAGGTCGGGTGCGAGGCCGGACGGCCGGTAGCGGAAGACCACTGTGCTCAGCTGCGACGGTGCGGCCACCTCGAAGCGCGGGTCGGCGTCGAGCCGCTGCCACGCCTGCGCCGCGAGGTCGACGACCTGGTCGAACAGCTCGCCGACCGCGTCCGGCCCCATGATCCGCAGGGTCAGCCAGAGCTTGCAGGCGTCGAACCGCCGCGTCGTCTGGATGCTCTTGTCGACCTGGTTCGGGATGCCCTGCTCGACGGCGCGGGCCGGGTTGAGGTAGTCGGCGTGCCAGGTGGCGTGGCGCAGCGCCCGGCCGTCGCGCACCAGCAGCGCGCTGGAGCTGACCGGCTGGAAGAACGACTTGTGGTAGTCGACTGTCACCGAGGTGGCCCGCTCGATGCCGTCGAGCAGGTGGCGGCGGGTGGGGGAGACGAGCAACCCGCAGCCGTACGCGGCGTCGACGTGCAGCCAGACGCCCGCATCGGCGCAGATGTCGGCGATCTCGGGCAGCGGGTCGATGCTGCCGAAGTCGGTGGTGCCGGCGGTGGCGACCACTGCCATCACCACCTGACCGTCGCGGTGGCAGCTGTCGATCGTGCGGGCCAGCTCGTCGGCGCGCATCCGGCGGGCCGCGTCGGTGGGTACGGTGAGCACCGCGTCGGCGGCGAGGCCGAGCAGCTTGGCGGCCTTCTGCACGCTGAAGTGCCCGGCCGCGGAGGTGATGACGCGCAGCCGGGACAGCACCTGCGGCCGGTCCGGCCGGGTGGCCGCGCCACCCACCGCCCGGCGGTACGCCTCCTCCCGGGCCAGCAGCATGGCCTGGAGGTTCGACTGGGTGCCGCCGCTGGTGAACACCCCGTCGGCGGTCGGACCCAGCCCGATCCGCCCGGCCGTCCACTCGATCAGACGCCGCTCCATCAGGGTGGCTCCGGTGCTCTGGTCCCAGGTGTCCAGTGAGGAGTTCACCGCGCTGAGCACCGCCTCGCCGAGCAGCGCCGGGATGACCACCGGGCAGTTGAGGTGGGCGAGGTAGCGCGGGTGGTGGAACCACACCGCGTCGCGTAGCCACACGTCGTGCAGCTCGTCCAGGGCTGCGTCGGTGTCGCCGAGCGGCCGGTCGAGGTCGATGCCGCCGATGAGCGGCGCCAGCTGGTCGGGCGTGACGCCGGTGAACGGCGTGTCCACCTCGCCGACCCGCCGGGCGACCCGGTCGACGCCGCGCGCCAGCACGTCCCGGTACCGCCCGAGCGAGCCGGCGTTGAACAGGTGGTCGCGGGCCGTGGCGGCGGCGCGGCCGGTGTCGGTGGGCGCGGCGCCGGTCGGGCTCCCGATCGAACTCATGCGACTTCCCAGCGGTCGTACGGACAGGACGTGCGGCCACAGCCGCGGCGATCAGGTTAGGTTAGGCTCGCCTAACTAGCAAGCGCGACTCGGTGCGCTTTGTCCTGGAACTACCGCCGGTTGGCGCCTGCCGCGTGTCGCGGTAAGGTCGCCCTCGGTTAGGGGAGGTTATCCTAAGTTGACTGTGGAACGGAACCGCCGCCCGGCGCGCCGAGGCGGGCCGAGACGGTGACGCACGTCGATCGCGATCAGTGGGGCGTGCCGCAACTGTGGGCCGGTGACGCCGACGCGCTGGCCCGTCTGCAGGGGCGTGTCGCCGCGACCGACCGGGCGTGGCAGATCAGCGTCGAACGATGGCGTGCCGAGGGCCGCCTCGCCGCCCACGTCGGACCGTCCGAGCTGGCGTGGGACCGGTTCGCCCGCCGCGTGCGGCTGGACGACACCGCCCGGCGCTGCTACGAACGGCTGGACCCGGACACCCGGCGGTGGGTCGAGGCGTACGTGGACGGGGTCAACGCCGGACTCGCCGAGGGCGCCGCCGCCGCGCCCGAGTTCACCGCCACCGGCGCCGCGCCCGAACCGTGGCGCCCCTGGTCACCGCTCGGCGTGTTCCTCGTTCAGCACGTGCTGTTCTCCACCTTCCCGAACAAGCTCTGGCACGCGCACGTGGCCCGCACGCTCGGCCCCGATGCGGCCGGACTGTTCGCCGTGGAGGGACCGGCGTCGTCGGGCAGCAACGCCTGGGTGCTGCCCGCCGACCCGGCCACCGGGCGCGGCCCGCTGATCGCCGGCGACCCGCACCGGCTGCTCGAACTGCCCGGCGTCTACCAGCAGGTCCGGCTGGCCTGCCCGGAGTTCGACGTGGTCGGCCTCGCCTTCCCCGGCGTGCCGGGCCTGCCGCACTTCGGCCATACCGGCCACGTGGCCTGGGCCGTCACCAACGCGATGGCCGACTACCAGGACCTCTACCGCGAGCGGCTGCGCCGCGACGGCGACCGGGTGCTGGCGCGCGACGCCGACGGCTGGACCCCGGTCGCGCGTCACGTCGAGGAGATCGAGGTCCGCGGCGGCGACCCGGAGACGGTCGAGGTGATCGAGACGCCGCGCGGGCCGGTGATCGACCACGACCGGGTCACCGGCGAGGCCATCGCGCTGCGCGCCCCGAGCCGGGTGGAGGCCCGGCTCGGCTTCGAGGCGCTGCTGCCGCTGCTGCGCGCCCGGCGCGCCGCCGACGTCGCCGACGCGCTGCGCCACTGGGTCGAGCCGGTCAACAGCGTGCTCACCGCCGACACCGAGGGCGGCGTCCGCCGTCTGGTCGCCGGCCTGGTCCCGGTACGCGACGAACGGTGCCGCCGGGAGCCGGTGCCGGCCTGGGAGCCGGCCTACCGGTGGCGGGGCGACTACGTGCCGCCGGTGGACGAGCGGGTCGACGGCGTGGCGGTGTGCGCCAACGACCGCCGCGACGACGTCGCAGCGCACGGTGTCGACTTCGCCCCGCCGCACCGGGCGCGCCGGATCCGCGCGCTGCTCGCCGAGGGCGCCGAGGCGTCCACAGTGCACACCGACGACCGGCTCCCGGCCGGCCCGCTGTACCGGCTGCTCGACCGGCTCGACCCGGGCCGGCTCGACGAACCCGCCCGCGCGCTGCTGCGGCGGCTGCGCCGATGGGACCGGGCGATGGCGGGCGGGTCGGCCGAGGCGGGCGCGTACGCGGCCTGGCGGGCGGCGCTGGCCCGGCGGCTGCGCGTACACCCGGGGTTGCGTGCGCTCGACGAGCCGTGCGGGTTCGACGAGTTGTTCGCCCCCTGGACCGACCCGGCGGCGCGGATCGGCCTGGCGCTGGATCACCTCGCGGCCGGGTTCGACCTCGCGGAACCGGCGGCCGAGGCGCTGGCCGAGGTGGCCGCCGGCCCGCCGCCCGGTGAGTGGGGCAGCCGGCACCTGCTGCACCCGGTGCACCTGGGCGTCGCCCCGGCGGTCACCGACGCGGTGACCGCGATGCGGGAGCGGGTGGCGCTGGCCGGTGACACCGACTGCGTGCTGGCCACCTCCAGCGTGCCGGGCGTCTCCGACGCCTGCTGGCGCGGCCCGGTGGCCCGCTACGTGTGGAACCTGACCGACCGCGCGGCCAGCCGCTGGATCGTCCCGTTCGGCGTGTCCGGGCGCCCCGGCGATCCGCACTTCGCCGACCAGCTGACCCACTGGGCCGCCGGGACGCTGATCCCGGTGCCCGCCGGCCCACTGACGGGAGACGAGACGACGTGATCCACCTGGAGTCGATTTCCGGCCTCGGCGCGCTGGCGCTGGAGCCGCTCCGCCCCGAGCGGGACGCCGGCCTGCTGCACGGCTGGGTGATCCGGCCCCGCAACCGGTTCTGGGGCATGGGCTCGCACACCGTCGACCAGGTACGCGACATCTACGCGTTCGTCGACGGGCTGGAGACCCACCACGCGTACCTGATCCGGCTCGACGGCGAGCCGATCGGGCTGTTCCAGACGTACCAGCCGGAGGCGGACCCGGTCGGCGAGCGTTACCCGGTGCAGCCCGGCGACGTGGGGATGCACCTGCTGCTCGACCCGCCCCGGCGGTACCCGCGCGGCGTGACCGGCGCGGTCTTCCCGGCCCTGATGCGGTTCCTGCTGCGTGACCCGGCCGCGCGTCGCGTGGTGGCCGAGCCGGACGTGCGCAACGACGCCATGCTGCGCCGCCTGCGCATCGAGGGCTTCACGTTCGGCCCCGACATCGACATGCCGGACAAGCGGGCGAGGCTGGCGTTCCTCACCCGGGAGCGGTTCGAGGCGGAGCACCCGCCCGCGTGAAGCCATGCCCGCGTCACGGCTCGGCGGCGCGCAGCCGCCCGGCCAGGTCCCGCACCGTCTCGGCGTACGCCGGGTCGTCCTCCGACGGGAGGTGACCCTTGATCGGCGGGGGGACGCTGTCCCAGGGCGGGGCGACCAGGCTCTCCGGATCCCGGAGGCGACGGTCCACAGTTGCCTCCGGGCCGGTGACGCGGGCCGGCTCGTCCGGGCGGTGCGGGGAGAAGATCCATCCGCCCAGCGCGTCGGTGTCCCGCCACAGGTTGCGCCAGCGCCAGCCGATCCGGCCGCCGATCCCGCGCAGCATCTCGCCGCCGACGTAGGCGGGGAACAGGCGGGCGTAGAGCCGGCGCAGCGGCGAGCTGTAGGTGAGCAGGGCGACCCGCGCGCTGACCTCCGCCGGTAGCTGCAGGACGGTCGCGGCGACGAGCACCGAGCCGTGGCTGTAGCCGGACAGCAGCACCCCGTTGCCGCTGTGCACCAGGTACGTGATGCGCCGGGCCAGCTCCGGCACGGCCCGCTCGGCGTAGCAGGGCGGTGCGAACGGGTGTGCCGCCCGGGGCCAGAACGTGGCCAGGTCGAAGAGCACGCCGACGTGGTGCCGGAACCCGGGACTGCGGTAGGCGAAGATCCCGGCGAGGATGAGGGCCAGCACCGCCGCCGAGATCGCCACCCCGCCCACCTCGATGCCGAACATGACCAGCTCCGCCGGGACGTGCGTGCGGTGCTCCAGCGTCTCGCCCGGATCGGGACGGACCAGCGCCATCGCGGTGGTCGCCGCGCCCAGTCCGGCCATGACGGCGAACAGCACCGCCAGCGGCACCAGCAGGTCGGTGAACCGGGCCCGCACGATCATCGTCCGGACCTGCCGCAGCCGGGGCGCCGCCTCGGCCGGCGGCGACGGGAAGTCCCGCTCGACGATCGCCCCGGCGGCCCGCATCCGGCCGCGCCGGGACACCAGCGCCACCACTGCCGCGACCACCAGGGTGACCAGCAGCGCGCGGAAGAAGCCGTAGATCGCCCAGGTGTACGCGTGCGCCGGGCCCGGTATGTCGTCCGCCGGGGACACGCCCCGGTCCAGCAGGTCGGCGGTGCGCTGGACCAGCTCGGCGGAGTACGCCACCGCGAGCCCGCCCGCCGCCGCGGCTACCACGAGCGCCCCGAGCCCGTTCGGCGGCTGGTGGCCGCGGACTCGTAGGCGGTGCCAGATCAGCACCGCGGCCAGGCCGCCGAGCAGTACCGCGTGCGTGACCAGCAGCCAGGTCAGGATCGAGCCGTAGCCGGGCAGCCCGCCGCCGGCACGCCAGCGGGCCGGGGCGAACAGCAGATACCCGGCCACCACGACGGTGAGCCCGATCGCGGTGCCGCGCAGCACCCGGGCGACCCGGTCACGTCGCGGGTCGGTGGGCGCCCGGTCGACGAGCGGCGGCACGCAGACCAGGACCAGGCAGGCGAGCAGCACCGCGCCGGTGACCGCCAGCAGCACCGCCACCGTCGGCGGGACGCCCTGCGCGGCCCGGGCGGCGAGGAGACAGCCATCGAGGGTGGCGAAGGCCGCCGCGATGTGGATCGAACGCAGCCGGCCCATCAGCGGCTCGGTGTCCCACTGGCCGATCGTGCTCAGCGGAGGCCCGGCCGTCGCCCGCTCCGGCGCCCGGAACGCGGTGAACGAGCGTCCCGGCCGCCGGGAGCCCCACCAGACCAGGCTCACCGCGGCCGCCGGGACCAGCGCCAGCACCACCAGCCGCAGCCCGACCGGCCGCCCGCCCATCCAGGACAGCCACTCCCGGTCGGCGACGCACGCCGGGACGGACAGGCACTGCCAGGCCACCAGGTCCAGCGCGACCCCGGCCCCGGCGAGCACGTACAACGCGGTCAGGCTCAACCCCAGCACCCGGCACAGCGCCCGCACCACCGCGCCGCCGACGGCGTCCCCCGGCCGCATCCACACGGCCACGTTGAGCAGCATGAAGGGCATCAGGAACAGCAGCGAGAGGGTACGCAGCGCGGTGCCGGACGGCAGGTCGTTCCACTGGTACGCCTCCAGCGTCACTCCGCTCGCGCCGCGCCCGTCGGCCAGGTCCGGACGGGGACGGTAAAAGCCGGCGCTGCGGTCGCCCGCGACCTGCCGGACCAGCGGCCGGCCCAGCACCTCGGCGGCCCCGCCCGCGGAGACCCCGTGCACCCGCAGCTCCACCACCTCGCCCGGCGGGGCCTGCGCCCGCCCTGGTCCAGCCGTCATCGACCCTCCGCGACGTCCCGGCCGCCCACGCCGCCTGGCACGGCCCGCCCTCGGGTGGCGCAGCGTCCTACCCCGCCGGGCGGCGGGCAAACGCCCGCGCACCTGCCTCGGGCGGCCGTTCGAAGCCGTACCGTCCGGGTAACCGCCGACGGTCCGCCGAGGAAGGGGTCCCGCATGACCGGCGCTTCGCGTGACGACCTTGCCGTGGCGACCCGGCTGCCGCCGATCGACGTCCGCCGGTGGGTGAACTCCGCGCCGCTGACGCCGGAGGAGCTGCGCGGGCGCGTGGTTCTGGTCGACGTCTGGGAGTACACCTGCGTGAACTGGATCCGCACCGCCCCGTACGTGCGGGCGTGGCACCGCGACTACCGGGATCTGGGGCTCACGGTGATCGGCGCGCACGCGCCGGAGTTCGCCTTCGGCCGGCTCGCGGAGAACATCGACCGGGCGGTCCGCGACCACGGTCTCACCTACCCGATCGCGATCGACGACGACTACACGTTCTGGCGCGCGCTGCGCAACGACGCCTGGCCCGCGCGGTACCTCTTCGACGCCGACGGGCGGCTGGCCGACCGCTGGGTCGGCGAGGGCGGCTACGACCGCACCGAGACGGAGATCCGGCGGCTGGTCGAGTCCGCCGCGCCCGGGACCGCGCTGCCGCCGGTCACCCCGGAGGTGACAGCGTTCGTGACGAGCCGGCAGCCCACGTACGCGGGGATCACCCCGGAGACCTATCT
The DNA here is from genome assembly GCF_017872985.1 of Micromonospora sp. HB375. Lineage (NCBI taxonomy): Bacteria > Bacillati > Actinomycetota > Actinomycetes > Micromonosporales > Micromonosporaceae > Micromonospora > Micromonospora sp. HB375. The sequence goes on along the minus strand of NZ_JAGGJO010000001.1, from coordinate 4,128,751 downwards.
CGGCGCCGAGCGGGGCGTGCCCGGCACGTACGCGCTCACCGGCGACTGGCGGGTCGAGGGCGAGTACGTCGAGGTCGCGGGCGGCCACGCCGAACTGGTCCTGCCGTTCACCGCCGGGGAGGTGAACCTGGTGGCCGACCCCGGACCGGCGGGACCGGCCGGGGTTCGCGTGCTGCTGGACGGGAAACCGGCCGCTGACGCGCGCGGCGCCGACGTGGACCCGGACAGCCGGGTCGTCGTCGACCGGGCGGCCATGATCCGGCTGGTCGACGGCGCGCCGCCGGGGGAGCACCGGCTCACCCTGCGCGCCGAGCGGCCCGGTCTCCGCGCGTACGTCTTCACGTTCGGTCCCTGACCCGACCCGAGGAGGACAACCCGTGGCCGTCAAGACCCTGACGCCGACGCGTACCGGCGCCGACATCCGCGAGTTCCGCGTCGACGTGCCGGAGGCGGACCTGCAGGACCTGCGGACCCGGCTCGCGGCCACCCGGTGGCCAGAGCGCCAGACGGTGGACGACCAGTCCCAGGGTGTGCCGCTGGAGACCAGCCAGGCGCTGGCCCGGTACTGGGCGACCGAGTACGACTGGCGCAAGGTCGAGGCGCGGCTCAACGACCTGCCGAACTTCGTCACCGAGATCGACGGCCTGGACATCCACTTCATCCACGTCCGGTCCCGGCACGACGACGCGCTGCCGCTGATCGTCACTCACGGGTGGCCGGGATCGGTGATCGAGCAGCTGAAGATCATCGGCCCGCTCACCGACCCGACCGCGCACGGCGGCCGCGCCTCGGACGCGTTCCACCTGGTGATCCCGTCGATGCCCGGCTACGGCTTCTCCGGCAAGCCGGACGGGCCCGGCTGGGACCCGCAGCACATCGCCCGCGCCTGGACCGAGCTGATGCGGCGGCTGGGTTACACCCGGTTCGTGGCCCAGGGCGGCGACTGGGGCGCGCTGATCACCGACATGCTCGGCGTGCAGGCGCCGCCGGAGCTGGCCGGCATCCACACGAACATGCCGTGCGTGGTGCCGCCGGACATCGACGCGCTGCTGCAACGCGGCATCACCGGCGTGAACAACCCCCTCGCGGAGCTGCCGGCCGGGCTCTCGGACGAGGAGCGGGCCGCCTGCGAGCGGATCGACTTCTTCTGGAAGCACTCCGCGTACGCGCTGATCATGACGACCCGCCCGGAGACGCTGACGGCGCTCGCCGACTCGCCGGCCGGGCTGGCGACGTTCATGCTCGACCACGACGCAGCCAGCCTGGATCTGATCTGCGCCGCCTTCGCCGGCCGGCCCGGCGGCCTGAGCCGCGACGACATCCTGGACAACGTCACGCTCTACTGGCTGACCAACACCGGCGTGTCCTCGGCCCGGCTGTACGCGCAGAACGCGCTGTCGTTCTTCGCCGCGAAGGGCGTCCGGGTGCCGGCCGCGGTGAGCCAGTTCCCGGACGAGATCCTGCTCGCGCCGCGCAGCTGGGCGGAGCGGGCGTACCCGAACCTGATCCACTACAACCAGCTGGACCGGGGTGGGCACTTCGCCGCCTGGGAGCAGCCGGAGTTGTTCGCGCAGGAGATGCGGGCGGCCTTCCGCTCGCTGCGCTGACTGCCGGGACGGATGCGGCCGGGTGGGATGTCCACCCGGCCGCGTCCGCGGATTCAGACCTCGGTCAGCCGGACCGCGTCGGCGATGACCAGGCCGGCGGCGGAGCTCCACCGGCTGACCGCCACCCGGTTGGCGTCCCCGGCCGGCAGCGTGAACGTGCCGAGTGAGCGCCACTGCCCGCCGGTCGCCCGCTGGTCGACGGTGACCGTCCGGTTGCCGGTGGTGGTGGCGACGATGTACGGCGTGGCCGCGTTGTAGCCCGCATTCGCCGGCCACCACGCGTCGACCCGGTAGTTGCCGGTACGGGGGACGTTGAACTTGTACCAGGCGGCGTCGCTCGCGGCGACCGGGTCCGCGTACCGGTAGTCGGCGCCGTAGCGCTGCCCGGAGTAGGTCGAGGTGCCCCAGTTGGCGCTGGCGGTGAACCGGCCCGCGGTGGCGTTGTCCACCGTCGACGTCCAGCCGGTGCCGCCGCCGGCCATCTTGGCGGCCACGTCGGCGCGCATCGTGTTCAGGTCGATGAAGGACGGGTCGATCTTGCCGGTGGTGCTGGTCTCCCGGTGCCCCCGGGCGTAGCTGGAGTCCCGGCCGAGCCGCTTGAGCACGGCGGCGGTGGCCGCGATGCTCGCGTTGTACTGGGCGGTGGTCATCCGCTGGTCGACGCCGTTGTAGTCGATCTCCCAGCCGATCATCAGGGTGTTGCCGTCGCCGGCCGGGATCGGGCCGCTGCCGCCGCTGGTGCCGGCGTGGTTGCACCGGCCGGCCGAGATCACGTGGAACACGCCGTGGTAGTCCACGAGCGCCTGGCAGAGCGGGCCGGGCAGGTCGGAGCGGCCGTTGATGCAGATGTTCAGCGCCGGGTGCGGGTTGGTGGCGCTGGACGTGGCGGCGGTGTGGTGCCAGAGCACGCCGATCGGGTCGAACGAGCCGGAGCGCATCCGGTTGAGCCAGTCGCCCTCGACCACCACCTGCACGCCGGCGGCCCGCAGCACGTCAACGAGCCAGGGAATGGTGGCCATCACTGCTCCCGGAGCAGGTCGGCGAGGCACTCGGCCTTCGGCGCGGCGTGCGCCGTACCGGGACGGACGGCCACCACGAGGGCGGCGGCCGCCAGGGCGGGTACGCCGAGCAGACCTCGGCGTCGCAGACGGGGGGATCGTGACGTGGGCATGGCGCTCCTCGGGTGACGGCGCAGTATCGATCGACGCTCGTGAGTGTGGGCACGCTATCCCGGCGTCGGGCGCTCTGTCGATACCCTTCAATGATCGTTTCCATTGTGAAAACTTTCGCCACCGCCATCTGTCGTCGTTCGTCGATGCGTGGTAGAAATCCTGCCCAAGTCTCGCCGTCGAGCGAGGAATCCTTCACAGGAGGGGCGCCGATGAGAGCGTTCGTCACGGCCCTGACACTTCTCGTTGTGGCCGCGGCCGCGGCCCCGGCCACCGCGGCCGCCCCGGCCGCGGCCGCCGCCACTGTCGCCGCGGTCGGCCCGCAGCCCGGCACCTTCACCGGCAAGGGCTTCGACACGTGCACCGCGCCGTCGCAGGCCGCGATGGACGCCTGGCTGACCGCCTCGCCGTACCGCGCGGTCGGCGTCTACATCAGCGGCGCCAGCCGCACGTGCGCCCAGCCCAACCTGACCGCGACCTGGGTCGCCGACCAGACCCGCAAGGGCTGGCGGCTGATCCCGATCGAGCTGGGCTACCAGGCGCCGTGCGGCACCCGTACGCCGAAGATGTCCGCCGACCCGGCCACCGCCCGCGGGCAGGGCCGGACCGCGGCGGACAGCGCGGCCGCCGCCGCGACGGCGCTCGGCATCGGCGCGGGCAGCACGCTCTACAACGACATCGAGCAGTACCCGTCGAACGCGAGCTGCCGTGCCGCCGTGCTCTCCTTCCTCTCCGGCTGGGTCGAGCGGCTGCACACGCGCGGCTACCTCGCCGGCATGTACTCCAGCGGCTCGTCCGGCATCACCGATGTCTGCGCCGCCTACGACGACACCCGGTACCTGCGCCTGGACCAGATCTGGATCGCCTGGTGGAACGGCGTCGCGGACACCGACGGGGGCACGTACTGCGCCGACGACCGCTACGCCGACCAGCAGCGCCTGCACCAGTACGCCGGGGACGTCACCGAGACGTGGGGCGGCGTGACCATGAAGATCGACCGCAACTACCTGGACGTACGGGCCGGCACCCCGCCCGCGACGTGGAGCGTCACGGTCGACAACGCCACGTCGGGCGGGTTCAGCGCGGGCGCGGCCTGGGGCGCCTCCGCGTACTCCGGGCAGCGCTACGGCGCCGACTACCGCTTCGCCACGCCGGTGGCGGCCAGCGACGTGGCCTGGTTCCGGGCGAGCCTGCCCGCGACCGGCGCCTACGAGGTGTCGGTGTGGTACCCGGCCGACCCCGGCTACAACGACCGCACCCCGTACCTGGTCGCCACCACGACCGGCAACCGGTCGGTGGCGGTCGACCAGCGCACCGGCGGCGGACGCTGGGTCTCGCTCGGCGTGTTCACGCTCGCCGCCGGCGCCGGGGACAAGGTCGGGGTGAGCCGCTGGAGCGCCGGGACCGGGTACGTGGTCGCCGACGCGGTCCGTATCACCCGGGTGTGAGCCCGCGGGCCGTGAGCCGGTTCCGCCTCGGCGGGGCCGGCTCACGGCGTCCGGGTCAGCTCAGGTGCGCCAGCAGGGCGGTGGCCATGCCCTGCTCACCGCGGGCGTTCGGGTGGAACGGCGCGGCCGAGTTCTGCGGCACCAGCCCCTCCACCCAGCGGGTGCCGCTGCTCTTGCACGCGTCCCGGCCGATCGACGGGGTGTAGACGTCGGCGTAGCTGGCCCCGCCCGCCGCCGCGGTGTCGGCGAGCATCGTGTTGAGCGCCTTCTGGACGCCGCGCAGGTACGGCACGTCCTGGTAGGCGATCGGCACCACCGGCCAGCAGCCGTACCCGCTGTCGGGCAGGATCGCCGGATAGCCGAGCACCACCACGCGCGCGTTCGGCGCGGCCTGGCGGACCGCCCGCAGCACGGCCGTCACCTTCGGCGCGGCGGCGGCGATCCGGGCCCGCAACTGGTCGGTGCCGCCCGCGGTGAACCGGTCCTTGCAGGGCGACCCGAGCGGGCTGCTCACGCTCGCCTCGGCGCAGTCGCCGATGATGCCGGAGAAGCCGATGTCGTTGCCGCCGATCTGGACCGTGACCAGCGCCGTGCTGGCGGTGACCGCGTTGACCTGCGGTGGCAGCGCGATGCCCAGCGCGCCGTCGCCGCCGTACAGGATGTCCTCGGTGGTGGCCCCGGAGCAGCTCACGTCGGTGAACGACGACGAACCGGCGGACGCCGCGACCAGGGACGGGTAGTTGCGGTTGGAGCGCAGGCAGTTCAGGTCGACCTGGGTGGGCACGAGCGGGGCGGAGGTGTAGGAGTCGCCGAGCGCCACGTACCGCCCGGTGGGCGCGGCGGCGACGGCGGGCGCGGTGGCCGCGAGCAGCACGCCGGCGGTGGCGGCGGCGACCGCGGCGAGTCTGGTGGCGGTCCGCATCAGCGGCAGGCGGGGACGGTTCATGGGGCCCTCCCGGAGGGGTCCTGGTGGTGGTGCTGGGATTCTGTCCACGCCTATGGCGCACGTCAATATAGACAGGGCTCACTAAAGCGTGTCCCGGGATGTGGTCCGGCACTGCCTGGTGGAGGGTCGCCGACGCGGCCTCAGGTGTTGTGTGCGTCACACTTTTCGGCGTCCCCGGAGTCGGGTGCCGGGAGCCCGTAGACGGGTCGATTCGTTGCGGCGCAACGCTCCCCGGCACTGTCACTCCTGGTGGGTGGACCGGGGCCGGATTCGCGGAGGCACGCACCGGAGCCACCCCGGCACGGCTGGTGAGCGACCGATCGAACGTCGGCGATCCCGGATTTGCGGCCGTCATTACGCTGCGAAGTGGTTGATCGCCGGAACCACGGACGACAGGTGGAAGAACCTCAGATGAGTGACAATCACCCTCCCTACGGAGGCTATCCGGACCCGAACGCCGGAGCGTGGGGCAACCAGCCCGACCCGAACGCCCCGTACGGCGCGCAGCCGGCCTCCGGCGCGCCCTACGGCTCGCCACCGGCGTCAGGTGCCCCCTACGGCTCGCCGCCGGCGTCGGGCGCGCCCTACGGCGCCCAGCCGGCCTCCGGCGCACCGTACGGCGCCCAGCCCGCTTCCGGCGCGCCCTACGGATCGCAGCCGGCCTCCGGCGCGCCGTACGGGGCGCCGCAGCCCGCGGTGTCGTACCCGGGGCAGGCCGGCTTCCCGCCGCCGGCCGCGCCCTACGCGCCCGGCACGCCCCAGGGCGGCGGCGGCAAGAGCAAGGGGCTGATCGTCGGCCTCGCCGCCGGTGCGGTGACGCTGACGCTGCTCTGCTGCGGCGGCGGGCTCGCCTACGTCGCCTTCAACGGCGACGAGGAGGACCCGAAGCCGGTCGCCTCCGGCAGCGCCACCCCCGGGCCGGACGGCAGCCCGTCCGCGACCCCCAGCGCTGACGGGCCGGAGTCGCCCGGGCCGGACGGACCCACCAACAACGACGCGATCACCGCGCGGTACGCCAGCGAGATGTCGGCGGTCTGCGACGGGGGACCGATCCTCAACGCCGCCCCGTACACCGCGCCGGCGGGCTCGAAGGCGTACGTCTTCTCCAACTCCCCGGACCGGCCGACGTTCTGGTCGCAGAAGACGATCAGCTCGGCCAAGCCGTACTACGCCAAGTCGGCGGACTTCGCCACCGTGTCCGTCATCGGCTGCCTCAAGATGGTCGAGGGCAGCGAGGGCACGCCGAAGAAGTGCCAGTACAAGAACAGCGAGGACAAGGTCGTCACCGTCGACTACATCTCCTCGCGGTACACGCTGACGTTCCACGCCGCCAAGACCGCCGAGAAGGTCGGTGACGGCGGCACGGTGAACGCTCCGGCCGCCCGCTGCCCGAGCTTCATCTCCTACAACAAGGTGACGATGAAGTCGTACGCGACGCCGGACAGCGGCACCATCGAGGCCGCGCTGGACCGCTTCCTCAAGTGAGGAGACCCGGATCGGGGTGTGCGCGTCGGCTGACCCGCACACCCCGATCCGGCTGCCGGCGGGTCAGGTGGCCGGCAACGGGCGGCCGTGCGCGTCCACACACTCGCGGGCGAAGAGCCGCAGCAGCTCCGGCAGGTGGAAGTGCTGGCCCGGATCGTCCGAGTCGACGGGCAGCAGCAGATTGTGCTGGACCAGGTGCTCCACCATCCGGTTGGCCTGCTGCCGGGGCAGGCGCAGGATCTCCACCGCGCTGGCCGGGGTGATGAACGAGCCGGCGCGGGCCAGCGCGCGCAGCGCCCGGCGGGCGTCGACGTCCAGCGCCTGGTAGCTGACCGAGAGGCTGCCGCGCACCGAGATGTCCCCGACGGCCAGCTCGGACAGCCGGTTCTCCTCGTCCTCCAGGTGCGCGGCGAAGCCGGGCAGGGCGACGTCGGGCTGGGTGACGAGCCGGCTGCCGACGATCCGCAGCGCCAGTGGCAACAGGTCGCAGGCCGCGGCGATCCGGCCGAACACCTCCGGTTGCTCACGTACCCGGCGCTCACCGGCGATCGTGGCCAGCAGTTCCACCGCGTCGGCGCGGTCGAGCGCGCCGAGCGTCAACCGCCAGCCGACGTCCAGGTCCAGCAGGCGCTGCCGGCTGTTGATCAGCACCAGGCTACGGCCCGCGCCGGGCAGCAGCGGGCGCACCTGCTGCGCGCAGTGGACGTCGTCGATGATGAGCAGCAGCCGTCGGCCGGCGAGCGCGCACCGCAGCGCGGCGGAACGCTCCCGGATGTCCTCGGACACGTCGGCCAGCGGTACACCCAGCTCGACGAGCAGCTCCCTGATCAGTTCGCCGCTGCCGCGGGGTGGCTCGCCGCTGCTGTCGAAGCTGACGAAGAGCTGACCGTCGGGAAAGAGGTCGGCCAGGTCGTACCCGCTGGACACCGAGAACGACGACTTGCCGACGCCCGGCGCGCCGGACACGAGCACGACCCCGGCGTGCTCGTCGGCGCCGGCCGGGTCGGCGATCCCCTCGGCGATGGTGCGGAGCTGGCTGGCCGTGGTGTCCCGGCCGACCAGGGACGGCGGCTTCATCGGCAGGGCCTGCGGGCTCGGCGGCGGGCCGGGCGGCGCCGCGGGCCCGGCGCCGAGGGCCGCCGGCCAGCCGGAGGGTGGTCGGACCTCGGCGGAGTCCCCGTCCAGCGCGGCCTGGAGGGCGCCCTGGAGGGTGGGACCGGGGTCGACGCCGAGCTCGTCGACGATGCCGCGCCGGGCCTGCTGGTACACGGCCAGCGCCTCGGCCACACGCCCCTCCAGCGTCAGCGCGGTCACCAGCTGCGCCTGCCGGCGTTCGTCGAGCGGCTCCTCGGCCACCATCCGGCGCAGCGACGGGATGACCCGGGCCGGTTGCCGCAGTCGCAGGCGCAGGTCGAACAGCTCGGTCGTGATCTCCCGGTGCTGCTCCCGCAGCGCCGTGACGGTCGCGCCCAGGTCGGTGCCCGGATCCGCCAGGTCCTCCAGCGGGGGCCCGCCCCACAGCTCGACCGCCTGGTCGAACAGCTCGGCGGCGACCTCCGGCCGGTCCCCCCGCGCGGCCCGGCGGGCGTCGTCGGTGAGACGCCGGAACCGCAGCAGGTCCAGCTCGTCCTCGTCGACCCGCAGGTGGTAGCCGGTGCCGTCGTGGACCAGCCGGTCGGCCGAGTCGCCGCCGCGGTCCAGCGCCTGCCGCAGCCGGTGTACGTACGTCCGCAGGTTGCGTACCGCCGACGCGGGCGGCGCGTCCGGCCACAGGCCGTCGACCAGCCGGGAGGTGGCGACCGTGCGCCCCGGGCTCAGCAGCAGCACGGCGAGCAGAAGGCGGGGCTTGGTGCCGGTGAGCGTGATCGGGTGATCGTCCACGTGAAGGGCCAGCGGGCCGAGGACACTGAACCGCATCGATGTATTCCCCCGCTCCGCAGGACCGTCCACAGTGTGGTGCACGGCTGGAATTCCCACCTTCGGCTGGGGAATACCTCGATCCCAGATGGTGCAAGTTGTCACCGATCGGTGTGTATCTCGTGACCCCGGGTGAGTTGCGCCGTCGCCCGGTGCGCCGCGTCGAGCACCGCCACCGCGTCCGCCACCCCGGCGCCCGCCGACCGGCCCGCGCGGACCAGCTCGGCGAAGTCCTCCGCCTGGCAGGCCAGGGCCGCGTACATGGTGGCGTCCCCGTCGGCCGGGTCGAGGAAGGCCAGCCGCTCGTGGTCCCGGGTGCCGAACACCTCCACCGTCGCCATGTCGCCGCCCCGGTGGTGCCGGCCGAGCGAGACCAGCGCGGTACCGCCGCCGGACAGGCCGAGCAGCGCCTGCGCGCTGTCCACGTCCCGGCCGCGTACCGCCGGGTCGGTGACCGGACCGGCGGGCTGCGCGGCGACCCGGTCGATCTCCTGCCCGGTCAGCCACCGGATCTGGTCGAACTCGTGCACGCCCATGTCCACGAAGATCCCGCCGCTGCCGGTGCGGAACGCCGCCGCCGGCGGCTCGCCGTCCCACTGCGACGCGGCCACGAACAGGACCTCGCCGAGCGCGCCGCCGGCGATCCGCTCGCGCAGCCGGCGCAGCTGCGGGACGAACCGCCGCCAGTAGGCGACCTGGAACGGGATCCCGGCGGCGGCGGCCATCCGCCCCGCCTGCGCGGCCCCGGCCGGGTCGAGCCCGGCCGGCTTCTCGCACAGCACCGGCAGCCCGGCCTCGGCGGCGGCCGCGACCAGCTCGCCGTGCCGGCCGGTGGGCGCGGTCACCAGGAGACCGTCCGGCGTGGCGTCCGCGAGCAGGTCCGCCACGCTCGGGTACGCGGGCAGCCCGGCCGCGGCGACCTCCGCCCGTGCCGCCGGAACCGGGTCGACCACGTGCCGGATCCGGACCGTCCGGTGGTCGGCCAGGGCCCGCAGGTGGTGGCGGCCCATCCGGCCCGCCCCCACAAGTGCCAGCCGGAACTCATCGCTGCCGGTCATCGTCGGTTCCCTTCTTCTCGTCGGCGTCGTCCGTAAGGTCGGGGCTCAGCCAGCCGGCCAGCGCGGCCACGACGGCCGGCGCGCCGGTGGCCAGGACCGCCATCCCGTCGTGGCGCCACCGCCGGGTCACCCCACCGGCGGCCTCGACCAGCGCGGTGCCGGCCGCGACGTCCCACGGCGCGGGGTCGAAGCTGACGAACGCGTCCAGTTCCCCCCGGGCCACCGCCGCCAGGTCGCAGACCGTGGAGCCGGAGTTGCGCAGGTCCGCGACCAGGGGCGCGACGCCGACGAGCGACTGGTACGCCCGCCGCCGCGGGCCGGGCGCGTTCGGCACCGCGAACGCCACCAGGGCGTGCCCCGGCGCGGCCTCCCGGTCGACGGTGACCGGGACGTCGCCGTCGAGCGCGCCGTCGCCGTCGAGCACCAGGCAGGCGCCGGTTGCCGGTTGCAGGATGGTGGCGGCGACCACCTGGCCGTCGCCGTCGTCACAGCCGGTCGCCACCGCGATGCTCACCGCGTAGCGGCTCGCCCCGTGGCTGAAGTTCAGCGTGCCGTCGAGCGGGTCGACGATCCAGCGCAGGCCGGAGCAGCCGGCGCTGAGCCCGGACTCCTCGGCCAGGACGGCGTCCTGCGGCCGGTCGCGGGCGAGCAGGTCGAGGATGGCCCGTTCGCTGGCGTGGTCGGCGGTGGTCACCGGGTCCTGCGCCGCCCCGCCCTTGTGCATGGTCCGGAAACCCTGGCTCCGTGCCTCGCGGATCGCGTCCGCCCCGGCCCGCGCGGCGCGCAGGCTCAGGTGGCGCAGGTCGCCGGGAGCGGCGCCGATGCTCATCGCGCCACCTGCGCTTCCGCCGGTGCGGCGACCCGCGCGTAGTGGCCGTCCACGAACAGCAGCGGTGGGGTCGGCCGGAGCAGGCCGGCGGAGCGGACCGCGCCGATCAGCACGGCGTGGTCACCGGCCGGGTCGGCGGAGACGGCCTCGCAGCCGAAGTACGCCACCCCGTCGGTCAGGCGCGGGCAGCCGGTCGCCCGCTCCGCGTCGTAGGTGACACCGGTGAAGCCGTCGGCGCCGCTGGGCCGTCCCCGGCTGGCGAACCAGGCCGCCTCCGCGCGCTGGTCGTCGGCGAGCACCGTCACCGCGAAGCGCCCGGTACGCCGGACCGCGCCGAGCAGCCGGCAGTCCCGCCGCAGGCAGACCAGCAGCATCCGGGGCGACAGCGACACGGTGGTGAAGGAGTTGACCGTCATGCCCACTGGGCCGTCGGGTCCGACGGCCGTCGCCACCGCCACTCCGGTGGCGAACCGCCCGGCCACCGAACGGAACGCCCCTTCCTGCTCGTGTCCGTCTCCTGTCCCGGTCATCGTCGTTCTCCTCTCGTCGCGCTGCCGACCAGGTCGGCGGTCCGGCGCCGGTCGGTCTTGCCGTTGGCGTTCGTGGGAAGCGCGGCCACGTGGTGGATCCGGGCCGGCACCATGTAGCCGGGCAGCCGGTCCGCGCACCGGCGGGTCAACTCGGCGGTGATCCCGGCGGCGCCGGTGTAGACGGCGCGCAGGGCGACGTCGGCGCCCGCGCCGAACGCCAGCACCACCGCGTCCTGCACCCCCGGGTGGCCGCGCAGCACCATTTCGATCTCGCCGAGTTCGATCCGGTAGCCGCGCAGCTTCACCTGGTCGTCCAGGCGGCCGTGGTGCACGAGCGTGCCGTGCTCGCGGCGGACCCGGTCCCCGGTGCGGTAGTACCGGCGACCGGCGTACGTGACGAACCGGTCCTCGTCGTCGGCCGGGTCGAGGTAGCCGTCGAACCGCTGCGGCCCGTGCACGCACAGCTCGCCGTCGTCACCGCCGACGGTGCCGTCCTCGCCGCGCAGGATCGCGTCGAGCCCGGGGTGCGCGTCACCGATCGGCACGGTGCCGTTCGAGGTGGCCGGCCAGTCCGCCGGATCCGCCGGCAGCCGGTGACCGGTGCAGGTCACGGTCAGCTCGGTGGGACCGTAGAGGTTCTCCACCACGCTGCCCGGCGCCGCCGCCGCCCACGCCCGCGCCTGCTCCAGCGTCAGCGCCTCGCCGGCGAAGAGGCTGTGCCGCAGACCCGGCATGGCGCCGGGGGAGAGCATCCGCATCCGGCGGGCCAGCGAGACCACCGAGGGCACCGAGAACCAGTGCGTGATCCGTCGTTCGTTGACGAACCGCACCGGCGTCAGCACCTCGTCGGGCTGCGGCACCACGAGCGTGGCGCCGCCGCCCCAGGCGACGAACATGTCGAAGACGGACGGGTCGAAGGTCAGGTCGAAGGTCTGCGACAGCCGGTCGCCCGGGCCGACCGGGTAACGGTCCCGGCAGCACGTGAGGAACGCGTCGACGTTGCGGTGCCGGATCGGCACGCCCTTGGGCCGCCCGGTCGAGCCGGAGGTGAACAGCAGGTACGCCACGTCGTCCGGCGCCACCGGGGCGGCCGGCGGCGGGACGCCCGGCGCGCCGTCGAGGCGTACCGTCACGGCGCCGCCCGCGACCTGCGCCGCCGTCGCGGCGCCGGCGTCGTCGACCACCAGCGCGTCCACCCCCGCGTCCCGGCACAGCCGGGCGGTGCGGGCCGGTGGGAAGGCCGGGTTGAGCGGCACCACCACCGCTCCGGCGCGCAGCGCGGCCAGATAACCGGCGTACGCGGGCAGGCTGCGGGCGGCCAGCAGGCCGACCGCGCGCGGGCGTCGGCCCACCTCGGTGTGGATCCGGCCGGCGAGGCCGTCGGCGAGGTCGCGCAGCCGGCGGTAGGTCACCGGCTCCCCGCCGACCTCCAGCGCGACCGCCTCCGGCACCCGTGCCGCGGTTCGCTCGAACCACTGGTAGAGACTCACGGCGTTGCTCCCTTCGCTGTGCTGTCGTCGATCGGCGTCCCGCCGCCACCGCGGGACGCCCTCAGGTCACCGCGCCGGCCAGCTCGTCGGCGTGGTCGGCGATGCCGGCGAGCATCGCTCCGGTTGCTCCACCGGCGATGCCGAACATGGCCGCCTCGGTGCGCAGCTGCGCCTCCCCGCCGTCGCGGAACGCGTCCGCGCCGCGCAGGCGCACCGCCTCGGCGGCGACCCGGTCCACGGTCTCGGCGGCGCTGACCTTGAGCAGCATCCCGGTGACCGCGGACGGGACGGCCGCCGGCGCGTCCAGCAGCGGCGCGCACAGCGCGTCGAGCTGGTGCGTGGCGACCAGGCACCGGGCGTACCGCTCGCGGACCGCCGGGCGATCCCACAGCGTGCCCGCCCCGGCCGGCCGGCGCCGCAGCCAGTCGCGCAGGCCCGCCAGCATCCGGTGGCACATGGCCCGGGCCCACAGCGCCCCGGCGACCCGTTCGACGCCGACCTGCCGGGCGAACCCGGCCAGCGCCCGGCCGGGGCGGCCCAGTACGGCGTCCGGGCCCAGCGCCACGCCGGCGAAGCGCAGGTGGCCCACACCGGACCCGGCGAACGCCCGGCCGGCGGATCCGACTGTCACGCCGGGCGCGTCGGCCGGCGCCAGCACCCAGCAGAAGCTGGTGAAGTGCCGCGCCTCGCGGTGCCGGGCCAGCACCAGCGCCGCGTCGCAGCTCGTCGCGTTGGTGATCCAGTCCTTGCCACCGTCCAGGACGGCGCCGTCGTCGCCCAGCTTCACCCGGGTCGTGGCGTCGAGCAGGTCCGATCCCGACCCGGCGGCGTCGGTGACGGCCAGCGCCACCACGGTCTCGCCGCGCAGCATCCCGCGTCGCGCGCGCTCGGCCGGCCCGGTCGCGCCGGCCAGCAGCGGCAGCACCGTGGCGACCTGGACGCAGACCGACAGCGTCACGCCGAGCGGGCACCGGGCGTCCAGCTCGGTGAGCAGGGCCGACAGCCGCCGGGGGTCGGGCTGGACGCCGTCGGCGTAGAGCGCCTCGATGGTCCCGGCGGCGCCCAGCGCGCGCCACACCGCACCCGGGTCGGTGGGGTCCACGCCGGACAGCGCGGCGCCCGCCGGGGCGGCGTGGTCCCCGGCCGACGTCGGTGTCGGTGTCGGCTCAGGCAAGACGCACCCCCGGGTCGCGCAGTGACAGCGCCCCGTTCGCCAGGCGCAGCCGGTCGTTCGCGTAGTTCAGCGAGGCCGAGCGCAGATCCCGGAACGTGCGCTCCAGCGCCAGCGGCGAGTCGGTCAGGTAGCCGTGGCGCAGGCCCGCCAGCTCGACCAGTTCGTGCGCGGCGGCGAAGGACTCCTCGGCCGCGCGGATCTTCAGCGTGTTGAGCAGCAGTTGCACCGGCGCCGCCGACATGTCCGGCGCGCCGGTGACCACCGAGACGGTGTGCCGCAGCAGCGCGTGCGCCGCGTCCAGCCGGGCCCGTATCCCGGCCAGCCGCAGCAGCACCAGCTCGGAGGAGGGGGCGAACTGCCGCCGTCCCGCCTCGCTGCGGGCGTGCCGCAGCACCCGGGCGTACGCGCCGGCCGCCGCCCCGATCCAGGCCGCCGCCCAGCCGACGTGCGCCAGCGGCGCGAAGACAGTGGTGGCGATCTCCCGGAACCCGCCGTGTTCGCCGATCACCTGCCACTGCGGCACCGCGCCGCGCAGCCGCATCGGGACGCTGTGCGTGGCCCGCATGCCCAGCGGGCGCCACCCGCCGGTGACCTCGACCTCCACCTGGTCCCGGTCGGCGTAGACCAGGTCCACCTGGGCCGCCGAGCCGGCGCCCGGGGCGCGGGTGGTGATCAGGAAGGCGTCCGCGTACGGGCCGCCGGTGACGATCGGGGCCTGCCGGTCGACGCGCAGCATCTCGCCGTCGTGCTCCAGCACCGACTCGGCGGTCAGCAGGTGACCGCCCTTGCCGGCCTCGGTGGTGACCGAGCCGAGATACCGCTCGCCCCGGGCCACCGACGGCAGCACCTCGGCGCGCAGCTTCTCCCCGCCGTACGCGGTGATCGCGGCGACCTGCTGGCAGTGCATGGCGAAGACCATCGCCACCGACATGTCCACCCGGCCCAGCGCCAGCGTGACGTCGACCAGATCCGGCAGCGTCCCGCCGGCGCCGCCCTCGGCGACCGGGACCAGCAGCCCCAGCAGCCCGGTACGGCGCATGGCGTCCAGCGCCTCGGTGGGGAAGGCCGCGGTCTCGTCGGCCTCCCGGGCGTGCTCCGCCGCGATCTCGGCGACGGTCTCGACGGCCGGGGCGTACCCGGCGACGGCCGTCATCGGGAACCACCGCCGACCGGTGTGCGCAGCTCCTCGACCACGCCCCACAGCCCGCCGGCGGTGGCGAACGTGGAGTCGACCAGCTTGTCGTCGGGCACGGCGACCCCGAACGTCTCCTCGATGGCGAACAGCAGCTCGATCTCGCGCATGGAGTCCAGGCCGAGGTCGCGCAGCCGGGCGTCCTCGGTGATCTCCTCCTTGCCGGCGAACTTGAGGAACGGCCGGAGCAGCTCGGTGAATTCGGTGTTCATGACGTCACCTTTCTTCTCGTGGTTCGTCAGTGGCTCCCGGCGGGTCGACCGGGTGCCGTGTCAGGGTCAGCCGGGACGTCTCGACGACGCGGTCGCCGTCGCAGACGACCTCGACCGGCGCCGGATGGCCGAGGAAGGCCAGCAGGCTCGCCGAGAGCCCGTACGCCCCGACGTTCGGCACGGCGAGCACGTCGCCGGGCCGTACGTCGGGCAGGCTCGCGGCTCGCGCCCAGGTGTCCAGCGGCGTGCACAGCGGCCCGGCGACGATCGCGGCCTCCAGTGGCGCGCCGTCGCGGTCGTCAGCGGCGTGCAGGGCGGGCACGAGCGGCGGCAGCCGGCGCAGGCCGGACATCCCGCCGAGGTGGTTGATGCCGGACTCCAGCACCACCACCGGCGTGCCCTGCGACCGCTTGACGTCCAGCACCCGGGTCAGCAGCGTGCCGGCGGTGGCGGTGAGGAACCGTCCCGACTCGAAGGCCACCGTGGGCGCGCCGTCGCGCCAGCCGGGGAAGAGCCCGTCCAGGGCCGGGCCGACCCGGTCGGCGAGGCCGGTCAGGTCCGCGTTGTGGCCGGGCCGGGCGAACGGCGCGCCGAAGCCGCCGCCG
This sequence comes from Micromonospora sp. HB375, assembly GCF_017872985.1. NCBI lineage: Bacteria > Bacillati > Actinomycetota > Actinomycetes > Micromonosporales > Micromonosporaceae > Micromonospora > Micromonospora sp. HB375. The sequence goes on along the minus strand of NZ_JAGGJO010000001.1, from coordinate 4,113,089 downwards.
AGGTCGAGCAGGGTCAGGTCGATGCCGAGCAGGTCCCGCAACCGCCGGGCGGTACGCGCCGCGGCGGTGAACTGGGACACCAGCGCGTCCACCGAGTCGACGTTGCTGCCGGTATAGAGGTGGAACCCGCGTACCGGGGCCGACGGGCGGGAGCGGAACCGGTGCGGTTCCCGCTCGATCCAGTCGGCGTCGGCGCCGAACTGGGACGCGACGCCGGTCATGGTGAGCCCCTGACCCGGGTTGGGCACCCGGTCGTTGACCCGCAGCAGGCAGCGCAGTTCGACGCCGTGCGCGGCGGCGATCCGGTCGGCCTGGTCCAGGCCCTCGGGAGAGTCGACGGAGAACCAGCGGACCCCGGCACGCACCGCCTCGGCCACCTCGGCGTCGCGCTTGCCCGGTCCGGTGTAGAGCATGCGGTCACCCGGCACGCCGGCCCGCAGCGCCGCGGCCAGCTCGCCCGGCGAGCAGATCTCCGCGTCGCAGCCGGCGGTGTGCAGCGCCGCCACCAGTGCCGGGTGCGGGTTGGCCTTGAGCGAGTAGAACAGCCGGCTCGGCGCGGGCAGCGCGGCGACCAGGGCGGCGTGGCTGGCGCGTACCCGGGCCAGGTCGTAGCGGTAGGCCGGGGTGTCGAAGGGCAGGTCAGCCATTGTGCTCACCCGCCAGCCGGGCCAGCGCCCGCCGGTCCACCTTGCCGTTGCCGGTGAGCGGCAGGTCGGGTAGCACGACGCAGCGCGCCGGCACCTTCATCTCCTCCAGCTGCTCCCGTAGCCGGCGCAGCACGTCGGCGGGGGTGAGCGCGGCCACCACGAACAGCGTCGCGCCGTCGTGGCCGTCGGCCGGCGGCAGCACCCCGGCCGCGGCCACGCCGTCGACCCGGTACGCCGCGGCCTCCACCTCGGTGGCGCTGACCCGGGTGCCCTTCTCCTTGTAGACGTCGTCGCGCCGGCCGGCGAAGTGGACGTACCCGTCGTCGTCCACGTGGCCGTGGTCGCCGGTGTGCAGCTGCGGGAAGAGCCCGTGTACGCGGCGGAACCGCTGGGCGGTCAGCTCGGGCCGCCGCCAGTAGCCGGCCATCACGTGCGGGCCGCGTACCACCAGCTCGCCGGGAACGCCCGGTGGTTGACGCCGCCCCTCGGCGTCCACTGTGAAGATCTCGGTGCCGGGCAGCGCCCGCCCGCAGGCGCCGGGCCGGCGCAGGTCGGCGTCCGGCGGCATGATCGCCGCGCGTTTGCACTCGGTGAGGCCGAACATGAGCTGGACGCTCAGGCCGGGCAGCAGCCGGCGCAGGCCGGCCAGCACCTCCGGGGGCATGGCGGCGCCGGTGTTTGTGAGCAGGCGCAGCGGCGGGCGCGGCGCGCCCGCGCGGCCGAGCAGCCGCAGCAGGTTGATCGCCAGCGACGGCACGCAGGGCAGCACCGTGGCGCCGGACTCGACCAGGCTCACCAGCAGGCGGCCACCGGTCTCCGCGCTGTCGCCCAGGCGCAGCCGGGCGCCGGCGACGGTGCTGAGGAAGATCTGGTAGAGGCCGTAGTCGAACGAGGGCGGCAGCAGGACGTGCACCACGTCGTCGGGCCGGTAGCGCAGCTCCGACTGGATCGCCCGGACGGCGAACGTGACCTGGGCGTGCGTGGAGACCACCGCCTTCGGCATGCCGGTGCTGCCGGAGGTGTAGATCAGGCAGACCGGGTCGACGGCGAGCGGGGCCGGGCCGGTGGGCGCGTCGCCGATCGCCGTGGCGGACGCGGCGTGCCGCGCCTCGGCCGCCCTGTGGACCGGGACGCTGCGGGCGCGGGACAGGCCGGTCAGGACCGGGTCGTCGGTGAGGACCAGGACCGGTTCGGCGTCGTCCAGCACGTGGGCGAGGGCGACCTCGGGGGCCGGCGTCCGGAGAACGACGAAGACCGCGCCGGTACGGGCGACCGCGTACAGCAGCGCCGGCAGCGTCGCGTCGGCGGGCAGCGCCACCAGCACCCGGTCGCCGCGCCGGACGCCCTGCCCGCGCAGCCAGCCGGCCAGGCGCAGGCTGTCGGCCCGCACCTGACGGTACGTGCGCTCGACGGTCCCGTCCCCGGCGGCGGGCGCGTCGGGGCGCGCGCCGGCGGTGCGGTCCAGCAGGTCGTGCAGCAGTTCGGCACTCATCGGGCACCTCCGGTGGCGGCGCCGAACATGGCGCACAGGGAGCCGACGTCGCGCAGGTCGGCCGCGGAGAGCGCGGTGGCCGGAACCTCGACGCCGAGCCGCCGCTCGACCCGGTCGATGACGTCCACCAGCCGGAACGAGTCGAAGCCGGGAAGCTCCCGGAGCACGTCGGTGGTGCGCAGCGTCGAGCCGTCCAGGTCCAGGGTTTCGCCGAGCGCGCCGAGCACCGCGGCGCGTACGCCCTCTCCACCTGCCGGGTCCGGCGCGGGCCGCACGGCGTCGTGGCCGGGCGTGGCGGCCGGTTCGGCGATCGACTCCAGCGCGTCGAGGTGGTCGGAGATCAGCTCGCCGAGCACGTCCGCCAGTTCCGGCGCGGCCGGCCGGCCCGCCTGGGCCCGCCGCAGCGCCACGTAGCTGCGCGTGGCGAGCTGCTGCCAGCGGGCGGCCTGCCCGGCCAGCGCGGCGGCGGCCTCGGGCCGGACCTCGGCCAGCCAGCGTTCGTGCAGGTCGCGGGCGCGGGCCAACAGCCAGACGTCGAGCACGAAGCGGTGCAGCCCGGACACGGTGTCCAGGGCGGCGCCGGTGCGGTCCAGGTAGCGGGCGATCTCCGGGCGGGCCCGGCGAGCCCGGGCGGCGTTGCCGGCGAGCATGGCGGGCACGTCGATCGCCGGCGCCGGGTGCGCCGTCACCGCCAGCGTGTGCGCGCCGCCGGCCAGCGCCGCGTCGAACGCGGCGATGGGCAGCCGCCACACGCCGGGCCGCGCGGGGCCCCAGGCGGTGTCGTTGTGGTAAGCGTCGACCACTGTGACCTGATCCGGCCCGGCCTCGGTGGCGAGGAAGCTGTGCCGCATGTGCTCGTGCCGGTGGTAGGGACACCACGGCAGGTCGTACGCGTCGGCGGTGACGTAGAGCGGCTGGCCGGGCGCGCACAGCCGGCGGACCTGCGGGCCGTCGAGCTGCATCCACCGGCCCTCGACGCGCAGGCCCAGCAGGTCGACCGCTTCGGCGGCCCGGTCGTCCGAGGTCGCCTCGACGGAGATCAGAGCGTCCTGATCCCGGGTGCGGAACCCGTACCGGGCGCCGAGGGCGAGATGGCTGCCGGACCCGTTCGCGTAGTCGGCGAGCAGAGCGAAGCTCGTCTGGAGACAGTCCAGCGCGGTCGCGTGCAGACCGGTCAGGATCGGCGTCCACACCGGATCCGTGCTCGGCCGGTCCGGCGCGTTCGGGACGTGTGGGGACATGGGAGGCTCCTCGATGCGGATACGTGGGGCGGGGCCGCCGGCGCGGGAGTCGCCGCGCCGGCGGCCGGTACGAAGGTCAGCTGTCGCCGCGGCCGTCCAGCCCGTTGGCCCAGCTGGCGAGCGCCTGCGCCTGCTCGGCCAGCGCGTGCTCGTCGGTGCCGATCGGGTCCTTGAAGAAGAACCCCAGCTCCTCGATCGGGCCGACGTGCCCGGCGCGGTGCGCCGCGGCGGTCAGCCGGGCCAGGTCGAGCACCAGCGGGGCGGCCAGCGTGGAGTCCACCCCGCTCCAGGTGAGCTGCATGGACATCCGGACGCCGAGGAAGCCCTCGAACGAGACGTGGTCCCAGGCGGTCTTGTGGTCGCCGAGGTCCGGCACGTTGTCGATGTGCAGCGGGGCGGTGACGTCCTCACCGAGCAGCGCGGGCAGCACGCCCGACTTCGAGCTGAGCTTGCTGCGGGCGTTGCGCGGGTCCTCCAGCGTAGCCCCGTCACCGCCGCCGAGCAGGTTCACCCCGGCCCAGGAGAGCACGTGCAGGGCGCGGCTGGTGAACATCGGCGCCAGGGCGGTACGCAGCAGCGTCTCCCCGGTCTTGCCGTCGGAGCCGGCGAACGGCACCCGCTCCCGCTGCGCCAGCATCTCCAGCGCGGGCAGCCGGGCGCCGGTGGACGGGGTGAAGTCGACGAAGCCGCAGCCGGCCCGGAACGCCGCGTACGCGACCACCGAGCTGGCCGGCAGCGCCTTGTCGTCCGGGTCGGCCAGGGCGCGGGTCAGCGCGTCCAGGTCGTCGTGCTCGGGCCGGTGGTCGGCCGGCGGCTCGGTGGAGGACACGTTGATGACGACGACCCGGGACAGCCCGTGGCGGGCGCGGAACTCCTCGATGTCGCCGGCCAGCCGGTCGACCACCTCGGCCAGCGGTCCGGTCTCGGTACGCGCGTCGTAGCCGGTGCGCAGGTTCTGCTCGACCTCGGGCAGGCTGCCCCGCACGGCGGCCAGCACCGGCGCCGGGATGACACCGGAGTCGACGAGCGACTCGGCCTTCTTCTCCAGCGGCGTGTCGACGATGTCGTGCCCGCCGACCACCAGGTCGGTCCAGCTCACCAGCGGCGCGTCGCGCAGCATGCCGGTGTCGGTGACGCAGCCGGTCGAGTCGGCCATGCCGGCGCGCAGCGCCAGCAGACCGGTGATCGCCGTGGTGGCGACCGAACCGCGGGCGCCGTTGAGCCACACGCCGACGGGTGCGTCCGTTTCGGGGGACGGGGCGTGCGAGGTCTCGCGTTGGGTGACGGTCACGGGAAGACTCCTTCTCTGGGTGCGCCGGGACGGCGCGGTTCAGCGGGTGAGCACCTTGGTGACGGCGGCGGCGATGTCCTCCATGTCCTGTTCGGTGCCGAGGAAGGTGCTGTGGTGTGTCTGGACGGTGTGTGCGGCGAGCCACTCGGTGTTGGGGTACGTGCGCTCCCGGTGGATCGCCGCGAAGCGTTCGGCCAGCGGCGCGAGCAGCGGCTTCGTCCACGGCTGCAGCAGGCGGCTGCGGTGCAGCGGCTCGTCGGTGCAGTAGAACCGCCGGCCCAGCTCGGCGGTGAGCGCGGCGGCCACGGCGGCGTTGTCCAGGCCGGCCGGCAGCTCGTCGAAGACGATCGTGCCCTCGTAGATCGAGATGCGGGTCTGCCCCGGCGCCGGTTGCAGCAGCCGTACGCCGTCGACACCGTCCAGCAGCTCGCCGAGCAGCCGGTAGTTGTGATTGCGCACGTCGTGCTGGCCGTCCAGGACGGCCAGTTGCGCGCAGGCCACGGCGGCGGAGAACTCGCTCAGGCAGAAGTTGGCGCCCTGCACACCGGCGCTCTCCTCCAGGTCCAGTTCGCCGGCCGGCGTCCGGTCGCCCCGGTAGCGGCGCGAATCGGCCCGCAGCTCCTCGAGCACCGGCGCGAGCGTGTCGTCGTCGGTGACCACGGCCCCGCCCTCACCGCAGGTGAGGACCTTGCCGTGCTGGAAGCTGAAGCAGCCGAGCCGGCCGAGCGAGCCGGCCTGGCGGCCCTGCCAGGTGGCGCCGTGGGCCTGCGCGCAGTCCTCCACGACGGAGATGCCGCGCGGCCGGGTGACCGCGTCGAGCGCCGGCACGTCGGCCATGTTGGAGGCCCAGTGCACGGCGACCACGGCCCGCGGGTCCACGGACAGGTCGAGGTCGTCCGGCCCGACGCAGCCGGTGTCCCGGTCGACGTCGACGAGCACCGGGACCAGGCCGGCGCGCAGCGCGGCGGTCGCGGAGGCGGTCCAGGTCAGCGCCGGTACGAGCACCGTCTCGCCGTAGCCGAGGCCGAGTGACTCCAGGGCCACCACCAGGGCACTGGACCCGTGGTCGACCGGCACGCAGTGGCGGGTGCCGACGTAGCGGGCGAAATCGGCGGCGAAACGTCGCTCGAACAGGACGGTGTCGCCGACGGACGGGCTGCTGATCGCCCACCGGCCGCCGGTCAGCACCGCGGACAGGTTGGCGGCGGCATCCGGCGCGGGGGTCGGCCAGCGTGGCCATGGGCGGTCCGGCGGGCGGACCGGCCGGCCGCCGTCCACGGCGAGCCGCCGGTCGATGGGGATGGAGGTCGTCATGCCTTCGACCTTGATGGCCATCGATACATCAGCGGTACATGTGCGATGGCCGCAACGGCCGGCGCTGTGTATCGGCGCTGTACCCCGGTGGTCGAACCTCGGGGCATGAGCCGATCCGCATCGCCCGTGGGCGAACCGACCGAACCCCGCGCCGTCACGCGCGGCGTCTCCGTGGTCATCCCGGTCAAGGACCGGGTGGCGGAGATGCGCCGCCAGCTCCGCAGTCTGCGCGACGCCGCCCCGAACTGCCCCGAGCCGGTGGAGGTGGTGGTCGTCGACGACTCGGCGCCCGCCGCGGCCGCCGCCCACCGGGCGGCCTGCGCCGAGTACGGCGCCCGCTACGTGCGCGGGCCCCGGCACGTCGGGGCCAAACGGAACCTGGGCGTCCGGCACGCCCGCCACGACCTGGTGCTGTTCACCGACTCCGACTGCCGGGTGCCGGCCGACCTGATCACCCGGTACGCGGTCCGGCTGCGCGCCTCCGGCGAGGAGGTCGCCGGCGTCACCGGCCCGGTGATCGTCGAGCCCGGCGACAGCGCGTTCTTCCGCGTGATGCGCCGCTCCTACCTGCTGCTCGGCGACCTGACCCGGCCGCTGCACTACGAGCGCGTGTCCTGGGGCGCCGGCGCGAACATGGCCGTCAAGCGCGCCGTCTTCGAGGCGGTCGGCGGGTTCCCGGAGGACTCCCCGATGCCGCTGGGCGGGGAGGACCTGCACCTCGGGCTGCTCCTCACCGACGCCGGCTACGTGCTGCTCACCGACCCGGACGGCGTGGTCACCCACGACACCGGCGTCGCCGACACCTTCCGCGCGGTCGCCTACCGGTTCACCACGTACGGGCGCTCCGAGCAGTGGCTCTGCCTGGCCCACCCGCACCGGCGCCGGTTCGTGCTCAACACCGCCAGCACGCTCGCCGTGACCGCGCTGGCCGGGCTGCTGACCGCCCGGCGCAGCGGGGGACGCAGCCTGCTCGCGGTGCCGGCCGTCGCGGCCGCCGTGATCGCCGCGAAGACGCCCGGCCGGCTCGGCGGCGACCGGGGACCACGCGCGGTGGCCGAGTCGGCGGCCTGCGCGGCGATCGAGACGCTCTTCGACGGGGCCGCGTTCGTCACCTCGCTGCGGCTCGGCCGTCCCGACCTGCTCTTCACCGGCTTCCGCGCGCCGGACGAGGCGGACTACCAGCCGGACGAGACGGACCACCGGCCGGTCGCGCCGGTGCTGGCGGCCTGACGGGGGGAGTGGCAGTGCCGACGACGTACCCGCTGGCCCCCGGCCAGCAGATGATGTGGGAGTTCATGACCGCGCTCGACCCGGCCCGTCCCGGCGCCTCACGGCTCGTGGTGGTGGAGTTCCGCCGGTTGCGCGGCACGCTGCGGGTCGACGTGCTGCGGCAGGCGATGCAGGACGTGGTGGACCGGCACGACGCGCTGCGGATGCGGTTCGACCGCATCGGCGTGCAGCCCGAGGTGCGGATCCTGCCGCACGTGGAGTCGCCGCTGGAGTACGTCGACCTGTCCGGACTGCCGCCGGCCGAGCAGCAGGCCCGCGTCGAGCAGATCGCGTACGCGCACCGCAACGACGCGTTCGACCCCGGCCGGGCGCCGCTGTGGCGGGCCGCGCTGGTCCGGCTCTCCGCGACCGAGCACGTGCTCGCGCTCTGCTTCTTCCACATGGTCTCCGACGGCTGGTCGTGCCGCGTCGTGGTGGAGGACCTGTGCCACGCGTACACGGCCCGGCTCGGCGCGGCCGACCCGCAGCCGCCGCTGGGCGTGGACCCGGCCGCGCTCGCCGCGCTCCAGGAGGCGGAGCAGTCCGGCAACGGTGTCGACGCCGCCGCCCGGGCCGCGTACTGGCGGGACCGGCTGCGGCCGGTGGAGCCGTACCAGCTGTTCCCGGCGGCGCCGCCGGCGCCGGACGTCGCGCTCAGCGCCGAGGTGGCCACCCGCTTCGCGTTCCCGCCCGAGATCACCGCGCGGCTGCGCCCGGCCGCACGGCGGGCCCGCACCAGCCCGTACGTGCTGCTGCTCGCCGCGTACCTGGTGCTGCTGTCGCGGCGGGCCGGCCGGTCCCGGGTGGTGCTGGGCACCACCACGCTGGGCCGGGAGAGCCCGCTGTCCCGGCAGCTCGTCGGGCAGTTCACCAACAACGTCTACCTGCCGGTCGACGTCGCGCCGGACGCGCCGATGAGCGCTGTGGTCGGCGCCGCGCACGCCTCGCTGGCCGGGGCCGTCGCGCACGCCACCGCGTACCACCGGCTGGCCCGGGCGGTCCGTCCCGGCTTCGCGGCGATCCGCCCCTGGCCGGACAACCACCTGTTCGACGCCTGGTTCCAGTCCGCCGCGTCGGCGTCGCCGGTGCTGCACTGCCCGGACCTGCGGGTGGAGCCGGTCGACATCACCGCCCGGGCCGCGCCCGGCACGCCGCCGCCCGTGGTCGCCGCGGACGTGCCGCCCGAATGTCTGCCCGTCTGGGTCAAGCGGGGTTCACCGATCGTCGTGGTGGACGACGACCGGGCCGGCGGCGTGGTGATCCGCAACCGGGGTGTCTTCGGCGACGACCTGGTACGCGGGCTGATCGACGACTACGTCGCGGTGGTCTCGGCGCTCGTCACCGACCCCGGCACCACACCGGAACGGGTACGCCTTCCTGACGGTGCGTGCTTCCTCGACCACGCGATCGGGTAGGAGTTCCGACGGACCGATCCCAGAGAGGTACGACGACCATGACGGACACCTCGACGAACCAGCACACGACGGAGCAGCCCGCGCCGCCGGTGCCCCGCTCGGCCGTACGGGCCCGCTGGTCGGTGGCGCTGCTCTTCGTCATCATGGGCCTGGCCATCGGCGGGTGGTCGGCCCGCGTGCCGGAGGTGCGGGACGCGGTAGGGGTCGGCAACACCGGCTGGGGCCTGGCGAACATCGCCACGAACGCGGGGGAGCTGGTCTCCCTGGTCGTGGTGGCGGTGCTGATCAGCCGGATCAACACCCGCCGGCTGGCGCTGGCCGGGGCCGCGCTGATCCTGCTCAACGCGCCGCTGCTGGCCGCGTCCACCACTGTGGTGGCGCTGGTCGGCGGCCTCGCGGTCTGGGGCTTCGCGGCGAACCTGCTGGCCACGCCGATGAACGCCCAGTCGGTCGAGGTGCAGAAGCGGTACGGGCGGCCCATCCTGTCCACGTTCCACGCGGGCTTCAGCATCGGCATGCTGGTCGGCGGCCTCTGCGGCACCGGGGCCGCGGCGATCGGGATGTCCCCGTCGGCGCAGATGGCCGTCACCAGTGTCCTGCTGGGCGCGCTGCTGATCGCCACGCACCGCTGGCTGCCCGACACGCCCCGCCAGGAGACCAAGGACGGCGAGGCGCGGCGCCGGCTGCGTGACCGGTTCACCCCGCAACTGCTGCTGCTCGCGGTGATCGCCTTCCTCGCCTCGTTCATCGAGATGGCCGGCGCCCAGTGGAGCGCGCTGTACGCGACCGAGGTGGCCGGCGCCACGGCGGTGCTCGCCGCGGCCACGTACACCTGTCTCTCGCTGGCCGCGACCGTCGCCCGGCTGTTCGGCGACCGGCTGGCCGGCCGGGTCGGGCGGATCCGCTTCGTCCGGCTGTCCGCGCTGGTCGCGACAGCCGGCGTGGCGCTGCCGGTGGCGTACCCCCATCCGGCGGCGGTGATGGCCGGGTTCGGACTGCTCGGGTTCGGCCTGGCGTGCGTGACCCCGACGGTGCTCGGCTTCGCCGGTGAGCAGCCGGGCCTCACGTCCGGCGAGGGCGTCTCCGTGGTGGCGATGGGCCAGTGGCCGGGCGCGCTGCTCGCGGCGCCGGTGATCGGCCTGCTCGCCGGCGCGCTGGACCTGCGTACCGCGTTCGTGGTGGTGGCCGTGCTGGCGCTCGCCGTGGTGGCGTTGATCGGGCGGGTCCGGGCGGCGGCGCTGCCCGGCGAGAGCCCGGCCCCGCCCCGGCCGTGACGGCCGGGGCGGGGGCGGCGGTCAGAAGTCGTCGTCGAACGTGACGCTGCCGGTCACCCCGACCTGGTACGCCGACACCCGCCGCTCGAAGAAGTTCGACAGCTCCTGCACGTCCTGCAACTCCATGAACGCGAACGGGTTGGCGCTGCCGTACATCGGGGCGATGCCGAGCACCGCCAGGCGCCGGTCGGCCACGTGCTGGAGGTACTCGCGCATGTCGGCCAGCGACATCCCCGGCACGCCCTGGCCCAGCAGGTCCGCGGCGAAGCTCACCTCGCACTCCACCGCCTCGGCCAGCATCTCCTTCACCTGCTTCTCCATCTCGGCGTCGAACAGGTCCGGTTCCTCGGCGCGTACGGTCTCCACCACGTCGAACGCGAACGCCATGTGCATGGACTCGTCCCGGAACACCCAGTTGGTGCCGGAGGCCAGCCCGTTGAGCAGGCCCCGGGACCGCAGGAAGTAGACGTAGGCGAACGCGCCGTAGAAGAACAGGCCCTCGATGCACGCGGCGAAGCAGATCAGGTTGAGCAGGAACGCCCGCCGGTCGTCGCGGGTCCGCAGCTCGCGCAGCTCGAAGATCGAGTCGATCCACCGGAAGCAGAACTCGGCCTTGCGGGCGATCGACGGGATGTTCTCCACCGCGGCGAACGCGGCGAACCGTTCCTTCTCGTCCGGCACGTACGTGTCGAGCAGGTTCAGGTAGAACTGGACGTGCACCGCCTCCTCGAACAGCTGCCGGGACAGGTAGAGCCGGCCCTCGGGCGAGTTGACGTGCTGGTAGAGGTTGAGCACCAGGTTGTTGGCGACGATCGTGTCGCCGGTGGCGAAGAACGCCACCAGCCGCGACACCAGGTGCCGTTCGGCGGGGGACAGCTTCGCCAGGTCGGCGAGGTCCGAGTGCAGGTCCACCTCCTCGACCGTCCAGGTGTTCCTGATCGCGTCCTTGAACCGGTCGAAGAAGCGCGGGTAGCGCATCGGCCGCAGGGTCAGGTCCATGCCGGGGTCGAGCAGCATGTGCCGGGTCGGTGCGGTGGTGGTCACTGGCATGCCTCGCAGCTCTCGGGGTTCTCCAGGGAACAGGCCAGCGCCTCGTCGTCGCTCACGGCGGAGACCACGCCGGGCACCGGGGCGGGCACCGGGGCGACGGTGGCCTGCTGGATGCGGGTGGCGGGACGGGAACGCAGGTAGTAGGTGGTCTTCAGCCCGGCCTTCCAGGCGTACAGGTACATCGAGGACAGCTTGCCGATGGTCGGCGCGCTCAGGAACAGGTTCAGCGACTGGGACTGGTCGACGAACGGCGCCCGCGCGGCGGCCAGGTCGATCAGCGCCCGCTGCGGCAGCTCCCAGGCGGTGCGGAACAGCTCCCGCACCGGCGCGGGCAGCTCGGTGATGTCCTGCACCGAGCCCTCGGCCCGCTTGATCCGGTCGCGGACCTGCGGCGTCCACAGTCCGCGGGCCTTCAGCTCCCGCACCAGGTACGTGTTGACCTGGAGGAACTCCCCGGACATCGTCTCGCGCTTGAACAGGTTGGACACCTGCGGTTCGACGCACTCGTAGCAGCCGGCGATGGAGGCGATGGTGGCGGTCGGTGCGATCGCCACCAGCAGCGAGTTGCGCAGCCCGCCTGCGGCGATCCGCTCACGCAGCGCCGCCCACCGTCCGGCCTGCGCCGGCTCCGCGCCCCACAGGTCCGGGTGCAGGTCACCCTTCGCGGCCCGGGTCTGCGGGTACGCCGGATGCGGCCCGAACCGCTCGGCCAGCCCGGCGGAGGTCTCCAGCGCGGTCAGCAGGATCTCCTCCTGCACGCGGGTGGACAGCTCCTTCGCCTCGGGGGAGTCGAACGGCAGGCGCAGCGTGAAGAACGCGTCCTGCAACCCCATCAGGCCGAGCCCGACCGGCCGCCAGCGCGGGTTCGACGCCGCCGCCTGCTCGGCCGGGTAGTAGTTGATGTCGATCACCCGGTCGAGGAACACCACAGCGGTGCGGACCGTGGCGCGCAGCCGCTCCCAGTCCACCCCGTCGGCGGTGACGTGGGCGCCGAGGTTCACCGAGCCGAGGTTGCACACCGCCGTCTCGGCGTCGTCGTTCACCTCCAGGATCTCGGTGCACAGGTTGGACAGGTGGATCACGTTGCCCGGCTCACCGGTCTGGTTGGACAGCCGGTTCGCGGCGTCCTTGAACGTCATCCAGCCGTTGCCGGTCTGCGCGAGCGTGCGCATCATCCGCCCGTACAGGTCCCGGGCCCGTACCGTACGCACCGCGTTCTTCTCCGCCGCCCGGTACGCGGCGTCGAACGCCTCCCCGTACAGGTCGGGCAGCTCCGGGGCGTCCGACGGATCGACGAGCGACCACTCGCCGTCGGCCTCGACCCGGCGCATGAACTCGTCCGGGATCCAGTTGGCCAGGTTGAGGTTGTGCGTACGCCGGGACTCCTCGCCGGTGTTGTCCCGCAGCTCCAGGAACTCCTCCACGTCCGGGTGCCACGGCTCCAGGTAGACGCAGGCCGCGCCCTTGCGCCGGCCGCCCTGGTTGACCGCGGCCACCCCGGCGTCGAGCGTCTTGAGGAACGGCACGATGCCGTTGGACCGGCCGTTCGTGCCCCGGATCAGCGCGCCCCGGCCGCGCACCCGCGACCAGGCGATGCCGATGCCGCCGGAGAACTTCGACAGCTTCGCCACCTGGTGGTAGCGCTCGTAGATCGAGTCCAGCTCGTCGCGCGGCGAGTCGACCAGGAAGCACGACGACATCTGGGTGTGCCGGGTGCCGGAGTTGAACAGCGTGGGGGAGCTGGGCAGATAGGCCAGGCTGGACATCAGCCGGTAGAAGCCGACCGCCTCGCCCGGGGTGCGGGACAGCCCGCAGGCCACCCGCAGCAGCCAGTACTGCGGCGTCTCCACCACCAGCCGCGACTGCGGGTGCCGCAGCAGGTAGCGGTCGGCCACGGTACGCAGTCCGAAGTACTCGAACCGCCTGTCGCCGTCCGGGTCCACGGCGTCGTCGAGCTTGCGGGCGTGCCGGGCGACGAATGCGGCCGTCTCGTCGCCGATCAGCCCCAGCCCGTGCGCGTACGCGATCGACTGGCTGAAGCTCGCCACGCCCTGACCGCGGACCTCCTTGTCCACGTACGCGGCCAGCAGCCTTGCCGCCAGCTTCGAGTACTGCGGCTCCTCGCCGATCAGCTCCGCCGCGGTCTGGATCGACAACCGGTCCAGCTCGGCGGTGGTCGCCCCGTCGTAGAGCCCGCTGATCGTCTTGGTGGCCACCCGCAGCGGGTCCACCTCGTCCAGGTCGGCGACCCAGCGTTCGACCGCCCGGACGATCTTGCCGACGTCCACCGGCTCGGTGTCGCCGTCCCGTTTGCGTACCCGCATCGCCGGCCGGCGGGCCTCGGACCCGCCGCCGGTGGACGGCGGGCTTTCCTGCACGACAGTCATGACCTCTCCTCGCTGTCACCGTCTGGAGACGGCGGGAGACGCCAACGGGCACGGCGTGGCCGGCCCGGCTGCTGGCGTCGGTCGTCCCGCGCGACCTCCGGCCGCCGTACGCGGAGGCGCACGGCGCGCTGGCAGGTCTTCGGACTCGCGGGCCCGACCGGGGTCGCCGGTCGCCTACCGGCCGTCGCTTCCCAGGCCGGTGGCCCAGTGCTGTTGACGGCTGTCGTTCCCACTCACCGCTGCGGGGCAGTCCCGGATTTCCACCGGGTTCCCTCTTGCCTCGGCCCCGCCCCGGAGGGCTCGGCCGAACCAGCTGCGGCACCACCATATATGGCGGTGGGGGCGGTTGGGCAACACCAGATGTCGTGTCGGGCGTGTCGCATGGATCTCACTGTCCACAGTGCCTACCCCCGATGCCGGCGTTCGCCGCCGGGCGCGATACTCGGCGTATGGGGAATACCGGACGCCGCTGGGCGTGGGTGGCGGTCCTGCTCGTCGGCGTCGGGCTTCACCTGCTGGTGCTGGAGACACTGTCCGGCACCGGCACCGTCACGTTCGTACCGGCGCTGATCGTGCTCGGCGCGTGCGTCGCGCCCGCCACGTTCCTGGCCTTCGCCCAGGGGCGGCCGGCCCGCCGCCCGGTCCCCGGCTCCGTCGTCGGCGTCGCCGCGCTTCTCGGCGGCGTGGTCGGCGTGGTCGCCGCCGGCTGGCTGGAGTACGGCACCCTGCACCGCCTCGGCGTCCTGCCGATGGCGCTCGTCGGCCTGGCCGAGGAGACCGCGAAGCTGATCGTGCCGGCCGGCATCCTGCTGCTGTGGCGGCGGCACCGGTCACCGGCGCAGGGCCTGGTGATCGGCGTGGCCTCCGGCGCCGGGTTCGCCGCACTGGAGACCATGGGGTATGCGTTCGCCGCGTTCGTCGGGTCGGAGGGCAACCTCGGCGCCGTCGAGCGGACGCTGCTGGTTCGCGGTCTCACCGCGCCCGCCGCGCACCTGGCCTGGACCGGGCTGACCGCCGCCGCGTTGTTCACGTTCGCCGCCGCGCCCGGTGGCCGGAGACTGGCGGCGTTCCTGCTCACCTTCGCCGCCGCCGTCACGCTGCACACCTGCTGGGACACGTTCGGCACGCAGCCCGCGTACGTGTTCATCGGCGCCGTGTCGCTGGGCTGGGTGCTGCTGCGCCTGCACCTGGACCGCGAGCGGCCCGCCGCCCCGCCCCGGGCGCCGGAGCGTGATCCTCACCAGCTCGCCGAGGTGGCGGGGTCGGAGCCCTCCTGATGCCGCCATCTCGGCGAGCTGGAGTCGAGCAAGCGTCAGCCGGCGGCCAGCCGGACACCGAGCGCGACGAAGGCGACAGCGCAGAGCCGGTCGACCCGCCGCGACCAGCGGCTGTCGCCCCAGCGGCGGGCGAACCGCCCGGCGCCCACGCCGAGAGCCAGGTCCACGGTGAGCTGCACCGCGACGAACAGCGCGCCGAGCAGCACCAGCTGTGCCGCCACCGGGCCCGCGTCGGGCCGGACGAACTGCGGCAGGAACGCCACGCTGAACAGGATCATCTTCGGGTTGAGCAGGTTCGTGAGCAGCCCGCGCCGGAACGCCCGCCCGGCGCCGCCGCCGTCCGCCCCGTCCGCCGCGCCGCCGGGCCGGCCCGTGCCGCGCAGCGCCCGCAGGCCCAGCACGATCAGGTACGCCGCACCGGCCCACCGGATCGCGGTGAACAGCACCGGGGACGCGGCGATCACGGTGGCGAGTCCGGCCACCACGGCGGCGACGTGCACCGCCTCCCCGGCCGCGACCCCGAGCGCCGCCACCGCCCCGGCCCGCGCGCCGTACCGGGTGGCGTTGGCGAGCACGAACATCATGTCCGGCCCGGGGGTGAGCATGAGCACCACGATCGCGGCCAGGTATCCCGCGAGCGTGGCCGCCGACAGTCCGAGCACGCCTCAGCCCTCCTCGACGCCGTCGAGCAGCGCCCGGCGCAGCGCCAGCCGGTGTTCGCGCCGGATCTGCGCCTCCCGGTAGCGCCGCCGGTCACCGTCGGTGCCGGGCAGCAGCGGCGGCACCGGCCGGGGCTGGCCCTCGTCGTCCACGGCCACCATCACCAGGTGCGCGGTCGCCACGTCCACCGGCGGCACCGCGCGGTCCCAGCGGTCCGCGCTGACCTTCACGGCCACCTCCATCGAGCTGCGGCCGGCCCAGGTGATCCGGGCGTCCACGTGCACCACGTCACCGACGCGGACAGCGCGCAGGAAGGCCGTCTCGTCGATGGCGGCGGTGACGGCCGGTCCGTCGGAGTGGCGGGCGGCGACCACCCCGGCGACCGAGTCGATCAGGTTGAGGATCCGGCCGCCGTGCACCGTGCCCATCAGGTTGGTGTGGTGCTGGTCCATGATCTGCGACAGGGTCAGGTGCGACGCCGACGGTGGTCGGCCGGTGAGGGTGATGGCATCGGTCACGGTGCGGTTCCGTCCTCGCAGAAGCGGACCGCCGACCGGACGGGGGAGTTGCACGTCGAGGCACGCCGACGGCTCCCGCCCGGCGTGTCACCCGCCCGACCCACCCGCGAGGTCGACGGCAGCGCGCACCGGTGGTACGCGCGACGCGGGCAGGTCTTCGGACTCGCGGGCCCGACCGGGGTCGCCGGTCGCCTACCGGCCGTCGCTTCCCAGGCCGGTGGCCCAGTGCTGTTGACGGCTGTCGTTCCCACTCACCGCTGCGGGGCAGTCCCGGACTTCCACCGGGTTCCCTCTTACGACACCCGGCCGTCGCCGACCGGGTGAACCAGCGCTCCCGGCAGCCTAACCCAGCCCCGACCCGCCCTCGCCGCGACCCGCGTTCCGCCCTTCGGCGCCCTGCCCCCGGCCGTCCCACAGGCACGCAGGCTCCGGCACACCCGGTGCCGCCCCGCACGCGCCGTTCGCATGGCGGGACGTCTCTCCCGCTCATCAGGAAGCCGGGCGGACCCGCGTCAGCGGGCGACGGGTCAGGCGGCGCGGCGGCGTCGAAGCAGTAGCGCGGTCACGCCGGCTGCCGCCACCGCGGCGACCGCTCCGCCGACCAGCAGGCCCACCGGCAGACCGCCGTCGGCGTCGGCCGAAGCGTCGGCGCTCGCCGGAGAGGCGTCCGCGCCTGCCGCAGCGCCCGCCGAGACGTCTGCGGAGGCGGCCGGCGAGGGAGTGGCCGGGGACGGGGCGGCCGCCGGGGGAGCGGCCGGGTCGGCGACGGTGAAGCGGTACGAGCCCTGGACCGGGTGGCCGTCGCGGGAGACCACGCGGTAGACGACGGTGTAGGTGCCGTTGGCCAGCGGCTCCTCGATCGTCACCGTGCCCGTCGCGCCGTCCACGGCGGGCGCGCTCGCGGGCACCTGACGGTCGGTGGCGTCGCGCAGCGTGATGGTGGTGAAGGCCGGGTTGAGCCGTTGCAGGAACCGCAGCGTCACCTGCGTCGGCGCGGTGGTGAGCCGGGCGTCGCGGGCCGGCGTGGCCTCCTGCAGCGAGTTGTGCGCCGCCGCGGGCGTGGCCGGGACCAGCAGCAGCGCCGTGGTGAACAGCGCGGCGAGGAGTGCGGAGACGGTACGGGTACGCATGACGCGCCTTCCTGGTCGTGGTCAGCGTCGTGGTCAGCCGAGCAGTTGCTGACCGATCCAGCCGCCCTCGGGGCAGCCGGGCGGTACGGCGAACACGGCGGAGCCGATCGGGGTGGTCCACTCGTTGAGCAGGTCCCGTTCGGCCAGCCGCCGCTGGATGGGCAGGAACTGCCGGGCGATGTCGGCCTGGTACGCGGCGAAGACGAGCCCGCTGTCCGCGTGTCCCTCGGCGGTCGGCGCGCCGTCGTAGTTGTAGGGCCGGCGCAGGATCTTCTGCCGGTCGTCGGTGACGCGGGCCCGGGTCAGGTGCGAGAAGTCCGGGATCACGGTGAGCCCGTCCGGTCCGAGCGCGGCGAAGTCGGGCTCGTCGTGCTCCGCCTCGCCGGTCAGCGGCGCGCCGGTGTCGAGGCGCCGGCCCACCGCGAGTTCCCGGTCGGCGCGGCCGAGCAGGTCCCACGTCTCCAGGTTCATGCTGATCCGGCGCACCACCAGGGTGGTGGAGTCGCGGAGCCAGTCCGGCCCGTCGGTCACCCAGACGGCGGTGTCCGCCGGTACGCCGGGCTTCGGGTTGGCGGTGCCGTCGAGCTGGCCGAACAGGTTGCGCTGGGTGCGTCCGGGCTCGGCGCCGGCGGCCCGGCGGAAGCCCTGCTGCACCCAGCGGACGGTGGCGAACGGGCGGGTGTCCTTGGTCAGGACCCGTTGGGCGTGCGCGACGGTGAGCGGGTCGTCGGCGCAGATCTGCAGCAGCAGGTCGCCGCCGGACCAGCGGGGCTGCAACCGGTCGATCCGGAACGCCGGCAGGTCGGCCACCGACGTGGGGCGGCGGTCGTCGAGCCCGGCGGCGGCGTAGAGCCCGGGGCCGAAGCCGAACGTGACTGTCAGCCGGGCCGGCAGCAGGCCCAGTTCCGGCTCGGTGTCGGCCAGCGCCGGGCGACCCTGGGTGAGCCGGGCGGCGTCGTCGGAGAGCAGTCGCAGCATCCGCCCGAGCGCGGCCCGGTCCGTGCCCGGGCGCAGCGTGTACGCGACGAACGCGGCGTGCGCCTGGGGCTCGGTGGTGACACCGGACTGGCGCGCGCCGTGGAACGGCTCGACAGCGCTGCCGACCTGGGCCACCGGGACGGCGTCGTCGGGGCGTACCCCGTGGGAACGGAGGGCGGCGAGGGCACCCGCGCCGGCCAGCGCGCCCCCGGCGGCCGCCGCGCCGCCGGTGAGCAGGCCGCGCCGGCTGACCCGGCGCGCGGGCGCGCCGGTTCCGGTCATGACGCGGGGCTCGCGCCGTGTCCGGGCGCGTACGTCTCCTGGGCGCCGGTGAACGGCTTGGCCACCGCGGTGAACGTCTGGGTGCGCCCGTCGGCGAAGGTGAGCGTGACGTCGAGCTGGTCGCCGGGGCGCACCGGGCGGGTCAGGTCCATCAGCATGAGATGGTCGCCGCCGGGCTCCAGCGCGGCCTGGGCTCCGGCGGCGACCACGACGCCGCCCTGCTTCTGCCGCATCGCCATCTTCCCGTCGGTCATGGCCATCTCGTGGATCTCGGCCCGGGACACGTCGGTGGTCACCCCGGTGATCGTGACGTCGGCGTCGCCGTCATTGACGAGCGTGGCGAACGCGGCGGTCATGCCCTTGTCGGCGGCCTTCACCCACGGGTCGCGGATCGTCAGCACGCCCGCTGCCGCGCTCGCCGGGGCCGAGGCGGGCGCCGACGCCGACGGCGCGGTTGTGGGCGTGGCGTCGGCGGAGCCGCAGGCGGCGACGGACGCGGCCAGGACGGCGGCGCCGATCAGGGCCGCCGTGCGTGGGAAGCGGCGGCTGGTGGTGCTGGGCATGCGGTCGTCCCCTCGAAGATCCGGTGTTCGTACCGTTGGTCGGGGCGGCGCCGCGGATAGTTCCGGCCCGGGGAGTCGGTCGCGTCACATGCCGGCCGGGCTCACCGCGACCGGGGACCGGGGAGCGCCCGGAAGGCATAATGGTTCCGGGTGTCACGTGGCGCGCCGGGCGCGGCCGTGGCCGGAGAGGGCGCCCGGACGAGGGAGGCGGACGGTGACGGCGACGACCGGGGCGACCCGCAACACCCGGCAGCGCGCCGAGGTGCTGGCGCTGCTGCGGGAGCTGGACGGCTTCCACAGCGCGCAGCAGTTGCACCAGATGCTCGTGCAGCGGCAGGCGAAGGTGGGTCTGACCACCGTCTACCGGACGTTGCAGCTGCTCGTCGACAACGGCGAGATCGACTCGGCGCGGCTGCCCGGCGGCGAGCACCTCTACCGGCGGTGCAGCCAGAGCCGCCATCACCACCACCTGGTCTGCCGCCGCTGCGGCCGCGCGGTGGAGGTGGCCGGCCCGGCCGTGGAGCGGTGGGCCGACCAGGTCGCCGCGCAGCACGGTTTCACCGACGTCGGGCACACCCTGGAGATCTTTGGCACCTGCGACCGCTGCGCCGCCTGAGCCACCGCCGCGGGCGGGCGGTGACCCGCCCGCGCCGGGCCGCCGGTCAGCAGTTGCGCAGCACCGGTGACTGGTTCAGCAACTGGCCGCGGCTGGAGGTGAACCGGCGGTACGCCTCGGAGCCGGCCGCGCCGGGGCGGAAGGCTGCCACCCGGTGGCAGTTCTGGAACGCCAGCGTGATCCCGAAGTGCCGCTCCAGCCCGGCGCGGATCGCGTCGCTGGCCATCGCGCGCAGCAGTTGCCCGCGCTCGGCGTCGCCGGGCGGCGGCACGACGTTGTCGGCGAACTCGGCGTCGGTCGCGGCCAGGTCGGCGGCGACCCGGCTGACCGTCTCCCAGGCGTACGGCAGGGAGTCGCGGACACAGGCGACGAACGCCTCCTCGTCCACGGGACCGGTCTCGGCGGCGTGCAGCAGGGCGGGCGGAACGGTGAGCGACATGGGTCCTCCGGCAGCTCTAACGAACACGGTTTCCATTACCATCTGAGCACACCACGTCACCAGACGACCGTCAAGGACCGGCGCACGCGAAACGGCGGACGGACCCGAAGGCCCGTCCGCCGTGTGACGTCGCGGAACGTGTCAGCGCAGGTGCGCCTCGATCGCCTCGATGACCCGGGGCCGCAGCTCGGCGGCGCGGATCACCGCGTCGACCGAGCCGACCTCGACCGCCCGCTGGATGCTGTGCACCCGGTCGAACTCGGCGGCCACCTCGCCCAGCTTCTCCGCCCGCACCGACCCGCGCAGCTCGTCCAGCTCCGCGCTGAGCGTGGCCCGCTCGGTACCGGTGGCGGACGCCACCCGGCCCTCCAGCTCGCGTACCCGGGAATCGGCCGCGGTGCGGGCGGCGACCTCACCGGCGAACACCACGGCGGCGGCCGGCGCGCCACCGAGCACCGAGGCGAACGACCCCTCGATCGCCAGCACCGTCATGTCCGGGTTGAGCGCCTTGGAGAAGACCACGAACGCGCCGCCGTGATAGCGCGAGATCACGCAGAACACGATCGGGCCGCGGAAGTTGACGATCGCCCGGCCGATCTCCGCGCCGTACTCCAGCTGGAGCTTGCGCATCGACTCGGGTGAGCCGTCGAAGCCGGACAGGTTCGCCAGCACGACCAGCGGCCGGTTGCCGCTGGCCGCGTTGATCGCCCGCGCGGCCTTCTTCGAGGAGCGCGGGAACAGCGTGCCCGCGGTGTAGGTGTCCGGGCCGTCGGTGGGCGGGAAGCCGTGCCGGGGCACCGACCGCGACTCGATGCCGAGCAGGCACACCGGGATGCCGCCCAGGTGCACGTCCTGCACCACAGCGGTCTCCGCGTCGGCCATGCCCGCCCACCGCTCCAGCACCGGATGGTCCTGGTCGGCGAGGGCCCGCATGACGGTACGGATGTCGAACGGCTTCTTGCGGTCCGGGTTCGCGGTGGCGGAGAAGATCTCGCCAACCGTGGCGAAGTCGCTTCCGGCCACCGCGTGCGGGTAGCCGCAGATGTCCCGGTCCACCGGGTCCATGGTGACGGCCCGGCGCGGCGCGTGCTCGCCCGGCACGACGTACGTGTGGTCGTAGTGCGCCATCAGCACGTCCCGCGCGCCCGGCAGGTCCGGCGCCCAGTACTGCGCCTGCCCGTTCGGGCCCATCACCCGGTCGTAGCCGCCGATGCCGAAGTTGTCCTCGGCGGACACGCCGCCGGAGAAGTCCAGCGACTGCTTGCCGGTGAGCACCATCGCTGAGTCGGGCGTCATGACCAGCACGCCCTTGGTGTGCATGAGCATCGTCGCCTCGGCGTTCCAGTACGGCTGGGCGCCGACGTTGATGCCCGCGACCACGATGTTGATCTCGCCGCCGTCCTGGGTGAACTCGACGATCCGCTTCAGCGCCGCGGCCACCCAGTCCATGTTCTCGGTGCCGGAGGTCATCGAGATCCGGGCGCCGGCGCTCAGCGCGTACCACTCCAGCGGCACGCCCATCCGCTGCGCCAGGTCCAGCGCGGCGATCACCCGCCGGCACTCCGGCTCGGACAGCGCGCCCAGCGACTTGGTCGGATCGCCGAGCAGCACCACCCGGGTCACGCCCTGCGGGTGGCGGGGCGTCGGCGTGGTGACCACGCCGGCCACGATCGCCGCGCTGTTGCGGCCCTTGGGCCGGTCCACCGGCACCAACTGGTGGTCCGCGTCCAGGTCGTGCTCGACGAAGTCGCCCAGCAGCCCGGTCAGCTCGTACGGGTAGACGGTGTTGCGGCTGGCAGCCCGCAGCACCTTCAGCCGGTACTCGTCCAGCGGCTCGACCGGCTCGCTCGGCGGCTCACCCACGTCGAGCCGGGCGTGCCCGGTGACGTCGAAGGTGATCCGCACGCCGACCTTGGTCAGCTCGCCGGTACGGCGGTCGCGCTGGCGCGCGATGAACAGGATCTCCTCCAGCTCCGCGCCCACGGTGGTGGGGCGTACCCGGCCGGCGATCAGCTCCATCTCCTCGCGGGTCAGCTCGCTGGGCGGCCACACGTAGATGACGATCCGGTTGGTCGGGAACCGCGACTTCGACGGCCGCCGCGACTGCGCCCGGCGGATCGAGTCGATGCAGGCCGCCACCGTGTCCTCGGTGGTGGGCAGCGACACCAGGCGGCCGTCCTGCTCCCGCAGCCCGGTCAGGTCGCGTACCTGCGCGAACGCGACCAGCCGCTGGTCGGACGGGTTCTGCCGGGCCACCGCCTGGAACAGGTAGACCTCCTCGTCCAGCGACGGCAGGCGGGTCAGGTCGAACTCGCGCAGCCGCTCCAGCTGCATCCGCTGCGCGATGTGCGGGTGCAGGCCGCGGATCAGGCGCTCCTCGGCCATCCCGTTTTCGCCGGGCCGGAACGTGAAGTGGTGGTGCATCACCGCGCCGCCGCGCCCGGCGACGGTGGTGGTGATCCGGCGTACCGCCGCCGGCAGCGGGTGCGCGTTCAGCACGTCGAGCAGCGCGGCGGCGGTGGCGTCGAAGTCCTCGGGCTGGTTCTCCCAGGACAGGTAGACGTCCGCGTCGACGGCGTCGCGCTCGCCGGCCACCTCGGCCAGTCCGCGCAGCGCGTCGCCGAGCGCGTCGAACCGCACCGCCGCCGACACGACGCTCGAACCGTCCCGCCCGGCCACCACGAACGTGCAGCCACCGGTGGCCCGGGTGGTGACCTCGGTGAGCGCCTTGTTGCCGTAGTAGCGGCGGGTCAGCACCTCCAGCATCGTCGCGTTGTCCAGGTCGTCGCGGACCAGGCGCTGGCCGAGCAGCCGGACCAGCGGCTCGGTGCTGCGTACCATCTCGGCGACCCGGTCGGCGCGGTCCGGCGCGTCCGGGTGCGTGTCGAGGTGCCGCAGGTGCGCGCGGACCCGCGCGTAGACCCGGGCCCGGTTGCGGCGCAGCAGCGGCTGGGCGAACCAGGCGAACACCACGCCCCGCGCCAGGTCGGCGACGACCGGGAAGCGGACCTGGGTGGCCGCGACGAGACGCTCCAGGGTGAGGCCGGCGGGCTCGCGCAGCGCCTCGTCCGGCGGCGGCTCGCGCAGCCACGAGCGCAGCAGCGCGGCGATCACCGTGGCGTCCGCGGCGGCCCGCTGCAGGGCCAGGAAGATCCGGAAGACCGCTGCCTCCAGCTCGGGGGAGCGGTCCAGCTCGGTGACGCCGTAGTGGGCGAGCGCCTTGGCGAGGCGGGCCCGGAACGAGTCCGGGGAACCGGCCCGCTCGACGTCGAGGCTCTGCAGGTAGGTGTGGAAGTACTCGCGGGCGCTGTGCACGTGCCCGGCCGGCCCGTCGTCGCCGGGACGGTTGCGGCTCAGCTCGGCCAGGTCGGCGAAGACGCCGACCAGTTCCAGCTCCTCGGCCAGCGGCCGGTGCCCGGCCTCGGTGGCCGCCCGGCGCGCGTCCAGGTAGTCGTCGAGCACCCGGCGCTCGTCGTGCGGGTCGACGTCGTAGCCGAGCAGCAGCGCGCACAGGTCCTCCTGGCCGCGCTCGGCCCGGGACCGCGCCGGCACGTCCGCCGCAGGCGCCGGCAGGTCCAGCTCGACAGCGGGACCGGCCGGGCCGTCGGCGGCCTCGGCGCCTTCCTCCACGAGCGGCTCCAGACGCAGCAGCGGCGCACCCGCCTCCACCTGGGTGCCGACCTGAACCGACGACTCCTTGAGGCGGGCCCGGAACGGCGCGCGCAGCACCGTCTCCATCTTCATCGCCTCCAGCACCAGCACCGGCGCGCCGGCCTCGACCTCCGCGCCGACCGCAAGTGGCGTGGCGACCACGAGCGCCGGCATGGGGGAGCGCACCACGCCGCCCTCGTCGCGGCTGATCCGGTGCGTCACGCCGTCGACCTCGACCAGGTGCACCGGGCCGTGGGTGTCGGTGAGCAGGCGGAACCGGGCGCCGTTGACGGCGATCTGGCCGGTGTGCCGGTCGAAGCGGTCCAGCTCGACGTCGGCAGTGCGCACGTCGCCACCGGCCTCGACACCGACCCGGAACCGGTGCGCGCCGACCCGGGCCACCCGCATCCGGTAGGTCACGCCGCGCAGCTTCAGGTCCAGCGGCCGGCCGCTGCGGTGCTGCACCTGCGGGCGTCCACCCGCCGCTGTGGACAGCAACCGCTGCCGCTCGGCGGTCTCGTCCTCCTCGTACGCCTCGATCGCGGCCGCGGCGAGCGCGACGGCGGAGTGCCGGTGCGCGACCAGGCGGCCCTCGCCGCGTACCCGGTCGATCCAGCCGGTGTCCGCGCTGGCGTCGATCACCTCGGGCTGGTCGAGCAGGTCGAGCACGAAGCTCTTGTTCGTCGCGCCGCCGGCGATGACCACTGTGGTGTTCGCCATCGCCCGGCGCAGGCGGCCCAGCGCCTCGTCCCGGTCCCGGCCGTACGCGATGATCTTGGCGATCATGGAGTCGAAGTCGGCCGGGATGGTGTCGCCCTCGCTGACTCCGGTGTCGACCCGGATGCCCGGCCCGGCGGGCAGGTCCAGCCGGGTGATCCGGCCGGGGGAGGGCGCGAAGTCGCGGTCCGGGTCCTCGGCGTTGAGCCGCGCCTCGATCGCGTGCCCGCGCTCGACCGGCGGCTCGCCGGTGAGCCGGCCGCCACCGGCCACGTGCAACTGCGCCTTGACCAGGTCGAACCCGGTGGTCGCCTCGGTGATCGGGTGCTCGACCTGAAGGCGCGTGTTGACCTCCAGGAAGGCGAACAGCCGGTCGCCCGGGTGGTAGAGGAACTCGACAGTGGCCGCGCCCCGGTAGCCGACCGCCACCGCCAGGCGCTCCGCCGAGGCCTTCAGCTCCGCCGCCTGCTCCGGGGCGAGCACCGGCGACGCGGACTCCTCGATCACCTTCTGGTTGCGCCGCTGCACCGAGCAGTCCCGTACCCCGAGCGCCCACGCGGTGCCCTGGCCGTCGGCGATCACCTGCACCTCGACGTGCCGGGCGCCGGTGACCAGGCGCTCCAGGAACACCACGCCGCTGCCGAACGCCCGCGCCGCCTCCTGGCTGGTGCGCTCGTAGGCGTCGGCCAGTTCGGCGTCGCTGCGGATCACCCGGATGCCGCGCCCGCCGCCACCCGCCGTGGCCTTCAGCATCAGCGGGTAGCCGATGTCGGCCGCCGCGCGCAGCGCGTCCTCCAGGCTCTCCACCGCGCCGCGGCTCCACGGCGCGACCGGCACGCCGACCTCCTCGGCGATCAGCTTCGCGCCGATCTTGTCGCCGAGCTTGCGCATGGCGTCCGGGCTCGGCCCGACGAACGTCACGCCGATCTTCTCGCACAGCTCGGCGAACGCCGGGTCCTCGGCCACGAAACCCCAGCCGACCCAGGCGGCGTCCGCGCCGGTCTCCACCAGCGCGCGTTCCAGCGCCTTCAGGTCCAGGTACGGGCGGGCGGACGCGGGGCCCAGGTCGTAGGCGACGTCCGCCTCGCGGACGAAGGTGGCGGTACGGTCGACGTCGGTGTACAGCGCGACGGTCTCGATCCGGCTGCCGGTCTCCGCGGCCAGTTCCCGGACCGCGTGGATGAGCCGCATCGCGGACTCACCACGGTTGACGATGGCGACACGGGTGAACACGTGACCGTCCCCTTCGATAGAACCACGGTGGCGCGCCGGGTGGCGACGATGCCCCCGGCTTGCCTCACCCTTCCGCCTGCGCGCGTACGGCGCCATGTCGTAACGGCCGAAGCCTGAGCGGGAGCCGTTGTAGGAACCGAACAAAACTTTTTAGCCAGCCACTCACTACCCGCCGGTACGCGCTACGGCGCCGGACCCGTGCGGGTCCGGCGCCGTGACGTGCGTGCGGGGCTCAGCCCGGAATGTCCCGGGGGTCGCGCTCGCGGGGGTACGTGTTCTTCTCGCCGATGGTGCCGTCCTGCTTCTTGATCACGTGCTCGGCGCCGCGCTCGACCGCCATCTCCCGGCCGGCCGCCTCCGCCTCCGCCTTGGTGTCGTGGCGGCTGCTCGCGCGCTCGTTGCCCTCCGGGCGGTTCTTCCACTGCCCGTCCTGCTGGTAGGTGTCGATGTCGCCCTTCGCCATGCCGTCAGCTCCCTCGATCGCGTGTCCGATGACAAATGTCTGCCCATGCGAGGGGAGTGCTAATCCTGGCGGCACGATCGGAGAGCCCGGGCCGGGCGGGCGAGGGGACCCGCGCCCGGCCCGGGCCCGCGGTTCACGCCGTGGCGTGCAGGCCCTGCCAGGCGCCGTAGCCGCCGAGGAGGTCGGACACGTCGGCGTGACCGGCGTTGCGCAGCAGGCTGGCGGCGACGGAGGAGCGGTAGCCGCCGGCGCAGTGCACGACGACGGGGCGGTCGGTGGGTACCTCGTCGAGGCGGTGGGTCAGTTCGGCCAGCGGGATGTGGCGGGAGCCGTCGATCGCGCCCTGCTCGCGCTCGCCGGCGTTGCGGACGTCCAGCACGACTGGGGCGTCGGGGCCGTTGAGGGCGTGGCGCAGTTCGGTGGCGGTGATCCGGCTGGCCGGGGTCATCTCGGCGGTCATCTCCAGGAAGGCGTTGTCGGGTTCGCGGAGGTAGCCGATCACGTGGTCGAAGCCGATGCGGGCGAGGCGGACGACGATCTCCTCCTCGCGGTCCTGCGGGGTCACCACGAGTACCGGCCGGTCGGGTGCGATGACGCTGCCGGCGGTCTCGGCGAACCGGCCGTCGGCCGGGATGTTGAGCGCGCCGCGCAGGTGTCCGGTGGCGTACTCCTGCGGGTCGCGGGCGTCGACCACGACGGCGCCGTCGGCTCGGGCGGCCAGGAACTCGGCCGGGGTGAGTGGGCGGGCCGGTCGGGCGTGGTCGAACAGCTCCCGGGTCTTGCGGTTGAGTACGGCGTCGAAGGCGAAGTAGCCGGGCGCGGCGGGCTGTCCGCCGGTGACCAGGGCGAGGAAGCGCTCCTGGCTCATCGGGGCGCAGGCGTAGTTGGTGCGGCGTTGCTCGCCGATGGTGGACTGCCGTTCGGTGGACAGGTTCTTGCCGCAGGCCGAGCCGGCGCCGTGGGCGGGGAAGACGCGCACCTCGTCGGGCAGGCCCATCAGTTTGTGCTGCACGCTGTGGTAGAGCATCCGGCCGAGTTCCTCGGCGGTCACGCCGAACGAGGCGAGCAGGTCGGGGCGGCCGACGTCGCCGATGAACAGCGCGTCGCCGGTCAGCACGCCGTACGGGACCGCGTCGTCGGCGCGCTCGTAGACCAGGATGCTGATCGACTCGGGCGTGTGTCCCGGGGTCTCCATGATCTCCAGGGTCACGTCGCCGAGGCTGATCCGTTCGCCGTCGGTGAGCTTGCGGCTCGGGTACTCGGTCTCGGCCCGGTGCCCGTAGCCGATCCACGCGCCGGTCGCGGCGGCCACCTCGAGGTGCCCGGCGAGGAAGTCGGCGTGGAAGTGGGTGTTGACGACGCCCTCGATCGTCAGGCCGTGCGCCTTCGCGTCGGTGAGGTACTCGTCGATGTCCCGGCGCGGGTCGACGAGCACCGCCCGGCCGGTGCGGTCGTCGGCGATCAGGTACGAGGCCTGGGACAGGCAGTCGAGGTAGTACTGGGTGAACAACATGAGCCGCACTCCTTCGCGCAGTGATGTCGGGCGATACGGCAACTGTAGCGCATACCCCGGGGGGTATATTCCGAGGCGGCTGTCGCCCGGAAGTATTTGCCGGAACGGCAAGGTTCCTTGCTGGCCGGTGGACCCCGGCGCACGATGGCGAGGGCCCGGGCGGGCAGACGCCCGGCGGCGAGGAGGCGGACATGACGGGGCACCACCACGAGCACCCTGCGGCGGACACCGACCCGGCCCGGTTCTGGGACGAGCGGTACGGCCAGCGGGACCGGATCTGGAGCGGCCGGGTCAACCCGGTCCTGGCCGAGGTGGCCGCCGCGCTGCCCCCGGGCACCGTGCTCGACCTGGGCAGCGGTGAGGGCGGCGACGCGGTCTGGCTGGCGTCGCGCGGCTGGCGGGTCACCGCCGTGGACATCTCGTCCGTCGCGCTGGACCGCCTCGCGGTGGAGGCCGAGCGGGCTGGGGTGGCCGAGCGGATCACCACCGTCCGGCACGACCTCACCCAGGGCTTCCCGCCCGGCCGGTACGACCTGGTGTCCGCGCAGTTCTTCCAGTCGCCGCTGGTCCTGCCCCGGGAGAAGGTGCTGCCCCCGGCGGCCGAGGCGGTCGCGCCCGGCGGCCGGCTGCTCGTCGTCGAGCACGGCGCGCCGCCGCCCTGGGCCGGGCCCGACACCGGCCACCACCGGTTCGCCGAACCGGAGGAGATTCTGGCCGCGATGAGCCTCGACCCGGACGGCTGGGACACCGAGCTGCTGGGCGCGGCGCGCCGTACCGCCACCGGCCCGGACGGGCAGACCGGCGAGCTGATCGACCACGTGGTGCTGGTGCGGCGCCGCTGACCGCCGCCGGTCAGGCCCGCGCGGGCGGCCGGGTCAGCACCAGCACCAGCAGCCCGGCCGCGCACAGAGCGGTGCTCATGCCGTACGCCCACCGGTAGCCGACCTGCGCGGAGAGCCCGAGCAGCGGCCCGGCGAGCATCGCGCCGATCGGAAACGTGTTGGTGAACAGCGTGGTGGCCCGGCCCGGCTCGCCCGGCAGCAGATCCTGCACGTAGGCGATCCCGACGCCGGACACCGCGGCGATGAACAGCGCGTTCACCGGCTGCGCGAACAGCAGGAACGGCACGCTCGGCGCCAGCGCGGCGGTCGCGTAGTAGGCGACCCCGCAGGCGCCGCCGACCAGGATCAGCGGCCGCAGCCGGACCCGCGCGGTCAGCGCGCCCAGCCCGAGGATCAGCGGGATCTCCAGCGCCGCGCACAGGCCCAGCACCAGCCCGGCGCGGGAGGGGTCGTCGTGCAGTTCGGTGTCGATGAACAGCGGCATCGCCTGCACACCGACCGTCAGCGGACACTGGAGCAGCACGAACGTGAGCGCCGTCAGCGCCAGCCGCAGCCGGGACGCGCCGCGCGGGCCGGGCGTGGCGCCGTCCGGATCGGCCGCGACCGGCCGCGCCGGCAGCGGCAGCTCCTCCAGCCGGAACGCGGCCACCAGCGCGGCCAGCGCGTACATGACGGCGGCCATGCCGTAGACCAGGCGGAAGCCGCCGACGTCGAGCAGCACCGCGGCCAGCGCCGGCCCGGCCACCCAGGCGACCGAGAACACGGTACGCATGAGGCTGACGCCGAACGCGGCCCGCGCCGGATCGTCCCGGTCGAACAACGCCCGGGTGTACGCGAACGACTGCGGGAACAGCGAGTTCGCCAGCGCGGTGGCGGTCGCGGTGAGTCCCAGCAGGATCCAGTAGTCGCGGACGTACGCGGTCGTCCCCGCGCCCAGCACGCCAGCCAGCGCGGCGCCGACCAGCAGCGCGCGCCGGATCGGCAGGCGGTCCGACAGCCGGCCGATCAGCGCGGAGGCGACCACCCCGGACAGCGGCGCGACGACCAGGAACACGGTCACCCGTAACGGACTGGCGTGGACCTCCCGGTCGAGGAACAGCGACAGGAACGGCAGCACCACGGCGGTGGACAGACCGACGGTCAGGAAGACCACACCCAGCGGGAGCAGCCGGAATCGGCCGGCGCGCACCGCCGGCCTCGTGTCCACAGCCATGCGGCGGACTGTACGCCGCGGCGGCGCGGCGGCCGACCGGGTTTCCGCGGCCCGGACGGTCCCGGCGCTCAGCCGGCCGGGCGGGGCGGTACGCCGGCCCGGTCGCAGGCCTCCCGGTACATGCGCACCACCTCCCGGCGGATCTGCGCCCGTTCGGTGAGCCGGTGGGCGAACGGGACGCGCACCGGAACCTCCGTGCCGCCGACGGTGACGGCGAAGTCGATGCCGTCGGCGTCCAGGCCGGTGGTGCGGGCCGCGGTGGCGTCCGGCCGGCCGCCGAGCGTACGGCAGATCAGCAGCGCGTCCCCGGCGTGGTCGTCGTTCATGTGCCGGCTGACGGCGGCGACCACCTCCGGCGGGAAACCGGCGCTCACGCGGCGCCCTCCCGGCTGCCCGTCGCCACCAGGCGACCCAGGTCGGTGAAGACCGCGATGTTGTGCTCGTACGCCACCAGCACCTCGTCGCGCAGCGCCGCCCGGCCGGTCTCGTCCAGCGCGAGCGCGTCCAGCCTCGCCCGGTAGGCGTCCTTGTACGATTTCGGATCGGTGATCCGCGGGAAGCGGTAGAACGACGCCCCGGCCTCGCCGGTCACCCCGTAGTGCCGGGCCACGCAGCGCCCGATGTGCCGCCCGCCGGACAGGTCGCCGAGATAGCGGATGTAGTGGTGCGCGATGAACCGCTCGGGCGATCCGGCGCAGGCCGAGGTGATCCGCGCGGCGTACGCGACAGCGGCCGGGACCGGCTCCATCACCTCGCGCCAGCGCGGGCCGAGCAGGAACCGCAGGTCGGCGGCGAGCGCGGGCAGCCGGGTCAGCGCGTCGTCGACGAACGGGCCGGCCAGCGGGTCCTCGCGCATCGTCTCCGCGACGCCCTCCAGCGCCGCGTAGATGCCGTGGTGCGCGACGACGAGCGCGGTGTAGCCGGCCACGTCGAGCTCACCGGCGGTGAGCGCGGAGACGTACCGCTGGGACTCGGCGCTCTGGTGCGCGTCGCGGGTCTCGGCGCGCAGCCGGGCCGCGAACGTCTGTGTATCCATCTGCTATCTCTCCTCGTCGGCTGACGGTCTTGCGGGCCGGCCGCGTCGGGGCACGATCAGCGGCAGCCCGTCACGCGGGTGGGGGACGACGTCGATGTCGTACCGGTAGACCCCGCTGAGCAGCGGGGCGGTCAGCACGTCGCGCGGCGCCCCGGCGGCGCGGACGCGACCGTCGCCGAGCAGGGTCACGGTGTCCGCGTACGCCCCGGTCAGCGTCAGGTCGTGCAGCACCACGACCACGGCGTCCCCGGCGCGGGCCCGCTCCCGGGCGATGTGCATGACCAGTTCCTGGTGCCGCAGGTCGAGCGCGGCGGTCGGCTCGTCGAGCAGCAGCGTGGTGGCCCGCTGCGCCAGGACCCGGGCCAGCGCGGCGCGGGCCTGCTCGCCGCCGGACAGCGCGGGGTACGGCCGGGCCGCGAAGCGGGCGACGTCGCAGCGTTCGAGCACGTCGGCGACGACGGCGTCGTCCTGGTCCCGCTCCGGCCGCCCGGCCCACGGCGCCCGGCCCATCCGCACCACCTCCCCGACGGTGAACGGGAAGCTGAGCGTGTTGCGCTGGGCGAGGACGGCGCGGCGCCAGGCCAGCTCCACCGGGCTCCACGACTCGCGGGGCAGCCCGTCGACCTCGATCCGGCCGGCGGCGGCCGGCACGTCACCGCTGATCGCGCCGAGCAGCGTCGACTTCCCGGCGCCGTTCGGCCCGACCAGGGCGTGCACCTCGCCGGCGCGTACCTGAAGGTCGATTCCGTCGAGCACGGTCCGGCCGGCGCGTTCGACGCGCAGCCCGGCCACCCGGATCCGGACGTGCCCGGCGGGCGCCGGGCGCGGCGGACGGGCGGCGGCGAACCGGCGCGGTGTACGCGGAAGGCTCATCCCCAGCCTCCGGCCCGGTCGCGGGTGCGGCGCAGCAGCCAGAAGAACGCCGGGCCGCCGATGACCGCGGTGAGCACGCCGAGGGGCAGCTCCTGGTGTTCGACGAGGGTACGCGCCGCGAGGTCGGCGCCGATCACCACGACGGCCCCGCCGAGCGCGCTGGCGACCAGCAGCACCCGGTGGCCCGGTCCGGCGACCATCCGGATCAGGTGCGGCACGACCAGTCCGACGAAGCTGATGATGCCGGTGAACGCGACAGCGGCGGCGCCGAGCAGCGCGGTGACGACGATCAGCCGCAGCCGCAGGCGTTCGGTGTTCACGCCGAGGTGCCGGGCGGCGGGTTCGCCGAGCGCGAGCAGGTCGAGCCGGCGCGCGTCGGCGCAGGCGACGGCGAGGCCGACGAGCAGGCACGGCGCGGCGAGACCGACGGCCGTCCAACTGGCCTGGGCGAGGCTGCCGAGGTTCCAGAACGCGATGGCCTGCACGCCGGACTGGTCGGTGACGAACATGAGCAGCCCGATCACCGAGCCGGCGACCGCGTTGACCGCGACGCCGGTCAGCACCAGCGTCACCACCTCGGTCCGGCCGCCGGAGCGGGCCAGCGCGTACACCAGGTAGGTGGTGGCGAGGCCGCCGGCGAAGGCGGCGAGCGGCACGGTCCATCCGCCCAGGACGGTGACGCCGGTGACGATGGCCAGGGCGGCGCCGACGGCGGCGCCGGCCGACACCCCGATGACGCCGGGCTCGGCGAGCGGGTTGCCGAAGACGCCCTGCATGACCGCGCCGGCGCAGCCGAGGGCGGCGCCGACGACGGCCGCCAGCAGCACCCGGGGGAAGCGGACGATCCAGAGCGCGTTCTCGCCCTGCGCCGCCGACGGCAGCGGACCGAGGTCCAGCCCGAGGCGGTGCAGCACGGAGCCGAGCACCTCGGCGGGGGAGATCGCCACCTGGCCGCGCCCGGCGGCCAGCAGGGCGACGAGCACGAGGGCGGCGCCGAGTCCGGCCACCAGGACGGCGCCCCGCCGGCCGGGCGACCGGGGCGCGCCGGTGACTGGCGCCGGGGCGGCGGGTGCGGGCCGCTTCCTTAGCGTGGTCACGACGGGTCCTCGCACGAGTGGACGGCGCGGGCCAGGGCCTGGACGACCCGGCCGGAGCGGACGCCGAAGGTGAGCAGCGTGCCGTCGGCCATGTCGACGACGCGCCGGTTCGCCCCGGCCGGCGTCTGCGCCACGCCGGGCAGCTTCACCAGGCCGTCGACGCCGCCGACGGAGGCGAGCCCGGCGCTCATCACCAGGATCACGTCGGGCGCGGCGTTGATGAGGCCCTCGCTGGTCAGCGGACGGAACTTGGACAGCCCGGCGGCGCTGCCGGCGTCGACGCCGCCGACCGCCTCGATCATCGCGTCGGACCCGGCGCCCCGGCCGCCGATCAGGTAGACCCCGGCGGTGCCGCGCAGGTAGAGGAACGCGATCCGTGGCGCGCGGCCCGCCGGGGCGGTACGCCGGGCCTCGGCGATCTCGCTCCGCACGCGGCTCACCAGCCGTTCTCCGGCCTCGGGCACGCCGAGCGCCGCCGCGATCGCGCGGATGTGCGCCGGTACGCCGTCGAGCGTCGGCTCGGCAGGTACCCGCACGACCGGGATGCCGGCGGCGCGGAGCTGGCGCAGCACCTCGGGCGGCCCGACGCCGTCGTCGACGAGCACGACGCTGGGGTCGAGGTCGAGCACCGCCTCGGCGGAGAGGTCGTGCCCGCCCGGGGTGACCACCGGCAGGTGCGCGGCGGCGGGGAACGTGGTCGAGGTGTCCCGCCCGATGACGTTGCCGCCCAGGCCGAGGCCGAAGACGATCTCGGCGATCGAGCCGTGCAGGTTCACCGGGAGGATGCGGCTGACGTCGTCGACGGTCACCGTCGTGCCGTCGCCGGAGCGTACGGTGGCCGGCAGCGCGGGCGTGGGCGCCGGGCGGACCGGCTCGACGTCGGCGTCGTCCACTGTCGCGGTGACCGGGCCGCAGCCGGCGGCGGACGGCGTACCCGATCGGCCCGGCGCGGCGCAGCCGGTCGCCGCCAGGGTCACCGCGAGCAGCGCGACGAGTGGTCCCCGGCCCGGTCGCCGGTGCGGGCGGCTCACCGGCCGGCACCGCGACGGCGCCGCCAACGGCCGAGGCCGAGCAGGACGACCAGGGCCAGCGCGGCGGCCACCACCCCGACGGTCCATCCGCGTCCGGCCCCGGAGGTGTCGCTGACCCGCGTGACGTGGAGGTCGGAGGCCGCGGCCTGCGACGGCGCCCCGGCCCCGGGCGCGGCGCCCGTCACCCCTGCCGCCCCCGCTGCGGCCGGCGGGTTGCCGGAGGCGGCCGGGGCCGGCGCGTCCTGTCCGGTGGTGGTCCGGGGCGTGGCGGCGGGCGTGGTCGCCTTCGGCGCCGGGCCGGCCTTCGGCGGGGCGCTCGTGGCGCCGGCGGCGAACGTGACCGGCACCCGTACGTCCTGGGACCGGTCGGAGGCCCGGGTGTGGTCGGCGCGGGTGACGACCGCGCACCGCCGGACGGTGCAGTCGACGTCGCCGATGGTGGGGGTCACCTTGACCGTCACCGAAAAGGAGCCGCCGGGGCCGTACGGCTCGGGCAGGCCCTCGGCGTAGGCGGGCGGGTTCGACGAGATCCACTGCGAGGCGCCGAGGCTGCCGGTGGTGTCGGCGCCGCCGCCGCACGGGGTCGCCGCCACGCCCGGTCCGTTGTCGACGCAGTACGCGACGTAGATGCCCTTGTCGACGTCGTAGCCGCGCCCGGAGACGGACACGGTGGCGCCGGAGCGGCTCAGGCCGGTGCTCGGGGTGACGGTGAGCTTCTGGCCGCCGCTGCCGGTGGCGGTGCCGGCGTGGGCCGGCGCGGGCGTGGCGACGACGGCGGCGGTGAGCAGAACGGTGGTCCAGATGGTGCGGCGCCGTGCTCGCATCGGGCTCCTCACACGACAGGTCCGGCCGGACGTGCCGGCCGAGCGGATACTTAGGTTTGGCTAACCTAAGTGGCGAACGCGCGGGTGGCAAGGGGTCCGTTCGGCTGAAGATCTTGGGACGCTTCGTGGATCACCCGATCATCTTAGGTTTGCCTAACCTAATGCCTTCGCTTCCCCTCCGAGAGGAACAGCATGTTCAGATCCAGAGCCGGAGCCCTCCGGTCGATGCGCTGGGCGGCGGTGCTCGCCCTCGGCGTGTCGAGTGCGCTCGTGGGCGCCGGACCCGCCTCGGCGGCCGAGGCCGAGATCGCAAGCGGCAGCCTGACCTGGGGTTTCAAGGCCAGCTTCCGCAACTACGTCAAGGCCGGCAACGGGGACCCGCCGATCGCTGTCAGCAACGGCGCCACCGTCAACGCCGACGGCACGTTCACGTTCCCGTCGACCGGCGGCACGCACGACGCCGCCACCGGTACGACGAACGCCACGTACGGCGGCACCGTGGTGTTCTCGTACCCGGCGCACCTGCTGACCATCACGCTGGCCAACCCGACTGTCGCCGTCTCCGGCGGCACCGCCTCGCTGAAGGCGGACGTCGACCTGGCCACCACGATGACCGAGCCGGTCTCGGTGAAGCAGGCCACCATCGCCACCCTCACCGGCGCTCCCGCCACCAGCGGCAACACGGTGACCGGCAGCAACCTCGCCGCGGCGCTCACCAGCGTGGGAGCCGGCGCGTTCAACGGCTTCTACGCCGCCGGTGAGGCGCTGGACCCGGTGTCGTTCACGTTCACCACGGCAGGCGGCACCGCGCCCGCGACCCCGGCGGTGACCGTCGACCCGGCCCAGGGCCTCGACCCCGCCGGCGCGACTGTCACCGTACGCGGCACCGGCTTCGACCCGGACTTCAACAACGGGGCCGGCATCTACGTCTCGTTCGGACCGAAGGTCGACGAGCACTGGGCCAACGCCGGCGTCCTCCAGGTCACCAAGTGGGTCAACAAGACCAACGAGCCGACCGACGCCCGGGACCGGATGGCCGCCGACGGCAGCTTCACCACGACGCTGCCGATCAGCGCCGTCTACACCGACCGCAACGGCGACGAGGTGGACTGCACCGAGGTGCAGTGCTACGTCATCACCTTCGCCGCCCGCGGCTCGGCCGACCGCCGCCAGGACACGTTCACGCCGATCACCTTCACCCGTACCGGCGCGGGTGGGAACTCGGCCCAGCAGCGGATCACCAGCACGGTGACCGGCGGCCCGCTCAGCCTGAGCGTGGCCGGCGCGAACGTCGCCCTGCCGCCGGTCGGCAAGGGCGAGTACGCCCGGGCGCCGCTGAACACCGCCACGGTGGCCGACCTGCGCGGTGCCGGCACCGGCTGGAGCCTGGTCGGACAGGTGTCCGACTTCACCTCCGCCGCCGGTGGCGTCATCGCCGGGAACTACCTCGGCTGGGCGCCGACCGCGAACGTGGTGGACGACCCGCTGGGCGGCACCACCGGCGCCGTCACCCCGGGTGCGGTGGCCGCTCCCGGCGCCGGTCTCGGCGAGGCCCGAGCGTTGTGCACGGCCGGCGCCGGGACCAGCAACGGCGTCTTCGCCTGCGGCGCCGAGCTCAACCTCGGTGTGCCGGCGTCCGCCGCGGCGGGCGACTACGTCGCCACGCTCACCCTGACCCTCTCCTGATTCACCGACCGGGTCGGCCCTGGTGGGGCACGGGCGACGTGCCCGCGCCCCACCAGCGGCGTCTGCCCGGCGACCACCTCGCAGCGGAGCACGGTATGCCCCTCCTCACGCCCTCCACCCGCATCCCGGTCGCCCGGATCGGCGCCGCGCTCGCCGCCGTGCTGCTCGCGGTGCTGCTCGGGTCACCGTCGCGCGGCGAGGCGGCCCCCCGGCCGGCGCCGTCCGCCGACCCCGGCGCCGCCCGCTGGGCGGTCCAGCCGTCCGGGCCCGGCGGGCCGACCGGGCGCAACTACTTCACCTACGACCTGGCGCCGGGCGCCACGATCACCGACCACGTCGGGGTGACCAACCTCGGTGACCGGCCGCTCACCTTCGCGGTGTACGGCACCGACGCGTACACCACCACCGACGGCGCCTTCGCGCTGCTGCCCTCCGACCGGGCCGCCACCGACGTCGGCGCCTGGATCGGCGTCGAGCGGCGGAACTGGACCGTCCAGCCCGGCCGGCGCGCGGACATCCCGTTCCGCCTCACCGTGCCGCGCGACGCCACGCCGGGCGACCACACCGGTGGCGTGATCGCCGCGGTCGCCCAGGACGGCGTCACCGCCGACGGGCAGCGGGTCCGCCTCGACCAGCGGATCGCCGCCCGGGTCTACCTCCGCGTGGCCGGCGAGGTCCGCCCCGCCGTGACCGTCGAAACGGTACGCGTCGACTACGACACCCCGCTCAACCCGATCGGACGCGCCGACCTCACGGTCACCTACCGGATCCGCAACAGCGGCAACGTCCGCGTCGGCGGCACCGGCGCGGTGGTCGTCGACGGCCCGGGTGGCTGGACGCTGTCCCGGACCAGCCCGGTCGACCTGCCGGAGCTGCTGCCCGGCGCCGAGTTCACCGTCACCGAGCGGGTCACCAGGGTGCCGCCCGCGCTGCGGCTGACCGCGACAGTGGACCTCGCACCCACCACCGTCGACACCGCGCTGCCCCCGGTGCGGCGCACCGCGAGCGTGTGGGCGCCGCCCTGGCTGCTGATCGCCGCTCCGGCGGCCGCGGGAGCCTGGCTCCTCCACCTGCGCCGTCGTCGACGCCGCCCCACCTCGGCCGCGCCCTCCACCACGCCCGGGCCGGCGCCGGTGTCCGAGCCTCCGGCGACGGTTGCACCCGCCGGGCCGGCGTCGGTGTCCGAGCCCTCGGCCGCTCCCGGCGGGCCGGCGGATGCGTCCCGGGCCCCCGTCGCGGGAACGGCCGAACCCCCGGCGGGCGGCACGGCGACCGGTGCCCGGTGACCCCGGTCCTGCCGGCCGCCGCCGCGATCCTCGCGCTGGCCGTGCCGGTCCCGGCACCGCCGTCCGCCCCGGACGGCGCCGCCGTCTCCGCCCCGCCCGCGCCGTCGTCCACTGCGGCCTCCGCGCCGCCGCGGCCCGCTGTCGTCGTGCCGTCCGGCACGCTGACTGTCGGGCAGCGGGTCACCGTCACGCTGCGCGGCTGGCCGGCCGGCCCGGTCCACCTCACGGTCTGCGGTAACGACGCCCGCCGGGGCGCGCTCGACTGCGCCAACGAGCAGGCCACCACCGTCCAGGTGCCGGCGGGCACGACGGCGGCGCCGATCGCGCTGGCGGCACCGCCGGTCGCCTGTCCCTGCGTGCTGCGCGCGCATGCGCTGACCGGCGCCGTCCAGGCCACCGCCGCGCTGCCGGTCCGGGGCGTGACCGCCGCCCCGGCGCCCGCGGCGGCCGCCACGCCGCGACTGCACCTCGACGAGCTGCGCGTCGCCGGCCGCCGCCCGCTACGGGAATGGTTCGGGCTGCCCGAGACGCTCACCGTACGCGTCGCGCTGCGCAACCCCGGCCCGGCCGACGTGGTCGACCCGCCGTTCACGCTGCTGCTCGGCCGGCCCGGACGGGCGCACACCATCGTCGCCGCCCCGCCCCTGGGCACCATCGGCGCCGGGCAGGTCCGGACGTACGAGATCCCGGTGCCGGTGGACGTCGCCGTGCTCGGGGCACACGAACTCCACGGCCGCGTCGACCTGCCGGAACGGCCGGTCGCCTTCGTGGTCGAGACCAGCCGCCACCCCTGGGGACTGCTCGGCGCGGCGGCGGTCCTGGTGGTGGCGCCGATCGTGCTCCGCCCGCGCCCGCCGCGCCGCCGGGGGCGGCACCGCACCGGCGAGGGAACCGGCTAGCCGACGGCGGTGGGGGAGGGCGGCGCGCTGCCGCCCTGCGGCGCCTCGGCGGTCATCAGCCGCACGATCTCCGCCCGGTCCGCTGCCGACGGCATCCCCCACTCCGGCCGGTAGCCGAACGCCCGGTCCAGCGGGATCGACGAGGTGCGGCCGTCGAGGATCTCCACCGCATCGGTGCCGATCAGCCCGGGATGCTCGACGCCGCACGCCTCGGCCACCTTGACCAGGTCGCGGCGCAGCGTACGGATGTAGTTCGCGGCCCGCACCGACTTGCGGGCCGGGTCCAGACCCCGGGCCAGCCACGCGTTCTGCGTGGCGACGCCGGTCGGGCAGGTGTCGGTGTGGCACTTCTGCGCCTGGATGCAGCCGATCGCCAGCATCGCCTCCCGCCCGACGTTGACCATGTCGGCGCCGAGCGCGAACGCCACCACGGCGTTGTCGGGCAGGCCGAGCTTGCCGGCGCCGACGAACACCACCTTCTCGTGCAGGTCGCGTTCGGCGAACGTGCGGTAGACCCGGGAGAAGCCCTGCTGGAACGGCAGCGAGACCGAGTCGCTGAAGATCAGCGGCGCCGCCCCGGTGCCGCCCTCGCCCCCGTCGACGGTCACGAAGTCCACGCCGCGCCCGGTGTCGCGCATCAGCGTGGCCAGATCCTCCCAGAACCCGAGGTCGCCGACGGCGGACTTGATGCCGACCGGCAGGCCGGTCTCGGCGGCGAGCAGCTCCACCCAGTCGAGCAGGCTGTCGCAGTCGGAGAACTCGGCGTGCCGGGACGGGCTGACGCAGTCCTGACCGGCCGGGACGCCCCGGGTGGCGGCGATCTCGGCGGAGACCTTCGCCGCCGGCAGCAGGCCGCCGAGGCTCGGCTTGGCGCCCTGGCTGAGCTTGATCTCCAGCGCGCGTACCGGCGCC
The DNA here is from genome assembly GCF_017872985.1 of Micromonospora sp. HB375. Taxonomy (NCBI): domain Bacteria; kingdom Bacillati; phylum Actinomycetota; class Actinomycetes; order Micromonosporales; family Micromonosporaceae; genus Micromonospora; species Micromonospora sp. HB375. Next base: position 4,073,970 of record NZ_JAGGJO010000001.1, on the reverse strand, counting down.
GACGCCACCAGGTCCTTGAGCCGCGGCAGGCTGAACCGGCCCTGCTCGTCGCGGCAGCCGAAGTACGCGGTGCCGAGCTGGAAGACCAGCTCACCGCCCATGCGGTGGTACGGCGACAGCCCGCCCTCGCCGGTGTTCTGCAGACAGCCGGCCAGCGCCGCGCCCCGGTTGAGCGCCTCCACCGCGTTGGCGGACAGCGAGCCGAAGCTCATCCCGGAGACGTTCACCACCGACTCCGGGCGGAACGCCCGCGCCCGGCCGCGCGCCGCCCCGAGCACCTTGGCGCAGGGCAGCGTCACGTCGTGCCCGGCGGTCGGCGCCGACGGCGGCACCGCCCGGCCGAACGTGCGGTGCTTGATGATCGGATAGCCGGAGGTGTGCTCGATGTCGTTGTCGGTGCCGAACCCGAAGTAGTTGTTCTCCTGCTTGGCCGAGGCGTACACCCAGCGCCGCTGGTCGCGGGTGAAGGGCCGCTCCTCGTCGTTGCCGGCCACGATGTACTGCCGCAGCTCCGGTCCGATCGACTCGATCAGGTACCGGGCCCGGCCCAGCACCGGGAAGTTGCGGCGCAGCGCGTGGTCGCGTTGCAGCAGGTCCCGCGCCGCCAGCGCGGCGACGGCGGCGACGGCTGCGGGTACGGCTCTTCTCGCCCAGCTCATCCCGCCACTCTTTCCGGCACGGTCACCGGTCAAACGCCTGATGGAACCCGGCCGCCCCGGGCGGTGTCATGGAAGCGGACCGACGGCGGAGGCTGCCCTGGACGACGACGACCTCGTCACCCGCGTACGCGCCGGCGACCGGGAGGCGTACGACGCCCTGGTCGCCCGGCACACCGCGTCCGCGTACCGGACGGCGGTGCTGCTGGGCGCCGGTCCGGACGCCGAGGACGTGGTCCAGGAGGCGTTCGTGAAGGCGTACCGGAAACTGTCCCGCTACCGGGCCGAGGCGTCGTTCCGGTCCTGGCTGCTCGCGATCGTCGCCAACGAGACCCGGAACCTGCACCGGACGCGCAGCCGGCGCGACGGGCTGACGCTGCGCGCGGCGGCGGCGGAACCGGTCGTGGCCGGCGGCGCCGACGACGGGCTCGACGCGGTGCTGGCGGCCGAGCGCCGGGCCGCGCTGGTCGGAGCGCTGCGGCTGCTGCCCGTACGCGACCGCGAGGCGATCGTCTGCCGCTACCTGCTGGACCTCGGCGAGGACGAGACGGCCACGGTGCTGGGGCTGCCCCGGGGCACCGTGAAGTCGCGGACCCACCGGGCGCTGGCGAAGCTGCGTGCCCTGCTGGACCGGGAGGTGGCGCACCGTGGATGACCTGGAGCGGGAGCTGCGTGACCTGACCGGCTGGCTGGAGCCGGCGCGTACGCCCGACGTCACCGCGCGGGTCCGCGCCCGGCTCGACGCGCCCGCGCCGCGCCGCCGTCGGCGGTACGTGCTGGCCACCGTGCTCGCCGCGCTGCTCGTGGTGGCGCTGCCGCCGGGCCGCGCCGCGCTCGCCGACGCGGTGACCGGGCTGCTGCGGTTCTCCGGCGTGGTCATCGACTCCGCGCCCGCCCCGCCGCCGACCGGCACGCCCTCGCCACTGCCCGCGCAGCGGCACGTCGCCCTCGCCGAGGCGCAACGCCAGGTCCGCTTCCCGATCCGGGTGCCGTCCCGCCTGGGCGCGCCGGAACGGGTGCTGGTGGCCGACCCGGACGGCGCCGGCGGCCACCGGGTGGTCAGCCTGCTCTACCGGGGCGGCACGGTACGGCTGGACGCCTTCGACGGCTCGCTCGACATCGTGTTCCACAAGCGGTCCCTCGGCGCGGACGTGACGCTCACCCAGGTCGGTGGCGAGTTCGCGATCTGGGTCGGCGGTCCGCACGCGCTGGCGTACGTGGACCGGTCGGGCACGGAACGGGTCGCCACCGCGCGGTTGTCCGCGGCCACGCTCATCTGGGAGCAGGGCGGGCTGAGTTACCGGCTGGAGGGCGACCTCACCCGCGAGCAGGCGCTGGACGTCGCGGCCTCGCTCCGGTGAGCGACGGGAACCCGGCGGCCCCGGCCGGTGTCCTGTTGACGAGAGCCGTCGACGGGGAGGCCGCGATGTTCGTTGCGAGAAGAGTCCTGCTGGTGCCGGTCCTGCTGCTGGCCGGGTGCTCCGGTCCGGCCACGGTCCCGGCCGGAGCGCCGGTGACCTCGGCGCCGGCGGCCACCGAGCCGGCCGCGCCGGCGGCCTGCGCCGAACGGGTGGAGACCGGCCGGTTGCCGGACTGGGCGGACGCCGGGTTCACCGGCGACACCCGGATGCGGCACGTCTTCGGCGCCCGGGGCCACATCGTGGCGATCCTGTTCGCGTACCCGCTCGTGCACGCCCGGGGCGACGGTGCGAACAACAAGATCCTCTGGGTGCCGCGTCCCGAGGAAGGCCGCTCCGAGCCGGCGCCGCGGACGCCTCTGGTGATCACCGCGACCCGGGACGGGACGGGCGCCCCGGTCGTCCGCGAGGTGGACGGCGGGCCCGGGCCGTCCATCGTCGACCTGCCGGCCGCCGGGTGCTGGCGGCTGAGGCTGGACTGGTCCGGCCGCACCGACACGATGGATCTGGTCTACCGGCCGGGACCCGGCTGACCGGCATGGCCGCCGCCGGCGCGGGTAACGCTGCGTCATGGCGAAGTACACCGAGCCGGAACTGCGCGAGCGCCTCAAGGCCGAGATCCGCGCCTCCGACAAGGGCGGACGACCGGGGCAGTGGTCGGCCCGCAAGTCGCAGCTGCTGACGAACGAGTACAAGAAGGCCGGCGGGGGATTCGAGGGACCGAAGGACGCACGGCAGCGCTCGCTGCAGCGCTGGGGCGGCGAGAAGTGGCAGACCCGCAGCGGTGACACGCGCGCCCGCAACGGCGGCGAGACCCGTCGTTACCTGCCCGAACAGGCGTGGAAGGAGCTGTCGGAGGAGCAGCGGCGCGACACCGACACGCGCAAGCGCCGCGCGTCGCGCTCCGGCCGCCAGTACGTGCCGAACACCGGCCCGGCGAAGCGGGCCCGCCGGGACGCCACCGCCGCGGAGCAGATGACCGAGCTGCCGGTGACCGAGGCGGTCAAGCTCGTGCGCGACCTCGACACCCGTCAGCTCGACGCGGCGCTGCGCCGGGAACGGCGTGGCAAGGCCCGCAAGACGCTCATCGGACGGCTGGAGTCGGAACTGGGCCGCCGCCGGGCGGCGTGAGCGTGATCCCGTGGCGCACCGCGACGCAGGGGCCGGCCCGAAGGCCGGCCCCTGCGCGCGACAGTCAGCGGCGCGGGTGCTGCGGGATGCGCGGCAGCACGTAGGGCGGACCGGAGAACATCAGGTCTGCCTTGAGCTCGTGGTAGGCGAGCTTGGGCTGGTAGTTCTCGTCGTACACGGTGGCCAGGCCCTCCGGCGGGTCGGAGAACGCGCCGGGCACCCAGGAGTGCTTGTCGGTGAAGCCCCAGAGCGTGAACGACAGGCAGTGCCGCTCGGCCAGGCACGCCTGCATCAGCACGCTGAAGCCCGCCGCGGACGCCTGCAGGCGCGGGTTGATCTCGGCGGAGTCGCCGGCCTCCACCCCGTCGGTGATCTGGCTGCGCACGTCCACCTCGGTGAGCGCCGTGGCCAGCCCGAGCCCGGCGAACTTGCGCAGGGCCGCGACCACCTGGAGCGTGCTGAAGTTGCCGTACTGGGTGCCCAGGTGGCCCTGCGCGCCCACGCCGTCGATCGGCACGCCCTTGGCCCGCAGGTCACGGACCATGTTGTAGACGAACTGCGTCTTGTCGTCGGCCGGGTTGCCGGAGCCGAACGCCTCGATGTTGTAGTCGTTGTAGAACAGCAGCGCCTTCGGGTCGGCGGCGCGGGCCCAGCGGAACGCGTCGGCGAGGTAGCCGGGCCCGAGGTTCTGCGCCCAGAACCCCTTGTAGTGCAGGGTGGACGGGGTGTCCCAGGGGTCGCTGACCGCCTCGTTCACCACGTCCCACTGCCAGATCTTGCCCTTGAAGTGGGTGACCACCGCGGTGATGTGGTTGCGCAGGATCTGGCGCAGCTCGGCCTTGCTGATCGAGCCGTCCGCGACGCCGCTGGTCAGCCACGCCGGCAGCTGGTTGTGCCAGACCAGCACGTGGCCCCGGACCCGCTGGTTGTTCTTGCGGGCGAACTCGATCAGCTCGTCGGCCGGACCCCAGTTGTAGGTGCCGCGGGTGGGCTCCAGGCTCTCCCACTTCATCACGTTCTCGGCGGTGACGGTGGAGAACTCGGACGCGGCCAGCTCGCGGTACCGCGGCTCGGCGGCGTCGTTGAGGGCCGCCATGTCCACTGCGGTGCCCACGTACAGGCCGTGGCGCTTGGCCAGCTCGCGCAGGCTCTGCGCGGCCGGGTCGTACGGGCGTCCCGCCGTCGCGGGGACGACGTTGAGGGCGGTGGCGGTCACGACGGCGACCGCGCCGGCGGCGAGCCAGCGTCTCAGCTTCATCTCGTTCCTTCCGGGCAGGTGCGCTCGGCCCGAGGGCCGGCGGTGGCGGTGCCGGGGCCGCCGCGACGTGGAACGGAGCGGCGGGTGCCCGGGCGGGCGGTGCGGCTTCCGAAACTTCCGGGGCGTCTTCCGGAAGTAGCCCGAAACCTTACGGACCTCGATAGCCGCCCGTCAATCGCCGTTCGGGTAGGAGCGGGGCGTCTCAGCGCAGGGGCGCGCAGGAGGCCCGCACGACCAGCTCGGTGGGGAGCTGGATGTGGGTCTCCCGCTCGGCGCCGGCGATCAGGTCGATCAGCAGGCGCAGTGACTCGGCGCCCATGCGTTGCAGCGGCTGCCGGATCGTGGTGAGCGGCGGGTCGACCAGCGCCGACTCGGGGATGTTGTCGAAGCCGATGACCGACAGGTCGTCCGGTACGCGCAGGCCGAGGTCGCGGGCGACGTCCACGGTGGAGATGGCGGAGAGGTCGTTGCCGGCGAAGATCGCGGTCGGCCGGTCGGGGAGGGCGAGCAGTTCGGCGGCCGTGCTGGCGGCGCTCTCGGTGCGGAAGCCGCCCACCCGCACCAGCCGCTCGTCCACCGGCGTGCCCGCGTCGGCCATCGCCTTGCGGAACCCGGCCTCGCGCAGGCGGGCCGACTCCAGGTCGGGACGGCCGCTGATGTGCGCGATCCGGCGGTGCCCGAGCGACAGCAGGTAGTCGGTGGCCAGCACCGCGCCGGCGAAGTTGTCGGAGTCGACAGTGGGCAGGCCGGACGGGCCGGTGTGCGGGTCGACGGCCACCACGTGGAAACCGTGCTTGGTCTCGACCACCGTCGGCGTCACGATCACCGCGCCGTCGATGAGCGTGCCGGACAGGCGTGCCAGCGAGCGCCGCTCCCACCCTATGGCCGCGCCCTTGCCGTCCCCGCTGGAGTAGGCGAGCAGTTGGTAGCCGCTGCCGGCGACCTCGCGGGAGGCGCCCTTGAGCAGCTCGGTGGAGAACGGCTCGAACTCGGCGACCAGGATGCCCAGCACGTTCGTCCGGTGGCTGCGCAGGCTCTGCGCCCCCAGGCTGGCCTCGTATCCGAGTTCGTGGATGACCTGCTGGACGCGCTCGACGGTGGCCTGTGCGACGCCGTACCGACCATTGACAACTTTCGATACGGTTGCCACCGAGACGCCGGCTGTGCGGGCCACGTCTGACATCTTGACGCGCTGCGGGAACACCACGCCGACGATGATAGAGGGCCTTCCCAGGGTGATCGAAGACGTTTTCGAAAACGTTATCGATACCGATTGACTTCACGTTACGGCCCTGTAAAACTCCCCGGCAGGTAACCCGACTAAGTGGTCGAGGAGACATCTATGGCGATGAAGCGCCGTGCTGGCGCCGTCCTGGCACTGTTTGTGACAAGCGCTCTGCTGGCCTCCGCGTGCAGTGGAGGTGGCGACGACGACAAGGCCGCCGAGAGCGAGCTGTACAAGAACCCGGTGACGCTGACCTGGTGGCACAACGCCTCGCAGGACGGGCCCGGCAAGACGTACTGGGAGAAGGTCGCCAAGGACTTCTCCGCGGCCCACCCGACCGTCAAGATCGAGATCGAGGCGATCGAGACGAACCAGCTCCAGCGCACCCGGCTGCCCGCCGCGCTGCTGAGCAACGACCCGCCGGACATCTTCCAGGCGTGGGGTGGCGGCGAGATGCGCGAGCAGGTCGAGGCCGACTACCTCAAGGACATCACCGACCAGGTGAAGAGCGAGGTCGCCGACATCGGCAGCGCCTCCGAGATCTGGCAGGTGGAGGGCAAGCAGTACGGCCTGCCGTTCCGGATGGGCATCGAAGGCATCTGGTACAACAAGGACATGTTCGCGAAGGCGGGCATCACGGCGCCGCCGACCACCTTCGAGGAACTCAACGCCGCGGTCACCAAGCTCAAGGCCATCAACGTCATCCCGATCGCCCTGGGCGCCGGGGACAAGTGGCCGGCCGCGCACTGGTGGTACAACTTCGCGCTGCGGGCCTGCTCGGTCGACACGCTGAAGAAGGCGACCAAGGACCGGACCTTCGACGACCCGTGTTTCGTCAAGGCCGGCCAGGACCTGAAGAGCTTCATCGACACCAAGCCGTTCCAGAACAACTTCATCGCCACGCCGGGCCAGAACGACCCGACCAGCGCCAACGGTCTGCTCGCCAACGGCAAGGCCGCGATGGAACTGATGGGCGACTGGAACCGTGGCACCCTGGACACCGTCGCCACGGACAAGGCGGCCCTGGGCAAGTTCCTGGGCTGGTTCCCGGTGCCGGCGATCTCCGGCTCCGCCGGTGACCCGAAGGCGGCCCTCGGCGGCGGCGACGGCTTCGCCTGCTCGAAGAACGCCCCGGCCGAGTGCGTCGAGTTCCTCAAGTACATCGTCAGCCCCGAGGTGCAGAAGGGCTACGCCGCCACCGGCACCGGCCTGCCGGTCGCCAAGGGTGCTGCCGACGGCGTCACCGACCCGGCGCTGAAGTCCATCCTGGAGGCCACCTCCTCGGCCACCTACGTGCAGCTCTGGCTGGACACGGCCTTCGGCAGCACCGTCGGCACCGCGATGAACGACGCGATCGTCGCGATCTTCGCCGGCAACGGGACACCTGAGAAGGTCGTCTCGGCCATGAAGGCGGCCGCAAGCAAGTGACGTCCGCATCGCAGACCCGTACGCCCGCCGACGGCGCTCTCGCGCCGCCGGCGGGCCTCCGGCCCGGCGCACGAGCCGCCTCACGCCGCGCCGAGACCCGCCGCAAGTGGTACGAGATCGTCGGCCTGACGACGCCGGCGGTCCTCATCTACGTGCTGTTCGTGCTGGTGCCGATGGGCTTCGCGTTCTACTACAGCCTGTTCCGCTGGCGCGGGGTCGGCCCGCCCACCGAGTACGTCGGCTTCCGTAACTACACGCTCGCGTTCCAGGACCCGATCTTCCTCGACGCGCTGCGCAACAACGCCATCATCGTCTTCGGGTCGCTGCTCATCCAGGGGCCCGTCGCGCTCGGCATCGCCCTGCTGCTCAACCGCCGCTTCCGCGGGCGCTCCGCGTTCCGCCTGCTGGTCTTCGTGCCGTACGTGCTCGCCGAGGTCACCGTCGGCATCATGTGGAAGCTGATCCTGACCGACGGCGGCACGCTCGACGCGCTGCTGCGGTCGGTCGGGCTGGGCGGGCTGGTGCAGGCGTGGCTGGCCGACCTCGACGTGGTCATCTGGACCCTGCTGTTCGTGCTCACCTGGAAGTACGTCGGCTTCGCCATCATCCTGCTGCTCGCCGGCCTGTCGAACGTGCCGCCCGAGCTGAACGAGGCCGCCGAGATCGACGGCGCGAGCTGGTGGCAGATCCAGCGTCACGTCACGTTGCCACTGCTCGGCCCGACCATCCGGATCTGGATGTTCCTGTCGATGATCGGCTCGTTGCAGGTCTTCGACATGGTCTGGGTGACCTCCGTGCCCGCGGTGCGGTCGCTCGGCGCCTCGGCCACCATGGCGACGTACATGGTGGACAACGGCTTCTTCGCCCGGCTGTGGGGCTACGGCAACGCGGTCGCCGTGATCCTGTTCGCCATCTCGTTCGTCGCGGCGCTGCTGTTCCAGCGGTTCCTGCTCAGCCGTGACATCGAGGGCGCCATCACCCGGAAGGGGAAGTGACAGTGGCCGTGAACTCCGTACCCGCCCCTTCGCCCGGGCGCCGTCCGGTGCAGTGGAGCTCGCCGCTGACGTACGCGATCGCGCTCGCGGTCGCGGCCGTGTCGATCGCCCCCGTCGTGTACGTCATCGTCGGTGGCTTCCGGACCACGCCGCAGATCGTGAACGACCCGGCCGGCCTGCCCGACCCGTGGGTCTGGGACAACTACTACCGGGTGCTCACGCAGAGCGACTTCTGGCGGCAGGCGTTCAACAGCGCGGTGATCGCTCTGGGCACCACGCTCGGCGTGGTGGTGCTCGGCATGGCCGCCGCGTTCGTGCTCGCCCGGTACTCGTTCCGGGGGCGTGAATGGCTCTACACGTTCTTCACGCTCGGTCTGCTCTTCCCGGCCGGCGCGGCGATCCTGCCGCTGTACCTCCTGCTGCGTGACCTGAGCCTGATCAACTCCTACTACGCGGTGATCCTTCCGCAGGTCGCCTTCTCGCTGCCGCTGACGATCGTCATCCTGCGGCCGTTCCTGTCGGCCATCCCGCGGGAGCTGGAGGACGCGGCCGCCATCGACGGCGCCGGCCGGCTCGGCTTCCTCTGGCGGATCGTGCTGCCGCTGTCGCGGCCCGCGATCGTCACCGTCGGTATCCTCGCGTTCGTGGCGAGCTGGAACGCGTTCCTCCTGCCGCTGCTCGTCCTCGGGGACGTCAACCTGCACACCCTGCCGCTGGGCGTGCAGAACTTCTCCAGCCAGTACACCACCGACACCGCGGGCGTCCTCGCCTTCACCTCACTGGCGATGCTGCCGGCGCTGCTGTTCTTCACCCTCGCGGAGAAGCAGATCGTGGGCGGGCTCCAGGGCGCGGTCAAGGGCTGAGCGGCAGCAGCACCAGCACAACCAATGGAAAGGCACACCATGACAGGGGTCCACGCGGTGGTGGACGGGCCGGTACCGGCCCAGGCAGATTCGGACCACGACCGGTCGGACGGGCACGACGCCGAGACGCGCGTACGGGAACTGCTCGCTCGCATGACGACCGAGGAGAAGATCGCGCAGCTCGTCGGGTTCTGGGAGAAGGAGGACGGTGAGGCGGTCGCGCCCCTGCAGGGCGAGTTCGCCGACAGCGGCCGGCTCGAAGACTTCGCCCGGCACGGGCTGGGTCACCTCACCCGTCCCTACGGCACCCGCCCGGTCGATTCCGCGGCCCGCGCGGCCTGGCTGTGGAAGTTCCAGCGGGACCTGGTGACCGGTACCCGGCTGGGCATCCCGGCCATCGTGCACGAGGAGTGCCTGACCGGCCTGTCGGCCTGGAAGGCGGCCACCTTCCCGACGCCGCTTGCCTGGGGCGCCGCGTTCGACCCCGAGCTGGTCACCGAGATGGCGGCGGCGATCGGGGCCTCGATGCGCGCGCTCGGCATCCACCAGGGACTGTCCCCGGTGCTGGACGTGATCCGGGACCCGCGCTGGGGCCGGGTCGACGAGTGCATCGCCGAGGATCCGTACCTCGTGGGCACCATCGGCACCTCGTACGTGCGGGGACTGCAGTCGCAGGGCGTGCTCGCGACGCTGAAGCACTTCGCCGGCTACTCCGCCTCGCGGGCCGGGCGCAACTTCGGCCCGGTGCACGCCGGTCCCCGGGAACTCGCCGACGTGCTGCTGCCGCCGTTCGAGATGGCGATCCGCGACGGCGACGCGCGCAGCGTCATGCACTCGTACGCCGAGATCGACGGCGTGCCGGTCGCCGCCGACCCGACCATGCTCACCGACCTGCTGCGGGACCGGTGGGGGTTCGACGGCACCGTGGTGGCCGACTACTACGGCGTCGCCTTCCTCAACCTGCTGCACCACGTCGCGGCCGACCACGCGGACGCGGCGGCGCAGGCGCTGGCCGCGGGCCTGGACATCGAGTTGCCCACCGGCGACGCCTTCCTGACGCTGACCGAGTCGGTGCGGGCCGGCACTGTCGACGAGGCGCTGGTCGACCGGGCGGTGTTGCGCGTGCTGCGCCAGAAGCAGGAACTCGGGCTGCTCGACGCCACGTTCGCCGACGAGCCGCCGGGTGCCGTGGACCTCGACTCGCCGGAGCACCGGTCGATCGCGCGCCGGCTCGCCGAGGAGTCGATCGTCCTGGTCGCCAACGAGGGCGTGCTCCCGCTGCCGGCGGGCCGCCGGGTGGCGGTGGTCGGCCCGAACGCCGACCGGCAGGGCGCGTTGTTCGGCTGCTATTCCTTCCTCAACCACGTGCTGGCCCATCACCCGGGCGTGGAGACCGGCTTCGAGGTGCCGACCGTCCTGGAGGCGGTGCGCGCCGAGTTCGGCGCCGACCGGGTCACCTTCGCGGCCGGCTGCGAGGTGGACTCGGCGGACCGGTCCGGCTTCGACGAGGCGGTCGCCGTCGCGTCCGCCGCCGACGTGGCGGTCCTCGTGGTCGGCGACCACGCCAGCCTGTTCGGCCGCGGCACGGTCGGGGAGGGCTGCGACCGGGACGACCTGGAGCTGCCCGGCGTGCAGCGCCAGCTCGTCGAGGCGGTGCTGGACACCGGCACCCCGGTCGTCCTGGTGCTGCTGACCGGCCGGCCGTACGCGCTGGGCTGGGCGCTGACCCGGTGCGCGGCGGTGCTGCAGACGTTCTTCCCGGGCGAGGAGGGCGCCGGGGCGATCGCGGGTGTGCTCTCCGGGCGGGTCAACCCGTCCGGCCGGCTGCCGGTCACCCTGCCCGGCTCGGCCGGCGCGCAGCCGTACTCGTACCTGCACCCGGAGCTGGGGGCGGGCACGAACGGCACCAACCTGCCGGCGACGCCGGTGGCGCCGTTCGGTCACGGGCTGTCCTACACCACGTTCGCGTACACCGACCTGACCGTGCCGGCCGAGGTGCCGGCCGACGGGGCGCTGCGGGTGTCGGTGCGGGTCACGAACACCGGCGCGGTCGCCGGTGACGACGTGGTGCAGCTCTACGGCCGGGACCTGGTCGCCTCGGTGACCCGGCCGGTGGCGCAGCTGCTCGGCTACCGGCGGGTGCGTCTGGAGCCGGGGGCCTCGGTCACCGTCGAGCTGAGCGTGCCGACCACGCGGCTGGCCTTCACCGACCGCACGCTCACCCGCGTGGTGGAGCCCGGGGAGGTCGACGTCTGGGTGGGTACGAGCGCCCGGCGCGACGTCCAGGCGCGGACCACGCTGACCGGCGACACCGTCGAGATCACCGCCGCCTCGCCCCGCTGGACGACCACCGACCTCCGCTGAGCGGGGTCCGCCGGTCGTCCACGGGGCGGACGGCGGACCCTTTCAACTCATATTGACGTTATGTCGGTTTTGGCTCAGTAGGCTCCAGGATGTCATCCAGCCCCGGCTGGATCCCGGTCGCCGGCACCCACAGGGATGCGTGAGTCACGATGATGGACGCGGACACCATGGTCCTGCCCCGGATCGGGGACGCCGCGGTCGAGGACCCCTGGGGCGAGGACCGTCCGCGCCGCTCCACCGCCCGCGCCGCGACCGCCGCCGTGACCCGGTGGCGGATCGCGGCGTGGCTGCTGCCCGCGGTCCTGACCGGCGCGCTCGGCGCGACCCGGATCGCGACAGCGGGTCCGAGCGCCGGGGAGTCGGCGGCCCGCCGGGCGGCGACGTCGCCCTGGCAGGGGATCGGGCTCACCGGCGACGACATCGCGCTCGGGCCGTACCACCTGCTCCTGCGCGGCTGGGCGGAGCTGTTCGGCGCGACGGACCTCGCGCTGCGCGTACCGTCGCTGCTGGCCATGGTCGGGGCCGCGGCGCTCGTCGGCGCGCTCGCCACCCGGATCGCCACGCCCGCCGCCGGCCTGCTGGCCGGCCTGATCTTCGCGGCGCTGCGGACCTCGATCCGGTACGCGCAGCAGGCACAGCCGTACGCCCTGGCGGTGTTCGCCGCCGTGCTCGCCACCTGGCTGCTGGCGTCCGCGCTCGACCGGCCGCGCCCGCGGCGGCTCGTGCCCTACGCGGGCGCGGTGCTGCTGCTCGGTCTGTGCCAGCCGGTGGCGTTGCTGCTGCTCGCCGCGCACGGCTGGGTCGTGCTGGCGTTCCGCCGCCGGGACACCGTCCGGTGGCTGGCCGCAGTGGCCGTCGGGCTGCTGCCGGTCGCCGCGCTGCTCGCCGTCGGCGTGCGTGAGGGCGGGCGCCTGGCGTCCGGCGCGTGGCCCGGCGCCACCGTGCTGGCGGCCACGCCCGGAGAGCTGTTCGGCTGCGTCGCGCTCGGCGGCGTGCTGGCCGGGCTGGCCCTGTTCAGCCTCCCGCTGCGGTACCCGGCCGCGATCTGTACCGCCTGGGCGCTGGTGCCGGCGCTCGGGCTGCTGGCGCTGGCGCAGGCCGTGCCGGTCTGGTCGGCGGTGAACCTGCTGTTCACGGTGCCGGCCTGGGCGGTGCTCGGCGGGGTCGCCCTGGCCCGGGCGCGTGCGGCCGGCGCGCTCGCCGTGCTGGCTCTCGTGGCGCTGCTGGCGGCGGCGGCCCAGCTTCCCGCCTGACCGTCGACGAACGGGCGACGTCTGCCTGATTCGACCCTTTTGTGGTTGATTGTCGGCTTAGCATTCGGTCGGCTCCTGAGCCTGCAGACCATGGGGGAAACGTGGCCGTCGCCGCCGATACACGCCCGTCCCGCGCCACGTCGGCCGGGCCGCCGGGCGGCCGCCCGATCGCGCCCGTCCCGCCCGGGACGCCGGCCGATCCGGACCGCCGGCAGCGCAACGTCCGCGCCCGCCTGGCGTACGCCCGGTGCGGCGCCGTCGCCGGTCCGCTGCGCCCGCCGCGCGGCCCGGACGCGGCGGTCGAGTTCCGCCCCACCACCTCGGTGGCCGCGCGGGTCGTGCTGACGCTGCTGGTGCTCGTCAACAGCGCCGCCGGGCTCGTCTTCGTCGGCTGGCTGCTGCTGCCCCAGCACGTGCCGGGCCCCGGCGTGGTCGGGCTCGGCGGGTGGCAGACCGCCGCCGCCCGGCTCGCGTTCTGCGTCGTCGTCGGCGTCGAGCTGATCCGCCTGGCGCAGAACGTGGTGGTCTGGGTCTTCGCCTTCCACGCCCGGGACCCGGTGCCGGTCGACCCGCCGGTCGGCCTGCGGGTCGCGCTGCTCACCACCATCGTGCCGAGCAAGGAGCCGCTGGACGTCGCGGAGCGTACGCTGCGCCGGCTCCGGGAGATCGTCTACTGCGGGCACGTCGACGTGTGGATCCTCGACGAGGGCGACGACCCGGCGGTCCGGGCGATGGCCGCGCGGCTGGGCGTACGCCACTTCACCCGTAAGGGCCGGCCCGAGTACAACCGGCCCGGCGGCGAGTTCCGGGCCCGGACCAAGTCCGGCAACCACAACGCCTGGCGGGCCGAGCACGAGCACCGCTACGACGTGGTCGCGAACGTCGACCCGGACCACGTGCCGCTGCCGAACTTCCTGGAACGCACGCTCGGCTACTTCCGCGACCCGGATGTGGCGTTCGTGGTGACGCCCCAGGTGTACGGCAACATGCACCAGAACTTCGTCGCCCACGGCGCCTCCGTGCAGCAGTACCTCTACAACGGCCTGATCGCCCGCGGCGGCAACGGCCTGGACGCGCCGCTGCTCACCGGCACCGGGCACCTCTACCGCCCGGCGGCCTGGCGGACCATCGGCGGCTACCAGGACTCGATCATCGAGGACCACCTCACCAGCATCCGCGTGCACGCCGCCGTCAACCCGGCCACCGGCCGCCGGTGGAAGGGCGTCTACACCCCGGACGTGGTGGCGCTCGGTGAGGGGCCGACGTCCTGGGCGGACTACTTCAACCAGCAGAAGCGCTGGGCCGCCGGGATCTGCGAGATCCTGCTCCGCCGCGAGATGCGTACGCCGCGCGACCTGCCGTCGCGCCGTCGCTGGCAGTACCGCCTGCTCCAGTTCTACTACCCGAGCGTCGCGGTGAGCCTGCTGCTGGGCAACGCCGCCACCGCGCTCTACCTGCTGACCGGCGTCGACGCGGGCCGGCTCGACCCGCAGGTGTGGGCGACGCTGTGGGGCGCCACCGTCGGCACCTGGTTCCTGCTCTGGCTCTGGCTGCGGCGCTTCAACATCGCCCCGCACGAACGCGAGGAGGTGGGCGTGGCCGGCATGGCGCTCGCCCTGTTCGCCGGGCCGGTCTACGTGGCCGCGGCGGCCGGCGCGCTGCTGCGCCGCCGGCTCGGCTTCGTGGTGACCGCCAAGGGGGCGCTGCGCACTGTGGAGTCCCTGCGCACGTTCCGGCTGCATCTGTGCTGGGCGCTGGCGGCGGCCGGGCTGCTCGCGGCGAGCTTCGCGCTCGGCCACGACTATCCGCTGCTGCGGATCTGGCCGGCGCTGACGCTGCTGACCGGGCTCGCGCCACCGCTGATCGCCTGGGTGGAGGGCCTGCGGGACCGCCGGCGCCGGTCGGCGGAGGCGGCGTGGAAGCAGCCGGCGGCTGAGGGCGGTGTCCCGTGCTGAGGCCGACCGCGCCCCGGGTGGGCCTCGCGCTGGCCGGGTTGCTGCTGCTCGCGTACGCCTTCGTGGTGGCGCCCGGAGCGTGGCGCGACCCGGGCACGGGCGCATCGGCGCACGGGCGCGTCCCGGCGACGCCGCAGGCGAGCGCCGACGCGCCGGGCGGTGGCCTGTTCCCCCCGGCCGGGCAGGCGTTCTTCGGGGTCATGACCGACAAGGGACCGCACGACTTCGCGCCGGTCGACCGGTTCGTCGAGGCGGCCGGGCGGGCGCCGCAGGTGATGCTCTTCGGCGCCGACTGGGCGTCGGCCGAGTTCGACCGGAGCCTGTTCGACCGGATCGCCGAGCGGGGCATGATGCCCATGCTCGGCTGGGAGCCGTGGGACCACACGGTCGACCTGGCTGCCCGGCGCACCGGCCTGGCGGTCCGGCAGATCGACCGGCTCCGGGCCACCCAGCCGGACTACCGGCTGGACCGGATCGCGCGCGGCGACTTCGACGCCTACCTGCGGTCCTGGGCCGAGGGGGTCCGGTCGCTCGGCTACCCGGTCGCGATCCGCTTCGCGCACGAGATGAACGGCGACTGGTATCCGTGGTGCGAGCGGGCCAACGGCAACCGCCCCGGCGACTACGTGCGGGCCTGGCGGCACGTGCACGACCTCTTCGCCCGGGCCGGCGCCACGAACGTCACCTGGGTGTGGAGCCCGAACGCCCGCTGGGACAAGACGACAGCCGGGCTGACCGGGCTCTACCCGGGTGACGACTACGTCGACTGGGTCGGCGTCACCGGCTACTACGGCACCGGTGCCTTCACCAAGACGTACTGGTCGTTCGACCAGATCTTCGGCCCGACCATCGCCGAGATCCGCAAGGTCACCCGCAGGCCGCTGGTGGTCACCGAGACCGGCGCCGCCGACACCGCCGGACGCAAGGCCCGGTGGATCCGGGAGACGTTCGGCTCCCTGCCCCGGTACCCGGACCTGATCGGGCTGATCTGGTTCGAGGTGGACAAGGAGCAGGACTGGCGCATCGCCGGGTCACCCGCCGCGGCGACCGCGTTCGCCGAGGCGGTGGGCGGCGCGCGCTACGACGTGACCTGGTCGGCGACATCGAGGCCGCGCGCCGGGCCCTGACTCACCCTCCATGTCGGACGGTGCCGCTACTCTCCACGATCATGGATGAGAGAGAGCAGTTCCGGCGGGCGGCGATCGAGCAGGGCGTGCCCGAGGGCGAGGTGGCCCGCTTCGCGGAGCTGATCCGGTTCCGGATCCACGCCTGGCGGCGTGAGGACGGCGTGCACGCCGGGCGGCGGGGCGGGCGGCCGCGGCTGCCGGTGGGCGTGCCGTGGCCCACGTGCCCGGAGGGCTCTCCGTTGCCGTTCCTGCTCCGGCTCGACTGCGCGGCGCTGCCCCGGGTGCCCGACCTCGCCCTGCCGGCCGACGGCACGCTGCTGTTCTTCCTCGACCAGGAGGGCGCACGGGACGTCTGCGGCATCGAGAACGAGAAGGCGTACGCGCGGGTCGTGTACGTCCCGGCCGGCGCCGAGACGGTGGACGGTGTGGACGTCCTACCCGCCGGGACCGACCTGGGCCGTTTCCTCGCCCCCGAGCACGAGATGTACGCCGGGCTCCAGGCGGAACTGCCGGACTGGCTGGACCGCTCGGAGGAGTGGCTGTGCGACACCCAGATCAAGCTGCTGCGCGACCTGCCGCACCGCAAGGAGATGGGCGCGCTGCTCGAGCAGCTCTGGCCGGAGCGGGACGGGTGGATTCAGCACGACGTCTTCGTCGGCGGCTACACCATCTCGGCGCAGGATCCGCCCGAGACGTTCATGACGGACCGGGAGCGGATGCAGCAGGCGAGCTCCCTGCCCCGCGCGGAGCGGCTGGTGGCTCAGTACGAGGAAGAGCAGCGGGTGGTGCGCGAGTGGGTGCCGCTGGCCCAGTTCGGCGTACCGGACGAGGAGTACGTCAACGCGCGGTTCCTGATCCGCCACGACGACCTCGCCGCCGGGCGGTTCGACGGGGTGCTGTCCTTCTGCGAGTTCACCGAGTGACAGCCGGGCCGGTTCAGCGTGCGGACCGCCCGCAGTGCCGCCTCCACGTCCTGCCCGCCGCCCGCGCGGACCGGTGATTTCGCCGATGCGCGGCGCGCCGAAGGCATCGATGCTGACCCATGTCGATGTAATTCCGGCGCAAGGAGTGACCGACGTGCCCACCACCATCCGTTCCCGTACCCCCGTCCGTGCCCTGGCCCGGTTCGCCGTGGCGGCGCTGCTCGCCACCGGCGGCGCGCTCGCCGCCCCGGTCGCGGCGAGCGCCGCCAGCCCCTACGAGCGCGGCCCGGCGCCCACCAGCGCCATCCTGGAGGCCAGCCGCGGCCCGTTCGCCACCTCGTCGATCAACGTCTCCTCGCTGAGCGTGACCGGCTTCGGCGGCGGCGTCATCTACTACCCGACCAGCACCGCCGAGGGCACCTTCGGCGCGGTCGCCATCTCGCCCGGCTACACCGCCTCCTGGTCCAGCCTGAGCTGGCTCGGTCCGCGGATCGCCTCACACGGCTTCGTGGTGATCGGCATCGAGACCAACACCCGGCTGGACCAGCCGGCCAGCCGGGGCCGGCAGCTCCTGGCCGCGCTGGACTACCTGACCGAGCGCAGCTCGGTGCGCGGCCGGATCGACTCGTCCCGGCTCGCGGTGGCCGGTCACTCGATGGGCGGCGGCGGCAGCCTGGAGGCCGCGGCGGCCCGGCCGTCGCTGCAGGCCGCCGTTCCGCTGGCGCCGTGGAACCTTGACAAGACCTGGTCCGATGTACGGGTGCCGACGCTCATCATCGGCGGCGAGACCGACAGCGTCGCGCCGGTGGCGACCCACTCGATCCCGTTCTACAACAGCATCCCGGCGGCCTCGGAGAAGGCGTACCTGGAGCTGGACGGCGCGAGCCACTTCTTCCCGCAGACGACGAACACGCCGACGGCGAAGCAGATGGTGGCCTGGCTGAAGCGGTTCGTCGACGACGACACCCGCTACGAGCAGTTCCTCTGCCCCGGCCCGAGCGGGTCGGCGATCCAGGAGTACCGCAACACCTGCCCGAGCGCCTGAGCCCGTCCGCTGCCGGGGTGGTCGTCGCGACGACCACCCCGGCAGCATGTCCGCCTCTTTTCCGACGGGTTGCCCATCTGTGACACTGCATGCATGCTTTCTGCATCGACAGTGCATATTGCTCTGCGGGGCCGGGACGACGACTGCGACGCGATCCGCCGGCTCCTCGACCGGGACTCCGGCGGCGCGCTGCTGTTCCACGGGCCGCCCGGCGCCGGCCGCAGCGCCCTGCTGGCGTACGCCCGCCGGTGGGCGACGGGACGCACGGTGCTCACCGGCGCCGGCCTGGCCGACGAGTCGACGCTGCCCTACGCCGGCCTGCACCGCCTGCTCGACCCGGTGCTGGACGCGGACACCGCACTGCCGGTGCGGCAGCGCCGGCTGCTGCGCCGCGTGCTCGGCGGCGACGGCTGCCCGGCCGACCAGCGGCTGGCCCTCGCCGCGGCGGTCCGCTCCCTGCTCGCCGCCGTGGCCGCGGACCGGCCGCTGCTGTGCACGGTGGACGACCTCGACATCGGCGACCGGCAGAGCGCCTGGACGCTCGCCGTCGTGGCGCGCCGGCTGCGCCGGCTGCCGGTGGCGGTGCTGCTGACCGCCACCGCCCCGGCCACTGTCGACGGCGTGCCGGCGCACCGGCTGCGCCCGCTGGACGCCGACGAGTGCCACGCGATGCTCACCGACCGGGGGCACCGGCCGTCCGCGCCGGTGGCCGCCGCGCTGGCCACGCTCAGCGGCGGCAGCCCAGCGGCGCTGACCGACCTGGCCGGCAGCCTCACCCCGGCCCAGTGGCGGGGCGAGGCGCCGTTGCCCGGCACGCCGCCGGTGGACGGCGCGCTCGCCGCCGCGTACCGGGCCCGCCTGGACCGGCTGCCGGCGCCGACCCGGCGGATGGTGCTGCTCGCCGCGCTCGACGACGCCGCCGACCCGGGCACGCTGGTACGCGCCGCCTGGTCCGCCGGTCTGACCGTGGAAGCGCTCGCCCCCGCCGAGGCGGCCGGGCTGCTGCGGACCGGGCCCGGCGGGGTGACGTTCCCGCACCCGCTCGCCCGCACGATGATCACCGCCGTCGCGCCGCTGGCCGACCTGCGCGCGGCGCACCTGCTGCTGGCCGGCACGCTCGCCGGCGGCCCGCTGGGCCGCGCGCTGCGCCACGCCACCGCCCCCGACTGCCCGGCCGACGTGCTCGCCGCCGAACTGACGGCGGCGGTGGACGGGGCGTCCGACCGCGCCGCCGCGGCCGCCGCGCTGCGCCGCGCCGCCGAGCTGACCGCCGATCCCGGGCGGGCCGCCGAACTGACGGTGGCGGCGGCCCGCTGCGCCTGGACCGCCGGCGACCCGGACCAGGCCCGGGGGCTGCTACGGCACCTGACCGCCGCGCCGCCCGCACAGGACCGGGCCGACCTGCTCCGCGGCGAGATGCAGCTGCGCTGCGACGCGCCCGCCGCCGCGGTCGCCACGCTGCTGGCCGCCGCCGACGCGGTCGCGCCGGCCGACCGGCGCTCCGCCCTGCTCGCGCTGGTCCGCGCGGGCGAGGCCATCTGCGTCACCGGCGACCAGTTCCGCTACGCCGAGGTGGCCCGCCGCGCGGAGGCGCTGCGGCGGCCCGGCGACCCGCCCGACCTGGACCTGCTGGCCACCTTCGCGGTGGGCGTCGGGGCGACCCTGCGCGGCGACCACGCCCGTGGCGGTCCGGCGCTGCGCCGGGTCGTCGTCCTCGGCGGCCGGCTGTCCGGGCCCGCGCTCACCCCGGGCGCGCTGGTCTGCGCCGCCGCGGCGGCGCTGCTGGTGGCGGTGGACGGGCCCGCGCACCGGCTCGCCGGCCGGGCGGTCGACGTGGCCCGCTCGCGCGGCGAGCTGTCCCTGCTGCCCCGGGCGCTGGAGCTGCGCGCCGTCGCCGAGTACTGGCTGGGCCGGCACGAGGCGGCGGCGGAGACCGCCCGCGAGGGCGTGCGCGCCGCCCGCGACACCGGCCAGCACGCCTGCGCCCAGGTGCACCTCGGCATCCTCGCGGTGCTGGCCGCGGTACGCGCCGACCGGGCCGGCGCGCTGGCCCGGATCGCCGAGATCGGTGACGGGGCCGCGCCCGGGAGCCGGCCGGACGCGTACGCCAGGTGGGCGCTCGGTGTGCTGGACCTCATCGACGGCCGGTACGCCGACGCGGTCGCCCGGCTGTCCACGCTGGCCCGCACCGGCACCGGGCGGGGGCAGGTGCTGGTGCAGGTGATGGCCACGCCGTACCTGGTGGAGGCCGCCGCCCACGACGGCAGGCGCCCGGCCGCCGCGCTCGCCGTGTTCGACCACTGGGCCAGCAGCACGGCCAGCCCGTCGCGGCGGGCCCTGGCGGCGCGCTGCCGCGCGCTGCTCGCGCCCCGGGGCGGCCCGGAGGCCGAACGGGAGTTCCACGCGGCGCTGCGGCTGCACCCGGCCGACACCGACCGGTTCGAGCGCGCCCGCACCGAACTGCTGTTCGGCCGCGAGCTGCGCCGCCGGCGCCGCCCCCGGGACGCCCGGGCCCACCTGCACCGGGCGCGGGAGACGTTCACAGTGCTCGGCGCGACCGTCTGGGCCGACCGGGCGGGCGAGGAGCTGCGCGCGGCGGGGGAGTCGGTCGGGCCGGCGCCGAACGGCCCGGAGCAGCTGCTGACCGGGCAGCAGCTGCACATCGCCCGGTTGGTCGCGCAGGGGGCGACCAACCGGGAGATCGCCACCCGGATGTCGCTGTCCACCCGGACCGTCGACCACCACCTGCGCAACGTGTTCCACCGGCTGGGTGTGCGCTCCCGCACCGAACTGGCCCGCCTGCTGGCCTGACCACCGGCCGCGCCCCGCCCCGCCCCGCCCCGCCGCGCCGCGACCGTCGTCGGGCCG
This sequence comes from Micromonospora sp. HB375, assembly GCF_017872985.1. Classification (NCBI taxonomy): domain Bacteria; kingdom Bacillati; phylum Actinomycetota; class Actinomycetes; order Micromonosporales; family Micromonosporaceae; genus Micromonospora; species Micromonospora sp. HB375. Next base: position 4,053,461 of record NZ_JAGGJO010000001.1, on the reverse strand, counting down.
GGCCGCAGGCACGTCGCGCCGCGCCGGCCCCGCGACCGGCACGCCGTGACCGTACACACCCGCCACCCCTCCCCACCCCGGTCGCGGAGAGTCACGGGAGTGTCCGGCGGGACGTGCGCACATGGCCGCCTTTGCTCTGCAGCCGCGTACGCATCGATCACTGACAGTGCTCGTTCGGGATCTTGCCGAAATCGGGCTGACCGTCCGGGCCGCAGCTCAGTGCAGTGATGCGCCGATGGCTGCAGAGCAAAGGCGGCCGAAAGGCCTGCCTGCCCGACCCCGACGCTCTCACGCTCGGTGAGGTCGACGCAGAGTGAGGCAGGTGGGGAATCCGTCTGCCGGCTGCGCCGGTCGCACGGCATCAGCACGCTCCCGACCGTCGTGCGCGCCGTCCCGGCGGCGTCACCGGGGCCGGACCTCCGGCGGGTCGACGGTGACGAGGTGGTGACGCGGGCTGCGGCAGGGTCGCGGCACGACGACGGCACGGTTCGAGGGGGCTGCATGATCAGGACGATGCTCCGGCTGCGCGCGCGCCCCGGGTGCGAGCCCGCCGTCGGGCCCGCGTTCGAGACCGTGGCGGGGCAGCTCGGCGCGCTGGCCGGCAACCTGCGGCACGAGCTGCTGCGCGACGCCCTCGACCCGCGCGGCTTCGTCGTCGTCACCGAATGGGCCGACGAGGCGGCGCTGAGCGCGTACCGGCGCGGGCCGGTGGCGGTCCGCCTGGCCGGCCTGCTCCAGCCGCTGACCGAGCCGGCCGACGGCCCCGGCTACCCGCTGCTGCGCGAGACCGGGGACGGCGAGGGCCCGGTCTACGTGGACGTCGAGCTGACCGTGCCGCGCGACCGCCTCGCCGAGTTCCACCGGGGCTACCCCGAGGTGGTACGGCGGATGACCGCGATACCCGGCTACCGCCGCGAGCAGCTGCTGCGCGAACCCGGCTCGGACATCCACCACATCTTCGCCGAGTGGGACGGCGCCGCGCCGTTCCTCGCCTGGATCAGCGACCCGGCCCACGCCTCCGCGCAGGCCGGACCGATCGCACCGTTCCTTCTCGACATCCGGCGCCGCCTGTTCCACGTCGTGCCCGACGCGGACGGCAGCAGTCACCCCACCACGGGCTGGGAGGCCGACGTGCACAGGACAACAGACGTACTCGTCGTCGGGGCGGGGCCCACCGGGCTGACCGCCGCCGTCGAACTGGCCCGGCGGGGCATCGACTGCCTGGTGATCGACAAGCAGGCGACCCCGCCCGGCCACGCCGACAAGGCGATCGGCGTGCACTGCCGCACCATGGAGATCTGGGAGGAGCAGGGCGTCGTCCGGGAGGCCATGGACGCCGGCATCTGGCTCACCGGCAACATGGTGTTCGTCAACGGCGCGCAGACCCACCGGATGAGCTGGGAGCTGCCCGGCCTGCCGTACGCCCACCTCGGCCTGCCGCAGTACGAGACCGAGCGCATCCTCACCGACCGGCTCGCCGCCCTCGGGGTGCGCCCGCGGCGCGGCGCCGAACTCGCCGACCTCACCCAGGACGCCGACGGCGTGACCGCCACCGTCCGCACCGCCGACGGCGGCACCGAGACGGTACGCGCCCGGTACGTCGTCGGCGCCGACGGCGCGCACAGCCGCGTCCGGGAGCGGCTCGGGCTCACCTTCACCGGCGGGCTGGGCCGGTTCCCGCAACTGTTCATGCTGGTCGACGTCGACGTGAACTGGGACATGCCGGACGGGCACCTGCTGCGGTTCCTGCACATGACCGACGGGCAGATGGACGGCATGCTCGTCTGCGTACCGCTGCGCGGCGAGCACCGCTACCGCATCGCCACCCTCGCCCCGCCCCGGTTCTTCGCCCAGACCGGCGGGCGCGACGCCCCGCCCGGGTTCAGCGAGGAACTCGACGAGCCCACCATCGAAGACGTGCAGGCCGCGCTGGACCGCCTCGCGCCACCCGGCACCCGGGCGAGCAACCTGCGCTGGTCGTCGGTGTTCCGGATCAGCCACGGCATCGTCGACCGCTACCGCGACGGCCGGATCTTCGTCGCCGGGGACGCCGCCCACCTGCACCCCCCGGCCGGCGGCCAGGGCATGAACACCGGCATCCAGGACGCCTGGAATCTGGCCTGGAAACTCGCGCTCGCGGTACGCGGGCTCGCCGCGCCCGGACTGCTGGACAGCTACGAGACCGAGCGGCGGCCGGAGGGCGAGGAGATCGTCGGCCGGGCGGTACGGATGGCCGGCACCGAGGAGGTGGACCGCGCCGACCTGGAACGGCAGTTCCTCCAGGAGATGTCCATGCTGCTCAGTTACGCCGGCAGCCCGCTGGTCGGGGAGACCGTCGCCGACCCGGCCGCGCTCGGCGACGCGCCCCGCCCCGGCGACATCGCGCCCGACGTCGACGGGCTGCGCCGCCGCGGCGTCGGCCACCCGCTGCGGCTGCGTGACCTGACCCGGGGCACCCGGCACACGCTGCTGCTCTACGCCGACCGCACGGCCGGCGCGGAGGAACTCGCCGCGTTCACCGGCCTGTGCGCCGACGCGCGGCGGCTCGCCGGCGGGGAACTCGACGCGTACCTGCTGCTCGACCCGGACGCCGACGAACCGCGACTGCTGGACCCGCCGGTGGTGCGCGACGCCGAGCGCCGCTTCCGCGCCGGGTACGGGCTGGACGGCACCGGCCTGTACCTGATCCGCCCGGACGGGCACGTCGGCTTCCGGGGCGCGCCGGTCGACCCGGACGCGCTGCGCAAGCACCTGCACCTGGTGTTCGGGAGCGCGCGGTGAGCCGGGTCCGGACCGTGCTGGCGATGCGGACCCGGGAGGGGTGCGCGGAGCGCTTCGAGGCCGAATGGCTCAGCGCCGCCGAACAGATCCGCACCCTGGACGGCTGCCTGCACCAGGACCTGGTCCGTGACGCCGACGACCCGCGCAGCTACCTGGTCATCAGCGACTGGGCCGACCGCGAGCGGCTGGACGCGTTCGGCCGCAGCGAGCAGCGCGACCGGCTGCTGCGCGTCATCCGGGAGCTGCGCGAGTCCGCGGACCGGCACACCTACCAGGTGCTGCACAGCGTGGCCGGCGAGCCGGGGGAGGGGCGATGACCGACGACGTGATGCCGGCGAGCGAGCTGTACACCGACTCGTTCGCGGCCGACCCGTACCCCGCGCTGGCGCGGCTGCGCGCCGAGCGGCCGGTCTGCCCGGTCGGCTCGCCGCGCTTCGACTCCTGGCTGATCACCCGCTTCGACGACGCGCGCACCGCGCTGACCGACCCGCGCCTGTCCAAGGACCTGTACGGCCCGGACCAGCACTACCTGAAGATCTTCGGCCCGAACTCCGAGGGCCTGAACCGCAACATGCTCAACTCCGACCCGCCGGAGCACACCCGGCTGCGTCGCGTGGTGTCGCAGGCGTTCGCGCCGCGGCGGATCGAGGCGCTGCGCCCCCGGGTGGCGTCGATCGTCGACCAGTTGATCGACAAGATGGCGCCGCACGGCGAGGCGGACCTGATGCACGAGTTCGCCATCCCGCTGCCGATGACTGTCATCTGCGAACTGCTCGGCGTGCCGCCGGCCGACCACGACCGGGTGCTCGACTGGACCCAGGTCATCCGCACCTCCGGCTCCACCAGCCGGCCGCCGGCGCAGGAACGGGCCGCGGTGCAGGAGGCCCAGCTGCGGCTGCACCACTACCTGGCCGGGCTGGTCCGGGCCAAACGCGACGACCCGGCCGACGACATCATCGCCGCGTTGATCCGGGCGGTCGACCAGGACGGGACGCTGTCCGAGGCGGAACTGGTCACCACCACGTTCCTGCTGCTGTTCGCCGGGCACCAGACCACCGCCGACTTCCTCGGCAACGCGGTGCTGGCGCTGCTCACCCACCCCGAGCAGATGGAACTGCTGCGCGCCACGCCGCGCCTGCTGCCGGCCGCGATCGAGGAACTGCTCCGGTTCGACGGGCCGCTGCCCGTGGCCAGCCCGCGCATCGCCACCGAGGACGTCGACTACCAGGGCGTACGCATCCCACGCGGCGCGATCGTCGGAGTCGCGATCAACGCGGCCAACCACGACCCGGCGCACTTCGCCGACCCGGACCGGCTGGACCTGCGCCGCGTCCGGGGCCCGCACCTCGGGTTCGGGCACGGCGTCCACTACTGCCTGGGCGTCTCGCTGGCCCGGATGGAGGCCGAACTCGCGCTCGGCGCGCTGCTGCGCCGGCTGCCCGGACTGCGCCTGGGCGTGCCGCTCGCGCAGGTGCGCCGGCTCCCCGCCGCCTCGCCGTTCCGCGGCCTGCTGGAACTGCCTGTCACCTTCACCGCCTGACGGCGCCGCCGCCTCGCGCCGCCGCCCCCGTCGCAATCATCAAGGAGCAGTCATGGTCTTCCGCAACGTGATCGTCTGTCACATGGTCCCCGGCAGCGAGCAGATCGTCGGCGACGTGTTCGGCCACTACGACCAGGCCACCCGGCCGCAGGACCTGGGCGTCATCGGCCGGTACCTGCTGTCCCACCACGACCTCTACCTGCACGTGATCGAGCGGGAGCAGGACCCGCGGATCTCCGGGCAGACGCGCGGGCTGCCCGCCTTCCAGAAGATCGCCGAGGAGATCGGCCCGTACGTGACCCCGTACCCGCGCTACTGGAAGAACCCGTCGGACTCGGTGGCGAAGGAGTTCTACCACTGGGCGCCCGAGGGCGAGCCGCCCGCCGACACCACGCTCACCGTCATCGTCGGGCGGATCAAGCCCGGCGCCGAGCCGGACGTGGCGCGGGTCTTCGCCGAGTCCGACGCCGGGTCGCTCCCGGCCGACCTCGGGGTCACCGGCCGCTGGCTCTACTCGATCGACGACGTCTACGTGCACCTGCTGGAACAGGAGACGTCGGCGGCCGAGGCCACCCGCGACCGGCACGGCGACAAGCCCGCCTTCGGCAAGGTGATGCAGGACCTCGGCCCGTACATCGAGCCGTACCGGCCGGAGAAGTGGCAGGGCCCGCAGGACTCCCTGGCCACCGTCTTCTACCGCTGGCAGGCCCAGGACTGAGCACGCCTCCGCGCTCCCGCCCTCCGGGTGGCGGGAGCGCGGAAACGCCGCCCCCGCGACCGGCCGTACGCCAGGCTGGTGCGGGGGTGCCGGGTGCCGACGAAGGAGATCGTCCAGCACGTCGGGGCGCTGCTGGACCTGGCCGGGGTGCTGGTGATCGCGGTCGGCGTCGCGGTCGCCACAGTCGTGTTCGCGGTGCGCTGCGCCCGGACCCGGCAGGTGGTGGCGCACTACCGCGCGTACCGGCAGGGGGTCGGCCGGGCCATCCTGCTCGGCCTGGAGTTCCTGGTCGGCGGCGACATCATCCGGACCGTCGCGGTGTCGCCCACGTTCACCAGCGTCGGCGTGCTGGCGCTGATCGTGCTGGTCCGTACGTTCCTCAGCTTCTCCCTCGAGGTGGAGCTGGACGGCCGGTGGCCCTGGCAGGGCCGCCCTCCGGCGGACCGGCCGAGCGTCGGCGCCCGCCCGCAGCGCTGATCGCCCGTCACGTATTACCCCCAGGGGGTATGGTGGTCGGCGGAGGTGACGCCCGATGGAGCACTCACCCGCTCACCACGGCGACCACGGCACCGATCATGGCGGCGGCGCGCACGCCGGGCACGACCCGGAGCAGTTCCGCCGCCGATTCTGGCTGAGCCTGGCGCTGACCCTGCCGATCGTCGCCACCAGTCACATGGTGATGGACTGGTTCGGCTACTCGCTCGAGTTCCCCGGCGTGCGCTGGGTCGGCCCGGTGCTCGGCACCGTGGTCTTCCTCTACGGCGGCTGGCCGTTCCTCACCGGCGGCCTGCGTGAGCTGCGCGAACGCAGCCCCGGCATGATGCTGCTGATCTCGATGGCGATAGTCGTCGCGTACCTCGCCTCGGCCGCCACCAGCATCGGCCTGTTCGACCTGGACTTCTGGTGGGAGCTGGCCGCGCTGGTCACCATCATGCTGCTCGGCCACTGGCAGGAGATGCGGGCGGTCGGGCAGGCACGCGGCGCGCTCGGCGCCCTCGCGGCGCTGCTGCCCGACGACGCCGAGCGCCTGGACGACGCCGGGCGGCCGCATCCGGTGCCGGTCGGCGAGCTGCGGGTGGGCGACCTGGTGCTGGTGCGCCCCGGCGGACGGGTGCCGGCCGACGGGCGGATCGTCGAGGGCGCCGCCGAGCTGGACGAGTCGATGATCACCGGCGAGTCGCGGCCGGTGGCCCGCGCCGCCGGGGACCGGGTGGTCGCCGGCACCGTGGCCACCGACTCCACCCTCCGGGTACGCGTCGACGCGGTCGGCGCGGACACCGCGCTGGCCGGCATCGGGCGGCTCGTCGCCGAGGCGCAGGCCTCCGGCGGGCGCGCGCAGGTGCTCGCCGACCGGTTCGCCGCGCTGCTGTTCTACCTGGCGGCGTTCGCCGGCCTGGCGACGTTCGCGGTGTGGGCGCTGCTCGGCGACCCCGACCAGGCGGTGGTACGCACCGTGACGGTGCTGGTGATCGCCTGCCCGCACGCGCTCGGCCTGGCGATCCCGCTGGTGGTGGCGCTGTCCACAGCGCTGTCGGCCCGCGCCGGCATCCTGGTCAAGGACCGGCTCGCGCTGGAGCGGATGCGCACCGTCGACACCGTCCTGTTCGACAAGACCGGCACGCTCACCACCGGCCGGCACACGGTGACCGGAGTGGCCGCCACCGGCGGGCTGGACTCCACGGCCGCCCTGGCCCTGGCCGGCGCGGTGGAGGCCGACAGCGAGCACCCGCTGGCCCGCGCGCTCGTCGCCGCCGCCGACGCGCGGCCGACGTCCGACGCCGGGCCGACGTCTCCCGGGCCGAGGTCTCCGACCGGGTCCGACGCCGAGCCCGGCCCGGCGCGTCCGGTCGCGCGCGGCTTCCGGGCGCTGACGGCCGGGGCGTGCGCGCCACCGTGGACGGCGTGGACTGGGCGGTCGGCGGACCGGCCCTGCTGCGCGAACTCGACGCCCCGGTGCCGGACGACCTGGCCCGGGCCGCGCAGGAGTGGTCGGGCCGGGGCGCCGCGGTGCTGCACCTGGTCCGCCTGCCCGAGGGCGGGCCGCCGGAGGTGACCGCCGCGTTCGGGCTGGAGGACCAGGTCCGCCCGGAGGCGCGGGCCGCCGTGGCCGAGCTGCGCGACCTCGGCGTACGCAAGATCGTGATGATCACCGGCGACGCGCGCCCGGTGGCCGAGGCGGTCGCCGCCGACCTCGGGTTCCGGCCCGGCGTCGACGAGGTCTTCGCCGAGGTGCTCCCGGCCGACAAGGACAAAGCGGTGGCCGAGCTGCGCGGTCGGGGACTGACGGTGGCCATGGTCGGCGACGGCGTGAACGACGCCCCGGCGCTCGCGCGCGCCGACGTCGGGCTGGCCATCGGCGCCGGCACCGACGTGGCGATCGAGTCCGCCGGGGTGGTGCTGGCCGGCTCCGACCCGCGCGGCGTCGGCGGCGTGATCCGGCTGTCCCGCGCGTCGTACCGGAAGATGCGGCAGAACCTGGCCTGGGCGGCCGGCTACAACGTGGTCGCGATCCCGCTGGCCGCCGGTGTCCTCGCCTGGGCCGGGATCGCGCTCAGCCCGGCGCTGGGCGCGGTGCTGATGTCCGCCTCCACCATCGTGGTGGCGCTCAACGCCCAACTGCTGCGCCGGGTCCGGATCACCCCGGCCGACTGACCCGCAGTTCCGGTTCCCGAGCCGCCTTGAGGTTCGCGGATGCGAGCCACCATGCCCCTTCCAGCCCGCACCTGCGGGCCGCTAGGGTGAGCGCGTGACGGTGTTCCGGATCGGTGAGGCAGCCGAACTGCTCGGGGTCAGCGCGGACACGGTCCGCCGCTGGATCGACGCCGGCAAGCTGCCGGCCACCCGCGACGAGCACGGTCACCGGGTGCTCGACGGCGCCGACGTCGCAGCGTTCGTCCGCGCCCCCGGCCACCCCGAGCTGTCCTCCGCCCGCAACCGGCTGCGCGGCATCGTCACCGCCGTGGTCAAGGACACCGTGATGGCCCAGGTGGACATCCAGGCCGGGCCGTTCCGGGTGGTGTCGCTGATGAGCCGCGAGGCCGTCGACGACCTCGACCTCCAGGTCGGCGCCGTCGCCGTCGCCGTGATCAAGTCGACCACCGTCGTGGTCGAGCGAGCCACCCCCAGGGGAAGGACCAGCCCGTGACCGTACGGTGGATCCGCGCCGCCCTCGCCGGCGCGCTGGTGGCGGCGCTCGGCCTGACCGGCTGCGGCGGCGCGGACGCCCCGGCCGGACCCGACGGCGCCGGCCCGGTGACGGTGTTCGCCGCCGCCTCGCTCACCGAGTCGTTCACCCGGCTCGGCAAGGACTACGAGGCCGCGCACCCGGGCCGTACCGTCCGATTCAACTTCGGCGGCAGCTCCGGGCTCGCCACCCAGATCACCCAGGGCGCGCCCGCCGACGTGTTCGCCGCCGCGTCCCCGGCCACCATGAAGACGGTCACCGACGCCGGTGACGCCGCGGGCGAACCGGCGGTGCTGGTCCGCAACCAGCTCGTCGTGGCTGTACCCCGGGGTAACCCGGCCCGGGTCGGCGGTCTGGCCGACCTCGCCCGGCCCGGCGTCAAGGTGGCGCTCTGCGCCGAGCAGGTGCCCTGCGGCGCCGCCGCGCGCACCGCGCTGGACGCGGCGGGTGTGCGGCTCACGCCCGCCACGCTCGAACAGGACGTCAAGGGCGCGCTGGCCAAGCTGCGCCTCGGCGAGGTCGACGCCGCGCTGGTCTACCGCACCGACGTCCGCGCCGCTCCCGGGCTCGACGCGGTCGAGTTCCCGGAGTCCGCGCGCGCGGTGAACGACTACCCGATCGTGGTGCTGCGCGCCGCCGGGAACCCGGCCGGCGCCCGCGCCTTCGTCGACTTCGTCCGCTCCGACGCCGGGCTCGCCGTGCTCACCGCCGCCGGGTTCCAGGCGCCGCCCGGCGCATGAGCCGCACGGTACGCCGGCAGCGGGTGCCGATCGCCCTGCTCGTGCCCGCCGGGCTGGGACTGGCCTTCCTCGTCCTGCCGCTGGCCGGTCTGCTGCTGCGAGCCCCCTGGACCACGCTGCCCGAGCGGCTGACCGAACCGGGCGTGCTCACCGCGCTGCGGCTGTCGCTGGTGACCGCCACCGTCGCCACGCTGCTCTGCGTGTCGCTCGGCGTACCCCTGGCGTGGCTGCTGGCCCGGGTGGAGTTCCCCGGGCGGCGGCTGGTCCGGGCGCTGGTCACGGTGCCGCTGGTGCTGCCGCCGGTGGTCGGCGGCGTGGCGCTGCTGCTGGTCTTCGGCCGGCGCGGGCTGATCGGCTCGTGGCTGGACGAGACGTTCGGGGTGACGCTGCCGTTCACCACCGCCGGGGTGGTGCTGGCCGAGGCGTTCGTGGCCATGCCGTTCCTGGTCATCGCCGTCGAGGGGGCGCTGCGCGGCGCCGACCCCCGGTACGAGGAGGCCGCCGCCACGCTCGGCGCCGGGCGGTTCACCACGTTCACCCGGGTCACGCTGCCGCTGGTCGCCCCGGGCGTGGCGGCCGGGGCGGTGCTCTGCTGGGCCCGCGCGCTCGGCGAGTTCGGCGCCACCATCACGTTCGCCGGCAACTATCCGGGCCGCACCCAGACCATGCCGCTGGCTGTCTACCTGGCGCTGGAGACCGACCTGCAGGCCGCGATCGTGCTGAGCCTGATCCTGCTCACCGTCTCCGTGGTCATCCTCGCCGCGCTGCGCGACAAGTGGGTCGGCAGCACATGACCGCGCTGCTGGACGCGCATCTGGCCGCCGAGCGGGACGGGTTCACCCTCGACGTGCGGCTGCGCATCGCCGCCGGTGAGGTGGTGGCGCTGCTCGGCCCCAACGGCGCGGGCAAGACCACCGCGTTGCGGGTGCTCGCCGGGCTGCACCCGCTCACCGCCGGGCACCTCACGCTCGACGGCGCCGACCTGGACCGGCCGGACCGCCGGATGTGGACGCCGCCGGAACGGCGGCCGGTCGGCGTGGTGTTCCAGGACTACCTGCTGTTCCCGCACCTGAGCGCGCTGGACAACGTGGCGTTCGGGCCGCGCCGCCGGGGCGCCGACAAGCGGGCCGCCCGCGCCCGTGCCCAGGAGTGGCTGGACCGGGTCGGCCTCGGCGACCAGGCCCGGCGCCGGCCCCGGCAGCTCTCCGGCGGGCAGGCGCAGCGGGTCGCGCTGGCCCGCGCGCTCGCCGTCGACCCGGCCCTGCTGCTGCTCGACGAGCCCCTGGCCGCGCTCGACGCGCGGACCCGGCTGGACACCCGCGCCGAACTCCAGCGCCACCTCGGCGCGCATCCCGGCGCGACGCTGCTCGTCACCCACGACCCCCTCGACGCGCTGGTGCTCGCCGACCGGCTGGTCATCGTGGAGCACGGCCGGGTGGTGCAGGAGGGTGACGCCGCCACCGTCACGGCGCGGCCACGCACCGACTACGTGGCCCGGCTGGTCGGCCTGAACCTGCACCGCGGCCGCGCCGACGGGCACACGGTCACCGTCGGTGAGCTGGCACTCACCACCGCCGACACCGTCCACGGTGACGTGTTCGTCGCCTACCCGCCGGCCGCTGTGGCGCTGCACCCGTCCCGGCCCGAGGGCAGCCCGCGCAACGTGTGGGCGGCCACCGTCACCGGCGTGCAGCGCCACGGCGACAACCTGCGCGTGCAGCTGGCCGGCCCGGTCGAGGTCGCCGCCGACGTCACGCCCGCCGCCGCGGCCCACCTCGGGCTGATCCCCGGCCGGCCGGTCTGGGCGGCGGTCAAGGCAGCGGAGACGCGCGCCTATCCGGCGTGACAAACACCGCTGGTCGCGGCATGTGCGCAGGTGAGAGGTTTGATCTGCGCTCAACCGGTCACTGGGACGGTAGCGACGACGCAAAGGGGGACACGGTGCCCGACATGATCCGCAACAGGTCCAGTCAGGACGCCGACCTGCCACGGGGAGTCACCGACCCGTTGCTCTGGCGGGCCGCGTACGACGTGGCCGTCGCGCACCGGCCCGACGAGTCCGGCCGGTGCGAGAGCCTGCTGTGTGACGGTCAGGTCGCGCCGTGCGACGCGCTGACGGCGGCCCACCGGGCGATGGAGCTGGCCGGGGACCGGCACGCCGACCGGGCCGAGCCGGAAACGTGGCGTACGGAGCAGCGGCGGCGCGCCGCCTGAGCATCGGGTCGCGGGCGGTTCGAACCGTTGACGCCCCGCTTCCGTGTTTATGATCGACAACTCGGTCGGAATGCGGGGAAGAGGAGAGTTCGTGACGGTAGACGCCCAGGCGTTCTGGCTCCGCGCTCCCGGCGAGGGCGAGATCCGGCCGGTGCGCGTCGCCTCGCCCGGCCCGGGTGAGGTGCTGGTGCGTACCCGCTTCTCCGGCGTCAGCCGCGGCACCGAGACGCTCGTGTTCACCGGCCGTGTCCCGGCCGACCAGCACGCCGCCATGCGCGCGCCGTTCCAGGAGGGCGACTTCCCCGCCCCGGTGAAGTACGGCTACCTCAACGTCGGCACGGTCGAGGCCGGCGACGAGCGGCTGCTCGGCCGTACCGTCTTCTGCCTCTACCCGCACCAGAGCGCGTACGTGGTCCCGGCCGACGCCGTGACCGTCGTGCCGGACGGCGTGCCGGCGCAGCGCGCGGTGCTGGCCGGCACCGTGGAGACCGCGGTGAACGCGCTGTGGGACGCCGCGCCGCTGGTCGGCGACCGGGTCACGGTGATCGGCGGCGGGATGGTCGGCTGCGCGGTCACCGCGCTGCTGGCCCGCTTCCCCGGCGTCCGGGTCGAGCTGGTCGACGCCGACCCGGCCCGCGCCGAGGTGGCCGCCGCGCTCGGCGCCGACTTCGCCGCGCCCGCCGACGCGGCCGGCGGTCGCGACCTGGTGGTGCACGCCAGCGCCACCGCCGACGGGCTGCAGCGCGGTCTGGAGCTGCTGCGTCCCGAGGGCACCGTGCTGGAGCTGAGCTGGTACGGCGACCGGCCGGTCACGCTCGCGCTCGGCGGCGCGTTCCACTCCCGACGGCTGCGCATCCGCAGCAGCCAGGTCGGCACGGTGTCGCCCCGGCGCGCCGACCGCAGCTACGCCGACCGGCTCGCCCTGGCCCTGGACCTGCTCGCCGACCCGGTGTTCGACGCGCTGCTCACCGGCCGGTCCCGCTTCGACGACCTGCCCGACGTGCTGGACCGGCTCGCCTCGGGCCGGCTGCCGGCGCTGTGCCATCTCATCACCTACGGCGAGGAGTGAACGTGTTCAGCGTGACCGTCCGGGACCACATCATGGTCGCCCACAGCTTCCGCGGCGAGGTGTTCGGCCCGGCCCAGCGGCTGCACGGCGCGACGTTCGTCGTCGACGCCACGTTCCGCCGGCCGGAGCTGGACGACGACGGGATCGTGGTCGACATCGGGCTGGCCACCGAGCAGCTCAAGGCCGTGCTCGGCGAGCTGAACTACCGCAATCTCGACGACGAGTCCGCCTTCACCGGGGTGAACACCACCACCGAGGTGCTGGCCCGTACGGTGGCCGACCGGCTCGCCGACGCGGTGACGGCCGGCCGGCTGGGGGAGGGGGCGCGCGGCCTGACCGGGATCACCGTCACCCTGCACGAGTCACACATCGCCTGGGCGAGCTACGAGCGGTCGCTCTGACCGGATGAGCGTCGTCCACGTGGTGCTGCCGGGTGACATCGACGACCCGGCGGACCCCAGCGGCGGCAACGCCTACGACCGGCACGTCTGCCGTGGCCTGGCCGGACGCGGCTGGACGGTCCGGGAACACCAGGTGCCCGGCGGCTGGCCGCACCCGGGGCCACGCGAGCGCGCCGACCTGGCCGGACTGCTCGGCGGGCTGCCCGACGGCGCGACGGTGCTGCTCGACGGCCTGGTCGCCTCCACCGTGCCGGACGTGCTCGCCCCGCACGCCGCGCGGCTGCGCCTGGTGATCCTCGTGCACCTGCCGATCGAGGGGGAGACCGAGGCGCGGGCGCTGGCGGCGGCCAGCGCAGTGGTAGCCACCAGCGAGTGGACCCGCGGCCGGCTGCTCGACCGCTACCGGCTGCGCCCCGAACTGGTGACGGCCGCCCCACCCGGCGTCGACCCGGCGCCCGTCGCCCCCGGCACGCCCGGCGGTGGGCGGCTGCTCTGCGTCGCCGCCGTCACGGCGGTCAAGGGCCACGACGTGCTCGCCGCCGCGCTCGCCGAGGTGGCGGACCTGAACTGGACCTGCGACTGGGTGGGACCGCTGGAGCGGGACCGGCCCTTCGCCGACCGGATGCGCGGGCGGCTCGCCGCCGAGGGTCTGGGCGCCCGGGTCCGGCTCACCGGCCCCCGTACCCGGCCGGACCTGGCCGCCACCTACGCCGCCGCCGATCTGCTGGTTCAGCTCTCGCGACAGGAGACGTACGGGATGGTGGTCACCGAGGCGCTGGCCCGGGGCGTACCGGTGCTGGCCAGCGACACCGGCGGCCTGCCGGCCACGCTCGGGCACGCGCCCGGCGGCGAGCGGCCCGGCCTGCTGGTGCCACCGGACGATCCGGGCGCGACCGCCGCGGCGCTGCGCCGCTGGCTCACCGACCCCGGCCTGCGGGACCGGCTGCGCCGCGCCGCCCGGCAGCGGCGGGACACCCTCACCGGCTGGCCGGTCACAGTGGACCGGCTGGCGACGGCGCTGAAGGAGGCGACCGCGGCATGACCACCTCACTCCCGCCCGGCTTCGCGGACTGGCTGCGGCTGCGAGAGCCCGCCGACGCGGCGGCCCGCAGCGCCGAGCTGGCCGACGCGGTCCGCGACCGGATGCCCGCCGGCCGGCCGCTCGTCGTGCACGACCTGGGCAGCGGCACCGGTTCGATGGCCCGCTGGCTCGCGCCCCGGCTGCCCGGCCCGCAACGCTGGGTGCTGCACGAACGCGACCGGGACCTGCTGGCGCTGGCCCGCTCGGCGCGGCTCACCGCCGCCGACGGGGCCGAGGTCACCGTGACGACGCTCGACTCGGACATCACCCGGCTGACCGCCGCCGACCTGGCCGGCGCGCACCTGGTCACCGCGTCCGCGCTGCTGGACATGCTCACCGCCGAGGAGGTCGGGCGGATGGCGGCGGCCTGCGCCGGGCACCCGACGCTGTTCGCACTCACCGTCAGCGGGCGGGCCGAGTTCACCCCGCCGCACCCGCTCGACGCCGAGCTGACCGCCGCGTTCAACGCCCACCAGCGGCGCACCGTCGACGGCCGGGCGCTGCTCGGGCCGGACGCCGTGGACGCCGCCGTGGCCGCGTTCTCCCGTCACGGCGTCGAGGTCGTGGTGCGCCCCACCCCGTGGCGGCTCGGCCCGGAGCAGGCGGAACTGGTCGCCGAATGGCTCACCGGCTGGGTCGCCGCAGCGGTCGAGGAACTACCGCATCTGTCCGGGCCCGCCGGGACGTATCAGAAGTGGCGGCTCGCCGAGGCCGCCGCCGGCCGGCTCGACGTGGTGCTGCACCACGCCGACCTGCTCGCCGGCTGAACCGTACCGGCTGCTGGCACGTGACAACCGGTGGGAACAAGGGAGGACCGTTTGTCACACGTCGCCGTCGCCGGACCCGTACCGGCTGTCACGCCCGCGCCGCCGCGCCGGGCCCGGACGCGCCGGACCTGGGTACGTCCGCTGCTCGGGCTCGCGGTGCTCGCCGTGCTCGTCGCGTCAGTGGGCACCGGTCCGTTCCTGGCCGGGCTGCGCCTGATCGACGCGCCGGCGCTGGCCGCCGCGCTCGGCATCGGCGTGATCACCACCGTCTGCTGCGCCTGGCGCTGGTCGCTTGTCGCCGGCGGGCTGGGCGTACGGCTGCCGATGCGCGCCGCGGTGGCGCACTGCTACCGGGCGATCTTCCTGAACTCGACGCTGCCCGGTGGCGTGCTCGGCGACGTGCACCGGGCGGTCCGGCACGGCCGCGACGCCGGGGACGTGGCCCGGGGCGTACGGGCGGTGGTCTGGGAGCGCACCGCCGGTCAGGTGGTGCAGGTGGTCATCGCGGTGGCGCTGCTCGCCGCGTTCCCGTCACCGGTGCGCCGGTACCTGCCGTGGCTGGCGGCCGGCCTGGCCGTGGTGGCGCTGGCGCTGGCGCTGGCCGCCCGCGCGGTGCCCCGCTCCGGGGCGTCCCGCTGGGCGCGGGCGGCCCGGACCGTGGTCGCCGACGTGCGCTCCGGCGTGCTGGGCCGCCGGACCTGGGCCGGTGTGGTGATCGCCTCGACTGTGGTGTTCGCCGGCCACCTGGCCACGTTCGTGGTGGCCGCCCGCACCGCCGGGACGGACGCCCCGCTGTCCCGCCTGCTGCCGTTGACGCTGCTCGCCCTGCTGGCCATGGCGGTGCCGCTCAACGTGGGCGGGTTCGGCCCGCGCGAGGGGGTCGCCGCGTGGGCGTTCGCCTCGGCCGGGCTGACCGCCGCGCAGGGTGTGGCGACCGGCACGGTGTACGGCGCGCTGGTGCTGGTGGCCAGCCTGCCCGGCGCCGCGGTGCTGCTGGCGCGGCGGATGCCCCGGCGGGAGCCCGGCAACTGTCGGTGATCCCGCCTACGGTGGGGGAGCGAGGTGTGCGTCGCCGGGTCCGCCCGGCGACCGGACGACAGGAGAACCATGGACGAAACCCTGCCCACCGCGACGGTCCGGACCCGCGTGACGGTCCCGCTACGGTTCCCCGACGGTTACGTGACGACCGCGCGCGTGCACACCTTCCACGGTCTCGTCGACGGGCGCGAGCACCTGGCGTTCGGGCTGGGTGAACACGTCGACGCCGACCCGCCGCTGGTCCGCCCGCACAGCGAGTGCCTCACCGGGGACGTGTTCGGCAGCCAGCGCTGCGACTGCGGGCCGCAGCTGCGCGAGGCGGTCGAGCGCATCGCCGAGGCCGGTGGCTACCTGCTCTACCTGCGGCAGGAGGGGCGGGGCATCGGCCTGTACGCCAAGCTCGACGCGTACGCGCTGCAGGACGACGGCCTCGACACGTACGAGGCGAACCTGGCGCTCGGGCGCGGCGCGGACGAGCGTGACTACACGGTGGCCGCGCAGATGCTCGGCGCGCTGGGCGTGGACCGGGTGGCCCTGCTCAGCAACAACCCGGACAAGGCGGCCCAGCTCGAACGGCTGGGCGTCACGGTGGCCGACCGGGTGTCCACCGGCGTGCACCTGTCGCCGGCGAACGCCGGTTACCTGGCGGCCAAGGTGACCCGCGCCGATCACGCCCTCGACCTGCCGTTCGTGCCGTGACCACCCGCCCGTACGTCCTGCTCAGCTGCGCGATGTCGATCGACGGCTACATCGACGACGCGACCACCGACCGGCTGCTGCTGTCGAACGACGACGACCTGGACCGGGTCGACGCGACCCGGGCCGGGTGCGACGCGATCCTGGTGGGCGCGGCGACGGTGCGCCGCGACGACCCCCGCCTGCTGGTGCGCAGCGAGCGGCGGCGCGCCGAGCGGGTGGCGCGCGGCCTGCCCCCGTCGCCGGTGAAAGTGACAGTCACCGGCAGCGGCGACCTCGACCCGGGGGCGCGCTTCTTCACCATGGGTGACGGGCTCAAGCTGGTGTACTGCCCGAGCGGAGTGGTGGACAAGGCCCGTGAGCAGGTCGGCGCCGTGTCCACGGTGGTCGACGCGGGCGATCCGGCCACCGCGGAGGCGGTGGTGGCCGACCTGGCCGGGCGCGGCGTGACGCGCCTGATGGTGGAGGGCGGCGGCTCGATGCACCTCCAGTTCCTCACCGCCGGCCTGGCCGACGAGCTGCACCTGGTGGTCGCCCCGTTCTTCGTGGGGGACCGTCGGGCGCCGCGCTTCGTCGGGGACGGCCGCTTCCCGTGGCACCCGGGCCGTCGGGCCCGGGTGGTCGAGGTACGCCAGATCGGCGACGTGGTGCTCACCCGCTACGCGTTGTCCGACCGCTGCCCGGCCTGACCCGTCGTCCCGCCCGGTCCACCCTTGTGCAAGCTCACGGTCGTGATTAGTTTGTTGACCATCCATACGAACTAATCCACTGCGCATCCCTTCCCGAAGGGGGACCGATGACCGCGCACCACCCCGACCCGGGCTCCTCCCGCCGTCGCTTCCTCGGCCTGGTCGGCCTCGGCGTGGCCGCCACCACCGCCGGCCCGCTGCTCGCCGGCTGCTCGGAGAAGCCGGCCGGCACCGGCGCCGCCCAGAACCTCGACGCCGTCTCCGGCCTGCTGCCCAACCACAAGGACCTGCCCGGCGGCATCAAGCCCGACATCGTCGGCACCCGGCCGGTGCCCGACGGCTACACCCGCTACCCGGCCAGCCTCGTCGACGCCGTCACCGACAAGCCCGGCACCAGCGGCAAGCAGGTCACCGCCATGACCCCCGCCTGGGGCCCGGCGCCGCCCGGCGTCGCGCAGAGCGCCTACCTCCAGGCGGTCAACGCCGAGCTGGGCACGCCCGTCAACTTCACCATCCAAGACGGCAACACGTACGCCGACAAGCTCAACGCGATGCTCGGCGCGCGCGACGTGCCGGACCTGCTGTGCGTACCGGGGTGGGAGGTGGAGAAGATCCCGCGCTTCGCCGAGGCCATCAAGGTGCTCTTCGAGGACCTGACCGACCACCTCAGCGGCGACGCCGCCGCCGCGTACCCGATGCTGGCGAGCTTCCCCACCGGGGCCTGGCGGCGGGCGGTCTGGAACGAGCGGCTCATGTCCGTGCCCAACCCCACCGACGGGCCGTTCCCGTGGGCGCTGTTCACCCGCAAGGACGTCCTCGACGCGCGCGGCCTGGCCGTGCCGGCGAACCTGGACGACCTGCTCGCCGTGGCCAAGCAGGTAACCGACCCGGCGCGCAAGGTGTGGGCGTTCAACGACGTCTTCGCCATGATCCAGATGTTCCACAAGGTGCCGGGTCACAAGGGCGGATGGCGGGTCAAGTCCGACGGCACCCCCGAGTTCAAGTACGAGACCCCGGAGTTCCGCCGCGCGCTGGAGGTGATGGCCAAGATCTACGCGGACGGCCTGGTCCACCCGGACATCGTGGCCAGCAGGGGCGCGGACGCCAAGCAGCTGTTCGCCAAGAACGGCGCGATCGTGTTCCTCCAGGACGGCGTCGGCTTCTGGCAGGGCGCCCAGGCCGAGCACCAGAAGACCAACCCCAAGCTGAACATCCAGCCGGTGCCGATCTTCTCCGCCACCGGCGGCGACCCGCTGGTCTGGGGCGACGACGAGCCGATTTCCTACACGTTCGTCAAGAAGGGCCTCGGCAAGGACCGGGTCCAGGAGCTGCTGCGGATCATCAACTGGTGCTCCGCGCCGCTGGGCAGCCAGGAGGCGCAGCTGCGGGACTTCGGCGTCGCGGGCAAGCACCACAACCCGTCGCCGAACGGGCCGGTCAAGACCGACCTGGCGTTCAAGGAGATCGCCAACCAGTACTTCTTCATCAGCGGCCGCAACCCCACCATCGGGCCGTTCCCGGACACCCCGCGCTTCGTGCCGGACGTGCTCGCGTACTCCAACGAGATGGTCAAGCACATGCAGCCCAACCCGTGGGCCGGGGTGAAGCTGGAGATGCCCGCCGCGTACAAGGCCAACCAGGTGCCCACCGAGGACAAGTTCACCGACGTGCTGCGCGGCCGCCGACCGCTGAGCGACGTGGACGCCATCGTCAAGGAGTGGAAGGCCGCCGGCGGCGAAGAGGCCCGGAAGCTGCTCGCCGACGCGCTGCCCAAGGCGGGCCGATGAGCGAGCCGGCCGTCCTGGCCGGGCCCGAGCGGGCCCGGCCGGACGCCCCGGCCTCGCCCGGCCGACCGCCCGGCCGACCTCCCCGCCGCCGCCGGGTGCCGCTACGCACCCGGCTGCGCCGGGACTGGCAGCTGCTCGCCATGGTGGCGCCCGGCTTCGGAATCCTGCTGGTCTTCAGCTACCTGCCGATCGCCGGCAACGTGATCGCGTTCCAGGACTACAACCCCTACCTCGGCGACAACCCGTGGCAGGCGTTCGCGCACAGCGACTGGATCGGCTTCGGCCAGTTCCAGCTGCTGTTCTCCGACCCGGCGTTCTGGGACGCGTTCCGCAACACGCTGGCGATCACCGCGTTCCAGCTCGTCTTCTTCTTCCCGCTGCCGATCCTGCTGGCCATCGCGCTGCACAACCTGCTGTCCAGCCGGCTGCGCGGGCTCATCCAGACCATCGTCTACCTGCCGCACTTCTTCAGCTGGGTGCTGGTGGTCACGTTCTTCGTGGCGATGCTCGGCGGCGCGGGGCTGCTCGCCCAGAGCATGCGCGACGCCGGGATGCAGCCGTGGAACGTGATGACCAACCCGGACACGTTCATCGTGCTGGTCACCGTCGAGGCGGTGTGGAAGGACGTCGGCTGGGGCACCATCGTCTTCCTGGCCGCGCTGTCCACCATCGACCAGAACCTCTACGAGGCCGCCGCCGCCGACGGCGCCGGCCGGTGGCGGCGGCTGTGGCACATCACGCTGCCCGGTCTGCGACCGGTGATCGTGCTGCTGCTCATCCTGCGCCTGGGCGACGCGCTCTCAGTCGGCTTCGAGCAGTTCCTGCTGCAACGCGACGCCGTCGGCCGGCAGGCCGCCGAGGTGCTCGACACCTTCGTCTACCACTTCTCCATCGCCACCGGGAACTACGGGTACGGCGCCGCGGCCGGACTGTTCAAGGCCGTCATCGGGCTGGTGCTGATCCTGGCCGCCAACCGGGTGGCGCACATGCTCGGCGAACGAGGGATCTACTCCAAGTCATGACCACGCTGATCCGCCGGGTCGCCGGCGACCGATCCCGCCGGCCGGTGTGGCAGGAACCGCCCACCCCGGTCGGGCAGGGCCTCAAGGCCGTCGTGCTCACAGTGCTCGTGGCGGGCGTGCTGTTCCCGCTCTGGGTGATCCTGGTGACCAGCCTGTCCTCGCGGGAGACCATCGCGCGGGCCGGCGGCCTGGTGGTCGTGCCCCGGGGCATCGACACGTCCGCGTACGAGACGATCTTCGCCGGGGGCGCTGTCACCCGGGCCCTCTGGATCAGCACGCTCGTCACGGTGATCGGCACCGCCATCGCGCTGACGGTCACCGTGCTCGCCGCGTACGGGCTGTCCCGGCCGGGCTCGCTGGGGCACCGCTGGCTGCTGGCGTACTTCCTGATCCCGTTCCTGGTCTACCCGCCGCTGGTGCCCCGCTACCTGGTGGTCACCGGGCTCGGCCTGAAGGACACCATCTGGGCGCTGGTCCTGCCACCGGCGATCAGCGTGTTCAACCTGGTCGTGGTGCGCGGGTTCTTCCAGGGCATCCCGTCGGAACTGCTGGACAGCGCCCGCATCGACGGCGCGAGCGACTTCCGTACGCTCGCGCGCATCGTGCTGCCGCTGTCCCGCGCGGTCATCGCCGTGGTCGGCCTGTTCTACGCGGTCAGCTACTGGAACGTCTGGTTCGACGCGCTGCTGTTCATCGACCGCAACGACATGTACCCGATCCAGCGGGTGCTGCAGAGCTACCTGCTGGCCGGGCAGGCCCCGCACACCTCCGGCGGCAGCAGCGGGGTGACCATGCCGCCGACCGAGGCGGTCAAGATGGCGGTCGTGGTGCTGACCGTCGCGCCGATCGTCGCCGTCTACCCGTTCATCCAGCGGCACTTCGTCAAGGGCGTGCTGATCGGCGCGGTGAAGGGCTGAGGCGGCCGGTCACAGAACCTGGGACAGGAAGCGTCGCAGCCGCGGGTGCTCCGGCGCCTCGAACACCGCCTCCGGCGGGCCGGACTCCAGCACCACGCCCGCGTCCATGAACGCCACCGTGTCGGCGACGCTGCGCGCGAACCCCATCTCGTGCGTCACCACGACCATCGTCATGCCGGCCGCGGCCAGGTCCGCCATCACCGCGAGCACGCCCTTGACCAACTCCGGGTCCAGCGCGCTGGTCGCCTCGTCGAAGAGCATCACCTGCGGGCGCAGCGCCAGCGCCCGCGCGATCGCGACGCGCTGCTGCTGCCCGCCGGAGAGCTGCGCCGGCCGCGCGTCCGCCTTGCCGGCCAGGCCGACCAGGTCGAGCTGGGCGCGGGCGAGCGCCACCGCCTCGTCCTCGTCGAGCTTCTTCAGCTTGCGCAGCGCCAGCGTGATGTTGCGCAGCACGCTCAGGTGCGGGAAGAGGTTGAACTGCTGGAACACCATGCCGATGCGCTGGCGCAGCGCGTCCGGGTCGTCGCGCAGCACGCTGCGGCCGTCCAGCAGCACGTCGCCCCGGTCCGGCTCGATCAGCCGGTTGATGGTGCGCAGCAGCGTCGACTTGCCGGAGCCGGACGGGCCTATCACGCACGCGGCGCCGCCGCGCGCCACGTCCAGGTCCGCGCCGCGCAGCACCCGGTGCGCGCCGAAGGCCAGGTGCACGTCGCGGACGGCCAGGCTGACCGAGGTGGTGGTGGTCATCGCGGGTCCTTTCCGGACGGGGTGAGGTCGACCGGCTCGGCATCCGGCTCCGGCTCGGGCGGCGCGGCCGGGCGGCCCTGCCGGAGCCGCCGGTCCAGCCAGTTCACCGCGTGGGTCAGCGGCACGGTCAGCAACAGGTAGAACAGCCCGGCCAGCAGCAGCGCGGACTGGTTGCCGGTGTTCGCGGCGTAGTCCTGCCCGATCCGGAACAGCTCCCGCTGGCTGGCCAGCAGGCCGAGGAAGTAGACCAGGCTGGAGTCCTTGATCAGCGAGATGAGCTGGTTGACCCAGGCGGGCAGCACCCGGCGTACGCCCTGCGGGATGATCACCAGGCGCATCGCCTCGCCCCAGGAGAAGCCGAGCGCCCGCGCGCCCTCCAGCTGGGCGGCCTCCACGCTCAGGATGCCGGCCCGGAAGATCTCGCCGAGGTAGGCGGCGGCGATCAGGGACAGCGCCAGCACGCCCAGGGGATAGGGGTTCGGGCCCCAGACCTGCATGCCCAGCGGCGCCAGGCCGACGCCGATGAGCAGGATGGTCGCCGCGGCCGGCAGGCCGCGGAACACGTCGGTGTAGATCCGCGCCGGCCAGCGCAACCACCGGGTACGCGAGATGCCGGCGACGGCCAGCAGCATGCCCAGCACCGAGCCGAGCAGGGCGGCGGAGACCGCCAGGGTGAGCGTGTTGGGCAGCCCGACGGTCAGCATCTCGGGCAGCGCCTCGCGCATCGACTCCCAGTCGAAGAACGTCTCCCAGAGGGTGCTCAGTGGGTCCATGTCCGCTCCGTCCGCCCTGCTCGTGCTCGGTTACCGGCTCAGGAGGCGGCCGACGGCGCCGGCGCCGCCACCGACCCGCTGCCGGGCTTGAAGTCGGCCGGGATCGGCCGCCCCGGGTAGTACTCCGCCTGCAGGCGGCTCCACGTGCCGTCCGCGATCACCTCGTCGAGGCCCTTGTTCAGCGCCTCGCGCAGCTCGTCGTTGCCCTTCGCCACGGCGAACGCGGTCGGGGTGGGGCTGAGCTGCTTCGCCGCGACCTTGATCTTGCCGTTGCTGTCGGCGGCGGACTTGTCGCCGATCTCCGCCGGGGCGATCCAGGCGTCCGCGGTGCCGGCCTTGAGCTGGTTGATCGCGCTGTTGTAGTCGGGCACGCGCACCGGGTCGAGGTTCTGCTTGGTGGCGTAGTCGTCCTGCACGGTGCCCTGCACCACCACCACGCGCTTGCCGGCGAGCTGGTCGAAGCCGGTGAGCGTGGAGCCGGCCGGCACGTCCAGGCCGAAGTAGCCGAAGTCGTAGCCGTTGCCGAAGTCCACTGTCTTCTTGCGCGCCTCGGTGATCGTGATCGAGGAGCTGCCCACGTCGAACTTGCCGCTGTTGACCTGGGCGAGCAGGGCGGAGAAGTCGGTGCCGACGAACTCCACCTTCAGGCCGATCTTGGCGGCCACGGCGCGCAGCAGCTCGTTGTCGAAGCCGGTGAACTTGCCGTCCTTGAGGAAGACGTTCGGCGGCGCGTCGGTGAGCGTTCCGGCGCGGATCACGCCGGGCTGGAGCAGGCCGTACGGGTTGTCGGCCGCGTCGGTGTCGTCGCCGCCGCAGGCGGTGAGCGCGGTGACGGCGAGCAGGGCCGCCGCGCCGACGGCGGCGGCACGGGTCAGGACGGTACGGAAACGCACGATGTCTCTCCAGAGTGGATGGACGCGCGGAGGCGCGCGTCGGCGCCGGCCCGCCGGACAGACGACCGGGCCGGAGAAGGATGGATCGGAAAGAGGGGGGTGGCGCTCGCTCAGCGCGCGGGGCGACAGGCGTCGCTGCACACCCGCATCAGGTCGACGTGGCGGCGCTTGACCAGCGCGAAGCGGGCCGGGTACGCGGCGACGTCGCCGGAGGGGGTGGAGGGTGGTGCGGACATCGGTCTCCCTGGTCTGGTGCTGACCTGGGTGCCAGGCCACGCTTGCACCGGCGGCTGCCGGTGCCTGGTCTTCACCCGGGGCACCCCACCGCGGAGGAGGGTTGCCGGCCAGCGAGCCGGGGCTTCGCGCTGGCGCTCATGACCTGCCCAGAAGGCTAGCAGCACCGCCGGGGCGGCCGTCCAGCGGTTATGACCACCCTCACGCGCGGCGCCTTACCGACGGGCCGGGACGACCGGCGCGTCCCGGCCGGTGCCGTGCCGCGACGGGCTGCGCTGCTCGTGGTAGTCCTGTTCCACGTTGACGGTCCAGACGTCGTGCTCCGCGCCGTGCGCGATGTTCTCCGCGGTCAGCATCGCGGTGAGCATCGAATGGTCGGCGTTGTTGTACCGGTGCATGCCGTTGCGCCCGACCGGGTGCACGTTCGGCACGTTCGCGGCAAGCCAGCCCCGGATGACGTCGACGTTGCGCTGGTACCGCTCGTCGTAGACCGGGTACGCCTTCGGCATCCGGACCACGTAACCGGCCTCCACGCAGCCGGGCTTGACCAGGCCCAGCCGCTCCAGCTCGGCGGTGGCGAACGCGACCAGTTCGGCGTCCGGCGTCCGCCACATCTCGTCGCCCTCGAACACGAAGTACTCCAGCCCCAGGCACGTCCGCCCGTCCTTGACCAGGTACGGCGACCAGGAGCCGAAGTTCTGGATCCGGCCCACCCGGGCCGCCGGGTCGTGCACGTAGATCCAGTTGTCCGGGAACGAGAACTCCTCCGGCACCACGAGCGCGACGGTCAGGAAGTCCCGGTACCGCAGGTCGTCGGCGGCGGCCCGCACCTCGGGCGGCGCCTCCGGCCGCATCGCCCGCACCAGCGCGGAGATCGGCATCGAGGAGATCACATGATCGGCCGGCTCGGTCCGCTCACCGTCCGCGTCGACGAGCGTCACCGCTGTCGCCCGCCGGGCCGCCGGATCCCGCCGTACCTCGGTCACCCAGGCGCCGGTGCGTACCGTGCCGCCGCGTCGGGCGACCTCCTCGGCGCAGCGCTCCCACATCATCCCGGGGCCGTGCTTCGGGTACTGGAACTCCTCGATCAGGCTGGTCACGTCCGTGCGGTCGCGCCGGGGCAGCAGCGCGTTGCGCATCGCGGTGGCCAGCGACAGGTTCTTGATCCGCTGGGCCGCCCAGTCGGCCTGCAACTGGTCCGCCGGCATCCCCCAGACCTTCTCCGTGTACGTCTTGAAGAAGATCGAGTAGAGCCGCCAGCCGAACCGCGCCGACACCCACCCCTCGAAGTGCGACTGGTCCTTCGGCGGGCGCAGCCGGGCCCGGCCGTACGAGGCCAGACAGCGCGCCGCCTCCAGCAGGCCGAGGTTGCGCAGCGCGTTCCCGGCGCTGAGCGGATAGTCGAACAGCGCCCCGCGGTAGTAGATACGGCTCATCCGCGGCCGGAGCAGGAAGTCCTCGTCCGGCAGGATCTCGTGCCAGAAGTCCTCGACCCGGGACACCTTGGTGAAGAAGCGGTGCCCGCCGATGTCGAAGCGCCAGCCCTCGCGCTCCACGGTCCGGCTGATCCCACCGACCACGTCGTCGGCCTCGTAGACCCGGACCGGCTCGCCGTGCCGCAGCAGCTCGTACGCGGCGGTCAACCCGGCCGGCCCCGCCCCGATGATCACGGTTCCGTCGCCGTCACCCATGCCGTCCGCGCCCCCTGCCGCCAGCCTCCCGATGCGGCACCGCGCATACCCGCCCCACCGGCAACTTCACCTGCGCACCCACCCCGATGCGCCGCCCACCCACCCCACCCCGCCCCGCCCCGCCCCGACCCGGCCTGGCCCCGTCGATCATGAAGTTGACGGCGTTTGGTGTCTGATTTGTCGCCGCCAACCTCATGATCGACGCGGGCATGGGGGCGTGCCGGACAGGTGTGTGGGCGGGCCGGACGGGGCAGGCCGGAGGGGTGTGGGCCGGACGGGTGCCGGCGGGGACGGGTGTGGGCGGGGACGGATGGGGAATGCGGGCCGGGTTTCCGGCCGGCACGTCGGCCAGGGGCCGACCGGTGGGAGCGCGATGACGGAGGAGCGGCGGGTCGATCCCGGTGGCGCGGCCGACCCCGAACGCGCGGCCGAATCCTTCCGCGCGGCCGAATCTGAACGCGCGGCCGGCCCTGCCGTCGGGGCGCGCTCCGGGCGTACCCGGTGGTGGTCGCGTGGAATCCGGGTCGTCCGCGGGGTGCCCGAGCCGTGGGGATTCGTGTTCGCCGTCTTCGTCGGCTCGAAGCTCGTGCTCAGCCTGCTCGGCGTGCTGGTGCTGGCCGCCTGGGACGGGGTGCCCGGCGCGCCGCCGGCCGGCGAGACCGGGATGCGGGAGCAGCAGGACGCGATTTCGTCGCACCGCTGGTTCTCGCTCTGGTTCGCCTGGGACTCGTTCCTCTACGAGCACCTGGCCCGGCTGCCACTGGACCGGCCGTGGCCGGACTTCGGCTTCCCGCTGCTCTATCCGTTCCTGGCCCGGCCGCTCGCGCCGCTGCTCGGCGGTCACACCGCCTGGGCTCTGCTGCTGGTCAGCAACGTGGCGCTGGTGGTGCAGCTCTACTTCGCGTACCGGCTGGGGGGCCGGCTGCTCGGCGGCGCCGCACCGGCCGACGGCCGGCGAGCGGTCCGGTACCTGCTGCTCCTGCCGACGGCGTTCCTGTTCCAGGCGGCGCTCACCGAGTCCCTGTTCGTCTGCCTGGCGCTGGCCACCTTCTGGTACGCCGAACGACGCCGCTGGCTGGTCGTCGGCGTGGTCGGCTACTTCCTGGCGATGAGCCGCTCCGTCGGCTTCCTCGTGGTGGCGCCGCTGGCGCTGGTGCTGCTCCGCCAGCACGGCTGGCGGGCCGGCCCGCGCGCGTGGCCGCGACTGCTGCGCGAGGGCTGGCCGCTGGTGCTGGTGCCGGCGGGCTGGCTGACGTTCATGGCGTTCTGCCGCTGGCAGAGCGGGGACTGGTTCGCCTACCAGCACGCGCAGGAGACCGGCTGGGCGATCCGGTTGCAGAACCCCGTCGCGACGGCGGTGTCCGCGCTGACCGGCGGCAACTCGGCCGACGCGCTGCGGGTGTGGATCGCGGTGGCGACGCTGGTGGTGGCGGTCGTCGGGCTGCGCCGCCGGGCCGACTGGCCGTACCTGGTCTACACGCTCGTCGTGGTGCTGGTGCCACTGTCGATGGGGCCGCCGGTGTACAAGAGCCTCCTGCGCTACCTGCTCGCCGCGTTCCCGGTCGCGTTCGTGCTGGCCCGCTGGGCTCGCCGGCCCGGCCTCGACGGCTGGCTCACCGCCGCGCTGGCGCTGCTGCAGGGCGCGTTGTTCGCGGTCTGGCTCACCTACTGGACCCACCTGATCATCTGACGACCGCCCCGGCCCGCCGCCCCGTCGTCCGGCGCTCCGCCCGGGCGGACCGCAGAATGGGCTGATGACCGATCGGCGGGTGACCCTGGACGACCTCGGCGCCTGGTTGATCAAGGGCAACGCGGACGCGGTGGACCTTACGGCCCGCTTCGCCGCCGACCCGCGCGTCACCGGCTGGTGCGTCCGCCCCGGCTACCGGGTACGCCTGATGCGCGCCGGCCAGCCGGTGGTGTTCTGGGCCAGCGGCAGCCGGGGCCGGACGCCGTACGGCGTCTGGGGCGTCGGGCGGATCGCCGCCCCGCCGCAGCCCGGCGCGCCGGGCGAGCCGTGGACCGCGCCGCTGGACCTGACGATCCTGGACGAGCCACTGCGGGTACGCCGCGAGGTGCTGCGCGCCGACCCGCGGCTGGCCGGGGCCGAGGTGCTCCGGCAGCCGCAGGCGGCGAATCCCTCGGACCTGACCGTGGCGCAGTTCGACGCGCTGTGCGCCTACCTGCCCGGCGACGGGGGCGGCTGACTCAGGCGGCCAGGGCGGCGGCGAGCCGCCGGGCCTCGGCGACCAGCCGGCTGCTGCCGCCCCGGGCCACCACGTCGGCCAGCCCTGGTACCTCGATCCGGACGCCCGTCGCGGTCGCCGCCTCCGCCGCCAGCGCGAGCAGGTCCGGCGTGCCCCGCGGTGGCGTCGGCCCGGCCAGCAGCGGCGGCAACGCCGCGGCGAGCAGCCGCCAGACGCTCAGCCGGGCGCCCGCCGCCAGCGCGTCCCGCAGCGGCGTGACGGCCCGGGTGAGGATCACCTGCCCCTGCGCCCCCATCTCGCCCAGATGCCCGCCCACCGCCGGCGCGTTCAGGTCACCGGCGGCGGCCAGGATCAGCAGCGCGTCGAGCGCGGCCACCCGGTCCGCCTCGTGCCGGGCGCACAGCCCGTACGCCACGGCCAGGTCCAGCGCGGGCCCGCCCGCACCAGTGCACTCGGCGAGCGCCAGCAGGACCGGCCCACGCCCGGCCAAGTCCTCCTGGGCGGCCATGGCCAGCTCGGGAAGGACCTGGGCGGCGACCACGCCCCGGTGGCCGGGCAGGACGGCCGGCCACAGGTGCCCGGCGTCGAAGATCCGGCGGCCGATCGCCGCCGGCCGCACAGTGAGCAGGCCGAACCGGTCGTCCACGTCGGCCGGTGGGGTGAGCGCGACGAGCCGCCGTCGTTCCGGCAACTGGTCGTAGCTCCAGTCGTAGCGGCCGGACCGGTCCCGCCGGCCCACCGTCACCACCTCCTGCACCGGCGCCGGCACGCCACCGCCGCGCAGCCAGGCCGCCAGCTCGACGCCGCCCGGCGTGCCGAGCGCCTCGGCGCGGGCCGCAAGCGGCTCGTCGACCCCGGCCGGCAGGCGCAACAACGCCTGCGTGTAGTCCCACCTCCAGTACGGCCGGTCGCCGAGCGCCGCCAGCCGCTCGTAGAGCACCTGCGGTTCGACCGCCCCGGTGGCCGAGGTGGGCGCGGACAACAGCCCTGGATCGTCACGGCCGTCCAGGCGCTGCCCGGCCTCGGCCAGCCGGAGGCGGTATAGCCACATCGGCGCGGGGCGGCCGGAGGCCACCGCGGCAGGCCCGCCACCGGCCGTAGCCAGCGTCGAGGCCCAGCCGTCGCGGCGCCGGGTGGCGTCCCCGATACGCGCGACGAACAGCAGCAGCCGGTCGATCTCGAACGAGGGGTCGGACCGGGCCCAGATGTGCTCGTACTCGGCCACCTGCTCCCGGCGCAGCACCGGCGCCAGCGCGACCTCGAGACGGTCGCGGTCACGGGTGCCCAGCCGCAGCAGTCCGTCCATGACCCGTTCCAGCACCGAGGCCGGCCACAGTCCGCGCAGTGTCGCCGCCACCTCCTCCACCAGCTCGTCCACGTCGGCGATCGGCGGTGGCGCGGCCGGCGCCGGCAGCGGCGGCGGCAGGTCGTCACGAGGCTCGGCCACGGTGGCGACCGCCTCTGGCCGGTGACCGTGCCGCGCCGCCAGCGCCAGCGCGCGCTCGCGCAGTCCGGCGTCCGGGTGACCGGCCGCCACGGCGAGCACCGCGCCGACCTCCGTGGCCTGATCCGGGTGCTGCCGGGCCAGCCGGTCGAGCCAGGTCAACTGTGCCCGGACCAGCGCCTTCTCCGGCCGGGCCAGCACCGTCCGGGCGGTTTCCCACAGCGCCTCCGGCTCGGCGGCGTCACCGGCCTCCCGCAGCGTCCGCTGGGCGGCGCGGGCCACCGGCCCCGGCCCGTCGGCGAGCAGCCGCAGGTAGGCGCTCGACCGCACCGCCACCTCGTCCGGAGTCGGCGCGAGCAGGTCGTGCAGGGCCAGGAACGGGCGCAGCGCCGCCGGCCGGTCGCCGCGCAGCAGCCGGCCGAGCACGCCGTTGAGCAGGGCAGCGCGGTCGAGCCGGCCCTCCGCCGCCAGCGCCGCCAGCGCACGGGGCAGGGCATCCGCGTCCGTGCCCGCGCCGTCGCCGCGGGCCAGTTCGGTGCCCACGCCGTCCACCTCGAACAGGCGCGGCAGCAGCGCGTCCAGGAACGGGTCCGCGCGCAGCCGGTCCACGGTCGGCAGGCGCGTCCCGCGTGGGGCCGGGGAGCCCTGTTCGGCCGCCCACCCGCGCACGAAGTCGTCCCCGGTCGGCGGCGGCGCCTTCTCCGCCAGCAGGAGACCGGCGACGAACCGCCAGCCCGCGAGCATCCGGTCCCGGGGCAGCCGGTCGGCCAGCTTGTACGCCACGTCCGCCAGCCAGGTCACCCCGCGTTCCCGGGCCACGTCGACCACCGGCGCGGCGTCGACGCCGCTCAGCCAGACCGAGCGCCGGCCGAGCAGCGCGGCCACCTTCGTCGGCGTGCTCAGCGTCCCCACCGCTGCGACCGCCAGCGTCGCCGCCTCGCCCTGCCACCACCAGGCGTCCCGCCTGCGGCGCACGTCGGCGACCAGTTCGTCGCCGAGCGCCCGGCGGGCCGGCTCGTCCAACCCGGCCAGGGCGGAGCGGACCTCGGACATCCTGCCGCGCACCACCGCCTCGACGAACCCGGTCACGACAGCGCCTCCACCGGCGCCGCGACCATCGACACGGCCAGCGCGTGCCGGCACGGCCCCCGCTGCCCGCGGTGCCGCGCCCACCAGCGACAGGTGCAGGAGTATGCGCCGTCCGGGTGGCGGCGCACCCGGTAGACCTCGGCGTCGGTGCGTACCGTCGCGTCCTCGCCGTCGCGCTCGACCGCGCCGCGCTCGACCAGCGCCCGCGCGCCGAGCAGCCGCGGGTTGTCCCGCTCCGCGCGGCCCGCGTCGTAGGGCATCACCCGGTGGAAGTACGCCCCGTCCGCCACGTCGTACCCGACCCGCCCGGCGGTGCCCAGCTGGGCGAGCGCGGCACGCACCCGCCCGTCGGGCAGCGCGGCGGCGTCGGCCAGCGCGGCCACGTCGATCGTCGGATCCCAGTTGAGCAGCGCGCCCACCAGTTCCGCGTCGTCGACCACGTCGTCACCGGCGAGCGCCGCCAGCGCCGCGCCCTCGCCGGAGAACCCCCGGTACGGCTCGGGGGACAGCGTCAGCGACACCCGCAGCGCCCCGGTGTCCAGCTCCCACGTGCTCGGCACGGCCGGCGATCCGGCGCGCACCGCCGGGCCGTACACCCGCAGCGTGCGGGCGTGGCGCAGCACGCCGCGCAGCGCCGCGAGCCGGCCCGCGCCGGCCAGGCAGACCGCGCCCGGCGCCGGCCGGGAGGTGAGCCGCAGCGTACGCCCGGCGGGCACCGCCCACAGCACGCTGCGGTCCGTCGCGGCGGGCAGCCGGCGCAGGAACGCCGCCGCCTCCGCCGCCGGGATCTCGGCGCGCGGCTCGAAGCCGGCGGTGAGCACGTGCACCTCGGCGAAGCCGCGCAGCCAGCGTCCGGGCAGCGGCACCTTCCGCTCGACCACCGAGCCGTCCATGGTGGAGACGGTCAGGTCGTCCGGGCCGACCGCCACGTGCAGCGGCTCGATGCCGCCCACCCGGGCCAGCGCCTCCCGCAGCGGCGGGTTCACGTCCACGTTCGTGGTGCCGTGGCCGCTGATCTCGCCGTCCAGCCCGGCCGGCAGGACGTCCATCCGGGCGTACACCCCGCAGCAGCCGGAGAACGACTCGAACCGCAGGCGGCCCCGGCTGCCGGTGACCACCGGGTCCAGGCTGGCCGGGTTGACCGGCTGGTGGTAGCGGGTGCGGGCCACCTCGGCGACGGCGAGCAGCCCGGCCGCCGCCGCGGCCGGGGCGGTGAGGAACCCGGCGAAGAAGCGCGGGTTGGCCGCCGGGCCGCCGCAGGTCTGCAGATCGAGACCGGCGGCGCGCAGCGCGGACGGCTGAAGGTATCGGTACGTCTGGACGGCGTTCACGGCGCAGACCGTAGAGGGACCGACCGACAAAAGCGCGACGGTCCTGCTAGCTTCCTCTGATGTTCGCCCACGCCCTCACCGACGACGCGGAGCTGCGTCCACTGTCGCCCTGGCACGCCGACGAGTTCCTGGCCAACCTCGACCGCTGCCGCGAGCACATCTCGCCGTGGGTCGGCGCGTCCTTCGTCGCCACCGACGCCGAGTCGGCCCGCAAGGTCCTCCAGGCGTACGCCGACCGGTGGGCCCGCGACGACGGCGGCCTCTGGGGCATCTGGCAGCGCGGCACGCTCGTCGGCGGCGTGCTGTTCGTGTCGCTGAGCACCGCGCGCGGGGTGTGCGAGGCGGGCTGCTGGCTGGAACCGGGCGCCGAGGGGCAGGGCCTGGTCACCCGCGCCGCGCGCGTGATCATCGACTGGGCGGTGCGGGAGCGCGGCATCCACCGGGTCGAGTGGATCACGAAGGCCGGCAACGACCGCAGCATCGCCGTCGCCAAGCGGCTGGGCATGAGCCGCGACGGCGTCCTGCGCGGGGCCGCCGCGACGCCGGAGGGCCGCGCCGACATGGAGGTCTGGTCGGTGCTGGCGCCGGAGTGGACGGCCTGACCGCCGAAACTGTCGTACCCGGACGTGAACATGTGTCCATGGCTGTCCCCGCACTGGCCGACCGGTCCCCGCAGCCGCGCGCCCTGCCGCTGCGCGAGGTCCGCACCCGGCTCACCCAGCTCGTCTCCCTGGCCGAGCTGACCGACACCGTCACCCTCGTCACCCGCGACGGCGATTCCCGCCCGATCGCCGCGATCGTGCCCGCGCCGGCCGCCCGCACCGGGGCCCAGGCGCGCGCCGACGCCGAACGCGTCGCCGCGATCAGCGCCGGCTGGGCCCGCCGACTGGAGGAGCTGCACCAGCAGTCCGGCCGGCGGCACGCCGCCGAGCTGCGGGCGCTCGCCGACGCGCTGGCCGAGGCGTGGGCCGAACTCGACCGCCGCGCCCCGGCCGGCGACCCGGCGCTGATCCGGCTGCGCGCGGCGCACGCCGACCTGCTGCGCCGCTGACCCGTGGCGTCCCGGCCGGTCGCGCGCGGGACGCCACGGGTACGCGGTCAGCTCCGGCCACGCTCGGCCCGGTAGCGGCGGATCAGTTCGGCGGTCGAGGTGTCCACGTCGGCCAGGTCCGGGTCCGGTCCGGTGAGCTTCGGCGCGAGCTGGTTGGCCATCACCTTGCCCAGCTCCACACCCCACTGGTCGAAGGCGTTGATGTCCCAGACCGCGGCCTCGGTGAACGTGATGTGCTCGTAGAGCGCGATCAGCTGGCCCAGCGTCGACGGGGTGAGCTTCGGCGCCAGGATCGACGTGGTCGGGTGGTTGCCGGCCATCACCCGGTGCGCCACCACCTCGGGCGCGGTGCCCTCGGCCTCCACCTGCTCCCGGGTCCGCCCGAACGCCAGCGCGGCGGTCTGGGCGAAGAAGTTCGACATGAACAGGTCGTGCATGTCGCCCAGGTCGTGGTTGGGCCGGCTGAACGCGATGAAGTCCGCCGGGATCAGCCGGGTGCCCTGGTGGATGAGCTGGTAGAAGGCGTGCTGGCCGTTGGTGCCCGGCTCACCCCAGAAGATCTCCCCGGTCGGGTACGTCACCGGCGAGCCGTCGACGCGTACCGACTTGCCGTTGCTCTCCATGGTGAGCTGCTGCAGGTAGGCGGGGAAGCGGTGCAGGTACTGCGAGTAGGGCAGCACCGCGTGGGTCTCCGCGCCGAGGAAGTCGGTGTACCAGACGTTGAGCAGGCCGAGCAGCGCCGGCACGTTGCGTTCCACCGGAGCGGACCGGAAGTGCTCGTCGACCGCGTGGTAGCCGGCCAGCATCTCGCGGAACCGCTCCGGCCCGATGGCCAGCATCACCGACAGGCCGACCGCCGACGGCAGCGAGTAGCGCCCGCCCACCCAGTCCCAGAAGCCGAACATGTTCTCCGGGTCGATGCCGAAGTCCCGGACCCGCTGCTCGTTGGTGCTGACCGCGACGAAGTGGCGGGCCACCGCGTCGTCGTCCGCGTCCAGCCCGGCGAGCAGCCAGCGCCGCGCCTGGTCGGCGTTGGCGAGCGTCTCCTGGGTGGAGAACGTCTTGGAGACCACCACGAATAGCGTGCTCGCCGGGTCCAGGTCGGCGGTCTTGTCGTGGATGTCGGTCGGGTCGATGTTCGACACGAACCGGCAGCTGATGCCCGCGTCCCGGTACGCCTTCAGCGCCTCGTACGCCATCACCGGTCCCAGGTCGGAGCCGCCGATGCCGATGTTCACCACAGTGGTGATCCGCTCGCCGGTGTGGCCGCGCCACGAGCCGGAGCGCACCCGCTGCGCGAACGCCGACATGCGGTCCAGCACGGCGTGCACGTCGGCGACCACGTCCTGGCCGTCCACGGTGAGCGAGGCGTCCGCGGGCAGGCGCAGCGCGGTGTGCAGCACGGCCCGGTCCTCGGTCACGTTGATGTGCCGCCCGGCGAACATGGCCGCGATCCGGTCGGCCAGCCCGATCCGCTCGGCGAGCGCGCCGAGCAGCGCGACGGTCTCGTCGGTGATCAGGTTCTTGCTGTAGTCCACGTGCAGGTCGGCGACCTCACCGGTGAGCCGCTCACCCCGCTGCCCGTCGGCGGCGAACAGGTCGCGCAGGTGCGTGCCGCGCATCGCCTCGGCGTGCTTGCGCAGCGCCTGCCATTCGTCGGTGGTGGTGACGTCCACAGCCATCGGGTCGATCTTCTCCTTCACGACGGGCGGTCGGCCGGCCTGCGCCGGCGAACCCCACAAGCCTGCCACCCGGACCGGTCGCGCGCGACGCGACCCGGCGGCGACCACCGTGCGGGCGGTCTTTCGCCCGCCGCCCGGTGGACACGCGGTTGGGACGCCTGTACGACACGCCGAACACGGGGAGACATCTGTCGATTGCGGAACGTAAGCTCCGGAGTCGTCGGCGTACCGGAGGAGACGCGTATGGCAGCGGTTTTCGGTCCTCGGCGCCCCTCGGACGAGCACCCGCCGGACGAGCCCGCCCCGGCCGGGAGCGCGGCGGGCGACGAGACGTCGCTGCCGGAGCTGGCGGACGGGCACTGGATGAACCGCGCCACCGAGTTCGCCCACACCAGCTTCTGGTCGGTGGCGCGCCGGCTGCCCGCCCTCGTCCGCGAGGCCATCGGCCTGGCCTGGGCGACCAGCCGCCGAGACACGCTCGCCTCGATCGGGCTCAACGTGGTCGCCGGCCTGCTCACCACCTTCGGCCTGCTCGCCACCACCGGCGTGCTCCGGCAACTCTTCGCCGACGGGCCCACACCGGACCGGATCCGGGCGGCCCTGCCCGCGCTCCTGCTCGCGGCCGCCGCCGTGACGGCCCGGGGAGCGCTGACTGTCGCCGCCGGCTGGGCGCAGGCGCGGCTCATCCCGCAGATCAACTACCAGGTGGAACTCCGGCTGTTCGAGGCGACCACCGCTGTGGAACTCGCCGCGTTCGACGACGCCGGCTTCGCCGAGGAGATGGATCGTGCCCGGGATCGGGGCATGGCCGAGGCCGCGTCGATCGTGGACCACACCGTGAACCTGGTGACCGGGGTCGTGGGTGTGCTGGCCACCGCCGCCGCGGTCACCGTCATCCAGCCCGTCCTGCTGCCGTGCCTGCTGCTCGCCGCGGTGCCCGAGGCGGTCACCGCGGTCAAACTGGCGCGGCGGCAGTACCTGGCGCTGCTGGCCTGGATCACCCGTCGCCGCCGGATGTACCTGCTGGCCCGTTTGATGGCCGATCGGCACACCGCCGCCGAGATCCGTGCCTACCAGATGCGGGACTTCCTGCTGGCCGAGTACCACCGGATGATGACCGTCGAGACCCAGGCCCAGCTCCGGCTGGCCCGTTCGCAGACCGTCACCCGAGGACTCGGCCTGTCGGTGACCGGCGTGGCCGCGTTCGCGGTCTACGCCGTACTGGGCGGGCTGCTGATGGGCGGCGTGGTCGCGCTGGCGGCGGCGGCCACCGCGCTGCTCGCGCTCCAGTCCGCGCGTACGAGCCTGCGCACCGCGATCTTCGCCACCAACTCGCTCTACGAGGACGCGCTCTACTACCAGGACTACCGCGACTTCCTCGACCGGGCCACCCGGCGGATCCCGGCCGGCGGGCACCTGCCCGTCGACGGGTTCACGCGCATCGACGTCGAGCGGGTCAGCCTGCGCTACCCGGACACCGACACGGCGGCGGTCGACGAGGTAAGCCTCACGTTCCGGCGCGGTGAGGTGATCGCGCTGGTGGGGGAGAACGGCTCCGGCAAGACCACGCTCGCCAAGCTGATTGCCGGCCTCTACCGGCCCACCGGCGGCACGATCCGCTGGGACGGCGTGGACACCGCCGAACTGGACCCACGGCAGACCGCCGCCCAGGTCGCGGTGATGAGCCAGGACTGGTGGAGGTTCCCGTTCACCGCCCGGCAGAACATCCGCGTCGGCCGCCACGACCGCGCCGACGGGCCTGGCCCCAGCGTGGAGACCGCCGCCCGCGACGCCGCCGCGCACGACATGATCAGCGAGTTGCCGTTCGGGTACGACACGCTGCTGGACCGGCAGTTCAAGGACGGCCAGGACCTGTCCGGCGGGCAGTGGCAGCGGCTGGTGGCCGCACGAGGCCTCTACCGCGACGCCCGGCTGCTGATCTGCGACGAGCCGTCCGCAGCGCTGGACGCGCGTGCCGAGCACGCCCTCTTCCAGCATCTGCGGCGGCACCCGGACCGGGCCGTCGTGCTGATCACCCACCGGCTGGCGAACGTGCGGCACGCCGACCGGATCTTCGTGATGGACCACGGCCGGCTCGTGCAGTCCGGCGACCACGACACGTTGATGGCCCAGGGCGGGCTCTACCGGGAGCTGTTCGAGTTGCAGGCGGCCGGCTACCTCGCCGGCAGCGCGGAACCCGCCGCCGACGGTTGACCTCCAGCGCACTCGAACTCCTACCGTGACCGGACCGCGCGCCATCCGGCCGGCGCGGTGCGAACCAGGGAGCTCACATGCGCTATCGCGTCCTCGGCGGCACCGGCATCGAGGTCAGCGTCCACTGCCTCGGCACCATGATGTTCGGCGCGGTCGGCAACCCCGACCACGACGACTGCGCCCGGATCGTCCACGCGGCACTCGACCGCGGCGTCAACTTCGTGGACACCGCCGATATGTACTCGGCCGGCGAGTCCGAGGAGATCGTCGGCAAGTCCCTGCGCGGCCGGCGCGACGACGTGGTGCTCGCCACGAAGGTCCACTTCCCGATGGGGGAGGGGCCCAACCGGGGCGGCAACTCGCGACGCTGGATCGTCCGGGCGGTCGAGGACAGCCTGCGCCGGCTGGGCACCGACTGGATCGACCTCTACCAGGTGCACCGTCCCGACCACACCACCGACGTCGAGGAGACGCTCGGTGCGCTCACCGACCTGGTCCGGGCCGGGAAGATCCGCGCGTTCGGCTGCTCGACCTTCCCGGCCGAGGAGATCGTGGAGGCGCACCACGTCGCCGAGCGGCGTGCGCTGGGCCGATTCCGCACCGAGCAGCCGCCGTACTCGATCCTCGCGCGCGGCGTCGAGACGTCGGTGCTGCCGGTGTGCCGCCGCTACCGGATGGGCGTGCTGGTGTGGAGCCCGCTGGCCTCCGGGTTCCTGTCCGGCCGCTACCGGCAGGGGCGGCCCGTCGACCTCGGCGCCGGCCGTCCGGCGCTCACCCCGGCCCGGTTCGACCCGGCGCTGCCGGGCAACGCCGCCAAGTACGCCGCCGTCGAGCAACTGGTCGCGCTCGCCGACGAGGTTGGCTGCACGCTGCCGCAGCTCGCCGTGGCGTTCACCGCCGTGCATCCGGCGGTCACGTCGACCATCATCGGGCCGCGCACGATGGACCAGCTGGACGCGCTGCTCGCCGGGGCGGAGCTGACGCTCGACGACGCGGTCCTGGACCGCATCGACGAGATCGTCCCGCCGGGCACGAACCTCTACCAGCCCGACGGCGCCTGGTCCCCGCCCACGCTGACCGACCCGTCCCACCGCCGCCGCCCCCTCCCAGCCCGAGCCGCTGCCTGACCCCTCGCTCCTCCCGCCCGCCCGTCCCGCCCGCCCTCAGCCCTCCATCTCGCCGATCATGGGGTTCCTGCCCCGGCAAAAGACCGTAAACCGGGCACCCGAGGGGCCGAAACCGCAAGATCGACGAGGCGAGGGGAGGCGAGGCGAGGCGGGTGCGGTGGGCGGGGCGGAAACGTGGGGCGAGGTGGCGCGGGGAGGCGCTGCGGAAGGGGCGAGGCGGGGCCGGGGAGGGGCGAGAGGGAGGGGCGAGGGGGTGCGGGTGGGGAACTGCGTCGACAGGGCAGGGGCGTGGCTCCACACTGGGCGGGTGGAACATCGCGATCTTGTTCGGGTGAGCAAGCGGCTGTCGCTGGCGTTGCGGCACCGGCCCGACGCGTACGGCCTGCGGCTCGACCGGGCGGGCTGGGTGCCGGTCGCGGACGTGCTCGCCGGGCTGGGGATCAGCCGTGCCCACCTGGACGCCGTGGTCGCGGGCAACGACAAGCAGCGCTTCGCGGTGGAGACCGGCCCGGACGGGGCCGACCGGATCCGCGCCAACCAGGGGCACTCGGTTCCGGTCGACCTCGGCCTCACCCCGGCCGCGCCGCCGCCCCGGCTTTTCCACGGCACCGGCGAGGCCGTGCTGGACGCGATCCGGGAGCAGGGGCTGCGCCGGGGCGGGCGGCACCACGTACACCTGTCACCTGATGTGGCGACGGCCCGGCGCGTCGGCGCGCGCCGGGGCGGCGCGGTGGTGGTGCTGACCGTGGACGCGGCGGCGATGGCCGAGGCGGGGTACCTGTTCTACCGCTCGGCCAACGGGGTGTGGCTCACCGACACCGTGCCGCCGGCCTACCTCGGCGCCACCTGAGCGGCGGTCAGCAGGCGGTGACCGGGTGGGCCACCACGGCGTCGAACAGGTATGCGAGGTCGTTCACGGCGGCCCGGTCGGGCTGGACGGCGCCGGTGCAGTCGGTGGCCCGGGCACGCAGCGTGTGCCGGCCCGTGGCCGGCGGGCGCCAGCGGACGGTCCAGCGCTGCCAGGCGCCGCCCCGGTCCGCGGTGACCAGGTCGGCCGGGCGCCACCCGTCGCCGGTGTCCACCTCGACGTGCGCGATCGGGCCGTTGCCGGACCAGGAGCGGCCGGTCAGCAGCACCTCCTCACCGGCCGGCAGCCGGGCGTCCCAGGGCAGCTCGAACGCGCTGCGCACCGGCTGGGCGGTGAGCGCGGTGCCGCCGGCGGGGTGGCCGGGGCCGAACATGCGGTAGAACTGCGTGTTCCACGGCGAGAACAGCGGGGTGGTGGAGACCTCGATCGCGCCCACCCACTTGATCGAGGCGATGCCGACCCAGCCGGGCACCACGACCCGCACCGGGAAACCGTGGTCGGCTGGGAGCGGCTCGCCGTTCATCTCGTACGCCAGCAGCACGTCGTCCAGCGCCTTCGCGATGGGCATCGGACGGCGTACCCGGCCGAGGTTGACCCCGCCGGAGACGTAGTCCGGGTCGAGGCCCTCGGGCATCACGTCGACCGCCTCGTCGCGCAGCCCGGCCAGGCGCAGCACGGTGCCGAGCCGCACGCCCCGCCAGCGGGCCACGCCGACGCTGCCCAGCCCCCACGCCACGCCCGGGGCGGGGTCGCCCTGCTGCTCGGCGAAGTAGCGCCGCCCGTTGCCGGCGCACTCCAGCAGTGCCGCGTGCTCCTCGACGGGCAGCCGGCGCAGCTCGTCGAGGTCGAACTCGACCGCGTCGTCCCGGGTCGGCGTGCCGCGCAGCCCGTCGCCGAACAGGCGCAGCCGCCAGGTGGCCGCGTCCAGGTGCGGCGTGACCGTGTGGTTGCGGACGAAGAAGCGGTCGATCGGGACCACGTACCCCTGGCCGGCCATCGACGGCCAGCGCATCTCGGCGTTGGTGTCCAGCGGGCGCAGCAGCTCCGCCGGCAGCGGCTTGACGATCGGCGCGCCGGGGTCGACGCCGACCGGCGCGGACGTCACCGCTACCGGCTCGCGCTCCGCGGCGGCGGCGGTCACCGCGGCCATCGCCGCGCCCACCTCCAGCAGCCGGTCACGGTCGACGCCCGGCCCGTGTGCCTGCCCGGCGAGCCACTGCCGGCTCCGGTCGGCGTCGTGGACGGCTTCGGCTGAGGACGGGGACTGACTCACGGCTGACCTCCGGGGTGGGCGACGCTGCCTTTCCTATTCAACCAGTAGGACTTCCCGTCGATCCATAGCAGGTCGGCGGCACGGTCACGCCGCGCCGATCAGCGTCACCACCCCGGCCACCACGAGCACGCCGGCCCAGAGCCGGTCGACGTTGAACCAGGCCCGGCGCAGCACAGCGACGCCGAGCACCTCGTACACGGCCACGGCCACGGCCAGCGCGACGCCGAGCATGGCGGCGGTGTGCACGGCCGCCGCGAACAGGCCGGTCAGCGCGCCGGCCGGCGCGGCGGCGAGGTGCCCGGCGTGCGGGCCGGCGCCGACCGCCGGTTCGGCGAGCAGCACCGGCAGCAGCATCAGGCCCGCGCCGTGCGCCGCCGACATCAGGAACGACCAGGCGGTGAGCTGCGCGGCCGACAGCCGCATCCCGGCCCACCGGAAGTGCCGGTCGGACAGCAGCCGCCACAGCCCGAACCCGACGAGCAGCACCCCGCCGGTCACCGCGACCGCAGTGCTCGCCGTCACCGACCGGGTGGCGCTGACCAGCGCGGCGACCACCGCCACCGACGCCAGGTGACCGGCCGCGATCGGCGGCAGCGCGGCCAGCAGCGCGGCCCGGCGGCGCTCCTGCAGGCCCCGGGCCACCGCGAACAGCCAGCCCATCGCCGGGTTCAGGCCGTGGAACGCGCCGAGGCCGGCCAGCGCCGCCCAGGTCGCGCCGGTCACGGGAAGCAGTACGAGTCGGACGACGCGTCGCCGCCCTGCAACCGGGTCTGGTGCACGCGCAGGCCGCGGAACTCCTCCCCGCGCGGGAAGAACCGCGGATCCGGCACGAGGCCGCCGCTGCCCGGGTCGACGTCGAGCTTCGCCACCCAGGCGCCCACCCCGTCGGGGTAGAACTGGTCGTCCCAGGCGCCGTAGAGCGAGTTGCTGACGTAGACGCGGCGGCCGTCGCGGCTGATCTCGACCATCTGCGGGCCGCCGGCCAGCGGCTCGTCCGGGTACGCCGGGTGCGGCGTGCGGTTGACGATGCCGCCCAGGCGCACCGAGCCGACGCGTACCGGGTGGAACGGGTCGCTGACGTCGTAGCGGATCAGCTCTCCGGTGCCCCAGCAGGAGACGTGCAGGAACCTGTCGTCCACTGACAGGTCGATGTCGGTGACCAGCGGCGGCACCGCCCCGAACGGCTTGAGCAGGTCCGGCAGGTCCGCCGGGTCGGCCGGCTCGGCCGGGATGTCGATCACCTTGGTGACCGCCCAGGCGTCGCCGTCGCGGTGCCACAGCCAGATCGAGGCGGACAGGTCCTCGACGCTGATCACCACGCCGACGAAGCCGTACGACTTCGTCGGGTCGTGCGCGGGGCGCAGCTCCAGCGGCATCTGGTACTGGTCGCCGAGGTCGACGCGCTGCACGTGCCGGCGCTTCGCCAGGTCCCAGAAGTGGATCGCGTGCCCGTACTTCCGCCCCAGCAGCAGTTCCCCGACGATGCCGTCCTCGATCATCGACGGCGTGCCCCACTCGCTGGTGACCAGCACGTCCTGCGTGTAGTGCCACCAGAAGTCGTACGCCAGGAACTGCGGCCCCCGGTCGGCCTCCCACGCGCCGCGTACCTCGAACGTGGTGTGGTCGAGCACGGCGATGCCGCCGGGCCCCTCCTGCCCGTCCGCGCCGCCGAGCGCGGAGACGTAGATGCCGTCCGGCCCGCAGTGCACGGTGTGCGGGCGGGAGTACCCGGCGCGCTTGCCGAGTTCCTCCGGGCCGATCACCTTCACCAGTTCGGGGCGGCGCGGGTCGGGCTTGGTGGCGAGCACGTGGATCCGGGACGAGCGCAGGCCCGGCACGATCAGGTAGCGGCGTTCCACGTGCGGGTGCGGCGCGGTCGGGCAGAGCGCGCTGCTGCACGCGTTCCAGCCGAAGTGGTGCAGCTCGTCGCCGGTGTTCGGCAGCTCGGTCCAGCCCACCACCCGGCCGTACGAGTCGGAGTCCGGGTCGGTGTCGAGCACCGCGATGGCGTCGGGGCGCTGCCCGGCGCGGTCGAACGCGGCGACGTACGCGAGCTTCTCGGCCGGCGCGGTGGCGGCGAGCGCGGGGGAGGGGTAGAAGGTCGGGTCGGGGGTCCAGCGGGTCATCGGTTCTCCCTCGCGGTCAGCCGGCGGGTACGCCGAGGCGGTCGAGCAGGTGACGGCGCAGCGCGCCGAGGGCCGGGTCGTCAGGGCTCGGGGCCGGGCCGAGGCGTACCGGCACCTCTTCGGCGATCACGCCGTCGTCGAGGAGCAGGACGCGATCGGCGAGCAGCAGCGCCTCCTCCACGTCGTGGGTGACGAGCAGCGCGGCGAAGCCGTGCTGGGCGCGCAGCCGCCGCAGCAGCCCCTGCATGCGCAGCCGGGTCAGCGCGTCCAGCGCGCCGAACGGTTCGTCCAGCAGCAGCAGGTCCGGTTCGCGGACCAGCGCGCGGGCCACCGCGACCCGCTGCGCCTGCCCGCCGGACAGCTCGGCGGGCCAGGCCCGGCCCCGGTCGGCGAGCCCGACCTCGGCCAGCGCGCGGCCGACCCGGTCGTCCACGTCCGGCCCGGTCAGCCCGAGCGCCACGTTGTCCGCCACCCGCTTCCACGGCAGCAGCCGGTGCTCCTGGAACACCACGGCGGCGGTGCCGTGCACCGTGTGCTCGCCGCCCGCGTCGCCGTCGAGCCCGGCCAGCACGCGCAGCAGCGTGCTCTTGCCGGATCCGCTGCCGCCCAGCAGCGCCACCGTCTCCCCGGCGCCGATGGTCAGGTCGACCCCGGCCAGCACCACCGCCGGGCCGAACGCCCGGGTCACCGCGCGTGCGGTGAGCACCGGCCCGGTCAGGTCGCGCGCAGTCCGCGTCGCCACGCCAGCGTCCTCCTCTCCGCGTACCGGATGAGCAGGTCGGAGGCGAGCCCCAGCAGCGCGTAGATGAGCAGGCCGAGCACCACCACGTCGGTCTGGCTGAACTCGCGCGCCTCCATCATCAGGAAGCCGACGCCGGTCTGCGCGTTCACCTGCTCGCCGACGACCAGGCTGAGCCAGGCCGCGCCGATGGCCAGCCGCAGCCCGAGGAACAGCGACGGCAGCGCGCCGGGCAGCACCACGTGCCGCAGGCGGGCCGCCGCGCCGAGACCACAGGTGCGCGCCGCCTCGACCAGGCGTTCGTCGATGTCGCGGATGCCGGCGTACGTGTTGAAGTAGATCGGGAAGAACGCACCGAGCGCGACCAGCGTGACCTTCAGCGACTCGCCGATGCCGACCCAGATGATCAGCAGCGGCACCAGGCCCAGGTGCGGCAGCATCCGGGCCATCTGCACCGGCGGGTCGACCAGGTCGTCACCGAGGCGCAGCAGCCCCGCCGCCGCGCCGAGCACCAGCGCCAGGCCGCCGCCGATGAGCAGGCCGAGCGCGGCGCGGGTGAGCGAGTCGAGCAGGTGCACGCCGAGCGTCCCGTCGCGCGCCAGCCGCCACCCGGTCGCCAGCACCGCGCTGGGAGCGGGCAGCTTCTCCGCGGCGAGCAGGCCGGTGCGCGCGGCGACCTCCCAGGCGAGCACCAGCACGACCGGGCTCACCGCGCGCCGCCACCGCCGCGAGGCGCGGGCCCGGGACCGCCGCGGCGTCGCCCGATCGGGTACGACAGCGGGGCTCGCCTCGGCCAGCGCCGGACCGCTCACTGGAACGCCTCGTTGAACCGGCCGTCCACCCGCCCGGCGATGTCGACCGGTCCGGGCACCAGCTTCAGCTCCACGAAGCTGTCCGCGATGGCCTGCAACTCGGCGCCGATCTCCGGGGTGACCGGGGCGAGCGGCTTGGCGCTGCGGGCCAGCGCCCGGGTGGTCACGTCGAGCGGGATCTTCAGCTCCGGGGCGAGGACGGCGGCCCGCTCGGTCGGGTGGGCGATGCCCCAGTCGGTGGTCTGCCGGTACGTGTCCAGGAACGCGCGTACGTCGGCGGTGCGGTTCTTCACCGCGTCCGGCGCGGCCAGCACGTACTCGCGGTTGCCGGCCAGGCCGGTGGCGTCGGCGAGCACCCGTACGCCGGGCTGCTCGGCCAGCGCGAAGTAGGGATCCCAGATGATCCAGGCGTCGACCTGCCCGTTGTCGAACGCGGGCCGCCCCTCGGCGGGCTTGAGGTACTTCACCTTGATGTCGGCGAGCGTCATCCGGTTCGCCTCCAGCAGCTTGACCAGCAGCC
Organism: Micromonospora sp. HB375; assembly: GCF_017872985.1. Lineage (NCBI taxonomy): Bacteria > Bacillati > Actinomycetota > Actinomycetes > Micromonosporales > Micromonosporaceae > Micromonospora > Micromonospora sp. HB375. The sequence continues at coordinate 4,009,996 of NZ_JAGGJO010000001.1, read as the reverse complement.
AGTGCACGTTGGAGCCCTTGTTCAGCGCGACCGTCTTCCCGCGCAGGTCGGCGAATCCACGATACGGGCTGCCCGCCTTGACCAGAACCGCCTCGCCCTGCGGGATCGGCTGGGACGTGCCGACCACGGAGAACGGGATCTTGCCGGCGGCGGCGAACACGGGTGGGGCCTCGCCGACCTGGCCGATGTCGATCGAGCCGGCCTTGAGCGCCTCGGTCAGCGCCGGGCCGCTCTCGAACAGCGACCAGGTGACGTTCTTCGCGTCGCCGCGCGCCTTGACCAGGCTGAGCCCGCCGAAGCGCTGGTAGCCGATCCGCAGCGGGCCGTCACTGCCGCCGCCGCTGGCGTCGGCCGCCTCGCCGCCGCAGGCCGTCAGCGCCGTCGCGGCCAGCAGCGCGAGGGTGGTGAGCAGCGCGGCCACCGGCCGGCGGCGGGTTCTGGGGGTACGCATGGCGACTCCTCGGGGAGGGATGGACCCGGCCATCGACGGGCGACAGCAACCTACCAACCCGATAGGTTTTATGGGTAGTCTGTCGGCGCGGTCGTCCCACCACTCAGGAGACGGCCCGTCCGACGCGCACCGGAGGCCCCCATGTCGCTCACCTTCCACTGGTTCCTGCCGACCTACGGCGACAGCCGGGACATCGTGGGCGGCGGACACGGCGTACCGGTCGGCACGGCCGGTGGCGCGCGACCCGCGAGCGTGGCGTACCTGGGGCAGATCGCCCGCACCGCCGAACAGCTCGGTTTCGCCGGCGCGCTCACCCCCACCGGCGCCTGGTGCGAGGACGCCTGGCTGACCACCGCCATGCTCACCGAGGTCACCGAGCGGCTGAAGTTCCTCGTCGCGTTCCGGCCCGGCCTGCTCTCACCCACCCTCGCCGCGCAGATGGCGTCCACGTTCCAGCGCCTGTCCGGCGGGCGGCTGCTACTGAACGTGGTCACCGGCGGCGAGTCGGCCGAGCAGCGCGCGTACGGCGACTTCCTGGACAAGGACGCCCGCTACGCGCGTACCGACGAGTTCCTGCACGTGGTGCGGGCGCTGTGGCGCGGCGAGACGGTCGACCACGACGGCGCCCACGTGCGGGTCGAGGGCGCCCGGCTCGGCCGGCTGCCCGACCCGGTGCCGCCGGTCTACTTCGGCGGGTCGTCCGGCGCGGCCGGGCCGGTGGCCATCCGCCACAGCGACGTGTACCTGACCTGGGGCGAACCGCCCGCGCAGGTGGCCGGCAAGCTGGACTGGATCCGTGGGCTCGCCGCCGGGGCCGGACGCGAGCTGCGGTACGGCATCCGGCTGCACGTGATCAGCCGGGACACCGCCGAGGAGGCGTGGGCCCAGGCGCGCAAGCTGCTCGACGGCATCCCCGAGGCTGACGTACGCGCCGTGCAGGAAGGGCTGCGACGCAGCGAGTCCGAGGGGCAGCGGCGGATGCTCGACCTGCATGGCGGCTCCCGCGACGGGCTGGAGGTCTCGCCGAACCTGTGGGCCGGATTCGGGCTGGTACGCGGCGGCGCGGGCACCGCGCTCGTCGGCAGCCACGCCGAGGTCGCCGACCGGATCGCCGAGTACCACGCGCTCGGCCTGGACGAGTTCATCCTCTCCGGTCACCCGCACCTGGAGGAGGCGTACTGGTTCGGCGAGGGCGTGCTGCCGATCCTGCGGCGGCGCGGGCTGTGGCGGCACCCGGCCGGCGAGCCGGAGATCGAGGCGCCGGCCGCCGTGCCGTTCTCACCCCAGCCGGTTCCGGCCCGCGGCTGACCGCGCCGCACGCTGCCGGGGTCGGTCCGGTCAGAGCGGGCGTTGCCCGGCGAGGAAATCGGCGAGCACCCGGGTGTGCGTGGAGAAGGCCAGCTCGACCGGATCGGTGAGCACCAGCCACTCGGTGGCCTCCTCGGTCGGCGCCGACGGCGGCAGGTCACCGATAGCCCGCTCGGGCAGCACCCCGAAGACCATCATGGTGCCGCCAGCCGGAGCGCCGTGCACCGCGAACAGCCGCGCCTCGCCGGCCTCGGCCAGCAGCCCGGTCTCCTCGCGCAGCTCCCGCACGAGCGCCTCGGACCACTCCTCGCCGTACTCGACGAAGCCACCCGGGAGTGCCAGCAGCCCCCGGGCCGGTTCGATGTCGCGGCGTACCACGACCACGCCGAGCCCCCGCGGCGTGCGGACCGGCAGCACCGCCACCGCGACCGGCAGCGGATTGCGCCACACCGTCTCGCCGCACGAGGAACAGACCCGCGGCCACCCGGCGCCCGCCGGGTAGGCCGCGCCGCAGAAGGAGCAGTGCGAGTACGGGGTCACGCCGCAGCACGTTACCCGCACCTGCCGCCCGAGGTCAGACGTCACCCCCTCTGGCCGGCGAGCTGGGCGCGCGCCTCCATCAGGGCGAAGCCGAGCAGGTTGTCGCCCCGCCAGGTCGCCGGGTCGGCGGCGCGCGGGTCGTCGGCGGTCAGGCCGATGCCCCAGACCCGGTCCGTCGGGCTGGCCTCGACGAGCACCCGGTCGCCGGTGCCGAGCAGGAACCGCCGCAACGGCTCGTGCTGGGCGAACTTGGCCACGCTGCCGGCCACCACGATCTCGTAGCGGCGGGCCGCCCAGGTCGCCTCGTCGAAGTCGCGCACCTGCCGGCCGAGCGCCTTGGCCCGGTGCGGGTGCCCGGCGGCCAGCACCCGCTCGGCGACCGCGTGGTCACCGAAGAGGGTGGCCTTGTGCCACATCATCCAGTGCTCGGCGGTGGCGAACTCCCGGCCGTCCACTGTGAACGCCGCCGGCCACCACTGGCTCAGGCAACCGGCGCCGACACCGCCGTCGCGCTGCGGCCGGTGCCCCCAGAAGCGCAGATACTTGAACGTCGCGCCGGTGTCGAGCGCGGCGGTCAGGTCGGCGACGGAACGGATCGGCATGCCCCGCAGTCTGCCCCACCCCACCGACATCCCACCGCCGCTTTTCGCCCCTGCAACGATCACCCGCATCTCCGCCGGGACAACGACGGATGCCCTGCTTGGAGAGGCCTGCTCCACATCACGAGATGCAAAGAGATCTTGAAAGGAAAAGGCTCCTATGGCGACCCTTTCCTTCCAAGATCTCGAAGAGCTCGACCGAGCCCGTCGATCTTGCGATTTGGTGCCCCGCAAACTCCGTCAAACGGACATTCCGAGGGCCCAAACCGCAAGATCGACGAGGAGAAGGCGGGGGAGGGCGGGAGAGGGAGGGAGAGGAGGGTCAGGGCGTGGGGGCGCCTGTGTAGAACGCGGTGACGCGCTCGCCCGCGCCTTGTGCCTCCTCGGCCGGGGTGCCGGCTTCGATGCTTGCCTCCGTCCAGCTCCTGCTGGACTCGGTGACGAAACGGAGGCCCTCGGGTGAGGCCATCCACTCGGCTGCGGCGGCCGGGTCGACGCCCGTGCCGTCGGCCGCGAAGTGGGAGGCCAGCCCGACCAGCGCCAGGTCCCAGCCGATGCCGACCGCGCCCGGGCCGTACTCGGCCCACCGCTGGTCGTCGACGTGCGCGACGTGCTCCAGCTCGAAGCGGGTACGCCCGGGGCCGGCCTCGCGCAGCCGCACCTCGATCCAGCTCACCTCGTCGCCGAACTCCCAGGTGGCGGCGAAGCCGTGCGGCGGGTCGCAGCGTTCGACGGTGCCACCGGCGTTGCCCTCCAGCTGGTAGCGGCCGCCGAGGCTCAGGTCGCCGGAGACGGGCAGGAACCAGCGCGGTATCCGTTCCGGGTTGGTGCAGGCGTCGAAGACGTCGTCCACGGGCGCGTCGTACGTCTGGGCGATGGTGAGCACCCGCGCCTGCCCGGCGGGGAGCGTGCGGTCGCCGATGCGGCGCTCGACGGCGCTGATCTGTCCGGTCACTTCGATCATGGTTCGGTCCTCTCGTCGTCGGTGTCGTCTGCGCGCAGCCGTCGTTCGCGGCGGCCCCGGGCCAGCTCGGTGGCGAGCGCGGCCAGTGGCGGCGTCCAGAAGCGGCGGAACCCGTCCAGCCACGCGTCGATCTCGCGCAGCGGGCCGGGATCCACGGCGTAGAGCCGGCGGGTGCCGTCGGCGCGCACCGTGGTGAAGCCGTGTTCGCGCAGCACCTTGAGGTGCTGCGAGACGGCGGGCTGGCTGATGCCGAACTCGCGCCGCACGGTCTCACCGAGCGCCCCGGCGGGCTGCTCACCGTCGGCGAGCAGCTCCAGGATCCGGCGGCGGACCGGGTCGCCGAGGACGTCGAAGGCGTGCACGACACCTTTGTATCAGACGCGGCTTATATAAGCGAGCACTGACGCGCTGCGGGACGCCCGTCGCACCCGGGCGTCCCGCGTACCCCCGTGGTCAGCCGCCGAGACGGGCGGCGACGGTACGGCGCAGCTCCGGCAGGCGGTCGTGCAGCAGGCCCGGGCACTGCGTGTCGTTGAAGTCCTTGTGCCCGTAGATCTCGGTGGGCGCGATGCCGTACTGCTGGCAGGTGAACGCGCAGAACGTCACCAGGCTGTTCCAGAGCGCCTGCGGCGGCTGCACATCCAGGTAGATGCCGTCGTTCTCGATGCCGATGGCCTGGCTGTTCTGCCCGACGCAGTGCGCGCCCTGCACCATGGTCTGGCCGTGCAGCAGCGCGTAGAGGCTGCCGTGCCGGCCCTCGGTCAGGTAGCCGCCCCGGCTGTTGGTGAAGTGCTGCCCGGAGTCGAGCCAGCCGTTGCCGTCCATGTGCAGGTTCTGGATGTCGCGGGAGTTCCGGTACGCCTGGGCGAGGCTGTAGTCGGTGGTGTTCGGGAACGCGGTGTGGTGCACGATGATCTTGTTGGGCCGGCTGGCCACCACGCTCACCGGCGACGAGGGCGGGCGGGCGCCCCAGGTCGCGCAGTTGGCGATGGTCGGCTGGTCGACCCGGGTGGCAGCGGCCCGCGCGTCGGGGCCGGAGCCGATCTGGGTCAGCGCGCCGACGCCGGCGGCGGCGCCGAGCAGGACCGCGCCGCGCAGCACGGTCCTCCGGTGGACGGGAACAGACATCGCAGCCTCCTCGTGGGGTGAGGTACGGCCGGGCGTGGCGGGACCGGCACCGCCCGCCACGCCCGGGCCGGGGTCAGCAGGGTCCGTTGCAGGCCAGCACGCGCAGCCGGTCCAGCGAGCCGTTCCACACGTTCTGGTCACCGGGGAAGACCCCGGAGGAGGACCACTGCCAGAACGAGTACGTGCCCCAGCCGGCCGGCAGCGTGCCGACGCTGCTTGCGTAGCGGGCGATCCACAGTGGGTTGTTGGCCGCGAACTGCGAGGTGTTGCCGGTGCAGGTGCTCCACCAGTCGGTGGTGGTGTAGATGGTGGCCCACCGTCCGGTGCGGGCGTAGTACTGGTTGACGAACGAGGCGATCCAGCTGCGCATCGACGCCTGGCTCAGGCCGTAGCAGGTCGCGCCGTACGGGTTGTACTCGATGTCCAGCGCGCCGGGCAGCGTCCGCCCGTCCTTGGACCAGCCGCCGCCGTGGTCGACGAAGTAGTTGGCCTGGACGGCGCCGCTGGTGGTGTCGGGGCGGGCGAAGTGGTACGAGCCGCGGATCATCCCGACGTTGTAGGAGCCGTTGTACTGCTGGGCGAAGTACGGGTTGGTGTAGTACGTGCCCTCGGTCGCCTTGACGTAGGCGAACCGGGCGCCGTTGGCCCACGCCCCGGACCAGTTCACGTTGCCCTGGTAGCTGGACACGTCCATGCCGGGTAGTCCGGCCGGGGCGGCGGAGGCGGGTGCCGCTGCGGACAGGGCCGCGGCGGCGACGGTGACGGTGGCGAGCAGCGCGGCTCCGGCCGCGCGCAGCGCCGATCGGATCGATCTGTGCATCTGTCCTCCCTGGGGGTTGCCGCGCTCCGGCGGCGGGAGTATGACGAAAGGAACTGTCGTCATTAGTGCACAGGGCGGAGAAACTTTTCAATAGAGCGCATCGAAGAATCTCACTGAATTGGGTGCTCAGCCGAGCTGGGCGAGCGCCTCGGCGGCGGCGCGCTCGCCGGCGGTCACCGCGCCCTCCAGGTAGCCGCTCCACCGGGTCGCGGTCTCCGTGCCGGCCCAGTGCACCCGGCCCACCGGCGTGCGCAGTTCCGGGCCGTACGCGCACCACGCGCCGGTCGGCAGGACGCCGCAGAAGCAGCCGCGCGTCCACTCGTCGGCAGACCAGTCGTACTCGACGAGGTCGTCGGGGCGCGCGGCGGCCGGGCCGAAGATCGCGGCGAGCGCCTCGCACAGCGCGTCCCGGCGCGCGCCCTCCGGCAGCCGGCGCAGCGCCCGGGCCTGCGCGCCGTAGCTGAACGCGGTGAGGATCCCACCGGGTACGTCCGGCAGCGAGTTGTCCACCGTCTCGGTGAGCGGCCCGGTGTCGGTGCTGGACACGCCGGAGCGGCCGTCGGCCCGCCAGAACGGCTCCGGATAGAGCGCGTGGACCTTGAGCGCCGCGCCCATCGGCATCCGCTGGGTCAGCCCGTCGCGCAGCGGCGGCAGCGGCGGGTCGTACCGGATGCGCCCGGCCAGCGTCGGCGCCAGCGCGACCACCACCGCGTCGCCGCGGTACGTCTCGCCGCCGCAGCGCACCCGCACCCCGTCGCGGCCCTGCGCGACGCCGTCCACCGGGGCGCGCAGGCGCAGGCTCCCGGGAGGCAGCGCGGCGGCCATCCGCTCGGCCAGCGCGGCCGGGCCGCCGGCGATCCGGTCCTGCTGGGCGCCACCGGCCATGCGCAGCAGCGACCGGGTGCCGCCGCCGCTGCGCAGGTAGAACAGCATGTGCAGCAGCGAGACCTCGTCCGGCGAGGCGGCCAGCAGGCCACCGGCGAGCATCCGGCCGGCGTACCCGGCGGTGACCGGGTCGGCCCCGCTCGCGTCGAGCCAGCCGCCGAACGTGACCCGGTCCCACAGTGCCGCCCCGTCCGCCCGCCACGGCGCGGCCGGGTCGAGCCCGGCCGCCATCTCGTCGAGCGTGCCCAGCAGCGCGGACAGCCCCGGCGGTTCCCCGGTGGCCGGGCGTGCGCCGAGCAGCAGCGTCGCCGCGCCGTGCGCGGGGGAGGGGAACGTGGCCAGGCCGTACGCGGCGGCGAGCGCGTACATCCGGTCCTGGGTGGGGCCGATCCACTGCGCGCCGAGATCGAGCCAGCCGCCGCCTGGTAGCGGTCGGCTGAGCGTGCGGCCGCCCACCCGGTCCCGGGCCTCCAGCACCCGCACCTGCGCGCCCGCCGCGTCCAGCGCGAGCGCGCAGGCCAGACCGGAGAACCCGGCGCCCACGACGACGACCCGGTGGCGGCGCACGCGGCGGCGTACCCCGCTCCCGGCCGGATTCACCCGGCCCGGCGTGTCGAAACCGGCGCCAGCCGTTCGTGTGGAGGGTGAAGGGGCGGCGCGGGGCCGTCCGGTGACGAGGAGAAGCCGATGAAGCAGTACCTGATCAGCATGTACCAGCCGGCCGGCCAGGGACGCCCGGACCCGGAGTTCCTGGCCGGGGTGATGCGCGAGGTCGAGGCCATCGGCCGGGACCTGCGGGAGGCGGGGTGCTGGGTGTTCGGCAACGGCCTGCACGACCCGCAGACCGCCACCGTGCTGCGCCCGGCCGGTGACGAGGTGCTGGTCACCGACGGGCCGTTCGCCGAGGGCAAGGAGTACCTGGGCGGCGTCACCATCATCCGGGCGCCCGACCTGGACGCCGCGCTGGACTGGGGCCGCCGGTACGCGCTGGCGACCACGCTGCCGATCGAGGTCCGCCCGTTCCAGGGCGAGGGATGACCGACGTCGAACGGGTCTTCCGGGCCGAGTACGGCCGCGCGGTAGCCGTCCTGGTCCGTCTCCTCGGCGACATCGACCTCGCCGAGGAGGCGGTCCAGGAGGCGTTCGCGATCGCGGTGACGCGCTGGGCCGCCGACGGGCCGCCGCCCAGCCCGGCCGGCTGGATCATCACCACCGCCCGGAACCGGGCGATCGACAGGTTGCGCCGCGAGGCCACCCGGACTGCCCGGCACGCCGAGGCCGCCCTGCTGCACGCCGCAGACCCGCCCGCCGAGGAGGGGCCCGTGCCCGACGACCGCCTGCGCCTGATCTTCACCTGCTGCCACCCGGCGCTCGCCGCGCCCGCCCGGGTGGCGTTGACGCTGCGCCTGCTCGGCGGCCTGAGCACCGCCGAGATCGCGCGCGCCTTCCTGGTGCCGGAGCGGACGATGGCCCAGCGCCTGGTCCGGGCCAAGGCGAAGATCCGCGACGCCGGTATCCCGTACCGGGTGCCGCGCGACGCGGACCTGCCGGACCGGCTGCGCGGGGTCCTCGCGGTGGTCTACCTGATCTTCAACGAGGGGCACACGGCCAGCGCGGGGGAGCGGCTGGGCCGTGCCGAGCTGGGCGCCGAGGCGATCCGGCTGGGCCGGCTGCTGGTGACGTTGATGCCGGACGAGCCGGAGGCGCTCGGCCTGCTCGCGCTGATGCTGCTCACCGAGGCGCGCCGGGACGCCCGGACCGGGCCGGACGGGGCGCCGGTGTCGCTGTCCGAGCAGGACCGTGGCCGGTGGGACCGGGAGCTGATCGCCGAGGGCCAGGATCTGGTCCGCCGGTGCCTGCGGCGGGGCCGGCCCGGCCCGTACCAGCTCCAGGCCGCGATCGGCGCGGTGCACGCGGACGCGCCGACCGCCGCCGCGACCGACTGGGGACAGATCCTCGCGCTCTACGACCAGTTGGCGGCCGTCGCGCCGGGACCGGTGGTGGCGCTGAACCGGGCGGTCGCGCTGGCCGAGGTACGCGGACCGGCGGCCGCTCTGGCCGAAGTGGACCGGCTGGACCTGACCGGATACCACGTGTGGCACGCGATCCGGGCCGACCTGTTGCGCCGCCTCGACCGTCCGGCGCAGGCCCGGATCGCGTACGACGCGGCGATCGCCGGCACCGGCAACGCGGCGGAGCAGACGTTCCTGCGCCGCGCCCGCGACCGGATGGCGGGATGATCACACCTACAGTGCACGTTGGAGGCCGATAACCCCGGGAAATGAACCGTGATCGTCTGGGCATTGACGCGGCGGCAGAGAAAAGTACACTCCCGGTGTAATTAGTTTTTCCGCGCTCCGTCGACCGGCACGAGGTGACGATGAGCCCACCGGCCACCCCCGCCGACGATCAGGGTCTGGCGCTGCACCACGTCGGCGTACGCTTCGGCGGCCTGGTCGCCCTCGACGACGTCTCGCTGCGCGTACCGCCCGGCCGGGTCGTCGGCGTGATCGGGCCCAACGGCGCCGGCAAGACCACGCTGTTCAACGTGGTCTGCGGCTTCGTCCGACCCACTGAGGGCTCGCTCACGCTCGACGGCCGGCCGTTCCGGCCCCGCCCGCACGCCCTCACCCGGCTCGGCATCGCCCGTACGCTGCAGGGCGTCGGCCTGTTCGCCGGGCTGACCGTGCTGGAGAACGTGGTGGCCGGCGCGAGCCACACCGCCCGCGCCGGTTTCGCCGCCGCGCTGTTCGGCCTGCCGCGCAGCGACAACGACGAGCGCCGGCTGCGCGCCCAGGCCCTGGACCTGCTCGCCGAGCTGGGCATCGACAAGCACGCCGACGCCGCGCCGGGCACCCTGCCCTATGCGGTACGCAAGCGGGTCGCGCTGGCCCGCGCGCTGATCGCCCGCCCCCGGCTGCTGCTGCTCGACGAGCCGGCCGGCGGTCTCGGCGCCGACGACGTGGCGGAGCTGGCCGACCTGGTCCGCGCGCTGCCCGACCGGGCCGACGGCTGCGCCGTGCTGCTCGTCGAGCACCACATGGACCTGGTCATGTCCGTCTGCCACGACCTCGTGGTGCTCGACTTCGGCAAGGTGATCGCCGCCGGGGCGCCGGAGAGCATCCGCGACGACCCGAGGGTCACCGAGGCGTACCTGGGCGCCGACGTGCCGGTCGAGGGGAGCACGCCGTGACCGCCGTGCTGGAGGTGGAGGCGCTCAGCAGCGGCTACGGCCCGGTGCCGGTGCTGCGCGACGTCGCGTTCACCGTCCCGGCCGGCACCGTCACCGCCGTGCTCGGCGCCAACGGCGCGGGCAAGACCACGCTGCTGCGTACCCTCTCGGGCCTGCTGCGGCCCACCGGCGGCCGGATCCGGTACGCGGGCGAGGACCTGCGCGGCGTCCGGGTGGAACACCTGGTCCGGCGCGGGCTGGCGCACGTGCCGGAGGGGCGCGGCGTGGTGACCGAGCTGACCGTGGCCGAGAACCTGCGCCTGGGCGGGCTGTGGCGGCGTGACCGGGCCGACGCCCGGCGCGCGCAGGACGAGGTGTACGAGCTGTTCCCGGCGCTGGCCCGCCGCCGCGACCACGCCGGACACCAGCTCTCCGGCGGCGAACGGCAGATGCTCGCGATCGGCCGCGCGCTGATCGCCCGGCCCCGGCTGCTGCTGCTCGACGAGCCGTCGCTCGGGCTGGCGCCCAAGGTCACCGCGCAGATCATGGCGCTGCTGCGGCGGCTGCGCGACGAACGGGGGCTCACCGTGCTGCTGGTCGAGCAGAACGTGCGCTCCGCGCTCTCCGTCGCCGACCAGGGCATCGTCATGTCGCTCGGTCGCGTGGTGACCGCCGCGCCGGCCGCCCGGCTGCGCGACGACGACCAGCTCCGGCACGCGTACCTCGGATTCTAGGAAGGGGTCGCGGATGGAGCGGTTCTGGTTCCTCACCTTCGACGGGCTCGCCGCCGGGGCGGTCTACGCGGCGTTCGCGCTCGCGCTGGTGCTCATCTGGCGGGCCGCCCGGGTGGTCAACTTCGCCCAGGGTGCGATGGCGGTGGCCACCGCCTACGTCGGCTACGCGGTCGTCTCCGCCACCGGCTCGTACTGGCTCGGCCTGGCCGCCGCGATCCTGTCCGGACTGGCCCTGGGCGCGCTGGTGGAGCGGGTGCTGATGCGCTTCGCCGGGCCCGGCGGGCCGCTCAACCAGGTGATCGTCGCGCTCGGCCTGGTGCTCGTCATCCAGGCGGTGCTCGGCATGATCTTCGGCAACGAGTACCGTCCCGCCCCGGCGCCGTTCGACACCGACGCGCTCACCATCGGCGGGGTGGCCGCGCTGTCCCCGTACGACCTCTGGGTGCTCGGCGCGGCGCTGACGGTGGTGGCGCTGCTCGCGGTGCTGTTCACCCGCACCCCGATCGGATTGCGGATGCGGGCCGCCGCGTTCGCGCCCGAGGTGTCCCGGCTGCTCGGCGTCAGCGTCGGCCGGATGCTCACGCTCGGCTGGGCGCTCGCCGCCGCCGTCGGCGCGCTGGCCGGGATGCTCGTCGTCCCCACCGGACTCGGCCTGCACTCGCACGCCATGGACCTGGTCTTCGTGATCGCGTTCACCGCCGCCGTGGTCGGCGGCCTGGACAGCCCGGTCGGCGCTGTCGTCGGCGGCCTGCTGGTCGGGCTGATCCTGTCCTACGTCACCGGCTACCTCGGACCGGACACCACCCCGCTGGCCGTCCTGGTGCTGCTGCTGGCCGTCCTGCTGGTCCGCCCCGGCGGGCTCTTCTCCGCGGCGAGAGCGAGGCACGTGTGACGACCACCCCGACCGAGACCGCGCCCGCCACGGCGTCCCCGCTGCGCCGGCTGCTGCCCGGCGCGCCGGCCGGACGCGATCCGCGCGGCTCCACGCTGCTGCGCCACCTGGCCGTGGCCGTGTTCGCCGGCACGCTCGTCGTGCTGGTCACCAACCAGCTCGCGCGGTACCAGAACCTCCAGGTGGCGCGCGTCTGCGCGTTCCTCTGCGTCACCGCCGGGCACACCGTGCTGGTCGGGCTCAACGGCCAGCTCTCGCTCGGGCACGGCGCGCTGATGGCCACCGGCGCGTACACCGTGGCGCTGACCCAGCAGGCCCTCGACGAGCGGGCCGTACGCGGGTGGTGGACGCTGCCGGCGTCGCTGCTCGCGGGGGTCGCGGTGACCGCGCTCGGCGGACTCGTCGTCGGGCTGGCCGCGGCCCGGCTGCGCGGCCCCTACCTGGCCGGCGTGACCCTCGCCGTGGCGACGCTCGTCCCGGCGGTCACCACGATCTTCACCGGCGTGTTCAACGGCGAGCAGGGGCTGTCGTTCCCGGCGCAGACGCCACCGGCCGCGCTCGGCGCCTACTTCCAGCCCGAGCGCTGGCTGGCCTGGATCGCGCTGGCCGCCGCGCTGCTCACCATGCTGCTGCTGGCCAACCTGGTGCGCAGCCGTTTCGGCCGGTCGCTGCGGGCGGTCCGCGACGACGAGGTCGCGGCCCGGCTCGCCGGCATCCCGGTGGCCCGTACGCAGGTGCTCGCGTTCGTGGTCAGCGCCGCCTGCGCCGGGCTGGGCGGCGGCGTGTACGCCATACTCACCGCCACCGTCGCGCCCGGCAAGTTCCCGCTGGACCTGTCGCTGTTCCTGCTCATGGCGATCGTCATCGGCGGGCTGGGCAGCCTGGCCGGCGCGGTCTGGGGCGCGGTGCTGCTGGTCGCGCTCCAGGACCTGCCCGGCCTGCTCACCGAACACCTCAGCCTCTCCGCCGGGCTGGCCCAGCGGCTGGAGGGCAACCTCGCGCTGGCCGTGTTCGGCCTGGTCCTCATCGTCGTCATGCTCGCCGCCCCGGGCGGCCTGCAGGGCGGCGTGCGTGCCCTCACCGCCCGCCTGCGCGGAGCCGTCCGCCGCCGTCCCGCCACCCCCCGGCCGCCGGACCGCTGACCTCACCGGTTCCACCCACACCGTTCGCACCGTCGCACCGGAATGGAGAACCATGCGCACCACCACCCGCCGCGTTCTCGCGGCCGCCGCCGGCCTGGCCCTGCTGGCCGCGCTGCCGGCCTGCGCCGACGACGAGAAGCAGGCCGCCGAGAACGTTCCCGGCGTCAGCGACTCCGAGGTCGTCATCGGCACCCACCAACCGCTCACCGGACCGGCCGCGCCCGGCTACTCGAAGATCTCCGCCGCCACCAAGGCGTACTTCGAGCACGTCAACGCCAAGGGCGGCGTGCACGGCCGGAAGATCGTCTACAAGGTCGTGGACGACGGCTACAACCCCGCCAACACCGAGAACGTGGTCCGCAAGCTGGTGCTCGACGACAAGGTCTTCGCACTGCTCGGCGGCCTCGGCACGCCCACGCACACCAATGTGCTGGAGTTCGTCAAGACGCAGAAGGTGCCGGACCTGTTCGTCGCCTCCGGCAGCCGCAACTGGAACGAGCCGGACAAGTACCCGACGACGTTCGGCTGGCAGCCCGACTACACGGTCGAGGGCAAGATCCTGGCCAGCTACGTCAAGCGGGAGTTCCCCGGCGCGAAGGTCTGCCACTTCGGGCAGAACGACGACTTCGGGCGGGACTCGCTGGTCGGCGTCGAGCAGGTCCTCGGCCCGGTCGCGGCGAAGCAGACGTACACCACCACCAACCAGCAGGTCGGCCCGGCGATCGGGGCGCTGCGCGCGGCCGGCTGCCAGGTGGTCATCTCGGCGACCATCCCGGGCTTCACCGCGCTGGCCATGGGCCAGGCCGCCGGGCAGGGATTCAAGGCGCAGTGGGTGGTGTCCAACGTGGGCGCCGACTACACCACGCTGGCCGCCCAGCTCGGCGACAAGAAGGTGATCCTCGAGGGCATGGTGGCCGACAACTACCTGCCGAACGTGGCCGACACCGCGAACCCGTGGATCCAGGAGTTCACCAAGATCCACCAGAAGTACAACGCGGGCAACCCGGTCGACGGCAACGCCATCTACGGCTACTCGATGGCGTACACGTTCGTCCAGGCGATGCTCGCCGCCGGTCCGGACCCCACCCGGGAGAAGCTGGTCGAGGCCGTGCGCAAGGGCGGCTTCCGCGGGCCCGGCCTGGTCCCCTTCCGGTACGCCGACGGCGTGCACGCCGGCTACGGCGGCGTCCGGCTCACCAAGGTGAGCAACGGCGTGCAGGAGTACTTCGGTCCCGCGTACACCACGGACGACGGCGACGGCGCGGTCACCGAGTTCACCGAGCCGCCGACGAACCCGCCCGCCGACGCGGTGCCGACCGCCTGAGGCGTCCCGCCGGGCGGCCGGGTGCCGGTCGCCCGGCGGCACGCACGTAGAGTTGCCGCCGGTACCCGAGCAACAGGAGATCCGTACCCATGATCGAGGTGGAGGCCGACCCGCCGGAGCGGGTGGACGGCCGGGCGGCGCGAGCCGAGCGGACCCGGGCCGCGATCGTGGAGGCGCACCTGGCCCTGATCGACTCCGGTGACCTGCGCCCCACCGGGGAACGGATCGCCGAGCGGGCCGGGGTGTCGCTGCGCACGCTCTGGACCAACTTCAAGGACATGGAGACGCTGTTCGCGGCGACCGGGCGGCGGGTCGGCGAGCGGCAGGCCGCGCTCTGGCGGCCGGTGTCGCCGGAACTGCCGCTGACCGCCCGGATCGCCGCGTTCTGCGACCAGCGCGCCCGGCTGCTGGAGGTGCTGGCGCCCTCGGCCCGCGCGTCGGCGCTGCGGGAGCCGTTCTCCCCGCAGTTGCGCCGCAATCGGGAGGCGGCGGTCGCCCGGGTCCGGCACGAGATCGAGGCGGTGTTCGCCCCGGAGCTGGCGCACGCCGGTCCGGGCCGCGCGCAGTTGCTGGACGCGCTGACGGTGGCCGGCACCTGGTCGTCCTGGTCGATGATGCGCGACTCGATGGGTCTCGACGTGGACGCCGCCCGCGCGGTGATGGCCCGGATGCTCGGCGCGCTGCTGGTCGACGCGATCGCCGCCGGCCTGCGCTGAGCGCCCCGGCGGCCGGTCAGGCGATCTCGCCGGTGGTGGCGATCTCGCCGAGCTGGCCCAGCGTGCTCAGGTACGCCTCGTGCAGCTCGTCGGTGGCCGCCGTGCACGCGTCGGAGACGGTGACGATGCGGTACCCGTTGTCGACCGCCTGGTAGGCGGTGGCGGCGACGGCCAGGTTCGTCGCGACGCCGGTGAACACCACGGTCCGCACGCCCCGGCCGCGCAGGATCAGGTCCAGTTCGGTGCCGGAGAATCCACCGAGCCGGGTGCCGGTGACCACGACGTCGCCGGGCTGTCGCCCGACCTCGTCGACGATGCGGGTCTTCGGGTCGCCCTCCAGGAACGCCCCGCGTTCGGCGATCATCGCGAAGCTCGGGGTGTTGGTGATCAGGTCCGGGTAGCCGGGCCGGTAGGCGACCCGGGTGAAGACCACGAGGCCGCCCGCTGCCCGCGCGGCGGCGGCGACCCGTGCCGCGTTCGCCGCCACGCCGTGCCGGGCCACCTGGTCGGCGAAGAACGGGCCGAAGACGCCGTCCGGGCTGACCACCTCGGGTTGCCAGTGGACGCCCACGACCGCGGTGTGCTCCCAGTCGATGCGCTGCATGTCGATCCCGTCACGGTGCGGAGAGCTGCTGTGGCGCCAGCTCGTAACGGCTCAGGCCGCCGGCGGCGGTGCTCCTGCCGAAGGCGTCCAGCCGCCCCCAACGACCGGGGATGTCGAGCAACGCCACGTAGTCGAGGCTAGCAGGCAGAGCCGGCCGGGCCACGAGATCGTCGCCGACCGGCCGCAGGCCGAGCATCGTCCGCAGGAGCAGCAGCGGCGCTCCGGCCGACCACGCCTGCGGGCTGCACGCGGTCGGATACCGGATCGGGTAGCGGGTCTCGGACCGGTTGTGCCCGGCGAACGCCTCCGGCAGCCGGCCGTCGTAGAAGGCCGCCGCGTCCAGGATGCCGGCCGCGACGCGGGCCGCCTCCTCGGCGTACCCGTAGCGCCGCAGTCCCCAGGCGATGAACGAGTTGTCGAACGGCCAGATGGTCCCGACGTGGTAGCCCACCGGGTTGTAGCGCGCCTCGCCCTCGGCCAGCGTGCGGACACCCCAGCCGCTGAACATCGCCGGTGACATCAGGTGCCGCACCAGGGCCTCGGCCTTCGGCTCCTCGACGATGCCGCTCCACAGCAGGTGGCCGATGTTCGACGACAGGGCGTCCACCTTGCTGCCGTCGCCGTCCAGCGCCAGCGCCATGTACTCGCCGTCGTCGATCCAGAAGTCGTGGTTGAAGCGGCGCTTGAGGTCGGCGGCGTCCCGCTCCAGCCGGTCCGCGTACGCCGCGTCGTGCCAGATCTCGCGGGCCAGCCGGGCGGTGCGCACCTTCGCGTCGTACGCGTACCCCTGGAGTTCGCAGGTGGCGCGCGGGAAGCCCGGCAGCCGGCCGTCGCGGTAGGAGATGCTGTCCCAGGAGTCCTTCCAGCACTGGTTCTCCAGGCCGTTCACCGGGTTGCGCCGCTCGTAGGAGACGTAGCCGTTGCCGGCCCGGTCGGCGTAGTGGTCGATCCAGTCGACGGCCGCCCGCGCCTCCTGCTCCACCGCGCGCACGAGGGCGGCGTCGCCGGTCCACCGCTCGTACTCGTCGAGCAGCACGAGGAACAGGGGAGTGGCGTCCGCGCTGCCGAAGTAGGGGCTGTGCGGCGTCTCGTCGAAGACGGTCAGCTCGCCGTAGCGCATCTCGTGCAGGATCCGGCCCGGCTCCTCCTCCCGGAAGTCGTCGATCCGGCTGCCCTGGCGGAAGGCGAGCACGGTGAGCGTGGTGGCGGCGAGTTCCGGTGCGAACGGCAGCGCCTGGAGGCTGGTGAGGATGCTGTCGCGGCCGAACAGGCTCATGAACCAGGGCAGCCCGGCGGCCAGCACGCACCCGGTCTCGGCGAGGAACGGGCTGAACCGCAGCGCGGCCAGGTCGATGAGGCTCTGCCGGTAGGTGTTCTGCAACGGCCCCCAGCTGGTCTCCAGTCGCGGCGCCCGGTCCAGCCACTCCCGTAGCTCGGCGGGCTTGTCCCGGGCGTTGCCCTCGACCCGTCCGGGCAGGCTGAGCCGTTCCAGCCCGCGGGGCAGGGGGAGGTCCGGCTCGGCGGTCAGCCGGGTCTGCCACCGGCCGTGCGGTTCGATGTGCACGCGCAGCGTCAGGCCGTTCTCGTCCACCTCCGCCGGAGCCGTCGCCGACACGATCGTCTCGCGGCGGTAGCGTTCGCGCTGGTAGCCCAGGACGAGTCGCGGGCCGTCGACCCGCCGGTAGTGCCGCCCCTCCCGGTTCGTCGTGCCCTCCTTGACCGCGAAGAGGTCCGCGAAGTCCGCGTCCACCTCGATCCGTACGGTCAGGTCGACGGCTCGCCGGTCGTTGTTGACCAGGACCAGTTCCTCGTGGAGTCCGCTGTTCAGCCTGTGGGTGCGGCGCACCTCGAGCGTGCTGTTGACGTAGACGTCCTGCGCGCCCGGGACCAGGTAGAACCGGTTCTCGAAGTACTGGATGTCGTCGATGGACAGCGTGCTGAGCCGCTCGCCGTCGATGGTGAGCTGCCACCGGGACAGCAGGCGGGTGTCGTGGGCGAACAGGCCGTGGGTGCCGTCGGCCGCCGGGACGATGTCGCCGGCCCGGTCGCAGACCAGGAAGATCGTCCCGTCGAAGATGCCGACGTGGTCGTCACCCATGCTCGTCTCCCCGGTGTCCTTCCGGGCGCGAGCCGGGCGGGGAGGGGAACAGCCGGCGTACGGTCGCGAACAGCCGGGGGCTGCCCTCCACCTCGGCCTCGCCGCGCAGGACGGTGGTCAGGAAGTACGCCTCGCCCCGGGCGATCCGGTCGAAGACGGCCCGGTCCGCCCGGACGACCGCGTCCCCGCCGGTGGCCTGCCGTGCCGCGGTGACCTCGCCCCGGGCGATGGAGACCAGCCAGTGGTCGACCGACCCGTCACCGGCGATGTCGAACCGGACGCTGCCCTCGTGGAGCGCGGTCAGCCCGCGCTGCCGGCGCTGCCCCAGGCTCCGGAAGAACTCTTCGGTGGCGTCGACCATCGGCCCTCCTCCCGATGGCGCTATTCCCCGCCACGGGGCCTGTCGCCTCACCCGGATCGGGTGAAACCGCTGATCTAGTCCTCGCGCAGGCGGCGCAGGATGCGGGTCAGCTCGTCCCGGTCGTCCGGCGAGAGCGCGCCGAAGAACCGTTCCGCCTCGGTGGCCCGCGCCTGCCGGATCGCGGCGCCCACCCGCTCGCCCTCGGCGGTGGGCGCGACCAGCGTGGCCCGCCGGTCGGCCGGGTCGGGCCGGCGTTCGACCAGCCCGCGCTCCTGCAACCCGTCGATCACCTCGGTGGCCGATCGCGGCGCGATGCGCAGGTGCTCGGCGAGCGCGCCGGGACGCAGCGCGCCGTGACGCATCAGCACGCCCAGCGCCCGCGCCTGCCCGGGGCTGATCTCCCACGGCGCAAGCGCGCGCTTGGTCTGGTGCCGCAGCCGGCGGGTCACCGCCCAGAACGTCTCGGCCAGGCTCTCGTCGCTGCCGTCCACGGGGAATACGGTAACAGGCTTTCGTGTTGTTCCCTCATGTTGAGGTAACCTCAGCATTGTCCCCCCACATGAGGAGCACCCTTGGATCGAATCCCCGACGGCCGCCGCGACGGCCGAACCGTCTCCCCGGCCGAGAAGGCCCAGGCCCGCGACGTGTCCCTGCGCCGGATCGGCGGCCTGTTCACCGCCCACCGCGGCCCGCTCGCCACCGTGGTGGCGATCATCGTGGCGTCCTCGATCATCGCGATGGCCACGCCGTTCCTGCTGCGTACCGTGATCGACAGGGCCCTGCCGGAGCGTGACCTGACCCTGCTGGCCTGGCTGGTCGCGGGCATGGTCGCGGTCGCCGCCGTCACCGCCGTGCTCGGCGTCGCCCAGACCTGGATCTCCACCCGCGTCGGCCAGCAGGTCATGCACCGGCTGCGCGCCGACGTCTTCGCCCACCTCCAGCGGCAGTCGATCGGCTTCTTCGTGCGCACCCGCACCGGCGAGGTCCAGTCGCGCATCACCAACGACATCGGCGGCATGCAGGCGGTGGTCACCTCCACCGCCACCTCGATCGCCGCCAACCTCACCACAGTGGTCGCCACCACCATCGCCATGCTGGCGCTGAGCTGGCGCCTCACGCTCGTCTCGGCGGTCGTGCTGCCGCCCGCGCTGTGGCTCACCCGCCGCGTCGCCCGGCTGCGCCGGGAGATCACCGCCCAGCGCCAGCGCGAGCTGGCCGACCTCACCGTGACCATCGAGGAGGGGCTGTCGGTCAGTGGCGTCCGGCTGGCCAAGACGCTCGGCACCGGCCCGGCCCTGGTCGACCGGTTCACCGCGTCCTCGGCCCGCCTGGTCGACCTGGAACTGCGCTCCGAGCTGGCCGGACGCTGGCGGATGGCCGCCATGAGCATCGTCTTCGCCGCCATCCCCGCGGTGATCTACCTCGGCGCCGGGTTGCCCGGCACCGCCGGCACGCTCACCATCGGCACGCTCGTCGCGTTCACCGCCCTGCAGGGCAACCTGTTCCGGCCGCTGATGGGCCTGCTCAACGTGGGCGTCACGCTCACCGCGTCGCTCGCGCTGTTCGCCCGCATCTTCGAATACCTCGACCTGCCCGTCGAGGTCGCCGAGCCGGCCCGCCCGGTCCTGCTCGACCCGGCCACCGCCCGCGGCCACCTGCGCGTCGAGGATGTCACCTTCAGCTACCCGGGCAGCGACACCGCCGCCCTCGCGGGCGTCAGCCTGGACGTCCCGGCCGGCACCAGCCTCGCCCTGGTGGGGGAGACCGGCTCCGGCAAGAGCACGCTCGCCGCGCTGATCAGCCGGCTGCACGACCCGGACGCCGGCCGCATCACCATCGAGGGGATCGACCTGCGCGACCTGCGCCCGGCCGATCTGGCCGCCGTCGTGGGCGTGGTCAGCCAGGAGACGTACCTGCTGCACGGCACCGTGCGGGACAACCTCCGGTACGCGCGTCCGGACGCCACCGACGCCGACATCGAGGCCGCCGCCCGCGCCGCCCGCATCCACGACCTCATCGCCGCGCTGCCCGCCGGGTACGACACCATGGTCGGCTCACGCGGCCACCGGTTCTCCGGCGGCGAGCAGCAGCGCCTGGCGATCGCCCGGACCCTGCTGCGCGACCCGCGGATCCTGGTGCTGGACGAGGCGACCAGCGCGCTGGACACCGAGACCGAACGCGCGGTCCAGCGGGCGCTGGACGAGCTGGCCCGGGGCCGCACCGTGGTGACCATCGCGCACCGGCTCTCCACCGTGCGCGACGCCGACCGGATCGCGGTGCTCGACCACGGCCGGATCGTCGAGTCCGGCACCCACGACGCGCTGCTGGACCGGCGCGGCCGCTACGCCGCCCTGGTCGGCTGACCGTAGGAAAGTTTTGATCGAGCATTCATCCGTGTAGCTATTTACCCGACCTCCGCGCGGCCCATAGCATCGACCTGGATCACTCGATGCGAGGAGGGGAACGATGTCGCTGACGACCACCGCCGCCCGGTGGCGCGTGCCGGCGCTGCTCACGACCGCCGTCGTCGCGGGCGCGATGCTCGGCGTGCAGCCCGCGCAGGCCGCCCGGCCGGGCTTCCGGATGCCGTTCCTGTGCGGCCAGACCTGGCAGGGCAACAACTGGAACGGGCACAGCCCGGCTCACGCCATCGACTGGAACCACTACGACGCCAACGGCAGCCCGGACGACCTCAACCGCCGGACGGTCGCCAGCGCCGCCGGCACCGTGCTGGAGTCGTACTACTCCACCACCTCCGGCTACGGGAACACCATCGTCATCGGGCACGGCGACGGCTGGCGCACCCGGTACGCCCACCTCAACTCGCGCGCGGTGGCCACTGGCGACACCGTGAAGCGCGGCGACGTCATCGGCCGGGTCGGCGCGACCTCGGCGAAGTACGACCTCAGCCCGCACCTGCACTACGAGCAGATCCACAACGGCAGCGTCGTGGTGGCCGTCGTGCAGGGCGTGACCTGGTCAGACGGGCTGAAGCGCAACCAGAAGAGCACCAACGGCTGCTGATCGGCCTCGCCGCGTACCTGACCGCCCGCCGGACCCGGCCGGACGAGGCGGCCGTAGCGGGCTGACCGCCGCCGTCCGTCCGTGCGGCGCGTCAGACAGCCGGTGGCTGCGGCTCGCCGGGACGCGGTCGCTGCCCCGGAGCCGGGCGCGGCGCGGGCGGGGGGAGCAGCGGCTCCAACGGGAACAGGTCCGCCGGCCCCTCGGCGTCCGGCGCTCGCGGCGCGGGCCTCGCTCCCGCCGCCTCCGGCTGCCGGTCGCGCCGGTCCCGCTCGTCGGCGTACTCGGCGCGGCGGCGGGCCAGGTCGCGCTCGCACTCCAGCGCGATGCGCTGCTCCCAGTACGGCTGGAGCAGCCGGCGCACCCGCTCGTCCAGATGCACCGTGACGTCCGGCTCGCAGGCGAACGTCACCTCCCCGCGCGCGTACGTCCAGGGCGGTGGATCGTCCTCGGCCAGCGCCGCCGTCAGCGCGGCGTGCAGGTCACGCGGCCGGTGCGGCGGCACCTCCACCGCGTACCGGACGGCCAGCCGGTGCAGCCGCTGCGTGGCCTGCGCCTGGAAGTAGTCGACGTACCAGCCGAACAGCTCCGGCCGCGCGGTCTCCGACGACCAGGTGTAGGTGGCCCGCACCAGGAACACGTACACCTGGCCCTGCGCCGGCACCACGAGCGGCTCCGGGGCGCGCCGGTCGACTGTGGTCACCGGCGTCTCCGGCTCCTCGGTCCACCAGAGCCGCCGCAGCGTAGGCTGCGCGCCGTCCCAGAAACGCCGGGTCCGCAGGCGCGCCGCGTCGCCGAGCGCCCGCGCCCGTACCCGCCAGCCGTTGCGCGGCGCGGGCCGCTGGTCGGCCGGCCCCGGATCCTCCGGCACCGCGGTCATCGCACCCCCTCCCTGCCGGATCGCGGCACCGCGTCCCGCGGCGTCGCCGGGACGCGCGGGCCGTCGGGTGAGGGGTGGCCGGACCGCCGTGGCGGTCCGCGATCCACGCTAACAACAGCGACCGGTGTACGCGCGCAGCCGCGCGGACGGCTCCGCCCCGCTGGTTGACCGATCGGACGAGCCGTCCCGTAGTCCTATCCGTGGGACTCGGGGCGGGTTCGGTCCCGTTCACGAGACCGACCATCCAAACTCGATCGGCATGCCTTGATCTGTTATCGAAGCGCTTCGTAGCGTGAGGCTCCGCGATGCTTCGGGGGAGGACCAGAACGCATGGGCGTAGACGCTCGCCACGCCGCCGGCCAGACCGTGACGTACGTGCGGTCCCGGGCGGAGCGGCAGTACGACCGGGTCTGGACTCCGGACTTCCTGCACCTCACCCCCGACGTACAGGGCTTCGCCGTCTTCCACCGCGGTGGCCTGGTGCTGGTCTACGGCGCGGTGTCGCCGGAGGACCCGGCCCGCTGGGTCTTCCGGATGGCCTGCGCGGCCGGCGCCGACGTGCCGGACATCTCCGGGGCCATGGCCTGGGCGAACATCCGCAACCGGCTGGCCGAGGAGGGGCGTTACTACTGCGTCGTCAAGGCCGACCAGAGCGCCTGCCACGTGGTGTTCGCGCTGGACGTCCGCAGCCCGCTGCTCGACGACGCCACCGCGCCCGACGCGCAGGCGCTGCGCGAACTGCTGCACTTCTCGCTCGCGGTGTGCGTGCACAACGCCGTGGCGGACTTCCGCGACCTGGCGTCCTACCTGCCGGCGCGGCCGCTCGCGCCGACCGAGATCGACGCCTGGACGCTGTTCGCCGGCACCCAGGACTGATCGCGCGGCAACGGTTCGCCGGCCCGGCGCAGCCCGGCGAGCTGCACGAAGATCTCCCGCTTCGCGGTCGCGGTGCCTCGACGGTTGAGCACGTAGCCGGTCAGCCAGATCCAGCCGGTGTGCGGCACCTCGGCGCCGACCGACGCGACCCGGAACGTGAGCGCCCGGTCGCCGCCGAACTGCACGGACGCTCGGCCGTCGACGCGCAGCAGGTCACCGGGTTGCGGGCGCACCGCTACCAGTGGCCGTCGTTCGGCGGGCGGCACTCGCGGGCGTGCATGGTCTGCCAGTCCCGCAGGGCGCGCTTCAGCCTGTCGTTCTCCTGCGCGAGCAGGCGTACCTGTCGGTGCAGCTCGGTCAGCTCGTCGGCGACCCGGGCCTGGAACTCGCGTACCTGATCGGGGTCGACGCCGCGCCTGCGGGCGTCGAAGGCGCGGGTGCGCACCTCGTGCGGGGTCAGCCGGGCCGGTGGGGCGGTCAGGTAGAGCCGACCGGATCGATGCGGCGTCATATCGGTCCTTCCAGGAGCGGGGGACAGGTGCGGTGGGTCTGGAGGGGCGGGCCGCACGCCGGCCGCGGGCGGCCCGCCCGCTCCGCCGCCGCAGCCCGGATCGGCGGTACGGAGGCGGAGCAGTCCGGAGGGTCGGGACGGGTACGCACACCCGCCCCGACCGGGGGATGAGCCGAACTCGTTGCCACGCGAGGAGCGGCCCGGTAGCAACACTAACGGCTTAGCCGTTTAAGTCAACCACTGATTGTTGTCGTTCATGGGCGTTTCGTGATCGAATTGGCGGGCCACGCAAGGAGCGCCATGCCTACGACACCCGACTACATCCGCATCTCCGACGACATCATCGCTGCTGTTCGGAGCAGGCGGCTCAAGCCAGAGGACAAGCTGCCGTCGATCGCCCAGATGGCGGCGGACTACAAGGTCGGTACCTCGACCATCCAGATGGTCTACGTCCGACTGGAGGCGCTCGGCGTTATTCGGCGTCACCAGGGCAAGGGCATCTTCGTGACCGACCCGAAGACCTGGATGAGAGAGCCGTAGGGCCGAGCCCGTCCGATCGGCATCCACGCTGCGCAGTCGCCGACTGTGTCGAGTCCTATGTCAGCCGCAACCCGCGATAGCGTAACCATCGAGACAGTTCAGACAGGACGGCGGTGGGTGAACGTGCTGCAGATCCTGGCAACGCAGTTGCCCGCTCTGCTCGGTGTCCTGGTCGGCACTGTGGGCACAATGCTCGCTACAGGTCTGAACGAGCGAACCCGCTGGCGCCGTACGCAGACGGTCAGATGGGACGAGCGGCGTCTCGACGCATACGTGGAATTGACGAAAGCGGTCAAAGAGATCCACGCCGTGGCCACCCGAATGCTCGGAGAGCATCGGCCTAACGCGAGGCGACCGGCGCTGGACCGGAATGAAGGACTGGTTCGGCTGGCGGAGGCGGACGTCCGGCATACCCTCGCCTGGGAGGCGGTGCTACTGCTTGGTGATGAGGTTACCGTTCGCGCTGCTGCTGAGTGGAGGCACGCCGTGCGCGACATCGAGTCGGCGGCGCGTGCGCTTCCCCGTCCCCCAACGGACGTATCGGGGATGATTCATCGGGCCGACGTCGGCCGTGACGGCTTCTACCGCGCAGCGCGGCAGAGCCTCGGTGTCCGCGGGGGGTCGGTGGAGCAGGTGAGGCGCCTGCTCCCGAAGTCCGGTAGAGCGGCCCCTGCGGTGTTGGCGCAGCGCCAGTCCCCGGTGCGAGATGCAAGCGACGATCGGCCATCTAGTTAAGACGTTTTCCGGGATGGAGATCGCGTCTCTATGCCCCGTACGGTTGCGGTTTCGGTGACCGTGGGGAGATCCGTATGCCGACGCGCAAAGGCGTCTTCTGTGTTGAGGGCGAATGGCATCCAGACATGACCAAGCGCTGGTCTGTGCGGCCGATGCTGGAGCTGCTAGAAGGGCTGGGTAGCCTCCGGGCTATCCACCGGAGCGCCGTCACCCGCGATCAACTGCGGTACCTTCTCGGTCAATGGTCTTTGGCCAGGTACGCCTCTTTCGAGGTTGGGTTCTTCGCGTTGCATGGCTCCCCGCGCCAGCTATGGCTATCACAGAAAGAGTCGACGAGCCTCGATGAACTGGCGGAGTGGGCGGCGGGTGCGTGGAGCGGCAAGCGAATCTACATCGGGGCTTGTTCAGTCCTTCGAGGGTCTGACGCCGACATGGTCGGTTTCCTGAGGCGAACCGGTGCCGCGATGATGTGCGGCTTCACAAAACAGGTCAACTGGATCGAAGCGGCGGCCTTCGAGACGGTGCTCCTGGACAGGCTCGTCAATAGCGGGAAGGTCAACAGCGTTCAGCAGCTCGTTGCCTCCGTGCGATGGGCGCCGCTGGCGCACCATCTCGGGTTCCGAGTGGTTTACGCAACTGGTGAGAGCTTCAAGATCCCGGCGATGCGGGTAGGAGGATCGGCTGCCTCTGTCGGAAGGGATTGAGAACGACCTTCGGCGGCGCTCCTGCGAAGGGCCCGGCGCGGAGCTCTGGTGGTCTGCTCGACGTGCCGGGTGGGTGGCACATCTCTGTTGACGGGCGAAGAAATCGACGCAGCAACATTTATGGATGTTCGGATGGTGTCGGCGCGTCGATCGTCCTGGTCGGATGGCGGAACGGACATCGCCGTTCGACGATGACAGGAGGGACCGTGCGCACACCATCCCGTGCGTTGACGGGGACCACCGCGCTGCTGCTGGCAGCCGGTCTGGTCCTGACCGCCGCTGGCGGCGGCCAGGCGGCACCCCGGGAACAGACCCGTACCCAGGCGCCACCCGACCACCTGCCGGGCGACCGGCACGACACCAAGGCCACCGACAACCGCAAGGGCCGCGTCGCCGCCACCGAGCGGCAGCGGGACCGGGCCGCCGCGCTCGGCGCGCGCGTGCGCTGGACCGACTTCGGTACGCCCGCCACGCTCACCTCCACCGGCAAGCCCCTGGCCACCGGCCTGCCCGCCGACCCGGCCGCCGCCGCGCGCGCGTACGTGGCCGCCAACCGGGACGTGCTGGGCCTGACCGCCGAGGGCGCCGCCGCGCTGGAACTGCTGACCGTGGCGCCGATGGGGCAGGGCGCGACGGTGCTGTTCCGGCAGCGCTTCGGTGACCTGCCGGCCGCCGTCGACGGCATGCTGTCGGTCGGCGTACGCGACGGAGCGGTGTGGCACGTCAGCTCCTCGCTCGCCCGCGACGCCGGTACGCCGGCCCCTGCGACGATCAGCGCCGAGCAGGCCCGCAAGGCGGCGATCGCCGATGCCGGCCGCGGCGACGCGCAGGTCATACGTACCTCATTGGTCGCGGTGCCCACCGCGGACCGTGGGCCGCGCGCGGCGTGGGAGGTGGTCCTCGGCGCGGACACCACCGGCGCGGACCCGGCCGCCTACTCCACCTACGTGGACGCCCGCGACGGCGCCGTGCTGGTCCGCGAGGACCTGATCGACCACGCCTCGGACCACCCGTCCTGGGAGGTCTTCCCGAACTCGCCCCGGGTCGACAGGTCCTCCGTCGACACCCGTAAGCGGTGGTGCGCCGTGCCGGCGCGCGGCTGCGCCGAGGTGGTCGGGGTGCCCGGGCACCCGGCCTGGGACGTGGACCCGGCGACCGGCGAGTCCACCACCACGACCAAGGGCAACAACGCGATAGCCGTGCAGAACTGGTTCAGCAACGACGCGTTCAGCGTCGGCACGGAGACCGCCACGCCCCGCCCGGACCGCAAATACGCGTACCCGTGGACGAACCAGTGGCAGGAGCAGCGCTGCAACCCGGAGGTGTTCACCTCGCCGCGCGCCAACGACATCGACGCGGCCCGGGCGAACCTGTTCGCGATGCACAACCGGATGCACGACTGGACGTACCACCTCGGGTTCACCGAGGAGACCTGGAACATGCAGCAGGACAACCTCGGCCGCGGTGGTCTCGGTAACGACCCCGAGCAGGGCAACGCCCAGGCCGGTGGCGTCAGCGGCGGCCCGCCGACGTTCCCGGCCCGCAACAACGCCAACCAGATCACCCCGCCGGACGGCGTCGCGCCGACCACGAACATGTACCTGTGGCAGCCCACCGCCGGCTCGTTCTACGCGCCCTGCGTCGACGGCGACTTCGACATGTCGGTGATCGCCCACGAGTACGGTCACGCGGTCACCAACCGCATGATCGCCGGCCCGAGCGCCGGGGTCAGCACGCCGCAGGGCATGAGCGAGAGCTGGTCCGACCAGCTCGCGATGGAGTACCTCTTCGAGCACGGGTACGCCGCGCCCGGCCGGCGCGGTTTCACCATCGGCGAGTACACCACGCAGGACCCGAACGCGGGCATCCGCAACTACAACATGAGCGACAGCCCGCTGAACTACAGCTCGCTGGACTACGACTTCGTCGGCCTGCAGGTGCACGCCTCCGGCGAGGTGTGGAGCGCCACCAACACCGACATCCGCGCGGCCATGATGCGCCGCTGGGGCAGCGGCACCCCGGCGATCCAGAAGGCGTGCGCGACCGGCGCTCGCGACGTGACCGCCTGCCCCGGCAACCGGCGCTGGATCCAGCTGGTCTTCGACTCGTTCCTGCTGATGGCGGTCAGCCAGGTCAGCATGGTCGACGCCCGGGACGCGATGCTCGCCGCCGACCGGATCCGCTTCGGCGGGGCCAACCAGGACCTGCTCTGGAACGCGTTCGCCAAGCGCGGCCTGGGGGAGGGCGCGGTCAGCGTCGGCCACACCGACCCCGACCCCACGCCGGGCTTCACCTCCCCGTACGCCCGGGAGGGCTCGCTGCGGCTCCTGCCGGTGGGCGAGCGCGGGCCGGTGGCCGGTGCGCAGCTGTTCGTCGGGCGCTACCAGGCGCGGGCCGTGCCGGTCGCGGACACCGACCCGGCGACCCCGCTGACCGACCGGGTGGACCTGGTGCCCGGCACGTACGAGTTCGTGGTGCGGGCCCCCGGCTACGGGCACACCCGGATCGGCCCGGTGACGATCAAGGCGGGCCAGAACCGGACGCTGCCGGTGAAGCTGCGACCCAACCTGGCCTCGGCGACCACCGGCGCGACAGTGGCCGGTGACGGGATCAACCTGCCGCAGATCGTCGACGACGACGAGGCCACCAACTGGGCCTCGCTCGGCGCGCCGGTCGCCGGCCGGCAGGTCACCGTCGACCTGGCCGGCGGCGTCCAGCAGGTACGCCGGGTGCAGGTCAGCGCGATGCTGCGCCCGCCCGTCACCGGTGACGCGGACACCGGCACCCAGAGCCGGTACTCCGCGCTGCGGCAGTTCCGGGTCCTGGCGTGCACCGCGCAGGGGCCGGTGACGTGCGCCGACGCGGCGGACTTCCGGCCGGTCTACACCAGCAAGCCGGACGCCTTCCCGTCGGTGGCGCCGCGTCCCCGGGCGCCGGAGCTGATCATGCGATCGTTCGACATCCCGCGCACCACTGCCACGCACCTGCGCGTCGAGGTGCTGACCAACCAGTGCACCGGCGCGCCGGACTACGCCGGTGAGCAGGACGACGACCCGCGGGCGGCGACCGACTGCGCCACCGCCAGCCCGCAGGCGCAGAACGTGCGGATCGCCGAGTTCCAGGCGTTCTCGCACTAGCTCCACGCGGCGGGTGCGGACGGGCGGCCCCTGTCGTCCGTCCGCACCCGCCGCCGTGTGTTCACGCGGGATTCGGGGCGCCGTCGCCGGATCGGGGCTGTACCGGGGGCAGGATCCCGGACAGACTGAGCGTCGACCGGTCATCAACGCCGGTCGATGCGCTGTCGTCCCGTTCAAGGAGGATCCCTTGACCCCGTTCCGCGCCGCCGTCACCCGCGTACGCCGCGCCCTCGCCGCGTCCGCCCTGGTCGCCGCCGTGGCCGCCGCCGCGCTCGTCGCCCCCGCCACTGTCTCCACCCGGCTTGCCGAACCGGCCGCTGCCGCCGTCTACGGCTCCTGCACCCAGTCCCGCTGCGCCGACGCGCGCACCGCGCGGTCCGGCTGGTCCGCGAAGAGCTTCCCGACCAGCCGCGGCTGGTACTCGTGGAGCGGCGGCCAGTGCAACTTCGCCGGCGGCCGGTTCTACAACTACGAGGGACAGCTGCCCTCCGGCGCCACCTACTACGAGTACGACGTCTACCCGCGCGCCTGCAACGCCTCCCGGGACGCGTACCGGATCGTGGTCAACAAGAGCACCGGGGCGACCTGGTTCTCACCCGACCACTACGCCAACTTCTACCGGCTCTGAGCAGCCTCGACGCCGGCCGGGCTCCCGACGCCCGGCCGGCGCCGTCGGGAAAGGACGGATCATGGGTACGCGGTTGCCGGCCTGGCTCGGGTACGACTTTGCGCCGTCCGAGCCGGACGGTGTGCCGGTCTCCGGCGTGGCCGGCCGCACCCGGGCCGGGCTGCACGAGACGCTGGCCGGTGCGCTGGACCTGCCCGACTGGTACGGCCGTAACTGGGACGCCCTGGCCGACGCGCTCGCCGACCGCCTCGACGCCGGTCCGCTGACAGTGGTCGTGACCGACGCGGCGTACCTGCTCGCCGACGAGCCGCCCGCGCAGCTCGGCACGCTGCTCGACGTGCTCGGCGCGGTCGCCGCCGGTGGCCACGAGACGCTGCGGGTGGTGCTGCACGACCACCCGGACCGGCTGCCCGCCCTGCGCGACCGCGTCGCCGCCGTGCTCGGCGGACGGCTCGCCGGCCCACCCGCCACCGGCTGATCCCACCACCCGCACCCGTCACCCTCACCCGGCCTGCCGACCGGGGCGGTGATCAAGGAGTTTGTGTCCGAATCAGGCCGCCGGAGCGACCCAAACTCCTTGATCAACGCCGCGAGGGCGGGTGGTGATCATGAAGTTGGCGGGGGTGGGGAGCGCTCTCCCGGCGGTCAACTTCATGATCGACGGGGCGGGTGGGGGTCAGGTGGGGTGGTCGAGGATGGCGCTGAAGCGCTCCTCGGCCAGGTCGAGCTGGGCGAGGATGTGCTCCTTGACCGGTGGCGACAACGGTGTGTCCGGGCGGGCGACCAGGTCGCGGAAGACCGGCACCAGCGGGCGGTACTTCGCGGCGGCGCGGGCCACCTTCGGCCCGACCGTGTGGATCACACCCACACCGTTGTCGGTGAAGTCGGACACCTTGATCACCCGGGCCCAGGGCTCCCGTTCCAGGCTGGCCGCCACGTGCTCCCGGTACTGCTCGTCGCGGTCCCGCCCCGGGTCGTACTCGGGGTTGGTGACCGCCGCGACCAGCCGGGCGACCCGCGACCCGAACCGGCCGGACAGCGCGGCGAGCGCCGCCGATGTCACGTCGGGCCCGGTGGCCGAAGGGTCGAGCCCGGCCAGATCGGCGGGGTGGTCCTCGACCGCGTCGTGCAGCAGCCCCGCGACGATCACGTCCACGTCCCGCACCTGGTAGTGGTGCATCAGCCGGATCGACACCCGCAGCAGGTGGTTGAGGTACGGCTCGCGTACCCGCCGGTCGTCGCGGTGCAGGTCGGCGGCCAGGTCGAGCGCCTCGGTCAGCCGGTCGCGGTCGGCCTCGTCGAACGCCTCGATCTCCAGCCGGAACCGGGCCAGCAGGCCGGGCTCACCGTGGATCTCGGTGATCGCGTGCATCGGCATGGTGGCGAGGTACGCGGGGAACTCCATGCGTCCCTTATAGCTGATCTTCGCTAGATCCGGTGCCCGCCGGGCCGCTCACGTCGTCGGTCAGGCGCTTGACCAGGCGTACGCAGGTGCCCTCCGGCGTGCCGACGATGGTTGCCTCGTCCATCACCCGCGCCATGATCAGCCGCCCGCGTCCCCGGTCGCCGCTCTCGTCGCCGTCGGCTGGCCGCCAGCCGCCCTGGTCGCGTACCTCGATCTCCAGCCGGTCGCCGCGCAGCTCGGCCCGCAGCGTGGTGAGCCCCTCCGGTGCGAAGCGGTACCCGTGCTCGATGGCGTTGGCGCACGCCTCGCCGGTGGCGATGAGGACGGTTTCGACGTCCCACTCGCTGACGCCCCGGGCGTGCAGCCAGCCGCGTAGCCGCTCGCGGGTGGCGGCGAGCTGGCCCGGGTCAGCCGGCAGCTCGATGGTGAGGACCGGGCCGGCGGCCCCGGATGTCTCACCCGTCACGTCCGGCCCTCCGTCCCGTGCCCGTCCCCGGACCTGGGCGCCCACTCGCGCTGTCACCGCCCGATTCTCACCCTGTTGTCCCCGGTGACCGCCGATTCATTCCCCCGGCGGCGCTGTCCGTCAAACGTGATCATTGCGCATCGGGGGCGGCGTGTCAGCCGGCGGCCCGGCAGGGCGGCAACGGCGGCGGGCCGGCGCCCCCCGGAGGGGACGCCGGCGCGGGATGAGCGGACGGTCACGCCGGCGGCGTCGAGGCGGTGCGCGTGCGGGCTCAGGCGCAGGTCAGAGCGGCAGCCGCCCGGCGCCGGCGAAGGCGTCGACGACGAGCGGGACCAGCGGGGCCGGCATCGGCCGGGCGGCGCGCAGCGTCGGCGTCCATCCGGCGTCGCCGCCGAGGTCCGGGTCGTGGACGGCGTTGTACGCGGCGAGCAGGCTCACCGGCCGGGGCAGGCGGTCACCCTGGCGCACCCAGCTGCCGCGCTCGGTGAGCGCGGTGCCGCCCCAGTCGTACAGCAGGTCTGCGGGGCCGGCGTCGCCGGTGAGCGTGAAGAAGTTGTTCTCCGCGTACAGCGCGGACTGCACGCCGACGCCGAGGGCGTACTCGAAGCCGGGCCCGCCGAGCCGGTAGTGGTTCTCGTGCACGTCGACCTGGCCGAACCGTACCCGGGGCAGCCGTTGCAGCGTGCCGTCGAACAGGTTGTGCCGCACGGTGACGGCGAGCCGGCCCACGTCCGGCCCGACGGTGTTGGACGAGCCGATCAGCATCACCTTGTCCCGGCCGGTGAACCGGTTCCAGGAGACGGTGACCAGGCTGGCGGTGTGCGTGACGTCCAGCGAGCCGTCGTGCACCTGCCAGGGCCGGCCGAAGTAGACGGGCTGCGTGCTGTCCGGGTTGTCGCCGTCGGTGAACGTGTTGTGGTCGATCCAGACGTGTTCGCTGCGCCGCACCGAGATCTGGTCGTACTGGGAGTTCCAGTTGCCGGTGTCGCCGTCGGTGGGGGACCAGGCGGGGAAGCAGTCCCGGGCGTCGACGAATTCGATGTTGCGCACGATCACGTTGTCCACCCGGTCGATCATCAGCGTCAGGCCGGTGAGCCGGGCGCCGCGCAGGCCGATGATCGTGGTGTTGGAACCGACGTTGATCTGGGTCAGCCGGGTCTGGTTGGCCACCGACCGCACCCGGGCGGCCTCCAGCGGCCCGCTCGGGTTCGTCCGCCCCCAGGTCGCCGGGTCGTACGCGGCCAGGTAGGCGGGCAGCGAGTACTCCGGGTCGGCCAGGTCGGCGCAGTCCAGCGGCGTGCCGTCCGGGCCTTCGAAACCGTCGACGGTTCCGGCCACGTACACAATCTTGGAGGTGGCGTCGGTGGCGTTCGTGGCGTTGTCGCCGCCGAGCGCGGCGACCAGTTCGGCCCGGGTACGCACGACGTGCACCCGCTCCGGCGTGGCGGCCGACCCGCCGGTGGTGCCGGTGCCGGCGGCGGCCCAGCCGTCGTTCGCGGCGAGGGCCTGGCGGCCGATCAGCTCGGCGGCCCGGGACGGCTCACCAGGTGCGGCCGGCGCGGGCGCGGCGGTGGTGAGGACGAGCGCGGCGGTCAGCGCCGCGACGACTGCGGTTCGGGTACGCATGACTCGTTCCGTTCTCCTGGAGGGACATTCACTGCGCGGGCAGGTCCACCACGTACGGCGTGACCGCCCACGGCACGCCCGCCTCGGACGGCAGCGCGCCGGTCTGCGCGGCGGTCCGCAGCACCGCGCCGACGCCCCGCACCATCCGCACCCGCTGCGGCCCGTCGCCCGCCTCGCGCACCAGGTCCCCGTCGAGCAGCGTCGGAACGGGCGCGTCCCGCAGCGCGTCCAGCACCGCGGTGAACGGTTCGGTACGCGCCAGCGGCGCGATCAGCGGCGTGCCGTCGGCGCGGTGGTCGAGCAGGTTCGCCAGCAGCCCGCGGCGGCCGGGCACCGGGCGTGGCGTGTCGTCGCCGGGTAGCCGCAGCCGGTCGGTGGGGTACTCCAGCACCGCCCGGCCCCGCTCGCCGGTGACCAGCACCTCCCCGGGTACGTGTTCCTCGGCGGCGAGGGTGAGCGCGGCCAGCACGGGCGGCCCGGCGTGCGGGGTCAGTCGCAGCACTGTGGTGTCGTCCACCTCGATCGGGCGCACCCGGTAGCGCTCGACGGCGATCCGGGCGGGGCGGACGGGTGCGCCGGTGACCGATTCGGCGACGGCGAGGCACTGCATGAGCGCGTGGGCGAGCGGGTTGGCGAGCGCTCCGTCCAGCGCCGGGCGGCCGTCGACGGTGCGTCGCCCGGCCCACGGGGAGCGGGCGTAGTAGGCGTCCGGGCGTTGCCAGGCGGCGAGTGTGGCGATGCCGGTGACCGGGCCGAGCCGCCCGAGCGCGCCGGTCAGTTCGGTCAGCGCGGCCGAGCCGAGCGCCTGGAAGTTGACCTGCACGGCCCGGCCGGCGGCGTCCGCGGCGGCGGTGAGCGTCAGGTGTTCGGCGAGGTCGAGCACCGGCGGCTTCTCCAGCAGCAGGTCCGCCCCGGCGGCGAGCGCGTCGAGCGCGATCGGCAGGTGGGTGTGCGGCGGCGTGCAGATCACCACCACGTCGGGCCGGGACTCGGCGAGCATGGCCCGGTGGTCGGTGAAAACGGCCGCTTCCGGCGGGACCGGCGCGTCCGGTTCGGCATCCAGCGGCCGCACGTCGACCAGCGCCACCAGGCGCGCCCGCCCGGCCGCGTGCAGTTCCGCGATGGTCCGGCGGTGCCAGCGGCCGTGCCCGTTCGCCCCGATCAACGCCACCCGTGGCGGCCCGCCGGCGCTCACCGGGCGCCGCCCGGCGTGCTCCCGGTCACCGGGCGTCCGCCAGCGTGGCCCGGACGCCGTGGCGTTCCAGCGCGGTGAGCCAGCCGGTCACGTCGGCGCGGAACTCGTCGTCGGCGGCCAGGTCGGGCGGGAACACCTCGCGCAGCGCGAAGACCGCGTCCACCACCCCGGCCGGGGTGTGCGCTCCGGCGGCGAGGGCGGCGCGCAGCCGGTCGGCGAGCGGGTCGTCCAGCGGCAGCGGCCGGCCGTCGTCGGCGTACCCGAGCAGGAACCGCAGCCAGGCCGCCACCACGAGCGCGCTCCACCGCGCCGACCGGCCGGCCGCCCGCAGGTCGGCGACGGTGTGCAGCACCCGCTGCGGCAGCTTCTGCGAGCCGTCCATGGCGACCTGCGTGGTCCGGTACCGGATCGCGGGGTTGGCGAAGCGGGCGAGCACCTGCTCGCCGTAGGCGGTCACGTCGACGCCGGCCGGCGGGGTGAAGCTCGGCGTGATGTCCTCGGCGACCAGCCGCCGCAGCACCGCCTCCAGGTGCGGCAGCGTCAGCGCCTCGGCCACCGTCTCCGCGCCGGCGAGCGCGCCCAGGTACGCGGTGGCCGAGTGCACGCCGTTGAGGGCCCGCAGTTTCAGCCGCTCCCACGGGCCGGCGTCGTCGGTGAGCACCGCGCCGGACCGTTCCCAGGCCGGTCGGCCGCCGGGGAAGTCGTCCTCGATCACCCACTGCGACCACGGTTCGGCGGCGATCGCCGCCAGGTCGGTCACGCCCAGCGCCCGGCGCGCGGTGTCCCGGGTCTCGTCGGTGGCGGCCGGCACGATGCGGTCGACCATGGTGCCGGGGCAGGTGACGGCGGTGAGCACCCGTTCGGCGCTCGCGTCCGGCACCCGGGCCAGCGCGAGGCACTGCTCCACCAGCCCGCGCAGACGGCGTCCGTTGGCGGGCAGGTTGTCGCAGCTCACCAGCGCGATCGGCCCGGCGTCGGCGGCGGCGCGGGCGAGCAGCCCGCGCACCAGAAGACCGGGCACGGTACGCGGGGGACGGCCGGTGGTGAGGTCGGCGGTCAGGTCCGCGTCCACTGTGAGCGCTGCGGTCACCGGGTCCAGCCGGTACGCCTTCTCGGTCACCGTCAGCGTGACCACCCGGATCGCCGGGTCGGCGAGCAGGCCGACCACCGCGTCCGGGTCACTCGCGGCGTGCCGTACCCCGGCGAGCGCGCCGACCACCCGGGTGGCCGCGGCGTCGGGGGCGAGCGTGGTGACGCTGAACAGGCAGTCCTGCGCGGCCAGGGCGTCGACCACGTCGGTGCTGCGCGGCGCGACGCCGATGATGCCCCAGTCGCCGCCGGCCGCGCCGACCGCCGCCTCGGTGTGCACCGCCTGGTGGGCGCGGTGGAACGCGCCGACGCCGAGGTGGACGATGCCGGCCGGCACGGTGCCGGGGCGCAGCAGCGGCCGGGACTCCGGCGGCAGGTGGCGCAGCGTGGCCAGGCCGAGCCGGTCGGGGGTCAGCGCCATGCCGGGCCGTCCGGGAAGCGGAACCGCGCGATCGACTCCGGGCGCATGGTGGAGCTGTAGCCGGGCACGGTGGGCACCAGGTAGCGCCCGCCCCGGGTGCGGACCGGGTCGGTGAAGTGCTCGTGCAGGTGGTCGACGTACTCGACCATGCGGCCGTCCAGGCTCGTGCCGACGCGCAGATGGTCGAAGATCGCGAGGTGCTGCACGTACTCGCACAGGCCCACGCCGCCCGCGTGCGGGCAGACCGGCACGCCGAATTTCGCGGCCAGCAGCAGTTCGGCGAGCACCTCGTCCACGCCGCCGACGCGGCAGGCGTCGATCTGCATCACGCCGATCGCCTCGGCCTGGAGCAGCTGCTTGAAGATGACCTTGTTGGCGGCGACCTCGCCGGTGGCGACCCGGCAGCGTCCGCCGGTCAGCTCGGTGACCGCGCGGGCGATCCGGGCGTGGCCGAGCACGTCGTCGGCGTGCGTGGGCTCCTCGATCCAGTACGGGTCGACCTCGGCGAGCACGCCCATCGCGGCGATCGCCTCGTCCACGTCCCACACCTGGTTGGCGTCCATCATCAGCAGCGCGTCCGGGCCGATCTCGGCCCTGATGATCCGGGCCCGCCGCAGGTCGTCCTCGATCCGCCCGCCGACCTTCATCTTCATCGCGCGCCACCCGGCGGCGTACGCGTCGCGGGTCAGCGCGCGCACCTGCTCGTCCGGGTAGCCGAGCCAGCCCACCGACGTGGTGTACGAGGGGAACCCGTCGCGTTCCAGCCCGGCGAGCCGGTCGGCCAGGCCGTCGCGTCCCTTGTCGAGGATGGCCGCCGCCTCGTCCGGGGTGAGCGCGTCGGTGATGTGGTGGAAGTCGACAGTCGCGACCAGCTCGTCGGTGGGCATCTCGGCGAGGAGGCGCCACATCGGCTTGCCGGCGAGCTTGGCGCGCAGGTCCCAGACCGCGTTGACGAGCGCGCCGGTGGCCATGTGGATGACGCCCTTCTCCGGGCCCAGCCAGCGCAGCTGCACGTCGGCGGCCAGGGAGCGCCAGAACGCGACGGGTTCGGCGGCGATCTCGGCGACGGTGCGTCCGCGTACGTGGTGGGCGAGCGCGCGGACCGCCGCGCAGGTGATCTCGTTGCCCCGGCCGTTGGTGAACGTGAACCCGGTGCCGGTCGGCCCGCCGTCGGTGGTCAGCTCCACGTACGTGGCCGAGTAGTCGCCCCGGTTTATCGCGTCCGAGCCGTCGCCGCTGGCGGCGGTGGGGAAGCGCACGTCGTGCACCTCGACGTCGACGATTGTGGTCATGAAGGCCCACCTCCGAACTTGAAGACCTGCTTCGGCAGCCGGTACGCCAGGTCGACGATCGTCTCGGCGGCCTCGTCAGCGGTCATCCGGTGCTCGGCGACGAGGCGGGCGAGGAATCCGGCGTCGACCCGGCGGGCCACGTCGTGGCGTACCGGGATGGAGCAGAACGCGCGGGTG
The DNA here is from genome assembly GCF_017872985.1 of Micromonospora sp. HB375. Lineage (NCBI taxonomy): Bacteria > Bacillati > Actinomycetota > Actinomycetes > Micromonosporales > Micromonosporaceae > Micromonospora > Micromonospora sp. HB375. Next base: position 3,973,555 of record NZ_JAGGJO010000001.1, on the reverse strand, counting down.
TCGTCGACGAACCCGGCGGTGTTGTAGAAGCCGGCCGTCTCGGTGACCGCCTCGCGGAACCGGCGCAGCACCTCGGGGGAGTCCAGGAACCACCAGGGCGCGCCGAGGCGCAGCGCCGCGTAGCCGCCGGCCAGGGGGGCGAGTTCCCTGGTGAACGTGTCCTCGTCGAGCGTGTAGAGCACCACTGTGAGCCGCGGGTCGTTGCCGTGCGCGTCCAGCAGCGGCGCGAGAGCGTGCACGTACTCGGTGGCCTGCGGCACGTCCCCGCCCACGTCGCGGCCGTGCCGGGCGTGCAGCCACCGGTTGTGGTTGCGCACCGCACCGGGGTGCAGCTGCATGACCAGGCCGTCGTCGAGCGACATCCGGGCGAACTCCAGCAGCATGTGCGCCCGGAACGCCTCCGCGTCGCCCGTGTCGGCCAGGCCGCGCCGGCCCCTGTCGAACAGGGCCGCGGCCTGCGCCGGACTGAGATCGAGGGTACGGGCGGTCGGGTGCCCGTGGTCGGTGGAGGTGGCCCCGGCGGCGGCGAACGCCTCCCGCCGGGCCCGCAGCGCGGCCAGGTATCCGGCGTACGTGCCGGTGTCCTCGCCGGAGACCTCGGCGAGCCGGTCCACGTTTGCCGCCCAGTTCCCGAACTCCATGTCCACCACGTCGTCGGGGCGGAACGTGGTGACCACCCGCCCGCCCGGCCCGCCCCAGCCGTCGGCGGCGAGCTTGGCGTGCCGGCCCAGGTCGTCCAGCGGCGACTCGGTGGTGGCGAGCACCTCGATGCCGAAGCGCTCGAACAGCGCCCGGGGCCGGAACCCCGGTTCGGCCAGGCGCGCCGCGAGCGCGTCGTAGACGGTGTCGGCGGTGGCCGGGCTCAGCGGCGTGTCGACGTCGAACACGTTGCGGAACGTCTGCTCCAGCCACAGGCGGGACGGGGTGCCGCGGAACAGGTGCCAGTGCGCGGCGAAGCGCCGCCAGATGGTCCGCCCGTCGGTCTCCACCGGGCTGCCGTCGACGCTGGGCACGCCCAGGTCGGCCGGGGGTACGCCCTGGCTGAGCAGCATCCGGGTCAGGTAGTGGTCGGGTACGACGAGCAGCCGGGCCGGGTCGGGGAACGGCTGGTCGTCGGCCAGCAGCCCGGGGTCGACGTGCCCGTGCGGGGAGATGATCGGTTGCTGCGCGGCGAGCGCGTACAGCTCGCGGGCCAGGGCACGCAGGCCGGGCTCGGCGGGCAGCAGCAGATCGCTGGGGGAGATGATCGGCACGGGGGCGGGCTCCTCGGTCAGGGCAGGGTGAGCAGGTCGGCGACGCGGGTGGGCGCGCCGGTCTCCAGCGAGCGGTTGGCGGCCAGGCCGGTGAGCAGCGCGAGCGCGCCGTCGCGGGCGGTGGCGGCCCGGCCGAGCGGGTCGGGTTCGCCGCCGAGCAGCACCCGGGTCATCCGGGTGTCCGCGCCGCCGTGCCCGCGCCGGGTCCAGCCCTCGACCGGGATCTGGACCGGTGGCGCCCAGAACGGGCGCAGCGTGAGCCGGGCCGCGCCCCGCTCGACGGCGGCCTCGTCGCCGTGCAGCGCCGCGCCTTTCAGTGCACCGGCGACGGACGGGCTGACGTGGTCGCTCTCGGTCACCTCCAGCTCCAGGCGGCCCCGGCTGCCGTTGACCATCACCCGGTAGCCCTCCCAGGGGGCGTACGCGGTCAGGTGGTAGGTCATGGTCGCGCCGGTGTCGTAGCGGGCGAGCACCGCGAGGTCGTCCTCGATGGTCACGCCGGGGGCGAAGACGTTGCGGTCGCGGTGGTAGCCGTCCTCGGCCTCGGCGTCGAGGTACAGCTCGCGCAGTCGCGGGTGGTCGGCCAGGCGCAGCGCGAACGGGTCGCCGTCGGCGGCGGGGGAGCCGTGCGCCCGGTCGTAGTCGCGGGCGTAGCCGTGCCGGCGGCCGTGGGCGCCGTAGAAGAACAACCTGCCGTACGCGTGCACCTCGACCGGGCGCGCGTCCAGCCACCAGTTGACCAGGTCGAAGTGGTGGCCGGACTTGTGCACCAGCAGCCCGCCGGAGACGGACTTGTCGCGGTGCCAGCGGCGGAAGTAGTCGGCGCCGTGGCGCACGTCGAGCAGCCACTCGAAGTGCACCGACCCGATCTCGCCCACCGCGCCGTCGGCGAGCAGCCGCCGGACCTGCTCGTGCAGCGGGTTGTAGCGGTAGTTGAACGCGACTGTGACGCGGCGGCCGGTCTCGGCGACCGCGTCCAGGATGCGCCGGCACCGTTCCGCGTCGACCGTCATGGGCTTCTCGACGATCACGTCGCAGCCGGCGCGCAGCGCCGCCGTCACGTACTCGTCGTGGGTGGCGTCCACGCTGGTCACCAGCGCCACGTCGACGCGCTCCTTGGCGAGCATCGCTGTGAAGTCGCCGGCCGTGTACGTGGGCACCGGCGACCGGCCCAGCTCGGCCAGCCAGCGGTTGTGCGCGTCCATCCTCGTCTGGTTGACGTCGGCGAACGCGACCAGCTCGGCGGTGTCGGCGTGGTCGAGCGCCAGGGCGCGGACGAACATCTCGGCGCGCGCCCCGGCGCCGACCAGGGCGTGGCGGACCCGTTCCCGGGCCGGTGGTGACATGACGTCGGCCTCCCCGGCAGTCGGCTGCAAAGGTTTGCAGCCGAAGAAACCACGACGATGGATACGTCGTCAACGGATGGCGGTCAAGCCGCCCTGTCCATCCGCATTGATGAGGTTTCGCGCGCCCACCGGCACCGTCGCCGCAATCGAGCCGCAACAATGGACCGTTGACACGGGCGCAACCGTTTGCATTAATGGGCGACACCCGTGACCCCCACCACATCGGACGAGGGAGCCCGCCGTGCCAGCCACCATCCGGGACGTCGCCCGCGCCTCCGGTGTGCACATCTCCACCGTGTCCCGGACGTTCTCGGCCCCGCACCTGGTCAACCCGGAGACCCGGGTCCGGGTGCTGGCCTGCGCGGAGGACCTCGGCTACCGGCCCAACCGGGCCGCCCGGGCCCTCATCACCGGCCGTACGCACAACATCGGCCTGATCGTGGCCGACATCGCCAACCCGTTCTTCCCGCCGCTGATCAAGGCGGCGGAGGGGCAGGCCCGGCACCGCGACTACCACGTGTTCGTCGCCGACACCAACGAGGACCCGGTCGCCGAGGAGGACCTGGTCCACGCGCTGGCCAAGCAGGTCGACGGCGTGCTGCTGTGCAGCCCCCGGATGAGCAACAGCCTGATCGAGCAGGTCAGCCGCGAGGTCCCGGTGGTGGTGATAAACCGCCAGGTCGCCGGCCTGCCCTGCGTGATGATGGACGTCGGGCAGGGCGCCCGGGCCGCGATCGAGCACCTGCTCGGGCTCGGCCACCGCCGGATCGCGCTGCTCGGCGGCCCACGCGGCTCGTGGACCGCCCGGGAGATGCGCCGCGCCGCTACCGCCGCCGCCCGCAGCGGCTCAGCGGAGCTGACCGTCCTCGGACCCAACCAGCCCACCGAGACCGGCGGCGGCGCCCTGGCCGAACAGGTACGCCGCAGCGGCGTCACCGCCGTGCTCGCCTACAACGACCTGATGGCGATCGGCCTGATCGAAGGGCTGGACGCGCTCGGGACGCGGGTGCCGCACGACGTGAGCGTGGTCGGCGTCGACGACATCGCGCTGAGCCGGCTCACCCGCCCCAAGTTGACGACGGTGGCCACGCCGACCGCGGCCGCCGGCCGGACGGCCGTCGACATGCTGCTGCAACTCGACTCCGACGCGCCACGCGGCGCCCGGGGCCGGGGCGCGGCGGCCGGCGACCGTCGCACCACCGCACAGGTAATGCTCCAGACCGAACTGGTCGTCCGCGACTCGACCGGGCCCGTCCCCGCGCCCGGCCGGGACGGCACCGGGGCCTGAGCAGGTGGCCCGGGCCCGCACAGCACTGCGGACCCGGGCGGCCCGTGGACGGCCGCCGGTGACGTCGTCGCCTCCCACAGCCGAGGAGTGAGCGCAGATGCACCCCGCAACGTCCCCCACCGCCGGCGCACCCGCCGGGCGGCATCACCGTACCCCTGTGACCCGACGCCGACTCGTGCGCGGCCTGGCCGCCGTCGCGCTCGCCGTGCCCCTCGCCCTGGGCGCGGCCGGCTGCGGCGACGACGACGCCGGCGGCGACGGCGGCCCGGTCAAACTCTCCGTCTTCTGGTGGGGCGGTGAGGCCCGGGCCAAGCTCACCGAGGACGCCCTGGCCCTCTACACCAAGAAGCACCCCGACGTGACGTTCGAGAAGACCTGGCAGGCCAACCAGGGCTACTTCGACAAGCTCGCCACGCTCACCGCCGGCGGCAACCCGCCGGACCTGTTCCAGATCGACGACAACTACCTGGCCGAGTACGCCGGCCGCAGCACCACGCTCGACCTGGGCAGCTACCAGGACTCCGGCAAGCTCGACGTGTCGAAGTTCCCCAAGAGCCTGCTGGAGTACGGCGTGGTCGACGGCAAGCTCGCCGGGGTGGCCGCCGGGGAGAACACCCAGGGCCTGGTCTACAACAAGACGCTGCTGCAAAAGAACGGGCTGCCCGAGCCGACCACCGGGATGAGCTGGGAGGAGCACATCGCCTGGGCCGAGCAGGTGGCGAAGAAGACGAAGGTGCCCGGCACTCAGGACCCGAGCGCCGACTACAAGGCGCTCTGGGTGTGGCTGCGCCAGCAGGGCAAGGACCTGTACAACGGCAAGGAGCTCGGCTTCACCGCCGAGGACGTGACGAAGTGGTTCGAGCTGTGGAAGGGCGCGCGGGACCGGGGCGCCACCCCGAAGCCTGACGTCATCCACGAGGGCAACTCCAGCGACATCACCAAGCAGCTGGTGGTCACCGGCAAGTCGGCCACCTCCTGGGTCTGGGTCAACCAGATGCCGGACCTGAAGAAGAACACCAAGGACGAGCTGGGCGTGGTCGCGTACCCGGGTGACCCGAGCGGGCAGTGGGCGCGCGCCTCGATGTACTGGTCGGTGTTCAAGGGCAGCAAGCACAAGGACGTCGCCGTCGACGTGATCAACTTCCTGAACAACGACCCGGAGGCGGTGGCGCTGCTCGGCACCGACCGCGGTCTGCCGTCGAACATGGATCTGCGCGCCAAGGTCAGCGAGACCGCCACCGACCCGGCCATGAAGCAGTCCATCCAGGTCGAGTCCGACCTGGCGCAGAAGTTCGGCGCCTCGCCCCAGGTGCCGATCAAGGGGCACAGCAAGGTCAAGTCCGAGCTGGTCAAGGCCGCCGAGAACGCCCAGTACGGCCGCGCCACCCCGGCTCAGGCGGCCGAGCAGTTCGTCACCGCCTGCAAGTCCGCGATCGCCTGACCCCACGAAAGGACCGGTCCCGTGGCTGTCACCACGGCGCCCGGCCGGACCCCGCGCACCGGACCGGCCGGCCCTCGCCCCACGCGGCGTCGGGCCGGCCGGGCCCGGCTCGGCGAGGGCCTGGCGGGGTACGTCTTCCTCTCGCCCTGGCTCATCGGACTGATGGGCGTCACGGCGATCCCCATGCTGCTGTCGCTCTGGCTGAGCTTCACCGACTACGACATCCTCACGCCGCTGTCCGAGGTGCGGTGGGTGGGGCTGGCCAACTACGAGCGGATGTTCACCGCCGACCCGTCGTACTGGCACGCGGTGCGGGTCACGCTGACGTTCGCGCTGATCGCGGTGCCGCTGAAGCTGGCCGCCGCGCTCGGCGTGGCGCTGCTGCTCAACCGGGCCTGGCGCGGCGTCGGGCTGTTCCGCAGCCTGTTCTACCTGCCGTCGCTGCTCGGCGGCAGCGTCGCGCTGGCCATCGTCTGGGTCAACATGTTCAACCGGGACGGCGCGTTCAACTCGTTCCTCGCCCTGTTCGGCGTCGAGGGGCTGCCCTGGGTCAGCGACCCGGACTGGGCGCTGGAGACGCTGATGGTGCTGGCGATCTGGCAGTTCGGCGCGCCCATGGTGATCTTCCTGGCCGGGCTCAAGCAGGTGCCCACCGAGCTGTACGAGGCGGCGGCGGTGGACGGCGCCGGGGCGTGGCGGCGCTTCCGCGCGGTCACCCTGCCCATGCTCTCCCCGGTGATCTTCTTCAACCTGGTGCTGGAGACCATCAACGGCTTCCAGGGCTTCACCGCCGCGTTCGTGCTCAGCAACGGCACCGGCGGCCCGGTCGACTCCACCCTGATGTACACGCTGAAGCTCTACATCTCCGGCTTCACCGACCTGGAGATGGGCTACGCGTCGGCGATGGCGTGGGTGTTCCTGGTGGCGATCGGCGTGGTCACCGCCGTCTTCTTCAGCACCGGCCGGTTCTGGGTGCACTACTCGGACGGAGACGACTCATGACGGCGCTTCCTGTCGCCCGCCGCCGGCCGGGCGGCGGCCGCAACGTCCTGCGGCTGGTCGTGCTCGTGGCGATCGTCGCGGTGGTGCTCTACCCGCTGTTCTGGATGCTCGGCACGTCGGTCAAGTCGCAGGCCGAGATCGTCAACAACGTCGGCCTGCTGCCGGAGGTGTTCACCCCCGGCAACTACGTCGACGGCTGGACCAACTTCGACATCAGCTTCGGCCGGTTCTTCCTCAACAGTGTGCTGGTCAGCGGCCTCACCGTCGTCGGCAACGCGCTGTCCTGCCTGCTCGCCGCGTACGCCCTGGGCCGGCTGCGGTTCCGGCTGCGCAAGCTGTGGTTCACCGTCATGATCGGAACGCTGCTGCTGCCCGGGCACGTGCTGATCGTGCCGCAGTACATCCTGTTCCGCAGCCTCGGCCTCGTCGGCGGCGACTGGCCGTACCTGCCGCTGCTGGTGCCGCAGTTCCTGGCCACCGAGGCGTTCTTCGTCTTCCTCATGGTGCAGTTCATGCGCGGCATCCCGCGCGAGCTGGACGAGGCGGCCACCATCGACGGCGCGTCCCCGTACGGCGTGTTCCGGCACGTCATCCTGCCGCTGAGCCGCCCGGCGCTGGTCACCACCGCGATCTTCTCGTTCATCTGGACCTGGAACGACTTCTTCCGGCAACTGGTGTTCCTGTCCAGCCTGGAGGACTACACCGTCCCGGTGGCGCTGACGCTGTTCATCGACTCGACGAGCCAGAGCGCCGTCGGCCCGATGTTCGCCATGTCGGTGCTGTCGCTGCTGCCGGTGTTCCTGTTCTTCCTGGCCTTCCAGCGGATGCTCGTCGAGGGCATCAACACCAGCGGGCTGAAGGGATGACCGCCGTGCCTGCCCGTGCCGCCTGGCGGGACACGCTGCGCGAGGCGACCGACCTGGCGCTGCTCGGCTTCGCCGTGGCGCTCGCCGCGCTGCCGGTGCTCACGCTCGCCCCGGCGCTCGCCACCGCCAGTGCCGCGCTGCACGACAGGTCGGTCACCGGTTCCTGGCCCGACGCGCGGACCGGCCTGGCCCGGTTCGGCCGCGCGCTGCCTGCCGGGCTGGCGGTCAGCGCCGTCGCCCTGGCCGCCGTCGCGCTGCTCGCCGCCGACCTGGTCGCGCTCGCCACCGGCCGGGTTCCCGGCGGCGGGCCCGCGCTCGCGCTCACCGCCGTCGTGGTCGCGGTCCTGCTCGGGTACGCGGGCCTGGTCACCGTCGCGGTCGGGCGCAGCGGCGGCCGGGGCTGGCGGTCCGCCGCCCGTAAGGTGGCCCGCACCTGCCCGCAGCGCCCCGGCGTGTGGGCCGCCGCCTCCGGCATCTGCGCCCTCGCGGTGCTGCTGGGCGTGCTGGTCACGCCGGTCGCGGTGCCGATCCTCGGCGGGTACGCCCTCGCGGCGCTGCACGCGCTCGACGCCCGCCGCCCGGTCCCCGCCCCGGACCCGACGTGACCGCCGAACCCCGGCTGGTGGTGGACGGCGCCGAGGTGGCCCGGTACCTGGTCCGGCCGGAGCTGGACCCGCGCCACGGGCCCCGGCCTTACCTGCATCCGGTGCGGACCCTTTCCGGCACGCCGGTCACCGACGCGCTTCCGGCCGACCACGTCTGGCACCTCGGCGCGTCACTGGCCGTGCAGGACGTGGACGGCGTCAACCTGTGGGGCGGCCGGACGTACGTGCGCGGCACCGGCTACGCCTGGCGCGACGACCACGGCGTCATCGCGCACACCGGCTGGCGGGAGCGGACCGCCGACCGGCTCGACCACGACCTGGAATGGCGGGACCGGCACGGCCGGGTGCTGCTGCACGAACACCGGCGGATCACCGCCACCCCGGCCGGGGAGGACGCCTGGTGGCTGGACCTGTCCGCCACGCTCACCTCCGCCACCGGCGCCGACGTGCGCCTGGGCAGCCCGGCCACGAACGGCCGCCCGGGCGGCGCCGGCTACGGCGGATTCTTCTGGCGTGCCGTGGCCGACGGGGAAGCGCGGGTGCGCACCGCCGAGGCGGCGGGCGAGGAGGCGGTGAACGGCTCGGCCGCGCCCTGGCTGGCGTTGTCCGCCTCCGCGCCCGGCGGTGGCGCGTACACGCTGGTGTTCACCGGTCTGGGGCCGGGTGACAGGTGGTTCGTGCGCACCGCCATGTACCCGGGCGTCTGCGTCGCGTACGCGTTCGACACCCCGGCGGTGGTCGCGGCCAGCCGGCCCCGGCACAACCGGCACCGGGTGCTGGTCGCCGACGGCCACCTCGACCCGGACGACGTGTCGGCCCGCCTGGGGGTGACGCCGTGAGCCCGGCGGGCGGGCCGGAGGTGGTCTGCGTGGGCGAGACGATGGTGGTGCTCGCCCCTGACGACGGCGGGTCGCTGGAGCGCGCGGCGCGGCTGACCGTCGGCGTGGGCGGCGCGGAGTCGAACGTGGCGGCCGGGCTGGCCCGGCTCGGGCACCGTGCGGCGTGGGTGAGCCGGGTCGGCGACGACCCGTTCGGGCGGCGGGTGGTGGCCGAGGTCGCCGCCGCGGGCGTGGACGTCAGCCTGGTCATCGTGGATCCGGACGCGCCGACCGGGCTCTACCTGAAGGATCCGACCCCGGTCGGCACCCGCGTGCACTACCACCGTGCCGGGTCGGCCGCGAGCCGCCTCGGTGCCGCCGACCTCACGCGTTCCGGGCTGGCCGGGGCACGCCTGCTGCACCTGTCCGGCATCACCGCGGCGCTCTCCGGCACCTGCCGTGACCTGCTCGTATCAGCGCTGGACGGGCGCGCGCTACCGGGTGCCCGGGTGAGCTTCGACGTGAACCACCGCCCGGCGCTCTGGCCCGCCGACCGGGCCGCCCCGGTCCTGCACGGCCTGGCCGACCGCGCCGACGTGGTGCTGGTCGGGCTGGACGAGGCGGCCGGACTGTGGGCTGCGGACGATCCGGCCGACGTTCGTGCCCTGCTGCCCGGCCCGGAACTGGTGGTGGTCAAGGACGGGCCGGTCGGCGCGACGGCGCTGCCGCGTACCGGGCCGGCGGTGTTCGTGCCGGCGCTGCCGGTGGACGTGGTGGAGCCGGTCGGCGCGGGTGACGCGTTCGCCGCCGGGTTCCTGTCCGGGCTGCTGCGCGGCCTGGACCTGCGCGCCTGTCTGCGGCTGGGGCACCTGACCGCCGCGCCGGTGCTGGTCGTGCCGGGCGACACCGCGCCGCCGCCTGATCCGGAGACGATCGCGCGGGCGCTGGCGCTGCCGGAGACGATGTGGACCGCGCAGGTCAAGGGAGGGAGTGGGAGATGAGCGGGCACGACTTCGAGGCACTGTTCGGCGACGCGCGGGTGATGGTGATCCTGCGCGACCTGCCTGTCGACGAGACGGTCCGGCTGGCGGAACTGGCCTGGGATCTCGGCATCGCCGTGGTGGAGGTGCCCATCCGTACCCCGGAAGCGGTGCCGGCGCTGCGCGCCGCGGTGACGGCCGGGCGGCGGCGGGACCGGATCGTCGGCGCGGGCACCGTGCGTACCCCGGCGCAGGTCCACGACGCGGTGGCCGCCGGGGCGGCGTTCACAGTGGCGCCCGGCCTGGACCTGGCGGTGGCCGACGCGGCGGCCGGTCTCGGCGTGCCGCACCTGCCCGGCGTGGCCACCCCGACCGAGGCGCAGCGGGCGCTCGACCACGGCCTGGTGTGGCTCAAGGCGTTCCCGGCGGTCAGCCTCGGCCCGGCCTGGTTCCGGGCGGTGGCCGGGCCGCTGCCGGAGGCCCGGTTCGTGGCCACCGGCGGTGTCGACGCCGGCAACGCGGGTGACTTCCTCGCCGCCGGGGCGCGCGTGGTGGCGGTCGGGTCGGCGCTCACCGACCCGCAGCAGCTGCCGCGCCTGGCCACGCTCGCGGCCGGCGGCGCGGTCAGGTGACGGTACGGCCGGACGTGGTGGCGGTGGTCCGGATCGCCTTCACGATCGCCGGGATCGACCCGATCAGCAGCACCAGCGCCCAGATCAGCGCCACCACCGCGAACACCACGGCGCCCAGGTCGTCCAGGATGCTGACCAGGATCACCGGCACCAGGCCGTGCAGGAACTGCAGCACCACTGTGCACAGCAGCGTGGTCAGCATCAGCGCGACGAGGCCCTTGTTGCGCAGGAACCGGGGCTGGGCGGCGAGCAGCAGCCCGGCCCAGACCAGTTTGAGCAGCAGCGCCAGCCCGAGCAGCACCGCCGCGTCGCCGACCGGGAAGAACCCCCACACCGCGAGGTACGCCAGCGTGCCGAACGGCGGCGCCAGGACCAGCGACACCATCACCGTCAGCTCGACGAACGCGACGATCAGCAGGACCAGCGACACCAGCAGCAGCACGATCGAGAAGACGAGCGTGGCCACGCCCTGCACCCGGCCCTGCACCCGGTCCGGCAGCACCAGGCTCAGGCAGAACAGCCCGGTCGTCCAGAGCGCCACCACGTCGATCAGCGCGAGGTAGCCGATGCCCCGCCCGGACGGCTCGGACACCGCGCCGACGTCGCCCAGCTCGACGCCGAGCTGCCCGGCGCGCTCCCGCAGCGCGCCGCTCGCGTCGCCGCCGCCGGTCAGCGCCGCCGCGCCCAGCTCCACGCCGACCACGAGCGCCACCGCGAGCAACGCCAGCAGCAGGAACGGCTTGCGCAACTCACCCATGCCGCGTCTCCGTCCCGGTCAGGACCGGGCCAGCGTGACCGAACATCCACCACCTCCCGGACACCGCAGGAGCACCTCGGTCTCCCGGTCAACAGCCACCTTCGCCACCGCCGGGCCGTCCGCGTCGGGCGCGACCTCGTCGGTGACCGTCACGTCCGCGTCGCCCGGCGCGCGGGCTGTCACCTCGAACGGCGTCGTGCCGCGCAGCACCAGCGTGCGCAGCGCGCCCGGGTCGGCCACCCGCAGCCGGCACACCGTGCCGAAGGTGAGCGTCACCCCGTCGGCGGTGGTGGCCGGTTCCGCGGCCGGCGGCAGGCAGCTCACCGCCACCGTCGCCGGGTCGACCGTCCCGGACCCGCGTCCCAGCCGGGCCAGCGCGCCCGGCCCGGCCGCCGGGTCGCCCCTGTCGTCGCGGCGTCCGGCCACCGCCACCACGTACAGCGCCACCAGCAGCACTGCCACCGCCACCAGCAGCACCTTCTGCCTGGTGGTCATGGCCGGACGACGGGCGTGAAGCGGATCTCGTCCACGCCCGCGAAGTACCTGTCGGTGCCCTGCGTCTTGCTCACCGCCACGAGCGTCAGCTTGTGCGGGCCGCGGGTCAGCTCCAGGGTCCCCACGTCCACCTCGTCGGTGCGGACCACCGTCGGGGTGAACCCGAAGAACGTGTCGCCGACCTGCCGGCCGTCGACCAGCCAGATCGTGTTCGCGTAGTCGAACGACGTGGTCCGCACGGTGGAGAACCGCCAGGTGCCGTCGGACGGCAGGTCCACCTGCACGGTGACCCGGTCGCCGACGCCCCGGCCCAGGAAGAACAGCTGGGCGTCGCCGGACCACACCACGTCGCAGCAGTTCTTTTGCGCCACCACGTCCGCCTTCGCGCCGGTGGTGGACTGCACCGTCGCGCCGGAGACCAGCGTCTCCGCCTCCACGGTCACCGCGTCGGCCTGCGGCGGCGCGGGGGTGTCCGGTCCGCGGGTCACCAGCCAGGCCACCACCCCGGCCACGACCAGCACCAGCGCCGCGGCGGCCGCGATCCACGGCCACGGCGCGCGCTTCGGGGGTACGACGGCCCGCACGTCGTACGTGACCCGGCCGCTGGAGCGGGAACTCTCCTCCGGCGCGGTGTTCGCCGAGTACGCGAACCCGGTCATGTCGTAGCGCCGGGGCGGCGTGCCGGGCGGCACGGCCAGGCGTACCAGGAACGACACCGAGCCCTGCCCGGGCACCACCCGCTGCGGCTCGGCCACGGTGAACCAGGCCCGCTGGCTGCCCTCGCCGGGCGCGACGTCGAAGACGACGGTGTCCGGCGCGGTGCCCGGGTTCGACACGGTGAACGTCAGCTCACCGCTGTTGCGGGCGTCCAGGGTGAACTGTTCGGCGGCGGCGACGACTGTCCATTCGGTGGTCATGACGGCTCCTCGGGCGGATCGTGGGGTGCGGGTACGTGCGCCCGGCCGACCGCGCGCACCGTCGCCACCCCGGCGGCGGGCTCGGCGTCGTCCGGCTCAGGCGTGGGCGGCGGGCCCGGGTCGGGCGGCGTCGGGTCGGAGGGCGGGTCGGGCGGGTCCCCGGTGACGACCTCGACGGTGACCGCCGCCGGTTTCTCCGCCTCGACGATGCGGGTGACCAGCGCGAGCCGGTCGGCGGCGGCCGGTGGCACCCGCACCACCAGGTGGAACGGCCGGTCCGGCGGTTCGTCCAGCACGAACCCGGTCACGCCGGTGGCCAGCTCCAGCGCGGTCCGCATGCCGTACGGGGTGCCGCGCCACCGGGCCAGCAGCGCGCCGTGCGCCACCAGGTCCCGCAGCCGGCCCGCCGGCAACGGCAGCGGCGCGTCGGCGCGGGGCGCGGCGACCACGTGGTCCATCGCCACCCAGCGGGTCAGGTACGCCACGAACCCGTCCGGCGTCCGGTACGCCCCGAACAGCGCGTCGACGTCGGCGAGCACCGCCTCGTCCGGGGCGTGCAGCGCCTCCATCACGTCCAGCAGCGCGCCCAGCACGCTGCCCGGGCCGGCGGCCCGCTGGTACGCGGCCGGCAGCAGCCGCTCAATCGCCGCTCGGCGCATCCTGCCGCACCACCTCGATGTCGTGCTCGCCGGAGCAGAGCAGCCAGGTGCCGGGGACGGTGACCACGTCGGCGGTGGCCTGGTTGGCGCTCGCCGTCCAGTCCTCGCCGTCGCCGCTGCGGAACACGCCGCGCTCGCCGCCGGCGAGCACCAGCCGCCCGGCGCCGGAGGTGCCGGTGGGCGCGGTGGCGGCGATGGCGTCGACCGGGACGAACCGGGTCCGGTCCCGCAGCGGCAGGCCGCAGTTGACCATCACGGGCGACCACTGCGGCTGCCCGGCGAGCGTGTCGAGGCGGACCACGCCGCCGCTCTGCGTCGCGGCGAGCGCGAGCGGGCCGCTGAACGCCAGGTCGCGGCAGGTGCCGCCGATCCAGCCGGACGCCATCGACTGCCACTTCACGTCCGACTCGAACAGCCGGGTGCGGTGGCAGCCCTGGCCGGGCTTCTTCGGGTCCGGCTCGCCCGCGCCGCACCACAGCAGCGTGGCCGGGCCGTCGTACTGGACGGCGAGGATCCGGTTGTCGACGTTGGCGAGGCCGACGTGGGCGAACGTGCCGGGCCGCCCGGCCGCGGTGGACAGGTAGACGCCGAATCCGGCCTGCGCGGCGACAGCCACCCCCGGCGCGCCGCGCTCGGAGACGAACGCGCGCACCGCGTAGAAGCCCCGGTCGGCGTCGGCCGGGTCGACCAGGATCTGCAACGGCACCGCGCCGGGTAGCAGCGGCACCTCGTACAGGCCCGCGTCGGTGGCCAGCAGCAGCGCGCCGGTGCCGTCCCGGTCGATCCAGGCCAGATCGCGGACGCCGGAGTCGAGGTCGGTCAGCAGCGTCCACGTCTCACCCAGGTCGGTGCTCAGCCGGACCCGGGAGCCGCCGGCGGCGCGGGTGGTCACCACCGCCACCGAACCGGCCCGGGGGACCACGCCGGGGCGTACCGGGGCGGGCGCGGGCACCACCCGCACCACTGTCTCGTCGTCGAACCGGCCGGCCGGTTCCCAGCCCGCCCCGGCGTTGGTGGAGCGGAACAGCACCGGGCCGCCGCCGGCGTACCAGGTGTCGGCCTGGTACTGGTCCACCGCCACGGTCCGTACCTGCGCGTCCGGCGCCTCGTCGACCACGAACCGCACCGACTCGACGTAGCGCACGCCCGGCTCGGCGTGCTCCAGCATCCGGTACACGTTGGAGGCGCGCAGCGGCTCGCCGAACGCCCAGCCGGCCGGGTTCAGCGGCGTGGGCAGCGGGCTGAGCGTCTGGTGCAGCCGCTCGTGGATGCGGCGGCGCACCGCGTCCACGTCCTCCTCGCGGCGCACCACCACCCGCGCCTGGATGGACACCGCCTTGTAGCGCGCCCAGCCGGCCCGCACCGCCGTACCCAGGGCACGGCGGCGTTCCAGGTCGGCCTCGACCCGGCGGCGGGCCTCCTCCACCTCGTGCTCGCGCAGCACTGCCACCGGCAGCCGGCCGCCGGGACGGGCCGCGTCCGGCACGTACGGCACCAGCACCACCTCGACCTCGCCGGGCCGGGCGAAGCTGTAGACGGCGGCCCGGGTGAACGCCCGCGCCCGCGCCACCGCCCCGGAGCCGGTGGCCAGGATCTCGAAGTCCCGGGCGGTCACCGCGCGCTGCTGGGCGAAGAACTCGTACGGCCCGCGCGCCAGCACCGACTCCAGCGACTCCAGTTCCCGCCCACCGGTGGCCGGCTCCGGGTTGTCCACCCGCACCCCCGGCAGCGGGTCGCGCAGGCTGGTCAGCACGCCCGCCGCGACGTTCCCGGCCGGTCCGCCGCCGCAGCGGTACCAGAGCCGCACCTGCCGTCCGGCCGGCGGCACCGCCGCCACAGTGGTCGCCCCGGCCGCCCCCTCGACGGCCGGGGCGCCACCGTCCGGGCGCAGGTCCAGCGCCGGGGCGAACGTGACCACCCCGGAGGCCCGGTCCACCAGGTAGACCTTCGCCTGCGGGCCGACACCGGCGAAGCTGTCCACCGGCCGCCAGATCTCGTACGTGCGCCCCTCGTGCTCGCGGGCGGCCGCGCCCAGCTCCACCGAACCGGCCGGCACCTCCACGCCGAGCAGCAGATCAAGCGCCTCGGTGGTACGGGTCAGCGGCGCACGGCCGGCCCGCAACACCTGACCGGGCTGCCCGGTGCCGGTGCCCAGCAGCTCCGCCTCGACCGGCTCGCAGTGGTGCACACGTACCGTCGTCGTGGTCTCCCCGGCGGGCAGCACCGCCGGTTCGGTGGTCACGAAGACGACCGGCCGGGGGTCCGCGCCGCGGGCCGCGGCGACCCGGGTGCCGGCCGGCACCCGCACCGGGCCGCGGTCCGGGCCGGTACGGGTCAGGCGCACGTCCGCCCAGGCCGCCGCCGGTGGATGCCGGGTGACGCCGAGCAGGTTCAGGAACGCCACGTACGCCTTCTCCGGCAACTGGTTCAGCCGGTAGATCATCACCTCGGTCAGGTACGCGAACGCCTCCACCAGCGCCATGCCCGGGTCGTGCGCGGACAGGTCCGTCCAGTCCGGGCAGGACCGGGCGATGCGTTCCCGCGCCTCGGTGACCAGGTCGAGGAAGGCGCGGTCGTCCAGGTGCGGCACCGGCAGCGTCATGACGTGCCCTCCTCGTCTCCGGTTTCCTCGTCGGCGGGCAGCAGGTCGACGGAGAACACCAGGTGGCCGGGGGAGAGGCTGGCCCGCACCCGGTAGTCGAGCCGGATCACCAGGCGCCACGGGTCGTCCGGGTCGGGGCCGGCGTCCACGTCGAGCACCTCGACCCGGGGCTCCCAGCGCCGGATCGCCTGCCGCACGTAGTGGATCGCCAGCCCGGCGGTGGTGTCGTCGTTCGGCGCGAAGACGAGCCGGTGCAGCCGCGACCCGTACCCGGGACGCATCAGCCGCTCCCCGGGCGTGGTGGACAGCAGCAGGTACAGCGCCTGGCGTACCGTCTCGTCGCCGTCGGTCATGGCGAGCGAGCCTGCGGCGGTGAGCGCGAGACCACCGGCGCGGCCGGCGTCGAAGCCGGCGCCGACGAAGCGGAAGGCCCTCATGCGTCCGCCCCCAGGAAGCTCTGCCGCACGTCGCGGACCTGGTGGTGCACGGTGCCCGGCGGGGTGCCGTCGGTCAGGCCGTCCAGGTGCGACAGCACCACCGGCTGCCGGTCCACCCGCACCCACGTGCTGTAACCCACTGTCACGGTCAGCGTGTGCAGGCACGGTTTGATCGTCGGGCCGTAGTTGGGGCAGGCGGTGATGTCGCGCCCCTCCGGGTCGGGGCGGATCAGCACCGGCACGGCCTGGACCGTCACCCACTGCTGGGACGGGCGGTTGCTCACCCGCCCGTCGTGTCCGCAGGTGATCAGCGAGTCGCGGTGGATCCAGCGCATCAGCCACCTCCGGCGGAACGGGCGAGCGTACGGGCCTGCGCGGCGGCGGTCTCGGCGTCCTCGGCCGCCGGGGCGTGCAGGAAGTCGACGGTGCGGCCGCGTACCACGACGGCCCGGCCGGGCGCGGAGAGCACCAAATCCCCGGCGGCGTGCACGGTGGTCAGCTCGGGACGCAGCTCGACGAAGCTGCCCGCGTCGGTGGCCAGCCGCAGCGTGCGCCCGTCGTCGTCGATCACGATGGACTGCCCGGTGCCGGTCCGCATCGACCAGCGCCGCGAGCGGCCGGACACGATCCCGGTGTCGTACGGCTCGACCGCGCCGAACAGCGAACCGAGCACCACGCCCGAGGCCGGCTCGCCGCCGGGCAGCGCCACCAGCACGGTGTCGTCGGGGTCGGGCAGCGCGACGATGCCCTTGCCCCGGCCCGCGCCCGGGCAGAGCACCGCGAGCCAGCCCGCGTCCAGATCGCCGTACGCGGGCAGCGTCACCCGGGCCCGGCCCAGCCCGTCCGGGTCGTCGACGTCGGTGACGGTGCCGAGCGTGACAGTCGCCGCCGGGGGCGCGGCCGACGGCGGCGGGCCGGGCGGCGCGGTGGAGAACCGGGTCAGGTGCCCGTCGGCGTCCACCGTGTGCACCACCTCGGTGAGCACGTACACCCCGGCCAGCGGCTCCGGGACGCCGGCCAGCGCGATCCGCCGGCCCGGCCGCAGCGCCGGGTCGCCCTCCGCGGTGCCCTCGGCGGTGACCAGCGCCGCCACCCGGGCGTCCAGCCCGGCCTGGGCCAGCGCGGCCAGCTCGTCGTCGCTGCGGCCCGGCTGGTCCACAGCGGTACGCACGCCGTCCGCGCCCACGTCGCCCGGGTCCGGGCGCAGCGGGATGCGCCGCCCGCTGCGCGCCTCGTCCGCGCGCTGGCTCAGCGGCTCGGCGCGCTGCGGGTGCCAGCCGAGCACTGCGCACTCCGCGCCCGCCCGGTCCAGGTTCTCGGTGATCCGCAGCGCGTGCACCGTCTCGCCGAGCCTCAACGGCAGCGGCTCCCCGTAGCCGTCCAGCGTGCACAGCCGCAACCGGTCACCGTCCACGCCCAGGTGCAGCCCGGCCCGGCCGGCCACCTCGCACAGCAGATCCAGGTCGGTGTGCCGGTGCTGGAGCAGCCGGTCCAGGCGCGGCCCGTCGTCCTCGGCCGCCACGCTCAACCCCAGCCCGGCGCACAGGTCGGCGGCCAGCTCGGCGGCGGTCACCGACTCGAACACGCGCAGCTCCTGCCGCTTGCGCAGCCGGTGCAGCGGGTCGTACGCCCGGATCCGGGCCAGCGCGGCGCCGTCACCGGCGTACTCCCGCTCGACTGCTGTCACCTCGCCGGTGAACAGCGCCTCCGCCTGCCCGTCGAGGCGGACGTCGAGGGCGGCGCCGGGGCGTACCGGAGGGTCGAGCGGACCCGCGCCGGGGGCGGCGGCGAGGGTCAGCTCGCACTGTGCCGGGCGGTCGAGGCGGGCGGCGACGCGGATGCCGCGCAGCCGGGCTGGATCGGCCAGCGGTCGCCCGTCGACTGTGACCAGGGCGGCCCGGCTCACGGCGCACCCCCGGCGGCCGCTCGCCGCGCCGGGCTGGCCGCGTGGCGGGTCACGGCGTGCCTCCCGCGGTGACGGCGTCCGGCGCGACGGTGGCGGCGCCGGCCGGCGGGACGGCGAGCGCGGTGCCAGCGGGCACGGTGAGCGGGTCGGTGATCCGGTTGTGCTCGGCGAGCAGACGCCAGCGCAGCGGCGAGCCCAGCGCGTCGTGGGCGAGCAGGTCGAAGCGCACCCCGGACCAGCCCGGCTCGGCCGCGCCGTCGGCGGCGGCGACCACCGCCGACCCGGGCGCGACAGCGGGTGTGCTCGCCGCGGCCAGTTCCTCCTCGAACCCGGCGCGCGCCGCCTCCGCGCCCTCCGCGACGCGGACCAGCTTCAGCCGCAGCCAGGAGCGCCGGGGCGTACCGGTGAGGGTGAACGCGTCGAAGCGTTCCGCGATCGCCGTGATCACGCCCGGGACGTTCCAGGTCTTGCCCCAGACCAGGCGGACCAGCGGCGGGCGCAGCCAGCCGTGCTCGACCGCCGAGTTCTCCGCCAGCATCCACAACGGCCGGGTCAGCGCGCGGACGTCCTCGGGCCGGGCCGGCGACTCCACGAAGTCGACGTCGAAGAGCAGGTCCAGGACCAGTTCGGTACGCCCGCCGCCGGTGAAGACCAGCGGGTCGTCGGCCAGCCCGGCGCCGGTCAGCGGCCCGTCCGGTCCGCCGCGCGGGCGTACCCCGGCCAGCCGGGTCACCTGCACGGTCTCCGGGTTGAGCAGGCAGTCGACCCGGGTGCCGGACTCGTCCACGAGGAAGGCCACGCGCTCCATCAGTCACCCGCCTGTTCCCGGTCCAGCCGGGCCGTGTCGCTCCACCGCGTGGGCTGCGGGGCGGGCCAGGCCGGTTCGGCCGGGAGCGCCGGCCACGGATCCGCGTGCGTCCCGCCGCCCTCGGCCATCCCGGTCGCCACGTGGCCCGTCGTGCGGGTCGGGTCGGAACCGTCCGGCAGGGCCGGCCACGGGTTGCTGTACGTGGGACGCGCGGGCCACCGCCCCTGCCTCTCCCCGGACGCCGGGTCGTGTCCGCCCGGATACGGCAGGCCGGCGGCGCGCCCCGGGTACTGGGCGACGGATCCGTCCCTTGTCCCGTCGCGACCGTTCGTTGATCCGGTTCGACCGCCCTTGATGCGTGCGGCCGGTCCGCGCGGCAACGACGGTGGCGCAGCCGCGAAGGTGAGCGGGGGCATGTCCCCTCGACCGGACGGCACGTCCGCTCCGGCGATGTCGTCCCTGCGCGTCGGCCGGCCCCGGTCGACCTGTGGGAGGTTCCGGAGCGGGTCCACCCGGTCGGGGCCGGGCCTGCGCTCGGACGGTGACGGCCGGTCCGATTCGCCGGATCCCACGCGACCCGGCGATCCGATCGTGTCCCGGCTGCCGGCGGGGTGTACGGGCCCGGCGGTGCCAGCGGGCACGCCCGGGTCGGTGGGCCGACCGGTGCCGTCGCCGCTCGCGCCCCTCGTGCCGGTGAGGGCCGGCCTGAGGGCGCGAGTCACCACCGGCCGGCGTGCCGGGGGCGCGCCACCGATGGCTTCCGTGGTGCTTGCGGTACCGGTCGGGCCGACGGCGCCCGGTGATCCGGTCCGGTCCGGCATACGCGCCGCTCTCGTCCTCTCCGGTGCCCCGGCCAAGCCGATCGGCTCCGTCACGAACCGGTTCGCGGGTTCACCCGCAGACGCCCCGTCCGAGCGGTACCGGGCGCCCGGCGTCGGCGTGGAGGGCGCCGCCCCGCTCACTTCCCACCCGGCACTCGTCGCTCCCGGCGACCGCGCACCGCGCCCCGGCTCCGAGTTCCCGCTTCCCGAGATCCCCGTCCCACTTCTCAGGAGCTCCGGGAGATCTTGGTAGGAAACGGCCCCTATAGGGGCCCTTTCGTACCAAGATCTCGGCGGGCTGTTGCGGAAAGCGGCGAGTCCGTTGATCAAACGTGCCATCCAGCGCCACCGGCCCCTCTGGCGCCGCTCGTCGGAGAGCGGGGGAGGAGCGGAAACCGGCGGAAGGTCGCGCAGCAGGCCGGGGGCGTGCGCCGCCACCAGCCGCCGCCAGTGCTCGGGCGGCTGACCGGGGGCGGGCTGCTGGCCGGGCAAGGACGGCGCGTCCTCGGCCGGGGCCGGACCGGACAGGCGATCCGCGGTGACCCGCAGCGCGCGGGCCAGCCGGTCACGCGCCCGCCGGGGCGGCGGCACCGCCGGCCTCCAGTTCCAGGCCCTCGTACGCCAGGGTCAGCGCCTCGATGGCGATCTCCTGCGACAGGGTGTTCAGGTGCGCGCCCCGCCACCGGGTCGGCCAGGCATTGATCATGTTCCAGCGCAGCACCTCGGCTGTGCCGGCCGGGTCGAGCAGCACCACCGACACGTTGCGCCGGTTGACGGTGCCCTTCGCCGCCGCGCTCACCCAGTCCCACAGCTCACGCGAGCTGGTCAGGCCGAAGTGGAGCGTGACCGGGGCGTACTCGACCTGTCCCGGCACGGCCCGGATGCGCTCGTTGCCCGCCTCCCGGTACGACAGCGCGGGAATCGCCACCTCGAAGCCGCTGACCTCGGTGAAGTGCCCGTTGGTGATGCCGTTGATCAGCAGCTTGAAGTGGTAGGCGCGGTACGGGTCGACGGGCGCCCCCGGCTGCGGCGTCGCGGTGGTGGGCATGTCAGCCTCCGATCGTCTCGGTCTCGGTGCCGCCGGCCCACTGGCTCAGCTTGAACACCACGAACTCCGCGGGCTTGACCACGGCGATGCCGATGTGCGCCACCACCATCCCGGCGTCGCGGACGTCGGCCGGGTTGGTCTCCTCGTCGCACTTGACGAAGAACGCCTCCTCGGGCGTACGGCCGAGCAGCGCGCCGTCGCGCCACACCCGGGTGAGGAACGCCCCGATGTCGCGGCGGATCGAGCGCCACAGCGTGAAGTCGTTCGGCTCGAACACCATCCAGCGGGTGCCGCCCGCGATGGCCTGCTCGATCGAGATGGACAGCCGCCGCACGTTCAGGTAGCGCCACTCGCTGGCCTCGGCGGCGAGCGTACGGGCGCCCCACAGCCGGATGCCCTCCCCGGCGAAGAAGCGGATCACGTTGACGCCCTTGGGGTTGAGCACGTCGTGCTCCGGCCGGGTCACCCGGTACGCGAGGTCGACGGCGCCGCGTACCGGCTCGTTGGCGGGCGCCTTGTGCACGCCGCGCAGCGCGTCGGTGCGGGCCCAGATGCCGGCGACGTGCCCGCTCGGCGGGGTGAGCACCAGGTCGCCGCTGAGCGGGTCGCGGACCCGGATCCACGGGAAGTAGAAGGTGGCGTAGTCCGACTGCCGGGGCCGGTCGCCGCCGGTGCCGGGCGGTTCGTCGTCGGCGTCGCCCGGCGTACCCTCGGCGGGTTTGTCGGCCGACGCGGGCTTGGGCGGCTTGCCCGGCGTGGCGACGCGGGTGAGCCGGGAGACGTCGGTGACCTCCGGCGGCGGGTCGCAGATCGCCACCATGGTGCGCAGCCGCTCGGCCATGCTGATCAGGGCCTCGTGCGAGACCGGGTCGTGGTAGCCGGGCGCGGCCACTATGGAGACCTCGTCGATCGCCTCCAGCAGTTCCAGGCCGCCGCGCCGCCCGCCGGTGCCGGTGAGGCGGCCGCCCTCGCCGACGTTCACCACCCAGCAGCGGGTGCCGCCGTTGTCCAGGAAGCCGAACACGGCGCGGGCCAGCGGGGTGCTCTCCAGGTGCTCGCCGTCGGCGTACAGCCGCAGGAACTCGGTCCAGCTGTTCACCGCCAGCGCCTCGCCGACGTGGGCGCCCCGGTCGGGCGCGACCCCGACGAAGGCGGCGGTGCTCATGCCGACCGGTCCGATCGG
This sequence comes from Micromonospora sp. HB375, assembly GCF_017872985.1. NCBI lineage: Bacteria > Bacillati > Actinomycetota > Actinomycetes > Micromonosporales > Micromonosporaceae > Micromonospora > Micromonospora sp. HB375. Next base: position 3,951,691 of record NZ_JAGGJO010000001.1, on the reverse strand, counting down.
GCGGGCCCCGCTCGGTACCTCCTCGACGTAGATGCCGGGGGAGAAGTAGGTGGGCATCGGTCCTCCTCGGACGTCAGTCGGGCGCGCGGACGACGATCAGGTGGTCGCCGTCCGGATCGAGTTCGGCGGTGTGGACGCGTCCCGCGCCGACCAGCCGGATCCGCACCGGGGCGTCCGGCGCGTCGGGGTCGTGCGGCACGCCGGTCAGCCGGAACCGGCCGGCGGTGTCGGTCTCGGTGGCCTGGGCGGTGCCCACCAGCTCCACCCGGACGGCGGCGAGCGGCTGGTCCTGCGGGCCGACCACCCGGCCGTCGAGCGTGCGCATGCCGAGCTGCCGCAGTCGCAGCGGGTGCCGCACCGGCGGCGCGATCGGGACCGGCCGGTCGATGCGGGCCGGCACGTCCAGCAGCAGCGCCGGCCGGGGCGCCACGCCGAGCGCCCGCCACAACGCCGGGTCGCCGGTGGCGAGCACCAGTTCCGGCCGGCCCGCCGTGGTGGCGGCGGCGAGCACCCGGTCCAGCGCCGCGAGGGCGGCCGGCCCGCCGCCGGAGACCAGCAGGCGGACCACGAACCGGTACGGCTCGCGCGCCGCGCCGCCGGTGGCGGTCTGCCGGGCCGGCCGCAGCTCCAGCGGCCAGACCGTGAGGCCGCCGTCGGGGTCGTCGCGCGGCGGACCGACCGGTACGGGCTCACCCGCGGCTCCGGTGAGCCAGCTCGCGACGTCCGCGACGGCCGCCTCGATCGCGCCGGTCATCGCGGTGGCGTCCCCTGGATCCGGTACGCGATGGCCTCGTTCCACACGTGCGGGTAGACGCCGATCTCGAAGTAGCGGGTGAACCGGTTGATCGGCGCGTTGGTGTGGTCGTGCCAGAGCAGCCACACCGGGGCGATGGTGAACAGCACGTAGTTGAGAGCCACGAGCGGCAGGTAGAACGGGCCGAGCAGCCGGGCCTGGAACACGTGCACGTCCTCGTGGCGCTGGATGCCCGGGCTGGAGCCGGCGCACACGGTGCCGATCGTGGTCGCGTACCGGGGTGAGACGCCCTCGATCACGTTGACCCGGCCGCTGCCAGCCGAGACGATCCGGTCGAGCTGGTGGCCGAAGACCAGGTGCAGGGCCAGGAAGAGCGCCCCGGCGAACGTGTTGAGCAGGCTCCAGGTGTGGTCGACCACGAACAGGAAGATCCCCTTCGGGTCGGCGCCGTACGTGCCAGCGGACGCGGACGCCCAGCCGAACGGCGCGCCGACGAGTAGGCCGACGACCGCGCCGGCCAGCAGGCCGACGGTGCCGGCGGCGAGTTGCCCGAGTACGGCGCCGAAGACGACCTGGACGGCCGCGCTGAGGATGCCGAAGATCATGGGGTCACCTCTCTCAGACCCAGGAGCGGACGTAGCGGGGCTCGCGGCCCTGGGCGAGCTGGGTCGGCGACGCCTGCGTCGCCTGCCGGTTACCAGGGGGGAGCTGGTTGACGCCGAGCGCGGCGGAGAAGATCACCAGCCCGTTGAAGAACGCGATGATCCACTTCTCCGGGCCGGCGTCGGCGGCGAACGCGGCGGTCAGGTAGGACAGCAGGAGCGCGAAGCCCAGCGCGATCCACTTGCGCGCCTTGTCGCCGCTCGGGCCGATCAGCCCGCCGACGACGTTCGCGGCGAGCAGGGTGGCGGCGCTGGCGCCGGTCAGGCTGCCCAGGGCGGCCCAGGTGAAGAGATCGTTCACGGCGATCCCCCTCTTTTCGATGGTGCGGTGGTGCAGATCGGGGTGGGATGGTGCGGCGGCGTTCCGGGTCACGTGACCCAGCCTCCGCCCGGTGTGCTGGTGGGCCGCCGGCGCGGACGCCGTCGGTGGTCGGTGGGCTCAGGCCGGCGGACCGGCGGGTCGAGTCGGTGCGTCGGGCGCGGCCGGGGCGCCGGTGGAGGCCGGGGCGGGGCCGGCCGGCACGCCCGGGCCGGTGGTCGCCGTCGCGTCCGGGCCGCCGCGGGAGCGCCGCCGCCGCATCAGCAGCACGAGCACGACGGCGGCGACCAGCAGCAGGACGACCACGGCGGCCACCACCGGCAGCCACGGGAAGGAACCGTCACCGGTCACCACGGCGGCCGGGCTGGTGGCCGGCGGCGGGGGCGCCTGGGCGACGGCGCGCAGCTCGGACGGCTTGGGCTGGTTGGCGACCACCTTCCAGGTGACCGAGCGCCCGGTGACAGTGCCGTTGGTGTCGAGCACCCGGCCGGGGAACGTCACCGAGATCTCGAACGCCATCAGCGTCATGAACGCCTGCTGCTGGCGCGGATCCTGCTGCCCGAACTTGCCGCCGTATTTCTTCGGGTCCAGCGGGAGCGAGAAGCGATACAGATCATCGTCCCGGACAAGATTCACGCTTTCGCTCGTGAATTGTGCCAGCGGTGTTTTCCGGTACGTGATCTGAATGCCGTACGAGGTGGCGTCCTCGTACCGGGTCTCCGCTCCGGGCGGAAGTGAGGGAATGTTCGGCCGCAGTTCCGCGAAGGCCACCGCCGGGTCCGGGTTGCGCTGCTTGAGCACGGACTTCGGCGCGGTGAGCAGGAGCTGACCGGAGACCGTGTCGTCGTCGTTCACGGTCAGCCCGAGGTTGAGCTGCATGCAGCCGCTCAATATCGCCACGAGGGCGAGACACACCGCGAGGCGGAATGCCCGGCTGCGGCGGAGTCTCGTATTCATGCGCTCAGTGTGAGCCGGTGCAGCCCGCCGGGCAGTCCGTGATCGGTCGCCGTTCTGTCGCCGATCTTACCGGCGTCCTCTCCCATTCGGACGACGTCGAAAACGTGAGCGATCGATATTCTGAAGGATTGTCGTGTCGCCGTTCCGCCGGGGTTCCCGGTGACGACCCGGGCGGCGGGTCACCGCGCCGGGGACTCCGCCGCGACGATCCGCAAGACCGGGATGCCGGGGGCGACCCGGGCGAAGTCGGCGAGCGGGGCGTGCCGGTCCACCGGCGCGTGCGGGCGCGCGCCGGGAGCGAGCGCGAGATGCCGGCGCAGGATCGGTGGCCGCTGCGCCACCGGCACCTCGACCAGCCGGACCGGCTCGCGGCGGCGACGGCGCAGCACCACCCGGCCGCCCCGGTACATCCACGTCATGACACCGCCCACCGGAGGCCCTCCTTCGCCGTACCCGTCGACCGTCAGGCGCTCTCGCGGGCCACCAGCGTCGACGGGAACGCGGTGCTCGGGGCGACCGGCGCGCGCGTCAGCACGGCCGTGGCCGCGGCGGCGGCGATCCGGTCCACCGGGTGGGTCGCGGTGGTCAGCGGCGGGCTGCTGATCGCCGCGTACGGCAGGTCGTCGAACCCGGCCACCGCCACGTCGTGCGGCACCCGCACGCCGCGCCCGCGCAGCGCGGCGATCACGCCGAACGCGGTGGCGTCGCTGGCCGCGTAGACCGCGTCGGCGTCCGGCCACCGGCGCAGCGCCTCCAGTGCCGCCCGGCCGCCCCGCGCCGCGGTGAAGTCGCCGGTGACCAGCCGCTCCGGCGACCCGGACTCCCGCATCAGCTCCCGGTACGCGGTCACCGACCGTTCTGCGCAGCTCAACCAGCGCGGCCCGGTGACCATGACGACGCGGCGCCGGCCGGTGGCGTACAGGTGACGCAGCACCTCACCCGCGCCACCGGCGTTGTCGACGTCGAACGACGGCACCGCCGGAGAGCCCTGACCGATCGAGACGACCCGGCCGCGCAGCCTCGGCGGCACCGCGTCCAGCGCGGCCTGGGTCGTGTTGACCAGGATCACCCCGCACACGCCCCGGTCGGCGCCCAGCCGGGTCAGCCCGGACGGGTCGGCCAGCGGCAGCCACTCCAGCGCCACCCCGACGCCGTGCGGCGCGCCCACCCGCGACGCCGCGCCCACCACCCGGTGCACGTACGGGTCGTCCAGCACGGTGTCGTCGCGGCCCACCACGGCCACCACCAGGCGTACGCCCGCTCCGCGCACCAGCGACCGGGCCGCGAGGTCCGGCACGTAGCCGAGGCGCTCGGCGGCGGCGTGCACCCGGGCGCGGGCGTCCGCCGAGGCGAACCCGTAGCCGCCGAGCACCCGGGAGGCGGTGGCCCGGGACACCCCGGCGCCGCGGGCGACGTCGTCGAGCGTGGCGGGACGTGCGGTCGGCGTACCCATGTCCGCATCATGCCTGCTCCGGCGTGGATGGGCGAAGCCATAACGGCGCTTGTGGTGGAAGCGCTCTCAGGTGTGCGATTGTCGTCGGGAACCAGACGGGGGAAGGGACCACCGCACCGTGAGCAGCACCATCGACGCACCGGCCGGGAAGCGGCCACCGGCGCCCCGGGCGGTGCTGACCGCCCGCAACGGCGTCGCCGTCGTCTTCGCCCTCAACGGGCTCGCGGTGGCGAGCTGGTTCTCCCGGGTCCCGGCGGCCCAGGAGGCGCTCGACCTCAACCCGGGGCGGCTCGGCCTGCTGCTGCTCTGCGCGTCGGCGGGTTCGCTGCTGGCCATGCCGACGGCCGGCCTGGTCACCCAGCGGCTCGGGCCCGCGCGCACTGTCGCCGTGTCGGTGGTGCTGGTCTCGCTCGGCCTGACCGTGGCGGGTCTGTCCGCCAGCCTGGTCGGCTCGGTCGTCGGGGTGGGGTTCGGCCTCGCCGCGTTCGGCTTCGGCTCCGGCATGTGCGACGTGGCGATGAACGTCGAGGGCGCGGCCGTGGAGAAGCGCCTCGGCTACACCATCCTGCCCCGGTTCCACGCCGCCTGGAGTCTCGGCTCGGTGGCCGGGGCCGGGCTCGGCGCCGGCGCCGCGCACTTCGGCGTACCCGTGGGCGTGCACCTGCCGGTCCTGTCCGTGCTGATCCTGGCCGGCACGCTGGTCGGCGCCCGGGCATTCCTCGCGGCCACCGCCGAGGCGGCCGGGGCCGGGGAGCCGGCCGCCCGGCGGCAGGCGCTGCTGGCCGCCTGGCGCGAGCCCCGCACCCTGCTGGTCGGCCTGCTCGTGCTGGTCATGGCGTTCACCGAGGGCAGTGCCAACGACTGGCTCGCGGTGGCGTTCGTCGACGGGTACGGGGTCGACGAGGCGGTCGGTGCCGCGGTGTTCGGCGTGTTCGTGGTGGGCATGACGATCGGCCGCACCGTCGGCACCGTCGCCATCGACAGGTGGGGCCGGGTGCCGGTCCTGTTCACCACCATCGCGATGGCGTCCGCCGGCGCGGCGCTCGCCGTACTGGCCGGGAACGGCCCCCTCGCGGTGGTCGGCGTCGCGCTGTGGGGACTCGGCGCCTCGCTCGGCTTCCCGGTCGGGATGAGCGCCGTCGCCGACGACGAGGACAAGGCCCCGGCCCGGGTGAGCGTGGTCGCGGTGATCGGCTACACCGCCTTCCTGGCCGGGCCGCCGCTGCTCGGCTTCCTCGGCGACCACTTCGGCGTGCTGTCCGCGCTCGGCGTGGTGCCGCTGCTCCTGCTGCTCGCGCTCGCGCTGGTGCCGGTGCTGCGGGAGCGCCCCGCCGCGCCGGACACGCAGGCCGGCGCACCGGCGGCGAAGGTCGGCTGAGCCGGTCCAGCCGACTCCCACCGCGCTCCCAGCCGCCTGCCAGGCCGGCGTGCTGCACTGGAGCGAACGCCGAGGAGAGGAGGCGGGCATGGGCTGGTTCAGCCGCCGGGCCGCCGACCCGACGACGCCCACGAAGCTCGACCGCGAGGCGACCAAGGAGGACCTGGCGCAGCTGGAGGCGTTCGTCACCAGCCGGCGCGGGGTCGAGTTCTACCTGGAACCGGAGACCACCGCCACCGACACCACAGTCGTCGCCATCGCGCACGACGGTGAGTGGATCCGCCGCCGTACCGGCTCGCCCCGCGCCGCCGGCAAGATCGCCCAGAAGCACGCGGTGCCGCTGTACGAGGCGGCCCGCACCGGCTACCCGGAGCGGATGCGGGCGTGGAACCGGGCCCACCCGGAACGCCGGGCCCGCTGACCGGCGCGGTCAGCCGGTCAGCGCGGTGACGAGGGCGTAGCCCAGGAACGCCGCGCCCAGGCCCGCGGCCACGCTGAGCGCCGCATTCGCGTACGCGAGGCGGCGCTTCCCGGTGCGGGCCAGGCGCAGCGTCTCGTAGCTCAGCGTCGACCAGGTGGTCAGCGCGCCGCAGAAACCGGTGCCGACCAGCGCGGTCACCGCCGGGTCGACGGGCGCCGCGAGCAGGCCGCCGAGCAGCAGCGACCCGGCCACGTTCACGGTGAGCGTGCCCCACGGGAACGGTGAGCCGTGCCGGGCCTGCACCGCCCGGTCGGTCAGGTAGCGCAGCGGCGCGCCGAGCGCGGCGCCGAGCGCGATCAGCAGGACGGTCATCGGCCCGCCACCGTCTGGGCGGTCACGGGGCCCGCCCGTGCCGGGCGGCCAGCAGGCGCGCTGTCACCGCGTCCCCGGCCGCGACCGCGGCCAGCGCGCCGAGCACCGTGGCGGCCAGGTAGACGCCCGCCGTCGCCGCCGCGCCGTCGGTCAGCAGCCGCTGCGCGTCGACCGCGTACGCGGAGAACGTGGTGAACCCGCCGAGCACGCCGACGCCGAGGAACGGCCGGGTCAGCGGGTGGGCCGGGCGGGCGGCGAGCATCGCCGTCAGCGCACCGATCAGCAGGCAGCCGGTGACGTTGACGGCGAACGTGGCCCACGGAAACTCGCCGGCCCGGTGTGGCACCGCCGCCTGCGCGCCCGCCCGCGCGAGCGCGCCGAACACGCCACCGGCGGCGATCACGCCGAGCACGGCCGCCGGGTGCGCGGACAGTTCCGACCGGTCCGCCGGTACGCGCAGGTCGACGTCCGGATCAACGCGCGGATCCGACACCACACCTCCCACCGCCCCCGCGAGCATAACCCCGCTCCCGCCGTCCGCCCGCGCCCCCGCTCTCGGTGATCTTGCGGTTCCAGCCCCGGCATTGCGCGCGAAGCGGACACCCGAGGGGCGGCAAGTGCAAGATCACGGGGGCGGGGGGTGGGGGAGGGATGAGGGGCGTACGGTGGGCGGCAGCGCCCGGCGCGGCGGTGCCCGGGGCCCGTCGCGCCAGGAGGAAGCCGTGCAGGACCGCACCCCTCGTCCGGACGAGCTGGATCCCGTCGAGCGGATCGGCGTCGACGAGCTGCGCGCCCTGCAGCTGGACCGGCTGCGCCACTCGCTGCGGCACGCGTACGACAACGTGCCGCACTACCGCCGCGCGTTCGACGACGCCAGCGCGCACCCGGGCGACCTGCGCGAGTTGACCGACCTGGCCCGCTTCCCGTTCACCACGAAGGCGGAGCTGCGGGAGAACTACCCGTTCGGCATGTTCGCGGTGCCCCGCGAGCGGATCGCCCGCCTGCACGCGTCCTCCGGCACCACCGGACGCCCGACTGTGGTCGGCTACACCCGCGCCGACCTGGACACCTGGGCGAAGCTGATGGCCCGCTCGATCCGGGCCGCCGGTGGCCGCCGCGGTGACCGGGTGCACGTCGCGTACGGCTACGGGCTGTTCACCGGCGGCCTCGGCGCGCACTACGGCGCCGAGGAGCTGGGCTGCACCGTCGTCCCGGCCTCCGGCGGCATGACCGAGCGCCAGGTCATGCTGATCCGCGACCTGGAACCGGAGGTCATCATGGTGACCCCGAGCTACATGCTCGCCATCGTGGACGAGATGGAACGCCAGGGCGTCGACCCGCGCGCCACCTCGCTGCGGGTGGGCGTCTTCGGCGCCGAGCCGTGGACCGAGGACATGCGCCGTGAGCTGGAGCAGCGCCTAGACATGCACGCGCTGGACATCTACGGCCTGTCCGAGGTGATGGGCCCGGGGGTGGCGGTCGAGTGCGTGGAGACCAAGGACGGCCTGCACCTGTGGGAGGACCACTTCTACCCGGAGATCATCGACCCGGTGACCGGGGAGGTGCTGCCCGACGGACAGCGGGGCGAGCTGGTGCTGACCTCGCTGACCAAGGAGGCCATGCCGGTGGTCCGCTACCGCACCCGGGACCTGACCCGGCTGCTGCCCGGCACAGCCCGCCCGATGCGGCGGATCGAGAAGATCACCGGACGGACCGACGACATGATGATCGTCCGGGGGGTGAACGTCTTCCCGACGCAGATCGAAGAGCTGATCCTGCGTACCCCGGCCCTGTCGCCGCACTTCCAGTGCGTGCTCGACCGGCGGGGGCGGATGGACACGCTCGCCGTCCACGTGGAGCGGCGCGCGGACGCCGCCGCCGACGAGGCCGAACGGGCCGGCGCGGCCCTGGCCGAGCAGGTCAAGAACACCATCGGCGTCTCCGTCGCGGTGCGGGTGATCGAACCGGACGGGGTGGAACGGTCGATGGGCAAGATGCGCCGCATCGTCGACCAGCGGCGGGAGCGCTGACATGGCGGACGACGGCGGCCGCACCGCGGCGCACGACATGTTCGACGCCGACGTGGCGTCCAAGGGGCTCGGCATCGAACTCGTCTCGGCCGGTGACGGCGCGGCCGTGGCGCGGATGCGGGTCACCCCGGCGATGCTCAACGGGCACGCGATCGGGCACGGCGGCTTCGTGTTCCTGCTCGCCGACACCGCGTTCGCGCTCGCCTGCAACAGCCACGGCCCGGCCACCGTCGCGGCCGGCGGCGAGATCAGCTTTCTGCGACCGGTACGCGAGGGCGACGTGCTGGAGGCGTACGCCACCGAGCGGGTCCGGCAGGGCCGCAGCGGCATCTACGACGTCACGGTGCGGCGCGGCGACGAGGTGGTGGCGGAGTTCCGGGGACGAAGCCGCACCATCGCCCGCGGCTGACGGCCACCGCCCGACGAGCCGCCCGGGCCGGAGTGGCCCCGTGCCCGCTCCGACCCGGACGTCGCCGTCATGCGGCGAGCCCAGTCGCGTACCCGCCGGGCTCGGCTCTTCGCCGCGCGCGGCCTGCCCTCTCAGGCCGCGCCGCGGCTCCGGGTAACGGGACGGTCCGCCACCCGGGCCACGCCGCGAGATCGCCGGCCGTCGCCGGTCCGGCCCAGGACGGCCCGGGCACCGCCCGGAGCACGCCGCTCCGATCCGGCGGGCCGGGCGCCGGTCGGGCCCCTCCACCCGACCGGCGCGACCGTCCCGCCCCGAGCGGGCAGAGTTCCCGCTCGTCGGGGTCCCGTGCGGGGACACCGGCTCCCGCTCCCGGCGCGAAGCCGGCAGCGGTGTCCTCCGGGACGCGGGCCGGATGCCGACCCGCGCCCGCTCCGGCCGTCCGGGCGGCGGCGCGTCCGCCACCGGCCACGCCCGGCGGTACGGCCGCGCCGACGGTCCGGACACCGGCCCGGGCGGCGACGCGCTCGCCGTCCGCCATTGCGCCGATGTCGCCGACTCCGGACGCGGCGCGAAGACGGCGGGCGAAATCCGCTCGCACGGCCCGGGAGAGCCGGTGCGCGGCCACCCGCGCCACCAGCGGCTCGACCGTCCACCCGCCCGGCGCGACGGGCCGCAGCAGTCCGGCCGCGGCCAGGGCGCGCAGCGCCGGCGTGGCCCGGCCGGCGGGCCAGCCGAGCATCGCCTCCACCGTCGCGGCGGCGACCGGGCCGCCGCGGGCGGCGGCGGCCATCAGCACCGCCCGGTGCGTGCCGTCCAGCCGGTCCAGCCGGGCGTCCACCAGCCGCCGCGCGGCCGAGGGCACGCCGGCCGGCTCGTCCGCCGGGTCGGTCAGGGCGTACGCGGTCGCGACGGCCGGGTTGCCGCCGGCCAGGGGGAGCAGCCGCGCGGCGAGCGCGGCTGGCCGGCCGGTGTGGCCGAGCAGGTGCCGCAGCAGCCGTCCGGTCTCCAGCGGGCTCAGCGGGCGCAGCGGGATCCGCCGGGTCCCCGGGGCGGGCAGCGGGTCGGCCGACCCGGAGCCGTACGTGGTGACCACCGCGAGCGGCAGCCCGCGGTCGCTCGCCGCGACGTGGAGCTGGCGCAGGAACCGGCGCAGCGCCGGCGCGGCCCGGTCCAGGTCGTCGACGGCCACCACCACGGGCGCCTCGGCGGCCAGGCCGAGCAGCGCCTCCCGGCAGGCCACCACGGCCCGCGCCGCCGCGGTGTCGTCGTGCGGCGCGGCCAGGAACGCGGCCAGCGCCCCGCCGCCCGGACCGTCGACGGCCACGCCCGGCAGTGGGCGCGGCGCCTCGGCCCGGGTGCGGAGCAGGTCGGCCAGGGGCGCCAGCTCGCCGGCCGGGTACGGCGGGCAGTACGCCACCCGCCGGAGTACCGGGACACCGTCCACCTGGGACACCGCGCGGATCACCTCGTGCAGCAGCCGGCTGCGGCCGCTGCCGGGCGGCCCGACCAGCGAGATCCACCGGGGACGTCGCTGCCGGAGCGCGGCGGTCACCTCCTCGGCCGCGGTGGCCAGCTCACGCCGTCGCCCGACCAGCGGGGCGCGATGCCGCGCCGGCCGGCGCCCGGCGGTCCCGGTCACCCGCCACACGTCCAGCGGCAGCGACTTGCCGGCGAGCGTCATGGTGGCCAGTGGACGCTGCTCGACCAGGCCGGCCACCGCGTCGCGGGTGACCGGGCAGACCACCACGCCACCGGGCGGCGCGTGCTCCTGGAGCCGGGCCGCGGTGGTGATGACCGCGCCGCTCGCCGCGCCGTGGCCGCCGTCGCGGGCGCCGGCCAGGTCGAGCAGCACCTCGCCGGTCGCCACGCCGACCCGCACGCGCAGCCGGACGCCGCCCGGCCGCCGCCGGTCCAGCGCGGCCTGGATGTCCAGCCCGGCCCGCACCGCCCGGTACGCGTCGAAGCCGTCCGAGGCGGACGCGCCGAACAGCGCCATCACCGCGTCGCCGACGTACTTCTCCACCACGCCCCGCCAGCGGCGCAGCACCGACGCGACGGTGCCGAAGTAGGCGCGTTGCAAGGCCCGCAGGTCCTCCGGGTCGAGCCGCTCGACCAGGCGGGTCGAGCCGACGATGTCGACGAAGAGGACGGTCACCGTGCGGCGTTCCTCCGGCACCGGCGGGCAGGCCGCGACGACGGCTTCCCGACTTACCACGGGCGTGGTGATCAACATCGCACCCACCCTTTCCCTGGTCCGGTGCCTGACGACCTCCGAAGACTTTCACCACCGGGTTCTCGGGGGATCGGTAGGACGACGTATGTCGGCCACCCGCAACCATTAGTCGTGTAGTCGACGCGAGGAGTACGAGTCCGACCCCGAGGCCGTAGAACGGTGCGGGGCCCTGTGACTAGGCTGCGTCCCATGGCCAGCGAAGTGGACACCGCACCGCTCGTCGGCCGCACCGGCACCATGGCGACGCTGCGGTCGGCGCTCTACGACGACCTGCGGCCCGGGCAGACCGGGGCGGTGTTCCTCACCGGTGAGAGCGGAGTGGGCAAGACCCGCCTGCTGAGCGAGGTCGGTGACCAGCTGCGGCAGGCCGGAGCCCTGGTGCTGACCGGCGCCTGCCTGGACATCGGTGACGCCTCGCCGCTGCACCCGGTACGCCAGGCGTTGCGCCGGCTCGACGCCGAGCAGGGCGAGGCGCGTACCGCGTCGGCGATCCGCGGGCTGTTGCAGGTCTTCGACGAGGAGACGCCCGGCCCGGACGGCGCCGGGGCGCTGCTGGAGCGCGTCGCCCAGGGCCTGCACCTGGTGGCCGGCGGGCGGCCGCTGGTGCTCGTCCTCGACGATCTGCAGTGGGTCGACCGCAGCACCCGGCAGCTCCTGCTCTACCTGCTCGCCGGTCTGGGCGACCTGCAGCTCTCCGTGCTGGCCGCGATCCGGGCCGAGTCGCTGCGCGGCGCGCACCCGCTGCGCCGGGTCCTCACCGAACTGCGCCGGCTGCGCTCGGTGCAGGTGGTCGATCTGCTGCCGCTGGACCGGGCCGCCACCGACGAGCTGGCCGCCGCCGTGGTCGGGGCGCCGCTGCCGCCGGAGGCCGCCGACCAGCTCTGGCGGCGCAGCGGCGGCAACCCGTTCGTGGCCGAGGAGCTGGCCCGCGACCGGCGCGACGGCCGCGACGGCATCTCCGACACCGTGCGCGAGGTGTTCCTGGACCGGGTCGACGCGCTGCCGCAGCCCGCGCACGCCGTGGTGCACGCGGTGGCAGTGGGCGTCGAACCGGTCGAGCACTGGCTTCTGGCCCAGGTGGTCCGGCTGCCCGAGGAGGAGCTGCTCGACGCGGTCCGCGAGGCGGTGGCGCACCGCCTGCTGGTCGGCGCCGACGACGGCTACCGGCTGCGCCACCGGCTGGTCGCCGAGGTGCTGGCGAGCGAGCTGCTGCCGGCCGAGCGGGCCGCGCTGCACCGCCGCTTCGCCGAGGCGCTCACCGCCGCCCCGGGCGAGCTGCACCAGGCGCGGCTGGCCCACCACTGGCGGCACGCCGGTGAGCCGGCCCGGGCGCTGCCCGCCGCGATGGCCGCCGCCCGCGAGGCGGAGCGGCTGCACGGGTACGCCGAGGCGCACCGCCACTGGTCGGCCGCGCTGACGCTCGCCACCGAGCCGCCTGCGGTGCTGCCCGACGGCGGCCGGCCCGAGCCGGTCGAGGTGGACCGGGCCGAGCTGCTCAGCCACGCCGCCGAGGCCGCGCACCACAGCGGGGAACACGCCCGCGCCCTGACCCTGCTGGAGGAGCTGGCCGCCGAGGAGTCCGGGCCGCCGGTCTGCGCGCTGCACATCCGCCGCGCCCGCTACCTGGCCGCGGCGGGCCGGTCCGCGCCGGCCGAGGAGGAGTACCGGCGGGTGCTGGCCTCGCCCGACTGCACGCCGCACGAGCGCTGCACGGCCGCGGCCCGGCTGGCCGAGCTGCTGCTGCACCTGGGCCGCTACGCCGAGGCCGGTGAGCAGGCCCGGGAGGCGCTCGCGCTCGCCGCCGACGTGCCGGGCTCCACCTCCGAGGTGGTGATGGCCAGCGCCGCGCTCGGGTTCAGCGAGGCGTTCCTGGAGGATCCGGCCGCCGGGCTGGCGGTCATGCGCCGCGCTCTGGACACCGCCGAGCGCTCCGGCGGCCCGGAGGACGTGGCGTGCGCGTACCTGCACCTGGCCGACCTGATGACCGGGCCGCTGAACATCCTCGAGGAGGGTGTGGTGGTGGCCCGCCGTGGCGCCGAGCGGGTCGCCGAGCTGGGGCTGGGCCGCACCTGGGAGACCCGGCTGCTGGCGGTGGCGACGAACGGGCTGTTCCGGGTGGGGCAGTGGGCCGAGGCGGAGAAGGTCGTCGCCGCCGCGCTGCGGCACCGCCCCTCCGGCGCCGACGCGGTCGAGCTGCTGCTGGCCCGGTGCCGACTCTCCGTCGGGTACGGCGACGTCGAGGCGTCCGACCGTGACCTGGAGGCGGTCGCCACCATGCTGGCCGGCGGCGGCGCCCGGCACGTGCTGCCGATGCTCATCCTGCGCGCCGGCCTGTCCATGTGGCAGGGCCGGCACGACCTGGCCCGGCAGGCGGTGCAGCGGGGCCTGACCGAGAGCCGGTCCGACGACGTGATCGTGCTGGCCACGCTGGCCTGGCACGGGCTGCGCGCGGAGGCGGAGGCCGCGGCCGGCCGCACCATCGAGCCGGATCCGAACGCGGTACGCCGGCTGCGCGAGGCGGTCGACCGGGTGACCCGCAAGAGCGCCCGGGCGGGCGCGCCGGTGCGGTACGTCGCCGACGGGTTCCTGGCGCTCTGCGACGCCGAGCTGAGCCGGCTCGACGACGGCCGTGGCGACCCCGCGCTGTGGGAGCGTTCGGCGCTCGAGTGGGACCGGCGCAACCACCCCTATCCGGCGGCGTACTCCCGGTTGCGGCAGGCCGAGGCGCTGCTGGGACGGCGCAGCCGGGTGGCCACCGCGGGCAAGCTGCTGCGCCAGGCGTACGAGATGGCCCAGTCGCTCGGCGCGGCGCCGCTGACCGCGGAGATCCGTACCATCGCCTCGCGGGCCCGGGTGACCGTGGACGCCGCGCCCGGCCCCGCGCCGGTGCCCCGGCCACGGGCGGCGCCGGCCGGGCCCGCAGTGGACGAGCTGGCCACGCTCACCGCGCGGGAGCGGGAGGTGCTCGCGGCGGTCGCCGAGGGGCTGACCAACCGGGAGATCGGCCAGCGGCTGTTCATCAGTGAGCGGACCATCGGCGTCCACGTCTCGCACATCTTCGACAAGCTGCAGGTCCGTACGCGGGTGCAGGCCAGCGCGATCTTCCTGCGCAGCCGTCCGGGATAGACGTACGTCGGCAATACGTCGTTCTACCGATCCGGCGCGCGGGCGCCGGCTGGCACGCTGTGCGCCGGAGCGCCGGTGGCGTCGTGGGGGCGCCGACCATCGTGGAGGAGAAATGACCGAACCGGTCTGGGGTCCTGTGCACCAGGACATCGTCGGGTTGCTCGCCGATCACCCGGCCGACGTGCCGGCGGTCGTGGACCATCTCACCAAGCTGCAGGATCTGCTGGTCCGGCTCCCCCCGCTGGAGGAGAGCTGCCCGCTCGCCGACTTCAACAAGCTCTACCTGGTCATCACCAGCACCGTGCTCGACGGCCTGTACGACGACCGGTTCCGTGACCCGGCGTTCCTGGCCCGCCTGGACGTGGAGTTCGCGGCCCGGTACTTCGACGCGCTGCGGTTCTGGACCGACTCCAGCCCGAGCACGCCGAAGGCGTGGGCGTGCCTGTTCAAGCGGATGCGCGGCCCGGACGCCCGGCCGCTGCCCTCGGCCGCCGCGGGCGTCAACGCGCACATCAACTACGACCTGCCGTTCGCCCTGGTGACGACGTTCGACAGCCTGGACTCCGAGCCGATCGACGGCAGCGACCAGCACCGCGACTACCTGGAGATCAACAACATCTTCGCCGAGCGGATCCCGCAGCTGCGCCGGGGCTACCTGGACAGCTGGCAGCTCATGATCGACATGGTGAACGGTGACATCGACGACTGGTACCAGGGCGAACTGGTGGAGTACACCCGGAACGTGGCCTGGCGCAACGCGCAGAAGATCTGGCGCTGCCGCCACGACCCGGAGGCCCGCGAGTGTGAGCGGACGCGGCTGGACGACAACGCCGCGCTGCTCGGCCGGCTGCTGCTGTCACCCCTCGGGGCGTTCCTGCAGTAGCCGGGACGGGGGGTTCCCGCGTCCCGCCGTCCGGGCGCGGGACGCGGGAACGCCGCCGGCGGGTGTCGGCCCCGCCGGACCGGGTACGTCGCCGCCGTGCCGCGAGACGAACAGACCCGCCGTTTCCCGTTCCGCTTCGACCCGGTCTTCCGGCTGCCCCTGGCGCTGCTCGGGGTATGTCCCGCCACGGCCTGGGTCGACTGGGGCCCGGACGGTCTGCTCGTCCGGTTCGGCCCCTGGCTGCTGCGCACCACCAGGGACAACGTCACCGGCGCCGAGCTGAGCGGGCCGTACCGCTGGTGGCGGGCGATCGGCCCGCACCTGTCGCTGGCCGACGGCGGGGTGACCTTCGGCGCCGGCCTGGCCGCCGGGGTCTGCCTGCGGTTCGCCGAGCCGGTGCCGGCACTGGCGCCCGGTCCGCGGCTGCGGCACCCGGCGGTCACCGTCACCGTGGCCGACCCGGCCGCGCTGCGCGACGCGGTGACCGCCGCCGCAGCGGATCTTTGACCGGTTCGGCCGGGCCACGACCGGGACAACCCCTACCGTCTTTGCCAGGGGACGAAGGGGAACAGATGGGGCAGGCGGGGGACGCGGAACAGCCCAGGCGTACGCGGGAGCGGCGCCGGGAGGCGCACGCCGCCGCGGCCGCCCGGGCCGGCCGGCACGGCGACCACGCCGAGCGGTCCGGTCGTCCCGTGCCGGAGCTGCCGGAACGGGTGGCCGCCCCGGCCCGTCCGGCCCCGCCGCCCGGCCGGCTGCACCGGTGGCTGTTCGCCCACCGCGTCGAACCGGTCGGCCCGGAGGTACGGGAGCACCAGACCCGGTCGCACCCGTGGTGGCAGGTGATGTGCCTGACCGGCGTCGACTACTTCTCCACGCTGTCCTACCTGCCGGGCATCGCGGTCGTGGCGGCCGGCGCGCTCAGTCCGCTGGCCACCCTGCTGATCGTGGCGCTGACCCTGCTCGGGATGCTGCCGATGTACCGCCGCGTGGCCCGGGAGAGCCCGCACGGGCAGGGCTCGGTGGCGATGCTGGAGCGGCTGCTGCCGTTCTGGCGCGGCAAGGTCTTCGTGCTGGTGCTGCTGGGCTTCGTCGCCACCTCGTGGATCATCACGATCACGCTCTCCGCCGCCGACGCCAGCGTGCACCTGCTGGAGAACCCGGCCCTGCCCGCCGCGTTCCCGCACGGCCGGACAGCGGCGGTGCTGGTCACCGTGGCGCTGCTGCTCGTGCTCGGCGGCGTGTTCCTGCTCGGGTTCAGCGAGGCGGTGCAGGTGGCCATCCCGCTGGTGGCGGTGTTCCTGGCGCTGAACGCGGTGGTGGTGGTCGCCGGCGTGGCCGAGCTGGCCGCCGACCCGGCGCCGCTGGCCGACTGGACCGGCCGGCTGGCCGACGCCGGCGGACCCGGGGACGTCCTGGCCACCAGCGCGCTCGCGTTCCCGCTGCTGGTGCTCGGCCTGTCCGGCTTCGAGACCGGGGTGAGCATGATGCCGCTGGTGCGCGGCCGCGGCGCCGATCCGGAGCAGCGGCTGGCCGCCCGCATCCGCAACACCCGCCGGCTGCTCACCGCCGCCGCGCTGATCATGTCGGTCTACCTGATCGCCACCACGTTCGTGACCACCGTGCTGATCCCGCCCGAGGCGTTCGCGCCCGGCGGGCCGGCCAACGGCCGGGCGCTCGCGTTCCTCGCCCACGAGCGTCTCGGCCAGGCGTTCGGCACCGTCTACGACATCAGCAGCATCCTCATCCTCTGGTTCGCCGGCGCCTCGGCGATGGCCGGGCTGATCAACATCGTGCCGCGCTACCTGCCGTCGTACGGCATGGCGCCGGAGTGGGGCCGCGCGGTCCGCCCGGTGGTGCTGGTCTACACCGCGATCAGCGTCGCCATCACCATCGCGTTCGCCGCCGACGTCAACGCCCAGGCCGGCGCGTACGCCACCGGCATCCTGGCGATGATGGTCTCCGGCGCGATAGCGGTGACCATCGCGGCGCTGCGGGCCGGCAGCCGCGCGGCCGGCGCCGGGTTCGCGCTGCTCACCGCCGTGCTGCTGTACGCGCTGGCGGAGAACGTGGTGGCCAAGCCGGACGGCATCACCATCTCCGGGTTCTTCATCGCCGGGATCGTCGCGGTGTCGCTGATCTCCCGCGTCACCCGGACCACCGAGCTGCGCGCCGAGCGGATCGAGTTCGACGAGGCGGCCCGCCGGTTCGTCGACGAGTCGGTGGCCCGGGACGGGCGGCTGCACCTGATCGCCAACAAGCGGCAGCGCGGGTCGGTCAAGGAGTACCGGGTCAAGGAGCGGGCGCAACGGTCGATGAACCCGGTGCCCGGCGCCGCCGACGTGCTCTTCCTGGAGATCGACGTGAGCGACCCGTCGCAGTTCAGCCAGGTGCTGCGGGTGCACGGGGTGGAGGCCGGCGGCTACCGGATCCTGCGTGCCAGCAGCCCGGCCGCGCCGAACGCGATAGCCGCGATCCTGCTGGCGCTGCGCGACGCCACCGGGGTACGCCCGCACTGCCACTTCGAGTGGTCGGAGGGGAACCCGATCGCGCACCTGCTGCGCTACCTCATCCTCGGCCGGGGCGACACGCCGCCGGTGGTACGGGAGATCATCCGCAAGTCCGAGCCGGATCCCACCCGCCGTCCCGGCATCCACGTCGGCGGCTGACCCGCCGGCTACGACCCGAGGGCGCGTACCCGGGCCAGCAGGTCGCGGGCGCAGAAGTCGAGGAAGCCGTCCGGGTCCGGGCCGGCGTTCTGCAGCACGATGTGGTCGAAGCCGGCCTCGACGTACGCGCGCGCCTTCTCCACGTGCGGCCCGGCGTCCGGGCCGACGGAGAACTGGCTGCGGATGTGGTGGTCCTCGACCCAGGTGGTGGCGGCGTCGAAGTTCACCGGGTTCGGCAGCTCGCTCATCACCTTCCAGCCGGTGACCGCCCAGCGGCTGGTCTCCTTCGCCGCGCGTACCGCCGACTCCTCGTCGGCGGCCCAGGCCATCGGCACCTCGGCGTAGCGGGGGCCCCGGCCGCCGGCGTTGCGGTACTGGTCGACGATGGACGCCTTCGGCTCGGTGGCGAACAGGCCGGTGCCCAGCTCGGCGGCCAGCCCGGCGGACTCCCGGCCGCTGGCCGCCACGGCGATCACCGGTAGATCGTCGGGCAGGTCCCAGACCCGCGCGTCCTCCAGCTTCAGGTGCCGCCCCTCGTAGGACCGGTAGCCGCCCTGCCAGAGCAACCGGATGATCTCCAGCGCCTCGCGCAGCCGCTCGTGCCGCCCCCGTACGCTGGGGAACCCCTGCCCGACGACGTGCTCGTTGAGCCGCTCGCCGGCGCCCACGCCGAGCGTGAACCGCCCGTCGGAGATCAGCGCCATGGTCGCCGCGGCCTGCGCGACGATCGCCGGGTGGTAGCGGACGGTGGGGCAGGTGACGCCGGTGGCGAGGCCGAGCGTGCTGGTACGGGCGGCGATCGCGCCGAGCGCGCTCCACGTGAAGCAGGAATGCCCCTGCGACTCCAGCCAGGGGTGGTAGTGGTCGCTCATCTCGACGAAGTCGAAGCCGACCTCCTCGGCCCGGATCGCCTGCCGGATGAGTTCCCGGGGCCCGAACGCCTCCGAGGCGAGCTTGTAGCCGATCCGCATGCCCGGTTCTCCGTTTCCGTCGTCGGCGAACCGCTGCCGTTCCCGCCCCTCCGCCGGGCAAACCCCGACCAAACCCAGCCTCCTAGGACGCCTTAGGGGTGGTGGCGTGCCGCGCCCCGGGCACGGAACGGCCCGCGCTCGCCGGGCGGGCGCGGGCCGGGAGGTGATCTACTTCGAGGGCTCGGGCAGCTTGCAGTCCACCTTCGGGTTGGCGCCGATGTAGTTCAGCGGGCCGGCCACGATGGTGACCAGGATCGTGCCCGCCTCCGCGCAGTTCGTCTCGTCGTTGCCGTAGTAGCCGCGCTGACCGGCGGCGATGGCACCGATGATGAGCCAGATGACGACCAGGACGCCGAATATCGAGGTGCCGCGCATCAGTTGCCTCCACTGGGGTTGTGGTGGATTCGAGGTGGAGGCCATGTACCCCGGGCGGGTGATCCGCCAAACGGCGCGCTGGTGCCCGGCGCGGCCGATTCCGATTACCGGCGGCGCCCGCTCAGTGCGGCGGCATCGGCTCCTCCGGCGGGCGGCCCCGGCTGCGGTGGTAGTCGGCGGACGCCACCCCGGCCAGCACCAGCATCGCCCCGGCCGAGGCGTAGACCGGCGCGAGGAACAACCCGGCCGGCGCGATCGTGAGCAGCGCCAGCACCCCGCCCGGCCGGGACGACGACACCCGGCTGAACACCTCGTACTCGAAGGCGGCCCGCCCGGTCAGGAACAGCGCCGGCCCGCCGAGGATCACCGCCAGCCAGGCCGGTGGCGTGTGCCCGGTCGGCTCCAGCAGCACCAGGTCGAAGCCCGCCGCGGTGGTCACCACGCCCGCCACCATCATCAGATGGGTGTACGGCGCGGTGTTGAGGAACCGGCTCGGCTGGGCGGCCCGGGCGATGGCGTGCGGCAGCAGCTCACCGGACTTGTGCACGTAGATGCGCCAGAGCAGCAGCGTGGTGGCGAACGCAACGGTGAAGGCGGCCAGGTTCTCCACCTCGGAGTGGTGCAGGCTGAACACGGTGCCGGCGACCAGCACGGCGTCGCCGAGCGCGATGATGAAGAACTGTTGGTACCGCTCGGACAGGTGCTCGGCGGTCACGTTGCGCTGGGAGTCCGGCACCGCGCCCAGGACCGGCACCGGGTACGCCAGCCGGAATCCGAGGTAGTCGATGGCCAGGGCGCCGAACCAGAGCAAAAGCCGTGCGGTGCCGTGCGCGGCCAGCGCGCCGACCAGCCAGGGCACCGCCGACACGGCGAACCAGACGAAGATGCGCAGGGCCCGCTGGTTGCTCTGCGGGTGCCGCCGTACGGCGGGCATGAGGAACAGGCCGCGTCCGAGATGGATCGCCACGTACGTGCCGGCGAACACCAGCCCTCGGGAGCTGAACGCCTCCGGGATGGCGGTGGTCATCAGCAGCGCGCCGAACATCACCGCCACGATCAACAGCTTGATCTCGGTGCGCTGCGGATCGTAGATGTCGGTGACCAGCGTGGTGATCGCCCAGGTCCACCAGATCGCCATCAGCATGACCAGGGACTCGGCGGCCCGCTCCCAGGACACCGACCCGACCAGGTGCCGTGAGATCAACGCGAGCGCGGCCACGTAGACCAGGTCGAAGAAGAGTTCGAGCAGCGTCACCCGGCGCGGCGCCTCCGGATCGCGGACCGGCGGTCGCCGGCCGGGCTCCGGCGCTGCGGTGGGCACGACATGCTCCTGCGGGTGGCGGTTCGCGCGGCGGGCCGTGAGGGCCCCTCACCGACCGTAGCGATGCCTGTCCGCAAGCGGTCAGTTTTCCGACATACCGGTCCGGGTGGGGGTTGATGGTCGCGCGGTGATGTCACCACTTCGGGGTTCTGGTGGGGCGGGAAACGCGCCGGGCCGGTGGCGACGATCGTCACCACCGGCCCGGAACACGGAGGAGCGTCTACTCGGCACCGGCCGGGAGCACCCGATCGGCCTCAGCGCCGGCACCCGCCAGCACCTTCGCCTGCTGCGGCCAGGTGGCCAGACCCGGCGCGGAGCGCAGGCCGGCGGCCTTCACCGTCTGCCGCAGTGCAGCCTCGTCCAGCTCGGCGAGCTGCCGGTAGGTGCGGATCCCGGCGTCCTGCAGGGCGGCGGCCAGCTTCGGCCCGATGCCCTGGATTCGCCGGAAGTCGTCCGACGCGTCGGTGTCCGCCGCGGCCGGGACATTCTCGACCGAAGTACGCGGCGCGGGCACGGCGACCGGCTCGATGGCCTCGACCGGCGCGGCCTCGGTGGCCGGCGCGTCGACGGCCGTGCCGACCGCGGGCTGCTTCTCCGTGGCGGGCTCGTCCTCGGCGAGGGTTGCCGAAGCCGCCACCGGCTCGGCGTCAACGGTGGCCGGAACCGTCACCGAGTCGGAGTCAACGACGGCCGGAGCCGGCTCGGCGTCGGCCACGGGCGCGGCAACCGGCTCGGCGTCGGCCGAGGGCGACACCGGCTCGGCACCGACGGGCTCGGACTCGACCCGCTCGGAGGCAACGGGTGCGGAAGCGACGGGCTCGGAAGCGACGGGCTCGGCGGTGGCCGGCTCAGACCCGACCGGCTCGGCGGTAACGGGCTCGGTGGCTGGCTCAGACCCGACCGGGTCGGAGGCGGCGGGGGAGGACTCGGCCGGCTCGTCGGCGGTGGGGGCGGCGGTGGCTACGGCCGGTTCGGCGGTCGCGGACTCGGTGGGGGCGGGCTCGGTCACGGTGGCGGTCGCCGGCGGCTCGTCGACCACGGCGACCGGACGCGGCTCGTCGACGGTGGCGGTCACCGCGGGGGCGCCCTCCACCGTGGGCGTCGCCGGGGCGCCGGGCCGGCGGCCGAAGAGCACCCAGCCGGCGACCAGTCCGATGAGCAGGGCCAGGATCACGAACAGCCACTGCCCGAAGCTCGACGGCATGGCCAACCTCCTTCTATGTACGTGCACGACGGTGGCGAAAGACTCGGGGCAGCTTCGCACACGCGCGCCGACGACGACAGGCAGGCTGGTGCCGGGCCGCGACTGCGGGACGGGTGGTGTCCGCCGGTGGCCGGCGAGTGACCGAGCGTGCGTCGGGAATCGAATGGTGCACGGCCGGGAGGCGCCCCGGAACCTGGGTGCCGTGCGTGGTTCCGGGGCGCCCCGTCCGTCGCCCGTGTCCGGTCAGCGGATCCGGTCGGGCGCAGGGGTGCCGGCGGCGGTCCAGCTGTAGAAGCAGCCGGCCACCGCGTCCCGGGGCGAGTCCCAGGTCGGCAGGTACGGCGAGGTGTGCGCGGACAGCCGCTTGTTCACCTGCTCGTAGAGCGGGTGGTCGCGTAGTTCCGCGGTCAGGTCGGGCGCCACGTCGACGGTCTCCATCAGATGGACGCACAGGTCGTGCAGGTAGTACAGGGACCGGTGCCGCACGCCGGTGAGGTGGGGCAGTTCCGTCGCGTCGGACTCGGCGAAGATCTGCGCCACCCGTCCCTGTGCGCCCGGCACGATCCGGCTGACCACCAACAGTCGACTCATCGTGTGACCCCCTCTGCCGCGCGGTGCTGGGCTCACCGTGCCGGTCGCGCTGTCACCTCGCCGTCACCGCGTACCCCGGGGGATTGATGGCGGTGCCGCCTTGGCGGCCCGGTCCGTGCGGCGCGGCGGCGGCGGTTCCGGGCGGCTGGCCCGCCGGATCGGCGCGAGCGTGTCGTCCAGCAGCGCGGTCATGGCCGGGGACGGTTCCAGGCGCAGTTCGCGCAGGAGCAGGTCACGGTAGACGTAGAAGGAGTGGACCGCCTCGAACGCGTTGCCCTCGGCCAGGTGGATGCGGACCACCAGGCGGTGCGGGGTCTCCCGCAGCGGTTCGGCGGCCATCGCCTCCAGCGCGGCCTCGAGCGCCTCGCCGTGCCGGCCGGCGGTGAGGTGGTTGCCGGCGAGTTCCTCCAGCATGTGCAGGCGCAGCTGGCGCAGCCGTTCGCGTTCCAGCAGCACCCAGTCGTCGTACCAGCCGGGGAGCAGGTCGTGGCGTCCGGCGCCGGCCGCGCCGCGGGGGACTGCGCCTTCGCGTACCCGGGTGGCCGTCTCCACCAGGTCGTCCACGTCGAGGCGGACGGTCGGTCCGAGGCGGACGGTGTCGCCGTCGGTGCGCAGCGGGCAGCACGGGTCCTGCCGAAGCCGCCACAGCGCGGTCCGCAGCGACGACAGCGCGCGCTCCTCGGGGGTCTCGGGCCAGAGCAGACCGGCGAGGTGGCTGCGGGTGGCGGCCGGGCGCAGGCCGATCAGGGCGATGACGCGCTGCAGCCCCCGGGGTACGACCACCGGAGTGTCCTCGTGCAGCAACTGGAAACCGCCGAGCAGGTGCAGTGCCACCCGTGGGGCGGGTTCGCCCGCCGTCGGCATCCTCGATCCACCCGACACGGCGCACCCCCCAGCACCGGAACCCTCGTCCCGACCGTCGTCTCCCGGCCCGTCGCCCGCGACGCCGGTGTCGGAACGCCTCCACCACGGTCCGGAACCTCCACCGTGGCCGGGCTGACCGAGACGGAGAATATCAATGCCTGTTACTCTCAGTCAACGGTCGGTCGGCCACCTGACCGTCCGGCGCGGACCCGTAACACGCCTGTGATCTGCGAAAAAGTGTCGCCGCCCGGAATCCGGAAGGTGATCTTCCCATAGCTCACGCACAGCTCCCGTCAACGCAGCGTCACCATGTTTGTGGCGCGATGGGGTGCGGTTGACGCCCGGTAGACGGCCCTGGCGGCACCGTGTGGCAATCCGTGCGGCGCGACCGGTTCGCCGCGCACCGGGACGTACGCAGGGAGGCCGCGAATGGACCGTTCGCTCATCGTCGCCAAGGTGGTGCCCACGGCCGAGGACCGGGTGGCCGAGATCTTCGCCGAGTCCGACGCGACCGAGCTGCCCGGCCTGGTCGGTGTCCGGCACCGCTCGCTGTACCGGCTGCACGACCTCTACGTCCATCTGCTGGAGACGGAGACGCCGGCGCAGGGCGCGGTGGAGGACAACCGGGGGCATCCCGAGTTCGTCCGGATCAGCGAGCGGCTGCGGCCGTACATCTCGCCGTACCTGCCGACGTGGCGCTCACCCCGCGACGCGATGGCGCACTGCTTCTACCGGTACGACGCCCCGGCCCACCTGCACGACGCCGCCGGGCGGCCACTGTGACCACCACCGCGCCGCGCGACGAGCAGCTGTGGTCCCGGTGCGACGGCTGCGCGTCGCTGCTCTACCGCAAGCGGCTGCGCCGTAACCTCGACGTCTGCCCGGAGTGCGGCTCGCACGCCCGGCTCGACGCGCCGGACCGGGTGGCGCAGCTCGCCGACCCGGACTCGTTCACGCCGCTGCCGGACCGGGCGGTACGCGTCGACCCGATCGAGTTCGTCGACGCGCTGCCGTACCCGCATCGGCTCGGCGCGGCCCGCGCGGCGACCGGCCTGGACGAGGCGGTGCTCTGCGGCACCGCCCGGGTGGGCGGGCACCCGGTGGCGCTGGCGGTGATGGACTTCCGTTTCCTCGGCGGCAGCCTCGGCTGCGCGGTCGGTGAGCTGATCACCCGGACCGCCGAGCGGGCCCTGGCCGACGACGTCCCGCTGGTGCTGGTGACCGCGTCCGGCGGCGCGCGGATGCAGGAGGGCGCGCTGTCGCTGATGCAGATGGCCACCGTCAGCCAGGCCCTCGCGGGGATGCGCGAGGCGGGTCTGCTGACGGTCAGCGTGGTCACCGATCCCACGTACGGCGGGGTGGCCGCCTCCTTCGCCACAAACACCGACCTGGTGCTCGCCGAGAGCGGCGCCCGGCTGGGCTTCGCCGGCCCCCGGGTGATCCGCCAGGTCACCGGCGCCACGCTGCCGGAGGGCTTCCAGACCGCCGAGTACCTGCTGCGCCACGGCCAGGTGGACATGGTGGTGCCCCGGCACGCGCTGCGCGGCCGGCTCGCCGCGCTGCTCGCCGCCGCCCACTCCGGCCGCCGCGCGCCGGCAGGTGCGCCCGCGCCGCGCCCGGCGCCGGCCGTGAGCACCGTGGCCGCCGCGCCGGACCGCGACCCGTGGGAGACGGTACGCACGGCGCGGCACCCGGGCCGCCCGACCACACTGGACTATCTGGAGACCGCGTTCGACGGGTTCGTGGAGCTGCACGGGGACCGGCTCGGCGCGGACTGCCCGGCCGTCGTCGGCGGCATCGCCCGTCTCGACGGCCGGCCGGTGATGGTGATCGGCCACCAGAAGGGGCACACCACCGCCGAGCTGGTCACCCGCAACTTCGGCATGGCGAGCCCGGCCGGTCACCGCAAGGCGCTGCGGTTGATGCGTCTCGCGGCGCGGCTGCGGCTGCCGGTGGTGACGCTGGTGGACACGCCCGGCGCGGATCCGGGGGTGACCGCCGAGCAGCAGGGCCAGGCGGCGGCGATCGCGGAGAACATCCTCGCGCTCACCGTGCTGCCCACGCCGGTGGTGGCGGTGGTCACCGGCGAGGGCGGCAGCGGCGGCGCGCTCGCGCTCGCGGTCGCCGACCGGGTGCTCATGCTGGAACACGCGGTCTACTCGGTGATCAGCCCCGAGGGCTGCGCCGCGATCCTCTGGCCGGACAGCTCGGCGGCGCCGCAGGCGGCCCGCGCGTTACGGCTCACCGGCACCGACCTGTGTCACCTCGGCGTGGTCGACGAGCTGGTGCCGGAGCCGCGGCCGGCCGCGCACGCCGACCCGGCCGGCGCGGCCGAGCTGCTGCGCCGGGCGGTCGCGGCGAACCTCGCCCCGTTGCTCACCGTGCCTCCCGCCACGCTGGTCCGCCGACGGCGTCAGCGGTTCCGCCGCTTCGGGGCGGCCCGCTCGGCCACCGCCGGTCCTGCCGCGACGGCGCGCGCCGCCGAGCGGCCGGAGGTGGCGTGATGGCCGACGTGGAGTCCGAGCAGGTGCTCGACGGGCTGCGCCGGCAGGCCCGCAAGCTCGTCGCGGACCTGGCCGGGCCGGTACGCCGGGTGCGGCTGCGCAGCGGCGAGTCGGTGCTGGAGGTCGAGTGGCACGACCCGGCGGCGCCGGCGCCGCGCGCCGGGACCGAACCGGTGGGCGCGCGCATCGAGGAGCCCGCCCGGCAGACGGCGCCGCCGGTCGACCGGCCGGCCGTGCGCTCGCCGGTGGTGGGCACGTTCTACCGGGCTCCCGAGCCCGGGGCGATGCCGTTCGTCGCGGTCGGCGACGTGGTCCGCCCGGGCCAGGTGGTCGGCATCGTCGAGGCCATGAAGCTGATGAACGAGGTGACCGCCGGCCAGGCCGGACGGGTGGTCGAGGTGCTTGTCGACGACGGCAAGCCCGTCGAGTACGACCAGCCGCTGATCGCCCTGGAACCGGTCACCGGACAGGACGGCTGATGTTCGACAAGGTGCTGATCGCCAACCGGGGCGAGATCGCGCTGCGGGTGCTGCGCGCCTGCCGGGAGCTGGGTGTGCGCACCGTGGTGGTGCACTCCAGCGCCGACGCCGACTCGCTGCCGGTGCGGCTGGCCGACGAGGCGGTCCGGATCGGCCCGGCGGCCAGCCGGCGCAGCTACCTCAACGCGGCGGCGATCGTGGAGGCGGCCCGGCAGACCGGCGCGCAGGCGGTCCACCCAGGGTACGGCTTCCTGTCCGAGGACGCCGACTTCGCCGAGATCTGCGCGGAGAACGGGTTGGTCTTCGTCGGCCCGCCGCCGCAGGTGATGGCCGCGCTCGCGGACAAGTCGACGGCGCGGGCGCTGATGAGCGCCGCCGGGCTGCCGCTGCCGCCGGGCAGCGTCCGGACGCTGGCGACGGCCGCCGAGGCCCAGGAGGTGGCCGCCGACGTGGGCTACCCGGTGATCGTGAAGGCCGCTGCGGGCGGGGGCGGGCGCGGCATGACTGTGGTGCGCTCGGCCGCGGAGCTGCCCCGCGCGTACGCCCGCACCCGCGCCGCCGCGCAGGTCGCGTTCGGCGACGACCGGGTGTACGTCGAGCGGTACCTCGCCGACGCCCGCCACGTCGAGGTTCAGGTGCTCTGCGACGGCCAGGGCAACGGCGTGCACCTGGGCACCCGGGACTGCTCGGTGCAGCGCCGGCACCAGAAGCTGATCGAGGAGGCGCCCGCGCCCGCGCTGCGGCAGGCCACCCTGGACACCGTCGCCGAGGTGGCGCTGCGCGGCGCGCTGTCGGTCGGCTTCACCGGCGCCGGCACCGTGGAGTTCCTGGTGGACGAGGCGGAACGCTGCCACTTCCTGGAGATCAACTGCCGGATCCAGGTGGAACACCCGGTCACCGAGATGGTCACCGGCGTGGACCTGGTGCAGGAGCAGCTGCACATCGCGTACGGCACCCCGCTGCGCCTGCGTCAGTCCGACGTCCGGCTGACCGGCGTGGCGATCGAGTGCCGGGTCAACGTGGAGGACCCGGACCGCGACTTCGCGCCCGCGCCCGGCCGGCTGGACCGGTTCCGGCCGCCCGGCGGCCCGTTCACCCGGGTCGACACCCACGGGCACACCGGCTACCTGGTCAGCCCGCACTACGACTCGCTGCTGGCGAAGGTGGCGGTCTGGGCGCCGGACCGGGACGCCGCGCTGGACCGGCTCGACCGGGCGCTGGCCGAGTTCGACGTGGCCGGTCCGGGTGTGCGTACCACGATTCCGTTCGCCCGGCGGGTGCTGCGCGACCCGGCGTTCCGGGCCGCCCGGCACACCACCGCCCTGGTGGAACGCCTGCTCACCCCGCCCGCCGTGGCCACCGACGG
The DNA here is from genome assembly GCF_017872985.1 of Micromonospora sp. HB375. Lineage (NCBI taxonomy): Bacteria > Bacillati > Actinomycetota > Actinomycetes > Micromonosporales > Micromonosporaceae > Micromonospora > Micromonospora sp. HB375. The sequence continues at coordinate 3,924,350 of NZ_JAGGJO010000001.1, read as the reverse complement.
GCCCGTCGGAAGCGCCGACAGCGCCCCGGCCGGCGAGCGGGCCGACGGCGCCCACGCCGTCGTACCGCGGCTGCGGTCGGCGGTGCCCGACCCGCGCGCCGAGGCCGACCCGGCCGGCCGTACCCCCGTTCGCGCCGTGCCCGCCGCCGGCCCGACCACCTGGAGGAACCGATGACAGTCGCCCCCGACCGCCCGCTCGCCCGCGAGATCACCGACATCCTGGTCACGCACTGCGGCCTGGACCCGGACGCCGCCGCCAGCACGCCCGCCGCGAGCCTGGAGGAGCTGGGCATGGACTCGCTGGCGCTGCTCGAACTGTCCGCGGTGGTGGCCGACCGGTGGCGGGTGAAGATCCCGGAACAGGCCGGGCAGCTCAGCATCGCCGGCGTCGCCGACCTGGTCGCCCGCAAGGCCGATCCGCCCGGGCACACCGAGAACGCGGTGGAGATCGACGCGCCGCTGCCGCTGGTCTGGGAGATCACCAACGACGTGGCCCGGTGGCCCGAGCTGTTCACCGAGTACGCGGTCGCCGAGATCCTGCACCGCGACGGCGACACCGTGCGCTTCCGGCTCACCATGCACCCCGACGAGAACGGCGTGGCGTGGAGCTGGGTCAGCGAACGTACCGCCGACCCGGCCACCCGCGAGGTGCACGCCCGGCGCGTCGAGACCGGGCCGTTCGAGTACATGCGCATCCACTGGCGGTACGAGGAGATCCCCGGCGGCACCCGGATGACGTGGACGCAGGACTTCGCGATGAAGCCGACCGCACCGGTCGACAACGCCGGCATGACCAACCGGATCAACACCAACAGCGCGATCCAGCTCGCCGTGATCAAGGAGAAGATCGAGCGGGCGTATGCGGGAGGCACCCGATGACCGACACCACCACCGCCCGGGTCTCCGTCCACGACGTGCCGGCCGACCGCCGCCGCGGCGGGGAGCTGCGGGTGCTGCTCGGCCCGAAGACGGTCGGCAGCACCTCCGGATTCATGGGCGTGGCCACGCTCGCGCCGGGGGAGCGGATCGCCGAGCACTACCACCCGTACAGCGAGGAGTTCCTCTACGTCGCCCGCGGCGCGATCACCGTGGACCTGGACGACGTGCCGGTGCCGGTCGCCGCCGGGGAGGCGCTCTACGTACCGAAGGACGTGCGGCACCGGCTGCGCAACACCGGCGACGAGCCCGCCGAGGTGGTGTTCCACCTCGGACCGCTCGCCCCGCGCCCGGAACTCGGCCACGTCGACACCGAGAGCGCGGCCCCGCCGCCACGGGAGCCGTCGTGACCGGCCGGCGCACCGTGGTCACCGGCGTCGGCGTCGTCGCGCCCGGCGGCGCCACCCGGGACCGGTTCTGGAAGACGATCACCGAGGGCCGCACCGCGACCCGGCGGATCAGCTTCTTCGACCCGTCGCCGTTCCGGTCGCAGATCGCCGCCGAGTGCGACTTCGACCCGGACGCCGCCGGGATCACGCTCGCCGAACGGCAGCGCGCCGACCGGTACGTGCAGTTCGCGCTCGCCTGCTCCGCCGAGGCGCTCGCGGACAGCGGACTCGTCCTCACCGACGCGGAGCGCGAACGCGCCGGGGTGGTGCTCGGCACCGCCGTCGGCGGGACCATGGCGCTGGAGCAGGAGTACGTGCGGGTCAGCGACTCCGGCCGGCATTGGCTGGTCGACCACGCGCTCGGCGGGCCGTACCTCTATCAGGCGCTGGTGCCCAGCAGCCTGGCCGCCGACGTGGCGTGCCGGCACGGCCTGCACGGCCCCGCGCAGGTCGTCTCCACCGGCTGCACCTCCGGCATCGACGCGATCGGGTACGCCCACCAGCTCGTCGCCGACGGCGAGGCCGACGTGGTGCTGGCCGGGGCGGCCGACTCGCCGATCTCCCCGGTCACCGTCGCCTCGTTCGACGCGATCGGCGCGACCAGCCCGGACAACGACGACCCGGAGCACGCCTCCCGGCCGTTCGACGCCGACCGGCACGGGTTCGTCCTCGCCGAGGGCGCCGCCGTGCTGGTGCTGGAGGAGGCCGAGCACGCCCGCCGCCGGGGCGCGCACGTGTACTGCGAGGTCGCCGGGTACGCCAGCCGCAGCAACGGCTTCCACATGACCGGGCTGCGCCCGGACGGCGCGGAGATGGCGGTGGCGATCAGCGACGCGCTGCGGCAGGCCCGGCTCGCCCCGTCGGCCGTGTCGTACGTCAGCGCGCACGGCTCCGGCACCCGGCAGAACGACAGGCACGAGACGGCGGCGTTCAAACGGGCGCTGGGGGAGACCGCGTACCGGGTGCCGATCAGCTCGATCAAGTCGATGGTCGGCCACTCGCTCGGCGCCATCGGCTCGATCGAGATGGCCGCCTGCGCGCTGGCCATCGAGTACGGCGTGGTCCCGCCCACGGCGAACTGGACCACCCGCGACCCGGAGTGCGACCTGGACTACGTGCCGAACGAGGCGCGGGAGGTGCCGGTGGACGTGGCGCTGTCGGTGGGCAGCGGGTTCGGCGGCTTCCAGTCCGCGATGGTGTTCCGCCGGCTGGCGGCGGTGCCGACATGACCGCGCGGGCCGTGGTGACGGGCATCGGTGTGGTCGCGCCCAGCGGGATCGGCGCCGAGGCGCACTGGAACACGGTGCTGGCCGGCACCCGGCGCATCGGGCCGATCACGCTGTTCGACCCGGAGCGCTACCCGACCCGGGTGGCCGGGGAGGTGTCCGACTTCGACCCGGCCGGGTTCAGCGACACCCGGCAGCGGGTGCAGACCGACAGGTGGACCCACCTCGGCTTCGCCGCCACCAAGCTGGCGCTGGCCGACGCCGGGCTGCCCGAGGTGTCGCCCGACCCGTACCAGTGGGCGGTCACGCTCGCCAGTTCCTCCGGCGGCAACCTGTTCGGCCAGCGGGAGCTGCAGCGGCTGTGGGGCGGGCCGACCCGCACCGTCGGGGCGTACCAGTCGATCGCCTGGTTCTACGCGGCCAGTGTGGGCCAGCTGTCGATCCGCCACCAGTTCAAGGGGCCGTCCGGGGTGACCGTGTCCGAGTCGGCCGGCGGGCTGGACAGCCTCGCGCACGCGGTGCGCACCGTCCGCCGGGGCACGCCGGTGGTGATCGCCGGGGCCACCGAGTGTCCGCTGAGCCCGTACGCGCTCGCCTGCCAGCTGCGCTCCGGCCTGCTCAGCGACGTGTCCGACCCGCAGGCCGCGTACCGGCCGTTCGACGTCGCGGCCAGCGGCTACGTGCCGGCCGAGGGCGGCGCGGTCTTCGTGGTCGAGGAGCTGGGACACGCGCTGGCGCGGGGCGCGCGCGTCTACGGGGAGATCACCGGCTGGGCCGCCACCCACGACGCCGCGCCCACCGACCCGGCCACCGGCCCCGACCCGGCGCACTACGCCCGGGCGCTGCGGCTGGCGCTGGAACGCGCCGGGGTACGCCCGCACGACGTGGACGTGGTCTGGCCGGACGCGCTCGGGGTGCCCGCGTACGACCGGGCCGAGGCGACCGCGTTGCGTGCCGTCTTCGGCGACCGGACCCCGCCGGTGACCACCCAGAAGCCGCTGACCGGCCGGGCGCACCAGGGTGGGTCCGCGCTGGACGCGGCCACCGCGCTGCTGGCGTTCCGCCGCGGGATGCTGCCCGCCTCGGCCGGCCCGGACGAGCCCGCGCCCGGCTGCGAGCTGACGTTCCTGCGGCAGCCCCGCCCGCCGCGCAGCCGGATCGCGCTGGTCGGCGCGCGCGGCTTCGACGGGTTCAACAGCGCGCTGGTGCTGCGCGGCGCCGCGCCCCCACCGGCGGGCGAGCGCTGAGCGGGGCCACCCGGGAGCGTCGTCGCCCGCCGTCCGCGCGGGAGCCCGCGCGCACAGCATCCGGCGGCCGGCGGACTACCTTGCCGGCGTGGCCCCGATCCTGCCTGTCCGATCGAGCCTGAGCAATCCACCCAGCCGCTGTTTTGGATCTAGCCATTTGCATCTGGCGATGCAGAAGAGGGTCGTCGTAGGGTTCCGCCATACCCCGAACGACGTACCCGCTGGGCGGATCCGCCCAGTTCCTCATTGGAACGGTGGCTGGTCGTGACTGCACATCCCGTGGCGGAAGATCCTGCCTCGACGACGGTGGACTGGGTGGACGACATCCTGTTCACCGGCCGCGACACCGACGTCTGCCTGCGCCTGCCCGAACCGGTGGACAAGGGCACGCTGCGCCGGCTCGTCGGCGAGGCGCAGGACCGCCTCGCCGAGGCCGGGCTGCGCGCCGGAGGCGCCGCCGCGCTGCGTCTGCCGCCCTCGCTGGCGTACGTGGCGCACCTGCTCGCCACCTGGCGTACCGGCGCCCAGGCGGTGCTGCTGGACCACCGGCTCACCGACCACGAGGTCGACCAGGCACTGCGCCGGCTCAGCCCGCAGGTGGTGGTCGCCCCGGTGCGCTCCGGCGGCGGCGCGCTGCGGATCTTCGTCGACGTCACCGCCGGGGTGAGCGCGTACTCCGACCGCCCGGCGGGCAGCCCGCACGCGGTGATCCAGCTCAGCTCCGGCTCCACCGGGCCGTCCAAGGTGATCGGCCGCACCGCCGCCGACCTGGTCGGCGAGGTGCGCCGCTACACCCGCATCGACGGCGTCGCGCTGCCCGGCGAGCGGATCATCCTGCTGCCCAGCATGGTGCACGTGCTCGGCCTGGTCGGCGGCCTGCTCTACGGGCTGCACGCGGGCGTCGAGCTGTGCCCGCCGGAGCGGCTCAGCGGCGACGCGATCCTCGCCGCCGTGGCCGCCCAGGACACCCCGGCCACTGTGCTCGGCGTGCCGTTCCACATCGGGCTGCTCGCCTCCACCACACCGGCCGGGCCGCTGCCGCAGCTCAAACGCATGACCACCGGCGGCGAGCTGGTGAGCGCCGCCGTGGCCAATGCCTTCACCGACCGCTACGGCGTGCCGCTGGGCAACATGTACGGGATGACCGAGGTCGGCGTCATCGGCACCGACCTGTACGGGCGGCACCGCCCCGCCATCGCGCCCGCCCCCGGCATCGAGGTGCGCGAGCGTGACGGCGAGCTGTGGGTCAGCTGCCCCGCCAACCCGTACGTCGGACTGGCCGACCCGACCCGGTGGGCCGACGGCTGGCTGCACACCCGCGACGCCGGGGTGGTCGACCCGGACACCGGCCTGGTCACCATCAAGGGCCGGCTGGACTCGCAGGTGTCGGTGGGCGGCCTGAAGGTCGACCTGACCGAGGTGGAGGCCACAGTGGCCGGGCTGCCCGGCGTCGTCGCCGCGGTGGTGGTCTGGGACGACGGCATCACCGCGTACGTCCAGGCCGACGGCTCGCTGACCGAGGAGACGCTGGACAAGCTCATCGCCGAGCGGCTGGCCGGCTTCAAGCGTCCCCGCACGCTGCGGCTGCTCGACCAGATGCCCCGCACCACCACCGGAAAGCTGGTCCGGTCGGTCCCGGCGCTGCGGGACGCGGCGTCGTGACCGGACCGCTGTACGAGCCGCGCAATCGCCGGACTCCCGCCGGACGTCCGATCCACCCCGATTCCCGACCCGCCCCGGCCGAGCGGCGCGCCACCCGCGCGTCCGAGCCGGCCGGTCCACACGCACACGGTGTCCCGACCGGGCACCGTCAGCCGGTACACGGAGAAGAGGTCTGAACCCATGCGAGACCAGGTCCGCACTTTCGTCGTCGAACAGCTCGCCGACATGAACTACGACGTGGACGAGCTCGACGACGACACCACGCTCGGCCCCTCCGGCGTCGACCTGGAGTCGCTGGCCCTGGCCGACCTCGCGGTCCGCGTCGAGGACCGGTACGGCGTGAAGTTCGCCGACGACGAGTCGGAGAAGCTGGCGCTGATGACGGTCGGCGAGTTCACCACGATGGTCGCCGACCGGGTGGCCGCGAACAGCGACAAGTCCTGATGTCCGGTCAGCCCGACCTGGGGCGAGCTGACCTGGTGAGCATGCTCGCCGAACTGACCGCGAAACCCGCCGACCAGGTGCCGGACCGGCTCGGCTCGATGGAGCTGGCCTGGCTGGTGCACATGGTCGAGCAGCGCCACGACCGCCGGCTGGACCTGAGCGACGACGAACTCGCCGGCATCCGCACCGTCGACGACGCGCTCGCGGTGTTCCGCGGCGCGCTGACCGCTCCCGCAGATGGCTGAGCGGGAAACCGTACGGATCACCGGCACGTACGCGCTCAGCGCCCTCGGCAGGGGCGCGGACGCGCTGCTGGCCGGGGTGCTCACCGGCGCCCCGGCGTTCGGACCGGTGCGCCGTTTCGACACCACCGGCCGCCGGGTCACCGTGGCGGCCACAGCGCCGGACGTCGGCACGCTCGCCGACGAGCTGGCCGACGCGATCGACGCCGCCGCCGGGGCCGCCGGGCTGGACCGGGCCGGGCGCGCCGGGTCGGCGCTGTTCCTGGCCACCCACGGCGGGCCGCACTCGCTGCCCGTACCGCAGGGGCGGGACGCGCCGACGGTGCCGGCGCTGGCCGGTCACCTGGCCGCGCGGTGCGGACTCGGCGGGCGGACCCGGATCTACACCACCGCCTGCGTGTCGGCGAGCAGCGCGGTCGCCGACGCCGCCGCGCTGATCCGCCGGGGTGACCTGGAGCGGGTCGTGGTCGCGGCCGGTTACCTGGTCGAACCGGACCAGTACGCGCTGTTCGACGCCGGGCGGGCGCTCGCCGCCGACGGCGCGGTACGCCCGTTCAGCGCCGGCCGCAAGGGACTGCTGCTGGGCGACGGGGTGGCCGCCGTGGTGCTGGAGTCGGCGAGTGCCGCCGCCCGGCGGGGCGCCGAGACGGTGGCGACGGTGGCCGGGTGGGGGCGGGCAGGGGACGCCTACCACGCGTGCCAGCCGCACCCGGAGGGGCTGGGGCTGGCCCGGGCGGTCGAGGCGGCGCTGCGCCGCGGCGGGCTGCCCCCGGACGCGGTCGGTTACGTCAACGCCAACGCCACCGGCACCCCGTTCAGCGACGCCTCCGAGGCGGCGGCGCTGACCCGGGTGTTCGGCGACGACGCCGGGCGGCTGCCGGTCAGCTCCACCAAGTCGGTGCACGGGCACGCGCTGGAGGCGTCCGGGCTGCTGGAACTGCTGGTCACCGTGCTGGCCCTGCGGCACGGCAAGCTGCCGGTCACCGCCGGCTGGCTCGGCCCGGACCCGCAGTGCCCGCTGGACGTCATCCGCGACGCCCCCCGCCCCGCGCGCACCGCACACGCCCTGACCCTCAACGCCGCCTTCGGCGGCGCCAATACCGCACTCCTGGTGAGCACCTCATGACCGCCTCCACCCCCAGCCCTCCGCGATCTTGCACTTCCGGCCCCGGCGAAACGGGCACAACGCCCGCCGAGAGGGCGCCAACCGCAAGATCGCGCAGCCAAGGGGAGGCGCGGTGGCCCGAGGACGGAGATGAGAGGCCGGCGGGGGTGCCGGGGTTTGTGCACTCGGCGTTCGCGCCTCTCGTGGTGGCGGTGGCCGAGCGGTGCCTCGCGCGTCGCTACGGCACCGGGCCGCTGCCGCCGGGCAACGGTACGGCGGTGGTGCTGGTCAGCGCCGGCGGGGACACGGCCAGCGCGGCGCACGTCCGGGCCGCGGTGGACGCCGGTGACCGGATCGGGCCGCTGTTCTTCTTCCAGTCGGTGCCGAACAGCGTGGCCGGGCACGTCGCGGCGCGCTGGGGACTGGACGGGCCGGTGGTGTGCCTGAGCCCGACCGGCGACCCGCGGGCCGAGGGGGAGGCCGAGGCGGACCTGCTGCTGCACGACGGCGACGCCGCACAGGCGTTGCTGATCCTGATCGAACTGGCATCGGACGGTACGCCGGGCGAGGCGACCGCGGTGCTGCTGGGGGAGGGAACACGTCAATGAGGACGAAGGGACTGCGCGGCGCGCTCGCAGCCGACGCGGAACTGGGCGCGGGCAACGTGCTCGCCCGGGTGCTGGCCCACGGCGCCGACCCGGACGGGCCGGGGCTCACATTCGACACCGAGGTCGACGGCCACCCGGCCGAGACCCCGCTGACCCTGGGCCGGCTCGACCGGATGGTCGCCGCCCGGGCGGCCTGGCTGCACGAACGCGGGGTGAAACCCCGCGACCCGGTCGCCGTCTGGGCCGGTACGGCCGCCGACATGGTGCTGTCGTTCCTGGCGCTGACCCGCCTCGGCGCCATCCCGGCGCTGATGAACGGCAGGCTGCGCCCCGAGATCGCCGCCGAGTACATCCGCCGGCTGCGCGCCGCCGGGGTGCTCGCCGACGCCGCGCACGCGCAGGCGCTGGCCGGGCACGACCTGGGCGCGCCGATGCTCGGCGAGCCCGCGCAGGCCGGGACCGGCGACCCGGACGCGGCGCCCGCGCACTACCGGCACCACCCGGACGACCCGATCGTCATCACCCACACCTCCGGCACCACCGGAGTGCCGAAGGCGGTGCTGCATTCGCACGCCAGCCTGTTCGCCGCCACCCGGCACCTGCTGTCCATGCCGCAGGCGCAGGGCACCACGCGCATCCTCAACGCGCTGCCCGCCCCGCACACCGCCACCGTGCTGATGGTCAACCAGGCGCTCGGCAACCGGGCGGAGATGTTCCTGCTCTCCGAGCAGGGCGGCGAGCGGGTGCTCGACGCGATCCAGCGGTGGCGCCCGGACGGCGTGTTCGGCTTCTCCGTCACCTGGGCCGAGCTGGCCCGCTTCGACCTGTCCGGCTACGACCTGGACTCGGTGCGGCTGTGGTTCAACACCGGCGACTGCTCGCACGAGCCGCACGTACGGCGGCTGGTCGCGGTGGGCTCCCGCGACGTGGTGACCCGTCAGGGCGTGACCCGGGTACCCGGGTCGGTGTTCATCGACGGCCTGGGCTCCAGCGAGATGGGCCACTCGATGTTCCACATCACGCACACCTCCGACACCGACAGGTACGGCCGCTGCGTCGGCCGCCCGTACCGGTTCACCAAGGTCGCCGTGCTCGACACGGACGGCAACGAGCTGCCGCCCGGGCAGGTCGGCTGGCTCGGCATCGACTCGCCGTCGCTGTTCCGCGGCTACTGGAACGACTCGGTCACCACGTACCGGTTCCGGCTGCGCGGCTGGTACCTCACCGGCGACCTGGTGTACGCCGACGAGGACGGCCGCTACTACCACCTGGACCGGGCGGTCGACTCGGTCGAGGCGGGCGACGGCAAACGGTTCTTCACCGCGCTGTCCGAGGAGCGCATCCTGGCCGCCAGCCCCGACGTGACCGACTGCACCGTGGTGATCGTCAAGGCGGACGACGGCACGGTCACCACCGACGTGCTGCTGGAACTGGCCGCCGGCGCCGACCCGGACGCGGACCGCACCGAGCGGATCCGTACCGCGCTGGGCCCGGACGTGGGCGCCACGCTGCGCCGGATCGTCCCGGTGCGCGCCGACGACATCCCGGTCACCGTCACCGGCAAGGTACGCAAGGTGGCGCTGCGCGAGCGCTTTCTGACCGAGGCGCCGTCGTGACCGCCGCCGTCACCGGCATGGGCCTGTTCACCCCGGCGGGGCGCGGCGTGGCGGACACGTTCGACGCGCTGCTCACCGGCCGCTCCGGGCTGCGCCGGCCGCCCGAGGGACACCCGGCGGCGGGCAGCCTGGAGGTGGCCGGCGTGCTGCCGGACATCGACCCGCGCAGCGTCGCCTCCGGCCCGGAGACGAAGGTGCTCGACCGGGTGGTGCTGCTGGCCCTGATCACCGCCGCCGAGGCGCTCGCCGACGCGGGCATCGAGGTGGGCCGCGACGTCGACCCGGAGCGCATCGCGGTGATCGTCGGCGGTGTCGGCGGGATGTCCACGCTGGAGGGGCAGGTGCTGGCGCGGGCCGCCCGGGGCCGGGCGGCGGTCAGCCCGTACCTGCTCACCGGCATCCTGCCGAACATGCCCTCGGCGCGGATCGCCATCGCGCACGGCATCCGCGGCTACAGCTCGTCGGTCGGCACGGCCTGCGCCTCCGGCGCCCAGGCGGTCGCCGACGGGGTACGCCTCATCCGCTCCGGCGAGGCCGACGTGGTGGTGTGCGGGGCGAGCGAGGCGCCGCTGTTTCCCACGTTCGCCGACACGTTCGGCAACGCCCGGGCGCTGGCCCGGGGCTGGGACGAACCCACCGAGGCGAGCCGCCCGTTCGACAAGCGGCGCAACGGGTTCGTGCTGGCCGAGGGCGCGGCGCTGCTGGTGCTGGAGCGCGCCGGACACGCCGACGGTCGGGGCGTGCGCGGCTACGCCGAGGTCGCCGGTTTCGGGGCGAACACCGACGCGTACCACCCGACCGCGCCGCGCCCGGACGGCGCGGGAGCGGCCGCGTGCATGCGCCGGGCGCTCGCCGCCGGCGGGATCGGGCCGGGCGACGTCGGGTACGTCAACGCGCACGGCACCGGCACCAAGCTCGGTGACGTCGCCGAGACGATCGCCCTGGCCGAGGTGTTCGGCCTCGGCGGCGTCCCGGTCAGCTCCACCAAGGCGCTCACCGGGCACCTGCTCGGCGCATCAGGGGTGCTGGAGGCCGCCGCCACCGCGCTGGCGCTCGACAGTGGCCTGCTGCCGCCCACCTACCACCTGGACGACCCGGACCCGGAGTGCGAGGCGGACCACGTCCGCGCCGTGCCCCGGCCCACCCGGGCCGACCACGCGCTGACGAACTCGTTCGGGTTCGGCGGCCAGAACGTCAGTCTGCTCCTGCGCCGGCTCTCCGGGCCGGCCCGCCGGGCCGCCACCCCGGCCGCCGGCTGACCGGACTCCAGTCCCGGGCGTCCGTCCGGGTCGCGATCACGGGGGGAACAGGGGAAGCCCATGACCATCAACGGGATAGACCATCTCGAACTGTACGTGGGAGACGCCCGGCAGGCGGCCTTCTACTTCGACAACGCCGTCGGTTTCCGGCTGCGCGGGCAGGGCGGGCCGGAGACCGGGCTGGACGGGCAGCGTTCGCTGCTGCTGGCCCAGGCCGGCATCCGGCTGCTGCTGACCACCGGGCTGTCCGCCGAGCACCCGGCGGCCACGTACGTGCACCGGCACGGCGACGGCATCGCTGTGGTGGCGCTCGCCGTCGACGACGCCGCCGGGGCGTACGCGGAACTGGTGGAACGCGGCGCGACACCGCTGAGCCCGCCGCGCACCTTCACCGGCGCGGACGCCGAGGTCGTGGTCGCCGAGGTCGGCGGCTTCGGCGACGTGGTGCACCGCCTCGTCCAGCGCAGCGGTGACCCGGAGGTGTTCCTGCCCGGCGTGATCGAGCCGGTGGCCGCGCCGGACGGCGACGAGCTGCTGGCCGAGGTGGACCACCTGGCCGTCTGCGTACCGCCGGGGCAGCTCGACGAGATCGTCGCGCACTACGAGAAGGTGTTCGGCTTCGCCGACATCTTCACCGAGCACATCGAGGTCGCCGGTCAGGCGATGAACTCCAAGGTGGTGCAGAGCCCGTCGGGGAAGGTCACGCTGGTGCTGCTGGAGCCGGACACGAGCGCCCGGCCCGGCCAGATCGAGGACTTCCTGCGCTGGCACGCCGGCGCCGGAGTGCAGCACCTGGGGCTGCGCACCGACGACATCGTCACCGCCGTCGGCGCGCTCGCCGGGCGCGGGGTGCGGTTCGCCAGCACGCCCGGCGCCTACTACGACGGCCTGGAGCAGCGGGTCGGCCGCCTCGACGCGCCGGTGGACCGGCTGCGCGAGCTGAGCATCCTGGTCGACTCCGACCACGACGGGCAGCTGCTGCAGATCTTCACCGAGTCGATGCACGTGCGCCGCACCCTCTTCCTCGAACTCATCGAGCGGCGCGGGGCGCGCACCTTCGGCAGCGGCAACATCAAGGCGCTCTACGAGGCCAAGGAACGCGAGCTGGCCGCGGCGGGGGCGACCCCTGCTGCCGCGGCCGGAGGGGTAGGGGCATGACCACCATCGATCCCGGGCTGACCGCCGAGGAGGAGGCGCTGCTTCCCTCCGACGAGGACGTCCGGCACTACGCCGAGCACGGCTGGTACCTGTCGAAGAAGCTGCTCACCGACGACGAGGTGGACGAGCTGGTCGCCGCCACCGACAGCTACTACGCCGGGGAACGCGACCGGCGGCTGCCGGTCCGGCCGCCGAAGCTGGCCTACTGGGAGCCGGCCAAGGGCGACGTGCAGCGGCACAACGACTACGTCCACCACGAACACGACGGCATCGCGCGCATCCTGCGCAAACCGCTGATCGGGGCGGTCGCCGCCCGGCTGGCGCAGGCCACCGAGATCCGCATCTTCCAGTCCACGCTGATCTGGAAGCCGCCGATCGCCGGTGAGCCGTCGAACATCGTGCCCTGGCACTTCGACAAGCACTACTGGGCGTCCTCGTCGTCGGAGAACATGCTCACCGCGTTCATCCCGTTCCACGACTGCGGCGAGGAGATGGGCACCATCACCATGGTCGACGGCTCCCACCGCTGGCGGGAGATCGGCGCCGACGACACGGTGGTGCGGCACTTCGCCGACCGGGACCGCGACCAGCTCGAAGTCATGCTCGCCGAGAACGCGGCGTACAACGGGGCGACGATCCGCAAGATCCCCATGGTGATCCCCAAGGGACACATGAGTTTCCACCACTGCCGCACCTACCACGGCAGCGGTGCGAACGTCAGCGGACGGCCCCGCCGGGCCATCTCGCTGCACCTGCAGGACGGCGACAACGCCTGGCGGGAGTATCCGCTCTCCGACGGCACGCTCGCCGCGTACAACCACGACGTGCTGGTCCGCCGCACCCACGAGGGCCGGCCGGACTACGCGGACCCCGATTACTGCCCGGTCATCTGGCGCGACCGCGCCCAGCAGGGAGGCTGACAATGTCACGGTACGACTGGGGTAAGACGCACCCGGGCATCGAGCGACTCGAGCGGGCGGTGACCGAGCGCCGCGACGTGGTGGTCAAGCACCCGCTCTACGCCAACCTCGACACCCACGACGCGCTCGTCACGTTCATGGAGCACCACGTCTTCGCGGTCTGGGACTTCATGTCCCTGCTGAAGTCGCTGCAGCGGCAGCTCACCTGCGTCACGGTGCCGTGGATCCCGACCGGCCCGACCGGCAGCCGCCGCCTGATCAACGACATCGTCATGGTCGAGGAGAGCGACGAGCTGGGCGACGGCTACATCAGCCACTTCGAGCTGTACGTGCAGGGCATGACCGAGGCCGGCGCCGACACCACGGCCGTGAACAAGCTCGTCGACCTGCTGCGCGACGGCACGCCGGTCACCGAGGCGCTCGGCGCGGCGGGCGTACCCGCGGCGTCGGCCGCGTTCGCCGGTACCACCTGGCGGATCATCGAGACCACCCCGGTGCACTGCCAGGCCGCGGCGTTCGCGTTCGGCCGCGAGGACCTCATCCCGGAGATGTTCACCCAGGTCGTCGCCGTCAACGAACGCAGCAACCGGCTCAACAAGTTCGTCGACTACCTGGAGCGGCACATCGAGGTCGACGGCGAGCAGCACACCCCGATGGCCATGCAGATGCTGGCCGACCTGTGCGGCGACGACGACACCAAGTGGCAGGAGTGCGCCGACACGGTCAACGCCGCGCTGGCCGCCCGCGCCCGACTCTGGGACGACATCCTCGCCGCCGTCAAGGAGGGCCGTCCGGCGTGACCGGCTCCGACCCGCTCCGGCTCTACCGGACGGTCCGGCTGATCCGCCGCTTCGAGGAGCGCGCGATCGAGCTGGTCCGCGCCGGACAGATCGTCGGTGGCATCCACCCGTACCTCGGTCAGGAGGGGATCGCCGCCGGCGTCTGCGCGGCGCTGGACCGCGAGGACCTGGTCACCGGCACCCACCGCGGGCACGGGCACGTGCTCGCCAAGGGCGCCGACCCGGCCCGGATGCTGGCCGAGCTGTGCGGCCGGGTCACCGGGCTCAACCGGGGCCGGGGCGGGTCGATGCACGCCGCAGACTTCGGCGTCGGCGTCCTCGGCGCCAACGCCATCGTCGGAGCCGCCGGCGCGATCCTCACCGGAGCGGTGTGGGAGCGCCGGCGGCGCGGCGCCGACATCGTCGGCGCCACCTTCTTCGGCGACGGCGCGGTCAACGAGGGCATGCTCCTGGAGGCGTTCAACCTGGCCGCGCTCTGGCGGGTGCCGGTGCTGTTCGTCTGCGAGAACAACGGCTACGCCACCACCATGCCCGTCGAGGGCGCGGTCGCCGGCACCATCGCCGGGCGGGCTGCCGCCTTCGGCATGCCGGCGGTCGCCGTCGACGGGCAGGACCCCGAAGCGGTACGCGAGGTCACCGCCGCCGCCGTCGCGCGGATGCGCGCCGGCGGCGGCCCCGAGCTGGTCGAGGCCCGCACCTACCGCTTCGACGCCCACCACACGTTCGAACATCAGGTACGCCTCGACTACCGGCCGCCGGAAGAGGTGGCCGAGGGCCGGTCCCGCGATCCCGTCGACATCGCCGGAGCGCGACTCGACCCGGCGGTACGGGCCGAGGTGGACGCCGCCGTCGAGGCGGAACTGGACGCCGCCGTCGAATACGCGCTCGCCGGTCCGCACCCCGACCCGGCGACCGCCCTGGACCACCTGTACGCCAGCGGGCTCACCGCCCGGACCGGAGGTGGCTGATGCCCCGGCTCTCCTACCGCAGGGCGCTCACCCGGGCGCTCGCCGACGAGATGGCCCGCGACGAGTCGGTCGTGGTGCTCGGCGAGGACATCCGGGTGGCCGCCGCGAACGTCACCACCGGCCTGCTGAAGAAGTTCGGCCCGGAACGGGTCCGCGACACGCCCCTGTCCGAGCAGGCGTTCACCAGCTTCGCCACCGGCGCGGCGCTGGCCGGGGCCCGCCCGGTGGTGGAGTTCCAGATCCCGTCGCTGCTGTTCCTGGTCTTCGAGCAGATCGTCAACCACGCGCACAAGTTCCCGCTGATGACCGGCGGCCAGTGCGCGGTGCCGGTCACCTACGTGGTGCCCGGCTCCGGCTCCCGCACCGGCTGGGCCGGGCAGCACTCCGACCACCCGTACGCGTTGTTCGCCCACGTCGGGGTGACCACAGTCGTACCGGCCACCCCGGCCGACGCGTACGGGCTGCTGGTCTCCGCGATCCGCTGCGACGACCCGGTGGTGGTCTTCGCCCCGGCAGGCGCGCTGGACCTGCGCGCCGACGTCACCGACCTGACGCCGGTGCCGCTGGGCCGCGGGATCGTCCGCCGCCCCGGCGCCGACGTGACGGTGGTGGCCGTCGGACACCTGGTGCACGACGCGCTCGCCGTCGCCGAGGAACTCGCCGGGCAGGCGTCGGTGGAGGTCTTCGACCCCCGCACGCTCTACCCCTTCGACTGGGACGGCCTGGTCGAGTCGGTGAGCCGCACCGGGCGGCTGGTGGTAGTCGACGACGGCAACCGCTCCTGCGGCATCGCCGGGGAGATCATCGCCACCGTGGTCGAGCGGGTCCGGCTGGCCGCGCCACCCCGGCGGGTCACCCGCCCCGACGGTGCCGTGCTGCCCTTCGCCCCGGCCCTGGACCGGGTCGTGCAACCCGGCCGCGACCAGCTCACCGCCGCCATCCAACTGACCCTCAAGGACGGATGAACGATGGACCCGAACTACACGTGGCCGCCACTCGGCCAGGCGTGGACCGACCTGCCCGAGTCCACCCGTACCGCGATGGTGACCACCGGCGCCGCGGCCTGGGAGAAGATCTTCCACGGCCGGGCCACGTACAACAAGCAGTGGCGGCTGGCCCGTCCGCCCGTCTTCACCGCCGACGCGTTCGGCGAGCTGAACGAGGTCTGCGACCGCATCGCCCAGCTCATCCTGGAAGCCTGCCGGCGTCGCGCGCGTACCGCCGGTGAGCTGCAACGGCTCCTCGACGTGCCGGAGGGGGAGACCCGGCTGCTCGACCCGGAGGAGGAACTGCACGAGGGGCTGCTCGCCGCGTACCGGCCGGACGTGCTGTTCTCCGGCGGCGTGCCGTGCATCGTCGAGTACAACATCGACAGCAGCCTCGGCGGCGGCTTCGACGCCGACACCGTCATCCAGCGGTACGCCGAGCTGTACCGTACCCATGACCTGCTCGACGGCGCGCGGCCCGCGCCGTCCCTGCTGGACCAGCGGTTCGCCGCCATCCGGGACACGCTCGGCCTGGCCGACGGCGCGCGGGTGGCGCTGCTGATGGACTTCGACGCCGACTACCCGGGACTGGACGACCCGGAGACGTTCATCCGGATCCTGTCCCCGCTGATCGACCAGGCCCGCCCGTTCGGCATCGACCTGGTCATCGCCCCGGTCGCCACCGCCGGTCTGGACGCGCAGAGCCGCCTGGTCGTCGGCGGCGCCCCGGTGGACGCCCTGTTCCGGCTGTTCGTGCCGAACCGGGTCACCCCCAGCCCCGGCCTGGACGCGGTCGCCGGCGCGCTCGCCGCCGGCACGCTGCCGATGTTCGTCAGCAGCGCCGCCTGGCTGCTCAGCAACAAGCTCAACTACGCCTGGCTCTGGGAGGATCTGGACCTGCTGCCGGAGGACGACCGGACGCTGATCCGCCGGTACGTGCCGCACACCGTCGCGCTCACCGCCGACCAGCTCGACCGGGCGCTGGCCGAACAGGCCGACCTCGTGGCCAAGCCGGCCGGCGGATCGGCCGGGCACGGGGTGCTGATCGGCCGCGAGATGACGGCTGTCGCGTGGGCGGACGGGGTGCGCGCGGCGATCGCCGAGGGGGGCAACATCCTGCAGCGCTACCACGAGGCGGACCGGGTGGCGATGGACTTCGTGCAGATCGAGACCGGTGAGACGGTCACCGCCGATGTCCCGTACAGCCTCGCCCCGTACCTGTTCGGCCGTACCGGTTCCGGCGCGCTGGCCCGGGTCGGCTACCCGGGCTGCGACGAGGTCCTCAACCTGGCCCGAGGCGTCCTCCTGACCGGCATCCTCCTAACCGACTGACCCCCTCCCTCCGGCCGCCCTTGCCCCGTTGATCAAGGAGTTTGTGTCCTCATCGGGGCGCGTGACCGACCCAAACTCCTTGGTCAACAACGTGGATCCGGGCCGAGGGCGCTGGGCGCGGGTGAGGGGGAGGGGGAGGGCGCGGTCAGGGGTGGGGGAGGTGGGTGGCCAGGACTCTCAGGGTTTCGGCTGTGGCTATCGCGTCGCTGCGGGCGCTGCCGTGCCGCCCGTCGCTGCTGTACAGCGACGGGTCGGCCACCAGCGGATGGTCGGTCAGGTGCACGTGCAGCGTCCCCAGCCGCTCGGCCACGCCCCGGGTGTGCCGCGACAGGCGGCGCATCCGCTCGCCCAGGCCCGCGCGCAGCGTCTCCGGCACCGCCGGGCTGTGCGAGACGTCGAACATGCCCACAGTGATCACGTCCGCGCCGGCTTCCCGCAGCGCGCTGATCATGGCGGTCAGCTCGGCGTCGACCGCGTCCGGGTCGTAGGCGGACCGGAACGCGTCGTTGCCGCCGCACACCACCAGTGCGAGATCCGGCTCGAAGGCCAGCGCGTCGGCGAGCTGAGTGGCCCGTACCTCGTGCGCGCGCAGCCCGCGCCGGCCCAGGTTCAGGTACGCCAGCTCCGGCCGGACGGCGCGCAGCTCGGCGGCGATCCGGTCGGCCCACTGGAGGTCCGGGTAGCCGTCGGCCGGCTCGCACAGTCCTTCCGCGACGCTGTCGCCGAGCACCACGAACCGGCGCCACGGGTGCCCGCGCAGCAGCTCGGTGGCCTCGCCCGGACGCAGGCACCACGGATCAGTCGCCTCGGTCAACGTCGATGCCATGATCGGCAGGCTAGCCGAGCGCCCGGCGCGGCAAAAGAGGCTCAGCTCAGCAGGGTCAGCAGTTCGCCGGGCCGGGTCAGGTTGAGGTCGGCCGGTTCGGCCGGATCGTACTGATGGCCCCACGCGGCGGCCACCGCCACCGCGCCGCTGCTGCGGGCGGCGCGCAGGTCCAGCGGCGAGTCGCCCACGTACGCGGCCCGGCCGGCCGGCACGCCGAGCCGCCGGCAGGCCACCTCGACGCCCTCGGGCGCTGGTTTGGGGCGGGTGACCTGGTCGCCACCGAGCACGACCCGGAAGTGACCGAGCAGGCCGACCCGGTCGAGCATGATCTCCGCCGCCCGGTGGCTCGCGCCGGTGAACACGCCCACCGGCACCCGGGCGGCGAGGTCGGCGAGCATCTCCGGGACTCCGGGGTAGACGCTCACCCGCCCGGCCGTCGCGGCCAGTTCGGTGTGGTAGCGGTCGAGGTCAGCGGCGGTGGCGGGGCGCCGGAGCAGGTGCGTCAGCAGGTCGGACGGTGAGCCGATCGAGTAGCCGGCGATGACCTCGGCGTCGGTGTACGACGGGCCGCCACCGGCCCGCACCGCCGCCCGGTACGCCGCCGGCACCACCTCGTGCGACTCGATGAGCGTGCCGTCCATGTCGAAGACGACGGCGTCCACCGGGCGGCTCACGCGGCCCCGGCCCGGTGCGCGGCGGCGAGCCGCTTCGGCGCGCGGGCGTGCCACGCCTCGGTGATCAGCTCGGTCAGGTCGTCCACGGCGATCCGGTCGAGCCGGACCAGCACCGCCGGGTAGCCGTCGAGGTGCGGCGTGGTGAAGTAGACCGCCGGGTCGTCGGCGAGCAGCGCCTCCTTGGCGCCCAGGTCGGGCACCCGGGCACCGAGGATCGGGCCGTCCGGCGCGGCGTCGCCGAGCGCTTCGAGGTCGCTGCGGCGCAGCGGCCGGTCCCAGACGAACATCTTGTCGCGCACCCGCCAGGCGGGCAGGTCGTCGTACGAGCCGCGCTCGGTGGTCTCCGGCAGGGCCAGCGCGATGCGCCGCACGTCGTCCCAGGTCGCCATGGCCCCGACCCTACCGCCGCCCACCGACACCCCGGCTCAGACCGGTGTGGGGGTCGCCGGTTCCGGGGCCGGGCGGCGGGACGCGCGGGTCAGCAGCAGCGGCCCCACGGTCAGCACCAGGCAGACCACCGACATCACCAGCAGCGCCGGGGTCAGGTCGAGCAGCGCCACCGACCAGCCGCCGAGCAGCGCGCCGACGGGCAGGCCGAGGAACGCCACCGACCCGGAGATGCCCAGCACCCGGGTCTGCAGCTCGCCCGGCACCCGCTGGTAGAGCGCCGCGCCGAGCAGCGGGTTCACCGCCGCGATGCCGATGCCGGACAGGAACGTCACCACGAGCACCACGACCAGGTCGTCGCTGAGCGCCAGCGCGAGCAGCCGGGGCGCGCCGCTGAGCGTCAGCCCCACCGCGAACGTCGTCCCGGCGGGCAGCCGGGTGCCGAACATCGTGAACAGCACGTTGCCCAGCAGCGCGCCGCCCGAGAACACACCGAGCAGCAGGCCGAAGCCGGCCGGGTCGCCGAGCACCTGGTTGACCCAGAGCGGGATCCAGACCGCGACGCTGGCGTTGGCGAACATGTTCGACACCGAGACCACCAGCAGCATGATCATCAGCGTCCGGTCGGTGCGCAGGTACGCGAAGCCGCCGCGCAGCGCCCGCAGGTAGGGCTCCCGGGGTGCGGGTTGCGCCGGCGCGGGCGGCCGGACCAGCACGCCGATGAGCAGCGCGCAGACCGCGAACGTGGCCGCGTCGATCCAGATGGCCCGGGTCAGCCCGACCCAGTCGATGAGCAGTCCGCCGAGCACCGCGCCGAACAGCGTCATGCCCCGAGCCAGGCCGTCGTAAGCGCTGGTGAGCCGGATCAGCGGCACCCCGGCCCGCTCGGCGGCCGGTTTGAACAGTACGTGCTTGACCCGGTCGCCGATGCCGCGCAGCCCGCCGGCGACCGCCACCAGGACCAGCAGCGTGCCGAACCCGAGCCAGGGGGCCAGCGCCACCACCGCCATCGCGACGGCGCTCGCCGCGTCCACGAACACGGAGGTACGGCGTACCCCGAAGCGGTCCGCCCACGGCGTGGCCAGCGCGCTGGAGAGCATGTACGGCAGCGTCTCCGCCGCCGCGACGAGTCCCATCTTGGTGGGGCTGCCGGTGGTCTCCAGCACCAGCCAGGGGATGGCCACCACGGAGATCCGGGTGCCGAGGTTGGACAGCAGGTCGGCGCCGACCAGGGTGTACAACTCCCGGCGCGGGTTCATGCCGAGCTGCCGATCACGGTGCCCAGCGAGTCGGCGTCGGCCGGATGCGCGGCGGCGTACCGGGCCCGAAGCGCCCGTTTGTCCACCTTCGCGGACCGGTTCAGCGGCAGCGCGTCCACGAACTCCACGGCGCCGGGCGCCCACGTCTCGCTCAGCTCCCGCACCACCAGCGCGATCAGCTCCTCGCCGGTCACCGACGCGCCGGGCGCCGGCACCACGTACGCGTACGGCAGCTCACCGGCCACCGGGTCCGGCACGCCGATCACGGCGGCGGCCCGCACCTCGGGATGGCCGGCGAGCACGTCCTCGATCGGGCGGGAGTAGATCGGCCAGCTGCGCGCCCGGGTGAGGATCCGGTCCTGCAACCGGTCGACCAGGTAGAGGTAGCCGTCGGCGTCGAGGTGGCCGATGTCGCGGGTGCGGACCCAGCCGTCGACGAGCGTCTCCGCGGTCAGCTCCGGCCGGCCGTGGTAGCCGGCGAAGCTCAGCTTCGTCCGGACCCACACCTCGCCGTCGGCGCCGGGCGGCAGCACCTTGCCGTCGGCGTCGCGGATCTCCACCGTCACGTCGCCGTACGGGCGGCCGCAGGAGCGCAGACGCTCCGGGTGCTCCGGGTCCTCGGTGAGCCCGGGCAGCGCGCAGATGACCACCGCCTCGCTGAGGCCGTACACGATGCGCAGGCACGGGCCGAAGCGGGCGATGGCCTGGCGCAGCCGGGCGGGCGCGGCGGGCCCGGCGCCCACGTTGAACATGAACATGGCGGAGAAGTCGGCGCCCGGCAGGTCGGGGTGGTCGAGCACCTCGTAGAGCATCGGCGGGGTGACGAACGTGGAGGTGAGCCGCTCGGCGTCCACTGTCGCGATGAACGCGGCCGGGTCCCACTGGTCGCGCAGGAACAGCACGCCGCCGGTGAACAGGTTGAACAGCGTGGTGATCTGGCCACTGGCCAGCCACATCGGTGAGTGGGACAGGTGCCGCAGCAGCGGGAACCCGGCGCCCCGGAAGTCGGCGGCCAGGGCGAGGATCTGCCGGTAGAAGCTCTCCCGGTGGTGCACCAGCTTCGGCGTGCCGGTGGTGCCGCTGGTCTGCAGGAACGACTCCGGCGCGGGCGCGTCGGCGGGCAGCTCCGCGGCCGGCTCGCCGGCCGTCGCGGTCAGGTCCGGTCCGGCGCCGCCGGGGCCGAGGCAGAGCACCGGTACGCCGGACAGCCCGGCCGCGATCTGGACCGCCTGCGGGTCGCGCGGGTCGTACACGAACGCCTCCGGCGCGGACAGCGCGACGAACTCGTCGACCTCCCGCCGCGAGGTCACCGGGGCGACCCACATGCTCCGGCAGCCCAGCAGGTGCAGCGCCAGTTGCAGCAGCGGACCCTCGACCGTGTTGCCGAGCATCACCAGCACTGCCGCGCCGGGGCGTACCCCGTGCCGGCGCAGCGCGGCGGCCAGGCCGCGCACCCGCGCGGCGACCTGGGGGTAGGTGAGGCGGCGTCCGCCGCCGACGAGCGCCTCCCGGTCGCCGAAGCCGGCGAAGAGCTCCAGCGCCTCGTGCACATAGTTCGGCCGGTCGGTCATCGGGCAGCCCCCATCATGGTCCGCGAGCGGCGTCCGGCCAGGTCAGGGCCGGGACATGACGGCAGGTGCCAGGTCGGCGACCGCACCGCCGCCAGCTTCCGAGCCTAGGCAGCGGCGGTCCACCGCGGACAGAGCCGATCGTCGCTGCGTCCCGCGACGTGGGCATTTGATCATGTCGATCAGGTTGATTGACGCTCGTCACCGCCGGAAGCTAGTTTCCGGTCCATCGCCCGGGCCGGTGCCGCCGACCGCGTCACGCCCGGGGCTGCCGACCATGGAGGATCGATGCCGACCCCGAAGAGATGGCACGTCATAGCTTCCGCCGTAACGCTGCTGATCGCCGCCACCCCGGCGGTCACCGCGAGCGCCGGCCCGACCGACACCGACCGCGCCGGGCACGGGCGCGCCGAGTGGGCCGGGACCTGGGCCGCGGCGGTGACCCGCGGGAACACCGTGGGCCTGACCGAGACCGGCCTGAACAACCAGAGCATCCGGATGACCGTGCAGACCTCGGTGGGCGGGCCGCGCCTGCGGGTGCGGCTGACCAACCTCTACGGCCAGCAGGCCATCCAGGTCGGCCGCGCCACCATCGCCCGGCCGAACACCGCCACCCCCGACGACCTGTCCGACATCGTCCCGGCCAGCGTCCGTCAGCTGACCTTCTCCGGCGCCGGCTCGGCGACCATCAACAAGGGTGCCGAGCTGCTCAGCGACCCGGTGGCCTTCCCGGTGGCCGAGCAGGAGGACCTGGTGGTCACCCTGTACTTCCCGGTGCTCACGGGGCCGGTCACGTTCCACGGCCAGTCCCGGGTCACCAACTTCATCGGCGCCACCGACCTCACCTCGGCGGCCGACGGCGCCGGCTTCACCATCCGGCCCAACTGCTGCTGGATGTTCCTGTCCGGCATCGACGTGGAGCGCAAGGTGACGCCCGGCTCCGTGGTGGTGCTCGGCGACTCCATCAGCGACGGCAACGGCAGCACCGTCAACGCCGACCGCCGCTGGCCGGACCTGCTCGCCAAGCGGCTGATCGACGCCCGCCCGGAGCCGCGTACGCCGGGCGTGCTCAACCTCAGCCTGGCCGGCAACCGGCTCAACCACGAGGGCACCGAGCCCGGCGCGGGCGACTTCCCCGGCTACTACGAGCTGGGCCCGAACGCGCTGGCCCGGCTCAACGAGGACGTGTTCCCGCAGACCGGGGTGCGTACCGTCATCACCCACCTGGGCATCAACGACATCTGGATGAACGGTGACAGCCCGGAGGCGATCATCGCCTCGCTGCGCCAGCTCAACCGGCAGGTCCAGGCGCGCGGCCTGACCAGCATCGCCGGCACGCTCATGCCGTACGAGGGCAACGGCGGGCCGGGCGTGTGGACGCCGGAGAAGGACGCCACCCGGCAGGCCGTCAACACCTGGCTGCGCGGGCCCGGCCGGGCCGAGTTCGACGGCGTCGTCGACTTCGACGCGGTGATGCGCGACCCGGCGCAGCCCAGCCGGCTGCTGCCGGCGTACGACTCGGGTGACCACATCCACCCGAACGACACCGGAGCCGCGGCGATGGCGAACGCGGTGCCGTTGAAGCTGCTCGGACTGTGACACCGGGCGGGGGCGGCGGTCGACACGACGCCGCCCCCGCCGCCGTTTTCCTGGGGAGGAAAGACAGTGGACGTCAGCGAGATCCTGACCGGGCTCTACAGCGAACAGGGCCGGCAGAACCCCTATCCCTTCTACGCGGCCCTGCACGAGCACGGGCCGATAAACGCCGTTCCGGCCCGCGCCGAGCACAGCACCGTCAGCGCGGTGGCCGGCGGGTACGACATGGTGGACCAGATCCTGCGCGATCCCGGCTGGTACAAGGGCTTCCCGCCCGGCTGGGAGGAGCAGGAGATCCTACGGACTTTCCTGACGTCGATGATGTTCGTCAACCCGCCCGACCACACCCGGATGCGCGCGGTGTTCGCGAAGACGTTCACCCCGCGCCGGCTGGTCGCGCTGGAGCCGGTGATCGAGCGGGTCGTCGCCGAACGCCTGGACCACATGGCCGAGGTGGGCGCCGACGGGCACGAGGTGGACTTCGTGGCCGACTTCGCGTACCCGGTCCCGGCGCTGGTGATGGCCGAGTTCATCGGCCTGCCCCCGGCCGACCTGGCCTGGTACCGGCAGCGGGTCGACTGGATCGACGAGTACATGGACGTGTCCGGCAAGACGCCGGAGCGGCTGGCCCGGGCCAACCAGGCCGCCGAGGAGCTGCGCGTCTACTACCGCGACCTGATCGCCCACCGGCGCCGTACGCCCGGCCACGACCTGATCAGCGGGCTGGTCGAGGTGCTCGACGCGGGCGGCGTCGACCTCACCGAGGACGAGCTGATCAGTAACCTGATCGTGCTGTTCAACGCCAGCTTCGTCACCACCGTCTACATGTTCAGCAACGGCCTGCCGCTGCTGCTGGAGCACCCGGACGTGACCGCCGCGCTACCCGGTGACGACGCGCTGGCCCGGGGCTGCGTGGAGGAGGTGCTGCGGATGGAGAGCCCGGTGCACTTCCTGGCCCGCTCCGCGCCCGCCGGCGTCGACCTCGGCGGCGTGCCGGTCGACCGGGACGACAACGTGCTGCTGCTGATCGCCGCCGCCAACCGCGACCCGGCCCGGTTCCCCGACCCGGACCGCTTCGACCCGCGCCGTCCCGGCCCGCCGTCGCTGGCCTTCGGCGTCGGGCTGCACTTCTGCCTCGGCTCGGCGGTGTCCCGGCTGGAGGGCCGGCTGGCGCTGCCGCGCCTGTTCGCGCGCTTCCCGCGGCTGGCCGTCACCCAGCCGTACACGTACAGCGGGAGCCTGTTCCTGCGCG
Organism: Micromonospora sp. HB375; assembly: GCF_017872985.1. Taxonomy (NCBI): domain Bacteria; kingdom Bacillati; phylum Actinomycetota; class Actinomycetes; order Micromonosporales; family Micromonosporaceae; genus Micromonospora; species Micromonospora sp. HB375. The sequence goes on along the minus strand of NZ_JAGGJO010000001.1, from coordinate 3,899,890 downwards.
GCATCGACAAGCTCTTCGTCACCACAGGGGAGGCCGGATGACACTCGATCCGCAGGTGGTCGCGTGGCGGACCGCGCGGGCCGCCGCCGGGACCGTGCCGCTCTACACCCAGACCCTGGCCGAGGCCCGCGCCGCCGACCTCGCCGCGATCCGTGCCGGCTCCGGCGCGGTCGAGCCGGTCGCCGAGGTACGCGACACGACGGTGCCCGGCCCGGCCGGGCCGCTGCCGGTGCGGATCCACCGGCCGGACGGCGACGGCCCGCTGCCGACTCTCGTCTACTTCTTCGGTGGCGGCTGGACCCTCGGCAGCGTCGACACCGCCGACGGAATCTGCCGGCGGCTGGTCAACCTGACCGGCGCGCAGACCGTGACGGTCGGCTACCGGCTCGCCCCGGAGCATCCGTTCCCGGCGGCGGTGGAGGACTGCCATGCCGCGGTGCGGCACCTCGCCGCGCACGCCGCCGAGTTCCGCGTCGACCCGGACCGGCTGGCGGTCGGCGGGGACAGCGCGGGCGGGAACCTGGCCGCCGCGGTGACGCTGCTGGCCCGCGCCGACGGCGGTCCCCGGCTCGCCGCCCAGCTGCTGGTCTATCCGAACACCGACCAGCGGCCCGGGCACCGCCCCGGCGACGACGAGGACCCGATGCTGTTCAACAGGCACTCGGTGGGCTGGTACCGCAACCACTACCTGGCCGACCCGGGCGACGCGGCGCACCCGCTGGCGTCTCCGCTGCTCGCCGAGGACCTGGGCGGCCTGCCCCCGGCGCTCGTGATCACCGCCGGGTACGACCCGCTGTGCGCCGAGGGCCGGCGGTACGCCGAGCGGCTGGGCGAGGCCGGCGTGCCCACCGAGACGGCCCACTACCCGGGGATGGTGCACGGGTTCTTCGCCATGCCCGGCGTGTTCGACGCCGGACGGCAGGCCCAGGAGCGGGCCGCCGCCTTCCTGCGCCGCACGTTCGGGCTCGACCGCACGCCCGGCGCGGGCGAGTCCGCTGCGGGCGTGGACCCGGCCGGGAACACGGTGGGCGCGGGCGGCCATGGCTGATCCGGCACGCGACACGCAGCCGCCCGGCGACGCGGCGGACGGCTTCGTGCCGCCGGTCAGCCTGGCCGACTTCGCCGCGCTGGCCCGGGCGGTGCTGCCGCCCGACGTGTGGGACTTCGTCGACGGCGGCAGCGGCGCCGAGACCGCCCTGGCCGCGAACCGGGCCGCGCTCGATCGGGTGGCGGTGCTGCCCCGGATGCTGGCCGGCGTGGACGACCCGTCCACCGAGGCGGCGCTGCCCGGCGGCCGGGCCGCGTTGCCGGTGGCTGTCGCGCCGATGGCGTACCAGCGGTTGCTGCACCCCGACGGCGAGCCCGCGCTCGCGGCGGCGGCCCGCGCGGCGGGCGTGCCCTACGTGGCCAGCACGCTGGCCAGCACGCCGATCGAGGAGATCGCGGCGACCGGCGCGACGGTGTGGTTCCAGCTGTACTGGCTGCGCGACCGGGCGCTGGTGGCCGACCTGCTCGACCGGGCGTCGGCGGCCGGCTGCGCGGCGGTGATGGTGACTGTGGACGTGCCGGTGCTCGGGCGGCGCCTGCGCGACGCCCGCAACGGGTTCGCGCTGCCGCCGCACGTCACCGCCGCGAACCTGCCCGGCGGCCGGGACGACCTGGCACACCAGGGCACCCCCGGCGTGTCGGCGGTGGCGGTGCACACCGGCGCGGTCTTCGCCCCGGCGCTGAGCTGGGCGGACCTGGAGTGGCTGCGGGAGCGTACCCGGGTGCCGTTGCTGGTCAAGGGCATCCTGGACGCGCGCGACGCGGCCCGCGCGGCGGACGCCGGCGTGGACGCCGTGGTGGTCTCCAACCACGGCGGACGGCAGCTCGACGCCGCCCCGGCCAGCGCGAGCGTGCTGCCCGAGGTGGTCGAGGCGGTCGACGAGCGGTGCGCGGTGCTGCTGGACAGCGGCGTCCGCGGCGGCGTCGACGTGCTGCGCGCGCTGGCGCTCGGCGCGGACGGCGTGCTGCTGGGCCGGCCGCTGCTCTGGGCCCTGGCCGCCGGTGGCCGGGCCGGCGCCGAGGCGGCGCTCGCGCTGCTCGCGGCGGAACTGCGCGACGCGCTCATCCTCAGCGGCTGCCCGGACCCGGCCTCGGCCCGGCGGCTGCGCACCCGGATCGGAGGCTGACGTGGAACCGGTCGACCTGGCCGTCACGGCGCTGCACGGCAGTGTCGGCGACCCGGCGCTGAACTCGATGAACTTCCTCAACGAGGTGGCGCAGCACTACCCGGACGCGGTGTCGCTGGCGGCCGGGCGGCCGTACGAGGAGTTCTTCGACTCGGCGGTGCTGCACACGTACCTGGACCGCTTCCGCCGCCACCTCGCCGAGGACGTCGGGCTGGACCGGGCCGGCGTGGACCGGACGCTGCTGCAGTACGGCCGGACCAAGGGCGTCGTGCACCACCTGATCGCCCGGCACCTCGCCGTGGACGAGGAGCTCACCGTCGACCCGGAGTCGATAGTGGTGACAGTCGGCTGCCAGGAGGCGATGTTCCTGGTGCTGCGCGCGCTGCGGACCGGCCCGGCGGACGTGCTGTTCGCTGTCGCGCCCACGTACGTCGGGCTCACCGGCGCGGCCCGTCTGGTCGACCTGCCGGTGCGCCCGGTGGCCGGCGGGCCCGACGGCGTCGACCTGGCCGACCTGCGCGCCGGGGTGCGCCGCGCCCGCGCGGAAGGGCTGACGCCCCGGGCCTGCTACGTGATGCCCGACTTCGCCAACCCGTCCGGCGTCAGCATGGGCACCGGGCAGCGGCGGCGGCTGCTGGAGCTGGCCGCCGAAGAGGACCTGCTGCTGATCGAGGACAACCCGTACGGCCTGTTCCCGGCCGACGGCACCGCGCGGCGGGCCACGCTCAAGGCGCTGGACACCGCGCGCCGGGTGGTCTACCTCGGCTCGTTCGCCAAGACCGTGCTGCCCGGGGCCCGGGTCGGCTACGTGGTCGCCGACCAGCGGGTGGGGGAGGCCGACGGTGCCGTGGTCCCGCTCGCCGACCACCTCGCCAAGATCAAGAGCATGGTCACCGTGAACACCTCACCGATCAGCCAGGCGGTGATCGGCGGCGCGCTGCTGGCGCACGACTGCTCGCTGGTGGCCGCGAACGTGCGGGAACGGGCCGCGTACGCCCGCAACCTGCGCCACCTGGTCGACGGCCTGGCCCGGCGCTTCCCGGCCGGCGGCCCGGTCACCTGGACCGTCCCGGCGGGCGGCTTCTTCGTGGTGGTGAGCGTCCCGTTCCCGGTCGACGACGCGCTGCTGCACCGCTCGGCCCGCGAGTACGGCGTGCTCTGGACGCCGATGGCCCACTTCTACGACGCGGGCACGCCGGTGAATGCGTTGCGGCTGTCGGTGAGCGCTGTCACACCGGAGTCGATCGATCTGGGGCTGGACCGGCTCGCCGCGCTGGTCACGGACACCATGGCCGGCGGCGTGACGCCGGAGTGTCAGGGTTCCGGCACACTGCGTGTTTCCTGACGCCGTTCCTCTGTTGATAATGGACCAATGGTTGCCTGGGAGTACGCGTTGCTCGTTCGTCGGTATCAGGGTCAGGGACGCAATTTCCACGTCTCGTTCGTGTGGTACGGCCCGGACGGGTCACGCACCGACGTGACCGCGTACGGCGACACCGCCATCGCGCACCTGAACCGGGTCGGCCGGGAGGGCTGGGAACTGGTCTCCGCCGCCGAGGACGTGAACAACGTGCAGGGCAGCACCGAGGTCCACCGCTACCACCTGAAGCGCCCGCTGCGCTGACCCCGTAACCGCCGGCACCCCGGGAGACTCCTTCTCCCGGGGTGCCGCTTCGTGTTGTCGGGCGCTCAGCCCAGGTCGACCGAGGGGTAGAGCGGGAACGGCGTGAGCAGGTCGGCGGCCTGCTTGCCGACGGACTCGGCGACGGCCGGGTCCAGCACGTACTTCGCCTTCGACGGCGCGCCGTCCGGGCCGGTGCCGGGCGTGGTCTGGCTGAGCACGGTGTGGATCAGCTCGGCGGTGGCGTCCATCTCGGCGGCGCCGAGGCCCCGGGTGGTCAGCGCCGGGGTGCCGATGCGGATGCCGGAGGTGTACCAGGCGCCGTTCGGGTCCTGCGGCACCGAGTTGCGGTTGGTCACGATGCCCGAGTCCAGCAGCGCCTGCTCGGCCTGCCGGCCGGTCAGGCCGTACCCGGACACGTCGATGAGCACCAGGTGGTTGTCGGTGCCGCCGGTGACCAGCGTCGCGCCCCGGCGCAGCAGCCCGTCGGCGAGCGCCTGCGCGTTGTCCACGATCCGCTGGGCGTAGTCGGCGAAGTCGGGGCGGCGTGCCTCGGCCAGCGCGACCGCCTTGGCGGCCATCACGTGCGGCAGCGGCCCGCCGAGCACCATCGGGCAGCCCCGGTCGACCTGGTCGGCCAGTTCCGGGCCGCAGAGCACCATGCCGCCGCGCGGGCCGCGCAGCGACTTGTGCGTGGTGGTGGTGACGATGTGCGCGTGCGGCACCGGGTCGAAGTCGCCGGTGAAGACCTTGCCGGCGACCAGCCCGGCGAAGTGGGCCATGTCGACCATGAAGGTGGCGCCGACCGAGTCGGCGATCTCCCGCATGATCCGGAAGTTCACCTTACGCGGGTACGCGGAGTAACCGGCGACCAGGATCAGCGGCTTGAACTCGCGGGCCGCCTCGGCCACCCGGTCGTAGTCGATCAGGCCGGTGGCCGGGTCGGTGCCGTAGCTGCGCTGGTCGAACATCTTGCCGGAGATGTTCGGCCGGAAGCCGTGGGTGAGGTGCCCGCCGGCGTCCAGCGACATGCCGAGCATCCGCTGGTTGCCCAGCTCGCGGCGCAGCGCGAACCAGTCGGCCTCGGTGAGGTCGTTGACCTGCCGGGCCTGCGCCTTGCGCAGCGCGGGGGACTCGACCCGGTCGGCCAGGATCGCCCAGAACGCGACCAGGTTGGCGTCGATGCCCGAGTGCGGCTGCACGTAGGCGTGCGACGCGCCGAACAGCTCGCGGGCGTGCTCGGCGGCGAGCGCCTCGACCGTGTCGACGTTCTGGCAGCCGGCGTAGAAGCGGCGCCCGACGGTGCCCTCGGCGTACTTGTCGCTGAACCAGTTGCCCATGGCCAGCAGCGTCGCCGGGGAGGCGTAGTTCTCGCTGGCGATGAGCTTGAGCGACTCGCGCTGGTCGGCCAGTTCCGCGGCGATGGCGTCGGCGACACGCGGCTCGACGCCGCGGACGACCTCCAGCGCGCTGCGGAAGGCGGTGGACTCGGCGTTGCGCGACATGCGACCTCCAGGTGACGTGCGGAAGGCCCAGGCGCTCGGCATGCGTCCTCATGACGAGGCCGCTCCCCGATGGTGCTCCATCTCCACGCGCCAGTCACGGCCCGTGCCGATCCTACCGGCCCGACCCGGACCTGCGGGGTTGGGCCGCCCGTCCCGGCGACTGAACCCCGCGACGCGAGCGGGACCGCCCCTCTGCCTCGGGGCGGTCCCGCTCGCGTCGCGCGGCCGGTGTCAGGCGACCACGGCATCGAGGGACTTCTTCAGCGCCTTCGGGGCGGTCGGCGTCTTCGGGGCCTTCGGGCGCAGGTCGAGCATCCGCTGGCCGATCTCCTGGAGCTGGTTACGGCCGAGCGCCTCCCGGACCTTCGGGAACCACTCCTGCTCCTCCTCCTCGACGTGGTGCAGCACGTTCTCGATCAGCACCGTCGTCTTGGCGTTGAACCGCTCGTCGTCGGCGTCCATGGTGAACAGCTCGAAGCAGAGCACGTCCGCGACGTGGTGCTCCTCGTACGACTCCAGGATGTCGTCCTCGACGTCGGGCACCAGCTTGCGGACCTCCGGGTACATCACCTCGTTCTCCAGGTAGGTGTGCACCGTCAGCGCCTCGAGGATCTGCTCGACGATCTTCCCGCGCTTGCTCGCCGGTCCCTCCTCGGCCTCCTGGAAGGCCTTGAACAGGCGGCGGATCTCCTTGTGGTCCTCCTTGAGCAGGACGATCGCGTCGGTGGACACCGGTTACCTCCTATAGTCGGCTGACGCTGCCCCCCTACCCGGGGCCCGACCAGGACAAACAGACCGGGCCCGGCGCGCTCGCCGGGCCCGGTCCACGCGGGTACGGGTTACTTCACCGCGTTGTACGCGTCCACGACACCGGCGCCGTAGAACCCGTTGCGCTTCCCGCCGGAGCAGGTCGCGTCGTACGAGTTCGGGCCCGCCGGGATCAGCGGCACCGGGTTGTACACGCCCGCCGGGCAGGACTTCGCCACCGCCGTGCGCTCCAGGAACGAGGAGAGCTGGCCCGGCGTCATGCCCGGGTGCGCGGACAGCGCCAGCGCCGCGACGCCCGCGGCGTGCGGGCCGGACATCGAGGTGCCCTGCTTGTAGCCCCACCCGTTGGTACGGGTGGCGGTGTTGAAGGTGGTGGACAGGATGCCGTCGGTGGACGTCGAGCGCGCGCCCTGGGTCCGGAACCGGGTGTCGCCACCGGGTGCGGTCACGTCGATCACACCCTGGCCGTACGAGGAGTAGTAGCTCTTGTCACCGGTCGGGCCGACGGCGGCGACGGTCACCACGCCCGGCGCCTCGGCCGGGAGGACCAGGCAGGCGTTGGTGAGGTTCGCGCGCTCCTCCGGCGTGCCGTTGTTCGGGCTGCCGGTGTCGGTGATCTTGTGGGCCAGGTCGAAGTTCGCGTTGCCGGCCGACGCCACGTGCAGCACGCCCTGCGACTGCGAGTAGCGCAGCGCCCGCTGCACGGCCTGCCACACCGGACGCTGGCGGGCGTCGTTGCGGCAGTTCAGCTGCCACGGGTCGATGTAGTAGCTGTTGTTGGTGAGCTGGAAGCCGTGCTCGGCGGCCCACATGAACCCACAGACCGCGGCCTCCGGGAAGATGTAGCCGTCGTCGTTGACCACCTTGACGGCGGCGACCTTGACGCCCGGGGCGACGCCGGTGACGCCGACGCCGTTGACGGCGGCGGCGATGGTGCCCGCCACGTGGGTGCCGTGGTCGCTGGTGGTCGGGTTCCACGCCGGCTCGGCGGTGTCGGTGACGCCGCCGATGCAGGACGTGCTCTTGTCCTTGGCGATCTGGGTCGCCAGGTCCGGGTGGCTGCTGGAGATGCCGCTGTCCAGCACGCCCACCACGACCGACGGGCTGCCGCCGGTCACCGCGTGTGCCTGCGGGACGCGGATCATGTCCATGTCCCACTGCTGGCCGTACAGCGGCTCGGCGGTCGGGTCGCCCGCGGCGCGGACCACGTCGGCGGCCGGGACCTCGACCGTCTCGCCCTCGTCGAGGGCGGTGCCCAGACCGGCGGTGGAGGCGACCGACTCGACGCCGGCACCGGCCACGCGGGTGGCGAAGTCCGGGGCGGACGAGCGCGCGACGAGCACGCCGATCTTGTCGTACGCGGCCACGACAGTGCCGTCGGCGGCGGCCACCCGCGCCGCGGCCTTGGCGGTGCCGTTGCCCTGCGGGGCGAGGACCAGGTACGACGTCTCCGGTCCGGCGGCCGCCACCGGCGCCGGGACGCCGATCAGGGCGAGACCGGCGCCGAGCGTCACGGCGGACGCGGCGGCGAGTGTCTTGCGACGGAGATTGTTCACACAGACTCCCAGGGGGTTGGTGCGGCCGGGCCGCTCCCTGGACGGGGGTACGGCCCGGTGGAGACGCGCAGGCTGCACGCCTCGCCGCAACAGCGCCCACCGACGGCGGGGTGTTACACGCCTCACCCCGCCGAGCTGTGGATCGTCAGACCGTGGCGATCGTGTACGGGATCTCGTCGAGCAGTTCCCGGGCGAGGAAGCCGATCCGCCCGTACCGGGGGACCAGCCGCTGCCCGCTGACCGCGTGCGCGAACGCCGCCCAGCAGGCGGCCTGCGCCGGGTCGGCGCCACGGGAGAGCAGGCCCGCGAGCAGCCCGGCCCGCACGTCGCCGCTGCCCGAGGTGCCCAGCCCGGCGTCACCGCTCTCCTCCCGCCAGGCCCGGCCGTCCGGCGTCGCGATGTGCCCGTAGAGCGAGACGACCGCGTCGTACCGGCCGGCCAGTTCCACCGCCTCGGCGTCCAGGTCGTCGCCCGGATCGCGGCCCAGCAGGTGCTTCGCCTCGGTCAGGTTGGGGGTGAGCACCACCTTGCGGCCGGAGCCGACCAGCAGGTCCGGGGCGTGGCTGAGCGCGCCCAGCGCGTACGCGTCGAGCACCAGCGCGGTCTCCCGGCCGGCCGCGTCCAGGACCAGGCGCAGCAGCTCCCCGGTGGTCTCGATGTCGGTCAGGCCGGGTCCGACCGCCACCACGTCGGCCTCGGCGACCAGGCCGCGGAGCAGGTCGCCCGGGTCGCCGCGGACCGCGCCGTCACCGGTCTCCGGCAGGCCGACCACGAGCGCCTCCGGCACCTGGATGCTCAGCGACGCCGCAGTCGACTCGGCCGCGGCGAGCTGGAGCACGCCGGCCCCGGCGCGCAGCGCGGCCACCCCGGCGAGCAGCACCGCGCCGGGGGTGAACCGGGAGCCGCCGACCACCAGCACGGTGCCGCGCGCCTCCTTGCCGCCGGTGGGCACCGGCAGCGCCCAGTCCCGCAGCAGCGCGGGGGTGATCACGTCAGACCGGCTCGGCATTGACCTCGTCCTCCCTGGTGGGCGTCGCCCCCTGCCGGTGCAGGTGGGCGACGTCGTTGAACACGTCCGGCACGAGCCGGCCGGTGTCGTCGGCGTGCCAGCCGGTGACCGAGCAGTTGGCGATCACGTGCTCGCGGGTCAGCGCCATCAGCTCGGCCTCGGTGAGCCCCTCCACCAGGTAGCGCAGCAGGAAGACCAGCGCGTCGTGGCCGAACAGCAGTACCCGGCCCCCCTCGTGGTCGCGGCGCAGGTCGCCGAGCAGCGCCCGCAGCCGCAGCGCCACGTCGGTCCAGGACTCGCCGCCGGGCGGGCGGTAGTAGAACTTGCCGAGCCGGGTGCGCCGCCGCGCCTCCTCCGGGTAGCGCCGGTTCACGCCGTGGCCGGTGAGCCCGTCGAGGACGCCCAGCTCCCGGTCGCGCAGCCGCTCGTCGACGCTGGCCGGGATCCCGGTGCCGTGCAGCGCCAGCTCGGCGGTGCGCACCGCCCGCAGGTACGGCGACACCACCGCCACGTCCGGGCGCCGCGAGCCCGGCAGCCCGGCCAGCCACCGGCCGGTCGCCCGCGCCTGCTCCTCGCCGGTGGGCGACAGCGGCACGTCCGCGTCCCGGTGGCTGAGGTCGATCAGCTCGGCGCCGGACGTCTCGGCCGCCGTGGCCGCGACGTTCGCCGTGCTCTCACCGTGCCGGACGATCCAGAGCGATGCCAACTCCGCCATGCGGCTCCCGGTACCCGGGCCCGACCGGGGATAACCGTGCCGGACCGGCCCGGCGCGGGACTGCGCGGCCGTGCATCGACCCGGCACAATGTCCCACGACGCGGGACGGACGGCCCGGGTACGAGGGAGGCGCACATGGCGACTGTGGTGCGGGGGCTGCGGGAGGCGCTGGTGCTCTTCCTGATCGCGGTCCTGGTGATCGCGGCGGCGGTCGGCATCTGGGTGGCCGTCGGCGGCGGCGACTTCACGCACCGGCTCGGCGTCGCGTTCATGATCGTCGGCGCCGTGATCGGGATGACCGGTGACCTCACGTTGAGCCGCATCGGCATGCTGCCGGCCCGGTCGGCGTTCGGCCTCGCGCCGGAGCGGGAGGATGGCGGCGGCGGGCGGGTGCTCACCGGCGTCGGCATCTTCCTGTTCGTCTCGGTGCCGCTGATCGTCGTCGGGGCGCTGCTGATCACCTGAGCGGTTCTCACGCTGTCGGTGCCGCCGGTTATGGTCCCCGCACACTGCGGGCGATCAAGGAGACGGTGTGCGCAGATTCGAGTTCGTGGGCGGCGGTTCGGCCAAGTTCTGGGAGGTCGGGCAGCGCGACGCGACGGTGACGGTCCGCTATGGATCCCTCGGCGCGCAGGGCCGCACCCAGGTCAAGGAGCTGGGTTCGCCGGCCGAGGCCGCCGCGCACGCCGACCGGCTGATCGCGGAGAAACTGCGCAAGGGGTACGCCGAGGCGACCGCCGCACCCTCCGCCGGGCACACCGGCGCGCCGGCCGTCGGGCCGGCCGGACCGAGCCACGAACCGGAGGCGACCGTCGCCGATCCGGCCGGCGCTGGTTCGGCCGGCAGCGACCAGGCCGGGACGCCGTCGGCCGCGTCGCCCGCCGGCGACCTGCCGGACGAGGACGCGTTCGAGGTCCCGGCCGGCTGGCGACGGATGCTGGCCCCGCGCCGGGGCGGCGCACCGGGCCCGGCCCTGCCCAGCGCCGCGAAGGGGCGGGCCGCCGGGCGGAAGGTGCTGGACTCGGTGGCCGACCAGGTCGCCGCCATCGCCCGGGCCACCACCGACCCGGAGCTGGGTCCGGCGCTGCGCGGCTACCTCGACGGCGAGCCCGGTCCGCTGGGCGGTGCCGCGCTGGTGGCGGCGGTGGCCATGGCGCTCGGCTATCACGGGCGCGACCAGCAAGGGCTGGCCCTCGGCGACCTGCTGGTCGCCGATCTCGGTCCGGCCGGTGCGGCCGTCGCCGCGACCGAGCAGATCACCGTGGCTGCCGCCGGGTCGATGTCCCCGCTGCCGCTGAACCGCATCAGGGCGGAGAAGTCGCAGAACTACGGCCACTGGCGGCTGCGCCAGTCCGTGCTGCGCCGGGTCCGCGCCCATCTCGCGGCGGCCGGCGACGACGACTACGCCGCGGCCCGCGCCGCGCTGGTCCCGTACCGGTCCGGGCCACTGGCGACGCGGGTGGTCACCTCGTTCCTGCTGCCCACCGAGCGGGAGTCGGTGGCCCGGGACGCCGCCGACGTGGCGCGCGACGGAGGCCCGCTGCTCGCCGAGCTACTGCTCGGCGCGGTCGACGAGGTGGACGCGATCCACGCCCTCAGCGGGCACCTGGCGGTCTACCGGCTGATGTACGACCAGGCGCCGATCGTCACCGCCACCGCGGCGGTCGGGTCGCCGATCGCGCCGCTGCTGACCGAATGGTTCGACCACGAGCACGCCGGCGCGGACGCGCGGCAGCGGCTGGCGTCGCTGCTGGCGGCCCTGCCCGGCGACGAGCCGATGGCGGCGCTGCTCGACCGGCTGGACCGTAGGTACGTGCCGCCCGCGGTGACGGAGATGCTGCGCCGCTTCCCGGTGCGCGGCGTGCGCCTGCTGTCCGCCGCCGCCGAGGGGCGCAGCCCGGCTGCGCGGGAGGCCGCCACGTTGCTGCGCGCCCACGTGCTGGCCAACCCGGCCGCTGTCGAGGCGGCGCTGCCGACGCTGGCCCCGGCACAGCGGGAGCGGATCGAGCGGATCCACGACGACGCCTCCGCGCTGCCGGCCGCCGGGCCGGACCGGCTGCCGCCGGTGCTGGTGTCCCCGCCCTGGTCGGTCCGCCGCCCACGTTCCGCCCCGCCGGTGGTGGACGGGCTGGCCCGTCCCGCCGGGTCCGCCACGGCCTGGCTGCCGGGCGAGCGGGAGCGGTGGGCCGCGGTGGTGCCCCGCTGGTCCGGCTGGTGGCGGGGTGACGACCTGACCGTGCTGGCCGCCGAGGTCGCCGCGGGGCGAGCCGGATCGTCAGCGGCGATCCACTTCTTCGTCCGGGCCACCGAGGAACTGGCCCGGCCGCTGCTGCCGGCCTGGCGGCCGACCGAGTCCTGGGGCGCCGACGAGTGGATGTCCCGCCTCGCCGGGCGCTACGAGCTGGACGCGCTGCCCACCGCGCTGCACCTGGCCCGTACCGCGCCGAAGAGTGTCGGCGAGGTGCTGCTGCCGTACGCCGACGGTGAGGTCGCCGACCTGATGGCCGACTGGCTCGACCGGCTCAAGACGGCCCGCCCGGTCGCCCGGGCCTGGCTGCGGCGGCACCCGGAGTACGCCGTGCGGGCGCTGCTGCCGGCTGCCCTGGGCGCGCCCGGCCCGCGCCGCCGGGCCGCCGAGCGGGCGCTGCGCCTGGTCGCCGCCGAACACCGCGACACGCTCCTCGGCGTGGCCCGCGAGCACGGCGAGGAGGCGCTCGCCGCCGCCACGGCGATGCTCGACGCGGACCCGCTGGCGCAGCTCCCGGCCCGGATGCCGAGCCTGCCGGCGTGGCTGGACCCGGCGGTGCTGCCGCAGGTGCTGCTGCGGGACCGTTCGGCGGCGCTGCCCGCCGAGGCGGTACGCCACCTCTGCACGATGCTCGCCATCTCCGCGCCCGGCGAGCCGTACCCGGGGGTGGAGATCGTCCGCGCGGCGTGCGACAGCGACTCCCTGGCGGAGTTCGGCTGGGCGCTGTTCGAGAGCTGGCAGGCCGCCGGCGCGCCGTCGAGGGACGGCTGGGCGTTCACCGCGCTGGGGCTGCTCGGCGACGACTCGACCGCGCGGCGGCTCGCGCCGTTGGTCCGGGCCTGGCCGGGCGAGAGCCAGCACGCCCGGGCGGTGACCGGCCTGGAGGTGCTGGCGCAGATCGGCACCGACGTGGCGCTGATGCACCTGTACGGCATCTCGCAGAAGGTGAAGTTCCGCGGCCTGCGGGAGCAGGCGGCCCGCAAGGTCACCGAGGTCGCCGACGGGCTGGGGCTGACGCCCGAACAGCTCGGCGACCGGCTGGTGCCCGACCTCGGGCTGGACGCCGACGGCAGTCTGGTCCTCGACTACGGGCCGCGCCGGTTCACCGTCGGCTTCGACGAGCAGCTCAAGCCGTACGTGGTGGACGGCGCCGGCGCCCGCCGCAAGGACCTGCCCAAGCCCGGCGCCCGGGACGACGCCACGCTCGCGCCCGCCGCGCACAAGCGTTTCGCCGGCCTGAAGAAGGACGTGCGCACGCTCGCCGCCGACCAGATCCGCCGCTTCGAGACGGCCATGGTGACCGGGCGGCGCTGGCCGGCCACGGACTTCCGCCGCTACTTCCTGTCCCACCCGCTGCTGTGGCACGTCGTGCGCCGGCTGGTCTGGGCCACTGTGGACGACGCCGGTCAGGTGAGCGCCGCGTTCCGGGTCGCCGAGGACCGCACGCTCGCCGACGTCGACGACGAGACGTACGCGCTGCCGGATGACGCCACCGTCACCATCGCGCACCCGCTGCGCCTCGGCACGGCGGTGCCGGCCTGGGCGGAGGTCTTCGCCGACTACGAGATCCTCCAGCCGTTCCCGCAGCTCGGCCGCGACGTGCACCGGCTGGACGAGGCCGAGCGCGCGGAGAAGCTGCTGCGGCGGCACGCGGGCGTCACGGTCCCGGCGGGGCGGCTGCTCAGCCTGGAGCGGCGAGGCTGGCGGCGCGGCGACCCGCAGGACGCCGGCATCCAGAGCTGGCTGGAACGCGAGGTCCCCGGCGGCGGGGCGGTGGTGATCGACCTCGACCCCGGCATCGCGGTCGGGATCGTCGACATGTTCCCCGACCAGAAGATCGAGGCGATCTGGGTCAACGACGTGCCGTACGGCGGCTGGTTCCAGCGCGACGGCAAGGTCCGCCTCGGCGACCTGGACGACGTCACCGTCTCCGAGGTGCTGCGCGACCTGGCGGAGGTGACCCGGTGACCGCGCTCGACCCGACCGCCGAGCGGGCCCAGCGGCCTCCGGCCGAGGTGCGGTACGCCGACGAGCTGGCCGCGCTGGCCGCGAACGACAGTGACCCGCGCCCGCCGGGCTGGCGGCTGAGTCTGCGCGCCGCGCGCCGGTTCATCCTCGGTGACCCGGCGGCCGGGATCCGGCGCAAGTTCGTCGGCGACCCGTCGCTGATCGACAGGGCGCTGGTGGCGCTGGCGACCAGCCGCGGGCTGATGCTCGTCGGCGAGCCCGGCACCGCCAAGTCGCTGCTGTCGGAGCTGCTCGCGGCCGCGGTCAGCGGCGACTCCACGCTGACCATCCAGGGCGGCGCGGCCACCACCGAGGACCAGATCCGCTACTCGTGGAACTACGCGCTGCTGGTCGCCGACGGCCCGTCGCCGCGCGCGCTGGTGCCGGCGCCGCTGCTGCGCGGCATGGCCGAGGGGCGGGTGGTCCGCTTCGAGGAGATCACCCGCTGCCCGCTGGAGGTGCAGGACTGCCTGCTCTCCCCGCTGTCGGACCGCGTGCTCGCCATTCCGGAGCTGCCCGGCGCCGACGCCATGGTGTTCGCCCGCGAGGGCTTCAACGTGATCGCCACCGCGAACACCCGGGACCGGGGCGTCAACGAGATGAGCGCCGCGCTGAAGCGGCGGTTCAACTTCGAGACCGTCTTCCCGATCCCCGACCTCGGCACCGAGCTGGAACTGGTGGAGGCCGAGGCGGGCGAGTTGCTGCGCCGCTCCGGCGTGACCGCGCCGCCCCGCCGGGACCTGCTGGAGGTGCTGGTCACCACGTTCCGGGAGCTGCGGACCGGGATCACCGAACGCGGCGACGCGATGGAGCGGCTGTCGGCGGTGATGAGCACCGCCGAGGCGGTGTCGGTGGCGCACGCGGTCGGGCTGCGCGGCTGGTTCCTGCGCGGCGAGCCCGGCGACGCCGCCGACCTGGTCGCCTGCCTGGCCGGCACCGCCGCGAAGGACGACGCGGAGGACCTGGCCCGGCTGCGCCGCTACCTGGAACAGCAGGTGTCCCGCCGCTCCGGCGCGCAGTGGCGGGCGGTGCACGACGCCCGGCACCTGCTGCCCGGGTGAGCACCGTCGAGGCGCCCGGCGGCGTCACCTTCCTCGGCGTCCGGCATCACAGCCCGGCCTGCGCCCGGCTGGTCGCGGCCACGGTGGCGCGGCTGCGCCCGGCGTACGTGCTGGTGGAGGGGCCGGCGGACCTGAACGGGCGGATGGACGAGTTGCTGGGAGACCACGAGCTGCCGATCGCCGTGTTCACCGCGCACCGCGACGGCAACCGGCGGCACGCCTCCTGGAGCCCGTTCTGCGCGTACTCGCCGGAGTGGGTGGCGCTGACCGCCGGCCGTGAGGTGGGCGCGCAGCTGCGCTTCATCGACCTGCCCGCGTGGCATCCCGCGCTGTCCGGCCGCGCCAACCGGTACGCCGACGCCGACCAGCGGTACGCCGAGGCGGTACGCCGGCTCTGCGCCACCCTCGCCGTGGACAACGTGGACGCGCTCTGGGACCACCTGTTCGAGATCGGCCCGGACGACGGGCTGGCCGAGCGCCTCGACACGTACTTCGACGTGCTGCGCGGCGAGTCCGCGGCCGGGGCGGACGACACGGCCCGGGAGGCGTACATGGCCCGCTGGGTACGCGCCGCCCGCCGCCGGGCCGCCGGCCGCCCGGTGCTGGTGGTGACCGGCGGCTTCCACCGTCCCGCCCTGGTCCGGCTCACCGCCGGGGCGGGGGACGACGGACCGGAGGACGAGGACTGGCCGGAGGTGCCCGCCCCAGCTCCGGACGCGGTGGCGGGCAGCTACCTCGTGCCGTACTCGTTCCGGCGCCTCGACGCGTTCGTCGGCTACCAGTCCGGGATGCCGTCCCCGGCGTACTACCAGCGGGTCTGGGAGGACGGGCCGCGCCGGGCCGCGGAGGCGCTCACCGAGGCGGTGGCGGCCCGGCTGCGTGCCCGGCGGCAGCCCGTCTCCACCGCCGACCTGATCGCCGCCCGGACGATGGCCGGCGGCCTGGCCCGGCTGCGCGGCCACGCCCACCCGGGCCGGGTCGACGTGCTCGACGCTCTGGTGTCCGCGCTGGTCACCGACGCGCTCGACCAGCCGCTGCCGTGGGCGACCCGGGGCACCCTCGCGCCCGGCGCGCACCCGGTGGTGGTGGAGATGGTCGCAGCGCTCAGCGGCGACCAGGTCGGCCGCCTGCACCCGGACACGCCACTTCCGCCGCTCGTGCACGACGTCGACGCCGAGCTGGCACGGCACCGGATCGATCCGCAGGAGACGGTCGAGCTGGACCTGACAGTCTCCGGCGACCTGGCCCGCAGCCGCCTGCTGCACCGGCTGCGGCTGCTCGACGTACCCGGTCACAGCCGCGAGAGCGGCCCCCGGGTGGGCGCGGACGCGCTGCTCACCGAACGCTGGACGCCCGCGCCGCCGGCGGACCGGCTCGCCCGGGTGATCGAGGCCGGTGGGTACGGGCCGACCGTCACCGACGCCGTCACCGCCCGGATCGAGGAGCGGATGACGCTGCTCGGCGCCGACGTCGACGCGCTCGCCACGACGCTGTTCGACACCGCGCTGGCCGGGCTTTCCGAGCATTCCACCCGCACGCTCACCGCGATCACCCGCGCCACCGGCACGGTCACCGACCTGCGGGCGCTGGGCCGGGCGCTCGCCGTCGCGCTGGCGCTGTGGCGGCACGACCGGCTCCTCGGCAGCGCCGGAACCGCACCGCTGGGCGCGCTGATCACCGCCGCCGTACGCCGGGCGCTCTGGCTCGTCGAGGGCGTGCGGGCCACGGCCGCGCCGGCCGACCCGGGACGGCTGGCCGCGCTCGTCGCGGTCCGGGACGCGATCCGCCACGCCGGTCCCGCGCTCGGGCTCGACCGGGACGGCGCGCTCGCGGTGGCCGGGCGGGTCGCCGCCGACGCGGCGGCCCCGCCGGACCTGCGCGGCGCGGCGCTGGGCCTGGCCTGGTCGCTGGGCGACGTGCCGGACGCCGCCCGCGCGGTCCGGGCCGTGGCCGCGCCGGACACGCTCGGTGACTGGCTGTCCGGGTTGTTCGCGCTGGCCCGCGAGGAGGTGGTGGCCGGCGACGCCGCGCTGCTCACGGTCGTCGACGAGCTGCTGGCCGGGATGGGCGCGCACGACTTCCTGGTGGCGTTGCCCGCGCTGCGGCAGGCGTTCGGCTGGTTCCCGCCCCGGGAGCGGGCGGAGGTGGCCCGGCACGTGCAGGCGCTGCACGGCGGCGACGCGCCGCCCGGTGACCTGCTGCGGCTGGACGCCGACCCGCTGCTGGTGGCCGCCGCCCGCGCGGTGGAGGAGCGGGTCGACGCGGTGCTGGCCCGGGAAGGGCTGTGGGAGGGGGAGCGGGCGTGACGGACCCGATGCGGGAACGCTGGCGGCTGGTGCTCGGCGACGCCGCGCAGGACAGCCTGGGCGGTCTGTCGGCGGAGGCGGCCGGCCGGGACGCGGCGCTGGACTGGCTCTACGGCCGCGACGCCGACCTCGGCCGCCGCGACGTGCGGCGCGGCGGGTCCGGCCCGTCCGTGCTGACCACTGTGGACTGGCTGGACGGGATCACCCGGCTGTTCCCGAAGGAGACGGTGCAGCGGCTGGAACGCGACGCGGTCGAGCGGTACGGCATCCACGAGGTCGTCACCGACCCGGCGGTGCTGGCCCGGGTCGAGCCGAACCCGGCGCTGCTGCGCGCGGTGCTACGCACCAAGCACCTGATGGACCCGGAGGTGCTGCGCCTGGCCCGCAAGCTGGTCGAGGCGGTGGTGCGGCAACTGGTCGAGCGGCTGGCCGCCGAGGTGCGGCAGTCGTTCTCCGGGCCCCGGGCGCGACGACCCAGCCGGTTCCGGCAGGCCCGCAACTTCGACGTCCGGCGCACCATCCGGGCGAACCTGGCGCACTGGCGGCCGGACGAGCGCCGGCTGCACGTACGGCAGCCGCACTTCTTCTCCCGTACCCGCCGCCACCTGGACCGCTGGCAGGTGATCCTGCTGGTGGACCAGTCCGGTTCGATGCTCGGCTCGGTGATCCACGCCGCGGTGACCGCCGCCTGCCTGTGGGGGCTGCCGGGCGTACGCACCCACCTGGTCGCCTTCGACACCGACGTGGTCGACCTGACCTCCGACGTGGACGACCCGGTCGAGCTGCTGATGAAGGTGCAGCTCGGCGGCGGCACCGACATCGCCCGCGCGGTCGCGTACGGCGCGCAGCTCGTGGAGAACCCGCGCCGGGCCATCGTCGCGCTGGTGTCCGACTTCTACGAGGGCGGGAACGCCGGACGTCTGGTCCGGTCGGTGCAGCAGCTCGTGGAGCAGGGCACGCACGTGCTGGCGCTCGCCGCGCTGGACGAGGAGGCCGACCCGGCGTACGACCGGGCCACCGCGCAGCGGCTGGCCGACGGGGGCGCCGCGGTGGGCGCGATGACGCCGGGCGAGCTGGCCGCGTTCGTGGCCGAGCACGTGGGCCGGTAGGGGGACCGGATGACCCGTGACGACCTGATCGCGCTCACCCCGGCCGTGCTGGCCGCGCTGAGCAACAGGGGCCTGGTGAAGCGCGCCACCAGGGAGGTCGACGCCGGTGAGCGGCCGGTGCTCACCGAGGACGCCGACGGCGCGGTGCGCGCCGCGTACCCAGACGGGGTGACGGTGACGCTGCCCGTGGGTGGCGGCCTCGCGGCCGGGATCTGCTCCTGCCCGGCGCCCGGCGTGTGCCGGCACCTGCTCACCGTCGTGCTGACCTACCAGCGAACGCACGCCGACGCCCCCGGCCGCGAGGTCGCGCCGGACCAGCCCGCGGCGCCGGACCGGCAGGCCGTGCCGGGCCACGACGCCGCGTCGAGCCACGACGCCGAGCCGGGCCACGACGTCACGCCGGGCCTGGACGACGCCGGGGCCGGCTGCGAGCCGTGGCGGTGGTCGCCGGGCGACGTCACCGACGAGGAACTGGCCGCCGCGATCGGCGCCCCGGCGCTCGCCGCCGCGAAGCGACGGCTGCGCCGCGGCTACACCGCCGTGGTCCACCGGCCGGACGCCGCCGACCCGGTCCCGCGCGTGGAGCTGCCCACCGGCACGGTCCGGTTCCTCGTGCCCCACCAGATCGGGTACGCGCGCGGCGACGCCGCCGACGACGGCGGAGAGTCGATCGCGCTCGCCGTGTGGGCGTGCCGGGCGGCCGACCGGGAACACCCGGACCGTCCCGAGGCGCAGATACGCGTCGGCGGACCGGCCACCGTGACCGAGCATGCGGCGCTGGACGCGGCGGTGGCGCTGGCCGCCGACGTGTTGCTGACCGGGGCCGCGCACCTGGGCTCCGGCGTGGACGGCCGGCTCGCCGCCGCCCGGCGCGATCTCGACGCGGCCGGTCTGCGCTGGCCGCTGCTCGCCGTGGAGGACCTGGCCGGGCAACTGGAGGCGTACGCCGCGCGCGGCGCCCGGTACCGGCCGGAGACCCTCGCCGACCTGCTCGCCGAGCTGCCCGCGCGGCGGCGCGCGGTGGTCAACGCCGGGGCCACCCCGCCGGAGCGGGTACTCGGCACCCACGAGCCGGCGGAGACGCCGCTGCGGCGGGTACGGCTGACCGGCCTCGGCGCCCGGGTCCGCTCCAGCGGCGGCGAGGTGGGCGTGGACGTGGTGCTCGCCCACCCGGCCGCCGTCTCGGTGCTGGTGCTGCGCCGCGCCTACCCGATCACCGGCGACGACCCGCCCACCGGGCGCGAGCTGGCCGGGCGGCGGATCACCGGCGCCACGCTCGGCGCGCTCGCCGGCGGCAACGTGGTCTCCGAGTCGGCGGTGCGCAGCGCCGCGCACCAGCTCCGGTTCGCCGCCGGCCGGCTGGCCCGCACCACTGTCACGCCCGGCGCGGGAGACTGGTCCGGCCTGCCGCCGGGCCTGCTCGCCCGCGACCCGGACGCGCTCGCCGCCGAGCTGGCCGGACGGCCACCCCGGCTGCTGCGCCCCCGGACCGCCGCCGAGTCGGTGCGGGTGCTCGCGCTCGGCGAGGTCCGCGCCATCGGGTACGCGGCCGGCGAACAGCGCCTGCACGCCACGGTGACCGGGGCCGACGGCGGCACGGCGACCGTCACCGCCACTCACCACGCCGCCGCCCCGGGTGCACTCGACGCGCTCGCGGCGGCACTGGACGGCACACACGGGCCGCCGCGCTACGTCAGCGGGACAGTCCGCCGGGGCGCCGACGGACTCGTCGTCGAGCCGCTGGCGGTGGTCGCCGACACTGTGGTCGTACCCGATCTGGCGCCTGGAGTGGGTGACGGGCGGCTGGCCGGCGCGGTCGACGCCCGGCCCGACCCGGTCGCCGCGGCGCTGGGTGCGGCGGTGGCGCTGCTCGCGCAGGCCGCGCACACCGGCCTGCGGCACCTGCCGGCAGCCTTCCCGGAGCGGCTGCGCGCGACGGCGGCCGGGCTCGCCGCGGTCGGCCTGGACCGCTGCGGCGCGACAGTGTCCGGCCTGGCCGGCGCGCTCGGCGCCGACCCCGGCGAACCGGCGGTACGGGCCTGGGTGGACGCCTGGATCCGGCTGTCGGTCACCGGGGAGTCCCGGTGAGCCGGTCCCCACGCCCGGCCAGGATCGCTACGGTGTGACGGTGGCGACCACGGCGGCGCAGGAGATCCAGGTGGGGGAGCGGCTGGTCCGCGTCTCCAGCCCCGACAAGCCCTACTTCCCGGAGCGCGGGCTGACCAAGCTGGACGTGGTCAACTACTTCCTGTCCGTCGGCGACGGCATCCTGCGCGCGCTGCGGGACCGGCCGACCATGCTGGAACGCTGGCCGCGCGGCGTGTTCGAGGGCGCCAAGGTGGCCACCCGGCAGACCAACAAGGGCGACGCGTTCTACCAGAAGCGGCTTCCGGCCGGCGCGCCCGACTGGGTGCGCACCGCGCACATCACGTTCCCCAGCGGCCGTACCGCCGACGAGGTGGCGCCGAGCGAGCTGGCCGTGGTGATCTGGGCGGCCAACCTGGGCACGCTGCGGTTCCACCCGTGGCCGGTGTCGAAGGGCGACGTGGAACGCCCCGACCAGCTGCGCATCGACCTCGACCCGATGCCGGGTGTCGACTTCGCGCAGGTGGTGCCGGTGGCGCACGAGGTACGCGCGTTCCTGGCCGAGCTGGGCCTGGAGGGCTTCCCGAAGACCACCGGTGGACGCGGCATCCACGTCTACGTCTCGATCGAGCCGCGCTGGAGCTTCGGCGAGTGCCGGCGTGCGGTGCTCGCGCTCGGCCTGGAGATGCAGCGACGCCTGCCCGACCTGGTCACCACCACCTGGTGGCGCGACCAGCGGGACCGGCCGGTGTTCGTCGACTACAACCAGATGGCCCGCGACCACACCATGACGTCGGCGTACTCGATCCGGCCGACACCCGCGGCGCTGGTCTCGGCGCCGCTGGACTGGTCCGAGCTGGACGACGCCCGCCCGGAGGACTTCGACGTGGTCAGCATGCCCGAGCGGTTCGCCGACCGCGGCGACCCGCACGCCGGGCTGGACGGGCGGCGGTACTCGCTGGAACCCCTGCTGGAGCGGGCCGACGCCGAAGGGCTGGATTCGCCGCCGGAACGCTGAGGCGGTCAGTCCCAGGGGCTCTGCGTGCCGTCGAACTCCTCGAACACCAGCCAGGTGCGCGTCGACAGCACCCCGGCGATGCTCTGCACCCGGTCCAGCACCACGTCCCGCAACGTCGCGTTGTCCGGCGCCCGGACCAGCGCGAGGACGTCGTGCTCGCCGCTGAGCAGCGCCGCGTGCTCGATGTAGCGCACCCGGGCCAGCTCGGCGGAGACCTCCCGCCAGGTGTTCTGCTCGATGGTCAGCGCGATGTACGCCGACGTGCCCAGCCCGGCCGGCTCCGGCGCGACCCGCGCGGTGAACCCGGTCAGCACCCCGTCGCGCAGCAGCCGCTCCACCCGGGCGTACGCGTTGGTACGCGATACGTGCACCCGTTCGGCCAGCGTACGGATGGACGTGCGGGCGTCACGGACCAGCTCGCGCAGGATCCGCCGATCCACCTCGTCCAACGGCCCGGCCGAACGTCCCGTTCCGCCCGCCGCGCCCGGTGTGGTGCCGGTCTCCTGGCTCACCGCAGCCGCCCTCCCGTGCCATTCGTCCCGCGTTCATCCCGCATGTTGAGTCAATCATCCACGACCGGGAGCATAGGGCCACCACACGTCCAGGAGGTCCCCGCCGTGACGACCACACCCCAGGCGGTCCGCAGGGCATCCCCGCGCACCCGCCGGAAGACCACCCCGGCCGCACCCGACCCGTCGGCCGGCTTCATGCCGCAGCGGGAACCGGTCCGGCTGCTCGAACCCGACGGGACCCCGCTGCCGGCCCGCGACGACTACCCGGAGCCGCCGGTCGAGACGCTGCGCGAGATGTACCGGCGGATGGTCGTCGGCCGCCGCTTCGACGTGCAGGCCACGGCGCTCACCAAGCAGGGCCGCCTCGCCGTCTACCCGTCCGCGCGCGGCCAGGAGGCGTGCCAGATCGGCGGCGTGCTCGCGCTGCGCGAGGACGACTGGGTGTTCCCCACGTACCGCGAGTCGATGGCGCTGACCGCGCGCGGCCTCGACCCGGTCGAGGTGCTCACGCTGCTGCGCGGCGACTGGCACTGCGGGTACGACCCGGCCGCCACCCGCACCGCGCCGCAGTGCACCCCGCTCGCCACCCAGTGCGTGCACGCCGCCGGGCTGGCCTACGGCGAGTCGTACCAGGGTCGCGACACCGTGGCGCTGGCGTTCATCGGCGACGGCGCCACCAGCGAGGGCGACTTCCACGAGGGCATCAACTTCGCCGCCGTGTTCAAGGCGCCCGTCGTCTACCTGGTGCAGAACAACAAGTACGCGATCAGCGTGCCGCTGTCCCGGCAGACCGCCGCGCCCAGCCTCGCGTACAAGGGCGTCGGCTACGGCGTACCCAGCGAGCAGGTCGACGGCAACGACCCGGTCGCCGTGCTCGCGGTGCTGGAGCGCGCCGTCGCGCACGCCCGCGCCGGCAAGGGCCCCTACCTGGTCGAGGCGCACACCTACCGGATGGAACCGCACACCAACGCCGACGACCAGACCCGCTACCGCGACGCCGACGAGGTCGAGGCGTGGCGCGACCGCGACCCGATCGCCCGGCTCGAGGCGTACCTGCGGGCCAAGGGCGTCCTCGACGACGCCGCCGTCGCGGCGATCGCCGAGGAGGCCGAGGAGTACGCCGCGGCGCTGCGCCGCCGGATGGACGACCAGCCCACGGTGGACCCGCTGAGCCTGTTCGACCACGTGTACGCCGAACCGACGCCGCAACTGGTCGAGCAGCGCGAGATGGTCCGGGCCGAGCTGGCCGCCGACGCGGAGGGGGACGCCTGATGGCCACCATGACCATGGCGAAGGCGCTCAACGCGGCGCTCGCCGACGCGATGCTCGACGACGAGCGGGTCGTCGTCTTCGGTGAGGACGTCGGCCAGCTCGGCGGCGTCTTCCGGATCACCGACGGGCTGCAGGCCCGGTTCGGCGACAAGCGCTGCTTCGACACGCCCCTTGCTGAGGCCGGCATCGTCGGGTTCGCCGTCGGCCTGGCCATGTCCGGGCTGCGGCCGGTCGTGGAGATGCAGTTCGACGCGTTCGCCTACCCGGCGTTCGAGCAGATCGCCTCGCACGTGGCGAAGCTGCGCAACCGCACCCGCGGCGCGTTGAGCGTGCCGATCGTCATCCGCGTGCCGTACGCCGGTGGCATCGGCGGCGTGGAGCACCACTGCGACTCGTCCGAGGCGTACTACGCGCACACGCCCGGCCTGAAGGTGGTCACGCCCGCGACCGTGGACGACGCGTACTCGCTGCTGCGCGCCGCCATCGACGACCCCGACCCGGTGGTGTTCCTGGAGCCCAAGAAGCTCTACTTCACCAGCGCCGAGGCGGAGCTGCCGGCCCGTACCGCGCCGATCGGCAGCGCCGTGGTACGCCGCCCCGGCACCGACGCGACGCTTATCGCGTACGGCCCGGCGGTGCCTGTGGCGCTGGCCGCCGCCGAGGCCGCCCGCGAGGAGGGCTGGGACCTGGAGGTGGTCGACGTGCGCAGCATCGTACCGTTCGACGACGCCACGGTCACCGCCTCGGTACGCCGTACCGGCCGGTGCGTGGTGATCCAGGAGGCGCAGGGCTTCGCCGGTGTCGGCGCGGAGATCGCCGCGCGGGTGCAGGAGCGCTGCTTCCATGCCCTGCACGCGCCGGTGCTGCGGGTGTCCGGGCTGGACATCCCGTACCCGGCGCCGATGCTGGAGCACACCCACCTGCCCTCGGTCGACCGGGTGCTGGACACCGTGGCCCGCCTGCAGTGGGACGACCAGCCCGACACGAGGTGGGTGGCGGCATGACCGAACGCACCGAGCGGAGCGAGGGCCGTGAGGGCATGCCCAACCAGCGCGGCATGACCGAACGCACCGAGCGGAGCGAGGGCCGTGAGGGCATGCCCGGCCGGCACGGCATGAGCACGGCTGTGGGGACCCGCGACTTCCTCCTGCCCGACCTCGGGGAAGGGCTGAGCGAGGCGGAGATCGTCGAGTGGCGGGTCGCCGTCGGCGACGTGGTCACCGTGGACCAGAGCGTGGTCGAGGTGGAGACCGCCAAGGCCGTCGTCGACGTGCCGTGCCCGTACGCCGGACGGGTCGTGGCCCTGCACGGCGCGGCCGGTGAGGTACGCCCGGTGGGCCAGCCGCTGATCACCATCGCCCCGCTCGACGACGCCCCCGACCCGCACGCCACCTACCGCGAGGAGGAGCGGGCCGGGTCCGGAAACGTCCTGATCGGCTACGGCACCGGCCACGGCGGCTCGGGCCGGCGGCGGCGTCGGCCGCGTCTGGCGCTCGCTCCCGAGGCCGCGCCGGCGTCGGTCGACCCGGCGCGGACCGGCGGACCGGCGGCGGCGCCGCTTGTCATCTCGCCGATCGTGCGGCGGCTGGCCAAGGAGCACGGCATCGACCTGGCGTCGCTGCGCGGCACCGGGCCGGGCGGCGTGATCCGCCGGGCCGACCTGGACGCCGCCGTGGCCGCTGCTGCTCCGGCGGCCCGGCTGGCCGCGGTGCCGGACGCCCCGGCCGCCCACGTCGGGCTCGCCCCGGCCGGCGACGGTGACACGGTCATCCCGCTCACCGGCATCCGCAAGGTGATCGCCGACAAGCTCTCCCGCAGCCGCCGGGAGATCCCGGAGGTGACCATCTGGGTCGACGTGGACGCCACCGGCCTGCTGGAGACGCGCGCCGCGATCAACGCCGCCGCGCCGGAGGCGCCGGTGAGCATCCTGGCCCTGCTGGCCCGGATCTGCCTCAGCGGCCTGCGGAAGTTCCCGCAGCTCAACGCGCACGTCGACACCGAGGGGCAGCGGATCATCCAGTCCGCGGGCGTGCACCTGGGCATCGCCGCGCAGACCGACAGGGGCCTGGTCGTGCCGGTGCTGCGTGACGCGCAGCGGCTGACCACCCGGGAGCTGGCCGCCGCGCTCGCCGAGACCACCGCGGCGGCCCGGGCCGGCACGCTGCCCCCGGCACGGCTGACCGGCGGGACATTCACGCTCAACAACTACGGCGTGTTCGGCGTCGACGGCTCGACGCCGATCATCAACCACCCGGAGGCGGCGCTGCTCGGCGTCGGCCGGATCGTGGACAAGCCGTGGGTGGTGGACGGGCAGCTCGCCGTCCGCAAGGTGACCCAGATCAGCCTCACCTTCGACCACCGGGTCTGCGACGGCGGGGTGGCGGGCGGCTTCCTGCGCCACGTCGCCGACTGCGTCGAGCAGCCCGCCCTCCTGGTCGCCAACGTCTGACCGGTCAGGCTCCCGGCCCCGGCCCTCCCCACGGAGGTCCGGGGCCGCGCCGCGTCCCCGCCCCCGCTCCCCGCCCCGGGCTCCCCGTCCCCGCTCGCGATCTTGCACTTGCGGCCCTCGACGTGCCCGATTCGCACCCTTCTCCGGGGCCGCAACTGCAAGATCGCCGCGGCGGCGCGGGTGACGCGAGCGAGCGAGTCCAGCGCTGGCCGTCTTGCGGGACCCTTGTCTCGGTGGGTGGGATCGGTCGAGATCTTGGTAGCAAAGTGCCCCTATGGAGGCCGTTTCGTACCAAGATCTCGCCGGGTCGGAACCTCACGGCGCCCTCCCTTCGTCGATCATGAGGTTGACGGGGACAAAAAGGACGCCGCGCGCCGTCAACTTCATGATCGACGGACAAGGGGCGGTCAAGAGGTGAGGAGGGCGGTGGTGGGAACCGGGCGGAGGGGCGCGTGCGGCGCAAGCGGGGACGGGAATTACCTGTCCGGCACGATTCTCCGCAGCCTTTTCCGAGCAATTCCGCCGAAGGTGCCACGGCGTGATCCCGGGCCTACAGAATGTGGGCGAGAGGGTTCGGAAATGGGGGGCGAAATATGTTTGCGAGGCGCCGACTGACGCTTTTCGCGATGACTGTCGCAGCCGCGCCGCTGGCGGTCGGCGCGTGCACCGCCGGCCCGAAGTCGGTGGCGAAACAGGCCGAGGCGTCGCCGCCGTCGGTCACCGTGACACCCGCCGATCGCACGAAGAACGTGCCGATCAGCGCGGAGGTGGGCACGAAGGTCAGCAACGGCAAGGTGACAGCCGTCAAGCTGACCGACGACAAGGGCAACGCCGTACCGGCCCAGCCGCGCGAGGACGGCTCCGGCTGGGTGCCGGACCGTCCGCTGGCCAATTCCCGGACGTACACCGCGGAGGTGACCGCGACCGGCGATTCCGGCAAGACCGCCACGCAGAAGACGACGTTCACGACGATGGCCAAATCCACCAAACCGGCCGTCACCAGCGAATTGTATTTCCGGCCGAATCAGACGTACGGGACGGCGATGCCGGTGGTGCTCGGATTCGACCCGCCGATTCCGAAGGAGGCCCGCGCGGACGTGCAGCGCCGGCTGTTCGTGAAGACCGACCCGCCGCAGCCCGGCACCTGGTCGTGGGTGGCCGACGGCAAGCAGGCCGAGTACCGGGCGCCGGACCGCTGGAAGCCGGGCACGACGATCAGCGTGCGCAGCGCGTTGCAGGGGCTGCCCATCGGCAAGGAGGCGATCGGCGACTCCGACCGGGTCGCGACCGCCAAGGTCGGCCGGCAGGTGACGCTCGACATCGACAACGGGACCAAGCAGATGACCGTCTACGAGGACGGCAAGGTGCTCAAGAAGATCCCGGTCAGTCTCGGCAAGGAGAGCACGCCGACGTCCAGCGGCACCATGGTGATCATGGAGAAGCACGAGCACACCACGTTCGACACCCGGGGTGAGCCCAACGGCGGCTACGTGGTCGACGTGGACGACGCCCAGCGGCTGACCTGGGGCGGCGAGTTCATCCACTCCGCGCCGTGGTCGGAGGGGGAGCAGGGCTACACCAACACCTCGCACGGCTGCACGAACGTGTCGGCCACGGCCGCGGACTGGCTCATGGGCGTCACGCAGGTCGGTGACCTGGTGACAGTGCGGGGCACCGAGGTGAAGCTCGACCAGGGCAACGGCTTCACCGCCTGGAACGTCAGCTGGGACGAGTTCGCCAAGGGCAGCGCGCTGCCCGTACCGGCGGGGCTGAAGCCCACGCAGAGCGCCACGCCGCACCCGGGCGCGGTGGCCGGCGGGTCGGCGCCGGCGCCGGCGCCGTCGCGGAGCAACAGCGGCGGCTGAACCTGGGGAGGAACGGCCCCGGGGCCGGCCCGCGTCGCGCGGGCCGGCCCCGTGCCGTGCTCAGTCCAGGTCGACGCGGGCCACCCCGGCCGCGGTCAGGCTGCCCAGCCAGAGCCGGCGGCCGTGCTGCCGCACGCCGGTGACCATCGGGTACGCCCCGCTCGGGCCGTGCAGCGTCCGCAGCACCCGCCCCGCGCCGTCGACCAGCGCGACCAGCCCGTAACGGCGCGGCCGGGGCTGCACCGCGCCGGGCAGCAGCGCGACGATCTGGCGTACGCGCGGATGCGGCAGCAGCCGTTCCATCGCCGCCAGCCGGGGGCTGGGCAACGCGACCCAGTACGTCCCGTCACCCACCGCGGAGATGTTGTCCGGGTACGCCGGGAGGTCGGTCAGCACCGTGGCCCGCCCGCCCGGCAGGTCGATCCGGAGCAGCCGGTGGGTGGCGGTCTCGGCGAGCATCAGCGCCGACTCGTCCGGGGTGAGCGCCAGCCCGTTGGGGAAGTAGAGCCCGTCGGCCACCACGTCGGTGCGCCCGGTGCGCCTGTCGTAGGCCAGCACCCGCCCGTTGGGCTGGTGCTCCAGCAGGTCCCGCTTCCAGTGCGACAGCGGGAAGCGGTCGGAGGAGTCGGTGAAGTAGACGGTGCCGTCGCTCGCGACCGCCGCGTTGTCGGCCAGGTGCACCGGCGGGGCGGTCCCGGTCAGCTCGTGCACCGCGCCGGCGGGGTCGACCCGCAGCAGTCCCCGGTACGCGTCGCAGACGAGCAGCCCGCCGTCGACCGGGTCCCGTTCGATGCCCAGCGGCCGTCCGCCGGTCTCGGCCAGCAGCGTGGGCCGGGTGCCGGCCGGCGCGTCGGCGGGCCACCACCAGAGCCGGCCGTCCTCGTCGCCGCTGACCACCCGGCCGTCGGCGTCGACCACCACGTCCTCCGGCCCGTGCCCGCCGGCCGGCAACGGCAGCAGGTCGGCCCGGTCGAGCCGGGTGTCGGCGGGCGCCCAGGGCCCGGTCAGCGGCGGCGGCACGGTCGCCGGCTCGCGGACCGGCCGGATCAGCAGGGGCGCACGCGGGCGGGGGACGGCCATCGGCTCATTGTGGCCCGGCGGCGTCGCGAAGGGCAGTGCCCGACGGCGTTTCGCGCCCGTGGCGCGGCGGCTGCGGGATGACCCTGAGACGGCTCGGGGTCGGTTCCCGGACAGTACCCGGAACCCCCGCCGCGAGGCCCGGAAATGTCGGTGGGGCCGGGTAGGTTTGGCCGCATGGTACACAGCGTTGAGCGCTTCCACGTGGCGATGGACGTGCACGATCACGTGGTCGAGCTGCGTCCGGTCGGCGAGATCGACATCGCCACCGTGACGGCGTTCCGGGCCGCGCTCTGGGCCGCGCCGGCGCGGCCGGTGCTGCGGGTCGACCTGTCGGGTGTGCGGCTGCTGTCCGCCGCCGGGGTCCGCGCGCTCGTCGCCACCCACCTGCGGGTCCGGGCCCGCGGTGGCGAGCTGGTGCTCGTCGACCCGGACCCGGTGGTGGCCCGGGTGCTGCGGGTGACCGGCCTGCACCGGGTGCTCCCGGTGCGCTGCTCCGACCGCTCGCAGGACGTGCCGAGTCGTGCCCACGACCGGTCCGGCCGCACCCACGAGATGGTGGCGTGCGCGGCCTGAACGGGAGCGGGCCGCCGGGCACACGTCGGGCCGCCGGCGCGAGTGCCGACGGCCCGACGTGAACGGCGCTGCGCTCAGCGCACGCCGAGCAGGTCCACCACGAAGACGAGCGTCTCGTTCGGCTTGATGACGCCGCCGGCGCCGCGGGCGCCGTAGCCCAGGTGCGGCGGGATGGTGAGCTTGCGCCGGCCGCCGACCTTCATGCCGACGACGCCCTGGTCCCAGCCGGCGATGACCTGGCCGCCGCCGAGCGGGAACTCGAACGTCTCACCCCGGTTCCACGAGGCGTCGAACTCGCGGCCGTTCGAGTGGGCCACGCCCACGTAGTGCACGCTCACCAGTTGGCCCGGGCGGGCCTCCGGGCCGTCGCCGACGGTGATGTCCTCGACGACCAGATCCGCGGGCGGCGCGCCCTCGATCGGGCCGACCTGGGGCTTGTCCATGAACGGTCTCCTCGGTGCTGACGGTGTGGTCACCGTCGATCCTGCCGGATCGCGACCGGCCGATACGCGCCGGTCCCCGCACACCGGCGTGGCGGGGACACGAGAAGGGGGCGGGCGCCGCCTGTCGGCGACGTCCGCCCCGCAGCGGGCTGGTTCACTTCAGCCAGGGGAGACGCTGGACCAGGGGGAGCTTCGCCCAGATCCGGCCGAGGCCGAGGGTGTTGCCGGCGCCCACCAGGGCGAGACCGGCCAACAGGCCCGCGTAGATGAGGTGGTCGTCCATGAAGGGGTTGTTCGCCGGGGGCAGCACGGCCGTCCACATCAGGACCAGGAGCAGTCCGCCGGCCACGGCGGCGATCCGGATGCCGATGCCGAGCATCAGCGCGACACCGATGCCGAGCAGGCCGAGCATGAACAGCGTGTCCGCCCAGGCCGCGCCGGCGATGTTCCGGTAGAGGTCCGCGAACGGGCCCTCGACCGCGTTGCCCAGGAAGCCCTTGGTCGGGCTGCCGCCGTTGATCCAGGCGTTCTTCGCCGCAGTCTCGTGGCCGAGGCCGAACATCTTGTCGAGGAAGGCCCAGAGGAAGATCCAGCCCAGCGCGAGCCGCAGGCCGGCCCACACGTACCGGGTGGCCTTCTGCCGGGTGGTCTCGATGTGCGCCGCCGGAGCGGTGGTGGCGGCGGGGGTCCGCTTGACGGCGGGGGTCCGCTCGATTGTCGCGGTCATGGTCTCCACGTCCCTTCCTGTGCCTCGCACCGCGCTTCCCGGTGGCACATTCATTCCACCGCCGCGCCGCCTCCCGGAGCAGGGCCGACCGGTGCCCTGATGACCGGGTCATTGGTCCCGTCCGTACCCGGTCCGGTCGGCCCCTCCCCGCCGGTCCGCCGCCCCTGACCAGGGCGTTTGCGGCGGCCTATCGTCGCAGGTGAAGGCCCGGCACGAGGAGGTCGTGATGAGGACGTGGCAGGTGGCCGACGTGATGACCAGGGACGTCGCGGCGGTGACGGAGCAGACCCCGTACCGCGAGATCGTCGACGTGCTGGTGCGTAAGCGGATCAGCGGCGTGCCGGTGGTCGACTCGTTCCACCGGGTGCTCGGCGTGATCTCCGAGGCGGACCTGCTGCACAAGGTGGAGCGGGCCGGTCACCCGGACGAGCGCCGGGTGTTCGAGGGGCGGCGGCGCCGTACCGCCCGGGAGAAGGCCGACGCGCTGGTGGCCGGGGAACTGATGACCGCACCGGCGGTCACCACCCACGAGCGCGCCTCGCTGGCCGCGACGGCCCGGCTGATGGACCGCGAGGCGGTCAAGCGGGTGCCGGTGCTGGACGACCTGGGCCGGCTGTCCGGCATCGTCACCCGTGGTGACCTGCTCCGGGTGCACCTGCGTACCGACGCGGAGATCCGCGAGGAGGTGGTGCACGAGGTGCTGCGCCGGGTGCTGTCGGTCCGCGACGGCCTGGTCACGGTGCAGGTCCGCGGCGGCGAGGTCACCATGGACGGTCGGCTGGACCGGCGCAGCGCCGTCGAGCTCGCCGGCCGCCTGGCCGGACAGGTCGCGGGCGTGGTCGCCGTGCACAACGCGATCGGGTACGACCTGGACGACACCACGCTGATGGAGCTGGACCCGGTGCACGCCACTCCGGTCGCCTGAGCGTGCCGGCGCGGTCAGGCGGTGGTGCTCGCGAGCTGGGCGGCGAGCAGCGCCGGGGCCTCGGCCAGCGACGGGCCGTACCAGGTGAGGTGCCGGCCGGACACCAGCGCCGCCGGCACCCCCGGGAACGCCTCCGGCCCGTCGTCGGCGGTGAACCGGTACGGCTCGTCGGGCAGCACCACCAGCTCCGGTGACCGGGCGCGCAGCTCGTCGAGAGCGGGCCGGGGATAGCGTTCCGCGTCCCCGGCCCAGCCGTTGAGCACGCCGAGCCGGGCCAGCACGTCCCCGGCGAACGTGTCCCGGCCGAGCACCACCCACGGGCGCCGCCACACCGGCACCACAGCGGTGCGGACGCGCGCCGGCGTGCCCAGGGCCGCCCAGGCGCGACGGGCCGCCGTCAGCCACGGCGGCTCGGCCGGCGCGCCGAGCGCGACCACCAGCTCGCCGAGCTGGTCGAGCGCCTCCGGCACGGTACGCGGGAACGTGACCCGCACCGGCGCCCCGGCCGCGCGCAACGCCTCGGCGTCGGCCAGCCGGTTCTCCTCCTCGTTGAGCAGCACCAGATCCGGCTTGAGGGCGAGCACCCGGTCCAGGTCCGGATACTTCGTCCCGCCGACCCGGGCGACGTCCAGCCCGGCCGGATGGGTGCACCAGTCGGTCGCCCCGACCAGCACCTCCGGGCGGGTGGCCGCCACCGCCTCGGTCAGCGACGGCACCAGCGACACCACCCGCACGGCGTGTTCTCCCCTCGTACTGCGGATCAGCGGGCCGGCGCGGTCGCGGCGTCGGCCGTCTCCGGCGGCAGGCCCGCCACCGGCAGGCCCTTGCGGGCCGCCCAGTCGACGGCGGCGCGTAGGTCCGCGGTGGGCAGCGGCCGCCGGGTGCTCACCCCGACCGCCGCGTGCATCGTGTAAACCAGGAACGGGTACGACTTGGCGAGCGCGGCGATCGCGTCGTGCAGGCGGCGCACCACCTCGAGCGCGGCCGGCTCGTCCAGCCCGGGCAGCAGGAGCTGGTACTCGTTCTCGGCGACCCGCAGCGCGCGGTCGACCGGGCGCAGCGCGCCGGTGACGGCGGCGAGCACGGCATGGCCCTCCCGGGCGCCGTTGCGCCGGCCGAACCGTTCCGGCGAGCCGGGCGGCTCGTCCACCCGCAGGCCGACCAGCGCCACCGGCAGCGTGCCCGAGGCGGTCACCCCGTCCATGCCGGCCCACCGGCGCAGGCCCGGCTCGTCGAGGAACGCCTCGGCCGGCTGGACCGGCGGCGTGACCCGGTCGGCGCGGCGGGCCAGCAGCCGCAGCGCCGCCTCGGCGCGCGGCTCGCCCGGTCCGGCCGGGATGTCGCGCACCCGGGCGATTGCCTCGTCCAGCGCCGTGCGCGCCTCGGCGGGCAGCCGCTCGGCGAGTTGTTCGCGCAGCCGGATGGCCTCGTGCAGCGCCTCGTCCCGGCGGAATCCCCAGCGGCCGTCGAAGAGCCGGCCGGCTTCCAGCGTCGGCGCGGGCGTCGCCTCGGCGCGGTCGTGGGCCACGAGGGTGGCGCCGAACCGGGGGCTCAGCACCACCACGCTCCACTCGCGGGCCAGCTCCTCCGCCTCGTCGAGCGTCACGCCGTACGTGCGCTCGGGCAGGTCGGGCGGCGGGCCGCCGACCATCGCCACCACCGTCGCCGCGGCGCGGCCGGCGATGCGCCGGTAGACCTCGCGCTCCCGGTCGAAGTACGGCAGCCGCTGGAACAGGGCGAACACGATCAGCGGGCCGTCCTCGGCCTCGGCGAGCGCGGCCCGCTCGATGGCGTGGGAGAGGGCGACGAGACTGCGTTTGGTGAACTGCTCCGGGGTCCGTCCGCTGTGCACGGGCAGAGCCTAGAGGCACGGACGCGGCTGCGCACCGGTCGGCGGGCCCCGGCGTGCTCCACCGCACCGCCGGGGCGGACGCCCGACGCCCTACACTCGGGCGTCGACCGGACGACGGGGGGGCGGGGCGAGATGACGAACACCGGCAGCGTGACCGCCTCCTGGCTGCGGCCGGTCCCGTCCGGCGCGACGCCGTGCCTGACCCGCCACGGGCACGTCGGGTACGCCGGCCGGCGGCTCGGCGAGCTGGTGCAGGGCCGTCCGCCGGGGGTCACCGGCAACCAGTGGAGCACGGCCGGACGGGCGCCGCTGGACCTGGTGGTCGGCGCCGCCGACACCGGCCTGCCGCGCTTCGCGGTGCGGTTCACCGCGCCCGCGTCCGACGGGTCGCCCGCCCGCCGGGAGGAACGGCTGACCGACGCGGTGTCCGCCGCCGTCGGCCTGCCGCTGCTGCGGGTCGAGTCACCGACGCTGCGCGGCGCCGATCACGTCCGCCGCTTCGTCGAGTACGTCCTGGACGCGCGGGCCTACGCCGAGGGCACCGACCCGGACGCCGGGGACGCGGTCGGCTTCCGGGACATCATCGGCCGGCTCCCGGACGGCCGGCGTGGACCGGTGAACGACCTCGGGGCGCTCGCGCGGGTCGAGGCGGTCGAGGCGTACGTGGCCGGCCGGATCGCCGACCCGATCGTGCGCGGGCTGCACGTGCGCTGGACCGGCGGCCCGGCGGAGGGCTGGTGCTGGGTCGAGGTGCGGCCCGGCGGCTGCCTGCTGGAGCGGGTACGGCTGACGTCGCGGGGATTCTCCTGCGGCGTGGACCCGGGCCGGCTCGCCGAGGACCTGGCCGCGATGGCGCTGGGGGAGCGACTGCGCGATCTCGACGCCGCCGGGGCGTCTCTGGTGGACCGGGAGGAGCTTCGCGGTCGGGTGCGCGCGCTCGCGGCCCGGCGGGACTCCTTCGACGGCGGCTTCGCCTTCGACCACCTCTGCGCGGACTGAACCCTTCCTGGCCGCGGCGCCGAGCCGACCCCGGCCCGGCACGTCCCGATTTTTTTTCGATCTCCGGTTGAACCTTCGCCGACGGCGCTCCGTACCTCATCGGGAATGGACGCAGACTTCCCCGCCGCGCCCGGACGGCGCGGAGACGATGCGGAAAGGGCATCGTCGGCCATCGACGCGCGACCCGAGCGTCGCAGTGATCTCACACCCCGAATTCATCGGTCCGCCGGGATCACCAGTCAACTACCGGATCGAGAAGGAGAGCAATTCGATGCGCAGGTCCACACGGGCGCGCCGGTCATCCGGTAACGCGCGGAGCAAGCGGGTGCTGGCAGTGGTCGGCACGCTCGCGGTCTTCGGCGGCATCGTGGCCGTCACCCAGATCTCGTCCGCCCAGGACCGGCGGACGACCACGCGCGCCGCCTCGGCGTCCTGTGTGCCCGCCAGCCCGGGGGCGACCGCCCCGGACGGCCAGGGCAGCAGCACCCGTACCTGGCAGAACGGCCGCTGGGTCCGTAACCACTGGGGCGACGGCCAGATGTCGCCGGCCGAGTGCCAGCAGACGACCGCGGGTGGCGCCGGCGCCGGCACTCCGACCGTGACCTGCCCGGACGTCCGGGGTCGGCTGCCGCAGGTGCCCGGCCGGGCCCGTGCCGAGGTGGATCGCGAGCTGGCGGCGCTGACGTCCCAGATCGCTGAGGCGAACCGGCGGCTCGCGGCGGAGGGCCGCAACGGCGGCGAGTTCATCAACAACGCGATCCTGGGTCCGCTCGCGGACAAGCGGACCGCGGCGCTCAACCGGATCGCCACCGCCATCGGCCGGTTCGGCCAGCGCCCGCAGGGGCTGGACCAGTTCGCCCGGTGCGCGTTGACCGACGTCCCGGGCAACGGCGGGGGTCAGAACGGCGGCAACAACAACGGCGGTCAGAACGGGGGTCAGAACGGCGGGAACAACGGCGGCGGGAACAACAACGGCGGCGGGAACAACAACGGCGGCGGGAACAACAACGGCGGCGGGAACAACAACGGCGGCGGGAACAACAACGGCGGCGGCCAGAACAACGGTGGCGGCAACGGGCTGAACGTGCTCGCCAAGGACTGCTCCGGCAGCCAGCTGCAGGGGCACGACGGCTTCCAGAACGGCAACCGGTGCGTCAGCACCGCGTTCGGTGAGGTGGGCGCCGCGGCGAACAATCCGTCGCTGCTGATCACGCAGTTCCCGAACCAGGTGCGGCGCAACCAGCCGTTCACGCTCCGGGTGACCACCAAGAACCTGGTGCGGGACCGCTTCCTCGCGGCCGGGCAGGGCGGCTACTACCTGGAGAGCTCGCTGCTCAACGGTCAGGGCCTGGTGCGCGGCCACTTCCACACCGCCTGCCGGATGCTCGGCAGCACCCGGCAGCCCCCGAACCCGCAGGACGTGCCGGCGTTCTTCGTCGCCACCGAGGACGGCCGCGGCGGCAACCAGCCGGACGACGTGCTGATCCAGATCCCGGGCCTGGCGCAGTCGGGCGTGGCGCAGTGTGCGGTCTGGGCCGGTGACGGCTCGCACCGCATCCCGATGATGGAGCGGGCGAACCAGACTCCCGCCATCGACGTGGTGCGCATCCGGGTCAACTGAGGACACGCGACGGCCGCGGCCGCCCGGGAACCGTCCGGGTGGCCGCGGCCGTGTCGTGTCCGCGTGGTGGGTACGCGAGGCGGGTCCGGCAGGGGAGCGTGGGAATCGTTCCGGGAAGAAGTTTCGTGCCGTCGGACTCCAGCCCGATGAAAGTCACCGACAACACAAAAGGCCGGCCGGGCGCTGCGATTTCTCAGCGTGACCCTGGGATACCCGACGGTGAGTGTTTAGCGCTCAGCGGTTCTTGTACGCCTCGACGACCGACACCGGGATGCGCCCGCGCTCGGAAATCTCGTACCCGTTCTTGGCTGCCCATTCGCGGATGGCGCGGTTCTGCTCGCGGTCCATTCCCGAGGTGCTCGGCCGGCCCGCGCGCCGGGTGGCGCGGGCGACCTCGGTGGCGCCGCGGCCGATCCGCCTGCCAGCGCTGATGTACGGGTCCAGCGCCTTGCGCAGAACGCCCGCGTTCTCGTCGGACACGTCGATCGTGTACGCCACGCCGTCCAGGCTGAACTCGACGGTCCGATCGGCCTTTCCGCCGTCGAGGTCGTCGGTCAGAACGGTGATTACTTTCCTTGCCATCGCCATTACTCCCTGTGTCGGGCGGGGTGTGCTAAGAGTCTGACTTACCTCACGGTAATTTCGCAACAATACCCGCCTCTTTGCATTCGGCGGGTCGTGCCAGGTAAGCGTCGCGGCCAATAGAGGACCGGTGCGCGAACAGGCGTCGGGAAGGCCGGACAGTGGCGTGGGTCACAACCCGGAACAAGGGACACCTTTTGTTACTTGAGCCAGACACGCTCAACCAACGTGATGGCAGGTGTCCGATGGCAACTCTTCCGGTACTTCCCCTGACCGACACCGTCCTGCTGCCCGGGATGGTCATCCCGGTCACCCTCGACCCGACCACCCAGGCCGCCGTCGACGCGGCCCGCGCCACCGGCGACAAGGAACTCCTGGCCGTGCCCCGCCTTGACGGCGAGTACGGCTCCGTCGGCGTGGTCGCCACGATCGAGAAGGTGGGCCGGCTGCCCACCGGCGAGCCGGCCGCCGTGATCCGCGGTCTCGTCCGGGCCCGTATCGGCTCCGGCGTGCCCGGTCCCGGCGCCGCGCTCTGGGTCGAGGCCGCGACGCTCGACGAGCCCGCCCCGGCGGGCCGCGCCCGGGAACTCGCCCGCGAGTACCGCGCGCTCATGACCTCGGTGCTCCAGCAGCGCGGCGCCTGGCAGGTGATCGACGCGATGGAGCGGATGACGGACCTGTCCGAGCTGGCCGACTCGGCCGGCTACGCGCCCTGGCTCAGCCTGGCGCAGAAGACCGAGCTGCTCGCCGCGCCGGACGTCACCGCCCGGCTGGAGCTGCTGGTCGGCTGGGTGAAGGAGCACCTGGCCGAGCAGGAGGTCACCGAGCAGATCAACAGCGACGTGCGCGAAGGGCTGGAGAAGTCCCAGCGCGAGTTCCTGCTCCGCCAGCAGCTCGCCGCGATCCGCAAGGAACTCGGCGAGGACGAGCCCGACGGCTCCGCCGACTACCGCTCCCGGGTGGAGTCCGCCGACCTGCCGGAGAAGGTACGCGAGGCGGCGCTGCGCGAGGTCGGCAAGCTGGAACGGGCCAGTGACGCCTCACCCGAGGCGGGCTGGATCCGTACCTGGCTGGACACCGTGCTGGAGATGCCGTGGAGCACGCGTACCGCTGACAACACGGACCTGGCCGCGGCGCGGGCCGTGCTCGACGCCGACCACGCCGGCCTGGCCGACGTGAAGGACCGCATCCTGGAGTACCTCGCGGTGCGCAACCGGCGCGCGGAGCGCAACCTCGGCGTGGTCGGCGGACGCGGCTCCGGCGCGGTGCTGGCCCTGGCCGGCCCGCCCGGTGTCGGCAAGACCAGCCTCGGCGAGTCGGTCGCCCGGGCGCTGGGCCGCAACTTCGTCCGCGTCTCCCTCGGCGGTGTCCGGGACGAGGCGGAGATCCGCGGCCACCGGCGCACCTACGTCGGCGCGCTGCCCGGCCGGATCGTGCGGGCGCTGCGCGAGGCCGGCTCGATGAACCCGGTCGTGCTGCTCGACGAGGTCGACAAGCTGGCCGCCGGCTACTCCGGCGACCCGGCGGCGGCTCTGCTGGAGGTGCTCGACCCGGCGCAGAACCACACGTTCCGCGACCACTACCTGGAGGTCGACCTCGACCTGTCCGACGTGCTGTTCCTCGCCACCGCCAACGTGGTGGAGGCGATCCCCGGCCCGCTGCTGGACCGGATGGAGCTGGTCGCGCTGGACGGCTACACCGAGGACG
This sequence comes from Micromonospora sp. HB375, assembly GCF_017872985.1. Classification (NCBI taxonomy): domain Bacteria; kingdom Bacillati; phylum Actinomycetota; class Actinomycetes; order Micromonosporales; family Micromonosporaceae; genus Micromonospora; species Micromonospora sp. HB375. The sequence continues at coordinate 3,862,101 of NZ_JAGGJO010000001.1, read as the reverse complement.
AGAAGGTGGCCATCGCCCGCGACCACCTGCTGCCCCGGCAGCGGGAGCGGGCCGGGCTGACCGGCGAGGAGGTGAGCGTCGCCGACGACGCGCTGGCGCTGATCGCGGGCGAGTACACCCGGGAGGCCGGTGTCCGGCAGCTCGAACGGGCCCTGGCGAAGATCCTGCGCAAGGTCGCCGTCGCGCTCGCCACGGACGCCGCGCCGGTACACGTGGACGCCGGGAACCTGGCCCGCTACCTGGGCCGGCCGAAGTTCACCCCGGAGTCGGCCGAGCGGACCGCCGTGCCCGGCGTGGCGACCGGCCTGGCCGTCACCGGCGCCGGTGGCGACGTGCTGTTCATCGAGGCCACCACCATGGAGGGCGAGCCCGGGCTGACGCTCACCGGGCAGCTCGGCGACGTGATGAAGGAGTCCGCGCACATCGCGTGGTCGTACCTGCGGTCGAACGGGCGGCGCTACGGGCTGGACCCGAACGCGCTGGCCGGGCGGCGGATCCACCTGCACGTCCCGGCGGGCGCGGTACCGAAGGACGGCCCGAGCGCCGGCATCACCATGGTGACCGCGCTGGCCTCACTGGTGACCGGGCGTCCGGTGCGGCCCGAGTTCGGGATGACCGGCGAGGTGACGCTCTCCGGCCGGGTGCTGCCGATCGGCGGGGTGAAGCAGAAGCTGCTCGCCGCGCACCGGGCCGGTCTCACCGAGGTGATCATCCCGAAGCGCAACGAGCCGGACCTGGACGACCTGCCGGCGCAGGTGCGGGAGGCGCTGACCGTGCACACGCTGTCCGACGTGGCGGACGTGCTCGCGCTGGCGCTGCGCCCGGCCGAGATCGACACGCAGGCGCTGGACGGCCCGGCGCTCGCCGCGGCCTGACGGCCGTCGCCCCGGCCACCGTACGCACGGTGGCCGGGGCGACGCCGTGTCCGCCCGCGCTCAGCGCCGGTCGCGCCGCTCGTAACCCCGGTCGCGGCGCTCACCGGAACCGTCGCCGTCCCGGTCCCGGCGTACGGTCGCCTTACGGCCCTTGATCGTGGTGCCCCGCAGCCCTGAGATGATCTCGTCGGCCACCGCCTGCGGCACCTCGACCAGCGAGAACCGGTCGGCGATCTCGATCGAGCCGATGTCCCGGCCACTGATCCGGGTCTCCCCGGTGATCGCGCCGACCAGGTCCTGCGGCCGTACCCCGGCGCGCCGGCCCAGCCCGATGAAGACCTGGGTGGTCCCCCCGGTACGCGGACGGCCCGGCCCCCGGCGCTCGCCCCGCCCACCGGTCTCCGGGCGGCCCTCGCGCGGGCCGCGGACCGGAACCTGCGGGATCTCCTCCTCGTCGTCCGAGCCCGGCGACGTCGCCTCGTGCGCCAGCTTCACCGCCGCCAGCGCCACCTCGACCAGGTCGAACTCGTCGGTCAGCGACTCGACGATCACCCGGTACGGGTCGAGGTCGTCCTCCAGCAGGCTCTCCCGCAGCGCGCCCTGGGTCAGCTCCAGCCGCCGGGTGCGCATGTCCGCCACCGTGGGGATCTTGTCGATGGTGATCCGCTGGCCGGTGACCCGCTCGATGGTCTTGAGCATCCGGTGCTCGCGCGGCTCGGCGAGCGTGATCGCCACACCCTCCCGCCCGGCCCGGCCGACCCGGCCGATCCGGTGCACGTACGACTCCGGCGCCGACGGGACGTCGTAGTTGACCACGTGGGTGAGCTGCTCGACGTCCAGCCCCCGGGCGGCTACGTCGGTGGCGACCAGCAGGTCCGCCGTACCGGCGCGCAGCCGGCCCATCACCCGGTCCCGCTGCTCCTGGCTCATCCCGCCGTGCAGCGCCTCGGCCCGGTAGCCCCGGCCGTTCATCGTCTCGGTGAGCCGGTCGACCTCCTCGCGGCTGCGGCAGAACACGATCGCCGCGGTCGGCGACTCCACGTCCAGCACCCGGCCCAGCGCGGCCGGCTTGTGCCCCCGGGCCACGATGTACGCGCTCTGCCGCACCCGGGGCGCCTCCCCGGCGACCGGCCGCTCCCGCTCGATCTGGATCCGGACCGGATCGGTCAGGTGCTGCCGGGCCAGCCCGTCGATGCGGGCCGGCATGGTGGCCGAGAACAGCACCGTCTGCCGGCCGGCCGGCGCGTGCTCCAGGATCGCCTCGATGTCCTCGGCGAAGCCCATGTCGAGCATCTCGTCCGCCTCGTCCAGCACCACCGTGGCCAGCGCGCCCAGCCGCAGCGTGCCCCGGGCGATGTGGTCCAGGGCCCGGCCCGGCGTCGCGACCACCACGTCGACCCCGTGGTCGAGCGCGCGCAGCTGCCGGCCGATCGGCTGCCCGCCGTAGATCGGCAGCACCCGGGCGCCCAGGTCCTTGCCGTAGCGGTGGAACGCCTCGGAGACCTGCACGGCCAGCTCACGGGTGGGCACCAGCACCAGCGACACCGGGTCGCCGTCCGGCCGTCCCACCGGCATCCGCTGCAGCAGCGGCAGCGCGAACGCGGCGGTCTTGCCCGTACCGGTCGCCGCCTGTCCCAGCAGATCCTGCCCGGCCAGCAGCGGGGGGATCGCCTCCCGCTGGATCGGGGTGGGTTCCTCGTAGCCGAGCGCGGCCAGCGCGCCCAGCAACTCGGTGCGCAGCCCGAGATCCGCGAAGGCGGTGGCGTCCTCGGCGTCGGCGGGAATGGCGGGGTCGGTCGGGGTCGGTGCGGCGGTCATGCGACAAGTTTTTCATCACCGCCGCGCGGCGGTCGCGGCGACCGGGCCAAACGTTCGCCGCGCCACCTGCGTGCCGTCCCCTCCGGGTGGTCCGGCGTGGCCCCGTGCCCCCGCCGGATCACCGGGACAGGACGGCCAGCAACGTGGTGAAACCGACCGCGACGTCGAACACCGCGCACCACAGCGCGTACCCGCGCGGAACCACCGCGCCGGTGCGGTGGTACCAGGCGTCCCAGGCGGCGTGGACGAGCCAGCCCACCCCGACGAGCACCCCGGCGACGTCGGCGGAGGCGACCATCGCCACGACCGCCAGGCCGCCCCACCCGGCCGCCCCGGCGAGCTGCGCGGCCAGCGCGCGCCGGTCGCCCCACTGCCGCCGCCAGGTGCCGATCAGCAGGTAGCCGGCCGGCAGGACCAGCAGCGTCCACGGCGCGAAGACGGTCGGCGCGAACCACATGTCCACGGTCATGAGCAGCGCCAGCCCGGCCGGCCACCCGCGCGCCACGGCTGCCGCGACCGGGTGTCGGCGGGGCGGCGCCGCGGACGTGTGCCGGTGCCGCAGCGCCACCAGCAGCATCGCCACCACCATCGCGGCCAGGTGCCGCGTCCGCGCCCACCCGGCCCACCGCCGGGGTACGACCACAGTCATCTCCGTCATGCCCCGACCCTGCCGCCGCCGGGCGCACCGGAGAAGGCGCGTCAGTCATCGGGAAACCGTGCGGATCGCACGGCCCGGCCGTGACGTTTCTCAGGAGTGGGCGGACCGGTGCACGCCCTAGGATCAGCGGGCATGAGCGTCGATCCGGCGGACCACCGGCTGCGCCGGGCCCGGCGGGTCACGCTGCTGTCGCTGGCCACGAACGTGTGGACGACGGTGCTGCTGCCAGCGGTCGGACTGGCCCGCGAACCCGACCCGGCACGCGTCGCGCTCGGCGCCGCCGGGCTGCTCGTGTTCGCCGCCGCCCAGGTCGCGGTGCTGCACGCCGCCGTCACGCCGTGGCTGCCCGTGCCGGCGCGCCGCCGCCGGCACGCCGCGCTGACCGTGGCGGCGCTGCTCAGCCTGCCGCTGCTCGGCCCGGTCGCGGCCGGCTCCTGGCCCACCTGGGCGTGGCTCGGCGCGTCGCTGGTCGGCATGACGCCGCTGCTGTTCCGGCCCGTCGTGGCGGCGGTGGCGGCGGCCGGCGTCCTCGCGGCGTCCGCGGCCGTCACCTGGTGGACCGATGGCCCGCTGACCACGGCGCTGCTGGTCACCGGCCTGGTGGGGGCCGGGACAGCCGCGCTCACCTGGGTCCAGGTCTGGTTCTGGGACCTGCTGGTCGAGGCCCGGCAGGGGCAGGCCGCCCAGGCACGGCTCGCCGCCGCCGAGGAACGGCTGCGCTTCGCCCGGGACGTGCACGACCTGCTCGGCCACGACCTGACGGTGATCGCGCTGAAGGCCGAGCTGGCCGAGCGGCTGGCGCCGACCGACCCGGACCGGGCCGCGCGGGAGGCGGCGCAGGCCCGGCGGCTCGCCGCAACGGCGCTGACCCGGGTACGCGCGGCGGTGCACGGCTACCGCGCCGTCGACCTGGCCGAGCAGGCCGCCGCGGTGGGGGAGGTGCTGCGCTCCAGCGGCGTACGCACGACTGTGGTCCCGCCGTCCGGCGACGTGCCCGGTCCGGTCGCCGCCGACCTGGCCGCGGTGCTGCGTGAAGCCGGGACGAACGTGCTGCGGCACAGCCGGGCCGGCTGGTGCCGGATCGAGATCACCCGGGAGGACACGGCGGTGACGCTGACCGTACGCAACGACGGCGTGCGTGACGGCGACGGCCCGGACCGGCTCAGCGGCGGCCTGCGCGGCCTGTCCGACCGGCTCGCCCCGGTCGGCGGCCGGGTCCGGGCGGACGCCGCCGACGGCGTGTTCAGCCTGGTCGCGACCGTGCCGGTGGCGCGATGATCCGGGTGCTGCTGGCCGACGACGAGGAGCTGATCCGGCTCGCCCTCGCCGCGCTGCTCGACCTGGAGCCGGACATCGAGGTGGTGGCGCACGCGGGCGACGGGCGCGCGGCCCTGGACGCGGCGCTGGCTCACCGCCCGGACGTCGCGGTGCTCGACCTGGAGATGCCGGCGCCCGGCGGGGTCGAGGTCGCCGCCGAGCTGACCCGGGCGCTGCCCGGCTGCGCCCCGGTGATCCTCACCGGACACGGCCGCCCCGCCCAGCTCCGGCCGGCGCTGGCCGCCGGAGTGCGCGGCTTCCTCGCCAAGGGCGCTCCCGGCGGCGCGCTGGCCGACGTGATCCGCCGCGTGCACTCCGGCGCCCGGTACGTCGATCCGGCGCTCGCGGCCGACGCGCTCACCCTGCCCGAGTGCCCGTTGACGCCGCGCGAGCTGGAGACGCTGCGCCTGGCTGAGCTGGGCACCCCGGTCGCGGTGATCGCCCGGCGTACCCACCTGGCCGCCGGGACGGTCCGCAACCACCTGAGCGCCTGCGTGCAGAAGCTCGGCGCCGCGAACCGGGCCGAAGCGGTACGGCTCGCCCGCGAGGCCGGCTGGCTCTGAGGTACGGGACGTCGTGGCACGCTGCCGGCGGCTAGCCTGATCACGTGCGGACGGTCGAACTGCTCTGCTCATCCGAACTGGAAGCGGCGGTTCGCGCTGCCTGGGACCGGCTCGCCGCCGCCGGGCTGCCCAGCCTGGCCCGCAACACGCACCCGACGAACCGGCCGCACCTGACGCTCGCCTCCGTCGAGGAGTTCCCGCCCGGCGCCGAGCAGCGACTGGCCGACCTCTGTGACGCGGCGCTGCCGCTGCCGGTGCGGCTGGGCCGGGTGGAGGTGCTCGACGGCAGCGCGCCACTGGTGTGGCTGGTCCATCCGACGCCGCAGCTCGTCGCGCTGCACGGCGCGGTCTGGGACGTGCTAGCCGAGGCGTCCGGCGGGCACTCGTGGCACCAGCCCGGCCGGTGGGTGCCGCACCTGAGCCTGGCGCTGCGGTTCGGCGCGGCGGACCGGCGGCGCGCCCGGGCGGTCGCCGGGGCGCACCCGCCGGCCGGGGCGTTCGTGGCGGCGCGCAGCTACGACGGCGACACCCGCACGGTCAGCGAACTGACCGCCGCCTGCCCGCGTTCCGGCGGCTGACCGAGAGGTCATACCCGGCGCTGGTGGGCGTCGGTTCCGCTGACCGGGACCCCCGGCCTGGGCAGATCCGGGTACTCTTCGCCCCATGATCGACAGTGTTCGATTGGCGGTCGTCGGTGTGGGCAACAACACGTCGGCGTTGGTGCAGGGCATCGCCTTCTACCGCAACACCGGCAGCCTGGTAGGGCTCCACCGGCCAGAGATCGCGGGACTGGGCGTCAGCGACATCGACGTCGTCGCCGCTTTCGCCATGTCCGACCGAAAGGTGGGCAAGGATCTCCACGAGGCGATATTCATGCCGCCCAACAACTTCCCGCGCCTCGACACCGAACTTCCGCCCGCCGGCGTGACGGTGCGGCGTGGCCTGGTGGACTCGACGGAAGTCGAACGGGTGGCGCACGCGCTGGAAGGGGCGGAGGTGCTGCTCTACTCCGCTCCGAGCGGCCGGCCGGACACGGCTCGGGCTTACGCCGAGGCGGCTCTGACAGCGGGAGTCGCGTTCGTGAACACCACGTCGGATCCGGTGGCCAGGCACGAGTCACTACTGGCACGTTTCGAGGAAGCCCGTGTGCCGTTGCTCGGCGACGACCTGGCCAGCCAGTTCGGCACCTCCGTGCTGCACCACGCACTACTGCGGCTGATCGAGGAGCGCGGCCTCACCCTGGGCAGCTCCTACCAGGTCAATCTGGGCGGGACCGAAGACTTCCGCAACCTGGTCGAGAACCCGAACACCAAGAAGCAGTCCAAGCTGAACGCCCTGGGGTCGTCCGGCAAGGTCCAGATGGCGCCCCTCGCGTACATGCCGCACCTGCGATCCCACAAGATCGCCCACCTCAACATCGAAGCGCAGGGCTGGGCCGAGACGGCGGTGAGTGTGGAGGTGCGCCTGCAGGTGCATGACCCGAGTGGTGCTGCCGGCGTCAACATCGACCTGATTCGTCTGGCGGCCATCGCCCTGCGGTCGGGTCGTGGCGGCTACCCGGCCGAAGCGGCATCCCTCCTGAAGTCCCCACCCGGAACCGCGATCTGACCCCAACCCCCGGACCGTTCGGCGCGGCCCGAACCGTGCCCGTGTCAGCATGGGCCGATGACCACCGGTGCCGACGGACGCGGACTCGCCGGGTTCGCCGCGCTGCTCGCCGACCCCACCCGGGCCGGCTTCTGTCTGGCCCTGCTCGACGGCCGCGCCTGGACCGCCGGGGAGCTGGCCCGCGCCGCCGGGGTGGCCGCGTCCACCGCGAGCGGCCACCTCACCCGGCTGGTGGCGGGCGGTCTGGTGGTCGAGGAGCGGCAGGGCCGCCACCGGTACGTCCGCCTCGCCGACCCGGGCGTCGCCCAGCTCGTCGAGGACCTGGCCGCGCGGGCGCCCGCACCGGCGGCCCCGCCCCGCACGTTGCGCGCCGCGTCGGCCGGTGCCGCCCTGGCGTACGCGCGCACCTGCTACGACCACCTGGCCGGGCGGCTCGGCGTGCTGCTGCACGACGCCCTGCTCGACCGTGGCGTGCTCGACCGCACCGGCGGCCTCGCGCTGACCGAGGCCGGCATGAGCTGGCTGGACCGTCTCGGCGTACCCGTCGAACCACTGCGCGGCACCCGGCGGCCGCTCGTCCGCGACTGCCTGGACTGGACCGAACGGCGCCCGCACCTGGCCGGCGCGGTCGGGGCGGCGCTGTGCGGGCGCTTCCTCGACCTCGGCTGGACCGCGCGCGGCAACGGCCGGGCGGTACGGGTCACCCCGGCGGGGCGGGACGCGCTGGCCGAGGCGCTCGGGCTCGACCCGGTGCTGCTGGCCGCGCCCGCCACCCGCGACACCGGCCCGGCGCGCGCCTGACCCGCCCGTGCCCCGCGGCACCGGTCCCGCCCGCGACTGACCGCCGGGTGTGCCCGGCCGGATCGTTCGGTCCGGGCCGAACTGTCGGCGCCCTACGGTCCGGTGATGGATTCACCGACGATCACGGCTGCTCCGGGCACGCCGCCCTGCGGGCCGCCGACCTCGGACGACGGCGGCTGGGTGGTCACCCGGTACGCGGACGTCGTCTCCGTCCTGACCGATCCCCGCTGCGTGGTGCCGCCCGCCGAGGAGGCGCCGGAGGGTGGCCTGGCATGGCTGCGCGCCTCGGTGAGCCGGTTCAGCCCGCCGGACCGCCATGCCGCGCGGCGAGCCGTCGGGGTGGCGGCGCTCGACACGCTCGACCCACGGGAACTGCGCGTGATCGCGGAACGGCTGACCGGGCGGATCCTCGACCGCGCCGCGAGCGCGGACAACGGCGGCGACCGGGTGGACGTGACCGGTGACCTGGCTCGGCGCGTACCCCTTGTGGTGCTGGCGGAGCGGCTCGGGCTGGCCGACCCGGCGGCGGCCGTAGCGGAGGTGACGGCGGTGGCCGCCGCCTACCACCCGGGCGCCGGCCCGGCGGCGGTGCGGCGGGCGGACCGGGCGGTGGCGGCGCTGCTGGCCATGTCGCCGCCCGCTCCGGCCGAGGTGACAGCGAACCGGCTCGGGCTGCTGGTGCAGGCCGCCGACGCCACCGCCGGGCTGATCGTGGCCGCCGTCCGGCACGGGCTCGACGCGCCGGACGGGCTCGAGACCGACGTGCTGCTCGCCGAGGTGCTGCGCCTCGACCCGCCGGTACGGGTCACCCGCCGGGTCGCCGCCGACCCGCTGACCCTGGGCGGCCAGCCGGTGCGCGTGGGGGAGCGGCTGCTGCTGCGGTTCGACGCCGCCAACCGCGACCCGGCGGTCTTTCCGGAGCCGGACCGTTTCCGCGCCGGCCGGGCGAACGCCGCGCTGACGTTCGGCGCCGGACCCCGCGGCTGCCCCGGGCAGCGGCACGCGCTCGCCCTGGCCGCCGGCGTGGTCGGCGTGCTGCGCCGCCGCTGCCGTCCCGCCGGCCCTGCCCCTGACGTCCCGCCGACCCCACTCGAGGTGATCCTCCGATGACCGACCGGTACCGCGCATTCCGTGACCTGCACCGGCCCGGCGAACCGCTGCTCCTGCCGAACGCCTGGGACCACGCCTCCGCCGCGGCGCTCGCCGCCAGGGGGCATCAGGCGATCGGCACCACCAGCCTGGGCGTGGCGGCGGCCGCCGGCCGACCGGACGCCGTCAGGGCGACCCGCGCCGAGACGCTGGAGCTGGCGTACCGGCTGCGGGACCTGCCGACGCTGCTCACGGTGGACGTCGAGGACGGCTTCCACGACGACCCGGCGCAGGTCGCCGGGTTCGTGGGCGAGCTGGCCGCGCTCGGGGTGGTCGGCGTGAACCTGGAGGACGGGCGCCCGGACGGGCGACTGGCCCCGGCGGACCACGTCGCCGCCGTGATCGCTGCGGTCCGCGCGGCGGTGCCGCGGATGGTCGTCAACGCCCGCACCGACGCCTGGTGGCTGGGCGTGCCGGCGCCGCTGGACGAGGCACGGCGGCGGGCGGCGGCGTTCCGGGCCGCCGGTGCCGACTGCCTGTTCGTGCCCGGCGCGCCGGACGACCTGGTCGGCCTGCTCGCCGCCGAGGCGGGGTTGCCGCTGAACGTGCTGTACCGGCCGGGCGGCCCGGACCTCGCAGCCCTCGGGCGGCTCGGCGTGGCCCGGGTCAGCACCGGATCGCTGCTGTTCCGGGCCGCGCTCGGTGCCGCGCTGCACCTGACCGACGCGATCGGCGCCGGGCGCGACGCGGGCCTGCCGGCGCCGCCCGGATACGAGGAGGTGCAGGCCCTGGTGTCGCCGTCCGCCACCTGATCGGGCACTTCGGAGGAGATGGGAGGAATCGCGCCTTCTCCGGTCTTTACGGTGTGCGCAGGCCCAATCACGCCGTGTCCCGACCGAGAGGGGACGGAGACCATGCGAGTGCCCAGCCGCAGCCCCGGTCGCCAGCCCGGTCCCGCCGCCGCACCCACCGCTCCCGCCCGCCGGGTGCCCGCAGCCGGCCGGCGCGGCGACGCCGTCCCGGACCTGTCCGCGTACCGGGCGGCGGTGGCGGACCTCCTGGTCGAGGTGGGCGCGCTCGCCGACGCGCCGTCGGCCACCGCCCGCCAGGTGCTGCTCGACCAGCGGCTGCGCGAACCCGCCATCGCCGCCGTCCTCGACGCCACGCCCCAGGGGCTGATCGGGGCCCGGGAGACGCTGCTGCTGGAGATGGCCCGCTACCAGCCCAACGCGCGCAGCTCGGCGCAGGACCTCACCGCGCTGGTGCGCATCTACCTGCTCTCCCGCGTCGACGTGCTCTGGTGGCGGGACGCCCCGACGTTCCTCACCGACGACCAGGTCCGCACCAGCGCCGAACTCGTCGACCTGGAGTGGCTGCGCCGGCGCGGGCTGATCGAGTTCCGCTATCAGGAGCAGCCCGCCACGGTCGTGGGCCGGGGCCTGCGCGCGGCGCGCCGCCGGTTGCTTCCGGCCGCCACCCCGCGTACCGCCGGTCTGCTGTTCCGCCGGGCCCGCCGCGAGATGATCGCGTTCCTCAACGACCTGGCCCGGGAGTTCGCGGCCGTCGCGCCGGACGGCACGCCGCCGCTCTGGGTGACCAGCCTGGCCCGCAGCGCCGAGCACCAGTACCGGCTGCGCCGCCTGGGGTACGCCGCGATGGTGCCCAGCGGACACTGCCTCGGCTGGGCCGCCGATGTCGAGCTGGAATGGTACGAGCGCTTCGGCGCCCGTTCGGTCCTCGCCGGGTTACTCCTGGCCCGTCAGGACGCCGGCGAGGTGAACGTGGTCGACGAGGGACAGGCCTGGCACGTGTGTCTCGCCCCGGACGCCCGCCGCCGCTACCGGCGGGCGTACGAGGCCGAGATGGGGGTGTGACCCGGTGTGCGGCATCGCGCTCAGCATCGGCCCCGAGGCCGACCCGGCCACGTTCCGCCGGATGCTCACCGCGCTCGCGTCGCGCGGTGAGGTCACCGAGACCCGCCAGGAGAACGGCCTGCTGGCCGGCGTACGGCGGCTGAAGATCGTGGACCGGGAACGGTCCGTCCAGCCGTGGATGTCGCCGGACGAGCGGCACCTGCTCTGCTACAACGGCGAGATCTTCAACCACCACGAGCTGCGCGCCGAGCTGACCCGGCTCGGGCACGAGTTCCGCACCACCGGCGACACCGAGGTCGTGCTGACCGCGTTCCGCCAGTGGGGCGAGAACGCGGTACGCCGGCTGCGCGGGGAGTACGCGTTCGTGATCGTCGAGCGGGACAGCGGGCGGGCGTACCTGGCCCGGGACCCGCTCGGGGTCAAGCCGCTGTACTGGTCCCGCCTGCCCGGCTGCCTGCACCTCGCCTCCGAGGTCAAGGCGCTCGTCGGGCACGGCGCGCCGATCGGCGAGGTGGCGCCCGGGCACCACGGCTGGGTCGAGCCCGGCGAACCGGTCCGGCCGCGCCCGCACGTCGACCTGCTCACCCTCGGCGACGGCCTGCCGGTGATCGACGACCCGGACGAGGCGGCCCTGCTGGTCCGCGTCGCGCTCACCGACGCGATGCGGGCCCGGCTGGACACCGACCTCACCGTCGGCGTGGTGCTCTCCGGCGGCCTGGACAGCTCGCTGGCGCTGCTGCACGCCCGCGAACTGCACCCGGACTGCGTGGCGGTCACCATCGGCGTGCCGGAGAGCCCCGACGTCGCGTACGCCCGGCGGCTCGCCGCCGACCTCGGCGTGCCGCACGAGGTGATCGAGCTGCGCCCGCGTGACATCCGGCTGGCCGACGTACGTGAGGCGATCCGGGTCTCCGAGCTGACCGAGTACGGCGACATCATCAACGCTGTCGTCTCGGTGCCGATCTTCCGGCGGCTGCGCGAGCTGGGCGTACGGGTGGTGCTCACCGGCGACGGCTCCGACGAGCTGTTCGGCGGCTATCCGATGTACCACCAGGTCGGGCCGGAGCGGTCCCGCCGGCTGTTCCTGCACAAGATCCGCAACCTGTGCCGGACCGAGCTGCAACGGGTGGACCGGGCCAGCATGGCGCACGGGGTGGAGGCCCGGGTGCCGTTCCTCGACCTCAGCGTCGTCGAGCTGGCCATGCGGCTGCCGCTGGACCTCAAGCTGCGCGACGGGCAGGAGAAGTGGATCGTCCGGCAGGCCTTCGCCGACCTGCTGCCCGCCTACGTCCGGCAGCGGCCGAAGAACCCGATGTCGTACTCGTCGGGCCTGCACGAGCGGGCCCGCCTCTACAAGCCGCTGTTCGCCCGGCTGCACCGCTCCTTCGGCTACGACCTGCTGGAACCGGTCCGCCGTGACTTCGACAGCGTGCTCACCCGCTGCGGCAACGACCTCGACCGGGCCATCGCCGAGGGCATGGCCCGGCCCGACTACACCGTGCTGGAACACGCCCGGGACCTGGTCGGCGCGGCCCGGTGGAACGCCGCGCCGATGGTCCGGCGGCTGGTCAACCCGCGCCGCACCCGAGGCGACGAGGCGCCCCTGCCCGGGTGAGCCCGCGTGGCCCCGGTAGGAGGCCGCCGGGTCAGCGCCGCAGGTCCACGTCGGCGGCCACGCCGGAGACCGGGTCCATGCAGTGCACCGTCGGGCCCGGACGCAGCCGGGCGTCCGAGGCGTACCGCCGGGCCAGCTCCCGCCCGGCGGCGGCGTCGCCGCGGTCGGCGGCCACCAGCAGCGCGGCGACCTCGTCGACGAGCGTGAGGTCGGCGCCGGTCAGGTCCTCGGTCATCGCCCCGAAACCGTCCCAGAGCAGCACCTCGTCCTTGTGCCGGTGGGCCAGCTCCAGCAGCACGTAGTCGTGGATGAACCAGTCGCCCCGGATCGGCAGCGACGGGTCCACGCCGTAGGTGTCCGGGTCGACCCGGCCCGCCCGGTACGCCAGCCACACCCGGGCCGCCGACTCGAAGTGCCCGGCCTCCGGGTCGATGTCGTAGCCGTCGAACGGCCGGTCGCCGGCCGGATCCAGCTCCGGGTCGGACCAGACCCACCGCTCGCCGTCCCACCACTCGGCGAGCACATGGTCGTGGTGCCAGCCGGGCACGAAGTAGCTCGCGAACCCGACCCGGCTGCGCGCCGGGACGCCGTGCTGGCGCAGCGCCGCGACGGTGAGCAGCGTGTGGTCCCGGCAGCAGCCGGCGACCCGCTCGGCGGCCGGGCGCTCGGCGGTCAGCGGCAGCGGGAACCGCGACTGGTCGGCGTCGAGGATGCGGTCCAGCCAGCGCAGATTCACCTCGGCCCGGCGGACGTCCGGCAGCTCCACCCCGCCGGCCCGGTAGTGGATGATCACGTTGCGGGCGGTCGCCGCGACGGTGGGCAGGTCAGCCGGCACGGCTTCGAGCAGCGCCGCATGGTGGCGGGGATCGCTGTACGGGGAGTGGGTCCGGTAGTCGTCGACGTCCATCCGGCCATTGTCGGCGCGGGACGCGGCCGGCGGGTGCCCGCTCGGCGCGCAATCTCGCGGCACCCGGAATGCCAGGTCCGATCACCGCCAGCGCCGCGGTCCGGGCCGCGCCAGGCTGGGACCGTGACGACCACCCGTACCGCGTTCCGGATCCACCCGCTGCCCGCGGGGACGCTCGCCGAGCTGCGCCGCACCGGCCGCGACGCCACCGGGCAGCCGCCCGAGCACCGGCACGCCACCGGCGGCGAGCCGCTGCGCTGCTGCCTGCGCGACGCCCGGCCGGACGAGACGCTGCTGCTGTTCGGGTACGCCCCGCCGCTGCCGCCGAGCCCGTACCGCGAGGTGGGACCGGTGTTCGCGCACGCCGCCGAATGCGCCGGCCCGCACGACGTGACGGCGTACCCGTCCCAGTGGCGCGGACGGGAGCAGGTGCTGCGCGCGTACGACAGCCGGGGTCGCATCGTGGGCGGACGGCGACACGACGGCGGCGACCCGGAGGCGGTGATCGCGGAGCTGTTCGCCGACCCGGCGGTGGACCTGCTGCACAGCCGCAACGTCGTGTACGGCTGCTGGATGTTCGCTGTCGTGCGGAGTTGACCGGGTCCCGGATGGACATCGGCGGACGCCTCTTCTAGCGTCGCTGTCATGCGGAGGACCCTCATCGCCGGCGGGCTCGCGTTGCTCCTGCTCGGCACGGCCTGCGGGGAGAGCCGCCGGTCCGACCCGCCGGCCGCGGCCGGCTCGCCCACCGCCTCGCGGCAGGACCCGGGCCAGGTCGAACGGACGCTGGCCAGCCTCCGCAAGATCGACGATCTGCCGATGTACGAGATGACGTACGACGGCGACTACGACCCGACCGCCGGGCTGGCCGGGTCGACGCCGCCGAGCCCGTTCGGCTGCTCGTTGTTCGCCGCGCTCGGCGACCGGGAGCGGCCGCTGTTCGCCCGCAACTTCGACTGGGAGCCGAACCCCGCGCTGGTGCTGCGCACCGACCCGCCGGACGGGTACGCCTCGATCTCGCTGGTCGACATCTCCTACCTGGGGGTGGCCGCAGACCCGACGGGGGACCGGCGGCTGCTGGACGCGCCGCTGCTGCCGTTCGACGGCATGAACGAGCGGGGTCTCGCGGTCGGGCTGGCCGCCGACGACGGGGCGCGCGCCGAGCCGGTGCCCGGACTGCCGAAGGTGGGCTCGGTGCGCATCCTGCGCCTGGTGCTCGACTCGGCCGCGACCGTGGACGAGGCGGTCGCCGTGTTCAAGCGCTACAACCTGGACTTCGACGGCGGGCCGCCGCTGCACTACCTGCTGGCCGACGCGACCGGCACGTCGGCGGTGGTGGAGTTCGTCGACGGGAAGATGACAGTGGACCGGCGCAGCGGCCCGTGGCAGGCGCTGACGAACGTGCCGGCCGTCGGTGTGCCGGACCGGGAACTGCGCCAGGACCGCAGGTACGGGGTGCTGGCGAAGGAACTGGACCGCACCGGTGGGGTGGTCGACACGGCCGGGGCGCTGCGGCTGCTGAACGCGGTACGCCAGTCGCACACCCGCTGGTCGGTCACGTACGGGCTGCGCAGCGGCGAGGTGCGGGTGGTCACGGCCGGTGGCGGCACCCGTGACTACCGCCTGCCGATGAGCTGATCCGGGCCGGGTGGACCGCTCCGGCCGAGGTCGTCGGCGCTGACAACGCACCGGGCCCGGCGGCCCCCGCGAGGGGAGCGCCGGGCCCGGGACGGGTCAGCGGGTCACCAGCTCAGGTAGCCCGCCTGGGTCTGCACGTTCAGCTCGGGAACCAGCAGGAACTGCGCCAGCCAGGTACGCGGGTCACGCAGCTCCAGCACGTCCAGTCCCTTCTGGATGTCGCTGGAGTAGATGTGGCCGTTGAACCAGTACGCCGACCAGGACCCGCCGGTACGCAGCTGCGTGGCGTCCAGCGGACCGCGCTCCCAGTAGGCGATCTCGGTCGGCTTGCGGGAGTTGGTGAAGTCCCACACCGAGATGCCGCCCTGGTACCACGCCTGCACCATGATGTCGCGGCCGGGCACCGGGATCAGCGAGCCGTTGTGGGCCACGCAGTTCTCGGTGTCGGCGTTGACGCGCGGGATCTTGTAGTAGCTGCGGAATTCCAGCTTGCGGGCGTTGCCGCGGCCGGTGATGTCGTAGATGGCGTCCGCGCCACGGTTCGGGCCGACCACCTCGTTGCAGGTGGCCGCGCCGCCGCCGCCCAGCTCGTCGGTGAAGACGACCTTGGTGCCGGAGTTGTTGAACGTGGCCGAGTGCCAGAACGCGAAGTTCTCGGCGTCGGTCACCCGCTCGATCACCCGGGGCGCCTCACGGTCCTTGATGTCCAGCAGGATGCCGTCACCCATGCACGCGCCGGCGGCCAGGTCCTTCGCCGGGTACGCGGTGATGTCGTGGCAGCCGGTGGTGGCCGACGACTGACCGGGGATGCCCGGGTAGCCGCCGTCCGGGAACAGGTTCGGCGTGGCCACCACGGAGGCGGTGGTGGGGTTCTTCACCGGCACCTTGACGATGGAGATGGAGTCGTGCGGCGGCTGGCAGTCCGGGAAGTCGGCGCGCGGGCTGTACGACGAGACGTACAGGTAGACGTTGCGCTTGTCCTTGCCGGGCACGAGCGTGTGGGTGTGCGAGCCGCACGCCGTCTCGACCGACTTGATGTAGCGCGGGTTGCGCTTGTCGCGGATGTCGAAGATCTTGATGCCCTCCCAGGACTCCTTCACCGACGCCGGCTGGCTGGTGCTGGCGCAGGAGTCGTCGCTGCGGGAGGAGTCGGTGGACAGGAAGAGCAGGTCGCCGTGGACCGAGATGTCGTTCTGCGAGCCGGGGCAGAGCACCTGCGACACGATCGTCGGGCGGCTCGGCCGGAGGATGTCGTAGATGACGAACCCGTCGTAGTTGCCGACGAACGCGTACCGCCCCTGGAAGGCGATGTCGGTGCCGAGGGCTGCGGTGGTGTCGAACGGCGCCTGCTTCGGCAGGTTGGCCACCTGCCGCAGGTTGGGGCTGCTGGAGATCTCGTCGACACCGGGGACGGCGCTGTCCGCGGTGGCCGGCGCGGCCTGGGCGCGGGGGATCTCCTGGGCGCTGCTCGGCGGCGCGGCGACCACGCCGGCGAGCAGCAGGCCGGCGGCGGCGAGGCTGATGATGCGGGTGCGGGACGTGCGGATGCTGATCACCGGCAACACCCTTCGAAAGGGGATGATGATTCGCCAAACCTTACCGATCGGAGACCGTCATCAATGTGACCTGGGTCACACTCGGGAACTTTTGTCTATGTATAGGATCGCCTTCACCTTGACCGGAGGAGGCGTCGTATGACCAGCCGGCAGGCGCGCGTGTGGGTGGGCGTCACAGCGCTCGTCATGCTCGTGGTGATCGGCGGGCTGGCGCTCGCCGGGCGCGACGACACCCGGCCCGAGGCCGCGGCGGGGAACGCCGCGACGGGCGCGCCGAGCCCGAGCGCCACCACCTCGGCGCCGCCGCTGCTGGTTCCCGGCCGCCCGGGGGAGTCGGCCGCCACCCGTGCGCCCGATCAGGTGCGGGCAGCGTCGACGCCCCGGTTCAACAGCCTCGACGTCTGGTACGTCCGGATGATGATCCCGCACCACGAGCAGGCGCTGGAGATGGCGACGCTCGCCCCCGACCGGGCCGCCGATCCCCGCATCCGCGCCGTGGCCGAGCGGATCCGCGCTGCCCAGGGGCCGGAGGTCGGCCTGCTGCGTGCCTGGCTCAGCACCCGCGACCTGCCCGCCGACGTGCCGGGGCACGACCACGGCAGCATGCGCGGGATGCAGTCCGCCGAGGCGATGCGGCAGCTCGCCGACGCAAGGGGCGCGGCGTTCGACCGGATGTTCGTGCGGATGATGACCGATCACCACCAGGGCGCGATCGTGATGTCCACCGACCTGCTGAAGGTCGGCGCCGACCAGGCCATGCAGGAGTTCGCCACCGGCGTGGCCGTCGAGCAGTCCGCCGAGATCACCCGCATGCGCGCCCTCCTGCCTTCCTGATCCCCGCCTCCCGGCCTGCCCGCCCGTTCCGGACGATCATGAGGTTGGCGGCGACAAATCGGACGACGACGCCCGTCAACCTCATGATCACCGCAAGGTGGGGCGGCGGGGGAGAGGTGGGGAGAGCGGGCCTAGGCTGGGGAATCGTGGCTCGCCTCATCCTCGGCCGTCCGCTGCGCGGCATCGCCTTCGACACCGCCGTCTGCGGGCTGGTCGTGTTCTTCGCCGTCTCCGCGTACGTCGCCGGCCAGATCGGCCTACCGGCGTTCGCGGTCGGGCTGGCGGCGGCGGTGGCGGTGTTCTTCCGGCGTACCCACCCGACGGCGGTCGCCGCCGCGGTGGCCGCGCTCGCGCTGGTCCAGGTGATCGCCGGCTGGGGTCCGCTCGCCTACGACATCGCCGTGCTGATCGCCCTCTACAGCGTGGTCAAGTACGCCGACCGGCTCCGCGACGGCATCGTGGCCGGGGTCGTCGCCGTGCTCGGCGGGGTGCTCGCCGCGCTCCAGACGCCCGGCGCCGGGCCCTGGTGGATGGGCGCGTTCTTCTACGCCCTGATCGTCGGCGCGGTCTGGCTGGCCGGGCTGAACCTGCGGACCCGCCGGCTCTACGTGCTCAGCCTGGAGGACCGGGCCGCGACGCTGGAACGGGAACGGGAGGCGCAGGCGCGGGCCGCGGTCGCCGAGGAGCGCACCCGGATCGCCCGCGAGCTGCACGACGTGGTCGCCCACAGCATGGCCGTGATGATCGTGCAGGCGGACGGGGTGCGGTTCACGCTCGACCGGGATCCGGCCACCGCCCGCGAGGCGGCCAAGGTGGTGGCGGACACCGGCCGGGCGGCGCTGGAGGAGATGCGGCGCCTGGTCGGCGTACTGCGGGAACCCACAGCGACGCAGCCGGACCCGGCGGACGGGCCCGCGCACCGCCGGCCCGCGCTGGTGGAGCTGCCCGCGTTGCTCGACCGGTTCCGCGCCGCCGGGCTGCGGGTCGCCTGCGGCGGCGCCGGCGCGCCGCCGCCGCTGCCCCCCGGCCTGGAGCTGACCGTCTACCGGGTGGTGCAGGAGAGCCTGACCAACACGCTCAAGCACGCGGGCGTCGGCGCGTCGGTGGAGCTGACGCTGGACTGGAGCGCCGACGCCGTCGTGATCCGCGCCGTGGACGACGGGCGCGGCCGTCCGGTCGACGGCCCGGCGCCGTCCGGCGGTCACGGCCTGGTCGGCATGCGGGAACGGGTCGGGGTGTACGACGGCAGCCTCGCCGCCGGACCCACACTTGCCGGTGGCTGGCGGGTGCGGGCGCGGCTGCCGCTGTCCCCGGCGGCCGGCACCGGGGAAGGGAGGGCGGCGGCGTGACGGTACGGGTGATGATCGTCGACGACCAGGCGCTGGTACGCGCCGGGTTCCGGATGGTGCTCGACTCCCAGCCCGACCTGGCGGTGGTCGCCGAGGCCATCGACGGCGCGGACGCGCTGCGGGTGCTGGACCGGGTCGCCGTCGACGTGGTGGTGATGGACCTGCGCATGCCGACCATGGACGGGGTGGAGGCGACCCGGCGGATCTGTGCCCGGCGCGACGACGGGCGCCCCCGCGTGCTGGCGCTGACCACGTTCGACACGGAGGCCGACGCGTTCGCCGCGCTGCGCGCCGGGGCGAGCGGGTTCCTGCTCAAGAACGTGCCGCCGGAGGAGCTCATGGCCGCGATCCGGGTGGTCGCCCAGGGCGACTCGGTGGTGGCCCCGTCGATCACCCGGCGGCTGCTCGACCGGTTCGCCGGGCAGCTCGGCCCCGCGCCGGCCGCCGATCCCCGGCTGGCCCAGCTCACCGAGCGGGAACGGGAGGTGCTGCTGCTGGTGGCGCAGGGGCTCTCCAACGCCGAGATCGCCGCCCGGGTGCACGTCGCGGAGGCGACGGTGAAGACCCACGTCGGCCGCATCCTGGCCAAGCTCCAGCTGCGCGACCGGGTCCAGGCAGTCGTCCTGGCGTACGAGAGCGGCCTGATCACGCCCGGCGGCTGACCCGGCGTACGCCTCAGGTCGTACGGGTTTCCCCGGTGGGGGACGACCTCCGTCGCATCGAGGTCGAGCGCGCAGGTGGAGATCAACCAGGTGGTGCCGCCCCTAGCGTCGGAACTGTCAGAAAGACCGTGTCCGACAGGAGCACCTCAGTGTCCGCACCACCGACCACCGGCGTCGCCCTCGCCGCCCGCGCGCTGCGCATGGAGTACGGCGCCGGGCAGTCCCGCGTCGTCGCGCTCGACGGCGTCGACCTCGACCTGGCCGCCGCCCGGTTCACCGCCGTCATGGGCCCGTCCGGCTCCGGCAAATCCACCCTGCTGCACTGCCTCGCCGGCCTCGACCGGCCGACCGCCGGGGCGGTCCACATCGGTGACGCCGACCTGACGCGCCTGGACGACCGGCGGCTCACCCGGCTGCGCCGGGACCGGATCGGCTTCGTCTTCCAGAAGTTCAACCTGCTGCCCACGCTCACCGCGCAGGAGAACATCGTCCTGCCGCTGGCGATCGCCGGCCGTCGCCCGGACCCGGCGTGGCTGGGGCAGGTGGTGGCGGCGGTGGGCCTGACCGACCGCCTCGGGCACCGCCCGGCGGAGCTGTCCGGCGGGCAGCAGCAGCGCGTCGCGGTGGCCCGCGCGCTGATCACCCGGCCCTGGGTGATCTTCGCCGACGAGCCGACCGGCAACCTCGACTCGCGCTCCGGCGCCGAAGTGCTGCGGCTGCTGCGCGAGGCGGTGGACATGCTCGGTCAGACCGTCGTCATGGTCACCCACGACCCGGCCGCCGCCGCGTACGCCGACCGGGTGGTCTTCCTGGCCGACGGCCGGCTGGTCGACGAACTGCACGCGCCCACGGTCGGCGCGGTCCGGGACGCGCTCAGCCGGCTCGACCCGGCCGTCGCGCCGGCAGGGCGGTGACCGGGATGCTGCGGCTGACCCTGCGCCAGGTCCGCGCCGACGGCCTGCGCCTGCTGCTGTCCTCGCTGGCGATCGTGCTCGGCGTCGCGTTCGTCGCCGGCACGCTGATGTTCACCGACGGGATGCGCGCCGGGGCGTACGAGCGGGCCGGTGAGTTCGACAGACACACCGACCTGGCCGCGTACGCGGAGAGCGACCCGCTGCCCCCGGCGCTCGTGGACCGGGTACGCGCCCTCGACGGGGTGGCCGCCGCCGCGGGCGAGCTGACCGGCTCCGCCGGGGTGGTGGGCGCCGACGGCCGTCCCGTGCTCGGCTACGCGGTGCTCGCCGCCGTCCCCACCGAGGCGGCCCTGCAGTCCTACGACGTGGTGGCCGGGCGGCTGCCGCAGCGCCCCGGCGAGGTGGTGCTCGACGACGAGACCGTCGCCGAGCAGCGCTTCACCGTCGGCGGCCCGGTGTCGATCGGCGGACGCGACGGCGCGGCCCGGCCGTACACGCTTGTCGGCACCGTCGACGTGGACGGCAGCTCCCGCGACGTCGGCGGCCCCTACATCGGGCTGACCGGCCCGGACGCGCTGGCCGTCAGCGGCGAGAAGGGTTACGGCCGGATCATGGTGGCGGCCCGTCCCGGCGTGGACACGGCGGTGCTGGCCGACCAGATCCGCGCCGTGGTGGGACCGGACGTGACGGTCCGGGACCGCGACGCCATCCTCGACGCGGCGGTCGACGACGCGGTACGCGACCTGCGGCAGTTCGGCATGCTGCTGGGCACGTTCGCCGCCGTCGCGGTGGTGGTGGCCGGCTTCGTGATCGCCAACACCTTCGCCATCGTGCTCGCCCAGCGCTCCCGGCGTACCGCGCTGCTGCGGCTGGTCGGCGCCACCCGGGGGCAGATCTACCGGGCCACGCTGTCCGAGGCGGCGGTGACCGGCCTGCTCGCCTCCGTCGTGGGGGTGCTGGCCGGCGCGGCGGTGGCCGGCGGCCTCGGCGTGCTGCTCGCCGGCACCGGCGCGCCGCTGGGCAGCGGGCTCACCCTGACCCCGCGTACGCTGCTGCTGTCGCTGGGGCTGGGGACGCTGCTCACCGTGGCGTCGGCCGCGCTGCCGGCCTGGCAGGGCACCCGGGTCGCCCCGGTGGCCGCGCTCACCGACGCGGCGGTCAACCCGGTCCGTCCGGCCGGGCGGATCCGGCTGGCGGTCGGCGCGCTGGCGCTCGCCGCCGGTGTGGCGGCGCTGGCCGGCGCCGGCGCCACCGGCCAGGTGGTGCTGGTCGCGGCCGGCGGGTTGCTGGCCTTCGGCGGCATCGTGGCGTTCGGCCCGGTGCTGGTGCCGGCGCTGGTACGGGTGCTCGGCGGGCCGTTCCGCGCGGCGTTCGGCGCCACCGGCGGGCTGGCCGTGTCGAACGCGGTGCGCAACCCGCGCCGGGTCGCCGCCACCGCGACGGCCATGGTGATCGGCATCGGGCTGGTCTCCGCCTTCGTGGTCGGCGCGGCGAGCGTCAAGTCCGGCATCGAACGCGCGGTGGACGCCCGGATCGGCGTGGACTTCCTGGTCACCGGCATCGGCGGGGACCTGCCGGCCACCGTCGCCGGCGAACTGGCCGCCCGCCCGGAGCTGGGTGTGGTGCACGAGCAGCGCAGCCGGGTGGTCGACGACGTGCAGCTGCGGGCCGCGCACCCGGCGCTGGTCCGGCGCACGCTGTCCGCCGTGGACGCCGGTGACCCGGCCGGCCTGGGGCCGGGAGCGGTGCTGGTGCACCGCGAGCTGGCCGCGACCAGGGGCTGGACGGCCGGTTCCACGATCACGCTCGCCGGGCGGCCGTTCCGGGTCGCCGCGGTGGTGGCCGACGAGGAGCCGGTCCTGGCCGGGAGCCCGGTGCCCCCCGGTCACCTGGTGGACGTGCTGGACGCCGACTTCACCGCCATGTTCCCGACCGTGCGCGGCCACCTGGCCGAGGTGGATCCGGCCGCCGGGGTGAGCGTCGACGAGGCCCGGACCGCTGTCGAGTCGGTGCTGGCGCGCTACCCGACGGTGAACGTGATGGACCAGGCCGCGTACAAGAAGATGCTCACCGGCACCGTCGACCTGGTGCTGGGGTTCGTCACCGCGCTGCTCGGCCTCGCCGTGGTGATCTCGCTCGTGGGGGTCGCCAACACGCTCAGCCTGTCCGTGGTGGAACGCACCCGGGAGACGGCGGTGCTGCGCGCGGTCGGACTGAGCCGGGCCGGGATGCGGGGTGTGCTGGCGGTCGAGGCGGTGCTCACCGCGCTCGTCGGCACGCTGCTCGGCATCGCGCTCGGCACCGGGGCGGCCGCCGGGGCGATGGCAGTGGTGGCCCGCATCGGCGGGGACTTCACGCTCGTCCTGCCCTGGGCGCGGATCGGGCTGATCGTCGCGGTGGCGGTGGTGGCCGCGCTGCTCGCCTCGGTCCTGCCGGCCCGCCGGGCGCTGTCCCGGCCGGTGGTGGCGTCGCTCGGCGCGGACTGAGCACCACCGCCCGGACACGACGAGGAGCCGGCTCCGCCGCGGGCGGGGCCGGCTCGTCGTGGGTCAGGGTTGGGTGGCCGGCTGCCCGCCGGTGTCACCGCCGGTGCCGGGGTCGGCGGTGGTCGGTTCGGGTGCCGGCGTAGTGGTGGGCGCCGTCGTCGCCGGCGTGCTGGGCGGCGTGGTGGTCGGCGCGCCGGTGGGCGCCGGCTCCTCGCTGACGCTCGGCTGCGCCGACGGGACCGTCGAGGCGCTCGGCGTCACCGACGGCGTGGCCGACGGCCGGCCGCCCGGGCCGACCGGCCGGTAGGTGTAGTCGTCGCCGGCCGTCGGCTCGTCGACGACCGGCTCCGCGGCCGGGTCGCTCGGCGCCACCGCGGGCGCCGTCTTGTCGATCTTCGTGGCCGGTTCGGCGGTGTCGTTCGCGGCGGCCACCAGCGCGCCCAGCGCGCCCATCGCCACCAGCACCGCGCCCAGCGCCCCGACGAGCGTGCCGCGCCGGCCCCGCCGCCGCGACGTCGCCACCGCGGCGCCCGGCCGGACCGCCGGCTGGTCGTCGCGGGACCGCGCCGGGCCCGCCGCGCCGCGCAGCGCTATCGTCGCGGTCGGTGAGTCGGTACGGGCGGCCCGCGCCGCGTCGGCCATCGCCGCGGCGCTCGGGTAGCGGTCGGCCGGGTCCTTGGCCAGCGCCCGGGACACCAGCTCGCGCACCGACGCCGGGATCTCCGCCGGCAGCTCCGGCGGCTCGTCGTCGAGATGGCGTACGGCCACCTGCAGCGGGTTGTCACCGGTGAACGGCGGGCTGCCGGTGAGGCAGCAGTACGCGACCGCGCCGAGCGCGTACACGTCGGTGGCGCCCGAGACCGGCCGGCCGGCGGCCTGCTCCGGCGCCATGTAGAGGGCGGTGCCGGGCACCGCGTTGGTGCTGGTGATGCTCGTGACGTTGGTCGAGCGGGCCACCCCGAAGTCGACGAGCACCACGGTGCCGTCGTCCTGCACCAGCAGATTGCTCGGCTTCACGTCGCGGTGCACGATGCCGCGCCCGTGCGCCGCGTGCAGCGCCTGCGCCACCTGGGCCACGATCGACATGGTCTCGGCGACCTCGAGGCACCCCGCGTCCTCGATCCGCCGCGACAGCGGCTCACCGGCGACGAACTCCATCACCAGGTAGTCGGCCCGGCCGCCGCTGGGCAGCTCGTCCTCGCCGCAGTCGAAGACCTGGACCACGCCGGGGTGGCGCAGCGAGGCCATGATCCGCGCCTCGGAACGGAAACGGGCGATGAAGTCGGGGTCGGACACCAGGGCGGGAAGAAGCACCTTCACCGCGACCGGACGACCGAGGACCAGGTCGGTGGCACGCCAGACGTCGCCCATGCCGCCGGTGGCGACACGGTCTTCCAGGCGGTACCGACCGCTGAGTACGACGTCTGAGGACAGCACCCCCATACCGTACCCACAGCGGGCGCGAAGTATTTCCCGCGATCTCGGCGCGGGATCGAAAGCCTTCAGCGGGGCGTTCCAGCAGCCGGGACGCCGATCGGCGCACCGTGACCGGACCGGCACGATCGGCCAGAATGTGACAGCACGTCGCTGTCCGCCCGCGGGGCCCGGCACGACCGGTTGCGCCGGGAAGCGTCGATTCCGTACGTTGCGTTACCTCGACACGCCGGTGACGGGCGTAGACATTTCTCTCTCTTCCTCCGGCCCTGACGTCTTGCCGGAGCGCCCCGCGTTCCCAGGCGTCGGCCCGGCTCCCGGCCGCCCCGAGCCGTCGGTACCGTATGTCCGCCGACGCCCGTGCCGCGCGGCAGTGTCCATGGCTCATCGCACCCGTGTGCGAGTGTCAGATCAACTCACCGGGGGGCGGGGTGCGGATGGCGGTGTGGCCACTGGCTCCCCGGCGTGCCCGGTGCCCGCACACGACCCGGTCCGGACGGCGACCGTGACGGCCGAGCTGAACGAGGCGGTCGCCGCGGCACAGGCCGGCGACGAGGAGGCGTTCCGGTTCCTCTACCGCAGCCTGCAGCCCGCCTTGCTGCGCTACCTGACCGCTCTCGTCGGCGCCGACGCCGAGGACGTGGCCTCCGAGGCATGGCTCCAGATCTCCCGCGACCTGCCCTCCTTCACCGGTGGCGAGTTCCGCGCCTGGGCGGTCACGATCGCCCGCAACCGGGCCATGGACCATCTGCGCCGGCAGCGGCGGCGTCCGTCGGTACCGGTGCCGGTGCAGGCGCTCAACGACCTGGCCGCCGACGCGGACACCGCCGACCGGGCCGGCGAGGCCATCGCCACCGAGAGCGCGCTGGCCCTGATCCGTACGCTGCCACCGGCCGAGGCGGAGGCGGTGATGCTGCGGGCCGTCATCGGCCTCGACGCGGAGACCGCCGGGCGGGTGCTGGGACGGCGGGCCGGAGCCGTGCGCACCGCGGCGCACCGGGGCCTTCGCCGGCTGGCTGCCATGCTGGAGCGCTCGGCGGCGGACACTGCCCCGGACGACTCCCGGGGCGCCCTCGCGCCGCGTCCCCGTACCGACCGCCAGGTGCCGCACGCGCCCGAGGCCGAGCCGGCGGAGGGCTGACGTGAGGAGAGACGGCATGCACCCTCGCCGGTCCGGCGGGCCCGCCGACCGGGCGGAATCCGATCGTCTGCTCGACGCCGCGCGCGCCGGGTCGCCACCGGGGCCGCAGACCGACCCGCTGACCCGGCTGCTGTCGGCCGCGGCCGGCCCGGCCACCGCCGGTGAGATCGCCGGCGAGGACCGGGCGGTCGCCGCCTTCCGGGCCGCCCGCGCCGCGCCCGCGCCGGGGCCCGTGCCCGCGGTCCGGCCGCGCCGGCGCCTGCGGATCGCCGCCGCGCTGTCCGGGCTGGCCGCCACCGCGGTCGCCGGGGTGGCCTTCGCCGCCGTACGCCTGGACCGCCACCCGGACCCGGTGATCCCGCCGGCGCCGGCCACCAGCGGCCCGGGCGTCACCGGCCCCACCGCCACCGGGCCGTCGCGGCCGGCGCCGAGCACACCGGCCGGCGAGGCGTCGGGCGCGGCGTCCCGGCCGGCCCGTGACGTGACGCCGACGCCGACGTCGACGCCGAGCGTCCCGGCCGCGCCGCCCGCGCCCCCGGCGGGGAACAACCGGATCGTCGCCCACTGCCGCGCCTACCTGGTCAAGTCGGAGCGGCAGCGGGAGAAGGCGCTGACCAGGCCCGGCTTCGCCGACCTGGTGGCCGCCGCCGGCGGCCCCGAGCACGTGGAGAGCTACTGCCGGAATCTGGTGGGGGAGCCTTCGGGGACCCCGCCAGCCGAAGACGACGACCAGGACGAGGACGACTGAGCGCGGGGGGCGCAATCAGATTTCGGACAAAAATTCATCTCTCCGGGCAAGCGGATCACGTCTGCTAGACAGAGGATGGTGTGACGGCGTCCCGCGCCGAACGGGCCGGGCGCGTCGCGACACCGTGGTCGTCCGTCGCCGAGGAGGAGCCGCCCCATGGTGATGTCGCCGGACCTGGACCGCGCCGTCGTCCTGGGCGACGAGCAGGCGGCCCGGGGCCACCTGGCCCGGATCTGCTTCAAGACCGGACCGCCCACGCTCGTCGGCGTCGAACTGGAATGGACCGTGCACGACGCCGCGGACCCGGCCCGGCCGGTCGACCGCGAGCGACTACGCAGGGCGCTGGGGCGGCACAGCCCCGTGACGCTCGACCCCACCAGCCCGGCCGACGAGCTCCGGCGCGCGAGCGCCGTGACCGTGGAGCCCGGCGGGCAGGTGGAGATCTCCGCCGCGCCGCGACCGACTGTCGGCGCGCTCGTCCTGGCCACCGAGGCCGACGTCGCCGAGCTGCGGGCCCGGCTGGACGCCGCCGGGCTGGTGCTCGGCCGTAGCGGCATCGACCCCTGGCGGCTGCCGCGACCCGTCGTGGAAACCCCCCGCTACCGGGCCATGCGGTGCGCCTTCGACCGGCGCGGCCCGGCGGGGCGGGCGATGATGTACAGCACGGCGGGCCTGCAGGTCTGCCTCGACGCGGGCGAGCCGGAGCACCTCGCGCAGCGGTGGGCCGCCGCGCACGCCGTCGGCCCGCCGCTGCTGGCCGCCTTCGCCACCGCCGACCGGCACGCGGGCCGGGCCACCGGCTGGGCCTCCGCCCGGATGGCCACCTGGCTGGCCATCGACCCGGCCCGGACCCGCCCGGTGTGGTCGCCCGAACGCGCCGACGAGGATCCGGTGGCCGCCTGGACCGGGTACGCGCTCGCCGCGCCGCTGCTCTGCGTACGCGGCGACGGCCCGGACTGGACCGCGCCGCCGGACGTCACGTTCGCCGACTGGCTGGCCGGCGCGCTGCCCCGCCCGCCCACCACCGACGACCTTGAGTACCACGTCAGCACGCTGTTCCCGCCGGTGCGCCCGCGCGGCTACCTGGAGCTGCGCTACCTGGACGCACAGCCCGGGGCGGCGTGGACCGTGCCGCTGGCGGTCCTGGCCGCGCTCTTCGCCGACCCGGCGACCACCCGGGACGCGCTGGCGGCGGCCGCGCCGGTCGCCGACCGGTGGCGCGCGGCGGCCCGCTGCGGACTGGCCGAGCGCCCGCTGGCGACCGCCGCGGCGGCGCTGTTCGACCTGGCCCTGACGGCCCTGCCCCGCCTCGATCTGCCGCCCGCCATCCACGAGGAGACCCACCGAGAGATCCGGCGGCGACGTGCCGCCGCGGAGAGGGGACACCGGTGACCACGACCGAGCGACCGGGCACTGACGCCGAACGACTGCGCGACCGGATCGCCGCGGAGCTGGAGCGGACCCGCGCCCGCACCGCGGCGCTCACCGACGCGGTGGACGACGACGACCTGGTCCGGCAGCACTCCACGCTGATGTCGCCGCTGGTCTGGGACCTGGCGCACGTCGGTAACCAGGAGGAGCTGTGGCTGGTCCGCGACGTCGGCGGCCGCGAACCGGTGCGCCACGACATCGACGACCTCTACGACGCGTTCAAGCAGCCCCGCAAGGACCGCCCGGCGCTGCCGCTGCTGCCGCCGGCCGAGGCGCGCGCCTACGTGCGTACGGTCCGCGACAAGGTGTTCGACCTGCTCGACGGCATCCGCTTCACCGAGCGTCCCCTGGTCGCCGACGGGTTCGCGTTCGGCATGATCGTGCAGCACGAGCAGCAGCACGACGAGACCATGCTCGCCACCCACCAGCTGCGCGCCGGCGCTCCGGTGCTGGACGCGCCGCCACCGCCGGAGCCCCGGTCCCGGGTCGGCGGGGAGGTACGGGTGCCGGCCGGGCCGTTCACGATGGGCACCTCCACCGACCCGTGGGCACTGGACAACGAGCGCCCGGCGCACACCGTCGACCTGCCCGCGTACCTCATCGACGCCGCGCCGGTCACGAACGGGCAGTACCGCGCGTTCATCGCCGACGGCGGATACGACGAGCCGCGCTGGTGGAGCGAGGCCGGCTGGCGGCACCGGATCGACGCGGAGCTGAGCGCGCCGATGCACTGGCGGCGCGACGGCGACGGCTGGGCGTACCGCCGGTTCGGCCGCTGGTCGGCGGTCCGCGACGACGAGCCGGTGGTGCACGTCTGCTGGTACGAGGCGCAGGCGTACGCGGCGTGGGCCGGCAAGCGGCTGCCCACCGAGGCGGAGTGGGAGAAGGCGGCCCGCTGGGACCCGGCGTCCGGCCGGTCCCGCCGTTACCCGTGGGGCGACGAGGATCCGGGCGCCGAGCACGCCAACCTGGGCCAGCGGCACCTGTGGCCGGCGCCGGTGGGCGCGTACCCGGCGGGCGCCTCGCCGCTGGGCGTGCACCAGCTCGTCGGCGACGTGTGGGAGTGGACCTCGTCGCCGTTCCGCGGGCACCCGGGCTTCACCGCGTTCCCCTACCGGGAGTACTCGGAGGTCTTCTTCGGCGACGACCACAGGGTGCTGCGGGGCGGCTCGTTCGGCACCGACCGGTCCGCCTGCCGGGGCACGTTCCGCAACTGGGACTACCCGATCCGGCGGCAGATCTTCAGCGGTTTCCGCTGCGCCCGTGACGCCGGCCCGGAGGAGTGAGCCGGCCCGATGTGCCGTCACCTCGCGTACCTCGGTCCACCCGTGCTCCTGGGCAGCCTGCTGTTCGACCCGCCGTACGGCCTGCTGCGCCAGTCGTGGGCGCCGCGTGACATGCGCGGCGGCGGCACCATAAACGCCGACGGCTTCGGCGTCGCCTGGTACCCGGACGACGGCGACCCGGTCCGGTACCGGCGGGCCCAGCCGATGTGGAGCGACACCACGCTGCCGGAGCTGGCCGCCGTGACGCGGGCGCGGGCGGTGCTGGCGGCGGTCCGGTCCGCCACCGTCGGCATGCCGCTGCACGAGACGGCGGCGGCGCCGTTCGCCGAGGGCCGCTGGTTGTTCAGCCACAACGGCGTGGTGCGGGGCTGGCCGGACAGCCTGGTCCCGCTCGCCGCCGGCCTGCCCGTGCGCGACCTGGTCACGCTCGACGTGCCGACCGACTCGGCGCTGCTGTGGGCGCTGGTCCGGCACCGGCTGCGCGCCGGGGCCCCGCCGGACGAGGCGGTCGCGGACACGGTCGCGGCGGTCGCCGCCGCCGCTCCCGGCTCGCGGCTGAATCTGCTGCTCACCGACGGTACGACGGTGGTGGCGAGCACGGGCGGCCACGCGCTGTCGGCGCGTCGCGGGCCGGACTCGGTGCTGCTGGCCTCCGAGCCGTTCGACGACGACCCGGCCTGGCAGGCGGTGCCGGACGGCCGGCTCGTGGTGGCGTCCACGGGCCGGTTCGACGTGCGGGAGCTGACCGCCGCCTGACGTTCTTCCCATCACCGGCAGGACAGAGAGGACACCTGATGAGCGCGGAGCCGCTGGAGATCCACCTGGAGGAGCGGGACCTCGACCGTGGGTTGCGGGAGGACGTACGGGTGGGGCTGGCCGCGACGCCGAAGTGGCTGCCGCCGAAGTGGTTCTACGATGCCCGGGGCAGCGAGCTGTTCGAGGAGATCACCCGCCTGCCGGAGTACTACCCGACCCGGGCCGAGCGGGCCGTGCTCGCCGCGCACGCCGACGACGTGGCCACCCTGACCGGCGCGAAGACGCTGATCGAGCTGGGGTCGGGCTCGTCGGAGAAGACCCGCCTGCTGCTGGACGCCTTCACCCGGCACGGCGACCTGGGCACGTTCGTTCCGCTGGACGTGTCGGTGAGCGCGTTGCGCTCCTCCACCGAGCAGATCGCCGCCGCGTACCCGGGGCTGCGGGTGCGGGGGATCGTCGGTGACTTCACCCGCCACCTGGACCGGCTGCCCACCGGCGGCCGGCGCCTGGTCGCGTTCCTCGGCGGCACGATCGGCAACCTGCTGCCGGTGGAGCGGTCCGGGTTCCTCACGGCGATGCGCGCGGCGCTGGAGACCGGCGACTGGCTGCTGATCGGCACCGACCTGGTGAAGGACCCGGCGGTGATCGTGCCCGCGTACGACGACGCGGCCGGCGTGACCGCCGAGTTCAACCGCAACGTGCTCCGGGTGATCAACCGGGAGCTGGGCGCGGACTTCGACGTCGACGCGTTCCGGCACGTGGCGGTCTGGGACCCGGAGCGGGAGTGGATCGAGATGCGGCTGCGCGCCGAGCGCCCGACAACGGTGCGGGTGCTGGACACCGACGTCGTGTTCGCCGCCGGCGAGGAGCTGCGCACCGAGGTGTCGGCCAAGTTCCGGCCGGAGGGGATCGCGGCCGAGCTGACCGCCGCCGGGTTCACCCGGCAGGCGATCTGGACCGACCCGGGCGGGCTGTTCGGGGTGAGCCTGGCCCGGGCCGACTGAGGTCCGGGTGGTCCGGGCCACACCCGCTGACGGGCCCGGCGGGTGATCGGCTAGGCTGGCTGCGCGAAGGGGAGTAGCCCCCAATGTCGTGGTCGACACACTGGTGCGTTCCGCATCCGGCCACGCGGCCCCGGTCTCCGGGGCGGGCGAGACCTTCGACTCAGGCTGTCGCAGCCGGGTCGAGGGCGCCCCCGTTCCTCCTCCCGGCTTGATCGGGAAGGTTCACATGGAGGGTTTCCTCGTCGCGCTGGTGGTCAGCTTCGGCGTGATCTTCGTTGCGGAGCTGGGCGACAAATCCCAGCTCATGGCGCTGACATTCGCCACTCGGTTCAAGACGGTGCCGGTGCTCATCGGCATCACGATCGCCACCGCGATCGTGCACCTGGCCTCGGTGGCCATCGGGTACGGCCTGAACGCCGCGCTGCCCACCGGCTGGATCTCGCTCATCGCCGGCCTGGCGTTCCTCGGATTCGGCGCGTGGACGCTGCGCGGCGACAAGCTGACCGAGGAGGAGAAGCGCAAGGCCGAACGCAGCGGCAAGTCGGCGATCCTCGCGGTGGGTGTGGCGTTCTTCCTGGCCGAGCTGGGCGACAAGACCATGCTCGCCACCATCACGCTGGCCACCAAGTACGGCTGGTTCGGCACCTGGCTCGGGTCGACGCTCGGCATGGTCGCCGCGGACGCGCTGGCGATCCTGGTGGGCCGGATGCTCGGCCGGCACCTGCCGGAGCGGGCGATCCGTTACGGCGCGGCAGTGCTGTTCGCCATCTGCGGCCTGTGGCTGATCTTCGAGGCGGTCACCGAGCTGAACTGATCGGCCCGTGTCGCGCCGGCCGTTCCCGCTCCGGGGACGGCCGGCGCGACGCGGGTCAGGCGGCTCCGCCCTGGTAGATGTCCGGGATGCCGTCACCGTCGGCGTCCCGGTTCTCCCGTTCGCTGATCCGGCGGTAGACCCGGTTGCGGCGGACCAGCACCACCGAGGCGAGCAGGGCGGAGGTCAGCGAGCCGAGCAGCACCGCCACCTTGACGCCGTCCTCCTCCGGGCTGCCCGTGCCGAACGCGAGCTCGCCGATGAGCAGCGACACGGTGAAGCCGATGCCGGCCAGCAGCGCGAGTCCGAGCAGGTCGGCCCAGGTGATCTCCTCGTCCAGTTCGGCCCGGGTGAACCGGGCGAGCAGGTACGTCGAGCCGAACACGCCGACGACCTTGCCCAGCACGAGTCCGGCGGCGACCGCGAGCACCACCGGGTTGCTGAGCACGCCGCCCACGTCCACGCCGACCAGCGTCACCCCGGCGGCGAAGAAGGCGAAGACCGGTACGGCCAGGCCGGCGGAGACCGGCCGCCAGCGGTGCTCCAGCCGTTCGGCCAGGCCGGGTGAGCCGTCGCGTCCGCGCAGCACGGGCACGGTGAAGCCGAGCAGTACGCCCGCCACCGTGGCGTGCACGCCGGAGGCGTGCACGAGCGTCCAGGCGGTCACGGCCAGCGGGATCAGCGCCCACCACCAGGTGCGGCGCCGCTGCACGAGCAACCCGAACACGGCGATCGGCAGCAGCGCGCCGAGCAGCGGCAGCGGGTGGAAGTCGGCGGTGTAGAACACCGCGATGATGGTGATCGCGAAGAGGTCGTCCACCACCGCGAGGGTGAGCAGGAACGCGCGCAGCCCCTGCGGCAGGTGGGAGCTGACCACGGCGAGCACGGCGAGGGCGAACGCGATGTCGGTGGCGGTGGGGATGGCCCATCCGCGCAGTCCGGCGCCGCCGGCGCTGAGCGTCACCGCCAGGTAGATCAGCGCGGGCGCGACCATGCCGCCGACGGCCGCGATCACCGGCAGCGCGGCCCGGCGGGGGTCCCGCAGGTCACCGGCGACGAACTCGCGTTTGAGTTCCAGGCCCACCACGAAGAAGAAGATCGCCAGCAACCCGTCGGCGGCCCAGGTGCGCAGGCTGAGGTCGAGGTGCAGCGCCGCGCCGCCGGGCCAGGGCACCCAGTGGCTCAGTTCCGCGTACCCGGCGCGCCACGGCGAGTTGGCCCAGATCAGCGCGATCACGGCGCCGAGCAGCAGCAGAGCGCCGCCGACCGTCTCGGTGCGCAGCACGTCGGCCAGGAACCGGGCCTCCGGCCAGGAGCGGCGGGAGAGCAGGCGCGACGGAGGTGGGGTGTGGGTCATGCGGCGTCCGTTCGGGAGCTGGGGTCGGCGAATCCATCGCCGACCAGGCTTCCCGGCACACCGGTTCCAAGCCTAACGGCCGCCGGGACCGGCGGCGAGCTGAGCCGGTGGGACGCTCGTCCCATCTCGTGGGCGGGCGTCCCACCGGCTCCGGTCAGCGCTGGCCGGGCAGCGCCGGCAGGGCGGCGCCGGCCGGTTCGCAGAACGCCGCCAGTCGCTTGATCAGCTCGTCCGGTTCCGCGTACGGGTCCAGCGTCCGCACCTCGTCCGGGTCCAGTTCCGGCACCGGGACGTGGGAGATCAGCGGGTGCAGCGGGCGGGTGTCCACCTCGTCCGCGCCGAACAGGTGCTCGTGCAGCTTCTCACCGGGCCGCAACCCGGTGAAGACGATCTCCACGGGCCGGTCCGCCTCGGCGGCGAGCCGGCGCGCCACGTCCGCGATCCGGACCGGCTCGCCCATGTCGAGCACCAGCGCCTCGCCGCCCCGGCCGATGGTCGCGGCCTGGAGCACCAGGTGCACCGCCTCCTGGACGGTCATGAAGTAGCGGGTGACGTCGGGGTGGGTGACGGTGACCGGCACGCCGGCGCGGATCTGCGCCTGGAACGCGGTGAGCACCGACCCGCGGCTGCTGAGCACGTTGCCGAACCGGACGCTGAGGTAGGTGCCGTTGAGCCGCTGCGCGTGGTACGCGGTGAGCCGCTCGGTGATCCGCTTGGAGTAGCCGAGCACGCTCGCCGGGTTGGCCGCCTTGTCGGTGGAGATGTTCACGAACTCGGCGACGTCCCGGCACGCCTCCAGCACGTTCAGCGTACCCAGGATGTTGGTCTTGATCGCCTCACCGGGGTGGCGCTGGAGCAGCGTGAGGTGCTTGAGCGCGGCGGCGTGGAACACCACGTCGGGCTGCCGGTCGGCGATCACCCGGGCGATGCCCTCGGCGTCGCGGATGTCGGCCAGGATCAGCTCCGGGCCGTCCAGCAGCGCGCGCCCGTGCAGGGACATCTGCAGCGCGTGCAGCGCCGACTCGTCCCGGTCGAGCATCATCAGCTCGTCCGGCTCGCAGCGGGCGATCTGCCGGCACAGCTCCGAGCCGATCGAGCCGCCGGCGCCGGTCACCAGCACCCGCCGGCCGGCCAGCCCACCCCGCTCCACGCTCAGCTCCGCCACCCGGTGCGCCCGGCCCAGCAGATCGGTGAGCTGGACGTCGCGCACGTCGGTGGCGGCGACCGGCCGGTCGAGCAGCTCGCGCACCGGCGGCAGCACCTTGAACGCCGCCCCGGCCTCCAGGGTCCGGGTACGCACGTCGCGCAGCAGCTGCGGGTCCGAGCCGCTCATCGAGAAGATGACGGTGGTCGCCCCGGTCGCCCGAACGGCGTCGCCGACCTGCTCGCGGCCGCCCAGCACGCGCAGCCCCTCCAGCCGCAGGCCGCGGCTGTCGGCCGCGTCGTCGAGCAGGCCGACCGGCCGGTAGCTGCTGTCGGGATCCTGCAGCAGCACCCGGACGAGCCGCTCGCTGGCCGCGTCCACCCCGTAGACCAGGCAGCGCTCGGCGTTCCGTGGGGCGGGTGGCCGGCGGTCGGCGTGGGCACGCCACAGGCCGCGGGCGGTCGCCATCACCACCAGCGCCACCGTGCCGCCGACGAGCGGCGTGCTGGCCGGTACGGGATGCCGCGTCCACTGCATCACGGCGACGGCGCCGACGGCCGCGACGAGCGCGACGGTGACGGCGAGCCCCTGTGCGTCCCCAGAGCTGCCGATCGGGTAGCGGCCGTAGATCCGGGAGCGCAGCAGCGTGAGCGCGGCGTACAGCGCGGCGCAGGCCAGCGCCAGGCCGAGCGTACGGGCGCTGGCGGCGACGGTCAGGTCGAACTCGTACCTCGTCCAGGCGGCGCCGAGAAATCCTCCGCACCACGCGGCCGTGTCCAGC
Source organism: Micromonospora sp. HB375 (assembly GCF_017872985.1). Taxonomy (NCBI): domain Bacteria; kingdom Bacillati; phylum Actinomycetota; class Actinomycetes; order Micromonosporales; family Micromonosporaceae; genus Micromonospora; species Micromonospora sp. HB375. The sequence goes on along the minus strand of NZ_JAGGJO010000001.1, from coordinate 3,827,644 downwards.
GTTAACAGGGAAAGGGTGGCGGCGCGGTGGGTGATCCGGCGGTGCGGTCGCACTGCTGTGCTGGCTTCACGATCCATGGGCTGCCCTCTGTGTCCTATCCGGATTGAAAGGATTAGACCTTCTGTGCCTGTTCGGTCGTTTACATTCGTCAAGTCACGTAAAGTCGTGAATAGGCGATTCGATCCTGGCACGGGTACGGGTGCTTTTAGGGGGCTTTCGTGCAGTTTCATCGGCAGACCGGCGTGTCGCTAGGGAGGGCGTGATGGACGTTCTCGGCTACCTGCGCCTGGTCCGACGCCACTGGTGGATCGTGTTGGTGACGGTGATGCTCGCCCTGGGCACCGCCGCGCTCGTGACGGTCCGGACGGCGCCTCGGTACGAGGCCTCGGTGACGTTCTTCGTCACCACGCCCAGCCAGGGCGTCACCGACGCCTACCAGGGCAGCCTCTTCCTTCAGCAGCGGGTGAAGTCCTACGGTGACCTGCTCACCAGCGACCGGCTGGCGCAGAGCGTGGTGGCCGACGCGCCGCTGGGTCTCACCGCCGACCAGGTGCGCAGCCGGATCCGGACCGCCAGCACGACCGGCACGGTCCTGCTCAAGGCCACGATCACCGACACCGACCAGACCCGGGCGCTGAAGACCACCGAGACGCTCGCGACGAAGTTCACCGAGCTGGTGCGCAAGGTCGAGACGCCGCCGGACGGCAATGCCCCGCCGATCAAGATCGAGGTCGTCAGCGGTCCCCGGGTGACGTCCAGCCCGGTCTCGCCGCAGCCCACGCGCAACCTGGTCATGGGCGGTGTGCTGGGCCTGCTGCTCGGCGCCGCGCTGGCCGTGCTGCGCGGGCTGGCCGACGTCCGGATGCGCGACGGCGCCGCGCTGCAACGGGTGACCGGCAGCCCGCTGCTCGGCGAGATCCCGTACGAGAACGGCGCGAAGGCGGCGCCGCTGATCGTCGGCGCGGCGGCCACCTCCGCCCGTGCCGAGGCGGTCCGCAAACTGCGCACGAACCTGCGCTTCGTGGACGTGCACGAGCCGGCCCGGGTCATCGCGGTCACGAGCGCGTTGCAGGGCGAGGGGAAGACCACGATGGCCTGCAACACCGCCATCGCGCTGGCCGAGGCGGGCTGGCGGGTGCTTCTCATCGACGCCGACCTGCGCCGCCCGAAGGTGGCCGACTACCTGGGCCTCGACGGCGGCGTCGGCCTCACCGACGTGCTGGTCGGCGACGTCCAGGTCGGTGACGTGGTGCAGCGCTGGGGGGAGAAGTCCCTTCTCGTGCTGCCCAGCGGCGCCACCCCGCCCAACCCGAGCGAGCTGCTCGGCTCGAAGTCCATGGCGGACCTGCTGGTGGCGCTGCGGGACTCGGCGGACATCGTGGTGATCGACACCGCGCCGCTGCTGGCCGTCACCGACGGCGTGGTGGTGGCCGTGCAGGCCGACGGCGCGCTCCTGGTCACCCAGCAGGGCCGGACCTCGCGCAGCCAGGTGGCGGCGGCGGCGAACGCGCTCAGCTCGGTCTCGGTGCGCCTGCTCGGCTGCGTGCTCAACATGGCCAAGGTGGCCAAGTCGGACGCCTACCAGTACGAGGCGTACAAGGTGGTCGTGCCGCCGGCCGCGCCCTCGGTGCCGGCCGACCGGGCCGGCAGCCGCCGGGGCGCCAAGGCCGTCGGGGGCGACCGGACGCAGGAACTCACCCGGCTGTCGCGATGAGCGCGAGCACGGGGCGGATCGACCGCTCGATCTCCTCCGCGCACCGCCGGAAGTCGGCCGGCGAGCCGCCGATCGGGTCGCGCAGGTCGTCCACGTCGGGGGCGGCGGGTTGCAGCCGCCCCCGGGCGCGCACGGCGGCCGACACCGCCGCCCGCAACGGCGTGCCCGCCTCCGCCTCGTCCGCCCGGGCCTCGGTGGCCAGCCGGGCGAACTGCCGGAGCGTGAACGTCCGCGCCAGCGTGGCCGGGGCCATCGCGGTGCAGGCCGAGCGCTGGCGGCGGGTCGCGGTCAGCACCAGCGCCGCTCCGGTCAGGTGCTCGGGGCGCAGCCGCCGGGTGCGGAAGGCCGCCGGGTCCGCGCCGGTCCGGGCAGCCACCTCGACCGCGTACGGGTGCATGGCGGCGCCGTCGATCGCGTCGGTGCCCGCGCTGGCGACCGCCAGCGGCAGACCGGCCAGCATCCGGCGGGCGATGAACTCCGCCATCGGTGACCGGCACATGTTCGCGTGGCAGACGAAGAGGACCTCGTCGACCATCTGCACCCCTCTCGTCGGCACGGTCGCGGCGCAGAGTGCCGCGACGGCGTTCTTCCGGCGGTCGCGGCCGGACGCAGAGGGGTTGCCGGAATCGTACGCGCCGCGCCGCGCGCCCGTCCGGCAAGCCGCGCCGGGAGCGTGGACATGAGGATCGGCATCCTGTCGTACCACTTCCCGCCGGAGCCGGCGTTCGTCCCGGGCAGCCTGGCCGAGGAGTTGGTCGCCCGGGGCCACGAGGTACGGGTGCTCACCGGGTTCCCGGACTATCCGGGTGGCCACGTCTATCCGGGCTGGCGGCAGCGCTGGCGGCACCAGACGCACAGCGAGCGGCTGACCGTACGCCGGGTGCCCCGGTACGCCGGCGGCGACGGCACGCCCCGGGCCCGTACCGCGAGCTGGCTCTCCTTCGCCGGCAGCGCCGCGCTCGCCGGGCGGGGCCTGCTGCGGGGCGTCGACGCGCTCTACGTCTTCGGTCACCCGGCGGTCACGTTCGCGGCGTCCGGGCTGCTGCGGCTGCTCGGCCGTACGCCCACCGTCCTGCACGTGCAGGACGTCTGGACGGAGCACGAGCCGGGCCCGGCGCAGAGCGACCGGGCGCCGGCCCGGCTGGAGGCCGCCATGCGCCGCCTCTACCGGGAGGCGGCAGTGGTGGCGGTCAGCTCGCCGTCCATGGCGGATCTGGTGCGCGCCCGCGGGGCCGATCCGGCGCGGGTGCGTACGGTGCTCAACTGGACCGACGAACGCATCTTCCGTCCGACCCAGGCCGGTCCGGCCGTCCGCCGGCTCATCCGGCGGGACGACCGTTGCGTGGTGATGCACGCCGGGACGATCGGCGTGCGCCAGGGGCTGGAGACGGCGGTCCGCGCGGCGGCGGCGCTCGGCGACCGGATGGACCTGGTGCTGGTCGGCTCCGGTCCGCAGGAGCGGCGGGTGCGGGGGCTGGCCGCCGAGCTCGGCGCCGACAACGTCCGGTTCGTCGAGCGACGGTCCGCCGTGGACATGCCGCAGCTCTACGCGGCCGCCGACTATCAGCTCGTGGCGCAGCGCGACCTGCCCGAGCTGCGGGGGACCGTGCCCGCCAAGCTCCAGGCCGCGCTCTCCTGTGCCGCGCCGGTGGTCGCCTCCGCCGGTGGGGAGACGGCGGAGCTGGTCGAGCGGGCCCGCGCGGGGCTGTCCTGCCCGCCGGAGGACTGGGCGGCGCTCGCCGACCGCTTCTGGCTGGCCGCCGCCATCCCGGCGGCCGCCCGGATCGACATGGGTAGGCGGGGCCGGGGGGCGTACCTGCGGGAGATGTCGATGCGGGCCGGCGTGGACCGGATCGAGGCCCTGCTGCAGGAGGCGGCGGGTGTGGCGCCGAAGCGAGCAAAACTCGCAGAAGCGATGCAAGCCGACAGAGCGGCGGAATAGCCAACTAAAGCTTCCTTTTCCATGCTAGAAAGCAACTCGATTGCGAAAAGTGTCTTATTCGTCTCGTAGGAGGATTTTGTGTCCGGACCCGGTCCTTCGCCCGGCCGCCGACGGCGCTCGCGGCGGCGCCGGCGCGCCCGGGTCCGCCGGATCCTGCTGACCGGGCTGGTCGTCGTCTCGGTGCTGCTCAGCGCCGGTGGCTGGGTGGCGTTCCGGGGCTGGCAGGCCCGCGCCCACCTGGTCAACGCCGCCGGGCTGGCCAAGGAGCTCAGCGCCCAGGTGCTCGACGGCGACGTGGCCCGGGCGCAGCGCACGCTCGCCGCGTTGCAGGAGCAGGCGGCCGCCGCGCGCGGCGCTACCGGGGATCCGGTCTGGTGGGCCGGCCAGCAGGCCCCCTACGCGGGGGACAACCTGGCCGCGGTGCGGCAGATCTCGGTGGCGGTGGACGACCTGGCCCGGCTCGCGTTCCCCACGCTGCTGCGGGTCGACCTCGCCTCGCTGGTGCCGAAGCAGGGCCGGCTGGACCTGGCCCGCCTGCGCGGGGTCTCGGCCGAGGTCGCGGCGGCCGACCAGGCGGTCCGGGCCACCGCCGAGCGGTTGCGGCAGGTGCCGGTGGACAGCCTCGTGGCGCAGGTGCGCGACGCGGTCACCGCGCTGCGCGCGGAGCTGGACAGACTGGGCGAGCTGACCTCGGCGGCGGATCGGGGCGCGCGGCTGCTGCCGCCGCTGCTCGGCGCGGACGGGCCACGCAGTTATCTGCTCGTCTCGCAGAATCCGGCCGAGCTGCGCGCCACAGGCGGCATGTTCGGCGCGTACGCGGTGCTGCGGGCCGAGGGCGGCCGGGTCCGGTTGGTCAAGCAGGGCACCTCGGCCGGCATGGGTCCCTTCGACCCACCACTCAAGATCGGCGCGGAGGCGAAGCGGCTCTGGGGCGACCTGCCGGGCATCTATCCGGCGGATGTGAACCTCAGCCCGGACTTCCCGGCCGCCGCCGCGCTCTACCGGGACATGGTGCGCCGCCGTACCGGCACCACCGTGGACGGCGTGCTGGCGGTGGACCCCGTGGTCCTGTCGTACCTGCTCGGCGTGGTCGGCCCGGTGACCGTGCCGGACGGGCCTTCGCTGGCCGCCGCCACCGCCGTGCGGACGCTGCTCAGTGACTCGTACCGGGACCTGGACACGAAGGACCAGGACGTGTTCTTCGCCCGGGCCGCGTCCGGCGTGTTCGACACGTTGTTCACCAAGACGGTCGACCCTCGGTCGCTTTTGACCGTTTTTAGTCGTTCCATTAACGAACGTCGGATATTGTTCTGGAGTGTCCGATCCGATGAGCAGCGCGCGCTGGCCGACACCCGGCTGGCGGGTCAGCTCCCGGAGAAGGACACCGTGCCGACTGTCGGCGTGTTCCTCAACGACGGCAGCGGCGCGAAGCTCGGTTACTACCTCAGGTTCTCGGCCACCGTGACGGTCGGCGAATGCCATCCGGACGGGCGCCGCGAGCTGCGGCTGAAGGTGACGGTGCACTCCACCGCCCCGAAGTCGGGCCTGACCAAGTCGGTGACCGGGCTGGCCCTGTCCGGCGACAAGTACACCGCACGCACCTTCGTCTCCGTCCACACGCCCACCGGGGGCGCCGTCCTCACCGGGCGGCTCGACGGGAGGGACACCGCGATGGGCAGCGGCACCGACGGCCGCCGCCAGGTGGCGGTGGCCAACGTGGAGACCCGCCCGGGGCAGACCCGGACGCTCGACGTCACGGTGCTCACCGGCCAGACCGGCGCCGGGACGGCCGAGCTGGTGCACACGCCCACCGTCACCCCATGGACCACCCAAGTAGTCAACGCACCAAGCTGTGAACAGTAGGAGGGAAACCATCATGCGGCTATCCCGCATCATCATGGCGCTCACGGTGGGCCTGGCCGTAGCGGCCGTGCCGACCGCGGCCGGGGCGGCGCAGCCGCAACCCCCGGTCTACCCGCCCGAGGTCGCGTCGCTGACCGTCTCACCGACGACCATCCGGCTCGGCGAGACGTTCACCCTGCGGGGATCGAACTTCGGGCCGAACGAGACGGTCCGAATCGACGTGGCGATCTCGGGCCTGCCCGCGGCCGCCCCGGCCGACGGTTCCGCGCGACGCAGCGACGGCAGCACGGTGGCGATGGCGCCGGTCGCCTACACGCCCAACCGCGCCCAGCCGCAGCCCGCGCCGACCACGTTCACCGTGACGACCGACGCCAGCGGCAACTTCACCGTGACCTACCGGCCGACCCGGCCCGGGCGGTACACGTTCACCGCCACCGGTCTGACGTCCGGTCGGATCGCCAGCGCCACCGGCACCGTCCTGCCGCCGCGGCCGACCAAGTCCCCGCACCACGGGCTGCCGGTCACCGGTGACAGCATCGGCACGCCGCTGAAGCTCGGTGGGGGCCTCGCCGCCGCCGGCGCGGTGCTGCTGCTGGCCTCCATGGCCTGGCGTCGCCGTCGCCTCGGCTGATCCGGGGCGCGCCGGGAAAGACCCGGCTCGATCGTGAGTGCCCGCCGGACCGCGTCCGGCGGGCACTCACGTGTCCCGGCGTCGGGCCAGAATAAGCCATGGACGCGACACCGTGGACCGACCGGACCGGCCTGCTCACGCTGCCCGGGGGCGCCACCGTCCGCGGGCGGCGAGTCGCCGAGCCCGCCTCGCCCGCCGACTTCGCGCTGCTGCTGGCGCCCGGCCCCGAACCGGAGTGGCCCGCCCGGCGCGTCCGCTGGCCCGACTTCTGGATCCCGGCCGACCGCGCCGACGCGCTCGACGCGCTGCGGGAGGCGTGGCGGCGCGCGTACGCGGGCGAGCGGGTCGAGGTGGCCTGCCACGGCGGTGTGGGGCGTACCGGAACCGCGCTCGCCGCCTTCGCCGTACTGGACGGGCTGCCGCCCGCCCGGGCGGTGGCCTGGGTCCGCTCCCGCTACCACCGGAAGGCGGTGGAGACGCCGTGGCAACGATGGTGGTTGCGCGGCGTGCGCTGACCCCCGGCCGGTCACCGAGCGGGGCCGGGCGATCGGCGCCGCGTCACGGCCCCGGTGAGCCACCCGGCCCTGATCAACGGGCTCGGTATGGTGCCTTCTCATGAGAGCCCGGGTCCTGGCCGCCGTCACCGCCGTCACCCTGCTCGCCGCCGGGACACCCGCACCGGCGCCGGCCGCCCCCGGGACGGCCCCCGCGCCCGGCGCCACCGTGCCCTGCCCCCGGCAGCCCGCGCCGAAGGTGAGCCGGCCGCCCCGCCCCACGCCGCCGGCCACGACACCCGAACAGGCGGCGGTGGGCGGGGAGGCGCTGGCCGGCGCCGGACTGGTCGCGCCGCCGGGCAGCCCCGCGCCCCCGGCGGTCACCGCCAGCACCTGGCTCGTGGCGGACCTGGACACCGGCGCCGTTCTGGGCGCGTGCGGGGCGCACGTCCCCGGCACGCCGGCCAGCACCCAGAAACTGCTGCTGGCCGCCACCATGCTGAGCCGGCTCGACCCGAAGCAGGTGGCCGTCGCGACCCGCGCCGACCTCGACATCGAACCGGGCAGCTCGGCCGTCGGGCTGCTCGTCGGTGGCCGCTACAGCGTGGAGACGCTCTGGCTGGGCCTGCTCCTGCAGTCCGGCAACGACGCGGCGAACATGCTGGCCCGTCTCGGCGCCGGCAGCACGCAGGCCGGCGTCGCCGAGATGAACGCGCAGGCCCGCCGGCTCGGCGCCGGGCAGACCCACGCGGTCACCCCGTCCGGACTGGACGGCCCCGGGCAGTTCACCACCGCGTACGACCTGGCGCTGATCGCGCGGGCCTGCTTCGCCGACGCCGCGTTCCGCCGGTACGCGCTCACCGAACGCACACAGATCCCGGCCCAGCCCGCCCTGAAGAAGGGCGGGTTCCAGATCCAGAACGAGAACCAGCTGATCTATCGCTATCCGGGCGCGCTCGGCGGCAAGACCGGTTTCACCGAGCTGGCCCGGCACAGTTACGTCGGCGCCGCGCAACGCGGCGGACGCCGTCTCGTGGTGACGCTGCTCGGTGCCGAGGCCAGGCCGGTACGCGGCTGGCAGCAGGGCGCCCAGCTGCTCGACTGGGGCTTCGGGCTGCCCCGGGACGCCTCGGTCGGCCGGCTGGTGGAGCCGGGTGAGGGGGACGCCGCGGCGGCGGAACCCCGTAACGCTCCCGCCGCCGCGCCGGCCCGCACCGTCTCGCCGCCGTGGCGGGGGCCGGCCGGCACCGCGCTGCGCCGCGTCGGCGAGGGGGACTGGCGGATGATCGTGCCGCTCGCCGGTCTGCTCGCCCTCACCGTCGGCGGGGTGGCGGCGGTGCTCGCCGCCCGCCGGGGCCGGTCCCGCCGCCGCGGACGCCGCCGCGCCTGAACCCGGCGTCCCGGCGGGTCGCGTGGACACCGATTCCGTGGGTATGCGCCCGGCATGGAGCACCCGGGCCGGATCGTGGTGGTCTCGGCGGACATCGGCGCCGGACACGACCGGGCCGCTGACGAGCTGGCGCAACGGCTGCGTGCGCGGGGCTTCGCGGTGGACCGGCTGAACCTTCTGCACCTGCTGCCCCGCCCGCTGCACCGGGCGGTGCGCGAGACGTACCGGGGGGTGCTGCACCGGCTCCCGTGGGGCTACCACGCGCTGTTCCGGCTGACCGGCAGCTCACCGACGGCCGTACGCGCGATCCGCGCGCTGCTGAGGCCGTTGCGCCGTCGCCTGCGCCGCCGCATCCCGTCCGACACCCGGGCCGTGGTCACCACCTATCCGTTCGCCAACCAGCTCCTCGGCCCGTTGCGGCGGCACGGGCGGCTCCGTGTCCCGGTGATCACCTACGTGACCGATTTCGTGGTGCACCCGACCTGGCTCGCGCCGGGCGTGGACGTGTACTGCGCGGTCCGCCACGCCGAGACGCGCCAGGCCGACGCCGCCGACGTCACGGTGGTGCAGCCGCTGGTGTCCCGCGCCTTCGCCCGGCCCGGCCCGGAGGACCGGCAGCGGGCCCGGCAGCGGTTCGGCCTGCCGGCCGACGGTGTGCTCGCGCTTGTCGTCGCGGGCTCCTGGGGCGCCGGCGAGGTGCCGGCGACGGTGGCCGAGGTCGCCGCGGCGGGTGTCCGCCCGGTGGTGGTGTGCGGGCACAACGCGGCGCTGCGCCGCCGGCTGCACGGCGCCGGCCGGTACGTGCTGGGCTGGGTCGACGACATGCCGGCACTGATGCGCGCCGTCGACGTGATGGTGGAGAACGCCGGCGGGCTGACCTGCCAGGAGGCGCTGGCGGCCGGGCTGCCGGTGGTCACGTACCGGCCCATCGCCGGTCACGGGCGTGCGAACGCCGCGATCCTGGCCCGCGCCGGCCTGAGCCGGTGGGCGGGCACACCGCAGCAGCTCGGGCCGGTGCTCGCGGCGGTGATCGGGACTTCACCGGTGGTCCCGTCCCACGACGACGTGTCCCAGGACCCGGCCGGTCTGGTCGCCGAGGCGGCTCGCCGGGCGCCGCCCGCGGGTTCGGCCGGCACGCGCCGCCCGTTGCTGGACCCGGTCGGCGACGCGGTCGCCGTACTCGCCGCGATGCTGCAGTCCACCGGCGGTCTGCGATGAGAGCGGCGACCCTGGCCCGGGCCGCCGCGCTCGCGCTGCCGGTGTTGCAGGTGGCGCCGTCGGTCACGGCGCTGCCCGCCGTGCGGCGGCGGTGGCTGCCCGGCCTGCACGGAATCGGGGCGCCCGACCGGGTCGCGCTGACCTTCGACGACGGCCCGGACCCGGAGTCCACCGGCCACGTCCTGGACGTGCTGGCGGCGCACCGGGTCCGTGCCACGTTCTTCGTGCTCGGCGCGATGCTGCGGCGCAACCCGGCGCTGGGCCGCCGGCTGGTCGACGACGGCCACGAGGTGGCCGTGCACGGCTGGACGCACGACAACCTGCTGCTGCGCGGCCCGGCCCGCACCGTCCGGGACCTGACCCGCGCGTACGACCTGGTCACGGACGTGACCGGCCGTGCGCCCCGGTTCCTGCGACCGCCGTACGGCGTGCTCACCGCCGCGGCGCTCACGGCCGCCCGGCGGCTGCGTCTGCGGCCGGTGCTGTGGAGCTGCTGGGGGCGGGACTGGACCGCCACGGCCACCGCCGACACGGTCGCGCGAACCGTCCTGTCCGGGCTGGAGGGAGGCGGCACGATCCTGCTGCACGACTCCTCCCGTACCGCCGCGCCGGGCGCCTGGCGGGCCGGTGTCGCCGCGCTTCCGCGCGTGCTGGCCGAGTGCCGTCGCCGCGGATGGCACGTCGGCCCGCTCAGCGGTCACGGGCTGCCCGCGCGCTGATCCGGGCACGGGCGGGGGAGCCTACCGCGTGGCCCCGGCGCCGGGGCCCGAATCCCGGAGCCGGTGACCCGTTCGGGTCGGCGTGGCTAGCGTCCGGGTCATGAGGACCTGGGGATCCTTCGTGGCGCTGGCCGCCGCCCTGCTGGTGCCGGTGTCGGCGACGCCCGCGGTGGCGGGCGTCCGCGCGCCCGTACGCCGGATGCCGGCCGCGCCGCCCTGCCCGAACGTGCCGCCCCCGTCGACCCGGCCGCCGCAGCCGCCGCCCGCGCCCGATCCGGCCGCGCGGGCCGTCGGCGGCGCGGCGCTGGACACCGCCGGGCTGGTCGTCCCGCCCGCGTCGACCGCGCCGCCGCCGGTCACCGCCACCTCCTGGGTGGTCGCCGACCTGGACAGCGGCGCGGTGCTCGGCGGCTGCGGGCCGCACGAGTACGCGGTGCCCGCGAGCGTGCAGAAGCTGCTGCTGGCGGCCACGATGCTGCCCCGGCTGGACCCGAACCGGGAGGTCACCGTGACCGCCGGGGATCTGGCCGTGGAACCGGGCAGCTCGGCGGTCGGGCTGGTCGAGGGCGGGCGGTACCGGATCGAGACGATCTGGCTGGGACTGCTGCTGCGTTCCGGCAACGAGGCGGCGAACGCGCTGGCCCGCCTCGGCGGCGGCCCGGACGGGCTGGCCGGCGGGGTGCGGGCGATGAACGAGGAGGCGCACCGGCTCGGCGCGCGGCAGACCCACGCGGTCACCCCGTCCGGGCTGGACGGTCCGGGCCAGTTCACCAGCGCGTACGACCTGGCGCTCATCGCGCGGGCGTGCTTCGCGAACCCGGCCTTCCGCCGGTACGCCGCCACCCGTACGGCGCAGATCCCGGCCCAGCCGGCGCTGCGCAAGAAGGCGTTCGCGATCTCCAACGACAACATGCTGCTGGACCAGTACCCGGGCGCGATCGGCGGCAAGACCGGCTTCACCGACCTGGCCCGGCACACCTACGTCGGCGCCGCCGAGCGCGGCGGGCGGCGGCTCGTGGTCACGCTGCTCGGCGCCGAGGTGACCAGCCAGCGGGGCTGGCAGCAGGGCGCCGCGCTGCTGGACTGGGGATTCGCGCAGCCTCGGGACGCCTCGGTCGGGCGGCTGGTCGAGCCGGGTGAGCTGGACCGGACCGCGCCACCGGCGGGCGGCGGGGCGTCGGCCCTGGCCGGGCACGCCGACCTGCGTGGCGGCGCGCCGGGCCCCGGCGCCGCGCCCAGCGCCGGTGTGACGGTGGCGGTGGGCGCGGTGCTGACGGCCGGGGGAGCGGTGCTGCTGGCACGGCGGCGCCGGCACGCCGCGGCGGCCGCCGCCACCATGTCGACCGGGCCGGTTCTGCGCGAGCCGAAATTCCGGAACAGGACTGAAAGCGGCGGTCCGGGTCAGCGGCAGGCGGGCGCCGCGGTGCTGTCGCGCACCACCAGTTCGGTGGCCAGTTCGACCCGGGGCGAGTCGATCTCCTCACCCTGGGCCAGCCGCAGCACGGTACGCGCGGCGAGCCGCCCCATCTCGACGAGGGGCTGGCGGACGGTGGTCAGCGGCGGTGAGGCCCACCGTGCCTCGGGCAGGTCGTCGAAGCCCACCACGCTCACGTCGTCGCAGACCCGCAGTCCGCGCCGGCGCACCGCCTCGTACACCCCGAACGCCATCTGGTCGCTCGCCGCGAAGATGGCCGTCGGCGGCTCGTCGAGGTCGAGCAGCGCGCCACCGGCGGTGAACCCGGAGGCGTGGTAGAAGTCGCCGGGCTGCACCAGCCGGTCGTCGGCGGCCACACCGGCAGCGGCCAGCGCGGCCCGGTAGCCGTCCAGCCGGGCCCGGCTGCACAGCAGGTGCGGCGGGCCGGCCACGAAACCGATCCGCCGGTGGCCGAGCTTGAGCAGGTGCTCGGTGGCGGCCAGGCCGCCGGTCCAGTTGGTGGCGCCGATCGCCGGCACGTCGGTGGCGGCCACGCCGGCGGCCGGGTCGACCACCACCACCGGCACGTTGAGGCGGCGCAACTGGGCCTGCACGGCCGGGCTCAGGTGCGAGGTCACCACGATCACGCCGTCGGACGCGCGGGCGCGCAGGTTGTGCAGCCACTGCCGGGTGGAGCTGGACTCGCGGTGGATCGCCGAGACGACGGTGCCCACCCCGGCGGCGTGACTGACGTCCTCCACGCCGCGGATGATCTCCACGGCCCAAGGGCTGTCCAGGTCGTTGAAGACCAGGTCGACCAGGTCCGCCCGGCGCACCGTACGGCTGCCCCGGCGCCGGTAGCCGTGGTGGCGCAGCAGCTCCTCGACCCGTTCCCGCGTGTCCGGCGCGACGTCGGACCGCCCGTTGAGCACGCGCGACACGGTCGGGACCGAGACGCCGGCCTCCCGTGCGATCGCGGTGATGGTCACCCTGCGTTCGTCGTCCGCGCTCACCCGTGTTCCCTTCGCCGGCTGCCGGAACCGACCGGTAGACCGTCCCGCCCCACGCACATCTTGCCGTACGCAGAGGGCTTGACGACAGGCCGGACCGGCCCTAGCGTTCGCACGAGTTGCGGAAACGTTCCGGAAATGCGCCAGTCATCTTCCGGCGGCTCGCCGTCCACCCCCGACGAACGACGAGGAAGACCGAGGCGTGCTCACCGACCTGACCGAGGCCGAACTCCGTACCTACCGCAGCGACCTGCACGAGCCTGCCGACTTCGACGCCTTTTGGGCTGACACTCTCGCACAGGCGCGCTCGTGCGGCGACCCCGTGACGGCGACCCCGCTGCCGACGCCGCTGACCGGTGTCGACGTCTTCGACGTGACCTTCCCCGGCTTCGCCGGACAGCCGATCCGTGCGTGGCTGCGGGCGCCGCGCGGCGCGTCCGGCCCGCTGCCCACGATCGTGCAGTACGTCGGGTACGGCGGCGGGCGCGGCCACGCGCTGGAGAACCTGCTCTGGTCCGCGGCCGGCTTCGCCCACCTCCAGATGGACACCCGTGGCCAGGGCTCGGGGTGGAGCCGGGGCGACACCCCGGACGTGGCCGCCGCCGGGCCGCAGGCGCCGGGCATGGCCACCCGGGGCATCGAGGACCCGAACAAGTACTACTACCGTCGTTTCCTCACCGACGCGGTCCGCGCCGTGGACGCCGCGCGTGAGCTGCCGGCAGTCGACCCGGACCGGATCGCCGTTCTCGGTCACAGCCAGGGCGGGGCCGCAGCGCTCGCGGCCGCCGCGCTGGCGCCGTCGGTACGCGCGGCGGTGGCGTACGTGCCGTTCCTCTGCGACATCCCGCGCGCGATCACGATCACCGACTCCGCGCCGTTCCGGGAGATCCGGGACTACCTCGCCGTGCACCGCGACCGCGAGGAGCAGACGCTGCGCACGCTCGGCTACGTCGACGGCGTCGCGTTCGCCCGCCGCGCCACCGCGCCGGCCCGGTTCTCCGTCGCGCTGATGGACGAGATCGTCCCGCCGTCCACGGTCTACGCCGCCTACCACGACTACCGGGGCGACAAGGACCTGACGGTGTGGCGGTTCAACGGCCACGAGGCGGGCGGCATCGACGACGACGCCGCCGCTGTGGACTTCCTGCGTACCGTGCTGGGCGGCTGACCACCGGTTCCGCCGATGCCGGCCCGCCCGGGCTGGTAGACACGGCGGATGGGCACCGGCATGCGCGCGACGGCGGGCCTGGCCGTGGCGACCGCGCTGCTCGCCGCCGCCTGCCAGCGGCCCGCGCCGTCGCCGTCGCCGTCCGCGCCGCCGTCCGCCACCCCGACCGGCCCGCGGGCCCCGGCGGACTTCGTGGACCTCAGCACCGTCGACCCCACCGTCCGCACCGACATCCGGTACGCGGGCTCGCACAACTTCGTCGGCCGTCCGATCGACGGGTACGCCGAACCACGCTGCCTGCTCACCCGCCCGGCGGCGCAGGCGCTGCACCGGGTGCAGACCGCCGCGCTCGCCGGCGGGCACAGCCTCAAGGTGTACGACTGCTACCGCCCGCAGCGCGCCGCCGACGACTTCGTCGCCTGGGCGAAACTCCCCGGCGAACAGCTGATGAAGGGCGAGTTCTACCCCGCCGTGCCGAAGGACCGGCTCTTCGCCGACGGGTACATCGGCGCGCCCACCGCGCACAGCCGGGGCAGCACCGTCGACCTGACCCTGGTCCCGGTCTCCGGGCCCCCGCAGGCCGGGTACACGCCCGGTCAGCCGCTGGTGCCCTGCACCGACGCGGCCGGGCGCCGCTTCGCCGACGACTCGATCGACATGGGCACCGGCTTCGACTGCTTCGACCCGCGTGCCCACACCGCCGACGCGCGGATCAGCGACACCGCCCGCAACAACAGGGACCTGCTGCGCCGGCTGATGTCCGCGCAGGGCTTCGAGAACTATCCGCTGGAGTGGTGGCACTACCGCTACGTCGACGAGCCGTACCCGGACACCTGGTTCGACTTCCCGGTGGCCGGTTCGTCGCTGCGGTGACGCGGTCGTTCCACCATGATCGATTGCGGCTAGGGTGGGCGTTCATGGAGACCGAACGGATCGGCCCGCCGCTGCTCGGCGGGGAGCGGGAGTCGCTGCGCGCGTTCCTCGACTTCCACCGGGCCACGCTCGCCCTCAAGTGCGAGGGGCTGACCGACGAGCAGTTGCGCCGGCAGGCGTCGCCGCCGTCCACGCTGTCCCTGCTCGGGCTGGTCCGGCACATGGCGGAGGTGGAGCGCACCTGGTTCCGCCGGGTCATCGCCGCCGAGGACGTGCCGCTGGTGTGGTCGGACACCGGTGACTTCCAGCAGGCGTACGACGCCCGCGACGCCGACGTGGCGGAGGCGTTCGAGGCGTGGCAGCGCGAGATCGAGCACGCCCGGCGCATCGAGCGGGAGGCCGCCTCGCTCGACGTGACAGGTCACCAGGCACGCTGGGGTGAGGACGTGTCGCTGCGCCTGGTCATGCTGCACATGCTGCACGAGTACGCCCGCCACAACGGGCACGCCGACCTGATCCGCGAGGCGATCGACGGCACCGTCGGCGTCTGAGTCCGGCCGCTCAGCGCGTGCGCAGCGGCAGCCAGGCCAGCACGTCGGAGATGCGTGCGTCCCAGTACGCCCAGTCGTGGTCCCCCGGACCGAAGTCGACGGTGACCGGCACGTCGCGCTTGCGGGCCGCGTCGAGGAACCGCACGTTGTCCTCGTACAGGAAGTCCTCGGTGCCGCACGCGACGTAGAGCGCCGGCCGGTCGTCGCCGGAGCGCTCCAGCAGCCCCACCGTGTCGTCGTCCGCCGGCACCGGGTCGTCGCCCCAGACCGTGTGCCACACCGCCGGGTCGACCGGGTGGGTCGGATGGTGGCGGCGGCGGGTCACGTCCAGCGCGCCGGACAGGCTGGCCGCCGCCGCGAACCGCTCCGGCCGGCGCAGCGCCCACTTGAGCGCGCCGTAGCCGCCCATCGACAGGCCCGCGACGAATGTGTCCTCCCGGCGGTCGGACAGCCGGAAGAACGACCGGCACACCTCGGGCAGCTCCTCGCTGAGGAACGTCCAGTAGCGGTTGCCGTGCGCCTCGTCGCAGTAGAAGCTGCGCTGCACCTGCGGCATCACCACGGCCAGCCCCAGCGGCGCCACGTACCGCTCGATCGACGTGCGGCGCGTCCACACCGTGTCGTCGTCGGTCAGCCCGTGCAGCAGGTAGAGCACCGGCGGGTCACCGTCCGCGCCGGAACCCGCCATGCCGATCCCGGCGGCGCCCGGGTCGGGCAGCAGCACCGTCATCGAGGTGCCCACGCCGAGCGCCTCGGAGAAGAAGTCACACCGGATGTGCGCCATGAGGCGGGAGCGTACCTCGCAGGGGTTCGATGAGGGCGTTCCTATTGCCCCCGGACGGTCGTACGGGACAGGATGGCCGTGCGTGCCGGTAACACACCCGTAACCTGCGCGCTGCTGGTCTCTGTCACAAGGAAGTGGGAGTCAGGCATGAGCGACGTGTCGGCCGCACTGGGTGTGCGCCTCTACCCGGACCTGGTCGAGCCGGGTGGTCTCGCCCCCGCGCTCGTGGCGACCGCCGCCGCGCACCAGCTCGACGTCGGCGCGGTCTCCGCGCCCGAGCAGGGGCGCAGCCGCTTCACCTGCGCCGAGATGACCTCCCCCCGGGGCGTGGTCTGCGTCAGCCTCGGCTCCCAGGCCCGCTACTTCATGATCGACCTGAGGGTGGACGGCGACGTCCAGGCCCGCGGCGACGCCACCGACCTGCTCCAGGTCGCGCAGGTGGCGGCCGCCTGGCGGGCGGGGATCACGCTCGCCGAGCTGACCGCGCGCTACCCGTTCATGGAGGAGATGCGGCGCCACCCGGTCGCGCAGGCCGGCTGAGGCCGGGCACCCTGGCCCGGCCCGATCCAGGTCGACCGCCGCTCCCGGACGCGCCGTGTCGATCTAGGGTGATGCGATGACCGCCAGGCGCGTGACGACAGTACTGTTCGACTTCGCGTGGACTCTGTTCGCCAGAGACTCGGAGCGCTGGGTGGGCAACGCGGCGGCATCGATCGACCGGACATTGGCTGTCGGCGAGGCGCACCGTATTGCCGGCGACTTCGCGGAACTGTTGCGGGAGACGGCCACGGATCCGGCCCACATCGCCCGAGATCTGGACCCGCGATTCTGGGATCGGGCGATCCTCGCTGTGCTGGAACAGATTCCTGGGGTGGACCAGGCGCTGGCATCGGCCATGCACGAAACACACGCCGAAGCAGTCGAGCCGTACGCCGACACCGTCGCCACCCTGTCCGCATTGCGTGACAGCGGTGTTCGCATCGGCGTCGTCAGCAACGTCGGCTGGGACATCCGCACATGCTTTGCGCGGCATGGACTCGACGGCTATGTCGATGCGTTCGTACTGTCCTACGAGGTCGGCTTCGTCAAACCGGACCCTCTGATCTGGGTCGCCGCCCTCGAAGCCCTCCATGCCGCACCGGGCCAGACCCTGATGGTCGGTGATCATCCCGCCGGCGACGGCGGATCGGTTGCCGCCGGCATACCGGCGCTGATCCTGCCAATGGTGGATTCGCCCGCGCAGAAACGCGGATTTGAATACGTGCTCAGGCTTGCCCAGGTTCCGTCCTGACGGGTCTTTCGCTGGTCACTCACGTGAAGCTCCTGGTAATCAGCGCGTGCGCGGAAAGGTTCAGTGCTGTCGCAAATTCGCGTTGCCGCCGGTGCGTGGCGGCCGTACGGTGAGCGGGCAACGTCGATCTGATCCACCAGGGGAGTCCACCGTGTCGCAGCAGAACCGCACCCGCGCCGAGCGGCAAGCGCCGCGCGCCGGTGCCCTGCTGCCCGAGCCGGGCACGGGCCGGGAACGGCAGTGGCAACCAGGGTGGTGGCGCGTCTAGCGCCGGCGCGACGATCCGCGCGAACCGCCCGCCCCGACACCGGAGCAGGGCGGTTCTCCGTTTCCGGGGTACCTATCTCCGACGGACACGAGCAAGGAGACGACGATGGGTTTCACCCCGCTGGCCGGTACCCGGGCGCCGGTCCGCGTCTGGACCGACCCGTACACGATCGAGGCGCAGGCGGCCCGGCAGCTGCGCAACATCGGCGCGCTGCCGTGGGTGCAGGGCGTCGCGGTGATGCCGGACGTGCACTTCGGCAAGGGCGCCACAGTCGGCTCGGTGATCGCGATGCGGCAGGCCGTGTCGCCGGCCGCGGTCGGCGTGGACATCGGCTGCGGCATGTCCGCGGTGCGGACCTCGCTGACCGCCGCCGACCTGCCCGACGACCTCGCGCCGCTGCGTTCGGCAATCGAGGCGGCGATCCCGGTCGGCTTCGCGATGCGCGACGACGCTGTCGATCCGCGGCGGGTCCGGGGCCTGGAGCAGGCCGGCTGGGACGAGTTCTGGCGGCGGTTCGCCACGCTGGACCGGAAGGTCGCCCAGCTCGAGACGCGGGCGCAGCGGCAGCTCGGCACGCTCGGCGGCGGCAACCACTTCATCGAGGTCTGCCTGGAGCAGGGTGGCCCGGACGACGGCCGGGTCTGGCTGATGCTGCACTCCGGTTCCCGCAACATCGGCAAGGAACTGGCCGAGCGGCACATGTCGGTGGCGCGCGGGCTGCCGCACAACACCGACCTGCCGGACCGGGACCTCGCGGTGTTCCTCGCCGGCACGTCGGAGATGGAGGCGTACCGGCGGGACCTGTGGTGGGCGCAGGAGTACGCCCGGCGTAACCGGGCGGTCATGCTCGCGCTGCTGAGCCAGGTGGTCCGGGAGGCGTTCCCGCACGTGCGCTACGACGAGCCGATCTCCTGCCACCACAACTACGTGGCGGAGGAGAGCTACGACGGGGTGGACGTGCTGGTGACCCGCAAGGGCGCGATCCGGGCCGGTAAGGGGGACCTGGGCATCATCCCCGGCTCGATGGGCACCGGGTCGTACATCGTGCGCGGCAAGGGCAACGTCGACGCGTACTGCTCGGCGTCGCACGGGGCCGGGCGGCGGATGTCGCGGGGGCAGGCGAAGCGCACGTACAGCACGGCGGATCTGGCCGCGCAGACCGCCGGTGTGGAGTGCCGTAAGGATGCCGGTGTGGTGGACGAGATTCCCGGCGCGTACAAGGACATCACCGAGGTGATGGCCCAGCAGGAGGACCTGGTCGAGGTGGTCGCCCACCTCAAGCAGGTCGTCTGCGTGAAGGGCTGAGCGGTAGGGCCGGCGTCGAGGGGGCGCCGGCCCTAACGGGTACGCCGGGCGACGCGTACGCCGATGGCTACCGCGCCGATGACGAGCAGCGCGGACAGGAGCTGGAGGCCGGGGGAGTCGTCGGCCTCCCCGTACACGAAGCCGGCGACGCCGAGCGCGACGGCGAGCACCGCCACGGCGGCGGCCAGGTGCCTCATCGCTCCTCCTCGTCGGGGACCCATTCGAGCAGGTCGCCGGGCTGGCAGTCGAGCACCCGGCACATGGCCTCCAGGGTGCTGAACCGGACGGCCTTGGCGCGGCCGTTCTTGAGCACGGCGACGTTGGCCGGGGTGAGCCCCACGCGCTCGGCGAACTCGCCGACGCTCATCTTGCGCTTGGCCAGCTCCACGTCGATGCGCACGACGATCGGCATCAGATCACCGCTTCCATGTCGGTGCGCAGCGTGGTGGCCTGGCGCAGCAGCGCGCGCAGCACAACCATCAGCAGCCCCAGCACGGTGACGCCGGTGACCAGCAGGAACAGCAGCAGCGGCAGCCCGGGGTCGTCGGCGTTGAAGCCCACATAGAGGAACACCCCGACGAGCACCACCCAGGCGGCGGCGACCGCCCAGACGATCCCGTCGACCCAGCGCAGGGACGCCTCGGTGAAGATGCGGTCGCGCTTGACCAGGGTGAGCAGGTGCCAGGTGCAGACGATCACCACCTGGACGCAGAGCACCCAGAAGACCGTGACCGCGGTGGCGGGCCATCGCAGGTACGCCATGTCCGGGTCTTCCCGGGCCATGTGGGCGAACTGGCCGGGCAGCGACATGGTCTGGAACAGCACCAGGACCGCGAACAGCAGGACCAGGAAGGCGCGGAGTGGTGTCACCGCGCGTTGCGCCGTAAGCATGCATCGACTATCGCGCGGAACCTATCGAAAGTCAATCGGTATCGCTCGCGCGGCGGGTGACGGCGTAGCGGACGTGCACGGCGTACCGCGAGTGGTGCACGGCGCAGATCTCCAGGTCGACGTCCCGGTCGAAGCCCTCGAAGAGCCGCTTCCCGCCGCCGAGCACCACCGGAGCCGTGGACAGGCCCAGCTCGTCGACCACGCCGGCGGCGAGCGCCTGCCGGATGACGGCGGCGCCCCCGCCGATGATCACCGCACCGTCCCCGGCCGTACGCCGGGCCGCCGCCAGCGCCGCGTCGAACCCGTCGACCATGAGGAAACCCGCGTCCGGATCTGGCTGGTCGGCGGTGCGGTGGGTGAGCACGACCAGGGGCGTCTGGAACGGGTTCCGGCCGCCCCAGGCGCCCGCGGCGTCGTACATGCCCCGGCCGCACAGCGCCGCGCCGGCACCCTCCAGCAGCTCGTCGAAGTACGCGCGGTCCTCGGCGGTCATGCCGGCGCCGGGTTCGCGTGGCGTGTCGTACGTCCACGGCCCGCCCATCACCCAGTAGTGCAGCCGCTCGCCGCCGGCACCGAGCCCCTGGCCCGCGTGGTCGTCCGGACCGGTGACGTAGCCGTCCAGGGACACGGTGACGAACGCCCGCACCCGGCCCCGCGCTTCGCTGGTGCTCATGCTTCCTCCCGGAGACTCGGAGAACACCGACTCACCGAAGACCGCGCACCGGCACCGGACTCATCGCCGTCCTCGGTCCGGCGTCAGCCGTACACCGGATGTTCGGCCTGGAACGCCAGCCGGCGGTCCGCGCCGGCGGCCAGCTCGGCGAGCACGTCGTCGAGGTCCAGGAACGTCTGCCAGCGCTCCTGGCCGGTGATGCCGGCGAGCCGGTCGACCACGAGTTGCTCCAGGTCGGCGACCCGGCGGCCCTTCCACACCTTGTCGGCCAGGCTGACCATCAGGTCCTCCAGCTGCACGCCGGGGGAGTGCCAGGCGGCGTGGGTGACGGCGAAGCGGGCCCGCTCCTCCGGCACGCCGAAGCGCAGCAGCAACTGGTAGCCCGCCTCCTCGTGCGCGGACCCCGGGCCGGTCAGCTCGGCCGGATGCTCGACCTTGCCGAGGTCGTGCACCGCGGCGCCGAACAGCACCGCCTGCCTGTCGAACGGCACCGTGGCGAACCGGTCGGCGAACGCGGCGGTCAGGTGCCAGGCGACGTCGTGCACCAGCCGCAGGTGCGCGCCGAGGCGCGGCGGGGCGGCGAGGGCGGCCAGCAGCTCGACCGCCACGCCGGGCAGCGCGAGCAGCGGCGGGTCACCCGGCTCGGTGAGGGCGCGGCGCAGGGCGTCGGAGGTCATCGGGGCGAGCGTACCGGGTCGCTGCGGCCTCACCAGCGGTGATGGACGAGCAGCCGAGCGTGAAGCGGCCGCTCGCCCGATTCCCGTCGATCGATCCACTCGGGAGGGTGAGGGCCACGTCTCTCACGGGGGTTGTCGAATGACAGCGTTGAATCGTCGTGCCCTGCTGCGTACCGCCGCGTTGACCGGGCTGGCCGCCGCGACCGGGCTGGCCGCCACGTCCCACGGCGCGGCCGCCGCCGAGCCGGTCAACGGGCCGTGGCTGGTCAGCGTCGGCTGGGGTGTGCTCCAGGTCGACCCGGGCCGCACCACGCCGCGGGAGCTGCTGCCGAACGGGGACCACGCCAAGACCTCGCCCGACGGCCGGTACGTGGCCTGGGTCAACACGGCCCGCTCCGGCGACGGCACGCTGGAGCCGTTCGTCGCGGTGTACGACCGGACCACCGGCCAGAAGCGCACGCTGCTCGCCGACCCGTTCGGCGTCCGCTACGGCGCGCCGACCTGGTCGCCGGACGGCACCGAGATCGCGCTGGTCACCGGGCAGGACAACGACCGCCTGATCGCCGTCGACGTGGCGACCGGTGCCACCCGGGTGCTGGTCGAGGGGCACACCATGGCCGACCCGGACTGGTCCCGGGACGGCTCCTCGATCGCCCTGCGGTGGCGCAGCCGTTCCGAGGGGCCGCAGCTGCGCGTGCTGGACCTGGCGACCGGCAGGGCGCGGCCGATCTACACACCGCTGGCCGGCGAGCGGTTCGGCTCGCCGGTCTTCATGCCCGACTCCGGGCGCGTGGTGTTCTGCACCGACCGCTGGTATCCGGACCTGGAGACGCTCAACCAGTCCCTCGCCTCGGTGCGGATCAACGGGACCGGGCTGAAGAAGCTCACCGACGAACCCCGGTTCTACCTGTCCCCGGTGTTCTCCCCGGACGGCCGCTACTGCGCCGCGCTGTCGATCCCGCCGGAGAACGAGTACCCCGACGGCGGCAACATCATCGTGTCCACCAGCGGTTTCGGCGAGCAGTGGTGGATACCCGGCGACGAGTACGACGACAGCACCCGGCTGGACTGGGCGCGGGCGATCTGACGTACCGGGCGCGCGCATCACGGACCGGATGCGCGCCGCCGGGCGTGACCGGTGCGAGGCTTGGAGCGGACGCCGCCGACGGGGCCGGCGTCCGCTCTGGAGGGGTGATGGCCGAGCCGCCGACCGGGACGTCGTCGCACCGCGCGCAGGCGCACGGCCGGCACGCCAACCACCGCCGCTACCACGACGGCGCGGAGGTCGACGGGTACGTCGACGACCCGTACCACAGGGTGCGCCGCGCGGTCGCGGCCCGGCTGGTGACCGAGGGGGTGACCGGCGGCGGGCCGGTGCTGGAACTGGGCTGCGGACCGCGCGGCATGCTCGACCCGGCGGCGCTGCCCGGCCCGCTCGTGCTCGCCGACATGGCCGAGGCGGCGCTGGGTGCGGCGCGCGCGGTGACCGGCGGCCGGGCGCTGCCGGTCTGCCTGGACGCCACCCGCGGGCTGCCGTTCCGCGCCGGCAGCTTCGCCGGGCTGCTCGCCGGGGAGCTGATCGAGCACGTGTACGACCCGCTGGCGCTGCTGCGGGAGTGTCACCGGGTGCTGGCGCCGGACGGGCTGCTGGTGCTCACCACCCCGAACCTGGCGCCGGTGCAGGACCGGCTGGCGTTCCTCGCCGGCCGCGCGCCACGCCAGGTCGACCCGCTGCACCCCTATCTGTGGCTGCACATCCGCCCGTTCACCGCCTCGCTGCTGCGCCGCACGCTGCGCCGGGCCGGGTTCACGCCGGTGGCCCTGCGCTCCAACGAGGTCGGCTGGCGGCTGCCCGGCGGGCGGTGGGTGGCGTCGCGGCGGCTGGCCCGCGCCGCGCCCGGGCTCGGCGGCTCGCTGATCTGCGCCGCCCGCCGGCAGCCGCCGCCGGCCGGAAACAGGGTGTGATGGTGACATTGACAGCGGGCTATCATGGAGGTTCCGTCGTCGACCGGGGGATGTCATGACGCGCCTGCTCGCCTGGGTCGTGACCAACCTCGACGCGTTCATCGGTCTCGTCCTGGCCCTCACGGTCGCCGTGCTCGGCCTGACCAACGACGCGGTCAGCCAGGAGGTCGTCAACAGCGCGATCCTGCTGGTGCTGGGCCTGCTCGCGCAGGCGGTGCTGCGGGACCGGCTGCGTCGGCGCACCACCGAGCGGGAGATCCGTCAGGTCATCGTGGACACCCGCGACCGGCTCACCGAACTGGTGCCGCAGATGCGGGAGATCACCGGCCCCGAGGGCGCGCTGAACCGGGCCCGCGAGGCCATCGACAGCGTCTCCATGGTGCGGGTGCTGCACGGCAGCGAGGTCGGGCAGGCGCTCGCCGAGGCCCGGCGGCACACCGACCAGTGGAGCTTCAAGGGCGGCACCGGCACCTTCCTGCGCGCGGTCACGCTGCCGGACTGCCTGGAACACGCCCGGCGGCGCAACGCCACGCTCACCGTCGCCATCGAGATCATCGACCCGACCGACGAGGAGGTCTGCGAGCGGTACGCGCGGTTCCGGCGCAGCCTCGACCCGGACGCGCCGGGCGAGCCGTGGACCGTCGACCGCACCCGCAAGGAGTCGTACGCGACGGTGCTGGCCGCCTGCTGGCACCTGCAACGCTCCGGCCTGCTCACTGTCGACGTGCGGCTCTCCGCGCAGATGACCACGTTCCGCTACGACCTCTCCTCCTCCTGCGTCGTCGTCACCCAGGAGAACCCGCAGACGCCCGCGCTGCGCATCGACCGCGGCGAGGTCTACTACAACCGTTTCAACATCGAGCTGGACTACAGCCGCCGGCAGAGCCGGCGCGTGCCGATCGAGGCGGCGGCCCAGGTCAAGCTCGACGACGAGCCGTCGGTCGAGCAGGTACGGCGGTTGTTCACCGCCCTCGGCCTGACGCTGCCCCGGTCCTTCGGCGACCGCGAGGTCGCCGACATCATCGGCAAGGCCGTCCAGGCGAGGAACCCCTACTCATGACCAGTTACGCCGACCTCGAACGGGAGATCGACCGGGGCACCCGGCCGGAGCTCCTACGCGGCTGGGCGCTGGACGTGCTCGACGACGTCGCCGAGGGGCGGCGGTCGCTGCGCGCGGTCCGGCACCCGCTCGGCTTCACCTGCCTGCCAGTGGAACGCGACGGCCCGGACGGCGTCTGCGTGCACGCCTGGCCCGCCGACCCGCCGCCGGTGCGCCCGACCACCTCCACCATGCACTCGCACAGCTGGGACCTGCTCAGCCACGTGCTGCACGGCACCGTCCGCAACGAGCTGATCGAGGTCGACGACGCGCCGGCCGACCCGGCCTGGCGGGTCTACGAGGTGCGCAGCCTCGGCGAGGTGGACGAGATGGCCGCCACCGACCGGCTGGTCACCGCGATGACCGCCACCGTGGAGACGCACTCGGCCGGCGACTCGTACGCGCTGCGCGCCGGCGGCTTCCACACCTCGGAGGTCGACGCCGGTGAGCCGGCGGTGACAGTGGCGCTCGGCCGGACCACTCCCGGCGCGTGCGACCTCAGCCTCGGCGCGGTGGACGGGCGCAGCCACCGGGTACGCCGGGACCGATGCGACGCGGTGGAGACCGCGCGGATGGCGCGGCAGATCGCGCGACTGGTGGCACGGGGCTGACTGGCTGGAGGAGCCATGGACGTGGAGCCGAGCAGAGGCGGGCCCGACCTGCGCGAGGCGCACCGGTTCGCGGTGGAGGCCGCCCAGGCGGCGGGCCGGCTGCTGCGCCGGGGCACCCGGGGGGAGGTGCGCGCCCGGGCCAAGAACGACACCGGCGACCTCGTCACCGACCTCGACCTGGCCGCCGAGCGGCTGATCGTCGACCGGATCCGGGCCCGCTGGCCGGAGCACGGCGTGATCGCCGAGGAGGGCGGCGAGTACGCCCCGGACACCGCCTTCGCCTGGCTGGTCGACCCGCTCGACGGCACCAACAACGTGGCGATCGGACTGCCCGCGTACGTGGTCGGGATCGCCCTGTGCGACAACGGCTCGCCGGTGCTCGGCGTGGTCCACGACCCGGTCGCCGGCCGTACCTGGTCGGCGGTGCGCGGCCGGGGCGCGTTCGTGCACCCCTCCGGCCCGGCCGCCCGTCCGCTGCGCGCCGCGCACCGGCCGGTGCCGGCCGCGCCGGTGCTGGCCTGGACCCAGGGGCACGAGGTACGCCGGGACGACAGCACCGCCCGGGCGCTGAAGGTGGTGCTCGACACCACCGCGCGGCGGGTGCTGCAACTGTGGGCGCCGCTGCTGTCCTGGGTGATGCTGGCCCGCGGCGACATCGACGGCATCGTCGGTTACCGCCCCGAGGCGGTCGACCTGCCCGCCGGGATGCTGCTGGCCGCCGAGGCCGGCATGGCGGTACGCGCGCTCGACGGCGGCACGTTCGACGACCGGTACGGCTGCCCGGCGGACCGGCGCAGTTTCGTGGCCGGGCCGCCGGAGACCATCGACCGGCTGGTCAAGCTGGTCACCGCGGCACAGTGGATCGAGCCGCAGGTGCGCCGCCTCACCCCGGTCAGTCTCGGCTCGGTCGGCTGGTGAGACGCGATCCGCTGCAGACGAACCTGCGCTACCCCGGCCTTCGGTCGGCCAGGAAGTCGGTCCAGGTCCGCACGCCCCTCGCCGCACCGGGCCGGGCGAGGTTCGCGCCGTCCCGGTACGCCCGGCCCGCCCGCCCGGGGATGCGGACCGGCAGGCGTGCCCGGCGCTTCCCGGTGGCCGCCAGGTAGCCGGTCAGCAGCTCGCCGATGCCGTGGGTGTCCGGCCCGGCCAGGTCCGGCACCAGCCCGGCCGGTGCGCCCAGCGTCAGCTCGGCCAGCCGCGCCGCCACCTCGGCGGCGTCGACCGGCTCCAGCCGCAGCCCGCCCGGCACCGGTGCCACCGGCAGCCGGGTCATCGCCGTCAGCATGGTCAGCACCAGGTCGTGCACCTGCGCGGCGCGCAGCACCGTCCACGGGACGCCGGAGTCCGTCACCGCGCGCTCGGCGTCGAGCTTGGACCGGATCCAGGCCAGCGGCACCCGGTCGGCGCCGGTCACGGAGATCTGCACCAGGTGCGCCACACCGGCCCGGTGCGCGGCGCGGGCCAGGTGGGCGGTGGCGCGGTCGTCGCCCTTCGCGCCGCCGGCCAGGTGCAGCACCGTGGACACCCCGCGCAGCGCGGGGCCGAGGTCGGCGCCGGTGAGCAGGTCGGCGGTCACGTGGGTGACGCCGTCGCCGGACCGTCCGCCGCGTCGGCTGAGCACCCGCACCGGATGCCCGGCGGCGCGCAGCAGCGGTACGACGTGCCGGCCGATCGTGCCGGTGCCGCCGGTGACCAGGATCTGTGGGTTCATCGTCTTTCCCTCCGTCGCCTGTGCTGCCACGTCGACCCGCGCCGACCCGTCGACGTGACAGGTGTGACGGTGGTCACCTCCGGTCACCTCGGCCGGTTGTGGCGGGTCGGGACGACGTGCGGGAGAGGGAGGCTCAGGTGATGGACCACGGGCTGGCGGAGCGGTTCGAGCGGGAGCGGCCGCGTCTGCGCGCTGTCGCGTACCGGCTGCTCGGCTCGCTCACCGACGCCGAGGACGCGGTGCAGGAGACCTGGCTGCGGCTGGCCCGTACCGACCCGGCCACCGTGGACAACCTGGATGCCTGGCTCACCACAGTGGTCGCCCGGGCCAGCCTCAACGCGCTGCGGTCCCGCGCCGCCCGCCGGGAGGACCCCCTCGACGTACGCCTGCCCGACCCGGTGGTGGACGCCGACGACCCGGCGCATGCCGCGGTGCTCGCCGACTCGGTGGGGCTGGCGTTGCTCGTGGTGCTGGACACGCTGAGCCCGGCCGAGCGGCTCGCGTTCGTGCTGCACGACATGTTCGGGGTGCCGTTCGACGAGATCGGTCCGCTCGTCGACCGCTCACCGGCGGCGGCCCGGCAGCTCGCCAGCCGGGCCCGCCGCCGGGTACGCGGACAGGCGCCCACCCCCGATCCCGACCTCACCCGGCAGCGGGCGGTGGTCGACGCCTTCCTCGCCGCCGCCCGCGACGGCGACCTCGACGCGCTGATCGCGGTGCTGCACCCGGACGTGGTGCTGCGCTCCGACGCGGGGACCGCCCGCGCCCGCCACACGGTCGTGCTCACCGGCGCGACGACGGTGGCCGCGCAGGCCACCACGTTCGGGCGGCTGTTCCCGCACGCCCGGCCGGTGCTGGTCAACGGCGCCGCCGGGGTGCTGGTGAGCGCCGGGGACCGCCCGCTGTCGGTGATGGCGTTCACCGTCACCGGCGGACGGATCGCCGCCGTGGACGTGATCGCCGATCCGCGCCGGCTGGCCGCGCTCGGCCTCACCGGCTGACTCGGAGCCCGCTCGGTCGGCCGGGACCAGGTCGGCTCAGTCGACCAGGGCCAGGTTGGCCATGTCGACCACCGGCCGGAAACCGAGGCCGGCGTAGAGCCGGTTCGACACCGGGTTGGCCTGGTCGGTGAACAGGCACACCCGCGCGCCCTCGGCCGTGAGCAGCCGGCTGACCTCGGCGACCGCGTTGCCGGCCCAGCCGCGTCCGCGCTGCTCGGGTGGCGTGTAGACCGGACCGACCCGGGCCACGCCGAACGACGGCGGGTTGGCGGCGGTCAGGTGCACCGGAGCGCCCGACCCGTCGGTCCAGAACCAGACCCGGCCGTCCCGGATGCGGCGCAGCAGATCGGCGCGGTCGGGCGTCTCGTGGGCGCTCGTGCCGCGCGGGCGGCCCGCCTGCTCGTCGGCGTCGGCCATGAACGCGGCGAACCACGCGGCGACCAGGTCGACCTCGTCGGCGGTGGCCGTCCGCAACGCGCCCGGCGCCGGCGCGGGCGGCGTGAGCTGGTCGAGCACGTGCAGCCGGGTGTGCTGGGCGACAGCGACCCGGCCGCCGTCGAGCCGGGCGACCTCCTCGGCGCAGGCGCGCGCGGCGGGCAGCGCGCCGTTCACCGCGCGGACGCGCTCGCCGCGCCGGTGCCACGCGCGGGCCAGCGCCTCGGCGGCCTCCGGCGGCATCGGCAGCAGGAACGCCGGTCGCGGCGGGAACGGCGCGGTACGCATCGCGGCGCCCACCACCGCCCCGGAGGCGTCCCGCACCACCAGCCACCAGTCGTCCTCGGGCAGCGTCACGCCCTCGGCCCGGCGGGCCGCCATCCGGCGCGTGACGCTGGCGACGACGGTGCTCACCACCGGGTCGGCGGCCAGGTACGCCCCGGCGGCGGCGAGGAACTCCTCCGGGTCGGCGTAGAAGCGCAGGGTGGGATCGGCGGTCATGCGGGCACGGTAGCCACTGCCCGCGGCCGGGCCGTAGCGGTTTTCCCGCCCCGGCTCAGGGTGCGATGCGCAGTCGGCGGATGCGGGTGTCGTCGTACTCCTCGAACCGGAACCGCAGCCCGGCGAACGGGCTGCCGGGGAAGTCACCGCTGATCGTGGCGGTCACGACCGTCCCGGCGGGTGTCTGCTCGACGTCGGTGATCTCGTACGACACCAGCGGCGTGCCGTCGCGCCAGGCGCGGATCTCCCCGATCCCGCGGTGGGTGCGGCCCTCGTCCTCGACCACCGCGTCGTCGGCGAACAACGCGAGCCAGGGCTCCTTGTCGGCCTGGCCGGCGAGCGCGAAGTAGCGGCGGACGATCTCGGGCGGGTTGCTCATGGACGCGATGCTAGGCGCCGGGACCGACAAGAAGCGCCGTGACGGTGGCGGTGGTGGCGAGCACGGCCAGCGCGGCGCTGGTGGCCACGAACCGGCCCAGCGGCACGGCCACCCCGGCGGCCCGGCAGCGCTCGTACCAGATCAGTGTCGCCAGCGACGCCCACGGCGTGGCCAGCGGGCCCACGTTCGTGCCGATCAGCAGCGCCAGCAACTGGGTGTGCCGGTCGGCCGCGATCACCGCCTCGCCGGCCAGGTACGCGGGCAGGTTGTTCACCGCGTTGCTGAACAGCGCGCCGACCGCGCCCGCCCGCAGCGCGCCCTCAGCGCCCGGGTCGGTGCCGATGAGCGTGCCCATCACGGAGTCCAGGCCGTACCGGCCGATGGTCTGCACCACCAGGAACAGCCCGGTCACGAAGACCAGCAGCCGCCACGGCACCAGCGCGAGCCGCAACCGGTGCCGGGCCCGTACCGCGAAGCCGGCGACCAGGATCGCGGCGGCCACCCCGGAGGCGACGCCGATCTCCACCCCGGCGAGGATCCCGGCGACGAACAGCAGGCAGGCGGCGAGCGCGGTGCGGTAGAGCACCCGGTCCGGCGGCACGTACGGCGGCGGCGGGTCGAACGGGTCGGCCCCGGCGCGCGCCGGACGCCAGTACCACCACCACAGCAGCAGCGCGGTCACCGCCACGGCGACCAGCTGCGGCCACCACATCCGCGCCGCCCACGGCACCGGGTCCAGGTCGACCCGGTCGCTGGCCAGGATGTTCGTCAGGTTGGACACCGGCAGCAGCAGGCTGGCCGTGTTCGCCAGCCACACGGTGGTCATGGCCAGCGGCGTCGGCGGCACGTTCAGCGCCCGGGCCAGCGCGATCATCACCGGCGTGAGCAGCACCGCCGTGGTGTCCAGGTTGAGCGCGATGGTGGTCACCGAGGCGAAGCCGACGCAGAGCCAGAACAGGGCCCGGAAACTGCCCCGCGCGGTCACCGCCACCCGGGTCGCGAGCGCGTCGAACACCCCGGCCACAGCGGTCAGCTCGGCCAGCACCACCACCGTGCCGAGGAAGATCAGGATCGGGATGATCCGCCGCATCGTGCCCTCGGCGTCGGCGCGCGGCAGCAGCCCGGTGAGCACGCACACCAGCCCGACCGCGGCCAGGCCGATCGCGATCCAGTCCAGCACGTGCAGGCGGCCCCAGCGGGAACGGTCGGGCACGGCGTTCGGCGGATCGCCGGGGGTCTCCACGAGTGATGATCCTCGCACATGCGGGCGTGGCGGCAGGAGCCCGACGCGGGCCCGATCCGGGCTGCCGAGGGTGTCGATCTGTTGACCGTCGGTGGCCATAATGACCACGTGGCTGTAGGCGCGCACCCCACCCGGTCCGACCGCCCCATCGACTTCTTCATCAGTTACTCACCGGCCGACGAGCGCTGGGCGACGTGGCTGGCGTGGGAGTTCGAGGCGGCCGGCTACCGCACACTGTTGCAGGCGTGGGACTTCGTCGCCGGCACCAACTTCATCGACTTCATGGACCGTGGCGTCCGCGAGGCCGAGGTCGTGGTGGCGGTGCTGTCCGAACGCTACCTGCACTCCACGTACGGCAAGCTGGAGTGGCAGGCCGCGCTGCGCGCCGACCCCGACGGCACCGGAAACAAGCTCGTCACGGTACGCGTCGAGGACTGCCCGATCGACGGGCTGCTCGCCACCATCACCTATGTGGACCTGGTCGGTGTGGACGACCCGGCGCAGGCCCGCAACCGGGTGCTCGACCGCATCCGGGAGGCGCTCGACGGCCGGGCCAAACCGATGCGGCAGCCGGCGTTCCCGCACCACCCGGCCGACCCGCACGGGGTGCTCGCCGCGCCCGCCGCCGGAGCGCCCGCGCCGCGCCGCGCCCGGCGTACCCCGATCAACCCGCCGCCGTTCCCGCCGGCCGCGGTGGCGCCGCCGACCGCCCGGGACACCGTCACCGTGCTCCAGGTCGCCGGGCCGCGCTTCGGCCGGGGCGTGATCACCCCCGGCGCGCCGGTCACCCCCGGCGAGGTGCAGGAACACCTGATGGGTGACCTCACGCTGCTGATGAACGACGGCGTGCCCCGGCCGGACCTGCTCGTCGTCGCCGGCAACCTGACCGAGTCGGGCAGCCCGCGCGAGTTCTCCGACGCGCTGAGCTTCCTCACCGGCCTGCGGGTGCTGCTCGGGCTGGAGCCGCACCGCCTGATCGTGGTGCCCGGCCCGCGCGACGTGACGATGGCCGCCTGCCGCGCGTACTTCGCGACCTGCGAGGCCGACGACGTCGACCCGCAGCCGCCGTTCTGGCCGAAGTGGCGGCACTACGCGCGCCTGTTCGACGACCTCTACCAGGGCCTCGAGGACCGGATCTTCGACAGCGAGCAGCCCTGGACGCTGTTCCCCGTCCCGGACCTGCGGGTGGTGGTGGCCGGGCTGAACTCCACCATCGCCATCACCCACCGCGAGGAGGACCGGTACGGCTTCCTCGGCGAGGCGCAGTCCAGCTGGTTCGCCCAGCGGCTGCGCCACTACCAGCAGTCCGGCTGGCTGCGGCTGGGCGCGATGGCGCACGCGCCGGGGGCGCGCAGCCCGTACGCCGACGAGGTGCCGCCGGATCCGGTGTCGCTGCGCGACCGCGGCGCGGTCAACCGGCTGGTCGGCCCGATGCTCAACCTGCTGCTCTCCGACGCCGCGCCGTCGGCCCGGGTCGACCCGGTGGTGCCGCTGGCCGCCGCGCCCCGCGACGGCCGGGCGCAGGTGCTGCGGCTCGGCGGCGACGGGATGACCCGCTGGGTGCTCGGCCGCGACGACCGCCTCGACTCCGGGGCTCTGACGGCGGTGAACTGGCCGCACGCCGAGGCGACGTTCGGCGCGGCCGGCCCGGCCCAGGTGCCCGACCCGCGCCGCCCGGTGGCCGTCGAGGGGGCCACCCAGGGCGTGGCGGTCACCGCCGCCCCGGTGCAGCGCCTGCTGGACCGGCTCGCCGAGGTCTGCGAGGCCCGCTACGACCGGGTGGTGGTACGCCGCGTCGACACCGACCCGCCGCATCTCTACATCAGCTACCGCTCCGACGGCGTGGTCCGCCAGCAGCGCGTCGGCGCGCACGTGGGCACCCCCACCGCCGCCGACGTGGACGTCTTCGCCCGCCGGGTGCACGCCACCGATCCGGACATCGCCTCCGAACTGGTCTACGACGGTGACCGGGTGCCGCGCGGGCTGGCCGAGGAGGCGCAGCGCCGGGGCGTGCGCGTGCTGCACCTGACCGAGTTCCAGGGCCTGCTCGACCTGCGCGACTACGTCGCGGCGCAGACCGCGCGGCTGCAGGCCGACCGGCTCTACCCGCCCGGGCAGTACGTGCCGCAGCGCTACCGTCACCTCGTCGGCGCCGACCAGCGCGTCCGCGACGACGTGGTGGACGAGCTGCTGGAGACCGTCTCCGCCCCGGACGGCCGGTTCGTGCTGGTGCTCGGCGACTTCGGCCGGGGCAAGACGTTCGCGCTGCGCGAGGTGGCCCGGCGGCTGCCCACCGCAGCCCCCGACCTGATCCCGATCCTGGTCGAGCTGCGCGCGCTGGACAAGGCACACTCCGTGGACGGCCTGGTCGCCGCGCACCTCGCGAATCACGGCGAGCAGGTGATCGACCTCAAGGCGTTCCGCTACATGCTGCGCCAGGGCCGCATCGTGCTGCTGTTCGACGGGTTCGACGAGCTGGTCGCCCGGGTCACGTACGACCGGGCGGCCGACCACCTGGAGACGCTGCTGCAGGCCGCCGAGGGCAACGCGAAGATCGTGGTGAGCAGCCGGACCCAGCACTTCAAGACCAACTCGCAGGTGCTGACCGCGCTCGGCGAACGGGTCGGCCTGCTGCCGCACCGGCGCGTGCTCGCCGTGGAGGACTTCACCCCCGGGCAGATCGAGGCGTTCCTGCGCAACCGGTACGGCGGCGACGAGCGGGCCGCCCGCGAGCGGATGGACCTGCTGGCCGGCGTGAAGGACCTGCTCGGGCTCTCCCGCAACCCGCGCATGCTCGGCTTCATCGCCAACCTGGACGAGGGGCGCCTCGCCGCGGTCGCCGGCGCGGGTGGCACGTTCAGCGCCGCCGCGCTGTACCGGGAGATCCTGGAGTCCTGGCTGGACTTCGAGGAGCGCCGCACGCAGGGCATCCCGGGCGCGCCGGTGAGCCTGCGCCGCCCCGAGCTGTGGCAGGCGGTGAGCCGGCTGGCGTTCCAGCTCTGGGAGAGCGGCGAGGCGTACCTGCGCCTGGCCGAGCTGGCCGAGTCCACCGGCCAGCTCGCCGGCCGGGCCGACTCGCGGCTGTCCGGCCCGCAGGCGGCGCACGCGGTCGGCGCGGGCAGCCTGCTCGTCCGCACCGACGACGGATTGTTCGGGTTCATCCACACCTCGGTCATGGAATGGCTGGTCGCCGAGGGCGTCGCCGAGCAGATCAACCGGGGCGAGGAACCGGCCGCGCTGGCGGTGCGGTCGCTGTCCGCGCTCGCCGTCGAGTTCCTCGGCGACCTCGCCGACCCGGCCCGCTGCACCGCCTGGACCGCTCGGGTGCTCGGCGACGAGTCGGCGGGGGAGACGCTGCGCGCCAACGCGCTGCGGCTGTCCGCCCGGCTGCGCCTGCCCGACCGGGCCGACCTGCGCGGCGCGGTGCTGCGCGGCGAGGACCTGTCGCACCGCGAACTCGCCGGGGCCGACCTCACCGGCGCCGACCTGACCGACGCGCGGCTGGTCGCCACGAACCTGACCGAGGCGCGGCTGGAACACGCCCGGCTGCGCGGCGCCCGCCTGGACCAGGCCCGCCTCGCCGGGGCGGACCTGCGCGACGCGGAGCTGGCCGGGGCGCGGCTGTTCCGTACCGACCTGCGCGGCGCGCGCGTGGGCGGCAGCAGCTGGCACCGCACCGCGCTGATCGACGTCAGCGCCGACGCGGCCATGCTGCGCGCCCCGGAGCTGCGCGGCGCCGTCGTCGCGCCGGGCCGGCCGGTCGCGCCGGGCCTGGCCCCGCCCGCGGTGGGCGTCGCCTACGGCTTCGAGGTGGGCCGGCTGCCGGTGCCGGCGGCGTACAGCCCGGACGGCGCGGTGCTCGCGGTCGGCAGCGACGACGGCGGTGTGCTGCTCTGCGACACCGCCACCGGGCTGCCGGTACGCACGCTCCAGGGACACCGCTCCCGGGTGTACGCGGTCCGCTACGACGCCGCCTCCCACCAGCTCGTCACCGGCGCGGCCGACCTCACCGTACGGCTGTGGGACGCCGACCATGGCGACGTGCGGCACGTCATCGAGGACGTCTTCACCGGCTGGGTGTGGCCGCTGCTGACCGACGGCCGCCGCGGCCGGCTCGTGGTGGGCGACGCGGCCGGCGTGGTGCGGCTGTACGACACGCGCACCGCCCGGCTGCGCCACGAGTGGCCCGGCCACGCCGCGCCGATCTGGGGCACCTCGTTCAGCCCCGACGGCCGGCGGGTCGTGGTGGCCGACAGCGGCGGCACGGTACGCGGCTGGGACATCCCCACCGGCCGGCTGGCGTTCGAGGTGCGCGAGCCGGAAGTCGTCTACCGGCTGGCGCACACGCCGGACGGGCGGCTGCTGGCCGCGGTCGGGCAGCACGGCCGGGTCTGGGTCCGCCGGGCCGCCGACGGCGAGCTGCTGCGCTCGCCGCGCGGCCACGAGGCCGACGTGTACGCCCTCGACATCCACCCCGACGGCACGCTGATGGCCACCGGCGACACGCACGGCGCGCTGCGGCTGTGGGAGACCGAGACCGGCCGGCCGGTACGGGTGCTCGGGCGGCAGCGGGGCGCGATCTACAGCGTCCGGTTCAACGGCGACGGCAGCCTGCTCGCCACCGCCGCCAGCGACGGCGCGATCCAGCTCTGGGACACCGACGACGGGCAGGTCCGGCACGAGCTGACCCGGCACCGCGGCTCGGTCTGGCCGGTGGTCTGGCGGCCGGACCAGAACCAGGTGGCCACCAGCAGCAACGACGGCACCACCCGGCTGTGGGACGTACGCACCGGGCAGCTCCAGCACACGTTGCGCGGGCACGGCCGGCGGGTCACCGCGCTGTCCTTCCGCGACGACGGGGAAGTGCTCGCCGCCTGCGGCAACGACGGCGTGATCCGGCTCTGGGAACCGCGTACCGGCCGCCTGCTGCGCCAGCTCGCCAGCCCCGCCGACCGGCTGCTGTCCGTGGTGTTCTGCCCCGAGGAGCCGCTGGTCGCCTCGCCCAGCGGCGACGGCGGCGTGCACCTGTGGAACACCGACACCGGAGCCGACGAGCGGGAGCTCAACGTGGACACCGACCACGTCTGGGCGGTCGCGTTCAGCCCCGACGGCGACGCGCTCGCCACCGCGAACGACGACGACACGGTACGCCTGTGGTACCGCCGCACCGGCCGGCACTTCGCCACGCTGACCCCGCACCGGGGCCGGGTGCGCACCGTCGCGTTCAGCCCGGACGGCGAGACCATCGCCACCGGCTGCGACGACCAGACGGTACGGCTGTGGGACGCCGCTACCGCCACCTGCCGGATGACGCTGGAACACCACACCGACCGGGTCTACTCGGTCGGCTTCAACAGCGAGGGCACGCTGCTGGCCAGCGCCGGCAACGACGGCACGGCGGTGGTCTGGGACGTGCAGACCGGCCAGCCGCGTGTCGTGCTCACCGAACACGACGGCCGCCTCTGGTCGTGCGCGTTCAGCCCGGACGGCAACCTGCTCGCCACCGCCGGGGACGACCTGGTGATCCGGCTGTGGGACCCGGTCACCGGCCGGCTGCACGGCACGCTGGCGGCACACACCCGGCGGGTCTGGTCGGTGCACTTCAGCCCGGACAGCAGCCTGCTCGCCAGCGCCGGTGACGACGGCACCGTACGCCTGTGGGACGTGGCCGACCCGGAGCACGCCCAGCTGCGGACCACGCTGATCGGGCTGCCGGACGGATGGGCGGCGGTCAGCCCGGACGGCCGGTACAAGCTGGACGGTGACCCGGGCGGCCAGTTCTGGCACGTCATCGGCACGTGCCGCTTCGAGGTGGGCGAGCTGGATCCTTACCTGACCCAGGTCCGCCGCCTACCCGTGGACGCCCCCTTCTGACCCCCGCGAATCTCCCCGTGCTCTCCGCGGTGATCAAGGAGTTTGTGTCCCGATCCGCGCCCGATCCGGACACAAACTCCTTGATCACCGCCGTGGGCGCTGCCGGGAGGTGCTCGTTCCGCCGGGCCGCCGTGGGCGCCTCGTCCGAGGCGGTCCGGAGATCTTGGTAGGAAAGGGTCCCTATGGGGGCCCTTTCCTACCAAGATCTACTGCAGTTCCGGGATGTGGTCCGCGAATCCTGGAATCCGGACACGCGTGGCTGGTGCGGGTGGCCGGGCAGGGGGCGGGTGGGCCGGCCGCACCCCATGCCCGCGATCTTGCACTTTGTGCCCGGGCGAACGGGACATTCGGGGCGCGACTCGGGCCGAAAGTGCAAGATCGCGGGTGCGGGTGCGGGTGCGGGCGGGGCGGGCGGATGCGCCGCCCGCCCCGGGCCGGGACGCCGGTCAGCGGCGCCACTTCTGGTTGGCGGCGCCGGTGCAGTCCCAGATCTGCAGCCGGGTGCCGTCGGCCGAGCTGGGACCGGTGGCGTCCAGGCACTTGTTGGCCTGGGGGTTCACGATGTCGCCGGCCGCGCTGAACACCCACTTCTGCGCGCCGGTGCCGTTGCAGTCGTAGAGCTGCACCTTGGCGCCGCTCGCCGTGGACCCGGCGGCCACGTCGAGGCACTTGCCGAGCGCGCGTACCGAGCCGTCGGTGTTCCAGTTCCAGCGCTGGGCGGCGGTGCCGTTGCACGTCCAGAGCTGCACCGGGGTGCCGTTCGCGGTGCCGGCGCTGGCCACGTCGACGCACTTGTTGCCGTACCCGGTGATCTGGCCGCCGGTGCCCCCGCCGCCGTTGTCCCAGGCCTGGACCCGGACGTAGTCGATGGTCATGGTCTGCGGGAACGTCGTGCTGCCGTCCGGCGAGCCGGGCCAGTTGCCGCCGACCGCCACGTTCATGATCATGAAGAACGGGTGGTCGAAGACCCACCGGTTGCCGCCGATGTCGGCGGGCGTCTTGCGCGAGTACGCCACGCCGTCGAGGTACCAGGTGATCGAGTCCGGCGCCCAGTCCACGGCGAACGTGTGGAAGGCGTCGGCGAGCGCCTGACCGCCGGGCAGCGAGGTGGAGGCGCCGACGCCGCTGCCGCCGGAGTAGCCGGGGCCGTGCAGCGTGCCCCAGACGGTCGACGGCGCGTACCCGACGTTCTCCATGATGTCGATCTCGCCGCTGCCGGGCCACGGGTTCGTGCCGATGTCGTTGCCGAGCATCCAGAACGCCGGCCACAGCCCCTGTCCACGTGGGACCTTGATGCGCGCCTCGAACCGCCCGTACGCCTGGGCGAACGTGCCGTTGGTGAGCAGCCGGGCCGAGGTGTACTGGCAGCTTCCGTACCAGCAGTTGTAGCCGGCGGGGTTCTCCTTGCGGGCGGTGATGACCAGGTTGCCGTTGCCGTCGAGCGCGGCGTTGCGGGTGCTGTTGGTGTAGTACTGCAGCTCGTTGTTGCCCCAGCCGCCGCCACCGATGTCGTAGCGCCACTTGCTCGCGTCGGGCGCGGCGCCGGCGGGGCCGTTGAAGTCGTCGGACCAGGTGACCGCGCCGGGGGCGGCGATCGCGGGGGAGTGGGGGACGACGGTGAGGGCGGCGGTGAGGCCGACCGCTGTCACCGCCAGGGCGGCCAGGGTACGGATGGTGCGCACGGGGCGCCTCCTGCGGGGGTGGTGGCCGTTACCGTCACGGCGGCCGGCCCCGCCCAACGGTTAACAAACCATACAAATAGACTTCGATGAAGGTATGAACGAAGTCGGTCGATGTCAAGAGAGCGTTTCCCGGCTGCGCTCCGAGACGGGCTCGGGCTCGCGCTGCCGCACCACAGTGGGGCGGCGCATGTCCCGCCACGGGCCGCCCAGCAACGGCGTCAGCACCACCAGCAGGTAGCAGGCGCCCATCACGACCAGCGTGGACGTCGGGCCGAACCGGTCCGCGGCGAATCCCGCGCCGATCGCGCCGGCCGGCATGGCCGCCCACGCGCCCGCGCCGATCACGCCGTACACCCGGGCCCGCATGGCGGGCGGCACCCGCTCCAACTGGACCGCGCCCATCAGCGGGTTGAGCGCGCCGGCGGCGAGCCCGGCCATCGCCACCACGGCGGCCACCACCGGCAGCGGCGGTGCGGCGGCGAGCGCCCACAGCGGTGGGGCGCCGCACAGCGCGTACGCGGTGACGAATGTGGCCCGGCGGGGCAGGCGGTGCCCGATCGCGCTGAACACCAGCGAGCCGACCAGCGCCCCACCACCCATGACGCCCACCAGCAGGCCGAACGCGGCCGGCCCGCCGAGTTCCCGGTCGGCGACCACCGGCAGCAGCACCTGGCTCTTGGCCGCGTCGAACAGGTTCGTCACCAGCACCAGCAGGACCATGGCGCGCAGCAGCGGCTCGCGGACCAGGAAGCGCAGCCCGGCGGCGAACTGCCGCCAGTAGCCGCCGGTCTCCGGCTCGCTCCCGTCGTCGGACGGCCGCAGGCCACGCGGCACCAGCAGTGTCACCACGAGCGCCGACACGGCGAACGTCACCGCGTCCAGCGCCAGCACCGGCACCGCCCCGAACACGCCGACCAGCAGGCCGGCCAGGGGTGCGCCGATCATCCGGGCGCCGCGCGAGGTCGCGTCCTCCCACCCGGCCGCCCGCTCGATCGGCACCCCGGCCGCCGCCGCGGCCTCCGGCAGCAGCGCGGTGCGCGCGGTCTGCCCCGGCGTGTCGAGCAGTCCGCTGACGAAGACCAGGGCCAGCAGCGCCGGGAACGGCAGGCCGACGGTGGAGTGCAACAGGGGTACGGCGGCGATCGTCACGCCGGAGACCACGTCGGCGAGCACGCTGGAGCGCCGGTAGCCGATCCGGTCGACGAGCACGCCGCCGAACGCGCCGCCGAGCACCACCGGCGCGGTGGCGAACGCGCCGGCCAGCCCGGTGGCGCCCGGCGAGCCGGTCTCGGCCAGCACGTAGAGCGGCAGCGCGATGAGCGTGAGCACGTTGCCGGTCAGCGAGACGGCGTGCCCGATCAGCAGTCCGGCCAGCGGCCGGCGGTCGCGGGTCACCGCGGCCCCCGGTACGCCTGCCAGATGAGCGTGACCATCTCCGCGCCGGGCCGGCCGGCGGCGCCGCGTTCCCGCCAGCGCCGGCCCAGCTCGGACAGTTCGTCCCGCAGCTCCACCAGCTCGTCGGGGGTCAGGTGCAGCACCGTGTCGCTGCTCGTGGTGCCGCGGACCCAGGCCGGGTCGAGGTCGGCCTCCGATTCCAGGTACGCCTGGTAGCGGGCCACGTAGCGCTGCATGGCGGCCTGGCGCAGCAGGTTGCCGGCGAGCCGGCGTTCCGGGTCGTCGAGCAGTTCGAGGGGATCCCAGTCGGTGGTGGCGTGCGCGGCCCGCCACCACCGTTCGCGCCGGTCCCGGGCGAGTTCGGGGGCCTCGGTCACGAAGCCGTGCTCGGCCAGCTTGCCGACGTGGTAGCTGACCGACCCGACCGCCTCGCCGGTCCGCTCGCTCAGCATGCCGACGGTCTGCGGGCCGCGCAGGCGCAGCTCGCCGAGCAGCCGCAGCCGGGTGGGGTGGGCCAGCGCCCGCATGGCGCGCGGGTCGCTGAGGCGCCGGTTGCCGGTTCCGTCGGTCATGCCGCCAGGCTAGACCGACAAGAAGTAATGTACAAGGAGTCTTGTTGAATCTCCTGGGGTCAGTCGAGGCAGAACTCGTTGCCCTCCGGATCGGTCATCAGCACGTGCCCCGCCTCCAGCGGGGGAGCGGGCTCGAAGCGCCCGACGCGCGTCGCGCCGAGCGGAACGAGCAGGTCGGCCGCCGCCTCCAGCGCCGCCATCCGGGCCTCGCCGGTCAGGCCGGGCGCGGCCCGGACGTCCAGATGCACCCGGTTCTTGACCCGCTTGGACTCCGGCACCCGCTGGAAGAACAGTCGCGGACCGGCGCCCTCCGGGTCGACCACTGCCGAGGCGTCGTTGTGCCGCTCCGGCGGAACGCCCATCGCGGTCAGCGCCTGCTCCCACGAGTCGAAGCCCTCCGGCGGGCCCTGGACCCGGTAGCCGAGGACCTCGGCCCAGAACGCCGCCAGCTTCGCCGGGTCGGCGCAGTCGATGGTGATTTGCACGTCGCGGGCCATCTCGGCTCACCTTCCGTCGGTCCCGCCGGCGAACCGGCGGCACGTGTGATCGGTCGCCGTCCAGCCTGCCGGAGCCAGCGGACAGCGACTGTCCTCAACACGGGACGGATCAGGTTCGGCGGCCGGTAGTGCGGCCCTTGAGCCGGCGACCCATCTCGCGGGCGATCTCCTTCTTCGCGTCCCGCTCGGCCAGCGCCTGACGCTTGTCGTACGACCGGCGACCCCGGGCCAGGCCCAGCTCCACCTTGGCCCAGCCGTCGGCGAAGTACATCGACAGCGGCACCAGCGTGACGCCGCCGTCGCGCAGCTTCTCCAGGATGCGGGCGATCTCCACCCGGTGCAGCAGCAGCTTGCGGGTGCGCCGGGGCGCGTGGTTGGTCCAGGTGCCGAAGCCGTACTCGGCGATGTGCAGGCCGTACAGCATGATCTCGCCGTCGCGCTCCTGGGCGAATGCGTCGACAAGCGACACCCGCCCCTCCCGCAGCGACTTGACCTCGGTGCCGGCCAGCACGATACCCGCCTCGTACGTCTTGAGGATGTCGTAGTCGTGCCGCGCCTTCTTGTTCGAGGCGATCAGCTTGCGCCCGTTCTCCCTGGCCACGCGAGCAGGGTACCCGCGGGCGGCGACTCCGGGCCGGTCGCCGGGCGGGTCGCGGCCACCCAGCCGGTGGTGATCAGCAGCAGCGCCGCGCAGTAGGTGGTCATCACCAGCAGGCCCCGCCCGGGCAGCTCGATCCCGGCCGCGCCCACGCCGATGAGCAGGTCGGAGACGAGGAAGAACGCGCCGCCGGCGGCGACAGGCGCGGACACCCCGGCCGCGGCGACGGCCATCAGGCACAGCGCCAGGCTGTAGCCGAGCACCGGCAGCCGCAGCGGCCCGAGCATGCCCCACAGCAGCGCGTTCGCCCCGGCCCAGGCGAGCAGGTAGCCGGCCCACGCCACGACCGGCGCGCGCCGGTGCCGGACGAAGGCGGTGATGAACGCGATCTGGGTGACCAGGAAGAAGCCCATGCCGGCCAGGAACGCGGTGTCACCCTCCAGGAGCAGGGCGACGTCGCCCGCGGTGGCGGCGACAAGGCCGACCGCCACCGCGTCCACCCGGCGGCGGCGCGCCCAGAGGTACGCCAGCAGCACCGGCGCGAGCAGCGGCTTGGCCAGCCACTGGAGCACCGTCGAGTCGAGCGCGACCCCGACCAGTTCGACGGCGGCGACCAGCCCGAACAGGAGCAGCATCCAGGAGCGCCTCATCGGGCCGGCTGCCAGCCCGGGCGGCCGAACAGGTAGCCGAGTCGGTGCCGCCAGCAGTCGGCCCGGCGTACGTCGGACCAGATCGCGGCGAACTCGTGGGTGGCCACCCGCAGCGGGTTGTAGGTGCCGATGTTCTTGGTGAGGCCGTAGCGCGCGGAGGCCCGCTCGGGCTCGAACGTGCCGAACAGCCGGTCCCAGATGATCAGGATGCCGCCGTAGTTGCGGTCCAGGTACTCGGTGTTGGAGCCGTGGTGCACCCGGTGGTGCGACGGCGTGTTGAAGATCCACTCGATCGGCCGGGGCAGCACCCTGATCCGTTCGGTGTGCAGGAAGAACTGGTAGAGCAGGCTGACCGACTGCTGCAGGAAGATCATCCACGGCGGGATGCCGAGCAGGGCCAGCGCGAGCCAGAACGGCAGCGAGGTCATCGGCGTCCAGCTCTGCCGCAACGCGGTCGAGAAGTTGTAGTAGACGCTGGAGTGGTGGACCACGTGGCTGGCCCAGAGCACGCGCACCTCGTGGTGCGAGCGGTGGAACCAGTAGTAGGCCAGGTCGTCGGCGAAGAACAGGATCACCCAGGTCCACCAGTCGCCGGGGGACAACTGCACCGGCGCCACGGTCCACAGCGCCGCGAACAGGCCGACGGTGAGCAGCTTCCACGGGAAGCCGATGATCTGGCTGCCCAGCCCCATGGACAGGCTGGTGGTGGTGTCGCGCAGCTCGTAGCCGCGCTCGTCGTCGTCGGGCAGGAAGCGGTAGGAGACCGCCTCGATCACGATCAGGAGCAGGAACGCCGGGACGGCGTACAGCACGGCGGGGATCATGCGCGCGCTTCCCTTCCGGGGGTGGTGGTGGGGGTGGGGGTGACCGGCGCGGTCAGCAGCTCCCGGGCGTGCCGGGCGGCCGCCGCGCCCTGACCGGAGGCGATCGAGGTGGCGAGACGGCGGTGCCCGGCGACGTCGAGCAGTTCGGCCGCGCGGGCGTCCGGGGGGACGTCACCGACCGCGAACGTGCCGGCCACCAGGCTGTTGAAGGCGAGCTGGTAGGCGGTGTTGCCGCTGCCGCGTACGACCAGCCGCCAGATGGCGATGTTCGCCTCGTTCATCAGGTCCAGGTCGGGGGCCAGGTCGCCGTACTCCTCGGCGGCCCGGACCACGGCGGCGACGACGGCCGCGTCGCCGCGCTCGGCGCACAGCCGGGCCGCGTCGATCCCGACGCACCCCCGCATCTCCAGCATGTCGCGCACCAGCGTCTCGACCGGGAGTACGTCACCGGAGCGGGCCAGTGACAGCGCCAGGTCCAGCCCGGCGTGCACCCGCCAGTCCAGCACCCGGGTCGCGCCGCCCTGACTGACCCGGACCAGGCCGAGCTGCTGCAGGCGGCGCAGCGCCTCCCGGACCGCGTGCCGGTTGACCGCGAACGCGCCGGCCAGCTCGCGCTCGCCGGGCAGCGTCTCGTCCGGCGCGTACCGGCCGGAGACGATCGCGTCGCGCAGCCGGCCGAAGACGTGGTCGGAGACCGAGACGCGGGGCGCGGGATCGAAGGTCATGCGCAGCAGTGTGGCCCCGTGCACATCAACCCGTCAACTGGTTGTACCAGTCGATTTCCGGGGCGGCCGGTGCGTGCCGCAGCGGTCACCCCTCGTATCCTTTCCGCCGTAGGAGCCGCCAGAGGGAAGGAGCCGGTGTGAGCGACGGGGTCGAGACGTTGGAGTTCCAGGCCGAGGCCCGTCAGCTGTTGCAGCTGATGGTGCACTCGATCTACTCGAACAAGGACGTCTTCCTGCGCGAACTGATCTCGAACGCGTCCGACGCGCTGGACAAGCTGCGGCTGGAGTCGCTCGTCGACAAGGACCTGCCGGCCGACACCTCCGACCTGCACATCGAGATCGAGGCCGACAAGG
Source organism: Micromonospora sp. HB375 (assembly GCF_017872985.1). Lineage (NCBI taxonomy): Bacteria > Bacillati > Actinomycetota > Actinomycetes > Micromonosporales > Micromonosporaceae > Micromonospora > Micromonospora sp. HB375. The sequence continues at coordinate 3,784,652 of NZ_JAGGJO010000001.1, read as the reverse complement.
ACGCCCGTACGCTCACCGTGCGGGACAACGGCATCGGCATGACCCGTGACGAGGTGGTCCGCCTGATCGGCACCATCGCCAAGTCCGGCACCGCCGAACTGCTGCGCAAGCTGCGCGAGTCCTCCGACGCCGCAGCGTCCCAGGAGCTGATCGGCCAGTTCGGCGTCGGTTTCTACGCCACGTTCATGGTCGCCGACAAGGTGACGCTGCTGACCCGCCGCGCCGGACAGTCCGGCGGCACCCGCTGGGAGTCCACCGGCGAGGGCACGTACTCGATCGAGGAGGTCGAGGACGCACCCCAGGGCACCTCGGTCACGCTGCACCTCAAGCCCGTCGACACCGAGGACAACCTGCACGACTACACCGCCGAGTGGACGATCCGGGAGATCGTCAAGCGCTACTCCGACTTCATCTCGTGGCCGATCCGGATGACGGTCGACAAGCCCGGCGAGGACGGCGCCACCACCCGCGAGGAGCAGACGCTCAACTCGATGAAGGCGCTCTGGGCGCGCTCGCGGGACGAGGTCGACGAGGCCGAGTACAAGGAGTTCTACCGGCACGTCGCGCACGACTGGGCCGACCCCCTCGAAACCATCCACATGCGCGGCGAGGGCACCTTCGAGTACGAGGCGCTGCTGTTCCTGCCGTCGCACGCCCCGCTGGACCTGTTCTCCCCGCAGGGCCGCCGCGGCGTGCAGCTCTACGTCAAGCGCGTGTTCATCATGGACGACTGCGACGCGCTGATGCCCAACTACCTGCGCTTCGTCAAGGGCGTGGTGGACGCGCACGACCTGTCGCTGAACATCTCCCGGGAGATCCTCCAGCAGGACCGGCAGATCCGCGCGGTACGCCGCCGGCTGGTCAAGAAGGTCCTCGCCACGCTCAAGGACATGTCCGCCGAGTCGTACCGCACCTTCTGGACCGAGTTCGGCGCGGTGGTCAAGGAGGGTCTGCTGGAGGACCCGGACAACACCGAGACGCTGCTGGAACTGGTCCGCGCCGCCAGCACCCACGACCCGGCCGAGCCCACCACGCTGCGGGCGTACGTGGAGCGGATGAAGGACGGGCAGAGCGAGATCTACTACGCCACCGGCGAGAACCGGGCCACCATCGAGAACTCGCCGCACCTGGAGGCGTTCCGCGCCAAGGGCTACGAGGTGCTGATCCTCACCGACCCGGTGGACGAGGTGTGGGTCGAGCGCGTCGGCGCGTACGACGGCAAGACGCTGCGCTCGGTCGCCAAGGGCCAGGTGGACCTGGAGACCGAGGAGGAGAAGGAGAAGGCCGAGGCCGAACGGCAGGAGTACGCCGACCTGCTCACGTTCCTCGGCGGCGCGCTCGCCGACAGCGTCAAGGAGGTGCGCCTGTCCACCCGGCTGACCACCTCGCCGGCCTGCGTGGTGGGCGACGCGCACGACATGACGCCGACGCTGGAGAAGATGTACCGGGCGATGGGCCAGGAAGTGCCCCAGGTCAAGCGGATCCTGGAGCTGAACCCGGCCCACCCGCTGGTCACCGGGCTGCGCAAGGCGCACGGTGAGGGCGGCGACACGGCCGCGCTGACCGAGACCGCCGAGCTGCTGTACGGCATGGCGTTGCTGGCCGAGGGCGGCGAGCTGGCCGACCCGGCCCGGTTCACCCGCATCCTGGCCGACCGCCTGGCCCGCGGCCTGTAGCCCGACCCGACCCGGCCCGCTTGATCGACTCCACTACGCCGAGGTGGCGGTACCTGGGTGCCCCCGATGCCTCCACCTCGGCGAGCTGGTGTCGATCAAGCGCCGGGAAGTCGATCCGGGTGGTTGTCGGGTCAGTCCTTCGCCGGGCTCGTGCGGGCGGCTGGCTGCCGCTTGATCGACTCCAGCTCGCCGAAGTGGTGGTATCAGGCGGGCTCTGACCCCGCCACTTCGCCGAGCTGGTGTTGATCACCTGGGGCGTCCCGGAATGAGGAAGATCGATCCCAGTTGGAGGGACGCTCGGGGCTCTAGATGAGTGAGGGCTCTGGCGGAGATGGTCTTGCGGGCCCGCGTCGGCGGGGCGGCCCCAATGCGCAGGTGTCGAGCGGGTGGATCTGACGGAGCGCCGCTTGGCGAGCGTCGGCTGATGTCGGGCTCTTGTCGAAGGCTGTTGATCGGCTGTGTCCGGGCGGTTGTCGTGGCTTGTGCTTGATCGACACCATTGCGCCGAAGTGGCGGCATCGGACGGGTTCTGACCCCGCCACCTCGGCGAGACGGGTCTGTTCAGGGGAGCGCGGGGTAGAGCGCTGCCACCCCACCGGACAGTCCCGCCTGGACCCGGCGGGCGACGTCGTCGGCCAGGATCTCGTAGCTGCCGGACTCGATGCCGTCGGCGGCGAGCCGGGCGACGTCGGCCGGGTGCGCCTTCGGGCCGGGCACGGCGGCGGCCATCTCGGTGTCCATGTAGCCCACGTGCAGCCCGGCGACCCGGACGCCCCGGCCGGCTAGTTCCAGGCGCAGCGCGTTCGTCATCGACCACTCGGCGGCCTTGGCCGCGCCGTACGCGCCGACGCCGGGGATCGTGAACCAGGACAGCGCCGACAGCACGTTCAGGATCGTGCCGCCGCCGTTCGCCGCGATCCGGGGCGCGAACGCGCGTACCACCGACAGCGTGCCGAGGTAGTGCGTCTCCAGCTCCAGCCGGATCTGCGCGAGGTCACCGTCGAGCAGGTCGGCGCCGGTGCTCACGCCGGCGTTGTTCACGAGCAGCGTCACGTCACCGGCCCGCTCCGCGGCGGCGGCCACCGAGGCGGGGTCGGTGATGTCGAGGCGTACCGGGGTGACGCCGGGCAGGTCGACGGTGTCCGGGTTGCGGGCGCCGGCCCAGACGGTGGCGCCGCGCGCGACGAGTTCGGCGGCCAGGTGCCGGCCGAAGCCGCGGTTGGCGCCGGTGACCAGGGCGGTGCTTCCAGCGATCTTCATGTCTCGCTCCGAGGGGTGGGAAAGGAAGGTGGGTCAGGCGGACAGCAGGCCCGGACCGGGCAGGACGGCCAGCTCGCCGGGCGGTACGTCGTGTCCGGCGTCGCAGCGCAGCCGGGCGTGCACGGCCGCGCCGCACTCGTCGTGGGTCAGCCGGACGGCCGGGCCGGCCTCGTCGGCGGCGTACGTGTCGCCCCACTGCCGCAGCGCGACCAGCACCGGGATCAGGTCGCTGCCCTTGGCGGTGAGCACGTACTCGTCGCGGGTGCGCTGCCCGGGCTCGCGGTAGGGGCGCCGGTCGAGCAGCCCGTCGGCGACGAGCTGCTTGAGGCGTGCGGCGGCGACGGGCTCGCTGACGCCGACCCGCCGCGCGAAGTCGTCGAAGCGGCGGGTGCCGAACGACGCCTCGCGCAGCAGGAGCAGCGTGGTGCGGTTGCCGACCACCTCCAGCGCCCGGGCGATCGAGCAGTTGGCGGTGGACCAGGAGTCACGCTGGGCAAGGAGGTCCGTCATGGCGTCGACGGTACCCCCTGACTTAGGAAATCAAAAGTCAGCTACCTCACAGCTGGCCGGGGAAGAAGCCGTGCCGGGCCAGCGGCTCGACGATCTGGTGCTCCTCGTACGACAGGTGCGACAGCAGCGTGTCGGTGAGCAGGTCCACCGCCTCCTGGAGCTGCGTGAAGTCGCCGGGCCGGTGGACCAGTTCCACGAGCGCCCGGTCGACGCTCTCCACCACCCCGTGGATCACCACGTGTTCCTCCTCGAGGCGGTCGAGCACGGCCGCCAGCCCGGCCTCGGAGCGGCGCAGGTGCGGGAAGATCGAGGCGTCCTCCAGCCCGTGGTGCTGGGTGACCATGGTGCAGTAGGCCGCGCAGTACGCCCCGAGCGTCCAGTTGTTCTGCCGCATGGTCATCTCGTTGAGCGCCGCACGCGCCCGGCCCGGCGAGACGGCGCCCCGCTTGACCTGTTCCAGCAGGTCGCGCACCTGGGCCAGCTCCTGGCGCAGGTGGTCGTGCACGTCCACCAGGTGCTGCCCGGCGGCCTGCCCCCGGGGTGGGTAGACCTGGCCGGCCGGAGGCGGCGGGGCGGTCGGCCGGGTCGACTCGTCCCAGGGGCGGCGCGCGCTCAGACGTACCCCCGGGTCGGGGGTGGGGGTGACCGCCAGTGTGGCCGCGCCGCCGGTGGCGGCCGTGTCGTCGGCGACCGCACGGGCCCCGCTGCCGGGCGCGGTGCGCTCGGCGGCGACGAGTTCGCGGACCGCCGGCGCGACCTCCTGGGCGAAGATCTGGATCGCGCGCGGCTCGTCGCTGCCGAGGATGAACGTGGTGATGCCGTGCTCCAGCGTGAGCCCGGCCAGCTCCTCCGCCCACTGCGCCGGCGGCCCGGCCAGGAAGCCGGCCGACGAGCGCGCGAACGTGCCGTTCACGTTGAGCATGCGGCGGATCTCGGCCGGGTCGCGCCCAGCGGCCTCGGCGCCCTCGTCCACGAGCGCGTTCAGGGCGGGCAGCTCGTCGGGGCCCTTGGGCAGGTAGGACAGGGAGGGCAGCCAGCCGTCCGCGGCGCGGCCGACCAGGCGCAGCATGCGCGGCTTGTACGCGCCGACCCAGATGCCCACCTGATGAGCGGGTGCCGGACCGCGCTTGGCGCCGACCACGCGGTAGTGCTCGCCGTCGACGCGGATCATGCCGCGCCGGTCGGTGTCCCAGACCTCGCGGATCACCCGGATCGCCTCGTCCAGGGCCTGGACCGCCGCGCCGGGGGACAGGCGCCGCCCGCCCGTCGCCTCGATCGCGTCCCAGAACGCGCCCGCGCCGAGTCCCATCTCGACCCGGCCGCCGGTGAGCAGGTCCAGGCTGGCCACGCTGCGGGCCAGCACCACCGGCTGGCGCAGCGGCAGGTTGAGCACGTTGCCGGCCAGGCGGATGCGCTCGGTGACGGCGGCCACGTAGGACATCAGCGTCCAGGTGTCCAGGAAGCCCGGCTGGTACGGGTGGTCCTGGAACGTGACCAGGTCCAGCCCGACCTGTTCGCAGAGCGTGGCCAGCGCCACCACCTGGTCGGGCTGCCCGGCGGCGGGGGTGATGAAGCCGCCGAAGGTCAGCTCGTGTCCGTGATCGGTCATCCGTTCCGCCCTCCCGTGATCTTGCTCGGCCCTGCCACGGTAGCTCCACAGGTGGTAGCCCGGCCGGGTGAACACCGTCACAAGAAGTGGACGATCGCCGCAAACCGTCCTTAGCGTCGGTTTCGTTCGCATTCGCGGGCACCGCGGGCCGGAAACGCCAAATCCCGCCGCCGGCCCCGGTAACCGAACCTCGTGCGGGAGCGGGGGAACCACACGTTCCACGGTGCATCGTCACCTCGGGGTGAAGCCGCCACCGGCGGCCGGGCTCCTCGGCCCGAACCCGACAGCTCACCTCGTCGGCGTGGAGGAATCCACATGTCAACTGCATACTCGGCCCGAAGTCGCCGTACCGCTCTCGGTGCGGTGGTGACCGGCGCCGTCGTCGGCGTCGCGACCCTGTTCGGCCCGGCCGCTCCGGCCAGCGCGGGCGTCAACTGGGACGCGGTCGCGCGCTGCGAATCCGGCGGCAACTGGAAGATCAACACCGGCAACGGGTACTACGGCGGGCTCCAGTTCTCCCGCGCCACCTGGAACGGCTACGGCGGCCAGAAGTACGCCGCCCGCGCCGACCTGGCCAGCCGGTCCGAGCAGATCGCCGTCGCGGAGAAGGTGCTGCGCGGCCAGGGCATCGGCGCGTGGCCGACCTGCGGCAAGAAGGGCGGCTCGGCGAACGCCGCGGCGACCCGGTCCGAGCGGGCCGCCCCTAAGAAGGCCACCTCGAAGAAGTCCGCCCCGAAGCGGGCCGCCACGCGCAAGGCCGCGCCGGAGCGGGCCGTGACGACGGCGGCGCGGCAGCCGTCGTCCGGGACGTACGTCGTCCGGCGCGGGGACACGCTGTCGGAGATCGCCGTGGCGCAGCGCGTCGACGGCGGCTGGCATGCCCTGCACGAGCGCAACCGGGCAGTGGTCGGCGACGACCCCGGCCTGATCTTCCCCGGTCAGCGGCTGCGTCTGCGCTGATCTGGTCCGGACGCCCGGCCGGTTCGCTCCGGCCGGGCGTCCGACCGTCCGCGACACGCCGCGCCGCCGGTGTCCGGCCTGCTCGCGGCACCGGACGCCACCCGTGACGGCCGCTGACCGCGATTCGTCGGAGCCGGTTGCTAGGGTCACGATGATCGGCTCAGACGTGAAGAAAGCGCGGAAATGACCAACGATCCGTTCTCGGCGGCCGCGAGCATCGACGAACTGCTGACCCGCACGCAGCAGGCGCTCACCGCGATGCGCTCCCGGGCCTCGGAGCACGCCGACGGCGAGCCGGGCGACCTGCTGCGCGCCGAGGGCACCGCAGCCGACGGCCGGGTCCGCGCGGTCGCCGTTCAGGGTGGCCGGCTGGATTCCGTGACGATCGACCCGGACTTGGCCGGCGAGCCCCTCGACGTCCTGTGCGGACATGTCACCGCCGCCGCCAACGCCGCGCTGTCCGAGCTGGACGCCCGGGTCAGCGCGTCGGCGCGGGCCGACGCCGACGCGCTCGCCGCCCGGCTCGGCAGCATGGGTGACCAGGCCGAGCTGTTCGGTCGCGCGATGCACGAGGCGGCCGCGCGGATCCACCGCGACCGCGGCACGGCGTCCCAGGCCGGGCGTCCGGCCTGACCCGACCGCACACGGCCCGGCACGACGCGGCGCCGCCCCGGCACGCGGCGCCGCCCCGGCACGCGGCGGCGGCCAGGCGCGACGCGGCACCGCCCGGCACGACGAGGCGGCCGGCCGCCGGGAGGACGACGACCGGCCGCGCTACGCCACGGTCAGCTCAGGGTGACCGCGGTGTCGTCGACGACGAAGGACGTCTGCAGTGAGCTGTCCTCCACGCCGCTGAAAGAGATGGTCGCCGTGGTGCCTGCGAGTGACGAGATGTCGAAGGACCGCTGCACGTAGCCGGTGGCCTTGTTCAGGTTGGAGTAGGTGGCCAGCGTGGTGCTGCCGGCCTTGACGGTGAGCTTGTCGTACGCGGTGCCGGTGGTCGTCTCCGCGCTGTCGATGTGCAGCCAGAAGCTGAACGTCGCGCGGCATCCGGCCGGGATCGTCACCGACTGACTGAGCGTGTCGGTGTGCGACGAGCCGTACCCGTCCAGCCACGCCTTGTACGAGCCGCCGTGCGCGGCCTGGCCGCTGTCGGTGGTGATGACGCCGGACGAGGCGGTCCAGCTCACGTTGCCCGACTCGAAGCCGGGGTTGGCGAGCTTGTTGCCGGAGCAGCCGCCCGACGGCGGGGTGGTGGTGGCGGTCGGCGTGGGCGTCGGGGTGCCGCCGGCGCAGGTCGGCTCACCCGACTGGGCCGGTACGCTGACCGCCGCCCAGGCCGCCTTGACCGCGTTGAACTCGGTGCAGCTGCTCGGGTAGAGGTTCTTCGCCGCCTGCAACGTCCAGACGCGGTACTTCAGGTAGGACGAGGACGACGTCTTCAGCAGCATGGCGTTGTACATGATCTTGATGGCCTTCTGGATGCCCAGGCCGCTCACGCTGCTGCTGTTGCAGGTCGAGCTGGACGGCTGCCCGTTGGTCGGGCTGCTGCCGTTGGCCAGCAGGTAGAACCAGTGGTTGCCGGGCCCGGCCGCGGCGTGCACCTCGGTCGACGGGATGCTGCTGGAGTAGCAGTTCGGGTCGCCGAGCGCCGACGGGTTGTACATGTTGCGGATCGGGCCGGAGCCGACCAGGTTGATCTTCTCGCCGACCAGGAAGTCCGGCGCGTCGTAGCTGGACGGCTCGTTGGCGAACCACTCGGTCGCCGCGCCGAACGTGTCCGCCACGAACTCCTGCGTGCCGCCGCCGGAGATACCGCCGGGGGTGTTGTCGTCGATGCCGTGGCCGATCTCGTGCGCCACCACGTCCAGCGAGCCGATCCACTGACCGGCGGTGTTCTTGCCGATCTGCACCTGGCTGCCGTCGTAGTAGGCGTTCTGGTCGTTGAGGCCCACCCGGATCGGCCAGTAGCCGCCGTTGCCGTTGGCGCCGTTGCGGCCCAGCCACTGGGCGAGCATCTTGTGCTCGGTCTGCGCGGAGAACAGCGCGTCCACGCAGCCGGTCTCCTTGTTCGTGGCGGTGCCGTTGCCCCACACGTCGTCGGAGCCGCTGAACGTGGTGTTGTTCGCCGCGTCCTGGCAGCTCAGGTTCGTGACGGTCGGGTCCTTCATGGTGTACGTGGAGCCCGACTGGGTGGTGTTGAGCGTGAGCGGGCTGGGCCCGTTCCAGGCGCCGGTGCCGGTGCCGCGTACCACGTGCTCCTGCTTGCGCAGGACCGCGCCGGTACGGGCGTCGACGTCGACGGTGAGCCGGCTCGGGCCGTCCGCGCCGGTGCCACGTACCGTGGTCTCCCAGGCCAGCGCCGGTGCGGCGCCGAGCGTGTAGACGACGAGCGTGGTGCCCTCGACGGCGCTGACGGTCTTGAGCTGGGCGCGCGCCGTGGCCGCGGCGGCGGCCTGGGTCAGCGCGGGCGTGGTGGCGAGGGCGCCGATCGGCCGCTGCTGGGCGACCGAGGCGTACTTGAGGTTGCCGGCGGAGTCGGTGGCCAGCACGAAGTCGCCGCCGACCACGGGCAGGCCCTTGTAGGTGCGCTCGTACGGCACGTACTGGGTGCCCTCGGAGGAGATGACCGGCTTCTGGACGAACGCGTCGTCGGAACCGGCCTGGAGGTAGGCGGGGCGGTTCGCGACCAGCGCGCGGGTCGAGTCGGCGGCGGCCGCTCGGGCCTGGGCCGGGTTGGGGGCGGCGGGCCCGGGTGGCGCGGCCTGCACGGCCGCGGCGGTGCCGGCGGCGATGACGCCGGCCGCAGCCGCGCCGGTGAGCGCGGCGAGGCGAGGTGAGAGTTTCACGGAGGTTTGCTCCTGTTCTACAGGCGCGCCGCACGAGCCCGGTGGGGACGGGCGGCGCGGTGGTGCGAGGCAGGGTGACGGCCGGTCACCGGAGCTGCCGGCGTGGCTCCGGGTCGACAGATCGACCGTCGCGATTCGCCGGGGGTCGGCGGTTCGCTGGTGCACAATCACACGCCGCGCGAGCCGTGAGCAATGGGTGACCTGGGCAACGGCTGGCAGTCGGGCGTGTCGCCGCGCGCGTCGTCCCAGGCAACCATGATCTTCAATAGGCCCTGATCAGGGCGAACATTGCCGACAGTGGATGGGGGCCCGTGCAAATTGCGGACGTTGCCTATGTGCGCGAATGGCGCACATAGACGCGAGGACGCCGCCGCACGCGGGCCGCCACCGCGCGGCCGGGTACGTCAGCGCGGGCCGCGGGTCCGCGTCGGCGTGATCGTGGGCGGCGGTGGCAGCGTGGGCGTCAGCGTGGGCCGCGACGTCGGCCGCCCGGTCGGCTCCGGGCTCGGGCTGGGGCTCGACGGGGTCGGGCTCGGGCTCGGGGAGTCCGACGGTGTGGGCGCGGCGGTCGACGGCGGCGGCGCCGACGCGGTCGGCTCCGGGGTGTCGCCGGGAAACTTCGGCTCACCGAAGCGGTACTTGCCCGGGTCGAGCTTCATCGCCTCGGTGGCCTTTGTCATGAACTGCCGCCAGATCGGCGCGGCACCGGTCGAGCCGTACACGTCGTAGCTGCCGTCGCTGGTCCGCAGCGGCTTGCCGTCGGTGGTGCCCAGCCACACGGCCGAGGCCAGCGCGCCGGTCCAGCCCACCATCCAGGTGTGCACGTTCTGCGTGGTGCTCTTCCCGGCCTGCCAGGTGCCGGTCTTGCCGGCGGAGTCCCAGCCGTTGTCCAGCTTGGCCGCCCGGACCCGGCGCAGCGTCCAGTCCAGCTGGTCGACGGCCTCCCGGTCCAGCCCGAGGTCGGTGGTGCGCAGCTGCTCGGTCCACACCTCCTCGTCGTCCTTGCTCACCGACCGGACGAAGTGGGCGTCGGCGCGCTTGCCGCCGGCCGCGAACGTGGCCATCCCGTTCGCGTGGTCCTGCACGGTGATGCCGTACTGCCCGATGCCGACCTCGGTGGAGAACCGCTTCGCCACCTCGTCGGCGGGGTCGCTGCGCAGGTCGACGCGCTGCGGTCGGGGGTTGCCCCGGACCGTCTCCCACATCGACTCCACGCCCGCCTGCCGGGCCATCTCGATCACCTTGTCCGTGCCGAGCCGCTCGGTCAGCTCGAAGTAGGTCACGTTGAGCGAGGCGACGGTGGCCTCCCACAGCGCACAGTCCGGCTGGCAGGGCGCCCGCTCGGCGTTGCGGATCGGCCCGGCCGCGCTGCCCTTGGTGCGCCCCGAGGCGGGGAACTCCTTGGTGTCCGGCGAGTCGAACCGCTCCTTCACCGAGATCCCGTCGCGCACGGCGGCGGCCAGGTCGTACACCTTGAACGACGACCCCGGCGGATGCTGGCCGAAGCCGCGGGCCTGGCCGTCCTCGTCGGAGTACCAGCCCGCGTAGTCCGCGCCCGAGCCCTTGTCGCCGCCGTAGTAGCCGAGCACCCGGCCGGTGCCCGGCTCCACCGCCACCAGCGCCGCCTGCCAGTTCCGCGGCTGCCCGCGCACCGCTCGCGGAGCGGTGTCCCGGCGGATGTCCGCCGCCGCCTCGGCCGCGTCCTGCACGCGCTTGTCGATGGTGGTGACGATGCGGTAGCCGCCGTCCCGGATCACCTCGTCCGGCTTGCCCCGGAACGGCTCGGTCCCGCGCAGCTCGGCCAGCACGTGGTTGACCACCAGGCCGGTCGGCCGGTCCAGGTCGGACCGGCCCGCGTCCTTGTCGATCGGCCGGACCGTGTCCGGGTACGCGAGGTCCGCCGCCTGCTGCGGCGTCAGGTAGCCGAGCTTGACCATGCCGTCGCGGATGTAGTTCCACCTGTCGATCGAGTTCTGCTTGGCCAGCGCGTTGCGGCGCGGGTCGTAGCCGGGCGTGCCCTCGGGGTCGGCCGGATCCGCCTCCGGCTGCTTCACCATGGCGCAGAGCACCATCGCCTCGGCCTGGGTGAGCTGCCGCTCGGGTGGGGCGTCCCGGCGGACCGTCTTGCCGAAGTACGTCTGCGCGGCCGCCTCGATCCCGTACGCTCCCCGGCCGAACGGCACGGTGTTCAGGTAGAAGCCGAGGATCTCCTCCTTGGTGTACGCGTCGTCGAGCTTCCACGCGATCACCGCCTCGCGCAGCTTGCGGGAGTAGGTGACGCCGCGCAGGTCGGCGGCGATGCGCGCGTACTGCTGGGTGAGCGTGGAGGCGCCCTGCCGCTGCCCGCCGCTCACGTTGGCCCAGGCGGCGCGCAGCACGCCCTTGAAGTCGATGCCGCGGTTGGTCCAGAAGGTCCGGTCCTCGGCCGCCACGATCGCCTGCTTGGCCGAGTCGTTCATCTGGTCGTACGGCACGATGGTGCGGTTCTGCGCGCCCAGCTTCGCCATCGGCGTGCGCCCGTCGGCGTAGAAGACGGTTGTCGACTCGGGCAGCTTCAGGTCGCTGGGCGTGGGCACGCTGTCGAAGTAGTAGCCGCCCGCGACCAGGCCGCACCCGGCCAGCAGCACGCAGACCGCGAGGACGACCGGCAGGCGCCGCCGCTTGCGCTTCGGGCTCGCGGTCGTGGCGCCGGCCGGCCCCGGGGTCTCTCCCGTTCCTCGCACCGTTACCTCCGGTCGCTCGGCGAAGTCGTGCCCGGCTCGCAGGCTAACCGAGGTAGGGCGCCCGCACCGGCCGACGACGTCGGGGCAACGGATCAACCTCCGGCTCGCCGAGGCCGAGCACAGCGACGTCCCCGTGAAGGCGGCGGGCGGGAGCCGGGGCGGCTGGGTGGCCGCCCCGGCCCGGTCAACCGGTCAGCGCGCCGCCCGGTCGGCGGCCCGGCCGTCGCGGTCCGGGCGGCCGAAGCCGCGGTGACGCACCGGCCAGCGGTCGTTGCCGCCCGCACGGAACGGCGTCGACCGCCACAGCGCCCGCAGCTCGGTGCCGTCCGGGGCCGCGAAGGCCTCCCGTGCGGTGTAGCCGAGCCGCCGCAGCAACTCCTCCTGCTCCCCGGCGCACGGGTGCGCGTAGGTGGGCAGGCTGAGGGTGTCCATCCGGCGCTGCGCCCCGGCGAGCGCCTCCGCCGCACCGCCCCGGGGAGCGGCCAGCAGCGCCAGGTTGTTGTGCGGCTCGACCGGACGCCGGGCGGCGAGCGCGTCACCGAGGCGGCGGAACCGCTCCTCGTCCGGGCCGGCGGCGGCGGCGAGACGATCGGCGTACCGGTGGGGCGTCGGGATCGGCCGGTAGCGGTGGAACCACACGGTGGCGGCGCTGCCGTCGGGCAGCAGGAACGCGTCGCCGAACAGCAGCGCGTGTTCGGTCCAGATCCGCGCCACGGCGGCGAGGACCGGCAAACGGCGCGGCGCGTCGGGGACGAGCCAGGCCGCCAGGGCGGTGGGCATCAGGGCCTCGGCGACGAGATCGGCGATGCGGCCGATGTCGCACCACCGGGCGCGGGCGACGGGCAGGGCTGTGCTCATGAACGAACTCCTGTTTCACAGGCGTGATCGGGTCTGGTGCGGGCGCCGGACGACGGCGCCGCCGCGCAGGCGCGGCAGTCGGGCGGGACACGCCCGTGCTCCGGATCGCATGTGGTCCTGTGAAGTCCGCTCAGGCGGGTCTGGTGCCGGGCCGTGACGTGCGGGAGGCCGGCAGGCGTTCGTGCGACGGGCGCCCGTACTGGTGGGCGAGCGTCGGCAGCCCCCAGCGGCACGCGTCCGCGTCGGCCGCCTCGCTGTGCACCGCGCCGCCGGCATGGCTGGCGCCGTCGTACGGCTGCGGCGCGACGGGGGTCGGGGCGAAGTCGGCCGCCGTGCGGACAGCCTGCGTCGCGCTGCGCGCGGCGGCGCCCCGGGGTTCGACGGCGAAGGCACGCGCCACCGGGCCGGCGGCGACCGTAACGCTGTCGCCCGCGCGGGCCGGCGCAGCCGGGCGGGCCTTCACGACCGGATCAGCGGTACCAGCCGGACCAGCCGGACCAGCCGGATCAGCCGGGTCGGCGGGGGCTGTCGGGTCACCGGGGTCGGTCGGGTCAGCGGGGTCGGCCGGGCCCGGCTGCGACGCCGCCGGTGGGTCGAGCAGATCGGTCACCGGGCTGAGCGGGTCGAGCACCGGGTCCAGCGGCGCGACCACCGGTTCCAGGCCCCGCCAGACCGGACCGAGAATCGGGCTCAGCGGCTCCACGACCGGGGACAGCACGTCCGCGACCGGTTCGAGCACGCCCTCCGTGACCGGGCCGGTGAGCGGGCGCAGGGCCTCCGCGACGGGCGTGAGCAGGTGATCGCGTACCGGGTCGGTGGCCGGGCGCAGGCCCTCGGTGACCGGGGTCAGCACGTGGTCGCGGACCGGCGTCACCACCGCCTCGACGACGCGGCCGGTGACCGGCGTCGTGGCGGCCGGGGCCGCCTCCGGGGCCGCCTCCGGGGGCGTCGCCACGGCCTTTCCGGGCGTGGCCGTGCCGGACGTGGGCGTGCCGGGCGCGTCAGCGCTCGGCGCGGTGGCGTCGGCGGCGGGAGCTGTCGTGCCGGATGCCGGCGCGGCGGCGGGTGTGGACTCGACACCGACGGCCCCGGACGCGGGCAGGCCGAGAACCGCGCCGAGTGTGTGGGTCAGAGTCTCCACGGTGGCCGTGAGCGGCGGACGGTCGGCGGCGTGGGCGGCCGAGCCGGCCGCCACCTCGTGCGCGCCCCAGACGGCTGCCACGCCGCCGAGCAGCAAACCGAGGCGCAGCGTGTAGTACGCCACCCACCCGATCCGTCGCGTCATCGCACACCCTCCGGATCCGCGCCCGGCGGCGCGGATCATCGCCCGCACTGTACCGAACGTGGCCGTCCGGGCACAGTACGCCGCGAATCGGTTTCGGGCGCGTCGCGCCGGGCGCAGGCGTGGGACGCGCGCGCTCCGGGTACAGCGGGACCATGAACACGAGCACGGCCGAGCGCCCGGCCACCGCCCCCGCCGCGCCCCCGGCCGGTGTGGTCGCCGTCGTCGCCCATCGGAAGAAGACGTTCGGGGGAGGGCTCGACGAGCTGCGCTCCCGGCTCGTCGCCGCCGGGGTCGGGCGGCTGCTCTGGTACGAGGTGCCGAAGAGCCGCAAGGCGCCCAAGCGGGTCCGCGCGGCGCTGGACTCCGGCGCCGAGCTGGTGCTGGTGTGGGGCGGCGACGGCATGGTGCAGCGGTGCGCCGACGCGCTCGCGGGCAGCGGCGTGCCGATGGGCATCCTGCCGGCCGGCACGGCCAACCTGTTCGCGGTGAACCTGGGCATCCCGGTCGACCTGCCCGAGGCGGTACGCATCGCGCTGCACGGCCGCCGCCGCGAGCTGGACCTGGGCCGGATCAACGGCGAGCACTTCGCGGTGATGGCCGGCGCCGGGTTCGACGGCGACCTGATCCGGGACGCCGACCGGCAGCTCAAGGGCCGGTTCGGCCGGATCGCGTACGTCTGGACCGGGCTGCGGCACGTGCGCGGCGAGTGCGTACGGACCCGGATCCGGGTCGACGGCGCGGACTGGTTCGACGACGAGGCGAGCTGCGTGCTGTTCGGCAACGTCGGCACCATCACCGGCGGCATCCCGGCCTTCGACGACGCCCGTCCGGACGACGGGGCGCTGGAGGTCGGCCTGTCCACCGCCAGCGGCGCGGTGGACTGGGCGCGCACGCTGGGCCGGATGGCCGCCGGGCGCTCCGAGGAGTCGCCGTTCGTGCGGATCACCCGCGGTCGCAAGATCACGGTGCGGTTCGACGCGCCGAAGACGTACGAGCTGGACGGCGGCGCGCGGGGCAAGGCGAAACGCCTCAAGGTGAAGGTGGTCCCGGGCGCGCTGACGGTGTGCTGCCCCGACCCGCCGGACTGACCGCTCCCGCTCCGGGGCAGGATGCCGGAATGCGCGACGACATCCGCGACTACCTGGCCGAACTGGTCCGCCGCTCCCGGGACGTGCTCGGCGACGACCTCGTCGGCGCGTACGCCGCCGGGTCGGTGGGGCTGGGCGCGTACCAGCCGGGGCGCAGCGACGTGGACGTGGCGCTGCTGGTCGCCGGGCCGCTGCCCGAGGCGGCCAAGCGGATACTCGTGGAGCGGCTGCGGCACGGGTCGCTGCCCTGCCCGGCGCGCGGCCTGGAACTGGTCGTCTACCGCCGCGACGTGGCCGCCTCCGGCGCCCCGGAGCCCGGCTTCGAGGTCGAGCTGAACACCGGCGCGACAATGCCGTTCCGCGCCACCTACGACCCGGCCGACCGGCCCGCCGCCGACGGGCGGTTCTGGTACGCGCTGGACCGCAGCATCCTGCGCCAGTCCGGCCTGACGCTGCTCGGCCCGCCCGCCGCCGACGTGTTCGCCGACCCGTCGCCGCAGGCGCTGCGGGCGCTGCTGGCCGACGCGCTGCGCTGGTGGCTGGCGCTGCCCACCCCACCCGGCGACGCACCGGCTCCCGGCGCGGAGGACGCGGTGCTCGGCGCCTGCCGCGCGCTGGTGCGCCACCGCGACGGCGTCTGGCTGGGCAAGGTCGACGCCGGGCTGCGGGTTGCCGCCGACGACCCGGACGCCGCGCTGATCCGCGCCTCGATCGAGGCCCGCCGCGGCGGCACGCCGCCGTCCGGCCCGGCCGCCCGCGCGTTCCAGCGGCGGGTGCTGGACCGGATCACCGCGGACTGAACCGCGACTACTGTGAGCCGGGGAGGTGCGGTGATCATGACGGAGCTGAGCGCGTCCACGCGGGCCGGACTGGAGTCGGTGGTGCCCGGCGGCGTGGCGACCCGGGCCGCGGACCGGCTGCGGATGGCCCACGACGCCTCGCACTACCTGCTGCACCCCGGCGCGGTGATCACCCCGGCCGACGCCGGTCAGGTCGCCGCGCTGCTGGCGCACAGCCGCCGCACCGGCACCCCGCTGACGTTCCGCTCCGGCGGCACCAGCCTCAGCGGCCAGGCCGTCACCGACCGGCTGCTCGTCGACGTGCGACGGCACTTCCGCGACCTCACGGTGCTCGACGACGGGCGGCGGGTGCGGGTCCAACCGGGGGTGGTGCTGCGGCAGGTGAACGCGCGGCTCGCGCCGTACGGCCGCAAGCTCGGCCCCGACCCGGCCAGCGAGTCCGCGTGCACGGTCGGCGGCGTGGTCGCCAACAACTCCAGCGGCATGACCTGCGGAACCGAGTTCAACACGTACCGGACGCTGGAGTCGCTGGTCCTCGTGCTGCCCAGCGGCACCGTGCTGGACACCGGCGCCCCGGACGCAGACGCCCGGCTGCGCGCCGCCGAACCGGCGCTGCACGCCGGGCTGCTGCGGCTGCGCGACCGGGTACGCGGCAATCCCGACTCGGTGCGCCGCATCCGCGCCCAGTACGCCATGAAGAACACCATGGGGTACGGCGTGAACGCGTTCCTCGACCACGACGACCCGGCCGATCTGCTCACCCGGCTCGTGGTGGGCAGCGAGGGCACGCTCGCGTTCGTCGCGTCGGCGACGTTCCGCACCGTACCCGTGCACCGCCATGCCGCGACGGGCCTGCTGGTCTTCGAAACGCTGGGCGCGGCGATGGCCGCGATGCCGGCGCTGGTGGCCGCCGGGCCGGCGGCGGTCGAGCTGCTCGACGCCGTCGCCCTGCGGGTCGCCCAGCGGGACCCGAAGGCGGACGCCACGCTGCGTGGCCTGGCCGTGCGCGGGCACGCCGCGCTGCTCGCCGAGTGGCAGGAGTCCGACCCGGCGGCGCTCGCCGACCGGGTCGCCGACGCCGGACCGGTACTGGCCGGTCTGCCGCTGAGCGCACCGGCGCGGCTCAGCGGCGAACCGGCCGCCCGGGCCGCGCTGTGGCACATCCGCAAGGGCCTGTACGCGGCGGTGGCCGGCGCGCGCCCGTCCGGCACCACCGCGCTGCTGGAGGACATCGCCGTGCCGGTGGAGGCGCTCGCCGGCACCTGCGCGTCGCTGGCCGAGCTGTTCGAGCGGCACCGGTACGCCGACAGCGTCATCTTCGGCCACGCCAAGGACGGCAACCTGCACTTCATGCTCAACGAGCGCTTCGACGGCGGTGCGGCCCCGGCGCGCTACGCCGACTTCACCGAGGAGATGGTCGACCTGGTGCTCGGCCACGGCGGCACGCTCAAGGCCGAGCACGGCACCGGCCGGGTGATGGCCCCGTACGTGCGCCGCCAGTTCGGCGACGAGCTGTACGAGGTGATGCGCGAGCTGAAGACGCTCTGCGACCCGGACGGCGTGCTCAACCCGGGGGTGCTGCTCAGCGACGACCCGGAGATCCACATGCGGCACCTCAAGACCGTGCCGACGGTGGAGGAGGAGGTCGACCGCTGCGTCGAGTGCGGCTACTGCGAGCCGGTCTGCCCCAGCCGCGACCTCACCACCACGCCCCGGCAGCGCATCGTGCTGCGCCGGGAGATCGCCGCAGCGCAGGCCGCCGGCGACACCGCGCTGGTCCGGGAACTGACCGACGACTACGACTACGACGCGGTGCAGACCTGCGCCGTCGACGGCATGTGCGCCACCGCCTGCCCGGTGCTGATCAACACCGGTGACCTGGTCAAGCGGCTGCGCGCGCAGGAGCACGGCCGGGCGGCGGGGACCGCCTGGCGCGGCGCGGCCCGCCGCTGGGGCGCCACCACCCGGGGCATGGCCCGGGGACTCGATCTGGCCGGGGCGCTGCCGCCCGCGCTGCCCGAGGCCGCCACCCGGGCCGCCCGCGCGGTGCTCGGCGCCGACCGGGTGCCGCAGTGGCAACGGGACCTGCCGCGCGGCGGCACTCCGCGCCGCCCCCACCCGGCCGACGACCCGGACGCCGTGTTCGTGCCGTCCTGCCTGGGCACGCTGTTCGCCCCGGCCGATGGCGGCAGCGGCGTCGCAGCCGCGCTGCTCACGCTCGCCGAGCGGGCCGGCGTACGCCTGCTCGTGCCCGACGGCATCGGCGACCTGTGCTGCGGCACCCCCTGGTCGTCGAAGGGACTCACCGACGGCTACCGGCAGGTGCGCGACCGCGTCCCGCCGGTGCTGCGCGCCGCCAGCCGCGACGGCGCGCTGCCGGTGGTCAGCGACGCCGCGTCCTGCACCGAGGGCTTCGAGCGGCTGCTCGACGGCGCCGGGGACGTGCGGGTCGTCGACGCCGTCGCGTACACCGCCGGCACGCTGCTGCCCCGGCTGACAGTGCGCCGCCGGATCGGCTCGCTCGCGCTGCACCCGACCTGCTCGTCGGTCCGCCTCGGACTCGACGACGCGCTGCTCACCGTGGCCCGCGCGGTCGCCGACGAGGTGGTCGTCCCGGAGGGCTGGCAGTGCTGCGGCTTCGCCGGGGACCGGGGACTGCTGCACCCGGAGCTGACCGCGTCGGCCACCCGGGCCGAGGCCGCCGCCGTCACGGCACGCGCCTTCGACGGGTACGCCTCGGTGAACCGTACGTGCGAGATCGGGCTGGCGCGGGCGACCGGGCAACCGTACCGGCACGTGCTGGAGTTGCTGGCCGAGGCCACCTCGCCGTAGCGACGTCCGCGGAGTGCCGGCTTTTCGCGTGATCGACACCAGTTCGGGGATGAGGGGAGCGGGCGCCGTGAGCTGGGCTGGCGTACCGAGGGCTTGATCGCGGGCGGGGCGGGGACGGCAGGGCTTACGGTGCGGGAGGGGAGTCCACGGGAGGGGTGACGCGGTGGCTGCGGGCGTGTTGTCGGGGCGGGTCGCTGTGGTCACCGGCGCGGCGCGGGGGATCGGCCGGGCCGCGGCGGTGGCGCTGGCCGAGTCGGGCGCGGACGTGGCCGGGATGGACGTCGCCGGGCCGGTCAGCCCGATCCTGGACCTCCCGCCCGCCACCCCGGAGGACCTGGCCGAGACCGGGCGCCGGGTGACGGCGGCCGGCGCCCGCTGGTCCGCGCACGTGGCCGACCAGCGCGACATCGGGGCGGTACGCGCGTTCGCCGAGGCGGTCGAGCGGGAGCACGGCGGCGTGGACGTGCTGTTCGCCAACGCCGGCATCCAAGCGTTCGCGCCGCTGCTGGAGATGACCGACCAGCACTGGCACGACCAGATCGACGTGAACCTCACCGGTGCCGCGAACGTGCTGCGGGTGTTCGCGCCACTGCTGGTACGGCGCGGCGGCGGGCGGATCGTCATCACGTCGTCCACCCAGGGACAGCACGGCACCACGAACGGGTCCGCGTACTCGGCGTCCAAGTGGGGGCTCATTGGGCTGATGAAGTCCGCCGCGCTGGAACTCGGGCCGCACGGCGTGACGGTGAACGCGGTGATCCCGGGGCTGGTCGACACCGCGCTGACCCGGCACCGGGACCGTTACGTGCAGGCGCTGGTGGAGGCGGGGAAGTCACCGTCGGGTGACCTGGCCGAGGTGGAGCGGGAAGCGGTCGGGGCGCTGCGGGCGAAGACGCCGCTGGGCGTGCCGTGGGTGGAGCCGGAGGACGTCGCGCCGCTGGTGGTGTTCCTCGCCTCCGACGCGGCGCGCATGGTCAGCGGCACGTCGTTCGCCGCGACAGCGGGCGACAGCGCGCACGTGACCGCCTGATCCCGCCGGGCCGCCGGCGACGGCGGTCGTGGCCGGGGACGCATCGAGCCGGCGCCCCGGCCACGAGGGCCGGGGCGCCGGAGTCGCGCGTTCAGGAGCTTCGGGTCAGGAACCGTACGGCAAGGTGACCGTCGAGCCGTTGCCGACGCCGAGGATCGTGGGCGCGCCGCCGATGGCGTTCCACACTTCGACGCGTACCGTGCCGCCGGACAGATTGCCCAGCGTGCCGGTGGCCGAGAGCAGGCCCTGGGTCTGCCGGTAGCGCTCCGCGCCCGGGATCGGATCGGTGGCGAAGTACCGGTAGGTCTCCACCCGCTCGACGCTGCCGTTGCCGGTCAGGTCGTAGGAGACCCGGATCTGGACGCCGTTGCCGATCGCCGTGCCGGCGTCGACGGCCAGGTCGAAGGCGGTCGCCCCGCCGGTGTACGTGCCGGTCAGCCCGGTGGCGGTGAACACCTGCGGGTTGGTCGGCGTGCCGTCGTGGTTGCCGTTCGCCGCCGCCACGTTCACCGTGCCGGCGGTGCCGGCGTTGCCGTCCAGCCCGCCGCCCGAGCGCAGGTACCGGACCGGCTTCAGCGCGCTGCCCGTACCCGTCGGGCTGGGGCTGGCGGAGGTCGGCGTGGGACTCGCGGTGGTGGGGGTGGGGCTGGGCGTCGAGGTCGTCGGCGTGCCGGTCGGCACGGTCCCGCCGCCGGTGGCGTTGCCGCCGCTCCACGTGTACGCCCCGGACGTGGCGGTCTTGCCGGCCGGCACGGCGAGCGTGACGCCGTTGGAGAACGTGACGGTGAGCGGCCGGGCGGTGATGTTCGACGCCACGTAGGTGCGGACGCCGTTCTTGACGAACACCTTCGCCAGCGGGTGGTTGGCGGTGACCGTGGTGTCCACGGTGCCGAGCGCGGCGAGGTTGCGGATCCAGTGGAACGTGTGCGCCTTGCTCTCGCCCTCCTCGCTGGTGAACCCGCTGTTCGCGCGGAAGTTGCGCAGCGCCTGCTCGCCGTCGCCGAGGGCCAGGAACTCCCAGATGATGTCCTGCCACACCGTCGGCGGGCCGCCCTTGTTGGTGACCAGCTCGGCGTAGTTGGCCTTGACGTACTCGGGGAAGTCGCCCAGGTAGAGGTGCCCGCCGGTGATCGGCAGCATGTTGATGCCCTGGATCATCTCCGGCGCCGCGGAGAACCAGGTGGAGTACGACCCGCCGTCGCCCCACACCATGCCGACCGTCTTGTGCCCGAACGCGGCCGGGAAGTTCTGGTCGTACACGTCGAACCAGTACTCGGAGATGGCCGCGGACTGGGTGGTCCACAGGTAGACCCCGGCGTCGCGCACGGCGGTGTCGCCGGTGGCCTGGCCCCACTGGATCAGGG
Organism: Micromonospora sp. HB375; assembly: GCF_017872985.1. Lineage (NCBI taxonomy): Bacteria > Bacillati > Actinomycetota > Actinomycetes > Micromonosporales > Micromonosporaceae > Micromonospora > Micromonospora sp. HB375. The sequence continues at coordinate 3,763,808 of NZ_JAGGJO010000001.1, read as the reverse complement.
CGTTGGCGAAGTTCATCCCCTCCGACGAGGACTCCTGGTTGTTGCCGGCGAAGAACGGCGCCAGGCCGGAGGCCCAGTCGTGCCCGGCGTAGATGTCGAAGTCCCGCAGGTAGGGGAAGCGGCTGTCGGCGCGGTCGTAGTTGTTGGCGTCGCGGATGAGCAGGTCGATCATGCCGCCGTAGCGGCTGTCGTCGGCCCAGCCCGGGTCGAACTTGGCGACCGTGGCGGCGGCGGCGATGAAGTAGCCGTAGTGGAAGTGGTGGTCGTTGAGGTCCTCGTCGGAGCCGTACGAGGCGGGGTAGCCGATGAGCGTGCCCCAGTTGCGGTCGAAGTAGAAGAGCTGGCCGGTCTCGCCCGAGCTCGCGGTGAGCCAGTTGGTCAGCCGGTTCTTCATCGCGGTCACCGCCGCGTCGCGGACCGAGGTCTGCCCGAGCTGGTCGGCGATCTCGGCGATCCGGGCGGCCCGGCCGAGTCCCTTGCCGGCCCAGTACGTGTCGGTGCCGCTGACGCCTTCTGGGTTGCCCTGCTCGGCGTTCAGGTAGCCGGTGACGGTGGCCAGGTCGGCGCCGCTGGAGTCGCCGACGGCGGGCACCTCGGGCAGCACGCCGGTGAAGCGCATCGTGGTGGTGAACGACGGCACACCGGTGAGCACCCGCATGGCGCCGCGCGCCGAGACGTACGTCGGGGTGATCGGGGTGGCGCCGGTGAGGCTGCGCCACTGGTGCGGGTAGAGCGCCACCACGGTCTTCGTCTCGCTGCCCTCGCGGGGCGTGGTGGTGAACGCGTACGTGGTGCGCACCGTTCCCGCCGACGGGTCGTACGTGTAGCTCATCCGGGTGCCGGTGACGTGGGCGTGGGCGTACCGGCCGTAGGTGTCGGCCAGGGCGGCCCGGTCACCGCCGCCGGGCAGCACCGCCACCGAGAAGTACCCCTTGCCGGCCAGCGTCGAGCTGATGCCGGCGCCGTTGACGGTCCAGGTCGCGCCGGTGGGGGCGTACGCGACGTAGTCGTGGCCGTTGACCGTGAAGCCGATGGTGGCGCCGGAGTTGCGCCACACGGTGGGTGTCGCGGTGGCGGTGAGCTGCGCGGTGCCGCCGCTGACCGTGTAGTAGCTGAACGGCAGCCCGTGGCCGATGGTGGCGCGCATGGTGCGGCTGCCGTCGCTCCAGTCGGCGGTGACCGTCCAGTCGCTCCAGCCGGCGGCCTTGACCACCGGCGCCGACAGTCCGGGCATCCCGACGCGGACGTCCTCGCCGTACGGGTAGTGGAACTCGCCGACGCCGGTCGCGGTGCCGCTGATGGCGGGCGTGGTGGTGTACGACAGGCCGAGCCCGTTGTTCTCGGCCTTGAACGCCAGCGGGTGGGCGTGCAGGTTCTCGCTGCCGGCGCAGTTGTTGCGCTTCCAGATCAGCGACGACCACCAGTCGTTCGTGGGGATGGCGCCGGCGGGCGCGTCGGCGGTGGTGAAGATGCGCGGGTTGGTGCTGATCGCGCCGCAGCCCTTGGGCAGCAGGGCGCCGGGCGGCAGCGTCTCGGTGTAGCTGCCCGCGCCGACGGCGCCGGCGGTGGCGGTGCCGCCGCCGCCGACCACGGCGCCCAGCAGGCCGGCGGCCAGCACGGACGCGGCGACGAGGGCGGTCGCCCGCAGTCCGCGACGGCGGGCCGGGGACGGGACGGGCGCGGTCGGGGGTACGGGGTCGGGAGAGAAGTCCCGCAGGAGGGTCATGGAGGTCCCCTTCACGAGGAGAAGGCGGGGTACGGAGTGGTGGTGCGGCAGTCGTGAGAGCGCTCTCTTGAGAAGGGACAGTAAGGTTCGGGTTACGGATCCGTCAATGTCTTGTTACCGAAGAGAGCGCTCTCCCGCACTCGCGACCGACCCTTCGATCACCTCACGAAGCGCGCTGACCAGGCTCGACGGTGCGCACGAGCGCCGCCCCGGGCCCAGGCGGCCGGGGGCGGCGTGAGGACGCGTGTGCCTACGCTGCGTCAGGCGGCGGTGGCGGCGAGGCTCCGCGCGTCGGTCCGTGCCGCGGCCGTGCCCGGCTCACCGGCGGCACCGGGCCGGCTGACGCCCGGCTGTCCGGCGACGGGCCGCGAGGCGGACTGCGGCGAGCCGGCGGACTGCCGGGGCGCCCGGGCGGCGCTCAGCCCCGCCTGCGCGTTGTTCCACGCGCCGCAGGGCCAGGCGGCCCCCGCGCAGCTCGGGCTCGCGCAGACACGTTCGGCGTCGGGCTGGTGCGCGTCTGCCACCGCGGCGGCCAGGTCCCACAGCAGCGGATCGGTCACCTCCGCGGGGCGGTCGGTGACGCGGTCTGTGCTGGCTTCGGACATGATTCGGTCCCCCTGTCGTGAACGGCCCCCACCTGTTTCCGGAAACCGCCCCGGCCAAACCTGCGCCCGCCAGGTCGCGGGCATAGGCTGGCCGTCGTGGCGAGGTACTACGACCTGCATCCGGACAACCCCCAGCCCCGCGTGATCCGGCAGGTGGTGGACCTGCTGCGCGCCGACGGGGTGATCGCGTACCCGACGGACTCCTGCTACGCGCTCGGCTGCCGGATCGGCAACCGCGACGGCGTGGAACGCATCCGCGAGATCCGGCGGCTCGACGACCGGCACCCGTTCACGCTCGTGTGCGCCGACTTCGCCCAGCTCGGCCAGTTCGTCAAGCTCAGCAACGCGGTCTTCCGCCAGGTCAAGTCCGTCATCCCGGGCAGCTACACGTTCCTGCTGCCGGCCACCGCCGAGGTGCCCCGGCGGTTGCAGGACCCGCGCCGGCGGGTGGTCGGGGCGCGCGTGCCGAGCCACACGGTGACCCAGGCGCTGCTGGCCGAACTGGGTGAGCCGCTGCTGTCCAGCACGCTGCTGCTGCCCGGCGAGGACGAGCCGATGACCCAGGGCTGGGAGATCAAGGAACGGCTCGACCACCTGATCGACGCCGTGGTCGACGCCGGTGACTGCGGGCTCGAGCCGACCACCGTGGTCGACCTGTCCGGCGAGGAGCCGGAGATCCTGCGGCGCGGCGCCGGAGACCCGGCCCGCTTCGAGTAACGATCACCGATTCCGCCCCGTCCGGGCGCCGTCGTGGGGCACGGTAGGGACCCGGGGGAACGGTGACGGGGGTACGGCGTGGAAGCACTCCTGCTGATCACGGTGCTCGGCGCGACAGTGCTCGTCGGGACCACGATCGGCGGTCGCTACAGCGTCGCGCCGCCCGTGCTGCTGATCGCCATGGGCGCGCTGATCGGCCTGCTGCCGCCGTTCGACAACCTGATCCTCGAGCCCGAGGTCGTGCTGGTGCTGTTCCTCCCGGCCATCCTCTACCGGGAGAGTCTGGTCATCAGCCTGCGCGAGATCCGCGCCAACCTGGTGGTGATCATCGGCCTCGCCGTCGTGCTGGTGATCATCACGATGGCCGCTGTCGCGTTCACCGCGCAGGCTCTCGGCGTGGCGGCGTCCGCCGCCTGGGTGCTCGGCGCGGTCCTGGCCCCCACCGACGCCGCCGCCGTGGCCGGCCTGGCCAAACGGATGCCGCGCGGCATCCTCACCACGCTGCGCGCGGAGAGCCTGGTCAACGACGGTACGGCGCTCGTGCTCTTCGCCGTGGCGGCCGGCGTGATCGCGGGCGGGACGGTGCCCGGGCCGCTGCTGCTCACCGGCGAGTTCATCGGCAAGTCGGCCGGCGGCGTGGCCGCGGGACTGCTCGTCGGCGCGGTCGTGGTGCTGATCCGCAAGCACGTCGACGATCCGATGCGCGAGGGCGGGTTGAGCATCCTCACCCCGTTCGTGGCGTTCCTGCTCGCCGACGCGGTGCACGCCAGCGGCGTGCTCGCGGTGGTGGTGTCCGGACTGTTGCTGTCCTACGCCGCGCCCCGGGTGATCCGGGCCCGCTCCCGGGTCACCGCGTTCGCGTTCTGGGACCTCTCCACCTTCATGATCAACGGCGGCCTGTTCGTGCTGCTCGGCACGCAGGTGCCGCGTTCACTGCGCAGCATCACCAGCCACTCGCCGGCCGCGTCGCTCGGCATCGCGGTGCTCGTCGCCCTGGTCGTGGTGATGATCCGGCTGCTCTGGGTGCACCTGTCGGTGTCGGCGCTGCAACGGGCGGACCGGCGGGAGTCGAGCCGGGCGCGGCACTTCGACTTCCGCATGCGTACCGCGGTGGGCTGGGCCGGGTTCCGCGGCGCCGTCTCGCTCGCGGCGGCGCTGGCCGTGCCGGTCACCATGCACGACGGCAGCAACGTGCGCGAACGCGACCTGATCATCTTCGTGACCGTGGTGGTGATCGTGCTGATCATGCTGGTGCAGGGCACCACGCTGCCCGCGGTCGTGAGCTGGGCCGGCCTGACCGGCGACCGGGAACGCGACGACGAGGTGCGCTGGGCCCGGATCCGGGCCACCGAGGCAGCCCTGGAGGCGCTGCCCCGGGCCGCCAGCGACGTGGGCGCCACCCAGGACACGGTGGACCGGCTGCGCGCCGACTACGAGGACCACCTGGCCGCCGCGCGCGACCCCGGCGGCGAGGAGGCGGAGGGGGAGCGGGAGATGGCCCGCCGGCTGCGGTTGCGGGTGCTCGACCACAAGCGGCAGGAGATCACCCGGCTGCGCAACACCAGGCAGATCGACGACGTGGTGCTGCGGCAGCTCCAGGCGGCCATCGACATCGAGGAGATCCGCCTGCTCGGGCCGGAGATGGAGGAGTGAACCGGCCGCCACCCGGAGAGGGTGGCGGCCGGCGTGGCTCAGCGCGCGTCGACAGCGACGACCGTGTACGGGGTGGTCGGAGTCGGCGGGGTGGTGAACCGGCCGTTCGGCAGGTAGAGCCGGCCGAGCGCGGCGGCCACCGTGGTCGGCACGTCGAAGCCCGGGTCGGTGATGACGCCTCGGGCGACGCCGGCCGTGCCGGCGCGGTTCAGGTCGACCACGGCGACCTGGTTGAGGAAATTCTGCACCACGTACAGCCTGCGGCCGAGCAGCAGCAGGCCGTCACCGTTGAGGAACGTGGCGCCCGGCACGTCGACGGCGGTGGTGACGCCGGTGGCCGGGTCCACCCGGAACAGCGTGCCGGTGTTCGACTGCACGACGATCAGCGCGCGCCCGTCGGGCGTGGGCGCGATGCCGTTGAGGTTGACGCCGGTGCCGATCTGCTGGAAGTCACCGGTGAGCGGCAGTGTGGTGAAACCGCCGGCGGGCGGCAGCGTGCCGCCGTGTCCGAGCGGCAGGCGGTAGAGCACCGGCCGGTTCGAGTCGGTGAACCAGGCGGCGTCGCGGGTGAGCGTCACGTCGTTGACGAACGTCGGCGCCTCGGCGAACCGGTAGCTCGCGAGCACGGCGCCGGTGCGGGTGTCGACGACCCGGGCGTCCCCGGCGGTGCCGCCGGCGACGAAGAGCCGGCCCCGCGCGTCGACCTTCAGGCCGAGCGACGGGGTGCCGGTGGCGGGGCTGACCTGCTTGCCCGCCCCGGTGATCAGGTCGGCGCGGTAGATCTCACCGGTGGCCCGCGACCCGAACCAGGCGTAGCGGCCGGCGGCGGCGACGCCCTCCGGCTGGAAGCCGTCCGGCAGCGCGATCACGCTCGGGCGGCGGTCGTGGGCGGCGGCGGGGGCCGGGGCGGCGGTGGTGACGAGGGTGGCGGCCAGGGCGACGCCGAGGACGGTCCTGATGCGTCGGTTCACTGTGGTCCTTCCGGACGAAACGGTGGAACAGGACCTGCCCCACTGTACGGTCGCCGGCCGGCGACCGCCGGGGACGCGACCCGGCACGGTGCTCCCGTGCCGGGTCACGCCGACTGTCAGCCGGCCGCGCAGGCCGGCGTGCCGGAGGGCGCCGTGCCGGTGCCCTGGAATCCGAACTCGGTGGTGCCACCGGCACCGACCTGACGGTTGTAGTCCACGTTGCGGAACGTCACCGCGCCGGTGGTGCCGCTGGCCTGCGCGCTCCAGGTGTTCGTGACCGCCGAGCCCGACGGCACGGTGAGCGACACGGTCCACCCGTTGAGCCCGCTGGAACCCGCGGTGATCCGTACGTTGGTGACGAAGCCGCCCGGCCACTGGTTGGTGGTGATCGTGGCGGTGCAGGCGCCGGTCGGCGGCGGAGTCGTCGTCGGCGGCTCACTGGTCGGCGGCGTGCTGGTCGGCGGCGTCGAGGTGGGCGGGGTGCTGGTCGGCGGCGCGGTGGTGGGCGGCGGGGTGCCGCCCTCGTTGAGCGCGTTCAGCACGGCGGTGTACGCCTGCTTCTTGTTGCCGCTGCCGTCGAACAGCAGCGGGGTGCCGCTGGCCCGCCACGAGTCGGTGTCGCGGATGCCCCACACGGTGATGCCGTTGCAGCGCGCCACCGCCAGGCAGTCCCGGGTCACGTTGCCGTACGAGGTGGCCTGGCTGCTGCCGGAGCCCTCGATGTCCAGCTCGGTGATCTGCACGTCGACGCCGAGCGCGGCGAAGTTCTGCAGCGTGGTGCGGTAGTTGCTCGGGTACGGCGACCCGCTGTTGAAGTGCGACTGGAGGCCGACGCAGTCGATCGGCACGCCCCGGGACTTGAAGTCCCGCACCATGTTGTAGACGCCCTGGGTCTTGGCCCAGCTCCAGTTGTCGATGTTGTAGTCGTTGTAGCAGAGCTTGGCGCCCGGGTCGGCGGCGCGCGCGGCACGGAACGCGGCCTCGATCCAGTCGTTGCCGGTCTGCTGGAGGTTCGAGTTGCGGCGGGCGCCGCTGTTGCCGTCGTCGAACGCCTCGTTCACCACGTCCCAGGAGTGGATCTTGCCCCGGTAGTGGGTGGCGACCTGGGTGACGTGGTTGATCATCGCGTCGCGCAACGCGCTGCCGGACAGGCTTCCCGTCCACCCGGGCTGCTGCTGGTGCCAGAGCAGCGCGTGGCCGCGCACCCGCATGCCGTTGGCCTGGGCGTGCGCGACGAGCCGGTCGCCGTTGGTGAAGTTGAACTGGTTCCGGGACGGCTCGGTGGCGTCCCATTTCATCTCGTTCTCGGCGGTGACCATGTTGAACTCGCGGTTCAGGATGCCGACGTACGTGCTGTCGGACAACTTGTTCACCGCCACCGCCGTGCCGAAGTACCGGCCCTGCTCCGCCGCCGACGCGCCGAGCGTCGTGCCGGCGCTGGCGCTGGTCGCCACCGCTATCGTGGCGGCGACCATCGCGGCCCCCGCCACCATCGCGACCACAGCGGTCCGCGGGCGTGACCGGGCTGCCGCGCTCCCGCTGCCGCGGGCGAGCACCTTGTCCATCTGAACGCCTCTCTAGCCTGTCAATGGGATCGGCTCGCCTCGGCCACCGCCCGCCACGATGTCGGCTCCGCGCGGTCGCCCGGTGGCCGCGCCAACTCGGGGAGCGACTCCCCGGCACATCGTGAGTGGATCGAAGCGAATCTCTGCCCGGAGCCTACCGGAAGCGTTCCGAAAACTTAATCACCTCGATGCGTCGACATCGGGGCACGCGGTGGCGGGTGGAGGGCGGGAATCCGAGGGCGGGCGCGGGGGGACGGGCGCGCGCACCGCCGGCCGCGACTCCGGAAGTTTCGGGAATCGCCGGTTCTGCCGGTTGAGTGGATCGCGCCCGCGGGCTGATGCTGTGCCAATCGACCGTAGACGATGGAGGAGGTCCCGGAGGATGCGCCGACCCGCGCTCGTCGTACTCGTCCTCGCCGTCCTGCTGACCGGCGCTCCGGCGGTCGCCCGGGCCGGCGTCGCCACTCCACCGGCCGGGCCCGCCGCGCTCGCCGGGATCCGCACGCCCGGCACCGCCTGGGAGCACGACCCGGCCACCGGCCGGCTCACGGTCACCGCCGACGACACGGTACGCGGCAGCGAGCTGGCCGCGCTGCGCCGGACCGCGGCCCGGGCCGGCGCGGTGCTGCGCCACGAACCCGGGCGGCTGCGTACGCTCATCGCCGCCGGTCAGGCGATCTACGGCGGCGGCGGGCGCTGTTCACTGGGCGCGAACGTGCGCAGCGGCGCCACCTGGTACTTCGTCACCGCCGGACACTGCACGCGCCTCGCCGCCACCTGGTACGCCGACAGCGCCCGCACGACGGTGCTGGGCAGCCGGACCGGCAGCAGCTTCCCCGGCAACGACTACGGCGTGGTCCGCTACACCGGAACCGCCGCCCACCCGAGCGCGATCCACACCTACCCGGGGCAGGTCACCGTAACCGCCGCCGGCAGCGCGTACGTCGGGCAGGCGGTCTGCCGCAGCGGCGCCACCACGGGCGTACGGTGCGGCACCGTCACCGGGCTGAACGCCACAGTCAACTACGCCGAGGGCAGCGTCACCGGGCTGATCCGCACGAACATCTGCGCCGAGCCGGGGGACAGCGGCGGACCGCTCTACGTGGCCGCGACCGGCGTCGTCCTCGGCGTGCTGTCCGGCGGCAGTGGCAACTGCACGAGCGGTGGCACCAGCTACTACCAGCCGATCCTGGAGATCCTCGCCGCCTACGGCCTGACCATCCCCTGACCGGCCGCGCGGGCGGCCCGCCGCGCCGCCCGCGCGCAGTTGCGCCGTCCGGTCAGGCGTCGCCGGGTACGGCCATCTCGCCCAGGCGCGACCAGTCCTGCTGCGGCACCGTCACGTTGACGATCCGGGGCGTCTCGGCCAGGTGTGGCGGCAGCGTGCGCTGGGCTTCGCGGAAGTGCTCCGACTGCACGTGCGCCGCGCCCGCCTCGTCGTCGCGGAACGCCTCGACCAGCACGTACTCGGTCGGGTCGTCCAGGCTGCGGGACCAGTCGAACCACAGGCAGCCGGGCTCGGCCCGGGTCGCGGCGGTGAAGTCGGCGGCGATCCGCGGCCAGTTGTCGGCGTCTTCGGGGCGGACCCGGAACTTGGCGGTAATGAAGATCATGGGATCAGGCTACCCAGGGCCGCCGGTGACCCGCGCCCGATCAGCTCTTGGCCGCCGGGCCGAGCAGTTCGGCCGCCCGCCGGTCGGCGAACGCGGTGACCGCCTGCTGCCCGGCGCCGAACACGATGGCCAGGCCCAGCAGCGCGGCGGTGCTGCTCACACTGGTCTCCACCAGGCCGCCGATGACCAGCATGATGCCGACCACCGCCACCAGCGGGCCGACCGCGAGCTTGAGCAGCCCCTGCTGGAACGGCAGCTTGTAGGGCAGCCCGCCGGACCGGGACGTGATCATCGACGGCAGCGCGCTGAGGAACGCGCCGAGCGCCCCGGCGATCAGCACGAAGAACAGCAGCCGCCAGGCCGGTACGCCACCGGCGTCGGTCGGCGCCTCCAGCAGCCGGACGTCGTGGCTGAGCCACTGCACCAGCACCACGAGGATCTCCGCCACCAGCGCGAACACCGACAGCCCCAGCATCCGGTTGCGCAGCCGCCGCGCCGACTCGTGGAACTCGTCGGACGCGGAGTGAAAGCGCAGCAGCAGCGCCTGCACCCGGGCGCGCAGCAACTCCACGGGCACCCCGCCGGTCGCGGTGTCGAGGTCGCTGAGCACCTTGTCGTCGGCCGGCAGCACCTGCGCCGCCGCGCTGCGGTACGCCGGCAGCAGCCCGGTCAGCTCGTCCGAACTGCGCAGCGCCACCATGGCCCGCTCCACCGAGTGGATCGTCTGCCACGCGTACTCCAGGTTGCCGCCGCGCAACCACTCGACCACGCCGCTGCGCCCGAGCACCACCTCCACCCGGGACAGCTGCGCGCGCAGCGCCTCGGCCCGATCGGGGTCGCGCGCGGACAGCACCGCGAGCTGCTGGTACAGGTCGTCGAGTTTGGTCCGTACGCGGACCTGCCACACCGCGCCGGGAACCGGCGCGGCGGGCCGGGACGGCCCGCCCTCCGGCGTGTTCCGGGGCTCGGGTATGGCCTCCGGCTGGGTCTCCTGCTCGATCATCCTGCCCCACCTCTTTCCCCCACGCCGCGCGGACCTGCTACCAGTATTCGCAGGTCAGAGCCATAATGGCTAGAGCACACCGGACAGTCGACCCGGCTCGCGGAGGCGGCGGATCCGGCCCGACGGACGAGGCCGGAGCGCTCGGGCGGTCGGTAGCCTGAGCCGGTGACCGTCTACGCCCTCGCGCAGCTCACCATCCACGACCGGGCGCGCTACGACAGGTATGCCGCCGCCTTCCCGCCGGTGCTGGCCCGCTACGGCGGTCGGCTGCTCGCCGCCGACACCAGCCCGCGCGTGGTCGAGGGGGAGTGGCCGCACCACAAGGCGGTGCTGTTGTCGTTCGACAGCCGGGAGGACTTCGAGCGCTGGTCCACCTCGCCGGAGTACCGGGAGATCTCCCGGGACCGGGAGGCGGCCACCGAGGGCGTGGTCCTGCTGCTCGACGGGATCGGGCACGCCTGGCCGGCCTGACGACCGGTCAGAGCCGGTGGCGTACCCACACGTTGGGCTCCACGTACGCGGCGTGGTCGTGGTCGACGTCGACGAGCACCGGCGTCAACGCACCCGGCACCCGCACCGGCCCGGAGGTGTCGAACGGCAGCCCGGTCCAGCGCCGCCAGTCCGCGAGCGTCCCGGTCACCGTCATCGACCGGGGCGCGACCCGCTCGATCACCCCGCCCGCCCGCACGTGCACCCGCAGCCACGGATCGGCCGGCAGACCGTCGGGGCGGCGGCGGGCCGCGTACTCGGTCATCGGCACGTCCGGGGCGTCGGCCTTGCCGTTCGGGCGCACCGGCGCCACCAGCGTGTCGAACCCGGCGCGGGCCACCGCCGCGCGCATGGCCGCGAGCATCAGCCCGGACACCCCGCCGCCGCGCCGGTCCGGGCGCACGCAGATCTCCAGCGCGGACACCAGGTTGGGGGTGGACCCGGTGAGCCGGCCGAGCGTGGCCCGCTGGATCACCCGGTCCCAGCCGCCGTCGGGCAGCTCGTCCTCCGTCCAGCGCAACGGCGCCGCGTAGCCCCGGGCGACGGCCCGGCCCGGCTCGGCCGGGTCGACGGCGGCGAAGACGAACTCGGGGTACGTCTCGTGTGCGACGCCGTAGTAGAGCGCGCCCATCGGATCCCAGAGCATGAACGGCGGCCAGGCGCCGTCGAAGTCGGTGTCGAGCAGCGGCGCCAGGTCGGGCCGCTGCGCCAGGGTCACGATCTCCAGAGTCACGCCGGGCAGGTTAGGGCCGCGTGGCCCGGACCGCACGCCGATTACCGCCGCGCCGCTGGTTAGGCTGCCGGCATGGCAGATCCGTTCCGGGTGCGCGTCACCGTGCGCGGCTACGAACTCGACACGCAGGGGCACCTCAACCAGGCGGTCTACCTCCAGTACGCCGAGCACGCCCGCTGGGAGTGCCTGCGCGCCTCCGGCATCGGCCAGGACCGGCTGATCGCCGGCGGCGTCGGACCGGTCGCGCTGGAGGTGACTGTGCGTTACCTGCGGGAGCTGCGCGGCGGCGACGAGGTCGACGTGACCTGCGAGTTCCACTGGGGCGAGGGCAAGACGTTCCGGATCGGCCAGGAGTTCACCCGCGCGGACGGCACCCCCGTCGCCTCGGTGTCCGGCGTCGGCGGCCTGCTCGACCTCGCCGAACGGCGGCTGGTGCCCGACCCGCGCGAGCGGTTCCGGGCACTGGCCACCGACCCCGCGCCGATGAGCCTGTAGCGCCCGGTCAGCCCGCCGCGCGCAGGTGGGCGAGCACTGCCAGCACCCGCCGGTTGGTGTCCTCGTCCGGCGGCAGGCCGAGCTTGGCCAGGATGTTGCCCACGTGCTTGCCGATCGCCGCCTCGGTCACGTGCAGCCGCGCCGCGATCGCGCTGTTGGAGTGGCCCTCGGCGACCAGGCCCAGCACCTCCCGTTCACGGGGGGACAGCGCGCCGAGCGGGTCGCGCGGGCGGCGCAGCAGGTGCCGCACCACGTCCGGGTCGACGGCGGTGCCGCCGGCCGCCACCCGGCGCAGCGTCGCGGCGAACTCCTCGACGTCCGCCACCCGGTCCTTGAGCAGGTAGCCGACCCGGTTGCCGTCGCCGCTGTCGAGCAGCGCGGCGGCGTACCCGCTCTGCACGTGCTGGCTGAGCACCACCACGGCGAGGTCCGGGCGTTCGGCGCGCAGCGCGACCGCCGCCCGCAGGCCGTCGTCGCGGTGCTGCGGCGGCATCCGGATGTCGGTCACCAGCAGGTCGGGCCGGTGGGTGCGGACCGCGTCGAGCAGGTCCGGGGCGGAGCCGACGGCGGCGTCCACAGCGAAACCGAACCGGGTCAGCAGGCCCACCAGACCCTCCCGGAGCAGCACCTCGTCCTCGGCCAGGACGACCCGGATCACGGACGGCACGGCAGCTCCACCCGCACGAGGGTAGGCCCACCGGGCGGGCTGGACAGCAGCAGCCGCCCGTCCACCGCCGCCACCCGGTCCGCGAGCCCGGTCAGACCGGTGCCGCGCGTTGGGTCGGCGCCGCCCCGGCCGTCGTCGCGCACCTCCACCACCAGCAGTCGTTCGTCGCGGATCAGGCGCACCTGCGCCCGGGTCGCCCCGGAGTGCCGGGCCACGTTGCCGAGCGTCTCCGAGACCACGTACCAGGCGGTGGTCTGCACCAGGTCCGGCACCGGGCGGGTCAGGTCGGCGTGCACGGTGACCGGGACGACCGACCGGGCGGCCAGATCACCGACGGCGGCGGCCAGGCCGAGTTCGGTGAGCTGCTGCGGGCGGATGCCCTGGACGATCCCGCGCAACGTCACCATCAGCTCCTTGGCCTGCTCGTGCGCCGCCGCGAGCGGCTTCGCCGCCGGGGAGCCGTCCGGCACGTCGAGGCGGGCCAGCCCGAGCTGGAGGGTGAGGCTGGTCAGGCGCGGCTGCACGCCGTCGTGCACGTCCCGCTCGACGCGGCGGCGCTCGGCCTCGTAGGCGCTCACCAGGCGGGCCCGGGACCGGGTCACCTCGCGCAGCGCCGTCCCGCCGGGCGCGTCGTCGAGCAGCAGGCGAGCCACCGCCGCCTGGGCCGCGACGAGCAGCCCGGCGAGGTAGACCAGCGCGGGGACCGCCAGCAGACCGGCGGCCGCGTACGGCACCGCCTCGGCGGGGGAGTCGACAGTGGCCCAGATCAGCACGATGCGGTCCTCGCCGCCGGCCAGCCACGGACCGGCCACCAGCGCCACGTCCAGCAGCACGAGCAGACCGAACATCCCGTACGCCAGCGGCACCGCCACACCCAGCACCGCCAGGTACGCGCCCTCCCGCCATCCGGTGGCGGTGGTGAGGCGGGCGGCGATCCCACGCCATTGGGGCGCGGTCACCGATCGGTCGTCGACCAGGCCGAGGCGCCACCGCTCGACCGCCGCCACCGGCGCGCCGGCCAGCGGCGCGAGCGCCACCACCGCCAGCGCCAGCACGGCCAGCACCGCCAGCGCCGTGGCGTCGACCGGGCGGCCCCGCCGCAGCGCGCCGGCCACCAGCAGCAGCGGCGCGGCGACCACCGCCGCGCCGAGCGCCGCCGTGCCGGCCAGGGGCAGGGTCGTGACGGCGTACGCCAGGGCCCGCCACGGCCACGCGGACAGCAGGTAGCGGCGGCGGCGCAACGCTGCCGCCAGCCCGTGATCAACGGTCATGCCGTGACGCTAGCCAGACCCCGCCGCCCTTCCCAGCCATCCAGGCCCCATCCGCGGGTAGGTCTGGCCCTACCTCGAACCGGCCCGCCACGCCCCGTGCGCCGGGGCGCCCCGAGACGGTGCACTCGTCGGGTGAGAAACCGTCTCGCGGGCGCCTGCTGGCTGCTCGCCGCCGTGTCGTTCCTGGCCGCCAACGTCCTCGTCGGCCTGGCCTGGGACCAGCCCCGGTTCAGCTGGGCCGAGCACAACATCAGCGACCTCGGCAACGTGACCTGCGGCGTGTGGGACACCAGCCGGCCGCGTCCGGTCTGCTCACCGTGGCACGCGGGCATGAACGCCGTGTTCGTCGCCGCCGGGCTGCTGCTCGCGGTCGGCGCGCTGCTCGCGCGCCGGGCGCTGCGCCCGGGCCGCGCCGCGACCGTCACCGTGGCGTCGGCAGTGGCCGCCGGGTCCGGGTACGTGCTGGCCGGTCTCTACCCGGCCGACGTGGACGAGAACCTGCACGTGCTCGGCGCGCTGCTGGTCTTCGCGCTCGGCAACGCGGCGCTGCTGGCCGCCGCGCTCGGCCGGTCGCCGCTGCTGCGTGAGCTGCGGACCGTCAGCGCGGTCCTGGGTCTGCTCGGGCTGGCCGGCACCGTGCTGTTCCTGGCCCGGGTGGACGCCGGCATCGGCGTGGGCGGCATGGAGCGTGTCGCCGTGTTCCCGCTGTTCGCCTGGGTGACGGCGGCCGGGCTGCGGCTGCTCGGGTTCCGTCGGTCCCGGCCCCTATCCTGACCGGATGGAGCTGGTGTTCAGCGGCGAGGTGTGGTTCTGGCGCGGCCCGGCGCCGTACCACTTCGTCACGGTGCCCGACGAGCAGAGCGCGGCGATCGAGGCCGCATCGGCGTCGGTCACCTACGGCTGGGGCATGATCCCGGTGACGGTCCGCATCGGCGGCACCGACTGGCGGACGTCGCTGTGGCCCAAGGACGGCCGGTACGTGGTGCCGCTGCGGGTCGCGGCGCGCCGGGCCGAGGGCATCGAGCTGGGTGACCGGGTCGACGTGCGGCTGACGGTGGACGTGTGACCGGGCCGGAGCTGGCCGAGGCGGGCCGGCTGCTGGCCGCCGCGCGCCGGCCGGTGGTGTTCACCGGGGCCGGCATGTCGGCGGAGAGCGGCGTGCCGACGTTCCGGGACGCCCAGACCGGGCTGTGGCAACGCTACGACCCGCAGGAGCTGGCGACACCGGCCGCGTTCCGCGCCGACCCGGCGCTGGTCTGGGGCTGGTACGAGGCACGCCGGCGCGGGGTGCGCCGGGCCGAGCCGAACCCGGGGCACCGGGCGGTGGCGGCGATCGCGGCCCGGCTGCCGGACACCGTGGTGATCACCCAGAACGTCGACGACCTGCACGAGCGCGGCGGCGTGCCCGCCCCGGTACGCCTGCACGGCAGCCTGTTCGCGCCCCGCTGCTCGGCCTGCGCCCGGCCCGCGCCGCTGCCGTCGGACCTGCCGCCGTCCGCCGGTCCGCCGGAGCCGCACGACGGGGCGGAACCGCACGACGGGGCGGAACCGCACGGCGGGGCGGAATCGCATGCGCCGGAGGCGCACGACGGGCCGCTGGACCCGCCCGCGTGCGCCGACTGCGGCGCGCCGGTGCGGCCCGGGGTGGTGTGGTTCGGCGAGGCGCTGCCGTCGGCCGCGCTCGACGCGGCGGTCGAGGCGGCCTCCGGCTGCGACCTGCTGCTGACGGTGGGCACCTCCGCGCTCGTGCACCCGGCCGCCGAGATCCCGCTCGTGGCGGCCCGTCTCGGCGCGCCGGTGGTGCAGGTGAACCCGGTACCGACGCCGCTGGACGCGATCTGCGCGGTGAACCTGCGTGGCCCGGCCGGCGAGGTGCTGCCCGCGCTGGTCCGCGCCGCCTGGCCGGACGACGCGGTCGGCTGAACTGACCGCAGGCCGAGCCCGGCGTGATCCCGGGAATCGCCCGATCGTCACCCCTGCGCCGCCTACCGTCGGCGCAGGAGGTGGACCGGCGGAGGGCGGCGGGCGTGGGACGCGAACGGGTGCGACGACGGCCGCGCGCGCCCCGGCCGGGGCCGGACGAGCGCCGGGTCACGCCCTTCGAGATCTTCTTCGACCTGGTCTTCGTCTTCGCGCTCACCCGGATCATGGCGCTGATCGAGCCGCACCCGACCCCGGCCGGGATGGCCAAGGGCCTGCTCCTGCTCGTGCTGCTCTGGGTGGCGTGGTTGTCGTACACCTGGTTGGGCAACCACACGCCCGCCGACGTCGGGGTGGTGCGCGGCGGGTTCCTGGTCGCGATGGCCGCGTTGTTCCTGGCCGCGCTCGCCATGCCGCAGGCGTGGACGCCGGGCCCGGGGCTGGACGGTCCGTTGATCGTCGTGCTGGCCTACGTGGTGCTGCGCGCGGTGCACCTGACGCTGTTCCACTGGGCCGCGGCGGGTGACCCGGAACTGCGCGCCCGGATCCGGTTCTTCGCGTGCGTCAGCGCCGTCGGCTGGGTGCCGCTGCTGCTCGGCGCGCTGCTGGACGGTGCCGCGCACGCGGCGCTGTGGGTGCTGGGCTTCGCCGTCGAGGTGGCCGGGCAGCGGCTGTCGTACGCCCGCCGGGGCGCCTGGCCGCTGCGCAGCCCGACGCACTTCGCCGAGCGGTACGGCCTGGTGCTGATCATCTCGCTGGGGGAGTCGGTGGTGGCCGCGGGAGTGGGCGCGGCCTCGGCGGTCACCGAGCCGTCGGTCCTCGCCGTGGCGCTCGTCGGTTTCGTGGTGACCGTCTGCCTCTGGTGGCTCTACTTCCGCAGCACGTCCCCGGAGGCGGCCCGGGCGCTCGCCGCCGCACCGGCGGCGCGGCGGGACCGGATGGCCGCGGACGCCTACAGCCAGACCCATCTGCTGCTCGTCGCCGGCGTCATCTACCTGGCGCTCGGCATCGAGCAGGTGCTGGAGCACGTCGCCGACCCGGAGGCCGGGCCCCGGCTGAACCGCTCGGCCGCGGTGGCGCTGTTCGGTGGCGCGGCCGTCTACCTGGCCGGACGGCTGCTGTTCCGGCGGCTGACCGGTCAGCCGGTGGGAGCGGCCCGGCTGGCCGTCGCCGGGGCGGCGTTGCCGCTGGCCGCGCTCGGGACGGCGCTGCCGCCGGCGCTGGCGCTGGCGGCGCTGGCCGGGCTGTTGCTGGTCGCGATCGCCGTCGATCGGCGCGGTGAGCCGTCCGCCGCCGGGCGGTCGGCGAAGCAGCCGGTAGGCCGGGTCGCCGGGGGTGGAGGGTGAGCCTCACGCGTCGCGCGGCGCCCGCTTCGGGAAGACGGTGTACGCGACCGGCCAGAACACCAGCCAGCCCGCCATCACCACGGTGAGCCGGCCGGCCCACGCCCACAGCTCGGCGGTGCGCTCGCCGTCGCCGACCAGGGCGATGCCACCGAGCAGCACGGCGCAGGCGACCGCCCAGCCGATCATGCCCTTGCCCCACTCGCGCCACTCGTGCCGGGCCCGCGCCATCCCGTACTTCGGGGCCCGGCGCGGGGGAGGCCCGCCGGCGAACCGGTGCGCGAACCGCTCGTCGGCCCAGCGCACCATGCTGTGTCCGAACGCCACCGAGAACCCGAGGTACGCGGCGGCGAGGCCGTGGGCGAACGTGGCTGTCGCGCCCCGGCGCAGGTCGATCATCGTGGCGGCCAGCAGCACGAGATCGACCACGGGCACGGCGATCAGCAGCGCCGCGCCGAGGCGGGGCCGGCGCAGCGGGTACCGGGCGATCAGCCCGGCGAGCAGCACCACCCAGAACGCCACCTCGCATCCGACGATCACTGCCACGAGCATGCGGCCTCCTTTTTTAGTACGCTGTGCGATAACCGTAGCAGCGTTCGTCGACCAGGTTCCGGAGGGGCCCGTGCCCAAGATCGTCGACCACGACGCGCGCCGTGCCGAGCTGGCGCGGGCGATGTGGCGGGTCGTCTACCGCGACGGCGTCGGCGCCGCCACCGTGCGCAGCATCGCGGCCGAGGCGGGCTGGTCACCGAGCGCGCTGCGGCACTACTTCACGACCCAGACCGAACTGCTGGTGTTCGCCATGGAGCACGTACAGGCCGAGGCGGCCGAGCGGATCGCCGCCGACGACCGGACCGGCAGCCCCCACGAGGTCGCCCAGCGGGTGCTGGAACACCTGCTGCCGCTGGACCGGCAGCGCGTCCGCGAGGCCGAGGTGTGGCTGCTGCTCGCCGCGCGCGCCCAGACCGACCCGGCCGCGCGATCCCGGATGGCCGAGGCGGACGACGGCATCCGCCGCGCCGCCGAGTTCGCCGTCTGCCTCCTCACCGGGGAACCGGCCCCCGACCCCGAGGCGGTCGCCGGGCTGCACGCCCTGCTCGACGGGCTCGCGCTGCACGCGCTGCTGCACCCCGAGCGGATGCCACCCGCGCGCGCCCGGGCGCTGCTCGGCGCGCACCTGGACACGCTCGCCGCGCCCTGACCGCCCCGGCCGCGTCCTGAGCGACTCAGTCGCCCGGACGCCGGCCCATCGCCGCGCCCAGCTCGGCGCGGCTGGCGATGCCCAGCTTGCGGTAGACCCGGGCCAGGTTCGCCTCGACCGTCTTCGGGCTGATGTAGAGCGCGTCGGCGATGAGCCGATTCGTCTGCCCCCGGGCGGCGAGCCGGGCCACCCGCTCCTCCGTCGCGGTGAGCGCCGTCGGGGCCGGGGTGCGGGCGCCGATGCGGCCCAGCTCCGCCCGTGCCCGGTCGGCGAACGCGGACGCGCCGAGCGCGTCGAACTCGGCCACCGCCGCGTCGAGCGCCGCCCGCGCCTCCCGCCGCCGCCGCACCCGCCGGTACGCCCGCCCGGCCGCGAGCAGGCAGCGGGCCCGGTCCAACGGCAGCACCGCCTCCGGCACCGTGGCCCGGGCCTGCGTCAGCGCGTCCAGCGCCTCGCCCGGGTCCGCGCCCGTCGCGCCGGCCAGCAGCACCCGGCTGCGGGCCAGCCCGAGCGTCGTCCACGGCCGCGGCAGCCGCGCGTGCCGCCGGGCCAGCCGGTCCAGCGCCGCGTGCGCGGTGTCCAGGTCACCGGCGCCCACGCACGCCTCGATCCAGTCCGGCTCGAACCGCTGCCCCAGCGGCTCGACGATGCCCGAACCGTCCAGGTCGGCCGCGAGCGAGCCGTACGCCGCCGCGGCCGTGACCCACTCGCCCGAGGCGAGCGCCACCAGCCCGGTGAGCTGGTGGTGCAGCCGGCGGCTCCACGCGTCGCCGAGGTCGTCGTCGCGACGTAGCCCGGCGGCGGTGGCACCCGCCCGCGCCAGCCGGCCCCGGTGCGCGTCGAGCATGCCGGCCAGCCAGCTCTCGCCCACCAGGCCGGTGCCGAGCTGCTCACCCAGGTCACGGGCGTCTGCGATGTGCGTACCGGCCTCGGCGAACCGCCCGGCGAGCAGTTCCGTCTCGCCGAGGTGGGTGAGCGCCTCGTGCCGCAGCGGGTCGTCCCCGCGCGCCACCGCCCGGTCCAGCATCAGGTGCAGCCGGGCCCGGGCCCGGTCGTGGTCGTCGACGGCCTTCCACCAGATCGCCGGCACCGAGCCGGCCAGGTAGGACGGTTCGCCGGCCTCCAGCGCCAGCGCCCGGTCGAGCAGGCCGGTCGGCGCCTCGCCACCGGCGCGTACCTCGTGGAAGAAGAACAGCAGCAGCGCGGCGGTGAACAGCGGGCGGTGGTCGTCGCGGTCGGAGAGCCGGGCGATCGCCGCCCGCGCGTGCGCCCGCGCGGCCTCCGGCTGGTCGTGGAACATCGTCAGGTGCGTGTGGATCCGCCCGGCCAGGTCCCCGTCCGGCCCGGCCGCGGCGAGCGCCTGCTCGGCCACGCGCACGGCGGTGACCAGGTCGTCGGCGCACCAGGCGACGAGGGCGCGCAACAGCAGCGCCTCACCCCGCTCGGCGCCGGTCAGCTCCTCGGCCGCGGCCTCGGCGGCCCGGCCGGCCGCCGCGTAGTCCCCGCTGTCGATGCGGCACTGCACCGCGTCGAGGCGACGCCGGTTGCGGTCGGCGGTGGCGGCCTGCGGGGTCAGCTCGGCCGCCCGGGCGTACCAGTCGGCGGCGAGCGCGGGCGCGCCGCGTATGCGCTGCCGGGCCGCCGCGGCGGCCAGGTCGGCGGCGACGTCCGCGTCCGGCGCGACAGCGCACCGGGCCAGTTGCCGGGCCCGCTCGTCGGGGTCGGCGACCGCGCGGGCGAGCACCGCGTGCAGGCGCCGCCGGGCTCCCGGCGGGATGCTCTCCCGGACCGCCGCAGCGTACCGGGGGTGGGCGAAGCTGATCCGGCTCGGCGTGACCACGACCAGCCCGGCGTCCTCCGCCGCGTCCAGCGCGCCGGGCGGCATGCCCGCCGCCGTCAGGTCCCGCATGTCCGGCACGGTCAGCAGCGCGGCCAGCCGGACCGCCTCCCGGCTCGGGCCGGGCAGCGCCCGCAGCGTCTCGGCGAGCAGCCGGCGCAGCGACGACGGTACGGGCAGGTCCTCGTCGTGCGCGGGTGGGCGGGGCAGCCGCAGCACCGCCCGGGCCAGTTCGACGGCGAGCAGCGGGTTGCCGTCGGCGTCGCGTGCCAGCCGCTCGACCAGCGGGCGGCTGAGCGTGCCGCCGAGGCGGGCCTGAAGGATGCGGTGCAGGTCGGGCGCGGGCAGCGGCGGTACGTCGGCGCGCAGCAGCGGGTGCCGGCCGGTCGGGTCGTCGTCCAGCCCGAGCGGCACCGGCGTCGCCGGGGTCTCGCCGGTGCGGTGGGTGGCCAGGACGGCGGGCCACCGGGACAGCCGGCGCAGCGCGAACCGCAGCGCCCGGGCGCTCGGCAGGTCCAGCCACTGCGGGTCGTCGACGGCGAGCAGGAGCCGGGGCGCGTCCGTGACCGCCGCGTCGAGCAGGGTGCGGGTGGCGGCGCCCACGGCCCGTTCGTCGACCGCCGCGCCGTCGTGCTCGCCGGTCAGGAGCACCATGTCGGCCGCCGCGCGTTGCGGCGCCGGCAGCCCCGGTAGCGCGTCGGCCAGCGGGCGCAGCACGTCCGCCAGCGCCGCGTACGGCAACGCGCTCTCGGCCTCGGTGGGCGCGGCGGACAGCACCCGCCAGCCGGTGCGCCGGGCGTGGCCGAGCACTGCTCGCCACAGCGTCGTCTTGCCGATGCCGCTGGGACCGTCGAGGAGCACCGGAGTGCCCGCCGCCAGGGCGCGCCACACCCGCTCGACGACCGCGTCGCGGCCGACCAGTGCGGCGTCCATGGCGGGATGGTGGCACAGCCGCGCCCCCGAACCCAGCGTCGGCGCGGCCTAGCCCGGAACCTGTCCGCATATCGAGACGGGCGGGATCACCTCCTGGTTGCGGTAGACGTCGGCGCTCCAACTCGGCCCGCTGGTCGCCGCGATCGGCGGGATCCGGGGCGCCCGGGACGGGCTGAGCAGGCTGAGGAACTTGTTGATCACTTGGACGACGGGTTCCAGGATGCGGTAGCCGATGCCGAACCTCGCCCGTACGCCGAGGCCGACGCCCCGGCACACCGCGTACGGGGCGCCGAGCGCGGACCCGATCGTGGCCCCGTACGAGGTGACCAGCTCGAACCAGATGCCGGCGGTGAACAGGAACGCGCTGATCCCCATGGTGAACCGCACGCCGTGCCGCACGACCAGCCCCATCACGCCGACCGGCACGCCGGTGAGCGAGTCGAGCAGGCTCACCCGGCGCGCGAAGCCCTCCGTCACGCGCGACCCCACCTGGCCGTTCGCGTAGCCGAACCCGAGCTTGCCGGCGAGGGCGTACTCGCCGGAGCCGCGGAACGTGCCCAGTTTCGCGCCGAACGCGGTGGCCACCTCCAGCGTCTGGCTCACCGTGAACGACAGCGGCAGGCCGGCGACCAGTCCGATCGGGAACGCGATGTCGACCGGGACCGGGAACGTCTTGCGGTGGTTCTGCCCGCCGTCGACGCCGGCGGTGAAGTCCACCTTGATGCCGAAGCCGCCGCCGATCTCCAGTTCGGCCCGGGTCACCTTGCCCGCGCCGATGGCCAGGTGGAACGACGCGGCCGGGCGGCCGACTGTGAGCGTGACGGTGCCGGCGAGCCGGACGCCGCCGTCGTCGTACGTGAAGTGCGTGCCGACGCCACCGGCGCAGCAGAACGTCCGTACCCGGTAGCCGTGGGCGCTCGCGGCGGCCTGCCCGCCCGGCGCGGGCGGCGGCTGCGCGGGCGCGACGGCGAGCGGCCGGGATCGGCCGAGCGTGCCGCCGGCCGCCGCGGCGTCCCGGGTCCACGACGGCTCACCGGCCACGTAGACGGTCGGCTGGTCGAGGGTGACGTCGTCCCCGCCGAACGTGCCGTCGCGGATCACCTCGGTGAGTGTGACCGGGCCGATCGTGACGACCAGGTCGCCGCCTTCCTCGGCCAGGTCGAGCACCCGGCCCACGCCGCGCCCGGTGAGGAACATGACCCGGCCGGGCGCGAGCCGGTCGGCGTCGCGCGCGCCGGGGTCGAGCCGCCAGGTCAGCCCGTCCGGGCTCACCGACCGCACGGTGCGGCTGCCGCCGCCGACCAGCACCACGTCCGGTTGCAGCGTGACGTCCTTCCCGGGCGCCGGCGCCTGCCCGTACCGGGGCTGCCCGTCGTCGGCCGCGTCGGCCGGGCCGGGCGTGGGGCCGCCGCAGCCGGTCACCGCCAGCAGCGCCGCCACGCCGGCCGCGAGCAGCCGACGGCCGCGCACCGGCCGCCTCACATCCGACCGGCGACGGTACGGGCGAGCCGTTCCAGCGGCGCCCGGTTCTCCTGCGGGTCGTTGAGCCGCACCAGCCGCACCGCGACCCACAGGTCGCCCTTGCGCAGGAAGAACGCCTCCGCGGTGAGCAGGGCCTCGTCGGCGGTGCCGGCCAGCTCACGGATCTCGTGCTCGAGTTGCCGCTCGATGTCGAGGTACTTCTTGGCGCCGTCGCCCACGAACACCTCGACCTGGGCGGTCGGCCCGCTCGTCGGCCCCGTGTAGGTGCACGACTGCCCGGCGGCGACCGGCTCGTCGAGGGGCGTGCCGGCGAGACGTTCGGCGTCGGCCTTGGACACCAGCGCGCAGGCGTCCGGCCCGGCGGCGTCGTCCACCGGTTCGGCGCTCGGCTCGGCCGGCGCCTCCCCGGTCGGGTCCGCGACCGGCGAGCCCGCGCCGGGCGCGGCGGCACCGGCGGCCGGCGGTTCGTCGCCGCCGCAACCGGCGGACGCGGTGAGCAGGATCGCGGTCAACGCGAGCGCGATCAGTCGACGGGTTCGCATGCCGGCCCCCGCTCAGGCCGGGATCGCGTCGAGCGTGCGGCGCAGGATCTGCTCGTTGCCGGCGGTGCCGCCGCCGAAGCTGCTGATCGTCACCGTGTACGTGCCCTTGCCGTCGATCAGCACCGCCTCGCCGCGCACGTCCTTGACCGCGAGGTAACCCCGCTCGCCCCGGTCCAGGTCGACGACCTTCTCGTACTGCTGGCCGGCCTGCTCGTGCTGGTAGTCGTAGGTGGCCTTGCCGGCGGTGGCCGAGGCCGTGGTGACCGCCAGCTGGGCGATGCCGTCGCCGAACGAGCAGTTGCCCTCGTCGCGCAGCTTCCGGTCGACCAGTTCGGAGACCTGGGCGGCGGTGAACGGGCACGGCGGCCGCACGTCGTCCACCGCGCCCGCGTCGGTGTCGCCGCCGTCCTCGCCCGCCACGGTGTCGGCCGCGCCTCCGTCGAGCACGTCGCCGCCGGAGTCGCACCCGGCCGGCGCGAGCAGGGCAAGCAGCACCAGGGGCAGCGCCAGGCGGGCGCGGTGGAGACGGGCGGTCCGGGCCGGTGTGAGCGCGTCAGTTGCCATGCCTGCGACGCTAGGCGCGACGTCACCGCCGGTAATCGGGGGTTTCCCTATGCGGTGACCTTGGCGGCAGGCTCGCGCGCCCCGGTAGGCGGCGCGTCCGGGCCGCCGCGCCGCCCCACCCGGACGGCGAGCCGATCCAGGTAGCCGACCATGAGCGCGACGAACAACACCACGAACAGGATCAGCATGGGCAGCGGCAGGACCAGGCCCAGCGGAAGCTCGCCCCCGGCGCCGAAGGCGCGGCCGGCGATCATCTGCACCAGCGCGGGAGCGGTGAGGCTGTCCGGGCCCCGGCCTACGAGCATCGACCACAACGGCGACTGGGCGTGTGCCAGCCAGGTCGGCAACGCGGTCACGGCCAGCATCGGCAGCGCCGGCAGCAGCAGCGTACGGCCGGCGCCGCCGCCGGAACGCCACCGCTCGTGCTGGCCCCGGAACAGCAGCGTGAACGCGAACAGCGCGGGCACCGACAGCCAGGTCGGCGGCACCAGGCCGAGGAACAGGCCCAGCTGTTCGCGCTCCGTCGTGCGTTCGAAATTGGCGATGGCCAGCGGGCCGGCGCCGACGAACAACCACGGCGCGAACGGCACCAGCAGCAGCTCGCTCCAGCGCCCCAGCGGGCGCAGCGCGCCGATCCCGAACCCGGCCAGCGCCGCGACCGTCACCGCGACGAGTGTGGACAGCAGCGGCGGCACCCAGGTGTTGGCGAACAGGTTCGCCGTCTCGACCCCCTTGGGCAGGGGCCCGGTGTCGGCGGAGAAGTTCCGCAGCCACGGCAGCGACGCCCAGACGGTCACGCCGAGGACGACGACGAGCGCGACAGCGGTCAGCCCGACGAGCAGCGGCCGGCGGCCGGTGAAGGACTCCGCCTCCCGGACGGCCGGGCCGTCCCGCCAGCCGTCGAACTCGATGCGCAGCCGGGTGGCCAGGATGAGCGCCGCCGCGGCCAGCCCGAGCAGCCCGAGCAGCACCAGCAGCAGCGTCGACGTGGCGGACCCGACACCGAAGCGCATCGTCCGGAAGGTGGTCTGCACGGCGGTGAACACCGGCGTCGCAGTGGATTCGCCGCGCGGCCCGCCGCCGGTCAGGATCACCGGGGCGGTGTAGGTCTGCAGGGCGGCGGCGAGGACGCCCAGGCCGAGCAGCCCGCCGACGGTCAGCATGGCGGGCGCGGGCCGCTGGTCGGGGTCCCGCCGGCGCAGGGCGCTCAGGTACAGCGTCGCGGCCACCGCGACGACCAGCCCGAACGTCACCTGTGCCAGCGCCGAGACGAGGAACGTCCGGGGGGACTGCAGATCCTGGGTGAGGGTGCCGTCCTCGATGCCCTCGGCGCGCCGGCCGAGGTACACCGCGACCGGCGCGTACGCGGCGAGCGGCAGCGCCAGCACGCCCCGGGTGACCAGGCGGGCGACCCGGCCGGCCCGGTCGGCGAGGACTGCGAGCAGCGGCGCGGCGAGCAGCGCCACCGCCAGCGGGATCAGGGCGAGCAGCACCGCGAACCCGACCTGCCCGGCGAAGCCGGAGATGAGGGCGGCCTCGTAGTTCGCCGTACCGGCCGACTCGCCCGAGCCGCGCGGCCCGTCACCCTGGAAGCTGCGGGCCACTGTGGACAGGGTGGGCAGGACGTACGACCAGACCCAGGCGATCACGGCCGGGACGATCAGCGCCAGCCCGATCAGGGTCCGCGCCGGGCGGTTCGGCTGGGTGTGCTGGGGTGCTGGCGCCTGCGGTGTTGCCGGCTGATTCATCGGGACATCCACCCTCGAAGATCGACGATCACGGCCGTCGCGACGGTAACCGATGCCGTCCACGTCGGCAGCGCGACCGGACCGCTGCCGGGCGGGGCGGCTACTGTCGCAACCGTGCGGAGCAAGCAGGAGCTGACCACGGCGATCCGGGGACGACGGCGGGCGGCGCTGGTGGTCAACGCCCACTCCCGCCGTGGCCGGCGGCTCTACGACACCGTCCACGCACGCCTGCGCGCGGCCGGGTTCACGCTGCTCGGCGCGTACCCGGTGGACCGGCCCGGCGAACTGGACCGGGTGCTCGCCGAGGCCGCCGACCTGGGCCCGGACCTGCTGGTCACCGGCGGCGGCGACGGCACCGTCGGCGCGGCCGCCCGGCTGCTCGCCCACCGGGACGTCGCGCTGGGTCTGCTGCCGCTGGGCACCACCAACAACTTCGCCCGCACCGTCGGCGTGCCGCTCGACCTGGACGCCGCGATCGCGGTGCTCACCGACGGCAAGGTGATCGACGTCGACCTGGGCCTGATCGGCGACACCCGGTTCACCAACCACGTCGGGATCGGGCTGTCCGCCGACATCATGCAGGCCGCGCCGCCGGGGCTGAAGCGGGCCGCCGGGCGGCTCGCGTACCCGATGACCGGGCTGGGTCTGCTGGCCCGGCACCGGCCGCTGCGCGTGACGGTCCGCGCCGAGGGACGCGAGCACACGTTCACCACCCATCAGGTGTACGTGGCAAACGGCGGTTTCCACGCCGGCCGCCCGATCACCGCCGACGCCACCGCCGACGACCGGCTGCTGGTCGCGTACCCGGTGGGTGGGCCGACCCGGCGCGGGCTGCTGCGCGAGACGGCGCGCAACGCGGCGGCCGGCCACCGCCGCACGCTCGGCGACGAGCCGTTCCTGGCGGTACGCCAGCTGTGGCTGGACACCGACCGGCCGGCCCGCATCGAGGTCGACGGCGAGCCGTACGGGCAGACCCCGGTCCGGATCGGTCTGGACCCGAACGCGCTGCGGCTGATGGCCCGGGCGGACAGCCCGGACCACTGAGCCGGTCAGGCCCAGTGCTCCTCGTCGGGCAGCGGGATCTCCGTGTTCTGCTCCACCGCGTCGGCGGCGGTCAGATCGTCGCGCACCGACTCGCCCAGGCCCGCCCGGTCGCTCGGCGGGCGCAGCACGCCCTGCTCGGCCAGGTCCGCCTCGCTCGCCTCGGGCACCGCCCTGTCGACCGTGTCGGGTGGCCCGACGAGCGTCTCGTCCTGCCGTTGCTCCTGCGCGTCGGCCTCGGGCGGGCGGCGCAGCGCGTCCTCGCTCACGCCGTGCGCCGCACGTACGGGGCGCTCTGGTCGGCCACGTCGCCGTACTCGGCGGGAAGCTGCGTGACGACCTGGGCGTACGCGGCCGGGTCGACGGCGTCGCGCAGCACGTCGAACACCGCCGTGATGCCGTCGCGGGCGGCGTCCACGTCCACGTCGGCGCGTCCGCTGACCCGCTCCACGAACACGTCGAGCCCGAACGGCTCGGCCGCCTCGGCCGGGCTGAACGCGTAGGCCCGCAGCGCCTCGGGCAGCTGGTCGGCAAGGTCGCGGGCCTCCCCGCCGTCGATCCGCTCGGCCAGCGTCGTCAACGTCGCCCGGGTGATCGCCGTGGCCTGCTCCGCGGACGCGCCGCACCGCCGGGCCACCGCGCCGATGAACTGATCCTGGTCCATCTCGCCGCCTTCCTCCGCTGGGATTGCCGGATTCCCACGCTGGACGTCGGCAAACGGGTCGCGAGCCCGAGGCGCCGGCGCCGCCGGGCCGGGGGTAGCGTGCAGCCCGGAACCCGCAGCAAGGAGGCCCCGACAGTGCAGCCGACGACCGTGGACGTGCCCACCCCCGACGGAACGGCGGACGCCTACCTGGCGCGGCCGGACTCCGGTGGCCCCTTCCCGCCCGTCCTGCTGTTCATGGACGCCTTCGGGCTGCGGCCCCGGGTGGCGGAGATGGCCGCGACGATCGCCGAGCGCGGATACGTCGTGCTGGCGCCCAACCTGTTTTACCGCGCCGGACGCGCCCCGCTGATCGACCTCGGCGCGCTCGCCGACGACAGCCGCCGCGGCGCCCTGTTCGAGAGCATCGGGCCGATGATGGCCGCGCTGACGCCGGAGACGGTGGTCCGGGACACCGCCGCCTACCTGGACTTCCTCGCCGCCCAGCCGGACGTCGCGCCGGGTCCGGCGGCGATCACCGGGTACTGCATGGGCGGCATGAACGCGCTGCGCGCGATCGAGGCGCTGCCGGACCGGATCGCCGCGGCGGCCGCGTTCCACGCCGGGCGGGTCGTCACCGACGCGCCGGACAGCCCGCACCTGGGCCTCGGCGCGGTGAGCGGCGAGCTCTACTTCGGGCACGCCGACGCCGACCCGTCGATGACCGCCGAGCAGATCGCCGTGCTGGAGAAGGCGCTGGACGCGGCCGGTGTCACCTACCGCTCCGAGGTCTATCCCGGCGCCCGTCACGGCTACACCCAGTCGGACACGCCGATGTACGACGAGCAGGCCACGAAGCGGCACTGGGCCGCGTTGTTCGACCTGCTCGACCGCACCTTCGGGCGCTGATCCGGGCGCCGGCCGGGCCGGGCGGACGATTCACCGGCACGGGGGCGGGTAACCGGCGACATGGCCGACCGCCCTCGCGACACCGTCCGCTCGCCCCTGGACCGGGTGGTCGAGCGGGGCGGCAGCGCCCTCGCCCGGGCCCGTGCCGAGGGCGGCATGGCCAGCCGGAACCGGATGCGCCAACTGGAGATCACCGTGGTGATCTCCGCGCAGGCCGGGCTGGCCGCGGCGCTCGCCGCGCTGCTCGCCCAGTGGCTGCTCGGCTCCGGCGGGCACGTCTTCGCCCCGGCCGCCGCGGTCGGCACCATCGCCACCGCGATCGGCCAGCGGGCCCGGCGCACGTTCGAACTGCTCATCGGCGTGGGCCTCGGCATCGTGGTCGGTGACCTGCTGCGCGCCCTGCTCGGCAGCGGCTCCTGGCAGACCGGCCTGGTGGTCACGCTCGCCATCGCCACCGCGCTGCTGGTGGCCGGGCGCGGCGGCGCGCTGGTCGGCCAGGCGGGCGGTACGGCGGTGCTGATCGCCACGCTCGCGCCGGTGCAGCCCGGCCTGGAACTGCCCCGGCTCTTCGACGCGCTGGTGGGCGGGCTGGTCGGCCTGTTCGTGGTGGCGCTGCTGCTGCCGGTCAACCCGATCCGGGTGCTGGGCAAGGCGGTGGAGCCGGTGACCGCCGGGCTCACCGCGCAACTCGACGCCGTCGCGCACGCGCTGACCCGGCGCGACGCCGACGAGGCTCAGCGCGCGTTGGAGGACCTGCGCGGACTCGAGCCGGACATCGGGCGGCTCAACGACGCGCTCAGCGGGGCCGAGGAGGTGGTGACCATCGCGCCCGTCCGCTGGCGCCGCCGGGCCCAGTTCCACAGGTACGCCGAGGCGACGCAGCACCTGGAACGGCTGGTGCTCTACGCCCGGTCGATCGCCCGGCGCTCCGCCACCGCGTTGCAGTACGACGAGCCGATCCCGCCCGCGCTGCCGGACGCGGTGGTCCGCCTCGGCGCGGCCACGCGGGAGCTGAACCGGGCCTGCCGCGGCGGCGACGACGAGGACCTGGAACGCACCCGGGAGTTGGTGCGGGAGGGCGCGGAGCTGGCCGGACGCGCGTGGTCGCAGGGGGTGCGCACCTACGGCGAAGCGATGATCAGCGACCTGCGGACCGCGCAGAGCGAGCTGCTGCGGGCCACCGGCTGCCGGGCCGAGGACGCCAACGGCAGCGTGCGCCGGGCCGCCGGCGCGGGCGAGGCCGAAGCGCGTCCGCCGATCCGGGCCCAGATGAGCCGGCCGGTCCGGCGCCGGGTGGCCGGGCGGGGCGTGCCCGGTCGGCGCCCGGACATGTTCCGCCCGCCGACCCGCGTCGGCTGAGCGCCGCCGAAGGCCACCGGGCGGCAACTGGCACCTGCCCCGGCCGGTCCGGCTCGTTAGCGTCGGCCCATGGACACCCGTCACGCCGCCCTGGTCGCGCGGTTCGCCGCGCTGACCACCGCTCACGTCGCCGACGCCTGCCTGCGCGCCGGCGTCGAGGTCCGGTGCGCTCCGGCCGCCGTACGCCCGGTGCTGCCCGGGCGGCGGCTCGCCGGGCCGGTCCGCCCGGCCCGGCACGTCGGCAGCGTGGACGTCTTCCTCGAGGCGATCGAGCGGGCCGCCGAGGGGGACGTGCTCGTCGTCGACGACGGCGGGCGCACCGACCGGGCCTGCGTCGGCGACCTGGTGGTGCTGGAGGCGCGGGCCGCCGGGCTGGCCGGCCTGGTGGTGTGGGGCGCGCACCGCGACACCGTCGACCTGGTGGCGGTCGGGCTGCCGGTGTTCAGCCTCGGCGCCACTCCGAGCGGGCCGCTGGAGCTGGACCCGCGCCCGGACGGGGCACTGGAGCACGCCCGGGTCGGGTCGTTCACCGTCGGCCCGCGGGACCTGGCCCTGGCCGACGACGACGGCGTGCTGTTCGTGCCCGCCGACCGGGCCGGGGACCTGTTCGACCTGGCCGAGTCCATCCGGGACACCGAGCGGCGGCAGGCCGACCGGATCCGGGCCGGCGAGTCGCTGCGGTCGCAGGTCGGCTTCGCCGCCTACCTGACGGCCCGCGCGGCCGACCCGGCGCTGACGTTCCGGGCGCACCTGCGCGCCGTGGGCGGCGCGATCGAGGAGTGAGCCGCTCAGCCGCCGCGCGCCCACAGCGCCAGGCGTACCCGGTTGGGGCTGCCGGTCTTCGTCATCAGGCTGGTGATGTGCGTCTTCACCGTGGTCACGCCGATGTGCAGCCGGTCGGCGATCTCGGTGTTCGACAGTCCGTCGGCCACCAGGTCCAGCACGTCCCGCTCGCGGGCGGTCAGCTCGGCCGCGCGCCGGGGCGCGCCGGCGCGGGCGTGCACCGCGCGTTCGACCAGCCGGCGCAGGATCTCCGGGCTGAACGGGCTGTCCCCGGCGGCGGCGCGGCGGATGCCGTCCAGCAGGTCGGCCGGGGGCGCGTCCTTGAGCAGGAAGCCGCAGGCGCCGGCGGTCAGCGCCGGGTAGAGGTGGTCGTCGTCGCCGAACGTGGTGAGCACCATGATCCGGGTGGCGGGCCGGTCGGCGAGGATCCGGCTGGTCGCGGTGATGCCGTCGACGCCGGGCATCCGCAGGTCCATCACCACCACGTCGGGCCGCAGCCGGGCGGCGAGGGCGATCGCGTCCCGGCCGTTGTCGGCCTCGCCGACCACGTCGAGGTCGGGCTGGGCGTCGCAGAGCATCCGCAGACCGGCCCGGATGAGGTGCTGGTCGTCGACCAGCAGCACCCGGATCACGCCGGCTCCGGCGCGCCCGCGCGGGGGCGGGGCGTGTCGGGGGCGGGCCCGGCCGCCGGCAGCACGGTCCGTACCCGCCAGCCGGACCCGGTGGGCCCGGCCTCCAGCCGACCGCCGAGCACCTCCACCCGTTCCCGCATGCCGACGATGCCGTGGCCGCCGCCGGAGGGCACCCCGGCCGGCGCCGCGCCCCGCCCGTCGTCGGACACCGCCCAGTGCACCGCGCCGTCCTCGACCGACACGGTCAGCCGGGCCCGCGCCGCCGCGCCCGCGTGTTTCGCCACGTTCGTCAACGCCTCCTGGGTCAGTCGCAGCACCGCCTGGCCGCGTACCGCGTCGAGCGCGCCGACAGCCGGGTCGACGTCGGCCTCCACCACCACGCCCGCCTGCCGGGCCCGGTCCACCGCCGCGCCGAGCGCCGCCGGAAGCGCCGACGGCTCGATCGCGGTCAGGGCGGCGTCGCCGCGTACGCCGTCCGGGTCACGCAGCACCGCGACCAGCCGCCGCAGGTCGGTCAGCGCCGCCGTGCCGGTGGCGTGCACGTCGTCGAACACCTCGCCGACCCGGGGGTCCAGGTCGGGCAGCACGTGCCGGGCCACCCCGACCCGCAGCACCATCGACGCGACGTGGTGCGCGAGCACGTCGTGCAGTTCCCGGGCGATGGCGCCGCGCTCGTCGGCGCGGGCCGCCCGGCTCTCCGACTCGCGCCGGCGCCGGTCC
Organism: Micromonospora sp. HB375; assembly: GCF_017872985.1. NCBI lineage: Bacteria > Bacillati > Actinomycetota > Actinomycetes > Micromonosporales > Micromonosporaceae > Micromonospora > Micromonospora sp. HB375. Next base: position 3,732,643 of record NZ_JAGGJO010000001.1, on the reverse strand, counting down.
GCCTCGGCCCGCTCCTCGGCCTGCCGGCTCAGCTCCCTCGTGGTCCGCACGACCAGCCCGAGCAGCAGGGGCAGGCAGACGGTGACGGCGAGCCCGAACAGCCCGGTCAGCGCTGTGCGGACCGGTTCGCCGATCAAATTGGTCAGGTCGACGGCGGCGAGCAGCCCGGCGCCGAGCCAGATCGTGCGCGGCCGGGTGGCCCGCATGGTCAGCTCCAGCAGCGCCCAGCTCGCGCCGACCTGGTTGATCATCACGTCGTCGACCAGCGGGAACGCCGCCGCGAGCAGCGCCGACTGGAGGAGCAGGTTCAGCAGCGGCCGGCGGTGGCACAACAGCGCCAGGAGAAACGCCGGGACCGCCAGCGCCCACTGCGTTCCGGTGGGCCCGGGGCGGCCGTGCACGCCGACGACCAGGTAGCCAATGCCGCTGAGATCCAGCAGCAGGATCCGCGCGAGCGTGTCGCGTGCGTCGAACAGCCGACCGACCCAGCCCACCGCGTCAGCCTAGGCAACCGGCGCGGCCGGGGCCACCGCGTTGGCTCGCCGCCGCCGGACGGCGCGCAGTCCGAGATGGACGGCCAGCCCGAGCGGGCCGAGCAGGACGGTGAGCAGCAGCACCGGAGCGGTGAGCAGGGCCGGCAGCCCGCGCTCCCGCGCGTCCTGCCAGATCCACCGGCCGACGAACAGGTCGAAGGCGATCATGTGGGCCCAGGCCGCCGCCGCGCCGTCTGCGGTGCCGAGCAGGTCCCGCAGCCCGTCGAGGGTGGGCGCTGTCACCACCGGCAGCACCGTTCCGAGCGACGGGAGCACGAGGACGGCGTAGACCAGCAGCACCGGTGCGACGATCAGCGGTGAGCCGACGATCCGGGCGGTCCAGGACCAGCGCGGCGCGAGGATCATCAGCGCCCAGAACGGGGCGGCGAGCAGGAACGTCAGGTCGAACAGGATCCCGGTCATCCGACGAGCACCACCCCGGCGCGGCGGGCCCGGCGCGCCAGCACCAGCGCGGAGGCGGTTGCCGTGGCCGCCACCAGCACTCCCGCCGCGGCGAGCGTGAGCGCGTCCGGGGCGAGCAGCGGCTGCCCGCGCAGGGCCTGGGCGGTCACCAGCAGCGTGAGTCCCGCGTACGCGGCCCCGCCGACGAGCACCAGCCGGGCCCGGGTCAGCCCGTCCAGCCGCCGGCCGAGGAACCGGTCGAGCAGGATCGCCAGCAGCGGCAGCGCCTGCAGCGCGTGCATCCCGACGAAGTGCCCGACGCGCAGGTCGCCGCCGGTGGTGCTCCAGCCGAGCAGCGGCAGCCCGGGACCGCCGTCGGGCACCCCGACGCTGTGCGCGCCGCTGATCCCGGCCGGCGCTCCGGCGGGCTGCCGCATGACCATCGGGAACGCGACGACCATGCCGAGCAGGGACACGGCGAGGCCGAGCCGTACCGCGTATCCGCCGGCGCGGTCCGCGAGCGACCGGCGGGACAGCACGACCGCCAGCACGAGCTGGGCGGCGAACAGCACGGTGATCGCCGCGCCCATGACGCTGTACAGCATCGCGTCCAGTGTCGTGGCGCCGTTGAAGTGGCTCGCGGTGCCGCGCAGCACCTGGCCCACGATGATCGTCATCTCCAGCACCGCCATGGCCACGATGAGTGTGGCCGCCCGCTCGGCGGCCCGGCTGCGGCGCGGCAGCAGGGACAGCATCCAGGCCAGCGTGACGCCGTAGAGCACGAACGAGATCGCGAACTTCAGCGGCTTGGCCCAGATGGGCGCGCCGGTCAGCACGCGCGGGTCGGCGACGACGCCGACCGCGGCGACGACGGTGAGCACCGCCATCGCGGACACGAGGAGCATCAGGGGGCGGTGCCATCCGGCCGCCCGGTTCCGCACGGTAGTCATGCCTGTAGATGCTGGTGGCGGACCGGGACCCGCGCGCCCGTCCGCAGGCCGCGTCCGTGACCCCGGGTCGGAGCGCGCCTCCTACCGGGGGAGGAGGCGGAGCGGTCAGTCCGGCAGCCGGGGCATCTCGACGCCCGGATCGCGGCCGAGCAGCACCCCACGGGTCAGCGCCCGTGATCCGAAGCGGTCGCGTACCGCGTCGACGGCGGCGTCCAGCGCCGGACCCGGGTCGGCGGTGAACGGCAGGGCCAGCTGGGTGTGCCCGCCGCCGAGGTTTGCCACCGAGACGCCGAGCAGCGTGACGCCGCGCAGCGCGATCTGCGGCAGCGCGGCGCCCAGCAGGTCACGGGCGGCGTCGCGCAGCGGCGCGGTCTGCGCGGTCGGCTCGTCGAGCGTGTGCGACCGGGTGACCCGCGTGTAGTCGGCGAAACGCAGCCGCAGCGTCACCGTGCGGCCGGTGCGCCGGGCCGCGCGCATCCGCCCGGCCACCCGGTCGACCAGACCGGCCAGCACCGCGTCCAGCTCGGCGGGGGAGTGCGGGCCGCGCCCCAGCGCGTGCTGCGCGCCCATCGAGGAGCGGCGGCGGCCCACCTGCACCGCCCGGGGGTCGCGGTTGTGCGCCAGGGCGTGCAGGTGCCGGCCGGCGCCCGCGCCGAGCAGCGACACCAGCGCCGGCTCGTCCAGCCGTGCCACCTGCCCGACGGTACGGATGCCGCGTTCGCGCAGCCGGGCGGCGGTGACCGGGCCGACGCCCCACAGCCGCTCCACCGGCAGCGGGTGCAGGAACGCCAGTTCCCGCTCCGGCTCGACCACCAGCAGCCCGTCCGGCTTGGCCACGCCGCTGGCGACCTTCGCCAGGAACTTCGTCCGGGCCACGCCGACGGTGATCGGCAGGCCGACCTCGCGGCGTACCCGCTCCCGCAGCGTGGCCGCGACGGCGGCCGGCGTTCCGGCGAGCCGCCGCAGCCCGCCCACGTCGAGGAACGCCTCGTCGATGCTGAGCCCTTCGACCAGCGGGGTGGTGTCCCGGAAGATCTCGAACACCGCCCGGCTGGCGGCCGTGTACGCGGCCATCCGGGGCGGCACCACGATCGCGTCCGGGCAGAGCCGCCGCGCCTGCCGGCCGCCCATGGCGCTGCGCACGCCCCGGGCCTTGGCCTCGTAGCTGCACGCGAGCACCACGCCGCCGCCGACGATCACCGGCCGGCCGCGCAGCCGGGGGTCGTCGCGCTGCTCGACCGAGGCGTAGAACGCGTCCAGGTCGGCGTGCAGGATGGTGGCCTCGCTCGACACCCCGCCATCCTCGCACACATGTTCGAACAGGCGCGGCTGACCTGCCCGGACGCACGCGACCGGCCGGCGGATGGCTCCCGCCGACCGGCCGCGTGCGCCTCACCGTCCGTAGACCTCGAACTCGTAGAGCGAGAAGCCGTACGAGGTCGCCCGCGTCACGCCGTACATCCGCACGTAACGGGCGCTGACCGGGGCGAACGTCACGTTGTCGACGCCGCCGTTGCCGGTGGTGGTGCTGAACACCGGCTGCCAGGAGTTGCCGTCAGCGGAGACCTCGATCCGGTAGCCGGTGGCGTACGCGGCCTCCCACCGCAGCACCGCCCGGCTGATCGTCCGGGCCGAGCCGAGGTCGACCCGCAGCCACTGGTTGTCGTTGTAGCTGCTGGCCCAGCGGGTGCCGAGGCTGCCGTCGACCGCCTTGGCCGGGGTGTTGCTGGTCAGGAACTGCGTGCTGGACGCGGTGGCGGTACGGCCCTGCGCCAGGTTGGTCACCGTGTCGCCCCGGCGCGCCGGGAACGACACGACCTGCTGGTACGTGGGCCGGTTCTGCCAGCCGATCAACGGGTGGGTGATGCCGCCGAGCCCGGACTGGGCGATCGCGTCGGCGCACCACTGGTCCCCGGCACCGCAGGACGAGTCACCCGGGTAGACGGTGGCCGCCGGGGCGGCGGTGGCCTGGCCGAGCGTGTCCAGCAGCGCCTGCCGGCACGCGCCCAGGTTGCCGTTGCCGCAGTACGTGCGCCCGAGCCCGCCGGCCACCGGGTCGCCGAGCACCGCGCGCAGGTCCTTGTCGACGTAGCCCCACCAGCCGTACTGGAACGCCGAGCCCTTGTGCGCCTGGCCCTGCGACGCCCAGCTCACGCTGCCGTCGCGCGCCGCGTTCTGCCCGCCCGAGGGCGACTCGTTGACCTGCAGCGCGTCGACCAGCGCGCCGTACAGGTCGGGGCCGAGGCCGGGCCGGAACTGCGCCGCCGCCAGCAGCGGCCACCAGGCGTCGAAGATCCGGATGGCGTCGGCGTGCTGGTAGACCTTCGAGCCCGGTGACGTCTCCACCCGGCGGGACCCGGCCTGCTGCCAGGCCCGCAGCTTGGTCACCGCGGCGGCGAGCGCCGGGTCGGTGACCGGCGTGCTGTCCAGCACCCGCAGCAGTTCGCCGAGGACCTGCTGGCCACGCAGGTCGGTGACTCCCGCCTCGGCGGTGATCCGGACGACGTCGGCGCGGCTGAGCTTGCGCTGGGCGATGGCGGCCTTCACCGGGCCGTCGAGCAGTTGACCGCGGTGCACCGCGCCGTAGCTGAAGTTGCCGTCGGCCGCGCCGAAGTCCCGCGCCTGCTTGTTGTTCCAGCTGACGTAGTAGTCCTGGTTGACCGACTGCGGGTGGGCCGACGCCGGTGCGTAGGTGGCGTCGTTGGTGTCCGGGTTCCAGCCGACCCACTCGTACGCCGGCTCGGCCTTGGCCGGCAGGTTCGGGTCGAGCGTGGCCGGGCGGACCGGGTTCGCGCCGGAGTTGTAGTACGCCGCCTCGGTCGAGTTGACGTAGAACCAGTTGAACGCGTACCCGACGTTCGCGGCGGACGCCTGGAACGCCGCCGCGCTGCCCATCGCCGCCGGGTCGTTGAACGCCTGGAAGCCGATCGCCGAGTCGGCCTCGTGCCGGTAGGTGGAGCGCAGCTTCGTGAACGCGGTCGGCTGCCCGTTCACCATGCCCCGGTAGGCGACCAGCCCGTACTTGGTGCGCAGCGCGCGCAGCGTGTACGCGCCGGCCGGGGTGGAGTCGGCGAGCGTCGGCGACCACGAGTTGCGCTTCTCCAGCACCTCCATGGCCACGCACTGACCGCGGTAGAGGTAGCGGTTGGAGCGCAGCGTCGGCGCGGTGCCGTCGGTGGTGCACAGCGGCACCGCGTACGTGTCGGTCAGGTCCTGGGAGGCGGAGGTGGCGCTCCACGCGTAGTCCTGCCCGCGGCCGAGCAGCACGTAGAGGTTCAGCCCGGCGAACGCGGCGCCGCGCGCGCTGATCCCCGGCCCCTGCAGTTCCTGGAGCATGAGCAGCTGCGGGGCGAAGTAGCCGGTCTGCGGGCCGAACACGGCCACCGGGTTGCCGGTGGTGGTGTGCCGGCCGGAGACCACCACCGCGTTTGACATGCCGTGCGTGCGCAGGGTGGACAGGCCGCCGAGCAGGTCCTTGGTGGCGGCGCTGCTGCCGGTGCGGGCAGCGGCCCCGCCGGTGGCGTCGTACGCGAGCGGCTCGGCGACCACGGTGCCCGCGTCCGGCAGCACCGCGCTGGTGGCGCCGGGCGGTGTCGCGCCGTACGGGAAGCTCTGCCCGTCGTGCAGCGTCAGCACGGTCTCCGGGTCGTTCTGCGAGCGGAACGCCGCCCAGACCCGGTCGCCCTCGGTCGGGCCGTACTTGGCGCGGGCGGCCACCCGGACCAGCGCGGACCGGACCTCGCTGCCGCCGCCTCCGCCGAACAGCCCGCCGATGACGCCGGCGGTGGCGATCAGGTCGGTCATGGTGAAGTGCTTGGGCTTCCCGGCGCCGGTGAGCACGTACTCGCCGGGGTAGTTGTCGTCGGCGATCGACTTGTCGATGTAGGCGTTGATGCCGGCGATGTAGTCGGCCACGTCGGTGTAGAGCTGCTGGCCCCGGGTGCCCTTGAGGCGCAGCGCGTCCACCTGGGCCTGGAGGTCCGCCTCGGTGTAGGGCGAGTTGGCCCAGACGCTCTGCTCCAGCTCGCGGTTGCCGGGGGCGCCACCGGCGAACGAGCTGACGTTGCCGCGGCCGACGTGCCGCAGCAGGTCCATCACCCAGAGCCGGTCCTGGGCTCCGGCGTACCCGGCGCCGAACATGGTGCCGCCGCGGGTGGTGCCGGTGACGTGCGGGACGCCGGTGGCCTTGTCCCGCACGATGGTGACGTCCGAGCGTGGCGAGATCCTGCTCTCGACCTGCGCGTCGGGGACGCCGAACGAGGCGTCGTTGTAGAAGTGGGCGATCTGCTCGTCGGTCAGCCCGGCGTAGTTGTAGACCAGGTTGGCGTACTCGTCGAGCTGGTCGCTGGAGTGCGCGGGCCGGGTGCCGAGCGCCTGGTGGGCGAGGATCGCCACGAGCGTGGCGTTGCCGTTCTGCCCGGGCGGCAGGATGTCGGCGCACTGGCCGAGGCAGTAGTCGTCGGGGGTGAACGTGGTGGCGGCGAGCGCCGGTGACGGCGCGATGACCGTCAGGACGCTCGCGGTGAGGGCGGCGGTGGTGAGCGCCGCGAGGCGGGCACGGATGGCGGGTAATGGCATGGCGATCCTCCGGGGGACGCGGAGTAGGGCCGTTCGGTACGCCCGGCTGACGGCGTCTCGGCCTCCGCGCCCGGGCGTCCTGCCCGGAGGTGAGAATGACTCATATCTATCTGCGGGCAATGATCGGGGCACCACCGCCGTCCGGGATAGCCGTCGTTCACCAGTCGTCAATGCCGACGTTTCGCCGTGATCCCGGCCGTAACGACGCGGTGGGGGTGGCGCCGTTGCCACCCCCACCGCTCTCCCCGCCGGTGCGCCGTCAGTGCTTGTGGAACGACTGGCGCACCACACCCCCCACCAGCGCGCACCAGGTGGTGGTGCTGATCTTGCCGTTGGGTGGTAGTCCGTGCAGGCGCTGGAGGTCCTTCACCGCCGTGCGGGTGGCGTGGTCGTACTCGCCGGTCTCGATCACCTCGGCGTAGCCCTTGGCGGCGAGCATGAACTGCGCCGCGGCCACCGGGACGCCGGTGGACTTCTGGTCCAGCTCCGGGGCGAGGGTCTCCCAGGTCGGCGCGGTCAGCGTGGCGTCGACGTCGACCGGGATGCCGTTGCGCGCCTGCCAGTCCTGCACGGCGGCGACGGTGGCCGCGTCGAACACGCCGGTGACCGGCACGGTGTAGCCGCGGAACGTCAGCAGGCGCTGGGCGACCTGGACCACCGGGCCGCCGACGAAGCGCCAGATGTCCGGCCAGCGGCGGGCCGGCACGTCGCCGAGCCTGGTGCCGAGCTGCTTGAACACCGCGCGGCGCAGCGCCGGGAACTCCCGGTAGAACATCGCGCCCGGGCAGAGCGTGGCCCGGAAGTCCCAGTGGCCGAAGATGTCGTGGGCGTGCAGCCCGTACTGCCGGCAGATCGCGGCGCACAGCCGGGCGAGGGAGTCGAGCAGTTCCTCCGGCGGCGTCTCGGTGACGTACGTGCCCTCGTTCTCGATGCCGATGGCCCGCCCGTTCTCGCCGGGGCAGTGCGCGGCGATCATCTGCCGGTCGCCGGCGCGCAGCCGGTCCAGGCTGCCGTGCCGTCCCTCCAGGACGTGGCCGCCGCGGCTGACGGTGAAGTGCTGCCCGGTGTCGGACCAGCCGTTGCCGTCCATGTGCAGGTCCTGGCAGTCGCGGGCGAGCTGCTTGGCGTGCTCCTCGGAGTAGTCCGTGACGTTCGGGAACGCCATGTGGTGCACGATGATCTTGTTGGTGGGGGTCGCGCTCACCGACAGCGGATCGGCCGGCGGGCGGGCGGCCCACTCGTCGCAACCGATGATCCAGTCGAGGTCCGCGCCCGGCGCGGCGTGCGCGGCGGTCGGCCGGACGAGCTCGCTCCCGACGACCGCGACCGCGGCGGCGCCGAGGCCGGCCCGCAGCAGCGTACGGCGGTCCAGCTCGGGGTGGTCGAAGTGCATTCCGCCTCCTCGATGGCCCGGCCGGGGCCGGGTGATGTAAAGGAACTCCAACGGCTGCGCGCGAGGTGGAGAATATTGCCAAGGCGGCGCGGCGCGCCAGAGGACAAAAGCGACGTTCGCCGGGCCGCTCCTACCGCCGGAGTAGGCGATCTCACGTCCGCTGACCGGGATGGACCATGTCGCGTCGTGATCGGCCGTGGCAGCCTGGACCCGTGCAGTCGCCCAGCCCGGCCGGGATTCTCGTGCTCGTCGCGGTGCTCGCGGCCGCCACCGCGTTCGGCTGGTGGCGCCGCCGCCACGACGGGCGGCTGCGCGCCGTCCGGAAGCGCCCATCGGACGCCGCCGCGCCGCACCGGGCCACCCTCACCGCCCTCGGGGTACGCCCCGGCGAGCGCACGCTGGTGCAGTTCTCCGCCCCGGTCTGCGCGCCCTGCCGGGCCGCCCGCCGGGTCCTCGCCGACGTCGCCGCCCGCCTCGACGGGGTCACGGTGCTGGAGGTCGGCGTGGACGAGCACCTCGACGCGGCCCGGGAACTGGACGTGTGGCGTACCCCGACCGTGCTGGTGGTGGACGGCGCCGGCCGCGTCGTGCGCCGGGCCGCGGGCGTGCCCGACCGCGACGAGCTGATCGCCGCGCTCACCGCCGGGGCGGCCCGATGACCGGCGTACGGCTGACCCGCCGCCGGGTGGTGGACCACGGGCGGCTCGCCGCGAGCCTCTGTGCGCCGGTCCGTCCCGCCTGACCGACCGCCCCCGCACGAACGGACCCACCCCATGCTGCTCGACCCCCGGGGACCGCGCTTCGCCGCCGTCCTCACCACAGTCGTCCTCGCCGTCGTCCTCGTCACCGGCTCCGGGCTGCTCCTGCTCGCCCAGGCCGTCGTGTTCGCGCTCACCGCGCTCAACCCGCGCCTCGGCCCGTACGGGCTGCTGTTCCGCGCCCTGGTGGCGCCCCGGCTGGACCCGCCGGCGGAGCTGGAGCCGGTCGCCCCGGTGCGCTTCGCCCAGCTCGTCGGCCTGGTCTTCAGCGTCGTCGGCGCGGCCGGCTGGCTCGCCGGGATGCCCGCCCTCGGCCTGGCCGCCACCGGCGCGGCGCTGGCCGCGGCGTTCCTCAACGCCGCGTTCGGGCTCTGCCTCGGCTGCGAGGCGTACCTGACGATCCGCCGTCTGACCGGGCGGCCGCTGGCCGGCCGGGTGGCGGCGCCCCCGCGCTGACCGCCCGCCCGTACGCTGGCCCCGGCGGATGGGGGAGGGGCATGGCAGGTCGCGCACGGCTGGACCGGCGCAGCGTGCTCGTCGCGGCGGGCGGACTCGCGGTGGCCGGGATCGGCGTGCCGGTCGGCCTGGCCGCCACGAACGACCGGCCACCGCCGCCCGCGCCGCGCGGACGGCGGCCGATCAGCATGGCGATGCACCTGCACGCCTCGTTCAGCGAGGGCGTGGCCAGCTACGCCGCCCACCTCGACCAGGCCCGCCGCAATGCCGTCGACGTGCTCTGGTGGACCGACCACGACTTCCGGGTCGCCGCCCACGACCACCGCCGGGTCGTCCACTTCGACGGCCCGGAGGAACGCGAGGGCGGGCTGGCCTGGACGTGGCAGCCGGCCACCGAGGGGCGGCTCGCCGCGTCGGCCGCCGACTTCGTGGACGTCCCCGATGCCCCCGACGGCCCCGGCCGCGCGCTGCGCCTGGTCGCCGCCGGGACCGGCGCCCACTGGTACGCGGGCAAGGCGTGGAACTGGACGCACACCTCCAACATCTCCGACACCACGCTGCACCTCGACGTACGCCCCGAAGCCGCCGGCCGGGACGCCACGCTCACCGTGGAGATCGCGCTGTCGCACCACCCCGCCGGACCCGGCCGCCCCGCCGGGCAGCTCGTGCTGCGCTACCGCCTCGGCGGCGTCGACACGGTCCGGCACTCGGTCGACGGCCGTTTCGGCACCGTGGAGCGGCCCGCCCCGGCCGGCGCCTGGCAGCGGCACACGTTCGAGCTGCTCGCCGACGTGCGGCGGCTCTGGCCCGGCCTGGTGGCGGGCGACAACTCGCTGCGCGGGCTGCGCCTCGGCGTCACGGTGGCAGGAGGCGCGCGCGGCGCGTACCTGGTGGACCGGCTCGTCTTCGACCGCGCCCGCCGCGCCGGGCAGGCCGGCGAGGAGATGCGCGCCGAGGTGCTGCGCGGCTACGACGGGGCGTACCCGGGCGTGACCCACCACCGCGCGTACGAGGTGTCGATGGTGCGGCACCTCAACTGGTTCGGCGGCGACGGCACGCTGCCGAGCTTCCCGTCCCCGCCGTACCGGGACAACGACGTCGAGGCCACCGAGAAGATGGTGCGGTTCCTGCACTCGCACGGCGGGGTGGTGTGCTGGAACCATCCGCTGGACACCGAACGCCGCGAGTCACTGGCCCGGCTGCTGGTCAGCCGCAACGCGCTCGGCGTCGACCTGATCGAGATCGGGCGCCGGCCGGTCGAGGACTACCTCTGGGCGTACGACGTGGCGGCCCGCAACGCGATCCCGCTGACCGCCGTGGGCGTCACCGACGACCACGACGGCACCGACTGGCGGGCCGGCCGGGACCGGAACGTCACCTCCGTCTGGGCGGCCTCGACCGGCCGTGACGACCTGGTCGCGGCGCTGCGCGCCGGGCAGGCGTGGTTCGCCGACCTGGCCGGTTACCGGGGCGCGCTGGACCTGGAACTCGGTGGCCGCAGCGGCATGGGCGCGCTCGCCGTGCTCGCCGAGGACACCGTCACGGTGCGGCTGCGCGCCACCGACCTGCCCGCCGGGGCCACACTGGAGGTGGTCACCGGCGAGGTCGACCGGGCCGGTGTCGCGGACCCGACTCCGGCGGTCCGGGTCGGGCGGGTCCCGTGGCGGCAGTTGCGGGCGGGCTGGCACGACCAGCCGGTGCGCGTCGGCGCCGGCACGTACGTGCGCACCCAGGTACGCGACCGTGAGGGCGAGATCGTCGGCGCCAGCAACCCGATCTGGCTGCTCCGCACCCCTCCGCCCGCAGGCATCCCCCCACCCCGCCGCTTCTGACCGCCACCCTCCGCCTGTTCCGTCGATCATGAAGTTGACGGCGATGTCGGTCCCTTTTGTCCACGCCAACCTCATGATCAACGAGGTGAGGGTGGTTGCCGGGATCTGGTACTCGTGGCGGTGTGTCCGATACCGACCACCTACCGCGCCGCGCCGTGCCGCGCGGGCGCCCGGCCGCCGACCGGCGGCCGGAAGCAGCCGTTGCGCCGATGGCCGGCCGCCCCGGCCCGGTGAGAATGACCAGCGAGACGGCATCCGACACCCGCCCGTGGGACGCGGTGGAGTCTGTCGCATGAGCGGCTGGGAACTGTCCGGCTACACGCCGGTCCGCCGGCTCGGCGCCGGCGCGTCCGGCAGCGTCGTGCTCGCCACCCACGACCGGACCGGCACCCCGGTCGCCATCAAGTACCTGGTCCGTGACCTCGGCGAGGACTCGTCGTTCCGGACCGCGTTCCGCGCCGAGGCCCGGCTGCTCGGCGAGATCGACGACCCGCACGTCAGCCGCCTCTACGAGTACGTGGAGAGCCCGCACGGCGCGGCCATCGTGATGGAACTGGTCGACGGCGTGTCGCTGCGCCAGATGCTGCGCGCGCACGGCCCGACCACGCCCGAGGCCGCGCTCTGCGTCCTCAAGGGCTCACTCGCCGGCCTGGCCGCCGCCCACGCCCACGGTGTCGTGCACCGCGACTACAAACCGGAGAACGTGCTCGTCACCGGCGCCGGGCTGAGCAAACTCGCCGACTTCGGCATCGCCATGCCGGTCGGCCAGGGCTCCGACACGACTGTCTCCGGCACGCCCCGCTACATGGCCCCCGAGCAGTGGACCGGCGCCCCCGCCGCCCCGACGTGCGACGTCTACGCCGCCACCGCCACGTTCTTCGAATGCCTCACCGGCCGGCCCCCGTACCAGGGACCGGACCTGCTCTCGCTGCGCGACCAGCACGCCTTGGCGCCGATCCCCGCCGAGGCGGCGCCCCCGCCGGTGCACGAGCTGCTGCGCCACGGCATGGCCAAGCGCCCCGACGAGCGGCCCGAGTCCGCCGAGGCGTTCCTCGGCCTGCTGGAACAGGTGGCCGGCGCCGGCTACGGCCCGCAGTGGGAGGAACGCGGGCTGCGGGAGCTGGGCCGCCGGGCGGCGCTGCTGGCCGCGCTGTGGCCGTTCCCCGAGCGGGCCGAGGGGGCCACCGCCGTCGCCTACACCGAGGTGGCGGACACGGCGCTCGGCGCGCGCTCCGGCCGGCGCGGACTGTTCCGCAAGGGCCGCACCCGTACCGCGCTGGCCGCCGGAGCCCTGGCCGCCGCCGTCGTGGCCGGCGGCGCCGGCTACAGCTACGCCGCCAACGACGGCACCGACGCCGCCGCCCCCACCGGCCCGGCGAGCGCCGCCCCGGCCACCACGACCGCGCCCACACCGGACCCGACCGCCGCCGGGTCGCCGAGCCCGTCGCCGACACCCACCCCGCCCACCGCGTCACCGCCGCCCGCGCCGTCCGCCACCCCGGACCGGACCGGGTCGCCGACCCGCGCCGGCACGCCCACCCCCAGCGCGTCGCGCAGCACCACCCCGCCACCGCCGGACGTGACCGCGCCGGTCGTGGACGGGGTACGCGCCGACCCCGGCGAGCTGGACCCGAAGGGCTGCCCCTACGGCGCGAAGAGCAGCACCGTCACCGCCACCGTCACCGACGACCGCAGCTCCCCGGCCGCGCTGACCGTCACCTTCGGCTACACCCTCGACGGCGCCACCGGAACGGTCCGGATGGCCGCCGCCGGCCGCGGCGTGTTCACCGGCACGCTCGGCCCGCTGTCCACGCCCAAGCGCAGCGCCCGCATCCCGATCCGGGTCACCGCCGCCGACGCCGCCGGCAACACGACCACCTCGGCGTCACCGGTGTACGTGACGCTCTACCACGACTGCACCCCCGGCTAGGAGTACGACAGTGCCCGCTGCCCAGCACCGCATCCCGTTCCGGGGACGTCCGGCGTGACCCGGCCCGACGAGCCCACCGAGGCGCTGCCGACCCGCGCCCTGCCGGTGACCCCGCCCGGGGACGCCGATGCCGCCGAGCCGACAGTCCACCTCGTCGCGCCCCGCGCCGCCGCCGAGGCGGAGCCGACCGTTTCTCTGTCTGCGGTGAACGGCGAGCCGACGGTGCCGCTGTCCGTGGACGGCGCGGAGCCCACTGTGCCACTCGCCCGGCCGGAGGTGGACCGCTCGCCAGATGCCGAGCCGACCGTCCACCTGAGTCCGGCTCCGGCTCCGGCAACGGCTCCGATTCCGGCCCCGGGCACCGTGACCGGGCAGGCGACAGTGCGTCCGCGGCCGGCGCCGCCGGCCAGGGGCCCGGGCGTGGAGCCGACCGTCTCGTGGCAGCCCACCGGGGTACCGCATGGGCACCAGGCCGGCGGGCCGCCGGCGGCGACGGGCGCCGGGGCGTACCCGGATCGGACCGTGGGCGCGCGGGCGCCCAGCGGCGTCCCGGCGCCCGCGCCCGGCGGCGAGTTGCGCTTCGGGCCGGGCGTGCCGGTGACGCCGCCGCCCGCGCCGCCCTGGCCGACCGCGCCCCCGATCCGGCCGCGACCGGTCTGGCGGCGTGTCGTCTCGGTGCTGTCCACGCTGCTCACCGCCGCGCTGCTGCTCACTGTCGGCCTCTACCTGTGGCAGCGGCTGCGCCCGATGGAGGTCGAGCAGGTGTCGGTGGCGGCGAACCGGCCGGCCGGTGTCGCGTGCGACGTGACGGTGGACGTGGTGGCCACGGTACGGACCAACGGGCGCGCCGGAACGATCCGCTACCAGTGGTTCCGCTCGGACGGCCCGCCCGGCGCGGTGCTCACCGAGCGGGTCGGCAGCGGGCAGCACACCGCGACCCTCACCCTGGAGTGGACGTTCTCCGGAGTGGGCACGACAGTCGGCACGGCCACCGTCAACATCATCGAACCGGCGCCGATGCAGGCCGGCACCCGCGTCAGATACCGCTGTCCCGGCGGCTGACCGCGTTTCCCCGCGCGCGGGTCCGGGTAGCCCCACCCGAACAAACCTGGACCACGTACGTGGAGGCCCTTCGATGAGAGACAACTTCGGGGACGCGGTGGGCGACGCGTTCCGTTCGGTGATGCTGTTCCTGCCCAAGGCGGTCGCGTTCGTCGCGATCCTGATCGCCGGCTGGCTGATCGCCAAGGCCGTGCTGAAGCTCGTGGACAAGGTGCTGGAGCGGGTCCACTTCGACCGGGCCGTCGAGCGCGGCGGCATCAAGACCGCGCTGGCCCGCTCCAAGTACGACGCCAGCGACATCGTCGCCAAGCTCGCCTACTACGGCGTGCTGCTGGTCACGCTCCAGCTCGCGTTCGGCATCTGGGGCCCCAACCCGATCTCCGACCTGATCGCCGGTGTGATCGCCTGGCTGCCCCGGGCGTTCGTCGCCATCGTCATCGTGGTGGTCGCCGCGGCCATCGCCCGTGCCGTGAAGGACATCATCTCCAGCGCGCTCGGCGGCCTCTCCTACGGCCGGGTGCTGGCGAACCTCGCCTCGGTGTTCATCCTGGGCCTCGGCGTCATCGCCGCGCTCAACCAGATCGGCGTCGCCACCACTGTCACCACTCCGGTGCTGATCGCGGTGCTCGCCACCGTGGGCGGCATCCTGGTCGTCGGCGTCGGCGGCGGCCTGGTCCGGCCGATGCAGAGCCGCTGGGAGAACTGGCTGACCCGGGCCGAGGAGGAGTCGCGCACCATCGCCACGCACGCCCGCGCGTACCAGGCCGGGCGCCGCGACGTCGAGGCCCGCCTGGCCGCCACCGGCCCGTACGCGGACTCCGAGCTGACCCAGCCGGTGAGCCGGGACGCCGAGGCGGACCTTACCCAGCCCGTCCCCGCGTACCCGGCCACCCCGGCCGCCGCCGGTGCGGACGCCACCGAGCCGGTGCCGACGGAGGCCACGCAGCACATTCCGGCGTACGCGGACTCCGACCGCACCCAGCCGGCCACGCCGCGTCAGCCGACCGCCGAGCAGGCCGCGGACAGCGAGGCCACCATGGTCATCCCGCAGGCCGACGTGGAGAAGTTCCGCCGCTGACCTGGCGGCAGTGACACTCGGGGCGGGACCGCACGGTCCCGCCCCGATCTCGTGCCCGCCGGGGGACCACCGGGGCGCCTCGCGGCGGATAGGATCCCGGCATGACCTGGCGATGTTGATGCCCTACTGAGCGACGAGGCCGCGGGCCGCCGCGGACGCCGTGCATTCCGGCCGGTGTCCGTCACGTCCCGTGGGAAGGTCCCATGCTCGTCGCTCCTGCCCGCGTACCCGCGACCCGCCGCCTGGCGGCGACGCTCTACGGGTACGCGTTCCTCACCGACCTCGTCCTGCTCTACCCGCTCTACGTGCTGCTGTTCGCCGACACCGGGTTGTCGGTCGGGCAGATCTCCTCGCTGTTCGTGCTCTGGGCGGCCGCCGGCATCGTGCTGGAGGTGCCCTCCGGGGTGTGGGCCGACACGGTGTCGCGCCGGCTGCTGCTGTGCCTGGCGCCGCTGCTCGCCGCCGCCGGTTTCGCGCTCTGGGTGCTGCTGCCGTCCTACCCGGCGTTCGCCGTGGGTTTCCTGCTGTGGGGCGCCGGTGGCGCGCTGCGCTCGGGCGCGCTGGAGGCACTGGTCTTCACCGAGCTGGAGCGTCTCGGTGCGGCCGACAGGTACGCCCGGCTGATCGGCCGGGCCCGCACCGCCGAGGTGCTCGGCGCCGTCGGGTCCGGGGTGCTCGCCGGGCCGGCGTACGCGCTCGGCGGCTACCTCGCGGTCGGCGCGGCGAGCGTGGCGACCTGCCTGCTGGCGGCAGCCGTCGCGGCCCGCTTCCCGGAACACCGCCCACGATCGTCCGCGCCGGTTCCAGGTGGCGAGCCGGACGGGCCGCGCGCGAGTGCCGCGCCGGGTGACGACGAGCCCGGCTGGCTTAACAGCCTGTGCCTGGGCCTGCGCGAGGTGCGCGCCGACCGCCGCGTCCGGGCCGCCGTGCTGCTGGTCGCGGCGGTGACAGCGATCTGGGGTGGGCTGGACGAGTACACCGGGCTGCTGGCCGCCGACACCGGCATGGCCGAGGTGGGCGTACCGCTGCTGCTCCTGCTGGTCTGGGCCGGGATGACTGTGGGTGGGCTGCTCGCGCCGCTGGGCGAGCGGCTGTCCCACCGGGGGTACGCGGGCCTGCTGGTGTTCGCGGCGGGCGCGACGGCGGCCGGGGCGCTGCTGCGGCACCCGGCGGGGTTCGTGCTGCTGGCCGCCGCGTTCGCCGCGTTCCAGCTCGCCACGGTGCTCGCCGACGTGCGGCTGCAGGCCCGGATCGCCGGGTCGGCGCGGGCGACCGTCACGTCGCTGGCCGGGATGGCCACCGATCTGACCATCGTCGCCTTCTACGCCGGGTACGGGCTGCTCGCCGGCGCGGTCGGCAACCCGGGTGCCTTCGCGGTCGCGGTGCTGCCGTACCTGCTGGTGGCGCTGTGGCTGTTCACCGGTCGAGCATGAATCACCAGAAAAGGGACCAATGGTCGCGTTCGCGGCCTAGCGTGGGTCCGGAAAATCGGCGACCCCGGGGAGACGATCGCGGTGACGTTGGAAGCAGAGCGCACACTGCGCGACGAGGACCTGACCGGGCTGGCGGAGCTGGCCGCCCAACTCCGGGTGGACGCCATCCGGTGCAGCACGATGGCCGGCTCCGGGCACCCGACATCGAGTCTCTCCGCCGCCGACCTGCTCGCCGTGCTGGTCGCCCGGCATCTGCGCTACGACTGGTCCTACCCGGGCAACCCCGGCAACGACCACCTGATCCTCTCCAAGGGGCACGCCTCGCCGCTGCTGTACGCGGTGTTCCGGGCCACCGGCGCGATCAGCGAGCAGGAGCTGCTGGAGACGTACCGGCAGGCCGGGTCGCGCCTGCAGGGCCACCCCACGCCGGTGCTGCCCTGGGTCGACGTCGCCACCGGCTCGCTCGGGCAGGGGCTGCCGGTCGGGGTCGGGGTGGCGCTCGCCGCCCAGTACCTCGACCGGTCACCCGCGCACGTCTGGGTGCTCTGCGGCGACAGCGAGACCGCCGAGGGATCGGTGTGGGAGGCGCTGGACAAGGCCGGGCACTACGGGCTGCGCAACCTCACCACGATCGTGGACGTCAACCGGTTCGGCCAGCGCGGCCCCACCGAGCTGGAGTGGGACCTGGACACCTACCGGCGTCGTGTCGAGGCGTTCGGCTGCCGGGCGATCGCCGTCGACGGCCACGACCTGGGCGCGATCGACGAGGCGTACGGGCAGGCACGCGAGGCCACCGGGCCGACGGTGGTGCTGGCCCGCACGGTCAAGGGCAAGGGCGTGCCGGAGGTGGAGAACGACCCGGCCTGGCACGGCAAGGCGTTCGACCCGGAACTGGCCGACCGGGCCGTACGGGCGCTCGGCGGCCCCCGCCGGATCCGGGTCGCCGGGCCGAAACCTCCCGCCGCGCCGCGCACCGCCGCCGCCGAGCACCGGCAGCCGGAGCTGCCCCGGTACGAGCGCGGGACGAAGGTGGCCACCCGGAACGCGTACGGCGACGCGCTGCGCGCCCTCGGCGCCGCCCGGCCCGACGTGGTCGCGCTCGACGGAGAGGTCAGCGACTCCACCCGGGCGGAGAGCTTCGCCGCCGCGTACCCCGATCGGTTCTTCCAGATGTTCATCGCCGAGCAGCAGCTCGCCGCCGCGGCGGTGGGCCTGGCGGTACGCGGCTACCGGCCATTCGCGGCGACGTTCGCCGCGTTCTGGTCCCGGGCGTACGACTTCATCCGGATGGCCGGGGTGTCCCGGGCCGACATCGCGCTGGTCGGCTCGCACGCCGGGGTCGAGATCGGCCCGGACGGCCCGTCCCAGATGGGGCTGGAGGACATCGCGGCGCTTCGCGCAGTGCCCGGCTCCACGGTGCTCAGCCCGGCCGACGCGGTCTCCTGCGCGGCGCTGGTCGCCCAGATGGCCGACCACCCGGGCATCACCTACCTGCGCACCACGCGCGGCAAGTACCCGGTGCTCTACGACGACGGCGAGCCGTTCCCGATCGGCGGCAGCCGAATGGTGCGCGACGGCGGCGACGTGGCGCTGCTCGGCACCGGCGTGACGGTGCACCTCTGCCTCACCGCCGCCGACGAACTGACCCGCGAGGGCATCGACGCGCGCGTGATCGACATGTACTCGATCAAGCCGGTGGACCGGCAGCGCCTCGCCGAGACCGTGGTGGAGACCGGCGGGCGGCTGGTGGTGGTCGAGGACCACTACCCGGAGGGCGGGCTGGGCTCAGCGGTGCTGGAGGCGCTCGCCGACCTGGGCGAACCGTCCCGGGTCAACCACCTGGCGGTACGCGGGCTGCCCGGCTCCGGCACCCCCGCCCAGCAGTTCGACCGGGCCGGCATCGGCGTCGGCGCGATCGTCTCGGCGGCGCGGGCCCTGGCCTGAACGCCTGGTCGCCGGGGCCAGGTCAGCGGCGGTGTTTGCCGAGGCCGGCGGCGGGTAGCCACGCTGCCGTTGCGACGGGAGGACAGACGATGGCCGAACCGGAGTTCTACGCGCGGGTGTCCGCCCGCGCCGGCGTACCGGTCGAGACGGCCCGCGCGCTGACCGAGGCGACGCTGCGCACGCTCGCCGAACGGATCGGCGGCGGCGAGGCCGACGACCTGTCCGCGCACGTCGCGCACGAGCTGCGTCCGCTGCTGGCCCGCGCCCGGGTCGAGGACCCGGAGGTCTTCGGGTACGACGAGTTCCTGCGCCGGGTCGCCGAGCGCTCCGGCGCGACCCCGTCCGACGCCGAGCGCGGCGCGCGGGCGGTGCTGCAGGCGCTGCACCGGGTGGTCGGGCCCGCCCAGTTCAACCGGGCGCTGTCCCAGCTGCCGCGCGAGATCGCCGAGCTGGCCCAGCCCGCCCCGCGCCCGGCCTAGGCGAAAGGAAGGGCCCCTTGTTAACGCCTCCGGTAGAGGAAGGGCCCCTTGTTAACACCCGCCGCCGCAGGCTGCGCGCGTCGGCGCCAGGGAGGCGTCACTCGGGCAGCGCGTCCAGGTAGACCCAGCGGCCGTCCTCGCGGGCGAAGCGGCTGTGCTCGGCCAGCACACCCGCCCGGCCACCCTCGCGGTAGTGCGCCCGGAACCGGACCGTCCCGGCGTTGTCGAACAGGCCGCCCTGCCCGGTCTCCACGATCTCCAGCCGGGTCCAGCGCGTGCCCGGGTCCAGCTCCAGCCGCTCGGGCCGGGTGGTCGAGTGCCAGCTGTGCCGCAGGTAGGCGGCGTCGCCGAGCGCGAACGCGCTGAACCGGGACCGCATCAGCGCCTCCGCGGTCGCCGCCGTCGCCTCGCCCCGGTGGACCGGGGCGCAGCAGTCCGCGTACGGCCGGCCGGTGCCGCACGGGCATGCCGCCGTCCGTTCACCCCGTCTCGCCATGCCGCGATTCTCCCAAGCCTCGGAGAGGTGTTAACAAGGGGCCCTTCCTCTACCGGAGGCGTTAACAGGGGGCCCCTCCTTACACCTCAACCCAGTAGGCTCCCCGGACCATGAGCGTGAGTCCGACTCAGCGTGTCCTCGACCCCGATCAGGTCCGCCGATACCTCACCGCCTCGCTCGGGCCCGGCGTCGAGGTGGCCGACTGCGGCCCGCTGACCGGTGGCGGCTTCGCCGCCGTGTGGCAGGTACGCCTCACCGACGGCCGGGACGTGGTGCTCAAGGTCGGTCCGCCGCCGCACGTGCCGCTGCTGCGCTACGAGCGGGACATGGTCGGCGCGGAGGCGCACTACCTGCGCCTGGTCGCCGACCGCGCACCGGGGGTGCCGACGCCGGCGCTGCTGCACCACGGAACCGACCCCGAGCTGGGCGACTGGCTG
Source organism: Micromonospora sp. HB375 (assembly GCF_017872985.1). Taxonomy (NCBI): domain Bacteria; kingdom Bacillati; phylum Actinomycetota; class Actinomycetes; order Micromonosporales; family Micromonosporaceae; genus Micromonospora; species Micromonospora sp. HB375. The sequence continues at coordinate 3,712,882 of NZ_JAGGJO010000001.1, read as the reverse complement.
CTCATGGCGCGGCTACCAGGTCGTACCCTCTGGGACCTGAGCCAGGCCGGCGCGGACGTCGGGCCGCTGCGCGAGGAGTTCGGCCGCGCGCTCGCCGCGCTGCACGCCGTCACCGGCGAGCGGTACGGCTACGACGGCGACCGGGCGCACGGGGCTACCTGGCGGGACGCGTACACGGCGATGGTGGACGACATGCTCGCCGACGCCGCCGACTGGGCGGTGCCGCTGCCGGTGCCGGCGTCCCGGATCCGGGAGCTGGTGGCGCGGCACGCGGCGGTGCTCGACGCGGTACGCCGTCCGGCGCTGCTGCACTTCGACGGCTGGGCCGGCAACGTGCTCGCCGTGGACGGGCCGGACGGCACGCCCCGGCTCACCGGCCTGGTCGACGGCGAACGCTACCTGTGGGGCGATCCGCTGATGGACCTGGTGTCGCCGCTGCTGTTCCGCCGCGCCGAGGACGAGCCGGACGACCCGCTGGTGCGCGCCTACCGGGCGGCGGCGCCGTTCCCGCTCGACGCCGGGGCGCGGCGGCGGCTCGGGTTGTACCGGCTGTACCTCTACCTGCTGATGACCGTCGAGATGCCCAGCCGGAACATCACCGCCGACAACGACCCGGGCCGGGTGGCGCTGCTGGCGAAGCTGCTCGACGCGGAACTGGCCGACCTGGAAGGCTGAGCGTCAGCGGGTAGCGGTGGCGAAGACCACGATGTTGTCCGGGTAGCTGCCGGTCCGCGGGTCGAACCGCCCGCCGCACGTGATCAAACGCAGCCGCGCAGCAGCGTCGCCGCCGTAGACCCGCGTGGTGGGGAAGCGTTCCTTCGGGTACGCCCCGACGCCGTCCACGGTGAACGCCGCCGTCCGGCCGTCGGCGCGCAGCACCCGGATCGTGTCGCCGGGGCGCAGCCGGCCGAGGTCGAAGAAGACCGCCGGGCCGTGCTGCGAGTCGACGTGCCCGACCAGCACCGCGTTGCCGGCCTGGCCGGGGGCGGGACCGGGGTGGTACCAGCCGGTGACCTCGGGGCGTTCCAGCGGCGGCACTTCCAGCGCGCCGTCGGCGTCGGTGGCCACCGGCACGATCTCGGCGTCCACGCCGATGCGCGGGATGGTCACCCGCACCGGTGTGGCGCGGGGGAGCGCCGGACCTGCCGTACCCGGTCGTTCGGTGGCGGGCGCGGCGGAGACGCCGGGCTGTGGCGGTGGCGTCGACGTGGTGCCGAGCCCGGCCGAGACCAGTCCGGTGCCGGTGGCGGCGGCGACGGTGACGGCGGTGACCACGACGGCGGTGCGCAACCGCGACCGGCGCTGCGACTCCGACAGCATCCCACCTCCGTCCGACAGGGACGTGCCGCCCGCGCCGGGTGCTCCGGCGCGGGCGGACCGCTCGACGATCCGGTCAGGCGACGGCGCCCGCGCGGCGTCGGCGGATGACCGCGTACGCGCCACCGGCGAGCGCCCCGGCGGCCAGCACGCCCCCGGCGACCAGCACCCCGGTGTCGCCGTCGCGCCCGCCGCCACCGGCCTGCGCGCCGCCGATCGGGGTGACGGTGAACGTGGCGCTGCCGCCGTCGCTGCCGTCGCCGCACGTGGTGGCGACGGTGTACGTGCCGAGCGTGAACCCGGCGGTGAACAGCTCGGCGCTCAGGCCACCGCCCGCGGCCGCGGTGGTGGACCGGACGTTCTGGTCCCGGTCCGGGCCGGTGACCCGGAAGATCGCGTCACCGGCGTTCGGGTTGCACGTGGTGGTCAGCACGACGGTGCCGCCGACCGGGGTGGCGGCGGGTGAGACTCTGGTGTCCGCCAGCGCGGCGGCCGGGAGCAGCAGTGCGCCGAGGCCCACGCCGAACGCCGCCGATCCGAGAAATGACTGTGCCTTCATCCGCGTCTTCCCTCACTTTTCGTCCGCTGTAGGCGTGGGACGTCGTTCGGGTGGCCAACTCCGTGACGAGCACCGGTGTGGCCAACACTAGGAGGGTTGCGGCGGTCACTGGGGGTAATTGAGAAATCTTCGTTGCCGTCCGGTGTGCTCCCTGCCGCCGTCGGAGGGTGGACATGCCGGGCCAGGCCGGACGGCGAGCCGTCCCGCTTCGCCGTGTCTGGGTCCGCTGTCCGTTTCGCGCCTACCGGACGGGCGGTTCCGGCCGGACCAGCCCGGTGTCGTACGCGAGCACCACCGCCTGGATCCGGTCGCGCAGGCCCAGCTTGGTGAGGATCGCCGAGACGTGTGTCTTCACGGTGGCGGTGCTCAGGTGCAGCCGGGCGGCGATCTCCGCATTGGACAGTGCCCGCGCGGTGAGTGTCAGCACCTCCCGTTCGCGGGCGGTCAGCACGGCGAGGGCGTCACCGGTGGGCGTGGGCGCGGGAAGCCGGTCGGCGTACCGGTCCAGCAGCCGCCGGGTCACAGTCGGCGCGAGCAGCGCCTCGCCCCGGGCCACCACGCGTACCGCCTCGGCGAGGTCGGCCGGGCGGGTGTCCTTGAGCAGGAACGCGCTGGCCCCGGCGCGCAGCGCGGCGTAGACGTGTTCGTCCAGGTCGAACGTGGTCAGCATGACCACCTTGGCCGGGTTGCCGGCGGCCACCAGGTCGCGGGTGGCGGCGATGCCGTCGCGGCGGGGCATCCGCACGTCCATCAGCACCACGTCCGGCCGCGTACGCGTCGCCACCGCGACCGCCTCGACCCCGTCGGCGGCCTCGCCGACCACGCTCAGGTCGGGCCGCGCGTCGAGGACTGTGCGCAGCCCGGCGCGGATCAGCTCCTGGTCGTCGGCGATGACCACCCGTACCGTCATCGGGCCGCCTCCACCGGCAGCCGGGCGTGGACCCGGAATCCGCCGGCCGGCAGCGGGCCGGCGTCCAGTGTGCCGCCGAGCAGCCGGGCCCGTTCCCGCATGCCGACGATGCCGCGCCCGGTGGTCGTGCCGGGGCGGCGGGCGGGCGCCGGGCCGTCGTTGACGACCTCCAGCCGCAGTACGCCGTCGCGGTAATCGACGTCCACGTCGGCGCGGGTGGCGTGCCCGTGGCGCAGCGCGTTCGTCAGCGACTCCTGCACGATCCGGTACGCCGACAGCTGCACCCCGCCGGGCAGCGCCTCGCCGTCGCCGTCGCGCCGCAGCGTCACCCGCAGGCCCACCGCCCGTACCGCGTCGGCGAGCGCGTCGAGCTGCGCCAGTCCCGGCTGCGGTCCGTCCGGTTCGGACCCGTCGTCGAGGGCGAGCGCGTGCAGCATGGCCCGCAGCTCGGTCAGCGCCGACCGGGCCGCCGTGTCGATCGCGGCGAGCGCGGCGCGGGCCTGCTCCGGCTGCTCGTCGAACACGTCCTCGGCGGCGGCGGCCTGCACCGCGATGACCGCGACGTGGTGCGCCACCACGTCGTGCAGCTCCCGGGAGATCCGCTCCCGTTCGGCGGCGCGTACCTGCCGTTCGCGCTCGCCACGCCGCTGCGCCTGGCCCCGCTGCAACTCGCCGAGCGTCCAGCTCAGGCCCAGCGCGGTCACCGCCAGCAGCAGGTCCCGCCAGCCGCCGGTGACCAGCTTCCACGGCGTGGGCGCGAGCAGCAGCCCGAGCGCGACGAGCGAGTACCGGGGCGGGCGCAGCCGGGCCACGTACGCCATCGGCACCGCGACCAGGCCGAGCCAGCCGAGCTGCGGGCAGAGCGCCTCGAGGCCGACGCCGGCGAGCGCGGCGACGCCGAGGGCGTACCCCGGGTGGCGCCTGATCCACAGCAGACAGCCGGCCTGCGCGACGGCGAGGCCGACCGCGACGGCGGTCGCGCCGGTCGTGTCCGGGCCGGCGTCGGAGGCCAGCAGCGCGAGCAGGCACACGGCGAGGCTCACGGTGGCGATGCCGCCGTCGAGCAGCAGCAGGAGCCGGGACCGGGACGCACACCTCATGTCCGGATGCTAGGCCGCGTGCGCACCGCTTCTCATCGGTCGCCAGACGGAGATCCGGGCCGGTGATCGGTCCGGCGACGGAGCCGGGAACCGCTCCGCGGCCCGATCCGCGCGGCGGCCCGCCGGACCTAGCGTCGGCGGCAGTCGTCCCGATGCCGAGGAGCCACCGATGGAAACCACGATTCCGACCGCCGCCACCCGCCCGACCCGCCGCCGGGTGCGGCTGCTGACGGTGCTCGCCGCCACCGTGGCCACGCTGCTGGGCTGGGTGATCGCGGTGCCGCTGGCCGGGGTGGAGCTGACCGCGCGCACCGGTTCGGACGTGCAGCGGGTGACGCCGGTGGCGGTGGCGGTGAGCACGCTGCTCGCCGGACTGTCCGGCTGGGCGCTGCTGGCCCTGCTGGAACGGCTCACCGCCCGCGCCCGGACCGTCTGGACGGTGGTCGCGGGCCTGGTGCTGCTGGTGTCGCTGCTCGGGCCGCTGGGCGGGGGAGTCGGCCGAGCGGCGACGCTGACGCTGGTGGCGTTTCACCTGGTCGCGGGCACGGTGCTGATCACCGGCCTGCGCCGCGCCGCCGCCGCCTGACGGGCCGGGCCGCCGCGACGGGGGCAGGCGGCCCGGCCTCCAGAACTAGCCTCCTAGGATGCCCTACGCGATGTGACGCCGGAAATTCCTCCGCCACCGATGTCGAGAACGGGCAGGCGGCTTCGTCCCCGGAGTGAACGCGGCCAGAATGGGTCGCACCCTCCACGAGGAGACACAGATGAAGTACCTGCTCCTGAAGCACTATCGCGGCGGCCCGACCCCGGTCACCGACATGCCGATGATCGACAAGTGGACGCCGGAGGAGATCTCCGCGCACGTGAACTACATGCAGGAGTTCGCGGCCCGGCTGCAGGAGAGCGGCGAGTACGTCGACGGCCAGGCGCTCGCCCCGGAGGGCACGTTCGTCCGCTACGACGGCGAGGGACGCCCGCCGGTCACCGACGGCCCGTTCGCCGAGACGAAGGACCTGATCGCCGGCTGGATGGTGATCGACGTGGACAGCTACGAGCGTGCCCTCGAACTCGCCGCCGAGCTGTCGGCCGCGCCCGGGCAGGGCGGCAAGCCGATCCACGAGTGGCTGGAGCTGCGCCCGTTCCTCACCGCGCCGCCGACCATCACCGAGTGACCCGTCCGATGGACGAGGTCGCGCTCCGCAGCCTCATCCCGGGCGTGCTCGGTGTCCTCGTCCGCCGCGGAGCAGACTTCGCGGCGGCCGAGGACGCCGTGCAGGACGCGCTGATCGAGGCGCTGCGTGTCTGGCCGGCCGACCCGCCCCGCGACCCGTTGGGCTGGCTGGTCACAGTGGCGTGGCGGCGGTTCCTGGACGCGGTCCGCGCCGACGCCGCCCGGCGCCGACGGGAGGACCTGATCGAGGAAGAGCCGCCGCCCGGCCCGGTGCCCGCCGTGGACGACACGCTGCGGCTCTACTTCCTCTGCGCGCATCCGTCGCTGAGCCCGTCGTCGGCCGTCGCGTTGACGCTGCGCGCCGTCGGCGGGCTCACCACCCGGCAGATCGCGCAGGCGTACCTGGTGCCGGAGGCCACCATGGCGCAGCGGATCAGCCGGGCCAAGCGCACCGTCTCCGGGGTTCGCCTCGACCAGCCCGGTGACGTCGCCACCGTGCTGCGCGTGCTGTACCTGGTGTTCAACGAGGGCTACTCCGGCGACGTGGACCTGGCCGCCGAGGCAATCCGGCTCACCCGCCAACTCGCCGCCGCGATCGACCACCCCGAGGTGGCCGGGCTGCTCGCGCTCATGCTGCTGCACCACGCCCGCCGGGCCGGCCGGACCGCGCCCGACGGCAGCCTGGTGCCGCTGGCCGAGCAGGACCGCAGCCGGTGGGACACCACGCTGATCGCCGAGGGCGTGGGCATCCTGCAGACCGCGCTGTCCCGCGACCGGCTCGGCGAGTTCCAGGCCCAGGCCGCGATCGCGGCACTGCACGCGGACGCGCCCACCGCCGCGGAGACCGACTGGGTGCAGATCGTCGAGTGGTACGACGAGCTGGTGCGCCTGACCGGCAACCCGATCGCCCGGCTCAACCGGGCGGTCGCGGTCGGCGAGGCGGACGGCCCGCGCGCCGGGCTGGCGGCGCTCGCGGCGCTTGACGACACGCTGCCCCGCTACACGGCGGTGGCCGCGTACCTGCACGAACGCGACGGCGACCCGGACCGGGCAGCCGGCCTGTACGCCGACGCGGCCCGTCGCGCGGCCAGCCTGGCCGAACGCGACCACCTCAACCGGCAGGCGGCCCGCCTCAACTCCCGCCGCCCGGATAAACCGGTCGGCAGGGTTCGTCGCCGCTGGTAGGTTGCCTCGCCGTGACGGGGGAACGGCTCGGCGGGCGCTTCGCCCGACTGTGGACGGCGAGCACGCTGTCCGCGCTGGGCAGCGGGACGGCGACTGTGGCCGCGCCGCTGTACGTGGCGTCGCTCACCGACGATCCGCTGGTGGTGTCGGCCGGGGCGGCGGTGTCGTGGCTGCCGTGGCTGCTGTTCGCGCTGCCCGGCGGCGTGCTGGCCGACCGGGTGGACCGGCGGCGGCTGATGGTGCTCATCGACTGGGTACGCGTCGGCGCGCTCGCCGTGCTCGCGGCGGCGATGCTGGCCGACCGGGCCGGGATCGCGCTGCTGTACGCGGTGCTGTTCGTGGTGAACACCGGCGAGGTGGTGTTCCGTACCGCCGCGCAGGCGGTGCTGCCTGCGGTGGTGCCGCGCTCGCTGCTGGAACGCGCCAACGGGTGGCTGGGCGGCGGCACCCAGGTGATGCAGAACATGATCGCCGGCCCGCTCGGCGGGTTCCTGTTCGTGCTGGCGGCGTCGCTGCCGTTCGCCCTGAACGCCGGCACGTACGCGCTCAGCGCCGTGCTGGTCGGGCTGCTCGCCGGGACGTACCGTGCCGGGCCGGCGCCGGACGGGCGGCGTTCGGCGCGGGCGGAGGTCGCGGAGGGGTTCCGCTGGCTGTGGGGGCAGCGGCTGCTGCGCACCATGACCGTGCTGATCGGCCTGCTCAACGTCACGCTCACCGCCGCCGTGGCGGTGCTGGTGCTGCTCGCCACCGAACGGCTGGGTCTCGGCTCGGTCGGCTACGGCGCGTTGTTCACCTGCATGGCAGTGGGCGGCGTGCTCGGCTCGGTGGTGGGGGACCGGCTGATCGCCGCGATCACGCCCACCTGGACGGTACGGACCGGGCTGCTGGTCGAGGCGGGACTGCACCTGGCGCTGGCCGCGTCCCGCAGCGCCGCCGTGGTCGGGTTCGCGCTGTTCGCGTTCGGGGCGCACAGCGCGCTGTGGAACATCGTGGCGAACTCGCTGCGGCAGCGGCTCACCCCGCCCGCGTTGATGGGCCGGGTCGGCAGCACCACGTTGTTCGTCGCGGCGGGCGGAAACTGCGTCGGCGCGCTGCTCGGCGGTGTGGTGGCGGCCCGGTTCGGCATCACCGCGCCGTACTGGGTGGGTTTCGTGGTGGCGGTCGCGGTGATCGCCGCGACGTGGCGGGTCTTCGACCGGGCGACGGTGGCCGCCGCCTACGCCCAGCCGGCCCCCCAGGAGCCCGCCCCGGTGGCCTGAGCGCGGGTCGGCCGGTGACCGCGCCCGCCGATGTGACAGCGTGGTCGGGTGCAGGCATCCTCAGCGGTCGACGTCGACCTCGCGCTGGTCGGCGGCGGCGGCGCCGCGTCCCTGGTCCTGGCCGCGCTGGACCGCCACGGCGTGACCGGGCTGCGGGTCGCGGTGGTCGACCCGGTGCACAAACGCGGCCAGGACCGCACGTGGGCGTTCTGGGGCCTGCCCGGTGACGACCTGGATCCGTTGCTGAGCGCGAGCTGGTCGCAGGTCGACGTGGTCACGCGCGCCGGCCGCCGCGTCCTCACGCTCGACCCGCTGCGGTACGCCATGCTGCGCTCCGCCCCGGTCTACGACCGGGCTGCCGCGGCCGAGCGGCGGCTGGACGCGGTCCGGATCAGCGCTCCGGCGGGGGAGCTGCACGACGACGGTGAGCGGGTCACTGTCCGCGACCCGGAGGGGCGTGAGCTGGTGCGGGCCGGGTGGGTGCTCGACTCGCGGCCACGGCGGCCGAAACGACCGGGGCGGACCAGTTGGTTGCAGCACTTCCGGGGCTGGTGGCTGGCCGCCGACCGGCCGACGTTCGATCCGCAGCGGGCCGTTCTGATGGACTTCCGCACCCCACAGCCGCAGCGCGGCGTCTCCTTCGGGTACGTGCTGCCTGTCGACGACCGGTTCGCGCTGGTCGAGTACACCGAGTTCGGCCCGGCCCTGCTCGACGACGCGGGCTACGACACGGCGCTGCGCGGCTACGCGGACCTGCTCGGGCTGGACCTGACCGCGCTGCGGGTGCGGGAGGTCGAGGACGGCGTGATCCCGATGACCGACGGCCCGTTCGAACCCCGTCCCAGCCCGCGGGTGGTGCGGCTGGGCACCGCCGGTGGGGCGACCCGGCCGTCCACCGGGTTCACGTTCTCCGCGATGCTGCGCCAGGCCGACCAGGTGGCCCGGGCGCTCGCCGCCGGCCGTCCGCCGGTGCCCGCGCCCGCGTACCCGGTGCGGCACCTGTGGATGGACGCGGTGGCGCTGCGCGCGCTGGACCGGGGGCACGTCGGCGGGGTGGAGTTCTTCGAGCGGCTGTTCGACCGCAACCCGGCGGAGCGGGTGCTGCGGTTCCTCGACGGCGTGACCAGCCCGGCCGAGGACCTGGCGGTGATGCGGTCCAGCCCGCTGCTGCCGATGACCGGCGCGGTGCTCGGCGACGCGGCCGGCCGGCTGCGGGCCCGCCTGCGCCGCTAGCTCCGGTGGCCGGTCGCCTCGGCGACGCGGTCGCGCACCAGCACCCGCAGCTGCTCCATCGGGTCGCCGTCGCCCGCGCCGAGCCGGTTGCGCACCGCCGCCACCGTCAACCCCAGATCCGGGTACGCGAACGCGAGGCTGCCGCCGCTACCGGCGGTGCCGAACGATCCGTCGTCCTCGACCGCGTACCCGAGCCCGAACGTGCTCTCCTGGCCGAACACCCACTCCTGGGCGCGTACCGCAGGGGCGGACACCTCCCGCATCCGTGCGGCGGAGATCAGCCGTACCCCGTCGACCGGGCCGAGTAGCGCCGCGTACATCCGGGCCACCGCGCGGGCGCTCATCGTGCCGACCGACGGCACGTCGGCGCGCAGCACGTCGGGGCGGGAACCGATGACGGTGTCGGGTCGTACCGCTGGCGGGGCGACCGCGTCGAACTGCGGCAGGTTCGCCCCGGCCCAGGTCATCAGCGTGGACAGGCCGGCGTCCTCCAGCCGGGCCAGCCGGGCCAGGTCCGCCTCCGGTACGGCGAGGAACAGTTCCCGGTCCACGCCGAGCGGCCCGGCCACCTCGTCGGCGAGCACGCGCGACACGGGCGCGCCGGTGACCCGCCGGACCACTTCGCCGAGCAGCCACCCCCACGTCCAGGCGTGGTACGCCAGCCGCTCGCCGGGCGCCCACAGCGGCCGCGCGTCTGCCAGCAGCTCGCACATGCGCGTCCAGTCGGTGAAGTCCTCCGGCGTGACGTCGGCGGGCAGCGCGGGCAGGCCGGCGGTGTGGGTGAGCACGTGCCGCAGCGTGATGGCGTCCTTGCCGTGCCGGGCGAACTCCGGCCACACCGCGGCGAGCGGCAGGTCGTAGTCGAGCCGTCCCCGCTCGGCGAGCACGTGCACGACGGTGGCGGTGAGTCCCTTGCCGGTGGAGACCGCGTGCACGGGCGTGTCGGCGGTCATCGGCCGTCCGGTGGTGGTGTCGGCGAGCCCTGCGTGTTCGGAGACGATCGCCACCCCGTCCAGGTACGCGGCCACCTGCACACCGGCCTCCCGGCCGGAGGAGACCAGCTCGTCGATCGTGTCCCGTACCTCGGCCCGCAGGCCGTCCCACCGCGTGTCCACGATCTCGCAGCGTGCCAGACCGCCGCGCCGCCGTCGCTCGCTTTTCGGCCGCCGGTTCTCCGTCGCTGCGTGCTCGGCCGGGCGGCGGCGCTCAGCGGGCGAGTGTCGTCGGCGTGGCGCCGGTGGTGCCCTGGGTCGGCAGCGGGTCCGTGTCGCCGGTGAGCAGCCGGGCGCGCAGCGCGTCGATCGTCTGCGCGTCGACACCGAGCCGGCCGGTCACGTACCCGTGCACGGAACCGTGTGCGGCCCGCAGGTCGGCCAGCACCAGCCGGATGACCTCGGCCGGCGCCCGCCCGTACGCGGGCCAGCCCGGCGTCGCGCCGCCGTTGCGGTCCCGCCACTCGGCGACCAGCCGGTCGGTGGCGTGCTCGGTGAGCGCGAAGTCCGTGGCGATCTGGTCGTCGTCCACCCTCAGCAGGGACAGCACCAGCGCGGCGAGCAGGCCGGTACGGTCCTTGCCGGACGCGCAGTGGAACACCAGCGGATGCTCGCCGTCCGCGATCACCTCGACCGCCCGGCGCAGCTCGGCCACGCCGTCCTCGGCCACCTCGGCGTACCGGTCGGCCAGGTAGCGCCACGGGTCCACGTCGGGATCGATGTCGGCCTGCACGTACGGCCGGTGCTCGATGCTCAGGTTGTGCCAGGTCACGCCGAGGCTCTCCGGGGCCCGGCCGCGGTCGGCGATCTCCCACGGGTAGCGCAGGTCGATCACGGTACGCACGCCCAGCGCGGCGAACCGTTGCAGGTCGTCACCGGCGAGCTTGGCCAGCGAGTCGGAGCGGTAGAGGCGGCCCCGGGCGACGGTGCGGCCGTCGCCGGTCCGCCAGCCGCCGAGGTCACGGAAGTTGCAGAGGGTGGCGAAGTCCGGGGGAGTGGTCATGCCGGCACGGTAGCCGCGCGCGGCGGGTCGGGTGGTCCCGCGTACTCGCGTACCCGGTAGGTTGCCGGGCATGGCGGAGGCGGAGACCGGCCGGGTCGTGGAGATCTGGACCGACGGCGCGTGCAGCGGCAATCCCGGGCCCGGCGGTTGGGGCGCGGTGCTGCGCTGGGGCGGGCACGAGCGGGAGCTGTGCGGCGGCGAGGCCACCCCGACCACCAACAACCGGATGGAGTTGACCGCCGCGATCCGGGCGCTGGAGAGCCTGACCCGCCCGGTCACGGTACGGCTGCACACCGACAGCACCTATGTACGCAACGGCATCACCGGCTGGCTGAACTCGTGGAAGCGCAACGGCTGGCTGACCGCCGCGAAGCAGCCGGTGAAGAACGCCGACCTGTGGCAGGCGCTGGAGGCGGCCTGTGCCCGGCACGACGTGACCTGGCTGTGGGTTAAGGGCCACAACGGGCACCCGGAGAACGAGCGCGCCGACGCGCTGGCGAACCGGGGCATGACCGAGGCGCGGAGCGGCACGGCCGCCGCCCCGCGCACGCGTCAGCGCAGCGGCCGGCCCTCCTCGATCTCCTCCGGCTCCTCGGACGGGTCGCCGGTCCCGGAGACCGCGTCGACGTCGTAGCCGGCGCGGCTGACCTCCCGCGCGGACCGGCGGTCCTCGGCGGGCAGGTCGGCGAAGTCGTCACCGGTGTCGTCGGTGGTGTGCAGGGACTCGCCGGGCGGGCGCAGGGACGCCTCGTACGCGGTCACGCCGTCGGGTTCGTCGCCGGCCGCGCGGCCGAAGGACTCTTCACTGGTCATGTCGCACTCCTGCCCGCAGCGGGTGACGGCAAACGTTCAGCGGGCGGCGTCCGGGTGGGTCGGCATCGAGGAGCCGCCCGAGCTGCTGCCGGAGGCGCCACCCGCCATGCCGGAGCCGTCGTCCTCGGTCACCTCGTCCGGTTTCGGCACGCCGGGTGCGGGCGCCGGCACGTCGGTGTCCGCGGCCGTCTGCACCAGCGGAACCTGCCCGGCCTCGTCCTCGGCGTGCGCCGGATCGACCGGCTCCTCACCGTCGCGTGCCCGATATCCCACCGGTGCCCCTCCCGTCGACCAACAGTCGTCCGCGCCGCCTACCCCACCCCATCCCCACCAAACCCCGCCCCCTCCGCCCTCCGGCCCCCTTCTCCCCGTTGATCAAGGAGTTTGTGTCCCGATCCGGCCCCGAACCAGCCACAAACTCCTTGATCGTCGCCCAGTTTCCGGACCGGTGGGCCGGGCGGGTCAGCGGCGGCGGGGGCGTGGCCGGGGGCGGGCCGGGGTCAGCGTCAGGGACCAGTGGGCCGGGCGGCGCAGCCCCGGCGGCAGGACCGTGCGGTGGTCGCCGCGCGCGGCGTCGAGCTGCGACTGGTGCGTGAACAGGCACTCGCTCAGGTCTGCGCCGCGCAGGTCGGCCCCGCGCAGGTCCGCGCCGGTCAGGTCGGCCGCGCCGAGCCGTACGCCCCGCAGGTCCGCGCCGATCAGGCAGGCGCCGCGCAGGTTCGCCCCGGCCAGCGGCGTACGGCGCAGGTCCACAGCGATCAGCGTCGCGCCCCGGCGGTCCGGGCCGGCCTTCCCGGCGCGGGCCTGTTCGGCGGCGCGGGACAGGAGCCGGTTGGCCCGGTCCCGGTGCGCGTCGACGTCGAGCGCGAGCAGCTCGTCAGGGGTGCCGTCGGCGAGCCGGCCGGTCTCGTCGAGCGCGGCGGTCAGCTCGTCGCGCAGCGGGCCGGGCGGGGTCAGGCGTACCGCCTCGGTCAGATACCAGAGCAACTCGTGCAGGGGCCGCAACACCGCGAAGGTGTCGAACATCCGCGCTGCGGTGGCCGGGTCGGCGCGCCAGTCGCGGCCGGCGAACGTGTGCCGGGTGAGGTGCTGGCCGGCGCCGAAGCAGTCGAACACGGTGCATCCGGGGAAGCCGCGTTGCCGCAGCTCGGTGTGGATGCCGCAGCGGAAGTCGGCGCCCAGGTTCGGGCAGGGCCGTCCGGCGGGCTTGTCGATGGCGAAGTCGGCGGACGCGGTGAACGCCGGCGCGACGCAGCAGACCCCGGCGCAGCGCGAACAGTCCGCCCGCAGCTCCCGCCCGCCACCGACCGTGCGCGCCTCCACAGCACCCCCGTCCACCCGCACCATTCTCCGCACCCACCCCACCCCCACCCCACCCACCCCACCCACCCCGTCGATCATGAGGTTGACGGCGACAAAACGGACGGCAACCGCCGCCAACCTCATGATCAACCAGAACGAGAGGGGAGGGTCAGAAGGTGAAGAGAGAGGCGGTGGTGCGCTGCATCAGGCAGGGGTTAGTGAACGTACGCGTGTAGGAGACCGGGCGGTTCTGCCAGAAGCCTGCGGCGCGGGCGACGACCGGGGCGTACTGGGAGGTGCACGGCGCGCCGTCCACGTCGAGCGCGTCCAGGTCGCCGTCGACGCGGGCGACGAGCCGGCAGGCGGTGATCGGGTCGGGGTGCAGACCGCCGGTCGGCCCGCAGGTCAGCACCGTGGCGCGCACATCGGCGTCGTCGTCGACGGTGAGCAGCAGCACCGAGGGGGTCTGCGGGCCGGGGCGCGGCGCGGCCTGCGCGGGGGAGGCCGGCGCGCCGAGCGCGGCGACCAGGGCCAGTGCGGCGGTACGTCGGGCGAAGGGCATGGGTGGTCCTTCCGTCGGGGCCCCGGGGTGCGGGGCCGATGGGTGGCCCGGTCCGTCGTGCGTAACCGGGCCGCCGAGAACCCTAGGTGGACGGTGTGAACGCGAAGAGTCACGAAGTGTTACACCAGTCGACCGCGTCGCACGTTCGGTGTGACATCGGCGTACGGGAATGCCCGAACGGCTGACAACCGCTTCCGCGCCTCGCGCAAACGCATTCCGAATAAGCGTGACGCCTGCCTGAAAGGCTGACAACCAAATCGGCCCGTTATTGCGCCGATGCATTCCGTACGCCGGATCGTTGTCAATGGATGACAACCGGAGCGGCCGTTACCGTAACGATTCTTTCCGGTGCTCCGTCTCCCTTTACCGTCGGATGGCAGGGCGTTTTCGCCCCCGTCGGAGGGACTGTTCATGAGCGATCTCTCACACCCGTCGCCCCGGACCACGGCCGCCGACGCGACCATTCCCGGCCCCGAGATCCAGGCCGACTCCGAACCCGTCGGCCGGACCGCCGAGTTCGTCGGCCGGTCACCGAACCAGCTCGCCTGGCTGCGGCTCAAGCGGGACCGTACGGCCCGGGTCAGCGCCCTGACGCTCCTCGTGGCCGCAGTGGTGGCGCTCGGCGCGCCGCTGCTGGGGCGGCTCACCGGAATCGACCCGACCGACAAGTTCGTCGACCGGTTGAACGATTTCGGAATGCCGACCGGGTATGCCGGCGGGATCAGTTCCGATCATTGGCTCGGCCTTGAGCCGGGCAGCGGCCGGGACATCCTGATGCAACTGGTCTACGGCCTTCGGACGTCGCTGTTCATCGCGTTCACCTCGGCGCTGCTGGCCTCCGGGATCGGCGTCGCGGTCGGTGTGCTGGCCGGATGGGCCAGAGGCTGGCTGGACAGTCTCGTCAACTGGCTGATCGACCTCACGCTGGCGTTCCCGTTCCTCATCTTCGCCCTCGCGGTCATCCCGATCCTGCAGGACCGCTTCTACTCCGACCGGGAGGCGCCGTCGCCGGCCTTCCGGGTGGCGCTGATCGTCGCCACCTTCGGCCTGTTCAGCTGGACGTACACCGCGCGGCTGGTCCGCGGGCAGGTGATCTCGCTGCGGGAGCGGGAGTTCGTCGACGCGGCCCGGGCCGCCGGTGCCGGCACCGCGCACATCCTGCTGCGGCAGCTGCTGCCGAACATCTGGGCGCCGATCCTGGTCACCGTCTCGCTGATGGTGCCCCAGTTCATCGCCATCGAGGCGGCGCTGGCGTTCGTCAACATCGGCGTCACCGAACCCACGCCCGACCTGGGCCGCATGATCTTCAACAGCATCGGCTACGTCGCGAGCGACCCCTGGTACACCCTGTTCCCCGGGTTGACGATCTTCCTGCTGGTCCTGGCGTTCAACCTGCTCGGCGACGCGCTGCGCGACTCGCTGGATCCCCGCTCCACCCGGTAGTCCCCACGGCCATCACACGCCCGGCCGGCGGGGGCCGCCGGGCACGAAGGGAGCACACCGTGCGCGCACGAACCCGGACACTGACAGGTGTCCTCGCCGCGGCGGCGCTGGCCGCCGCCGGCTGCAACCCCACGCCCGACGACAGCGGCGGCGACGACCAGAAGACCAAGACCCAGAGCGGCTCGATCTCGTACGAGGCCGCCGACAACCAGGGCCCGGCGAAGCCCGTCGACGGCGCGTCCCGGGGCGGCACCCTCACCGTCATGCAGCCGGCCGACTTCGAACACCTCGACCCGGCCCGCAACTACGTCAACGTGCAGCAGGTCGCCGGCGGGATGCTCTACCGCCCGCTCAACGGCTACAAGGAGGACGGCACCGGCAAGCTGCTGCTCGTCGGCGACCTGGCCACCAACCCCGGCAAGGACGTCGACGGCGACTGCAAGGTCTGGGAGTTCACGCTGCGCGACGGCGTGCGCTACGAGGACGGCACGCCGGTGAGCAGCAAGGACGTCGCCCACGGCATCGCCCGCTCGTTCGCGGCGAACCTCAACGAGGGCCCGCACTACATCCAGCAGTGGCTCTACCCGGGCGGGGCGTACAACGCCACCTACAAAGGACCGTACGACGGCGGCAAGCCGGTGCCCGACGGCGTCACCACCCCCGACGACCGGACCATCCGGTTCACGTTCCCGCAGCCGCACTGCGACATGCCGTACGCGGCGGCGCTGCCCACCAGCGCGCCGGTGCCCGCCGCCAAGGACACCCGCGCCAACTACGATCTGCGGCCGTTCTCGTCCGGCCCGTACCGGGTGAAGTCCTACCAGCGCGACGTGTCGCTGGAGCTGGAACGCAACCCGAACTGGGATCCGGCGACCGACCCGATCCGCAACGCGTACCCGGACACGGTCCGGATGACGTTCGGCCTGGAGCAGGCCCAGATCGCCGAGCGGCTGGTCGCCGACGGACCGGCCGACCAGGCGGCGCTGAGCTGGTCGGACGTGCCGCCGTCGGTGCTGCCCCGCACCACCGGCGCCGGCGTCGCCGACCGGGTCGTCCGCGGCCCGACGCAGTACAACTGGGTGCTGAGCATCAACACCCAGCGGGTCACCGACCTGAACGTACGGCGGGCGCTGAACTACGCGGTCGACAAGGACGCCCTGCTCAAGGTGCTCGGCGGCCAGGCCGCCGGGACACCCGCGACCACGCTGATGTCACCCACCACCGCCGGGTTCGTCCCGTACGACGTGTTCAACGCCCCGGTGACCGGTGACAAGGCGAAGACCGCCGAGCTGCTCGCCGGAAAGCGGCCGAAGCTGGTGCTCGCCCACTCCAGCCTGGAACTGCGTACCCAGCAGGCCGAGGCGCTGCGCAAGAACCTCACCGACATGGGGTTCGACATCGTCATGAAGCCGATCGACAACAGCAGCTACTACGACGAGGTCGGCCGCAAGGACAACCCCTACGACCTGTACCTCACCGGCTGGGGCTCGGACTGGCCCACCGGCTCCACAGTCATCCCGCCGGTCTACGACGGACGGGAGATCGTGGCCGAGGGCAACCAGAACCTGTCGTACCTCGACGAGGCGTCGGTCGGCGCGGAGATCGACCGGGTCCGTGCCCTGCCCGCCGCGGAGCAGGACGCCGGCTGGATGGCGCTCGACCGCATGATCATGGAGAAGTACGCGCCGGTGGTGCCCTGCTACTACGACGCCACCTACGAGCTGCACGGCTCGAAGGTAGGCAACGCCTTCCTCAGCGACGCGTTCGGGATCATCTCGCTCAACGGCATCTACGTGAAGAAGTGACAGCCGCGCGGGGACGGCTGCCACGGCGGCCGTCCCCGCGCCCCACCCCGGGGGAGGTGCTCCCGTTGCTCCGTTTCGTCGTCCGGCGGCTGCTCGTCGCCGCCCTGACCCTGGTCGTCATCAGCCTCGTCACATTCGGTCTCTTCTTCGCGGTGCCGAGCAGCCCGGCGAAGGTGATGTGCGGCAAGAACTGCACGGCCGAGGACATCGCCCAGGTCGAGCGCCGGCTCGGCATCGACCAGCCGCTGCCCCGGCAGTACGCGGACTTCGTCGGCGGCGTCTTCGCCGGCCGTACCTACGGCGAGGGGGACTTCCGGCAGGATTGCCCGGCGCCCTGCCTGGGTTACTCGTTCCGCAACAACCAGCCGGTCACCGAGATCGTCGCGCAGCGCGCCCCGGTGACGTTCAGCATCGTCCTCGGCGGCGCCGTGCTCTGGCTCGGCCTCGGCATCTCGCTGGGCATGGTGTCGGCGCTGCGCCGGGGTACGGCGTTCGACCGCGCCGCCATCGGCGTCACCCTGGCCGGCGCGTCCATGCAGGTCTACTTCTTCGGTCTGATCCTGCTCTACCTGCTCGTCTACTCCACCGGGCTGCTGCCGTTCCCCAGCTACACGCCGCTGACCGAGAGCCCGGCCCGGTGGGCGGCCGGGCTGCTGCTGCCCTGGATGACGCTGGGTTTCCTCAACTCGGCGCTGTACGCCCGGCTGTCCCGGGCGCAAATGCTGGAGACCCTGTCGGAGGACTTCATCCGTACCGCCCGGGCGAAAGGGCTGCCCGCGCGGCAGGTGCACACCCGGCACGCGCTGCGCGCGGCGATCACGCCGATCGTCACTATCGCCGGGCTGGACATCGGCACCAGCCTCGGCGGCACGTTCATCACCGAGACCATCTTCGGCCTCCAGGGCCTCGGCAAGGCGACAGTGGAGGCGGTGCAGTTCCTCAACCTGCCGGTGGTGATGGCGACGGTGCTGCTGGCGGCCGTGTTCATCGTGGTCGCCAACATCGTCGTCGACGTGCTGTACGCGGTGATCGACCCACGGGTCCGGCTGGGCTGAGGAGGAGGAGACGGACATGGTGGAGCTTCCGACGCCGCGACGCGGCGAGGACCCGTACCTGCGGGTCACGGATCTGCGGGTGCGGTTCGACACCGAGGACGGTGTCGTCAAGGCCGTGGACGGGGTGTCGTTCGCTGTCGAGCGGGGCCGCACGCTGGGGATCGTGGGGGAGTCCGGTTCCGGTAAGAGCGTCACGTCGCTGGCGATCCTCGGTCTGCACAACGTGAAGCGGACGACCATTTCCGGGGAGATCTCCGTCGGTGGTCGTCAGTTGGTCGGCCTGCGTGAGGAGGAGATTCGTCGGTTGCGGGGCCGGGACATGGCGATGATCTTTCAGGATCCGTTGTCGGCGTTGCATCCGTACTACTCGGTGGGTCGGCAGATCGCGGAGGCGTACCGGGTGCACCACCCCAGAGCCGGGCGGCGGGAGGCCCGCAGCCGGGCGGTGGACATGCTCGGCCGGGTCGGCATCCCGCAGCCGGCGAAGCGGTTCGATCAGTATCCGCATGAGTTCTCGGGTGGGATGCGGCAGCGGGCGATGATCGCGATGGCGCTGGTGAATGATCCGGATCTGTTGATCGCGGATGAGCCGACGACGGCGCTTGATGTGACGGTGCAGGCGCAGATCCTGGACCTGCTTGCGGATCTGCAGGCGGAGTTCCAGTCGGCGATCATTCTGATCACGCATGACCTGGGTGTGGTGTCTCAGGTGGCTGATGACGTGTTGGTGATGTATGCGGGTCGGGCGGTGGAGCACGGGAGTGTGGAGCGGGTGTTGCGGGCGCCGCAGCATCCGTACACGTGGGGGTTGTTGTCGAGTGTGCCGTCGTTGCACGGTGACGCGGATGCGGACCTGGTGCCGATCCCGGGTAACCCGCCCAGCTTGATCAATCTGCCGTCGGGGTGTGCGTTTCATCCGCGGTGCCAGTGGGCCGGCGTGAACGGTGACCGGTCCCGCACCGAGATCCCGGAGTTGGGCCCTGCTGGTGCGCCGGGTCATCTGGTGGCGTGTCATCTGCCGGTCGCCGCGCGGGAGCGGATCTACCGGGACGAGGTCGCGCGGGTGGGGGTGGCTCGATGAACGGTGTGACGAACGGGCAGGCGGCGGTGGCGGGCGACGCCGGCCGGCTCGCGGGCGAGCCGCTGCTGTCGGTGCGGGGGCTGACCAAGCACTTCCCGGTCCGGCAGGGCCTGCGCGCCACGGGTGCGGTGCGGGCCGTCGACGGGCTGGACTTCGACGTGCGGCCGGGCGAGACGCTCGGCCTGGTCGGGGAGTCGGGGTGTGGGAAGACCACGACCGGGCGGATGCTGGTGCGTCTGCTGGAACCCACGGCCGGGACGATCGAGTTCGCGGGGCGGGACATCACCCACGGCGGGCGGCGTGAGCTGCGCGCGTTGCGGCAGGACCTGCAGATCATCTTTCAGGACCCGTACGCGTCGCTGAACCCCCGTCACACGGTCGGGCGGATCGTGGCGATGCCGTTGCAGGTCAACCGGATCACCCCACCCGGCGGCATCAAACGCCGGGTCCAGGAGTTGCTGGAACTCGTCGGGTTGAATCCGGAGCACTACAACAGGTACCCGCACGAGTTCTCCGGCGGGCAGCGCCAGCGCATCGGCATCGCCCGCGCCCTGGCGTTGAAACCGAAGCTGATCGTGGCCGACGAACCGGTCTCGGCGTTGGACGTGTCGATCCAGGCGCAGGTCATCAACCTGCTGCGCGACCTGCAACGCGACCTCGACCTGGCGTTCGTGTTCATCGCCCACGACCTCGCCGTCATCCGCCACTTCTGCCACCGCGTCGCTGTCATGTATCTCGGCAAGATCGTCGAGATCGGCGACCGCGACACCATCTACACCCGGCCGCAGCACCCCTACACCCGAGCCCTGCTGTCGGCGATTCCGGACGTCACCACCCTCGGGCCCGCCGGCCGGATCCGCCTCACCGGCGACGTCCCGACCCCGTTGAACCCGCCATCGGGCTGCCGCTTCCGTACCCGCTGCTGGAAAGCCACCGACCACTGCGCCACCGAAGAACCGGCGCTGACCACCCGGGACGACGGCGGGCAGCTCACCGCCTGCCACTACCCGGAGAGCGGACCGGTCGGCATGCCGACCGGCGAACCCGGCAGCAACGAACGCACCTGACCCACGACGGAGCCGGGGACGACCCTGCCCGGCGCAGGGATCAAGCCTGACTGCCCTGAGCCGGGCACGGTCGCCCCCGGCCGCCGATGCCGGAGTCCGCGCCGGTGACGATCGCGACCCCGGTCGTAGTGTTCGTATCGCTGGGGCATGACCGCGCACTACCCGCACGCGGCGACCTCAACCGGGCGGACGACCCCGACTCGGCCGCCGGTTTCGTCGGAGGCGGTGGCTAGGGTACGGACGTGATAGCCGATGAGTCCGATGCCGTGACCGTTCGCTTCCTGCGCATGATGAGCGCCGAGCTGCACGCCGAGCGGGTGGGCGACGACTCGCTCGGCCGCACTGTCGAGCTGGCCCGGCAGTGGTGGGGGACCGCCGACGACCGGCTCGCCGACGCCCTGCGCGAGCTGCACGGCGAGCCGTCCGAGCCGGCGTCAGGCGGTCCGGACGGGCACGGCGAACTCCGGGGCCTGCGAGGTGAGCAACGCCGTCCGTGACGGCACGCGCCACTGCTCGTCCAGCGCCGCCGCCAGCTCGTCCAGCATCCGGCGTACGGTCGGCGCCGCCCCGGCGTGCATCGCCTCGATGACCACGAGGACCTCGACGGTGTCGGCACGTACCGCCGAGGCGCCGCTCTGCCGGTGGCACCAGCGCCGGGCGTGCGCGTGTCCGCCCTCGTCGGCGAAGATCACCTCGCCGGGCGCGGGCTGCTCGGACTCCCCACCGAGGCCGAGATAGGACTCGGTGCCGTCGGCCGGGCGCACGGTCAGGTCGCCGTCGATCCCGGCCAGGTCGAGCACGGCGACCGGGACCGCGTACCCGACGGAGAGCGCGTTGCCGAGGTCCACGAGCGGGTGCAGCCGGGGCAGGTCCCCGTCGCGGCGCAGCCGGCGCAGCAGTGACTCGGCCGCGCAGCGGTAGCGCGTCGGCGGGCAGCCCATCCGGGTGAACGCGCGCCGCCACGCCTGGATCTCCGGGAAGCCGCCCTCGGGTGCGGCGGCGAGCCGGTCCCGGGCGACGCCGAGGTGACCGGCGAGGCGCGGCGTGACGTCGGCGTCGGGCGTGATCCCGGTGGCGCGCAGGACGCCGCAGGTCAGCTCGGGGAAGGACGACCAGATCTCGGGGGAGTGCCGGAAACGCACGTGTTGCTCCTTCAGGCGAGTGCTAGGCGGCGAACGCGAGGCCGAGGCCCAGGGCGAGGAAGCTGCCGGCCACGGCGTGCCGCAGCAGCGCCCTCAGCCGGGGCCGGGCGAGCACGCGGCGGCGCAACGCGCCGGCCAGCACCGCGTACCCGGCGAACACCAGCAGCGTGACCAGCATGAACACCAGGCCGCAGGCGAGCATGCGGACGGGGGCGGCGGGCGTGCCCGGGGGTACGAACTGCGGCAGGAACGCCACGAAGAACACCGTCACCTTCGGGTTCAGCAGGTTCAGCAACACTCCGTCGCGGAACACCGCCGACGCCGGGCGCGGCGGCCGGTCCGCGTCGACGGTGAACGCGCCCCGGTCGCGCCACGCCGACCAGGCCATCCAGAGCAGGTACGCCACGCCCAGCCAGGTCACCACGCGGAACGCCGGGGTGCCGGCGCGAAGCAGCGCGGCCAGGCCGGTCACCGCGGCGATCACGTGCGGAACGAGGCTGAGCGTGGCACCGGCCGCGGCGGCCAGCCCGGCGCGGCGTCCGGCGGTCACGGCGGTGGCGAGCGTGTGCGTCACCCCGGTGCCCGGAGTGACGGCGACGACGAGTGCGGTCAGCAGGAAGGCGATGGTCACCCGTCCAGCCTCTGGCCATAATGGTCCGGTGGACAGGGCCAAAGCCGTCGTTTCCGAGAGGTCCAAATCGGTCGGCGCGGACTTCCTCCAGCTCGATGTGGGCGAGGCCCCGCCCGGCGGCCGCGCCGACTGGCTGGCCGCCCGGCTGCGCTCGGCGATCGCCGACGGCCGGGCGCCAGTAGGTACCCGCCTGCCACCCAGCCGGGTGCTCGCCGCCGAGCTGGGCGTCTCACGCGGCGTGGTGACCGAGGCGTACCAGCGGCTGGGCGAGGACGGCCAGGTCGCCGGGCGCGGCCGGGCCGGCACCGTCGTGGTGGCCACCCCGGCCGCCGTGCGCGCCCGGCCACCCGAGCCGAGGAGAGCACCGGAGGTGTTCACCGGCCGGCCCGGCCTCGACGTCTTCGAAGCGCTGCGCGCCGCCCCCGCGCGGGTGGACCTGACGCCCGGCGTACCCGATCTGGCGGCATTTCCTCGCGCGGCCTGGCTGCGGGCCGAGCGGGCCGTGCTGCACCGGGCCACGCCCGCCGCGCTCGGCTACGGCGACCCGACCGGCACGCCCGCGCTGCGGCGGGCCGTCGCGAACTGGCTGGCCCGCAACCGGGGCATCCGCGCCGACCCGGCCGAGGTGGTGGTAGTGGCCGGGGTGTCCCAGGCGCTCGGCCTGCTCGCGCGGGTGCTGCACGAGCGGGGTACGCGCACCGTCGCGGTGGAGGACCCCGGCTCGCTCGGCGTGCGGCAGCACCTCACGTACGCCGGGATGGCGACGCCGCCGGTGCCGGTGGACGACAGGGGCCTGCGCGTCGACGAGCTGGAGCGGTCCGGCGCGCCGGCCGTGCTGCTCACCCCGGCGCACCAGTTCCCGACCGGGGTGGTGCTCGACGGTGAGCGGCGTCGCCGGCTGCTGAGGTGGGCGCGCGACGGCGGCCTGGTGCTGGAGGACGACTACGACGCCGAGCACCGCTACGACCGCCCGCCCGTGCCGGCGCTGCGCGGCATGGCCCCCGACCGGGTCTGCTACACCGGCAGCATCTCCAAGCTGCTCGCCCCGGCCCTGCGGATCGGGTGGACGCTGGTACCGCCGTCGCTGCACGCCGACGTGGTGGACGCGAAGCGGACGGCGGATCTGGGCAACGCGGCGCTGCCGCAGCTCGTGCTGGCCGAGCTGATGGAGTCGGGAGCGCTGGAGCGGCACCTGCGGCTGCTGCGCCACCGGCACGTACGCCGCCGCGACGCGATGATCCGGGCGGTCCGCGCGTACCTGCCGGGGGCGGTGGTGCACGGCGCCGCCGCCGGGCTGCACCTGACGGTCACGCTGCCCGGCGACGTGGACGACCTGGCGCTCGCGGCGGAGGCGCTGCGCCGGGGCGTCAAGGTCCATCCGCTGTCCTGGCACGGCCAGCGTCCGCAGCCGCCGGGCCTGGTCCTCGGGTACGCGGCGACCCCGCCGTCGGAGATCGACCGAGCCCTGTCCACAGTCGCCGATGCCCTCCACGCCCTTCCTTGATCAACGAGGGAGAGGTGGGGGGTAGAGGGCGGCCAGGGCGGTGGCTGTTTCGGCCAGGCGGGCGCGCAGCTCTTCCGGGGACAGGACCTCCACGTCGGCGCCGAGCCGCAGCAGGTCGCCGTGGGCGTGGGTGAGCGACTCGATCGGGATGACCGCGCGCACCCAGCCGCTGTCGTCGGGCGGGCCGGCGCTCGCCTCGGCGGCGGCGACCACCACGTCGCTGCCGATCTCGCGCAGCCGGGCGAACCCGCGCGGCGACAGCCGGATGTGCGCCTCGTCGCGGTGCAGCCCGGCCCGGAACTCCACCACGTGGGCGCGCCACCAGGCCGGCAGGTCGAACTCGGGCCGCTCGAACGTCTCGTCCAGCGGGGCCAGGTCGAGGATCTGGTTGACCCGGTAGGTGGCCGGTCCGGCGCGGTCCGGGCGGGCGGCCACGAGATACCAGCGCCCGCCCTTGAGCACCAGCCCGTACGGTTCGAGCACGCGGGTCGTCTCGCCGCGCCAGCCCCGGTAGCGCACCCGGATCCGGTGCTCCCGCCACACCGCCTCGGCCGCCTCGGCGAGGTACGGCGACGGGTCGCCGTCGGAGTACCAGCCCGGCGTGTCCAGGTGGAACCGCTGTTCCAGCCGGGCGGCCCGGTCGGCCAGCGGCGCTGGTAGCGCGGCCCGCAGCTTGAGCTGCACGGCGGTGACGACCGACTGGTAGCCCAGTTCGGCGGCCGGTCCGGGCAGCCCGGCGAAGAGCAGCCGGTCTGCCTCCTCGGCGGTCAGCCCGGTCAGCCGGGTTCGCCAGCCCTCCACGAGCCGGTAGCCGCCGTCGTGTCCGGCCTCGCCGTACAGCGGGATGCCGGCGGTGTGCAGCGCCTCGACGTCCCGGTAGATGGTGCGTACCGACACCTCGAGGCGGGTGGCCAGGTCGGCGGCGGTGAGCCGGCCGTGCGCCTGCAGGAGCAGCAGGATGGACAGGAGTCGACTGGCCCGCATTCCGCTGACACTAGCTGTCAGGGGACCGCCCCTACCGTCCCGATCATGGCTTTCCACGACAAGGAGCTGACGGTGCCGGGGACGATCGAGGTCGCCGGCCGGCACGTCAAGCGCTACCACATCGACCAGCCGGACCGCCGCCTCGAACCACGTGTGGTCGACGCCGCGTACGCGTACCTCCCCAAGCTGCTGCCCGGTCCCGACGGCGGCACCCCGCCGGCGAGCTGGGTGGTGCTGCACCGGGGCGCGGACAGCGGCGCGTACCTACTGGCGTACACCTGGTTCTTCGACAACGTGGTCGAGTGCCGCATCGCGATCGCCGGGCAGCCCGCGCTCGACTGCCCGGACGACGATCCGGCGCGCTTCGTGGACCTGGAGCGACCCGGGGTGGGCTGTGTCTGGGAGCTGGGCGTGCTGGAGCACGAGCGCGCCGCCTGGATCCGGCACGTGCTCGCGCCGGACCGACCGGACCTGGCCGGCTACCTGGCCGACGCCCGGCCCGAGGGGCCGGTGGGGTTCTGATGGGCGACTTCGACTTCCTCGTCGGAACCTGGGACGTGACCAACCGGCGTCTGCGGCAGCGGCACGTCGGCAGCGACGACTGGGACGAGTTCACCGGCGTCAGCGAGGCCCGCTCGTTCTTCGACGGCGCGGGCAGCTTCGACGAGATGCGCTGCCCCAGCCGGGGCTTCTCCGGCTCCAGCGTGCGCGTCCTGAACCCGGCGACCGGGCTGTGGTCGATCTACTGGATGCACAGCGCGCGGGGCGTGCTGGAGCAGCCGCCGGTGGTGGGCCGGTTCACCGACGGCGTCGGTGAGTTCCACGCCGACGACACCGACGAGGGCCGCCCGGTGCGCTGCCGGTTCCTCTGGTCGGCGATCACCCCGGTCTCCTGCCGCTGGGAGCAGGCGTTCTCCACCGACGGCGGGCACGCCTGGGAGACCAACTGGGTCATGGAGTTCCGGCGGACGGCATGACCGGCGGGGTGGTGGTCCGGTAGATCGCGGTCAGCCAGACGTCGAGCAGCACGTCGACCACGTCCCGCTCGGCCACCGCCGGGCCGTCCCCGGCGAACGTGGCGTACCAGACCCGTTCGTTCATCGAGTTCAGCGCGATCGAGAGGTCCCGGGCGGGCAGCCCGTCCGGGGCCGCGCCGCGTGCGCGTTCGGTCTCGATCGCGGCCTGCACCGCGCGGACCCAGCGTTCCAGCACCTCGGCCCAGAGCCGCCGCACCTCGGCGTTGGTGCCGCGTACCTGGGCGCAGGCCAGCACCACGTCCCGGTGCCCGCCGAACGTGGCGTGGAACCGGGCGATCAGCTCCCGCCAGTGGGCGCGCGGGTCCTCGGCGAGCCGGTCGAACACGCCGCCGGCCGCCGCGTCGGCCTCCTCGGTGACCCGGTCCAGCAGCGTGAGCAGCACCGCGTCCTTGGACGGGAAGTAGAAGTAGAACGTGGGACGGGAGATGCCCGCGCCGCGCGCCAGGTCGTCGATGGAGATGTCGCCGAACGCGCGCTGCCGTAGCAACCGCTCGGCGGTGGCCAGGATCGCGGTCTCCCGCTCGTCGCCGGTGGAGCGGCCGGTCCGCCGCCCGCGGCTGGGCGCGGCGCCGGCCGGCGTACGGGCGGTGGTCATGTCGGCAGATGCTACACCCGCTCGACACCCTGTCGATTAAGCTCGACACGGTGTTGACTGCGCTCGACGGCGATGGATAGTGTCCGGTCCACCGCCGGTGCGAACGGGAGAAACCGATGGCCGCAGACCACGTCGACGTCCTCATCGTCGGGGCCGGCCTGTCCGGCATCGGCGCCGCCGTCCACCTCGGACGCGAGTGCCCCGGCAAGACCTACGCGGTGCTGGAGGCCCGGGGCGCCATCGGCGGCACCTGGGACCTGTTCCGCTACCCGGGCATCCGCTCCGACTCCGACATGTACACCCTCGGCTACTCGTTCAAGCCGTGGACCGACCCGAAGGCCATCGCCGACGGCGACTCCATCCGGGCGTACGTGCGCCAGACCGCCCGCGAGTACGACGTCGAGCGGCACATCCGCTTCCACCACCGGGCCGTGCGCGCGGAATGGGACAGCGCCACCGCCCGCTGGACAGTCCACGCCCGCCGCGACGACACCGGCGAGGACGTCACCATCACCTGCGGGTTCCTGTTCACCAACTCCGGCTACTACCGCTACGACTCCGGCTACACGCCGCGTTTCCCTGGCGTCGAGCGGTACGCCGGCACGCTCGTGCACCCGCAGCACTGGCCCGACGACCTGGACTACACCGGCAAGCGGGTAGTGGTGATCGGCAGCGGCGCCACAGCCGTCACCCTCGTGCCGGCGATGGCCGAGCGGGCCGCCCACGTCACCATGCTCCAGCGCTCACCCACGTACGTGATCGCGCTGCCCTCGCGCGACCCGTTCGCCGACGCCGCGCGGCGCTGGCTGCCCGCGAAGGCCGCGTACACGGTGGCGCGGTGGAAGAACGTCGCGCTCGGGGTGGCAAACTTCCAGCTCAGCCGGCGTGCCCCCGGCGTGGTGAAGCGGTTCCTGCGCCGGGCCGCGAAAGGTCGGCTGCCCGCCGGGTACGACGTCGAGCGGCACTTCTCGCCCCGGTACGACCCGTGGGACCAGCGCCTGTGCGTTGTCCCGGACGGCGACCTGTTCACCGTGCTGCGCGAGGGACGCGCGTCGGTGGTCACCGACACCATCGACACGTTCACCGAGCACGGGCTCCGGCTCGCCTCCGGCGAGGAGCTGCCCGCCGACATCGTGGTCACCGCCACCGGCCTGAACCTGCTCGCGCTCGGCGGCATGACCCTGGCGGTCGACGGCGCCGACGTCGACCTCGCCTCGACGGTGGCCTACAAGGGCATGATGCTGTCCGGCGTGCCGAACTTCGCCATGACGATCGGCTACACGAACGCCTCGTGGACGCTCAAGGCCGACCTCGTCGCCACCTACGTCTGCCGGCTGCTGCGCCACCTCGACGAGACCGCCCAGCAGATCGTCACGCCGCTCGCCCCGGACACCGACGACCTGGCGCCGATCATCGACCTGCAGTCCGGCTACGTGCTGCGCGCCGTCGACCAGCTGCCCAAGCAGGGGCCGCGCGCGCCGTGGCGGCTGCACCAGAACTACCCCCGCGACGTACGCCTGATGCGGCGCGGCCCGCTCACCGACGGCGTACGCTTCGCCCGCGCCGGCGTACCCGCCGCCGCCACCTCGGGAGGATCCGATGCGTGACCTCGTCTTTCCCGGCGGCACCGCGGTCCTCACCGGCGCGGCGAGCGGCATCGGCGCGGCGCTGGCCCACGGCCTGGCCCGGCGCGGCGCCGACCTGGTCCTGCTCGACCGCGACGCCGACGGCCTGACCTCGGTCGCCGCCGCGATCTCGGCGGCGCACCCGGACCTGCGGGTCGAGACGTACGTGGTCGACCTCGCCGACGCCGAGGCCACCGAACGGGTCGCCGCCGAGATCCACCGCGCGCATTCCCGCATCCGGCTGCTGATCAACAACGCCGGGGTGGCGCTGGGCGGGCGTTTCGACCAGGTCACAGTGGAGGAGTTCCTCTGGGTCGTCGAGATCAACTTCCGGGCGGTGGTGCGCCTGACCCACGCGCTGCTGCCCGCGCTCAAGGCCGAACCCGGCGCGCACCTGGTCAACGTCTCCAGCCTGTTCGGCATCATCGCGCCCGCCGGGCAGGCCGCGTACGCGGCGAGCAAGTTCGCCGTCCGCGGCTTCACCGAGGCGCTGCGGCACGAACTCGTCGACGACGGCGTCGGCGTCACGTCGGTGCACCCGGGCGGCATCCGTACCCGGATCGCCGCCAGCGCCCGGGTCGGCAGCGGCGTTGACCGGGCTGAGTACGAGACCGGGCTCAGGCAGTTCGAGAAGCTGCTCACCATCGACCCGGCGAAGGCCGCCGAGGCGATCCTGCGCGGCGCGAAGCGGCGTCGCGGCCGGGTGCTGATCGGCTGGTCGGCGAAGCTGCCCGACCTGCTGGCCCGGGTGGCCCCCGCCGGGTACGGCCGGGTGCTCGCCCTGGGCATGCGCCCGTCCCGCCCGGCGGCCGTCGCCGAGGTGCCGGCGCCGCGGGCCGAGACGCCCGGCGAGGAGGCCGCGCGGGAACCCGGACGTACGGCGTGACGGTGGCCCTCCCGCCGGCCGACGAGCGCACCGTCGACGGCCGGCGCGTGCGCTGCCGGATCAGCGGCGACGGGCCGCCCGTGGTGCTGCTGCACGGCATCGGCCGTACCCTCGACGACTTCACCGCCCTGCACGCCGCGCTGGCCCGCGACCACCTGGTGCTCGCGGTGGACCTGCCCGGGCACGGCGGTTCCGCGCCGCTGGACGGGCCGCACACGCTGCCCGCCCTGGCCGGCGCGGTCGCCCGGTTCCTCGACGTGGCCGGGGTGACCGGCCCGGCGCACCTGGTCGGCAACTCCCTCGGCGGGGCGGTGGCGATGCGCCTAGCGGTCGACGCGCCGCAGCGGGCGGCCAGCCTGGCGCTGCTCAACAGCGCCGGCTTCGGCCGGGAGGTGACGGTGGCGCTGCGGCTGCTCGCGATCCGCCCGCTGGCGCCGTTGCTGCTGCGCCCGCATCCGGGGATCGCCCGCCGCAGCGAGCGGGCCATCTTCTTCGACCCGGCGTACGTCACCGAGGAGCGGATCGCCACCGCGCTCGCCGTCGCCGGGCAGCCGCACGCCGCCCGGGTGATGTTGGAGCTGGTCCGCGACCTGGGCACCTGGCGCGGGGTGAAGCCGCGGTGGCGCGCCGAACTGCTCGACGCGGTGGCCGCGCTCGACCTGCCCACGCTGCTCGTCTGGGGCGACCGTGACCTGATCCTGCCCGCCACGCACCTGGCGTACGCCGGCAGCCGGCTGCCGCACGCGCGCCGCCATCTGTTCCGCGACACCGGGCACATGCCGCAGATCGAGCGGACCGCCGAGGTGGAGGCGCTGCTGCGGGAGTTGTGGGCCTGACCCGCGGTGGCCTGCGCCACTGCCCGGACCCGCGCCGGATCGGCGCGACCAGCCGCGGAGCAAGCTTAGATACATGACGCATCCCAGCCGGACCGCGCCGTCCGCCGCCGAGCGGGCGTACCGGCACCTCAAGCAGGCCATCCTGGAACAGGTCTACCCGGGCGGCCAGCTCGTGAGCGAGGGCGAGATCGCCGACGCGACCGGCGTGTCCCGCACCCCGGTCCGGGAGGCGCTGCTGCGGCTGGAGACCGAGGGTCTGGTCAAGCTCTACCCGAAGCGCGGCGCGCTGATCCGGCCGGTGTCGGCCCGGGAGATCGCCGACGTCATCGAGGCCCGCCGGCTGGTCGAGCTGCACGCCGCCGAGCGGGTCTGGGACCGCCGCGCCGAGTTGCGCGCCGACCTGGCCCGCCGGCTGGAGGAGATGCGACGCGCGCACGCCGCCGGTGACATCAGCGCGCTGATGGACGCCGACCGCTCGTTCCACGCCGCCGTGGTCGAGGCGGCCGGCAACGAGATCCTGGCCGAGCTGTACCACCGCCTGCGCGACCGGCAGCTGCGCATGGGCGAGGCGAGCTTCCGGCTCTCACCCGGCTGGGCCGAGGTCGCCCTGGCCGAGCACGCCGGCCAGCTCGCCGCGCTCGACGGCGACGACCCGCAGGCGTGGCGCGACGCGGTCGCCGGGCACATCGACACCGCCGCGCGGATGCTCGGGACGCTGCGGTGAGCGTGTCCCGCCGGCCCGCGGCCCTGGTGTACGCGGTGGCGCTGACCGCGTACCTGACCGCCGTGTTCCACCGCAGCTCACTCGGCGTCACCGGGGTCGACGCGGCGGATCGGTTCCACATCAACGCCTCCGCGCTCGCCACGTTCTCCGTCGCCCAGCTCGCCGTCTACGCCGCCATGCAGGTCCCGGTCGGGGTGCTGCTCGACCGCTACGGCTCGCGCCGGCTGCTGCTGGCCGGCGGCGCGCTGATGGTGGCCGGGCAGATCGTCTTCGCGGTCGCCACCGACGTGCCGGCCGCCGTCGCCGCGCGGGTGCTCGTCGGCCTCGGTGACGCCATGACCTTCATCAGCGTGCTGCGCATCGTCGCGTTCTGGTTCCCCGGCCGCCGCAACCCGCTGCTGGTGCAGCTCACCGGCACCGTCGGCCAGCTCGGCGCGGTGCTCGGCGCCGTACCCCTGGTGCTGCTGCTGCACCGCGCGGGCTGGACCCCGGCGTTCCTGACCGCCGCGGCGCTCGGCGCGACGGTGGTGCTGATGATCCTCGTCGCGGTACGCGACACCCCGCACGCCGAGCACGCCACCGCGCTCGCGCCCGACCTGGCGACCGTGCGCCGCCAGCTCGCCGAGGCGTGGGCCGAGCCGGGCACCCGGCTGGGCCTGTGGACGCACTTCGTCACGCAGTTCTCCGGCTCGGTGTTCGCGCTGCTGTGGGGGTACCCGTTCCTGGTGCAGGGCCAGGGCTTCTCGCCCACGGCGGCGGCCGGGCTGCTCACCCTGATGACGATGGTGACGCTCGTGTGCGGGCCGGTGCTCGCGCATCTGTGCGCCCGCTTCCCGTTCCACCGCTCGGTGTTGGTCTTCGCCATCACCGCCGGCACCGCCGGCATGTGGGCGGTGGTGCTGGCGTGGCCGGGCCGGGCGCCGCACGCGCTGCTGGTGGCGCTCGTGGTGGTGCTCGCGGTCAACGGTCCCGGTTCGATGATCGGGTTCGACTACGCCCGCTCGTTCAACCCGGTGCACCGCATCGGCAGCGCCACCGGCATCGTCAACGTCGGCGGTTTCGCCGCCTCGATCGTGCTGATCCTGGCCGTCGGCCTGGTGCTCGACCTGGCCACCCCGGCCGGGCACGACGCGCCGCCGCTGTCCGCGTTCCGCTGGGCGTTCGCCGTGCAGTTCCTGCTCTGGGCGCTCGGCGCGGCGCAGGTGCTGCGCTACCGCAACGCCGCCCGCCGGATCGCCGCCGACCGGGCCGCCGCGACGGCCGCGGCCCCCGTCTGAGTACGCGGCCGGCCCGGAGCGGCTTCGGCGCGGGCGGCTCAGCGCCGGTGCCGCACCAGCGAGTCGAGCATCAGCGTCAGCCCGGCGCCGACCAGCCACACGTCCTTGGCCAGCCCGATGCCCTCCTGGCTCGGCCGCAGGCTGCTGCCCTCCCGCATGCCGGGCGTCTTCAGGTAGAGCTGCACCAGCCCCGCGCCGAACGCGGTGAGCGCGGCCCCGGCCAGCAACGACGGCACGAACGGGGCGAGCAGCGCCGCGCCGAGCGCCGTCTCGCCCCGGGACAGCAGCACGGCGAACCGGTCCGGCGGGATCTGCCGCAGCTGCGGCATCGCGCCGGCCGCCATGCCGTGCATGCCCGCGGCGGCCTCACCCTCCAGGCCCCGCTTGCCCAGCCCGGAGTTCAAGATGTACGCGCCGATGGCGACCCGCAGCGGCGCATGCGACAGCCTCATGATCACTCCCGTCCCACCTGGTAGAACCGGCACACCGGGTACCCGGTCATGACCAGGACAATCCGGCGGGCTTCATTGGTTCGCGGGTCATGATCAGCGGTAGGTTCGGGGTGCAGAAGCACGCAACAAGGGAGGCACTGTGAGCCAGGAAGTCCGGGGAGTCGTGTCGCGGCGCAAGGGCGCGCCCGTGGAGGTCACCACCATCGTGGTGCCCGACCCGGGACCGGGCGAGGCGGTGGTCCGCATCCAGTCGTGCGGCGTCTGCCACACCGACCTGCACTACCGCGAGGGCGGCATCAACGACGACTACCCGTTCCTGCTGGGCCACGAGGCCGCCGGCATCGTCGAGCAGGTCGGCGACGGCGTCACCGACGTGGCACCCGGCGACTTCGTGGTGCTGAACTGGCGCGCGGTCTGCGGGCAGTGCCGGGCCTGCCGCCGCGGCCGCCCGTGGTACTGCTTCGCCACCCACAACGCGACGCAGAAGATGACGCTCACCGACGGCACCGAGCTGACCCCCGCGCTCGGCATCGGCGCGTTCGCCGAGAAGACGCTCGTGCACGCCGGGCAGTGCACCAAGGTCGACCCGTCGGCCCGGCCGGCGGCCGTCGGCCTGCTCGGCTGCGGCGTGATGGCCGGCCTCGGCGCGGCCATGAACACCGGCAACGTGACCCGGGGCGACTCGGTCGCGGTGATTGGCTGCGGCGGCGTCGGTGACGCGGCGGTGGCCGGCGCGGCCCTGGCCGGCGCGACCACGATCATCGCGGTGGACACCGACTCCCGCAAGCTCGACTGGGCGCGCAAGTTCGGCGCCACCCACACCGTCAACGCCTCCGAGGACGACGCGGTGGAAGCCATCCGCGCCGCCACCGGCGGCTTCGGCGCCGACGTGGTGATCGACGCGGTCGGCCGCCCGGAGACCTGGAAGCAGGCGTTCTACGCCCGTGACCTGGCCGGCACGGTCGTGCTGGTCGGCGTGCCGACGCCGGAGATGACTGTCGACCTGCCGCTGCTGGACGTGTTCGGTCGCGGCGGCGCGCTCAAGTCCAGCTGGTACGGCGACTGCCTGCCCAGCCGCGACTTCCCGATGCTGACCGAGCTGTACCGGCAGGGCCGGCTGGACCTGGACGCGTTCGTCACCGAGGAGATCGCCCTCGACCAGGTCGAGGAGGCGTTCAGCCGGATGCACCACGGCGACGTGCTGCGCTCGGTGGTGGTCTTCCCGTGACCGCCCGCGTCGACCACGCCGTCACGTCCGGCACGTTCTCCCTGGACGGCCAGACGTTCGACGTCGACAACAACGTCTGGGTGATCGGTGACGACGCCGAGTGCCTCGTCCTCGACGCGCCGCACGACGTCGCGGCCATCCGCCAGGTGATCGGCGACCGGCGGGTGGTGGCGATCGTGGCCACGCACGCCCATGACGACCACGTCCGGGTCGCGCCCGAGCTGGCCCGGGCCACCGGCGCGCCGGTGCTGCTGCACCCGGCCGACCGGGTGCTGTGGGACATGGTGCACCCGGGCACCGCCCCGGACTGCGAGCTGACCGACGGGCAGACCATCACCGTCGGCGGGACCACGCTGCGGGTGCTGCACACCCCCGGCCACAGCCCCGGCGCGTGCAGCCTGTACGCGCCCGACCTGGGCGCGGTCTTCACCGGCGACACCCTGTTCGCCGGGGGACCGGGCGCCACCGGCCGGTCGTACAGCGACTTCGGCACCATCGTCGAGTCGATCCGTACCCGTCTGCTCACGCTGCCGCCGGAGACGGTGGTGCACACCGGGCACGGCGACGACACCACGATCGGGGCCGAGGCGCCGCACCTGGACGAGTGGATCGCCCGGGGCCACTGAGGACCACACACCCGCGCGGGTCCGGCCGGAGCAGTCCGGTCCGGGCCCGCGTGCGGCGTCTTCCGGCCCGTCCGCGCCCGGGCACCGCCGGATGTCCGTCCGCTTCGGACGGGTCCGGAAAACCGTGTGGCCGGGCGACGTTCCGCCCCGATGACACTCGCGTCCGTGCCCGTCGCCACCCTCACCGACGCCCAGTCCGCCGCGCTGCGTCACGTCCGCCAGGTCGCGCTCGCCGTCATCGCCGGGCACCTCGCCGCCTGCCGGTACGAGGAGGTCGTCGCCGCGAGCGGCTGACGCTCAACTTCCACCCGGCTTCGTGCTGCCGGTGGACGCCGAGTTCCGCGGGCCCGACATCCCGCCGCTCGCGTGCACGCCGGGTTCGCCCGCCCGGGACAGCAGCTGCACGCCGAGGTGATCGGCCGAGCCGCCACGTCCGTCGGTGGTACGTGACGGACCGGGGACCGGCCGCGGTGACGCTGCAGCACCTCAAGCAGCTCCGGCACGCGCTGGTCCGGTGCGGCGTCTCGCCCTGATCGTCCCGTTCCTCGTCCTTCACCCAGGATGCGGACCGGGTGCCCGGAATCGCGGGTGACCTGGACCGCAGCCTCGGCGCTGCCCGGCATTTCCGGAATGACCGACACTGCGGGCTCGTTGTGTCCCCCATACCGTCGGAACCCAAACACCTACCCGGCGGTAGTCCCCCGAGGGGCGCTCATCCCGGAGCGCGTCGTAACGATCGAAAGGGCAACCATCGTGAAGCAGCACTTCACTCGATGGCTCCCCGCCATCGCGAAGACCGCCGTGGCGAAGACCGCCGTCGCGAAGACCGTCGCCGTCGCCAAGAACCGCCGCGCCGTGCTGAGCGTGGCGGGCGTGGCCGTCCTGGGCGGGCTGGCCGTCGGCCCCACCGCCGTGGCCGCGCCCGTGACCAGTGGCCCGCACGCCGGCGCCAAGGCCGCCATCGACCTGGCCACCGGCAAGCAGACCTCGACCGAGGCGGTCAAGCCCGGCCAGACCACCGGCCTGGACAAGCTGCCGACCAGGGCGGACCGGCCGGCCAAGGAGAAGCTCGTGCCGCACGGCGTCGAGGGCGCGCAGTCGCGCATCCCGCTCGACGACGCGCAGCTCGCCAACGCCAAGGCCATCGTCGAGGCGGCCAAGGAGACCGGCGTGGGGGAGCGGGGCGCCGTGATCGGCGTCGCCACCTCGCTGCAGGAGTCGAAGTTGTACAACCTGGGTCACCTCGGCGCGTACAACGACCACGACTCCGAGGGCCTGTTCCAGCAGCGCCCGTCGTCCGGTTGGGGCACGTCCGAGCAGATCACCGACCCGGAGTACTCCAGCAAGGCGTTCTTCAACGCGCTGAAGAACGTCGGCGGCTGGCACGAGCTGCCGCTGACCACCGCCGCGCAGACGGTCCAGGTGTCCGCCTACCCGTACGCGTACGCGCAGTGGGAGGAGCAGGCGGCGGACATCGTCCAGCAGGTCTGGTGACCCACCCGTAGCGAACGGCCGGCCCTCCGGGGTCGGCCGTTCTCGCCGATCTTGGAATTGTGGTGCCTCGCATACCTCTGATACCGGACATCCTGGGCGCCACAACTCCAAGATCGGCGGGGCGGGCGGGGCGGGGGGCGTTGTAACCCGGTGCGCGACCGGAGTGGCGCCGGCGAGCGCCCCGGGGAACAAGCCCGGGTCGTCGGTCGTTGCAGATGCACCCGGCACGCCCCGCGCTGCCGGATCCCCCGAGAACTTCGAGCGCCTGACGGTGCCCACGCATCCCCCCGGATGCGTCGACCCCCGAACGGAGCCCACCATGAACACGATCCTGCGCAAGAGCATCCTCGGTATCGCCGGTCTCGCCTTCACCGGTGGCGTGTTCGCCGGTCCGGTCGCCGCTCACGCGGCGGAGACCGCCAAGCCGGCCGCGGCAGCGGTTCAGGGCGTGAGCCCGCAGGGCGAGCAGTCGCACGTGGACCTGAACGACGAGCAGATCGCCAACGCCAAGGCCATCATCGCGGCCACCAAGAAGGCGGGCCTGCCCGAGCGGGCCGCTGTCGTCGCGATCGCCACCGCGCTGCAGGAGTCGAAGCTGGAGAACCTGGGTCACCTGGGTGACCGCAACGACCACGACTCGCTGGGCCTGTTCCAGCAGCGGCCGTCCAGCGGCTGGGGTACGCCGGAGCAGATCACCGACCCCGAGTACTCGACGCTGGCGTTCCTCAAGGGCCTCAAGCAGGTCGACGGCTGGCAGGACATGCCGCTGACCGAGGCCGCGCAGACCGTGCAGGTCAGCGCCTACCCCGACGCGTACGCGCAGTGGGAGAAGCAGGCCGCCGAGATCGTGGCCGAGCACTGGAACAAGTAAGACCCGACGAAAGGCCGGTACCCGATCCGGGTGCCGGCCTTTCGCGTGCTCTCAGCCGCTGTGCGCGGCGAGCCACGACAGCACCGGTTCGACCACCGACGGGTCCAGCGGCTGCTTCGCCTCTTCCCGGTACGCCCGCAGCGACGGCGGACCTGGTTGGCGCCGCAGCACGTGGGTGACGTCCGGCAGCACCGTGGTCTGCACGGGCCCACCCGCGTGGGCGGCGATGACCGGCAGGTCCGCCGGGTCGGTCTGGAGGTCCTTGTCGCCGGTGAGCGCGAGGATCGGGGCGTCGACGCGGGCCAGGTCCGGCCGGGGGTCGTAGCGCAGGAACTCCCGGAACCAGCGGGCGTTGAGCCGCTGCCCGCCGACCCACGCCACGTCCTTGTCGGTGGCGAGGATCTTCTCGTGGTTGCGGGCCACCTTCGCCACCAGGTCGGTGCGGGTGAGCCGGAGCACCAGGCGTACCGGCGCGGGCAGCGTGGG
The DNA here is from genome assembly GCF_017872985.1 of Micromonospora sp. HB375. Lineage (NCBI taxonomy): Bacteria > Bacillati > Actinomycetota > Actinomycetes > Micromonosporales > Micromonosporaceae > Micromonospora > Micromonospora sp. HB375. Next base: position 3,676,627 of record NZ_JAGGJO010000001.1, on the reverse strand, counting down.
CAGCAGTCGTCCGGCCTGCCAGCGCAGCACCTCGGCGCCGCTGCGCCCGGGCGCGGACAGCAGGACCAGGCCGGCCACCGGTACGCCGCGCGCGGCGAGCGCGACAGCGGTGAGCGCGCCCTCGCTGTGCCCGACCAGGAACATCCGTCCGGCGTCCACGGCCGGGTCGTCGCGCAGCGCCGCGAACACGGCGGCCGCGTCGTCGACGTTGTCGAAGAAGCCGGTACGCAGGAACTCGCCGGTGCTCTCGCCGACGCCCCGCCGGTCGTACCGGGCGACCGCGATCCCGGCCCCGGCGAGCGCTGCGGCCAGGTGCCGCTGGATGCCCAGTGGCAGGCGGCGGTGGTCGCCGTCGCGGTTGATCGGCCCGGAGCCGGGCAGCAGCAGCGCCACCGGGTGCCCTCCGGCGCCGTCGGGCAGCGTGAGCGTGCCGGACAGCCGCTGCTCGCCCGAGTCGACGACGAGCGGACGGTCGATCGTCACGGCAGCACCGCCGCGGCCAGGGCGGAGGCGTCGTCGGCGCCGATGAGCAGGGAGTCGTACGCCTGGCCGGTGAGGGTGATGCGGACGGCCGGCTGGCCGCCGCGGACGCTGACGAACTCCTTGCCGGCCCTGCCGCGCCAGGTGCCGACGTTGCGCGTGCGGGGCACGCCGAGGCCGGGCGCCCGGATGCCGCGGGTGGCGCGCGCCCCGTCGGGCACGACGACGGCGCCCGCGACGGCGGAGCGGGGGAACGACAGGTCGCCGCGCAGGGCCCAGATCTTCTCGGCGGTGGTGAGCCGGACGTCGATGCGGTCGGGGGTGATGTCGATGGTGGCCATCGGCGCGCTCCTCGGTTCTGTTATCGTCGGTGAGAACATTACCGGAGGCGATAACAAAAAGGGGAGCGACTGTGGCACTCGACACCGTGGAGCTGCTGATGCACCCGGTCCGGCTGCGCATCGTCCAGGCGTTCCTGGGCGGCCGCACGCTGACCACCGCCGACCTGCGCAGCGAGCTGAGCGACGTGCCGCCGGCCACGCTCTACCGGCAGGTCGCCACGCTCGCCGAGAACGGCGTGCTGCACACGGTCGGGGAGCGGCGGGCCCGCGGCGCGGTCGAGCGCAGCTACCGGCTCCACGAGGCCGCCGCGTCGGTGGACCCGGACGAGGCCCGGGCCATGAGCCCGCAACGGCACCGCCAGGCGTTCCTCACCTTCGTCGCGGGCCTGCTCGCCGACTTCGACGGCTACCTCGACCGCGGCGACCCCGACCTGGCCCGCGACGTGGCCGGCTACCGGCAGAACGCGTTCCACGCCACCGACGCCGAGACCGCCGAGTTCGTCACCCGGTTCCGCGAGCTGTTCGCCGAGTACGCCGCGCTCGGCCCCGGGCCCGGCCGCACCCGGCGGCTGCTCACCACCGTGCTGCTGCCCGGCGCCGATCAGGGGCGGCCCGCCGGGCGTCGGTGACCGGCCACGATGTCCGCCACGGCGGCACCCAGCGCCAGCACGATGATCCCGGCGGCGAGCAGCAGTGAGTGGCGGAACGCCGTACCCCAGTCGCCGTGGTCGTCGGCGATCGTGGAGAAGAACAGCGCGCCCACCGCGGCGATGCCGGCGGCCGAGCCGATGCGCTGCCCGGTCTGCAGCATGCCCGCGCCGCTGCCGGCCATCGGCACCGGCACCTCGGACAGCGTGAGCGTCTGGTTCGGCGCGATCACCAGGCCGCTGCCCAGCCCCGCGACGAGCAGCGGCAGCGCGGTCCGCAGCGGCACGTTGTCGTGCGGCCCGCCCGCCAGCACCAGGTCGGTCGCGATCAGCCCGGCCACCACCGCCAGCAGCCCGATCGCGACGAGCGGACGGCCGTACCGGGTGACCACCCGGCCGCCGAGCGCGGAGGCGAGCGCCGAACCGAGCGCGAACGGCGTGATCGCCAGACCGGCCACGAGCGCGCTGTAGCCGAGCCCCATCTGCAGGTAGAGCGTGAAGATGAAGAAGATCGCGGTGAACCCGGCGAAGTAGATCAGGCCGATCAGCGCGCCGAGCGTGTACGAGCGCACCGTGAACAGCCGCAGGTCGAACAGCGGCTGGGCGCGCCGGGCGTACCGGTGCTCCCAGAGCGCGAACCCGGCGAGCAGCAGCAGGCCGACCGGGATCAGCAACCACTTGCCCGGGCCCCGCCACTGCTCCCGCTGCACCAGCGGCAGCAGGATCACCGTCACCCCGGCGCCGAGCAGCAGCACGCCGAGTGGATCGAGGCGGCCCCGCCCGGCGGGGTTCGTCGCCCGGGTCGGCATCAGCCGCCAGCCGAGCAGCATCGCCACGATCCCGACCGGGATGTTCACGAAGAACACCCACCGCCAGCCGTGCTCCGCGCCGCCCAGCTGGATGAGCAGGCCGCCGAGCAGCGGCCCCACGGCGGTGGAGATACCGATCGTCGCGCCCAGCAGGCCGAACGCGCGACCCCGGTCGGCGCCCCGGAACAGCTCCTGGATCATGCCGCTGACCTGAGGGTTCACCACACCGGCGGCGGCGCCCTGGACGAGCCGGGCCACCACCAGCCACTCCGGCGAGCGGGCCAGCCCGGCCAGCGCGCTGGTCAGCGTGAACAGGCCCACCCCGACCACGAACGCGGTACGCCGCCCGCGCGCGTCGCCGAACCGCCCGGCCGGCACCAGCACCAGGCCGAACGTCAGCGCGTACCCGGACAGCACCCACTGCAGGTCGCTCGGTGTGGCGTGCAGCGCCCGGTCGATCGACGGCACCGCGACGTTGACGATGCTGACGTCCAGCAGCGTCATGAACGCCGCGATCAGGCCGACGCTCAGCGCGCGCCAGCGACGCCGATCGTCGTACCCGGTGTCCGGCACGATCCGATCACGCCACCTGGCGCGCGCACCACCGCGGCCCGAAGTCCAGGCCGGACATCGGGGAGTCCTCGCGGTGCAGCAGCCCTCGCTCGGTGAGCGAGTGCAGCGGCTCGCGCAGTTCCTCCTCGGTCATCCCGGTCTCCTGGGCGATCAGGTCCGGGTAGGGGACGTGTCCCTGCACCTCCAGCGCGGACACCGCCTGGTACACCCGTTCCTCGACCGCAGACAGCTGGACCTGAGGCATCGCTTCCCTCCTCGGCGTGGACCGTCCGACCCGCGGACGGCCGGCGACCGGCGGTTACCCGGACGGGCCGCGATGATGCTCACCCGTTCGACTGTCGTGCCGGGCGGGGCGGCACGGCGGTGCCCTAGGCTGCACCAGTGATCATCTGGGATCTCGTCGTGGTCGGCGGTGGGCCCGCCGGACTCTCCGCCGCGCATGCCGCGGCCCGCTCCGGCGTCCGCACGCTCGTGGTCGAGCGGGCCACCCACCCCCGGTACAAGACCTGCGGCGGCGGCCTGATCGGCACCTCGCTGGCCGAGGTCGCCGACCGCCTCGAGGTGCCCGCCCACGACCGGGTCGACCGGATCACGTTCACCCGCGACGGGCGGCGCGCGTTCACCCGCCGGCACCCGTCGCCGCTGGTCACGATGATCCGCCGGGAGGAGTTCGACGACCGGCTGCGCGCCGCCGCCGTCGCCGCCGGGGCTCAGGTCCGCGAGGGCGTCGCGGTCCGCGCGGTCGAGCAGGACCCCGACGAGGTACGCCTGCGTCTGGCCGACGGCGAGGTGGTGCGCGCCCGTGCCGTCATCGGCGCGGACGGCTCCTCCGGCGTCACGGCACGCCACGTCGGTGTCCGTTTCCGCCAGGTCGACCTCGGCCTGGAACTGGAACTGCCGGTGGACGGTGCCGAACGGGAACGCTGGCGCGGCCGGGTGCTGCTCGACTGGGGGCCGCTGCCCGGCTCCTACGCGTGGGTGTTCCCCAAGGGCGACCGGCTCACCGTGGGCGTCATCTCGGCCCGGGGCGACGGCGACCGTACCCGCGCCTACCTGCGCGACTTCACCGACCGGCTCGGACTGTCCGGGGTGACGCCGGAGCACGACTCCGGTCACCTCACCCGCTGCCGCGCCGACGACTCGCCGCTGCGCCACGGGCGGGTGGTGGTCGCAGGCGACGCGGCCGGGCTGCTGGAGCCGTGGAGCCGGGAGGGGATCAGCTACGCGCTGCGCTCCGGCCGGCTGGCCGGGGAAGCGGTGGCCGGCGGCGACCTCGGCGCGTACGCCCGGGAGGTCGGCCGGCGGCTGACGCCGGAGATGCGCGCCGGGCACCGGCTGCTGGAGACGTTCGAGCGGCGGCCCGACGTGTTCCACGCGATGCTCGCCAGCCCGCCCGGCTGGCGGATGTTCGTCCGGTTCTGCCAGGGCCGGGCGAGCTTCGCCGAGATGCTCGACCGGCGGCCGGTACGCGCCGGGCTCGCGGTGCTCGACCGTCTGCCCGCGAGGGCGCGGGCCGTGGCCGGTTAACCTGGCGCGGTGACCGACTGGGATCTCGTCTGCGGACGCGACTTCGCGGTGCCGGACGGCCGCGACCTGGACGACCTCGTCGCCGAACTCGCCGCCGCGCTGCGCGACCCCGACCCGGCGGTCCGGGACGGCGCGCCCTACGTGGTGCTGCGCACCTGGATCGCCCGGGACGTGATCGACGCCGGCCGCCGGGCGAAGCTGGGCGCGATCATGGCCGAGCGGTTCACCGACCCGGAGATCCAGGCCCGCACGTTCGCGCCGCTGGTGCTGGACATGATCGTCAGCCGGGGTGACCTCGACCCGGCCTGGCCGGCCGCGTTCCGCGCCTGGTACCTGGCCGAGACCGACCTGCGCGGGTACGACGCGACGCTCGGCTGGCTGCACGCGGTGGCCCACGGCGCCGACCTGCTGGCCACGTTCGGCCGCCACCCGTCGGTCGACCCGGCGAGCATGCTCGACCTGGCCGCGGCCCGCCTCGTCGCGCCGACCGGGCACCTCTTCGCCGCACAGGAGGACGACCGGCTGGCCCGCGCGATCGCACTGGTGCTGGCCCGGCCCGGCCTGTCAGGCGCCGACGCGCTCGGCTGGCTGGACCCGGTCGCGGCGAGCTTCGCCGCGCTGCCCCGGGGCACCACACCCGCGCACGCCTCGAACAGCATGCGGACGCTGCGGGCGCTGTACGTGCTGCTGGACACCGGCATCGGGCCGAGCCGGGACGCCCCGGCGCTGCCGCAGCCGCACCGCGACGCGGTCAAGGCACGCCTGGCCGAGGTGCTCGCCCCGGTCTTCCAGCACGGCTGAACGCCCCCGGTCAGGGGACGATGACCGCCCGCCCGTGCACGTCGCCCCGGCGCAGCGCCTCGTACGCCTGCGGCGCCTCCGCGAGCGGGAACGTCTGCACGTCGGCGTGCAGCCGGCCGTCGTGGGCCAGCGCGATCACCTCGTGCAGTTCGGCCCGGGTGCCCCAGAACGGCACCGCCACAGCGGCCTCGAACGGCACGGGCGGCGGTTCGTCGGCGACCGGCCGGACCGGCAGCGTACCGCCGGCCAGGCCGACCAGCAGCAGCTGACCGCCGGTGGCGACGACCTGCCGGGCGGTGTCCAGGGTCGCCTGCGCGCCGACGAAGTCGAGCACCACGTCCGCGCCGTCCGGCGGCGGCCCGACCAGCTCACGGATCTTCTCCACCGCGTCCGGGCCGGCCTGCACCACGTGGTGCGCGCCGAGCCGCCCGGCCAGGTCCAGCGCCGCGGCGCTGGTGTCCACCGCGACGATCCGTACCGCTGTGGTGGCGAGCAGGATCTGCAACCCCATGTGCCCCAGCCCGCCGATGCCGATCACCACGCAGGTGGTGCCGGGCCGCAGCCGGGGCCGGGCCAGCTCCACCGCGTGGTACGGCGTCAGCCCGGCGTCGGTGAGCGGCGCGGCCTGGGTCAGGTCCATGTCGCCGACCGGCAGCAGCCGGGACGCGGGAACCACGACGTACTCGGCGAGCCCGCCGTCGCGGCTGAGCCCGACGCCGCCGACCGGGGTGACCCGGCAGCGGTTCTCCTCGCCCCGCAGGCAGGCACGGCACCGGCCGCAGCCGATGATCCCGTAGACCGCGGCCCGTTCTCCGGGCGACCAGCCGACCACCCCGGCGCCGACCGTGTCGACGGTGCCGGCGATCTCGTGCCCCAGGGTCATCGGGATCGGGAACACGCCGGCCGGAGCGTCGAGGATGTGCAGGTCGGAGTGGCAGGCGCCGACCGCGCCGACGCGCAGCAGCACCTCACCGGGGCCGGCCTCGGGCGTGGGCACCTCCGTGTGCTCCAGCACCCCGGGCGCTGTCATCCGTACTGCGCGCATGTCTCCTCCACCTCGTCGCCGACGGTCGTCGCGGCGGCATACCCCTGCCGTGGTGGTTGATGCGCCGGCGGGACGGGCGGGCGCACAATGCGGTCATGAGTGAGCCGGCCGAGTCGTTCACCGACGAGGAGTACGCGTTCCTGCGGCACGTCCGCTTCGGCGAACTGCCGGCCCGGGTACGCCCGGAGGACCTCACGGGGTCCGTGGAGACCGAGACCCCGCCGGACCGGCCGGACCCTGTCGGCGGGGAGTCGGAGTGGCACCTGCGCGCGGGCGGCTGACGGGGCCCGGGCACCGGCCCGGACCCCGTCGCCGCACGGTCAGAAGACCGGCACGCCGTCGCGCACCAGCTTCCAGTTGGGTACGAAGAAGTCGGCCGGGTCGATGACGCCCTTGGCCTGCGCCCAGTCGATGAGCAGCTGGCGGATCTCCTGCTGGGCGTTGTAGACCTGGGTCTTCACGATGCCCGGGAAGTTGCCGCCGCCGCTGCGCCGGTAGTTGTTCACCGCCACCACGAACCGGGCGTCCGCCGCGACCGGGGTGTCGGTGCCGGCCAGCACCAGCCGGGTGATCCGCTGGCCGACCGGCTTGGCGATGTCGATGTCGTAGTCGACGCCGGAGAACACGTCGTAGTTGTAGTCCGGCACCGCCGGGTCGCTGATCGTCTCCGGGTTCACCGGCGCGCCCGCCGGCAGCGTGACGAAGTACTTCGCCGAGTACTCCAGGTACGCCTTCACCTCGGCGCCGGTCAGCACGACCGCCTCCAGCGTGTTGTCGTACACGTAGAGGCCCGCCACGTCGCGGATGCGCACGTCGCCCTGCGGGAACACCGCGGTACGGCTGAACGGCGCGGCGATGGACAGCACCGGCAGGCCCGCGTACTCGCCGCCGGCCAGGGCCTCGGTCACCACCTCGGTCTGGACGTGGTTGATGAAGTCCAGGATCGGGGTGTCCTTGTACCGCGACTCGGCGGCCGACAGCTCCACGCTGGACTGCGCGACGACGCGGTTGACGTACTCGACGGTCTTGGTGTGCTGGCCGCGCACGGCCGCGAGCACCGCCGGGTCCTCGACCACGGTGTTGGTGTTGAGCGTGGTGGCCGACTTGGCGGTGACCTTCCAGCGACCCTTGTCCCGGGTCAGCGTGAAGTCCATCCGGGTCAGCCGCTGGCCCCACTTCGACGGCTCCGAGGTGAGGACCCGCTCGCCGGTGGTGAGGTTGGTGACGAACTTCTCCGGCACCTCGTTGTGCGCGTGGCCGAACAGGATCGCGTCGATGCCGGGGACCTGCTCGGCGATCAGCGCGGTCGGGTTCTCGTTCGGCAGCTCCGGGCCGTAGCTGGAGGTGCCGCTGTCGCCGCCGTGCGCCGAGATGACGACCAGGTCGGCGCCGCGGCGGCGCATCTCCGGCACCCACTTCGCGGCGGTGGCGACCATGTCGGCGAAGACGAGGCGGCCCTCGACGTTGCCCTTGTCCCAGATGGCCACGCCGGGGTTGGTCAGGCCGAGGATGCCCACGCGCAGCTTCGGCGCGCCGTGCCCGCCGAGCTTGACCTCCTTGATCACGTACGGGAGGAACGCCGGCTTGCCGGTCTTCGCGTTGAGCGCGTTCGCGGCCAGGGCCGGGAAGCCGAGCTGCTCGATCCAGGTGGCCAGCAGCGGCAGGCCGTAGTTGAACTCGTGGTTGCCGAGCGTCACCGCGTCGTACTTGAGGATGTTCATGGCGCGGGCCATCGGGTGCGTCTCACCGGTGCTGGTGATCGGCTCCTGCTTGGCGTAGTACGTGGCCAGCGGCGTGCCCTGGATGGTGTCGCCGGCGTCGAGGACCAGCGTGGCCCTGCCCTTGCGCTCGGCGCGGATCTGGTTGACCAGGGTGGCGAGCTTCGCGACGCCGACGTCGTTCTGCTTGCTGTCGTCGAACTCCGCGTCCTTGTAGTAGTCCCAGTTGTAGACGTTGCCGTGGGTGTCGGACGTGCCGAGGATCGTCAGGTCCCAGGTCTTCGGCTGCTTCGGCTTCGCCTCGGCGGGCGCGCCGGCCAGCAGGGGAGCGGTCGCGGCGGCGGCCGCGACGGCCAGCACCTGGCGCCGGGAGGCGCCGGAGGAGGAAGTCATGAGGTGCCTTTCCAATGGGGGGTACGCGCCTCGTGGGCGCCGTTGCGCACCATAACCACCACATGTCGCGTGCGCCACACCGGCCCGTTTTGTTTCCCCTACGGTCACGGTGCTGCTGTTTCCCCTCCGGTCACCGGGGTAGGGGCGCAGACATGAGCGAGGACCAGTTCACCCAGCAGCACCCGGCCGAGCAGTACGGACAGCGTGAGGGACAGCCGTCGCAACAGCAGACGCCGCCCGGCAACGAGCAGGAGATGGGGCCGAAGCCCGACCACGGCGAGCAGTCGTACCGGGGCAGCGACCGGCTCACCGGCAAGCGCGCGATCATCACCGGCGGCGACTCCGGCATCGGGCGGGCCGTGGCGATCGCCTTCGCCCGCGAGGGCGCCGACGTGCTCGTCACCTACCTCGCCGACGAGGAGGAGAAGGACGCCCGGGAGACGGTCGCCCTGATCGAGCAGGCCGGGCGCACCGGCGTCGCGGTCCGGTGCGACCTGCGCGAGGAGGCCAACTGCCGTGCCCTCGTCGACCAGGCGATGCGCGACCTCGGCGGCGTCGACATCCTGGTCAACAACGCGGCGTACCAGATGTCGCAGGACAACGGCCTGCTCGACATCACCACCGAGCAGTTCGACCGGGTGTTCAAGACCAACGTGTACGCCATGTTCTGGCTCTGCAAGTTCGCCGTGCCGCACATGAAGGAAGGCTCGACGATCATCAACACGTCGTCGATCCAGGCGTTCGACCCGTCGCCGCAGCTGCTCGACTACGCCACCACCAAGGCCGCCATCGCGAACTTCACCAAGGCGCTCGCGCAGAACCTCGCCGAGCGGGGCATCCGGGTCAACGCGGTCGCGCCCGGTCCGATCTGGACGCCGCTGATCCCGGCCACCATGCCGGAGGAGAAGGTGAAGCAGTTCGGCACCGACACGCCGCTGGGCCGTCCCGGTCAGCCGGCCGAGCTGGCGCCCGCGTACGTCTACTTCGCCTCCCAGGAGTCCAGCTACGTCACCGGCGAGATCCTCGGCGTCACGGGCGGCCGCCCGACGAAGTGAGCGTCCGGTCCGGCTGCGTCTCTGGTCCCGGCTCGCCCATCCGGCCGGTCCGGCTTGTCCCGGCTCGGTCGTCTGGTCCGGCGCGACTCGGGCGTCTGTCCGTCCGGCGCGGCGCGGCGGGGTCGTCTGGTTCCGTTGCTCAGCGGGGCCAGACGGCCATCCGGCGGCGCACCTCGGCGATGCGCGGCGCGTCCAGGCCGTAGCGGGTGAACCGCCGGTCGGCCAGCCCGTCCAGGTAGCGGCCGGCGGCGCGCACGTCCTCGTCGTCCAGCGCCGGGTCCACCTGCCGGGCCAGCTCCAGCAGCTCCGCGACCGTGTACCGGTCCAGCGCGGCGGACACGTCGATGTAGTCGCGTACCTCCCGCCGGTTCACCAGCGCGGCGGTCTTGTTGGCGATCAGGTCCCGCACGTCCATCACCGGGCCGAAGTCCATCACCACCGGGCTGCGGTGCCGGTCCAGGCGGGCCAGGCTGAGGCGGATCTGCCGGCCGTCCCGGCTCACCACGAAGTCCCGCAGGTCCCGGTCGAAGCCGTCGAACACCTCGCCCAGGCCGCCCGGATCCGCCTCGGCCACCTGGTAGCCGGCCCGTTCCAGCGCCGCGCGTACCCCGTCGGCCGCGGCCGCGGCGGCGCCCTCCACGTCGGCGAACAGGTCGACGTCCTCGGTGGGGCGGGTGACCAGGCCGTGCGCGGCCCAGGCGACACCGCCGCCGAGCACGAACCGGTGCGGGCCGGCGGCGGCCAGCGCCACCCGGGCCACCTCCCGGTAGAAGTCGTGCGGATGGGTCACGCCGGGCGCAGGCTCCGGTGCCGGCCCTCCCAGGCCAGGCGTACGCCCCGGGGCAGGTTCAACAGCGGCCACAACCGGCGCAACGTGCCCCCGTGGATCAGCTCGCGCAGATCCTCCACCCGGGTCGTCTCGCGCAGCACGTTTTCGTACATCCAGAGCAGTTCGTCCGGGTCGGCCAGGTCGAACGCGCGCTCGCTGCTCCACATGAGGCGTACCGGCAGTTCGACGATGCCGGTGGTGGGGCCGGTCAGCTCGTCCAGGGTGCGCGCCACCACGGCGGGTCGCCCGGGCCGGGCGAGGTACGCGTGCGCGGTGGCCGACATGGCATCAGGGTAACGCCAACCCGGCCCATCACCCCCCTCCCTTCCCGCCCTTGTCGCGTCGGGCGGGCCCACCCCAGCCCGTTGATCAAGGAGTTTGTGTCTGCCTCAGGCCTCACGGGTGACCCAAACTCCTTGATCAATGACTTCGGCGACAGCGGTTCGGCGGCCTGCCGCCGGCATCCGAGATCTTGGTACGAGGGCGCCCCCGGAAGGGCGGTTTCGTACCAAGATCTCTCCGCCGCAGGCCGTTCACTCGAGGCCTGATCGATCATGAGGTTGGCGGCGACAAAACGGACACGAGGTGCCGTCAACCTCATGATCGACGCTTCCGGGTCACGGGAGGGTGAGCCGGGGTGTCGGGTGGGGTGGGTGTCTGGTTTCGGGGTGGTCGGGGACACCCGGGTGGCGGAATCGGTGGCGGGGCGGGGGCGTTATACCTGGTGAACGACCGCAGCAGCGTCCCCCGGCGCCCCCCGGAATGATCCCGGGGCGGCGGTCGTTGGACATGTCTCCGGCCCCCGCAGCCACGGGCAGCGAGCCGGATCCCCCCGAAGACTTTTTGAGCGCCTGACGGTGCCCACGCACTCGCCCCCGGGTGCGTCGACCCCCGAATGGAGCCCCCTCATGAACACGATCCTGCGTAAGAGCATCCTCGGTATCGCCGGTCTGACCGTCGCCGGTGGCCTCGCCGCCGGCCCCCTCAACCACGACACCAGCACCCCCACCACCCGCGACGCCGCCGCGGTCACCACCACCCAGGCCGCCGCGAAGCTGGACAGCGCCGCGCTGATCCCGCACGGCGTGCAGGGCACCCAGTCCCACATCGACCTCGACGACGAGCAGACCGCCAACGTCAAGGCCATCATCGCCGCCACGAAGAAGGCCGGCATGGACGAGCGTGCCGCGGTCGTGTCCATCGCCACCGCCCTGCAGGAGTCGAAGCTGGAGAACCTCGGCCACCTCGGTGACCGTAACGACCACGACTCGCAGGGCCTGTTCCAGCAGCGCCCCTCCAGCGGCTGGGGCACGGTCGAGCAGATCACCGACCCCGAGTACTCCACCACCGCGTTCCTGAAGGGTCTGAAGCAGGTCGACGGCTGGCGCGACATGCCCCTGACCGTCGCCGCCCAGACCGTCCAGGTCAGCGCGTACCCCGACCACTACGCCCAGTGGGAGCAGCAGGCCGCCGACCTGGTCGCCGAGCACTGGAACAGCTGACCCGGCGGTGACCGGGGTCACGAGGAACGAGCGGAAGAACCGTGACCCCGGTACCGTTGTGCAGAGCGTCGGTGTGTCCAGTGTCCCCGGGCCTCACCTAAATTGCCTTCGCGGAATACCGTTCGGCTGGAGCCGCGTCGCGCCACTCGCCGAGAGGCGACATGCACACCGACGCCCAGAGCCGCCCCGGCCGAATGGCCGGGGCGGCTCTGTCTGTGGGCTCGACTCGCACGCCTCCGGCGGCTGGCCTAGGGTGAGAAGGAAGAGGTGAGAGCCGTTCTCGACGCGGAGGGGGTGCCCGGGTGGGTCTGAAGACCTTCATCCAGGGGTGGCCGGTCTACCGGCAACTCACCGGCACCGATCCGCTCGGTCGCGGCGCCGCCGCCCAGTCGGCGCGCTCCGCCGCGCTGACCGCCCGCACCGAGACCGCCGACGGCATGGCCCGCTCGGTCTGCCCGTACTGCGCGGTCGGCTGCGGGCAGCGCGTCTTCCACTCCGACGGCAAGGTCACCCAGATCGAGGGCGACCCGGACAGCCCGATCTCGCGCGGCCGGCTCTGCCCGAAGGGCTCGGCCAGCAAGAGCCTGGTCACCAGCCCGCTGCGCCAGACGAAGGTCCGCTACCGCCGGCCGTACGCGACCGAGTGGGAAGACCTGGACCTCGACGTCGCGCTCGACATGATCGCCGACCGGATCCTCGCCGCCCGCGCGGAGACCTGGGAGGACGTCGACGACGAAGGTCGTCCGCTGAACCGGACGCTCGGCATCTCCAGCCTCGGCGGCGCGACGCTGGACAACGAGGAGAACTACCTCATCAAGAAGCTGTTCACCGCGATGGGGGCACTCCAGATCGAGAACCAGGCCCGTATTTGACACTCCGCCACCGTCCCCGGTCTGGGGACCAGCTTCGGTCGCGGCGGCGCCACGGACTTCCAGCAGGATCTCGCCAACGCTGACGTCATCATCATCCAGGGCTCGAACATGGCCGAGGCCCACCCGGTGGGTTTCCAGTGGGTGATGGAGGCGAAGAAGCGCGGCGCGAAGGTCTTCCACGTCGACCCGCGGTTCACTCGCACCAGCGCGCTCGCCGACACGTACCTGCCGATCCGGGCGGGCACGGACATCGCGCTGCTCGGCGGCGTGGTGCGCTACATCCTGGACAACGAGCTGGACTTCCGGGAGTACGTGCTGGCGTACACCAACGCGGCCAACATCGTCAGCGAGCGGTTCGCCGACACCGAGGACCTGGACGGCCTGTTCTCCGGCTACAACCCGGACACCGGCTCCTACGACCACGCCAGCTGGCAGTACGAGGGCCAGGAGGACAACGCCAAGATCCGGGGTACCGGCAAGGAGCGTGACTCGGCTTCCGGGCTGGAGCACGAGTCGCACGGCGAGCCGGTGCCGGCGCAGGCCCCGCGGGACGAGACGTTGCAGCATCCGCGCTGCGTTTACCAGATCCTGAAGCGGCACTTCTCCCGCTACACGCCGGAGATGGTGGCCCGCGTGTGCGGCATCCCGGAGGAGAAGTTCCTCGAGCTGGCGCGTGCCTGGACGGAGAACTCGGGGCGGGAGCGCACCGGCGCGCTCGTCTACTCGGTCGGCTGGACGCAGCACAGCGTGGGCGTGCAGTACATCCGCACCGGCTCGATCATCCAGACGCTGCTGGGCAACATGGGCCGTCCGGGCGGTGGCATCCTGGCGCTGCGCGGTCACGCCAGCATCCAGGGCTCCACCGACATCCCGACGCTGTTCAACCTGCTGCCCGGCTACCTGCCGATGCCGCACCACGCCGACCACCCGACGTTCGACAGGTGGGTGGACAGCATCCGGCACCCGGGGCAGAAGGGCTTCTGGGGCAACTCGCGGGCGTTCGCGGCGAGCCTGCTCAAGGCGTACTGGGGTGACGCGGCGACGCCGGAGAACGACTTCTGCTACGGCTACATGCCCCGGATGACCGGCGACCACGGCACGTACCAGCAGGTCCTGAACATGATCGACGGCAAGGTGAAGGGCTATTTCCTGCTCGGCCAGAACCCGGCGGTCGGCTCGGCGCACGGCCGTGCCCAGCGCCTCGGCATGGCCAACCTCGACTGGCTCGTGGTCCGCGACCTGTTCATGATCGAGAGCGCCACGTTCTGGAAGAACGGCCCGGAGGTCGCCACCGGTGAGATCGTGCCGGAGGAGTGCCGTACCGAGGTGTTCTTCCTGCCGGCGGCCTCGCACGTGGAGAAGGAGGGCACGTTCACCCAGACGCAGCGGCTGCTGCAGTGGCGGGAGAAGGCCGTCGACCCGCCGGGCGACGCCCGCTCCGAGCTGTGGTTCTTCTACCACCTCGGCCGCGTGCTGCGGGAGAAGCTGGCCGGCTCCACCGAGCGCCGCGACCGGGCGCTGCTGGACCTGGCCTGGGACTACCCCACGCACGGTCCGCACGCGGAGCCGAGCGCCGAGGCGGTGCTCAAGGAGATCAACGGGTACGAGGTGGCGACCGGCCGCCCACTGAACGCGTTCGGCGAGGCCCGCGACGACGGCTCGACGGCGATCGGCTGCTGGATCTACTCCGGCGTCTACGCCGACGGGGTGAACCAGGCGGCCCGCCGCCGGTCCCGCCACGAGCAGGACTGGGTGGCCGCCGAGTGGGGCTGGGCGTGGCCGGCGAACCGCCGCACGCTCTACAACCGCGCCTCCGCCGACCCCGAGGGCCGGCCGTGGAGCGAGCGCAAGAAGTACGTCTGGTGGGACCCGGATGCCGGCGAGTGGACCGGCTACGACGTGCCGGACTTCGAGAAGACGAAGCCGCCGTCGTACCGGCCGCCGGAGGGCGCCTCCGGGCCGGCCGCGCTCGCCGGTGACGACCCGTTCGTCATGCAGGGCGACGGCAAGGCGTGGCTGTACGCGCCGAGCGGCGTCCTGGACGGCCCGCTGCCGACGCACTACGAGCCGGCCGAGTCGCCGATGCGCAACCCGCTCTACGGTCAGCAGGCCAACCCGACCCGCAAGATCTACGAGCACCCGATCAACCGGATGAACCCGAGTCCGCCGGAGCCGCACAGCCAGGTCTTCCCGTACGTGTTCACGGTCAGCCGCCTCACCGAGCACCACACCGCCGGTGGGATGAGCCGTACCGTGCCGCGCCTGGCCGAGCTGCAGCCGGAGATGTTCGTCGAGGTGTCCCCGGAACTGGCCGGCGAGGTCGGGCTGGCGCACCTGGGCTGGGCGCACCTGATCAGCGGCCGCGCGGTGATCGAGGCGCGGGTGCTGGTCACCGATCGGCTCACTCCGCTGCGGGTGGACGGGCGGATCATCCACCAGGTGTGGCTGCCGTACCACTTCGGCACCGAGGGTCTGGTCACCGGCGACTCGGCGAACGACCTGTTCGGCATCACGCTGGACCCGAACGTGCTCATCCAGGAGAGCAAGGTCGGCACCTGCGACATCCGGCCCGGCCGTCGTCCCACCGGTCCGCCGCTGCTGGACCTGGTCGGCGACTACCAGCGGCGGGCCGGGATGACGCCGGACCGGAAGATCCCGCTGGTGACCACCGACGCGGCCGGCGGGGACGACGCCGCCGGCAGCACCGACGAGCAGTCGCCCGCCGCGCACCAGGACGGGGAGCCGCATGCCTGACGCCAACAGCCTGTACGGTCCGCTGGACCCGGCCCCCGACGCGGGCTGGGTCGAAGCGCCGCCCCGGATGGGCTTCTTCACCGACACCAGCGTCTGCATCGGCTGCAAGGCGTGCGAGGTGGCCTGCAAGGAGTGGAACGGCGTCCCGGACTCCGGGTTCGACCTGCTCGGCATGTCGTACGACAACACCGGCGCGCTGACCGCGAACTCGTGGCGGCACGTGGCGTTCATCGAGCAGCCCCGCCCGGCCGGGCACCGTACGCCGGCGTTCGCCGGTGACCCGACCGGCCCGGCGACCAGCCCCGCGTCCGCGGCGGTCGGCGCGGGCACGGCCCCCGACACCGGCACGAACCCCGGTCTGCCGCCGGGGCGGCCGGAGGCGGCGGCACGGATGGCGGCCGGTCCGGAGTTCCTCGGCATGCCCGGCGCGCAGCCGCCCGGGCGGGACAGCGGCGCGGAGACCCGCACCGACTTCCGCTGGCTGATGATGTCCGACGTGTGCAAGCACTGCACGCACGCGGCCTGCCTGGACGTGTGCCCGACCGGTTCGTTGTTCCGCACCGAGTTCGGCACGGTGGTGGTGCAGGAGGACATCTGCAACGGCTGCGGCTACTGCATCTCCGCCTGCCCGTACGGCGTGATCGACCAGCGCAAGGGCGATGGCCGGGCGTGGAAGTGCACGCTGTGCTACGACCGGATCGGCGCGGGCATGACGCCCGCCTGCGCGCAGGCGTGCCCGACCGAGTCGATCCAGTACGGCCCGCTCGACGAGCTGCGGGAACGGGCCGCCACGCGGGTCGCCGCGCTGCACGAGCGGGGCGTGCCGGAGGCGCGCCTGTACGGCCACGACCCGACCGACGGCGTGGGCGGCGACGGCGCGTTCTTCCTGCTGCTCGACGAGCCGGAGGTGTACGGGCTGCCGCCGGACCCGGTGGTCACCACCCGGGACCTGCCGAAGATGTGGAAGCGGGCCGGGTTCGCCGCGCTGGCCATGGCGGCGGCTGCCGTCGCCGCGTTCGTCGGAGGATCGTCGTGAGCCCGGACCGCCCGGTCGGTGACCTGTTCCGCCGCTTCCGCGAGCGCCTGTCCACGGGACCGGAGGACCGCGGCGCCGCCGAGCGGGAGAACGGCAGCCGGGCCACCGCGGCCGGTCCCGGCGTGGGACGCACCGACGCGGGTTCCCGCGACGCGCGGCTGGCCCCGCACCCGCCCCGCGACGCGGCCCCGCGCCGGCGCGGCAAGGGTGGTGGTGAGCAGCTCAACGTCCCGCCGGCCGAGTTCACCTCCTACTACGGCCGGCCCGTCCTCAAGCCGCCGGTGTGGCGGTGGGACATCGCCGCGTACCTGTTCACCGGCGGTCTCGCCGCCGGCTCGTCGCTGCTGGCCGCGGGCGGGCAGCTCACCGGCCGGCCGCCGCTGCGCCGCGCCGGCCGGGTCACCGCCCTGGCGGCGGTGGGCGCGAGCACGTACTTCCTGGTCAACGACCTGGGCCGGCCGTCCCGGTTCCACCACATGCTGCGGGTGGCGAAGGTGACCTCGCCGATGTCGGTGGGCACCTGGATCCTCAGCGTGTTCGGCCCGGCCGCCGGGCTCGCCGCGATCGCCGAGGCGGCGCCGCTGCTGCCCGAGCGCGGCGTGCTGGGGCTCGGCCGCCGGCTGCTGCCCCCGGCCGGGCACACCGCCGGTGTGGTCGCCGCCGTCACCGCGCCCGCGCTGGCCACGTACACCGGGGTGCTGCTGGCGGACACGGCGGTGCCGTCGTGGCACGAGGCGTACCCGGAACTGCCGGCCATCTTCGCGGGCAGCGCGCTGGCCAGCGGCGCCGGTGTCGGGCTGGTGGCCGCGCCCTGCGCCCAGGCCGGTCCGGCGCGGCGCCTCGCGGTCGCGGGCGCGGCGATGGAGCTGTGGGGTTCGCACCGGGTGGAGAACCGGCTCGGGCTGCTCAGCGAGCCCTACACGCAGGGCACACCCGGCAAGCTGCTGCGCGCGGGCCGCGCGCTGACCGCCGCCGGTGTGGTCGGCGCGCTGGTCGGTCGCCGCAGCCGGGTGCTGTCCGCGCTGTCCGGCGGCGCGCTGATCGCCGCGTCGGTGTGCACCCGGTTCGGGATCTTCCACGGCGGCGTCGCCTCGGCACGCGATCCGCGGTACACGGTGGTGCCGCAGCGCGAACGCGCCGACCGGCGGGCCGCCGACCAGGTCTGACACCTCCCCGGGCGGCCTCCCGTCCGCTGTGGTTGACTGCTGCGTGGAGGCGTTCAGGCGGCTGGTGCCCCTCCCGGTCTTCAAAACCGGTGTGGTCCGGGACCCGGGCCAGGCGGGTTCGATTCCCGTCCGTCTCCGCCAAACCGTTCCCGGGAGTGCGCGATGCGTGAGGTCGACCCGCGACGGCGGGTGCCGCGCACCGACGCGCTGCTCGCCGATCCCGCGCTGGCCGCCGCCGCCGCGACGCTCGGCCGCGACCGGGTCAAGGCCGCGATCGTCCGCGCGCAGGACCGCGCCCGCCGCGGCGAGCTGACCCCCGAGCAGGTACGCGACGCGGCGCTCGCCGACCTGCCCGGCCGTACGCCACGCGCGGTGCTCAACGCCACCGGCGTCGTGCTGCACACCAACCTGGGCCGTGCCCCGCTCGCCCCGTCCGCCGTGGACGCCCTGGTCGCCGCCGCTGGGCACACCGACGTGGAGCTGGACCTGCGGACCGGCCGACGGGCCCGGCGCGGCCGGGAGGCGCTGGACGCGCTCGCCGCCGCGGTGCCCGACGCCGGGGCGGTGCACGTGGTGAACAACGGCGCGGCGGCGCTGGCACTTGCCGCCACCGCGCTCGCCGCCGGCCGGGAGATCGTGGTCAGCCGCGGTGAGCTGGTCGAGATCGGCGACGGGTTCCGCCTGCCCGACCTGCTGGCCAGCACCGGCGCGCGGCTGCGCGAGGTGGGCACCACCAACCGCACCACGCGCGCCGACTACGAAGCCGCGATCGGCGAGCACACCGGGTTCGTGCTGAAGGTGCACCCGTCGAACTTCGTGGTCACCGGCTTCACCTCGGCGGTGCCGGTCGCCGAGCTGGCCACGCTCGGCGTACCGGTGGTGGTCGACATCGGGTCGGGCCTGCTCGCGCCCGACCCGCTGCTGCCCGACGAGCCGGACGCCGCCACCACGCTGCGCGCGGGCGCGCACCTGGTCACCGCCAGCGGCGACAAGCTGCTCGGCGGCCCGCAGGCCGGTCTGCTGCTCGGCGACGCCGACCTGGTGCACCGGCTGCGCCGGCACCCCCTCGCGCGGGCGCTGCGCGTCGACAAGCTCACCCTCGCCGCGCTCGCCGCCACCCTGTACGCCCCGACCACGCCCACCCGCGACGCGCTGCACGCCGACCCGGCCCGGCTGCGGGAGCGGGTGGAACGGCTGCGGGACCGGCTCGGTGCGGACGGCTGCAAGGCCGAGGTGGTGCCCAGCGCGGCAGTCGTCGGCGGCGGCGGGGCGCCCGGCGTGGAGCTGGACTCGTGGGCGCTGAGCCTGCCCGAGCGGTACGCCGAGCCGCTGCGCGCCGGCGACCCGGCGGTCCTCGGACGGGTGCTGCAGGGCCGGCTCCTGCTGGACCTGCGCGCCGTGCCGGAGGGCGCCGACGACCGGGTCCGCGTGGCCGTGCTGAGCGTGGAGGACTGACCGGCATGTGGGTGGTGGCCACCGCCGGGCACGTCGACCACGGCAAGTCGACGCTGGTGCGGGCGCTGACCGGGATGGAACCGGACCGGTGGGCGGAGGAACGCCGCCGGGGCATGACCATCGACCTCGGCTTCGCCTGGACCACGCTGCCCTCCGGCGGCACCGTCGCCTTCGTCGACGTACCGGGGCACGAGCGGTTCGTGCCGAACATGCTCGCCGGTGTCGGCCCGGTCCCGGCCGCGCTGATCGTGGTGGCCGCCGACGAGGGCTGGATGCCGCAGTCCGCCGAGCACCTGGCCGCGCTGGACGCGCTGGGTGTGTCGTACGGGCTGCTGGCGGTGACCCGCGCGGACCTCGCCGACCCAGGGCCGGCGACGGCGC
Source organism: Micromonospora sp. HB375 (assembly GCF_017872985.1). Lineage (NCBI taxonomy): Bacteria > Bacillati > Actinomycetota > Actinomycetes > Micromonosporales > Micromonosporaceae > Micromonospora > Micromonospora sp. HB375. The sequence continues at coordinate 3,657,243 of NZ_JAGGJO010000001.1, read as the reverse complement.
GGGCCCGCACGGAGATCGCCGCGACGTCGCTGGGCGAGGTGGAGGCGGTGCCGGTCTCCGCGGTCACCGGCGCCGGACTGCCCGAGCTGCGCGCCGCCCTGGACCGCCTGACCGCCCGGCTGCCCGACCCGGCCGCTGACGCGCCGGTGCGGCTCTGGGTGGACCGCGCGTTCACGGTACGCGGCAGCGGCACCGTGGTCACCGGCACGCTCGGCGGCGGCCGGCTGCGCGTCGGCGACGAACTGGAGCTGGCCGGCACCGGCGAGGCGGTGCGGGTACGCGGACTGCACTCCCTCGGCGCCGCGCACACCGCCGTCGAGGCGGTGGCCCGGGTCGCGGTGAACCTGCGCGGCCTGCCCCGGGACCGCGTCGGGCGCGGCGACGCGCTGCTCACACCCGGCCGGTTCGGGCGTACCGACCTGCTCGACGTGCGCCTGTCCGGCGACCCGGCCGCCGACCTGCCGGCCACGCTCATGCTGCACGCCGGCTCGGCGGCGGTGCCTGCCCGGGTCCGGCCGCTGGGCCCGGACACGGTCCGGCTGCGCCTGGCCCGGCCGCTGCCGCTGCTCATCGGGGACCGGGCGCTGCTGCGTGACCCCGGCCGGCACCACGTCTGCGGTGGCGTCACGGTGCTGGACGTGGACCCGCCGCCGCTGCGCCGCCGGGGCGCGGCAGCGGCCCGCGCGGCCGTGCTCGCCGGGCTGGACGGGCGCCCGGACCTGCACGGGGAGCTGCGCCGGCGGCTGCTGATCCGGGCCGGGGACCTGACCCGGATGGGCGTGCCGCCGACCGCGACGCCGGTGGCCGGGCAGTGGCTGGCCGACCCGGAGCACTGGCGGGACCTGGGCCGCCGCCTCACCGAGGAGGTGACCCGGTACACCGCCGAGCATCCGCTCGCCGCGGGCGTACCGGTCGACGTGCTGCGGCACCGGCTCGACCTGCCCGACCGCGCGCTGGTCACGGCGCTGCTGCGCCCGCCGCTGCGGCTGCGCGACGGCCTGGTCACCGCCGCCGGGCAGCACACGCTGCCCGATCCGGTGGCGCGGGCGGTGGACCGGGTCCGGGCCGAGTACGGCGACCGACCGTTCCAGGCGCCCGAGGCGCACCACCTGGCCGACCTCGGGCTCGGCCCCCGCGAGATCGGCGCCGCCGTCCGGGCCGGCGCGCTGCTGAAGCTCGCCGAGAACGTGGTGCTGCTCCCCGGCGCCCCGGACGACGCGGTACGCGTGCTGGCCGGGCTGCCGCAGCCGTTCACGCTCAGCGCCGCCCGGCAGGCGCTCGGCACCACCCGCCGGGTGGCGGTGCCGCTGCTGGAGCTGCTGGACCGGCGCGGCGCCACCCGGCGGCTGCCCGACGACGCCCGCGAGGTGCTCCGCCCGCCGGGCTGACGCAACAGGCGTCGCCCGCCCGCTCCGGTCACCTACCGTGACGCCATGGACCCTTCCGCGGTCTGGCGGGACAAGAACCACAAGTGGCGGATCGAGGCGTACCGCGCACCGGACCTGAGGTTCGCCATCTACGCCACGAACGGCCCCACCGAGTCGGCGCCGCTGTGGCTGTTCGGGATGGCCGCGCTGGCCCGCTGGCTGATGACCCACGCGATCTCCCTGGACGACCTGGAGACGGACTGACACCCGGACGGGGGACGGCCGCCCGATCCCCGCCCCGGGCGGCGCCGCCGGTCGTACGGTGCGGGCGTGAAGGACAGGGGACTGCGTACGTTCATCACCGTGCTGGCCGGACTGGCCGTGATCTACTTCGGCTTCTCGGGAAGCCGCGACAGCGGCGGGGAGGGCGGCGTCTCCGGCGGTGTGGTGCTGCTCGCGCTGCTCGCCGCGCTGCTGGCCTGGAACCTGACCAAGCCCGGGCCGGCCAAGTAGCGCTCTCAGCGCGCCGTGGCGGCGCTGCGGCTCACCTCGCCGGCCGACTCCTCGCCCAGCGCCACCCGCACCAGCGCCGACGCCAGCCGCCCGAAGTCGGCCTCGCCGACCAGCCCGACCAGGTCGCCGGGGCTCGCCGGCAGGCCCAGCCGTTTCGCCCCGGCCAGCGTGCGCCGGTCGGCGTACGGGCGCACGTCCGGCCACACCGACTGCGCCTCGCGCAGGAAGATGTCCGCCCCGGTGGGGCCGATGCCGGGGAACTCGGTGAGAAACCGGCGCAGCGCGGCCCGGTCGGCGCCGGCTTCCTGGTGCAGCCGGCGCAGGTCGCCGTGCCAGCGGTCCAGGCAGAGCCGGGCGCCGGTGCCGAGCATGGTCGCGGTCCGCTCGTCGTAGCGCCGGTAGTGGCCCCGGCCCAGCGCGTCGACCCGGTCCTGCCAGCTCGCCGCCTCCATCGTCTGCGGGGTGCGGTAACCGGCGGCGAACAGCTCCCGGGCGGCGGCCACCGCCACCGACGCCCGGATCCGGGTGCTCAGCAGCGTGGTGAGCACCAGCAGCTGGTAGAGCGGGCCGGGCCGGTCGGCGAGGGTGATCCCCGCCTCCTCCGCGTACGTGCGGGACTGCCGGTCCAGCAGAGCGCGCGCGACGTTGCGATCGTCTGGCATCCATCCGGCTTACCCGTCCCGGCCCCGGCCAGACCCCCGCGCCGATCCGGAATGCGCCGGGCGGCGACGGGTACGCCTGTCTGGTGCGCGGCCGACGGCCGTGCGCCCCACCGGGAAGGAGAGAGCCGTGGTCAAGCCGCAGCAGGAGGAACTGCGCCGGAACGATCTCGGCGCCACCAGCCAGGACAGCCGCAAGACGGCCACCCAGGCGGGCGGCCGTTCGCGGAGCCGGGGCACGTCGAACGCCGACGCGGGACGGCCCGTTCCGAAGGGTCAGGTGTCGCCGTACGGTCCGGCCGGTGAGCCGGTTGCCGACGACGAGAGCTAACCGCGAGCCGACGCCGGCCGCAGCCGCCGCCAGGTGGCTGCGGCCGACAGCCCGTACGCCAGGTGCGGGATCAGGTCGGAGACCCAGTCGGCGCGCCGCCAGGTACGCGGGTCGGTCACGCCCAGCACCGTCATCGAGCCGTCCGAGGTGGCCATCACCCCACCGCCGAGCAGCACCGTGGCCAGCGGCAACGGGATCCGCCGTTGTCCGGCGAGCAGACCGAACGCGGCCCCCGCGGCGATGCCTGTGGCGTACCCGAGCAGTGGCCCCAGACCGGAACGGCGGTTCGCCGCCTCGTCGCCGGGGCCCAGGTCGACGTGCGTGACGTCGGCCAGCCGTCCGGCCACCGACTCCGGGGTGCTGCTCGCCGGCCGCGCCCGCAGCGCCATGTCGAGGTAGGAGACCGCGTTGAGCACGGCGCTGCCGACGGCGCCCGCGATGGCGCCGTCGACGGCGGATGCCGCTCTCACTTCGGGTCACCCGGTTCCCGGTTGCCCTTGGGGCCGTAGGTCCGTTCGCCCCGGACCACGCCGCGTTGCCCACGGTCGTCCTGCAGGATCCGGTTGGCGACCTGGTTGGCCTCCTTGTCGGTGGCGCGCCCGGACTGCTCGACGAGGTCGCGCAGCCGTGCCCGTTGCTTGTCGTACGCGTTGCTGCCCGGACGGGGTCCTGCCATCACTGCCTCCTCGGGTCGCCGTCGGCTGACGAACCCGTCTACCCGCCCGGGCCGGGGCCAACCGTGCGCTCAGGCCGGGGCGCGGACGACAGCGACCGGGCACGCGGCGCGGTGCAGGATCCCCTGGCTCACCGAGCCGAGCAGCAAGCCGCTGAGCTCACCGCGGCCTTGCCGGCCCACCACGACCAGTTGGGCGTCCCGGGACGCCTCGGTCAGCGCTGTGACCGGGCGGGCCCGCACCGCCTCCCGGTTGATCGGCACGTCCGGCCAGCGCTCGGCGACGCCGGCGACCGACTCGGCCAGGACCCGCTCCTGCTCGTCGGCCTGCGCCGACCGGCCGCCCGGGTGGGCGTGCAGCACACGCAGCGGGGCGCCGCGGTGGGACGCCGTTTCGGCGGCGAACTCGACGGCGGCGCGGGACAGCGCGGAGCCGTCCACCCCGGCCACCACCGGGCCGGTGTCGCGGGCGGCGCCCCGGGCCACCAGCACCGGGCAGTCGGCGTACGCGGTGACCTGCAGCGCGACCGAGCCGATCACCAGCGAGGCGAACCCGCCGAGACCCCGGTCGCCGAGCACGATCAGCGCGGCGGTGGGGGACTCGCCGATCAGCACGGCGGCCGCCTCCCCGTCGATGATCTCGCCGGTGATGCGCAGCCCGCGCTCCTGCGCCTGGGCCGCGTTGACCGCGTCGGCGACCAGTTGCTCGGCCTGGTGACGCAGGCCGGCGTGCGGCGGCGCCCCGGCCGGAGCGGCCACCGGTACGCCCAGCAGCGGCCAGATGAATCCGTGGACCACCCGCAGCGGCCGGTTGCGGCGGGTGGCCTCCCGGGCGGCCAGGAGCACGGCCCGGGTCGCCGGCTCGGAGCCGTCCACCCCGACCACCACGGCCGCACCGTCAGCGGAGTTCACCAGGTACCTCCTCGTGGCCGGCGCTCCCGCGGCCAGTATCGCGGCCGGCGGGACCGGCCCGGGGCGATACCGCGCCGGTCGCCCGGTCGGTACGCTGGCGGACAGCGCCCAGGGAGGGAGGCCCGTCGATGGATCAGCCGGACGGACCGAGCACCGCCCGCATGATCGACTACTGGCTCGGCGGCCGGCACCACCGTCCGGTCGACGTCGCCGCGGCCGCCGCGTTCGAGGCGGCGTACGGGCCCTGCGCGGCGATCTTCCGCTCGCTGCGCGGTTTCCTGGGCCGGACCGTGCGCGCCATGGCCGGCGACGGCGTGGACGGCTTCCTGGTCTTCGGTGCGGGCGTGCCCACCTGCGGAAACGTGCACGAGGTCGCACCGAAGGCGACGGTCCTCTACACCGACGTCGACCCGGAGACGGTCCGGCTCGGCCAGCGCCTGCTCGCCGGCAGTGACCGCGCCGGTTACGGCTACGGCGACGCCACCGACATCGGCACCGTCGACCGGGCGCAGCTGCACCGTTTCGTGCCGGGGTGGGGGAGACGGCCGGTCGGAGTGGTGTTCCTCGGGCTGGCCGCGTTCCTGGACGACGACACGCTCGCCCGTACCCTGGACGAGTTGTACCGGGCGGTCGCGCCGGGCAGCCGGCTGGCGATCGACTTCGACAGCGAGGAGCTGGCCGGGCACCCGCAGGCGCTGGCCATGATGGGCCCGGCGTTCCGGATGCGCGCGCCCGAGCGGTTCGCGCCGCTGCTGGGCCGCTGGCGTCCCACCGACGAGGGCGTCGTGCCGGTGGCCCGGTGGCGGCCCGAGGGTGAGCCGGAGCCGGTGCCGGACGCGTTCTACGGCGCGTTGGCGCTGCGGCCGGCGGACTGAGCCGCGCCGGTCGAGGCGGGCCGTTCGGCGGTCGGGGGTCCTTCGTATGATGTTTGCTCTGTAGCAATAGTCGTCATCGGAGGATGAGCATGCCGGAGGCGTCCGGATCGGTGTCACGTGCCCTGCGCACGGCGCCACCCGACCAGCTGGTGGAGACCGCGGACGCGGTGCTGCGCCAGACGCTCGGGGCCGCGCGGGCGGAGGTGTTCGTCGCCGACTACCGCGCCAGCGGCCTCTGGCCGGTGCTCGACCCGGACGTGCCCGACGGTGGCCCGTTGCCGGCACACACCGTGGCGCAACGCTGCTTCAGCAGCCAGGAGCCGGTCCTGGACATCATCGACGACGGCCGCTGCCGGGCCTACCTGCCGCTGTCGGTGTGGGGGGAGCGGCTCGGCGTCCTGATGGTCGAGCTGCCCGGTGACCCGGACGCGGCCACAGTGGAGGCGGCGCGGGACGCCGCCGGCGAGCTGGCCGTGGCCATCCGCGCGGCCGACCGGGAGACCGACAGGTACCGCCGCGCCCGGCGGCGGGAACGGCTGAGCATGGCTGCGGAGATGCAGTGGGACCTGTTGCCGGGGCGCAGCGTGCGCCACGGCGACGCGTTGCTGGCCGGGCAGCTCGAACCGGCGTACACGGTGGGCGGTGACCACTTCGACTGGTCGGTGGACTGTGAGCGGCTCACCCTCACCGTGCTCAACGGCACCGGCAGCGGGCTGGCCGCGTCGCTGCTCACGGCGATGACGGTGAACGCCATGCGCAACGCCCGGCGTTCCGGCGGCAGCCTGGTCGAGCAGGCGGAGCTGGCCTCGGACACCATCTACTACCAGCACCGGGGCGGCCGGCACGTGGCCACGCTGCTGCTGGAGCTGGACAGCCGCCGGGGCGTGGTGCGGGCGGTGGACGCCGGTTCCCCGCAACTGCTGCGGCTGCGGGGGAGGCGGGTCACCCCGATCGCGTTGGAGCAGCAACTGCCGTTGGGCATGTTCGCCGAGACCCGGTACGACGTGCAGGAGTTCACTCTGGAGCCGGGCGATCGTCTCTTCGTGGTCAGCGACGGGGTGTACGCGGCGGAGCCCGACGGCCAGGAGCCGTACGGCGTCCGGGCCATGGCGCGCGCGATGCGGGCTACTCGGCTGCAGCCGGCGACCGAGGCAGTTGGTACGGTGATGCGCGAACTGCATGCGTACCACGCCGACGCGGATCTCCGTGACGACGCGGTCGTCGTCTGCCTGGACTGGCGCGGTTCCGGCCGGTCCGACGACGTCACGGGGCAGTGATCGGGGCGGCGGAGCGAACACGAGCGGGACGATCGCAGGGGACAGCGGGTGGAGCGACCTCCGAATCTTGCCGCGGCCATCGAGTCGGCTGCCGAGGCGCTCATCGGTGTGCTCGACTCCGCGACCTCACGGCACACCGTCAGCGTCTCGCCGACCCAGCTGCGGGTGCTGTCGCTGATCGTGTCCCATCCGGACACCAACGTGAACCGGCTGGCCGAGCTGCTGGACGTGGTCCCGTCGTCGGCGAGCCGGCTCTGTGACCGCCTGGAGGCCGTCGGCCTGCTGCGCCGGGTGGCCGACCCGCGTGACAGGCGAGAGGTGCGGCTGATCCCGACCGCGGCGGCGGACACGTTGCTGCGCGACCTGCAGCAGCGCCGGCACCGTGCGGTCCAGGCGGTGCTCGACCGGATGCCCAACCGTGCGCAGCACGAGCTGCTGCTGGCGCTCGTGGCGTTCAGTCAGGCCGCCGCGGCGGTCGCGCCGCAGGCGGGCTCCGACTCCACCGCCCGGACCGCCTGAGTCCCACCCCGGCGCTGATCCTGACCAACAGCCCGTGATGGTCAGCTAGTGTCCTAGGATGCCATAGCGGTTGTGACGGTCCCCACCCTCACAACACTGAGCAACGGCGCAGCGCGGCCAGCGGCCGGAGCGGGGGAGCCCGATATAGTGGCAGCGCAACTGAGCGGCCGGTGATCACCGGCCGCGTCGGGGGAGGTCCCAGCCCGGGATCACAGAGGGCGCCGGCGTCTGACCGGCCGGCAACGCGCACGTCCCTCCAGCGGCCGCTCGTCCGGCTGCCGGACCGTGCTGCGAAGGGAGGGTTCGGTGTCGCGTCGGCCGGCTCCAGCGGAGCACCCGGATTCCGGGGACGCCACGGTCGTGGGAGACCGCGTCCTCACGCTGCCCAACCTGATCAGCTTCGTCCGGCTCGTCGGCGTGCCGATCTTCCTCTACCTGTTCCTCGTGGTCCGCGCCGACGTCGCGGCCATCGTGGTGCTCGCCGTGGGCGGCACCAGCGACTGGGTGGACGGCTGGATCGCCCGCCGGCTGGGGCAGGTGAGCCGGCTCGGCGAACTGCTCGACCCGCTGGCCGACCGGCTCTACATCCTGGCCACGCTGCTGGCCTTCACCGCGCGGGAGGTGGTGCCCTGGCAGTTCACCGGGGCGCTGCTGGCCCGCGAGTTGCTGCTGCTGGTCTCTCTCGGGGTGCTGCGCCGCTACGGCTACGGCCCGCCGCCGGTGCACTACGTGGGCAAGACCGCCACCTTCCTGCTGCTGGCGGCGTTCCCGATCCTGCTGCTGGCCGACGCCGTGCCGGACATCGGCACCGCGGCCGGCGCGATCGGCTGGGGCCTGGGCTGGTGGGGTCTGGTCCTCTACTGGGTGGCCGGCGCGATGTACGTGGTGCAGGCGAGCCGTCTCGTACGGCAGATGCGGGCGCGGCGCGCGGAGGTGGCGGCGTGACCGGGCCGGCGTCCGGCGACGCGGAGAAGGAGCGCGACCCGTCGAGCCGGGTGTACGCGCCGGACTTCCTGACCGAGCTGTTCCGCAATCCGCTGGACCCGGGGTACGGGGACGCGGCGGCGCGCCGGGCGGCGGGTGGCATGTCGCGGGTGCGGCAGGTGCTGGGCCGCCCGGTGAGCCTGCTCGTCCTGGCGGTGATCGGGTTCCTGTTCGCGGTGGCGTACCGGGAGACGATGGCGGAGGAGCCGAGCCGGGCGACGGCGCGGGCGGGGCTGATCGCCGAGATCAAGGGGCGTGAGGCGGCGACCGACCGGTTGACCGAGCGGGCCGAGCAGTTGCGCGAGGAGGTCGGCCGGCAGCGGGACGCGGCGCTGAGCGGTTCGCAGGCGTCCCGGTTGCGCACGCTGGAGGCGGGCACCGGTCTGGCTCGGGTGCGCGGTGACGGCGTGGTGGTGCGGCTGGCCGACGCGACGGCGGACCAGGACGGCGTGACCAGCGGGGACGCGGGCCCGTCCCGGGTGCTGTACTCGGATCTGCAGAAGGTGGCCAACGCGTTGTGGGCGGCGGGCGCCGAGGCGGTGGCGGTGAACGGCCAGCGGTTGACCGCGACGTCGACGATCCGGTCGGCGGGTGAGGCGATCCTGGTGGACTACCGGCCGGTGACGGGCCCGTACGAGGTGCAGGCGATCGGGCCGCGGTCGATGCGGGACCGGTTCAACGAGAGCCGGGCGGCGGCGCTCATGCGTGAGGTGGCGCGGACGACGGGGCTGTCGTTCGGGGTGAAGCGGGTCGACGACCTCACCTTGCCGGCGGCGCCGCAGCCGCGGCTACGCTACGCCGAGCCTTCGGTCAGTCCGAGTCCGCGTCCGTCGGGTTCGGGGGCCGCCGGTTCGTCGAGTCCCGGGTCGTCCGGCCCGGGTGGTTCTTCCAGCCCCTCGGGAGGTGGCCGATGATCGCGGTGCTGGCGTTGCTCGCCGGTGTGGTGCTCGGGGTGTATCTGGACCCCACGGTGCCGGCGGCGTTGCAGCCGTATCTGCCGATCGCGGTGGTGGCCGCGTTGGACGCGGTGTTCGGTGGGGTGCGGGCGAAGCTGGACCGGATCTTCGACGACAAGCAGTTCGTGGTGTCGTTCATCTCGAACGTTCTGGTGGCGGGGCTGATCGTGTACCTGGGTGACCAGTTGGGCGTGGGTGGTCAGTTGTCCACGGGTGTGGTGGTCGTGCTCGGGGTGCGCATCTTCGGAAATGTGGCGGCGATCCGTCGGCACCTGTTCCGGGCGTAGGTTTGTGGCGATGAGTGAGGAACACAGGGAGACGGGGACGGGGTGGCCGCGTCCGGTGGAGCCGGAGCGGCCGTCGGGTCCGGCGGGTGAGCCGGATCCGCGCCCGGACGCGCCCGATCCGGACGAGTTGAGCCCGTTGGTGCCGGTGGAGCCGGCGCCGGATGAGTCGTCGGAGCCGGCGGAGCGGGAGGCGGTGCCGGAGTCCGAGCCGGAGCCGGGTGCGGTGGCGCGGCCGTCGCGGTCGCGGCGGTTCTCCTCGGCGGGTCTGATGATCGCGGTGCTGCTGGCGTTGCTGGGTTTCACGCTCGTGGTGCAGTTGAAGACGACGTCGACGGATCCGACGCTCGCGGCGACGCGGGAGGAGGATCTGGTGCGGATCTCGTCGGATCTGGATTCGCGGGAGCGGCGGCTGCGTCAGGACATCGACGCCCTGGAGGAGAGTCAGCGGCAGTTGCGCTCGGGTGAGCAGGGCCGGCAGGCGGCGCTGGAGGAGGCGACGCGGCGGGCGGACGAGCTGGGCATCCTGGCGGGTACGTTGCCGGCGGTGGGTCCGGGGCTGGAGGTGCGGTTCTCGGGGCCGGCGAAGGCGGTGTCGTCGACGCGGATCCTGGACGCGGTGCAGGAGCTGCGGGGTGCGGGCGCGGAGGCGATGCAGATCCAGGGCGCTGATGGTTCGGCGGTGCGGATCATCGCGTCGACGTATTTCGTGGACGGGGCCGATGGTGTTCTGGTGGTGGACGGGCGGCGGCTGACGGGTCCGTTTACGATCATGGTGATCGGGGATCCGGCGACGATGCGTACGGCGTTGAACATTCCTGGCGGGGTGGTCGCATCGGTGCGGGACGGCGGCGGTAACGTGACCTCCGAGGATCGTGAGGTTGTGGAGGTTTCGCAGCTGCACGCGCCGATCAAGCTGGACCACGCGCGGCCGGTTTCCTGACCGGGCGCGGCCGCGCCGGTTTTTCCGGTGCACCGATGACGAAGGACGCAGTTGGTGATTCCTGAGGATCTGCGGTACACCGCCGAGCACGAGTGGGTGGTCGGTGGTGACGGTGGTGTCGTCCGCGTCGGTATCACGCACTTCGCGCAGGACGCTCTGGGTGACATCGTGTTCGTGCAGCTGCCGGATTCCGGTTCGGTGGTGGCGGCGGGCGAGTCGCTGGGCGAGATCGAGTCGACGAAGAGCGTGTCGGAGATCTACGCGCCGTTGAGCGGCACGGTGGCGGCGCGCAACGAGGCGCTTGCCGACACCCCTGAGGTGATCAACACGGATCCGTACGGTGCGGGGTGGTTGGTGGAGATCACTCCGGATGATCCGGCGGCGGTCGAGGGGTTGTTGACCGCTGATGCGTACCGCGAGCTCACCGAGAGCTGAGTTCGTGCTGTTCCGGGCGGCGGCGTGGTTCCGCGCGTCCGGTTGCCCTGCATTTCGGCGCTGGCTAGGCTCGCCCAGTCGACCGAGAACCAATAGTTTGAGCGTTGCGGAATGCGCCTTCCCGGGCACGGGGAGCCAGCCGCCGGGTGTGGTGTTGCCCGGCGGCCAGACCCGCCATTTCCTGACGCCGACCGAACAGATCCGTGAGGTGGTCCCATGACGCGCCCAGACGACGAGTTCCCCCCGCTCGACGTCACTTCGACGCTCAATCTCGGTTCGCTCGACGAAGTGCTGGAGGGGCCGGACACCGATGTGGTGCCGAGCCGGATGTCCGGTTCTTTGCCGCCGGGTATGGCGTTGCTGGTGGTTCGCCGGGGTCCGAACGCGGGCGCCCGGTTCCTGTTGGACCACGACGTGACGACGAGTGGGCGGCACCCGGACAGTGACATCTTCCTGGACGACGTGACGGTGTCGCGTCGGCACGCGGAGTTCCACCGGGACGGTGGGACGTTCACGGTGCGGGATGTGGGCAGCCTGAACGGCACGTACGTGAATCGTGAGCGGGTCGAGGCGGCGACGTTGAGCAACGGTGACGAGGTGCAGATCGGTAAGTTCCGGGTGGTGTTCATCGCCGGTCCGCGCCCGGAGGGTGAGGCCGGCCGGGGGTGAACGAGCCTGCGGCTTCGACGCCGTCCGGGGCTGGGCGGGCGCCTGCGCTGATGAGTATCGGCGAGGTGCTGGCTCAGTTGCGGCCGGAGTTTCCGGACGTCACGATCTCGAAGTTGCGGTTCCTGGAGGCCGAGGGCCTGGTGGAGCCGCAGCGGACGCCGGCGGGTTATCGCAAGTACGGCTGGGACGATGTGGCGCGGCTGCGGTTCGTGTTGACCGCGCAGCGGGATCAGTATCTGCCGTTGCGGGTGATCCGGGAGCAGTTGGCCGAGTGGGACGGTTCTGGTCCGTCGCCGGGGCGGGGGCGGCCGAATCTGGTGGCTGTGGGTCCGGGTGGTGAGGTGCCGGGCCGGGAGCCGGTGGATTCGGTCGAGTCGTCGGAGGTGCGGCTGGACCGGGCGGGGCTGATCTCGCGTAGCGGCGTGGACGAGTCGACGCTTGCGGAGTTGGAGCGGCTCGGTGTGCTGGTGTCGGATCCGCCGGGGTGGTACGACGCGGATGCTTTGATCATCGCGAGTGCGGTGGCGGGTCTGGCGGCGTACGGGTTGGAGCCTCGGCATCTGCGGGCGTACCGGTCGGCGGCGGATCGTGAGGTTGGTTTGTTCGCGCAGCTTGTGGCGCCGTTGGCGCGGCAGAGTGATCCGGCGGCGCGGGCTCGTGCGGCGGAGACGGCGCGGGAGCTGGTGGCGTTGTCGCAGCGGTTGCACGCGGCGTTGGTGCGGGTGGGGCTGCGGTCGACGTTGGGCCGGTGAGGTTGTCGGTGGAGGGCCGGGTGTCGTGGACGCCCGGCCCTTCGTCGTGGGGTGGCGCGGAAAGATCTGGTCGGGGGAGCGTGTCGTAGGCTTGCCGGGGTAAGCCCCTCCGGCGAGGCGTGGTGCACGTAGCGTGTGGGACTCCTGTGTCCTGGTCCGTGTACCGTGCAGGGAGGGGCGCGGTGCAAGGTGACGACGACACGGAGGCGGCGGTGCGCGAGCTGAGCGTGGTCGGAGTTCGGGTGGAGTTGCCGAGCAACCAGCCGATCGTCCTGCTGCGGGAGGTCGAGGGGGACCGCTATCTGCCGATCTGGATCGGCGCGGTCGAGGCGACGGCGATCGCTTACGAGCAGCAGGGGGTCAAGCCGGCCCGGCCGTTGACGCATGATCTTCTGCGGGATGTGCTGGCGGCGTTGCAGGCGCCGTTGCGGGCGGTGGAGATCACCGAGTTGAAGGACAACGTGTTCTACGCGGATCTGCTGCTGGGTGACGGGGTGCGGGTGTCGGCGCGGCCGAGTGACTCGATCGCGTTGGCGTTGCGGGTCGGCGCTCCGATTCGTTGTGCGGAGCAGGTCCTCGGCGAGGCGGGGATCGTGATTCCGGACGAGCAGGAGGACGAGGTGGAGAAGTTCCGGGAGTTCCTGGATCAGGTGCGTCCGGAGGACTTCGCGGGTTGAGGTGTGCCCGGCCGGGTGGCCGGGGCGCGGCGGTGGTTGTCACTGTGGGTGATGGCTGGCCGCCGTGTGTCGTTGGTGCCGGGCGGTCGCGCGGCGTGTCGCGGTGTCTCCTGCGGGTGAAGTGCGGGCGGCGGCGATAGGGTTGCCGTGTCGAGGGGTGCGCGTGACGGGGAGTCGGCGCGGCACCGCCACGGACGCGGGGAGGTTGGTCCGGATGCACGAGCCGCGGGATCCTGGTCCGGGTGCGGAGCAGCAGGCGGGTGTGGGGCCTGAGTCGGTCGGTGACGGTGAGGTCGGCTACCGGGGTGTGACCGCGTGTTCGGCGGTGGGCATCAGTTACCGGCAGTTGGACTATTGGGCGCGTACGGCGCTTGTGGTGCCGAGTGTGCGTGATGCTTCGGGTTCGGGGACGTCGAGGTTGTACTCGTTCCGCGACCTGGTGGTGTTGAAGGTCGTGAAGCGGCTGCTGGACGCCGGGGTGTCGTTGCAGAACATTCGGAAGGCGATCGAGGCGTTGCGGTCGCGTGGGGTGGATGATCTTGCGGGCATCACGTTGATTTCCGACGGGACGACTGTGTATGAGTGCCGGTCGCCGGAGGAGGTGGTCGACCTGTTGCAGGGCGGCCAGGGCGTGTTCGGCATCGCGATCGGTGGGGCGTTCAAGGAGATCCAGGGTTCGTTGTCGCATCTGCCGGCGGAGCCGGTGGGTGGGCAGGAGCCGGCTGCTCCGGCGGTGGAGCCGGAGGCGGACGCGGTGGGTGACGAGCTGGCGGCGCGTCGGGCGCGGCGCCGGGCCGGGTGACCTGCGTCGCGTCTCGTTGACGGGATCGCGCCGCGCCCGAAAAGGGTGCGGCGCGATTCGTGTTTTGGTGACGGGGTGTGCTGTGCGGGGCCCGGGCGGGCCCGGTCCGGTGGTCGGGCGCGGCCCGGTCGGTGTATCCGCAGGTCGCGGCTGGTCGGTGCGCAATGTCCGAAAGGGACGGTACGCGCTGTGGGTTGACCGGGGGTGCTCGGCTGACTGCGGTGTGTTCATCGTATTCGCGGCTGTTGTTGACTGTCCGTAGTTGACGGTTCTCGGGATCGGGACAGGGGCGGCGTGAAGCGTGGTGGGGGGCGCGCTATCGTCCGTTCCGATCGTCGGCGTGTCGACGTCACGGTGGAACGCTGTGTGACTTCGCGCGCCGGACGGTGAGCCCCTGACGCGGCGCTGCCCGCGGACCCCTGGTGGAAGGACCGAGCATGACGGTGACGAGCGAGACCACCCCGATCTCCCATTACGAGCGCATCGGCGGCGCGGCGGCGGTGAAGGCCGCTGTGGAGTCGTTCTACGACAAGGTGCTGGCCGATGCGGATCTCGCGGGCTACTTCACCGGGGTGGACATGGTGGAGCAGCGGCGGCACCTGGCGCTCATGCTGGCGGTGGTGCTCGGTGGGCCGAACGAGTACGCCGGCCGTGGGCTGGCCGAGGCGCACCAGCCGTTGAACATTCCGGGTGAGCACTACGCGAAGGTCGGTGAGCACCTGACGGCGACGCTGGTGGAGCTGGGCGTGCCGGCCGACGTGATCGCCGACGTGCAGGTCGTGCTCGGGCAGGTCCGCGATCAGGTCGTGTCGGCGGGGGATGCCTGAGCGTGGACGCGGCACGGCTGAAGCAGAGCTGGTCCCTGGTCGCCGCGCACGGCGACCAGGTGCCGCTCTACTTCTATTCGACGCTGTTCCTGGCGCATCCGGAGACCCGGCAGATGTTCCCGACGAACATGGCCGGGCAGCGGGATCGTCTGGTGGCGGCCCTGGGGCATGTGGTGTCCCACGTGGACCAGGTGGATCAGCTGGTCGGGTTCCTGCGGGACCTGGGCGCGGATCACCGGAAGTTCGCGGTGCGCGCGGAGCACTATCCGGCGGTCGGTGAGGCGCTGCTGGCGACGTTGCGGCATTTCTGCGGTGAGGCGTGGACCGACGAGCTGGCGGCCGACTGGACCGCGGCGTACGGCCTGGTGGCGCAGGTGATGACCGACGGCGCGCAGGCGGCGGAGTCGCAGTCGCCGCCGTGGTGGGTGGCGGAGGTGCTGTCGCACGAGCAGCGCACGTTCGACGTGGCGGTGCTGACGGTGCGCCCGCAGTATCTGCTGCCGTTCAGGCCGGGGCAGTCGATCGGGGTGTCGCATCCGGCGGTGCGGTCGTGGCGGTACTACTCGCCGGCGAACGCGCCGCGTTCGGACGGCACGGTGGAGCTGCACGTGCGGGCCGCGCCGGGTGGCGTGGTGTCGTCGCGTCTGGTGTACGGGTGCGCGGCGGGTGATCAGATCCATCTGGCGTCGCCGGTGGGGGAGCGGTTGACGTTGTGGCAGGCCGGGTCGTCGGATCTGCTGCTGTTGGCCGCCGGGACCGGCTGGGCGCCGGTGAAGGCGCTGGTGGAGCAGGTGGCGGCGGAGGGTTCCGGGCGGCGGGTCGACCTGTATGTGGGGGCCCGTTCGCGTACGGAGTTCTACGACAGTGAGGCGATCGACAAGTTGGCGGCGACGCATCCGTGGTTGCGGGTGTCGTACGTGGCCGGATCGGATCCGCAGCGGCCGGGGGAGATGGTGCGGCTGGCCGACCGGGTGCTGGCCGACGGGGACTGGCGGTCGAGGCACGTGTATGTGTGCGGGTCCGACGAGATGGTCGGTGATTCGGTGGCGGCGCTGACCGCGGCGGGTTACCAGCCGGGCCAGCTGCACCACGAGGGTTTCGGCAAGCACTGGTACGGCCCGTCCTGGCGGACGGTGGCCGAGGGAACAGAGGTGATCCGGTGAGCGCGAGGAGTGAGCCGGGGTTGCGAGCCCCGCAGTCGCGAACAGAGGTGATCCGGTGAGCGCGAGCCCGATCAGCAGCTATGACTCGCAGCACGTGTCGGGTCCGGTGCAGGTGCGGCTGACCGCGGACCGGGTGCGTCGGTGGGAGTTCGGGTCGGCGGCGTTCACCCGGCGCGGGTACGACCCGGCGGACGTGGACCGGTTCCGGTTGCAGGTGGCCGACGAGCTGGATCTGCTGGCGGCGCAGGTGGGGGACCTGCGGGCGGAGAACGAGCGGCTCAACGACCATCTGGAGCTGCACCGGCACGGGGTGATCCCGAGCGCGGAGAAGGCGCCGGCGGCGCCGGCGGCGAAGGAGGTCAACCTGCTGTCGGCGGCGCAGCGGGAGGCCGAGCAGATCATCGCGCAGGCGCACGACTACGCGCGCCGGGTGGCCGAGTACGCCCGTACCCAGTACGAGAGTTACATGCGGGCGGCGGCGGAGGAGGCGAAGCAGGAGGCCGAGCGGGCGGTGGCGGAGTACCGCAGCGCCGCCGGGGGCAGCTTCGACGACTCGGTGGCGACGCGGGAGGCGTTGCGGATCTTCGGCGAGATGATGATCTCCCACATGCAGGCGGCGGCGCGGCATCTCGACGACGGTAGTGAGCAGTTGGCGCGCACGATGGAGCGGATCTCCCGGGAGTTGCCGGCGGCTGATGCCGGGGCAACGCCGCAGCCGGCGTTGCCCCGGCATCAGCGGTGACCGTACCGCCCGGCCTGCGGTGCGGCGGGCCGGGCGGTACGGCTCAGGTGGTGACGGCGGTGATCGCTTCGGCGATGGGCGTGTCGCCGCCGACCAGTTCGAGGGTGTGCCCGGCGGTGCCGGGGGCGTAGAGCAGGGCCAGCAGGACCCGGGCGACGTCGGCGCGGCTGATCGCGCCGCCGGTGACGTGCCGGGCCAGCGTGATGCGGCCTTCGGGTTCGTCGTCGGTGAGCCGGCCGGGCCGCAGCACCGTCACGTCGAGGTCCCGGCCGGTGATGTCGTCCTCGGCGGCTTTCTTGGCCCGCAGGTACGCCGCCCACACGTCGTCGGTGCCGTCGGCGGGTGCGTCGTCCACGCCCATGGAGGAGACCAGCAGGTAGCGGCGTACGCCGGCTTGTGCGGCGGCGTCGGCGAGCAGCACTGCGGCGCCGCGGTCGACGGTGTCCTTGCGGGCGGCGCCGCTGCCCGGTCCGGCGCCGGCGGCGAACACGACGGCGTCGGCGCCGGCCAGGTGGGCGGCGAGGGTGTCGACGTCGGTGTGTTCCAGGTCGCAGAGGACCGGTTCGGCGCCGGCGGCACGTAGCGCGGCGGCGTGGTCGGGGTTGCGGATGAGCCCGAGCGCGGTGTCTCCGCGTCCGGCCAGTTCCCGCTCCAGCAGTTTGGCGATTTTGCCGTGCCCTCCGGCGATGACGACGCGCATGCGATCAACGTAGCCCGGCCGGGCGCGCCCCGCCGGGCGTCCGGGTGGGAGGTGCGGGTCCGGCGAGGGACCATGGACGGGTGAGTGAGGCGTTCGAGGCGTTGGCGCGGCTGGTGGCCGCCGGGGACGTGGTGGTGCTCAGCGGCGCGGGCCTGTCCACCGAGTCGGGCATTCCGGACTACCGGGGGCCCAGCGGCGCGTCCCGCCGGCACACCCCGATGACGTACCAGGAGTTCACCCGGGATCCGCTGGCGCGGCGGCGGTACTGGGCGCGCAGCCACCTGGGCTGGCAGACCATCGCGCGGGCGGCGCCGAACGAGGGGCACCGGGCGGTGGCGCGGCTGCAGGCGGCCGGGCTGCTCGGCGGCATCATCACGCAGAACGTCGACGGGTTGCACACCGCCGCCGGCGCCACCGGCGTGATCGAGTTGCACGGCCGCCTCGACGAGGTGACGTGCCTGGACTGCGGCAACGCCACCGGCCGCGAGGAGCTGCACCGGCGCCTGTCGGAGGCGAACCCGGGTTTCGACGCGCGGGTGGCGCACGTCAACCCCGACGGCGACGTGGACCTGCCGGACGAGGCGGTGGCCGGGTTCCGCACGGTCGACTGCGCGCTGTGCGGCACCGGCATGCTGAAACCGGACGTGGTGTTCTTCGGCGAGACGGTGCCCGCGTCGCGGGTGGCCGACTGTTTCGCCCTGGTGGAGGGGGCCCGGGCGCTGCTGGTGCTGGGGTCGTCGTTGACGGTGATGTCGGGGCGGCGGTTCGTGCTGCGCGCGGCCCGCCACGGCATCCCGGTGGCGATCGTCAACCAGGGCGTCACCCGCGGCGACACCTACGCGGCGCTGCGCCTGGACGCGCCGCTGGGCGCCACCCTGCGCGCGCTGGCGGACCGGTGCGCGGCGGCCCCGGCGCCGGTGTGATCGACAACCCCGGGACATGAGCCGGAAACACGCCCGCTGGTAGCGTTGGGGGTGCCGGTACCACCCACGTGGGAGAGACCGCCGATCCCGGCGGCGCCGAAGGGGCAGATTCTCCCCGGAACCTCTCAGGCAAAAGGACCACGTGGGCAGGCGCTGTGGAGCGCGTCAGCGCGACTCAGGGGGAGGCCGACCCGTCGACCTCGCCCCCCAAGGAGCGCAGCGCATGACCGCAGAGCAGTTCGCCGACCGGCACATCGGCCCCGGCCCGGCCGACGAGCGCCGGATGCTGGAGGCCGTCGGTTACGGCTCCGTCGACGAGCTGATGGACGCCGCGATCCCCGAGGTGATCCGCTGGCACGGCACCCTGGACCTGCCCGCCCCGGCCAGCGAGCAGGAGGCGATCGCCGAGCTGCGCGCCCTCGCGTCGCGCAACACCGTCGCCGTGTCCATGATCGGTCTGGGTTACCACGGCACGCACACCCCGGCGGTGATCCGCCGCAACGTGCTGGAGAACCCCGCCTGGTACACCGCGTACACGCCGTACCAGCCGGAGATCAGCCAGGGCCGGCTGGAGGCGCTGCTGAACTTCCAAACCATGGTCACCGACCTGACCGGTCTGGCCACCGCGAACGCCTCGATGCTCGACGAGGGCACCGCCGCGGCCGAGGCGATGACCCTCGCGCGCCGCGCGTCCAGGAGCAAGAGCCCGGTGTACGTGGTCGACGCCGACGCGCTGCCGCAGACCGTCGCGGTGATCACCAGCCGCGCCGAGCCCCTCGGCATCGACGTGCGGGTGATCGACGTGGAGCGCGACGAGCTGCCGGCGGAGTTCTTCGGCCTGCACCTGCAGTACCCGGGCGCGTCCGGCGCGGTCCGCGACGACCGGGCGCTGGTCGACGCGGCGCACGGCGTGGGCGCGCTGGTGACGGTCGCCGCGGATCTGCTGGCGTTGACGCTGCTGCGCCCGCCGGGCGAGATCGGCGCCGACATCGCCGCCGGCACCACCCAGCGCTTCGGTGTGCCGATGGGCTTCGGCGGGCCGCACGCCGGCTACCTGGCGGTGCGCTCCGGGCTGGAGCGGATGCTGCCCGGCCGCCTGGTCGGGGTGTCCCGCGACGCCGACGGCAACCCGGCGTACCGGCTGGCGTTGCAGACCCGCGAGCAGCACATCCGCCGGGAGAAGGCGACCAGCAACATCTGCACCGCGCAGGTGCTCCTCGCCGTGATGGCCGGCATGTACGCCGTCTACCACGGCCCGGACGGGCTGCGCGCCATCGCCCGGCGTACCCACGAGGCGGCGGCGCGGCTCGCGGCCGGGCTGCGCGCCGGCGGCGTTCAGGTCGCGGACGTCGCGTTCTTCGACACCGTCACCGCGACCGTGCCGGGCCGGGCCGCCGACGTGGTGGCCGCCGCCGCGGCGCGCAACGTGAACCTGCGGCTGGTCGACGCCGACCGGGTCGGCATCTCCTGCGACGAGACCACCACGGCCGCGCACCTGCAGGCGGTGTGGGCGGCGTTCGGCGTCGACGGGTTCGACGGCGAGGTGGACGCGGCCCTGCCCGGCGGGCTGGCCCGCACGTCGGAGTTCCTCACCCACCCGGTGTTCCACAGCCACCACTCGGAGACGGCGATGCTGCGCTACCTGCGCCGCCTGGCCGACTTCGACTACGCGCTGGACCGCGGCATGATCCCGCTGGGGTCGTGCACGATGAAGCTCAACGCCACCACCGAGATGGAACCGATCACCTGGCCGGAGTTCGCGCACCTGCACCCGTTCGCGCCGAACGCGCAGACCACCGGGTACCGGGAGCTGATCGCGCAGCTGGAGGGCTGGCTGGCCGAGGTCACCGGCTACGACGCGGTCAGCGTGCAGCCCAACGCCGGGTCGCAGGGTGAGCTGGCCGGGCTGCTGGCGATCCGCGGCTACCACCGCGAGCGCGGCGAGGCCCACCGCGACGTGTGCCTGATCCCGTCGTCGGCGCACGGCACCAACGCCGCGTCCGCCGTGATGGCCGGCATGCGGGTCGTGGTGGTCGGCTGCGACGCCGACGGCAACGTTGACCTGGTCGATCTCGACGCGAAGATCGACAAGCACCGGGACGCGCTCGCCGCGATCATGGTGACGTACCCGTCGACGCACGGCGTGTACGAGACCGGCATCGCGCAGTTGTGCGCGAAGGTCCACGACGCCGGCGGTCAGGTGTACGTCGACGGCGCGAACCTCAACGCGCTGGTCGGGTTCGCCAAGCCGGGCCGGTTCGGCGCGGACGTGTCGCACCTGAACCTGCACAAGACGTTCTGCATTCCGCACGGCGGCGGCGGCCCCGGCGTCGGGCCGGTGGCGGTGCGTTCGCACCTGGCGCCGTTCCTGCCCGGCGACCCCCTCGGCGCCCGCGCCGACGGGCGGCCGGCGATCTCGGCGGCCAACCACGGGTCGGCGGGGATCCTGCCGATCCCGTGGGCGTACCTGCGGATGATGGGCGCCGACGGGCTGGCCCGCGCCACCGGCGTGGCCGTCCTGGCCGCGAACTACGTGGCGGCGCGGCTGCGTAACCACTTCCCGGTGCTGTACGCCGGCAACAAGGGCCTGGTCGCGCACGAGTGCATCCTGGACCTGCGTCCGCTGACCAAGGCCACCGGCGTGAGCGTCGACGACGTGGCGAAGCGGCTGATCGACTACGGCTTCCACGCGCCGACGATGTCGTTCCCGGTGGCCGGGACGCTGATGGTGGAGCCGACCGAGAGTGAGGACCTGGCCGAGCTGGACCGCTTCTGCGACGCGATGATCGCGATCCGGGCGGAGATCGACAAGGTCGGCTCGGGGGAGTGGCCGACGGGGGACAACCCGCTGTCCAACGCGCCGCACACCGCGGCGATGGTGTCGGCCGACGAGTGGCCGCACCCGTACCCGCGGTCGGTGGGCGCCTACCCGGCGGGCGTGGACCGGGCGGGCCGCTACTGGCCTCCGGTGCGGCGCGTCGACGGCGCGTACGGCGACCGGAACCTGGTCTGCTCGTGCCCCGCGCCGGAGGCGTTCGAGGACTGAGCGGCGAACGCCGGGGCGGTGGGCTCTCGCCGCCCCGGCCGGCGCGCCGGCCGGTCATGACCGGCGCGTACGCTCACTGACGCTGCGTGATGGCTCAGGCCACGAGAGCGTGACGGGCCGGACCCCGGTGCGGGGCGATGGTGCGTCCGTCGGGAAGCAGCTCACCGGTGTCCTCGAAGACGATGACACCGTTGCAGAGCAGGCTCCAGCCCTGCTCAGGGAAGCAGGCGAGGACGCGGGCGGCCTCGCGGTCGGTCGCGTCGGCGGAGGGGCAGGTGGGCTGGTGCTGACACATCGGGTTCTCCGGACTGTGGGGGCACTGTGTCATGGTTCACATGACCAGTGACGCACAGTACCAAGGAAAACTGAGCGGCAACGAGCAAGGATGCGTCTTGTTCACCGAGAATGGGCTGAACGGATGACCCGTAACGGGCCAGACGTTGTGGAAGCGCTCCCACAGGTGGAGGTCGATACCCCCGGCGCCCCGCCCGGATGCCGTCGCCGACTGGTCGAGACGGCCCGCCTGCACTGGTCCGCCACCGACGGCGGCGACCCCGCTGACCTGGCACAACGCTTCCTCGCCGCGCACGGCGTCACCCGCGACGACCTGACCCGCCCCGGCCGCCACGACCCCGACGACGCGGTCTGCGGCGCGGCGCTCTACCTGTCCGCCGCCGCCGGCGCGTACACCCTCGGCGTGTCGCCCGGCGCGCCGAGCCCCGCGCCGACGCTGCCCGACCTGGTCGTCGTCGTCTACCACCACACCGACCGGCCCACGCCGACCCCGCCACCGGCCCACGCCGGCGGGTGGCGGCTCGGACCGTGGCGCGACAGCTGGACCCCGGCCGCGCACGCCGCCGCCGTCGACGCGGTCCGCGCCGCCATCGCCCGCGGCGACGTCTACCAGACCAACCTCGTCGGCCACGCCGCCGCCCCGTACACCGGCGACCCCCGGCCGGCGCTGGCCCGCCTCGCCGCGCTGCCCGGCGCCCGCTACGGCGGCACCCTGCACGGCCCCGGCTGGGCGCTCGGCTGCGCCTCCCCGGAAACCCTCATCGCCGTCGAACACGGCCGCCTGGTCACCCGCCCCATCAAGGGCACCCGCCCGGCCACCCCCGCCGGCCGCCGCGAGCTGCTCGCCTCCGCCAAGGAACGCGCCGAACACGTCATGATCGTCGACCTGGAACGCAACGACCTGGCCCGCGTCGCCCGCACCGGCTCGGTGCGCGTCGACGAGCTGTTCGCCGTACGCCGCTGGTGTGACCTGTGGCAGGCGGAGTCGACGGTGTCCGCGGCGCCCGCCGACGGCCTCGGCCTGGCCGACCTGCTGCGCGCGGTCTGCCCCGGCGGCTCGGTCACCGGCGCGCCCAAACGCGCCGCGCTGGCGCAGATCGCCGCGCTGGAGCCGGTCGGACGCGGCGCGAGCATGGGCGCGCTCGGCTGGGTCGGACCCGACCGCCTCGACCTGGGCCTGACCATCCGCACCGCCGCCGCCGACGGCGACCTGCTGCACCTGTGGGCCGGCGGCGGCATCACCTGGGACAGCGACCCGGCCGCCGAGGTCGCCGAGGCCGCCGCCAAAGCCGCCCCGATCCGGGCCCTGCTCGCCGGCTGACGGGCCGGCCCGCTCGCGGCGGCTCCGCCGGCCGGTAGCGGCCGTGCGCGGCGGCTACCGGCCGGCGGCGAACGCGTCCAGGGCGGCGACCACCCGCTCGCCGATGCCGTGCCCGCCGCCGTGCCCGCCGGACTCCACGATCTCCAGCCGCGCATCAGGCCAGTCCCGGGTCAGCAGCCACGCGATGTCCGGCGGGCCGCTGACATCCAGCCGGCCCTGCACCAGCACCCCCGGAATCCCCGCCAGGCGGCTCGCGTCGCGCAGCACCTGCCCGTCCGGCTGGAAACCCCGGTTCGCGAAGTAGTGCGTCACCAGCCGGGCGAACCCGTACCGGAACACCGGATCGGCGAACCGCGGATCCGGCGCGTACCCGCCCGCCAGGGACACGTGCACGTCCTCCCAGTCGCACCAGTCCCGCGCCGCCCGCTCCCGCACCGCCGGGTCCGGGTCGTCGAGCAGCCGCGCGTACGCCGCCGACAGGTCACCGTCCCGGTCGGCCTCCGGCACCCCGTCACGGAACCGCGCCCACTCCTGCGGGAACACCCGGCCCATGTCCCGGGT
Organism: Micromonospora sp. HB375; assembly: GCF_017872985.1. Lineage (NCBI taxonomy): Bacteria > Bacillati > Actinomycetota > Actinomycetes > Micromonosporales > Micromonosporaceae > Micromonospora > Micromonospora sp. HB375. The sequence continues at coordinate 3,634,038 of NZ_JAGGJO010000001.1, read as the reverse complement.
CAACCACTCGATCTCCCGGCTGGTGTTGGCGACCACGCTGAACAGCACCAGCGCGGTGACCCGCTGCGGGTGCCGCTGCGCGTACGCCAGCGCCAGCGACGACCCCCACGACGCGCCGCACAGCAGCCACCTGTCGATCCCCAGGTGCGCGCGCAGCGCCTCCATGTCGGCCAGCAGATGCGCGGTGGTGTTCACCGACAGGTCCGTGGCCGGATCCGACGCCAGGGGAGTGCTGCGCCCACAGCCACGCTGGTCGAACAACACGATCCGGTACGCGGCTGGGTCGAACAGCCGCCGCCACCCCGCGCCCGCGCCCGAACCCGGACCGCCGTGCACCACAAGCGCCGGCCGGCCGTCCGGATTGCCGCACGTCTCCCAGTACACGCGCTGCCCGTCCCCGACGTCCAGCATCCCCTGGGCGTACGGCTCGATCGGCGGATACATGCGGCGGCCTCCCAGCGTCGGTGTCCGCACACCCTACGAGCGTCGCCGCCCCGGCGGGTGCCCCCCACCGCGCGGTAAGCAACGGATAGCCTTCCGGACATGACTATGCGCCCGATCCGGATCATCGGCGACCCCGTGCTGCGCACCCCCAGCGAACCCGTCACCAGCTTCGACGCCGAACTGCGCGCCCTCGTCACCGACCTGATGGACACGCTGCTCGGCGCACCCGGACGCGCCGGCGTCGCCGCGCCCCAGATCGGCGTCAACGCCCAGGTGTTCGTCTACGACGCCGACGGCCGGCGCGGCCACATGATCAACCCCACGTTGGAACTGTCCGACGAACTCCAGGACGACGACGAGGGCTGCCTGTCCATCCCCGGCCTGTACTTCCCGACCCCCCGCGCCCTGCACGCCACCGCCCACGGCTACGACCAGCACGGCGAACCCCTCACCATCACCGGCAGCGGCTTCCTCGCCCGCGCCCTGCAACACGAGACCGACCACCTGCGCGGACGCCTCTACGTCGACACCCTGCGCGGCGACACCCGCCGCCGGGCCCTGCGCGAGATCCGCGCCGGCCGGTTCGACTCACCCAGCCGCGGCCGCTGACGTCAACGCGCACTCGGTGAACCCGGCCACCCGGGAGAACCCCAACCGCTCGTACAGCCGCACCGCCGCCGCGTTGTCCGCCCGCACGTTCAGCGTCACATGATCCACCGACGTGCGCAGCCGCGCGCACAACGCCGCCACCACCCCCGCGCCCAGACCCCGACCCCGCACGTCCGGATGCGTCGTCACGTTCCCCAACGCCGCCACCCGCCACCGCGGCGAGAACACGTGCACCCCCGCCACCGCCACCAACCGGCCCCGCTCCCGCACACCCACGTACTGGCCCGTGTCCAGCATCCGCGGATCGAACCAGTTTCCCGGATACGCCACCGCGTACAACCCGGAAAGCTCCGCCGCGTCCGCCGGCCCCAACGGCTCACCCACCGCCGGCACCGCCGCCAACCGACCCGGATCCGTCAACGCCATCCGGTGATGCGCCGCCGCCTCCGACACCACGAACCAGCGGCCCACAGCCGCCTCCAGACCGGGGGACAGGTGCGCCCACATCCGCGCCGGCAACACCGGCGCCGCCTCCGCCAGCAACCCCGCCAACTCCGGCACCCGATCCGGCGCCGCGAACGCCAGCAACGTCGGCAACTCCACCCCGTGATACAGCAACACCACCTGGTCGCCACGCCGGAACCACGACGTGTACGGCCAGAAGAAATCGTCCAGATCACCCAACTGGTACGCGTGCAACACCGGATCCCGGCCCAGCAGACCCGCCAGCACCGCCCGATCGTGCTCCGCCCGCACCGCCACCGCGATCAGCCCGCCAACCACTGGTCGTAACCCAACCGGGCCACCAACGCCAGCACCACCACCAGCAGCACCACCCGCACGAACCCCGCACCCCGCCGCAACGCCATCCGCGCGCCCACCGTCGCCCCCACCACGTTGCACACCGCCATCGCCGCACCCAACGCCCACCACACGTGCCCGGTCAACCCGAACACCACAAGCGCACCCAGATTCGTACCCGCATTCACCACCTTCGCCATCGCCGACGCGTGCACGAAATCCGAACCCAGAATCGCCGTGAACGCCAACACCAGAAACGTGCCCGTACCCGGACCGATCAACCCGTCGTACAGGGCGATGCCCAACCCGGCCACCGCCACCGCCACCACCACCCGCCCCGGCGTGCGCCGCGGCGACGACACCACACCAAGCGACGGCCGCGCCATCACGAACACCGCCACCGCCACCAGCACCACGAGCACCACCGGCCGGTACGCGCCACCCGGCACCGCACCCGCAAGCGCCGCACCCAACCCCGCCGTCAGCACCGCCAACCCCGCCGCCGGACCCGCCACACCCCAGTCCAGCTTCGTCCGCCGCGCATACGTCACCGCCGCCGTCGACGTACCGAAAATCGCCGCCAGCTTGTTCGTGCCCAACGCCGTCGCCACCGGCACACCCGGCGCCGCCACCAGCAACGCCGGCAACAACAACAGACCACCGCCACCCACCACCGCGTCCACCCACCCCGCGACAAGGGCAGCGGTCAGCAACGTCGTCAACGACAGGGCATCCACCGCCGCATTCTGCCCACCCCGCCACCAGCGACAACGCCACCTGTGGCAAGCCTCACCGGCCCCGACGACGCCGCAACCACACCCCCACCGACCCCACCGCCACGAACACCAGCATCGAACAGCACAACAGTCTCAGCACCCGGCAAGACTGCCACGACGACGTAGGGTGTCCAGGTGCGCCTGGCCACCTTCAACCTGCTGCACGGCCGATCCCTCACCGACGGACTCGTCGACCCCGACCGGCTCACCGCCGCCGTCACCGCCCTCGACGCCGACGTCCTCGCCCTCCAGGAAGTCGACCGCGACCAGACCCGCAGCGGCAAACTCGACCTCACCGCCCTGGCCGCCCGCGCCCTGCACGCCGACCACCACCGCTTCGCCGCCGCCGTCGTCGGCACCCCCGGCGAACAGTTCCGCCCCCTCACCCACGACGACGACGGCCACGGCGAACCCCTCTACGGCATCGGCCTGATCAGCCGCCACCCCGTCCGCTCCTGGCAGGTCACCCGCCTACGCGCCGCCCCCGTCCGCTCACCCATCTACGCACCCGGACCCGGCGGCGGCCTCATCCTGCTCCGCGACGAACCCCGCGTCGTGCTCGCCGCCGTCCTCGACACCCCCCACGGCCCCCTCACCGTCGCCGCCACCCACCTGTCCTTCGTCCCCGGCTGGAACGTCTGGCAACTACGCCGCGTCATCCGCGCCCTGCGCACCCTGCCCGCACCCCGGATCCTGCTCGGCGACCTCAACCTGCCCGCCGGACCCGCCGCCGCGCTCACCCGCTGGCGGCCCCTCGCCCGCCGCCCCACCTACCCGGCCGGGCAACCCCGCGTCCAACTCGACCACATCCTCGCCGACCGGCACGCCCTCGACCGGCTCCCACCCGTCACCGCCGTCCACACACCGCTGGCCACCATCTCCGACCACCGGCCCCTCGTCGTCGACCTCGGCTGACGCTCAACCCAGCCCGGCCTGCCGCCGCGCCGCGTCCACCGCGTTACGGAACAACATCGCCACAGTCGTCGGACCCACCCCGCCCACACGCGGCGTGATCGCACCCGCCACCTCGGCACACGACTCGTCCACGTCCGGCAGCAACCGCCGCCCCTCGTACCGCACCCCACCACCGACCACCACCGCACCCGGACGCACATGCTCCGGCCGCACGATCCCCGGCACCCCCGCCGCCGCGATCAGGATCTCCGCCCGCCGCGTGTACCGCGGCCAGTCCGCCACCCCCGTGTGCACCACAGTCACCGCAGCGTTCGCCGTCGGCCGCTTCTGCGCCAGCAACATCGCAAGCGGCCGACCCAACGTCGCACCCCGGCCCAGGATCACCACCTCCCGGCCCGCCACCGGCACACCGTGAAACGCCAGCAACGCCTCGATCCCCGCCGGCGTACACGGCAACGGACCCGGCAACCCCAACGCCAGCCGGCCCATGTTCACCGGATGCATCCCGTCCACGTCCTTGTCCGGATCCAGCACCGCCAACGCCCGGTCGTAGTCCAGATGACCCGGGATCGGATACTGCACCAGCACACCGTGCACCGTGGCGTCCGCGTTGAAATCCGCCAGCACCGCATGCAGATCCGCCTGCGACGCCGACGCCGGCAGATGCACGTGCGGCGACACGAAACCCAACTCCGCCGCCTGGCGCTGCTTGATCCGGATATAACCCGCGCTCGCGTCGTCGTCACCCACCAGCACCGTCGCCAGCGCCGGCGTCACCCCCGCCGCACGCAACTCGGCCACCGACGCGGCGACCTCCGACAACACCCGCTCCGCCACCGGAGCACCCGGCAACAACCGCGCAGAAGACATACGACACCTCGCCCGCAGGGGCCCAGGCGGTCGACCCCCACGACGAGCTCCCCGATGGTTCACCCATCCCCGTGCCGCCAGTCGCGTTCCCCCTCAGCCTGCCACAGCCTCCGCCACCACCGCATCCACCACCACCTGCCACCCCGGCAACGCCGCCAGCAGACCGTCCGCCCGACGCCGCCGATCCGCCGCCGACGCCACACCCAGATCCGCCAGCACCGCCTGGAACGCCGGCCGCAACGCCCGCTCCCGCTCCGGCGCCACCGCGCCCAACACCACATGACACCGCGCGTACGTCACCAGCACCCAGAACATCGCCTCCCGATGCCGCCCCGCCCCGATCAGCTCAACCGCACCGTCGAACACCACCGGACGCCCCGCCGCACCCAGATCCGCCCCGAACGCGAACCCCTCCCGCGGCAACCGCGCCACCTCCTCGAACACCACCGCCAACCCGGCCAGATGCGCCCGCACCCGCGCCGGATCCAACCCCACCCCGCCGCCGTCGAGCGTGTCCAGCAACCCCGGATACCGACCGGCGAACCCGAACCGCGACAACACCCACTCCGCCCGCACGTACCGCCGCCGCACCGTCGGATCCACCAGCCCCGCCACCGCCGGCCACACCGCCAGCAACGACGTCGGAAACACCCACGCCAACACCTGCTCCGCGGTTGGCCGCTCGGCGTCGACCGCCCGCAACCCGGCCTCGATCCGCCGCCGCACACCCGCACACCGCGCCCGCACCCACACCGGATCCGCGAACCCCGCCGCCACCCGCTCCCGCAACGCGCCCAACCGGCCCGACGGATCCGCGATCACCCCATCGGTACGCAACATCGGCGCGAACACCCACGACCCCAGCACATCCTCCGGACCGCCCAACTCCGCCCACGTGATCGTGCTGACCTCCAGCAGCACCCCCCGATACACGAACTTGCCCACCTTCACACCGGGCTCCCGGCGCACCAGCAACACGTCCACGTCCGACCATGGCGGCAACAACGCGTCGTCCGGCAACCCCACAGTCGACCCGCTGAAGAACGCCCCCTCGACCGACGGATCGACGCGCATCCGCTCCCGTACCCACCCGGCCGCCACCGCCCGCGCCGCACCCACCCGCATCCGCCCGATCCTGCCAGCCCGGCAGCGCATTGACTCACCCATTCTGGATACGCACGGTTGTAGATCGGGCACAGAACGTGCAACATCGATACAAGTGACTGTCGTCGAATCGTGTGGGGCGATGCCATGGCGGGCTACTATCCGATCCTCAAAGGCCGAAAAGCTGAGTTCCAGGCCATCGACAACCTCGCTGGCGAACTCGCGCCACACATCGTCCCGATCTTCGAAGTCGTGCCTGACAAGGGACCGATCGAAGACGCCCGCAAGTTCATCGAACGTGTAAAGCGAACACTTCCTCCCGGCATGGTCGTCGCTGTCGATGTGCAGCACCTTCCAGAACCGATGACCGGTACTCGCCGACCACTCCACGACATCGCCGTCGACCTGGAAGCCTGGAGAATCTCAGCGCTGCCCGTCGTGCACCTGCAGGACACAACCCAACAACTTGCGGACGTGCGTAGCGCCGCCGCCATGCACGGAGGCGGCGTCGTGCGAGTCACGGCCAGCCACGCCGAACCAGACGTCACCGAAGTCGACGGTCGGCTCTCTCAGGTGTTGGCCGTGATCGAGTTGCGTACCGAGGACTGCATCGTCGTCCTCGACGCCGCCGAGGTGCGCTCCGACCAGGACCTCACGAAGGCAGAACCCCTGCTCCGCAAGCACCTCGCGTGGACCCGACGCCATCACTGGAAGGACGTCGTCGTCGCGTCGGGCGCCATGCCCCCGAATCTCTCGCAGGTTCCGCCTCATCGGGCAACCCCACTCCGTCGCCGGGACTTCGAACTGTGGCAGCGACTTCAGCAGCACGGCGTCCAATTCGCCGACTACTGCATCGCTCATCCGGGGACGAGCGGCAAAGGCTGGGGACCAGCGCCGAACATCCGGCACACCGGCCGCGATACCTGGTGGACGTACCGGACGACGCGCGACGGCAAGGGCAACATCGGCATCTACGACATCTGCAAGGCCCTTGTGTCCGCCGACCATTGGCCGGCCGCCGGACGGCACTTCTCCTGGGGCGACGAGCAGATCGCTCTGCGAGCCGCAGGCCATGCCGGGACCGGCGTCGCCACGGATTGGATCGCTTGGGGAACGTCACACCACCTGGCGTACGTGGCCGCTCAACTCGGCCTGACCACTACCGCTTGAGCAACCCCGACAACGCCCGATTGGTACGGTTCGCCGCCACCGCCGCCCGCTGCTGACCCGCCGTCACCTCGATGTACGTCTGCGACGACGCCAACGACGCATGCCCCAGCAACCGCATGATCTCCGCCGCGCTCGCCCCGTCCTCCGCCAACCGCGTCGCGAACGTGTGCCGCAGCGCGTGCAACCGCGCGCCCCGGGGCACCCGGTCACCGATGCCCGCCCGCCGGTAACACGACTCCACCAGGTACTGCAGCCCACCCCGCCGCAACGCCTCACCCTGGCGGTCCACCAGGAACGCAGAGTCCGGCCGCACACTGCGCGCCCCGAACCGGAGCCGCCGGCTGTCCAGATAACCCGTGAGCACCCGGTCCACGGCATCCTCGATCGGCACCGTACGCGGCCGCCCGCCCTTGCCCGCCACGTCCACCCGCCGCTCGCCGTCGCGCCCCGCCACCGACGACACCCGCAGCGCCAGCAGTTCCGACAGGCGCAACCCGGCGCACAACGCCAGCGCCAGCACCGCCAGGTCGCGCTCCGGCCACGGGTCACGCTGCCGGCCCTCCGCCCGGGCCACCGCCGCCAGCAGCTCCTCCGGGGTGTCCTCGCCCCGGAGCGGCTTGGGTCGGGGGAGCGGCGTACGGGGCCGCCCCACCGCCGGCATCGGATTGCCCGGTACGACGCCCTCGGCCACCAGGAACGTGAAGAAGCTGTTCCACGTCGACCAGGCACGATGGACCGAGGCGGCCGCGCGGGGAGCGGCGAACCGCGCGAACGCCGCGCGCATGACCCGGGGGGAGAGGGAGCTGACCGCGACCCGGTCCAGGGGGAGGGGAGTGGCGTCGCCGTCGGCGGCGATCAGCTCGGCCACTGCGGTCAGATCCCTCCGGTACGCGGCCAAGGTGTGGGGGGAGGGCTTGCGGGTGGCCCGGGCGGTCAGGAACTCCTCAATCAGACCGCCTACCGTTTCGTCCGGTTTGTCATGCATAAGGGATATTATGCATGATTCTCGCGTTCCCGCCAGGAGGCCCTTTCGAGGGGGAGTGCGGCCCGCTCAGTCGATGATCAACTCCACTACGCCGAGGTGGCGGCAACCCGGGCGCTCCGATGCAGCCACATCCGCGTACTGGCGGCGGCAGCCACACCTGTCGGCACTCGGCCGGAGCAGGGAGGGCGGTGAAAGGGGCCGGTGCCCTCTCTGCTCCGGCGATCATGAAGTTGACCGCGGATGCTGTCCCATTTGTCACCGCCAACCTCATGATCGCCGGAGCGGTGGATGGGTTGAGAGTGTGGCGTCGGCGGGCCGCGCCTAGGTGTGCGGTGCGACGGGGCAGCCGGCCGGACCTCCAAGTCCCGGAAGGTCAGCCGCCTCGCGAGGACGTCCGGGGAGGCCCGCCGGAGCTCTACTTGACATAATGTACATTATCGAATCATGGCTCAGGAGGGCTTTACGTCTTCGCCGAGGGTGTCCGACATGACCTTCAGAAGCGCGGCCAGCCGTGGCTGGTGACCTCCGGCCCGCAGTCTCGCGAGTGCCGCGTCCACCTCTGCCTTGACCGCCTGCCGCTGCGACACCTGCCCCGAGTCGAGCGCCTTCTGGACTCGCGGTGTCAGGTCGGCCAACAACGTCAGGGCCTCCGTGTCCGGCGTATCCGCGTCGTCGGACAGTTCCGGGGCCTGCTGCCGGACGTCTGCGAATCGCCCTGCCCCGAACCGGGCCAGGGCGTCCGCCACGTCGTCCGCCGGCTGCCGCACCTGATCGAGGTCGAGCAGCTTCAGGGCCGGCCGCCCGTCGACCGGGCTCCGGCTGGTGAGCGGACGGTCGATCGTCGCGGCGGTGGCCGGCACCAGCAGCACCTTTGCGGCTCTCTGGTTCCGGCCACGGGACGGTAGCGGCTGGTCGAGCACGACAGCGTCGATCTCGGCCCATGCCACGAGCCGGTTGAGCCCGGCGACCCGCAGATCCAGTCCGTCGGCTCCGATGCGGAACCGGAACGGCCTGAGCTGGTAGGCGACGAACAGGCCGGCCGACACCAGCCAGAGGCCGAGAAGGATCCATCGTCCGGTCGACGCGGAAGTGTGGTAAAGCAGCGGGAGCACGCCGACTCCGAAGACCGTGAGGCCCCTCCACAGCTTCTCTCGGCTCCTACGCAGCTCCATGCCGGCACCTCGTCCCTTGTGGCCTGTCCTGGGAGGGCCCTACATGGTGGCACGGGCGAGGCGCTCTCGTGATCATCCGAACGTCCCCGGAAAGACCAGCACCTCTCCCCTGCCTGCCGGTACGAAGATCAGCTCAGACCGGCTGCGGGTCGCGGCGCTCGGCCTCGCCGGGCTCCGGGGCTTCCTCGACGGCCCGCAGGTCGGGCATGGCGCGTACGGCGGGCGCGACGGCCGCGCCGACGGCGAGCGCCAGCATGACGGCCGCGAAGCTGCCGAACACCACCGGCGCCGGTACGCGGTCGATCAGCAGGCCGGACAGGGCCGGGCCGAACGGCGCCACGATCAGCGCGATGAAGCTGGTCGCGGCGTTCGCTCTCCCCTGCAGGTCGCCGGGGGTGAGCAGGGTCTGGAGGGTCAGCATGCTGATGTTGGCGGCCGGTACGACCAGGACGCAGGCGCCGGCCAGCGCACCCAGGACCAGTCCGTTGTCGGTGGTGGCCATGGCGGCGGTCAGCACGGCGCAGGCCCAGACGACGGCGAGGATCAGCCAGCGGGTGGGTACCCGGGCGGTCAGCCAGGACGCGACGAGTGATCCGGCGACGGCGCCGAGGCCGACGCATGCCATGACGGTTCCGGCGGACAGGCCGGAGGCGCCGTTGCGGACCGGCACGACGATGATCGCCAGCAGGACGCCCGCGAACGCGAAGTTCAGGACGGCGCCGCAGAGCAGCGTGAACCGCAGCGACGGTTGCCGCCACAGGAACCGGACCCCGGCGACGGCCTGCCGGGGCAGGGACTCCCCCGGCGTGGTCGCCGACCGGCCGAGTGGGCCGCGCAGCAGGGCCACGGCGACCAGGGAGACGGCGTACGAGAGCGCGTCGACGAGGAACGGCAGTGCCGGGGCGAGGCCGAACAGGAAGCCGCCGAGCGGCGGACCGGCGAGGTGGACGACGCCGTTGCGGGTCTCGTTGAACACGGTGGCGGTACGCAGGTCCCGGGCTGGGACGACGGCGCGGGTGGCGGCCGCGGCGGCGGGTTGCAGCGCGGCGCCGAGGCCGGCGGTGGCGGCGGCGAGGACGGCGATGAGCAGGACTGGCGCGTGTCCGACGAGGGCGAGCACGGTGACGCCGGTGACGGCGAGCAGCGCGCCGGCGTCGCAGCAGAGCATGAGGATGCGCCGGTCGCGGCGGTCGGCGAGCAGGCCGGCGGGCAGGAGTACGAGGACCAGGGCGATGCCTTCGGCGAAGGCGACGAGGCCGGCGTCGGTGGCGGAGCCGGTGGTCAGCAGGACGAGCAGCGGCGTGGCGACGGCGGTGACCTGGGTGCCGAGTTTCGACGCGGTGCGGGCGACGGTGATGAGGAGGAAGTCGCGGTTGTGTCGTAGGCCGGTGGGCGGCATGGGGGCTCCGTGTGCGTGGTGGCGGGCGGGATGCCGGCTTCACCGGGCCGGGTTGACGACGGACCCGGGCGGGCGGTGGCCGCCCGCCCGGGTCGCCAGGCGGATCAGGTGTGGCTGGGGCTGGTGGCCCGTTCGCCACTGCCGTCTCAGCCGTTGCAGCAGGCGATGCTGATGCTGCTGGACTGCGGCGGGACCGCGTGGCGGGTGCCGTTCTGCGTGGCCATGGCCTGCAGGTTGAGGAGCTTCGTCATGGGGGTTCACCTCCTTCTCGGGTGTGGTGGGTTGGCCGTCGGTGGTTCCGACGGGGTCTGTGGGCGCCGGGCGGGGGTTCAGCTCGCGGCGAGGAGGTGGCCGGTGGGCGCGACGTGGGTGGGCGCGTCGAGGAAGGGCAGCGTCACGGCGGTGCGGTGCAGCGCGGCGTGCATGGCGGACAGGATTCCGGCGCCGCCGGCGGCGAGGTCGGTGGAGATGCGCAGCAGGGTGTCGCCGGGGAACGCGAGGTGGCCGTCGAGGGCGTAGGCGTGCCAGGCGAGGCGGGTCAGGTGCGCGGGGACGTGGTGGGGCGCGTCGTCGCGGACGAGTCCGACGGGGCGGTGCGGGGTGGCGCGGCGCGGTGGGTCGTCGGTGAGCAGGGCGGCGGTGGCGAGGAGTCCGGCGCGGCCGTGGAAGAGGCCGGGCAGCAGGACGAATTCGACGTCGATGGTGCGGCGGACGGTGGTGACGATGTCGCGCAGCCACTGGCGTTCGCCGTGGCGGAGCAGTGTGTGGGCGGCGACGGCGATGCCGGCGCTGCCTTCGTCGAGGTAGAACAGCCGTCGTGCGCCGTCGCGTACGTGGAGGTTGCCGTTGTCGTCGCGGACGGTGTGTTGCAGGTCGCGGCGCAGGGCGGTGCGGGCGGCGCGGAGCCAGGCGGGGTCGCCGGTGGTTTCGTGCAGGCGGGTGAGGAAGGTCGCGGGGCCGGACCAGCCGTGGAGCAGGCCGGGGCGGGTGGGTTCGGGTACGGGTTGCGTGGTGTCGCCGGTGAGGGTGCGGGCGAGTCGGTCGCCGATGTGCAGGGCGTCGTCGGGGGCGGGTCGGCCGGGGCGGAGCAGGGCGAGTCCGATGCCGGCGAGGCCGCTGTGCAGGCCGGGGCCGTAGCGGTGGTGGAGGCCGGTGCGACATCGGTCGAGCAGTTCGTCGGCGTCGTCGTGGCGTCCGGTGCGGTCGAGGAGCGCGGCGATGCCGGCGAGGCCGTCGTAGAGGCCGAGGTGGGCGGCGGGTAGGCGGTGGGCGGCGCGGGTGAGCCAGTCGAGGTGTTCGTCGCGTTCGGGGTAGTCGACGCCGGTGTTGACGAGTGCCCAGATGATGCCGGCGGCGCCGTGCGCGAGGGTGGCGCCGCCGTGGGGGAACTGGCCGGGGTCGCCGGGGAAGAGCCGGTCGGTGCGGTGTGGTGTGGCGGTGGCGCGGATGCCGGCGGCCAGGGATTCGATCAGCTGGCGCGGGTCGGCGGACCACTGGTGGCGGGTGACGCGGCGGCGGCCGGGCGCGGGTGGGTGCAGTGCGGTGCGCAGGTCGTCGCGGATGCGGTCGAGGTAGCCGGGCGGTAGCGGGAAGCGTCGGGCGATCGTGAGGAGGTCGTCGAACTTGTCGTCGCTCAGGGCGGCGAGGGGTGTCAGCGGTACGAAGACGGCGAGGCGTAGGCAGGCGAGCGCGTAGGTGTCGACGGCGGTGCCTCGGCGGATGCGGGGGGTGGCGAAGCCGGGGTCGCCCAGTGAGGGGGTGAAGTCCTCGTCGGTCAGGTACGCCTGTTCGAAGTCGACGAGCACGATCCGGCCGTCGGGGCGGATCATGATGTTGGCGGTGTGCAGGTCGCCGAAGACCACTCCCCTGGCGTGTATCCGGGCCAGGGCTGCCTGGACCTGGTCGATGACGTCGAGTGCCCAGGTGGTGTAGTCGGTGAGGTCCTGCTCGGTGGGGTCGGGGTGGATGAGTGGGTGCCGCATGGCGAGGTGGTGTTGGAGGGTGTCGCCGTCGACGTGCTCTTCGACCAGGAACTGGTGTTCCCACCAGGTGAGGCGGTCGAGCAGCTGGGGTACGCAGTCGAGGCCGGCGAGGCGCCGCAGCATGGTCTCTTCGCGGCGCAGGCGGGTGAGCGCGTCGGTTCCGGCGCCGTCGAGGCCGGCGTGCGGGCGGGCTTCGCGCAGGACGACGGTGCGGCCGTCGCGTAGGTCGGTGGCGCGGTAGACGCCGCCGGCGTTGGAGTGGTGCAGGGCTTCCTCGATGCGGTACGGGGGTTCGTCGTCGGTGTGCGCGTCGACAGCGGCGACGGCGGCGATGTGCTCGGCGACGAAGTCGGGCACGGGGGCCCAGTCGGGCACGGTGAAGACGGGTTCGCGGCGGTCGGGGACGAGGGTTCCGTCGGGGCGTGTGACGGCGGGGACGGGCTGGTCGCCGTCGACGCACCAGAGCTCGGCGAATCCGCCGTAGCGCAGGTAGAGGGGGCCGTCGTGCCAGCGCAGGTCACTGAGGACGTACGGGCCGCGGTAGCCGGCGAGGCGGGCGCCGAGGTCGTCGAGGACGCGGCGCAGGGCGGTGTCGTCGGCCGGGTAGAGGGCGGCGAGTTTGCCGCTGCCGGCGCGGTGGGCGTACTTCTCGTTGTTGACCAGGGCGAGGCGGCGGCTGCGTTGGAACTTGAAGGCGACCCGGTGGGTCACGCAGTGGTCGCGTACCAGGTCGAGGACGTCGGCGGCGTCGTCGAGGTTCACCGACACGTGGACTTTCCAGCCCTGCTGGGGCAGCTGCGCCTGCGGCGGGTGCCACATGATCCAGCCGCCGTGTTCGGCGACGCGCCAGCCGTCGGGCGGGGTCTGGTCGGCCAGCGGGAACCGGCTCGCCGTGTCGGCGACGTACGCCGGTGAGTCGACGTGGACCGGGTCGGCGATCAGGAACGCTCCGGGCGTGGGCATGGCAAACCTCGCGGCCGTGACGATGGGTTGGGTGTCCGGGGCGGTTCGGTGTGTTGCCGTTGTCGCCTGGACTGGTTCCATCGTGGTGGTAGCCGGCCGGTGCTGGCGTCCGGCCGTGGGGCGAGGTTCGGGGTCCGTCCCGGCTCGGTGGTGGGCGTCGGGGGTCCGTCTGGAAGGTGACACCGGATGTCACCCGGTACGGGGACGTCCGGCGGGCCGGTGTGGACCAGAATTTCTCGCGTACGCGGGCTGTTCGCCCGCATTTCCTTCTGTGGAGGTCTGTGATGAGGACCGAGGTCCAGTCGCCGCCGGTGGTGGTGTTCCTGCAGGCGCAGCGGCCGGCGGGGTGGGTGACCGTAGCGCGTGGGGTGCCGTTGGACGGACGGCGGTGTCTGCTGAGGACGGTGGGTGCGGGCCGGGCGCGTTCCGGCGACGCGGTGCGTCTGGTGGGGGTGGCCGGCGGGGACGCGCGGTCGCTCGCTGTCGCCGAGGTGTCGGTGTTGCACCGTGACGAGGCGGACCTGGTGATGGTGTCGCTGGCCGGTGCGACGGTTCCCGGTGGGCACGGCACTGATGCCTTGGCGGTGCGGCGGGTGTTGGCGATGCTCGCCGACGACGCGGACGGGCGGTGGCGGGTGGCCGCGGACGCGGCGGCCGACGTCGTGGCGCCGGTCGTGCTGGTGGGGGCGGGCCGGGTGGGTGCGCCGGGCCGGACGGCGGTGCCGGTGACCACGCACCGGGTGGGCGCGGCCACGCCGTCGCCGGACGGTGACGGTGGCGGCGACGACGACGGCTCACCGCTGTCCTGGACGTGCCGGTTGTTCGGCATCGGCTGCCCTACGGAAAACTCCTGATCCGCCGATGACGTCGGTGACCGGTGCGGTGGCGCCGTCCGCCCCGGCGCGGGCGGCGAGATGGTGGCGTCACGATCTTCTGCTGCTGCCGGTGCTGGGCCTGCTCGACCTGTTCACGGCGTCGTCCGTGGTGATCCAGAGCGAGCCGGTCGGCCCGGCCCGGCAGTGGCTGCAGGTGCTCGCCGCGGTGTTGTCGGTCGGCGCCCTGTGGTGGCGGGCCCGCGCGCCGGTGGCGGTGTTCGCGTTCGAGTGCGTGCACGGCGTGGCGATGTGGTTCCTGCTGCACGACTACCGGCCGTGGGTGGGCCTGATCGTGGCGTTGTACACGGTGGCGGCGTTGCGGCCGCTGGTGGTGTCGGCGGCGGCGTACGCGGCGGCGTGCGCGCGGAGCCTGCTCAGCGCGTTCGACTCGTTCCGGGTGGAGCCGAGTGCGGGCGCGCGGGCCGGGGAGTTCGTGGTGACCGCGTTGATGTTCGCGCTCATCTACGCGGCTGCGTGGGCGGCCGGGTCGGTGGTGCGGCGGCACCGGCGGCGGGTGGCCCAGTTGGAGCGGGAGCGGCGGGTGGCGCGGGCGGAGGCGGTGGCGTTGGAGCGTCGCCGGATCGCCGCGGAGCTGCACGACGTGGTGTCCCACTCGGTGACGGTGATGGTGTTGCAGGCCGCCGGCGCGGCGCGGATCAGCGCGTCCGATCCGGAGCGGACCCGGGAGGCGCTGCTGCACATCCAGCAGGCCGGGCAGCAGGCGATGGCGGAGTTGCGGCGGCTGCTGGCGGTCATGCGGGCCGAGTCGGGGCTGGTGGGCGACGGTGAGCCGGGTCCGCAGCCGCGGCTGGACGACATCGAGGTGCTGCTGACGTCGATGCGGTGTGCGGGGCTGACGGTGACGATGTCGGTGTCCGGCAGCCCTCGGCCGCTGGATCCGAGCATCGAGCTGGCGGCGTACCGGACGGTGCAGGAGAGCCTGACGAACACGCTCAAGCACGTCGGCCGGCGGGCCTGCGCGACTGTTCATTTCGGGTGGCAGGAGCGGGTGCTGTTGCTGCGCGTCGACGACGACGGCTCGGGCCGCGAGCCGGGCGCGGCGGCGGGGCTGTCGACCGGTAACGGGCTGGCCAGCCTCGCCGAGCGGCTGGAGCGTGTCGGCGGTCGTCTGGTCGCCGGGCCGCGTGCCGAGGGCGGGTTCCGGGTGAGCGCGACGCTGCCGGTCGCGCAGCACGGCGACCTCGTGGCGGCCTCCGGTGACGGCGGGGCGCCGGCTGTCGGGTGAACGGCGTGTCCGCTGTGCGACATCAGGGTGGCCGCCGTCGCCGGCGTCGATGATCATGTGGTGGGGCCACTGTCCCGGCCGCCGACGACGGGAGCCTTCATGATCCGGGTGCTGCTCGCCGACGACCAGCCGCTCGTACGGGCGGGACTCGCGATGCTGCTCACCAACGAACCCGACATCGAGGTCGTCGCCGAGGCCGACGACGGGGCGCAGGCCGTGGAGGTCAGTCGGCGGCTGCGCCCGGACGTGGTGCTGATGGACGTGCGGATGCCCGGCACCGACGGGTTGGCCGCGACCAGGCTGATGGCCGACGAGCAGCTCATCGACGACCCGCAGCAGCCGGTACGGATCATCATGCTGACCACGTACCACGTGGACGAGGCGGTGCACGCCGCGTTGCGGGCGGGCGCGTCCGGTTTCGTGCTCAAGGACGCCGCGCCCGCCGAGCTGGTGTCGGCGATCCGGGCGGTGGCCGACGGCGAGGCGTGGCTGGATCCGGCGGTGGCCCGGCGGCTGCTCGACGACCTCGCCGCCCGGCCCGACCCGGGACTGCCCACCCCGGTGCAGATGCGCCGGCTCACCCCGCGGGAACGGGAGGTGCTGGTGCTGATGGCGTACGGGATGTCGAACCGGGAGATCGCCGAGCATCTGGTGCTGGGCGACGCGACTGTCAAGACGCACGTCAGCCGGGTGCTGACGAAGCTGGGGCTGCGGGATCGGACGCACGCGGTGGTGGCCGCGTACCAGTGCGGCCTGGTGGAGCCCGGCACGGCGCCGCCGGCCCGGATGGCCGGTCTGTCCCGCTGAGACCCGCGGCGCGGCCGGGGGTCTCAGCGGGCGCGCCGGTCAGGCGCCGACGTAGTCGGCGAGGTGTTCGCCGGTGAGCGTGGACCGGGCGGCCACCAGATCCGCCGGGGTGCCCTCGAACACGATCCGGCCGCCGTCGTGACCGGCGCCCGGGCCGAGGTCGATGATCCAGTCGGCGTGCGCCATGACCGCCTGGTGGTGCTCGATCACGATGACGGACTTGCCCGCGTCGACGAGCCGGTCGAGCAGGCCGAGCAGCTGGGCGACGTCGGCCAGGTGCAGGCCGGTGGTGGGTTCGTCCAGGACGTACACGCCGCCCTTGTCCCCCATCCGGGTGGCGAGCTTGAGGCGCTGCCGTTCCCCGCCGGACAGCGTGGTCAGCGGCTGGCCGAGCGTGAGGTAGCCGAGGCCGACGTCGGCGAGCCGGTCGAGGATGGTGTGGGCGGCCGGGGTGCGGGCCTCACCGTCGCTGAAGAACGTCTCGGCCTCGTCGACGGACATGGCGAGGACCTGGCTGATGTCGCGTCCGCCGAGGTGGTAGTCGAGCACGGCGGGCTGGAACCGTTTGCCTTCGCAGTCCTCGCAGGTGCTGGCGACGCCGGCCATCATGCCGAGGTCGGTGTAGATGACGCCGGCGCCGTTGCAGGTCGGGCAGGCGCCTTCGGAGTTGGCGCTGAACAGGGCGGGTTTGACGCCGTTGGCCTTGGCGAACGCCTTGCGGATGGGGTCGAGCAGGCCGGTGTAGGTGGCCGGGTTGCTGCGGCGGGAGCCGCGGATGGCGGTCTGGTCGACGCTGACGACGTCGTCGCGTCTGGCCAGTGAGCCGTGGATGAGGCTGCTCTTGCCGGAACCGGCGACGCCGGTGACCACGACCAGGACACCGAGGGGGATGTCCACGTCGACGTCGCGCAGGTTGTGGGTGCGGGCGCCGCGGATCGGCAGCGCGCCGGTGGGCGTACGCGGCTTGTCCTTGAGGGTTGCGCGGTCGTCGAGGTGGCGGCCGGTGGTGGTGCCGCTGGCGCGCAGGCCGGCGACGGTGCCCTCGTAGCAGATGGTGCCGCCGGCGGTGCCGGCGCCGGGGCCGAGGTCGACGACGTGGTCGGCGATGGCGATGGTTTCGGGTTTGTGTTCGACGACGAGGACGGTGTTGCCCTTGTCGCGCAGTTGCAGCAGGAGGTTGTTCATGCGGGCGATGTCGTGCGGGTGCAGCCCGATGGTGGGTTCGTCGAAGACGTAGGTGACGTCGGTGAGGGACGAGCCGAGGTGGCGGATCATCTTGGTGCGCTGGGCCTCGCCGCCGGAGAGGGTGCCGGCGGGCCGGTCGAGGCTGAGGTAGCCCAGGCCGATCTCGACGAACGAGTCGAGGGTGTCCCCCAGCGCCTTGAGCAGCGGGGCGACGGAGGGTTCGCGCAGGTCGCGTACCCAGGTGGCGAGGTCGCTGATCTGCATGGCGCAGACGTCGGCGATGCTGACGCCGTTGATCTTCGAGGAGCGGGCTTCGGGGGCCAGGCGGGTGCCGTCGCAGTCGGGGCAGGTGGTGAACGTGATGGCGCGTTCGACGAAGGCGCGGATGTGCGGCTGCATGGCGTCGACGTCCTTGGCGAGCATCGACTTGCTGATGGCGGGGATGAGGCCGGTGTAGGTGACGTTGATGCCGTCGACCTTGATCTTGGTGGGTTCCTTGTGGAGCAGGTCGCTCAGTTCCCGCTTGGTGTAGTCGCGGATCGGCTTGTCCGGGTCGAACAGGCCGCTGGAGCGGAAGATGCGGCCGTACCAGCCGTCCATGCTGTAGCCGGGAATGGTGATGGCGCCCTCGTTGAGGGACAGCTTCTCGTCGTAGAGGACGGTCAGGTCGAAGTCGGTGACCGCGCCGCGGCCCTCGCAGCGGGGGCACATGCCGCCGAGGCGGTTGAAGGTGCCCTTCCTGGTCTGGGTCTTGCCGGGGCCCCGGTCGACGGTGATCGCGCCGGCGGCGCGTACGGAGGGGACGTTGAACGAGTAGGCGTTGGGCGGGCCGATGTGGGGGTCACCGAGGCGGCTGAACAGGATGCGCAGCATCGCGTTGACGTCGGTGGCGGTGCCGACGGTGGAGCGTGGGTCCGCGCCCATGCGTTCCTGGTCGACGATGATGGCGGTGGTGAGGCCCTCCAGGACGTCGACCTCGGGCCGGGACAGGGTGGGCATGAAACCCTGGACGAAGGCGCTGTAGGTCTCGTTGATCAGGCGCTGGGACTCGGCGGCGATGGTGCCGAAGACCAGTGAGCTCTTGCCGGAGCCGGACACGCCGGTGAACACCGTGAGGCGGCGTTTGGGCAGCTCGACGTGGACGTCGCGCAGGTTGTTCTCGCGGGCGCCGAGGACGCGGATGACGTCGTGGCTGTCGGCGCGGTGCAGGCCGGTGGTGGCCTCGCTCATGGTCTCTCCGTCCGGGTCGGGTGTTCCGGTCGAGCCAGCGTCCGCCGCGGGCGCCGTCAGCGCCGCTCGTTGATGCGGATGAGGTTGCCGGTGGGGTCGCGGAACGCGCAGTCGCGTACGCCGTAGGGCTGTTCGGTGGGTTCCTGGACCACGTCGGCGCCGCTGGCCGCCAGCCGGTCGAACAGGCCGTCGAGGTCGTCGGTGGCGAGGGTGAGCGCGCCGTAGCTGCCCTTGGCGATGAGTTCGAGGATGGTGCGGCGCTCGTCGTCGCTGATGCCGGGGTCGACGGCCGGCGGGTGCAGGACGATGCCGGTCTCGGGCTGGTTCGGTGGGCCGACGGTGAGCCAGCGCATGGTGTCGCCCTGGCCGACGTCGTTGCGCAGTTCGAAGCCGAGGGTGTCGCGGTAGAAGGCGATGGCGGCGTCGGCGTCGGTGTGCGGCAGGAACGTGTAGTGAATGGTGATCGTCATGGTGGTCACGCTAACGGTGGCCGGCCGGTGCGGGCTTCTCGATTCCTGATCGGTCGGGTCGCCTGTTTGGTCAGGCACGGGGGCGGCTCGGCGGTGTCGGGGGCGTGACGGGCGCGGTAGGCGCTGGGCGGTTCGCCGACGAGTTCGGTGAACCGGGTGCTGAAGGTGCCCAGGGACTGACAGCCGACGGCGAAGCAGACATCGGTGACGCTGAGGTCACCACGGCGCAGCAGGGCCATCGCGCGTTCGATGCGGCGGGTCATGAGGTACGAGTACGGGGACTCGCCGTAGGTCTGGCGGAACTGGCGGCTGAGGTGGCCGGCGGACATGTGCTCGCCGCGGGCGAGGGCTTCGACGTCGAGGGGACTGGCGTACTCGCGGTCGATGCGGTCGCGGACGCGGCGCAGCCGGGTCAGGTCGCGCAGCCGTTGGGCGAACGCGGGGTCGTCGGTGCCCTGGTGCGGTGACACGTCCGCATCCTGCCTGCTGGGCGGTGGTGTCGTCCACCTGTTCGAGCGGCGAGTCGCCGCCCGGGTGCACCTGGGCGGCTGGTGCACCCGGGCGGCGGTCAGCGCAGCCGGCGGGCGGTGAACCGGGTGGGCGGCTCGGCGATGGCGTCCTGGGCGGCGACGAGTTGCAGTTCCCGGGTGCCGGCGTCGAGGGTCGCCTCGAGTACCGCGTAGATCGAGTTTGTGGTGCGTTCCAGCGCGGTCTGCGGTGAGCCGGTGGTGGCCAGGTGCGCCAGGTAGAGGGCGGCGGTGACGTCGCCGCCGCCGTTGGGGGCGATCGGCAGCAGCGGGGTGGTGACGGCCCAGGCGCCCTCGTCGGACACGGCGACGACTTCCAGGTGCCCGGCGGGCAGGTCGCCGTGCAGGACGCTGGTGACCAGGACGTGCCGGGGGCCGGTGGCGCGGACGGTGTCGACGGCGGCGAGCAGGTCGTCGAGGGTGTCGGTGGTGCGGCCGGCGAGGAACTCCAGCTCGAACTGGTTGGGGGTGACGATGTCGGCGCGGGGGACGACGGTGTCGCGGAGGTACTCGGGGATGCCGGGGCGGACGAACATGCCGCGGCCGACGTCGCCCATGACCGGGTCGCAGCAGTAGAGGGCGGCCGGGTTCGCCGCTTTGACCTGGGCGACGGCGTCGAGGATGACCGCGCCGACGGCGGGGTCGCCCTGGTAGCCGGACAGGACGGCGTCGGCGGTGCCGAGCACCCCGCGGTCGGCGATGCCGGCGATGACGTCGGCGACGTCGGTGGGGGCGAGCAGAGGGCCGCGCCAGGCGCCGTAGCCGGTGTGGTTGGAGAAGTGCACGGTCAGGACCGGCCAGACCTCGTGTCGGAGGCGTTGCAGCGGGAACACGGCGGCGGAGTTGCCGACGTGGCCGTAGGCGACCGACGACTGGATGGACAGGATCTTCACCTGCTCATGGTCGCATCCCCGGCGAGGGCTGACGGCCCGTGGTGGGGTGATGACGGGCCGGGACCGCGGTGACCGTTCGGCTCAGGGTTTCGACCGCCGGGCGCGGGGCGGGTTTGGGCGCAGCGTGCGGTGGGGGCATGAACGGGCTGTTCTCGCCTTCTGGACGGAGGAAGCAACGATGCTTTCCGCACTCGATCGTCGGCACACCGTCGCGCCGCCGGGGTACAGCCGCTGGCTGATCCCCCCGGCGGCGCTGGCGATCCATCTGTGCATCGGGCAGGTGTACGCGACGAGCGTGTACAAGAACTCCCTGATCGCGCATTTCGACACAAGTCAGACGGCGATCGGGGTGATCTTCAGCATCGCGATCGTGATGCTGGGGTTGTCGGCCGCGGTCGCCGGTACGTGGGTGGAGGCGAACGGGCCGCGTAAGGCCATGTTCGTGTCGGCGTGTTTCTGGGCGGCGGGATTCCTGGTCGGGGCGCTGGGCATCGCGACCGGGCAGCTGTGGCTGCTGTACCTGGGGTACGGGGTGCTGGGCGGGATCGGTCTGGGGATCGGGTACATCTCCCCCGTCTCCACGTTGATCAAGTGGTTCCCGGACCGGCCGGGGCTGGCGACCGGGCTGGCGATCATGGGGTTCGGTGGCGGGGCGATGGTGGCCTCTCCCCTGTCCCGGCAGCTGCTGTCGTTCTACGACGCCGGGTACGACCCGTCGGACAGCGGTTCCACCGCGTCGGGCTCGGCGCTGGTGTGGCTGTTCGTGACGCTCGGCATCGGCTACTTCGTGATCATGATGTTCGGGGTGTTCAACGTGCGGGTGCCGGCGCCGCACTGGCGGCCGGCCGGTTTCGACCCGTCGACGGTGGCGGAGAAGCCGCTGGTGACCACGGCGAACGTGTCGGCGGCCAACGCGCTGAAGACGCGGTCGTTCTGGCTGCTGTGGGTGGTGCTGTTCTGCAACGTGACGGCGGGTATCGGCATCCTGGAGCAGGCCAGCCCGATGATCCAGGACTTCTTCCGCGACAACGGGACCTCGGCGGTGTCGGTGGCGGCGGCCGGCGGGTTCGTGGGAGTGCTGTCGCTGTTCAACATGGCGGGCCGGTTCGTGTGGTCGTCCACGTCGGATGTGATCGGCCGTAAGCCGATCTACGTGGTGTACCTGGGTGTGGGCATGGTGCTGTACCTGCTGCTGGCGCTGGTGGGGCAGACCTCGACGGCGTTGTTCGTGCTGCTGGCATCCGTGATCCTGTCGTTCTACGGCGGTGGGTTCGCGACCATTCCGGCGTACCTGCGGGACCTGTTCGGCACGTTCGAGGTGGGCGCGATCCACGGCCGGCTGCTGACCGCGTGGTCGGCGGCCGGGGTGGCCGGGCCGCTGATCGTCAACGGGTTCCTCGACGCGCAGGGCGAGCCGGGCACGTTGACCGCGGCGGCGTACCGGCCGGCGCTGTTCACGATGGTCGGCGTGCTGGCCGTCGGCCTGGTGGCGAACCTGCTGGTGCGGCCGGTGCCGGAGCGCTACCACGAGCCGGCGTCGGGACGGGACGGGACAGCGCAGGGGCCGACGGAGAGGAGCGGATCGTGAACGAGCACAGCGGTGGCGGGCAGCGGACCCGCCTGGTGGTGTCGTGGCTGGTGGTGTCGGTGCTGCTGGGCTACGGGGTGGTGCAGACGGTGATCACGGCGGCGAAGCTGTTCACCCAGTAGCGCAGGAGGCGAGGCGGCGGCCCGGGGCGGACACCCCGGGCCGCCGTCGTGTCAGAGCCCGCCGCCGACGCGCAGGACCGCGCCCGTGGTGTACGAGGCGTCCGGGCCGAGCAGGTGGGCGATCGCGCCGGCGACCTCCTCGGGTTCCCCGGCGCGGCCCATCGGGATCCGCCCGGCGGCGGAGTCGGGGCGGTCGGGCACGCCGGAGCGGGCGTGGATGGTGGTGCGGATGATGCCGGGGGCGACGGCGTTGACGCGGATGCCGTGCGGCGCGAGCTCCTTGGCGAGCCCGACGGTGAGGGTGTCGGTGGCGGCCTTGACGGCGGCGTAGTGGACGTACTCGCCGGGTGAGCCGAGCGTGGCGGCGACGGAGGAGACGTTGACGATGGCGCCGCCGCGGGTGAGCCGCCGGGCCGCCTGCTGGGCGCAGAGCACGTACCCGATGAGGTTGACGTCGACGACCTCGCGCAGGTCGTCGACGCGCAGGTCGGTGAACGGGCCGATCGGGCTGGTGACGCCGGCGTTGTTGACCAGGCCGGTGAGCGGGCCGAGCTGGTCGGCGGCGTCGAAGATGCGGCGTACCTGGTCCGGGTCGGTGGTGTCGGCGGCGACGGTGACCGCGCGGCGGCCGGCCGCGCGGACGTCGGCGGCCACGGATTCGGCGGCGGTGTGGTCGGCGCGGTAGCCGATGACCAGGTCGTGGCCCTCGGCGGCGAGCCGCCGGGCGGTGGCCGCGCCGATGCCGCGTCCTCCCCCGGTGACGATGGTGACGGAGGTCAATGCACTTCTCCCCTGCCTTGCGGTGGGGGCGACGTTACCGTGGGCGGGACCATCCGGGGTGGAGAGGACTGTCACATGGGGCGCGCGTTGGTGCTGGGTGGCGGCGGGGTCACCGGGGTGGCCTGGGAGCTGGGTCTGCTGGCCGGGCTGGCCGGGCACGGCCTGCGGTTGGACGAGGCGGAGCTGGTGGTGGGCACGTCGGCCGGGTCGGTGGTCGGGGCGCAGGTGCGTTCGGGTACGCCGGTGACGCAGTTGTACGAGGCGCAGCTGCGGCCGCCCCGCGAGGAGGTGCCGGCGCGCCTCGGGACGGGGGTGCTGTTGCGCTGGGCGTGGGCCGGTGGGCGGGGCCGGGACGCGGCGCGGGCCCGGGCGCGTATCGGCGCGATGGCGTTGTCGGCGCGTACCCCGTCGGAGCAGTCGCGGCGGGCGGTGATCGCGGCGCGGCTGCCGTCGTCGGACTGGCCGGCGGCGCGGCTGCTGGTCACCGCCGTCGACGCGGCCTCCGGCGAGTTCGTGGTGTTCGACGCGGACAGCGGGGTGCCGCTGGTGGACGCGGTCGGGGCCAGTTGCGCGGTGCCGGGGGTCTGGCCGCCGGTGACGATCGGTGACCGGCGTTTCGTCGACGGCGGCGTCCGGTCGCCGGTGAACGCGGACCTGGCGGCCGGGTGCGAGCGGGTGGTGGTGCTGGCGCCGACCCGTGCGGCGGTCGGACCGATGCCGCGGCTGTCGGCGCAGGTGACGGCGCTGCGGGAGGCGGGCGCGCGGGTGGCGGTGGTGTCGCCGGACCGGGCGGCGCGCACGGCGATCGGCCGTAACGTGCTGGATCCGGCGCGGCGGGCCGCGTCGGCGCGGGCCGGGTTCGCCCAGGCCGACACGGTGGCCGACGAGGTGGCCGGGGTGTGGCGGTGACCGCGATCAGGAGTCGCTGGTCAGGCGCGCCAGCCGCCGGTTGAGGTAGCGCTGTTCGGGCAGGCTGCCGGTGAGCCGGGCGGCCAGCCGGTAGTGCTCGGCGGCGGCCCGCGGGTCGCCGTGCAGCTCCAGCAGGTGGGCGCGGACGGCGTGCAGCCGGTGGTGGCCGCGCATGGCCGGGTCGGTCAGCAGCGGGCCGAGCAGCGCCAGCCCGACGTCGGGGCCGTGCGCCATGGCCACGGCGACGGCCTGGTTGAGTGTGACGAACGGGCTGGGGGCGACCCGGCTCAGCATGTCGTAGAGGACGCTGATCTGCAGCCAGTCGGTGCGGTCGAACGTCGGGGCCTCGGCGTGGACGGCGGCGATGGCCGCCTGGAGCTGGTAGCGGCCCACCGGGCCGTGGGGCAGGGCCCGGCCGAGCAGCGCGACGCCCTCGTCGATCAGGTCGGCGCGCCAGCGGGAGCGGTCCTGGTCGGCGAGCGGCACGAGGTCACCGGCGGCGTCGGTGCGGGCGGGCGACCGGGCGTGGGTGAGCAGCATCAGCGCCAGCGCGCCGGTCACCTCGTGGTGCTCGGGCAGTGCGGTGTGGACCTGGCGGGTGAGCCGGATCGCCTCCTCGGCGAGTGCGACGTCCAGGAGCTGGTCGCCGGAGGTGCGGGTGTAGCCCTCGCTGAACACCAGGTGGCACACGTCGAGCACGGCGGCCACCCGGGCGGGCAGCGCGTGCGGCGGCGGCATGGTGAACCGGGCGCCCGCCTCGCGCAGCGTCGCGCGGGCCCGGCTCAGCCGCTGCGTCATGGTCCGGGCCGGCACCAGGTAGGCGGCGGCGATCTGCTCGACGCGCAGGCCGGCCACCGCGCGCAGGGTCAGCGCGACCTGTGAGGGGCGGCTCAGCGCCGGGTGGCAGCACAGGAACAGCAGCCGCATCGTGTCGTCGGCGCCGGTCACCGGCGTGTCGTCGACGGGCGGTACGAGGCCGGCGTCGGGTTGCCGGGCCGCGTCGAGCCGCTCGCGGCGGGTACGGGCCGCGTCGGCGCGGATCCGGTCGATCAGCCGCCGCGCGGCGACCCGGATCAGCCAGGCGCGGGGGTCGTCGGGGACGCCGGTGCGCGGCCAGTTGGCGGCGGCCGCCTCCGCCGCGTCCTGCAGGGCGTCCTCGCAGGCGTCGGGGTGCCCGTAGCGGCGCAGCAGCGCGGCGCGGACGTGCGGCGCCTCCCGGCGCCACACGTCCGCCAGCGCTGTGGCGCTACTGATCGGAGCCGCCCGGCCACATCAGGGGCCGCAGCTCGACGGTCTCCCCCGGCCCGGCGAACTTCGCCGCGACGGCCTCGGCGCGGGCCTGGTCCTCCACGTCGATCAGGAAGAACCCGGCGAGGTGTTCCTTGGCTTCGGAGTACGGGCCGTCGGTCACCAGCGGCGCGCCGTCGCTCCACCGGTACAGCCGTGCGGTGGCGGGGTCGGCGAGCGCCTCACCGACGACGAGCTCACCGTTGGCGTGCAGCTCGGTCAGCACCTGCTCGAAGTCGGCGTTGAGCCGGTCCCGTACCTCGGCGGGCAGCTCCTGGTAGGAGGCCAGATACTCGGAGGTGGGGTGGCCCCACGGCTCCGGGTTGGAGTGGATCATGATGACGTACTTCACTGTCGGTCCTTCGCGTCGTGCGGCGGTGCCTCCCCGCCGCTCGCCGGGGACGACGGAGCCGCATCGCCGATGTCTACATATCCTCGCGTCATGAGTAACGCGTTGGGTGTCGGTGACCTGATCGAGGATTTCACGCTGCCGGACGAGACGGGGACGCCGCGTCGCCTGTCGGAGTTCCTGGCCGCCGGGCCGGTGGTGTTGTTCTTCTATCCGGCGGCGATGACGCGGGGCTGCACGGCGGAGAGCTGTCACTTCCGGGATCTGGCGGCGGAGTTCGCCGCGGTGGGCGCCCAGCGGGTCGGGATCAGCCGTGATCCGGTGCAGCGGCAGGCGGAGTTCTCCCGCCGGCACGGGTTCGACTATCCGCTGCTCTCCGACGTCGACGGCGCGGTGGCGGACGCGTTCGGGGTGCGGCGGCGGCTGCCGCTGGGGCCGCTGAGCACGCGGCGGATGACGTTCGTGATCGGCACGGACCGGCGGGTCCTCGCCGTGGTGCGCAGCGAGCTGAGCATGAACGAGCACGCCGACGCGGCGTTGCGGGCCCTCGGGGGCTGATCATCGTGGTGTCGCAGCCGGCTGGTATCAAGGCTGCGTCAAACAGGTGTACGGAAGAGGGCGTGATGGCGGGTCAGGGTTTGTCCACTGACGAGGTTCAGGGGATCCGGGAGGCGCTCGCGGCGGGCCGCAAGCCCCGGGTGGTGTTCACCGAGACGGCCGGGCAGATCGCCGGGCAGATCGGGCAGGTGGTGGAGCTGACCGACCCGGAGGCGTCGGAGGAGTTCGTGGTGGTGCGGTTCGGCCGCGACGAGCTGCCGTTCTCCCGCACCGACGTGGCGGTCGCGCCGAAGGGCGCCGGGCGGCGTCCGGCCGCCGAGGCGAAGCCGGAACCGGAGCAGCCGCCGGCCGCGCCGGAGCCGGAGTTCGTGCTGGACACCCCGCGGGTGCCGGCGCCACGACGGGAGGAGCCGAAGACCGAGGCGCCGCAGGCGGAGCCGAAGCCGGCCAAGCGGGCGGTGAAGGCCGCGAAGCCGAAGACCCCGCCGGGCTTGACGGTGACGCTGGCCTACGCCGAGGGCGAGTGGACGGTGGCCGCGCAGCAGGGCACGAAGGCGCTGGCCCGGCCGTACGTGGTGAAGCCGGCCGAGGCGCTGCGGATGGTGGCGCTGGTGGACGTGCCGGGGGTGCAGGAGGCGGTGGAGCAGATCCTCGCCGCCGAGCGGGCCGAGGCGGAGCAGCAGGCGGAGAAGCTGCGCGCCGAGCTGGCCGAGATCGAGGCGCGGCTGGCGGAGCTGCGCGAGGCGCGCTGAACGCCCCGCGGGGCCGGTGCGACCCCCTCGCACCGGCCCCGCGCCCCTGCGCCCACAGGTCGATCAGTGTTGCGGAATGTTCTGTACCCCGATCCGGCGGCGGAACACCCAGTACGTCCAACCCTGGTACGCCAGCACGATCGGCGTGAAGATCACCGCCACCCAGGTCATGATCTTCAGGGTGTACGGGGTGGACGCGGCGTTTGTGGCGGTGAGCGTGCCGGCCGCGTCGAGCGTGGACGGCATCACGTTCGGGAACAGCGCCGCGAACAGTGTCGCCACGGCCAGCGCGATCGCCACGGCGGTGCCGGTGAACGCCCAGCCCTCCCGGCGTACCTTGGCCGCGGCCAGACCGCCGAGCAGGGCGAGGGCGGCGCCGACGGCGAGCACGACGGCGGCGGCGCTGGAGCGGATGGTCAGCGACCAGCTCAGGAACGCCACGGCGGCCACGGCCGTGCCGACGCCGAGCTTGACGGCGAGGGCGCCGGCGCGCTCGCGGATGTCGCCGGTGGTCTTGAGCGCCAGGAACACCGCGCCGTGGGTGAGGAACAGCCCCAGCGTGGTCAGGCCGCCGAGCAGCGCGTACGGGTTGAGCAGGTCGAGCAGCCCGCCGACGTACTCGTGGTCGGCGTCCAGCGGCACGCCGCGGAAGATGTTGGCGAACGCCACGCCCCACAGCACGGCCGGGATCGCCGAGCCCCAGAAGATGGCCTGGTCCCAGCGGCGCTTCCAGGACGCCTCGGGCCGCTTGTGGCGGTACTCGAAGGCGACGCCGCGGGCGATCAGGGCCAGCAGGATGAGCAGCAGCGGCAGGTAGAAGCCGGAGAACAGGGTGGCGTACCACTCGGGGAAGGCGGCGAACATGGCGCCGCCGGCGGTGATCAGCCACACCTCGTTGCCGTCCCAGACCGGGCCGATGGTGTTGATCAGGACACGGCGCTGCCGGTCGTCGCGGCCGAGCACCGGCAGCAGCATCCCGACGCCGAAGTCGAAGCCTTCGAGGATGAAGTAGCCGGTGAAGAGCACTGCTACGAGGAGAAACCAGACGGTCGTCAGTTCCACGGTTGGGCTCCGGGGTGTCAGTAGGCGAACGCCAGCGGGCGCTCGGCGTCGTCGGTGTCGTCGTCGTCGGTCTGCGGAGTGACGTCCGGGACGCCGGCGCGGGCATAGCGGACCAGCAGCTTGAACTCGACCACCGCGAGGACGGCGTAGATGAGCGTGAACGCGGTGAAGGAGGTGAGGACCTCGGTCAGGGAGACGCTGCGGGACACGCCGTCACGGGTGAGCATCTCGCCGAAGACGATCCACGGCTGGCGGCCCATCTCGGTGAAGATCCAGCCGAAGGAGTTGGCCAGCAGCGGCAGCACGGGCATGACCAGGCCGGCGCGCAGCAGCCACTTGCTGGTGGGGGTGCGGCCCTTGCGCTGGCTCCAGAGCACCAGCAGCGCGATCGCGGCGGCGGCCAGCCCGAAGCCGATCATGAAGCGGAAGCTCCAGTAGGTGACCGGGATGATCGGGGCGTAGTTGCCGGGGCCGTACTGGCTGGCGTACTGGGCCTGGAGGTCGTTGATGCCCTGCACGGTGCCGTTGGGGTCGCCGGTGCCGAGGAACGACAGCAGGTACGGGATCTTGAGAGCGAAGATCTCGCGGCTGCCGTCGAGGCTGCCGACGGTGAGCACGGAGAACGAGGCGGGGCTCTCGGTGGTGTAGAGGCCCTCCGCGGCGGCCATCTTCATCGGCTGCACCTCGGTCATGATCTTGCCCTGGATGTCGCCGGTGAGGATCACCAGCGCCGAGGAGATCAGGACGACCCAGGAGCCGAGCTTGGTGGCGAAGCGGTACGCGCCGGTGTCGGCGCTGTCGCGGTTGCGCATCACGTGCCACAGGCCGACGGTGACCATCAGCGACCCGGCGACCAGGAACGAGCCGGCCAGCGTGTGCGGGAAGGTGACCAGGGCGACCTTGTTGGTGAGCACGGCGACGAAGTCGGTCAGCTCGGCGCGGCCGCTCTCCGGGTTGATCCGGAAGCCGACCGGGTTCTGCATGAACGAGTTGGCGGCGAGGATGAAGTACGCCGACAGGTTGGTGCCGATCGCGGCGGCCCAGATCGCGGCCAGGTGCAGGCGTTTGGGCAGCCGGTCCCAGCCGAAGATCCACAGGCCGATGAACGTGGACTCCAGGAAGAACGCCACAAGGGCCTCGATGGCCAGCGGCGCGCCGAAGATGTCACCGACGAAGCGGGAGTAGTCACTCCAGTTCATGCCGAACTGGAACTCCTGCACGATGCCGGTGACCACACCCATCGCAAAGTTGATCAGGAAGAGCTTGCCGTAGAACTTGGTGAGTTTGAGGTACCGCTCGTTGCCGGTGCGGTGCCACATGGTCTGGAGGATCGCCACCAGCACGGACAGGCCGATGGTCAACGGCACGAACAAGAAGTGGTAGACGGTGGTGACACCGAACTGCCAGCGGGCGACGTCCAACGCGTCCACCAGAAAACCCCCAGCTGTGCATACTACGAGACGTAGTAGATACTACTCGGCGTCGTAGCGACAGCAGCAGGGCCGCAGGGCCCCACCCGGCCCGGGACCAATGACCCTGATCACCCTTGCCGGAGGACCCCCACCGGCTCCCGCCGCCACCCCTGCGCGTGCGACCATCCAGCACTGATGAACAGCACCCTCTGGCGCGCGCCGCTGCTGTGGCGGGGCGCGCAGACGCTCGCCCGCGCCGCCGTCGGGCTGGTCGGCCGGCTGGAGGTCACCGGCGACGTGCCCGACGCGCTGCGCCGCGGCCCGCTGATCCTGGCCGCCAACCACATCAGCCCGTTCGACCCGGTCGTGCTCGCCGCCGCCTGCCGGGTCCGCGACGTCGCGCCACGGATCATGGCCACCGGCGGCCTGTTCCGCACCCCGGTGATCGGGGCGCTGATGCGCCGCGCCGGGCACATCCGCGTCGACCGCGGCACCGCCGCCGTGCACCGCTCGCTGGAGGTCGCCGCCCAGGCCGTGGCCGGCGGCTCGGTGGTGCTCGTCTACCCGGAGGGACGCATCGGGCTCGACCCGGGCATGTGGCCCGAGCGGGGCAAGACCGGCACGGCCCGGCTCGCGTTCGCCAGCGGCGCCGCCGTCGTACCGGTGGCGCAGTGGGGTTCGCACGAGGTACTGCCGTACCGCGCGCCCAAGGGGATGCTGCGTGGGGTGGCCCGCGCGCTCGTCCGCCGGCCCGCCATCCGGGTGCACTTCGGCGCCCCGGTGCCGATCGACGACCTGCGGTCGGGCTCTCCCGGCGCGGCCCGGCACGCCACCGACCGGATCATCGACGCGATCACCGACGACCTGGTCCCGCTGCGCCCCGACGAGCCGGACCTGCCGCGCCACGTCGACCCGGGCCGGCCGGTCGACACCGCCCGCGCCCACCGCCGCCACCGCCCCGGCTGACGCATCCCGGCCCCGGAGGCGGGTATCAAGTCCCGCAATCCCGAGGCGGAGAGGATCCGGCCATGACCGCTGTTCGAGCACTCGTCCTCAACTGCACCCTGAAGCGCTCACCGGCGACGTCCAGTTCCCAGGTGCTCGGTCAGGAGGTGCTCGACGCGCTGGCCGATCAGGGTGTCGACGGCGAGATCGTCCGCGTGGTCGACCACGACGTGCGCTTCGGGGTCTCCGTCGACGAGGGTGCCGGCGACGGCTGGCCCGCCATCCGCGCCAAGCTGCTCGCCGCCCAGATCCTGATCATCGCCACGCCGATCTGGCTCGGTCAGCCCTCGTCGGTCACCAAGATGGTCCTGGAACGGTTGGACGCCGAACTGTCCGAGACCGACGACCAGGGCCGCCTGCGTACCTACGGCAAAGTCGGCGGGGTGGCAGTGGTCGGCAACGAGGACGGCGCGCACCACACCATCGCCGAGGTGCAGCAGGCCCTCAACGAGGTGGGGTTCACCTGCCCGGCCGCCGGGGCCACCTACTGGGTCGGCGAGGCGCTGCACAAGACCGACTACGTCGACGCCCGCCCCAAACCCGACACGACCGGCCGCACCACCGCCGCGCTGGCGCTCAACAGCGCCCACCTGGCCCGGCTGCTCGCGGAGCAGCCCTACCCGCCGCCGGGAACCCGCGACGCAGCCACCGCCCCCGCCCGCCCCCGTTGATCTTGCAGTTGCGGCCCGGCTGAACCCGGCAAACCGCCCCGAACGAGGGCCGCAATCGCAAGATCGACGGGGGTCAGGGGGTGGCGCGCAGGCGGGCGTCCAGGGCATCGAGGTCCGGTACGAACCACACCTGGTCGTGGCGGTTGGACTCGGCCACCAGCGCGCGCAGCGCGGCACTGCGCTCCATGTGGTCGGAGATGTCGCCGACAATCGCCAGGCGCAGCCGGTAGTTGACGAACTTCTGCATCACCTCACCGGCGAAGCGCGTGCCGAGCGTGAAGAAGCCGGGGTCGAGCCGCTCGGCCGGCACCGCCACCACTGTCGCGCCGAGGAACGCCGCGCCGATCAGGTCCAGCGCGTCGCTCTCGGTGGCGATCGGCGGGCCGTCCGGGTCGCAGACCAGCACCGGCACGCCGGCGCGCTCCTGCATCTGGTCAGTCACGGCCGCCGCCGAGCAGGTCGTTGCCGCCGCCCAGCACCCCGTCGAGCAGGCGCAACAGGTCGGCGGTGGCGGTGAGATCGCCCAGGATCACGATGGTCATGCGGTGCCGCTCCTCGTCGTGGACCGTCTGCACGCGCAGCGGGCGGTCCGGGTCGTGGTGGGTGTTCACGCCGGCCAGCACCAGCGTGGCGAGCCGGTCGACGGCGGCCCGGTCGACGCCGTCGAGGCGTACGACGCTGGACACCTCCGCCGCCGGTCCGGTGGCCGCGACGGCCGGCCGGCCGGTCAGCGCGTCCAGGTCAGCGCGGGCGATCCGGTACTGCTTGCCGATCCGGGTGGCCCGCAGCCGGCCCGAGCGGATGTAGCCGCGCACCGTGCGCACGTGCAGGCCGAGCAGGTCAGCAACCTGCTCCACCGAATACATGTCGTTACTCATCGCACCCTATCTTAGTCACGATAGGGAACGATAGATAATTTCACCGCCTGGTCATGTGCGCGCCACCCGGGCCGGGCATACTGCCCGCGTGCAGCCCCGTCACGGCTACCTCGACGCGCCCGCGCCGCTGGCGTTCGCCCACCGCGGCGGCGCGGCCGACGGCGACGAGAACACCGCCGCCGCGTTCGCCCGTGCCGTCGCCCTGGGCTACCGGTACGTGGAGACCGACGTGCACGCCACCGCCGACGGCGTACCCGTGGTCTTCCACGACCCGACGCTGCGCCGGGTCACCGGCGAGCCCGGTCGCATCGCGGACCTGCGCTGGGCCGACCTGACCTCGGTGCGCGTCGGCGGGGCCGCCCTGGTGCCCCGGCTGGACGACGTGCTGAACGCCTGGCCGCAGGTGCGGTTCAACATCGACGTCAAGTCCGACGGCGGCGTGGCGCCCACGGTCGCCACCGTCACCCGGGCCGGCGCGGGTGACCGGGTGCTGCTCGCCTCGTTCAGCGACGCCCGGCTGTCGCGGCTGCGCGCGCTGGCCGGCCCGAGCGTCGCCACCAGCCTCGGCATGCGCGGCGTGGCCCGGCTGCGGCTGGCCTCGCTGCACGGGCGACCGGTGCGGCTGCCCCCGTCCGTGGTCGCCGCGCAGGTCCCGGTCTCCTTCGGGCGGGTGCCGGTGGTGGACCGGCGGTTCCTCGCGTACTGCCGCCGGATCGGGTTGCATGTGCACGTCTGGACGATCGACGAACCCGCCCAGATGCACCACTTACTTGATCTTGGTGTGGATGGCATCATGACCGATCACGTCAGCGTGCTCCGCGACGTCTACCGCAGCCGCGGCCACTGGGCCGCCTGACCCCCCGAGGACGACCCCCGATGGCCGATACGGTCACCCCCGCCGTCGCCGACCCCGCCGGACCGGGCAGCACCCGCCGCGAGCGCACCGGCTGGTACTTCTACGACTGGGCGAACTCCGCGTTCCAGACCACGGTCATCACGGTCTTCCTCGGGCCGTTCCTGACCACCGTCACCGAGCTGGCCGCCGGCTGCGAACTGGGCGCGGACAGCTGCGACGGCGCGGTGTACCCGCTGGGCGTCAAGGTCGCCGCCGGCTCGTTCTACCCGTACCTGATCTCGCTGTCGGTCTTCCTCACCGTGTTCGTGCTGCCGGTGATCGGCGCGATCGCCGACCGGTCGGCGCACAAGAAGCGGCTGCTCGCCGCGGCGGCCTTCACCGGCGCCGGCGCGACCATCGCGTTCGCGTTCGTCACCGGTGAGCGCTACCTGCTCGGCGGCGCGCTGTTCCTGGTCGCGAACATCTCCTTCGGCGCCGCCGTGGTCGTCTACAACTCGTTCCTGCCGCAACTCGGCGGCCCGGACGAGCGCGACGGCATCTCCAGCCGCGGCTGGGCCATCGGCTACCTCGGCGGCGGTCTGCTGCTCGCGCTGAACCTCGTCGCCGTCACCATGCTCAGCGAGGAGGGCAACGCCCAGCGCACGCTGGACCTGGCCCGCTGGTCGATCGTGTCCGCCGGCGTGTGGTGGGCGGCGTTCACCCTGGTCCCGCTGCGCTGGCTGCGCGAGCACCCCACCGCCGCCGCCCTGCAGGCGGGCGGCAACGTGCTCACCGACGGGTTCCGGCAGCTCGGGCGCACCCTGCGCGAGCTCAAGACGTACCCGCTGACGCTGTTCTTCCTGCTCGCGTTCCTGGTCTTCAACGACGGCATCCAGACCGTCATCACCCTGGCCAGCCAGTACGGCACCGAGGAGCTGCGACTGGACCAGAGCACGCTGATCGTCACCATCCTGCTGGTGCAGTTCCTCGCGTTCGGCGGCGCGCTCGCCCTCGGCGCGCTCGCCAAGCGCATCGGCGCCTGGAAGACCGTGCTGCTGTCGCTGGTGCTCTGGACCGGTGTGATCATCGCCGCGTTCCGGCTGCCGGCCGAGGCGCCCGTGCCGTTCATGATCCTCGGCGGCTGCATCGGCCTGGTCCTCGGCGGCAGCCAGGCGCTGAGCCGGTCGCTGTTCAGTCAGCTCATCCCGGCCGGCAAGGAAGGCGAGTACTACGGCTTCTACGAGATCAGCGACAAGGGCACCAGCTGGCTCGGCCCGCTGGCGTTCGGCCTGGTGTTCCAGCTGACCTCGTCGTACCGGGTGGGCCTGGTGTCGCTGTTGATCTTCTTCGTGGTCGGCTTCGCGCTGCTCGCCGCCGTGCCGATGCGCCGGGCCATCATCGCCGCCGGCAACACCCCGCCCCGGGTGCTCTGACGGGTCGATCATCGCGGACCGGATCCGGCGGCGTCGATGGACTAGGCTGCCCCGACGTGACCGACGACGCCGCCCCGACCTGCCTGGCCCGTCCCCTGCCGGGGCCGGGCGACGACCGAGCCGCCGGCTGCGCCGCCGCCCGCGGCGTCGACGGCCGGCCGCTGCACGCCGCCGCCCTGAAGTTCTTCTGGGGGCCGATGGACTGCGGCAAGTCCACCATGGCGTTGCAGATGAACCACAACCACGCCCGCCAGGGCCGCCGCGGCCTGGTCACCACCCGCATCGACCGCTCGCTGGGCCCGCAGGTCACCACCCGCATCGGCCTGGCCCACGAGGCCGTCGAGGTCACCGACGACCTGGACCTGCGCGACCTGGTCCGCGACGCCTGGGCCGAAGGGGTACGGGTGGACTACCTGATCTGCGACGAGGCGTCGTTCTACAACCTCGAACACGTCGAGCAGATGGCCGAACTGGTCGACCGGTTCGACGTCGACGTCTACGCCTTCGGGCTGGCCACCGACTTCCGCTCCTGCCTGTTCCCGGCCGCGCAGCGGCTGTTCGAACTGGCCGACGAGGTGGCCCGGATCCAGGTCGAGGTGCTGTGCTGGTGCGGCCGGGAAGGGCTGCTCAACGCCCGGGTCGTGCAGGGCGCGGTGGTCCGCGAGGGCGCCCAGGTCGTCATCGGCGACACCGTGGACACCGCCGACGTGCGCTACCAGGTGCTGTGCCGGCGGCACTACCGCTCCGGGGACCTCGGCCCCCGCGCCTGAGCCTCAGAACGGGTCCCCGCACACCCGCCACGACCCGCCCTCCGACACGATCGGCAACTCACGTTCCTCGCTGCCGCCGCCGTCACGGTTGATCCGCACGATCACCGTCCCGGTCGGCTTGCCGGAGCGGGTCGCCACCGACACGTCGACGATCTCGTAGCCGCTGACCTGCGGCGGCGTACGCACCCAACTGCCGAAACCGGCCTTGCTCCACCTACCCCGGGCCTCGGCGCACAGCCGCTCGTACGCCGCGTCGGTGTCCCCGGCGGCGACGTCGCGGAAGAACCCGTCGGCGGTCTCCCGGACCGGCCCGTCGGACTGGAGCACCACCTGCGCGTTCCACACCGCCAGCCCGGCCACCCCGATCAGGCAGGTGCCCACGCCGAGACCGGCGATCAGCACGCCCGCGCGTAGCGGCCGGCGCCGCCGGGCCGTGTGGTGCCACTCCTGCTGCCTGCCCATCACCGTCGACGGTAGGCAACCGGAACGCGCCGCGCAGGCGGTTGCGCCGCGCGCCCGTGACGGGCCGAAGATGTCAGGGGGCGGCGGCAGACTGCCGGTACGCCCGATCGGGCAGCCGTTCTGCCTCTGCCCCCGCCCGCAGGGCTGACCGGTCCGCGCGACGGCTCAGCCGCGACGGCGCGCGCGGGCCGCCCAGATCGCGTACGCCGGGTCGCGGTCCAGGTTGTGCCGGTCCCGGTCGTAGCGGCGGGTGGTACGCGGATCGGCGTGCCCCATCGCGTCCTGCACGTCCTCCAGCGGCACCCCCTCGGAGCGGGCCGTGGTGGCGAAAGCGTGGCGCAGTGAGTGCGGCGACAGTTTCGCCCAGGCGGCGATCCCGGCCCGCTGGGCGAGGCGGCGCACCAGCCGGAACACGGCATGCCGGTCCAGCCGGCCGCCGGTCGCGGTGACCAGCAGCGGACCGGTCAGCTCCGGCACCGTCACGCCCTGCGCCTCGGCCCGCGCGGTCAGGTAGGCGTCGACCGCGTACGCGGTGCCCGGGGTGAGCGCGCGCCGGCGTACCTTGCCGCCCTTGCCGACGAAGCGGACGCTGCGGTGACCGCGCTCGGTGCCCAGGTCGGACACGTCCAGCGCGACCAGTTCCCCCACCCGCAGCCCCAGGTCGGCCAGGAGCGCGACGGCGGCCCGGTTGCGGGCGGCGGTCGGGCCGGTGTCCGTCTCGGCGGCGGCGATCAGCGCGTCGACCTCCTCCGGCGTGAGGCCGACGGTGGCGGAGTGGTCCCGGTCGACGCGGGGCCGGTCCGCCGCCGAGACCGGATTGGCGGTCACCGCGCCCAGTTTGGCCAGGAAGTCGTACCAGCTCGACAGCGCGGACAGCCGGCGCGCGACGGTGGCCGGCGTGAGCGTCCGGCCGTCGCGCCCGCGCGGCGTGGACTCCAGCTCCCGGCCGTAGGCGTTGACGTCGAGGAAGGTGGCCCGCAGCGGGTCGAGCCCACGCTCGGCGCACCAGGTCAGCCAGCCGGTGACGTCACGGCGGTACGCGTCACGGGTGTGCTCGGACAGCCGCCGGTTGCGCAGCCACGCCTCGGTGACGTCGGCCGGGCCGGCGGGCAGGGCGGCGGTGCGGGCGCGCGGCAGCACCTCGGGGCGAAGCATGTGAGAAAGGCTCTCAGCCCGCGGATGGTTTGGCGATCAGGCGCGCTGGTACGACAACGCGGGGTCGGCCGGCGCTCCGGCCTCCCCCGCGTCGGCGTGAACGATCAGGCGGTGGTGAGCTGGCGGCGGCCGTTGCCCTCGGCGGGCGTGGCCACGGTGATCCGGCGCGGCTTGGCGCGCTCGGCGATCGGGATGCGCAGCGTCAGCACGCCGTTCTCGTAGCCGGCCTCCAGCCGGTCGGTGTCGAGCGTGTCGCCCAGGAACAGCTGCCGGGTGAACGTGCCCATCGGACGCTCGGCGGCGACCAGCTCGACGTTCTCGCCGCTGGGGCGGCGGCGCTCGGCGCGGACGGTCAGCACGTTGCGCTCGACGGTGCAGTCGATGCTGTCCGGGTCGACGCCGGGCAGGTCGAACGCCGCGTAGAAGTGGTCACCGTCGCGGTAGGCGTCCAGGTGCATCACGGCGGGCCGGGCGGCGGTGCCGAAGAACTGCTCGGCGATCCGGTCGATCTCGCGGAACGGGTCGGTACGCATCAACATGGCTCTTGCCTCCTCGGTTCTCCTGGCCCAAGGTCTCAAGTTGAGTCTTGGTGACTCAAGTTCCTGGTTCTGTTTTAACGCGCCCGCGCCGCGTCGTCAACTCGCGCCGGCAGTGACTTCTCGAACCAGTGCTGCGCGTACGGGCCGCTGGTGAAGGCGGGGATCTCCCGGTAGCCGTGCCGGGCGTACAGGGCCCGCGCCTCGACCAGGTCGGAGCGGGTGTCCAGCCGGATCCGCGTCGCCCCGCCACCGACGGCGTACGCCTCGACCGCGGCGAGCAGCGCCGCTCCACCACCGGCGCCACGGTGCTCCGGGCGCACGTACACCCGGGTCAGCTCGGCCCAGTCCGGCTGCCACCGCAGCCCGGCGCACCCGGCGAGGCGACCGTCGCGGCGGGCCAGCACCAGCAGCCCGCTCGGCGGGACCAGGTCGTCGCTCGGGTCCTCGGCCAGCGCGGCGTCCACCTCACCGGGCTGCTCCGGACGCCCGTACCAGCGGCGCACCATCTCCGCCATGTACTCGCGCAGCACCAGCGTCGCGTCCGGCTGCTCCGGGCGTACGACGTGCGTGCTCCAGCCGCTCACGGCCCGGTCCGCCAGTAGACGCCCTGCTCGCGGGTGAGCAGCATGTCGTCGATCAGGTAGCGGCGCAGCGTCACGTGGTCGGCCTCGCCGCCCTCGCACCACCGGCGCAGCGCGTCGTCCACCTCCCGCTCCGGATAACGACGTCCCGGCTCGAAGGTGCGTTCGGTGATGTGCTCCAGCAGCACGCGGCGGCGTCCGCGCTGCGCGGGCAGCCGGGTCAGCGCGCCGTCACGCAGGAACGTGCGCAGGATCGTCTCGCGCGGGTTCGCCGCCGGGGCCGCCGGAGACGCCGCCCCGGCCCGGGCGAACTCGCGCAGCCGCTCGGCGTCGACCCGCAGCCCATCCCCGTCATCGGCGAGCACACCGGTGTCGGTGAGACGGCGTACGGCCACCGCGGCGTCGCGGGCCGGCAGCCCGGTGCGGGCCACCACGGCAGACAGGTCCCGGGCGCCGAGCACGATCGCGGCGAACACGGTCCGGCGGCGCTCGTCGGCGAGCGCCCCGGCGAGGGCATGAGCGGTCATGGCGGGCAGCCTGTCAGCAACCCACCCGGTCCGGCCAGGCGTTTTCCGGCCGCCGATGTCACAGCCGCCGGTGCATGACGTGCAGCCCGACCCGGCCCAGCGTCGGGTGGGCGAACGACTCCGGCACGGTGCCGATCACCGTGAAGCCCAGCCGCCGGTACAGCTCCACCGCCGCCGTGTTGGTCTCCACCACGGCGTTGAACTGCATCGCGGCGAAGCCCTGCCGCCGCGCCCAGTCCAACGCGTCCTCGCACAGCGCACGGCCCACGCCCCGGCCGCGCGCGTGCGCCGCCACCATGAAGCTCGCGGTCGCCACGTGCGACCCCGGCCCGGGCCGGTTCGGGCCCATCTTCGCGGTGCCGCGCACCGCGCCGTCGTGTTCCACCGCGACCGAGGTACGCCCCGGCGGCCGCTCCACCCACACCTCGCGCGCCGTCCCCGGCGACCATTCCGGGTCGTACGCGAACGTGTCGGCGGCGGTCACGACGTCGGCGAAGATCGGCCAGACCTGGTCCCAGTCGGCGTCGGCGTAGTCACGAATCCTCATCGCCGGGCACGCTAACCGTCGCCCCGGCCGTCCGGCCACCGGTTTCCGTCCACCCGGCCGAGGGTCACGGGGCATCGACGGCCCGCCGGTGCGGTCCATCATGGGCAGGTGGCCGAATCAGTCGCCGACGTCGATCGGAGCCAGGCCGCCGCGCCCGCTGGCCCGCCGCCCGCCGGTCCGCGTACCGCAGCGCCCCTGGTGGTGGGCGCGGTCCTCACCGCTGTCCTGCTGTCGCTCGCCGGCCGCTACGGCTACCACCGCGACGAGCTGTACTTCCTGCTGTGCGGCCGGCACCTCGACTGGGGCTACGTCGACCAGGGGCCTCTCGTGCCGGCGCTGGCCCGGCTGGCCGACACGATTGCGCCGGGCAACCTGGTCGTGCTGCGTACCCCGTCGGCGTTCATCGGCGGCGCGGCGGTCGTGCTGGTCGCCGCCATCGCCCGGCAGTTCGGCGCCGACCGCGTCACCCAGAGCGCCGCGGCGGTGCTCGCCGCCGCCTCGGGCATCGTGCTGGCCGGCGGCCACCTGCTCAGCACCACGAGCGTCGACCTGCTGGTGTGGCTGGCCGCGGCGCTGTGCGTGGTGCGGATGCTGCGCACCGGCGACAGCCGGTGGGCGCTCGGCGCCGGGCTCGCGCTCGGCGTCGGCCTGCTCAACAAGCCGCTGCCCGCCCTGCTCGGCGTCGGCCTGGTCGCCGGTCTGCTGATCGCCGGGCCGCGCCGGCTGCTGCGCGACCGGTGGGTGCTCGCCGGCACGGGCGTCGCCGTGCTGCTCGCCGTGCCGTACGCGGCGTGGCAGGCCGCGCACGGCTTCCCGCAGCTCGACGTCGCCGCGTCGATCGCCGGCGGCGACAGCTCCTACAGCGGCCGGATCGACGCCGTGGTGCTCCAGTTCCTGATCATCAGCCCGTTCGCGGTCCCGGTGTGGGTAGCCGGGCTGGTCGCGCTGCTGCGCCGGCCGGACTGGGCGGCGTACCGGTCGCTGGCCTGGGCCTGGCTGGTCGTCGTCGCGATCGTGGTGGTGGCCGGTGGCAAGGGCTACTACGACGCGCCGCTGCTGCTGGTGCTCACCGCCGCCGGGGTGGTGCCGGCCGTCGAATGGGCGCGGCGGGGCGCGCCCCGGATCCGGCAGGCGCTGCTGGTCACCGCCGCCGTGCTGATGGCCGCGAGCAGCGCGGTGCTGCTGCTGCCCACGCTGCCCGCCGACCGGCTGCCCGGGTTCGTGGTCGCGGCGAACTACGACGCGGGCGAGACCATCGGCTGGCCCGAGTTCGCCGACTCGGTCGCCGCCGTGCACCGCGCCCTGCCCCCGCCCGAGCGGGACCGGGCGGTGGTGCTGACCGGCAACTACGGCGAGGCCGGCGCGCTGGCCCGGTACGGGCCGCAGCGGGGACTGCCCCGCGCGTACTCGGGGCACAACAGCATGGCCACGTTCGGCCGGCCGCCCGACGACGCCGACGTGGTGATCGTCGTCGGCTGGTCCCGCCCGGACCGGTTGCGCGCCTGGTTCACCGAGGTCACCGAGGCCGGCCGGGTCGACCAGCGGGTCGACGTCGACAACGACGAGAACGGCGAGCCGATCTTCGTCGCCCGAGGGCTGCGCCGCCCGTGGTCGCAGATCTGGGACTCCGAGGTACGGCACGGCTCCTGACATACTTGCCGCCATGCTCTGGGGAGTCAGCGGGTCGATCTTCCTCCTCGACTACCTCGGCGCGGTCGCCGTGGCCGTCGCGATCGCGATCGCGGTACGCGAACTGACCGGCCGCCGTACCCGGGGCGCGACGCCCGACCGGGTCGAGCTGGCGTACCTGACCGATCGGGCGCTGCTGGCCTGCCAGCTCGGGGTGGCCGCGCTGCGCCGCGCCGGTGGCGTCGAGATCGGCGAGCTGGCCACCCTGCACGCGCAGGGGCGTCCCCCGGCCGGTTCGCCCGCGCTGGTGCGCGCCCTGCACAGCGCGCTGCGCCGCCCGCAGACCTGGGCCGCGGTGCTCGCCGACCCGGAGGTGGGCCGGGCGCTGCGCCGTACGGTCGGGCGGCTGGTCCGCGACGGCTGGCTGCTCACCCGCGCGCAGCGGCGGCGGATCGCGCTGGGCACGGTGCCGCTGTTCGCGGTCGCCGCGGTCGGGCTGACCCGGCTCGTGGACAGCGCCGTCGAGGGGCGCTCCGCCGGTGGTCCCGCCTCGGTCGCCGGACTCCTGCTGTGCTGCCTGGCCACCGCGCTCGGCGGCTGGTGGCTGACCGAGGTGCCGGAGACCGGGTCCGCCGCCCGGCGCCTGCTGCGGCGGCTGCGCCGCGAGCACGCCGACCTCGACCCCGAGCGCCGCCCGGTCTGGCAGGGCCGCGACACCGACACGCTGCTCACCGGAATGGCGCTGTTCGGCCCCCGCCCCCTGCTGGCCGTGGACCCGGCCTTCGCCGTCCAGGTGGGGATCGACCCGGACCGGGACCGCCCGCGCCCCGCCCGCAAACCCGCCCGCCGCTGACCGAACCCCCCATTTCGCGTCGATCATGAGGTTGACGGTGTCCGGCGCCCGGTTTGTCCGGTACAACTTCATGATCGACCCGGCGGTGGCAGGCCCGCCGGTTTCCTTGTCTTGAGGGGCGGGAAGGCTCGGGCATGGCCGAGACATTCGTGAGCGAAGACCTGAAGACACTGCAGGCGATTGCGCGCGGGGCCGGGATACAGGAGGTCGACCGCCTGTCGCCGGACCAACTGGTCGAGGCGCTGCGCCGCGCCGGGGTGACCGACGGTACGCAGGACCAGTGGCCGCCCCAGCCGATCGAGGACCCGGCTCACCTGGCCGGGCTGCCCCGCAGTTCGCTGAAGCAGGGCGACGAGAGCACCGGCGGCCGGGCCGCCGAGGAGTCGATCGGTGCCATGCCCGGCGAGTCCGGCACCGAGATCAACGACCGTACGGAACGCTGACCGCAATCGCACAAGGGGCCGCCCCCGGTGACTCCCGGGGGCGGCCCCACGCTCGACCGTGCGGGATCAGTGCATCCCGGCGGCCGCCGCCTCCTCACGGACCCGGCGCTCGTCACCGCTGAGCGTGTTCAGGGGCTTCTCCTTGATGAACAGCACGACGACCAGGGCGAGCAGCGCGAACGGCGCGCCGATGAGGAACATCTCCGACGTCGCGGTGCCGTAGACCTCCTGCACGATCCGCAACACCGGCTCCGGCAGGGCCGACAGGTCCGGCACCTCGGCCGATCCGCCGCCGGTGGCCAGCGGCCCGAGCTTCTCGGTGGTCAGCGACGTGACCCGGTTGGCCAGGACCGCACCGAGCGCGCTGACCCCGACCGCGCCGCCCATGCTGCGGAAGAACGTCAGCACCGAGGTCGCCGCGCCCAGCTCGGCGGCCGGCACGTCGTTCTGCGCGGCCAGCACCAGGTTCTGCAGCAGCATGCCGACGCCGACACCCAGCACCGCCATGTACACCGAGAGCATCGGCACGCTCGTGTTCGCGTCGATGGTGCTCAGCAGCAGCATGCCGACGGTCATCACCGCGGCGCCGGCGACCAGGAACATCTTCCACCGGCCGTACTTGGTGATCAGCTGACCCGCCACGGTCGAGGAGACCAACAGGCCGAGGACCATCGGCAGGCTCATCAGGCCGGCCACCGTCGGCGACTTGCCGAGCGAGGTCTGGAAGTACTGCGACAGGAACACCGTGCCGCCGAACATCGCCACGCCGACCAGGATGCTGGCCACTGTGGTGAGGCTGACGGTGCGGTTGCGGAAGATGCCGAGCGGGATGATCGGTTCCTCGGTGCGGGACTCGACGAACACGGCGAGCGCGAGTAGCGCCAGCCCGCCGCCGACCAGCAGCGCGGTCCAGCCCGAGGCCCAGTCGAACTTGTTCCCGGCCAGCGACGACCAGATCAGCAGCGTGGACACACCCGAGGTGATCAGCAGGGCGCCGAGCCAGTCGATGCGGACCCTGCGGCGGACCACCGGAAGGTGCAGCGTCTTCTGCAGCAGCGCGATGGACAGCAGGCTGAACGGCACACCGATCAGGAAGCACCAGCGCCAGCCGAGCCAGGACGTGTCGACCAGGACGCCGCCGATCAGCGGGCCGGCGATGGTGCCGACACCGAAGACGGCGCCGAAGATGCCGGCGTACCGGCCCAGCTCACGCGGCGGGATCATGGCCGCCATGACGATCGTGGCGAGCGCCGTCATGCCGCCCGCGCCGATGCCCTGGATGACCCGGCTGAGCAGCAGCACCTCGACGTTCGGGGTGAATCCGGCGACCAGCGAGCCGACCACGAACAGGCCGAGGGACGACTGGATCAGCAGTTTCTTGCTGTAGAGGTCGGCCATCTTGCCCCACAGCGGCACCGTCGCGGTCATCGCCAGCAGCTCGCTGGTGACGATCCAGGTGTAGACGGTCTGGCTGCCGTTGAGGTCGGCGATGATCCGGGGCAGCGCGTTCGCCACCACCGTCGAGGCGAGGATCGCCACGAACATGCCGACCATCAGGCCGGACAACGCCTGGAGGATCTCCCGGCGTGACATCCGCGTACCCGTCTCGGCGGGCGGAACAGTGGCGGTGGTCATCGAACTCCTTGTCGTGTGCGCGGGCGGGCGGCCACGGCCGGTACGGATGGGAGGGGTCAGGACGGATCGGGCAGGCCGGCGGCGACGGCGGCGAACGCCTCGGCGGTCAGCTCGCGCAGCGTCGTCGTGTCGGGTCGCTCGACCCACTGCATCAGGGCGGTGCGCAGAATCGCGCCGGCGACAGTGGTGACGAGCGTCGGGTGGCCGTGGCACGGGTCGAGGCCCAGCCGGGCGGCCACCGCCGCGACGATCACCTGCTCGGTCTCGGCGTTGCCGCTGATCAGCCGCGGGAGCAGCGACGGGTTCGCCGCGATGACCCGCAGCCGCAGCAGCCACACCTCCCGGTCGGCCTCGACGGCTTCGACGACGTCGCCGAAGGCCAGCCGCAGCGCGTCGAACGCGGACACCTCCGGCGGCGCGGCGACGATGCGGGCGGCCAGCACCTCGCGGTCGGTCGGCTGGTCGCCGAGCAGCGCCTCGTCCTTGCTGGGGAAGTAGTTGAAGAAGGTGCGGGCCGACACGTCGGCGGCCTCGCTGATCTCCTCCACCGTCACCTGGTCCAGGCCGCGCTCGGCGACCAGGCGCAGCGCGGCGGCGCTGAGGGCGGCGCGGGTTTGCCGCTTCTTTCGGTC
The DNA here is from genome assembly GCF_017872985.1 of Micromonospora sp. HB375. NCBI lineage: Bacteria > Bacillati > Actinomycetota > Actinomycetes > Micromonosporales > Micromonosporaceae > Micromonospora > Micromonospora sp. HB375. Next base: position 3,590,201 of record NZ_JAGGJO010000001.1, on the reverse strand, counting down.
ACGCAGGCCGGGGCGGCTCTGGTCGGTGGTCACGCCACGACCCTACGAGCGATCTTGCAGACAGTGCAAACTTTTAGTCAGTGAAGTGATGCGTGACGCAGCGGTCCCGGAAAACGGGTTGAGAGCGGTTCCGGACGTCCCGTACGTTTCCCGCACTCCTGTCGCAGCGAAGAAGGACGATTCCGCGTGACCCCTCCTGCTCTCTGACCCTGACACGTTCCCCACGCCTGTAGCCGTCGCCTGCGCGACGGCTCCCCGGGCTGCCCTCGCGCGCCCGGCCACAGCGTCCGAGGCCGCGCGTAATCGGCCTCGCGTCAGGTCTTCAGAGATCAGGTCTCCATGTCATCCCAACCTCATATGGTGCTGCCCTGGGTCGTACGCCGGACCCGCCTTCCGCTGCTGTCGCTGCGCTGCGTCATCTGCCGGGCGGAGACGGCCACCGCCGCCCGGGGCCGGTTCCGCGTCAACGCCAACGGCAAGCTGCTGGACGTCTGGCTGCTGGTGCACTGCGTGTCCTGCGGCCGGACCAGCAAGCTCACCGTCCGTGAGCGGGCGGCGGTCAGTTCGTTCGATCCCACCGATCTGCACGGCCACCAACTCAACGATCCCGACCTGGTGGCGGCCACACTGCTGGACCCGGCGTTCGCCCGGCGCTGCCACTTCACCCTCGACTGGACCGGAGCGTGGCGCCTGGACGCGCCGGTCGTGCCGCTCGACGGGTGGCCGGTGCAGGTGAACGTCACGTTCGACGACCCGGTGCCGGTGCGCCCGGACCGGCTCATCGCCCACCGGTTCGGCCTCACCCGGTCCGAGGTGCTGCGCCGGGTCAAGTGCGACATCCCGCTGAAGCGTCCGACGAGCACCGCATTCACCTTCACGGTGCTGGCGGAGGACTGACCGGGCGTGGTCGCGGCGGCATCCCGCCGCGACCACGCCTCACCCGCTGTTCGCGGCGCCGCCCCGTACCGCGGCCAGTTCGGCCTCGATCAGGTCGGCGGCCCGGTCGGCACCACCGGCGGCGCGGGCCTGCCGCTTCAGCTCGGCGCTGCGGGCCACCACGGCCGGGTCCGACGTGAGGGCGAGCAACGTCTCGCGCAGCTCCGCGGCGGTGACGTCACCCGAGTCGACGACCCGGGCGACGCCGAGCGCGGCCAACTGCTCGGCGTTCGCGAACTGGTCGGCCGCCTGCGGTACGGCGATCATCGGCGTCCCGCAGTAGAGACCTTCGCTGCTGCCGCCCATGCCGGCGTGGGTGACGAAGGCATCCGCCTGCTCCAGTACGGCCAGCTGCGGCACCCACCGGTGGACCTCGACGCTGTCCGGGACGGGACCGAGTTCGGCCGGGTCGACGTGCTCGCCGATCTGCAGGACGGTGTGCCAGCCGGGCAGGTCGCCGAACGCGGCGACGCAGCGGCGGTAGAACTCGGGCTGCCGGGTGAAGGCGGAGCCGAGCGAGACGAGCAGCACCTTCCCGGCGTGCTCCGGTCGTACCCAGGAACCCTGCTCGGCGCGGTCGCCCAGCACCGGGCCGACGAAGCTGTAGACCGACCGGTCCACGCGGTCGGCGTTCGGCTGGAGCGCCTCCGGCGGCAGGACGAGGCTGCGGACCGGCCGCCCCTGGAACGCCATGCTGTCGGTGACCGACGAACTCTGCGCGGTCAGCCATGCCGTGAACCGCCGGTAGTAGTCGGCGCCGCGCGGATCGGCCCGCATCGCCTCCACAGCGGATGCCATCTCCTGCTCGTAGCCGTCCCAGGCCACGAACGTCGAGGACAGTTGAACGGCCGGAATCCCCCACTGCTCGCCGAGCAGCCGGGCCGGCGCGCCCGCGATGTCGTAGAGGAACAGGTCCGGCCGGTCGTCGGCGTAGGCGGCCCGCAGCTGCGGCAGCATGGCGATCGCGTCGTCGAGGAAGAGCGTGAGCTGCGCGATCAGGTCGTCGATGCCGGCGCCGCCGTCAGCGGGCAGCGTCGAGGCGTACGCCTTCAGCTCCGCGCCGGTTGACCGGATGACCTCGCCGAAGGCGGGGTCATTGGCGTACGTGACCCGGTGGCCGCGCCGCACCAGGGTACGGATGATCTCCAAGCTCGGGTTGACGTGCCCGTGGAACGGGATGCTGACCATGGCGATGTGCGGCAAGTGATCTCCTGATCTCTGCTGAGACGAGACGTCCCGTCTCGCTTGCCCAGCAGAGCACGGCACGACCACCTCCGTCAAGACGATACGTCTCGTCTCGCGGTAGGCTGCCGGTGTGACTCCGCAGCCCAGCCGCCGCAATGAGCAGTCCCGTCGCGCGATCCTCGCCGCCGCCCTGGAGCTGCTGACCGAGACCGGCTATTCGGCCCTGACCGTCGAGGCGATCGCCGCCCGCGCCGGGGTCGGCAAGCAGACCATCTACCGCTGGTGGCGCGGCAAGGGCGCGGTCATCCTGGACGCGCTCGCCGACGACATGCCGGAGGTGATCGCGCTGCCCGACACCGGCGACCTGCGGGCTGATCTGCGTGCGGTTCTCCGGGCCACCGTCGCGGAGTTCGCCGATCCCCGGCTGTCCGCCACCACGCGTGCCATCACCATCGAGACGCTCGCCGACGAGGACCTGGCCGCCCAGGCGCGCGACCGGCTGCTCCGTCCCCAGTTGAACGCGGTCCGCGCCCGCCTGGAGGCCGCCCGCGAGGCCGGCCAGGTACGCCCCGACGCTGCCCTGGACCTGGTGGTGGAGCTGCTGTTCGGTCCGCTGTACCACCGCTGGCTGCTGCGCAACGGCCCGCTGACCGACGACTACGCCGACGGGATCGTCGACCTGGTCGTCACCGCGGTCACCCCGTCACCGGGCACCCGCGGCTAGCCAGTCGTCGAAGCTGGTCGGCGCGATACGCACGCCGTCGCCCGGCAACAGCACGTCGCCGGACATCGACGTGCCGAACACGCCGGACCACGTCGGGACGAGCCGGACCCGGCGCCCCCGCGCCTCATTGGTACGCCGGGCCATGTCCACGAGGTCCTCCGTCGCGGGCCCGGCGATGTCCACGTGGCGCCCCCGTGGTTCGCCGACGGCGACCTCGGCGAGGATGTCGGCGACGTCCCGGGGTGCGATCGGTTGCACCAGCAGCGGCGCGACGGTGGCGACGCCGTCGCGTTCGGTCCAGCTCGTGACCATGGCGGCGAAGTCGTGGAACTGGGTGGCCGGAACGATCGTCCACGGCACCGGCCCGCATTCGACCAGTCGTTCCTGCTCCCTCTTGCCCGCGTAGTGGGCGTTGTCGTCGACCCGGTGGATGCCGACGATCGACAGCAACACGTGGTGCCGCACGCCGGCGCGCTGTTCGGCTGCCAGCAGGTTGCGGGTGAGGCCACCGAGGTACGCCATCGTCTCGGAACGCTCCCCTGCCGCCACATTGGTCGTGTCGACCACCGACTCGACGCCGGCGAGCGCCTCGTCCAGCCCGTCGCCCGTCATCACGTCCACGCCCAGCGAGCGGCTGATGCGTACGACGTGGTGACCCTGCCGCTGCAGCGCGGCGACGGTGAGGGCCCCGATGCGGCCCGTCGCTCCGGCAACCGCAATCCGCATTGCCATCGACCTCCTCCCGGACGCGATCGCCTCACCGTAGTCGTTCGAGGACCGAGAGGTGGTCCCTCGCCGCGCATCTCGCGCCACACCCACCGCGCGCGCATAACTGTCATTATGGTGTAGCGCCGATTCGTCCTATTTGACCGGCCAGGTAGGTCGATTACTGTTACCGGTAATCCGATAATCGTCGCGGCACCGAAAGTGTTCGGCGAGCCGAACACCGTCGGCTCCCGGCCTGCTCGACAATCCACGGGTGACGACGACATCCCCCGCGCGCCAGATGGCCGGCTCACCTCCCGCACTGCACTACTACGTGCTGTACGACGCCGCCGGCGCGCCGGAAGGACTGCTGGCCGAGGAGTTCCTGCTCGCGGCGGACTACTCCTCCGCCGGCCTGGTGAGCGGTGGTTGGATCCGGTCCGAGGGGCGTTGGCACGAGGCGTCGGCCACCAGCCGGCGGCTACGTGCGGACGCCGGGTTACGCGAGCGGGTGACGCCCGTCGACCGCGGCGCGGCGGCGGCGCTCTATCGAGATCTCTGCGGCGCGGACCTGCCGGACGAGGACACGCTGCGGGAGTGCTTCGGCGCCCCTCCGGCTCAGCCGCCCCCTCTGCGCCTGGGCGACTCCGGTCCCCGGCCGGGGTTCCGCGAGACGCGCGTCTACCGGATCCTGTTCGCCGGCGAGTTGAGCCCGGACGGTCTCACGGCACTCGGCGAGGCGTGGCAGATGCCGATCACCGGCGACCCGGCGGATCCCGGCACGCGTGTCCTGGGAGCGGCGCGCCGACAGGTCCGCGGCGACGCCTTCCGCTGGGATCTGCGCCGCGTTGCCGCGGGTGCCGCCTGGGGACTGGACGTGACCTGCGACCTTCTCGGCGACCGCGATGAGGCCGTCGGTGTGCTTCTGTACGGTCTGACGACTCGGATGCGCGAGCAGGGGATGCTTCCCGTCACCGTCGACCGGTTCCGCTGACGCCTACCTCGCGAACAGCCTGGTCACCTCGAAGGGCTCGGGGAACCGTACGGGGATCCGGGCCTCCGCACTCCTGCGGTCGAGGAACGCCTTCGTCACGGCGAACCTGTCGAAGACGGGCGGCAGCGGGCGGAGCCTGCGGTCCAGCGACACGAAGAAGTTGTCCCAGTGGATCGGCACGATGAGGCCGGGCCGCGTCGCTTCCACCACGTGCCGCCAGTAGTCGTCCTGGAACCGCCGCGGCTGAACACCCAGAGCGCCTGTCGCGAGGTAGAGGACGTCGACGTCGAGCCCGTCGAACTTGCCGGGTACGAAGTTGGCGCTCGGATGGATCAGCAGCGAGCCGCCGGGATGGGTGATGAGGAAGGAGAAGCACCCGCCGTCGCGGTAGCTGCTCGCCCTGACCGGTGGGACGAGCGGTTCGTCGATCGTGCCCGGGAACCTGTTGCCGGGGCTGTGGACGGCGGCGAGCACACGCACGGTGAACGCGCCGACCGTGTGCTCGCCGCCGTCCGCGATGCGCGTCATCGACTCCTCGGCGAGGCCCGCGCCACGCCCCACGTTCAGGGTCGACTCGGAACCGAAGAGCCTGCCCCCGAGATGCTTGACGACCTCGGGGGCATCCATGGCGTGGTCGTAGTGGGAGTGGGCGACGAAGAGCGCGTCGAGACGGGTCACCCCGGCCCGGGCGAGAGCACTGGTGATCCGCCCGAGGTCGGGAGCGACGCGACCGAACGCGACGCGGAGCAGCGAGGGCCTGCTCAGGAAGCCGTCGATCAGGATGCCGGACGTCCCGTCGGACAGCCAGACGGTCGTGGTGCCGAAAAAGATGGCCTCGACAGACGTCCCGCTGGAGTCCATGCGCAGATGGTAGTGCGCCCGTTCTCGCGCTGGTGGCTGTCCGAACGGCGCCGTGAGGGCCGCAGCCGAAGGCGCCCGTCGATAGGGTGACCCGATGGACGAAGACGCACGACGCCGGCACTCCTCGTCGTTCGGCGCAGCGGCCACCGCGTACGCCGAACACCGTCCCGACTACGCGCGGGCCGCCCTGCGGTGGGCGCTCGAACTCGCACCCGGCGCGCGGGTGCTCGACCTCGGCGCGGGCACCGGCAAGCTCACCGCCACGCTGGTCGAGGTGAGCGACGACGTGACGGCCGTCGAGCCGGACCCGGCGATGCTCGCCGAGCTCCGCCGCACCCTGCCCGGGGTACGGGCGCTGTCCGGCAGCGCCGAGGCGATCCCGCTGCCGCACGCCTCCGTCGACGCCGTGGTCGCCGGCAACGCCATGCACTGGTTCGACATGGCAGTGGCCGGGCCGGAGATCGCCCGCGTCCTCTCCCCCGGCGGTGTCCTGGCCGGACTGTGGAACGTCGTGGACGACCGGGTCGACTGGGTGGCCGGGCTCGCGGCGGTCAGCGGAAGCGCCGCCATCGGCCCCCGGGACACGCCCGCGAGCTGGCGCGACGCGACGGCGACCATGCACCTGCCGAAGACCGGCGGGGCCCGGTTCGGCTCGCCCGAGCAGGCGGAGTTCCCGCACGGGCAGCGCCGGACCGCCGACTCGCTCGTTGCGACGCTCGCCACCAGGGCCGGGATGCTGGTCATGCCGGAACGGGAGCGCACGGAGACGCTCGACCGTATCCGCGCGTACCTGGCGAGCCGGCCGGAGACCGCCGACGGCGAGTTCACGCTGCCGATGCTCACCTGTGTGCTGCGCGTGCGGCGATTGTGAACGGCGCGGACCTCCGCGCCGCCGCCGCGGCGACGACCGCCGTGCTGCGGCCCGCCGCCGACCGGGACTGGACGATACGCGCGGGAGACCTGGACTGGTCCTGCTGGACCACGGCCGCGCACATCGCGCACGACCTGATCGCGTACGCCGGTCAGGTGTCCGGCCGGCCCGACGGCGGCTACCTCCCGTACGACCTGCGGGTACACGCGGACGCCGCGCCCGCCGAGGTGCTCACCGTCGTGGCGGCCGCGGCCGGGATCCTGGCCGCCACTGTCGACGCCGCGAGCCCGGACGACCGGGCGTGGCACTTCGGCCCCTGCGATCCGGGCGGCTTCGCCGCGATGGGCGTGGCCGAGATGCTGCTGCACACCTACGACCTGACCCGAGGGCTCGGCCTGGACTGGTCGCCACCCGCCGAGCTGTGCGCCCGGGTGGTGAGCCGGTTGTTCCCGGATGCGCCCGACGGCAGGCCGGCGCCGGTGCTGCTGTGGCTGACCGGCCGCGCGCCGCTCGGCGACCGGCCACGGCGTACCTCGTGGACCTGGCAGGCGGCGCGCCCCTGAACGCTCAGCGGCGCCACCAGCGCCAACGGCGGCGCGGGCGGGCCGACGCGGCACGGGGTGGCTCCGGCGTCGTGACGACCGGCGCGGCGCGTTCCCGGTCGGCGCGCCAGCCGCGCACCGCCTCCTCGACGTTCACCGGGCGTACCACCACACGTGGCCCGGTCGGGGTACGCAGCCAGGCGACCACCTCGGTGTTGAGCGCCGCCACGTACGAGCGGACGGCGTCCTCGGTGGGCAGGTCGCGCAGCTCGGCCGGGAGCTGTTCGATGCGGCGGCGCAACTGCAGCGGCGTGGGCAGCAGCAGGTCGGACGGGATCTGCTCGCGCTCCATGAAGCTGCGGATCCACCAGCCCTCGTCGTAGGGCGTGTCACGCCCCGGGATGGGCTTGCCGGCGCCCGGCAGGTTGTCGAACTCGCCGCGTTCCTGGGCCGAGCGGATCTGCGCCTCGACCGCGGCCTCCCAGGCTGTCGTCACCGCCGTCACCTCCCCGTACCCACGGTAGCCGCCGCCGTCCGACAAGAGTCAGCGTCGCGCGGGGCCGGGCTGTTCCCGCGCGGACCGCCGCGTAGCGTGCCCCCGGGGTGAGGGGGTGCCGGCGTGCGCGACTGGCTCATCGGCCTCGTTGTGGCGACGGCCTGCCTGGTCGGCAGCTGGGCGGTGCTGCTGCGCCTGCTCGGCTCATGATGAGAGCAGCGGCGGGCCGGACCCGGCGTCAGGGCAGGTGGCGGACGTGGCGGTGGCCGTCGCGGGGAAACGGCGCGCGGGCCGGCAGGACCTCGGCGAACGCGTACCCGCTCTTTTCCGCCACGCGGCAGGACGCCGGGTTGTCGACCTGGTGCAGCAGCTCCAGGTGGGTCAGCCCGGTGGCGGCGAACCGGGCGAACGCCCATCCGGTGACCGCCTCCACCGCGCGTGGCGCGACGCCCCGGCCCCGTGCCGGCGCGGCCGTCCAGTAGCCGACCTCGGCGGCCGGGCGGCCCGGGCGGACGTCCTTGAGCACCACACAGGCCGCCACCTGCTCCTCCTCCAGCACCGCGAACATGAACCGGTGCCCGGCGGCCCAGCCCTGGTGGCTGCGGCGCAGGAACACCCGCGCCTGCGCCGGTCCGGTCACCGGATGTCTGGTCCAGGCGCGCAGCACCGGATCCCGGTACGCCTCGATCAGCGCGTCGGCGTCACCGTCACGCCACGGTCGCAGCAGCAGACCGGGCGCGGTCGCGGTCGCCGGCGCGGACAGCACGATCGACATGCGACAAGTATCCCCACCGCCCCCGCCCCGCGCTGACCCCCCGACTCCGGCGATCATGAAGTTAGCGGCCGTCGGTGACCGATTTGTCGCCGTCAACCTCATGATCGCCGGAGTGGGAGCAGGGGTGAGGGCGCGGCGGGGCGGTGGGTGTCGGCGGGTGGGCGTAGGGTCCGGTTCACGGTCGGCAACGGGGAGGCGACATGGTTACAGTCGGCGCGGTGATGGGGATCGCCCTGGTGGCGCTCGGTCTGGTGCTCACGCCCGGGCCGAACATGGTCTACCTGGTGTCCCGCTCGGTGACCCAGGGGCGGCGGGCCGGACTGGTGTCGCTGCTCGGCGTGGCAGCCGGGTTCCTGGTCTACCTCGCCGCCGCGGTGGCCGGCATCGCCACCGTGTTCGTGCTGGTCCCGCCGCTGTACACGGCGGTGAAGCTGGCCGGCGCGGCGTACCTGCTGTGGCTGGCCTGGCGGACGCTGCGCCCGGGCGGCACGTCGGCGTTCACCCCGACGCCGCTGCCGCCGGACCGGCCCCGGCGCCTGTTCACGATGGGCCTGGTCACCAACCTGCTCAACCCGAAGATCGCCATCCTGTACGTGTCGCTGCTCCCGCAGTTCGTCGACCCGGCGCGCGGGCACGTGGCGGTGCAGAGCCTGCTGCTGGGCCTGACCCAGATCGTCGTGGCGCTCACCGTGAACGCGCTGATCGTGCTGAGCGCCGGTTCGGTGTCGGCGTTCCTCACCCGGCGGCCGGGCTGGGCGCGCCTGCAGCGGTGGGTGATGGGCACGGTGCTTGCCGCGCTCGCGGTGCGGATCGCCGCGGACCGCTCCCGCGCCGCCGTCGCCACCCCCTGACCGGGGTACGCGCACCCACGCCGTCCGTCACGAACGCATACCGCCGGGGCGACGTCACGACGGCTCCTCACGCACGACCGCAACACCACCCGGCGGCACCGTCAACGAGCCGTCGGCCGTCGCGCCGGTCAGCAGGTCGAGCCCGGTGACCGGCACCCGCTGCGGCCGGTCGGTGTGGTTGAGCAGGTAGAGCAGGCCGTCGTGGCGGCGTACCGCCTCGACACCCTCGGGCGCTCCGGGACAGGTCGGGGTCACACCGGCGAGCCCTGCTGCCTCGGTGAGCAACCGCCGATAGGTGTCGTCGTCGGGGCGGGTGGAGACGTACCAGGCGTACGCGTCGCCGATCCGGTGCCGGGTGATCGCGGGACGGCCGTCAAGCACTCCCCCGGCGTACGCGCTGATCGTCTCCGCGCCGGCCGGGTGCACCGTCTCGGACCAGATCCGGCCGGTCCCGCCGCCGGTCAGCGGCACGTGTTCGTCGTCGGCGAGCGGGTGGAACTCCTCCACCCGTACGCCGAGCAGGTCCCGGTACGCGCCCGGGTAGCCGCCGAGGCGTACCCGGGCGTGCTCGTCGGCGACACCGCTGAGCCAGGTCACCAGCAGGTGCCCACCGGCGTGGACGTGCCGGCGTACCCAGTCGACTGTGGCGTCCGAGGCCAGGTAGAGGGCCGGGAGAACGAGCAGCCGGCAACCGTCGAGCGGGGCGCCGGGCGGCACCACGTCGGCGGTGACCCCCGCGTGCCACAGCGCCCGGTGCGCGGCAGCCGCCTCGCCAGGGTGGTCGAGTCCGGCGCGGGGCATCCCCGGGTGCCGCAGCGCCCAGCCGCTCGCCGCGTCGTACGCGATGGCCACGCCCGCCTCGACGCGGCCCGGCGCGGTCCCGGCGAGCCGGGCCAGCGCGGCGCCCAGGGCGGTGGCCTCGCGGAACACGCGGGTGTCCGCGCCGGCGTGCGACACCACCGCGGAGTGGAAGCGTTCCGCGCCGCCGGCCGGGGCGCGCCACTGGAAGAACATCACCCCGGCGGAGCCGCGTGCGACGTGGGCAAGACTGTGCCGGGTCATCCGGCCGGGTTCCTTGGTGTGCATCCGCCCGGCGACGTGGATCTGGTTGGGCGCGCTCTCGGCCAGCAGCCACGGCGCCGGCCGCCCGGCGCCGTGGCGGGCCCAGCCGCGGGCCAGGTCGGCGGCGAACGCGGTCTGCTCCTGCGCGTCCGAGCCGACCGCGGACGGGTAGTGGTCGATCGCGACCACGTCCACCTCGCGCGCCCAGCGGGCGTGGTCCACCGGCACCCAGTCGCCGAGCACGTAATTGGTGGTGACCGGCACCGAAGGGTTCGCCGCCCGCAGCAGGTCACGCTGCTCGGTGTACGCGGACAGCAGCGTGTCGGACCAGAAGCGGCGGAAGTCGAGCAGCTGGCCGGGGTTCGCGAGATATTGCGTGGCGCGGGGCGTGCCGACCTGCGCCCAGTCGGAGTAGTGCTGGCTCCAGAAGCTGGTCACCCAGGCGTCGTTCAGCGCGTCGAGGTCGCCGTACCGGCCGGTGATCCAGCGGCGGAACGCCGCCTCGGTGTGCGGGCAGTGGCAGGTGGTGCCGTACTCGTTGTGCACGTGCCACAGCGCGAGCGCCGGGTGGTGCGCGTACCGGGCGGCCAGCACCTCGGCGATGCTGCGGGCGGCGTCGCGGTACGCGGGCGCGGCGGCGCAGTAGGTGTCGCGGCTGCCGTGGGTCAGGCGGACGCCGTCGGCGGTGACCGGCAGCGCGTCCGGGTGGCGCAGCGAGAACCACGGCGGCGGCGACGCGGTCGGGGTGGCCAGGGCGGCCCGGATGCCGTTCGCGTGCAGCAGGTCCAGGACGCGGTCGAGCCAGTCGAACGTGTGGCGGCCGGGTTCGGGTTCCAGCCGGGACCAGGCGAACACGCCGACGGTGACCAGGTCGACCCCGGCGGCGCGCATCAGGGCGACGTCCTCGCGCCACACCTCCGGCGGCCACTGCTCCGGGTTCCAGTCCCCGCCGTAGCAGAGCCGCCCGTCGCTCCACGGCACTTTAGTTGTCATCCCGGCCAAAATAGGAACAGGTGAGACGGAAAGTCAATGGCGTCGATCATTGACAGTTAGTTGGGCTTCCAAAGAAACTGGCGGGACCGCCCGTGGACGCCGCGAGGAGACGCCCATGCCGTACCGCCCGCCGCTGGTCCCGTACGAGACGTTCGTGGCCGACCCGCCCGACCTGCCGGTCCGCGCCCCCGGCGAGGAGGGCGCCGACGACGTGCTGCGGGCCGAGGTCGCCGCGACCGATGCGCACGGGGTCACGCTCACCGCGACCTGCGCGTCCGGCCGCACGCTGGTCACGCGCGTCGAGGCCGCCGGGGACGGGATCATCCGGGTACGCCTCGCCGACGACCCCTCGGTACGCAGCCGGTCCGCACCGGCGCTGACACTGGTCCACCCGCAACCCCACCCGGCCACCGTGACCGTCGCCGACGGGCAGGTCCGGGTGGCGGCCGGTGGCATGGTCGCCGAGCTGAGCCTGGACCCGTGGGGACTGCGGTTCCACACTCCGGACGGACGACTGCTGCTGGCCTCCGACGCCGGCACCCGCGACATCAGCGGCCGCCGCCGCACGCTGCCGCTGGGCCGCTCCACAGTCGACGGGGAGCCGGTGGCCTGGCACGAGAGCTTCGTCGCGCCGGGCGACGAGCGGTTCGTCGGCTTCGGCGAGAAGTTCACCCCACTGGACAAGCGCGGCCAGCGGCCACTGATGTGGAACTTCGACGCCTTCGGCGGCGAGTCCGACCGGTCGCACAAGAACGTGCCGTTCTACCTGTCCGACCGCGGCTACGGCGTACTCGTCGACAGCGGGCTGCCGGTGCAGTTCGACATGTGCGCCAGCACGCACAGCAGCGTGCAGATCCTCGTCCCGGACGACCTGCTCGACTACTACGTGCTCGCCGGACCCACCCCGGCGCAGGTGCTCGACCGGCTCGACACGCTGACCGGCCGGCCGTACCTGCCGCCGCGGTGGGCGTTCGGCGCGTGGATCTCCTCCGGCTTCTTCCCGGACAGCCAGCAGCGCGTGCTGGAACGGGCCCGGCGCATCCGCGCGGACGACATCCCCTGCGACGTGCTGCACCTGGACTGCTACTGGCAGGTCGCCGGACACTGGTCGGACCTGCGCTGGGACACCGACGCCTTCCCCGACCCGGACGGCATGCTCAAGGACCTCACCGAGCAGGGCTTCCGGGTGTGCCTGTGGATGAACCCGTACCTGATGACCGGCAGCCCGCTCTACGCCGAGGCCGAGGCCGCCGGCTACTTCCTGCGCCGCCCGGACGGAAGCACGTACGTCGCCGACACGTGGCACGGCAGCTACCCGGTCTGCGCGATCGTGGACCTCACCAACCCGGCCGCGGTGAGCTGGTTCCAGGACCTGCTGCGCCCGCTGCTCGCCCAGGGCGTCGCCGTGTTCAAGACCGACTTCGCCGAGGGCGTGCCCGCCGACGCCGTCGCCCACAACGGCATGACCGGCGTCGAGCTGCACAACGTGTACGCGCTGCTGTTCAACGACGCGGTCGCCGACGTCACCGAGGAGGTGGCCGGGCACCGCACCGTGTGGGCGCGCTCGTCGTACCTGGGCGGCCAGCGGCACAGCGCCCAGTGGAGCGGCGACGTCAACGCCACCTGGCCCGGCATGGCCAGCACGCTGCGCGGTGGTCTGTCCCACGGGCTGTCCGGCGTGCCGTTCTGGAGCCACGACACCGGCGGCTTCCACGGCACCCCCGAACCGGACCTGTACGTGCGCTGGACCCAGTTCGGCGCGCTCTCACCACTGGTACGGCTGCACGGCACCACCAGCCGGCTGCCGTGGGAGTTCCCGCCCGAGGCGCAACGGCACGCGGTGGACGCGCTGCGGCTGCGCTACCGGCTGCTGCCGTACCTCTGGTCGGCGGCAGTGGACAGCGCCCGCACCGGCAGCCCGATGATGCGCGCGCTGCTCGTCGACACCCCGGAGGACCCGGCCGCCTGGACCGCCGACCTCCAGTACCGCCTCGGCCCGGACCTGCTGGTGGCGCCGGTGCTCGACAGGTCCGGCGAGCGCACCGTCTACCTGCCGACCGGCGACGACTGGCTGGACGCGTGCACCGGGCAGCGGCACACCGGCGGACGGCACCTGCGGGTGAGCGTGCCGCTGGACCGCCTGCCGCTGTACGTGCGGCACGGCGCCCTGATTCCCACTGTGGCGCCCGCGACGACGGTCGGAACCGGCCCGTTCCGGGACGTCACGGTGGTGGCCTGGGGCGGCGTGGACGGCGTGAGCGTGGTGCGCGACCCCGACGGCGACACCACGGTCACCGCCGTGCGCGACGGCGACACGCTGCGGGTACGCGTCGACGGGCCGCTGGACGTGCGGCGCGTGAGCGTGGTCGGCACGGACCCGCCGCGCCGGGTGGTGCTCGACGGCGAGCCGGTCCCGGTGACGCCGTTCGTGCCATGGTTCCCCGGACGGGCCCACCCGGCCGGGATCGCGCCTATTTAGTTTAAGCTTTAGCCGAACCCAGGGCCGGGCGCAGGAGGCGGGCAGTACGTGATCAGCATCGACCGGCCGACGGCCGACCTCGGCGACGTGCGGGTGACGAACCGGGCCGCGGTGCTCCGGCACGTCCGCCGGCACGCCCCCTGCTCCCGGGCCGACGTCGCCGCACGCACCGGGCTGAACAAGGCCACCGTCTCCAGCCTGGTCGGCGAGCTGATCGAACACGGGCTGCTGCGCGAGACCGGGCTGACCGAGAACCGGGTGGGCCGCCCCGCCACGATGCTCGTCCTCGACGGCGCCCGCTACGTCGGGCTCGGGCTGCGCGTCGGCGCGGACGAGCTGGTCGCGGTGGCCGCCGGGCTGGGCGGCGACCCGGTGCTCACGTGGCGGCGCGCGTTCCCCGCCGCCACCGCCGGTGCCGAGGAGACGGTGAAGGCGCTGGCGGCGCTGACCCGCCGCGCCGTCACCCGCGTCACCGGCGCCGAGCGCACCGTGCTCGGCCTCACCGTGGCCGTGCCCGGGCTGGTCGACGCCGACGGCGACGTGCCGGCCGCCCCGGCGCTCGGCTGGCGTGGCGTACCGCTCGCCGCCGCGTTGCGCCGCGCCCTGCGTGATCCGGGTTTCCCCCTCACCGTCGACAGCGAGGCCAACCTCGCCGTCCTGGCCGAGCAGCGGCACGGCCCGTACGCCGGCACGGCCGACCTGGTGCACCTCACCGGCGGGCCGGTGATCGGCGCGGGCCTGATCAGCGGCGGGCGGCTGCTGCGCGGCAGCAGGGGCTTCGCCGGCGACATCGGGCACCTGCCACTGGCCGCCGACGGCCCGCCCTGCGCGTGCGGGCGGCGCGGCTGCCTCACCGCGCTGCTCGGCGTGGACGCGGTGATCGGCCGGCTGCTGCCGGACGCCGGCCCGGTCACCGATCACCTGCCGGAGATCGAACGGATCCAGGCGCTCGCCCGCGCCGGGGACGAGCCGGTACGCACCGGGCTCACCGAGATCGGCCGGCTGCTCGGCCAGGCGGCGTCGGTGCTGGCCGGGCTGCTCGACCCGGAGGTGGTGGTGGTCGGCGGGCACCTGGCGGCGCTCGCGCCGTGGCTGCTGCCGGCCGCCCACGCCGAACTCGCCGCCCGTACACCGGTCCCGCCCGGCGTACGGCTGGAGGCCAGCACGCTCGGGTCCGCGGCCGGCGCGCTGGGCGGGGCCACCGCGGCGCTGGCCACAGTGGAGACGGGACGCCTGCCCGCCGGGTGACCCCTTGACCGCACCGGGCGGAAGGTGTCAACCTCGGTAGCGCCGCGTTCCGGGATCGGGCAACCTGCGAAAGCGGCGTGTTTTTCGGCGGTTGTCGAAGCGCTTCACCACCGCTCCGGGCCGACCCTGCCGACACCGACCACCACCCTTTTTCGCGTACGCGCCGCCCCGTCACCGGCACGGTCGTCGAAGCGCTTCGACGGCTGGGCGGCGGCCCGTACGCCGACCGGAGGCGCCCACCATGACCGACCCCGTCCCCCACCGTCTCGACGACCTGCTGGCCCGGCTCACGCTGCCGGAGAAGCTCGGCCTGCTGCACCAGTGGCAGGCGCCGGTGCCCCGGCTCGGCCTGCGCGCGTTCCGCACCGGCACCGAGGCGCTGCACGGCGTCGCGTGGCTCGGCACCGCCACCGTCTTCCCGCAGGCGATCGGCCTGGCCGCGAGCTGGAACCCGGACCTGATCCGGGCGGTCGGGGCCGCCGTCGGCGACGAGGTACGGGTCAAGCACCGCGCCGACCCGGTCCGGGTCGGCCTCAACGTGTGGGCGCCGGTGGTCAACCCGCTGCGCGACCCCCGCTGGGGACGCAACGAGGAGGGCTGGTCCGAGGACCCGTGGCTGACCGGCAAGCTGGCCACCGCGTACGCGATGGGGCTGCGCGGCGACCACCCGATCCGGCTGCGCACCGCGCCGACGCTCAAGCACTTCCTCGGCTACAACAACGAGACCGACCGGGCCACCACCTCCAGCGACCTGCCACCCCGGGTGCTGCACGAATACGAGCTGCCGGCGTTCCGCGCCCCGCTCGCAGCGGGCGCGGCGGTCGCGGTGATGGCGTCGTACAACCTGGTCGACGGCGTACCGGCGCACCTGAGCCCGCTCATCGAGGGCGAGCTGCGCGGCTACGCCGACGACGACATCATGGTGGTCGGCGACGCCGGGGCGGTCGGCAACATCGCCGGCGTGCAGGAGTACCTGCCCGACCACGTGGCCGGGTTCGCCGCCGCGCTGCGCGCCGGGATCGACAGCTTCACCGAGGACGACGAGGACAGCGCCCCCACGGTGGAACGCCTCACCGAGGCGCTGGCCCGCGGTCTCATCGAGCCCTCCCACGTGGACCGGGCGGTACGGCGGATCCTGTCCGTCCGGTCGCGCCTTGGCGACCTGGACCCGGACCCCCACGACAACGTGCCGCCCCACACGCTCGACAGCCTCGCCCACCGGGAACTCGCCCGCGAGGCCGCCCGCCAGTCGGTCGTGCTGCTGCGCAACGACGGCCTGCTGCCGCTGCGCCCCGGCACCCGCGTCGCGGTGCTCGGCCCGCTCGCCGACACCGTGCTCACCGACTGGTACAGCGGCACCCCGCCGTACACGATCAGCGCCTACGCGGGGCTGCTCGGACGGCTGCCGGAGGTGACCACCCACCCCGGCACGGACCGGGTCACGCTGCACGTCGGCGACCGGGCGGTACGCCTCGACGGCGACGGCCCGCTGGCGCTCGGCGACACCGCGGCCGAGTTCGAGGTGGTCGACTGGGGACAGGACGTGGTGGCGCTGCGCGCCGTGGACACCGGCCGGTACGTCGGCGCCGACGACGCCGGGGCCCTGGTGGCCGACCGCGAGGGACCGGGCGGCTGGGTGGTACGCGAGACGTTCCGCCTGGACCACCGGCCCGACGGCACGGCGCTGCTGCACCATCTGGCCACCGGACGGCACGTCGGCGTCGCACCTGACGGGCGGCTGAGCGTCGCCACCGGCGACCCGGCCGTGTTCACCGTGACGCTGCGCGCCGACGGGGCCGCCGACGCCGCCGCGCTGGCCGCCGCCGCCGACGTGGCGGTGGTGGTGCTCGGCAACCACCCGATGGTCAACGGCCGGGAGACCGAGGACCGGGCCGACCTGACGCTGCCCACCGGCCAGGAGGAACTGCTGCGTGCGGTGCACGCCGCGAACCCGCGTACCGTGCTGGCGCTGACCAGCAGCTACCCGTACGCGGTGGGCTGGGCGCAGGAGCATCTGCCGGCGGTGCTGTGGAGCGCCCACGGTGGACAGGAGCACGGCAACGGGCTCGCCGACGTGCTGCTCGGCGCCGCCGACCCGGGCGGGCGGCTCACCCAGACCTGGTACGCCGACACGGCCGAACTGCCCGACCTGCTCGACTACGACGTCATCGGCGCGGACAGCACCTACCTCTACCACCGGGGTGAGCCGCTGTACCCGTTCGGGCACGGGCTCAGCTACGCCGCGTTCGACTACGCTGACCTACGGTTGAGCACCGCCACGGCACGTGCCGGCGAGGAGGTGGAGGTGAGCGTCGAGGTCACCAACACGGGCCGCCGCCCGGGCACCGAAGTGGTGCAGCTCTACACCCGGCAGCGGCGTTCCCGGGTCAAGCAGCCGCTGCGGCAGCTGCGCGACTTCGCCCGCGTCACGCTCGATCCGGGCTGTGCGGCCCGGGTGACGATGCGCCTGCGTACCGCCGATCTGGCCTGGTGGGACGAGACCCGCGCGGCGATGGTGGTGGAGGACACCGTCCACTCGGTGCTGGTGGGCCGGTCCGCTCGCGACATCCGGCTCGTCGGCGCGCTCGCCGTGACCGGAGACGCCACGACGGTCGCCCCGGCCGACCGCAGCTGTGGAGCCGCCCGGTGAGCGGGCGCGTCCCCGGCGAGCAGGTCACCATCGCCGACGTGGCCCGGCACGCCGGAGTGGCCGCCAGCACCGTCTCGTACGTGCTCAGCGGCAAACGCACCATCTCGGCCACCACCCGGGGACGGGTCCTCGACAGCGTCCGCGCGCTGGGCTACCACCCGCACGCCGGGGCGCGCGCCCTGGCCAGTCGCCGCGCCAACGTGATCGCGCTGGTGCTGCCGCTGCGTACCGGCATGCAGGTGCCGGTGGTGATGCGCTTCGCCACCGCAGTGGTCACCACCGCCCGCCGCTACGACCACGACGTGCTGCTGGTCACCGCCGACGAGGGCCCGGCCGGGCTGCACCGCATCGCCGGCAGCGCGCTCGTCGACGGCGTGCTGCTGATGGACGTCGAGCTGGAGGACTCCCGGGTGCCGCTGCTGCGGGAGCTGGCGCTGCCGGGTGTCCTGATCGGGCACCCCGCCGACAGCACCGGGCTGGCCTGCGTGGACCTGGACTTCCGGCGCGCCGGTGAGCTGTGCGTGGAACACCTGGCCGCCGCCGGGCACCGGCGGATCGCGCTGCTCGGCGCGCCCGCCGCGGTCTACGACCGGGGCACCGGGTTCGCCCACCGCACCCGCGCCGGGGTACGCGCCGCCGCCGGGCGGCTCGGCGTCGACGCGGTGACCCGGCCCTGCGAGGAGGGACCGGCTGCGGTACGCCGCGACCTGGAGGCGCTGCTCGCCGACCACCCGGACGTCACCGGCCTGGTGGTGCAGAACGAGTCGGCGGTCGGGCCGGTGCTGGCCACGCTGCCGCTGCTGGGCCGCCGGGTGCCGCGCGACGTGTCGGTGGTCGCGATCTGCCCGGACGAGCTGGCCGAGCAGTCCGGGCTCACCTGCGTACCGGTGCCCGCCGAGGAGGTGGGGCGGCAGGCGGTGGCGTTGCTGATGCGGCGGCTGAGCGGCGAGGGAGTGCCGGAGGTGACGTTGCTGGAACCGCACCTCACCGTGCGGGACACCAGCGCCCGCCGGTGACCGTGCACCGCGTCCACGACACCGCGCCGGCCGCCGACTGGACCGACGCGTTCCTCACCGGCAACGGCGAGCTGGGACTCATGGTCCACGGGCAGCCGTACGCGGAGCGGATCGTGGTGAACCACCACCGGCTCGTCCTGCCGAACGGCGCCCGGGACGCCCGCGCGCCTGAGCTGGCCGCGCTGATGCCGGACATCCGCGCGCTGGTGCTCGCCGGGCGCCGTGCCGAGGCCGCCCGGCTGCTCACCGGCGGCCGGGAGCTGGAGTGGACCCAGTCGTTCCACCCCGGGTACGCGCTCACCGTCGACGCGCCGCCGGGACCGGTACGCGGCTACCGGCGCGACACCGACTTCACCACCGGGGAGGTGGAGGTGCAGTGGTCGGGCGGGCGGCGGCGTTGCTTCGCCTCCCGCGCCGACGGCGTGGCGGTGCTCCACCTCGACCAGGGCGACTGCGTGGTCGGTGTGACCGGTGAGCTGCCCGGCCGGCCCGCCGACGTGGTGTACGGGCAGGCCGCTTACCGCCGCGACGGGCTGGTGTTCCTGCGGGTACGCGCCCGCTACCCGCACGCCGGCGGCGCGTACGGGTTCGAGGGGTTGACGCTGCTGCGCGGTGACGTGAGCGTCGACGGCGACCGGATACGGGTACGCGGACCGGCCCTGCTCACCACGCTCGTCGACCGGCCCGACGCGCCGCCGTGGCGTACCCGGGACTCGGAACGGCGGCTCGCCGCGCTGGCCGGGGACTACGACGCGCTGCTGGCCCGGCACGCGCCGCGCCATCGCGGGCCGTACACCCGGGTCGGCCTGGACCTCGGCGTGCCCGCCGCCGACCGGGCGCTCCCGGTGGGTGAGCTGCTGGCCCGGCAGGCCGCCGCGCCGCACCGGCTGGACCCGGCGCTGCTGGAGCGGCTGTTCCACTCCGGCCGGTACCTGCTGTTCAGCGCCAGTGGGGTGCTGCCGCCCCGGCTGACCGGGCTGTGGCTGGGCTCCTGGCACGCGGCGTGGGCCGGTGACTTCACCACCGACGCGAATCTGAACCTCCAGCTCGCCGGGGCGAACGTGGGCGCGCTGCCGGAGGTGACAGCGGCGCACGCCCGGCTGGTCGCCGCGCAGGTGGCCGACTGGCGCGCCAACGCGCGGGCCGTGTACGGCGCGCGCGGGCTGCTCGCGCCCAGCCGCACCGACGGTGAGCACGGGCACCTGTTCCACGTCCACCCCGACTGGCCGTTCACCGCGTGGCTCGCCGGCGCGGACTGGCTGCTGCACCCACTGCACGAGCATCATCTGGTCACCGGTGAGCCGCTGGGCGAGGTGGCCGGCTGGCTGGCCGAGGTGGCCGACTTCTTCGCCGACGTGCTGACCGCTGTGGACGGGCAGCCGGCGCTCGTGCCGTCGTACTCGCCGGAGACCGGCCCGTACGACGACACCGGCCGGACCGCGCCGGTCGCGGTCAACGCCACCATGGACGTCGCCGCGGCCCGGCACGCGCTGCGGCTGGCCGCCGAGGTGACCGGCACCGACCGGTGGGCCGGGGTACGGCCGCCCGGCTACCTGGTGGACGGGCGCGGCGCGCTCGCCGAGTGGGCGTGGACCGGCAGCACCGGCGACGAGAACCACAGGCACGTCAGCCACCTGTATCCGGTGTGGCCGCTCGACGAGATCAACAGGGACGACACCCCGGAACTGGCCACCGCCGCGCACCGGGCGCTGACGCTGCGCGGCGACGAGGACGGTTCCGCGCACGGCAGCCTGCACCGGGCGCTGGCGGCGGCGCGGCTGCACGACGGCGACCTGGTCGCGGCGAACCTGCGCAAGATCCTCGACGCGGACATGTTCTTCCGGTCGCTGATGAGCGCGCACAACCCGGGCCGGACCACGTACAACGCCGACGCCGCGCACACGCTTCCGGCGGTGCTGATCGAGTCGCTGGTGCAGTCCCGCCCCGGGGTGCTGCGGCTGCTGCCCGCGCCGCTACCTGAACTGCCCGCCGGGACGCTGCGCGGCATCACCTGCCGGGGCCGGGTCACCGTCGAGGAGCTGAGCTGGGCGCCGGGCCGGGTGCGGGCGCGGCTGGTGTCGCCGGTGGCGCAGCGCGTGGTGGTGCACGCACCCGGGGACCGCCGTGCGGTGGAACTGGCTCCGGACCGGCCGTACGAGGTGGTGTTCGGCTAGAGGTTGTCGGGCTGGCGCAGCGCCGGGTGGCTCTCGCCCGGCGCGGCGTACCAGGGTGGGGCGTCGTCGGTGAGCGCGGTGCCGATCCGCAGCCGCGCCCAGTCGTCCAGTTCGGGCAGCGCGTCCGGGGCGAACCAGGCTACCGCCAGCGACTCGTCGCCGTCGGCCGTCGGCGCGCCGCCGATCGCCCGGCAGCGGAACCAGACGTTCAGGTATTCGCAGGCGTCCCCGTTGAGGTAGACCACCGGGTGGGTGGCGACACCGGCGAGCCGGTCGATCGCCACCTTGACGCCGGTTTCCTCGTGGACCTCGCGCACCAGCGCGTCGGCGGGTTGCTCGCCCGGGTCGACGGTGCCGGCCGGGACCGACCAGCGGCCGTTGTCGCCCCGGCGGGCCAGCAGCACCCGTCCCGCGTCGTCGGTGACCACGCCGCTGACGCCGTACAGCATGAGCAGGTCGTGGCCGATGTGGCGGCGCAGCCGGGCGATGTAGGGCGAGACGGCCATGGCGAGCAGGCTACCGGCGGTCCTGCCGGTGCCGCCGGACCATGCCCTCGGCCAGCGCCGCACCGTCCAGGTCACCGGCGGCCAGCCTGCCGGCGACGGTACGGCGCACCATCCGGTCCGCGAGAGCCGGAGCGTGCCGGGCCAGCGCCAGTTCGATCCGGCCACGCCGGGTGGTGGCCACGTCCCGTGGCGCGCGCCGGGCGGTCGCGGCGCGCAGGATCGCCGCCACCACTCCCTCCACGGGTTCCGGCCGCGACACTCCGCTCAGCGACAGCCCGGCCGCCACAGTGCTGTCGTGGATCGGGGAGGCGACCATGCTGGGGTAGACCACGCTGACGCCGACGTGCGTGCCTACTTCGTGGCGCAGCGCGTCGGCGTACGCGACGAGCGCCCGCTTGCTGACCCCGTACGCGGCTGCGAGGGGCAGCGGCAGCACGGCCATCCGGCTGGCCACGAAGATCACCCGTCCGCGGGCGGCCTCCAGGGCGGGCATCGCGGCGGCGGTGGTACGCCAGGCGGCGAGCAGGTTCACCTCGATCTGGCGGCGTACCACCTCGTCCGGCGGCAGCTCGGCGGGTGCGGGCCCGCCCACACCGGCGTTGTTGATGAGCAGGTCGAGTCCGCCGAGCCGGTCGATCGCGGCGGCCACGGCCGGTGGCGTCGCGGCCGGGTCGGTCAGGTCGACGCCGAGCACCGCAGGGGTGGCATCGGGGTCGGCGTGCAGGTCCAGCCCGACCACGTGCGCGCCTGCGGCGGTGAGCGCGGCACCCAGGTGCTGCCCGAACGTGCCGCGCGCGCCGGTGACCAGCACGCGTCGTCCGGCCAGGGCGCTGCGGCCCGGCGTGCCGGATCCGGCGGCCGAGCCTCGGCCTGCCGCGCCGGATCCGGTCCGCTGCGCGTCCTCGGCCGGGGGCCGTCCCGGGGCGTTCATCGTGCCGCTCCGGCGCGGCGCCGGCCGGCGGCCAGTTCGCGGCCCAGTTCGGCCAGGTAGACGTCGAAGTCGACGCGCATGTGCGGTCGGCGTTGCCCCCACCGGGCGGTGGCGGCGCGCAGCTCGTCGCGGCAGGCGGCGGCCTGCCGGGCCGCGTCCGGTGGCGTCCAGGTGCCGGCCAGCCGCGCGGCGACCAGCCGGGCCTGCGCCTCGACCAGGGGGAACGCGGCGCCGGTGGACTGCATGAGCCCGACGAATGCCAGCCCGGGGGCGTCGAGGTGGAACACGTGCCGGTACAGCGGAAGCCGGTCGGGGCCGTCGCCGAGCAGCGCCGGGTCGAGGAACGGCATCTCGACGCGGTAGCCGGTGCACCAGACGACCAGGTCGATCTCGTCGTGGCGGCCGTCGGTGAACTCGACCCGGTCGCCGTCGAAGCGGGCGATGCCGGGCCGGGCCTGGATGTCGCCGTGGGTGAGGCGGGACAGCAGCGCGTCGGACAGCGTCGGGTGGTCCTGGAGGAAGCCGTGCGCCGGTGCGGGCAGCCCGTACCGGGTGGGCGGGCCGACCGCGGTGGTGATCATGGTTTGGCTGATCCGCTGCCGCAGCCGCCACGGCAGCCGGCGGGCCAGCGCGCCGTTGAGCGTGTCCGACGGGCGGCCGAGCAGGTACTTCGGCACCACCCAGACGCCGCGGCGCAGCGACAGCAGCGTGCGTGCGGCGGCGTACGAGGCGTCGACGGCGATGTCCATGGCGGAGTTGCCGCCACCGACGACGAGGACCCGCCGCCCGGCGAGCTGTTCCGGCCCTCGGTAGTCGTGGCTGTGCATCTGCTCGGCGGCGCACTCGCCGGGGTACGGCTCGGGCCGCTTCGGCACCCGGTTGTGTCCGTTGGCGACCACCACCGCCTCGACGTCGACAGCGACCGGGCCGTCCGGGCCGGTGGCGCGTACCCGCCAGCCGTCGCCGGTGCGGGTGACCCGCTCGACGGTGTGGCGCAGCCGTACTGCCTCGCGCAGGCCGAACCGGTCGGCGTAGTCGGCGAGGTAGCCGGCGACGCGGGTGTGGTCGGGGTAGTCGGGCCAGTCGGCGGGCATCGGGTGGTCGGCGAACTCGGTGCGCCCCTTGCTGGTGTTCAGGTGCAGCGTCCGGTACGCGGGCGAGCCGGGTGCGCCGTACACCCAGAGGCCGCCGAGCGTGTCGGCCGCCTCGAACGCGACGGCCGGGATGCCGGCGTCGGCGAGCGCCTTGAGCGTGGCCAGTCCGGCGGCTCCGGCGCCGACGACGGCGACCCTCGGTGTGGCCATACCCGCCTCCTTAATCCAACGACTGATGGATAATCCCCGGAGCGCGGGCCGGCGTCAAGGCCGGGCGCCGCCGTACAGCGCGTCGAGGAAGCGGTGCACGAACGCCCGGAACTCCCGCCGCTCGCGCGCGCCCGAGCCGGTCCCAGCCGCCAGGGCCACCACGTGCCCGTGCACCGTCCAGACCAGGGAACGCACCGTCACGTGCGGCGTCGGCTCGGTCAGCGCGCCCGCCTCGGCCGCCGCGACGAGCAGCTCCTCGACCAGCCCGTACAGCGGCGCGGCGTAGCGGCGGTCCAGCTCGCCGTGCCGCTGCGGCTCCAGCCAGCGGCGCAGCCACAACGCGGTGGTCTCCGGACGGTCCTCCAGGAAGTCGACGAACACGTCCAGCAGGTCGTGCAGCGCGCGCAGCGCGTCGTGCGGCCCGGCGGACAGGGCCGCCCGGGCGCGCTCCCCGGCTGCCTCGATGACCTCCCGCTCGGCGCTGAACACCCGGGCGAAGCAGGCGTCGTAGAGCTGCGCCTTGGTGCCGGTGTGGTGCACCACGGTGGCGGCGTCCACCCCGGCCGCGGCGGCGACGTCGCGGACGCTGACCGCGTCGAAGCCCCGCTCGGCGAACAATGCGGTGGCGGCGGCGAGCACCAGGTCACGGGTCGGGCGCTGGTCGTCGCGGCGGGGCCGACCGGGCCGGCGGCGAGGCATGGTCATCCGGCCATTGTTCCCCCTACAATCCAGCAACCGTTGGATTGGGGGCGGCGTGCCCCGAGGACAGGAGGCCGCGATGACCGGGCTGGATCAGCGCTCCGACGCGCTCACCCTGCCACGCGGCCCGCTCGCCGGGTTCGCCACCGGCTCACTCGGCATGGGCGTCTGGGTGACAGTGCCCGGGCTGCTGCTGCTCTACTTCCTGACCGACGTGCTGGCGGTCGCCCCGTGGCTGGCCGGGCTCACCCTGCTGCTGCCGAAGATCGCCGACGTGCTGCTGCACCCGTGGATCGGGCACCTCTGCGACGTCGAGCAGGCCCGCCGGGGTCACCGCCGACGGCTGCTGCTGGCCGGGTGCGCGCTGCCGCTGGCGTTCGCCGCGCTGTTCGCCGTGCCCGGCGGCCTCACCGGCGCCGCCGCGGCCGGCTGGGTGGCGGTGTTCTTCGTCGCCGGCAACCTGCTGTTCGCCGCGTACCAGGTGCCCTACCTGGCGACCCCTGCCGATCTGCGGATCGGCTACCACGAGCGGACCCGGCTGATGGCGTTCCGGATGGTGGTGCTGACGCTCGGCATCCTGGTCTCCGGGCTGCTCGCGCCGCTGCTGGCCGGCGGCGACGACGCCACCCGCGACGGTTACCTGCTGATGGGCGTGGTGCTGGCGGCCGGGATGCTCGCCGCGATGCTGGTCGGCGTCGCCGGGATCGGCCGGCTGCGCCGTACCGCCGCCGACACGGCCCCGCCGCACGGTCCGGGCGGGTGGCGGGCGCTGGCCGCGAGCCTGCGGGACCGGCAGTTCCGCTGGCTGGTCGGCGCGTACCTGGCCATGTCCACCACCACCCACCTCGTGCTGGCCGGCGTGCCCTACTACGCCGAGTACGAGCTGGGCCGCCCCGGACTCACCACAGTGCTCGTAGCCGCGTTCGTCGCGCCCGCGCTGCTGGTGACCCCGGTCTGGCTGACGGTGGCGCGGCGGATCGGCAAGCAACGCGCCCTGCTCGCCGCGCAGGCCGCGTTCGCCGCCGGGTCCCTCGTGCTGGCGATCGGCCGTCCCGCCGGACTGCCGGTGCTGGTGGCCGCCGTGGCGGTGCTCGGGGTCGCCTTCGCCGGCATGCAGTTGCTGCCGTTCTCCATGCTGCCCGACGTGATCCGCGCGGGCGGCGGCGCCGAGCGGGCCGGCACGTACACCGGGGTGTGGACCGCCACCGAGGCCACCGGCGCGGCGCTCGGCCCGTACGCGTACGCGCTGTGCCTGGCCGCCGGCGGGTTCGTGGCCTCGACCGCCGGGCAGACCGTGACCCAGTCCCCGGCCGCGCTGGACGCGCTGCGCTACGGCTTCGGGCTGCTGCCCGCCGCCGTGATGGTGGTAGCGGTGCTGTTGCAGCGCCGCTACACCCTCGACGGCGCGGCCCGCGCCGACGCCGCCGGATAGACTTCGCCCCCGATGGACGCCGAGCCCGCCACCGACACCCGACCCTGCGCCCACTGCGGACGCGACGTGCCGCAGCGCGTCGGCGCGGGCCGCCCGTTCCGCTACTGCCGGGACAACGACGGCGCCTGCCAGCGGGCCGCGCGCAACTCGCGGATGCGTCACCGCAACTCCCCCGGCCTGCCCGGGCAGGTGGCGCGCACCTGGGAGGCGGTGGACCGGCTCGACCAGATCGTCGAGACCCTCACCGAGGCGCTGCACGCCGAGCTGTCCCCGGCGGGTGTGGAACGGCAGCTCGCCGAGCTGCGCGCGGAGACGTCCGCACAGGTGGCGGCCGCGCACGCCGAACGCGACGAGGCGCGCCGCGAGGCCGAGGACGCGACCGCGGCGGCGGCCCGCGAACGGCAGCAGGCCCGCGCCGCGTACGCCGAACGCGACGCCGCCGCCGACCGGGCCGAGCGGGCAGAGGCGGCGGCCGCGACGGCCGCCGAGCGGGTCGCCGCCGCCGAGGACGCCCGCGACGCGGCCCGCGCCGAGGCGGGCGCGGCGCAGGCGCTGCGGGTGCAGGCCGAACGCGACCGCGACGCCGCCCGGCACGACCTGCTCACGGTACGCGCCGAACGCGACGCCGAACGCCGCCGCGTCGCTGAGCTGACCACCGAACGGGACACCGCCCGCGCCGACGCCGAGCGGGCCACCCGGTCCGCCGCCGAGGCCCTGGACCGGGCCGAACAGTCCCGCGCCGACGCCGACCGGGCGCGCGCCGACGCGCAGGCCGCGCAAGGGCGGGCCACCGAGGCCGAGCGCGCGGCGCGGACCGACGCCGAACGCGCCGACGCCGAGGCCACCGCCGCGCGGGCGGCGCGCGCCGAGCGGGACCGGGCCGACGCGGTACGTGCCGACGCCGAGGCGGCGCTGGAGCGGGCCCGCGCCGAGGCGAGCGCGGCGATCGAGGCGGTCCGCGCCGAGGCTGCCGCTGCCGTCGAGCGGTTCCGTGCCGACGTGGCCGCCGCGGTGGAGCAGGCCGCGGCCCGTACCGCCGAGCGGGACGCGCTCGCCGCGGAGCTGGCCGACGTGCGGCGTGCCGCGAGCGCCGCCGAGGCGCGGGCGGCCGACCTGGCCGCGCGCACGGCCGTGATCGAGGCGGACCGGGACGCCGCGCAGCGGCGCGCCGGGCAGCTCGCCGACCAGGTCAGTGACCTGGCGACGGCGCTGGCGCGGCTCGGCACCCGCACCGGCTGACCGCCACGGGCTGGGAAGGGGGCAGCGCCCGACCCGTGCCGGCGGCGAGGATCGGGGCATGGGAAAGACATACGAGCGCATCGACGGCCGGCTGCGGGACTTCATCGAGGCGCAGCCGATGTTCTTCGTCGCCACCGCCCCGCTGTCCGGTGACGGCACCGTCAACCTGTCCCCGAAAGGGCTGCGCGGCTGCTTCGCGGTGCTCGACGAGCACACGGTGGCGTATCTGGACTTCGCCGGCAGCAACGCCGAGACCATCGCCCACCTGCGGGAGAACGGCCGGATCACGCTGATGTGGTGCGCGTTCGCCGGCCCGCCGAACATCGTGCGGGTGCACGGGCGCGGCGAGCCGGTGTTCCGCGACGACCCGCGCTGGCCCGGCCTGCTGCGGCACTTCCCCGACATCGACCCCGGCCCGCACGGCCTGCGGGCGATCATCGTGGCGCACGCCGAGCTGATCCGCGACACCTGCGGCTACGCGGTGCCGTTCATGACCTACGACGCCGACCGCGACCTGCACGAACGCCGGTTCGCCCGGGAGGACGACACGTCGCTGAGCGCGTACTTCGCCGGCAAGGACCACGTCGCCACCAGCATCGACGGGCTGCCCGGCCTGCCGCTGCCACTGCCGCCCACTCCGTCGGTGTGAGCCAGGTCAGTGGATGCCGGCCATCAGGGTCCGGATCTGGCGGGTGAACATCACCGCGGCCAGGCCCAGCACCACCGAGGCCAGCCCGAAGGTCAGGAAGTACACCGGCTGCGACCAGGCGCCGGCCAGCCGGGCCACCTGGCCGCCGATCGCGTCGCCGACGGCGGTGGCGAGGAACCACAGGCCCAGCATCTGACTGGCGTACTTGACCGGGGCCAGTTTGGTGGTGGCGGACAGGCCGACCGGGCTCAGCGACAGCTCGCCGGCCACCTGGATCGCGTACACCGCGACCAGCCACAGCGGTGAGACCAGGTCGCCGCCGACGGCGGCCCGCGCGGCGGCGGCCATCAGCACGAACGACAGACCGTTGAGCACCAGGCCGACCGCGAACTTCGTGGGCGTGGACACCCGGTGCCCGAGCTTGAGCCACAGCGCGGCGGCCAGTGGCGCGCCGATGATGATCAGGATCGGGTTCACCGACTGCAGCCAGGACGCCGGGAACGTGAACCCGCCCACCGAGCGGTCGGTCTGGTCGGCGGCGAAGATGTTCAGCACCGATCCGGCCTGGTCGTAGATGAGCCAGAACGAGGCGGCGAACACGAACAGCCACACGTACGCCTTCATCCGGCTGCGTTCGGTGCCGCTGATCTCCCGGTCGGTGAGGATGCGCGCGAAGTAGCCGACTGTCACCAGCACCGTCACCACGGTGAGCAGGTTGACCACGGTGTCGACGGTGAACCAGCCGGCCAGCAGCAGCACAAGCAGCACCGCGAGCAGAATCCCTGTGGCCACGCCGATGCGGGTCAGCGCGCGTCGCCGGTCCGCGCCGAGCAGTGGGTCCGCCGGGCGGGCACCGGCGTCGCCGAGGTTGCGCCGGCCCAGCACGTACTGGAGTACGCCGAAGGTCATGCCGACCGCTGCCGCGCCGAACCCCAGATGCCAGTTGATCTTCTCGCCGAGGAAGCCGGTGATCAGCGGCGCGATGAACGCGCCCAGGTTGATGCCCATGTAGAAGATCGAGAACCCGGCGTCGCGGCGCGGCGAGTCCCGCTCGTACAGGTCACCGACCATGGTGGAGATGTTCGGTTTGAGCAGGCCGGTGCCGAGCACGATCAGCGCCATGCCGGCGAACACGCTCCACCCGGTCGGGATCGCCATCACGTAGTGGCCGGCGGCGATCACCACGCCGCCCCACAGCACACTGCGTCGCGCGCCGATCAGCCGGTCCGCCACCCAGCCACCGGGCAGGGCCATCAGGTAGACCATGGCGTTGTAGGTGCCGTACACGGCGTTGGCGCTGGACTCACCGATGTCGAGTCCGCCGTCGGCGACCGCGGCGGTCAGGTACAGCACCAGGATCGCCCGCATGCCGTAGAAGCTGAACCGCTCCCACATCTCGGTGAGGAAGAGCGTGGACAGCGCACGGGGATGACCGAAGAAGGTCTTGCCCGCGGGTGGCCGGGCCCCGACCGGCGCGTCACTGCTCATCGTCACCTCCGGCACGCAAACAGGTGGGTAACATCCCCATTGACAGGCGAAACACTCCACCGATTCGGCCCGGCCGGGGACGACCCCGCCGGGCAGCTGTCATGGCCGGTTACCCTTGGTTCTTCCGACCCGCGTACGGCCCTGCCGACGTGGGTGGGGAATGGGCGAACGGTGACCGGCCGTTACACCTGAAGACCAGCACCACGGACGAGGGGAAGTCGATCATGGGCGAGCGCATGCTGCGCGGTAGCCGGCTGGGCGCGGTCAGCTACGAATCCGACCGCAACACGGAGCTCGCGCCGCGCCAGACCCGCGAGTACCTCTGCGCCAAGGGCCACCAGTTCGAGGTGCCGTTCGCCGTCGACGCCGAGGTCCCGACGACCTGGGAGTGCAAGTTCGACGGCAGCGTCGCCCGCCTGGTCGACGGCACCGAGCCGGAGCAGAAGAAGGCCAAGCCGCCGCGTACCCACTGGGACATGCTGCTGGAGCGGCGCTCGATCGCCGAGCTGGAGGACATCCTCGCCGAGCGGCTCCAGGAGGTCCGGACCCGTCGCGGTCGCGCCTGAGCATCTCCCGCATGACCGAAAACGCCCCCGGGGGATCACCCGGGGGCGTTTCCGTTGCCCGGGCGGGGCGCGGTCGCCACTTCGGGGTGGTGGCGGGGTCGGGCGCGGTCTGATGCCACCACCTCGGCGAAGTGGAGTCGATCAAGCCGATGGCCCGGCGCAACGCAGCGCGGCGGGCGTGCGTCAGCGGTCGACGATTTCGCCCTCGATGGCCTTGCCGGGGTCGGTGACCGGCTGGGGCGTCGGCGAAGGCGCCGGACCAGGCGACGGTGACGGCGCGGGCTCCGGGGTCGGCTGCGGCGCACCCCGGTACACGCGCACCCGGCGCGGCCCGAACAGGTCACCGGCGACCATCGACGACACCCGGCGCTCGGTGGCCCGGCGCACCCCGCCACCGGCCAGCCGGCGCAACGGCGGCACCAGCAACAGCAGGCCCACCACGCCACTGACCAGTCCCGGCAGCGCCAGCAGCAGCGCGCCCAGCAGACCGACAAGCCCATCGGTCACCTCCGGGCCCGGCGGCCGGCCGGCCTGCGCCGCCGCGCGGAAGCCGCGCCACGCCCGCATGCCCTCGCGGCGCAGCAGCACCAGCCCCAGCAGGGACGCGCCGAACACCAGCAGCACCGCCGCGCCGAACCCGACAGCCCGGCCGACCAGCACGAAAACGGTCAGCTCCAGCAGCGCCAACAGCAGCAGGGCCGGGGGTACGTACTTCAGTCCTCGGCGCATCTCACCTCATCCGCCCGGGGTCATCACGCCCCTCAAGCATGACACGCCTCGGCTCAAGGCCAGCGGGCGAGCGCGTCCGGGCGGGCGGACGCGGTCGCCAAACGGTCCCGCACTCCCCACCGGGTGACCCGCCACAGCGCCTCGGCCACGATCAGCGGGCTCATCTTGCTGTCGCCGTGTTCCCGCTCGGCGAACGTGATCGGCACCTCCACGATGCGTACCCCGGCTCGGTGCGCCAGCCGGGACAGCTCGACCTGGAAGGCGTACCCCTGGGAGCGCACCGAGTCCAGGTCGATGGCGTCCAGCGCGCTGCGCCGGTACACCCGGTAGCCGCCGGTGGCGTCGCTGACCGGCATGCCCAGCGCGAGCCGCGCGTACAGGTTGCCGACCCGCGACAGCAGCAGCCGCTGCCACGGCCAGTTCAGCACCCGCGCGCCGCGCGTCCACCGGGAGCCGATCACCACGTCGGCGTCGCGGGCGGCGTCCAGCAGCGCCGGCAGGTCCTCCGGCGCGTGCGAGCCGTCGGCGTCCATCTCCACCACGGCGTCGTAGCCGCGTGCGCGGGCCCAGGCGAAACCGGCCAGGTAGGCCGCGCCGAGCCCTTCCTTGCCTTCGCGGTGCAGCACGTGCACCCGCGGGTCGTCCCCGGAGAGCCGGTTCGCGATCGCGCCGGTGCCGTCGGGGCTGTTGTCGTCGGCGACGAGCACGTCCACCCCCGGCGCCGCCGCGCGTACCCGGGCGACGATCCGCTCGACGTTGTCGGCCTCGTTGTAGGTGGGGATGACCACCAGGACCCGCCCCACCCCGGGGTGGCCGGCCGTCCGCCTGTCGGCTGTCACCGCCACCGTCGCACCGCCTCCCGCTCGTCGGCTCAGCCGGGAGTGGCCTCCCGGCGCCGGCGCAGCACGGCCGCGCCGGCCAGGGCCGCGACCGCCAGCGCCGTGAGCGCCACCTCCGGCCACACCCCGGCCGTCGTCGCCGGGGTACGCCCGTTGCCGAGCTCCATCTGCCGCACCACCACCGCGGCGGTGTTGAACCCGGTCGCACCGTCTACCCGCCCGTCGGGGGTAACGAACCCGGACACTCCGACCGTGGAGGCCATCAACGCGGCCCGGCCGTGCTCCACCGCCCGCAACCGCACCATGGCCAGCTGCTGGCGGGCCTCGGCCACGTCGAACGTGGCGTTGTTCGTCTGCACCACCAGCAGCTGCGCGCCGCCGGTCACGGTGTCCCGGACGATCCCGTCGTAGGCGACCTCGAAGCAGATCACGTCGCCGAGGACCGCCGCGCCGGCGTCGACCACGCCGGGCCGGTCACCGGGGACGAAGTCGGAGCTGACCCGGTCGACCTGCGAGCTGACCATGCGGGCGAGGGATCGCAGCGGCACGTACTCGGCGAACGGCACCGGATGCCGCTTGACGTACGTCTGGTCCAGGTCGACGCCCGTGCCGGGCCGCCACAGCAGCCCCACGTTGCGCACCTGCCCCGCCTCCGGGCCGGCGAGCACCGCGCCGACCAGGATCGGCGCGCCGATCGCGTCGGCGGCCTGCCCGATCCGTTCCCCCGCGGCCGGGTTGCGCAGCGGGTCGATGTCGCTGGAGTTCTCCGGCCACACCACCATGTCGGGGCGGGGCTGCCCGCCCTCGGTGACCCGTTCGGCCAGTTCCAGCGTGGCGTCGACGTGGTTGTTGAGCACCGCCTGCCGCTGCGCGTTGAAGTCCAGCCCGAGGCGCGGCACGTTGCCCTGCACGATCGCGACGGTGACGGTGCCGTCCGCGCCGCGTACCTCGGCGGGCACGGCCGGGCCGGCGGCGAGCAGCGCGACCAGCCCGGCGGTGAGCCCGGCCACCGGCCGCCACTGCCCGGGCGCGCGACGCCAGTCCCGCCACGCCACCGCGACGAGGATCCCGCCGGCGACCGCTACCGCGAACGTGACCAGCGGCGCGCCGCCGAGCGCGGCCAGCCGCAGCATCGGCGACGTGTCCTGGCTGAACGCCAGCCGCCCCCACGGGAACCCGCCGAACGGGGTCCGGTCGCGCAGCGCCTCCTGCCCCACCCACAACACGCCGGTGAGCAGCGGCCATGCCGCCCGGTGCCGGTCGGCCAGCGGCGACACCCAGGCGGTGGCGGCGCCCAGCAGCGCCAGGTAGGCGGCCTGCAGCAGCGACAGCAGCGCCCACGGCAGGTAGCCGGTGTGCAGGTTCGTCCACTCCAGCAGCGGCGCGAACAGCGCCACCCCGGTGAGGAAACCCAGCCCGGCGCCGGCCCGCAACCGCCGCCGGTGCGCGGCGGCCGCCAGCAACGCCACCCCGACCGGGGCGAGCGGCCACATCCCGTACGGCGGGAACGCCAGCAGCAGCGCCACCCCGGCCAGTACGGCGGCCGGCACGGCCAGCGTCAGCGGCAGGGGACGCGCCCCGTCGGCGACGGTGCGCGACTGCTCCTGCTCCAGCGTCGTCACCGGCTTCTCCCCACGATCACGGGCCGAAGGCTACCCGCCCGTACCGGCCGTCGGCCCGCGCCCCTGCGCCACCGATCGGGCAACTGCGCCTCGGTGGGCGGGGCCCGCTGCCATGCTCGGCAGCATGAACGCTGAGCGGGGACGGGGTCGTGTCCTGCCGACCGCGCCCGGCTCGCGCGTCACCCGGGTGGAGTTGTTCTACGACCTGGTGTTCGTGTTCGCGTTCCTGAACGTCACGAACGTCCTCTCCGAAACCCTGAGCGGCAGGTCGTTGCTGGCGGGACTGCTGTTGCTGTTGCTGCTGTGGTGGTGCTGGGTGTCCTTCGCCGCCCTGGGCAACGTCGTCCGCACCGACCAGGGGGTGATGCCGCTTGTCGGCTCGGTGACGGTGGCCGCGCTGTTCGTGCTGACGCTGAGCACACCGTCGGCGTTCGCCGAGGAGCAGGCGCAGCAGCAGTCCGGTCCGCCCGGTCTGGTCTTGTTCGCCTGCTGCTACCTCATCATCCGGGCGGCCCAGGTGCTGGTGTTCCTGGCCCGCAGCAGCCGCCGCGGACGGACCGCCCTGCGCCTCGGTCTCCCACCGCTGACCAGCGTGGCGTTGATCCTCGCCACCAAGGCACTGCCCGAGTCACCCCAGCAGCCATGGGCGAGGTGGCTGCCGCTGGCGCTGTGGCTGGCCGCGGTCTGCGTCGAGTACACCTCCGGGGGCCTCGCCCCCAGCGCCGGGCTGACAGTCGTGTCCGCCGCCCACTGGGCCGAGCGATACGCGCTGATCCTGCTCATCGCGCTCGGCGAGTCGATCATTTCGCTCGGGCTGGGACCGAAGCTGAGCGCCGGCTTGCCGGCCACGTGGCCGGTGATCGTGGCGTCGGTGCTCGGCGTCACCATCATCGCGTCCCTGTGGTGGCTGTACTTCGACACTCTGGCACCCGCGCTGGAGCAGCGGCTGCATCGCACCCGCGACGTCCGGGCACGGGCGGCGCTCGCCCGCGACGCCTACGCCTACCTGCACCTGCCGCTGATCACCGGGATCATCCTGTTCGCCCTCGGGCTCAAGCGCTACCTCACCGTCATCTCCCACCCGCACGGCGATCCCTGGTGGGAACACGCCGCCGAGCTGGACAGCCGGGTGCTGTTCGCCGGGGTGGTCATCTACATGTTGGGACTGCTGGCGCTGGCGGTGCGGGCGACCCAACGGATTCCGGCGGTCGCCACCTGTGTGGTGCTCGTGCTGGCGGTGGGGCTGCCGTGGGCGGGCCGGCTGCCGGTGGTGGCCGCTCTGGCGATCCTGGCGGCGGTCAGCGTCTTCCTGGTGCTGTTCGGTCTGCGCGCGGGTGACCCGTGGCGTCGTCAGGTGCGCCGGACCGCGTTGGACGAGCAGGTCGCCGCCGAGCGGGAGCAGTCCGAATGGCGCCGGCGTCACCTGTGACCGGCGGGTGGGGAGTGTGGGCGGTGCCGGTGACAGGCGACAATCGGGCCCATGCGGTTCGGTGTGCTCGGCGCGACGCAGGCGTACGCGGCCGACGGCAGCGCGCTCCCGGTCGCCGGTGAGCGGCTGCGTGCCCTGCTGGTGCTGCTGCTGCTCGACGCCGACCGCACGGTGCCGCCGCGGCGGCTCATCGACGGCGTCTACGGCGACCGGCCGCCGGAGCAGGCCGCGAACGCGTTGCAGTCGCAGGTGTCGCGGCTGCGGCGGCTGCTGCCCGGGGCGCGCATCGAGTTCGGTCCGGCCGGTTACCGGCTGGCCGTCGACCCGCAGCGGGTGGATGTGCACCGGTTCACCCGGCTGGCCGGGGCGGGACGGGCGGCGCTGGCCGACGGTGATCCGCGCGGCGCGGCGGCGCTGCTGCGCGACGCGCTGGACCTGTGGCGCGGTGAACCCCTCGCGGATGTCGCCGGGGCGCCGTTCGCCGACGTCGAGGCGGCCCGGCTGCGCGAGCTGCGCCTGGCGGCGATCGAGGACCGGGTCGAGGCGGACCTGGCGCTCGCGCCGTCCGGGGCGCCGCTGATCGCCGAGCTGCGGACCCTGGTGGCGGCGCATCCGCTGCGGGAGCGGCTGCACGGGCTGCTGATGCGCGCCCTGCACGGCGCGGGCAGCCGCGCCGAGGCCCTCGCCGCGTACGCCGACGCGCGCCGCGTGCTGGCCGAGGAGCTGGGCGCCGACCCGTCGGCGGAGCTGGTCGCGTTGCACGCCACGCTGCTGCGCGACGACCCCGCGCCGCCGGCGCGGCTGCCCGCCCCGCTGACCAGCTTCGTCGGCCGGGAACGGGAGTTGCGGCGCGTCGAGGAGCTGCTGGCCTCGGCGCGGCTGGTGACGTTGCACGGCCCCGGCGGCGCCGGGAAGACCCGGCTGGCCACCACCGCGGCGTCCCGGCACGACGGGCCGGTGTGCCTGGTGGAGCTGGCCGCTGTCGCGCCCGGCTCGCCTGTGGCGCCAGCGGTGCTGACCTCGCTGGACCTGCGCGACGCCGGGCTGCGGGCCCCGGGCGGGCCCCGGGACCTCACCGACCGGCTGGTGGCGGCGCTGGCCGGCCGGCGTCTGCTGCTGGTGCTGGACAACTGCGAGCACGTGATCGACGACGCGGCCCGGCTGGCCGCCCGGCTGCTCGCCGCCGCTCCCGGGCTGCGGGTGCTGGCCACCAGCCGGGAGCCGCTGGGCCTCACCGGTGAGGCGCTGTGCCCGGTCGGTGGCCTGGCCGTCCCGGACGCGCCGAGCGCACCGGAGACGGCGGCCGCGTATCCGGCGGTGCGGCTGTTCGCCGACCGGGCCGCCGACGTGTCGCCCGGGTTCACCCTCGACGCCGGCACCACCCCGGCGGTGCTGCGGATCTGCCGTACCCTCGACGGGCTGCCGCTGGCCCTGGAGCTGGCCGCGGCGCGGCTGCGGGCCCTGCCGGTGGCGCAGGTCGCGGCCCGGCTGGACGACCGGTTCCGGCTGCTGCGCCGCGGCGACCGCGCCGCCGCGCCCCGCCACCGCACGCTGGAGGCGGTGGTGGGGTGGAGCTGGGACCTGCTCGACGCCCCGGAGCGGCTGCTGGCCGCCCGGATGAGCGTGTTCGCCGGCGCCGCCGACCTGTCCGCCGTGCAGGCGGTGTGCGGCCCGGACGCCGGCGACGTCCTGGACACCCTCACCGGCCTGGTGGACAAGTCGCTGGTGGAGGCGGCCGGCGGGCGCTACCGGATGCT
The DNA here is from genome assembly GCF_017872985.1 of Micromonospora sp. HB375. NCBI lineage: Bacteria > Bacillati > Actinomycetota > Actinomycetes > Micromonosporales > Micromonosporaceae > Micromonospora > Micromonospora sp. HB375. The sequence goes on along the minus strand of NZ_JAGGJO010000001.1, from coordinate 3,554,449 downwards.
GGAGACGATCCGCGAGTTCACCGCCGCCCGGCTGGCCGAGCGCGGCGAGACCGGGCGGATCCGCGACGCGCACGCCGCGTACTTCCTGGGTCTGGCGCAGGCCGGCGACGCGGGCCTGCGCGGCGGCGGCCAGGAGCGGTGGCTGCGCCGCCTCGACGCCGCCCGCGACGACCTGCACGCGGCGCTGCGGCACGCGGACGCCGCGACCGGGCTGCGGCTGGTCGCGGCGCTGGCGTTCTACTGGTGGCTGCGGGGCCTGCGTGGGGAGGGCGCGGCGCCGGCCCGGCGGCTTGTCGACCGGCTCGGCGGCCCGCCCGACGGCCTGGCCGAGGAGTACGCGCTGGCCCTGCTGATCGCCACGCTCGCCGGCGGCGGCGAACGCAGCGAGGTCGACGCCGCGTCGCGGATCCTGTGGACCATGGCCCGGCCGCCCCGGCATCCGTTCCTGCTCTACCTGTCCGGCATGGCCAGCGGCCCGCCGTCACCGGAGGACGCGGCGGCGCTGCACGAGCGGGCCGTCCGGGACCGGCTGCTCGGCGCCGACCCGTGGAGCCGGGCGCTGGGCCGCCTGGGCACCGCGATGGTCGGTCTGCTGCACGGCCGTCACGCCCAGGCCCACGCCGACCTGGACGGCGCGCTGGCCGGTTTCCGGGCGCTCGACGACCGCTGGGGCATGATCGTGACGCTGTCCACCCGCGCCGAGGCGGCCTACCGCACCGGTGACGTCGCGTCGGCGGCCGCGCCGATGGCCGAGGCGCTGGAGCTGGCCGAGCAGCTCGGCTCCACCCTGGACCTGGCGGAGCTGCTGCGGACCCGCGCCGACGGGCGGCTCGCCGCCGGTGACCTGACCGGCGCGGCCGAGGACTTCCGGCGGGTGCGGCGCATCGCCGGGCCGTCCGGCGCGCCGGAGCTGGTCGCCGCCGCGTACCTGGGGCTCGGTGAGATCGCCCGCCGCGACGGCGACCCGCGGCGGGCGCGGGCGTTGTGCGAACGGGCGGTCGCGCAGTGCCCGTCGGGCTGGTTCGGCGCCGATGTGGTGCGGCTCGCGGCGCTGGTGACGCTCGGGCAGCTCGCCGACGCCACCGGCGACCCGGCTACGGCCCGCGCCCACTACCGGCAGGTCCTCACCGCCGGCGTCGGTGTGTGGGACGTGCCGGTGGTGGCCGCCGCCGCGGACGGGCTGGCCGGGCCGCTGCTGCGCGACGGCGACCCCGAGTCGGCGGCCCGGCTGCTGGGCGCGGCGGCGGCGCTGCTGGCGGGCACCGGCGCGGCCGACGCGCCGGCCGGCACACCCACCGCCGTCGAGCTGCGGGAACACCTGGGTGAGGCGGCGTTCGCCACCGCGTACGCCGGGGGCGCGGACCTGCCCCGGCAGCGGGCGCTGGCGCTGGTCGACGGGCGCTGACCGGCCCGGTGCGCGCGCGGTGCGCGCCCGGTCAGCGGCACCGGTGACGCTGACCGGCATGACCGACGACGCGACGGCCGTGCTGGCCGACGGGATACGAAAACGGTACGGACGCACCACCGCGCTGGACGGCTTCGACCTGGCCGTGCCGGCCGGCACGGTGTACGGGGTGCTGGGCCCGAACGGGGCGGGCAAGACCACCGCGGTGCGGGTCCTCACCACGCTGCTGCGGTTCGACGCCGGCCGGGCCCGGGTGGCCGGGTACGACGTCGCCTCCGAACCGGACCGGGTCCGTGAGGCGATCAGCCTGACCGGGCAGTACGCGGCGGTCGACGAGGTGCTCAGCGGCCGGCAGAACCTGGTGCTGTTCGGGCGGCTGCGGCGGCTGTCCGCGCGGCGGGCCCGCGACCGCGCCGAGGAGCTGCTGGACCGGTTCGGGTTGACCGAGGCGGCGGACCGGTCGGCGGGCGGCTACTCCGGTGGGATGCGCCGCCGCCTGGATCTGGCGGCCAGCCTGGTGGTGCCGCCGCGGGTGCTGTTCCTCGACGAGCCGACCACCGGCCTGGACCCGCGCAGCCGCAACGGTCTGTGGTCGGCGGTGCGGGAACTGGTCGCCGACGGCACCACGGTGCTGTTGACCACCCAGTACCTGCAGGAGGCCGACCACCTCGCCGACCGGGTGTGCGTCATCGACTCCGGCCGGGTCGTGGCCGAGGACACCCCGGAGCGGTTGAAGGCCCGCATCGGCGCGGACCGGCTGGAGCTGGTGGTCCGCGACGCGGCGGACCTGCCCACGGCGGCGGCGGTGGTGGAACGCGCCACCGGCGCGGCCGTGACGGTGGACGCGGAGCTGCGGCGCCTGGACGCGCCGGTGGCCGACCGGATCGCCGTGCTCATGACAGTGCTGCGGACCCTGGAGGACGCCGGGGTGGCGGTGGAGGACGTGCTGGTGCGCCGGCCGACGCTGGACGAGGCGTTCCTGCGCCTGACCGGCGGCCGGTTCGACGCGCAGCGGATGGAGGTGACGTCGTGAGGGCGCTGACCGACGGGTGGCTGATGGCCGGGCGGAACATGCGGCACGTGGTCCGCGCCCCGGAGGAGATCATCATCTACTTCAGCCTGCCGATCATGTTCGTGCTGGTGTTCGGCTACGTGTTCGGCAGCGGCATGTCCGTGCCGGGCGGCGGCAACTACCGGGAGTTCCTGCTGCCCGGCGTGTTCGTGATGACGATGCTCTACGGGCTCGGCGCGACCGCGTCGGCGATCGCGGCGGACGCCGGCCGGGGCGTGGTGGACCGGTTCCGGTCACTGCCGATGGCCCGTTCGGCGCTGCTGTCCGGCCGCGCCGGCGCCGACCTGGTGCGGGCGTGCCTGGAGATGACCACGCTGGTGGTGTGCGGGCTGCTGGTGGGCTGGCAGTGGCGCGACGGAGTCGGCCCGGCGCTGACGGCGGTGGCGCTGATCCTGCTGCTGCGCGTCGCGATGACCTGGGTGGGCATCCTGTTCGGGCTGCTCGTGCCGAACCCGGACACGGTCGCGGTGGTGGTGTTCCCGCTGGCGTTCCCGCTGACCGCCCTGTCCAACGTGTTCGTGGCGCCGGAGCTGATGCCGGACTGGCTGGGCGCGATCGCCGCGTGGAATCCGCTGTCGGCGACGGTGGCGGCGGCCCGGGACCTGTTCGGCAACCCGGGCCTGGACGGGGACTCGTGGCCGGCCCGGCACGCGCTCGAACTGGCGGTCGCCTGGCCGCTGGCGCTGATCGCGGTGACCGCGCCGGCGGCGGTGCGCCGCTACCGGCGGCTCGGCCGCTGACACGGGGAGCATCGGGGGGATGAAATCGGGGCGCGGCCGAAGCCGCGCCCCGATGCTCCCAGGCCCTTCCCGGCCGGTGGGGCGAAGACGATCAGCGCCGACCTTCGGACCGACCCGACGTGGACTGGCTGCCCCCGCCTGGCCGTTGTCTACTGGCCGTGCCTCTCACCTTGCCCGTACACCGGTAACCGCGGCCGGTTCGCGCCGCCCCGCCGACCCCCGCCCGCTGGACCTGGCCGCCGCAACCTTCCGGTCGCTCGGCCAGCGGACGAAGGGACGAAGCGAACAACAGCCGCTTCCCGTGGTAGGACTCAAAGACGGTACGGCGTAGACCCCCGCCGCTGTCAACCCACCCGGGCCTGTCGTGTGTTGCGACACGGCGTGTCGCGTCGGCGCGTCTCGATTCCTGAGCCTGCTTCAGGCGCCGAGGTGGTGCCGCAGCATCGCCGCCGCCGCACCCGGATGATCGTCGGCGAGCAACCCGGCGGCGGCCAGCACGTAGTCCACGTCGACGACCGGGCGGCCCGCCCGCGGCAACGCCCACCCGCCGGCGTGGTCGGTGAGCACCGCGTCGAGCACCGCCGCCGCGTCACCCGGGTCGGCGTGCCGCAGCACCCCGCCGGAGCCGACGAGCAGCTTCACCTCCCGCAGGTCCCGCCCGGCCCGCTCCCCCGTCGCCGCCCCACGCGCGTGCCGCCGCAGCGCCACCGTCGCCGCGAGGGCCGCGATGCGCCGGTCCACGGCCCGGTCGGCGTCACCGGCGGGCAGGAACCCCGGGTCGGCGGCCCGGACCGCCGCCGCGGCCGCCAGATCCGCCTCCTCGGCCGCGTCGAGCAGCCGCTCCTCGACCGCGGCACGCACCACACCCGGCGCGCTCCACCGCATGCCCAGGTCACCCTCCACGGTGCGGGCCCGCCACAGCGTCCCCGCCACCTCCTGGCTCGGGCCGCTGTCCCGCTCGTCGGGGGTGAGCACCGAGTACACGTCGGTGGTCGCGCCACCCACGTCCACCACCGCGAGGTCACCGCCGAGCGTCCCGGCGAGGACCTCCACGCCGGTCAGCACCGCGTCGGGGGTGGCGGCGCGGACCAGCCGCGCGAACCGCGTACCCCGGGACAGCTTCTTGCCGCCGATGACGTGCCGCAGGAACACCTCCCGGATCGCCGCCCGCGCCGACGACGGCTCCAGCACCCCAATGCGCGGCAGCACGTTGTCCGCCACCGTCACCGGCACCCCCGCGCCGGCCAGCAGCGCGTGCAGCTCGTCACGCACGTCGGCGTTGCCCGCCAGGACCACCGGCACCCGCAAGCGCGCCTTCGCCAGCCGCGTCGCGTTGTGCGTCACCGTCTCGGCATCGCCGCCGTCGGTGCCGCCGACGAGCAGCACCACGTCCGGGCGGGCCGCCCGCAACGCCGCCACGTCCGCCCCGGACAACCGCCCCGCCGCCACGTGCACCACGTTCGCGCCCGCCGACAGACCGACCCGCCGGCCCGCCTGAGCGGTGACGAGGGGCTCGTAACCCACCACCGCCAGGCGCAGCCCACCCCCGGCCGACGAACACACGTACCAGGGCGCCTCAGCGACCCCGGCCGACGCGGTGGCCGCGCCGACCGCGGCGTCCAGACCGTGCAGCACGTCAGTGCCCACAGTGGTGGGCGCCGACGCCGCCGCGACCAGCCGGCCGCCGTCGAGGTCCACCACCGCGGCCTTCGTGTACGTCGACCCAACGTCGGCGCAGACGACGACGCTCACGGCCGTTGGGGCACGACCACCGTGCCGGTCGCGGTGACCGCCACGATCGGCTCGCCGAGCACCTCGGCGGCCGACTCGCCCTTGTCCGGGCGGCCCCGGCACACCACGGTCGCGGCGAAGTCGATCGTGCGGCTGCGGGTGCCCACCCGGGTCACCGTCGCCGTCACCTCCAGCACGTCACCGGCCTTCATCGGCGCCCGGAACTGCACGTCCGCGTACGAGGCGAACAACCCCTCGTCACCGTCGGTACGGATGCACACCTCGGTCGCCACGTCCCCGAACAACCCCAGCGCGTACGCCCCGTCGACCAGGTTCCCCGCGTAGTGGGCGTGGGAGTACGGCACGTACCGGCGGTGGGTGACTGTCAGACCGACACGCGGATCGCTCATGCGACGTTCGCCTTCCTGGAAGTGATCAAAGCGTGGACGAGGTAACTGGCCACCTCGCCCGGAGTGGTGCCACGCCCGAAGATCCGGTCCACGCCCAGCTCGCCGGTCATCGTCTCGTCGAACCGCGGCCCGCCGACGATCAGCAGCGGCCGGCGCCCGGCCGGCATCGCCTCCCGGAACGCCGCCGACATCTCCCGCGTGTTGTGCAGATGCGCGTCGCGCTGCGTCACCACCTGCGACACCAGCACCGCGTCGGCGCGCTCCCGCCGGGCCGCCTCGACCAGCTCCGGCACGCTCACCTGCGCGCCCAGGTTCGTGACCTTCAACTCCCGGTAGTACTCCAGGCCCTTCTCCCCGGCGATGCCCTTGACGTTGAGGATCGCGTCGATGCCCACGGTGTGCGCGTCCGTGCCGATGCAGGCGCCCACCACCGACAGCTTGCGGCGCAACTGCCGCTTCACCACCGCGTTGACCTCCTTGGCCGACAGCAGCGGATAGTCACGCTCCACCACCTGCACCTTCGCCAGGTCCACCAGGTGGTTCACCCGCCCGTACACCACGAAGAACGTGAACCCGTCACCGATCGGTTTGGCGTGCACCAGCATCGCCGGGTCCATGCCCATCTTGTTCGCCAGCTGCACCGCCGCGCCCTCGGCCCGCTTGTCGTGCGGCACCGGCAACGTGAACGACACCTGCACCATGCCGTCACCGGTCGTGTCCCCGTACGGCCGCACAACCGTCTTCTCACTCATGGGGCTGCTCCAGGATCTCCGTGGCCGGGTTGTAGTAGTCCGCCTCGTGCCGCGCCACGCCGTCCAGGCCCTTCCCGCGGTCCGCCGGCCGCTTCATGATCCCGAACGTGCCCTCGGCGATCGCCGTCAGCAACGACTGGTCCCCGATGCGCTCCAGCAGATCCACCGCCTCACCGAGCACCCGGTGCGCCCGCGCCTGGATGAACCCGCCCGGCGCCGGCACGAAGTCCTCGTGCAACCCGCCCGCCGCGCCCAGCACGTACCGCACGTTCTGCAGCGCGATGTCCCGGTCCGACAGCCACGGCGTCACCACCGCCTCGGTCATCATCCCCACCAGCAGAATCCCCTGCCCGGTCATCGTGCCCACCAGGTTGAAGAACCCGTCCAGCAGGTTGCCCCGGAACACGTCACCGGTCATGTGCTTCGTCGGCGGCATCCACTTCAACGGCGCGTCCGGGAACAACTCCCGCGCCAGCAGCGCGTGCGCCAACTCCAACCGGAACGACTCCGGCACATCCGGGTTGATCTCGAACGCGTGCCCCAGCCCCAGCTGCCAGTCCGCCAGCCCCGCCTCGTGCGCGAAGAACTCGTTCAGCAACTGCGACACCGTCACCGTGTGCGCCTCGTCCACCGCGTCAGCGGTGGTCAGGTAGTTGTCCTCACCGGTGTTGATGATGATCCCCGCCCGCGCGTGCACCTGCCGCGAGAACCGCTGGTCCACGAACGTGCGGATCGGGTTGATGTCGCGGAACAGAATCCCGTACATCGAGTCGTTGAGCATCATGTCCAGCCGCTCCAGGCCGGCCAGCGTCGCCATCTCCGGCATGCACAGACCCGACGCGTAGTTCGTCAACCGCACGTACCGGCCCAGCTCCTTGGACGTCTCGTCCAGCGCCGCCCGCATCAGCCGGAAGTTCTCCTGCGTCGCGTACGTGCCCGCGAACCCCTCCCGGGTCGCCCCCTCCGGCACGTAGTCCAGCAGCGACTGCCCCGTCGACCGGATCACCGCGATCACATCGGCGCCGGCCCGCGCCGCCGCCTGCGCCTGCGGAATGTCCTCGTAGATGTCACCCGTGGCCACGATCAGGTAGATCCACGGCCGACGCGCCGGATCCCCGAACCGCTTCACCAAGCGGTCCCGCTCCGCACGCCGCCGGTCGATGCTGCGGATCCCCGCCGCGACCGCCTTGCGCGACGCCCGCCGCGCCGCCGTCGCCGCCTTCCCCGACGGCTGCGCGAACCGCACCGACCCGGCCGCCGCCTTCTGCGCCAGCAACGTCACATCGGCGATGCCCTCACGCGCCAGCGCGTCGAACACCGGCGCCGCCACCCCGTGCCCCAGCCCGACGTCCGCGACCACCGCGTCGACCAGCCGGTTCACCCACGGAATGCCGTCCGGGTCCGCGCCGGTCACCCCGGCCAGCCGCAGCACCGCCCGCTCCACCGACACCGTGGTGTGGCTACGCGCCAGATCCACCACCGGCTGCCCGGCCCGGCGCGCCAACTCCCGCGCCCGCGCCACCAACGCCGGATCCAGCCCAAGCTTGCCTGTCACGAAGACCCTTCCTGATAGATCACGTCACCGCGCAACACAGTGGTCCGGCACACCGGCAGCGGCGTCGGATCCTCCGGCCCCCGCAACTCCGGATCCTCGGCCAGCACCACCGGAAGCCCCCGCTCCACGCCCGCCGGGGTGTCCCACACCGCGAACGTCGCCGGCGCCCCCAACGCCAGCACACCCTCGTTGTCCAGGTGCACCGCCCGCCACCCGCCGCGCGTGTGCGCCGCGAACGCCGCCCGCACACTCATCCGCTGCGCCGGGTTGTGGTGCGCCGCCGCCGCCCGCACCGACCCCCACGGATCCAGCGGCGTCACCGGCGAATCCGACCCGAACGCCAACGCCACACCGACACCGTGCATCGCGCCCATCGGATTCGACTCCAGCGACCGCGCCAACCCCAGCCGCGACTCGTACATCCGGCCCGAGCCGCCCCACAACCTGTCGAACGCCGGCTGCATCGACGCCACGATCCCGTACTCCACGAACCCGGCGATCAACGCCTTGCTCATGATCTCCGCGTGCTCCACCCGGTGCCGCGCCGCCCGCAACCGGTCCACACCCACCGACCGCGCCGCCAGACCGAAACCCTCCAGCACCGTGCCGATCGCCGCGTCCCCGATCGCGTGGAACCCGCCCTGCAACCCATGCGCCGCACAATCCAGCAGATGATCACGAACCTGCTCCGCCGACACGTACCCGTGCCCGCACGCCCCCGCCTCACCGTCCAGGTACGCCGCCGACACGTGCGCCGTCCGCGAACCCAGCGCCCCGTCGGCGAACAGGTCACCACCCGCGCCCACCGCGCCCAGCTCCCGGGCCTTCGCCGCACCCAGCAGCTCACCCCAGTACCCGTACACCTCCGGCACCCCGGCCCCCGAGATCGCCAACAGCCCGGTGAAGTCCTCCTCGTCGGAAATGTCCGGCCCACCGCACTCGTGCACCGCCGCGACACCCAGCGACGCCGCGTGCGCCAGCGCCCGCCGCTGCGCCGCCACCCGCTGCGCCCGCGAAACCGACGCGAACGCCGCCGCCCGCACCACATGGTGCGCGTCGCGCCGCAACCACCCCGACGCCTCGTACCCGGCCGCCGACACCACCTCCGGGCACGCCGCCAGCAACGCCGCCGACACCAGCGCCGAATGGATCGACGCCTGCGACAGATACACCCGCCGCCCACCCGCAGCACGATCCAGCGCCGCCGCATCCGGCAACACCGGATCCGCCCAGCCCGACTCGTCCCAGCCGTGCCCCAGCACCACCGCGTCACCCGGCAGACCCGCCGCGAACGCCGACACCGCCTCCAGCAGCCCACCCGCCGACCGCACCGCCGACAGATCCAGCCCCGACAACGCCAACCCGGTATCAGTCGCGTGCACGTGCGCGTCCACGAACGCCGGCGTCACCAGCGCACCGCCCAGCTCCACCACCCGGTCCGCCCGCGGCGCCTCCGCGTCCGTGCCCAACCAGGCGATCCGCCCGTCCCGCACCAGCAGCGCCGTCGCGCTCGGGTCGGCCGGACAGTGCAGCACTCCACCGCGATACAGCGTCGAGGGGTTCGTCATGGTCTCAGTCTGCCGCCAGACGCGCCTCGAACAGACCGCGCACCCCCGGCTCGGTCCGCAACAAATCCAGCGCCAGCGCCGCGTGCCCCGGCACATACCCGTTGCCCACCAGCATCGTCACGTCCGCCGCCAGGCCCTCCGCACCAAGCGCCGCCGCCGCGAAGCTCGTCGCCATCGAGAAGAAGATCACCGTACCGCCGTCCGCCGTGGCCAACACCGCGCCGTGCTCACACCCCGGCACGTCCACGCACACCACAGTCACGTCCGCCGGCACACCCAGCGCCGTCGTCACCGCCGTCGACAGCCCCACCGGATCCCGCGCGTCGGCCAGCGCCACCACGTCGGCCAGCCCGGCCGCCGCCAGCGCGTCCCGCTCCGCGGCCACCGGAACCACCCCGACGGTACGGGCGGCGCCCGCCCGCCGCGCCGCCGCCAGCGACAGCGACCCGCTCTTGCCGGCCCCGCCGATCACCGCCACCGACACCGGACGCGGATCACCCTCACGTGAGCGCCGCGCCACCTGCTCGGCCACCACCCGCGCGGTGAGCGCCGGCGCCCCGCACACGTCCAGCACGGCGAGGGACAACTCGGGGTGCAGGTCCGCCGGCAACACCGCCGCGATCGACCGCGCGAACAGGATCGCGTACCCGTCACACGGCACCTGCTCGCTGCGCCCGTCCCAGCGGGCCAGCCCGTCGAGGATCGTCAGCGGCGTCAGCGTCAGCGACACGAGCGTCGCCACCCGGTCGCCCGGCTTCAGCCCCAGCGGCGACCGGCGGCCCGCCTCCTCGACGGTGCCGATCAGCATCCCGCCGGAACCGGTCACCGGGTTCTGCATCTTCCCCCGGGTCGACACGATCTCCAGCACCTCGGCGCGGACCTTCTCCCCGTCGCCGCCGTGCTTCTCCGCCAACTGCCGGAAGCTCGCCGCGTCCAGGTTCAGCCGCTCGACCCGGATCCGCACCTCGTTCGCCGCAATCCGCGGGTCCGGGTCCAGCCGCCAGGCCGCCTGCGGGAGCACCCCCGCCGGTTCCACGACTCGGTGCAGTCCCACCGGTGACGTCACGCCGACCCCCTATGTCCAGCCGCCCGAACCCCTGGTCAGGACTCGCATCGCGGGAAAACTTACGGCAGACTAATTTCTTCACCGCAGATTTTCCAGTAGCCTACGCATCCGTTGATCAACCCGCACACTGACGAGGAGGGGCCGTGACCCAGACCCAACCGGTGGAGACCATCCCGACGCCCCGCCACGCGCCGGTCGCCGTCCCGGCCGCCGGACAGCCCTACGAATACCGCCGTGCGCCCCTCGTCGAACCCGACTGGACCCGGTTCCCCGGCTGGCGCCACGTCACCCGCGACCAGTGGGAGAGCGCCCAGTGGCAGCGGGTCAACTGCGTCAAGAACATCAAGCAGCTGCGCGCCGTCCTCGGCGACACCGTCGACGAGACCTTCTACGCCGACCTGGAGGCCGACCAGAAGGCCCTGGCCACCATGTCCATGCTGGTGCCGCCGCAGATGCTCAACACCATGGTGCCGTTTGAGCCGATGAGCACCGAGGCGCTGCTCGCCGACCCGATCCGCCGCTACATGATCCCGGTCGCCTCCGACCGCCGCACCGACTGGCCGTCGCACCCGTACGCCAGCCGCGACAGCCTCCACGAACACGACATGTGGGTCGCCGAGGGCCTCACCCACCGCTACCCCACCAAGGTCCTCGCCGAACTGCTCTCCACCTGCCCGCAGTACTGCGGCCACTGCACCCGCATGGACCTCGTCGGCAACTCCACCCCCGCCGTCGACAAGCTCAAGCTCACCCTCAAGCCCGTCGACCGCTACGACGCCCACATCACCTACCTCAAGGCCCACCCCGGCGTACGCGACGTGGTCGTCTCCGGCGGCGACGTCGCCAACGTGCCGTGGCGCAACCTCGAGTCGTACCTGATGCGCCTGCTGGAGATCGAGACGATCCGCGACATCCGGCTCGCCACCAAGGCGCTCATGGGCCTGCCCCAGCACTGGCTCCAGCCCGACGTGGTCGAGGGCCTGGAACGGGTCGCCCGCACCGCCGCCCGCCGCGGCGTCAACCTGGCCATCCACACCCACGTCAACCACGCCCAGTCGCTGACCCCGCTGGTCGCCAAGGCCGCCCAGACCGCGCTCGACGTCGGCGTACGCGACGTGCGCAACCAGGGCGTGCTCATGCGCGGCGTCAACGCCACCAGCGCCGACCTGCTCGACCTGTGCTTCGCGCTGCAGGGCGAGGCGGGCATCCTGCCGTACTACTTCTACATGTGCGACATGATCCCCAACGCCGAGCACTGGCGCGTCCCGGTGTGGCACGCCCAGCAGCTCCAGCACGACATCATGGGCTACCTGCCCGGCTACGCCACCCCGCGGATCGTCTGCGACGTGCCGTTCGTCGGCAAGCGGTGGGTGCACATGCTCACCGACTACGACCGTGAGCGCGGCATCTCGTACTGGACGAAGAACTACCGCACCTCGATCGAGTCGGCCGACCTGGAGGCGCTGAACAAGCGCTACGCCTACTACGACCCGATCGACACGCTGCCCGAGGCCGGCCAGGCCTGGTGGCTCGCCCACCGCGACGACTGACCCCGGACACCCGAACGGCGGGCCACCTCTGCGATGAGGTGGCCCGCCGTTCCGCGTACTCACTTGTTGAAGGCGTCCTTGACGTCGCGGCCCGCCTGCTTGGCGTGCTCCCCGGCCTGCCGGGCCCGGGCCGCGCTCTGCTCGGAGGCGCCCTCGGCCCGCAACCGCTCGTTGTCGGTCACGTCGCCGATCCGCTCCTTGGCCATTCCGCTCATCTCCTGGGCCTTGTTCTTCGCCTTGTCGGTGAAGCTCATGTCGCCCTCCTCGTTCCGGCTGAGCGTTGCCCTTGTCGCGTCCCCGGTGACTGTCGGGTGAAACGCCGTTGTGCTGCGCACATCGCGTAATGCGTCCTAGGACAATAGGTTGAAGGCTGGACGCCCGGCCGACGCCGACCCACCGTGGTTGACTGGGCCGGTGAACGAGATCCTGCTGATCCGGCACGGCGAGACCACCTGGAGCGCCGCCCACCGGCACACCTCGTACACCGACCTGGAGCTGACCCCCGACGGCGAGCGGCAGGCCCGCGCGCTGGCTCCCCTGCTCGCCGGCCGGCGCTTCGCCCGCGTGCTGTCCAGCCCCCGGCAGCGCGCCACCCGCACCGCCGCTCTGGCCGGGCTCGCCGTCGACGCGATCGAGCCCGATCTCGCCGAATGGCACTACGGCGAGTACGAGGGACGCACCAGCGCGGACATCCAGACCGAGCGGCCCGGCTGGTCGATCTGGACCGACGGCGGCCCCGGCGGGGAGTCACCGGAACAGGTGGGCGCCCGCCTGGACCGCGTGCTGGACCGGGTCGCGCCGCTGCTGGAGCAGGGCGACGTGGCGCTGGTCGGGCACGGCCACAGCCTGCGGGTGCTCGGGGCACGCTGGATCGGGCTCCCGCCGTCGGCCGGCGGACTGCTGCGGCTGGACACCGCCACGCTCAGCGTGCTCGGGCACGAGCACGGCCGGCGGGTGATCAGGCGGTGGAACCTGCCGGCTCCGCCGACGGGCGCGGACGACCCCGGCCGGTCAGCTCGCCACTGATCTTCGGCGGCCGGTTCTCGTACGGCGTCGACAGCACCACAGTGGTGCGCGTGGTGACGTTCGCCGAGGTGCGGATCTCCTGCAGCACCCGCTCCAGGTCGGCCGGGCCGGCCACCCGCACCAGCAGGAGATAGAAGTCCTCCCCCGCCACCGAGTAGCACGAGTCGATCTCGGGCAGGTGGGCGAGCCGCTCCGGCGCGTCGTCCGGCTGGGACGGGTCGAACGGCCGGATCGCCACGAACGCGGTCAGCGGCAGGTCCAGCGCCTCGAACGACACCCGCGCGGCGTACCCCTTGATCACCCCGCGCTGCTCCAGCCGGCGGACCCGCTGGTGCACGGCCGACACCGACAGGCCCACCCGCTCGGCCAGGTCCGTGTACGACAGCCGACCGTCCCCGGTCAGCGCGGCGACGATGGCGCGGTCGATCTCCTCCACGCGCTGCACAGTAGCCGGTAAAACGCTCTCCCGCCGCACCCGGCCCGCCGTGGTGACGCTCAGCGCGCCGTCCGGTCGCGTACCGCGTCCGCGGCGTAGTTCAGCACCTCCGCCATGTCCTCCTCGTCCAGGAACGGCAGGTCGGTGAGGATGTCCGTGACGGACATGCCCTCGGCCATCATGGCCAGCAGGGTGGCCACGGGGATGCGCGACTGCCGCACGCAGGGCGCACCCCCCATGACGTCGGGGTCGGCGGTGATCCGGGGAAAGGTCACCGCGACAGGCTAGCCCTTGGCCAGCGCGCGCGAGATCACCAGCCGCTGGATCTGGTTGGTGCCCTCCACGATCTGCAGCACCTTCGCCTCACGCATGTACCGCTCGACCGGGTGGTCGGCGACGTACCCGGCGCCGCCGAGCACCTGCACCGCGTCGGTGGTCACCCTCATCGCCACGTCGGTGGCGAACAGCTTCGCCTTCGCCGCCTCGATCGAGTACGGGCGGCCCGCGTCGCGCAGCCGCGCGGCCGCAAGCGTGAGCGCCCGCGCGGCGGAGATCTGGGTGGCCGCGTCGGCCAGGTTGAACCCGAGCCCCTGGAAGTCGATGATCGCGCGGCCGAACTGGCGCCGCTCCCGGGCGTAGCCGACCGCGTAGTCCAGCGCGCCCTGGGCCAGGCCCACCGCGCACGCGGCGATGCCCAGCCGGCCCGAGTCCAGCGCCGACATGGCGATGGTGAACCCGGCGCCCTCGCCGCCGATCAGCCGCTCCGCCGGCACCCGGGCGTCGTCGAACGCGATCTGCGCGATCGGCGAGGCATGCAGACCCATGGTGCGCTCGGCGGCCTGCGGATGGATGCCCGGCGTGGCCCGGTCGGCCAGCAGGCAGGAGATGCCCTTCGGGCCGGGACCGCCGGTGCGGCAGAAGATGTTGTAGAAGTCGGCGACCCGGGCGTGCGTGATCCACGCCTTGGTGCCGGTGACCACGTACTCGTCGCCGTCGCGCACCGCCCGCGTGGTCAGGGCCGCCGCGTCCGAACCACCCTGCGGCTCGGAGAGACAGTACGCCCCGAGCAGTTCCCCACCGATCATGTCCGGCAGCAGTTTGCGCTGCTCGTCGGTGCCGAACTGGGCCACCGGATAGCAGGACAGCGTGTGCACGCTGACCGCCTCGGCCACCGCCAGCCACCGGCTGGCGAGGATCTCCAGCACCTGCAGGTACACCTCGTACGGCTGGGCGGCGCCGCCGTGCTCCTCGGCGTACGGCAGGCCGAGCAGCCCGGCGCGGCCCAGCGTGCGCAGCACCTCCCGGGGGAACTCGGCGCGGGTCTCGAAACCGGCGGCGGCCGGGGCCAGCTCCCGGTCGGCGAGTTCGGTGGCGAGGTCCAGCAGGTCGTGGGCCTCGTCGGTGGGCAGGATCCGGTCGACGTTCATAGCGCGATGAGCTCCGTGGGGGTGGTGTTGAGCCGTTGCCCGCCGTCCGTCGTGCAGACGACGATGTCCTCGATCCGGGCGCCGTGCCGCCCGGCGAGGTAGATCCCGGGTTCGACCGAGAAAGCCATGCCGGCCTCGAGGGGCCGGGGGTTGCCGGTCACCACGTACGGCTCCTCGTGGCCGTCGAGGCCGATGCCGTGACCGGTGCGGTGCAGGAAGGCGTCGCCGAAACCGGCGGCGGTGATGACGTCGCGGGCGACCGCGTCGAGGGCCTCGGCGGTCACGCCCGGCGCGACGGCGGCCACGGCGGCGCGCTGCGCCTCCCACAACACCGCGTAGTAGTCCACGAACTCGGCCGGGGCCGGGCCACCGGCCACGTACGTGCGGGTGCAGTCGGAGCGGTAGCCCGACGGCATGGTGCCGCCGATGTCGACCACCACCGGCTCACCGACGCCGATCGGACGGTCCGAGACACCGTGGTGCGGGCTCGCGCCGTTCGGGCCGGCGGCGACGATGACGAAGTCGACAGTGGCGTGCCCGGCGGCCCGGATCGCGGCGGCCAGGTCGGCGGCGACCTCCCGCTCGGTGCGGCCGGGACGCAGCCACTCGGCCATCCGCCGGTGCACCGCGTCGATCGCGGCGCCCGCCTCGGCCAGCGCCGCCACCTCGGCCGGCGACTTGCGGATCCGCATCTCGCGCAGCACGTCGGAGGCGAGCCGCTGCGCCGCGCCGGGCAGCACGTCGCGCAGCGCGAGGACCTGCTGCGCCCACATCCGGTCGGCCAGCCCCACCGCGCGGACCGGGCCGGGCAGCGCCGCGCGCACCAGCGGCCACGGGTCGGCGCCGTCGGCGTGGTCGACGATCCGGTACCCGGTGCCCGGCGCGGCCTCGGCGTCCGGCCGCTCCAGCACCGGCACGATCAGCGTCGGCTCACCCTCGGCGGGCAGCACCAGGCAGGTCAGCCGCTCCCCCTCGCGGGCGTCGTAGCCGGTCAGGTAGCGCAGGTCCGAGCCCGGGGTGAGCAGCAGCGCATCCAGGCCCGCCGCTGCGGCGGCGCGCTGGGCCTCGGCGAGTCGCCCGGCCGGGTACAGATCGTCGGTTCCCACAACCGAAGCTTAACGGTCGTTTGGGCCAGCGCGGGAGTCCGGTTGATGCTCGAAGCCGAGGCCCGCCGCCCGGGCCCGGCCGGCCTGCTCGGCGGCCTCCCGCGCCCGGGCCCGCGCGATGTCCGGCAGGCGACCGGCCAGGAAGTCGCGGTGCAGCAGCGCCACGATGAAGTACCGGCGCAGCCGCTCGTACGACTCCCGGAACTCCCGGCGCGCCGCCGGAGCGACAGGGGTCACAGGCACGACGGCTCGGGCTCGATCACGCCCTCCTCTACCCGGCGCTCGCGCCGATATGCGCGCGCTTGCGGGCACGAGCGACCATGGAGTGGTGATCCGCTTTCTGCTGAACCTGCTGTGGCTCGTCTTCGGCGGCGGCTTCGTCCTGGCCCTCGGCTACGGCGTCGCCGCCCTGGTCTGCTTCGTCCTGGTCGTCACCATCCCCTTCGGCGTCGCCTCGCTGCGGCTCGCCTCGTACTCGCTGTGGCCGTTCGGCCGCACCATCGTGCGCAAGCCGGGCGCCGGGCTTCCCTCCGGCCTGGCCAACGTGCTCTGGGTGGTGCTGGCCGGCTGGTGGCTGGCCCTGTCGCACATCCTCGCCGGCGTCGCGCTCTGCGTGACGATCATCGGTATCCCGTTCGGCGTGGCGAACTTCAAGCTGGTCCCGGCGGCGCTGTGGCCGCTCGGCCAGGAGGTCGTCGAGAACCCGTAACCCCTCCTCGCCACGCGGGGTCCACCCGCCACTGGAACGCCATGGGTGTCTCCGGCCCTGTTTGACACCCATGGCGTTCCACTCTGCGACGGTTACGCGGCGAGTTGACGTTCGCACCCGAGGACGACCCCCACGATCTCGGCAACCGAGATCGGCGTCCCGCGCCACGGGACGGCTTGGAGATCTTGGTACGGAGTCGCCCCTCCGAGGGCCGTCTCGTACCAAGATCTCGCAGGTAACGAACGCGAGCACCGAAGGCGCGCCGCAGCGGCCAGTTCCCCGTTCGCGGTGAGCGGCCGGGCTCACCATCCCTACAGCATCCTAGGAGGATGGGGTGTTGGCGGGCGCTGGCCGCCGAAGGATGCGAATGCGGCTCGCACCAACGCCTCGCTGGCTAGCGTCGGGAGGGTGCGGGACGGGGTGATCGAGACACTGAAGGCGGACCCGGCGATGTCGGGACTGCGCCGGTCGCTGGACTTCTACCACGGCGACCCGGCACGCGACGCCGCGCTCGACCGGTTCTACGCCCCGCTCGTGCACGCCGGTGACCTGGTCTTCGACGTCGGCGCGCACGTGGGCGACCGGCTCGGCAGCTTCCGCCGTCTCGGCGCGACGGTGGTGGCCGTCGAGCCGCAGCCGTTGTGCGCGCGGGCGCTGCGCGAGCTGTACGCGGGCGACGAACAGGTGACTGTGGTCGAGGCGGCGTGCGGGCGTACCGCCGGGCCGGTGCGACTGCACGTGAACTCGGCCAACCCGACGGTCTCCACCGCCTCCCCCGGGTTCGTCCGCGCCGCCGACGGCGCGCCCGGCTGGGCGGGCGAGACCTGGGACGCGCAGATCGTGGTGCCCGGCACCACGCTCGACGCGCTGATGGCCGCGTACGGCGTGCCGGCGTTCGTGAAGATCGACGTGGAGGGCTTCGAGGACGCCGTGCTGGCCGGGCTGAGCCGGCCGGTCCCGGCGCTGTCGTTCGAGTTCACCACCATCGCCCGGGTGGCGGCGGCACGCTGCCTGGACCGGCTCACCGCGCTGGGCTTCACCCGCTTCACCGCGGCGATCGGCGACGAGACGACGTTCGCGCTGCCGGGCTGGCGGCCGGCCGCCGAGGTGGCCGCGTACCTGGGGACGCTGCCGGACGAGGCCAACTCCGGCGACGTGTACGCCCGCCCCTGAACCTCCACTTCGGACCGGCGACGGACGGGCCGGAAGGCATCGACCCTGCTCATCGCGCGGATCGGCGCAGACGCAGCCCGGGCGCTTTTTTCACGGCTCGAACTTAGCTGTACATCGTTACCCATCTGTGATTGACGTGACCCGCGCCACTTGGGTTGACTGCCACGGAACCGCTTCCGCAACCGGTTCCGAAACATCCCGCTCATCCCTTCGACCCGGGAGCGCCACGTGCCGATCACGATCGCCGACGTCGCCGCCCGCGCCGGGGTGAGCAAGACGACGGTGTCCCGGGTGCTGAACGGCAAGGGCGAGGTGCACCTGCGCACCGCCGACCGGGTCCGCGCCGTGATCAACGACCTCGGGTACGTGCCGAGCGCCCGCGCGGTCGGGCTGGCCCGGGGGCGTACCCGGGTGGTCGGCATGCTGGTCCCGGCGCTGACCTGGCCCTGGATGGGCGAGGTGCTCCAGGGCGCGGCCGACGTGGTCGAGGCCGCCGGCTACGGCATGCTGCTGTTCACCTGCACCCACGGCGACGAGTCGATGCGCCGCTTCGCCTCCCAGGTGTCGGCCAAGTCGTTCGACGGGCTGCTCGTGGTCGAACCAGAGGGGACGCTCGACTACATCACCGAGCTGCACCGGCGCGGCCTGCCGGTCATCCTCATCGACGACCGGGGACACCAACCCGGCTTCCCGTCCGTGCGCACCACGAACGAAGCCGGGGCGCGGGCCGCCGCGACGCACCTGCTGGCGCTCGGACGGCGGCGGCCGCTCGTCGTCACCGGCCTGCGCCGGTTCGGCTGCACCCGGGAACGGCTCGCCGGGTTCGCCGGCGCCTACGCCGAAGCCGGCCTGGCGATCGACCCGGACCGGGTGGTGGAGGGCGACTTCACGTTCGAGTGCGGGCGCGCGGCGGTGCGGCGGCTGCTCGCCGACGGCGTACCCTTCGACGCCGTCTTCGCCCACAACGACCTGTCGGCCGCCGGCGCGCTGCAGGCGCTGCGCGACGCCGGGCGGCGCGTCCCGCAGGACGTCGCGGTGGTCGGCTTCGACGACCTGCCGCTGGCCGGGCACACCCACCCGCCGCTGAGCTCCGTGCGCCAACCGCTGCGGGAGATGGGTACGGCCGCCGCCCGGCTGCTCATCGCCCACCTCGCCGGCACCCCGCTGCCGGAGGGCCCGACCGTCATCCCCACCGGCTTCACCACCCGCGACTCGACCGGCGTCACCTGACCCACCCCGCCGTACCCGGCGACCACGCCGGCGGGCCCGCCCGCCGGTGGCTCCACCGCACACCCTCCATCCACCACATCCCGCCCGAGGAATGCGGGACCACCGAGGGAGACCTCCATGAGAAGACGGCAACTCCTCGCCCTCGCGCTGGCCGGCGCGATGGTCACCACCGCCGCCGCGTGCGGCGACAGCCCGAACGCGAACAAGAAGAGCGGCCAGGCCGCGACGGTGCTGAGCGTCGGCATGCCCAACGGCCCGCAGGCCGAGAACAACAACCCGTTCCTCACCACCTCGGCCGCCGCCTCGCTTGGCTACCGGTGGCAGATCTACGAGCCGCTGATGATGTGGAACCCGGTGAAGCCGGCCGAGCCGTTCAAGCCGTGGCTGGCCACCAAGGCCGAGTGGTCGTCGGACTACAAGTCGGTGAAGGTGACCATCCGCGAGAACGCGACCTGGTCGGACGGGCAGAAGGTCACCGCCGAGGACGTCGCGTTCACCTACAACCTGGTGAAGAAGTTCCCGGCCATCAACGACCAGGGCGTGCCGTACACCGACGCCGTCGCCAGCGGCAACGAGGTCACCATCTCGATGGCCAGCCCGCAGTTCGTCAACCAGCAGAAGGTGCTGTGGCGGGTGCCGATCGTGCCCAAGCACCTGTGGGAGAAGATCGCCGACCCGGCCAGCGACCCGGTGAAGCAGCCGGTCGGCAGCGGCCCGTACACGCTCAAGTCGTTCACCCCGGCGAGCATGACGCTGGCGGTACGCGAGAGCGGCTACTGGCAGGACCTGCCGAAGGTGAAGGAGCTGCGGTACACCTCGTACACCGACAACAGCGCGCAGACCACCGCGCTGGCCAACGGCGAGGCGGAGTGGAGCTTCGTCTTCATCCCGAACTACCAGACCGTGTTCGTGGCCAAGGACCAGGAGAACCACAAGATGTGGGCGCCCCCGGTGCTCGGCATCCACGGTCTCTACCTGAACACCACGAAGAAGCCGTTCGACGACCCGACGCTGCGCAAGGCCATGAACATGGTGATCGACCGGGCGGACATCTTCACCACCGCCGAGGCCGGCTACTTCCACCCCGAGGTCAAGAGCGTGACCGGCCTGCCCAGCCCGGCCGGTGACTCGTTCATCGCGCCCGAGTACAAGGGCCAGGAGCACAAGGTCGACGTCGAGGGCGCCAAGGCGCTACTCACCGGCGCTGGCTACAAGCTGGACGGCAACACGCTGAAGGACCGCAGCGGCAAGGCGGTCACGATCCGGCTGACCGACCCGGCCGGCTGGTCGGACTACCAGACCAGCCTGGAGATCGTGAAGGGCAACCTGGCGAAGATCGGCATCGCGGCGACCATCGACAAGGCCAACCAGGACGCCTGGTTCCGCAACGTCGAGCAGGGCAACTTCGAGGCCACGTTCCGGTGGACCGAGAGCGGCGCCACGCCGTACGACATCTACCGAACCATCATGGACGGCCGCGTGCTCAAGCCGATCGGTACCGCCTCCCCGGCGGGCAACTTCGGCCGGTTCGACAGCAAGGAGGCCACCGACGCGCTGGTGTCGTACGCCAACGCCACCGACGACGCCACCCGCGCCACCGCGCTGGCGACCCTGCAGAAGATCTTCGTCGAGCAGATGCCGATGATCCCGGTCGGCGCGGACAACATCGGCGGCGCGTACAGCACGAAGAACTGGGTCGGCTGGCCGGACGACTCGAACCCGTACGGCGCTCTCCAGCCCACCCAGCCCAACGCGGTGGACGTGGTGCTGCACCTCAAGCCGGCCAACGGCTGACCCGGCGCCGCCGGCCCGGCCACGATCGCCCAGCCGGGCCGGCGGCGCCCGCCCCTCGCTACCGGCAACCCCAGACAGGAATTCGGCATGACGTTGACCGAGAGCGCACCGGCGCCGGCCGACGAGGTGGTGCTGGAGGCCGTCGGCCTGACCAAGCACTTCCCCGTCCGCCGGCGGCTGCGTGACCTTCTCTCCCGGACCCCGGCGGTGGTGCACGCCGTCGACGACGTATCGATCGAGTTGCGCCGTGGCCGGGTGACCGCGCTGGTCGGCGAGTCCGGCTCCGGCAAGTCCACAGTCGCCCGGCTGCTGGCCCAGCTCTACCCGCGCACCGGCGGCGACATCCGGCTGCACGGCCGCTCGACCCGGGTACGCGGCGGACGCCGGTTCCGGGCGTACGTGCGGCGGGTGCAGTTGATCCTGCAGGACCCGTTCGCCTCGCTGAACCCGGTGCACACGGTCCGCTACCACCTGACCCGGTCGCTGCGCATCCACGGCAACGCCGGGACCGGGCCGGACGGGCTGGACAAGGCGCTGGCCGACCTGCTGACCCGGGTCAGCCTGACCCCGCCGGAGCGCTACCTCGACGCGTTCCCGCACGAGCTGTCCGGCGGGCAGCGCCAGCGCGTCGCGATCGCGCGGGCGCTCGGCGCCGACCCGGAGGTGCTGCTCGCCGACGAGCCGGTGTCGATGCTCGACGTGTCGATCCGCCTG
Source organism: Micromonospora sp. HB375 (assembly GCF_017872985.1). Taxonomy (NCBI): domain Bacteria; kingdom Bacillati; phylum Actinomycetota; class Actinomycetes; order Micromonosporales; family Micromonosporaceae; genus Micromonospora; species Micromonospora sp. HB375. Next base: position 3,532,985 of record NZ_JAGGJO010000001.1, on the reverse strand, counting down.
GGCGTGCTCAACCTGCTGCAGGACCTCAAGGACCGGCTCGACCTGGCGATCCTCTACATCACCCACGACATCGCCTCGGCCCGCTACTTCGCCGACGAGACGATCGTCATGTACGCCGGGCGAATGGTCGAGGGCGGCGACAGCGAGACCGTCACCCAGCGGCCGGCGCACCCGTACACCCGGTTGCTGATCGAATCGGCGCCGGACCCGGAGCGGATCACCGGCGCGGGCGGCGACGGCGCGGCGGCGGGCGAGCGCGGCCACGGCGAGCCGCCGAGCCTGATCCGCCCGCCGGCCGGCTGCCGGTTCCACCCGCGCTGCCCGGCGGCCATGCCGCGCTGCGCCACCGACCTGCCGCCGCCGATCCCGGTCGACGACGCGCCCGGGCACTGGGCCGCGTGCTGGCTGTTCGACGCCGAGACCGTCGCGACACAGAAGGCGGAGAACGCGGAGCAGGCCGGAACGGAGACGGCCCGGTGAGGTTCCTGCTGCAACGGGTGGCCTTCTACCTGTTCACCGCCTGGGCGGCGATCACGCTGAACTTCTTCATCCCGCGTATGGTGCCGGGCGACCCGGTCCAGTCACTGATCTCCCGCAACCAGGGCCGGATCAGCGCCGACGCGATCGCGTCGCTGCGGGTGCTGTTCGGGCTGGACTCCGACCGCTCGCTGTGGGAGCAGTACGTCGCCTACTGGGGACAGCTGCTGCGCGGCGACCTGGGACTGTCGTTCACGTTCTTCCCCGCGCCGGTGTCGGAGGTGATCGGCAGCAGCCTGCCGTGGACGGTGGGCCTGGTCGGCGTCACCACGATCGTCAGCTTCCTGCTCGGCACCGCGCTCGGCGTCGGCGCGGGCTGGCGGCGCGGCTCCTGGATCGACGGACTGCTGCCGGCCACCACGTTCCTGTCCTCGATCCCGTACTTCTGGCTGGGCCTGGTCGCGATCGCGTTGTTCGCCGGGCCCGGCAGCTTCTTCCCGTCCTCCGGCGGCTACGAGCCGGGCCTGGTGCCGGCGTTCGACGCGTACTTCATCCCGAGCGCGATCCAGCACAGCATCCTGCCCGCGGCGACCATCCTGGTGTCGTCGATGAGCGGCTGGATCCTCAGCATGCGCAACATGATGGTGACTGTCGCCAGCGAGGACTACATCACCGTCGCGCACGCCAAGGGGCTCTCCGAGCGCCGGGTGGCGCTCAGCTACGCCGCGCGCAACGCGCTGCTGCCGAACGTGTCCGGGTTCGCGTTGTCGCTCGGTTTCATCGTCGGCGGCACGCTGCTCGTGGAGATCGTCTTCTCGTACCCGGGTCTGGGGTTCCAGCTCTTCCAGGCCGTCGGGTCGAAGGACTACCCGCTCATGCAGGGCATCTTCCTGATCATCACGATCTCGGTGCTGGTGGCGAACCTGCTCGCCGACGTGGCGTACCTGCTCCTCGATCCGCGGACCCGAAAGAGCTGAGCGATGACACTCTCCCCGTCCAGCATCGAGCAGGTCATCCCCGGCCAGGGCGCGATGGCGCAGCCCTCGGCCCGGGCCCGCCGCCGCCGGTTCCGCTTCGTCGCCAACGGCAAGGCCGCGACCGGCCTGGCCGTCCTCGGGGTGTACGTGCTCCTGGCGGTGATCGGACCGTGGATCGCGCCGTACGACCCGGACGCGCGCAGCGCCGACGTGCTGCAGGCGCCCTCGGCCCGGCACTGGTTCGGCACCACCCACCTCGGGCAGGACATCTTCAGCCAGATCCTGGTCGGCGCGCGCAGCGTGATGGTGGTGGGCCTGACCGCCGGCGTGCTCGCCACGATCCTGTCCATCCTGATCGGCGTGACTGCCGGTTACCTGGGCGGCGCGGCCGACGAGGGCCTGTCGGCGGTGTCGAACGTGTTCCTGGTGATCCCGGCGCTGCCGCTGATCATCATCGTCACGTCCCTTGTCGACCAGGCCAGCGACACGCTCGTGGCGCTCATCATCGGCCTCACGTCGTGGGCCTGGGGCGCCCGGGTGCTGCGCGCCCAGACGCTGTCGTTACGCCGCCGCGACTACGTCGAGGCGGCGCGGGCCACCGGCGAGCGGACCTGGCGGATCATCGGCTTCGAGATCCTGCCCAACCTGACCGCGATCATCGCCTCCGGCTTCGTCGGCACCGTCATCTTCGCGGTCATGTCGGAGATCACCCTGGCGTTCATCGGCGTCTCGTCGGTCTCGTCGTGGAACTGGGGCACGATCCTGTTCTGGGCGCAGGGACAGCAGGCCCTCGCGCAGGGCGCCTGGTGGTGGTTCGTGCCGGCCGGGCTGGCCATCGCGCTGCTCGGCACCGCGCTCGCGCTGATCAACTTCGGCATCGACGAGTTCGTCAGCCCCCGGCTGCGCACCGGCGGCCGGACCCGGATCCGGACCGCCGACGGTCGGACCGTCGCGATGCGCGTCGGGTTCACCCCGGTGCTCGCGCCGAATCCGGCGCCGGTCCCGATGCAGCGGCCGGCGGACCCCACCCGAGAGGACGCGACCTCATGAGCGACCAGGTGCTCCAGATCCGCGGGCTGTGCGTCGACTACGGCGTCGGCGCGGACGCGGTGCGCGCGGTCCGCGACGTCGACCTGACACTGCACCGCGGCGAGGTGCTCGGGCTGGCCGGGGAGAGCGGCAGCGGCAAGTCCACCCTGGCCTACGGGCTGACTCGGCTGCTGCCCCCGCCCGGCGTGGTCAGCGGCGGCCAGGTCATCTACCACCCGGCCGACGGCCCGCCGGTCGACGTGCTCACGCTCAGCCCGGCGAAGCTGCGCGAGTTCCGCTGGGCGGAGACGTCGATCGTGTTCCAGGGCGCGATGAACTCGCTGAACCCGGTGCACAAGGTCTCCACCCAGCTGCTCGACGTGATCCGGGCCCACGAGCCGAAGAGCACGGCGGCGAGCCGGCTGGCCCGGGCGAAGGAGCTGCTGCGCCTGGTCGGCATCTCCGCCGACCGGCTGGACAGCTACCCGCACCAGCTCTCCGGCGGCATGCGGCAACGCGTCATGATCGCGATGGCGCTGGCGCTGGAGCCGCAGGTGGTCATCATGGACGAGCCGACCACCGCGCTGGACGTGGTGATGCAGCGGCAGATCCTCGGCCAGCTCGCCGAGCTGCGCGAACGCCTCGGCTTCGCGGTGCTGTTCATCACCCACGACCTGTCGCTGCTTGTCGAGTTCTCCGACCGGATCGCGATCATGTACGGCGGCCGGATCGTCGAGGAGGCGCCCGCCGCCCGGCTGTACGCCGAGCCGCTGCACCCGTACACCGAGGGGTTGCTGCACTCGTTCCCGGCGCTGCACGGTCCCCGCCGGGAGCTGACCGGCATCCCCGGCTCCCCGCCGGACCTGCGCGCCATGCCGTCCGGCTGCGCGTTCCACCCCCGCTGCCCGAAGGCGTTCGACGGGTGCGACGAGCAGGTGCCGGTGCTCGGCGCGCCGTACGTCGACGACCCGGCGCGGGCCGTCGCGTGCCGGCTGCACCCGGCCGTCGCGCCCCTGTCCCGCTGACCCGCCCGACACCACCACCCGCTACCCGCGAGGAGAGCCATGGACACCGACCTCACCCGCCCGTCGTCAGTCGCCGGCGCGGACCCGATCGACACGCTGCCGCCGACCTTCCGGTGGGGGGTGGCGACGTCGTCGTACCAGATCGAGGGCGCGGTGGCCTCCGACGGCCGTACGCCGTCCATCTGGGACACGTTCTGCCGGGTGCCGGGCGCGGTGGCGAACGGCGACAACGGCGACGTGGCGTGCGACCACTACCACCGGATGCCGCAGGACGTCGCGCTCATCGCCGACCTGGGGCTGGACACGTACCGGTTCTCGGTGGCCTGGCCGCGGGTGCAGCCGGGCGGGCGCGGCCCGGCGAACGTGGCCGGGCTGGCCTTCTACGACCGGCTGGTGGACGAGCTGCTCGGCCGCGACGTCGAGCCGTGGGTGACGCTGTACCACTGGGACCTGCCGCAGGAGCTGGAGGACGCGGGCGGCTGGCCGAACCGGGACACCGCGTACCGGTTCGCCGACTACGCCGAGCTGGTCTTCGCCGCGCTCGGCGACCGGGTCCGCACCTGGACCACGCTCAACGAGCCCTGGTGCTCGGCGATGCTCGGGTACGCCTACGGCGACCATGCGCCGGGCCGGCGGAACCTTGGTGACGGCATCGCCGCGGCGCACCACCTGCTGCTCGGGCACGGGCTGGCGACGCGGCGGCTGCGCGAGGCGGCCACGGTGCCGATCGAGCTGGGCCTCACGCTGAACCTGGCCACCGCCGACCCGGCGACCGACAGCGCCGCCGACCGGGACGCGGCGCGGGCCGCCGACGGGCTGGGCAACCGGCTCTACCTGGACCCGGTGCTGCGCGGGGAGTACCCGCAGGACGTGATCGCGGACCTGGCCGCCGAGGGCGTGCGGATTCCGGTGGAGGACGGCGACCTGGACGTCATCGCCACCCCGATCGACGTGCTCGGCGTGAACTTCTACTTCGGGCAGCTGCACTCCGGCGTGGACGAGCAGGGCCGCGACCGCGACGACGACGGCAAGCCGGTACGCCGGGTGGTCCGGCGTGACCTGCCGCGTACCGCGATGGACTGGGAGATCGTGCCGGAGTCCTTCACCGACCTGCTGGTGCGGCTGCACCGCGACTACCCGGGCACGCCGATGGTGATCACCGAGAACGGCGCGGCGTTCGACGACGAGCCGGACGCAGACGGGTTCGTCGCCGACGACGACCGGGTCGGCTACCTCGCCGAGCACCTGCGGGCGGTGGCCCGGGCCCGGGCGGCCGGGGCCGACGTGCGCGGCTACTTCGCCTGGTCGCTGCTGGACAACTTCGAGTGGGCGTACGGCTACGACAAGCGGTTCGGCATCGTCCGGGTCGACTACGACACGCAGCGCCGCATCCCCAAGCGCAGCGCGCTGTGGTACCGGGACACCGTGCGGCGGGTACGCGGCCGGCGCTGACGCCGGCGTGGGGGCCGGGCCGGTCAGTGACGGCGGGCCGGCCCCCACGCCGGGGACGGGCGGGCGGCCGGGTCGCGGGGCACGCCGCCGTCGCGCAGCAGCCGGGTCATCGGCAGGGTGGCCGCGCCCATCGCGACCGCGTCCGGTCCGAGCCGGCACAGCTCGATCGAGGTCTGCGCGTACGGCTGGCGCAGCGCGTGCCGCGCGGTGGCCGCACGGATCGCGGGCAGGTGCCGCTCGCCCAGGGCCAGCCCGGCCCAGCCGCCGAGCACCACCCGCTCCGGGTTGAACAGGTTCACCAGGTTCGCCACCCCGGCGCCCAGGTAGCCGACCGTCTCGTCGATCACCTTCGCGGCGGTGCCGCTGGTGGAGCGCAGCAGCTCACCGAAGGCGGTCTCCTCGTCCGCGCCCGGCGCCGGGCGGCCCCGGTTGGCCTGGCGGAACCGGTCCAGCACCGCCTCCGCGCCGACGTACGCCTCCAGGCAGCCGAGGTTGCCGCAGCGGCAGCGGCGGCCCCCGTACACGATGGTGGTGTGGCCCCACTCCCCGGCGCTGCTGTGCGCGCCGCGGTAGCCGACGCCGTCGGCGACCACGCTCGCGCCGACGCCGGAGCCGACCAGCGCGACCACCGCGTGCCGGACGCCGCGGCCGGCGCCGAACCACATCTCGGCCTGGCCGAGCGTCTTCGCGCCGTTGTCCACGTGCACCGGCACGTCGGCGCGCAGCATCGCGCCGAGCGGGACGCCGTCCCAGCCGAGTGTCTGGGCGTGCACCACGGCGTCGGCGGTGCGCTCGACCGTGCCGGCGACGGCGACGCCGAAGCCGAGCACCGCGGCCGGGTCGACGCCCGCCTGTTCGGTCACCGCGGCGAGGCCGTGCCGCAGGTGGGCGGCGACCCGCTCGGGGTCGGGCCCGGTCGCGGCGATCGGGTACTCGGCCTTGGCCAGCGCGGTCATGCTCAGGTCGAACAGCTCGACCTGGACGCGGGTTTCGCCGACGTCGGCGCCGACCAGGTAGCCGTAGCCGGGCGCGACGCGCAGCAGCACGCGGGGACGGCCGCCGTCGGACTCGACCGAGCCGGCCTCCTCGACCAGGCCCTCGTTGATCATCTCGCCGACCAGGTTGCTGACGCTGGCCAGGCTGAGCGCTGTGGACTGGCCCAGCTCGTGCCGGCTGAGCGGGCCGTCCAGCCAGATCCGGGTCAGCAGCACCGACCGGTTGGCCCGGCGCATGTCGCGCACCGTGGTGCGTCTGGCGTCCACGTCCGCCGCCGTCCCTTCCCGGCCGCCCACGGCGACCTGCGTTCGTCTGCGTTCACGCCGTGAACCAAGCGGTGACAGCGTACTGCGCATTTACACTTAACAAAGTTAACTGATAACCTCCGGCGCATCGATGAGGAGGTATGTCAATGCGACTCGGACGCGGGATGACCGCACTGCTCGGTGGCGTCGCGCTGCTCGCCGCCACCGCCGCCGCCCTGCCCGCCACCGCCGCCACCACGACCGGCGCCGTCGGCGCGCTCGTCGCGTGTGACGCGCCGGCCTGGGCCGAAGGCGTCACCTGGACCGCCGGCAGCCGGGCGACCTACGGCGGCCGGCTGTACCAGGCGCTCGTCACACACACCCCGCCGGCCGGCGCGGGCTGGAACCCGGCCGCCGTACCGGCGCTCTGGACCGACCTCGGCGCCTGCACCGGCGGCACGCCGTCGCCGAGCCCCACCACCCGGCCGCCGTCGCCGTCCCCGTCCGCCTCCACCTCCCCTTCCCCGACCCGGACGCCTACCCCCACGCCCACGGTGTCGTCCAGCCCGACCACCCCGGGCGGGGACACCTGCGCGCTGCGGTCCCGGCCGACCGGCAAGGTGCTGCAGGGCTACTGGGAGAACTGGGACGGCGCCGCCAACGGCGTACACCCCGGCCTCGGCTGGATCCCGATCACCGACTCCCGGATCACCGGCCACGGCTACAACGTGGTGACCGCCGCGTTCCCGGTCATCCGCGCCGACGGCACCGTGCTCTGGGAGGACGGCATGGACGCCGGCGTCAAGGTGCCCACCCCCGCCCAGGTGTGCCAGGCCAAGGCCGCCGGACTCACCGTGCTGCTGTCCATCGGCGGCGCCACCGCCGGCATCGACCTCAGCTCCAGCGCCGTCGCCGACCGGTTCGTCGCCACCGTCGTGCCGATCCTCAAGCGGCACAACTTCGACGGCATCGACATCGACATCGAGACCGGCCTCACCGGCAGCGGGAACATCAACCAGCTCTCCCCCTCGCAGGCCAACCTGATCCGGATCATCGACGGGGTGCTGGCCCAGATGCCCGCCGGGTTCGGGCTCACCATGGCGCCGGAGACCGCGTACGTCACCGGCGGCAGCGTCACCTACGGCTCGATCTGGGGCGCGTACCTGCCGATCGTCAAGAAGTACGCCGACAACGGGCGGCTCTGGTGGCTCAACATGCAGTACTACAACGGCTCGATGTACGGCTGCGCCGGTGACTCGTACCCGGCCGGCACCGTCGCCGGTTTCGTCGCGCAGACCAACTGCCTCGACGCCGGCCTGGTCATCCAGGGCACCACCGTCCGCGTACCGCTGGACCGACAGGTCCCCGGGCTGCCCGCGCAGGTCGGCGCCGGCGGCGGGTACATGAGCCCGGCGCTGGTGGCCCAGGCGTGGAACACCTACCAGGGCCGCCTCAAGGGCCTGATGACCTGGTCGGTGAACTGGGACGGGTCGAAGGGCTGGACGTTCGGCGACAACGTCCGCTCCCTGCAGGGCCGCTGACCCGGCAGGGCTCCGCGTTTCCACCCCCGGCGCGGAGCCCTGCCGCTGGCGCGGGTTGCGAGACCCTGCGAGGCTGGCGCTCGTGTATGACTACGACCTGCTGGTGCTGGGCTCCGGACCGAGTGGACAGAAGGCGGCGATCGCCGCTGCCAAACTGGGCCGCCGCGTCGCCATCGTCGATCGCCGCGACATGCTCGGCGGAGTGTGCATCAACACCGGCACCGTGCCCTCGAAGACGCTGCGCGAGGCGGTCCTCTACCTGACCGGGCTGAGCCAGCGCGACCTCTACGGCAGCAGCTACCGGGTCAAGGAGGACATCACCGTCGCCGACCTGGCCGCCCGCACCCAGCACGTGATCACCCGGCAGACCGACGTGATCCGCGACCAGCTGGCCCGCAACAAGGTCGCGCTGATCACCGGCACCGGCCGGTTCGCCGACGCCCACTCCGTCTGGGTGGACGCCGGCTCCGGCCGGGAGACCCGGATCAGCTTCGACAAGGCGGTCGTCGCCGCCGGCACCCGCCCGGCCCGACCGGACAGCGTCGACTTCGACGACCGGACCATCGTCGACTCCGACGGCGTCATCAACCTGCAGGCCGTCCCGCGCAGCATGGTCGTGGTCGGCGCCGGGGTCATCGGGATGGAGTACGCCTCGCTGTTCGCCGCGCTCGGCACCAAGGTGACAGTGGTCGAGCGCCGCCCCCGGATGCTCGACTTCTGCGACGAGGAGATCGTCGAGTCGCTGAAGTACCACCTGCGGGACCTGTCGGTGACCTTCCGCTTCGGCGAGGAGGTGGCCGCCGTGGAGAAGCACCGCACCGCAGCGCTCTGCGTGCTGCGCAGCGGCAAGAAGATCGTCGCGGACACGGTGATGTACTCGGCCGGGCGGCAGGGACAGACCGACGACCTCGCGCTGGACGCGGCCGGGCTCACCGCCGATCACCGCGGCCGGATCGCGGTCGACGCGAACTACCGCACCGCCGTCGAGAACATCTACGCGGTGGGCGACGTGATCGGCTTCCCCGCGCTGGCGTCCACGTCGATGGAGCAGGGCCGGCTGGCCGCCCAGCACGCCTGCGGCGAACCGGCCCGCGGCATGTCAGACCTGCAACCGATCGGCATCTACACCATTCCGGAGATCAGCTTCGTCGGGAAGACCGAGGAGGAGCTGACCGAGGCGTCCACCCCGTTCGAGGTGGGCATCGCCCGCTACCGGGAACTGGCCCGGGGGCAGATCGTCGGCGACTCGTACGGGATGCTGAAACTGCTCGTCTCACCCGAGGACGGGCGGCTGCTCGGGGTGCACGTGTTCGGCACCGGCGCCACCGAGATCGTCCACATCGGTCAGGCCGTGATGGGCTGCGGCGGCACCGTCGACTACCTGCTCGACGCGGTGTTCAACTACCCGACCCTGGCCGAGGCGTACAAGGTGGCCGCCCTGGACGCCGCCAACAAGATCCGCAACATAACCCGAATCAACGACTGACCCCGGGCTACCCCGCCCTCCACCCCGTTGATCTTGCACTTGCTGCCCCGCGGGTGCCCGTTATGACCGGTGCGCCGGGGCCGCAAGTGCAAGATCAGCGGGAAAGGGGGTCAGCGGCCGGTGGCGTAGCCCTGGGCGCCTCGGGGGTTCGCCGCCGCGGACAGGACTCCGGTGCGGGGGTCGCGGGTGACCGCGCACATGCGGCCCAGGCTCCACGGGTCGGACAGCCGGACGGTGTGGCCCCTTGCGCGCAGGCCGGCCAGCACATCCGCGTCGATCCGGTCCTCCAGCACCAGCACGCCGGGCTCGACCTCGCGCGGGTAGAACGACGCCGGAAAACTCGTGGTGTGCCACGTGGGGGCGTCGATCGCCTCCTGCAGGTCCTGCCCGCCGGCCAGGTGCCGCAGCAGGAACAGCAGCTGCCACTGGTCCTGCTGGTCGCCACCGGGCGTCCCGCAGGCCATCACCGGCTCGCCGTCGCGCAGCACCAGCGTCGGGCTGAGCGTGGTACGCGGACGCCGCCCCGGCCGCAGCGTGGAGGCGAGCCCCTCCTCCAGCCAGCACATCTGCAACCGGCTGCCCAGCGGGAAGCCCAGCTCCGGGATGGTGGGGGAACTCTGCAGCCAGCCGCCGCTGGGCGTGGCGGAGATGATGTTTCCCCACCGGTCCACCACGTCGACGTGGCAGGTGTCGCCGCGGGTCACGCCGTCGGCGCGTACCGTGGGTTCGCCGGTGCTCGGGTCCTGCGGGACGGCCCGGCCGGCGGCGTGGGTGTGCAGGTGCGACGGGAGCCGGGGCGGCTCACCCGCCGGGCTGCCGGGACGCAGCGTCGTGTCCGCGCTGTCGCCGATCAGCGCGGCCCGCGAACGGGCGTAGCCGGCCGACAGCAGCGCGGAACCCGGCAGGTCGGTGTCGCCGTACCACGCCTCCCGGTCGGCGAACGCGAGCTTCAGCGCCTCGGCCTGCGCGTGGATGCCGTCCAAGCTGGACGGATCGTAGACCGCCGGGTCGTCGAGCGCGTCCAGGACGGCCAGGGTCTGCAGCAGCACCGGGCCCTGCCCCCAGAAGCCGGTCTTGGCGATCGTGTGCCCGCGCCAGTCCAGCGTGACCGGCGCCTCCCAGGTGGCCGAGAACCCGGCCAGGTCGTCGCCGGTGACCAGCCCGGCGTGGGCGCGCCCGCTGGAGTCGCGGAACGGCAGCCGGCTGAAACGGTCGATCGCCTCGGCGACGAAACCCTCCCGCCAGGCGCGCCGGGCCGCCTCGATCTGCGCCTCCCGGTCCGCACCGGCGGCCCGTCCCGCGTGGACGAGGCGGCGCAGCGTGTCCGCGTACGCCGGGTTGGTGATCATCTCCCCCGGCGCGGGTGGGCGGCCGTCGCGGAGCCAGAGCCGCGCGGACGTCGGCCAGTGGTCGGTGAACAGCGACCGGACCCGCGCGACTGTCTGCCCGGCGGCGCCGACCAGCGGGTGGCCGGCGGCGGCGTAGCCGATCGCCGGTTCCAGCACCTCGGCGAGCGTGCGGGTGCCGTGGTCGCGCAGCAACAGCAGCCACGCGTCGACAGCGCCGGGCACCACGGCGGCGAGCGGGCCGGCGCCGGGCACGAGGTCCAGGCCCAGCGACCGGAAGTGCGCGACGGTGGCGGCGGCCGGGGCCGGACCTTGGCCGCACAGCACCCGCGGCGCCGGATCGGCGGCGGTGGCGAGGATCGCCGGCACCTCGCCGGCCGGGCCGTTGAGGTGCGGCTCCACGACGTGCAGCACGAACCCGGCGGTCACGGCGGCGTCGAACGCGTTGCCGCCGCGCTCCAGCACGCCCATCGCGGACTGGCTGGCCAGCCAGTGCGTGGACGAGACCATGCCGAACGTGCCGCGCAACGTCGGCCGGGTGGTGAACGTCATCGGCGGTGAGCCTACGCCGTGCCGGCGATGTCGGCGCGGTCCGTCGCGCCGCCCTCCTCCCCCGGGCTGCCGTCGCGCTCGCCGTCTAGCGGGAACAGGCACGCGGCCTCGTGGCCCGGACCCACCTCGGCCAGCGCCGGATCGGTCTCGGCGCACGCGGGGCGGGCCTGGGGGCATCGGGTACGGAAGCGGCAGCCGCTCGGCGGGTCCACCGGGCTGGGGATGTCGCCGGTGAGCACGATGCGGCGGCGCTGCCGCTCGACCCGGGGATCGGCCACCGGCACCGCCGACAGCAGCGCCGCCGTGTACGGGTGCGCCGGGCGCCGGTAGATCCGCTCCGGTGGGCCGGTCTCCACGATGCGACCCAGGTACATGACCGCGATCCGGTCGCTCATGTGCTCGACGGCCGCCAGGTCGTGCGCGATGAACAGGTAGGTCAGCCCGAGGTCGCGTTGCAGGCGCCGCAGCAGGTTCATGATCTGCGCCTGGACGCTCAGGTCCAGCGAGGCGATCGGCTCGTCCAGAACGATCAGATCCGGCTCGCCGGCCAGCGCCCGCGCCACGCCGACGCGCTGGCGCTGGCCGCCGGACAGCTCGTGCGGGTGCCGGCCGGCGGTGTCGGCGCGCAGGCCGACCAGGTCCAGCAGTTCGGCCACCCGCTCCCGCCGGGCGGTGCGGGACGTGGCGAGCCGGTGCACGACAAGAGGTTCGGCGATGCTGTCGCCGACGGTGCGGCGCGGGTCCAGCGACGCCTGCGGGTCCTGGAACACCATCGCCACGTGGCGGCGCGTCGCGCGCAGGCGGCGCCGGGACCAGCGGGTCACGTCCGCGCCCGCCACCCGGACCCGCCCGGCACTCGGGTCGACCAGCCGCAGCAGCGCCAGCCCGGCGGTGGACTTGCCGCTGCCCGACTCGCCGACCAGCCCGAGCGTCTCGCCCCGGTGCACGGCGAGCGTGACGCCGTCCACGGCGCGGACCGTTCCGGCCGGGGTCGGGAAGTGCACGGCGAGGTCGTCCAGCTCGGCGATCACGTCGGGGGTGTCGTCGCTCATCCGGCCTCTCCACTGTAGAAGGTGCGGACCGTGTGCCCGTCGCCGACCGGGGTCAGCGGCGGCAGCTCGTGCTCGCAGCGCGGGTCCGCGCGGACCGGGCAGCGCGGCCAGAACGCGCAGCCGGGCGGCAGGTCCAGCGGGCTCGGCGGCGCGCCGGGGATGGCGACCAGGTCCTCGCCGCGCCGGGACGGGTCGGGCCGGGCCGCCAGCAGCGCCCGGGTGTACGGGTGGGTGGGCGTGTCGAACACCCCGTCGACCGGGCCCTGCTCGACGATGCGTCCCCCGTACATGACCGCGACGGTGTCGGCGATGCCGGCGACCACGCCCAGGTCGTGGGTGACCCAGACGACAGCGGTGCCCAGCCGCGCCTGCAGGTCGGCGACCAGCTCGATGATCTGCGCCTGCGTGGTGACGTCCAGCGCGGTGGTCGGCTCGTCGGCGATCAGCAGGTCCGGCTCGCACGCCAGCGCCATCGCGATGGCGACGCGCTGGCGCATGCCGCCGGAGAACTGGTGCGGGTACGCGTCGACGCGCCGCGCGGCCGACGGGATGCCGACCAGCTCCAGCAGCTCCACCGCCCGGTCGCGGGCGGCGCGGCGGGTCAGCCCGAGGTGTTCCTCGGCCGCCTCGGTGACCTGCCGGCCCACCGGCAGCACCGGGTTGAGCGAGGTCATCGGGTCCTGGAAGACGAACCCGACGTGCCGGCCGCGCAGCCTGCGGCGGCGGTCGTCGGGCAGCGCGGTCAGCTCGTGGTCGAGCAGCCGCACCCGGCCGGTGACCGTCGCGGCGCGCGGGGCCAGGCCGGTGGCCGCGAGCAGGGTCATGCTCTTGCCGCTGCCGGACTCGCCGACCAGCGCGAACGTCTCCCCCTGCCGTACCTGCCAGGACACGCCGGCCACGGCGCGGGCCGGGCCACGGCGGGTGCCGATCGTGACGGTGAGGTCGTCCACGGACAGCACCGTCGAGTCGGTCCTGGGCCGCTGGCGCTGGCTCGGCATGCGTTCGGTGCGCTCGCTCATGGGGTGCTCCGGCGGGCCTCGGCGAGGGTGAGCTGGCGCGGGTCGAGCACGTCCCGCAGCGCGTCGCCGACCAGGTTGAACGCCAGCACGGTGAGGAAGATCGCCGCGCCCGGGAACACGCCCAGCCACCAGGCGTCGGTGACGAAGCCGCGCCCGTCGAACAGCATCCGGCCCCAGGCCGGCGCGGGCGGCTGGATGCCGAGGCCGAGGAAGGACAACGCGGCCTCGGAGAGGATCGCGAACGCCAGCGACAGCGACGTCTGCACGATCAGCGGCGCGGCGATGTTCGGCAACACGTGGCGGCGCATGATGCGCAGGTCGGACGCGCCGATGGACACGGCGGCCCGGACGAACACCTGCTCGCGTACGGACAGCACGCCGGCACGGGTGATCCGGGCGAAGATGGGCGTGTAGACCACGCCGATGGCGACCATGGCGGTGAGCAGGCCGGGGCCGAGCACCGCCACGATGGCCACCGCCAGCAGCAGCACCGGGAACGCGAACAGCACGTCCATGCAGCGCATGAGGATGCTGTCCAGCCAGCCCCGGTAGTAGCCGGCGAGCAGCCCGAGCGTCACGCCCGCGACCAGCGCGATGCCGACGCTGACCGCGCCGACCTGCAGTGACACGCGGGCGGCGACGAGCACCCGGCTGAGCACGTCGCGGCCCAGCTCGTCGGTGCCGAACGGGTGCGCGCCGCTGGGCGGGCGCAGCATCTGGTCCACGTCGACGTCGTTGACGCCGGCCGGGGCCAGCCACGGGCCGGCCACGCCCACCACGACCAGCAGGACGAGCACGATGGTGCCGCCGACGGCGAGCGGGTCGCGGCGCAGCGCGTCCAGCACACGGCGCCCGGTGCTCTCGGTCGTGGCGCTCACTTGACCGTGATCCTCGGGTCGAGGCGGGCGTAGAGGATGTCCACCAGCAGGTTGACCAGCAGGAACAGGGCGGCCACCAGCAGCACCGCGCCCTGCAGGACGGGATAGTCGCGGGCCTGCACGGCGTCGAAGGTGAGCCGGCCGATGCCCGGCCAGGCGAACAGCACCTCGATGACGATGACGCCGCCGAGCAGGCTCGCCAGTTGCACGGCGACCACAGTCACCACCGGGATCAGCGCGTTGCGCAGCACGTGCCGCACGATCACCACCCGGTTGCGCAGCCCTTTCGCCTCGGCGGTACGCACGTAGTCGGCGGAGAGCACCTCCAGCACCGAGGAGCGGATGAACCGGGTGAGGATGGAGGCGGTGACCAGGCCGACGGTGACCGCCGGCAGCGCCACGTGGGTGGCCCACCGGCCGGGGTCCTCGGTCAGCGCCACGTAACCCGACGGTGGCAGCCAGCCGAGCACCCCGGCGAACAGCAGGATGCCCATGATGCCCATCCAGAAGTCCGGCACCGAGACGCCGAACTGGCTGAACACGCGGGCGGCGTGGTCCACGGCGGAGCCGCTGCGTACCGCCGCGACGATGCCCAGCGGGAACGCCACCAGCAGCGCGAACAGCACCGCGGTGACGGCCAGGGACAGCGTGGCGGGCAGCCGTTCCAGCACGATCTGGCTCACCGGCTGGCCGGTGCGGAAGCTGACCCCCAGGTCACCGGTGAGCGCGTGCCCGAGGTAGCTGGCGTACTGCACCGGCAGCGGCTGGTCGAGGCCGGCCCGTTCCCGCAACGCGTCGTACGTCTCCTGGTCGAACCGGGTGCCGAGCGCCACCCGGACCGGGTCGCCCGGCACGAGTTGCAGCAGCAGGAACACCACAAGGGTCACGCCGATCAGCACGACCGCCGACTGGAGTGCCCGCCGCAGGACGAAGCGGGCCATCACTTGGCCAGGGCGACCGACCGGAACCGGATCGCCCGGTCGGTGCGCACCTCGTAGCCGGAGACCTCCTTCGACCAGCCCTGCACCACGTCCGGGTTGTAGAGGTAGAGGTAGCTGGCGTCGTCGACGATCTGCTTCGCCGCCTGCTCGTACGCCTGCTTGCGGGCGCCCTGGTCGGTCTGGGTGCGCGCGTCGTCCAGCAGCTTGTCCACCGCCGGGTTCTTGTACTTGTGGAAGTTGAACGTGCCGCCGCTGTGGTGCTGGGCGTAGTAGAACTCGTCCGGGTCGATGTTGCCGAGCCAGCCCAGCATGAACCCGTCGAAGTTGCCCTTGGCCTGCTCGTCGAGCCACTGGGCGAAGTCCAGCGTACGGATCTTCACGGTGATGCCGACGTCCTTGAGCTGGGCGGCGATGACCTGGGCGGCGCTGACCGTCTCCGGGTACTCGCTGGTGACCATCAGGTCCATGGTCAGGTTGCTCACGCCGGCCTGGCCGAGCATCTGCTTGGCCTTGCCCGGGTCGTGGCTGTAGGGCGCGTAGTCGTAGTAGAACGCGCTGTCCTTCGGGATGGCGGTCTGGTTGACGGTGGCCAGGCCGAACTTCGCCGCCTTGGTGATCGCCTCCCGGTCCAGGGCGTACCCGATGGCGCGCCGCACCTCGGGGTTGTCGAACGGCTTGCGGGCCTCGTTGAGCGCCACGTACCAGTAGTCGGTGGAGGCCGCCGACTTCACCACCGGGTCGTCGCCGTCCTGCAGCGACTTGACCTGCTGCGGCGGCAGGTTGTCGGTCCACTGCACCTGGCCGCTGCGCAGGTTCTGCAGCGCCACGGTGGGGTCCTTGACGAAGGTGAACGTGACGCCGTCGAGCTTCGGCTTCTCACCCCAGTAGGCGTCGTTGCGCACCAGCTTGATGCTGTCGCCGGAGGTGTAGCCGGCCACCGTGAACGGGCCGCTGCCCACCGGCGCGGTCTTCACCTTGCCGGACTCCACGTTGGACTTCTCCACGATCGCGACGCCTTTGAACCCACCGAGGTTGGCGAGCAGGTTCGGCGTGGGCGCGCTGAGCGTCACCACCACGGTCGCGGGGTCGGGCCCGGTGACCGACTTGACGGTGGCGAACTTGTACGCGTTGTTCAGCTTCTCCTTGATGATCCGCTCGAAGGAGTAGACGACGTCCTCGGAGGTCAGCGGCGACCCGTCGGAGAACTTCACGCCCTCACGCAGCGTGAACGTCCAGGTGAGCTGGTCGTCGCTGGTGGTCCACTTGGTCGCCAGCGACGGCACCATCTTCAGGTCGGCGTCCGGCTCGACGAGCGTGTCGTAGACGTTCTCCAGCACCTGGAAGCTGTAGTAGGCCGAGGTCTTGTGCGGGTCGAGCTGGTCGGGTTCGCCGCCGATCGCGGCGTTGAGGATTCCGCCTTCGCCGCCGGCGTTCCCCCCGCCGCCGACGTCGACCGCCTCGCCGCCGGTGCATCCGGACAGGACGCCGACGGTGAGGATGAGTGCGGCGCCGAACGCGCCGAGCTTGTTCCTGGACACAGGCCCCCCTTGCCACTTCCCGGACAAAAGAAAGTTTCGGCGAGTCTTGTCTCCGAGCCGGATGATGTCAAACGAATCCAGCCAAAATGACTGGTCGATCGGTGTTGCCGGTGCGGAGTGAACGGTGGTTCAATCCGGGCCCCGACCCGATCCGCCACCGCGCTGGGAGTTGCCGCCGTGACCACACACGAGGTCGTCAACCAGGTCCCCCCGATGGTCGGCCACGACACCGCCGACGACCCGGCACTGCGCGACGGCGTGACCCGGGAGGGCGCCGAATGGGCGCTGCCCGGCCTGCACGAGCTGGGCCGTCTCGCCGGTGGTGAGGAGGCGGCCGAACACGGGCGGCTCGCCAACGAGCACCCGCCGGTGCTGCGCACCCACGACCGGTACGGCAACCGGATCGACGAGGTGGAGTTCCACCCGTCCTGGCACGAGCTGATGCGTACCGCTGTCGGGCACGGCCTGCACGCCGCGCCGTGGGCCGACGACCGACCCGGCGCGCACGTGGCCCGGGCGGCCGGCTTCTACCTGTGGCGGCCCGACGCCGGGCACGGCTGCCCGATCTCGATGACCTACGCGGCGGTGCCCGCGCTGCGGCACAGCCCGGACCTGGCCGACCGCTACGAGCCGCTGCTCACCACCCGCGATTACGACTTCGGGCTGCGCCCGCCGCAGACCAAGCGCGGGCTGCTCGCCGGCATGTCGATGACCGAGAAGCAGGGCGGCTCGGACGTACGCGCCAACACCACCACGGCCCGGCCCGAGCCGGACGGCAGCTACCGGCTCGTCGGGCACAAGTGGTTCACCTCGGCGCCCATGTGCGACCTGTTCCTCACGCTCGCCCAGGCGCCCGGCGGCCTCACCTGCTTCCTGGTCCCCCGCGTGCTGCCCGACGGCGCCCGCAACCCGATGCGGCTGATGCGGCTCAAGGACAAGCTCGGCAACCGCTCCAACGCCTCCGCCGAGGTCGAGTACGAGCACGCGGTGGCGTGGCGCGTCGGCGACGAGGGCCGGGGCGTGCGCACCATCATCGACATGGTCAACCTGACCCGGCTCGACTGCGTGATCGGCGCGGCGGCCGGGATGCGTCACGGCGTGACCACCGCGGTGCACCACGCCACCCACCGGCGGGCGTTCGGCAGCTACCTGGTCGACCAGCCGCTGATGCGCAACGTGCTGGCCGACCTGGCCGTGGAGTCCGAGGCCGCCACGCTGCTGATGGTCCGGCTGGCCGGCGCGACGGACCGGTCGGCGCGCGGCGACGACGGCGAGACCGCGTTCAAGCGCCTCGCCCTCGCAGTCGGCAAGTACTGGGTGTGCAAACGCTGGCCGGGGCACGCCGCCGAGGCGCTGGAATGCCTGGGCGGCAACGGCTACGTCGAGGAGTCCGGCATGCCGCGGCTGTTCCGCGAGTCGCCGCTGAACTCGATCTGGGAGGGCTCCGGCAACGTCGCCGCGCTGGACGTGCTGCGCGCGCTCACCCGGGAACCGCAGGTCCTCGCCGCGTACGAGGCGGAGGTGGCCGCCGCGGCCGGCGCGGACGCGCGACTGGACGCCGCGGTGCGCCGGGTGCGCGACGAGCTGGCCGACCACACCGACCTGGAGCTGCGCGCCCGGCGCGTGGTGGAGCGGCTGGCGCTGGTGCTGCAGGGCGCGCTGCTGGTACGCCACGGCCACCCCGCGGTCGCCGACGCGTTCTGCGCGTCCCGGCTCGGCGGCGACCACGGCCAGGCGTACGGGACGCTACCCGGCGGACTGGACCTGTCCGCGATCATCGACCGCGCCACCCCGAAGATCGGCTGAGCGGCGATGACGCGTCTGGTCTCGGCCCACCTGTATCCGGTCAAGTCCCTCGGCGGCGTCGACGTCGACCGGGCCGTGGTCGAGCCGTGGGGGTTGCGTCACGACCGCCGCTGGGTGGTGCTGCGCCCCGACGGCGGCAAAGTGGGCTCGACCGCCCTGCCGGCGCTGCTCGGCCTGACCGCCGCGCCCGGGCCCGGGTCGCTCACGCTCACCGCCCGCGACGGGTCGTCGCTGACAGTCGCCGAGCCGGTGGACGGGCCGCTCGTCCCGACCGACGTGTCCCGGCTGGACACGGTCCGGCTCGCCGCCGACGAGGCCCACGACTGGCTCTCCGCGCGACTGGGCCGGCCGGTGCGGCTGGCCTGGCTGGACGACCCGCGCCGCCGCCCGATGTCGGCCGAGCACGGCGGCCGGCCCGGTGACCCGCTGAACCTCTCCGACGCCGGACCGCTGCTGGTCGCCACGGCGCCGTCGCTGCGGTGGCTGCGGGACTGGATCGTCGAGGGCGCGCTGGAACGCGGCGAACCGGCCCCGGAGCCGCTGGCGATGGCCCGGTTCCGGCCCACTGTGGTGCTCGACGGGCCGTTCGAGCCGTTCGCCGAGGACGGCTGGACACGGGTGCGCATCGGCGCCGTCGACTTCCGGGTCTCCGAACGCTGCGACCGCTGCTCGGTGACGCTCATCGACCCGCAGACCCTCGCCAGCGGGAAGGAGCCCATCCGCACGCTGGCCCGGCACCGGCGCCACGACGGCAAGACCTGGTTCGGCGTCCGGCTGGTCCCGGAGACCACCGGCGAGATCCGCGTCGGCGATCCGGTCACCGTCTCCTGATCCGGCCGCTCAGCGGCCACGCCACTCGTCGGCCAGGATCGCGTGGACGAGCTGGTCTGCCCACCCGCCCCGGAACCGATAGCTGCGCACGTGCCGCGCCTCCCGCCGCATCCCGAGCCGGGCCATCAGGCGCGCCGACGGCTCGTTGTCCGCGTGGCAGCGGGCCACCACCCGGTGCAGCCCGAACTCGCCGAAACCCCAGTCCAGCAGCGCCCCGGCCGCCTCCGTGGCCAGCCCCCGGCCGCCGTGGTCGGGGTGGAACACGTACCCCAGCTCGGCGGTGCGGTCCGCGGCGCTGCGCCACACCAGCTCGACCGCGCCGATCACCCGCCCGTCGCGCACCACGGCGAGCGTCAGGCAGTCGCCCTCCGCGCGCAGCGCGTCCTCGCCGGCCATCGCGGTCACCGACGCCAGGGACTCCGCCCGGGTACGCGGGGCGGCGCCCGCCATCCAGCGGACCACGTCCGGGCGGCGCTGCCAGGCGTGCACGTCGTCGAGGTCGTCGAGCGTCACCGGGCGCAGCAGCAGCCGGGTCGTGCGCAGCGGGTACGCCGGGTGGGCCATCGGGCGATGGTAGGACGCGCCTAGGGTGAGCCGCATGGTCGTTTCCGCCGACGACGGCAACCCGCTCACCCAGCTCACACTCGACCAGCTCCGGGCACGCACCAGCGTGAAGTGGCGGCTGTACCCGCCGGACGTGCTGCCGCTGTGGGTCGCCGAGCAGGACGTGCCGCTGGCGCCGCCGGTGGCCGAGGCGCTGCGCCGGGCGGTCGACCTGGGCGACACCGGCTACGCGTACGGCACCGGGTACGCCGAGGCGGTCGGCGGGTTCGCCGCGCAGCGGTGGGGCTGGGCCGACTTCCCGGTCGGCCGGACCACGCTGGTGCCCGACGTCATGATGGGCACGGTCGAGGTGCTGCGCCTGGTCACCGGGCCGGGCGACGCGGTGGTGGTCACTCCCCCGGTCTACCCGCCGTTCTACGCGTTCGTCACGCACGCCGACCGGCAGGTGCTCGAGGCGCCGCTCGGCGCGGACCTGCGGCTCGACCCGGCCGCGCTGGAGGAGGCGTTCCGGCGCGCTCGCGCGATCGGCGAGCGGCCGGCGTTCCTGCTCTGCAACCCGCACAACCCCACCGGCGTGGTGCACCGGCCCGACGAGCTGGCCACCGTCGCGGAGCTGGCCGCCCGGCACGGCGTCCGGGTGGTCTCCGACGAGATCCACTCGCCGCTGGCGCTACCCGGTGCGCGGTTCACCCCGTACCTGACGGTGCCCGGCGCCCAGAACGCGTTCGCGCTGCTGTCGGCGTCCAAGGCGTGGAACCTCGCCGGGCTCAAGGCGGCGCTCGCCGTTGCCGGGCCGGACGCCGCCGACGACCTGGCCCGGATGCCGGAGGAGGTGAGCCACGGCCCGAGCCACTTCGGCGTGCTCGCGCACACCGCCGCGTTCCGGGCCGGCGGGCCGTGGCTGGACCGGCTGCTCGACGGCCTGGACGCCAACCGGGCGCTGCTCGGGTCGCTGCTGGCCGAGCACCTGCCGGCGGTGTCGTGGCAGCCGCCCGAGGGCACGTACCTGGCCTGGCTGGACTGCCGCGCCCTCGGCGTGCCCACCGAGGCGGGCGACGGCCCGGGGGTGGCCAGCGATCTGGACGGGCCGGCGCGGATGTTCCTCGACCGGGCCCGGGTGGCGCTCAGCTCCGGGCACGTCTTCGGCGCCGGCGGCGCCGGATTCGTCCGACTCAACTTCGCCACCTCCCCCGCCGTGCTCACCGAGGCGGTGACCCGGATGGGCCGGGCGGCGACCGGCTGACGGCCGGGCCGGCACCGGCGCCCCGCGGCGCCGGTGCCCCGGCCGGCTCAGGTGGTGGTCTGCCCGTCGATGCTCTCGCGCAGGATGTCCGCGTGCCCGGCGTGCTGGGTGGTCTCGGCGATGACGTGGATCAGCACCCGCCGGATGCTGCGGACCGAGCCGGGCTCGTTCCACGGCGCGTCCGGCACCGGCCAGGTCGCCGACAGGTCCTCGACGCCGGCGACGATCTCCTCGGTACGGGCGGCGACGCGCGCGTACCGGTCCAGGATGGCCGGCAGCGTGTCCCCGGGCAGCATCTGGAAGTCCCGCCCCCGCTCGATCGCCCACTGCGGCAGCTCGCGGGCCTTGCCGGCCAGGAAGTCCTCCCAAGTGACGCCTTCGGGCAGAGCGAAGGACATCGCCGACGGGCCCTCGACCACGAATCGCAGCCACGCCTCCTCGGTGGACGTCACATGCTTGATCAGCCCACCCAGGCAGAGCGCGCTGACCGTCGGCTTCTGCCCGGCCTGCTCGTCGGTGAGGCCGCGCACCGTGTTGATCAGCATGTTCCGCGCCTCGGCCAGCTCGGCCAGCAGGTCGGCCCGCTCGGCGTCCAGGGTGGTGGGGGTCGTGGTGGTGCCGGTCATCGTCATCGGTTCCTTCCGGTCCTGATCGGGTACGGGTCCACACTCGCAGGCATAGCGGTCAGGGTGTGTCCTCTTCTGCGGGCAGAATGCGTGTCGTGCCGACGACTTCCGCGCGACTGCTCTCCCTGCTGTCCCTGCTTCAGGCCCGCCGGGACTGGCCGGGCGCGCTGCTCGCCGAACGGTTACGGGTCAGCGCGCGTACCGTGCGCCGCGACGTCGACCGACTGCGCGAGCTGGGCTACCCGATCGAGAGCACCAAGGGCCCGGACGGCGGCTACCGCCTGGGCGCCGGCTCGGCGCTGCCGCCGTTGCTCTTCGACGACGAACAGGCGGTCGCGCTCACCGTGGCGTTGCAGACCGCCGCCACCGGCGTGACCGGCATCGAGGAGGCCGCCGCGCGGGCGCTGACCACGGTGCGGCAGGTGATGCCGCCCCGGCTGCGCCACCGGGTCGACGCGCTGCGGGTGATCGCCGTGGAACGCGCCGGCACACCCGCCGCGGCCCGCGTGGAGCCGGGACTGCTGATGACACTCAGCGCCGCCGTGCACGCCCGGGAGGAGCTGCGCTTCGACTACGACTCGGTGTCGGCGTCCGCTCCCGACGCGCCGCCGCGCCGCGCGCAGCCGCACCACCTCGTCACCTGGGGCGGGCGCTGGTATCTCGTGGCCTGGGACCTGGACCGCGACGACTGGCGCACGTTCCGGGTCGACCGGATCAGCCCGCGTACGCCCACCGGCCCCCGGTTCACGCCCCGCGAGCTGCCCGGCGGGGACGTCGCGGCGTACATCGCCGGCCGGTTCAAGGGCGCCACCGGGCCGGGTGACTGGCCCTGCCGGGGCGAGGTGATCCTCGACCTGCCCGCCCGGACGGTCTCCGCGTGGACCCGCGACGGCATCGTCGAGGAGCTGGGGCCCGATCGCTGCCGTCTGACCCAGGGCGGCTGGTCGTGGGCCGGGCTGGCCGCCCTGCTCGGCCGCTACGACGCCGACATCGAGGTGGTCGGGCCGCCCGAGTTGCGGGAGGCGTTCGCCCGCCTGGCCCGCCGCTACGCCGCAGCAGCGGAGGGCCCGAACCCGCCTCGGTAGCCGGGCCGGCCGGGGTGTCAGTCGGTGGGCAGGAGCGGGCGCATGAACGTGCGCTCGTACCGCAGGACGCAGCCCGACTCGTCGCGGATCCGGTCGGCGGCGACGAACTCGGGGTCCACTCCGAACCGGGCCCGGTACTGCTCGTACGCCGCCAGGCTCTCAAAGCTGAACAGCGCCTCGGCCCGGTCGCTGGCGCCCTCGGCGGGCAGGAAGTAGCCGTGGTGCACGCCGCCGTGCCGTGCCACCAGCCGCATCCAGGTGCGGGCGAAGCGCTCGAACGCCTCGATCTGTGCGGGATCGATCGTGTAGTGCACGACGCAGGTGATCACGCGGCCACGATAGCGACGGTCGGTCAGGCGGCGCAGCGGCGGTCGCCGGGGTCGGTCGTGTCGGCCAGGCCCGCGTACCGGCCCCGGTGGTAGAGCAGCGGCGACCCGACGTCGGCGTGCCGCAGCAGCTCCGGCTCGGCCAGCACGACGGCGTGGTCCCCGACGACGACCCGGTCCACCACCCGGCACAGCAGCCAGGCCAGTGTGTCGTCGAGGACCGGCACCCCTTCCGGGCCGGGACGCCAGCGGGTCGGCTCGGCGAACCTGTCGATCCCGCTGGCGGCGAACCTCCGGGCCACCTCGTGCTGGCCGTGCCCGAGCAGGTGCACCGCGACGTGCCGGGCCCGGGACACCACCGGCCAGCTCGACGAGCCCAGGTCCAGCCGGTCAGACCGTGAAGCCGTGGAACAGCACCGACGCCAGTCCGAGCGCCAGCACCAGGTTGAACACGGTGGCCGCGCCGAACACGGTGACCGGCCGCCAGCCGGCCTCGCGCAGCGACGACACGCGGACCTCCAGGCCGATGCTGACGAAGGCCACGATGAGGAACCAGACCCGCAGGTCGGTGACGATCGCCAAGGTGGCCTTGCCGTCCGCCCCGGCGACGTCGAGGTACCAGGTGGCGATCACCGAGGCGGCGACGAACCCGAGGACGAACTTCGGGAACCGCCGCCACAGCTCGCCGAGCCCCGGCCGCGGGGTGTCCGGGCGGCGCTCCACGCGCAGCGCGAAGTACGCGGTGAGGGCCACCGCCACCACGCCCATCAGCGCGTTCTGGGTGACCTTGACGATGCTGGCGATCTGGAGCGCGTCCTCACCGGCGAGCGCGCCCGCCGCGGTGACGGCGGCGGTGGTGTCGATGTTGCCGCCGATCCAGGCACCGGCGACCGCGTCCGAGAGGCCGAGCACGTCGGCCAGCCACGGCAGCAGGAAGATCGACGGCAACGCGAACGCGATGACCAGGCTGGCCGTGTACGCGAGCTGTTCCCGGCGTGCCCGGACCGCGCCGGCGGCGGCGATCGCGGCGCTCACCCCGCAGATCGACACGGCCGAGGCGAGCAGCGCCCGCAGTTTGTCGTCCAGGCCGAAGCGCCCGGCCAGCCACCAGGTGAACAGGAACACGCCGCTGATCAGCAGCAGCGCCTGGGCGATGGCGGGACCGGCGGCGCTCGCGATGACGGCGAGGTTGATCGAGGCGCCGAGCAGCACCAGGCCGGTCTTGATGAAGAACTCGGTCCGGAACGCGGCGGAGATCCGGTCGCGCAGGCCGGTCACGGTGACCACCAGGTTGCCGAGCAGGCCGAGCAGGATCGCGTAGACCGGGTACTCGATCGCGGCGGCCACCTCCTCGACCGCGCTGCCCTCGGCCCAGACCGGCACGTTCTGTTCCAGGTAGCGGGTGAGCGCGGCCAGCCCGAGCACCACCAGCAGACCCACGGCGGTCCAGGCCCAGAACGCGCCGGAGCGCAGGTCGGCCGGGGGCGGCGCGTCCGCGGGCGTACCGTCCGGTCGGTCCACTGAGGTCGCGACGGCTGGGGCGTCCGCGGTGGAGGCCGCGGGCGGCCCGGCGGCGTTGCTGCGAACGGCGGGCTCCGGTGCGGCGGCCATCACGGCACCAGCCCGGCGGGGATGACGCCGACCAGCACCAGGAGCAGCAGCGCGAGGCCGAGGACAGTGGCGGCCCAGTCCTCGCTGAAGGCGAGCCGGGACGTGCCTGCGGTGGGCGGTTCGGGTGGCGTGGGCGCGTTGCTCATGGAGGGCTCCTACGGGTACGCGCGGGCGAGGGAGGGCAGCCGAGGGCTCATCGACCCCACGGAGAGTTTCCTACTTAACCAGTAGGATTACAAGGTCTTCCCGCGCCCCGGCTCACCCGCGGCACGTTCGGCGACCACCACCGAGATGCCGTCGAGCACCCGCTGCAGACCGAACTCGAAGGCGTGATCCGGCCCGTACGCCGCGCCGTGCGCCATGCCCGCGGCCGTGCCGACCCGCGCGGCGAGCGGGAAACTGCCGGCGGTCATGAACTTCTCCAGCCAGGGCCCGTGCGTCTGCCACCACTGGTCGTCGGTCATCCCGGTCTCACGTTCCAGCTCGGCCACGTCCAGCGCGACCCGCGCCGCGCTCTTGGCGTGCCCCAGCACGAGCGTGAGCACCGCGTCCATCTCCACGTCGTCGAGCCCGATGTCCGCGACGGCGTGCAGTTCGTAGTCGTACTTCGCGAGCACGTTGGGGCCGAGCACCGGCCGGGTCGTCTCGGCGCGCAACAGCCACGGGTGGGACCGGTAGAGCGCCAGATTGTCCCGCGCGATCCGTTCCAGCCGGCCCCGCCAGCCACCCGGCACGTCGGCCGGGCGCGGAAGGTCACCGAGAACGGCGTCCACCATGACGTCGAGCAGTTCCGCCTTTCCCGGCACGTACGTGTAGACGGACATGGTGCCCACGCCGAGCGCCTCGCTGACCCGGCGCATGGTGAGCGCGTCGATGCCCTCGGCGTCGGCGATCTCGATCGCGGCGCGCACGATCCGGTCGACGCTGAGGCCCGGACCGGCGCCGCGGCTGGCCGGCTCCCGGGTGCGCCAGAGAAGGGCCAGGCTGCGGGCGGGATCGGCCTTGCGCCGGCGCTCCTTCGACATGGTGCCGTCATCCTACCGGCCACGCCGGTCGCGGCCCGTCGGCGGGACGCCGGGAAAAGCCACGAGAATTGTTCGGGCAAAAAGAATGGCGGGTTCTCCCGCCACTACCAACATATAGCGCACCCCCGGTCTTGCGGCAAGCCCCGGGTGGTGGCGCAGAATTGCCGGCCGTAACCCATTGCCGAGGCATTCGAAAAGCCGCGAAGAGCGGAGGCTCGGCCGTGCCCGTGATCGGAGACGAGTTGAATCTGCCTGCCACGAGCGTTTTCGATCTTCCCGAACGTCTGTCGGCCAAGGCCGACCCGAACCTGATCGCCGACGACGAGCGGCACTTCGCCGTCATCGCCGACAGCCTGCGCCGCTCGATCGCCGAGTTGACCGACCGGCTCGACGCGGCGCGCCGGTCCGCCGGCGGCCGGGGCCGGCAGGCCGTCGACCGGGACCAGGAGGTCCGGCGGCTGAGCGCGCGCCTGCGTACGCTGCGCCGTTACGGCCTGGACCTGTGCCTGGGCCGGATGGTCGGCGCGGACGGCGCGGCCCCGGTGTACGTGGGCCGGCTCGGCCTGACCGACGGCGCGGGCGGCCGACTGCTGCTGGACTGGCGCTCCCCCGCCGCCGAGCCGTTCTTCGGCGCCACCCACGCCGACCCGATGGGCCTGGTCAGCCGCCGCCGGTACCGGTGGAGCCGAGGGCGGATCACCGACTACTGGGACGAGGTGTTCACCGCCGACGCTCTGGCCGGGCACGCCGCGCTGGACGACCAGTCGGCGTTCATCGCCAGCCTGGGCGCGACCCGGTCGGCGCGGATGCGTGACGTGCTCGGCACCATCCAGGCCGACCAGGACGCGATCATCCGGGCCGGTTCCCGGGGCGCGCTGGTGGTGGACGGCGGTCCCGGCACCGGCAAGACGGTGGTGGCGCTGCACCGCACCGCGTACCTGCTGCACGCCGACCCGCGCCTCGGCGAGCGCCGCGGCGGGGTCCTCGTCGTCGGGCCGCACCAGCCGTACCTGAACTACGTCTCCGACGTGCTGCCCAGCCTGGGCGAGGAGGACGTGCAGATCTGCACCCTGGCCGACCTGGTGCCGGAGGGCGCGGCGGCGGCGCCGGAGACCGACCCGGAGGTGGCCCGGCTGAAGGCGTCGGCGGACGTCGTGCGGGCTGTCGACGCCGCGGTCCGGTTCTACGAGGAGCCGCCCGCGACCGGGATGACTGTCGGGGTCGGGGACGCCGAGCTGCGGCTGACCGCCGACGACTGGGCGACGGCGTTCGAGGCGGCCGGCCCGGGCGTCCCGCACAACGAGGCCCGCGACGACGTGTGGGAGGAACTGCTCACGATCCTGGTGGAGAAGTACCGCGGGGACGAGCCGGAGGAGGCGGTCCGCCGGGCACTGGGACGCGACCGGGAACTGGTGACCGCGTTCGGCCGGGCGTGGCCGCTGCTCGACCCGCTCGACGTGGTGGCCGACCTGTGGTCGGTGCCGGCCTACCTGCGCCGGTGCGTGCCCTGGCTGAGCGTCGAGGAGATCCGTACGCTGCGGCGGGCCGACGCCCGGGCCTGGACGGTCGCGGACCTGCCGTGGCTGGACGCGGCCCGGCGGCGGGTCGGCGACCCGGAGGCGTCGCTGCGGCGGCGCCGCGACGAGGCGGTGCTGGCCGCGCAGCGCGCCGAGATGGACACGGTGGTCGACGCGCTGATCGCGTCGCACGCCTACGACGACGGCGAGGGTCTGATGACCATGCTGTACGGCGAGGACATGCGCACCAGCCTGGTCGACTCCAGCGCGTTGAGCGTGGCCGATCCGGACCTGCTGGCCGGGCCGTTCGCGCACGTCGTGGTGGACGAGGCGCAGGAGCTGACCGACGCGCAGTGGCAGATGCTGCTGGCGCGCTGCCCGTCGCGCAGCTTCACCGTGGTCGGCGACCGGGCGCAGGCGCGGCACGGGTTCACCGAGTCGTGGCCGCAGCGGCTGGCGCGGGCCGGGTTCGACCGGGTCGAGGTGGCGACGCTGACCGTCAACTACCGCACCCCGGCGCAGGTGATGGCGGCGGCCGAGCCGGTGATCCGGGCCGTGCTCCCGGACGCCAACGTGCCCACGTCCATCCGCGACGGCGCCCCCGTGCGGTACGGCGACCGCGCCGAGCTGCGCGCGGTGGTGGACGGCTGGCTCGCCGCCCATCCCGAGGGCGTCGCGTGCGTCATCGGCGATCCCGGGTTCCCGGCGACCGACCGGGTCCGGTCGCTGACGCCGGAGCTGGCGAAGGGGCTGGAATTCGACCTGGTGGTGCTGGTCGACCCGGAGTCCTTCGGCGACGGCATCTCCGGCGCGGTGGACCGGTACGTGGCGATGACCCGGGCCACCGGCGAGCTGGTCGTGCTCACCGGGCCGTGACCCGTGCCCCGGGGGCGACGCACGGCCGCCCCCGGGGTCCGGCTCAGCGGCTGAGCGCCCGGTAGCGGCGCAGCGACAGCGGCAGGAACACGGCGATCAGCGCCAGCGGCCAGAGCACCGCCAGCAGCGGGTGATGCACGGCCACCCAGGAGTCGCCGCCCCAGCCGGGGTTGCCGAACAGCTCCCGGGTGGCGCCGACGGTGGCGGACAGCGGGTTCCACTCGGCGACCGCGCCCAGCCACGCGGGCATGGTGGACGGCGCCACGAACGCGCTGGACAGGAAACCGAGCGGGAACTCCAGCGTCTGCACGGCCGTGACCGCGCTCTGTCCCTGCACGGTCAGGCCGAGGAAGACGCCCACCCAGACCAGCGCGATCCGCAGCAGCAGGATCAGCCCGAACGCGGTGAGCGTGTCGCCGAGGTCGCCGCGTGCCCGCCACCCGACGGCCAGGCCGACGAGCAGCATGACGGCGAGCGTCACCACCGCGAACATCAGGTCGGCGACAGCGCGGCCGAGCAGCGGCGCCAGCCGCGACACCGGCATGGACCGCAGCCGGTCGGTGACACCGCGGTCCAGATCCGCCGCGACCGCCATGGTGGTCATACTGATGCCGAAGACCATGGTCATGGCGAACATCCCGGGCATCAGGAACTCGCGGTAACTGCCGCCGCCTGGTACCTGGAGCGCGCCGCCGAACAGGTACGCGAACATCAGCACCATCAGGATGTCGAAGCCCAGCGAGCCGATCAGCGGGCCGGGCTCGCGCCGCCAGTGCGCCAGCGCGCGCCCGGTCAACGTCAGGCCGTCACCGGCCAGCGACGCACGGCGCGCGGGGTTCACCGTCGCGGTCACGCGGTCACCTCCACGCCGGTGCGGGCGGCGGAGGACGTGGCGGTGAGCTGGAGGAACACCTCGTCCAGTGTGGGCCGGCGCAGCGCCACGTCGGCCACGCCCACGCCGTCGGCGTCGAGTGCGCGCAGCACCTCGGTCAGCGCACCGGCCCGCTCGCCGACCTGGGCGCTGACCGCCCGCCGGTCCGGGTCGACAGCCGGTTCGGAGCGGGCCACCGCGCGCAGCCGGCGCGCGGCGGTGGCGAGGTCGGCGGCGTCGCGGACGACCAGTTCGATCCGGTCGCCGCCCAGGCGGGACTTGAGCGCGTCCGGGGTGCCCTCGGCGATCACCCGCCCGGCGTCGAGCACGCAGACGCGGTCGGCGAGCTGGTCGGCCTCGTCCAGGTACTGCGTGGTCAGCAGCACCGTGGTGCCGCCGCGCACCAGGTCCCGTACCGCCTCCCACACCTCGTTGCGCCCGCGCGGGTCCAGCGCCGTGGTCGGCTCGTCGAGGAACAGCACCGACGGCGCGAGGATCATGCCGGCGGCCAGGTCGAGGCGGCGGCGCATGCCACCGGAGTACGTGCGTACCGGCCGATCGGCGGCGTCGGCGAGCCCGAACCGGTCGAGCAGTTCGGTCGCCCGCCGCCGCGCCCCGGCCCGGTCCAGGTGGAACAGGCGGCCGAAGATGACCAGGTTCTCCCGGCCGCTCAGCGCCTCGTCCACCGCCGGATGCTGGCCGACCAGGCCGATGCGGTGGCGTACCCGGTCGGCCTGCCCGGCCACGTCGTAGCCGGCGACCTCGGCCCGCCCGGCGTCGAGGCGCAGCAGCGTGGCGAGGATGCGGACGGCTGTGGTCTTGCCCGCGCCGTTCGGGCCGAGCAGCCCGCACACGGTGCCCGGTGGCACGCGCAGGTCGAATCCGTCCAGCGCAACGTTGCCCCCGTACCGCTTGCGCAGGCCCTCCGCGAGGATCGCGTGTTCCACGTCTGTCCCCCTCCGTCGACGACGGCCACTACCGTACAACGTACGGTAAGCCGTCCGCCAGGGACTGCGGCGCCTAGCGCTTGAGCAGCACGCGCAGCGCCTCGGTGATCTCGCCCGGCGCCTCCTCGGCCATGAAGTGCCCAGCGGTGGTGGTGCGGTGCTCCAGGTCCGGCGCCCAGGCCCGCCACACCGCCGCCGCGTCGTAGCCGAGCGCGGCGCCCCAGTCCTGCTGGATGACGGTGACCGGCATGGCCAGCCGCCGCCCGGCGTCCCGGTCGGCCCGGTCGTGCGCCACGTCGATCCCGGCCGACGCCCGGTAGTCGGCGACGATCGAGTCGACCGCCTCCCGGGAGGCACGCAGGTACTCGGCGCGCACGTCGGCCGGCATGGCCGCCGGGTCACCCGCCCAGGCGTCGAGGAAGTGCCCGAAGAACGCGTCAGCGCTGGCCGCGATCATCTGCTCGGGCAGGCCGGGCGGCTGGGCCATCAGGTACAGGTGGAACGCCACCGACGCGGACGCGCCGTGCAGCACGTCCCACATGTCGAGGGTGGGCAGCACGTCCAGCGACGCCAGGTGGGTGACCGCGTCCGGGTGGTCCAGGCCGGCCCGGACCGCGACCAGGGCGCCCCGGTCGTGCCCGGCGAGCGCGAACCGCTCGTGTCCGAGCGCGCGGGCCGCCGCCACCACGTCGGCGGCCATGGTCCGCTTGCTGTACGTGTCCTCGCTGGCAGCGGCCGGCTTGTCGCTGGCGCCGTAGCCGCGCAGGTCCGGGCAGATCACCGTGTGCTCGCCGACCAGGTCGGCGGCGACGTGCCGCCACATCAGGTGGGTCTGCGGGAAGCCGTGCAGCAGCACGACCGGGCTGCCGGAGCCGCCCACCGCCACGTTCAGGGTCACGCCCTCGGCGACCGGAACGCGCTGGTAGTCGAATCCCGCGATGGTGGTGCTCATCTCGATCCTTCTTTCGTCTCGTCGTACCTGACCAGCGTGGCGGCGCCCGATGAGCAACCGATGAGCGCGATACGGTGGCCCGGGTCGAGGAGGGGTCGGTGCCTGTCGGTTTCGGTGTGCTCGGTCCGGTCACGGCCTGGGACGACGCGGGTGAGCCGGTCGACCTGAAGGGGCCCCGGCACCGGGCCGTGCTGGCCCGGCTGGTCGCCGCCCGGGGCCGGGTGGTGCCGGTCGGGCAGATCGTCGACGACCTGTGGGACGACCCGCCGGCCGGCGCGGTGGGCGCGGTCCGCACGTTCGTCGCGGCGCTGCGCCGCCGCCTTGAGCCGCGCCGTCCGCCACGCGAGGCGGCCCGGCTGCTGGTCACCGAGGGACCGGGGTACGCGCTGCGCGCCGACCCGGGCGCCGTCGACGCCTGGCGGTTCGAGGACACGGTCAGCGCAGTAGCCGACGCGCTGCCCCGGGCCGCGCTCGACCGGCTCGACGAGGCGCTGGGCTGGTGGCGCGGACCCGCGTACGCCGACTTCGACCAGCCGTGGGCGCACGCCGAACGGTCCCGGCTCGACCAGATCCGGCTCACCGCCGTGGAGCGGCGGGCCGAGGCGCTGCTGGCGCTGGACCGGGCCGCCGACGCCGTACCCGATCTCGACGCGCACGTCGCCGCGTACCCGTGGCGGGAGGACGGGTGGGCGCTGCTGGCGTCGGCGCTCTACCGCGCCGGACGGCAGGCCGACGCGCTCGCCGTGCTGCGCCGCGCCCGGGAACTGCTGCGCGACCAGCTCGGGCTGGACCCCGGACCCCGGCTGCGGCGGCTGGAGACCGACCTGCTGCGCCAGGCCGAACCCGAACCGACCGGCGCGGCGCGCGTCTGGGCCGAGACCGCCGCGGCGTACGAGCGCAGTGTGGTGCCCGGCGCGCGGGCCCGGCTGGAGTCCACGGTCGGGCTGTTGCGC
This sequence comes from Micromonospora sp. HB375, assembly GCF_017872985.1. Taxonomy (NCBI): domain Bacteria; kingdom Bacillati; phylum Actinomycetota; class Actinomycetes; order Micromonosporales; family Micromonosporaceae; genus Micromonospora; species Micromonospora sp. HB375. The sequence goes on along the minus strand of NZ_JAGGJO010000001.1, from coordinate 3,501,198 downwards.
AGCCTCGCGGTGACCGGGCCGGGCGGACTGGAGGCCGCCCGGGACCAGCGCGAAGCGGCTATCAGCGCCGCCGAGCAACTGGGCGACCCGGAGTTCACGGCGCGGGTCATCGGCGGGTACGACGTACCCGCGATCTGGACCCGCTCGGACGACCCGGCGCAGGCGGCCCGGGTCGTCGCGGCGGCACAGCGGGCGCTCGCCGGGCTGGGCCCGGACGCGCCGGAGGCGACCCGCGCCCGGCTGCTGGCCACCGTCGCGATCGAGTCCCGAGGTACGGCGTCACCCGGCCCGGCGCAGTCCGCGCGGGAAGCGGAGGCGATCGCCCGGCGGGTGGCCGACCCGGCGCTGCTGGCCCAGGCGCTCAACGGCGTCTACATGCAGACGTTCCAGCGGGCCGGGCTCGCCCCGCAGCGGGACGCGGTCGGCGTCGAACTGGTCGCGCTCGCCGCCCGGCACGGCCTGGCCACAGTGGAGATCCTCGGGCACCTGATCCGCGTGCAGGCGCGCAGCGCGCTCGCCGACTTCACCACCGCCGACGCGCACGCCGACGCGGCGGACCGGCTCGCCGCCCGGCACGAGAGCCCCCTCGTCGGTGTGTTCACCGGTGGCTACCGGGCCATGCGGACCGCCGCCACCGGCGCCGCGTACCCGGATGCGGAGGCGGCGTACCGGTCGTGGGCGACCGGGCTGGCCGGCTGCGGGATGCCCGGCGTGGAACGCGGGCTGCTGCCGCTGGCGCTGCTGTGCCTGCGGGTGTGGCACGACCGGCCCGCCGACTTCCCGGCCGACACCGACTGGGGCCCGTACGCGCCCTGGACGCGCCCGCTGCTGCTGCTCGCCGCCGACCGGCGCGACGAGGCAGCCAGGGCGTTGCGCCGCACCCCGGCGCCGCCGCGTGAACTGCTGCAGGAGGCGCTGTGGTGCCTCACCGGCCGCGCCGCTGTGGCGCTCGGGGACCGGGACGCGACGCTCCGGGCGCGCGACGCGCTCGTCCCGGCGGCGGGCGAGGTGGCCGGGGCGGGCAGCGGTCTGCTCACCGTCGGGCCGGTGGCCGCACACCTGGACCGCCTCGACGCCGCCCTCGAAGGGAGCGGCGACCGGGGCTAGGGTGCGGCGATGGACGAGCTGAGGCACCTGTTGCGGCGCGCCGCCGACCATGCGGCTGACTACCGGCTGTCGCTGCCGGACCGGCCGGTCGGCGTACCCGTGGACCAGGCCGCGCTGACCGAGGCGTTCGCCGGTCCGTTGCCGGACGCGCCCACCCCGCCCGGGCAGGTCCTCGCCGACCTGGTGGCCGCCGCCGAGCCGGGCCTGGTCGCCACCGCCGGCCCCCGTTACTTCGGCTTCGTCGTCGGCGGCACCTCGCCCGCCGCCACCGCCGCCGACATGCTGGCCGTCGGCTGGGACCAGATCGCGTTCAACGCGGTCACCTCCCCCGCCGCCGTGGCCGCCGAGACGGCCGCCGGCGGCTGGCTGAAGGACCTGCTGGGCATCCCGGCGACCGCGTCGGTCGGCTTCGTCACCGGCGCGCAGGCGGCGAACACCGCCGGGCTCGCCGCCGCCCGCCACCAGGTGCTCGCCGACGCCGGCTGGGACGTGGAGCGGCGCGGCCTGTCCGGCGCGCCTGCGGTACGCGTGTTCGCCGGGGCTGAGCGGCACGCCACCATCGACAGGTCGCTGCGCCTGCTCGGCCTCGGCACCGACGCGCTGCACGCGGTGCCGACCGGCCCGCAGGGCGCGATCGACCCGGACGCCCTGGAAGCCGCGCTGCGCGACGCCGGTCCCGGCCCGACCATCGTCTGCCTGCAGGCGGGCAACGTGAACACCGGCGCGTGCGACGACCTGCGCCGGGCCTGCGACCTGGTCCACCGGTACGGCGGCTGGGCGCACGTGGACGGCGCGTTCGGGCTGTGGGCGGCTGCCAGCCCGTCGACCCGGCACCTGGTCGACGGACTGGAGAACGCCGACTCGTGGGCCTGCGACGGCCACAAGTGGCTGAACCTGCCGTACGACAGCGCGTTCGTGTTCTGCGCCCGGCCCGACGCGCACGCGGCGGCCATGTCGCTCGCGGCCGCGTACCTCGTGGGTTCCGGTGGTGTGCCGGCGGGCGCGGACCTGACCGCGGAGTCCTCGCGCCGCGCCCGGGGTTTCGCGGTCTGGGCGGGCCTGCGGGAGCTGGGCCGCGACGGCGTCGGCGCGCTTGTCGAGCGGTGCTGCGCGCTGGCGCGCCGGTTCGCCGACGGGCTCGCCGGAGCCGGGTTCGAGGTGGTGAACGACGTGGTGCTCAACCAGGTGCTCGTCGGGTTCGGCGACGACGCGCGCACCGACCGGGTGGTGGCCGCCGCGCAGGTCGACGGGACGTGCTGGGTGGGCGGGACGACGTGGCGGGGGCGGCGGCTGATGCGGATCTCGGTGTCGAACGCGACCACGACGGAGGCGGACGTGGACCGGTCGGTGGCGGCCATCATCCGGGTGGCCAACTGACGGATCCACCGACCGAAGGCAGTCGTTCACCGTCCGAGGTGGATGAACGCCGCCCAGGCCAGCGGCTGGGCGAGGTCGGCCCGAGAGCATTGGGACGCCAGCTCGACGGGCATCTCGGGCGGTGGCACCCGATCCGCGTCCAGCATCCACAGCTGTGCACGGTGCAGCGCCTCGGCCGGCTGGCACCCATCGACATGGAGGTGATGGTGCACCAGGTACATCAGCAGCGAGGTACCGACGTCGGGTACCGACCACAGCGCCCCGAAGACAGTCCGGGCACCCGCCGCCAGGAATGCGGTGGCCAGGCTGAACGCCTCGTCGTGAAGACCGCCGATCAGGCTCGTGGTGCAGGCCGCCAGGAAGACCTGCCCCAGTTCGAGTGCCGCGCGCCGCGACGCGTCGAGCAGGTGCCGAGCGGGTAGCTCGCCCCCGGCGAGCACCAGGGAGGAGTCCGCCGGGCGCGCGGGATCGACGCGGCCGTGGCAGGCCAGGTGCAGGACGGCCGGGCCGGAGGCGGTACGCATCCACGCCAGCACCTCGTCGGGTCGGGCGAGACTGTCCGGGCCCTCAGACGGACCGCCCAGGTAGCGCCCCTGCGGATGGAACCGGTGGTGGACTGCTCGCGCTTCGGCGCCGGCGAAAGGCAGGTCGCCGAGGGGATCCCCGACCACGAGTGCCGACCGGGTGGACGTCGGTGGCTTGGTGGAGGAGGCGCAGAGCAGGCGCGCTGACGGAGTGTAGGAGACGACCACATCCTGTACGGCGTACCGCCGTCCAGACGAGGTCTCCCGGTAGGCGGCGTGCCACGGCACGAGGCCGAGGATGCCCATCGGAACCATGACCAAACGGGCCGGCCCTGCGGCACGCAGGTCCCGGCCGATCGTGACGACCTCCGCCATGGCGGCACGCCAGGCCCATCGGCACAGGTCATCCAGCGGTGAGCCGGACATGACCGACCCGGTCGAGCCCACAGGTCCCGCATCTCGAAGGGGTCCGGCCGCCACGGGACCCAGCCCCGCAGTCAGCAACCGCCGCAGCGGTGACCCGGGGGTGACGAGTAGCTGGGGCAACTCGACCAGGAACGTCGCAGATCGGGCCGGTACGACGGCCGCGAATCCGGGCACGGCGCCGGCTGCGGGGACCAGGTACACGATCGCGTCCGCGCCGACGTCGATAAGTGCGGCGCGAAGGTCCTCGACTCGAACCTGCGCCACCGGATCGTGGCCGGCGGCGTCCAGGACCCGCAGCACCCGCGTACGCAGGTCGTCGGGGACCTCATCGGCGGCCGCCACGGCGTCGAGCGGCCGACCGGTGACCTGGTCGCGTCCCAGTCCTTCTGTGCGCCGCCACTCGTCGGCCAGGTCGGACCGTCCGACCTCGTCGAGCACATCCGCCACCGTCCGGGACTCGGTCGCGGCGTGCAGTACGAGTCCCCGTCCCGCGTCCAAGGCGACGATGGCGTCGTCATCGGCCTGGTCCTGCAGGCACCAGCGGAGCACGGTGGCCGCGTCCACCGTGGCCTCCCGGGCCGCCTCCAGGGCATGGTCGGTGCCCGCCTGGAGAAGGACTCGCCGCGCATGGCCCGCGAGCGCGGCGAGCCCGAGTCGGCGAGTGCGCTCACGGTCGGTACCGCCGGCCAGCCGCAGCGCCCGAGCGTGGTCACGCGTCAAGTCGGTCCACAGCGGGTTCTCCGGCCCGCCGCACTCCGCCACCGCCACACCAAGGTGATCGGCGGCACGGGCGGCCGCGCCCCGGCTCCCCAGACCCAGCTCGGCCTGTGCCGCCAGCTTCCAGCTCACCGTCCGCGCCACGTGCCCGCGTGGCAGCCGTTCCGCCAGATCGCTGAGGTGGTCGGCCCACAGCCGCAGCATCCGCCCGTCGCCATGCAGCGCGGCGACACTCACCTGGGGGATGGCAGTGATGATCGCGTCGGCCACCGACTGGTAGGGCAGCTCTCCAGGTGGCAGCGGACGCGGCGGCAGGGCGGCCGCCGGCCGATCGCCCGAAGCGAGCGCCGCGGCCGTCCGCAAGGCGCGGACCATCGGCTCCAGCGTCCGATCGGGGACGTACGCGTTGATCCGCCCGATCGTCTCCCGCATACCGTCGAGGTCACCGCCCGCGCCTCGCCCGGCCGCCCCCATGAGCATTGCCGCCGCGGGGAGGCCGACGCCGGGTTCGCCCTCGTCGGGGAGTACGTCGGCAGATCGTTCCGCCAGATCCATAGCGGCACCGAACGCGCGCAGATCACCCGTGGTGGCCGCTCTGGTGTACAAGGCGTGGTACAGCAGCACTCGCAGCCGCGCCCCCTCGGTCCGCGCGAGTCTGGCGTCACGCCCGGCGCGTACCACCGCCTCGACTCCCGCGCCCGCCTCCGGCTCGGCGCCAGTGGCGTGAAGGTACTGGTCGAGCAGTCCGGCTGCCGCGTCTAGTGCGCCCGCGATCCCTTCGGGCGGGGGGCCGGTCGACCGGCCCAGTGCGAGCAGCCGGCGCAGCTTCGCCACGTCGATCTCGGCCTGTGTCTCGCCGAAGTAGGCGAACTCGCCGTACAGCACGATGGCGGCGAGGGCCACGCGTCGTTCGGCGTCGGCGCCCACCCGATCGGTCAACGCCTCGTCGGCGTCGTTGAGCGCCGTACGCAGGTAAACGGCGCCGGCTTGCGGATCATGGTAGGTGAGCAGCTCGTACCCGACCACGACCCGGAGGATGTGTGCCGCCAACAGGTCGTCGTCCGCCCGGCCGAGAGCCGCGACCGCGTCATCGGCGCACCCGATGGCGTTCCGGAGCGCCTCCGGCGCGCGGGCGAGCTGCCAGCACAGCAGGTGTGTCTCCCCGAGTGCCCGCCACACCGGCCCGCGGTCATCTGTCGACGACAACGCCTCGGCCAACACGGCACCGGCTTCCGTCAGCCCCTTGAGGTCACCGGTCGCGACCGCCTCCTGTCGCAGCAGGTCGGCCAGGCGGACGGCGACGGCGGGGTCGGGGTCGGCCTCCTGAACCGTCCGCCAACCCGAGATGGCCACACCCAGGTCAGCCGCGTTCCCGTCCAGTTCCCAGAGGGCTTCGTGCGCAGCGGCGAGAGCGCGGTGCAGTGAGATCCAGCCCGGCGTTCCGGGATCGCACGGCCCGAGTGCGCGCCGCGCAGCGGACGCGGCGATCTCGACGTGGGCCCGGTCCCGCTGGAGACCGGCTAGTTCCAGGTGGCCGCAGGCCAGATCCGCGGCGGCGGTGGCGTAGCGGGACTCGATGTCGACGGGGAGCGCATCCAGTGCGGCCGTGAGCTCGGCGACGCCCCGGGTGAGGTCCTCCGTACACCTACCGGCATGGTCGTATCGCGCGAGCAGCGCCATTCCCCGTACCACCGCCAAGTGCGCCGCGTGATCCGAGGACGTGGAGACCAGGTGGATGTCTCGCAGCGTGCCGAGCGCCTCGTCCGCGTCCGCCGCGGCGGTCTCGGGCGGGAGTACGCTGTCCGCCCTCCGGGCGAGGAATCGATCCCAGACCGCCTCCCCCAGGTCCATTGCCACGTCATCCCGGTCCGTGTCGTCGGTCGGCCATCGCCGGTACGCGACCGTGAGATGGGAGACGGCGCCGTCATGATCCTTCGAGCCGTGGCCGAGCTTCGCCCGTGCCGCGAGCGCCAAGCCGAGCTGCCAGTGCCATAGCGCCGCATCCGGGTGGGCCTCGGCGGTGGTCACCGCCCGCTCCAGAGCATCGACGGCGGTGTCGAGGTCGGCCGGTTCGCCACCGATGTCGTACCGCTTCAGATGCGCGAGTCCAAGCATGCCGGACAGCCCGGGGAGGTCGGCACACGGTGGCGGCGCGGTGACGAGCGCAGCCAGCCGCGCGATCCACTCGTCCTCCTCGCTCACCATTCGGCCTCGACCGAGCCCGGCACCTCCGTCACCACCGGCACGACCGCTGTCGTCCAGTCACACGCGCTCCCCTCCATCGTGCCGGCGTCACGATGGACCGCAGCCAGCCCGAGCCGACCGAGTAGACCGGAGACCACCAGCGGCGCCCTCGTTCGACCCGGCCACGCCTCGTCCAGCGGCGGCAGCTCGAACGGTGACGAGCTGAACTCCTCTTCGGCCGCGAGGAGCACCAGCCAGTCCCGCGTCGTGGCGCCGGGCTCCACCACGGATCCAGCGGGTAGCCGCAGCTCCACCGGCCGTCCGTAGAGCGCCGCGCCCACGTGCTTCGGCGCGACGTACGCCCCGGGGAAGAGGCCGGCGTGCACGCGATGCCGCTCGGTGATGTCGAGCAGGACGCAGTGCAACCGACGGTCGCCGGCATTGCGGATCCGGACGAACACCGTCGGCGGAACCCACAGGTCGGCTTCCCTGCGGTACTGCAGGCGCAGCACGCCGTCGGCGCCCGGAAGCAACGGTGGGCGTTCCGCGGGCGCGGCCACCTCACCGGGCCTGGCCTCTACGACCTCCAGCGTGACCACGTCAGCCAGGGCTGAGACGGGATTGGTGAGGGCTTTCACGCGCTTCACCCGGGCGATGTGCTCGAGCACGGCGGTCACCCGCCGACCGCCGTCGCGGGCCACACCGGTCAGGTCATCGCAGAGCGGGAAGTCCTCAGCGTCACTGACGCGGACCCGGTCGGGCTCGGGCACGTCCAGGCGCAGTTCGGGCGTCCGCTCCTCGTCCGGACCGAGTATCCGCACGTGCGGCGACGGGCCACCGGCAGGCCCGGCCGTCTCGAGGGCCGCCAGCACGAGGTCCAAAGTTGGCTGGTGTGCCGCGTCCACCCCGACGGTGATCGCCGGAGTCGGCACCCGGCTGAGCACCACCGGGTACTGCAGATCGTCATCGGGCTCCCAGCCAAGGGGACGGACCACGCTGCGCTCGGGAAGAATCCGGACGACACGCGCCTCCCGAACTTCTGGCCCGGGTACGGCCACCCGTATGTCGTCGTACCCGTCCGCCAGGAGGCCGTGGCAGCTGCCAACGTCGATCTCCCAGTCACGCCGCACGCGGCGCATTCGCATACCGCCGGCCGACGGCGTCACCTCACCACCCAGGAACGGCTGGTCGGCGATACCCGGACTGGCGGGCGCCAGCTGCGGGACCTGCGCGGACACGTACCGTTCGACCTCGCACCGAGCAGCCGTCAGCAAGTCACGATACGTCGCCGCCGATCCAAGGCGTCGCATGGCGCTGATCAGGGACCAACTGAACAGTCCGTGGTACCGACCGTCCACCCACGTCTCGACGGCCGTCTCGGAGGAGCGGCAGGCGGCCAGTTCCACGTACTGCCCGGGTGGCCTGGAGGCAGCGGCCAGCAGATCCGGCAGCAACGCCTCGATCAAGGGTATGTCGGTCACCGGTGGAAGCGCCCGGCTCAGGTTGCGGGTGCCGCTCTGCGAGTGGCAGCTGTCCAGGACGACCACCAGGTGGACGCCACGCGCGGCGATCTCGCCGAGCAGCAGCGAGAGGTGCTTGTCGGAGAGTTCGGGGACACCATCGGAGCGGCTGTCGTGGCAGACGAGCGTCTGCATCTCGGCGCTCGGCTCCAGATGCCAGAGTTCGGCGGGGACCGCCATCCGCGAGCCGTGCCCGCTGAACCAGAAGATGGCCGTGTCCCCCGGTCCGGCTCGTCCGAGGTGGTCTCGAAGGCCGACGATGATCGCCGTCCGCGTGGCCTCCTGGTCACGCAGCACGCGGATCGACGACGGGTCCTGCTCCGGGCAACGTGTCTTCAGAAACTGCTCGGCCAGTGTCACGTCGTTGACGGTTCCGCGCAGTCCCGGTGCCGCGCGGTAGTGGTCGATCCCGACCAGCAACGCGAGGACTTTGCGGCTCATCCGCGTCGTCCTGGGGGCACATGGATCCAGGCATGCTCGACGAACTGCTTCTCCGGCAGCTCGACGGTGGCCTCCTCGAACTGGTCTGGCAGTGGCGGCTCGACGGAGTGCTGGATGACATCGCGGTAGAGCAGGTCCGGAACGCCGAGGACGTAGTCGGCATGCGGGTTGTCCCGCAGCGCAGCCCGCAACGGCGGACTGTCGAGGATCCGGTGTACGGCAATCGCCGCGGTGCCCACCCATCCGCTGTCCGCTGGCTTCATCAGTCCACGGTGGAGGGCCACCCGGAGCCGGACCCGCTCGGCCGCGGAAAGAAGCCGGTTCGTCCGCGACAACGCCTCGGCCAGACCGCCCACCAGGCGTGGGATCACCACCGACTCGTCGATGCCGACCGGCAGTACGGCGAACTGACCGTCGCCCTGTGGCTGCAGGGCGATCGCAGTCTCGTCCAGACCGGCGGCGCGTCGCGCGTCGGACAACACCTGGACCAGCCAGGACTGGGTCCGCTCGGCGAGGTCGTTCGATCGGCGGCTGTAGCTCGCGACGTCCGTTGCCATGCACAGCCGTACCGCCGCCGAGCTCGGTTCCGCCGGCCCGGGCAGAGCTTCCTCGAATCTGACAGAGTCCCGGACGGTGGCCTGGTGTCGGACCATCCGGCCTCGGCCGGGCACGGCCATCTCGACACGGAGTCCAACGCGTCCGGACACCGTCGTGGCAGCGGCCGGAAGCTCCACGAGCGCGTGCATTCCATAGGTCAGGGGCAACAGGCTCTGACCGGTCGGATCCGGAAAAGTCCAGCCGAACTGGCGCCGCCCGGTTCCGAAGGACCAGGCACGCGGCCGGCCCGTGCGAGGTGCCAGCCGGAGCAGCCAGCCGGGGCGGGCGGCCCCGACTGCCCGCTCGGCGGCGGGAGTCAGCGGGCGCGGTGAATCGAACCCGTAGTTCAGTCCGAGGGCACCTCCGTCAGCGTCGACGCGAATCGCGGCCGCGTGTTCGTCATCTAGGGCAACCTCGAAGCGAGCCAGCGTGTAACGCCGGCTTCCCCCCAACGGATCCAGGTCGAATGCGATGATCATGCCGTAGTAGCGCCGCCCGCCGACGTCGGCACGCCGTCGCAGCGGAGCCGGCAGTTCCTCGGCCGGGATGGGAAAGAGCAGGGGGCGTCCGATACTCACGGTCGCCGGGTCTGCCAAGTAGTTCGGGTCCTCCGGATCCCTGGGCCGATCAGTCGACAACGCCGTGTGGGCAAGTACGTCGTCCGGCCGCAGCAGTTCCTCGCCGGTTACCACGTCGTCGCGGGTCAAACTGCCCTCCAGTTCGTCGCCCGATGGTCGATTGCAGCTATCGGCACGCCCCGAAAAGGCAATCGACCCAGGCTCTTATGTCACGCGCGCGTTACACCATTGGTTGACGTATTGGACGCCTGCGAGTAACAGATCTTTGCCATATCTCGGCGAGGAGCAATACCGAGTGTCAACCAACCGACAACAGCACGACACGGTTGGACGAGGCGTCATCCGCCGCCCCGCGCGACTCTCACCGTTCCGGACCGCGCCCGTGAAGATCCCGCAGAAATACGGAGTCCTGCGAATCCCGCCATGCCAGGCTGCGGCGGACCTGGATACGGAGGAGCCGACGTGGACATACGATCACCCCGATCGCCGATAAGGCCGATCGCCTCAACCTGCATCGCGAGGCGGCGCGGCGTTGCGGGCAGCCGCCGGATGTCGCACACTTGCTGGATCACCAGCGGACCACACTCGCACGACGGGGTCGACGTGGACGGTGCCGACCGGCTCCCGGGTGAGCCGCGTGCCACCGGATTCCTGGGCCGTCTCCCCCCGACGACGCGCCAGGAGGTGCTCGACCACGGTCGGCCCCGACGGTACGAGCCGGGTGACCGGATCCTTCGGGAAGGCGACCGCGACCGCCACGTGATCCTGCTAACCAGCGGATTCGTCAAGGTGACCACCCACATCGAGGGGATCGAGGCGCTCGTCGCCATCCGGGGTGCCGGAGACATCGTGGGTGAGGCCGCCGCCCTCTCCGACCAGCCCCGAATGGCCAGCGTGATCGCGTGCGGCACAGTCACCGCGCGGCTGGTCACCGCAGAGGCGTTCGGCACGGTGCTGATCCGGTATCCCGATGTCGCACGGCTCGTGACCATCACGCTGGCCGAGCGGCTGCGCTGGGCCAATGACCGGCGGGCCGACTTCGTGGCCTTCCCGGTCGAGGTGCGTCTCGCCCGCGTACTCGTCGAGATATCCGTACGGTTCGGGCGGCGGGCCGCTCACGAAGCTGTCGCCATCGACGTTCCGCTGAGCCAACGTGAACTCGCCACCATGGTCGGAGCCTCGGAGGACACCGTCCAGAAAGCCCTACGGGCACTACGGCGGGCGGGACTGATCCACTCCACCTACCGCCGACTCACCGTCCTGGATCCGGCCGGCCTGCGGCGGATGTCACGCCACGTCCGGTGAGCCCGCATCGGCCGAGCCGCTTGGCCGGCCGCCGAACGGACCTGTAGTCCGCTGGCCATTCGGTCGCCCCTTTGACCTCTTCGGTCGACGCGAAACAAAGGTCGTCGCCGCAAATATTCAGCAAATGATTCAACTTGGCTAATCCCGTGAGGGGGACCTCCACATCGTGCCGCGCGAGACTGCCGACTAGACCAACCGCCGATTTTCAGCTGCCCATTCCCCTTCGGCGACCCATCGCCCGTCTTCTCTGACCCCACCGGAGAATCATGTCCGACGTCAACCAGCTCCGCGGCCAGCTCCGCAGCATCGAAAATCAGATCTTCAACCTGAGGCAGAACATCCTCAAGGTGGACGACACGGTCGGCGCAATCGAGCAGCAGCAACAGGCCACCCGAAACGACCTCGTTGAGCTGCGCCTGGCCTTCGCCCGCTTCGCGCAGCAGGCCGAACGCACCGCGAACGTCCACCGTGCCGAGACCGCAATCGGCGCCCTCAAGAACGACATCGAGCACCAGTTCGGCCACCACAAGGTGGTACGCCGAACCGCCGTCGGAATGCTGCAGTCCTTCGACGTCGGACTGGTCAGCGAGGACACGGTCCAGGCGGTCGGTGAGCAGTTGATGATCCAGACCCCGCGCTACTGGCTCGCGCCGGTCCTCGTCGCGCTTGCCGCCTGGGTCGGCGACGATCCCGACCTGTGCGTCCGGGCGGTCGAGGAGGCGTACCGACGGTCCCCGGAGCGCACCTCCCTGCTGATGACACTGATCTTGCGTCGGCAAGGGCGACGGGCGAGTGCAGTCCGATGGCTGAGGCACTACCTTGATGCCCAGGACCCGGCGGCGCTCAACCGTGAATTCGCGTTGATTCTGGAGGCGATTGCGCACGGCGCCTTCGGTCCCGATGCGTTGACGCTCACCCGGGAACGACTCGAGTCGTGGCGCCGCACCCTGCTCGCCGACGAAGCATCCACGCACGCCCAACTCAACCGGTGGCGGCGCGAGATGGAAACGTTCGTCCGGCCCGAAGGCCTTCGAGAGGATTTCCCTCGACTCGGCGCGTCCTCGCCGCAGTGGCCGCAGCTGGAACGCGCGCTCGCCGGAGCTGAGGCACACCAGTCCATCATCGATCGGTACGTCGCCGTGCTGAACACCCCGCCGTCGCCCACCGACCGGATCGAGGATGCCATCGACGACCTCCTCGACATGTTGGTCGAGGAGTACGACCCCGAAGAACTTCCGCTACGGCGCGAACTGGCGGCGAAGGAGGCGATCGTGGCGGCCGACGGGGATCTTGAGGAGGCAGCCCGTTCGACACCGTTCCAACTGGCCGCACTGAAGGACGTGAGGGACTACCTGACCATCCAGACCGACTCTGCCCTCGATCCCGACGGCATTGGGGTGTCGCCACAGACCCAACGGCTCGCCCTGGCGTTCTGCCACGACTGGCTCAGTGACGCCCACAGCGCGTTCACCCGGGACTACCGCCTGGGATTGCCCTCCACGGTCACGGTGACCCTCGACCTGCGCGAACGCGCCGACGTGACGGGCTTCAAGCCACCCCCGTGGACCGGCTCCTTCGAGCGCCCGCTGGACGCGCTGGAGCGCTCTCTGACCTCGCACTGGACACGGCACACCGAGCCGTTCCTCGCGGGTCTCGCCTTCGACTGGCGCAAGCGAATCATCGCGCCGATCGTGGTACTGCTCCTCGTCGCCGTGTTCGGATCTGCCGTCGCCGGCCTCGCAGTGGGCCTTGTGATTACCGTCGGGGGTGGTGTGGCCTGGGGCCTCCTGCTCCGCGCCCAGGCCGACTCCGCAGCCGAGAAGCAGAACGCCGCCCGTGCTCGGCTCGCGGCAGCCCGGAAGCGGTCACTGGTCGAACTGCGAGCTGCCGGCGCCGAACTGACCGACTGGACCACCCGGTTCACAGACGCTGACAGCAGGGAGTCGAACGTACGGGCTCTGATTGCCGACCTTGCCACCGCGGGGGCGCCGGGAAGCCCGCACGAACGCCGTGTCCCCGGTCGAGCAGAGGAGGCGTGACATGGAGATGTCCGAACCGGCCACGGATCTCGTGGCCGATGCGCCGGCCTCCGGCGTTCCGTGGGCCCGGCAACCGATCGCCGCGGCGAAGCGCAGCACCAGCCGGGCCCGGAGGATGGTGGAGAACCTTCCCGACTGGGAGCCGATGCCACCAGGGGAACTCGTCGTCCGCCGCCCGCGCCGGGACTGACATGTCCAGCGCCGACAACGGATATCAGCGATGGGCGAAGTTCCTGGAACTGTGGCGGTCTGGTGAGGACGCCGATTCGAGGTATCTCCCGCCCCTGGCCGAGGACGACTATCCGGCCGACGTCTGGGTCAGGCTCGTGCGCCGCATCGTCGAGGCGATGGCGACTCGGCTGAATGCGTGGGAACGAGGTCTCCTACAGGCCCTCCTCGCCGCGCAGGACGAGTTCGAGGTGGCACGCGCACTCACCCAGTCCCGAGGGAGCCTCACCCCCATCCGCGCGTTGACCGGCCATCCCGGCCTGCCCGCAGACCTGTCCCGACAGCTGCGCGCCGAGGTCGACAGGCAGATCCGCTCGGTCCAGCGTGCGCTCGAGGAGACCGTCGAATCCGCGCACCGCGTCGGAGCCAACGACCGGCTCGTCCAGGCGCGACTGCGTACGTTCCGTGAGAACGCGGTCACCGAGGTGCTGGTGCAGGCGCCGGGGCGCCGGGGCGGCTGGGACGGCTGGGCCACCGAGCCGGCGGACCGACCACGTCGGCGGTTGATCGTTCGTCGTCACCCCGACAGATCCGAGGAGTAGCGTGTCCCACTACGACGAGGCCCGCCGCGACCTCGACAGCTACATCGCCGCCCGGGTGCCGCTGATCGGCATCCGCAGTGCCGAGCAGACCCGTGCCATCCGGCTGATCCGGGAGGTCGCTGGCAGTAGCCAGCGCGTCAACCTGCCGTTCTGGATTTATACCCGGGCGACCGGGCTTAGGGACCTACGCACCAGAAATGCGGTGCAGGAGGATCGATCCCTGGTCGCGGCCATGGATTTCGCCGCGGCCCAGATGTCCCGGCGCGCCCAGGCGACCATGGTCTTCGTCGAACCGGACGACCTGAGTGTCGATTCGCCGGTCACCCGTCACATCGCCGAACTCGCCCGGCTCGCCGACGACCAGTCCGGCAGTGTCGTGCTGATCACGGACACACCGATCTGGAGCGGCCTGCAACGCCTCGGGATGAGTGTCTCGTTGGAGCTGCCCAACGCGGCCGAGATGTACGAGGTCGTGGTCGACTTCCTTAAGGATCAACAGGGTTCGGTGACCATCGACTGGATCGAGGCGGACGCCCGCCAGGTGGCGGACTTCCTGGTCGGCGTACCGGAAGGCACCGCCATCAACATCCTGGCCACGATCGCCGCGAGCGGCCGCCTCCGCCGCGAGGACGTCGACCGTCTCGCCGAGGTCAAGGACAAACACTTCTCGGATCTCGCCGGCCTCGTCCGCGTACCGCTGGACCGCTCCGCGCACGAGATCGGTGGGCTGGCCACCCTGCGGCACTGGTTGCACCGGCGCCATCAGGTCATGTGCGCTGACCTGCGGAACACCGGGCTCCGGCCGCCTCGGGGCGTTCTGCTCGTCGGGGTGCCCGGGTGCGGCAAGTCTCTGTCCGCAAAGGCGGTAGCTGCCCAGTGGCGGCTGCCGCTGTACCGGCTCGACTTCGCGGCCATCCTCGGAATGTACGTGGGGCAGTCCGAGGCACGGCTACGGGAAGCCCTGGAGATGGCAGACCGCACCGCCCCATGCGTGCTGTGGATCGACGAGATCGAGAAAGGGCTCGCCGGCCAGCATGACAGCACCGGCGTGGGCAGGCGGCTGGTCGGACAGTTCCTGTTCTGGCTCCAGGAATCCCGGTCGCGGGTGTTCGTCGTGGCGACGTCCAACGACGTCCGCTCACTCCCGCCGGAACTGCTCCGGAAGGGCCGTTTCGACGAACTCTTCTTCGTCGACCTGCCCGACGACACCGAACGCGCCGAGATCATCCGGCTCTACCACCGCAAGTATGTCGGCTCCGAGCCTGCCCCGGATCTGCTCGACCGCCTCGTCTCCCTCTCTGAGGGTTTTGCCGGCTCCGACATGGAAGCCGCTCTCAAGGAGGCTGGATTCGAGGTGCTGGTCAACGGTCATGCCGGTCTGAGCAGTGACTTCATCATCGACACGTTCATGGACACGATCCCGCTCAGCCGCAGCCATCCCGAGGAGATTGCCGAGATACGCGCGTGGGGCCGGGACCGCGCTGTCCCGGCCGGTGCGGCGAGCCTTCCCGACTCATCCGAATCCGGGGCACGCCGACGACTGATCGTCGCCGGTGAGGCGTGACGAGAGGAGTGAAATGAGCGACGACCGAAAGCCCGACAGCGGACCGATCTGGAACGTACGGTCCCTCGTCGGCGACCTCGCCGACGATCTGCCGAAGGCCGCACCGGCACCTCCGATGAGAGTGCCCGCGGCGCCCCCGGCCACGCTGTCCACTCCCGCTCGGCGGGTGCTGGAGAGACCCGACGATTCAAACGAAACGCCGCCCGGCCCGATCAGCGACGACGCGCTGGAGACCGCGGAGTCTCCTGACCCCCAGCCGCGCGGCGGCTGGATCAGCGAGGGCGAGACGCCCCGGCCGAGCAGCGGTGATTCGATGCGGCTGTTCACCCTGTTGCTCGGCATCGCGGTCGTGGCGTCGGTCCTGATCCTCATCGTCGTCGGCCTGGTTGCCGGTCGGGACGAAGACCTGTCCGGAGCCGTACCTCCACCGATCCCGGTGACTTCGACGGAAGATCTGCGGGACGCCGAGACGCCCAGCGAGGTCGTATCGCACCAGGAGGAGCAGGCTCTCCCCGCCGCCGTCGCGGATCCGGAGGAGGAAGCGCTTGCCCGCCTGGAAGAACTTCATCGGCAGGACCTGCACACAGTGCCCCTCGACGGCCAGTACGCCGCCCAGCTCGCATCGAAGACGGTGGGGATCGTCGACACCAACCAGGTCGCTGCCAACGGCTCACACACCTTCTACGCCCGTGACATCCTTGAGGAGCACGCCAGCCTGAGGCAGCGGTTCGGTGGCGAGGCTCGGATCGTGCTGCTGTTGAGCACCGACTACGGGCGAAAGCAGCAGTTGGACGGGCAGCCGCTCTGGGTAACCTTCGCACTCCTGCCTAATTCGAAAAAAGAGGCTGTCACGGGGTGGTGTGCGCGGCAGTTCCCACAGATGCGCGGCGCCGCGCTGGAGAACCGCTGCATACCGCGCCGGTTGAATCCACCCGGCACGTCCACCGGCTGAGGACCGTCCAGCGTCCGGCGGCCGGGGTCTCCGGGACGCCCGAGGTCGGCAAACCTGCTGCGCAAGACCGGTGACGACTGGCGGCGCGGGAGGCGGTCGCCGTGGTGCTGCGCCATACCGCGTCGCACGGTGCGCTCGCCGCAGCGGCCGCGCAACTGGCCAGCCGCGCCGAGACGGTACCGGCGACCGACGGCGGCCGGAACGGATGGGGCAGCACGCAGCGCTAACAGTAGGTAGCTTGGCGCTCACTGCTGTCCTCAGGGGAGGGTCAAAATGTGGGCGGACGAGGCCGCGCTGGACGCGGCGGCACGCCGGCTCGACGAGTGGGAGTCGGCCCTGGCCGATCGGGCGGCACGGGCCCGCGACCTGTCCGCCCGCACCCAGACGCTGACCGGCATCGCGCGCAGCGCCGACGGTCTGGTCGAGGTCACCGTCGACTCGTCCGGGCTGCTCGCCGACCTGCGGCTGGACGAACGCGTCCGGCAGCACTCCGCCGCACACACCGCCCGGCAGATTCTCGCCGTCACCCGGGACGCCCGCGCCGACCTGCTGCGACGGCTCACCGAGGCCACCACCGCGGCACTCGGCGCGGACGACCCGGCCGG
Organism: Micromonospora sp. HB375; assembly: GCF_017872985.1. Lineage (NCBI taxonomy): Bacteria > Bacillati > Actinomycetota > Actinomycetes > Micromonosporales > Micromonosporaceae > Micromonospora > Micromonospora sp. HB375. The sequence goes on along the minus strand of NZ_JAGGJO010000001.1, from coordinate 3,484,492 downwards.
GCAGGCGATCGTCGAGTCCCACCAGCGGCGGTTCGGCCCCGACCCGGGCACGTCGGATGCCGCCCGGTGACGGCCTCCAGGTCGACCCCGACGACCTGACCGCGCACGCCGCACACCTCGGCCGCTGCGCCGACAGCATCGACGCCGCCCGGCAGGCCGGCCAGCACGTCAGGCTGGGCACCGACGCGTACGGGCAGCTCTGCGCGATCATGCCGGTCCTGCTCGACGGTCTCCAGCGGACGCTCACCGACGGCATCGGCACCGCCGCCACATCGGTCCGCGACACCGCCGGGAAGCTGCGGTCGAGCGCCGAGCGCTACCGCGCCTCCGACGCGCACGCCGCCGACCTGCTCGACCGGGTACGGCAGCGGCGGTGACCACGAACCCACTGGTCGCCGCCGCGGCGGACTCCGGTCCGAGTCCCTGGGCCGGCGTGTGGATCTGCGAGGACATCGAACTCATCGCCCAGGGCGTCCGCACCGGCAGCTGGATCGACGGCAGCCTCGGCGTGGTCAGCGCCGGCCTCGACGCGCTCGCGCTCGTGTCCGACCCGGCCGGGGTCCTCCTCCAGTTCGGCATCGCCTGGCTCATCGAACACGTCAAGCCGCTCAGCGAAGCCCTCGACTGGCTCGCCGGCGACCCCGCCGAGATCACCGCGCACGCGCAGACCTGGCGTAACGTCGCCGCGTCCCTGCGCGAGGACGCCGCCGAGCTGGCCCACGCCGTCCGCACCGAGGTCGCCGGCTGGACCGGCGCCGCCGCCACCGGCTACCGGCGCTGGGCGGGCGAACAGCAGCAGGCCATCACCGGGCTCGCGCAGGGCGCCGAGGCGATGGCCGCGATCACCGAGGGTGCCGCCGGCCTGGTCGCGGCCGTGCGGCTGCTGGTCCGCGACGCCATCGCCGCCTGCGTGTCCCGCCTGATCGTGTACGCGGCCGAACTGGTCGCCACGGCGGGGCTGGCGACGCCGCTCGTGGTGGAGCAGGTGACGACGACAGTGGCGTCGTGGGCGGCGCGGATCGGGAGGTTGCTGCGGGGGTTGCTGGCAAGTCTGCGGCGGCTGATGCCGGAGATGCGCCGGCTGGGTGACCTGATCGGGAAGCTCAGGGAGGCGCTGAGCCGCCTTCTGGGTCGTCGCTCGCCTGAGGCTCCGGGTGGCGGATCCGCCAAACCGGACGGCCCGCACGGGTTGAGGCCCACCGACTTCGATCCGGGCCGACACCACGGCCCTCTCGGCGACGAGTTCCGCCCGGGGGTGCACGATCCGCGCGGGTTGTTCGAGGACAAGGAGCGGGCCATCGCGGACCGCCTCGCGGTCGAAGGTGACATGGTGCACCCGAGAGAACGAATCGACGACGCTCACAAAATGAAAAATCCCGATGCGATGGTGCGGACTGGTCCGGAGGATCCCGGCGTGATCACCGAGTTCAAGACACTGGTCGGGTCAGGCAGCAGTAGCGTGCGGCGGAATATCCTTGAGGCGGGTGAACAGGCAGGATCCGACGGGGTCGCGGTTCTCGACGGTCGTAACGTCGGTTTGACCGAGGAGGATGCACGACGAGGCTACGGCCGGGCGGCCGGACAGGCCCGTGTTCATGACCAGCAGATGCCGGCGACGGTACGCATCATTCTCGGCGACGGCCGCATCATCGATCTTCCCTAGGAGCCGGGCGGCGCATGTCCACCTTCGAGCACATCTTCATTCACACCGACCTGGCCCCCGAGGGTGTGGCGGCGGAGCTCGCCAGCCGCATGCACGTGGAGTTCAGCCGAGACGACGAGGGCAAGGTGTACCTCAGTCGGCCGGCCTCGGACGGGCGGCCCGGCGTCGTCGGCGGCGAGTTGTCCGTCAACCGTTACAGCTATCCGCTCGACGAGCCGGAGGAAGAGTCCGTCATCGACGGGTACAGCGTCGTGTGGGACGTCGGATACAGCCGACGGGACGGCGAGGTGCAGCGTGACGAGGCGCGACGGTTGTTCACCGAGTTGACCGCGGTGAGCCCTTGGCCGGTGCTTCTCCTGCACGGCCTAGACCTGCTTGTCGCAGCCTGGGAGCCCCGGTCGGGTTACCGGGACTTCCCGCCCGGCACCACGCCCGACTTCGTACACCGCGCGCTCTGGGAGAAGCACCGCCGGCCGTCGGTGGGTTGAACGGGCTGGTGGTGCGGCGTCGTGGGCATCGTGCTGAACCCCGTCGGGAATCGGCTACGAGCCGAGGATCCCGCACTGCAGCCGGACGGTGACGCGCTCGGTCACCACATCCACCCCGCCGAGAGCGTCGCGTACGTCGGCGGCGAACACCGCCCGCTGCCGTGAAGGAGGCAACCGCTCCGCGGACATGGCGGAGAAGACACCGCCGACCATGTCGTCGACAGTGAGCGGGGCGTCGTACCGCACCGACGTCTCCTCGTACCGATATTCGGCACGCACGAGCGCCTCCCGGTTACGCCGACGCCCGTCCTCGTCGGTCTGACATCTTCCGGTGACCGGGTGGCCGACCATCCGCTCCAGGCATCCCCGCAGCGCGATCGACCACTCGGTGTCCTGCATCCACAGGGGTTCGCCGTTAGTGACGACGGCGATTCCACCGCCGGAGCGCAACAACGGCCGCGCCGCCTCGAAGAGGGCGTCGCGGTCCATGAAGTGGATGGCGACGGCGACGGTCAGCGCACCGACACTTCCCTCGCCGAGCAGCCGGGACAACGCGGGCACGTCGCCGTCACCGCCGAGCACCCACGTGGCGTTGGTCGTGCCCTGGTCGAGGGCGGTACGCCGGGCTATCGCCAGCATGTCCGGCTCCGGGTCCACGCCGATGACCGCGCCCACCCGGTCGGCGAGCGGGAGGCTCAACTGACCGGTACCGCAGCCGAGGTCGACCACCGTGTCGTCGGCGCCGAGCTGGAAGGCTGCCGCCACGGCGTCGAGCACTGCGGGCGGATAGCCGCGCCGATGCCGCGCGTAGTAGGTCGCCACCTCACCGCCGAAGCCCGTCGCCATGCCGGCAGCCTGCCCGCCGCGCCAGCCCCGAGGCCAGCCGTTCTGCTGAGGGCACGCCCCCGAAGTGCTTGTCCCCCGTGCGAGCTACCCGCAAGTGTCCACCGCACGGTGACGATTCCGAGCCTGCGAATCCATAGCGTTCCAGGTGAACCGCGGCGCTCCGGCCGCGGACCTCTCGAAGGAATCGTCATGCGTGTGGTGAAGCAGTTCCTGGCCGTCGTCGCGGTCAGTGTCGTCGGCAGCCTGGCGCTCGTCGCGGCACAGGACAACGCCGGGCTCAGCCTGATCCTCGGCGTCGCGACCGCCGCGGCCGCGATCATGGTGTACGGGTGGGTGGTGCGCCGTACCGAGCGTCGCGAGGTCACCGAGCTGGCCCGGAACGGCGCGGCCGCCCGGCTCAACCGCGGGGTGCTGATCGGGTTCGCCATGTTCGCGGCGGTCATCGGCAACATCGCCCTCATGGGCGGCTACCACGTACACGGCATCGGCTCGGTGCCCGGCGCGGTGGGCATGGTCGGGTTCATGGCCGCCGCGGCGGTGACCGAGGAACTGATGTTCCGCGGCCTGCTGTTCCGCCTGGCCGAGGAACGGCTCGGCACGTGGCTCTCGCTGCTGCTGACCGGCGTACTGTTCGGCCTGATGCACCTGCTGAACCCGGACGCCAGCCTGTGGGGTGCCACCGCCATCGCGATCGAGGCCGGGTTCATGCTGGCGGCCTGCTATGCCGCGACCCGCAACCTGTGGGTACCCATCGGCCTGCACTTCGGCTGGAACTTCGCCGCCGGCGGCGTCTTCAGCGTCGTCGTCTCCGGCAACGGCGAATCGGAAGGGCTGCTGGACGCCACCACGTCGGGTTCGACGCTGCTCAGCGGCGGCGGCTTCGGGCCGGAGGGCAGCCTCTACACGGTGGCTGCCGGGGTGGCGCTGACAGTGGTCTTCCTCTGGCTGGCGCACCGCCGTGGTCACATCGTGACGCGGCGCCGCCGCGCGGCCGAGGCCCCGGCGGAGAGCGTTACGGTCTCCTGATGATCACCCGACGGATGCTCCAGGACTCGTGGCGGCGCTGGCCCGTCACGGTCCGGGACCTCCCGCTGGCGCTGGTGATCGCGCTCGCAGCAGTGACCCCGCCGCTGCGCGGCATCGGTACGCAGCTCGGCGATCTGCCCGCCCGGCCGTTCGACGCGCTGACAGTGGTGGTGATCGCCCTGGAGTGCCTTCCGCTGGCGCTGCGCCGCAGCCGCCCGGCGCTGTCCCTCGCCCTGGTGTCACTCGGCTTCGCGCTCGATCAGGTACGCGCGTACCACACCTTCGCGGGCGCCGCGCTCGCCGTCGCGCTGGTGAGCGCGGGCGCCCACCTGGAACGTGGCCGCCGTACGACGGTGCTCGCCGGCTCCCTCGCGTACATCGGTCTGGCGGTCGTGCTGGATCGACAGGGGTCGACCGAGGGCGTGGTCGGGTTCACCACGTTCTACCTGCTGCTGGCGCTCGCCTGGGGCACCGGGTCGTGGCTGCGGCAGGACCGCCTCGCCGAGGCCGAACGCCGCCGGCACGTCGCGGAAACCGCCCGCGCCTCCGAACGCGCCCGCATCGCCGGTGAACTCCACGACGTGGTCACCCACCATGTGACGGCGATGGTGGTGCAGGCCGAGGCGGCCCGCTACCTGACCGCCGCGCCCGACCGCCTCGACACCACCCTGACCGCCATCACCGACACCGGTCGCCGTGCCATCGGCGACCTGCGGCTGCTGCTCGACGTGCTCAACCCCGACCACGGTACGGAGCCACGCGCCCCGTCGGTCGGCGAGCTGCACGCCCTGGTGGAGCAGACCCGGCAGGCCGGGCAGCCGGTGGAGTTCACGCAGCAGGGCACCCCGGCGGAGGTGACCGGCGGCGCGGAGATGGCCGCGTACCGGGTGGTGCAGGAGGCGCTCACCAATGCCCTCAAACACGCGCACGGCCGCCCCACCGCTGTGCACGTACACCATGGAGACCGGGAGATCACGGTGGAGATCAGCACGGACGGCCCGGGCCCGCGCGCCGCGGGTCCGGGCGGAAGCGGACGCGGCCTGGCCGGGCTGCGCGAGCGCGTCTCGATGCTCGGCGGCGAGTTCGACGCGGGGCGACGGGCGGGCAACGGCTTCGTCGTCCGGGCGCGCATCCCCACCGGGAGCGCGTCGTGACCGGGCCGATCCGGGTGCTGGTCTGCGACGACCAGGCGCTGATCCGTACCGGATTCACCACCATCATCGACGCGCAGCCGGACATGGCCGCGGTGGGCGAGTGCGGCGACGGCCGCGCCGCGGTCGACCTCGCCGGCCGCCTGCGGCCCGACGTGGTGGTGATGGACGTACGCATGCCGGTGCTCGACGGCATCAAGGCCACCCGCCTGCTGGCCGGCGCGGGCATCGCCCAGCCGGTCAAGGTGCTGGTGGTGACGACGTTCAACCTCGACGAGTACGTCTACGAGGCGCTGCGCGCCGGCGCGAGCGGATTCCTGCTCAAGGACGCCCCACCGGCGCAACTGCTGCACGGCATCCGCACCGTCGCCTCCGGCGCCGCGCTGCTGGCGCCGGAGGTGACGCGGCAGCTCGTCGGCCGGTACGCGGCGCGGATCCGCCCGGCCGAGGGCGCGCCGGCGGACGTGGGGCTGACGCCGCGTGAGCTGGAGGTGCTGCGGCTGATCGCCGACGGGCTGTCGAACAGCGAGATCGCGGCGCGGTTGGTGATCAGTCAGGAGACGGTGAAGACGTACGTGTCGCGGATTCTCACGAAGCTGGACGTGCGGGACCGGGTGCAGGCGGTGGTGTACGCGTACCGCACCGGCCTGGTCACCTGAACTCTGTGGTGGAAGTCCCAGGCATCCGGGTCAACCTGCGCTGGGCTCGCCCAGCTCAGCCCGGCATACGGCCGCGTTGTTCCGGCAGTTCTCAAGGAGCTCGGGGTACCCGCCCATGCGGTTCAGGTCCTTTGCGAGATCCTCGAATGCCTGCCGCGCCTGCCGGTAGTCGCCGGCCAGCAGGTGCAGGTTGGCGAGGTCGTACCGCAATGGAACCTGCTCCTCAACCGCCGTTCCGACGGCGAGAACCCCCTTGATGAGTTCTGCCGCCTGCACGAACCGCTCCTGCTCGGCCAGCTCCCCGATCTGCGACCGCACATCCGCGAGCGTCCTCGTGGATGGCTGCGCCACCACGGATCCCGCGGAAGCAGCGGCGACCGGCTCGATGCCGCAGGCGTCCAGCAAAGCGACTCGGCCCTCGCCTGCGAAGGGAACAAGAAGCTGCCCGACTTCCCCGGCAGAGGCCGGCCGGTCGGACGGGTCCTTGGCCAGGAGGCAGAACAGGAGATGAGCCAGGTCGTCCGGGACGTCCGCCCGGTACTCGGTGACGATCGGGATGGGCGATCGCATGTGCCTGTGCAGCATCTCCAACGAGCTGCCGGCCTCGAACGGCGGCACACCGGTGAGCATCTCGAACAGGATGCACCCGAGCGCGTAGAGGTCTGCTGCCGGGCCCACCGGCGCACCCGCGGCCTGCTCAGGTGCGATGTAGGCGGGAGTGCCGAGGGTTTGACCGGTGGCGGTCAACCGGGACTGCTCGGCCGGCCCGAGTAGCGCGGCGACCCCGAAGTCCAGGACCTTGACCACCCCCGAGGGCGTGATCATTAGATTCTGCGGCTTCAGGTCGCGGTGTACGAGTGACGCGGCATGAGCGGCCGCCAGCACGGAGGTGACCTGCACGGCGATCGATGCGGCCTCTGCCACCGGCAGCCGGTCGCGCTCCGCCACGAGATCCGCCAGCTGGCAACCACGGACGAGCTGCATGGCGATGTAAAGGTCGTCGTGGTGTCGGCCGAGGTCATGGATGACCGGCACGCCGGGATGGTCGAGGCGGGCGGTCACCCGTGCCTCCCGCCTGAACCGCTTGACCGCGACCTCGCGCTCGTCCTCGGGCACTTCGCTCGTCCGAAGGAACTTGACCGCGACCGGCCGGTCGAGACGCTCGTCGTAGCCGGCCCAGACCTGGCCCATTCCCCCACGACCGATCGGATACGTCAGCTCGTAGCGATCAGCGATACGGTCCCCCGCCTGCACGTGCCGCCTCTCTCTAGTCGTACGTCGGCCCCGGCCTCACCACCGGCAGACTGTCACGTCGCCTCTCGTTGCACGAGACGAGAGGTGAGGAACGGGCTCGGAGTGCCGTGCCAGAACACCGCCAACTCGTCGCGGGGTCGGGTGGCGGCGACGAAGAGAAGGGACCGGTCGCGCTGGCGTTCCCGCTGGTACCGCTTCGGATCGCTGTCCCGGTACCGGCTGATCACCTGCCGGGGCACCAGACCGTCACTGACCCCGGCGATGATCATGCGCTGGTATTCGAGTCCCTTGAACCTGTGCATGGTGCCGACGTGAATGCCGTCCGGCTGCTTCGGGCCATCCGGGCCGATCTCGACAGCGGGCAGGCCTTCGGCTTCCATCCGGCTCAGCACGTCGGCCGCCAGTTCCCGGGTGGGGACGCAGATGGCCAGCGATCCGTCGACCGGGTTGCCCCAGGATCGCAGGTGCGTGACGATCAAGTCCTGCTCCTGCGTCCAGGTCGCGGCACCGTGGAACACCGGCCGGGCACCCCGCAGAAGGGAACGGTAGCCCGCCAGGTCCTCCTCGCCTCCGTCCAAGTCGTCGTATACCTCCCCGGTCATGATCTGGAGCGCGTCGGCGAGGATCTGCCTGGTGGTGCGATAGCTCAGCGTGAGACGGGACGACCGGCCGCGGATGTTGATGCCGAGGCTGCCGAGCGTGACGTGGTTGTCATAGATGCGCTGATGGGTGTCACCCGTGAGGAAGAGGTCATCGGGGCCGGGGGGCACCATGGCTCGCAGCATCTTCCAGTGCGCCGCGCTGAGGTCCTGAGCCTCGTCCACCACGACATGGCGGTAGCGAGGGCGCCGGAACCCACCGGACGACTCGCCGGACTCCGCCGCCCGGTCCATCTCCAGACGCGCTGCCCGCTGAGCCACCTGGCGCCAGGTCCAGACACCGCGGGCCTCCAACCAGGAGGTGAACCGCTCAGTCAGCTGCCAGATCTGATCCCGTTCCATCCGGGTGAGGCTGCGGCCCCGGTTGGGCCGGCGCGCTTTGAAGTACTCCGCGCGCGAATTCAGCACCTGCCCGAGGATCACCTGTGTCCACTCGGCGGCGAGAAAGTCCGCGTCCCAGCCGGAGGCGCTGGTCTCAAGCAGGAACTCACCCCAGAGGTCGGGCACCTGATTGTCGCTGACGACGTTACGGTTCGCGCCCGCCTTGGCCTCGGTAACGACGCGGCTGGCCAGCCGGTCGATGTTGGTGATGTCCACCCGGGCCACCAGTTCCTGACCGCCGAGTGCCAGAAGACGGGTCCTGAGATCGGCGGCGAGGTTGCGGTTGAAGGTGGTCAGCAGGATCGGTTTGTCGGTCCCCGGCGGCAAGTGCCGGGCAAGATGGGCCACCCGGTGCAGCGCGACGATGGTCTTGCCGGTGCCCGGGCCCCCACCGACGCGGGCCGGGCCGTTGTACCTGCGTTCGACAAGCTTCCGCTGCGTCGGGTGCAGGAAGATCTGCCAGCGCTCGAATGCCTCCCCGATGATCGCTTGCAGGGCCTCGTCGTCTGACGTCACCTGCGTCGCGGGGCGCTGCACGGCCGCCGCGAAGTCCTCCAGGTCCACCGGCTCGTCCGCGCGTACCGGCTCGGTGACCTGCTGGAGCACCTCCTCGTAGGGCTTGCCGTCGAAGAGCGCGAAGAGGACATCTGTCGTGAGCTGCGGCGCACGATCGAGCAGTTCGAGCAACTCGGCCTCGGTGGTGAGTTCCCGGATCTGCGGCAGCAGCGGCTCGGACACGCCCAGTTCCAGGAGCTGGGCGTCGCTGTAGGCGTCGAAGAGCGGCTTCTGCGTCGGCGTCGGTTCGGCTTCCGGCGGGACGACCCGGCCGACGATGCTGTCTCCCACCGGTGCCAGGTCGACGACTTCGATGCCACCGGTCACCCGGTTGATCCGGTACGCGTAGCGCGACAGGTCGTCGTACACCTCGCCCCGGTGCTTGACCGCGACGAGCAGATAGTCCCGGTCGGCGATGTGCAGCAGGAGCGCCCGGTAGTCACGGTTGACCCGGGCGGACATCAGTCGCGAGTCACCGTTGAGCGACTTCAGCTTCAGCCCGGGATTGTCCGGGTTGTTGCGGAACTTGTGCATGAACTCGTACACCGCGCCGATGTCGGCGCGGGTCAACTTCATGACCTCCTTGTCCGCGCGGTCTAGGATGCGCAGCATCGCTCCGGTGCTCATCAGACCTCTCCCCCACTCGTCGCCGCGAGCTGCGCCGCCAGTTCCTCGGCCGACCATTCCCGCGCGGTACGCGCATGCCAGCCCGCTTCCGTGTACGCCCGGTCGCGGTCCTCCGTCTCCGGGTCGTCGGGCGCGCCGGTCAGTACGACGGCGATCCGCCGCTCCGGCCAGGCCAGCTCGGCCGGCCATGCCTGATCACCCAGCTCGTAGCCGACGACCGGGACGGGCAGGTTCTGCCGCGCCAACTGCTGCACCAGCAATTCCAGCGTGCTCTCCTCGCGGTCCATGTAGCGCAGGACGTCCTGCCACGGCGACTCGTCCTCGACCGGTTCCGTCACGGTGCTCGGCGGCTGCGGCGCGGTACCCAACCAGGTGGCGGTCTCGTCGTCCAGTGGCAGAGCCCGCTGCGCCGACACAAGCCCGGTGCCCTCGGTAACGGCCAGCGACATCGGGTCGAACGAATCGAGCGCGGAGACCGCGAGCTGTCCCGCGTCACCCCCGGCGGGCGTGAGGAACTGGATGACGTTGCCCCAGGTGAGCCATGCGGCCCAGCGGGCCTTGTGTGCGCCGTCGGTTATCGCGCCCGGTAGATCGTTCACCAGGGCGAGCGCTGACCACGTAGGCAGCGGCTTGGTGCGGGCATCCATCACCACGGTCATCGGGCAGCCGGCGCTGTCCTGCGCACGGGCCACCATGATGTGCCGTGCCGCAGCGGCAGCGGGCAGGGGCTCGTCCCGGAGGGAAGCGACCACTCGTTGCGCGACACCACTGGAGTCGGTGGTGGACTTGTCCCGAGCCTGCTTCAACAGGCCCGCCAGAACAGCTTCCGCGCGCCGCTGCCACCGGATGAGGTCAGGCTCGGCGAGGAACCGCATCAGCTGTTCGATCGGATTGGTCCAGATGGTCTGTTCCAACTCGTCCGGGTCGGCCCCGGGCAGGAACTGCCGGTACCGCTCGCGGGCGGTCTGCTTGGAGACGCCGCCGTACGGCGTCCACCGGCCCGACCCGTCACCGCTTCCCCACGTCTTGACGTCGTCCCAGGTGGCGGCGAAGACGAGATAGCCGTGGGCACGCAGGCGCGCGCGCTTGTCAGCGTCGTCGGCCAGTCTGTTGTACTGCGGCGAGGCGTGGTACTTGAACCCGTCGAGGTAGACCGCCACTTCTGGGGACGGCGCGTCCAGGCGCGTGAAGTGCACGTCCGGCCGGGTGCCGCGGACGGTGTTCTGCAGCTTCATCTGCCAGTGTGTGACGCTCTGCCCGCCGTCACTGACGAATCGCAGGTCGGCGACCCGGGCGCCGTCGTGATCCCGCCGCCGGTCGATGCGCAACCCCGAGCCCGGTGTCTCGCCGAGGGCCAGCAGCTTGGTGAGGAACTGCAACTCCAGCTCGCTCTCCACCTGATGGATCAGCGAGATCTCGTCGGTGCGGGTGCCCTCCTCGACACCCCAGCTGTCGAGCAGCTTGTCGAGCATACCGAGCGCCTCGTCGCGGCTCATCAGCGCGAAGTGCTCGTTGCGGGCGTAGCGCAGCAGGCACCTGTGACATACCGGCTTCGCCTCGTTGCGGCACTCGCAGTCGGCGATCTGCCGGCGGGCCAGACGCAGGACGGCCCGGAACTCTTCGGGCTCGGCAAGGCGGTGCAGGTAGCCGGTGCCCTGCGGCTGGGTGTCGTAGACGACAACGAAGTTGCGGGTGCCGTCGCTCTGGCCGTCCGGCATAGTGGCAGAGACGGTCTGCAGGTGGGCGGGCTCGCCGCCGTACTGGGCCGCGATGCCGAGCCGGACCGCCGCCGCGAAGGACAGCAACCGCTCCTGCACCATCGCGGTCGCTGCCGGGATCAGGATGCGCAGCGCCTCGGTCTCCAGTTCGTGCGCCAGGACCAGGTCGACGTGCGTGTCCGGCCCGGCGGCGGACCGCCGGTACGGGCACCAGGGTCGGTGGTGTTCAGCCCCTTGGATGACCGTGGCACCTGAGGCCTGCGCGGCGAGCTGCTGGCCGGTCACCGGAGCTCCGTCAACGGTGGTGCCGCCACAGGACGTGCAGGTGTGGAACCTGTTGATCCGCACCTCCTCGCCGGCGAATAGTTCGGCAGCCCGGTCGTAGCGCTGGGCCCCGAGGTTGAAGTGGCGGATCACCGCGTGGCGGCTGTAGTCGACGCCGAAGGTGTCGTGCGCGTGCCGCCAGGACGATCCCACCTTGGCCGGGTCGATGTCGACGGCGACGGTGGTGGCGTAGAAGCGGCGGTCCCGGTCGTCGCTGTCGTCCCGGATGCGGGCGTCGTCGCGCTTGTCCCGGCTGTAGACCCGTTTCGGCTGCAGCACGTGGAACAACCGGCCGTGATCGGCGATGCCCCGGTCCGCGCAGCGCGGGCATGCGCTGGTGTCCTCCTTGGCCAGGTGGGTACGCACGTACCCGCACTGCGCGCAGATCCGCCACTGTTCGTATGTCGGCCGGTCGGGCGGGCCGACGTCGAGCCCGGAGATCTCGTGCTTGTAGCCCCGGACGTAGTAGCTGTTGCCGGGGGCGATCTCGACGAGGGCCGGACGGGCCGGGCGTGCGTACTCGCGCAGCTCGCTGTGGAACCGGCGGTCACCGTCGACCTGCTCCTCCCAGGTCAATGTCGCTTCGAGATCGGTACGGCTGTCGATGAGCGCGTAGTTCGGGAGCAGCCCGAACTCGACCAGCGTGCCGTGGGCGGCAGCGGCGCTCACATCGCGCAGCCGACGGCGGACAGCGGCTTCCTCCGCCTTCAGCATCCGGATCTCGCGGGCGTGATCGGGGTCGCTGGGTACGAGCGTGGCACGGGCCTTGGCGATCTCCCGGAGCCGACGTCGCAGGTCCGCCAACCGGAGCTCCCAGGTCTCGTCCGCCTCCTTGACCCGGTGGACGATCCCGTCGACGGCGAACTCCCGCAGTTCCTCGACGGCGGAGGTCATGATCTTGTTGCCGAAGAGCGCCAGGAAGCCCGTAACCAGGTCGACGCCGTCGCGCCGGGCCGCTTCCGCGAGGTTGGCGAGCCAACCGCTCGGGCCGAAGAGTACGTGCGCGCGGCGTGGCATGGGCAGCACTCCGGGCAGCCGGCCGCGCGCCGCCAGGTCGATCAGGTGCGCCAGGTACTGCCGGCGCAGGATCTCCACGGCGGACAGGAAGCAGCCGGGCGGCACGATCTGCCCGGCGATCATGTCTCTCGGCTCGGTCAGGTAGTAGCGGTCCCGCTCACTGCGGCCGACGAGCGTGAGCACGAGAGCGTTGCCGCTCTTCCGGCCGGCCCGGCCGGCCCGCTGTACGTAGTTCGCCGGTCCGTGCGGGAGCGACGCGAGCACCACCGCGGACAGGGCCCCGATGTCGATGCCCATTTCCAGGGTGGGCGTGCAGGACAGGACGTTCGGGTCGGTGTACCGCCTGCCGTCGCGGAACTGCTTCTCCACGTTCTCCCGCTGGGCGCGGGTGAGCATGCCGGTGTGCTCGCCGGTGACGACCCGGAAGACCGAGCTCTCCAGGTAGAGCCGCCGGTAGTAGTCGTCCGGCGCGGTGTCGTCGTGGGCGGCCCGCAGCAGGCCGCGGCAGCGGTACTGCCGGCAGGGCTGGCCGACCCATCCGGCCACCCGGTCCGGGTGTTCCGTCTGCTGCCAGTGGCAGGTGTCGCAGGCGACCCCCGCCTGTTTGGCGGCGTCGTCATCAAGCCGGGTGACGCGCAGGTGGCCGGGCGTCAGGCCGTACACCTGGTTGCCGTCCTCGGTGTCGCCGACCGCGACGATGCCGGCGGCGGCCAACGCCGGCATCAGGCTGGACAGGTAGGCGGCTGCCGCGGCGAGATCCATGCCGAGGCATCGCGAGGTCCAGTCCTGATACCAGTTGCCCCGAGCGGTGATCGCGTCGAACTCGGACTTCGACTTCGGCGTCGCGAGCAGGAAGGCGGGCGCGGACACGCCGCGCGGGAAGGCGGGCATGCCGGCAGGCCGGCCGCCCCACACCTGCCACCGGGTGCCGCCCCGCTTGAGGTATGGCACCAGCCACTCGTGGTAGATCGCGCCACGGGTGCGCAGCCGCTCCAGCAGGCCGCGGAGGAAGGCGAGGTAGCGGGCATCGTCCGCAGGCGTGCCACCGAGCTGCCCCGGGGCGGTCCTCTGCACGTCGCGACAGATCCCGGTGGCCTTCGCGGGATCGTCGAGGGCCACCTCGACGGCGACGCTGCGGGTCAGCTCCAGGGTGCGGCCCTGACGGGAACGCAGACCGGTCTCCATCACGGTGGCGAAGACGAGCCGCTCGCTGATCAGCGACCAGGTCTCTCGGGTGCCGTTGTGCTCACCGGCGAGCAGGCTGTCGACGTCCGGCCGATCGTGCAGGTCGGGTGGTACGACAGTGGAAAGGATCTCCGGTTCGGCGGCCTTCTCGATCATCTCGACGAAGAGGTCGTCCAGCCCCACCGACTGTCCGGGCCGCAGGCGGCTGGCGAGCAGCGAGCGCAGGGAGAAGGCGTACGACCGGTTGGCGACGAACCCGGCCCGGTGCGCGGCGTCCTGCACCGAGTCGTTGAACAGCAGCGTCTTCTTCTCGTGCTCGTCGAGCTCCCCGCCGGTGAACAGCTGGGTGATGGCCACCGAGGCGAGCGTGGCCAGCCCGGCGCCGAGGAAGCGGATGCCGTGGTCCATCGAGCAGGACGGGCAACGATCCTTCTCCGCTGCGTCGATCGCACCGAGGTCGCCGAGCACGACCAGCGCGTCGGCGGACCGCACCCGGTCGCGCTGCTCGTCGAACGGGCGGACCCGCCGGCCGTACTCCAGCACCAGCAGCCCTCCGGTGCGCTGCTGGATCTCGTCGTCGGTGGCGGCGATCAGCGCGCGGACCCGGCGCTTGTCCCGTCCGACACTGGCTCGGTAAATCTTGTCCGGATCGGTCTCCAGTTCCTGCGGGTCCTTCTCCGGCGACAGCGCCATCCAGCCGGACCGTCCGCAGTGCCGGCAGTAGACAGCCGGCAGGCGCGGGTAGCGGTTGTCGGCGATGACGACGTCGGCGTCCGGCACGTACGGGTCGATTTCCCGGGGCGGCTCGCCGTACCAGCCGAAGGCAGGCTGACGGGACGTGCCGCGCAGCAGCCGCGAGACGGACCGCACCCACAGGTGCGTCTCGATGTTGAGCAGCGGACGACCCGGTACCTCCGGGTTCTCAGCGAGCGACAGCAGGCCCACGAACCGGGCGATTGCCTTGGCGGTCACCTCCGGCCGCGTCTTCATGGCGCTGCCCCAGCCGGTGGCGTTCTTCCGGGGCAGCACGTCGATGATCTCTTCGAGCGTGCAAGGCCGGGCCTGGAGCGAGTCGAGCACCGCCTTGGTGAGCGGATGCCGGCGCAGCAGCTCCCCCAGGCGCGCCGGATCGTCGGCGCAGCGCTGGCCGACCACCAGCTCGGCGACCTCGGCCATGAGCCCCGGGTTCCGGTCGTCGACTGCGGCGAGCTGTTCCGGGGTGGGCAGGGGCAGCCCGAAGTCCTGGTGGTCCATGAATTCGCCGGGCTCGTAGCGGTCCTCACCGACGAGTGAATCGGCGTCGAAGGCCACGCCGAACACCTGCTCGGCGACCTCCCGGATGGCCGTACGGCCGTCCCGGCCACCGCCCTCACCCAGGGTGGCGGAGGTGGCAACCGGGCAGATGCCACCCAGCGGACGGTCCGCCTCGGCCAGCCCGAGCGCGGCACCGAGCCGGCGCAACAGCATCGCCACGTCCGTACCCTGGGCGCCGTCGTAGGTGTGGAACTCGTCCAGCACCACGTACGCCGGTTCCGCGCCCTCCCACAGCGGCAGGTCGTCACCGCGCTGGAGCAGCAGGTCCAGCATCTTGTAGTTGGTAATCAGGATGTCCGGCGGGGTCCGCCGCATCTCCGATCGTTTTGTCATCACGTGGCGGTACTCGATGGCCGCGACGTCCCCGATGTAGAGGCCGGCCGTGATCCCGGCCAGCGCAGGATCGGTCAGCAGATCGTTGATGCGCTGCGTCTGGTCGGTCGCCAGGGCGTTCATCGGGTAGAGCAGGATCGCCTTGACACCGGCCCGCCCTTGCTGGCGCTGCCGACGGCAGTGGTCGAGCACCGGGATCAGGAACGACTCCGTCTTTCCCGAGCCGGTGCCGGTGGTGATCAGGGTCGGCTCGGCCACCTTGCCCCGGGTCGAGAGCCGGGCGAACGCCTTTGCCTGGTGCAGGTAGGGGGTGAAGTCGGCCGGCGCCCAGTCGAGGCACACGCGCCAGTCCCCCGCCGCCGGTCGGAAGGGGGTGCGGATCCGCAGGTACGGCCCGCGGAAGACGCCCTGCTGCGGGTGAGAAAGGAAGCCTTCCAGGCCTTGGCGTACGCCGTCCTCGGTCAGACCGAAGGTCGTGGTCAGGTACTGGGTGAGGGTCTGGCGCAGGGTGTCGGCGGCGATCGTCGGTCTCATGAGCGGATCACCGCCGCATGCTACTTCACCCCTTACCGGGCTCTGACCTGCCGGATGGGCTGAACCACGCACAAGTCAGATTCGCGACAGGCAGTAGTCGGGAGCGCATCTTCGCATTCCTGCCCGCCAGCATCGATCACCTCGACGCGCGGGCAGGCTCGTTATGCGGCTGCCGGCTCCTCGCCTTCCCCGTCTTCGCTGGTGTCGAGACCAACCTCGCGTGCTAGTTCGGTGGCGGTCATCCGCTGGTCAGCTGCCGCCCGACCCGCATGGTCGAAGCGCACACCCTCGGCCTCCAACACGGTCCGTGGGTCGTCTCGGCGTTGAGGGTCGGGCCAGCGGAAGTCTGCCGAGATGGCGCCGTCGATCTTCAAGACTCGATGGGCGTTCGGAACCTGGACACTGGCGAGGCGTCCGGCAACCGCGCGGTGGAATACGCCGATCACCTCCGCGATGTCCGAGTAGCTGGTCCAGCGGCCGGCAGGAATGCTGGCAAGCGCCTGGTTCATCAGGGACCAGCGTGGGCTGGGTGGAGTCACCGCGGCCGATTCGTCGGGGCCCGGCCAAATGAGCAGGACTCGGTCAGCGAGGGCTCGGCCACGCGCGAGGATCTCCGTTCGACCCCACCGGGGCGAGTCAGCGATTTCACGATTCATCGCGAGTCCGCTGTCGCGGAGGATCTTCTTCTTGGCCTCGAATCCGTCGTTGGCCAGCTTGGGGTTGTACGCGGTCAGGCTGAGATTCCCGAGAGTGTGCACCAGAGAGCTGTGTAGTTCCTCGACCGTCTCGTCGGCCTCCAGGTCGGGAGCCAGCATCTCCCGCCACTCGTCCGTCAGGGACTGCGGCAACACGTGCTCGATGGTGACCTTCGCGGTGTCGAAGTTGATGGGCTCCTTGTGCTCGAAGTCCTCCTCAATGCAGCGCAGCACGTAGCTGCGCTGCGGACCGCGCCCCAGCCAGTAGAAGCTGTTCACCAGCACGGCTTCGCGGATGTACTGGTCGGTGGGGA
Organism: Micromonospora sp. HB375; assembly: GCF_017872985.1. Classification (NCBI taxonomy): domain Bacteria; kingdom Bacillati; phylum Actinomycetota; class Actinomycetes; order Micromonosporales; family Micromonosporaceae; genus Micromonospora; species Micromonospora sp. HB375. Next base: position 3,467,749 of record NZ_JAGGJO010000001.1, on the reverse strand, counting down.
ACTTCTTCCGGACCCCTGAAAGCGCCCGCGTGATCGCTTTGGCCGAGGGGACCTGTTCTCCCAGGTCCTTGACCAGCGACATCAAGATTCGATTGGTGTTGGCACTGGCGATGCCCGCGATCATGCGACGGACCAGGTAGCTCTCGACGACCCGTAGTGCATCAGCGGCTTCGGCCGAGCTGAGGCGGCGCGCCTCGTGCGCCAGCAGGACATAGAGAGCGATGGGGTGGACCACTGCCGCACCCCAGCGGTCGAGCCGGTCCAACGCCCGCCGCAGGATCGGATCTGCGACTTCGCCCGGCTTCAGAATCTTGCGGAACAGGCGCGCTTTGTGGTGGAGATCGATGATCCACTCCTCGATCGCAGCCTCACCGGACAATTGGCCGAGGCGCAGCTGCTGCGACTGGTAAATCGCCTCCTGGGTGGCGCGGTCGTCCCCACGGAGCACCAGGTCCAGCCAGACCAGGTCCTCAAGCTGCTTATCCGTGAGCAACTCCTGAAGCGGCAGCCAATGCCGTTCGTAGACGTGGTCACCCCGAGCGGGCAGGCGCATGAAGAGGTAGTTTCGCAGCAGGTCTGCCTGGGTTAGCGGCTGGCCGGTGTAGTTGAGTGACTCGAAGATGCGGTGGACGTTGTCATCCGGGTGCGCGGCGATTTCCACGAGGCTCAACCTCGCCGCTACCGCCTGCTCGATCCGAATCAGATCATGGTCATCGTCCGGGTCGTCGGCTTGGACGAGCGCGGCCCGAAAAAAGCGATAGGCCTCGCCGATCCGATCCTCACCACCAGCACCAGGGTCCCTTTCCACGAGCGCCAACCACGCCGCTCGGTCGGCCTTCGTGGGTAGAAGCGTGTATCGCTCCATCCCCGACGCATACTTGTTGAACAGGTACATGTCGTCGATCTTGGCCGCTAGCTGCGCATCGGACTCTTGAACGTGATCCCGAATCGCACACAGCAGAATACTCAGTGTCGTCAACCGTTGTTGCCCGTCCACGACGAGCCAGCTCTGCACGCCGGTCGGCGTGTTAGCCGGACTCGGCGCGAGGACCACCGAACCGAGGAAGTGTGTGGCGTTGTCACTCACCTCCGTCACCCGCATCACGTCAGCCCAAACCTGTGCGAGATCTTTGCGCTTCCAGCTGTAGCGGCGCTGGTAGAGCGGTACGACATACTGCTTCTCGCCTTGCAGCAGGTTTCGACGGTCGTCTCGTTCGCCTTCAAGTAATCTCCCCGGGGACGATGCAGCTCAGCCGCGCGGGCGCGGAAGCCGTGCCCAGTACTGCTACCGGTCCATTCCGGATGGTGTCAATGAGACTGTAGGAATATCGGCTGTTCGACCTCGTCGCCGAAATCGCCACGAGCGCCGATACGGGTAGCCGCTTCCCCCTCCGTAGCGTCCCGACGCCTGCCTCGCCTGCAGCTTTGGCACCCTTCCAGCTGGGATCGTGCCGTTGCTCCTGACGTCGGCTGCCATCGCCCAGGGATGCCCGGACTCAACGGGAACCCTCCGCGCGGCAGGCCGACCACATTGACAGTGAGCACTTGATCGGCAACCCTGGGTGTCCGAGACGAACGCTGTGCCTCACCCTGGGGGTAAGCGTGAAGATCGAATCACTGGTGCGCTCTCTCGGTGCCGAGTCGACGCTCGCGGCCGAGTCCTCCGAGCAACTCGTCAGCGACGTGCTCGCGTACGCCAAGGAACGCGCCCGGGACAACGATGCCTACCGCTACGGCAAACCGCCGATACCGATCCGCATCGGTGCCGCGATTCGCACCAGTCCGGCACAGGTGCTGCACGAACTGGGCGTGGCCACCACGCTCCTGACCGCGTCGCCGCTGGCGCAGGTGGCCCGACACTGGGCTCATGTGCGCTACTGCGCGACGCTGGACGTACGCGATGGTCATCTCGCGTTGTCCCAGCATGCTGGCAACGTCGTTCATCACCACAAGGTGGCCCAGTCGGAGCAGTTGGGCATCGGCTTGGCCCTGGTAGTGGCGAAGGAGGTGCTGCGACGGCAGCATCCGCGCTGGGACTTCCACGCCGTCGACGCGGAGGTCGCGTTGAAGGCCGGCTTCCTCGACGGCGTGGGCGAGGTCGCCACCATGCCGAGGACCACGAAACGACCGGACTACATCCTGCTGGGGCACCACCGCTCCGGCCGACGCAACGGCATGAAGATCGTCGTGCTGGAGTGCAAGGGCACCCACCAGTCCCCGGGCTTCGCGCACGGACAGCTCGCCCGCGCGGCCGTCCAGGTGAACGCGCTGCGGGTGGGCGGGCGCAGCCAGCCGTCACTCATGGTGGCCTCCTACCTGTCCCGGACACGGATCACCTCGTACGTGCTTGACCCGCCGGGGGACGACGAGCTGTGGTCGGGCGCGGACGACGAGCTGGACGAGCTGCTGGGTGGTGCACCCGGCGACCAGGACTGGAGGCCGCAACCCGCACCGCCCGACGAGGGCCGCACCTGGGAGGTGCCGGCCGACGCCGATCTCCGGGCCGAGGCTTCGGACGTCTCCCCTGCTGAGGATCTGCCCCCCGGTCGCCCCGACGTGTTCGACATTCCCGCTGACCGGCGTGGCTGGTTCACCCAGATCCTGACCCGCGCCGCAGCGGCGACGGCACTCCTCTTTGCCGGGGACAACGGCACCGCGCGTGCGTACGCGACACCTCGTCAGCGTGACGAACAGCCCGATCTCGGCCAGCAGACGTTGTTCAAGATCGACCTGCCGTGGGCGTCGAGCACTGCGCGTACGCTCCGGCTGCCCAACGGTCTGCGAGCGGAGGGCACCCGCTACCGAGCACCCCTGCCGGACGGCGAGATTCTGGAGGTCTTCCGCGGTGTGGAGAGCAGCCTCTACCGGCAGCTCGCGGACGGTCAGCTCGGCGCGTATTTCCGCGCCGCACCGCAAACCTTTCGCCAGTGGGCGCGAACCCCGCTGAACGGCGGGGTGCTGTCGGTCGGCCGCGATGGCACGGTCCTCGCCGTGCGACGCGCAGAGAGGCACTGATCAGGGCGGCCGCCCCCCGACGAACCGGTTTCGTGCTAAACCGCGGGTAGGTCATTTCGCGATGTCCGTCCCGGCCGCCCGATGCCATACACCTTCTACCCACATCTCGTTGAGACCACTTCACCGGCGCGCAAAGCCAGCATCCGAGATGCGGAACAACCTACAACCGTACGCAAAAGGTTGACGCCCGTTGATCGTGATCGACCAATCACGCGGATCAGTCAGATCGCCGTACGAACGAAGGAGCCGTTCGTCAGCCGGCCAGAACGTTCGGTGAATTCCCGCCGCAGCACGTCCGCCATAGTGTCGACAGCCTCACATACGTGGTCACGCACCCGACGACATCGGAGGCCACCGTGGTCATGCGGCGCACCATCGGCGACTGGTATGCCAACGCGGAGGGCCGCGATTCGGCCGACTTCCGGCGTGACTGGGACAATGACGACCGGCCTGACCGCACTCCCGACTCCTGGCTCGACCGGTTGAAGCCATCGGAGCGGCCGGCGGCTGTCCGCCCTTCGCGCCGTTCCGCCTCCACCTCGCGGGGCGGCCTTCGTGGCACAGTGCCCACCCAACGCGGTTTGGCGGATGCCGCCCGCGAGCTCCAGCGCCGGATGCCCGGCATCAAGGACAAGACGCTCGTCCGGCACCTCCGGCAGCGCGGCTGGCTCGACGTTTCCGAAGAACAGGTACGCAAGGCGCTGCGTGCGTACCCGGCCCGGCCGAGCTCGCAGTCACGAGGAACCACGACGGCGACCACGCCGCCGAGCGCGAACCCGAAGCCGGCGAAGACGAGAACGAAGGACGGCGGGACCATCACAATGGTCTACCCGCCCACCACCCCTCCCCCGCCGAAGTCTAAGGCCCGAGGAACCATCAAGGCAGTCTCGCCCTCTCCCGCCACCCCAAAGCCGGCGAAGAACGGCACACCCAGCCGCGAGCGACCCACCTTGGCGGACGTGGTCCGCGAAGTCCAGGCGAGCCGCCCCGGGCTCGGCACAAAGAGGTTGACCCAGGAGGTCAGAGCGCGCGGCTGGCAGGGGGCCACCGAAAAGCAGGTCAAGGCCGCCCGGAAGTTCCTCCCCCCGAGCCCACCCGCGCCCACGCCACCACCCCGAAGGATCCAGGTTCCGCCCCCGCTTCGGACCGTGCGGACTCCGCACCCCGACGCCTGCTTCGCTTGCGGAGTCGTGCCTTCACCACTCGGGTCGTGCCGTTGTTCCTGACGCCGAGTGGCCCTTCGTACCGAGTGGACGGACGCTTCTGATCTATCGGCGGCCACGTGCGCCCGCGTAGCCTGACCCACTGCGGCCGAGCGCGACGTGGCTCAGACCGCCCACCCCCACGCGCCTCGACCCCAAGGAGTTCCCGGCATGACCTCGGATGCCCCCGACGGATCGGTTTCGGAAGCAGCCGTACCCGGGCAGCGGGTCCTCGACCTGTTGGACAAGGCCATCGCCGTCCAGAGCCCGCTGGTACGCAAGAACATCGCCCGGGCCCGCCAGCGGAACCCGGAGGCGACACCTGAAGAGGTGATCCGCAACCTGGAGCGGATGTACGTCAGCGCGTTGACCGGTACGGGCGCCGCGGTCGGTGGCGCTGCTGCCGCGCCCGGCGTCGGAACGGGCATCGCCCTGGCGCTGTCGGCCGGCGAGGTGCTCTCCTCCCTCGAACTGAGCGCCCTCTTCGCGCTCTCGATCGCCGAAGTCCATGGAGTCGGCATCGACGAAATCGAACGCCGCCGCACCATCGTCATGGGCATCATGCTCGGTGGATCCGGCTCCGCCACCATCACCAAGGTTGCGGAGCGCACCGGGCAACACTGGGGCCGCCAGGTCGTCGCGAAGGTGCCGCTGGAGACGTTGCGGCAGATCAACAAGATCCTGGGCAAGAACTTCATCACGAAGTACGGAACCAAGCAGGGAATCATCGTTCTCGGGCGGGTGGCGCCGTTCGGGATCGGCGCGTTGATCGGTGGCGGCGCCAACGCCGCTATGGCCACCCTCGCGGTGAAGGCCAGCCGCCGCGCGTTCGGCCCGCCCCCGCCGTCGTGGCCATAACGGGGGTACGCGCTGCCGTCAGCCACCGGCCGTCCCGTACGCGCCTCGCTCGGCAACGGAGGGCTTGGCCGGAAACTGCGCCAGGTCGGTCCAGTCCTCCAGCGCGGCGACGAGGATCTTCTTGACCTGAGTCTTGGCTTCCTCAAGCGCGAGATCGATGAAGCACTGGCATCTCGTCAGATCGTCCCCGTTGATCACGCACAACAGCACCCCGGCCACCTGGAGCCCGCGGGCCGTGGCGACCATCTTGGCGTCCGGGGGCAGCGGGATGCCGGACGCGAGTTCGCGGGCGAACGACTGCACGACCCGGTCGCCGCCCAGAAGTGAGGCGAGCCAAGCGGCGACCGCTCCGACCACGTCGTGCAGCTTCTTCTTGCCCGCCAGGATCGCCCCGGCCATGCGTGCCAGCAGCTTGCACCGCCTCCGCCGTCGGCGGCTGAAGAGTCGCTTCCAGGTCTCCTCGGTCACATAATCTGTGGCGCGGTCCGACACGACCTCGACCCACCCGTCGGTGAGGACGGAGGCGCAGAACTCGGCGGCCTTCTGGACCCGTTCCTGCTCGCGACGTTGCCTGGCACCGCCGCCGACTCCTCGGGGCGCTGCGCTCATGCCGGTGACCCGCCGCCTCGGGTGTGACGCGCGGGCACTACCCCGAGTCTTCCTCTCTTTGGGATGCCGTGGGCCCGCCTCCGGCATCCCGGGGTGCTTGTGGCAACGAATCCCCGCGATCCGTACACGGTTCTTGCAGAGGGTGTTGTCCTGGCACCGCGCGCGGCACTTCGGCATCTGACAATCATCACCACGCCCGGCCGGAATGACTGTCAGAAAATATACGGGTGCGCATTCGCGGTTCTCGGAAGCAGGTCGTCTTCACGGCCCGGCATGGGAATTGCACGAGCGTGAATAGTGCGACGTGGTCTTGTAGAGTCAGGTGTCGTAATTGTTTTTCGGTCGCGGTTCCGAAAGGTAGTCATGTAGGCACCCTGCTCGTGGGCCACGTCCGCAGCGTCGGTGGCGCCGTCGATGACCCAGGCGAGCGTGCCGCGGTGGCCGACGCGGTCCTCGTTCGCCCGCTGGCCGCCGGAGTGGTGACGGCTTCTCGCACCTTCATGGCTGCCCACTTCTCACGACACAGTCGCGTTACCTTCGCAGCTCAGCGGCGCAGGCGGCGGGAGCACTCGCCGTCGTGGCCGTCGCGGAGCACGCAGCGCCGCCCGCCCGGCATCCGCAGATCACAGAAGACCCGGTGCCGCAGGAACTGCTCGTCCTCCTCGGAGACGGTCATCTCCCCCGGGTCCATCATCGGCAGCACGGTGATCCACCGGCCGACGACCCGGGCCAGGCGCTGCGCGGCCGGCAGGTCGGCGGCGACAACGGGCAGGTGGATCACGTACCGTCCGCTCACCGCCGACCACCCTCGGCCTGCTCGGACTGCCACCGACGCAGCGCCACCTTGATCCGCAGCGTCTCCCGCCGGCTCTGCGCCAGCGCGTCGTAGACGGCAGCCATGTCGACGGCGACCCGGTCGAGGAAGGCGTACACCTCATCGGGGTTGAGGCCGCGGCGCCCGAGCCGGGCGGGCGGGAAGCGGCGCTCACGCACCTGCCACGGCAGCAGACTGGGGTACGCGCGGGAGCGGTACGTCGTTCCGGCGACCTCGGGGAACGGCCTCTGCTTGCGGACGCTCATCGGTGCCTGCCTTCCTGGTCGTGGATGGGTGGGTCCACCCGCCCTCCCCGCACGGGCGGACCACCCCGCCGCAGCTTCGCTCAGCGGTACGGCATTCGGGCTGGCCGGTGTTGGGTGGTCTGGGGAGCACGGCGGCCGATTCGGGGGTACCTCGGCCGCCGCACTGGCCATCCTGGGACAGTTCCCAGTGAATGAGCAACATTTGCGGCAACGATTTCCCCGGTCTGCGCCGATTTTCTTTTCCGGAGCCACGAGACGTTCCACGGGAAGGCCCGGCAGTGTTGCGCAATGGAAGAGGCAGCCGCCGTGGGAATTGCGCGATGATGGCTGTTGTCGGGGGTGTCTTGTATGGTCAGACGCGTGAGTCGCTTCGTCAGCACGAAGCGCAAGGCAAGCACTTCTCAGGTAACCGTTCCACGTTTCACCGATGGCGTCCGGATGTAACAAAACGCAACACGGAAAGGGGTGGCCGATGGCCGACGACATGGGCTCGACAGTCCCCAGGCGACAGCTCGGGCGAGCGCTACGCGACCTGCGCACCGAAGCCCGCATGACCCTCGACGGCGCGGCCGAGGCCATGCAGTGCAGCCGGCAGAAGATGTGGCGCATCGAAACCGGCCTCGGCCCCACCCGCGCCGTCGACGCCAAGGCCATGTGCGAGCTGTACTCCGCCACCCCCGAGCTGACCACCGCCCTCGTCGCCCTGGCCAACGAAACCAAAGCCAAGGGCTGGTGGCACTCCTACGACCTGGCGATCCCGGACTGGTTCGAGATGTACGTCGGGCTGGAATCGGCAGCTTCGAGGTTGCGCGGCTACGACGAGTCCCTGGTGCCTGGCCTGTTACAGGTGCCCGCCTACACGCAGGGCGTTTACCAGAACCGCCGAAACATGAGCGAGGCGGAGTTCGATCAGGTGCTTGCAGTCCGACGGCAGCGTAAGGCGCTCCTGACCCGCAAGCTGCCGGCGGCACCGACGCTGCACTCCGTCCTCTACGAGGCGGTGCTGCTTCGCAACGTCGGCGGGCGATCGGCGATGGCCGAGCAACTCACTCATCTTCTGGAGCTCGCGGAGTTCCCCAACGTCTCGATCCGGGTGCTGCCGCTGGCCGCTGGCGCCCCGTATGGCGCGATGGCAGGCACGTTCATGATGTTGGACTTTCCCCTGCGCAACCGGGTCGTACCGGATCCCTCAGTCGTGTACTGCGAGTCGTTGACGGGAGCCCTCTACCTTGACCGGCCCGCCGAGATTGCAGCCTACGAAAGAGTCTGGTCTAGCCTCGATGTGATGGCCCTCGACGAGGGACAATCCAAGCAACTGATCAACAAGATCGTTGGGGAGATCCAAAATGGCTAACCTGAACGGCGCCCGGTGGCGCAAGAGCACCCGCAGCGGCGACAACAACGGCGCCTGCATCGAGGTCGCCGACAACCTCCCCGGCGTCGTCGCCGTCCGCGACAGCAAGAACCCCGCCGGGTCCGCTCTCACCTTCTCCCCCACCCCCTGGACCGCCTTCGTCCGGTCCATTAAGTCCACGCACTGATGGAGTCCGACGAACAGTCCGTCGTGCCGGGGAGTGTGTCGATTTCCGTGTTTGGGCCTGTGGTGTGATCGAGATCGTTAGATGGCGATCCGGTCGCCGTAGGCGAGGATCAGGGCGTTGAGGGCCTTGGCCCAACCGTAGACCCGGCCGGTGATGCTCCCGCCTCCCTTGCGTTTCTGTTGGACGACGAGGTAGAGGACCTTCATCGCGGCCTGCTCGGTCGGGAAGTGCCCGCGCCGGCGGGCGGCTTGGCGGAACCGGGCGTTGAGGGACTCGATGATGTTGGTGGTGTAGAGGACCTTGCGGACCTCGTGGTCGTAGTCCAGGAAAGGCACGAACTGGGGCCACGACTGGCGCCAGAGCCGGATCACGGCGGGGTACTGGTCGCCGAACTGCGTGGCGAACTCCTCGAACCGGGCCTCGGCGGCGGCGACGGTAGGGGCGGTGTAGATGTCGCGCAGGGCGGGGGTGATCTTCTGCCAGTCTTTCCGGTTCGTGTAGCGCAGACTGGCGCGGACGAGGTGGACGACGCACTGCTGGTGCACGGCTTGGGGCCAGACCTGCTCGATGGCGTCGGTCATGCCCTTGAGGCCGTCGGAGCAGACCATGAACACGTCGGCGACGCCGCGGTTGCGCAGTTCGGTGAGGTAGCCGGCCCACTGCTTGGCGCCCTCCCCGCCGATCCCGGCCCACATACCGAGCACGTCGCGTTCTCCGTCGAGGCTGATCCCGACCACGACGTAGACGGGCCGGTTCGCGACCTGCCCCTGGCGGATCTTCATACCAGGGCGTCGATGAACACCACCGGATACACCCTGTCGAGCGGCCGCTGCCGCCAGGCTTCCATCTCCTCCAGCACGCTGTCGGTGACCCGGCTGATCAATTCCCGGGACACGTCCGCGTCATACACGTCCGCGAGATGCGCGGAGATCTCCCCGGTCGTCAGGCCCTTGGCATACAGCGACGCCGATCGCCTCGTTGAACCCGTCCAACCTGCGGACGTGCTTCGGCACGATCCGCGGCGTGAACGACCCGGCCCGGTCCCGAGGAACCTGGATCCGCACCGGCCCGACCTCGGTTTGCACCGTCTTCGCTCCGTGCCTGTTGCGAATGTTGCTCCGCCGACCCGATTCCTCGTCGACACCTGCGTCGTCAAGATGGGCATCCAGTTCGGCGTCGAGCGCTGATTCCAGGACCGTGCGGGTGATCCCCGCGAGGAGCCCACCCGGGCCGACCAACGAGACTCCGTCGGCCTTGGCCCGCTCGACCAGCTGCTGCGCGAACTCCACCTCAGCCGCCGTCGGTTCAGGAAGCTGAACCGCCTTCTTCTTGTCTGCCATGACGTGGTCCTTCCCGGACAGGAGCAACGTCCTGTCCAACGGACCACACCCAGGTCAAACACGGAAATCTACGCAGTCCCGGACTTGGTCGCGTATCCCGTTTTCGGGCGGGTCCGCTGTTTGTGCCAGCGGATGTAGTCACCGATCGCAGTGTCCTGCTCGGCGTGGGTGTGGTGGTCGGTGCCGTTGAGGGCGAAGTAGCGCAAAGCGGCGAAATCGACTTCGATCCAGTTCAGCCAGGAGCTGTAGGTCGGCTGGAAGACCAGCTCAACGTCGTTGGCCTGGCACCAGGCCCGGACGGTGGGGTGCTTGTGCGGGGAGAAGTTGTCCAGGATCAGGTGCAGCGTCTGTCCTGGCCAGCGGCGCCGCAGGCTCTTGAGGAAGTCGAGGAACTCGCTCGATCGTTTCCGGTTCCGGATCCGGTAGTGGATTCTTCCGGTGGCCAGGTCGAGGCTGGCGATCATATGCCGGACACCGTGGTCACGGTGGTAAGTCGCCCGGAGTCGGACCGGTTTGCCCTGCGGTGTTCAGGCTTTGCCCGGCCGGGGCTGCAGGTTCAGCGGCCCGAACTCGTCGACGCAGATGACCCGGCCGCCGGCCGGTGGATGGTCGTAGAGGTCGAGGACCCGACGCATCTTGGCGGTGAAGTCCGGGTCGTTGCTGGCCTTCCACGTCTTCGACGTCTGCCAGGTGACGCCGCGTTCGTGCAGGATCCGCCGGACGGTCTCGATGCTGACCGTGTCCACCTGGCCGGTGGCGATCAGGTAGGCACGCAGCTTGGACAGCGACCAGGTCGAGAACGGCTGGCCGAGGAAGCGGGGGTCACACCGGGCGATCACGCAGATCCAGTCGCGGGTCTGCTCATTGATCTTGTTCGGTGTGCCCCCTCTCCATTTTGGGTCCAGCGCGTCGAACCCCCGCTCGTTGAACGCGTGGATCACGTCGCGGACGTAGTCCTCGGTGGCCTTGATCAGGTACGCGATGTCGGGCGCCGGCTGGCCCTGGCCAGACATCAGAACGACGATCGCCCGACGCAGCTTGACCGGGTTCTTCGCGGTCCGCGTCATCTTCTGCAGCCGCTGGCCTTCGGCCATCGACAGCGCCCGCACGAACACTTCCGGGCGTCGTCCCACCCGGCATCACCTCCCACACCACCAACAGCAAGAGGGACAGCCTGCCCGAAACGGCCTCCGAACCGACGGATTACACGGCCAACGTTCAAAGACGAGGCACTAGAACGTAGCCGCCACCCATTTCCAGCACGACCTCTAGAACGGCCCTATTCGCCACAGAGGGTTTGCTCAATGGACTGCCCCACTCCTTCGGTCAAGGCTCCGGTTAGCCGAGATCAGCTCATTTGCGCACCCCGTGAGGGAGGCCAGGAGGGCTGCCGGCCCGTGTCCATAGCGTCCTGAAGCCGCTTGGTGAACACAGCATGTGCCTGCCGATACTCACTAACTCTATCCGCCTTGTAAAATGGCGCATTGTAGCCGTCTGGAGCTGGGCTTCGCTTGGAATCATCCAAATGCGCTACCAATTGTTGGTGATGCCCCTTCTCCTGGCCATGGCCAAAGGCATACGGGTCAGCCGCGATCTTCCGCCCGGCGGCGTCAAACCACATTTGCTCTTCGCGCTCGGTCAGGATTGGGTACCGTGAACGCAGGATCGCGATCAACTCGTCAATCCCAATGCCCAGCCAAACCGCGACTAACGCATCGATTTCGACCAGGGCAGCACGACGCTCTCGTTCCGTTCGAAGCGGCGTCCCCGGCTCCCACACCTCTCTTACATCCCCCAGAGACTTCAACCCTTCCCAATTGACGGCCCACCCTTCACGTCGGAAGTCCGTATGGAATAGCTCTCTCCACAGGCCGTCATACGCGCTCGTTAGACAGTTGAGCCGGAGCGTTCGCAACAACAAACTCTTAGCGAGCGGATTGTCGGCCGGCGGCGGGGCAGGCATCGTACGCACCTCGCTCGGTTGCAAATCGGCTCGGCCGGTGATTCGGAGCAGATAGTCGAACGGCAACGACGCGAATGCGCCGGCAGCTAATGCCGTTTCCATGTTGGTGCGCAGGGCCATACTATGTACAGCGTGAACGTGCGAAGGCCCTGGTGGTATCAGGCTGGCAAACAGCGAGCGCTCGATGTCGAATGCAATCATCCGGCGCCAAGCGAGACGATAGTACGCGGTGTAGCTACGGCCATTCCATGCATCCTGACCACCTCCCGCGTGAGCTCCTGCACCGGAGATGACATAGTTAGTTCGGGGTATAAAGTCGGACCTCAGTTCGGTCAAGTCGGCCGGGTCCCAGTCGCTCCTTGCCCGGCAAGGAACTCGTGGCACCTTTGCGAACGGCGTAGCAACACCGAAATGCGGTCCCTGCAAGACGAGATCATCAAGTCGGACGGGAACCGTCTGTCGCCACCGGATCAACCCGTCCTTCTTTGCGTTTGCCTCGTCGAATCCTCGGCTGATGTGGGGAGCAGACTCCGATATCCGGCGACCGGACGACGATAGCGCACTGATGGCCCGCTCTTCTTCGACTGTAACCGGCTGAAGTAGTGCGGTTTGCGTTACGGGATCCGTACCCTGGCTGCCGCGCAGCCGCTGCCATACTGCGAGGGTCGTCTCGTCCACTTCAATCACACGTGACCGGTGCGGTCGGTTATCCCACGCCCCCTGGTGCCGTTGTCCGGGCACCGGTCCGTCTCCAGAATGATCGAGCGACATTGGCAGCACTGACGCGGCGTAGAGTCGGCTTAGATGGCGGAATTTGATTGGCCCTGGCTCCCCATAAATGTGCAAGCCGAATTCGGTGCTGCGGGTAGCATCTGCGAAGGCCCAGTTAGCGGCGTTGACGAAGCCCGCATGCACCCTCAAGTGACGGTAGGCAGCCTGCCGAAGCGATCCTTCTTTGGTACCGCCAAAGTGCGTGTCGGGGTGAACCAAACCCGCCGTTCCGCCTTCGGCCAGGTGGGACCAGACGCGGCAAATCATCGCTCGATACAGGTTTGGCTGAGTGCCGGCGAGCAAGGGGTAGACGGCAACGTGACCAAGGGCGGTGACGACGCCGAGGTTCTCTGTCAACTCGGCAACGAAGTCCTGCCGGGCCGATGAGTATCGCTCGAAGAGGGCCGCCTTGCGGTCGCGCCAGACCTCGACTGGCGCCCGCTCAACCAGTCGAAACCACGGATCGTGCTCGGCTAGGACAGCGTCTTCTGACCAACGCGGCCGTACCCATGGGGGGTTGCCGACCTGGAGGTCGAAGCCGCCCCTGGCGAACGCCTGGGCAAACGTCAACTCCCAGTGGAAGAAGCCCTGCTGTTCCGCGATCCGCTCGGCAGTCAGCAGCCAAGGGAAGCGGTCAGCCAGCAGCCACGGCGAGTCGACCCCGATCACGCCGTCGAGCTTCTGCTCGAAGTCGCTCATCTCGGCCAGGCTGTCGAGCTTGCGGCCGTAGAAGCGTTCGGTGTTCTCGTCCACGTCGCTGCGCCCGACCAGCGCCTCCGCGAACGTCAGCCAGTCGTCCAGGTTGGTCAGCGGCACCTGCTTGCGGAGCTGTTCGGCAACGGTCATCCGGCGGCTACCGGTCGCCTTGGTCGGCAGGGTCATCTGCCGTGGCTCCACGTTGCCGAAGATGTCCGGCGTCTCGTAGACCACCTGCTCCTCGTACGCCGGAACGTCCTTGACGTGCGACACCTGGACGGGCGCGGCCGGGTACGCCGCCGGGTCCGAGCCGTCGAGCAGGCCGACCTTGTCGAGCGGCCAGAACCACAGCGCGCACCACACGTCCATCAGCGCCTTGAGCCGCCAGTACGGCGTGCCGGGCGCGGTCAGGTCGGCGAGGATCTTCTCCCGGGGCACCGCCCCGGTCACCGGCGGCAGGTCGTCGGCGCCCCAAACGGTGATGTCACGGCGGATCTCCCGCTCGGAGATGGCGAGCCGCTGCTGCACCAGCCCCCACAGGAACTCGACCCTCCGGGCCAGCGCCTGCAACCGTTTGACCTGCGAGTTCTTTCCCTTGGCGGACGGCACGCGCTTCATCGCCGTACGCCAGGCTTTGAGCTTGGCGGTCTCGGCCGGCGCCAGCTCGCGGGCCTCCTTCTCCCCCGCGACCGCACCCCAGCCGTCGGCGGGGAGCAGGAAGTGGTGGATGGCGCCCTCGTCGATCGGTCCGTCCCGGAACGGCTTCTCCGCCGGGGCGGTGGTGAGCCAGGACTTGTCGGCGAGCTGCTTCGGTTCGTAGGCCTTGCGTCCGCAGCCGATGAGCGAGTTGCCGCGTTGCAGGTGCAGACCGAACCAGGGCGCCTGGAGGCCGGCGTGCATGACGTTCAGCCAGAGTGAGACTTCGGCCAGCTCGACGGCGGTGCGGTTGAGGTCGACGCCGTAGCTGTTGTGCAGCGCGATGTACGCCTTCACCCGCTGGAGTTCGAGGTGGTACTGCTCCGGGTCCAGGTCGACCTTCAGCTCGCGGGCGCGGCGGCGCAGGTATTCGGCGGCGACCTGGTTGATCGCCTCGTTGAGGAACGCGCCGGAGCCGAGCGCCGGCTCGCAGATCGTCCAGTCCAGCAGCTCCCGCGCCGGCGTGACCGTGCCGTCCTGGTCGAGGCGGTACTTCAGGGCGAGCTGGACGGTGACCTCGGTCAGCGACTGCGGGGTGTAGTAGGAGGCGCTGGTCTGCCGGTCCCGGCCGGCGAGACGGTAGACGAATGCGCCGGGGGCGTAGCTGACCCGGCTCCGTACGCCCGTGTACGGGTCCTCCTTGTAGACGAAGACGTTGTCGTCGTACTCGTCGGCCTTGGAGGCGGGGATCATCCACGAGCCGTCCTTCGGGTCGCCGTTCTTGGCGACCTCGTAGAGCTGCTCGGTGGCGACGAAACCGGTGTAGGACATCAGGCCCTCGTACACGGCACCGAGCTGGTTGATGCCGAGCTGGGCGTACGAGATGAAGCCACCCCGGCGCCTCTTCGCGCCCTTGGTGAGCATCAGCCGACGCAGCACCTGGTAGAGGACCTTGTTACGTAGCCGCGTGTCGATGGTCGCCGCGTCCGGGTCGTCCTCGTCGTCGCTGTCCGGCGCAAGGAGTCGGCCGATGAGCTTGGTCTTCTCCGGCAGGAACAGGTCCGACTTCATCGGCTCGAAGCGCAGGCCCTCGCCCTCGCTGGCCTTGTCGTCGACCTCTGCACCGGCACGCGGCCGGTGGCCGTCGTTGACCATACGGAACAGCAGGTCGAGCGACTCGTACAGGTGGAAGCCGCCCTCGGCCGAGGGGGCGAGCTTGCGGGAGACGAGGTCGCCAATGCGGGCCAGGCTGTAGCCCTCGACGTACTCGCGGTCGTTGACCGGCAGGACGCCCAGTTCGGGCCGGGCTTCGGCGTAGAGCAGGAACAGGATCCGGTAGAGGTAGCGCAACGCCTCCCGCCCGAGTGCCCTGGCCAGTTCGTCGAGCTCCATCACGTCCTGCGGCTGGTAGCCGGCCTGCCGGATGCGGTCGAGCACCTCGTTGGCGATGAGTTCGACGGAGACCTTGAGACCTTCGCGGAGTTCACCGGAGACGCCGACAGCGTGCTGGCGGGAGCCGGCGACCAGGTCGGCGAGGGGTTCGGTGCCGCCCTCGGCGGGCGGGCGCAGCGAGTCGGCGCCGAACAGCGCGGCGACGACGTCGTACTCCCGGTCATCGTTGCGGGCGTAGGCGGTGTCCAGGCTGACGGCCAGGTAGCGGCCCTCACCCCAGGCGGTGCGGTCGGCGAGGGTCACCACGCCGCCGCTGAGGATCAGGACGTACCGGGGTTTCGGGTCGTCGGCGGCGAAGAGCCACGACGCGAGCTTCGCACCGGTGTCAATCGTCTCGGTGCCGCTCAGGGTGACCGGGGCGAGCAGGCGGCCGGCGTCGTCCGGGTCCTGCGCGGCCTCGGCGTCGACGGCCCAGCCGCAGTCGAGCGCGACGATGCCGTGCGCGGAGGTGAGTTCCGCGTGCGCGACAGTGATCTGATGCTCCTGGCCGGCGCGCTCGACGGTGATGGTCTGCGGCTGCGGCTCGAAGCCGAGCGCTTTCAGCAGCTCCTGATGCAGCTTGCGCAGCCGCTCGGGGTCGAAGAAGTCGTCGTCGGCCAGCTCCGTCTTCGCGTCGAAGTAGGGGCGGCGCAGGCCCCGCAGCCCGGTGCGCGGCGTCTGGTCGCCCGCCTTCTCCCGCTCGGCCCACTGCTTGAGCAGGCCACCCTTCAGGGTGGTGGGCAGGATCTCGGCGAGGTAGTGGGCGGAAAGGTACTCGCCGCGGTTGGTCAGCGCTTCGAAGCTCATGCGGCACTCTCCGGGGACGGGACGAGGACGGCGAGGACCCGCAGCAACGGATCACCAGCGGTTTCCAGACGGTCGAGCAGATCGTGCTGCTCGGCGACGGTGTTCCGCGCCCGCTCACGGCGCTTCGCACGGTGCGAGGCGGGCAGTTCGTCGAAGATGCTGGCCTGCTCGAAGGTCTGCAGCCGCCGCCGGTAGTGCTCCAACGGTTCGGCGTTCGCCGCGTCCCACTCGGCGCGTTCGGCCTCAAGGTGCCGGCGGGCTGCCGCGACGGCCTGCGGTAGGAGCTGGCGGAACGGGTCGAGCGCCAGTGCCTCTGCGCGGTTGACCATGGACGGGCCGACGTTGGCCTCGCGCAGCACCTCGTCCATCGGCCGGATCTCCGGCGCAGCGGGCAGGCCGGAGACGGCCATCCACTGCACCACTGTGGGCTGGCCGAGGCGGTTGGCGTAGACGCCCTGGATCAGGTAGGTCGGCGCGGTCACGTCGGCGGTGAGCACCGGGGCCTGCTGGCGGCCGAGCCGGATGAGCACCTTGTCGACGAGCCAGTCGACCATCGGGTGGACGTCGCTGAGGAAGGCGATCTCCGGCCACATCGGGGTCTTGCTCTGCCGGGCCTGGTCGAGCTTGCGCTGGGCGAGTGTGCGGTCGAAGGTGACCTTCAGCCGCAGGTCCTCGCCCTCACGGTGGGCGCGCAGGTAGGAGCGGGGCAGGTCGGTGAGCCGGTGCACCAGGTCGTCGGGGGCGAGGAACGTGAGCAACTCGTCCTCCCGGCGCAGGTCGATGTGGTCCTCGGGCCGGTCCTCGTAGATCTCCCGCAGCGCCGCGTCGACGAAGTCCTCGGTGGAGTCGAAGAGCTTCGGTACCCGGGCCACGGCAACGTCCGTCATGACGGGGGCGGTGCCGACGTCGCCGAAGAGGTCGGCCATCACGTCGATCTCGGCGTGGGCGGCCTCGTAGGACTCGTCGACGCTCTTGCCGGCCAGCAGGTCGCGGACCAGCCGGTCCTCCTCGGCCTTGGCGTCGTAGAGACCAGTTGCGGCTTCGACGCTGCCCAGGCTGCGATGGGCCACCGCTTCCCGGTCGAGCAGCTTCTCGGAGACCGTCCGGTCGTCCTTGGCGTCGTCCCGCTCCGAGGTGAGGATGAGCGCCCGGAACTGCGGCTGGTGCTTCTGCCCGTACCTGTCGATGCGGCCGTTGCGCTGCTCGATCCGGATCAGGCTCCACGGGATGTCGTAGTGGATCAGGTGGTGGCACTGCTGGTGCAGGTTGACGCCCTCGGAGGCGACATCGCCGGTGAACAGCAGCCGCACGTCGCTGCCGGCCAGTTCGAACTCCTGGAGGATGCGCTGTTCGTCCTGGTCGGCGACGCCGCCGTGCAGCACCCGCACCGCGTTCGGCTTGAGGCCGAGCATGCCCGGGACCGTCTCGGCCAGCCACTTGATGGTGGGAACGCGCTCGGAGAACACCACCGCCCTGGTGTCGCTGCCCCTGCCCACGCCGATCTTCTTCAACTCCTCCACGAGTTTTGCGAGTTTGCTGGAGTCTTGGTCAGTCATCGCCGAGGTCAGCTCCGCGAGCCGGTCCAGCGCCGCGCGCTCGGCGCCGGTGGCCTTCTTGCGCCGGTTGGTCACCGTCTCGTGCAGCGCCCGGTGCGAGGAGAGGAAAGACTTCAACAACGTGTACGGGAAGAGCCGGTGCTGCCCGGTGACCGCCTCGTCGCTCCACTTGCCGGCCAGCCACACGTCGGTCAGCTCGTCGAAGATCTGCTCCTCGATCGGGCCTGCCGTGCAGTACACCGCCCGGGACGGGCCCCGGTCGGCCCAGCGGTCGCCGATCTGGTCCCGCACCTCCGGGCTGATCTTGGTACGACGGAGGTAGAGGTGGGCGATGTCCTTCGCCTCGTACTGCTTCTCGTTCGCGATCGCGGCCGGGTCGAGCAGCGAGATGAGCTGCGCGAACGACTCCTTGTCACCGTTGTGCGGAGTGGCGCTGGCGAGCAGCAGGGCATCTGTCTTCGCGGCGAGCCGCCGGGCCAGCTCGTTGCGCTTGGTGCCCTTGTTGATGAGGTTGTGCGACTCGTCGATGACTACGACGTCCCAGGTGGTGGCGTCGAGGTGGTGGCCGAACTGGCCGGCGTCCTTGAGGGTGTCGACGGAGATGATGGCGCGCTTGAAGTAGGTGAACGGATTCCGCCCGGCCGGGATCTCCTGCTGGATGCGCTGGATTCCGGTCGAGTCGAGCCGCACCAGGGGAATCGCGAAGCGGGTCCACAACTCGCGCTGGAACTGTTCCAGCACCTGCTGCGGTGACACCACCAGGATCCGGTCACCTCGGCCCCGGCGGATCAACTCGGCGAGGATCAGCCCGATCTCCAGGGTCTTGCCGAGGCCGACCACGTCGGCGAGCAGGATGCGCGGTCGCAGGCCCGAAAGCGCCAGCTCGACCGGGCGCTGCTGGTAGGTGAGCGGATCGAGCAGGAACCGGTCGGCGAGGGCGAGGCCGCGTTCGGTGCGCGGCAGTGGCGTACGTCGCAGCACGGCCTCCAGGAACAGCCGGCTCTGCCGGAACCGCGACGAGGTGTCCACGACGAGTTCCGTCTGCTCGGGATCCAGCGGTGTGATGTCCTCGAGGCCGGTGAAGAATGTCGCCTCGACGTCCTGGACGAATTCCGACACTCCGACCGCCTTGATCATGGTGCCGTCGGCGGTGCCGGTCTTGACGCCTCGGACGAGCCACTCCTCGTCCCGGACGACGATGCGGGAGCCCGGGGCGAAGGTGGCGTCCTGGGAGGTGGTCATCGGTGGAGCCTTCCTACAGGGTCGAGCGTCGGGCGTACTGGCGGCGGATCTTCTCGACCAGCCATGTGACGTCGGGGCCGGAATCCTTCTGGCGCTCCGGGTCGACCACGGTGGGCTTCGGGTCCGGCACCGGCACTGTGTCGTCCTCGGGCTCGGCCGAGGTGTCCTCCGGGTCCCGCTGGGGATCCTGCAGATCCACTGGGACGAGCAGTTCGGTGTCCCCGTCATAGGTCAGGCCGGCGACCTCCTGGCGCAGGCCGGACGCCGTCTTGCCGCTGCTCGCTGTGGCGACGGCGAGCAAGCGGGCGCCAGCGTCGTCCAACCCGGGCCGGGCGTCCGGGTCGTGGGCCAGCATCGCGCCGAGCAACGGCGTCAGCTCCGCGGGCACGCCCGACAGGTCGGGCAGGTCGCTGGGTTCGGTGATGCGCAGCAGCAGGTTCCACGAGTTGGTCGGCGGGTAGAGGCCGTGGCCGGTCAGGGCGAACACCAGCGTCGCCGCCAGCCCGTAGACGTCCACCGCCGCGGTCAGCTCCCGCTCACCGCGTACCTGCTCCGGCGACATGTAGGCGGGCGTGCCGACCAGGGCGCCCGGCTCGGTCAGATAGTCGCTGCGATCGATCAGGATCGCCAGCCCGAAGTCGATGAGCTTCGGACCGTCGGGACCGAGGATGATGTTCTGCGGCTTGAGATCGCGGTGGAGCAGGCCGGCCTGATGCACCTTGCCCAACCCGTCGGCGAGCATCGCCCCCACCATGGCGGCAAGCGGCAACGGAAGAGGTCCGCGGGCGTCGACGTGCTGCCGCAGCGTCGCGCCGGGCACGTACTCCACCGCCAGCCACGCCGGGTCGCCGTAGGGGTCGGCGTTCTCCAGGCGGGCGATCCGCGTGCCGAACACCAGCTTGAGACTGTCGACCTCGGCGGCGAATCGGTCCCGGATCGTCGGCTCCTCGATCAGGTGCTTCCGGATCACCTTGAGCGCGACACGGTCGGCGGTCGGGGACACGGCGAAGAACACCTCACCCATCCCGCCCGAGCCCAGCGGCTTGACCAACTCGAAGCCGCCGATGGTGCCCAGCGTCATCCCGCCCCCTCACGATGACACCCAACCGAACTGCCACCCGTCGGGTCGGAGCCCGGCGGACGCACGACCGTACAACGTTGTTCGATCAAGGAGCTAGTGCCCCTTCGGCGATTTCCGCTGGTACGGACGTCGTGCCGCCGGTACGAGCCCGCCCTGAGCCAGTCCGTCCGCAGTCAACTGGGCCAGTTCCGCGCCCAGTGAGGCGGCCTGTCGGATTGCCGACTCGAACGCGTGCAGCCGCCGGAACGCCTCCCCGTAAGCCTCTTGTTCCTCCCGCGACACCCGCCGCACCTGCGCCCGCCGCACGTCGAAGCGCAGCGACCCCGACAAGCTCGACGCCTGCCGCTCGTTCGTCGACGTACGAAGTTGGCCCGCAAGGAACCATGAATCCAACGCGGCGGGATTGGGCCGCAACAGATACAGGTTGCGCCCCAACAGCGCGCCCTCCGTTGACACCACCAGCGCGGTGAGCTGCCGCGCGATCATCGGCACCACCACGTCCCCGGCGGCCAGGGCGATCTCCTGCCCGAGCCGCCCGTCGTCGCGGCCCGAGGGTTCGCCGCCGCCGAGCACGTCCGGCACGGTCAGCACTGGCCTCCCGTCACCGGCCGGCCCACCGTCTTCGCCGGAGGCAGCGCCTCGGATTGGCCCCAGAAGCTGCAACGCGCTGGCCCGGACCAGCTCGCCGACCGTGAGAAACTCCCCCTGCCCCTCGTCGACTGCGGGCGTGACCTCCGGCATCAGCGTGGGCAGGTCGGCGACGACGGCGGCGAGGCGCTCCCGTGTGCGTACCAGATGTTCGCCTGTCGCCTCGCCCGCGACGGCGGGCTGGCGACGCGCGGGGGTGAGGTCGATCTCCTCGTCGAGCAGTTCGATGACCGGGACGGCCCGGGCGTAGCCGGGCTCGTCGATCTCGCCGTCGTTGGCGAAGAACCGCCAGGTGTCGAGGATCCGAGTGTGGTCGCCGGTGGCGGCGTCGATGAGCAGCGTCCGCGCCGGTGGGGGCGCGTCGGCCGGTGGGCGGCGCAGCACCCACAGGTGCAGGGGTACGCCGTGCGGCGCGGCTGCCCCCGGTGGCAGCGCGATGACAGCGCGCAGCGCGCCGCGGCGCAGCAGTTCGGCGCGGATGCGGCGGCCGGGGCGACGGCCGGCCACGGCGGGCGGCATGAGGAGTACGGCGTGGCCGCCGGGCCGCAGGTGGGCCAGCGCGTGCTGGACCCAGGCCAGCTCCGGTTCGGTACGTGGGGTCGTGCCGACGATCCAGCGGGGGTCGTGGCCGAGTTCCTCGTCGCCCCAGTTGCTGGCGCCGAAGGGTGGGTGGCAGACGACCGCGTCGAACGTGCGTCCGGAGTAGTCGTCGGCGCGCAGCGAGTCGCCGGTGCTCACCTCGCCCGATACGTCGCGCAGCGCCAGCCACAGCCCGGCCAGCCGGGCGAGGTCGGGATCGAGTTCCTGTCCGTACGCGGAGGTGCAGCCGGCGCGGACGGCGGCCCGCAGGGTGGCGCCGGTGCCGGCAGCGGGGTCGAGGACGGAGCCGCCGGCTACGGCGGCGAGCCCGGCCATCAGGTCGGCGATGTCGTCGGGGGTGGCGTGCGGGCGGGCCGGGCCGGGGGCGGAGAAGCACTGCCAGAGCGCGTCGAAAGCGCCTTGTGGGCCGAGTTCGTCGGCGAGCGCATCGATGTCCGGTGCCAGCGCCTTCAGCTGCGGGTCTGCGGGACGGGCAGGGCGTTGGCCGCGTTGCCGGGTGAGAAGCCGGGCGCCGACGGCGGCGAGCCCGGCGGCCGGTGAGGTGCCGGCTGCGGCGAGGTGTCGCCAGAGCCGGTCGGCGGTGGTGAGTGCCGGGAGTTTGCCCTGGGCGTGCAGCCAGCGCTCGACCTGGGCGAGGTCGAACTCGGGACTGGTGGCGCTGCCGCCGACTGGCTCGGGGAAGTCCCCGTGTCGTTTGCGCCAGTTGCTGACGGCGGCCCGGCCGACACCGGCGAGCCGGGCGATCTCCGCTGCGGTGATTGTCGGTGTCTCCTGCACGTTCGGAGTGTGTCACACCTGTCAAGCATCGTGCTTGTTGACAGCGTTCACAGATGATGCTCTTATTGACGCCGCCACGTTCACAGCAGGAGGAAAACGATGCGCAAGACCACCACGCTCGCCCTGATCGCCGGCGCCCTCGTCGCCCTGGGCTGCGGTGCCGGCACCACCGACGACACCACCGGCAGCAAGGCGGAGACCGGCACCGAGGCGACCGCCGGCGACACCGACGGCGGCAAGGCCGACACGGGCAAGAGCGACGACAAGCCGAAGAACGCGAAGATCGGCCAGCCGGCCCGTGACGGCAAGTTCGAGTTCACCGTCAAGTCCGCCAAGTGCGGCGTCAGCAAGGTCGGCTCGTCGGCGTTCGGTGCCAAGGCGCAGGGCCAGTTCTGCCTGGTCACGCTCTACGTGAAGAACATCGGCAAGGAATCGCAGATGTTCGACGGCAGCAGCCAGAAGGCGTACGCCGCCAACGGCACCGAGTACTCCGCCGACGGCTCGGCCGCCATCTACGCCAACAAGAACGCCGAGACGTTCCTCAACGACATCAACCCCGGCAACCAGGTCACCGGCGTGGTCGTCTTCGACATCCCGAAGAACGTCAAGCTCGCCAAGCTCGAGCTGCACGACTCGCCGTTCTCCGGCGGCGTCACCGTCTCCCTGAGCTGAGCTGGCCTGCGCCGGCCGGGGCGGGATCCGCGAACCCCGCCCCGGCGCTATCCCACCGCACCACCGCCAGCCCGATTCTCTACGCGAGGAGATCGACATGCGCAGTGCGAACAACCCGGACGACGGCCGCGACCGCCAGTCGCCGCCCGGCACCTACCCGACGACTGTCTACCGGCTCACCGTTCCGGCCACCGACGACGGCCTATGCGCCGCGCTCAACCTGGGCTACCTGCGGCGGCACGGCTTCGAGCCCACCCCGCACCGGGTCCTCGACGCACCGGCGCTGCTGGTGCACGGCAGCGCGCCCCGCGACCGGGCCGAGTGGTGCGGCGTCCTGTCCGGCCTGGTCGGGGCGGACGTGACCATCGGCTACAGCAGCGGCGGCGGCGCCCTGCTGCTGGCGGTGGACGACCGGGCATACGCCCTGACCTTCGGCACCCTGGGCCGGTTCATGATCGAGCCGGAGAAGGTGGACCCGACGTTCGGCGTCTCCTTCGCCGTGCGGACGCTTCAGCCCGCTGACATCCGCCAGGTTCGCCGCCGGGTGGTGGGTGCCAGCGGCCGGGTGGACCGCAGCATGGTTCCGGGTGGCCAGCCCATCTGGAGGTACGGCATCGACAAGTGGGGAGAGATCGTCGGCCAGGTGTGCGGCCGCGTCAACAACCCGAACCTGACCGCGTGCCAGGGTGCGCGCGCTGCGGTGAGGGTCGAAGGCAGCGACGCGCTGCGCATCCCTCTCGGCGTCTCCCCCGAGCGGCTGCTCGCCGATCTGCGGGAGATCGACCGGGTGTGCCGGCAGGAGTCGCCGCTCGCCGACCTGGAGTTCATCGAGCAGATCCGGCCTCTGCGCTCCAACGACCCCCGGCAAGCGGCGCTGACCGAGGTTCTCGACCGGCGGCTGGGCCTGCCCGACCCTCCGGATCTCGGCGTGGCGGTGCCGGGCAGCCTGGTGGCCGACGTCGAGCACGTCGGTTCGTACCGGGTTCGCGTGCCCCGGTCCGGGCGACGCCCGATCCTGACCACGGACCTGGACCTGTCGACCGTCCTGTCGCACACCGTCCACGCCCTCGACGGTGACCGGTGGACCGGGCTGCGCAATGGCACGCTGACGCTCTACGCCGACGCCGCCGGTACCGAGGAGATGGCATCGACGCCGGTGTCCCGGTGGATCACCGCCGAGGTCGCCGTCGGCGGCAGCCACATGCTGCTGCACGAGGGGCAGTGGTACGAGATCGGCGACCGCCACCGCGAGTTCCTGCGCCAGGAGGTGACCCGCATCCTGAACCGGCCGGCCAGCGTCGTGTTGCCGCCGTGGACAGAGGAGCTGGCGAACGAGGACTGCTACAACCGCGAGGCCGCCGAGAAGCACCCGGGCCTGGTGCTGCTGGACAAGAAGCTCCTCCGCACCCGGCAGCATCCCCGGGGGATCGAGGCGTGCGACCTGCTCGGGCCGAACGGTGAGCTGATCCACGTCAAGCGGGCATCGGGCAGCTCGCCGCTCAGTCACCTCTTCGCGCAGGGCGTCACGTCGTTCGACGCGTTGCGCTACGACAACCAGGCGCGTAACCGGTTCCGCGACCTGGTGCGCGCGCAGCCGGGCGGGCCGGACCTGCCCGAGGACTTCCGCCCGCGCACGATGGTCTATGCCATCGCCCTGAGTGCCGGCCGCACCGTCACCGTGGACTCGCTGTTCACGTTCGCGCAGGTAGCGCTCTACCAGGCGGTGAAGACGCTGCGCACGGAGGGCGTCGACGTCGAGGTCGTTGCCATCCCACCCGCCTGACCGGCACCGCTTCCGGATCCGACCGCCCGGCGCTCCGCGCACCCGCCGGGCCGGTCACCCCTGCCTGCCGCCGCGCCATCGACCACCCAGGAGGAACGATGCGACCCGACGAGTTCCGCCACGCCCTGAGCCTGCTCCCCGCTGCCCTGCACGAGCGCGCGCTTCCGCTTCGCCGGTGCGTCGTCCACATCGCCTGCCCGCCGTGCCGGCGCGTCGGCGACGCGGTCACGCTCGCGCTCGCCGCGGCTCACTACGGCCGGCTCGCCTCGGCCGGGCAACTCCTCGACAACGCCGTCCGGCTCGCCGAGGAACATGGCACCATCCGTCCCCCGCAACCCGATCCGTCACCCGGCCACGGCCTGCCCGTCCGGTGGACGGCGAGGCCCACGCCAGTCGTCGCCGCGACCGGCACCAGGCGGGGGCGCCGCACGGGTGGCAGCGGGTACGCGACCGGACGGTGGACCCGCCAGGTCACCAGTCGCGGGCCCAGTCCGGCGGCGGTACGACGGCGAGCTGCGGCTCCCCGCTGATCGGTTCGAGCGCGTGCACCATCCGCAGGTCCCCGTCGGCGGCGGCGTCGGAGTCGGTCAGCACCCGGCCGCTGCTGCCGTCGGTGCTGACCAGCAGCCACCGGTCGGGGTGGATGCCGCCGTCGTCGACGAGCGCCCGTACGCCGAACTCGCGGGCGAGGGTGACCGCGAGTTCACGCTCGCCGTGGTCGGTGGCGGCGGCCAGTTCGGTATCGCCGGTGAGGATCCAGCCGAATCCCTCGTCCGCGTCGGGCGGCGTCAGCATCGCCACCGGGCGCGGATCGTCCACGGCGCGGTCCTCGACCCGACCGACGTACACGCTCTCCGGCGCGACGCCGTACTCCGTCAGCAGGAACCGGCGGAGGGCGTCCGCCGGCAGCTCGGCCTCGAAGTGGATCCGATATCGCACCCCTGCCCCTCTCCGAAGCCGAGCCCGATCCGTCACAGTGTCTTGCCTCGGCGGCCCGCCGGGGAGTTGGCTGTCGAGTATGGCCCGCATTGCGTACCACGACGCTGACGCCGAGGCGTTCGCCGAGACCCGGCACCTCACCGACGACGGTCTCACGGCCTGGCGGGCCGCCGTCGCCCGGCATCTCACCCCGCGCTCCGGGATGCGACTGCTCGACCTGGGTGCCGGGACGGGTAGCTGGGCACGCGCGTTCATCGACTGGTTTCCCGGCGTCGAGGTGGTCGCCGTCGAGCCGTCGGCGGCGATGCGCGCCCGCTGTGTGTTCGCGCCGCTCGTCGCAGGCGACGCCGGGCACCTCCCTCTGGCCGGCGGCAGTGTCGACGGCGCCTGGCTGTCCACGGTCATCCACCACGTGCCCGACCTGGCCGCGACGGCACGCGAGCTGCGCCGGGTGCTGCGTCCCGGCGCCCCGGTGCTCATCCGGTCCGCGTTCGCCGGTAGGCACGAGGCGATCACGCTGTTCGACTACTTCCCGGAGGCGGTCCGCGTGCTGGACACGTACCCGAGCATCGCCGACGTCGGGGCCGCCTTCGCCGCCGCCGGCTTCGCCACCGCGGCGGTCGAGGCGGTCCCGCAGGTCACCGCACCCTCGCTGCGGGAGGCGGCGGCCGGCCTGCGCCGGGAGGCGCACACGCCGCTTCAGCTCATCACCGATGCGGAGTACGCCGCCGGCATCCAGCGGCTACGCGAGGCAGCAAGGACGGTCGACGGTCCGGTCGTCGACGCCCTCGATCTGCTCGTGCTGCGCTGAAACACGCGGTTAGGGTGGAGCGATGGATCATCGTCAGTGGACGGTCGTCGGCGCGCCGTCGAGCGCCGGCGCGCACACCCCGGGTGTCGAGCGCGCCCCGGCCGCCCTGCGCGCCGCCGGCCTGCTCGACCTGCTGCGCGACGGGGCGGACGCCGAGGACTGCGGTGACGTGCCGGGCTTCCGGTGGCGGCCCGATCCGGCGTACCCGAGGGGGCAGAACGCGGGCGCGGTGGCCGCCGTCGCGTCGGCGGTGGCCGACCGGGTCGCGGGCGCGCTGGGCCGGGGCCGCGTGCCGCTGGTGCTCGGCGGCGACTGCACCGTGACTGTCGGCCTGGTCGCCGGGTGCGCGCGGGCCGGGCTGTCGCCCGCGCTGGTGTACGTGGACGGCGGCCCGGATCTCTACACGCCGGAGACCCGCGCGAACGGCAACCTGGATGCGATGGGGCTGGCCCACATGCTGGGCCTGCCGGGGACACTGCCCGAGGTGGCGGGCGTCGGGCCGGTGGCACCGCTGCTGTCCCCGCAGCGGGTGGTGGTGTACGGGGACTCGCTGCCCCGGGGTGACCACGAGCGGGATCTGGTGGCGGAACTGGGGCTGGCGTACGTGCCCGCCGACGAGGTGCACGCCGACGCGCGGGCGGCGGCGCGCCGGGCCCGGGCGGTGGCCGAGGGCGCGGCCGAGACGTTCGTGGTGCACTTCGACGTGGACGTGCTGCGTTTCGTGGACGCGCCGCTGGCGGACGTGCCGGAGCCGTCCGGGCTGAGCCTGGGCGAGGCGGCGGCGACGCTGGCGGAGCTGGTGGCGAGCCCGAAGTTCGCCGGGTTGTCGGTCACCGAGATCAACCCGCACCATCTGCCGGACGACGAGCTGCTCCCCCGGTTCGCCGGCGTGCTGGCCGGGGCGCTGACCGGGCGTTAGGCGGTCTCCGCGAGGTGCAGCGGCAGCACCTTCGCCGCGCTCACCGCCAGGTCGCGGTCGAGCACCTCGTCGCGGGGCACGAAGACCATCGCCTGTCCCTCGCCGAGCACCACGTCCTCCTGGCGCGCGTCGGTGGTGCCACGGAAGACGTACACGGTGACCGTGTGGGCAAAGCCGTCCTCGTGCGGGCGGGGACCGCTCCACAGCAGGTGCAGCTCCCCGGCGGTCAGCCCGGTCTCCTCCAGTAGCTCGCGCCGGGCGGCCTGCTCCGGTGTCTCGCCGGGTTCGATGCCGCCACCGGGCAGGCTCCACTGGTACGGAGACACCGGCGCGTTGCCGTCGCGGTGCTGCATGAGGATCGCGCCGGTCCGGTCGACGAGCAGGACGAGGGCGACGTCGTATGCGGCCACTCCCCGAGCCTGCCACGCGGCACCGGCGACACGCAGCCCCCCACTTTCTGCAGCATCGACCGAAAGTTCGATTCAGAGCACCAAAAGCCATAGACATATCGACATAGCTTTTGTAGCGTCAGCGCACAGGCGACGAAGGAGTGCGACCATGTGCTACGGACATGACGGACACGCCGCGCTGCAACAGTCACTTGACCGGCGTGGCCTGCTGCGCGGCTCCCTGGCGGCGCTCGCCGGGATCGGGCTCGCCACCGGGCTCGGCGCGACGGCCGCCCAGGCCGGCGGACACCACCACGGCCGGCGCCCGGTGCCGAAGGAGTTGATCAGCCTCCAGCTCTGGACGGTCCGCGACGCGCTCAACGGCTCCCCCGGCTACGACGCGACGCTGGCGCACCTGGCCCGCATCGGCTACCCCCGGGTCGAGCTGGCGCTCGGCTACTTCGGCCGTACCGCCCGGGAGTTGCGCCGCTTCCTGGACGGCATCGGCATCAAGGCCAGCTCCAGCCACGACGGCATCGCCGCCGACGCCGCCGCGCTGGACCAGAAGATCGCGAACGCCCGTACGCTGGGCCAGCGGTTCATGGTGGTGCCGTACCTGAACTCCGACCGCGAGGACGACTGGAAGCGCTGGGCGGAGCAGATGAACGTCGAGGCCGCCGCGGCGCGCAAGGCGGGCCTGCGGTACGGCTACCACAACCACGCGCACGAGTTCACCATCGACTTCGGCAACGGCCGGCGGCCGTGGGACGTGCTGACCGAGGAACTCGACCCGCGACTGGTGCACCTGGAGATCGACATCTACTGGGCGGTCACCGGCGGCATCACCTCCGGCGAGGGCGTCGCCGACCCGGAGGGCTTCACGCTCGACGTGATCCGCTCGGCGCCGCAGCGGGTCCTGCAGTACCACGTCAAGGACCGCGACCCGGCCACCGGCGACATGGCCGACCTGGGCACCGGGATGATCGACTTCGCCCGGATCTTCCGTGGGCACCAGGTGCTGGAGTACATCGTGGAGAACGACACGCCGGACGTGACGCCGCAACGGACCGCTGAGGTCGGCTACCGCTACCTGCGCCGCCTGCGGTTCTGACCCCCGGCGGGGCACGGACGGCCGCCGGGCGTGACACGCTCGGGGGTGGCCGCGCCGACCGAGGGGGTACGCGATGACCGACGAGCCGGACGACGTCCACTACGACCGCCTCTACCGGGACACCGAACGGCCGCCGTGGGAGATCGGCGGTCCGCAGCCGGCGCTCGCCGCGGTCCTCGACACCGGGGTACGCGGGCCGCGCGTGCTCGACGTCGGCTGCGGCACCGGGGAGTTGGCGCTCGCGCTGGCCCGCCGCGGCCTCGACGTGACAGGCGTCGACATCTCGCCGGTGGCGATCGGCCAGGCCCGGTCCAAGGCCGCCGCGGCGGGACTGCCGGCGCGTTTCGAGGTGTGCGACGCCACGGCGATCCCGGTGCCGCCGGTGCCGTACGACTCGGTGTTCGACTCCGGGCTGCTGCACTCGCTGGACCGGCGGGGCGCCGCCGTACGCGACTACCTGGCGCTGCTGCCGCGCCTGACCGCGCCCGGCGGGGCGGTGTTCGTGCTGGCGGTGTCGCCGGAGGCGGGCCAGGGCTGGGGTCTGGACGCCGACGCCCTGCGCGCGGCGTTCCCGGAGCCACTGTGGTCACCTGTCACGGTGGAGCGGATCGACGTGCTGGCCCGGGTCGAGGGCGCGGACCTGCGGCTGGCCGGCAATCTGCTGCGCGCCACCCGCTCCCCCGTCGGTCCGTAGCGGGACCGGTCCGGCGGGCGGAGTCAGCGGTGCCAGTGCTGACGTGGGGCGTAGCCCTCGCGGCGCAGCCAGTGTTCGGTGTAGACGATCCGGTCGGCCTCGATCACGACGAGCGGGTCCTCGGGCGGCTCGGCCAGTGACCGGCCGCGCTCGGCGTGTTCGCTCTCCCAGCGGAACGCGGCCCAGTGGTGGGCCCGGTCCGGATGCTCCGGGCCGAGCACCCGGGCGGTGCCGAACACCTGCGCGCCGCGGCTGCTGGCCAGGCCGACCAGCGGCGCGAAGACGCCTACCGACACGCGCGGGTCGGCGGCGATGTTGCGCATCTTCGGCGAGCGCGGCGCGGCGGTGAACATCAGCGTGAAGCCCAGCGGGTAGTAGCGCACCGGCGTGGCCAGCGGGCCGTCCGGCCCGACTGTGGCGAGCACGCACATGTTCTGCGACGACAGCAGGTTGAGGATGCGTTCGGCGAGGCGGTCCCGGTCCAGCTTCCTCGTCGGCGCCGGCCCGGTCAGCCAGGGGTTCGTCAGCGGCACGGGGCGTCCTCGATCATGACGGCACCCTACCGGCCGGGTTCAGGCGCGGGCCGGCGCGGTGCTGGCCCGCAGCACCACCTCTGCGGGCAGGCGGGTGATCCGCCGGCGGCGGCCCGGGTTCTCGGTGAGCGCCAGCTCCATCGCCTTCTCGCCGAGCTGGCGCAGCGGCAGCGCCACTGTGGTCAGCGGTGGGGTGAGGTCGCGGACGATCGGGATGTCGTCGAAGCCGGCCACCGAGATGTCGCCGGGCACGGACAGCCCGTGGTCGCGCAGCGCCGCGTACGCGCCGACGGCCATCACGTCGGTGAGCGCGAACACGCAGGTGGCGTCGAGGCCACGGCCGAGCAGCTCGGTCATCGCCTGGTAGCCGCCGTCACGGGTGAACTCCGCCTCGGCCACCGCCGCCGGGGACAGCGTCACGCCGGCGGCGGCCAGCTCGTCGCGGAACCCGCCGAACCGGTCGGCGACGGTGGTGAGCTCGGACGGGCCGGAGAGCACGGCGAAGCGGCGGTGCCCGAGGCCGAGCAGCGCGCGGGCCAGCGCGGCGGCCCCGGCCCGGTTCTCCGGCAGGACGCTGTCGACCTTCAGGTTGCGGTGCCGGCTGACCACGGCGACCCGGCCGCCGCCGTCGAGGTAGGGCGTCAGCTCGGCGGCCAGCGCGCGATCCCAGCGCGGGTCCTCGAAGCCGGAGCCGATGAGCAGGATGGCCGGGGCGCGTTCGGCGCGCAGCATCGACACGTACGCGATCTCGCGTTCCGGGTCGCGGAACGTGCTGGCGAGCATGACCAGCAGGTCGTTGTCGGCGGCGACCCGCATGACGCCGCCGGCGACGGCGGCGAAGTAGGGGTCGGTGACGTCGTGGCAGATCACGCCGACGCTGCGGTGCGACGCGCCGGCCAGCGCGCGGGCGTGGGCGTTCGGGGTGTACGCGAGCCGCGCGGCGGCGGCCAGGACGCGGTCGTGCAGGTGCGGGGTGACCCGCCGCCCGTTGAGCGCCCGGGAGGCGGTGGCCAGTGAGACGTCGGCCGCTCTGGCCACGTCTTCCAGCGTCACGTGCGGCATCGATGAGTCTCCCTGCGGAACGTCTTGACCCGGTGTTCCGGCGTGGCTACGGTAGCACCCTGAAAGCGCTTACTGAAAGCGCATTCACCGCTGGGAGGGGCACAGTGGAGCGCACACCCGTCGGGATCATCCTCAACGGCGTCACCGGGCGGATGGGCTACCGGCAGCACCTCGTCCGGTCCCTGCTGGCCATCCGCGACCAGGGCGGCGTGCCCGCGCGCGACGGCAGCCGGATCTGGCCCGAGCTGACGCTCGTGGGCCGCGACGCGGGCCGCCTGGCCGAGATCGCCGAGCGGCACGGGCTGTCGGCGTACACGACCGACCTGGACGCGGCGCTCGCCGACGACGCCCACCAGATCTACTTCGACGCCCAGGTGACCGCCGCGCGGGAGAAGGCGATCCGGGCGGCGATCGAGGCCGGTAAGCACGTCTACACCGAGAAGCCGCTCGCCGAGGACTTCCTCGCCTCGCTGGAGCTGGCCCGGCTCGCCGCCGCGAAGGGCGTCCGCAACGGTGTCGTACAGGACAAGCTGTTCCTGCCCGGCCTGCGCAAGCTCAAGCGGCTGGTCGACGGCGGTTTCTTCGGCCGGATCCTGTCGGTGCGCGGCGAGTTCGGCTACTGGGTGTTCGAAGGCGACTGGCAGGCCGCGCAACGTCCGAGCTGGAACTACCGCGCCGAGGACGGCGGCGGCATCACGCTGGACATGTTCCCGCACTGGCACTACGTGCTGGAGCAGATCATCGCCCCGGTCACCGCCGTCACCGCCGTCACCGCCACGCACATCCCCGAGCGCGTCGACGAGAACGGCGGCCACTACCGCGCCACCGCCGACGACGCCGCGTACGGCATCTTCGAACTGGCCGGCGGCATCGTCGCGCAGATCAACTCCTCCTGGGCGGTGCGCGTGCACCGGGACGAGCTGGTCGAGTTCCAGGTCGACGGCACGCACGGCAGCGCTGTCGCCGGGCTGCGCGACTGCCGTATCCAGCACCGGGGCACCACCCCGATGCCGGTGTGGAACCCGGACCTGCCGGTCACCGAGCCGTTCCGCGCGCAGTGGCAGACAGTGCCGGACAACGGCGAGCACGACAACGCGTTCAAGGTGCAGTGGGAGGCGTTCCTGCGGCACGTCGTCGACGACGAGCCGTTCCCGTGGGACTTCCTGGCCGGCGCGCGCGGCGTGCAACTGGCCGAGGCCGGGCTGCGCTCGGCCCGCGAGGGGCGGCGGGTGCAGATCGAGGAGATCCCGCGGTGAGCACGCGCATCACGCTGCCGGCGCCGGACGGCGGCACCGAGCGGCTCACGCTGCGGGAACCGGCCGCCTGGCAGCGGCCGTCCGCGCAGCCGGCCAGCCGGATCGCGTACGCGGCCGCGCACGTCGTCGCCGACCCGTACGCCGACAACTCCCCCGGCCGCCCGGCGGGCCTGGACTGGGACGCGACGCTCGCGGTGCGGCGCGACCTGTGGTCCTGGGGGCTCGGTGTGGCCGAGGCGATGGACACCGCGCAGCGCGGGATGGGGCTGGACTGGACGGCCACCCGCGAGCTGATCCGGCGCAGCGCCGCCGAGGCCGCCTCCTGCGGCGGGCGGATCGTCGCTGGGGTGGGCACCGACCAGCTCACCGGCGTCCCGCGCACGCTCGACGAGGTCGTCGCCGCGTACGCCGAGCAGCTCGCGGTCGTGCAGGGGTACGGCGCCACGCCGGTGCTGATGGCCAGCCGGCACCTCGCCGCGCTCGCCACCGGCCCGGAGGACTACCTGCGCGTCTACGAGCGGGTGCTGCGGGAGGCCGGCGCGCCGGTGGTGCTGCACTGGCTCGGCGACATGTTCGACCCGGCGCTGTCCGGCTACTGGGGCTCGACCGACCTGGACGAGGCCGCCGCCACGTTCGCCGCGCTGGTGCACGCCCACGCCGACCTGGTCGACGGCGTGAAGGTGTCGCTGCTCGACGCCGGGCGGGAGGTGCGGCTGCGGGAACTGCTGCCGCCGACGGTGAAGGTATACACCGGCGACGACTACCACTACCCGGAGCTGATCGAGGGCGACGGGAAGCTGTTCAGCCACGCGCTGCTCGGCGCGTTCGCGGCGATCGCTCCGGCCGCGTCGGCCGCGCTGGCCCGGCTCGACGCGGACGACAGGGCCGGGTTCCGGGCGATCCTCGACCCGACGGTGCCGCTGTCCCGGCACCTGTTCGCCCCGCCGACGCCGTACTACAAGACCGGCATCGCGTTCCTGTCCTGGCTCAACGGCCGGCAGCCCGGCTTCACCATGGTCGGCGGCCTGCACGGCGGGCGCGGCGTCCCGCACCTGGTCGAGGCGTTCCGGCTGGCCGACGCCGCCGGGCTGCTGCTCGACCCCGAGCTGGCGGCACAGCGGATGCGCGCGTACCTGGACGTGGCGGGCGTGCCCGGATGAGCGCCGATCCCCGGCTGGCCCGGCTGTCGCTCAACCAGCGCACCACGCACCGCTGGTCGGTGGCGCAGGCGGTCGACGGCTGTGTCCGCGCCGGCATCCCGGCGATCGGGCTGTGGCGCGAGCCGGTGGCCGAGATCGGCGTACCGGCCGCGGCGCGGCTCGTCACCGACGCCGGGCTGCGGGTGTCGTCGCTGTGCCGGGGCGGGTTCCTCACCGCCGCCGACGACGCCGGACGGGCCGCGGCCCTGGCGGACAACCGGCGCGCGATCGACGAGGCCGCCGCGCTGCGCGCCGCCTGCCTGGTGCTCGTCGTCGGCGGGCTGCCGCCCGGCTCCCGTGACCTCGCGGGCGCCCGGCAGCGGGTCGCCGACGCGCTGGCCGAGCTGGCCCCGTACGCGGCTGCGCGCGGGGTACGCCTCGCGCTGGAGCCACTGCACCCGATGTACTGCGCCGACCGGGCCGTGCTGTCCACGCTCGGGCAGGCCCTCGATGTGGCCGAGGCGTTCCCGGCCGAGCAGGTCGGCGTCGTGGTGGACACGTTCCACGTCTGGTGGGATCCGGACGTGTGGCGGCAGATCGCCCGCGCCGGGACGCGGATCGCGAGCTTCCAGATCTGCGACTTCCTCACCCCGCTCCCGGCCGACGTGCTGCTGGGGCGCGGCATGATGGGCGACGGGCACATCGACTTCCCGCCGCTGCGCCGTGCGGTGGAGGCCGCCGGATACTCGGGCGACGTCGAGGTGGAGATCTTCAACGCCGAGGTGTGGGCCACCGACCCGGACCAGGTGCTCGCCACCATGACCGCCCGGTACGTGGATCTCGTGCTCACCGACTGACTCAGTGTCACGAGTCCGGCCTGTCGGATAAATCAGGTGGCCGGCCCCCCGGATCCGGGGGCAGGATCGGGATCATGGCATCCCCGCACCTCACCACTCCGATCACCTCCGACCTGCTGCGCGGCGCGCTCGACCTGGAACAGACCGCCGACGGGGTGCTGCCGCACCGGCTGCCCGCGTGGGCCCGGGCGCAGAACATCGACCCGCAGCTGACGACGGCGGAGGCGATGCCCTCGGGCGTACGGCTGGTGTTCCGCACCCGCGCCACGACCGTCGAGCTGGACGTGCTGCCGATGAAGATGGTCTACCGGGGCACCGGGCCACGTCCGGACGGCCGCTACGACCTGGTCGTGGACGGCCGCCTCGCCGGTCAGGCCACCGCCGGTGGCGGCAAGGTGCTCACCATCGACCTGGCCACCGGCACGTCCGGCATCGAGCCCGGGCCGGTCGGCACGGTGCGCTTCACCGACCTGCCCGCCACCGACAAGGAGGTGGTGATCTGGCTGCCGCAGCGGGAGATCACCGAGCTGGTGGCGCTGCGCACGGACGCGCCGGTCGAGCCGGCCGACACGGGTGACCGCCGGGTGTGGCTGCACCACGGCAGCTCGATCAGCCACGGCTCGGACGCGGAGAGCCCCACCGGCACCTGGCCGGCGGTGGCCGCCACGCTGGCCGGCGTGGAGCTGGTCAACCTGGGGTTCAGCGGCAGCGCGCTGCTCGATCCGTTCACCGCCCGCGCGATGCGCGACACCCCGGCCGACCTGATCAGCGTCAAGATCGGCATCAACGTGGTGAACGCCGACCTGATGCGGCTGCGCGCGTTCGGCCCGGCCGTGCACGGCTTCCTGGACACCATCCGGGAGGGGCACCCGCACACGCCGCTGCTTGTCGTGTCGTCGATCCTGTGCCCGATCCAGGAGGACACGCCCGGCCCGGGCGCTGTCGAGTTCGTCGACGGGAAGGTGCGGTTCCGGGCCACCGGCGACCCGGCCGAGGTGGCATCCGGCCGGCTCACGCTGCGCGTCATCCGCGCCGAGCTGGCCCGGATCGTGGCGTTCCGGGCCGGCGCGGACCCGAACCTGCATTACCTCGACGGGCTGGAGCTGTACGGCGAGGCCGACTACGCGGAGCTGCCGCTGCCCGACGAGCTGCACCCCGACCCGGCCGCCGACCGCCGCATCGGCGAGCGGTTCGCCGCGCTGGCGTTCGGACCGAAGGGACCGTTCGCCGCCGCGCAGTGACGGACACCCGCCCACGGCGCGGTGTGACCCAGGTCACGCCGCGCCGTGATCCGTCGGAGGGGCCGTGAACGACCATCTAGGCGTGGGAGGAAGCAAACAGGACGAGGAGCGGCTGCTGCGGCGGGTCGCGCGCGGCGACCTCGGCGCGTTCGACGAGCTGTACCGGCGTACGTCGCCGTGGCTCGCGATCCGGCTACGGCGGCGCTGCGCGGACGACGGCATCGTCGCCGAGGTCCTCCAGGACACGTACCTCACCGTGTGGCGGGCCGCCGGCTCGTTCTCCGGCATCCGGCGCTCCGGTGGATCGGACGCGCCGGGCGGTTCGGCCGCCGGCTGGATCTGGACCATCGCGGCCCGGCGCCTGGTCGACGCGCTGCGCCGCCGCGCCCGCGTCCAGGAGGTGCCCACCGACGTGCTTCCGGTACGCAGCGCGCCGGCCGCCGAGGACGAGGCGCTCGCCGGGTCGTTCGGCTCGGAGGTAGGAGCCGCGCTGGACGCGCTGGCCCCGGAACTGCGGGCGGTGCTCGCCGCGATGGTCCTGGACGGACTGACCGTCCGGGAGACATCGGTCCTGCTGGGGGTGCCGGAGGGCACCGTGAAGAGCCGGGCGCGGCGTGCCCGCAACGCGCTACGGGAGGCACTGGCATGACCGCTCACGTTCCCCCGCCGGCACTGGTCGCGTACGCGGCGGGCAGCCCCGACGACGCCGCCGCCTGGACGATCGAGGTGCACCTGGAGGGCTGCGCCGAGTGCCGCGACCGGCTCGGCGAGCTGGCCGCGCCGCCGCTGCGGGCGCTGCTCGGCGACGCCCGGGAGGCGATCCTGGCACAGGCCCGCACCGGGCCGCGACCGGTGCCCCGGCGACCGCTGCGACGGTGGTGGCTGCGCTGGACCGACTGGTCGCTGCTGGCCTGGGCGGCGATGACGTGCACGGCGATCCTCGCCGCGGTGCTGCTGGACCGCAACTACCCCGAGCAGCCCTCGACGGTGCTGCTGCTCGCGCCGGTCGCGCCGCTGGCCGGGCTCGCGGTGGCCTGGTCCCGACGCGCCAATCCGAACTGGGAGGTGGTCGCCGGCACCGCCCGCGCCGGGCTGGAACTGCTGCTGCGCCGTACCCTCGCGGTTCTGCTCCTGGTCGCGCCCGTGCTCGCGGTGGCCGGGCTGGCGGTCGGCCGCAACCCCGCGCTGTGGCTGCTGCCCTGCCTGACGTTCACCGCGGCGACGCTGCTGCTCGGCAGCCGCGTCGGGGTGCCGCTGGCCGCCGCGCTCCTCGGGGGCGGCTGGCTCGCAGCGGTCGCGGCCATGTCGTTCACCGGCGCCGCCGACGCGGCCCGCGCCGCCGCCACGACCGAGGCCCTGCTCCGGCCCGCGACCATGCCCGCCTGGGCGGCGGCCGCCGTCGTGCTCACCGTGCTGACCACGCTGCGCGCCGAACACCTGCGGCGGCCCGCCGGCTGACGCCGGCCCCCCGGAACCACGCCACGGCGCCCCGCCGGCGCCGCGGACGACCCTGCCCCGAGAAGGAGACGACATTGGTACGCGCAGTGAGCGCCGACGAGGTGGCGCCGACCCGGCACGCCTGGCGGATCGAGGCGGTGGGACTGTCGGTGAAGGCCGGACGGCACCTGGCCGTCGACAACCTCGGCCTGACGCTCGGCACCGGTGTGCACGGGCTGCTCGGCCCCAACGGCGCCGGCAAGAGCACCCTGATGCGCGCGCTCGCCACAGTGGTCAAACCGCACGGCGGCACGCTGCGGCTGCTCGGCGCGGACGCCGCCACAACCCGTGAGCTGCGGCCGATGCGCCGCCGGCTCGGCTACCTGCCGCAGCAGTTCGGCTACTACCCCCGGTTCACCGTCCGGGAGTACGTCGAGTACGTGGCCTGGCTGCGGGAGATGCCGGCCTCGGCGGTGCCGGGCGCGACCCAGCGGGCCATCGACCGGGTACGCCTCACCGACCGGGCCGACGCCAAGCTCAAGTCGCTGTCCGGCGGCATGCTGCGCCGGGCCGGCATCGCCCAGGCGATCGTGAACGAACCGGACCTGCTGCTGCTCGACGAACCGACAGTCGGCCTGGACCCGGAACAGCGGGTCGAGTTCCGTGAGCTGATCCGCGAACTCGGCGCGGACGCCTGCGTGCTGGTCTCCACCCACCTGGTGGAGGACGTGGTCGCGGCCTGCTCCGACGTCATCCTGATGGACCAGGGCACCCGCGTGTTCCAGGGCCTGCCCGCCGACCTGATCCGCCACGGCGAGACCGGCGGCGTCGGCGACAGCGCCGCCGAGCGCGGCTACTCGTACCTCCTCAAGCAGCACCGGAGCGCCTGATGATCCGACAGGTACGCGTCGAACTGCGCCGCTCCAACGCGCCGACCATGGCGGTCCTGCTCCTGATCATCGGGATCCTCGGCGCCGCCAGCATGTACAGCTTCTGGCAGGGACAGTGGCTGCGGTTGGGCTACGTCCACTCCTCCGGCATGTTCCTCCTGATGCCCCTGTCGCTGGCCGGTGGCGCGGTACTGGGCCGCCGGGACCGGCGTACCCGCGCCGACGAGCTGATGAACAGCACCGGCCGGCCCCGCTGGCAGCGCGCGCTGCCCGCGATGACCGCGCTCGGCGTCGCCGTCGCGGCCGCGCACCTGCTCGTGCTCGCCGGCGCCGGCGCGGTGGTCGCCTTCGACGGCGCCTACCTCGGCGTACGCGGACTCGCCGGGCCCCTGACCGACGTGCTGGTGCTGGTGGGCGCGGCCTGGGTGGGGGTGGCCGTCGGCCGGCTGTGGTCCTCGCCGCTGCTGCCGCCGCTGCTGGCCGCCGCCGGCCTGGTCGCGCAGGAGGGCACCGCCATGCTCGGCGGTCCGGGCAGCACCAGCCGGCTGTCGAACGCCTCCCTGATGATCTCCTGGCCGCCGGACACGCCGTGGGAGACGCTGTCCGACCGGCTGCTGCTCAGCCGCCTCGCGCTGGGCGTCGGGCTGGTCCTCGCCGGGCTGCTGCTGGCGGCGGGCCGGTCGTGGCCGGTCCGGGCCGGGGCGCTCGCGAGCCTCGCCGGGGGCGTGGCGGGTCTCCTGCTGATCGGCGTGCCCGGCCCGACCGGGATCTGGCAGCTCGATCCGGACGCACGCCGCTTCGTCTGCGCCGACGGCACGCCGCAGGTGTGCGTCACCGCCGTCAACGCGCACCTGCTGCCCGAGATCACTCCCGAGGCCCGCCGAGGGCTCAAGGCGCTGGCAAAGCTGCCGGACGCGCCGGCCCGCGCGGTGGAAGTGCGGCTGGACACCGTCGGCAGCAACGACAGCGAGCAGTGGCACCGGCCCAAGCCGGCACCCGGCACCGTGCAGTTCCTCCTGGAGGTCGACCCGGACACCGGCCGGGCCGCCGACGTGGCAGAGCGCATCGCCCTGGGCGGCGGCACCATGTGGTACGGCTGCGGGCGCAGCGGCGACGACATCGCCCCGGCGATCGCCGCGGCCTGGCTGCTCGACGCCGAGACGGTGCGGCTGTGGGACTCCTGGACCGGATACCGGTACGCCGACGAGAAGCAGGAGGAGATCCGGGACGGGGTGCGGCAGCTGCGCGCGCTGCCCGAGCCGGAGCAGCTGCGGCGCATCACCGCGCTGCGGGACGCCGCCGCGCGCTGCGAGCCGGACCTGATGCCGGCGCTCACCGGACGGGCCGCGCCGTGACCCGCTGGCTGCCGCTGTACGTGCGGTCCCGCCGGCTACCCGCCGCCCTGGCCGGATCCGCTATCGCCGTCGCCGTGATGGCCGTCGCCTGGTCCGGCTTCACCGAACGCCCCGAGGTGCCCGCCGGCCTCGCCGTGCTCACCACCGCGCTGGCGGTGGCGCCGCTCGGGCCGACGCTCGCAGGCACCGATCCGGCGCTGGAGCGCACCGCCGCGTGGCAGTGGGCGCCGCGCCGGGCCGGGCACCTGCTCGGGTACGGCGTGGTGGTGGTCGGTCTGCTGGCCGCCGCCCGCGTTCTCGGCGCCGACTTCGGGCCGCTGGACGTGCTGGCCCGCAACACGGCCGGGCTGATCGGGCTGGTCGGCCTCGGCGCGGCGCTGGCCGGCGCCCGGGCCGCCTGGCAGGCGCCGACCGCCTGGGCCGCCATGGCGTCCTTCATGGCCGCGCCGGGCGGGCCGGAATGGCGGCAGGCGGCGCTGTGGATGGCGCAGGAGCCGGGCAACCGGATCGCCGCGGTCACCGCCACGACGTTCCTCCTCGGCGGCGTCGTCGCGTACGCGCTGCGGGTGGGCCCACAGGTGGCGGCGGCCGAGGCGGCGCTGGAACAGTGACGTGCCGGGCCTCGTCGCACGCCTACCGCGCGGCGAGGCCCGGCCGCTGTCAGGTCAGCGGCACCCAGGCCAGGCTGGTCATGCCAGCCAGGGCGGTCGCCTTGAGACCGGCGTCGGAGAGCGTCCAGAGCACACCGTCGATCATCAGTGAGCGGCGGATCGGCGTCCGCTCGCCGCCGTCGGCCAGGCTCCCCGGATGGTCCACCGCGCCGGCCACTGTGAATCCCTTGTCGCCGACCCGCAGCGCCAGCACGCCGCCGGACGGCGGGCGCTTCGTGCCGTCGGGCCCATCGGTGTCCACGCCCGACTGCATCACCGGGATCACCACCAGCCGCTCCGGCGGCCAGTAGAGGAACGCGTGCGGGTCGTGCTCCGCCTCCGACCAGCCACGGGCGACGTGGTGCTGGGCGATCCGGGTGGGCCGGGCCGGGTCGGCGACGTCGAACAGCGACACCTGGGTGCCGGTCACCTGACCCTGGCCGGTCGCGTCCTGGCCGACGCCGATCAGGCGGCCGTCGCCGGCCGGGTGCAGGTACGCCGAGTACCCGTTGATCTTCAGCTCGCCGGTCACCCGGGGCGCGGCCGGGTCGCGCAGGTCCACGCCGTACAGCGGGTCGGTCTGCCGGAACGTGACCACGTATCCGGTGCCGCCGACGAACCGCACCGCGAAGATCCGCTCGCCCTTGCCGAGGCCGGTGACCGCGCCGACCCGCTTGAGCGTGGGACCGTCGGCGCGCAGCACGTAGACGCCGGACTGGGAGGACCTCTCCCGCCTCCACGTGTCGCCGGTGGTGGTGGCGACCCGCAGGTGACCGTCCCACTCGGACAGCGCGTACTGGTTGATCAGCCAGCCGGGCACCGACCCGGCGGCGACGAAGCGCGGCGTGCCCGCGGCGGTGTCGAACTGATAGATCTCGGTGCTGACGTCGCGCGCCTCCGGTGACGCGGCGCGCCACGTCCGCCAGCGCTGGTCGGCGGCGACGTAGAGGCGTCGACCGTTGCTGTACACGGTGTCGCCGTCCGCGAACACGGTGACCGGGTCACCGGCGCCGAGCGCGGGCGCGCCCAGGTCGAAGCTGAGCACGGTGAGCGTCGAGGCGGCGGAGAAGCCGGCCGGCCGGCTCACCCGGTCGCAGCCGACCCGACCGCTGCCGACAGTGCGGACGCTGTCGCGGACCTCGTACCGGGGCAGCCAGTCGTCGAGCGTGGCCTTGTCGATTACCCCGCGGTTCGCGGCGATCCGCTGCGCGTCGGTACGCTCCCCCGGCTGCTGCGGAAACTCGAGCCGGTGACCGGAACTGATCACGATGCGGGCGGTCGCGCCGACCTGCCGTGCGTCGACCATCCGGCCGTCGATCCGGTACTCGCCGACGACGCGCGGCGCTGCGGCGAGGTCGACCAGGACCAGCCGGGTCTGCCCGACCACGCCGGGTGCGGGACGCCGACCGGGCACCGTGGACTCGGGGACCCTTCCGGCGCGCAGCAGCACGAGCGCGCGGTCCCCGTGCAGCAGCAGGCTGCCCTCCTGCCCGGAGAACCGGTCGGCGGCCGGATCGAGCGCCAGCCGGCCGGTCTGCCGGCGGGTCGCCGGGTCGACGACCGTCAGCACGCCCCGGCCGTACGTGACGATACGTCGGCCGTCGGTCTTGACCAGGTCCGGCTCGTCCACGCCGGCCTCGTGCACGTTCGTCCCGGAGAAGTCCGGAGCGGACGCCGGCCCGGCCGCCTTCTGGGCACCGCTGTCGGCCCCGGCCTCCGCGCCGAACCGGAGCAGGTCGCGGCCCGGCCCGAGACCCCACGGTCCCACCGCCGCCCGAGCGGCCGCCCGGATCTGCCGTAGCGCCTCGTCGCAGGAGTCGAACGCGACGAGCCGGAACCCACCGGCCGGAACGGGCCGGCCGGTGGGCGGCGGATCGGCCGAGGGTGACGCGGTGCAGCCACCGAGGGCCAGCGCGGCGGCCAGCGTCCATCCGATCGTCCGGAATCTGCGAAAGGTCATGGGCCGTCAGACGTGGCCGCGGCGAGCACGGTTCCCGGCCGAACGCGCTCAGCCGCCGGCCATCGCGCCGAGCACGATGAACGGCTCCTTGCCCTTGACGACCTCCTCGGGCAGCGGATCGTCCGGCGACTCGTTCGACAGGTCCAGCTCACAGGCGTAGAAGCGGACGAACGGCCGGCGCTTCCCGCTGTGCCGGTCGCGGATCGTGCCGAGCAGCATCGGGTACGCGGCCTCCAGCGCGTCGAGCACCTCCCGCTGGGTCGGCGGCCCGGCCACCTCGACGCGTACCTCGCCGGTGACGTGCGCCAGGTTCTTCAGGTGCGCCGGCAGCACCACCCGGATCACGGCAGCACCTGGACCTCGACCGAGAGCACGGCCGGCAGGTCGCGCACGATCGGCGCCCAGGTGTCGCCGCCGTCGGCCGAGTGATAGACCTGACCGCCGGTGGTGCCGAAGTAGATCCCGCAGGGGTCGAGCGTGTCGACGGCCATCGCGTCGCGCAGCACGTTGACGTAGCAGTGCGACTGCGGCAGCCCTTCGGTCAGCGGCTCCCAGTGTTCACCGCCGGTACGGCTGCGGTAGACGCGCAGCTTGCCCTCCGGCGGGTAGTGCAGCGAGTCGCTGGTGATCGGCACCACGTAGACCGTCTCCGGCTCGTGCGCGTGCACCGCGATCGGGAAGCCGAAGTCCGTCGGCAGGTCGCCGCTGATCTCCCGCCAGTTGCCGCCGGCGTCGTCGGTGCGCATGACGTCCCAGTGCTTCTGCATGAACAGCGTGTCCGGCCGGGACGGGTGCTGGGCGAGGCGGTGCACGCAGTGCCCCACCTCGGAGTCGGTGTCGGGGATCTCGCCGGAACGAAGTCCCTTGTTGATCGGCAGCCAGCTCGCGCCGCCGTCGTCGCTGCGGAACGCGCCCGCCGCCGAGATCGCGACGTAGATCCGGTCCCGGTCGGCCGCGTCGAGGATGATCGTGTGCAGGCACATCCCGCCCGCGCCGGGCTGCCAGGACGGGCCGGTCGGGTGCTGCCGCAGCGCGGTCAGCTCGGACCACTTCTGGCCGCCGTCGGTGGACAGGTAGAGCGCGGCGTCCTCACCGCCCGCGTACACGGTGTCGGGGTCGTGGCGGGACGGCTCCAGGTGCCAGATCCGCTTGAACTCCCACGGGCGCGGGGTGCCGTCGTACCAGAGGTGCTGCCCGACCTCGCCGCTGTAGGCGAAGTCGTTGCCGACTGTCGTCCAGTTCCGGCCGCCGTCGTCCGAACGCTGGATCAGCTGCCCGAACCAGCCGCCGGACTGGGACGCGTAGAGCCGGTCCGGTTCGACGGGTGAACCTGTGAGGTGGTAGATCTCCCATCCGCCGAAGTGAGGTCCGTCGACCGTCCAGTCGTCGCGCTTGCCGTCCGACGTCAGAATGAACGCGCCCTTGCGCGTGCCGACAAGTACCCGTACGCCGCTCATGTCTCGTCCTCCATCCAGGTGTCTTCCCTGCACTGACCGCGGGCTTCGCCGAAACTCATCGTCGTGGTACTCCCAGGCTTGACATTTCTCCGCCGGACGCGCGGCGGCCGGGCGCCACGCCGGTACGGCGGGAATGTCGGGGGCTGCGGCTAGCGTGCGGGCATGACCGGTCCCGGAGACGTTCCGCCCGAGCACCTCGACCGCCTGCGCCCGGTCTGCCTCGGCCTGCCCGACGCCTACGAGGAGCCGGCCTGGGTGGGTGTGCGGTGGCGCGTGCGCGGCCGCACGTTCGCCCACGTGCTCACCGTCGACCCCGGCCACCAGGCCGCGTACGCGCGGGCGGCGGCGACCGACGAGCCGGTGTGCGTGATGACGTTCCGCTCCCCCGGCGACGAGATCGCCGGGCTGCTCGCGGCCGGGCCGCACTTCTTCAAGCCGGACTGGGCCGCCGACGTGGTCGGCCTGCGGCTCGACGCGGACACGGACTGGACCGAGGTCGCCGAGCTGCTCATCGAGAGCTACTGCGTGCTGGCCCCGAAGAAGCTCGTGGCGCTGGTCGACCGGCCCGGTTGAGTCAGCCGAGCTTCTTGCGCAGCGTCTCGAACGCCAGGTCCGGCCGCAGCGGCACGCCGAAGCGCTCGTCGCCGTACGGGAACGGGCTCAGCTCGCCGGTGCGGACGTAGCCGCGCCGCTCGTACCAGGCGATCAGGTCGTCGCGCTGGACGATCACGGTCATCCGCATCTCACCGGCGTGCCACTGCTGCGTCGCGTACCGCTCGGCCTCGGCCAGTAGCTCCCGGCCCAGGCCGCCGCCCTGCCGGCCGGGGGCCACCGCGAACATCCCGAAGTAGACGTGGTCGTCGCGGCGTTCCAGCTGGCAGCAGGCGAGCAGGTCACCGTCCTGCTCGGCGACCAGCACCACGCCGTCCGGGGCGGTGACCGCCGAGGCGACCATGTCTGGGTCGGTGCGCTGCCCGGCCAGCAGGTCCGCCTCGTGGGTCCAGCCCTGCCGGCTGCGCTCACCCCGGTACGCCGACTCGATCAGGTCGACGAGGGCGGCCACGTCGCCGGGGCGGGCGACCCGGACGGTACGGGATGCGGGGCTGGTCATGGCGGTTCTCCACGGTCGCGGCTGCGTACCTGGTCAGCGTACGCACGCGGGCGTTGCGGGCGGCGGCCGGGACCACGGGGCGGGACGGCTGGTGGTTCACTGCCCGGCATGGAGACGACGATCGGCACGGCGGGCCTGCCCGCGGTCCTCGACCTGCCGGCCGCGCCGGTACGGGGAGGCCTGGTGGTGCTGCACGGCTCGCACGCCGGGCAGCGTTCCCACTTCCTGTACGCGCACCTGGCCCGGCTGCTGCCCAGGGCCGGGATCGCGGTGCTGCGCTACGACCGCCGCCCCCGCGTCGACGGGCACGACGTGCCGCTGGCCGACCAGGCCGAGGACGCGGTCGCCGCGCTCACCGAGCTGCGCCGGCACGTCGGGGCGGTCCCGGTCGGGTTGTGGGGGTTCAGCCAGGGCGCG
This sequence comes from Micromonospora sp. HB375, assembly GCF_017872985.1. Lineage (NCBI taxonomy): Bacteria > Bacillati > Actinomycetota > Actinomycetes > Micromonosporales > Micromonosporaceae > Micromonospora > Micromonospora sp. HB375. Next base: position 3,423,213 of record NZ_JAGGJO010000001.1, on the reverse strand, counting down.
TGGGCGGCGGCGCTGACCGCCACCCGGCACCCGGTCGACTTCCTGGTCCTGGTCGGGTGCAGCGGGGTGAGCCCCGCGAGGCAGATGCGCTACGGCACCGCTGAGCAGTTGCGCCGGCACGGGTACGGGCCGGCCGACGTGGTGGAGCTGACCCGGCTGCGCGCGCTCGCCGAGGACTACCTGCGCGGCGACGTGCCACGCGCGGTGGCGCAGGCGGAGCTGGACGTCGCCGTGCGCCACCCCTGGTTCCCACTGGCGTCCCTGCCCGAGGAACTGCCCGCCACGCCCGGCACGTGGACCGACATGGACTACGACCCGGAGCCGGTGCTGACGCGGCTGACCTGCCCGGTGCTGCTCTGCTGGGGCGAGACGGACGCCTGGATCCCGATCGAGGACAGCCTCGCGGTGTGGCGGCGGGCGGCCCGCGACGCCGAGCTGACGGTGGCCCGGCTGGCGGGCTGCGACCACGCGCCCACGCTCGGCGAGGGTGAGGACCTGGACAGTGTCAGCCCGCAGTACGAGCGGGTGCTGTTGGGCTGGCTGGACCGCCTGCTGCCGCCGGCCGGCTGAGCGGGCTGCCGGTTCCGCCTCCAATTCTCCGCGCGCCGCGCCGCCGCCGACGGCTAGCCTGCCGGGCATGGATGCCGCGCTGCCCACCTTCGAGTTCGCCTTCCCCGGCCCGCTGCGCGACCAGCTCGTCGCCGCCGTGCTCGACGGGAGCAAGACCACCACTACCGCGCTGGTCCAGGACTACGAGATCGACGGCGAGCCGCTGCCGGCCGTCGGTACCCGCTCGGCGGTGATCGACTCCGACCGCCGGCCCGTGGCGGTGATCGAGCTGGTCGAGGTCCGCGTCGCCCGCCTCGGCGACGTCGATCTCGACCACGCGCGGGACGAGGGCGAGGGCTACGAGTCGGTCGCCGCCTGGCGGGCCGGCCACGAGCGGTTCTGGCACGGCGAGGACTACCGCGGCTGGCTCGGCGACCCCACGTTCACCGTCGACGACGACACCATGGCCGTGCTGGAACGCTTCCGCCTGGTCGAGACGCTCTGACCGCGCGCCCGGCTCAGGGGGCGGCGAGCCAGGCGCGCAGCTGGTCGCCGTGCTCGTCCAGCTCCGGGGGCGGCAGCTCGTAGCGCGGCGGGGTGCCGGACAGGCCGATCGGGTTGCGGATCCCCGGCACGCCGCCGGTCGTCACCACCGGCTCCAGGCCCAGCCCCTGCGCCAGCGCCACCCCCTCGGCCACCGAGTTGATCGGGCTGCACGGCACGCCCGCCGCGCGCAGCTCGCCGAACCACTCCGCGCTGCCGCGCCGGGACAGCGCCGCCACCAGCAGCGGCCGCAGCTCGTCGCGGTGCGCGACGCGGTCGGCGTTGCGCCGGAACCGCGCGTCGCCGGCCAGTTCCGGCACGCCCAGCACCCGGCAGAGGGTACGGAACTGCGCGTCGTTGCCGGCGATCACCACCAGTTCGCCGTCGGCGGTGGGCAGCGGCTCGTACGGCACGATGCTCGGATGCGCGTTGCCCATCCGGTGCGGCTGCGCGGCCCCGGCCACGTGCGCGCTGGTGTGGTTGACCAGCCCGGACAGCGCCGAGGAGAGCAGGTCCACCGTGACGTGCTGCCCGCGCCCGGTCGACTCGCGGTGCCGCAGCGCGGCCAGGATCCCGACCGCCGCGTGCAGCCCGGCGATCACGTCGAACACCGCGACACCGGCCTTGTAGGGCGGGCCGTCCGCGTCCCCGGTGAGGCTCATCAACCCGGCGGCGGCCTGCACCATCAGGTCGTACCCGGGCAGGTCGGCGCCCCCGGCAGCGCCGAAACCGCTGATCGAGGCGTACACCAGGCGGGCGTTGCGGGCGGTGACCGTGTCGTGGTCGAGGCCGAAGCGGCGCAGCGCGCCCGGACGGAAGTTCTGGATCAGCACGTCCGCCCGGTCGGCCAGCCGGTGCGCCAGCGTCAGGTCGCCGGGGTCGGTCAGGTCGAGCACCAGTGAGCGCTTGTTGCGGTTGACCGCCAGGTAGTAGGTGGAGACGTCGTCACGGACCGGGGGCCGCCAGCCACGTGTGTCGTCGCCGCCCGGCGACTCCACCTTGACCACGTCCGCGCCGAGGTCCGCCAGGAGCATCGTCGCGTACGGCCCGGCGAGGATCCGGGAGAAGTCGGCGACCAGCACCCCGTGCAACGGACCCGACATGCCGACCCCTCTCTCGCCGCCGACCACGATGACACATTCCTGACGGCCCACCCGGCCGGGGTGGGCCGTCCGGCTACGGTCACGTCAGGGACGTACCGGAAAGGGGTGCCCGTGCCGCTGCTCAGCCGGCTCGCCGAAGCCACCGACGAGCGCCCGGGCGCGATCCGGGTGCAGGACCGCTCGCTGTCCTGGGTGGAGCTGCGCCGGGCGGCCACCGCGGTCGCCGACGACCTGCGCGGCGCGGCCCGGGTGGCGGTGCCCGCGACGGCGAGCCTGGAGACGGTGGTCGGCGTGGTCGGCGGGCTGCTCGCCGGTGCGGCGGTGGTGCCGGTGCCGCCCGACGCCGGACCGATGGAACGCGACCACATCCTGCGTGACTCCGGCGCGGAGGTGCTGCTGGCGGCGCCGGGCACACGGAAAGCCCATTCGCCGCCGCTCGTGCCGCTGGACCTGGCTCGGCGCTCGGACACCAGCCATCCCGAGCCCGACCCGGCGGCGACCGCGCTGATCCTCTACACCAGCGGCACCACCGGCGCGCCCAAGGGCGCGATGCTGTCCCGCCGCGCGGTCGCCGCCTGCCTGGACGGGCTCGCCGACGCCTGGGCGTGGACGCCGGACGACGTGCTGGTCCACGGGCTGCCGCTGTTCCACGTGCACGGGCTGGTGCTGGGCGTGCTCGGCCCGCTGCGCGTCGGCAGCCGCCTGCGCCACGTCGGCCGTCCCCACCCCGAGCGGTACGCGGCGGCGGGCGGCTCGCTGTACTTCGGCGTACCCACGATCTGGTCGCGGATCGCGGCGCAACCCGCGGCGGCGCGGGCGCTGCGCGGCGCCCGGCTGCTCGTGTCCGGCAGCGCGGCGCTGCCCGATCCGGTCTTCGCGGCGCTGGCCGGGCTGACCGGGCACCGGCCGCTGGAGCGGTACGGCATGACCGAGACGCTCGTGACGGTGAGCGCCCGCGCGGACGGTCCCCGGCGGCCCGGCACGGTGGGTGTGCCGCTGCCCGGCGTGCACACGCGGGTGCGGGACGAGCACGGCGACCCGCTGCCGGCGGACGGCGCGGCCATGGGTGAGCTGCAGGTACGCGGCGGCACGCTGTTCGACGGTTACCTGAACCGGCCGGACGCCGACGCAGCCGGTCGCACCGCCGACGGCTGGTTCCGCACCGGCGACGTCGCCACGGTCGACCCGGACGGCGTCCACCGCATCGTCGGCCGGGCCGCCACCGACCTGATCAAAAGCGGCGGGTACCGGATCGGGGCCGGCGAGGTGGAGGACGCGCTGCTGGCCCACCCGGGTGTGCGGGAGGCGGCGGTGGTCGGCACGCCCCACCCCGACCTGGGGCAGCAGGTGACCGCGTACGTGGTCGGCGACGGCGTGGCCGAGGCCGAGCTGATCGACTTCGTGGCGCGGCACCTGTCCGCGCACAAGCGCCCCCGGCAGGTACGGCTGGTCGGCGCGCTGCCCCGCAACGCGATGGGCAAGGTGCAGAAGACCCTGCTGACCGAGGCGTGAGCGGCCCTCTCAGCGGGCCGCTGCCGCGCGGCGGACCTGACGGCGGGCCTCGTCCGCCGGCACGCCTGTGGCACGCAGCAGGTCGTTGGCGACGGTCCGCAACTGCGAGACCACGATGGTGCCGGAGAAGCCGATCTCCTGCCGGCACGCCTCGCCCGCGTCGCGGACCGCGCGCAGCACCCGCTCCCGGGCGGCGACCGGCTCCTCGGCGGCCAGGAACGCCCGGTGCAGCAGCCGGATCGCCTCGCTGAAGTGCTCCAGCGCGGCGGGCAGGTGCGGCGGCACCGGCTCCCGGTCCCGTAACGCGGTGCCGATGCGGCGCACCATGCCCCGGCTGTTGCGGAACGCCCGGTCCAGGTGCTCGGCGCCGTGCCGATACGCGGCCAGGGCGCGTCGTCGCCGCCAGCGCACCGGGGAGAACCGGACCACCTCGTCGGCGGCGCCGACCATCTCGTCGATCCGGTCCAGTTCCGTCTCGGCGGCGCGCATCCGGGCCAGCACCTCGTCGGCCGCGCACACGTCGGCGTGTGCAAGCGCCTCCGCCGACGCGGTCATCTGACTGGCGAACGTGTCGAGCGCCGGGTCTGCCACGCGGCGGACCGCGCGCAGCGGGTTCAGCGGCGCGATCACCAGCACCACGAGCAGGCCGACGGCGCCGCCGACGAGCGCGTTGAGGGTCCGGGGCAGCTCCAGGTCGGGCGACACCGGGGTCAGCGTGGCGACCAGCACCGCCGTACCGCCGGCCTGGGTGACGAGCGCGCCGGTACCGCGTACGAGCACCGCCGCGGAGACCGCCAGGAACACGATCACGCCGGTCTGCCACGGCCCGGTGCCGAACAGATGCACCAGCAGGTCACCGACGACGATGCCGAGGACCACCCCGACCACCAGCTCCACGGTCCGCCGGGTGCGGTTGCCGAGCGAGGCGGCGATGACGCTGACCGCCGCGGCCGGCGCGAACGTCGGGTCGGGGTTGCCGAGCACCTCGCGGGCCACCGTCCAGGCCAGCGTGGCCGCGAGGCCGGCCTGGACCGCCACGATGAAGTACGTGCCCAGTCGCCGGCGGCTGGACCGCCCGGCGTCGCGTACCCGGTCGACGGCATCCCGCATGCGGCCGGGTACCCGCGGTCGCCCGCCCGAACCTCACCCGGGGTACGCCATCGTGCCGGTCAGCGCCACCACGCCGGGCAGCCGGGTGTCCTGGCGCAGGAACTGCACCACCACCGGGACCGGGGAACGCAGCACGCAGCCGTACGGGCGGTCCAGTCGCACCGCCTCCGGGTCGATCAGGTCGTTCACCCGTACGTGCCGGATCCGGCGGGCGCCGACCAGTAGCCGGTACGGTCCGACCGGTTCGACGTCCTGGTAGTAGAAGTCCAGCTCCAGCTCGGCGTCCTCGTCGGCGGCGTTGAGCACGCAGAGCTGGTCGAAGGCGGTGAACGCCGGTTCCGGGCCGTGCGCGGGGAACGGCACGTGCCCGCCCGGCACCACCCAGACCCGGGCGCCGACCGGCGCGCTCACGACTCCTCCAGCAGCCGGGCCAGGTCCGGGGTGAGGAACACCCCGTCCGGGTCGAGCCGGCGGCGCACCGCCTGGAAGTCGTCCCAGCGGGGATAGAGGGGACGCAGCTCCCGCGCGCCGAGCCAGTGCTTCTTGCCCCAGTGCGGGCGTCCGCCGTAGTGCCGGAACACCGCCTCCATGTCCCGGAAGTACTCGTCGTACGGCAGCGAGGTGTTCTGCAGGCAGGCGATCGTGGTGGTGGGGCGGCCGTAGGCGTTGCTGAGCCAGATGTCGTCGGCGGCGATGGTGCGGACCAGGACCCGCCAGGCGGCCACCCGGCGGTGCCGGTCGCGCACCCGGCGGCGCACCTCGGCGAAGCAGGCCGGGAACGCCTCCGACGGCAGCATGTACTCGATCTCCTCGAAGCGCAGCTCCCGGTGCCGGGGAATGGTGCGGTGGGTGGGCCCGACCTGGCTCTGCCGCGGCTCGCCGTCCGGCAGCCGGGGCTGTGCCCGGTCCGGCGCGGCGTCCGTGTCGGTGCGGTTGATCACCCGGATCTGCGTCTGGTCGCTGCGCGGGTACCAGTAGAAGTCCATGTTGCGGTTGGTGTGCTGCAGCACGGCGAGGTGGTCCAGGGTCCAGTCCAGGTGCGCGCACCAGGAGCGGCGGTGCAGTTGGTAGGTCGGCTGCACGTCGAGCGTGACCTGGGTGACCACGCCGAGCGCGCCGAGGGAGAGGCGCACCGCCGGCAGCAGCTCCGGGTTGCGCCGCGCGTCGACGTCCAGCACGTCGCCGGTGCCGGTGACCAGGCGCACGCCGGTGACCTGGGTGCTCAGGTTCCCAAATCCGATGCCGGTGCCGTGGGTGCCGGTGGCGGTCGCCCCAGCGATCGACTGGTAGTCGACGTCGCCCAGGTTGTCCATGGCCAGCCCGGCGTCGTAGAGCCCTTCGCCCAGCGCCCGCAGCTTCGTGCCGGCCCACGCGGTCGCGACCCGCCCGTCGTCGGAGATCACCCCGGCCATCCGGTCCAGGCTCAGCAGGATCCCGTCGGTACGCACCAGCGGGCTGGACGAGTGCCCCGAGCCGACCGGCCGGACGGTCGCGCGCGTGGCCCGGGCACGGCGCACCAGGTCGCACACCTCGGCCTCGTCGGCCGGCTCGGCCCGGTCCGCCGGTGTAAAGCGGAGACTGCCGGACCAGTTCACGAACTCGCGTGTCACAGCGGCCCCTCCCCGGCCCGCTTACCCGTGCCCGCGCCGGGTAGTCACCGCCGTGTCCGAGCCGCCGCTGTCGTTCCCGCCGATCGACGCGTACGCGTTCCTGTCCGACACGCACACCACGGCGCTCGTCGCACCGGACGGGGCGGTCGAGTGGTTCTGCGTACCGGACGCGGCGGGCGACGCGGTCGCGGCCCGGCTGCTCGACCGGGACACCGGCGGCCGGTTCACGCTCACCGTCGCCGGCTGCCCGGCGCCGCGGCGCCGCTACCGGCCGGACACGCTGGTGCTGGAGAACGACTGGGCCGCCCCGTCCGGCGCGGCGGCCGGCGAGGACCTGCTCGCGGTCCGGCCCGGCGCCGCCGACCGGCCGATCCACGCCGAGCGGGCGCTGGTGCGCCGGCTGCGAATCACCGACGGTGTGCTGCGGGTCCGCGCCGAGCTGACGCCCCGGCCCGGGTACGGGGCACGCCCGGTGCGCTGGCGGCGCGACGGTAACGGCTGGCACGCCGACGGCACGCCGCTGCGGCTGCGCACCGACCTGCCGGTCACCGTCGAGGACGGCACGCTCGTCGCCGAGGCGGAGCTGCGCGCCGGGCAGGACGCGACGCTGCTTCTCGGGTACGCCGACCCGGTGCCCGCCCTCGCCGACGCCGAGGAGCTGACCGAGCGGACCGCCGACAGCTGGCGGGCGTGGTCGGCGCGCGGCGACTACACGGGCTTCGCGGCCGGCGCGGTCCGGCACAGCGCCCTGGTGCTGCGCGGCCTGTCCTACGACGAGACCGGCGCGCTGCTGGCCGCCCCGACCACATCGCTGCCCGAGGAGATCGGCGGGGTCCGCAACTGGGACTACCGCTTCACCTGGCACCGGGACGCGGCGCTGCTGCTGCTCGCGCTGTTCCGCCTGGGCCACGCCGAGGAGGGCCGCCGCTATCTGCGGTTCCTGCTCGGCATCTGCGCGCGGCAGCATCCGCTCGCGCCGCTCGTCGGCATCCACGGCCACGCCACCGAGGAGCGTGAGCTGCCGCACCTGTCCGGCTACGCCGGCTCGGCGCCGGTGCGGGTCGGCAACGAGGCGGCGAACCAGATCCAGTTCGACACGTACGGGCACATCCTCGACGCGGCGCTTGCCTACCAGCTGCTCACCGGCGAGCTGACCGGCCCGCAGTGGGCGCTGCTGCGGCGGCACGTCGAGACCATGGCGGAGCGCTGGCGGGAACCGGACCACGGGGTGTGGGAGATCCGCGGCCCGTGCCGGCACTACGTCTACTCGAAGGTGATGACCTGGGTCTGCCTGGACCGGGGCATCCGCCTCGCCGGGCTGCTCGGCGACGGCGCCGCGCCGGTGGACCGGTGGCGCCGGGAACGTGACGCGCTGCACGCCGAGGTGCTCGACCGCGGGTACGACGAGCGCGCCGGCAGTTTCGTCATGGCGTACGGCGGGACCGAGCCGGACGCCTCGCTGCTGCGGATGCCGCTCGTCGGGTTCCTGCCCGGCGACGACGCCCGGGTGGTCGCCACCGTCGAACGGATCCGCGCCGACCTCGCCGTCGCGCCCGACCTGATCCGGCGCTACCGGGCCGACGACGGGCTGCCCGGCACCGAGGGGGCGTTCCTGCTCTGCTCCTTCGAGCTGGTCTCGGCGCTGGTACTGGCCGGCCGGCACGGCGAGGCGCGGGACATCTTCGACCGGCTGGCCGGCCGGGCCGGGCCGCTCGGCCTGCATCCGGAGGAACGCGCGCCCGACGGCACGGCGCTGGGCAACTTCCCGCAAGCGTTCACCCATCTGGCACTGATCGAGGCTGCGCTGAACCTGGACTCGGCGGGCGACCGGGACGCGCTGCACGCGTGGGCGGAACGGTCAGCGGCCGCGGCGGCGTGACCGGCACCCCGCCGGGAACCAGCGCGCCGGTCCGGACGACTATCCCTGTATGGCGTGTGAGCAGTGGCGGGAAATCCTGTCGGCACAGCTGGACGGTGAGGCGTCCCGCTCGGAGATCGAGGCGGCCGAGGCGCACCTGACCGGCTGCGCCGGCTGCCGGGGCTGGTTCGACTCGGCCGCGGCGGTCACCCGGCGGGCCCGTACGCAGCTCGCCCCGCGCGTACCCGACCTGGTCGACGCGGTGCTCGCCGCCGCGCCGCCGCCCCGGCCGAGCCGCCGCCAGCGGATCGCGCTCGGACTGCGCGGGGCGCTCGGGTTGCTCGGCGCGGTGCAGCTCGTGCTCGGCCTGGCCCAGATCGGCCGGGAGGCGGTCGTCGCGCACGCCCACACCTCCGGCCAGCACCTGTGGCACGAGTCGGCGGCGTGGAACGTAGCAGTCGGCGCCGGGTTCCTCTACGTGGCGGCACGCCGGACCACGCCGTCCGGCCTGCTGCCGATGCTCAGCGCGTTCGTCGCCACGCTGGTGCTGCTGTCGGTGAACGACCTGATCACCGGTCAGGTCGCGATGACCCGGCTGGTCAGCCACGGCTTCCTGCTGGTCGGCTGGGCCGTGATGCTGGTGCTGTCCCGGCCGGGCTGGCGCCCCGGCGACACGCCGCCCGGGCGGGGCCGGTCGAGCGGATCGCGGTGGGCGCTGCGCACCGAGGAACCGGCCGCGCCGGCGCCGCTGCGGCTGGTGCAGCCGGGCCCGTACCCCGCACAGGCCCGCAACCGGCGCGCGGCCTGAACCGCCGGACGGCCGGGGCCCGCGGGTGTCAGCGGGCCCGGCGGTCACGGACGTCGCCGGACCAGGCGGCGGCCAGGTCCTCCCGGGCGCGGGCGACCCGGGACCGGATCGTGCCGACCGGGCAGCCGCACACCTCGGCGGCCTCGGCGTAGGACAGGCCCAGCACCTGGGTGGCCACGAACGCCTCCCGGCGGTCCGGGGCGAGCGCCGCGATGAGCCCGCGCAACACCACCCCGTCGTCCCCGCCGCGGGTCACCGCCCCGGCCGCCTCGGCGGCGGCCTGCCAGTCCGCCAGCGCGGCCGTCCGGGGCCGCGCGGTCGCCGCCCGCACGTGGTCCACCGCGACCCGGCGGGCGATGGTGAAGACCCAGGTACGCGCCGACGACCGGCCCGCGAAGCCGGGCAGGCTGCGCAGCGCGCGCAGGAACGTCTCCTGGGCCAGGTCGTCGGCCTCGGCCGGACCGGCCAGGTGGGCGAGGAACCGCCACACCGGCGCCTGGAGGGCACGGACGAACGCGGCAGCGGCCAGCCGGTCACCACGGGCGGCGCTCCGGGCCCACCCGGTCACCTGCTCGTCGTCGGCGTCCGGGCTCATCCTCGGCCGGCCCGCGGGCCCGACATCGTCATGCCCGACGGTACGGATCCGCTGCCCGCTCGGTTCATCCCTGGCGTCCCTCCTGCCACCGGGCCTGACTGTCGGCGACCTCCGGTTGGTCGGCCGGCGGGCGGGAAAAGTTCCCGAACCGGGTCAGTCGTCGTCGACGGAGATGGTGACCGGCCCGACCCGCAGGACGCCGTCGGTGAGCGGCGCGCAGCGCACGCCGCCCCGGCGGCGCATCGCCTTCCAGGTGCCGGGCGCGACCACCACGTCGAGCCAGGCGCACGGCGGCGCGGCCCGGTGCACCCGCAGGCGGACCGGACCGTCGCCGGAGTCGAGCGTGAGCACCCGGCCGACCAGCTCGTCCACCGGGATGCCGTCGGTCAGCACGTTACGTCGCAACTGGGTGAGGTCCGCCCCGGGCGGCAGCGACTCCCGCGCGATCAGCGTGACGCTCGCCTGGCGGTGCGCCGGGCGGCCGAAGTAGCGGTCACCGACGATGCCGAGACCGGCGCGCACCTCCACCCGCTCGACCAGTTCACCCGGCGGCGCGGGGGCGGGCCCGTCCGCGGGGCGGCCCACGTACCGGTGCACGGGCGAGGCCAGCAACTGGACGATCCGCGGCATGCCCCGAAGTGTAATCGCGGGCATACCACCGCCAAACCGGACGATAGCCGCGCTCACGTATCCGCGGCTTACGCAGGGCGTTGTACCAGGTGTGACGGCGAGGCGACCCGACGCGATCGGGGCTCATCCCCGACGGCGGCTGTCCTGGGCGCGGCGCGAGAACGAGCGCCGGCGCCAGGCGTACGAGACGGCGGCGCGGGCCTGGCGGCGGCGCGCGGAGCACCTCGACCGGCTGCGGATCGAGGCGGCCGGCTTCCACGGGTGCGTCCTGACGGGCACCCCGCTACCGGTGCCACTGGACGACGGTGAGGTCGTCTACCGCATCCTGCCCACCGTCGACCTCGTCGAGGCCACAGCCCGGCACCTACCCGGACTGCCGGTGCCGGACGGCACGCTCGCCGGATGTCTCGACCCGGCCGAGGGCCCGCTACCGGCCGGGCTGCGCGTGATCGCCAGCGGCGCCGCCGTGGTGACCGACCGGCGGGTCGCCTTCACCGGGCCCGGCGTCGGCCGGGAGTGGCCCCTGCGGACTCTGCGCGGACTCGGGCACCACCCCGGCCGTCCGGTCACCCTGCTGCACGGCACGGACGGCGGCGCACCGGCGGGTCTGCGCGTGCCGGCGCCGGGCGCGGCGAACGCCCGGTTCTACCTCACCCTGGCCCACGCCGACGCCACCGGTACGCGCACCGTGGTGGTGGAGGACGTCGAGGCGCTGTGGTCCGCCCACCGGGCCGCCCGGCCCCGCCCACCCCGGCCACTCGGGCCGTGGGACGCCCCCGCCGAACGGGCGCTCCCCCAGCGGCTGGCCGCGGCGGGCGTCGCAGCGATGGCCGTACTGCTGGGCGTCACCTCCGCCGGCACCTGGACCGCGACCGCCGGGCAGACCGACCCGGCAGCCCGAACCGCGACCCACCCGGCGACCGCACCCCCACCGGCCGTTTCGTCAGTGCCGCCCGTGGCGACCCCGGTCAACCCGTCGTCTCCCCCTGCGTCCCGGCCGCCCCGGCCCGCGCCGCGACCTCCGGCCGCCGGTTCGGGTGATCGGGTCCCCACCACCGCGCCACCTGCCGCCGGATCCCCGTCGACGCGCGTGAGCGGCCGTACGCCCGTGATCGTCGAATCGTCCGGCCCACCCGCCGCCGGTCCGGCGACGCCGGCGCCGAGCGTGAGCCCGACGGCTGATCCGGTTCCGACCGGCGAGCCCGATCCGACAGCGGAGCCGAGCCCGTCCGCCGCATCCGCCGAGCCGAGCGTCCTGGACCTGGTGGGCCTGCACCTCGGCCTGGCCGTCGGTTCCGGCGCAACAGCCCAGCAAGACGCAACCCTCCCCTGACCCCGCCCCACGCTCGCCGCTCTCCCACTTCCCCGCCGTCCCGCCCTCGCGGTCACCCCGCCTCACCCTCGCCGTCGATCTTGCACTTCGCGCCCCGCAGATGCCGGATTAATCCCGCTTTAGGCGGGCCGCAAGTGCAAGATCGCGGGAACGAAGGGCGAGGGGCGGGTGGGGTGGGGGGTCAGGGGGTGTGGGGGGTCAGGAGGTAGTCGCCGTCTTCTGGGCTCCAGCGCAGCTCGACCGCGCCGCCCGTCGCGGCCGCCTTGCAGAACTGCAGGAAGCTGCGATATCCGAGCTTCTTCTCGCTGAAGTCGGGCCGGGCGCGCCGGAGCTGGTCCTTCAGCCCGGACAGCGCCACCGCGCCGCCCTCGCCGGCCAGGTCCACCACCACTGATCGCAGCAGCCCGAACGCGACGTCGCGGTCGCCCTGTTCCGGAAGCGACACCTCCGGGTCGCCCTTCGCCGGCCCCGCCGCCAGCTCCACCACGTTGCGCGCGGCGAGGTGGCGCAGCAGCTCGCCGAAGGTACGGAAGCCGTAGTCGGACTCGCTGAACGTCGGGTCCTTGCGCAGCAGCGCGCGCTTGAGCGCGGACGCGGTCACGTCACCGCTGGAGCTGCCCTGCATGCCGGCCACCGTCTGTACGAGCTGGACGGCGAGCGTGTCGACGTCCCGGGCCCGCCCCTCCTCGGCCGCAGCGGCTTCCGGCGCGACCTCCGCCACCGGTTCCGCCACCGGCCCGGGCGGCGCCGTCCGGGCCGGACGCGACCGGCGGGCGGACGGCGGCGGCACGTCGACGCCTTCGAGGCGGTCGTAGTAGAGGAACTCGTCGCAGGCCGGCGGCAGCAACGCCGAGGTGGACTTCTCCACCCCCACACCGATCACCCGCTTGTTGAGTTCGCGCAGCTTGTGGACCAGCGGAGTGAAGTCGCTGTCGCCCGTGCAGATCACGAACGTGGAGATGTAGCCGCGTTCGAACGCCAGCTCGACCGCGTCCACCGCCATCTTGATGTCCGCGGCGTTCTTGCGGGAGGCGCCCATCCGCTGCGGGATCTCGATCAGCTCGACGTGCGACCGGGTGAGCATCCGCCGGTCCTCGTCGAAGTACGACCAGTCCGCGTACGCCCGGCGCACCACCACCCGCCCCCGCTCGGCGAGCGCGTCGGCGATCGGCCGGAAGTCGAACGCACCACCACCGTGGTGGTCGCGTACGCCCAGGGCCAGGTTCTCGTAGTCGAGGAACAGCGCGATCCGGTCTTCGTGATCCACACTGGCAGCCTAGCCCGGCCGGACCGCCGCGCCGGTCAGCGCCGCTCGTCGCGGTAGACGGTCTCGCGGCGGGCCAGCCGCTGGATCGCGTAGCTGCTGACCAGGAGCAGCAGCGCCAGCACCACCTCGACGCCGGCCACGGTGCCGCTGGCGACGGTGAGCCCGAGCAGCAGCAGGATGAGCCCGACGACGGCGAGCAGGCCCGCCAGCAGCATGCGGTTACGCCGTCGCGCCGACCGCTGCGCGTCGTCTGCGCTCACGCTGCCCGCCTCTCCCCGCCGGCCCCCTGTGCCGATCGTAGGCGCTCGTCACGGCCCCGGTGGCGGGTTGGCCCCCCCGGCACGGTCCCGGCGGCGAAAGCCACGCCGACACGGCCGGGCGGGCCGACAGCGCGAGGACACCGGCGGGTGGCCGACAACGCGCCCACCCGGCACGGCGGGCGGCACCGCACCGATGTGGCGCGGGGCCGGACGCTCAGGCGTCCGGCCCCGGTCACGGCGGTCAGTGGATCGGCAGCGCCATCGGCTGCTTGTCCTCGCCCGTCTCGCCGTCGAGCAGGTGCGACGGCTCACGCCGGCGCGGCAGGAAGGCGGCCGGGACGAAGGTGAGCAGCACCAGCCCGAACGCGACCCAGAACGTGGTCGAGAAGGCGCCCGCGGCGTAGTCGAGCCCCCGCTCGATGAGCGACGGCGGCACCGGGAACTGCTGGATCAGCTCGGGCCGCTGCTGTGCGGCGATGGCGAGCTGGGATTCGGTCAGCGGGGCGCCGGTGCCCGGGTCAGTCACGCCGGGGATGGGCCGCGAGCCGTTCAGCTCGCTGGTGAGGATGACCGACATGATCGCGGCGCCGATCGATCCGCCGATCTGCTGGAGGATGTTGACCAGCGTGGAGCCGCGCGCCACCTCGGCGGCGCTGAGCGTCTTCAGCGCCGAGGTCATGATCGGCATCATCGTGCCGCCCATGCCGAGGCCCATCACGAACAACGAGCCGCAGAGCAGCCAGTACGAGGTGTCGGTGCCGAGCTGCGTGAAGGTGAAGAACCCGGCCGCGATGAGCACCAGCGCGAAGGGCACCGTCCGGCCGACCGGCACCCGGTCGGCGAGCGTGCCCGCGATCGGCATGGTCAGCATGGCGCCGATGCCCTGCGGCGCGATCAGCAGGCCCGCGGCGAGCGTCGTCTCACCCCGCACCTGCAGGAAGTAGCTCGGGAACAGCAGGCCCGCGCCCATGAACGCGATGATGAACACGAACATGGTGATCGAGGCGATGGTGAGGTTGCGGTTGCGGAACAGCCGCAGGTCGAGCAACGGATGGCGGGGCCGGAACGAGTAGGCCACGAAGGCGACCACGAGCGCGCCGCCGGCCAGCATCGGCAGCCAGACCTTGGTGTCGGCGATCGTGCCGGTCTCGGGCAGCGTGGAGATGCCGTACAGGAACAGGGCCAGACCCGGCGACAGCATCAGCATGCCGAGGAAGTCGAACGCCTGGGACGGCTCGGCGTTGTCCTTCGGCAGCGCGAGCTGGGCGTAGATCAGCGCCACCACGCCGATCGGCAGGTTGATCAGGAAGATCCAGTGCCAGCTGGCGACGTCGATCAGCCAGCCGCCGAGGATCGGGCCGGTGATCGGGCCGAGCAGCATCGGGATGCCGAGCACTGCCATCAGGCGGCCGATGCGGTGCGGGCCGGCGGCCCGGGTCATGATCGTCATGCCGAGCGGCATGAGCATGCCGCCGCCGAGGCCCTGGACCACACGCCAGGCGATCAGCTCGCCGATCGAGTCGGCGGTGGCGCAGAGCCCGGAGCCGATGGTGAACAGCGCCAGCGCCACCATGTAGAGGCGTTTCGTGCCGAACCGGTCGGCGGCCCAGCCGCTGAGCGGGATCACCGTGGCCAGCGCGAGCGTGTAGCCCGTCATGGTCCACGCGACGCGCGCGTACGAGGCGTCGAACTCGCTCTGGAACGTCGGGAGCGCCACGCTGACGACTGTCACGTCGAGGATCGACATGATCGCGCCGAGCACGACGACGCCGGCCACCTTGAGCACCGCGGCGTCGAGCTTTGTCGACGTCGCGACGGGTTGCTGGGTCACTAACGGTCTCCTGGATCCGGTTCGGCTGCCGAAGGCGGTGGGGGTCGCCACGCACCGTCCGGGCGCGGGCGGAACGCGCGGCGGGGCGACGTCCGGCGGGAAGCCTAACCACGACCGGCGACAGACCGGGGCGGATTTTGCCGACGGACGAGGCGTCCCGGGCCTGCGCACGGCCGCACGGCGGGCCGGCGGCTCACGGAAAAGGGCGGTTGCGCGCCGATTCGTGAACCTCGGCGGGCCGGTGGGCGCGACGTCGACGTGACGAAGGTCATGGCGCGTCCGGGCAGCTCCGGGGCGTGCGGGCGCGCCGTTTCAGCCCATCCGGCCCATCAGTTCGATCTCCGCGGTCCGGGAGCGCTCGATCCGGCGGGCCAGCTCGCGTACCCGCTCGCTGGTGCCGGCGGCGACCTGGGCGCGGGCCAGGTCGGCCGCGGTGCGCTGGTGCCGGCTCAGCACGTCGACCAGCACGCGGTCGGCGTCGGCGGGCGCGGCGGCGCGCAGCCGGGCCAGTCCGGCGGCAGCGTCGCTGTGCCCGGAGTGGTCGTGCCGGGCGGCCGCGGCGGCGGCCGACGGCCCGGCGTCGCGCAGCCATTCGCGCATGGTGGCCAGTTCGTCGGTCTCGGTGGCCCGCACGGCGGCGATCAGCGTGCGGATCCGCGTATCGGTGGCGCGGTCGAGACCGAGCCGCACGATCTCCAGCGTCTGCTCGGTGTGGGCCACCATCATGGCCAGGAACAGCGCGTCGATCCCGCTGACCGTGGTGTCCGGGGCCGAGGCCGTGGCGGACGGGACCGGCGGGGACGGATCGGCCGCGGGCGGGCCGCCGCAACCGGCCAGGGTCAGCATCACGCCGAGCAGGGCCGCGGACGCGCGGCGGAGCCGGGGACCGGCCGGCTCCGCCGCGCGGGTACGCGGGCTCAGATCTGCTGCCACAGCGCCGGCACGTTCGGCGGCTCCCAGCCGGCGATGGCGGTGTGCGCCTGGCGGCAGCGGTAGCTGCGGCCGTCGTAGGTGACCGTGTCACCGACCTGGTACGCCCGTCCGGCCGTCCACGTGCCGCCCGGCGCCGGCGTGCTGGTCCGGGTGGGCGTGGGCGAGGGCGCGGGGGTGGTCGGCGCCGCCGTCGGCGTGGGCGACGGGGTCGGGTTGCCGCCACCGCCGCCGATCTGCAGGTCGACGCAGGAGTAGAAGGCGTTGGCGGTGTCGGAGATGTTCCAGATGGCGAGCAGTTTCTGCCGGCCGGAGAAGCCGCCGAGGTTGACCGTGTGCGACACGGTCGCGCCGGGCTGACGGCCACCGCCGTCGACCACGGCGACCCGGGTGCCACCGATCCAGTACTCCCAGTTGGCGGTGGCGTGGCGGGCGGTGTTGACCCAGGTGAACGTGACGGTGCTGCCGACCGAGGTGGCCGGCCAGTTGCGGCTGTCGTCGTTGAGGACCGCGAACTGGGCGATGCCGGCGTGGCAGCTGCGCAGGCCCTTGGGGCCCTCGACGCTCTGCGGCTCGTACTTGATCTGGCCGCAGTCGGGCACCCGGTTCTGCGCGCACAGCGCCTGGCGGCTGGGCGGTGAGGAGACGTAGCCGTGGGCCTGCGCGGGCGCGGCGAGCGCCAGCGTGCCGGTCACGGCGCCTGCGGTGAGCAGCGGGAGGGTGATTCTTCGACGCATGGTGGCAACTCCTTCGGGGGGAACGGAAGGTGCCCCGAACATAAATTAAACATTGTTAACAGTAAAGACTCCTGTCTATAAATTAAGCCCTGCACTCCCCGACGCCGGGCGTATGATCCTCGTCGATGGCTCGCCGCGCGGAGCCGATCGTCGTTCCTGGGCATCCCGCCGCCGCCAGGCGTCCGGGAGGACGACGCAGACCGGGCATCGCCTCGTCGTCCCACTCCCCGGAGGACACCCCCGCATGAGGAGAACCACCGCGTTCGCGGCCAGCCTGCTCCTGCTCGCCACCGCGCTCAGCACCGTCGGCGGACCGGTCGCCGCCGCCGACCCCACCGACCCGGTCACCGTCACCGTGAACACCCGCGCCGGGCTGGCCACGGTCCCGGAGACCGCGCTCGGCGTCAACCACGCCATCTGGGACTCGCAGCTCGGCAGCGCCGAGACGTCCGACCTGCTCAAGGCCGCGGGTGTGAAGATGCTGCGCTACCCCGGCGGCTCGTACGCCGACATCTACCACTGGGAGACGCACACCGCGCCCGGCGGCTACGTCGCGCCGAACACCGACTTCGACACGTTCATGGCCGGCGCCCGCCGCGTCGGCGCCCAGCCGATGATCATCGCGAACTACGGCACCGGCACGCCCGCCGAGGCCGCCGCCTGGGTCCGGTACGCCAACGTCACAAAGGGCTACGGCGCCAAGTGGTGGACCGTCGGGAACGAGAACTACGGCAACGGCCACTACGGCTCGGCCTGGGAGGCCGACGACCACCCGGACAAGAGCGCCGCCCAGTACGCGCGGCTGGTGGTCGAGTACGCCGACGCGATGAAGGCGGTCGACCCGAGCATCAAGGTCGGCGCGGTGCTCACCATGCCCGGCAACTGGCCGGACGGGATCACCGCCGGCTCCGACCCGGGCCCGTGGAACCAGACCGTGCTCTCCCTCGCCGGCCCGAAGATCGACTTCGTGGACGTGCACTGGTACCCGGGCGGCAACGCCGCCGACTCGCTGGCCCGGACCAACCACCTGCCCGACGCGGCCTGGCTGCTGCGCCAGCAGATCGCCAGGTACGCCGGCCCCGGCGCGGACCGGATCGGGATCAGCTTCACCGAGCTTAACGTGGACGCCGGCCGCACCACCGCGCCCGGCGCGCTGTTCCTGGCCGACGCCTACAGCGGCCTGCTGGAGCAGGGCGTCTTCACGGTGCAGTGGTGGAACGTGCACAACGGCATCGGCGCCGTCTCCGAGGTGGCCGGGCAGACCGACTACGGCGACTTCGGGATGCTGTCCAGCGGCAATTGCACCAGCGACGGTGAGGTGTGTCAGCCGGCGTTCAACACCCCGTTCGCGCCGTACCACGCGCTGTCCATGATGAACCTGTTCGCCCGGCCCGGTGACCAGCTCGTCCGCGCCGGGACCGACGAGCCGCTGGTCGCCGCGCACGCGGTCCGGCGGCCGGACGGCAGCGTCGCGGTCCTGCTGCTGAACAAGGACCCGGACAACGCCCACCCGGTGGCGCTCGACTACGCCGGTTTCACCCCGGCCGACGAGGCCCCGACAGTGCACACGCTCGCCAACGGCGCGACCGGGATCAGCACCGGCCGCTCGGGCAGCGCCACCGTGCGCACGCTGCCGCCGTACTCGCTGACCACGCTCGTGCTGCGACCGGCCGGCAGCTCGGCCGGGCGGCCCGGCGCCCCGGGCCGGCCGACGGCGGGCGCGGTGACCGACCGTGCGGCGACCATCTCCTGGCCGGCGGCCACGCCGGGCGCGTCCCCGATCGCCAAGTACGAGGTGCACCGGCAGTACGGCGCGGTGAGCGAGCAGCTCGGCGAGACCGCCGGCACGTCGCTCACGGTCGGCAACCTCGAACCGGGCGCCCGCTACACGGTCAACGTGCTCGCCCGGGACACCGCCGGGCGGGTCTCCTGGTCGTCCCCGCCGCTGACCTTCGCCACCGGCAGCCCCGCCGAGAGCTCCTGCGCGGTGCGGTTCAACGACGACAACGACTGGGGCAACGGGTACGTGGCGAACGTCGAGGTGATCAACACCGGCGCGAAGGCCATCGACGGCTGGACGCTGACCTGGACCTGGCCGACCGACTGGCAGCAGGTGAGCAGCGGGTGGAGCGCCACCTGGGACCAGCAGGGCCGCAACGTCCGGGTGACGCCCACCGCCGACAACCGGCGGCTCGCCGCCGACGGCGGGAGCACGACCGTCGGGTTCGTCGGCGCGTACAGCGGGCCGAACGTGCCGCCGGGCGCGTTCCGCCTCAACGGGACGGTCTGCACGCTGCGCTGACCGGCCCTCAGCCCCGCCCGGGAGGGCGCAGCCGCGCGTCGGCCGCCGCCGGGACCCGCGGGTTCCGGTGGTGGCCGGCGCGGCGCGGCGCCGGCACCACGTGCGGGCGCACCGGTCCGGCTGCCTCGACGAGCGCGGGCCGGTCCGGCGCGGGCCGGGGCAGCACGGCCAGGATCGCCACGAGCAGCGCGACCGAGACGAGCCCGTCGAGCCAGTAGTGGTTGCCGGTGACCACCACCACGAGCGCTGTCGCCAGGGGGTGGAGCAGCCAGAGCCAGCGGAGGCGTCCGGTGGTGACCGCCATCAGCGCCAGCGCGATCGCCAGCGCCCAGCCCACGTGCAACGACGGCATGGCCGCGTACTGGTTGCTGAGCTGGTCGGTGTCGGGCGGTCCGTAGACGCTCGGGCCGAACCGGGTGCCGGTGTCGACCAGACCGGTGAGCTCGGTCAGCCGGGGCGGCGCCAGCGGGACACACACGTGCAGCACCAGCGCCACCGCGGTCAGCGCCGCCAGGGCGCGCCGCAGCCGCAGGTAGTGGGCCGGGCGGCGCAGCCAGAGCCAGACCAGGCAGAGCACGGTGGCCGGGAAGTGGACGAAGGCGTAGTAGCTGTTCGCCAGCCGCATCAGGATCTCGTGCGACAGCAGCGGCCCCTGCACCGCCGCCTCGGCGGGCAGGCGCAGCAGCCGCTCCAGCCGCCAGATCCACTCGCCGTTGGCGAGCGCCACCTCGGCGTGGTCGGCCACCACCTGCCGGCCCGCCTTGTAGGCGAGGAAGAGCACGGCGACGAGCGCCAGCTCACGCGCGGCCCGCCGCCATGCGGCCAGGCGCGGCGGCGCGGCCCGCGTGATGTCCACGACTCCTCCTTCGGTGCCTCCCGGCACGGATCAGGGCCGCCGCCGGGGTCGGCGACGGCCCTGGGGGTACGGGCTCAGCGGCGGGCGCGTTCCTCCCGCCCGGCCGAGTCCACGCTCACCTCGTCGAAGGCGGGCGCGCCGTCGACGGCGTCCGCTCCCACCGCCACCGACCGGCCGGTGTCCGGCAGGTCGAGGCTGGAACGCAGGGTGACCGGGCGCAGCAGCAGCGCCGCCACGATACCCACCACCGCGATGGCGGCCGAGATCAGGAAGATGTGCCCCGTTGCGTCCCCGTACGCGGCCCGCACGATCTGCCGGACCGGCTCGGGCAGCGCGTCGAGGTTGAGCGTGCTGCCGCCGCCTCCGCCGGTGGTGGGGATGCCGGCCGCGGCGAGGTCGTGAGTGATCCGGTCGCTGACGCGGCGAGCGAGCACCGCGCCGAGCACCGACACGCCGATGGTGCCGCCGAGCGAGCGGAAGAACGCGACGCTGGCGCTGGCCGCGCCGATGTCCTTGAGAGCCACCGTGTTCTGCACCGCGAGCACCAGGTTCTGCATGGTCATGCCGACGCCGACGCCGACGATGAACATGGCGAGGCCGACGAAGACCAGCGACGTCTCGTGGTCGATGGTGCCGAGCATGGCGAACCCGACGACCAGCACGACCGCGCCGAACACGATGTACGGTTTGATCTTCCCGGTCGCTGTGATCATCCGGCCGGCCACGATCGAGGAGATCAACACGCCGACCATCATCGGGATGGTGAGCAGGCCGGCCTCGGTCGGGCTGTAGCCGCGGCCGATCTGGAAGTACTGGCCGAGGAAGACCGCGCCGCCGAACATCGCCATGCCGACCGCGAGGCTGCCCAGGATCGCCAGGGCGGTGGTGCGCTCGCGGACGATGTGCAGCGGCACCACCGGCTCGGCGGCCCGCGCCTCCACCCAGACCGCGAGCGCGAGCAGCAGCACCGCGCCGCCGACCATGGCCCCGGTCTGCCAGGAGGCCCAGGCGAACGAGTCGTCGACGAACGAGATCCAGATCAGCAGCACGCTGACGCCGGCGGCGATGAGCGTGGCGCCCAGATAGTCGATCTTGACGTTCTTCCGGCGCACGGTGGGCAGGTTCAGGGTGACCTGGAGCAGGAACAGCGCGACCACCGCGACCGGTACGCCGACGAAGAAGCACCAGCGCCAGCCGAGCCAGGAGGTGTCCACGATCAGGCCGCCCAGCAGCGGGCCGCCGACGGTGGCCAGCGCCATGACGCCGCCCAGGTAGCCGTTGTAGCGGCCCCGCTCACGCGGCGGGATCATGGCCGCGATGGCGACCTGGACCAGCGCCTGGAGACCGCCGACGCCGATGCCCTGGAACGCGCGGGCGGCGATGAGCTGCCCGGCGCTCTGCGCGAAGCCGGCCGCGATCGACCCGACCAGGAACACCACGATGGCGATCTGGATCAGCAGCTTCTTGTTGAACAGGTCGGCCAGCTTGCCCCAGATCGGGGTGGTCGCGGTCGCGGTGAGCAGGGTGGCGGTGACCACCCAGGTGTACTGCGTCTGCGATCCGTTCAGCGCTCCGATGATCTTCGGCAGGGCCGTCGAGACCACGGTGCTGCTCAGCATGGCCACGAAGAGCACGAGCAGCAGACCGCTGAGCGCCTCCAGCGTCTTCCGCTTGCTCATCGGGGCGGCCTCAGCCGTCACGGTGGGTGCGCTCATGCGCGCGTCCTCCAGATGTGTCGATGCGGGTTGGCCGCTTCGTTGCCTCAAGCAATCAACACTAAACCTTGCCCGTCGGGCAACTTTGCCCATTGAGAAATGGGTCACCTAGGCTTGTCGCATGGAGGAGTGCACCGGGCTGCGCGAGCGGAAGAAGGCGGCCACGCGGCAGGCGCTGCACGAGGCGGCGCTGTCGCTCGCCGTCGAGCACGGCCCCGACCGGATCACCGTCGAGGCGATCGCCGACGCCGCGAACGTCTCCCGGCGCACGTTCTCCAACTACTTCAGCGGCAAGGAGGAGGCCCTCTTCCACGGCGACACGCTGCGGCTGCGCCGGCTCCTCGCGCTGGTCGCGCAACAACCGGCGCAGCTGCCACCGTGGGCCGCGCTGACCCGGGCCGCCCTGGCCCAGGCCGAGGACGGTTACGACGACCCGGCCGAGCCCTGGCTCGACCGGCGCCGGCGACTGCACGGTCACCCGAGCCTGGCCGCCCACCAGGTCACCGCGTACGCGGCGCTGGAGCGGGAGATGGCCGCGGAGCTGGCCCGCCGGCTGACCGGACCGGACGCGGCGCTGCGGGCCCGGATCATCGCCGCGACGTTCCTCGCGTCCCTGCGGATCGCCGCCCACGAGTGGCTGGAGCGCCCCGGGCGCCCGTTGCGCGACGTGCTGCGCGACGTGCTCGCCCTCGCCGCCCCCACGGCGGGCTGAGCGCGCCGCTCCCCATCGGACCGGTGGAATGGCCGGCGAAAGCAGCACCCGGCCTGACCTGGGCTGACACACTCGCCCGGTGGGTGGCGACCGGTGGCGCAAAGGGCTCGGGCCGGCGACCGGCGTCGCCCCCGCCACCCGGGTCGACCGATTCGAGATCTTCTTCGACCTCGTCTTCGTGGTGTCCTTCTTCATCATCACGCGGGCCACCGCCGCCAACGTGACCCCCGGGGAACTGCTGCACGCGCTGCTGGTGCTCGCCGTGCTGTGGTGGTGCTGGGTGGTGCACAGCGCGGTGGCCGCCCGGCTGCGCCTCGGCGAGGGCTTCGTGCCGATCCTCATGGTGGTCGGCATGATCGCGCTGTTCACGTTCGCGCTCGCGCTGCCGCAGACGTTCGGCGACCTGGACAAGGGCAGCGCCGGGCCGATCCTGGTCACGATCAGCTACGTGGTGATCCGGGCCGTGCACACCGCGCTGTACTGGTACGCCACGCGCGACGACCCGCCGGCCCGCCGCAAGCTGCGGCTGTTCCTGCCCGAGGCGCTGGTCACCGCCACCCTGCTGCTGGTGGCGGCGCTGCTGCCGCCGCGCGTGTCCCCGGAGGTCGGCCCGTGGCTGCGCGACGGACTGTGGATCGCGGTGGTCGTCATCCAGTACAGCAGTGGCCTGCTGGCCGGCACCGACGGCTGGAAGATCACCTCGGCCGAGCACTGGACCGAGCGGTACGACCTGATCCTGATCATCGCGCTCGGCGAGTCGGTCATCTCGGTCGGCGTGGGCGGCAACCTGCTCGGCCAGCCGGTGACCTGGCCGGCGATCCCGGCGGCGATCTTCGGCATCCTGTTCACCGCCGCGCTCTGGTGGGCGCACTTCGACATGATCGGCCCGGCCGCCCGGATCGCGCTGCACGCCGCCCAGGGTTACGCGCGGGTGGCGCTTGCCCGCGACGCGTACGCCTACCTCTACCTGCCCATGATCGCCGGGGTGATCCTGTTCGCGATCGGCGCCGAGGAACTGGTCCGCATCGTCACCGACCCGGCCGGCGGCCCGATGGAGCGCGGCCACGGCCCGGCGGTGCCGCTGCTCTTCGGTGGCGTGCTCGTCTACTTCGCCGCGAACATGGCGTTCCAGTGGCGCGCGCTGCGGACGCTGTCCTGGACCCGGGTCGGCGCCGTGGTCCTGCTCGCCGTGGCGCTGCCGGTCGGGCGGCACCTGCCGGCGCTCGGCGCGCTGGGTCTGCTCACCGCGATCTGCGTGGCGCTCGTGGCGGCCGAGCTGGTGATCTTCGCCGATTCCCGGATCGCGTTGCGCCGGCTCATGCACGAGGAGAAGTCGAGCGCCGAGGAGAGCGAGGCCGCCTGGCGGGCCCGCTGGCACGACGGCGGCGACAGCGCCCCGCACCGACCTTGACACAGGCCCTAGAGTCTCCGCGTGATCGAGATCGTCACCGAGGTCGACCTGTTCCACCCGCCCGCCCGGACCTGGCGGGCGTTGACGGAACGCGCGCTGCTGGCCAAGTGGTTCACCGACAGCGCGCCCGGGTCCGACCGGTGGATCCTCGCCACCGCCGCGCTGCCGGGCTACGACACTGACACCGAGGTCGAGACCGTCGAGCTGCGCGCGCCGCACCGGCTGGTCGTCCGCTGCCGGGAGGCCGACCGGGCCACCCGCCTGGCCTGCGACCTGGCCCCCACCGCACACGGCACCCGGCTGTCCGTACGCGAGGTGCTCGAAGAGGGCGACTGGGACGCCGACGCCCGCGCCGAGCAGCACGAGCAGGCGGTCACCGGACGGCTGCCGGCCATTCTGGACTGGCTGGCGTTCCAGAACGTGGACCTGCGCCGGGCCGAGGGCGGGCTGACCGCCGAACTGCCTGTGGTCCGGCTGCTCGGCGACGAACCCCGCCGGCCCGGACGGCGCCGGGCGCTGCTCGCGGCGGGCGCGGTCACGCTGCTGGCCGCGGCAGCCGGAGCAACGGTATGGACCACCGGCGACGAGCCGCCCGCCCCGGCCGCGCCGGCCCCCACGACGTCACTCGTCATGCCGTCCACCGCGACGCCCTCCGCGCGCCCCACGACCGCGCGGCCCACGCCCAGCGCCAGCCGCCGCAGCGAGTCACCCTCGCCGACGCCGTCACCCACCCCCAGCCGTACGCCGAGCGCGACGCCCTCGACCGTGGCGGCGACGCCGCTGAGCGCCACCTACGAGACGGTGAACGACCGGATCTTCGGATACCGGGGCGAGGTGGTGCTGCGCAATCCCGGTCCGTCACCGCGTCCGGGCTGGACGGTCACCGTGACGCTGCACGAGGGCGCCACTGTGGGCAGTGTCAGCGGAGCCGAGGCCACCCAGGACGGCACAGTGGTCACCTTCACCGGGGGCGCGTTGCCAGGCGGCGAGTCCGCCACCATCCGCTTCGACGTACGCGACCCGGACCCCCAGCACGACGCCCCCGTCGCGTGCACCGCCGACAACACCCCCTGCACCCCCGCCTGACGCCCCCACCCTTCTCCCCCTCCCCCTTCCACCCCGTTGATCATGAAGTTGGGCCGCGGATTTGTCCGCATTAAGCAGGGTCAAGTTCATGATCGTCGCGTCCGGGGCGGGCGGGTGGGGGCCGCGCTGATTCGGTGGGTGCGGAAATGGGTTGTTGAGCGCATGGGAGCGCTCCCGTAACATCCCTGACGCGGCTGTTAACGCTCACAAAACAATCGCCACCGCCAATGCCAGAGCCGCCGCCCCCGCAGGAGGTCAATTCATGTCCAGATCCAGGTCAGTCAATGCCATATTGGCGTCGGCCGGCGCCGCGCTGCTCGCGTCGGCGTCGGTCGCCGTGGCGCAGTTGCCCGCCGGGGCCGCCGCCGCGGGCTGCTCCGTGAACTACGCGATCTCGTCGCAGTGGCAGGGCGGCTTCGGCGCCAACGTCACCATCACGAACCTCGGCGACCCGGTGTCGAGCTGGACGCTGACGTGGTCGTTCGGCGCCGGGCAGACGGTGACCCAGTCGTGGAACACGAGCCTGACCCAGAGCGGGTCCGCGGTCACCGCGCGCAACGTCGACTACAACGGGTCGATCCCGACGAACGGCAACACGTCGTTCGGCTTCAACGGCTCCTGGACCAGCAGCAACCCGGTGCCGACCAGCTTCGCGCTCAACGGCGTGACCTGCACCGGCGGCACCACGCCGACCGGCGGCCCGACCGGCTCACCCACCACCGCGCCACCCACCACGGCACCGCCGACCACGGCGCCGCCCACGACGCCGCCCCCGGGCAACACCTGCAGTCTCCCGTCGTCGTACCGGTGGTCCTCGACCGGCGCGCTGGCGCAGCCGCGGTCGGGCTGGGTGTCGTTGAAGGACTTCACGGTGGTGCCCTACAACGGGCAGCACCTGGTCTACGCGACGACGCACGACACCGGGTCGTCGTGGGGGTCGATGAACTTCGGTCTGTTCTCGAACTGGTCGCAGATGGCGTCGGCCAGCCAGAACGCGATGTCGTCGGGGACCGTGGCGCCGACGTTGTTCTACTTCGCGCCGCGCAACATCTGGGTCCTGGCGTACCAGTGGGGACCGACCGCGTTCTCCTACCGCACCTCCAACGACCCCACCAACCCGAACGGGTGGTCGTCGGCGCAGCCGCTGTTCACCGGCAGCATCTCCGGCTCCGGCACCGGCCCGATCGACCAGACGCTGATCGCCGACGACCAGAACATGTACCTGTTCTTCGCCGGTGACAACGGCAAGATCTACCGCTCCAGCATGCCGATCGGGAACTTCCCCGGCAGCTTCGGGTCGAACTACACCACGATCATGTCCGACAGCACGAACAACCTGTTCGAGGCCGTGCAGGTCTACAAGCTGCAGGGTCAGACCCGCTACCTGATGATCGTCGAGGCGATCGGCTCGCAGGGCCGCTACTTCCGCTCGTTCACCGCCACCAGCCTGAACGGCTCCTGGACCCCGCAGGCCGCCACCGAGTCCAACCCGTTCGCCGGCAAGGCCAACAGCGGCGCCACCTGGACCAACGACATCAGCCACGGTGAACTCATCCGCACCACCGCGGACCAGACCTTCACCGTCGACCCCTGCAACCTCCAACTGCTCTACCAGGGCCGCTCCCCCAACTCCGGCGGCGACTACGGCCTCCTGCCCTACCGCCCCGGACTGCTCACCCTCCAGCGCTGAGCCGGACCGTCCAGGAAGGAAGGTCGCATGAGAAGGCACAGAACGACCCGTACCGCGGTGTTGTCGGCCGGCGCGGTCCTGCTGGCGTCCACCGCGATGGCCGCGGCGCTGCCGGCCGGAGCGGCAGCCGCCGGATGCGCGGTCACCTACGCCGTGTCGTCGCAGTGGCAGGGCGGCTTCGGCGCGAACGTGACGGTCACCAACCTCGGTGACCCGGTCAACGGCTGGACGCTCACCTGGTCCTACGCCGCCGGCCAGACCGTCACCCAGGCGTGGAACGCCACAGTCACCCAGAGCGGAGCGGCGGTGACCGCCCGCAACGTCGACTACAACGGGTCCATCCCCACGAACGGCAGCACGTCGTTCGGGTTCAACGGGGCCTGGACCAGCAGCAACCCCGCGCCGACGAGCTTCGCGCTCAACGGGGTGACCTGCACCGGCGGCACGACGCCCACGTCGCCGTCCACGTCACCGACGAGTTCGCCGACCACCTCGCCCAGCACCCCGCCGCCGACCGGGGCGGCGGACATCACCGTCAACACCGCCAGCCGCTACCAGACGATCGACGGGTTCGGCGCCGCCGTGTCGATCTGGGGCGGCGCCTGGT
The DNA here is from genome assembly GCF_017872985.1 of Micromonospora sp. HB375. NCBI lineage: Bacteria > Bacillati > Actinomycetota > Actinomycetes > Micromonosporales > Micromonosporaceae > Micromonospora > Micromonospora sp. HB375. Next base: position 3,396,158 of record NZ_JAGGJO010000001.1, on the reverse strand, counting down.
CGACGGCCGAGACGCAGACGCTCGTCGGGCTCGGCCCCAACCAGCTCGGCCTGTCCATCGTGCGTACCGGCATCTCGCCGGTGTCCGGCGAGTGGGGCACCCAGGTCAGCGCGCTGCGCACGGCGAAGTCGTACGGGTCGAACGTGAAGATCATGGCGTCGCCGTGGACCGCCCCGGCGGCCTGGAAGACGAACAACAGCCGGATCAACGGTGGCAAGCTGCGCACCGACTACTACGACGACTACGCCAACCACCTCAACAGCTACGTCCAGTACATGCGCAACCAGGGTGTGACGATCGACGTCACGTCCGTGCAGAACGAGCCGGACTGGCACCCTGACTACGACTCGATGGACTGGAGCGGCACCGAACTCCAGACCTTCGTGCGGGAGCAGGGCGCCAAGGTGCAGAACACCAAGCTGATGGTCGCCGAGGCGGTGAACCTGAACTACGGCTACACCGACCCGACGCTCAACGACGCGGCCGCCCGCAACAACATCGGCTACATCGGCGGGCACCTCTACGGCACCGAGGCGTCCGGCCGGCTGAAGCCGTACACGCTGGCGCAGCAGTACAACAAGCCGGTGTGGATGACCGAGTGGAACCTGCACGAGGCCGACGGCGGCGGCTCCAACATCTGGGGCAACCCGGCCAACGCCGCCGCCTGGAACGAGACGCTCGACGACATCATGCGCACCGTGCACAAGTCGATGGAGTCGAACTGGAGCGCGTACGTCTGGTGGTACGGCAAGCGCTACTACTCGTTCATCGGTGACGGCGAGTCCGCGTACGGCACCGTGGCGGGCGCGCCGCTCAAGCGCGGGTACGCGTTCTCGCAGTACGCGAAGTACGTGCGTCCCGGCTACCAGCGGGTCGCCCTGACCAAGAGTTCCAAGGCGTCGCCGCTGGAGGTGACGGCCTATTCCGGCGACGGGAAGGTCACGCTGGTGATCCTCAACCGGTCCACCAGCGCGGTGAACAACGCGATCATCCAGGCGCCGCAGAACGTCAGCCGGGCGGAGTACGTGGCCACGTCGCAGAACGCGAGCGCGGCGAGCCAGCCGGTCGGCGTGAACGGCAACCAGGTCACCGTGAACGTCGGCGCGCGGAGCATCTCCACCGTCGTGCTCACCCTCTGACCGGGGACACGCAACAAGGGCGGGGGCGGCCGGATCGGCCGCCCCCGCTCGTGTGTGACTGCTAGCTGGCGTACGTCTCGAACTCGCCGACTCTCGGCGTACCGTTGGAGCTGTTGATCTTGAAGTTGATCTTCTTCAGCGAGGTCGCGCCGAAGGTGATCTGGCCGGCCCCGTTGCCGGAGGCCAGCACCGCGCCGGTGTCGTTGTTGACGAGCTGCCAGGACCCGATCGAGCCCGAGGTGCCGGACGGCTCGCGGATGACCACGCGGGAGACGGTGGTGGCCGAGCCCCACTTGATCGAGACGGTGCCGGTCGACCCGGACGGCGACCAGTAGGTGCTCAGGTTGCCGTCGCGCACGTTGCCGTAGCTGGTGCCGTCGGCCTTGCTGGACCCGTCCGCGCCGGCGCCGGAGACGAGGCTCAGGTTGGTCCCGCCGGACGGCGGCGGGGTGGTCGTCCCGGGCGGCGGCGTGGTCGGTGCGGGCGTGGTCGGCCCCGGCGTCGTCGGCGCCGGGGACTGCGGCGTGCAGTTGCCGTCGGACACCCGCAGGCCGGTGTTCGCGCCCGCCGTCTGCCGCACGATGTCCGGCACACAGCTCGCCGCGTCGAGCCGGTACGAGTACGGGACGCTGATTGTGGTCGTCGACGTCACGTTCGGCCCCGCCGGGTAGTTGTCGGTCCCGGGCGAGGACCAGGTCACGTTGTCGAAGATGTTGCCGCCGACCTGCCAGGTACCGCGCTCGCTGGTGTAGAACGTGCCGAGCACGTCCTTGGAGTTGCGGAAGTAGTTGTTGTCCACCTTGGCCCGTGCGCCGGCCCGGGAGTTGATGCCCGACTCGTGCAGCCCGTTGTAGTGGTTGTTGAACATGTGGGCGATCCCGCCGCGCAGCAGCGGCGTACGGGAGTCGATGTTCTCGTACAGGTTGTGCTCGAACGTGATGTAGCCGTTGCCGCGGTCGCTCTCACTCGATCCGATGAGGCCACCGCGGCCGGAGTTGCGCAGGATGCTGTACGACAGCGTCACGTACTGGGTGTCGTCCTTCATGTCGAACAGGCCGTCGTAGCCCTCCGACTCCCCGCCGGACGCCTCCAGCGTCACGTGGTCGACCCAGACGTTACGGACGCTGCTCTCCATGCCGATCGCGTCACCACCGTTGGAGGTGGGCGAGCCGGACTTCTTGACGTTGCGCACCGTCACGTTGCGGATGATGATGTTGCGGGAGTCGCGGATGTGGATGCCGAGCTGGTCGAAGACGGCGCCGCTGCCCACCCCGATGATCGTGACGTTGCTGATCTGCTTCAGCTCGATCACGCCGTCGGCGGTGTTGCAGCTCGATCCGGAGACCTTGCTGGTGTTGCCGTGGTTGATGGTCCCGGTCACCTCGATGATGATCGGGGTGCTGCTGCTGGCCCGGCCGCAGAGCGCGGCGTGGATGGCGGTGCCGGTGGTGGCGCGTACGGTCTGCCCGCCCGCGCCGCCGGTCGTGCCGCCGTTCTGGGTGGCGTAGCCGGTGGCGCTGCCGGCCGCCGCCGACGCCTGCGGGGACGGCAGCGCCACGGCGACGGCGATACCGACGACCGCCGTGGCCAGTGCCGCGTGGAGTCGCAGCGCGACTGGTCTTCTCATGTCGCCTCATTCCTTTTTCGAGCACGCGGGAATTGCCGCCGAGCCGCGGCAGCAACCGAATGGGAATAGTGCGGAGCCGCGACGCGATCAGGCGCGTCGCCGGCGGATGTCGTTCATCTGCGATGCCCGGGCCGCAAACGAAACATCGATGTAACGCGATCGTATGAAAGCGCTTTCGCTCAGGGCAAGAGGTAGCGTTTGCAGGTTTTTTGCACTGCTCAGGGCGGCCGGACGCCGGGGACGCCACCTTGACGGGCGGCGAGATCGATGGTTGCCTGCACCTCACCCACGCATCGACATCTGTCTAACTCCGCCCCCACGAGGAGCGCCATGTCCCGATCCCGCAGGACCCGCACCCCGGCGGTCGTCGCCGGCGCGGTCGCCGCCGTCCTGGCCGCCTCCCCGGCCCCCGCCGCGCCCCTGGCGGCACCGGCCACCGGCAACACCTGGAGCGCCGACCTGGCCGGAATCGACTCCGACGACGTCAACGTCCGCTGGACCGGCACGGAACTGCGCCTCGCCGACCCGGCGTACCGGCCCGCGGCCCGGCGCGGCATCGCGGCCGAGGGCACGCTGCTCGTCGCGCCGCATTCACTCGCCGCACCGGCCAACCGGGTCCGGGCCGACGTCGTCGCAGTCCCCGCCCGCGACGGCGCCGTCGAGGTGGCGGCGCGCGGCTGGCGATCGGGCGCGTGGACCGAATGGCGGGCCGTGACCGGCGCCGCCGTCTTCGACCAGCCGGTCACCCGGGTGCAGATCCGGGTGGTCCTCACCGCCGACCGGCCGTCCGCCGCGCCCAGCCTGCGCACGGTCCGGCTCACCGCCGACTCGGTCGCCGCCGTCACGGCCGCCACGCCCGGCCTCACCTACCGGGTGTACGCCACCCGCGAGGGCCTGGTCGGCGGCACCACCGCCAACGGGCACGTGATCGTCTCCCGGGACCACTTCGTCGCGCTGCCCTCGTTCCGCGGACTCGCGCCGAAGAACACCGGCGACTACACCGTGCGGGTCTGCACCACCACCCGCAGCCGCTGCGAGTACGCGCCGGTCTGGGACGTCGGACCGTGGAACACCAAGGACGACTACTGGAACCCCGGCAGCACCCGGGAGATGTGGAAGGACCTGCCGCAGGGCCGGCCCGAGGCGCAGGCGGCGTACCAGAGCGGCTACAACGGCGGGCGGGACCAGTTCGGACGGGTGGTGGGCAGCCCGGCCGGCATCGACCTCGCCGACGGCACGTTCTGGGACGGCCTGCTGCTGACCGACAACGCCTGGGTCGACGTCGCCTACCTCTGGACCGGCACCGGCACGCGCGGTCGCATCGGCAGCGGGCCGCTCAACATCCGCTCCGGTCCCAGCACGAGCAACCCGGTCGTCGGGCTGGCCGCCACGTACGCCGACGTGCCGATCGAGTGCTCGGTCAGCGGCCAGTCGGTGAGCGGCCCGTACCGGACCACCACCCAGTGGAACCGCCTCGCGTCAGGACACTTCGTCAGCCACGCGTACGTCTCCAGCGTGACCGGCACCATCGCGCCCTGCTGAGGGCGACCGGCCCGGGGCGCGCGACGGTGTCGCGCCGCCCCGGGTGCGCTGGATGAGCACGACACAGGCGAGCACCGCGCCCGCCACCACGAGCGCGCCGGGCGTGACCGCCTCGCCGAGCAGCAGTGCCGACCAGATCAGCGTGAGCACCGGCTGGACGAGCTGGATCTGGCCGACCTTGGCGATCCCGCCCCGGGCCAGCCCGGCGTACCAGGCGAAGAAGCCGAGGAACATCGACACCACTGTGAGGTAGCCGAACCCGGCCCAGGCGGCGATGCCGCCGTGCGGCGGGTGGACGAAAGCGGCAACCGCCGTGACCGGCACGGTGACCGGGAGCGACAGCAGCAACGCCCAGCAGATCGTGCGGGCGCCGCCGAGTTCGCGGGCCAGCCGGCCGCCCTCGGCGTACCCGAGTCCGCAGAGCACCACGGCGGCGAGCAGGTACAGGTCGGCGGGCGCCAGCGTCCCGCGGATCGAGCCGCCGGCGGCGAGGAACGCGAGCACCAGCGCCAGTCCGGCGATGCTGGCGATCCAGAACAGCGGCGGCGGCCGTTCCCCGGACCGCAGCACCGCGAACACCGCCGTCATGGCGGGCAGCACGGTGACCACCACCGCGCCGTGCGCCGATGTCTGCGTGGTGAGCGCCAGCGAGGTGAACAGCGGGAAGCCGACCACGACGCCGAGCGCGACGATCGACAGCCGTCGCCACTGGTCCCGGGTGGGGCGTGGGGCGCCGGTGAGCCGCAGGTAGGCCCACGCGAGCAGCGCCGCGCCGACGGCCCGTCCGAACGCGACGAACCAGGGGTCGAGTGTGTGCACCGCGACGCGGGTGGCCGGCAGCGACATGCTGAAGGCCAGCACGCCCAGCGCGCCGAGGGCGACCCCGCCGCCCGCTCCCACCGTTACCGTCGTTGGTGCAGTAGCGCTACTCTGTGCCGTCATGAATGATGGTAGCGCTATCGAGCGTGTCGTCCGGCATCTGGGTGCGCTGGCGGCGGACGCCGTCCCCGGCACGCGACTGCCGTCGGTACGGGAGCTGACCGCCCACCATCACGTCTCCCCCGTCACCGTCGCCGAGGCGACCCGGCGGCTCGTCGCGGACGGCCTGATCGAGACACGGCCGGGACGTGGCGCGTACGTGTCGAACCGGCGCGCCGACCCACCACGGCCGGACCTGTCGTGGCAGACAGTCGCGCTCGGCTCACGGCGCGACGGCGAGGAGGAGATGCAGGCGCTGCTGGCGCTACCGCCGTCGGGCGCGATTCCGCTGACCGGCGGCTACCTGGACCCGGACCTCCAGCCGGCCGCCGCGCTCGGCGCGGCGCTCGCCCGCGCCGCCCGGCAACCGGCGGCGTGGCAGCGCGGCCCGGTCGAGGGACGCGCCGACCTGCGCGCCTGGTTCGCCCGAGCGGCCGGCGGGGGCCTGCGCGCCGAGGACATGGTGATCTGCCCGGGCGGGCAGGCCGCGCTCTCCACCACGCTGCGGGCGCTCACCACACCCGGCGACACGCTGCTCGTCGAATCCCCCACCTACCTGGGCGCGCTCGCCGCCGCGCGCGCCGCCGGACTGCGGGTGGTGCCGGTGCCCGCCGACACCGACGGGGTACGCCCCGACCAGCTCGCCGCCGCGTTCGCCCACACCGGTGCCCGCCTGTTCTACTGCCAGCCGCTGCACGCCAACCCGCACGGCGCGACGCTCTCCCCCGCACGGCGCGCCCAGGTCGCCGAGGCGGTACGCGAGGCCGGGGCGTTCCTGGTCGAGGACGACTACGCCCGCGACCTCACCATCGACGGCGAGGCACCGCCGCCGCTGGCCGCCGACGACCCCGACGGACACGTCGTCTACCTGCGCTCACTGACCAAACCGGCAGCGCCCGGCCTGCGCATCGCCGCGCTCGGCGCGCGCGGACCAGCCGGAGCCCGGCTGCGCGCCGCCCGCCTGCTCGACGACCTGTTCGTCGCCGGGCCGCTGCAACAAGCGGCGCTGGAGTTCCTGACCGCGCCCGCGTGGGACCGGCACCGCCGCAGCCTGCGCGTGCACCTGCGGGCCCGCCGGGAGGCGCTGCTAGCCGCACTGAACCGCCACCTGCCGCAGCTGGCGCCGCGCGACGTCCCGCGCGGCGGCCTGCACCTGTGGGTACGCCTGCCCGACAACACCGACGACGTAACGGTGACCACGGCTGCCGCGGCAGCGGGGGTGACCGTCTTCCCCGGCCGCCCCTGGTACGCCGCCGAACCCCCCGCCCCGCACCTGCGCCTCACGTACGCCGCCGCCCCACCCGAGCAGATGGACGAGGCGATCCGCCGCCTCTCCACCGCCCTCCCCCACTGACCGCGCAGCCCTACACCCCCCGTCGATCTTGGACTTGTGGTGCCACAGCTCGTCGGCTTCGCCCCACTATCAGAGGCGCCACAACTCCAAGATCGACGCGCCGCCCTCGCCGCCGGGCCGCGAGGTTAGTTGCGGGTGATGGTGAAGGTTGTTGTGGTGTTCTTGATGTCCTGGGCGTTGTCGGTCAGGCGGAGATTGGTGAACGTGGCCGCGCCGACCGCGGGGCCCTGACCTGCCTCGGGCATCTCGTTGACCCAGATGCCGAAGCCGGACTTCGCGTCGAACGCGTCACCGCTGCGCCGCGCGCCGGAGATCGACACGTTCGTCAGCACCGTGTCGGTGATCGGGTTCTCCGGCTGGCTGCCGTTGTACTTGGTCTGGAACATGATCCCCGAGTACGTCGGATCGACGATGTCCACGTCGCTCACCCGGATGCCACGGAACTCCTTGGACGCGGAGAACAACCACATCGCCGGGAACGTCTGCGCGCCCCAGAAGTGCCCGCCGGAACGGATCAGCGAGATGTTCTCGAACCGGGTGGGCGGGCTGGCGCCGAACCCGACGAACGGATAACCGAAGTCCAGCGAGCTGATCGTGATGCCCGAGTACGTGAGCTGGTCGGCGATGTACAGGTTGCGGAAGACGTTGTCGTAGCCGCCGTACACCGCCAGCCCTGCTGCCCGCCAGGTCAGCGTGGCGGTCAGGTTCTCGAACACGTTGCCGTGGTTGCCGCCGGAGCCGCCGGAGTCGGTGGCGGAGAACAACGCGAACGCGTCGTCGCCGTTGGAGCGACCCTCCGAGTTGGTGACCAGGTTGTTCGTGCTGCCGTTGGTCATGTTCACCGCGTCGGCGAAGGTGTTGCGGAACCGGCTGTCCCGGATGGTCAGCCCGTCCACACTCACCCCCCAGTACGCGCACACGGTGTGCTCCACCCAGACGCTGTCCAGCGTCAGGTCGTCCACGTCCTTCAGTTCGCCCCACACCTTGCCGGGACCGTCGATCCGGTTGGTGTAGTTGCCGAAGAACGCCAGGTGGGCGAAGGTCGAGCCGCTGGCCGAGGACTCGACCCGGAAACCGGCGTCGGTGTTCTGCTGGTTGCGCGGCGTCTGGAAGCGGGTGTACCACATGCCGGCGCCGACGACCTGCACCGCCTTGCCGTACACCTGGAACTTCTGCGCCGTCTCGTACGTGCCGGCGGGCAGGTAGACGCCGACCAGCGTGCCGGTGGTGTCCATCCGTACCGCGTCGAGCGCGTTCTGCACGTCGGCGTGGCTGAACCCGGTCGGCACCTTGTAGCGGGCCGGGTCGGGGTTGGCGCGCGGCGACACCAGTTCGGTGTTGACGAAGTCGATCGCGTACGTGGTGCTGTTCGCCGGGTCCTTCTGGAGCCGGATCCGGCTGCCCGCCGGGACCGTGGCGTCGAGCAGCACGTTCGCCTCGTCGTACAGGTGCCGGGGCGCGCCCGCGCTCGGCGAGTCGCTGGGACCGGCCTCGGCGCCGTAGAGCCAGATGTGCTTCGAGGTGAGGCTCATCGGCTTGTGCAGCACACCGTTGACGTAGACGTTGATGGTCGAGTCGATCCCGCCGCCGCCCGGCGCGTCCGGGATGGAGTAGCGGGCCACCAGGGCGTTCGCGGCCGAGCGGGTGGTCCACTCGACGTACGCGCCGGTGGTGTTGAGCGTGACCGCGCGGCGCCCGGACGCCTCCCCGGCGAGGTCGCCGATGGTGCGGTTCGGGCCGATCACCTGCGCGCCGCCTCCGGTCGTGCCGTCCTCGGCCTCGTACGCGTCGTACGGCAGGTTCGCCCCGCGGCCGACGAACAGCGCCCGGTCGCTGGTGTTGTTCTGCCGCTTCACCGGCAGCTCGTTGCCGTCGTCGGCGAGCACCACCCGCACCGTGTACCGGCCGTTGGCGGCGGTCCACGTGCCGAGCGACACCGGTCCGGCGGTGGCACCGGCCGCGATCGTGCCGCTGTACGAGCCGGTGAGCGTGCGGACCACCGCGCCGGACTGGTCGCGCACTGTCAGGTTGATGCCGTGCGCGCCGCTCGCCGACGCGATGGTGCCCTGGTTGCGCAGCGTCACCGCGAAGGAGACGGTGGCGCCGGCGCTCGGCGTGCCGGGTGACCAGGTGACGGCGGAGGCGACCAGGTCGGAGCTGGCGACCGGGCTGACGGTCAGCGGGGTCGGGCTGGTGTAGGAGTTGTTCGCCTCGTTCTGCTCGATCACCGCGTTCGACTCGTCGACCTTCGCGGTGAGCGGGTAGCTGCCGGCGTCGCGTACGCCGATGCTCGCCGAGACAGTGCTCGACGCGCCCGCGGCGAGCGCGCCGACGGCGGCGGTGCCGACCTTCGTCGTACCCAGGTAGAGGTTGACGTCGGTGGCGGCGGAGGCCGCGGTGCCGGCGTTGCGCACGGTGGCGGACAGCGTGATCGCGTCGGTCTCCACCGGCGCGGACGGCGAGGCGGTGACCGCCGTGACGGTGAGGTCCGGGTTCGGCGCCGGGACGCCGATGACCTGAAGTTCGGCGACCTGGCCGTTGGCGGAGCCGGAGTTCGCGGTGAACTGGAGCCGGACGTCGGCTGCAGTCGCGGAGACCGGGACGGTCACCGTGTTGGCGCTGTTCGGGTTGAAGGAGTACGTGGCGGAGCCGACCAGGCTGGTGAACCCGGACGCGGACTGCTCCCGCCCGAGCACCTGGAACGTCTGGGTGCGCGCGCCCCACGCCGGGTCCGGGTTGAGCTTCACCACGACGGCGCTGATCGCGGCGTTGGCGCCGAGCGCGACGGTGAGCGTGCTCGGGTACGCGCCGGGCGCGCCCTCCCAGTACGTGGTGACGTCGTTGTCGACGGCGTTGGCGGCGGCGAACACGTGCACCATCGACGACGCGGTGGCGGGCTTGCCGACCGCCAGGTTCGTGCCGCCGGTGCTGCTGCCGGTACGGGTGACGGTGTTGCTGTTCGCCGACACGTTCCCGGCGGCGTCGCGGGCCCGCACGTGGTACGAGACGGTCGCGCTGTCCGGCTGGCTGTCGGTGTAGGTGAGCGTGGAGCCGCTGACCGTGGTGCGCAGCGAGCCGTTGGCGTACACCTCGTAGCCGGTGACGCCCACGTTGTCCGTGGACGCGGTCCAGGTCAGCCGGATCTGCCCGCTCGCCGGCTGGGTGTAGGCCAGGTTGCCGGGCGCGGTGGGCGCGACCGTGTCCCCGGTGTTGCCGGTGCGGGTGACCGTGTTGCTGTTCGCCGACACGTTTCCGGCCGCGTCCCGCGCCCGCACGTAGTAGGAGACGGTGGTCCCGGCGGGCTGGGTGTCGGTGTACGTCAGCGTGCTGCCGCCGACGGTGGTGCGCAGCACGCCGTTTGCGTACACGTCGTAGCCGGTGACGCCGACGTTGTCGCTCGACGCGGTCCAGGTCAGCCGCACCTGGTCGGTGGCCGGCTCGGTGAACGCGAGGTTGCCGGGCGCGCTCGGCGCCTGGGTGTCGCCGGTGACCGGGCCGTAGACCTCCAGCTCGCCGAGCTGCCCGGCGGGCCAGGCGCTGTTCGCGGTGAACAGCAGCCGCACGTACCGGGTGGACGCGGTGGGCACGGTGACCGTCACGGTGTTGCCGCCGCCCGGGTCGAACGCGTACGACGCGGACCCGACGAGCGTGCCGAACGCAGAACCGTTCGTGCTGCCCTGCACGGTGATCGTCTGGGTGCGTGCGCCCCAACCGGTCGGCAGCCGCAGCACCAGCCGGTTGACGCTGGTGGCGGCGCCCAGGTCGGCCTGGATCCACTGCGGGAACGCGTTGTTCGGGCTCTCCCAGTAGGTGCCGGCGTTGCCGTCGTTGGCGTTGCCCGCGCCGTACACGTCGGCGTGACCGCTCTCGGTCATGGTCCGGCCGAGCGCCAGGTTGGTCGAGGAGGTGGCCGCGCCGTACACCTCAAGTTCGGCGAGCTGCGCGGCGGTCCAGCCGGTGTTCGCGGTGATGAGGACCCGCAGGTAGCGGGCGTTCGTGGCGGTGAAGCCGAGCGTCACGGTGTTGGCGGCGGCCGGGCTGAACGTCCGGGCGGCGGACGCGACGACAGTGGTGAAGCCGCTGCCGTCGGCGCTGGCCTGCACGGACAGCGTCTGGGTGCGCGCCTCCCAGGCGGCAGGGAGCTTCAGCACGACCTGGTCGACGGCGCGGCTGGTGCCGAGGTCGACCTGCGCCCACTGGGGCAGCGCGCCGCTGCTCTCCCAGTAGCTGCCCTGGTTGCCGTCGGTCAGGTTGGCCGCGACGTAGGGGCCGTTGACGCTGCTGGCGGTGGCGGTGCGCCCGGCGGCGAGGTTCGGGCCGCCGGCGGCGAGGGCCGGCGGGGCGGGGGCCGCGGTGACGACCAGGCCGACCGCGGCGAGCACCGCGACGATTCCGGTACGGAGTCTGGACATGGTGGACGGACACCTTCTTCCCGGGGGAGGTGGAGAGGCGTTCGGGGGTGGGGGTGCGGTGGCGCGGCGGGGATGGTCCCCGCCGCGCCGGGTCAGGAGGCGTACACCTCGAACTCGGACAGCTGGCCGGCCGGCCAGCCGGTGTTGCCGGTGAACGTCAGCCGCACGAAGCGGCGGTCACCGGCGGGCAGCGCGATCGACACGCTGTTGCCGCCCGCCGGGTCGAACGTGTAGCCCGCCGCCGCCTTGAGCGTCGCGAACGACGAGCCGTCGGTGGAGCCGAGCACCGCCACGGTCTGGGTACGGGTCTGCCAGGCCGCCGACGGGGGCAGTTTCAGCACCACCCGGGCGACCGGCCGGGCGCTGCCCAGGTCGACCGTCACCGACTGGGGGAAGGCGTTGTTGGCGCTCTCCCAGTAGGAGTTCGCGTTGCCGTCGACGGTGTTGGCGGCGCCGTACACGTCGGCGTGGCTGGTCTCCGCGACCGGCCGGCCCGCCGCCAGGTTGCCGGTCGGTGGCGCGGTGGTGGGCGGCGCAGTCGTGGTGGGCGGCGGTGTGGTGGTGCCGCCGCCGTACACCTCCAGTTCGGCGAGCTGGCCCGCCGGCCAGCCGGTGTTGCCGGTGACGGTGACCCGGACGAACCGCCGGTCGCCGGACGGCAGCGCGATCGACACGGTGTTGCCGACGGCCGGGTCGAAGACGCGGCCCGCCGACGCGGCCAGCGTGGTGTACGAGGAGCCGTCGGTGGAGCCGAGCACGGACAGCGTCTGGGTACGCCGTTCCCAGCCGGGCGGGAGCTTCAGCACCACCCGGTCGACGGTGCGGGACGTGCCGAGGTCGACGGTGAGCGACTGCGGGAACGCGTTGTTGGCGCTCTCCCAGTAGCTGGCCGGGTTGCCGTCGACGGCGTTGCCGGCGGCGTACGTCTGGGTGGTGCTGGTGGCGGTGGCCGGGCGGCCCAGGGCCAGGTTCCCGCCGGCCGGCGGCGGTGTGGTCGGCGGCGCGGTGGTCGGCGGGGCCGTCGTCGGCGCTGCCGTGGTCGGCGCCGGGCTGGTGGGCGGCGGGCTGGACGGTCCGTTGCCCCACTGCGGCTGCGGCCACGGCCCGCAGTACGGGGTGGGCGTGTACCAGCCGGAGTTGCCGGCGCCCTGGGTGATCTGGAAGCCGCTGCCGACGCAGTTGTGGATCGGGTTGGACTGGGCGATGCCGGTGGCCCGCACGTTGGTGAACCGGACCTGGCTGGGCGCCTGCACCTGGAGCGCGTACGTGCCAGCACCGTCGATGCGCACGTTGTCGAACGAGATGCCGCTGGTCTGCCCCTCGATCCAGTGCAACGCCGCGTACGAGCTGTCCAGGATGTCGGTGTCGGTGACGTTGATCGCGGCGCCCTGGATCGGCTCGTTGAGCGCGGAGAACCAGATCGCGCCCACGCCGAACTGCCAGTTGTAGTCGGAGTTGCCGTTGCGGATCAGCGTGTTGCGGGCCACCGTGATCGTGCCGGCCACGGCGGTCGGCCCGGTGACCCCCGGATAGCGGTTCGCCACGTGGATGCCGCCGCCGTTGGTGACCGAGTCGGCGGTGACGTTGTCGGCGATGGTGATGTCCCGCCCGCCGTACGTGACCAGGTGGTTGGCCAGGATCGTCACGCCGATGGTGTTGCGGGTGAAGGAGTTGCCCACGTTCGGCACGCTCTGCGCCCACATGGCCAGCGCGTCGTCACCGGTGTTGCGGACGAACGTGTTCGTCACCGTCGAGTTGGTGACGCCCCAGTGGAAGTTCACCCCGTCGGCCGTCTGGTCGAGGATGCGGCTGTTGCGGATGGTGAAGTTGTCCATCGGCCCGTCCATCCAGGCGCCGACCTTGGTGTGCTGCAACCACAGGTTGTCCACCACCGAGTTGCTCATCGCGCCGCCGATGGCGTTGACCTGGTCCTCGTCGACACGTTCCCGGATGTCGCCGATGATGGCGAAGTCCCGCAGCGTGACGTTGCGGCTGGGCCCGCCGGCCTCGTGCGGGCGGATCTCGCCGGAGTAGCCGCCGCCCGGCACGTACTTGCCGTAGATGCCGGCGGCACGTTTGCGGTCGGTGGGGTGCCGGCCGCCGAGCACCGAGTACCAGGGCCCGGCGCCGCGCAGCGTCACGCCGTCGACCACCACGTGGTCCCAGAGCGTGAACGTGCCGGCCGGGATCCACACCGCCCGGCCCTGCGCCTTGCCGGCGTCCACCGCCGCCTGGAACTTCGCCGTCGAGTCGGTGGCGCCGGTCGGGTCGGCGCCGAAGTCGGTCACCACGTCCAGCACGCCGGACGGCTTGGTGATCTGCGCCCCGACCAGCTCGAAGTCGGCCAGGTCGATGGTGAACGTGGGTGACTGGGCGGTCGAGGACACCTGGAGGCGGATCTTCGTGCCGGCCGGGTACGTGGTGCCGAACATGGTGCGGGTCTCGTCGTAGAAGTGGTGCGGGTTGGTGTCGCCCGGGTTGTTGTTGAACGGGTAGCCGCCGTAGTACCAGCCGTACCGGGAGGTGACCGGCACCGCCTTGACCAGGCTGCCGTTGGCGCGCAGGTCGATGGTGGCGTCGCGGCCGGTGCCGGCGGCGTTGTCCGGCAGGCTGTACCGGAACGTGACCGCGTTGGCGGGGGCGGTGAGCGTGAACTCGACGTACTCGCCGACGGCGTCGAGCGTGACCGCCTCCCGGCCGGACGCCTCGGACGGCAGCGTGCCGTAGCGCCGGTCGGGGCCGATCTTCGTGCCGTTGTGGGTGGCCTGTTCGGCTTCCTGCTCGCGGAACGGCACGGTGGCGCCGCGTCCGGTGATGTCGAACGGGGACAGTCCGGCGGCGTACGCCGGGGTGGCGGTCGTGGTGAGCGCCACGACGACGAGTGTCGAGGCGGCGAGCGCGGCGGCGGCCAGGGCGGCCACGCCGGTGCTGCGGTGGCGGTGCGCGGTGCGGTGCTCGGCCATGCGGGGTGTGCTCCCTTTCGTCGGTGGCCAGATCCCCCCGTGCGGCGTTGCCTCTCCTTCCTCCTCCCCAGGTGTGCGGCGTCTGTGGCGGCCGGGACGGGCCGCCGGGTGGTTCGGCGGCGCCGGCGGCGGGACGGGGCCGCCGGCGCCGCGGTCAGGCCGATCGGGTACGCAGCCAGACCGCGGTGTCCGGTGGCAGCCGGTCGTCGTCGAGTGGGCCGCTGGCGAGCAGCAGCTCGTCGTGCGCGGGCAGCGGCACGGCGGCGTCGCCGAGGTTGACCACGCAGGTGAAGCCGGGCTCGCGGGCGAACGCGAGCACGCCGTGCGGTGCGGGCAGCCACGCCAGGGTGCCGTCGCCGAGCGCGGGTTCGGTGCGGCGCAGCGCCAGCGCGGCCCGGTACAGCTCCAGCATCGAGTGCGGGTCACCGGTCTGGGCGCGGACCGTGCGGTCCTTCCAGTCGGCCGGCTGCGGCAGCCACGGCGCGGCTGCGGCGCCGTCCGGGCTGAACCCGAACGGCGGGGTGTCGCCCTGCCAGGGCAGCGGCACCCGGCAGCCGTCGCGGCCGGGGTCGACCCGCCCGGACCGCTCCCACATCGGGTCCTGCCGCAGCTCGTACGGGATGTCTTCGACCTCCCACAGGCCCAGCTCCTCGCCCTGGTAGACGTAGGCGGCGCCGGGCAGCGCGAGGCACAGCAGCGCGGCGGCGCGGGCCCGGCGGGTGCCCAGTTCCAGGTCGGTGGGGATGCCCTCGCGCTTGGCGGCGAAGCTGAACCGGGTGTCGGCGCGGCCGTACCGGGTGACGTGCCGGGTGACGTCGTGGTTGGACAGCACCCAGGTGGCGGGCGCGCCGACCGGGGCGTGCGCGGCCAGCGTGCCGTCGATGCTCTCCCGCAGCGCGGTGGCGTCCCAGGCGCAACCGAGGAAGTCGAAGTTGAACGCGGTGTGCAGCTCGTCCGGGCGCAGGTAGTTCGCGAACCGCTGCCGGTCGGGCAGCCACACCTCGCCGACCAGTGCCCGCCCGCCCGGGTACGAGTCGGCGATGCGCCGCCAGGCGCGGTACACGTCGTGCACGCCGTCCTGGTCGCGGAACGGGTGCGGCCGGTCCGGGTGGACCTCCGGCAGCGTGCCGTCCTTGACGAGCAGCCCGGCCGAGTCGATGCGGATGCCGTCCACGCCCCGCTCGAACCAGAACCGCAGGATGTCCTCGAACTCGGCGCGGACCCGGGGGTGGTCCCAGTTGAAGTCGGGTTGCTGCGGGGCGAACAGGTGCAGGTACCAGTCGCCGGGGGTGCCGTCCGGGTCGGTGGTGCGGGTCCAGGTCGGCCCGCCGAACTCGCCGGTCCAGTCGGTGGGCGGCAGGTCACCGCCCGGTCCCCGGCCGGGGCGGAACCAGAACAGGTCCCGTTCGGGCGTGCCCGGCCCGCCCGCGAGCGCGGCCCGGAACCACTGGTGCGCGTCGGAGCAGTGGTTGGGCACCACGTCGACGATGCTGCGGATGCCGAGCGCGTGCGCCTCGGCGATCAGCGCCTCCACCTCGGCGAGCGTGCCGAAGACCGGGTCGATGTCGCGGTAGTCGGACACGTCGTAGCCGGCGTCGGCCATCGGCGACGGGTACCAGGGGCTGAACCAGATGGCGTCGACGCCGAGCGCGGCGAGGTGATCCAGGCGGGACCGGATGCCGGCGACGTCGCCGATCCCGTCGCCGTTGCCATCGGCGAAACTGCGCGGGTAGACCTGGTAGATCACCGCGGAGCGCCACCACGGGCTGTTGTCGGCCATGGACACGGGCACCTGCTTTCTGCGGGGTCGGTACTGCGGCGGCGGGCTGGGCGGCCGGCTTGCGGCGGGCCGCGGTTCGGCCGGTCAGCCCTTGAGGCCGCCGGTGGTCAGGCCGGACATGATGTTGCGCTGGAAGATCAGGAACAGCACGACGGTGGGGATGGCGGCGATCACCGACGCGGCGATGACCACGTTCATCGGGGTGCCGCCGGCGAAGGCGTAGATGCCGACGCTGACGGTCCGCGTCTCCGGCGACGGCATGACCAGCTTCGGCCAGAGGAAGTCCTTCCAGACCGCCGTCACCGCGAAGATCGCCACCACGCCGAGGATCGGGCGGGACATCGGCAGGACGATGGACCAGAGCGTGCGCAGCGGGGTGGCGCCGTCCATCACGGCGGCGGCCATCAGGTCCTCCGGGATCGAGTCGAAGAACCGTTTCAGCAGGAAGATGTTGAACGCGTTCGCCACCAGCGGCAGCCAGATCGCGAACGGCGAGTCGAGCAGGTTGACGTGCACGATCGGCAGGTCGATCACCGTCACGTACTGCGGGACGATCAGCACCATCGCCGGGATCATCAGCGTCGCCAGCATCATGCCGAGGATCAACCCGCCCAGCACCGGACGCAGCTTCGACAGCGCGTACGCGGCGGCGGTGTCGAACACGAGCTGGAACACCACCGCGCCGGTGGCGTAGTAGAACGTGTTGAACAGCAGCTTCGCCAGATCCAGGTTGGTCCAGGCGTCGACGTAGTTACCCGGCTGCGGGTCGCGGGGGAACAGCGTCGGCGGGGTCTGGGCGATCTCCTGGCCGGACTTCAGCGCGCCGGTGACCATCCAGTACAGCGGGCCGAGGAACACCAGCGTGAACCCGGCCACGACCACGGAGAGCACGGCCCAGTAGAGGACGCGGCCGCGACCGCGGCGCAGCTGGGCGTGGGAGATGAGGGTACGGGTGGTGCTGTCGGCGGCCATGTCCTAGTCCTGTCTCGCGGTCAGTCGCAGGTAGACGGCGGAGAACCCGGCCAGCACCACCAGCATGATCACGCCGAGCGCGGCGGCGCCGTTGAGGTCGTTCTGGAAGAACCCGTGCTGGTAGATCAGGTACGCCACCGAGGTCGCCGAGTCCTGCGTACCGGCGCCGTTGGCGAGGATCAGCGGCTCGATGAACAGCTGCATGGTGGCGACGATCTGGAGCATCGCCAGCAGCGCCAGGATCAGCCGGGTCTGCGGGACCGTCACGTGCACGATGCGCCGCCACACCCCGGCGCCGTCGATCTCGGCGGCCTCGTACAGCTCGCCGGGGATGTTCTGCAGCGCGGCCAGGTAGATCAGCACGGCGCCGCCCATGTTCATCCAGGTCGACGCGATCACCATGGCCGGCATCGTCATGGTGGGCGACTGCATCCACTCCGACGTGGGCAGTCCCAGCGCGGTGAGGACCGCGTTGAACAGCCCCGCCTCGCTCGGGTCGTAGGCGTAGAACTTGAACAGGAACAGCGCGGACGCCGGCGGCAGCATCACCGGCAGGTAGACGAGCACCCGCAGGTAGCCCTTGGCGTGGCGCAGCTCGTTGAGCAGGATCGCCACGAAGAACGGCACGGCGTAGCCGAGCACCAGCGCCAGGCCGGTGAAGACGAACGTGTTCTTCCAGGCGGTCCAGAAGCTCGGATCGGCGATGATCCGGCTGTAGTTGTCCCAGCCGACCCAGGTGGTCTCGCCGCGGCGGGTGCGCTGGAAGCTCATCACGACGCCGCGGACCATCGGGTACCAGGAGAAGACGGCGAAGCAGACGACAGCGCCGATGAGGAACGTGTGCCCGGTGAGGTTGTCCCGGACCTTGCGGCCGAGACCGGCGCGGCGTCCGGCGGTACGCGACGACGGCGGCGCGACGGGGCCGGGACGGCGGGTGGCGCCGGGGGCGGTGGTGAGCGCCAAGGCGACTCCTGCGGTGCTCGGGGAGGTGGGGCCGGTGCGCCGGCCCCACCTCCGGTCGGGTCAGCTGTCGGCGGCCAGCAGCTGGTTGACCTTGTCCTCGGCGGTCTTGAGCAGCGCGTCGATGTTCGCGTTCGGGTTGGTCAGCACACCGGACATCGCCGCGTCGAGCACCGCGTAGATCGCCTGCGCGTTGCGCGGCTCACCCTTGATCGGCACCGGGTTGGCCTCGAAGACCGCGAAGTTCGTGGTGTCCACGTTCGCGTTCGCCTTGCGCAGCTCCAGTTCCTGCTTCTGCGCGTCGCTGCCGTTCGTGAACAGCAGCGGCTGGGGCAGGCCGACCGGGTAGTTCTGCGGCTTGGCGCGCACGTAGTCGAACTGGCCCTTACCCGGGGTGAGCTTCTGGTAGGCGAGCCACTTCAGGCCGGCCTTGACCTGCTCGGGGCTCAGGCCCTTCTTGAAGAAGTAGCCCTCGCCGCCGCCCAGCGTGGCCTTGGCCGGGCCGTCCTGGCCGGGCAGCGGGCCCATCGCCCAGTCCTGGTACTTGCCCTGGAACTGGCTGACGATCGCCTGGGTCGCGTCCGGCGCGCCGATGAACATGCCGACCTTGCCGGCGCCGGCGTTGGTGAGCAGGTCACCCCACTGGAGCAGCTGCCGGGCACCCATGCTGTTGTCGCCGTAGCGCATGTCCTTGAGGTTCTGCAGGACCTGCTTGCCCATCGCGTTGTTGAAGTCGGCCTTCTTGCCGTCGGCGCTGAGCACCTGCCCGCCCTGCGAGTAGAGCAGCGACGTGAAGTGCCAGCCGCCGGTGTTGCCCGCGCTGTACTCGGCGTACCCGGCGATGCCGTCGCCGAGCGCGGAGATCTTCTTGGCCGCGGCCCGCACCTCCGGCCAGGTCTTCGGCGGGTTGTTCACGTCGAGCCCGGCCCGCTGGAACAGCGCCTTGTTGTAGATCAGGCCCATCGAGTAGTTCTTCACCGGTACGGCGTAGAGCTTGCCGCCGTCGGTGAAGACCTCCTTGAGCGCCGGGTCGACGCTGTCCCAGGTGGGGATGGTGTCCTTCGTGGCGTACTGGCCGATGTCCATCGCCTGGCCGGAGTCCAGCACCTGCTGCAGGTCGGTCATGTAGCCGTAGAACACGTCGGTGACGGTGCCGCCGGCCAGGCGGGCGGTGAAGTCCGGCGGGTTGTTGCACTGCTCGCCGACGCTGACGCTCTTGACGACGATGTCCGGGTTCTGCCGCTGGAACTCGGCGACGTCGTCGTTCCAGTTCTTCAGCAGCTCCTTCTGCGCGCCGACCGGCTGGCAGTCGACGGTGATGGTGACCTTGCCGCCGGCGTCGCCGCTGTCGTCGCTCTTGGTGGAGCACGCCGCAAGGCTGAGCCCGAGGCCGGTCGCGAGCGCGAGCGCCGCGACCTTCCGATACTGCGGTACGGACATCTGTCCATCCCTTCGGGAACGGGTGTATCCATGGCCTTCACTGATGTGCGGTGACCGCGCGGCTGCCTCTGGTGGTGGAACGGCAGCCGGCACGCGCCCTGCCTCCGGAAACCGCGCCCCGGGTCAGGTGTGAGTGGAGTCACTGTAGCGACGCGAACCGAACCCAGCAAGATGCCGACTGACAAACGCAAGAACTCGACTTGGCCTCGGAAGGACGCGGCTCCAGTCGGCCGTGTCGTCGATCTTGGAGTTGTGGCGCCTCAGATACCGGCATCAGTGCCGCATTCCGGGCACCACAACTCCAAGATCGACGGATGCGGCGGGGTGGGGTGAGGCGGCGTGGGGGAGCGGCGTGGGGGGCGGCGTGGGCCCCGGGGTCAGCGGCGGGGGGCGGGGGCGGTGGAGCCGCGTACCACCAGCTCGGGCTCGAACAGCAGCTCGTCGTGCAGCACCCCGGCGCCCTCGATCTGGGTCACCAGCAGGTCCACGGCGGCCTGGCCCATGGTCTCGATCGGCTGGCGCACCGTGGTCAGCGGCGGGTCGGTGCAGGTCATGAACGCCGAGTCGTCGAAGCCGACCACCGAGACGTCGGCCGGCACCGCGCAGCCCAAACGCCGGGCGGCCCGGATGGTGCCCAGCGCGAGCACGTCGCTGGCGCAGACGATGCCGGTCGCGCCGCGCTCGATCAGCTTCGTGGCGGCGACCCGCGCGCCCTCCATGGAGAAGCTCGACCGCTCCACCATGGACCGGTCCTCGCCCCACCCGGCGGCCCGGACCATGGCGTCGAGCTTGCGGCGCGAGGGCACGTGGTCGGCCGGGCCGAGCACCATGCCGATCCGGTCGTGGCCGAGCGAGCGCAGGTGTCCGTACGCCTGCTCGACGGCGACCGCGTCGTCTGTGGACACGCGCGGGAAACCCAGCTCCTCGACGCCGGCGTTCACCAGCACCACCGGCAGACCCCGGTCGGTGAGGCGCCGGTAGTGCTCGTGCGAGGCGTCGGCGAGCGCGTACGAGCCGCCGGCGAAGATGACGCCGCTGACCTGGTGGTCGAGCAACATCTCCACGTACCCGGACTCCGGTACGCCGCCGATGGTGCGGGCGCACAACGCCGGGGTGAAGCCGCGCTGCGCGAGCGAGCCGGTGACCACCTCGGCCAGCGCCGGGAAGATCGGGTTCTGCAACTCCGGCAGCACCAGGCCGACCAGGCGGGCGCGCTCGCCGCGCAGCTTGCTCGGGCGCTCGTAGCCGAGCACGTCGAGGGCGGTCAGCACGGCGGTCCGGGTCGCCTCGGACACGCCGCCGCGGCCGTTGAGCACCCGGCTCACCGTCGCCTCGCTGACGCCCGCCTTGCGAGCCACCTCGGTCAGGCGCTTCGTCACGGCGGCAATCGTACGTCGGATTCTTGCAAGAAATGAACAGCCGGACGGGTCGGTTCTTGCCAAGACGGGCGACAACAGGTCCGAAAGATACGAGCAGATTGATGCTTGAAAGGCAACAGAACACCGGAATAACATGAGGGCCCTTGTCGATGGCCTGCGCCGCCGAGGCCACCCGTCCCCCGAGAAAGTGGGTGCTCCGATGTCGCGGAGCGTGCCGAGGATCCTCGCGGCGGCGCTCGCCGCCGCCCTGCTCGTACCGCCCGGCGCCGCCACGGCCGGCCCGCCGCGCGGACCGGCCCCCGTGGTGACGCGCGCCGGGCTGGACCCCGCGCTCGTCGCCGGTCGCGGTGCGACGGTGGACTACGTCGAGCAGGAGGCGGAACACGGCCGGACCACCGGCACCGTGATCGGGCCGGACCGGTCGGCGTACACACTCGCCGGTGAGGCGTCCGGCCGCCGCGCCGTGCGCCTGCTGCCCGGCCAGCACGTCGAACTCACGCTCCCCCGGCCCACGAACGCGCTGACCGTGCGCTACAGCATCCCGGACGCGCCGGGCGGCGGCGGGATCACCGCGCCGCTGCGGGTGTCCGTCGGGCACGCGCCCGCCCGCACCATGACGCTGACCTCGCAGTACGCCTGGCTCTACAACCAGTACCCGTTCACCAACGACCCCGGCGCCGACCTGCTGCACCCGGACTGGTGGATCACCGAGTGCTCCTGCGTGCCGGCGGCCACCACGCCCGCGCCGGTGATCAGCAAGCCGTTCCGGCCGCACCACTTCTACGACGATCAGCGGCTGCTGCTCGGCCGTACCCATCGGGCCGGTGAGGTGGTCCGGCTGACCGCGCCGCGCGGCACCGCCGCCGCGTGGACGGTGATCGACCTGGTGGACGCGCACCTGGTCGCGCCGCCGCGCGTGGTCCCCCGCGCGGTGAACGCGCTGTCCTTCGGCGCCGACCCGACCGGCCGGCGGGAGTCCGCAGACGCCCTCGACCGGGCCGTCGCGTACGCCCGGCGGGTGGACCGCCCGCTCTACCTGCCGGCCGGCACCTACCAGGTCAACCGGCACATCGTCGTGGACGACGTGACGATCGCCGGTGCGGGCAGCTGGTACACGATCGTGCGGGGACGCGAGGTCACGCTGGACACGCCCGCGCCCGACGGCTCCCGGCACACGGGCGTCGGCTTCTACGGCCGCGACGCCGCCGACGGCGGCAGCAGCGACGTGCACCTGTCCGGCTTCGCGATCGAGGGCGACGTACGCGAGCGGATCGACACCGACCAGGTGAACGCCATCGGCGGGGCGCTCAACCACAGCACGATCGACGGCCTCTATCTGCACCACACGAAGGTCGGCATGTGGTTCGACGGGCCGATGACCGGGCTGCGGGTCACCAACACCGTGATCGCCGACCAGATCGCCGACGGGCTGAACTTCCACACCGGCGTCACCCGCTCCTCGGTGACGAACTCGGTGGTCCGCAACAGCGGCGACGACGCCCTCGCCATGTGGTCGGAGGGCACGGCGAACGCGTCGAACACGTTCGCGTACAACACGGTGCAGTCGCCGGTGCTCGCCAACGGCATCGCGCTGTACGGCGGCGCGGACCTGACCGTCGCGCACAACCTGGTCGCCGACCCGGTACGCGAGGGCAGCGCGATCCAGGTGGGCTCCCGCTTCGGGGCGGAGCCGTTCACCGGCCGCCTGCGGATCACCGGCAACACCACGGTGCGGGCCGGCACGTACGACCTGAACTGGAACATCGGCCTCGGCGCGATCTGGTTCTACGCGCTGGACCGCAGCATCGACGCGGACATCCTGGTCAGCGGCGACGCGTACCTGGACAGCACCTACAACGCGATCATGCTGGTCAGCGACTGGCCGGTGAAGGACATCGTCCGTATCGACAACGTCCGCTTCCGGGACATCCGGGTCGACGGCGCCGGGACGTCGGTGGTCAGCGCGCGTACGGCGGGCGGGGCGAGCTTCGCGAACGTCGACGCCCGCAACGTGGGCGCGGTCGGCGTGAACAACTGCGGGTCGTTCCACTTCACCCCGGCCGGGTCGGAGTTCGCCCTGACCGACCTCGGCGGCAACGACGGCGGCTGGCTGGCCCCGTGGCTGCTGCCGAACACCATCACCTGCGACGACCGTCCGCCGCTGGTGCCGCCGCCACCGCCGTCGCGCTGGTGACACACGACGCGACCCCCGCCGTCACGGGCCGGCGGGGGTCGCGGTACGTGTGTGGCTCAGGCCTCGGTGAGCTGGCCGCGCAGCTTGGTCAGGGCGCGGGCGAGCAGCCGGGACACGTGCATCTGGGAGACACCGACCCGGGCCGCGATCTCGCTCTGGGTCAGGTTGCCGTAGAAGCGCAGCGTGAGGATCTTCTGCTCCCGCTCGTCGAGCGTGGCCAGCGCCGGGCCGAGGGAGGCGCGCAGCTCGGCCAGCTCGTACTCGTTGTCCTCGGCGCCGAGGGTGTCGCCCAGCTCGGTGGCGCTGTCGCCGTCGCCGATCGGGGTGGACAGCGACACCGCGTTGTAGGCGCGGGCGCCTTCCAGGCCTTCGAGCACCTCTTCCTCGGTGACGTCGAGGTGGGTGGCGATGTCGGCGACGGTCGGTGCCCGGTTGAGCGTCTGGGTCAGCGTGCTGTTCGCCTCGGAGATGCGCAGCCGCAGCTCCTGCAGGCGGCGCGGAACCCGGATGTTCCAGGTGCGGTCGCGGAAGTGCCGCTTGATCTCGCCGAGGATCGTCGGGATGGCGAAGCCGGCGAAGTCGACGCCGCGCGAGGCGTCGAACCGGTCCACCGCCTTGATCAGGCCCAGCGCCGCGGTCTGCGCGAGGTCGCCGGCCGGCTCGCCGCGCCCGCTGTAGCGGGCGGCCAGGTGGTTCGCCAGCGGCAGCCACGCCTCGATGACCTGGTTGCGCAGGGCGGCCCGCTGCGGGTGGCCGGCGGGCAGCGCGGCGAGCGCCGCGATCAGCTCGCTGGCACGGGACTCCTCACCGGTCTGCGGCGCGCGCTGCACCTCGGTCGCGGTCGATGCCATGGTCATCGTGGTCATGCTGCCCTTCCTGTCCTCGGAGAACGGGTGGCCTCCCACACCGGTCGTGCCAGCCACACTAGACCAAAGGCCATGGCCAAATCAACCGAACGGACGATGGAGATTTAGCGTCATATCCGGACATAGAGGCGGGCAACGGCGATCAGCGTGGCATCAACGGGCGGTAGTCGGCAGCGGTGAGCGGCAGCACCGAGAGGCTTCCGTCCGCGCGCGGCACCTCCAGCGGCTGCCCGCCGCGGCGGAACGCGACGCTGTACACGTCCGGTCGCTGCGTGAGGCTGCACACGATCTGCCCGAAGGCCAGCACCTCGTCGTTGCGGCCGGTCTCCTCCCCGGCCTGGCGCACGTCGACTGTCGCCACGGTGCCGGCCAGCGTGGCCCCGGCCACCGCCACCGTGCCCGGCAGCGCCGTGGACAGCCCCTGGCGGCGCTCCCCCGGACCGGGACCGGCCAGCAGGTGCTGAAGGTGCGTGTCCACCCCGGGCAGCCCGTCCACCCGGCGGTTGACCACGACCAGGCCGTCGTCCCGGACGAAGCAGAACGGCTCGTCCACCCGCCCGTCCCCGTCGGCGGTCGAGGACACCGCAGGCGTCGGGAAGGCCCCGGGCGGCGTCTGCACGAGCCGGGGCTCGTCGTCCACCGGCACCCCGCAGCCGGCGAGCAGCGCCACGGCGAGCAGGGCGGGCGCGAGCCGCCGCCGGCTCACCGGAGCGCTCCGGGCAGCTCGACCCGGAAACGGGCGCCGGGCGCGCGGTCCAGCACCCGCGCCGACCCGCCGTGCGCGTCGGCGTGCTGCGCCACCAGGGCGAGGCCGAGTCCGGTGCCGTCGGTGCCGGCGCGGTCGTGCGCCGCCCGGCCCCGCACGAACCGGTCGAAGATGATCTCCCGGTCGCCCGGCGGCACGCCCGGTCCGTCGTCGTCGACCTCCAGCACGCCCACGCCGTCGCCCCCGCCCAGGCGTACGGCGACCGGGCCGCCGCCGTAGCGCTCGGCGTTCTCCACCAGGTTCAGCAGCGTCTGCGCGAACCGGCGCCGGTCGACCCACCACTCGTGCGGGACGTCGCCTGCCACCTGCACCAGGCTCTCCGGCAGCGATCGTTCCCGGCAGGCGGCCCGGGCCAGCTCCACCACGTCGACCGTCTCGCGGTGCGCCGGCTGCTCGGTGCGGGCCAGCTGGATCAGGTCGTCGACGAGGCGCTGGAACCGGGTCACCTCGTCGGCCACCAGGCCGGCGGCGGTGGCGGTGCGTTCGTCCTGGTGCTCGCGGCGGC
The DNA here is from genome assembly GCF_017872985.1 of Micromonospora sp. HB375. NCBI lineage: Bacteria > Bacillati > Actinomycetota > Actinomycetes > Micromonosporales > Micromonosporaceae > Micromonospora > Micromonospora sp. HB375. The sequence continues at coordinate 3,371,281 of NZ_JAGGJO010000001.1, read as the reverse complement.
GGTGCAGCACGCTCGCCGCCGCGGCCAGCGTCTGCAACGGCGAGCGCAGCTCGTGGCTCACGTCGGCGGCGAAGCGCCGGTCCCGCTCGATGCGGTGCACCAGCTTGTCGACCATCTCGTTGAACGAGCTGGACAGGCGGGTGAGGTCGGGGTCGGTGGTCGGATCGAGCCGGGTGGCGAAGTCCCCGCCCGCGATCCGCTCCGCCGCGTCGGCGACCGCTGTCAGTGGCCGCAGGCTGTGCCGGGTGGCGTACCAGCCGAGCGCCGCGCCCGCCCCGGCCACCATGATCGCCACGGCGATCAGCGCCAGGCCCACCACCTGGAACGTCTCCTCGACCTCCCGCAGCGAGGTCAGCTCGTAGTAGCCGAGCGCGCCGGGCAGCGGCACGCCGACCAGCAGCGCGGGCTGCCCGTCGAGGCGGATCCGCTGCACCGCGGGCTTGCCGTCGGCGACCATGCGCTGCAACTCCACCGGCACGGAGCTGGCGCCCACGTCGGCGGTGCGGGCGTACCAGCCGTCGGGCAGGTGCAGCAGCGGGCGGCGGGCGCTGCCGGTGTCGAGCGAGCGCAGCACCGCCACCACGTCCGGCGTGCCGGTGTCCAGGCCGGAGCGGACCACCGCCGCGTCGTAGTAGGCGGCCCGCACCGCGGTGCGCTCCCGCTCGTCGAGCAGCGAGCGCCGGGTCAGGTCGTACGAGAAGAGGGCCATCAGCGCGGACAGCAGCAACGCGCCGACGGCGAACGCCGCGGTGACGCGGGCGCGCAGTCCGGGACGGGTCATCGCTGCAGCTTGTAGCCGAGGCCGCGGAGGGTGACCAGGTGGCGGGGGTTCGCCGGGTCCGACTCGATCTTCTGCCGCAGCCGGCCGACGTGCACGTCGACGAGCCGCTCGTCGCCGGTCTCGTAGCCCCAGACCCGGCTGAGCAACTGCTGGCGGGACAGCACGCGGCCGGCGTGCTCGGCCAGCTCGCAGAGCAGCCGGAACTCGGTGCGGGTGACCGGGACCGGCCGTCCGGAGCGGCGCACCTCGCCGGCCTCGGCGCTGATCTCCAGCTCGCCGAAGAACTGGGCGGGGGCGGGCCCGGACACGGTGCGGACCCGCCGGCGCAGCGCCCGCAGCCGGGCCGACAGCTCCTTGATCGCGACCGGCTTCACCACGTAGTCGTCGGCGCCGGCCTCCAGCGCGGCGACGATGTCGTGGGTGTCGTCGCGGGCGCTGATCACCACGACCGGCACGTCGTCGTCGCGGCGCAGCTGGCGGATGCAGTCGAACCCGTTCATGCCGGGCAGCATCAGGTCGACGAGCACGTAGTCGGACGGCTTCTCCCGCTGCCGTCGCAGCCCGTCCTCCGCGGTCGGGGCGCCGTACGCCTCGTAGCCCTCCTCCTCCAGGGCGAGCTGCAGCGCGAGCCGGATGCGGTCGTCGTCCTCGATCACCAGTACGGCCGTCATATGGGCATCATGACCGGCCGGGCACGGGTAGCCCAACCGCGTGGGCCGTTCGTGGTTTTTGTCATCGAACCGTCATACAACCGTCCGGGGACCTCCAAGATCGCTGCGCAGAGTGGGGATCGACACTGAACCCGCCACGGAAGCGACCTGATGCCCGCTACCCTGCCGTCCCCGCCGGAGTCCGCCGTGCCGCACGTGCGGGTGGACATCACCGACGAACTGGACCTCGCCGGGCTGCCCGAGGTCGCGCACGTGCTGGACCGCATCCTCGCGCTGCGCCCCCGCGAGCTGACGATCGACCTCGCCGGGTGCCGGCATGTGGACGCCGCCGCGGTCGCGCTGCTGCTGGACGTGCACCGGCGGCTGGCGCGGCAGGACGGCGTGCTCACGCTGAGCAACCCGCACCCACGGATCCGGCGCATCCTGCAGACCTCCGGGCTGGGCGCCGTACCCGTCGTCGACACGCCCCGTCCGGCCGCGCGCGGCCGGGCCCGGGTCGCGTCCGCACCCCGCTGAGGAGGGGCCGTGACCGGAAGCACGCTCGTCGGAGCACTCGTGGTGGGTCTCGCCGTCGGTGGCGTGGGCCGGCTCGTCGTGCCGGGACGCAAGGCCGTCCCGGTCTGGCTGACGCTGGCGCTCGGCGTGGCCGCCGCGCTGCTCGGCGCGATCGTGGTCGGGCTGGTGGACCGCCGCCCCGACGCCTCGCCGCTGCTGTCCCTGGTGACGCAGACCGCGTTCGCGGCCGTGGCGGTCGTGCTGGCGGTGGTGACGGCGGGCGGCACGGGCGCGGACCGGCAGGCGCCCGATCCGGGCGCCCGGCGGAAGGAGGAGGTGTGACAGTCGTCCCCGCGGACCACCTGATGATGCTCATCTGCGACGGCTGCGGCGACAGCGTCACCGGCGCGGGCGCGACGCTGCCCGACGCCGAGGTGGTGTGGACGCTCGTGTTCGAGCACGACTGGGTCGGCTCGCCCTTCGCGTCCGGCCCGCACCACTGCCCCCGGTGCAGCGTCCGGGCCACGGTCGCCGAGGACGGCCTGGGCACCGAGGACCTGGAGCAGGTGGCCGGCACCCCGGCCGCCGCCGACGTCGATCCCGCCGAGGCGGTACGCCGGGCGCTCGCGGAACGCTCCGTGCGCGGCGACCGCGAACTGGTCGACCTGTCCGCGCTCGAGGTGATCGACTCGGCCGGGCTCGGCCTGCTGGTGCGCGCGCACCAGGACGCCCGGCGCGACGGACGGCGGCTGTGCCTGCTGTCGCCGTCGCGCTTCGTGCTCACCGTGCTGCACACGATGCGGCTCGACGGCGTCTTCACAGTCGTCGACGGCCGCGCCCCGGCGCCGGGGCCCGCGTCCCGGCGCGCAGTAATGACCGAACAGAAGGAGCCCTCCCCGTGGTGATGCCCTGGCCGTACCCCGAGTTCCCGTACACCGGCCGTGAGCCGGAGCCCGACGACGCGGACACCCGGCTCGCCTCGCTCGTCGCCCAGCGGCTCAGCGCCGACTGGACCACCCGGCGGCAGCAGATCACCGTCACGGTGCAGAACCGGGTGGTGATCCTCGCTGGCCTGGTGGCCGATCCGGAAACCCGCCTGGTCGCCGCCGAGCTGGCCTGGGACGTGCCGGGCGTGTTCGACGTCTGCAACGCGCTGCGGCTCTACGGTGGGCGGCGCGGCGGCCGCTGAGCCACCGGCTGTTGCACGGATCGACATCCGCCTCTACGCTCGCCCTGGGAGCGCTCCCCCAGGCCGCCGCGTCGGGCTTTCCGGGCAGGTTCACGACGGGCACCGTCCGATCACCATCAAGCGATGGGACCTTCCCGTATGTTCTCGATTCCCCGCCCGTCCCGGCGGCACCTGCTCGTCGGCGGCGCGGTCGGCGCGCTCGCCCTGGCCGCGACGGCCGTCCTGCCGTCGCCGAACGCGATGGCCGCGACCGGCTGTGCCGTCACCTACACCACCAACTCGTGGCCCGGGGGCTTCACCGCCACCGTCGCGGTGACGAACCTCGGCGACCCGGTGAGCAACTGGACGCTGGGCTTCACCTTCCCCGACGGGGGCCAGCGCGTGGTGCAGGGCTGGTCGGCCACCTGGCAGCAGAGCGGCTCCTCGGTCACCGCGCGCAGCGCGGACTACAACGGCGCGCTCGGCACCGGCGCGAGCACCACTGTGGGCTTCAACGGCTCCTGGACCGGGTCGAACCCGAGCCCCACCTCGTTCACGCTCAACGGCACGGTCTGCACCGGCGGCACCGGCACGCCCCCGCCGAGCACCCCGCCGCCCAGCACGCCCCCGCCGCCGACCACTCCCCCGCCCACGACGCCGCCGCCGACCGGCACCACCCCGGTCGCGATCAACGGCCAGCTCCAGGTCTGCGGGGTCAACCTCTGCAACCAGTACGGGCGGCCGATCCAGCTGCGCGGCATGAGCACCCACGGCCTGCAGTGGTTCGCCAACTGCTACACCGACACCTCGCTCGACGTGCTGGCCGACGAGTGGCAGTCGGACCTGCTGCGCATCTCGATGTACGTGCAGGAGCAGGGCTACGAGACCAACCCGGCCGGCTTCACCGCCCAGGTGAACACGCTCGTGGACAAGGCAGAGGCCCGCGGCATGTACGCGCTCATCGACTTCCACACGCTGACCCCCGGTGACCCGATGTACAACCTGGACCGGGCCAAGACGTTCTTCGCCAACGCGTCCGCGCGCAACGCGGCCAAGAAGAACGTGATCTACGAGATCACCAACGAGCCCAACGGGGTCAGCTGGTCCACCATCCGCAACTACGCCGAGCAGGTCATCCCGGTGATCCGGGCCAACGACCCGGACGCGGTGATCATCGTCGGCACCCGCGGCTGGTCCTCGCTGGGCGTGTCCGACGGCAGCAACTCCGACGAGATCGTGAACAACCCGGTGCGGGCGCAGAACATCATGTACACGTTCCACTTCTACGCCGCCTCGCACCAGGACAACTACCGCAACGAGGTGCAGCGGGCCGCCTCCCGGCTGCCGCTGTTCGTCACCGAGTTCGGCACCGTCACCTACACCGGCGACGGCGCCGTCGACGTCGCCAGCAGCAACGCCTGGCTCGACCTGCTCGACCGGCTGAAGATCAGCTACGCCAACTGGACGTTCTCCGACGCCCCCGAGGGTTCGGCCGCGCTGCGGCCGGGCACGTGCGCGTCCGGCTCGTTCAGCGGGACGTCGGTGCTGACGCAGTCCGGCGCGTACATGCGCGACCGGATCCGCACCCCCGACAACTTCCCGACCTCCTGACCGGGCGGCCGGCGGCGATCCTTCCCCTTCGGGTCGCCGCCGGTCAGCCCTCGATCAACCCGGCCCGGCGCCACAGCAGCCGGCCCGGCCCAGCCACCAGACCCAGCTCGGTCAGATGCTCGGCGATCCGCTGCGCCGACCAGCGCAGCGTGGCCCGCCAGTGCGGGTTGGCCCGCGCCGCGGCGTGACCGGCCGCCGGGTCGATCCCGACCGACGCGTACGCCCGCGGGTGCACCAGCCGCCGCGTGATCGAGTACGCGGCCCGCCCGATCACCAGCCGCGCGTACGTGAGCGCGACCGGCCCGGCCGCCTCCACCTGCCGGGCCAGCTCGTCGCGGGCGAAGCGCACGTGCCGGGCCTCCTCCACCACGTGGATGCGCGACACCATCCGGATCAGCGGCTGCAACGACTCGTCGGCCATGATCTCGCGCTGGAACGAGTCGAGGATCTCCTCGGCGATCAGGATGGCCGCGTACATCTGCGGGCCGGTGGCGGTGGCCTTGAGCCAGCGCCCGAGCAGGTGGTCGACGGGCTCGGCGCGGTAGACGGGCGCGCCGGTGGCCTCGATGAGCCGGCCGAACATGATGGAGTGCCGGCACTCGTCGGCGACCTCGGTCAGCGCGTACTGGGCGTGCCGGCTGGTCGGATCCGCGTCGTAGTAGTGCCGGATCAGCATCTGCATGAGGATCGTCTCGAACCAGATCCCGGCGCTGGCGGCGCTGGCCACCTCGTGCTTGGTCAGCTCGACCCGCTGCTCCTCGGTCAGCCCGTCCCACAGTGGCGTGCCGTAGAGGCTGCTGCGCGACGGCGGCAGCCAGTACGCGCCGGGCACTGGCGGCGCCGACCAGTCGACGTCCACCAGGGGGTCGTAGCTGGTACGCACGGAGGCGGTGAGGAGGCGGGCGGCTACCGCCTCGCGCGGGAATCCGGCCATGACCCCTCCATATTGACGTAACTTCCAGTAACTGTTACGAGTGGTAGCATGCGACGCACCACCACCGATGTCAATGGCCCCGACCCCTCGCCGGAGCCGTCCCCGCCACGGTCCGGAGGGCGGCGTGACCGCTGGGCGGAGCACCGCGAACAGCGCCGCCAGGAACTGATCGCCGCCGCCGTGCAGGCGCTGCTGCGGCACGGCCCGAACGTCGACATGGACCAGGTGGCGGCCACCGCCGGGGTCAGCAAACCGGTGCTCTACCGCTACTTCGCCGACAAGGCGCAGCTCTGGCTCGCGGTCAGCGAGGTGGTCGCGGCGCGCGTGGTGGCCGCCGTCGCGCCCGCCGTGGAGCAGGTCCGCGAGGAGCGGGCGCTGGTCGAGGCGACGATCGACGCGTACCTGAGCGTGGTGGAGTTCGAGCCCTCGCTCTACCGGTTCCTGGTGCACGAGTCCGGCCACCCCGGCATCCAGCAGGTGGTCGCCGGCACCAGCCGGCAGGTGGCCACCGGGCTGGCCCGGGTCATCGGCGACCGGCTGCGCGCGCTCGGTCTCGACGCCGGGCCGGCCGAGCCGTGGGCGTACGGGCTGGTCGGGTTCGTGCAGGCGGTCGGCGACTGGTGGACCACGCACGGGCAGCCGATCCACCGGTCCGCGCTCACCGAGTACCTGACCACGCTGCTGTGGAGCGGCATCGAGGGGGTCCGCCGGGGCGCGGACCTGCCGCCGGAGCTGACCCGCGCGCACGAACGGATCGACAGGTGACCTGGCAGGGCACGGCCGAGATCGCCGGCACCCCGGTACGGCTGCACGCCGGCGGCCGGTTCGAGCCGGTCGACGGCCGCTACCACTGGGCCGGGCGGGTCGAGCCGGAGCCGCGCCTGGTGCGGCTGCTGCGCTCCGGCCGCCGCGACGTGGAGATCCGCATCGGCGAGCGCGTCACCCGGGCCCGGCTCACCGAGGTGGACCCGTGGGGCGGGGTCCGCATCACCGGCGTCGGCACGCCGCCCTGGCCCCCCGAGGAGGAGTGACACGTACGGTGAGGGGATGACGCCGACCGCCACCGTGCTGCTGGTCTTCGGGCGTGGCGTGGTGGCCGGCGACGACGGCTACCGGCTCACCGCCGAGAGCGTCGCGCGCACCGAGGCCGCGGTGGCGTACGTCCGCGCGCACGCCGACGAGTTCCGCCGCGCGCCCGGCGCCCGGGTCGTGTTCACCGGCGGCTGGCCGCACGGCCCGGCCGGGGCGCCCGGTCCGCCGCCCGGATTCCGGGAGGGCGAGCTGATGCGGGCGCTGGCGCGCGAGGCCGGCCTCGACGCGTACGCCCGGTCGGCGGCCGAGACCCGGTCCCGCACCACGCTGCAGAACCTGGCGCACACCGTGCAGGACGGGCTGCTCGGCGCGGCCGAGTTCACCGCGCGGCGCCCGCTCGGGCTGGTCACGCACCCGTGGCACCTGCCCCGCGTCCGGCTGCTCGCCGCGCGCGTGCTCGGCCTGACCGGCCCGGCGCTGGCCGACGTGCCGGTGACCGCGCCCGAACCGGTGCCGGCCCGGCACGAGCGGGCCGTCCGGGCGCTCAGCCGGCTCGGCTATCTCGGTGTGCGTACCCCGGAGGCGTCGCTGCGCCGCGAGCGCGCGCTGAGCCGCGCGGCCGACCGGATCGGACGCCTCACGCCCCGGCGGTGATTCGCGGTCGCGGGCCCGGGGTACGACGCTCCTCGATCGACCCGGCGGACCGTGCCGGCGGGCGAGTCCACCCCGGGAGGTCCAGTGATCGTGCTCGTGCCCGTGTACCGGCCGGGTGACCGGCTTCCGCCGCTGGTCACCGACCTGCGGGCCGCGCTGCCCGGGGCGCGGGTGCTGGTTGTGGACGACGGCAGCGGCCCGGCCGCAGCCGGGGTACTGCGCGCGGCCCGCGACCGGGGCGCCGAGGTGCTGCGCCGCCGGGTCAACCGGGGCAAGGGCGTGGTGCTGCGCACCGGTTTCCGGTACGCCGCCACGCGCCACCCGGGACACGATGTGACCTGTGTGGACGCCGACGGTCAGCACCGCGTGGAGGACGTGTGCCGGGTGGCCGGGCGGATGCGCGCCACCGGCGCGATGACACTCGGCGTGCGCCGCTTCGACGGCGAGGTGCCGGCCCGCAGCCGGTTCGGCAACGCCGCGACCCGGGTCGCGTTCCGGCTGGCGACCGGGCGGGACGTGCGGGACACCCAGACCGGGCTGCGGGCGTACCCGGCCGGGCTGCTGGACTGGCTGGTCACCGTCCCCGGCGACCGCTTCGAGTACGAGATGGACGTGCTGCTGCGTGCGGTGGGCGCCGGGCTGCCGGTCGAGCAGGTGGACATCGCCACCCGCTACCACGCGGGCAACGCGGGTTCGCACTTCTCCGCGCTCGCCGACTCGGTGCGCATCTACCGTCCGCTGGTCGGCTTCGCCGCGGCCCGGCTGACCGGCGGTGCCCACCCGGAGCGCATTTCGGACACCGCCGTCACGACGTCGCGTCCCACACCTGCGACTCGAACTCCCTGAGCTGCTCGCGCAGCGACGGCGGGCACGTGGTGCGGTACGGGTGACCGTCGTCGGCGGGCACCGCGCGGACCATCTCGTCGATCATCTCCTGGGGGTCGCGCTGGTGGCCCAGGTAGTCGCCGAAGTCAGGGCGCGGCAGCAGCGCGGTGGACTCGTCCCACCACTGGGACATGGTCTCCACGCCGGTGTCGTTGTAGCCGGTCCGGTACGGGCCGGGGTTGATCACCGCAACGCGGACGCCGCGCGGTTCCAGCTCGCCCTTCATGGCCCAGGCGAGCGCCTCGATCGCGTGTTTGGTGGCGGCGTAGACGCCGATGAACGGCCGGGTTCGTACGCCGACCGCCGAGGACACCCAGACCACCTTGCCGGCGCCCCGGGCCAGCATCGGCGGCACGAGGTCCTGTGCCAGGTGCAGGTGGCCGAAGACGTTCACGTCGAACGAGCGGCGGACCCGCTCCATCGGGATCTCCACCACCGCGCCGGCCTCCTGCAGGCCCGCGTTGAGCACCAGGATGTCGACACGGTGGCGGGCGGCCGCGGCCCGGTCGGCCGGGTCGGTGACGTCCAGCTTGATCGCGTCCAGCGCGACGCCGGCCCGTTCGGCCTCGGCGCGCAGCTCGCGGACCTGCGGCCAGATCTGTGCCGCGGCGATCACGTGGTGGCCGGCGCGGGCCAGCCCGAGCGCCGTGCCCCGGCCGAGCCCGCTGCCGGCCCCGGTGATCAGGATGTCCGCCACCGGCTCAGCCCTGCCGGGCCTTCTGCCGCCGGTCGGACTTGTTCAGCACGAACAGCTTGCCCCGGCGCCGGACCACTATCGAGTCGGCCTTGCGCTTGAGTGCGCGCAGGGAGCTTCGGACCTTCATATCCGCTCCTTCGGTTCCCGCCGGTGTCCGTCCGGGACGGGTACCCGCCGCGGCGGTGCTCATGCCCGGTCCCGCGTGATCGCCACCGCTTCGCCGAGGTGGCGGCATCACCGTGTCCGGGATGCCGCCACCTCGGCGTACTGGCGTGCGGATCAGGCGGCCGTGCAGGGGCTTCCGTTGAGCGTGAACGAGCCGGGTTTACCGGCGTTGCCGGTGTGGGTGGCCTGGAAGCCGATGTCCACCGAGCCGCCCGGTGCGATCACCGGGTTGTAGGAGACGTTGCGGGCAGTCACCGCGCCGCTGGTGGGGCTGTACGTGGCGTTCCAGCCGCCGGTGATCGTCTGGCCGCCCGGCAGCGTGAACGCGAGGCTCCAGCCGTTTATCGCCGTGGTGGACGTGTTGGTGATCGTCACCGAGGCGGTGAGGCCGTTGTTCCAGGCGTTCACCACGTACCCGACCCGGCAGGCCCCCGACGGCGGCGGCGTCGTGGGCGGCGGCGCCGTGGTGGGCGGGGGCGTCGTCGGCGGGGGCGTGGTGGGTGGCGGCGTGGTGGGGACGGCCGTGGTGGGCGGCGGGCTGGTCGGGGGCACGGTGTCCAGGCCGAAGAAGCGGATCGCCTGGGCCGCGTCCACCGGCAGGTTGTGCGTGACGCCCTGCATGCTGATCGCCTCGACGGTCGCGGTGCCGCCGGTGCCGCCGTAGCGGGTCCGGGTGTAGCCGGACTGCGGGCTGTCCGTGTAGTCGGGCGTCTGGCTCAGCCCGTGCACGTTCGTCCACTGGTCGATCTGCTCGCCGAAGTTCGGGTAGCGCAGCGTCTCGTCGTTGGTGCCGTGCCAGATCTGCATCCGCGGACGCGGGCCGGTGTAGCCCGGGTAGGCGTTGCGCACCAGGTCGCCCCACTGCTGCGGGGTCTTCAGCACCTGGCCGTTGGCGCACTCGCTGTTCCACTCCGACCCGTTCGTGGTGGCGAAGCAGCCGAACGGCACCCCGGCGAAGGCCGCCCCGGCGCGGAACACGTCCGGGTAGTCGCCGAGCAGCACGTTCGTCATCATCGCGCCGGACGAGGTGCCGGTGGTGAAGATCCGCTGCGAGTCGACCGGGTAGCGCTGCCGCACGTAGTCCACCATGGACTTGATGCCCACCGGGTCGCTGCCGCCGTCGCGGCGCAGCGCCTGCGGTGAGGACACGTCGAAGCACTTGCTGCTGCGGGTCACCGACGGGTAGACGACGATGTAGCCGTACCGGTCGGCCAGCGACGCGAACTGGGTGCCGGAGTACATGGCCGGGCCGCTGCCGGTGCAGTAGTGGTTCACCACGAGCAGGCCGGGACGGGCCGCGACGGTGTCCGGGACGTACAGGTACATGCGCAGGTTGCTCGGGTTGGTGCCGAAGTTCGTCACCTCGGTCAGCGCGGCGGCCGAGGCCGGCCCGGGGACGGCGAGCGCCGCTCCGACGGCGAGCCCGGCGGCGGCGAGCGCCGCGCCGAGCAGCCGGAGTCTGCTCATTCTGGACAGCATGCTGTTCTCCTCGGTGGTGGGAACGCCGCACGGAGCGGCGTCCTCGCCGGCGAGGCGCCTGCGACGGGCGGCCCGGACCCTCGGAGACGAGATAGACAGTCGCGGATCGATGCGACTCGAATCGGAGTCTAGGCCGCGCCCGGCGGACGGACAACCGCCGCGGCCACCCGGCGGGCGCGGTCCGGGTGGGTGAGCACGTCCACGCTGTCGACGTACTGGTCCACCGCGCCGATCGGCGGCCGGTCGCGCAGCCGCGGGTCGGTGATCGCGGCGCGGAGCGCCTCGACGAAGCGGCCCGCGTCGAGCACCAGGAACGGCCGGCCGTGGAAGGGCCGGGCGGCCGGATCCACAGCCGGCGCCAGCGCGACGTCGTTGGTCCAGCCGGCCACCGTCTCCAGCGCCCGGACCAGGCCCGGCTCGCGGACCGCCCACTCGCCCGGACCGAGCGCGGCGGCGAGCCCGTCCACCACCGGCGCCGCGCCCGGCAGCGTCGCGAACACCGTGCCGAGCCATTTCGCGTACGGGGGCCAGCGGCGGCGCAGCAGCAGCCCGAGGCGCATCAGGTCCCGGGCCAGCCCGGCGGCCACCACCCGGCTGCCCAGCTCGTCGCCGACCTCGGCGCACCGGCCCGCCAGGTGCTCGGCCTGCGCGACCCGCTGCCACCCGGACGCCAGCACGTGCCGCCACACGTCGTCCGGATACCAGGCCAGCGCGGCGCGGGCGGCGGTGAGAGCCCCGTCGAGCCCGTCGTGGAACACCGCTCCCCCGGTCAGCTCCGCCAGCCGCTGCGTCGGCGTCGCCAGCCAGTCCGCCACCGACATGCCGGCGCGCGGGTCGGCGCCCAGCCGGTCCCGCAGCCACGCGCCCAGCTCGTCCACGCTCACGCCGTGCCGGTCGCCGTCGGCGTGCACCGTGCCGAGCCGTACCGCCGGGCCGCCGGCGTACCGGGTCGGCCAGCCGAGGAACCGCGCCGGCAGGTCCGCGTCCAGCGCCGCCCGTACCGGCGCCACGTCGTGCGCGCTGTCCACGAAGACCTGGGTACGCGGACCCCAGTCGTGGTCGGTGGAGCGGGGCGTGTCGAGGCCGAGCAGCTCGGAGCCGCCGTCGAGCAGACCGGCGGAGTACCGCAGGCCGGGCAGCCGCCGCGCCAGCAGCGGACCCACCACCTCGTCGTGGAACCGGCGGGCCAGGGTCAGGCCGGGTACGAAGCTCACCCCGCCAGTCTGCGCATCCGGGGACCCGCGCGCGCCCGGGTTTCCGGTCCCGCGGTCGCCTCCCCCATCTCGTCAGAGGGCTGTGGAAGGCTTGTCGCCGTGGCACACCGACAGCCGATCCTCCTGATCGACTCCCCCAGCCTCTACTTCCGCGCCTACTTCGGCATTCCCGAGTCGGCCGCGAAGACCAGCGACGGCCAGCCCGTGAACGCCGTGCGCGGCTTCCTCGACATGCTCGCCCAGCTGGTCCGCACCCGCCGTCCCGACCGGATGATCTGCGCGATGGACCACGACTGGCGGCCGGCGTGGCGGGTGGAGCTGCTGCCGTCGTACAAGGCGCACCGGGTCGCGCCCGAGGGCGGCGAGGTCGTGCCGGACACGCTGTCCCCGCAGGTGCCGATGATCCTGGAGGTCCTCGACGCGCTCGGCATCCCGGTTGTGGGCGCCACCGGCTACGAGGCCGACGACGTGCTCGGCACGCTCTCGGTGACCCAGCCCGGCCCGGTCGAGGTGGTCTCCGGCGACCGCGACCTGTTCCAGCTCGTCGACGACGCGCGCCCGGTGCGGCTGCTCTACGTCGGGCGGGGCGTGGCCAAGCTGGACGACTGCGACGACGCGGCGGTGCGGGCCCGCTACGGCGTGCCCGCCGACCGGTACGCCGACTTCGCGGCGCTGCGCGGCGACCCCAGCGACGGCCTGCCCGGCGTGGCCGGGGTGGGTGAGAAGACCGCCGCCCGGCTGATCGACCGCTACGGCGGGCTCGACGGCATCCTGGCCGCGCTCGACGACCCCGGCTCCGGCTTCGCCCCGGGGCTGCGGGCCAAGCTCGACGCCGCCCGCGACTACCTGGCGGTGGCGCCGAAGGTGGTCCGGGTCGCCACCGACGTGCCGCTGCCCGAGCTGGACCCGACGCTGCCGACGTCGCCCGCCGACCCGGAGCGGCTGCTGGAGCTGGCGCAGCGCTGGAACCTGGCCGGGTCCTGCCGCCGCCTGGTCGACGCGCTGGCGGGCGACCGATCGTGATCAGTTGATCACGAAGGGCGGTCGGTGCTCCGGCGGCTCGGGAACTGGGCGCCGGGCTGCGCCAGCGTCGACCGGGCACGCAGGCCCACCGGGTCCGGCGCTGGCTCGGCGGCGACCGTCCGCGGCGCGTCACCGAGCCGCGAGCTGACGTACGCGGCCCCGGCCCGGTCGTCGTCCGACGGCGCGGCGAGCAGCGCGTAGACGAGCCCGACCACGCCGAAGACCACTGCCAGCACGATCGGCACCAGCAGTCCGCTCACCTCGGTGCCGGAGGCCGGGCCGCGGCTCTCGTGCAGGTGCACCGACAGCGCGCTCATGCCGGTGAAGTGCATGCCGTTGACAGCGATGCCCATGACCAGCGCCGAGGCGGCGATGGCGAGCCCGCGCCGGACGGTCATCGCCAGCCAGAGCGCGACGGTGGCGGCCACGATCGCGATGACCACCGACAGCGTCACCCGCAGCGGGTCGTAGCCGAACGAGCCGTCCAGGCGCATCGCGGCCATGCCGGTGTAGTGCATGGCGGCCACCCCGGCGCCGGTGAAGAACCCGCCGGCCAGCAGACGCGGCGCGGCGAGCCGGCCGGTGCCCACGATCCACAGCCCGATGCCGACCGACGCCACCGCGATCGCGGTGCTGGCGGCCGTCAGCGGCACGTCGTAGCGGATCCGGGTGCCGGAGACGGCGAACCCGAGCATCGCCATGAAGTGCATGGCCCAGATCGCGGTGCCACCCAGCGCCCACGCGGCGAGCAGGCCCCACCAGGCGCGCTGGCCGCCGCTGGTGGCGGTCCGGATCCGCCCGGCGCAGACCAGTCCGAGCGCCGAGCCGAGCACTGACAACGCGTAGCTGAGCGCGGGTGTGATCCACCCGTACTCGAAGTGATTGATCTCGCCCACGACGCCCTTTCCTCACCATCGACGCAGCGCGACCCACGGCGCCCCGGGGCAATGATGGGATAGGCCCTGACCAGGGCATGCATCGACCCCCCGACAATTCGCGGGGTGTCAGCGCGGTGACGCAGCGATGCGTCGGTTTCCGGAGATCGGTGACCGAAAGTGACCGTTAGGCGGAGGCGTGGTAGGCCAGCACGCCCCGGTTGACCGCCGCGATGGCCTGCCGTGCGGTGCCGCGCAGCTCGGCCGAAGCGCCACCCGAGTCGGCGATCTGCCCGAGCAGGTCGACCACCTGTCGCGCCCACCTGACGAAGTCGCCGGCCGGCATCTCCCCGTCGATCTGGTGCCCGCTGGCGAGCACCTTGGCCAGCGCCTCGCCGCGCGCCCACCGGTAGATCGGCCAGGCGAACCCGAGATCCGGCTCGCGGGTCACCGCCAGGCCGCGCGCCGCCTCGTCGGCCTCGATGTCGCCCCACAGCTTGAGCGTCTCGTCGACCGCGTCGGCGACCCCACCACGCGGCAACGACGCCCGCTCGTCGACGTCCCGCCGGGCCTCGAAGACCACCACCGACACGGCGGCGGCCAGCTCCGCCGGGGACAGGCCGTCCCACACCCGGCGGCGCAGGCACTCGGCCACCAGCAGGTCCGCCTCGGTCCAGATCCGGGCCAGCATCCGGCCGGCGTCGGTGACCTCACCGTCGGCGGCCAGGTAGCCGCGCGCGGTGAGCAACGCCACGATCCGGTCGAAGGTACGGGCCAGCGAGCCGGTCCGCCCGGACACCCGCTGGCGCAGCTCCTCGGTGTCGCGTTCCAGCCGGCGCCGCCGCTCCGCCCAGCGGGCGTGCTCCTCCCGGTCCGGGCAGGCGTGACACGGGTGCGCGCGCAGCTCGACGCGGAGCTGGCTGAGGCGGTGGTCCTCCCCCGCCGCCTGACGGGACCGGCCACCCCGCCGGCCGCCGTGCCGGTCCAGGCCGGTGCCGCTGACCGCCGCCGCCAGGTCCCGCCGGGCCGCGGGCGAACGGTGGTTGAAGTGCTTCGGCACCCGGATGCGGGTCAGCACCTCCGCCGGGGTGGTGAAGTCACCGGGGGTGACCCGGCCGGCCCAGCGGTCCTGGGTGAGCACCAGCGGCCGGGGCTCGCCGAACCCGCCGGTGGCCGGGTCCAGCACCACCGCCAGGCCGGCCCGCCGCCCGGACGGCACCCGGATCACGTCACCGACCCGCAGCCGCTCCAGCGAGGCGACAGCCGCCGCCTTGCGCTGGCTCTGCCCCTGCCGGGCGATGGCGCGTTCCCGGTCGGCGATCGCCACCCGCAGCGCGAAGTACTCGTCGAAGTCGCCGTGGTGGCAGGCGGCCTCCGCGCCGTACGCCTCGATGGTCTCGGTGTTGCGCTGCACCTGCCGGGCCAGGCCGACCACCGACCGGTCGGCCTGGAACTGCGCGAACGAGGACTCCAGCAGCTCGCGGGCCGGCGCCGCGCCGACGCTGCCGACCAGGTTGACGGCCATGTTGTACGACGGCCGGAAGCTGGAGCGCAGCGGGTAGGTGCGGGTGGAGGCGAGCCCGGCCACGTGCCGGGGGTCGGTCTCCGGCGACCAGACCACCACGGCGTGGCCCTCGACGTCGATGCCCCGGCGGCCGGCCCGGCCGGTGAGCTGGGTGTACTCGCCCGGGGTGAGGTCGACGTGCGCCTCGCCGTTGAACTTGACCAGGCGTTCCAGCACCACGCAGCGTGCCGGCATGTTGATGCCCAGCGCCAGCGTCTCGGTGGCGAAGACGGCCTTGACCAGCCCGCGGACGAACAGCTCCTCGACGACCTCCTTGAACGCGGGGAGCATGCCGGCGTGGTGGGCGGCCAGCCCGCGCTCCAGCCCGTCGAGCCACTCCCAGTAGCCGAGCACGGACAGGTCCTCGCCGGGGATGGCGGTGACCCGGGACTCGACCACCCGGCGGATCTCGGCGCGTTCCTCCGGGGAGGTCAGGCGCAGCCCGGCGGCCAGGCACTGCTGCACTGCGGCGTCGCAGCCGGCCCGGCTGAAGATGAACAGGATCGCCGGCAGCAGCCCCTCCCGGTCGAGCCGGTCGACGATGTCCGGGCGCATCGGGCCGCGCCAACGCGGGCCGCGCCGGCCGCCACCGGGGCCGGCGCTGCGGCCCTCGCCCAGCTCCAGCCGGCGCATCGTGTCCCGGGTGTAGCGCAGCAGCTCCGGGTGCACGTCGTGCTTGCGGGCCGCGTCGGCGTCGTGGAACAGGTCGAACATCCGCTTGCCGACGAGCATGTGCTGCCACAGCGGCACCGGGCGGTGCTCGGAGACCACCACGGCGGTCTCCCCGCGTACGGTGACCAGCCAGTCGGCGAACTCCTCGGCGTTGGAGACGGTGGCCGACAGCGACACCAGCGTGACCGACTCGGGCAGGTGGATGATCACCTCTTCCCAGACCCCGCCACGGAACCGGTCGGCCAGGTAGTGGACCTCGTCCATCACCACGTACGCCAGGCCCTCCAGGGTGGCCGAGCCGGCGTAGAGCATGTTGCGCAGCACCTCGGTGGTCATCACCACCACCGGCGCGTCGCCGTTTATCGCGTTGTCGCCGGTGAGCAGGCCGACCTGCTCGGCACCGTAGCGGTCCACCAGGTCGTGGTACTTCTGGTTGGACAGCGCCTTGATCGGCGTGGTGTAGAAGCACTTGCGCCGGGCCGCAGGCGCGTCGCCGCCGGGCCGGCCGCGCAGCGCCAGGTGCACCGCGAACTCGCCCACCACGGTCTTGCCGGCGCCGGTGGGCGCGCAGACCAGCACGCCGCTGCCCCGCTCCAGCGCCTCGCACGCCTCGCGCTGGAAGTCGTCGAGATCGAACCCGAGATCCAGGGAGAATTCGTCCAGGGCCGGGAAGGCGGAGGCCTGCGCGGCCCGGCGGCGCGCCGCGGCGTACCGCTCGGCGGGGCTCGACATGGATCCAAGATTAATCGGTACGGCCGACGAGTACCGGTCAAGGCCATCCGGCAGGACGGTCGGAGCGGGTCGGTAGGGTGCACGACGTGCCGGACCGTACCGAACTGCCCCATGCCGCCAGCGGCGCCGACGACGTCGTGGGCCCGCGCCCGTCCCGCCGGCCCGTGGAGGCGGTGCTCTTCGACTTCCACGGCACGCTCGCCCAGGTGGAGGAGCCGCTGACCTGGGTGCTCGCCGCGGCGTCCGCCTGCGGCGTCGAGCTGGACCGGATCCGGGCCACGTCGCTGGCCGACCGGCTGCTCACCGCCGGGCGCGCGGGTGGCCCGCTGCCGGCCCGGGTGCCGCCCCGGCTGGCCGAGCTGTGGGCCGACCGCGATCTCTACCCGCAGGCCCACCGGGGCGCGTACACCGGGCTGGCCGAGACGGTGGACACCGGCATCGACGGGTTCGCCGACGCGCTCTACGAGCGGGTGCTGGTGCCCGAGGGCTGGGTGCCGTACCCGGACACCGAGCCGGTGCTCGGCGCGCTGCGCTCCGCCGGGGTGAAGGTGGCGGTGGTCAGCAACATCGGCTTCGACCTGCGACCGCTGTTCGCCGCCTGGGATCTCGACGGGCTGGTCGACGCGTACGCGCTGTCGTACGAGGTGGGGCGCTGCAAGCCGGACCCGGGCATCTTCCTGCGCGCCTGCGGGATGCTCGGCGTCGACCCGGAGCGCACGCTCATGGTGGGCGACACCCCGGCCGACGCGGGCGCGGTCGCGGCCGGGTGCGGGGTGCTGGTGCTGCCGTGCGCCGACGCCGGCCGCCCGAACGGGCTCGGCGCGGTGCTCGACCTGGCCGGGGTCGGCTGAGCGCACACCCCGCCAGCGGCGCGAACCCGTCCCGGCGCACCGGCTACGGTCAGGGGCATGACCGGTGTCCACCCCTTGCCGCCGCGTGCGCCGGGCCGGCTCGGCGGCGTCGCGCTGGTGCTCGGCGGGGCGCTGTCGGTGCAGTTCGGCTCCGCGCTGGCGGCGCTGCTCTTCCCGCGTACCGGGGTGGCCGGGGCGGTGACGCTGCGGCTGACCATCGGCGCGCTGGTGATGCTCGTGGTGTGCCGCCCCCGGGTGCGCGGGTACGGGCGCCGGGACTGGGCCGCAGTGGTCGCGTTCGGGCTGGCCCTGGCCGGCATGAACTCGATCTTCTACCAGGCGATCGAGCGGATCCCGCTCGGTCCGGCGGTGACGCTGGAGGTGCTCGGCCCGCTGGCGCTGTCGGTGTTCGGCGCGCGCCGGGCGGCGGCCTGGTTCTGGGCCGCGCTGGCGCTGGGCGGGGTGGCGCTGCTCGGGCAGGGCGGGTTCGACCGGCTCGACCCGGTCGGCGCGGCGCTGGCGCTGACGGCGGGCGCGATGTGGGCCGCCTACATCGTCTGCTCGGCGCGGATCGGCGCGCGGTTCCCCGGCGCGGACGGGTTGGCCCTCTCGCTGACCGTCGCGGCGCTGCTGACGCTGCCGTTCGGGCTGGCCGACGGCGGCGGTCGCCTCGCCGACCCGGTGGTGCTGGGGCTCGGTACCGGGCTGGCGCTGCTCGCCTCCGTGCTGCCGTACAGCCTGGAGCTGGCGGCGCTGCGGCGGCTGCCCACCGCGACGTTCGCGGTCATGATGAGCCTCGGCCCGGCGATCGCCGCGGTGGCCGGCTGGCTGGTGCTCGGCCAGGCGCTGCACCCGGTCGAGGTGCTCGCGATCGGGCTGGTGGTCGCCGCGAGCGCCGGCGCGGTCCGCGCCGCCGCCCCGTCCACCGCGCCGCCGCCCGTTCCCGGCCCACCGGACGCCGAGGGCGTGGCGGCGGTCAGCGCAGCAGCCGCAGCGCCGCCGGCACGGCCGTGACGGTCACCGGCAGGTCGAGGGAGCGTTCCCCGTCGGCGTACGAGGTGATGCCCTCGGCGGCCAGCTCCACCGTCCGCGCCCGGTAGACGCGCGCCAGCGGGTGCGTGACATGGGTGCCCCGGTAGATCTGCGGCTTGACCCGCATCAGCGTGCGCCTGTCGAACCGCCCGCCCACCACCACGTCCAGCAGGCCGTCGTGCGGGTCGGCGTCCGGGCAGATCCGCATGCCGCCGCCGTAGCTGGCCGTGTTTCCCACCGCGACCAGCACCGCGTCGACCTCCTGCGCCACCCCGTCGAGAACCAGCCGGTAGCGGCGTGGCCGCAGCCGGGCCAGCTCGACCACTATCGCCAGGTCGTACCGGCGCGGGCCGCGCGGCCAGCGCATCCGGTTGGCGCGTTCGTTGACGATCGCGTCGAAGCCCGCCGCGAGCACCGCGCCGAACCAGCGGTCGGCCTCGCCGCGCCGGGACAGCCGCGCCAGGTCCACCGACCGGGCACGGCCGGCGGCGAGCGCGTCGGCGATCACCTCGACCGCGGCCACCGGGTCGGCCGGGAAGCCGGTGTCCACCGCGAAGTCGTTGCCGGTGCCCGCCGGTACCGGCCCGAACGGCACATCGGTGCCGGCGACCGCCTGCAACGCGCGGTGCATCGTGCCGTCGCCGCCCACCGCGACGAGCGCCCCGGCGCCGCCGGCGACCGCGGCGTGGCACGCCGCCTCCGCCTCCTCGGGGGTACGCGCGCGCAGCAGCTCGACCGGGCGGCCCGCTCCGGCGAGGCGCTCCAGGATCCCGGGCAGCAGACCGCGGTGCCGCCCCCGGCCGGCGGTCGGGTTGGCGAGCACGGCGACGGGGCCGGGCGGGACACGATCGTGCGCGGTCACGGCGAGCACCGTACGGCACGGCTCGCGCGGCCCACCAGAGCCAGGTCAGCCGCGAACGGGCGGCACACGCCGACGGCGCCCGGCAGGGGGTGCCGGGCGCCGTGGCGGGGGTGGTTCAGGGAAGGTCGATCGGGCGCAGCACCCGGTCCACCGCGTGCGCGATCTGCTTGTTGCCCTTGTTGATGTCGTACCGCACCACCTTGGCGTTGCGGTCGCTGGTGTCGGCGTCGACCAGGCGCACCTCGCGGCCGTACCAGCAGCGCTTCACGTCCACCTCGACGGTGGCGCCGAGCGCGGTGGTCAGGTCCGCGCCGTCCGCCTTCAGCGCCGCCTTCCGGTCGATCGTCGCGCCCGGCACGACGTGGTAGAGCAGGACGTCCTCCACCGTGTCCACGCCGAGGCCGGCGACCGCGTCGAACGCGGCCTTCTCCCCGGGCAGCTTCTTCGCGGCGGTGATGTCCCGGACCAGCTCGCGGAACGCGTAGTCGTTCGGCACGAACGCGGTCAGCGCGACGGTACCGTCGGTGAGCACCTTCACCGGCGAGTCCGGCTTGGCCTGCAGCACCGTCAGGACCGCCTTGGTGAGCACGTCGAAGTCCCGCGAGTTGCGGTCGAAGCCGCTCTTGTCCGCGGTGAGCACGGCGGCCAGCGACCGCGTGCCCGGCTGCTTGGCGCCGGCCCGGGCGGGCACGGCGACGGCGGTGGTGGCCACCGCCGCCGCGGTGGCGCCCACGGCCAGCCGGGCGGCGAGACGAGCGATGTTCATCGGGGAGCCTTTCGTCGAAGCGACCAGGTCCGTGACTGTCGTCACGACCAATGCTTCGCCCGCACCGTCCCCGGTGGATGCAGCCGGATCGATGGTGTTTTCGCGGCCGCCTCAGCGCACCACCAGCCGCTTGCTCACCGACGGCACGCCGTCGCCCTTGACCTTCAGCGACCAGTCCCCCGCCGCGCCGAGCGTCACCACCGTCTCGGCGGTGCCGTTGGCCTCCGCCTTCATCTCCGCGACCCGCTTGCCGTCGGGGTTGAGCACGTACAGCGTCCGGGCCCCGGCGGTCTTGTTCGTCACCTTGAACGCCAGCTTCTCGCCCGGCTCGGCGATCAGGGCGTCCACCCCGGTCATCGCGTCGTCGGTCAGCTCGATCGTCACCGACCGGTCGTAGGCCACCTCGGCTGCGGCGCTGGCCAGGTTGCCGTCGTCGGACACGGTGATCTTCGTACGCACGCCGTCGCCCTGCCGGCCGGGCTTGCAGGCCACCTCGTACGTGCCGGTCTGCAGCGAGGCCCGCAGGTCGCCGGTACGGCCCGCCGGCACGTCCGCCACCTCGGCGATCACCTTGGTGAAGGCGTCGCCCTCGCGGCCGTAGACGTAGACCCCGGTGGCCTGCTGACCCCGGTTGGTCACGGTGAACGTGACGGTGCCCGGGGTGAACAGCGTGGTGGTGACCTCACAACTGGTGTCGGTGGCGGTCACCGGCACCTGCTGGCCCTTCGGCGCGGGCTCGTCGTCACCGCAGGCGGTGAGCGCGGTGGCCGCGCAGAGGACGGTCAGGACGGCGGCGGTACGGCTCTTCATCGGGTTCTCCGGAGCGCAGGTCAGACGGACTGACCGGAACGGGGCGCCGACGCACCCCGGCACACCGCCCGGGGGGCTCGGCGGAGTCAGCAGAGTCTAAGCGCGTACGGCGTCGCGGCAAGGCCCGAGGGCGGCCCGATGTGCCGCGCACCGGGCGGTCCGCGGGACCGGCATGATGGCGGCATGCGGCTGGTCTCCCTGCTTCCCTCCGCCACCGAGATCGTGTACGCGCTGGGTCTCGGCGACGACCTGGTCGGCGTCACGTTCGAGTGCGAGGTGCCCCCGTCGTACCGGGCGGGCACCACTGTGGTCGTCGGCGGCCGGGACACCCGGGGCATGAGTCCCGGCGACATCGACGCCTACGTCAAGGCGCAGGTCGCGGCCGGGGCCGACCTGTACACGCTGCACGCCGGGGCGCTGGCCGGGCTGGACCCGGACCTGATCCTCACCCAGGACCTGTGCCGGGTCTGCGCGCTGCCCTCGGGCCGGGTCGCCGACGCGGTGGACCACCTCGGGTGCCGGGCGGAGGTGCTGTCGCTGGACCCGTACACCCTGGACGACGTGCTGGAGTCGATCCGCGCGGTGGGCGCGGCGGCCCGGGTGCCGGACCGCGCCGAGGCGCTTGTCGACGGCCTGCGCGGCCGGCTCGCGGCGGTCCGCGCGGCGGTGGCCGGCCGGCCCCGGCCCCGGGTCGCGGTGGTCGAATGGGTGGACCCGCCGTTCGGCGCCGGGCACTGGATTCCCGACCTGGTCGACGTGGCCGGCGGCGAGCCGGTGGGCACCCATCGCGGCGCCCGGTCCGGCCCGACCACCTGGGACGCCCTGCGGGCCGCCCGCCCCGACGTGGTGCTGGTCGCGCCGTGCGGCTTCCGTCTCGACGGCGCGGCCGAGCAGGCCGCCGGCGTGGCCGGGCACTTCCCCGGCGCGCAGGTGTGGGCGCTGGACGCGGACGGCCTGATCGTGCGCGCCGGCCCGCGCCTGGTCGACGGCGCCGAGACCATAGCCGCCATCCTCCACCCCGACGCGCTCCCCGCCGCCGCTCCCAACGCAGCCCGCCGCATCACCTGACCCCCCGGCCCCGGCCCGGCCCCGGCCCCGGCCCCGGCGATCTTGCACTTCCTGCCCGGGCAAAGTGCGGAAACCGGTCATCCGAGGGGCAGCAAGTCCATGATCAACGTGAGGGCGGGCCGTCGCGCGGGCATCGAGTTCAAGGTCGGCGGAGGGCACTCGGCGCGGCGGCGAGGGGCGGCTGCGGAAACGCGGACGCCGCCCCCGTGCGATGGGGACGGCGTCCGGGTGAGCGGGGTCGGTCAGGTCATGTCGTCGTAGCGGCGTTCGATCGGCTTCGGGGCGACGACGGGCTCGGGCGCCCCGATCGGCTCGGACGCCTCGATCCGGCCCCCGGCGGGCACCGGCTCGGTCGACAGGTCCAGCGGTGACACCTCGTCGTCGGCGATGCCGGCGTAGACCTCACGCCCGCGACCGCGCCGCTTGTCGTTGATGAACGCCACCCCCACCGCGGCGAAGTAGAGCGCGCAGAGGCAGATCGCCAGCGCGGTCATGCCGAACGGGTCGGGCGTCGGCGTGACTACGGCGGAGAACGCGAAGAACACGAACACCGCCACCCGCCACCAGCTGAGCAGCCGCTTGGC
This sequence comes from Micromonospora sp. HB375, assembly GCF_017872985.1. Classification (NCBI taxonomy): domain Bacteria; kingdom Bacillati; phylum Actinomycetota; class Actinomycetes; order Micromonosporales; family Micromonosporaceae; genus Micromonospora; species Micromonospora sp. HB375. The sequence continues at coordinate 3,348,656 of NZ_JAGGJO010000001.1, read as the reverse complement.
GCTGGCCAGGCCGACGAAGTTGAGCATCAGCACGATCAGCGGGAACTCGAACGCCACCCCGAACAGCAGGATCAGGTTCGTGACGAACCCGACGTAGCGGGTGATGTCGAGAGTGGTGGTCACGTCGCCGCCGCCGGAGACGTTGAGCAGGAACTCCAGGCCCTTGGACGTGACGAAGTACGCCAGCACCGCGCCGGCCGCGAACAGCGGGGCCGCCAGCGCGGTGAAGAAGTACGCGTACCGCCGCTCGTGCCGGTGCAGGCCGGGCGCGATGAACGCCCAGAGCTGGTAGAGCCAGATCGGCGCGGCGATGATCAGGCCGACCCAGAGGGCCACCTTCATCTGCAGCAGGAACAGGTCGGCGGGACCGAGCTGGACGAAGTTGCAGTTGCCGTCGATCAACCGCGCCTTGGGCAGGTCGCAGTAGGGCTTCTGCAGGATGTGCAGCACCGGCCCGGACAGCCAGACGCCGAAGCCGAAGCCGACCAGGATCGCCAGCGACGCGCGGAACAGCCGGTTGCGCAGCTCACGGATGTGCTCCATGAGCGTCATCGAGCCGTCGGCGGCCCGCGCGAAGTTGCTCGGGCCGCGCTTCTTCAACCCGAAGGCCACGGTGGTTGGGGCCCTCTCGGATCAGTTCTCGCGGACGCGCTGCACCGGGTCGGCCGGCGGCGCGACCGGCTGCTGCGGCTGCGGCGTGTACGGCTGCTGCTGCGCGTACGGCTGCCCCTGCACCGGCTGCTGCGGCGGGAGCGGCTGGTAGCCGGCCTGCGCGTCCGCCTTCTCGGCGAGGTTACGGTCGTCGTCCTGCAGGCTCTTGGTCTCGGCCTTGATGATCCGCAGGGATCGGCCCAGCGAGCGGGCCGCGTCGGGGAGCCGCTTCGCGCCGAACAGCAGGATCAGCACGACCACGAGTACGGCGATGTGCCACGGCTTGAGGGCACCCATGGGAAGCTCCAGTCGCTCTGTGTCGGTGAGGGTGGGTCGCCGCCCATCGTACGTGCGTCGCAGCGGCTTGCCACCCCGGTGGGCCTGCTGGTGCGGGCCCGATCGGTGAAGTTTCGACCAACCCGAAGTGTCCCGTCAACCGTCCAGGTCCGCGCATTTCTGCGCGCAACCGCCCGGTTACGCGCAAACGACGCTCACCGGGCCGGGGGCCCTCGATCAGTCGCCGCGCTTGGCCTTGATCAACGTCATCCGCTCCTGCGCGACGACGATCCGTTCCTGGAGCGACTCGGCCCGCGCCTGCAGCTGTTCGGCGGCGGTCCGCAGCGACTCCGCCTCGGCCGCCCGGCGCTGCAACGCCAGCGCGGAACGGCGCAGCCCGGACAGGCGGCTCACCACCGGACGGACCGCCAGCGCCAGGACGACAAGCGCGAACAGCACGACTCCGAGCACGATCCACTTCACCACGGCGGTCAGCCTATCGGGTGACGCCGGCGGCCGCCGGGTCGGCGGTGCCGGCCGGGGTCGCGTACGCGTCGAGCGCGGCCACGGCCTGGGCGCGTACCTGCTCGGCCAGCTCGGCCGGGGCGACCACCGTCACCTCCGGGCCCAGCCCGAGCACGAACCGCCGGGCCCACCCGAGGTCGGTGACGCGCAGCGACACCAGCCACTGCTCGCCGTCGGCCTCGACGCGCTCGCACGGATAGTATTCGGTGATCCACCGCTCGCCCCGGCCGATCCGCAGCGTGATCAGCGGCAGGTCGGCCGACGGGCGGAACACGCCGTCACTGAGGTCGTGCGGGCGGGCCTGCGGCGGCACGACCGCCTGCTCCGGCAGCTCGGCCACCGCGTCGATCCGGTCGGCCCGGAACAGCCGCACCGCCTCGGCACGGCGGCACCACGCCTCCACGTACGCCCGGCCGCCGACCATCAGCATCCGCAGCGGGTCGATGGTGCGCTCGGTGGTCTCGTCCCGCGCCGCGGTGTAGTAGGTGATCCGCAGCGCCCGGCCGCGCTCGACGGCGGCGCGCAGCTCGCGTACCCGGGCGCTGTCGCCGGGCAGGCGGACCTCCACCGGCGCGCCGGCCAGGTCACCGGCGGCGTTCTCGATCTTGGCGAGCGCCCGCTCGACCGCCTCCCGGTTGGCCACCCCGGGCGTCTCGGCGATCATCCGCAACGCCACCACCAGGGCCAGCGCCTCGTCGGGGGTGAGCCGCAGCGGCCGGTCGATGCCGGCGTCGTAGGTGATGGTGACCCGGTCGCCGTCGAACGCCATGTCGATCAGGTCACCGGGGCCGTAGCCGGGCAGCCCGCACACCCAGAGCAGTTCCAGGTCCTCCCGGAGCTGCTTCTCGGTCACCCCGAGGTCGTGCGCCGCCTCGGCGATCTCGATGCCGGGGCGGGCCAGCAGGTAGGGCACCAGGTTGAGCAGCCGGGCCAGCCGGTCGGCGGAGGCACGGCCGGCGCGGGCCGCCGGGCGGGTCACCGGGCACCCCCGGCGGTCGCCAGCTCGTCGTGCCGGGCGGCGACCTCCTTCAGCCGCTGGATGACCGCCTCCCGTACCTCCGGTGGCTCCAGGACCCGCACGTCCGGGCCGTACCCGACGATCTGGCCGGCGAGGTAGTCGGCGTCGGCGTACGGCAGCACCAGCCGGTCGCCGTCCGGGCCGGCCTGGCACTCCACCGCCCAGCGGCGCAGCCCGGCGGCGCGGCCCGGAGTGGCCAGCACCGTGGCCCGGCCGGTGCGCTCCACCGGCCCGGACCAGCGGGCCACGTGGCTGATCAGGTCGACGCCGACGGGCGGCTCGTAGGCGCCCGGCTCGCCGGTCGCCCGGACCGTGCCGACCACCCGGGACAGCCGGAAGCAGCGGGTCGCCGCGCGGTCCAGGTCGTGACCGACGACGTACCACCGGCCGCGCCAGCAGACCACCCCCCACGGCTGGAGGCGGCGCCGGGTGGGCGCGTCCCGGTCCGGCACCCGGTAGTCGAAGCTGACCTCGCGGCGGTCCCGCGCAGCGGCGGTCAGCGGCGCGAACGCCGGGTCGACCGTGACCATGGGCTCCAGGCCGAGCGTGGCCTGCGGGTCCACGTCGATGCCGGCGGCGCGCAGCTTCGCCAGCCCGGACGACGCGGCAGCGGCCAGCCCGGCGTGCTGCCACAGCCGCGCGGCGATGCCCACCGCCGCGGCCTCGTCCGGTTCGAGCGGGATGTCGGGCAGCGCGTAGGCGCGCGGCGCGATCCGGTAGCCCGGCTCGGCGTCGAAGACGCTCGCCGTGCCGGTCTCCAGCGGCACGCCCAGCTCACGCAGCTCGGCCTTGTCGCGCTCGAACTTGCGCTGGAACGCCTCGTGGTCCTTGGCGTCGTCCGGGTCGTGCTCGTAGCCGGGCACGGTCGCGGCGATCTGCGCGGCGGTCAGGAAGCGTCGCGTCGACAGCAGGCAGATCACCAGGTTGACCAGGCGTTCGGTACGGGTCCGGGACACGTGCAAACGCTAGCAGCCCGCGCATGGCGCGCGGGCACCCGCGCGGCGCGGCGCGGAGGTGTTCCCGACCGGCGACGGGCATCGACCGGTCATAGGGTGAGCGCATGGTGGAAGCGGAGGTCAAGACCGAGAGCGTCGGCACGGTCGTGGTGGCCGGCGCGGCGAACCTCGCCATCGCCGTCGCCAAGCTGGTCGCGGGCCTGATCTCCGGCTCCGCGGCGATGCTCTCCGAGGCCGCCCACTCGCTCGCCGACACCACCACCGAGGTGCTGCTCTATCTGGCGCTGCGCCGGGGCGCGCGGCCCGCCGACACCCGGCACCCCTTCGGGTACGGCAAGGAGAGCTACGTCTGGGCGTTCCTCGCCGCGCTGTTCACCTTCGTCGCCGGGGCCGGCTTCGCCATCACCCACGGCGTCACCACCATCCTGGTGCACGAGCACAGCGGCGAGTACCTCGTCGCGTACGTGGTGCTGGCGGTCTCGTTCGCCATCGAGTCGGTGTCGCTGGCCCGGGCGGTGCGGCAGGTGCGCGGCGAGTCGCGCCGCTGGGGCACCACCCCTCGCCGCTACCTGCGCCTGACCGCCGACACCACGGTCAAGGCGGTCTTCCTGGAGGACAGCGCCGCGCTGGTCGGCCTGCTGATCGCCGCCGCCGGGCTCACCCTGTCCCACCTCACCGGCGACGAGCTGTACGACGGGATCGCCTCGATCCTCATCGGCGTGCTGCTGCTCGTGGTCGCCGTCGTGCTGGCCCGCAGCAACATCTCGCTGCTGGTCGGCCGTTCGGTCTCCGACCGGCTGCACCGGCGCATCGAACGGGAGCTCGCGGACGTGCCGACCGTGGACCGGATCGACACGCTGATGACCATGTTCCTCGGCCCCGACGACATCCTCGTCGCCGCCAAGGTCGACTTCCACGACGACGCCACCGGCGCCGACATCGAGGCCGCCGCCGACGAGGCCGAACGCCGGCTCACCGGGCGCTTCCCGGAGATCGCGTACGTCTTCCTCGACCCCACCCGCTCCCGCACGGCCGGGCGGCCCGCCCGCACCACCCAGGACGAGACGGGTCGCCCGCTCGACGGCGACACCTGACCCGCCCCCGGCCCGCCCGCACCCCGGCCGATACCGTGCACCGCATGGTGCGATGGCGGTCCGGCACGGTCACGGCGGTACGGCGACGGTGGTCCGGCGCCGTCGAACTCGACGTCGACCTGCCCGACGGCGTCCGGATGCGCGCCCTGGCCTACCCGGCGCTGGTCGGCGAGCCGGAGCCCGGCGACCGGGTGCTGCTCAACGCCGGGGCGCTGCTGATGGGCCTCGGCACCGGCGGCTACGCGCTGGTCGTCGCGCTGCCCGACCGGCTGCCCGCCGACCCGCCGCAGGCCGGCGACAGCCGCGACGCCGGGCACCTGGTCAAGGCCCGCTACACGCCGCTGCAGCCGATCCTGCTGGGCGTGGACGAGGAGGCGTCGCCGCACCACGAACTGCTCGCCGCCGCCGAGTCGGTCGACGGCATGCCGGTGGTCACCGCCGACCTGCACTCCGCGCTGCCGGCGATCCTGGCCGGGGTACGCGCCGACGCGCCCGACGCCCGGGTCGCGTACGTGCTCACCGACGGCGGGGCGCTGCCCGCCTGGTTCTCCCGCACCCTGGCCGGCCTGGCCGGTCACCTCGTGGGCACGGTGAGCGTGGGCCAGGCGTTCGGCGGCGACCTGGAGGCGAGCACGCTGCACAGCGGCCTGCTCGCCGCCCGGCACGTACTCGGCGCGGACCTGACGATCGTCGCCCAGGGCCCCGGCAACCTCGGCACCGGAACCCGCTGGGGCTTCTCCGGCGTCGCCGTCGGCGAAGCCGTCAACGCGGTCGCCACGCTGGGCGGGCGCCCGGTCGGCTCGCTGCGCATCTCCGACGCCGACGCCCGGCCCCGGCACCGTGGCGTCTCCCACCACAGCCTGACCGCGTACGGCCAGGTCGCGCTGGCCCCCGCGGAGCTGGTGGTGCCGGACGGCCTCGACCCCGCCCTCGCGGCGGAGGTCGCCGCGGCGCTCGCGCCGCTGGCCGACCGGCACACGATCGTCACAGTGCCCACCGACGGCCTCGACGCGGCTCTGCGGGCCGGCCCGGTCGGCCTGTCCACGATGGGCCGGGGCCTGGACGCCGACCACGCCTACTTCCTGGCCGCCGCTGCCGCCGGCCGCCACGCGGCCCGCCTGCTGGGCTGAGCCCGCCGCCCTCAGATCGCCAGGTAGCCGTTCGCGACCAGGTGGTCGGCGGCCCGCGCGAACACCTCGGGATCCTGCGGCGTCCACGTGCCCAGCCCGTCGACGTAGCGGTTGAACATGCAGAACGCCGCCGCGATCAGCACCGTGTCGTGGATCTCCAGGTCGGTGGCGCCCGCCGCGCGGGCCGCCTCCACCAGCTCGGTGGTGACCTCCCGGCCGCTGCGCCGGACCGCGGCGGCGATGTGCAGCAGGGCCCGCAGCTTCGCGCCGACCGGCGCGGTCGCCACGTCCGCGCGCACCCGGTCGACGAACTCCATCCCCGTGGGCAGCTGCGCGGCGGCGAACGCCGCGTGTGACGAACAGCAGAAGTCGCAGTCGTTGAGGCCGGAGACGTACGCCGCGATCAGCTCCCGCTCCCCCGGCGTCAAGGTGGGATGCGGAGCGCGCAACAGCACCTCCGCCAGCTCGCCCAGCGGCTTCGCCGTCTCCGGACGGAACCGCAGCGGCCCCTGGATGCCCGGATAGGCCTTCTCGTCCAGCCCGAGATCGATGTGTGCGATGACGTCACGCTCCCCTGTCCGTGCCGGCCCGGTCACGCCGGCGGCCCGCCGTCCAGAGTGCCGCCACCCCCGCCGCCCGGGCCAGACACCGGAGACAGGTCAGCATGATCGAAGAACCAGGGCCCCACGCGGCCTCCCCATACTGTCCGGGAAATCGACTCCGGCCATCCCGTCACCGCCGTCCGCGCCAGGCAGCCGCGCGGGAAACGCGGCTGGCCGCCGTTAGGAGGCGACCCCCCATGGCACTGCGACAACTCCCGAACGCGGCCCCCGACGCCAGGATCTCCACCCACCGCCCGCCGCATCCCCTCCGACTCGCCCTGATCAGCGCGGCAGCCGGCGTGCTGCTGGCCGTCCTGTGGTCCTTCGAGCTCGTCGACAAGGTCATCGGCGACAACGTCGCCAACACCGTGCTCGGCCACGACGCCAAGGAGACCGCCATCACCGGCGCCGTCGCCGGGATGCTCTTCGCCTTCGTCTCCGGCTTCGCCGGCACCTTCACCGCCTGCAACATCGCCGTGGCGGCCTCGGTCGGGCCGATGAGCCAGGTCTCCGGCGCCGACCCCGCCAGCGGCACCCGGTCCGCGCTGCGCGCCCTGCTGCGCCCGGTCGGCTGGCTCGCGCTCGGCATGGTCGTCGTCTCGGCCGCCTACGGCATCATCGGCGTCCTGCTCGGCGACCGGCTGCCCCAGCTGTCCACCGAGACGGTCGGCACCGTCCCGGTACGCCTCATCCAGTCCTCGGTCGTCTTCGGCGTCATCGGACTCGCCCTCACCTACCTCGGGCTCGCCGCGCTCAAGCTCGTGCCGGACATCTTCGCGCACCGGCCCGTCGCCCGGGTGATCACCATCGGCGCGCTCGTCGGCGGGTTCCTCGTCGGCCGCCCCTACCCGATGTTCAACAAGCTGTTCCACTGGGCCGTCGACACCGGCAACCCGCTCTACGGGGCGCTGGCGTTCACGCTGCAGTCCCTCGGGAACATCCTGCTCGTCACGGCCGTCTTCGCCCTGGCCGTGGCGATCAGCCGCGGACGCTTCCTCGCCTGGATGGCGGACCCCCGCCGCGCCGCCGCCGTCACCGGAGCGCTGCTCGTCGCGCTCGGCGTCTTCACCGTCATCTACTGGGACATCCGGGTGCCGGCCATGTTCGGCTTCGGCTGGTTCCCCCGGATGCCGTACAACTGAGCCGAACTCAGCCGAGCAGCAGGATCAACGCCAGCCATCCGCCGACGATCAGCACCAGCGCCGCCGCCAGCACCCACGTCGGGACCGTGTAGTCACCGCGCCGGTTGCGCTCGATCTCGGCCCGGATCTTCTCCCGGCGGCGATCGATCCAGTTGAGCTTCTCGCCGCCGTCGCGGCCGGAGGACGTCTCACGGTCGGGGCGACCGGCGGATTCGGAAGTGTTCATCGCGACGACAGCCTACCCGTGCCACGGGCGGCCGGTGCCGGGCACCGGCCGCCCGTGGGCGGTCACATGCTGGCGATCAGGCGCTCCACCCGCTCGTCGTAGGCCCGGAACGGGTCCTTGCACAGCACCGTGCGCTGCGCCTGGTCGTTCAGCTTCAGGTGCACCCAGTCCACCGTGAAGTCACGCCGCTTCTCCTGGGCGTGCCGGATGAACTCGCCGCGCAGCCGCGCCCGGGTGGTCTGCGGCGGCGTCTCCTTCGCCTCGAAGATCTCCGGGTCCGTGGCCACCCGGTCCACCTCGCGGCGACGCTCCAGCAGCCCGTACAGGCCGCGCCCACGCCGCAGGTCGTGGTACGCCAGATCCATCTGCGCCACCCGCGGGTGCGACAGCGGCAGGTCGTGCTTGCGCTGGTACCGCTCGATCAGCTTCAGCTTCGTGACCCAGTCGATCTCCCGGGCCACCGGGTCCAGATCGCCGGTCTCGACCGCGCGCAGCACCCGCCCCCACAGATCGACCACCCGCTTCGCGGTCTGGTCACCGCCCCGGCGCTCCACGAACTCCGTCGCCTTGGCCAGGTATTCCTGCTGGATCTCCAGCGCCGAGACCTCCTTGCCGGCCGCCAGCCGCACCTTGCGCCGGCCGGTGATGTCGTGCGACACCTCGCGGATCGCCCGGATCGGGTTCTCCAGCGTGAGGTCCCGCATCACCACGCCCGCCTCGATCATCCGCAGCACGATGTCGGCGGTGCCGACCTTCAGCAGCGTGGTGACCTCGTTCATGTTCGAGTCACCGACGATCACGTGCAGCCGGCGGTACCGCTCCGCGTCCGCGTGCGGCTCGTCCCGGGTGTTGATGATCGGCCGGCTGCGGGTGGTCGCCGACGAGACGCCCTCCCAGATGTGCTCGGCCCGCTGCGACAGGCAGTAGACCGCGCCGCGCGGCGTCTGCAGCACCTTGCCCGCGCCGCAGATCAACTGCCGGGTGACCAGGAACGGGATGAGCACGTCGGCGAGCCGGCCGAACTCGCCGTGCCGGGACACCAGGTAGTTCTCGTGGCAGCCGTACGAGTTGCCGGCCGAGTCGGTGTTGTTCTTGAACAGGTAGATCTCACCCGCGATGCCCTCGTCGTGCAGCCGCTTCTCCGCGTCGACGAGCAGCCCCTCCAGGATCCGCTCACCGGCCCGGTCGTGCGCCACCAGGTCGGTCACCGAGTCGCACTCCGGCGTCGCGTACTCCGGGTGCGAGCCCACGTCCAGATAGAGACGGGCGCCGTTGCGCAGGAACACGTTGCTCGACCGGCCCCACGACACCACCCGCCGGAACAGGTACCGCGCGACCTCGTCGGGGGACAGTCGGCGTTGCCCGCGATAGGTGCAGGTGACGCCGTACTCGGTTTCGAGGCCGAAGATTCGCCGCTCCATGATGAGACATTAGCCGCCCGGAGCCTCCGATGGGCATCGCCGACGCTCACCGCTTGCGATCTCCCCCGCGCGGACCGCAAAGCCGGCGGCCTCCCGTACGCGAAAGACCCCGCCACCGCGACGCGGCGACGGGGTCAGTGCGCAGGTGTCACTCGGCGGGCTTGTCCTCCGCGTTGCCCTCCAGATCGGCCGAGCCCGCCGACGTGGTCGGCTTCTTCGCTTCCTCCGTGGGCACTGTTGGCGTCTTCGCCTGGCCCGGCGCCGGGGCGACGTCCCCCTCGGCCTCGCCGTTCAGCAGCGCGGTCAGCGCCGCGCCGGTGACCCGCCGGAACGTACGCCCCACCCGGCGCCGGTCCAGGACCGCCACCTCCAGCTGGTTCGCGGCGATCGTGCGGGCCGCGCCGCCCTCGCCGCCGACGCTGCTCAGCGCCTTCATGGCGGCGCGGACCGCCTCCGACAGCGACATCTCCGGCCGGTGCTCGTTCTTCAGCACCCCGCTGATCGCCTCGGCCTGGCCGCCCATCGCCATCCGGCCCGGCTCGTCGTTCACCGAACCGTCGTAGGTCACCCGGTAGAGGGAGTCGTCCTCGGGCGTGGCGCCCACCTCGGCCACGCAGATCTCCACCTCGAACGGCTTCGACTGCTCGGTGAAGATCGCGCCAAGCGTCTGCGCGTACGCGTTCGCCAGGGCCAGGCCGGTCACGTCCCGCCGGTCGTAGCTCAGGCCGTTGAGGTCGGCCATCCGCACGCCCGCGCGACGCAGGTTCTCGAACTCGTTGTACCGGCCGACGGCGGCGAAGCCGATCCGGTCGTAGATCTCGCTGACCTTGTGCAGCGTGCTGGACAGGTTCTCGGCGACGAAGAGCACCCCGCCGGCGTAGCTCAGGACCACCGCGCTGCGGCCCCGGGCGATGCCCTTGCGGGCCAGCTCGGAGCGGTCGCGCATGATCTGCTCGGGCGAGGCGTAGAACTGCATGGCCACGGCGGCGGTTCTCCTTCTGCGGGACTGCTGACTCGGTGGACGGTGGGATCGGCCTCAGCCGCCGGGGTTCTCCATCCGGCCGGCCACCACGCTCTCCGCGATCGCCGCCGTCTCGGCGTCGGTGAGCCGGTGCGTGCCCTCGGCGGTCGCGGTCATCACGACCGGGTAGATCCGCCGGGTCAGGTCCGGGCCGCCGGTGGCGGTGTCGTCGTCCGCCGCGTCGTAGAGCGCCTCGACCGCCAGCCGCGTCGCGTCCTCGACCGACAGGCCGGTCCGGAACCGCTTCTTCAGCGCCGACTTGGCGAACAGCGAGCCGGAGCCGATCGCGTCGTAGCCGGTCTCCTCGTACGGGCCGCCGGTCACGTCGAAGCTGAAGATCCGCCCGGCCCGCGCCGGGTCGCTCGCCGCCAGGTCGAAACCGGCGAACAGCGGGACCACGGCCAGGCCCTGCATGGCCGCGCCCAGGTTGCCGCGGATCATCGAGGCGAGCCGGTTGGCCTTGCCGTCGAGCGAGAGCATCGCGCCCTCGATCTTCTCGTAGTGCTCCAGCTCCACCTGGAACAGTCGCATCAGCTCGATGCCGATGCCCGCGGTGCCCGCGATGCCGACCAGCGAGTACGCGTCGGCCGGGTGCACCTTCTCGATGTCGCGCTGGGCGATCAGGTTGCCCATCGTGGCGCGCCGGTCGCCGGCCATGACCACGCCACCGGCGGCCGAGATAGCCACGATGGTGGTCGCGTGCGGCGCCATGTCGGCGGCCATGCCGGGCGGCAGCGGCCGACGGCCGGGCAGCATCTCGGGGGCCACCTTGCTCAGGAACGCTGTGAAGGAGGACGTCCCCGCGTTGGTGAACACATCTGGAAGACGCCCGGATGGATCAAAACCCGCTGCCACGTGGTTCCTCTCAGGTACGTGATCGCCCTGGCCAGGACTTCGGCGTTGTCCTTGAACTGGCCAAGACCACCGTTGCAGTTGAAGCAGAGTATCCCGCGCACCCATCCGGTGCGATGATCGTGGTCCAGATGTTCCGGATCGGGGCGCCGGCAGATCGCGCACACGCCGCCCTGCTCGGTCAGGAGCTCCTGGAACTCCTTCTCCCCGACCCCGTAGCGGCGGCGCAGGTGGTACTCGCGATTGCCGCCGTAGAGTCGCTGCTTCGTCTCGTTACCGCGGGCGATGTGGCACGGCTTGCAGTAGCTGTGCCGACCGCTGGCGTTGGTCGTTCGGGGGAAATCGTCAACGGGCTTGATCTGCTCGCAGTCGGGGCACCACTTGAGGCCGTCGGCTACCGGCACGGCAGCCCTTCGCTGCGGCGCGATGCCACGTTTCCGGCGACTCGCCTCTGAGCGAGCAGCGGCACACGTCTTGCAGTAGAACGCCAGCCCGTCTGGACGACGCCGATTACGGTGGAACGCCGACGCGGGAAGCGAGCGGCGGCACTGGGGGCAAAGCTTGTCCGAAGCCTCAGGCAAATCGGACATAGGCCTCATTGACCCCCCTTCTGCACATATCCCCTCACGAACTCCTCTGCGTTCTCCTCCAGGACGGAGTCGATCTCGTCGAGCAGGTCGTCCACGTCCTCGGTGATCTCGGCGTGCCGCTCGGCCACCTCGGGGTTCGCCTCCGCGGTGACCTCGTCGACCTCCTCGCGGGACTTGCCGGACTGGGTCTGCCCACCCTCTTGGGTCGCCATGGTGGTGCCTCCTCCACGATCGCCTGCGATCAACTTACCTCGCGGGAGCGACGAAAGGCCCGCCGCGCGCCCGGTTCCGGCACCCGACGGGCCTTCCGGCATCCGGGTCACCCGCCGGTGAGCGTCTCCAGCAGATCCTTGGCGCTCTCGCAGCGGTCGAACAGCTCACCGACGTGCGCCCGGGTGCCCCGCTCGGGTTCCATCATCGGCACCCGCACCAGCGACTCCCGGCCCACGTCGAAGATGACCGAGTCCCAGCTCGCGGCGACCACCTCGGAGGCGTACTGCGCCAGGCAGCGGCCCCGGAAGTAGGCCCGGGTGTCCTCCGGCGGCTCGGTCATCGCGGTGCGGGTCTGCTCGTCGCTGAGCATCGTCTTCATCGAGCCACGCTGCACCAGGCGGTGGTAGAGGCCCTTCTCCGGCCGCACGTCGGAGTACTGCAGGTCGACCAGCTGCAGCTTGTGCGAGCCCCAGCCGAGCTTCTCCCGCTCCCGGTAGCCCTCCAGCAGCCGCAGCTTCGCCACCCAGTCCAGCTCGTCTGCGCACTCGAACGCGTCGCGGCCGAGCCGGTCCAACACGCTCTCCCAGCGGCGCAGCACGTCGGCGGTCTGCGCGTCCACGTCCTTGCCGTAGCGGTCGTCCACGAAGGAGCTGACCCGTTCCAGGTACGCCCACTGCACGTCCAGCGCGGTGAGCTTGCGGCCGTCGCGCATCCGCATCAGGTGCTTCAGCGACGGGTCGTGGCTGACCGCGCGCAGCTCCCCCACCGGGTCGGCGATGCCCAGGTCCGCGCCGAGCGCCTTCTCCTCGATCATGGTGAGGATCAGCGCGGTGGTGCCGACCTTGAGGAACGTGGAGATCTCGGAGAGGTTGGCGTCGCCGATGATGACGTGCAGCCGGCGGTACTTGTCGGCGTCGGCGTGCGGCTCGTCGCGGGTGTTGATGATGGGCCGCTTGAGCGTCGTCTCCAGCCCCACCTCGACCTCGAAGAAGTCGGCCCGCTGGGAGATCTGGAAACCGGTCTGGCCGCCGTCCTGGCCGATGCCGACCCGCCCGGCGCCGCAGACGATCTGCCGGGTGACGAAGAACGGCGTCAGGTACGCCACGATGTCGGCGAACGGCGTCTGCCGGCGCATCAGGTAGTTCTCGTGCGCGCCGTAGCTGGCGCCCTTGTTGTCGGTGTTGTTCTTGTACAGGTGGATCGGCTGGGTGCCCGGGATGGTCGCGGCCCGCCGGGCCGCCTCGGCCATCACCCGCTCCCCCGCCTTGTCCCACCGGACCACGTCGAGGGGGTTGGTCACCTCGGGCGTGGAGTATTCCGGGTGGGCGTGGTCGACGTAGAGCCGCGCGCCGTTGGTGAGTATGACGTTGGCGAGGCCGAGGTCCTCGTCGGCGAGCGCCTCGGCCGGGTCGTACGCGGCGCCGGAGTAGGTGAACCCGCGCGCGTCGCGCAGTGGCGACTCCTCCTCGTAGTCCCAGCGGGCCCGGCCGCCCCGGTTGAGTTCCGGCCGCGCCCCGTAGGCGTTTACCACCTGGGAGGAGGTGACCATCGGGTTGGCTCCGGCCTGACCGGGCACGGAGATGCCGTACTCGACCTCGGTGCCCATGATCCTTCTGACGCTCATCGACCTGCCCGCTCCCGCTCGCCGTCCCGGTCCCCGTCATGTCGAGCGTAGTCGGCGTGACGCGCCGAGGGGGCGTGGCGGCAGCGCCGGGTCCGGTGTGGCGGCTTCCCTGCGTACGCGCGAAGGCCCGTGGCGGGTGCGCCACGGGCCTTCGTCGCAGGGTCGGACTACAGGTACTGGCCGGTGTTGCTGGCGGTCTCGATGGACCGTCCGGCCTCGGCGCCCTTGCCGCCGGAGACGAGCGTGCGGATGTAGACGATCCGCTCGCCCTTCTTGCCGGAGATGCGCGCCCAGTCGTCGGGGTTGGTGGTGTTGGGCAGGTCCTCGTTCTCCCGGAACTCGTCGACGCAGGCGTCGAGCAGGTGCTGCAGGCGCAGCCCCTTGCGGCCGGAGGTGAGGAACTCCTTGATGGCCATCTTCTTGCCCCGGTCGACGATGTTCTGGATCATCGCGCCGGAGTTGAAGTCCTTGAAGTAGAGGACTTCCTTGTCGCCGTTGGCGTAGGTGACCTCGAGGAAGCGGTTCTCCTCGGTCTCGGAGTACATCCGCAGGACCACCGCGTCGATCATCGCCGCGACGGTGGCCTGGGCGTCGCCGCCGTGTTCGGCCAGGTCGTCGGCGTGCAGCGGCAGGCCGGCGAGGATGTACTTGGAGAAGATGTCCTTCGCCGCCTCGGCGTCCGGCCGCTCGATCTTGATCTTCACGTCGAGCCGGCCGGGACGCAGGATCGCCGGGTCGATCATGTCTTCCCGGTTGGAGGCGCCGATGACGATGACGTTCTCCAGGCCCTCCACGCCGTCGATCTCGCTGAGCAACTGCGGGACGATGGTGTTCTCCACGTCCGAGGAGACGCCGGAGCCGCGGGTGCGGAACACGGAGTCCATCTCGTCGAAGAACACGATCACCGGAGTGCCCTCACCGGCCTTCTCCCGCGCCCGCTGGAAGATCAGCCGGATGTGCCGCTCGGTCTCGCCGACGTACTTGTTGAGCAGCTCCGGGCCCTTGATGTTGAGGAAGAAGCTGGTGTGCCGCTCCTTGCCCTCCCGCTCGGCGATCTTCTTGGCCAGCGAGTTGGCCACCGCCTTGGCGATCAGCGTCTTACCGCAGCCGGGCGGACCGTAGAGCAGGATGCCCTTCGGCGGCCGGAGCTGGTGCTCACGGAACAGGTCGGAGTGCAGGAAGGGCAGCTCCACCGCGTCGCGGATCTGCTCGATCTGCGCCTGGAGGCCACCGATGTCCTCGTAGTTGACGTCGGGCACCTCCTCCAGGACCAGTTCCTCGACCTCGCTCTTCGGGATCCGCTCGTAGGCGTACGCCGAGCGGGGCTCGATCATGAGCGAGTCGCCGGCCCGGATCGCGCTGCCGATCAGGGTCTCGGCGAGGTGCACGATCCGCTCCTCGTCGGAGTGCGACACCACGAGCGCCCGGTCACCCGGCGCGCCGTCCGGGCCCGCCAGGATCTCCTTGAGCATCACGACCTCGCCGACCCGCTCGAAACCGAACGCGTCGACGATGTTGAGCGCGTCGTTGAGCAGGACCTCCTGGCCACGGCGCAGCTCGTCGGCCTCCAGCGACGGCGAGACCGCCACCCGGAGCTTGCGCCCGCCGGTGAACACGTCCACCGTGCCGTCGTCGTGCTTGGCCAGGAAGACGCCGTAGCCACTCGGTGGCTGGGCGAGCCGGTCGATCTCCTCCTTGAGCGTCACGATCTGCGCGCGAGCCTCCTTGAGGGTGCTTACGAGCCGTTCGTTGTTCTCGGTCAGCCGCGCCAACTGGGCCTGGGTGGCCGCCAGCCGCTCTTCGAGCTGCCGGACGTGTCGAGGGCTTTCGGTCAACTTGCGCCGCACCAGAGCGAGTTCCTCTTGCAGGAACGCGACCTGCGTGGAGAGATCGTGGGCTTCCTTTTCCCACCGTGCGGCGCGCGAGTCCGCGTCGTCGCTGCGTGCCACGTCCCACCTCCCCGGGGGGCTTGAACGTTCTGACCTAACACTAGCCGCTATGAGCCCGATTCGGTCCACAGCAACGCGCTCGTCACCGAAGCTTGATCGCGAAGGGCTGGTCGCGGGGTGGGTACGGGCGTTCGGGTACCGTCGGAGCGTGGGACGGGAGAACATGGGGGGTGCTTCGTGACCGACGTCGCGACCGACCAGTTGCAGGTCTGGGTCGACCAGGACCTCTGCACCGGTGACGGGCTCTGCGTGCAGTACGCGCCGGAGGTCTTCGAGTTCGACGTCGACGGCCTGGCGTACGTCAAGGGCCCCGACGGCGAGCTGCGGCAGGCCCCGGGCGCCCGGGTGGACGTGCCGGAGCACCTGCGCCTCGAGGTGATCGACTCGGCGAAGGAGTGCCCGGGCGAGTGCATCCACGTGGTGCGCGGCAGCGACGGCGTGGAGGTGGCCGGCCCGGAGGCCGACGACTGAGGCCCGGACAGCTGCACGGCGGGCCGGGGACCACACGTCCCCGGCCCGCCGTTCGTCCGCCTCAGAGCAGGGGCCGGCCGACCACCGAGGCGACCAGTCGGGCGAACTCCTCCAGCCGGGCGATCTGCCCCGCCCCGCCGTCGTCGAGGGTCTTGCCGAAACGCAGCGCGTCGTGCCGGGGCGCGCCCGCCACCTCGTCGCTGGGCGGCGCCTCGTCCAGGGAGCTGAGCAGCAGGTACACGTCGATGCTGTCGACCCGTACGGTGCCGTTCTCGGCCCGCATGAGCCGCCGCCGGCAGCCGACCTCGGTGACGGTGGACAGCGGCACCACCCGCAGCGACGAGGTCATCGCGCCGGGCGGCCCCTCCCCCGGTGGCACGTCCTCGCCGTGCCAGAGCACCAGCCGGCTGCCGTCGCAGACGACGACCTCCTGCCACACGCCGTTCACCTCGTTGACGAACCGTTCCAGCGTGAAGCCGAGCACGGAGGCGCCGCGCAGCACGCCGTCGAGCGCCTCCAGCGCGATGTCCGGGTCGCGCAGGTACGCGCGGGCGGCCGACTCCAGGTCGGTGTAGGGCGACCAGTCCGGGAAGACGGCGGGCAGGTCACCGTTGCCGTAGCCGGGGTTGCTCACGCCGCCTCCCACCGGGCCGCGCCGCCGTGCTGCCACCGGTCCAGGTCACCGGCACGGGCGCGCCGCCCGACGCGCGCCCCGATCCGCTCGCTCATGCCACCGTCTCCACCCGCTCAGGTGTCGTGCCCACCGGCACACATGATCCGCCCGTACGCGCGCGCCCGCGCGTCGGGGGTCAGGACTCCTGCGGCTCCTGCTCCGCGCGGGCCGCGGCGGCGGCGCGCAGGGCGTCGCGGCGCTGCGCGTACGCCTCGGCGCCCTTGCTGGGCTTGCGGCGGCGCGGCGGCGCGGTGACCCCGGGGGCGAGCTTGCGGGCGGAGACCAGGAACGCGGTGTGGGCGATCATCCGGTGGTCCGGGCGGACCGCCAGCCCTTCGGCGTGCCAGTCGCGCACCAGCGACTCCCAGGCGCGCGGCTCGGTCCAGCCGCCACGCTCGCGCAGCGCCTCGACCAGCTCGGACAGCTGCGGCGTGGTGGCCACGTAGCCGATCAGCACGCCGCCGGGCACCAGCGCCCGCTCGACCATGTCGAGCATCTCCCACGGCGTCAGCATGTCCAGGATGATCCGGTCGAAACCGGTCTCGGCGCAGTCGGCGACGTCGCCGACGTGCAGGTTCCAGGCCGGGTGCGGGCCGTTGAAGAACGCCTCCACGTTGCGGCGGGCGATCTGGGCGAAGTCGTCGCGCAGCTCGAACGAGTGCAGCTCGCCCTCGGTGCCGACGGCCCGCAGCAGCGAGCAGGACAGCGCGCCGGACCCGGCGCCGGCCTCCAGCACCTTGGCGCCGGGGAAGATGTCGCCCATGGCGACGATCTGCGCCGAGTCCTTCGGGTAGATCACCTGGGCGCCCCGCGGCATGGAGAGCACGTAGTCCGACAGCAGCGGCCGCAGCGCCAGGAACGCGGTGCCGCCGCCGGCGGTGGTGACCACGCTGCCGTCGGGCAGGCCGATCAGGGTGTCGTGCTTGAGGATCCCCCGGTGGGTGTGGAACTCCTTGCCGGGCTCCAGCGTCACGGTGTGCATCCGGCCCTTGGGGTCGGTCAGCTGGACCCGGTCGCCCGGCCGGAACGGCCCGCGGTGGACCGGGGGCAACGCCGGGACGGTGGAGATCTCTACGGTCACGTGTTCGTCTTCCGTTTGGGTTCCAGGAGCTGGGCGAGATCCGCGATATGCAGCACGCCGACCACATCTTCGCCTGCCGTCACGACGTACTGCGCGCCCGGGTGGGTGCGTACGGTCTCCAGGACCCGCTCGCCGTCCGCGCCGACCGGCAGGGCCGGCACCGCGGACAGGTCGCGGGCCACCTCGTCCACCGCGACCCACGGCCTCCGTTCCGGGGGTACGGCGGCGGCGCGCGCCGGGTCGACCACAGCGACGGTACGGCCGGCGGAGTCGATGACGCCCAGCGCCGCGTGCGGGGTGGCCGCCTCGTCGCGGCGGCGCTGGGCCTCGGCCAGCGGCGTGCCGGTGGGCACCGGCAGCAGCGGGCGGGCCAGCCGGGCCAGGTCGACCAGGTGCAGGCGCCGGCCGATACGGGCCAGCCGGATGGACTGGCCGGCGCCGCGCCACAGCGTCAGTGCGACGAGCAGCAGCAGCGGCAGGGCCAGCGGGGCCAGCGCCCGGCGCATGGTGAGCACCACGACCAGCGCCAGCGTGCCCAGCGCGACGGCCCGGCCGACCCAGCCGGCCACCTCGGTGCCGCGGTGCCGGTCGCGGGTGAGCGCCCACACCGCGGCGCGCAGCGCCCGCCCGCCGTCCAGCGGCAGACCGGGCAGGCTGTTGAAGATCGCCACCACGACGTTGCTGACCGCGAGCTGGAAGGCGAGCTGGTGGCCGAGCGTGCCGGCGGGCAACGCGAGGGTGGCGGCGACCGCGCCGGCGCCGAGTACGGCGGACACGGCCGGCCCGGCCAGCGAGATCAGCAGCTCGATCCGCGGCGTGGGTGCGTCGCGGTCCATCTCGGTGTACCCGCCGAGCAGTTCCAGCGTGATCCCGCGCACACCGATGCCGTAGCGGCGGGCGGTCAGCGCGTGGCCCAGCTCGTGCAGCAGCACCGAGCCGAGCAGCGAGACCACGAAGCCGAACCCGACCAGGTAGCCGCCGAGCGGGCCGAGGTCGAGCTGGCGGCGGGCCAGCGCCGCGTACAGCACCGTGACGACGACGGTGAGCAGCAGCATCGAGGCGTCGACGCGCAGCGGCACCCCGAGCACCCGGCCGAGGCTGAGCCCCGGCCGGCGGGGTCCTCGGCTCCGCTGCTGCACCGGCCCGATGCTACGTGAGCGTGCGCGGCGGGCCGCCGCGGTCACTGAGAGGGAGATCCGATCATGCTCCGGTGCGGCGACGGTGGCGGTGTCACAGGCGTGGCCTAACCTTCCGGGCATGACGGCGGAACCGATGATCGACAGCCACGGCGACCAGACGGCACCGGCGCCGGTCACGGTGCGGGCGTCGCTGTCGCCGTCCCGGGCGGCCGACTTCAAGACCTGCCCGCTGCTCTACCGGTTCCGCAGCATCGACCGGCTGCCCGAGCGGCCGACTGTCGAGCAGGCCCGGGGCACGCTCGTGCACGCCGTGCTGGAGCGGCTGTTCGACCTTCCGGCCGCCGCCCGCACCCCGGAGTCGGCCGGTGATCTGGTCGCGCCGCAGTGGGACCGGCTGGTCACCGAGGAGCCGGAGCTGGCCTCGCTGTTCGCCGACGGCGACACCACCGGTCCGCAGGAGTTCCTCCGGTCGGCGACGGCGCTGCTGGACGGCTACTTCGCGGTGGAGGACCCACGCCGGCTGGAGCCGGCCGAGCGGGAGGCGCTGATCTCCGCGGTGGTGGACGACGAACTGCTCATCCGGGGCTACCTCGACCGCCTCGACGTGGCGCCCGACGGCGCGCTGCGAGTGGTCGACTACAAGACCGGCGGCGCGCCGCGCGAGGCGTTCGAGGCGCGGGCGCTGTTCCAGCTCAAGTTCTACGCCCTGGTGCTGTGGCGCACCCGGGGCGTGGTGCCGCGGGTGCTGCGCCTGCTCTACCTCAAGGACGCCGAGGTCTGCGACTACGCCCCCGACGCCGACGAGCTGGTGCGCTTCGAGCGCACAGTGGTGGCGCTGTGGCGGGCGATCGAGCAGGCCACCGCCCGGCAGGACTTCCGGCCCCGCCCGAGCCGCCTGTGCGACTGGTGCAGCCACCAGGCGCTGTGCCCGAGCTACGGCGGCACGCCGCCGCCGTTCCCGGTGGCCGCCGCCGCGCCCGACCCGCTGGTGGACGCCCGCTCCCGCCCGGTGGCGCCCGGCGCCGACGAGTAACCTCCGCTCCCGCCCGAAGGTGCCCGGGCTGACGCCTGGCCGGACCCGTCCCGGACCGGCGGGCTTTTCCGCGCCGGGCCGGCGCGCAGCGCGCCCGCGATCCCGCGACGCGGCACGGCGCGGAGCGCGTCCAATCCCGATGCGGACCCGGCGCGCGGAGCGTCATGGGAGTGGGCCGACCACACCGAGTTGGCCTGCTCGATGGTGGCCGAACTGACCGCCCGCCCCCGCCGCCGGCCCTTCCGGTCGGTGATGACCGGGCACACGGGCCACTTCGGCGAGGTGGCGGGGTCGACGGGGGTGGGATGCAGCCACCTCGGCGAAGTGGAGTCGATCATGCGTGCGGGCATGCGCCAGCAGCCGGGACGGGCTCGCCGAGCGGGCGCGCGGCGCTCCCCGGTCCGGGCGAGTCCGGCCCAGGTCACCGCAGCGCACGGAGCCCGGCCAACCTGCGGGATCGGGGCGGCCTGATCGGCGACCGCGCGACCGGTGACCTCTACGGTGGTTACCGCGGCCCGGCTCACGCCGGGCGGATCGCGCGCGTGCCGGCGCCGACGGGTCCCGGCCGGACCGCCGCCCGGACGACGAGGGGGACGCATGACCGACGGCGCCGTGTCCCGGCCGGTGCGGGTTCTGCTCGCCGACGACCAGCCGCTGCTGCGTACCGGATTCCGGATGGTGCTGGGCGCGGAGGACGACCTGGACGTGGTGGGTGAGGCCGGCGACGGCGCGGAGGCGGTGGACCTGGCGCGGCGGCTGCTGCCCGACGTGGTGCTGATGGACATCCGGATGCCGCGGATGGACGGGGTGACCGCGACGCGCGCGATCGTGTCCGCGCGGCTACCGGTGCGGGTGCTGGTGCTCACCACGTTCGAGCAGGACGAACACGTCGTCGGGGCGCTGCGGGCCGGCGCCAGCGGGTTCCTGACTAAGGATGTGCCGGCTGAGGACCTGGTCGCGGCGATCCGCACGGTGGCGGCCGGGGACGCGGCGATGTCTCCGCGCATCCTGCGCCGGCTGCTGGACCGCTTCGCCGAGCTGCTGCCCGATCCGGCCGCCGCGCCGGCGCGGGCGCTGGACCCGCTGACCGACCGGGAGCGGGAGGTGCTCACCCACATGGCGCGCGGTCTGTCCAACGCGGAGATCGCCCGGGTGCTGTCGGTCAGCGAGACGACTGTGAAAACCCATGTCGGGCACGTGCTGACGAAGCTACGGTTGCGCGACCGGGTCCAGGCGGTCGTGCTCGCGTACGAGACGGGTCTGGTTCGTCCGGGGCGGTGAGGTGGCGCGGGTCACCTACCGTGACCAGCGGCGGGGCTGATGTGTTGACCATCACGCCGGGTGAGGCTCTAGCGTCGGCGTCGCCTGCCGGTCAGGGGTCACCCTGAGCCCGGATGGGGGTCGACCCTCACCGGAAGATCGGCACGGATTCCACCCCAGGTCGGAGGGCTTTCGGGCTCGCGACCCCGAGGATGGATTCCGCCGCACCGACCAGCGGGGGCGGTGCGGCATTGAGAACGACAGACGGAAGAGGTACATGACGTGACCGCGACGGTAGGCCAAGAGCAGGCCGCGGCCCGGGCGAACGATGTGTGGAAGGTGTACGGCAGCGGCGAGGCGCAGGTCGCCGCGCTGCGGGGGGTGAGCGCCGAGTTCGAGCGCGGCCGGTTCACCGCGATCATGGGGCCGTCGGGTTCCGGGAAGTCCACACTGATGCACTGCCTCGCGGGTCTGGACACGGTGACCAAGGGCACCGTGATGATCGGCGACACCACTGTGACCGGTCTCAACGACGCCGGTCTGACGAAGCTGCGCCGGGACAAGGTCGGCTTCATCTTCCAGCAGTTCAACCTGCTGCCGACGCTCACCGCGCAGGAGAACATCCTGCTGCCGCTGTCGATCGCCGGGCGCAAGCCCGACCCGGCCTGGTACGACGTCGTGATCGACACGGTCGGCCTGCGGGAGCGGCTCGGGCACCGCCCGGCGCAGCTCTCCGGTGGCCAGCAGCAGCGCGTGGCGTGCGCCCGGGCGCTCGTGGCCCGCCCCGAGGTGATCTTCGCGGACGAGCCGACCGGCAACCTGGACTCCCGCTCCGGCGCCGAGGTGCTGAAGTTCCTGCGCAACTCGGTACGCGAGCACGGCCAGACCATCGTCATGGTCACGCACGACCCGACCGCCGCCGCGTACGCCGACCGGGTGGTCTTCCTCGCCGACGGGCAGATCGTCTCGGAGTTGATCGAGCCGACCGCCGAGACGGTGCTGGACACGATGAAGAAGCTGGACGCCCCGGTCGAGGTGGGCAACTGATGCTGCGGGCAACGCTCAAGAGCCTGCTGGCGCGCAAGCTGCGCCTGCTGCTGTCCGGGCTGGCGGTGGTGCTCGGCGTCATGTTCGTCTCCGGCGCGTTCGTGCTCACCGACACGCTCGGGCGGTCCTTCGACGCGGTCTTCGCCGACGCGTACGCCGAGGTCGACGTGAGCGTCGAGGCCAAGCCGAAGATCGACGTCTCCACGGCGGAGGGGATGCCGCTGAGCACTCCGATGCCGGCGTCGGTGCTGGACCGGGTCAAGGCGGTGCCCGGCGTCGCCGACGCCGAGGGCGTGGTGGCCGCCGAGGGCGCCCGGATGATCGGCAGCAACGGCAAGGTGGTCACCTCGTTCGGCCCGCCGCAGCTGGGCCAGAACTGGCTCGGTGAGAGCGACCTGCTGGAGCTGCGCGAGGGCCGCGGCCCGCAGGCCGACGACGAGATCGTGATCAACGCCGCGCTGGCCGAGGCGGGCAAGGTCAAGGTCGGCGACCGGGTCGGCGTGCTGACCCTCGCACCGAAGAAGGAGTTCACGCTCGTCGGCGTGTTCGGCTACAGCGGCGGCCGGGACTCGATCGGTGGCGCGAACGAGGTCCACTTCACGACCCCGGTGGCGCAGCAGCTGATGCTGGGCAAGCCGGACGTGTTCAGCAACATCAGCGTCCAGGCCGCCGACGGCACCACGCCGGCCGCGCTGCGCGACGAGCTGGCCCGCACGCTGGGTGCCGACTACCAGGTCAAGACCGGCGAGCAGCTCGCCGCCGACGCCTCGGCCGGCCTCAAGGAAGGGCTGTCGTTCTTCAACAAGATCCTCCTCGGGTTCGCCGCGGTGGCGCTGCTGGTCGGCACGTTCCTGATCCTCAACACGTTCTCGATCATCGTGGCGCAGCGCACCCGTGAGCTGGCCCTGATGCGCGCGATCGGGGCCAGCGGCAAGCAGGTCATC
Organism: Micromonospora sp. HB375; assembly: GCF_017872985.1. Lineage (NCBI taxonomy): Bacteria > Bacillati > Actinomycetota > Actinomycetes > Micromonosporales > Micromonosporaceae > Micromonospora > Micromonospora sp. HB375. The sequence goes on along the minus strand of NZ_JAGGJO010000001.1, from coordinate 3,325,718 downwards.
GGCTCGGTGGTGCTGGAGGCGCTCGCGGTCGGCCTGATCGCCTCGGTGCTGGGGCTCGCCGCCGGCATCGGCGTGGGCGCGCTGCTGGCGTACCTGTTCGGTCAGCTCGCCGGGGGTCTCACCCTGGCCGGGCTGGGCGTGCCCGCCTCGGCGGTGATCGGCGCGTTCGCGGTCGGCATGCTCATCACTGTGGTCGCCGCGCTGCTGCCCGCGCTGCGCGCCTCGCGCATCCCGCCGATCGCCGCGATGCAGGACGTGGCCACGCCGGACCGGCCGCTGACCAAGGTCACCATCGGCGGTGCCGTGGTCACCGGCATCGGCGCGGTGCTGCTGTTCCTCGGTCTCGGCGGGCACGCCGGCGACAGCACCCTGGCGACCATCCTCGGCGGCGTGCTGTTCGCGTTCATCGGGGTGGCGCTGCTGACCCCGATCATCAGCCGGCCGGTGGTCTCGCTGCTGGGCGCGATGTTCTCCTGGTCGGTGCCGGGCAAGCTGGGCCGGCTCAACTCGGGCCGCAACCCGCGCCGTACCGCGATCACGGCCGCCGCGCTGATGGTGGGCATCGCCCTGGTCACCGGCGTGACGGTGATCCTGGACTCGGCCAAGGGCAGCATCGGCGCGCTGGCCGAGGACACCATCAAGGCGGAGCTGGTGATCTCCGGGTCCACGTCCGGGCCGCGTCCGGCGAGCTTCGACCCGGCGGTCCTGGAGAAGGCCGCCGCGATCCCGGGCGTGCAGATGGTCGACGGCGAGTACGGCGACATGGCAGTGGTCGGCGGCGAGCGGACCTGGGTGGCCGTGTCGAGCAACGTGGCCGCGCTGCAGCAGATCTTCGGGGCGAAGGCCGCCGCCGGTGACATCAGCAAGCTGGCGCCGGACCAGATGCTGGTCAGCTCGGACACCGCGAAGGCACGCAACCTCAGCGTCGGTTCGACGGTGCCGGTGCAGCTGTCCCGTGGCGACGCCCGCACCTACACGGTCAGCGGCATCTACGAGAGTTCACAGCTGACCAACCCGGTGACGCTGCCGCCGCAGGCAACGGCGGACTTCGCCATCCCGCAGCCGATCCAGGGTTTCCTGCAGCTCGCCCCCGGCACGTCGGTGGACGCGGTGCAGCCGCAGATCGAGCGGCTGCTGGCGGACAGCCCCGAGGTGTCGGTGGCCGATCGGGCCGGGTTCATCGAGCAGCAGACCGGTCAGCTGGACTCCCTGCTCCAGATGATCCAGATCCTGCTGGCGCTGGCCATCGTGATCGCGGTGCTGGGCATCATCAACACGCTCGCGCTGTCGGTGCTGGAACGCACCCGGGAGCTGGGTCTGCTGCGGGCGATCGGCCTGCGCCGCGCCCAGACCATGCGCATGATCACGGTCGAGGCGGTGGTGATCTCGATCTTCGGCGCGCTGCTCGGCGTGGTGGTCGGCACCGGTCTCGGCGCGGCGGTGGTGGAGGCGCTCAAGGACGAGGGCATCACCGACCTGATCCTGCCGTGGGGTCAGATGGTGACGTTCCTGATCCTGGCCGCGATCATCGGCGTGGTCGCCGCGGTGCTGCCGGCGATCCGCGCCGCGCGGATCAACGTCCTGGGCGCCATCGCCCACGACTGACGTGAAAGGAAGGGCCCCTTCTTAACGCCTCGTGCATAAGAAGGGGCCCTTCCTAACGGTTGAGCAGCGCCGCGAGCAGCTCCAGGTCCGCCCCGAGCAGGCTCTCCATCTGGTGTACGCCGTCGGCGGGCGCCAGCGGCACCTCGGCCGGAACGGCCAGCACCGCCGCACCGGCTGCCAGCGCGCTCGCCACGCCGGTCGGTGAGTCCTCGATCGCCACGCACCGCTCGACCGGTACGCCCAGCAGACGCGCGGCGGTCAGGTACGGCTCCGGGTGCGGCTTGGCCGCGTCCACCTCGTCGCCGCAGACCACCGCGTCGAAGCTGTCCCGGCCCAGCGTGTCCAGGGCCACCTCGACCAGGGACCGGCCGCTGGAGGTGACCAGCGCGGTGGGGATGCCGGCGTCCCGTACCGCCCGCAGCAGCGCCAGCGCGCCCGGACGCCAGCGCAGCCCGGTGCGGAACAGCTCCAGGATCCGGGCGCTGATCCAGTCGGCGCTTTCCTGCACGTCCCGCTCCGGCTGGCCCAGGTCGTCGTGCACGATCCGCATGGCGTCGGCCATCCCGGTACCGACGATCGCGCGGCGGGCGTCGTCGGACAGGACACCGCCGTACACGGCGGCCAGTTCCTGCAACGCGACGTCCCACAGCTTCTCGCTGTCGACCAGCGTGCCGTCCATGTCGAAGAGCACGGCGGCGGGGTGCTTGCTGCTCAGCGGGGGCCTCCTTCGATACGGGTACCCCGCCGATCCTGCCAGCCGCGCCGGGCCCGCCCGTAACCGTCCCCGACCCTGGTGACCCGCGGCATCACCCGAGACCGCACGCGCCCAGCGACTTCTCGTATCCCCGGAAGAACGAATCGCTGCGCTGCTCGGCGGTGCCGTGCGAGCCCTCGGCGAACCACGGCTGGTCGGGGTCGTCGCCGACCGCCAGCAGCCCTTCCCGGAACTCCTCCAGGTCGCCGTCCTCCAGCTCCAGCACCCCGGCGCGCACGCTGTCCCCGAGGTACGCCCCGGCCATGCAGTCGGCCTGCAGCTCCTGCTGGATGGTGAAGTTGTAGCGGATGCCGAGCCGCACCTGCATGCCGTGGGCGTACTCGTGGCCGAGCAGGTAGAACAGGAACGCGTCGCCGATCTGCCGGAACGCCGCCACCGACCAGTTCACGTCGTAGGCGATGAAGTCGCCGGCCGAGCAGTACACCGCGTTGTTGCGCGGCAGGCCCTGCCCGGCACAGGCCACCTCGCCCTCCCGGCTGTAGGCCACCACCCGCCGGATCGGGGTGAACCGCTGACCGGAGGCGCGGAACTGCTGCGCCCAGTACCGTTCGGCCAGCCGGACCGCGTCCTCGATGTCCTGCTTGAACTCGGCGACGCTCGTGGTGCCGTCCGCCCGGGTGGTCTGCGACTCGGGCTGCGCGCTGCGCGGGGGTGCGGGCTGCTGCGGCCCGCCCTGGTCGACGCCGCCGGCCATGCAGCCAGCCGCGACCAGCGCGGCCACCACCAGCCCGGCGATCGGCCCGCGCCCCTGACGTCCCGCCCTGTCCCCCACCATGACCTCCCGGTTTTCGTACCCGTGTCCCGCAGCAGTACCCCCGGCGGACGCCGGTGATGCTCACCGGCTCACACGCACGGCCGCCGGGAAACGTTCACCAGGCGACGGCCTCCCGGGCGCCCGCGCCGGTCACGCTGGATCGGCCCGGGTACCGTCGCCGGGATGGAGCCGCACCCGTCGTACGCCGGAATTGTCTACTGGCGACGTAGCCTCTGGAACGGCCTGCGGTGCGTGCCGGTGCTGATGACCCTCGACGAGGGCTGGCTGCGGGCCGGCGACCGGCGCGGCGCGGAGGTGTTCGCCGCGCCCGTCGGGCAGGTCGAGGCCCGGGGAACGATCTTCGGCACGATGCTGCTCACCGTCGGCGGCCACCGGTACGCCCTGGTCGGCGTGGGTGCCACCGTCTCACCGTCACCGAGCAGGGAACAACTGTGGCGGCTGGACGAGCTCAGCGCCCGCGCCGAGCCGGTGCCCGACCTCGCGTCCTGGTGGGAGACGCTGGCGCGGGCCGGCGTGACGGTGCGCTGAGCGGCGTGGTCAGTCCAGGCCGCGCATGATGTGCGGTTCGCCGTCGTCGTCGCCGAAGCAGCGGTGCAGCACCTGGGCACGCGCCCACAGGTCCAGGCTGCTCGGCGGTCCGACCGGCCCGGTGCCGGCGGGCGCGCTCAGCACGGGAGCCGGGTCCGGCGGGACCTGCGACGTCACCTCGTCGGTCATGTCCGCCCCTTTCGTCGTACCCATGCTCGCCCTCGGGCGTTTCCGCCACGTCAACGCCGACGGCGGGGGCGTGGACGCGCCGCCTGGTCCGGCGTCGGCCCGTACTCCGGTGACGGTAGTCCGCCGGGCCGCCGAGCACAGCCGTATTCCCGACGTCGCCGCAGGTGGCGGCTGGTGATCACGCCTGCGGACCGGGCGGCCCGCAGGTGGCGCAGCAGGTCGCCGTGCCAGGCGTCGCGACCCTCGCGCCCGGCTACGGTCTGACGCATGACTGTCGTCCGGTCCATCCTGCTGTTCCTGCTCGCCGCGCTCGCCGAGATCGGCGGCGCCTGGCTGGTGTGGCAGGGCTGGCGGGAGAACCGCGGCCTGCTCTGGATCGCCGCCGGGGTGATCGCGCTCGGCGCCTACGGATTCGTCGCCACGTTCCAGCCGGACCCGAACTTCGGCCGCATCCTCGCCGCCTACGGCGGCGTGTTCGTCGCCGGGTCGCTCGCCTGGGGCATGGTGGTCGACAAGTTCCGGCCCGACCGCTACGACCTCGCCGGCGCGGCCATCTGCCTGGTCGGCGTCGCGATCATCATGTACGCCCCGCGCACGAGCTGACGGCGCGGTGATGAGTTTCCGCGCCCGTTCCCGTCACACAGACGACGGGACACGACGACGCGGGAGGATGACGTGATGGGTGCGGAGCCACGGCGGGCGGAGCTGGACGTACGCGACCTGGCTGAGGTCGACGAGCCGGCGTTCGCCGGGCTGGCGCAGCGGCACCGGCGGGAACTGCACGTGCACTGCTACCGGATGCTCGGATCGTTCGAGGACGCCGAGGACACCGTCCAGGAGACGTTCCTGCGCGCCTGGCGGCGGCGCGAGACGTTCGCCGGCCGCTCCACGTTCCGGGCCTGGCTGTACCGCATCGCCACGAACGCCTGCCTGGACCTGCTGGCCAAGTGCCGTCCCGAGCCCGCGACCGGCGGCGAGGTGCGGTGGCTGCAGCCCTACCCGGACCGGCTGCTCGACGAGCTGCCCGCGGCCGGCGCGGACGAGCCGGAAGCCGTCGCGGTGGCGCGGGAGACGATCGAGCTGGCGTACCTGGTCGCGGTGCAGCACCTCGCGCCACGCCCGCGTGCCGTGCTGATCCTGCGCGACGTACTCGGCTGGCCCGCCAAGGACGTCGCGGAGCTGCTCGGCGACTCGGTCAACTCGGTGAACAGCGCGTTGCAGCGCGCCCGCGCCGGCATGCGGGAACACCTGCCCGCGCAGCGGCAGGACTGGACCGGCGACGAGGCGGACACCCGCACCCGCGAGCTGGTACGCCGCTTCACCGACGCCGCCGTCGCCAAGGACGTCGCCGCTCTCGCCGCCATGCTGCGCGACGACGTGCGCTGCTCGATGCCCCCCACCCCGGGGCTGCAGATCGGCCGGGACGCGGTGGTCGCCGACTGGGTCGCGGACGGCTTCGAGAGCCTGGGCAGCATGCGGGCCGTGCCCACCGCCGTGAACCGGCAGCCCGCCGTCGCGTTCTACCTGTGGCAGGAGAGCGACGGCGCGTACCTGCCGCTCACCGTCGACGCCCTGCGCGTCACCGGCGGGGCGATCACCGAGATCGTCACGTTCCACGCCGACCAGTTCCCGCGCCTCGGGCTGCCCGAGCGCCTGCCGGCCGACCGTACCCCGTAGTGCCGGTGCGGACGCTCGCGCTGCCCGGCGGCGCGCGCGTCGCGGTGGTCGCGGCCCAGTGGCAGCACGCGTACGGCGTGGTCACACGCGGACGGGTGCAGCTGGAGCTGCGCGACGGCGCGCCCGGGCCGGTCCTGCGCCGCGACGCCGGTTTCTGGCTGCGCGGCACCGGCGTACGCGCGCTGCGCAACCCCGGCCGTCGTACCGCGACGGTACGAGTCCTGACCCCCGACTTCTGGAGGAGCGACATGATCAGCAGCACCGGCACCGGCGTGGGCTCTCGCCGTTCGCACGGCTTCCGGCGGCTCGCCGTCACCGGCGTCGTCGCCACACTCGTCGCGATGACTGCAACCACGCTCGGCGCGGCGCTCGCGCGGGCCGCCGGCGTCGACTTCGCGATCCCGGACGGCGGTGACGAGGCCATCCCGCTCGGCGGCTTCACCGTGGTGACCGGATTCTTCTCCCTCGTCGGGGTCGTCATCGCCGCCGTACTGCTGCGGTTCAGCGCGCGTCCCGCGTCGCGGTTCGTGTGGACGGCGGTGGCGCTGACCGCGCTGTCGCTGGCGCCGCCGTTCCTCGTCGGGGCCGCCGCCACGACGAGCGTCACGCTGGTCGCGCTGCACCTGGTCGCGGCCGCGGTGATGATTCCCGCCCTGACGCGAAGCCTGCGCGCACTCCCTCCGGGACGTGCCTGAGAGCTGCCCGGCCGTCCGCGAGGGAGGGCGGCGTGGGCCGGGCCACAGAACATTATCGATTCGCAGGGTTCGATCGAAAACGTGCGGGCACTCCGATATGGACCGAACGCCGGGCGCCGCCAGTCGGCGCCCGGCGCCACGTTCGACCGAGAGGTGACACCATGACCTTCCGCGCCAGGCTCGTCGGAGCCGCACTCGCCGGGACGCTCGCCGCCGGTGCATCGGCACTGGCTGGGGCCTCCGCGGCCAGCGCGCAGGCCGAACCCTGCGTTCAGCGCATCGCCGTGGTGAACAACGCCGCCTTCGTGATGTCCTTCAGCGTTCAGGCGAGCAACGGCCTGGAGACGGCGAACACCGACACCTACCCGATCAACCAGTCGCGGACGATCGATCTCACCACCACGGCGCTGCCGGTCGGCGCCGACGTCCGCCCGGTGGTCGACGCGGTGGCCGGCGCGACGCGGACCCCGAGCAGCTTCGTGTCGTACTGCGAGAACGGGCAGACCGCCACGTACTCGGTGACCGGGACGACGTACGACTACTCGGTCACGCTGATCGGCTGACCGGCACGTCGACGCTTCGGGGCGTCCGCCGCCACGGCGGGCGCTTCGTCGGGCTCGGCAGCGCCGGGCTGTTGGTGGGTTTGTTGCGAGCCGTCGGAACGGCGACAGTTGGTTCAGGCTGGCCCTTGCGCTGCTGCTCGCCTTCTACGCCAGCACATGGCTGAACTCGCCCTGCCACAGACGCGCCGGTGATGCGGTCGTCCCGGTCCAACGTTCCCACATGCATCAGTGCCGCACTCGGGTTTGCCGTCTGCCCACGCCTCCTGACTCGACAACTGGAACCAAGACGGGCAACGCCTCTACCCGAGGAGGCAAGATGAGGCAACGCTCGGATCAGCAACGGGGACAGCGACCCCCTTGCAAGCGACTCGTACCGCTCACTGCCGACAGAGACATCGCGTGACACAACGGACTATTCGCGTCACGCCCCGCCTGAGGAATGACGGCCACGCCCGCTCCAGTCGGGAGCACCCTCGACAGGGGAGCGTCCTCGGTAGCCTCCCGCTCGTTGAGCTAGGCGTGCGTGCCGGCCCGGCCAATCGATATACTTCCCGCCAACCTCTACGCGAAGCGGGGACAATGAGTGACGCGATAGCTCAGGCCGTCCGACAGAAGAACATCTCACTTGCAGTCAGGCTGATGTTCGACCGCGACTTCAATATTCGCTGGGGCTACCACCGTGAAGGCGAACTGTGGGACTACAAGAGTGACTGCCCTCCTCGTCGCGGGAGGGACGCAGAAAATGCCTGGGCAAATATCGCCTCCGACGTCCTTGGATTCCACAACCAGCAGGGCGGCCTGCTGTTTTTTGGAATAGATGACAAGTCTTTCAAGTTTGTCGGCGCAACATCTCTCCTTGATAGCAAGACCTTTAATGATCAACTGCGACGCTTCCTACCTGACAATATATTCGTAGAGTACAGTCGCGAATTCATTCAAACCGATCAACGCTATCTAGGGGTGGCACTAATACCTCCCCGCGGCCCCGTCCCGGCACGCTTTCGCTCTGGCGCCCCGATGATAAACGGCAAGCGGAAGTTCGAAAAGGGCGGAACTTCACTCCGAAATGGCGACAGCACCAATGTCATGTCACCCACAGCCGCTGATGAATGGATCCAGTCCCTTCGCGTGCCCGTAGTAGGCAATACGCTCGCAGTAGACATACCACAGTTTCGCATTCTAATGCCGGAATATGAAGAGTTTATTGAACGGACCGCGGTCGGCAGGGAGGTCGAACGGTCTCTACGCGACCCACGGACCGCAGTCACCTCGTTAGTCGGCGTTGGAGGCATGGGAAAGACGGCGCTCGCAACCTGGGCGGTGCTGAAAGCCTACGACAGCAAAGAATTCAACTACATCGTGAGCATGACAGCAAAGGACCGCGAGCTCACTGCGACCGGCATTGTCGGCCTAAGTAACCGACTAACGAGCTACGAGCGCCTTCTTGACGAAATCGCTGATGTTCTTCAGTTTCCAGACCTTCATGAACTGCCGGTGAAGGAGAAGGAAGAGCAAGTCAAATTGCTCCTCGCCAGCGACAAAGGCTTGGTATATGTAGATAATCTTGAGACGGTCGACGATGCGCGAATCATCAGATTCCTCGACAATCTACCGCTAGGCGTCAAGGGCATAGTAACGTCCCGACGGTCCCGGGTGCGCGTCGCAGTCAGGCCAGTCGATGTCCACCAGATGACCGACAAGGAAGTCGTGTCATTTGTGATGATGCTGGCGAAGCAGCCAACATTCAAGCACATCGGCCAGATCACTGCTAGTGAGGCACTGCGAGTAGGCTCAGCCTGGAACGGCATTCCGCTAGCAATTCGCTGGGCCTTTGCTCGAAGCTCATCCGTCGCTGAAGCTATTTCGAGCGCCGACGCCGCAAGAACCATAGGTCGCCACGGAGAGGAGCTACTGGAATTTTCTTTCCGACGAGTCTTTGACAACCTGACGCCTGTCGAGCGAAGCGTGTTGCAGATCCTCGGCGTGCTGCAACAAGCAATTCCAATTGAGGCGATCGCAGCCTGTACAAGCTATGGCAGCTCAGACGTAATCGACTCGCTTGACGATCTGGTGAACGACTCGCTTGCAGTTCGAGAATTTGACACAGCCCGCAACGACTACTGCTATACCCTTCTTCCAATTACCCGCGCATTTGTGCAGAGCGACGTGCGATCAGACGCCGGCCTCGCCGCAAGTCTCCACCGACAGCTTCGGAACTGGTTCGAGGCGCTCGACGTCAAAAGCACCGACGAGCGGTTGATCGTCCGAGAACTCCGGCAGGGCAATGCGGCAGATGATGCCGCCTTGGTCGATCTCGCAATTGCAGCGCAACGCGAGGGTAGAAACGACTCGGCAGAAAAGCTCTTCCAACAGGCTCTCCAACGTACGCCGCGTTCATGGCGGGCGGCCCGCTTGTACGGCGAATTCCTTCGGCACAGGCGCGGCGATCTTACAGGGGCCATAAGAATGTATACGCAAGCAGCGGCAAACGCGCCTGCACGCGGAGCGGACCGCTCCTTGATTTTCAGGGAATACGGCATTCTCCTCAAGGATTCCGGCGAGCCTGACGCGACGGATAAGGCGACGACCGCCCTACGCGAGGCCGTATCCGAGGCGCCAAACGATCTCATCGCCGCCACCGCTCTCTCAACCGTCCTTGATCGAAAAGGTGCCTACAGAGAGATAATCTCGATACTCGAACCACGACGAGAAAGCGACGACCCCAAGTTCAGAAACATCGCGCTCCCAATCCTCCTGCGTGCCTATAACGCAACCAACGAGATACTCAAGGCGGCACAACTAAAACAGCTTATCGCCGAACAGAACGCTGACTCCTAGCTAAGACATCGAGTCTATCGAATGAACGGCGTAATCTGGTGACGGCTACTTGCGGCCCTGTCGACCCATTCGTCTTGCAGCCCCCGACCGCAGCGAGGACCGCACCTGCAGCGCGATCGACCACGCCTCCGCCGGCGGCCCCGGACACCCCCGACGACCTGGAAAAGCATGATCTTGCAAATCAGGGGCGTTCCGAGTGTCCAGAGGCAAGTCAGAGCGCTTGCGGCGATCACTTGGCGTTGAAGTAGTTCGCCTCCGGGTGGTGCACCACGATCGCGTCGGTGGCCTGCTCCGGCACCAACTGGAACTCCTCGGACAACTGCACCCCGATCCGCTCCGCGCCCAGCAGCTCCACGATCTTCGCCCGGTCCTCCAGGTCCGGGCAGGCCGGGTAGCCGAACGCGTACCGGCAGCCCCGGTAGTCGGTGCGCAGCAGACCCGCCAGGTCGGCCGGATCCTCGTCGGCGACCGTGCCGCCGCCGGGCAGCACCAGCTCGGCGCGGATCCGCCGGTGCCAGTACTCCGCGAGGGCCTCGGTGAGCTGCACCGACAGGCCGTGCACCTCCAGGTAGTCGCGGTACTCGTTACCGGCGAACATCTTCGCCGTGTACTCGCTGATCGGCTGCCCGACGGTGACCAGCTGCAACGCCACCACGTCGAGCTGGTCGCCCTTGGGCCGGAAGAAGTCGGCCAGGCACAGCCGCCGCTCCTGCCGCTGCCGGGGGAAGGAGAACCGGGCCCGCTCGCTGTGCCCGTTCTCGTCCAGCACCACCAGGTCGTTGCCCTCGGAGTACGCCGGGAAGTAGCCGTACACCACGGCCGCCTCCAGCACCTGGTCGGAGATCAGGCGGTCCAGCCAGTACCGCAGCCGGGGCCGGCCCTCGGTCTCGACCAGTTCCTCGTACGACGGGCCCTTGCCGCCGCGGGCGCCGCGCAGCCCCCACTGGCCCAGGAACGTGGCCCGCTCGTCCAGCAGCGCCGCGTAGTCGGCCAGCGGCACGCCCTTGACGACGCGGGTGCCGAAGAACGGCGGCTTCGGCACCGCCACGTCCACCGCCACGTCGGAGCGGACCGAGGCGTCGTCCAGTTCGGGCAGGGCCTCGCGCACCTGCGCGCGCTGCCGCTCGCGGCGCTCCCGGCGGGCCGCCAGCGCCGCCTCGCGCTCCGGGTCGACCACCGGCGCGCCGCCGCGCTTGGCCGCCATCACGCGGTCCATCAGGGACAGCCCTTCGAACGCGTCGCGGGCGTAGTGCACCTGACCCGGGTAGATCGAGCGCAGGTCGTCCTCCACGTACGCGCGGGTCAGCGCCGCGCCGCCGAGCAGCACCGGCCAGCGCTCGGCCACGCCGCGGGAGGCCATCTCGGCCAGGTTCTCCTTCATGATGACTGTGCTCTTGACCAGCAGGCCGGACATGCCGATCGCGTCGGCGCGGTGTTCCTCGGCCGCGTCGAGGATCGCGTTGATCGGCTGCTTGATGCCGATGTTGACCACGTCGTAGCCGTTGTTGGACAGGATGATGTCGACCAGGTTCTTGCCGATGTCGTGCACGTCGCCCTTCACCGTGGCGAGCACGATCCGGCCCTTGCCGTCGTCGTCGGTCTTCTCCATGTGCGGCTCCAGGTACGCCACCGCGGTCTTCATCACCTCGGCGGACTGGAGCACGAACGGCAACTGCATCTGGCCGGAGCCGAACAGCTCGCCGACCACCTTCATGCCGTCCAGCAGCAGGTCGTTGATGATGGACAGCGGCGTACGCCCCTGCGCCATCGCCGTGTCCAGGTCGGCCTCCAGGCCGTTGCGCTCACCGTCGATGATCCGCCGCTTGAGCCGCTCGTCCAGCGGCAGCGCGGCCAGTTCCTCGGCCCGGGTGGCGCGCGCCGACGCCGCGTCCACGCCCTCGAACGCCTCGATGAACCGCTGCACCGGGTCGTAGCCCTCGCGGCGCCGGTCGTACACCAGGTCGAGCGCCACCTCGCGCTGCTCGTCCGGGATCCGCGACATCGGCAGGATCTTGCTGGCGTGCACGATCGCCGAGGTCAGCCCGGCCTGCGCGCACTCGTGCAGGAACACCGAGTTGAGCACCTGCCGGGCCGCCGGGTTGAGGCCGAACGAGACGTTGGAGATGCCGGCGGTGAAGTTGACGCCCGGATAACGGGCCGCGATCTCCCGGATCGCCTCGATCGTCTCGATGCCGTCGCGGCGGGTCTCCTCCTGCCCGGTGGCGATCGGGAACGTCAGCGCGTCGATGAGGATGTCCTCCCGACGCATCCCCCACCGGCCGGTCAGGTCGTCGATCAGCCGGGAGGCCACCCGTACCTTCCACTCGCGGGTGCGGGCCTGGCCCTCCTCGTCGATGAGCAGCGCCACGACGGCGGCGCCGTGCTCCTTGACCACCGGCATGACCCGCGCGTAGCGGGAGTCGGGGCCGTCGCCGTCCTCGAAGTTGACCGAGTTGACCACGCACCGGCCGCCGAGCATCTCCAGGCCGGCCTCGATCACCGCCGGTTCGGTGGAGTCCAGCACGATCGGCAGCGTCGACGCGGTGGCGAACCGCCCGGCCAGCTCCCGCATGTCCTGCGTGCCGTCGCGGCCCACGTAGTCGACGCAGAGGTCGAGCAGGTGCGAGCCGTCCCGGGCCTGGCTGCGGGCGACCTCCACGCAGGCCTGCCAGTCCCCGGCGAGCATGGACTCGCGGAACGCCTTCGAGCCGTTGGCGTTGGTCCGCTCCCCCACCATCAGGATGCTGGCGTCCTGGGCGAACGGCACGTGGTGGTAGATCGAGGAGACCCCGGCCTCCGGCTTCGGCGCCCGCGCCACCGGCGCCCGCCCGCCGAGGCGCTCCACCAGCACCCGGATGTGCTCCGGGGTGGTGCCGCAGCAGCCGCCGATCAGGCCCACGCCGTAGTCGGTGACGAACCGCTCCAGCGCGTCGGCCAGCTCGTCCGGGCTGAGCGGGAAGTACGCCCCGTCGGCCGTGAGCACCGGCAGGCCCGCGTTCGGCATCACCGAGATCGGGATACGCGAGTGCTGCGCCAGGTAGCGCAGGTGCTCGCCCATCTCCGCCGGGCCGGTCGAGCAGTTCAGCCCGATCAAGTCGACGCCGAGCGGCTCGATCGCGGTCAGCGCCGCGCCGATCTCGCTGCCCAGCAGCATCGTGCCGGTGGTCTCCACCGCCACCTGACAGATGATCGGCACGTCCCGGCCCGCCTCGGCGCGGGCCCGCTTCGACCCGACCACCGCCGCCTTGACCTGGAGCAGGTCCTGGCAGGTCTCGATGATCAGCGCGTCCGCCCCGCCGGCGATCAGACCGGCGGCGTTCTCCTGGTACGCGTCGCGCAGCGAGGCGTAGGTCGCGTGCCCGAGCGTGGGCAGCTTGGTGCCCGGGCCCATCGAGCCGAGCACGAACCGGGGGTGCTCCGGCGTCGCGTACTCGTCGGCGGCCTCCCGCGCGATCCGCGCGCCCGCCTCGGACAGCTCCCGGATGCGGCCGGGGATGCCGTACTCGGCGAGGTTGGGCAGGTTCGCGCCGAACGTGTTGGTCTCCACGCAGTCCGCGCCGGCGGCCAGATAGGCGTCGTGCACGCCTCGGACCACGTCCGGCCGGGTCACGTTGAGGATCTCGTTGCAGCCTTCGAGGCCGTCGAAGTCGTCAAGGGTGAGATCGGCGGCCTGGAGCATCGTCCCCATCGCGCCGTCCGCGATCAGGATCCGATCGGCCAGCAGGTCACGCAACGAAATAGGCACATGGCCCAGGTTAGTGCGCCCGAGTACGCCAGACTCACCCGAACCGGGCCTTCCCACATACTGCCCGGCCGACCGGCGTACGCCTTTGCGCCGGTACGCCCGGGTGGTCACCCTCGGCGACCGGCGCGGCCGACGGGCCGGCCCCGTCGGCGGCACGTAGGCTGGCGGACGTGAAGGACAACAGGGGTGCGACAGTGCGACGGGGCGACGCCGCGCCCGACGAGCAGGGTGAGGTGACGGCGTGACCGAGTTCGACGGGCTGCCGGTACTGCGCTCGCCGGTCGCCATCGCGGCCTTCGAGGGCTGGAACGACGCCGCCGACGCCTCCACCGCCGCCGTGGAACACCTGGAGCAGGTCTGGCAGGCCCGGCAGGTGACGGAGCTGGACCCGGAGGACTTCTACGACTTCCAGGTCAGCCGTCCGACGATCACCATGGCCGACGGGGAGACCCGGCGCGTCGAGTGGCCCACCACGCGGTTCATGGTGGCCAGCCCGGAGGGCACCGAGCGGGACGTGGTGCTGATCCGGGGCATCGAGCCGAGCATGCGCTGGCGGACGTTCTGCGAGCAGGTGCTGGAGATCTGCCACAGCCTGGAGGTCGAGCGGGTGGTGCTGCTCGGCGCGCTGCTGGCAGACGTGCCGTACACCCGGCCGCTGCCGATCAGCGGCAGCGCGTCGGACGCCGACGCCGCCAAGCGCTACCAGCTCACCCCCACCCGGTACGACGGGCCGACCGGCATCGTCGGCGTGCTGCACGACGCCTGCACCCGCGCCGAGGTCGACGCGGTGTCGTTCTGGGTGCACGTGCCGCACTACGCCAACAACCCGCCCTGCCCGAAGGCCACGCTGGCGCTGCTGCACCGGGTCGAGGAGGTGCTCGACCTGCCGGTGCCGATGGCCGACCTGGCCGAGGAGGCCGCCGAGTGGGAGCAGCGGGTGCGCAGCGCCGCCGAGCAGGACGCGGAACTCGGCGAGTACGTGCGTGAGCTGGAGGAACGGGTCGGCGACGCCGGCATCACCCCGTTGACCGGGGACGAGATCGCCCAGGAGTTCGAGAAGTACCTGCGTCGCCGCGGCGGTTCCGCCGGGCCGACAGCGGGTTCCTGGTAGCCGTTTTCCGTCGAAGCCGGGTCCCCTTGCCGGGGCCCGGCTTCTGCGTGTCCGGGGTGGCGCGGTCACACCCTCTAGGGCATCCTAGGAACCTAGCTGTTCTGAGGAGGCCCGGATGCAGATCAACCCCGGCGCGGCCGAGTTCCCGCACCGGCAGATCGCCGCGCAGCTCAAGGCCCAGGTGCGCCGCGGCGACTGGGGTCCCGGCGAGCGGCTGCCGTCCATCCCGGCCATCGCCGAGATGTTCGGCGTGGCGAAGCAGACCGTGCAGCGCGCCGTCGACCAGCTGCGGGTCGAGGGCATCCTGATCACCAAACCCGGCTCCGGTACGTACGTCCGGGGCACCCGGCGCCGCCTCAACCGCCTGTCCCGGGGCCGGTACGGTGGCTTTCGCGGCTACCACACCGACCTGGCCGCCCGGTACCGCCAGCAACTCGTCTCGGTCGGCCGCTCCCCCGCCCCGGCCGAGGTGGCCGACGCGTTCGGCGTCGCCGACGGCACCGAACTGCTCTGCCGCCGGCACCTGGTACGCACCGACGACTCCCCGGTCGAGGTCGGCGCGTCCTGGTTCCTGCCCGCCGACACCGCCGGCACGTCACTGGAACGCGCCGAGGCGTTCGGCCGCCCGCTCTACCAGGAGGCCGAGGAGGTCACCGGCCGGCGGTACGTCACCGCCACCGACACGATCAGCGCGCGCCAGCCCAGCCGGGAGGAGGCGGAGATCCTCCAGATCCGACCCGACACGCCGGTGCTGCACCTGCTGCACGTGGCGTACGACGAGCGACGCAAGCCGATCGAGGTCGCGCAGGCGACCTGGCCCGGCCCGATGACCACGCTCACCGAGGAGTACAGGATCCCCGCCCCGGCTCCCGACCAGGACCCCGACCCCGGCCTGGTCCTGGGCTGACCGCTTTGCCCCGCCCCGGCGATCTTGCACTTTCCGCCCCGGCAGACGGCGCATTTCCGACGCTCCAGGGGCCGCGAGTGCAAGATCGCCGAGGCGTGCCGGCGGGGCCGGCGCACACATGCTCCCGGAACGGCCACGCCCGGACGGAGCCCCCGGGTCGGGTCGTGCCGGGTGGAACACCGTGGGTGTCAAACCGCCCTCGAGACACCCGTCACGTTCCACCCGCCCGCCGAGCGACGCGATCTTGCGGTTTCGGACCCCGCAAACTGGGGCGAAACGGCGATAAGGCGGGCCGCAAGTGCAAGATCGGCGAGGCGAGGCGGGAGCGAGGCGAGGCGGGAGCGACGCGAGGACGAGGCGCGGCGCGGGGGCGGGGACGGGTGAGCGAGGGACGGGTGCGCGGGCGGCCGGGCGGAACGGCTACAGGGCGATGCCCAGGAGCGCGTCGACCGTGTCGGTGAACAGCACCGGGGCCTCCGGGTCGTCCGTGACGCCGTTCAACGCTCCGTCGGCCCAACGGTCAGCCGCCGCCAGAGCGCCCGGCGTGTCCAGATCGTCGGCCAGGCGCTCGCGTACCTCGGCCAGCAACGCCGCCCCCGACGGCCCGGCCGGCGCGGCGGCGGCCCGCCGCCAGCGGCCCAGCCGCTCCCGCGCCTCGGTGAGCAGATCCTCGGTCCAGGAGCGGTCGGTGCGGTAGTGGCCGCTCATCAGCGCCAGCCGCACCGCCATCGGGTCGACCTTGTCGGCCCGCAGCCGGGACACGAAGACCAGGTTGCCCTGGGACTTCGACATCTTCTCGCCGTCCAGGCCGATCATGCCGGCGTGTACGTAGTGGTCGGCGAACGGCGCCTCGCCGGTGAGCCGCTCGGCGTGCGCGGCGGAGCACTCGTGGTGCGGGAAGATCAGGTCGTTGCCGCCGCCCTGCACGTCGATCCGGTCGCCGAGCAGGTTCAACGCGATGACCGTGCACTCGATGTGCCAGCCGGGGCGGCCCGCGCCGAGTTCGCCGCCGGGCCAGGACGGCTCGCCCTCGCGGGCGCCGCGCCACAGCAGCGGGTCGAGCGGGTCGCGCTTGCCGGCGCGCTCCGGGTCGCCGCCGCGCTCGGCGAACAGTTCGAGCATCTCCTCGCGGGACAGGTTCGACTCGTAGCCGAAGCGCGGGGCGGCGGAGATGTCGAAGTAGACGTCGCCGGTGCCGTCGTCGAGCCGGTACGCCGCGCCGTCCTTGAGCAGCACCAGCACCTTCTCGGCGATCTCCGGGATCGACTCGACGGCGCCGACGTAGTGCGCCGGCGGGATCATCCGCAGCGCCTCCATGTCCTCGCGGAACAGCGCGGTCTCCCGCATGGCCAGGACCTTCCAGTCCTCGCCGTCGCGCTCGGCGCGTTCCAGCAGCGGGTCGTCGATGTCGGTGACGTTCTGCACGTACCGCACGTCGAGGCCGGCGTCGCGCCACATCCGCTGCACCAGATCGAACGCGATCATGGTGGCGGCGTGCCCCAGGTGCGTGGCGTCGTACGGGGTGATGCCGCAGACGTACATCGAGGCCGCGCCCTCGGGCCGGCTGGGATGGGCGCCCTGCCGCGCCGAGTCGTACAACCGCAGCGGCACGCCCTCGCCGGGCAGCCGCGGCACCTCGTGTCCCGCCCAAGACTCCATGACCGCCAGCCTAACGATCCGTCAGACGCTCGGGTGCCGCCCTACGGGTGATCAACGCGACAGCGGCTCACATCGGCGGCCAGGGCATCGCCGGCCACTCCTCGGGAGGCAGCGGGAACCGGCCGGTCCCGCGCAGCCGCTCGACGCGGGCCGCCAGCGCCGCCGTCTCGCCGATCGTCAGGTGCTCGGCGAGTTCCTCACCGAGCGGGCCGCGAAGCTGACCGGCCAGGCCGTCGAGCATCTCCACAGCGTCCGGCGGCAGCTCGCGGCCGGCCCAGCCCCACAGCACCGTACGCAGCTTCTCCTCGACGTGGAAGCTCACGCCGTGGTCGACGCCGTAGATCCGGTCGTCCGGGCCGACGAGCACGTGACCGCCCTTGCGGTCGGCGTTGTTGATCACCGCGTCGAGCACGGCGAGCCGGGCCAGGCGCGGGTCGTCGGCGTGCGCCAGCGCGTACGCGGCGCCGTCGTCGTCGCGGGCCGCGGCCACCGGGAACCAGCGCGGCGGGATCTCCCCCGCCGGCACGAACCCGACCAGCGGCTCGGCGTCGTCCGGCTCGTCGATCCAGAGCTGGCAGGAGCCGGGACCGAACGGGCCGTCCCGCAGCACCGTGGGCGGCACCAGGTCCCAGCCGGTGGCCCGGGACACCAGGTAGGCGGCCACCTCGCGGCCGGCGAGCGTGCCGTCCGGGAAGTCCCACAGCGGGCGCTCACCGCGTACCGGCTTGTAGACACAGTGGGCGGTGACGTCGCCGAGCGCAACGACGGCGCGCAGCGTGGCGTTGGAGGCGTCGACAAGCCGCCCCTCCAGGGTCAGCTCACCGTCGGCGAGCAGCCGCAGCGCCTCGGCGCCGTCCTGTCGGGGCTGCAGTTCCGACGACGTCACCGGTGATAGCCGTTGTTCCGGGGGCAGAGGTGACCGGCCGGGTCCAGCGGCTGCCCGCACAGCGGGCAGGGGGGACGGCCGGCGTTGACGACGCGCTTGGCCCGCTCGATGAACTCGCGGGTCGCCTCCGGGGTCAGCCGGACCCGGAGCCGGTCGAGGTCGTCGTCCGGCTCGTCCGGTTCCTCGTCGGCGTCGTCGTCCGCGTCGCCCAGCTCGACCTCGACCTCCGCCTCGCCCACGGCGATCGCCTCGATCACCACTGTCGCGGTGTCCACGTCGAAGGCCAGGCCCAGCGTGCCGACGCGGAACTCCTCGTCCACCGGGGTGTCGAGCGGCTCGTTGTCGCCGCCCGTCGGCGGCGCGGCCTCCGGCAGCTGCACGCCGAAGCGGCGCTGCGCCTCGGCGAGCAGCTCCTCGAGCTTCTCGGCGAGCAACGACACCTGGACCTTCTCCAGCGACACGCTGACCAGCCGGCCGCCGCCGCGCGCCTGGAGGAAGAACGTGCGCTCCCCCGGCGGGCCGACCGTACCGGCGACGAACCGCTCCGGCGGCTCGAAGGCGTGCACCTGGTGCGTCATACCCACGACCCTATCCGGCGCGTGGAAGTGCCGCGCAGCCCACCGACGCCGAATCCGCCCAGAGCGAACGCGCCGCGCCGGGCCGGCTATCCGGCCGCGCCCGCGCCCCCGCCGACCGCCGCGTCCGACTCGGCCGGCCGCGCCGCGCGCCGGCGCCGCTTGCGCGGCGGCGGGACCAGCGCCGACAGGTCGCCGCCGGTGTCGTTGAGCCGGACCAGGAACGGCCGCAGCGGCGTGTAGCGGATCGCGGTCACCGACGCCGGGTCGGCCACGATCCGCTGAAAAAGATCAAGGTGTACGCCGAGCGCGTCCGCCACGATCGCCTTGATCACATCACCGTGGCTGCACGCGAGCCAGACCGCCTCCGGTCCGTGCTCGGCGGTGACCCGCGCGTCCCACGCCCGTACCGCCGCCACCGCGCGCGCGGACATCGCCGCCATCGACTCCCCCTGCGGGAACGCGGCGGCGCTCGGGTGCTGCTGCACCACCGGCCAGAGCGGCTCCTTCGCCAGCTTCTTCAGCGACTGCCCCTCCCAGTCGCCGTACCCGCACTCGATCAGCCCGTCGTCCACCACGGGCTCGGCGTCCGGCAGGGCCAGTTCGAGGGTCTGCCGGCAGCGGATCAGCGGGCTGGTCACCACCGCCGCGAGCGGCAGCCCGGCGAGGCGTGCGCCCACCGCCGTCGCCTGCGCCCGGCCGGTGTCGTCCAGCTCGACCGGTTGCCGCCCGGCCAGGCCGCCGTCGGCGTTCGCGGTGGTCCGGCCGTGTCGCAGAAGCAGAAGGGTCGCCACGCAGACCACCCTAGGCGGTACGCCCCGACGTTGATCGTCCCGCCACGACGCCCGCCTTCCCCGCCCTCACACCCCGTCCCCGCCCTCACATCCCGTCCGCGTCGATCGTGATCGCCCGTCGCATTGCGCAGCTCGTTCGTCTCGCGCGGCACTCCGCCAGAGATCTTGGAAGATTTGGGCCCCTATGAGAGCCATTTCCTTCCAAGATCTCCTGAGGTAGCGGCGCACGCCGGAGATCTTGGTACGTTCCCGCCCTTGTAAGGGCCGTTACGTACCAAGATCTCCGGCGAGCCCTGCCGTCGGCGACCCGACCTCCCACACGATCATGAGGTTGACGGCGACAAAACGGACACGAGGTGCCGCCAACTTCATGATCGACGCGGCAGGGAAGCCCGGGCGTTGGCGGACGCGACGTGGGCGCGACGTAAGCGGGCGCTACGTGAGCGGGGCGGAGATGGGCGTGCGCAGGTGGAGCGGTCGGCGGAGTGGGCCGGATGCGTCGGAACGAGAGAGCGGGGCGTCGGGGAGGGCGTGTCCGTTTGCGTCGGGTGTCTGATTTCGGGGTGGTCGGGGACACCCGCACGGCGGAATCGCCTGCGGGGCCGGGGCGTTATACCTGGTGAACGACCGCAGCAGCGCCCCCGCAGCCCGAGAAGGCGGGCGGCAGCGTCCGGGAATGATCCCGGGCCGGCGGTCGTTGGACATGTCTCCGGCGCGACCAGCGAGCCCCGCACGCCACCCCCGGCGTCCGCGGTCCGCGTGAGTAGACGCCGGATCCCCCCAGACTTCTCTGAGCGCCTGACGGTGCCCACGCACTCGCCCCCGGGTGCGTCGACCCCCGAATGGAGCCCCCTCATGAACACGATCCTGCGCAAGAGCATCCTCGGTATCGCCGGTCTGACCGTCGCCGGTGGCCTCGCCGCCGGCCCCCTCAACCACGACACCAGCACCCCCACCACCCGCAACGCTGCGGTCACCACCACGCAGGCCGCGAAGCTCGACAGCGCCGCGCTGATCCCGCACGGCGTGCAGGGCACCCAGTCCCACATCGACCTCGACGACGAGCAGACCGCCAACGTCAAGGCCATCATCGCCGCCACCAAGAAGGCCGGCATGGACGAACGCGCCGCCGTCGTCTCCATCGCCACCGCCCTGCAGGAGTCGAAGCTGGAGAACCTCGGCCACCTCGGTGACCGCAACGACCACGACTCGCAGGGCCTGTTCCAGCAGCGCCCCTCCAGCGGGTGGGGCACGGTCGAGCAGATCACCGACCCCGAATACTCCACCACCGCGTTCCTGAAGGGCCTGAAGCAGGTCGACGGCTGGCGCGACATGCCCCTGACCAAGGCCGCCCAGACCGTCCAGGTCAGCGCGTACCCCGACCACTACGCCCAGTGGGAGCAGCAGGCCGCCGACCTGGTCGCCGAGCACTGGAACAGCTGAGACAAGCGAAAGGCCGGCACCCCGAACATCGGGGTGCCGGCCTTTCGCATGACAGCGTCAGGTGGCGCTGATCGTGCCGGTGGCCAGCAGGCAGATCACCAGGCTGCCCAGCGCGACCCGGTAGAGCACGAAGACGTACAGCGTGTGGTGTGCGACGTAGCGCAGCAGCCAGGCGATGGCCGCGTACCCGACGGCGAACGCGATCAGCGTCGCCACCACCATCTGCGCCACGCTCGGCGCGGCGGTGCCGGGCGCGGACGGCTCGAAGACGTCCGGCAGGCTGAACACGCCGGAGATCACCACGGCCGGGATGGCCAGCAGGAACGAGTAGCGGGCCGCGGTCTCCCGGGTCAGGTTGAGCAGCAGGCCCGCGGTCAGCGTGCCGCCGGAGCGGGACACGCCTGGTACGAGCGCCGCGGCCTGGGCGAAGCCCATCACCACGCCGTCGCGCATCCGGAAGTTCTCCAGCGTACGGGTCTGCCGGCCCCAGTACTCGGCGAAGGCGAGCAGTACCGCGCCGATGATCAGCGTGCAGGAGATCAGCCAGAGGTTGCGGCCGGCGGTGCGGATCTGGTCCTTGAAGATCAGTCCGAAGATGCCGATCGGGATGGTGCCGACGATGACGTACCAGCCCATGCGGTAGTCGAGGCTGGAGCGCACCGAGCGGTCGAACAGGCCCAGGCACCAGGTGCGGACGATCCGCCAGATGTCCTTGGCGAAGTAGATCAGGACGGCGGCCTCGGTGCCGAGCTGGGTCACCGCGGTGAACGACGCGCCCGCGTCCCGGCCGAAGAACAGCTCCGAGGTGATCCGCAGGTGCCCGGACGAGGACACCGGAAGGAACTCGGTCAGCCCCTGGACCAGGCCCAGGACGATGGCCTCGATCCAGGTCACTCCCCGACTCCGGACAGCTCCAGCGCCTCGGCGACGGTCCGCAGGGTCTGCACCCCGCTCTCCCGGTCGGCCACGAACAGCGACACCGACAGCGTGGTCACGCCCGCGGCGGCGTACTCCCGCATGCGCTCGGCGATGCGCTCCTTCGGGCCGAGCAGCGAGGTGCGGTCGATGAACTCCATCGGTACGGCGGCGGCCGCGTCGCGCTGCCGCTTGGCCAGGTAGAGGTCCTGGACCTCGCGGGCCGCGTCGCCGTAGCCCATCCGGGTGGCGAGCTGGTTGTAGAAGTTCTGCTTGCGGCTGCCCATGCCGCCGACGTACAGCGCGGCGTACCAGCGGACCAGCTCGGCGCAGGTGGCGACGTCGTCGCCGACCACCACCGGCACGGACGGCACCACGTCGAAGCCGGCCAGTTCCTTGCCGGCGGCGGCGCGGCCGGCCCGGACCGAGGCGAGGTGCTCCTCGGCGAACTCCGGGGAGTAGAAGACGGCCAGCCAGCCGTCGGCGATCTCGCCGGCCAGCTCCAGGTTCTTCGGGCCGACGGCGGCCAGGTAGATCGGGATGTGCTCGCGCGGCGGGTGGAAGCCCAGCCGCAGCGCCTTGCCCGGGCCGTCCGGCAGCGGCAGCGTGTAGTGCTCGCCGTCGTACGCGACCTCCTTGCGGGCCACCGCCAGCTTGACGATGTCCACGTACTCCCGGGTGCGGGCCAGCGGCTTGGCGAACCGCACGCCGTGCCAGCCCTCCGAGACCTGCGGGCCGGACACGCCCAGGCCGAGCCGGAACCGGCCGCCGGAGATCGTGTCGATGGTCGCCGCGGTCATCGCGGTCATGGCGGGCGAGCGGGCCGGGATCTGCATGACCGCCGACCCGACGTCGATCCGCTCCGTCTGTCCGGCGATCCAGGACAGGATGCTCGGCGAGTCCGAGCCGTACGCCTCCGCGGCCCACACGACCGAGTAGCCGAGCCGGTCCGCCTCCTGGGCCAATGCCAGGTGGTCGAACGGCGTGCTCCACGCCGTTTGGTATCCGAGGTTGAGCCCGAGTCGCACTGATCCTCCCGCCATCCGCACCACAGGTCGCATCAGGTTACGCAATGAGCGTGGCGCCCTCGACGTCCGGCTCACCCGAACATGTCACACCGGTCTGATGTCGCGCGGGAACTTGACTGCGGCGAGGATATCCGTGACGCCGGGTTCGAAATAAGGTTCACGCATGCAACAGCGACCGCTCGGCCGAAGCGGGCTGGCGGTATCGCGGCTCGCGCTCGGCACCATGACCTGGGGACGCGACACCGACGCCGACGACGCGGCCGCCCAGCTGAAGAGTTTCCTCGACGCGGGCGGCAACCTCGTGGACACCGCGGACGTGTACGCCGACGGCGACGCCGAATCGGTGATCGGCTCGCTGCTGGGCAGCCTGGTGGACCGCGACGAGCTGCTGATCGCCACCAAGGCGGGGCTGCGGCCGGGCAGCCGCCGCCGGGACGGCTCGCGCGGGCACCTGCTGCGCACGCTCGACGCCTCGCTGCGCCGGCTGGGCACCGACCACGTCGACCTGTGGCAGGTGCACGGGTACGACCCGGACACGCCGCTGGAGGAGACGCTCTCGGCCCTGGACCACGCCGTGTCCAGCGGCAAGGCCCGCTATGTGGGCGTGTCGAACTTCTCCGGCTGGCAGACCGCCCGCGCCGCCGCCTGGCAGGCCGCCTGGCCGGGGCGCGCCCCGGTGGTCGCCGCGCAGGTGGAGTACTCGCTGCTGGAGCGCGGCGTGGAGCGGGAGGTGCTGCCCGCCTGCACCGGGATGGGGCTGGGCGTGCTGCCCTGGTCGCCGCTGGGCCGGGGCGTGCTCACCGGCAAGTACCGCAACGGCCGCCCGGCCGACTCGCGGGCGGTGTCGCCGCACTTCGAACGGTTCGTCGCCACCTACCTGGAGCCGCGCTGCTCCAGCATCGTGGAGGCGGTCGCCATCGCGGCCGGCGGGCTCGGCGTGTCGCCGCTGGAGGTGGCGCTGGCCTGGGTGCGGGACCGGCCGGGCGTGACCGCGCCGATCCTGGGCGCCCGGACCGTCGGGCAGCTGCTCGGCGCGTTGCAGGTGGAGCGGATGACGCTGCCGGAGGAGATCGTCACGGCGCTGGACGACGTGTCGGCGGTGCCGGTGGGCTACCCGGAGCGCGACGGCTGAGCCGCGGCGGGGCGGTCCGGGTCACCGTCAGGGGGTGGCGGAGGGCCCGCGACCTGGGCAGCATAGGGGCATGGACTACGAATACGCGCCGCTGCGGTTGCCTTCGAACGTCGATCGGCTGACCGCCGCGGCGCAGCTGGCGATCCAGGCCGAGTTCTCCGGTTGGGAGCTGGCCCGGGTGCGGCTCTACCGGGACGGCACGCGGCAGGTGGTGCTGCGGCGCCGCCTGGTGAACAAGCCGCAGCCGGGCCTGTCGTACTGACGGGCCCGTCCCCGGGGCCGCGCGACGCGGCGCCGCCCCGGGGACGCGCACGGCCTAGTGCGCGTGGTCGTGCTCCTCGTCGAGCTCCATGAACGGGTGCTCGTCGAGCCGGCCGACCAGCCGGTCGTCGGCGGCGGGCTGGAACGGCCCGACCGGGTCGTCGTCGTCGAACGACTCCAGGTCGACCGGGGTGCCGACCTCGCTGACCATGACCACGCCGTCGAGCGGCTCCAGCTCCGGCACGTCCAGCGCGGACAGCGAGCCGTCGCCGCTCTGCAGCAGCTCCAGCACCGCCTCGCCGACGCCCTCCACCGGGGCCGGCTCGTCGTCCTCCGGGGTGCCGTCGCGGCGGGCCGCCTCGGCGGCACGCAGCAGCGCGGCGACGCTCGGCACCCGGTAGTCACGCCGCTGCCGCACCGAGATGACCCGCGGGTGCGGGTCGGTGGGCTCGCCGCCCTCCACGGCGCCGAAGCGCTCGTCGGCCTCGTCCGGGTCGATCGACTCCACGTCCCAGGGCGTCACCTCGCCGAACGCGTCGAGCAGCTGCTCGTCGTAGGCGAACGAGGCGTTGTTCAACGCGACGTACGCCTGCCAGACGGCGTCGTCGTCGATCCGGCCCTGAGCGGCCCGGACGGCGGCCAGGTGGGCGCGAGCGGCGTCGATCACCCGCTCGAGGGCGGCATCCAGCTCACCGTGCTGGTCGGTCATGTGTGGCAGTCCCTTCGCGATGGGGGGAGGGTTCCGTGCCGACGGCGCCGCTGTGGGCGCGGTCAGCAGGTACGCAGGAAGCGGTCCAGAACCCGCACGCCGAACTGTAGTCCGTCCAGCGGAACCCGCTCGTCGATGCCGTGGAACAGGCCGGAGAAATTGAGGTCGGCGGGCAGCCGCAGCGGCGCGAAACCGAAGCAGCGGATGCCGAGCCGGGAGAACGCCTTGGCGTCGGTGCCGCCGGAGAGCATGTACGGCACCGGGTGGGCGCCGGGGTCCTCGGCGCGCAGCGCGGCCGACATGCCCGCCACCAGGTCACCGTCGAACGTGGTCTCCAGGGCCGGCTGGCGCTGGACGTACTCGATGGCGATGTCCGGCCCGACCAGCTCGCGCAGCTGCCGTTCCAGCTCCTCGCTCTGCCCGGGCAGGCTGCGGCAGTCGATGGTGGCGGTGGCCCGGCCGGGGATGACGTTGTCCTTGTAGCCGGCGGCCAGCCGGGTCGGGTTGGCGGTGTTGCGGATGGTCGCGCCGATGATGTTGGCGATCGGGCCGAGCTTGGCGATCGCGGTCTCCGGGTCGTCCGGGTCGATCTCGATGCCGAGCACGTCGGACACCTCGGCCAGGAAGGCGCGTACGGTGTCGGTCATCACCACCGGGAAGCGGTGCCGGCCGATCCGGGCGACCGCCTCGGCCAGCGCGGTGACCGCGTTGTCGTCGTGCATCATCGAGCCGTGGCCGGGCCGGCCCTTGGCGTGCAGGCGCAGCCAGTCGATGCCCTTCTCCGCGGTCTCGATCAGGTAGAGCCGGCGCTGCTCGTCCACGGAGTAGGAGAAGCCGCCGACCTCGCCGATCGCCTCGGTGCAGCCGTCGAACAGGTCGCGGTGCCGCTGGGTGAGGAAGTGCGCGCCGTAGTCGCTGCCGGCTTCCTCGTCGGCGGTGAACGCGAGCACGATGTCGCGCCGGGGGCGGACGCCGGCGCGCTGCCAGCCGCGGACCACGGCGAGGACCATGGCGTCGAAGTCCTTCATGTCGATCGCGCCGCGGCCCCACAGGTAGCCGTCGCGGATCTCGCCGGAGAACGGGTGCACCGACCACTCGTCCGGGTCGGCGGGCACGACGTCGAGGTGACCGTGCACGAGCAGCGCGTCGCGGCCCGGCTCGGTGCCGGGGATGCGGGCGACCACGTTCGCCCGGCCGGGGGCGGATTCGTGGATCTCGGCGTCGACGCCGGCCTCGGCGAGCTTCTCCGCCACGTACTCGGCGGCGCGCCGCTCCCCCACGCTGGTGTCGTTGTCGCCGGTGTTCGTGGTGTCGATGCGCAGCAGGTCGCGGCAGAGGTCCACGACCTCGTCGGTGGCGTCGGGCCGGGCGGGGAGGGCGTCGCTCGTCATCGCTTCCTTATATCAGCAGGCGGGGTCGTCGCGGCCGTCGGTGCGCGCCGCGGTTTCGTGGATCTCCCGGCCGGGTACCGGCGGAGGCGCCCGGGACATCGACCCCGGCCGTCACGAGGAGGGCCCCATGACCGTCCCGCTGCCGCCGCTGCCGCCCGCCGCCGACGACGCGTACCGGCCGGGTGGGCGAAGCGTGGCCGACCTCGTGGACACCGAGCACCGGGCGCTGCTGGGGCTGGCCGACCGGGTCACCGACGCGGCGCTGACGGCGGCCGAGCGGCGCGACGTGCTGGACGTGCTGACCGCCGCGGTGTCCCGGCACCTGTCGGCCGAGGAGCAGTATCTGTTCCCGGCGGCGCGGGCCGCCATGCCGGACGCCGTCGAGCTGGTGGAGCGGGAGATCGAGGCCGACGCCGGGCTGCTGACCGCGCTCAAGGAGCTGTCCGGCGCGGACGACCCGGCGGTCGCCGACGTGGCCGAGCGGGTGCGCCGGCACGTCAGCCGCGTCGCCGCGCTGGTCACGCCGTTGCGGGAGGTGGCGAGCGACGCCGAGCTGATCCGGCTGGGCAACCGGTGGGAGATCGCGGAGGAGGCGGCGCCGACCCGGCCGCACCCCGGCACGCCGGCCACCCCGCCCTGGAACAAGATCGTCGAGCCGGCGGTCGGGGTGCTCGACAAGGTGCGCGACGCGGTCTCCGGACGGCGTACCCGGCTGAGTGACCTGGAACACCGCCGCCAGAGCTGAGCCGATCGCCCCTTTCGCGTATCGGTTCGTGGTCCTACCGTCACGGTATGGATCTGGAGCTGCGACACCTGCGTGTGGTCTGCGCGATCGCGGAGACGGGGAGCGTCACCAAGGCCGCCTCGGCGCTCGGCCTGGCCCAGCCGGCGTTGACCGCCCAGCTTCAGCGGATCGAACGGGCGCTGGGCGGGCCGCTGTTCGAACGGGACCGCCGCGGCGCCCGCCCGACCGCGCTGGGCGAACTGGTGCTGGACCGGGCGCGGGTGCTGCTGCCGGCGATGAAGGGCCTGCGGGACGAGGCGGCCCGGATGGCCGGCGCGGGCGACCCGCTGCGCCGCTACCGCTTCGGCGGGGTGAACAGCCCGATCATGGGCCGGCTGGTGCACCGGCTCGCCGCCGAGCGGCCGGACGCGCAGATCACCACGTACGCCTCGTGGTCGGTGGACGAGCTGGCGCAGATGGTGGCCGGCGGCCGGCTCGACTTCGCCCTCACCGGGGTGTGCGGCGACTCGACACCGTCGGCGGGGTTCGGGCTGAGCTGGCGGGAGGTGGCGGTGGAGCCGATCTGCGTGCTGCTGCCGCAGACCCACCCGCTGGCCGGTCGCGCCGAGATCGACCTGGTCGACCTGAGTCACGAGCGGTGGGTGGCCGCGCCGGGCGACGGCTGCTTCGGCGACTGCTTCGCCGCCGCGTGCGCCCGCGCCGGCTTCACCCCCAAGAAGGTGTACGAGGCGGACGTGCGGGCCGCCCTGGAGCTGGTGGACGCGGGCGAGGCGGTGGCGTTGTGCCAGGCCACGTTCCGGCCGGTCGCCGGGCTGGTCACGCGGCGGCTGGCCGGTTCACCGCTGCGCTGGCGGCTGCTGCTCGGCTGGCACCCGGACGTGCCGGCGGCCGCGGTGGCCGACCCGGTGCTGGCGGCGGCGGTGGCGGCGTACACGGACGCGCTGGCCAACCATCCCGACTATCTGGGCTGGTTGCTGGCGCACCCGGAGTTCGGCGTGCAGCCCAACGGCACCGGCGGGGTGCGAATCGCCTGAACCCGGGTAACACCGGCGACATGACTGATCTGTATCCGGCCGCCGACCAGCGGGAGCTGCTGCGTCAGGCGGCCACCGCGCACACCACCGCCGCCGCCGAGGTGGAGGCGTTCCTGCGGCGGCTGCCGGAGGTGCCGGACCCGGCCGACGTCACCGAGTACGCCAACCTGCTCAGCCGTGCGGAGCGGGCCCGGGACGACCTGCTGGCCGCCGCGGACGCGGCCGGGCTGCGGCTGCCCAGCCTGGAGTCGGAGTAGACGCCGGCGCCCGGGTGGGTGACCCGCCCGGGCGCCGGCGTACCGGCTCAGCGTTCGATCAGGACGTCGTGGCCGAGGTCGAGCAGGGCGTGCCGCCACTCGTCGTCGGCGTTGCCCCGGCGTGGCCGCTGCGCGGTCAGCTCCCGGATCCGGGTGATCGCCTCGCGCATCACCTCGATGTCCTCCGGCGTGAGGTCCACCTTGCGCTTGCGCAGCACGGCGAGGATCTGCCGGCCGGGTTCGGGCAGGTCGAGGTCCGGGCCGGGGCCGAACGCCTCCTCCCCCGAGCCGCGGGTCAGCAGCCACTGCCGCAGCGTCTCGGAGGACACGTTCACCTCGGCGTGGAAGTCGTCCCAGATCACCTCGACCTCGGGGTCGAGTCGCGCCTCGCGTGCCATCACGCCTCCTCTGCCGGCGGCGGCCCGGATGCCGGCTCGCCCTCGTTCGGTGTGTGCTGCTTCAGGCCCTCCGGCGGCACCCGCACCCGGGACGGGTTCGCCGTCGGGGCCGCCTCGATCGGCTCACCGGCCCCGATGTCGCCGTCGGGGACCTCCTCGGGTTCGGTCATGTCCGCCCTTTCGATCCGTCGGTGACGAGGCGGTCCGGCCCGTGGGAACGGACCGTCGCCGGTCATCGGGGATGAGACGTGGTGGCTGCCGCGTGCCCGCGTTCACCGGCGGTGACGTCGAATACCAGCTGGTCGTCGCGGGCGTCGACAATGACCTTCTGCCCCGGGGATATCTCGTTCTCCAGCAGCATCCGGGACAGCCGGTTGTCGACCTCGCGCTGGATCACCCGGCGCAGCGGGCGGGCGCCGAACTCCGGCTGGTAGCCGTGCTCGGCGAGCCAGTCCACGCCGGCGGTCCTGAAGTCCACCTGGATGTCCTGGGCGTGCATGCGGCGGCGGGTCTCCTCCAGCAGCAGCCCGGTGATCTGGCGCAGCTGCTCGGCCTCCAGCCGCTGGAAGATGATCACCTCGTCGATGCGGTTGAGGAACTCCGGGCGGAAGTTCTCCTGGAGCCGGCGCATCAGCCGTTCCCGCAGCTCGTCGCTCTCCTGCTGGCCGGGCGCGCCGCTGGCGAAGCCGACGGTGCGCTGGGCGCCGGTGATCAGCTCCGAGCCGAGGTTGCTCGTCATGATCAGCACGGTGTTCTTGAAGTTCACCGTCCGGCCCTGGCTGTCGGTGAGCCGGCCGTCGTCGAGCACCTGGAGCAGGATGTTGAACACGTCCGGGTGCGCCTTCTCGATCTCGTCCAGCAGCACCACCGCGTACGGGCGGCGGCGGACCGCCTCGGTGAGCTGGCCGGCCTCCTCGTAGCCGACGTACCCGGGCGGCGCGCCGACCAGCCGGCTGACCGTGTGCCGCTCCTGGAACTCGCTCATGTCCACCCGGACCATCCGGTCCGCCTCGCCGAACAGCGCCTCGGCCAGCGCGCGGGCCAGCTCGGTCTTGCCGACGCCGGTCGGGCCGAGGAACAGGAAGCTGCCCATCGGCCGGTTCGGGTCGGCCAGCCCGGTACGGGAGCGGCGCACCGCCTCGGAGACGGCGCTGACCGCGTCGTCCTGGCCGATGATCTTCTCGTGCAGGTGCCCCTCCAGGCGCAGCAGCCGGTCGCGTTCCTCCTCGGTGAGCTGGGTGACCGGGATGCCGGTGGCCCGGGAGACCACCTCGGCGATCTCCGTCGGCCCCACCTCGGGCACGTGGTTGGGTCCCTCGTCGCCGCGGGCGCGGCGCACCTGGTCCTCCAGCTCGGCGACCCGGTCGCGCAGCGCGGAGGCCCGCTCGTACTGCTCGTCGGAGACCGCCTGCTCCTTGTCCCGGCGCGTGTCCTCGAGCTGCTGCTCCAGCTCGCGCACGTCCTCGGCGGGAGTGCGCGTCCGCAGCCGCACCCGCGCGCCGGCCTGGTCGATCAGGTCGATCGCCTTGTCCGGCAGGAACCGGTCGGTGACGTACCGGTCGGACAGCTCACCGGCGGCGATCAGCGCCTCGTCGGTGAACCGGACCTGGTGGTGCGCCTCGTACCGGTCGCGCAGCCCGCGCAGGATCGCCACGGTGTCCTCCACGCTCGGCTCGGGCACCAGCACCGGCTGGAACCGGCGGGCCAGCGCGGCGTCCTTCTCGATGCTGCGCCGGTACTCGTCGAGCGTGGTCGCGCCGATGACCCGCAGCTCGCCGCGGGCCAGGGCCGGCTTGAGCATGTTCGACGCGTCCATCCCGCCCTCGCTGCCGGCGCCGCCCGCGCCGACCAGCGTGTGGATCTCGTCCAGGAAGATGATCAGCTCGTCGCGGTGGGCGCGGATCTCGTCGATCACCTTCTTCAGGCGTTCCTCGAAGTCGCCCCGGTAGCGGGTGCCGGCGACCAGGCCGGACAGGTCGAGCTGGATCACCCGCTTGCCGATCAGCGTCTGCGGCACGTCGCCGTCGCAGATCCGTTCCGCCAGCCCTTCCACGATCGCGGTCTTGCCGACGCCGGCCTCGCCGATCAGCACCGGGTTGTTCTTGGTCCGCCGGGACAGGATCTCCACCGCCTGCTCGATCTCGTCGGCGCGGCCGATCACCGGGTCGATCTGGTCCATCCGGGCCAGCTCGGTGAGGTCCTGCCCGTACTGGTCGAGGGTGGGGGTGCCGCGGTCCGGGCGCGGCGTGCCGGCCGCGCCCCGCTCGGCGCTGGCCGCCTGCAACGACTCCGGCTGGATCCGGCCGGCGGCGAGCATCCGGCCGGCCGGCGACTCGGGGTTCAGCGGCAGCGCCATCAGGATGTGCTCGGGACCGATGTAGTTGGCGCCCATCGCGCGGGAGAGCTGGTGCGCGTCCAGCAGCGCCCGCTTCGCGGCCGGGGTCAGCGACAGGTTCGGCGGCACCTCGCCCCGGGGCGCGCCCTCACCCCGCCCGCCGAGCGCGTTGACGAGCGTGTCCGGGTCGGCGCCGGCCCGGCGTACCAGGTCGCGCAGCGGCTCGCGCTGCAACGCCGCCCAGAGCAGATGGTCGGTGTCCAGGTCGTTGCTGTGCTTCTGAGCGGCCCGGCGGGCCGCGTCGGCGAGCATCTCCCGGGCGTCGGCGGTCATCAGTCGGGTGATGTCGACCCGGTGCGCCGGTCGGCGTCCCCCCTCGCCCCGGCCGAAGTATCGGGCCAGGAACTCGTCCCAGGGGTCGTTGCCGAAGTCACCCGGTCCCATCATCATCGTCCTCCGCAGTCGGTCGGCACGACCGGTACCCGGCACGCGCGGCACGGTCGGCGGTGGCTACCCGGCGGTCGGCGCGACAAACGCGACCGGATGGCAGGCTGAGGGCATGGAGAGCAGACCGCTGCTGGTCGTGGACGGCGCGAACGTGGTGGGCTCGCGCCCGGACGGCTGGTGGCGGGACCGGGCCGGCGCGGCCGCCCGCCTGCGCGACGCGCTGGCGTCCGTCGGGGAGGCGGGCCTGCCGCCGGAGCTACCCCCGCCGGTGCAGGTGGTGCTGGTGGTGGAGGGCGCGGCCCGGCACGTCACCTCGGCGCCCGGCGTCGAGGTGGTGTCCGCGCCCGGCTCCGGCGACGACACGGTGGTGGAGCTGGTGGCCGCCGCGCCGCAGCGGCGGCGGGTGGTGGTCACCGCCGACCGGGAGCTGCGCGAGCGGGTGACCGCGCTCGGCGCGGAGGTACGCGGCCCGTGCTGGCTCGGCCGCTAGATCATCCGGTTCCGTCAACGGGACCGGCGGGCTCGCCGACGGGACCGGCGGCGAGGTCTTCGCGCACGTCAGGGCCACAACCGGACACGCGGGCGACAACCGCCTGAGGGTGGATGCTCGCCCACTCGTTCCGATGGGTTGTAATGGAGATCTCTTTTGCCCCCAGGAGGTTCCGTGGCGAGCGTCGCCGAGCTGAAGGCCGCCATCGATGTCGCGCTCCAGCAGATCGGTGACGGCCAGACAGCGGTGCAGGCAGCGGGCGAGAAGCTGGCCGAGGCACAGCAGACCCTGGCCGGCGCGCTGGAGGGCAGCGGCCACGAGACGGTCGAGGCGGCCCAGGCCTCGCTGACACAGGCCAGCCAGGAGCTGGAGGAGTGTCTCGCCGCGACACTCGTCGCGGTCGAGCAGGCGCAACTCTACGTCGCGACGCTCTGAGGCCGGGCCGTGTCCATCGTCGAGGACATCGGCGCCCAGGTCCGCGCCGCCGCCGAGGACCTGCCGCTGGCACAGCTCGCCGCCGCGCTGGAGAAGCTCGGCCAGGCGCAGGAGCGGCTGCGCTGGGTACGCCAGGAGTCGGCCGACCCGATGGGGGTGCCGGAGCTGTCCTCGGCCACCGAGCACGCCGAAACCGCCGGCTACGCGCTGCGTGTGGCGCAGGAGCAGCTCACCGCGTACCTGGCCGCGATCGGGCTGGCCCCCGACGGCGCGCCGCCGGCCCCGCCGGGCGAGCGGCCACCCAAGCACGACACGCCGCGCGGCGAAGCGCCGCCCGCGCCGGGCGCCGCGCCCGAGCCGGGCGAGCAACCCGCGGTACGGCGCTGGTGGGCGGTACGGGTGGCGGAGCTGACCGGCGGCCGGGAGGGATCGCCCGACGAGCCGGACGAGCGCGTCGGGGACTCCCGGGAGCTGCTGCGCCGGGTGGTCGCCGGGGTCCGCTCCGGTGACCGGGACCGCCTGCACCGTGACCTGCGCGGCGCGCACGCCGACGTGGGGCTGGGGCTGGCCGCGATCGCCCCGCCGCTGCTGCGCGAGCTGGCCGGTGAGCTGCTCGGCCACCCGCCCCGCGCGGACGACCTGCCCCGGCTGCGCGGCGCGCTGGAGTCCCGGGTCCGTGACCTGCTGCCCGGCCTGCCGCGGCCGGTGCTGGACACGCTGCTGACCCGGGTGTGCCGGATGCCCCCGCCGCGCCGCGACGACGACGCGGAGCAGCCGCACGCGGCCGACCCGGCGGTCACCGCCGGCGTGCTCACCGGGGTGCTGCTCGACCGGCTCGGCCGGGACCTGCCGAAGGACACCGACGAACGGGAGACGTCCCGTGGCTGACGTCCGCACGCAACTGGTGACGCGGGTCCGGGGGATGCTCTCCGAGGCGCTGGGCGCCACCCGTACCCGGCTCGCCGCCGCCGAGGCGGAACTGACCGCGAGCCGGGAGCGGCTGGCGCGTACCCGCAAAGCCGCCGCCGCAGTGCCCGCCCGGGTGGGCGCGGCCCGCGACCGGCGCCTGGCCGAGATCGACGCCCGGCACACCGCCCGCCTCGCGGAGCTGGCCCGCCGGGCCGCCGCCGCGGCGCAGCGGGAGGCGCCGGGCGCGGCGTCCGCGCCCTGGGACCGCTGGCAGGCCACCCCCGCCGGCCGGTCCGAGCCACCGGGCGCGTTGCGGGTCGGCACGGTACGCCTCGACGGCGCCGAACCGGTGCCCGCGCTCGTGCCGCTGCTCGACGCCGGGCACGCGCACCTGGCCGGCGGCGACCGGGACGGCCTGGCGGCGGTGGTGCCGGCGCTGCTGCTGCGCTCGGTCGGCCGCGCCGACCCGGGCGCGGTGCGGCTGTACGGCTACGACCCGGAGCACCTGGGCGGCGGGCTGGCCGGGTTCGCCCCGCTCGGCACCGCCGGGCTGCTCACGTTCGTCGGACCGGGTGGCCTGGGCCGGCTGCTGGACGACCTGGTGGAGCAGATCCGCCGGATCAACGCCACGGTGCTGGCCGGTGAGTACGCCTCGCTGCGCGACCTGGCCGCCGCGACCGGACGCCGCCCGGAGCCGTGGCGGGTGGCGGTGCTGCTCGGCGGTGACGAGCTGTCCCGGCACGAGCGCGGCCAGCTCGACCGGGTGGTACGCACCGGCGCCGCGTGCGGCGTGCACCTGGTGGTCCGCGGCATCGAGCTGCCCGACGACCCGACCGTCACCCGGATCGTGGTCGAGCCGGACGACGCCCGGGTGGCCGGGCTGCCGGTGCGGCTCGACGCGCCGCCGCCACCCGCGCTGGTCACCGAGACCTGCCGCACGGTTGCCTCCCGGGTCGCCGCCGGCCCTCCCCCGACGCCGTTCACCGACCTGCTCCCGCCGCCGGACGAGTACTGGCGGGAGGACTCGTCGCACGGGCTCAGCGCGCCGGTCGGCGAGGGCCCGCACGGGCGGCAGGTGCTGCTCACGCTCGGCGACTACCCGCCGCACGCGCTGATCGGCGGCCCGTCCGGCACCGGCAAGACCAATCTGATCTTCGCCTGGATCGGCGCGCTCGCCGCCCGCTACTCCCCCGCCGAGCTGGAGTTCTATCTGCTGGACTTCAAGGAGGGCGTGTCCTTCGCCCGGTTCGCGCAGGGCCGGCGCGACCCCAGCTGGCTGCCGCACATGCGGCTGGTCGGCATCAACGTCAACACCGACCGGGAGTTCGGCCTGGCGCTGCTGCGCTTCCTCGCCGAGGAGCTGCGCCGCCGCGCCGACGCGGCGAAGAAGCACGAGGTCACCAAGCTCGCCGAGCTGCGCGCGGTGGACCCGGACGGGCACTGGCCACGCATCGTGGCCGTGGTGGACGAGTTCCAGGCGCTGCTCGCCGGCCGGGACGTGGTCGCCCGGGAGGCCGCCGACCTGCTGGAGGACCTGGCCCGGCGGGGCCGCTCGCAGGGCATCCACCTGGTGCTCGCCTCGCAGGACGTACGCGGCATCGAGGCGCTGTGGGGGCGGCCCGCGCTGGTCGCCCAGTTCACGCTGCGGATCGCGCTGCCGAAGGCGCTGCGCATCCTGGCCGAGCGCAACGACGCGGCGCAGTCGCTGCCCCGCCACCACGCGGTCATCAACGCCGAGTCGGGCCTGGCCGAGGGGAACGAGGTGGCCCGCATCCCGTCGGCCAGCGACTGGGAGACGTGGAGCGAGCTTCAGCACCGGCTGTGGCGGATGCGCCCGCAGGACGCCGCGCCGGCCCGGCTGTTCGACGGCGACGCGATCCCGAAGCTGGCCGACGCGCCGGACTTCCGCGCGCTGACCGCGCCGGAGCAGGGCGTCCCGCGCAACCCGGTGGCGCTGCTCGGCGAGATCATCGACGTGCAGGCCCGCTCGGCGGCGCTGCGGCTGCCCCGCGCCCCGGGCCGCAACCTGGCGGTGCTGGGCACCCGGGTGGACGAGGCGTGCGCGGTGCTCGACGCCGCCGCCCGCTCGCTGGCCCGGCAGTACCCGCCCGGCGCGGCCCGCTTCTCCATCGCCTGCCTGGACCCGGACGCCGACCCGGCCGCCCGCGCGCTCTACGAGGACCTGGCCGGGGACGCCTCCTGGTACGACGAGGAGACGGTGCCGGAGCTGATGGCCGAGGCAGGTGACGGGCTGGGCGCGCCGGGCGCGTCGCGTACCCCGCACTTCCTGCTGCTGTACGCGGTGGACGCGGCCGCGGCGGCGCTCGCCGGCAAGGCCGGTACGCGCACCGGGCTGGAGCAGCTGCGCCGGATCCTGCACGACGGGCCGGAACGGCGTACGCACGTGCTGGCCTGGTGGCGGGGCGTGGCCCGGATGCGGGCCGACCTGGGCGGCGCGGGCGCGCGCACGGATCAGATCGGCGCCTGGGTGGCGCTCGACGTGCAGGGCGGTGAGCTGGGCTCCTCGCTGTATCCGGGCAGCGGAGGGCCGGACTGGTATCCCCGGCCGTGGCGCGGTCTCTACTTCGACCGGGCGGTGCACCGCACCGGACAGGTGATCATCCCTTATGGTCCGTCCCGATGAACGAACCGGTTACCAGTGAGACGTACAGCGCGCAGATCCGCCGGCTCGCCGAGCTGACCGCCCGGGTGGCCGCCCAGCGGGCCGAGGCGCACACCTGGTACGACCAGCAGGTGGCCGCCGCGGACCGGGCGGTCGCCGAGGCCACCGAGCAGATGCGGCAGGCCGAGACGGAGGTGGCCGAGGCGTCCCGGATGGTCGAACGGGTCGACGGCGAGGTCACTCACCTGTGGACGCAGTTGCGGGCCCGGCTCGGTGTGGGCGCCCGGCGGCTGGGTGACCCGCCCGGCCCGGTACGCGGGGCCGCCGGTGACCCGGTGCCGCTGCTGCGCGCGGTCCGGGACCTGCTGGAGCGCACCGGCGCCCCGGGCGAGCTGCCCGGCTCGGTGAATCCGCTGCTGATCGCCTGCGGCATCGGCGGGGCGCTGGTGGCGTACGCGCTGGGGGTGGCGGCGCGAGCGCTGGCGGCCGGCGCCAGCGGTGACCTGGCGGTGGGTCTGCCGGTGCTGGCGCTGGTGGTGACGCTGCTCGGCCCGGTGATCGGGCTGGCGCCCGCACGGCTGCTGGCCGACCGCCGCCACGCCGTGCTGACCCCACGCCCGATGATCCTGGTGGCCGTCTCCGGCCTGGTGACCACAGTCCTGCTGCTCACGGTGACCTACACCCGCTGACCGCCGCCCGTCAGGCCGGCGATCATGAGGTTGGCGGCGCGACACGCCGTCGCGCCGCCGGTCAACCTCATGATCATCGGGTCAGGCGGGAACCAGGACTGCCTCCTTGAGCAGCCGGCGGGCCAGCACCAGGCGGTCGGCGTCGTCGTCGAGGCCGGGCAGGTCGCCGACCCTCGTCACCTCGCCGGTGAGCAGCGCGCGCAGCGCCGCCTCGCAGGTGCCGGGCAGAGTGAGCGTGCGGTCGGGCACGCGCAGCGTCACCCGTCCGTCGGCGGCCGGGGTGAGCTGCCAGCGCAGGCCGCCGCGCACCGCGACCTCGCTGTCCGCGCTCAGCCGGGCCAGCGCCTCGGCCTGGGCCAGCGGCCGGATCGGCGCCGGGCGGGCGGCCGGCCAGACCCGGGCACGCAGCCGGCCGGCCACCGCCGCCGGGTCGGCCCGCAGCAGCCAGTCGCGCAGCGCCTCGACGGTCTCGGTCAGCTCCGGCTCGATCGCGTCCGGGTCGGCCAGGTCCAGCCCGAACGGCAGGCTCGCGCGCAGCCGCGCGTCCTCGGCGGCCAGCGCGAGCAGTTCCTCGACCACCGCGTACCGGGTCAGCGCCCGGATGCCCACGGTCAGGTGCAGCGAGCTGGACTCCTGCGCCTGGGCGCTGTGCAGCCAGCCGCGCGGCAGGTAGAGCGCGTCGCCCGGAGAGAGCACCACGTCCAGCTCGGGGCGTCCTTCGGCGGTCGCGGAGACCTCGTCGGCCCGGCCGCCCCAGGGCTGGCGCTCCAGCGGGTCGGCCAGCACCGGCGGGTGGATGCGCCAGTGCTTGCGTCCGTCGACCTGGAGCACGAACACGTCGTGGGTGTCGTAGTGAGTGGCGAAGCCCTGGCTGCCCGCCGGGGTCAGGTAGGCGTTCACCTGCAACGGCTGGGCCAGCGCGGCGCCCAGGTCGCGGGCGAAGTCGACGATCGCCGGCCAGGTGCGGTGCAGGCCCTGCAGCACCAGCGTCGCGCCGTCGGCGTAGAGCGCCAGCACCTTCTCGTCGAGGACCTGGTCGCCGATCTCGGCGCCCGCGCCACCGCCGCCGGTGTACCGCGCCGCCGGCACGAGCCGGCCGTCCTTGGCGACCCGCAGGAACGGGGTACGCAGGCCGCGGCGGCTGAGCAGCTCGTCGGCGTCGGCGGGGCTGAGCAGGTCGGTGAAGCCGTCCGGGCTGGGCAGCTCCGCGGCGCGGGACAGCAGCGGGCTTCGCCCCCAGTGGTCGGCGGCGAACTTGGCCGGCTCCACCGCGACGCACCGGGCAAGCGCCTCGGCGGCGGAAAGCGGAACCGCCGGGCGGCCGTGGCCACCCGGCGGGTCGACGTGCGTGCTCATGTGTCAGGCGCTGCCGTCGGCGCCGCCGTCGTGCTGACCCGGAGTCGCGCCACCGTCGGCCGGGCCCTCCGCGCTGCCGTCGGCGCCACCGTCGTGCTGACCCGGAGTCGCGCCGCCGTCGGCGGGACCCTCGGCGCCGCCGTCCGCGCCACCGTCGTGCTGACCCGGAGTCGCGCCGCCGTCGGCGGGACCCTCGGCGCCGCCGTCCGCGCCACCGTCGTGCTGACCCGGGGTGGCACCGCCGTCAGCGGGGCCCTCCAGGCCGCTGCCACCGCTGCTCTGGATGTCGTCGTCGTTCAATGCCATGGGTGCTCCCTCGGTGTGCCGCCCCGCGTGGTGCCGGGGTCCGTGTGCAGCGGGTGGTACCCCACGCCCGATCTTCTCTAACCACACCGTAGACGCCCGGACACCGTCGTACGGACGGTTCGCGGGGCAAGCGTCCGGGACCGGCGGATGCCAGGATGGCGGGAGGACGACGTGCGAGGAGGTCCACGTGACGCAGCCGGAGCCGCTCACCCCACTGGCCGAGGACTGGCAGCGGGCGCTCGCAGTGGTGGCGCACCCCGACGACCTGGAGTTCGGCGCCGCCGCCGCGGTGGCGCGCTGGACCGCCCAGGGCAAGGAGGTCGTCTACTGCCTGCTGACCAGCGGCGAGGCGGGCATCGACGGGATGTCGCCGGAGCGCGCCCGGGTGGTACGCGAAGAGGAGCAGCGCGCCTCCGCCGCCGTGGTCGGGGTGTCCGTGGTCGAGTTCCTCGGCCTGCCCGACGGGCTGCTGGAATACGGCGTGCCGCTGCGCCGCGCCATCGCCGCTGTGGTGCGCCGGTACCGGCCGGACGTGGTGCTGACGAACAACTTCCGGGAGACCTGGGACGGGGCGTACGCGCTGAACCAGGCCGACCACATCGCCTGCGGCCGGGCCACGCTGGACGCGGTCCGCGACGCCGGCAACCGGTGGATCTTCCCGGAGCAGCTCACCGACGGCATCCAGCCGTGGTCGCGGGTCCGCGAGGTGTGGGCGGCCGGGTCGCCGGCCGCCCGGCACGGGGTGGACGTGACCGACACGTTCGACAAGGGCGTGGCGTCGCTGCGGGCGCACGGGGCGTACCTGACCGGACTCGGCGACGGCGGTTTCGACGCCGAGGAGTTCCTGGAGGGCATGGCCCGCCCGGCCGGGCGCCGGCTCGGCGCGCGGTTCGGCGCGACGTTCGAGGTGTTCCAGATCAACCTTCAGTAGGGGCGCGGCGATGTTCCTGGTCGGGACGCCGTCGGCCCGCCCCGCCGAGGGGGCGGGACGGACCGGGCCAGCGCCGGGTCAGGGAATGAGCTGACGCAGATCCTTCGGCATGGTGGACTTCACGTCCTCCCACTCGCCCTGGGTGACGTGCCGGCGCAACGTGTCCAGCACGACCTGCACCACCCGCTGCGCGCCGCCCTCGACGTCGTACGGGAAGCCCTGGCGCACCTCGTACAGGAAGTCGTCGCGGTTCAGCTTGATCGGCACGTTCTCCGGCTGCCAGCCGTCGAAGTAGACGCCCCGCACCAGCACCGGCAACTGCTGGGCGAACTCGACGCTCTCCTGCACCGGCATCCGGTCCCGCAGCAGGTGCAGCACCGTACGCAACGCGGCGTAGGACTGGTTGCGCTGCTCCTTGGGCCAGCCGTACGCGGACTCGATCTCCTTGAGGATCACGTTCGTCTTGTCCAGCGAGGACTCGAACGCGGACAACATCTGTTCGGCCATCGGGATCACCCCCGTGCGTCGGTCTCCCAGCGTCGGTCTTCGGCGCGGCGCGGCGGTCCGCTGGGCCCCCGCCACAACCGGGTCGGACGGAACCGGCCGGGCCGTTCGGCCCGCCGAGGCGCCTCGGAGCTGCCGACCACGTGCAGTACGCCACCGCGGCGTCGATCCGCCACCACCCGTACCGTCATGACCCACCTCCTCGTCGCGGCGCCTCCGCCCGGCCGGCGGAGCGCGTCCACGGTCATGCTGCGTCGCGGACGGGTGAGCCGGCCTCACCCGGAGCGGGTGAGGCCGGCTCAGGCGTCCAGCAGACCGGCGAGGGTACGGGCGTTGCGCTGCGCGTTGTCCCGGTAGCAGTTGTTCATCAGGGCGTGTGTCTGCTCGGCCTCGCCGGCCAGCTCGCGCAGTTTCGGCGCCCAGTCGCGCAGCTCCCGCTTCGAGTAGTCGTAGCCGAACTTCTCGTGGATGTCCTTGCTGGTCCACTTGTCGCTGTGCCCGTGGAAGCGGACCATCGCGAGGTCCGCGGTGGCGGCCAGCACCGGCGGGACGGACGACTTGTGTCCCTGCGGCATGTCCACGCAGACGAACGGCAGCGCGTGCTCACGCAGGAAGCCCAGCGTCTCCTCGGCGTTGTCGCCGTCGAACCAGGAGGCGTGCCGGAACTCGAAGACCGGGCGCAACGGCGCGCACCGGCGGGCCACCTCCAGCAGGTACTGCTTGTTGTCCCGCTTGATGGTGAACCAGGGCGGGAACTGGAACAGCAGCGCGCCCAGCTTGCCCGCCTCGACGAGCGGGTCCAGGGCGGACAGGAACCGCGTCCACACCTCCTCGTACGCCTGCGCGGGCAGGTCGTCCGGGTAGACGTTGCGCTTGTCCGTGTCCGGGCGCAGGTCCTTGTAGAGCGCGGAGACGCGGGTGGGGTGGCCGGTCAGCAGGCTGAACGCCTTGACGTTGAACGTGAACCCGGCCGGGGTGCGTTCGGCCCACAGCCGGGCGGTGCGCTCGGCCGGCGGCGAGTAGTAGGTGGCGTCCACCTCGACCAGCGGGAACTGCCGGGCGTAGTAGGACAGCCGGCGCTCCGGCGTGTCGGCGCTGTCCGGATACCAGCCGGAGTCGAGCAGCGTCCGGTCGGTCCACGAGGCGGTGCCCACCTTGATCTCACCCATGGCAGGAGTTCATCGCGTCGGCGGACCGACCGGCAACCGCATCGGCGTCAGGCCGCCCGCCGCTCCCGGGTCTGCTTGCAGGCCACGCAGGAGGTGGCGGACGGGAAGATCTCCAACCGCTCCACCGGGATCGGGGCGGTGCAGCCCTCGCAGAAGCCGTAGGTGCCCTCGTCCAGGCGGGTCAGCGCGTGCTCGAACTGCGCCCGCCGGTCCAGGATGGTGCGCAGCAGCGACTGCGCGGTGTCCCGCTCGGCGGTCTTGGTGCCGCTGTCGGCCTGGTCGTCGCCGGCGGTGTCGCCGACCTCGACCAGCCGCAGCACGTGGCTCTGCGCCAGCGTCTGCTCGTACTCGGCGGTCAGCTCGTCGTACCGCGACCGCAGGGACTGCCGGATCTGGTCGACCTCCGCCTGGGAGCGGCCGGTGGCTGTCGTGTCGTGGACGAGCATCGCTGCCTGCCTTCCTACGTCCTCATACCGGACCGGGGCGGCCAGCGCCCCGGACCCCGGTCCGACTGTGGATGCGCGGGCGACGAGATCACCCGTGCTCTGTGAGCCGGGCGATTACCCCCGCCCACGGCGGGCCAAACCGGCTGTTTCCTGAGTGTTTCCGGTGAGTCCGTAGCCGCTGGTCAGGCCGCCTCGACCAGCGCGGGGCGGCGCGGGTCGTCGGCCCGGACCACCACGTCGGCGAAGGACGCGGGGTCGACCTCGTCGGCGTAGCGGGCGAAGGCGGGCAGCGTCCAGCGCAGCGCCGGGTCGGTACGCCGGTCCAGCGCCGCCGGGGACAGCACGAGGTGGACCGTGACGTCGAACGGCAACGCGCCGCCGAGCAGCAGCGCGCCGCTGACCACTACCACCCCGCCGGGCGGCAGATCCACGTACGCGGCCCGGCTGGCCCGATCGGCGGCGGCGTCCCAGAGCGACGGCAGCAGCCGGCCTGAGCCGTCGGGGCCGGCCGGGTCGAGCACCTCGCGGCGCAGTCCGGGTTCGTCGAGCCAGCCCTCGTAGTACGCGTCGGGGTTGGTGCGGCCGTGCTCCAGGCGGACCGAGGCGGGGCGGAGGAAGTCGTCGGCGCGTACGTGCAGCACCGGCCGGCCGGCGGCGCGCAGCGGGGCGACGAGGGCTTCGGCGAGCGTGTCCGGTGCGGCGGCGGGCGGGCCGTCCACGGCGACCCGCAGCCGGCCGGGCGTCCCGGTGCGGGCGAGACGCCCGGCCAGCTCGGTGACGAGCCGGTCGGGGCTGATCGGGCGCACACGCATCGGACCATCGTGCCGCGCGGGCGGGCGGGTCACCACCTGATCCCTCCGGGCGGTCGGGGCTCCGTCCGGCGGCGATCGGCGCGTGGGTGTCCCGGGTCAGCCGGTGCGGTCGATGGTGACGCGGGCGTCGTCGGCGAGCCGGTAGCCGACGCCGTAGACGGTGGTGACCAGCGGGACGTCCACGCCGACCTTGCCGCGCAGCCGGCGGACGTGCACGTCGACGGTGCGGACGCCGGCGTGCTCGTACCCCCAGACCGCGTTCAGCAGTTGCAGGCGGGTGAACACCCGGCGGGGGTGGGCGACCAGGTGCAGCAGCAGGTCGAACTCCAGCCGGGTCAGCGGCAGCGGCTCGCCGTCGCGCAGCACCGACCGGGACGAGGCCAGGATGTGCAGGGTCGGGATGGTCGGGGCGAGCGGCCGGGACGGCGCGCGGCCGGCCGGGACGGCGTCGGGCCGGCGCTCGGCCGGAACCGCGGCGCTGACCACCGCGTCGCCGCGTTCGAGCATCTCGCGGGCGG
This sequence comes from Micromonospora sp. HB375, assembly GCF_017872985.1. NCBI lineage: Bacteria > Bacillati > Actinomycetota > Actinomycetes > Micromonosporales > Micromonosporaceae > Micromonospora > Micromonospora sp. HB375. The sequence goes on along the minus strand of NZ_JAGGJO010000001.1, from coordinate 3,283,113 downwards.
CGTCGAGCAGCCGGCGCGCGGCCGGGGTGAGCGACTCCTCACAGGCCAGTGGGATGTTCAGGGTGACGGTGAGCATGGGCGCGGCGGTGTTGGCGGGACGACGCTGGCCGCCGGGGGGACGACCGGGGACCGCGGGTTGGGACGTATGCCATCCGGCGCGCGACGAGGCGGGGCTGACCGACATGGTCCTCCTTGGGCTGGTCCGGGTATCTCCCCACGGCCCGGGACGCCGCCTCATCGATGCTTCCCGGCGTCTCTGCGAGGGTCAAGAGGCGGCTGCGTTGCATGAATGTGACATTTGACGAACACATCGGAGCCGTGCGCTCGCTCTGCGTGCGAGGCCCGTTGATTACAGCAGAGCGTCGTTTCGGGCTGGTACGGGGGGTCTCCCCGGCGGTTCACAATGGCGGATGCGTCCTGAACGTGAACGCGGCGCACCCGGTTCTCCGGGTGCGCCGCGTGCGGGAAGGGCGGGTCAGGCGTCGCGGTCCACGGTGATCGCGGCGTCGTCGGCGAGGCGGTAGCCGACGCCGTAGACGGTGGTGACCAGCGGCGTGTCCGGCCCGAACTTGGCCCGCAGCCGGCGGACGTGGACGTCGACGGTGCGGGCCACGGCGTGCTCGTAGCCCCAGACGTTGGCGAGCAGTTGCAGCCGGGTGAACACCCGGCGCGGGTGCTCGGCGAGGAAGAGCAGCAGGTCGTACTCGATGCGGGTGAGCGTGATCTCGGTGTCGCCGAGCCGGACCCGGCGGGTGCCGGTGAGGATGCGCACGCCGCCGCCGGCCGGTGGCGGTGGCGCGGCGGCGGCGCGGCGCAGGTCGAGCACGGTACGGGCGGCCCGGTGCTCGTCCGGGCTCACCAGCGCCTCGCCGGAGGCGGCGAGCTCGTCCAGCAGCTCGGCCAGGCGGGCCAGGCCCGGCGTCAGTGGGCCGGCGCCCAGGTCGAGGGTGATGGTCACGGTCGGCGCGGTACGCGGCCGGGGCGGCACTGCCCGGTCGGGGCGGCCCGATCGGGCCGGACGGGTGGTGAGGGCGACGACGGACATGGGAGCCTCCTGTGCGGGCGGTCGCCCCGCCCCGCCGGTGTGGCGGGACGGTCAGCGGAGCGCCCCACCGGCGGTGACCGGGGGCGCGGCGGACGAGGGTCGGGTCGGCGGGGTGGGACCGAGCGTGGGCAGGCCGGCGATGTGCCAGGCGGCGAAGCCGCCGACGACGTCGGTGGCCTTGTGCAGGCCGATGTCCTGGAGCGCGGCGGCGGCCAGCGACGAGGTGTAGCCCTCCTGACAGAGCACGATCACCGGCACGTCGTAGTCGACCGCCTGCGGCAGCCGGGCCGCGCAGCGCGGGTCGAAGCGCCACTCCAGCACGTTGCGCTCGACGACGAGCGCGCCCGGCACGGTGCCCTGTGCGGCGCGCTGGGCGGCCGGGCGGATGTCCACCAGCAGCGCCCCGGCCCGGCACGCCAGGTGCGCCTGCTCCGGGTCGAGGCGGCGCAGGCGGGCCCGGGCGGCGGCGAGGATCTCGTCGATGCCCCGCGAGCCCGGCGGCGGAGCCGGACAGCGCTCGGTTGCGGTGGTGGGGATCTGCGCCATCGTGGCGTCCTTCCGTTCGTCGGGGTTGCGGGGGTGGGTCACCAGGCCACGCCGGCCTCGGCCACCTCGGCGACCCGGAGCCGGCCGGCGACGAGGCGGTAGCGGGTCATCCGGGTCAGCGCCGGCCGGTAGACGTGCACGCTCACGGCGGGCTGGTCGCCGTGGTTGGTGACCTGGTGCACGTGCCGTACGCCGAAGCGCCGCCCGGCGCCGGCGGCGAGCCGGTGCGGGCGCAGCCGCGCGCCGCTGACCGTCTCCTCGGTGAGCACGCCGGCCACGACCAGGAACGCGCCGGCGCTGCCGCCGTGGTCGTGCAGGCCGGTGCCCTGTCCGGGCAGCCAGCTCAGCGCCCACACCTCGTGCTCGTCGCCGGCGTCCAGGCGGGCGTACCACCGCTCGGACGCGTCGAAGCACAGCGGCACCGGCCAGCCGTCCGGGTCGGCCCAGCGGGCGGCGACGGCGAGCAGATCGGCGTAAGCGGTGCTGGTCATCGGCGGGACGTCCTCACGGTGCGGAGCGGATGTACCCGCACAGCTTAGACGGCAAAGCCTATCGGTTAAGTAGGTAATACCAGATGCTGGGACGCCGGCTCGCGGCTCAGCGCAGGACCGGCGGATCCACCTTGTAACCGGGCACCGACGGCCAGCGGACGGTGAGCACCGTGGACTCCCGCTCGGCGTACCAGGAGTGGTCCACGCCCCGGCCCCACACCACGTAGTCACCGGGCGCGCGCAACACCACCGTGCGGTCCGGCAGCTCGATCCGGAACGCGCCGCTGATCAGCACCAGCAGGGCGGTACGTCGCTCACCCGTGGCCCACCGGGACCGGCTCTCCCCCGCCGGGTGCACGCCCCACTTCACCTCGACGTCGGTGCTGTGCCGCACGTCCCCGGCCGGCTTGAAGTGGCCCAGCAGCCAGCCCGCGTCGGTCGCGCCGTCCACCGCCGCGTTGCCCACGTACACCCGATCGTCCATGCGCGCGCCTCCCGTGCCCGGCTGCGCAAGCTACCAGGCGCGTCCGGCCGCGACGCCATAGCCTGGGCGGATGCCCGACGAACTCGACGACGAGACCATCGCCTTCGCCCACCGGATGTTCGACCTGGCCCGGGCCGGCGCCACCGAGGAACTGGCCGCCAACGTGGACGCCGGGCTGCCGGTCAACCTCACCAACGCCAAGGGCGACACGCTGCTGATCCTCGCCGCGTACCACGCCCACCCGGACACGGTGGCCGCGCTGCTGGCCCGGGGCGCCGACCCGGCCCGGGTGAACGACAGGGGGCAGACCGCGCTCGCCGCGGCGGTGTTCCGGCGTCAGGAGGCGGCGGTCCGCGCGCTGCTGGACGCCGGCGCCGACCCGGACCACGGCGGCCCGTCGGCGGTCGAGACCGCCCGGTTCTTCGAGCTGCCGGACATGCTGGCGCTGCTGCGCCGCGAGTGAGCCCCAGGCGGTATACAGAGACGGTGGAGGATCCCGTACCCGAGCAGATGCGCGCGGCCGCGGCGGCGTTCCTGGCCGCGCTGGACGAGCCGGCCCGCGACGCCGCCCGGCACGCCTTCGACGACGAGCCGGCCCGGCGCTGGCTGGAGTACCGGCCGCGGCCCCGGCCCGGCGTCGCGCTCACCGGCCTGGACGTCGACGCCCGCAAGGCCGCCCACCGGCTGCTCGCCACCGCGCTCAGCCCGGCCGCGTACGCGCAGGCCATGACCGTGATGGCGCTGGAGGAGGTGCTGGACCGGGCCGAGGACTGGCGGCGCGGACGGCACAGCGGCGACTACTGGGTGGCCGTCTTCGGCGACCCGGACCGCGACGACGACTGGGCCTGGCGGTTCGAGGGACACCACCTGTCGGTGAGCATGACCGTCGCCGACGACCGGGTCTCCCCCGCGCCGGTCTTCCTCGGCGCGAACCCGGCCACCGTCCGGCACGCCGGCCGCCCGGTGACCCGGCCGCTCGGCCCGGAGGAGGACCTGGCCCGCGAGCTGCTCGACGCGCTCGGTCCGGGCGGCCGGTCCGCCGCGATCATCGCCGACGAGGCGCCCACCGACATCATCAGCGCCACCCGGGCCACCGCCCCCGGCCGGCTCGACCCGCCCGGCGTACCCCGGGGGCGGCTGCGGCCGACCGGCCGGGCGCTGCTGGACCGGCTGGTCGCGCTCTACCTGGACCGGCTCCCGCCGGAACTGGCGGCCCGGGAGGCCGACCGGCTCGACGGCGGCGAGCTGCACTTCGCCTGGGCCGGGCCGGTCGAGCCGGGCCGACGGCACTACTACCGGGTGCAGGGCGAGGACCTGCTGATCGAGTACGACAACACCACCGACGACGGCAACCACGCGCACACCGTGCTGCGCCGCCCGGCCGGTGACTTCGGCGCCGACGTGCTGGCCGCGCACCACGCCGCCGCCCACCGGCCCGGCCCGCTCAGCCCCGGCGCGCCTCGATGAGGAAACGGCGGGCGTACGCGACGAACGGTCCGTCGGCGCGGATCCGCTCGTCCAGGCGGCGCAGCTCGTCGGTGTAGCGGCCGACGGTGAAGCCGGGCACCGTCCAGACCACCTTGCGCAGGAACCAGACCACCGCGCCGATGTCGTGGAAGACGGCACGCAGCGTGGCCTCGCGCAGGTCGACCACCGTCAGCCCGGCGGCCCGCGCGTCGGCGACCGCCACCTCCGGGTGGCGGTGCTCCGGCGGCGGCAGCGGCCCGAGGATCGCCTCGCTCAGCTCCCGCACCGTGCCGGGGCCGATCTGCTGGGACAGGTAGGCGCCGCCGGGCCGCAGCACCCGGGCCACCTCGTCCCACCAGGTGTGCACCGGGTGACGGCTCACCACCAGGTCGAACGTGGCGTCCCGGAACGGCAGCGGCGGGCGGTCGCCCACCCGCACCACTGTCGCGCCGAGCGGGCGAAGGTTGCGCCGGGCCACCGGCACGTTCGGCGGCCACGCCTCGGTGGCGACCAGCAGCGGCGGCGGCGCGGGCACCTCGGCCAGCACCTCTCCCCCGCCGGTGTCGATGTCCAGCGCCGCCTTCACGGCGGCCATCCGCTCGCCGACCAGTCGCGCGTACCCCCAGGGCGGGCGCTCCTCGGTGGCGCGGCCGCGCAGCCAGTCGAAGCCCCAGCCCTCGACCGGCGCCGCCTCGGCTTCGGCTACCAGTTCCTCGAACGTCCCGACCATGCCCGCGAGCCTGCCGCTCCGCGCCGACCGCGGCAACGGAATTCGGCCGGCGTCAGTACGGGCGCGGGCGGGCGATCTCGACTGTGGAACCGGCGGGCACCTCGGCGAACGGCTCAAACCCGGCCGGCTCGGTGACCCGGTCGAACTGCTGCATCAGCCGCGCGCCCAGGGCCACGCCGACCGCGCCGACGGCGAGCGCCACGAGTTCCGCGGCGAGCAGGACACCGGTCGCGCCCCGCTGCGGCGCGCTCGCCCGGATCAGGCAGGAGAGCAGGAACAGCGCCGCCATCACGGCGTTGACGAGGTTGAACATCAGCACCGTCCGGCTGGTCCGGCCGGCCCGCACGTCCCACAGGTCGACCATTCCGGCGACGGTGGTGAGCCCGGCCGCGACGAGCGCGGCCACCGCGGTCCAGTAGCCCACCTCACCGAGGAACGCCGGACCGCCCGCCACGTCGGCCAGGTCGAAGACCGCGGCACAGACGAACAGGCCGAACGGGAACGTCACCAGCATCGGTTGGATGGGGTGCCCCTGCACCCGTAGACGGCTCTGCATCGCTTCCTCCCCAGGTCCGCGCAGCTCACCAGTCCAGAGTGCTACCCGAGGCGCCGCGGGGTGAAACGACTGTCGCTCAGTTGTCCCGGGGCCGGGAGACGGTCAGCACGAGCCGCTCGGCGACCTCGCGCAGCGGGATGTCCAGCGAGGACGCCGCGCTGCGCAGCACCCGCAGGGCCTCCGGGGCGGGACAGCCGCGCTGTGTCATGATCACGCCGACGGCCTGCCCGACCACCCCCTCGGCCAGCAGCGTGTCGTCGAGCTGACCGGCGCGGGTGGCCGCCCGCTCGCGGTCGCGCGCGGCGGCCAGCAGCAGCCCGGCGTGCTCGGCCAGGAGCATCGCGGTGAGCTGGTGCCGGGGCGTCAGCGCGTCGGGCGAGTCGGCGTAGAGGTTGATCGCGCCGATGACCTGTTCGTCGATGTCGACCGGCGCGGAGATCACCCCGTGCACCCCCAGGGCGCGGGCCCGCTCGTTCCAGACCGGCCAGCGCGGGTCGCCGGACAGCCCGCCCGCGGTGATCATCTCCCGGCGGCGGATCGCGGTCATCGCGGGCGTGTCCGGGCCGTGCCGCAGGTCGTCCAGCTCGGCCCGCTCCGGATCGGAGGCGGCCACGCCGGCGGGCTCACCGGCGCGCAGCGCGGTGAAGCCGCAGCTGTCCACGGCCGGTACGGCGTCGCGGGCGATGCGGACCAGGCGGTCCAGCGCCTCGTCGAACCCGGCCGCGCCGATCAGTCCGGCGGTCAGCTCGCGCAGCAGCGCGGCGGTCTCCAGCACACCAAGGTTGTCGATCATGGGTTGGCGCGTGTCGAGGTTCACCGGGCCGTGGCCTCCACCGTCCACCCGATGTCCCCGCTCGGCGCCGTTGCCTGTCCCATGTCCGTCCCTCCTGTGGCCGGGCCTCGGCCTACTACCCTCCCAGACCGCGGGCGAAACCGCGCAAAAAGGCCCCTCCCGGTCGCGCCGGGAAGGGCCTTTCCGCGCGGGTCAGCGCGACCCGGAGATGAGCCGCCGGCCCACCGAGGCGATCAGCCGGTCCAGCTCCGAGCCGAACGGGTTGTCGTGCACGAGGTACGTCCAGGTGGCGCTCGGCCGCACCAGCTTCGACGAGTCCGGCTCCCAGCCCTCGTCGAACTCGGTCTCCTCGAACGTGGCCACGGTCCGCGTCTCGATCTCTGGCACCAGCGCGTTGAACGCCGGCACCGCGCTGCGGTGGAACTCGTCGAGCGGGTCGAGCCGGCCCAGCGCCCGCAGGTGCACGCCCTCGCGGACCTCGGACAGCTCGGCCAGGTGGTCGGCCCAGAGCCGGTCCAGGTGGTAGAGGGCGATCTTGCGGGCCACGTCGGCGAGCAGGTCCTCGTCCATCTCGCCGGCCTTCTCCGGCACCCGCTCCAGCAGCATCAGCGCGGCGATGTCGCTGGTCAGCAGCCGCTCCCGGCGCTCGGCGAGCGCCTTGCGCTGCTGCTCGATCACCTGGCTGTAGCGCCACGTGTTGCGGTGGATCTCGTGGTTGACGCCCTCGGCGACGCGCTGGGCGTGCTCCACCGCGTAGTCGACCTGCGGGTCGGTGACCAGGCCGTCGGCGTTCATCCGGGGCGAGGCCGGCACGGTGTCGCCGGCGTGCCGGACCACCAGGTCGTCCTCCAGGCTGACGAAGAACACCGACCCGCCCGGGTCGCCCTGCCGCCCGGCCCGGCCGCGGAGCTGGTCGTCGACCCGGCGGCTGTCGTGCCGGCCGCTGCCGATCACGTAGAGACCGCCCAGCTCGGCCACCCGGTCCCGGTCGGCCTGGTCGCTGCCGCCCAGCCGGATGTCGACGCCCCGGCCGGCCATCTGCGTGGAGACCGTCACCGCGCCGTACGCGCCGGCCTCCGCGATGATCCCGGCCTCCTCGTCGTCGTTCTTGGCGTTGAGCACCACGCACGACACGCCGGCGGCGTTCAGCGCGGCGGCCAGCCCCTCGGACTCCTTGACGTCGAGCGTGCCGACCAGCACCGGCCGCCCCGCCTCGTGGCAGCGCGTGATCTCGTCGACCAGCGCCTCCTCCTTCTCGGCGCGGGTGGCGTAGATGCGGTCCGGCTCGTCCTCGCGGACGCAGGGGGTGTTCGGCGGGATCACCGCGACCTCGAGGCCGAAGAACTCGCGGAGCTGGTCGCCGACGAGCACCGCGGTCGCTGTCATCCCGCAGACCGTCGGGTAGAGCGCGATGTACGCCTGCACGGTGATCGTGCCCAGCACCTCGCCCTCGGCGGTGGCGTCCAGGCCCTCCTTCGCCTCGACCGCGGCCTGCAGCCCGTCGGGCCAGCGGCGGCGCTGGGCGACCCGGCCGCGCATCTCGTCGATCAGCTCGACCGAGTCGTCCCGGACGATGTAGTCCACGTCGCGGTGCAGCAGGGCGTGCGCGTGCAGCGCCACGTTCACCGCGGAGAGCTGCCCGACGTGCTCCTCGTCGTACAGGTCGATGCCGCCGAGCTTGGCCTCGACGGTGGCCAGGCCGACCGAGGTGAAGGCGACGCTGCGGCCGTCCTCGGCGACCGTGTAGTGCTTGCCCTTGCGCAGCCCGCGTACGAGCGCGGCGGCGGCGTGCACCGGGTCCTGCTCGCCGCCGACCGCCCCGGCCAGCACCATCGGCACCCGGGCCTCGTCGATCAGGATCGAGTCGGCCTCGTCCACGATCGCGGTCTTCAGCGGCGGCTGCACCCGGTCGGCCAGGTCGGTGACGAGCTGGTCGCGCAGGAAGTCGAAGCCGGCCTCGCTGACCGAGACGTAGGTGACGTCGCAGGCGTACGCGGCGCGCCGCTCGTCGGGCGTGGACGCCTCGTTGACCCAGCCGACGCTGAGCCCGAGCAGGTCGTAGACCGGCGTCATCCACTCGGCGTCGCGGCGGGCCAGGTAGTCGTTGACGGTGAGCACGTGCACCGGGCCGTTGCCCAGCCGCACGTGGCCGTACGCGGCGACGGTCGCGGTGAGCGTCTTGCCCTCACCGGTGGCCATCTCGGCGACCTTGCCGGACAGCAGCGCCATCGCGCCGAGCAGCTGCACGTCGTAGGGGCGCTGGTCGAGCCCGCGCCGGGCCGCCTCGCGCCCGATCGCGCAGATCTCCTCGTACCCCGACGCCTGGCCGGCGGCCTCGGTCAGCTCGGCGTCGGAGAGCTTCTCCAGGTCAGCCTCGCGCGCCTCGATCGCCGGCAGCAGCTTCTCCAGCGGAGCCAGGTCGACAGTCGTCCCCGGGCGCTGGAGGAACCGGCGGAACCTGGTCTTCAACCGTTGCGACACACCCATGAGCGGCAACGGTACGCGAACCGGAGCCGATTGTGACCCCCGCCCGCCGCGCGCCGGGTTCCGCCCGCCCCGTCCGCTTCCGTCGATCATGAGGTTGGCGGCGTCCGGTGCCCGTTTTGTCGCCGCCAACCTCATGATCGACGCCCTGGAAATGGGGTCAGGGGGTCAGGACCACCTGGAGTTCGGTGCGGCGGCGTTGGGCCAGGTCGGTCAGCAGGGCGGGGGCCTCGTCCAGGGGGACAACTGCCGAGATCAGGTGCTTGCGGATCATGTCGCCGTACTGGCGCAGCAGCTCCACCGTCTCCGCGGACAACCGCTCGCGGTCCCAGGTGGGGGCCAGGCCGCGCGGCACCCGGCCGATCTGCGCGCACCGCAGCGACAGCCCGTTGTGATGGAACTCCTCGCCGAGGCGGACCGCGTCCGCACCGGCCTGGTAGAACGCCAGGTCGACCACCGTGCCCTGCGGTCGCAGCAGGCGCAGCGCGAGTTGCAGCGCCCAGTCCTGGCCGCGGCACTGGAAGACCACGTCCGCGCCCCGGTCCCCGGCCGCGTGGTTCCACCGGGTCTTGAGCACCACCGCCGGGTCGTCCGCGTCCGGGTCGAGCGTGTCCAGGCCGAGCGCCTCGGCCACCTGCCGCCGGGCCGGCGTCGGGTCGACCACGACCACCGAGGCGGCGCCGTGGCGGCGGGCGAACAGCGCGGTCAGCAGCGCCACCACGCCGCCGCCGACCACCGCCACCCGGCGACCGCGTACGCCGTCGCCGAGCTTGCGCACGTCGGCGCCGCACAGGTCGGCGGCGGCGTGCAGCAGCCCGTTGGCGCAGATCGGGCCCATGTGCGCGACGTACACGCCGAGCAGCGGGTCCAGGTCGTCGGGCAGCGGCACGAACCGCTCGGTGAGCGGGTCGGCGACCCAGCCGCTGCGGTGCCCGTACGTCATGGCCCCGACCTCACCCACCGCGACGGCCGGGGTACGGCTCTCCACCACCCGCCCGACCTGCATGTAGCCGAGCCGGGTCACCGGGTACGGCGTGCTCGCCCCGCCGGGCCGGAACAGTCCGAGCGCGGCGTCCCAGGTGACGTGCAGGTACGGGTTGGTGCCCTTGACGAAGCTCAGCTCGGTGCCGGCGGACACGCCGCTGTAGAGCGTCTCCACCCGGAACGTGCCCTCGCGCAGCTCCGGCGCGTCCAGTTCGGCCAGCTCGACCCGGCCCGGGCCGCCGACCACCACCACCCGGTCACGCATCGACGCCCACCCCCGCGTCCACGACCGGCGCGGTCAGCCGCGACGCCGGCCCGGTGGGCAGCGCCACCGGCCGGCCGGTACGCGCCGACTCGGCCACCGCGAGCGCCAGCCGGTGGGTGCGCAGCGCCTCGGCGTACGGCACCCGGACGTCGTCGCCGAGACCACGAACGGCGTCGACGAAGGCCCGGTCGACGGCGATCCGCGCGCCGTCCGGGTCGGCGGGCAGGTGCCGCTCGCCGTCGCCGTCCCGGACGGTCAGGCCGTCCTCGGCCAGCCACAGCGCCAGCCCGTCGGCGAGGATCTCCACGCCGGCCCGGTGCTTCCAGCCCAGCACGCACGACGCGGCGAGCGTGCCGACCGCGCCGGAGCCGAAGCGCAGCGTGGCCGCGGTCACCGAGTCGATGTCGGCGCCGTCGACCGGCGGCGGGCTGCCGTCGCCGTACGCGCTCACCTCGACCGCCTCGCCGGCCAGCAGCCGGACCAGGTCCAGCACGTGCGCGGCCTGCTCGACCACCGGGCCGCCGGAGCGGTCCCGCCGCGCCCACCAGGCCACCGGCGGCACCTTGTCCAGCCAGGCGCCGTTGACCATCCGCACCGGGCGGCCGGCGAGCAGCCGCCGCGCCTCCGCCACCACGTGCAGGTAGCGCCAGTGGTGCCCGACGCCGGTGAGCAGCCCGCGCTGCTCCACCAGCGCCGCGACCCGCTCGGCGGTCTCCAGGTCCAGCGCCACCGGCTTCTCCACGAACATCGGCACCCCGGCGGCGACCACCGCCTCCTCGACCGGGCCGTGGGCGAACGGCGGCACGCACACGTACACCGCGTCCGGTCCGGCCGCGAGCAGCTCCTCCACGTCGCGGAACACCCGGCCGCCGTACGTGCCGGCGAGCGCCTCCGCCGCGTCCGGCGCGACGTCGGTCACGCCGAGCAGCTCCACGTCCTCGAAGCCGGTGAGCACCCGGGCGTGGCGTTGCGCCACCCCGCCGGCTCCGACCAGACCCACCCGGCAGGTACGCATCCGACCAACCCTCTCGCCACGACTGGAAGACTGCGGTCACCACTCCCCGCGGCGGCCGCGCCCGAAACGCCGCCGAGGGGCGCAACGCAACGTTCATCTGCCCGGAACCGCCCGGTACGCACCTGGTGATCAGGTTGTCAGGCAAGATCCGGTTAGCGCGGATGCGGGATTGGGAAAACCATGGTTCGCGATTCCACCACTAATGGGGGTGCCCGTGCGGGAATCAGATTCGACCGTCTCACCTGTGGTGGAGGCGTGGGCCACGTACCGCACCAGCACCGCCGCCGACTGGCCGGCGCAGCGACTGGTCCGGGCAAAGGGAAACAGCCGGGTCAGCGTGGTGCTGCCGGCACGCAACGAGGAGGCCACAGTCGGCGCGATCGTGGCGACGGTCCGGGAGCACCTGATGGACCGGGTGCAGCTGGTCGACGAACTGATCGTGGTCGACTCCCGGTCCACCGACCGGACCGCGCAGGTGGCGCGCGCGGCCGGCGCCGAGGTGGTCAGCCAGGACGCGATGACGCGCGGGCTGCCCCGGCTGACCGGCAAGGGCGACGCGCTCTGGGCCGGGCTGGCGGCGGCCGAGGGGGACGTGGTCGCGTTCGTCGACGCCGACCTGCGCGAGTTCCGGCCACACTTCGTGACCGGGCTGCTCGGGCCGTTGCTCACCGATCCGAGCGTGGACTTCGTCAAGGGCTTCTACCACCGGCCGCTGGTCGGCGCCACGAGCGTGGAGCCCGACGGCGGCGGCCGGGTGACGGAGCTGATGGCCCGGCCGCTGCTCAACCTGTTCTGGCCGGAGCTGGCCGGCTTCGTGCAGCCGCTCGCGGGCGAGTACGCCGGTCGCCGCCGGGTGCTGGAGCGGGTGCCGTTCGTCACCGGGTACGGGGTGGAGACGGCCATGCTCATCGACCTGCTGGAGCTGGTCGGGCTGGACGCGCTGGCCCAGGTCGACCTGGGCGAGCGCAAGCACCGGCACCAGGACACCGCGGCGCTGGGCCGGATGTCCGCGCAGATCATGCTGACCGCCTGGTCGCGGCTGCAACGGCGCGGCTGGGCGGCGCCCGGGGTGATGCCGGGCGCGCTGCTGACCCAGTTCCGCCGCGGCGGCTCGGAGGCGCTGCCCAACCTGGACCGCGAGGTCGTGGTCAACGACGTGTCGGTGCAGGAGCGCCCGCCGCTGGCGCAACTGCGGCACCGCATCCCGCGCCGCCGCCGGGTCGCGGCCGCGTGAGCGCGAGGAGGAACAACGCATGACGCTCACCGTGCTGATGAACGCCGGTCCGTGGCTGTCCGTGCCGCCGCCCGGCTACGGCGGGATCGAGAACGTGGTGGCCACGCTCGTGCCGGAGCTGCGCCGGCTGGGCGTACGGGTGGTGCTGGCCTCGGTGGAGAGCAGCACGCTGCCGGTGGACGAGAAGATCGCGGTCTTCCCGGACGGCCAGTTCCACGCGCTGCAACGGCCGTACAACCAGGTCTGCGGCGTGTCCCAGGCGCACCTGTCCGGGGTGGTGCGGGCGCTGCACGCCCGCGACGACATCGACCTGGTGCACGACCACGTGGAGGCGGTCGGGCTGGCCACGCTCGCGGCGATGGGCCCGGACGCCCCGCCCGCGCTGCACACGTTGCACTGGGACCTGGCCAAGCACCCCGAGCTGTACGGCAACCTCGACGGCGGCGACCGGGTGCGGGTCAACGGGGTGTCCGCGTCGCAGCTGGCGCGCGCGCCGGAGGCGCTGCGCGCGCACTCGGTGGGGCACGTGCACCTGTCCACCCCGCTCGCGGTGGACGCGGACCGGCAAGCCTCGGTGGCGAAGGGCGACCACGTGGTGATCCTCGGCCGGATCAACCCGGGCAAGGGGCGGGACCTGGGCGCGCGGCTGGCCCACGAGGCCGGTTTCCCGCTGGTGCTGGCCGGGCCGGTCGGGCCGTACCACCGGCCGGAGGATCTCGCCGCGGCCGGCGACGAGGCGCGGCAGAACCCGGACGTGCGCTTCTTCCACGACCACGTCGCGCCGTACGTCGACGGCGACCGGGTGCGCTGGGTCGGCACGGTGGCCGGGCGGGACCGCGACGACCTGGTCGCCTCGGCGCGGGCGTCGCTGTTCCCGCTGCGCTGGGAGGAGCCGGGCGGCACCGCTGTGGTCGAGTCGCTGGCGTTGGGCACGCCGGTGGTGGCCACCGCCCGGGGCTGTCTGCCGGAGCTGGTCGAGCACGGCCGCACCGGCCTGCTCACCGGCGTCGAGGAGGAACTGGGCGACCTGGTTCTCGCCGCCGGCGGCCTGGAGCCGGACGAGTGCCGGCGCGAGGCGGCGCGCCGGTTCACCCCGGCCCGGATGGCGCAGCGCTACCTGGAGCTGTACGAGCGGGTCCGCCAGGGCGCGGCGCAGCCGTTGCAGCCCGCCTGACGTACGCCACCGGCCCGGCGTTTGCCCGCGCCGGGCCCGGGAAACCGTCGCTCCCCGCGTGGCGAGGAGGCCGGCGTGACGAACTCGATGGCGCACTCCCGGGCGCGCCGCAACCCGGCCGACGGCCGGGCGCCGGTGCGCCGGATCGCCTCCGGGTTCGCCGTGCTCCTGCTGCTGCTCGGCGCGCTGGGCTTCGTGCCCGGCATCACCAGCGACTACGCGGATCTGCGCTTCGCCGGCCCGGGGTCGGGCGCCCGGCTGCTGGGGCTGTTCCAGGTCTCGGTCGTGCACAACCTGGTGCACCTGGTCCTCGGGGTGGCCGGGCTGGCGCTGGCCCGTACCGTCGCCGGGGCCCGCGCGTTCCTGGTCGGCGCCGGGGCGGTCTACCTGGCGCTGTGGCTCACCGGCCTGGCGGTCGACCGGCGCGACGCGGCGAACGTGCTGGCGGTCAACCGCGCCGACGCCTGGCTGCACCTGCTGCTGGGCGCCGCCATGCTGGTCCTGGGGCTGCTCGCGTCGCGACGCGGCGACCGCCGCTGACCTGCGCCCCGGCGGCCCGGATGCCCGGTTTCGGGGGCCGGGGGCCCGGGTACGTCCGTAGTCCTCCGGCTGCGGGAGGCGGCGACCGCCGCGGCCGGGCGACCCTCCCCGACGAAACGGAAACGAGGACGGCGATGGTGACCCGGATCAGGTGCGAGGTCCGCGACGAGTCGCCGGTCACTGTCGTACGGCTGGCCGGCGCGCTCGACCTGGGCACGATGCGCGCGGTGCACGAGGTGCTGGACCGGTGCCTCGCCGCGCAGCCGGACGCCCTGGTGGTCGACCTGGAGGAGATCGAGGTCGGCGAGCCGCTGGCGCTGTCCGTCTTCGCCGCCGCCGCGCGGCGCGCAGCCGACTGGCCGGCGGTGCCGATGGTGCTCGCCGCGCCCTGCGCCGAGACGGCGGCCTGGCTGAACGAGACCACCGCCTGCCGGGTGGTGCCGGTGCGCCGGGACTGCGCCGAGGCGGCGGCGCTGGCCGGCGCGGATTCGGCGCCCCGGCTGCGGGCGCGGCTGGAGCCGGTGGCCGGGGCCTGCCGGCGGGCCCGGGAGCTGGTCACCGAGGCGTGCGGCAGGTGGAACGTGCCGGAGCTGGCCGGCCCGGCCTCGCTGGTGCTCAGCGAGCTGGTCGGCAACGTGGTGCGGCACGCCGGCACCCCGATGCAGGTGACGCTGACGCTGCGCCGGCCGTACCTGCGGGTGGCGGTGATGGACGGCAGCCCGGCCGACGCGCGCGCCGCGACCAGCCGCGACCCGCGCGCCGAGGGGGGCCGCGGGCTGATGCTGGTGCGGGAGCTGACCCAGCGCTGGGGCAGCACCCCGGTCGGCGCCGGCAAGGTCGTCTGGGCCATGCTCCCCGCTAATTGACCGAATTCTCCGCTCTCGCCTGGTTACATGGGCAGAGGGCCGGGTACGCCCGCCCGTCCTGTCTGTCGTCACACGGGGTGAGATGCCATGCCCAAGCGGGTAGTCACGGAACCGGCACGAGACCGGGGGCCCGCGATCCTCGCGCCGGCCCGGTTCGGGGGCTTCCCCGGGCCCGTACGGGAAGCGGTGAAGGGCAACGCGCTGTGGCGGTTGCTGCGCACCACCGACGCCAAGCAGATCGGCCTGCTCTATCTGATCACGTCGTTCGCGTACTTCATCGTCGGCGGGATCCTGGCGCTGGTCATCCGGGCGGAGCTGGCCCGGCCGGGGATGCAGATCGTCTCCCCGGAGCAGTACAACCAGATGTTCACCATGCACGGCACGGTCATGCTGCTGCTGTTCGCGACGCCGCTGTTCTTCGGGTTCGCCAACTACCTGGTGCCGCTGCAGATCGGCGCCGCCGACGTGGCGTTCCCCCGGCTGAACGCGTTCGCGTACTGGCTCTACTTCCTGGGCGCGCTGATGGTCGTGGGCGGGTTCGCCACCCCGGCCGGCGCGGCGGACTTCGGCTGGACCGCGTACACGCCGTTGAGCACCGCGCAGCACTCCCCCGGCGTCGGCGGGAACCTGTGGGTGGTCGGCCTGGCCGTGTCCGGCCTGGGCACGATCCTCGGCGCGGTCAACCTGATCACCACGATCGTGACGCTGCGGGCCCCGGGCATGACCATGTTCCGGATGCCGATCTTCACCTGGAACGCGCTGCTCACCAGCGTGCTGGTGATCTTCGTGTTCCCGCTGCTGGCGGCCGCGCTGATGGCGCTGGCCTCGGACCGGCTCCTGCACTCGCACGTGTACGACTCGACGACCGGCGGGCCGATGCTGTGGCAGCACCTGTTCTGGTTCTTCGGCCATCCCGAGGTCTACATCATCGCGCTGCCGTTCTTCGGCATCATCACCGAGATCATTCCGGTGTTCTCCCGCAAGCCGATCTTCGGCTACACCGGCCTGGTGCTGGCCACCATCGCCATCACGGTGCTGTCGATGACGGTCTGGGCGCACCACATGTTCGCCACCGGGCAGGTGCTGCTGCCGTTCTTCAGCATCCTGAGCTTCCTGATCGCGGTGCCGACCGGCGTGAAGTTCTTCAACTGGATCGGCACCATGTGGAAGGGACAGATCACGTTCGAGACGCCGATGCTGTTCGCCGTCGGCTTCCTGGTGACGTTCCTGCTCGGCGGCCTGACCGGGGTGCTGCTGGCCAGCCCGCCGCTGGACTGGCAGGTCACCGACAGCTACTTCGTGGTGGCGCACTTCCACTACGTGATGTTCGGGACCATCGTGTTCGCCGCGTTCGGCGGGCTCTACTTCTGGTTCCCGAAGATGACCGGGCGGCTGCTCGACGAGCGGCTGGGCAAGATGCACTTCTGGACCATGTTCGTCGGCTTCCACGCCACGTTCCTGGTGCAGCACTGGCTCGGCAACGAAGGCATGCCCCGCCGGTACGCCGACTACCTGCCCGGTGACGGCTTCACCACGCTGAACACGATCTCCAGCATCGGCTCGTTCGTCCTCGGCGCGTCCACCCTGTTCGTGATCTGGAACATCTGGAAGTCGTGGCGGTACGGCGCGATGGTCACCGTGGACGACCCGTGGGGTTTCGGCAACTCGCTGGAGTGGGCCACCACGTGCCCGCCACCGCTGCGCAACTTCGACCGGATGCCGCGCATCCGCTCCGAGCGGCCGGCGTTCGACCTCAAGTACGGCCCGCTCGTCTCCGACCTGGGCCGCGACCTGCCGCAGCGCACCACCAAGCCGCCGCAGAGCTTCCGCGAGGAGCTGCGCCACGAGCGGCACCTGCCGGAGTCCCCGTCGGCCGGCGGCGCGTACGGGGCGCCCGAGGCGGTGGACTACCAGCCCGCTCCGCAGTCCGGCGCCCGGCCGGTGGAGGTGCCGGTGCCGGAGGAGGTACGCCGGCCCAGCTTCGAGGAGACCGACGAGCCGGAGGACAGCGCGCTCAACGCCGAGCGCGACGACCAGCCCAACGACAGGTGGCGGCACCCGCGCGGGCACGGGGACACCCCGGAGAACTGAGACACCGGACGGGGGCCGGTGCCGTGCGGGCGCCGGCCCCCGTCGCGTACGCCGCGCGCCGGCTCCCGTGGTGGGAGCCGGCGCGGTACGTGCGTGCGGCGGGTCAGTCGGCGGCCGGCAGTCCGGCAGCGGTCAGCGAGCGGCGCACCGCCGGCTGCACCCGGGTCAGCCGCAGCGGCACCCCGGTACGCGCGGCGGCGTCCCGCCCGGCCATCAGCGCGGCGATCCCGCCGGCGTCGAAGCCACCCGCGCCGACCAGGTCCACCACCACCTCGCGGGGCTGCCCGGTGACCGCCTTGAGCACGGCCCGGCGCAGCTGGTCCGCGCCGGCCCGGTCGACCTCGCCGCCGACCTCGACGACCACCCGGTCGCCGTTCTGCTTCACCGAGATGCGGGCCTTCGCCGGCTCGGCCTCGGCGGCGCCGTTCTGCCAGGGCGGCGGCGCCTCGGCCAGCATCGCCTGGCGCAGCCAGGTCAGCGCCCGCGACAGCAGCCGGGACACGTGCATCTGCGAGATGCCGAACCGGGCGGCGATCTCCGCCTGGGTCTGGTTGCCGTAGAAGCGCATCGCCAGGATGCGGCGCTCCCGCCAGGGCAGCCGGTGCAGCAGGCCGCTGACCGTGACCCGGTCGTCCACCGACTCCAGCGCGTGGTCGGACTCGCCGACCAGGTCACCGAACTCGGCCGAGCTCTCCCCGCCGACCGGCGCGTTCAGCGACGCCGGGCTGTAGCCGGCGGCCGACTCCAGCGCGGCGAGGATCTCCTCCTCCGGCGTCTCCAGCCGGGCGGACAGCTCCGCCACCGTGGGGGCGCGGGACAGCTCGCTGGTGAGCGTCGCCGTGGCCTGCCCGACCTCGAGGATCAGGTCGCGCAACCGGCGCGGCACGTGCACGCCCCAGGTGCGGTCACGGAAGTGCCGTTTGATCTCGCCGACAATGGTGATCGCCGCGTACGCGGTGAACGAGCCCCGTTCCGGGTCGTACCTGTCGACGGCGTTGACCAGCCCGAGACGGGCCACCTGTTCCAGGTCCTCCAGCGGCTCGCCGCGTCCCCGGTAGCGCCGGGCCAGCCGGCCGGCGAACGGCAGCGCGAACCGGACCAGGTCGTCCCGCGCCTCCTGCCGCCGTTCCGGTGGCAGTCCCTCGATCCGGGCCGCGTACGCGAGCGCCGCGGCGTCCAGGTCCTCCAGACCCCGGTCGGTGGTCGGTGGTGTGGGTGTGGTGGTCTGTCCGAACATCCGCGCCCCCCTCGCCGAAGGTCCCCGCCCGGTCGTAACCGGTCGTGCGCGTGGTCGGACCACGCACCGGGTGAGGAAGTTGGGTTACGTGACGGAGTACGTCGAAGGCGGTGGCCGTCCGCCGCACGGCGTCGTGGGCCGTTCCGCGGCGAGCGGTCTTCCCGCTCCGTAGGTACTCAATCACGGACCGCAGGATCGCGAGGAAGTTTCGCCAGGTTGCCCGGCAGCCGGTCCCGGCGGCGGTTCAGCAGACCAGCAGGCCCTGGTGCGCGCCCGCGTCACGCAGCGCGGTGAGGGCCTCGGCCGCCCGCAGCGGCGGCGGCGTGGGCAGGTCGCAGGGCTGGTTGCGCAACACCTCCGTGGCACGTCGGGTGGGTACCGAGGCGACCGGGTAGCCGCGGGCGGCACCCCGGTCCAGGGCCCGCCGCTTGCGCCCGAAACCGGCCACCGCCAGCCACTGGGGCAGGCCCGCGTGCGCGGGCGAGCGCAGGCCGGGCGGCTCGGGCAGCACGTCCACCGAGCTGAACGGCTCGCTGCCGGCCAGCCACCACTCGACGCCGGCGACCCGGCGCGCGGTGGCGTTCTCGCACCAGTAGGGCACCAGGCCGGCCCGCAGCACCTGCCCCGGATCGAGCAGCCGCCCGCACTCCACCACCAGCCGGTCCCCGGTCTTGCCGGCCCGCCGCAGCCAGCGCCGGTACAGGTCGGCGGTCACCGCGCTCAGCGCGTCCGGCTGCGGCACCACGACCCGGTGCAGCGGGTGCCCGTGCCGGTCCCCCGCAGACCGGGCGTCGTGCTCGAAACCGGACTCCACACCGTGCTCGGCGAACGCGCCCGCGACAGTGACCTCCGGCGTGACCCAGCGCGACTCGTCCCCGCCGGCGGCGCGCAGCACCTGACCCAGCGCGCGGGCGTCCGGGTGGAAGTCGACCGGGTCCAGCCCGCCGGCCGGGCAGCCGGTCTGGAAGCTGTGCCCGTCGCCGCCGTCGCGCACCGGCCAGGTGCGGGCGTCGTGCAGCAGCAGCACCGGCGCGGCCGGTTCCAGCCGGTCGGCCAGGAAACGCGCGTACGCCTTCGGCAGCGTGCGCCAGCGCACCGCGAACGTCACCACCGCGCCCGCCGCCGCGCCCCGGCTCGCCGGGCAGTGCACCTGGCGTACGTGCACGCGCGGATTGGCGTCGAGCAGCCGGGCGGCCAGCGTGGCGCCGTGCGCGTACGCGGCGTCCGGGCGGTCCACCGCCCCCCGGCTCCACCGGGCGGTGATCTCGAAGCCGGCCGGCAACCACGGCACGCCGAGCGCCACCGCGAGGTGGGCGGCGGCGCCGTGCGGTGAACCGAGCACCACGCCGGGCCAGCGCCGGTCCGGGTACTGTCCGGTGAACCATCCGGCCACCCGCTCGGCGTCCACGGCGGCGATCTGGGCGGCGGTGAGCGCGGCCCGCCCGGCGGCCCGCGACGCGGCGGCCCGGCGTACCGGCTCGGGCGCGCCACCGAGGCGCGACAGCGCGCCCGGGTGGCCGAGGTCGCCGCAGTCGTCGCCGCGCAGCGCCCGGGCGGTCGCGGCGACCAGGGTCCGGGCGGCGCTGCCGGCCGCCACCACCCGCTCGGCGGGCAGTCCCGCGCCGCCGGCCCGTTCGACTCGTTCGCTCACCACGCGGCCCGGCTTCCCGTCCCTCTGGGGTCTAAACGGGGCATCTCCCCACGGGGCAGGACCAAGGCCCGCCCGGTGGCCGCACCGCCCGCGGCACCCAGGTACGCCGTCGCGCCGCGCGCCCGCCGTCACGGGCGGGTATGGGCCGGACCGGGACGGGCACTGCACGGCGCATGCCCGACGACGGGAGCACCCCGGCGGCGACCATCACCCCGTACCGGGACGGACCGCCGCGGGAACGCAACGACTTCGCGCTGGTCACGCCCGAGTATCGAGACGTCTCCGGGCCGCCCGGCGACCGCGAGCGCTGCCCCCCTGCCACCTCCCCCGCGATCTTGCACTTCGGCCCCCGGAAAACCGTTCTGAAGCGGGCACTCAGGGGGCCGGAACTGCAAGATCGCGAGGGAAGAGAGGGCGGGCCGCCCGGATGCCGCTAGACGATCTCGTCGGCCGCGATGGCCTCGGTCTGGATCACCCGTTCCCGCACCCGGCGGGCGGCGTCCCCGTCGGCGACCAGGCCGCGCAGGTCGGCCAGCGCCGGCTCGGGCACGTCGAGCGGCGTGGACGGATCCACCACCGCCTCCAGCACGGCGGGCCGGTCGGCCGCGAGCACCTCGTCCCAGGCGGCGCCGACCAGGTCCGGCCGGTCCACCCGTACGCCGTGCAGCCCGAGCAGGCGCGCCCACCCGGCGTACGGCACGTCGGAGCGTCGTCCCCCGGGCGTACGCCCGCCGCCCACCCCGGACTGGTCCCGGTTGTTCAGCACCAGCACGATCAGCCGGGGATCGCGCCACCGCGTCCAGTGGTGTGCCACCGTGATCAGCTCGGCCAGGCCGTTGAGCTGCATCGCGCCGTCGCCGAGCAGCGCGATCACCGGCTCGTCCGGGCGGGCCAGCTTGGCCGCGACCGCGTACGGCAGCGCGCAGCCCATCGAGCCGAGCGTGCCGCACAGCCGCGCCTGCACCCCCGGTGGCAGCTCCAGGTGCCGGGCGTACCAGTAGACGACCGAGCCGACGTCGACGGCGACGGAGGCGTGCCGGGGCAGCCGGGCGGACAGCTCGTGGAGCACCAGCCGCGGGTTGACCGGCTCGGCGGGCGTGGCGGCCCGCTCGGCGGCGGTCTCCCGCCACCGGTCCACCATCTTCTCCACCATGCCGCGCCACTCGCGGTGGGGCTGGTCGGGCACCCGGGTCAGCAGTGCCCGCAGCGTCTCGGCGGTGTCGCCGACGAGCGGCACGTCCACCGGGTAGCGGGTGCCGACGCGCCGGCCGTCGATGTCGATCTGGATGGTGCGTACCTGGCCGGGCATCGGGAACCAGTCGGTCCACGGATCGTTGGTGCCGATCATCAGCAGCGTGTCGCAGCCGCCCATGAGCTGCGCGGCGGCGGTGGTGCCGACCTCGCCGAGCACGCCGGTGTGGAACGGCAGCCGCTCGTCCAGCACCGGCTTGCCCAGCAGCGACGTGGCCACGCCCGCGCCGAGCCGGTCGGCGAGCGCGACGATCTCCTCGGCCGCGCCGTGCGCGCCCTGGCCGACGAGCATCGCCACCCGCTGCCCGCTGCCCAGCAGCGAGGCGGCGGCGTCCAGGTCGGCGTCGTGCGGCAGCACCCGGGCCAGCGGCTCGCCGGGCGTCGCGGTGACCACTCCGGCGGTCTGCGGCAGCAGGTCCGGTACGGCGGTGACCTGCAACGCGCGCGGCAGCACCACGCAGGTCGGGCTGCGCGTCGCGGCGGCGGTACGGAACGCCTGGTCCAGCAGCGCCGGCACCTGCTCCGGGCGGCGGCCGTAGCGGACGAACTGGTTGCACACGTCGCCGAAGAGCCGGCTCAGCCCGATCTCCTCGTGCGCGCCGCCGAGCGGGCCGGTGACGTCCTCGCCGACGATCGCGACGACCGGCTTGCTGTCCAGCTTGGCGTCGTAGAGCCCGTTGAGCAGGTGCACCGCGCTGGGCCCCTGGGTGGCCAGGCACACCCCGACGCCGCCGGTGAACTTCGCGTGCCCGGTGGCCATGTACGAAGCGGTCTCCTCGTGCCGGGCGGGGACGAACGCCGGGTCCCCGCCCGCGTCGTCGAGCGCGCCCACGAGCGGGGCGATCGCCGCGCCCGGACAGCCGAAGACCCGCGGCACCCGCCAGGCCCGCAGGCGTTCGACCACCAGGTCGGCGACGATGCGCTCAGCCATTACCCCGCCCGGGCGTGCTCGCGTCGACGTAGCGCAGCACCGCGCCGACCCCGTCGGTCAGCTCCGGCGCCTCCTCGGGCGCGAGCACCGTCAGGTCCGCGTCGGTGCCGATCAGCGCGCGCAGCAGCGCGGCGTCGGCGCGTACCCGCTGGGGGTCGGCCACCGACATGTCCGACAGCTGCCCCGGGTCGGTGGCGATCTCGGTCGGCTCGGGGCCCACCCACAGCTCGCCGTCGGCGGACGGGTCGTCCACGATGAGCATGGTGTCGACCTGGTTGCGTTGCAGCGCGGAGACCACGGCGTCGAGGCCGGCCCCGACGTCCTCCTGCACGCCGAAGCGGTCCAGGGCGGCGGTGACGCGCCGGTCGGCGACCTCGGCGACGGTCTGCGCCGTGATGTCGTCCATCAGCGTGTCGTCCGCGCCGACGTCGCGGGCGCCGGCGTCGGTGCGGACCAGCACGTCCTGCCACCGTTCCGGCAGCTGGGCGGCGATCATGCCGGTGGCGCGGATGTCCCCGGCCACCACCACGACGTCCGCGCCGACCCGCTCGGCCAGGTCTGCGGTGGCCGCGGCGGCGTCGCCGGCGTTCTGGTGCCACGCCTCCATGGCGGCGCGCTGGTAGCGGGACTGTGACCAGCCGCCCGGCTGTACGCGCCGCAGCTGCCGGCTCTGTCCGCCGGTGACGTGGGCGCGGCGCGGCACGCCGCCGGCGCTGACCGCCATCGCGTCCGCGCCGGTACGGTCGGCCAGGACCCGCACCCAGGCCACCTGTTCGCCGCGCTGGGCCACGAGCGGCATGGTGTGCGGCAGCGCCGACCAGCTCGCCAGGTCACGCAGCGGCGGCGCGGACAGGTACTCGGTGAGCACCACGCGGCCCCGGGTGGCGAACACGGCGATCCCGTAGTCGCCGGGCATCGGCTGGTGCCGGCGGACGACCTCCTCCACCGCCTCGACGGTGACCGGGTCGGCGCCCTGGCTCAGCAAATCGCCCTTGAGGGCCCGCCAGCGCAGGTCGACCTGCGCTCGCGCGTCCTGGGTGTCGCGGGAGGCGTCCATGTACACCGAGCACCAGGGCCCGGGACGGTTGTAGAGCGGGCGCAGGAAGGACAGCTGCATGCTCGACCCCTTTCCGGCTCGGCCGCACGCATACCCGCGCCCCGGCGGAGTTCACCTGCCGGCCGCCCGGGCGTGACCGGTGTTCATTCACGTCGTTCAACTCCACGGGTCGATACCATCTGTGCACGGATCGGAACTCTCGGTGGTGAACATGGACACGGAGCTGCATACCCGTCGCGTCGTCCACCCGGCGGAGCGCGTCGTCACCGGACGTCTCGTCCGGTTGATGGAGGGCTACGCCCGGGAGGTACGGGTCGGGCAGCCGGCGCTGGTCGCGGTGCTGACCGCCGCGGGGGTGGTGGGGCTGCTGCTGAAGGTGGTGCGCGCGTTGCTCAGCAGCGGTGGCGGCGGGGCCCGGCGCAGCTTCAAGGAGCTGAAGAAGGGGCCGGAGTTCCTGGTCACCCCGGTCCGGGTCCGCGACGCCGCCGGCCGGCTGGTCGAGGTCGAGCTGCACGGCCACCTGCCGCAGAGCGCGCTGCACCCCGGCGACCACGTCCAGCTCACGCTGCGGGCGCAGCGCGACGAGGATCTGCCGCCCCGGATCGAGCGGATCGTCAACCTGACCACCGGGCAACTGCTCACCCCGCGCACCGCCACGCTCTGGTCGCACCTGGGTCCGGCGCTGCTGCTCCAGGCCGTGCTGGGCGCCGTGCTGCTGTTCGGCGTGGCCGCCTGCTCCGCGCTGACCTAGGTTTCCCCGTCGCCGGTGGCGGGCACCGCTGCGGCCATGTTCGCCGGATTCACGCTCACCGAGATCGACGCCGGCGCGGTGCGCCTGCGCGTACGCCACGGCGGCTCCGGGCCGCCGGTGGTGCTGCTGCACGGGCACCCGCGTACCCATGCGACCTGGCACCGGGTGGCGCCGCGGCTGGCCGCGCGGCACACGGTGATCTGCCCGGACCTGCGCGGCTACGGCGGCTCGTCGAAGCCGCCGAGCGACCCGGAGCACACGGTCTACTCCAAGCGGGCGATGGCCGCGGACGTGGTCGGGCTGCTCGACGCGCTCGGCCACCGCCGGGCCGCCGTCGTCGGACACGACCGCGGCGCGTACGTGGCCATGCGCACCGCCCTGGACCACCCGGACCGGGTGAGCCGCCTCGGTGTGCTGGACGGGGTGCCGATCGGTGAGGCGCTGGCCCGCTGCGACGCCCGGTTCGCCGCCCGCTGGTGGCACTGGTTCTTCCTCGGCCAGCTCGCCAAACCGGCCGAGCGGGTCATAAACGCCGATCCGGACGCCTGGTACGGCGGCTCACCGGAGGAGATGGGCGAGCAGGCGTACGCCGACTACCGCCGCGCCATCCACGATCCGGCCACCGTGCACGCCATGTGTGAGGACTACCGGGCCGGGCTCGGTCCGGACCGGGCGGCGGACGACGCGGACCGCGCCGCCGGACGCCGGATCGGCTGCCCGGTGCTGTTCGCCTGGTCCGAGCGCGACGACATGGTCGACCTGTACGGCGACCCGGCCGCGATCTGGCGGGACTGGGCCGACGACGTGCGGACCGCCTCGATCCCGTCCGGGCACCACATGGCCGAGGAGGCGCCGCGGGAGCTGACCGACGTGCTGGCCGGTTTCCTCGCGGAGGACCTTGCCTCGGTCAGCGACCGGCGGGGGTGAGCGGTCGCGCGACCGGGGCCGGCGCGTCGAGCAGGCCCCGGCGGCGCGCCCAGCGCTCGAACAGCACGGTGGCGAACGGGGGCACCGCGCTGACCAGGGCCAGCCCGGTCTGCACGAGCGTCCAGCGGCGCCGCCGGGCCACCACGAGCGTCAGCAGTCCGTAGACCACGAACAACGCGCCGTGGATCGGGCCGAAGATCTTCACGCCGATCTCGTTTCCGGGCGGCCCGTACTTGACCGCCATGCCGGCCAGCAGCGCCGCCCACGAGCAGCCCTCGGCGAACGCCGCCACCACGAACGCCCGGATCCACCCGTCGCGCATCAGCCACTCCCCTTCGCCGTCGGCGGCCATGCTAGCCGCCCGGGCCGGGCTGTCCGGACGGAACCCGCTGCCCCGCGACGGGGATCACCGGGGCCGCCACGGGGTACAGAAAAGGGTCTGGCGGACCTTTCCTGACCCGCCACTCCGTGCGAGGTTGGGGAGAACCAACG
This sequence comes from Micromonospora sp. HB375, assembly GCF_017872985.1. NCBI lineage: Bacteria > Bacillati > Actinomycetota > Actinomycetes > Micromonosporales > Micromonosporaceae > Micromonospora > Micromonospora sp. HB375. Next base: position 3,258,051 of record NZ_JAGGJO010000001.1, on the reverse strand, counting down.
GTGACAGGGTGGTGACCATGGGCGAGGACGTCGGCGTGCGTACCTTCAGCCGGGAGGACCGGGCCCGCTATCGCGAGAAGGTCCGGCGGTGCCTGGACGTGTTCGCCGAGATGCTGCGCGAGTCCCGGTTCGACGTGGAGCGGCCGATGACCGGCCTGGAGATCGAGCTGAACCTGGTCGACGACGACTTCGACCCGGCCATGCGCAACGCCGACGTGCTGGAGGCGATCGCCGACCCGGCGTTCCAGACCGAGCTGGGCCAGTTCAACGTCGAGATCAACGTCGAGCCGCGCCGGCTGGCCGGCACCGGCACCGCCGCGTTCGAGGAACACGTGCGGGCCAGCCTGAACGCCGCCGAGGAAAAGGCCCGCACGGTCGGCGCGCACATGGTGATGGTCGGCATCCTGCCGACGCTGCGCCCGGAGCATCTGACCGCCGAGACGCTGTCGGCCAATCCCCGGTACGCGCTGCTCAACGAGCAGATCTTCGCCGCCCGGGGCGAGGACCTGCCGATCGCGATCAGCGGGGTGGAGCGGCTGGCCACCACCGCCGACACGATCACCCCGGAGGCGGCCTGCACCAGCACCCAGTTCCACCTCCAGGTCAGCCCGGCGCAGTTCGCCGACTACTGGAACGCGGCCCAGGCGATCGCCGGCATCCAGGTGGCGCTCGGCGCGAACTCGCCGCTGTTCTTCGGCCGGGAGCTGTGGCGCGAGACCCGGGTGCCGCTGTTCCAGCAGGCCACCGACACCCGGGCGGAGGAGATCAAGGCCCAGGGCGTACGCCCGCGGGTGTGGTTCGGGGAACGCTGGATCACCTCCGTGTTCGACCTGTTCGAGGAGAACGTGCGCTACTTCCCGGCGCTGCTGCCGGTCTGCGACCCGGAGGACCCGGCCATCACGCTGCACAGCGGCGGCGTGCCGAAGCTGGCCGAGCTGCGGCTGCACAACGGCACCATCTACCGGTGGAACCGGCCGGTCTACGACGTGCTGAAGGGCCGCCCGCACCTGCGGGTGGAGAACCGGGTGCTGCCGGCCGGGCCGACGGTGCTGGACACCGTCGCCAACGGCGCGTTCTACTTCGGCCTGGTGCGGGCGCTCGCCGAGTCCGACCGTCCGCTGTGGTCGCAGATGTCGTTCAGCGCGGCCGAGGAGAACTTCAACGCCTGCGCCCGGCACGGCATCGACGCCCAGGTGTACTGGCCCGGCCTGGGCTACCTGCCGGTGACCGAGCTGGTGCTGCGCCGGCTGCTGCCGATGGCCCACCACGGGCTGGACCGGTGGGGCCTCGACCCCGCCGAGCGGGACCGGCTGCTCGGCATCGTCGAGCAGCGCTGCCTGACCAGCCGCAACGGCGCGACCTGGCAGGTGGAGACGCTGCACCGGCTGGAGTCGGCCGACCACCTGGACCGTCCGGCGGCGCTGCGCGAGGTGGTCCGCCACTACGTCGACCTGATGCACAGCAACCGGCCCGTGCACGAGTGGCCCATCCCCTGAGCCGGCCTCCCGTCAGCGCAACGCGGTCACCGTCGCCCGCGCGGCCTGGGCGACCAGGGTGTCGTCGGGCTTAGCGTCGCGGCTGCCGCGACTGGACATGACCGCCAGCACGATCGGCGCGGAGTCCGGCGGCCACACCACGGCGATGTCGTTGCGGGTGCCGTACCCGCCGGTGCCGGACTTGTCCGCCACCTGCCACCCGGCCGGCACGCCGGCCCGGACCAGCCCGCTGCCGGTGGTGCTGGCCCGCATCCAGCTCAACAGCAGGTCCCGGTCCGCGGGCGGCAGGGCCTCACCCAACGTGTACGCCCGCAGCGAGCCGGCCAGCGCGCGGGGCGTGCTGGTGTCGCGCTCGTCGCCGGGCGTGGCCGCGTTGAGTTCCGGCTCGGTACGGACCGGCCGGGTGACCCGGTCACCGACATCCCGGAGCGCCCGCGCGAAGCCGGCCGGGCCGCCGAGCGCGTCGAACAGCAGGTTGCCGGCGGTGTTGTCGCTGTACCGCACCGCTGCCTCGGCGGCGTCCCGCAGCGTCATCCCGGTCTCCACGTGCCGTTCGGTCACCGGTGAGTGCGCCACCAGGTCGGCGCGCCGGTAGCGGACCACCCGGTCCCGGTCGGCGTCGGACGTGGCGGCCAGCATCGCGCCGGCGGCGAGCGCCTTGCACGTCGAGGCGTACGCGAACCGCTCGTCGGCCCGGTGTGCGAGGGTGCGGCCGGTGCCGGTGTCGACGGCGTAGACGCCGATCCGGGCGCCGAAGCGCCGCTCCAGCGCCGCCAGCTCGGCCGGCGCGGGCACCGGCTCGGCGTTCGGCGTCGCCGACGCGGCGGGTGCGGTCGGGGCGCTGGTGGGCGACGCGGCTTCGGGCCGGTCCTTTGTGCAGCCGGCCACCAGGGCCGTCGCCGTGAGCATCGCCGCCGTGAGCACCTGCCGTCGGATCATCCGTTTCCTCCCCCGTCATCCGGACCACGCCGTTCTCGGGTCATTGTCGCCGATCCCGGTCGGGCCGGTGGTCCGCCGCCTCGGCCGACGCGGTGGCCCGCATCCTCGGCCGGCGGGGTGGCCCGCATCCTCGGCCGGCGGGGTGGCTCGCAGCCTCGGCGGCGGGGCAGGTCAGCTCCCCGCGACGGCGGCGAACGTGAGCGCGCCCGCCGCGGCCAGCGGCAGCGCCACCGCGGCGGCCAGCAGCCGCACCCGGGCGGACCGGCCGATCAGCACCACGAGCAGCACGGCCAGCCCGAGGTCGATCGCCACGTTCCACCAGGCTCCGGGGTAGGACCCGGACTTCAGCGCGAACCGCAGCGCCTCCTCCACGAACACGGCCACCGGCAGCGCGGTCCCCACGACGCGCCGCCATCCGTCGGTCCGCGCCCAGATGCCGGCGACGCCGAACACCACGCCCGCCACCACGCCGAACGCCATCCAGACGAACGAGGTGAGCGCCCAGATCACGGCGAGGTCGTCGCCCTGGAGCAGCGTCGCCGCCAGGTAGTAGCTGGGCACCGCGACGATCAGCAGGACGCTGGCGGCCACGGCGGCACGCACCGCGCCCGACCGGATCCACCAGCCCAGCGCGAACGCGGCCACCGCCCAGGTGGCTGTGGAGTTGCCCAGTTCGGCGAACGGGAACGGCACCCACTTGATCCAGACGAAGTCCAGGAAGCCGAGCAGGAAACCGGCGACGGGAACGACAAGCGCGACGGCGCGACGCGAGGGTGGCATGCACGGAATCTTACATACTCGGTATGCTCAACCCCGTCGAGAGGGCTGCCCTACGAGGCGAGGCGCCGCTCGGACGGCGCGAGACGCGCCACGTCGTCGGAGTGGTTGATCTCCGACCAGACCGCATCCAGGGAGAGGCCGAGGACGTCGGCGATGGCGGCGATGGTGGGAAACGCCGGGGTGGCCACCCGGCCGGACTCGATCTTGCGGAGCGTCTCCGGGGAGACACCCGCGTCGAGCGCGGTGAGCAGCATGGATCGCTCACCCCGGGCGCGGCGCAGGAGCGCGCCGAGGCGCTGCCCGCGCTCGACCTCGGCGGGAGTGAGGGGCAACCGGACCATGCCGAGATTCTAATACCGGGATAACATGACCGGGATACTTATTGGTCGCGTGAGGAAGGCGCCCGCATGATCGAGATCCTGAGCCCCACCGACGTACGGCGGGCGCGGGACACCGGCGCCCTGGTCGCCCACATCCTGCAGACCCTCCGGAGCAGCACCACCGTCGGCACCAACCTGCTCGACATCGACAGGCAGGCCCAGCGCATGATCGTCGAGGCCGGGGCGCAGTCCTGCTACGTCGACTACGAGCCGTCCTTCGGGCGCGGGCCGTTCGGCCACTACATCTGCACGTCGGTGAACGACGCGGTGCTGCACGGCCTGCCGCACGACTACACGCTCGCCGACGGCGACCTGCTGAGCCTCGACCTGGCCGTCAGCCTCGGCGGAGTGGTGGCCGACTCCGCGATCAGCTTCCTCGTCGGTGACGCCCGGCCCGCGGAGAGCGTCGCGCTCATCGACGCGACCGAGCGGGCGTTGCAGGCCGGGATCGCCGCCGCCGGTCCCGGCGCCCGGATCGGCGACCTCTCGCACGCCATCGGATCGGTCCTCACCGCGGCCGGTTACACGGTCAACACCGAGTTCGGCGGGCACGGCGTCGGGTCGACGATGCACCAGGACCCGCACGTGTCGAACACCGGCCGCCCCGGACGCGGGTACAAACTGCGCCCCGGGCTGCTGCTGGCGCTGGAGCCGTGGGTGATGGCGGACACCGCCACGCTCGTCACCGACGCCGACGGGTGGACGCTGCGCAGCGCGACCGGCTGCCGCACCGCGCACAGCGAGCACACCATCGCCATCACCGACGACGGCGCGGAGATCCTGACGCTGCCGAAGCCGTGACCCGGGCACCCGCCGTGGTCACACGGGCGTGCAGCGCTCCCGCAGCGTGGGGACACCGGGCCCGGTGAGGTCGTCGCAGTACGCGGCCCGCCCGGCCATCGCCATCGTCAGCGCCAGCGTGGTGCCGCTGACCAGCGGGCCGTCGCCGGCGGTGAACGGCCCGTCGGTCGCCTCCACCCGCAGGCCGTCGATCGCGCTGCGCCCGGCCACCGTGAAGTCCCGCCCGGCGTAGAACCGGGCGACCGGCGTCACCGCCTCGACCGGGGGCGTCCGGGCCAGGCCGAGCGGCCGCCGGATGTCCTGGGCGTGCACGACCACCTCACCGAGCCACGCCTCGGTCGGGCCGAACGTCGACGTGGTGCTGCCGATGATCCGCCGGAACCGGTCGAGCGTCTCCCCCGGGTCGGCGCCCCGGTGCTCGGCCAGCCGGCGGTCGTTGTGCAGGTCGAAGTCGAACCGGGCGCCGAGCACGCTGGCGACCCAGCGGGCCCGGCCGACGCTTGCCGCCGCGGTCATGTGCGCGAGTGTCTCCTCAACGGTCCACCGGCCGCACAGCGAGCGCCGCGCCCACTGCGCCGCGTCGATTCCGGCGAGGTCGTCGGCCAGGGCGGCGCGCTCGGCGTGCGCGAGCGCCCACAGCTCACGGCGGGTCAGCGTGTCGGACATGAAACCTCCAGGGGCCGGGTCGTCGGAGTTAGGACCCCGCCCCGTCGACGAACTCACCGCTCCCACCCCGCCGATCTTGGAGTTGTGGTGGTTCGCAAACCCGGCATGCGCGACCTTCGAGGCGCCACAACTCCAAGATCGGCGCCGAGGGCCGGAGGCCCGGGGGCGGGGCCGCGGGGGCGGTCAGAGCGCCGCGATCGCGGCCGACTCCGGCGGCAGCTCGATTCCGTCGCGCATCACCGTGACGCCCTCGGACGTGGCGAGCAGCACCCGGCGTACCACCCCGGGCAGGTTGATCCGCTGCGCCCGGCCGGCCAGGTTCGCCACCACGAGCGTGTCGCCGCGCCGCATCACCAGGAACCGGTCCCCGTGGCGGACGTCGACCCGGTCCAGCCGGGGGTCGGACAGGTCGGCCCGGGAGCGGCGCAGCGCGATCAGCCGCCGGTAGAGGTCGTACGTCTCGCGGTGCTCGGGCTTGTCCAGCTCGGCCCAGTCCAGCCGGGACCGCAGGAACGTCTGCGGGTCCTGCGGGTCCGGCACGTCGTCGGTGGCCCAGCCGTGGTCGGCGAACTCGCGTCTGCGGCCGGTGGCGACAGCCGTCGCGAGTTCCGGCTCGGGGTGGCTGGTGAAGAACTGCCACGGCGTGGTGGCCGCCCACTCCTCCCCCATGAACAGCATCGGCGTGAACGGCGCGGTCATCAGCAGCGTCGCGCCGACGCGCAACAGGCCGGGCGACAGCGTGGCGGAGATCCGGTCGCCGGTGGCCCGGTTGCCGATCTGGTCGTGGTTCTGCAGGTACGCCACGAAGCGGTGGCCGGGCGTGCGCTGCCTGTCGACCGGGCGGCCGTGGCTGCGGCCGCGGAAGCTGGACCAGGTGCCGGCGTGGAAGAACCCGCCGGTCAGCACGTCGGTGAGGCACTCCAGCGAGCCGAAGTCGCCGTAGTAGCCCTGCCGTTCGCCGGTGAGCAGCGTGTGCAGCGCGTGGTGGGCGTCGTCGTTCCACTGCGCGTGCAGGCCGTACCCGCCCGCCTCGCGCGGCGTGATCAGGCGCGGGTCGTTGAGGTCGCTCTCGGCGATCAGCGACAGCGGCCGCCCGAGGTGCGTGGACAGCGCCTCCACCTCGGCGGCGACCTCCTCCAGCCAGTGCACGGCCCGGCCGTCCGGCATGGCGTGCACGGCGTCCAGCCGCAGCCCGTCGACGTGGTAGTCGCGCAGCCAGCCCAGCACGCTGTCGGCGATGTAGCGGCGTACCCCGTCGGAGTGCGGGCCGTCCAGGTTGACGGTGCGGCCCCAGGTGTTGCTCTGCTCGGTGAGGTACGGCGCGAACCGCGGCGCGTAGGCCCCGGAGGGCCCGAAATGGTTGTAGACGACGTCGAGGATCACCCCCAGGCCCTTGGCGTGGGCGGCGTCGACGAACCGTTTCAGGCCGTCCGGGCCGCCGTACGGCTCGTGCGGCGCGAACCAGCAGACGCCGTCGTAGCCCCAGTTGTGCTCGCCGTTGAACGCGTTGACGGGCAGCAGCTCGACCATGTCCACGCCGAGGTCGACGAGGTGGTCGAGCCTGGCGATCGCCCCGTCGAACGTGCCTTCCGGGGTGAACGTGCCGATGTGCAGCTCGTACAGCACGCTGCCGGGCAGTTGCCGGCCGGTCCAGGCGGCGTCGGTCCAGGCGAACGCGGCGTGGTCGTAGAGCCGGCTGGGCCCGTGCACCCCGGCCGGCTGCCAGGCCGAGCGGGGGTCGGGCAGCGCCTGGGCGTCGTCGTCGAGCAGGAACGCGTAGTCGGTGCCGGGCCCGGCGCCGGGGACCTCGACCCGCCACCAGCCGTCCGGCGCCTGACGCATCGCGTGGTCGGCGACGCCGGGCAGGCGCAGCCGCACCCGGGCGGCCTCGGGCGCCCACACCGTGAACTCGGTCATGCGGCGGCCTCCACAGAGTCGGTGGGTGCGAGGAGGGCGACGGGGTAGGTGCTCAGCAGATCATGAAGAAGCAGCTCAGAACCACTGTAGACCCGTCCGGTGAACAAGTCGGTGCACTCGTGAACGGGAAGTGACAGCGCCGTGTCCCGCCAGCCGCCGGAGCGGGCCAGCCGCAGCGGCAGCCGGGTCGCCACCGCGACCGCCCCACCCCGGTCGAAGGCCACCGCGTGCGCGGCGGCCGGGCCGCGCGCGGGCACCGGCCGGTAGCCGCCGAACAGGTCCGGGCGGTCGCGGCGCAGCCGCAGCGTCCGGGACACCACGAGCAGCTTGGCCGCGCCGTCGGCGGCCACCGCGGGCCGCCAGCCGGCGTCGAGCCGGGCCAGCAGGTCCCGGCGTACGGTGAAGTCGACCGGCCGCCGGTTGTCCGGGTCGACGAGCGAGTTCTCCCACAGCTCGGTGCCCTGGTAGACGTCGGGCACACCGGGCATGGCGAGCTGGACCAGCTTCTGCCCGAGCGCGTTCGACCAGCCGGGCGGCGTGATCTCGGCGGCGAACGCGGTGATCTGGGCGTGCAGCTCCGGGTCGTCGTACATCCGGTCGACCAGGGCGTGCAGCTCGTGCTCGAAGCCCGGGTCCGGGTCGGCCCAGCTGGTGGTGACGGACGCCTCCCGGGCGGCCTTCTCGGCGTACCCGTGCAGTCGTTCCCGTTCGATCGGCCACGCCCCGACGGCGGTCTGCCAGAGCAGGTGGGCCAGCGCGGGGTCGGCCAGCGGCGCGCGCGACATCCAGTCGGCGACCCGTTCGGCCCAGCGGCCGGGCAGCTCGGACAGCACCGCGAGCCGGGCGCGGACGTCCTCGCCGCGCTTGGTGTCGTGGGTGGACAGCGCGGTCATGCTCGCCGGCCAGCGCACGTGCCGGGCGGCGGCGAAGCGGTGCAGCTCGGCCGCTGGCACACCGAAGTGGGCCGGGCTGCCGCCGACCTCGTTGAGCGCGACGAACCGGCTCCACCTGTAGTACGCGGTGTCCTCCACGCCCTTGGCCATCACCGCGCCGGTCAGCTGCGGGAACCGGGCGGCCAGCTCGTGGCCGGGGTCGCGCAGCCGGGCGGTGACCTGGTCGAGCACGCCGGTCAGGTCGGGACGGCGGCGGCCTGCCTCGCTGCGGGCGGCGGCCAGGTGCCGGGCGCCTTCGGGCGGGTATCCGCGGTAGACCGGGAAGCACGCGGCCAGCTCGGCCAGGGCGGCGCGGACCTGCTCGCCGGGCAGCTCCGGCACGAGCGCGGCCAGCCGGGTCAGCTCGGCGGCGAGCAGCCGGGTGGCGGCCTCCAGCTTGGTGGCGTGCGTCAGGTCCGCCCAGGACGTGTGCCGGCCGGTGAGCCGGCCGTCGAGCGCGGTGAAGTCCGCCTCGGCGTCCGGGTCGACGAACAGCCCGGACACGGCGGCCAGCGCGTCGTAGCCGGTGGTGCCGTCGACCGGCCAGTCCGGCAGGTCCTCGCCGTACTCCAGGATCTTCTCCACCACGAGCCAGCTCTGCGGCGCGGCGGCGCGCAACCGGGCCAGGTAGCCGGCCGGGTCGCGCAGCCCGTCCGGGTGGTCGACGCGGATGCCGTCGACCTCCCCGGCGTCGACCCAGCGCAGGATCTCCGCGTGGGTGGCGTCGAACACCTCCGGGTCCTCCACCCGCAGGCCGGCCAGGTCGGACACGGCGAAGAACCGGCGGTACGTCAGCTCGGCGTCGCCGCGCCGCCAGTTCACCAGCTCGTAGTGCTGCCGGTCGTGCACCTGCCGGGGCGTGCCGTCGCCGGTGCCGTCGGCCACCGGGAACCGGTGCTCGTGGTAGCGCAGCTCCCCGTCGACGAGCTTCAGGTCGTCGAGCGCGTCGGCGCTGTCGGCGAGCACCGGCAGCAGCAGCCGCCCCCGGTCCCAGTCGATGTCGAACCAGCGCGCGTACGCCGAGTCGCGTCCCCGCCGCAGCACGTCCCACCAGGCCGGGTTGGCCTCGGGCCGGGCGACGCCGGCGTGGTTGGGCACGATGTCCACGACCAGGCCCAGCCGGGCCGCGCGCAGCGCCCGGACCAGCCGGGCCCGGGCGGGCTCGCCGCCGAGCTGCGGGTTGACCGCGCGGTGGTCCACCACGTCGTAGCCGTGCGTGGAGCCGGGCGTGGCGGTGAGCAGGGGCGCGGTGTAGAGGTGGGTGACGCCGAGCGCGGCGAGGTAGCCCGCCAGCTCGGCCGTGGCGTCCAGGTCGAAGCCGGGACGCACCTGGACCCGGTAGGTCGAGCGGGGGGTGTCGGGCATGGGTCAGGCCGTCCTCTCCAGGACCAGCAGCGAGCGGTCCGGCACGCAGACCGTGCCGCCCGCCTCGACCAGTGTCGTCTTCTCCGGGTCGGGTTCCGCGGTGCTGATCACCAGCTCCCACCGGCTGCCGAACTCCTCGCCAGGCAGCGTGAAGTCCAGCGGCGCGTCGTGCGCGTTGAACAGCAGCAGGAACGAGTCGTCCCGGTGGCGCTGGCCGTACTGGCCGCGTTCCCCGATGCCGTCGCCGTTGACGAACAGGGCCACCGAGCGGCCGAAGTCGTTGCCCCAGTCCTCGCCGGTCATCTCCCGGCCGTCGGGGGTGTACCAGGCCAGGTCCGGCAGTCCGGAGCCGGCGGCCCGGCCGCCCACCGGCAGGCCGGTGAAGAACCGGCGGCGGCGGAACACCTGGTGCCGGTTGCGGAAGTCGGTGAGCCGGCGGACGAAGTCCAGCAGCTCGTCGTCGGCCCGGTCCCAGTCCACCCAGGCGATCTCGCTGTCCTGGCAGTAGGCGTTGTTGTTGCCGCGCTGGGTGCGGCCCAGCTCGTCGCCGTGGCCGAGCATCGGCACGCCCTGGGACAGCATCAGCGTGGCCAGGAAGTTGCGCCGCTGCCGGGCCCGCAGCGCGCGTACGCCCGGGTCGTCGGTCTCGCCCTCGACGCCGCAGTTCCAGGACCGGTTGTGGCTCTCCCCGTCCCGGTTGTCCTCGCCGTTCGCCTCGTTGTGCTTGTCGTTGTAGGAGACCAGGTCGGCCAGCGTGAACCCGTCGTGGCAGGTGACGAAGTTGATGCTGTGGAACGGGCGGCGGCCGTCGTCCTGGTAGAGGTCGGCGGAGCCGGAGATGCGGGAGGCGAACTCGGCGAGCGTGGCCGGCTCGCCGCGCCAGAAGTCGCGTACGGTGTCGCGGTACTTGCCGTTCCACTCGGTCCACTGCGGCGGGAAGTTGCCGACCTGGTAGCCGCCGGGGCCGACGTCCCACGGCTCGGCGATGAGTTTCACCCGGCCGACCACCGGGTCCTGCTGCACCACCTCGAAGAAGGTGGACAGGCGGTCCACCTCGTAGAACTCGCGGGCCAGCGTGGCCGCCAGGTCGAACCGGAAGCCGTCGACGTGCATCTCGATCACCCAGTAACGCAGCGAATCCATGATCAGTTGCAGCGAGTGCGGGCTGCGGACGTTGAGGCTGTTGCCGGTGCCGGTGTAGTCGACGAAGTAGCGCCGGTCGTCCTCGGAGAGCCGGTAGTAGCTGGGCGTGTCGATGCCCTTGAAGCTCAGCGACGGCCCGAGGTGGTTGCCCTCGGCGGTGTGGTTGTAGACCACGTCGAGGATGACCTCGATGCCGGCCGCGTGCAGCGCCTTGACCATGCCCCGGAACTCCTGCACCTGCTGGCCCAGGCGGCCCAGCGCGGAGTAGCCGTGGTGCGGGGCGAAGAAGCCGATGGTGTTGTAGCCCCAGTAGTTGCGCAGCCCCAGGTCGGCCAGGCGGTGGTCGTGCACGAACTCGTGCACCGGCATCAGCTCCACCGCCGTGACGCCGAGCCGTTTGAAGTGCTCGATCATCACCGGTGAGGCGATCGCCGCGTACGTGCCGCGCAGCTCCTCCGGGATGCCCGGGTGGCGCATGGTCAGCCCGCGCACGTGGGCCTCGTAGATCACCGAGTGGTGGTACGGGGTGCGCGGCGGCCGGTCGTTGCCCCAGTCGAAGTACGGGTTCACCACGACCGACTTCGGCATGTACGGCGCGGAGTCCTCGGTGTTCATCCGGTCCGGGTCGCCGCCGACCTCGTAGTCGTAGACCGACGGGTGCCACATGATCTCCCCGTCGACCGCCTTCGCGTACGGGTCGAGCAGCAGCTTGCGCGGGTTGCAGCGCAGCCCCTCGGCCGGGTTCCACGGCCCGTGCACCCGGTAGCCGTAGCGCTGGCCGGGCTCGACGCCGGGGATGTAGGCGTGCCAGACGTACGCGTCGACCTCGCGCAGCTCCACCCGGCGCTCGGTGCCGATGTCCCACTCGTCGAACAGGCAGAGCTCGATCTTCTCCGCCACCTCGGAGAAGATCGCGAAGTTGGTGCCCATCCCGTCGTAGGTGGCGCCGAGGGGGTAGCTCTCGCCCGGCCAGACCTGCATGTCGCTCCTTCGGCCCATGATCGTGAGCGCAGCGGACAGGGGGCCGCCGATGCGCACGCCGGTGATGCCCAGTCGTACGCCTCGTCAATCCACCCGTTCGGACGGTAACCGAAATCCGCCCTCGTGGGGCCGGATGTCACGTTCGGGCCCGCCTGCGGCGATCGGGGCCACCCGTCCCGGCATTCCATAGCCGGGGTCGGCGAATAAGCAGGTCACTTCACAATAGAGGGTCGCCCGCATTCATTGACACCTTCCCCTACTTAATCTTCTCGTTACATCGTCTTCACGCGATCGGAGAAGGAGGCAATTGATGCGGTGATTCATCGTTCGACCCCACCTGACCTGGGCGTCTCGAATAGTGGATCCCGGAACTACGCCGCGTCACCGCCCGGAATCTTTCCGTTCCCGACCGGCCTTCACCTGCGCGAATTGACGGTTCCGCCTCGCTTTATCTCCCTGTTACATCAGCGCGGTGCGAATCCCGCCAGTACCGGCCTACGCTTCGTTCCACTGTCCACATCGATCCGAAAAGAGGATGAATCGATGGGTGAAAGCAGGAACTTGTCGATCGACCTGTCCGACCTGGACACCACAGCGGTCTCCTGGTCGGGCGCCGGCGACGAGGCGTCGGCAGGGCTGTACGCCATGCCGACGGGCGGCGGGATCACGCTGACCGACCCGTCCGCCATGGGCAAGGGCTCCTGCGGCGGCGCCGCGTGCCAGGGCCGGCCGATCCAGTGGTGCTGCGTCAACTGCCACTGATCATCGCGGAGCCGCCGGCGATCGCCGGCGGCTCCGTCCCATCGTCAGCGCGGCCGGTGGCCCGGCTCGTGGGACAAGCGGAGAGGTACGTCAGATGAGCGTTGAACCCGGTCGAGCCGTCGAGCTGAGCGTGGTGATCCCCACCCACGCGGACGCCCCCTGCCTGGAGCTCACGCTGCGGTCGCTGCGGCGTCAGACGCTGGACCCGGACCGCTTCGAGGTCATCGTCGTCCGCGACGGCGGGGACGGCAGCCAGTACGCCGGCATCGCCGACGCCGGCAAGGGGCTGCGCCTGCACTTCGTCGAACGGCCCGAGCGCGGCGGCCGGGCGGCGGCCCGCAACGAGGCCGCGCGCCGGGCGACCGCGCCGCTGCTGTTGTTCCTCGACGCCGACTCGTACGCCACGCCGGACCTGCTGCGCCGCCACCTCGACCACCACCGCGACCCGTCCGCGCCGGCGGTGCTGATGGGCCGGCGCGACGAGACCGGCATCGAGCACGTGCACGCGGCGCTGGCCGACCAGCCGACCATGCCCGTACCCCGGCTGCGTGGGCGCGGCGGCGGCGACATGCGGTTCGGGACCGAGGAGGGACCGTCCGGCGACGACTGGCTGCTGGCCGGGTGGCTGTTCTGCTTCACCCACAACGCCTCGGTGCGCCGGGACGTGTTCGAGGCGGTCGGCGGCTTCGACGAGGGCTTCGGCCTGCGCTGGGGCCTGGAGGACATGGAGCTGTTCTACCGGGTGCACGCGCACCTCGGCGTACTCAACCGCAACTTCGCCTACGACGACCTGGCCGCCGTCTACCACCTGCCGCACCACCGCAACGTCATCCAGAACTGGAACGACTTCATGGACAACCTGGATCGGGTCGCGCTCAAGTACCCGGTCGTGGAGTGGGAGTTCGCCGGGCCGGTGGACGTGGCCCGCGCGGCCGAGCGGGTGGTGCACTACCGCCGGGCGATGGACGACTGCGTACGCCGCTCCTGGTGCCGGATCGGGCCGGCGGTGCAGCGGCTCGCCGGTCGCCTGCCCGGCGACCGGGTGCTGTGGGTCGGCACCGGCAGCGCCGAGGCCGGGCTGCCCGACGGCGCGCTGACCTACGACTACGGGGCGCCGGCCGGTCCGGCCAACTTCCACCTGGTCGGGATCAGGCCACCGGTCGCCGCGGACAGCCTGGACGCCGTGGTCAGCGTCGACTTCTGGCGGTACCTCTACTGGGAGGACCTGTGCCAGTTCGTCAACGTCGCCGGTGCCCTCGCCGACGAGGTGCACCTGGTCTCCACCGGCGCGGAGCTCTCGGCGCGGTTCGACCCGGACCCGGCGAGCCTGGGCTACCTCGGCCGGGTCATGGGCGCCGCGTTCGAGACCACCCTGACCGAGGTCGACGGCCTCGGCACGGTGCTGCGGCTGCGCCCGCACCACCGTGCCGCCGTCGCGGCCGGCTGACCGGGAACGACAACGCCGATGCCAGTGATCGAGGCCAGTGGCCTGACCAAGCGGTTCCGGATCGCCGACAAGCAGCCGGGCCTGCGCGGCTCGCTGCGCCATCTCGTACGGCCACGACACGTCGAGCACGTGGCGGTCGACGGCGTCGACCTGTCGATCTCCGCCGGCGAGGCGGTCGCGTACGTCGGGCCCAACGGCGCCGGGAAGTCGACGACGGTCAAGCTGCTCACCGGCATCCTGCACCCCACCGCCGGGCGGGTACGCGTCTGCGGCCTCGACCCGCACCGCGACCGGCACGCCAACGCCCGCAACATCGGCGTGCTGTTCGGCCAGCGCAGCCAGCTCTGGTGGGACCTGCAGGTCCGCGACTCCCTCGCGCTGCTGCGCGACATCCACCGCATCCCCCGGGCCCGGTACGCGGCACGCCTGGAGGAGTTCGACGCGCTGCTCGGGCTCGGCCGGCTGCTGCCGGTGGTCGCCCGGCAGCTCTCGCTCGGCCAGCGGATGCGAGCCGACCTGGCCGCCGCGCTGCTGCACGCACCGCCCGTGGTGTTCCTCGACGAGCCGACCATCGGGCTGGACATCGTCGCCCGGCAGGCCGTCCGGGACTTCCTGCGGGCCCAGCGCGCGAGCGGGACCACGGTGCTGATGACCACGCACGACATCGGTGACATCGAGCAGGTCTGCCGCCGGCTCGTGATCATCGACGGGGGCCGGATCATCTTCGACGGCTCGATCGACGCCGTCCGCCGGCTGGTCGCCGACCAGCGGACCGTGCACCTGACGCTCGGCGCCGACTGGCACGGCGACCTCGACGCCGACCTGCCGGGCGTCCGGCTGGTCCACGACGGGTCGGCACGGCAGATCGCCGTCACGTTCGACCACGGCGCGTACGGCGCGGGCGAGATCGTCTCGGTGGTCGCCCGCCGGGCGCCGGTGGTGGACATCCGGATCGACGAGCCGTCCATCGAGGACGTGGTGCGCCGGGCGTACGCCGGCGAGCTGAGCCCGTCGGTGCCGGCATGAGGGCGTACCTGACGCTGGCCCGGATGTCCTGGTCGACGCTGCTGATCTACCGGGGCGAGTTCCTCCTCCAGCTCACCGGGGTCGTGGTGCAGACAGTGGCGCTGTTCGCGGTCTGGCAGGCGGTCTTCGCCGGCGCGGCCGGCGGCGAGGTGGGCGGGTTGTCCTGGGAGCAGATGAAGGGCTACCTGGTGGTGGCGTTCCTGACCGGGGCGCTGCTGTCGAGCTTCACCGACGCGCAGATCGCCGGCCCGGTGCTGCACGGCACCGTGGCGCTCGACCTGGTCCGGCCGATCGACTACCAGCTCTCGCGTTTCGCGCTGTCGCTCGGATACGTCGTCGGTGAGGTGCTGACGGTGGCGGTGATGGCGGCGACGCTGGTGTCGGCGTTCGGCGGCGCCGCGCTGCCCGCCGCCGGGCAGGCCGGGCTGTTCCTGCTCAGCCTGCTGGCGGTGGTGCCGCTGAAGTTCGGCCTGGTCTACCTCGTCGGGCTGCTGTGCTTCTGGACCGGCAACTTCCACGGGCTGAGCCTGTCCCGGGTGGCGGTCACCAACATCCTCTCCGGGGCGCTGGTGCCGATCGCGTTGTTCCCCGGCTGGCTCCAGGTCGTCTGCCAGCTCTCCCCGTTCCCCGGCATCGTCTCCACCCCGGCGCTGATCTACCTGGGGCAGGTACGGGGCGCCGAGGCGGTGACGCTGATCGGCGTACAACTGCTCTGGGTTCTGGTGTTGTGGGGCGCGGCCCGGCTGCTGTGGTCCGCGGGCGTGCGGCGGCTGACCGCGCACGGCGGGTGACCGGCCGATGATGCACGAGGCACGGATCTACCGCCGGCTGCTCGGCGCGCATCTGCGGGCGGTGCTCGAGTACCGCGCCGACGCGCTCCTGACCATCGGGGCGACGGTGCTCGGTCAGCTCGCCGGGCTGGTCTTCGTGGTGATGGTGTTCCGGCAGGTGACCGCGCTCGGCGGGTGGACCCGCTGGGAGGTGCTGTACGTCTGCGCCATGGTGATGCTCGCCGAGGGCGTCGGCTCCCTGCTGTTCGAGGGGACCTGGCATCTCGGCGGCCTGGTCAACCTCGGCCTGCTGGACTACCTGCTGGTCCGGCCCTACCCGGTGGTGCTCCAGGTCACCGGCAACGCGGTCGGGTTCAACGGCCTCGGCAACGTCGGGTTCGGCGCGGCGCTGCTCGGCGCCGCGGCCGTCCACCTCGACCTGGCCTGGACGCCGCTGACGGTGCTCTGGGCGGTGGTGCTGCTCGTCAGCGGGGTGCTGGTCAAGCTGGCGGTCAACCTGGCCACCAACGCTGTCGTCTTCTGGCTGCTGAGCCCGTCCAGCTCGCTCGCGGCGAGCGTGCACACCCTGGGCGATCTGGCCCGCTATCCGCTGACCCTGTACGGCACCGGCCTGCGCTCGCTGCTGACGCTCGTACCCGTCGCGTTCGTCGGCTACTTCCCGACGGCCGCGCTGCTGGACAAGGGCGCCTCGACCACGGCGGGCGCGCTCACCCCGGTCGTCGCGGCGGCCTGCGCGGCCGGGGCGTGGGCGGTCTTCCGGGCCGGGTTGCGCCGGTACGAGAGCGCGGGCAGCTGAGATGGCAGCCTCGCGGGCCGGCGTCGCCGGCCAGTACCTGGCGGCGGTGCGGGACGACACCGGGCAGCCGACGGCGTACCTGCCGCCGTGCGGCAAGCGGTACCCGGGCGCGACC
Source organism: Micromonospora sp. HB375 (assembly GCF_017872985.1). Taxonomy (NCBI): domain Bacteria; kingdom Bacillati; phylum Actinomycetota; class Actinomycetes; order Micromonosporales; family Micromonosporaceae; genus Micromonospora; species Micromonospora sp. HB375. The sequence continues at coordinate 3,241,714 of NZ_JAGGJO010000001.1, read as the reverse complement.
CGCCGGCCGCTGCGGTGGCCCGGCCCGGGGTCCGTGCCGCTCGGCGACGGCTGCCTCGACCGGCTCAGCGCGATGCTGCTCGGGTACGCGCCACGCCGGGCGGAGACGATCACGCTGGCCGGACTGTCCGCGTTGACCGGCGCCCCGTCGGACACGCGCACGCCGTCGCGGCTGCTGCCCGGCTGGCACACGCTGCGCCGGTCGGTGCCCTCCGGCGGGGCGTTCCACCCCAACGAGATCTACCTCGCCTGGGCCGGCTCCCCCGACCTCGCGGCCGGCGTCTACCACTACGACCCGCCGCACCACTGCCTGGAACTGCTGCGCCCGGGCAGCCCGGCCGCCCGGCTCGACCGGCTCCTCGGGGTCGCGGCGGCGCCCCGGCACGCGCTGCTGCTGACCCACCGGCCGTGGAAGAACACCAGCAAGTACGGGGCGTTCGGCTACCGGCTGGGCATCGTCGACTCCGGTGTCCTGCTGGCCCAGCTGCTCACGTCGCCGGTGGACGCGACACCGCGCCTGGACCTCGATCCGGCGCTCGCCGGTGAGCTGCTCGGACTCGACGCCGAACTGGAGGCCCTCTACGCGGCGATCGAGTTCCCCGCGCACGCGGACGTCCCCGGGACACCGCTCGCATCCGGCGGGCCGCCCCCGGCGACCGGGCTGGACCACGACCGGCTCGGCCACGACGCCGCCCATCCGAGCGCGGTGGCGCTGCACCGGGCAAGGTACGACCGGTACGCCGACGCCGAGCCACCCTCGGCCGACCGTCTTCCGGCCGACGGCGTCCCGGCCCGGCGCCTCCCGGCGGACCGCCTTCCGGTGGGTCCGGCGGCGGGCCGGGCGCTGGACCTGCCGCCGGCCCGGCCGCTCGACCTGGTCGCGGCCGCCGCCCGCCGCGCCTCCGCCGCGAACCTCGGCCCGGGGCTGACCGCCGGGCAGGTCGCCGACATCCTGGCCTGCGCCGCCGGCCGGGCCGGTTCGCCGGCCCTGGCGGCGCTGGCCCGGCAGCCGCTGTACCCGGAGCTCTGGTGCCTCGCCCGGGCCGTCGACGGCATCCCGGCGGACGCGTACCGCTACCAGCCGCACCACCGGCTGGTGCCGACCGGGCCGCCGGGAGCGGCCGACGACGCGGCGGCGTACCCGCACCGGGTCGACCGCCGGATGGTCACCCGCGGCGCGACCCTCTACCTGGTGCACGCCGGGAGCCGGCCCGTCGACCAGCTCTCCCCGGCCTCGTTCCACCGGCTGCACCTGCTCGCCGGTGTGGCCCTTCACCTGGCCGGGCTCGCCGCCACCGCGACCGGCGCGGCGAGCCGGGCGCTGGGCGGCCTCACCGCCGACGCGGTCGCCGCCCGGCTCGGCCTGCCGGACGGGGCGTCCCCGCTGACACAACTGCTGGTCGGCACGCCCGCGCCGCGTCCCGGGGTGCTGGCGGCCCATCTCACCGAAGGGAACCCTCATGGCTGAACAGGACGTTCCGGCGCTCGTCGGCACCCCCACGCCGGACGCGGTGCTCGCGGCGGTCGCCGAGCACGGCGCGGTGCTGCTGCGCGGCGGGTGGCGGCACGAGGACTACGTCGCGCTCGGCGACGCGCTGATGACCGCGTCGCCGTACCAGGGCGGGTTCCACGACGAGCGGGACGTGATCGGCGGTGACCCGACGACGACCACAGTCACCCGGGGAACGCAGGGCATGCCGCTGCACCGGGAGGCGTCGTACGCGCCCGGCGCGCCGGACCTGCTGATGTTCCGGTGCGAGCGGCCCGCCGCCGACGGCGGGGCCACGACGCTGTGCGACGGTCTCGCGCTGCTGGCCGCCCTGCCCGCCACGGTCCGCGCCGCCTGCGAGGAACTGACGCTGCGCTGGGAGAGCGAGCTGCCCACACCGGTGTGGCAGCGGATGTGCGGCACGACCGACCCGGCGGCGGCGGAGCGGATGCTGCGGCAGTGGGAGCCGTACCTGCGGCCGTGGGAGTCGATCCACATCGACGTGGACGAGGACGCGATGACTGTCGGCTTCGGCACCCGGTGCACGCCACCGACCCTCTTCGAAGGTGTGCCGGCGTTCTGCAACTCGCTGTTCATCAGCCGCCCTCAGCCCGGCGAGTACCACGACCGGCGGCTGCGGGTGCGCTCCGGTACCGGCGCGCCGGTGCCCGAGGACCTCGTGGCCACCGCCGCGGACGTCGCCGCGCGGCTGACGGTGGCGGTGCCGTGGCGGTCCGGTGACGTGCTGGTCGTGGACAACTCCCGGTACCTGCACGGCCGGCAGGCGTTCACCGACGCCGGACGCGCGGTCGCGGTGCGGATGGGACACCTGCGGAAGGAGGGGGCCGCGTGAGGGTCAAGCTCCGCGACGACCTGATGTACGTGCCGGTCGACGACGGCGTGTACCTGGAGACGGGACTCGCCGGCACGCACCTGGCGGGCGCGTCGGCGTACGGCCTCGTGCAGCGGCTCGCCCCGCATCTGGACGGCACCCGCACGGTTCAGGCGCTGACCGCGGGTCTGCCCCCGGCGCAGCGGCAGCTCGTCACCGACCTGGTCCGGATGCTGGTGCGGCGGGGCATCGCCCGCGACCTCGACAGCGAGCCGCCACACACGTTGCGGGACTGGGAACTCGACACCTACCGGGACTCGATCGCGTTCGCCGAGCACGTCACCGACGCGCCGCTGAGCCGCTTCGAGGCGTTCCGCGACGGGCGGGTGCTGCTCGTCGGCGCCGGCGCCGGCATGCTCGCGCTCGTCCAGACGCTGTTCGAACTCGGGCTGCGTACGGCCTCGCTGGTCGAGACCACCGAGACCGGCACCGAACGCGACGGCTTCCGGCGGATCGTGCAGCGGCGTCGAGCCGAGGATCCGACGACCGGGCTGACGCTGCTGGACGCGGCCGCCGCCCTCGACACCGACGAGGGGCTCGCCGGCCTGCTGACGGGGTACGACGCGGTGCTGCACTGCGCCGCCCGTCCGATGGCCGGGCGGGCGACGCGGCTGAACCGGGCGGCCCGGGCGATCGGGGTGCCGGTCCTGCACGCGGTGCCCGGCGGCGCGGAGGCGTGGATCGGCCCGACCGGCGGCGGCGTCACCGGCGGCTGCTGGGAGTGCGGCCTGCTCAGCCGGCAGGGCGCCGGGCTCCCCCCGGGTGACGCCGACGAGCCCGACACGACGTCCGAGTGGCTGTCGGGGCCGGTCTGCGGCCTGATCGGCGCGGCGCTCGGGTTCGCGTACCTGCGCCACCGGATGGGAGCGGAGACCACCGCGACGAACCGGATGACCCGCGTGGACCTGGAAACCGCTGTGACCAGCGAGCATCTGCTCGACGTGCACCCCCGCTGCCGCTCCTGCCGGCCCCCGGCCCCGTACGCCGATCTCGCCGCGCACGTCGACGCGATGGCCGCCCGCACGCCGGTGGGCGTCGAGGAGTTCGTCGCCCGGATGCCGTTCCTGGTCGACGCGCGGCTGGGCCCGCTGCTGGCCATCGACACCGGCGCCCACTCGCAGATCTCGGTCAGCTGCGTCGAGGCGACGGTCGTGGACCTGGCCGGCGGCGCACCGCGGCTGCTCACCGCCGTCGGCGCAAGCCGGGAGCAGGCGCTGCTGCGCGCCGCCACGGCGGCACTGGAGACGCTCGCGGCCCGGGCCTGCGCCGGCGACGCCGCCACGGTGTGGTGGGACACCGCGCGTGGCGCTGTCGTCGACGCACGGCCGGACGGCGTAGTGATCGCCGGCGGTCACACCTGGGCGGAGGCGCGCGGCCGGGCGATCCTGAAACTGCGACGCGCGGCCGCGACCCCACCCGAGGTCGCCGACGGTGGGCCGCCCGGCGGCTGGCTCGACCGGGCGCGGTGGCCGGAGCCGACCCGCGTCATGGCACACGAGCTGGCCCTCCTCGGCCACGAGCCGCGGGCGTGGCACGACGGATCGAGCACCCCGACCGTGTTCGTCGCCGTCGGCGGCGGATGGGTCGCCCGCAGCTGCGCCACCGACACGGACACCGCCCTGGCGAACGCGATGCAGGCGGCGGTCGCCGTCCTGACCGGACGCCGCCCGGACGGCGCCGAGATCGGGCCGGACGTGGGCGGCCACGACTGGGACACGGCGCTGCCGCCGCTGCTGCGCGAGCTGGCACGGGACGGACGGTCGCTGCTGGTGCGGCCCGCCGACTCGCTGCCCGGGGCGCAGCGGGTGATGCCGTTCATGATCAGGGCGGCGTGGTCGCCACGAGCGGGGAGCAGCGCATGACCGACGTCACGACCACACCGGCCGTCCCCGCCCCGTCCGACGTGGCGCCGCGTCCCGGCCTGCGGATCCTCGGCGTCGGCGCCCTGCGCCGGGCGGTGGAACAGGCGCTGGGCGCCGCCCCGGTCACCGACGTCGACGTCTTCGTCGTCGACGGGCCACCGGAGGACGTCGACGTGGCCGCCCGGGCTGCCGCCGACGCCGGCCGGTCCTTCCTGCCGGTGTACACCACGCCGCGCGGCGTACGGATCGGCCCGTTCGTCACACCCGGCCGGCCGGGCTGCCACCACTGCCTCCAGGTGCGGCAACGCCGGGCGCGGACCACCGGGACACCGCACCGGTCCGCGCTGTGGCAGGGGCTCTACGACGGCACCGTGCAGCCCGCCCGGCCCGTCCTCGGCCCGCCGGTACGCGCCGCGGTCGCCGCGCTCGTGGCCGACGAGCTGCGCCGGGTCGCGCAGGGCGGCGACGGCCGGTGCGCGGAAGCGGTGCTGGAGGTCGCCACGGCCTCGATGGCCGTCAAGCGGCACCGGTTCGTCCCCGAACCCGGCTGCCCGGTGTGCGGCCCGTTGCCGGACGACGGCCCGGCCGCCGGCACCTTCACGCTGACGTCCCGGCCGAAGCGGGCACCGGACGACTACCGGGCCCGCAGCCTTCCCGACGAGCACCTCGCCCTGCTGGCGGCGCTGCACGACGAGGAGACCGGGCTGCTGTCGTCGATCACCGTCCACCACAACCATCCGATGGTCCTCGCCGGCGCGATCGGTGGCCCGTTGTGCTGTGGTGAACTGGCCGGCTACGGCCGGACCTTCACCTACCCGGCGAGCGTGGCCGTCGCCGTCGCCGAGGCGCTGGAACGGCTCGGCGGCAACGTGCCACGCGCCCGCCGTACCGTCACCCGCGCCTCGTTCCGCGAGCTCGGACCGCGGCGGGCCGTCGAGCCGACGGAGTTCGGGCTGCCGCCCGCGCCGCCCGACGACCACGCGGTCGCATACGACCCGGACCGGCCCGTGGAATGGGTGTACGCGTACTCGTTCCGGCGCGGCGGCCCGGTGCTGGTGCCGGAGACCTTCGCCTACTACGGCTCGCACGGCACGGGTTTCGGTCCGGAGTGCTCAAACGGCTGCGCGCTGGGCGCGAACCTCGAAGAGGCGATCCTGCACGGCATCTTCGAAGTCGCCGAACGGGACGCCTTCCTGTCCACCTGGTACGCCCGGCTACCGGTGCCGCGCGTGGACCCGATGACCTCCGCCGACCCGATGACCCGCGTGCTCGTCGACTGGATCCAGCGCACCACCGGCAGCCGCCTGGACGTCTTCGACATCACCATGCCCGAAGGCGTCCCGGCGGTCTGGCTGATGCTCGTCGACGACGAGGTGCGGCCGGGACGTCCCCGGGCGTTCTGCGGCGCCGGGGCGCACCTGGACCCGGAGCGCGCCCTGTGGTCCGCGCTGGTGGAGCTCGCCAGCGTCGCCGAGGCCACCCGGGAGATGGTCGCCGAGGACACCACCGCCCCCGGCCTGGTCGCCGACTCCGACCTGGTCCGGACCATGGAGGACCACCTGCTGGCGGCGGCCGACCCGGACGCCTGGCCGCGCTTCGCGTTCCTGTACGAGCGCGACGAGATCCGGTCCATGGCGGAGGCGTTCCCACCGGCGGCGCGCTACCGCCCGGCCGCGGACCTGCTCGACGACCTGCGGCACGTGACCGGACGCTACCTCGACGAGGGCCTGGACGTGGTGGTCGTCGACCAGACCGCCCGCGAGCAGGAGGCCGTCGGCCTCACCAGCGTGAAGGTGCTGATCCCGGGGCTGCTGCCGATGACGTTCGGTCACCGCAACCGGCGCGTCGACCTGCCCCGGCTGCGCGAGCTGCCGGTCCGGCTCGGACACCGGGCCGAACCGCTCGTCCCGGAGGAGATCAACCCGTATCCGCACCCGTTCCCGTGACCGTCCCATGTGCGCGGAGGCGTCGGAGAGTGATGAGGATCGCTCACCGCGCGCGAGAGGATCCGGCACAGTAGGTTGGCAGGGTGACTGGACGGTTCCGGTTGCCGATCGACGTCAGCACCCTCCCGGTGGCCCGCGATCGGTATCCGGCCAGGCCGTCGTCGGCGAGCTGGTGCCGGCGCCCGGCCGGCCGTCCGGTCGCTCCTGACCACCGCTCGACGCCGCCACCGCTGCCGGCGTGCCTCACCCTGCATGGACGGAGATCGACGTGACCACTCTGCGGGTCGGCGCGCAGCCCGCCACCGCGACGGACCGGCTCCACCGGCCCACTCTCACCTCCCGCCCGGCCCCGCCGTCGCCGGCCGGGGCCGGGCCCCGGACCCGGCGCATCCTGATGCTGTCGTGGGAGTACCCGCCGGTGCTCGTCGGCGGGCTCGGCCGCCACGTCCACGCGCTGTCCGTGGCGCTGGCCGCCGCCGGGCACGAGGTCACGGTCGTCACCCGCCACGCCGAGGGCGCTCCCCTGGAGGAGTACGCCGACGGCGTCCGTATCGTCCGCGCCGCCGAGGACCCGGTCACCTTCCCCCTGGCCACCGGGTCACTGCTGGCCTGGACGATGGCGTTCAACCACACGCTGACGCGGGCCGCGCTGCGCGCCGCCTCGTCCGGCGCCTACGACGTGATCCACGCCCACGACTGGCTCGTCGCGCACACCGCGATGACGCTGCGCGAGCACCTGGACGTGCCGCTCGTGACCACCATCCACGCCACCGAGGCGGGCCGGCACCAGGGCTGGCTGCCGGAGGAGATGAACCGCACCATCCACGGCGTCGAGCACTGGCTCGCCGGCGAGTCCGGGCGCGTGATCGTGTGCTCCGGCTACATGCGCGACGAGGTGGGCGCGCTGTTCGGCGTGGACGCCGCCCGCGTCGACGTGGTGCCCAACGGCGTCGAGCCGCACCGCTGGCGGGTGCCCGCGTCGGCGGTCGCCGCCGCCCGGACCCGGTTCGCCGCCGACGGCCCGCTGGTCACGTTCGCCGGTCGCCTGGTGTACGAAAAGGGCGTACAGCACCTGCTGGCCGGGCTGCCCCGGCTGCGCGACCGGCACCCCGGCCTGCGCGCGGTGATCGTCGGCGACGGGCCGTACCGGGCGGACCTGGAGGCCGAGGTGCACCGCCTCGGGCTGGGCGGCACAGTCAGCATGCCCGGGTTCCTCGGCGGCGCCGACCTGCCCGCGGTGATGGCCGCCTCGGACTGCTTCGCGGTGCCCAGCATCTACGAGCCGTTCGGCATGGTGGCGCTGGAGGGGGCCGCCGCGGGGGCGCCGCTGGCGGTGGCCCGTACCGGTGGGCTGGCCGAGATCGTCGAGCCGGGCGTCACCGGGATGACGTTCGCCCCGCACGACCCGGACGGGCTCGCCGAGGCGGTGCACGCGCTGCTGTCGGACCGGGACCGGGCCCGCGTGCTCGCCCGGCGGGCCCGCGCCATGGTCCACGAGCGGTACGGCTGGGCGGCCATCGCGTCCCGCACGGCTGCCGCGTACGCCGCCGCGATCGCCGGCGACCCGTCGTTCACCGCCGCCCGCGCCCAGCACCGCATGACACACGGCCGGCCCACGCCGCGCGTCCCCGAGGGCAACCTCCTCACCGCCGCCGGCCTGCGGTAAAGGAAGGGCCCCCTATTAACGCCTCGGGTAGAGGAAGGGCCCCTTGTTAACGCCCCTCCCCCCGGTGCACAGGACGAAGGCCGCCGACCCTGCTCGGGTCGGCGGCCTTCGTCGTCCGCGTGTTAAAAGGGGGCCCCTCCTCTACCGGAGGCGTTAAGAAGGGGCCCTTCCTTGCACGCTCAGCGCTTGTCGGCGGGGATGTACTCCCGCTCGGTGGCGCCGGTGTAGATCTGCCGCGGGCGACCGATCTTGGTCTCCGGGTCGTTGATCATCTCGCGCCACTGCGCGATCCAGCCGGGCAGGCGGCCCAGCGCGAACAGCACCGTGAACATCTTCGTCGGGAAGCCCATGGCCTTGTAGATCAGGCCGGTGTAGAAGTCCACGTTCGGGTAGAGCCGGCGGGACACGAAGAAGTCGTCGGCGAGCGCGATCTCCTCCAGCTGCACCGCGAGATCGAGCAGCGGGTCCGGCTTGGACATCCGGCCGAGCACGTCCTGGGCGGCCTTCTTCACGATGGCGGCACGCGGGTCGTAGTTCTTGTAGACCCGGTGCCCGAAGCCCATCAGCTTCACGCCGTCCTGCTTGTCCTTCACCTTCTGCACGAAGGAGCGGACGTCGCCGCCGTCGGCCTGGATCTTCTGGAGCATCTCCAGCACGGCCTGGTTGGCGCCGCCGTGCAGCGGGCCGAACAGCGCGTTCACGCCGGCCGAGACCGAGGCGAACAGGTTGGCGTTGCTGGAGCCGACCAGCCGCACGGTGGAGGTGGAGCAGTTCTGCTCGTGGTCGGCGTGCAGGATGAACAGCATGTCCAGCACCCGGGCCACCACCGGGTCGACCTCGTACGGCTCGGCCGGCACGCCGAACGTCATCCGCAGGAAGTTCTCGACGTAGCCGAGCGAGTTGTCCGGGTACAGCAGCGGCTGCCCGATCGACTTCTTGTACGCGTACGAGGCGATGGTCGGGACCTTCGCCATCAGCCGCACCGTGGACATCTCCACGTGCTCGGAGTCGAACGGGTCCAGGCTGTCCTGGTAGAAGGTGGAGATGGCGCTGACGGCCGAGGAGAGCACGGCCATCGGGTGCGCGTCACGGGGGAAGCCGTCGAAGAACCGGCGCATCTCCTCGTGCAGCAGCGAGTGCCGCCGGATCCGCTCGCTGAACTCCGACAGCTGCGCCTGGGTCGGCAGCTCGCCGTAGATCAGCAGGTAGGAGACCTCCAGGAAGGAGGACTTCTCGGCCAACTGGTCGATCGGGTAACCCCGGTACCGCAGGATGCCGGCATCACCGTCGATGTAGGTGATGGCGGACGAGCAGGACGCGGTGTTCACGAAACCGGGGTCGTACGTGGTCATCCCGGTTTCCTTGAGCAGCTTGCTCACCCCGATCCCGGCGGGGCCCTCAACCGCGGACTGCACCGGCATCGACAGCTGCCCACCGGGGTGGTCGAGCTTGACTTCCGTCATCTGTTCCTCGCTTCGCCGGCAAGATCTTCGTTGAATTGCCTTCGCTTCTACCGTAATCACGGCGCGGAGAACACCGCTCGTCATGGTTTCGGGGTGAGGTGTGCGTCACCTGTTTCCCGGCCAGGCCGTCCGGAAACCGGTTGGGAGCGCGACCATGGGCGCCGGCCGGGGGCCCGTCACGACAGCGTGAGCCGCCGCAGCGCCCCTTCGTCGCCGACCCGGTAGAGGTCGAGCCGGTTGGCGCCGGCGGCGAAGAGCCGGTCGTCGGGGAGGAACGCCGCGAACCGCCGGCCACCGGCGTCCGGGGGCACTACCGGCGCCACCGCCCCGACCGTGCCGTTCACCGCGACGGCGAGCCGTGTCCCGTCGGGCACGTCGTCCGGGACCGTCCCCCAGACCAGCGCCGGCAGGCCGCCGCGCGCCGGGTCGACCGCGTCGAACGCGTCCCGGTTCGCCACCGTGGCGGACCCGCCCACCGGCACGTTCCCGACCCGGGTCCCGACGAGCGGATCAGCGGCCGGCGGCGGGAGCGGGGCGGGCACCCCGCCGGTGATCGTCACCGGCTGGCCGGGGCGGTCGTAGAAGCGTTTGTCGGCTCGCTCCCGCGGAGCCGCCTTGGCCGACCGGCCGTCCATCTGCCAGGGCACCCGCATGTGGGTCTCGTCGGCGATCGTGGGCAGCAGGTCCACGTGCTCCCAGTTGCGGTCGTCCACCCGGCCGGCGCGCTGGCCGGGTTCCTTGACGAACATCGGCACCCAGGCCACCTCGTTGGCGGCGTGCTCGATGGCGTCCATCCCCCGCCCCTGCCAGTCCCGCCGGAAGCTCACCCCGTGGTCGGCGGTGACCACCACCAGCGCCTTGTCGTAGAGACCGGTGGCGCGCAGCGTCCGCAGCGTCTCGCCGATCAGCCGGTCGGTGTAGCCGAGCTGGGCCAGGTGCCGGGCGCGGGCCAGGTCGACCCAGCCGGTCCCGTCGTTGGGCAGGTCCTCCGGTGCGGCGTAGTGCGCCCCGGACGGCAGGTACGCCCACGGCGAGTGCGGCATCAGCAGGTGCAGGAAGTGCAGCGTGGGCCGGGGGTCGGGGCGCAGCCCGGCCAGGAACGAGGTGAACCGGGCCGGCTGGTTGTCGTCGAGGGTGTCCCAGCGGAACTTGGGGTCGTCCGGCACCGGCTCGGCGGCGTCCAGCCCGGCCTCGGCGGCGGTCCGCTCGCGGTAGGAGTCCTCCGGGTCGACGCGGCTGTCCACCGGCGCGGCGATCCGGCCCATCAGCTTGCCGCTCTCCCGGACCAGCACCCCGAGCCCCTGCTCCGGCGTGGTGGCCTGCTCGCAGCGGCTGGGCGGGCAGAGCCGGGTGATGCTCTCCTCGGCCTTGATCCGGTAGAGGCCCCCGAGCGCGGTGAACAGGTTGTCCGGGTACTGCGAGTAGTGCGGCGCCGCGCCCTGCTCCGGGTAGCGCCCGGTGAGCATCGCCGGCAGCGCGTAGGGCGTCCAGCCGCTGACGCCGGTCGCGTTGGGGTACCACGTCGACCCGGCCGCGAGCGCGGCGAAGTTCGGGTAGCGTTCGGCGTCGATGCGTCCGTCCGGGCCGAGCAGGGACACCAGCGGCAGCTCGTCCAGCACGATCATGACCACCGGCGGATGCGCGCCCGCGCCGGCGATCCCGGCCGCGCCGCCCTCGCCGCGCGGCAGCACCACCGCCGAGGCGGGCGAGGCGAACAGGAACAACCCGACGAACACCAGCGGCCCGGCGGCGGCCACCCGCAGCACCCGCCGGGGCACCCGCCACCGCCGGTGCGCGGCCGCCCCGGCGGCTCCGGCCACACCGGCGGCGACGAGCAGGGGTACGCCCCGAAGCGGCGTGACGTGCCGGCCGACCTGGACGGCCAGCGCGGCGAGCAGCAGGCCGACGAAGGTGGCGTGCACGGCGGCCCGGATAAGGCGTCCGGCGGGCACTGCCAGCGCGCCGAGCAGCGCGAACGGTACCGTCGGCGCGAGCGCGATCAGGGCGACCAGAAGCAGCACGTCGCCCCGGGACGCGCGGTGGAACAGGAAGAAGTCGGGGCTGCGGCCGAGCACGTCGAGCAGCGGCTGGGTCACCACCAGCCCGACCAGCGCGGTCACCTCCGCCAGCCGCGCAAGCTCGGACCGCCACCAGGGCGGGCGTTCCCGCCGGTCCGGGCCGGCCGTGTGGTCCCGGGGTGGCGCGAGGGTGCGCTCAGCCACCCACCACCACCTGGTAGAGCGTCCGGGTGCCGGACGGCAGCTCGGTGCGGGCGACCACCCGGCCCCGGCGGGCCAGCAGCGCCTCGAAGGCGTCGCGCCGGTAGTCCGGGAACAGGCCGTCGGGCTTGTTGGCGAGCAGGCGGCGGGCCATCGGATCGTCCGGGTGGACGAACTCCACCACCAGGCTGCCGCCGGTGGCGGTGAGCGCGGTGAGCTGGTCCAGCACCTCGGGCAGCGGCACGTTGCGCCCGATCGCCAGGTGGTGCACGACGGCCAGGGCGAGCACCACGTCGGCGCGGGCCCGGTCGGCGAACGCGGCCCGCTCGACGCCGCGCCAGCCGCCGCCGGGCGACGGGTCGGCCAGGTCCATCACCAGCGGCAGGATCCGCGTCTCGCCCTCGTCGCGCAGCGCGCGGTAGAGCGTGTCGACCACGGCCGGGTCCTGCTCGACCGCGACGACGTGCGCGGCGTGCCGGGCGGCGATGCGGGAGTACCGGCCGTCGTTGGCGCCCAGGTCCAGCGCCGAGCCGCCGCCGGTGGCGGCCACCGCGCGGTCGACGAACTCCTCCTTGGCCTGCCGGTCCGGCACCGAGTACGCGCAGGTGCGCTGGTAGTCCGCCCAGTGGCTGTCGCCGGGCCGGTGGTCGAGGCGGCGGACCAGTTTCGTCAGCCCGCGTACCGTGGCCAGCGCCAGTTCGCGGGAGAAGCCGGCGGCGCGCAACTGGGCGCGGACGTCGGTGGTGCTCGCGGCGGAGTTGCGGGCCTGCATCGCGCCGTGCAGGTGCACGTGGGTGGGCACGCCGGCCCGCCAGCGCCGGGCGCCGCCGAACAGCCGGCGCATCTGGTCCGGCTCGACGCCGTCGACGCGGGCCCTCAGGAACGGCTGGAAGTCCAGCCCGAGGTGGGCCTGGATCAGCAGCGGGTAGAGCAGCGTCTGGCAGAACTGCCGGTAGCCGGCCCAGGGTTCGCCGTCGCGCAGCGCCTCGAACGAGCCGACGTCGATGAAGACGGGTCGCGCGCCGCGCCACTGCACGTTGTACGCCGAGCCGTCCTTGGTGGTGAAGCCGGCCTCCAGGGCGGCGCGCAGCACGTCGAGGTGCAGCAACGCGGCGTCGCGCAGCATCGCGTACGACCACTCGTAGGGGTGCGAGACGAACGGGATCCGCTCGTGCCGCAGCACCGCCGCCCACTGCGTGTCGACGGGGGTCGGGGTCAGCTCCTCGGTGGCGACGATCTGCCCCCGCTCGGCCGCGCGGCGGAAGAAGTCGGTGACGGACAGCGCACGCCAGTCCCGGGCGGAGCGCTCGTCGAGCCCGCGCAGCACCTCCTCGCCCCGGTGGAACACCCGGTTGCCGGGGTCGCGGAAGGAGCCGGGCTCGACGCGGACGCCGGTGTCGGGGACCGTCACGCCGTGGGGCCCTGGTCGCTGGGCTGACGGCGGAACCGGGACACCAGGCGGCGCCAGTAGAGCTTGGCGGCCACGGCCACTCCGGCCACGCCGCCGACCACCGCCTGCACGATGAGACTGCCCGATCCCGCGTCCAGGTAGGCCAGGTGGGTCACGGCTGCTTCCTTCCGTCGCCGGTCGTCAGTGCGCGCCCGGAATGCGAGCTTTCGTGCTTCGCGCCGGACTTGTCCCCCACCGTAACGCCTCGGGCGTCGCACGCGGGGCCACACCGGCCACTCGTCCCCCGTCCGATCCGTTCAAGACGGGCCGGACCGGTCGCGCCTACCGTGACGCCATGACACCGCAGTTCGATCTGGTCGGGGCCGTGGTCACCGACATGGCCCGCACACTCGACTTCTACCGGCGGCTGGGGCTGCCGATCCCGGCCGGCGCCGAGACGGAAGGGCACGTGGAGGTCACCCTGCCGAACGGCGTACGGCTGGCCTGGGACACGGTCGAGGTGATCCGCAGCTTCCACCCCGACTTCGACCCGTCCGGCGGCAACAACCGGATGAGCCTGGCCTTCCGGTGCGCCGACCCGGCCGAGGTGGACCGCTGGTACGCCGAGCTGACCGCCGCCGGCCACCACGGGGAGCTGCCCCCGTGGGACGCGTTCTGGGGCCAGCGGTACGCGGTCCTGCACGACCCGGACGGCAACGGCGTGGACCTGTTCGCCCCGCTGCCGGCGGGCGACTGAAAGGCGGCCGGTCAGGCGGTGGCCGGGGCGAGCAGCCGCGACGGGGGCACCCCGGCCAGCTCCCGCACCTCGCGGGTCAGGTGGGCCTGATCGGCGTACCCGCTGCGCGCGGCCACCTCGGCGAGCGGCGCGCCGGCGCGGGCCAGGTCCAGCGCCCGGCGCATCCGCAGGATGCGGGCGAGCGTCTTCGGGCCGTACCCGAACAGGGTCAGGCTGCGGCGGTGCAGGGCCCGCGCGCCGAGGCCGACCTCGGCGGCGGTCGCGGCGACGGTGGCCCCGGCGGCCAGGCGGGCGGCGACACGCGCGCCGACCGGGTCGGGGCCGCCGGCCGCACGCAGCCGGTCGCGGGCGACCCGGGTGAGCACCCCGGCGGCGCTACCGGCGCCCGGCGCGGCCAGCGCCGCCTCGACCCGCTCGGTCACCTCGGCGGCGGCGCGGCCCCACAGGTCGGCCAGCGGGACGCGGCGGTCGCGCAGTTCCTCGGCGGGCACGCCGAACACGGCCGGGCCGGTGCCCGGCGGCAGGCGCAGCCCGATCCACCGGTCCCCCGGCGCGGACCGCGACAGGTGCGCGGTGCGGTCCGGACCGGCCACCAGCAGCCCGGACCGGCTGGACCAGAGCAGGTCCAGGCACCCGTCCGGCAGCACCCGCGTCTCACCCCCGCCGGACACGCTGCCCCACAGCACCGCGCCCGGAACCCCCGCCGCCCCCCACTCCCGGTACACGCCCCCAACCCTGCCACCCGCCCCGTCGATCATGAAGTTGACGGTGCCGGCGCCCGGCGTGTCGCGCCGCCAACCTCATGATCGACGGGGTGTTCGGGGTGGGTCAGGGGCGGTGGTGCATGGCCAGGCGGAGCAGGAGGAAGCGCAGGGCTGTCGCGGCCAGGTTGGCCGCTACCAGCACCACCAGCTCCAGGCTGCGGCTCGGGCGTGTGGCGGCGTGCAGCAGGGCCAGTGAGCCGCTGGTCAGGGCCAGGCCCAGCGCGAACGCCAGCAGGCCCTGGAGGTGGTGGCGGCCGGCGTGCCGCCGGCCGCTGACCCCGAACGTGAGCCGCCGGTTGGCCGCCGTGTTCGCCACCGCCGTGAGCAGCAACGCCAGCAGGTTCGCCGGCTGCGCCCCGAGCGGTCCGCGGGCCAGCAGGAACAACAGCAGGTACGCGAGCGTGCTCGCCACGCCCACCGCGGCGAACCGGACGAGCTGGCGCGGTAGGCCGGCCGGCACACGCGCCGGCGGGGCCGGCAACGGTCCCCGGCCGAGCTGGGCGCGCAGCTGCGCCAGCGGCAGCGCCCCGGTGGCCAGCGCCCGGCCCAGCCGGCCGATGCCCCGCAGGTCGGCCAGCGCGGTGGCGACGATGTCGACGCGGCTGTCCGGGTCGTCCACCCAGTCCACCGGCACCTCGTGGATGCGCAGCCCGGCCCGCTGCGCCAGGACCAGCAGCTCGGTGTCGAAGAACCAGCCGGTGTCGCGTACCAGCGGCAGCAGCTCGGCCGCCACGTCGGCGCGGATCGCCTTGAACCCGCACTGGGCGTCGGAGAACCGCGCCGCGAGCGTGCCGCGCAGCAGCAGGTTGTAGCCGCGCGAGATCACCTCCCGCTTGGCGCCCCGGACCACCCGGCTGGTCCGCGCCAGCCGGGTGCCGATGGCCAGATCCGAGTGCCCGGAGATGAGCGGCGCGACAAGCGGCAGCAACGCGGCCAGGTCGGTGGACAGGTCCACGTCCATGTACGCGAGCACCGGCGCGGGCGAGGCCGACCACGCGGCGCGCAGCGCCCGCCCACGGCCCTTCTCGTCCAGGCGCAGCACCCCCACCTCGGGCAGCTCGTCGGCGAGCGCCCGGGCAACCTCCGGGGTGCCGTCCACGCTGGCGTTGTCGGCCACCGTGATCTGGAACGGGTACGGGAAGTGCGCGGTCAGGTGCGCGTGCAGCCGCCGGACGCAGGGGCCGAGGTCGGTCTCCTCGTTGTAGACCGGGACCACCACGTCCAGCACCGCGCTGCCGGCGGCGGGCCGGGCCCGCACGGCGGCCCGGGGCGCGTACGTGTCAGTCATCGCTCAGCCCTGCTTTCCGCTGCTCAGGTCGTACACGGTCACGCCGTCGACGGTGGTTGCGGTGAAGTTCTCGGCGACCCAGGCGGCGATCTCGGCCGAGGCGTTGCTGCCGCCGTTGGCCCGGAACCCGCCGCCGCCGAGGAAGTAGTGGATCCGCCCGTCGGCGACGTACCGCTGGAACTGGGCGAGCGTCGGCGACGGGTCGCTGCCGTTGAAGCCGCCGATCGGCATGACCGGCCGCCCGGTGGCCAGCTGGTAGCCGGAGGCGTTGTTCGAGCCGACCGTGGCGGCGACCCAGGTGTAGTCGTCGGCGTCGGCGGTGAGCAGCGCGGTCATCTCGGCGCTCGGCTCGCGGGCGTCGAGCAGCCCGCCCATGCCGCCGCCGCGCTGCCCCCGGCCGTCCGGTCCCGTGCCACCCTCCGGACCGGCGCCGCCGTCCTGACCGGTGCCGCCGTCCTGACCGGTGCCGCCGTCCTGACCGGTGCCGCCGGGCGCGCCCGGAGCCGAACCACCGCCCGGGAAGCCGGGGAATCCGCCGGCGTTCGCTCCGCCGCCCGGGCCAGTGCCGTCCGGACCCGTGCCGCTGGAGCCGGTGCCGTTCGGACCCGTGCCGCTGGAGCCGGTGCCGTTCGGGAAGCCCGGGAAGCCCGGGAACTGCCCGTTCCCGCCGCCTGGGCGACCGGGGAACTGCCCGTCCCCGCCGTCCGGCATCCGCCCGCCCGGGCCACCCGGGCCGCCGAAGCCCCCCGCTCCGGCCGGTCCGGCGCTCGGAATGGCGCCGCTGTGCGGGGTGGCAGCGGTCTGCATCGCGTATGCGGCCGGCCCGGCCAGCGCCACCGCGATCCCGGCGACGGACACCACCGGCACCAGCCACCGTACGACCCGCCCGGCAAACCCGCCCCGGTGCCCCGCCGCCACCCCCATGCCGGAGTTGACCAAGGAGTTTGCGTCAGCCTGAACGCCGTTCCCGGACACAAACTCCTTGATCAACGGGGTGGGCGGGGAGGCGGGAGAGGGCGGGGAGGCGGGAGAGGGCGGGACGGGCCGGCGGGGGCCGGTGGTGAGGAACGCCTGTGCGGCCAGGAGGACGGCTGCGGTCAGGCCCACTGCGAGCACCGTGGGGCGCAGCCAGGGGTACCAGTCGGGGGTGCGGCCGAGCAGGTGCCAGGACCACCAGGCGGTGACCGCCAGCGTGGCGGCCAGGACCAGCGTGGCGGCGAACCCACGCCACCGGGCCGCTGCGGCCGGGCCAGGTGCAGCCGAAGCAACGCCGGCACGGGCCCGCCACAGCGCTGTGACGCCGATGCCGACCAGCGCGCCGACAGCCGGAGCCAGGGCGACCGTGTAGTAGGCGTGGAAGATGCCGGACATGAAGCTGAAGATCACTCCGGTGACCAGCAGCCAGCCGCCCCAGAGCAGCAGACCGGCCCGGGTCCGGTCGGTACGCGGTGCCCGCCCGGCCAGCCACAGCCCGGCGACCAGCAGGATCAGCGCGGCCGGCAGCAGCCAGGAGATCTGCCCGCCGACCTCGGTGTCGAACATCCGCAGCAGCCCGGTCTGACCGGAGAACGGTCCACCGCCGCCGGGCCGTCCGCCGCCACCGCCGACGCTGCCCACCTCGTCGCCGGTGATCCGGCCCAGGCCGTTGTAGCCGAGCGTCAGCTCCAGGATGCTGTTGTTCTGCGAGCCGCCGACGTACGGGCGGGCGCTCGCCGGCACCAGTTCGACGATCGCCACCCACCAGCCGGCGGAGACGACCACGGCGAGCCCGGCCAGCAGGAGCTGGCGGATCCGCCGTCCGAGGCCGGTCGGCGCGGCCAGCAGGTAGACCACGGCGAAGACCGGGATCACCAGGAACGCCTGGAGCATCTTGGTGAGGAAGCCGAACCCGACGAGCACGCCGGTCAGCACGATCCACCGGGTGCTCGCCGTCTCGACCGCGCGCACCGTCGCGTACGCGGCGGCGACCAGCAGGAACACCAGCAGCGCGTCCGGGTTGTTGAACCGGAACATCAGCGTCGCCACCGGGGTGAGCGCGAGCACCGTCCCGGCGAGCAGTCCGGCGGCCGGGCCGTACCAGCGGCGGACCGTCGCGTACAGCACGCCGACCGAGGCGACGCCGAGCAGCGCCTGCGGCACCAGGATCGACCAGCTGCTCAAGCCGAAGATCCGCACCGAGAGCGCCATCAGCCAGAGCGAGGCCGGGGTCTTGTCCACCGTGATCGAGTTGGCCGCGTCGGACGAGCCGTAGAAGAACGCGGTCCAGTTCTGCGACCCGGCCTGCACGGCGGCCGAGTAGAAGGCGTTGGCCCAGCCGGAGGCGCCCAGACCCCACAGGTAGAGCAACGCGGTGGCGGCCAGCAGGCCGAGCAGCGCCGGGCGGGCCCAGCGGTCGGCGCGGGTCTCCTCCGGTACGGGCGCGGGGGCCGGCTCGGCGCCGGGTGGACCGGCCGTGGGCGGGGTCGGCAGGCTCTCGGTTCTGTCCATGCCGGCAAGCCTCGGAGCGTCCGCTGGCCCGCTGCCGTGAGTGACCTATGCGTCTGCTGTGGATCCGGGCAGCCAGACCGTGAACGCGGTGTGGCCGGGCCGGCTGACCACGTCGACCCGGCCGTGGTGGGCCTCCACCACGGCGGCGACGATGGCCAGGCCGAGGCCGGTGCTACCCTGCGCGCGGGAGCGGGAGCTGTCGCCGCGGGCGAAGCGCTCGAAGACCTCCGGCTGCAACTGTTCCGGGATGCCCGGTCCGTCGTCGGTGACGCGCAGCTCGACGCCGCCGGCGGCGGGCGCGAGCCGGACCGTGACGGTGGTGCCGGCCGGGGTGTGCACCCGCGCGTTGGCGAGCAGGTTCGCCAGCACCTGGTGCAGCCGGTGGGCGTCGCCGGTGACGGTGAGCGGCTCGTCGGGCAGGTCGAGCTGCCAGCGGTGGTCGGGGCCGGCGACGTGGGCGTCGCTCACCGCGTTCACCGCCGTGGCGGTCAGGTCGACCGGTTCGGCGGCGAGCGGGCGGCCGGAGTCCAGCCGGGCCAGCAGCAGCAGGTCGTCGACGAGGCTCGTCATCCGGGTGCTCTCCGACTCGACGCGGCGTAGCGCGTGCGCCACGTCGGGCGGGACCTCCTGTCGGCCCCGGCGGGCCACCTCGGCGTACCCCCGGATGGCCGCGAGGGGGGTGCGCAGCTCGTGGCTGGCGTCGGCGACGAACTGGCGTACCCGGGTCTCGCTGGCCTGCCGGGCGGAGAGCGCGGCGGCGACGTGGCCGAGCATCCGGTTGAGCGCGCCGCCGACCTGCCCGACCTCGGTGCGGGGGTCGGTGTCGGCGGCCGGGACCCGCACCGACAGGGCGACCTCACCGCGATCGAGCGGCAGTTCGGTGACCCGGGCGGCGGTGGCGGCGACCCGGTTGAGCGGGCGCAGCGTGACCCGGACGATGAGCAGACCGAGGGCGCCGGCGATGACCAGGCCCGCGCCGATCACCCCGGCCTGGGCGACGATCATCCACATGACGGTGTCGTCCACCTGGGCCGTCGGGATCGCGAGGACCAGGATGTCGCCGTCGCCGCGCGGCGACCACATCGCGACCGCCCGGTACTCGCCGCGGTCACCGACGACGACGGTACGCGGGCGTTCGCCGACGGGTACGCGGGCCAGCGCGGTCAGGTCGGCGGCGGGCACCTCCTCACTGTCACCGTTGCCGGAGCGGATCCGGCCGACGGGTTCGGCGGTGGCCGGCACCCGGACCGCGATCGAGCCTGGCGGGAAACCGCCCGGGGGCGCGGGCGCCACCTCGTCGGAGTCCGGCGGGGTGGGCCGCTGGTCCGGGCGCGGCGGATCCATGCCCCGCCGGGCCCAGCGTTCGAGGTCGTCCGGGCGGCGGTCGCCGAAAGTGAGCTGGTTGTCGATCTGGTTGATCAGGAAGTGCCGCAGCGCGACTGTGGTCAGGCCGCCGATGCCGAGGCTGACCAGCGCGAGCAGCGCCACCACGGAGAGCACGAGCCGGCGGCGCAGCGACCAGCCGGCCAGGCGGCGGCGCAGCCGGCCGCGGGCGTCACTCGGCGGGCTTGAGGACATAACCCGCCCCGCGCAGCGTGTGGATCATGGGCGCGCGGCCCGCGTCGATCTTCTTGCGCAGGTACGAGATGTACAGCTCGACCACGTTGGCCTGGCCGCCGAAGTCGTAGTTCCAGACCCGGTCGAGGATCTGCGCCTTGCTGAGCACGCGGCGCGGGTTGCGCATCAGGTAGCGCAGCAGCTCGAACTCGGTGGCGGTGAGCGTGATCAGGTCGTCGCCGCGGCGTACCTCGTGGCTGTCCTCGTCGAGGGTGAGGTCGCCGACGGTGAGCACCGCCTCCTGGCGGGCGGCGACCGCGAAGCCGGAGCGGCGCAGCAGCGCACGCAGCCGGGCGATGACCTCCTCCAGGCTGAACGGTTTGGTGACGTAGTCGTCGCCGCCGACGGTGAGCCCGGCGACGCGCTCCTCCACGGCGTCGCGGGCGGTCAGGAACAGCACCGGCACGCTCGGCGACTCCTCGCGCAGGCGACGCAGCACCTGGAAGCCGTCCAGGTCGGGCAGCATCACGTCGAGCACCACGGCGTCCGGGCGGAACTGGCGGGCGGTGCTGATCGCCGCCATCCCGTTGCCGGCGGTCGCGACCTGCCAGCCCTCGTACCGCAGGGCCATGGCGAGCAGATCGGTGAGCGTCGGCTCGTCGTCGACCACGAGCACCCGCACCGGCTCGCCGTCCGGTCGGTGCAGCTCGATGCGGCCCTGCGCGGCCTGCCCGTTCATGACCATGCCCCCATCGTGGGCGGACCCGCTGTCGCCGGGCTGTCCCGATCCTGTGTACCAGCTGTGCGCGCCGGCCGACTTCGAATCCGGGCAGGTCCGGCCGGGTCTTCCACACCCGGGCTACCCGGTGGTAACTTCCCGGCATGTCCATCGACGGTCGTTTTTCCGGCCGGTTGGCCGGCAAGGTGGTGCTGGTGACCGGCGCGGCCCGGGGCATCGGCGAGCACACCGCCCGCCTCGCCGCCGCACGCGGCGCGCGGTTGTCACTGGTCGGGCTGGAACCCGACCGGCTCGCCGCGCTCGCCGCCGAGCTGGGTCCCGGGCACGCCTGGTTCGCCGCCGACGTCACCGACCAGCAGGCGCTGGCCGAGGCGGTCGACGGTACCGTGGCGGCGCTGGGCGGGATCGACGCGGTGGTCGCGAACGCCGGGGTGGCCAACCGCGGCACGATCGCCGTCGGCGACGTCGAGGCGCTGGTGCGTACGGTCGAGGTCAACCTGATCGGGGTGATGCGCACCGCCGCCGCGACCGTGCCGGCGCTCGTCGACCGGGGCGGCTACCTGCTGATCGTGTCCTCGGCCGCGGCGTTCGCCGCGCTGCCCGGCATGGCCGCCTACTGCGCCTCCAAGGCAGGCGTCGAGCAGTTCGGCAACGCGATCCGCCTGGAGCTGGCGCACCGGGGCGTGGCGGTGGGCACCGCCCATCCGTCGTGGGTGGACACCGACCTGGTCCGCGAGGCGCGCGCCGACCTGCCGGCCTTCGAAACGGCGCTGACGAAGCTGCCGTGGCCGCTGCGGCGTACCACGACGGTGGCCGAGTGCGCCGAGGCGTTCGTCCGGGCGATCGAGCGGCGCAGCCGCCGGGTGTACGTGCCACGCGCCGTCGCCGGCGTGCAGGCCGTACGGTCGGTGCTGGTCAGTCCGCTGGCCGACCGGCTGGTGGGCCGCACCGCCCGGGCCACCGTGCCGCTGATCGAGGAACAGGCCCGCGCCTTGGGGCGGGGCTTCGGCCCCAGCACGCCGCAGGGACGGCCGTGACCGCGCCGGTGGAGGTCGTCTACGAGCGGCGCGGCGCCGGGCCCACGCTGGTGCTGCTGCACGGCATCGGTCACCACGGCGGCGCCTGGCGGCCGGTGCTGGACCGGCTCGCGCAGGCGCACGACGTGATAGCCGTCGACCTGCCGGGCTTCGGCCGCTCCCCGGTGCCCGCCACCGGGCTGCCCGCCGACATGCCCGGCCTGACCGCGGCCATGGTCGAGCTGTTCGCCGCGTTCGGGCTGGAGCGCCCGCACGTCGCGGGCAACAGCCTCGGCGGGGCGATCGCGCTGGAACTCGCCGCGCTCGGCGCGGTCTCCTCGGCCACCGCGCTGTCCCCGGCCGGGTTCTGCACCGCCCGCGAGCTGCGCTGGGCGCTGACCGTGCTCGCCCTGCACCGCAACGCGGCCCGGCTGCCCGAGCCGGTGCTGCGCCGCCTGTTCGCCGCGCCCGCGCTGCGGATGCTGGCGATGGGCATGATCCTGGCCCGGCCCAACCGGATGACCCTCGACGACGCGGTCGCCGACGCCCGCGCGCTGCGCCAGGCGCGGGCGTTCCGCGCCGTCGCGCGCGCCGGCCGGGGGTACGCCTACGCGGGCGCGCCGACGGTGCCGGTCACCGTGGCGTGGGGCACCCGGGACCGGATCCTGCCCTACCGGCAGGCGGCGCTGGCGCGTACCCGGCTGCCCGCCGCGCGGCACCTGGACCTGCCCGGCTGCGGCCACGTGCCGATGCACGACGATCCGGAGCTGGTCGCCTCGGTCATCCTCGGCACCACCGGCGTCCGGGCGGGCTGAGCCTCACTCGGTCGCGCCGAACGGGAACGTGTGCACGTACCGCATGGTCCAGCCGCCCGCCGCGGCGTGCTCGTCGCGTTCGTAGAGGTGGTCGGCCACCCCCTCGGCCGGCTCCTCGGGATGCCGCAGCACCCACCGGGGCGGTGGCCCGCCGTCCGGCCCCGCGGGCAGGTCCCGGGTCAGCTCGTCGGCCGGACCGCCGACGAACCGTACGCGCACCGAAGCCACCGCTGCCCTCCCTGTGTCGACCCCTCGCCGCGAAGCTACCCCGCCGGAATGGAAACCCCCGCCGGTTTGCACAGCTCCGGGGCCGGGTAGCGGGACCGGAGGGCACACCGGACGAGGCGAGGAGTGGGCGATGCGGACGCTGGGCGGGCGGTACGAGCTCGAACAGCGGGCCGGCCTGGGTGGCATGTCGGAGGTCTGGCGGGCGCACGACCGTGTGCTGGACCGGACCGTCGCGGTGAAGCTGATCTCGCCCCGGCTCGACGGCGAGGCCGGCTCGGTGGAGCGGATCCGGGCCGAGGCGCGCTCGGCGGCTCGCCTGGTGCACCCGAACGTCGCGAGCGTGCACGACTTCGGCACCGCCACGCTGCCCGACGGCCGGCCGGCGCCGTACATCGTGATGGAGCTGGCCGAGGGCGAGACGCTCGCCGCGCACCTGCGCGCGGGGCCGCTGGACTGGCGGATCGCGGCGCGGGTCTGCGCCGAGGTGTGCGCCGCGCTCGCGGCCGCGCACGCGCACGGCATCGTGCACCGGGACGTGAAGCCCGCGAACGTGATCCTCACCCCGTGCGGGGTGAAGGTGCTCGACTTCGGTATCGCCACCCCGGCCGGCGCGCCGGACCACACTCCGGACGGCGTGGTGGTGGGCACCCCCGCCTATCTGGCGCCGGAGCAGCTCGACCGGCAGCCCGCCACCCCGGCCGCCGACATGTACGCCCTCGGCGTGCTGCTCTACTACTGCCTCACCGGTCACCTGCCGTACGAGGCGGACAGCACCACCCGGCTGCTCGGGCCGGGGGGACGCCGGCCCGAGCCCCGGCCGCTGCCCGACGTTCCCGGGCTGCCGCCCGAGGTGGCCGACCTGTGCCGCAGCTGCCTCGACGCCGACCCGGCGGCCCGGCCGACCAGCCCGATGGCCGCGCTGCTGCTGGCCGAGGCGGTGGACGCCCGGGTGTACGTGCCGATGAGCGCGGTGCTGCCCCGCCAGCGCGCGGAGCAGGTCTCGCCGTGGACCAGCCGGGCGGCCGCCGAGGCCACCGAGGCGATGGCCGTCGATGCCGCGCCGAGCGGCCGGGTCGGCTGAGCGCTCCTACTGCCCACCCGGGCGCGGTTTCGCTGCTCGGGGTCCGGGAACGCGGTCCGGTGAGTGACGGGAGGAACGCGATGCCGGATCCGAGTTCCTGGCTGGCCGAGACGGCCACGGCGACCGCGGCGGGCGGTCACGTACGCACCGACGACGGCGGTCTCTCCTCCGCCCTGGCGTCCCCGCTGGCGCCGCACTGCACCGGTCTGACGCCGGAGCAGCTCCTGGCCGCGGCGTTCGCCTCCTGCCTGCACCACGCGGCGGTGGAGGCGGCCGGGGAGATCACCGACGAGGCGCACACCGTGCAGGTGACCGCAGAGGCGAAACTGGGCCGCGACGACGACGGCCGTTACCGGGCCGACGTGCACGCCGAGATCTCCTCGGCGGGACTGACCCGGGATCAGCTGGCCGACCTGGTCGCGTACGCCGACCGGCTCTGGCCGTTCTCCAGCGGCGACCCGAGCCGGCACCGGCTCACGGTGACCCCGGCGGAGAACGGCCGGCACTGAGCGCTCACCAGCGGAAGCCGGCGGTCACCGCGCGGTGGTCGCTGTCCGGGGTGTGCAGCACCCCGGCAGTGGTGGGGGTGAGTCCCCGGTAGAGGACGTGGTCCGGTCGGGTCACCGGTAGCTCCGCCGGCCAGGTGAAGCCGAATCCCTGCCCGGCCTCGGCCTGAGCGTCGCGCAGCAGCCGGGTCAGCGGGTCGAAGACCCGGTCGGTGATGGCGGTGTTCAGGTCGCCGAGCACCACCAGCCGCTCCGCCGGGTCGACGCGTACGGCGTCGGCCAGCGCGGCGACGGTCTGGTCCCGGGTGGCGGTGTGCCCGGCGCGCGCGGAGCCGAGGTGGACGACGTACACGGTCAGGTCGCCCCGGGGGGCGGCCACCACGGCGCGCAGCGCGCGGTCCCAGCCCAGCCCGGTGTCGATGCCGTGCGCCTCCCGGATCGGCCACCGGCTCCACAGCGCGACCGTCGACACCACCGCGCGGTGCGGGTACCGGCCGGCGAGGACCGGCGCCACCCGGTCGCCGTCGGCGACCTCCTGGAGCCCGATCAGGTCCGGTCCGTCGCCGGCGAGCGCGCCCACCGTGGCGGCCGGGTCGGGGTTGCCGACACGCAGGTTCTGGCTGGCCACCCGCACCGAGGCGCCCGCCGCGCCGGCCGCCGGGGGCAGCCACGCGCGCCCGTACAGGCCGGCCCAGACGAGCGCCGGCAGCAGCACCGCCAGCAGCGCCGGGCGGGAGCGGCGCAGCAGCGCCACGAGCGCGAGCACCGGTACGCCGAGGCCGAGCAGCGGAACGGCGCTGTCCAGCAGGCTGCCCAGCCCGTGCACGTTCGGCACCGCCCGATGGCCGGCGAGCAGCGCCGCGAGCAGCCCGGCGCAGGCGATGACGACGAGTCCGCGCCGCCTCCGGCGGCCGGACGGCTCTCCGGGGCCACGCTCGTCGGCCTTCTGCTCGGTCACCGTCGGAATCGTAACGAGCGCCCGGGTCACCGTGCCGGGGCCTCGCCATGATCCACAGCGGTCGCCGCCATCCGGGGCGGTCGATGCTTCCGGTCGGCGGGCCGCCGCGCCGGGCGGGCCGCTCGACCAGCCTGCCCTCCTCCGAACGGTGGAGGGCGGCGCGTGGCCCGGGTTGCTCGTGCTCGCGTCCGCTTTCCCGGCCTTAAACCGACATGAGGCATGTTCCGGGTACGCGAGGTTCGCTTGTTTGGTGATCGGCCGAGTGAATTGTCGGCCGCGAATCCGGCAGATTGTGGCGCATGCCACCAATCACCCCGATGGCAACGGGCCGGAAGCTCTCTAGCCTCGGCGGGTGCCTCCCGACCACCCCTCCCACCAGCCGCTGCGCGCCAACCGCCCGGTTCGCCGAACGATTGACCCGGCATCAGCCGAACGGAGAGTGGGGCGTCACCGCGCCCCGGAGCCGCCCCGGCGCGGCCCGGCCCGCTCCGTACCGGGCCGGATCGCCGTCGCCACCGGCGTCACCTGCTGCCTCGGCCTGATCGGCGTCGCCGGCGTCGGCGAGACCGGCCCCGCGCGGCTGGACGTACGCGAGGCGGTCGCCGACCGGGCCGCCGCCGAGCAGCGGGCCTCCCGCGACTTCAGCCGCCTAGCGCCACCAGCCGCCGCCGCGCCGGTCCTGCCGGCCCCGGCCGTCACGCCGAGCCCGTCCGCGTCGACGAAGAAGCCGCCGCGCAAGCCCGCCCGCCCGAAGAACCCGCGGCCGGTCGCCGGGCTGGACCAGCGGCAGATGAACAACGCGAAGATCATCGTGGACGTGGGGCGGGACATGGGCATGCCGCGCCGGGCACTCGTCGTGGCGGTGGCCACCGCGATGCAGGAGAGCAACCTCTACAACCTGGCCAGCGACGTGCTCCCGGAGTCCTTCGACCACCCGCACCAGGGCAGCGGCTCCGACCACGACTCGGTCGGGCTGTTCCAGCAGCGCCCCAGCAGCGGCTGGGGCACCGTCGCCCAGCTCATGCGACCCTCGTACGCGGCCCGCGCCTTCTACACCGCCCTGCGCGAGGTGCCCGGCTGGGCGGACATGAGCGTCACCGCCGCCGCCCAGGCGGTGCAGGTGTCCGCGTACCCGGACGCGTACGCCCGGCACGAGGACCGGGCCGCGACGATCGTGGCGGCGCTGACCTGACCCCGACCGGTCAGGCGGCGCCGGGCCGCACGCCCGCGGCGGCGGTCGGGGTGTCCACCGGCACCCGCTCGCCGTGCGCGCCGGCCAGGATCTCGTCCACCCGGGACTCGCGGCGACGCCGTGCCAGCAGGGCCGCCTCGAACTCGCGGCGGGCCCGCAGAGCGTCGGCGTAGGCCTCCTCCCGCAACCGGCGGGCCTCCTCGCGGGCGGCCTCCAGCTCGGCGCGGGCGGTGGCCAGCAGCTCGGCGGCCTCCCGCTCGGCCGGCGACGGGCGGGCCGCCTCCGGGCCCTCGACCGGCGCGGTCCGCCGGTGGAGGAAGTCGCACAGGTGCAGGGCGTCGGACCGGATCTGATCCCACTCCCGGCCGGCCCCGGCGGCGCCCTCCGCCCGCGCCGCCAGCCGCCCCAGCCGCAGGCTCAGCTCGTCGAGGCAGGAATCCACCTGACGCCTGTCGTATCCGGTCTCCACCACCGAGAACCTCATGCGTCGCCCCCCAGGCAGCCGGTGTTCGTCCCCACTGCCGATCCTGCGGGCCGGTCGCTCACGGGCGGGGCCGTTCCCACAAAATGTTCAGGATGCGGAGGCCCGGACTTCCCGCACCTACTGGTGCTTCGGGAGCACGACCACCCGGCCGAAGAACTCGTCGATGCGGCGTACCACGTCGTTGAAGTCGTCCAGGTCGATCGGCTTGGTCACGTACGCGTTGGCCTGCAACGTGTAGCTGCTGACCACGTCGGTGTCGGCGTTGGAGGTGGTCAGCACCACGATCGGGATGGTCCGCAGGCTCTCGTCGCCCTTGACCTCGCCCAGCACCTGCCGCCCGTCCATCCGGGGCATGTTCAGGTCCAGCAGGATCACGTCCGGACGCTGCGCCTCGGCGTGCCGGCCCTCGCGCCGGAGGAACTCCATCGCCTCCTGACCGTCGGCGACCACGTCGATGACCTTGTCGACGTCGGAGTCGGCGAGCGCCTCCTCGATCATCAGGACGTCACCCGGATCGTCGTCCACCACCAGGATGCGAACCGGGCTCGGGCTGCTCTGACCCATCGTCTTACCTGCTTGTCTCGAGGAGGGCGGCCGGCCGCACGGCCGGTTGCTGGCGGGGAAATGTACCGGATCAGGAGGCGGCCGGCGCGGCCGGGTCGACGGTGCCACGGGCGTACCGGAGCACCTCGGCCAGCCCGGTCACCTGCAGCACCCGGGCCACCCGGCCGGTCGCCCCGGTCAGGCGCAGCCAGCCGCCGTCGGCGGCGACGAGATTGTCCCCGCGCACGAAGGCGGCGATGCCGGTGGAGTCGCAGAAAGTCAGCTCGGCGAGGTCGAGCAGCAGCTCGCGTTGTCCCTCGGCGATCAGCCGGTCGATCGCCGAGTTCAGCTCGGGGGCCGTGCCCAGGTCGAGCTCACCGGCGAGCCGGAGGCAGACGCCGCCCCCGTCCCGCTGGGCGTACGTGACGGTGAACGTCACCCTGGCCCCCCTCGCTCCCCACCACAGGCGAACGCTTGCAGTAGTGCAAGTATATGGGACGGCCCATCCGGGTGCCGTCAGCGGCCCGCCGCAGACAGGCCGCCGACCAGAGCCCGGGACCGGTCGAGGAAACCGGCCGCGCGCGGGAAGTCGCGCAACTGCTGTCCATAGTGCTCCAGCGTCATGCCGACCGCCCCCGCCGGCACCCCGCGGCTGACCAGGATCTCCACCAGCCATTCGACGAACGCGGTGAACAGCGTCCCGTCGTCCACATAGAGCGCGGCGGCCAGGAAGTCCACGATGTAACCGAGGTCGCTGATCGTGGAGTCGAGCTGCGCCGGGGTGTAGCCGGACACCGACGGCACCCGCTCCCGCAGGTCGGCCAGGGCGCTGTCGATCAACTCGCCGCGCCGCTTGACCAGGCTGGCGTACTCGTCGTCGGCCAGGTGGTCCAGCCGGGCCGGCGGCGCCGCACGCAGCGCCCGCTCGTCGGCCACCAGGTCGGCCGCGGCCGGCGCGTCCGGCGCCCACGGCACACCCAGCACACGCGCCCAGCGGCCGTCCTCGCCGAAGCCCCGGCCACCCACCACCACCGGCACGTCAGAGCGGCGGCACGCCTCCACCATCCGGTGGGCGTGCGGCAGCCGCATCGGCAGCGCGCAGGCCAGCGCCACCGCCTCCGCGTCGTAACGGTGCAGGTAGGAGACCAGGTGGGCGGCGGGCACGCTGGCGCCGAGGAAGACGACCTGCCAGCCGCGCAACCGCAGCACCTCGGCCACCAGCCGGGCCGGCAGCGCGTGCCACTCGCCGTCCATGCAGGCCATCACGATCCGTCCCCGCGTCGGCCGGGGATCGGCGTACGCGGCCACCGCCGCCACCACCCGCTCGCTGATGTGCGTGGCGGCGTGCTCCTCGGCGACGCTCCACTCGTTGCGCGCCCACCGTTCGCCCACCTCGGCCTGCGCCGGCGCGACCAGGTCGAGCAGCACCCGCTCGGCGGGCACGCCCGCCTCCAGGAGCCCCACGGCCACCGCCACGGCGGCGGACTCGTCCGCGTCGGCCAGGCACTCCAGGTAGCGGGCGAAGGCGTGACCCGCATCGACCCCGACAGTCGGCACTGTCACGCGGACCACTCCCTCGTCAGCTCGGCCGCGGCCGGTTCCGGCACCGCGTGCAGGTGCCGGGGCGCCCGCCCGGCCGGGCCGGTCGCCCGCAGCGCCAGCACCGCTATGTCGTCGTGGTCGCCGTGCGCGAGCCAGTCACAGGTCACCTGCTCGACCCGTTCGGCCAGCGCGGGCGCCGGCATCCGGTTACAGCCGGCCACGGCGTTGAGCAGCCGCTCGGCGCCGAACTGCTCGTCGCCGCGCCGGCCGCCCCGCGCCTCGGTCACGCCGTCGCTGTAGAAGAGGCAGGTCTCCCCCGGCGCCAGGCGCACGGTGACCTCGCCGATGCGGGGATCGGGCACCACGCCGATCAGCATGCCGCGCAACGGCACCACCTCGACGTCACCGGACTCCCGCAGCACCAGCGGGGGCAGGTGCCCGCCACCGGCCAGGGTCAGGGTCTGGCCGCCGTCGCGGTGCGGACGCGCCACGCCGAGGACCATGGTGGCGAACCGGCCCTGCCCGTGTGCCTGGGTGGTCTCCAGCAGCGCGTCGTTGAGCAGCTTCAGCAGCCGCCCGGGCTGGCTCTCGACCCGGTGCAGCGCCTGCAGGCACTGGCGCAGCTGGCCGGTGAAGACGGCCGCCTCCACGCCCTTGCCCGACACGTCACCGAGAAAGAAGACCGACCCGCCGTCGGTGAGCTGGTGCGAACCGTAGAAGTCGCCGCCGATGCGCAGGCCGGCCTGCGCGGGCCGGTACGCGGTGCCCCACTGCACGCCGGTCGCGGGAGCCGGCTCGACCGGCAGCAGGCTGGCCTGCAGCGTGTCGGCGACCTCGGCCTGGTCGCGGTAGAGCAGAGCGGTGGTCAGCGCCGCGCCGGCCCGTGCCGCGAACGCGCGGATCAGGTCCACATCGGCCTCGTCGTACCAGCGGTCGGCACGGCGGGCCACCAGCAGCGCGCCGGCCGGCGCATCCCGGCCGGGCAGCGGCACCACCCGGGCGACGGCGCCGGAGGTGTCCAGACCGGGCAGCCAACCCGCCTCGGCGGCCTGCTCGACCAGCCAGTCCAGCTCGTGCGGCTCGGCGCCGGACAGGCCGGCCTCGATGGCCACGGGCAGCGCCGGGGCGGGCAGCACGCCGCTGTCCACCACGGGCGCCTGGTCGTCCGCGCGTACCGCCCGCCACCACCGGGACCGGCCGGAGCGGGGGGCGAGCACCAGGACCGCCACGTCGGCCGCCGTCGGCACGGCGAGGCGGACCACGGCGGCGGCCGCCCGGTCGGGGTGCAGCGGATTGCCGAGCTTCTCGCCGACCACCGCGAGGAACGCCGAGCGGGCCCGCTCGGCCAGCAGCGCGTCGGCCCGGCTGACGCTCTCGGTGACGTCCTCGACGTACCAGCAGCGCCGGTGACCGGACAGCGCGACCGGCCGTACGCGCAGCCGTCGCCCGTGGTGGGTGAACTCCGCCGGGCCGTCGCCGCGCAGCGCGTCCACGCCCGCCGCGGCGAGCAGCTCGCCGGCGGTCACCTCGGGGACCAGGCGCTCCGCGACGGGGCTCACGTGCCGCACGACACCGTCGGCGTCGCAGACGACAAGGCCCTCCCGGAAGTGCTCGACGACCTCGGACCAGTCCGGGACGGCGGGGCCGCGGTCGGCTGCCAGCGGCGGCAGGGCAGGCGTCGCCGCAGCGGCGGCGGACCACGCCGGGACCCGTGCGGCACTCGGCGTGGAGATCCGTCCGTCGCCCGGGTCGGCACCCCTGACGTCGGCAGCAGTCACCAGCTGAGCCCCACTCTCCTCGTCGGCACCCCCGGGGCGCCGCACGGCGCCTGTGGCCACATCTCTTCGCCCCACACTACGCCGGTATGCCGGTACCGCCACCCAGCCGACGCTGCTGGGCCGGCCCGCGCGCGCCCAGCGGGGCGGTGCCGCTGTTGTTACGATCCAGGCATCCCTGCCCGACCGGCAGCGTGCGGAAAGGCGTGATGGTGGTTCCTCAACGCAGAAGGTCCGAGGCGACCCCGCTGAGCATCTCCGTGGATCGTTCCGACCCTGCCGTCCCGGTGATCGGCGTCGGCGGCGACCTGGCCTACGCCACCGCGGCGCCGCTGCGCGCGGAGGTCGACCGGCTGCTCGCCGGGCGTCCCGCGACGCTCGTGCTCGACTTCGCCGACCTGCTGTTCCTGGACAGCACCGGCCTGTCCGTGATCGTGCACGCCTGGCGGGAGGGGCAGCAGGTCGGCACCCGGATCGAGCTGCGCGCGGTCCCGCGGTTCCTGGAGACCATTCTCGACCTGACCGGCGTCACCGGCCTGCTCGACCGTGCGCCGGTCGACGACCGGACCGGGCCGCCCGCCACGGGTTCGGCCGCCTCCGCGTGACCCCGGGGGTTTCCCGCCGGGGTCCGGCTGGGAACATGGGAGCGTGCCCTCCCAGATGCTGACCATCGAGGTGGACCGGCTCGACGCCGGCGCCGTCCGGGTGCGGCTGGCCGGTGAGCTGGACTACGACACCGCCCCGGAACTGGTCGAGGCCGTTGCGCGGCTTCGCCGCGACGGCTGCCAGGAGGTGGAGCTCGACTTCGGCGGCGTGGTCCTCTGCGACTCGTCCGGGCTGAGCGCGCTCGTGGTGATCCACCGCTCCGGCACCGGCGCGGTCCGGCTGCGCAACACCAATCCGCAGGTACGGCATCTGCTGGACCGCACCGGCCTGGCCGAGCTGCTGGCCGCCCCGCCCCGCGACGTGACCGGCGGCGCCCGCGAGGTGGGCTGACCGCGCGGCACGCCGTTGCCGGGAAGGGGTGGCCCCCGGCCCTGGGACCAGGGGCCGGGGGCCGGGAGGATGGCTCAGGCGGCGGGCGCGGCCTGCCGGCGCGGGCCGGTGGTGTGCGGCTCTCCCACGATCGGGGCCTCGGCGTCCTCCGGCGCGCCGGAATCGGGCGTTTGGAACAGGTAACGGACGAAGTCTCCGGTAGCACCGTCGTCGTCCGCGCCCGGCCACTGCCCGACGCAGTCGACGCCGATCACCTCACGCCCGGTGCCGTCGTGGTGCTCCAGCAGCGCCCAGAGGGTCACCGGGTAGCAGCGGGTGACGTCCGGGCCGATCCGCCAGCGGGCGTACCACCCGGGACGGGCGGGGACGATCTCCACGATCCGTTTCATGTCGACCTGCCCTTCCGCGTGCGTCGGAAGTTGTCCGGTCCATCCGATCCTGCCGCCCGCCGGGGTGAGCGCTCCTCACCCGCAGCGAGTGAAGCCTCCGCCGGGCGGGCCTCCCGTTAGCTTCCCGGCAGCGCCGGGAACGCGGTCGGCGCAAGCGCAACCGACCAGGAACGAGGTGCGACGATGCGCAAGCAGATGGAGGGCGACAACCAGCGCCGCCGGGCTCTCGCCCGCGAGGCCCGCGAGCGAGGGCTGCGGCCGAGCCAGACCGGCGCCAGCCTGAGCGCGTCCAAGCAGGTCACCTCGCTGGACCGGCACGACCGGTCCGGCCCGCCGCCGGCCGGACGGCACAAGCCGGACACCACGCGCGGCGGTCCCGCGCCGCCGCCGGTCGCCGTCGCGGAGCAGCAGCGCCCGCTGCCGGACCCGACGCCGTCACCCGGGGTCTCGATGAGCTACCGGGATCTCGTCGACGACGTGAGCCGGCGCGCGGGGGTGGACTTCACCACGGCCAAGGTCGCCGCGGAGGGCACCGTGCTGGCCCTGGCCCAGGCGCTGGACGAGGCGGCACGGGAGCGACTGCTGGAGGCGGTGCCGCTGACCCTGCACGACGTGGTGCCGGTCTATGGCATGGAACCCCGCCGCGACCTGCCCGGGTTCCTGGCCGAGGTCGGCCGCTACAGCCGCCTCACCCCGGAGCAGGCGCGCTACCAGGCCGAGGCGACGCTCGCCGCGCTCAATGAGGCCGACGCGGAGCTGGTCGAGTCGCTGCGCGTACCCGACGAGTTGCGTGACCTGCTCGGGCCGACCGACTTCGGCGGCGGCCTGGTGGGCGCGTCCTCGGCCACCGCGCCACTGACCGAGCCGGAGCTGCGTGACGCGCTCGCGGCGCTGCCCTACTGGTCCAGCGACCGGCGGTCGCTGGTGCGCACGATCGAGTTGCCCGGCGGCAACCTGGACCGGGTGCTCGACCGGCTGGACCAGCTCAAGGCCGAGGCCGGGCGCGCGCCGCAGATCGGGCGGCCGGACCCGGACAACGCCGTGCTGACGGTCCGCACACAGCAGGTCGACGGCGTGACCGCGGCGGACGTCGACCTCGCGCACCGGGTGGACGCGGCAGTCGACGAGGCCGGCGCCGGGATGGCGGCCGGCTGACCCGGCGGCGGAACGGTCCCGGTCCCCCGCGGGCCGGGGCCACCCGTGGCCGGGCGGTACCGTGTGCCGCCGTGGATCACGACGACACCGAGACCCTGGAGATCGTGGTGGACCCGGCCCGCCCGTCCGGGCGCACGCTGCTGGCCGACGGGGTCGAGCAGTCGTACGTGGACGTGGCCGACGCCCGGTACCTGCACTTCGAGTACGTGCGGCGGATCGCCGCCGCGATCGACCTGGCCGCCCCGCGGGGGGCGGCGCTGACCGCGCTGCACCTGGGCGGGGGCGCGCTCACACTGCCGCGCTGGCTCGCGCGCACCCGGCCCGGTTCCGCGCAGCGGGTGATCGAGCGGGACCCGGGCGTGGTCGACCTGGTCCGGCGGAAGCTGCCGCCGCTGCCGCCGGAGGTGGTGGTCGCGATCGGTGACGCCCGGGAGGCGGTCACCGAGGCGCCGTCCATGGCGTACGACGTGGTGGTGGCCGACGTGTACCGGGCGGCCCGGATGCCCCCGCAGGTGGCGGCGGTCGAGTTCGCGGCGCAGGTGGCCCGCGTGCTGCGCCCGGACGGCATCTATCTGATCAACCTCACCGACCTGCCGCCGCTGGCGCACACCCGGGGGCAGGTGGCCACGCTGCGGGCGGTGTTCGCCGACGTCTGCCTGGTGGCCGACCGGCGGATGCTGCGCGGACGGCGGTACGGCAACGTGGTGCTGGCCGCATCGCCCACGCCGGGACGGCTGCCGGCGCGCCGGCTCGCCGCCCGGGCCGCCGCCGATCCGGTGCCCGGAACCGTGCTGCACGACGCGACGCTCGACGCGTTCGCCGCCGGCGCCCTCCCGGTCACCGACGCCGACCTGGGCTGAGCCGGTTTTCCGGCCTGCGCGGCGGGTAGCCGCGCCGGATGAGCACCGCCGACGACCGGTCCACCGCGCGCCGGACGCTTGTCGTGATCGGGCTGGTCCTCGCCACGGTGGTCGGGCTGGCGTTGGTCTGGGCGACCCGGCGGGTGCTGGTGTGGGGTCTGGTGGCGGTGTTCTTCGCGGTCGCGCTGAAACCGCTCGTGGACCGCCTGCAGCGGCGCGTACGCCGCCGCGCGCTGGCCACGCTGCTGGTGTTCCTGGCCGCGTTCGCGCTGTTCGCCGCGGTCGGCGCGCTGATCCTGGTGCCGCTGGTGGACGAGGTGGCCCGCTTCGCCGACCGGCTGCCGGAGCTGGTGCGCGAGGCCCAGGCCGGGCGGGGACCGGTCGGGCGGCTGCTGGACCGCTTCCACCTGCTCCGGTACGCCGAGCCGGGCCAGCTGCGCCGGTTCGGCTCGCGGCTCGGCGATCCGACGGTCGGGGTGGTCCGCAGCGTGGCCCAGGCGGTGACCGCGCTGGTCACGGTGGTGGTGCTGGCGTACCTGATGGTGCTGGAAGCGCCGAAGATCGTCGCCGCGACGCTGCGGCTGGTCGGCGACGGCCCGGCGCGGCGGCTGCGGCGCATCGGCCGTGACTCGTCCCGGATCGTCACCGGCTACCTCAGCGGCAACGTGCTGATCAGCGTGATCTGCGGCGGCCTGACGTTCGTCGTGCTGTTCCTGCTCGGCGTGCCGTTCGCCGCGGTGATCGCGCTGACGGTCGCCGTGGTGGACCTGATCCCGCTGGTCGGCGCCACGCTCGGGGCGATCGCCGCGGCCGGGGCGGGATTCGTGCACTCCCCCACCGCCGGCATCGTGGTGCTCGTCTTCTTCGTGGTCTACCAGCAGGTGGAGAACCATCTGCTGCAGCCGGTCATCATGGCCCGCGCGGTGCGGCTCAACCCGTTGACGGTGCTGGTCAGCCTGCTGCTGGCGGTGGAGCTGGGCGGCCTGGTCGGCGCGCTGCTGGCGATCCCGGCGGCCGGCATCGCGCAGGTGCTGCTGCGCGAGTTCGTGCCGGCCGGGCGGCAGGCCCTGCCGGAGCCGGCCGACGGTGAGCCGGCGCAGCGGCCGCCGGCCGGCGGGTGAGGGCCGGCCGGCGGGTGCGCGGCGCTCAGCGCCGCCGGGCCAGCTCCGGTGACTCGCTCTCCAGCGGCACCGCGTTCGCCGGGACCAGGCCCAGTTGCACGGCGGGGCGGGGCAGAGTCGCGTCGAGCGCCCAGTCCGCGGCGACCCGGGACCGGTTACCGGGCATGGCGAGCAGGTGGTAGCCGCGGGTGACGGCCTTGGCCGGCAGCCCGGCCAGCGGGACCTTCAGCGGGTTCGCCGCCGCGTCCTTGCCGCCCAGGTCCACCACCCAGCCCAGGTCGTGGTGCTTGTACGACTTGCGCACGCCCTGCCCGTAGGAGGCGGCGATGTTGTGCGCAGCCAGCTTGCCCTGCCGCTGGGCGTGCTGCGCGGTCATCGCGCACACCTGCCCGGGGCGGGTCGGATCGGGCACGGCGGCGGCGTCGCCGCAGGCGAACACCTCCGGGAAGCCGGGGACGTTGAGGAACTCGTCGACCACCAGCCGGCCCTTCTCGGTGCGCAGCCCCAGCTCGGCCACGAACGGGTCGGGGCGTACGCCGACGCACCAGACGAGGCTGCACGTCGGGACGTACTCGCCGTCGGTGAGCATCACCCCGTCCGGGGTGGCCTCGGCGACCGATGTGTTCATCCGCACGTCCACGCCGCGCTTGCGCAGCACCCGGTCGGCGGTGACCGACATCCGCCGGTCCAGTTCGGGCAGCACCCGGGGCGCGAGGTCGAGCAGCATCCAGCGCGGCCGGACCTTCAGGTGCGGGCGCTGGGCCATCAGCCGGTCGGTGAACAGCTGCCCGTGCGCGGCCACCTCGGTGCCGGTGTAGCCGGCGCCGACCACCACGAACGTGGCGCGGGCCCGCTGCTCGGCCGGGTCGTCGGTCAGCTCGGCCAGCTCGATCTGCCGGACCACGTGATCGTGCAGGTACAGCGCCTCGGGCAGGCCGCGGAAGCCGTGGGCGTACTCGGTCACGCCGGGAATCGGCAGCAGCTTGTTGACGCTGCCGACGCTGAGCACGAGCCGGTCGTACGCGAGCTGACCGTGGTCGCCCTCGATCGAGCGGTAGCCGACCCACCGGTTCTGCAGGTCGACCCGGTCCGCCTCGCCGACCACCACGCGGACGCCGTCGAGCGTGCCGGCGAGCGGCACGGCGATCCGGGTCGGCTCCACCACGCCGGCCGCCACCTCGGGCAGCAGCGGCAGGTAGAGGAAGTAGTCGGTCGTGTTCAGCAGGACGATCTCGGCCCGGTCGCGGGCCAGTCGGCGCAACGTCTTGGCCGCGTGGTACCCGGCGAACCCGGCCCCCACGATCACCACACGTGGTTTCGTCATGCCTGCTGCCGTTCCCGGGCAGACCTGCGACAAACGTACCCAAGATCCATCCATCAGCGGCTATATGGACATTCCTCGCGATCGACGCGAGGATGTACCGCCTCCGCCGCGGGGTGCTGCCGGTCGGCGACGTCACCGAGGTGACCGTCGACCTGTCCAAGGACAACGTGTTCCTCGGTGTGCGGGCGGTGGACCGGGCCGGGTACCGCAGTCCGGTCGCGTTCCCGAAGCCGGGCAGCTGGGGCTGCTCGGTTCGGCGGCGGCGCGGCCGGTCGTCAGGCGGTGATCGCCCAGCGTTCGTGGTCGCGCCACGCGCCGTCGATGAACAGGTAGTCCGGGGAGAAGCCCTCCAGCCGGAAGCCGAGCCGACGCGCCAGCCGCTTCGACGGCTCGTTGCCGGGTTGGATGTTCGCCTCCAGCCGGTGCAGACCGAGCGGCCCGAACGCGTACCCGATCACCAGCCGCACCCCGGCCGAGGCGTGCCCGGTCCCGGCGTACGGGTGGAACGCCGCGTATCCGAGGTAGCCGCCGCGCAGCGCGCCCCACACGATGCCGCTGATGTTCGCGTACCCGGCGATCTCACCGCTCTCCCGGTCGCAGAACAGGAACCCGGAACTCTCCCGCCGCCGGATCTTGCGTAGGTACGCCGCGTACAGCTGCGTGTCGTCCGGCGCGGACAGCCACGGATGGTGCAGATCACGGCTGCGCCGGGCGGCGGCGACGAACTCCGCCTCGTCGGCGGGACGGGGGCGGCGGATGGCGACGCGGCCGTCGCTGCGCAGATAACGCACCGTCCCACTCTCGGCCACCGCCCCCACTCCGCCCCACCCGGGTCAGCTCCGCCACCCGCTGTCCTACCCACCGGGAGCAGCGTTCCACTTTTCAGGACCACAAGAGATCTTGGTACGAAATGGCCCCCATAGGGGCCATTTCGTACCAAGATCTCACCCAACGCGAGGTGTCGCCCGATCAGCAAGACCAGCAGTCCGCCCCTTAGACGCACCACGCCCACGCCCACGCCCACGCCCACGCCCACGCCCACGCCCACGCCCACGCCCACGCCCACGCGATCTTGCAGTTAGCGCCCGAGTCTTGCACGTTTTGCGAGGTTTGACGGGCAACATAGTGCAAGATCGCGCACGCATGGATGATCGGAGAGCTCTTGAGCCAGCGGACCCGTCCGCATGTGCGGGGCGGGGTGGTTTGGCGGTCTGTGTCTGGTCGCTGCGGGGGCGGGGCTGTGGTCGGTGCCACCGTGGGGGTGGAATCGGTGGCGGGCGCGGGGCGTTGTACATGGCTGACCCCGGGGCACCGGGACGAGCGCCGAACACCAGCCCGCGCGAGCGGGTCGCCAGGTCAGGGAATCGGCCCGGCCCCGACGTCGTTACATCCCCGAGCGACGGGCACGCCGCCGTCCCCGGGAATGACCCCGGCCCGGTCGTCGTTACATCCCCCAGGCCCACGGCACCGGTCCCCCGGCTGGCAGCCACGGTCGGCGGGAATCATCCCCGGCCGCAGGTCGTTACATCCCCGAGCCGCGTAGAGCAGGCCCCCCGGCCGCCCGCGTGCCAGCCCTTCCACGGGCACCCCAAGACTTTCCCCCTCCGTGGCACCCCCGCCGCGTATCCCCCACTTCAGGGAGGCAACCATCATGGCTACCACTCTGCTGCGCAAGACCGTTCTGACCGCTGCTGGTGTCGTCGCCACCGCCGGTGGGATCGCCGGCCCCGCCGTCGCCGCCCAGGCCACCCCGGCCGAGCGCGCCGCCGCCCAGGTCACCACCGACCGCAAGGGCCACGGCGAGCGGGAACTCGACGTCCGCTACGAAGCCCAGCCCAACTTCTACTTCTGCGGCCCCGCCGCCGCCCGCAACGCGCTGAGCGTGCAGGGCAAGAACATCGACGTACACGCCATGGCCGAGGAGATGGGCACCACCGAAGCCGGCACCAACTCCATCAACGACATCACCCCCGTGCTGAACAAGGAGACCGGTAAGGACGTCTACAAGTCCACCGAGATCCCCGTGGACAAGGCCCGCGACCGCGACAAGGTCGACAAGCTGCGCGCCGACGTGGTCAAGACCGTCGACGACGGCCGTGCCGTGGTGGCCAACATCGCCGGCACCGCGACCGACACCGACGGCAACGCCCACTCCTTCGAGGGGGGCCACTACATCAGCGTGGTGGGCTACCGCGACGGCGGGAAGGTCGTGACGATCGCCGACTCGGCGAACCCGAACCAGGCCTCCTACCGGATGGACGTGGACGAGCTCGCCCGCTGGATCGCCAGCCGCGGCTACAGCTCCTGACCGATGACGAAGGGCCCGACCCCCACCACGGGGTCGGGCCCTTCGGCGTATCCAACGGCTGCCGTCCGGTCACCTCGTCGTCACGCGGGTGTCGTCACCCGGACGGGTCGCTCCACCACGCTGGGTCGCGCCGGATCGCCCGGGCGAGCGCGAAGGAGCAGCAGTGACAGCCGAGGAGGCGACGAACCGCCCCGACGTGAGTGTCGTCGTACCGGTCTACAACACGCTGCGCTACCTGCGGCAGTGCCTCGACTCGCTGCTGCGGCAGACGATCGGGCCGGACCGGATGGAGATCGTGGCGGTGGACGACGGGTCCACCGACGGCAGCGGCCGCCTGCTGGACCGGTACGCCGCGCGGTACCCGGGCACCGTACGGGTGGCGCACCAGCCCAACTCCGGTGGTCCGGCCGCGCCGTGCAACCGGGGACTGGACCTGGCCACCGGCCGGTACGTCTTCTTCGTCGGTTCCGACGACCGGCTCGGCCCGGAGGCCCTCGAACGCCTGGTCGCCGCCGCCGACCGGTACGGCTCGGACGTGGTGCTCGGCAGGGTGGTGGGCGTCAACGGCCGGCACGTCTTCTCCGACGTGTTCGCCGACGGCAACGCGGTCGACGTGAGCCTGTTCGACTCGGCGCTGCCCTGGTCGCTGGCGAACACGAAGCTGTTCCGGCGCGAACTGGTCGACCGGCTGGGGCTGCGCTTCCCGGAGGACATGCCGGTCCTCAGCGACCAGCCGTTCACGCTGGCCGCCTGCTACCACGCCCGGCGGATCTCGGTGCTGGGCGACTACGACTACTACCACGCGGTGCGCCGCCTGGACGCCCGCAACATCACCTACCACAGCCGGGTCGAGCAGCGCCTGGTCAGCGTGGAGCGGCTGTTCGCGTTCGTCGCCGGCCTGATCCCCGCGGGACCGCGCCGGGACGCGGTGCTGTGCCGCCACGTCGGGCTGGAGCTGGCGAACCTGGTCGGCGACGACTTCCGGCACCTGGACCGGGCCACGCAGGAACTGGTGCATGCCGGTGTCGCCCGGCTGGTGCGGCGGCACGTGACTGACGGCGTGCGGGACCGGCTCGGCATCGAGGCCCGGCTGCGGCTGGGCGCGGTGACCGCGGGCGGGGTCGACGAGTTGCTGGCGGTCATCGAGCAGGACACCGGCCGGGGGGTGCCGGCGACGGTGTTCGCCGGGGACCGGTGGCACGCGGGCTATCCGGGCGCCCCGGCCGGCTGGTCGGACGTCACCGACGTACGCGCCGGCTGGCTGGCGCGGCTGGACGCCGTCGACGTGAGCTGGGCCGACGGGGACACGCTCACGGTGACCGCGCGCAGCCCGTACCCCCGGTTCGCCGCGGAGGCGGGACCGGTGCGGCTGCTGGCCGGTGCGGTCGTGGGCGCCACCCGGGTCGACGCCGGCGACCCGACCGGCCGCACGGTCCGCACGGAGTTCCCCCTCGACCGGCTCCTGGCCGCGAGCCGCGCGGGCGGCCGGCGGCATCCGGTACGCGCCGAGGTGGACGGCGGCCACGGGCGCGGCGGGGCCGCGGTGCGCGCGCCCCGGCTCGCCGCCGGGCGGCCCCGCCTGCTGCGGCACGGCGCCCGGCTGTACGCGGTCGCGGCCACCGTCGACGGGCGCAACGGTCAGCTCGTCCTGTCCGTGGTGCCGGTGACCGTCGGGCAGCTCGTCGGGCGGCTGCGCCGGCGCGGCCGGCGCGGTCCAGCCGCGGCGCAGACAGCGGGGCACGGCCCCGCGCAGACGTCAGGGCGCGGCGCGGAAGGCCGGCTCGGCCGGCATGGGCACCTGGAGGTACGTGGTGCCGCGCAGGTCCAGCCAGGCCCGCTGCGGCGCGCGGACCAGGCGCACCATCACTCCGGAACAGGCGGGACATCGCCCGACCAGGCCCGGGGCGTGCGAGTAGACGTGTAGCCCGGCCATCGGGCCGGTCATCCCGCAGGTGTCGCAGCGCCCGGTGGTGGCGCTCAGGTCGACGGCGAACACCTCGCGCAACGGCCCGTCGAGCATGTTGCCATCCAGGTAGGACAGGTCGGTCATCCGCTCTCCTCGGGTCGTCAGCCGGTCGGGCCGAACCGTTCGGTCCGCACGCGCCGGGTCGGGTGGCCCAGCCCCACCAGCAGGTCGGCCACTGTCTCCACGAATCCGGTGGGGCCGCAGACGTAGCAGAGCGGCTCCAGGTCCGGCGGCCAGCCGTGGCTGTTCACGTCGGCGAGGCCGATCCGGTGCGGCTCGCCGCGCCAGCCGTCGGGCGCCGCGCGGGTGTAGACGTACGCGACGTCCAGGCCCTGGTCGTCGCGGGCGCGGCGGCGCAGCTCGTCGGCGTAGATGACGTCGTCCGGGGTGCGCACCGAGTAGACGAGCCGGAACGGGGTGCGGCTGCCGGCGGCCCGGCGCGCGCGGATCATCGCCATCAGCGGCACGACGCCGGATCCGCCGCCGACCAGCAGCACCGGCGCGGTCTCGTCGGTACGCCAGACGAACCAGCCGCCGACCGGTCCGCGCACCTCGATCGGGTCGCCCTCGGCGTAGGTGTCGGTCAGGTATGGCGACACCTCCCCGTCGGGCACCCGCTGCACCGTCACCTCGATCCGCTCGCCGTCGGCCGGGCCGGCCAGCGAGTACGACCGGGCGGCCTGGTAGCCGTCCTCGGCGGTCAGGCGCAGGTCGACGTGCTGCCCGGGCAGGTGGCCGGGCCAGCCGGGCACGTCCAGCACCAGCGTCTGCGCGGTGGGCGTCTCGATCCGCCGCTCGACGAGCCGGGCCACCCGCCACATCAGCGGCGCGACGCGGCGGCCCTGCGCCTGCGCGGTCACCTCAGTCGCCCTGGTAGCGCTGCTCGCGCCACGGGTCGCCGTAGTCGTGGTAGCCGGCGGTCTCCCAGAAGCCGGGCCGGTCGTCGACGAGCAGCCGGATGCCGTGCACCCACTTCGCCGACTTCCACAGGTACAGGTGCGGCACGAGCAGCCGCGCCGGGCCGCCGTGTTCGGCCGGCAGCGGCCCCCCGTCGTACGTGTGCACCACCCAGGCCCGCCCGCCGCGCAGGTCGTCCAGCGGCAGGTTGGTGGTGTAGCCGCCGTAGGAGTGCGCCAGCGCGTACCGGGCGGTGGTGTCGACGCCGTCGAGCAGCGTGTCCAGGGAGACGCCCTGCCAGGTGGTGCCGAGCTTGGACCAGCGGGTGACGCAGTGCAGGTCCACCGTCGGCGTGTCCTGCGGCAGGCCCATCATCTCGTCCCAGGACCAGCGGTACTCCGCGCCGGTCTCGCTGGTCAGCACGAACTCCCAGGTGTCGAGCGGCACCCGCGGCGTCGGGCCGGCGGAGAGCACCGGGAAGTCCTCGGTGAGGTACTGCCCCGGCGGCAGGTCGGTCGCGGACGAACGGGGCCGGCCCTGGAAGCCCGGCGAGACGATTCCCACCCGTCAGTCGTACCACCGCCGGCCGTGCCGGGGCAGCGGTTCCCACCGAGTCAGGCGCCGCCTCCGCCCTGCACCTCGTGCACGATGGTGCGCTGGCCGTCGCCGCTGTTGCGGGTGGCCCGGAGGCTGGTGATGGTGACGATCACCAGGACGCCGATGATCACGCCGAGCGAGGCCAGCGTCGGAATCTCCGGCACGCCCTCCCAGATGCCGTGCGCCCAGTGCAGGCCCAGCTTGAGGCCGATGAACGCCAGGATGACGGCCAGGCCGTAGCTGAGGTGCACGAGCCGGCTCAGCGCGGCGTGCAGCACGAAGTAGAGCGCCCGCAGGCCCAGCAGCGCGAAGGCGTTGGTGGCGAAGACCAGGTACGGGTCCTCGGTGATGCCGTAGACGGCGGGCACCGAGTCGACGGCGAACACGATGTCGGTGGCCAGCACCGCGACCACGACGAGCGCGAACGGGGTGAGCGCCCGGCGGCCGTTCTGCCGGATGGTCATCCGGGTGCCGTGGTATTCGTCGACCACCGGCATGACCTTGCGCAGCAGCCGCACCGACCGCATCTTGTTGATGTCGACCTCCTGCTCGTGCCCGCTGAGGGCGTCGCGCAGCAGCTTCACCGCGGTGGCGACGAGGATGAGCGCGAAGAGCAGGAAGGCGAAGTCGAGCGTCTTGAGCGCGGCGGCGCCGAGCGCGATGAACACACCGCGCAGTACCAGGGCGCCCGCGAT
The DNA here is from genome assembly GCF_017872985.1 of Micromonospora sp. HB375. Classification (NCBI taxonomy): domain Bacteria; kingdom Bacillati; phylum Actinomycetota; class Actinomycetes; order Micromonosporales; family Micromonosporaceae; genus Micromonospora; species Micromonospora sp. HB375. The sequence goes on along the minus strand of NZ_JAGGJO010000001.1, from coordinate 3,198,748 downwards.
GCCGTAGAGCAGCACCCGCTGGGCCAGCACGGAGGGCACCGCGAACGCGGCGAGCAGCAGCATGAAGACGAACAGGTTGTCGACCGACAGCGACTTCTCGACCAGGTAGCCGGTGAGGTACTCGATGCCCTGCTGGCTGCCCCAGCGGGACCAGATCCAAGCGCCGAACGCCAGCGGCAGCGCGATGTAGAAGGCCGACCAGCCCAGGGCCTCACGGATGGAGACCTCGTGCGGCTTGCGGGTGACCAGGAAGTCGAGCACCAGCAGCACGAGCACGCCGACGATCGTCACCGCCCACAGCGTGGGCGTGCCGACCGACGACAGTTCGGCCGCAGCCAGCGGGGACAATTCGGGCATGGAACCTCCTCGAACACCGTGTCATGTTCGAGGTCTCCTTCACCCACGTTTCCGTGGGCAACCACCCGGGGCTCGCCTCGGCGGCTTGCCGTACTGACCGGAATGATTTTTGGGAAGTACTCCCCTCGCCTGGACAAGGCTAGGTCACCGCCGGACCGGACGCCAAGTCGGGACACGGATGCTTGCCCTGGTCAACAGACTGGGCGGCGGCTCAGGGCATGGCGCCTGGTCACCGCGGCCCCTATGGTGACGCAGGTGACAGTCCAGGGACCGCTGACCGGCGTACGGGTGATCGAGCTGGCCGGGATCGGCCCCGGGCCGTTCGCGGCGATGATGCTGGCCGACCTCGGCGCCGACGTGGTGCGCATCGACCGGCCCGGCGGCGGCGGGTTCGGCGCGTTCCCGGGCGACCTGCTGAACCGCAACCGCCGCTCGATCGCGGTGGACCTGAAGCAGCCCGCGGGCCGTGACCTGGTGCTGGCGCTCGCCGCCCGGGCCGACGCGCTGGTGGAGGGCTTCCGGCCCGGGGTGACCGAGCGGCTCGGCCTCGGCCCGGACGACTGCCTCACCGCCAACCCGCGCCTGGTGTACGGGCGGATGACCGGCTGGGGGCAGGACGGCCCGCTCGCGCACAGCGCCGGACACGACATCGACTATCTGGCGCTGACCGGGGCGCTGCACGGGGTGGGCCGGGCCGGTGAGCGTCCGGTGCCGCCGATGAACCTGCTCGGCGACTTCGGTGGCGGGGGCATGATGCTGGCCCTGGGCGTGGTCGCGGCGCTGTACGCGGTACGCGGCGGCGCGCCCGGCCAGGTGGTCGACGCCGCCATCGTGGACGGCGTCTCGGTGCTGGCCACCCAGATCCACGCGCTGCGCGGCATCGGGCTGTGGCAGGACCCGCGCGGTGTGAACCTGCTCGACGGCGGCGCGCCCTTCTACGACACGTACGAGTGCGCCGACGGGCGGTACGTGGCGGTCGGCGCGCTGGAGCCGCAGTTCTACGCCGAACTGGTCCGGCTCACCGGTTTTCCGTTGGACGGCGACGACGGCCCGGACAGCGGCGACGCGCTGGACCGGGACGACCCGGCGAACTGGCCGGCGTTGCGGGCCGCCTGGGCGCGGCTGTTCCGCACCCGTACCCGGGACGAGTGGACGCAGCTGCTGGCCGGCACTGACGCCTGCGTGGCGCCGGTGCTCGACTGGGCCGAGGCGCCCGAGCACCCGCACCTGCGCGCCCGGGACACCTTCGTCGCGCCGGACGGGGTCACCCAGCCGGCGCCCGCGCCGCGTTTCTCGGCCACCCCGACAAGTGTGCGGCGCCCGCCGCCGGGGCCGGGCGAGCACACCGACGAGGTCCTCGCCGAGGCGGGGGTGGACGCCGCCCGGATCGCCGCGCTGCGGGCGGACGGTGTGATCGCCTGATCGTGGGCGGTCAGCGCCGGCGCGCGGCGGCCGGGGCGAGCGCCGGTTCCACCATGTCGCGGTAGTCGCGCGGGAACTGGACCACGACGTCCTGGAACTCGCCGCCGCCGATCGCCTCGCGCATCGTGGTGAACACCGCGCGTACGGCGTCGCGGGCGGTGTTCTCGTCGCAGTCCGCCCGGCGGGCGACCCGGGCCACGAACTCCGCCGCGCCGAACCGCTCGGCCGCCTCGTCCCGCGGGTACGGGCTGAGCAGCCCCTGCAGCGGTTTCGGCAGTTGCGCGGCCAGGTCAAGCACCTCGCCACCGGTCAGCCGCTGCGCGAACGTCTCCAGGGTGGCCGCGGTGAGCGTGGCGGCGCGGTCCTCGCTGGTGCCGGTGAGCCGGGCGACCCGGCCCACGAACGTCAGGTAGTGCATCGGTGGTACCCCCTTCGGTGCGCCCAGCGCGGCTACCCGCCCCGGCGCGGCGGAAACGGTTGCGACGGGGCGGCAGGTTTTCCGGTGGCGGCGGGCGTGAGCGGCGGCGCGGCGGGTAACCGCCGCCCGGTCGTGACCCCAACTACTGCCGCGAGGAGCCCGACTGATGGCGAGTTACTCGGATGTCCTGGAGTACCTGTCCGCGCTGGACTACCCGGCCGGGAAGGACGACGTCATCCGCGAGGCGGAGCGGGAGGGCGCGCCGCCGGACGTGTTGCGGGCGTTGCGCGCGCTGCCCCCGGTGGACTACGCCAACGGCACCGAGGTGGCCCGCTCGGCCGGCATCGACGCGGCCCCGGAGGTGAGCCGCTCGCAGCGCGCGGCGCAGGCCCGGGACAACCACCCGCGCGTGTCGCAGCACCTGCGCGGCATCTGAGCACGGCGGGAGAGCCGGCGGGCGACACGGCCGCCGGCCTCTGCGCGTGCGGAAAAGCTGGGCTCCTCTGTGGCCGGTCGCGCAGCCCGGACAGGCGAGCGCCCCGGGTCACGAACCGCGACCTGGGGCGCCACGCAGCACCTGTCCCCCGCGGTTCACGCCCGAACCGGGTCGCGACCGCGAGGCGGTGAGATGTTCGCCCGAACCGGGCGGGCATCGCTGCCACGATCATCATACGACGCAACATCAGCCGAACGGGTGAGATTCGCGGAACTGTGTCCGGGCGCACGTACGCGCTCAGGCGGTCACCTCGGCGTACCGGCGTTCCAGCTCCACTCGCGCCAGCGCTCCGACCAGCCACGACAGTTGTTCCGACTCACCACTGCCGGCCAGCCCGGCGAGGTCACCGGCGGTACGGCCCAGGCCGAGCCGGCGGGCCGCCGCGAGCGCTCGACGGTCGGCCACCGGCGCCGCCTCGCGCCACAGCGCCTGCGCCTCGCGCAGGAACAGGTCGCACACCTCGTCGTCCACTCCGGGCAGTGCGGTCAGCAGCCGCCGCTCCCCCGCCGGGTCCTGACGCGCGGCGGTGCGCAGCCGGCGCAGGTCGCCCCGGTACGTGTCGACGACCGTGCGGGCCAGGTCGCCGAGCGTGTCGGCGAGCCCGGCCAGGTCGCCGCGCAGCCCGGCGGCGCGCAGCACGCGTACCCGGTCCTCGTGGCGCGAGCGGGCCATCCGCGCCGCCGTGTCCCACCCGGCGTCCCGCAGCGCCGTGGCCGCGTCGACCGCGCGGTGGAAGTCGCCCCGGCGGGCCAGCAGGACGGACAGGTAGAGGACCTGGAACAGCTGGGCCGGGTTGTTCGTCACCCGGAACCCGAAGCACTCGGCGAACCCGCGGCCGTCCCCGGCGAGCCGGCGGGCGAGCCGCTTCTTGTCCGCGACGTCGCGCGGGGCGGTCTTTGTCGGCATGCCGTGGACTACCCAGGCGACGGCCCGGCATGCGGGTACGACGGTCAGCCGGATACGCCGCCGCTGCGGTCGCGGGCCTTGAGCCGGGTGGTGGGCAGCGCGGGCGCGGGCAGCGGCGGCGCCGCGTCGTCGGCGACGACGCCGAAGCGGCGGCCGGCCATCCAGTCCTCGCGGGCGGCCACCACCTCCTCGTGCGAGCGGCCGACGAAGTTCCACCACATCACCAGCGGCTCATCGAACGGGGCGCCGCCGAGCAGCAGCAGCCGGGTGCCCGGTTCGGCGCTCAGGGTCAGCGCGCTTCGCCCGAGGCCCAGGTACAGCAGCGCGCCGGGGGCCAGCGCCACGCCGTCGCAGTCGGCGGCGCCGGACATGGCCAGCAGCGCGTACTCGAAGTCGGGGCGCAGCGGCAGCGTGGCCGGCGCCGCGCCGCGGGCCTCGAGCTGCGCGCCGACGAGCGGGGTGTGCACGACGGCGGGCGAGCGTTGCCCGCCGAACTCACCGACGAGCACCGTGACGTCCAGGTCGCCGTCGCGCAAGCGGGGCAGGTCGGCGTGGTGGGCGAAGTCCGGGTCGCCGGCGCGCGCCGGGTCGGGCAGCGCCACCCAGAGTTGTACGCCGTGCATGAGCGGCGGGTGCACCAGCGGGGAGCGCTCGGAGTGGGCGATGCCGCGCCCGGAGGTCATCACGTTGAGCTGGCCGGGGCGGATGGGCTGGACGTTGCCGAGGCTGTCGCGGTGCAGGATCTCCCCGTCGAGCAGCCAGGTGACGGTCTGCAGGCCGGTGTGCGGGTGCGGCGGCACCTCCATGCCGGGCCGGTCGGCGACGTCGTCGGGCCCGAAGTGGTCGACGAAGCACCACGCGCCGACCATCCGGCGCTGCCGCTGGGGCAGCAGCCGGCGCACCGTGGTGTAGCGGCCGAGGGGGACGTCGTGCCCGGGCAGCAGCACGCTGCCCGGGTCGGTCGGGCCGACGCCGGGCGGGAGCGTCTGCGCGGGCAGGGATTCGGTGCGGTCCACCGCCCCGACTGTACGCTCAGTCCGCCGTGACGCTCACCGCGTTCGCGCCCGCCGCCAGATCGAGGTAGAGCCGTTCGGCCGCCCGGTCCCAGCCCGGTGAGCTGACCAGGTCACCGGCGGCGATCCCGCCGTGCCGCTCGTCGTAGACGGTCAGCGAGCCGGCCCCGGCGGCGACGCGCACCCGCACCGGCGGCCCGCCGGGCACGGTGACGGTCAGCTCGCTGACCCCGCCGGTCATCCGGACGGTGAGCGACCCGTTCAGCCGGGGCAGCAGCAGCCGGGTCCGCGACGCGCCGCCGACCAGGTCGATCCCGGCGAGCCGGGCGTCGCCCAGGTCGAGCCGCTGCTCGCTGACGCCGCCGACGAGCCGTAGCCGCCAGGTGACCCGGGAGTTGAGCACGACGTCCACGGCGGCCGGACCGCGACGGCCGTTCTCCTCGACCCGCAGGCGGACCCGGTCGCCGACCATCTGCGGGCGCGGCGTGACGCCGCCGTCCTCCGGCACGTCGATGCGGTAGAGGTCGTCGCCGAGGTCGGCGGCCCGCAGGGTGAACCTGGTCAGACCGTCGGCCAGCTCGAACTCGGCGCGCTGCCGGCCGCCCCGGGGCTCGGCGAGCGTCTGCGCTCCGGCGGCCTCGGCCGCGCCGACACCTCCGGCGCCGGTGGCGGGCGACGGCGGCGCGCCGCCGGAGAAGACCACGCCGAGGCGGCCCGGGTTGGACAGCGTCACCGCCACGGCCACCCCGCCGAGCACGACCACCAGCGCGGCGGCGGCGGCCAGCAGGCGGGCCGCGCCGGACCAGCGGGGTCGGGTCAGGCCGGGCTCATCCTCGGATGTGGTCATGGTCATCCCCTCTCGCCGGTCCCCAACGGGTCATACGTGTCCGTTTCCCGGTCGGTTCACTCCTTTTCCGTGGCAGCGGTACGGGAGCGCACCTTGTCGGCGCACGTGGTCAGCACGGCCTGGGCGTCCAGGCCGAGGCTCTCGATGGCGACGAGCGCGGTGAACGCCACGTCGGCGAGTTCGGCGGCGACCTCCTCGCGGGTGTGCGTCACCCCCTTGCGCGGGTTCTGCCCGAGCATCCCGATCCAGGCGGCGGCGACCTCGCCGGCCTCCTCGCCGATCTTGAGGATGCGACAGGTCAGCTCGGTGTCGCCGCGGCCGTTCGCGGCGTCCAGCCAGGCGCGCGCGTCCCGCGCCGTTGTCCAGATGGTGGCGTCCACGGCGACCAGTGAACCTGATCGCGCAGACCGTTCGTATCCTGGGGCGACGCAGGCCAGCAGGTCTGCGGCCCAGGCGAGAGGAGGTGCCCGTGATGCCGGAGACCGTCGAGTCGGTGTTCGCCGGCGTGGTCGCCCGGAACCCGGGAGAGCCCGAGTTCCACCAGGCGGTCCGCGAGGTACTGGAGAGCATCGGTCCGGCCCTGGCCCGGCATCCCGAGTACGCCGAGGTGGTCGAGCGGATCTGCGAGCCCGAGCGGCAGGTCATCTTCCGGGTGCCGTGGGAGGACGACCAGGGCCGGGTACGGGTGAACCGCGGCTTCCGGGTGGAGTTCAACAGCGCGCTCGGCCCGTTCAAGGGCGGGCTGCGCTTCCACCCGTCGGTCTACCTGGGCATCGTGAAGTTCCTCGGCTTCGAGCAGATCTTCAAGAACGCGCTGACCGGCCTGGCGATCGGCGGCGGCAAGGGCGGCGCGGACTTCGACCCGAAGGGTCGCTCCGACCGCGAGGTGATGCGGTTCTGCCAGAGCTTCATGACCGAGCTGTACCGGCACATCGGCCCACAGACCGACGTGCCGGCCGGGGACATCGGGGTGGGCGGCCGGGAGATCGGCTACCTGTTCGGGCAGTACAAGCGAATCACCAACCGCTACGACGCGGGCGTGCTCACGGGCAAGGGCCTGGCGTACGGGGGCGCGCAGGTGCGCCGGGAGGCGACCGGGTACGGCGCGGTGTTCTTCGCCGACGAGATGCTCCGCCAGGCCGGGGACAGCCTGGAGGGCAAGCGGGTGGTGGTGTCCGGCTCCGGCAACGTGGCCATCTACGCGATCGAGAAGGTGCACCAGCTCGGCGGCACGGTGGTGGCGTGCTCCGACTCCGGCGGCTACGTGGTCGACGAGAAGGGCATCGACCTGGCGTTGCTGCGGGAGCTGAAGGAGCAGCGCCGGGGACGGCTGGCCGAGTACGCCGAGCACGCCCGCAACGCCGTGGCGGTCCCGGACCGCAACGTCTGGGAGGTGCCCTGCGACCTGGCGCTGCCCTGCGCCACGCAGAACGAGATCGGCGGCGCGGAGGCCGCCGCGCTGGTCGCCGGCGGCTGCGTAGCCGTGGTGGAGGGGGCGAACATGCCCACCACGCCGGAGGCGGTGCGGATCCTCGGCCGGGCCGGGGTGCGGTTCGCGCCGGGCAAGGCAGCCAACGCCGGTGGCGTGGCGGTCAGCGGGCTGGAGATGCAGCAGAACGCCAGCCGCGACACGTGGACGTTCGGCGAGTCGGAGCAGCGGCTGCGCGAGATCATGCGGGACGTGCACGACAGGTGCTGGGCGACCGCCGAGGAGTTCGGCCTGCCGGGCGACTACGTGGCCGGGGCGAACATCCAGGGGTTCCGGCGGGTGGCCGAGGCGATGCTGGCGCACGGCGTGGTGTGAGCGGCACGCGGGACGGGCGCTGACCGAGCGGTCGGTCAGTGATTGACAGCTCTCGACGCCCGGCCTAGGTTCAGGGCGCTACCGGCCGGTAGGCATCCGTCCCGCGTCGTCACCCCCGTCCCGGGGTGGCACCGTCCCCCCGGGGAGCAGCGATGCAGCCCTCACCCGTGCGCCGCCGGCTGCTCGCCGTCGGCGTGGCCCTCACGTTGACGCTCGGCCTCACCGGCGCGGCCCCCGCCGCCGCCACCGGCCGCGACGACGGCAGCGGCCCGCTGCCCGGCTACACCATCGTCAACCCGCCGCTGCCGCCACTTGTCGTCGGCGGCGCCGCCACCACCGTGCGGCAGGGCGTGCACGCCAACGCCGGGTACGTCATCGAGATCCCCAGGCGCTGGAACGGCGACCTCGTCATGTGGGCGCACGGCTACCGCGGCCAGGGCACCGAGCTGTCGCCGGAGCCGCCCGGCTTCGACCTGCGGCAGCGCCTGGTGACCCAGGGGTACGCGTGGGCGTCGTCGTCGTACGACCGCAACGGCTACGACGTGCGCTCCGGCGTGCGCAGCACCCGCGCCCTGGCCGACCTGTTCAGCCGTACCGTCCGGCGCCCGCACCGGGTGCTGATCGCCGGGGTGTCGATGGGCGGTCACGTCATCGGCCGTTCGCTGGAACAGTACCCGGGCTTCTACGCCGGTGCGCTGCCGATGTGCGGGGTGCTCGGCGACCAGGAGCTGTTCGACTTCTTCCTGGACTACAACCTGGTCGCGCAGGCCCTCGCGGGGGTGCGCGCGTACCCGACGCCGCCCGACTACCTGACCTCGGCGGTGCCCCGGATCCAGGTCACGCTCGGCCTGGCCGGACTGGCTCCGGGCGGCCCCGACACCACGAACGACCTGGGCAAGCAGCTGCGCGCGGTCACCGTGGAGCGCTCCGGTGGGCCGCGGCCGGGCGCCGACGCCGCGTTCGCGGTCTGGAAGGACTTCCTGTTCGGCATCGCGGTCAGCGAGGCGGACGGCTCCCCCGCCCGGCGGCCCGGCCAGCTCGCCACGAACCTGTTCACCAGGTACGCGCCGAACCAGCCGGTCGACCTGAACGCGACGGTGCAGCGGGTCGCGCCGGAGAACCTGCGCCAGCGGCTCTCGCCGAGTCTGACCGAGGTGCCCCGGATCGCCGGGCGGCCCACCGCGCCGGTGCTGAGCCTGCACGGCCTCGGTGACCTGTTCGTGCCGTTCGGCATGGAGCAGGCGTACGCCCGGGACGTGGCCCGGCACGGCCGGTCCCGGCTGCTGGTGCAGCGGGCCGTGCGTACCGCGCAGCACTGCGAGTTCAGCCCGGCCGAGGCCGGCGCCGCCTGGGACGACCTGACCCGCTGGGTCCGCACCGGCAAGCGCCCGGCCGGCGACGCGGTCACCGACCGGCGCGCGGTGGCGGCGCCGGACTTCGGCTGCCGGTTCAGCGACCAGGCCGCCCGGGCCGCCGGGGCCGGCACCCGCCCGCTCTATCCGCCCTGCCCGGCTCAGTCCTCCTCGCGGCCGTACCAGCCGCCGCGGTAGACGGTGCCCTGCCGGGCCGACTCCGGCGCCGATTCCGGCGCCGGCGCCGCCTCCGCCGCGAGGGCGCTCCGGCGCGAGCGGCGGACCCGGCTGACCACGAACCAGCAGAACCCGGCGATCACGGCCACGATCACGATCTTCTGGAACGTGCCCGCGTACGCCTCGACCACGTGCCACTGCTCGCCGAGGAAGTACCCGGCGAGCACGAACGTGGTGTTCCAGATCAGGCTGCCCAGCGCGGTGTAGAGCAGGAACACCGGCACCGGCATGCGTTCCACCCCGGCCGGAATGGAGATGAGACTGCGGAAGATCGGAATCATCCGGCCGAAGAACACCGCCTTGACGCCGTGGCGCAGGAACCACGCCTCGGTGCGGTCCACGTCCTCCAGCTTGATCAGCGGCAGCCGCTCGGCCAGGGCGCGCATCCGGTCCCGCCCGAGGGCCGCGCCGATGTAGTAGAGCGCCAGCGCGCCCACGATCGACCCGATCGTGGTCCAGACGATCGCACCGACCAGGCTCATCTTGCCCTGGCTCGCGGTGAAGCCGGCCAGCGGCAGGATCACCTCGCTGGGGATGGGCGGGAACAGGTTCTCCAGCGCCACCGCGAGGCCGGCGCCGGGACCGCCGAGCCGTTCCATCAGGCCGGTGACCCAGCCGGTCACTCCGTCACCGGACGGCTCTGCCGCCCGCGCGGCGCTCACCCGGGGGCCGGCGAGCAGCTGTGCGTTTCCGATCATCCGACCAACGTTACGGGGCGAAGCTGCGGACGACCACGCGTCATGGAAACCATTATCGTGTACGCCATGCGTACGCCGTTGCGGATCGCCGTCGCCCAGCCGCTCACCCGCTCCGGCGACGTCGCGGGCAACGCGGCACGGCACGCCGACGCCGTGCGTGCCGCCGCCGCCCGCGTGGTGCTCTTCCCCGAGATGTCACTGACCGGGTACGAACTGGACGCCGCGCCGCTGGACCCGGCCGATCCCCGGCTCGCACCGCTGCGGGCGGCGTGCGCCGAGACCGGGACGCTGGCGCTGGCCGGCGCGCCGGTGCCCGGACCGCACATCGGGGTGCTCGCGATCGACGCCGAGGGCGTGCGGGTGGCGTACCTGAAGATGTGCCTGGGTGGCGCGGAGCCGCAGCACATGCGGCCGGGCCGGGAGCCGGCGGTGCTCGATGTGGACGGCTGGCGGCTGGGCCTGGCGGTCTGCAAGGACACCGGCACGCCGGAGCACGCGGCGGCGACGGTGGCGCTCGGCGCGGACGCCTACCTGGCCGGGGTGCTGGAGTCGGCCGACGACGCGGCGGTGCCCGACGAACGCGCCCGCCGGGTCGCCGCCGCGCACGGCGTGTGGGTGGCGACGGCGAGTTTCGCCGGGTCGACAGGGGGCGGGTACGCGCGCGCCGCGGGTGGTTCGGGGATCTGGTCACCGGCGGGTGAGCCGGTGGCCCGCGCCGGCACGGACACCGGCGAGGTGGTCACCGCCACGCTGCGGTGACACTCAGCCCTCGTCGCCGCCGCGCAGCCGCTCGTAGCCGTCGAGCAGCTTGCGCAGCGCGGTGGCGGTGACCGGGTCGATCTTCTCGTCCTCGGCCGCGTCGTCGATCTTCTCGCGCAGGTCCTCGACCCGCTTCTCCCGGTCCTTCGGCTTGCCCCGGTCCAGCTCGGCGACCTTCTTGCGCAGGTCGTCGGCGACCTTGCGCTCGATCAGCCCGATCGACTCGGCCCGGTCGAGCAGCTCGTCGAACCGGTCGCCGAGCTGCCGCAGCGTCACCGGTTCGGCCGCCGTCGACGGCGGCGCCGCGCTGCTCGGCTCGGGCGCGGGCGCCTCGGCGGCGCCGGTCGTGGGGCCAGTCGTGGGCGCGGCGGCCGGCGGGGCGCCGGGGCCGTCACCCCACACCAGCGAGCCGACCACCGCGAGCAGCAGCACCACGGCGCCGGCGACCAGGAGCCCGAACAGCCGGTTCGAGGAGACCGCCGGACGCGGCGGCGCGCCGGGACGCCCCGGCGCGACCGGGCGGGCCGTGGCGGCCGGAACCCGCTCGACCAGGGTGGGCGAACGCGTCACCGGCGCCACGGTGGGCAGGATCGCGGTCGGCGGATCCACCGGGCGGCCCGCGCCGAGCCGCTCGGCGAGCCGGGCCGCGCTCGGCCGCCGCGCCGGGTCCACGTCCAGGCAGGCCAGCACCAGGTCGGCGATCTCCGGCGGCAGGCCGGGCACCCGCGGCGGCGGCACCGGCGGCCGGGTGCGCCGCACCTCCAGCACGTCGTCCCAGCTGCGCACCGGCAGCGGGGCCCGGCCGGTGAGGCTGCGGTACAGCAGCACGCCGAGCGCGTACACGTCACCGGCCGGATGCGCCGGGCCCGGGTCGAGGCGTTCCGGGGCGAAGTAGGCGGGGGTGCCCATCAGCAGCACGCCGGTCTGCCCGGTGACCGGATGCGGGCCGGCGGGCGCGGCGATGCCGAAGTCGAGCACCTTCGCGCCGGTCTCGGTGAGCATCACGTTCGCCGGTTTGATGTCGCGGTGCACCACGCCGATGCGGTGCGCCGCGGCCAGCGCCCCGGCGACCTGCCCGGCCGTGCGGACCGCGTCCGGCCAGGCCAGCGGCCCGCCGGCCAGCCGGTCGGCGAGCGTCTGCCCCTCCACCAGCTCCATCACCAGGTACGGGACCACGACACCGCTGTCCAGCGTCGCCTCGGCGTAGTCGTACACCTGGGTCACGTGCGGGTGGGTCAGCCGCGCCGCCGCGCGGGCCTCGCGCTGGATGACCGCGCGCAGTTGCGGGTCGGCGGCGAGCTGCCCGGCGAGGACCTTGACCGCGACGGGCCGGTGCAGCACCTCGTCGTCGGCGCGCCACACCTCGGACATCCCGCCGAGGCCGATGCGCTCACGCAGGACGTAGCGGTCGTGCAGGCGCAGGGCGGGCGTGAACGGCGACATAATTCACCAGGCTGCCATGCGCGGCACCGGCCGCACCAACCCGCGCCCCCGTTTCGTCCGTGTTCCGGCATTCTTCCGCCCGAGTCAGGGCTTGCGGGCGACCCCGCCGTACATGCTGACGTCGACCACGGACGGCCGCGGCTCCGGCTCGCCGTCGGCGCGCCACTCGGCCACCGAGCAGATGCCCGGCTCGACCAGTTCGAGGCCGTCGAAGAAGCGTACGACCTCCTCCCGGCTGCGCAGGTTGATCACGCCGTGCGGGCCACCGCCCCGGGCCGCCGCCTTCGCCTCGGCGGCCACCTCCGCCGGAAGGTAGTCGTGGGTGGCGTGCGAGGCGGCCAGGTAACTGCCGGCGGGCAGCGCGTCGAGAAGCGTGTCGACCAGCGCGTACGGGTCTTCGCCGTCGGGCACGAAGTGCAGCACCGCCAGCAGCATCAACGCCACCGGCTGGGACAGGTCGAGCGTGCGGCGCAGGTCCGGGTGGGCCAGGATCCGCTCCGGGTCGCGCAGGTCCGCGTCGAGGTAGGCGGTGACGCCGTCGGCCGAACTGGTCAGCAACGCGCGGGCGTGGGCCAGCACGATCGGGTCGTTGTCGACGTACACCACCCGGGCGCGCGGGTCGATCGCCTGCGCCACCTCGTGGGTGTTGTCGGCGGTGGGTATGCCGGTGCCGATGTCCAGGAACTGCCGGATGCCCGCCTCACCCGCCAGGTGACGCACCGCGCGGCGCAGGAACCGCCGGTTCTCCAGCGCGCTGATCCGGATGGTCGGGAACCGGGCGGCCATCGCGTCGCCGGAGTCCCGGTCGGCCTGGAAGTTGTCCTTGCCACCGAGCCAGTAGTTGTACCGGCGGGCGGGGTGCGCCACTGTCGTGTCGATCCGGTCGCCGAGCGGCCCGGAAACGGGCGCCGTCCCTGCTGCGTCGCTGGTCAAGGCCACCTCCACGACTCGGGTCCCACCGTCCACTGTCTCCGGTGCGGATCATGGTACTGCCCAGCGCCGGCCCGGTCAGGCCGGGTACAGCTCGTCACGGAGGCGGGCCAGCAGCTCACGGGTGCGCTCCGGCGGCGCGGCCTCCACGCACAGCCGTTCCATCGCCTCGGCGTAGAACTCGAGGTCGTCGCGCTTGTCCAGGTAGATCGCGCTGGTCAGCTGCTCGATGTAGACGATGTCCGGCAGGTCCGCGTCGCCGAAGCGCAGGATGCTGAAGGCCCCGCTGGCCGCGGCGTGCCCGCCGGCGGAGAACGGGACGATCTGCAGCCGTACGTGCGGCGCGGCGGTCGCCTCGATCAGCGCGTCCAGCTGCTCGCGCATCACCGCGGCCCCGCCGATCGGGCGGCGCAGCGCCGCCTCGTCGAGCACCGCCCACAACTGCGGCGGGTTGCTGCGGCGCAGCAGCTCCTTGCGCTGCATCCGCAGCTCCACCCGCCGGTCCAGCTCCGCCGCCGACGCGCCGCGGTGCCCGAGCAGGATCACCTGCCGGGCGTACGCGGCGGTCTGCAGCAGCCCGGGCACGAACTGCACCTCGTACGTACGGATCAGCGCGGCGGCGGCCTCCAGCCCCAGGTACGCCTGGAACCACGCGGGGAGCACGTCACCGTAGCGGTGCCACCAGCCGGGGCTGTTCGCGTCCCGGGCGAGCTTGAGCAGCGACTCGCGCTCGCCGGCGTCGGTCACGCCGTAGAGCGTGAGCAGGTCGGCCACGTCGCGCTCCTTGAAGCCGACGCGGCCCAGCTCCATCCGGCTGATCTTTGACTCGGAGGAGCGGATCTCCCAGCCGGCCGTCTCCCGGCTGACCCCGGCCCTCTCACGGAGTCGCCGCAGCTGCCCACCGAGCAACATGCGCAGCACGGTGGGCCCGCTTGTCGGACCACCCTCGACGGGCACCGTCGCCACCTGACCGCCCTCGCATCCCGACTGCCCCGGCCGGGCGCCCCCCGGCCGACGAGTAAGCATGCCATGAACCGACAGTGAGGTGAACTCCTCCGGAGCGGTTAATCAGTCCCGTGTGCGGGACGGCGGGATCAGGTGGTCGAAGTCGCCGTCGCGCGCGCCGAGCACGAAGGCGGCGATCTCGTCCACTGTGTAGATCAGCGCCGGGCCCTCCGGGTGCCGGGAGTTTCGGACCGCGATTCCGGTGCCACCGGGCAGCTCGGCCAACTCGACGCAGTTGCCGCTGGGGTTGCTGCGACGACTCTTCGACCAGCGCATCGGGGGCAGCTCGGGCACGGGCACACCGTTCGGCGGTTGTTGCATGGGCGTCCTTCGGGATGAGCCAGCCGAGGCCGCGGGGAGGAGCGGTGGGTGGCGACGTCTGTCGACTGAGGAGTGAGATGCACGTGCATCTGCTATTGCATCTGCAATGGACGGAGAGCATGATAGCCGAAACGTACGGTGTGCCGGGTCGCTCACATTCGGTGACCCGAACCCGGCCTCCGGATGCCGCCGCGCGCGGCTAGGGGACTGCGGTGAGGAGGACGCGCGTGCCGGATCCGATGACCGTCGCCTCCGGCATATCCGCCGCGGGGGCCCTCATCTCGGCCTGGCAGTTGCGCCGCCGCGCCGTACGCGCCGAGGCCGAGATCGAGCTGCTCCAGGCCGAACTGGCCGCCGAACGGCACGCGGCCAGCCACGACCCGCTCACCGGCCTGCCCAACCGCCGCGCGTTCTTCCGGCTCGCCGCCACCCTGCTCACCGACCCGGCCGGCCAGCCACTGGTAGCGGTCGTGCTCGACCTGGACAACTTCAAGCAGGTGAACGACCGCTACGGGCACGCCGCCGGCGACCAGGTGCTGATCAGCGTCGCGCAGCGGCTCGCCGCGTTCGCCGGCAACAACCTGGTGGCCCGCCTCGGCGGCGACGAGTTCGCCGGCCTGCTGGCCAGCCCCACGGCCGACCGCCGGTGGATCGAGCACGCCACGCGGCGGCTCTGCGAGGCGCTCGCCGCGCCCATCCCGCTGGGCGCGCGCAGCATCCAGGTCACCGCCTCGGTCGGGCTCGCGCCGGTGCACTGCCCGACGCAGCTCACCGACGCGCTGTGCCGCGCCGACGCCGCCATGTACGAGGCGAAGACGCTCGGCGCGGCCCGCCCGACCCGGCAGCTCGTCGCGGAGTACTGACCGGCCCGGCCCAGGGCGCCCACGTGCCCGGCCGGTCCGTGTGCTCAGCCAATCAGCGTGGCCGGTCGGTCCGCGTTCCCGGCCGGCGCGGCTACCTGGCTGGCGCGGGTCCCGGGCGCGCGGTCAGCGCCAGCCGTAGCCGGCGCGCAGCGCCTGCCCGACCCGGTCGAACCGTGGCCGGTCCAGCACCGCGCCCTCGCGGCGGATGCTGTCCTCGCGCATGGTGAGCACCCGGTCCAGGCGCACCCAGGAGGGCCGGTTGTCCCGGTCCCACTCCCCCGGGCCGAGCGCCAGCCAGTGCCGCTGGCCGTCCCGGTCGCTCTGGCTGGACAGCATCAGCCCGAACAGGGTGCGGCTGTGCCGTCCGACCACCAGCACCGGGCGGTCCTTGCCCTGGCGGGGGTCGTCCTCGTAGGGCACCCACGTCCAGACGATCTCGCCCGGGTCGGCCTGGCCGTCCGGCTCCGGCGCGTACGACAACTCGCGGCGCTGCAGCGCGTTGACCTGCCGGCGGCGCGCGACCTGAGCCGGGATCGGCGCGCCCGGGCGGGGCGGGGCGGGCACAGCCCGGGTGATCCGGCCGAGCCGCGACGCCACGTTCTTCAACAGACCTGCCACGGCGGGCAGCCTATCGGCCGGGGTACGACCGCCCGGGAATCGGGTCGCCCGGTCGGGTGGACGGTGCCGTGCGGGATGCCCCTGTTAATAGGGGGCCCCTCTACTACCGGAGGCGTTAATAAGGGGCCCTTCCTTACGCTGGGGGCGTGCGGCTACCCGATGATCTGCCGGTGTTCGAGCGCAGCGCGGTGCGGCTGGTCGTGCTCGACGCCACCGACCACCTGCTGCTGTTCCACACCCGCGACCCGGACCACCCCGACCTCGGCGTGTGGTGGGAGCTACCCGGCGGCGGGCTGGACCCGGGCGAGACCTACCGGGAGGCGGCGGTCCGCGAACTGCGCGAGGAGACCGGCATCGCGATCGGTCCGGACGAGGTGGGCGCGCCGACGTGGCGGCGGCGGGCCAGCTTCCGGCACCGGCAGCGCCGCCACCTCCAGGACGAGGTGATCGTGGCGGTACGGCTGCCCGGCCCCGGACCGGACGTGGACGAGGCGCTGCGGCTGGACTACGAGGTGGAGGACTACTTCGGGTTCCGCTGGTGGCCGCTGGCCGAGGTGCTCGCCGAGCGGCCGCGCTGCTATCCCGGGCGGCTGCCCGAACTGCTGCCCGCGTTCCTGGCCGGCGAGGAGATCGACGAGCCGTTCGAGCTGTGGTCCTGAGCGCGGGCGTGCCACCCGGCGCGTGAGCGGGCAGAGTGGAGCCGTGACTCCCCTGCACGCACCACTGGCCCGTTACGCCGAGCGGCTGCACCGCGCCGCCGGCGACACCCACCACGTCGCCTCGCCGCTGGGCGCGTGGCTGCTGCTGGCGCTGACCGGCCCGGCCGCCACCGGCGAGACCCGGGCGGCGCTGGCCGAGGCGCTCGACGCCGACCCGGACGACGCCGCCGCGGAGGCCCGGGCGCTGCTCGCCGCGCCGCACCCGATGGTCGCTGCGGCCACCGCGCTGTGGGAGCGCGCTCCGGCGCCGGAGCTGGCCGCGTGGCGGGCCGCGCTGCCGGAGAACACCGAACGCGGTCCGCTGCCCGACCAGGCCACGCTGGACGGCTGGGCCCGGGAGCGTACCGGCGGGCTGATCGACAGCTTCCCCGTCGACGTCACCCCGGACACGCTGCTGCTCCTGGCCAACGCGCTGGCCACCCGCGTGTCGTGGGCCGACCCGTTCGACACCGCCCCCGGCGCGGAGCTGGGCGCGGGCAGCGCCTGGTCGGGCCGGCTGAGCCGGGTGCTGCGTACGCCGCCGTTCGGGCACCGGTGCTGGGTGGCGGCCACCGACCGGGCCGGTGACGTGGCGGCGCACGCGGTGCCGGCCCGCACCGGCGACGACGGCGCGGGGATGCTCGTGGTGTCGGTGGCCGCCGCGCCCGACGTGCCGGCCGTCGACGTGCTGGCCGCCGCGCAGGAGCTCGCGAGCGCCGCCGCGCTCCTGCCGGACTCCATGCCGGGCCGCCAATCGCTGTTCGACCTGCCGCTGGGAGAGACGCCGCTGTGGACGCTGCGGGAGGAGCCGACCCGGACGTACGCGGACGACGGCCGGGAGGAACGCGCCACCGCGGTGCTGCCGTGCTGGTCGGCGCAGAGCCGCCACGACCTGGCCAGGCCCGGGTTCGGCTTCGACGCGGCGGCGCAGGCACTCGGCGAGCTGCTGGGCCTGACCGGGCCGGGGTTCGACGCCGCGCAGTCCGCGGTGGCCCGGTTCGGCCGCTACGGCTTCGAGGCCGCCGCGGTGACCGCGTTCGGCCGGGCGACAGCGCTGCCGCCGGAGGGGGTCGCCCGCGTCGCGGAGCTGCGCTTCGGTCACCCGTACGCGGTGGTCGCGGTGACCACCGACCCGGCCGGCGGCCCGTGGCACGCGCTGCCTGTCTACTCCGCGTGGGTGGCCGACCCGGAGGAGCTGCCCGCCGACGAGGCCGGATAGGCGGGAAGCGCGCTCGCGAGCTGGTCCAGTCCCAGCGAGCCGAGTTCCAGCGCCCGGTTGTGGAACGCGCGCCGGTCGCCGGGGAACGCCGCGCGTCCGTCGCGCCACACCCGCTCCCCCACCTTGTAGGTGAGCGCCTGCCCGGGCCGGCCCAGGTACCGGGCCACTTCCAGTGGCGCGTACGGGCCCTGGTGGCAGCGGTCGCGCAGCAGGTCCAGCGCGGCCTGCGGCGTCCACGGCGCGCTGCCCGACGGCATCGGCAGCCGCAGGTGCAGGCCGATGTCGAGCACCACCCGGGCCGCCCGCAGCAACTGCATGAACAGGTGGCCCAGCCGGGCGCACGGCTGCTCGTAGAGTCCGAGTTCGTCCATCAGCCCTTCGGCGTACAGGGCCCAGCCCTCCTGGGCGCCGGAGAGCCCGCCGAGCAGGTTCAGCCGCTGCCCGGGGCCGCCCCGGCACGCCTCCGAGCCGAGGTGCAGGTGGTGGCCGGGGACGCCCTCGTGGTACGCGGTGCTGTACGCCCACCAGGTCGGGAAGCGCTCCTGACCGTCGGGCAGCAGCCACGAGACCCGGCCCGGCCGGGTCAGGTCCCGCGACGGCGCGATGTAGGCGGTGCCGCCCGACGTGGTGACCCGGGACTCGATGCGGCGCAGCGGCGCGGGGATGTCGAAGTGCGTGCCGTGCATCCGCTCGGTGGTGGCCTCCAGCAGCTCCTGGAGCCAGGCGGCGAACTCGTCCCGGCTGCGCAGCACACCTGGCGCGTCGGGGCGGTCGAGCCGTTGAAGCACCTCGGGCACCGTGCCACCCAGGGCTCTCGCCTCCGCGACCAGGTCCGCCTCGATGGCGGTGAACTCGTCCCAGCCCCACTCGTACAGCTCGCGCAGGTCCGGTTCCGTGCCGAGGAAGGTCCGCACCCAGAGGGCGTACCGCGCCGGGCCGAACGCCTCGTCGTCGCGCGCGAGCGGCGCGAGGTCCGCGGTGAGCGTCGTGGCGAACCTCCGGTACGCCTCCCGCGCGTCCCGCGCCGCCGCCTGCAACGACGCGCGCTGCGGCCCGTCGCCGTAGCGCTGCACGAGCGCCGTGTCCTCGTCGATCCAGGTGCGGCAGCGCTGCGTCACCAGGTCCACCTGGCGTCGTGTGGGCAGGTGACCACGTTCGGCGGCGACCAGCAGGCTGCGGGCGTACCCGTCCAGGGATGCCGGGATCGCGGCCTGGCGCGCGCCGACGCGGGCCCAGCCGTCCTCGTAGGCCGCGCGCCCGGCGTCGCGGCCCGGGACCGCTGATTCGACGCACTGGCGGATGAGCTGGAGCGGGCCGGTGGCCGCGACGTGCAGTTCCCGCAGGTCCTCCCCGGCGTCGTGGAAGGCGATCCGGGCGCGCAGCCGTTCGGCGAGGTGCTCGTGCAGCGGGCTCGGGGCGGGCAGCGCCTCGATCCGGCGCAGGGCGCGCGCGGCGAGATCGGCGCGGGCCTGGTGACCCTCCGGGCTGTAGTCGGTGAGCCCGTCGACGTCCTGCTCACCGGCCTCGACCACCGCCACACACGGATCGAGGCGCCCCATCTCCCGCAGCAGCGTGTCGGTGACGTCCTCGCCCATCGCACCGATGCTACCCCCGGTGATCAAGGAGTTCGTGCCGGCCGGAAGGCCCGGAAAGGACACGAACTCCTTGATCAACCGGATGGGAGGCGAGGTCAGACCGAGACGAGCTCCTTCCTCTCGGCCTTGGCGGCCAGACGCTTCTCACGCTCCTGGGCGCCGATCAGGTCGTCCGGCAGGGAATCCTCCACCTCGATGTCGAAGCGGCGCAGCAGCCGGATCGCGAACCCGCCGAGCGTGACCAGGACCAGCGCCGCGCCGAAACAGATGTACGCGAAGCCGATGCCCCGGCCCGGTCCGGTGCCGATCACCGCCCCCACCGTGCCGGCCAGCGCCCCGCCCGGTGCGAGCATCGGCTCGAACAGCGCGGTGGCGCCCGGCGCGAGCAGCGCGAACCCGATCGGCAGCGTGGACCAGGAGATGGTCTGGTTGAGGCTGAACACCCGGCCGTGGAAGCGCTGCGGCACCTTCACCTGGACGATCGTCGCGTAGATCGACTGCGCGGTGGTCATCGACATGGCCAGCCAGCAGAACCCGACGCAGATCATCGCCACCGAGGCGTCCAGGCCGATCAGCATGCAGCCGATCGCGGTGCCCAGGTTGCCGATCAGCACGCCGATCATGCGGCGCTTGCGCGGCCCGCCCCACAGCGACATGAGGATGCCGCCGAGCACCGCGCCGACCGCCTCGGCCAGCGCGACCTGGGCGACCTGGGTGGGGCTGCCGAACGACAGCACCAACGGGGTGATCAGCACCAGCGCGGGCGCCAGGAAGATGTTGCCCAGCGCGAAGTAGCCGAGCATCAGCCGGAATCCGCGGTGCCGCCAGGAGTAGCGCATGCCGTTGGCGATGGCCACCAGCAGCCGCTCCCGGGGCCGCCAGCCGAGCGCGTCCGGGAAGCGGACCACGGCGAGCGTGAGCACCGCGAGCACGTAGCTGGCCACGTCGACGAGCAGGATGCCCTTCAGGTCGATGGTGGCGAGCAGGCCGGCCGCGAACGCCGGCATGAGCAGCGTGGCCACACCGGTGGACAGCTGGGTGATGCCCATGGCGTGCCCGAGGTAGCGCTTGGGCACCAGCTGCGGCACCGCCGACTGGAACGCGATCCGCTGGAACGATCCGGCCACCGAACTCAGCGCCACCAGCAGGTAGATGTGCCAGAGCACCAGGTTGTCGGTCCACAGCAGGCTGGCCAGCACCAGCTGGATGGAGCCGGCGAAGCAGCTGGCCGTCATCATGATCCGGCGGCGGCTGACCCGGTCCACCAGCGCGCCGGCCACCGGCAGCATGAGCACGCCGCAGATCAGCGCCAGCGCCCACAGCAGACCGAGGTCGGCCACCGAGCCGGTGCGGTTGAACAGCCAGATCGGCAGCGCGAACGCGGTGAGCGCGGAGCCGGTGCTGGAGACGAGCTGCCCGACCGTGATGGCCAGGAAGCGGCCCATGCTCGGCTTGACCGCGGTGCTGGCCTTGCGGGCCACGCCCACGCGCAGCGTGTCCGCCACCGCCCAGCCGGCGTCCTCACCCCGCGCCTGCGGGCTCAGCGCGCCGATGTCACCGGCGACCACCGCCGGGTGCGCCTGCGTGACGATCTCGGCCAGTTCCTCGGCGCGGTACTTCAGGAAGAAGTGACCGGCCTGGTCGAGCACGACCAGCCCGAGCGTGTCGCTGAGGAACTGCCACTCGGTGTACCGCTCGCGGTAGTAGTCGGTAACCGGGTCCTCGGAGCCGACCACCGAGATGATCGGCGCGCGCAGCTTCGTCGCCTGCTTGTCCAGCAGCCGGGTGAAGTACTCCTCCGAGGCGCGGGAGTCGGCCCGCATGTTGCTGATGATCCGGTCGGCCTGCTCCGGGTCCAGCTCGTCGGTGTCCACGCCCATCGACTTGAGCCAGCTCGCGTAGTGCTTGTTGCTGCGCAGTTGCTCCAGCTTGTTGCGGGCCGCCGAGAAGACGCCCTTGGGGCGGGCGAACGGGAACATCGCGCCGATGTAGACGGCCTCCAGGTCCCGGCCGGACGCCTCGACCTTGCGGGCCACCTCGGCGACGATCGCGCTGCCCACGCCGCAGTGGCCGTACAGGGCGATCGGTCCCTCGACCCGCTCCAGGATCTCGTCGGCGACCCGGCTGGTCAGCTCCTCGAACGGCAGCGCGTCCTCGGTGAGGCCGACGTCGTGGCCGGGGATGGCCAGCGACCACAGCCCGTACCCGGCCGGCAGCGCGTCGGCCAGCGGCTGGTAGACGATGGCGCTGCCGCCGCCGTACGGCACGCAGACGTACGTCAGCACCCGCTTGCCCGCCGGGATCGGCTTGGTCAGCTCGTAGAGCAGCCGGCGCGGCCCCTCCTGGGCGGCGTCGCCGGAGATGAACGCGGCCAGGTCGCGGATGGTGCGCTGCTGGAACAGGTCCATCACGCCGACCGCCCGGCCGCCCAGCTCCGCCTTGCGGATCTTCGCGACCACCTGGGTGGCGAGCATCGAGTGCCCGCCCAGGTCGAAGAAGTCGTCGTCGATGCCCAGCGTGTCCACGCCGAGCACCTCGGACCAGATCGCGGCCAGCGCCCGCTCGGTGTCGTCGCGCGGCTCGACCAGCGCCACCGACGCCTCGCGGGTGACCACCGGCGCGGGCAGCGCCTTGCGGTCCAGCTTGCCGTTCGGGGTCAGCGGCAGCGCGTCGAGCGTGACGAACGCGGCCGGCACCATGTACTCGGGCAGCGTGTCCTTCAGCGCCGCCTTCAGCGCGGCGTGCTCGGCCGCCCCCACCAGGTACGCGGTGAGCCGCTTGTCGCCCGGGCTGTCCTCCCGGACGATCACCGTGGCCTCGGTGACGCCCGGCTGCTCGCGCAGCGCGCTCTCGATCTCGCCCAGCTCGATGCGCAGGCCGCGCAGCTTGACCTGGTGGTCGATGCGGCCCAGGAACTCGATCACCCCGGCGCCGTCCGGGCCGATCACCCAGCGGGCGAGGTCACCGGTGCGGTAGAGGCGGGCGCTCGGTTCGGCGGAGAACGGGTCGGGGACGAACTTCTCCGCGGTCAGCGCCGGCCGGCGGTGGTAGCCGCGGGCCAGCCCGACACCGCCGATGTGCAGCTCACCGGCCACCCCGACCGGGCACTGGGCGCCGGACGGGTCGAGCACGTGCAGCCGCAGGTTGGCGATCGGCGCGCCGATCGGCACGCTCGTCACCTGCGCCAGCCGGTCCGGCTCGCACGCCCAGGCGGTCACGTCGATGGCCGCCTCGGTCGGGCCGTACAGGTTGTGCAGGCCGCACCAGGGCAGCCGGGCGGTGAAGTCGGCCGCCGAGGCCAGCGGCAGCTCCTCGCCGGAGCAGATCACCCGGCGCAGCGCGGTGGCCGCCTCCACGCCGTCCTCGGCGAGGAAGACGGTGAGCATCGACGGTACGAAGTGGGCGGTGGTGATCCGCTCGGACACCAGCAGGTCACGCAGGTAGCCGGCGTCCTTGTGGCCGCCCGGCTTGGCCAGCACCAGGCGCGCGCCGGTGCGCAGCGGCCAGAAGAACTCCCACACCGACACGTCGAAGCTCGCCGGGGTCTTCTGGAGCACCGCGTCGTCGGCGCCGAGGCGGTACGTCTTCTGCATCCAGTCGAGCCGGTTGACGATGCCCCGGTGCGTGTTCGGCACGCCCTTCGGGCGGCCGGTGGAGCCGGAGGTGTAGATGACGTACGCCAGGTGCTCCGGCCCGGCGGCCGGCGCCGGGTCGGTGTCGGGCTGACCGCTCCACACGGTGGCGTCGTCCAGTTCGAGCACCGTGGCGCCGGTGTCGGGCAGCACGTCGCGCAGGTGCGACTGGACCAGCACCACCGGCGCGTCCGCGTCGCCGACCATGAACGCGAGCCGGTCGGCCGGGTACTCCGGGTCCAGCGGCAGGTACGCGCCGCCGGCCTTGAGCACGCCGAGCAGCCCGGCGACCAGTTCCACCGAGCGTTCCGCGCAGACCCCGACCAGGGTCTCCGGGCCGACGCCGGCCGCGCGCAGCCGGTGCGCGACGCGGTTGGCCTGCGCGTTCAGCTCGGCGTACGTGCGGCTGTGGCCGTCGATGGTGACCGCCACCGCGTCCGGGGTGGCCGCGGCGCGCTCCTCGATCGGGCCGTGCAGCGTCTCGGCGCGCGGGAAGTCCGCGCTGGTGTCATTCCAGGCGGCCAGCAGCTCCCGCTCGGCGGCGGGCAGCAGCGGCAGCCGGGAGACCGGGGTGTCCGGCGCGGCGACGACCGCGTCCAGCAGGGCGGTCCACCGCTGCGCCATCCGCTCCACGGTGGCCCGGTCGAACAGGTCGGTGTTGAAGACCAGCTTGCCCCAGAGCCCGTCGACGGTCTCGACCGCGTGCAGCTCGAAGTCGAACCGGGTGGCCCGCAACTCCATCGGGGTCCAGGTGAACGTGACCTCGTCGGTGCGGGACACGCCGGTGAACCGGCCCATCTCGTAGTTCTGCAGCACGAACATGGCCTGGAACACCGGGGAGCGGCTGACGTCGCGCGGCAGGCCCAGCTCGTGCACGACCTTGGCGAACGGCACCTCGGCGTGCTCGAAACCGTCCAGCACGGTGCGGCGGGTGCGCTCCAGCAGCTCGGCGAAGGTCGGGTCGTCGCCCAGGTCGGCGCGCAGCGGCAGCATGTTGATGAACATGCCGACGAGGTTCTCCAGCTCCGGCGCGGACCGTCCGGCGACCGACGCGCCGATGGCGAAGTCGTCCTGGCCGGAGTGCCGGGCCAGCAGCACCTGGTACGCGGCGAGCAACGTCATGAACAGCGTGCCGCCGCTGTCGCGGGTGAGCGTGTTGAGCGCCTCGGTGGCGGCCGGGTCGAGCTGGAACTCGACGAAGTCGCCCCGGTAGGTCTGGGTGGCCGGGCGGGGCCGGTCCAGCGGCAGTTCCAGCGGGGTGATGCCGGCCAGCCGCTGCTTCCAGTAGTCGACGTGCGCCCGCGCCTGCGGGCCGTCCAGCTCCTGGGCCTCCCAGACGGCGAAGTCGCCGTACTGGATCGGCAGGGCGGGCGGCTCGCCGCCCCGGTAGAGCGTGATCAGGTCACGCAGCAGCACGTCCACCGACCAGCCGTCGCCGACGATGTGGTGCTGGGCCAGGAACAGCACGTGGTCGTCGGCGGCGAGCCGGATCAGCAGGGCCCGCAGCAGCGGCCCCTCGGCGAGGTCGAACGGCTCGGCCGCCGCCGCCTCGACCAGCACCTGCGCGGCGGCCTCGTCGGGCGCGTCCACCACCGTCAGCGGCACGTCCGCGGTGTCCGCGATCACCACCGTGGGGCGGCCGTCGGCGTCGGCCGGGAAGCGGGTGCGCTGCGACTCGTGCCGGTCCGCGAGCGCGGTCAGGGCGGCGCGCAGCGCGTCCACGTCGAGCGGTCCACGCACCCGCAGCGGCACCGCGATGTGGTACGCCGCCTCGCCCGGGGCGAGCTGGTCCATGAACCAGACCCGCTCCTGGGCGTAGGACAGCGGCACCTCGGCGCCGGCCGGGCGGGGGGCGATCCGGGCCGCGGTTGCGGTCTGGCGGGCGCGTAGCCGTCGGGCGATCAGCGCCTGCCGGGCCGCCTCGCGGGCCGGATCCTTCAGGTCGGTCATCAGTTGGTTCCCTCTTCCGCCGCGAGCAGCGCGGCGACCTCGGTGTCGGAGAGGCCGTCGAGCTCGGCGGCGATCCGCTGTTCGATCTGGGCGGCCAGGTCCGCCACCACGGGGCTGCTGAACAGCGCCCGCATGGGCAGCTCCACGTCCACCTCGGCACGGATGCGGGCCATCGCCCGCATGCCGCGCAGCGAGTTGCCACCGAGGGCGAAGAAGTCGTCGTGCGCGCCGACCTTCTCCACCTGGAGGATGTCGGCGTACACCTCGGCGACCAGGGCCTCGGCCTCGGTGCGGGGCGCGACGTAGCTGTCCTGCGCCGTCTCGGCCGTCGCCGGGGCGGGCAGCGCGGCGCGGTCCAGCTTGCCGTTCGGGGTCAGCGGCAGCGCGTCCAGCCGGACCAGGGCGGCCGGCACCAGGTGCGCCGGCAGCTCGCGGGCCAGTTCGGCGCGGACCGAGTCCTCGTGGGCCGGGCCCACCAGGTAGCCGACGAGCATCGGCTCGCCGCCGTCGGCGCGGACCGCCGCGGCGGCGGCCCGTACGTCCGGGTGGGCCAGCAGCGCCGCCTCGACCTCGCCCAGCTCGATCCGCATGCCGCGCACCTTGACCTGGTCGTCGCGGCGGCCCAGGTAGTCCAGCGTGCCGTCGGCGCGCCAGCGGGCCAGGTCGCCGGTGGCGTACATCCGGGCGCCGGGCGGACCGTACGGGCAGGGCAGGAACCGCTCGGCGGTCAGGCCGGGCCGCTCGTGGTAGCCGCGGGCGAGCTGCGTGCCGGTGACGTACAGCTCCCCCACCACGCCCGGCGGCACCGGGCGCAGCGCGGTGTCGAGCAGCAGCGCCCGGGTGTTCCAGGTGGGCGTGCCGATCGGCACCGGGCCGGACCCGACCGGCTCGCCGGGGGCGATGCGGGCCGCGACGCAGCCCACAGTGGCCTCGGTCGGGCCGTACTCGTTGATCACCGCCACGTCGGGGTGCGCGGCCCGCCAGGCGGCGAGCTGCTCCCCGGTCAGCGCCTCGCCGCCGATGACCAGGTCGGTCGTCGGTGACAGCTCGCCGTCGAGCAGCGGCAGGTGGCTCGGCGTGACCTTGAGGAAGGTCGGCCGCCCACCGGCGCGGGCGGCGGGCTCGTCGATCGCGGCGAGCCGTACCGTGCCGCCTGCGGTGAGCGTGCCGAGCAGGCCGGTGACGGTGAGGTCGAACGAGACCGGCGAGTGCAGCAGCGCCACCCCGGAAAGCCCCGGGTAGGTGGCCCGGGCCCAGGCCAGGTACGCCGTCACCGCCCGGTGCTCGACCACCACGCCCTTGGGCCGGCCGGTGGAGCCGGAGGTGTAGAGCACGTACGCGGGGTGTTCGGGGCGCAGCGGGGCGACCCGGTCGGCGTCGGTGAGGTCGTCGCCGGGCTGGTCGGAGCCGACCTCACCGTCGAGCACCAGCGCGTCGCCGGGCACCAGGGCGGCGGTGTCCGGGTCGGCCACCACCAGCGCGGGCGCGGCGTCGGTGAGCAGGTACGCGATCCGCCCGGCCGGGTACGTGGTGTCCACCGGCACGTACGCGGCGCCGGCCTTCAGCACGGCGAGCATCGCCACGACGAGGTCGCAGGAGCGGGGCAGGGCCAGCGCGACCCGGGTCTCCGGGCCGGCCCCGCGCGCCACCAGCAGCCGGGCCAGCCGGTTCGCGGCGGTGTTCAGCTCGGCGTAGCGCAGCGTCGCGCCGTCGCAGACCAGCGCCGGCTCGTCCGGGGTGGCGGCGGCCTGCCGCTGCACCTCGTCGACCACAGTGGTCGCCGGCACGTCGTGGGCGGTGTCGTTCCAGGCGCCCAGCACCAGGTCATGTTCGTCGTCGGTGAGCAGCGGCAGCGCGGCGACGGTGCGCTGCGGCTCGGCGACGGCGGCGGCGAGCAGCCGCACGTAGCGGCGTACCACCGCCTCGGCGGTCTCCCGGTCGAACAGCTCGGTCCGGTAGACCAGGCGGCACTCCCCGGTGGTGATGTCGAAGGCCAGGTCGTCCTTCGTGGTGCCCAGCTCCACCGGGTCGAGGCCGGAGTCCGGGATCCAGTTCAGGGCGGTCTGGAAGATCGGCTGCACCGACGGGTCCCGCTGCGGGTCGACCGCCTCGACGATCTTCTGGAACGGCGCCTGGCCGTGCTCCATGGCGTCGATCAGGCCGTTGCGGATCCGGCCGAGCAGCGCCGCGAACGCCGGGTCGCCGGAGACGTCGCAGCGCAGCGCCACCGGGTTGACGAACATGCCGATCAGCGGTGCCAGCTCCGGGTTGTCGCGGCCCGCGGTGGCCACCCCGACCACCACGTCGGTGTCGCCGGAGATCCGCGACAGCAGCGCCGCGAAACCGGCCAGCAGCACCATGTACGGGGTGGCCTGCGCCCCGGTGGCCAGCGTGCCGATCCGGTCCAGCAGCCCGTCGGGCAGCGTGAAGCGCACCTCGTCACCGGCGAACCCGAGCTGGCCCGGACGGGGCCGGTCCAGCGGCAGGCCGATCACCGGCGGCGCTCCGGCCAGGTGGCCGGTCCAGAAGGCGAGCTGCCGGTCCAGTTCCTCGCCGGTGAGCTGCTGGCGCTGCCAGACCGCGAAGTCGGCGTACTGGATGGGCAGCTCGGGCACGGCGGGCTCGGCGCCGGTGCGCGCGGCCTCGCAGAACGCGACCAGTTCGTGGTGGAACAGCACCGCCGAGTGGCTGTCGAAGACGGCGTGGTGCGCCACGAACGCCAGCGCGAGCCCGTCCTCCATGCGGATCAGCCGGGCCCGCCACAGCGGCGCGGCGTCCATCGGGATCGGGGCGCGCGCCATCTCGCCGCGGATCCGCTCGAACTCGCCGCGCTGCTCACCGGCGGGCAGATGGGTGACGTCGGTGACGGGCAGCGGCGCCGGCTCGTGGGCGCGCACGACCTGCACCAGCGCGCCGTCGTCGACCCGCAGGTGGGTACGCAGCGCCTCGTGCCGGGCGATCACCCGGTTGACCACGTCGCCGGCCGTCTCGGCGTCCACGTCGGCGGGGAACATCCACGGGAAGGAGACGTTGAACACCGGCGACCCGGCGTCGAGCTGGTTGGCCATCCACACCCGCTCCTGGGCGTAGGAGGCCGGGAACGTCCACTCCTGGGTCATGAGAGGGCCTCGCGCACCGAGCGGGGACGCATGTCGGTCCAGACCTCGTCCACGTGGGCCAGGCACTCCTCGCGGCTGCCGGCGAAGCCGGTGTCGTGCCAGCCGGCGGGCAGCTCGCGGTCGGCCGACCAGATCGAGTACTGCTCCTCGTCGTTGCGGACGACCAGGAATCGGGATTCGGCCATGTCAGTTCGCTCCTGCGGTGTCGGGGGTGTGCGGCTCGGCCATCGCCACGGCGATCTTGCGGGGGCCGGTGAACGGCTCCCGGCCGTGCGCGGCGGTCATGTTGTCCACCACCAGCACGTCGTCGCGCTGGTAGTCGAAGCGGACCGTGGCCGCCCGGTAGGCGGCGCGCAGGTGGTCCATCACGTCGGCGGGGATCTCGCCGCCGTCGCCGTAGTAGGTGTTCGACGGCAGCCCGTCGGCGCCGAACATGGCCAGCAGCCCTTCCTGGTAGTCCTTGGGCAACGTGCTCAGGTGGAAGAAGGTGGCGTGGTTGAACCAGCGCGGGGTGTCCGAGCCGGGCCGGTGGTGCACCACGTCCCGGACCGCGCGGGTACGCAGGCCGTCCTTGCCGACCCATTCCACGGTGATCCCGTTGTCCGCCGCGTACGCCTCCACCTCGGCGCGGCTCTCGGTGTTGAACACCTCCTGCCAGCGGGTGCCGAAGTCGCCGTGGAAGTTGCGCACCAGCATCCAGCGGCGGCGGACGAACTCCTCACGTACCGCCGGGTCGATCAGCTCGTACACCCGGCGCACGTCGGCCAGCGGCGTGGCGCCTTGGCTGTCCGGCGGCGTGACGCAGTAGAAGAACAGCGTCAGCGGCCAGCGCGCCTGGTACGAGTTCTCGTTGTGCAGGAAGATCTCCTCGTCCGGCGGGTAGTCGGTCGAGGTGTAGACCCGGCCCTTGATCGAGTGCCGGGGCGAGGAGCGCTCGGTGTAGGTCAGCGGCTCGCCGGCCAGCGCCCGTACGGCCTGGTCGAAGCCGTCCACGCCGCCCACGTCGAAGCCGCGGAACAGCAGCCCTCCGCTGGCGACGAGGGTGTCCCGCAGCTCGGCGCGCCGGGCGGCGATGAGGTCGGTCAGCGGCCGGCCGTCGTTCTCGACGACCACCGGCAGCGTCGCGGTTGTCTCGCTCATGGTGCGGTGTCTCCTTGTTCCGTCGGATGTCAGCCGCGGGGCAGCCGCGGGATGGCCGGGATCGCCGCCGGGGCGGCCGGTTGGTCGGCGGGCGCCTCGGCGCGCAGCTCCTCGATCCGGGCGGCCAGGCCGGCCACCGTGGGGGTCTCGAAGAGGCTGCGCATCGGCAGCCGCACCCCGGTCGCCTTGCGCATGGCGGCGATCAGCTGCACGGCGACCAGCGAGTTGCCGCCGAGGGCGAAGAAGTCGTCGTCCACGCCGATGTCGGTGACGCCGAGACCGTCGCGCCACACCTGGGCGATGGTCTTCTCCAGCTCGGTGCCGGGTGCGGCCGAGCCGCCGCCGGTGGCCGCGGTCGCGCCGGCCGCCGCGTCGGTCTCCTCGGCGATGCTGTCGGTGGTGACCCGGGCGGCCCGGCGACGGATGTCGGCGACGGTGCGGGTGGCGATCACCACCTGGGCGCCGAGCCCGGCGGCGAGGCTGCGCCGGAACGCCTCCGCGCCGTCGACCGGGCGGATGTCCTCGGTCACCGGCGCCGGGGCGTCGGCGTCCGCCGGGGCTTCGGCCAGGTTGCCGGTGACCGCGTCCTGGTCGACCCGGCGCAGCACGAAGTCGCTGATCGCGACCAGTTCCCGCCCGTCCGGGTCGCGCAGCGACAGGTCGGCGGCGACCACCTCGTCGGTGGCGGCGGGCCGGTGCCGCAGGTGACTGTGGAACGTCGCCGGCAGCGCGCCGCGCACCACGATCCGGCCGTACGACAGCGGCAGGTAGGTGCCGGAGCCCTGGCCGCGGCCGAACGCGGTGGCCACGTCCAGCAGCGCCGGGTGCAGCCCCCACGAGGGCAGGTCGCCGAGCGCGGCGGCGGGCGCCTGCACGCGGGCCAGTTCCTCGCCGTCGGCGAGGTGGTGCTCGGCCAGCGCCGCCCAGCGCGGGCCGAACGTCAGCATGCTGGTGCGTCCCCGGCCGAACGAGGCGTCGTCGTCGACCCGCCGTCCGGCCACGGCGGGCACGGCGGCCGGCGGGGCCGCCTCGGTGGTCCACCCGGCGCTGCCGCGTACGTGGGCGCGCGCCTGGCCGGCGGCGAGGCTGGCGACGGTGAAGTCGGTGCCGTCCTCGGTCGGGGTCAGCTCGACCCGGTACTGGGCCACGGTGCCGTCCGGCACCGAGAACGGCTCCAGGAACACCACGTCACGCAGCTCGACAGCGGCGTCCGGCCCCGGCGCGGGCAGCGCGGCGGCCACCGCCGCGCGTACCGACTCCAGGTGGGCGGTGCCCGGCACCACCGGCACGCCGCCGATGCGGTGCTCGTCGAGCAGCCAGTGGGTGTCGGCCGCGACCAGGCCGTGCAGCACCGTGCCGTCCGGCCCGGCGACCATCGTGGTCAGCACCGGGTGCGTGACCGTGGTGGTCACGGTGTCCCGCCCGGCGGCCCGGAACGCGGCCGGCGCGGCGGTCTCCACCGCCATGCCGACCTCGGCCCAGCCGCCCCAGTTCTGCGACACGACCGGGGCGCGGAACCCGGTGCCGGAGCGCGCGAAGGCGTCCAGGAAGTTGTTCGCGGCGCAGTAGTCGACCTGGCCGAACCCGCCGATCACCGCGGTGATCGAGGAGCACAGCACGACGAAGTCCAGCGGCAGGTCGCCGAAGACCTGGGCCAGCGCGAGCGTGCCGGCCAGCTTCGGGGCCAGCACACGCTGCGCCTCGTCGCGCTCCTTGATCTCGGCCATGCCACCGCCGGGCAGGCCGGCGGCGTGCACGATGCCGTCGAGCCCGCCGAACCGCCGCTCGGCCTCGTCGCGGACCCGGCGCAGGTCGTCCGCGTCGGTGACGTCGGCGGCGAGCACCAGCACCTCGGCGCCCGCGGCCTCCATCCGGCGGATCGCCGCGATGGCGCGTCCGGCCCGGTCGGCGCCGCCGTGCACCGCCAGGTGCGCGTCCCACTCGTCGCGCCCGGGCAGCCCGGAGCGGGCCAGAAGCACCAGCTTGGCGCGGGCCCGGCGGGCGAAGTCCTCGGCCAGGGTGACGCCGATGCCGCCGAGACCGCCGGTGATCAGGTAGCGGCCCTCCTCGCGCAGCACGCCCGGCTCCGCCTCGGCCGCGACGCTCACCTGCTCGTAGCCGCCGAGCCAGCGGCGGTCGCCGCGCAGCGCCACCTCCGGGTGCTCGGCGTCGACCGGGCTGCGCAGCTCGGCCACCAGGGCGGCCACGCCGCGCGCGGCCGGATCGGTGTCCAGCAGCCGCACGGTCAGGCCGGGCAGCTCGGCCGGGAGCACCCGGGCCAGGCCGGCCAGCGTGGCGTGCTCGGGGCGGGTCAGGTCGTCGCCGCGTACGTCGCCGATGCCGGCGGTGACCAGGTCCAGGCGTACGCCCGCCTCGTCGGCGGTCACACCGGTGCCCGCGAGCGCCTGCACCAGGTGCAGCGCGCCGAAGAAGCCGCGCTCCTGCGCCGCCCAGGCGGCCGCCGGGTCGGTGCCGGCCGGCTCGCCGTCGAGCGCGAACGCGTGCACGATCCGGCGGGGCACGTCGGCGCCGAGCGCGGCCAGAAGCTCCTCGGCGTCGGCGCGTACGCCGGGGCGCAGCCGGAAACCGCTCGCGGTGGCGGTGAACGCCTCGCCGGCGCGTACCTCGACCGGGTCGTCGCCGGCGGCGCGCAACGCGGCCACGAGCGCCTCGCCGCGCGGACCGTCGGCCAGCACCAGGCAGCGGCCCAGCGGCTCCACGGCGCGCGCCGGGGCGGCCTGGCGCCACACCGGCACCGCGAACCACTCCGGCAGCGGCCGGGGGCCGGTCTCGACGGGCGCCGCGGCCAGTTCCTGCTCCGGGTCCGGGTCGATCCAGTAGCGGCGCCGCTCGAACGGGTACGTGGGCAGCGGCACCCGCCGCGCCGCCGGGTCGGCCGCAAGGCGCACCGGCACCCCGGCGCACCAGAGCGCGCCGGCCGTGCCGAGCAGCGCGGCCAGGTCACCGGTCTGCTCGCCCGCGCCGGGCAGGCTGCCCAGCGGGGTCAGCGCGCGCTGCGCCTCGCCGGCCTTGGCGACCTGCATCCGGGCCAGGTTGGCCAGTTGCCGGCCGGGGCCGCACTCGACGAGCGCCCAGGTGCCCTCGGCGAGCAGCGTGGCCACGCACGCGCCGAAGCGGACCGGGCGGCGCAGGTGCGCGGCCCAGTACGCCGGGTCGGTGGCCTGCGCCTCGGTGATCCAGGTGCCGGTCACGTTCGACAGGAACGGCACCGCCGGGGCACGCAGCGGCACGGTGGCCATCAGCGCGGTGAACTCGTCCAGGATCGGGTCCATCATCGGCGAGTGGAACGCGTGCGAGGTGCGCAGCAGCTTCGACTTGTTCTTGCCGCCCAGGCTGACGGCGAACTCCTCCACGAGCGCGGTCTCGCCGGCCACCACGCAGGTGCCGGGGCCGTTCACGGTGGCCACCGACAGGCCCTGAGGCAGCCGGTCGGCCACCGCCGACTCGTCGAGCGTGACCGCCAGCATCGAGCCGGCGGGCAGGGAGTGCATGAGCCGGCCCCGGGCGGCCACCACGCGCAGCGCGTCCGCGAGGTCGAGCACGCCGGCGAGCGTGGCGGCCACGTACTCGCCGATGGAGTGGCCGATCATCGCGGCCGGGACGACCCCGGCGGCCCGCCACGCGACGGCGAGGGCGTACTCGACGGTGAACAGCGCGGGCTGGGTCCACCGGGTCTCGGTGAGCTTGTCCGCCGCGTCCGGGTCGCGGCCGAGGATCAGGTCCCGGATGTCCAGGCCCAGCTCGGGGCGGAGCAGGTCGGCGCACTCGTCCACGGCGGCGGCGAACGCCCGGTCCTGGGCGTACAGTTCGGCGCCCATCCCGGCGTACTGCGAGCCCTGGCCGCTGAACAGGAACGCCACCCGGGGGGCGGGTCCGTCGGCGACGCCCCGGTGGCCCTTGCGCCGCTCGCGCAGCGCGGCGGCGGCGGACGCCGGGTCCCCGGCCACGACGGCGGCGCGGTGGGCGTACGTCTGGCGGCCGACGCGCAGCGTGTGCGCCACGTCGGCGAGCGCCACGTCGCTGCCGCCCTCCAGGTGCTCGGCGAGCCGGCGCACGGCGACGTCCAGCGCGGTCGGCGTCTTCGCCGACACCTGGAGCAGGTGCGCCGGGCGGGCCGGCGGCTCGTCCCGCTCCGCCGCCGGCGCCTCCTGGAGCACGACGTGCGCGTTTGTGCCGCCGATGCCGAAGGAGCTGACCCCGGCCCGGCGCGGCCCGCCGTCGGTGTCCCACTTGGTCAGCGTGTTCGCCACGTAGAACGGGGTGTCGGCGAAGTCGATGGCCGGGTTCGGCGCCTCGTAGTTGATGGTCGGCGGGATCAGCCCGTGCTCCATCGCCAGCACCGTCTTGATCACGCTGACGATGCCGGAGGGCTGGCTCAGGTGGCCGATGTTCGACTTCACCGACCCGATGCCGCACCAGCCGCGCTCGTCGGTGTCCTTGGCGTAGACGGCGGACAGCGCGGCGACCTCGATCGGGTCGCCGAGCGCGGTGCCGGTGCCGTGCGCCTCGACGTAGCTGATGCTGCGCGGGTCGACGCCGGCGAGCGCGACGGCCTGGGCGATGGCCTCGGTCTGCCCGTCGATGCTGGGGGCGGTGAAGCCGACCTTCCCGGCGCCGTCGTTGTTGATGGCGTTGCCGAGCACGACCGCGCGGATGTGGTCGCCGTCGGCGATCGCGTCGGAGAGCCGCTTGAGCAGCGTCACGCCGACGCCGCTGCCCCACACCGTGCCGTTCGCTGCGGCGTCGAACGGCCGGCACCGCCCGTCCGGCGAGGTGAAGCCGTCCATGCCGAGGTAGCCGACGTGCGGCAGCTCGATGTTGACGCCGCCGGCCAGGGCCATGTCGCACTCGCCGTTGCGCAGCGCCTCGCAGGCCAGGTGGAACGCGACCAGCGAGGTGGAGCAGGCGGTGTGCACGGTCATGCTGGGTCCGCGCAGGTCCAGCCGGTACGACACGTTCGTGGCCACGTAGTTCGGCGAGTTGCCGGTGGCCAGCGACACCGCGCCGTGCGGGTTCCCGCCGACCCGCTTGTTGCGGTACACGTTGCGGTGCAGGTACGTGTTTCCGCCGGTGCCGGCGTACACGCCGACCGCACCGTCGTAGCGGCCCGGGTCGTAGCCGGCGTCCTGCAACGCGGTGTAGCAGGTCTCCAGGAACAGCCGGTGCTGCGGGTCGGTGATCTCGGCCTCGCGGGCGGTCATCCCGAACAGGCCGGCGTCGAACTCGTCGTAGCCGTCCACCAGCGGGGCACGGTTGACCCAGCCCGGGTCGTCGACCTCCTGCGGCTGCGCGCCGCGGGCGAGCTGCTCCTCGCGGGTCAGCTCGGTCGTCGACTCCACGCCGTCGACCAGGTTGCGCCAGAACTCGTCGACGTCGGCCGCGCCGGGCAGGCGGGCGGCGAGCCCGACGATGGCGATGGGCTCGACGCCGTCGTCGGCGGGAATGTCGTTCTGCATGGGGGTTCCTTCATTCACAAGGGATCGCGTCACGGGTGAGGTCGGCGTGGCGGCGGGGTTCGGCGGGCGCGGCCCCGCCGGGCGGCGGCGCGCAGCGCGGCGCGGGCCAGTTCCGGCCGGTCGGCGGCCCCGTCCAGGCTGGCGGCGAGCGCCCGCACGGTCGGGTGGCGGAACAGGTCGAGCATGGTGATCGAGCGGCCGGTGGCCTCGGTGAGCCGGGCGTACACGGCGGCCAGGGCCATCGAGTGGCCGCCGATGTCGAAGAAGTTGTCGGTGACGCCGACGGTGTCCCGGCCGAGCACGTCGCGCCAGATGCCGGCGATCAGCTCCTCGGTGCCGGTGAGCGCGTCCGAGCCGGTGGGCAGCGGCGCGCGGGCCGGTTCGGCGGTGGCGACGGTCATCGCGCCGAGCGCGGCCACACGCACCGCCGGGCGGGGCAGCTCGGGCGCCACCTCGGCGGCCGGCGCGTCCGGGTCGGCGGCGAGCGCGCCGACCAGGGCGGCCAGGTCGGCCAGGAGCGCGCTGATCCGCTCGGCGGTGAACAGGTCCGGGTTGTGCACCACCTCGACGCCGGCCCGCCCGTCGCGCTCCACCACGTAGACGGTCAGGTCGAACGGCGAGCCGGGCTTGGGCACCGACACCGGCTCGGCCGCCAGGCCGGTCAGCGTCAGCCGGGGCGGGGCGAAGTTGAGCACGTTGAACAGCACCTGCACCAGCGGGGCGCGGGAGGTGTCCCGGCCCACACCGAGCGCCTCCACGATGCGTTCCAGCGGCGCGCCCGGGTGGGCGGTGACCTCGTGCAGCTCGGCGGCGGCCCGGTCGACCTGCTCGGCGAAGCTCGCGCCACCGGAGCGGACCCGCACCGGCACGGTGTCGATGAAGAACCCGATCACCTCGTCGAACGCGGCCAGCCGCCGGTCGGCGACGATCGCGCCGAGCACGTGCTCGTCGCCGCCGGTGACCCGGCGCAGCAGCTCGCCGAACGCGGCCAGCAGCACCGCGGCGACTGTGGTGCCGCGCCGCGCGGCCAGGTCGCGCACGTCCCGGTCGGCGGCCTCGTCCAGCCGTACCGCGGCCTCCGCGCCGGCGTACGTCTGCACGGCCGGGCGGGGCCGGTCGCGGGGCAGGTCCAGCACCGTCGGCGCGCCGGCCAGGTGCGCGGTCCACCAGGCCAGGTCGGTCTCGCCGCGGCGCCGGTCCCGGTCGGCGCGCCACACGGCGTAGTCGGCGTACGTGGCGGGCAGCGGCGGGCGGCCCGGCACGGACCGGCCGAGCGCGCGGGCGTACGCGAGCGCCAGCTCGTCGTAGAGCAGCGCCTCGGACCAGCCGTCGAAGACCGCGTGGTGCACGGTGACCGCGAGCACGTGCTCCTGCGCGGCGAGCCGGTACACGGTCACCTGCCAGGGCGGGCCGGTGGCCAGGTCGAACGCGTGCCCGGCGCCGGCCGCGAGCATGCCGGCCAGCTCGGTGTCCGGGTCGGCGGCGGCGGTCAGGTCGACCACCGGCACCGCCACGTCGGTGGGTTCCTCGCGGACCGCGTACGGCACGCCGCCGTTCTGCGGGATCCGCCAGCGCAGCACGTCGTGCCGTTCGGCGACGGCGCGCAGCGCGGCACCGAGCGCGGCGACGTCCAGCGGCCCGCGCAGCCGGTGCGCGACGGCGATGTTGTACGGCGCGCTGGACGGGGCGAGCTGGTCCATGAACCACAGCCGCCGCTGCGGCGGGGACAGCGTCGGCGGGTTGCCGGTGGTCAGCCCGTCGGCGTCGGCCGGGTCGGCGGCGCGGACCCGGTCCACCAGCGCGGCGAACGTGCGGTCGGCGAACAGCACCCGGGTGTCCACCTGCCGGCCCAGCTCCGCGCGCAGCGCGGCGACCAGCCGCATCGCGGCGATGGAGTTGCCGCCGGCGGCGAGGAAGTCGCTGTCCGGGGCGGGCGCGGCGCCGAGCAGCCGGGTCCAGACGCGCCGGACCGCCGCCGTCACCGGGTCGTCGTCGGCGGACGCGTCGGCGACTGCGGCCGGGGTCGCCGCGGCCAGTTCGCGCAGCGCCGGCCGGTCCAGCTTGCCGGTGACCGGGCTGACCGGCAGCGCGTCCAGCCGCACCGTCCGGGCCGGCAGCATCGCGGTGGTCAGCCGCGTCTGCGCGTACGCCCGCAGCTCGTCGTCGCCGGGCGCGCCGGCCGGGGTGAGGAACGCGACCAGCTCGGCGCCGGCCGGGCCGGGCACCGCCTCCACCGCGACGCGCTCGACGCCGGGGCAGGCGGCCAGCACCGCCTCGATCTCGCCCAGCTCGATGCGCTGGCCGCGCACCTTGACCTGCCGGTCGGCGCGGCCCAGGTAGACGATCCGGCCGTCCGGGCCCTGCCGGACCAGGTCGCCGGTGCGGTAGAGCCGCTCGCCGGGGACGTCGCCGAACGGGTCGGGCACGAACCGCTCGGCGGTCAGGCCGGGCCGGTTCAGGTAGCCGTCGGCCAGGCCGGGCCCGCCGATCAGCAGCTCGCCGGTCTCGCCCGCCGGCACCGGCCGCAGGTCGGCGTCGACCACGTACGCCCGGTGGTTGGGCAACGGCCGGCCGATCGGCATCGGGTCGGTGTCGGCCGGGGTGAGGTCGCAGGTGACCGCCAGCACCGTGGTCTCGGTGGGGCCGTAGCCGTTGAGGAACCGCCGGCCCGGCGCCCAGCGGGCGACCAGCTCGGCCGGGACCGCCTCGCCGCCGCAGAGCAGCACCCGCCATGACGGGAACCCGGCCGGGTCCAGCAGCGACAGCACGGTCGGGGTGATGAAGCCCCAGGTGACCTCGTGCTCGGCGACGAACCGGGCCAGCCGGACCGGGTCGGCCCGGTCGTCGGCGCCGAGCAGCTGCACCGCGCCGCCGAGCGTCAGCGGCACGAACAGGTCCATGGTGGCCGCGTCGAAGCCGAGCGAGGCGATGCCGAGGCTGCGGATAGAGGCGTCGGCGCCGGTCAGCGCGCTCACGCCGGTGACGAACTCGACGGCGTTGCGGTGGGTGGTCAGCACGCCCTTCGGGCGGCCGGTGGAGCCGGAGGTGAACAGCACGTACGCCGGGTCGCCGGGGCGGGCCGGGCAGGGCGCGAGCGGGGCCGGGCCGGGCAGGCCGAGCGCCGTCACGCCGGGCTCGTCGCCGAACTCGGCCGCCGCCGCGTCGCCGACGACGACCCGGACGCCCGCGTCGCGGACGATGCCGCGCAGCCGGGCCCGGGGGCCGCCCGGCTCCAGCGGCACGTACGCGGCGCCGGCGAGCAGCACGCCGACCACCGTCGTCACCAGGTCGGGGGTACGCGCGCCGCACACGCCGACCCGGTCGCCCCGGCCGACGCCGTGCTCACGCAGCGCGGCGGCCACCCCGGCGGCCCGGTCGACGAGTTGCCGGTAGGTAAGCCGGGTGTCCCACTGGCGCACCGCCACCGCGTCCGGGGTGCGGGCCGCCTGCGCGGTGATCAGGTCGGCGAGGGTGGCGTCCGGCCAGGGCAGGTCGGTGCCGTGGACGGCGCTGACGGTCAGGGTGTCGGTCACCGGAGTGCTCCAAGGTGCTCGGCCGGGTCGGTGATCTGGAGGCGCAGTTCGCTGACGTAGCCGCGGCCCTGGGCGTCGGGCACCCAGGCCTCGGCGGGGGCGGGCAGCAGTTCGGAGACCACCACCGGCACGTCCGGGCCGGTCCGGAGCGCGGCGTCGACCATGGCGCACAGCGACTGCGCGTACAGCGGCCCGGTCAGGTCCACGTAGCAGGGTTTGATCTCGGTGCCGACCTTGACGAAGACCCGCTCGGGCAGGCCGGTCTCGGCGCGCCAGCGGCGTACCGCCAGGTAGCGGGCGGACTCGTCGGGGTGGCCGCCCAGCCCGCACGCCCCGGCCGTGGTGCGCCAGGTGCGCCGTGCCACCACCAGCCGGTCGATGGTGATCCGGGGCGTGTACGCCGCGGCGCCGAGCAGCTTGAACGCGTCGAGCAGCAGCGAGCCGAGCAGCGTGGCGAAGACCTCCATCAGCGGCCAGCGGGCGCCGTCGGGGAAGACCGCGGTGAGCGTGTCGCCGGTGCGTTCGACCAGCACGGCGGTGGCCGGGACCAGGCGGTCCACGTCGGCGCCGTGCGCGGTGTCGATGCCGAGCTGGCGGTCCGCCGGGCCGGTCAGCGCGTACGTGGTGCGGGTGGTGCGGCGGGGGAAGCTGTCCGGCCACAGCACCCGCAGCCGGACCGGGCCCAGGTCGGCGTCGAGGTCGGCGCGCAGCGCCGCCGGGTCGGGGTGGAACGGGCTGAGCACCGCGCTGTCGAACGCGACCGACGCCGGGTGCAGCTCGCCGAGCACGAGCAGGAAGTCGCCCCGCTCGACGGCCTCCGGCGAGGCGGCGCACAGCTGCACGTCCGGGTTGTGCAGCCGGGCCGACGGCCAGCCGGGTCG
The DNA here is from genome assembly GCF_017872985.1 of Micromonospora sp. HB375. Taxonomy (NCBI): domain Bacteria; kingdom Bacillati; phylum Actinomycetota; class Actinomycetes; order Micromonosporales; family Micromonosporaceae; genus Micromonospora; species Micromonospora sp. HB375. Next base: position 3,160,015 of record NZ_JAGGJO010000001.1, on the reverse strand, counting down.
GGTCGCCGGGAACAGTTCCCGGACCCGGTCGGTCAGGTCCGCGGCGCGCAGCCGCAGCTCCGGCTGCCCCTCGGGCAGGTCGGCCAGGCCGAACAGCTCGGCCCAGCGTGCGGTGAGCGTGGCGCCGGCCCGGCCGATCGGGCCATCCGGGGAGACGAGCGTGCCCTGGGCCAGCAGCCACAGGTCAGCCAGCCGCACGGGGCCGTCGGCGGCCAGCTCCTCGTGCAGTTCGGTGAAGACCTCACCGCAGCGGGCGGCCACCTCGCCGGTGAACCAGCGGGCGGTACGCAGCACCACGGCGAGGGGCTCGGCGAGCGCGTCGATGACCGCCGACCCGATGCGGAACTCCAGGTCGCGGGCGGTCTCCTCGTAGCAGACGGTGCGGGCGGCGTACATCTGCCCGCTGTGCCGGTTGGCCGGGCGGCCGGTGACGGCGGTGAACTCGGCGTTGAGCGCGGCGAGCGCGGCGCCGAGCCGGTCCGGGTCGCCGGCCGACGCGGCCACCTCGTCGCGGGCGGCGCGCAGCCGGCCGAACTCGGCCGCTGTGGCGGCGCGGACCGGCTCGTCGCCGATCGCGGCGATCCGCGCTTCGAGCACCAGTTCGGCGTCGGGCGCGATCGGCAGGTTCGCGCCCCAGCTGAGCTGGCCGCGCTCGACCCACCGGTCCAGCAGCAGGTAGACGTCGTCGGCGCTGTGCACCTCGCCGGCGTCGCACAGCCGCTGCGCCAGCTCCACCGCGGGGGTACGCCCGTCGCAGGCGCCGAGCACCAGCGCCTCGACCGGGGTCAGCGCGATCGGCGGGTGCAGCGGCCAGCGCAGCTCCCGGCCGGCGACGGTCAGGTGCGGTTGCAGGGCCGGCGCCCACCAGCGGCGCACCGCCAGGTCGTCGGCGAGCCGGTCGGCGTACGCGATGAGCGCCCACGCCTCGAAGTACACCCGCCGCCGGTGCACCAGCGTGGGACCGGGCACGGTGTGCACGCCGGGCCGGGTGGTGTCGAACGTGCCCCAGCAGACCGGGCCGAAGAAGCCGATGGTCTCGGCCTTGCCGCAGTAGCGCTGCCAGTAGCGCAGCAGGCTCAGCTCGCGCTTGCGGCGGCGCACGTTGCGGACCTGCGGGTCGGTGCGCAGCAGCCCGTCCAGCGCGATCAGCATGTCCGGGTTCTGCCAGGTCACCGCCTCGCGCAGCAGCGGGTCGGCGGCCAGTTCGCCGGCCACCGCGGAGGACTCGGCGAACGCCTCGCGCAGCGTCTTGTCGAACACCTCGGCGCCGGTGTCGCCGGCGAGCAGCGCGTCCGCGACGGCGGCGCAGTCCGGTGCGGCGAACCGGTCCAGCCCGGCGGCCGGGAAACCGGCGGTCCGCAGGACCACGTCACGCCACACCGACCAGCCGGTGTCGCCCAGGGGCACCAGATGGCTCACCGGTGGTCCTCCCGCCGGGCGTCGGTGATGTGCAGGCGCAGCTCGCTGAAGTAGCGGCGGCCCTGTCCGTCGGGCACCCACGCCTGCTCCGGGGCGGGCAGCATCTCGCTGACGGTGAACGAGACGTCGTCGCCGCCGTCGACGCGGGCGGCGCGCGCCATCGCGCAGAGCGTGGTGGCGAACGCCGGCGCGGACAGGTCGACGAAGCAGGGCTTGGTCTCGGTGCCGAACTTGACGTACACCTGTTCGGGCAGGCCGAGGCGGCGGCGCCAGTCGCGGACGGCGAGGAAGCGCTCGCGCTCCCCGTTCGGGACGGCCAGGCCGCTGTCGCCCACTGTGGTCCGCCACGTCTGCCGGGCCAGCACCAGCCGGTCCACGGTGATCCGGGGCGTGTACGGCGCGGCGGCGACCAGCTTGAAGCCGTCCACGGCGTGCGCGCTGAACGGCTCGGCGAAGATCTCGATGAGCGGCCAGCGCTGCCCGTCCGAGGCGGTCGCCACCAGCTCGCCGTCGACGTCGTCGACGACCAGGTCCACTGTGGGCAGCACGCGGGCCGGGTCGGCGCCGGGCGCGTCGAGGAACGCCAGGTGCCGGTCGGTCGGGCCGGTCAGCGACTCGGCGGTACGGCTGGTCCGGCGCGGCCAGTCGGCCGGGAACAGCAGCCGGACGCGCCGCTGCCCGAGGTCCGCCGCCAGCGCGTCGCGCAGCCGCTCCACGTCCGGGTGCGACGGGGTGAACACGGCGCAGTCGAACGACGACCAGGCGGCGTGCAGCTCACCGAGCACCACGGTGTAGTCGCCGCGCCGCAGCGCGTCCGCGTCGGTGGCGCAGATCTGCAGGTCGGGGCTGTGGATGGCGGCGTTGGACCACTCCGGGCCGGCGCCGGGGAACACCGCGTCGATCCGGTCGGCGAGGTCGGCCGCGCGCAGCCGTACGTCGGTGGTGCCGGCGGGCAGCGTGTCCAGGCCGAACAGCCCGGACCAACGGGCGGCGAACTCCGCCGCCACCGCGTCGACGGGCCGCTCGCCGTCGCCCCAGAACATGCCCTGAGCCAGGAACCACAGGTCGGCCAGCGGCACCGGGCCGCCGGACTCGGCGCGCAGTTCCTCGTACAGGCCGCGCAGCACGTCGAGGTAGGCGCGGGCGAGCGCGTTGGCCAGCCAGCGGGCGGCGCGCAGCAGCACGTCCAGCGGGGCGGCCAGCTCGGCCAGCAGCGGCGCGCCGAAGACCACGTCCAGGTCCCGGGCGCTGTCCTCGTAGCAGACCGTGCGCCCGGCGTACATCTGTCCGGCCCGGCGTACCGCGGGCACGCCGGTCAGCTCGGTGAACGTGGCGTCGAGCGCGTCCAGCGCGGCGCGCAGCCGCTCCGCGTCCCCGGCCGCCGCGGCCACCTCGTCGCGCGCGGCGCGCAGCCGGTCGAACCCGGCGCGGGCGGCGGCGCGCGCCTGCTCGTCACCGATCGCCTCGATCCGGTCGGCCAGCACCCGTTCGGCGTCCGGGCTCACCGGCAGGGCCGCGTCCCAGGTGATCAGTTCGCGCTCAACCAGGCGGTCGAGCAGCGCGTAGCCGTCCTCGGGGCGGCGCAGCCCGATCGCCGGGTCGGCGACCAGGTCGGCGGCGGGGCGCCGCCCGTCGGCCGCGCGCAGCAGCCCGGCCTCGACCGGGGTCAGCGTCAGCGGCGGACGTCCGGGTCGCAGCACGGCCCGGTCCCGGACCGCCAGGTGTGGCCGGAGCATCGGTGGCCACCAGCGGCGGACCGCCAGGTCCGCGCCGAGCCGGTCGGCGTACGCGGTCAGCGCCCACGACTCGAACCACACCCAGCGTCGGCGGGTCAACCGGTCGCCGGGGTTGACCCGGGCAACTTCCGGCTGTGCCGGATCGACTGTGACCCAGCAGCTGGGCCCGAAGAAGCCGACCGTCTCGTTCTTGCCGCAGTAGCGCTGCCAGTACTTCAGCAGCGCCCGTTCCCGGTCGCGGCGGCGTACGTTGCGGGCCGCCTCGGCGCCGCCGCGCACCAGCCCGTCGAACGCGACGAGCGCGCCCCGGTTCTGCCAGGTGACCGCCTCGCGAAGCAGCGGATCGGCGGCCAGCGCGGTGAACCGCTGCGCGCCGGAGCGCAGCGCCTCCTCGAACTCCTTGTCGAACCGGTCCGCGCCCGCGCCGGTGGCGAGCAGCTCGTCGGCGGCGGTGGCGGCCCGGGGCGCGCTGAACAGCTCCAGCCCGTCGGCCGGGAACCCGGTGGTACGCAGCACCGCGTCGCGCCACACCGACCAGCCGGTGTCGCCGAGGGGGACCCGGTGCGCGGCGCCGGCGGTCCCGCGGCCGGCGGCGCGCACCGGGTCCGGACCCGCGTCCGGCGTGCCGGCGCGGGGGTCCGAGAGCGCGGCGGTCAGGTCGGCGCGGATCAGCGCGGCCAGCTCGGGCAGCCGGTCGTGCAGGAAGAAGTGCCCGCCGTCCAGCTCGTGCAGGGTGAACCCGGCAGCGGTGTGCTCGGCCCAGGCCGCGTTCTGGTCCCGGGTGACCGCCCGGTCGGTGCGGCCGGCGAACGCGACGATCGGCACCGGCAGCGGCTCGCCGGGCACGTGGCGGTAGTCGTCGACCCGGCCGAAGTCGGCGCGCAGCAGCGGCAGCAGCAGTTCCACCAGCTCCGGGTGGTCGAGCAGTTCGGCGGGGAGGCCGCCGCCCTCGCCGAGGCGGCGCAGCAGCTCGTCGTCGCTCGCCCGGGACAGCCCGTCGAACGGGCCGGGGGTGCGTACGTGCGGGGCGCGGGCGCCGCCGACGTAGAGCCGCAGCGGCAGCGGGCGGCCGGTGCGGCGCAGCTCGCGGACCACGTCGAAGCCGAGCCGTCCGCCCATCGAGTGGCCGTAGATCGCGTACGGGCGGTCGGCCCGGGAGGCGATGGCGTCGGCCACCTCGGCGACGCTGAAGCGCGGGTCCTCGGTGATCCGGTTCTCCCGGCCGGGCAGTTGCACCGGCGTCACGTCGACGCTCTCGCCGAACTCGGACGCCCAGCGCCGGAACGCGCTGGCGCCCGCACCGGCGTAGGGCAGGCAGAACAATCGCACCGGGGCCTCGGGTCGGCTTCCGGCGGAGACGAACCAGTTCACCGCGGACCTTTCTGCACGGGGTCGATCCAGTGCCGGCGGCGCTGGAACGGGTAGGTGGGCAGTCCGGTGCGACGCACCGTGCCGTCGGGGTGCAGCTCGTGCCAGTCGACGTCACGCCCGGCGACCCAGTCGGCGGCCGTCTCGCGCAGCGGACCGCCGTCGCCGGCGATCCGGGCGTCGGTGTCCAGCAGCACGTCCAGGGCGGCCAGCGCGGCCGGCAGGTCGGCGGCGACCACCGCCGCCCGGTGCGCGAACGCCCGCCGGCCGAGCGCCAGCGTGGCGGCCACGTCGGACAGTGCCGGGGCGGCGCCGGCCAGGTGGGTCCGCAGGCGGGTCAGCGCGGCCCGCAGCGCCGCCGGGGTACGCGCGGAGACCGGCAGCAGCCACGGCCCCTCGCCGGGCGGGTCGGCCGGCTCGGCCGGTGGCGGCTGTTCCACCACCACGTGCGCGTTGGTGCCGCCGAGGCCGAACGCGCTGACCCCGGCGACCCGGCGCGCGCCGTCCGGCCAGTCCCGCGCCTTGGTGGGCACGTAGAACGGTCCGGCCGTCAGGTCGATCTCCGGGTGCGGGCGGGTGAAGTGCAGGTTCGGCGGGATCACCCCGTGCCGGACGGCGAGCACCGTCTTGATCAGCCCGGCGATGCCGGCGGCGGCGTCGAGGTGACCGATGTTCGTCTTGACCGAGCCGAGCGCCGTGGACTCGGCGGGCGCGGCGCCCGCGTACACCTCGTGCAGCGCCGCGACCTCGATGGCGTCACCGAGCGGCGTGCCGCTGCCGTGGCCCTCGACGAAGCGGACCTCGCCCGGCGCGACCTCGGCGGTGGCGAGCGCGCTGGCGACGGCGGCGGCCTGCCCGGCCGGGCCGGGCACCGCGAAGCCGGCCCGGTCCGGGCCGTCGTTGGTGACCGCCCAGCCGGGCAGGATCGCGTAGATGCGGTCGCCGTCGGCCTGCGCGTCGGCGAGCCGGCGCAGGGCGACCACGCCGGCGCCGGAGCCGAAGCCGGAGCCGGAGCCGGCCTCGTCGAAGGCGCGGCACCGGCCGTCGGGCGAGACGAGCCCGCCCGCCCGGTGCCGGGGCCACATCACGGTGGAGCCGCCGGCCAGGGCCAGGTCGCACTGGTAGTCGGCGAGGCTCTGCGCGGCCACGCACACCGCGACGAGCGAGCTGGAGCAGGCGGACTGCACGGCCATCGCCGGACCGGTCAGGCCGAGCCGGTAGGCCACCTGCCCGGGCAGGTGGTCGGTGAGCTGGCGGCCGACGAGCCGGGCCTCCCAGTCGTCCGGGTCGACGTCGCCGACCACCGCCGGGTTGTCCATCAGGTGGAACAGGAAGTAGCGGTTTGCCGAGGTGGCGGCGTAGACGCCGACCAGCCCGGGGAAGCGGGCCGGGTCGTGCCCGGCGTCCTCCAGCGCCTCCCAGGCAGTCTCCAGGAACAGCCGGTGCTGCGGGTCGGTACGGGCGGCCTCGTCGGCGCCGAAGCCGAAGAACTCGGCGTCGAAGTCGGCCACCCCGTCGAGCCGGCCGGTGGCGCGCACGTGCCGGGGGTCGGCGAGCAGGCCGGGCCCGACGCCGAGCGCGGCCAGTTCCTCGTCGGTGTGGTCGTGCACCGAGTCGACCCCGGTGCACAGGTTCCACCAGTACGTGGCCACGTCGGGCGCGCCCGGGAACCGGCCGGCGAGGCCGACCACGGCGATCTCGTCGCCGGTGTACTCGCGGGCGGCGCGTACCGGCGCGGCGGGCGCGGGCAGCACCGGGGCGCGGACCGCCTCGGGCGGGGCGTCGAGCAGCGCCGCCTGGGTGGCGACGGTCGGGTGGTCGAACAGGCGCAGCATCGGCAGGCGGACGCCGAACCGCTCGGCGAGGCGCTGCTGAACCTGGCCCAGCAGCAGCGACTGCCCGCCCACGTCGAAGAAGCTGTCGGTGCGGCCGACCGCGTCGCGGCCGAGCACCGCGCACCAGATGTCGTGCACGGCGCGCTCGGTCTCGGTGGCCGGCGCCGCGTCGGCGGGCACCTCGGTCACCGGGTCGGGCAGCGCCCGCTCGTCGACCTTGCCGGTGACGGTGAGCGGGAACTCGTCGACCACCACCACCGCGCGGGGCACCGCGTAGTCGGGCAGCTCCGCGGTCAGGGCGGCGCGCAACGCCGCCGGGTCGGGGCGGGCGCCGGCCGGGCGGGCGTACGCGAGCAGTTCGCCGTCGCGCACGATGGCGCGGACGCCGGCGACGCCGGGCTGGGCGGACAGCACCGCTTCGATCTCGGTCAGCTCGACCCGGTGTCCGCGTACCTTGACCTGACGGTCGAGCCGGCCGAGGCAGACCAGTTCCCCGCCGGGCAGCAGCCGGCCGAGGTCACCGGTGCGGTACGACCGCAGCCCGTCGGCGTCGACGCCGAAGCGGTCGCTGTCCTGGTTGAGGTAGCCGGGGGCGAGGTGCCGGCTGTGGACGACGATCTCGCCGGTGTCCGGGGCGAGGTCGAGCCGGTAGCCGGGGAACGCGGTGCCGACCGGCAGCGGCCCGCGGGCGTCCGGGTCCACCTCGGACAGCGGCTGCACGTGCCGGGCGGCGAACGTCATCTCGGTGGCGCCGTAGCCGTTGACCAGCACGCACTCGGGGGCGAACCGGTCCCGGCCGCGGGCCGCGTCGGTCCAGGTGGCCTGTTCGCCGCCGAGCAGCACCGCCCGCACCGTGGCCAGCCGGCGCGCGCCGAGCGTGTCGAGCAGGAAGCGGTAGACGGTGGGCGTGCAGTGCAGCACCGTGGCGCGGTGCCGGTCGAGCTGCTCGACGGCGTACGCCAGTCCCTGGCGGCGCAGGTCGACCGGGACGACGGCGGCGCCGGTGAGCAGCGCCGGGTAGAGGTCGGGGATGGCGGCGTCGAAACTGAACGACGCGAGCAGGCTGAGCCGGTCGTCCAGGCCGACGCCGAGCGCGGCGATCTGGTTGTCGACGACGTGGGCCAGGTTGCGGTGGGTCTGCCCGACCGCCTTGGGCACGCCGGTGGAGCCGGAGGTGAACAGCACGTACGCCAGCGCGTCCGGCTCGGCCGGAACCGGGCGCAGCGGGGCCGGCGGCACCTCGTCCAGCGGCACGACCGGACGCTCGCCGGCCAGCGCCGAGGCCAGGTCGCGGTGCTCGGCGGCGCACGCGACGGCGGTGACGCCGGCGGCGTCGACCATGTGGCGCAGCCGGGCGACCGGGAAGCCCGGGTCCAGTGGCACGTACGCGCACCCGGCGGCCAGGGCGCCGAGCAGCGCCGCGACGGTCGGTGCGCCGTGCGCGGTCAGCAGCGCGATCCGGTCTCCGGGACGCAGGCCCGCGGCGGCAAACACGGCCATGTGCCCGCCGGCCGCCCCGGCCAGCTCGGTGTAGGTGACCTCGTGGGTCTCACCGAGAAGTGCCGGACGTCCGCCGTGTACTGCCGTGATCGCGCCGAAACGATTGATAATCATCGGCTCCGCCATGTCAGGAAGCGGGATACGCTCCACAGAGGACAGGCACGCAGCAATCGACGAATGTGATCATTGATCCCCCCCAGGACTTCACATTGGAAGCAGAATATTGCTCAATCACCGCGCCGGAAGAGCATCGATGCGGCTTGAGCCGAAGGGAGGAAGACGTCCTGGAACCTCGGACGGAGGAATCCGTCCGATCATCCCTCTAGCGCGTAGACGTTTTACAGCGTACGCGAACGCCGACGAGTTATTTTACGGTGAAAATACTTTCTGGCAGTCGAATCTTCGTCGGAGCGGCCCCGGTGCCGCAGCTCAACCCGGATCGCGGGGAGCCTGCTCAGACATCGTAGGGTGGCCGCGGGATCGGGTCCACCATCGCGTCGAAGCCCTTCGGAAGCTGCGCGACGAGGTCCTGGAACTCCCCCACCGTCACCGTGTCGCGCAGCGTGGCGAGCACCGCCACCGCGCCCACCTCGGCGACCGCCGGATCCACCGCCGCACGCTCGGCCACCCGGTACAGGAAGTCCACCGCGCCGCCGGTCACGGCGATCCCACCCGGCTCCAGATAGCCGCCGACGTCGTCCGGCAACTGCGCCGCCAGGTCGGCCGTCTCGTCCGCGGTGACCCGCTCGGCGAGGGTCTGCAACACCGCCCGGGAGATGGTCGCGGCCTCGTCGGACGGCAACTCGGACCGCCGCGCCACCGCCTCGACGAACAGGGGGAACCGCATCCCACCCCTCCCCTCGCCGCCGGCGGGCACCACGCCCGCACCGGTCGGCCCCGGCGGGTACCCGCCCCCACCCCGGCCAAACGCCCCGGCCCGCGGCCGGTCACCACGAGTGGCTGCCGCACCACGAACCGGGAGTAACATCCGGCCCATGGCCCCCGTCACCACCCACCCCGGCGCCTGCCCACTGGACTGCCCCGACACCTGCGTCTGGCAGCTCACCGTCTCCGACGGCGTCGCGGTCGGGCTGCGCGGCGACCGTGACCACCCGTTCACCAGGGGCGCGCTCTGCGGCAAGGTGAACCGCTACCTGGACGCGGTGAACGGGCCGGACCGGCTCACCACGCCCTGGGTCCGCACCGGCCCGAAGGGCGCGGGACGGGTCGCGTACCGGCCGGCGAGCTGGGACGAGGCAGTCGAGCGGGTGGCCGCCGGACTGCGCGCGAGCATCGAACTCCACGGCCCGGAGTCGGTGCTGCCCTACTACTTCGCCGGCACGATGGGCCTGGTCCAGGGCTGGACCATGGGACCCCGGCTCTTCGCCCACCTGGGCGCGTCCCGGCTGGACACCACCATCTGCACGGCGGCGGCGCGGGCGGCGCTGCGCTCACTGTACGGCGCCTCGGTCGGCTTCGAACCGGAGTCGATCGTCGAGGCGGAGCTGATCGTCCTCTGGGGCGCCAACCCGCTGGTGACCAACCTGCACCTGTGGCCGTTCGTGCAGCAGGCCCGCGAGCGCGGCGCGTACGTGGTGACGATAGACCCGCTGCGCACCGACACGGCGGCCCGCAGCGACGAGCACGTCGCGCCGCTACCCGGCACCGACGCGGCGCTCGCGCTCGGGCTGATGCGCCACGTCCGCGACGCCGGGGCGGCCGACGAGGCGTGGCTGGCCGCGCACACCACCGGCTGGCCGGAACTGGCCGCCCGGCTCGACGACTGGCCGGTGGAGCGGGCCGCCGCCGAGTGCGGCCTGCCGCCCGAGGTGGTACGCCGCCTCGGCGAGCGGATCGCCACCACCCGGCCCACCGCGATCCGCGTCGGGCTGGGCCTGCAACGGCACCACGGCGCCGGGCAGGCGATCCGCGCCATCTGCGCGTTGCCGCTGGTCACCGGCGACTTCCGGTACCCCGGCGGCGGGGCGCTGGTGACCACCAGCGGCCACCACCGCATCGACAACGGTCCGGTGATCCGGCCCGCCGGCATGCCGGCCCCACCGGCCCGGACGCTGAACATGAGCCGGCTGGCCACCGTGCTCACCGGGGAGGCCGACCCGCCTGTCACCTCGCTCGTGGTGTTCAACGCCAACCCGGCGGCGACCGCGCCGGACCAGGCCCGGCTGCTCACCGGGCTGGGCCGCGCCGACCTGTTCACAGTGGTGCTGGAGCAGCGCTGGACCGACACCTGCGACTACGCCGACGTGGTGCTCCCGGCGACCATGCAGCCCGAGCACCTGGACCTGCAGACGTCCTACGGGCACCACTACACGACGTTGAACCTGCCGGTCACCCGCGCGCCGGGCGAGGCGCTGCCGAACACCGAGATCTTCCGGCGGATCGCCGCCGCGCTCGGGATCGACCACCCGGCGTTCTCGGACAGCGACGAGGACCTGGCCCGGCAGTTGCTGGCCGACGCGCCGATCACGTTCGAGGAACTGCGCGAACGCACGTACGCCCGGCTCACCGGCGTGCCGGTCGGGTCCGCGCCGTACGCCGCTGGCGGGTTCCCCACGCCGGACGGGCGGGCCCGGCTGCACGACCCGGCGCTCGCCGCGCTCGGGGTGGACCCGCTGCCCGGGTACACGCCACCGGCCGAGGCGGCCGACCCGGAACTGACCCGCCGGTTCCCGCTGACGCTGCTCACCCCGGCCAACCGCTACCTGATGAACTCCACGTTCGCCTCGCTGCCCTGGCACACCCGCCGGGCCGGGCCGCCGCGGCTGCACCTGCACCCGGCCGACGCGGCGGCGCACGGGCTCGCCGACGGCGACGCGGTGCGCGTGCACAACGACCGGGGCGCGTTCCTCGCCGCGGTGGCGGTGGACGAGGCGACCCGGCCGGGGTGCGCGTTCACGTACAAGGCGTACTGGGCGCGGCGCAGCCCGGGGCGTTCCACCGTCAACGCGGTCACCGGCGTCCGCGACACCGACCTGGGCGAGGCGCCGACGTTCCACGACTGCCGGGTGGCGGTCGAGCCGGTGCCGGCCGCCCTGCTGACCGCCGAGCCGCCCCTGGACGAGGTCGCCGAGCCGGTAGCGGCTGGGTGATTCGGGACCTCCGGCCCCCTGACCTGGTCATTGCGCCCCTGCTCCTCCCCCGTCGCCGCCGCCTAGCGTCGGGGGCGGACACAGGGAGGTTCGCCATGCGTACGTGGCAGGTGCAGGACGTGATGACCAGGGACGTGGCGTCGGTACGGGAGGGCACGGCGTACCGGGAGATCGTCGACGTGCTGACCGAACGGCACGTCACGGCGGCGCCGGTGGTGGACGAGACCCGGCGGGTGCTCGGCGTGGTGTCCGAGGCGGACCTGATGTACAAGGTGGAGCTGCTGGGGCAGCCCCGGGAGCGGCGGATCCTGCCCGACCGGCACCGCCGCGAGGCGCAGGCGAAGGCCGGTGCGACGCTCGCCGCCGACCTGATGACCGCTCCGCCGGTCACGATCACGCCGGACGCCACGATCGTGGAGGCGGCCCGGCTGATGGACACGCGCGGCGTGAAGCGGCTGCCGGTGGTCGACGACCTCGGCCGTCTGGTCGGCATCGTCACCCGCGGTGACCTGCTCAAGGTGCACCTGCGCCCGGACGCCGGCATCCGGCGCGACGTGGTCGAGGAGGTGCTGTGGCGCAGCCTCGGCGTCCGCGACGGCGTGGTCGACGTGACGGTGCAGCGGGGTGTGGTGACGCTGACCGGGCAGGTGGAGCGACGCTCCACGGCGCAGCTCGCGGTGCGGCTGGCCCGGCAGGTCAGCGGCGTGGTCGAGGTGGTCGACGCGCTCGGCTACGCGATCGACGACGCCCCGATGGCGGCCCTGCGCGTCGGCGTCGCCTGAGCCTGGCCGGCCCGCGTCGGTCCACCCGGCGCCCACCGGTGTCACTCCTGGGCGAGCGCGTCCAGCACCAGCGCGGCGGTCCAGCTGAACGCCGGTGAGCCGAGTCCGGCGCCGGTGTCCGGATGGAAGTACTCGTGGCAGCCGGCCCGGTCGACCAGGTCGAGCAGCGACTCGCGCAGTCCGGCGGCCAGGTCGGCCCGTCGGTGGGTACGCAGACCCTGCCAGAGCAGCCAGCCGGTGTTGATCCAGCTCGGCCCGCGCCAGTAGCGCAGCGGCTCGAAGTCCGGGGCGGTGCGGTCGTACGTGGGCAGCGGCCGGTCCATCCGGGCGGCCAGCCCGAAACGCGGCGAGCACGCCTCGGCCAGCACCGCCGACACCTGCGCGGCGGGCAGTTCGGGCAGCGCCAGCGGCATCAGCCCGAGCACGGTACGGGCCGGCACGAGGCGGTCGGCGCGCACGTCGCGGGGACGGAACGTGCCGGTGACCGGGTCCCAGAGCCGGGTGACGATCGCCTCGGTGATCCGGGCCCCCCGGTCCCGGTGCGGCCCCGGGTCGGCGCCGATCACCGAGGCGATGCGCGCGAGGGCGTACTCGGAGACGCCGAGCGCGGCGTTCACCAGCGGGCACTCCACCAGGAACGGGTGCCGCCCGAGCAGCCCCTCGTCCCGGTAGCGGCCGGCCCGGTACGACTCCACCAGCGCGACGTAGCGCGCGTAGTCCAGGTCGGTGGGGCGCTGCGCGGCGTCGGCGTGCGCGGTGTCGTGCCGGCGGTACGCGCGCATCACCGCCTCGTCGGCGGGCACCGCGGCCAGCGGCGCGTCCCAGGCCGGGCTGTTGTCCAGTCCGGACTCCCACGGGTGCACGATCGACGCCAACCCGCCGCCGCCCGCGTCGCGCCGCCCGGTCAGGTAGCGCTGCTGCGCGACGAGCCTCGGGTAGAGCCGCCGCAGCGCGGCCACCGACGCCTCGGAGGAGGCGCGGCGGTGCACCAGCCAGGCGGCCGGGGCGTGCACCGGCGGCTGGACTATGCCGGAGGTGGCGCGGGCCGGGGCGCCGTCGGCGCGGGCCGAGTCCCAGAACTGGGGCCCGGGGAAGTACGGCCCGGCACGGGAGGCGGGGTTGAACACGATGTGCGGCACCCGCCCGTCGATCCACTGCGCGGCGAACAGCGTCCGCAGCTCCCGCCAGGCCCGGTCGGGGCGGACGTGTGCCAGGCCGATCGCGATGAACGCCGAGTCCCAGCTCCACTGGTGCGGGTAGAGCGTGCGGGAGGGCACCGTGTGGTCGTGTTCCCAGTTGGCGTCCAGGGTGGCCAGCGCGAGGCGGCGCAGCCGGGCGTGACGGTCGGCGTCGGCGCGTACCCCGGTGGTCAGCGTCATGCGGCGGCCCGCCGGGGACGGGCCTGGGCCAGCGCGGTGGCGGCCTGGCGCAGCGCGGCGACCGGCTCGCCGCGCAGCCGGCACTCCAGCGCGAGCCAGCCGGTGTAGCCGATCGCGTCCAGCGTGCCCAGCAGCGCCGCCCAGTCGAGGTGCCCCGCGCCGGGCTGGTGCCGGTTGGAGTCGCTGACCTGCACGTGCCCGAGGTACGGCGCGGCGGCGCGCAGCGCGGCGTTCGGGTCGTCCTCCTCGATGTTCATGTGGTACGTGTCGGCGGCCACCCGCAGCGCCGGTGACCCGACCGCGCGGCACAGCTCGACGGCCTGGTCGAGCCGGTTGACCATGTGGTCCTCGTACCGGTTGAGCGGTTCCAGGAACACGGTGACCCCTTCGGCGCGGGCGTGCCCGGCCAGCTCGCCCAGGGCGTCGACGAGCACCCGCCGGTCGTCGTCGGCCGAGCGTGGTGGTTCGAACGGGGGCAGCCGGCGGGAGAACATGCCCCACGCGGCAGGGGTCATCGCGCCGACGCCGCCCAGCTCGGCGATCACCGAGAGCTGGGAGCGCAGGTTGTCCACCGCGTCGCGGGAGCGGCCCGGGTCGAAGTCGCCGACGAAGTGGTCCATCTCGACGCAGACGGTCGGCATGACCACGCCGGCGGCGCGGGCGCGGCGCAGCTCCGGCAGCCGCCCGGCCAGCGCGAGGTCACCCCGGCCGCGCAGCTCGATGCCCTGGTAGCCGAGGGAGACGGCGAGGGCGTACTTCCCGATCAGGTCGGCGCCGGGGAGCAACTGCTCCTGGCAGGCGAGCGGAATGTCCATCAGAACCTCAGCACCACTTGGAGGACGTCACCGTCACCGCGGTCGAGCAACGCCAGCGCGTCGGCCACCGCGCCCGCGTCGACGACGTGGCTCACCAGCGGCAGCGGGTCGACGCTGCCCTCGGCCACCAGGTCCATGAACGTGTCCGCGATCCGGGTCCCGGACCACCGGCCGGCCGTGCCGGGCGCCGGGTCCGGCCCGGAGACCTGGGCGGCCACCAGCTGGATCCGGTTGTGGTGGAACTCCTCGCCGAGTTCCAGCCCGTGGGCGTACCCCTGGTAGAAGCCGGCCGCGACGACGCGGCCGGCGTGGGCGGTGGCCCGGATCGCCTCGTGCAGCGCCGGGTACGACCCGGACAGCTCCAGGCAGACGTCCGCGCCCCGGCCGCCGCTCTCGGCGCGCAGCGCGGCGGCGGGCGACTCGGCGGCGGCGTCGACCGTCCGGCGGGCGCCGAGCCCGGTGGCGTGCGCGAGCCGCCCGGGCATCCGGTCGACGGCGACCACGCGGGCTCCGGAGAGCACCGCGAGGCGCGTGCCGAGCAGCCCGATCACGCCCTGCCCGAAGACGCCCACCCAGTCGCCCAGGTGCAGGTCACCGGCGAGCACGGCGGTCAGCGCGATGGCGCCGGGGCGGGCGAAGACGGCGGCGAGCGGGTCGATGCCGGGCGGCAGCGGATGCGCCGCCGCCGCGGGCAGCACCGCTTCGGCGCGGTGCCCCCAGATGCCCCAGACGAGCTGGCCGGGCCGCCGCCCGGCGACGTCGGGGGCGACCTCGACGATCTCGCCGACCTCCTCGTAACCGAAACCCACCACCGGGTACGCGGACCCGGCCTGGCGGGGCACGAACATGCGGGCGCCGGCGTCCCAGTCCTTGCGCAGTCGCGGGTTGCTGCCCCGGTAGAGCGTCAGCTCGGTGCCGGCGGAGATGCCCGAGTAGTGGGTGCGGACGCGGACCTGGCCCGGACCGAGCCGGTCCGCGGGGCAGGGCTCCAGGCGTACGTGCCGGGGCCCGGCCAGAGAGACAACCCAGTTGCTCATGGCGTCGCTCCGAAGAAAGTGCCGACCTCGATTCTAACCCAAAAAATGGGCATATGTGATTACATTGACGAATCGATGGGTATTAGCGGCAGGCCGTACTCTTTCGAGAGGAGTGCCACCGATGTCATCACCCTCCACACGGCGGCTCGCAATCAGCCTGATCCTGGCACTGGCCGGGACCGGCGTGGCCGCATGCAGCGACGACGGGCAGAAATCCGACAGTTCCCGGATCACCGTCTGGAGCCTGGAAGACGTGGCGGACCGGGTCGCCGCCACCAAGGCGATCATCGCCGACTACACCGCCAGGACCGGCGTCCAGGTCAACCTCGTCACCGTCAACGAGGACCAGTTCCCGTCCCTGATCGCCTCCAGCGCCGCCGCCGGCGACCTGCCCGACGTGGTCGGCTCGGTCTCGCTCGCCGGGGTGCGCACGCTGTCCGCCAACGAGCTGGTGGACGCCGACGCCAACGGCGCCGTCGTCGAACGGCTCGGCCGGGACACGTTCACCCCGCGCGCGCTGGAACTCACCAGCGACGGCGGCACGCAGCTCGCCGTACCGAGCGACGGGTGGGGCCAGCTGCTCGTCTACCGCAAGGACCTGTTCGACGCCGCCGGCCTGCCGGCGCCCGACACGTACGAGAGGATCGCCGCCGCCGCGGCGAAGCTGAACACCGGCGGCGTCGCCGGCATCACCGCGGCGACCGCCCCCGGTGACGTGTTCACCCAGCAGACGTTCGAGCACCTGGCGCTGGCGAACAACTGCCGGCTCACCGACGACTCCGGCAAGGTCGTTCTCGACTCCCCCGAGTGCGTCGAGGCGTTCCGCTTCTACGGCGACCTGATGCGCAACAACTCGGTGAAGGGCGCCCAGGACGTCGACACCACCCGGGCCACCTACTTCGCCGGCAAGGCGGCCATGCTGATCTGGTCGCCGTTCATCCTCGACGAGCTGGCCGGGCTGCGCGCCGACGCCCGTCCCACCTGCCCGCAGTGCCAGTCCGACCCGGCGTGGCTGGCCAAGAACAGCGGGTTCGTCACCGCGATCAAGGGCCCGAACGGCACCGAGCCCGCCCAGTACGGCGAGGTCAGCTCCTGGTCGGTGCTCGACGGCGCGGCCGACCCGGCGAAGTCGTTCGTGGAGTACATGCTCTCCGACGGCTACCCGCGCTGGTTCGGCATGTCCCCCGAGGGGCGCTTCCCGGTGCGCACCGGCACGCCGGAGGACAAGCAGAAGTTCCGCACCGCCTGGAACACCAGCCCGGCCGGCGTGGACACCAAGAAGCCACTGTCCGAGGTCTACGGCGGGGACGTGCTCGCCACGCTGCGGCGCAGCCCCGACACGTTCCAGCGCTGGGGCCTGACCGAGAACCAGGGCAAGCTCGTCGGCGCCATCCTGGGTGAACTACCAGTGCCCAAGGCGCTCGCCGACGTCGTCGGCGGCAAGTCCGACGCCCGCGCCGCCGCCGAACGCGCCCGCAAGGACGTCGAGGCGATAGCCAAGGGCGTCAATTGACCACCACCGCGCCGGAGGCCGGCCGCTCCCCCGCCCCGGAGCGGTCCCGCCGACCCGGCCGACGCCCGCTGACGCTGCGCCGCCGCGAGTCCCGCGCCGGGCTCGCGCTGGTCGCCCCGACCCTGCTCGTCGTGCTCGCGGTGATCGGCATACCCATCGTCTGGACGGTGGTGCTGGCCTTCCAGCGGGTACGCCTGGCGACGCTGCGCAAGACCGGCCTGTTCGGCGAGCTGACGCTGGACAACATCGACCGGGTGCTGCACACCCCCGGGTTCGCCGACACGCTCTGGACCACAGTGCTCTACAGCGTCGGCGGCACCGCCGGCTCGATAGTGGTGGGCCTGGTGGCGGCGCTGGCCGTACGCGGGCCGTTCCGGGGCCGCACGCTGGTACGCGCGTCGATGCTGCTGCCGTACGTGGCGCCGGTGGTCGCCATGACGTTCGTCTGGCAGGTGATGCTGGACCCGCAGCTCGGCATCGTCAACGACTGGGGCAAGCGCTTCCTCGGCTGGGATCAGCCGGTGCCGTTCCTGTCGCAGGAGTCCACCGCGCTGTGGACGGTGATCGCGTTCGAGGCGTGGCGCTACTTCCCGTTCGCGTTCCTGTTCCTGCTGGCCCGGCTCCAGGCCGTCCCGGCGGAACTGGAGGAGGCTGCCCGGGTCGACGGCGCCACACCCACGCAGCGGTTCCGGCACATCCTGCTGCCGCAGCTCATGCCGGTGATCGCGCTGATCGGCGTGCTGCGGTTCATCATGACGTTCAACAAGTTCGACGACGTCTACCTGCTCACCGGCGGCTCGGCCGGCACCGAGGTGGTGAGCGTTCGCGTCTACCAGTTCCTCACCGCCCGTACCGACATCGGCGCGGCCGCCGCCCAGGCCGTCGTGCTCGCCGTGGTGCTGCTCGTGTTCGTGGCGATCTACCTGCGCTTCTTCGGCGCGCGACGGGAGGCGTGATGGACCGGGACCGGATCGAGACGGTCAGCCTGCGCTGGCTGCGCCGGCTGGTGATCGCCGGGTTCCTGGTGGTCACGCTGCTGCCGTTCTGGTACATGCTGGTGCTGTCGGTACGCCCGATCGAACGCCTGCTGCTCGAACCCGGCTCGCTCTGGGTGCCGTTCGGCGAGCTGACCGTCGCCACGTACGCGGAGGTGCTGAAGTCCGTCTCCGACGGCGGCCAGGGCTTCCTCACGTTCATCCGCAACAGCGGCCTGGTGGCGCTCGCCGCCACCGCGCTCACCCTGGTGATCGCCATTCCCGGCGCGTACGCGGTGTCCCGCCTGCGGTTCTTCGGCCGACGCCAGGTCAGCGCGCTGTTCCTGGCGGTCTACCTGTTCCCGTCGATAGTCATCGCGATCCCGCTGTTCGTGGTCTTCACCCGGGCCGGGCTGCGCGGGTCGCTGACCGGCCTGGTGCTCGTCTACATCTCGCAGACACTGCCGGTGTCGGTCTACATGCTGAAGAACTACTTCGAGACCATCCCGGTCAGCCTCGAGGAGTCGGCGGCGATCGACGGCGCCGGCCGGCTCGGCATCATCCGCCGGGTCAGCCTGCCGCTCGCCGCGCCGTCGGTGATGGCCGTCGCGCTGTACGACTTCATGATCGCCTGGAACGAGTACCTGTTCGCGCTGCTGTTCCTGGTCGACCGGCCCGACCGGTGGACCGTGTCGCTGGGGCTGTCGCTGCTCGCCGACGGCGTGGAGGTGCCCAAGACCGTGCTGATGGCCGGCTCGGTCATCCTCACGCTGCCGATCGTGGTGCTGTTCTTCGCCGGGGAGCGAATGCTCACCGAGGGACTCACCAGCGGGGCCGAGAAGGGCTGAGCGTCCGTGCCAGGATGATCGGGTGCGAGCATCACGGGAGGACCGACCGGCCGGCACCCGACTGGCCCGGCTGCTCACCGAGGCGCTCGCCCCGACCGTCCTGGTCACCGCGCTGCCGCTGATCGCCGCCGCCCGGGTCAGCCGCTCGGCGGGCCAGTTCCTGCTCTGGGGCGGCATCGCGCTCACGTTCTGCGCCGTCATCCCGATCGGCGTGCTCGTCCACGGCGTACGCCGGGGGCGGCTCACCGACCGGCACGTCGGCGACCGCACCCAGCGGGCCCGGCCGCTGTCGATCGGGCTGGCCTCGGTCGCGGCCGGGTTGCTGCTGCTGGCGGCGGTCCGCGCGCCCGCCGAACTGTTCGCCGTGATCGTGGTGGTCTTCGTGGTCGGCGCGGCGTGCGCGCTGGTGAACCACTGGTGGAAGCTGAGCATCCACGCGGCGGTCGCCGCCGCCACCGTCGCCGTGCTGGTGCCGCTGGCCGGGCCGGCGGCGAACCTCGGCTGGGCGCTCGTCGCGGCGGTCGGCTGGTCCCGGGTACGGCTGGTCGACCACACCTGGCCGCAGGTGCTGGCCGGCGTCGCGCTCGGCGGACCGCTGGCCGCCGGCACGTTCCTGGCGCTCGCCTGACCCGCCGCCACAAGATCAGCTACGGTGGCCTCATGGGCAAGCCGACCCGCTGGGTGACCGACACGAAGCCCGGCCACTCGCAGTGGTACGTGGACCGCTTCCGCCAGCTCGCCGCCGAGGGCGCCGACCTGTCCGGTGAGGCGCGGCTGCTGGACGCGCTCGTACCGCCGGGCGCGCGCGTGCTGGACGCCGGCTGCGGCACCGGCCGGGTCGCCGCCGCGCTCGCCGCACGCGGGCACGACGCCGTGGGCGTGGACGCCGACCCGACACTCGTCGAGGCGGCCCGCGCCGACCACCCCGGCCCCCACTTCCTGGTCGCCGACCTGGCCGAGCTGGACCTGGCCGCGCAGGGTGAGGCCGAGCCGTTCGACGCCGCCGTGCTCGCCGGCAACGTGATGGTCTTCGTCGCCCCCGGCACCGAACGCGACGTGCTGGCCCGTGTCGCCGCCCACGTGCGCCCGGACGGCCTGGTGGTGGTCGGTTTCGCCACCGACCGGGGCTACCCGGTCGGCGACCTGGACGCCGACGCGGTGGCCGCCGGACTGCGCCCCGAGCACCGTTTCGCCACCTGGGACCTGCGCCCCTGGCGCGACGACGCCGACTTCGCGGTGAGCGTGCTGCGCCGCCCCGCCGACTGACCCTTCTCCTGCCGACCAGGGCTCACGCGGGTGCGGCGACAGTGCGGGCGGCCTCCGGGTCGAGCGGGCTGCCCGCCGGCAGGAGGTCCACCAGGCCCGCCGGCAGCCGCGCCGGACGCACCCCGGCGTAGCCGAGCATGCCCGGCACGTCCGCGCCGGTCAGCGCGTACCGCCGCCCCAGGTCGGTGACCACGCAGACCGTGCCGCCGGTCGCGCCCGGCGCGGACACCGCCTCCACCAGCGCGCCACGTCCCGGCTCCACCACCACCTCGTCGGCGAGCCCGGCCCGGCCGCCGGGCGTCCGCGTGGCGGCGGCGAGGTCCGGCGCGGTGACGCCGACGCGGATCTCGCGTACGCCGGCGTCGTCCCCGGCCCGCGCGCAGATCGCGCCGTTCTCGGCGGCGGCCAGCCGGGGCGGTACGGCGGGCGGCGCGGTCGGCCCGCCGGGCACCAGACCGGGCAGCTTCGGCAGCGCGGCGAACCGGCCGAGCGTGATCGGTTCGGGCTCCCCCTGGCCGGTGCGGGCCAGCAGCAGCGCCGCCTGCAACTCGGTGATGCCGGCCAGCCCGCCGCGCTGCGCCACCGCGTACTGCCGCCCGCCACCGGAGTTGCGCACCAGGTACACGTCACCCACGCTCGCGCCGGTGACCCGCTCGGACGGCTCACCGAGGTCACCGACCGGTGGCGGGACCAGGTCGGCACCGGCCGGCAGCGTGTTGAGCAGCGCCGCCGCGACCGGCACCGCCCGTTCCCGCGTGGCGGCCAGCGCGGCGAGCACCCGGTCGGTGTCGCGCAGCAGGTAGCGCCGGTCGTGCCAGAGCAGGTGCAGGCCGCCGTCCGGGTGCCGTGCCAGCAGCCCCTGGTCGCCGAGCGCCCGGCCGCCGGTGGCCTGCCGCCCGATCAGCAGCACCGACCGGGCCGCGCCGCGCCCGGTCTCGCCCTCATCCGTGGAGCAGAGCGTCCACGCGTCGCGGACGAGCCGGTTCGGCGCGGGCAGCGAGTCCGGCGCGTCGGCGATGCCCAGCGGCAGACCGCGCGGCACCCCCTCGATGGCACGGCGGCCGACCAGCACCGTCTTCGGCTGCTCCGCCCCGATGATCAGCAGCGCGGAGGCGTAGTTCAGCACCGGGTGCAGCTTCTCGTCGCGGTAGACGAACCGTGCGCCCGACTCCTTCTCCACGATCACCGCGCCGGTCTCGCGCCACGAGTCACCGCCGCCGGTGAACAGGCCGTAGAGGGCGACGCCGCCGAGCGCGATCGCGGCGACCAGGACGCTGGCCAGACCGGCGCCGGCCAGCCGGCGGAACGGGGACTGCGGCGGGTCCGTCTCCCGCATGACGAGCGCGGCGACCGCCCGCTGGACGGTGAACTGGTACGAGTGCAGCTGGTCCTGCCGCGACGCCATCGTGTCCCTTCCCGCCGGGATGGTCGGCGCACAGGATAAGCGCTCCGTCGATGCCCCGGCGACCCTGCGTGTCTCTCACCGGCCCGGACCCCACCACCTCCCCGAGCTGGAGTCGATCAAGGCGGCCAGGACCACCCCACCCGGAATGGATACCCCCGGGGGTGTGTTACACATGCAGAACCCGAATCAACGGAGGTACTGATGGCCAGCGTGGCGTTGACCACCACCGACTTCGCGGAGACCGTCAACCGGGACGGCATCGTCCTGGTCGACTTCTGGGCCGCCTGGTGCGGTCCCTGCCGGGCGTTCGCGCCGGTCTACGAGAAGGCCAGCGAGCAGCACCCGGACATCGTCTTCGGCAAGGTCGACACCGAGGCGGAGCCCACCCTCGCGGCGGCCGCCCAGATCCGGTCGATCCCGACGCTCATGGCGTTCCGGGACGGCGTGCTGGTGTTCGCCCAGCCGGGCGCTCTGCCGACGGCGGGGTTGGAGGAGTTGATCCGGGCCGTGCGTGACCTCGACATGAACGAGGTCCGGGCCCAGGCCGGCGTCTGATCGGGGTGGCGACAGTAGTACCCCCTGGGGTATGTTCGAACGCAGGAGGTGGGACGTGAATCTTCGACCCGAGATGACCGGCGAGGCGCTGACCCGGCTGAAGCGTGCCCGGGGGCAGCTCAACGCCGTCATCGAGATGATGGAGAACGGCGAGGACTGCCGCGCCGCGTTGACCCAGCTCGCCGCGGTCTCCAAGGCCATCGACCGGGCCGGCTTCAAGATCATCGCTTCCGGCATGCGCTACTGCGACGCCGCCCGCCAGGCCGGCGAGGAGCCGGAGATGACCGAGGAGGAGCTGGAGAAGCTCTTCCTGTCCCTGGCCTGACGGCGCCCGACCGACCGACCGAATCCCGCCCGCCCGACCGGCTGAGCCCCGCCCGCGCCGTGTGACCACGGCGCGGGTGGGTAAACCACTGCCCGGAGAACCCGGGCCGCAGACTGTCCCACACATACCCCCCGGGGTATATAGGCAATGAGAGGAAACGACATGACTCTCGACGTGTCCGTCATCGCGACCTCCTCGCTCGGCGACCGCAGCTACCTGGCCTCCGACGGCCGGGTGGCGATCGTGGTCGACCCGCAGCGCGACATCGACCGCATCCTCTACCTGGCCGGCGCCAAGGGCGTACGGATCACCCACGTGGTGGAGACGCACATCCACAACGACTACGTCTCCGGCGGCCTGGAGCTGGCCCGGATCACCGGCGCGCAGTACCTCGTGGCCGCCGCCGACACCGTCGAGTTCGACCGCACGCCGGTCTCCGACGGCGACACCGTGCCGGTCTCGGACACCATGCGGCTGCGGGTGCTCGGCACCCCGGGCCACACGTTCCACCACCTGTCGTACGTGCTCGACGAGCGCGACGGCGACTGGACGCCGGCCGGCGTCTTCACCGGCGGCTCGCTGCTGTTCGGCACCACCGGCCGCACCGACCTGCTGGGCCAGCAGTACGCGCACGAGCTGGCGCACCACCAGCACGCCTCCGCGCGCAAGCTGGCCGACCTGCTGCCCGACGGCGCGCAGGTGTGGCCCACGCACGGCTTCGGCAGCTTCTGCTCGGCCAGCCAGGCCGACGCCCCCGAGTCGACGATCGGCCGGGAGAAGCAGGCCAACCCGGTGCTGCGGCTGGCCGCCGACCAGTTCGTCACCGAGACGCTGGCCGGGCTGGACGCCTACCCGGCGTACTACGCCCACATGGGCGTGGCGAACGCCGCCGGTCCCGCCCCGGTGGACCTCACTCCGGTGGCCCGCGCCGACGCCGACGAGCTGCGCCGCCGCATCGCCGCCGGCGAGTGGGTGGTCGACCTTCGCCACCGCAAGGCGTACGCGGCCTCGCACCTGGCCGGCACGGTCAGCCTCGGCCTGGACGGCCCGATGTCGACATGGCTCGGCTGGCTGATCGACTGGGGCGTGCCGATCACGTTCCTGGCGCAGACCCCGGAGCAGGTCGCCGACGCCCAGCGGGAGCTGGTCCGCATCGGCATCGACCGCCCGGCCGCCCAGGCCACCGGCGAGCCCGAGCAGTGGACCGGCGACCCGTCGCAGCTGCGCGAGATGGCCGTGGCCGACTTCGACGCGCTGGCCGCCGCGCAGGCCGGGAAGACGCCGGCCGGGCTGCCCGAGCCGCAGGTCGTCCTCGACGTGCGGATGACAGGCGAGTGGAAGGCCGGGCACATCGACGGCGCGGTGCACGTGCCGCTGCCGGACGTGCCGAAGCGGCTCGCCGACATCCCCGCCGGGACCGTCTGGGTGCACTGCGGCTCCGGCTACCGGGCCACCGCCGCCGCGTCCCTGCTCGCCAACGCCGGCCGCGACGTGGTGCTGATCGACGACTCGTACGGCCGGGCCGAGGCGGCCGGCGTACGCATGGCGCCCAGCGCCTGACCTCTCCCCGAGCGCCCGGCCGGCGTGCCCCTGCGCCGGCCGGCGCTCGACCCTGCCCGAAAACACCCGCTGAAGGAGACAGAGCATGACCACGACCACCCCCACCACCATCGACGCGGCGACGCTGCGCGAACTGATCGCCGCCGGCCGTACGCCCCGGATGCTCGACGTGCGCACGCCCGGTGAGTTCGAGGCGGCGCACATCCCCGGCGCGTACAACGTGCCGCTGGACCTGCTCCGGGAGCACCGCGCGGAGCTGCGCAGCCACCTGGACGAGGACGTGGTGCTGATCTGCCGCTCCGGCGTCCGGGCCGGCCAGGCCGGTCAGGCGCTCGGCACCGTCGGCCTGCCCAACGTCAAGGTGCTCGACGGCGGCATGCTGGCCTGGCAGGCCACGAACGCGCCGGTCAACCAGGGCCGGGCCCGCTGGGACCTGGAGCGCCAGGTACGTCTCGTCGCCGGTTCGATCGTGCTCGCCGCGATCCTCGGGTCGGTGTTCGTGCCGGGCCTGAAGTGGGTCGCCGCGTTCATCGGCGCGGGCCTCACGTTCGCCGCGCTCACAAACACCTGCGCCATGGGCATGCTGCTGAGCAAGCTGCCGTACAACCGGGGCGCGAGCTGCGACCTGGACACGATCGTGGGGCAGCTGCGCGACGGGAGCCGCAGGTGACCACCCTCGCGCTGACGCTGGCCGGCGCGGTGCTGATCGGCGTGACGCTGGGTCTGCTCGGCGGCGGCGGTTCGATCCTCGCCGTGCCGCTGCTGGTCTACGTCGCCGACCTGCCCGCGAAGGAGGCCATCGCCACCTCGCTGCTCGTCGTCGGCGTGACCAGCGCGGTGGGCGTGCTGCCGCACGCCCGCGCGAACCGGGTCCGCTGGCGCACCGGGCTCATCTTCGGCGTGGCCGGCATGACCGGCGCGTACGCGGGCGGCCGGCTGGCCGAGTTCGTGCCGGCGAGCGTCCTGCTCACCGGGTTCGCGCTGATGATGCTGGCCACCGCGGTCGCGATGCTCCGGGGCCGCCGGTCCACCGAGGGCCGGTCGAAGCCGCACGAGCTGCCGATGCTGCGGGTGGTCGGGGACGGCGTGGTCGTCGGGCTGGTCACCGGCCTGGTCGGCGCGGGCGGCGGCTTCCTGGTCGTACCGGCTCTGGCCCTGCTGGGCGGGTTGCCGATGCCGGTGGCGGTCGGCACCTCGCTGGTCGTCATCGCGCTGAAGTCGTTCGCCGGCCTGGCCGGCTACCTGTCCAGCGTGCAGATCCACTGGGGGCTGGCCGGCGCGGTCACCGCCGCCGCGGTCGTCGGCAGCCTGCTCGGTGGCCGGCTCGCCGGGCGGATCCCGGCCGACGTGCTGCGTCGCGGCTTCGGCTGGTTCGTCGTGGTGATGGGCGTGTTCGTGCTCGCCCAGCAGCTGCCGCTGATCTGGGGACTCACCGTGGGAGCGCTTGCCGCGGCCGGTACGGTCACCATGGCGGTGTGGGCCCGCCGAGGAAGGGGACACAGTGGACAGCAGCACCTGGGACAGCCGGTACGCCGACACGCCCGGGCTGGTGTGGAGCGCTGAGCCCAACCGTTTCGTGGTCGAGTCGGTCGCCGGGCTGACTCCCGGGTCGGCGCTGGACATCGCGGCCGGCGAGGGACGCAACGCGGTCTGGCTGGCCGGTCAGGGCTGGCGGGTCAACGCGGTGGACTTCTCCACGGTGGCCGTCGAGCGGGGGCGGCAGATGGCCGCCGCGCGGGGCGTGACCGTCGACTGGCGGGTAGCGGACGTGACCGCGTACCGGCCGGTGCCGAACAGCTACGACCTGGTGCTGATCAGCTACCTGCACCTGCCCGCCGCCGAGTTCGCCGGCGTGCTCGCGGCGGCGAAGTCCGCGCTGCGCCCCGGCGGCACGCTCGTGGTGGTCGGGCACGACCTGGCCAACCTCACCGGTGGCACCGGCGGCCCGCAGGACCCCGCCGTGCTGCTCACGCCCGAGGCGGTGGTCGACGGGCTGGCCGGGCTGCGGGTCCAGCGCGCCGAGACCACCCGCCGGCCGGTCCCGACGAGCGACGGCGGCGCCGTGGACGCGCTGGACACGGTCGTGGTGGCCACCCGCCCCGCCGACTGAGCGCCACGCGCCGTGGTTTCGCCGGGCCGGGCCGGCACCGGCCGGTAGCATCCGGGGACGGATCGGCGGAGAGGACACCGGGTGGGCGCGCGCTTCGAGGAACTGGCCTGGCGGGAGACGCCGATCGGCGAGATCAGCCTGCGGCGGCGGCGCGACCCGGCGCTGGGCGCCGAGGTGTACGAGGTGAAGCTCGATGACGAGTACCTCATGTCCAGCGCCTTCCCGGTGGCGGAGATCGAGCTGGCCCGGCTCGGACTGGCCGCGCTGACCGGCACGGAGCTGGACGTGGTGGTCGGCGGGCTCGGCCTCGGCTACACGGCACGGACCGCGCTGGAGGATCCCCGGGTGCGTTCGCTGCTCGTGGTCGAGGCGATCGAGGACGTGATCGACTGGCACCGCCGGGACCTGCTGCCGTTCACCGCCGGGCTGGCCACCGATCCGCGTACCCGGTTCGTCCGGGCGGATTTCTTCGCCGCGGTCGCCGACGGCGGTTTCGACCCGGACGAGCCGGGCCGCCGCTTCCACGCGGTGCTGCTGGACGTGGACCACTCCCCCCGTCAGGTGCTGCACCCGAGCCATGCCGCGTTCTACACGGTCGACGGGCTGCGCCGGCTGGCCGCGCTGCTGCACCCGGACGGGGTCTTCGCGCTCTGGTCGAACGACCCGCCGGACCCGGAGTTCCAGCGCACTCTCACCGCTGTGTTCCCGACCTCGGTGGCGCACGTCGTCCGGTTCCCGAACCCGTTGCAGGGCCGGGAGGCGGCGAACACCGTGTACGTGGCCCGGCACTGATCCACCGGGCCACGCATGGCCGTAGGGCCAGCGGGAAAGCGGGCGGCCGACCGTACGACGGGAGGCTGGGACATGCGTGCGTTGCTCTGGGTGGTCGGCGTGGTCGCCGGTGTGATCATCCTGCTCGGGCTGCTGCTGGAGGCGGTCCGCTGGCTCGTCATCATCGGCGTGATCGCGCTCGCCGCGGTGATCATCGTCGGCATCGTGAAGGGCCGGCGGGTGGTGCACCAGCATTCGACACGCCGGCACTGACCTGCGCAGGTGTGACCTACCCGGCAACCTACGTTAGCGTAGGTTACCGCCCGGTCACGTTAGGCTGGGGTCGTCATCCGCGCGACGAGGAGTAACGGCGATGGACGCGACCGCCCAGCGACCCTGGACCCGTAACTACGCGCCGGGGGTACCGGCCGAGATCGCCGAGCCGGACGGCTCGCTCGTCGACCTGCTCACCGAGGCGGCCGGGCGGTTCGGGCCCCGGGTCGCGCTCGACTTCTACGGCGCCACCACCACGTTCACCGAACTGGCCGACCAAGTGTCCCGCGCCGCCGAGGCGCTGCGCCGCCTCGGCGTCGGCCCGGGCGACCGGGTGGCGCTGGTGCTGCCGAACTGCCCGCAGCACGTGGTCGCCTTCTACGCCGTGCTGCGGCTCGGCGCGGTCGTGGTCGAGCACAACCCGCTCTACACCGCCGACGAGCTGGACCGGCAGCTCACCGACCACGGCGCAGGCGTCGCGATCGCGTGGGACAAGGTCGCGCCGCTGGTGGCGGGACGCGGCGCCGTGCGTACCGTGGTGGCTGTCGACCTGACCGCGGCGCTGCCGCGACTCAAGCGGTGGGCGCTGCGGGCGCCGCTGCCGAAGGTCCGCGCCGCCCGCGCCGCGATGACCGCCCCCGCGCCCGGCGCCCTGGCCTGGTCGGACCTGGTCGCCGCGGCCGGGCCGCTGCCCGCCGGGCATCCCGCGCCGGAGGCCGGCGACGTGGCGCTGCTCCAGTACACCGGCGGCACCACCGGCGAGCCCAAGGGCGCGGTGCTGACCCACCGCAACCTGCGCGCCAACGCCGCGCAGGGCCGGGCCTGGGTGCCCGGTCTGCGTGACGGCGAGGAGACCGTGTACGCGGTGCTGCCGCTGTTCCACGCCTACGGGCTGACGCTCTGCCTCACCTTCGCCGTCAGCATCGGGGCCACCCTGGTGCTGTTCCCCCGCTTCGACGCCGACCAGGTGCTCGACGCGGTCCGCCGCCGCCCGCCGACGTTCCTGCCCGCGGTGCCGCCGGTCTACGCGAAGCTCGCCACCGCCGCCCGCGAACGCGCCGTCGACCTCACCTCCATCCGGTACGCGATCTCCGGCGCGATGTCGCTGCCACCGGCCACCGTGGAGCTGTGGGAGCAGGTGACCGGCGGCCTGCTGGTCGAGGGGTACGGGATGACCGAGACGTCCCCGATCACCGTCGGCAACCCGGTCGCGCCGACCCGCCGGCCCGGCACCGTCGGCGTGCCGTTCCCCTCCACCGACGTGCGTATCGTCGACCCGGAGGACCCGAGCCGCGACCGCGCCCCGGGCGAGGCCGGCGAGCTGCTGGTCCGCGGCCCGCAGGTGTTCTCCGGCTACTGGCACCGGCCGGAGGAGACGGCGAAGGTGCTGCTGCCCGGCGGCTGGATGCGCACCGGCGACATCGTCACCATGGACGCCGACGGCTTCATCACGGTGGTCGACCGGATCAAGGAGCTGATCATCACCGGCGGCTTCAACGTCTACCCGTCCGAGGTGGAGGAGGCGTTGCGCCGCGTCCCCGGCGTACGCGAGGCCGCCGCCGTGGGCATGCCCACCGACGACGGCGAGGAGGTCGTCGCCGCGGTGGTGGTCGACCCGGCGGTGGCCGCCACGCCGGAGGCGATCCGGACGTCGTGCCGCACCCACCTGGCCGGGTACAAGGTGCCGCGCCGGGTCGTGATCGTCGACGAGCTGCCGTACTCCCAGATCGGTAAGATCCTGCGCCGCGAGGTCCGTGAACGGCTGCTCGCCGCCCGCTGACGCAGTCCCCCAGGGCCCGCGGACGGCGAGTGGAACGCCATGGGTGTCAAACGGGGCCGGAGACACCCACAGCGTTCCACCGACGGCCGGACGTGTCGGTGCCGGCGCCTACGCTGTGGCGATGGTCGACAGACGTCAGGTGCTGGCCTTCCGCGTGCGCGCCCAGCAGCTCGACCGGGCGCAGGGCTCGCTCGCCGACACCGCCGTGCTCGACATCGGCGTGCAGGACACCGGCCCCGACGGCGGCCGCTGGGCGCTGGCGACGCGCGGGGTCGACGTGACCTCGCTGACCGGTGACGACGTGGTCATGCTCTGGACCGTACGCGGCGCCCCGCACCTCTACCGCCGCGCCGACGTGGGCGCGGTGGCCACGGCGGTCGAGCCGTTCTCCGACGCCGACGCGGGCAAGCGCATCTACGACGCGGCGAAGCCGTTGAAGGCCGCCGGCATCGGCATCGTCGCCGCGCTCGACGAGGTGGCCGCCCGGATGCGGGAGATCGTCCGCACGCCGACGGTCAAGGGCGAGGTCTCCGGGCGGCTCGCCGAGGTGATGCCCGAGCCCTACCTGCGGCACTGCCGGCCGTGCGACGCGATCCACCTCTACGAGATGCCGTTCCGGCTCGCCGCCGTACGCGCCGGGCTGGAGCTGCGCCTCGACACGTCACCGCCGGTCCTGGAACGCATCCGCGGGTTCCATCCGGCCGCCGCGCCCGGCGACCGGTTCGAGCTCATCCGCGCCTACCTGCGGCTGCTCGGCCCGGCCACCCCGAAGCACGTCGCCGACTACCTCGACGCCCCGGTCAAGGAGGTCAAGGCCCGCTGGCCGGGCGACGCGGTCGAGGTGAGCGTCGACGGTGAGACGCGCTGGCTGCTCGCCGCCGACGAGGCGGCGCTGGCGTCGGCGGACGCCACGACGACCCGCCTGCTCGGCCCGTTCGACCTGTTCCTCCAGGCGAAGGACCGGGCGACGCTCGTGCCGGACGCGGCCCGCGCCAAGGAGTTGTGGCCGGTGCTGGGCCGCCCTGGCGCCGTGCTGGCCGACGGGGAGCTGGCCGGCACGTGGCGGCCCCGCAAGTCCGGCCGGTCGTTCACCGTCGCCGTCCAGCCGTGGCGAAAGCTCACCGGCAGCACCCGCGACGCGGTGGTCGCGGAGGCCGAGCGCCTCGCCGCGTACCGGGGTGTGCCGCTCGCGGGTGTCGACTTCGCCGCGTGATGGCATCATGATCGCGTGATCGTCTGGCTCAACGGCGCGTTCGGTGCCGGCAAGACGACCACCGCGCGGCTGCTCACGGAGTCGCTTCCGGACGCGCGGCTGTTCGACCCGGAGTTCCTCGGCTCGATGCTCACCGCGTTCGTCACCCCGCCGACCGGCGACTTCCAGGACCTGCCCCTGTGGCGTCACCTCGTCGTGCAGACGGTCACCGGCCTGGACCGGCACCACCCGGGCATCTGGATCGTGCCGATGAGCCTGCTCGTCCCGGCGTACCGCGCGGAGATCCTCGGCGGCATCCGCGCCGCGGGCGTCGACGTCCGCGAGGTCGTGCTCACGCTCCCCGAGGACCGGTTGCGGGCCCGGATCGACGCCGACCAGGTCGAGTCCGGCGCGCGCGGCTGGCGGCACGACCACGTCGCCCGGGCGCTGGACACGTTCGCGTCGGTGACCGACGCCCACCTGATCGACGCCACCGTCCCGCCCGAGCAGGTGGCCGACGCCGTCGCCGCGCACGTCACGGGCGCAGCCTGATCGTGGGAGGATGCTCGGCATGCCGGATCGCGCGTTGAGCTTCGGAGCGGCGGCGCAGGCGTACGAGCGGTTCCGGCCCGGCTACCCCGAGGAGCTTGCCGACCTGGTGCTGGCGTACTCGGACCGGCCGGTCCGGACCGCCCTGGAGATCGGCGCCGGGACCGGCAAGGCCACCCGGCTGTTCGCGCGGCGCGGCATCGCGGTCACCGCCACCGACCCGGATTCCGCGATGCTCGCCGAACTGCGCCGGCACGTCCCGGCCGGGGTGCGGGTCCGGCAGGCCGCGTTCGAGCAGTTGCGCGCCGGCGAGGGCCACGACCTGGTGTACGCGGCGGCGGCGCTGCACTGGACCGACCCGGCGGGCCGGTGGGAGCGGGTCGCTGGGCTGCTCGTGCCCGGTGGTGTGTTCGCCTCGTTCGGCGGGCCGCTGCGGCTGGCCGACCCGGCGCTGCGCGACGGGGTGGCCGCAGCCCGAGCCGAGTTCCTCGCCGACGACGAGATCCCGTCGCCGGACGGGACGCCGCCGGAGGCCGGCATGCAGTGGCCCGGCACGGAGCTGCGCGCGTCCGAGTGGTTCACCGATGTGCGCCAGTCGGAGATCGCGCGGCGGATCACGATGAGTGCCGACGACTTCGTCGGTCTGCTGTCGACCGTCTCGGCCTACCTCGAACTGCCGCCACATGTCCGTGAGCAGGTGTTCCGCCGCGTCCGGGATGTGCTGCCCGGCACGGTCGAGGTCACCGCCGACGTCACGGTCCACCTGGCCCGGCGGACGTCGCAGCCCTGATCAACCGGCACCGGATGATCCCTTGACGGCACCCCTGGCGCGAGTCGGCCCGCCACGGCGCCCCTTCGCCGCCGTCGGCACGCGGAGGCGTCCTGGCACCGCGCCGGACGACAACCCGAAGATCTACGCGGACGAGGGAACTTCCTGACACACCTGACCGACTACTCGATCGGGACACGGCAGCCGGGCGGCCCACGGCTCGACGGGCACGAGCCACCCCGAACCAAAAGCCGATATTTTCGATCGGAGTAGTCGATGTCCGTCACCGAACTGTCCGGCGACCCCGCGCCGGACACCTCCACCGCCGCGCCGGCCGCTCGGCCGGGCCGCCAGCCCACGCCGTTCGCCGCGCTGCTGACCCGGCTCCATTTCTACGCCGGCATCCTGGTTGCCCCGTTCCTGCTGGTCGCCGCCCTGACCGGCCTGGCGTACACCATCACCCCCCAGCTGGACCAGGCCCTCTACGGCGACCGGCTGACCGTGGCCACCGTCGGTGACCAGCCGAAGACCCTCGCCCAACAGGTCACCGCCGCGCGGGCGGCGCACCCCGACGGCACCATCGCCGCCGTGGCGCCCGGCACCGGCGACCGGACCACCCAGGTGGTGTTCTCGCTCGAGGAACTCGGCGACAAGCAGCACACCGTCTACGTCGACCCGTACACCGGCGAGGTGACCGGGCAGCTCACCACCTGGTTCGGCTCCACCCCGGCCACCACCTGGCTCGACGACCTGCACCGCAACCTGCATCTCGGCGAGGTCGGCCGGCACTACTCCGAGATCGCCGCCAGCTGGTTGTGGGTTCTCGTTCTCGGCGGGGTAGTCCTGTGGTGGCGCCGCCGCAGCGCCACCCGCGCCCGGACGACACACCTGCTCGTACCGGACCTGACCGCCCGCAAGGGAGTTCGCCGTACCCGGGGCTGGCACGCCACCACCGGCGTCTGGCTCGCGGTCGGCCTGCTGTTCCTCTCCGCCACCGGCTTGACCTGGTCCCGGTACGCCGGCGCGAACTTCAGCACCGGCCTGGACACCCTGCGCGCCGGCACTCCGGAACTCTCCACCACCGTCGACGGCGTGGCCCCGCCCGCGGGCGGCGGTGAGCATCAGCACGGTGGCGCGGCGACCGGCACGGCGGACAATCCGGCGTCCTACGACAATGTGCTGGCCTCCGCGCGCAGCGCCGGACTCTCGGGACCGGTGGAGATCAGCCCTGCCGCGGAGCCCGGCCTGGCCTGGACCGTCGCCCAGGTCGACAACGCCTGGCCGGTCGCGAAGGATCGAATCGCCGTCGAGCCCACCACCGGCGCGGTCACCGCCCGCAGCGACTTCGCCGACTGGCCGCTGCTCGCGCAGCTCAGCAGCCTCGGCATCCAAGCCCACATGGGAATCCTGTTCGGGCCGATCAACCAGATCCTGCTCGCGGCGCTCGCTCTCGGTCTGCTCTGCGTCATCGTCTGGGGCTACCGCATGTGGTGGCAGCGCCGCCCCACCCGCGCCGGCCGTCGCGCCCCGCTCGGCTCACCGCCCGCCCGAGGTGGCCTCCGCGGGCTCCCGTGGTGGGCGCTGCTGCTCGGCGTACCGGTCACCCTGGCACTCGGCTGGGCACTGCCCTGGTTCGGCGTCACCCTGCTCGGCTTCCTCGTCGTCGATCTCGTCCTCGGCCTGCTCGCGCGTCGGCGCCGCCGGCCCCTACCCGTCTCACCCGCGCCGGCCGGCAGCTGACCCCGGCGGCTATCCGGCCGTCACCGCCTCGGAGAGACCGGACAGCCGCCGTGAACCCTCAGTCGCGGATCCGCACGGCGCCTAGCCCCTCCTGATCAGCATGTCGTCGGGAGGGGCCGGACGGATCACGGCGAGGCGGGATCAGGACACCAGGTAGGCAGTCAGCCGGTCGGCGAGCGGGCCCGGGCGGCTGAGCGCTACCGCGTGGCCGCCGTCGATCTCGTCCGGCACCACGCCGAGCCGGTCGGCGGCCACCCGGCGCTGGAAGTCGGCGGGAAAGAACCGGTCGTCGCGGCCGATGAGCACCCTCGTCGGCACGGCCGGCCAGGCGGCGAGCGGCCACGGCTCGTCCCACTCCGCGCTGACCTGCTCCCGGCCGTGCGCGGGCGCCTCGGCGACGATCCCGGCCGGCACGCCGTTGTAGAACTGCTGTTCCTCGCTGAGCCCGTCCGGCTCGCGGTAGCCGGTGTTGCCCCACCAGTCCCCCGGCTTCTCGCCGGGCCGCGGAATCATCGGGGTGAGCAGGACCAGGAGGCGCACCGGCAACCGGTCGGCGACCAGCGGTGCGGTGAACGCGCCGTACGAGTGCCCGACCACTACGAGGTCGTCCCGGTTGCCGACGGCGTCGATCACCGCCTGGCGGAAGTCGGTGAACCCCGCCGACCTGTCTCCGATCGGCAGCTCCGGCACCACCGCGTCGTGACCCCGGGCGGCCAGCTCGGGAACCAGCAGGTGCCAGTCCCACGCGCTGCCCCCGCCGCCGTGGATGAGCACGAACGTCGTCATGCGCGGACCCTCCCACACCGGTACGACAAGCCGTGATTGTCAGTGCGGATACGCCCGGGGCACGCGGGCGGCCCGCAGCTCGTCGCGGAACGCCTCGATGCGGGTGATGACCTGGCGCCGCCCGATCGTGTTCTCGATCCGGTCAAGGTAGAGACAGCGGGCGGCGAGCCGGGGCAGGTCGACCGAGAAGTAGATCGCCATCAGGGGGTTGACGAACAGGTCGCCGTCGCCGGTGCGCCGACTGAACCGTACGTCTCCGAACGCGCCGCCGGTGGCGGCGGCGATCTGCCCCTGGACGATGCTCGGCCGGTGCGGGGTGGCGGCCTGGGCCTGCGCGACCGCCTCTCGGTAGAGCACCGCCTCACGGCTGGAGCCGGGAATGGACAGCGCGCCGAGGTAGCCGCCCTCCCGGTCGAGGGCGGCCAGGTTCTCCAGCACCTCGACGTGGTTGACGCCGTCGTGCGCGTCGATGCCGAAACCGAGGCTGCTCACCAACCGGATCGGCACGTCCAGCCCGGCCACGGCGGCCAGGCTGGTGATGTCCTCCACCGGGGTGCCCAGGCCGCTCTCGTCGCCGCGCAACAGGATGTCGGTGCCGCCGTCGACGAGCACGATCGCGTCGACGTCGAGCCGGTCGACCAGGTGCCGGTACGCCTCGCGCAGCGTCTGCACGCCCAGCGGCGGGAAGGCGTACACGGTCGACGGCAGGTCCCGGCCCGCCAGCCAGCGGGCCAGGTGCCCCTCCGGGAAGTACCAGTCGGGGCTGAGGGTGTCCGGCCGGATCGCCGCGACGTGCTCGTCCACCCACACCTGCCGGTCGAGCAGTTCCAGCTCCGAGAAGGAGAGGCTGGCCAGGTGCACCCGCTTGCCGGCCTGCCACAGGGCCAGGGCCAGCGGCAGGCCGGCGTAGACGTCGAAGCCGCCACCGGCGCCGGCGATCAGGACGTCGTTCGCCGGAGCCAGTGCGGCGAACAACGGCGGAACGGCCAACGTGTACGCGGCGGTGTCGGTCACCAGATGATGATCTCCGCTCGCGTTCGGGCTCGCTGCCCCGTGGCCGGCCGGTCGAGGGCCGGGACCCGCTCGTTCAGGCCGGGCGGCCGAACGTGACCGCCTCCCGGACCAGCTCCGGCGCGTTCTCCACCAGTTGCGCGTCCGGCCGCGCGCCGAGCGCGTCGTTCACTGTGGAGAAGGCGAGCCGGAACGCGATCAGCGTGGTGGCCTCGAAGATCTCCCGGTCGTTCAGGCCGGCGTCGCGCAGGCGTTGGGTGTCGGCCTCGGTGGTGGCGTTCGGGTCCGTCACGACCCGGCGGGACCAGTCGGCCAGCGCCGTCTCCCGCTCGGACAGGGCCGCCTCGTCGCCGCGCAGCACCGCGGCGGCGGTCTCCTCGTCGCTCATCCCGGTCAGCCGCACGCCCCAGGCCAGCGAGCAGTACGAGTCGCCCCGCGCGGCTGCGGTGGCGGCGACCAGCACCGCCACCTCACGCGCGGACAGCGTGGACGCGGACAGCAGTTCGGCGCGCGTGTTCTGGAACGACATCAGCACGTCGGGTCGCCAGCACCAGACGCGGGTGAGGTTGTTGACGTAGCCGTCGGAGGAGAGGTCGTCCTCGTACGCGGCTTTCGCCGCCGGGCTCTGCGGCGGTTCGGGGAGGAAGGCGGCGCTCATGCGGGCAGTCTGCGCCACCCGGGCGCCCCCCACTGGCTGATCAACGACAGTAGGATCCGCTGATGATCCGGGCGGTCTTCTTCGACGTGGGCGGGACGATCCTCGACGAGACGCGCGAGTTCGCGACGTGGGCGGACTGGCTGGGCGTACCCCGGCACACGTTCTCCGCGGTCTTCGGCGCGGTGATCGCCCGAGGGCTGGACTACCAGGAGGTGTTCCGGGCGTTCCGGCCGGACTTCGACCTCACCGCCGAACTCGCCCGCCGGGTCGCGGCCGGTGACCCGGAGTCGTTCGGCGAGGAGGATCTGTACCCGGACGCGCGGGCGTGCCTGACCGCCCTGAAGGACCAGGGTCTGCGCGTCGGCCTGGCCGGCAACCAGCCGGAGCACGCCGAGGCGACGCTGCGGACGCTGGACCTGCCGGTGGACGTGATCGGCACGTCGGCGGCCTGGGGCGTGTCGAAGCCCGCGCCGGAGTTCTTCGACCGGGTGGTCCGCGAGAGCGGCGGCGACGCGGCGGCGATCCTGTACGTCGGTGACCGGCCGGACAACGACGCCGCGCCCGCGATGGCCGCCGGCATGTCGGCGTGCCTGATCCGGCGCGGGCCGTGGGGGCACATCCTCGACATGCCGGACGTGGCCGACCGGTGCCTGTTCCGCATCGACTCGCTGCACGAGCTGCCGGACCTGGTGGCGCGGCACAATGCGGCGGGCGGCTAGGCCGGGGCGTCACCGGTCACGGAGACCCGCGTCCGATGGTGGCGCGGCGACTCGATCTCGTCGACCACCGCCACCGCCAGATCGGCGTACGACAGGGGCGCCGACGCCGGGGCGCGCTCGCCGCCGAGGCGGTACCGGCCGGTGCGGGTGCCGGCCACGTCCAGCGCGGCGGGTGGGGTGAGCACCAGCCAGTCGACTGTGGTGTCCGCCGCGCGGAGCCGGTCCAGGCCGGCGGCGTGGCTGAGCGCGAACGGCCGCAGCTCGGCGGGCAGCACGGCCGGGTCGTCGTAGAGGGGCCGGCCGTGCGCGTCGATCAGGGTGGCGAACAGGCCGATCGCCACGAGCCGGGGCACGTCCGCGCGGGCCAGGCCGTGCAGCAGCGCGTCGGCTGCCCGGACGAAGAAGTCCGGATCGAGGCCGGCGGCGGCGAGCGCGTCCGGCCCGGACGCCGGGCTGACCGCGTGGACGACGGCGTCGTGCCCGTACCCGATGGAGGTGACCGTCTCCGGGTCGGTGACGTCGCCGCGTACCGCGGAGGTGAGGTCGGGATGGCGGGCGGGGTCGCGGACGACGGCGGTGACGCGGTGGCCGCGGCGGTGGGCCTCGGCGGTGACGGCGCGGCCGGCCCGGCCGCCCGCGCCGAAGACGGCGATGCTGGTCATGGCGCGACGGTAGGACGCGGGGTGCCGGTTACCGCAACGGTACCGGGTTACGCTCGGGCGGTGACGCCGCTCGATCCGGACATGTTCCACCCCGCCTGTCCGTCGCGGATGATGCCGTTGCAGATCGGCGACAAGTGGACCGCGATGGTGGTGCTGTGCCTGGAGCACGGGCCGCGCCGGTTCACCGAGTTGCGGGCGCCGCTGCGCACGATCACGCCGAAGGTGCTGGCCGAGACGTTGCGGGCGATGGAACGCGACGGGCTGGTCACGCGGACCGCCTACGACGAGAACCCGCCGCGCGTGGAGTACGCGCTGACGCCGCTGGGGCGAAGCCTGCTGACGCTGGTCGCGGCCGCCCGGTCGTGGAGCGAGGCGCACCTGGACGAGTTGCTGGCGGCCCGCCGGTCGCACGATTCGCGGACGTCGTGACGGCGCCGGCCGGCACCGGGCGTGGCGGGCTGCGGAGGTTCGTTGCGAACGTGATGACGAACGTGCTCGCGAACCTCATCGCGGCGGCGATCATCTACGTGCTCGCCGCGGCCGCCGGGCTGCTCCCCCGCGACCCGGCGCTGATCCTCGCGGCGTTGTTACTCGTCGGCCTCGCCGCTGCCATGATCCTGATCTTCCTGATCAGTACGGACGCCTTCGCCGACAAGGAGGACATCCTCGGCGGGTGGATGGCGATCTCCCTCGGTGCGCCGATCCTGACCGCGGCCGTGGCGTACGCGTTCCGTGAGGGCGATCCGGCGGCGGGGGTCGCGGGCGGGCTGATGGGCGCGGGGCTCACCAGCGCAGGCGTGGCTTTGCTGGTGGCCGGACGGCGGCTGCGGCGGGCGGCCGATCCGTCGCCCGACGGCGAGCAGCAGGCGGCTGAGCCGCACGCCCGGCCTTAACGTCGTACCCGTGGCATAGCCTTCCGGCCATGGGAACCGCCGAGCTGGACGAGCTGATCGTGCCCGACGCGGAGGCGCTGCGCGCGTGGTTGTCCGCCCACCACGACACGTCGCCCGGCGTCTGGCTCGCCCTGACCCGCAAGGGCGGCACGCTCACCACACTGACCTGGCAGCAGGCGGTCGACGAGGCGTTGTGCTTCGGCTGGATCGACGGGCAGGCCCGCAAGCGTGACCACGAGAGCTCCTGGATCCGGTTCACCCCGCGCCGGGCCCGCAGCTCCTGGTCGCAGCGCAACGTCGCGCACGTGGCCCGGCTGGAGGAGCAGGGGCGGATGACACCCGCCGGCCGCGCGGCGGTGGAGGCCGCGAAGGCGGACGGCCGGTGGGCGGCGGCGTACGCTCCTCCGTCGGAGGCCGAGCTGCCGGCCGACCTGCTCGCCGCCGTCGCCGCCGAGCCCGCCGCCCAAGCCATGCTCGACGTCCTCACCAGCGCCAACAGGTTCGCGCTCATCCACCGGCTGAACGCGGTCAAGCGCGCGGAGACCCGGGAACGCAAGATCGGTGAGTTCGTCGCCATGCTGGCCCGCCACGAGACGTTCCACCCGCAGAAGGCGAAGCCGCCGGCCACGCCGTGACCCGCGTCCCGGCTCACGAGTGGTCCCGGACGAACGCGCGCAGGAGCGCGGCGCACTCGGCCGCGTGGGTCTCCACCAGCAGGTGGCCGCCGTTGAAGAGGTGCGCGTCCATCCGGTCCAGCGCGCGATGCTGCGCGAGCACCTCGTCCACGTCGAAGTAGGCGTCGTGCCGGTCCCACAGCACGAGCGCCGGGGGTTGGTGGGCGCTGTGGTACTCGGCGACCGGCGGGTCTGACCGGGCGTACGCTCGAACGAGCCGACGGTGGGAGGTCGCCCGCGATGATCCCGTTGCTGATCCTGCTCGGGCTTCTCCTCGGACGCTGGTGGCGGTTGTCGCTCGTCGCCGCCGCGCTGGGCTGGCCGGTCCTGCTGGTCGCGACCGGCGTGACGGACGTCGGCGCGGGGCTGCTCGGCGCGGCCGTGCTCGCCGCCGCGAACACCGGTGCCGGCGTGCTGCTCCATCAGGGGGCCCGCCTGGCGATCCGCAGGCTTCGGGCGTCCTGAGCCGGGCCCCGGCGCTACACGGCGCCGCCGGTGTTGCGGATCATCCGCCGGAGCACCTTGAGGGTGGTGACGTAGTCGGCGTCGTCGACGCCGTCGTGGATGCGGGCCCGGATCCCCGGCGCGTGCTGCTTGAGGCGGAGCCGGGCGTCCTCCCCCGCCTCGGTGATCCGTAGCCGGCCGTCCGCGTCGCGGGTCAGCCAGCCGCGTTCCCGGAGCACCTCCGCCTCGGCGTCCAGGTCGTCCTCGGCCCGTAGATACGAGCGCATCGCGTGTCGCAGTTCGGGGACGGTCAGTCCGCCGCCGCCGGGCAGGAGGTCGTTCGGGGACAGGTTGCGCAGCAGCCAGAACTGGGGCTGGGTGAAGCCGTGCGTGGCGTGCTGGGCCCGGGTGAAGGCGATGAGCGACTCGTACGCGACGCCCGTCCAGTAGGCGGCCGGCTGGCCAGCGAGTTCGGCGTCGGACAGGTGCTGTGTGGTCATGATGCTCTACCTCCGGCGGTGGTCGGGTGAGCACGACGCTAGGACCTCAACCACGCTTCAGATCAAGCCGCGAGGGACATCGCGTTCCGGTCGGCCCGGGCATGATGAGGCGCATGCGGGTAGCGATGGCGACCGACGCGGGACATCCCGGCCGTACCAATGAGGATTTCGCCGGCGCCGTACCCTGCGGCCTGGTCCTGGTCGACGGCGCGGGCGGCATCGCGGGCGCGGACGAGGTCTGCCGTCACGGCATCGCCTGGTACGCGACCCGCCTCGGCGGTGCGCTGCTCGGCGCGCTGGCGCAGGAGGGGAGCCTGCGCGACGTGCTGGCCGAGGGCATCGAGCGGGTCACCGACCAGCACCGCGACACCTGCGACGTCGCGCACCCGATCAGCCCGTTCGCCGCGGTGGCGATGCTGCGGTTCTCCGGCGGGACCGTCGAGCACCTGGTCCTCGGTGACGCGGTCGCGCTGGTCGGCCGGGCGGCCGGTGATCCCGTCGTCGCCCACGATCCGCGTGAGGTGGTGATCGCCCGAGCCTTCGAGGAGCGGCTGAAGGACGTGCCGGAGGGCGGCGACGAGTACCGGCGGCTGCTGATGGAGCTGCGGTCCCGCCGCAACAGCCCCGGCGGCTTCTGGGTCGCCAAGGACGATCCGGCGGTGGTGGCCGAGGCGGTCACCGGCGAGTGCCCGGCCCACGACGTGACCGGCGCGGCGCTGCTCAGCAACGGCGCGAGCCGTCTCGTGGACACGTTCGGCCTGACCGACTGGCCGGGGCTGTTGCGCCTGCTGGAGACCGCCGGCCCGGCCGAGGTCATCGCCCGGGTTCGGGCGGCGGAGGCAACCGGGGGCGTCGCCACCGACGACGCGACGATCATCTGCCGCGCCTGACCGGCACGACAATCCGGCTGTGCTCGTGTTGACTGCGGCGATGGACCGTCAACGGCTCAGCAGCATCGCGCACTCGCACCACCCGATCGCGGCGCCGCTCTCCGGCGTCAACGTCAACCGGCTGCTGCGCCGGGCCGGTCGCCGGCCGGCGGCCCGGATCCTCGACCTGGGCTGCGGGGAGGCCGCCTGGGCGTTACAGGCCCTCGCGCACCACCCGGACGGGCACGCCGACGGCGTGGACCTCAACCCGTACGCGCTGGAACGCGCCACGGAGGCCGCCGCCGTGCGCGGCCTCGCCGACCGGCTCACGCTGCACGAGCGCGACGCCCGGTCGTACGTGCCGGACGGCGACTACGACCTGGTGCTCTGCGTCGGGTCGACGCACGCGTTCGGCGGGTTCGGCGAGACGCTGGAACTGGCCGGCCGGCACGTGAACGCCGACGGCGTCCTGATGGTGGGCGAGGGATTCTGGCAGGTGCCGCCGACGCCGCAGGCGCTGGCGGCGCTGGGCGCGAAACCCGACGACCACACCGACCTCGCCGGTCTGGTCGCGGCCGCCGAGCAGGCCGGCTGGACCCCGGTGTACGCGCACGTCAGCGACGCCGCCGAGTGGGACGACTACGAGTGGTCGTGGACCGGTTCGCTGACCGAGTGGGCACTGGACAACCCGGGTCACCCGGATGCCGCCGGCGCGCTCGCCACCGCCCGGGAGCACCGGGACCAGTGGCTGCGCGGATACCGCGGCGTGCTGGGGTTCGTGACGCTGGTGCTGCGCCGGATCTGACCGTCGCGCTACGCGGGTCCGGCTCGGGACAGGCGGGCGGGGCACTATCGTTCGGGCGTGCAGATCCGTTTCGCCGTACCGGCCGACCCCGCCTATCCGGCCCGCGTGGCCGCCGCGCTGGCCGCCGCCCGGCTGCGCCGCTTCGGCTACATCGGCGCGGCCCTCGCCGCGATCGGGGTGATCGGCTGGATCGCCTCGCAGGCGTCGGAGCGGGGTGGCCGCTTCGCGTCGCTGTGGACCGCGTTGATCGTGGCCGGCGTGCTGTCGATGCTGTACGCGCCGTGGGTGCGGTGGCGGGCCCGACGCCGGTCCGGCGGCTACGCGGTCGAGGGCGGCTACGACATCGACGACCGCAACATCATGATGCGCAGCGGTTCGGAGTCCGGCGGCATCGCCTGGGACGGCGTCGAGCGGGTCACCGAGACCCCGGATTTCTGGATCGTGTACGTGGGACGGATGCCGGCCACGGTGATCCCCCGGTGGCTGATGTCCGCCGAGGACGCCGGGACGCTGCGCGCCTTCATGGCCGGACGCGGACTGCTCGGCGACCGTTGACGAGGTTCTGATCGGCTGTACGTGTTGCGTCGCCGGCCTGTCCGGCGGTCGCGTCAACCTGCCGCACCGGCGGTCCCGCAGCGGTCAGCTCGCCGGGCATCGTGTGCCCGGGGCGGGCACGGTCAGGTCGACGAGGTACCGGTCCACCACCGCGGTCGTGCAGTCGGTGCGCTGGTAGGTGCCGTGGCCCCAGCCCTCGTAGGTGACCAGGCGTCCGTGCCGGCCGAGTTGCCGGGCGACGTTCACGGCCCAGGCGTAGCCGGTCCGGGGATCGTGCCGGGCGTTGAGCAGCAGCAGCGGCGTGCGGGTGTGCACGTTCAGCTCGTGCGGCGGGTTGCGGACCGGGGACGGCCAGCCCAGGCACGTCTGCACGGCCAGCAGGCCGGCGCCGTACCGGACGTCCGGGGCGACGGCCCGGGCGTCCCGGACCACGCCGGCGTACGCGGCGTAGTCGCTTACCTGCGCCGGCCAGTCCGCGCAGAACGCCGCGACGGAGACCGGGAGATTCACCTCCGGTGGCGGCGTACCGGCGGCCATGTCCCGCACGATCACCGCGAGTTGCGGCCAACGCGGACCGGCGAGCAGGCCGAGCGCCACAGCGGTGACGTCGAAGGCGGTACGGGGGGCGTACTCGCCCCGGTCCGCGCGGGCCAGCGCCTGCGCCCAGACCGCCCGCACGTCGCGTGCGTGGAGCACGCACTCCGGCGACCTGTCGCACCAGGACACGAACTCGTCGAACGAGTCCTGCAACGCGGCGGCCTGCGTCCGCACGAAGGAGCGCACGTCGAGGCTGTGGTCGAACACGCCCTCCAGCACGACAGCCCGCACGCGGCCGGGGTACCGCTCGGCGTACTGCTGGCCCAGCAGCGTGCCGTACGAGCTGCCGTGGAAGGACAGCCGCCGCTCCCCCAGCGCCCGCCGCAACGCGTCGAGGTCCCGGGCCGTGCTCAGCGTGTCGGCATGGTCGAACACCGGGCTGGTCGGACGGCACCTGCGCCACAGCGCCTGGTTGTAGGCCACCGCGGCGTCGAAGTCGGCCTGACCGGTCAGCGGGACGGCCGGCTTGCGCAGCGCCGGATCCGGGGCGCAGACCGGCGCGGCGGTGCGGGCCACGGTACGCGGGTCGAAACTGACCAGATCGAACCGGTCCTGCAACTCGTCGCTGAACCGGTCGCCCTTGCGGATCCGTTCCACCCCCGAGTCGCCGGGGCCTCCCGGCCCGAACACCAGCGTGCCCACCCGCTCCGGCGTTCGCGCCAGCCGGCGTGCCACTGCGAGATCGAACGTCGGGCCGTTCGGCCGGGCCCAGTCCACCGGCACCCGCAGCCGGGCGCACCGCACGCGTTCATCCGGCGGGACGTCCGGCAGGTCGTCGGCGCACTCGCTCCACACGAGCCGCTGCGGCGGAAGCCCGGCGCGCGCCGCGCCGGGCAGTCCCGCCAGGACGGTGAGCGCGGCCAGAGCGACGGCCACGGTACGTCGGAACACGGCACCTCCCGGTGTCTTGGATGCCTGTCGATTCTTCAGCGGCGTCCCACCCGAGTCCCATACGGAAACGCCCCGATATGCCCGTCGGGTCTTTCCCCCATTCCGTCCCTGACGGGCCGAAGGACGGGCAGGCGAGCCGCACCGTGGCGGTCTAGCATCGGGCGATGACGTCGTCCCTGGACAGTCTGCCGAAGATCAGCGCGCCGGCCACCCGGGCGCTGACCGCGGCCGGCTACACCACGCTGCGCCGGCTCGCCGGTGTACCGCGCGCGGAGCTGGCCCGCCTGCACGGCATGGGACCGAAGGCGCTGGGCGTCATCGAGGCGGCCCTCGCCGAACACGACCTGCGGCTGAGCTGACGAGGCGATCGCGATGCCGCTCGGCAGACTCCACCACCTGATCGTCGACTGCCCGGATCCGATGACCGAGGCCCGCTTCTGGAGCGCGGTCCTGGGCGACCCGGTCACGTACGCGGACGACGACTTCGCCGTGGTGTCGGCCGGTACGGCGGCGTCCGGGCTGGCGTTCCAGCGCGTCGCCGACCTGGTTGCGCCGACGTGGCCGGATCCGGCGGTGCCGCAGCAGATGCACCTCGACGTGATGGTCGACGACCAGGAGGCGGTGGGTACGGCGGTGCTCGCGCTGGGCGCGCGGCGGCTGGCGGGCGACCACGTGTACGCCGACCCGGCCGGTCACCCGTTCTGTCTGATCCCGCGCCCGACCTGGGCGCCGCCGGTCGGCGGGCTCGCGTGACCGACGACCGACGCGTACGCCGGGTCCGCCCATACCACTGGGGTGCCGTCTACCTCAGCGACGCCCTCTGCGAGACCGACTTCGACATCGACTTCCACGCCGGGGACGCGCCGGTGTTCGCCACGACGCACCACGTCGCGGTCGTGGTCGCCTCCGCCGCCGTGGCGGACGAGGGAGAGGCAGATGTCACCCTCGACATCCGGGTGACGTCGCAGCGCGTCACGGGGCACCCGCACGAGGTGACACTGGACGTCCCGTCCGGGCGGCTCTACGTCGGCGACGCCGACGACAACGACGAGATCGAGTTGGCGCCGGGCCGCTGGCTGCTGCAGTTCGCCGTGGACGACGCGACGGAGGCCCGGCACGTCGAGCTGGTGGTGTCACCGCTCTGACCGGTCACGGCCTCTCCTGGTAGGAGATGAACTCCAGCAGGCTTCCGTCCGGGTCGCGGAAGTAGACGCTCGTCCCGGTGCCACCGGCGCCGACCCGCCGGACCGGTCCCGTCTCCACCTCGACGTCGTGCCGCCGCAGGTGCGCCACCGCCTCCTCGATCGGCCCGGCCCAGACGAAACAGATGTCGCTGTTGCCCGGACGGACGGGAATCCGGGCCACGTTGCCGCCGAGGTCGAGACCCGGCCCGTGCACGCTCAACCGGTGGCGGCCGATCCGGAAGGCGACGCGGTCGCCGCCGACGCCGATCACCTCGGCGCCGACGACGTCGCGATAGAAGTCGGTGGCGGCCCGCCAGTCGGACACGGCGATGACGACGTGGTCCAGTCCGGTCACGGGCGCCATGCGATCACCCTACGGACCGGACGGCGTCCCCTCCCCCGGATCCGCCGAGGCCGCCACCGGCGGGCCCGCCTTCAGGTGCCGGGCGAAGAACCGGTTCGCGGCGTCCCCCTCGAACCACGGCACGCCGGTGTGCCCGCCCATGTTGGCGTGCAGCGTCTTCTCCGGCGAGCCGAAGGCGTCGAACAGGTCCAGCGCCATCCGCCGGTCGTTGCCCTCGTCGTCCCACTGCAACAGGACGTGCAGCGGAATGGTGACCCGCCGCGCCTCCTCGATGATGGCGCGCGGCACGAAGCTCCCGG
Organism: Micromonospora sp. HB375; assembly: GCF_017872985.1. NCBI lineage: Bacteria > Bacillati > Actinomycetota > Actinomycetes > Micromonosporales > Micromonosporaceae > Micromonospora > Micromonospora sp. HB375. The sequence goes on along the minus strand of NZ_JAGGJO010000001.1, from coordinate 3,115,493 downwards.
CGAACAGGAGCGCGGCCACGATGCGCGGTTCGACCACCGCCAGCCGTACGCCGATCGAGATCACCCCGCCGGCGTACCCGACCGGGCCGCCGACCTCGGGCAGCGCGAGGAGTGCGTCCAGCGCGGCCCGGCACTCCGGTACCGCCTCCTCCACCAGCGGCAGGACGAGCCGGTCGACCACCTCGTCGGCGACCCGCTCGCCGGCTGCCAGTGCCCGGCGCAGGTCGGCGCGGGCCTGCTCGGCGGCGGCGGACGCGGGCCGGTCGCCACCGCCGGGCAGTTCGATGGTGGCGGCGGCGAAGCCCTGTTCGACGCAGCCCTGCGCCCGGGCCGCCAGGCGGGGATACATCCGGCGCAGTCCGCCGGGGTGGCCGAGCAGGATCAGCGGGGCCGGCGCCGACGTGGAGGCGGGCGTCCACAGGATGCCCGGGATCTCGCCGAGGGTGAACTCGCGTTCGCGGACGCCGTCGGCGAGGCGCTGTTCGGAGGTGAAGCGCATGGTCGTGCCTTTCGGGAGTGCGACGGCGCTCCCGGACGACCTATCGCCCGGCCGTGACCCCCGAGGGGAGCACCCATGTCGATACTGCGGTCACGGGTACCACCTCCCTCGTTCTCCGGCACGGCCACCGGCAAGGTAACAGCGCTCGCCGGACGGGCCAACCGGTTTATCGCGGTGTGATCCCGGACCGTCAGCCGCGCTCGAAGCCGGCGAAGACGACCGCCAGCGCCCGGGCTTGCAGGTGCTCGTCCCATCCGCCGTGCAGCGCGCCCTGGCACATGCCGGTGAGCAGCGCCATCACCTCGGGTAGCCGTACCGAGTCGGCGACGGTTCCGTCGGCCTGGGCCTGTTGCAGCAGCCTGCCCATCGCCTCCTCCAGGTGACCTACCGCATCCGGGAGCCGGATGTCCACGCCGGATCCGGCGAGCAGTTCGACTGCCGTCTTCTTCGCGGCGGCCTGGGCCACAGTGTGTCTGAAGAAACCGAAGAGGTCGTGTCGTCCCGCCTCCTCGGTGAGCTGTGCGAGCAGTCGCTTCATGAGCGCCGCGAGCAGGTCCTCCTTGGTGGGGAAATGACGGAAGACCGTGCCGATGGCAACGCCGGCCCGGCGGGCCACCTCCTCGGTGGAGGCGCGGGCGCCGAACTCGGCGAAGACCGCCTCGGCGGCGTCCAGGATGCGTGCCCGGTTGCGTTGCGCGTCGGCGCGCAGGGGCGGACCCTCTACCAAAGTGAGTCTCCACTCATTATTCTCGGAGCCACAAGTCGAGTCATGACTCATTATCGCGGAGGCCGACGTGACACCACAGCAGATCTTCGAGAGCATGCGCGCCAAGTGGCTGGCGAACCTGCCCACCTTCGAGGCCGATTCGCTGGCCGACGACGTGGTGATCGAGACGCCCTTCGCCGCGCCCGGCCACCCGACCCGCACCGAGGGGAAGCAGTCCGTTCTCGAGTACACGCGAGCGGGCCGGGCGTCGTTCCCGGTGCGGTTCGACGAGTGCCGCGGCGTGGTCGTACACGAGACCGCCGATCCCGAGGTGATCGTGGTCGAGTACGAGCTCGTCGGCACGCACACGGTGACCGGGGTGACCGCGTCCGCGCCGTTCATCGGGGTGTTGCGGACCCGGGACGGCAAGCTGGCCCACTGGCGCGAATATCAGCACACACTCGCCATCGCCGGGGCCGCCGGCCCGGCATGAGCCGGCATCAGCGCCGCGGCTCAGGTGGTCGGTGTCGGCGACGGGGCGAACGGCCACGGCTGCGGCCCGAACAGCGCCGTGCACGCGGACAGGAGCCCGCGCTGCGCCTCGGCCATACGGGCGTCGACCGGGCCGGTGTCCTCGTTCGGGCCGTTGCGGACGAACATGTCCCCGGATTCCTTCGCCGCCACCGCCAGCCGTTCGCCGGCGTCCCGGACGCCCGGGTCGGCCGCCTTGCGGGCACGCATGGCGATCGGCGAGTTCGAGGTGAAGCGGACGTCCTGCTGCTCGACCACCCGGGCCACCATGTTGCACGCACCGGCCGCGACCTTGTCCGCGGGCGCGGTCGAGCCGGCCCGAGGAGCGGCCGAGGCCGACGCGGACGACGACGGGGTGGCGGACGTCGACGGCGTGGGTTCCGAGGGCGCACACGCGGAGACGACGAACAGCAGGGAGAGCGCGGCGAGTTCACGTTTCACCGCACGAGGCTAGCGATCATGGTAGGCATGGCCTCCGTCCGGGTGCCCCGCCCACCGTCGTCGCGTCGACATCGGACCGGTCAGCGGCCCGCCGCGCGGAGCATCGCCTCCGTCTCGGGGTCGGGCATGACCTCCCGGACCTCCTGGGCGCAGCGGCACGAAACGGCGATCTTGGCGGCCCACTTCAGCGCCTCGTCGCGTGAGGCCACGTCGAGGACCACGAACCCGCCGATGACCTCCTTGGTCTCCGGGAACGGCCCGTCGGTGACCACCCCGTCCGTGTCCACGATGCTGGCCTGCTGGCGTTCGAGCCCGGTGCCGTACACGAACACGCCAGCGTTCACGGCCTCCTGGATGACCGCGTGCGCGTCCTTGCCCACCTGGGGGATCTCCTCCGCGGGGATGTGGTCCATCGCGCCGTCGTTGAACGAGATCAGGTACCGCGGCATGCCATGACTCCCTTGTCCGGGCGGCCGGTCCGGCCGCCTCTCACCCGTCCTACGAACGAGCCGACCCGGATCCGACGTTATACGCCGCTCGACGTTATGCGCCGCTCGGATTCAGTGCGCTTCGAGAACGAAGAAGATGAAGCAGAGGAAGGCCGTACGGCCGTCGAGTTCCGGGGGCAGCAGCTCGCGCGGCGTGTCGGGCGAGAACGGCGGTTCGCTGATCACCGAGAGCCGGAAACCCGCGTCGGTGAACGCCGCCGTCATCGCGTGCAGCGGCCGGTGCCAGTAGGTGAGCGTGGCGCGCTGCCCGTCGAAGTCGTACTCCTCTGACCAGCTCGCGACGGCGAAGTAGTCGGCGTCCGGGAACGCCACCTCGTACCCGATCGGATGGTTCACCGACACCAGGAGCCGGCCGCCGGGACGCAGCACACGGCGCAGCTCGGCCAACGGCGCGGTCCAGTCCTCCAAGTAGTGCAGCACCAGCGACACGATCACGTCGTCGAACGCGCCGTCGGCGAGCGGCAGCGGCGCGCCCAGGTCGGCCACCAGCAGCGTCGCGTCCCCGCCGAGCCGCTCGCGGGCCAGCTCCACCATCGCCGGGCTGCCGTCGAAGCCGGTCACGACGGCCCCGCGCGCGGCGAGCGCCTCGGACAGCGGGGCGGTGCCACAGCCCGCGTCGAGGATCCGCCGGCCCCGCACGTCCCCGGCGAGTTCCAGCATCGCGGGCCGCTCGTAGTAGGCGTTGAACAGGCTGGACTCGTTCTCCGCGGCGTACCGCTCGGCGAAGCCGTCGTAGTGGTCCGGCCTCACCGGGCCGCCTCAGCGGGTGGAATGGGCACGGCGGTGCCGGTCACCGCGATCCCGGCGCCGGGATCGGCGGGGATGCCGACGGTGAGCAGGCTCGGGCGGCCCATGTCCTCGCCCTGCCGCACGGTGACTGTGGCGGGCGGCCGCACCAGGCCCATCTCGCGCAGGTAACCGCCGAACGCGGCGGCCGCCGCGCCGGTCGCGGCATCCTCGACCACGCCGCCGGGCGGGAACGGATTGCGCGCGTGGAACACCAGCGGGGACTCGCGATGCACCAGGTCGATCGTCGTCCAGTCCCGCTCGGCCATGAGCGCGCTCAGCGCCGCCATGTCGTAGTCCAGGTCCGCCAGGCGCTGCCGGGTCGCGGCGGCCACGATCGGATGCCAGGCCCCGGCGTACGCGACACGCGGCGGCAGCGTCGCGTCGAGATCGTCCGGCGACCAGCGCAACGCGGCGAGCAGCGCCGCCAGGTCGTCCGCGCCCAGCGGTACGGTGCGCGGCGCGACGCTGGTGAGCGTGGCGGTGGTGGTGCCGTCGGCCTGCGCGCTCGTGGCGACCTCGACCAGTCCGGCGCGGGTGTCCAGGTGCAGCGCGCCGGGGCCGTGCCGCTCGGCGAACGCGACCGCGGACGCGATCGTCGCGTGCCCGCAGAACGGCACTTCCGCCTTCGGGCTGAAGTAGCGCACCGTGAACCGCCCGCCCTCGCCGGGCAGGAGGAACGCCGTCTCGGAGTAGCCGACCTGCGCCGCCACCTGCTGCATCTCCGCGTCATCCACCCCGGTGGCGTCGAGCACGACACCGGCCGGGTTGCCGCCGGCCGGGTCTGCGGTGAACGCCGCGTATCGGAGAACGTCCATGATCATGAGCCTAGCGCCGGTGGCCCGGCTCGTGGACCCCCGTGACGAGCCACGCGGAACTACTCTCCGGGCATGCCCAGCTTCGAGATCACCCCCATCGGCACGGTCCGCAACGACCGGACGGACATCCAGCACAGCGACAACTGGGGCGCCGTTCGCAGCACGATCGTCGTCGACGAGCGTTTCGGCGAGGCGTGCCTGCAGGGCCTGGAGGAGTTCTCGCACGTGGAGGTCGTGTTCGTCTTCGACCGGTTCCCGGACGGCGGCGACCACCGCGAACCCCGTCCCTACCGGGGCCGGGCCGACCTGCCGCCGATGGGCGTGTTCGCCGGCCGTGGTCCCCGTCGGCCGAACCGGATCGGCGTGACGTGCTGCCGCATCGATTCGGTCCACGGCCGGGAACTGACGGTGGTGGGCCTCGACGCGGTGTCCGGCACGCCGGTCATCGACCTGAAGCCGGTGCTGGTGGAGTTCGTCCCCACGGACGTCCGGCAGCCGGAGTGGGTCAGCAGCATGATGTCCGACTACTTCCGGCCGTAGCGTCGGCGCGGCGCCTCACCGCAGCAGCCTCTCCGTGAGGTCTATCAACCGCTCGGCGTCATGAGGGTCGAGGGTCGGGAAACCGGGCGGAAGTTGCTTCCCCCGGTCGACGGCGGTCACCGGCGCGGTCGGCGGCGCGTCCAGGAACCGGTGAATCGGCGCCACCGCGTCCGCGACGGACCGGGCGGCGACCGCCGCCGCCACCGCGAGCAGCCCCCTTACCACGAACGGGAGCGCGCTACGGTCACCGCTCCTGGTGAACCCGGGATGGTAGAGCACGTATCGGGCGCGGCTGCCGGACCGCTGGGCGAAGCCCACGCCGAGCAGGTCGTTGGCCCGCCCGGCCTGCAACTGGGCGGCGACGGCCGAGTAGCCCTCCCTCATCTGCGGATCGGCCCAGCGCACCTCGCCTCTCGTGACCCCGACACCGGCGACGTTCACGATCACCGGCCGGGTCGCCCGGTCCAGGGCCGGCCGCAGACCGAAACTGAGCAGGTAGCGGCTGACGTAGTAGAGCGCGAACGTACGCTCCAGTCCCTCCACCGTCTCGATGCGACGCGGCGTCACCGCATTGGCGAACAGCGTCAACGCGTCCACGACCTGGTGCTCGCCGAGGATGTGCTCGATGACCTGCCGCGTCTCGGCCGTGCTGGACAGGTCGACGGGAAGGAAGGCGATCAGGCCGCCGGCCATCGCTTCGCCACGTGCACGGTTGCGGCCGAGCACCAGGACGCGGTCGCCACGTTCGGCCCGCCCCAGGGCGAACGCACGCCCCATTCCGTTCGTGCCGCCACTGACCACCACGACGCCCACGTCGCCCCCTTATCGTGTGCTCATCGACCTGCCCCATCCTGGGCAGCAGGCCGGCGGAGGCGAAAGAAGGCACTTTCATGTCCACAGGTGACACCGATGTGAGTGCCTCGCTGCTCGATCATCGGCTGCCGGTGCCGGTTCCGGCCGGCGAGTACGACCGCTGTCCGGTCACCGACCTGCTGCGGCGGGTGAGCGACAAGTGGACGCTGTTGCTGATCACCCTGCTCGGCCGGCATCCGCACCGGTTCAACGAGTTGCACCGCGCCGTGGAGGGCATCAGCCCGCGCATGCTCAGCCGGACACTGCGTGCGCTGGAAAGCGACGGCCTGGTCGAGCGTGAGGTGTTTCCGACGGTGCCGCCGGGCGTCGAGTACCGGCTGACGCCACTCGGTGTCAGCCTTCTGGAGCCGCTTTCCGCGCTGGCCGACTGGGCGGTCGCTCACCACGCCGAGATCGTCGCGGTTCGTCAGCGACCCGCCTGATGCACCCCGCGCTCATCCGGCCGCCGATCTGGAATGCTGCGTCCATGCCGTCCTTCCCGCCCACCTTCTCCGCCGAAGTCGTCGCGCAGCCGGTCCAGGCCCAGTTCGAGGCGTTTCTCGACGAACACCGCGACGCGCTCGACCGCTGCCTGGACGGACTGACCGAGGAACAGGCGCGCCGATCGTTGGTGGCCTCCCGCACCACGCTGCTGGGTCTGGTGAAGCACGCCACCTTCGTCGAGAAGGTCTGGTTCGACGAAGCCGTCACGGGTCGGTCTCGCGCCGAGATCGGCATCCCGGAGCGGTCGGAGGACTCGTTCCTCCTCGACGACGGCGACACGATCGCCGGGGTCCGGCAGGCCTACCGCGACGCTCGGGACGCGTCACGCCGGGCGACCTCCACGCGAGGTCTGGACGACATGCTCACCGGGCACCGACGGGGGCCGCTTCCGCTGCGCTGGGTGTATCTCCACGTCCTGCGCGAGCTCGCCCAGCACTGCGGGCACGCGGACATCCTCCGGGAGCAGATCCTCGACGGATAGCGTGCGGGGTCACGCGCCGGGTTCACCGGTGAGCGAGCCGGGGGCACGCATCCGCCACGCGTCGGTGACCAGTTCCGTCAGACGCTCGACGCCGACGCGCGCCAGCCGCAGCATGACCAGGGGCAACCCGTCGTACGCGGGGGTGGTGAAGAAGAGGTCGGGCTCGCCGAGGAGCAGGGCCTGTTTCTCCGCCTCGTCGCCCACGTACAGCACGGCGATGTCGGTGCGGATGCGCCGCGGCTTCCCGGGCGTGCGTTCCGGATAGGCCCAGGCGAACCCCTTGCCGGCGACCCGGAAGTCGAAGCCGTCACTGTCGATCTCGACCACGTCGGGCAGCGACAACGCCACCCGACGCACGTCGTCCGCGTCAACCATGACGGTCACCCCGGGACCCCGCCTTCCGCACCGGCACAGCCTAGCCACCGCGCCGCCCCGCAGCAGTCAGGTCCGGGCTGCGGCGCCTTGCCGCCGGGTGCGATGGTCGTGGCGGACACCGAAGCGTCTCGGCTGCGGGGGTGGAGCGACGTGAGTACCGACATCTGGGGTGGGGTGGAGATCCGGCCGCACGGTACGGGTTCGCCGTGGGAGCTGACCGACATCAGCCTGCGGGAGGTCTCCACCAACTACGACGCCTTCGGCCTGCTGTTCGGTGTGCGCAACTTCGCCGGGTTCGAGCCGGTCGCGCCCGGCCGTGGCCTGCCGGACGACGTCAGCGCGAGCCTGCGCGCTCGTCACTTCACCGAACGCCATCACGACCCCACCTGGGTGTCGTGGGCGGAGGTGGCACGCATCGACTGGAGCGCGCCATCGCCCCGGGTGGACGACCGGATCCACGTGTACGACCTGACCGCTGAGGGACCGCGCTACCGGAGCAAGGCCACCCGGCACGGGCGAGCCTGGCGCGAGGTAGCCGGCGAGCACGCGGATCACCGGGGCAGCACTTACCCGGAGGGCACCGAATGGCGCTCGGGAAACGTGATGTGGCGGGTGGAGCGCCTGTCCAACAGCGATGCGCTGCAGCGTGACCCGGCGCTGCGCGCGGTGCTGGAAGGCATGCGCGAGCTGGCCGAACGGCACGGCGAGGACAACGTACGACTCGTCGTCTGGTTCGACAGCTGACGCCTACCCGTACAGGTGCACGCGGTGGTCGACGTCGCGGTCCGGCGCGCCGAAGGATGCCACCGCACCGTGTCCGACGTGCACCAGCCACTCCTCGTAGTACCAGCTCGGATCGCACCCGCAGCCGGTGAACCGGAAGTTGGCCCGGTAGCGGCCGACCTGCCCGGGGGCGAGCGTGAACAGCCGCGCCGATGCCGACGGGCGCGGAAACGCCGCCGACCCGGGCAGCCGGTCCACGACGATGCACGCCTGGTCACGCCCGAGCCAGAGCCCGGCCTCGCGGGTCAGCGCGACGTCTCCGGCGCGTACCCCGTCCCGGTGTTCGTAGCCGGCTGCCCGGTCGGCTAGCACGTCGTGGACGACCACCTCGCCCTCCGGCAGTGCCCGGGGCAGCGGCATCGCCCTGGCCGTTCCCGATGGTCAGATGGTGAATCCGCCGTCGACGTTCACAGTCGCGCCGGTGACGTAACGCCCGTCCGGGCCGGCGAGGAACGCCACCGCGGCGGCCACGTCGGCCGGCTGCGCGTAGTGGCCGAGGGCGGTGAACCCGTTGATCGTGTCCGCGTTCGGGCCGTCGGCCGGGTTCAGTTCGGTGTCCGTGGCACCGGGGTTCACCAGGTTCACGGTGATCGCTCGACCGCCGAGTTCGCGCCCGAGCGCCTTGGTCAGACCGATCAGGGCGGTCTTGCTCATCGCGTAGAGCGAGAAGCCCGGGAAGACCGCCCGCTCGGCCGTGTTGCTGCCGATGTTGACGATCCGCCCGCCCGCCGACATGTGGCGCACCGCGGCCTGCGAGGCGACGAACGGTGCCCGGACGTTCACCGCGACTGTCTGCTCGAACTCGTCGAGACTCAGCTGCTCCAGTTGTCCGAGCAGGAACGCGCCCGCGTTGTTGACCAGGATGTCCAACCGGCCCAGTTCCCCGGCCGCCCGGTCCACCGCCGCGCCGATGCCACGGCCACCACCGGTGACGAGAGCTACCTTGCCGTCGAGTGCGTTGTTCACGGGAGGAAGCCTGGTCGACGTCGGGCCGTCTGTCCGGCGGGGATCGGACGCCGCGTTCGCGCTCGGTCAGCGGCGCACCCGGTACCGCAGGTGAAGCACCCGCTCGCCCGGGAGCACGACGTCCGGATCCTCCAGCAGGTGCTGCGCGTCGACCGACCCGAAGAAGCGCTTGCCAGACCCGAACACGACGGGTACGACGTCCATGCGTACCTCGTCGACCAGGCCCGCGGCGAGCGCCTGGCCGCCGACGTCACCGGCGGCGACCTCGACGATGCGGTCCCCCGCAAGTTCCTGCGCCCTGGCCACTGCCGCCTCGACGCCGTCGACGAAGTGGAACGGCGCGCCGGGGTTCCAACCCTCGGGCGGCGGCCGGTGCGTCACGACGACCACGTGGGCGATGCCGCTCGGCGGCGTCCCGTCCCAGCCGTCGGTCAGGTCGAACACGTGCCGGCCGACGACGGTCACCCCGATCCGGTCCCAGTACGGCCGGACGTAGTCGTGGGACGTCTGCGACACCCGCAACGCGCCGCTGCCGTCCAGCGGGACGTCCCCGCTGGTCAACCAGTCGAACAGCGGCCCGGGCTGGTCGTTGTCGTCCGCGACGAAGCCGTCCACCGACACCGAGCTGTACAGGACCACAGTGCCCACGCCGGTTCTCCCCTTCCTTGGGTGGCCCCCAAGTTAGCGGGCCGCGGGCCGCTGTTCTTGTAGGAAATCAATCGGCCGGCAGCGACCAGCCGTCGATCACGTGGCCGGGGTGTTCGCGCAGGAACCGCCGCCGGACCTCGACGTACCGGGTGGGTGTGAGGCCGGTGAACGCCCGGAAATCGTGGCCGAAGTGGGCCTGGTCGAAGTAGCCCGCGTCGCTTGCCAGCTCGCCCCAGTCGACCGGCCGGGCGGGGTCGATCGCGAACACGGCGGCGGCGAAGCGGTAGGTGCGGGCCAGCCGCTTCGGCGTGACGCCGACGAGTTCCTTGAACCGCTGCGTCAGATGGGTGCTGCTCACGCCGGCCGCCGTCCTCAGGTCACCGATCGGCACCGCGCCGCTGGTCGCCGCGATGACGCCGCTCGTGTGCCGGACCAGCCCCAGGCCGGTGGTCTCGGACAGCCGTCGCCTCAGTTCCTCCTCCAGCAGCGCCAGCATCTTGTGCGGCCCGTCGGCCGCGGCCAGCCGGTCGCGCAGGTCGGCGACGGCGGGCCGGCCCCAGACCTGCTCCAGCGTCACCGGTCGGTCGCGCAGCTCGGCCGCGGGCATCGGCAGGAACGGCGCCAGGCCCCACGGCTTGACGTGTACGCCGACGGACCGGGTCGGGCGCGGGTAGCCGAACTCGAACGCGCGGGTGGGCGTGGTGATCACGCAGCCGTCGGCGTACTCGGTGGTCTCGATGTCGGTGCCACCGCGGACGCGGAACGGCGCGCCGAGGTTGACGATGAGCAGCGCCGCCGGCATCGGCGGCAGCGTCAGCCGGGGGTACGGGGGCGCGCCCTCCAGGTAGTAGAGGTCGTCGATCAGCCCGTCCAGCGGCGGCCCCGGCAGTCTGGACACGTACTCCACGTCCACAGCATCGCGGACGCCCCGCCGTCACCGCCGACGCCCCGCCGGGATCGACTCACGAACGGCCGCGCCGCCCTTGCTGTGCGGCGGCGGGATGAGTCGTTCGCCGAGGGCGAGTGCGAGGGCGACAGCGCCGAGCAGGGCGCCGACCAACATCGTGCCGGCGGCACCGTGGCTTTCCAGTACGAGGGCCCCGAGAAAGGCGCCGCCGGTGATGCCGACGTTGACGGCGGCGGACAGCGTCGCAGCGGCGAGATCGGAGCGGCCGGGCGCCACCTGAAGGACGAGGCCGCCGAGCGCCGCGGTGAACGCGGCGAACCCCAGGCCGGCGAGTGCGATCAGGACGACGGCAACCGCCGGGTGGTGGCCGAACGCGTACAGGCCGAGCAGCGCCACACACTGCAGTGCAACCGTCGCGACCAGGGCGGACCACGGGCTGCGGTCGACCATCGGTCCGGCGGCGAGGATGCCGAGGACGCTGGCGACGCCGCGCGCCAGCAGGATGGTCGCGATCGACGCGGCGGGCAATCCGGTGACCTCGGTGACGAACAGGGCGATGTAGGTGTAGCCGGCGATGGCGCCGGCGGTCGACAGGACGGCCACGACGACCAGGAGCCAGAACCGGCGGGAGTCGGGGGTTCTGCCCCGGCCGGCGTGTCCCTGTGCCGGCCCCGTCGACGGCAGCAACCAGGCCACCACGGCGAAGACGAGCACACCGAGCCCGGCCACCGCCAGGAACGATGCCCGCCAGCCGGCACGTTCACCCAGCCAGGTGCCCGCGGGCACGGCCAGGACGAGGGCGACGTTGCCGCCGGCGAACACGATCGCGACCACCCGTCCGTGCAGTCCGGGCCGGAACAGCTCAGCCGCGGTCGGCACGACGACCGCCCAGAACAACGCATGAGTGGCCGCGGTGGCGACCCTGGCTGCCATCAGCATGGTGAACGTACTCGCGAACACCGTGATCGCGTTGCTGACGACGAAGCCGGCCAGGAGCGCCGACAGCAGCCGTCGGCGAGGAACTCTGCGCACCAGCGCCGTCAACGGGACCGAGGCGACCATCACCACCGCGCCGTACACGGTGACGAGCATGCCCACTTGGGACGGCGGAACGGCCAGGTCCACGGCCATCGGCAACAGCAGCCCGATCGGCAGCGCCTCGGCTGCGGTGTAGAGGAACGTTCCGCCGGCGAGGCCGATCAGCGCGCCCACTGCCCGCCGGTGTGCGTGCGCCTGGCCCATTGTTACCCCCTAAACCGGCTATGACGGAAACACTCTAGGAAGGCTCCTCGTCACGGGGCAACTGGTAAAGTCGGTTTTGATGGAAACAGCAAGGGTTACGCGGATGCGCCTGGTCGGCGGCGACCTCGCGCTGGACTTCCTCAACACCCGCGCCGGCCCACCCGTCGGGCCTCCGGACGACGACGTGCTCACCGGCTACGCCGAGCTGATCGCCTGGAGCGTGTACGCGGGCACCCTCACCGAAACGCAGGCGGCGGCGTTGCGCCGGCTGTCCCGCGGCAGTCCGGACAGCGCCCACACCGTCTTCGCGCAGGCACTTCGCACCCGTGACTACCTGGACGAGGTGTTCCGGCCACTGGCCGCCGGCGAGGACCCGGGCGCAGCGGCGCTGACCCGGCTGCGCGACGACGAAGCCGACGCGCTCGCCCACGCACAGCTCATGCGCGGGAAGACATTCGCATGGTCCTGGCGGGACGACCACACGCTTGCCCGGCCCTTACGGCCGGTGGTCCATGCTGCGGTCCAGCTTCTCACCACGGGTGCGCTCGATCGGATCAAGCGATGCGTGGGCTGCCGCTTCCTGTTCATCGACGAGAGCAAGAACCGCAGCCGTCGTTGGTGCAGCATGGACGACTGCGGGACCGCGGAGAAGATCCGCCGCTACGTCGAGGTACGACGCATCCGCCCCAGACGGTGAGCACATGGCGCGAGACGGCCGGCCGCAGCGCCTTCGAGGAGCAGATGTGGGCACGCGCCGGCAGGTGGGCGGAGATCACAACGGGACGGTCGTGGCGCGCCGTGGGGCTGCGTCCCTACCGTCCGGGTCTGCTCGCGTTCTGCTGACCGCTAAGACGTCTGCGCGAGGTCTCACCCACCGGCCATGCTGGCTCCGTGGATTCGCCGAGACGCCCTACCTCCCAGGCCCTGCTCACGAACCTCTACGCGGCCTTCAACAGGCGTGACATCCCCACGCTGCTGGCCGCCATGACGCCGGACGTCTCGTGGCCCAACGGCTGGGAGGGAGGCGTCCTCAGCGGCCGGGACCAGGTGAGTGCCTACTGGCGGCGGCAGTGGGACCGGCTCGAACCCGTCGTCACACCGACGGCGTTCCGCACGGAGCCGGACGGCCGGATCGCCGTCACCGTTCATCAGGTGGTGCACGACAAAGCCGGAACGAAGCTCGCCGACCACACCGTCACGCACGTCTACCGCCTCGACGACGGCCTGGTGGCGGCGATGGAGATCCGCGAATGACGCGACGCGCGTGGCGATGAGTTTCGATGCGGTGCCCGGTCTGCATTCCCGTGCACCCAGCCGCTACTACCGGAGGTAGGCGTGAAGCTTCTTCTCACATCCGCGGGCGTTCAGAACCCGAGCATTCACGATGCGCTGGTCGGCCTGCTGGGCAAGCCGGTCGCCGAGTCCAACGCGCTCTGCATCCCCACGGCCGCCTACCCGATGGGCGGGCCGGCCTCGGCCTGGCGTTTCATCACCGGTCAGACGCCGCTGCCGATGACCGGCCTCGGTTGGAAGTCGCTGGGCGTCCTGGAGCTGACCGCGCTACCGAGCATCGGCCAGGAGCGGTGGGTTCCCTGGGTCCGCGAGGCGGACGTCATACTGGTGCACGGCGGTGACGCGACGTACCTGTGCCACTGGATGCGGCAGTCCGGGCTGGCGGGCCTGCTGCCGTCGCTGCCTGACACCGTCTGGGTGGGGTTGAGCGCGGGGAGCATGGTGCTGACCCCGCGTGTCGGGACGGACTTCGTCGAGTGGCAGTCCGCGCCTGACGACCGCACGCTGGGGCTCGTCGACTTCTCGATCTTCCCGCACCTGGGCCTCGAACCGGACAACACCATGGCGAACGCCGAGAAGTGGGCGGCCGAGGTCGCCGGTCCGGCGTACGCGATCGACGACCAGACGGCGATCACTGTGGTCGACGGCACGGTCGAGGTCGTCTCCGAGGGGCAGTGGAGGCGGTTCCCCGCCGAGCGGTAGCTACCCGAGCAGCGCCGCCGCCGCAGCCAGCGTGGCCAGCGACAGCGTCGTGGTCACCACCACCGCCCGGTTGGCGACCGCCTCGCCGACGCCGTACTCCTGGGCGAAGATGAACGTGTTCTGCGCCGTCGGCAGGCCCGCGCACACCACCACGGCGAGCAACTGCGGCGCGGACAGGTGCAGGGCCAGGCCGGCCGCGTACGCGATGACAGGTTGTGCGACAAGCTTCAGCGCGCTGATCGCGGCCAGCTCTCCGGGCCCGGTCGGTTCCGCTCGCGACGGTGCCGTGGGGTGCAGCGACGCGCCGAGCGCGACCAGGGCGGCGGGCGCCGCGGCGCCCGCAAGCAGCGTCAGCGACGCGACGGCCGCCGACGGCAGACGCAGACCGGCAGCGGAGCACGCGACACCGAGCAGCGACGCCAGGATCACCGGATTGCGTACGGGCAGCGAGGCGACCCGGCGCACCCGGACCCGCCCCGCCGGGTCGCTGCGCCGGTCCAGCACGACCACGATCACGGGTGCCACCACCAGCACCTGCAGCAGCACCACCACCGCCAGGAACGACACGTCGCCGAGAACCTGCGTCGCGATCGGGATGCCGAGGTTCGCCGAGTTGACGTACCCGGCGGCCATGCCCCAGATCGGCCGCTCGCCGGGCTCGCGACCGAACAGCCGGCTCGCGCCGGCCCAGCCGAACCCGACCACGGCGACGGTGCTCACCCCGAAGGCGAGCAGCGAGCGGCCCGCGAACCCGGACAGCGGCATCCGGGCCAGTGCCAGGAACAGGGCGGCCGGCATCGCGAGCTGGAACACGAACCGGCCGAGCACCGACGCCGCCGCCTCGCCCAGCAGGCCCCAGCGGCAGGACGCGTAACCGACAGCGGTGAGAATCCAGATCGGTACGAACGCCGACACCAGGCTCATGCGGGCGTCACCGGAGGGCGGGCGTTCGGTAAGCCACGCGGTCAGCCTCGCATCCCGTCCGGAACGAGCAAACGGGGTGCGGCACCGTAGAGGGCGACGAAGACCCGGTCCCGCAGGATCTCGTACTGCCTGCGGCACCGGACGGGTGGGCCCGGCGGGCGTTGCTGAACCTGACCGCCGACAACGACTTCCGACGACTGGAACTGGTCGGCAGTCAGGTCCACCTCGCGGCCGTCGGCCAGCCGGTTCCAGTAGTGGTGGCCGACCTTGGTGTCTCCGGCGTGGACCTCGCCGAGGATCAGCTCTCCGCCGAGCAGGTCCTGAATGATCAGCGCGGTCACCCCGCACTGCCCACGGGCTGGGTTGCCGGCGTGCCAATCCTTCAGGTCGTGCGGGTCGCAGGTGTCCGCTCCCCAGCCGGCGCGCAGCACCGGCCGCAGCATCTCCAGGTCGATCGCGAGCGGGACTGATCTTTGGTCGTGCTCCTCATACGTCACTCGGGAAGGGTCGGCCCTCGACCGGGTCGAGAGTCAAGGGGACGCGCCAACCGCCTAGGATGGTCCCGGTGACCTTCCCCGAACGGCGATCCGCCGACGTACCGACCGACGAAGAACGGGTCGACGAGGCCCTGCGGTTGCTCTCCGGCCCGCCGGTCGCGCTCGACGTCGCCGTCAAGCGGCTCGCCCGCGGCAGCGGCGTCTACGCCTGGTGGGCCCCGCCCTCGGTCCTCCCCGACCTCCCCGGACCACCGAACGACAGCGACCCGTCGCGGCGGATGCTCTATCTCGGCCGGGCAACCAGCCTGCGGGGCCGGATCCTGCGCAACCATCTACGACGGTCGGGCAGCTCGACGCTGCGCCGCACGCTGGCCGGGCTTCTCGTGTCCGAGGGCTACCGGACGACCTGGACCGACCGCGTCGTCCTGGTCCCCGAGGACGAGAGACGGCTGACCGCGTGGATGCACACGAACCTGCGCCTGACCTGGGCGGAGGACCCCGAGCCGGCGGTCATCGAGGCCGAACTCGTCCGGCGCCTGCACCCACCGCTCAACGTCCACGGCGTCGGCCCCGAGCACATCCAGGCCGCAGTGGTCGCCGCCAAGAACTCGTACAACGCCAGCAGTGGCCCTGACCAGCCTTAGCCAGCCCGCAACCCGACAGGCCTCGCGCCGCATCCCATCCGGGCCGAGCAGACGCCTGATCATCCGCTGACCGGAATTGCAGTAGCCGCATTCGATCCCTGGCCGGCTATCGTCGCGCCGTGGCACAGACGAGGCAGTACGCCTATGTCGGGCCGGCCGAGTTCCGTGAGCGGGTGGTCGCGGTGGACGCTGTCACCGTGCACTCGATCGCCTCGCTCGACGAGTGGCTGGCTGGGCGTGACCCTGGAGACCTCGGCGAACCGGTCACGTTCGTCGTCGATCTCGACGGCATGCTCAGACTGGCGCCGCGTCGGAGCGAACACATCGCCCTTGCCGGTGGCCGGGACGTGCTTGCCGCAGGTGAGATGGCGTTTGCTCCGGCCGGTGGCGGCTGGCGCGCCGGCGAGGTCACGAACCAGTCGACCGGCTACTGTCCCGATCCGGACTGCTGGCCCGCTGTGGCGAAGGCACTCGACCGAATCGGCGTACCCCACCCTGGTCGCTTCACCGACCGGGTCATCTTTCGTCGTTGCCCCGGCTGCGGTGAGCGCAACATCGTGCGCGACGACGACTTCACCTGCGCCCTGTGCGGTGGCACCCTGCCCGCACGGTGGAACCTGACGTCCGGCTGACGGCGTCCGGCACCAAGCCGGCGAACGAGGCCCTGTCGGTGACGAGCAGGTTCCCTGGCTACCGCTTGATGCCGGCATCACCGGGCTGGAGCGCGGCGGCGACGAGACGGAGTTGTTCCGGTGACAGATCACCTCCCTGACGGCGGTAGGTGGCCGATCCAAGGCCGACGAGGACGCCGTCCACGTACGTCCACCGGCACGGCCCCCAGTACCTGAGGTTGTTAAGCAGTTCCTCACTGAGCTGACGCACACCGGACCGGGCGCCGAGAGTGGCCAGGGCTTCCGCTGTCAGGTCGACGGCCGTGCTCGGGCGGCTGCTGTCGGCACAGGCCGGTACGAGCAGGAGCAACCGCTCGGCCGGCGTGTGGTCCGGATCCGGCTGCCGCGCTGCGGCGACCACTTCCTGCCATGCGAACGCCGGTCCTCGGAAATGTCCCTCCATCGCGGCGAGGGGGATCGGCACGTCGCCGGTGCCGGGATCGAGCACATAGTCGACGCCACCGTCGTCCTCGTAGTTGCGCATGACGACGTGCAGGCGACAGCCCTCGGCGAGCGGTAGCGAGAACACCGGCCATCGGTCCAGGTCGAGGAATACGTCGACGATCGGCTCCAGATCGGCTGGATCGACACCGAAGGCGTCCGGTGCCGACGCGGCTCCGCCGACGGTGGCGAGGAAAGCGGGCCAGAACATCGCCTGCGACATCACGTCTGACCCGTCGACCAGCGGCGACCGCAGGATCGGCGGCTCGTATCCGTTCAGGTATCCGGGGATGATCACCTGGCCGTCAGCGCGGCTTCCAGGTCCCGGCGAGTCAGGGCGGAGCGGAGCTGCAGTCCCTCGGCCGCCAGGTTCTCCCGCCCGCCCTGCTCGCGGTCGATGGCGCAGACCACCGTCTCCACCTGGGCACCGACCGATCGCAGGTGTCCGCACGAGGCCAGAAGCGCGCCTCCCGTGGTCACGACGTCCTCGATCACGACGACCCGCAGACCGCTCACCGGCCCGCCCTCGGCCACCTTCGCGGTGCCGTACTCCTTCGCCTGTTTACGCACGAACACCGTCGGCAGCCCGGTCAGCTGCGACATCACCGTGGCAATCGGGATGCCGCCCATCTCCATGCCCGCCAACACGTCGCACTCCGGCAGCAGAGCCACCATCGCCTCGGCGACCTCGCGCAGCAGCTCCGGCTTCCCCTCGAACAGGTACTTGTCGAAGTACTCGTCGCTCACCTGCCCAGATCGGAGATGGAACCGGCCGGTGAGGTGGCAGGTGTCGTAGACGCGGCGCGCGAGCGGGTGAGTCACCGGCCCAGTCTCGCAGCCGTCAACCGATCCGGCGGATGCGAACCCTTGGACGCTCGTTGCGCAGGTGCCCCAGCTTGTGCTGACGGACCTGCTCCTCCCACACCTCCTGGTCGTACTCCGGATCCGGCGCCGTCCACCGGTGCGACCCGTCGCTGTAGTGGAACTTCTCGTCGCCGGCCCGCAACACGCTCACCGCAGCCACCCCAGGAACCGCCGGTGCAACGTCCCCGCCGGCGCCCAGCTCAGATCCGCCGTCGCCCGCACCAACTGCGCCCCCAGGTACACCGCCAGCGACACCGGCGCGTCCTCGTACTCCGCAAGCAGCTCCCGCCGCCGCGTCGCGCACGGCCACGGCGCACCGCACCCGCCGCACGTCCAGACCGGCAGCACCGGCCCGTGGGTGCTCACCCGCGCACCCCCAGGAAGCGGGCGACGCTCGCGCGCGCCTGCCGGCTCGTCGCCCACGCGACCTGCCAGCAGGGGTACGGAGTCAGCCGCGCCCACCACAGCCGGCAACCCACGCACATGCCGTCCAGACCCCGTACATGCACTGCCAGGATCGCCTGTTCCGCAGTCCTCACTGGTCCTCCTGCGGCGGCCAGTGACCGCGATTGATCGGTACGCGGTGGCGGTTCCGGCACGGCAGGTCCGCACCACAGCGGCACACCCACCGCCACTTCCGCCACGACCACTTGGGGCGATGCCGACGTGCGAGCGTCAAAGCAGCAGCGATCACGTACTGGTCGTAGGTGACTCGTCTCCACGGTGGTGTCCTCTCCCGCATCGCCGTTTCCTCCGCAGGGCAGCGGAATTCGACCGGCCACGAATCGCGGACCGGATCTGGAACGTTCGGTAACTGCGACGCTACGATCACGACGTCGATCACTGGACTCACCAGCGGTACGAGTGAGCCGATCAGGAACGCCACCTCGCGGTCCGCTTCCGGCGAAACGTCGACCACCGGTCAACGTAGGGATGTCAGTTGGCAGGTCACCGCAGTTCCATGCCGCAACGCGGCGAGGTGACGGGCTACCTCCTGAAGCTCATTCGGGAAACCGTGCCGCTGACCCAGGAACAACTCGCCGCGCATCTGGACGTGGACCGGGTGACCGTTCAGAGCTGGGAGTCGGGGCGCAGGCCGTTCACCGCCGTGCCATTCGGTCAGGCCGTTGCGATTCGCCAGCGACTCGGACGGCTCGGAGCGAATACGAAGCTGCTGGCCGCTCTCGACGATGCCGCTGAGGCAGACCTCATCCTTGCGGCGCTCCTCCGGGACGAGGCGGACCGATCCCCCATCGCCGAGCAACCCCTCGGCTGGTCGGTGCTGACGCACCGTCTGACCGACCTGATCGTCTGGAGCGTTCTTGGGCAGACGCCGACCTTCATCCGGAGTCTCCCCACACCCCGCCGACGCGGCCCCGTCGCGACGGCCCCGCTTCTCTCCGCCGACGAAAGGCGGGCCTTCTTCGTACGCCTTCGCGTGCTCGCCGAACGCTCGGCCTCCGAGCGCGAACGAGACGTCCTGCTGCACCGGCAAGCCTGCTTCCTTGCCGGCATGGATCCCACAGGCGCCTCCGCGTCATGGCTAGCCGAAGGCACCACCCGGACGGCTCGTCGGATCACCCGCTTCCACACCTGGTCGCCGTTGTGGCCCGACATGCGGTCGATGGTGACTTCCCTCGCGAACCAGGGAGACCCCGAGCCGCTGAGAGACTTCATCACCCGCGCCCACCCGGACGACGCCTGCGAGCGGGCCGCGCTCAACTACTCCGCCTACTGGGTTGGTGAAATCCCGTGCCGGCATCGCGACGACTCGTTCATGCCCGCCGCTCTCGGCGACTGGCGAGGAGTCGTGCTGTTCCGGCACCTGGTCGAACGCCTCACCATCGGCCATCCGTTTGTCGACCTCAACGTGCACAACCTCTGGGCCCTGCTCATGGCGAGGCGCGGCCTCACCCACGACGACCTCGCGACCGGGCAGGTACTGGCCGACCGGTGCGCCACGCTGCTCGACAGTGAGCAGCTATCCAGGCAGTCACGACAAGAACTAACGTCTATCCTCTACAGCCTCCGCGCTGACGGAGTCACCGCTACAGGGACGGGCAGATGAGCGAGGACCAGGACGCCGCCGGAGCCATGAGCTTCATCTTCGAGGCCGGCGTGCTCAAACGCGCCGCCCGTACCGGTTGGTGGTTCGCGGGTGTGAAGCACCCTGAGTCGATCGCCGAGCATTCGTTCCGCACGGCGCTCATCGGCATGATGCTCGCGGCCATGGAGGGCGCCGACCCGGCTCGGGTCTCGATGCTGTGCGTCCTGCACGACACGCAGGAAACCCGGATCACCGACATCCCGCACATCGCCAAGCGCTACCTCACCGCCGCGCCCAACACCGCCGTCACCGCCGACCAGGTCGCCGGCTGCCCACCCGCAGTTGCCGACGTGATCAACGCTGCCGTTGCAGAGTACGAGGCCGGCGAAACTCTGGAAGCCATCGTGGCCCGCGACGCGGACAAGTTGGAGTGCCTCGTCCAAGCGGTCGAATACCGGCACCAGGGAGTCGCGGACGTTCAGCGCTGGATCGACAGCTCCCGGGCGGCGCTAAAGACAGCATCCGCCCACCGCCTCGCCGACGCCGCCCTGGACGGCGCCCCGGTGGCGTGGCTAACTCCACCCAGCCTCACATAGACGTCGGCTACCGCCCGGCCCTCTCCGGCTTCCGCAGCTGCCGATGAGAGTGCGTTTAAGGACCCCGCTTGCCCGGCCCTGGCGCGGAACTCGCGACAAGCCAGCCCGCAACGACTGAGGAGCCGCTGGCGGCCCGCGGCTAGGCTTTCTTCATACTCGCAGGCACCACAGAAGGGCACAGGCATGGGCAACGCGGCATGGGGTGCAGGCCACCACACAGGCGTGGGAGAGGGCCTCGCTCTCGGCGAACAAATCGGCCGAGCTCTCGGTGAAAAAAAGGGCCTGCAGAGAGGCCTGGCGATCGGCATCGCGATTGGCATGGCCGCAGGCGCAGCCGCCGTGTCGGCCGGTGTCGATCTCAGAAGACTCGATCCGCGGAAGCTTGTTCCGCAGCGACTCTTGAGCCGTGAGCAGGATCTCCCCGCCACGGACTCGACCCCTGCCGCTGCCGATAGTGGCGCCGCAAACATCTACGAACCCCACGAGGGTACCCCGGGCGACTAGGCCGGCGTTGCTGCTGCTTCACGGCAAGGCCGACCTTTGCTACTTACTGCAGCAAGTGGCTACCGGGTCGCCCAAAACCGGGCGAGTATAAGGCGGGTCATGTGGCCAAAACGGACGTACGGTACGTACAAGGTGGAAATAATCGACTCCTCAGGCACGTCCTTCGCCAAGTGTGGGAGTCAAGATGCTACTGGTGTCGCAGGTTCAAGGATTACTCCGCCCTAGAGATCGACCACATCCTCCCAAGGACCTCTACAACTTATGAGCGCAAGCGCCTTAATGAGGCGTTTGCACTCACCGAAGAATATGATGTCGATGCACTATATAACCTCGCGCCAATCTGCGGAGAATGCAACAAGGACAAGGGCGATCAAGATCTGACACAAATCCCCGTCATAGTAAGTCATATCAAGAAGGCAAGAAGGCTCGAAGGAAAAGTCTCTAGCCGCGTGCGCTCCTTCGGGAAATCGTCGGACATTGGCACTGCACTCCTACTTGCCGCTGAGGCCGACTTGAGCGACCCTCGAAACCGAACAACCTTCGAGGAGGCGGCCCCTGCTGTAGTGCAAAGACTGTCAGAACTCGGCGCCGACAAGGCTGACTTCTATGTGATCCGCGGTGTGGAAGTCGAGTCGAGAGGGCGAAGTCATGCAATTGAACTTAAGTTGAATGAGGAAGGAAGGGCTGCGGTAAAAATTATTGAAGGCATGGTTGGCGCCGATTTGGAAAAAGCCCTCTCAGCACCTCTTGGTGATCTTTTGCTCCGCGTCGAAGACTCTTCCGGGCATGCACTTCGGGGCCACGATGAGGGCGCTGGGGCACCGGACGTCGGCTCTCTTGAGGTTGACTGGCCAATCATAGTGATCGAATCTGTCAAATTTTTCGCGTCACCTCCCGCGACCGTAGAGCTTGAGTTCGATGGCAAGTTCGATGCGCGGGTCACGGGCACGGTCACTCGCACGTCTGACCTTGGCGACGAGTTAGAGGATCTCCAAGGCGAAGCAGACGTCAGCGGCAGCTTCCATTTCACTCTTTCCTGGTGTCCACAAGACCCCATAGGGCAGCTTGATTTCGACGAAGCATTCTTAACCTCGTTTGATGCCGAAACGTACTTGGATGGTCGTTCCAGCGTCGACCCAAGCGACTGGTTCATTCTTGGTGAATAAGATAATTGCAGCACTGCATGTGGCAGGCATCCAATCTGCCCGCCCGCCCTCCATTGCGTGCAGAAAAAGACGCAGTGACCAGTAAGTACACAGAATGAAAACTCGAGCATAGGGAGATTTGCGACTCGGGAACTGCAGTAGGCTCCAGCAGCTTACTAATCTGCCGCAAGTTGCTTGCCGTGGCCTGCCGCCGCCGGACCGCGGCACTACCGTGAGTATTCGGCATCAAGTTCGACGTACGTCCCGCGTCAGTCGGGGTGGCGGCAAGTTCTGACCATGCCGATCTCGGCGCAACAGTGCGCGCCTGGGATGCGAGCGCGATGGGCGGGGCATTCCTCGGCCAGGGCGCGGACCTGGTCGGCTTCCAACTCGAACGCTTCGCGGCTGCCAGCGAGCACCCTGCGGAGTGACGTGAGCCGGTGATGTGGGTGACCACGAAGGGCGTGTCTCCCGCTCAGAACCAGCTCTCGCGCATGTCCAGCGTGGTCCGGTCCAGCCCTTCCAACAGCTCGAACTGCGCCGCCACCTTCGGCAACTCCCACCTGTAGAAGTACCGCGCCGCCTGCCTCTTCCCTGCCAGGAACTCCCCCTCGGCCCCGTCCGGCGACCCCAGCGCCTCCACCACCAGCACCTGCTCCAGCCACATCCACGCGATCACCACGTGCCCGACCGCCTCCAGGTAGACCGAGGCGTTCGCCAGCGCCAGCTCCGGATCGCCCGGCGCCCACAACCGCCGCGTCACCACGGCGATCCGGTCGACCGCGGCGGCGAGCTGCCCGGCCAGCTCGGAGGCGAACCCGTCGGCCTTCCACGCCCGGCTGATCGTGCCGCGGATGGTCTCCAGCAGCAGCTCCAGCGCGGCGCCGTCGCGCATGGTGACCTTGCGGCCGAGCAGGTCGAGGGCCTGGATGCCGTGGGTGCCCTCGTGGATGGCGTTGAGGCGGTTGTCGCGCCAGTGCTGCTCGACGTCGTAGTCGCGGGTGTAGCCGTACCCGCCGTGCACCTGGATGGCCAGGTCGTTGGCGGCCAGGCACCACTGGGCCGGCCAGCTCTTGGTGATCGGGGTGAGCAGGTCCAGCAGCAGTTGCGCCCTTTCACGGTCGGCCTCGGCCGGCGCGGTCTTCTGCTCGTCGAGCAGCCGTCCGCAGTAGAGCACCAGCGCGAGCGCGCCCTCGACGTAGCTCTTCTGGGCCAGCAGCATCCGGCGTACGTCGGGGTGGGCCACGATCGGCACCTGCGGCGTGGTCGGGTCCTTGTCGGCGACCGGGCGGCCCTGCGGGCGCTGCCGGGCGTACGCGACGGACTTCAGGTACGCGGTGTAGCCGAGCGCCGTGGCGCCGGCCCCGATGCCGATGCGCGCCTCGTTCATCATGTGGAACATGACCGCGAGCCCTTGGTGCGGCTGCCCGACCAGGTAGCCGACCGCCCCGGCCCGCCCGTACGGCCGGTGCACGCCCTCGCCGAAGTTCAGCAGCGTGTTCGTGGTGCCCCGGTAGCCGAGCTTGTGGTTGAGCCCGACCAGCACCACGTCGTTGCGCGGCCCGAGGTTGCCGTCGTTGTCGAGCAGCACCTTCGGCACGATGAACAGCGACAGGCCCTTCACGCCGGCCGGCGCGCCGGGGATGCGGGCAAGCACCAGGTGGACGATGTTCTCGGCCAGCTCGTGGTCACCGCCGGAGATCCACATCTTGGTGCCGACGATCCGGTAGGTGCCGTCGTCCTGCGGCTCGGCCCGGGTGGTGAGGTCGGTCAGGGAGCTGCCGGCCTGTGGCTCGGACAGGCACATGGTGCCGAAGAACCGCCCCTCGACCATGGGGCGTACCCAGGTGTCGATCTGCTCGGCGCTGCCGTGGGCGAGCAGCAGGTTGGCGTTGCCGAGGGTGAGCATCGGGTACGCCGCCGTGCCGACGTTGGCGGCCTGGAACCAGGCGAACGCGGCGGCGGCCACCGTGTGCGGCAGTTGCAGGCCGCCGACCGACTCGTCCATGGTGGCGGCGAGCAGCCCGGTCTCGGCGAACGCCTCCAGCGCGGCCTTGACCTGCGGGATGGTCCGTACGCGCTGCCCGTCGAACGTGGGCTCGCCGGTGTCGGCGGCCCGGTTGTGCGGGGCGAAGCGCTCGGCGGCCACCTGGGCGGCGAGGTCCAGCACCGCGTCGACGGTCTCCCTGGTGTGCTCGGCGTAGCGGGGGCGCTCGGTCAGCCGGGTCACGTCCAGCCAGTCGTGCAGCAGGAACGTGAGGTCGCGGCGGGACAGCAGCAGATCGGACGAGGACAACGTGGACTCCTTCCGGTCAGCCGCGGCGCAACCCGGCGACGGCCTCCCGCACGTCATCCTGACCGATCGGAGCCGGCGGCGCACCCTCCGCCGCTTCCCGGAGTGCCTTGGCGAGTTGCACCCGGCGTAGCGCCTCGCGAAGGTCCGCGCCGGTCAGCCCGGCCGTGTCGGCCGCGAGGGCGGCCGGGTCGAGGTCGTCGGCGAACATTGTGAAGCCGGGCCGTTCGTGCCGGTCGATCAGCTCGCGGATCATCTTGGTGAGGATCTCCGCGCGTCCGTTCTCGTCCGGCGCCGGAATGGCGATCTTCAGGTCGAATCGGCCGGAGCGGATCAGCGAGGCGTCGACGCGGTGCGGGAAGTTGGTGGTGGCCACCACGATGACGTCGGGGTTCTCCTCGAACAGCGTGTTCATCTCCTGCTTGAAGATGCCCGCTACCGCGTTGACGGCCTGGCTGGCCGCGTCGCCGCCCGCCCCGGCGTAGCTGATGATCGAGTCGAACTCGTCGAACAGCATCACGGTGGGCCGCCGGTAGCGGCGCGCCTCCCGGAAGATGCGCTTGATGTTGCGTTCCGAGCCGCCGAGGTACTTGTCCAGGATCTCCGGGGTGCGGATCTCCACGAAGTCCGCGCCGATCTCGTTCGCGAGGGCCCGGGCCAGCATGGTCTTGCCGGTGCCGGGCGGCCCGTACATCAGGATGCCCTGCGGCCGGCGCGCGCCCCAGCGGGCCATCGCCGCCGGGTGCCGGAACGACACCGCCACCTCGCGGAACTGCGCGACCACGTCGGGCAGGCCGCCGACCTGGTCGAGGGTCACCGTCGCGCTGCGCGGCCCGGCCGCCGTCGTCACCGGTCGCCGCCCCACGACGTACGTCCGTCCGCGCAGCACGGTCGGCTCGTCGCTGTCGCCGGACAACTCGCGTACGGCCTGGAGCAGCAGGCCGAGCATCGCCGTCAGGTGCGCCGGACCCACGTCGGCGCTTGGTACGTCGGCGTGGATGCGTACCGTGCCGTTGTCCTGGTCGACGCGGGGCCGCAGCCCGGCTTCCCGGGCCGCGCGCAGCACCTCCCGGCCGGCCTCGTCGCCGGGCGGCGCGGCGAGCGTGGCGACCGGTCGCGGCCAGATCCGCCGTCCGGCCTCCGCGGCCATCCGGCCCACCGCGGCGGCCGGGCCGTCGCCGCCGCGGGCGGCCAGCCGCTCGGCGAGCAGCACGCCGACCGGCCCGGCCAGAACGAGGGCGAGCAGGCCCGCCGGGGTGCTCTCCACCCGCAGGTACGCCTCGAAGCGGTGCGCCGGCTGCCCGTCCGCGGTGTCGGCGCGCACGGTGCAGAGCGCCTCCCGCACCGGGGCCGGGAAGTCGCCGTCGACCATCAGCTCCACCGGCCCGTCGACGGCGGCGGCGAGCAGCCCCGCCGCGTCGGCGATGCGCACCTCGGCGCCGAGCAGCGGCACCGTCTCCTCGTCCGGCCGTACCTCGGTCATCGGCTGCCCTCTCCTCACGGCGGCGTCCGCTTCCCTCGCGTGGCGTCCGCCTCCGAGTCTGGCACCGGCCCGGCCGGGCGGCCACCGCTGAGCCGGCTGCTGCTCCCCGGCTGGTGCCCGCCCGGCCCGCTCCCCCGGCCGCTGCTCAGCTCGTCTCGGCGAGCAGGCCGTCGACCAGGTCGCGGGGCAGCCCGTGGGTGTCGTGCAGCCAGTGGTAGTCGCGCTCGGTCAGCGGGCCGCGCTCCCGTACCCGGTCCACGAGCGGCCGTCCGCGTCGCAGCAGCCCGCGGAAGCGGCGCTCCTCGTCCACCAGCGTCGCGTGCAGCGAGCCGACGTCGACCGGTCGCTCGCCGGGCGGCGTGCCCGGATCGGACAGCTGACGGAAGCGGCGCAGCGTGTCCGCGTACAGCTCGGGCGGCAGCCCGTCGAGGGTGCGCGCCGGGTCGTCGCGCCACAGCACGGTGAGCGCGCGGCGCAGCAGCCGCCGCAGCACGTACCCGCGGCCGGTGTTGCCGGGGCGTACCCCGTCACCGAGCACGACCACCGCGGACCGCAGGTGGTCGGCGACCACGCGCAGGTCCTCGTCGCGCAGGCCCCAGTTGCCTACCGCGTCCACCCACCGGCGCAGCCCGTCGCCGGTGAACACGGACCGGTCGCCGCGCAACACCATCTCCAGCCGTTCCAGGCCCATGCCGGTGTCGATGCTCGAGTGCGGCAGCGGCGTGAGCCGCCCGTCGGGGTGCCTGTGGTAGCGCATCTGCACGTGGTTCCACACCTCCACCCACCGCGCGTCGCTGCTGGGCGTGCCGGTGGGCGGGCCGTCGCCGGTCCACACGAAGATCTCCGAGTCCGGTCCGCAGGGGCCGGTCGGGCCGTTGGACCACCAGTTGTCCTCGCCCAGCGGCTCCACCGGCACGCCGAGCCCGGTCCAGGTGTCCCGCGCGGTGTCGTCCGGCCCTTCACCGTTGCCGCCGCCGAAGACCGTGGCGTGCAGCCTCTCCACCGGGATGCCGAACCCGTCGGTGAGCAGGTCGAAGCCCCAGCGCAGGCTGGTCGCGATGTCGTAGTCGCCGAGCGACCACGAGCCGAGCATCTGGAACACGGTCAGGTGCGTGTCGTCGCCGACCTCGTCCAGGTCCGTGGTGCGCAGGCACCGCTGCACGTTCGCCAGTCGCCGCCCGCCCGGGTGCGGGCGCCCCAGCAGGTACGGCGTGAGCGGGTGCATGCCGGACGTGGTGAACAGCACCGGGTCACCAGGCGGCGGAACGAGTGAGCTCTCCGGCGCACGCTGATGGTCGTGCCGGTGGTAGTGGTCGAGGAACGTCCGGGTGATGTCGTCGGGTGTCATGGCGGGTGCCTTCCGGGTACGGGTGACCGGACGGCCCGCCGCGCGCGTTGGCGTCGACACGACGACGCCGGCGGACCGTTTCCGGTCGCCGGCGTGGGTGTGGGGCAGGTCAGGCGGCGGCAACCGGCGAGCGGGAAGCTCGCGCGGCCGCGGCGGTAAGACTGCGCCTGCTCTGCATACATCGACGCTAGCCCGGCCGCCCCTGTCCCGCCCACCACTTTTCCCGCGCCCCGCCCTCGCGTCTCATGATCAACACCACTCCCCCGAAATGGCGGGGTCGGCACCCCTCGGATGCCGCCACTTCGCCGAGCTGGAGTTGACCATGCCGCCCCCGGGGTGCGGGTGGAACGCCATGGGTGTCAAAACGGGCCGGAGACACCCATGGTGTTCCACCCGAGCGAGGCGGGAAGCGGGAGGTGGGTGGCGGGAGGCGGGCGTCAGCGGATGGGGGTGAGCAGGCGGCGGTAGAGGGCGTCGAGGCGTTCGGCCTGCGCCTCCCACGTCCACCCCGGGAGCGGGGAGTCCTCACCCTCGTACGCGGCGCGGTAACGGGCCGGATCCGCGAGCACCGCCCGCACGGCATGGGCCAGGTCGGCGGCGTCGCGGGCACGGAACACCTCGCCCTGGCCGGTGGCGCGGACCGTCTCGGCCATGGTGCGGACGTCGCTGACCACGATCGGCAGCCGCGCGTGCGCGTACTCGAAGAACTTGGTGATCAGCGCGATCTCGTGGTTGGGCCAGTGGTGCAGCGGGATCAGCCCGATGTCGGCGGTGGCGAGGAACGCGACGAGCTGGCGGTGCGGCACGTACGGCAGCACGTGCACCCGGTCCCCCACCCCGTGCCGGTCCGCGCGGGCGACGACCTGGCGGACGTAGGCGGCAGCCGGGTCGGCGACGACAAGCGCCAGGTGTACGCCGGGCAGCAGCGGCAACGCCTCGACCACCGTGTCCACGCCGCGCTGCACGGCCATCGCCCCGCTGTAGACCAGCAGCGGCGTGTCCGGTGGCAGACCGCAGCGCTTCCGCAGATCGGGAGCGGATGTCTCCGTGGTGGCGGCGATCGGGGCGTTGAGGATCACGGTCGGGCGTTCGGGCAGGGCGTGGTCGCGTACCAGCAGGTCGGCGAGCGTGTCGGAGACGGTGACGACCGCGTCGGCGTGACCGACGTACTCGCGGACGTAACCGAGGTGGGCGGGCAGCCAGCGGGCGTTGTCCCGACGCGGCCGCGCACCGGGCAGCCACTCGTGCGCGTCCCAGACCAGCTTGACGTCACGTCCGGCGGCGCGGGCGCGGTCCACGGCGCGGGCGGCGACGCCGAGCATCCGGAAGTCGTGCGCGTGGATCAGGTCGGGGCGCAGGTCGTCGACGACCGGTCCGGCGACCCGTTCGTAGTCCCAGAGGCCCGGCTCCAGCCGCCGCCAGGCCCCGTCGCGCAGCCGGGCCCGCCAGAAACGGACCTCGGCGTGCTCGACGGGCCGGCGGGCCAGCCGCGCCGCGCGCAACGGCAGTCCGCCCCGGGCCACCAGCCGAGCCCGCAGCCCGGAAACGCTGCGCAGCCCGGACACGCCACGCAGCCCGGAGCCGTCGCGTGAACCAGCGTCACGGCCCGAGGCGGCAACGGCGGCGAGCGGCAGGACGCGTACCTCGGCGTCGCCGAGCCGCCAGCGGCGTTCGGCGTCGACGTGGGCGCAGCCGATCAGCGTGACGTCCCAGCCGGCGTCGGCGGCCGAGCGGGCCGTCTTCTGCACCCGCGAGTCACCCTCGACCGCGTTGTCGACGAGCATGACCACGCGCCGCATCGGCGTTCCACCCCTTCACCCGTACGCCCGCAACGGGCGCGAGTGTACGGGGACGCGGGGCTGTCACGACGGCCGCGAAGACCGCTCTGAGCTGCGCGGATACCGACTGTGCAGCAACTGGTCAGGTGCCGGCCGGTGGAAGTTCACCGGCCGTGCACCGAACGGTCGGGTCAGGCCGTGCCGGAGGAGGCCAGCGCGGCCGGGGCGACCGGCTGCCGGCTGTCGTTGCGGTTGGGCAGCGACAGCCGGATGACCTTCCACCACGCGGAGGCGACCTGCTTGGGCAGCGGGCCGGTGGTGTAGTGCAGGCCGTACCTGTCGAACAGCGCGCGTACCTGCGGCGCGATCTCCTGGTAGCGGTTGCTGGGCAGGTCGGGGAAGAGGTGGTGCTCGATCTGGTACGACAGGTTGCCGGTCATGATGTGCAGCAGCCGGCTGCCGCTGATGTTGGCCGAGCCGAGCATCTGGCGCAGGTACCACTCGCCGCGCGTCTCGCCCTCGATGGAGGTCTTCTCGAACGTCTCCACGCCGTTCGGGAAGTGCCCGCACATGATCACCGAGTGGCTCCACACGTTGCGGAGCAGGTTCGCGGTGAACGTGGCGGCGAGCGTGGTCAGGAACGACGGGCCGGACAGCAGCGGGTGCACCACGTAGTCCTTGAGCACCTGGCGGCGGATCTTGCGGCCGACGGCCCGGGCCTTGGCGCGGAACTTCGGGTCCTTGAGCTTGCGCTGCTTGAGGTGGTCGCCGAGTTCCATGTCGTACGCGGCGATGCCGTACTCGAAGAACATGGCGTTGATCAGGTTCCAGAGCGGCTGGCCGAGGTGCATCGGGTGCCACGGCTGGTCCTCGTCGACGCGCATGATGCCGTACCCGAGGTCGTTGTCCTTGCCGACGACGTTGGTGTAGCGGTGGTGCAGCTCGTTGTGCGACTGCTTCCACTGGTCGGCCGGGGAGACGTGGTCCCACTCCCAGGTGGTGGAGTGGATCTTCGGGTCGCGCATCCAGTCCCACTGGCCGTGCAGGACGTTGTGCCCGATCTCCATGTTCTCCAGGATCTTGGCGACCGTGAGGCCGGCCGTGCCGACGATCCAGGCCGGCGGGAACAGCGAGAACAACAGCACCGCGCGACTACTCATCTCCAGTGTCCGCTGGGTCTTGACCACCTTGCGGATGTAGCGGGCGTCCCGCTCCCCCCGGTCGGCGAGGACCCGGTCCCGGATCGCGTCCAACTCCTTGCCGATGATCTCGATGTCCTCGGCGCTCAGGTGGGCGATCGGGTTGACGGCCTTCTTCTGGATGACGGTCACGTGGGTGGCTCCTGTCAGAGATCGATGTCGCAGGTACCGGCGGCGGCCGACACGCACGTCTGGACGAGCACGCCGTCCCCCGGTACGGCAGTGGTGACGTCGCCGTTGCGCAGGTCACGGACGGCGCCCTGGCGCAGCGGTACGACGCAGCCGAAGCAGATGCCCATCCGGCACCCGGAAGGCATCAGCACTCCGGCGTTCTCCCCCGCGTCGAGCAGGGTGGTGGCGCCGTCGGACTCGACGGTCACCCCCGCTCCGGTGAAGGTCACCGTGCCTCCCTCGCCCGGCGTGATCACCGTCGGGCGGAACCGCTCGGTGTGCAACCGTTCGACGAGGCCGTTCGACGACCAGTACCCCTCGACCGCGTCGAGCATGCCGATCGGGCCGCAGGCCCACGCCTCGCGGTCGAGGTGGTCGGGCACCAGGGCGGCGAGTTCGGCGACGTCGAGCAGGCCGTCGGTGTCGGTGTGCCGCTCGACCAGCCGCAGCGCGCCGCGGTCGGCGAGCGCGCGCAGTTCCGTACCGAAGATGACGTCGTCGCGGGTGGGCGCGGAGTGCACGAGCACCACGTCGGCCCGGTCGGCCAGCCCGGAGCGCAGCATCCCCATGACCGGGGTGATGCCGCTGCCGGCGGTGAGGAACAGGACCCGCTCGGGCGTCGCGCTCGGGAGCACGAAGTCGCCCTGTGCCTGGTCGAGGTGCACGATCGTGCCGGGCCGGAGCCGGCGTACGAGGTGGTTGCTGACCTTGCCGTCGGGGATGGCCTTCACGGTGACGCTGATCCGGCCGTCCGGGGCGTCCGGCGCGGAGGTGACCGAGTACGCGCGCCACTGGCGCACGCCGTCGACGTCGACGCCGAGACGGATGTACTGCCCGGGCAGGTGGCCCTGCCAGGCGCGGCCGGGCTGGATCACCAGCGTGGCCGCGTCCCGGGTCTCCGGGCGGACGGCGACGATCCGGCCGCGCAGCGGGGCGCCGGCGCGCAGCGGCGCGATCAGGTCGAGGTAGTCGTCGGGCAGCACCGGCGTGGTGACCGCTCCGGCCAGCCGCAGCAGCCTGTCCCGGAAGGTGACCTTCTGAGGGCGGCGGGAGGCAGTTGTGGTCATATGACCAGCGTGACCGCCCGATCGCATAACATCTTGACCGACAAAGGTGAAACGGTCGCGGGTTTTTGTTCGGAGGGAACAACATGACGTTGGAGGCCGGCACTGGGCAGCGCGCCGCGCACCTCAACCTCGAGGCCGGCATGGCCGCGACGCTGCGCGACCGGCTGCCGATGGTCGCCGAACGGACCGTCTCCGCGATCACCGCCGAGGTGCCGGACTACTCCGGCGCGCTCACCGGCGCCATGCGGGCGAAGATCGAAAACGCGGTACGCATCGCGCTCGGCACGTTCCTCCAGCTCATCGAGGGTACCCAGGCGTTCGACCCGAGCACTCCCCTGGCCCCGGCGCTGGAGGCCGCGTACGCGCTGGGCAGCGGTGAGGCCCGCTCGGGGCGCAGCATGGACGCGCTGCTGGCCGCGTACCGGGTGGGCGCCCGGGTGGCCTGGCGTGAGGTGTCCACCACGACGGTGCGCAGCGGGCTCGCCGCCGAGACGGTGGCCGAGTTCGCCGAGTTGATGTTCGCGTACATCGACGAGCTGTCCGCGGCGAGCGTGGCCGGGCACGCCGACGAGCTGGCCAGCGCCGGCCGGATGCGCCGCCGCAGCCTGGAACGGCTCACCCAGCAGTTGCTGGCCGGTGAGCCGGAGGAGTCGCTGCGGCGCAGCGCGGAGCGCGCCGACTGGCCGCCGCCGCAGACGCTGACGGTGGTGCTGCTGCCCCGCCGGCACCTGCGCGCCGTGTTGGCACTGCTCAGCCCGCACACGCTGGAGAGCGGCGAGGACCTGCCCGGCATGAACCCGGTCGAGGAGCTGGCCGTACTGCTGGTGCCGGACATGCACGGCGGCCGGCGCCGCCAGCTCACCCGGCTGCTGCACGGGCACCGGGCGGTGCTCGGCCCGGCCCGCCCCTGGCACCGGGTCGCCGCGTCGTACCAGCGGGCCACCCGGGCGCTCGCGCTCGGCCTCGGCGAGCCGGACGCCGGACCTGTCGACACTGAGCGTCACCTGGCCACGCTGCTGCTCAGCATGGACCCGGAGGCCCTGGCCGACCTGCGCGCGCAGGCCCTCGCGCCGCTGGCCGCGCTGCCCCCGGCCACCGCGCACCGGCTGGCCGAGACGCTGCGGTCGTGGCTGCTGCACCAGGGACGCCGCGACGACGTGGCCGCCGACCTGTTCGTGCATCCGCAGACCGTCCGCTACCGGATGGGCAAGCTCCGCGAGCTGTTCGGCGACCGGCTGCTCGACCCCGCCGCCGTCCTCGACCTCACGATCGCGCTGGCCGTACCCCCGGAGCCGGACGCCGCCTGACGCCGCGCCGGGGCGCACGGCCCGGTGCGGCCGGGACCTCCGGCCCTGTCCGCCCGCGACGGCGGCGGGCAGGGTCGGAAGGGGACGAGCAACCAGGAGGGCCGCCATGAACAGCACACCGACCCGCACCGGCCAGGACCCGAGGGTACGGGTGCTGGAGGCGGCCGCCCGGCAGTCCCTGCACGCCCCGTCGGTGTTCAACACCCAGCCCTGGCGCTGGCGGATCACCGCGGACGCGCTGGAGCTGCGCGGCGACCCGGATCGGCAGCTCACGCACACCGACCCGGACGGCCGGTTGCTGATGCTGAGCTGCGGCGCCGCCCTGCACCACGCGCGCGTGTCGCTGGCGGCGTTCGGCTGGGCGGCGGTGGTCGAGCGGCTGCCCGACCCGTCCGACCCGTCGTTGCTGGCCCGGATCCGCACGACCGGCCCGATCGACCTGGACGTGCCGGCGGGCCGGCTCGTCGACGCGATCCCGCGCCGTCGCACCGACCGGCGGGCGTACGGCGACCGGCCGGTGCCGGAGGCGGTGCTGGCCCGGCTCGGGGACGCCGTCGAAGCCGAGGGCGCCCACCTGCACGTGGTCCGGCCGGACCAGATGCCGATGCTCGCCGTGTCCACCGGCCGCGCCGCCGAGGCGGAGCTGGCCGACCCCGCGTACCGGGAGGA
The DNA here is from genome assembly GCF_017872985.1 of Micromonospora sp. HB375. NCBI lineage: Bacteria > Bacillati > Actinomycetota > Actinomycetes > Micromonosporales > Micromonosporaceae > Micromonospora > Micromonospora sp. HB375. The sequence goes on along the minus strand of NZ_JAGGJO010000001.1, from coordinate 3,082,262 downwards.
GCTGAACCGGTGGACCAACCGGCCGGCGGGCAGCGGCGACGGAGTGCCCGCAGCCACCGCCGTGCGGCCCTCCCCACGGCGGGTGCCGCTGCGCGACTACGCGCCCGGCGGGGCGGCCGGCCTCAGCGCGGGCACGGACTTCGACCGCGGCGCGGCGTACCTGATCCTGTTCGGTGAGGACGACGAGCCCGCCGCCTGGCTGCGCGGCGGCGAGGCGCTGTCGGCGCTGTTGCTCACCGCCACCGCCGAAGGGCTGGCCAGCGCACCGCTCAGCGACGCCGTCGAGCTGGCCTGGCCGCGCCGGATGATGCGTGACCTGCTCGCCGGCATCGGCAGCCCGTACCTGATCGTGCGCGTCGGCTGGGGCCCGGAGGCCGAGCTGCCGCCGGCGCCGCGCCGCGCGCCGGGCGACGTCATCGAGGTGGTGGACTGACTCCGGCCTCTACGACTTCGATGCCCGCCGGATGTGGCTGATCGACCTGGACGAGTACCGGCGGGACCGTTCGTGCTCGACTCCGGCCGGCTGCCCGGGTCCCGCCGCTACCTGTCGCCGCAGGAGCTGACCCGGGGCGCGACCGTCGACGACCGCCTCACGGCCCACGCGCTCGGTCGCACGCTTCACCACCCGCTCGACGGCCTGTCCGGCTGGCGCGGCACCACCGCGGAACGCGCGGTCGTCGCCCGGGCCACCCGCGCCGATCCGGCCGCGCGGCACGCCACCGTGGCCGCCCTGATCGGCCCCTTCGGCGACCCGAGCCCAGGCCAGGTGGTGACTGTCCGTCACCTCGATTCCGACGCAGCGCATCGTCACAGTGAGTGATGGGAGGTTTCTGGGGCGAATGCACCGCCTTTCCGCGCACGCTGCGTCTGAGCAGCCAAGACGCTCGACTGGTCGTTGACGATGCTGTTGCCTCTCCGCCGACTTTGCTCTGCAGCCTCATACGCGGCGGTAGCCGTGAGTCACCGTCACGTCGATGGCTGCAGAGCAAAGTGGCCCGAGGTGAACCATGCGGGCTCAGCTTCGGCACTACCGTACGTGACGGCGAGGGGGTCGGCATGTCGGGACGACCAGGGCCGGGTGCGGGGCGGCCGTCGGGCGGAAACCCGCTCCCGGGGCCCGTCCGGCGCATAGCGTGGGGCGAGGTGGCCTGCCCGGGGCGCCGGTGAGCGGAGGGAGAACGCGGTGACTGAGCCGGAGGAGGAGCAGGAGAAGACCCGCAAGACCGATCGGGTGCTGTTCTCGCCCGACGGCGACCCGCACCACACGCTGGCCGAGGCGCCCCAGCCGGACGAGCACCTCCCGCCCACCGTCACCCGCGACGGCCACACGGACGTGCTCGACGACGAGCAGTGAGCGCACGAACCCGCACGGCCGGCCGGGCGGGTTCCAGCCGCCCCGGAGGGCGGCCACGGAAGCAGCCTCAGACCGGCGGGATGCCGGAGCGGCCGATGTCGGACATGTCGTCGCCGATCTCGGTCCGGGTGCCGGCCACCGGCCCGGCGGTCGCCCCCGTCCGGTCCTCGATGCAGGCTTCACCCAGCCCGTGCATCAGCTCACCCACCGCGGCCAGCGCCGCACCCTTGTCCGGGCAGGGCTGCCCGGTGGCGAGCACCCGCCCGTCGCCGCCGACCACGGTGAACCCCACGGTGCCGTCGGCTTCGCTCTCGATGACGAACTTCACCATGCTCCTCTCGCCGCCCCGGGCCGGGCGGCCCTTCAGCTCACGCCGTGCGACTGCAGCCACAACTCCAGCAGGCCCAGTTGCCACAGCTTGTTGCTGCCGGCGGCGGCCTGCGCCCGGTCCGGCTCGGCCAGCAGCTCGTCGACGTACTCCCGGCGGAACAACCCGCGCCGGCATGCCTCGGGCGCGCTGAGCGCCTCGACCACCAACTCTCGCACGGGCCCGTCGACGTTGCGCAGCGCCGGCACCGGGAAGTAGCCCTTGGGCCGGTCGATGACCTCGGCCGGCAGCACTTCCCGGGCCACCTCCTTGAGCACGCCCTTGCCGCCCTGGGCCAGCTTGTGCTCGGGCGGGCAGGCCGCGGCGAGCGCCACCAGGTCCTGGTCGAGGAAGGGCGTGCGCACCTCCAGTCCCCAGGCCATGCTCATGCTGTCGACGCGTTTGACCGGGTCGTCGGGCAGCATCAGGTGCGTGTCCAGGCGCAGCACCGCGTCCACGGCGGTCTGCGCGCCGGGCGCGGCCAGGTCCGCGGCGACCAGCTCGCCGCTGGCGTCGCGCTCACAGGTGTACGCGGGGTCGACCACCCGGTTCAGCTCGGCGTGATCGCGGTCGAAGAACGCGGCGGTGAACTCGGCCGCGGCGTTCTCCCGCGCCGCGTCGGCCAGCCGGTGGTGGTAGCCGTAGCCGGCGAACACCTCGTCGGCGCCCTGGCCCGACTGCGCCACCTTCACGTGCCGGGCGACCTGCTCGGAGAGCAGGTGGAACGCCACCACGTCGTGGCTGCCCATCGGTTCGGTCATGGCCGCCACGGTGGCGCGTACGGCCGGGCCGAGATCGCCGTCGGAGAGCTGGATGCGGTGGTGGTCGGTGCCGAACGCGCGGGCGACCAGGTCGGAGTAGTGGAACTCGTCGCCGGCCTCGTCGCCGCGGCTGTCGAACCCGATGCTGAACGTCTGGAGGTGGTGCTGACCGGCGCCGTCGAGCAGCGCGACGATCATGCTGGAGTCGAGGCCGCCGGAGAGCAGCACCCCGACCGGCACGTCGGCGACCAGCCGGCGGCGTACGGCCGTGCGCAGCGCGTCCCCGACGGCGGCCCGCCAGTCGGCGGCGTCCATGCCGTCGTGGGCCCGGTCGCGCCGGTACTCGGGCCGCCAGTAGACGCGCTCGCTGCTGTGCCCGTCGGCGTCCACCACCCGCACGGTGGCCGGGGGCAGCTTGCGGATGCCGCGCAGGATGGTGCGGGGCGCCGGCACGATCGAGTGCCACGACAGGTAGTGGTGCAGCGCGACCCGGTCGATGCCGGTGTCGACGTCGCCCCCGGCCAGCAGCGCCGGCAGCGTGGAGGCGAACCGGAGCCGGCCCGGGGACTCGGCGAGGTACAGCGGCTTGATGCCGAGCCGGTCGCGGGCCAGCACGAGCCGGCGGCGACGCCGGTCCACCAGCGCCACGGCGAACATGCCGACCAGGTGGTCGACGAACCGCTCACCCCACTGCGCGTACGCCACCAGGATCACCTCGGTGTCGCTGGTGCTGTGGAACGTGTGCCCGGCGGAGATCAGTTCGTCGCGCAGCTGCGGGTAGTTGTAGACGCAGCCGTTGAACACGAGCGCCAGGCCGAGGTCGTCGCGGACCATCGGCTGCGCGCCGGCCTCGGACAGGTCGATGACTGTCAGCCGGCGGTGCCCCAGCGCGATCCAGCCGTCGTCCCACGCGCCCTCACCGTCCGGGCCGCGTGAGCGCATCGCCGCTGTCATCCGGTTCACCGCGTCGGTGTCGGGGGTGACCCCGTCGAACCTGGCCTCACCGCTGATCCCGCACATCTCAGCGCCCACCGGTCAGTCGCGGAGCACCCACCATGCCAACCTCCCGCCGCGTCGTCTCCCCCGGGCGGTCCGCCGGGTACGGCGACTACCCGGCCTGTGGCGTAGGAAACCCGGATGGGCGGTTGGCGAGCCGGGCACGGCGCGCCGTCGTACGGTGGCGGTACGGGCCATGTCCCCGGGCGGTCCGGCCACGGGACGTGGCCAGGATCAACGACGCCTGCCAGGAGGACGTGTGTTCGCCAATTCCGAGGAACTCCTGCGATACCTCACCGACGAGGACGTGAAGTTCGTCGACGTACGTTTCTGTGACCTGCCCGGCGTGATGCAGCACTTCAACCTGCCGGTCGAGTCGTTCGACGACAGCGTGTTCACCGACGGCCTCGCCTTCGACGGCTCCTCGATCCGCGGCTTCCAGTCGATCCACGAATCGGACATGCTGCTGCTGCCGGACGTGGCGACCGCGTTCGTGGACCCGTTCCGCGCGCAGAAGACCGTCGCGTTGAACTTCTTCGTCCACGACCCGTTCACCAGGGAGGCGTACTCCCGGGATCCGCGCAACGTGGCGAAGAAGGCCGAGGCGTATCTGGCGGCGAGCGGCATCGCCGACACCGCGTACTTCGGCGCGGAGGCGGAGTTCTACATCTTCGACTCCATCCGCCACGAGACCTCGGCGCACCAGTCGTTCTACTACATCGACTCGATCGAAGGCGCCTGGAACACCGGGCGGATCGAGGAGGGCGGCAACCGCGGCTACAAGACCGCGTACAAGGGCGGCTACTTCCCGGTGCCTCCGGTGGACCACTACGCCGACCTGCGCGACAGCATGGTCCGCCGGATGGTGGACGCCGGTTTCACAGTGGAGCGTTCGCACCACGAGGTGGGCACCGGCGGGCAGTCGGAGATCAACTACAGGTTCTCGACGCTGCTGCACTCGGCCGACGACCTTCAGCTCTTCAAGTACCTGATCAAGAACGAGGCGTGGGCGCACGGCAAGACCGCGACGTTCATGCCCAAGCCGGTGTTCGGTGACAACGGCTCCGGCATGCACACCCACCAGAGCCTCTGGCGCGGCGGCGAGCCGCTGTTCTACGACGAGACCGGCTACGCCGGCCTGTCCGACACCGCCCGCTGGTACATCGGCGGCCTGCTGCACCACGCCCCCTCGCTGCTGGCCTTCACCAACCCGACCATCAACTCGTACCGCCGTCTCGTCCCCGGCTTCGAGGCGCCGGTCAACCTGGTCTACTCCCAGCGCAACCGCTCCGCCTGCACCCGCATCCCGGTCACCGGCAGCAACCCGAAGGCCAAGCGCGTCGAGTTCCGCGTGCCGGACCCGTCCAGCAACCCGTACCTGGCGTTCTCGGCGATGATGATGGCGGGCCTGGACGGCATCAAGAACAAGATCGAGCCGCCCGCCCCGATCGACAAGGACCTGTACGACCTGCCCCCGGAGGAGTGGGGCGACGTCAAGCAGGTGCCCGGTTCCCTCAGCGAGGCGCTGGCGGCGCTGGAGACCGACCACGACTACCTGCTCGACGGCAACGTCTTCACCGCCGACCTGATCTCCACCTGGGTCGACTGGAAGAACGCCAACGAGGTCGACCCGGTACGCCTGCGTCCGACCCCGCACGAGTTCGCCATGTACTACGACTGCTGAGCGACGTCCTGCTGAGCGACCCCACCGCCCCCGCGCCACCCGCGGGGGCGGTGGTCGGCGGAAACAGCCTCGGGACGGCCCCCGGCCTCGTACCGTCGAGACATGATCCCGCCTCACGACGAGCTGCCGACCGTTCCGTGCCGGTGGAGCCGTCGGTGAGGCCGCGGCCCACCACCACCGCCACCACCCCGACACCGGAGATCCCCACCGTCCTGACCCTCGGGGTGGAAGAGGAGTTCCTGCTGCTGGACCCCGTCACCGGCGAGAGCATGCCGGTCGCCGACCGGGTCCGCGACGCGCTCTCCGGGACCGCACGCGAGCAGAGCCGGCAGGAGTTCCGGCACAGCATGGTGGAGATGGTGACCCCGGTCAGCCCCGACCTCGGTCAGCTCCGCGAGCACCTGGTCACGTTGCGCCGGGCGGCCGCCGGGGCGGCCGAGGCGGCCGGGGCGCGACTGGTGGCGGTCGGTGCCACGCCGGTCTGCGAGGCCCACCGCACGGTACCCGACGAGCAGCGCTACCACGACATGTCCCGCCGGTTCGGCCCGGTGGCCCACGACCCCGCGGTCTGCGGCTGCCACGTGCACGTCGGCGTACCCGACCGGGAGCTGGCCGTGCAGGTGTGCAACCACCTGCGCCCGTGGCTGCCGGTGGTGCAGGCGCTCACCACCAACTCGCCGCTGCACGACGGGCGGGACACCGGGCACGCCAGCTGGCGCTCGATGCAGTTGGAACGGTGGCCGAGCATCGGGCCGACGCCGCACTTCCACTCGGCCGCCGACTACGACGCCACGGTCCGGGACCTGATCACCGCCGGCATCATGCTCGACGCCGCGATGGTCTACTGGTACGCCCGGCCGTCGGCGTCGTACCCCACAGTGGAGATCCGCGTCGGCGACGTCTGCCCCACAGTCGACGACACCGTCCTGATCGCCGGGCTGGTCCGGGCGCTGGTCGCCACCGCGATCGACGACATCCGCGACGGTGTGCCGGCCCAGCGCATCCGCGACTGCCTCGTCGCCGCCGCGCACTGGCGGGCCGCGCACGACGGCGTGGACGGTGACCTGGTCGACCTGCGCACCGGGCGGCCCCGGCCCGCCTGGGACCTCGTCGACGACATGCTCGGCATCGTCACGCCCGCGCTGACCCGCCACGGCGACCTGGACCTGGTCCGGCGCGAGATCGACCGGGTGCGCCGCGAGGGCACCGGCGCCACCCGGCAACGTCAGGTCATGGCCGACACCGGCGGTGACGTCCGTGTCGTGCTCGCGCACCTGGCCGCGCAGACCGTCTCGACGTGAGTCGATGACCTCCCCGGACCGGACCGGCGACCGGTCAGCGCAGCCCGGCGAACAGGTCGTCCTCCGGCGTCGGCGCGCCGGTGGTGTCCCGCACCCGCACGAACGTCTCCATGCCCATCAGCTCGGTGAACCGCTCCTGCCCGAGGCGCAGGAAGAAGATGTTCTCCGCCTGGCTGGCGTGCGCGGCGAGCGAGGCGAACTTCTGCCCGCCGTAGCCGCTGGTGTCGACCCAGGTGGTGATCTCGTCGTCCGGCAGGCCCAGCGCCGGCATCTCGTCGGTCGCCTCCGGCTCGGGGAACTCCACCCCGATCTCGCGCATGACGGTGCCGAACTGCTGGAACGCGCTGCGCGGCACGGTGGTCCAGTAGACCTTGGCCGGGATGCCGGTCTGTTCGACGGCGGCCATGGTGATGCGGTGGGCCTGGATGTGGTCCGGGTGGCCGTAGAAGCCGTTTTCGTCGTAGGTGACGACGACGTCGGGACGGTAGCGCCGGATCAGCTCGGCCAGCCGGCCGGCCGCCTCGGCCACCGGCGTGTTCCAGAACGCGCCGGGCGCGTCGTTCGTGGCCCACCCCATCATCCCGGAGTCGCCGTAGTCGAGCGTCTCCAGGTGGGTCACCTTCAGCGCCTCGCAGCTCGCGGCCAGCTCGGCGCGGCGCATCTCGACCACGGCCTTCGGGTCGTGCCCGGGGTCGCCCGGCTTGATTCCGCCGGGGCCGTCGCCGCACCCCCCGTCGGTGCAGGTCACGAGCACAGTGGTCACGCCCTCGGCCGCGTAGCGCGCCAGGATGCCGCCGGTGCTCGTCGCCTCGTCGTCGGGGTGCGCGTGCACCGCCATCAGGGTCAGGGATCGATCGGTCACCCCGTCACCATACGAGCATCGGCCGACGAACTAGCATTGCCCGGTCCGCAGACGGCGACGGAAGCGAGGCGCGATGGGTTGGCTCCAGCGGTTGCTCGGTGGCGGACGGGTCGAACTGGACCCGACACGTCAGCAGGAGCTGCTGCGGGACGTGCGGCAGTCCTACGGGGCGCACGCCCGCCTCCGGTTCCCGGAGCAGGCCGACGCGATCACCCGGCTGCTGTCCGATGACGACGGTCTCGTGGTGGCCGCCGGGATCGTCTGCGAGGCCGCCGACCAGGCGCACGCCGACCTGCTGGGCCAGGCGCACGAGGTGTTCCGGCGTACCGGCCGGCGGCTGCTGGTGCACCGCCGCAACTACCGGCCCCTGTGGAAGGAGGCCGGGCCCGCGCTGCGCTGGCCGCTCGGCGCGCTGCCCAGCGGGCTGCACCCGTACGCGCAGGTGGCCGGCGCCGTGGCGGCGGTCGGCGGGCGGGCCGACCGGCTGGACAAGGTGACCGATCCGCAGCCGTTCGTGACGCGCCTGTTCGAGGTGCTCGACCTGACCACGGCCGGCTGGGAGTTCGGCCGGGTGCGTGTGGACACCGACAGCGCGTCGCTGGTGGAGCGGCTGATGGGCACCGGCGCGCGGGTGCTCGCGACGATGGACGACCCGCCCCGGCTGCCGCCGGCGGTGCGGGAGATGATGCGCCGCAACCACCGCATCGCCGTGTACGACCCGGCCGGTCCCCGGGTGGTCGGCGAGTTCAACCTGGGCGCGCGGCTGCGCGAGACGCTGCTGGCCTGACCGTCGGCACGCCCCGCCCCGGCCGGGTTGCCGCGGCGGGGCGCGTCAGCGGTCAGGTGGTCGTGCAGGTGAGGTTCGTCGGCGGGTTGTTGGTGCCGCCGGCCGTGCCGATGAAGCCGAACGTGGTGGAGCCGCCGGCCGGCACCGAGCCGTTGTAGTCGACGTTGCGCACCGTGACGTTCGCGCCGCTCTGGGTGTGCGTGCCACTCCAGATCTGGTTGATCACCTGACCGTTCGGGAACGTCCAGGACACCGTCCAGCCGCGGATCGCGGTGGCGCCGGCGGTCACCGTGACCTCGGCCTGGAAGCCGCCGGACCAGGAGCCGGTGATCGCGTACGTGGCACGCGCGCCGGACGGCGCCGGCGAGCTGGTGGTCGGGGTCGGAGTCGGGGTCGGTGACGGCGTGGACGTCGGCGAGGGGGTCACGCCGGGCCGGGCCGCCCGGTAGGTGTGGCCGGCGCGGACGGTGAGCGCCACGACGTCGGACTCCGGCCGGGTGGTGGCTGGCGTGCTGCCGTCGGTGACGTCGGTGAGGGTGAAGCTGCCGGTGAACAGCCGGGACCGCAGTCGCAGCGTGCCGTCGCGGTCGGCGCGGACGCTGATCTCGTCGGCCTGGCTGTTGCTCCAGGTCAGCGCCACCGTGTAGCCACCCCGGCCGCGCAGTCCCGCGACCTGCCCGGCGGGCCAGGCGCTGGGGAGCGCGGGCAGCAGGTGCAGCTCCCCGGTGTGGCTGTGCAGCAGCATCTCGGCGATGCCCGAGGTGGCGCCGAAGTTCCCGTCGATCTGGAACGGCGGGTGCAGGTCGAACATGTTCGGCGCGAGCCGGTCGGTGCGGACCAGGTCGCGCAGGAGCTTGTGGGCGCGGGCGCCGTCCTCCAGCCGGGCCCAAAAATTGATCTTCCAGGCGAGGGACCAGCCGGTCCCGTCGTCGCCGCGCAGCTCCAGCGTCTTGCGGGCGGCCTCGTACAGCGCCGGGGTGCCCCGCCTGGTGATCTGGTTGCCGGGATGCAGCCCGTACAGGTGGGAGACGTGCCGGTGGGTGCGCTCGGTCTCGACCCAGTCGGCGAGCCACTCCTGCACGTTGCCCCGCGAACCGACGCGGCTCGGTGGCAGCCGATCCTTGGCCGTACGCACCTGGGACCGGAACGTGGTGTCGACGCCGAGCACCTCGCTCGCCCGGGCCGCGGCGTCGAACAGGTCGCGCAGGATCTGGTTGTCCATCGTGGGTCCGGCGCAGACGCTGGCGTTGGCGTGGTGCGCCAGCTCCGGCGAGTTCGACGGGTTCGTCACCAGGTAGCCGAGCGTCGGATGGGCGACCAGGGTGTCGAGGAAGAACTGGGCGGCGCCCTTGAGCGCCGGGTAGTTGGCCTGGAGGAAGCCGAGGTCGCCGGTGAACAGGTAGTGGTCCCAGATGAGCGTGCTCAGCCAGGCCCCGCCGGTCTGCCACATGCCCCAGAACGCGCCGTCCACCACCGACGCGCCCCGCCAGGCGTCGGTGTTGTGGTGGGTGACCCAGCCACCGGCGCCGTACTGTGCCTGGGCGACCCGCGCGCCGGTGACGGTGAGGTCCTTGACCATGTCGAAGACCGGCAGGAAGCACTCGGACAGGTTCGTGATGTCGGCCGGCCAGTAGTTCATCGGCAGGTTGGCGTTGACCGTGTACTTCGAGTCCCAGGACGGCGTGAGAGAGTCGTTCCAGATGCCCTGCAGGTTCGCCGGCTGGGTGCCCGGCCGCGACGAGGAGATCAGCAGGTACCGCCCGAACTGGAACAGCAGCGCGGCGAACTGCGGGTCGTTCGTGCTCGCGTGCTGCGCGATCCGTACGTCGGTGGGCTGGTCGGCGGCGGCGGTGCGGCCCAGGTCGATCGTGACCCGGTCGAACAGCGCCTGGTAGTCGGCGCGGTGGCGGGTGCGGAGCTGGTCGACGTCGACGCTCTTGGCGGCGTTCAGCCGGTTGCGGGCGATGCCCTGGTAGTCGCCGTTGACGGTGCGGTAGTTGACGTAGCTGGTGCCGATCGAGATCAGGACCGTCACGCTGGTCGCGCCGGACACCCGCAGCGTGCCGCCGGAGCTGCTCACCGTGCCGCCGGTGACGGCGGCGTTGGCCAGCGCGAGGAACCGCACCGAGCCGTTGACCCCCTCCATCGAGCCGGAGATGCCGTCGAGCGCGACTGTCGCGCCGTCCGGGCTGGACACGGTGGTCCGCTGCGGGCTGTCGAACGCGGCGGAGAACGTGATCGCGTTCGCCCGGTCGGCGGTCAGCCGGAGCACTATCACCTGGTCGGGCGCGCTGGCGAAGACCTCCCGCTGGTACCGGACACCGTTCAGCACGTACGTGGTGGTGACGGTGGCGGTGGTGAGGTCCAGCGTCCGGTTGTACTGCGTCGCCCCGCTCGCCGACCCGAAGGAGAGCCGCAGGTCGCCGACGGTCTGGTAGGCGAGCTGACCGCCGGGGCTGCCCATCATGGTCTGGTTGATCAGATCCTGGGCCGAGGTCCACTGGTCGGCGAAGACGCGACGCCGGATCTCGGCCAGGTTGGCCGCGCCCCGGGTGTTCGCCGAGTCGTACGGGCCGCCGGCCCAGACGGTGTCCTCGTTGAGCTGGAGCCGTTCGGTGTCCACGTTGCCGAACACCATCGCGCCGAGCCGCCCGTTGCCGATCGGCAGGGCGCGCAGCCAGTCGGTGCCGGCCGGTTCGTCGTACCAGAGCGCCAGGTCGTTCGCGGCGAGCACCTGCGCCGGCGCCGCCGAGCCGGCGCGGGCGGCGGCGCTCCAGGCGGCCGGCACCAGCGCGGCGCCGGCGCCGGCCGCTGCGGCCTTGATGACGTTGCGTCGTGTCACTTCAGACATGCTTTTCTCCCAACCGCGCGGATCAGAGGCGGGTCCGGATGCGCGGCGCTGCCCTGTTATCGCTAACAGATTGCGCCTCGCACACCCGGACGCCGCGTTCCTGCCACTCCGCGCCCAGGGCTCCCGACCGGGCGACACGTCGGCCAACATGGACTCTCATGGATGAAGTGACATCGCGTCAAGGGGTGTTACCGCTAACAGACGCGATCCGTGGCGCACTCGCCGGGCCGAGCGGGGCGCGGGCGCGGCCGGCCGGCCCACCCGGGCCACGTGCACGATCCGCTCCGGCGCCACGTCCAGCAGCGTGCCGAGCGCGCCACGGGTGGCTGCGACGTCGACGAGCTGACTGAGCGGGTGCGCGGCCAGCCCGGCCGTGTGCAGCGTCAGCCACATCCGCATCAGCACGCGTCCGAACTCGACCTGCCCGGCCGCGTCCAGACCGGGCGGCGCGATCAGCGCCAGCACCCCGCCGCCCTGCGCCAGCGGATCACCGCCCGCGGCGGCGAGCAGCCGGGGCAGCCCCAGCGGGCGCAACGCCGGGTACGCCGCGAGCGCCGCCCGCAGTCCGGTGGCCGCCGCCCGGCCCAGCCCGAGGCAGCTGTCACTGAGCCCGTCGCTCCGGTAGCGCGGGCACGCCCGGTCCAGGCGCAGCCAGCGGCGCAGCTCGGCGACCACCGACGGGTCGGCGTACACGTGTCGGTCGGCCGTGCGCAGCAGCGCGCGCAGCCGCCCGGCCGCCGGCACCACACGGGCCGCGCCACCGGCCCGGCGGGCGACCGCGTCCACGGCCGCGACCACGTCGGCGTCCGGGCCGCCGGTGAACCGGCCCCGGTGGGTACGCCGGTCCCACACGTCGGCGGCGCGAAACGGCGTCCGGTACGGCTGCCGGGCCGGACGCAGCCGCCCCACCCGCCGGTCCGACTCGTCGTGGTCGGCGGCCCAGTCCAGCCGCAGCCCCGCGTCGGCGGCGACGATCAGGCAGGTCTCCACGAACGCGCCGAGCGACAGCCGCAGGTCCCGCCCGGTCGGGTCGCCGGCGGGCAGCGTGTCGGCCGGGTCCCAGCCGACGGTGATCGCCCAGCGCTCGTAGCGCAGCCGCCACGGCTGGGTGTTGTGCGCGCTCGGCGCCCGCCAGCACAGCGGCTCCAGCGCGCGGAACGCGGCGAGGTCCATGCTCACCGCTCCCTGGCGTAGAACGTGTAGCCGTGCAGCGGGCGTCCGCCGAGGCGCCGGTACTGGGCGGCCGACGCCGGGTTGTCCCGCCCGACGTACGTGCTGCGCAGCGCCGTGTATCCGCCCTCGTGCAGGTTGCGGTGCAGATGCTCGGACAGCAGCCGCTGGTAGCCGCGCCCCTGGAACCGCGGCACCACGCCCTTGACGATCAGCACCGCCTCCCGGCGGTACCGGCGGCGGGTGGCCAGCAGCCGCAGCTGGTTGACCGGGTTCAGGTCGCCGCGCACAGCGACCAGGAAGGCGCTGATGTCCGGTACGCAGAGCACGAACGCCACCGGGTGCCCGTCGCGGGTCAGGTAGAGCAGCAGCGAGTCATCCAGCAGGTACGCCAGCCCGTCGGTCTGCCGCCGCAGCTGCGCCGCCGAGATCGGCGTGTAGTAGCCGAGCTGGGCGAAGGAGTCGTTGAGCATCCCGCGCAGCAGGTCCAGCTGTTCGTCGAGCCGCCGGCTGTTCCCGCGGTGCAGGTCCAGCCGGGAGCCGTCGGGCTGGACGCCCAGCGCGGGCGGCGGCCCGGTCGGTGGCGGCACCGGGCAGATCCAGGTGTCGGAGACGAACCGCCCGGTGAACCCGTTCCCCTCGTACGCGTCCGGGTAGTACGGCGGGTTCCACGCGCTGTCCACGAAACCCCGGTCGGCGTACCCGGAGGTGATCACGCCGCCGGCCTGGTTGGGTAGCAGCGCCACCGGCCCGAACAGCAGGTCCCGGCCGGGTGTGGCGTGCGTGGCGATCGCGTCGAACAGCGGCCGGGCGGCGTGCGGGGTGAACTCGGTGAGCCCGAACAACTGGCACCGGCGGCCGAGCTTGGCGTCGAGGTCGGCGTCGGTGTGCAGCGTGGTCCGCCCGACCACCGCGCCGGTGGCGTCGCGCAGCACGTACATCGGCACGCCGTCGCGCCACCAGCGGCGGATCTGCTGCCGGGGCGTCGGCACGTAGCGGGACTCGTCCGCGTACAGCCGGTCGGTGAGCGCGAGGAAGTCGCGCAGGCCGCGCCGGCCGGTCACGCGCTCGAACCGGTGGCCGGTCACCGGCGCACCGCCGGTCCGGTCGTCTCCGCGCCCAGCGGCGTGAACCGCTCGATGTGGCCCATCGCGCCGTCCTCGGCCCGCCACGCGCCGTTTGAGTAGCCGTCCGGGGAGGCGGTGTAGATGCGGATGAACCCGGCCGTGGCGTTGCGGTTGCCGTCGGTCAGCCACATCATCAGCTTCCGGTGGTGCCGGGTCCGGGCGAAGCGCAGCAGCGCGTCGCGGTCGGTGAAGAACGCGATGGTGCCGAGCGTCAGCGGGAACTGCCAGTAGACGGTGTGCCAGCAGTAGCCGGACATCCGGCGCATGTCGCGCACCATCCGGATCCAGTCGGGGGCCAGGCGCAGCAGCACCAGCGGGTTCGCGTACCGGGTGCCGCCGATGAACATGGCGCCGGCGCGGGCCTGGGCCGGGGCGCGGGAGAAGTCACGGGTACGCATCGCTCACCTCACCAGGTAGACGTTCTTGATCTTCTGCATGGCGGCGAACGGGCCGCCGCCCGGCTCGTGCAGCTCCACCCGCAGGTCACCGGCGGTCGGGTCCTCCACCAGGGACTGCGCGAAGTCCCGCGACACCGAGGTCAGGTGCGCGCGTACCCCGTCGCGGCAGGCGTCGGCGAGCGCCGCGCGGGCCGCGGCGTCCAGCGGGCGGCGCAGCTCCACGTGGATCACCGGCCGGGTCTCCAGCGCCGCGTCCTCGTGCAGCGTGAGACAGAACCTGTTGATCTCGGCGGCGTACGGGTTGCCGGTGTAGAGGCCGTACTCGACGTCCTGCGGGTAGAGGTTCGCGCCCAGGTAGGACACGGTGGAGTCGCTGCGGCCGAACAACAGCAGCAACGGCAGCGTCATCCGCTCCTCGGCCACCGCGGTACGGAACTCGGCGCGACGCACCGGGTCGGCGTTGGCCAGTTCGACGATCCGCCGGTACGGCACCAGCAGCGCCTCGTCGCCGACGTTGTAGCGCAGCCGGGGCTGGAGCACGTGCGGGCCGGTGACAGTGCAGAGCAGCTCCCGCCGGTCGTTGGTCTCCAGGTAGGTGGCGAACGGGTTGTACTGGAACACCATCGGCAGCCGCTGCTCGCCGCGGCCCAGCAGTTCCGCGCGCAGTCCCGCGTCGGTGCGCAGCCGCCGCCGCAACCAGACCGTGAACCGGGTCTCCGCGCCGATGCCGATGGTCAGGTCCGACGCCCCGTACGCCGACCGCACCCGCACGAACCGCTGCTCCAGGTAGTCGCGCAACGCCTCGGTCATCCCCTCGCCGCCGCAACTGGCGAAGATCCGGTACCGCGACCACGGAAAGTCCTCGGCGTCGAGCCGGTCCCGCAGGTGCTTGAGGAACGGCGGGTACGCGGTCACCAGGTAGTCGTGGCCGGGGCCGAACTCGCGCAGCGTGTCGACGATCTTCCCCAGGTCGGGGCCGGTGTTCTTCACCGTCGCGATCCGGGCCATCGCCGCGCCGGTCGTGGTGCCGGTCGCCCAGGCGCCCATCGAGTACGCGTTGATGACGAACGGTCGACGCATCGGGAACGCCAGCCCGGTGTACCCGGCGATGTCGCGGTGCACCGCCCGCAGCTCCCGCTCGCCGCGCGGCCAGTTGAACGGCCGCCCGGACGAGCCGGCCGACTCGTCGACCACCACGCCCCGCTCCGGCATCCGCCCGTCCCGGCACCGGGCCGAGGCGTCGTACGCCATGACGTACCCACGTTTGTCGGTCTCCGGGAAGTCCCGCAGCCGGCGGCGCAGCCCGCCCGGGCGGGCCCGCAGGAACGCCTGGTACGCGGGCACCCGCCGGGCGGCGCGGACGCAGGTGGACCGCGCGTTCGCGGCGGCGAGCCGGTCGAGGACCGGGTGGTGGCGCCGGGCCAGCCACCTCCAGCCGGCGGGGTGGTGGGCGATGAGCCGGGCCAGCGCGGCGACCGCGCGGCCGGCGGGGGCCAGCGCGGCCTCGGCGGGCAGCGGCGTGTCGACGGTACGCAAGGCGGCGTGTCGGTGCAGCGTCTCGGCCATGACAAGGATCCTGTCGACGCCGCGACGCGGACACATGAGCGACGGGACGGTACTGCGCTGAGTACCCGTACCCAGTCGCGAAAGCTGCCCGGGCTGGCCACGCTCAGTCACCATGGCGACACTCGCCTGGTGCGTCGTGCCTGGTCCGGTGACACTTCGCCCATGACAGACGGCAAGCGTGAGCGCACGAACGAGCGCTTCGAGAAGGTGGCCGAGGAGACCTCGGAGACCGTGACCCACGCGGCCACGGTCCTGGAGGAGGAACTCGCGGCGGGGCTGGCCGGCGCACGGCGGCTCGAGGAGAAGCTGACCGAAAGCCGCCGGGTCGACCCGGAGGCGTTCGACGAACTCGTCGCGCGGGTCCGCACCGACGGGCACGCCCTGATCGACACCGTGGTCGGGCAGCTGAAGATGGCCGACGACCAGCGCGGCGAGGTGATCCGGCGGTACACGTCGGACGCGCACGACGCGCTGGACACCGTACTCAATCTGGCGCGGCTGGCGCCCGAGGTGGCAAATGGCCTCGCGGACCGGCTGGCGTCGCCGGCCCCGAAGCGGCCCACGGACCGGTAGCCGCGCGATGGCGCCGACCACCGGGGTGGCCGGCGGGCACGTGGAACGGATGCTGGAGCGCTATCGCGGGCTCGCCCTCGGCGCGCTGCTCGACGACGTGCCCGACGGCGGCCCGCGCTACCTCTACGACCTGGTCGCGGAGTACCCGCGCCGGTGGGGCAAGGGGCTACGCGCCGCGCTGTGCCTGGCCACGTGCCGGGCGTTCGGCGGCGGCGACGCGGTGGGCCTCAACGCCGCGGTGACAGTGGAGCTGTTCCACAACGCCTTCCTCATCCACGACGACATCCAGGACGAAAGCGAGCAGCGGCGCGGCGGGCGGACGCTGCACGCCGAGTACGGCGTGGGCGTGGCGCTGAACGTCGGCAACATGACGAACCTGCTGGCGTTGCGGCGGCTGGCCGCGAACCGGGCGGCGCTCGGCTCCGGGATCGCGTGGCGGCTGTTCACCGAGACCGAGCTGATGATGCGCCACTCGCTGGAGGGGCAGGCGATCGAGATCGGCTGGATCCGCGACAACGTGTGCGACCTGGACGCGGACGACTACTACCGGATGTGCCTGAAGAAGACGTCCTGGTACACGTGCATCTACCCGTGCCGCACCGGCGTCCTCGTGGCGACCGGCCGGGAGAACGCCGTCGACGTGCTGGATCGGTACGGCTGGTATCTGGGCGCGGCGTTCCAGATCCAGGACGACGCGCTCAACCTCACCGGCGACTACGCCCGCTACGGCAAGGAGATCGCCGGTGACCTGTGGGAGGGCAAGCGCACGCTGATCCTGATCGACTTCATGCGGCGGTGCACACCGGAGGAACGTGAACGGCTCGTGCGATTGCTGAGCCGTACCCGCGCGCAGCGCACCGACGCCGAGGTGCGCTGGCTGCACGGGCGGCTACTCGCGTACGACTGTGTGGAGTCGGCGCGGCGCAGCGCCCGGGATCTCGCGCTGGCGGCCCGGCGTGAGGGTGAGCGGGCGCTGGGCGCCGCCGCCGACACCGAGGACGGCCGTTTCCTGCTGGAGCTGACCGACTACGTGGTGGAACGGGCCCGTTAGCCGCCCAGGATCCCGCGCAGCCAGGTGAGCTGTTCGCGCTGGTGTGCCGCCTCGCCGCCCTCGTGGTCGTTGAACTCGTACACCCGCACGTCCTTGTCGCCGCCGTAGCGGTGGTAGGCGGCGAAGCAGGTCGACGGCGGACAGACCTGGTCACGCAGGGCGATGGAGAACAGCGCCGGCGCGGTGGCGCGCGGCGCGAGCACTGCGGCGTCCAGGTAGGACAGCGTGCGGAACACCTGGTCGGCGCGGTCGCGGTGCAGCGCGAGGTACTCGACGACCTCGGCGTACGGGCTGTCCGGGCCGGCGACGCGCACGCCCCGGCGGATGTCGCACAGGAACGGCACGTCCGGCATGACGGCGGCGACGTCCGGGCACAACGCGCCGACGGCCAGGGCGAGGCCGCCGCCCTGGCTGAAGCCGGTCACCGTCACCCGCGCCGGGTCGACGGCCGGGTGCCGCCGGGCGGCCTCGGCGAAGCGGACCGCGTCGGTGATGAGCCGCCGGTAGTAGTGCTCGGCCGGGTCGGCGACACCCCGGGTGAGGAAGCCGGGCACGGTGCCGGCCGGGTAGGGGTGCGGGTCGGGCGTGCCGCCGGTGGCGGCGCTCCACCCCTGGCCGCGGCTGTCCATGATCAGGTGCGCGAAGCCGGCCGCCGCCCAGAACAGCTTCTCGTGCGGCAGGCCGCGGCCCCGGCCGTAGCCGAGGTACTCGACCACGCAGGGCAGCGGCCCGTCGGCACCGGCGGGCAGGTGCAGCCATCCGCGTACCGGCTCACCGGCGAAACCGGGGATCGTGGCCGCGTACGTCCGGATCTGGGTCAGCCCGGTGTCGACCGGCTCGTAGACCGCCGCCGCCGGGTCGCCGCCGCCGTCGAGCGTGCGCGCCCAGAATCCGTCCAGGTCCGCCGGCACGTCCAGCTCCGGCCGGTACGCGAGGCAGCCGGCCAGGTCGAGGTCGGTCAGCGGCACGACGCGGCCTCCCGTACGGCGGACGCGAACCAGCCGGTAATGGTGGTCGGGTGGGTGATGGCGGTGCCGACCACCACCGTCCACGCGCCCGCCCGCAGCGCCTGCGCGGCCTGCTCCGGGGTGTGGATGCGTCCCTCGGCGACCACCGGGACGTCGACCGCGGCGGCGAGCCGGGCGACCAGGTCCAGGTCCGGCCCGTCGCCCTTTGTGGTGTACGCGGTGTACCCGGAGAGCGTCGTGCCGACCAGGTCGGCGCCGGCAGCGGCGGCGGCGATGCCCTCGTCGAACGTGGAGCAGTCGGCCATCACCAGCGCGCCGGTGCGCTCGTGCACGGCCGCGATCGTCTCGGCGAGCGTACGGCCGTCGGGCCGGGGCCGGGACGTGCCGTCGAGCGCGACGACGTGCGCCCCGGCGTCGGCGACGGCCAGCGCGTGATCGAGCGTCGGGGTGATGAAGACGTCGTCGTCGCCGTCCTTCCAGAGCCCGATCAGCGGCAGGTCCACCGCCGCGCGGATGGCCGCGATGTCCGCCAGGCCCTGGGCGCGGATGCCGGCGGCGCCGCCGCGGGCGGTGGCGAGCGCGACCCGGCGCATGGTGTCCGGGTCGCGCATCGGCTCACCCGGGTACGCCTGGCAGGAGACCACCAGGCGGTCACGGAGCTGGTCGACGAGCGCGTTCATGAGACCTTCCAGGCGAGCGAGGCGGCGCCGAGCAGCGGCGCGTCGGGGCCGAGGGTGGAGGCGAGGACCGGCACGCCGGCCAGGCCGGGCAGCGTCTCGGCGGGCACCGCGTCACGCAGCGCCCGCCACCACGGCTCGCCGAGGCCGATGACGCCGCCGCCGACCACCACGGCGGCGGGGTCGAGCACGTTGACCAGGCCGCCGACGGCGGACCCGACGGCCGTGCCGCCGAGCCGGACGACGTCCCGGGCCGTCTCGTCGCCGTCCGCCGCGAGCGCGGCGACGGCCCGCAGGTCGGCCACCGGACGGCCGGTACGCCGGACGTACTCGGCGGTGAGCGCGGGCCCGGCGGCGATCGCCTCCAGGTGCCCGCGCCCGCCGCAGGTGCAGGCAAGCGTTCCGGCGTACGCCGACGGCTGGTGCCCGGCGTGCCCGGCCGCGCTGTGCGCACCGGCGAGCACTGTGTCGCCGAGGACGAACGACGCCCCGACACCGGTGCCCACGGCGACGTAGAGCACCGTGTCGTACCCGGCCGCGACGCCGTGACGCGCCTCGCCCAGCGCGTGGGCGTGCACGTCGTTGACCACGGTGACCGGCACGCCGAGGCGCCGGCCCAGGTCGCCGCGCAGGTCCGTGCCGGCCCATCCGGTCAGCACATCGGTGGCGGACAGCACCAGGCCGGAGCCGCTGTCGATGACACCGGCGCTGCCCACGCCGAGCGCCCGTACGACGTCCGGCGCGTCCGCCCGCAGCTTCTCGACCAGGCCGGCGGCGGTGTCGAGCACCGCTGCGGCGCCGGAGCGACCGGGTGTCGGCGCGGTACGCCGGCCGACGACCTCGCCGGCGGCGGTGACCAGCGCGGCTGTGGTCTTGGTGCCGCCGATGTCGAGCGCGGCGACCAGACCGGTCGTGCTCACCTCGGGCATGGTCAGAGCAGCCCGGCCAGTTCCAGCTGGGTACGCACGCGGCCCGTCTCGGCGTCGTCCAGCGGCCGCAGCGGCAGCGACACCGCGTTGCCGGCGATGACGCCGAGCAGGGACAGCGCGGTCTTGAACGCGCCGACGCCCCGGGTGGCGCCCGCCGAGGTGGCCGGGTCGGCCGCGTCGACGATGCGGAACAACCGGGTCAGGCGGTCCTGCTCCCGGCGGGCCGCGGCCCAGTCGCCGGCCACGCAGGCGCGGTGCAGCCGCACGTACCCGGCCGGGTCCACGTTGCCCAGTCCGGGCACCGAGCCGGAGCCACCGGCGAGCATCATCGCGTCGACCACGACCTCGTGGCCGGTGAGCAGGCTGAAGTCGCGCTCCGGCGCGTGCTCGGCGATGGCGAGCGCCAGCTGGCGGAACGCGACGTCGTCGCCGCTGGAGTCCTTGACGCCGGCCAGCACGCCCTCGGCGGCGAGGCGGGTCAGCAGGTCGACGGAGAGCTTGCTGTGCACGCAGACCGGGATGTCGTACGCCAGCAGCGGAAGCTCGACCGCCGCGGCGACGGCGCGGAAGTGCCGCTCGATCTCGTGCGGGCCGACGATGGCGTAGAACGGGGCGGTCACGACGAGGCCGTCCGCGCCCAGCCGGGTGGACGCCTCGGCCCGCTCCACGACCCGGCGGGTGGTGGGTTCGATGCAGCCGGCGAGGACCGGCACGGCGCCGCCGGCGGTCTTGACGATGGTCTCCAGCGCGAGGTCCCGCTGCCGGTCGGTGAGGAAGACCGTCTCGCCGGAGCTGCCGAGGGCGAAGATGCCGTCGACGCCGGCGTCGAGCAGCCATTCGACCAGCCGTTCCAGGGAGTGGACGTCGACCTCGCCCTCTTCGGTCAGGGGGGTGACGGCCGGCGGCACGACTCCGGCGAACCGCGGGGCTGGGGTGGTCACAGGTTCTCCTCGACAGACTCAGTTGTGGTGCGGCCGGTCGCCGAGGTGGCGAGCGCGACCAGTTCGGTGTTGGCGGTGCCGGCGGGCACCGGGTGGTGGCAGCGGAACTCGTGGCCCGCGCCCTCGGCGGGGCGCGGCGCGGGCATGTCCACGGCGCAGCCGTCGGTGGCGGCCCAGCAGCGGGTCCGGAACGGGCAGCCGCTCGGCGGCCGGGTCGCCGACGGGACCGGGCCGACCAGCGGAATGGGCTCGATCGGTGAGAGCAGGCCCGGCGTGGCCGAGAACAAGGCCCGGGTGTACGGGTGCCGGCCGCCCTCGGGCAGCAGGTCGGCGGGGGTCTGCTCGACGATGCGGCCCAGGTACATGGTGACGACCCGGTCGCTGACCCGCTTGACGGTCTGGATGTCGTGCGACACCAGCACCATGGCCAGGCCGAGCCGGTCCTTGAGGTCCAGCAGCAGGTTGAGGATCTGCGCGCGGACCGACACGTCGAGCGCGCTGGTCGGCTCGTCGGCGATGACCAGCCCCGGTTCCAGGGCCAGCGCGCGGGCGATGGACACCCGCTGGCGCTGGCCGCCGGAGAGCTGGCTGGGCAGCACGTCGGCGACCGAGCGGGGCAGGCCGACCAGGGCCATCAGCTCGGTCACCCGCTGCTCGCGCTGCTGCCGGGTGCCCCGGCGGTGCACGTCGAGCGGGTCGCGCAGGATGTCGCGTACCGGCATCCGGCGGTTCAGTGAGGTGGCCGGGTCCTGGAAGATCATGCCGACGCCGGCGCCGATGTGCTCGCGCCGCTCGGTGGCGGTCATCGACCACACGTCCTTGCCGGCGAAGGACACCGTGCCGGCGGTCGGCCGTTGCAGGCCGACGAGCACCTTGGCGAGGGTGGACTTGCCGCAGCCGGACTCGCCGACGATGCCGACCGTCTCGCCGGCCCGGATGACCAGGTCGGCGCCGGTGAGCGCGTAGACCTTCTCCCGGCTGAACATGCCGCCGCCGCGCGCGGCGTGCACCACGTGCACGTCGCTCAGCTCGGCGATCGGCCGGTGCTCGGCGGTGGCGCTCATCGGGCCGGCTCCTTCTCGCTGACGGTGACGGCGGGGTGGTGGCAGGCGTACCCGTGGCCGTCCGTGCCCGCCATGGTGGGCGCGGTGTCCCGGCAGATCTCGGTCGCCATCGGGCAGCGGTCGGAGAACCGGCAACCCTTCGGGAAGTCGGCCGGTGAGGGCACCACGCCGCGGATCTGGGTGAGCCGTTCCGCGCCGGTCTCCAGGGACAGGACGGAACCGAGCAGCCCGCGGGCGTAGTGGTGGGCGGGCGCCTCCATCACGTCGGCGGTCACGCCGGTCTCCACGATCTGCCCGCCGTACATCACCACGACCCGGTCGCAGACGTCGCTGACCAGGGCGAGGTCGTGGCTGACCAGGATGAGGGCGAAGCCGAGCCGCTCGCGCAGCTCCAGCAGCAGCGCCATCACCTGGGCCTGCACGGTGACGTCGAGCGCTGTGGTCGGCTCGTCCGCGATGATCAGCTTCGGGTCGCGGGACAGCGCCATGGCGATCACCACGCGCTGCCGCTGCCCGCCGGACAGCTCGTGCGGGTACGCGGCGAGCGTGCGCCGCGGGTCCAGCCCGACCAGCCGCATCAGTTCCTCGGCCGAGCGGGTGCCGCCGCGGCGGATCATCTGGGCGAGCTGGGCGCCGACGCGCAGCGCCGGGTTCAGCGCCGACAGCGCGTCCTGGTAGACCATGGCGATCTCGCGGCCCATCAGGGCGCGGCGGCCCTTGGCGTTGAGTTTCAGCAGGTCCGTGTCCTGGAAGCGGATCTCGCCGCGTACCCGGGCGCCCTGCGGCAGCAGACCCATGACGGCGAGGACGCTCAGCGACTTGCCGGAGCCGGACTCCCCCACCAGGCCGACGACCTCGCCGGGGCGTACGTCGAAGGTGAGCCCGTCGACGATGTCGACGCCGCGGTGGCGGCCCTCGAAGCCGATGGACAGGTCGCTGACCTGAAGGACCGGCTTGCCCTGCGGCAGCGGGCGGGCGCGCTCACGCAGCCGCTGCGCCGCCTCGGCCAGGCCGGGCAGCTCGACCACCTCGCCGGTGCCGGGCTGCGCCTGTTCCAGCGCGTCACCGCTGGTGGTGGACGTGGCGCGGCGCGCGGCCGGGGCGGCCCAGGCGTCGGACATGCCCTCGGAGAGCACGTTGAGCGCCAGCACGGTGAGCAGGATCAGCAGGCCGGGGAAGAACGTGGCCCACCAGCCGCCGATCTGCACCATCTCCTTGCCGAAGGCGATGACCGAGCCCCACGAGGAGGCCGCCTCCTGCGGGGCGAGGCCGCCGCCGATGAAGGACAGGGACGCCTCGAAGACGATCGCGTCGGCCACCATGACGGTGACGAAGACGAGGATCGGGGCGGCGCAGTTGCGCAGGACGTGCCGCCAGAGGATGTGCGGGCGGCGGGCGCCGATGATGCGCTCGGCGGCCACGTAGTCCTCGCCGTACTGGGACAGCACGTTGGCGCGGACGATGCGCGCGACCGACGGGGTGAACACGAACCCGATCGCGATGACGAGGACCAGCAGGCTGTTCTTGCCGAACGAGATGATCAGCAGCGCGGAGAGCACGATCGTGGGGAAGGCCATGACCACGTCGAGGCAGCGCATGATGATCTCGTCGACGACGGTGCGGCTGCTGCCGGCGAGCGCGCCGAGGATCGCGCCGAGCACCAGCGCGATGCCGGCCGCGCCGAAACCGACGATCAGGGAGCGCCGGGTGCCGGCGACCAGCCGGGAGAAGACGTCGCGGCCGAGTTTGTCCAGGCCGAACCAGAAGTCGCCGTTCGGGCCGGTCAGCGCCGGTCCGAGGCCGGTCTGGGTGGGGTCGTGGCGCAGCAGCAGCGGGGCGAGCACGCCGACCACGACGATGAGCGCGACGAAGCCGAGCGCGAACCGGGCCGCGAGACCGAGCCGGGCGAAGGCCATGCCGGGGCGGGACAGCCGCGTGGTGAGGGACCGGCGCATCAGTGGCCTCCGCGCAGTCGGGGGTTGGCGAAGAGGTAGAGGATGTCGACGACCAGGTTCACCAGGACGAAGCACAGCGCGATGGTGAGCACGGTGCCCTGGGCGAGCGCGGTGTCGTTCTGCTGGACGGCGCTCATGATCTGGGTGCCCATGCCGGGCAGCGAGAAGATGGCCTCGATGACGACGGTGCCGCCGATGAGGTAGCCGATCCGCAGGCCGAGCGCGGTGAGCGGGTTGACCAACGCGTTGCGCAGCACGTTGCGGCCGATCACCACGCGCGGTGGCAGTCCGGCGCCGACGGCGGTGCGGACGTAGTCCTTGTCGAGTTCCTCGACCATCGACGTGCGGACGATGCGGGCCAGCGAGCAGCCGACCGGTACGGCCAGCGCCAGCGCGGGCAGCGCGAGGGACTGCAGCCAGAGGCCGACCGAGTCGGCGGGGTTCACGTATCCACCGGTCGGGAAGATCGGGCGGCGGACCGAGAACTCCTGGATGAACAGCAGGGCCAGCCAGAACGAAGGCGTGGCGATGCCGGCCATGGAGACGATCCGGATGACCTGGTCGGGCCAGCGGTCCCGGTACAGGGCGGCCGGGATGCCGAGGGCCAGCGCGATGACCAGCGCGCCGACGACGCCGAGCGCGGTGAGCTGGATGGTCAGCGGCAGCGCCATGGCGATCTTGTCGGCGACCGGGACCGACGGCGGGAACGTCATGCCGAGGTCGCCGCGGACGAGGTCGCCGAGGAAGTGCAGGTAGCGCAGCGGCAGCGGGTCGTTGAGGCCGTTCGCGGCGCGGAACGCCTCGACCTGCGCCGGCGTGGCCTGGTCGCCGAGGACGGACAGCGCCGGGTCGATCGGGGAGAACTGCATGATCACGAAGACGAAGAGCGTGATGCCCAGCACCAGGGGGATCAGCGTCAGGAATCGTCGTGCGACCAGGTTCAGGACGGTCAGCATGGATTCTCTTTCTCGTGGCGGGGCGCCGGGGCGTCCCGTCCGGCCGCACGGGTCACGTGCGGCCGGACGGGACGGAGGCGGGGGCGGAGCCCCGAGTGGGCTCAGCCGGTCCGGCCGGTGCCCAGGAAGTACAGGCCGGTGGTCGAGGCGCCCGAGAAGCCGTCGAGCTTGGCCGGGTCGTACGCGGTGACGACCTTGGTGTGCAGGATCGGGTAGAGCGGGGCGTCGTCCGCCACCATGTCCAGGGCCTGCTTCCACAGCGCCTTGCGGGCCGCCTCGTCGGAGGTCTGCGCGGCCTTGTCCAGCAGGTCGCCCATGGCGTTGCGGTTGGCGTCGCTCCAGCGGTAACGCTGGCCCGGCCAGGTCTCGCCGAAGTAGTACCAGCGCATCAGCAGGTCGGTGTCGACGCCGAAGACGCTCGGGTCACCGGTGGCCATGAGCACCCGGAACGTGTCCTTGGGGACGATGTCGCCGTAGATGGCCGAGGACGGCACGGTGTTGAGCGTGGCGTTGACGCCGATCTTCTTCCACTGCTCGATGACCAGGGGGGCGACGTCCTTGACCACCGAGTTGTCGGTGGTGTCGAGCTGGAACGACAGGTTGGTGACGCCGGCCTCCTGGAGCAGGGCCTTGGCCTTGTCCGGGTTGTAGTCGTAGACGGTGGCGGCCTTCTGGTACGCCTTGTTGCCCTCGTCGAGGTAGCTGGTCGCCGGGCTGCCGTAGCCGTTGAGCGCGGTCTTGATGACCGCGTCCTTGTCGATGGCGTAGTGCAGGGCCTGGCGGACGCGCTTGTCGCTGAACGGCGCGGCGGCGTTGTTGAACATGAGGAAGACCTGGTTGAAGGCCTGCTTCACGTCGATCGTGTACTTGTCCTTGAGCGAGTCGACGTTCAGGTACGGCACGGCCTCGATGGCCTGCACGCGGCCGCCCTGCAGGTCCGACACCCGGGCCGACGCCTCGGTGGTGGTGTTCCACGTCATCGTCTCGACCTTGGCCGGGCGCGGGCCGTTGTAGGTCTCGTTCTTGCTCAGCTTGATGCCGGATTCCTTGGACGCGCTGTCCACCTTGAACGGGCCGGAGCCGATCGGCGCGGTGTCGAACGCCTTGGCCGCTGCCGCGTCACCGGTCTTGGCCTTGGGCACGACCTTGATGACCGAGATCCGCTCGCTGAACAGGGCGAACGGGTACTTCAGCTTGAACTCGACGGTGGCCGCGTCCTTGGCGGTGACGCTGTCGAGGAACGAGACGAAGCCCTGCATCAGCGGCGGCGCCTTCGGGTCCGCCGGCTTCAGCACGCGGGTGAACGACCAGGCGACGTCCTCGGCGGTGACGGGGGTGCCGTCGGAGAACTTCGCGCCGTCGCGCAGCGTCACGGTGTACGTGAGGCCGTCGGCGCCGGGCGTCGGGTCGCTCTTGGCCAGCGCGTTGTAGGGTTCCCGCGTGATCGGGTCGAGGTCCACGAGACCCTCGAAGACGTGCTGGTTGACGGCGGTCGCCACGGCGGAGGAGGCGTTGCCCGGGTCGAAACCGCTGGAGAGCGTGAACGCCAGGGTGGCCTCGATCGACGTGCCCGCCTTCCCGCCGCTGACCGCGTTGGTCGAGGCGGGACCGCCGCTGCAGGCCACCAGCCCGAGGGCGAGGGTCGCTCCGAGGGAGGCGACGGCCAGGGGGCGGACGCGGCGGCGCGGCACGCGCCAGCTCCGCGACTTACCGGTGGTGCTCACGTAGATGCCTCCATAGGCTCTTCATGCGCTCGCGTCGCCGCTAGCGCCGGGGATGTGAAGTGTAAGGTGTATGACGTCTGACGTCTGATGCCGGTAGGGTGAGGGTGTCAGATTCGGGAACGAAGGGCAAGGGGCAGATGACGACCATTGACGCCAGTCCGCTACGCGGCGCCGAGCGGCCGAGCCCTCGCCGGCAGGAGGTCGCCACCAGGATCAAGGAGTACATCCTGCACAACCGCCTCAAGCCGGGCAACCTCCTGCCCACCGAGACGGAGCTGTGCGAGGCGGTCGGCGCCAGCCGCTCCAGCGTCCGCGAGGCCGTCAAGATCCTCTCCGCGCTCGACATCGTCGAGGTGCGCCACGGCCACGGCACGTTCGTCGGCCGGATGTCCCTCAACGCCCTGGTGGAGAGCCTGACGTTCCGGGGCCTGCTCAGCGGCGAGGACGACCACCACGTACTGGCCCAGGTCGTCGACATCCGGCAGACGCTGGAGCAGGGGCTGGCGGCCACCGTCATCGACGCCCTGGACGAGGAGCACCGGTCGGAGCTGTCCGCGCTCGCCGACGAAATGCGCAGCCGGGCGGCACAGGGCGAGGACTTCCTCGACGTCGACCGGGCCTTCCACCTGAAGCTGATGGAGCCACTCGGCAACGACCTGCTGGTCCAGCTGACCGAGGCGTTCTGGCAGGTGCAGGCCATCGTCGCGCCGACCCTGCGCACCGAGCCGGAGGACCGGGTCATCACCGCCCAGCGGCACCAGGCCATCGTGGCCGCCCTCACCGCCGGGGACGCGGCGGCGCTGCGCTCGGCCATCGCCGAGCACTACGCGCCCATCCGGGCGAGCATCGCCCGCGCCGCCCAGGCCTGACCCGGCAACCGGACACCGGCAGGCCGGCCGCGGACCGGCCGGCCTGCGCGCGCCCTTTGTGCACGGTCCACATCGTCCGATTCCTTGACGGGTCCCATCGATCGGCTTAGCATACGTACCCAACATCGGACGTCCGACGTCTGATGCTATCGCTCCGATCCCCACCCCCGTCCGGAAGGAATCCCCCGTGCCCCCTGTCCGTGCGATACCACGCCGGGTGACCGCCGTCCTGGCCGTCCTCCTCGGCCTGCTGACGGTGCTCCCCGCCACCCCGGCCCAGGCCGCCCCCGCCGGCGTGAGCGCCACCGTCGGCGCCGACTGCACCACCGGCCGGCTGCTCCTGCTTCTGGACAACCGCAGCACCACGGCACAGACGTACACAGTCACCTGGCCCGGCCGGTCCGGCTCGCCCTGGACCCGCACCGTCGCGGCCGGCAGCGGCGCCGAGCTGTACTGGACGCTGTCCCCCGGCACGCCGTACACGCTGCGCACGACGACCCCGACCGGCCTGGACGAGACCACCTCCGGCCTCTTCCACTGCGGCACCGGCATGTCCGCGCTCACCAGCTTCGACTGCACCAACGGCCGCCTCCAGCTCGCGCTGGAGAACCGCACCACGACCGCCCGGGACTTCACCGTCACGTGGCCCGGACGCACCGGCTCGCCGTGGACCCGCACCATCGCCGCCGGCGGCAACTACCTGCACTACTGGACCGTCGGCGCCGGCGCCCCGTACACGCTGCGGGTCACCGCCCCCGGCTTCGACACCACGCTGCGCGGCACCACCTCCTGCGACCTGGCCACCGGCAACCCGCAGATGACCAGCACCACGCTGCTCACCACGCAGACCGTGATCCGCGACCTCAACGGCACGGGCGGCCGGTACGACGGCACCGTCGCCTCGGTCCGCATCCCCGGCCTGGCCGTCACCAACAACGGCACCGTCATCGCCGTCGCCGACGCCCGGGTGAACGGCTCGTACGACCTCGGCGGCGGCACCAACAACATCCAGATCGTGATGATCCGCAGCACCGACGGCGGCCGCACCTTCGAGCAGCCCCGGGTCATCCACGCCCCGCCCACCACCAGCGAAGGCGTCGGCGACCCCAGCCTGCTCGTGGACCGCGCCACCGGCGTCGTCTACTGCTTCTTCACCTACTCCCCCAGGCCCGGCATCAGCTTCTGGTCCGGCGGCTCCGGCCTGAACACCGCCGACGACCCGAACAGCATGCACCTGCGCTACATCACCAGCCGGGACAACGGCGCCACCTGGAGCGCGCCCGTCGAGCTGAACCCGGCGGTCAAGGACCCCACCTGGCGGCAGGTGTTCTTCTCCTCCGGCCACGGCATCCAGACCAGCACCGGACGCCTGATCCAGCCGATCGCCTACCGGGACTCGGCCGGCACCAGCCACGCCGCGAACATCTACAGCGACGACCACGGCGCGACCTGGCGCCGTGGCGGATCCGCCGGCGGGAACATCAACGAGAGCAAGGCGATCGAGCGCGGCACCGGCGCGATCGTGCAGAACATGCGGCACAACTCGACCCGCAGCCGCTTCTACGCCACCTCCACCGACGGCGCCGCGACGTTCGGCGCGGCCACGGCCAGCACGCTGCTGACCGACCCGCTGTGCAACGCCGACGAGATGTCCTACCTGCGGCCGTCCGAGGTCGGCGCGAACCGGGCGCCGGTGCGTACCCGCACGGCCTTGTTCAGCAACAACGCGCACCCGAGCGCGCGCAACGACCTCACCGTACGGCTGTCCACCGACGACGGCGCGAGCTGGCCGGCGCGGGCACTGGTCAAGCCCGGCGGCGCCGGCTACTCGACGATGGCGGTGCTGGCCGACGGCACGGTCGGCAACCTGTACGAGGTGGGCGACACCGGCGGCATCTACTTCGCCCGGTTCAGCCTCGGCTGGGTGAAGGGCGCCTGAGAGCCGTGTCCCGCCCGGACAGCGGCGTCCGGGCGGGACACGGTCAGCGCTGCCAGCGCACCACGCCGCCGACCACGGTCAGCGCCACTGTCAGGTCCCGCAGTCGCGCCGGCTCCACCCGGTACGGGTCGGTGGGCAGCGCGATGAAGTCGGCGAGCATGCCGGGGCGCAGCCGCCCCTTCAGGTGCTCCTCGTAGGAGGCGTACGCGCCGGCCCCGGTGAAGCAGCGCAGCGCCGTGTCCAGGTCGAGCCGCTCGTGCGGGTCGACGCCGCCGGGCGGGGTCCCGTCGGGCTGCTGCCGGGTCACCGCGGCGTGCACGCCGAAGAACGGGTCGGGGTCCTCCACCGGGGCGTCCGACCCGAACGCCACGACGGCCCCGGCGTCGAGCAGGCTGCGCCAGGCGTACGAGGCGAGATCCCGGCCGGCGACCATCCGGCTGGTCAGCGGAATGTCGCTGGTGCAGTGGGTGGGCTGCATCGAGGCGATCACCCCGGAGCGGGCGAGCAACGGCACGTCCTCGGGCAGCAGGTGCTGCGTGTGCTCGATCCGGTGCCGCAGCCGCGCCGCCGGGCCGGGCCCGGCCGAATCGCGCCAGCGCGCGTACGCCCGCAGCACCATCCGGTTCGCCGCGTCGCCGATGGCGTGCGCCGCAACCGCGATGCCGGCCCCGGCGGCGGTGGCCAGCAGCCGCTCGAACTCCTCGGCCGGGGTGACGGCGATGCCGTGGTTGCCGGGCTCGCCGTCGTACGGCTCGCTCATCAGGCAGGTGTGCGAGCCGAGCGCGCCGTCGGTGAAGATCTTCACCGGGCCGGTGCTCAGCCACCGGTCCCCGTCGCCGGTGGCACAGCCGCTGTCGATCGCCTCGTCCAGCGCCGTGGCCGGGATCGTCTTGTGCACCCGCAGCGGCAGCTCGCCCCGGGCGTACAGCGTCTCGTAGGCGGCGCGGGCGTCCTGCCCGTCCAGGTCGTGGATGCCGGTCAGGCCGGCGGCGAGCAGCCGGGGCAGGTGGGCGCGCAACTGCGCGACCAGGTCACCGGCGTGCGGGGAGCGCACCACCGCGTACGCCGCGTCGGCCGCCGCCTCGCGCAGGATGCCGGTCGGCTCACCGTGCTCGTCGCGTGCGATCTGCCCGCCGGGCGGGTCGGGGGTGGCGGCGTCGATGCCGAGGCGGGCCAGCGCGGCGCTGTTCACCCAGATGGTGTGGCCGTCGACGCTGGGCAGCGCGGCCGGGCGGTCCGGGCAGACCCGGTCCAGGTCGGTACGGGTCGGCTGCACCGGCCGGGTCCACCTGTTGCTGTCCCACCCGCCACCGAACAGCCAGGCGTACGGCGGCAGCGTGGCGGCGTGCCGCGCGATCCGGGCCAGCGCCTCGTCGAGGCTCGACGTGCCGCGCAGGTCCACCTGGTCCAGCCCGCGTACGTAGGACGCGGCGTGGATGTGACTGTCGATCAGCCCGGGCAGCACGGCCATCCCGCCGAGGTCGATCCGGCGCGCGCCGCCGCCGGCCCGGTCCCGGCACTCGGCGAGGTCGCCGACGGCGACGATCCGCTCGCCGCGGACCAGCATCGCCTCGGCGCGCGGGCGGGCCGGGTCGAGCGTGTGGATGCGGGCGTTCTCGTAGACCGTGCCGCTCATGGGCTCCCTGCCTCGACGCTGGGGCGGAGTCTCAGGACGTGCGGGCCGGCGACGTGTCCTGCGGCTCGCCGGCCCGGTCCGCCCGGATCCGGTCGATGTCGCCGGCCAACTCGTCGGTGATCAGCAGGTCCCGCCGGATGTCGTCGTGCGGGTACGCGGTCCGCCCGACCATGTGCGCGGCGACCGGGGCGGTGGCGAGCTGGAACAGGCCCACCAGGACCAGCGTGGTGATGTCCACCCCGGTACGCAGCCGCAACGCGCAGCCGAGCAGCACCAGCAGCAGCCCGAGCACCTGCGGCTTGGCCGCCGCGTGCATCCGCGACAGCACGTCCGGGAAGCGGATCAGCGCGATGCCGGCGGCCAGGCAGAGCAGGGCGCCCGCGATCAGGCAGACGCCGGCGACGGTGTCCAGGATCGTGTCGAGCGTCATTTCGGGTTTCTCCGAGCCGCGAAGCGGGCGACGCTCACCGAGCCGACGAACCCGACCAGGGCGAGGACCACGAGTACCGGCAGCGCGGTGGCGTCCCGGCTGTACGCGGCCTCGGTGGCGATGGCCGCGACCGCGACGGCGAGCAGCACGTCGGTGGCGACGGCCCGGTCGAGGATCGACGGCCCACGGATGATGCGGACGAGGGTGAGCCCACCGGCCGCGACGAGCAGCGCGGTGACGATCACAGCGACGACGGTCACGTCGGTGCTCCTTCCAGCTCGACCGACCCGGACGGGCCGGTGGGTGCGGATCGACGGATCAGGTCCAGTTCCTCGGCCGAGCCGACGGCGGCGACGATGCGCCCCTCCAGTTCCAGCACGCTCTGCCGGAAGCGCTCCACCTCGTCGAGGCTGCGGATGCCGATGACGTGCACGTAGAGGGTGCCGGTACGCCGGTCGGCCTCCAGGATCAGGCTGCCCGGCACCAGCGACAGGGCTTCGGCGTTGAGGGTGAGGTTGAGGTCGGTGTTCACCCGCAGCGGCACCGCGATGATCGCCGAGTGCGGGTGTCTGGACCGGACGGCCAGCCAGGCGATCTGGACCGACGCGACCACCAGGTCGCGCAGGAAGCGGGCCAGGAATCTCAGCAGCGGCACCGGCCGGATCCGGCCGGCGAAGGTCACCGGGGGCAGCGGGAAGACCACGAGCAACACGGCGGCGACCACCAGTCCGCTTATCACGTTCGCCCAGCTGAAGGTGCCCCACAGCAGCACCCAGACGGTGACCAGGCCGGTCACGGCGATCGCGCGGTTGCGCCAGCGGTCGCGGGGGGTCAGCGGCGCTTTCGGCTGACTGGTCACGGCGGTCCCTCCGGGAACACGGCCTCCACGTACGGGGCACGGCGCAGCAGGTCGTCGGCGGCGTCGGTGCTGATCTCGAACAGCGGCCCGGCCACCACTGTCAGCGCCAGACCGAGCACCACCAGGGCGGCGGTCGGCACCGTCATCAGCCGGGGCAGCACGGCCCCGGCCGGCGAGGCGCCCTCGTGCGGCTGCTCGGCGCCGCCGGTGCGGGCCGCCCGGTCGGCGTCACCGGGTTCCGGCATGTCCGGGTGCGGTGCCCGCCAGAACGCCAGGTTCCACACCCGGGCGATGGCGTAGAGGGTGAGCAGGCTGGTCAGCAGCCCGCCCGCGACGAGCGCCCAGGCCAGGAACCCGCCGTCGTCCACCCCGGCCTGCACGAGGCCGAGCTTGCCGAGGAACCCGGAGAACGGTGGGATGCCGGCCAGGTTGAGCGCCGGTACGAAGAACAGCAGCGCCAGCAGCGGTGACAGCCGGGCCAGCCCGCCGAGCCGGTCCAGCGCGGTGCTGCCGCCGCGTCGTTCGACCAGGCCGGCGGCGAGGAACAGCGTGGTCTGGATGGTGATGTGGTGCACCACGTAGAAGATCGCCGCGGACAGGCCGAGCGGGGTGGTCAGGCCGACCCCGAACAGCATGTAGCCGATGTGGCTGACCAGCGTGAACGACAGCAGTCGTTTGATGTCCGACTGGGCCACCGCGCCGAGGATGCCGACCACCATGGTCAGTGCCGCTATCACCATGAGCAGGTCGGCGGTGCGGCCGCCGGGGAACAGCAGCGTCTCGGTGCGGATGATCGCGTACACGCCGACCTTGGTGAGCAGGCCGGCGAAGACGGCGGTCACCGGCGCGGGCGCGGTCGGGTAGCTGTCCGGCAACCACGCCGACAGCGGGAACACCGCC
The DNA here is from genome assembly GCF_017872985.1 of Micromonospora sp. HB375. Taxonomy (NCBI): domain Bacteria; kingdom Bacillati; phylum Actinomycetota; class Actinomycetes; order Micromonosporales; family Micromonosporaceae; genus Micromonospora; species Micromonospora sp. HB375. The sequence continues at coordinate 3,049,567 of NZ_JAGGJO010000001.1, read as the reverse complement.
GCCTTGATCCCGAACGCGAGCAGCAGCATGCCCTGCAGGACCAGGCGCATGTCGTCGGGCAACGCGTCCAGGCGGTCGGCGAGCTGGGCCAGGTTCAGCGTGCCGGTGGCGGAGTAGACCAGGCCGATCGCCACCAGGAAGATCAGCGACGAGAGCAGGCTGACCACGACGTACGTGGTGCCGGCCCGGATCCGCGTCTCGGTGCTGCCGAGCGTCAGCAGCACGTAGCTGGCGACCAGCAGGATCTCGAAGCCGACGTAGAGGTTGAACAGGTCGCCGGAGAGGAAGGCGTTGCACACGCCGGCGGTCAGCACGAGATAGGTCGGGTGGTAGACCGACAGCGGCGTCTCCTCGTTGCCGTCGGCCATGCCCTGCCCGATGGAGTAGACGAGCACGCACAGGGTGACCGAGGCGGACACCACGAGCATCAACGCGGCGAGCTGGTCGGCGACGAGCACGATGCCCATCGGCGCGACCCACCCGCCCACCTCGACCACGAGCGGGCCGTCCAGCGACGACTGGACCAGGAGCAGTGCCGCCACGGCGACGGTGGCGGCGAGCACGACGATGCTGACCCAGCGCTGGGCGCGGGCCCGCCGGGCGAGCAGCAGCGTGAGGGCCGCGCCGAGCAGCGGCATCACCACCGGCAGCGGGACGAGCCAGGTCATCGGCCGCCCTCCGCCTCGGCCAGGACCCGAGCCTCGGGGCTGCCGTCCGCGGGGCCGCCGTCCGCGGTGTCGGCGTCGGCGGTGCCGGGGCCCTCGTCCCGGTCGGCCAGTTCCATGATGCGGCGGTCCTCGACGTCGTCCTGCACCTCGTCGTGGCCGTTGAGGTGCCAGCTGCGGTAGGCCAGGGCGAGCAGGAACGCGGTCATGCCGAGCGTGATCACGATCGCGGTCAGCACCATGGCCTGCGGCAGCGGGTCGGCCATGTCCTCCTGGGCGGAGGTGCCGACGATCGGCGGGCCGCCGGCCCGGCCGCCGGTGAGCAGCAGCAGGTTCGCGCCGTTGCCGAGCAGGATGACCCCCATCAGGACGCGGGTGAGGCTGCGTTCCAGCAGCAGTGTGACCCCGGTGGCGAACAGGACGCCGATCACCAGGATGTAGACCAGGTTGGGAATGTTCGGGCTCATACCAGCTCCTCTTCCCGTACGCCGGCCGGCTCGGTCTCCTGCTCGTCGTCCTCCTCCTGGCGGTCCATCTCGGCGCCCAGGCTGCGCAGGATGTCCAGCACCAGGCCGACCACGATGAGGTAGACGCCCACGTCGAAGAAGACGGAGGTGACGAAGTGGACGTGGCCCAGCAGCGGCAGGTGGAAGTCGAGCGTCGCGCTCTGCAGGAACTCGCCGCCCAGCAGCATCGCGGCGACGCCGGTGCCGACCGCGACGAACAGTCCCGCGCCGAGCACGAAGCCGGCGTCCACCGGTGCGGCGCCGTTGAGTTCGGTACGCCCGCCCGCCAGATACCGCACCGCGAGCCCGAGACCGGCGACCAGCCCGGCGGCGAACCCGCCACCCGGCGCGTTGTGGCCGGAGAAGAGCAGGTAGATGGAGAACAGCAGGATGGCGTGGAAGAGCAGCCGGGTGACGACTTGGAGGATCACCGACTGCTGCCGGGACGTCGCGCCGCTGGTGAGCCAGCGTGGGCGCGACGACTGCTGCCGGCCGACGCCGGGGATGCCGCTGCGCAGGTCCAGGGCGCGGGTGCCGCGGAAGATCAGGCTGGCCACACCGGTGGCGGCCACCACCAGCACCGCGATCTCGCCCATCGTGTCCCAGGCCCGGATGTCGACGAGCGTCACGTTGACGACGTTCTTGCCGCCGCCGTAGGAGACCGCCTCGTCCGGGAAGCCGACCGAGATCGGCGTGGCGACCCGGCTGCCCGCCGCCACGTACGCCATGCCGGCGGTGACCACGCCGACGGCCACGCCGAGCGCCACGCGGAACTGCCGGGTGGCACGGATCGGGCGGGCCGAGAACCGGCGCGGCAGGCGGCGCAGCACCAGCACGAACATCACGATCGTGACGGTCTCCACCAGGAACTGGGTGAGCGCCAGGTCCGGCGCGCCGTGCAGGATGAACAGCAGCGCCGTGCCGTAGCCGGTCACCCCGACCAGGATCATGGCGGTCAGCCGGCGGCGGGCGCGTGCGGCGACCAGCGCGGCGACCACGACCACCGCTCCCGCGACGGCCTGCAGCGGGGTGTCCCAGAGCTGGAACCGCTGCGCCCAGGGCAGGCCGGCCAGCACCGCCCCGCCCGGCAGGATCACCAGCACCAGCAGGATGACGCCGAGGTAGAACGGCAGGGATCCGCGCTGGGTGGCGCCGGTGAGCTCCACCGCCGCGCGGTCGACCGCGCTCGCCAGCCGCTCGTAGCCGGTGGCGCCGTCGAAGGGCAGCCGCAGCAGGCGCGGGCGGCGGCGCTGCAGCAGCAGGAACAGCCCGACGCCGCCGGTGACGGCCAGCGCCGACAGGCCGAGCGCCGGCGTCAGGCCGTGCCACAGCGCGAGGTGGTAGCCGGGGTCGGCGGTGGGGAACTGGTCGGCGTACGGGGCGAGCACCCGGTCCACCGCCGGAGCGGCGATCCCGACCACGAGGCCGGCGAGGGCGAGCACCGCCGCCGGGCCGAGGAAGGCCGGCTCGATCCGTTCGACAGGGGTGTCGGGCACGTCGGGCTTGGCGGCGAACGCGCCCCAGAGGAAACGCAACGTGTACGCGACGGTGAGCGCCGAACCGGCCACCACCCCGGCGAGTACCAGCAGCTCGACCGGCCCGCCGTGCAGGAACGCCTCCAGCGCTGCCTCTTTGGCCACGAATCCGAACAGCGGCGGCAGCCCGGCCATGGAGGCGGCGGCGAGCCCGGCGACCGCCGCGAGCACCGGCGCACGGCGGCCCAGCCCACTCAGCTCGCGCAGGTCCCGGGTGCCGGTGACGTGGTCGACGACGCCGACGACGAGGAAGAGGGTGGCTTTGAACAGGGCGTGCGCCAGCAGCATCGCGGCGCCGGCCAGCGCGGTGTCGCGGGTGCCCGCGCCGAGGATCACCATGAGCAGGCCGAGCTGGCTGACCGTGCCGTACGCCAGCAGCAGCTTGAGGTCGACCTGCCGCAGCGCCGTCCAGCCGCCGAGGAACAGCGTGATCAGGCCGCCGCCGAGCAGGATGGCGCGCCACACGGTGGCCTGGCCGACCGCCGGGCCCATCAGCGCGGCCAGGAACACGCCCGCCTTGACCATGGCGGCGGCGTGCAGGTAGGCGCTGACCGGCGTGGGCGCGGCCATCGCGCGCGGCAGCCAGAAGCTGAACGGGAAGATCGCCGACTTGCTCGTCACGCCGAGCAGGACGAGCACCAGCGCGGCGGTGAGGTATCCGCCCTCCGGCAGGTTCCCGGCGATCTCGGACCACCGGTACGAGCCGGCGTGCTGGCCGAGCATGACGAACCCGGCGAGCATCGCCAGGCCGCCCAGCGTGGTCACGAGCAGCGCCTGCATCGCGGCGCGCCGGCTGGCCCGCTTGGTGGGGTCGCTGCCGATCAGCAGGTACGAGAAGACCGTGGTCAGTTCCCAGAACACGTACAGCAGCAGCAGGTCGTCGGAGACCACCAGGCCGAGCATCGCGCCGGCGAACGCGACGAACACCGCGGCGAACCGGCCGAGGCTCGGGTCGTCGGAGTGGAAGTAGCGCGCGCTGTAGACGAGCACGAGGGCGCCGACGCCGCCGACGAGCAGCACCAGCAGCCAGGACAGCGTGCCCATCCGCAGCGCCAGGTCGAGGCCGAGCTGCGGCACCCAGGTGACCGTCTCGACGACCGGCCGGCCCGCGCGGACCTCCTCGGTGCGGGTCAGGGCCCAGACTCCCGCCGCGGCGGGAACGGCGGCGAGGACGTAGAGAGCGCGTCGACCGAGTAGGCGTACCAGCACGGGGGCGATCACGGCTGCGAGCGCATGGACCGCCACCAGAACCAGCACACACACTCCTCAAGATCGACGCTCGGTACGTCAACCCTAACTGGCCAGGCGGCACGACGGTATGTCGAGAGAATCACGCGCTCGTGTCGTGTCGTCCGGGTCCCGCACAGGGTAAGGAGTGAGGTTGGGTCTCGGCCGGTACGGCGGGGGCCCGGATAGGGTGGTGGGCGTGCTGCCGATGCGAGCCGCCCTGGCGGGCACCACCGGGAACGCGGTGCTGATGGGCGTCGCCGAGGTCGGCACCCCGATCGGCTGGGTGCTGCTGCCCGGCCTGCTCGGCGTCTCGGCCCGGCCCCGGGTGGCGGCACTGGTGTCGGCGTGGGCGGGCGTGCTGGTGGTGGCGTCGGTCCTCGTACCGGTGATCCCCGGCCACCGCAGCGACCCGCAGGCGCTGCTCGCCTCCACGCTCAGCCTGACCGCGGTGCCCCTGCTGGCGTGGGCCCGCCGACGGACCCGGACCGCGTCGGTGACGCGCGCCGCCGGGCCCACGGACGTCGCGGTCTTCACCGTGCCGGCCGGCCCGGGAAGCGCCGCGCTGGCGGTCTGCGGCTCGCCCGGCGAGATCGGCGCCGCCGTCCCGCTGCGCGGCGGCGGGCTTCTCGCCCTGGTCGGCACCGTCACCGGCGCCGCGCTGGACACGCCCGCCGGGCGGCGGGCGATCGAGCAGACGTTCCGCCGGCACGCCCGGCCGGCAGCGTCGCCGCAGCGCCTCGCCGGGGTGCTCGACCAGGCGGTACGCGACCTCGCCCCGGCGGGTCACCTGCGCGCCACGATCGTGCGTGTGGACCGGTCCGGCGCGGTGGAGGCGGCGCGCTGCGGCTCGCCCGACCTGATCACCGTCGCCGCAGACCGGGCCGCCCTCGCCGGAGTGCCGGCCGGTCCGGCGCTCGGGTCCACTCGACCGGCCGGGTCCCCTGCCCGGGCCGGCTCTGCTGCCCGGACTGGCTCTGCTGCCCGGGCCGGGTCCGCGTCACCGGGCGGGGGCGCGACGCCGTCGCCGGTCACCGGCCGGCGGGTCGCCGTGGTCGCCGCCGCGTTCGCCGACGCGCACGGCGAGCGCTGGGTGCGCGTACTCGATCAGGTGGCGGCCGACGACGACCCGGCGGGGGCGGCGCGGCGCCTGACCCGCGGCCCCCGGGGTGGGCGGCGGACCGGTCCGGCGCTCGTGGTCGACCCGGGCCCGCCGTCGCGGGCATGACGCCGGGCGCGCCCGCTCCCGGACGGACCGCGCGGGCCGGTCGCGCCCGACGGCGCCGGACCCCCGGCCTACGCTGGGCGCAGTGGGTCGGCATCGGGTGCCGGCCCGGCACGGGGAGACCGCGATGACCGACAACGTCCGCCGGCCGGCGCCGGCCGCGGGCGGCGAGGACGAGCAGTGGCTGGCCGAGGTGGCCCGCGCGGCGAGCGCCGACGCCGGTGGCGTACCTGTGGAACTGCTCGGCGACTACCTGCGGCTGCTGACCGACGCGGCGGTGACCGGCCGCCGTCCGCGCCGCGCCGAACTCGACGCGGTGGGCGCCCTCGGCCGGCGCGCAGCCGAGCAGGGGGTGTCCGCCGGACGCGCGGTACGCCTCTACCTGTCCGCGGCGCGGCGGGTGTGGCGGCAGTTTCCGCACCTGGACCGCTCCGACGACAGCGAGGCGGTGCGCGCCGCCGCCGACGCCGTGCTGCAGGTGGTCGACACCGCCGTCGCCACGCTCGCCGAGGGCTACGCCGTGGCCCGGCGGGAACTGGTCCGGCGGGAGGAGTCGCTGCGCCGGGAACTCGTCGACGACCTGCTGCGCGGCGACTCCGACCTCGGCGGGCTGGTGGAACGGGCCGAGCCGTTCGGGCTCGACCTCGCCCGCGTACACCAGGTGGCGCTCGCCGCGCCCGGTCGCCGGCTGCCGGACACGGAGGCCGCGATCAGCGCGCTGGAACGGGCCGTGTTCGACCGGCTGGGCGACCGGGACGTGCTGGTGGCCACGAAGGAGGGGCTGCTCGTGGTGATCGCCCCGGCCGACCCGGTGGCCACCGACCGGGGCCGCGGGCCGGCCGGCAACCTGGGCACGCTGATGCACGGCGAGCTGGACCGCCTGGTGCGGGGCCGGCCGTGGCAGGTGGCGGTGGGCCGCCCGCACCCCGGCGTGTACGGCATCGCCCGCTCCTACGAGGAGGCGCGGGAGGCGCTGACCACGGCGCGGCGGCTGCACTCCGAGACGTCCGTGATCGACGCGCACGACCTGCTCATCTACCGCGTGCTGCTGCGCGACCAGCCGGCCATGGTGGACCTCGTCCGGGCGGTGCTGACGCCGCTGGCCCAGGCGCGCGGCGGCGCCGAGCCGCTGCTGGACACGCTGAACGAGTACTTCGCCTGCGGCGAGGTGAGCACCGAGGCGGCCCGGCGGCTGCACGTCTCCGTCCGCACCGTCACCTACCGGCTGGCCCGCGTCCGGGCACTGAGCGGGTACGACCCCGCCGACGCGCGGGACCGGTTCACGTTGCACGCCGCCGTCCTCGGCGCGCGGGCGCTGGACTGGCCGCGCAAGCCGCTGCCGGCGTGACGCTCAGGCCGCTGCCGGCGTGACGCTCAGGCGGGAACGGCCACCAGTTCCGGGAAGCCGAGCAGGTTCGCCAGGGCCGACGCCTCGTCGCGGGTGAGGCTGAGAGCCACCATCCGGTCCGGGTCGTCCGGGTCGTCGTGGACGATGTCGCGCCGGCCGCCGGTCTGGTAGTCGATCACTCCGATGCGGCGGCCCTCGTCGGTGGTCAGCGTGTGCCGGACCCCGATGCCGGGGAGGATCGTGCGTTCGATGATCACGTCAACCTCCTCGGGTCAACCATAGCTCCGGGGGGTGCCCGGACCGGTTGTCCAGTGACCGGCAATCATTCGGCCCTTTGTTGGCCGGTCGTGCGCAATGCCGGGCGCGGTTTTCCGGGCGACGCTGGAGGTCCGAGGCGGTACCCGAGTAGCGAGGAGGTGGTGACCATGACCCGCACGTCGATGGCTTCACCACCGGTGTTCGCCGGTTTCGTCGCGTCCCGGTCCGCGAGCGGCGACCCGCGGCGCGCCTGAGCCCCGGCCGCCGGTGCCGTCGAGCGAATCCGGCCCCGGCCCCCGGCCACGCCCCTCCCCCGCACCGTCCACCGCCCGGTTGGGCACCTGATCCGAAAGAGGTCGGTATGCCGCATCCCGTCACCGTCGTCCGTTCTCCGGCGCGTACCGGTCTGCTGATCGGCCGCTCCCACACCACCCGCCCGCCGGTGGGCGCCGACGCGGCGCCGATCGCCGTGGACCTCGGCAGCAGCCTGCTGCGGATCTGGCTGGGTCCGGGCCGGACGCTGAGCGTCCCGCTCGGTCACGGCCTGCGCAGCCCGGTCGTGCGGCGCGGACGGATCGTGGACGGTCCGGCCTGCGTCACCGAGCTGCGACGCATCCTGCGTGACCACCGCGCGGCGGTACCGGTCGGCGCGCTCGTGGTCGCCTGCCGGCCGGTGCTGGCCGCGCCGGCCGAGCAGGAGGCGACGCGCCGCGTGCTCGCCGCCGTCCTCGCGCCGTCCCGGCTGCTGTTCCTCGACAGCGTCCGGGCGGGCGCCATCGGCGCCGGCGCCGCCGCCGGCACCCTGCTGCTCGCCGACATCGGCGCGCAGCTCACCGAGGTGGCGCTGCTGGAGGACGGCCGGGTCGTCGCCGCCCGCCGCGCCGAGGTCGGCACCCGCGACCTGAACCACGCGACGACCGCCGGCATGCTCGCCGACGCCGCCGCCCGGCTGGTCCGTGAGCTGCGGCAGGACCCGGCGCTGCGGCCCCTGGTCCGCACCGCCCTGGCCCGCGGCGCGATCGTCATCGGCGACGGCGCGACCCGGCCGGACGTGACCGCGCGCCTGGTCGCGAGGCTCGGCGCCGCCGTCCACCGCGCCGCCTCACCCCGGACCGCCGCCCTGACCGGCGCCGGCATGGCCGCTGTCTCGGCCCTGCGCCACCCGCACGACACCCAGCGCCGCCCGGAAAGGAGCGCCTGATCATGACGCACGCCCTGAACGACCGCACCGACACCCTGCGGGAACTGCTGGACCGGCAGTTCAACGAGTACACCGACCAGCTCACCGAGCTGACGCTGCACACGCGGCAGCCCGACCACGGCGGTCACGACCCGGACACCCTGCGCCGGCTGATCGAGGCCGCGCGCCAGGGCGTCGCGGACACCGCCCAGGCGCTCAAGCGCATGTCCGACGGCACGTACGGCGTCTGCGAGCGCTGTGGCCAGGACATCCCGACCGCCCGCCTGGAGATCCGCCCCGCGGCCCGCTTCTGCGTGCCGTGCCAGCAACGGCGCTGAGCACCGCACGGGGCTGTCGGCGCGCGCGCCGGCCGGTAGCGTCGTCCCTATGGACGTGGACGACGTCGCCGGCCGGCTCGACGTGCCCGCCGAGGAGATCGACCGGGTGCGCCGGCTCGCCGGCGACCGGCCTTCCGCGCCGCTGCCCGCCCGGGCGGACGCGCCCGCGCTGCTGCGGCGGCTCGCGGTGCGCCCCGACGACGCCGCCGAGATCATGGCGGGCTGGCCGGACCCGGAGTCCCCACTGTGGACCCCGGAGCTGCGCTGGCTGCTCGACCGCTCGATCGCCCTGGTCCGGGCCGACCTCGGCGGCTTCGCGTGGCTGCCGCCGGGCCCGGCGCTGCCCCGCGACCGGGGACCGGCCTGGCGGCACCTCTACGCCTACGCGTACCTGGCACTGGTCGACGTCGTGCGGGCGTACCACGCCGAACACGGCGTGCCCGACGAGGTTTCCTGGGCGACGCTCGCCGACCTGGGCAACAACCTCGCCGTCGACCGGCGGATGCACGGTGAGGGCTGGCCGGTCATGCAGGCATGGCTGACGCTGCACGCGCGCGGCGGCCTCTACGAGTTGGGCCGCCTGCAGCACCAGCGCGGCGACACCGGCGCCCTCGACCTGCACATCCCCGACTCGGGGCCGCTGACCCCGGAGGCGGTCGACGCGTCGCTGGAGCGGGCCCGGGCGTTCTTCCCGCGCCACTTCCCCGACGAGAGCTACACCGCCTTCTCCTGCGGCTCCTGGCTGCTCGACCCGCAACTGAGCGAATACCTGCCGGAGGATTCCAACATCGTCCGGTTCCAGCGGCGGTTCACGCTGGAGCCCTACCAGCAGATGGACGGGCTGGACGGCGACGTCGAGGTGCTGCGCTTCGTCTTCCGCAGCCTGAACACGCCGCTGGACCGGCTGCCCCGCCGCACCGTCCTCCAGCGCGCGGTCATCGACCACCTGCGGGCCGGCCGCCACTGGCAGTGGCGTCGCGGCCGTTTTTCCGATGTAGTCACGTCCCGCGCCGGTCCGGCACCCGGCTGCCGCGCGCCAGCCAGTCGTCGAGGGCGGCCGGGTCGGTGAACAGCAGCACCGGCGGTCCGGCCGGGTCGGCCGCCCAGGCCCGCAGGCGCCGGCGCGCCCGGCCGAACCCGGTCACGTGCCACACCAGCACCGAGTCGAGGGACAGCACGCTTCCCCACGACTCCCGGTTGCCGTTGCAGATCTCCTCGCCGCTGGCCAGCCGCTGCCGCGTACGCCGCAGCAGCCGCCGGAACGAGACCCCGCGCGGGTAGTCCAGGCCGATCACCAGGTCGGCGCGGCCGAGCACCACGTCCCGCCAGCCGTGGTAGGCGCCGTCGAGGATCCAGCGGTCACGTCGGCAGATCTCCGCGATCCGCCGTCGCTGCTCGGCGACCGGCACCTCCACCCAGCCCGGCTCCCAGAGCAGATCGTCGACCGGATACCAGGGCAGGCGGTAGCGCTGCGCCAGCAGCGCGGCCAGCGTCGACTTGCCGGACCCGTGGATCCCCTCGACCAGGATGCGGGCCGGGGCGGTCATGGCAGCAGCGTAGGCGCTGCCCGCATCCCGCGCGCCGGACGGTCCGTCAGTGCGCGACCGCGACCGCCGGATCCGCCTCCAGGCCGGCGAGCTGCGACGGCCGCACCACGACCAGCAGCACCGCCAGCGCCGCCACCATCCCGCCGGCCACCACCAGCGCCATCGCCACCGCGCCGGTGCCGAGCACGCCCACCAGCGGCGCCGCCACCGCGCCCACGCCGAACTGCACCGCGCCCAGCAGGGCGGACGCGGTGCCGGCCGCCTCGCCGTGGCGGGACAGGGCCAGCGCCGGGGCGTTCGGCATGGCCAGACCCGCCGCCGCCAGCACCAACCACAGCGACACCAGCAGCGCGGGCAGCCCGCCGAAGCCGGTCGCGGCGAACACCAGCAGCGCCAGCCCGGCCACCGTGCCCCCCGCCAGCGAGGCCACCAGGATCCACTGGGAGGAGTAGCGGCGCAGCAGCCGCACGTTGTACTGGGTCGCGCCGATCAGGCCCACCGCGCCCGCCCCGAACGCCAGCCCGAACTCCTGCTCGTTGAGGCCGTACCCGTCCTGGAGGACGAACGACGAGCCGGCCACGTACGCGAACAGCGCCGCCATGGCCAGGCCGGCCACCAGGACCAGGCCGACGAAGACGCGGTCCCGCAGCAGCCCGCCGTAGTTCATCACTGTCGCCACGACTCCGCCGCGCTGGCGGCGCGCGGGCGGCAGCGTCTCCGGCAGCGCGAGCGTGGCCAGCACGACGAGCAGCACCCCGAAGACGGCCAGGACCACGAACACGCCACGCCAGTCCGTCCACCGCAGCACACCACCGCCGAGCGTCGGGGCGAGGACCGGCGCCGCGCCCATCACCAGCAGCAGCCGGGACAGCATGGTGGCGAACGCCGACCCGCTGAACAGGTCGCGCACCACCGCCATCGCGACCACTGCGGTCGCGGCGACGCCGAGGCCCTGCACGACCCGCAGGACGCCCAGGACGGCGACGTTCGGGGCGACGACGCACAGCGCCGAGGCCACGATGTGCAGCAGCAGACCGGCGATCAGCGGGCGGCGCCGCCCGACCGCGTCCGACAGCGGCCCGATCAGCAACTGGCCGACGGCGAGCCCGGCGAGCGTCCCGGTGAGCGTCAACTGCACCGCCGCCGACGTGGTCGCGAAGTCCGCCACGATCGCGGGCAGCGCGGGCAGGTACATGTCGATGGTCAGCGGACCCACGGCGATCAGCGTGCCGAGGACGAGCACGAGCCTCAGGCGCTGGCTGCGGCTCATCAGGTCACCCGGGGTGGGCGTCGGGGTGGCATCGGTCGTCTGGGGCGTCCCGGCCCGGTCGTGCGACCGGGCGCGGGAGGGTGCGGCACTCACACAGTGAGTCAAATGCGCCCCCGGTGATCACATTCCCGTCTCGGCGAGAGGTAACGCAGGTCACGCGCCTGCCCAGCGGTGCGGCACGCCGCCGGGGCCGACGTCGCTGCCGGCGCCGGACGGGGACGAGGCGGCTGCGGCGACCGCACGGCGGCCGCTCCGGGTGCCGGTCAGCGTTGCAGCACCTCGCCGAGCGCGGCCAGGTACGCCCCGGCCTGCGCCCCGTTCACGAGCCGGTGGTCGTACGCCAGCCCCAGGTCCGCCACCGCCCGCTCGCGTACCCCGCCGTCGCCGTCGAGCACGACCTCGCGGTGCACGTCCGGCACCGAGAGGGCGCAGGTGACGCCGGGCGGGATGATCGGCCGGGACACCGTGACGCCGGGTGTGTCGTTGAGCGCGACCAGGAAGTTCATGCCGGCCATGTCCTCCTCGCGGAGCCGGCCGCGCAGCGCCTTCATCCGCAGCGCGACCACGGCGTCAGCGAGGTCGCCGAGGTCCAGTCCGGCCGCGTCGCGGATCACCGGCAGGAACAGTCCGGTGCCGACGTCCACGGTGAGCCCGATCGACGGCGCTTCCGCGTCGACCACCAGCCCGTCGCCGGTGAGCCGGGCGTAGAGGGCGCCGAACCGCTCGTGCAGCGCGGCCACGGCGGCGATGACGACCTCGGTCAGGCCGACCGTGGCGCCGGTCTCGTCGGCGGCGCGGCGGGCATAGGCGAGCGCTGCCGTCACGTCGACGCGCACGGCGGTGAAGGCCACCGGGATCTCCCGGTGCGAGGTGGACACCACGTCGGCGATGCGGCGCTGCGCCGGTGGCAGCGGCCGTCCCGGCGTCGCCGTCCGCGTCCCCACGGCCTCCACCTGCTCCGGGTACGCCGCAGCGGGCGAGCCCAGCGGCTCTGGCGGGGCGGGCACGGCCGACTCGGGCAGGATCCGGCCGATGGGAGCGCCCGGGGCGCAGTCGGCGCCGGCTGCCACGTCCTGACGCAGCACGCCGGCCCGCGTCGCCGCGAGTTCCTCGATCGCCTTGGACGTCTCGACCGCCGCGACCGGCTCACCGGCCTCCACCGTGGCGCCGTCCGCGACCAGCCATTCCAGCAGCACGTAGCTGTCGTCGTTGGGGTTGAGCCGCGGTACGTCCACCGGGACGCCCGCCTGCGCCGCCGTCGTCGGAGCGGAGGGCGGCGGATCGACGGGTGACGGATCGGTGCGCGGAACCGGGACCGCGCCGGGCACGCCCGGAGACGCGCCGGCCGGAGTCGCCGGGGCGTCAGCCGGTCCGCCCCGGTCGCCGGTCGCCACCGGCGCGGCGGGCAGGCGCATGATCCGGTCCAGGATCGCGTCGGTGCCGAGCAGCACCGCCTGTTCCAGGTGCGGCGCGGACGGGATGACCCGGTCGGCGGAGCTGACCAGCTCGACCGGGCCGCGCAGCAGCGGCCACGCCTCGGCGTGCAGGCGGGCCGCGACCTCGCTCCCCCACGTGCCGCCCGCGGTGCTCTCCTCGGCGACGATCACGCCGTGCGCGCCGGCGAGCAGGTCGCGCAGGCCGTCCACGTCCACCGGGTAGAGCCGCGCCGGGACCAGCACCTCGACCGTACGTCCCCGCTCGGCGGCCCGAGTGGCGGCGGCGATCGCCCGGTTGGCGACCCCGCCCGGCGCGATGACGAGCGTCGGCGCGCCGGTGGCGTCCGGGTCGTGGACGCGGGCCCAGTTGCCGTCCGCGCCGCGCGACTCGAAGGCGAGGCGGTCGTCGACGCGGCCGTCCACGTACCGCCGCTGGGTGTAGAGGATCTTGTCCTCGAACAGCATCGCCGGTTCGTCGCGGCGCAGCGCGGCGGCCAGCACGTCGGCCGCGTCGTGCAGCGGGGACAGCTCGTACAGCGCGAGGTGCGGGATGCCGATGAAGTGCTTCTGCGGGCTCTGGCTGTGCGTCGCGCCGTAGCCGCGCCCGCCGCCGACCGGGCAGCGGATCACCACCCGCATCGGGGTGCGCTCGCCGTACATGGCGACGGACTTGGTGATCAGGTTGAGGATCGGGTCGAAGGCGAGACCGGCGAAGTCCCCGAACATGATCTCGACGATCACTGTGTCGCCGCACAGCGCCAGGCCACCCGCGACGCCGGTGATGCCGTTCTCGCTCAGCGGCGTCGACAGCACCCGGTCGGGGTAGGCGGTGGAGAGGCCCTGGGTCACCTTGAACGCCCCGCCGTACGGGTCGGCGACGTCCTCCCCCAGCAGCCAGGCCCGCTCGTCGGCGGCGAACAGCGCGTGCAGGGCACGGTTGAGGTTGCGGCTGACCCGTTCCGCGCGCGTCACGCCGCCGCTCCGCGCGCGAGCGGCCGGGCCAGCACCTCGGCCGAGACCTCCGCGACCCGCTGCCGGGCCCGCGCGTCGGCGGCCGCGAACCGCTCCGGGTACGCCTCGGCGTACCGCTGGAGCCAGTCGAGGCGGCGCAGCCGGTCGAGTTCGTCGGCGGGTCGGGTGTCGTCGCCCTTGCTGTGCGGGCCGAGCCGGACCGTGTGCTGCACGAGCACGTGCGGCGTCCGGGTGGCGCGGACCCGCTCGACGTGCGGCGCGGCGGCGGCGCGTACCTCGGTGAGGTCGAACGAGCCGGACTCGCTGACGGTGATGCCGAACCCGGCGACCCGGCCGGCGATGGTGCCGGCGAGCTGCGCGGTGGTCGGGGTGGACTGGGCGATCCGGTTGTGCTCGACCACGACGAGCAGCGGCACCCGCCACAGCGCGGCCATGTTCAGCGCCTCGTAGACAGCACCCTCGCCCCAGGTCCCGTCGCCGATGTACGCCACCACGATCGCGTCCTGCCCGGTGCGGTTGAGGTGCAGTCCCACGCCGACAGCGGCGGGCAGGCTCTCCCCCTGCACGCCGGTGGACAGGAACCGGTCCCGGCGCAGGTGCTGGCTGCCGCCGTACCCGTGGCACACCCCGCCGTCGCGGCCGAGTAGTTCCGCCAGCAGGCCCTCCGGGTCGCCGCAGTGCGCCAGGTAGTGCCCGTGTCCGCGGTGGTTGCTGAACACGAAGTCCCCGGCCAGCAGTGGGGCCAGCGCTACCGGGACGTACTCCTGGCCGAGGCAGGTGTGCGTGGTGCCGGCGAGGTGACCGTCGGCGTACAGGCGCAGCAGGTGCTCCTCGAATCGGCGGATGAGCAGCCCCGCGTCGAGGTCGGCGTCGTCGAGCGGGGCCGGCGCGGCGCTCACTCCGGCACGCCCCGCTGGGCGAGCAGCGCGCGCAGGTCGCCCACCGACCGCACGGTCCGGATCTCCCGGGGCGTCAGCGATATCCGGTACGCGTCCTCGACGGCCACGACGATCTGGAGGTGACGCAGGCTCACCCACGCGGCGGTGGTCGCGGGGCCGGTCTGCGCGTCGACCTGGTCGACGGGCAGTTCCAGCACATCGGCGACGAGCCGCACCAGCCGGCTGGACATGCTCATACCTCGATGATCGTACAGGCCCAGTGGGTGCCCCGGCCCAACGAGATCAACGCGACCCGGTCGCCCTCGTGCAGCTCACCGGCGTCGAGCAGGCGGCTCAGCCCGAACAGTTGGTCCGCCGCGCCGAGATGCCCGTACTCGGCCGCCAGTGCCCGGTTGGTCCGCTCCGGCGGCACCTTGTGGGCCTCGGCGAGCGACGTCATGGCGCGTTCGTTGTCGGCGACCAGGATCAGCCGCGCCAGGTCGGCGACGGTGACGCCGGCCCGCTCGCAGGCGCGTTCGGTGACCCGCACCATCCGCTCGTCGAGGTGGCGGGCGTACTGCGCGAACTGCTCGGGGTCGTAGTCGAAGAACTCCATCACGTGCCACACGTCGCGGGCGGCCGGCGGCTCGGCGCCGGGTGCGAACGGCGCCGCGGCGCCACCGCCGTCGAGCCGGTAGAACCCGGCGTAGCGGCCGTCGGTGGCGGCCTCGGTGACCTGCCAGCGCAGCCGGGGGTGCCCGCGCCGGGCCACTGTGGCCACCGCGCCGTCGGAGAACACCATCGGCTGGGTCTCCATCCGGTTCCAGTACGCCTCGCAGGTCCGGTTGGCCGCGATCACGAGCGCGGTGTCGTACTCCGGGTGGGTGGCGAACTTGCCGGCGACGGTGTCGAGGCTGAGCACGCCGGTGGTGCACGCCTGGGTGAGCAGCACCGCTTCGGCGCCGGCCGCGCCGAGCCGGTACGCCAGGTCGGCGGCGGCGTCCCAGTAGAGGTGTTCGGTGAGGTCGGTGACGGCGAGCACCAGCAGGTCCACCCGCGCGGCGGGCAGCGTGGCGGCGTCCAGGGCGCGGCGGGCGGCCCGCTCGGCGAGGTCGGTCAGGCCGACGTCCGGCGCGGCGCGGTGCACCCGCCGGTAGCCGTAGCCGAGGACGCGGTTGACGTCGTCGGTGTACTGCGCCACCACGTCGGCGACGGGCGCCGGGTCGCCGAGCGCCTCACCGAAGGACACCAGCCCGAAGCTCATGCTCGACCGTCCCGCCGCAGATCCGCCGCTGCTTACCATTCCCCCATGCCCCGAGAGCATCTCACGTCCCTGCCCGGAACCCGTTGGCACGTATGGCGTTCGGCGTTGCTCCGGTCGGCCGGTTTTCCAGCCGGCGGGATGAGCCGGTTCGCCGCTCCGGCGCTCGCGGAGGCGGCCGACCGGCACCTGCGCGGGGACGGCGACGCCGCGGAGTTCGCTGCGGCGTTCGACGCCGCCGCGGCCGACCTCGGGCAGGCGGTCTACGGCATCGCCTGCGACGACGCCTTCCGTACGGCGCTGACCTGGCAGAACCCTGCGGTCCTGCTCGCCGTCGACGCGATCCGGCGCGACGGCCCGCACGCCCCGCGCAACCTGCGCCGGCGGCACCGGGAGGAGGTCGTCGCGAAGTACTGGCAGCGGTACTGCCTGAAGAACGACACGGTGGGCTTCTTCGGCCCGATCTGCTGGACCGAGCTGGGCGGCAGCGGTCCGATCGCGACGGTGCGTCCCGGCGCGGCGTTGACGCGTACCCGGAAGGTGTTCCTGGAGCGGTGGGGCCTGGACGCGCTCGCGGAGGCCTTCGCCCGCGTACCAGGCGTGCGGGACTGGCTGCCGGTGCGGCTGGCCCCGCACCTGAGCCTGCGCGACCGGGTGCTGCGGCGCCCGCACCATCCACCGCAGACGCTCCCGGCGGCGACCGCCGCGCTGCTCACGCTGGCGCGGCGCGGACCGCGCGTGGCCGACCTGGTCGCCGCGCTGCTCGCGGACCCGGCGAGCGGTTTCCGCCGGGCCGCTGACGTGCACGCGCAGCTCGACGACCTGGCCGGGCGCGGCGTGCTGCGGATCGGCTTCGACCTGCCGGTCGACCTCACCGCCGAGGACGCGTTGCGCGAGCAGCTCGCCGCGATCGGCGACGACACGGTCCGCGAGCGGGTGCTCGGCGACCTCGCGACGGTGAGCGACCTGCGCGACGCGGTGGCCGCCGCCGACGGCCCGGACGCGCTGGCCGCGGCGATGTCCGCGCTGGACCGGCGGTTCGTGGAACTGACCGGCCGGGACGCGCGGCAGCAGCCCGGCGAGGTGTACGCCGGCCGCACGCTGTGCCACCTGGAGACGGTCCGCGACCTGGACGTCCGCTTCGGTGACGCGCTGCTGGCACGGCTCGCGCCGCTGGAACCGCTGCTGCTGTCGGCGCGGTGGCTGACCGCGGCGATCGGGCAGGCGTACGCCGACGCGCTGGCCGCCCTGTACCGCGACCTGGCGGCGGAGTCGGCCACCGCGGACGTGCCGGTGGCCGACCTGTGGTTCCTGGCGCAGGCGGTGGTGTTCGGGGCGGACCCGCCCGCCGCCGCCGTCACCGCCGAGTTCCTGGCCCGGTGGTCGACGGTGCTCGGCCTGGCCGACGCCGACTCCGACGCCCGGGAGCTGCGGTTCGACGCCGCCGCGCTGACCGAGCGGGTCGCCGCCGCGTTCCCCGCCGACGCGCCCGGCTGGGCCGCCGCCCGCATCCACAGCCCGGACGTGCACGTGTGCGCGCCGGACGAGGCGGCGCTGCTGCGCGGCGACTTCACAGTCGTGCTCGGCGAGCTGCACGTGGCCCTGGCCGCGTTCGACACGCACTTCTTCGCGTACGGGCACCCGGACCCGCAGCGGCTGCGCGACGGGATGCGCGCCGACCTGCCCGGCGGCCGGGTCCGGCTGCTGCCGCCGGTGGACTGGCCCCGGCACACCGCCCGGATCGCGGAGTGGCTGCACGGGCCCGCCGACGCCCAGCTCGGGTTCGTCGACGCGCCCGGCGCCGACCCGGACCGCCTCGTGCCGATCACGACCCTGAACGTGCGGCCGGACGACGACGGCACTCTTTCCGCGCACGCCGACGACGGGCGGCGGTGGCCGCTGCTGGAGGTGTTCGCGCCGCTGTTCGACTACCAGGTGTTCGACACGTGGAAGCTGGCCGGCAACGCCGGGCGCACGCCGCGCGTCACCGTCGACGACCTGGTGCTGGTCCGCGAGACGTGGCGCACCACTGTGGGCGAGACCGGCCTGCACACGGTCAAGGGCGAGCGGGAACGCTACCTCGCGGTACGGCGCTGGCGGCTCGCGCTCGGCCTGCCCGAGCGGATCTTCGTGCGGGTCGACACCGAACTCAAACCCAGCTATGTGGACCTGACCAGCGGCGTCTATACCCGGCTGCTGTGCACGCTCCTGCGCGGCGCGCACGCCAAGGGCGGCGACGGCGTCGGGCTCACCGTCACCGAGCTGCTGCCCGGCCCGGACGACGCCTGGCTGACCGACGGGGCCGGCCGGGCGTACGCCTCGGAACTGCGGCTACAGATCGTCGACCCGGCGCAGGTGCGGTAGCCACTCGGTGGCGTCCGCCGGCGCGTCGGGGGTCTCGGTGTCGAACCGGCGCAACCGGCGTACGCCGTAGGCGCCGAGCGCCACCACGGCCAGGGCCAGCCCGGACACCACGAACGCGAACCCGAGTCCCCGGCCGGGGCCGGTGCCGATCAGCGCGCCGACGCTGCCGGCCAGCGCGCCGCCGGGGGCGAACATCGGTTCCAGCAGCGACCCGCTCAGCGGCACCAGCACGGCGAAGCCCAGCGGCAGCGTCGCCCAGGTCAGCGTCTGGATGATCGCCAGCACCCGGCCGTGGAACCGCTGCGGCACCTTCACCTGGATGATCGACAGGTAGATGCCGTTGTGCAGGCCCAGGCCCAGCCCCACGCCGAAGCTGCCGAGCGCCACCAGCAGCAGGCTCGGCCGGACGCCGCTGAGCACCAGGCTGACCGCCACGCCGAACGCGATGGCGATCAGCGCGGGCATCCGGCGCCGGGTCGGGCCGCCCCACACCGCGATGGCGAGCCCGCCGAGGACGGCGCCGAGCGCCTCGGCGAACGCCACGGTGCCGACCTGGCCCATCGTGCCGAACGCGAGCACCATCGGCGGCACCAGCAGCAGGCTCGCCAGGCACAGGTTGTAGAGCGAGAAGAAGCCCAGCATGGCCCGGAAGCCCGGCTCGGCCCACGTCATCCGCGCGCCGCCGATCAGCTCCGCCAGGAACGGCTCCTTGCGCCGCCGGCCGAGCAGGTCGGGGAACCGCACCGCGGTCAGCACACCGATCGCCACCACGTAACTCACGATGTCGATGACCAGGACGCCGGCCAGACCGATCGCGGCCAGCAGACCCGCAGCCAGCAGCGGCACCGCGAGCGAGCTGAGCCCGACCGCGAGCTGCGCGATGCCGTTGGCGTGCCCCAGATAGCGCTTCGGCACCACCTGTGGGATCGCGGCCAGGTAGGTGATGCGTTGGAACACCGACGCCGCGCCGAGCACGCACACGAGCGTGTAGACGGCCGCCAGCCCCAGCCGGTCGGTCCAGAGCAGCAGCGCCAGCAGCGCCTCCGCTGTCACCGCCGTCGCGCACGCGGCCAGCAGCACCCGGCGCCTGTCGAACCGGTCCGCGACCGCGCCGGCGACCGGCAGCGTCAGCAGCGCCGGCAGGTACGCGATCACCCCGGACAGGCCGAACCACAGCATCGACCCGGTCTCCAGGTAGACCCAGACCGGCACCGCCCACTGGGTCAGCGCCGACCCGGTCGACGAGATGAGCTGGCTGGCGGTGATGGCCAGGAACCGGCGTACGCCCGGTTGCACGCCGGTCTCGGCGGTGACCGGATCGGTGCTGGTGGCCGCCAGTGCCCAGCCGTCACCGGCGAGCTGTCGTGGCGCGGCGGACGGCGCGGCGGACGGCTCGGCGAGCCGGGGATGGGTGCGGGTGAGCACCTCGGCGAGCGCCTCGGCCCGCTGCTTGACGA
Source organism: Micromonospora sp. HB375 (assembly GCF_017872985.1). NCBI lineage: Bacteria > Bacillati > Actinomycetota > Actinomycetes > Micromonosporales > Micromonosporaceae > Micromonospora > Micromonospora sp. HB375. Next base: position 3,030,100 of record NZ_JAGGJO010000001.1, on the reverse strand, counting down.
AGTAGTGCCCGGCCTCGTCCAGCACCACGAGCGCTGTCGACTCGCCGAGGAAACTCCACTCGCGGTACCGCTCCTCGTAGTACTCGGTGAGCACGTCGTGGGTGCCGACGACGGAGATCACCGGTGCGGGCACCCGGACCGGTTCGCCGTCCAGCCACTCGGTGAACCGCTCCTGCGCCTCGGCGGCCTCCCGCCGTACGTGGTGCACGAACCGGTCGACCTGCGCCGGGTCCAGGTCGGCCAGTTCCGCGCCGATCGAGCGCAGGAACGTCTCGTACCGCCGGTCCGCGCCCCGGGAGTCGGCCCAGTCGACGAGCCGGCCGAGCATGTTGTCCGGGCGGGCGGTCGGGAACACGCCCCCGGCGTAGATCGCCTCGATGGGACGTCCGCGCTCGTGCAGCCGCCGGGCGATGCCGGTCAACAGCGCGCCGCCGACGCAGTGGCCGTACAGGACCAGCGGGCCGTCCACCCGCTCCTGGATCTCGGCCACGCACCGCTCGACCAGCTCGTCGAAGGGCAGCTCGGTGTCGCGGACGCCGACGTCGTGGCCGGGGATCGCCACGGAGAACAGCGTGTGCCCGGCCGGCAGCGCGTCCGCGAGCGGCTGGTAGATGCTGGCGAGCCCGCCGCCGTAGGGCACGCACACGTACGAGCGCACCCGCTGGTCCGCCGGGACCGGCCGGGTCAGCTCGTACAGCAGCGGGCGCTGCCGCTCCTGGTCCGCCGGGGCGTCGATCAGCGCGGCCAGCCCCTGCACCGTCGGGTGCGCGAACACGTCCATCACGCCGACGTCGACCTGCCCGTACGCCTCGCGCAGCAGCGCCAGCATCCGGATCGCCAGCAGCGAGTGACCGCCCAGCTCGAAGAAGTCGTCGTCCAGGCCGACCTCGGGCACGCCGAGCACGTCGCGCCAGGTGGCGGCAACCGTCTGCTCGACCGGGGTCACCGGGGGACGGCGCTGCGCGGGGGCGACGCCGGACGAGGGTGCGGGCAACGCGGCGGTGTCGAGTTTGCCGTTGGCGGACAGCGGCAGCGCGTCGAGCGTCACGAACGCCGACGGCACCATGTACTCGGGCAGCCGCCGTTTCAGCGCCGCCCGCAGCTCCGCCGGGTCCGGGGCCTCGCCCGTCAGGTACGCCACGAGACGCTGCTCGGCGGGCGTGGCGCCGCGCACGACGACGGCCGCGGAGCCGACGCCGGGCTGTTCGCGCAGCACCGCGGCGATCTCCCCCAGCTCGATCCGCAGGCCCCGCAGTTTCACCTGGTCGTCGATGCGGCCGAGGAACTCCAGCGTCCCGTCGGTACGCCAGCGGGCCAGGTCGCCGGTGGCGTACAGCCGGCCGCCGGGCTCGCCGAACGGGTCGGGGACGAACGCGGCGGCGGTGAGTCCGGGGCGGTTCAGGTAGCCGCGGGCCACCTGAACGCCGCCGAGGTGCAGCTGCCCGGCCACGCCGACCGGCACCGGGCGCATCGCCTCGTCGAGCACGTACGTGCGGACGTTGCGGATCGGCCCGCCGATCGGCACCCGGGTCACGCCGGTCAGCGCGTCGGGGGTGGCCGCCCAGGCGGTGACGTCGATCGCCGCCTCGGTCGGTCCGTACAGGTTGTGCAGCGCCGCCGACGGGATCGCGGCGACGGCGCGGCGGGCCAGGTCGGCGGGCAGTTCCTCGCCGCTGCACACGATCCGCCGCAGCGACCCGCAGCGGGCCGGGCCGGCCGGGTCGGCCGTGGACAGGAACGCGTCGAGCATCGACGGCACGAAGTGGACCGTGGTGACCCGCTCCCGCTCGATCAGCTCCCGCAGGTACGCCGGGTCGCGGTGCCCGCCCGGCGCGGCGAGCACCAGCCGCGCGCCCACGAGCAGCGGCCAGAACACCTCCCACACCGACACGTCGAACCCGATCGGTGTCTTGTGCAGCACCGCGTCGTCCGGTCCGAGCGCGAAGGCGTCCTGCATCCAGTCCAGCCGGTTGACGATCGCGGCGTGCTCGTTGACCACGCCCTTCGGCCGCCCGGTGGAGCCCGACGTGTAGATCACGTACGCCGCGTTCCCCGGCCCGGCGGCAGTGCCGGCGGCGGCGCTCGGCCGGTCCGGCGCGGTCAGCGGCAGCACGGTGCCCGGGACGGTCAGCCCGTCCGGCAGCTCGTCGGCCAGCAGCACCCCGGCGCCGGCGTCGGCGAGCATGAAGGCCAGCCGCTGCGGCGGGTGGTCCGGGTCCAGCGGCAGGTACGCCGCGCCGGCCCGGTGGATGCCGAGCAGCCCGGCGATCAGGCGGCGGGAGCGGGGCTCGTGGATCGCGACCACCGACTCCGGTCCCACGCCGTGCGCGACCAGCCGCGACGCCACCTGCTCGGCGGCGTCGGACAACTGCGCGTACGTCATCCGGGTGTCGCCGTCGACCAGCGCGACCGCGTCCGGCGTGCGCCGGGCCTGGGCGTCGAACAGCTCCGCCAGCGTGGTCCGGCGCACCGGGGCGGCGGTGGCGTTCCAGCCGGTCACGACCTGGGCGCGTTCGTCCGTCGGCATGACCGGCAGCGCGCTGACCCGGGTCCGGGGCGCCGCCACGGCGGCGGCGAACAGCAGCAGGTAGCGGTCCGCGAACGCCTCCATCGCGGCACGCTCGAACAGCGCGGTGCGGTACTCCAGCCGCAGCTCGTCCCCGGCGATCTCCAGCGACAGGTCGTCCATGGCGCCGCCGAACGCCTCGCCCCGGCCGGTGGGCAGGTGGTGGAACGTGAGCTGGTAGAGCGGCGGCACGCCCGGGTCGCGCCGTACCGCCAGCTCCTCAACGAGCTTCTGGAACGGCATGTCCTGGTGGTCCCAGGCGTCGAGCACGACCCGGCGGACCCGGCGGACGAGGGTCAGGAACGGTGGATCGCCAGACACGTCGACGCGCAGCACCAGCATGTTCATGAACATGCCGAGCAGCGGTTCCAGCTCGGCCCGGTCCCGGCCGGCCACCGGCATGCCGACCACCACGTCGTCGCTCCCGGACAGCCGGTGCAGCAGCGCCACGTAGGCGGCCAGCTGCACCATGAACGGGGTCGCGGCGGCCTGCTGGGACAGCTCCGGCAGCGCCGCCGTCACGTCGCCGGGCAGCGTGCGGCGGACGTCGGCGCCGTCGAACGTGAGCGTCGCCGGGCGCGGCCGGTCGGTGGTCAGCGCGTGCACTGCCGACAGCCCGGTCAGCGTCTCCCGCCAGTACTCGCGCAGCTTGTCCCAGCGGGGGCCGTCGAGGCGGTCGCGTTCCCAGGCCGCGTAGTCGGCGTACTGGATCGGCAGCTCGGGCAGGTCCGGCGCGCGGCCGGCGACGGCGGCGGCGCACAGCTCGGTCAGCTCGGCGCGCAGGTGGAGCAGGGACGTGCCGTCGAGGACGACGTGGTGCCCGGCGAACAGCAGCCACCAGGTGTCCGGGTCGAGCCGCAGCAGCCGGCCCCGCCACAGCGGGGCGGCGTCCATCGGCAGGTCGAGACCTGCGTACTCGGCGACGATCCGGGCGCGGGCGGCGTCCCGCTCCGGCTCGGGCAGCGCGGACAGGTCGGTGACCGGCAGCTCCACCGGGACCGTGGAGTGGATGTCCTGGTAGAGCCGCCCGTCGTGCAGGCGCAGCGTGGTGCGCATGGCCTCGTGCCGGTCGGTGACCGTCCGCAGCGCGGCGAGCGCCTGCTCGGGCCCGGCGCCCGCCGGCAGGGTGACCGCGTCGGTCATGGTGAACAGCGGCTGCCCGGGGCTGAGCTGGGCGGTGAACCAGACCCGCTCCTGGGCGTACGAGGCGGGAACGGTGTAGACGTCGTCCACAGGCGTGACGTCGTGGCGCGACTCGGTCATCCCGGCCGTCCCGGTCGGCGCAGACGCGGGATGGGCGCCTCGGCAGATGCGGAGGCGGACGGGGCGCCGCGCAGCGACTCGATCCGGGCGGCCATCGCCGCGACGGTGGGCGCGTCGAACAGCACCCGCATGGACAGCCGGGCGCCCACCGCCTGCCGGATCCGCAGCACCAGCTGCGCGGCCACGAGCGAGGTGCCGCCGAACCGGAAGAAGTCGTCGTGCGGGCCGACCTCGGCCACGCCCAGCACGTCACGCCAGATCCGGGCGACGGTGTCCTGCAGGTCGCCGTCGGCGGCGGTCACCGTCGAGGCGGTGGCCGCCGTGGTCGCGGCGAGCCGCCGCTCGTGCCCGGCGACCGCCCCCACCGTGTAGGCGCCGATCGCCACCGAGCCGGTCCGCCCCTCGGCGAGGACCCGGCACGCCGCGCGCACCGCCGCGTCCGGGGCCAGCCCGTCGTGGTCGGGTACGCCCTCCTCCCGCCACGCGCCCCAGGCCACCGACAGCACCGGCGACCGCCAGCCGTGCGGGCTGCGCGCGTACGCGTCGAGGAACGCGTTGGCGGCCGTGTCGTCGGCGCGGCCCAGGCCACCGGCGAGCGCGGTCACCGAGGAGCTGAGCAGCACGAAGTCGAGCGGCATGTCGCCGAAGACCGCACGCAGCGCCAGCGCGCCGGTGACCTTCGGCAGCAGTTCGGCTGTCGCCTCGGCCGGCCGCGACCCGGTGGACAGTCCGGTGTCGGGCAGCCGCGCGGCGTGCACGATGCCGTCGAGTCCGCCGAGGTCGTCCTCGACGTCGGCGCGTACCGCCCGCAGCGCGTCCACGTCTGTCACGTCGGCACGCACGTGGCGCACCTGCGCCCCGGCCCGTTCCAGCGCCTCGACCAGGTCCGGCCGGGCGGTCCGGCCGACCAGCACCAGCCGCGCGCCCCGGCGGGCCAGTTCGGCGGCGAACGCCCCGCCGATCCGGCCCAGTCCGCCGGTGATCAGGTAGCGCCCGCCGTCGCGCAGTGCCGGCCCGGTACGCCGGCGCGCCGGCGCGGCCGTGAACCCGCGTGTCCAGCGGCGCCCGCCCAGCCGCAGCGCGACCGCCTCGGCCCGCTCGGCGCCGAGCAGCTCGTCCGCCAGCGCGTCCGCGCCCGGGTCGGCCGGGTCGGCGTCGACCCAGTGGCAACGCAGTCCCTGACGTTCCAGCGGCACCGAGCGCACCACCCCGGCGACTGTGGCATGTTCCGGGCGCAGCAGGTCGGATCCGGTCACGTCGGCCGTCCCGGCGGTCACCACGTCCAGCGCCACGTCGGCGGCAGGCAACGCCTCCAGCAGGGTCAGCAGCGCGAGGTACCCGTGTTCCTGGGCCGCCGCCACGGCATCGGCGTCCGGGCCGGCCGGGTCGCCGTCGAGCGCCCACGCGTGCACGATCCGGGCGGCCCGGCCGTCGTCGGCGCACTCGTCGAGCAGGCGCTGGTGGTCGGCGACGCTGGCCGGGCGCAGCCGGTAGCCGTCCGGGCGGACCGCGAAGGCCGGTCCGGGACGTACCACCGTGACGTCCACGCCGCGCTCGCGCAGCCGGTCCGCGAGCGCCGTGCCGCGCTCCCCTGCGGCGAACAACAGCAGCGGGCCGGGCGCCTCGACGGGAGCGGCGTCGGGCAGTTGACCCCAGACCGGCACCTCGACCACGCCGTCGTCGTACCGCTCGTCGCTGGCCGGTCCGGCGGGCGCGGCCGCCGGCTCCGGGTCGATCCAGTGCCGGGCGCGCTGGTACGGGTAGCCGGGTAGCGGCACCCGGCGCGGCGCGCCGGAGGCGGGCAGTCGCACCGGCACCCCGGCCGTCCACAGCCGGCCCGCCGCCTCGTACGCGGTCTGCCTGCCGGTCAGCCGCTCCCCCGGCGCGGGCAGCGTGCGCAGCGGCGCCCGGGCTCCCGCCGGCAGGCTCAGCCGGGCCAGACCGGCGAGCTGCCGGCCGGGGCCGCACTCCAGCAGCAGCCAGTCGTCGGCGGCGCCGGTCGCGGCGAGCGCGGCCACCGTGGCGCCGAACCGCACCGGCCGGCAGAGCTGGTCGGCCCAGTACGCCGGGTCGGTGATCTGCTCGTCGGTGAACGGCGCGGCGGTCGCGGCCGAGAACACCGGCAGGTCCGGCGCCCGGCGCGGCACCGCCGCCACGAGCGCCGCGAACTCGTCGCGCACCACCGTCAGCAGCGGCACGTGCATCGCGTACGGCGACCGCAGCGGCGTGCAGCCGATGCCGTCGCGCAGGAGGACCTCGGCGGCGGCGACCGGTTCCGGCGCGCCGCCCACCACGCAGGTGTGCGGGCCGTTGCTGATCGCCACCGCGACACCGTCGGGCAGCAGCGGCGCGATCTCGTCGGCGCCGCGCTGCACGGCGAGCATCCGGCCCTCCGGCGCGGCCTGCACGAGGCGGCCCCGGGCGGCGGCGAGCCGCAGCGCGTCCGGCAGGTCGAACACCCCGGCCACAGTGGCGGCGACCAGTTCGCCGACGGAGTGGCCGATCATCGCGGCGGGCGTGACGCCCCAGTGCCGCCACAGCGCCGCCAGCGCGTACTCGACGGCGAACAGCGCGGGCTGCGCCACCGCCGGTCCGGCCAGCCGCTCGTCCGCGCCCGGTCCGGCGTCGAAGATCATCTCGCCCGCGTCCCAGCCGAGGATCGCGGCGCACTCGTCCACGGCGGCGGCGAACACCGGCTCGGTAGCGGCCAGGTGCGCGCCCATGCCGGGGTGCTGCGCGCCCTGCCCGGGCAGGAGCAGGCCCACCCGGGGCGGCGTCGCGGCGTCCCCGGCGGCCCGGCGCTTCGGGTCGGTGAGCGCCGCCGCCGCCCGGGCCCGGTCGACAGCGACGACGGCGGCCCGGTGCCGGTACGCCGGCCGGCCCTCCCGCAACGTGTACGCCACGTCGCGCAGCCCCACATCGGGCCCGCCGGTGAGCCGCTCGGCCAGCCGGGCACAAGCAGCGGCCAGCGCGTCGGGCGTCGCGGCGGACACCTGGAGCAGCTCGCCGCCGCCGTGATCCGGCTCCGGGGGTACGCGCGGCGGCGCCTCCTGGAGCACCAGGTGCGCGTTGGTGCCGCCGAGGCCGAGCGAGCTGACGCCGGCCCGCAGCGGCCGCTGGTCCTCGGGCTCCCACTTGGTCAGCGTGGACACCACGTAGAACGGGCTCGCCTCGATGTCGATGTCCGGGTGCGGCCGGTCGTGGTTGACGGTGGGCGGGATGAGCCGGTGCCGCATCGACAGCACGGTCTTGATCAGGCCGATCACGCCGCCGGCCGCGCTGAGGTGACCGATGTTGGCCTTCGTGGAGCCGACCCCGCACCAGCCGCGCTCGGCGGTGCGCCGCCCGTACGCCGTGCTCAGCGCCGCCAGCTCGATCGAGTCGCCGAGGACGGTGCCGGTGCCGTGCGCCTCGACGTACCCGACCGAACGCGGGGCGACGCCGGCCACCGCGAGCGCCTGCGTGACCACCTCCACCTGACCCGTGACGCTCGGCGCGGTGAAGCTCGCCTTGGCCGAGCCGTCGTTGTTCACCGCGTTGCCGATGACCAGCGCCCGGATGTCGTCGCCGTCGGCGAGCGCGTCGGAGAGCCGCTTGAGCACGACCACGCCGACGCCGCTGCCGTAGACGGTGCCGTCGGCGTCCGCGTCGAACGGGCGGCAGTGCCCGTCGGCGGAGGTGTAGCCCTCGTCGGCGACGTACCCGACGCCGTGCGGCAGTTCCACGCACACGCCGCCGGCCAGCGCCGTGTCGCACTCGCCGCTGCGCAGCGCCTCGGCAGCCAGGTGCACCGCGACGAGCGACGACGAGCAGGCGGTCTGCACCGTCATCGCCGGGCCGCGCAGGCCGAGCCGGAACGCGACGGTGCTGGCCAGGTAGTCCGGCTTGTTGCCGAGCGACACGCGCAGCTCACCGGCGTCCGCGAGCGCCCGCGGGTTCCGCCGGACGTTGAGCCACTGGTACAGGTCGGCGTTGCCGCCCGCGTACACGCCGATCTCGCCGTCGTAGCGGGCCGGGTCGCAGCCCGCGTCGGTGAGCGCGGCGTGCGCGTGCTCCAGGAACAGCCGCTGCTGCGGGTCGGTCAGCTCCGCGTCGCGGGGGCTCAGCCCGAACAGCTCCGCGTCGAACCGGTCCACGCCGTCGAGCACGGCGGCCACCGGCACGTACGCCGGGTCGTCGAGCTGCTCCGCCGGGACGCCCCGGGCCAGCAGCTCCGCTCGGGTGAACCGGGTGAGCGACTCGGCGCCGACGACCAGGTTGCGCCAGAACTCCTCCGCCGACGCCGCCCCCGGCACGCGCAGGCTGAGCCCGACGATCGCGATCGGCTCCACTGTCTCGTTCACGCCATGACCTCCGGCTCGGCCGAATCGCTGATGTGCAGGCGCAGTTCGCTGACGTAGCGGCGGCCCGCGCGGTCGGGCAGCCACGCCTGCCCGAGCGCGGGCAGCAGCTCCGACACGGTCACCGTCACGTCGTCGCCGCCGGACCGCCGGGCGGCGCGCAGCAGCAGGCAGAGCCGGTTGGCGTAGAGCGGGCTGGTCAGGTCCACGTAGGTGGGCTTGAGTTCGGTGGCCACCCGGACGAAGACCCGCTCCGGCAGGCCCAGCGCGGTCCGCCACCGGCGTACCGCGAGGTAGCGCCGCGCCTGGTCGACGGCGTCGGCCAGGCCGGTCGCCCCGACCGTGGTGCGCCAGGTCTCCCGCGCCAGCACCAGCCGGTCGACTGTCACCCGGGGGCTGTGCGGGCGGTCGGTCATCAGCTTGAACGCGTCACCGGCGTGCACCGCGATCAGGTCGGAGAACACCTCGACCAGCGGCCAGCGCGTGCCGTCCGGGCCGGTCGCCACCAGCACGCCGTCCACCTCGGACACGATCGCCGCGTTCGCCGGCACGAGCCGGTCGCGCGGCGCGCCGGGCGCGTCGGCGAACGCGAGCCGGTGGTCGTCCGGCCCGTGCAGGGACGCGGACAACCGCCCGCCGACGCGGGGGAAGTCGACCGGGTAGAGCGGGCGCAGCCGTCCCGGGCCCAGGTCGGCCGCGTACGCGCGCCGCAGCCGGTCCACGTCGGGGTGGCAGTGGGTGAACAGCTCGGCGTTGAACGTGGCGTACGCGGCGTGCAGCTCGCCGAGCACCGCCCCGAACTCGCCGGCGGCCAGCGCCTCGGGTGACTCGGCGAACAGTTGCAGGTCGGGGCTGTGCACCCGGCCCGCGCTCCAGCCGGGACGGCCGGCCGGGAACGCGTCGGCCACCAGGGGCGCCAGCTCGGCCGCGCCGAACTCCACCCGGGACGTCCCGGCGGGCAGTCCGGCCAGTCCGAGCACCCGCTCCCAACGGGCGGCGAACTCTGCCGCGACCCGGTCCACCGGCCGGTCACCGGGCCCGAACAGCGGCCCCTGCGCGACGAACCACAGGTCACCGAGCCGGACCGGCCCGTCGCCGCCGAGGTCGTCGTACAGGTCGCGCAGCGCGTCGCCGTACGCCGTGGCCAGTTCGGCGGTGAGCCAGCGCGCCGCCCGCAGCGGCAGGTCCAGCGCCGGGGCCAGGGACTCGAGCAGGCCGCCGCCGACGGTGAGGTCCACGTCGCGTGCGGTCTCCTCGTGGCACAGCGCCCGCCCGGCGTAGTTCTGCCCGGCCCGGCGGCGCGGCGGCAACCCGGTGAGCGCGGTGAACTCGGCGTCCAGCGCGGACAGCGCGGCGGGAAGGGCTGCCGGGTCACCGGCGGCGTCGGCGACCCGGGTGCGGGCGGCGGCCAGCCGGTCCAGCCCGGCCAGCGCCCGCGCGCGGCACTCCCGGTCACCGATCGCGGCGATCCGCTCCCGCAGGTGCTCCTGCGCGGCGAAGCCCTGCGGCAGGTCGAAGTCCCAGCGCAGCAGCCCTCGCTCGACGAGCTGGGCCAGCAGCAGGAACCCCTCCTCGGCGCGGCGCACGCCGGTCTGCCCGTCGCGCACCAGGTCGTCGACGACGTCCCGGGCCGGGCGGGTGCCGTCGCACCGGCACAGCGCGATCGACTCGCTCAGCGACACCGGTTCCGGGCGCTGGGCCGGCCGGTGCACGACCCGGTCCGCCAGGTGCACGTGCGGCGCCCGGACCGGGGCCAGCCACTGCCGGACCTGCGGGTCGGCGGCCAGCCGGTCCGCGTACGCGGCGAGCGCCCAGTGTTCGAGGTGGACGGCGCGGCGGCGGAGCAGTCCGGGGCCGGGCACGGCGGTGACGCCGGGCGCACCAGGTGCCACGGTGCCCCAGCACACCGGCCCGAAGAAGCCGATGGTCTCGCACTTGGCGACGTAGCGCTGCCAGTACCCGGCGACGACGTTCTCCCGGCCCCGGCGGCGCACGTTGCGGGGTGCGTCCGGGCCGTCGCGGAGCAGCCCGTCCAGCGCCACCAGCGCCTCCGGGTTCTGCCAGGCGACAGCCTCGCGGAACAGCGGGTCGGCGGCGATCCCGCACAGCGCCGCCGACGACGCCCGGACGGCGGTGGCGTACGCGGCGCTGAAAGCCGTCTCGTCCAACTCGCCGGACAGATGCCGGTCGGCCGCGTCGGCGCAGTCCGGCGCGGCGAACCGGTCCAGTCCGTCGGCGGGGAACCCGGCGCTGCGCAGCAGCACGTCCCGCCACACCGACCAGCCGGTGTCGCCGAGGGGGACCAGGTACGTCACCGTGGCTCCTCCTCCACCACCGGGCGGCGCTGGACCCGCTGGCGGCGTAGCGCGCCCCGGCGCGCCGCGCGTTCCACCGCCTCGTCCTCGGCGTCCTCGCCGGACGAGGGCGCACCGAGGCTGTCCAGGTGCGCGGCGAGCGCGCGGACGGTCGGGTGGTGGAACAGGTCCACGACCCGCAGGTTTGTGCCGAGCAGCCGGTTGAGCTGCCGTTGCACGACCGCGACCGCGAGCGAGCCGCCGCCGACGTCGAAGAAGCTGTCCGTCGCGGCCACCTCCGGTACGCCGAGCACGTCGCACCAGACCGAGGCGATCCGCCGCTCGGTGGCGGTGGCCGGGCGGGCGGCGGGCACCCCGGCGCGGCCTCCGGCCCGGTTCACCCGGGCGGCCCGGGGCACGTCGTCGGCCGTTCCGGCCGGGACGGCGGTCCAGGCGGGCAGCTCGGCCACCGGCCGCTCCGGGTCGGCGACGCCGGCCCGCAGCAACCGCTCGACGTCGGCGAGCACGTCGGTGATCAGGGCCTCGCCGTAGACGTCCGGGTTGAAGACGATCTCCACGCGCAGCCGCCCGTCCCGGGTGATGCCGTAGAGCGTGAGGTCGAACGGTGAGCCGGGTGCGGGCACCGGCACCGGCTCGGCGGACAGGCCGGCCAGGTCCAGCCGGGGCTCGTCGAACGTGTACATGTTGAACAGCACCTGCACCAGCGGGCTGCGGTCGAGCAGGCCGCCCAGCCCGAGGCCGCCGACGATGCGTTCGACAGGCGCCTCCGGGTGGGCGAGCGCGGCGAGCAGTTCCTCCCAGGCGGCGCGGACGTGCGCGGCGAAGCCGGCCCCGGGCGTCCGGCGCAGCCGCAGCGGTGCGATCTCGATGAAGAAGCCGACCATCGGCTCGAAGTCGGCGGCCCGCCGGTCCACGGTGGGTGTGCCGACCACCAGGTCGGGCAGGCCGGTACGCCGGGCCAGCACCAGCGCGAACGCGGCGAGCACGGCGGCCGCCGGGGTCGCGCCGAGCCCGGCGGCGAGGTCGGTGAGCGCGGCAGTGGCAGCCCGGTCCAGCCGGGTACGCACCGTCGCGCTGGTGTACGTCTGTTCGGCCGGCCGGTCCCGTCCACCGGGGAGCCGCAGCACGACCGGCGCCCCGGTCAGGTGGTCCAGCCACCAGTCGAGGTCGGCGGCGGCGCGACGCCGGGCGCGGTCGGCGCGCCAGGCCACGTAGTCGCCGTACGTGGCGGGCAGCGGCGGCAGCGGCGGCCCGTCCCCGAGCGCGGCCCGGTACGCGGCGGCCAGGTCGGCGTAGAACAGCGACTGCGACCAGCCGTCGAACACGGCGTGGTGGGCGTAGACGGCCAGCACGTGCTCGCCGTCGCCGGTGCGGATCAGCTCGGCCCGCCACAGCGTGTCGGTGCCCAGCGCGAACGGTGTGGCGGCGCTCGCCGCGAGGTGGCCGGCGAGATCGGTGCCCGGGGCGAGGTCGCGTACCGGCAGCGGCACCGGTGTGGACGGGTCGGCGACCGCGTACGGCACGCCGTCGCGCTCCGGGATGCGCCAGCGCAGGATCTGCTGCCGGTCCGCGACGGCGGTGAGCGCCGTGGCGAGCGCCGCCACGTCGAGCGGGCCGGTGATCCGTTCGGCGAACGCGACGTTGTACGCCGACGCGGCGGCCGGGAAGTAGCGGTCGAGGAACCACAGCCGCTGCTGCGCCGGGGACAGCGCCGGTGGCCGTCCCCGGACGACCGGGGCCGGGCCGGTTCCGGCGGCTGCGTCGGCGCGGGCGGCGATGCCGCGTGGCGTCCGCCCGACCAGCACGTCCTCGATGGCGAGGTCGCGGCCCAGCCGCTCGCGCAGGTCGGCGACCAGCCGCATCGCGGTGATGGAGTGCCCGCCCTGGTGGAAGAAGTCGTCGTCGCGGCCGACCGCGGGCACGTCCAGCAGCGCCGCCCACGCCTGCGCGACGAGGCGTTCGGTGTCGGTGGCGGGCGGCTCGCCGGACGGCACGGGGGCCGGTCCGGCGACGTCGAGCGCGGCCAGCCGCTCGGTGTCGATCTTGCCGTTGATGGTGATCGGCAGCGCGGGCATGGTGTGCATCCGGGCCGGTACGGCGGCGGGCGGCAGCAGCCGGGCGCAGTAGTCACGCAGCTCGGCGGCGTCCAGGCCGGTCGCCACGTACGCGACGAGTTCCTGACCGCCGGCGCCGGCGCGGACCTGGACGCTGGCCAGGTCGACGTCCGGGTGACGGCGCAGCACCGCCTCGACCTCGCCCAGCTCGATCCGCTGCCCGCGGATCTTCACCTGCCGGTCGGCCCGGCCGAGGAACTCCAGGCTCCCGCCCGGCAGCCACCGGGCCAGGTCACCGGTACGGTAGAGCCGCTCCCCGGGCTTGCCGGAGAACGGGTCCGGGAGGAACCGTTCCGCCGTGCGGGCGGCGTCGAAGAGGTATCCGCGGCCGAGCCCGGGCCCACCGGCGAGCACCTCGCCGATCTCCCCCGGGCCGACCTCGCACAGCTCGTCGTCGACCAGGTGGATGCGGTGGTTGGCGGCGGGCCGGCCGATCGGGATGGGCCGGGTCCAGTCGCCGCTGCCCTCGAACCAGGTCACCAGCACCGTCGCCTCGGTCGGGCCGTACACGCTGACGAAGCGGCGCCCGCCGGCGGTCCAGCGGCCGACCTGTTCCGGGCCGGTGGCCTCGCCGCCGGTGACGACCAGCCGCACGCCGGGCAGCCGGACCGGGTCCAGCAGCGGCAGGATCGGCGGCGGCAGCACCACCACGTCGACCGCCTGCTCGGCACAGATCCGGTAGAGCCGGGTCGGGTCGGCCCGCTCGGCGTCACCGGCGAGCACGACGGTGCCCCCGGCGGCGAGCGGGGCGAGCATGTCGACCACCGACGCGTCGAACCCGATCGAGGCGAACGCCAGGCACCGGGTCGCCGTGTCGAACCCGGAGAACTCCGCGATCGAGGTGACCTTCTCGGTCAGCGCCCGGTGCTCGATCACCGCGCCCTTCGGCTGCCCGGTCGACCCGGACGTGAACATCGCGTACGCCGTGGTGCCGAGCGTCGCCGGTGTCGGCTGCCAGGGCGCGGTGCCGGTGGGGACGTCCAGCACGGTGCGTCCGGTGAACGCCTCGGCGGCGGGCGTACCCACGACGACGCGCAGCCGGGCCTCGGCGGCCAGCTCGCGCAACCGTCCGGGCGGCAGCGCCGGGTCGAGCGGGACGTACCCGGCGCCGGCCGCCTGCACGCCGAGCAGCGCGACCACCAGGTCCGGGCGACGGTCCACGCAGACGCCGACGAGGTCGTCCGCGCCGATGCCGTGGACGCGCAGCGACGCGGCCAGCGCGGCGGCCCGGCCGACCAGGCCGGCGTAGCTGAGCGTCAGGTCGCCCTGCACCACGGCCGGGGCGCCGGGACGCCGCCGGGCGTGCGCCGCGACCAGGTCGGGCAGGCACACCTGCGGGTAGGGCAGCTCGGGACCGACCTGCTGGTCGCGCTGATCGTCGCGGACGGTCATCGTCGTGCCTCGATCCAGTGCCGGGTCCGCCGGAACGGGTAGCCGGGCAGCGGCACCCGCCGGCCCGGCGGGACGGCCGGCTCGTCACCGGCGCGCCAGGCGCGGACTGCGGCGTCGTCGGAGGCCGGGTCGCCCGCCGCGAGCGCGGTCAGCCGGCGCACCGCCTCCCCCGCGTCGGCGCAGGCGACCGCGTCCCGGTACGCCAGCCGCCGCCGTCCCACCGCGAGCGTGTGCGCCACGTCGGCCACCGCCAGGTCGCCGTCGGCCAGCCGGAGGGCCAGCCGCCGGGCCAGTTCCCGCAGCGCCGCCGGGCTGCCCGCGGACAGTCCCAGCACCACCGGGCCGGGTGCCCCGGCGTCCGGCGCGTCCGTCGCGGGCGCCGGCTCGACCAGCACGTGCGCATTGGTGCCGCCGAGACCGAACGAGCTGACGCCCGCGCGCCGCTCCCCCGTCCACGACCGGGTCTCCGCGCCGACTTCGGCACCCGCTGCGGCCAGGTCGACGTCGTCGTGCGCGCCGGTGAAGTGCGCGGTACCCGGCACCTGCCCGGTGCGGACCGCGTACACGGCCTTGATCAGGGAAATCACGCCCGCCGCGGCGTCCAGGTTGCCGAGGTTGCCCTTCACCGAGCCGAGCAGCAGTGGGCCGCGGGCGCCCCGGCGTACCCGGGCCAGCGCGTCCACCTCGATCGCGTCGCCCACCGGGGTGCCGGTGCCGTGCCCCTCCAGGTAACCGACGTCGACCGCGTCCCAGCCGACCGACGCCAACGCCTCCGCCAGCACCGCCGCCTGCCCGGACACACCCGGCACGGTGAAGCCGGGCCGGTCGGCGCCGTCGTTGTTCACCGCCCACCCGGCGAGCACCGCGTACACGTGGTCGCCGTCGGCGCGGGCGTCGGCGAGCCGCTTCAGCACCACCGCCCCGGCGCCGTTGCCGAACACCTGCCCGGTGGCGGCGGCGTCGTACGGGCGGCACACCCCGTCGGTGGCCAGCAGCCCGCCCGGCCGCAGCCGGTAACCGGCCTGCCGCGTCGAGACCACCGCCGCGCCGCCCGCTATCGCCACGTCGCAGCGGTAGTCCAGCAGGCTCTGCCCGGCCTGGCACACCGCGACGAGCGAGGTCGAGCAGGCGGTCTGGACCGCCACGGCCGGGCCGGACAGCCCCAGCGCGAACGCGGTGCGCGTCGGCAGATAGTCGCAGCCGGAGCCGGTCAGCGCGTCGTCCCAGTCCTCGGCGAGCGTGCCGGCCGCCGGGGCCAGCGCGGGGTTGCCGAGCAGGTGGTGGTGCAGGTAGCGGCTGGGCGCGCATCCGGCGAACACGCCGATCTGGGCCGGGTCGCGGTCCGGGTCGATCGCGGCGTCCTCCAGGGCGTGCCAGGCGACCTCCAGGAACAGCCGGTGCTGCGGGTCGAGCAGCGCCGCCGCCGCGGCGGGATAGCCGAACAGGTCCGCGTCGAAGCCCTCCAGGTCGTCGAGCCGGCCGAACGCCGACACCCAGTCCGGTCCGCCCGGCGCGCCCTCCCCGGCCGGGACCCGGCGCACCGAGTCCACCCCGGACAGCAGGTTGCGCCACAGCGCCGGTGCGTCGTCCGCGCCGGGCACCCGGCAGGCCAGGCCCACCACCGCGATCCGGTCGTCCTCGCTCACGCCCGTCCCTCCCCGCCGCCGGCGGCCCGCGCGGCGGCACGGCGGGCCATCCGGCGTCCGGCCGCGGTCAGCCGGCCGTCCTCCGGTACGCCCGCGGCGTCCCCGGCCGTCTCCAGGTACGCGGCCAGCGCCGCCACCGTCGGGAACTCCACCAGCCGGGCCAGCGGCACCCGGCGGCCGAGGTGTTCCTCCAGGTACCCCTGCACCAGGGCGAGCTGGAGCGAGTGCCCGCCCGCCTCGAAGAAGTTCACCAGGCGGCCCACAGTGGTCAGTCCGAGCACCGTGCACCAGCCCGCCGCGATGGTCTGCTCGACCGGCCCGGCCGGCGGTCCCCCGGCATCCGGGCGGCCGGCGGCCGGCTGCCCCGCGTGCGGCCCTCCGGCGTCCGGGCGGCCGGCGTCCGGGTCGGGCAGGGCGGCCTGGTCGAGCTTGCCGGTCGGGCCGATCGGCAGCTCCGGCACCGCCACCACCGCCCGGGGCACCATGAAGTCCGGCAGCACACCGGCCAGCCGTTCCCGCAGCGCTCCCGGCTCGACGACCGTACCGGCGGCGCCGACCACGTACGCGACGATCTCCTGCTCGCCCGCGCCGGACGCACCGCGTCGCGCCACCACCGCCGCGTGGGCCACCCCCGGCAGCGCCGCCAGGCACGCCTCGATCTCGCCCAGCTCCACCCGGTAGCCGCGGATCTTCACCATCCGGTCGCCGCGGCCCAGGTAGACGAGCGTGCCGTCGGGCAGCCGCCGCGCGATGTCACCGGTCCGGTACGCGCGCACCCCGTCGTGCTCGGTGAACCGGTCCGCGGTCAGCTCCGGCAGGCCCAGGTAGCCGAGCGCGACGTGCGGGGTCCGCACGACCACCTCGCCGGTGAGGCAGGCGGGGCGTCCGGCCGGGTCGGTGAGCACCACCTCGACGCCCGGCAGCGGGTGCCCGATCGGCACGACTGCCCGCCCCGGGTCGGCGTCCGGCGGCAGGTGGTGCTGCGCGGCGAAGCTGATCTCGGTGGTGCCGTACCCGTTGACGAACACCACGCCCGGCGCGAACGACCGCCGGGCCAGCGTCACGTCGTGCCGGGTGACCTCCTCGCCGCCGAGGACGACAGCACGGACCGACGGCAGCCGCCCGTGCTCGCCGAGGCTCGCCATCACGTACCGGAAGACGGTCGGGGTGGAGTGGTAGACGGTGACGCCCCGGCCGGCGAGCGCACCGGTGAGGTGGCCGAGGCCGTGCGTGCGGACGTCGACCGGGACGGCGGCGGCGCCGGACAGCAGCGCGCCGAACGTGTCGGTGACCGCCATGTCGTAGCCGAACGAGGTGAGCACGCTCGTGCGGTCGTCCGGCCGGACGGCGAAGTTGCGCACGTGGTTGCGGACGCCGAACAGCACGTTGCGGTGGCTCTGCACCACGCCCTTCGGCTTCCCGGTGGACCCCGAGGTGTAGAGCACGTACGCCGGGTCGTCCGGGCGCGCGGGCCCGGCCGGCACCGGCACGCCGGCCTCGCCCCGGCGCAACGACACGACCGGCAGCTCCAGCCCGGCGGCGGCAGCGAGCGTGGCGGCGCGCTCTTCGTGGCCGAGGTCCGCGACGATCGCCCGGACGCCTGCGTCGTGCAGCATCGCGGCCAGCCGGGCCGCCGGGTACGCCGGGTCCAGCGGCACGTACGGCGACCCCGACGCCAGCGCCGCCAGGATGCCGGTGATCGTGGCGACGCCGTGGCGGCACAGCACCGCCACCGGCGCCGTGACGTCACCCGGCCCGGCCAGCGCTTCGGCGGTCGCGGCGACTGCCGCGCCGAGTTCCCGGTAGGTCACCGTCGCGTCGTCGGCGAGCACCGCCGGCCTGTCCGGGTACGCCCGCACCGCCGCGGCGAACGCGGCCGGGATGGTGTCACCGCGGACCCGATCGGCCTCGGTGCCGTCGCCACCGTGCAGCCGCCACAGGTCCGGCGCCGGTCGCCGCTCGTAGCGGGCCGACGGCAGCAACCCCGCCGACGAGGCGTCCGGGTCCAGCGTGGACAGGACGTCGGCCAGGTCGGCGCGGAGGTCGTAAGCGTACGCGGCGGGCAGCCCGGAGACGGTGACGCCGGCCAGGTCGGGGCTCACCTCGACGGTGGCGTCGACCGGGTGGTCCGGCGGCGCCGGGCACAGCGACCGGCACAACTCCCGGATCGGCGCGTCGGCGGTCAGGTCGAGCGTCACCGGGTCGTCGCCGTGCCGCAGCGTCACCGCGGGGGCTCCGGTGTACCGGCGTACCACCAGGGCGGTGGCGGTGAGGACGACGGCGGCCGGGTCGACGCCCGCGGCGCGCGCCCCGGCGGCGAGCCGCGGCGGCAGGCCGAGCGGCTGCGGAGACGGGCTCACCGCTGGTCCAGGACGGCGGCGACCACGTCGGCGAGCGTGGACACCTCGGCGTCGGCCTCGGCGATCCGGAAGTCGTCGCAGTAGCTGCCGGTGCCGTGCACCACGATCTCGTACCCGGCCGGCACCAGGCCCCGGTCGACGGCGTTGCAGACGCCGGTCAGCGCCATCAGGATCGACCACTCCCGCAGCCGGGCCGGGTCCTCGGGCAGCGTCAGACCGGCGTCGGAGAGCCACTGCCGGGCGACCGGATAGCGCCGCACGCACTCGCGCCGCGACACCACGATGCCGTCGCCGCCGTGCCGTCCGATGAGCGCGTTCATGGCCGGGGAGGTCACCGGGCGGTGGGTGTAGAACGTCGGGTCGAGCACCTCGGCCGGGTCGTCGGTGACGGCCGGGAAGCGCAGGTCGGCGTCCTGCGTCCAGACGCCCCGGCTCTCGTCGAGCGTGTACGCCGGGCAGTGGTCCCGCTCGAACGAGCCGTGGCGCAGGCTGAGCACCATGTCCGGCGTGCCGAGGTGCTGCACGAGCAGGAAACCGGGCCGGTCGGCCGGGTCGGCGTCGCCGGCCGCCTCCAGCACGTCGCGGCCCAGGTTGTAGCCGAGCAGGCCGAACGCGCTGGACACGGCGTGCGCGTGCCAGCGGGAACCGGCGGTGGGCGACACGTCGGCTTCGAAGGCGGCCCGGGCGGCGTCGGCGACCAGGTAGTTGCGCAGGTCGAGCGTGTACCAGAGGGTGACGCCGCGCTTGTCGTACGCGGTGGCCGCGTACTCGTCGACGAACGCGCGGCCGAGCGCCTTCACGCCCTCCGGGTCCGCGCCGGTGTACCGCAGCAGCGGGTTCACCGCACGGGTCGCGGGATCGTCGGCGAGCGCGTCGTGGCGGAACTTGTGCCGGGTCGCCGCCGGCGCCAGAACCACGATGGACAGCTGCTCCGGGGTCACCAGCCCGGCCGCGTACGCGCGGGCCACCGAGTCGCGCAGCGCGACGCCCTTGTTGCCGGAGGTCGGGGTGACGATGCACAGCCGCTCGCCGGTACGCCGGATGTGTTCCACCGCGCGGGCGACGATCACCATCGAGGCGAACGTCTTCGTGGTCCGGGTGCCCGGGTTGGCGGTCAGGTCGAGCATCGTCAGGTCGTGTCCGCCGTAGTGGCCCAGCGGGGACCAGCTGACCGTGGCGGCGGCGTAGAACTCGCGTACCTGCGGGGTCAGCTCGGGCAGGTCGAAGCCGGGCGCGAAGCCGGGAGTGCCGGGCGCGTCGCCGGGGACCGCGCCGCATCGGCGCACGGCCGACGCGACGACGTCGTAGTAGTCGGTGATCATGTTGCGGGTGGCCGGGGTGGTCACGGTCATCGGGCTTCCTCCAACACACTCCGGGCCGGCGCCGGCGGCACCGTTCGCAGATGGTCACGCAGGGCGGTGAACCGGCAGGCGATCTCGGGCAGCTCGCTCGCGTGCCAGCCGCCGGCCAGGTCCGGCCGGTACGCCGCCAGCGCCGCCCGGGCGCGCTCCGGGTAGCGGACGTGGCCGCCGCCGACCTCGACGCCGTCGCGGCGCCCGGCGGCGGTGTTCCAGGCGACCGCCTGCGCCACCGGCAGCTCGGCCGGCAGCCGCAGCTCGGTCCGGCCGCCGGTGAGCCGGACCGGATAGCCGCCCGGCAGTCCCAGTGGCCCGGGCAGGCTCGCCGTCACCTCGTCGCCGGTGGCGAGCGCCGCCACCAGGGCGGCACCTGCGTGCCCGGCGAGCGCGTTCAGCTCCGGCCGGGGCAGCGCGCGGTAGCCGGCGAGCAGCCCGGTGACGTCCGGGACGGGCCGGCCGTCCAGCCAGGCGCGTACCTCGGCGGTGTCCTCGTCGTCCGGGCCGGGCGCGGCGAGGTGGGCGTGGTGGCCGAGCACCGCCAGGCGGCGCTGGCCGGGACGGCCGAGCGCGGCGTCCAGGCACGCGGCGAGCGTCGCCACGTTGCCGATGCCGCAGCGCACCGGCAGGTCCCGTGCGGCGAGCAGCGGGTTGACCGCGTCCGGGAACGCGCCGTTGACGAGCGTCGCGCCGGGCGCGCCGCCGGCCAGCGCGGCGGCCAGCCGGGACACCAGCTCGGCCTGCAACGCCAGCGTCACGCCGAAACCGGCCGCGGCGATCAGGTCCGTCCAGGCCGACGGCGCCGCCGCCCGCTCGTACGGCGACTGCGCGGACGCGGCGCAGACCAGCACGTCGGGCCGGAGCCGGGCCATCGAGGCGGCGTCGGCGGCGTACCCCTCCCCCGGCTCGGCGCCGGGTTCGGCGGTGAACGGCCGGGCGGTGACGGCGACGGGGGTTCCGGCGACTGTGGCGCGCACCCGCGCGGCGCGGGCGAGCGCGAGCGCCGCGTCCGGGTCGCGGGCCAGGACCGTCACGCGCAGCGGCGCCGGGGTGGGCGTCGCGGCCAAGGCGTGGCACAGCGAGCGGGCCAGCCGGCCGGCGCCCACCACGACGACGTGCCGCGCGTCAGCGGACCGGGCTGACATCGCGTCCCGCCTCCGTGACCCGGTCGACCCAGTCGGCGAACGACCCGGCGCGCAGGCAGCTCGCCGGGGACACCTCCAGCCCGGCCATCTCCCGTACCCGCAGCGCAATCCGCAGCGCGGTCAGCGAGTGCCCGCCGAGCGCGACGAACGTGTCGTCGTCGTGCACCGCGTCGACGCCGAGCGTGGCCCGCCACGCCTCGCGCAGCCGGTCGGTGAGGGCGCCGTCGCCGGGTTCCGCAGCAGGCCCGGTAGGCCGGGGCGGTGGTGGTGGCAGCTCCAGCCGCGCGACCTTGCCGTTGGGCAGGCGGGGCAGCCGGTCGACCAGGACGATCTGGTCCGGGCGCATCGCGGGCGGCAGCGCCGAGGCCAGGTAGCCCTGGAGCAGCCCGGTGGTCAGCAGGTGGTCGGCGGGCTCGTCCCGGGGCGTCGCCGCGGGCGGCGGGTCCTGCGGCCGTACGGCGTAGACGTAGCTGACGTCGGCGTCCGCGCCGACGTTCCAGTCGCCGATGTCGTTGACCTCGAACCCGGCAGCGCACAGCAGCTCGCGCACCAGCGGCGTGGTCACGCTGCTGCGCTCGACCTCCAGGCAGACCCGGCGGATGCGGGGCCAGTGCTCGGGGCGCAGCCCGCGCAGCACGCTCAGCTCGGCGCCCTCGGTGTTGATCTTCAGCAGGTCGACGCGGTCCAGCCCGAAGCGGTCCAGCAGGTCCGACAGCGTCACCGTCGGCACCACGTGCGCCACCGGGGCGAGGCGGCGGCGGGCGTCCGCGAGCAGCGCCGCCTGTTCGGTCTCGTCGGCGTCGCCGCCACCGTTGCGGTAGTGCGACCGGACCAGGTCGGAGGCGACGCCGGCCCGGTCGGCGCCGAGGCCGGACAGGTAGCTCAGCTCGGGGAACGAGGTCAGCTCGGCGGTGCCCGCCGCGTCGGTCACGGCGGCCTCGACGACCGACGCCGACCCGGCGTAGAGGCCGAGGTTGGCGCGCAGGTACGGCAGGGTGTCCGGGTTCGGTTCGACCGCCACCAGTCGCACGTCGCGCGCCTGCCGGGACGCCCAGAGCGAGAACAGCCCGATGTTGGCGCCGACGTCGACGACCACGGCGCCGTCGCCGACGCGGACGCCGAAGCGGGCGTACTCGGCCTGGTCGAAGATCTGCCGGTAGAGGAAGACCGCCTCGTCCGGCGACGCCGCGGTGACCGCCATGCCGTTCGGCAGCGGGAAGCGCGGCAGCCCGCCGACCGCCGGGGCCTGCCGGGGCTGCGGCACGACGTAGCCGACCAGGCGGGGGCCGTCGTCGGTGTCCGGGACCGTCACCACCACCGCGTCGTGCACGGCGGGATGCTCGCGCAGCACGGCGGCCACCTCGCCCGGCTCCACCCGGACCCCCCGGATCTTGACCTGGTCGTCGGCCCGGCCGCGGAACTCCAGGAAGCCCTGCGGCGCGATCCGCACCAGGTCGCCGGTGCGGTAGAGCCGCGCGCCCGGCCGCGTCGGGTCGGCGCGGAAGCGTTCCGCCGTCCGCTCGTCGTCGCGCAGGTAGCCCAGCCCGACCGCGACCCCGCCGATCCACAGCTCGCCGGTCCCGCCCTCGGGCACCGGGCGCAGGTCGTCGTCGAGCACGTGGGCGGTGACGCCGTCGATGATCCGGCCGATCGGGGCGATGCTGCCCGGGTACGGCTCGGCGCAGTCCCAGTAGGACACGTTGATCGACGTCTCGCTCGGGCCGTACCCGTTGAACAGCCCGCACGGCAGCACCTCGCGCAACCGCCGGACCAGCCGCATGTCCAGCGCCTCGCCGCCGCACAGCACCCGCCGCAGCGTGAGGCAGCCGGCGAACTCCGGCTCGTCGAGCACGTGCCGCAACATGGTCGGTACGAAGTGCGCGGTGGTGACCGCCTCCCGCTGGATCAGCCGGACCAGCCCGAGGCTGTCGAACTGCAGGCCCGGCCCGGCGACGACCACGGTGCCGCCCGCGATCAGCGGGGAGAGGATCTCGTGCACCGACGCGTCGAATCCGATCGACGCCTTGTGCAGCACCCGGTCGTCGGCGCCGAAGCCGAACCACTCGTGACCCCAGGCCAGCCGGTTGACCAGCCCGGCGTGGTGCAGCACCACGCCCTTCGGCCGGCCGGTGGAGCCGGAGGTGAACAGCACCAGCGCGGCGTGCTCACCCGGCGGCAGCCAGCCGGTGCGATCGGTCAGGTCGGCCGTCGACCCGGCCCGCGCGGTACGCACGTCCCGCCAGCCGGTGGACGCGGGCGCGGCGACGGCGGGCGGACGGTCGGCGTACAGGACGAGCCGGGGCGCGGCCGCCGCGAGCATCTGCTCGGCCCGGCCGGAGGGCAGCTCGGGGTCGACCGGCACCGCCACCGCGCCCACCGCGAGCGTCGCCAGCAGCGACGTCACGTAGTCGGCGGACCGGTGCAGGTAGAGACCCACCAGGTCACCCGGCCGCACGCGGGCGCGGCGCAGCAGCTCGGCCGTCGCGCCGACCCGCTCCCACAGCGCGGTGTAGCTCAGCTCGCCGTCCGGGCCGACGATCGCGGGCCGGTCGCCGCCGGTGCCGACGGGCCGGTGCACCAGGTCGATCAGGTAGCGCGGGCCGGTCAGGTGGCTCGGGCCGGTCACGGCGCTACCTGCGTCCTCGTCGCGACCGCGACGATCGCCATCCGGGGCACCTCGGCCACGAACTGCCCGTCGGCCCGGTAGACCAGCGGACGGGCCGGCAGGTCGTCGCGGCCGATCCCGGCCAGGTAACGGGCGTGGTCGAAGTGGCGGGTCAGCAGCTGCCACACCTCGTCGTCGGTGAGCGTCGCGAAGTAGTCGCGCACGCCGTACATGTCGCCGACGTAGTCGCGCATGCCCGCGGACGCGGACTCGGCGCTGTCGGCGCGCACGATCAGCGGGTCGTACAGGTCGAGGACGCGTACCGGCAGCCCGGCCGCGGTGAACAGGCCGGTCAGCTCGGCGCGGCTGAAGTGCCGGTAGTCGTGGCCGCCGGCGGCGTGCGGGTGCACCACTTCGCCGAAGAACCCGGCCATCGGGCTGGACTCGTCGAAGTCGTGCAGCACGATCCGGCCGCCGGGTCGGACCACCCGGGCCGCCTCCGCCACCGCCTGCGGCCGCCGGGCCGCCGGGATGTGGTGCGTGCCGTACGCCAGCAGCACCGCGTCCACGCCGGCGTCGCGCAGGAACAGGAAGTGCGCGGCCTGGCGGACGGCGGGCAGGCCGTGGGCGAGCGCCTTGTCGACCATGTGGCCGGACAGGTCGCCGGTGATGAATGCGAGTTTGGACTCGAAGCAGGCCGACTGGCTGCCTGCGGCGCGGGCCACCGTGCCGTCGCCGCCGAGTACGTCGAGGATCAGCGTGACCGGAGCGGCTGCGTCCGGCGTGGCGAGGTCCAGCAGCCGCCGCATACCGGTCCAGCGGACGAGCGTGTCCCGCTGAGCCCGGCGATAGGAATCGCCCCGGCCGGTGGAGTCGGTGTCGAACTCGCTGACCGTGCCGGCCAGTTCCGCGAGGGCCGCGTCCGCGCCGGGACGGCCGAAGTCGAGCAGCTCGCGCAGTTGCGGGTGGAGGGTCGCCACGGTGTGCAGGTAATCGCGTAGGACCAGGGACGGAAGGTACGGCCGGCTCATGAACACCTCGGCGCACGCGACAGTATGCCGCCTCGTCAGCGACGTCCCTTCGGCGAACGGATGGCGAACTTTAACACCGCTTCTCGGCCACTCACCAGGTCGAATACCGGACATTGTGGAAGGTCCGGCGCGGGTACGAGTCCTTACCTGCTCTTTGTCGCTTATTCCGCCACAGGGGTGTGACTGACGACGATGTGTCGCATTAGGTCGATGATTTCCGGCAGATGGTCGGTAAGGAAGAAATGCCCGCCGGGAAACACGTGCCATCGCGGCTCGGTGACACATTCCCGGGCCCACCCCGCGGCCCGTTCCGGGTCCACGTGCTCGTCCCCGTCGCCGAGCAGCACGTGCACCGGCACCTCCAGCGGCGGCCCCTGGCGATAGGCGTACCGCTCGGATAGCGCGAAGTCGGCCCGCACCCCGGGCAGGATCAGCTCCATCAGGTCGCGGTCGGCCAGCAGCGCGGCCGGCGTGGCCCCGAAGTCGCGCAGCGCGTCGATGAGACCGGTGTCGTCCAGGTCGTGGACGCGCCGCCGTACCAGCCGGGTCCCCGGCGCCTCCGCGCCGCCGACCAGCAACGCCAGCGGTGCGGGCGCGCCCCGGCGGCGCAGCTCCCGGGTCACCTCGAACGCCACCAGCGCCCCCAGGCTGTGGCCGAACAGCAGGAACGGCCCGGACGCCCGCTCGGCGACGGCCGTCGCCAGCGCGTCCACCAGCTCCGCGAGGTCGTCCACCGGTGGCTCGTGCAGCCGGGCGCCCCGGCCCGGCATCAGCGCGACCTGCACCGACAGCTCCGGCGCGGCCAGTTCCCGCCACTGCGCGAAGGAGGCGGCGACGCCGCCGGCGTACGGGAAGACGAACACCTGGGCGTCGCCGGTCGAGGATCCGGCCGGCCCGAACCAGCGGCTCGCAGTCACCTGGGACATGGCCAGGAGCATAGGGCGCACGGCGCGGCGGACCGCCGCGCGGACGCCGGTCCGGCACGCCCGCGCCGGGCACCGGCCGGTGCTACGGTGGACCGGAGTGATCCAGTGGCGATCAGGCAGGCAGGGAGACCAGACATGGCGGGTGACGACGACATCTCCGGGTGAGACCGGACATGTGACCGACCACAGGCAGGCGCCGTGGTCGTGTCGTCGTACCCCGAGACCGTGTCCCCCGCCGGGCGGCTGAGGTCCGCCCGCCCTCATCTTCGAGGTCGTCTTCCTGATGTCCGATTCCTTCGTCGTCTGCTCGAACCTGACCTTCTCCTGGCCCGACGACACTCCGGTCTTCCAGAACCTCTCCTTCACCCTCGGCGCGGGCCGGACCGGCCTGGTCGCGCCGAACGGCGCCGGTAAGAGCACGCTGCTCAAGCTGATCGCCGGTGAGCTGCGGCCCGCCGCCGGGTCGGTCACGGTGCACGGTGTGCCGGGCTACCTCCCGCAGAGCCTGCCGCTGTCTGGCGACCTGACCGTGGCGCAGGTGCTGGAGATCGCCCCGCTGATCGCGGCGCTGCACGCCATCGAGTCCGGCGACGCCGACGAGCGGCACTTCACCACCATCGGCAACGACTGGGACATCGAGGAGCGCACCCGCGCCCAGCTGGACCGGCTCGGCCTCGGCGACCTCGCGCTCGACCGGCGGCTGGACACCCTCAGCGGCGGGCAGGTCGTCTCGCTCGGCCTGGCGGCGCAACTGCTCAAACAGCCCGACGTGCTGCTGCTGGACGAGCCCACTAACAACCTCGACCTCGACGCCCGGCACCGGCTCTACGACGTGCTGGAGCAGTGGACCGACTGCCTGCTGCTGGTCAGTCACGACCGGGCGCTGCTGGACCGGATGGACCGCATCGCCGAGCTGGACCGCGGCGAGGTGCGGTTCCACGGCGGGAACTTCACCGCGTACGAGGAGGCGGCGCGCGCCGCGCGGGAGGTGGCGGAGAAGAACATCCGCAACGCCGAGCAGGACCTCAAGCGGGAGAAGCGGGAGTTGCAGGAGGCCCGCGAGCGGGCGGCCCGCCGGGCCGGCAACGCCGCCCGCAACCTCAAGAACGCGGGGCTGCCGAGGATCGTCGCCGGCGGCATGAAACGGGACGCGCAGGTGGCCGCCGGCAAGGCGAACGAGATGCACTCCGGGCGGGTGGACGACGCCCGGGCCCGGCTCGACGAGGCCGAGCGGGCGCTGCGCAACGAGCAGAGGATCTCGGTGGAGCTGCCCGCCACCGAGGTGCCGGCCGGCCGCACGCTGCTCACCGCCGAAGGAGCGCAGATCCGGTACGGCGACCGGCAGTTGTTCGCCACAGGTGGCGTCGACCTGACGATCCGGGGACCGGAGCGGATCGCCGTGCTCGGCGGCAACGGCGCGGGCAAGTCCACGCTGCTGCGCCTGATCAACGGCGACCTGGAACCCGAGCAGGGCCGGATCACCCGGGCCGACGGCCGCATCGCGTACCTGTCGCAGCGCCTCGACCTGCTGGACTCCGACCGTACGGTGGCGGAGAACCTGGCCGCGTTCGCGCCGCAGGCCCCGGACGCGCAGCGGATGAACCTGCTGGCCCGCTTCCTGTTCCGCGGCCCGCGGGCGCACCTGCCGGCTGGGGTGCTCTCCGGCGGCGAGCGGCTGCGGGCGACGCTGGCCTGCGTCCTGGGCGCCGAGCCGGCCCCGCATCTCCTGCTGCTCGACGAGCCGACGAACAACCTCGACCTGCTCAGCGTCGCGCAGTTGGAGAGCGCGCTGAACGCGTACCGGGGGGCGCTGCTCGTGGTCAGCCACGACGAGCGGTTCCTCGCCGCGATCGGGGTCGAGCGCTGGCTGCGGCTCGCCGACGGGCGCCTGACGCAGACCGGTCCCCCGGACGCCGCCTGACCGGGCGCGGCGGCTGTCAGGCGGGCGGGAGGCGGACGACGAACCGGCAGCCGCCGGTGACGTTGTGCGCGTGCACCCGCCCGCCGTGCGCCTCGACCAGGCCGCGCACGATCGCCAGGCCCAGCCCGCCACCGGCCGGCGCCGGCTGGTCCGCGCCGGCCGGTGTGCGGGCCCGGGTCCCCCGGAACGCCACGTCGAACACCCGGGGCAGGTCCGCCTCGGGGATGCCGCCGCAGGTGTCGGAGACGGCGAACCACACGTCGCCCTCGTCGTGGCCGGTGTCGACGCGCACCGTGCCGTCCGGCGGCGTGTACCGCACCGAGTTGACGAGCAGGTTCGTGACGACGCGGGCGAGTTCGGCCTCGCCGGCCCGGACCGTGGGCCAGCCGGTCTCCGGGGCGAGCACACGCACCCCCCGGTCGGCGGCCAGCGGCGCGGTGGCGGCGATCGCGTCGGAGACGACGTCGCCGAGCGGCACCGGGGACAGCGCGGGCCGCAGCGCGCCCGCGTTGATCCGGGACAGCTCGAACAGGTCGTCGACCAGCCGCGTCATCCGGTCGGTCTCGACCCGGACCCGGTGGTGGTACTCGGCCACCGTCACCGGATCGTCCACCACCCGGTCCTCCAGCGCCTCCGCCATCGCCCGCAGGCCGGCCAGCGGTGTCCGCAGGTCGTGGGAGACCCAGGCGACCAGTTCGCGGCGGCCGGCCTCCAACTGCCGTTCCCGCTGCCGGGCCTGGTCGGCCCAGACCGCCGCCCGCGCCAGCCGGCGGGCGAACGCCACACCGACGGCCAGGCTGACCGCCGCGGACGCCGCGACCGTCACGAGAACCACCTGCAGGTCGTGCGCGGACAGGAACATGGCCTGCGCGACAGCGGTGACGCCCGCCGTCACCGAGGCGATCGTGACCGCGAGCAGCACCGCGATGTGCGCGAGGATCGACCGGCGGCGCACCAGCCGCAGCGCGCCCACGCCGAGCGCGCCGACGACCGCGCCGGCCAGCAGGGCGTAGGACCCGATGACCAGCAGCTCGCTCACCGGGACCCCAGCGGCTCGTAGCGGTAGCCGACGCCCCACACGGTGACGATGCGGCACGGCTGCGCCGGGCGGTCCTCGATCTTCTCCCGCAGCCGCCGGACGTGGACGGTGACGGTCGATTGGTCGCCGAAGCGCCAGCCCCACACCCGGTCCAGCAGTTCGGCCCGGGACCACGCGCGACCCGGGTTCGCCAGCAGGAACGCGAGCAGGTCGAACTCCCGCACGGTCAGCGCCAGCGGCTCCCCGCCTCGCTCGGCGACCCGCCGGCCGGCGTCGACGGTCAGGTCGCCGTCGCGCAGCACCCCGGCCGGTCCCCGGTCGTCGCGCGCCGTGCGCCGCAGCACCGACCGGATGCGCAGCACCAGTTCCCGGGGGGAGAACGGCTTCGTCACGTAGTCGTCCGCGCCGACCTCCAGCCCGGCGACCCGGTCGGCCTCGTCGCCGAGCGCGGTGAGCATGACGACGGGCAGCCCCGGCAGCCTCCGCCGCAGCCGCCGGCACACCTCGATGCCGTCGAGGCCCGGCATCATCAGGTCGAGGACCACCAGGTCGGGCGGCTGCTCCCCGGCCGCGACGAGCGCGTCCGCCCCGTCGAAAGACAGCCGGACCCGGTAGCCGTCCTGTTCGAGATAGCGGCGGACGACATCGCTGACCGTCCGGTCGTCGTCGACGACGAGCACGTAGCGCTCCATGGGCCCGACGCTACCCATCGGCGTCCCGGCGCGGCGGCCCGCGGTCGGGCCGTAAGCGGACGGAAAGATCCTCCGGCCGGGAACGGCCCTACGGTTCACGGCATGGGCAGAAGACGTGTGGTGTTGTCGGTGCTCGCCGTCGTGGTGGTCGCCGGTCTCGGGGTGAGCCTGTACCTGTTCCAGCCGTGGCGGCTGGTGACCGACCGCGAGGTGCGCGAGGCGCTGCCGTCGGTGACGGAGCCGCCGACGGCCGGCACGAGCGGCCCGCCGGCCACCGGCGGGCCGCCCGCCGACGTGGTCCTGGCCGCCGGTGACTTCGTCACCCACGAGCACGACACGTCCGGCCGGGCGCAGCTGGTCCGGCTCGCCGACGGCCGCCGTCAGTTGCTGCTGCGCGGCCTGAACACGTCCGACGGCCCCGACCTGCGGGTCTGGCTCACCGACCGGAAGGTGCAGCAGGGCCGCGCCGGCTGGCAGGTGTTCGACGACGGCCGCTGGGTGGAACTGGGCCGCCTCAAGGGCAACATCGGCGACCAGGCGTACGACATCCCGGCGTCGGTGGACCTGGACGGGCTGCGCAGCGTGTCGATCTGGTGCAAGCGGTTCGCGGTGTCGTTCGGCGCGGCCCCGCTGGCCGTGGCGGGGACGGGATCGGCGCCGGCCTGATCGGCGCGTCAGCCGCGGCCCAGCAGGCGCAGCGTGTTGCCGCCGGCCACCAGGGCGCGCTCGTCCGGGTCGAGGCCCGCGCCGCGCAGCGCCGCCTCGACCCGCTCCCGGGTGGTCTCCCGTTCGGCGACCGGCCAGTCCCCGCCGACGACCACGTGGTCGACCCCGAGCAGGTCGGTGGCGAAGCGGATCGCCGACGGCGCGAAGCCCATGGTGTCGGCGTACACGTGGGCGCGGCGGCCGGGCGCGCTGAGCAACGCGCCCTCGTCGGTGGCGGCGGCGAGCGCCAGGCCGGCCACCCCGAGCATCGGGAAGACCACGTGCAGGCCGGGCAGCGCGGCCAGGGCGCCGCCGGTGAGCAGGGACAGCAGCGCGGCGGCGTTGATCGTGCCGCGGGCCAGCGACGTGCCGAGCCGGCCCAGGCCGGCGAACTCGGCGGTCAGCGTGGACCTGCTGATCGGATGCGCGAAGACCGGCACACCCAGCTCGGCCGCGGCGGACAGGGTGGGACGGGCGGCCGGGTCGCCGAGCAGCCGCCCGTCCGCGGCGGCGCAGTCGACGACGACGCCCGGCAGGCCCAGCTCGCGGACGGCCCGGACCACCTCCCCGGCGGCCGCGTCGCCGCCGAAGGCGTCGATCGTGGCGAGCCCGGCGAGGCGGCCCGGGTTCGCGGCGACCACGGCCGCCAGGTGGTCGTTGAGCCGCCGCAAATCGTCCGGCCGCGTCCGTTCGCCGTGCGGGGTGACCATCGCCGGCGGGGCGCTCAGGACGCGCAGGTCCACGCCGTGCCGGCCGGACTCGGCGAGCAGGCCGTCGAGGTCGGCGACCCGCCGGGCCGTGTCGGCCCAGCGGGCGGCGAGCACGCCGGTGGCGTTGTGCGGCAGCACCGCGGGATAGTCCGGACAGGCGTGGTGGGTGTGGAAGTCGGCGATGAGCATCAGACGTCGAGGAACGTGTAGGTGAAGCCGCACTCGGCCCGGCGCACGTACCCGGCCGCGGGGAACGGGAAGTGCGCCGGCACGAGCAGGTCACCGGAGTCGGCGGCCCGTTCCAGCAGCCGGCGGCGCTGGTCGGCGGAGTCGCCCGGCACCACGCAGTAGCGGATGCTCCACTCCGGCCGTTCCAGCTGGACGCCGTGGTGCAGCATGTCGCCGGCGAACAGCGCCCGCTGCCCGGCCGACTCGACGACCAGGTAGACGTTGCCGGGCGTGTGGCCGAACGCGGGCACCAGGTGCACCTGCGGGGACAGGACGTGGTCGGCCTCGATCAGGTCGAGCACCCCGGCGTCGCGCAGCGGCAGGATGCTGTCGGCGATGTAGTCGCCGGTACGCTGCATGGCCCGCGCGCCGTCCGGGCCGGTCCACCAGTCGAACTCCTCCCGGACCACCAGGTACCGGGCGTTCGGGAAGGTCGGCTCCCAGCCGCCGCGGCCGTCCGCGCTGGTGGCGAAACCGACGTGGTCGACGTGCAGGTGGGTGAAGACGACGGTGTCGATGTCGCCGAGCGACACCCCGGCGCGGGCGAACTGTTCCAGGAACGGCCGGTCCGCCCGGTCGAACACGCCGCCGTTGCGCGGTTTGCCGTTGCCGCCGCCGGCGTCGACCAGGATCAGCCGGTCCGGCGTACGCAGCAGGTGGGCCTCCTGGTTGAGCAGGATCCGGCCGTCGTGGGTGAACGGCTCCCGGGTGTAGAACGCGCCGTCGGTCCACGACTCGGTCGCCAGCTGCGGGAAGAACTCGGCCGGGTCCACGAAGTAGTCGACCTCGCGGATCGGGAAGACCTCGACCTCACCGACTCGGAAGGACCACAGCGGGCCCTCGCCGCCGCCGGTGTCGGTCCATCGGGCGTTGCTCATACCATCTCGCTCTCGGGGGTACGGCGGACCTGCGTCCACACTCGGGTGCGCAGCTCGCCGAAGCGGGCGGAGGAACGGGTGCCGATCTGTTCCCGGTCGGCGGGCAGGTCGACCGGGATGTCGGCCTGGACGCCGGAGACGCCGGCGCCGAGCACCACGACGCGCTGACTGAGGTAGACCGCCTCGTCGATGTCGTGGGTGACGAAGACGATGGTCATGCCGTAGCGCTTCCACAGCGTGGCCACCAGGTCCTCCAGGTCGGCGCGGGTCTGCGCGTCGACGGCGGAGAACGGCTCGTCCATCAGCAGCAGCCGGGGCCGGTAGGCGACCGCGCGGGCGATCGCGACGCGCTGCTGCATGCCGCCGGAGAGCTGCCAGGGGTACGCGTCGCCGGCCGCGCCGAGTCCGACCGCGTCGAGCGCGTCGGCGACGAGTTCCCGCCGCCGCGCCCGGCTCAGGTCCAGGTGCCGCAGCGGCAGCTCGACGTTCTGCCGGACCGTCTTCCAGGCGTACAGGCTGCGGCCGTACTCCTGGAAGACGACGCCGAGGCCGGGCGGCGGTTCGGTGACCGGACGGCCGCCGAACCGGACCTGCCCCACGGTGGCCGGCAGCAGCCCGGCGACGATCTTGAGCAGGGTGGTCTTGCCGCAGCCGGACGGGCCGACGAGCGCGACGAACTCGCCCTCGGACACGGTCAGGTCGATCGCGGTCAGCACCTCGACGGTGCGTTCCCGGGCCCGGTAGGTCTTGCCGATCCCGGCGATCTCGAGCAGGGAGGTCATGGTCGCTCCGTGAGTTGTCCGGTGTGGCCGCGATGCCAGCGCAACGCGCGCCGCTCGACGAGCTCGAAGAGTTTGGCGAGCCCGAACCCGAGCAGGCCGATCAGCAGCACCCCGCTCCACATCTGCGGGATGGCGAAGCTGCGCTGGAACTGCACCACTGTGAAGCCGAGCCCGTCGGTGCTCATCAGCATCTCGCTGACCACCATCAGGATGATCGACAGGCCGAGGGCCTGCCGGGCGCCGGCGAAGATCTGCGGGCTCGCGCCGCGCAGCGCCAGCAGGTGCCGGGTGCGGCGCGGCAGCCGGTACGCCGCGGCGGTCTCCAGCCCGACCTCGTCGGCGGCGCGGACGCCGTCGGCGGTGTTGAGCAGGATCGGCCAGACCGCGCCCACAGTGATGACGACCAGCTTGGTCGTGTCGCCGATGCCGACCGCCACCAGCAGCACCGGGATCAGCACCGGGGCGGGCAGCACCCGGAAGTACGCCAGCAGCGGGCCGGTCAGCGCGCGGGGCACCGCCCACCGCCCGATCACGAAGCCGAGGACGACGCCCGCGGCGAGCGCGATCGTGTAGCCGGCGGCGAGGCGCCACAGACTGGGCACCACGTCGCGGGCGAACGTGTCGGAGAACCACACGTCCCGGAACGCCTCGACGATCGTGCGCAGCGGCGGCAGGAACACGTTGGTGCTGCCGTCGCTGGCCACCCACCAGGCGGCCACGAGCGCCGCGGGCAGGCCGAGCGCGTAGCCGAGGGCCTTCATGCCAGGGCCTCCCGGCGGGTCGCCACGTGCCAGTGCAGCAGCCGCCGCTCGGCCAGCCGGGCGAGCTGGTCGAGGCCGATGCCGAGCCCGCCGGTGAGCAGCACCAGCGCGTACATGCCGGTGGACTCGCCGGACTCCTGGCTGCTCCAGATCATCTCGCCGAGCCCGGCGGCGCCCATGACCAGCCCGCCGGTCAGCGCGAGGGCCAGCGCGACCGAGACGATCAGGCGCAGCGCCGTGCCCAGGTACGGCAGCACCGTGGGCCAGGTGACGTGCACGATCCGGGCCAGCCGGCCGAGCCGGAAGGCACGGGCGGTCTCGACCGCCACCCGGTCCACGTCCCGCAGGCCGTAGAGCACCTGGAACACGACGATCCAGAAGCAGGACACGGCGACGAGCAGCACCGTGATCTGCCGGACGTCGAGCACGAGCACCAGGACCGGGATCAGCACGATCGACGGGACCGGCCGCAGGAAGTCGAGAGTGGAGGAGGTGGCCCGGCGCACCTGCGGCACCGAGCCGAGCGCGAACCCGGCCAGGATGCCGGCGGCCAGCGCGATGACCAGGCCGACCGCCACCGTCGCCAGCGTACGGCCGGTCGCCGCCCAGAACCGTTCCTCGGTGAGCAGGCGCAGCGCCTCCGGAACCACGGCGCTCAACGGCGGCACGTAAGCCGGGTCGAGGAACAGGCGGGCGAGGATCTCGTAGGCCGTGGCCGCGCCCGCCAGGCCCAGGGCGCCGAGCCACCCCCTTCTCACCTGAGGATCAGTTCGTCGAGGTCGGGTGTGGTGGTGATGAGCCCGTCGCGCTGGGCGTAGCCGGCGAGCTTCTCGGCGGCCTGCCGGCTGACCTCGTCACGCAGGCCGGTCAGGGTGATCTTCGCGGCCACCTCCGGCTTGATCTCGGTGAACGTGGGGATCTTCGCGCGCACCTCGTCCTCGTGGTCGCGGGCGTACGCGTACGCCTCCCGCACCGCGTCCCGGAACGCGGTGACGGTCTTCGCGTTCTTCGAGGTGTAGGAGCCGGCCGCGTACCAGGCGGAGACCGTGAGGTCGGGCGCCAGGTCGGTGAATCCCCAGCCGACCGGCACCGCGCCCTGTGCCTTGGCCGCCGACAGGAACGGCTCGACCACCCAGGCGCCGTCCACCCGGCCGGTGCTGACCGCGGCGGGCGCCTGCGGGAACGGGATCTCGACGAGCTTGACCTTCGTCGGGTCGCCGCCGTCGGCGCGGACCGCCTCGCGGGCCGCCGCGGCGGCGATGTTGGTGAGGACGTTGACCGAGACGGTCTTGCCTTCGAGCTGCTTGGCGCTGGTGATGCCGGAGTCGCCCTTGACCACCAGGGCGCCGTAGTCGGCGCCCTCCTTGCCGGTGGACGCGGACGCCGGCACCACTGCCTTGACGTCGAGGCCCTTGGACCGGGCCACGATCAGCGTGGTGAGGTCGCCGGTGGCGAAGTCGACCTTGCCGGCCAGCACGGCCGGCACGGAGGTCAGGTCGGAGGTCTCGGTGTCGACCTCGACCTTGAGGCCGTGCTTGGCGAAGATGCCGCGCTCCTGGGCCAGGTAGATGGGCGCGAGGTGGCCCAGCGGCGACGAGGCGAGCCGGACGGTGGTGAGGCCGTCGGCGCTCGCCGCGGCGGGCTCGTCGTTCCCGCCGCAGGCGGCGAGCGACGTGGTGAGCAGGACGGCGGCGAGGGCGCCGGCGATCCGGCGGCTACGGGTGGTCATGCGGTCGGCTCCTCAAAGCGCAGGCGCAGGTCGAGGTCGTGGACGTGGTCGGGGAACGGCGCCGGGCCGCCGAGCGGCTCGGCGCCGATGCTGGAGACGGCCGCCTCCTCGATCGCCACGACGAGGCTCGCGGCGTGCCGGGCGGAGTCGCCGGCGACGAGCAGGCCGTGGTTGCCGAGCAGGATCGCGTACGTGCGGGGGTGCGCCGCGAACGTCTCGGCGATCGACCGCACCGCCTCCTCGGTGCCGCGTGGCGCCCACGGCGCGACGGGGATGTCGACGGGCTGGCCGTGCACCAGCAGGGCCTCGTACCGGGCCGGCAGCGACACACCGGCGAGGGCGTAGCTGGTGGCGTACGGCGAATGGGTGTGGATGACGGCGTTGACGTCGGGCCGGGCCTGGTAGACGCCGATGTGCATCTTCAGGATCGCGGCCACCGACGGGCTGGGCGTTCCGTCGTGGACGGTCCCGTCGAGGCCGACCACGACGACGTCGTCGTTGACGGTGCGCAGCGCGGGCGCCGCGACCCGCAGGTCGTCGGCGGGCCACGGGCGCAGCAGTTCCCCGGCGTTGACGAGGAGGCGGTCGTCGTGGCCGGGAATCCGGACGCTGATGTTGCCGTGCCCGCTGGCCGACATGGCCGAGGCGGCGAAGAGCTTGTTGATGCCGGCGGTCAGGTCGACGCGGGCTTTCTGGACAGGGTCGTGCTGAGTCATGGCGTGTCGGGCCTTAAGGAGTCGGCCGTGCCCAGGAGGGCACGACGAGGCGACGTGTGCGAAGCGAGCCGGTGGGGCTCAGCGGCGACAGAGCGCGCTGGACGTACGGCCCTGGTCGAGGGCTCGTCGGGTGGTCAGCAGCGCGGGCATAACCCTACTATAACCCTAGGGAATGTAGGCGATCAAGGGGTGCCCGGCCCGGCCCCCGCGTGACAGGATCGGTCAGGTGCCCAAGGTCAACGTTTATCTGCCCGACGCCCTCGCCGACCGCGTCCGCGACGCCCGGCTGCCGGTCTCCCGGATCTGCCAGACCGCGCTGACCCAGGCGCTGGACGGCGCCGTGGGCGCGACTCACGAGACACCCACCACCCGGGCGCTGCCCGCCGGGCTCACCCTGACCCCGCCCGCCAACCACCACGTGGCGGCGATCCTGCACCAGGCGTACGCCCTCGCGTCCACCTCCGGCGCGGGCACGGTGGAGCCGGTCCACCTGCTGCGGGCCTTCCTCGACGAGGGCGAGAGCCTGGTGCTGAACACCGTCGAACTGCTCGGCTTCCCCGCCGCCACGATCCGCGCGGCCCTGGGCGAGACCCCCGCCACCGCGGCGACGCCCACCGAGCCGGCCACCTCGCCGGACACCCGGGCGGTGCTGGCGGCCGCCGCCGAGCAGGCCACCGCGCACGCCTCGGCCGTCACCACCGGCAGCCACCTGCTGCTCGGACTGCTGCGCGACGACGGCGAGGCGGGCGCCGCGCTGCGCCGCACCGGAGTGAGCGCCGTCGTCACGCCCGCCGCGCTCTCCGCCCTCTACTACGGCGTCGCGTTCGGGCGGATGCTGCCCGGACGCGACGCCGACACGACGGTCCTGCGCGTGATGATGCACGACGTCCTCGACCGCCTCGACCGGCTGCAGAAGCGGCTCGACGCGACGGACGCCTGACGCGCGGCGCAGAGGACGGTCGCCAACTGATCGCGCCGGGGCCTCGCCTCAGGCCCCCGACCAGCGCGAAGTCGCGTCCACACAGCGGACGTTACATTGACACTTTTCGTTACGCCGGTGATAGTAACCGCACACCGACACCACCAAGGGCGCCTACGCGTCAGTCGCTGGAGGACCCATGAGAAGGAGATCGAGAATCTACGCGGGACTGGCCGCCGCCGTCGTTTCGGCCGCCTCTGTGACCATGACGTTCGGCGCGGCGCCCGCGGGCGCCGCGATCGGCGGCTCCGGCCCCTACCCCGCCGACTACGAAACCTCGTCCACCCTGGCCAACCACACCATCTTCCGGCCCCAGACCCTCCCGTCCGAGCGCCTTCCCATCCTGGTCTGGGGCAACGGCGCGTGCTCGGCCAACGGCCTGTCCCAGGGCAACTTCCTCCGTGAGATCGCCTCCCACGGCTTCCTCGCCATCGCCAACGGCGCGCCGAACGGCTCCGGCTCCACCAACGCCCAGATGCTCACCCAGTCCATCGACTGGGCGGTGGCGGAGAACTCCCGGTCGGGCAGCAAGTACTTCAACCGGCTGGACACCACGAAGATCGCCGTGGCCGGCTTCTCCTGCGGCGGCGTGGAGGCGTACGCCGTCTCCAACGACCCGCGCGTCACCACGACCGGCATCTTCAGCAGCGGGCTGCTCAACGACGCCGACGACTACCAGTTGCGCCGGCTGACCAAGCCCATCGCGTACTTCATCGGCGGGCCCAGCGACATCGCCTACCCCAACGCCATGGACGACTGGGGCAAGCTGCCGTCCGGGCTGCCCGCGTTCATGGGCAACCTGAACGTCGGTCACGGCGGCACCTACGACCAGCCCAACGGCGGCGAGTTCGGCCGGGTGGCGGTGCTCTACCTGAAGTGGCGCCTGAAGGGCGACGTGGGCGCCGGGGCCAACTTCGTCGGCCCGGACTGCGGCCTGTGCCGCACCCAGTGGACGGTCCAGCAGAAGAACCTGACGCTCGACCCGCCGCCCACCACCACGCCACCCCCGACCACGCCACCCCCCACCACGCCGCCGCCCACGACTCCCCCGCCCACTACGCCGCCGCCCGGCGGAGGCCCGTCCTGTTCGGCCGCCTACGTGGTGCAGGACCAGTGGAACGGCGGGTTCGTCGCCACCGTCACCGTCACCGCCGGCACCACCGCGCTGACCGGCTGGCGGGTGACGCTCGCCCTGCCGGGCGGCGCGTCGATCAGCTCGTTGTGGAACGGTGTGCCCAGCGGCACCAGCGGCACCGTCACCGTGGCGAACCAGAGCTACAACGGGCAGGTCGGCGCGGGCCAGACCACCACCTTCGGATTCCAGGGCGCCGGCAACGGCAGCGGCGCCACCGTCACGTGCGCCGGAAGCTGAGACGCGACTGACACGGCGGCGACCGGCCCGGCGGGAGGTGAGTAACGTCTCGCCGGGCACCGGGCGGGTGCCGGGCCGCCGTCGCGGCCGGTGCGCGCCCGCCGCCGGAAGGCCCCTGCTAGCGCGATCGGCAGGGGCCTTCCGCGATCGCGCGGCGCACCGGAATGCCATGTGCCGTAAGGGTTCCGGCCATGTCGACGAAGTTGACATAGTGGATGGGTGAGCTAGGGTTCCGCCCGGATGGTTGTCACCGGGACAGGGTCACCACGAGGACGGCATGACGGCACAGTGCAGTGGCTTCGACATCCGCTTGCTGGGCCCCCTCCGGGTCACGTACGCCGGGCAGGAACTGACGCTGCGGTCGGCCCAGCGCCGGGCCGTCTTCACCGCGCTCGCCCTCACCCCGCAGCGGGGACTGTCCAAGGACGAGCTGATCGCCGCCGTCTGGGGCGACCGACCGCCGGCCAGCGCGCAGGGCAACCTCTACACGTACGTCTCCGCGCTGCGCCGGGTGCTCGAACCCGATCGCGACCGCTGGTCCTCCGGCGGCGTGCTCACGTCGGAGGGTGGCGGTTACCGCCTGCACGTCGCGGCGGACGCCGTCGACGTCCACCGCTTCGAGCGCCTGCGCGAACGCGCCCGCACGCCCCGCGCCGCCGGTGACGTGGCCGGCGAGCTGGCCGCGCTCGACGCCGCGCTCGCCGAGTGGCGGGGCGACGAGGCGCTGGTCGGCGTCCCCGGGCCCCGGGCGGCCAGCCAGCGTGCCCGGCTCGGCGAGCTGTACCTGACCTCGGTGGAGCGGCGGGCGGAGCTGATGCTGGGCCTCGGGCGCGCCGCCGAGGTCGTCGACCGCCTGCTCTCGCTCGTCGAACGCCACCCCGGCCGGGAGAGCCTGTACGCGGTGACCATGCGGGCGCTCGCCGCGCAGGGCCGCACCGCCGACGCACGCGCGCTCTACGCCACTCTCCGGGACCGTCTGGTGGCGGAGTCGGGCACCGAGCCCGGCGCCGCCGTCCGCCAGATCCACGAACAGATGCTCGGCACCGATCCCGCCGCGACGCGCGGACACATCCCGGCGCCGCCCTCACTCCCCGGCTTCCAGGGGCGTACGGCTGCGCTGGCCCGGCTGCGGCAGGCGGTCACCGCGC
The DNA here is from genome assembly GCF_017872985.1 of Micromonospora sp. HB375. NCBI lineage: Bacteria > Bacillati > Actinomycetota > Actinomycetes > Micromonosporales > Micromonosporaceae > Micromonospora > Micromonospora sp. HB375. The sequence goes on along the minus strand of NZ_JAGGJO010000001.1, from coordinate 2,991,382 downwards.
TCGCGGCCGGGCGCGGGGGCAGCGTCTGGATCAGCGGCGAGGCGGGCATCGGCAAGTCGGCACTGCTCGCCGAGGGGCTGCGCGACGCGGCGCCGCTCGGCGTCCAGGTCGGCTGGGGCGTCGGCGACGAGCTGGCGTACCGGATGCCGCTGAGCATCATGCTGGAGTGCCTGTCGCTGGGCGACGACGCCGGCCTGCCCGCCTCGCTGCACGACTGCTCCGGCGGGGCGCCACCGACCATGACGGTCGTCGACACGGTCCAGCGGTTCGTGGTGGCGCGCTGCGCCGAACGGCCGCTGCTGCTCGTCCTGGACGACCTCCAGTGGGCCGACGACCTGTCCCTGCTGGTCTGGCACGCGCTGCACAACCTCACCGGGCGGCTGCCGTTGCTGCTCGTCTCCGCCTGCCGCCCGGTGCCCGCCGGCTACGAGGTGCGGCTCCTGCGCAGGGTGCTGCCCCGCAACGGCACCGCGCTCGTCGAACTCGGCCCGCTGGACGACGACACGGCGACCCGGCTGGCGCGTTCCTGGACCCGCCCGCCCGGCCCGGGCGCGGACACCGTACGCGCGCTCGTCGCGGCCGCCGCCGGTAATCCGTTCTATCTCCGCCAGCTCGTGCTCGCCGACCGCGACGGCCGGACCGCCGACACGCCCGGGCCCGAGCTGACCGAAGCCGTCAACCGGCACCTGCAACCGCTTGCCGACGACACCCGGCAGCTGCTGCGGGCGATCGCGTTCCTGGGCAACAACTATCTGGTCACCGACCTCGCCGCGGTCACCGGCAAGTCGGCGCCGCAGCTCGTCCCGGCGGTGGAGGAGGCGCTCGCCGCCGGGGTGCTCGTCGAGGACGGCCGCCGCCTGCGGTTCCGGCACCCGGTGATCCGCCGGGTGCTGCGCGGCGCGATCCCGACCGCGCTGCGGGTGCTGATGCACAGGCAGTTCGCGCAGCGGATCGCCGAGGCCGGCGGCGACCTCGGCCGGGTCGCCGGCCAACTGCTGGCCGGGCCGGTGCCGGTGGACGCCTGGGTGCAGGGGTGGCTGACCGCCCACGCCGCGCAGCTCAGCGCCGCCGCCCCCGCGCCGGCCATCGCGGTGCTGCGGCACGCCGTCGCCTCACCGGGCCTCTCCGCGTCGTCCCGCGAGTTGCTCACCGCGCAACTGGCCCGGGTGCTGCACCGCTGCGGCCTTCCCGCCCGGGCCGAGGCGATCTGGGTGTCGGCGCACACCGGGGACGCCGCGACGCGCGCCGAGATGAGCCGGATCGCCGGCTCCGACGACCCGCCCCGCAGCGCCGGGCAGGCCGTCGTCGGCCGCTCGTGACAGACCTGCGCGTCAACGTCCTGGGGCCGGTACGCGCCTGGCGCGGCGAAGCCGAGATCGACCTGGGACCGGCCCGGCGGCGGGCCCTGTTCGCGATGCTCGCCGCCAACGCCAACCGGCCGGTCACCCGGGGCGAGCTGATCCGGGCGCTGTGGGGCGGCTCCGTGCCCCGCGCCGCTGCCGGCAACGTCTACACGTACGTCTCCGGCCTGCGGCGCAGCCTGGGGACGGCCGGCGGGCGGCTGCTGTCCGGCCGGGCCGGTTACACGCTGCGGCTCGAACCGGGCGCGCTCGACGCCGACCGGTTCGTGTCGCTGTGCGAGGCGGCCGAGGCGCCCGCCGCCGCGGGCCGGCCCGGCGAGGCGGTGGCGCTGCTCGACGAGGCGCTCGCGCTGTGGCACGGCGACGCGTACGCGAACGTGGCCGCGCTGTTCGCGGAGCTCGACCGGCACCGCCTGGCGGAGCTGCGGATCGCCGCGGCGGAGCGGCGGGCCCGGCTGATCCTCGACGGTGGGTGTGACGAGAGCCCGATCGCCGACCTGACCGCCCTGGTCCGCGACCACCCGCTGCACGAGCCGTTCCACGAGCTGCTGATGCGCGCGTTGCACCGGGCCGGTCGCGGCACCGAGGCGCTCGACGTCTACCACGCGGCGCGCCGGGTGCTGGCCGACGAGCTCGGCGTCGAGCCCGGTACGGCGATGCGCGAGCTGCAGAGCCGGATTCTCACCGAGTCGGGACCGACCGCCGCGGTCGCCGTCGTCGCCCGTCCGGTCGCGCCGCGTCGCCGCCGCCTCGTCGGACGCGACGGCGAGCTGGAGCTGCTGCGCGGCCTGCTCGGGACGGCGCGCGAGGGACGCAGCGCGATCGTGTGGATCGAGGGTGAGCCCGGTATCGGCAAGTCCGCGCTGCTGGACGCGGCGCTGCACGAGGCGCGGACCCTCGGCCTGCGGGTCGCGCGTGGCGTCGCCGAGGAACTGAGCAGCCGTATCCCGCTGCACGTGATGCGGGCGGCGCTGGGCGAGGAGGCGGTACCGCACGACGAGCCGGGCGCGGCGCTCGACCGGGTGCTCGCACACGTCCGTCGGCTGACCGCCGCCGGTCCGCTGGTGCTGGCCGTCGAGCGCCTCCAGTGGGCCGACGAGGCGAGCCTGCTGGCCTGGGAACGGCTGGCCGCGCTGACCCGGTGGCTGCCGTTGCTGCTCGTCGCGACGACCCGGCCCGAGCCCGGCCGCCGCGACCTGGCCCGGCTGCGGCGGGGCGTGGCGACACGTGACGGGCACCTGATCCGGCTCGCTCCCCTGCCCCGGGCGGACATCGAGCAGATCTTCGGCACCGCGGTGGGTGTCCCGCCCGGCGCCACGCTGCGGTCGCTCGCGCCGCTGACCGGCGGCAACCCGCTGTACGCGCGGGAGCTGGTGAGCGGTCTGGTGGCGGAGGACGGGGTACGGGTGGTCGACGGGTTCGCCGAGGTCGACGCGCGGGCCGACGGCATGCCGCGCTCGCTCGTGGACACCGTCCGGGCCAGCCTCGACCACCTCTCCCCCGGCGCCCGGGATGCGCTGCGGTACGCGGCCCTGCTCGGCGACGAGTTCGCCGTCGCCGACCTCGCCGCGGTCACCGGGCGGACGCCGTTCGACCTGATGGCCGACCTGGAGGAGGCGGTCGCCGCGACAGTTCTCGTGGGCGCGGGCCGCGAGCTGGCGTTCCGGCAGCCGGTGCTGCGGCGGGCGCTCGCCGGGAGCATCCCCGCCGCGCTGCGGCCGACCTTGCACCGGTACGCGGCACAGGCGCTCGCGGACAACGGCAGCGCCGCCGCCCGGGTCGCCGGACACCTGCTCGCCGGGCCGCCCGAGGTCGACGACTGGCAGGTGAGCTGGCTCGTCGCGCACAGCGAGGAGGTGTTCCGGCAGGCGCCGGGGCCGGCCCGCGAGTTGTTCCGCCGGGCCCTGGCCAGCGGCCGGTGCGCGCCGGAGCAGCGGGAGACGCTCGCCGCGTTCCTGGACGGCCTGGGCGGCTAGCGCCGTTCCTGGGCGGCCTGGGCCGCTAGCGCTCAGCGCAGCCCGGGGACGCCGACGAAGCGGCGCGCCGCGGCCGGCGGGACCGGCGTGCCGGGGCCGGCGCCGCCCGCGACGTGCCGGTCCAGGGCGGCCAGGGCCAGGGCGTCGTACCGCGCCCGCCCGTCGGCCGCCGCGTCACCGGCGGACAGCTCACGCAGCAGCAGCCGCCCGGGAGCCCCGGCTGCCGGCTCCCGCACCTGGAGCACCGCGAAGGCCGTGCCGGGCAGGAAGAGGATGCGGGACGGCACGCCGTCGCCGGTCTCCAGCGCGCCCGTGCGCCGGCCGGTGGCCGACCAGATCAGCACCTCGACGTCTCCCGGCAGGTCGGCGGGCGGTTCGGCGAGCGCGTTGGTGAACCCCCAGTCGGTCAGCACCCGGCGCTGCGCGATCCGGCGCAGGTCCGCCCGGGTCAGGTCGGCGGCGGCGTACGTGACGCCACTGTGCACCGGCAGCGGGCGCGTACCGGCGGCCACGCACCTGGCGAACGGCACGTGACCACCCGCCTCGCCGGACCGCAGCGCCTGGTCGACGCCGTCCCCCGCGGCGGTGAGGTAGAGGCGGACCGCTGTGGCGTACTCCAGCGCGTCCGCGCCGTCGGGCAGGGCCGGGTGCGCCGCGAGCACGCGGGCGACGTCGGCGGCGAGCGCGGCGAGCTGGCGCCGGAACGCGCGGCGGAACCAGGCCCGCTCCTCGTCGAGGTCGGGACCGGGACGGACGCCCCGCGCCTCGTCGACCGGGGTGCGCTGGAAGCGGGCGGGTGCCACCGTCGGGCGGTGCACCGGCAGCGCCATCGTCGGAGCGCTCGCCCAGGTCACGCCCCCGCCACCCGCCCCGGCCACGCCGAGGAAGGCCGCCTCCGCCCCGGCCAAGGCGGAGAAGGCCGCGGCCGCTCCGGCCACTGCGGGACGGGGCGCGTCTCCTCGGGACACTGCGGGTCGGGCCGCGTGTGCGTCAGTCACTGCGGACACGGCCACCTCGGGGGCCACCGGCGCGGCGACCGGGCCGGCCACGGTGAGGTCGACCGGCGGTGGGGCGGGAACCGGGGGCACGAGGGCCTGAACCGCCGCGTGCCGGCGCGCCCCGTGCGGCGGGGCCGGTGCCCGGGCCGGCGCCACCGACGAGGACGGACGCACCGCCGTACGCCCGCGGGTGGCCGGGTCGAGCCGCGCGGCCAGGTCGGCGGCCAGTTCCCGGTGGCGGTCGGCCACCGCCGGCGCCGGGTCGTCCACGACCAGCCGGGCCTGCGCCGGGTCCAGCGGGACGGCACGGATCCGGTCGGCGTCGCGGGACGGCAGCGGAGCACGCAGCCAGAGCCCGGACGGGATCACCTCGACCACCGCGTCGTGGGCGTACTGGTAGATGCCGGGACCGACCGGCTCGCCGAGTTCCGCTGGCGCGCGGTGGCTGAGGATGCGCGGCGTCGCCGCCGCCCCGAGCGCCGTCCGGGGACCGTACGCCAGTTCCCGCGCGAAGACCTGCCAGCCGGGACCACCGTCGGCGGTGACGGTGAACATGGCCGGGTCGTCCGGGCGGCCGGTGGGCACGCCGGTGAAGACCCGCACCGCACAGCCCAGCACCTCGGCGAGCGCCTGGCCGAACTGCTCGCCGTCGGGCAGCGCGACCGGCCCGTACTGGATGAAGCGGGCGTGCTCGCGGCCCTGCGGCGCGAGTCCACGCCAGAACCGGGCGACGTCGTCGAGCCGCAGCGGGGCGGTGCCGGGGCAGCCCACCAGGACCGGCATCGCGTCCGGCAGGCACGCCATGGCCGAGGTCAGGCGGCCGCCGTGGGTGGCGATCGTCGCCTCGTCGCGGCTGTCGCGCAGCCAGACGCCACCCGGCAGCGGCTCCACGGCGCAGGTGGAGCTGATGGTGAGGTGGTCGGTGGCGGCGCCGTCCCAGGCCGGCGCCGGATAGCGCTTCGACTGCCAGGCCGGCGCCCGGCCGCGCCGGTAGCAGACCCAGCCGCCGAGGTCCGTGCCGTGCACGAAGAGCAGCCCCGCCGCGCCCGGGATCATCCGTCCGAACGGCGCGATCACCGGCCGTCCCAGCCGGTCGGAGAGCCACTGCCCGGCGAGCGCCCCGGTCTCCGGGCGCGCGCCGCAGACCACCAGCCGGATGCCCCGGCGCAGGCGCTGCCGGCGCAGCTCGGTCGCGACCGTGTCCCAGACGTCGAAGGGCAGCTCGTGCTGCAGGTCGAGGATCACGATGTCGTTGTCCGGATCCGGGTCCACCGACAGCGCGACCGTACGGGCCTCCGGGCTGATCCGTTCCCGGGGGTGCAGCACCAGGGCGTTCCCGACGGTGTGGCGGGTGATCACCTCAGATCATGCCGGAGCGCAGGGCGTAGGCGACCGCGTGCGAGCGGTTGCGCAGCTTCAGGCGGTGGTTGAGGCCGTAGATGACGTTCTTCACCGTACGTTCGGAGTAGCGCAGTTCGTCGGCGATCTCGTTGGTGTCGAAGCCCTCGGCCATCAGCCGGAGCACGTCGATCTCGCGCGCGGTGAGCCCCGAGGCGTTGAGCCCGTTCGGGTTGAGCACGTCGCGCTGGAGCCGTTCGATGTGCTTGAGCAGTTCGCCCACCAGGTTCGGGGGCAGCACGCCGCCGCCGGAGGCGGCCGCCAGCACGCTGTGCGCGAGGCGTTCGGCGGTGACCGCCGCGCGTGGCAGGACCGCCACCACCCGGCACTCCACGGCGGTCAGCAGCTCCTGCTCGCTGATGTCGGTGGTGATCAGCACGACGGGCGCGCCGATCTCGGTCGCGGCGAGGCGCAGCATGGCGATCACGTCGGTGGTGAGGCGGTCCGCCGCGACGATCAGCACCTGCGCGCGGGTCCGGTCCGCGCTGTCCAGCAGCGTGACGTCCGACCGCGACCGGAAGTGGGCGGTCAGCCCGGTGTGGGTCAGCGGGTCCGGCGCGTGCACAAAGACGGCAACTTGCTCCACAGCCATCTCCATCACTGTCAGTAGGGGCTGACAGTCTCGTGGAGACTCCTTCAGGAAATCTCCACAGTGGTGCCGCGAGGCGCGGCAACCCGTGAAGATCGGCACGTAATCGCTGGTCAGACTTTTTTCAGTCAGTGAAGATTGATTTCGACGGGACCCATCTTCTCCGTGGCGAGCTTCCCGGCGTTCGCGGCGGCGGCCTGGATCGCCTCCATGATCGCCGTTTGCAGTGACGCGGCGTCACGCTGCTCGTACACCCGGGGGTCGACCCGGACGGCCTGGACCTTGCCCAGGCCACTGGCCATGACCACGACCGTGCCGTCCTGGGAGCGGCCGGTGACGATCGCCTTCTCCAGCTCCGTCTGCGCGGCGCGCATCTGGTCCTCGAGCCGCTGCGCGTTCTCCATGAACTCCTGGAACGAGGGCGGGATCGGCTTGGCTTCGGGCTGCATGCGAGGACCTTTCTACGGGAAGCGGGCGTACCGTCAGCCGACGGCGGCCAGGCCGCCGAGACGCTCGCCGACCGCGGCCGGCGCCACGGCCAGGTCGGCGAGCGCGAGCGTGCGGGAGCCGGTGCGCCGGGTCAGGGCGAGCGAGAACTGGTGGGCGGCGTGCACGGTGCGCCCGGGCAGCTGACCGGCCATCCGGGCCAGCGCCTCCCGGACGTCGTCGGGGACCTCGTGGCCCCGCCGCACCAGGTGCCGCAGCACGATCTCGGCCAGCTCGTCGGTGCTGAGCTCGGGCACCGACCACTGCTGGCCGAACACCTCGTTCACCGCGGGAACCGCGGCCCGCAGGCTCGCCAACGCCGGCTCCTCGCCGGTCAGCACCACCACCGGGTCGCCGAGCCGGGAACGCATCTGCGCGACGAGCGCCTCGGCGATCTCCGGCGCCACCCCGGAGCCGTCGTCGACGTAGTCGAGCTGGAGCACGCCCCCGGCCGCGTCGTCGAGGACCGCGGTCACCAGGCTGGCGGCCTGCCCCGGCCACTGCGGCGCCAGCTCCCGGCGGGTGCTCACCCGCACGAGCTGGCCGACCGGCACCAGGCCCAGCTCCGACAGGCAGGCGGCGTAGAGCCGGGCGTACTCGCCGCGGCCGCTGCCGGCCGCGCCGCCGATCAGCACGTTTCCGGTACGGCCCGGGCCCCGCCTGCGGTTACGTCCCTCGCACAACTGCAACAGCGTCTGCCCGGCCGCCTCCTTCACCCGCTGCCCGCCGACCAGCCCGCAGATCCGCTTCCAGCTGCGGGCCGCGTTGATGGCGCCGGTCGGGTCGGTCGCCGCGTCGGGCTGCTCACCGGGCTCGACCGGCAGGTCCTCCAGCAGCGCCAGCTCGGGCTCGACGTCGGCGGCGGTGAGCCGGTTCAGCTCGTTGTCCTTCGTCGGCGGGTGGGCCGCCAGCCGGGACGCCTGGTTGTTGATCAGCGCCTCGAACAGCTTGCGGGCGACCCGGCCGTTGCCGAACGTCGCGTTCCTCGGCACCCGGGTGAAGTACGCGGTCAGCGCGTCAACCGCGTCGTCGGTCAGCTCGTAGTAGTGCTTGCTGACCAGGTTGGAGGTGATGGTGACAAGTTCCTCGACGGAGTAGTTCGGGAACTCGATGGTGCGCGTGAAGCGCGACGCCATACCGGGGTTGGAGGCGAGGAACTGCTCCATCAGCTCCGAGTACCCGGCGACGATCACCACCAGCTCGTCGCGGTGGTCCTCCATCATCTTCATCAGCGCGTCGATGGCCTCCTGCCCGAAGTCCGGGCCCGAGCCGCCCGAGCCGCTGGACAGCGTGTACGCCTCGTCGATGAACAGCACGCCGCCGAGCGCCTTGGTGACCAGCTCGGTGGTCTTGATCGCGGTGGAGCCGATGTACTGGCCCACCAGGTCGGCCCGCGCCGCCTCCACCATGTGGCCCTTGGACAGGATGCCCAGCTCCTTGAGCACCGAGCCGTAGAGGCGGGCCACTGTGGTCTTGCCCGTACCGGGTGGGCCGGCGAAGACCAGGTGCCGGCTCATCGGCGGCATCGGCAGCCCCATCTGGAGCCGCACCTGCGACATCTTGATCAGGTTGATCAGCGCGGTGACCTCCTGCTTCACCCCGCGCAGACCGATCAGGCCGTTCAACTGGCGCAACGGCTCGCTCAGCTCGTCGCCGCCGCTCTCCTCGGCCGTACCGTCGTCGCCGGCCGGCGGGACGGGCGCCGGGCCGGGAACCGGGGGCGGCGTGGCCTGCTGGCGGCCCACCGTCAGCGCGTCGACGGTCAGCGTGGCGCCGGGCGAGCGGCGCACGTCCTCGCCGCCGCTGTCGCGCACCACGCAGCGGGTGAGCGCCACCGGCTCCTCGGTGTCCACGCCGATGCCGGCCGCGCCACTGCCCAGCACCTCGCCGTCGGTGACGGACCCGCGGGACCCGGCCTCGAACACCACACCGTCCGCCCGGGCGTTGCGCACCCGGACCTGGGTGACCGCCGCCGCGCCGGTCACCCGCAGGCCGTCCCGGGCCGCGTCGGCGATCTCGCTGTCGCCCATCTGGAGAGCACCCTCGACGAGTACGCCGGAGCCCCGCAGCAGGGCCGCGCGCAGCGTCAGGTCGGCGCCGACGCCCACCCGCACGCAGGCGGCCCCCGTACCGGTGAAGCGGGCTTCCCGCACGACGGCCCGCGCGGGACCGGTCAGCGCGAGCGCTGTCGCGTCGCCGGCGTCGACGGCGAGGTCGGTGCCCTCCAGCGACGCGCCGTCCTGGACCAGGACCCCGGCGCCCGCGGTGATCTCGGCCCGCAGCCGCTGCAGCACGACCGTCGACTCACCGGCGAGCACGGCGACGTGCTCCCGCGTGCCCCGGACCGTCAGCCCGAGGAAACGCGGTGCGCCGCCACTGACCGCGACGCCGACCGGCGAGTCCAGGACCGTGCAGTCGGTGAACGTCGGCCGCCCGGCGCCGAGCACCTGCACGGCGGTGTGCCCGGCCCCGCCGAACACGCAGTTCCGGAACGACGGCGACGCGCCCTCGGCGATGTGCGCCGACTGCACCGCGGCGCCGGTGAACGTCGAGTCGCTGATCTGCACGTCGGCCTCGCCGCGGACGAAGACGTCGACGTTCCCGCTTCCGGTGACGGCCAGGCCGCGGATGCGGGCCCAGGCCCGCTGCTCGACCACGAGAGCCGGCTTGCCCGCCCCGGCGATCTCGCACTGCTCGACGGTGAGCCGGGCGTCGCCGCCCACGCAGACGCTGTTCGCGCCGGCCGTGCGCAGGCGGCAGCGGCGCAGCGTCAGGGCGCTGCTCTCCCCGGCCACGACACTGCTCGTGGCGACGTCGTGGACGACGGTGTCCTCGATCGTGCTGGACCCGGCCGACATCACCACCACGCCCGCGCCGGCCGAGCTGGTCACGTCGCAGCCGCGCAGCGCCACGGTGCCCTGCATCCGCGCCAGCAGCGTGACCCAGGAGGCGCCGCTGACCCGGCAGTCGTCCAGCGCCACCTCGCCCGCGTACACGTCGACCGCCGCCAGCGTCGTGTCGGCGCTGCTGAGCGTGATGCCGCGCAGCTGGGCGCCCTCGCCACGGACGACGAGGACGCTGCCCTCCTCCACGTGCACCTCGACGGTGCCGGGCTGGACGGCGCTGATCGTCACCCGGTCGCCGACCACCAGCTTCTCGACGTACCGGCCGGGGTGGACGTCGATCGTGGCGCCGGGCTCGGCCCGGGACAGCGCCGAGCCGATGGTCGGATAGGAGCCCGCCTTACGGTCTCCCACCACGAGAACCTGCCGACTCACGGCGTCACCCCTTCCGGTCCAGTCCGGGCAGCACCCGGAGGCGGCCACGGGCCCCGGCGCCGATCCGCTCCCGGGGCTCGGCCGTGGCCCACCGGTCCAGGCTGCGCCGCAGCGACGTGACCGCCAGCTCGTCGAGCGACACCCGGTTGGAGTCGACCCGGCCGGTGTCGTCGATCTCGTTGGCGCCGATCTCCCGCAGCAGGACCGCGCCGCGCTCGCCCGCCGCGGGCCGGCGCTGGTCCAGCACCTTGAAGTTCGTGCCCGGAAGGAACAGCACCCGGTCCTCGACGTGCTCGTCCCCCTCCGGCTCCAGCAGGCTGGTACGGCGGGCCGTCATCGACCAGATCAGCACGTCGGTGTCGCCGTCCTCGGTCGCGCACGGCTGGGTGAGCGCGTTGACGAAGCTCCAGTCGGTGACCAGGCGGCGGTCCTGGTAGAGCTCCCACTCCCGGTCGGTCGGGGACAGCCGGTAGACGGTCGTCCCCCGGAAGGACGGCATCCGGGAGACCCCGGCGACCACGCAGCGCGCGAACGGCACGTGCGGGCCCTTGCGACCGGAACGCAGGCCGGCGTCGACGCCCGGGCCCCGGCCGGTCAGATAGAGCCGCAACGCGACCGAGTCGGCGAGCACATCCTCCGTCGACACACCGGAGCCCTGCATGCCCGGGTGCTGCGACATGATCCGGGACACCGAGCTGGCCATCACGTCGAACTCGCGGCTGAGCGTACGGCGCAGCCAGGCCCGCTCGTCGGCGAGCCCCTTCTTCTCCGACAGCAGCGCGCCCGCGCCGGCGGAGGGGACCGGCTGCACCCGGGCCTCGGCGCTGTCGGCCGGCTCGGCCTCACCGGGCGGCCCGGCCTCAGCGGCCGATGGTTCGACCTCTCCCGGCGCGGTGGCCGGAGCCGAGGTAGTGGCCGGAGTCGCCGCTGCGGGAATCGGATCGACGGCGTGGACCGTCAGCGACGGCACGGTGGGCGCGACCGGCCCGGGCGCCACCGGTGGCGGCGTCGCGAGCGCCTGGCCGAAACCGGCCGGCATGGTCGGCGGCTCCGGCTCGCCGAAGCCGGCCGGCATCGTGGGCGGCTCGGGGATCGGGTACGCGCCGGGCGCGGCGTCCTGTCCGCCGTCTGCCGTGAGCCCTCCTCCAGTGGCCTCGGTGTACGCCGACGGCTCGGCGCGGACCAGCGGATCGGCGTGCTCCGCCGGCTCGGGCGCTCCGGCTCGTTCGGCCGGGGCGACCGACTCGACCGGCGTGACCGGCCCGAGCGACCCGACCGGCCCGACGGGCTCGACGGGCTCGACCGTTACCACCGGATCGGCGGCGACGATCGGCTCAGGCAGCGCGGGCCGCCCGTTCTGCCCCGCCGACTCCCCCGAGCCACCGGACGGGACCGGACGGCCGGCGGGGACCGGCCCGGCCAGGGCCGCCGGCGGGACGGGTGCCGGGCCGGCGGCAGCGGGCACGGCGGAGGGCGGACCGGAGACGGCCCGCTCGCCAGGGACGGCCGGCAGCACCGGCTCGGCCGGAGGCGGCACCACGGGCGGCGCCGGCAGATCCGACGCGAACGCCACGGGTGGCGGCGGCAGCTCCGGCACGAGCGGCGCCGGCAGATCCGACCCGGACGGCACCACGGGAGGGGCCGGCAGCTCGGACGCGACCAGCAGCACCGGCGGAGGCGGCGGCAGCGTGGGCGTGCTCGCGAGCGGGTCCCGCTCGGACGTCACCGGCGCGGGACCGGCGACCACCACGCTGTCCGCCGACGCCGGGGCGACCGGCGCGGGCGGCGCCACCTCCACGTACGCCGGCATCGGAGCGGGGCCGACCACCGCGCGCGTCTCCGCTTCCAGGTCGACGACCACCTGCGCCCGGCTGGACGGCTTCGCACCGGGGACGAGCACCGACGCCGGCATCAACGTCCGGGCGGTGCCGGCCATGCCGTCCACCCGTGCGGCCAGGTCGGCCGCCAGTTCCCGCATCCGCTCGGCGGCGGCGTGGACGGTGTCGTCGAAGACGAGCGTGCCGCTGCGGGCGTCGAGCATCGCGGCCCGAACCTGCTCGGCGTTCTTCGGCTCGGCGGTGGCCCGTACCCAGAGCCCGCTCTGCACCACCTCGACCACCGCGCCCGGGGCGAACCAGTAGACGCGGGGCGCGAGCTCCTCGGCGCCGGTCAGCGGCGGACGGTGGCGCAGCACCGTGGGACGGCGGGCCCGCGAGTTGGGGTGCGCCCGGGGCGAGTAGGACAGTTCCAGCGCGTACGGGGCCCAGCCGAACGCGCCGTCCGGCAGCACGGTACGGATCTCGTACTTCTGCGGGCTGCCGATCGGCACGCCGGTGTAGCAGGTGACCTCGGTGTTGAGCAGGTCGGCGAGCGCCTGCCCGAACGCCTCGCCCTCCGGCATGCGGATCTCGCCGAACTGCACGAAGCGCACCCGCTGCCGGTGCTCCTCGTCCAGTCCGCGCCAGAAGCGCACCACGTCGTCGAGCGACAGCGGCGGTGTGCCGGGGCAGCCCAGCAGCACCGACATGGTTTCCGCCTGGCACGGCACGTACGCGGTCAGCCGCCGCCGCTGCGGGTCGACCACCTGCGGGTCGCGGTTGCTGTGGATCCAGACCCCGGCCGGGATCGGCTCGATCTCGGCGACGGCGCTGGACGGGCGGGTGTCGACGGCGGCCCGGTCCCACGTCGGCGTCGGGTAGCGCTTCGCGTCCCAGGCCGGCGGGCGGCCGGGCCGGAACCGCACCCAGCCGCTGCCCGGTACGGAGTGGACGAACAGCGTGCCGGCCGAGCCGCGTACCAGGTCGCCGTCCGGGGCGATGACGGTTCGGTTGAGCCGCTCGGAGAGCCACTGCCCGGCCATCGCCGCGGAGTTGCCGTGCCGGCCGCAGGCGACCAGGCGGATGCCGCGGCGGCGGCGCGGCAGCACCCCGGCCATCGACTCCCACGCGCTGATCGGCATGCCGTCGCCGAGGTCGAGCACGACGACGTCGTTCTCCGCGTCCTCGATCATGGACAGTGCCAGCGACTGCGCCTCGGGGCTGATCGCGTCCTCGGCGTGCACCACGAGTGCGTTGCCGACCGTGTGCTGCACGACGCCGCCGGGGCGGTCCTTGCCGCCGCCGAACAGGTCCCGGATCCGGGTCGCCATGGTCGACCTACCCCACTTCCGCGGCCGCGATGGCCCTCAGGCTCAGCGCCGGGCCCTGCGGCAGCAACGCGAGCAACTCCTTCGGGAAGGGCACGTGCGGGACCCGGTCGAGCTTCAGCGCCTTCGCCGAGTCCTGGTCGCCGACGGGGTACGCCTTTCCGTCGTCCGCGATGTAGGTGGGCAGGGGGGCCACCCTGTCCGAGTCGAAGGGCGCCGGGAGCACGGCCATGCCGCTGCCCGGCCGGGTGCGTACCGACGCCTGCCCGGCGGGGCCGACGCCGGAGCGGTCCAGCGGGACGAGGACGGCGGTGCTGGCGAACCGCGTGCCGTCCACCGCGCTCTGCCGCAGGCACAGCGCGTTCGGGGCGGGCTCCTGCGGGGTGAGGCCGGTCAGGTCGGGCAGCCGGGTCAGCAGCGACCGGTCGGTCGACATGCGCGCGGCGGCGAGGTCGGCGGCGGTCAGCTCGATCGCCTTCGCGCCGGTGGTGGCCGTGGCGAGCAGGAACTCGGTGCGGCTCAGCGGGGCCAGGCCGTCGCTGCGCAGCACCAGCAACTGCTCCGCGCCGGTGTCGGGCTGCTGGCGGAACAGCGTGCCGACCGGGTACGTGTGGTCGCCGACCCGGCCGGACCGGCCCTCACCGGGGATCGTGGCCGGCGTCAGGGCCGGCCCGTCGGGCAGGAAGGCGAGCCAGTTCTCCGGCGCGGGCACCCGGCGGGTCGTGGTGGCGCCGAGCGCGACGAGCACGGCCGGGTCGCCGACCCGGAACTTGCGATCGGCGGTCACCAGGTAGGTCGGCCCGGCGGCGTCGCGGACCACCACGAACCGGTCGGCCGGTACCGCGGTGGCTTCCGCACGCGGGTCGAGGTTGAGGCCGAGCCGGTCGCCGGGGGTGTCGGCGACCGATCCCGGCAGGCAGGCGAGCCACGGCCCGGCGACCATCGAGCCGGTGGCGATCGACTGCGGCGCGCCGTCGATGCCGATGGACGGTCCGCGCGGCACGTCCTTGATCGACTCCTGGGAGATCAGCTTCACGGTGGCGGAGCCGCCCTGGATCAGCATCGCCGAGGTCAGGTTCGGCGTCGGCCGCAGCATCCCGTCGAGGTAGACGTATCTGGTGCCGCTCTCCTTCTCCACCAGGATCACGCCGGCCTTGGTGTACGCCTTGCTGCCGCCGGGCACGATCCAGCCGTAGACGGCGAACCCGGCCACGACCAGGACGCTGATGAGCACGCCGAAGGCCAGGCCGGTGACGGCGCGCCGACCGGGGATCTCCGCCGTCGACGGGTCGCCCTGCACCAGGGCGGAGCTCAGCCGGCCCATCATGAACTGGTGGGCGTGCACATGGTCGCGCTGGGTCTGCACGGTCGGCTACCCGAACAGTCCGCGGGCCCAGGCGTAGAGCCCCAGCACCTGGGCGAGCACCGGCAGCACGACCAGGCCGGTGGCGACGTCCAGCCCACCCGCGGTGTACTCCCAGAACGGCAGCATGCGCCGCGGCCACGGCCGCAGCGCGGCCATCACCAGCGGCACCAGGAGGGCGACGAGCCCGCCGAGCAGCACGTACCGGCCGGTCGGGGCGAGCGTGTCGGAGAACATCAGGGCCACCATGAGATAGCCGACGGTACCGGCCGCCACCAGGGCGATCCGCTGCCAGAAACCGAAGAAGGTACGCGAGCGCAACAGGATTGCACTCGATGTCACGAGCACCAGCGTCCAGCCGGACCAGCCCGGTACCTGCATGGTGTGGTGCAGCAGCACCGGCAGGACCAGCGCGGACGCGGTCATGCAGGCGGTCAGGTAGGTGTCCGCCTCGTCGGCCCGCGCCTTGACCAGGTCGGAGTCCTCCGGCTCGATGTCGTAGGACATGTCGGCGCCGGTCTTGGGCAGCTGCGGGCCGCGCAGCCGGGCCAGCTTCACCGCCGCCCGGGGCGCGATCACGATCAGCACGAGGATCACCGAGACGGCGACGGCGGAGACCTTCGGCGCGGTGAGCTGGAACCCGGCGCCGGCCAGCAGCACGAGCACCACCATCGCGGCGGTCAGCGCGACGATCAGCAGCGGGGCGAACGGCATGACCGGCGTGACCGTACGCTGCGCCACGAGCAGGAACGCGGTGACCGTGACGATCGCGACGGCCGCGGCCAGCGCGGCGTCGCCGTTCCAGGCGACGCCGTCGGGGTCGCCGTCGACGGCGCTGGACGCGGCGACCGCCGCGAAGAACGCCGCGCCGCCGCCGAACAGCAGCGGGAACGCGCCGTCGGTCTGCTGGCGGGCGCTGACGATCGCGGCGGTGAACAGGCCGGCGGCGAGCACCGCGCCGGCGATCACCTGGGGCAGCACCGGGCCCCGGTCCACGAGTACGGCGGCGATCAGGCCCATCGCCACCAGGGAGAGCACCAGGAACAGCACCCGGCGGTACTCCGGCTGCCACCTGTCGGCCCGCCGGTTGACCACTGTGGCGACGCCCTCGGCGAGATCGTCGAAGTCGAGTTCGGGCAGCGGGTCCTGCGCGGGGCGCAGGTGCAGCTCCTCGCCCTCCAGCCAGTCCAGGCTCTCCGGCGTGCCGGACAGCTCGAACGGCGCCTGGCCGAGGCGTTGCAGCACCCACGACTCGTCGGGCACGTCGCCGTCGGGAACCCGGGACAGGTCGGTGGTGTGCCGCACCAGTAGCGGCATCAGGTTCGCCACCGGCATCCGGGCCGGCACGGCCAGGTCGGCCCGGCGGGCCGGGCCGACCACGGTGATCCGGCACAGTTGGTCGTTCAGCGCTGCGCTCACCAGCGAGCCTCTCTCATCGGGCCGTGTCCGACACGAAACCGGTCTGCATCAGACGTACGCCGCGCCGGGTGACGAGCTGGGCGCGCCCGGGCGGCAGTTGGCGGGCCTTCGCCTCGCCCAGGAACTTGCCCTCCTCCTTGGGGTAGGAGAAGAGCGTGGCGGGCGTGCCCAGCTCCCACATGCGCCGGATCACCGGGTCCATCATGGCCCGCATCGCGCCGGAGGTGCTCCGGGCCACGATCACGTGCAGGCCGATGAAGGTGCCCTGGGCCAGCAACGGCAGGAGGGGGTCGAGCGTCGAGCCCATGCCGGTGCCCTTGGTCATCAGGTCGTAGTCGTCCACGATGACGAACAGCTCCGGCCCTTCCCACCAGTCGCGTTTGCGCATCCGCTCCGACGAGACGTCCGCCCCCGGCAGCCGCCGGTTCATCGAGACCGACGTCTGGCCGGCCAGCTCGAACATCTTGTCGCCGGTGAACGCGAAGCCCACCTGGTACGCGGCGCCGATCGCGGTGTCCAGGTCGCGCCGTGAGTCGCCGAGCACGACCTTCGCCCGCTCCGGCGGGTAGTGCTGCTGGATGGCCCGCAGGACGAGCCGGAGCATGTTGGTCTTGCCGGTCTCGCTGTCGCCGAAGACCAGCATGTGCGGGGTGGCCATGAAGTCGTGCCAGACCGGGGCGAGACGCTGCTCGTCCTGGCCGATGACGACCTTGAACTCGGACTCGGGCGGCGGCAGCGTCTCGACCATCAGGTGCGCCGGGAGCATCCGTACCGGCGGGGCGGTCGGGCCGGGCCAGAACGTGCCGATCTCCTCGACCACCGACTTGGTCGCCTCGGCCAGGTCGCCCACCGCGGAGCTGCCGTCCATCCGGGGCAGCGCGGCCAGGAAGTGCAGCGCGCCCCCGGTCAGGCCGCGACCGACCTGGTTCGGCACGGTGGCCGCCTTGCGGGAGCCGTGCTCGGACTCCATCGCGTCGCCGAGCCGCAGCTCCAGCTTGGTGCCGAGCAGGTCCCGCATCCAGGTGCGCAGCTCCGACCAGCGGGTCGCGGTGACGATCACGTGCACGCCGAAGGACAGGCCGCGCGAGGCGAGTTCCTGGAACTTCTGCTCCAGCTCCTGGAAGTCCTGCTTCATCGTGTACCAGCCGTCGATGACCAGGAAGACGTGCCCGAAGCTGTCCTCGATCACCCCCTCGGCGACCTTGGCGAGGTAGCTGGACATGGAGTCGAGCCCGTGCCGGGCGAACTCCGCCTCCCGCTTCTCCATGACCTGGAGGACCTCTTCGACGGTACGGACGACGCGGTCGCGTTCCATCCGCGTCGCGACCGAGCCGACGTGCGGCAGGCCGGAGATCGAGGCGAGACCGCCGCCGCCGAAGTCGAGGCCGTAGAACTGCACCTCGCGGGGCGTGTTCGCCAGCGACAGCGCCAGGATCAGGCTGCGCAGCAGCGTCGACTTGCCGCTCTGCGGGGCGCCGGCGATGCCGACGTGGCCGTCCGCGCCGTTGAGGTCCACCACCAGCAGCTCGCGCAGCTGCTCGGCGGGCCGGTCCACCACGCCGACCGGCACCCGCAGACCGCCCTGCACGAGCGGGTCGTCGATGGTCATGCCGCGCACCGGGTCGGGCAGCACGCTCGGCATGAGCGAGTCCAGGCTGGGCGCACTGGACAACGGCGGCAACCAGACCTGGCGGGCCGGCGGGCCGGAGCCGGCGAGCCGGTCCAGCAGCACCTCGACCAGGCTCGGCCCGCCCGCGTCCACGCCGGGCTCCTCGGCCTGCTCGGCCGGGCGGTCCCGGCCGGGGTCGTGGCGCGCGGCGACCTGCCGGGTGGTGAACGGCACCACGTCGGCGGCCAGCTCGTCGTCGGCGTCGGCGACGCCGCTGAGGCGGCCGGTTCCGGTGTACGCGCCGGAGACGTACGCCGCCTTGAAGCGCACCAGGTTCGTGGTGTCGACCTTCAGGTAGCCGTTGCCGGGCTCGGGCGGCAGCTCGTACGCCGCGCCCACGCCGATCACCGACCGGGACTCCATCGAGGAGAACGTGCGCAGCGCCAGCCGGTACGACAGGTGTCCCTCGACCCGGTTGATCCGGCCCTCGTCCAGGCGCTGCGAGGCGAGCAGCAGATGCACGCCGAGCGACCGGCCGAGGCGGCCGATGGAGACGAACAGGTCCATGAACTCGCTCTTGCTGGACAGCAGCTCGCTGAACTCGTCCACGATGATCAGCAGCACCGGGAACGGCACGAGCTGCGCGCCGTTGCCGCGCGCCTTCTCGTAGTCGAACAGCGAGGCGTAGCCGCTGGCACGCAGCATCTCCTGCCGCCGGGTCATCTCGCCGTTGAGCGCGTCCTGCATCCGGTCGACGAGCGGCAGCTCGTCGGCCAGGTTGGTGATCACCGCCGAGGTGTGCGGCAGCTTGTCCATGCCGAGGAACGTGGCGCCGCCCTTGAAGTCGACGAGCACCAGGTTGAGGATCTCCGAGCTGTGCGTCGCGGCCAGGCCGCAGACGAGGGTACGCAGCAGCTCCGACTTGCCCGAGCCGGTGGCGCCGATGAGCAGGCCGTGCGGTCCCATGCCGCCCTGCGCGGACTCCTTCAGGTCCAGCTCGATGACCTCACCCTCCTCGGTGACGCCGATCGGCACCATGAGGCGGTTGCGCTGCGGGGTCCGGGTCCGCCACAGCGCCTGCACGTCGAAGGTCATCGCGTCGCGGATGCCGAGCAGCGTGGTCAGCTCGAAGCTGGTGTCCAGCGGCTCGTCGGAGACCTCCAGCGTGCCGCTGGTCCGCTTGGGCGCGATGATCCGGGCCAGGGCCTCGCACTGGGTCTCGTCGAGCCCGTCGCGCCTGGCCGTGCCGGTCGTCGCGCCGGCCGGGAACTCCACGGTGTCATCGGTGACGGTCAGCCTCAGCACCTTCGGGCCGCCGGGCATCGCGCCGGTCAGGTCGAGCAGCACCACGTTGCGGATGCCCGCGCCGAGCAGGCGGGAGCTGTCCGGCAGGTCCACCAGGTGCGCGACGATCACCAGGAACGGCTCGCTCGTGGTCGGCTTCACGGCCCGGTCGTGGTCGCCCCGGTCGGTGATCTCGGGGCCGAGCATGTCCATCAGCGCGTCGTGGCTGCCGGCGAACATCCGGACCGGGCCCGCCGCGTCGTACGCGGTGGGGTGCGCGTTGTGCGGCAGCCACTTGACCCACTCCCAGGGGCCCCGGTGCACCTCGGCGGCGAGCACGGCGATCCGCAGCTCGTCCGGGGCGTGGAAGGTGGCCAGCTGCGCCACCATGGCGCGGGCCAGGTCGATGGCCGGGTCGATGGCGCCCTCGAACTCGACGCTGGTGAAGCTCGGCAGTCCGACGGAGGTGGGGATGCCGGACACCGTGCGGTACGCCTCGGAGAAGCGCCGCAGCGAGATCGACGACAGCGGCTCCAGGTCCTCGATCGGCTTGGTGGAGGGCGGGTTGAACTTCAGCATCGCGGCCTGCCGGCCGAGACCGATGCGGACCCGGCCGAAGTCGTCGTGGCTGGGCCGGCGCTCCCACAGCCGGCTGCCCATCGCGATCGACCACAGCCAGCCCGGCTGCGGGTTGTTCCACAGGACGTGTCGGCGCTGCTGGTCGGCCGCGTCCCGGGCCTGCTTGCGCAGCTGCCCGATGTAGCGCAGGAAGTCGCGGCGCTCGCCGCGCATCTTGCGCTTACGTTCGGCGGCCGCCCGGCCGATCTGCATGACGCCCATGAGCAGCATGCCGCCGGCCATCGCGCCGCCCATCACGTACATGATCGGGGCGCGGTTGTAGAGGCCGAACATGGCGAGCATCGCGCCCATGCCGAGGCCCATCGGCACGACCATCGCGAACGAGCGGAAGTCGAGCGGGGCCTCCTCGGCCATCAGCGGCGGCTCCTGGAGCTCGATCGAGCCCTCCGGCGCCTCCGGGCCGGTGGCGCGGGGCGGGCGCTTGACGGTGACCGTACTCATCCGAGCCGCCCCACCCCGGCGTCGTCGCCACCCCAGGCGGTGTTCTCCTGGCGCAGCAACTTCACGGCGTACCGGTCGTTGCGGTAGCGCTCGGTCACCTTGACGTCGTCGTCCTCCTCGGCCTGGCGCTTCTTCTCCTTCTCCGCCCGCTCCTGCTCCTCCTTGCGGCGCCGCTCCTGCTCGGCCCAGAACGCCTCGGCGCGTTCGGCCTCCTCCTTCTCCGCCGTCGCGAGCGCCTCCATGAACTCCGCGTCGCTGGCCGCGGGCTCGCCGCAGCGGCGCATCTTGTCCAGGTCGGCGCTGAAGAAGTCGGACGTGCCGTCGGCCGGCCGGGTCGCCTTCGCAGGCGGGACCCGTCGCCACACGGCACGCCGGGGCCCCGGTGTCTCGGACATGCTCACCTTTCCGTGCCCTGGTCGGCGGGCGCGCCGGTCAGCCAGTCGGCGTCGCTGAGGTCGTCCCACCCGGCCTTGTCGTCCGGGTCCTCGTCCGGCCGGACCAGCGGGACGTGGTCGTCGGCCGGGTGGTGGCGGGTGTCGCCGTCGCCGCCCCAGACGGAGTCGTCCTCGCGCAGCCCGGCGGCGGGGTCGGCGCTCTCCGCGGGCTCCCGGTCCTCGTCGCGTCCGGAGCGACGCCGCAGCGTGCCGGCCCGGGCCGAGTCGGCGGGGCCGCCCGCCCGTGGGCTCCGGCCGGCGAGACCGGCCACCGCGCCCGCGGCCGCCGGCCCGAGCGTCCCGGGGAGCACGACGGTCTCGACGTCCGCCACCGGGACGCCGCCGCCGGTCTTGCGGCGCGCCTCGTCCGGTTCTCCGCCGCCCGCCTCACCGGTGGGCGGCTCGGCGCCATCGCGCGACTCCCCCGCCGCGACGTCCGCGTCCGGCGAGCAGCCCGCTGCTGCGGCCGGGGTCCGGCCGGCCTCGCCGGGCCGGACCGGACCGGACGCGCCGGGCCTGGCCGGGGGTGTGGTTCCGGCGGGCGTGGGCGGCAGCGTCCCGACGGCCACCGGCGTCGCCTCCGTCCGGCCGGGCAGGACCACCACCTCGGGTACGGCGACCCCGTCGGTGGACGAGTCACCAGCGACCGGCGGCGGCACGTCCGGCGCGGATTGGACCGGCGTCTCCAGTCCCGCGCCACCGGCTCCCGCGCCCGACGGCGCATCCGGCGCTCCGGTGTCCGGGGCCGGCGGGCTCCAGTCGCCGGGATCCGCCTCGATCAGCCCGGAGGCGTCCGGCACGTTTGGCACGCCACCGGCGGGCGCACCCGTGCCGGGGGCGCCTGGCGCTCCGGGCATCATCGGCATGCCGGCCGGCGCCGTCGCCACCGGCGAGTCGACGCCGACGTCCGAGGCCACTGGCAACGTGGCGGGAAGCTGCGGCCCGTCGACGCCGCCGAGCCCGTCGCCACCGGCCGGCGCGCCCCCGGACCCGTCCGGCACGCCGGCGTCGACGCCGGGCCGCCAGTCGTCGGCGTCGCCGCTGACCAGCCCTCGGGCGTCGGGCGACTCGGTGGCGCCGGAACCGTTCGCGCCTCCTGCCGGACCCGGCATGCCGGGCATGGCCGGCATGGGCGCGCCCAGCCCGGCGCCGCCGGACGACACGCCGGACGGCGCGCCGGGAACCTGCACGCCGTCGAACCCGGGCGACTGCCAGTCGGCCGCGTCACCTTCCACCAGGCCCTTGGCGTCCGGCGCCTCGGGAACGGCGGGTGCGCCGCCGCCACCGGCGCCGGGAGCACCGGCGCCGGGCATGCCCGGCATCATCGGCGACTGGAAGCCGCCGCCACCGGGTACCGCGCCGCCCGGGGCCGCCGGGATGTCCACGCCGCTGATCGCGCCGGGAGTGAAGTCCTTGCCGTTGCCCAGCAGCCCGTTCGCGTCCGGTTTCTCCGGCAGGCCGGGGCTGCCGCCGGCGCCGTTGCCGGCGCCGCCGGGTGAGCCGAGTCCCGGAACGCCGGGCGGGGTGAACCCGCCGCCGGCGGCGCCCCCGCCGACTCCGCCTCCGGGCTTCGGACCGCCGACCTCGCCCGGGCCGGAGAACGACGGCGGCTTCACCGAACCGCCGCCGCCGAGATTCGCCGAGCCCGGTGGCTTGATCCCCGGCGGCACCGCCCCGGGGACGAACCCGCCCGGTACGCCGCCGCCGGGCAGCCCGCCGCCGCCGATACCGCCCGGGCCGTTGAACGCCGGGGCGTCGAAGCCGGGCAGCCCGCCGCCGACGCCACCTCCGCCCGGGGTGGGGCCGCCGATCTCGCCCGGGCCGGAGAACGACGGCGGGGTGACGGTCCCCGGGCCCTGGCCGGGACCCGGCCCGCCGATGCCGCCGAGGTTCGGCGGCGTGATCGTGGGGACGGTGATGTTCGGCGGCGCGGTGAGGGGCGCGGTGGTGATGCCGCCGATGGAGGGCGTGGTGAACACCGGCGGGGTGAGCGTCGGAGGCGCCGACAGGTTCATCGTGGTGATGTTCGGCGTCGGGAACGGCGACGTCGCAGGCATGCTGATGCTCGGCGTCGGCATGGTGACCCCGGCCGTCTTCGCCTTGTCGGTGGTGATCCGGTACTGCTCGGCGACGGTGTGGACGACCTCGGCCATCTGCTGCGCCATCGGCTTCTCGTACTCGGTGCCGCTGATCGGCACCGGGCCGCTGCCGCTGCCGACGCCGTTCTGGGAGGCGATCCTCGCCCACTCGCCGTCCAGGTAGGCGATCGTCTGCTGGGCCCAGGAGAGGTGGTTGGCCGCGTCGTAGAGCTGCGACGGCAGCGACGTGAGGTTCGGGGAGGAGTTGATGGCGTTCGACGCGGTGTCGGAGTCCGGGACCTTGCCGCCGGCGAGGTGCTCGGCCTGCTTGCCGAGCAGGTCCGCGTAGAAGTTCATCTTGTCGCGGAACGCGCTGGCCGCGGGTCCCTGCCACGCCTTGTCGTCACCGACCATCGAGGCGACAGCGGTACGGATGGTCTGTTCCAGCCAGATCAGCAGGTCCTGCGTCGCCTGGAACGCCCGCGCCGCCTCGACCACCGACGCGACGTTGACGCGGGAGGCGGCGTACTGCAGTCCCGCCTCGCTGAACACCGCGGCGCCCCCGTTGACCGCGGCCTCGAGCTTGCGCCAGCCCCGGGTCTCGGTCGCCCAGGTCCGGTAGTCGTACAGGTCACCGACGGGAATCACCTTCGGCGGGAAGGTCCCTGCCTCCTCCGCGGGGTCGTTCCACCCGTCGAGTTTGCTCTCACCGAGACCGTTGCCCATGCCCCGTCCCTCTTCGCGAGCGGCGAGAACCGCCCGGCCGCGCTAGTTGCCGTCGGTCTTGATGATCTTCTGGCCGTACGTGCTCAGGTTGTCGAGGCCCTTGAAGGAGTCACCCATGACCTCGTTGAGCTTCTCCGTGGTCAGCGAGTTCAGCTCTTCGAGGTTCTTGTACTGGGCGGCCATCTTCAGCAGGGCGTGCTGCACGGCGAGGAGGGCCGTGTTCATGTCGACGAGCATGTCCTTCGTGTCGCCCTTGACGCCGCCGTCCTGGGCGGTCGCCCCGACCACCGCCTGCCGCAGCACCTCCGCGCGGGCGAAGGCCCCGGGCCGCGGGTCGACAGCGTTCAACTGGTCCACGGTGGTGAGCAGGATGTTCCCGGGACCGGTGATCCGGCCCAGCACCTCGTTGGCGAACCACTCCAGCACGGCGGTGTTCACGGCCACGCCGCTGGTCGAGGCGGTGTCACCCTTGAACGTCGGGCTGATGCCCGGCGGGGTGAAGCCCGAGTTCGTCGGGGTCTTCGTCTCGTCGATCCAGTCGGGCTTGTCGGTGAACGCGGGCGGCTTCACGTTCGACGGGTCGGTGATGTTGGCCTTGTACTCCTTGACGAGGTTCCGCCAGCCGTCGATGTCGAGGATGTTCTTGTCGTACCACTCGCGGGCCTCGATCCACTCCGGGTGCTCGGCGCGGACCTCGTCCTTCCACCTGTCGAAATCCACGCCGGTGCGCCGGTTCTGGTGCTTGTTGTAGAAGGCCATCCAGGAGTCGTACGCCGCCTGAGTGGTGCCTTCCGGCTTCCCGATGGCGGCGTCGCCCATGCCGTAGGCGTTCATCGCGGCGATGGCTTCGGGGCTGGCGTATCCCCAGTCAATGCGGGCCAAGGAGATCACTCCACTCGAGAGTCGACGGCGGCGGGACGAAGGCACAGACCCCAGCGGCCCGGATCGTCTAGCTCACCGGGCCGGGGACGGACGACGGAGACTGCCGCGCCGCGTCCGCGGCAGCCGCCCGGCGGATCAACCGCCGCGGACGTCGTTCCAGATCATGGCGTGACGCTGCTCGGTGGTGCCGTAGTTGTCCGAGATCCGCAGCAGCGTCTGCCGGGCCTGCTCCAGGTAGCCCACCATCGAGTCGGCCGCCTGGTTCCAGGCCGCCTTCGAGACGTGGTACTGCTGCTGGGCGGCACCGGTCCACTGGGCGAGGCTCGCCTCGACGGTGCGCTCCATCTCCTCCAGCGACGACTGGATCTGGCCGTTGATGCGGTGCATGTCGGTCAGCACGGCGTCTGCCTGCACGAAGTCGAAGGTGTAGTTGGACACGTCAGTCCTCTCGGGAGATCAGGGATCGGGGGTACGGCTCAGATGCCCGGCAGGGCCGCGCCGAAGGAGCTGGCCACGCTCGACGCCTCGTCCTCGGCCGCCTGGTAGCCCTTGGTGGTCACGCCCATGACCTCGAGCATGTTCAGCAGCTCGTTGATGACCCGCTGGAACGCGTTCTCCCAGTTGTCCATGGCCTGGTTGAAGCCCTGCGACGCCTGGCCGGTCCAGGAGGAGATCAGGACGGCCATCTGCCCGTTGACCGCGCGCAGCTGGCTGGTGAACTCGGTGGCCTTGTCGGAGAACTCCTGGGCAGCCCGCTGCATACCCGCTTCGGTGGTGCTGACGCTCGGCATCGTCACGGCCGGACTCCTCATGTCAGGGAAAGGTGGCAGGGAAGAGTGTTGATCCGCCGCCCCGTGCGGGCGCAACTTCGTCGCGCCGCCATGTCCGAACGTCACCCAACATTGCACGGCAGCGCCCCCGCGCCCGGCGGCGACGGCCGGGAGGCCGGGAAAAGTGGTTGCACTTTCATGCACTGATGCCCGGCCGGAGTTCCGGCGCGACGGCCGCGCCGTCTTCACTTGACGGCGACGTCGAGGGAGTGGTCCGTCGTGAACTACAGCGAGCGCATCGAAGGCCTGTTCCAGGAGTACGAGCGGCAGCGCAACAGCCTCACGGAGATGCAGGCCCGGATGAGCGCGCTCTCGGCCACCGCGTCGTCACCGCGCCGCGAGGTGAGCGTCACCGTCGGCCAGAACGGCGTGCTCACCGACATCCAGTTCCCCACCGGCGCCCACAAGCGGCTCACCACGGCCGACCTGACCCGGCTCGTCCTCGACACCTACGCCGACGCCAAGGAACAGGTCATGAACCAGGCGGCCGACGTGCTGGCGCCGATGCTGCCGGACGGTGTCGACGCCCACAAGCTGGTCCGGGGCCAGGCCGGCGCCGACGCGTTCCTGCCGAAGGAGCCGCGCATGGTGACGAGCGTGCGGGAACTCCTGACCCGGGGACCCGAATGACCGGCGACAATCCCGGCGGCCGGTTGTGGGTCGACCCGGACGGTGTGGAAGGGCTCGGCAAGGCGTACGAGTCGCACGTCCAGCTCTACGAGTCCTACCTCGCCCAGGCGATCGCGCTGCGCGCCCGGTACTCCAACGCCTGGGGCGACGACGACATGGGCAAGGAGTTCTCGGAGAAGTTCCTGCAGGGCATGGACAACCTCGAAGCGATCATCGGCGGCGTCAAGGGCACCCTGCACTACACCGCCGAGGGCCTGAAGGAGAGCGGCCGGGCGTACCGCGAGGCCGACGAGGCCGCCGCCGACGTGAGCCGGATGTTGGCAAAGGACTTCGACGGCCTGCGGCGCCCCGCGTACCCGATGCGGGCGGCGGTCACCGGCGACGTGCCGGAGCCTGCCGCGGAGGGTGAGCCGCGCCGGCCTCATCTGCTGTCCCGCCGCCGGGCGGCCGGCGAGCCGGTCCCCGAGCAGGCCGGGCTCCTTCCGCGGCAGCAGGGCACGCCGCTGCTGCCGGTGGAGCCCGCCGAGCCGCTGATCCCGGTCACCGCCGCCACGCCGGCCATCTCGTCCTACTTCTCCAAGCCGGAGTACGCGACCGCGCACGTCGGCGGCCGGCCACTGCCCGACGGGTACCGGCTGATCGCGCTCAACCCGTTCGCCGACGGCAGCACCCGGGTGGACGCGAACCTCTACGACTCGATCACCCCGCTGGCCGGAACGCCTGTCACCGCCCCGGACGGCAGGGAGATCGATCCCGGACAGGGCCGATTCTTCGTCGTCAAGGAGAACCCGGCCGCCGACCCCACCGTCCCCGGCTACCAGCCGCTGTACCTGAGCTACGCGCCGGACGGCACGCCCTCGCCGATCATCACCGGCGCCTGAGCCACCCACCACCCGTCGCCGGTAGCACATGCCCGACTTCCACATCCCCAACGACCCGCAGTGGCAGTGGGCGTACGACCTGATCCTCGTCGCCGTCGGTGAGGAGTACCCGAAGGCCGACCCCACCGCCCTTCGCGCAATGGGCGACGAGTTGTACGCGCTCAGCAGCACCATCCTCAACGGGATGGGCGCCACCGCCAACCTCGGCTACGGGCTGGCCGGCAGCCTGTCCGGCCCGGCGATGGACGCGTTCCAGCAGTACCAGGTGGGCATCACCAAGAACGTGCCGGCCGGCGGCAACATCGCGCTGGCGCTGGGCGGATCGGCGTACAACTTCGCGCTGGACTCGGAGAACACCCAGTACAACATCGTCATCGCGGCCTTCACCCAAGTCGTCGAGATCGCCATCGCGCTGGCCTCCGGCTTCGGCGCGGCGGCGGTTCCCGCCCTGATCAAGATCGGTCAGGAGATCGTCAAGGCTCTGATCGACCTGTTCCGGCAGCGCCTGCGGCACATGCTGATGCGGCTGGCCTGGGAGGCGTTCCAGGAGGGCCTGGAGGAACTCTGGCAGAGCGCCGCCGCCCAGGTGACCCAGATCATCGAGGGAAACCGCAAGTCCCTCGACTACAAGGACCTGGCGATCTCGTTCGCCGGTGGCGCCTTCATCGGCGCGGGCGTCAGCGGCGTGCAGATGATCGGCGGCAAGTTCTTCCCGAAGATCAACGACAGCATCCTGTCCCGGGAAGGGTTGTCGGCGCTCGCCGAGACGCTGTTCGAGGGCCTGTTCACCATGATGGTCGGCGGCGGTGGATTCAACCCGTGGGCCACCATGTCCTCCTCGCTGATCGGCGGGATGGCGCACCACTACGCCACAGTGGTCGGCAACAGCTACGGCCCCGGCGCGGGCGCCAAGGCGCCACCGAAGATCGAGACGAACAGCCTCACCACCACGCCGTCCACGCCGCCGCCGACGAGCGTGGACGGACCACCGGTTCCCCCGCCCGTCGGCTCCCCCACCGGGACGGGCGCAGGTCACGGCGGCGCCGGGAACCAGGGCGTCGGTGGGCTGCCCGCCGACGGCTCCGGCGCCGCCGGTGGCGCCGTCGGCGACTCCGGTCCGGGCCGTTCGGTCGGCGGCATCCAGGGCTCCGGGGGTCAGGGCTCCGGAGGTCAAGGCGCCGGGAGTCAGGGCGGCGCCGGTCAGGGTCCAGGTAGTCAGGGGCCGGGTCAGCAGGGCGCGGGAAGCCCGGGCGTCCAGGTGGGTGCGGGTTCGGCCCCCGGTGGGCAGACCGGCGCTGGAAGCGCGACGGCCGGTGGGCAGAGCGGCGCCGACGGCCCGGTCGCGAGTGGTCAGGGCGCGGGTCGCGACGGCACCGGCAGCCAGGGCGCCGGCAACCCCGCCGGGACCGGCAACACGGCCGGCGGGACGGAGGCCCCGGTCTCCACCGGGGACAGGTCCGCGCGCGGCGACTCGACGGGTACTGCGACCGCAAGCCCGTCGACCGCCACCGGCGCGCCCTCGGCCGCCCCCGCGACGGTGGTCACCGACGCCGCGACGACGCGCGACGGCACCCTGGCCGGACCGGACGTCTCGACGTCGGGTGGTGGGCTGCCCGGGTTCGACACCACCACGCCGTCGACGTCGGCGACGCAGCCGCCCGCCACCTCCGGCTCCCCACCGGGAGCCCCGGCCGGACCGACGCCGTCCACGACCGCGCCGTCCCCCGCTACGTCCTCCCCGGCCACGCCGTCGGCCGCCCCGCCCGCACCCGCCACCGCTACGTCCTCGCCGAACCCGCCGTCGGCGGCCACGCCCGCGGCGGGGCGGACCGACAGCACCGGTGCCGCGCCTGTGCTGCCACCGGTACGGGAGCAGGCGGGCGGCGTCTCGGTCGAGGTCGCTGCGGTCGGCGTGCCACCGGCGACCGGTCCCGCAGGGGGCATCGACGCGCCGGCCACCCCGGCACCCGCGACTGCGGCGTCCACACCGACCGGGCCGGTGGTCACCACCGACGGTCCAGCCGTCACCGTGGAGGGTGCGACGACCGCCCACGCCCCGGTGGGCGCGGACCACACCGGCGGCCGGGACGACCTCGCGCAGGCCGGTTCCCACCCCGGCCCGGCCCGGACCGGCGACCCGGGAACGACTCAACCCGTCACCCCGGCTACCGGAACGCCCGGCCGGGCCACGCCGAGCCCGCAGTTCCAGCGGGCGAAGGCGAACGCGGAGCCGCAACGGCTGCGCACCGAGCGGTACGTCCCGTGGAAGGACACCGTCGTCCCCGGCACGCACCTGCTGCGCGGCGAGATCACCACAATCGACTTCACCACGCGGGAGTTCACCGCCGACGGACGCGACTACCGGTCGTTCGACGTACACCTGGATCTGGTCTCGAAGAACGACCGGATGTCCCCGCAGGAGCTGCGGGACTTCGCCGACGCCGTGCAGCGCACCGTCGACGAGATGGTCAACGACAGGTACACGCTGCCCGACGGGCGGCTGCTGCACATCGACCTGATCGTCGACACGCCGCCGTGGCGCGACGGCATGACCCGCGACTGGCAGGCCGATCCGCGCCGCAACCCGCCGGTCGAGGTGACCTCCGAGACCGGCGTCCGCTCCGACCAGCATCTGTGGAACACCGGCGACCGCCTGAGCGTGATGGTGCACGAGGTGATGCACTACCTCGGCGCCAAGGAGGGTCACCAGGCCGACGAACACCTGCTCACCACAGTGGACCGTTCGGGTGTGATGGGTCTCGAGGTCGACGTCCTGCCGACGTCGTCGGAGCAGGCCGCGACCTCGACCGGGCCGGTCGACTACCTCACCGCCGAGGATCTGGCGACGATCCACGACGCCGCGCTGACCGCGGGACCGGTACGCGAACTGCCGATCCCATCGGCGACGCGCGAGCAGGCGCCGGACCCGTACCCGAATCCGCAGGTCCCGTCGCGTGCGCCGGCCCCGACACCGTCAGAACCGCAGGCCGCTCCGGTTCCCCCACCGCCGCCGCCGCCACCGCCGGTCGCCCCGGTGCCCCCGCCACCACCGCCACCCATCGCCCCGGTGCCGCCGCCTCCCCCCGGGGTGCCCGGCCCTCCGCCACCACCGGCCGCGCCCGGCCGCCCGCCGCGGCCGGCCGGAGCGCCGACCCGGAACACCGCCCCACAGCGGGCGGACCTCTCCGCTGCCACACTGCCACCCCGGCAGCAGCCCGTGCCGACGGCGATCGGGCGAGCGCTCACCGACAAGTACCAGATGGTGCACGTCCTCGACCAGGGCTCCCCGGGCCTGGGCCACCAGGCGGCGACGGTCGCCATGCTCGACGGGCTGGCCGCGACCGGCTACCAGGGCACTGTGGTGCTGACCTACCCCAGCAACAAGACGCCGTACTACGCCGGGCAGCTCGGCCGGCAGGCCGACTTCGACAGCCCGGTGGGCTCGTACGACCTGTTCCACCGCGAGTGGACCGGTCGCCGGGGCGGGATGAACGTCGTCATGCGTCCGCAGCAGAAGCCCGTCGACCCGGGCGAGGGGCGGATACAGACGCCCGCCGACGACCTACGCAAGGAGCGGGACTGGAAGGAGAGGCAGTGGCCCGGCGCCGGCGGCAGCGATCTGCCCGACTGGCGACGGGAGCTGCAGCCGTCGTTCCGGAAAGAGGCGGAGACAACCGCTCAGGAAGTCGGCCAGGGCCTGCGCCTCGACCTGGTCCGCGCCGAAACGCTACCTCCGGGCGCCGCCCTGATCGTCCTGCCGGCCGTCGACGCGAAGAACAACGACGGCTCGGAGGTGAGCGAGGAGAAGAAGGAGGAGTGGTTCCAGAAGAACTGGGAGCGCGGGCTACGCGACGCCCACAACGGCAAGCACGACGTGCTCACGCTCCAGCCGTTCCTGTGGGACAAGTACCCCCGTCAGTTCCGCAGCGCGGACGGGACGGTCACGAATCTGGACGAGATCCTGCCCGGTGTTCCGACCTACCGTGGCCGGCCACCGGCCACCCCGCCGCCGGCCGCCGCCGAGGTAGTCAGGGCCACCGGCGTTCCCGGGGCCGACGCTCTCGCGAATCTGGTCGACAACCCGGACACCGACGTGGTGCTCGTCTACTACGGCATGACCGAGGCCACTCCCAAGCACAGCGACGTGGTCGGCCGGCTGGCCGCCGCCGCCCGGCCCGGCCGGCCGACTGTCGTCCTGGTGGTCGGCGACGCCGGGCGGAGCTTCACGACAGGCAACCCCGACGTCCACGTCGCGGCGCTGCCCCGCGTCTCGCCGGAGCAGATGGCCGGGCTCCGCGACCGCGCCACGCTCGTGGTCACCGAAGGCGCCAACACCTGGCAGGAGTCCCTCGCGGCGGGCAAGCCCACGCTCTCGGTGACCGCGTCCGCGGGTGACACCCGGCCGTGGGAGCACGGGCCCGCGTCGGTCCGGACCGACTCCGGCGAAGGCCGCGACCGGCTATTGGCGGCGTCGGAGTACCTGCGGCACGGCGGCGATCCCGCCACGGTGCGGGACTTCGTCCAGGACGACGACGGCAGCGTCCGCACGTACTTCGACGGGTGGCAGCAGGCCCTCGGCCAGACCGGCTCCGACCAGGTCGACCAGGCCCTCGCCACGGTCACCGGCCTGAAGTTGGACCCGGAGGCCCGCTCGCGTGAGGCCGCGCCGGGCGCGCCCCCGGTGGACACCACCGCCCGCACGGCCGGGACCCCGCCGGCCCGGCTCGACGTACCCAAGACCCGCGACGAGATCGCCCGGGCGCGCCACGAGCAGCGCGACACCGCGCCGCACCGGATCGCGAACACCAGCGCGTACGACGTGATCGTCCGCGACCCGAGTCCGGACACCCGGGTTCCGGACGTGGTCGCGCGCTCCTACGAGCGGGCCGGTCTGCCCCTTCCGGCAGCCGGCCGCCCCCGCCTGCGCCTCGAAGCGGTCGACAACCGCATCGCGTACGACCACCGGGTGCTCGACCTCGGCGACCGGAACGTGCAGGACTTCACGGTCAAGGTCTTCCTGGACGCGCGCGACGCCACGGCCGCCGCCGCCCGGGACGAGGTCGAGACCCGGGTGACCGAGGCGGTCGACCGGATCTACAACCAGGGCTTCCGCATCGGTGACCGCGACCAGCTGAACGTCACCGTGGAGTTCGTGACCCGGCCCGGCGAGGCGCACGCCGTCGTCGCGCTGCACGGCACTCCGTCGCCGACCACGCAGACCGCCTGGTCGACGCATTCGTCCGACCTGGACCTGGCGCACGAGATCGGGCACTTCCTGGGCCTGCGCGACGAGTACGCGATACCGGGCCGGGCCCTGGAGCGCGCGCTGGTCCGCGACGACAACTCGCTGATGGCGACCACCACGCCGCAGCCCGGCAACGAGCCGCGGCTGCTGGCCCGCGGCGTCGAGCGGATCGCCGGCCTGCGGCACGACGTGCTCTCGCCCGATCGCGGCGCGCTGCCGCCACGGACGCGGCCGGCCCGGTTCGAGCCGGTACGGGTGCCCGGCGGCCGCAACGCGCGGTTCGACGAGCTGACCGGGCACACCCGCGACGTCGACCCGGGCAACTACCGGCAGGCGACGATCGACCTCAAGACCGAGGCGGCGCCGATCGGGTTCGTCGTCAACTCGATGCTCCCGGCCGCCGACGTCGACCAGATCCCCGAGGTGGTCCGAGCCGTCACCGAGGGCCTCGCCCCGGGCACCCGGGTCGCGTTCGTCTTCGGCGTCAACACCACCGCCGAGGTGCCGGACCTGGCGTTCCGGGACGCTGTCGCCCGGGCCGCCCGGCTCGCCGAGAGCCTCGACGTGCCGGTGGCGGTGAACGGCTACGCGGTCGGCACGAAGAACGACAAGTTCCCGTACGGCCGCACCCGCAACCAGGTGCTGCGCGATCCCGACACGGTGGCCGCGATCCAGGGCCTCGCGCAGGGCGGCCCGGACGGCGCGGACCGCCGCTACCCGTACGTCTCGATCCAGGACTTCGACCGGGGCGCCCGGACGGTCGCCGACGGCACCCACGTCTTCGACCGCGTCGACCGGGCGACCCGGTTCGACCCGGAGGCGACCGGGCAGCAGGCGGACTCCCCGGCCCGGCCCTTGATGATCTCCGGCGGTTACCGGGTCGGCGACGCCACGGATCTGGTCCGGCGGACCCGGGAACGGCTGGAACGACGCGCCCGCGACCACGAGGCGAGGATCGCCGAACTCGCCACGCGCGACGACCGGGAGGCGCGCAAGGAACTCGGGATCGAGCGACAGAAGCTGGCCGCCGTCCACGGCGGGCTCGGCAAGCTCGCCACCGAGGCCGGGCAGGAGAAGTTCGTCCGGGACTTCGCCACGGCCGTGGACGAGGACATGCGCTCCCGGGACCGGCAGGCCACCGTCCACCCCATGCTCCCGTACTCGCCGGAGCCGAACCTCTTCGTCGACGGCCTGCTCGTCCTCGGCCGGCCCGAGGTCCGGTTCGGTGACGCGGGCGCCGAGTTCCTCCTGCTGGCCGAGAGCCTGCACCAGGCGTACGGCGACGAGCTGGCCGTCGCCCACGGCGCGGCGACGCCGGCCGGCCTGCCCCCGGACGTCCTCACCACCGATGTCCAGGTCGAGTCGCAGAACAACAGGCACCCCGACCGCGACCTGGGGTTCATGACGGACTTCGTGGGCGCCGCCACGCCCACCGACCTGTCCCGGCTGGCGGCCGACTTCGCCGCCGGTAACTTCCTGCCCCAGTCGCACGCCGTGCCCACGAACGCCAACCGGCAGCTGTTCTACACCGAGGGCACCGGCTTCAAGGAGTACCGGGCCGAGCTGCGCAAGCCCGACAGAGCCGCCGGCAAGCCGTTCGCCGCCCCCACCGACGTGACGCCCCGCCGTGCCGGGGTGGCGCGTGCCCCGGGCGAGCCGCCGCGCACGTGGCAGGAGTCGCTGACGCCGGAGCAGCTCCAGCAACTCGGCGCGCAGCCGCACAACCGGCTCGTCACCACCGTCTCGCTGCCGCCGCCCGGGGCGGGTCCCGCGCCGGAGCCGAGCGGCGAGTTCACCGTCGACCCCGACCTGGACCCGTCGAAGCCGGCCCGGACCGTGGGCCTGCCGACCAGCCAGCGCCTCGTCGCCGCGCACCTGGTCGCCACGTCGAACGACTCGGGGACCATCCAGCAGGAGTTCGCCGCCGCCACCGCCATCGCCGATCGTGGTGGGCTCAGCCGGCAGCCCGGCTCCCTCTACGACGCGATCGCGGCCGGGCTGCCGGGCGCCGATGCGAACACCCTGCGGATCGACACCCTGCGGGCGGGCCGGGACACGATCGTGCTGGACGACGCCGCCGCGATGCGGCAGCAGCGCCCGTACGACAACGGGCACTTCGTGCGGGCGGCCCTCGCACCAGACCCCGGCACGCAGCGCCGCGGCGCCCCGATCGACGACGCCGAACGGCAGCGGATCGGCAACGCGCACGACGTGGTCGAGTTCGCCGCCGCCCGGGGCAGCCGGGTGCACCTCACCGTGCACGACGGGGCGGGCGGCCCGGTCCGGGAGTATCAGGTGCGCGGCGCCAAGCCGCAGGGCCGGCTGGCGCTGGTCCGCACGATCGACGCGTGGGGCGGGGTCACCTACGCGCCGTACGTGCCCCCGCCGCCCCCGGCGGCTGACACCGGCGACGACAGCGACAGCGAGTCCGGCGACTTCGGGATGTTCGGCGACGACGGCCTCGCCACGTTCGCGCCGACCGCCACCACGACAACGACCACGACCACGAGCGCCACGACCGGCGGCGCCGTCGACTCCGGCCTGGTGTTCGCCGCGCCCGGCGACCGCGCCACCAGGTCCACCGCCCGGGACTTCCCGGACCGGCCCGACCGCTACCACGTGTTCGGACACGGCGAGACGGACGCGATCCGGGTCGGCGACGCCCGGATCACCCCGGCGCAGCTCGCCGCGCGCATCCGCGAGGACCACGACCGCTGGCAGGGACGCCCGATCGTCCTGATCGTCTGCGACAGCGGCACCGACCGCCGGGACGGCTTCGCCGCGCAGCTCGCCCGCGAACTGCCCGGCACCAGGATCATCGCGCCTGGCGGCGTGGTGTGGGCCGGGTCGACCGGACACGCGATCGTCACCGGCAGCGACAGTCGCGGCCCGGACGGCGAAGCGCTCACCCCGCCGACCGGTGACACCCGGTTCGTCGAGTTCGAGGCGTCACCCACCGACCCCGCCCGGCTCACCGTCACCGAGTTGTCGCACGTGCTCGACGCGTACACCCCGGTCGGTCAGGTCGACCCCGACCGGACGGCTCGGTCCGTCGCGCAGCTCTCCGCCTGGGCGCGGTCCGACGCCACCGAGGTCGAGACCCGGACCCGGCCGGCGCTCGACGCGCTCGCTCCGGCCCTCGACGACGCCACCCGGGCCGACGCCACGCACCGGCGCGCCGCCGGGCTGCACCGCGACGCGGCGAACCGGGTGGCCGACCTGTCGGAGAGCCAGCTCCAGCTCGACCAGCGCGCCGACGAGGCACCGAAGCTGGCGCGGGCCGGCGTCGACGCGGCGGCCCGGGCCGGGGACACGGCCGACGCGCGGCGGCTGCGCGAGATCGCCGGCCGGACCGAGGAGCACATCCGCGACCGGGACGCCGGGGTACGCGCCTCGCTCGCCGCCTCGGCCGCCGAGGTGGCGACCGTACGCGACCTGCGCGACGACGCCGCGTGGGCGCAGTCGACGGCGGCGCGCGCCGACGCGGACCTGCGGTTCCTGCGGGAGCGGCACGACCGGCTCGCCGCCCTGCGGGCCGAGACCCGGCACTGGGCGGACCAGGCCGCCCGGGCGGCCGCCGACGCCACCGCGGCGCTCGGCCTCCCGCCCGGCCCGCGACGGGACCTGGCGCTCGCGGACGCGCTGCTGCGGGCGTACCCGGCGGTCAACGCGACCGCGCGGCGACGCGCCGACCTCGACCGGATCACCGCCGAGCTGGCCCCGCTCGGTGACCTGCCCACCGCGGTCCGGGACCGGCGCGACATCGCCGCCCAGGCCGAGCGCCTGGTCGCCGACGTGGCGTCCCGGGCGCCCGGGGCGTACGCCGCGCACACGGCCGCGCTGTCGCACATGGACGAGGCCCACGACTCGCTGACCGGGTCGGAGGAGCGACTCAACGACGTCTACGACCTGGCCGAGCGGCTCGGCGTGCCACCCCGGTCCCCGTCACCCGCGCCGGCCGACGCGCCGGACGCGACGACGCCGCAGGACGACGCCGACTCCGACCTGGAGCCACCGGCCGACCTGCTGGTGGAGACCGGACCGGCGGGCCTGGCGCCGTTCTCGCCGCCGGAGACCCGCAGCGACGAGACCACAGCGGGCGAGGCGGCCCCGGCCGAGGCCGCCGCCGAGGAGATCGGCACGGCGCTGACCACCGAGGGCGAGGTGGCGCTGCCGTCACCCGAGGCGGTGCGCCGGCGCCTGCCCGCCTACCTGCGGGACAGCCGCACCCTCGGCCTCGCCGAGCAGCTACGGGCCACCCGGGACGCGGCGCTCGGCGCGGCGCTGCGGACCCTCGACCCCCGCCTGCCGGCCGACGTCGTCGCCGCGGTGGAGGCCGACAGCCGCGACGACATCGACCAGTTCCTCGGCGCGGGCCGCCCCTACCCGGTCACGGTCGGCGGCCGCCCCGCCGAACTGGTGGTGACCGCCGTCCTCGACTGGGACGGGCTGACGGTTGACCGGGTGCACGACGACCCGCGCAAGGTCACCACGAAGACCCGGGAGAACCTCACCCACACGCTGCGGCACACCCGGGACCGGCACGTCGAGCCGAAGGCGACTGTCACCGCGCTGCCGGGCGTGATCGTCGGCGCGGGCGGCTCGGTGCCGACGGCGCCCACCACCGAACACTCCACCGCCCACAAGAGCACCTACACGTCCACCACCACGGTCAAGGTCAGCGACCTGGCCGAAGTGACAGTGCCGATCCGCTTCGTCGCCCGGCTCGTCCGGCCCGGCCGCCCCGACACCGGACCGGTCCAGGCCGCCGGCACCGTCGCTCTCGCCGTACCGACCGGGTTGCGTCCGGTCGGCGCGACCGCGCCGTCGGCCGCGGGCCCGGCGCTCGACGGACCGGTGCCGGCCCGGTTCGCGGTGGAGAGCGTACGCAGCCGCCCGGCCGATCCGGGCGCCACGTTCTTCGAGCAGGTCGAGGCGATCCTCGCCGAGGACGGCATGGGCGACCTGGTCCGCATCGGCGCGCCCGGCCGTCCGGCCGTGCAGAAGCTGCTCAGCGACGCGGCGTTCGCCGGCAAGCTGCCGACGACGGTCGTCACCGACCCGGCGAACCGGCACGACGGCTGGGTCCGGTCCGGTTCGCTGCCGCGCGGCGCGCGCACCGGCTGGCGGCGCTTCTTCCCGGGCCGCAGCCAGCAGGTCGAGGTGCGCCTGGTCGCCCGCCGCGTCGAGCAGGTGGAGAGCGTCGACGGCATCACGCACGTCGACACGTCCGCGCTCGCCGCCGAGAGCACCGGCGGCGCCACCGCCAAGCGGCTGTGGGGTGTCTGGGGCACCGCCGGTCCCGGTGTGGACGCAGGGCCGCTCAGCCTGGTCGTCGCGCCCCGGGTCGGCGGCAGCCGGGAGTCCGGCGTCAGCCGGACGATCACCGAGCGGACCGGCGCAAAGCAGACCGTGACGGGCACCGCTCCCGCCGTGCGGTACCGCGTCGAGTACGGCGTCCAGGTGCGCGTCCTGGGCCGTCCGCCGCGGATGCTGGCCGGCTCCGTCGAGGCGCTCCAGTGGACCACCCGCGACCGGCTGCCGGGCACCGCGCTCGACCCGGGCGGCCGGGAATGGCACGGACGGCGCGGCGCCGCCCGCACCCACTTCGCGCCGGCCCGCATCGAGCGGGGCGAGTCGTTCGGCGGCGCGTACCTGACCCGGTTCGGCGACCAGGGGCTCTACGAGACGGTCGCCGAAGCGGTGCGGTCGGTGCCCGGTCACGACCGGTTCCGCCTGGCCACCCGGGACGAGATGCTGCGGCACTTCGACGACCCGCGGCTCGCCGACGGGCTGACCCCGCAACTGCAGGCGGCGCTGAGCCGCGACGCGGACCTGCGTACCCAGCTCTCCCCCGACCAGCTGCGCCACCTGGCGGACCGGATCGTCGGCCCCGGGCTGAAGATCCCGCTGATCCGCACCGGCACGTTCCACGACCACGTCACTGTGGTGACCATCCGGGGCACCCTCGGCGACGTGTCCGACGGCGACCTGCTCGACCACGACAAGATCGGCGCCGACACCAAACAGGACGCCCGGTCCACTGTGACCGGCGGGCGCGACCGCAGCACGTCGGCCGAGATCAGCCTGGAGCCGCGCATCCTCGGCCCGCTCGGCCAGGCCGCCTCGGCGATGCTCGGCGGCCCCCGCGCCGCCGTCACCTGGAGCGCCGCCGACGAGAGCGCGATCACCGGCCGGCAGGCCGCCGAGAGCAGCCACTGTCCGGCGCTCGACGACAAGGGCAAGCCCACCGGGGTACGGCTGCGCCAGTTCGCCGCCACCCTCGACCTCACCGTCACGACCCGGTCCAGCGTGCGGGTCAACCAGGCGGGCCGGCAGCTGTCCGTCGGGGCGTACGGCCGGGACGTGCCCACCGTCGTCGCGACGTCCGAGCAGCGCCCCCGCACCCACCGCCTCGACGTGCGCATGCTCGTCCCCGAGACGCGGGTCTCCCGGCAGCGCCCCGCTCCCGAGCCCGGCCCCGCCGTCCGGGACGAGCAGACCATCGCGTACCCGCCGCCGCTGAGCCGGATGACCGGCGGACCGCACGACCTCGACGGACGCCGGGTGGAGTCCTTCGTCGGCGCCGGCCGGCTGCAGGAAGCCGTGGTCGACACGCTGCACGAGGCCAGCGGCGACGACATCTACACCGCCGAGGACGGCCGGATCTCCACAGTCGTCGCGGACGAGCTGTCGCCGGAGCGTCTCACCGGTGACGCCGAGCTGTTCAGCCGACCGCTGGCGCTGAGCAACCTGTGGCACGGCCGCCGGGCCGCGGACGCCCGCGCCGACGTGCGGGTACGGCTGCGACCGACGAACCCGGTGGTGCTCGACGACGCGGACGAGTTCGCCCGGATCAAGCGGACCTTCGCCAGCGGCACCGCGCGCAAGACCACGCACGGCCGCTCGGTCGAGCTGAGCCTCTCCGCGACCGGCGTCGCCACGGTGAGCGGCCCGGCCGCCGAGCACGGCGGCAGCACCGGCCGGCCGGCGGGCGCCGTCGTCCTGTCCGTCACGCCGTGGCGGCGCGCCTGGGGCCGGATCAGCGAGCGCAGCGTCTCGGGGATCTCGAAGCTGCGCGTCGGCGGCCGGCCCGAACGCGAGCTGCTGGTGCGGGTCGACGTGGAGGCGGAGGTGGTCGCCGAGGCGCGGCACGACACCAACCTGCTTCCGCTGGGCCTCTGGCCTGCCTCCCCGGCCCGCCGCGCCGGCCGGCGGCTCACCCTGCCGGGCGCTGTCGTCATGCGGATGACGCCGGCGGAGCTGAAGCGGCTCCAGGACCGCGACCGGGCCCGCCGGCACCGGAGCGCCGACGTGCGGCTGCAACTGCGGCACGCCGAGAACGCCGAGACGGTCCGCGCCGACCAGCGCGAGCAGCGCGCCCGGATGGCGCGGGCGCAGGCCACCGAGCGCGGGAAACTGCTGCGGCGGCAGCACACCGAACGCCGCGACGCCTCCGACTACGTCGACCGGGTACGCCGGCGCCGCGAGGTCGGCGAGGCGGAGCGGCGGCTCGTCGACCAGTCCTTCGCCGCGCTGCAGGAGCGGCACCGGCGCGAGCTCGCCGAGCTGACCGCGACGCACGACGAGGCCACGCAGGCGCTGCTTCAGGCGCAGGAGCGCCAGCGGGCCGTACAGGCCGAGCACCAGCGGCGCGAACGCGAGCTCGTCCGGCAGGAACAGCAGCGGCAGGACGAGGCCGCGGCCGACCCCGGCACCCCGGACGACACGGAACAACCCGCGTTCCGGCCCGGACCGCAACGCTCGTTCGGCATCGGCGGCGCCACCACCCACGTCGACCTCACCGACCGCATCCCGCACCTGCGGCGGGCCCTGGCCCGGGCGGCCGGCGAGGAACTCGCCCAGGCGATCCTGCCGTCCACCCAGGACCGCAGCCCCTTCGACCCGGTACGCGGGCTCGGCAGCTCCGGTTTCCTCGGCGCCGCCCACCTGCACCTGGCGGACGCGCTAAACGGCGGCCGGAGCGAGCCGATCCGGGTGGAGCGGCGCTTCCGGGGCTCCACCTACCACATCACGCTGACCGCCGAGCCGATGGGCGAGCCGAGCTTCACCGGCATCGAGGTGGTCGACGAGCTGTCGGTCACCGACCGCTCGGTCGTCGGCGAGGCGCACACCCGCACCACCTCCCGGACGGCGGCGCAGGTGACGCTGACCGCGCGGGCGCAGGGCACCGAGACCGAACGGGTCGAGGACGACGCCACCCGGACCACCGGGCACGGCCCGGCCTCCGGCACCGTCGCCGCCGGCCTCACCGGCACCGCCGCCCTCGGCAACCGGGCCACCAAGGCGACCGAACGCGCCGGCCGCACGTACGAGCAGACGCTCACCGTCTCCGGGCCGGTGCCGACGTTCCGCGGGGCGGTCCGGCTGACCATGACCGTCACCGGCAAGGGGCTGCCCGAGGACGGCGTGTCGATCCAGACCGTCCGCGACGTCACCACGTACTCGGCCACGCCGGGCCGGTCGCAGGCCGTCTCCGAGCCGGTCACGGCGGTACCCGCCGGGCAGACCACCGATGCGGGGCGGCAGGTGTGGCGCGCCGCCACCGGCTTCGATCCGCTGCCCGAGCCGGGCCGCTTCGCCGTCGAGGACGTCCTGGTCCGCCTGCCCGACCTGCACGAGGCGGCCCGGCAGGCGCTCGTCGCCTCGGGCGTCGAACCCGGCCGCGACGTCACCGCAGCGCTGCGCGACGCCCTGACCGTCACCCGGATGAAGGCGCTGCCGGCCATGCTGGCCGGCGCGTTCCCGCTGCCGATGCCGGCCCGGCTGGGCCGCGACCTGTTCCTCGACGCCCGCCTGGTGGCCCGCCCGAAGCTGCTGCGCGCAGACGCCACCGTGAAGATCGGCGGCTCGGCGAAGCGCAGCGCCGACACCGAGTACGAGCAGACCAGCGCTCATTCGTTCGCGCTGAGGACGGCCGGGCCGCTGGTCGTCGGCGGCGTCGGTCATCCGGGCGGCGCGAGCAAGGTCGGCGAGCGGGACGCCTTCAACGCGGTGAACGCCGCGACCCTCGTCGAGCAGCAGCTCTACCGCACCGACCCGGCCCGCCAGGTGAAGGACGAGGGCAAGGTCGCCGTCAGCACGACCGGCAAGCCGACCCGGCGCACCGACCCGGACGACAAGCTCACCGCGGCGGTGGAGTACGACGTCGAGTTCCGTTTCGTGGCGCGTTCCCGTGACGCCGCCGGCAAGCACCGGGGCGGCGCCGAGGTCCGGGTGCCGGGCGGCTACGTGGTCCGGCTGGACGAGGAGGCGGCCCGCACCGTCACCGGCCGGGACCTCCCCCCGGGGCTGCGCGCGTCCGCGCTCGCCGTCGCCGACGCGGCGAAGACGCTGTCCGAGACGACGGCCCGCCGGGACGGCCTGACGTCCCGGGCCGACGCGGATCCGGAGGACGTCGCCGCCGCCGAGCGGGCCGTGACGGACGCCGAGCGCGCCTGGTGGGACGCCCACCACGCGCACGAGGCCGAGGTGACCCGGCCGCCGGAGCCGGTCCCGCCGGAAAACGTGCCGGCCGAGGACGTCGCCACCCCGACCGCGCAGACCCCGCTCGTCGGCGACCCGGTCGACGTCGCC
The DNA here is from genome assembly GCF_017872985.1 of Micromonospora sp. HB375. Taxonomy (NCBI): domain Bacteria; kingdom Bacillati; phylum Actinomycetota; class Actinomycetes; order Micromonosporales; family Micromonosporaceae; genus Micromonospora; species Micromonospora sp. HB375. The sequence goes on along the minus strand of NZ_JAGGJO010000001.1, from coordinate 2,950,093 downwards.
ACCGGCCGGGTGATCTACACCGAGGTGGACGCCCGGCTCCCCGGGCTCACGCTGGAGCGGACCCACCGATCCGACTACCGCCAGGGCCGCTGCTTCGGCCCGGCCTGGGCCTCCACGCTGGACCAGCGCGTCGTCACCGACGCCACGCACGCGCGGTTCCTGGCCGCCGACGGCTCCGTCCACACGTACCCGCTGCCCGCCGAGGGCGACGAGGCCCGGCCGGTCCTGGGCCCCGGCGGGCCGCTGCGCCGGCTGACCGGCGGCGGCTGGCTGCTCACCGAGCCGGGCCGGCGGCTGCTGTTCGCCCCGGCCACCGGGCACGGTGACTCGTGGCTCAGCGACGTGGTCAGCGACGACGTCGGGTGGCACGTCGAACGCGCCGCCGACGGCACCCCCGAGCTGCTGACCTGCACCTCCGGCGTGGTCGTGGTGCCGCACCTGGCCGGCGGCCTGGTCGTCGGCGCGCACGTACGGGCAGCCGGCGACACCGCCGCCGAGGCGCTCCACCTGCCCACCTTCGGCTACGACGACCGGCGGCACCTGGTCGAGGTACGCAACTCCTCCGGCCACGCCACGCGGCTGCGCTACGACGAGGCGGGCCGGCTGGTGCGCTGGCAGGACCGCAATGGCGAGTGGTTCGGCTACGACTACGACGAGGCGGGCCGCTGCGTGCGGGCCGGCGGCGCCGGTGACTGGCTGCGCTACCGCCTGCGGTACGACGACGGCGTCACGTCCGTGACGAACTCGCTGGGCCAGGTGACCCGGTACGAGATCAACGAACGCCGCCAGGTCACCGCGATCGTCGACCCGCTGGGCGCTACCACCCGGCAGGAGTGGGACGCGGCGAACCGGCTGCTGTCGCGCACCGACCCGCTCGGGCGCGTCACCCGGTTCGACCACGAAGCGCGCACGGTCACCCTGCCGGACGGCTCGACCCACCGGGTCCCGCCGCCCCGGCCCGCGCCCGCGGGCGGCATCGAGTTCGACGCGCTCGGACGGGTCCGGGTGACCCGGGCCCCGGACCGGGCGGTCACGACGTACGGCTGGACCGCCGAGGGGGACCTCGCGTGGCGGGTCCGCCCGGACGGCTCCACGCAACGGTGGTTCTACGACGGTGAAGGGAATCTGGTGGACGTCATCGACGCCTCAGGAAGGGCGGTGAGCTTCGAGTACGGCCCCTTCGATCTACCCACGGCCCGGGTGGACCAGGCGGGGAACCGCACCGAGTTCACGTACGACACGGAACTACGGCTCGTCGGGGTGACGAATCCGGCGGGCCGGACGTGGCGCTACGAGTACGACGCGGCCGGCCGCCTGTGCGGGCAGACCGACTTCGACGGCCGTACCCAGCGCTACGAGCACGACGACGCGGGACAGCTGGTCGCGCACACCGATGCCGCCGGCACCGTCACCCACTACCGCTGGGACGCGCTGGGCCGGGTCGTCGAACGCCGGGTCGGTGACGCCGTCACCCGCGTCGAGTACGACGCCGACGGTCACGTCGCGGCCGTGCTCAGCCCGGACGCGCAGGTGCGGTTCACCCGGGACGCCGAGGGCCGGGTGCTGTCCGAGACGATCAACGGCCGGACGGTGCACACGTCGTACACCGATTCCGGCGCGGTCGCGACGCGCACCACGCCGTCGGGCCGGTCGAGCCGGTGGACGTTCGACGCCGCCGGCCGCCCGGAGCGCCTGACCGCCGGGGAGCACCTGCTCGGCTTCACGCACGACGACGCCGGCCGGGAGATCGGCCGGACCGTCGGCGGCCTGGTCGCGCTGCGGCAGACCTTCGACGCGGCGGGCCGGCTCACCGGGCAGCAGATCGCCGACGCCGCCGAGCGCCGCTACAGCTACGACGCCGCCGACCGGGTCACCGCGATCGCCGACTCGCTCGCCGGTGACCAGTCCTTCACCGCCGACGACACCGGCCGCATCCGGGCCGTCGACGGGGACGTCCCGCAGCGGTACGACTACGACGAGGCCGGCAACCTGGTCGGCGCCGGTGGCGGACGCTGGGAGTTCACCGGCACGATGCTGGTGCGCTCCGACGACGCGACGTTCTCCTACGACGCGAAGGGCCGCCTCACCGGCCGGGTCGACGCCGCTGGCGCGTGGCGCTTCGAGTGGGACGCCGAGGACCGGCTGGTGCTGGCCGTCACCCCCGGCGGCGACCGCTGGCGCTACCGCTACGACGGCTTCGGCCGGCGCATCGCCAAGCAGCGCCTCGGTGACGGCGACCGGGTGCTGGAGGAGGTGTGCTTCGCCTGGTCCGGCGACCTGATGCTGGAGCAGACGCACCGCGACGTCACCGGCGCGACCACCACGACCACGTGGGACTACCGGCCGGACGCGCCGGTGCCGGTCGCGCAGACCGACGGCGGCACGCTCCGCGCGGTGATCACCGACAGCATCGGCACCCCGACCCACCTGGTCGAGCCGGGCGGCGGGCTGCGCTGGTGGTCGCGGGGTGACCTGTGGGGACGCGGCGCGGACCGCACCGTGACGCCGCTGGCCTTCCCCGGCCAGTACGTCGACGCCGAGACCGGCCTGCACTACAACCGGTTCCGCTACTACGACCCGGCGACCGGCCGGTACGTCAGCCCCGACCCGCTCGGTCTGACCGGAGGCCCGAACCCGACGGCGTACGTCGCCGACCCGCTGACCGTGGCCGACCCGCTGGGTCTGACCAGTTGCACGCCGGCCCCGGCTACGCCCCACCCGATGGCCGCGGTGGAGCCGGCGCTCGCCGTTCCCTCCGCGCAGACGCCCAGCAGCCTGCCCACGACCGCGGCGCCGCCCCCGCCGAGCGCGCTGTACGGCATGCCGGTCTGGGTGCGGGAGACCAGGCGCAACGCGGACGGCACCGTCACCCACGTGTACGTGGAGCGCGACACCCCGTCGCCGCCGCCGTTGAGCACGCCGGTCGGTCAGGTCACCGCGCAGGCCCAGGCCTGGTTCGACACCGTCGGTTTCGCCCCGCAGACGGCGCTGGCCGACACGTCCTCGACGGCGCACCAGAGCTTCGAGAGCATCCGCGCCGACATGTACGCGCGGACCGGTCACCGTCCGCGTACCGGTCCCCGCAGCAACCGCGAGGGTCACTTCAACGAGCCGATGATCGGCAGCCGCCCGTACAACCACCCGGACGGGACGAGCGGCCTCGGCGACCGGATCGGCGCGGAGTCCGACGGCGGTCGCCGCACCGCCGGCCAGATCGCGAACTACCTGCGCGGCTTCACCGCCCTGGAGTCCATCGAGAGCGCCGCCGGGCGGGAGTTCGCCACAGTTGTCGCGTTCGCCGAGCAGGCCCGTGGCTACCGCCAGGAGCGGCACGAGGCGGCGAACGCGCTCCAGGAGATCCACTCACTGGCCCGGAGCGGGCGCGCACGGCGCTACTGGGGGGACGTCGGTCACTGGTACGGCCCCGCCCGTCGTGGCTACGCCAGCGAGGAGGACTACGTACCGCCGTCGGAGCGTCCCCGGCCCGATCAGCTGATCACCGGTGAACGCCGGCCGCAGCGAACCGCGGCCCGCACGTTGGCGGTCGACGGCGAGCCCAGCGGCAGCCACGACCGCAGCGACAGGTCACGCAGCCCGCGGGACCGGAGCCGTCCCGGCGGCGGCAGCCACCGGCGCGGCGGTGGTCAGGCGTACGGCTTCCAGGGGCCGCAGAGCGCTCCCGCGAGCCTCGGCGCCGCCTCCGCCACGCCGTCGGCGGACACCACGACGCCGCTGGCCGAGCAACTGGCAGCCGCGCAGGGTGACCCGGCGGCGCAGTCCCGGATCCTCGACACCTTCCGGGACGCGCTGTCCCGCGACGTCCCGCTGAGCAACGGGTCGACGCTGCGGATCCTGGCGGCCAACTCGCACGGCGGCACCGCGAACACCGCCGCCGACCTGGCGACGCTCGACGACGCGGACCGGGGGCACCTGCGGCAGATCCACCAGGGCCGGGACGCGGCCAACCAGAACGACTGCGTCACGCTCACGATGGCCGTGGACAGCTACAAGCAGTCCGGGCTGATCACCCAGATCCCGCCGCAGACGCACCCGAGAGCGCTCAGCGACATCCAGAAGCAGTACCCGGGCCGCACCACCGAGGAGGTCGGCACCCTCCAGGGCCTGATGGACGCGCTCGGCGCCATGCCGAACGGCACCAACGGCATCGTCGGCTTCCGCACCGACGGCCCCGGCGCCGTCGGCCACGTGGTCAACGTGTCGAAGGACTCGCAGGGCCGCGTGACGTTCGAGGACTCGCAGGTGCCGGGCCTGGCCACGCTGCCGCAGATCGGCCCGGACGGCTCCGTCGTCCTGATCCGGACCAGCGACCCGCAGCCGGCCCCGTCCTCGGACGTGGACATGGCCTCGGTCCGCGACGCCGACTCCGACGTCGACATGGCGTCCGTCCGCGACACCGACTCCGACGTCGACATGGCGTCCGTCCGCGACACCGACTCCGACGTCGACATGGCCGACTTCTCGCCGACCACCGAGACGTTCGCCGGGGTGGCGCCCGAGGCGGTGGCGAAGACCACCGCGCAGACGCCCACCGTGGGTGACCCGATCGACGTCACCACCGGGCGGATGATCCTCACCCACACCGACGCGGTCCTGCCGGGGCTCACGCTGGAGCGGACCTACCGCTCCGACTACCGGTGGGGCCGGTCGTTCGGCCGGGCCTGGGCCTCCACCCTGGACCAGCGGATCATCGTCGACGGCGAGCAGGTCCGCTACCTGGCCGCCGACGGCTCGCTGCTCACCTACCCGCTGCCCGCCGAGGGCGAGGTGGCGCAGCCGGAGACCGGCCGGACGCTGCCGCTGCGCCGGCTGGTGGGCGGCGGCTGGCTGCTGACCGATCCGACGTCCGGCCGCAGCCTGCTGTTCGCCGCGGCGTCGGACACCGAGTCGCTGCTCACCGACGTCACCGACGGCGGCGTCAGCTGGACGATCCAGCGCGACCGCCGGGGTACGCCGACGCAGCTGCTGTCGTCGACCGGGGCCACCATCGCGTTCACCTCGTCCGCCGGGCTGATCACGATGGTCTCCCTGCCCAACGCCGCCGGTGACCTGATGGCGGCGTCGCGGTTCGGCTACGACGGTGACCTGAACCTGATCGAGGTGACGAACTCCTCGGGCGACCCCGAGCGCTTCACGTACGCCGACGGGCGGCTCGTGCGCTGGGAGGACCGCAACGGCGAGTGGTACACGTACACCTACGACGAGGCCGGCCGGTGCGTCGCCACCGACGGCAAGGGCGGCTACCTGCGCTACCGGTTCGACTACCAGCCGGGCCGCACCGTGGTGACCGACTCGCTCGGCGCGGTGCGCGTCTACGAGCTCAACGACCGCTTCCAGGTGGTCGCCGAGACCGACGCGCTGGGCGCGACCACGCGCAACGTCTGGGACGAGGCGTACCGCCTGCGGTCCACGACCGACCCGCTGGGCCGCACCACCTCCAGCGAGTACGACGCGCTCGGGCGGCTGGTCGCGGTCACCCGGCCGGACGGCAGCCGGTCCACCACCACGTACGACGACCTCGGTCGTGCGGTGTCCTGGACCGACTTCGACGGGAGCACCCGCAACCGTCAGTTCGGCCCGGACGGCCTGATGGTCGCCGAGGTGGACGCCGCAGGCGAGGTGGTCCGGTACGAGCAGCCGGCCGCCGACGGCCGGGGCACGACCACGCACGTCGGCCCGACCGCCGTCGTGCGCGACCCGGCCGGGCAGATCACCTCGGTGAGCACCGGGCAGGGCGAGACGGAGTACGTCTACGACGCGCTCGGCCGCCTGTTCAGCATCGAGGACGACAACGGTCTGACCGAGTTCGGCTGGACACTGGAGGGCGACCTGGCCTGGCGGGAGAACCCGGACGGCTCGGTCGAGGAGTTCCGCTACGACGGCGAGGGCAACCTGGTCGAGTGGGTTGACGCCACCGGCCGCCGGACGATCCGCGAGTACGGCGCGTTCGACCTGGTCACGGCCGAGATCGACGACGAGGGCAACCGCACCGAGTACGCGTACGACACCGAGCTGCGGCTGGTCCGGGTCACCAACCCGGCGGGCGCGACGTGGACGTACACGTACGACCCGAACGGCCAGATGGTGTCCGAGACCGACTTCGACGGCCGCACCCAGCGGTACGTCTACGACGCCGCCGGGCAGCTCGTCGAGCGCACCGACGCGACCGGCGCTGTCACGCACTACGCGTACGACCTGCTCGGCCGGGTCGTGGAGCGGCGCACCGGCGAGGCGGTGACGCGGTTCGCGTACGACGCGGCAGGCCGGGTCGTCCCCGCCGGGGACGACGACTCGCAGATGCGGCTGGAGCGTGACCCCGTACCCCGGCGCTGACCCACCGCCCGCCCCGGCCGTCACCGCGGCCGGGGCGGGCACCCTGCCCGACCACCATCGACAGACAAGGACAACCTGATGGACGCCGACGACGCCCGCACCCGGGCGCAGGACGCGCTGCGCCGGCTGGAGAACCCGGCGCAGCCGCTGACGCTGCTCGCCCCGGACGCCCCGGCCGAGTACGCCTGGTGCTGGGTGTACCCGTTCAACACGGTCCGGGCCACCGAGACCGGCAGCATCATGGACACGCTCGCGGTGGGCCCGCTCGTCGTGCCGAAGAACGGCGCCGAGCCCTGGGTGGCCCCGTCCGGCCCGCCGCTGGAGCGGTGGCTCAACGAGTACGCCGAACGGGAGGGCCTGCCCCCGGTGCCGGTTCCGGCCGCGCCGGACCCGTTCGCCTGAGCCCGGACGGTCCGCCGCGACCGGCACGACTGTCGCGGCGGACCGCCCGCCACCTGGAGGAACAATGACGGACCGGCCTTCCCCGCCCGGACCACCGCTGGCCGATCTGCTGCACCGGATGATGCGCGGCGACGAACCGGTGGAGCGGATCGGGTCGGCGCTGCGCGACGCCCGGCTCGACCTCGCGATGAACGGCGACGGCCGGCCGCTGGTCGTGCGCTCCTTCGACGACATGCCCTGCGTGGTGGTGGCCACCTCGGCGGCCACGCGCGCGGACACGTTCGCCCCGCTGTGGCGCCCGGTCGAGCTGGCCGAGCTCGCCGAACTGCTGCCCGACGGCATCGACCTGCTCGTCGACCCGGACGGTCCCGAGCCGGTACGGCTGGCCGCCGCGATCGTCTGGCACGCCCTGCTGCCCGCCGACGAGGAGGCCGCCGGGTGAGCGACGCCGAGTTCCTTCTGCTGCTCGATCCGGAGTGGACCGACGGCGAGGACGACGAGCCGCCGTTCGAGGCGGTCGTCGGGATGTGGCCGGTCGGCCCGGACGGCGAGGTCGGCCGGTTCCGGAGCAACCCGGAGTACCGTCCCCGCTTCCCGGACTCCCCCACCGACCCGGCCGACGCCCTGCTGCGCCTGACCGCGGCCGGCGAGGCCGAGCCGGCGGACCTGCTCGCGGTCCTGCGGGACGCCACGTTCCACCTGGCGACGAACGGCGACGGGCGGCCACTCGTCGTGCCCGATCCCGAGGACGGGAGCTGCGTGGTGGTCACCACGAGCGCGGCACACCGGGAGCGGGTGCCGGCGCCCGGCTGGCGGCTGCTCGACCTGACGGAACTGGCCACCGCGGCCGGCGCGTACGACGCGCTGGTCAACCCGGGCGGCCCGGCGCCGGCCCGCCTGTCCGCCGCCTTCCTGCGCGAGGCGGCGCCGTGAGCGCCGGGACGCTGCACCTGCTCCTGCTGCGCGCCGCGGGCCGCATCCCGGACGACGACCTCGTCGCACTGCGCGCGCTGCTCGCCGACGGCGACCGCGGCGCCTGCGCGGCCCGGCTGCTCGGCGCGTTCCCGCAGTCCGCGGCGGAGATCACGGCGCTGGCCGCGCTGCTGCCACCGGACACACCGTTGCCGCCGGACCCGGCGGCCGACGAGGACGTGGACACCGAGCCGCGCACCCCGTTCGTCCCGTTCCCGCCGGCCGACCTGCCGCTGTACGCGACCGCCGCGCCGCTCGTCGTGGACGAGACTGCGGGCGGAAACGTGGACGACCTCGACCGGGCCCTGCTCGACGTGCTGGACCCGGCGCACACCGCCGGGGTGTGGCGCTGCTGGCGGATCACCGCCGGGCCGGGCGACACGGCGAGCGCCGTGCGCGTCTACCTGGTCGAGGCGACACTGCCCGACGACGAGCTGCCCGACGTCGCCGACCGGGGACAGCGGGCGCTCGCCGCCGCCGGTCACGCCGGGCCGGTCGAGGTCTACCGGCCCGGCCTGCCGCTGCCCGCGTACCAGTGGGCGGCCCGGTCCCGGTCGGCGCTGATCTGGGCCCCGCGGCCACCCGGCGAGGTCCGGGTGGCCGCCGACGGAGACGGGCAGCTCCCACTGGACGACGACGAGATCGCGCCGTTCGTCACCTACCTGCGGTCCGCCCCCGCGCTGACCGCACGCCTGCGCACCGACGGCGCGTGGATCTGGCCGGCCGACCTGGCCGACCGGGTGCTCGACGAGGGCGCGCTGGCCGACGAGGGCCTGCGCCGGCACCTGCGGCTGCGCCGGGCCGAGCCGGGGCCGCCGGCCGACGCGGTCGCCGTGCACCGGGCGCTCGCCGCCCTGGTACGCGCCGGCTGGCCGCGCTGATGCACGAACGGCTTCGGTCGGGGTGTCCTTAGGGCACGACCGTCCGGCCGGACCGGCGCCCACGGCACCCGGCGTGGTCGAATGCGCCGAGCGCCGCCGACGAGGACGCGAGGAGGCCGGGAATGACGGAGCAGGAGCAGCTGCACATCGCGCTGCTGCGCCTCGGCGGGCAGGTCCCCGACGCGATGCTGGCCGAGGCGCGGCTGCGGCTCGCCGACACCGGCACGGTGGCCCTGCCCGAGCCGCCCGGGGCCCTCGACCTGGCGTTCACGTTCGCCTCGGCCGTACCCGATCCGCGTGTCTTCGGTGGACGGGTGCCGCCGCTGGCGGACCTCACCGGCCGCGAGGGCCTGATGGACGACACCGACCGGGTCGCCGTCGCGGCGGTCCGGCGGCAGCCCGACGCCGTGGCGCTGTGGCGCGCGTGGCGGATCGCCCCGGAGTGGGCGGCCTCGGTGATCCCGCCCGCGCCGGTGTACGTGCTGGAGGCGAACGGGCCGCAGGCGGTGACGGCGGCGAACGTGATGCGGGCGCTCGCCGGGGCCGGGCTCACCGCGCCGCTGGTCGAGGTGTACCGCTCCGGTGACAAGCTTCCGCCGTACGCCGCGGCGGCCCGCGCATCCGGCGCGCTGCTCTGGGCCGACCGGGACGCCGAGCCACTGCGGATCGCCCGGGTCCACGACGAGGTGGACGACGACGGGGCCCGCTTCGCGCCCGACCGGGAGCGGCTGTCGGGCCCGGAACTGGCCCGGGTGGCCGCGTACCTCGACGCGGGCACCCCGGTGCTGGCCACCACCGCGCGGGGACCGGACGTGGTCCGGCCCGAACGCGGCCGGGTCGTGCCGATGACCTACCGCACGGACGGCCGCTGGCTGTGGCCCGAGTCGGTCGCCTACTACCTGCAGGCGTACGGGCTGGCGCCGGAACCGGACCTGCTGGCCCACATCCGCTCGCGCGGGGATCTGCTGCCGGTCACCGATCCCGCCGACGAGCACCGCGCGCTGGCCCTGCTGTTCCAGTCGTACGCCCTCGTGCCGGCGGCGCCGGACGCATGACGATCTTCGTGGCGATCGCGTCGTACCGGGACCGGGAACTGGTGCCGACGGTGCTGGACTGCCTGGCGAAGGCGGCGCGCCCACAGGACGTCCGCGTCGCGGTCTGCTGGCAGCACCTCGGCGACGAGGACATCTCCGCCATCCGGGACCTGCCCGGCGTGGACGTCCAGGAGTACGACGCCCGCGACAGCCGGGGCGCCTGCTGGGCACGCGACCAGACGTTCCAGCGGTACCGCGGTGAGGACTGGCTGTTGCAGGTCGACAGCCACACCCGGTTCGCGCCGGACTGGGACACGCGGCTGATCCGGATGGCGCGGGAGACCGGCGCGGCGAAGCCGGTCCTGACCGCGTACCCGGCGAGTTACGAGCCCGAGCGGGAGTTCACCGGCGACGGCGTGCCGGCCGAGATCGTCGTCACCGACTGGACGGCGTTCGGCATACCGGTCTTCGGTCAGCGTCCCATCGAGGGGGCGGCGCCCGGCGTACCACCCAAACCGGCGCTGTTCCTGGCCGCCGGTTTCCTCTTCGCGCCCGGCTCGTTCGCCGTCGAGGTGCCGTACGACCCGGGCATCTACTTCCACGGTGAGGAGATCACCCTGGCGTTGCGCGCCTACACGTGGGGCTACGACCTGTTCCATCCCACCGAGGTGCTGGCGTGGCACTACTACATCCGCCAGGACAAGCCGCGGCACTGGAGCGACCACGTCGAGTCCGACTGGGCCCGCTACGAGGAGCTGAGCCGCCGGCGGGTGCTCTACATGCTGCACACGCCGCCGGTCGACCGGCTCGGCATCGGCCCGGTACGCACGCTGCGGCAGTTCGTGGAACACACCGGCTGCAACTTCACCCGGCGCACCTGGACCGACATGCTGGCCCAGGAACTCGTGCTGCTCTTCTGACATTCCTGTCGGCCGGCTACCGGGCGAGCCTGTTCCGCTCGTAGTGGCCTCTGAAGTCGAAGAAGCGCAGCCCGTCCACAGTCGCGTCGGCCGCGATCTGCTCCGCCGTCCAGACATGGTCGGAGTAGTCGTCCATCGCGACGCCGCCCCGACCGAGCAGCGTCAACGTCAGGCGACGGACCTCCACCGTCCCGTCGACCCGGCCCGAGGCGTCGACCTGCACCGCCCACCTGGGCCGGTCACCGCGGGCGCGGCTCAGGGCCCGCACCGCCGCCGGCTCCCAGTCCGCGTACAGGTGCTCGTCCTCGCCGGTCAGATCCGGGTACAGGCATCCGTCCACCAGCCACGGATGTCTCTGATCCGGCGACAGCCGGTCGAGCAGGGCGACGACGGCGGCCTGCGCCATGGCCGGGAAGACGAAGACGGTACGCACGCCACGAGCGTCGCACGCCGCAGCCGATCCGACAGCGCCCCGCCACTGCGACCTGCCGACGTGCAGGCAGGCGTTCAGCCGTTGCTAGGACTGGAGATCCCGCGCCTCGCGAAGGACTCGGCGACCTCGTCGAAGGCCGCGACGGCCAGCTCCGGCCGCGCGGCGGCCTCGGCCAACGGCAGCTCCACCTGAGGGTCGTAGCCGGACAGACCGGTGACCGCCTCGACGACCGCGCCGAGCCGGTGCACCGCCGCGACGACGGCCCGGGCGTCACCGCCCCGGTACCAGTACGGCACGGTGACACTGACCTCGTCCGCGTAGTAGCTGACCTGGACGCCGGTCGGCTCGTGCGTCAGCTCGTAGTTGTCGGCCCCCTCGAACACGGAGACCTCACCGAGCACCTGCCGCGCCGCCGCCACGATCCGGTTCCACGCCTCGGCGCGCGGACGCTCGTCGCTGTCGGCCTCCGCCGCCGCCTCCAGGGCGTCCTCCCAGGACTGGTCGTCGCCTCGGGGTACGAAGATCAGGTCATAGCTCATGACGAAGGACCGTACATCCAGGCGCTTTGATGCGCCGGTCGACTCCGCCTACTGGTGATCAGGATGACCTGGACGAGTCAGCACATCGTCCAGTCCTCGACGGTCAAGACCAACTCCTCAGCGCGAGTGGTCGAGATGCGATGTCGTTTGGCGATATCCGCCAGCACCGCTCCCTCGCTGACCTCGACATTGTCCTGTGTTGCTTGGTTGAACTCCCCGCTGAGCCCGTATGCCTGCGCGGACGGGACTCGACACTTGTCCGGCTGGCTCAGCTTGTCGCGGACGATGGCCTGGTGGAGCTGGTAGCCCTGCCAAGAGGCGGCGTCCCCTTTGGCGGCGTCCGCCCAACGCCCCTCAGGCGCCCATTCGAACGCCGCGTAACTGGGCGACACCTCACGTCGGTCGTATGTGATCACGATCGACAGCGCCTGCCATCCCTGCCCTCTGTGGTTCTCCACGATACGTGTCGCGACGTCGATGACCTGCTGAACGCTGACGGGGTAGACGTGCAGTTCCACCCGCAGGGCTAGACGGCGAGCGCCGGAGCCGGAACTGACGTCTCGGCGCTCGAAGATGTCGTAGGCAGGCAGCACTTGCCTTGTACTCGCTGGGCGACTCGCCCCTACCGGTGGCGTGGAAGGCGGCGTGGCCGACGGGGTAGGCAGAGCGGTGGTGCGAACCGGCTCGGGCGTGCGCGTACTCGGTGCTGGCGTTCGCTCGATGGTAGGGGAGGCTGGGGCAGGTTGCGAAGGTGACGCCCCGCCGAGGAGAAGGCCGACAGCGGAGAGAGCACCTCCGCCGATGCAGCAAAGGAAGAGACCACCGACAACTGCCACCGACAGGACGATCCCTACCCTCATGCCCTTCCCGGGAGCCCTGGCCGCATACTGCGCCGGGGGTCGCCCTGAAGGCGTCGCCACGTCGGTTCCAAGCGGATTAACGAACGGATCCGGCGGATCGGGCGTCTGCTGCACGGCAACTCCAATGGGAGGGCGTACAAACGATTGTCGACACCGCCGCGGTCCCTTACGTTCCACCGAACAGTGGAACTACGAACTGGCTGAACGTTCACGGCTGCGAAGTGACACCCGAGCGTAGGGTCCCGCAGCTACCGGAACGCCTTGCGCTCAGAATAGCCGCCAGCACCTGGAACGAACGACGTCCAGGAAGCGGTCGCCAGCGGCAACGAATCGAAAACGCCACGTCCAAAGGGATGCGTCTCACGTGATGCTTGGCGAGCCTCCGGCTCGCTCTGCCGATGCGAGTGCCTCCTCGGTCTGTCGCACGACAGCGGCATCGGGTATCGGCATCTGGGCCGGACTACGGCGCAGAAGCGGAGCGGCGATGTCCTCGGCAGGTCACGGGCGACGCCGATCTGCCCGTACGGCCGCCCACGGCGACCCGTTCGAAGGGTCGATCACGATATATGCGGGTGCCACGCTGGCGGGCATGCCGAGCGAGCAACGGGAACAGTGGGTCCGGATGGCACGTGCCGCACTGATCATCGCCGCGATGCGACGGTCGCTGCTGACCTACGGCGAACTGGGCCAGGCGATCGGCATGGCCGGCGTGGATCTCCGCAACCAGATGCGCCACGTTCTGGCCCGGGTGGCCGAGGAGTGCACCGCCGCCGGAGAGCCTTCCCTACCTGCGCTGGTCGTCAATGCCACCACTGGTCAGCCAGGCTCCGGCTGGATCGACGGCGCGGTCCGCTGGCACGCGGAGGTGCAGAAGCTGTTCCGGCACTGGAACTCACCGCGCTGAGCCGGTCCCACTTCTGTTGGCGCACCGGCCCTCCGCGCCCACGTGAACGCACCCTCAGTCCCACGTAGCGCGCCGGTTCACTGACCGTTACTCGTCCGTGTTCGCCACTCGTCCAGGCGCGTACCGGCGATGCGGGCGCCGTCGGCGGGAATCAGCGAGCGTTCGGCCACCGCGGCACCGAAATAGCGGGCGCCGGGATCACCCACCACCGAACGAGTATCCCGCTGAGCGTCGAGGACGGATCGTCCCAGTTCGTCGAGGCGGAACTGCTCCGGGCCGCCGACCTCGACCACGGCGTACGTCGGCGCGCCGACCACGACCTCGGCCACTGCGGCGGCGACGTCGTCCGCTGCCATCGGCTGGATGAGCACCGGCGCGAGGTGCACGGTGTCGCCGTCCGTGGCGGCGTCGACGATGCCCTGGAGGAACTCGAAGAACTGGGTGGCGTGCACCAGCGAGTACGGGAGCCCGGACGCCGCGATGAGCTTCCCCTGGGCGACCTTCGCCCGCATGTATCCGCTGTCCGGAAGCCGTTCGGAACCTACTACGGACAGCGCCACGTAGTGACCCACCCCGGCGTCCGCGGCGGCGGCGAGAAGGTTGCGCGTGGACGTCTCGAAGAACTCCAACGCGGCGCTGCCCGCCAGCGACGGCGAGTTCGACACGTCGACGACGGCGCCGGCGCCGGTCAGCGCCTCCGCCACTCCTTCGCCGGTCAGCGTGTTCACGCCGGTCTTCGGCGACGCCGCCACCGCTTCCTGGCCCTGGGCATCGAGGATCTTCACGAGCTTGGAGCCGATGAGCCCACTGCCACCGATGACGACGACCTTCATGATCGAGCCCCTCCCTGGTCGGCACTGGCTGATTGGCGCTGCCACCAGTAGGACGGAAACCCTGCGCGGACGCAGGAAATTCGCCGAGAACAGCTCGACGGAGATCGTCCGGCTTCGACCGGAAGAGCCCGTCTGGTCACGCCGGGGCGTAGCGGCGCACTCCGTCGACGTCGGCAGCCTTCAGCCGCCCCTGCGCCACCAGCAGGTCGAGGTGGGCGGCCGTCTCGGTGACGGCAAGCATCTGGTTGAACAGGTCCAGGTCGGCGAAGGCACGCTCCCGCCTGGTCCAGGTCAGTTGACCCGCCGCCTCGTAAGCCGTCGTCGCGTCACGCACGACCTCGCACGCCTGGTCGAGTCGCTTCGCGTGATGGTGCAGGAGTTCGTCGACGCGCGCGTGGACACTCGGGCCGACCGGGCCGTGCGCCGGCAGCATCCGCTGGTCGGGCAGAGACCGGACCAGCCGCAACGAATCCAGGTAGTCCCCGAGTGGCAGCGCCGCGGCCGCCGCCTCGAAGCCGATGGACGGTGTGATGTGCGGAAGGACGTGGTCGCCGGTGAACATCAGCTCCGCGTCGCGATCGAGGAAGACGACGTGCCCACGGGTGTGTCCAGGGGTCGCCACCACCCGCAGGGTCCTGGTCGGCAGGACGACGTCGGTCCCCCCGGCCAACCAGTCGTCCGGCGCCGCCCAGTCCGTCGGATCATGCCGCGCCGACTCGGCCCGCGCGCGCAGCGCTTCGACGATCTCGCCCGCACCGCATCGCATCAGCGCCTGCCAGTGTTCGGACATCGGCCGGTGGCCCGGAGTCGACAGCTCGCGGATAGAGGGTTCCTCACCCTCGCCGAGGCTCACCGTGGTGCCGAACTCGCGCCGTACGGCCACCGCCATCGCGTAGTGGTCGCGGTGCACGTGCGTCACGAGGAACCGACGTACGTCCGCAAGGCCCGCGCCCAGTGCAGCCAGGGCCGCATCCAGTGTCTGTCGGGCCGCCGTGATGGCCCAGCCCGAGTCGACCAGCACGAGGCCGTCGTCACCGGCCAGGGCGTACACGTTCACCGATCGCAGACCGTCCTGCGGTAGCGGCAGCGGAATGCGGTACACACCGGCGGCCACCTCGAACACGCCCGGACGCGTCCAGTCCGACGTCACGTCATCGGGCTCGACCCGCATCGCTGCTGCCCCCACCATTCGCCGTCCTCCATCCAGAGCATGACCGACACGACTGTGTCACTTGCGCTTGCGGATCTCCTCGGCGGCCTGGGGGACGACCTTGAACAGGTCGCCGACCACGCCGTAGTCGGCGAGTTCGAAGATCGGCGCTTCGGCGTCCTTGTTGACCGCGACGATGGTCTTCGAGGTCTGCATGCCGGCCCGGTGCTGGATCGCCCCGGAGATACCCAGCGCGACATACAGCTGCGGAGAGACCGTCTTGCCGGTCTGGCCGACCTGGAACTGGTGCGGGTAGTAGCCGGAGTCGACCGCCGCGCGGGACGCGCCGACCGCGCCGCCGAGCAGGTCGGCCATCTCCTCGACCAGCTTGAAGTTGTCCGCGTTACCGACACCCCGCCCGCCGGACACGACGACCGACGCCTCGGTCAGCTCGGGGCGGGAGCCCTTCTGCTCGGCGACCCGCTCGACGACCTTGGCGAGCTTGTCGGTGTCGGTGACCGACACGGTGAGCTGCTCGACCGCCGGGGTGGCGGCGGCCGGGACCGGGTTCAGCGAGTTCGGGCGGACGGTGACCAGCGGCAGGCCCTTGGTGACCTTGGACTTGACGATGGTGGAGCCGGCGAACGCCACCTGGGTGGCGGTGCCGTCCGCGGCCAGGCCGACCACGTCGGTCAGGATGCCGTTGTCCAGCTTCACCGCCAGCCGCGCGGCGATCTCCTTGCCCTCCTGCGACGACGCCAGCAGCACCGCCGCCGGCTGCACCCGCGCGACGAGGTCGGCGACCACAGTCGCCTTGGGGGCCACCAGGTAGCCGTCGATCTCCTCACCCTCGGCCGCGTAGATCTTCTCCGCCCCGTACTCACCCAGCTTGCCGCTCAACGCCTGCGCGGCACCAGGACCACCGAGCACGACGGCGCTCGGGGTGCCCAGCTCGCGGGCGAGGGTGAGCATCTCCAGGGTGACCTTCTTGACGCCGAACTCCCGGGTGGCTTCGACGACGACGAGAACCTCAGACATGTCAGCGACCTCTCACACGAACTTCTCGGTGGCGAGGAACTCGACCAGCTTCACGCCGCCGTCGCCCTCGTCGGTGATCTTCTCGCCGCCGGAGCGCGGCGGGCGCTTGGAGTGCTCCACCACCGCGCTGGTGGCGCCGTCGAAGCCCACCTCCGCCGGGGCCACGCCCACATCGGCCAGGGAGAGCGTCTGCACCGGCTTCTTCTTCGCCGCCATGATGCCCTTGAACGACGGGTACCGCGGCTCGTTGATCGTGTCCCACACGGAGACCACAGCCGGGGTCGAGGCGGTCACCACCTCGTAGCCCTCCTCGGTCTGCCGCTCCACCGTCAGCGTCGAGCCGTCCACGGTCAGCTTCCGCGCGCCGGTCAGGGCGGCCACACCCAGCCGCTCGGCGATCATGTGCGGCATCACCTGCACCCGCCCGTCGGTCGACTCCGCACCGCACAGGACCAGGTCGGCGTTCAACTGCCCGAGCGCGGCGGCGAGGACCTTCGAGGTGGCCACCGCGCAGGAGCCGTGCAGGGCGTCATCGACGACGTGGACGGCCTTGTCCGGGCCCATGGACAGCGCCTTACGGATCGACTCGGTCGCCCGGTCCGGACCCATCGTCAGGATGGTGACCTCACCACCATGCGCTTCCTTGATCTTCAACGCCTCTTCGATGGCGTACTCGTCCATCTCATTGATCACGTTGTTCGCCGAACCGCGGTCGACGGTGTTGTCGTCAGAACGCAGGCTGCGGTCCGCGCCCGAATCAGGCACCTGCTTGACGAGTACGACGATATTCATCGCTTCGATCACCCTTCCTGTCTCGCGGCGTCACGCATACTCCGGGCGTCCTGGCCACCGAGGGAGTCACTGCCCACCTCGGCATTGTGCGCGTGCGCGACGTGGTGCAGCCCGAACACCGAATCCATTCCGTCCCGCAGGCCCATGAGGTCCTCGGCCTGGTTGACCGCCTTCTTAGTCAGCGCGAGACCCAGACGCGGCATCTGCGCGATCCGTGCGGCGAGCCCCATGACCTCCGCCTCGAGCTCGTCTCTGGCGACCACCCGGTTGACCATGCCCAGCTCGGCGGCGCGCGCCGCCGGCATCCGGTCGCCGGTGAAGAGGAACTCCTTGGCGAAGCGCGGACCCATCACCCACGGATGGGCGAAGTACTCGACGCCGGGGATCCCCATGCGGACGACCGGATCGGCGAAGAACGCGTCGTCCGAGGCGACGATCAGGTCGCACGACCAGGCGAGCATGAGGCCCCCGGCGATGCACGCTCCCTGCACCATCGCGATCATCGGCTTGGGCAGCTCACGCCAGCGACGGCACATCCCGAGGTACACCTCGGACTCCCGGGCGAACCGGCTGTCGGCCCCGGCCTTGCCCACATGGTCCCACCACAGTCCGGCCCGCCGGTCGAACGACGAGTCGATGTCCCGGCCCGGCGTACCGATGTCGTGGCCGGCCGAGAAGTGCTTCCCCGCGCCCGCCAGGACGATGACCTTCACCTCGTCGTCCGCGGCCGCGCGGTAGAACGCGTCGTCGAGCGCGTAGGTCATCGCCGAGTTCTGCGCGTTGCGGTACTCCGGCCGGTTCATCGTCACGACGGCCACCGGCCCCCGCGTCTCGTACCGGACGACCTCCGCCGCCGCCTGCGGGTCCACGCCGCTGGTCTCGCTCATCTGGATCTCCTTCTCACGAGTCGGTGTACGTCGTGCGGGGCCGGCGGTCAGGACGCGGGGCGCACGCCGGTCAGGCCGACACCGAGGTCGTCCAGCAGAGCCGCCCGGTGCCAGGCGGCGTTGCCCCACGACGACTCCAGAGCCCACGACCGCTTGAGGAACAGGTGCAGGTCGTACTCGGTCGTGTAACCGATCGCGCCGTGGCACTGCAGGGCGGCCCGGCCCACGACGTGCGCCGCCTCGGACGCCAGCGCCTTGGCCGTCGCCAGGGAACGCAGCCGGCCCGGAAGGCCCGCGGCCACCTCGAACCCGGCCGTCGCCACCACCGGTACGGCGAACTCCAGGTGCAGCAGCGCCGTGGCGAGGTGGTGCTTGACCGCCTGGAAGCTGCCGATCGGCACCCCGAACTGCTCCCGGGTGCGGACGTGCTCGACAGTGAGGTCGAGCATCCGCCGGGACAGCCCGATGAGCTCGGCCGAGGTCGCCAGCACCCCGCGCTCCCAGGCCAGCCGCACCACCTGCGGGTCGTCCACCGCCGCCACGAGCCGCGCGCCTGCGTACCCGGTCAGGTCCAGCGCGACGTCCACCGACGGCGACGTCGAGACCGCCGCGTCGGACACCTCGAGAATCTCGATGCGCCCCGTCCCACCGAAGCCGCCACGCAGCACCAGGTCGACACCGGAACCGAACGCGACATGCCCGGTCTCCGCAGGGTCGACGCCGACCGTGAGGCCCCCGTCGACGAGCTTCGCCAGCAGGTCCGGAGCGCCCGCGGCGAGCACCGCCGGGGCGACCGCGAGGGTCGCCGTGAGCGGCAGCGGCGCGGCGGCGTACCCGATCTGCGCGAAGACCGACACGAGGTGGTTCTCGTCCAGGCCCAGCCCGCCGTCGTCCTCGGCCACGAGCAGCCCCGCAACGCCGAGACCGGCCAGGCTCTCGGCCAGTGCGGCCACCTGCGCCGATCCGGCTCCGGCGCGTACCGTCTGCGGCGGGCACCGGTCGGTGAGCACCTGACGGACGACCGCCTCCAGCTCCCGCTGCTCGTCACTCGGAGCGAAACGCACGCCTGATCACCTCCTCGGCAGACCGAGCAGGCGCTCGGCGATGATGTTGCGCTGGATCTCGTTGGTGCCCGCGTAGATCGGGCCCGACAGCGAGAACTGGTAGCCGCGGGTCCACGGGCCGTCCACGAGCGCGTCCGGGCCGAGCAGTTCCAGCGCCGTCTCGTGCAACGCGATGTCCAGCTCGGACCAGAAGACCTTGTTGAGGCTCGAACGTGCGCCGGCCGGACGACCCTCGACGATGTCGGTGACCTGAGCCAGCGTGAACTGCTGGTAGGCGTGCGCCTGCATCCACGAGCGCGCCACCCGGTCGCGGAGCAGGTCGGTCGCCGCTTCGCCCCGCTCGCCCGCGAGCGCCACGAGCGCGGCTGCCGCCTTGAGGAAACGCCCCGGTGAGCGCAGCGTCAGTCCCCGCTCCGAGCCGGTCGTCGACATCGCGACCGACCAGCCCTGGTCGACGCCGCCGAGGACCGCCGAGTCCGGTACGAACGCGTCCTCGAAGAACACGTCGGCGAAGCCCTCGTCACCGTCGAGCCGGTCGAACCCGCGCACCGTCACGCCCGGGGTGTCCAACGGCACGAGGAAGTACGTCAGTCCGCGGTGCCGCTGCGCCTGCGGGTCGGTACGGAACAGCCCGAACAGGTGGGTGCAGAACGCGCCCCGGGTCGACCAGGTCTTCTGCCCGCTCAGGCGCCACCCGCCGGCCTGCTCGTCCCGCACCGCCCGGGACGTGATCCCCGCCAGGTCGCTGCCCGCGCCCGGCTCGGACCAGCCCTGGGCCCACAGGTCCTGCGCCGCCGCCATCCGCGGCAGCAGCTCGTCCTGCTGCTGCTTGGTGCCGAACTCGAAGATCGTCGGGGCCAGCAGGAAGATGCCGTTCTGCGTCACCCGCTGCGGCGCGCCGGCCCGGTAGTACTCCTCCTCGAAGATGAGCCACTGCCAGATCGAGGCCTCGCGGCCGCCGTACTCCTGCGGCCACGACACGACCGACCACCGGTCCGCGTGCAGTGCCCGCTCCCACTCCAGGTGGGCGGCGAAGCCCGCCGCGGTGTCCCCGGAGGGCAGCGGCTGCCGCGGTACGTTCGCGGCGAGCCAGTCGCGGGCCTCCGCACGGAACTGCTCGTCCTGCTCCGACCAGGTCAGATCCATCTCAGTCCCGTCCCGTCCCGGCGGAAACCGTCGTCGGCGTGTCGCGGTAGCGACGCAGTTGCGTACGCGCCACCGTGCGCAGGTGCACCTCGTCCGGGCCGTCGGCGATGCCGAGGATGCGGGCGCTCGCCCACATCCGGGCGATCGGGAAGTCGTCGGTGACCCCACCGCCGCCGTGCGCCTGGATCGAACGGTCCAGCACGTTGCGGGCGACCCGGGGCGCGACGACCTTGATCGCGGCGATCTCGGTCGCGGCGCCCTGGATCCCGACCTGGTCGATGAGCCACGCCGCCTTGAGCACGAGCAGGCGCGCCTGCTCGATCTCCATGCGGGACTCGGCGATCCAGTTCCGCACCACGCCCTGGTCGGAGATCGGACCGCCGAACGCCTCGCGGGCCGTCGTCCGGCGCACCATCAGCTCGAGGCCCCGCTCGGCCATGCCGACGCAGCGCATCGCGTGGTGGATGCGGCCCGGGCCGAGGCGGGCCTGGGCGATGGCGAAACCCTCGCCCTCGGCGCCGAGCAGGTTCGTCACCGGCACCCGCACGTCGTCGAACCGGATCTCGCAGTGGCCGTGCTGGTCGTGGTAACCGAAGATCGGCAGCGAGCGCAGAATCGTCACCCCGGGGGTGTCGACCGGTACGAGGATCATGGACTGCTGCCGGTAGACGGCCGCCTCCGGGTCCGTCTTGCCCATCAGCACGAGGATGGCGCAGCGCGGGTCCGCGGCCCCGGTCGTCCACCACTTGCGTCCGTTGATGACGTACTCGTCGCCGTCACGCACGATCGAGGTGGCGATGTTGCGCGCGTCGGAGGAGGCCACGTCCGGCTCGGTCATCGAGAAGCCGGAGCGCATCGTGCCGTCGAGCAACGGGGCGAGCCACCGCTGCTTCTGCTCGGGCGTGCCGAACATGTGCAGCAGCTCCATGTTGCCGGTGTCCGGCGCGGCACAGTTCATCGCCTCGGGGGCCAGGTAGGGCGAGCGTCCGGTCTCCTCGGCCAGGTAGGCGTACTCGACGTTGGTGAGGCCGGACAGGTCGGGCAGGAAGAGGTTCCACAGCCCCAGCGTGCGCGCCGTCGCCTTCAGCTCCTCGACGACCGGCGGCAGGACGTGGGACACCCCGCCGTTCTCGCGGGCCGCGGCGGCGAGCTGGGCGGCGTACACCTTCTCGGCGGGGTAGACGTGCTCGGTCATGAACGTGCGCAACGTCGCGAGCAGTTCGCTCGCGCGCGGGCCGGGGCCGAGGTCCATCCGGGTCAGGTCGGTCGCGTCAGCCACCGTCACTCCTTGCCTGTGCTCGTGCGGAGGGCGATCTTGCCGCGAGCGCCACGGTTCAGCACCGTGCCGAGCGCGCGGGCGGCCTCCTCCAGCGGGAAGACCTCGCTGACGTGCGGCCTCAGCCGGCCGGCGGCGATCCACTCCAGCACCGTCGTCATGTTGGCGGCGTTCGCCGCCGGGTCACGCCTTGCCCAGGCACCCCAGAGGACCCCCAGCACCGCGCCCTCGGTGAGCAGCAGCCGGTTCAGCTTGACCTGCGGGATCGTGCCCGCCGCGTAGCCGACGGTGAGGAACCTCCCGGCCCACGCGAGGGCGCGCAGCGCCGCGGTGGCGGCGTCGCCACCGACGGGGTCGTAGACGACGTCGGCGCCGGCGTCGCCGGTCAGCGCGCGCACCGTCGCTGTCAGGTCGTCGTAGCCGATGGCGTGGTCGGCGCCGTGCGTCAGGCACAGCTCACGCTTGTCCTCGCTCGACGCGGCCGCGATCACCGTCGCGCCGAGGGCCTTGCCGATCTGCACGGCGGTGAGGCCGACGCCACCGGAGGCGCCGAGCACGAGCAGCGTCTCGCCGGCGGCGAGGCGGGCCCGGTCGACGAGGCCGTGGTAGGACGTGCCGTAGACCACGGGAATCGTGCTCGCCTCGACGAGGTCGACGCCGTCGGGCAACGGGTGGACCATGCGCGCGTCGACGAGCACCTGCGTGGCGTAGCCGCCGATGCCGCAGAAGCCGACGACGCGGGTGCCGACGGGCGGGCCGGTCACCCCGTCGCCGAGCGCCGCGACCGTGCCGGCGACCTCGCAGCCGGGCACGAACGGCAGCTCCGGCTTGGTCTGGTAGGTGCCGGCGACGATGAGGCCGTCGGGAAAGTTCACCCCGGCGCCGGCGACGTCGACGAGCACCTGCCCCGTTCCGGGCTGCGGCTGCGGCCCGTCGGTGACCGTGAGCACCTCGGGACCGCCGAGCTCGCGCACCACCATCGACCGCACGGCTCAGCCCTCGCTGCCCGGGCGCGCCGCCTTGTCGGTGCCGGCGAACTCGTCGCGGATCCGGTCGGCGACCCCGGTGAGGTTGAGCTCGAAGGTGAAGCCCTGCTCGAAGCGGTAGCTGCGGTTGACGTCCCACAGGTCGATGCCGTTGAGCGAGGCCTTGGCGGCGCGGATCACCGTGGGGTCCTTCTCGGCGATGCTGGTCGCGACGGCGAGCGCCGTCGCGCGCAACCGCTCCCGGGGTACGACGCTGTGCACCGAGCCGTACGCGTGCAGCTCCTGGGCGGTGGCGGTGGCCGAGGTGTAGACCATGGCGCGCATCCGGTGCTGGGGCACCATCCGGGACAGGTGGGTGGCCGCGCCGAGGGCGCCGCGGTCCACCTCGGGCAGGCCGAACGTGGCGTCGTCGGAGGCGACGATGACGTCGGAGTTGCCGACCAGGCCGATGCCGCCACCGAGGCAGAAGCCGTGGACGGCGGTGACGACCGGGACGGGGCACTCGTAGACGGCCTTGAACGCGGCGTAGCAGCCGCGGTTGGCGCCGAGCAGCGCGGTGAAGCCGTCGGTGTGCTGCATCTCCTTGATGTCGACGCCGGCGTTGAAGCCGCGGCCCTCGGCGCGCAGCAGCACGACCCGCACCGACTCGTCGGCGCCGGCGGCGTCGAGGGCGGCGGCGAGCGCGAACCAGCCGGCCACCGGCAGCGCGTTGACCGGCGGGTTGTCCACGACGATCTCGGCGATCCCGTCGGCGTGCACGGTCGTCGTCACCGACGGGTGGCTCGTGGGGTTCATCCCTGCTCCTCGGTGGTCTCGGGCCGCTCGCCGGCCTCGACGGCGACGTCGAGGGGCAGCACGAATGTCGCCCACGCGGTGACGGCCTTGTCGCCGCTCTGCCGCCGGCAGGTCAGCTCGACGTCGACGCGGCCCTCACGGCCGTCCTCGCTTTCGAGCACGTAGGTGCGCAGCGGAACGCCGTCGAGGGTGAGGACGTCGCCGGGCCACACCTGGGCCAGGAACCGGATGCGGAAGTCCCGCACGTTGGGGCCGCCGAGCCAGTCGGTGGCGTAGGTGCCGAGCAGGCTGGCCTGCCACATGCCCACCGAGAAGGGGCTGGGGAACCCGGCCGCCTTGGCGAAGACCTCGTCGTGGTGGATCGGGTTCATGTCGCCCGAGGCGCCCTGGTAGCGGACGAAGTCGGTGCGGGTCACCGGGCCGTACGTGCGCGCCGGAGGGGTCGCCGGGACGGGCAGGGCGACCTCTGTCGTACGGGGACCGGCGGTGGCCGTCGTGTCGCTCATGCGGACGCTCCGTCCCCGGTGGCCGGCGGGCGGGCCGTCTCGACACCGGTGAGCTTGGCGCGGGCGACGAGACGCCCGGTCTCGTCGTGGAAGTCGGTGTACATCACGGCGAACGTCATCTCCCCGCCGCGACGCCCCACCTTGGTGTAGATCTCGCCGATGCGCGACTGGCAGGTGAGCCGGGTGCCGGCGCGGGGCGGCTCGCCGAAGAAGGTGTACTGCTGCTCGGCGTGCAGGCCGCGCTGCTGGTCGAGCTCGACCGCGGACCACGGGTTGGAGTCCTCGCCCTGCCAGAAGAACGTCGTGGTGAGGAACGTCGGCTGCACGACCGGGTTCTCCTCCCGCAGGTAGTCCGCGTCAGCCGCTCCGGTGGCCAGCGCGAACTCGCGGATCTTGCCGCGTTCGACGTCGAGCCGGAAGGGGGCGCCGGTGACGCCCTGCGCGTCGGGGTTGGCCACGACGTGCTCCTTTCGTTGGTCCGCTGCGAGCCGGCACGGTCGCCGGCGCGCAGCGGGTGGTCACGGGTGCTGGCTCGAGACGGACACGACCTCGCCGGTCATGTACGACGAGTAGTCACTGGCAAGGAAGACGATCACGTTGGCGATCTCCCACGGCGTCGCGGCCCGGCCGAACGCCTCCTGGGCCGAGAGCTGGGCGAGCAGCTCGTCGCTGGTCACCTTGGCCAGATGGGCGTGCATCGCGATGCTCGGGGACACCGCGTTGACCCGGATGCCGTGCTCGGCGACGTCGAGGGCCGCGCAGCGGGTCAGCGCCATGACTCCGGCCTTGGCCGCGGCGTAGTGCGCCTGCCCCTTCTGGGCGCGCCAGCCGATGACGGAGGCGTTGTTCACGATGACCCCCCTGCCCGCCGGGATCATGTGCCGCAGCACCGACCGGGTCGCCTTGAACGTCGAGGTCAGGGTCACCGACAGGACGGAATCCCACTGTTCGTCGGTCATGTCCTGCACCGCCGCGGTGCCGCCGAGGCCGGCGTTGTTGACGAGCACGTCGATGCCGCCGAACTCGGCGGCGACGGTGTCCATGAGGTGGTCGAGCTGGGCCTGGTCGGTGACGTCGCAGGGCACCGCGAGCGGCCGGGTCCCGGTGAGGCGCTCGATCTCGTCGGCCGACGCGGCGAGGCGGCGCTCATGGCGGTCGCTGACGGCGACACGCGCGCCTTCCTCCGCGGCGCGGCGCGCCGTGGCGAAGCCGATGCCGGTGCCGGCCGCGGCGGTGACGAGCACCGAACGCCCGGAGAGCAGCCCGTGGGCCGGGCCGGCCCAGTCGGCGACGTCGGTGTGACCGGTGTCAGACACGGGCGGCCATCTCCTTCGCGATCTCCTCGACGGTCCAGCGGGCACCCTTGTCGATCGTCCAGTCGTAACTCCACGGCGCGCAGCGGCGGATCTCGCCGCCCTTGGCGTAGTACACCTCGCCGGTCACCGGCACGTCGGCGGTGAGCAGCCAGGCGACGAGCGGGGAGACGTTGCCCGGGTGGTAGACGTCGAACACGGCGGGGTCGGCCGGGGCGGCGACCATCTCGCCGATGCCGGGCAGGTCCTGGGTCATCCGGGTACGCGCGACCGGGACGATCGCGTTGACGCGTACGCCGTAGCGGCTGATCTCCTGGGCGAGAATGACGGTGAGGGCGGCGATGCCGGCCTTGCCCGCGCCGTAGTTCGTCTGCCCGACGGCGCCGATGATGCCCGAGGTCGACGAGACGTTGACGATCGAGGCGACCGGCTGGTTGCCGGCCTTGGACTCGGTGCGCCAGTGGTCGGCGAACACCCGGCACGGCGCGAACGTCGCGCGGAGCTGGCCACGGATGACCGCGTCCCAGTCGTCCTCGCTCATGTTGACGAACATCCGGTCCCGCAGGATGCCGGCGTTGTTGACGAGGCCGTCGACGCGTCCGTAGGTGTCGCGGGCGAGCGCGAGCAGCTCGCGGGCGCCCTCGGTGGTGGCGACGTCCGCGGTGCTGGCCACGGCCCGCCCGCCGGCGTTCGTGATCTCGGCGGCGACGGCCTCGACGACAGAGGGGTCGCTGCCGGTGCCGTCGGCGGCGGCGCCGGTGTCGGCGACGACGACCGAGGCGCCTTCGGCGGCGGCGAGCAGGGCGTGCTCACGGCCGAGGCCGCGGCCGGCACCGGTGACGACGACGACGCGTCCCTGCAGTGCTCCCATGACTACTCCTCCTTGTGCCCGGCCGGGGTCGACGCGACCGGCGCGGGCACGCCGAGCCGGTCGAGGGTCCGGGTGGCCTCGTCGATGATGCGGTCGATGAGCTCGGCGACGCTCGGTACGTCGTCGATCAGTCCGACGACCTGGCCGGTGGCCATGACGCCGAGGTCGGTCCTGCCCTCCAGCAGGGCCGACCGGTAGAGCATCGGAGCGTTTGCCGCCATGACGACCTGGCTCCACGTCAGGTCGTGGGCCTTGCGCATGGCCAGGCCCTCGCGGACCATGTCGCCCCACGGCGTGCCGGACAGCTTCTGGAAGGCGAAGGCGTTGCGTACGGCCCGCAGCAGCCGGCCGGCGGCGGAGGTGCGTTCCAGCTCGTCAATCGTGCCGGCGCGCAGCACGCGCTGCGGCACGCCGTCGACCTGCAGGGTCAGCACGGTGTCGTTGACCGTCTTGGACAGGTAGACGTCCTTCACCGACGGCTGGACCGGCGAGTCGCTGGTGAGCAGGAAGCGGGTGCCCATGGCGACGCCCTCGGCGCCGTAGGCGAGCGCGGCGACGAGGCCGCGGCCGTCGAAGAAGCCGCCGGCCCCGATGACCGGGATGTCGACGGCGTCGACGACCTGGGGCAGCAGCAGGCTGGTGGGCACCCCGCCGGTGTGGCCGCCGCCCTCACCACCCTGCACGATGACGGCGTCGGCGCCCCACGCGGCGACCTTCTCGGCGTGGCGGCGCGCGCCGATCGACGGTACGACGACGAGGCCGGCGTCCTTGCACCTGGCGATGAGTTCCTGCTTGGGGGCCAGCGCGAAGGACGCGACCTTGACGCCGGCCGAGATGAGCAGGTCGATGCGCTTGACGACGTCCGGCTGGTCGGCACGGATGTTGACGCCGAACGGCGCGTCCGTGCCGGCCTGGATCTGCTCGACGGCCTCCACGAGCTCGTCGTAGGAGAGCAGGCCGGCCGCGAGGATGCCCAGTCCACCGGCGTTGGCCGTCGCGGTGGTCAGGCGTACGTCGGAGACGTAGCCCATGCCGGTCTGGACGATCGGGTACCGCACCCCGAACAGGTCGGTCGCCCGGGTACGCAGCGTCGGGTGCATCCCGCGGCCCTGACTCATGCCGGGATCTCGCGGTCGCGCAGCGAGCGGGGGTCGATGACCTCGCGGATGAGGCGCAGCTCCTCGGCGCTCGGCTCGCGGGTGGCCGGGACCTCGCCCTCGACGTGCACGGCACAGCCGGTGGCGGCGTGGAACTCGTCGAGCGTGACGCCGGGGTGCAGGCTGAGCAGCCGCATCGTGCCGTCGGGGCCACCGAAGTCGAGGACCGCGAGGTTGGTGACGACGCGCCGCAGCTCGTGGTGCGCGATCGCGGCCGGGCCGGCGGCCCGGGCGCTGTCGGTGCCGACGCCGGAGATCATGTCGACGGTCCGGACGAAGCTGCGCGTGGAGTGGTTGGGCACCCAGTAGCTGGTCGGGTGGTAGATGCTGTTGCCGGGGGCGCCGCGTACGCCGAGCAGCTGGACCTTGGGCCGGGTGTAGTCGCCGATGGCCGAGATGTTGGTGTTGCCGTGCCCGTCGATCTGGACCGGGATCATCATGACGTGCCGCTTGCCGTGCCAGACGAGGTCGAAGATGGTGCGGAACGGGCTCCAGCCCTCGATGACGACGCCCTCGGTGGCGTGCGGGTCCGCGCCGATCTCCCAGGAGCCGGAGACGAAGTGGGCCTCGCCGTCGGTGAGCAGCAGGTCGGGGGCGACGGTGAGCCGGGCGAGGCGGACGCCGATGGCCGGGATCGTGCCGAAGGCGCTGGCGATGGACTCACCGTCGCCGGCGAACGTGTCCGCCACGGCGACCGCGCAGTACTCGGCGCGGGTCACCGGCGCGTCGGCGGTGGTGGCGCTGCCCGTGGGCTGGTCCACGGACTCGGTGGCGGCGCTGCTCATGCGACCTCCTCGGCTCGGGCGGCGACGGCCGCCTGGTAGTCATCTTCGGTACCGGACAGGTACCGCTGCTCGAACTTGGCCCAGGCCTGCGGGTCGCCGGCGGCCTTGACGTACTCACGCTGAAAGGCCTCGTCGCGCTCGTAGTCGGGGGCGCAGGAGGTGAAGTGCGCGCCGTTCGGGGTCTCGACGACACCGGCGACGAGCTGGCGATTGATCTTGATGGTCGCCGAGTGCCCGGCGGCGCTCAGCTCAGCCGTGGGCACGATCCGCTCGCAGGACATGAAGGCCTGGTCGGCGGCGAGGCAGTAGAGGTCGTCGAAGTACGGGTCGGGCCCGAGGAACTGGCCGTTGCCCTGGGCGTCGGCGCGGTTCATGTGCACGAGGGCCGCGTCGAGGCGCAGCGGCGGCATCGCCACGAGCTGCTCGGTGCCGTACGGGTCCTGGACGAGCTTGAGGTCGGGGTTGTGCTTCAGGACGTCCGACCCGAGCCCGGCGCGGGTCGGCAGGAAGGGCAGGCGGATGCCGGCGGCGTACAGCCCCCACTGGAGCATGCCCTCGTCGTACTCGGCGACCTCGACGGCGCCGTTCTGCCGCGCGGCGCGGAAGTGCGGGTCGAGGGCGATGCTGTCGAGGGAGACGAAACCGAAGACGACCTTCCTGACCTTGCCGGCGGCGCAGAGCAGCCCGACGTCCGGCCCGCCGTAGCTGACCACGGTCAGGTCCTTGAGGTCGGAACGCAGGATCTCGCGCACGAGGGCCATGGGCTTGCGCCGTGAGCCCCAGCCCCCGATGCCGATGGTCATCCCGGATTCGAGCCGCGACACGACGTCGCGGGCGGTCAGAGTCTTGTCGGCCATGTGTCCCTCATCGTTGCGTCTGTCGAGCACTGCCCGAGCGGTGGTGAGCAGCGCGAAGGGCGAGTCGCGTGCCGGGCATCCACGGCCGGGTCGCCATGTAGCAAGCGCTTGGTTGGTACACTAACAGCCCCAGGGGAAGGGTCAAGACCCTGCGGCCAAGGAGGGCGGAAGATGGACACCGTGGTGCGCGAGCGCGTCGACGCGGTGGGAGTCGTCAGGATCAATCGGCCGCAGGTGCGCAACGCCCTCGATCCCGACACCCTCCTGGCGATGACCGACGCCCTGCTCCGGTACGACGCGGACCCGGGCGTACGCGCGATCGTGCTGACCGGCACCGGCGAGTTGTCCTTCAGCGCGGGGATGGACCTGCGCGCCGCGGCCGAGGGACGCCTGGTCGACGTGGCCCGCAGCCCGCTGACGCTGCTGCGCGGCGGCTACCGCAAGCCGGTCATCGCCGCGGTCAACGGGCCCGCCGTCGGCGGCGGCTTCGAACTCGCCCTCGCCTGCGACCTCGTCGTCGCGGCCGAGCACGCCTACTTCGCGCTGCCCGAGGTGGGGCGCGGCATCGCCGCCACCGAGGGCGGCACCGACCTGCCGCGTCGCCTGCCGGTCGCCGTGGCCCTGGAACTCGGACTGACCGCCGAACCGCTTGCCGCGACCCGGGCCCACGAGCTGGGGCTGGTCAATGCCGTGGTCCCGGCCGACGAGGTCCTGCCGCGCGCGTTGCAGCTGGGCGCCCGGATCGCGACCCACTCCCCCGCCGCGGTGCGGGCGACCAAGCGGCTCATGCACCTGAGCCTGGACCCCCGCGTGGGCGATCTCGCCGCGGTCAACCGGCTCGCGACCCTCGAACTGCTCGCCGGCCCGGACGCGGCCGAGGGCGCGGCCGCGTTCGTCGCCAAACGCGCGCCGCGATGGGCGGACGCGCCCTGAGCGCTCAGGGACGCGCCGCCGCGATCTGCGCACGCGTCCACGCGACCGAACGGGTCAGCGCCGGCTCGGCGCCCTCGGCCTCGACGGCCGGGCCGAGCAACTCGACGTCGACGACGCCGGTGTAGCCGGCCCGCAGCACGCTCGCCAGCAGACCGGCCATCGGCAGGTCGCCGTCCCCGGGCACCCACCGGTTCGGGAAGGTCGAGGTGCCGACCCGGAAGTCGGACACCTGCAGAATCTCGACCTGACCGACCCGGTCGCGGATCAGCTCCGTCAGGCCCCGCTCCTGCCAGCAGCAGTAGAGGTCGAGGCAGATGCCGATGCCGCAGAGGTCGGCCAGGGCGACGGCGTCGCGCGCGGTGTGGGTGAAGCTGAGGTCGCACTTGACCGGCAGCGTGTTCTCCACAGCGAGGCGTACCCGGTGTTCGCGGGCGGTGGCCACGACCGGAGCGATCCGCTCGGCGAACCGGCCGGCCGCCTCCTCCCACGTCAGGTGCGCCGACGGGCCCGAGGTGAGGTAGACGAGGTCGGCCCCGAGCCGTCCGGCGTCCACGACGCCCTGCTGCAACGCCGCGACCTGCTGCGCCCAGCCCGGCTCGTCGTCCGGGTGGGCGGTGAAGCTGTGCACGAGGTAGCCGAGCCGTACGTCGTGCCGGGCGAGCAGGTCACCGAGAGCGGCCACGCCAAAGGCGACGGCCTTGCTGCGCTGCAGTCCCACGAGGTCGGCACCGGTACGCCGGTACATCGCGACCTCCTCGGGCAGGGCCCAGGACATCGCGGCCATGCCGCTGACGCAGACCGGGTTGGTCGTGGCGGACATCGGGCTCCTGTCGGCTCGGCGGTCGTCCGGAGGGTCGGACGTCGGGTCGCTCTCGGACGTCGGGTCGGCCTCGGACGTCGGGTCAGTCGAGGTATTCGATGCGCGCCCGCCGCACCCCGAGGGGCGCCAGGTGCGGTCGCAGCCGCACCGTGACGGCCTCGGCGATGCGCTCCGGGGTCCACGCCGTGTCCCGCAGCACGGGCTCGGCGAGCGCCGGGTGGGTCGTCAGCATGAGTTCGGGACCGTAGGAGCGCAGCACCTGGCCGGTCAGTTCGGCGCTGAGGTCGGAGAGCAGGTAGAGCAGCAGCGGCACGTTGGCCTCGGGCGCGATGCCCGCGTTCTGCCCACTCGGTACGCCGCGGAACCGCTCGAGCACCTCGGCCATCCGGGTCTGGGCGTTCGGGGAGATCGCGTTGACGCGGATCCCGACGTCGGCGAGTTCGGCCGCCCAGGCGTAGGTGAGCGTGGCGATCGCGGCCTTCGTCGCCCCGTACACGGCCGTCTCGGCACGGCCCATCTGCTCGCCCGAGGTGACGTTGACCAGGACCCCGTGCCCCTGGATACGCATGGCCGCGATGGCGGCGTCGCCCCAGGCGACGGCGCCGAGCACGTTGACCTCGAGCATCCGGCGCACAGTGGCCTCGGACTCGGCGCCGGCGCGGGCCATGGCGAAGACGCCGGCGTTGTTGACGAGGCCGTCGAGCCTGCCGTGCTCGGCGAGGCAGTCACGCACGAGGTCGTGCGCGCTCGCCCAGTCCGCGACGTCGGCGACCCGGATCGAGCCCCGGCCGTCCGTCGTGGCGATCTGCCCGCTGAGCCGTTCGAGTCCGTCCGCGTCGACGTCGACCGCGACCACGTGGCCTCCGGCCGCGGCGATGCCGCGCGCGTACGCCGCCCCCAGCCCGCCGGCGGCGCCGGTGACGAGGACGACACGGCCGGCGAGCAGGCCGGCTGCCCGGTCGGGCCGGGCGGCGGGCGGATGCCCGGACGGGACGGCGGGAATCGGGTCGGGCATCGGGCAGCCCCTCTCGGCTGATCGGGATCCGCAGCGCGGGCTCCGGGCACCGAACGAGCGCTTGGTTGGCCGCCACCCTAGGCATTGCGAGCACCCCGGTCAAGGGAGGCTGGCTTTATCATGCTGAAGGCATCGAAGTGATATAAAGCAAGCGCTTGACCAACACATTGCTCGAGGAACCGGGAGCACCCATATGTCGACGACCCAGGACCGACGCTCGGTCATCCTCGACAACGCCGCCCACCTTTTCGCAGCCAAGGGAATCGATGCCACGACCGTCCGCGAGATCGCCGATTCGGTCGGGATCCTCTCCGGCAGCCTGTACCACCACTTCAAGTCCAAGGACGAGATGGTCAACGCGATCATCTCGGACTACCTGACCGACCTGACCTACCGCTACGGCGAAGTCCTGGCGTCCGAGGAGAAGCCGGCGACCCAGTTGCGCAAACTCGTCACCAGTTCGCTGGCCAACATCGAGGCCCACCCGCACGCGACCGAGATCTACCAGAACTCGAGCGGCTACCTGCCCAAGATCGAGGGCTACGAGCACATCCGCGAGGCGGCCGCCACGATCCAGCGGGCCTGGATCCAGGTGCTCGAGGCCGGTATCGCCACGGGCGACTTCCGCAACGACATCCCGGTACGCGTGCTGCACGGCATGCTGCGCGACGCGCTGTGGCTCTCGGTCCGCTGGTTCAAGCCGACCCCGTCGTACTCCATGGCGAACTTCGCCGACGACTTCGTCTCGGTGTTCCTCGACGGCATTCTCGCCCGCGACTGAGCGCGGACAAACCAAGCGCTTGCTAGGGTGGTGCCCGGAAGAGGAGGCGCCCCCCATGACGGCAGCAGGTCACGCCCGGACAGGTCCGGCCCCGATCGAGCCCACCCGGCACGCCGGGCTGCCCGCGGGCGTCGACGCCTGGCTCAGCCGCGCGGTGCCCGAGCTGCAGGGCAACCTCCGGCACGAGGTCATCGCCGGAGGGCGCTCCAACCTGACCTACCGGACCACCGACGCGGCCGGCCACGTCGTCGTGCTGCGCCGTCCACCACTCGGAAACCACCCGGCCACCGCACACGACGTCCTGCGCGAGGCGCGGATCCTGCGCGGTCTGCACGGCCACCTCCCGGCGCCCCGGGTGCTCGCCGTCGAGGAGACGGGCGAGGTGGCCGGCGCCCCTCTCGTCGTACTCGAGCACCTCGACGGCGTGATCCTGCGCAGCCCCGCCGATGTCGAGCGGCTCACCACCGAGGCCGACCGCGCGCTCATCGGCCCCACGCTCGTCGACGCTCTCGTGGCCCTGCACCGACTCGCCCCGGAGGTCATCGGACTGGGCGGCCTGGCCCGCCGCCGTGACTACCTCACCCGGCAACTCGGACGCTGGCACGAGAACTGGCAGCGGAGCAGGATCCGCGACCTGCCCGACCTGCAGACCGCGCACGAGCACCTGGTGGCCGCGGCGCCCGGGCAGTCCCGCTCGGGGATCGTGCACGGCGACTTCCGCCTGGACAACTGCATGCTCGACTCGCGATGGCGGGTCCAGGGCGTACTCGACTGGGAACTCACCACCGTCGGCGACCCGTTGGCCGACGTCGGCCAGTTGCTCGTCTACTGGGCGCAGGCCGGCGACACGGCCCGCGCGCTGCACGACCCGGCCACGGTCCGGCCCGGCTTCTCGACCCGGGACGAACTGCTCTCCCGGTACTGCCTCGCCACCGGCACCGACCCGGGGCGGATCGACTACTTCGTCGCCTACAACTGGTGGAAGACCGCGTGCATCCTCGAGGGCGTGTACACCAGGGTCACGCAGGGCGCGATGAGCGGCGGCGACCGCACCGCGGCCTCGTTCGCCGAGCAGGCGGCCGCCGTCGCCGGCCGGGCGGCGGCCCTCGCGGCGGCGCTGCCCCGGCACTGATCCGCCCGGCCGCACCCACTCGGCGTGGTGGCGTGAGCCGGGTGTCGACGTCCCCGGTTCGACCGGGGACGTCGACACACCCGCCTAGGAGAGCCGCTCGATGACCATCGCCATGCCCTGGCCACCGGCCGTGCACATGGTCTCGAGGCCGAACTGGCCGTCCCGCGCCCGCAGCCCGTTGATGAGCGTCGTCGTCATCCGCGCTCCGGTCTGACCGAACGGGTGGCCCAGGGCGATCGCGCCGCCGTGCACGTTGACCTGCTCGGGGTTGGCCTTGAGGTCCGAGATGGAGGGGACGACCTGAGCGGCGAACGCCTCGTTGAGCTCGACGAGATCGATGTCGGCCATCGAGAGCCCGGCCAGCGCGAGGGCCCGCCTCGACGCCTCGACCGGGCCGAGACCCATGATCTCCGGCGAGATCGCCGAGACACCGGTGGACAGGATCCGGGCCAGCGGCGTGACGCCGAGTTCGGCGGCCTTGCGGCTGGACATGATGATGAGGGCGGCCGCGCCGTCGTTGAGCGGGCAGCAGTTGCCCGCGGTCACCGTACCGTCGGGCCGGAAGGCCGGTTTGAGGCCGGACAGCGACTCGGCCGTCACTCCGGCGCGAGGGCTGTCGTCGGTGGCCACGACGGTGCCGTCGGCGAGGGTCACCGGCGTGATGTCGGTGGCGAAGAAGCCCGACTCGATCGCGGCCTGGGCCCGCTGCTGGCTCGTGGCGGCCCACTCGTCCTGCTCGGCGCGGCTCACACCGCGGTGGCTCGCGACGTTCTCGGCGGTCTCGCCCATCGCGATGTAGACGTCGGGCAGTTCATTCGCGTCGCGTGGGTCGGTCCACGGGCCGGCGCCACCCCGTCCGCGGGTGGCGGTGCGCTCCCCCGCCGCGGCGAAGATCGGGTTCTTCGTGTCCGGCATGCCGTCGGACTTGCCGGCGGCGAAGCGCGAGACGGCCTCGACCCCGGCGGAGACGAGCACGTCGGCCTCACCGGAGCGGATGGCGTGCAGCGCCATCCGGGTCGTCTGCAGGCTCGACGCGCAGTACCGCTGCACCGTCGTCCCGGGAACCCGGTCGAGCCCGAGTTCGACAGCGACGACGCGCGCGAGGCCCCAGCCCTGCTCGCCGGCCGGCTGCGCGCAGCCGAGCATGAGGTCGTCGATCTGGGTCGGGTCGAGCGCCGGCACCTGGGCCAGGGCCGCCTGGACCATCTGGGTGGCCAGGTCGTCGGCCCGCATCGAGGCCAACGACCCCTTGAAGGCCCGGCCGATCGGCGAGCGCGCCGCGGCGACGATGACTGCGTCCTGCATTGGTGTCCTCCGGTTCTCGGGCTGGCGCCCGTGACGGCGGTGCCGTCGGTGTCAGGTCTGGTCGGGGCGTCGGGCCTGCCGGCGAGCAGGGCACCGGGGCCGGTGCGCCCGCACGAAGCGCAACGCCGGGCTCACCCGGTGAGCTTGAACTTCTGGATCTTTCCGCTCGCGGTTCGTGGCAGCGCCGCAACGACGGTGAAGCTGCGCGGGCGCTTGAAGTTGGCCAGCCGCTCCCGGCACCACGCCTCGAGCTCGTCGGCGAGCGCCGACTCGTCACCGGTCCAGGCGGGAACGGTCTGCACGAAGGCGCTGCCGACCTCGCCCATCCGCGCGTCGGGGACCCCGACGACCGCGACGTCGAAGACGGCGGGATGTTCGGACAGCACCCGCTCGACCTCGGCGGGGTAGACGTTGAAGCCCCCGACCATGTAGACGTCCTTGATCCGGTCGGTGATGCGCAGGTAGCCGTCCTCGTCGACCCAGCCGACGTCACCGGTGTGCAGCCAGCCGTCCTCGTCGATGGCCTGCGCCGTGGCGTCCGGGTCCTCGAAGTAGCCCGCCATCACGTTGTAGCCGCGCACGAGGATCTCGCCCGACTCGCCGGCCGGCAGCGGCTGTCCGTCGAGACCGGCGATCCGCAACTCGGTGCCCGGGATCGCCCGCCCGCAGCTGGTCGAGATCCGTTCGAGGCCGGCGTCGGGCGGGCACACGGTAGCGGTGCCGCACGTCTCGGTCAGGCCGTAGGCGGTGATGACGTCGCGGAAGCCGAGTTCCTCGCGCATCCGGCGCAGCAGCGGCACCGGCACGATCGTGGCGCCGGTGACGGCCAGGCGTACCGAGCTGAGGTCGTACCTGCCGAGGTCGGGGTGTTCGAGCAGGGACGTGTAGACGGTGGGCGCGCCGGGGAAGACCGTGACCCGTTCCTGCTCGATGAGACGCAGCACGGTCTCGACGGCGAACACGGCGACCGGGATGATCGTGGCGCGGGTGAGGAGGCAGGCCAGGATGCCGGCCCGCCAGCCGAAGCTGTGGAAGAACGGGTTGACCATGAGATAGCGGTCGCCTCGCCGCAGCCCGACGAGTCGGGCCCACTCCCGGTCGACGCGAAGGTTCGAGGCGTGCGAGACCATCGCGCCCTTGGGGTAGCCGGTGGTGCCGGAGGTGAACAGGATGTCGGACACGTCCTCCGGGGCGAGGGCGGCGATCCGTTCGTCCACGACTCCGGGGTCGACCTGGTCGGCCAGCGCGGTGAAGCCCGCCAGGGACCACACGCCGTGATCGGTCTGCTCGCGGCCGGTGGCGGACAGGTCGACGACGGTACGCACCGAGGGCAGCAGTGGCACGGGGCGGCCGACGGCCGGTGACGGCCCGTCACCGCGCAGCGCGGCCAGGTAGTGGGCGTCCAGGAAGGTGTCGTCCAGGACGACCATCGTGGCCCGGACCTTGGCGATGACGGACCGTGCCTCCGCACCACGGAAGCGGGTGTTGACGGGGCACAGCACGCCGCCCGCAGCCAGCACGCCGAGGGCGCTGACGACCCAGTCGGCGCTGTTCGGGGCCCAGACGACGACGCGGTCCCCCGGCTCGAGACCGTGCGCGACAGCGGCCCGCGCGAACCGGTTGACGGCCGCGTCGAGCTCGGCGAAGGTCATCCGCACGTCCCCGTCGACGAGGGCCTCCAGCTCGGCGGCGTCCTGCGCGGCCTGCCGCAGCAGGGCGGGGATCGTGGTCAACACGTCACTCACGCACATCTCCTCACGCGGAGCCGGTCACTTGTCGGAAACGAGGCACAGACTACCAACCAAGCGCTTGCTAGACTAGCGGCAGCGACGCCGGCGGCACCGACCGGTGAGGCATCTGAAGGAAGGGAACCCGGTGGCAGAGGCATACATCGTGGACGCCGTCCGCACCCCCGTCACGCGACGCGGTGGCGCGCTCGCCAAGATCCACTCCGCCGATCTGGGAGCCGCCGCGCTCACCAGCCTCATGAGTTCCTCGGGGATCGACCCCGGCGCCGTCGAGGACGTCGTGTTCGGCTGTGTCGACACCATCGGCCCACAGGCCGGTGACATCGCCCGCACCGCCTGGCTCGCCGCCGGCCTCCCGCAGCACGTACCCGGCGTCACAGTGGACCGGCAGTGCGGCTCGAGCCAGCAGGCGGTGCACTTCGCGGCCCAGGCCGTCATGGCCGGAGTCAACGACGTCGTGGTCGCCGGGGGCGTGCAGAACATGAGTGCCATCCCCATCTCGGCCGCGATGCTCACCGGTCAGCAGTACGGCTTCGACGACCCCTTCTCCGGGTCGATCGGCTGGCGCGAGCGCTACGGCGACGAGCAGATCTCGCAGTTCCGCTCGGCCGAGATGATCGCCGAGAAGTGGGGCGTCAGCCGGGAGGACATGGAGCGCTTCGCCCTGCGAAGCCACGAGCGGGCCCTGCGGGCCATCGCCGAGGGCCGCTTCGGCCGCGAGATCCGCGCCGTCGGCGACGTCGACACCGACACCTGCCCGCGCGCCGACACGAGCCTGGAGAAGATGGCCGCCCTCGACCCGCTGACCCCCGGCGGCCGGGTCACCGCCGCCGTGGCGAGCCAGATCTGCGACGGCGCGGCGGCCCTGCTCGTCATGAGCGAGCAGGCCGTGGCCGAGCACGGCGTGACCCCGCGCGCCCGGATCCACCACCTGTCGGTACGCGCCGACGACCCGGTGCTGATGCTCACCGCCCCGATCCCCGCCACCGCCCACGCGCTCGAACGCACCGGAATGTCGATCGACGACATCGACCTGTTCGAGATCAACGAGGCGTTCGCCTCGGTCGTGCTCGCCTGGCTCCAGGAGACGGGGGCCGACCCGGAGCGGGTCAACGTCAACGGCGGCGCGATCGCCCTGGGCCACCCGCTCGGCGCCACCGGCGCCCGGCTGATGACCACCCTTCTGCACGAGCTCGAACGCACCGGCGGCCGCTACGGCCTGCAGGTGATGTGCGAGGGCGGCGGCCAGGCCAACGTCACGATCATCGAGAGGCTCTGATGACCCACTCCCCCGCGACGCCCGGCGGCGTCGACCTGACCGGCCAGGTCGCCGTCGTCACCGGAGGCACCCGTGGCATCGGCGCCGAGATCACCCGCGCCTTCCTCCGGGCCGGGGCGCGGGTGATCGTGTGCGGCCGCAGCGAGCCCGAGGAACTGCCCGGGATCGACGGACGCACGCCCGTCTTCGTCCAGTCGGACGTACGCGACCCGGAGCAGGCCAAGGCCCTCGTCGCCGCGGCGGTGGACCGGTTCGGCCGGCTCGACATCCTGGTCAACAACGCCGGTGGCGCACCGAGCGCCGACACCGCGACGGTGTCCCCCCGCTTCGTCTCGGCGGTCGTCACGCTCAACCTGCTCGCCCCGTTCTACGTCGCCCAGCAGGCCAACGAGGTCATGCAGCGTCAGGGCAGCGGGACGATCATCAACATCGGCTCGGTCGCCGGAGCCAACCCGGCCCCGGACACCGCCGCGTACGCCGCGGCCAAGGCGGGCCTGACGATGCTGACCCGGTGCCTCGGACTCGACTTCGCGCCCGCCGTACGGGTCAACCAGGTGACTGTGGGTCTCGTGCAGACCGAGCTGTCGCATCTCTACTACGGCGACGAGGCGGGGCAGGACCGCGTGGCGCGGACCATCCCCATGCGGCGGATGGCCACCCCGGCCGACATCGCCGCGGCCTGCCTGTTGCTCGTCTCGCCGCTGTCCGCCTACGTCACCGGCACGGAGATCGTCGTCGACGGTGGTGGGGAGATCCCGTCGCGGCACCTGGCCGCCCAGCCGCCCGGCGCCGGTCCGCTCGGCTGAGCGCGCGGGGCATGTACGGCGGAGGGGCCGCACCGGTTCGGTGCGGCCCCTCCGCTCCTGCCTGCCGTGGAGTTCGGCGCCTCGCTCAGAGGCCGGCGAGCGCCGCCACCTCGGCGCGGACCGCCGCCGCAGAGCCGGCCAGCAGCTGCGCCGACTTGCCGCGCTTGAAGAACAGGTGTGCGTGGTGTTCGAAGGTGAACCCGATGCCGCCGTGCAACTGGATCGCCTCGGCCGCGACGGTCATCAGCGTGTCGGCGCACACGAGCTTGGCCAGCGCCGCGTCGTGCGAGCGGGTGGCGGCCCCGGTGCGCAACGTCGTGACGAGGTGGTCGGCGGTGGCCCGCGCCCCGGCGACCGCGACGGCGAGGTCGGCGCAGCGGTGCTTGAGGGCCTGGAACGACCCGATCGGGCGGCCGAACTGCTCCCGCACCTTGAGGTAGTCGACGGTGAGGTCGAGGCAGGCGCGGGCGGCGGCCGCCGACTCCAGCGCGAGCATCGCGCGTACGTGGTCCAGCAGCACCCGGGCACCGTCGCCGCCGGGGGCGTCGACCCGGGTGGCGGCGGCCTCGCGCAGGCGCACGGTGCTCAGCCGACGGGTCTGGTCGAGCGTCATGTGCGTCCGCACGTCCACCCCGTCGGCGGCCCGGTCCACCGCGTAGACGCCGAGCTCACCGCCCTCGTTGCGGGCGGTGACGAGAACGACCCGGGCGGCTTCGGCCCCGGGGACGAGGGTCTTCGTCCCGGTCAGCGCCCACTCGTCCCCGGCGCCGGTGGCCCGGGTGGCGGTCTGCCCGAGATCCCAGCCCGCGCCGTCCTCGGCGAGCGCGACGGCCAGGGTCAGCTGCTCGTCCACGACGCGTGCCAGCAGGGGCTCGGCGCTCGGGCCGAGGGCGCGGGCGGCGAGGATCGCGGTGAGGCTCGTCGCGAGCGCGCCCGGCACGAGCCGGGCCCCGAGCTCCTCGATGACGGCGGTCGCGGCGGGCACGTCCAGGCCGAGGCCGCCGAGGTGCTCCGGTACGACGAGGCCGAGCAGGCCCAGCTCGGCCGTGAGCAACTCGTGCAGCAGCGGGTCGTAGCCCCGCTCCCCGACCATGACCTCGTGGGTTCGGCGCAGGTCGGCCTGCCCGTCGAGCACCTCGGCCACGGAGGCACGGATCTCGGCGAGGTCCTCGGGCGTTCCGGTCATCGTCCTCACCTCATCGGGGCAGGCCGAGCAGGCGCTCGGCGATGATGTTGCGCTGGATCTCGTTGGAGCCGCCGTAGATCGTGTTGGCGCGGCTGAAGAGGAAGTGGGTCTGGGCGTCGTCCAGCTCGTACCCGGGCCCGGTGAGCAGCGCCCCGGCCCCCTCGACGTCGACCGCGAGCTCACCCAGCGAGCGGTTCCACGTGGCCCACTGGAGCTTGGAGATCGACGCCTCCAGACCGGACAGCCCCTCACCGGCGGACGCGAGCAGCCGCACCGCCGAGTGCCGCATCACCTCGAGCCCGATGTATGCGTCGACGAGGCGGTCACGCAGCGCCGGCTCCTGCCAGGCGCCGTTGGAGCGGGCCCGGGCGATGACGGCGTCGAGGCGCCGGCGGAAGCCGATCTGCTGGCCGAGGGTGGACACGCCCCGCTCGAAGCCCAGCGTGCCCATGGCGACCTTCCAGCCCTCGCCCTCGGCGCCGACACGGTGCTCGACGGCGGCGACGGCCTCGTCGAAGAAGACCTCGTTGAACTCGCTCGTGCCGGTCAGCTGGGTGATCGGGCGCACCGTCACGCCGGGCTGATTCATCGGCACCAGCAGGTACGACAGGCCCGCGTGGCGGGTCGAGCCGGGATCGGTGCGGCACAGCACGAAGCACCAGTCGGCCAGGTGCGCCAGCGAGGTCCACACCTTCTGCCCGGTGATGACGTAGTGGTCGCCCCGGCGTTCGGCGCGGGTGCGCACTCCGGCGAGGTCCGAGCCCGCGCCGGGCTCGGAGTAGCCCTGGCACCAGATGTCCTCGCCGCTGGTGATGCGGGGCAGGAAGCGGGCCTTCTGCTCCGGCGTGCCGAACGCGAGCAGGGTCGGGCCGAGCAGTTGCTCGGACATGTGCCCGAGCCGGCCGGGCGCGCCGGCGCGGGCGTACT
Source organism: Micromonospora sp. HB375 (assembly GCF_017872985.1). Lineage (NCBI taxonomy): Bacteria > Bacillati > Actinomycetota > Actinomycetes > Micromonosporales > Micromonosporaceae > Micromonospora > Micromonospora sp. HB375. The sequence goes on along the minus strand of NZ_JAGGJO010000001.1, from coordinate 2,909,409 downwards.
CCTCGTGGAAGATGACCTGCTGGGCGAGGGTCGCCGGGCGACCGCCGTACTCGGTGGGCCAGGAAAGGCCGATCCAGCCGGCCCGGCCCAGGTGGCGCTCCCACTCGCGGCGCAGCTCGTGCGCCTCGTGCTCGCGTCCCTCGCCGCCGGTGCCGACGGCCTCGGCGAACGGCCCGGTCAGGGCCTCCTGGAGCCAGCCGCGGATCTCGGCCCGGAACTGCTCGTCGCTCACCGGCGCACCGGTGGCCCGCGCTGCGTCAGCACCCATGTCAGGCACCGTAGACGGGGGTCGGCGGCTCGGAGCGGGCGATGAGGTCGGCGACCACGTCGGTGAGCTCCTCCGGTTCCCATCGGCCGCCCTTGTCGGCGGCCGGCCCGTGGCGCCAGCCGTCGGCGAGCGAGACCTCGCCGCCGGCGACCTCGAAGACGGCGCCGCTGACGGCCCACGCGGCGTCGGAGCCGAGCCAGACCACGAGCGGGGAGACGTTTGCCGGGTCCATCGCGTCGAAGCCCGTCGCGGGGGCGGCCATCGCCTCGGCGAAGACGGCCTCGGTCATCGGGGTACGGGCCGAGGGGGCGATGGCGTTGACGACGATGCCGTACCGGGCCCACTCGGCGGCCGCGATCTGGGTCAGCGCGGCGATCCCGGCCTTGGCGGCGCCGTAGTTGCCCTGTCCGACGCTGCCCATGAGCCCCGCGCCGGAGGACGTGTTGACCACGCGCGCGGCGACCGGGCGGCCGGCCTTGGCCTCGTCCCGCCAGTAGGCGGCGGCGTGGCGCATCGGGACGAAGTGTCCCTTGAGGTCGACCCGCAGGACCAGGTCCCACTCCTGCTCGCTCATGTTGACAAGCATCCGGTCGCGGTTGATGCCGGCGTTGTTGACGAGGGTGTGCAGCCCGCCGAAGGTCTCGACCGTCTCGCGCACGAGGCGCTCACCGTAGGCCCAGTCGCTGACGTCGCCGGTGCTGACGACCGCGCGACCGCCCAGCGCGCGGATCTCGTCGACGACGGCCTGGGCCGCCGCCCGGCTGCTGTCGATGTCGTTGACGACGACGTTCGCGCCCTGCCGGGCGAATTCGAGGGCGTGGACCCGGCCCAGCCCCTGTCCGGCACCGGTCACGATCACCGTTCGTCCTGCGCAGAAGCCGCTCACGGCACGCCCTTTCACTCGAGGTACGGGAAGAAAACCACACCCGGCACTAGCTATGCAAGCAAGCGCTTGGTAGGGTCCCGGAAACGACAGAAGGATGGCGAAAGACGTGAAAATGTTCTCGGCCCTGCAATTCCGAGACTTCCGCTTCGTACTCCTGACCCTGGTGTTGTCCCAGGCCGGCTACTGGGGCTGCAACATCGCCTTCCAGTCGGTGCTGATCGAGAGCGACGCCACCCCGGCGACGATGGGGGCGCTCTTCTTCTGTCTGCTCGTGCCGTTCACGCTCTTCTCCATCCCGGCCGGGGTGCTGGCCGACGCGGTCGACCGACGGCGGCTGCAGATCGGCGTACTCCTGGCGACCACCGTCCTGGCCGGGGTCTGCGCGGCGACGATCGCGGCCAGCATCGTCGCCCTGCCCGTGATGCTCGGGCTCGCCTTCCTCGCCGGCACCGGAATCAGCTTCCTGTCCCCCGTGACCCAGGCCCTCGTGGCAAACACCGTCCCGGCCGAGGCGCTCGGCCATGCCGTCCCGATCCAGGCGGCCGGGCTCAACCTCGCCCGCTCGATCGGCCCCGCGGTCGCCGGGCTGATCCTCGTGGCCTGGGGACCGCTGGGCACGTTCGTGATGTACGCGACGCTCACTCTCGCCGCGGCCGCCGCCGCGGTAGCGGTCCGCACCCGGCGCATCCCGCCGGCCGTCCGGGTGGCCCGGGAAAGCCTGACCACCCAGGTACGCGCCGGGATCCGGCACGCCCGCGAGCGTCCCCCGGCCGCGCTCTGCCTCGTCATCGTCGCGGTGAACGCGTTCTTCGGGTGCGCCTTCACCACCCAGCTCCCCGTCCGGGCGGCCGCGACCACTGACAACCCGGATCCGGTCTTCCCCGTGCTCGTGGCGCTGACCGGGCTGGGCTCGCTCCTCGGCATCCTCGTCGTGGCCCGTCTGTCCGAGCGCATCGCCACCGTGTGGCACGCCGCTGTCACCCTCGTTCTGCTCGGCCTGAGCAACGCCCTGCTCGGCGCCGCCACGACGGTGCCCGTGCTCGCGGCGGCCGCGCTGCTGTGCGGCACGTTCAGCATCGGCGCCATGGTGACCCTGCAGACGGTGGTCCAGAAGGTCGTCGACGACGCGCAGCGCGGCCGGGTGATGAGCCTCTACTTCCTCGGCTGGGGTGGCATGCCGTTCGGCGCCCTCCTGCTCGGCGGGCTGAGCACGTGGCTCGGCTCCACGACCGCGTTCCTGCTGTACGCCGCCGCATGCCTGGCCACGGCCGCCACCGTGCTCCTGTGGTTGCGTCGCGGACGCGCCGACCCCCTCCCCGCGACCTGACCTCCCCCGGCCCTCCCACCTCCTCAGGAGTTGTCGTGACCGACCAGTCCTCCCCGACCGCGCCCACGGCGGCACTGCCCGTGCCCGCCGACTTCGTCCACCGCGCCGGCGTCGCGCTCGTCACCGGCGGCACCGGCGGCCTCGGCCGGGTCATCGCCCGCGAGCTGGCGCGTCGAGGGTCGGCGGTGGCGATCACCTACCGCACCGACGCCGACGCCGCCCGGCAGGTGCTCGACGAACTGCCGCCCGTCGCGTCCGGCACGCACTCGGCGCACCACCTCGATCTCACCGACGCCGAGGCCACCGCCGCGCTGGTGGCGGAGCTCACCGGGAGCCGCGGGCCGCTGCACACGGTCGTGCACGCGGCCGGGCCGCACGTGCCCATGCGGCACCTGTCCACAGTGCGCCCCGAGCAGTTCGCCATGCAGGTCGCAAACGACACGACCGCCTTCTTCACGCTGGTCTCGGCCTGTCTCCCGGCCCTGCGGCAGAGCCGTGGCAACGTCGTGGCGATCACGACCGCGGCGACGACGCGCTATCCCGCCCGGGACGGCCTGTCCGCCGCGCCGAAGGCGGCGCTCGAGGCGCTCGTACGGGCCTTCGCCAACGAGGAGGGCCGCTTCGGCATCCGGTTCAACTGCGTCGGGCCGGGCATGCTCACCGACGGGATGGCCGAGCGGCTGATCTCCTCGGGGGACCTCGACGAGCGCGCCCTGGCCGTCGCCCGGTCCTCGACTCCACTGCGGCGGTTCGGCAGTGCCCTCGACATCGCCGAGGCCGCCTGCTTCCTGGCCAGCGACCGGGCCGGCTTCATCTCCGGGCAGAAGCTCGACGTCGACGGAGGCTTCGGTGTCTGAACCGTCGCGGCCCTTCCCGGCCGGCCCGGTCGAGCTGGACGCGCTGCTCGCCGAGCGGGCCGTCGAACGGGCCCTGCTGCGCTATGCACGCGGGATCGACCGGATGGACCGGGACCTGGCCGCGAGCGCCTTCCACCCGGACGCCCGGATCACCCTCGGCGGGACCACCGCCGACCGGGACACGATGCTGGACACGGTCTTCGCGCTCGTGGCGCGGCGCACCATGACGATGCACTACCTGACGAACATCCTGGTCGAACTCGACCCGGCCGACCCGGACCGCGCCCGGGCCGAGACGTACGGCATCGCGTTGCAGCGCAGCACGTCCGAGCCGCCACGCGGCAACATCATCAGCGGGTTCCGCTACGTCGACCTGGTCACCCGGCGCGCGGGCGAGTGGCGCGTGCAGGAACGCCGCACCGTCTCCGAGTGGCAGCGGGTCGACGACCTCGCCGGCCAGTGGCCGATCCCCGAAGCGGCACTGCGGGGAGCCCGCGACGCCTCCGACCCGATCAGCAGCCCGTGGCCGCCCGGCGGCCCGGCTGCGGAGGCCGGGCCGGACCCGGCCCGCGAGCCCGGGCGCCCCTGTGGGTGACCCGCGGCCGGGGGTCGGCGCCGGCGCGCCGCGGCTCGGCTTCCGTACGGGCGACGTCGTCGTCGTGACCGGGGCCGGCAGCGGGATCGGCGCGGCGACCGCGGCAGCAGCCGCCGCCCAGGGACTCGTGGTGTCCGCCTGGGACCTCGACGCCGCCGCACTCGCGGCGGTGAGCGCCGCCGTCCGCGCGACGGGCGGGGTGGTCGACCCGCACGTGGTCGACGTCGCCGACGAGGCGGCCGTGCGCGCGGCCCTCGCCGCGACTTACTCGGCGTACGGGCCGGTGCGCCACCTCGTCAACAACGCCGGCCCGTCCTCGGCGACCGAACTCGACTTCGACCACGCCGTACGGCTGTGTGCCGGCAGCGTACGGTCGGTGACCCGGGCCTGGCTCGAACAGGCCCCGCCCGGGGCGACCCTCGTGAACACCGCCTCGGTCGCCGGCACCGTCGTGGGCACCGCCTCCGACTGGTACAGCGCGGCGAAGGCAGCGATCGTCGGCTACACCCGGCACCTGGCCGCGCACCGGGCCGACGTCGTACGGGCCAACGCGGTCGCACCCGGCATGGTGGACACCCCGAGGTTGCGGGGCTTCGCCGGGTCTCCGACGGGGCAGTCCGTGCTGGCCCGGGTGCCGAGCCACCGGATGGCCACACCGGATGAGATCGCCTGGCCGATCCTCTTCCTGCTCTCGCCGCTGGCCTCGTACGTCAACGGGGCGGTGCTCGTCGTCGACGGCGGGTGGACCGTCACGCAGTGAACGCGGCCGGTCAGCTCGGGTCGGTGCCCGGGCCGCCGAGCATCGCCCGCATCCCGCCGTGGTTGCCGGCGACGAGGGCGGCCCGGTCCGGGCCGGAGCGCCGCGCGGCGACCTCGGCCTGCTGGCGCACCACGTGCACCGGGCCGGCGCCCAGGGCCGCCAGCCCCTCGGCGGCGACGTCGGCCGGGTCGGCCGCGCCGGTCAGGTCGAGGCCGGCGCGCGCCATGGCGGGGGTGGCAGTGAGCCCGAGCACCAGGTGCAGCACGTCGACACCGACCTGCCGCAGCTCGAGCCAGAGGCCCTCGGTGAAGATCCGGGTGAAGGCCTTGGCGGCGGCGTAGACGCCGATGTCGGCGTGGCCGAGGTAGCCGGCCGAGGAGCCGACGACGAGGATGCCGCCGCGGCCGCGTGCGGCGAGCCGGGCGCCGAGCTCCCGGCAGAGCTCGAGCGGGCGGGTGACGTTGAGATCGATGACGGCCTGGATCCGGGCGAGGTCCGCCTCGACGAAGCGGCTGCGGTAGGTGTTCGCGCCCGCGTTGAGGACGAGCAGGCCGAGGTCGAGGTCGGCGACGGCCTCGACGATCCGGGCGGTCGCGTCCGCGTCGAGCAGGTCCAGGGCGAGCACGCGGCACGGGACCCCGTGCGCCCGGACCCGGTCGGCGGTCTCCCCGAGCGGCGCGGGCTTGCGGGCGACGAGCACGATGCCCAGGCCGGCCCGGGCCAGCTGCTCGGCGAACGCGGCGCCGACCCCCTCGGAACCGCCGACGACCAGGGCCCAGGGCCCGTAGCGCTCGAACAGTCCGGCGGTGGCTTCGCTCATGCCACGCGGTCCGTCGCCGTGGCGGGCTCGTCGAACCAGTCCCACTCCCAGGGTGTGATGGTGGCCAGGGGCCCGGTGAACAGCGGGGTGGCCGTGCCGGCGAGCGCCGTGGGCGGGGCCGCCGGCGGGTCCGCGGCCAGGGCCCGCGCGAACTCGACCGGGTCGGCTTCGAGGTAGGTGAGCCGGATCCGCACGACGGGTCCGTCGGGGCGGCTGCGGCTCGGGGCGCTGCGGAAGGTCCACACGCCCGCGACGCCGTCGCGCGCGAGCAGGTCGGGCACCTGCGTCTCGTGCTCGAACCGGGACAGGTCGGCCACGTCCGGGCGCTGGGACGTCTCGACCCGGCTCACCTCGACGTACACCCCGCGGTGGGGCCGGAACGGCAGCGCGGCGAGGGTGACCAGGGCCCGGGGGGCGACGTGGCCCTGGACGGGCCGGAACATCCGGGTCATCGGCCGTTCGGTCCAGGCCAGCTCCGGACGCCGGCCCTGGTGGATCGCCCGGTCGCCGAGGTCCGTCCACTCGGCGACCGCGTCCGCGGCCGGCTCGGCGAACCAGTACATCGCCATGTACTGGCTGCCGGCGAGGGCGGGATCGGGGTAGCTGCCGAGCCGCTCGCACGCGGGCGTACGCACCCAGCGGTCGCCGTGCACGACGCCGGGCAGGGCGAGGTTCTCGGGGCGGTGGTCGAGCTGATGCCAGGCGTTGTAGTCGCGATGGCGGGCGGGGTCGGTCACCTTCGGAAACGAGAAGAAGGCTCGGGTGGCTGTCGCTGGGGTGCTGGGGAGCATCTCGGCCCTCTTCGCGGGTCGGGGCGCTGGTGACGCACGATCGGTCCGGTGTCGCCGCCGGGGCGCGGCCGGTGTTTCGAGCCTTGACCCTAGGGCAGCGCCGGTCATATGGTCAAGCAAGCGCTTGGTTGACACCGTTGTCCGCAAGAGGAGCCCCATGACCGGCAGTGACGCGGATTTCCGCGCCCGACTCGACGCTCTGATCGGCCTCACCGACCCGCCACGCCGGGCCAAGGACGCGATCACCGAAGCGGCCATCCGCGTCTGGTGCGACGCCGTCGGCGACGAGAACCCCGCGTACCAGGACCCCCGGTGGGCCGCCCGCTCCGTCTGGGGCGGCATCGTGGCCCCGGCGACCTCGCTGAACATGTGGACCCTGCCGGGCAACAGGCGCGCTCACCGCCACGCCGAGAGCCTCGACCGGGTCAACGAGGTCCTCGCCACGCGCGGGTTCACCTCGGTGGCCGCGGTGCAGACGGAGCACACCTACGTACGCCCGCTGCGCCCCGGCGACCACCTGGAGCAGTTCCCCTCCATCGGCGCGGTCTCCCCCGAGAAGTCCACCCGGCTCGGCCGGGGCCACTTCGTCGACCTCGTCAGCGACTACCGCACCGTCGAGGGCGAGCCGGTCGGGCGCGTCGTCCTGCGGATGCTCCGCTGGAACCCGGCGACCCGGACCGAGGGCCCGGCGAGGTCAGGGGACCGCCTCGCCCGCCCGGTACGCCCGGCCGCCGCCCCGGTCGACCTGCCGCCGGCCGGCACCACCGGCACCCTGACCGCGCACCTGCAACCCGGCTACGCCGCCGCCCCCCTCGACGAGCGCCCCTACCTCGTCGGTAGCGCCGACCTCGCCGACGGGACCCGCTTCACCGGAGACGTCGCGTACCTGCGCCCCGACCTCGTGCACGACGGCATGCCGGTCGTCGTGGCGCATCGGCGCACCCGCGACGGGGCGATCCTGCCGGTGCTCACCGCCCCCCGGCCGCAACGCCGCACGAGCACCCGCACCGGGGCCGACGTGAGCATCGGGCAACGCCTCGCCCCCTGGCCGATCCCGGTCACCCAGCTGTCCATCGCGGCGCTGGCGACCGCGACCTTCGACTTCAACGACGTGCACCTCGACCGCGACGCCGCCCTCGAACGAGGCGCCCGCGACGTCTACATGAACATCCTCGGCTCCAGCGCGCTGGTCAACTGCTACCTCACCGACTGGGCCGGACCGGAGGCTCGCGTCGTCGACTTCCGCACCCGCCTCGCCGCGCAGAACCACCCCGGCGACACCTGCACGCTCGACGGCGTCGTCACCGGCCTGCAGCCGGCGGACGGGGGAACGCACGTCACCGTCGACGTCCGCGGCACCAACAGCCTCGGCGACCACGTCATCGCCTCCGCCACCATCGCCCTGCCCTGAGAGGAATCGCGTGCTCGCCAGCTACGTCGTCGACTCCGGCTCCCCCGACAGCCTGCGCCTCGGCCAACTCGACGCCCCGGCGCCCGGCCCCGGTCACGTGCTCGTGCGGGTCCAGGCGGCAAGCCTGGACCGGGTCGACACCTACATCCGTCGCGGCACCCACGGGATGGCGGTCACCGGCCCGACCATCCTCGGCCGGGACGTCGCCGGCACCGTCGTGCGGACCGGTCCGGGCGTCACCGGCTTCACCGCCGGCGACGCGGTCGTCGGGCTGACCACCGGCGCCCACGCGGAGTACGCCGTCGTCCCGGCCACGCACTGCTTCCCGCGACCGGCCGCGCTCGACGCCGTCCACGCCGCGGCGGTGCCCACCGCCGGACGCACCGCCTACGACGCGGTCGTCAACCTCGCCGGCGTACGCCCCGGCGACCGGGTCCTCGTCGTCGCCGCCGCGGGCGCGGTCGGCACCTTCGCCGTCCAGTACGCCCACCACCTGGGCGCGCGCGTCTTCGGCACCAGCGCCCCGGCGAAGGCCGACGCGGTACGCGCTCTCGGCGCGCTCGACGTCGTGGACCACTACCGCCCCGACGTCGTCGAGTCCCTGCGCGCCGCGCTGCCCGGCGGCGAGGTGGACGTCATCGTCGAGTCGGTCGGCGGCACCCTCTGGTCCGACGTGCTCAAGGTCCTCGCCCCCGGCGGCCGGCTGGTCACCTGCGGCGTCACCGCCGACAGCCACGCCCACCTGCACCTGGGTCGCCTCATGGTCAAGGGCTGGACGCTGCGCGGCATCGGCCGGCCCGGGCCCGAGGCGGTGGCCGGCCAGCTACGCGAGGCGCTCACCCTCTCGGCCGTGACCGCCGCCCCCGCGATCGCCGCGACGTACCCGCTCGAGCAGGCCACTGTCGCGCACGACCGGCTGGAGGCGTCCGAGTTCGTCGGGCGGATCGTCCTCACCACCGGCTGAGCCGCTCAGGCGAGCGGCTCCCCCGAGACGGCGGTCAGGACGACGAGCGGGATCTGCCGCCCGAAGCCGGCGGCCCGTTCGGCGTAGCGTCCCACGTTCGGCTTGCGCGCCACGACGTGCGCGAACAGCTCCGGGTCGCGCTCGCCGTCGGTCACCCGCGCCCGCACCGGGACCGTCCTGCGCCGCAGGACGATCCAGCACAGTTCGTGGTGACGCGCGTTGACCACCCAGGCGGGGTCCTTGGGGCCGCCGCCCTTGGAGCCGACGACCACCAGATCCTTCCCGTACGGCACGTAGGGCAGCGCCGCGTCGCGCAGTTCCCCGGAGCGACGGCCCACAGTCGTCAGCAGCAGCGTCGGGTGGTACGGGAACCTGCCCGCCAGCGCGTACTGCAACGACACGAGCGAGAACCCGGTCCGTCGCACGAGAAAGCGGTCGAACGCCATCCCGCGCGGCCCGCGGATGACGATCAGCCACGACCGGCCGTACGAGGCGAACGACCTCGTCTCCGCGCCGATCCGTCGGCTCACCGCGCACGCGCCAGCAGCGGCGACAGCGTCTCGGCGACGTCGGCGACGTCGTCGATGCCCCGGACCACCTCGACGAGCCGCTCCTGCGCGCCCGCGTCGAGGATCCCGTCGCAGAACGAGGCCAGCTTGCCGGTCACGAAGTCCCAGTCCGCCCGCGTCGTGTCGTCCCACGGGTCGCCCTGGGCGAAGTCCGACTCGACCACGTACTCCCGGCCGCCGGCCCGGATCGTCAGCGCGCCCCGCGTCCGGCGGATCTGGCCGCCCGGGTGTTCCCTGAGGTCGGCCTCCCACTCCGCGTCGAGCACCGGGTCGGGCGCCGTCGTGATCCGGCGCGCCAGGTCCCACACCGCCGGGTCGGCCAGCCGCTCGGGGTCGTACCACTGCGGTCCCGGTGCGTGCCCGAGCAGCGCCAGCGCCGCGGCGTACGGCATGTTGAAGGCGCCGTCCAGCGGCGCGACGGCGGTGTCCGGGATCTGCGGGGCCGGCTCCCGGAACTGCAACGTCCGGTAGGCCGCCGGGCTCAGCCGGATCTCCATGGACTCGATCTGCGACACCGGCACCCCGTGGGTGCCCGGGAACGCGCGGATCGCGTCGAGCGCCGCGTGGGTGAAACGGCACGTCGGGTACGGCTTGAGCGACGTCTCGGTGATCCACCACTTCGACCCCAGGCCGGCGACCATCTCGTGCCGCTCGCCGCCGAGGAAGCCCATCGCCTCGATGAAGCCCGGGGTGCGGTCCAGCACGTCCAGGTCGCCGGTGTAGCCCTCCTCGGCCAGCGCCGCGCCGAGCATCCCGGCGTGCGCGATCGCGCCGTACGGGCCGTACTTGAACGCGTTGAACGAGCGCCGCTCGGCCATGTAGGAGTTCTTCGCCGGCGGGGCCAGCCAGGCGACCAGGCCGAGCGCGTGGGTCAGCCGCTCCGGCTCCCAGCCGCCGACGACAGCGCACGCCGCGGCCGCGCCCATCGAGGCGTACCCGTGCGACGACAGCGGCGACCAGCGGAACTGTCCGTCCTCGAAGGCCATGAGCGAGGTCGACAGGTTCAGCCGCGCGTTGATCTCGAACGCGATGATGCTCGCGCGCAGCAGGCTCGCCCCGTCGGCGTGCAGCCGCTCGGCCTCCGCCAGACCGGCCGCGACGCCGAACACCGCGAAGTGCGCCGAGTTGAAGAACGTGTCGTCGGCGTCCAGCGCGTTCATCATGTCCGCGTTGGCGTGCGCGGCGTTGATCGCCGCGACCCGCTGCTCCAGCCCGAACACGGTCGCCTCGGCGGGGCCGCCGAACCGGGCCGCGACCCGCTGGACCATGCGGCTGCGCCGCAACCGCACCGCCGCCAGCCCGCAGACGAGCGAGTCGAGCAGGACGAGCTTGCCGTAGTCGCGTACCGACTCGGGGATCTCCTCGTCGCGCGTGGTCGCGAACCGCGCCAGCAGCTGCGTCCGGGTCGGTTCCGTCGTTCCGGTCACCGTTCAGCCCACCCTTCCGGGCGCGACGAGCCGGTTGCCCTGCGCGTCGCGCGGCAGCGGCACGGGGATCGCCGCGAGCAGCTTCTTCGTGTACTCCTGCCGCGGGTTGGCGAAGATCTGGTCCGTGGTGTCCGTCTCCACCACCTCACCTGCGGCCATCACCATGACCCGGTCGGCGATGACCTCGACGAGGGCCAGGTCGTGACAGACGAACAGGTACGCCAGACCCAGCTCCTCCTGCAGCTCCCGGAGCAGGTTGAGCACCTGCGCCCGGACCGACACGTCGAGCGCCGCGACCGGCTCGTCGCACACGATGAGGCTCGGCTTCATCGTCAGCGCCCGGGCGATCGCGACCCGCTGCAACTGCCCGCCGGACAGCTCGGCCGGGTAGCGCTCCAGGTAGCGCGAACCGATGCCGACCTTGTCGAGCAGCTCGACGGCTTCCTTCTCCCGCGTGGCCCGGTCCTTGTCGGTGTGCACGAGGAGAGGTTCGGCGACCGCGTCCCTGATCGTCATCCGCGGGTCGAGCGAGCTGTACGGATCCTGGAAGATCATCTGCATCCGCTGGCGCAGCGCGCGCAGTTGCTTCGGCTTCGTGGCCAGCACGTCGATCCCGTCGAAGGTCACCGAGCCGGAGTCCGGCTCGATGAGGCGCAGCACCATGCGCCCGACCGTCGACTTGCCCGCGCCGGACTCGCCCACGACGGCGAGGCACTCGCCGCGCTCCAGGGTGAAGCTCACCCCCTTGACCGCGTTCAACCATTTCGTACGCCGGCCGAGCCAGTCCCGGCCGGCGCTGAACGACTTCGTGAGGTTCTCGACTTCGAGCAGGCTCATCAGACCGTCACTCCATCCAGAGAGAGCTCCGCGGCCCGCACGCACCGCGCATGGTGCTCGGCGGCGCCGTCGAGACGGACCAGGCCGGGGTGGGCCACGTCGCACCGGCCCGGCACGGCGAACTCGCACCGGCTGCTGAACCGGCACCCGTGCGGCCAGGCGCCCGGCGCCGGGATGCCACCGGGGATCGCGCGCAACCGCCGGTCGGTGCTCAGGCCCGGCTTCGGGATCGAGCCGATCAGGCCGGACGTGTAGGGGTGCCGCGGGTGGAAGAACAACTGCTCCGAGGGCGCGTTCTCGGCCACCTCGCCGGCGTACATGACCACGACGTCCCGGCACAGCTCGGCCACCACCGCGAGGTCGTGGCTGACGAACAGCAGCGCCACCCCGGTCTGCTCCTGCAGGTCGCGCAGCAGTTCGAGGATCCGTTCCTGCACCGTCACGTCGAGCGCCGTCGTCGGCTCGTCGGCGATGAGCAGGCGCGGGTTGCACGCCATGACCATCGCGATCATGACGCGCTGGCACATGCCGCCGGAGAACGCGTGCGGGTAGTCGTCGATCCGCTGCGCCGCCCGCGGGATCTGCACCATGTCGAGCATCTCGACGGCACGGGCCCGGGCTTGCTTGCGGTTCATGCCCAGGTGCTTGCGCACCGACTCGGCGATCTGGTCCCCGACGGTGTACGCCGGGTTGAGGCTGCGGATCGGCTGCTGGAAGATCATGCCCATGCCCGGGCCGCGCAGGTCCCGCCACTGCTTCTGTGTGCCCGCGGTGAGATCCACGCCGTCGAAGACGATCCGGCCCGAGGCGATCCGTCCTCCGGTCGCCCCGGTCAGGCCCATCACCGCGATGGAGGTCACCGTCTTGCCCGACCCGGACTCGCCGACCAGGGCCATCGAACCGCCCGGCTTGAGCGAGAACGAGACGTCCTGGACGGTCGTCTGCCAGCCGCCCGAGGGCGAGGGGAACTCGACGCTCAGGTTCTCCACGCGCAGCAGGTCCGCCGTTCCGCCGGTGGCGTCGGTCCTGGTGCCGGCGGGCGCCGTTTCACGTGCCATGTCAGCTCCTGGTGGTTGCCGGACGGTCAGTTGCCCGAGCGGGTGCGCACGAGGGCGCGACGGACGCCGTCACCGACGTAGGTGAAGGCGAGGACGGCGAGGAAGATCATCACGCCGGGCGGCCACACGAGGTACGGCGCGAGGCGCATGTTCGACGAGGCGGTCGAGAGCATCGAGCCCCAGCTGGCCGCGGGGGCCTGGACGCCCAGCCCGAGGAAGCTCAGGCTCGCCTCGGCCGCGACGGCGGTACCAAGCGACACCGAGATGACGAGGATGATCGGCGGCAGCACGTTGGGCAGCACGTGCCGCACCGCGATCCGCAGGGTGCTGCAGCCCAGGGCGATCGAGGCCTCGATGTAGGTCTCGTGCCGCACGTCCATCGTGCCGGCGCGGGCCACCCGGAAGAAGCGCGGGGCCATGACCAGGCCGATGGCGAGCATCGCGTTGGTGATGCCGGCGCCGAGGACCGCGACGATGGTGATGGCCAGCACGAGCGACGGGGCGCTCATCAGCGCGTCCATGATGCGGGTCAGGATCGCGTCGACCCAGCCGCCGCGGTAGCCCGCGATCATGCCGAGCGGCAGACCGAGGACGAGCGCGACGGCCGCGGCCTGCAGCGCCGCCCACAGCGAGACCCGCGCGCCGAAGATGAGCCGGCTCAGCACGTCCCGGCCGTAGTCGTCGGTCCCCAGCCAGTGCTCGGCGTTCGGCGGCCGGAGCCGCAGCAACAGGTTCTGCACGTCGGGGTCGTACGGCGCCAGGGCCGGGGCGAAGATCGCGATGAAGGTCAGCACGAGCAGGAAGACGCCGGCCGCGATCGTCGCGGGGCGGCGCACGATGCTCTTGAGGATGCCGGGGGCGGCGACCGGCTCCGGTTCGCCCGTGCCGATGGCCGCCGCCGGCACCTCGGCGAGGCCCGAGTCGTTCCCCGGGGCCGGAGCCGAGGGGGTCTGGTTGGCGCTCATGACCGCACCTTCGGGTTGAAGTAGCCGTAGGAGATGTCGACGATGAGGTTGACGAGCACGACGACAGTCGTGCTGAACAGGACGAAGCCGAGCAGCACCGGGATGTCACGGCCCTGCACCGCCTCGATCGCGGTACGACCGAGGCCGGGCATGTTGTAGATCATCTCGATGGTCACCGACCCGGCGAGGACCTCCGCGACGCGGAAGCCGAGGACGGTGACGACGGGGATGCACGCGTTCTTCAGGGAGTGCTTGAACACCACGCTGGATCGCGACAGTCCCTTGGCCTCGGCGTTGAGGACGTAGTCGGACTTCATGACCTGCCCGAGCGCCGAGCGGAGTTGCAGGGTCACCTCGGCCGCGGGTAGCAGGCCGAGGGCGATGCCCGGCAGGACGAGGTGCGACAGCCACGGCCAGAAGCCGTCGGCCAGCGGCTGGTAGCCGAACGCCGGAAACATCTGCAGGCCCACCGCGAAGACCGAGGCGAGCACGAGGCCGAACCAGAAGCCCGGGATGGCGATCGCGATCGAGGCGAGCCCGTTGACGAACCGGTCGACGATGCCACCGGAGCGCAGCGTGGCCACGAGGGCGAGGGTGGCCCCGAGCACGACGGCGAAGATCATCGCGACGAGCACCAGCGACATCGTCGTGGCCATTCGCCGCGTCAGCAGCTCGATGACTGTCTGATCGGACAGGAAGGACGTGCCGAGGTCGCCGCGCAGGACGTCGCCGACCCACATGGCGTAGCGCACCAGGACCGGAGCGTTGAGGTTGAGTTCCTCGCGGATCGCCTCGACACGTTCCGGGGTCGGCTCGTCGCCGGCCAGGACGACGGCCGGGTCGCCCGGGGCGAGTTCGATCAGGGCGAAGACGAGCAGCGGGACGACGAACAGCAGGGGTATTGCCGCGAGCAAGCGCCTGCTGGCGTAGCGGATCATGTCCTACCTCGACTCTGAGCGTGTGCCTGGGACTGCGCCTCGCACGGCCTGGTGCCGGCAAGGCCGGTGATGTCGCCGCCGGCCCCCGCCGCAGCGGGTGGGTCCGGCGGCGACGCCACCGGTGGTCAGGAGCGACCGGTTACTTCTTGACTGCGATGTGGCGCAGATCCCAGATGCCGATGTTCGACATCGGGATGTTGTCGGTGCCGACGATGTTCGCCTTCGAGACGTTCGCGTTGGTCTGGTTGCACAGCGGCACGAACCAGGCCTGCTCGAGCGTCGTCTTCCAGATGTCCTGGTACAGCGGGGCCCGCTTGTCCATCGGCAGCGTGGGGTTGGCGGCCTCGGCCGCCTTGCCCGCGATGAGCGAGGGGTCCGCGGCGAGCTTGTACGTGTTCAGCATGTAGGTGTTCACCGTCGCCGCCGGGTCGGCCTTCGGGCTCCACGACGTGCCGACCATCAGCTCGAAGTCGCCGGCGATGAAGCGCGGCTCGTTCTCGGTGTTGGGCACGGGGTTGAGCGTCGCGTCGACGCCGGCGGCCCGCAGGGACGCCTGCACGACGTTGGCGGGCTGCTCGGCGTTCGTGCCCGCGGCGAAGGTGACCGACACCTTGGCGCCGCCGGCCTGCTGCACGAGGGCCTTGGCCTTGTCCACGCTGAACTCGTACGGGTAGGTGTAGCTCGGGATGCGGCTCGGGTCCGTCTCCGGCACGACCTGGCGGGTCGGCGTGCAGTAGCCGCTGAAGAGCGCGCTGATCGCCTCCGGGTCGACCGCGTGGGCGATCGCCTGGCGGACCTCCGGCTTGACGAGGTCGCCCTTGTTGGCGCGCAGGTAGATGCCGACGACGTTCTTGAACTTCACTTGGTGCTGCTGGAGACCGCTGCCCGGGGTGACGATCTTCTCCACCGTGGCGATCTCGCCGGCCGAGCTGAGCGGGGCCAGGTCGACCTGGCCGCTCTGCAGGCCGTTGAGGCGGGCGGCGGCGTCGGGCACCCGCTGCAGCTCGATGCCGCCGAGACGGCCGACGTTCGGGTCCCAGTAGTTGTCGGCCCGCTTGAGGACGAGCTTCTCCTGGGGGACGAGCTGGGTGGCGATGTACGGGCCGGACCCGGCGGTGCCGGGATTGTTCTTGATGTCGGCGCCGTCCTTGATCGCCTTCGGGCTGACCATCATGCCGGCCGTGCCGGTGAAGGACGCGGGCAGCTGGACGCCCTTGCCCTTGACCAGCTTGAGGCGCGCGGTCGTCGCGTCGACGACCTCGACCGACTCGATGTCGGCGAGGTCGCTCTTGAGGGTCGAGCCCTCGAGCGTCTTGCCGCGCTCAATGTTGACCTTGACGGCCTCGGCGTCGAACGGCGTGCCGTCGTGGAACTTCACGTCGTCCCGGAGCTTGAGTTCCAGGACGCTGCCGTCCTCGACGAAGTTCCACTCCTTGGCCAGGCCCGGCACGATCTTGTCGTCCTTGTCCAGCATGGTCAGCCGGTCCCAGACGAGGAACAGGTAGCCCCACGCGCCGTAGCTCGTCTGCAGGGCCGGGTCGAGGTCGCGCAACGGACCCGCCGACGCGAACTTGAGCACTGCCGACGTGTCGATCTCGCCCTGCGCGGCGCTGCTGCCGCTGCCGGAGTTGTCCGGCGAGCTGCAGCCGGCCAGGGCGAGAGCCCCGATGCTGATCAACGCGACCACACGTTTGCGGGCCGTTATGGTGACGCCCATTCTCATCCTTCCTAAACACGAGCCGAGTCGTTCCGGCTGATCAGAGGTGGTGTTGTCCCTTCCGGCCGCTGCCGGGCGGGATCCGTGGGTCGCTGACGGCCTTCGGAGCTGTGGTGGTGGCCGGCGTCTCAGCCCTCCGCGGAGAGGATCAGTGCACTGGTGGGAACGCCGACGCCCGCCGTCACCAGGACGTTGCGGACGCCGTCGGGCTGGTTGGTCGAGGTGCCCCGGACGAGGCGGACGCCCTCCGCGACACCGTTCGTGCCGTGCAGGTAGGCCTCGCCGATCTGGCCGCCGTGGGTGTTCGTCGGCAGCGAGCCGGTGACCTCCAGGTTGCCGTCGGCGATGAAGTCCTTGGCCTCACCGCGACCGCAGAAGCCGTACTCCTCGAGCTGGTTGAGCACGTACGGCGTGAAGTGGTCGTAGAGGATCGCCGCGTCCATGTCGGCGGGACCGAGCCCCGACTGGGCCCACAACTGCCGGGCGCAGAGCTCGACCTCGGGGATCCGGGTCAGGTCCTCGCGGTAGTAGCTGACCATCTGGTACTGGTCCGGTCCCAGGCCCTGGGCCGCGCCCCGGATGTAGACCGGGGTGACGGGCAGGTCCTTGGCGCGTTCGGCGCTGACGACGACCATCGCCTGGCCGCCGTCGGTCTCCTGGCAGCAGTCGAACAGGTGCAGCGGCTCGGCGATCCAGCGCGAGGCCTGGTGCTCCTCGAGCGTGAGCGGCTTGCCGTAGAACCACGCCCTGGGGTTGTTCGCGGCGTGCTTGCGGGCGAGCACCGCCACCCGGCCGTAGTCCTCGCTGGTCGCGCCGTACGTGTGCATGTAGCGGCGGGCGAACATCGCGGTGTGCTGGGCCGGGGTGAGCAGGCCGTACGGGTTGACCCAGGAGCGGTACTCGTTGTCCGAGGTGGCCTGGGTCTTCGCCGGCGGAGGTCCCTGCCCGAAGCGGACGCCGGAGCGCTCGTTGAAGGCGCGGTACGCCACGACGACGTCGGCGATCCCGCTCGCGACGGCCATGGCGGCCTGCTGGACGGGTGCGCAGGCGCCGCCGCCGCCGTAGGGGATCCGGGAGAAGAACTTCAGCTCGGGGATGCCCAGGCTGCGGGCGACCATGTTCTCCGGGTTGGTCTCCATGGTGAAGGTCGTCATGCCGTCGACGTCGGCTGGGCTGAGGCCCGCGTCGACCAGGGCGGCCGAGACGGCCTCGACGGCCAGCTGCAGCTCGCTGCGGCCGGAGTTCTTCGAGAACTCCGTCGCGCCGATGCCGACGACAGCGGTGCGACCCGACAGGAAGGTGGACGTCACGTCACTGCTCCGATCCGCGGGGCAGGCGCACTGTCACCTCGGAGACGACGTGCCCGCCCTTGCTGTTCATGCCACGCACCGCGACGCGCACGGTGTCCTCCTCGACGCCGACGACCTCACCGGTCAGCCGCATCACGTCACCCGGGAAGTTCGGCACCCCGAGGCGGGTGCTCAGGCGCACCATGCGCGCGGCGGGGCCGGCCCAGTCGGTGACGTAGCGGCCGACGAGCCCGTTGGTGTGGTTGATGCTCATGTACGTGTCGGGGGTGCCGCGACGCTGGGCCTGGGCCGGGTCGTGGTGCACGTCCTCGTAGTCGCGGGTCGCGAGCGCGCCGGCGACGATGACGGTCCGGGTCAGCGGGATCTCCAGCTCCGGCAGCGTGTCGCCGGGGCTCACCTGCTCGATGGTGATCTGCGTGCTCACAGCTGCTCCCCCTCGCCCACGAGGTCCGCGAGCTGCTGCAGGTGCCAGGCTCCCGAGCCGGCGGTGTTGGCAAGCTGCGTGGTCCAGAGCATGTAACGGTGGATCGGATAGGTGACGTCGGCACCCATGCCGCCGTGCACGTGCTGCACGGTGCGCGCGACGCGGTCGCCCGCCTCGGCGGCCCAGTACTTCGCGACGTGCACCGCCGCCCGGGACGGCCGCCCGGTCGTCTCGCGCCAGAGCGCGTTGAGGTAGGTGACCTCCATCGCCTCGGTGTCGATGTGGCAGTCGGCGAGCTGGTGGGCGACGGCCTGGAAGGTCGCGATCGGCACACCGAACTGCTCACGGCCCGAGGTGTAGTCGGCGGCCTGGCGTACGGCGGCCTGGCTGACGCCGCTCTGCAGAGCCGCCACCGCGGTCCAGACCTGGCGCAGCAGCCAGTCGAGCCGGTCCTCCTCGGGGCCCTCGGCGAGCAGCGCCGCGGCGGCGTCCTCAAAGTGAACGTCGGAGGCGAGTCCACGGTCGGTGCGCTCGAACGTGTCCCGGCGTACCCCGGGTCCGGCGGTCGGCACGAGGTACAGCCCGACCGCGCCCGCCTCGTCGGTGGCCGGGACGACGATCGCGTCGGCGAGGTGCGCCGAGCGGACGCCGACGGCGGTGCCGCTCAGGGTGACCCCGTCACCGCCGGGCTCGGCGCCGGACCGCGCGCGGACGCGGGCGCCGTACGGCCGGGCGTCGGTCAGGTCGTCGACGGCCACGGTGAGGACCGCGTCCCCGGCGGCCACGCGGGGCAGCCACTCGGCCTGCTGCTTGGCGTTGCCGTAGCGCAGCAGCGGCAGGACGCCGCCGACGAGGGTCTCCCACAGCGGGACGGTGCCGAGCGTGCGGCCCTGTTCGACGAAGACCCCGGCGACCTCCCACAGGCCCAGCCCGGCGCCGCCGTGCTCCTCGGGCACGGGCAGCCCGAGGATGCCGGACTCGGCCAGGTCGCGGTACAGGACGCGGTCGAAGCGGTCCGGCCCGGCCTCGATGTCGAAGAGCCGCTGCGGGTCGCCGTTGCGCGAGAACACGTCGCGCGCCAGGTCGTTGACCGTGACCTGCTCCTCGGCGAGCTGGAAGTCCATCAGTTCCCTTCCTCTTCTGTGGGCTCCGATGCGGAGGTCGCGGCCCGGAAACGCGGCAGCGTGAGGTTCTCGTCGTAGTCGAGCCAGTCGACCTGCACGGGCATGCCGATCTCGACCTCGCCGGCGTCCCCGACGAAGTCGGCGACCAGACGGGTGCCCTCTTCGAGGTCGACGAGCACGACGGTGAGCGGGTAGTCGTACCCGGGCGCCTTCGGGTGGTGGCTGACGACGTAGCTGTGCACGGTGCCCCGGCCGCTCGCCTCCACCTCGTGCCACGCGTACGAGTGGCAGGACGGGCAGATCGGGCCGGGCGGGTGGCGCAGCGTGCCGCAGTCGGTGCAGGCCTGGATGACGAGGCGACGCTGCGCGGCGGCGGCGAACCAGAACGCGTTGTCGCGCAGGATGAACGGCTTGTGCCGCAGCGCCGGGTCGGCGGCGGCCGGCGCCGCGGGCTTGGCGCCGGACGGGTCGAAGCGCAGGATGCGGAAGCGCTGGCGGGCCACGACCTCGTCGTTCTGGTCGGTGTAGGTGCGCAGCGTCGTGATGAAGTGGCCGGTGCCCAGCCCGGTGGTCTTGCGCGGGGAGACGTCCTCGATGACAGTGGTCATCTTGATCTCGTCGCCCAGGCGCAGCTCGCGCACGTACTCGTGCTCGTCGTTCGTCGCGACGACCCCGACGAAGCCGGCGTCGGCGAGCAGCGCGAGCAGCCGGGCCATCGGGGTGTCCGGCGCGGCGCCCGCGGCGGCGGCCGTGTGGGCCTTGTAGCCGACCATGAGCCAGGTGGACAGCATCGGCGGCGGGGCGACGACGCCCTCGCGGCCGGTGTCCCGGGCGGCCCGGTCGTCGACGTAGACGGGGTTCTCGTCGCCCATCGCCTCGACGAAGTGCCGGATCATCGCCTGGTTGACGGCGTCCTGGGCGTAGCGGGTGGGCGTGGCCTCGAGGCCGACGAACTCGCGCAGACGGGCGAGGAAGGCGTCCTGGTCGGTGGCGTCGGAGGCGGGGGCCTGCGTCGTGGTGCTCATGCGGAACGCCCCTTCCTCGGCATGCCGAGACCGGCGACCGCGATCATGTCGCGCAGCACCTCGTTGGTGCCGCCGCCGAAGGTGTTGATGTAGGAGCCGCGGGTGTACGCCTCAAGCTGTCCGCCGAGGACGGCGTCCGGCGCGCCGGCGCGCCGGGTCGCGCGGGGTCCGACGACGGAGACGAGGTTGCGGCAGACCCGGTCGTGGGTCTCCGTGCCGTAGACCTTGGCGACCGACGCGGCGGCCGGCGCCGGGTTCTGGCCCTCCCCCACGACGGCGATCTTCCAGTTGAGCAGGCGCATCGCGGTCAGCTCGGCGTAGTCGCGGGCCAGTTCCGTGCGCACCCACGGCTTGTCCAGGACGCGGTTGCCGTCGGTGTCGGGCTCGGCGGCCCACGCGGCGACGTCGGTCCACAGCTGCTCGGTGCGCCCGCCCATCGCGGCCAGGCCCACCCGCTCGTGACCGAGCTGACCGGTGATGAGGCGCCAGCCGCCGTTGACCTCGCCGACGAGGGCTTCGGGGCCGACGCGTACGTCCTCGTAGTAGGAGGCGTTGGTGTGGGTGATGCCGCTGGTGGCGATCGGCGTGCAGCTGAAGCCCGGGTCCGACGTCGGCACGATGAGGATGGTGATGCCCTTGTGCTTCGGGGCGGCGGGGTCGGTGCGCACGGCCATCCAGACGAAGTCGGCCTGGCTGACACCGCTGGTGAACACCTTCTGGCCGTTGATGACCCAGCCACCGTCGGGCGTCGCCTCGGCCCGGGCGCTCAGCGAGGCGAGGTCGGTGCCGGAGCCCGGCTCGCTGTAGCCGATGGCGAAGATGACGTCGCCGGTCAGCATGCCCGGCAGGTAGGCGCGCTTCTGCTCCTCGGTGCCGTAGCGCATCAGCATCGGGCCGATGTTGTTGATGGTGACGAAGGGGAACGGTGCCTGGGCGCGGTTGATCTCGTCGAAGAGGATGTACTGGTCGATCGCCGGGCGGCCCTGGCCGCCGTACTCCGTGGGCCAGCCGAGTCCGAGCAGGCCGTCCTTGCCGATCTGACGGATGATCTCGCGGTAGGCCGGGCGGTCCTCGTTGGTGCCGCCGAGCGCCTCGCGGACCTCGGGCGTGAGCAGGCGCGCGAAGTAGGCTCGCAGCTCCCTGCTCAGCTCTCGCTGCTCGGGCGTGTACTCCAGGTACATGGATGTTCCTCATTCTCGGGGCGTGGGCGCCAGTCGGTGTGCCGGGCGGGCCGGCAGGTCAGGGGGCCGGCAGGAGCGCGGCACGTCCGTTGTCGGCGAACTGCTTCTCGAGGTCCCGGACGTCCGCCTCGGTCAGCGGGCGGTACGCGGTGGACGCGCCGTCGCGGACCCAGACGGGGTCGGTCGTGACCCAGGCGGTACGGCGCAGGATCTGCTTGGCGACCTTGCCGTTGCCCGTGCTGGGGATCTGGTCGACGATCCGCACGAAGCGGGGCCGCCACTTGGTGCCGAGGTCGGCCTGCTCGTCGAGGAAGGCGGTGAACGCCTCGGGGTCGAAGGTGGCGCCGCTGCGCAGCTGGATCACGCACATGACCTGGTCGCCGGTACGCGGGTCGGGCACGGCGAAGACGGGGGCGACCGCCACCCGGTCCCAGCGCTCGATGATCCGCTCGGCGGGGCCGGCCGCGAAGTTCTCGCTGTCGACGCGGATCCAGTCCGAGGAGCGGCCGGCGAAGTAGAAGTAGCCGTCGGCGTCGCGGTAGGCCAGGTCCCCGGACCAGAAGTCCTCGCCGCGGACCCGCTCGGCGGCGGCCTCGGGGTTCTTGTAGTAGCCCTCGAACTTCGCCGCCATGCCGACGCCGACGAGCTGGCCGATGGCCTCGTCGGCGTTGAGCAGCCGCCCGGTCCCGTCGAGCCGGGCCGGCGGGCACTCCAGCCCGGTCTCCTCGTTCATGACCTTGATCTCGGCGCCGGCGACGGCCACACCGAGCGCCTCGGCGGGCGTCTCGGGGGTGCGGTTGATCCGCATGACGCCCTCGCTGGAGCCGTAGCCCTCGGAGATGACGACACCGAAGCGCTCGGCGAAGCGGGCGATGTCGGCGGCCGAGGCCTCGGTTCCGACGGCGCGCCGCAGCGTGCTCGTCGCGTCGCGGGGGTCGACCGGCCGGGCCAGGATGTAGGCCAGTGCCCGGCCGACGTAGTTGAAGTAGGTGACGCCGTGCTCGTGCACGTCGCGTACGAAGCCGGACGCGGAGAACCTGCGGACCATGCAGATCGTCGCGCCGCAGACCATGGCGGGGCCGAGGTTGAGCATGACGGCGTTGCCGTGGAACAGCGGCATCGCCAGGTAGCTGACCGAGTCGCGGGTCAGCTCGGTGCGGGCCAGCAGCGCCTCGGAGACCGCGGCGAGGCGCCCGTGGGAGCAGATGACCGCCTTGGGGGCGCCGGTCGAGCCGGAGGAGAACATGAGCAGCAGGTTGGCGCGCGGGTCGACCTCGTCGGTGGGTACCGGCGCGCCGGCGCGCCGGGCCAGCCAGGCGGCGTACTCCGGGGAGTCGATGTTGCGCACCTGCCCGGCGGGGATGCCCAGGTCGAGCCCGTCGACGAGGCCGGCGAGGCGGTCCTCGGTGAGGAGCAGGTCGGTGTCGGTGTGCCGCACGTCGTGGGCCAGCTCGGCGCCACGCCGGGTCGGGTTGATCCCGACCACTGTGGCGCCGGCCAGCGCGGCGGCACAGATCCAGTACACGTAGTCGGGGGTGTTCTCCAGGAGCAGCCCGATGTGCAGTGGCCTGCCGTCGGGCCGGGGCACGTCGTCCAGTGCCGCGGCCCGGTCGGCGGCCTCCTGCACGATCCGGCCCCAGGTGATGGTGCGGCCTTCGAAGAGCAGGCCGGGGTGGTCGTCGCCCGTGCGTGCCCGCACGATGTCGGCGAAGACGGCGGGTCCCGAGTTTCGGGCCACCGGGGCCTGAGTCGTCATTGACGTTTGCTCCGTCTCGTCCGTCGTCAAATGCGAATCACCAAACAAGCAAGCGCTTGGTCGAAGCGTAGAGTGAGGCTTGCCGCAGGTCAAGGCCTTGACAACGCTTCCCATGGGCTGCTCGCGGCGAGCGCCGAGCGCACCCGGTCGGTGTCCTCACCACGCCGGCGCGGGGCCCGTGGGACCCCCGCGGGTGTACGCGAGAAACGGGGCGTCGGGGCCGGCTGGGCGACCCCCTCGACCTCGACGACGGCGCCCCGGGCCCGCATCTGCGGGTGCTCGGCCGACTCGGCGATGTCCAGCACCGGATGCACGCACGCGTCGACGCCCTCGAAGACGCCGGTCCACTCCCGCCGGGTGCGGCCGGCGAAGACCGACGCGATCCGCTCGGCCCAGCCGGCCCACCCCGACTCGTCGAACTGCGCCGGCCCGTCCTCCGGATCGAGGCCGAGGGTACGCAGGAACGTGCGGTAGAACTTCGCCTCGATGGCCGCCACGGACATGAACCTGTCGTCGGCGGTGCGGTACACCCGGTAGAAGTGCGCCCCGCCGTCGAGGTAGTTCGTGCCACGGGTGAGGTTCCAGGCGCCCCGCGCGAGCATCGAGTGGATGACGACGGTGAGCAGCGCGCTGCCCTCGAGCATCGAGGCGTCCACGACCTGCCCACGCCCGGAGGAGACACGCTCCTGCAGTGCGGCCAGCACGCCGAAGGCCAGCATCATGCCGCCGCCGGCGAAGTCGGCCAGATACATCGGCGGCACGACGGGGCCGGTGTCGGGCAGGCCGATCGTGTCGAGCACCCCGGAGACGGCGATGTAGTTGAGGTCGTGCCCGGCGGCCGCGGCGAGAGGGCCGTCCTGGCCCCAGCCGGTCATCCGCGCCACGACCAGGCGCGGGTACCGCTCGGTGAGTTCGGCCGGGGCCAGGCCGAGACGTTCGAGCACCCCGGGCCGGAACGGGTCGAGCAGCACGTCCGCGTCGGCGAGCAGCCGGTGCACGAGCGCCCGGTCGGCCTCGGACTTCAGGTCGAGCGTGACTGTCGTACGGCCCCTGTCGATCGCGTTGACCTGCGCGCGCTCCCGCCGGTCGGGCTCGCCGGGCGGGTCCACCCGGACCACCTGGGCACCCATGTCGGCGAGCATCATCGTCGCGAACGGCACCGGCCCCTGCCCACCGAGTTCGAGGAGCCGCAGGCCGGCCAGCGGCCCTTCGAACCGCTGGCCGGGGACGCTGTTCACGCCTGCTCCTGGGCGCCGGCCGGGACCGGGAGGCCGGTCACGGCACGGGGGTCGGTGCTCCACGTCCGCGCGGTCACGCCCTCCTCGCGCAGGACGCGCTTGAGGACCCGCCCGACGGCGTTCTTGGGCAGTTCGGTGCGGACCTCGATGTGTGAGGGCACGGCGTACCGCGGGATGCGCGGGTGCAGCCACTCGAAGAGCTCAGCGGGGTCGATCTGGGCGCCGGGCGCGGGCACGACAGTCACCTTGAGGTCGTCCTCGGCCAGCGGGGAGGGGACGGCGTGGACGGCGACCTCGCCGACGGCCGGGTGGGTCGCGACGACGCCCTCGATCTCGAAGCTGGAGATGTTCTCGCCGCCGCGGCGCAGGTAGTCCTTGCCCCGGTCGACGAAGTAGAGGTAGCCGTCCTCGTCGAGGCGGCCGTAGTCACCGCAGTGGAACCACAGTCCCCGGAAGACCTCCAGCGTCTTCTCCGGCTCACGCCAGTAGCCGTTGAACATGATCGCCGGACGGTTGGGACGGGCGACGATCTCGCCGACCTCGCCGACGGGCAGCGGGTTGTCGTGCTCGTCGACGATGCGTACCTCGAAGGAGTCGTTGATCTTGCCGGCGCTCCCGGCCCGGTAGCCCCCGGGTGGGGTGAGGGTGATCAGGCAGGCCTCGGTCAGGCCGTAGGCGCCCGAGCCGACCCGTTCGACGCCGAAGCGCTCCGTCCAGCGAGCGGCGAGCTCGGCGGTGACCGGCGAGCCGGACACGACGCGCAGCCGGCCGAAGGCCTCGCGGGTGGCCTCGGAGTCGGGGGCGCCGGCGATCATCGGCAGCATCGAGCCCATGAGCGCGGCCATCGTCGCGCGGCTGCGCAGGATCTCGTTCCAGAAGCCCCGGACCGAGAAGCGCGACGCGAGGTCGATGGCCGAGCCGAGCTGGAGCGAACCCATCACGTGCCCGACGGCGGCCATGTGGAACAGCGGCATCGCCGTCCAGAGGACGTCGTCGGCGCGGCGTTCGAGGTTCTCGTGCATCTGGCGGGCCATGTTCGCCACGTAGCCGTGGCTGACCATGCACGCCTTGGACGGCCCGGTCGTGCCGGCCGTGTAGATGAGGTGGCTGGTGGCGTACGCGTCGAGGTCCGGGGTGGTCGTCACCGCCGAGCCCTCAGCGACGGCGGCGTCGAAGTCCACGACCTCGGTGGCCCAGGCGGGCGCCGGGCCCGAGGCGGGCCGGATGGGGGCGCCGACGAGGACCGGCACCCGTAGCTCCGTGCCGATGAGGGCGTCGTCCAGGACGGGCACGAACTCGTCCTCGACGATCATCGCGACCGGGTCGGCGTCGAGCACCTGGTGGGCCAGTACGGCGCCGCGGTTGCTCGTGTTGAGCGGGACGACGAAACCGCCGCGAAGCGTCGTCGCCCACCAGGAGAGCAGGGCCAGGCGGCCGTTGCGGGCGAGGACGACGACCCGGTCGCCGGGCGCGACGCGGTCGGCGAGGAACCCGGCGAGGCGACGCGACGCGGCGTCGAGCTCGGCCACTGTGAACGGGGCGCCGGCGAGGGTGAGGGTCAGGTCCGGCTGCTCGTCGAGCAGGCGGGACAGGGCGGGCAGGAGCGGGGTGGCTGCGGTGGGACGGTTCACTGGCTCTGGCTACCTTTCTTCGGGTCGGCCGCGCGCGGTGGCGGACGGCGGGGACCTGACGCTCAGCCCTTCGTCATCGCGACGGTCCGCAGGTCGAACAGGCCGAGGTTGGTCCACGGCAGCTGCTCGGCCCCGACGACCTTCGGGGAGGCGATGGTGGCGCTGGTGAGGTTGCAGATCGGGATGAACCACGCCTCGCTGAACAGCCGCTCCCACAGCTGGTGGTACTGCTTGGCGCGCTCCTCGACGCTGGAGCGGGGGTCGGCGGCCTTGGCCGCGATCGGGCCGATGACCTCCGGGTCGGTGGCGAGCTTGTAGTTGCCGATCAGGTAGTTGTCCACAGTGCCCGCCGGGTCGAGACGCGGATTGAACGTGTTGGACACCTCGAGCTCGAAGTCGCCGGCGATGAAGCGGGCCTCGGTCTCGGAGTTCGGCGTCGGGTTGAGCTTCGCGTCGATGCCGGCCTGGGACATGGCGGCCTGGATGGCGGTGGCGGGCTGCTCGGTGTTGGTGCCGGCGGAGAAGCTGATCGACACCTTCGCCCCGCCGACCTCGGAGATCAGCGCCTTGGCCTTGGCCAGGTCGAACTCGTACGGGTAGGTCGCCGCCGGGTCCTCCCACGGGCTGTCCGGGTAGATGCTGCGGGTGGGCGTGCAGGTGTCGGCGAAGAGCGCGCGGATGGCGGCCGGGTCGACCGAGCGCGCGATTGCCTCACGGACCCGCTTGTCCTTGAGGTCGCCCATGTTGGCGCGCAGCAGGATGCCGAGGACGTTGCGGAACGGCCGGGTGGTCACCTTGAGCTGGCCGTCCTCGCCGAGCTGGCGGGCCTGGGTGATCTCGTTGGCCGAGGAGACGAAGCTGAGGTCGGTCTGACCGCTGATGACGCCGTTGAGCCGGGTGGCGCCCTCGGGGACCCGGGTGATCTCCATGCCGGCGAGGCGCCCGGCGTTGGGGTCCCAGTAGGTGCCCTCGGCGCGCTTGACGACGTACTTCTCGTTCGGGATGAACTCGGTGACGACGTACGGGCCCGAGCCGGCCTTGCCGGGGGCGCGCTTGAGGTCGACGCCGTCGGCGATCGCCTTGGGCGAGACCATCATCCCGGCGGCGGTGGCCAGGGCCGAGGGGAGCACGGCGCCGGTGCCCGGCTTGAGGTTGAGGCGCACGGTGTGCGCGTCGACGACTGTGACGCCGGTGATGCTGGCGAGGTCCTGCTTGATGGTGCTCGTGGGCAGCGTCTGGCCGCGCTCGATGTTGACCTTGACGGCGTTGGCGTCGAAGGGCGTCCCGTCGTGGAACTTGACGTCGTCGCGCAGGGCGAGTTCGAGGTGGGAGCCGTCCTGGGCGTAGGTCCACTTCTTGGCCAGGCCGGGGACGACCTGGTCGGTGGAGTCGACCATGGTGAGCCGGTCGTAGATCAGCGTGAGGTAGGGGTAGCCGCCGGGGGCCGGCTGCGCCGGGTCGAGGTTCTGGAACGGCGACGAGGCGCTCACCCGCAGGACGGCGTCGGGGTCGATCTCACCCGTGGTGGCACCGGGGTCGCCGGTTCCGGTGGCGGAGCAGGCTCCGACGACGAGGGTGGCGGCGAGCAGGCTCGCGGCGACGGCGAGGCGTCGGCGGCGCGGGAGGCGAGACACAATGGTCCTTTCCTGACCTTCGGCCCGAGAGCGGGAGCGGCTCCGCGGGTCACCCGGCGGGTTCCCGGGGGCGGCCGGGCCGTTCGGCGGCGGCCGTGCGGGCGCGATGGTCATGGAGGTGATGGATGGCGGCGCTGGTGTGGAGCGCCTGTCCGGAGCTGATCGGCATCCGCGCCCGAGACTGGCGGTGTTGCGGCCGTTCGCGATCCAAACAAGCGCTCGATTGGGAACCGTAGGTGGCAGCGTGCGGGCACGTCAATAGGCGATCGGCAGCATGATCGACAAGGGGGCGGCGCGTAGCGGGCAACCGTTGCCAGCACGCGATCAGGTCGCTAAGGTGCGCATCAAGCAAGCGCTTGGTTGCTTGATGTCCGGCCGGCCAAAGGAGTCCGCACGGTGGAAGCCCCCCTCGCCACGGCACAGCCCCGCGACACCGGCATCGACGCGGTCGCCTCGGCCACCCGCCGGCTCATCGACGCGGTCACGCGCGCGGGCGGCGCCGTCGACCCCGACGCCGACGCGATAGTGGCCGACCTCGACGCGCTCACCGCCCGGATCGACGCCCACGCCCCGGACCTCGCCGAGCGGATCGCGACGATGTGGCGCCAGCCCGGCCCGGGCCGCTTCGACCCCGCCGGCGGCACCGAGAATCCGCTGTCGCCGCCGGTGTCCCTCTGGGTCGAGCCGGACGGTTCCTTACGCGGGGAGGTCACCCTGAGGCTTGCCTTCCAAGGACCACCCGGGCACGTGCACGGCGGCACCTCGGCCATGCTGATGGACCACGCCCTCGGCATCGCCAACGCCCGCGCCGGATACGCCGCGGTGACCGTCGGGCTCGACATCTCGTTCCGCGCGGCCATCCCGATCGGCTCGACGATCACGATCCTGGCCCGGCACGACGGGCGCGACGGACGCAAGGTGCGCAGCTCCGGCGAACTGCGCGTCGGGGACCTGACGTGCGTCACGGCCACCGGCACCTTCGTCCTCATGGACGACCCGTCCACGCGGGAGAAGTTCCGCCGAGCGTCGAGGGAGCAGGCATGAGCACCGATCCCCATCCGAGCAGCGCCGCACCCGGCCCGCTCGCCGGCCGCGGCGCGCTCGTCATCGGCGGGGGCGGCGGCTTCGGCCGCGCCATCGCCGCCGCGCTGGCCGCCGACGGCGCCGCCGTGACGATCATGGGACGGACCGAGGCGACGCTGCGGGCGGCGGCCGGGACGATCGCCGCGGCCGCCCCCGGAGCACCACCGGTACGGATCAGCGCCGGCGACTCCACCCGCGAAAAGGACGTGGCAGCAGCGGTACGCGCCGCCGACGAGACCCCGCTGGCCGCGGTCGTCACCACAGTCGGCGGCGGCACCTTCCGTCCCCTGCTCGCCCTCGACGCCGAGACCCTCGAACACGACTTCCGGCGCAACGTCACCACGGCGCTGCACGCCATCCGGCACGGCGGGCAGGCCCTGGCCGCGCGCGGCGGGGGCGCGATCGTGTGCACCTCGTCGAGCGCGGGCGGGCACTCCTTCCCGTTCATGCCGTCGTACTCGGTGAGCAAGGCCGCGCTCGAAGCGCTCGTCCGGGTCGCCGCCGACGAGCTCGGCCACCTCGCGGTACGGGTCAACGTGGTACGCCCCGGCATCGTCGCCACCGACGGCGAGAACCCGGGCCGGCTGCTGGCCGACCCCGAACTGGCCGCCGCGACGGTCGCCGAGAAGCCCCTGTCGCGGATCGGGCGCGCCGAGGACGTCGCCGCCGCGGTCCGCTTCCTCTGCGGTCCCGGCTCCTCCTGGATCACCGGCGCGTGCCTGCCCGTCGAAGGCGGGGCACACCTGCGGCGCGCGCCCGGGCTGGAGAAGCTCGCCCGGATCGTCAACGGCGACGAGGTCGTCGACGCCACCCTGGCGGGCCGCATCCCGTGACGGCGTCACAGACACCCGCAACCCGGATGGAGCTGACCACGACGCTGCCGCCGACGACGGCGCTGCGCGAGGTGCCCGCGGTCGTGGCGCGCATCGAACGGCTCGGCTTCGACACCGTGCACATCCCCGAGACGACGCACGACTCCCTGGCGGTCGCGCTGCTCGCGGCCGAGCACACCAGCCGGATCACCGTACGCACCAGCATGACGCTGGCCTTCCCCCGCAGCCCGATGGTGACCGCGTACGCCGCGTGGGACCTCGCGCGGTTCTCCGAGGGCCGCTTCCAGCTCGGTCTGGCCACCCAGGTGCGCGGCAACATCGTCGGGCGCTTCTCGGTGCCGTGGGAGCGGCCGGTGGAGAACCTGCGCGACTACCTCGCCTCGATCCGGGCGATCTTCGCCGCGTTCAGCACCGGCGAACCCCTGGAGCACGAGGGCAGCCACTACCGCTTCACCCGGCTGCAGCCGTACTTCAATCCCGGCCCGCTGCCGACCGCGGCCCCGGCGCTCTACACCGGCGGGGTCAACCGGCGCGTCTGCGAGGTGGCCGGCGAGCTCGCCGACGGCTTCGTCACCCACGCCACCAACTCGCACCCGAGTCACCTGCGCACGGTCGTACTCCCCGCGCTGCGCGCCGGGGCCGAACGGGCCGGACGCGCCGGGATCCCGCGGGTCGTCGTGGTGTCCAAGTCGATCACCGGGCCGACGCCGGCCGCGCTCGCCGCGAGCCGCGACTCCGCCCGCCAGGAGCTGGCGTTCCTCTTCTCCACTCCCGCCTACCGCACCACCCTGGACCGGCTCGGCCTGGGCCGGGTCGGCGAACGGCTCGCCGCGATGGCCGCCTCCGGGCGCTGGACCGGACTCGCCACCGTCCTCGACGACGAGACCCTGGCCGCTCTCATCCCGCACGGCACCTACGCCGAGCTGCCGGACGTGCTCGGGCAGGCGTACGGCGGCATCGCCGACGGGCTCGGGCTCGGGCTGCCGCTCGACCCGGACGACGACGAGGACTTCGGCGCGTTGCTCGAACGCCTCCGGCTCATCCCGACCAGTGCCGCGGCCACCATCCCGCCCGCGAACGCCGGCCCCACCAGCGCGACGCGCGGCGTCGCCGGATCGGAGACCCTGTCATGACCGCACGCATCGGGCTGCTCACCCCGGTCGTCGTCCAGCATCCGCGCACCGCGGCCGCCTGGGAACGGGACGTCCTGTCCGGCCCCGACGTCGGCGGCGCGCTGCTGGCCGTCGCCCGCGCCGCCGACGACCTGGGCTACCACCACCTGACCTGCAGCGAGCACGTCGCCGTGCCCGCCCCGATCGCCGCCGAGCGGGGCGCGACGTACTTCGACCCCGTGGCCACGCTGTCGTTCCTCGCCTCGGCGACGCGCCGCGTCCGGCTCGCGACGAACGTCGTCGTCATCGGCTACCACCATCCGCTCGCCCTCGCCAAGACCTACGGCACCCTCGACCTGCTCAGCGGCGGCCGCGTCGTCCTCGGGATCGGGGTCGGCAGCCTCGAAGAGGAGTTCGACCTGCTCGGCGCCGAGTTCGCCGGGCGCGGCGCGATCGCCGACGAGGCGATCACCGCCCTGCGCGCGGCGTGGGGCAGGGCAGTGCCGCACCACGAGGGGCCCCGGTTCACGTTCACCGACTTCGTCGTCGAACCGCACGCGCCGCGCACCACGGTGCCGATGTGGATCGGCGGGCGCACCCGCCGCTCGCTGCGCCGCGCCGTGACGTACGGCACCGGATGGGCGCCGTTCGGCCTCGGACCGCGGGAGCTGACCCGCATCTGGGAATCCGTGGAACGCCCGGACGGCTTCGACCTCGTGCTGCAGATCCCGCCGCTGGACCCGCTCGGCGACCCGGACGGCTCCCGCGCGCACCTGCGCACGGCCGACACCGTCGGGGCGACCGCTGTCAACGCGAGCCTCGTGGCCACCTCGGCCGCCCACCACCTCGAGCAGATGGCAGCGCTGCGCGAACTCGCCCCGGAACGCTTCGAGACGAACCCGGCCTGACCGGCCGCCGACCGGTTCATCCGACGAGACCCGATCAAAAGGAACCCACCATGAGCGACTCGCAGCCCGACCGGCTCGCCCTGCTCGAGGCTCGCCTCGAACAGGCCGAACGGCGCCTCGCCGCAGCCGAGGACCAGCTCGCCCTCTGGCGGATCGTGGCCAGCTACGGCCCCGCCGTGGACAGCGGCTCGGCCGAGATCACCGCCCAGCTGTGGACCGAGGAGGGCGTGTACGACACCTTCCCGGTCGTGCTCAACGGCCGGGACGCGCTGCGCGGCATGGTCAACGGTGAGCGGCACCAGGCCCTGATCAACAACGGCGCCGCCCACCTCATGGGGCTACCGCACATCGTCGTCGACGGCGACCGGGCCGTCGTGACGAACTACTCACAGCTCGTGCTCAGCGCCCCCGACCAGAACGGCTACCGGATCTGGCGTACCGGCTCCAACCGGTGGGAGTTCACCCGCACCGACGAGGGCTGGAAGGTGACCCACCGCTGGAACCGCCAGCTCGACGGCACCGACGAGGGCCGCGACCTCCTCGCCCGCGCCGTCGAATCCGAGGCCTGAGGCCGTGCGCATCGGCCTCAGCTCCCCGGTCCTGGCCGACTCCGGGCCCCGGCCCCCGTGGGAGGCCGAGGCCGGGGTCGCCGAGTTGCGCACCGTCTTCACCACCGCCGACCGGCTCGGGTACGAGTTCTTCACCTGCCCGGAGCACGTCAGCGTGTCACCGGGGCTGGCCCGGGGTGAACGCTTCTACGACCCGGTCGCGACGTTCTCGTACCTCGCGGCGATCACCGAGCGGATCCGCTTCCTGCCGTACGTGCTCGTGCTCGGGCTGCACCATCCGCTCGAGGTGGCCAAGCGGTACGGCACGCTCGACCACCTCAGCGGCGGGCGGGTCGTCCTCGGCGTCGGCGTCGGCAACCTGGAGGAGGAGTTCGCGCTGCTCGGGCGTCCGTTCGCCGACCGCGGGCCACGGGCCGACGACGCCCTGCGGGCGCTGCGGGCGTCCCTGTCGGTACGGCTCGCGACCTACCACGGGGAGTACTACCACTTCACCGAGCAGGTGATCAGCCCGCACGCGGTTCAGCAGAAGGTCCCGATCTGGGTCGGTGGCCACAGCAGGCGTGCCCTGCGGCGCGCGGTCACCCTGGGCGACGGGTGGGCGCCGGCCCCCGTCACGTATCGCGGGCCGGACCTGGAGACGCTGCCGCGGATGCTCGCCGAGCACGACCTGCCGGAGGGGTTCGACGTCGTCATCACGCCTCCGGCCCGCCTCGACCCGACCGGCGCCCCCGAGGCCGCGCTGGACCTCGTCGGCCGGATCGGCGAGGCGGGCGCCACCGTGGTCAACCTCGTCGTCCGGCACCGTGACCTGGCCGAGTACCTCGACCAGCTCGCCGCGGCAGCGGAGCTCTTCGGTCTCGACCGCCGCGACTGAGCACTGCCGTGGACGCCGGGACCCGGCGACGAGCCCCGGCGTCCACGGTCACGCCTCGTTCGGCATGTTCGACCAGCCCTTGCGGTCGGCACGCGCGTACCAGCCCGATGCGGCCAGGGTTCCTCCATCGACGGGGATCGTGTGCCCGGTGACGAAGCGGGCGTCGTCGCTGGCGAGGAACTCGACCACGGCGGCATAGTCGTCGGGCTCGCCGAAGCGTCCGACGGGGATCCACGTACGAATCAGCTCCGGGTCGCGTCCGCGCAGCATCGCCGCGGCCGGTGTCTGGGGCGTGTCGGCGAGGTCGGGCGCGATGGCGTTGACCCGTACCCCGTGACCGGCGACCTCGACGGCGAGGCTCCTGGTGAAGGCGCTGACCCCGGCGTTGTAGGCGGAGTACGGGGCGCACGCCGGGATGCCCCGGAAGGCCTCGACTGTCGAGTTGTTGACGATGGCGCCACCGCCCCGATCGACCATGCCGGGCAGCAGCGCATGTGTCATCGCGAGCACGTGCCACAGGTTGATCTCGTAGAGCGCCTGCCACTGCTGCGGGGTCGAGTGCAGGAAGGTCTTGGCGGCCGGGCGGAAGTCGCCGACGTTGTTGACGAGCACGTCGACCCGCCCCGAGTCGACGGCCGCCGCGGCGGCGACCGCGTCGGCGACACCGTCGGCGGTGCGTACGTCGGCGAGGACGACCTCGACCTCGCCGCCGGCACTCCGGATGTCGGCGGCGGTGCCGGCGGCGGCCTCCCCGTCGATGTCGACGAGGACGACGTGGGCGCCAGCGGCGGCGAGACGGCGGGAGATGCCGCCGCCGATCCCGAGGGCGCCGCCGGTGACGACAGCGATCCGGCCCTCGAGCCTGCGGGTGGCGCTCATCTGCCGGTTCCTTCCTCGTCGGCCCGGGTCACGGAGACGCGGTGGCGTTCGATCCAGTTGACGGTCACCGCGCGACGTGTGAAGGCCCATCCTTCGCCGGTACGCGCGTACTCGTCGTCGTAGTGCAGGAACCAGACCACGTCCGAGGGCCCGTCGCGACCGGGGACCAGGTGGTGGGCCGTGCCGCGAACCCGGCCACGGGCCCCGGTCGGCGTCGGCAGGTAGCGCGCCCCGGCCACGACGTGAGTCGTCGCCAGGGTGCCGGCGAGCGCCCCTAACGCGGCCACGACAGCGGCGCGGCCGACGTGGGGCACGTGCGGGCCGAGGTGCGCCGGCGGCTCGGGAACCACCAGGACGCCGTCCGGGACGAACAGCGCGCCGATCGCTGCCGCGTCGCGGTCGTCGGCCGCTGCGGCGTACGTCTCGGAGAGCGCGCGCAGCGCGGTGAGGTCGGCCGCGCCGAGGCCGGTCACGCCGCGCGAGCGGTCGCCGCGCGCACGACCTGGACGAGCTCGGCGACGGCGCGCTCGCAGTCGCCGCGGGTGTAGCCGAGCAGCGCGGTCTCGGCCGGATCCGGCTCGTAGGCGAGGACGTTCCCGCGACCCTGGACGATCATCGAGTCGGGCATGAAGGGGTGCGGCTCGTCGCGCTCGGCGATGGTGCGGTTGCCCCCGGCCGCGTCGACCAGCAGCTGGAAGAACTGCGTGAACGTGAGGTTGGCGTCACCGACGAGGTAGGCCGCGCCCGCCGCGCCACGGTCGAGCGCGCCGCCGATCGCCTCGGCCAGGGACCGGGCCGACATGTAGTTCGTGCCGCCGGCCGGCGCGTGGTCGGGGATCTGCGGCTCGTTGCCGGCCGCCCAGGACACCATGCGGCGGTAGCGCTTTGCCGTGACGCCGGGGATGGCACCGATGATCGAGGGCGGGTTGAGGGTGCAGACCGTGAAGGAGTCGTCAGCCAGCGCCCGGGCACCCTCGTCGGCGTCGCGGCGGGCGGCGACGTAGGCGCTGGACTCGGCCAGGTCGGGTCGCAGGTGGTGGTAGTAGCTGCCGACCTGGACGAAGCGGGAGACGCCCGCGCTCTTGGCGAGGGCGGCGAAGGCCGGCACCCCCTCGCTCTGGGTCTCCTTCCAGAACGTGGCCTCGTCCGCGTCCCGGGGCAGGTGGCGTACGTCCTGCCCGGCGGCGAAGACGACCGCGTCGAAGGGGGCCAGGTCCTGGCGGGTGAAGGTCTGGCGGGTGTAGTCCCCGCGGAGGACGGGCAGGCCGGCGACGGGTGAGTCCGCGTCGACCGTCCCTCGGGCGGCGACGGTGACGTTGTCTCCCCGGTCGCGCAGGTGAAGGGCGGTGTGGACCCCGATCATGCCGGTTCCACCGACCACGAGTACCTCCATCGCGAGGTCTCCTTGCGTAGTGAGGCGGCTCCCCCGGCGTGCGTCTGGGAGCCGGCATGACGTCCGTATCAACCAACCAAGCGATTGGTAGGTTAGCACGAGCAGGCGCCCGCCGCGCCAGGCGTCGCCGCGCCGACATCGACCTGCGACTCAGCCGCCCGCGACTTCCTCGACATCGATGCCGCCATCAGCGGCCGGTACACCCTCGACCAGCTCTGCGACCTCGCGCACGCCGCCGACGACGGATTCGACCGGAGCATGTTCGCCGCGATGCTTCGCCACGTCGACCGCTTCGACGACGAAGACTTCACCAGCTATGGTCTGGCGCCGCATGAGGTCGCCGACATGCGGGCTCGCGTCTCTGCATGGCGGACCGCCCTGCTCCGAGAAGTCGAATAGGCTCGATCACCCTGCTCTGCTGCCCCCGTCTTCTTGGCCTGTTCGACTCACGGCACGTCCGGGTCAGGGTGCTCGGTCCGACAGCGGCTCGCGGCAGCGTCATCGATCAGGCATCTGTCGAGCAGCCAGTCAATGGCCCGGCGGGCTGCCCGAGCCTGGCGGAAGGCGTGCCAGACCGTCAGCAGGTGCGGATACTCGTCGTGCAGTTCGTCCCTGAACCGCCGGAAGGCACCCCTGCCTTGGACGGCCCGCAAGAGCCTGCGGCCCGCCTGCTCGTCGCTGACCCGCTGGGCAAAGTCGACCATGTCGCGGTGCCAGACGGAGGGCGGCAACGCCTCGATCGGAACCAGATCGAGTTCATCGAGGTCGACCGGCGTCTTCCCGTCGATGCCGCCGTCAGCCGTCCACATCCTGATCTCCCCGCTGGCCGGATCGATGAGCCAGCGGTACTCGTACGCGCTCTGGTCCTGCAGAGCCGTGGCGATCTCTTCGAGATCGAGGTGGCGTACGTCGAGCATGATGTCCACTCCCGTTGCCGTGGTCGTCGGCGACCACGGCAGGTGCTCTTGCCTCTCGGCCGCGAACTAGAGCGCGGCGGTGTCCCGGTAGCTGCGGCGACAGATGGACACCCCTGCGGAGATGAGGCCGATGAGGATCGGGTAGACGGCGCAGCGCTCGACGAGGCCGACCAAGACGTTGGTCCCTGACCCGGCGACGGCGAGGAAAGCCGCCGTGGAGACGAGTCCGAAGGCGCCGAGCATGACCATGGCCTTCCCGGGCTTCCTGCCGATGCGGAGGTCTCGGTACATGCGCCCGAGCACGATGATCAGAATGTTGCCGCCGACGATGGCGGCCATGGCGCCCAGACCGTGGAAGTCGACAGTGCCCTGCCGGTCGGCTTCGCCGTCGCCGGGGAAGAGCGCCAGCACGACGCCGCCGGCACCGACAAGGGCGGCCATGCCGAGCAGGACCCCCCGGCGCCAGCCTCGCAGGCCGTTGAGCAGGGCGACACCGATGAACACCAGGACTCCGAAGAGGAAGAAGCCGGTGTTCATGACCCACCAGAGGGGCGAATACATGTACTGGCCGAACGCGGTCAACGGGCCGTGGACTCCGAGGTCGCTGATGTAGTGGTAGGTGTAGCTGTAGGGCGGGCTCCGCCAGGCCGCGGCGGCGACGAACTCGAGCAGCAGAAAGATCGCTGCTGCGGCGGCGAGCGCTGCCCCGGCGGGCCGGCGCTGGCCGCTCCGGTACGCCGCAGAGACGGTTGCCTTCGGCGTTGCCTTCACCAGTTGTGTCATGGCCGGGAGCCCTTCGGCGAGGTCGACAGGGGCAGAGGAGCCTGGTATCACTACGGAAGTGTAGTGATACCAGTTTTGGTGTCAATACCATCATGGTCAGAGTTGTACGATGACGGCATGGCAAGGGAGCCGAATCGAACTGGGCGGCGCGAGCGCAAGAAGGCCATGACCAGGGCCGCGATCCTGCGAGCTGCGCAGGAGCTGTTCCTCGAGCGCGGCTTCGACGCGGTGAGCGTGCGGGAGATCGCCGACCAGGCGGACGTCTCCCCCACCACTGTCTTCGCCCACTTCCCCCAGAAGGAGGCACTCCTCTTCCACGAGGAAGACGCGCAACGCGAGCGACTCGTCGCCGCCGTGCGCGAGCGGCCGGCCGGCCTCTCGATCTCGGAAGCGCTGAAGGCCCACTACCGCTCCGAATTCGTCGCCATGTGGTCCGGCGAGGAAGCGCCGCTCCGCCGCCGGGTCATGTCGCTGATGGAAGCCACACCGGCCCTCCAGGAGTACGCCTCCCGGATGTGGCTCCGCCATGAGGACGCACTCGTCGCAGCCATCACCGAGGATCTCGGCCTGTCCCAGCCGAGCGACGACATCCGGATCTACGCCCGGTTCGCCCTCCAGATCCAGCTACTCGTGACGAGTGACACCGATCCGATGCTCGACGCGGGATTCCGGATCCTCGATCAGGGCTGGAGTGAGCACGACCCGGCGCGAGGCACGTAGCGTCCACGCCAATGGGCGTATGGAAACCTCACGGCCCCGTCACGGTGACGGGCTTCCCGTTGAGTCCTGGCCCACGTCACCAAAGAGCGCATTGAACCGCCGGTTGAGGTCATCGCCGACCCCGACGACTCCGGGCGGTTCAGTGGGTGGGGTACGCGAACAGCCCGGGCCGTTCGCGGTGCTACGACGCGCCGAGCCGCTCCTGCGCCTCGAACAGTTCGTCGCCATGCTCGGTGACCCAGGCGCCCAGCGCCCGCATCGGGCCGTCGGCGAAGCTGCGGCCGAGATCGGTGAGCGCGTAATCGACCCGGGGCGGCGCCTGGGGGAAGAACCGCCGCTCGACCAGGCCGTTGCCGACCAGCCTGTGTACGGCCTCGGTGAGCGCCTTGTCGCTGATTCCTCCGATGCGTGCCCGCAGTGAGCGGCGGCGGAGGGCGCCCTCGGCCAGCGCGGCCAGCACGACCGCATCCCACGTGTGCGCGAACAGGTCCGTCGCCATCCGCATCCGGCAGTCGGCTACGAGTTCCTCGCAGAGGTCGCCGTCACCCATGCGCCCATCCTGGCACGCCCGACATGCACCATCCGGTGCGCGTCGGCCTGCCTAGCGTGACGGTATGCGTATCGGAATCCTCGGCACCGGCAACCTCGCCACGGCACTGGCCACCGGCTGGGCCCGGGCCGGACACGACATCATCATCGGGGGTCGCTCGACGGCCGCCGCCGAAGCGATCGCGAACCGGATCGGCGGCACCGCGCGGCCCGTGCCGACGGTCGCCGCCGGCGCCGACGCGGTTCTGCTCGCGGTCCACTGGGACGGCGTCACCGAGATGCTGACAGCGGCCGGCGGGCCCGCCGGCGCACTGGCCGGCCTCGCCCTGATCGACCCGACGAACGCCGTCGAGCACGGTGTCGGCACCCTCCGGACGGAACCCGCCCGGTCGGCCGCCGGCCACATCGCCGCCCTCGCACCCGGCGCGCACGTGGTCAAGGCTTTCCATCTCTTCCCGGCCGACCGGTGGGTGACGCCCGATGCCGGACCGGTCACGGTCGCCATGTGCGGTGACGACGAGCGCGCACTCGATGTCGTCGGGTCGCTCGTGCGAGACGTCGGTGGAGTTCCCGCGGTCCTCGGAACGCTCGACCGGGTACGACAGTTGGAGGAGGTCGCCGGCTTTGTCATCGGGCTGGCGTTCGCCGGGGTCGACCCGCAGTCGGCGATTCCGTCGGTTCCCCGCTGACATGTGTCCGACAGGCCGCTCGTGGAGGCGGACGGTCCCCGCCGGGAGCGCCGTCTGCTCTCCCACCCGTCGATCTCCCACTTGCCCAATCCCTAGTTACACTATAGGAATAGTAGGTGGCTACCACGGTCCCCGCGCCGACGGCGGCGGAAGCCTCGATCGGCGCGCCGGCGGTGACACCTGACGCACAGGCACCGCGCGGCGGACGCCGCCGCCGGATCCTGCTCCGGCTGCTCGCCCTCGTCGTCCTCTACGCGGTGTGGGAGATCGCCGCCCGAGCCACCGGCAACCCCACCTTCATCCCCTCGCCCGGTGCCGTGTGGCACCAACTCGTCCAGACCTCGACCACCCACGACGACATCCGTGGTTACAGCGGACACCTGCTGATCGAGCACCTCGGGGTGAGCCTGCGCCGCATCCTGATCGGATCCGTCATCGGTGTCGCCGGCGGAGTGCTCATCGGTGTCGTCATGGGAACGGTCAGCTGGATCCGGGTGGTCGTCGAACCGGTCGTCACCTTCATCCGGGCGCTCCCACCCCTGGCCTACTTCAGCCTCTTCATCATCTGGTTCGGCATCGACGAGACACCCAAGCTCTGGTTGCTCTCCATCGCCGCGCTGCCCCCGGTCGCGGTCGCCACCGCGGCGGCCGTCCACTCCGCACCGACCGGTCTGGTGGAGGCCGCGCAGGCGCTGGGCGCCAGCCGCGCACGCGTGATCCGCGACGTGGTGCTGCCCCATGCGCTACCGGAAATCTTCACCGGCATCCGGATCGCCGTCGGGGTCGCGTACTCCTCGGTGGTCGCCGCGGAGACGATCAACGGCGTACCCGGAATCGGCGGCATGATCCGCGACGCCCAACGCTACTCACAGACCGACGTGGTCGTCCTCGGTCTCTTCGCCATCGGCCTGTCGGGCCTGCTCATCGACGCCCTGCTGCGGACCGCCGAGAGCCGGCTGATCCCGTGGCGCGGCCAGATATAGGAGAACAGCACATGCGCAAGATTCTGGGCCTGCTGGCCGCCGCCGCCCTGCTGCTACCCACCGCCTGCGGGGACGGTGCCGCCAGCGGCGGCGGCAACCCGGACCGCAAGAGCATCCGGATCGCCTACCAGGCATTCCCGAGCGGCGACCTCATCGTCAAGAACCAGGGTCTGCTGGAGAAGGCCCTGCCCGACTACCAGATCACCTGGACCAAGTTCGACTCCGGCGCCAGTATCAACACCGCGTTCGTCGCCGGTAGCGTCGACATCGCGGCGATCGGATCCAGTCCGGTCGCTCGCGGACTCTCCGCACCCCTGAACATCCCGTACCAGGTCGCCTTCGTGCTCGACGTCGCCGGCGACAACGAGGCACTTGTCGCCCGCAACGGCTCCGGGGTCACCGACGTACGCGGCCTGCGCGGCAAGAAGGTGGCGACCCCGTTCGCCTCCACCGCCCACTACAGCCTGCTGGCCGCGCTGGACCGCGCCGGTGTCAAGGAGTCCGAGGTCACCATCGTCGACCTGGAACCGCAGGACATCCTCGCCGCATGGACCCGCGGCGACCTGGACGCCGCCTACTCCTGGCTGCCGTCGCTCGACGAACTCAGGAAGACCGGCACCGTGCTGGTCACCAGTCGCGAACTGGCCACCGCCGGCAAGCCCACCCTTGATCTCGGTGTCGTCGCCACCGACTTCATCAAGGCGCACCCGGCGGCCGTGGACGCCTGGCGTAAAGCTCAGTCCCAGGCGCTGAACCTGATCCACAACGACCCGGCCGCAGCCGCGAGGTCGGTGGGCGCCGAGCTCAACCTCAAGCCGGAGGAAGCGCAGCGGCAGCTCTCCCAGGGCGTCTTCCTCAAGCCCGCGGACCTGGCCGGTCCCGCATGGCTCGGGACCTCGGCAGCCAAGGGGCAGCTCGCCGACAACCTCGTCAGCGCGGCACAGTTCCTGAAGGACCAGCAGAAGATCGACGCCGTGCCGGACCTCGCGACCGTGCAGGCCGCCATCTACACCGAGGGGCTGCCGGATGTCCTCGGCTGACCCTGGCCGGACGGCCGCGATCGCCGTCAACGACGTCGAGCACGCGTACGGCGACGTCGTCGCCCTTGGTCCGATCGACCTGGCCGTGCCGACGGGTGAGTTCCTCGTCCTGGTCGGCGCCTCCGGCTGCGGCAAGAGCACCCTGCTGCGGCTGATCGCCGGCTTCGAGCGGCCCACCACCGGCACAGTCCTGACCGCTGGACTGCCGCCGGTCCCAGGGCGTGGCGCCGGCCTGGTCTTCCAGCAGCCCCGCCTGTTCCCGTGGCTGACCGTGGGCGGCAACATCGAGCTGGCCCTGCGCTACGCCGGACAGCCCACCGACGGTGTCGATCGGCTACTCGCCCGGGTCGGCCTGCCCGATGTGGCGAAGCGCCGCACCTGGCAGATCTCCGGCGGCCAGCAGCAGCGCGTGGCGATCGCCCGCGCTCTCGCCGCCGACCGCCCACTGCTGCTGCTCGACGAACCGTTCGCCGCGCTCGACGCGCTCACCCGGGAACGCCTCCAGGAGGACCTGCGCGCGGTCAGCACGGTAACCGGCCGGACCTCGGTGTTCGTCACCCACAGCGTGGACGAGGCCGTCTTCCTGGGCAGCCGGGTCGTGGTGCTCAGCCCGCGCCCCGGCCGGATCGTCCTGGACCTGCCCGTCGACCTGCCTCGCACCGGCGTCACGCCGGACAACCTGCGGGGCCTGCCCGAGTACGCCGTACTGCGAGCCGAGATCGGGCACGCCGTCCGAACCGAAGGAGCATTCACATGACCAGCGTGCGCGTGCAACTCGACCTCGAACCGCTGGGGCCGCACTTCGGCGCCTTGGTCCACGGGATGGACCTGGCCACCGCCACCGACGACGAGATCGTCGCTCTCCGCGCTGCTCTGGTCGACCGCAAGGTGCTCTTCCTGCGCGACCAGCACCTCGACGACGACGCTCAGGTGCGCCTGGGCCGCAGGATCGGCGAGCTGACCGCCTCGCATCCGGTCGTCGGTAGCGTCGACAAGGCCCACCCAGAGGTGTACGCCCTGGACAGCACCGACAACGGCTTCGCCGACGTGTGGCACACCGACGTCACCTTCATGAAGCGGCCGCCACTCGGCTCGATGCTGCGCCCGGTCACCCTCCCACCGACCGGCGGAGACACCAACTGGGCCGACGCGCAACTGGCGTACGACTCGCTCAGCGAGCCCGTACGACGGCTTGTCGACCACCTCACCGCCGTCCACGACGGCACCCGCGAGTTCGGCTACTACCTCGCCCAACGCGGAGGCAACGTGTGGGAGGGCCAGCCGGTGTCCCGGCTCGACCCGGTCGAGCACCCGGTGGTCCGGGTACATCCCGAGACCGGCCGTAGGGGAATCTTCGTGAACCCGGGCTTCACCTCGCACATCGTCGGGGTCTCCGACGTCGAGAGCCGGGCCATCCTGGACCTGCTCTACGCCCACCTCACCAAGCCGGAGCACATCGTGCGCCACCGCTGGCGCCTCGGCGACGTGGCACTCTGGGACAACCGCAGCACCGCCCACTACGCCAACCGCGACTACGGATCCGAACGACGGGTCATGCATCGCATCACCCTGCGCGGGGACATCCCCCGCGGACCGCAGGACCAGCCGCAATCCTCCGACAGCTGACGATCTCTGCCGCGCGTCGATCGCGGGGCAGTCGTGATGCCCGGCCGCGGTGCCCTGCGCACCGCGGCCGTTGCCGAAAGCTCGGCCCCGGTGCCGCGGTCAGTCCTGCCACTCCTTGGCGAGCAGCTCGTACGAGCCGACCCGGTCGCCGTGCGCGTGGGTGATCGTGGTGATCAGCAGTTCGTCGGCGGCGGTGACGTCACGCAGGACGCGCAGCCGCTCGACGACCGTGCCCGGCGATCCGACGAACTGGGTGTCCACCCGGTCGGCGACGAACTCGCGGTCCTCGTCGGTCCACGGCAGCGCGGCTGCCTGCTCCGGGCGTGGAAACGGGATCGCGCCGCCACCGCTGCGGATGCTGCGCACCCAGGGCCCGTACGGCGCGGCGAGCCGACGTGCCGTCTCGTCGGTGTCGGCGACGACGACGTCGGCGGAGACCACCACGTAGGGCCGGGCCAGCACCGCCGAAGGTCGGAACGCGGCCCGGTAGGCGGTCACGGCATCGAGCACCGAGGAGGGGCTCACGTGGTAGTTCGCGGCGAAGGGCAGGCCGAGCGCGCCGGCGAGTTGGGCGCTCTCGCCGCCGCTGCTGCCCAGCAGCCACACCGAGAGGTCGGTGCCCTCCCCCGGTACGGCGTGCGCGTCCAGACCGTTCTCGTCGGTGTAGTCGCCGCGCAGGAGGGCCAGGACGTCGGCTACCTGGTCGGCGAAGGCCGGCGGCTGCGCACCCGGTTGGTGCAGCAGCGTGCTGGTCAGCGCGAAGCGGGGTGAGGCGAGGACGCCGGCGTAGGAGAACGGCGGCGGGATCAGCAGTCCGTCGACGACCCGGGCCTCGACGGGCGGCTCGTTCGTTCCAGCGGTGAGTGCCTGGGCCGCCTCGACGCGCCGCTGCCCGGAACGGCCCAGCCCGAGGTCGATCCGCCCGGGGTACAGCGTAGCGAGGGTGCCGAACTCCTCGACGACCGACAGGGCGGTGCGGTGACCGACCTGGACGGCGCCGGAGCCGACGCGGATGGCGCTGGTGGCCGCGGCGACCTGCCCGATGAGCACCGCGGGTGCCGAGCTGGCGACGCCCGCGGCGAGGTGGTGTTCGGCCAGCCAGTAGCGGTGGTAGCCGGACTGCTCGACCCGGCGGGCCAGGTCGACGGTGTTGCGCAGGGCGTCGGCGACGGTGCCTCCGGCGGGCACCGGCGACAGGTCGAGGACGGACAGTGGCGTCGTTGGCATGGTGGTTTCCCGTCTCTTCTCAGACCGCCGGCGTGGCGGCCGGCGCCGGCGCGAAGGGGCGACTGGGGATTTCTCGCCGCAGCACCGGCGCCACCTCGGCCTGGAACAGCTCCAGGCTTTCTCGGTGCTGCTTGTCGGTCAGCCCGTCGTGATCGGCTTGGAGGTGCATGACCTCGTGGCCGAACTCCTCGTGGTAGCGCAGCACCTTGTCGACGATCTGCTGCGGGCTGCCGACCAGGATGGAGCTGCGTTCGATGGCGTCCTCGAGGGTGGGGAAGACCGTCGGCAGGCCGAGCCGCCGGAACGCGGCGACCCGGGCGTCGAAGACCGGCCGGTACCGCTCGATCGCCTCCTGCGAGGTGCGCGTCACGTAGAAACCGGCCGAGCCGGCGCCGACCAGGGCGTCGGCCGGGTCGTGGCCGTAGTGGACCCAGCGGTCCCGGTAGTGGCGGATGAGCTCGGCGTACGGCTCGATGGGGTTGGTGACGTTCGCGGAGAAGAGCGGGTCGCCGTAGCGGGCGGCCAGGTCGACCGATTCCCGGCTGGTGGCGCTGCCGTGCCAGACACGGATGGGCTGTTGCAGCGGGCGTGGCCAGGTCTCGGCGTCGGTCAGCGACGGCCGGTACGTCCCGGACCAGGTGACTT
Organism: Micromonospora sp. HB375; assembly: GCF_017872985.1. Lineage (NCBI taxonomy): Bacteria > Bacillati > Actinomycetota > Actinomycetes > Micromonosporales > Micromonosporaceae > Micromonospora > Micromonospora sp. HB375. The sequence continues at coordinate 2,865,066 of NZ_JAGGJO010000001.1, read as the reverse complement.
TGTCCTCCCGCCAGAGCCGGCGGAACAGCTCGTAGCCCTCCCGGTTCCGGTCCCACTGATCCTCGGCGGTGACGTGGAACAGTTGGGCCTGCGCGGCGCCGTTGCCCTTGCCGATGATCAGCTCGAGCCGGCCGCCGGAGAGGTGGTCCAGGGTGGCGTAGTCCTCGTACGCGCGGACCGGGTCGAGCAGGCTGAGCGTGGTGACGGCGGTGAAGAGCCGGATGGCGGACGTACGGGCCGCGATGTGGCTCAGCACCACCGGAGGCGAGGAGGAGATGAACGGCCGTTCGTGCCGTTCGCCGACGCCGTACCCGTCGAAGCCGAGTTCCTCGGCGAGGACAGCCGTGTCGACCACCTCCCGGAACCGCTCGGTGGTGCTGCGGCGCCGACCCGTGACCGGGTCGGGCAGGTGGGTGATCAGGGTGATCAGCAGGAACTTCATACGGGGACCGTCACTTCCGGCGCAGGGGGTCATGGGGTACCGGCGGATCGCGAGCCCGGGGTGAGCACCCGGGCCGTGGGCAGGTGGTTCGGGGCGTCGGCGGACCATGAGGGGCGTGGTCACGCCGCACCGACGCGGCCGACCGGGCGGGCGGGGCCGAGGCCCAGGTGGTCGCGCAGGGTCGTGCCGGTGTACTCGGTGCGGAAGACGCCGCGTTCCTGCAACAGCGGGACGACCTGGTCGACGAACTGGTCGAGACCACCCGGGGTCAGGTGGGGCACCAGGATGAACCCGTCGGCGGCGTCGGACTGGACGAAGTGGTCCATCCGCTCGGCGACCTGCCGCGGGGTGCCGACGAACGACTGCCGGCCGGTCACCTCGATGATCAGGTCGCGGATTCCGAGGCCCTTCTCCTCGGCCAGGGCACGCCACTGGCGGGCGGTGCCGACCGGGTCCGCGTACATGCCGGCCCGGCCCCGGCTGATCGCCGCGGCGCTCACATCCGGGTCCTCGGCGGGCAGCGGGCCGTCCGGGTCGTACGCGGACAGGTCCCGGTTCCACAGCTGTTCCAGCAGCAGGATCGCGGTCTGTGGGCTGACCTGCTGGCGGCGGATGTGGTGGGCGCGTTCCTGCGCCTCGGCGTCGGTGTCGCCGAGCACGAAGGTGACCCCGGGGATGATCTTCAGCTCGTCGGGCCGGCGGCCGTACCGGGCGAGCCGGGACTTGACGTCCCGGTAGAACTCCTGGCCGTCCTCCAGCGTGCCGTGCCGGGAGAAGATCGCGTCGGCGCTGGACGCCGCGAACTCCCGTCCGTCGGGCGAGTCACCGGCCTGGAGGATCACCGGGTGCAGCTGCGGGCTGCGCGGCACGGTGAAATGTCCGGCGATGTCGAACTGGTCGCCGTGGTGGGCGAACGCGCCCGGGTCCGCCTCCGTCACGTACCGTCCGCCGTCGCGGTCTCCCACTACTGCGTCCGCCGGCCAGGACTCCCACAGCTCGCGGGCCGTCCGGACGAACTCGGCGGCCCGCTCGTAGCGCAGGGAACGGTCGAGGTAGCCGCCCCGGCGGAAGTTCTCCCCGGTGAACGCGTCGGACGTGGTCACGACGTTCCAGGCGGCGCGCCCCCCGGACAGGTGGTCGAGGCTGGCCAGCTGGCGGGCCAGTTCGTACGGCTCGCGGAAGGTGGTGTTCAGGGTGCCGGCCAGGCCCAGGTGGCTGGTGACGCTCGCGAGGGCGGCCAGCAGGGTCAACGTGTCCGGACGGCCCACCACGTCCAGGTCGTGGATACGGCCGCGCTGCTCGCGCAGGCGCAGCCCCTCGGCCAGGAAGAAGAAGTCGAACTTGCCACGCTCCGCGGTGCGGGCCAGGTGGACGAACGAGGAGAAGTCGATCTGACTGCCGGACTCGGGGTCGCTCCACACCGTCGTGTTGTTCACGCCGGGAAAGTGCGCGGCCAGGATGATCTGCTTGGGCATGACGGTCTCCAGGAATCAGGCGGTCGCCGCGACGGCGTACCGGCTGGCCGGTCGGGGCAGGCCGAGCAGGTCACGCAGCGTCCCGCCGGGATATCCGACGCGGAACAGACCGCGGCCCCGCAGCGCGGGCACCAGCGCACGGGTGATCAGGGTCAGGTCGTGGGGAAGCACGGCGGGTCGCAACCGGAAACCGTCCACACCCGAGCGCTGCCAGGCGGCGAGCAGGTCCGCCAGGTCGGCCGCCGTTCCGGTGAAGGTGGCCGCGTCCGAGCGGAACTCCTGGCCGTGCAGCTCGTCGAGACGGGCGCCGCGCCGGCGGGCGAGAGCCGGCGACTCGTCGAGCAGGACGCCCAGGTCGGCGAACACGCGCAGCGGCGGGTCGGTCCGGCCGACGGCCGCCTCGGCGGCCCGGACCTCGGCGACGATCGCGGCGGCGTGTTCGGCGTCGGCCGGGGTGACGAAGACGACGTCGGCGTGCCGGGCGGCGAAGGCGTACGGCACCGACGAGTGGGCCAGCGCGGCCACCACCGGCTGGCCCTGCGGCGAGCGGGGCACGATGGAGGGGCCCTTGACCGAGAACCACCGGCCCACGAAGTCGATGTAGTGCAGCCGTTCCCGGTCGACGAAGCGCCCGCTGGCGACGTCCCGGATCTCGGCGTCGTCCTGCCAGCTGTCCCACAGCCGGCGGACCACCTCCACGGCGTCGCCGGCCTCCGCGAAGAGGTCGCCGACGAGCCGGACGACCTCCGGGTCGTCGAGCCGGGCCGGATCCAGGGCGGGGATCTCCCGACGGCCGAAGTGACCGGCCTCGGCTCGCCGGGCGGAGACCCGGGGCCGCCAGCCGGCCCGGCCGCCGCTGAGGTGGTCGAGCGTGGCCACCCCCGTGGCGAGGTGAAACGGTTCGGTGTGGGTGGTGCTGGTGGTCGGCACCAGCCCGATGTGCCGGGTCAGCGGGGCCAGCCGGGCCGCGATCTGCACCGCGTCGAGGCGTCCGCGGAGCTGGTCGGCCCGGCCGTCGGGGCCGTCGGGCCGCGTCGACTGGAGGTCCAGGCTGTCCTCGACGGTGAGCAGGTCCAGTGTGGCGCGTTCGGCCTCACCGGCGAGGGCCGCCCAGTAGCGCGCGGTCAGCGGCGCCGACGCGTCGGCGCGGGAGAGACGCCAGGCGGCCGGGTGCCAGCCGAGGCCGTCGAGGGCGACTGCCAGGTGCAGGGTCTTCTCGGTCATGGGCGTTCCTCCTGCGGTCGGCGGGCGGGGACGAGCGTGGGCAGCGCGTCGAGCAGCGATCGCGTGTAGTCGTGTCGGGGGTAGGTGAAGACGTCGCCGACCGGTCCCTGCTCGACCACCGTGCCGTCGTGCATGACCAGCACCCGGTCGCTCAGGTGGTGCACCACGCCCAGGTCGTGGGAGATGAAGAGCAGCGCGGTGCCGTCGGCGGCGCGTAGCTCGGCCAGCAGGTCGAGGACCTGCGCCTGGACGGAGACGTCGAGGGCGGAGACCGGTTCGTCGCAGATGATCAGGCTCGGCCGGGGGGCGATCGCGCGGGCGATGGCGACCCGCTGCCGTTGCCCGCCGGAGAGCTGCCGGGGGTGCCGGTCCAGCAGGTCCGGCCCGAGGCCGACCCGGTGCAGCAGGTCGGCGACGTGGGCGCGCCGGTCCCGCCGGTGGACGTCCGCGTCGAGGTTCTCCCCGATCACCTGGCCAACGGTGTAGCGGGGGTCGAAGGAGCCGAGCGGGTCCTGTGAGATCAGTTGCAGCCGGCGGCGCATCGGGCGGCGGGTGCGTTCGCGGGCGGCGGACCACGGCTTCCCGTCGAAGGTGACGGTGCCGGCGTCGGGGGCGAGCAGACCGGCCACGATCCGTGCCACCGTGCTCTTGCCGGAGCCCGACTCCCCCACCAGTCCGAGCGTCTCGCCACGTGCCACGGAGAAGGAGACGTCGCGGACGACGGTGTGCTCGCCGTACCTCTTGGTCAGCCCGCGCGCGTCGAGCACCCGGTCGTCGGGGCGGACCTCGCCGCGGGCGGGCAGGGCCGCCCGGGCGCCCTCGACCGGGGCCGTCGCGGTGAGCCGGCGGCCCCGCGACGACGCCGACGGCACCGCGGCCAGCAACTGCCGGGTGTACGGGTGTTCCGGTGCCCGCAGCAGCCGGTCGGTGGGTCCGTGCTCGACCACGCGGCCGTCGCGCATGACCAGTACCCGGTCGGCGACCTGGGCGACCACCGCCAGGTCGTGGCTGATCAGCAGCAGGCTCACCCCGGCGGCCCGCCGCTCGGCGAGCAGCCGCAGGATCTCGGCCTGCACGGTGACGTCCAGCGCGGTGGTGGGTTCGTCGGCGATGAGCAGTGCCGGTTCCCCGGCGATCGCCGAGGCGATCAGCGCGCGCTGCCGCAGCCCGCCGGAGAGCTGGTGCGGATACTGCCGGGCCCGGCGCTCCGGCTCCGGCAGGTGGGCCAGGTCGAGCAGGTGGGTGACCCGGCCGGCCCGCTCCCGGCGGCCGACGATGCCGTGCGTGGTGAGCACCTCGCCGACCTCGGCGCCGACCGTCCGCAGCGGGTCGAGGGAGACCAGCGCGTCCTGGAGGACCAGCCCGGCCAGGCGGCCCCGGACCCGCCGCCAGTCCCGGGGGCGGTGGGTCCGCACGTCCTCACCGGCCAGGTCGAGCCGGGCGGCGCGGACCCGCGCGCCGGGGCCGGCGAGACCGACCAGGGTACGGGCGGTGACGCTCTTGCCGGAGCCGGACTCCCCGACGACGGCCACGCACTCGCCACGCTCGACGGTGAAGCTGATTCCGCGCACCGCGGCCACCCGGCCGGTCGGGGTGTCGAAGTCGACGTGCAGGTCCTCGACAGTGACCAGCGGCGCCATCAGCGCCGCCGCCCGTCGAAGCGGGCCTGCCAGTGCCGGCCGACGACGGTCAGGGAGACCACGGTGGCGGTGACGGCCAGGCCGGGCAGGATGCTGATCCACCAGGCCACCTGGAGGTAGTTGCGGCCCTCGGAGAGCATCGCGCCCCACTCCGGGGACGGCGGCTGGGGGCCCATGCCGAGGAAGCTGAGCCCGGCGGCGGCCAAGATCGCCTCACCGAGCCCGATCACGGCGAGCACCGGCACCGGGCCGACCACGTTGGGCAGTACGTGCCGCAGCACCAGCCGAGGCTGGGACTGCCCGAAGGTGACGGCCTGTTCGACGAAGCCGGAGCGGCGCACGAGAAGCGTCTGACCACGGACCACGCGGGCGTGGTGCGGCAGGGTGGCGATACCGATGGCGACGATCAGGCTGGTGGTGCCGGGGCCGGCGATGGCGATGAACAGCAGCGCCAGCAGCAGCATCGGAAACGCCGACAGCGCGTCGAACGTGCGGCTGAGCGCCTCGTCGGCGATCCGGTGCGTGAGGCCGGCGAGCAGGCCCAGCAGCACTCCGCCGGTCACGGCGATCGCGGTGGCGGCCACACCGATGGTGAGCGAGTGGCCGGCGCCGTGCACCACCCGGGTCAGGACGTCGCGGCCGAGGTGGTCGGTCCCGAACCAGTGCCCTGCGCCGGGCGGGCGCAGCACGGCGAGCGGATCGGCCGCGAGCGGGTCGGCGGGGGCCAGCGCCGCCGGCCAGGCCGCGGCGACGACCAGCAGGACGAGGTACGCCCCGGCGGCGAGCAGGCCGGGGCCGGGCCGGGACCGCCGGCGTACGGCCAGTTCGGTCGGGTCGACGAGGATCCGGGCCGGCGTTTCGGTGAGCGGGGTGCCCAGGGTGACTGTCATCGGGTCAACTCCTTCGCAGACGCGGGTCGACCAGCAGGTACGCCAGGTCGGCGGTGGTGTTGACCACGACGTAGCCGGCGGCGGAGAGGGTGACCACGGCCAGTACCACCGGCATGTCCCGGGTGGTGACCGCGGAGAGGGTGACCTGGCCGAGGCCGGGCCGGCCGAAGACCTGTTCGACGATGACGGTGCCGCCGACGACGACGCCGAAGACCCAGCCGGCCAGGCTGACGGCCGGCAGGACGGCGTGCCGCAACGCGTGGCGTACCAGCACTGTTCGTTCCCGCACGCCCCGGGACCGGGCGGTGAGCACGAACGGCTCGTCGAGGGCCTTGTCGATGCCGTCGCGCAGCACCTGGGCGAGCAGCCCCGCGATGGGCAGCGCAAGGGTGACGGCGGGCAGCACCAGCGCGGCGACGCCCTGGTCACCCGACACCGGGAAGAGGCCGAACCGGAACGACAGCACGCTGAGCAGCAGGAGCCCGATCAGGAACGACGGGGTGGAGACCAGCAGCAGTTCGCTGCCGGAGCTGAGCCGGCGCAGCCACGGCCGCCGGTTCCCGGCGGTGGCCACCGCGATGAGCAGGGCGATCAGCACCCCGAGCCCGGCGGCGGCGACCGCGAGCCTGAGGGTGGGGGCGAGCTGCTCTCCGATCACCTCGGCGACGGGTCGTTGCAGGAGGTACGAGCGACCGAGGTCGCCGCCACCCAGCCGCCCGAGGTAGTCGAGGTACTGGACGACGGCCGGCCGGTCCAGGCCCCAGTCGGCGATGATCTCGGCGCGGATCTGCGGGGTGTCCGGGCCGTCGCCGACGATGTTGTCCACTGTGTCCCCGGGGGCAGCCAGCAGCGCCAGGTAGGCGGCGGTGGCCGCGACCCAGAGGACGACCAGGCCGGCGCCGAGCCGGCGGGCCACGGCACGCACGGGTGGGCGGCTCATGTCACTTCCCGATCCACAGGTCGTACGCGCTGGCGGGCACCCCGGCGGTGGGTTCGAAGCGCACACCGCCGACGCCGGTGCCGGCGGCGATCTGGTCGGCCGGCGCGTACAGCGGCAGGACGAGGGCCTGCTCGACGACGACCCGCTGCTGCAGGTCGGCATAGATGCCGGCGCGCTTCGCCGGGTCCGCGGCGGCCTGACCGGCCTCCAGGAGCGCATCGATGCGGGGATCGTTGGCGTGGGTGCGGTTGATGCCGCCCTTCGAGTGCAACAGCAGGTTCAGTGCCGCCCCGGCGTCGGTGTCGGCCCGCGAGTTGTCGAAGACCTCGTACTCGTTGTTCTGGATCGCCTCGGTGGCGGTGCCCTGGTCGACGAGCGACACCTTCAGGTCGATGCCGGCGCTCTGCTTGACGGCCGCCTGCACGGCCTGCGCCAGCACGTCGCGTCGGTCGCGGACGAAGGGTGCGGACTGTACGAGCCGCACGGTGAGCCTTTTGCCGCCCTTCACCCGGTAGCCGTCGGCGTCCCGGGCGGTCCAGCCGGCCTGGTCGAGCAGAGCGTTCGCCTTGGCCGCGTCGCCGCTGTACGCGCTGCCGTCGAGCCGCTTGTCGTAGAGCGGGCTGGACGGGCTGATCACGCTCCAGGCGCGGGTCGCGGTGTCCCGGTAGACCGACCGCAGCACGGTGTCCACGTCGACGGCCTGGCGGAACGCCTGCCGGACCCGTAGGTCGTCGAAGGGCGGGTGGGAGGTGTTGAAGTAGTACGAGTAGGCGGAGCCGGAGTTGAGCTCCCGGGTCAGGCGCAGCCCCCGGTTGGCGGTGACCAGCGGCTGGTCGGTGGCGGGCACCCCCTCGACGACCTGCACCTGGCCCGACGTGAGGGCGCCGACGCGCACCGCCGACTCCTTCAGGAAGCGGTAGGTGACCTCGTCGAGGTAGGCGGGGCCGGTATGGGCCGCGGTGGGCGGGGCCCAGTCGTAGCCGGGGTTGCGCCGGTAGTGCAGTTCCTGACCGGCGACGTAGCGGTCCAGCACGAACGGCCCGCTGCCGACCACGTCGACGCCGCCGGCCTTGAGGTTCTTCGCCTCGCGCAGCGACTTCGGGGAGATCTGGGCGCCCTGCGGGGAGGCGAGGAAGTCGAGGATCAGCACGTCGGGGGTGGTGAGGGTGAGCCGTACGGTGCGCGGGTCGACCACCTCGACGGCCTTGAGGTTGCGCAGTTGCACGGCGGTGACGGCGGGGGCGTACCCGGGTTCGCGCAGTTTGTCGATGTTCGCCTTTACTGCCGCGGCGTCCAGGGGCGTGCCGTCGGAGAAGGTGACGCCGTCGCGCAGTGTCAGCGTGTACGACAATCCGTCCGGGGCGACCTGCCAGCCGGTGGCCAGCCACGGCACAAGCTTGCCCTGCTTGTCGTAGGTGAGCAGGGACTCGAAGGTGTTCCAGACCAGCAGCCGGGCCTTGGCCTGGGCGTACTGGTGCGGGTTGAGGGTGATCGGCTCGGTCTCTACGGCCCAGGTGAGGCTGCCGCCGGAGCGGGGCTGGCCGGCGGCTTCGGCGGCCGGCGTGGCGGTGGTGGAGCAGCCGGCGACGACGGCGAGCAGCGGGGTGAGCGCGGCGGCGGCGAGGGTTCGCAGACGGTTGGCGGGCATGGCGAGGTCTCCTGTCCAGGCAGGCGGTTCGGGTACGCCGACACCGGCCCGGCGCGGTGGGCGCGGGTCGGTGACGGTGTCGGTGCTTGATGGCTCGGCGGTCGGCTCGGCAGTGAGCCCCACCTCGGCGGGCCGGTGCGGCGCGCCGGGTAAGCGGGTGCCGGTCAGGCCAGACAGGAACTCGACCACACCCGACCGAAGTCGATGTGGCCGCGGATCGTCAGCCGCAGCTCGCTGGACATGAGCCGAGTCCACTCGACGCGCGGGACGGCGTCAACACATCGGTCGACGGATGTCGGTTATCGCACGCGGGGAGGCCGATTCGTTGACGCATTACCTACTAAGGCTATAGGGTTTAGGGGGAATGTGTCCGCCGGGCACTCACCGCTGCGCGTCACAGTCAGTCCAGATCGAGCAGGACCTTGCCCGGCACCCGTCGTTCCCGCAGCGCCTCGATCGCGCCCCCGAGGTGACGCCACGATCCGCGCCAGCCGATCGGCGCCCGCAGCGCCCCCTGAGCCACGAGGTCCACCAGCAGCGCCAGATCGGCGGCCGGGGCGGTGGTGTCGCCGAAGGACCGCAGCGTCCGGGACGCGCCCGGGGCGAAGGTCGAGTTCACCGGAAAGACGGCCGGCTCACCGGAGGCCCAGCCAATGCTGTGCAGCACCCCGCCCGGCGCGAGCAGACCCCACGCGGCCACCAGCTGGGCGCCTCCCACGGTGTCCAGCACCACGTCGACCGGGTCGCCGACACCCTTCAGGCCGACCACCACCTCGTCGGCCCCCAGCGCCGCCAGCCCGTCGCCCCGGGACGCCGACCCGACCGCGGCGATCACGTACGCGCCCCCGTGCCGAGCCAACTGGACGGCAACTCGGCCCACTCCCCCGGACGCCCCGGTGATCAGTACGCGACGCCCGGGCAGCGGACCGGACTCACGCAGCGTCCGCAGCGCGGTGAGGCCGACCATCGGCAGCGCGGCAACCTCGGACAGGTCGACATCGGGGGGCACCACCGCGACGCTGTCCAGGTCGAACACCGCGAGTTGGGCCCACGCGCCCGGTCCGAAGGCGAGCACCCGGTCGCCCACCCGGGGACCGGTGCCGCTTTCGGCGGCGCGCAGCACCTCTCCGGCGGCGTCGTGCCCGAGCACCTGTCCGGCCGGCCAGAGGTCGAGGTGACGGATCTCGCCGTTGTTGACGGCGGCATGCCGCACCTCGACCAGCACCTGCCCCGGCCCGCATTCGGGCTCGGGGACATCGGTCACCCGGAACCCGTCGACGGTGCCCGGAGCGGCGACGATCGCACGCATACGACCTCCTTCGGTCCTCGCCAGGTTCCCGACAGGTGGCCCACAGTGGCGACCCTGTCGACGACGACCGGCGCAAGACGCCGGCCCGATGGTCAGGCGGCGGCGCGACGGGCCGTGCCGTCCGGAGCGTCCGCGAGACCGGCGTAGCGACCCCGGTGGTAGAGCAGCGGGGAGCCGACATCGGCGTGCCGGAGCAACTCCGGCTCGGCCAGCACGACCGCGTGATCGCCGACGACCACCCGGTCGACGACCCGGCACGCCAGCCAGGCCAGGGCGCCGTCGAGGATCGGCAGTCCGTTCGGCCCGGGCCGCCAGCGGGTCGGAGCGGCGAAGCGGTCGATGCCGCTCGTGGCGAAGGTATGGGCCAACTTGTGCTGGCCGTGTGCGAGCAGGTGCACCGCCACGTGCCGGGCCTGCGCCAGCGTCGGCCACGTGGACGAGCCGAGGTTAAGGCAGAACGAGACGATCGGCGGCGTCAGCGACACCGACGTGAACGATGTCGCGGTGAAGCCCACCGGCGGCGCACCGGGGGCGGTGACCACAGTGACGGTGCTGGCCTGGTGGCGCAGCAACCTGCGTAGCGCGTCGGCGTCGGCGTCAATCGGGTCGTCGGCGGACGAGGTCATGGGCGTACCTCCCGAGTGGTGTGGGCGCGGAGCGCTAGGAACGGGCGGCGGGGTCGGCCGCCAGCCGCTCGTACGGAATCTTCTCCCCGGCCTCGACGGCGACCGGCAGCCGGTTCTCCGTCGGTGGCAGCGGGCACGTCGCGAAGTCGGTGTACGCGCATGGCAGGTTGACGGCCCGGTTGAAGTCCAGCGTCACCCGGCCCTGCTCGTCCGGCGTACCGACGGCCAGCGACCGGTTGGCCCCATAGGTGGTGATGCCGGAGGTGGTGTCGGTGAACAGCACCGACAGGCTGCCGGGCGTCACACCGTTGAACGCGGTCAGGCTCAGCGGCAGCCCGTCGACGCAGAACTCGATCCGGCCGGGCGCGTCGTAGATGTGCTCGAGCCCCTCCACGGCAGCGCCGACCGTGGTGGGCCGGGGACGCTCGAACGGCACGAACCGCCCCTGGAGCACCCACCGCTCGGCGGGCGGGAAGGTGGCGGTGCCCCGGTAGCGCGTCCGCAGCGGGTGGTCGGGGCGTCGGGGTCGGAGGATGTCGCGCCCACCCCGCCGGGCCACCTCGAGGACACCACCGTCGATCTCCACGGTGATCCCGGCGCGCTCGGCGATCACCCCGAACTGATGCCTCTTCCGGATGCGCCGGCCGTCGACGACGATCTCCTCGTCGTCGGCGAGGGTCACCACCGGCCCGTCCGTCCCGGTGCGCCACTCCCCGGGCACACCGGGGAACCGCTGCGGCTCCGCGGTGAGCCAGTGCAGTCCGGCCACGGCGAGGAAGCCGTGGCGGTCCGCCCGCGCCTCCTCGTGCCGGCGGTGCCACTCCTGCCAGTCGTCGGCGAACGCGCGGGTGGGTCGTGCGGCGTCGGGGGGTGCGGACGGTGCGGGTTCACTGTTCATGACGGATCCCTCTCGTTGACGTGCGGCCGCTCGGAAACGGGCGCGGAGGTGCCGGACGCGAGCCGGCGGGACGAGGACCGAGAGGCAGCGAGCGCCCGCTCAGGCCGGAAGGGTCGCCACGCGACAGAGCTGCGCGGCGACCCGCATCAGGTCGACGACCCGGCGGGAGGTGAACAGCCGAACAAGCAGCATGGATCAATTTTCCTACTGAGCAAGTAGGATTTCAAGCCCCGGAGCCACTCAGCATCGCGTGGCCATCGCAACGTCTACCGGAATGGGCCGAACCAGGCAGCTGTCGCGCGGCCTGCCTCATCGAAAATGGATGTGCGGGAGCCGGGCAGCCATCGGTAAAGTGGCGTCCATGTCGAGCCCCGAGTCGGACACTTCGGGGGCTTTCGGCCACGCCGTCAGCCCCTGAACCACTGAGGTTCCAGCCTCCCGCCCACTACCGCATACGTGTGGGCGGTTGTTCGACCCCCGGGTTGGCCGTGGTGACGAGACGCCTTCTGTCCGTTTCATGCCTCGGAGCAACTCGATGCCTTTCGCTCTCCATCTTCTTGCCCTCGCCGTCTTCGCCATGGGCACCTCTGAATTCATGCTCGCGGGCCTTGTGCCCGACATCGCCACGAGCCTCGATGTCTCCGTCGGGTCCGCCGGGCTGCTCACCTCCGCCTTCGCGGTCGGGATGATCGTCGGCTCACCCCTCATGGCTGCCTTCGCACGTCGGTGGCCGGCACGGACCACGCTCCTTGGATTCGTGGTGATCTTCACTCTCTGCCACGTCGTCGCCGCGACAACCCCGTCCTTCTCCGTGCTGTTCGCAACCCGTGTCCTGGCTGCGGTTGCCAACGCCGGCTTCCTGGCCGTCGCCCTCACCACCGCGACCGGTCTCGTGGCCCCGAACCAGAAGGGGCGTGCCTTGGCGGCCCTCCTTTCCGGTACGACGATCGCCGTCGTCGCAGGCGTGCCGGCGGGCGCGCTGCTCGGCACCGCGATGGGGTGGCGAGCGACCTTCTGGGCAGTCGCGCTGCTGTGTGTCCCCGCCGCTGTCGGCATCCTCGCGGGGATCCGGCCCCGCTCCGAGCCGACAGCGGAAGGGCCCGCCGCCGGCGCGTCTCTGGCCTTCGAACTCGCGCAACTCCGAAAGCCCCGACTGCTCGTGGCAATGCTGCTCGGAGCGTTTGTCAACGGCGGGACCTTCGCGGCGTTCACCTTTCTTGCACCCGTCGTCACCGAGACCGCAGGACTGGACGAGGTGTGGGTACCGCTGGCCCTGGTCGTGTTCGGCATCGGATCGTTCATCGGCGTCACTGCCGCCGGGCGGCTCTCCGACCGGCGCCCTCGTCCGATTCTCGGAGTGGCCGCTCCCCTCCTGTTCCTGGGGTGGCTGGCACTCGCGCTCGTCGCCACACACCCCGTACTGCTGCTGATCCTCGTCTTCGTCCAGGGCATCCTGGCTTTCGCGGTGGGTAGCACGCTCATCGCGCGGGTGCTCTACGCAGCATCCGAAGCGCCCACCATGGGAGGTTCCTACGCAACCGCCGCGCTCAACATAGGAGCCGCCGCCGGCCCGGCACTTGCAGCCCTGACGCTGTCGGATTCCAGTGACCTCGGCCCCGTGTGGGTGGCTTCTCTCCTGACTGGGCTTGCCCTGCTCATGCTGCTTCCATCGGTGGGGCTGATCGCGCCACGGAACCGGAGTGGGGAGGTCGTCAGGTGACTCATGCGAATGCTCCGCGCAACGTCGACATCGTCGGCGGCTCGTCGACGATGTCGAACTCGACCGATCGCTCACGTCGCGGCCGACAAACTCGCCGACTTGGACCGGACGGCGTGTCCATGGGCGTGACAATGACCAAGCCTTGGCGTCAGCCCTGACGGAGGGGGCGCAGGTGGCGGTCGGCCCACTCAGCGAACGGGGTCAGGGGGATGCCGAGGGCGCGCGCGAACTCCGGCCGGGCCGGCTGCCCGGCGACGTTCAAGAACTCGTGGGAGGTGGTGGCCCACGGCGGCATGCCGGCGGCAAGCGCTTCCGCCTCGGTCATGTCGGGAGCGGTGCCGTCGATGCCGAGCGACTCACCGATGATCTTCGCGATTTCCGTCATCGGCAGGTGGTCGCCGGCCAGTTCGAGTTCGACGCGGTGGAAGCGGTCGGGGTCGGCGACGGCAGCTGCGGCCGCGCGACCGATGTCGTCGACGGCGACCAGCGACAGGTGGGTCTGCGGCCGGAGGACCGTCGCGAGCCCGCCCGCGATGCCCCGCGGCAGCAGGTAGGCCAGGTCGGGCAGGAAGTTCTCCATGAAGAAGCCCGGCTTGATCAGCGTCCACCGGTCGAAGCCGGCGGCCCGGACGCGTTCCTGCATGCCGGCCTTGGGCAGGAAGACGCGCTCCATCGCGGCCCAGCGTCCGTCGGTCCAGCCGGGGGCGTCCTCGTGCCGCCCGGCGCCGGACACCGAGGTGCGCACGAACTGCGGGACCTCCGCGGCCAGCGCGGCCTCGATCAGGTTGACGCCCTGGGCGAGTTCGCTCTCGAAGTCCCAGGTGTCGCCGCGCAGCTCCGGCATCTGCACGGAGAAGACGGCGCGGGCGCCCCGGGCGGCCGGGACCAGCGATGCGGGGTCGCGGAGATCGCCGGTGACCAGCTCGGCGCCGAGGGCGGCGACTGCGGCGGCATTGGCGGCAGCAGGGTTACGGACCAGGGCGCGCACCGGGACGCCGGCGGCGAGCAGGGCGCGGGCGGTTGCCCCGCCCTGCTGGCCGGTAGCGCCGGTGACCAGTACTGGTGCTCGATCAGACATGGACACTCCTCGACCCAAGAAACGGCGGGGCCCGCCGTTTATGCTTGCTAAGATACGGCGGACCCCGCCGCTTAGCAACGCCGAGGTGAAACATGCGAGCAGACGCACGCCGCAACTACGAACTTCTGCTCGCGGTGGCAGCGGAGGCGGTTGCCGAGCACGGGGCCGACGCGTCGCTGGAACAGATCGCCCGGACCGCCGGGGTGGGCTCCGGCACGGTCCGCCGCCACTTCCCGACCCGCCACGCCCTGCTCGAAGCCGTCTTCCGGGAGCGCATCGACGCCCTCTGCGCCCGCGCGGGCGAACTAGTGGGCAACCCGGACCCCAGGGCCGCGCTCACCGAATTCCTGATCGAGATGACGCGGGCCGCCGCCACGATCCGGGGCCTGGCCGAGGCGCTGAACCGCGGCCGCGTCGAAAGCGCCTACTGCGCGTCCGACCAACTGTCCGAGGCGGGTGAGCCGCTGGTACGCCGGGCCGCCGAGGCCGGAGTGCTGGCGCCCGACGTCACCTTCGGCGACCTGTCGACGCTGGTCACCGGGATCGCCCTGGCGACCGAGAACGACCGCGACCCCGGTACCACAGCGACCCGCCTGCTCTCGCTGGCCATGACCGGGTTCACGGTGACACCGCAGGAACCCGCACAGCACAGCCCGCTTCCGAATTCAGGTGCCTGACCACGCCCCCCGGGCCACGGCCTGATCGCAAGCCGTAGCTCGGGCCGGCTTCGCCGGACCAGATAGCGGTCCGAGCCACGGCTCGCGGGCCTACCCTGCGCCGTCGTGGCCGGCGAACCCCACCGCGCCTTCTACGGCAACCAGTTCAGTCTCACTGTGCCGACCCAGCCGACAAGGCCGAGGTCTACCGACAACTCGGTTTCCAGCCTGAAACGCAAACGGTGCGCGGTGCGCTCCCCGGCGTGCACAGCGTCGAAACCGAGATCGTCGCGCAGAGGATCAAGCGGGCGGGACCACTCGTCGCCTCCGGAGCCTGAGCGCGGCTTGCTTTCAAGCGCGCTCGAAGCTCTAGTGTCGGGGCCGTGACCACGACAGCCGAGACGAGAACATGGATCATCACGGGCGCGAGTTCCGGCCTCGGTCTGGGGCTCGCCGAGGCGGCACTCCAGGCTGGCGAGCATGTGATCGGGACCGCGCGAAGGGCCGACCGCTTCGACGGGCTCAAGGCGCGGTACGGGGATAGGCTCCTCGCCGTCGCGCACGATGTGCGCGACACGGCCGGAGCTGCCGGGGTCGTGCAGCGGGCGCTGGAGGTGTTCGGGCGCGTCGACGTGCTCGTCAACAATGCAGGCGCCGGACAGGTCGGCGCCGCCGAAGAGATCACGGACGCTGCTCTGCGGGCCATGCTCGAGCAGCACCTGTTCGGCCCGGCCGCCTACGTGCGTGCCGTGCTGCCCCACATGAGGGAACGTCGCTCTGGTGCGGTCGTGCAGATGAGCAGCCAGGGCGGGCGGATGTCGTTTCCCGCCGTCGGCAGCTACTCAGCCGGCAAGTTCGCGCTCGAGGGCTGGTCGGAGGCGCTGGCGGGCGAGGTCGCACCGTTCGGCATCCGCGTCCTCATCGTCGAGCCCAGTCGATTCCGCACCGCGTTCAACGCCGCGGACGTGCTCAACACAGCGCGGCAGAGCTCGATCTACGAGGGGGTCACGGGTGCCGTGCGCGCGAACATGGAGGGAGCCGACGGCATCCAGGAGGGCGACCCGGCACGAGCCGCCCGGGTGATCCGGAACATGCTCGACACACCCGACGCGCCGCTCCGGCTCCCGCTCGGCGCCGAGGCGGTTCGCAACCTCACCCGCGCCTACCGTGCAGCGCTCGACGACGTCGAGAAGTGGGCGTCGGTGAGCGAGTCGGCGGACTTCCCAGGTATGCCGCCCGCGGTTCGCCCGTTCTGATCGCCGTACGCTGATGGCCGAGACGGCATCCAGTTCGGCGTCGAGCGCTGACTCCGGAACGGCACATCCCGACTCCGGGAGTGCCTGCGATCTATTCGCCCAGCTCTCAACGCCCGGCTCCGCCGACGTTGGGCCGCTTCCAGCATCCGGTCGAACCGGATGCCGATTCGGTAGTTCACGATGGCGACGACGACACCAGTACCGCGCCAAAACGGCCCACTACCAGCGAAGACTCCGACCCCACCAGGTGCGGCTGGAGTACCAAGCGCGGTTCAGCACCAGAACGCCTGACCCCGCAGTCGAGTGGCGATGATTTGCGGTCAAACGCGCGGCGCTCGGTCCGCGGGATCGTCGCGACGCTGAGCTGCACGGCTCGGCTGGGCGGGGATGGTGCCGTCAGTACGAGTCGTGGCCGCCGCGGTCGCAGCCGCAGGCTTGGATTTGCGGAGGTGGAGCGTGAGAGTCATGACCAGCACGACCAGCGCTCCGACGATCAGCCCGAGGATCGCGCTGGCCACCGTGTTGACGAGCCAGCCGACGAGCCCGCCGAGCGCACCCGTGGCGTCGTGGGCGGCGACCTCCACGTGGTGCACGGCCTCGTACAGGAAGTGCAGGTTCAGCTCGTTCGTGCCTAGCAGCAGGATGTGCCCGCCCACCCACAGCATCGCCGCGGTGCCGACCACCGTCAGCACGGTGAGGACTACCGGCATCGCCCTCACCAGACCGCGGCCGAACGTGGCGACGGCGCCGGAACGTTGCGACAGGCGCAGCCCGGCGTCGTCCATCTTTACGATCAGGGCCACCACGCCGTACACCATGACGGTTATGACGACGGCGACGACCGCCAGGATCGCCAGGCGGGACCAGAACGCCTCATTGATCACCTCGTTGAGGCTGATGACCATGATCTCCGCCGAGAGGATCAGGTCGGTTCGTACCGCCCCGGACACCAGTGTCGTCTCGTCCTGCACCTTTTCCTCGCCCGCGCCGTGGGCATCGTGATGGGCGATCTTGGCCCACACCTTCTCCGCGCCTTCGTAACAGAGGTAGGCGCCGCCGAGCATGAGGATCGGAGTGAGCAGCCAGGGCACGAACTGACTGAGCAGCAGCATGGCCGGCAGGATGATGAAGAACTTGTTGCGCAGCGACCCCAGGGCAATGCGCTTGATAATCGGCAACTCGCGCTCGGCCGCCAGGCTCCGCACGTACTGCGGCGTGACGGCAGCATCGTCGACGACGACGCCCGCAGCCTTGGCGCCGGCCTTCGCGGCGCCCGCCCCGATGTCATCGATCGACGCGGCAGCGGCTCGGGCCAGCACCGCCACGTCATCCAGCAGGGCTACGAGTCCACCGGCCAAGGGAGGGTCCTTCCAGGGTTGCGCAGAGTTCGAACTGGCCCATTCTCGCTCAGGTCCTGTGCGCGGCAAGCCACCGCCCGGCCGTATATCGGGCGAGAGCTCGAGGTGAGCGTCTATCGCGCTCAGCCGACGACCCGCCACCACCGCGCCCGGGTCATCAACCTGGCGCCAGCTCAGGCCGAGCCCGTCCGCCGCGGTCGCCGTTAGCCAGGGTCGGCGTAGATGCGTTTCGGTCGCTGTCCGGGTCGGCCGCGGATGCCTTTGATCGGCGGGATCTCGTCGACCAGGGGCAGTAGACGGGCCGCCCTCGGCAGACAGCGACTGGAGCGACAATCCAGTTGCTGAGCAGCCTCGCGGCCTGGCGACACGAGGGGCGACGACAGGGCGTCACCAGATCCACGGCGCCACGGTCCCCCATCAACAGCGCACCCGTCAAAGTCCGGGGCGTCCACCCGGCCGCCGCAGTCGCGACGGTCGAGAACGGCCCACCCCCGTTCATCGTGACACGCTGCTCGCCGGCATGGGGGTTCGTGTCGGTGCGGCGACGGCATCTGGGCATACATGGTCGTCATCAGAGACGATCTGCAACTGGCGCCCAGGTAGCGAACGGCAGCCGGGCTGACGGATGCCGTTGGATTCGGTTCGTGTGTCAGGGGCTACGGCGCAGTGAGCGGAGCGCGGGAACCGCGTTGGTGGCGGCGAGCGCCCAGAGTACGAGCAGCGGCTGGAAGAGCAGGCGGACCGCCCGTGCCGCGTCGGTGTCCAGGCCGAATCCGTCACGCCCTTCGGTGAACTGAGCGATGTTGCCCGGGAAGACCGCGACGAAGAAGGCGGCTACGACCGCTCCGGTGAGGCCGCGTACGGGCTGTCTCCAAGCCGCGAGCAGGGCCAGCCCGAGACAGATCTCGACCACTCCGGAGGCGACGACGACGAGATCGGCGTCGAGCGGGAGCCAGGAGGGCACCTGCGCCAAGAACTCCTGGCGCGCGACTGTCAGGTGGGCGATGCCGGCACCGAGCAGCATCGCGCCCAACGCGACCTGGCCGACCGCGCCCGTCAACCGTCGGGCAAACGTGGAGGTCATGGCACCTCTCCAGTGGCGTGAACGAGGGACCGACGGCCGGCCCGCTGCGGGGGGTGTCCCTATGGGTTTCGTCAAGCGGGGACCTCGACCTGGCGAGCCGTCGGGCTGGGGACATCCGACCATTGGCCGGCTTGATCGAGAAGCGGTCCGAGCTATGGCCGGGCTCAGAGTTCGAGCTGCGGGGCGACGATCTCGGCCAGCAGGTCGGCGCGTGTCGCGGAGGGGTCGCGGCGCCCGGCGTTGGCCTTGCCGCCGGGCGGGCGACGCTGGCCGACCGGGCCAACCAGTACTGGTTCGTCGAGGAGCGGATGCGGACGGAACGCCGAACCCGAGTGACGTTGGCGACCAGGCCATCCTCCCACCCGAAGGCGGGTGCTCACCGGGGGACCCGATCGCGAAGCCGCGCGACCAAATAGTCGACCATCTGGGCCGCATCACCCTCGAATTCGACGCCGTCGTCGTCACCGAAGATGACAAACCGTCCGGGACGGCGGACGAACACCGCGACGAGAATGCCGTCGCTGTATTCGTCGACAGACAACGCGAAACGGTGGCCCAGGCGAGGAAAGAATCGATTGAGGACGCTGTCACGCGAGGCCAGGAGAACAAGGCCCCGGAAGATGTGATCCTCTTCTTCAACCGAGGCAAGTAGCGCAGCCCATTGGTACTCGGCAGCAGTCCCTCTCTCATAGGCGAGTTGAAGCCCGGAGAACTTGATGAACGGATGGTCGGCGGCGAGATCCTCTAGACCTGAACCTTCTACCCAGCGCCGTGCCGCGTCGGCGACGTGGGAGATGTCGGAGGTTTGCCCGTGCGCCTGCTGCCGCTCCTTCCAGTTGAATGACAGCAAGTATGAGCCATCGTTATCGATCACGTTTACGAATCGTTCCCCAACCGAAAGGACGGCTACTGCAGTGCTGGCCGAAGCAATGCCCACCGTAAATTTCAGCGCAAGGGAGTGATCCAACTCGCCGTTAAGCGCACCAACCAGATTCTTCTCAGACATTGGCGCATCCGTTCCCATTCCAGTACGCCTCGCATGGCCGAAGTGACATTCGAACCGTTCAGGTACCAAGTTATCCGGCCAGCAAGATTCGGATTTCGGAAGGATTTGAGCATAATCTGTCTCGTTTCCCAGTCCGTACCCGCGTTGCCCCTCCAGCCTCCCGGCCCGCTCCCACGCCTTGCCGCCGCCTCGAAGATCTCTCTGGGACCCCAACCCGCCTTCGCGTCGAGCCCACCTAGGTCGACGGCGATGTTCATCCCATCATTACCGAGTGCATTCTGAACTTCGTTCACCCATTGCGGATTACCGTTCTCCCCGATGTTGGCCTATGCCTTGCCATTGAAATGGACTCCATTCAACTTCTCGGCGAGCGGGACTCCCAGCTCCGCTCTACCGAGAACAACCGTGTCTCCCACCTGCGGGTGGTATCCGGTGATAATGCCGGTATCTGCGCATGCGCATGTCGCATCATGCCGAGGGCGAGAGCCACCGCAATTGTGCACCAGGACTGGATCATTGAGCTCTTTTCATCGTGATCAAGGGCGGTTGAGCAGGTAGGCGGGGGCGGCGTGTCGATTGTCCGGATAGGACGAAGCTCCCGGTAGGACAGCAGTCGACCAAGACGCACTGCCCAGCACGGGAGCTTCGTTGCTGACCTATCCTGCCAGCATCCCGCTGTCCACGCGCAGCCTGACCCGCCTGACCGAGCTGATCCGCGACCGCCGACGTGCGCTCGACGGCCGCTGGCGGAGGCTGCCTGCGCAGCAGCAGGCGCTGATGGCCCTGGCCCATCTGCGCAACGGCGACACCCTCACCCGCCTCGCGGCCGGCTTCGCCGTGTCGGTGGCCACCGTGTGGCGGTACCTACGCGAGGCCGTCGACCTGCTCGCCGCCTGCGCCGACGACCTCACCGCCGCCATGCGTCGGGCTGCCCGGTTGGCGTACGCGATCCTCGACGGCACGCTGATTCCCATCGACCGGGTCGCTGACCAGCGGCCCTACTACTCCGGTAAGCACAAGCGCCACGGGGCGAACGTGCAGGTCCTGGCCGACCCGGCCGGGCGGTTGGTCTGGGCGTCGGCCGCGCTGCCCGGCGCGGTCCACGACCTCACCGCCGCCCGCACCCACGGCCTGATCGACGCGCTGACCAGCGCAAACGTGCTGACCTTCGCGGACAAGGGCTATCAGGGAGCCGGCGGAAGCGTGCGCACGCCGTTCAAGCGCCACCGATACCGACCGAAGCTGTCCCGCCGCCAGCGGGCCGTCAACCGTGGTCATGCCCGGCTCCGCGCCCGCGGCGAACGAGCCATCGCCACGCTGAAGACCTGGAAGATCCTGACCAAGCTGCGTTGCTGTCCCCGCCGCGCTACGGCGATCGTGCAGGCCATCCTCGTCCTGCACCGCGCCGAGACCAACCGCTACACAGGATGAAAACGGCTCACTACATCGCCAAGCCGGTACAAGCCCCAGACGTGTCCGGCATCCTCGAACGGCTCGGCAGCCACCCGAGCACCCAAGGATCGTCGCCAGGAGAGAACGATGCACACCGATGACGAACTTGGTTGCCGTACCGCGTAAACGGGGGGTTTTCGGGGGGCGGTTCAAATCTCCATAGAAGAAAATCAAAGCCCTGACCAGTGTTTCCGCTGGTCAGGGCTTCTTCTTTGTCGGGACGGCCGGATTCGAACCGACGACCCCTTGACCCCCAGTGAACTAGCGGCCCTACCGACGCCTGCCGGACGATACCGTCTCGTGCCGGACACGCAGATCAACGGCCAGGTGGCGGTCCGAGGCAGGTCGGGCTCCACCGGGCCTTCCCGGGCCGTCCGTGAGACGGTTGTTAGATATCACGGGCGGTCCGGCTTGGGACGAGGCGCTGGAGATCATGACCGGCGCCTCTCCGCCGAACGATCCAGACGTAACTCATTTCTCACAGTCGGTATCCTGATCACCGTGAACACCGGAGATCAAGAGAAAGAGCGCAAGGCCCACGCTTCTCTCATCGCGTTCATCCTTCGCGCCCGGCGCACCGAGGAACACTCGCTCGCCCGCGATCGCACCGCCCTGGTCTCGCTGGCACAAATGCGGTTCAAGATCCAGGTCACACCCTCGACGGGTATGGCGACCTGGATCCAAGAGTTCCCGCCCGAGGAGCAGGTCGAATCGGCTGCAGCCCGGGTGCGCCCGCTGATCCTCAACGACGACCCGACCTACTATGGGAAGGCCCTCAAGGCCCTCGGCTACCTCCTTCACATAGCAGGCGCGCCGGAGCCGGTGATGCAGAACCTGCGGGGACTCAAGGCCGAATGGACATCGATCCAACCAAAGGGACGGGATGTTCGGGGCTACTACCTCCAGGTGTCCAAAGCGGGCTCCGGCGAGTTCGAACAGCTGACCGACAACGTCCTCGGGTTCGCATGGATCTACGGCGACGTCGTTCACGCTGACGCCGAACGACTAGCGGAGACGCGCACGTTCGGTGTGCGGGAGCGGTTCCGCGCGGCGGTGCCGCTGATTGCACAGATCATGGTGCTAACCATCGCCACCTTGAACTTCATTCGGTTCCTCCACGAGAACGGCATGGTCAGCGGTCTGGACACCGCCTTCGACACCGAGGTCATTGTGACCGAGACGAACTTCCGGGCGGAAGGACGAGTCTTCCTCGGCGAACCGGACTCCCCCGACCAACCGATGACGATCCCGATTGCCGGCCATGAGCTCGGTGAAAATTGGAAGCCGATCCACCAGGTCCTCGGTCCCCCCAGCCCTGCACCTGCGTCGCCGGAGTCTTGAGTCGCCCTGGCGCTGAGGGACTCCACCAGAGTCGGGGCGGTTCAGGGAAAGCACAAGACGTCCTGTTGGTCGACGAAGAGTGGTTAAGAACGAGGCTTCGCGACCTCGACGCCGACATGGTGATCGGCACACTGAGCGAACGCCACGCCCTGCCGGTGGACGATGACGAATACAGGCACATGGCCTGGTCCGATGTCTGGTACGTAGCGCTCGTTACCTCTGACACGGACAGCCGAGAAGTCGGCCCTCTCCTCAAAGTTCGACGCCAAGTCCGGGATCCGGACGGATCGGCACACGCCGACCAGATCCCTCCGGAGGAGCCGTTCGACCTAACATCGACCTAGCACTAGTACCGCCGGGGGCGACCGTTGAGGTAGCGCCAAGGTCCGGAGGGCAACGGCTTGACGACCTGTTGAATCGGGCCGGTGATCTGCTCCTCGCGAACCGCAGCCGACACAAGAGCGCTGTCGCAGACCGTGGACACGTCGAACAGCGGCCCGAGAATGATCAGATTTCGGAAGACCCGCCGCAGGTACGCACGTAGCTGACCGGGTAGCGCGGCGACGCCGTTGCCGGAAGGTAAGGCGCCGTGGGCAACCTGCGATCGGATGTTGTACGCCTGCTTGACGGTACGGAGGATTTCCAGCCGTTCCTCGTCGTCAAGCCCGATCAACACGGCCGTCCGCTGGGACACCTTGCGGGTGAAGTCACCCTCGCCCTTCTCCGATTTCGGGATCATGAGGTGTTCCAGCGCGGATACGTACCAGAAGATGACCTCGGCGCGCTCGCGTTCATGTAGGACGTCGCCGCTGGCGCCCAGCCGTGGGCCCAACGCCACAAACTGGTGGCCGCTTCGGCGGAGTCGTTGGCCAGCCGCCGTGGCGCGCGTCCGGTCCGGCTTTAGTTCGTGCTGCTCCGGCGTCTGCCAGCAGGCGAGCAGGGGCGACATGGCATTGGTGAAGGCCAGCACATCGGCCACGTCAGCCTCGTCGAGGTAGCACGGCCCCCACGCCGGTACCTCGAACTCCTCCACCCCGTCGTAGGTCTGCGGAACCAGGCCGAGGCCGGTACCGCGGACGCGTTCGACCAGGCGGCCGGGTTCAACCTCGTACTCCGCAGCGAGGATCACGCGGTCGGGCTGTGCCAGGTTGAGCAGGAGCAGCGGCTCCCAGGCCGCGATCACAAGCTCGGGTTCGAACAGACTCGTCATCACGTCCCGGGGAAAGACTGACGGGAAGCGGGCCGTCAGATGATCGGCGGTGCGAGACAGGACCCAACAATCCCCGGCCCGCAGTGCCTCATCCCATGGGTCCGCACCGAACGGCCGAGCGGACGGCAGCGGGGTAATCGCGTCGAGGTCCGCGGCGGAAAGCCGGCTCAGGCCCCAGCCGGCCACCTCGTGCTCGCCGCGTAACCGAAGGTCCGCATCAATGACCGCGAACTCCGTGATGGCAACGGCCGGCCCGGCGAGGTAACCGGCCAGGTCGGTAGCCAACCGGTCCGGGAGACTGGTCGGCGTGCGAAGCAGCTCGATCAGGCCCAGGGTGGAAACGGTGCGCTTGTTCAGGCGGCGCCCCCACCGCTCGCCGGTGTCCCCGTCGCCCTCCTGGTGTAGATAGCCGTGGACGCGGGCGGTGGCGGCGGCTGCCTGGTTGACCGCGTGCAACTCCGGCCACTTCAGCATCTGATCGACCGCGACCGTCTGGCTCGGGTCGGCCAGTTCGGCGCGCTCGCTGCGGGCACGGTCCAGCAGGGCCTCAATAGCGGAGATCAGTGTCGGCGGCGACGGGTCGGTGCTCATCGTTGAGATCGCGACCCTGTCACTGAAACGCCGACGGTTGACCGAACCCGACGGCGATCTCCTGGAGCCGCGCCGGGACCGTGCTGGCGCCGCGGCGCAGATAGAACTCGGGCCGCTTCGGGTTGTACGCGTACCAGCGGCCGCCGGCGCTCACCTCGACCAGCAGGACGGTCTTACCGTCCAGCGGCACCGGGCGCACCGTGACCGGAGGGTCGGGGTCGATGCTGTCGCGGATCATGCTGCGCAGGGTGCGCATTTGCTCGTCGACCTTTGTCGCGTCGACGCCAGCGATCTGCCCGTCGTCGGTCACCCCGATCAGCGCGGTCCCGCCTTCGCCGGAGGCGAACGCGGCCACCGTCTTGAGCATCTTCTTGCGGGACTCGCCGGTGGGCACCTCCTGCTTAAACTCGACGTACTCGGTCTCTCCGCCAGCGACCAGCACGCTCGCGTCGGCGCCCGGTAGGTCCCAGATCACCGATCTGTCGCCGTCGCCGCCACCTCCCGGCGCAGGGAAGTAGCGGAAGTCCAGCCAGTCGTCATCGGATCGCAGCATTAAGAGGGTGGCCGGAGCCAGGCCGCGCGGCAGCCGCAGCCGGACCCGCCCGGTCGCACCGACCGGGCGGACCTGCCATCCGTCCGGAGTGGTCAGCTCCACCTGTACTCCGGCAAGGTCAACGCCCTTAATGACCACCGTCAGTGTGTCGGAGCCGATGGTGACCCGGTGGATCCAACCGCGGCGGTCCAACCGGACGATGCGCCACAGCATGTGTGGAGGACGGGGACCGTTCTCGACGGCGGCCGCGTAGAAGAAGGTGTTGAACGCCGCCTCGGCATGCAGGAAGCTCGGTGCGTTGCCGACCAGCACCGCCCGCTGCCGCGTCGGTGCCTGCTTGGCTGGGCTTAGCTGCCATTCGGTGCGCGGCCACGGCAGCACCGTGTTGTTCCAGCGCACCTGACCGGCGAGCCGCTGAAAGCCGCCGCTCTGCTGCGCAGCAGGTGCGGACACTGTCAACCCGTCGACTTGCTGCGGCTTCTCACGCACCAGGTCGGCCACCAGGGACCCCGGTAGGCGGCGCTCGACGAAGGCGTCATCGCTGTAGAGCCAGGTGCGCTCGGGGCTAGCACCATCGGCGCCGATCAGCACCTCGCCATAGCTGATCTGCCAGCCGTCCTCACCGCGGCACAGGGCCAGCCGGACGTCAACGGTGGCACTCCGCTCGAGCATGCCGGTCAGCTCGTCGACCGACGTCATCCCGCTCTCCACGGCCGGTACCTCCCCCACGTCGCCCTCACCCTGACGTCGCTCCACCACGCTGTTCAACTTCCTTGGCGACCGTCCACGAGCGTACGTGGTGCTGGCCGAGGACCGCCGCTCAGTAATGGGCGTCGAGGAACCTGATAGTGGCGATGACGGCCACCCGACCGGCGAAAGACCAGAGCGTGCCCATCGCTTCGGGGGTGGCCTCGATACGCGAGGATTGTGGGATGTCTGAACCTGCCGCCCGCCTTGTGCCACACATCGTGGCGCTATTTGACCACGTCCGACATGTGGACCTATCGATCAAGGCGCACCCCCGCAGCAGTTACGGCCACATGGGTGCATTCTCGTCGATGCGATTCTGCAGGCTGGGATGCGATACGAGACGGTTAACGCCCGGGCACGTCGGTTTCGCTCGGACCAGCCAGGGGCGGATACAACAAGCGGTCTGTTGGCGCTCGGCTGCCCCGACCGCGTGTGAACCTGCGGTTGTCTGGTCCGACGGCAGCACCCTGTCGGCCCGTGACGGTGCCGCTGTCCCACCCGGGTGACCGCCCAGCCAGCGGCACCTGCGCCTCATCCGATTGCGCCTCGGCGCTGGAGGCCGGGTTCCGTGTGGCGACCCGCCCTCCAGCGCGTCGGCGCCGCTATCCGCGGGCGCGCGGGCGGGGCCGACGACGAGTGGCTCAGGCGTTGCCGCGCGTCGACGATTGTGCGGTCAGCTCCGGAGGTGGTGCGGAAGGTTAGGAGCTGCAGGTGTTCACCATGCTCTGCAGGGCGGACTTCTCCGACGACTGCAGGCTCAGCCCCCAGTTGTACTTCACGGTGATCCACATCTTGCTGTAAGTGCACCGGTACGACGACAACGGCGGCTGCCACGTCGACGGGTCCTGGTCACCCTTGGACTGGTTCACGTTGTCAGTCACCGCGATCAGCTGCGGGCGGCTGAGGTCGTTGGCGAAGCTCTGCCGCCGGCTGGTGGTCCAGCCGCTGGCGCCGGAGCGCCACGCCTCGGCGAGGGGCACGACGTGGTCGATGTCGACGTCGGAGGCGGCGGACCATGTTGCGCCGTCGTATGGGCTGTACCAGCGGCCCGAGGTCGCCGCGCAGCTGCTGTTGGTGACCACGGACGTGCCGTCGCGCTTGAGGACCGTCTCGCGGGTGTTGCAGGCCCCGCTGATGGTGATCCAGTGCGGGAAAAGATCCCGGGAGTACCCACTCGTCGACCCCTCGCTCTTGACCGTCAGAGCGTTGAGCTGCGACTGGGCGGTGGCCTTGGACGGAATGCCGGGAGGTGTCGCCGAAGCCGCCGAGGCGTCGACGGCGGCTAGGCCGGCGCTGGCGACCATCACGGCCGCTGCGCCGGTCAGGGCACGCCGTGCCACCGCAGATGTGGTGAGTCGTCGGGTGAGTCGCATGAGGGCCTCCTCGGGCATCCGTCGTGGACAGCGACCATCTCGCCCTATCATGTCGATCGACGGTCACCATTGTGAAGAGTGGGGAAGGCTCCCGCGAACACTGATCACAGCCAATTCCTGTCCGCACCATCGGCCCCGGGGGAACTCGCCGGTCCGCTGCCCCGCCGGCGATCGTGCCTGTCGAGATGGCGACGAACCGGCGATCAGCGACGATCCGACGTCCTAGAGTGCGACTCTCAGGCTCGCGCTAGACCTGCAATTCCGGGAGCGACGGTGGCCAACAACCTGATCGTCATGACATGGAACGTGGAGAACCTGTTCGCACCCGAGGACACGGACACGTCGGCGGCCGACACCTACACCGCGAAGCTCACCTACCTCGCCGGTCTGATCGCCGGCACCGGCGCCGACGTCGTCGCCCTTCAAGAGATCGGCAGCGTCCGGGCGGCGCAGGACCTGCGAGCTGCCCTCGGTGAGCCCTGGCAGGCCGTGGTGTCCTCCCACCCGGACAGCCGCGGCATCCGCGTCGCCGTCCTCGCCCGGCATCCTCTCACCGAGGAAGCGCAGATCGTCGCGCTGCCGTCCTCCGGATTGCCGGCGGTTCCCGACGTCGACGGCGACACCCTCACCCACCTGGGACGCGGAGCGCTTCAGGTGCACGTCGATTGCGGCGGCGCCGGGGTGCGGCTGCTGACCGCGCACCTGAAGAGCAAACTGCTCACCTATCCGGGCGGGCGACGCTACCCCCTCAACGAGGACGAACGCGCTCGCGGCGCCGGCTACGCCCTCCTGCGGCGCACCGCCGAAGCCGTCGCCCTTCGCGTACACCTCAACGAGGCCCTCGCCGCAGCCGCCGTGAACGGCCAACCAGACATGCCGACCATCCTCTGCGGCGACCTTAACGACGGTCCGGACGCCATCACCACCGTCCTGCTCGAAGGCCCAGCCGACGGAGACGTCAACCGCCCCGACAAAGGCGACGCCGTCCGGCTGTACAACCTCGGACGACGCCTCCCCCCAGCCCGCGCATACTCCCGCATCTACCAAGGCAACGGCGAGCTCATCGACCACATCCTGGCAACCCGCGACCTCCAATTCCGCCTGATCACCGTCGACTCCCTCGTTGATGACATCACCTCTATTGGCGCCTCCACCCGCAGCCGGGAGAAGGTCGTCGTGCCAGACCATGCCCCCGTCGTCGCCCGATTCCACGGGTAAAACGCGGGCGGCCGGGAAACGCGGCGACCGACGCTGCGCGTCGCGGTGTCGTCGAGCTCGGCGGCGGTGGCGACGCGATAAATGGCAACGTTAGTTGGGCGAGGGCTGTCCAGAAGACACGACTGACGCTCCGGTCTCTCGTCTACTGGGGCACGTAACCGGCCGTTAGCTGATGTTCGAGGTGCCCCGGCAGAATACGACCGGCCACACACGGTTTAGGAAGTGTGGAGACGAGCGGCCGCCTCGGCACGATCCCCTGACCAGCACACCGTTGCGATCCTCGCCCGCCGCGGAGGGCGGGCGCAGCGCGAACGGCCGGCTTCACGACATGCGCGGCAAGTTCGTGTTGCGATCCTCGCCCGCCGCGGAGGGCGGGCGCAGCACGGAGGGATCCAACTCGCGTCTCTACGGCTGGACCCGTTGCGATCCTCGCCCGCCGCGGAGGGCGGGCGCAGCGGAGCCGACCAGGGCGACGCCCAGCACCGCGACATAGTTGCGATCCTCGCCCGCCGCGGAGGGCGGGCGCAGCCTGCCGAGCGCGTCGGCGGTCTCGCTCAGCGACATGTCGTTGCGATCCTCGCCCGCCGCGGAGGGCGGGCGCAGCGCGCGGCCCCACCCGGCACGAAACGTGGCCGGTTGGGATCGTTGCGATCCTCGCCCGCCGCGGAAGGCGGGCGCAGCCCGCCGGCGCGCTCGCGCTCGCCGACGTGTACGCGGTGTTGCGATCCTCGCCCGCCGCGGAGGGCGGGCGCAGCGACCCGGCGTCGCAGGCCGTCCTAGACGAGGCCCGGGAGTTGCGATCCTCGCCCGCCGCGGAGGGCGGGCGCAGCATGAGCGCGTCGTGCCGGTCGGCATCAGTCTTGCGTTCGTTGCGATCCTCGCCCGCCGCGGAGGGCGGGCGCAGCGCGCCACTTCCTGGCCGGCCGCCGGCCGCTCGACTGACGTTGCGATCCTCGCCCGCCGCGGAGGGCGGGCGCAGCACGCTGGCGCGCATGGTGATCGGGTCCGTCTGGGTGGGGTTGCGATCCTCGCCCGCCGCGGAGGGCGGGCGCAGCCACCCAACATGCAGGGCCGCGCCATCCACCCCACGGAGTTGCGATCCTCGCCCACCGCGGAGGGCGGGCGCAGCGTCTCGATCGGCGTACACCGAGGCTGGCCGGACACGTCGTTGCGATCCTCGCCCGCCGCGGAGGGCGGGCGCAGCAAGGATGTGACAGCGTTCACGTCGAGCGGCGACCCGTGGTTGCGATCCTCGCCCGCCGCGGAGGGCGGGCGCAGCACCAGGAGCTGACCGCGGCGCGGCGGGCGGACACCGCGTTGCGATCCTCGCCCGCCGCGGAGGGCGGGCGCAGCGATCAGCTCCTTCGTCTTCTTCCCGTACATGTCGTGGATGTTGCGATCCTCGCCCGCCGCGGAGGGCGGGCGCAGCTCGCCGCCCAGCAGCGGCCCCGGCGGCAACGGCGTGTAGTTGCGATCCTCGCCCGCCGCGGAGGGCGGGCGCAGCTCGCCGCCCAGCAGCGGCCCCGGCGGCAACGGCGTGTAGTTGCGATCCTCGCCCGCCGCGGAGGGCGGGCGCAGCCGGCCCGGGCTGGTCCTCGACGGTGGGGGTGTCGATGTTGCGATCCTCGCCCGCCGCGGAGGGCGGGCGCAGCGCCGTCAACCCGGTGATGTCGTAAACGACACCCGGCAGGTTGCGATCCTCGCCCGCCGCGGAGGGCGGGCGCAGCGCAACGCCTCCTCTGCGTCCGCGTACGCCTGCCCGGGGTTGCGATCCTCGCCAGCCGCGGAGGGCGGGCGCAGCCCCAGGTGGCCACCGCGTACGAGACCTGGAAGGCCGAGTTGCGATCCTCGCCCGCCGCGGAGGGCGGGCGCAGCGTCGTTGTCGTCTGCGCTCATAGCGCTACTCCCTACGGTTGCGATCCTCGCCCGCCGCGGAGGGCGGGCGCAGCTCGGGGGTAGCGCTGCCCTTGCCCGCGCCCTTGCTCGGTTGCGATCCTCGCCCGCCGCGGAGGGCGGGCGCAGCTGGCGGATCCGGGCGAGGGCGTCGGTCTGGGCGATGCCGTTGCGATCCTCGCCCGCCGCGGAGGGCGGGCGCAGCGACCGCGACCGCCGCCGCGTCCCGCCTCACGAGGTCGTTGCGATCCTCGCCCGCCGCGGAGGGCGGGCGCAGCCGCCGGCTTCCCGGCCTTGGCGCCCGGGTCCTCCGACGGTTGCGATCCTCGCCCGCCGCGGAGGGCGGGCGCAGCGCGGCCGTCACGTGCTGCTCGGCCAGCGCCCGCAGATCGTTGCGATCCTCGCCCGCCGCGGAGGGCGGGCGCAGCCGCCGGCTTCCCGGCCTCGGCGCCCGGGTCCTCCGACGGTTGCGATCCTCGCCCGCCGCGGAGGGCGGGCGCAGCATGATGACCATAGGCCCCCACCTTGCGGTCCTGGTGTTGCGATCCTCGCCCGCCGCGGAGGGCGGGCGCAGCGTGCCGGCCCGACCGGACCTGCTTGTCGTCGAGCAGGTTGCGATCCTCGCCCGCCGCGGAGGGCGGGCGCAGCGGACGGCGACCCCGGCGGACCCGCCGGAGTGGCCGTAGGTTGCGATCCTCGCCCGCCGCGGAGGGCGGGCGCAGCGCCTCGGACCGGCGCGCGTGCACGGCGTGCGCCATCTTGTTGCGATCCTCGCCCGCCGCGGAGGCCGGGCGCAGCGACCGCCGCGGCGGCTGGACCCGCTTCTTCACCGTCCAGTTGCGATCCTCGCCCGCCGCGGAGGGCGGGCGCAGCGACCGCCCGCATCGCTCTCCGGAGGTCGATCCGATGTTGCGATCCTCGCCCGCCGCGGAGGGCGGGCGCAGCAGCCGCACACGCCCGTCCTGGACGCGGTACACCTGCTCGTTGCGATCCTCGCCCGCCGCGGAGGGCGGGCGCAGCTTGCCGACCAGCGCCGGAGCCGCCGCCTTGACCGGCTTGTTGCGATCCTCGCCCGCCGCGGAGGGCGGGCGCAGCTTGCCGACCAGCGCCGGAGCCGCCGCCTTGACCGGCTTGTTGCGATCCTCGCCCGCCGCGGAGGGCGGGCGCAG
Organism: Micromonospora sp. HB375; assembly: GCF_017872985.1. Lineage (NCBI taxonomy): Bacteria > Bacillati > Actinomycetota > Actinomycetes > Micromonosporales > Micromonosporaceae > Micromonospora > Micromonospora sp. HB375. Next base: position 2,834,266 of record NZ_JAGGJO010000001.1, on the reverse strand, counting down.
CTGCTTCTCGACCCACACGGGCGTCAGCCGGCTCGGCGGGTTGCGATCCTCGCCCGCCGCGGAGGGCGGGCGCAGCTACCGTCAGCCGACGCCATGACCGGTTACCGGTTCAGGTTGCGATCCTCGCCCGCCGCGGAGGGCGGGCGCAGCGACGTGCAGCCGTCGACGCTCGCCCTCGCGCTGGAGTTGCGATCCTCGCCCGCCGCGGAGGGCGGGCGCAGCATCCGGTCGTACTCGTCCGGGTAAGCGTCCCACCACGCGTTGCGATCCTCGCCCGCCGCGGAGGGCGGGCGCAGCCGCCCGCCACGATGCCCGGCTCGTCACCGGCCAGACCGTTGCGATCCTCGCCCGCCGCGGAGGGCGGGCGCAGCCTACGCCGTGGAGGTGGCGCTCCAGCAAGCCCAATGGTTGCGATCCTCGCCCGCCGCGGAGGGCGGGCGCAGCGCGAGGCCAGCAGCTACACCTGGGCCACCAACGCCAGCCCGTTGCGATCCTCGCCCGCCGCGGAGGGCGGGCGCAGCGGCGCGGCGCCAGATGCCGGTGCGGTCGTCGGTCCAGTTGCGATCCTCGCCCGCCGCGGAGGGCGGGCGCAGCGGCGCGGCGCCAGATGCCGGTGCGGTCGTCGGTCCAGTTGCGATCCTCGCCCGCCGCGGAGGGCGGGCGCAGCTCGTCCCGGTGGCGGCTGTCGTGACCGACCCGTACGAGGTTGCGATCCTCGCCCGCCGCGGAGGGCGGGCGCAGCACCCCCACCGAACAGGGAGAAGTGATCATGAAACCTGGTGTTGCGATCCTCGCCCGCCGCGGAGGGCGGGCGCAGCACGACGGCGTGGCGGACCATCTCGGCGGTGAGCTTGGTGTTGCGATCCTCGCCCGCCGCGGAGGGCGGGCGCAGCAGCCGAACTTCACCGCGGCGGCGCCGGTCGCGCCGGTGTTGCGATCCTCGCCGCCGCGGAGGGCGGGCGCAGCTAGTCTGCGCCTGGCTCAGCGTCCGGTAGATCGAGGTGTTGCGATCCTTGCCCGCCGCGGAGGGCGGGCGCAGCAGGCGTCCAGTCCGGCGGTGCTGTCGACCTGGGCGATGTTGCGATCCTCGCCCGCCGCGGAGGGCGGGCGCAGCGCGCCTCGAAGTCGAGCCGTTCCCGCCGGCCGCCCCGCAAGTGTTGCGATCCTCGCCCGCCGCGGAGGGCGGGCGCAGCCATCTCGCGCCGCTGCTGCTGGCCGGCCTGTCCCCGGAGTTGCGATCCTCGCCCGCCGCGGAGGGCGGGCGCAGCAGCCACCCGCCGATGAGGTTGACGACAAGCATGATGAGGTTGCGATCCTCGCCCGCCGCGGAGGGCGGGCGCAGCGCGGCCGCGTCGACCGGCTCGGTCAGGGCGTCGCTCCAGTTGCGATCCTCGCCCGCCGCGGAGGGCGGGCGCAGCGTCCCCGACCTGGACCTGTCCGGCGTGCGGAAGACGTTGCGATCCTCGCCCGCCGCGGAGGGCGGGCGCAGCCTCACGAGGGCGTCCTCGAAGTCGGTGACGTTGTCGAGTTGCGATCCTCGCCCGCCGCGGAGGGCGGGCGCAGCACCTCGGCATACAGATAGGGCATGGTCGATCCCCCCTAGTTGCGATCCTCGCCCGCCGCGGAGGGCGGGCGCAGCGTACCGAGCCGCTCGACCGAGGTGACCGTCGGCCCGGCGTTGCGATCCTCGCCCGCCGCGGAGGGCGGGCGCAGCAAGGCTCCGGCGCCGAAACCGGCACCGGCCACACCAGCGTTGCGATCCTCGCCCGCCGCGGAGGGCGGGCGCAGCGTCGGCGCTTTTCCCGCCGTCATGCCGGTCAGCTCACCGTTGCGATCCTCGCCCGCCGCTGAGGGCGGGCGCAGCTCAGTGACCCGGTGCGGTACGTGGCCGATCAGTGGGAGTTGCGATCCTCGCCCGCCGCGGAGGGCGGGCGCAGCGACGATCGGCGCGGCGACGTACCAGGGCAGGACCAGGTTGCGATCCTCGCCCGCCGCGGAGGGCGGGCGCAGCTCCACCGCGTTGCGGGCCAGCAGCGCGGCGCCGAGTTGCGATCCTCGCCCGCCGCGGAGGGCGGGCGCAGCGGTCGACGCTGACGAGACACCCGCACACCAGCCGCAGGTTGCGATCCTCGCCCGCCGCGGAGGGCGGGCGCAGCACCAGGTGACCGCCGTCCTCGGCGAGCGGGGAGCGGGCGTTGCGATCCTCGCCCGCCGCGGAGGGCGGGCGCAGCTACGGCTCCACCACGCCCGGCGGGGCGTGGGTCAAGACGTTGCGATCCTCGCCCGCCGCGGAGGGCGGGCGCAGCGTCAGGGACGGCAGACTCTCGCCGCTCGCCTTCACGCCGTTGCGATCCTCGCCCGCCGCGGAGGGCGGGCGCAGCCTGCGGCACCGGCGCTCACCACCTCGACGGGCGAAGAGGTTGCGATCCTCGCCCGCCGCGGAGGGCGGGCGCAGCTCCTCCATGACCAGCAGCGCCCGCACCTGCTCGTCGGTGTTGCGATCCTCGCCCGCCGCGGAGGGCGGGCGCAGCGTCGGTGACGTACTTCGCGAGGTGCCGCACGCACCGGTTGTTGCGATCCTCGCCCGCCGCGGAGGGCGGGCGCAGCTACGGCCCCGACGTCGACCACGCCGTCGGCACGTACGTTGCGATCCTCGCCCGCCGCGGAGGGCGGGCGCAGCGGCCCGTCGGGTGGGCGTGATCGAGGTGACGAGCTGATTTGCGATCCTCGCCCGCCGCGGAGGGCGGGCGCAGCCCAGGCCACCGCCGCCGCCACCCGGTACCTGGCGCGGATTTGCGATCCTCGCCCGCCGCGGAGGGCGGGCGCAGCCCGGGCCGCGTCAACGGTGGCCGGGAGTCGGCGCATCTTTTGCGATCCTCGCCCGCCGCGGAGGGCGGGCGCAGCGGCTCTTGAACAGCCGAAATACGTAGCGGACAACAACACCGAGTCGATCTTGCGTGGCATTAGTACCGATTGGAGCCATTCACTGCTTCGGAACCCCCTGCCTTGAGCGTGCGCACTGGAGGTTCCTAGATCACTAAGGGGCCCCGAGGATCTACCTGCCGGGCACGGCCGAGGTGTTCGACGTCGTCGAGTGCCTGTGCGGGTAGCCGGTAGATACGGACGCTGTCGAGAGCCGGGTCGATCGCCCGGGCGAGAGCATCGACAAGTTTCACCTTGTCAGGCTCGCGGCATACGACCTCGAAGACGGATTTCTGCACGCGGTGGCCATACGCTTCGCAGATTTTTGCGACCTTTCGGAGACGCCGCTGGCCCGCTTGCGTGGCCGTCTCGACGTCGTACGTGATGAGCAGGTCCATCTCAGTTGACCGTCCAGGGCCGGTACGCCTCGATGTCTCCGCGCAGGTGTCGGGCGAGCAGTCGCGCCTGCACAAGCGGCAGGACCGCCCCTTCAACCTCGCGCTGGAGGTGCGCGTGGGGCCAGGCCCGCCTACGGCTGGTCTGCCAGGCGTTCAGCACAGCCTTACGTCCATTGTCGGTGAGCCGGTAGGCGCCGTTGGGTAGTTCCTCGAAGTCGGCACGGTTCACCTCCTTGCGGTTGAGGAGGGTGAGCGCAAGGCGATCGGCGAGCAAAGGTCGGAATTCTTCCATGAGGTCGAGTGCGAGCGCCGGCTTTCCAGGTCGCACACCGTGCAGGAACCCGATGTACGGGTCAAGCCCAACCTGCTCAAGGGCACCTTGTACGGCTACCCGCAGCATGCCGTAGAGGAAGGAAAGTAGGCAGTTGACGGGGTCCGTGGGCGGACGTCGATTGCGTCCCGCGGGCTGCCACTCTTTGCCGCTGAGGAGGTAGGGTAGGGCAGCAAAGTAGTCGCGTGCAGCGATGCCTTCAACGCCCAGCACCTCGTCGATGGTGCTGGCGGCAGCAAGTAGGTCGAGGCGTTGTGCGAGGAGTTCGGCGCTGGCACGCAGTGCGGTCTGCCGGTGTCCGGAGGCGTCACGGGCGGTCCGGAGGAGCACCTGCCGGCAGTTGTGGATCTTTCCGGCGACCATGGCGACGGCCAAAGCATGGCGCCGCGTGGTTGTCTCCGCAGCCTGATGTTGGGCTCGCCGTAGGAGTGGATTGCCGTTGGTGGGTCCTGTGACGCGGGCGCGGAACCGGCCGTTGGCGGTCAGCCAGCTGACCGGTCTGCTGTCGTCGGCGCAGCGCAGCAGCAGGTCGTCGGTGATGGTGACACCGCCAAAGAGGACAAGGCTGTCCAGGCGGGACAGGGGTAGTAGCCGCCGGCCGGTCTGTTCGGGGTGGTAGACGCGAACGGTATCGCCGTCGAGGTGCAGGCTTGTGCCTGGTGTCTGCACGTAGAGGGTATTGAGTAGTTCAGTCACGCCACTGTCCCAGCGGTCGAGGAGTGAACAGGTCGGTCGGGCGGATACGACCGTCGGTGATTTCGGGTAGGCAGTCGTCGCGTAGCGAGCACTTGCGGCAGCGTCGATCGTTACGGGCTGCCGGAAGGCGGGGTGCGGCGAGCAGCGCCCGGATTTCGTGTGCTGCCTGAATGACTCGGTCGAGCAGGTCAGGGCTGATGGTTACGGGGTGTCGACGACGTTCGGCGACCGAATAGATGTAGCCGACGGGCACGTCGAAGCCGACCTCGATCAAGCAGAGGGCTTGGCCGCCCAGTTGCAGCTCGGCTGGGCCACCGGGTTGGTAGCGTCCGACCTTGTACTCCACCGGGGTCGCCTGGCCGGGGCCCCGCGTCTTCCGGCCGCGGCCGGATGAACTCGACTACGTCACAGATGCCACGCAGTCCATGCACCTCGCTGGCGACCGGTAGCGCCTGCACGGTGGTCAGGCCTGCACGGCGGTTTAGGCCGGGTAGGTGGGCGTTGCGGTGGCTGAGGTCGCCGCGGACGGTGTCGGCGCTTTCCGACCAGATACCTTCCACGTGGATCAGGGCGGTCTGGCGGTGGCAGTAGTCGTAGTGCTCGAGCGCGGACAGCGGCACTTCCCTTAGGGCAGTGCCGCTGTCCGCGAGGTCGGTGTAATTCACAGCCAGAGGTCGACGAGCTTGGTCAACTCGACTCCAGCCGGCAGTTCCGCGTCGTCGACCGTGCGCGTGTAGTCGGTGTGAGTGCGGGGCGCCTTGTCATCGTTTGTGCGCTTCAGCGTGATGCGCTGGGTGAGGGCGGCGGAGGGGGCGACGCCGAAGGCGTCGGGGTGACTGAAGACGTAGAGCCCGCACAGTTTCATCTCGCCCCGAGTGGCGGCCCGGTCATGGTCGAACATGACCGTGATGGCCTGCCAGAGCGCTGCGAGGTCGTCGCTGGTCACACCAGTCTTCGCGGCGCGAGGAGCGGAGTAGAAAGCGTGGGCCCGATACAGACCGTACGGAACGGTCCATTTCGAGCCGATCTCCGTGCTCTCGCCGTTGTTGATGTCCTCCTGGCGAGTCTGGGTGACGCGGGTGATGGTGTGGTCGGTGGGCAGGATCGGGTCGATGCTGCGGGCGAAGGTGAGTTGGACCGGACCACGAACCTGCCCGGCGCCGCGGGCTTGTCCAGCACCGCCGCTCTTGCCAGTGCTGAGCACCCCGCCGAACATCCGAATGTCGAAGTAGTGCTCGCACATCCACTGCTGCGCCTGGTCGGCCTTACCGGGGTTGGCCGTCAGGGCCTCCTGGATCCGCGTGTTCAGGGCGAAACCGGCTTCGACGAAGATGCCGTAACGCGGGTCGTCACCGCGCATCAGCGACACCGTGTCTCGAATCTTGCGCTTAATCGCCACGTCGGTGACGAGGCCCTGGCCCGTTTCATCGTCGGTGCGCGGCTGGTTGCCGGCGTCCGGGTCCCCGTTGGGGTTGCCGTCGCTGACGTCGAACAGCAGAACGGCGTCGTGGCGTCGGGTCGGGTCCAGGTGCGCGGCGCTCATGCGTCGTCTCCTTCCGGGTTGGTGGTCGATGCCTCGTCGGCGGGCTCAGGGGGCAGGTCGGTGTTCTTCTTGTTCGCGGACGCCGCGATTCGTTCGGTGCGCATGTCGGCCCGCTGCTGGTGGTAGCCGAGGATGAAGTAGGCCTTGTCTGTCAGGACCGCCTGGCTCGGAATGGCGTCGAGCTGGGCGAACAGGTCGTCGAGCCGCCGTTCGTACGCCTGCGACCAGGTGGGCCGACGCAGCGGTCCACGGAGGCGTTTGAGCCAGGCCTGCACGTTGCGGCGGCCGGCGACGATGACGACCTGCGGGTTGTCGATGGCCCGGCCGAAGTAGCGTTCGGCGAAGGTGGTGTTCAGCTTCTGCTCGGCGACCCGGGACACGGTCCGTTGCAGGTCGTCCATGACGGCGAAGATGCGGCCGGACACGTAGGCGCGCGTCGGGTTCTCCACGTTCAAGGTCGGCGTCAGCCTTTCTCGGTCGTGCTGGGGCAGGGTCGGGTGGCGACGAAGCGCGAGTCGGATCAGCGCGGCGCGGGCGGGATCGAGCCGACCGTCGATGCGGATGCGGTTGATGACATGGTTGAGCAGCTTCGGCGGCAGGGGCCGTTTGAGCAGCGCGGCGCCGAGTAGCCGGTGGAAGAGGTCCGGGGGCCGATGTTCGCCGGACTTACCGAACTTGGTCCAGGTGCCAGGTCCTCCGTTGCGTCCGGCTTCGAACCGCCCGGCCGCCCGAGCCAACTGGGAGACCCTTATCTGGACGACCTCCCCGGTCCACGCGTCAACGATGCAGTGGTCGTCGAACCAGGCGCGTACGTTGTCCTTGACTTGGTGGACCGGCTGCTCCACCCAGTCCCGCACGACCACTCGGGCGACGTTGCCGCCGACGGTCACCGAGCAGTACTTGGACGCATCCTCGACGGCCGCTTCCAGGCCGGCGGCCGGGCTCGCGACCAGAGCCTGAATGTGAGTGGGGTCCAACTGCTCGACCATCGCCCAGGGGTCGAAGGTCGAGCCTCCCACGACCCACCAGGCGAGTCGGGCGTTCTGGCCGGGCAGGGCGGTGCTGTGCTTCGGATCGGAGAGCAGACCGGTCAGTGCGGTCATGAACTTCAGCCCGCAGTCGGTGCAGATCGGGGTGTTGGTGAGAAACTTCTGCAGCTCGTAGCCGTGCACGGCTTCATTCATGCTGACCAGGGACGCGTTTTGCGTAGCCCCGGGCACCCACCGCCGGGGGATCTGCTGCGGGACGGTCTTCAGCAAAGGCTGCACCTGCCCACAGACCAGACACAGCCCCATACGGCCGGAACCCTTCCGGTCGCCCGCCACACCAGCCCAGAACCTGCGCGCCTCGGGAGTGTCAGCTGCGTAGGCGCCGTAAACGGAGAACCCGATGAGGTCTCCCCTGCTCCAGTCAGCCGGACGCGCAAACGCTGTCGCATGCCCGTTTCGGTAGAACGCGTCGATCGCCCCTGCCGGGCCGGCTGGCTCGGCCGCCGCCCAATCCTGGATCAGCCTCCGAAAGGCCTCGTGCTGCTTCGCGACCCGGGCCGGCTTAGCCTCCTCCGCCAGCCAGCCGAAGACATACTCGCCGTTGTCGACGGCGAGGGTCGGTGAGATGCCAACCGTACGAGTCACCGCCGGCACCAGGCGGGGCGCACCGAACCGCCGATTCGGGTCGTCCTTGTCGGCCGTGTCCACCAGGTCACCGCGGGGTGCGCCGTCGCTGCCGATGTCCAGCATCCACCGCACCGGCTTGCGGGCATAGAACGCCGGGACGACATCCGTGCTGGTGTCCGCATGCTCGACGAGACGTTGGAGCAGCACTAGACCACCTGGCCCTGCAACGGCAGCGCCAGCTCGATCCCCCGCTCGGGTACGTAGAGAACACCGGCGACAACCCGAGCCGCGAACCACTCCATCCGAGGCTGCCCAGCCGTCCCGTCCCAGTGAACGGAGTGCAGCATGATGCCGATCTCCTCGTTCACGTCCGCCCGCCCCGTGTCATCCGGCCAGCCGAAGTCCGCGCTGAACTCCCGGGTCCCGAGATACGGCTGCTGAAAACACGCCCCCTTGCGGACCCGACGCCGCAGCTGATCCCGATACGCCGCAACCGGCTTGTCAGCATGCGGCGCCAACTCGATGTGAGCATGGATCCGGTACGCCACATCGCGAAGACACACCGCGTTGCGCTGGTCCCGGTGAGCAGCAGCGTCCACCCGGCGCGAACCCTTGATCGCGTCGGCAAGCGGCGCCACGTCGGAAGTCTCGTTCCGCCGCACCGTGAACTGCTTGACCGGCTTGAGCACCTCGATAGCTACGATCCGGTATCGCATCTCCGGCTTCCAGAAGATCGACTCCAGAACCCCGACCGCGGCCGAAGGCGTCATCACCGGATAGCTGACCCGCTCTACCTTCAGCTCAGGCCTCGAGAACAGTGCCGCCTCGCCGCTGACCTGTACCGCGATGGGCAGGTCACCCTCCGGACTTCGCCTGAGAGTTAGACCGTTGACCACATCCGTCGTCACACCACAACTCCTCTACTTCGGTCCGGCGGAGTGGACCGGATCCCCGATCGAGGGACCGCCAGGTCGTGGAGAAGCAGCCTCCTCGAACAACGGGTGTGAGGATTCACGATCGGTACGACAAAAGCAGCCGTCGAGGCCCAACCGACCTGAGTCTCATATTTGACACTTGACCGAACAGGTGTAGAGGTATACGAACGTCTTCACAGCTACGTAGCCGTACAGTTTTCGCTCTTCGGCCCGTCAGATGACGAACTGCTCCGGCCCTGGGTCGAGGTCGATTCCCGTGGCGTCGTCGTACCCGCCAGTCCACTCGACGAGCACGCCTTGCCGCGCCGAACCGCTGCCGATGATCGGCCGTAGCGAGGCCATCACCTCGGGTCGCCGGAGGATGCTGGGGTGAAGGCTCGTCGTATAGGGCTGCAGTCGGCGCAGGCTTGCCAGGTCTGGGATCAGTGCCCTGCGGAGTTCTTCGACCAGGTGCTCTAGGTCCTGGCGCTGATCCAGCGTCTCAGCGCCCTGCGGCGTCACGACGCTGATGCCATCGTCGCTGATCATGCGGAAGGCCTTCTTCCGATCGCGCTGCCCGGTGCCGGCGTCGATCGGCCCGTCCGTCACAGTCTCGAACTCCCACCGCTGACGCGCCTGCTGGATGAGTTGGCCAACGTGCTGGGCATCGGCGAGATTCAGCGTGCCGTACACGTCTTGGTAGTAGCGTCCTAGCACCTCAGGGTCATCCGGCTCGGCATCTTCGTTACCGGGCCCGAAATGGCGCTGCGTGCAGCCCACCAAGGTTGCGTAGGTGGGCGGTTGCCCGCCGTCCACCGGCGCGAACACCACTACCCGGCCACCGTCGGGCATTCGCCCCTCACGGTTCGCACGCCCGGCGGCCTGGAGGATCGAGTCGGCCGGCGCCATCGCGCGAAAGACCACGGGGAAGTCGACGTCTACACCCGCCTCGATCAACTGTGTGGCTACCAGCAGGACCCGCTCGCCCCGAGAGAGTCTCAGCCGTACCTCCCGAAGCACTCGCCGCCGGTGGTCCGGGCACATGCGGGTGGACAGGTGCCAGGCCACGCCGCTCGGTTCCGCGTCACGCCACTGCTCGAACACCGTCTTCGCGTCCGCGGTGGTGTTGACCACGACTAGCGCCGCCGATTGCACGGCCGCTTCAGCGGCGATATCAGCCAACGTTGGCTTCGGGTCAAGCTGCCACTCGTATCGCACCCGCCGCAGGTCACTGACCAGCTTCGGAGTGTCATGCACGAGGTCGACGCACGGAACGTCTCGAAACTCCTTCAAGGCCCAGAAGCTCGGTTGTGTCGCCGAGGACAGCAGCACCGTCGCGCCGAAGTGCTGCACGAGCAGCCGCAGCCCATCGAGAATCGGTGCCAACATTGGGTACGGCAGCGCCTGCACCTCGTCCAGCACGATCACGGAGTTGGCCAGCCGGTGCACCCGGCGCATCGCCGACGGCTTGCGGGCGTACAACGACTCGAAGAGCCTGACAAACGTAGTGACGACGAAGGGGGCATCCCAGTTCTCAGCAGCCAGCCGCGCCCACCGGCCCGCGCTCGGGTCGTCGAAGTTGACCTGGCTGTGGTGCTCAAGGATTACCGGCTCAGCATCGTCCTCAGCGAGCATCTGGCGGTACACGTCGGCGTTCTGCTCGGTGATGGTCAGGAAAGGAACTGCCACGATCACCCGACGCAGGCCGTGCTTAGCCGCGTGCCGTAGCGCGAAGCCGCCACTCGCCAAGGTTTTCCCGGCCCCTGTCGGTGCACCAAGGCGGAACACACCGCGCCCCCGCTCTGCCGCCGCTAGACAGTCCGCGTAGACCTGTTCCCGCAGCCCGCCGATCGCCGTGGCTCGGCCAGAGAGATGGTTACGCCGACGCTGCTCGAACAGCTTGTAGAGATGCCCGAAGTCTGCGTCGGGGCGAATTCGAGGTTGAGCCAAACCTTGGAAATGGGCGCTGGTGTCCAAGCTGTCTGCGTCGACCACAGCGCTGTAGCACAACCGCAGTGCCATCTCTCCCGCCAACGGATCGGATCGCCATCGATCGGGTACAAGATGGCCGAGGTTCTCCGGCAGGTCCGGTAGCAGCCTAGCTAGTTGCCCCTGGGCGGAGGCTACGTTCGCTGGTGCATCAGCCAACCTGCGTTGCACCGTAGGAAGTAGGCGAGGTGTATCGATCAGTCCGCCATGATGACCGAAGATCGCGTTGGCGAAGCCGCCCAGTCCACGTTCGTTCGCCACCCACGTTCCGAACGCCTTATGGTCGATACCGACGGGAGCGCCGGTGGCCGCGGCAGCAGCGAGCTTGTCCTGCCACGCACAGGCTGCCTTGCCCACGTCGTGGAGCGCGCCCAGCCAGTAGGCCAGATCACCTCCGCCGAACGATGCAGTAAACAGCTGTGCGAGCTCGGCAGTGCTCTGAAGATGATCCGAGAGCGCATGCCATGGGCCACCGCCAGAAGCGGGGCTATGAGCCCAAAGAGGCGTCATGTCAGACACGTGCGATCCTAATCTCGTGACGGCCGGCTGCGTCTGCCACGGTTAGAGATGAGGCGGCCTAAAAATGGCTTGGTGCCCACACCATGGATGCTTTAGGTCGCTGATTGTAGCCGCGTAACCCGCCGAGAAGGATGTCGGCTCCTCGACGCTCACCCGGAAGAACCCCCAGATGGCAGGCACCACGCCGCCGCCCTTCATCGGAGACGTTGTTGCGATCCTCGCCCGCCGTCGAGGGCGGGCGCAGCTCTCGGTCACGGCGCCACCACCCGGCGGGCCGGCACAACCGTTGCGATCCTCGCCCGCCGTCGAGGGCGGGCGCCGCTCCAGTGCGGCCGGTGCGGCAGAACCTTCGAAGTGGTGTTGCGATCCTCGCCCGCCATCGAGGGCGGGCGCAGCATGGGCTTCGCGCCGGACACCGTCGACCAGCTGGTGCTGCGATCCTCGCCCGCCGTCGAGGGCGGGCGCAGCGGCTCGGTGGCGGTGAGCGTGCGGCTGAGGGCGTTGTTGCGATCCTCGCCCGCCCTCGAGGGCGGGCGCAGCTCGGTGGCCGGGCCACAGTCCCGGTCCACCTTGATCTGGTTGCGATCCTCGCCCGCCCTCGAGGGGCGCAGCTCGGTGGCCGGGCCACAGTCCCGGTCCACCTTGATCTGGTTGCGATCCTCGCCCGCCCTCGAGGGGCGCAGCTCGGTGGCCGGGCCACAGTCCCGGTCCACCTTGATCTGGTTGCGATCCTCGCCCGCCGTCGAGGGCGGGGCGCAGCCTCCTTCATCACCACGCCGACCAGGCACGGCAGCTCCTCGTTGCGATCCTCGCCCGCCGTCGAGGGCGGGCGCAGCGTCCAGCCGTACCGCGATCCGCAGACCCGGGCCGCGGTTGCGATCCTCGCCCGCCGTCGAGGGCGGGCGCAGCGACCGCGTTGGGCATGACGCCCGCCGGCCGTGGCGTGTTGCGATCCTCGCCCGCCGTCGAGGGCGGACGCAGCTGCCGGCGCACGACGACGAGCCGCCGATCGGGTGGTCGTTGCGATCCTCGCCCGCCGTCGAGGGCGGGCGCAGCCCTGGCGCGCGAGGTGCACGCCGCGCTCGACGGCATGTTGCGATCCTCGCCCGCCGTCGAGGGCGGGCGCAGCACCGGCTCGCCGGCCGGTGGAGCCGCCACATGCCGGAGTTGCGATCCTCGCCCGCCGTCGAGGGCGGGCGCAGCGAACGTGTTCCTCATGGGCGCCGGCGGCTGCACCTGCGTTGCGATCCTCGCCCGCCGTCGAGGGCGGGCGCAGCCGCAGACCGCGCGGTTCACCCTCGACAACCGCGACGGGTTGCGATCCTCGCCCGCCGTCGAGGGCGGGCGCAGCGGGAGGGCACCGATGCCACACGAGCACACCAGCACACGTTGCGATCCTCGCCCGCCGTCGAGGGCGGGCGCAGCTGGGTGCAGCGCGAGACCGGCGAGCTCGACCGCAAGGGCGTTGCGATCCTCGCCCGCCGTCGAGGGCGGGCGCAGCCCGGCGACTCGGCCGGTTCGGCGACGCCGCACGGCGCGTTGCGATCCTCGCCCGCCGTCGAGGGCGGGCGCAGCCGGGCATGCCGATACGGGGCCGGGGAACCGGGTCGGAGTTGCGATCCTCGCCCGCCGTCGAGGGCGGGCGCAGCGCTGTGGCAGGAGGTCACCGCAGACGGGCCACCGCTGTTGCGATCCTCGCCCGCCGTCGAGGGCGGGCGCAGCGTGGTCGTGGATCCAGACCATCCAGTTCCTCGACGTGTTGCGATCCTCGCCCGCCGTCGAGGGCGGGCGCAGCCGGTCGGTACGGCCCCTCATTTCAGGGCGGGAAATGAGTTGCGATCCTCGCCCGCCGTCGAGGGCGGGCGCAGCTGGCGGCCACCGACGACAAGGCGAAGTGGCGGCACCTCGTTGCGATCCTCGCCCGCCGTCGAGGGCGGGCGCAGCAGGTCGCCGCGCAGCTCAACGCCGAAGGCCGCCTGACGTTGCGATCCTCGCCCGCCGTCGAGGGCGGGCGCAGCCTTGTCGCCGTGGTCGTACAGCCCGGCGGCCAGGAGGTTGCGATCCTCGCCCGCCGTCGAGGGCGGGCGCAGCGGCTCCTCGTCCCACTCTTCCTTGATGACCCGGAACATGTTGCGATCCTCGCCCGCCGTCGAGGGCGGGCGCAGCGTCGAGGGCGCCGCGCAGCGACCTGCGCTCCGCGTGCGGGTTGCGATCCTCGCCCGCCGTCGAGGGCGGGCGCAGCCCCTGATGTGACTCAGCGTGACACCCCCACGGGGGTTGCGATCCTCGCCCGCCGTCGAGGGCGGGCGCAGCATGCTCTGACCCATCGACAACACAGGTGGGCCAGAAAGTTGCGATCCTCGCCCGCCGTCGAGGGCGGGCGCAGCACGAGCACGAGCGCCTGCCCGGGGCCGTCGACGTCGGCGTTGCGATCCTCGCCCGCCGTCGAGGGCGGGCGCAGCGCGCGTTCGGCCCCGCAACCGAGGCAGCCGTCAAGGCCGTTGCGATCCTCGCCCGCCGTCGAGGGCGGGCGCAGCGACCAGTAGAAACAGATCGGGCGGCGATCCGGCCCAACGTTGCGATCCTCGCCCGCCGTCGAGGGCGGGCGCAGCTCCATCACCGGCTCCAGAGAACGACCGCGCCGACGACGTTGCGATCCTCGCCCGCCGTCGAGGGCGGGCGCAGCACGCGATCGCGCCGGTGGTCTCGCCGTTGAAGGTGAGCGTGTTGCGATCCTCGCCCGCCGTCGAGGGCGGGCGCAGCTCCCGATCTCCGGCCGCGTAACTATTGGCGACCGTGCGTTGCGATCCTCGCCCGCCGTCGAGGGCGGGCGCAGCGGCCCCTTGCCGGTCTTCTGCGGCGCCACCGCCTGCGTTGCGATCCTCGCCCGCCGTCGAGGGCGGGCGCAGCGATCCGGAGGAGGCGGACAGCCTCACTCCTAACGGGGTTGCGATCCTCGCCCGCCGTCGAGGGCGGGCGCAGCGGCCCGGACTGCGGTGGAGGATCTGGCCGGCCCGGTCGTGTCGCGATCCTCGCCCGCCGTCGAGGGCGGGCGCAGCGACTGGCCGGTAAGGTCGGCGCCGCCGGCGAAGATCCGTTGCGATCCTCGCCCGCCGTCGAGGGCGGGCGCAGCGGTTCTTGAGCAGTGAAAACGTATCGCAGGCGGCTTTCCTCAGGTTGATCTTGGGCACCCTTCATCCCGATTCACATCTATTGCCGCCTAGGAACCTTCCGCGTCGAGCATGACTGCTACAGGTTCCTAGATCACCCAACCGTTTGGCCTGCGGGGCGGAGCCACGAGGCGAGCTCTCGGAAGTAGTACAACGCGCGTTAGCCCAGGGCGGCGCCGTCGGCAGCGAGCTATTCGGCGTACAGGCCAAGCGGACCGGAGCACTTCAGGAACCCCAGTAAACATGCAATGCCGTCCAGCGCCCTGAAAGGCAGTAGGTGCCTGTGGACTTCCTCTTCCGACATCCTCGACTCCCTTCGACGAGTTGTACGCAACGTCATCGGCCCCATCCATGCCGCACACCCCTGAGACACGCGACTCCGGCGAATTACGTTGATGAGCAACGGCCAGCAATCCGAAACAGAGCTACTCAGGCCTTACCGATAGCGATGCCAGATTGCCTTGAAGTCGCCGTCAAATAACGACCGCAGCCGATAGAACAACTCGCCTGCCACTTCGGGGCGGCCAGCAAGGGAATCAATCGTACTGGTAACCAGCTGCAGCTCCCGCACGCCGCGCAGGACCGGCCAACCCGCCCAGCCGGTGAGGTCAATCCCGTACGCCTCGACAAAGCCCTGGTAGTCAATACGCGACCGTCCGAACCGGGTAGCGCCGTGGGCGGTCGGCACAAGATCCCACTCCCGCGGGCCAATGCAAACCCCGTCCAGGTCACAGAGCAAAGGACTTGGACGAGCCATCGTTTTGTCGGCTGGCAGCGGCAGCAGGACGTTCCCGGTGTGAGCATCGCCGTGGATGACGCCCCATGGCAGCTGCCACGCCACCCGATCGAGGCCCTCTTCCGCGTCATCGCAGCGCCGGTGAAGGTCGCGCAACAGGTCCGAGGCGGTAAGCCCGAGTTCAGCCCTCGACCACTGATCTAGCTCTTCCGCTTCCCGTGGCGGGAGCGACGCGGCAGCGGCAAGCCGACGACGGAACTTGTCGATCGGCGACCAACGCGGCAACGCCACGTCAAGATGGTCAAGACTATGCAGGGCACGTAGCGGCGCAGCGAGATCGGCAGGCTTCGGCTCGTCGCGAACCGTGGGGACGTACTCCCAGACCGTCGCGACCCAGTCTCCACTGAAGATCGGTTGAGGGGCCACGCTCAACGCAATCCGCACGGTTGGCATCCCTGCCTCTGCCAGACACCCAGATACCGACACCACGCGCTGGGCTAGAGTTGCGGCGTACTGGCCAGAAGCAAGTCGGATCACGAACGGCGGCGCCTCGAACACCGCATTCATCGTGTACTTCACGAGCCTGGCACTATCCAACTCAATGCCGAGCTGCGAACAGATGTCGCTCAAATGAGCACGGAGCTCTGAGGCGACAGCGTCGCTGAGCGCGGTGGTCATCAGACCGCCCGCAGCTCCGCGAGCCGGCTACCGAGAGCGGCGAGCGCTGGCTCCCGCTCGGCTTTGGGCGCGGCAAGCGCCCAGAGCGCGTCCAGACGATCGTTGACGCGGGCCGACCGCATCCCGTCCGCCACCAGCCCCACCGCCTTCGTGCCGTACTCGCCAGCGGTTGCGAGATCACCGGCAAGGATACTCGCCGTGGCGACGGAGATCGTGTCGAAGATGAACGATCGTCGGTCCTGGGGCCGGCGCAGCTGCACCGCCCGTTGGGAGTGCTCGGCAGCCTGATCCACGTATCGAACGTGTTCCGGATGACGGGCGAGAGCGGAGTAGACGACGGCTGAGATCCCATGTGCATCGGCTTCGGTGAGCGCGAAGTGGGTCCAGGCGGGCGCCGTTTCGGGGTCGGCCTGGTCGAGTTCGCGTCGTGCGCGGGACAGGCTGTCGACGACCTGGTGGTCGGCTCCGAGGAGGGCATACGCCCATGCGGAGTTGGCGTGCAGTATGCCGACACTGGCATGGCACCCGGCCTGCTGCGCGGCGAGCTGGCCGAGCCCGAACAGTTGGAGCGCCTCTCCCGGCTGCCCTTGGTGGAGACTGACCCGTCCCAGGCGGTACAGCGTGTTGGCCAGCAGCGGAAGCGAATTCGTCTGCCGCGCAAGGACGAGGCTCTGGGTGAGATGCCGACGCGCCATGTCGTGGTCGTCGAGGTCGTGCGCCACCCAGCCAACGAGGTTGTGCAGCTCGGCGAGAGCGGCACGGAGATCGGCGGCGACGTCATCGGCGCACTTCACCTGTAGGAGCTGCGTCGCCCATGCCACGTAGCCGCACGCGGATTGCAGGCACCGGCCACCTCCGGAGGCGGCGTCGAGCCGGCGGTGGAAGGCGGTAACGGCACGAACTGTGGCTACTTCGTCCGGACCGACGGCGGCCGGGATGGCGCTTTTCTGGGAGTTGGGCAGCCAACGTTCCACGCCTTCGGGTATCGCTCCTACCGCGATGCTGGCGACGATCCCGAGCAACTCGTGGGGGTCGAGGGATCCGGTAGTGCGGGTCGACTCAGTGGCGTCGCCCCGCCGATGTTGGAGTGCCTGATCGTCGAGAGCGAGCCCCATGAAGTGGCGCGGGATTGACAGCCCTTCGGCGATCCGCTCCAGCACCGCGTAGTCGGTGACGATGCGGCGTCCAGCTGCGATTTCCGAGACCCGGCTGGCGCCCAGCCCGGTCGCCGTCGCGATCGCAGACCAGCTGAAACCGCGTTCCTTGAGGAAGCCGAAGACAGCCGCCATGTCGTGACGCGCGAGATGTACGCGTACGGCTGCGCCGCGAAACGTGCCCTCGTGCCACCACTGCGGTCTGACGACCCGGTGCATGGATGGTCACTCCCTCCGACCGCGATTACTGCGCACAGTAGTCGTTCGGGAGCGAGATGTCCGGCCCGACGCAGCCGTTACCGGCCGTCGTCTCACAGTGGGAGGCCCACCGTGAGGCGCTCACCATTGGCTAGCTGAGCGAGCGCGGCATCGACCAAGGTCGTGCCGTGCAACCCAGACGCCACCCCAATCTGAGGGTCCTCAGCCAGGGCTCTGCCGCTGACGGCAGGCAGTTTCCAGCAGTGAGACTCGGAGCCGACTCGGGCTCTCGGGCCAAGAATGGCCGTCGGCGTGGGGTGAGGGCTGTCCGGAGCCGCACCGGCCGAGCGCGCGGCACGGGAGCCTACGCGCGGTGGTCCGAGACTGCTCACGTACATGAGCCGGGTGCGCGGTCGGCGTCGGGTAGGGCCCGGCCGCGCACCCTCATGAGGAGGTGTCCGGATGACTCACTTCGCATGGCCCGTCCCTCCAAAGCACCGACAGTCGTACGAGCTGATCAGGGGCCGCGGCGGAGGAGCAGCGTCCGTTGGAGTGCTTGGAAACGCGGTGACTCACATCCTCTTCCGGCCGCGCCCGGGATCGCCGCTGCAACGGCCACGCCACGCCTCCGCGCCGTGACCGGCGTCGAGGAGAGCGACCGGCCCGTCGATCGCTTCGACTCGGCCCGCAGGACGCTGCTCCAGCACGTCGCAGGCCGGATGTGTTTCCAGTGCAGCGACGGCCGCTGCCTCCAGCGCGAGTGGGCCGTGGCTGAGCTGTCCCGTCATACCGGTGGCCGTCGCCTCCTCGTACGGCTCCGGCTTCTTGACCCTGCAGACGACACGATTCAGGAAGGCCAGCCGCGGTGAATCCAGCCCTCGGCGCCGCTGACGAGCACGCCGCCTCGTATGTCCGTTCCGAGCCTGTCCCGGTCCCCCGTCCGGTGCCCGCCGGCGCCGCCTCCGAGCGGACCGGCCGGATCGCGGACGAGTTCTTCTTCATGTGCCACGACGACCGGACCGGTCGCCCTCGGTTGTTCGACTCGGCGTTGGCGCACGGCCTGGCCGCTGGGCTGCTCATCGAGCTCTACTACGGCGGGCGGATCACGTTCGAGCGCGGGCACGTGCGCGTCAAGGACATCCGGCCGCCGCAGGATTGGCTCCAGCACCTGGTCCTGGACCGGATCGCGGCCGAGCAGCAGCACACCGCGACCCGGGTGTGGCTGGCCTTCCTCGGCTCGTCCGCCTACGAGCAGGTCGCCCAGCGGATGTGGCAGTCGGGTCTGGTGCGACCGCAGCAGGCGGGCCCGTTCTGGCGGCAACGCACCCTGTACGTGCCGATCGACATCAACACCGCGGCCTGGTCGTGGGCGCGGCTGTCGCAGCATCTGCGCAACGGCCGGACCCTGAACGGCGTGGACCTCGCCCTGGCCGGCCTGGCGCTGCACACCCAGCTGGACACGACGCTGCTCGACGGCGCCTCGCCAGCGGTGCGCTCGCATCTGCGGCGGTTGGTCGAGCAGTCGTGGCCGCCGTTGCGGGATCTACTCGCCGATCTCGGCAGCGTCGTCGGCGGCGCGGTCCTGAGCCACCGCACCTCCTGACGGCAACACCCCATCCACTCTTCGTGAAAGAGACCTGATGTCGCATTCGACTACTGACACTGTTTCCGAGGTTCTGGCGCGCGGCCGGCTCGGGATCCCCTCGGTGGTGTTCTTCGTCATCGCCGCCGCCGCGCCGCTGACGGTGGTCGCCGGCGGTGCGACCACCGGCTACGCGGTCACCGGCGTGGCGGGTATTCCGGTGGCGTACCTTGTCGTCGCCGCCGTGCTGGCGCTGTTCTCGGTCGGGTTCGTGGCCATGTCCCGGCGGATCGTCAACGCCGGCGCGTTCTACACCTACGTCACCCGAGGGCTCGGCCGTCCGGCCGGTGTCGGCGCGGCGATGGTCGCGCTGGTGGCGTACAACGCGATGCAGATCGGCCTGTACGGCGGGTTCGGCGCGGTCCTCGCGACGTTCCTGCGCGATCAGTACGGCCTGCACGTCACCTGGTGGGTGCCGGCGCTGATCGGGTGGGCTGTAGTCGCCGTGCTCGGCGTGCTGCGCATCGACCTCAACGGCAAGGTCCTGGCGGTCATGCTCGTCGCCGAGTGCGCGGTCGCGCTGGTCTTCGACGCGGTGATGGTCGGGCACCCCGCCGGCGGGACGGTCACCTTCGACACCCTCGCCCCGTCGCACATCCTCGCCGCGGGTATCGGCGCCGCACTGGTCACGGCCATCACGGGTTTCGTCGGCTTCGAGGGCACTGTGGTGTTCTCCGAGGAGACCCGCGACCCACGTCGGACGGTCGCCCGGGCCACCTACATCGCGGTGGCCGCCACCGGCCTGCTCTACGGCCTGTCCGCCTGGGCGATGTCCGTCGCCACCGGCTCGGACAGGATCGTCGATGCGGCCCGCACCGACGGCACCGACCTCATCTTCAATCTCGTCTCACCGCACCTCGGGTCCAGCATCGTGACCGTCGGGCGGGTCCTGTTCATCACCAGCCTGTTCGCCGCGCTGCTGAGCTTCCACCACACCGTCGCCCGGTACCTGTTCGCTCTCGGCCGGGAGCGGGTCCTGCCCGGCGTACTGGGCCGGACCAGCCGCCGCACCGGCGCCCCGAAGGCCGGGTCGATCCTGCAGAGCATTCTCGCGGTGGTCGTCCTCATCGCCTACGCCACTGCCGGCGCGGACCCGATCGTGCACCTGTTCTTCTGGGTCACGGTGACCGGTGGCCTCGGCGTCCTGATCCTGATGACCGTCACCTCCGCCGCCGTGATCGGCTTCTTCGCCCGCATCGCCCACGGCGAGGGCTGGTGGCCTGCCTTCGCCGCGCCGCTGCTCGCCACGCTCACGCTGACCGGGTTTCTCGCCGCGACGCTACGGGAGTTCGACATCCTCCTCGGCGTCAGCGCGCACTCACCGCTGCGCTGGCTCTTCCCGGCCACCTACGCCATTGCCGCCCTCGCCGGCACCGCCTGGGCGTTGGTCCTGGGCGCAGTGCGACCGCAGGTCTATGACGCCATCGGACTCGGCGCCGACAGCGCCACCGCGCCCCTGCGCCGCACCGACAGCTTCCGCCTGCCGGTCTGAACAAGGAGCTCACCATGACCGTCCCCAGCACCGGCGTGAGCATCCGTCGCGCCACTCCCGCCGACATCGACCCCTTGGTCTCCGTACTCGTCGACGCGTTCTTCGACGGGCCGGTCGCCGACTGGCTGGTCCCCGACCATGACGACCGTCGCGCCGTCTACCGCCGGTACTTCACCCTCGTCCTGCGTCACGGTCTCGCCCACGGCCACGTCGACACCACCACCGACCGGTCCGCCGTCGCGATCTGGTACGCCCGGCCCGAACCCCCACCCGCGGCGCCGCCGGAGCACCAAGCGGCGGTGGAAGCCGCCACCGGACCGTACGCGCCGAAGTTCACCCTCCTCGAGGCCATGTTCGACGTGTTCCACCCCCGCGAACCGCACCACTACCTCGCGTACGTGGCGGTCAGCCCCGACCAACAGAGCTCCGGCGTCGGAACCGCCCTGCTCGACAGCTACCACCGCCGGCTCGACGCGCTGGGGCTGCCCGCCTACCTGGAGGCCAGCAACATGCGCAACCGCAGGCTGTACCTGCGGCTCGGCTACCGGGCTGGACCGCCGCTGATCCTGCCCATCAGCGGACCCACGATCTGGCGGATGTGGCGCGGGCCGGCCGACGCCGCCGGCACGGCGGCGTTTCCCGACACCGAGCAACGACCACGTCGGCGAACCCAGCCGACTGCCGCTTCAAGCTCCGTCCGCATCGGGCGGTAGGGGTGACGCGTCACCGGGACGCGGCCACCCGGCACCACCTCGGGTCACCGCGGCCCGGGGAGATCTCGAGATCGGAGGAAGACATGTCCACCAGCACCGCGGAGCAGACCACGGCCACCGACGGCGGGGACTTCGACCTGGACGTCAGCCTGCTGGAGGTGGCGGACGTCGCCGGCCTGGTCAACCTGACCGACGACGGCTGCGGCAGCACCTGTACCGCCTGCACCACAAACGTCGCCTGACCGACGAACCCTCCCCCCGAAAAGCCGGCCGGCGCGGCAACACGCCCCCACTCTCCGCGCCGGCCGGCACCCCAACCGACATCCAACCGAGGTGCAGCGTGCGCTCTCCCACAGGCTCTCCGGCATACCGGTCGACCGGTGCCGCGCTCGTCCGCGCGGCCGCCCACCCCGACATCGACCTGCCGCCGTGGCCCGACCTGACCGAACCACGCGACGCCCTCGTCCCCGGCTGGGTGGCATGGCTGCGGCAGGTGTGGACGAACGAAACCATCGTGGACGCGATCAGCCACGCCAGCCCGGTACTCGCCGCGCAGGTCGCCAGGCTGTGCGCCGACGAGGCCCTCACCGTCCGGGAGACCCGGCGGGTTATCCAGGCGGTCGCCCGCTACACGCAGCGCCTACGCGGCCGGCCGACCCCGTTCGGTCTCCTCGCCGGGGTGGCACCCGCCGTGTTCGGATCACGCTCGCCCACCCGATGGGGCACCGCACACCAGGCCGTCGCCCGGGCGGGCGCCGCGTGGCTCGCCGACGTGATCACCCACCTGGAACGATGCCCGGACCTGGTCGCCCGGCTCCCGGTGGTCGCGAACAACACCATGACGGTACGCGACGACCGGCTCGTCCTGCCCTACCAGCCGGACGCCCGACCGCAGGGCACGACGGCTGTGGAGGTGTCGCTGCGGTACACCGCGCCGGTCCGCGCCGCGATCACCGCCGCCCACGCCCCGATCCGGGTGGAAGCACTGTCCGCGCAGCTGTGTGCCGCGTTCCCGCACGCCGCAACGGCGACCGTTGAGGGGATGCTCGCCGAGCTGATCACCCGCGGCGCGCTGATCACCAGCCTGCGCGCGCCCGGCACGGAACCCGACGCCCTGGCGTACCTGCTGCTCCAGCTCGACGACGTCGAGGCCGGCGGCATCGCGGCGGTCGCCGACCTGGTCCGCGCCCTGCGCGACATCCACACCGCGCTGCGACGCCACTGCACCGCCCACGACGCAGACGGCCGCGAGACGCGCGCCCAGGTGACCTCCCGGATGCGCGACCTCGGCATCTCCGTCCACGAGCCTCTCGCGGTGGATCTCCGACTGGACGCGTCGGTCACGCTGCCGGAGCAGGTGGCGCGGGAGGTCGAACGCGCCGTCCTGGCACTGACCCGGCTCAGCGCCCACCCCTACGGCACCGCCGCGTGGCGGGCCTACCATCAGCGCTTCTACGAGCGGTACGGGATCGGCTCGCTCATGCCGGTACGCGACGTCGTCGACCCGGACAGCGGCATCGGCTTCCCGGACGGATACCCCGGCACCCCAGCAGACGAGCCACGATCACCCCTGTCCCGCCGCGACGAGCTGCTCCTCGCCCTCGCCCAGCGCGCCGCCCTGAACGGCGCGGACGAGGTGCTGCTCGACGAGGAGCTGATCGCAGAACTGGAGTTGGGACCGCCACAGCTGCGGCTGCCGGCACACCTGGAGGCGAGCGTCCGCGTGCACGCCGCCGACGAAGCCGCCCTGGCGCGCGGCAGGTTCACCGTCGAGGTCACCTCCGTGTCCCGGGGCGCCGGCGGACTCACCGGCCGGTTCCTCAGCGTGCTGCGGGCGGTCGACGCGGCGAAGCTGGCCGCTGGCCTGACCGACCTGCCCACCGCCGATCACGGCACGGTGCCCGCCCAGATGTCGTTCCCGCCGCTGGATCCCGCGACCGCCCACGTCACCCGCTGCATGCAGATCCTGCCCACCGTCATCAGCCTGGCCGAGCACCGGCGCCCGAACCGAGCGGTACTCACCGTGGACGACCTGGCGGTGGGCTGCGACGGCCGACGCATGTACCTCGCCGCACCCGACCACGGCCACCGAATCGAAACCGTGGGCATGCACGCGCTCAACCTGCGCATCCACACCCCACCACTGGCCCGGTTCCTCATCGAACTCGGCCGCGCCCAGTGCGCCCAGGTCACCGCTTTCGACTGGGGCGCCGCCGCCCGGGCCAAGCTGCCGTTCCTTCCCCGCATCCGCTACGGGCGCGCGATCCTCGCCCCCGCCACCTGGCGGCTGGAGGCTACCGAGCTGCCCGACCGGCGGCAGCCCTGGTACGCCTGGGACGACGCCCTCGACCAGTGGCGGGCCCGCCGGCGCCTGCCCCGCCTGGTGCAGCTGGTTGAAGCCGACCGGCGCCTGCCGCTGGACCTCGACGAGTCCGCGCACCGCGTCCTGCTGCGCACCCACCTGCTCACCGCACCGCGAGCGGTCCTCGTGGAAGCACCCAGCCCGCAGGACCTCGGCTGGTGCGGCGGCCGTCCGCATGAGGTCATCCTGACGCTGCACGCCACCGAGCGACCACCCTGGCCGCCCCTGCCCACACCGATCCCGGCCCGCGTCATCGGACGAGACCAAGGCCTCAGTCCCGGCACCTCCCGGCTCCTGCTCGCGAAGCTCTACGGAGACATCCGCCGGCAAGACCTCCTCCTCGCCGAGCATCTACCTCGACTGTTCGCCGAGTGGGAGGTGCCGCCGGACTGGTGGTTCCTCCGGTTCCGCGACCCTGACCAGCATCTCCGCCTCCGCATCGTCCTGCCCGAACCGTCGGCATTCGGACCGGCCGCCGGACGTGTCAGCGCATGGGCCGACGATCTACGCCGACGTGGCCTGCTGCGGGAGGTCCAGTACGCCACCTCGTACCCCGAGACCGGGCGGTGGGGATCCGGCGCGGCCATGCAGGCCGCGGAGACGGTCTTCATCGCCGACTCCCACGCCGTCCTCATGCAGCTACGCCAGCCCGTCCGCCCGAGCCGACAGGCACTCGTTGCCGCGCAGATCGCCGCTATCGCCGTCGCCTACACCGGCAGCGTTGACGCCGGCATGCGCTGGCTCATCGACCACGTACCCGCGACCGCGCCGCAGCCCGTCGAGCGGCCGCTGTTCCACGAAGCCGTACGACTCGCCCACCCCGGCGACGACTGGGCCGCACTGCGTGCTGTCCCCGGCGGCACCGCCATCGTCGACGCCTGGAAGAACCGCGACATCGCCCTCGCCGTCTACCGGACCCACCTACCCGGACCGCACACCGACGGCATCAACAGCGACGACGTCCTCGGCTCCCTCATGCACGCCCACTACATCCGCGCGGTCGGCATCGACTTCGACGACGAGGACCGGTGCCGCTACCTCGCCCGCGCCGCCGCCCTGGCCTACTTCGCCCGGAGCCGGCCATGACCCTTCCGTACGAGAGCCACGACCTCGCTGTCGCAGTCGCCGATCTGCTCGCCCATCCCGACGACCCACGGCTGCCGATCCGGCAACTCTGGTGGCAGCAGTCACTCGCCCTCGGCGTACCCGGCATCGCCCTGCTGCACGTCGAGCTGGCAGCGGCAGGGCTAAGACCCTGGCAACGCGCCCACCACTGGCTCACCGCCGCTACCAGCCAACCGGTAACGGCGGGCCCCGACAGCCACCCCTTCCACGGCGCACCCGCGCTCGCTCACGTCCTCGCCTGCGCCGCCACCCACCGGCCCGGCGCCTATGCGCACGCACTCGAGGAGCTCGACCAGGTGATAGCCGCGGATGCCCGGCGCCGCGTGGCCGCCGCGCACGCCCGCATCGACGTCGGGGAACTACCGGCGCTCGCCGAGTTCGACGCCATCCGAGGATTGGCCGGGGTCGGGGCGTACCTGCTCCGCCGAGCACCCGACGGCGAGGAACTGCCCGCGGTGCTCGGGTATCTGGTCCGGCTGACGCAGCCCCTACCCGTCGGCAGCGAGGTGTTACCAGGCTGGTGGACCGGCAGCGGGCCCTCCGGCCGCGCCGACTCCCGCTTCCCCGGCGGACACGGCAACAACGGCATGGCCCACGGCATCGCCGGGCCCTTGGCGCTACTGGCGCTCGGGGCCCTGCACGGCATTGTCGTCGACGGTCAGACCGCTGCCATCGCAACGATCTGCGCCTGGCTCGACCGATGGCGTCACGAAGCCATGGCCGGTGCGCTCTGGCCGTACTGGATTACCAGAGTGCAACTCCGGGCGGACCGCGCCGAGGTCCACCGCGTGCAGCGGCCGTCCTGGTGCTACGGCACCGCCGGGCTGGCGCGCGCCCAGCAGCTCGCCGCCCTGGCCCTGAACGATCCCGTCCGCCGCGCCGCCGCCGAAGACGCACTCGTACGCGCTCTCGCTGACCCGTGCCAGCTCGCGGCAACCACCGACCCGTCGCTCTGCCACGGCCACGCCGGCCTGGCCCATATCGCGCACCGGATGGCCGCCGACGCCCTGCCCGACACCGCCGGGACACTCGGCCCGCTGGTTTCTCGGCTTCTCGGCGCGCTCGACCCGGACGGCGCCGGGCCTCGGCGTACCGCAGCTGCCCTGGTCGCCGCAAGCCCTGGCCTTCTCGAAGGCGCCGCCGGCGTCGCGCTGGCGGCCCTCAGCTGCAGCAGCGCGGGCGCGCGCACCAGCTCCTGGGACGCCTGCGTGCTCACCGCCCCCATCGCCCATCCCCTGACGTGAGGACGTCGAATGCCAACGCCCAGCTGGCGGCAGTACACCGTCGAGTTCCCCGACCCCACCGCAGCGGAGGACGTCGCCGCCTCCGTCCTGGCCCCGGCGTTGGCCGCCGCACAGGACGAGGGCGTGCTGCACGGGTGGTGGTACGTCCGGAAGTACCCCACCTGGCGGTGGCGCTACCTTGCCGACGACCCGACCTCCCACCGCGTCGAGGATCTGCTGGAGACACTCGCGGGCCAGGACCGAATCACCAACTGGACCCGAGGCGTCTACGAACCCGAGACCCTGGCCTTCGGCGGGTCGGCCGGCATGCAGGTAGCCCACGAGCTGTTTCACCAGGACAGCCGGCACCTGCTACTCGACCTGCCTCCCGCCACCACGCTGGGAAGGCGCGAGCTCGCCGTGCTGCTGTGCAGCGTCCTGATGCGCGCCGCCGGTCTGGACTGGTACGAGCAGGGCGACACCTGGGCGAAGGTCGCCGACCTCCGGCCCTCGCCCGGCCTCGCAGTGCCAGAGCGGGCCGCCGAGCTGACCCGAGCGATCAATCGGCTCATGACCGTCGACGCCCACAGCCTCGCGAAGCCAGACGGACCGCTCGTGGGGCTCGGCCCATGGCTCGACGCCTTCGCAACCGCCGGCCAGGCGCTCGCCGACCTCGCCCGACACGGCCACCTTCGACGGGGGCTACGCGCCGTCATCGCACACCACGTCATCTTCCACGCCAACCGATCTGGCTTGTCCGTTCAGGACCAGTCCACCCTCGCCGCGCTCGCGGTCCGCAACGTCTTCCACCACACCACGAGGAGCACCGTGTCAATCGCAGAACCCACGCCCACGAGCACTAGCGTCGATCGAGTGACCAGCGACCCCGCCGACCTGCGCGCCGCGCTCACGGAGGCACTGCGCGCCGAGAACATCATCCGCACGCCCGGCATCGAGGCCGCCATCCGCGCCACCCCGCGGCACCTGTTCCTACCCGGCGTACCGCTGGAGCAGGCCTACGCCGATGCTCCCGTCTACACCAAGACCGACGGCCGAGGCGCCTCCATCAGCGCCGCCTCACAGCCACGAATCGTGGCAATGATGCTCGAACAACTCGACGTACGGCCCGGCCACCGGGTCATGGAAGCCGGCGCCGGAACCGGCTACAACGCGGCTCTGCTCGCCGCCGTCGCTGGCGACGACGGACGCGTCGTCACCCTCGACGTCGACGAGGACCTCGTCGACGGGGCCCGCAAGCACCTGGCCACGGCCGGCGTCACGAACGTGGACGTCATCCTCGGCGACGGAGCGCTGGGCTGCCCCGGCGGCGCACCCTACGATCGGATCATCGCCACAGTCGGCGCCTACGAAACCCCGACAGCGTGGCTGGAGCAGCTCGCCCCGGACGGGCGACTCGTCGTACCGCTGCGCCTGCGTGGCGCCGCCTCCCGGTCGATCATCTTCGAGCGACACGACGGCGGATGGCGCGACCAGGGCAGCGAACTGGCGGTCTTCATGCCGCTGCGCGGCATCGGCGACGACGCCCGCCGGCAGGTGCCGATCACGCCCGAGCAGGACGTGATCCTGCAGGTGCACAAGGAACAGGACGTCGACGCGGCGGCACTCGCCGGCGTGCTGGACACCGAACGGCGCAAGATCTGGACCAACGTGTTCTTCCCGCCGATGGTGCCGTACGAGTGGATGGACCTCTGGCTGGCCTGCCGCCTCGACAACGCCATCATGCGCATGAACGTCCAACCCGCAGCCATCGAACGCGGTGCCGTCACCCCGATGTTCCCGTGGGGCGCGATGGCCACCACCCGCGGCGCCGACCTCGCCTACCTCACCATCAGGCCGACCCCGACGGGGCCCGACGGCAGCAGACTGTACGAGGTCGGCGTCATCGGTCACGGCCCGGACGGCGCAGGTCTCGCGCACCAGGTCTCGGAGGAGATCCGCACCTGGAACGCCACCTACCGCTCCCGGGGCGTCCGCTTCGAGATCCCCGACGCTCCCGTCGAGGCGGACCCCTCGGCCGGACGCTTCGTCCTTCCCCGGCCGCAGCACCCCATCACCGTCACCTGGCAGTGACCGTGGAGTCGGACAGCGCGCTGTTTCGGCGCTTCCCACTGGTCGCGCGACCACGGCCCATCGCTGGGCCGTTGGCCGTCCGCGTCGATGATCTGTGCGCGTTGGCGGAACGCGCCGCCCGAGAGGACGATCGAGCCGCGGCCTCGGCCGTCTACAACCAGGCCGCTCTCCTCGCCTCGGACTGCGGCCAGCCGGATCTGGCGCGTCGGTGGTGCCACGAGCATGCCGCCGCGTACTTGCGAGCCATTCCTCTGGACGCGCGGGCGGCGCGTAACGCGCTGGAGCCTTTGGTCAATCTCGCCCGGCTGCACATTCGCGACCGCGACGGCGACGCCGCTCTTCGACTCCTCACGAGTCTCTTCGAGGCGGTGTCGTCACGGACGGATGCGGTGATCGACGGCCAGGCCCTGCCGGCAAGCCGGCTGGCTCGCGGTGAGGACGACCACCGCGAGGTGAGGCAGTGGCTCTGGAGCGTGCTCGTCGCGGAAGGCGCCCGCGCGCTGGCCGGCGCGGGTAGATGGGGCGAGGCGTATGAACATCTCGAGCGACATCGTGGCATCGGCCAGCGGATGCTCGACGGACGCCAGGTGGCGATCATCGCCCGCCTGACGACCGGCGACATCGCGTCGGCCTGCGCCATGGTCACCGAAACCGCCCCTGGCGAGCCCTGGGAGGACGCAGTCACCGCATGCCTGGCCTACCTGTGCGACAGGTCTTCCGAGGGACAGCTGAGGCTTGCGGTGGACGGTTACCTCAGAATGCAGCCAGCGAAGCCTCTCGCCATCTTCCAGGCCCGCCTCGGCATGACGCTCATCGACGCAGCCGGCGGAACAGCGGATGCACCGCTGCTGCGTCTCGCTGCGACTCTGGTCGCAAACTGCGCCGCCTGGGGCGATGCGCGAGTCGCTCAGGAGATCCTCCGCCACCAGGGTGTGGCGGCAGGCATCAGCCACCGCCAGGCAGTGCAGCTTGCGGGGATCGTGCTGAACAGCGGCTTCGGCCTCGGAGAGCTCCCGATCTTGGTGGAGGAGCGTCTCTCGAAGTCTCTCGCCCTGTGCCACGCGGCCTTGCGGATCAAGGGTTGGCGCCGACTCGCCAGGCCAACCCGACTATGCAATAGCCCTGGGGGTTGAGGTGTCCGCGGTGACGTCGGGTGGTCGCGGTGCGGGCGCGTAGGCGCTGGTTGGCGGGGTTGCGGAAGCCGTAGGCGTCGCGGGCGACGGTCTTGATCACGCGGTTGGTTCCTTCGGAGCCGGCGTTGGTGATCCCGGTGGTCAGGAACGCAAGGATCTGCGGCCACCAGGTCTCGATCGTGGTGGCGAGGCGGTGCAGTTCGGGCAGGTCAGTGGCGGCGCAGCGGGTGTAGAAGCGGCGTAGCAACCGGTGAACGTGTTCCCGGCCGGGCTGGGTGCGGGCGGTCGCGAGCAGGTCAAGTAAGTCCTCTTTCGCGTTCCACGCGGCGAGGATCGGGGCGCCGATCGCCGCTGGTAGGGCGTCGAGGGCGTCGACGAGGCGGTCGACGTGCTTGCCGGGCATGCGAGCGGCGCAGCGGGTCAGCCGGTTGCGCATCCGCCATTCGGGGTCGGTGCCGCGGCCGCGGCGTCCGCGCTGGGTGAGGGTGCTCCGGCGGCGGACTTCGGTGACGGCCCGGTTGGCCAGCTGCACGATGTGGAAGTGGTCGACGACCAGCAGCGCGTGCGGCAGCGCCATCCGCCACCCAGGATAGAGGGCTCAGTCATCCATCGTCCGCTAAATCCCGCCAGTACCGCATCCGCAGCACCAGCAGAATCGGATCGTCGCTATCTGGATGCACAAGGCCCATAGACAGCACCCAGGGCCCTAGCCGACGATAATAGGGGTCAATGTAGTCTAACGCAGGCTCGTCATATTCTTCACCAGGATCCTCCAATTCGCGCTCGAGAAGCCGAGAAGCGGTCTGAATCACTTCATTGGCCACTCGATCCAGGACGGCAAGGCTTCTCGAATAGTCCGCATCGACGTCGACCTCGACAACCGCATTGAACGTGACGAAAGCAACGCCATCTTGGTCGTTTACGGCAGCAGTGAAGTCTCCGCGATGAAAGAAGTCGCTCTGCGGAAAGAAATCGCCCCGTCGCCTCACCCAACCCATTCCATCAAAGATACCCACAACTTCCGCCTTCGACGGTGGGTACACCAAACGCTGCAGCGAATCTACTGCGTGTACGACGACTGCCACATCGATCGACATTAGCGACGATTCTTCCTCGCGGGCCGGGTCATGCCATCACCAATGGGCACATTATAGACACCCAGGGTACCGTCCCGCATCTGGTCGGGAAACCACTCCTGCAAGAACGACCTAAAGAAGAGGGTACCTAGCTGATTCGATGCAACAAACCTGACCCCGCGGGCGCCGAGGGCGGAGTTGAGATCGAGCAGTCGTTGAACCTGCTGGACTCGCTTATCCACATTGAACATACCGTTCGCCGGGTTGTGCAAACTTCCTTCCCACTGTTCTTCAGTGCCGCCCGTAAACTTCGCCTCCACAAGGTACCCGTTAGTGAGGGTTGGCCCGCCGTCAACTCCAATAATCTTCCCACCAAGCTTGAAGCGTTCCTCGTAATCCTGGCCGGTCACATACAGTTGGTAGTGATAACTCATCCTCTCGAACAGCTTGTCTGAGATGGGCTGAGGAGCTAGAGGCATAGCTTCGCTGCAATCAGCCTGCCATATACCACTACTACGAGATCCATCTGCCTGCAGCCGCCCCCCGGTGAAACAGGCGTCCTGAAGCTCCCCTTGTTCAGGGACTAGGCCTGACTCGCGAATGGCCGTCGGAGCCGACTCCCCACTTCCGTCTGATTGGACACGGGGCGCCTGCACATTGTTGGGGTTGTTGCCGATCTGACCGCTACCCGTGACCAACGACTCGGTCGCGCGCCGTACGCTATCGGTCTTGTCTGGCCTAGCGCCCACGTCGAGCAACCAGGGCGTGCGGCAGAGTTGTCCGCCAGCCAGACCGGCTGCCAGAGACTTCAGAACGCAGGGCGGGATGGGAGGAGGCGTATAGCAGTTCCGGCTGCAGGGGCCACTGACACCGGGAGCACCGCCACCGTCAGGCTGGGCGCCTGGCGGCCGGCCCGGCGCGTACACAATGGCGCACGAGGAAGAGTGCCGGTTTCTCTCGCAATAGTCTTGTGCAGGTAGGTTGATTGTGGAGGTTGGCCAATTGCTGGGCGCAGGGGCTTTAGCTGGCGCAGGTGCCGGGTTCGCCTTTGGCTGTGGCTTGTTGTAGTGGCTATAGATCATGAACCCGGTGACGATCACGCCTGCGGCAAGAAGCGTAAGCCCAGCGGTTGGTCCCGCTGCGGCGCCTCCAGCGGCTAGCACTCCAGCTGCGGCAGGTGCGACTACGAAGTGGCCACTCGGGTCGGTGTAGGAAATCGGGTTCGAGTTTCCATAGCTGTACCTGTTCGCTTGAGCTGTGGGATCCGGCCAGAGGGTCCAGGTATCGCGGCTGGCAAAGGCGCCGCTTGCCGGGTTGTACCAGCGGGCGTGGGCGTTGGTTTGGGTGGTGTCGGGGTCGGTCCAGCCGCCTTGGTAGCCGAGGGGCAGGGTGCCGGTGGATGCTGCGGTCTGCCCGTAGGGCTGGTAGGTGCGGGAGGCGGTGAGGTCTCCGGTGGTGGGGTTGGTGGCGGCGGTGATGTCCTCGTGGATGCCGTCGGTGATGAGGTTGCGGCCGGGGTTGGTGCCTGTCTTGTCGGACAGGGGTTGGCCGGCGGGGGCGCGAAGGATTTGGGTGTCCCCACCAGAGGCCGGAGTACGGATGGGGTGGTTGGCGAGATCGTTGTAGAGGAAGGCGAGGCCGTTGCGTTGGGCTAGTCGGTCGAGTGCGTCGTAGGTGTAGGTGGCGGTGTAGCCGGGGTTGCTGGCCTGGGTGAGGCGTTCGAAGGCGTCGAAGGCGTAGGTGTCGGTGGTGGTGCCGCTGGTGTGGATGGACATGGTGCCGCGCGGCGTCCAGGTCCAGGTTTCGCCGGGCTGGCTGGCGCCGCTGGCGGCGGTGGTGCGGTTTCGGGCGTCGTAGGTGGTGGTGCGGGTGCCGGTGGGGTCGGTGACGATGGTGCGGTTGGAGGCGTTGTCGTAGCCGTAGGCGGTTTGCTGGTTGGTTGGTGATTTCCAGTTGGTGAGTCGGGCGAGGCCGTCGTAGCCGTAGGTGTTGGTGCCGGCTCCGGTGACGCCGGTGGTGGTTTTGGTGAGGAGCAGGTCGTCTTTGTCGTAGGTGTAGGTGGTGGATGCGGTGGTGGTGCCGTTGGGTTTCTTGTAGGTGTCGGTGGCGAGGCGGCCGAGGCTGTCATAGGTGTAGGCGCGGGTTGGTCCGCCGGTGCCGTAGGTGGTTTGGCCGAGTTGGCCGTTGTTTTTGTAGATGTTGGTGGCGGTGAGTCCGGTGAGGGGGTCAGCGGTGGTGGCGAGGGCGCCGGCGGTGTTGTAGGTGAAGGTTGCGGTGCCGGCGGCGTCGGTGCGGTTGGTGAGGTTGCCTTCGCCGTCGTAGGTGTAGGTGGCGTCGCCTGCCGGGCCAGTGGCGCTGGTGAGTTGGTCGCGGTCGTTCCAGGCGTAGTTGGTTGCGCCGTTGGGTCCGCCGACGCTGGTGATGCGGCCGTTGAGGTCGTAGCCGAGTTGGCGGGTGGCGGTGGTGGCTTCGGCTCCGGTGCCGGTTTCCTGGGTCAGGTTGCCGAGCTTGTCGTAGGTGAGGATTCGGCTGACGTTGCCGGGGAGTCGGTAGGTGACGGGTTGCCCGGCGGCGTCGTAAGTGGT
Organism: Micromonospora sp. HB375; assembly: GCF_017872985.1. Taxonomy (NCBI): domain Bacteria; kingdom Bacillati; phylum Actinomycetota; class Actinomycetes; order Micromonosporales; family Micromonosporaceae; genus Micromonospora; species Micromonospora sp. HB375. The sequence continues at coordinate 2,801,960 of NZ_JAGGJO010000001.1, read as the reverse complement.
GGTCCAGGTGCGGTCAGCGGGGTTCGGGTGGGTGGTGGTGGCAGGTTCGATGACTGAGGCGGTCTGACCCCATGGGGTGTAGGTGTAGGTGGTGGCGTTGGCGTTGCCGTCGACCATGCGGGTGCGTTGGCCGGTCAGGTCGTAGCCGAGTTCGACGGTGACGGCCGTCGCCGCGTCCGCCGGGTTGACGCGCTGCGTGATGGCGGTGAGTTGACCAGCATTGTCGTACCCGTACTGGCTGGTTCGTCCTTCGCCGCTGGTGACGGTGAGCGGCTGGCTTGCGCCGTTGTAGGTGGCGGTTGCGGTCCGCAGGGTGGCGGCGCAGGCGCCGGTCGTGGTGGTGGTGCAGTCGGCGGTGGCGGTGAGGCGCCCGGCGAGGTCGTAGGTCTGGGTGGTGACGGGGTCGACGTAGGTGGTGTCCTTGCCCTTCACCGAGGTGAGGGGCCGGCCGGCCATGTCGTAGGTGTACTGGGTGAACCGGCCGGTCGGGTCGGTGACTTTGAGTGGCTCGCCGGCGGTGTTGTACGTGGTCATGGTGGTGTGGTTGAGCGGTGTGGTGACGGTGGTGAGGTTGCCGGCGGGGTCGTAGGCGAGGTTGGTGGTCAGGTAGAGCGTGTTGCCGGTGGTGCGGTCGCTGACGGTGGCCGTGATTTGTTGGCCGAGGTCGTTGTAGGTGGCCGATGTCGATCCGCCGGTGGGGTCGACCGCGGACAAGAGTTCCCCGACTCGGTCGTAGCTGTAGGTCCAGACGGGTGTGGTTTTGGGTCCGTCGTCGTCGGGGTCGGGCAGGGTGCGGGTGAGCGGTCGCCCGTAGGGGTCGTAGGTGTGGGTGGTGATCCGGCCGAGGGGGTCGGTGGTCTGGTCGACCATGCCTTGGGAGTTGTAGGCGGTGTGGTAGGTGCCGGTAAGGGCGACACCGCCTGGAGTGGTGTAGGTCGGCAGGCTGACGCTGGTAGGCCGGCCGGCGGGGTCGACGCTGGCGGTGGTGGTGTTGCCGTTGGCGTCGCGAATGTGGGTGGTGTCGCCGAATGTGTTGTAGCCGATGGTGGTGACGGGCGCGGCGGTGGTGCTGGCGCCGTTATTCCAGACGGTGCGGGTGGCACCGGTGGTGGTGACGGGGTTGCCGAGTGGGTCGTAGGTGGCGCTGGTGGTGACGCCGGCCGGGTCGGTGGTGTGGGTGACGAGGCCGCGGGCGTCGCGTTGGTAGACGGTGGTGAGGGCGGCGGGGGTGCCGCCGGTGTTGGCGACGGTCTCGGTCAGGATCCGGCCGATGTCGTCGTAGGTGTAGCTGGTGGATTCGGCGCGGCCGGGTGAGGCAGCACCGGTGCGCGTGAGGGTGGCGATGGTGCCATCCAGGTTGCGGGTGTAGATGACCGCGCGGTCCAAGCCGGCAGGGTCGAGGTGTTCCTCCTTGATGTAGCCGGCCTTGTCGTAGATCGTCGTGGTGCGGATGTCACCCATGGCGATCTGCAGGTTGGGTTGTCCGGCGGCGTTGTAGTCGCTCTTGCTGAGCTGGGTTTCGCTGGTGATGTCGCCACTGGTGTTGCGGCGGACCCTGCTGCTGGTGGCGGGCAGGTTGTCGCCATAGTAGGTGTAGGCGGTTTCGCGGCCCATGGCGTCGACGACAGAGGCGAGGCGGCCGGCGGGGTCGTAGGCGCGGGAGTCCAGGACGAGGCGTGTGGCGGTGGGATTCATCGGGTCGACGCCGTCGCCGACAGCGGCGGTCTCGGTGCGACGGTGTGCCTCGTCGTAGGTGTACTCATAGATGAGGCCGCTGGGTTGAGTGACCTTGGTGAGGTCTCCCCTGCTGTCGTAATCCTGGTCAACCGTCTTGGCGTCGGGGGTTGTGGTCAGGTCGGGGCGGCCGGCGGCGTCGTAGGTCCAGATCCAGGTGCGGTCGGGGTCCTCGCCGGTGATGTCGTCGATGACCTGGCGGGTGCGTAGGCCGAGGTCGTTGTAGATGTAGGTACTCTTTGCCTGGTGCGTGACGCCGGTGACCGCGTTGGTGACGGGTGGGCCGGTGGTGGTGGCGACCTGCGACAGGGCGTTGTAGGTGTAGCTGGTGGTGCTGAAGGCGTTCCCGTCGGCGGGGGCAATCGTGATGGTGGTGACGCGGCCGAGTGCGTCGCGGGTGTAGGTGGTGGTCAGCCCAACAGGGTCGACGGTGCGGACCAGGTCACCGGAGGAGTTGTAGTAGTTGCGGGTGGTTTTGCCGTTGCGGGCAGTTGCGGTCAGTTGCAGCCCGGCCGGGATGGTGCCGGTGCCGGCGGGTTCGGCGGCCTCGGAGCCGGTGGAGTAGGTGTAGGACTCCGTGGGCGAGGTGGAGTAGCCGGCGGGTGCGGGGTAGCTGACGGTGGTGATGTGCCCGATGGTGTCGAGGGTGTGGGTGACGCGGTAGGTGGTGTCGGTGGCGGAGGCAGAACGGGCGTCTGCCGTCCAGGTCCGCACGTCGTTGCGCGGGTCGAGCGGGTTCGTGGCGTTGAGGTAGTAGCCGGCGTAGCTGGTGTTGCATTCGGTGCTGGTTCTGCAGGTGGTGCGGCCGAGGACGTTGCCGCGGGCGTCGGTGTCGTAGGTGGTGGTGTTGTTGTTGGCGTCGGTGTACTTGGAGACGAATCCGCGGGCGTTGTAGGTCCACTTCTGTTCGCCGAAGGTGTCCTCCCGGCTGACGAGGCGGCCGCCGTGGTCGATGTCGTGGCGGTAGGTGATGGGTTCGGCGTTGTCCGGTGCCAGGACGACGACGCGTTTGCCGCTGTCCGGTGTGGGGTTGCCGAGGTCCCAGGTGGCGCCGTTGCGGTCGGTCAGGGTGGTCACGCGGCCGCTTGGCCCGTCGTAGGCGACGGTGAGGGCGGTATGCCCGCCGGGATCGGTGACGGTGGTGAGCCGCTGCGTCGCGGTGCGGGCGGCCCAGTGCGCGGAGACCTGGCTGGCGCCGAGGGGGTGCTTGTAGTAGGCGGCTTCGTCGATGAGGCCGGTAAAGCGGAAGTTCCCGGTCGGGGTGCCGGTCCAGCCGCTGCCGCCGCGGCCGTTTCCGATGGAGGCGTGGGCCATGTCGCGGTAGTCGATCAGCTGGCCGGTCAGCTGGCCGATCTTGACGCCGTCGAGGTACAGCTGCTGGGCGTCGACGGCGCCGGAGAGCACGACGTGGTGCCATTGCCCGTCGTCCACGCGGGCCGAGGACGTCATCTGGGTTTGGCTTTGGGTGGTCGTCCAAATCTTGGCCCGCAGCACGCCGTTGGTGTCGACGTAGAGCATGGGCAGTGTCTGGGAGGGGGTGTGGCTGAGGTCGGTGTTCTGCATGCCGAACAGAACGCCGTTCTCGCCGGTGCCGGCCTTGAACCACAGTTCCACGGCGACGCCCATGGAGGTGTTCGTCAGGTTCTTCGGCAGTTCGACGGCGGTGGTGCTTGTAGCGCCGAAGTCAGCAGCGGTGTCCGGAGATCCGGCCAGTGCCCCTGCTACGCCGAGGGTGACGTCTTGATAGGAGCCGTCACGGTCACCGGCTTTGGTGGCGACGACGTTGGTGGCGTCCTGCGTGTCTGCAGCCTCACCGAGGGGCCAGTAGGCAGCCGGGTTGTCGTCGGTGACCACCGAGCGGTAGTGCGATGACGCGGTGTAGGCGTAGGTGGTGCATGACTGTGCAGACAGCGGCGTGCAGACTTGGGTAAGGGTGTCGCCGGTGTAGGTGTAGGTCCACCTGGGCGCGGTCTCGCCACTGGCGGGGGCGTCGGTCGCGACAGAGGTGACGTGGCCGCCGGTCCAGGTCAGGTGCAGTGAACGGTTGCTGCCGTTGTCAGTGATCGTGGTCAGCTCGTTGTTGCTGTTATAGGTGTAGCTCTGGATGCGGCCATCGGCGTCTGCGACGGAGGTCAGCCGGCCGTTGGCGTTGAAGATCCGCCGGGTGCCGGTGGAGTCGCGCAGGGTCCAGACGGTCGGGCTGCCAGCGGCGACCAAGGTCAGGGTTGATCCCTGCGGGGAGGCGTAGGTGCCGTCCGGGTTGCGGCCGAAGCGCAGCTGTCCGCCGGAGGCGAGCGTCACCAGAACATTGTCGGAGCCGTCGGAGTCGGTGGTCAGCCGCTGATCGATCGGGCTGCTCCAACCCGCGCCGAACGCCCCGGATGCTCGCAGGTCCTGCGAGTTATACGTCCTGGTCATCGTCAACGCAGGTCCAGCGACCGCCACGGCAGCGTCGGTCACCGTGGTGGAGTAGTTGCCGACGTACGGGTTCAGGCCCGCCACCGCCGGGTCGTTGCCGGCCCCGGCAAGATGGCTCGACACCTCAGGCTGCGCCACTGTTGGCGTGAACACGTACGGCCCGAGTTCCGGGGTGGATGCCTGGGTGTCGGACAGGGTGACATACCAGTGTGCGGGCTGCTGCCAGGTCAGCAGCCCGCTAGGCACTGCCCAGGCCGTCGACGATCGCCATGCCGTGCTCTGACAGCCGGACGGTGCCGCCGGGGTGCCCTTGCAGATGCGGAACTTCACCTGCCGTCCGCCGGCCGGGGTGTTGTCCGGGTCGAGGTAGTCCACCCACAGGCTCGGGGTGAGGGAGTCGGTGAAGCCGTTATGCGGCGGGAACACGCCACCGTCGCCGATGGTCGGCGCGCCATTGCTCACGGTGAAGGTGCTCTGGCCGAACGGGATGCCGTAGGTGCTGTTGAACGAGGCGCCGGACGGGTTCACCATGTCCAAGCGGAGGATGTAGGTGCCCAACCCGAGCGACTCGACCTGGATAGGCACGTCCGCGTACTGGTGCGGGCCGACGTTCTTCGGCATCGCGTAGAGCGGCCCGCTCCGCAGAAGCGTCCCGCCGGCGCTGAGAATCTTGTACGTCAGCCGATAGCCGTTCGTCGGGGTCCAGGTCGTCGAACCCCAGTTCGTCACCCGTGCCGTAATCCTCCCGGCCGACGCGGCAGTGACCGGCGGGTTGAAGCTCGGCGAGGGAAGCGAGTACTTGGCGCCCTGGTCGGAGTAGTTCAGGTCGATGTATGGGCGGGCCGTGGAGTTCGAGAAGTTCGCCGATGCGAACCGCTTCCAGGCGTAGCTGTCGGTCTCCGACGCCCGCACCGTCAGCCCGTAGAACGCCTCGGTGCCGTGCAGCCACTTCATCACCCGGTCCGGCGGCAGCGAGAAGCCGGCCCAGTTGCCGCTCGGGCAGTCGTAGTAGCCGTGAGCGAACGACCCGGTAGCGAGCCGGTTCGCCGAGTCGTACGACGGCCCTGCCCACGTCTTGGTCGTCGATCCCGACCATGACTTGGTCACCGCGTACACGTTGACGCTGCGGGCTCTGCAGGAGTAGGACCAGAAGTTCCACAGCTGCAACGTCGCGCCAAGGACATAGCGGTTCGGCCTCGACGCCTTCAGATCGTTGAAGTGCAGGTACGACGCGGCCCGCTCGGTGCCACCGTTGTAGGTGCCCACCAGCAGGTCACCCTCGGCGGAGTTGTTGCGGTTGGCGTGGTCACGCTTCGACACGTACGTGTCGTCGGTCTCCGCGTTGTCGGTGAACGAGGGGTCGACAATGACCGGGAACACCCGCGAAGGGTCGCGCAGCCAGTGGGCGTCCAGGTCGACCTGCAACAGCCACCCGGTAGCCTGACGCTGCAGCGAGTATCGGACGTTGTCCGTCCGCTCCCCCGTACCACGACGGGGGTGGATGTTCGAATCAACCATGAACCCCGGAGGGATGACGCCCCGCACCGCACCACTTGCGTCGGTGAACTCGACTTCACCGGTGGCGTCGTTGAGCGCTGGAGTGACGCCCTTGACGGTCAGCGGGAAGGTCCACGTCGTCGGGGCGTCAGCGGAGTGCAGGACGATCTCTTCCTTCAGACCCCACTCCATCGGCGTCAGCTTCACGTCAGACGCCGCACGCACACCGACGAACGTGGCCGTCGACTCCTCAACCGACGACGAAACCGCAGCAGCACCGTCAACCGCGAAGGACACCGCAGCGTCCTCGCCCAACGACAGTGTCGCCACCCGCGGATCGTTGCTGCGAGAAGCGATACTCACATCCGCCGCGGATGCCGGCGCGTACCGGCCATCGGCCCGTCGAGACAACCGGTTATCGATCGGCTTCCACGCTCCGGCGCCGTCACGGATGAAGGCCGGACCGTCGTAGACCCGCAGCGTCTTCGTGCCATCAGGATTGACGAACTCGGTCGTGCGCTCCGTACGGGCATTCGACCGCTCGACGGAACGGCCGGCGACGACTCCACCGCTGGCGCCTCCCACCTCCGAGAGTGAAGACGCCTCCTGCCCGGCCTCACCCTGCCCAGGCACCTTCACCGCGGGGAACGTCTGCTCGGCACCGACCGCGCCCGGCACAGGCGGACGCGCTGCGCTGCCTCCGGCTGACCCGGCAAACGACGTCCGCGCGGACGTCGCCTCATGCGACGGTAACCCCGCTACCCCTGCACGTTGAGAAGGCTTGACCGCACTGGCGCCCGCTGGCGCCGCAGGCGATGCCGTCACCGGCTGCGGAGGCACCGCCGACAGCAACGATGCCACCATGCTGAACGTCAACACACCTGCGAGGGAGGACCTGCGCCGAGCCCAGCGGCCCACAGCCGCAACACTCATGGCGGATCCACGAAACGCACCGGCCACCGCAGTCTCCTCAAGGTCAGCAGGGGTGCGCTGACAGTAAAGATCACTAACGGACCAGAGCAAGAGGCAGCACAAACTGCAAGGACGACTCAGCCAAGATCAGCCAAACCCGACACGACGGTCCACACAGCGTCACGCGCGAGTAGATGTTCAACCAGCTCAAGCCGATACATTGCGTGGCGAAAAGCATCAATCAGGCGGTTCCTGACAGGACACCCCAATGACGAGACATCGATGATCGGTAGGCGTCGCGGGCGGCAAGGCATATCCGACTCGGACAGCGGGCACCGCGCGGACGGGTAGCCTTGAGACCGATCGGACGGCGCGACCAGCCGCGGGCGAACGTGATCACGAGTGGTGCGTGATTGGCCCTCAACCGAGCGGTGCACGCTACCAAGCGCGGCCACTCGCCGGGCCCCGCTCTGGGCAGCACGAGCCCGGGCCGCCCGGCCCAGCAACGCCCTGATAGCACTTGTCGGCGAAAGTCATCACGACGACAGTCCAGGAGCGGATTCGTTGGCGCCGTCAGCAGGCGGTTCGCTGGGATGAGCGGCGGATAGCCGCGTACACGGACTACGCCCATGCCGTCAAGCGGGTCATCTCCGTCGCGGTGCGCCTAGCGGCCAAACGGGGTGTCTATGAGGACGACTTCTGGTTTGGTGGAGAGATCACCGAAGCGGATCTCCTCATGGCGGAGGAGGAACGGACGACCCGGTGGGAGGCGGTGTTGATGCTGGGCGACGATGCGGTGGTCGCAGCTGCTCGCCAGTGGCACGATGTGGCGTTCCGCCTCATGCGACTGGCGCTGGGCCAGACCAGCGACCTGACGTGGAACGAGGCGGTTCGGGCTACCGGCCAAGCACGGGGCCGCTTCTACACCGCCGCTCGCCGGGATCTGGGTGTGAAGTTCGACGAGTCCTCGGCGCCGTACGAGTGGCAGATGTCCAAGTGGCTGACCGAGAGGCCTGAGGATCGAAAGACGGCGGTGGCTGGTGATCCGGTCGTCTGAGCCACCGGCAAGTCGTGCCTGCCCAAGTCACTCTCCGACTCCTCCCAGGTCGGATCGTGGGGGCCAGAACAACCGGTGATCGGTACTGACTGCGTCCGCCAGACCGAGGTTGCTGGTGCACCCATCGCAGCTCCCCGACCTCCTGGGTTGCGGAGTCGACGTCAGGTTGCCGGTCGGTCGGGCTTAGGGGTCCATCCGCCACCGTTCAGCCAGGCGGTGCCACCCACCTCGGCCTGCGGGAACGGTGTCGTGTTGTGACCACGGGTGCCGAGGTCTGGGCGTTCCTTGCGTTCCTGCTCGTCGATCTTGATCAGGTCTGCCATCGCTTCGACGTACTGACGCTCCGCGACCAGGAGGAAGGTGACGAACTCCTGCACCGCCTTCTGCACCGCCGCCTCCGGGTTCGAGCACGACGAGAAAAGCCCGTTGACGGCCTCGATGTAACCCTTCAGGACGTCGATGAGCGTCCCGATGTGCTGGTAACCGAGGCTGGCGTACGCGTTGCGCAGTCCTTCCAGCATGCTGGCGGCCTTCTTGCCCTCCTCGGCAAGCCACCGCGCCTGGGTCTCGAGTTGGAGCAGGTAGGCGGACGCGCGATCGGCGTACTGGCCGAACGCCTGCGCGGCGCTGCCGTCCCAGTAGAGCTTGAGGTTCTTCAGCTCAGCGTCCATCTCGGCCCGCAGCTCGGCGTAGGTGCCGGCGGCCGAGTGCACGAGGTCGGCCCGGTTCCAGATCACCTTCGGCGCTGAACGCCACGCGTGAACCATCAGATCGGTCAGGGGAAGGCGGTCGCCGGTGCCGAGCTCGATCAGGATCGCCTCCAGCTGGAGCAGCGTGTCCCGGTGCTCGTGGATGAAGGTGTCGAGGCGGTCACCCTCACCGTTCTCGTAGTAGGTGGTCCGGCCTCCGGTGAAGCCGAGGTTGTTGCCGTCGGTGCTGCCGATGGTGATCGGCTCCTCCACCTCCCGGGTCCGCGGCAGCCGCTCGTTGCGGGTGGCCCCGAGACGGTCGTTGCCCTCGGGGATCACCACCACCGGCCGGTCGTCGGGAAGCCTGCGGTCGTGGGGCTGGGAGAGGATGCCGGCGCCGCCCGGGCGCACGCGGACGCTGTTGCCGTACCCGTCGCCGAGCGGCAGGTACGGGCCCAGGTCACGGTTGAATACGTCGAAGTCAGTGGAGATGTCCAGATCGGTGCCCTCGTAGTCGGCGGCGATCTGCATCAGTCCGTCGGCGATGCGCTCCATCTCGTTACGGGCGATGTTCGCTTCGGACAACCGGCTGCCCAAGGCGGTCGCCCAATCCCGGTTGAGCTTGTCGGAGATGCCCTCGAGCGTGCCCCAGGCCGCGCTCGGGATGGCTCCGATGTCGCCGAGGTAGCGGCGCACGGCGCTGTAGGTGACGGCATCCTCGTACCGCTCTTTACCGAAGGCCACCAGCGCCCGGGACTCGACCCGCAGAGCCGACGTGTCCGTGGTCATGGTCTGCTTCTCTCCCCGTGCGGTGACTCGGCCGGCGTGAACAGCTCCACCCCCATGGGCGAGCCGAAGTAGTCGACGCGCAACTGCCGGTACTGCCGTCGGTGATCAGCCACTGCGGCCAGCAGGGCCGTGCGGATCTCCGATGCCACCTCGTCCGGGCTGCACCGGCGCAGCATTCCAGGCCGAATGTCGACCTTGAGGTCCCCGTCGTGGCCGCGGACGACCGTCACCCAACCGTTGGTGGAGACACCTTCGGCCCTGATCCGCGCCACGTCATCGAAGTAGCGCTCCAGCTTGCCCACAGCCTGCTCCTAGTCGGTGGCGTTGAGGGTCATAGCCCGGTCGGCGATGCGCTGCGCGCTGGTGTTCGTGTACGTGATGACCTGCTCCAGCGGACGATCAGGGCTGCTGAAGTCCGCGAGGATGTGGGCGTAGCGCCGGTCGGAGGCCAGGAGCACACTCGTAAAGATTTTGTCGTTGATCCGCTGCGCGCAGGAGCGGGCTACCTCGTACCGGGGCGCGCTCGGGTTCGGGACCGCCTCACCGTCACATGGGCCCGACGTGGCCGTTCTGCGGAGAAACGCCTCGTCGTCGCTCTCGATCAGGCTCAGCAGGATCCTGCCCCGGTAGGCCTGGTCGGCCGATGTGAAGTCGTACTCGCATCGCACCCGGGACCGGTCGACATCGCGCTTCGGTTCGGTACGTGTCAGCGTCCACGACCCGGACACCATTTCCGGTAGGGCGTCGGCCACATCACCGCACGACGGAACGGCTGCGTCGTCGCCGAGCGGACCCCAGCGCCACAGACCGACCAGGCCGAGCGCCACGACGGCAACGGCAGCCACGGCGATCAGCGCCTTCTTGCTCATGGGGCCGCTCACCAACCGGACCGCTGGTCGCGTCTCGGCGCGTCCACCTCACGTACCGGCGGCTGCAGTGAGGCCAATGCGACCCTAGCGGCGGCTCTCACCTGGCGGGCCAACGACTCGTCCGTGTGCCGGTGCAGACCGTCGACCTCGACCGCGATGTCGCCCCGCCTTGAAGCAGCGATGCGAATGGATCGGTCAGGCGAATGGACATCCACGTCATGCCAATGGTTCGCGGCCTCGGGAGCAGCTGGCTCTCGCGACCCGTGAATCATCGGGTTTGTCCTCTCTGCCCGGTCGTGTCAGTCGTTGCGCTCAGGTTGTGCGCACGCCCGACGAGTGCGTCCTTCCGCCGCAACGCCATCATGGCGACGACCCTATCAACGCGTGTCACCGCCTCGCCGCCCTGAGTGATCGCCGCAGATCGGACTTCCAGCGCCCGCGTCGGCCCGCCCGACGATGACGGATCAATGCGACTGGCGAGAGAATCCCGCGGAGGGCACCTCACCAGCGAGGTCGTGGCGTACAGCTTCCTCGGCCCTGTGGCGTCGGCGGTTCCGGATGAGGAAGATCGTCAACATCAGCAGGATGAGAACCACCAGGCCGGCGCCAACAGCGATCACGGCAACCTGCTGGTCGCTCGGGCCACCCTGGTCGCCATACCTGGTGACGTCGAAGTTGTCGTCCCCGGCTGCCTGGTCTGCACCGGTAGCCGGGGGCGTCGGGCCGAGCAGAGGATTCTCGGAGACCGCCGGCACGTCGGCGGTCAACGCGGCCACCGGGTCGATACGACCGAAGCCGTACTGGGGATCACGACCCGCCGGGCCGGCGTCACGGGCCGTGCGGATGATCCTGTTGATCACATTCGCCGCGTCGAGATCCGGGTACTTCGACCGGATCAACGCCACAACACCGGAGACAATGGCGGCGGAGTCCGAGGTGCCGTCGCCCCAGCCGTAGCCGTGGTTCGGGCCGATGTTGAAGATGCCGTCGCCAGGGGCCGACACCGCGGCCTCCGGGCCCTGTACAGAGCCGGACCAGAAGGCTCCTCCACGGGTCGTGCCGGTCACCGCGATGACGCCGGGAATGTTGGCCGGCGAGGTGACGGCCTTCTCACCCTTGGCGATGTTGCCGGCGGAGACGACCACGACGACGTCCTTTGCGAGGGCGTACGTGATGGCCTCCTTCTCCCCCGGCGATGCCGCAGCCGCCCCGCCGACGGACACGTTGACCACCGTGGCTCCGCCATCGACGGCCATCCGGATGCCCTGGGCCACCGCTTGACTGCTGGCCCGCCCCTTGCCCTTTTTAATCTTGATGGGGAGAATCCTGGCGCCTGGGGCGATCCCGTCCACACCGTCGGCGGCCGCGTTCGTCGCCGCGATGATGCCGGCCATATGGGTGCCATGACCGTCCTCGTCGGCGCGACCGTCCCCGGTCGCGCCATAGCTGCGACCGCCGGGAAGCACCCGGCCCCGGAGGTCCGGGTGGGTGGCGTCGACGCCGCTGTCCACCACCCCGACGATTACGCTGCGACCGGTCGACAGCTTGCGCACTTGCTCGATGCGAAGCTCGTCCAGGTACCACTGCTCAGCCCGCTGCGGCGCGGCGACAGCAGGCTGGGCGGCGGCACCGACCAGCAGCACGCTCAGCAGGCCGGCCGCGACCGGCCGGAGCATGCTGGCATTCACGCTCATCTGTCCGCCCTCATCGCAGAATGCCGGGGGAACCGGTGTCATCACGGCCCCACGGATCGCCGTCCTCAGTCAACCACAACGACTCCGGACCGGCGCCGTCGTCCTCGGCGCCGCTCTCCCGCCCGACGCCACCGATCATTCCGCCGGCGCTGCCACGCGAACCGCCCGTGCCGGCGCCGGCACGACTACCGGCGGCGTTACGCAGTGCGCTGGCGGCGCTGGTCATCGGCGGCACTCGGCCGTTGCCACCGCCGACCATGCCGGGGATGCCGACCGGGCTGATCTGACCGCCGACGACGGGGCCGCCCCCACCGACGCCGAGCCCACCCCCGGCACCGAAGCCGGCGCCGCCGATCCCGCTCGGCGAACCGAGCCCGGGTCCGGCTCCGATACCGAGCGGGCTGTGGCCGCCGAGACCCGGGATTGTAGAACCGCCGGGGCCACCGCCGAGGGCGATCGGTCCGCCGGCACCGGCCAGGCTGGTGCCGAGACCCAGATCCGCGATCGGATCGCCGCTCCGAGGCAAGGGAGCGGGGTACGAGCCCGTGCTACCGCCGGTGAGGTCACTACCGGAGCTGCCACCGGCCGACGGCACTGAGACCGAGGAATGGCTTCCACCGGAGGAGGCGCCACCGCTGATGCCCGCAACGCCGGGGGAAGCCCCACCGCCGTCGTACCCGGAGCCACCACCGACTGTGGGGGCGCCGCCTGCCCCGACCCCGCCGTCCAATCCGGCAGGGGTGTAGCCAGCCGGAGGAGTGCGAGGACGGAACCCGTCAGAGTTGCCACGCTCGTCGAACTCCGGTACCTCGAGCCGCGGCCGCTCGGTCTCCAGTGCCTGCGGCAGCGGGACCATTGCGCTGTTGGCCACCTGCTGGTTGTCCCGATACCAGTTGTTCAAGTGCGAACTGGTATCCCACAGGCCGCCCCGCTTCTGGTCACCGGCCCGGCCGTCGACCTTCATGGTCGCCTCCAGGTCGTCGGCCTTCTCCCGGAAGGCGCCGTCGGCGTACGAGGAAGGATCGGTCCGGTAGTCCGCTCGCAGCGCAGCCAGGAAGCCGGAGGCGTTCCCGCCGTCGTTGGCGTCGTCGAGCTCGCCGCCGTTGGGCAGGCTCCACTCGTTGACACCGAAGTCGTCCATCAGGGGAATCGGGATGCTCGCAACCGCCTTACGGATGTCACCCTCGATCCGCGACAGCGCGCCACCGACGTTGCTCGCGGTGGTGATCAGGTCCTCGATGCTGCGGCCGATGTCGCTCAGGTGCTCGCGGTACGCGTCGCCTCCGCTGCCGGTCCAGCCGGCGAGCAGGCCGGGCAGACCATCGGTGTGTGGACGCACGGCGCCCGGCGCGATCGGGCCGACGAAGGAACGTCCGACCAATGCATCCCGTAGGTATCCCAGGGTGGTGGAGAGGTTGTTCCAGCCGACGCCCACCTCACCGACCAGGTCCGGGTCCGCCGACAGCGTCACCTCGCGTACGCACTGCTCCCAGGTGCCCATTGCCGGCCCTCTCAGCCTGGGAGGGGGCCGGATGCACGACCCCGCACCGTCGACTGCAGAGAGACGATCTGAATCGGGTCGTCTCGAAGACCGACCGCGATGCACGGCCGCGGCACGAGATCGAATTGCACCACTGAACGCCCTCCCCCGAGATGACGAGAGCCTACAGTAGCCGACCCAATCCAGAGAGCAGCGACAGGAGCGGTTCCCTACCGATTGGGCTCAGCGTGAGTGCCCACGACCTCGACTCGGCGTCGCCTCGACCGTCGGGGGGTTCGAGGGCTGGTCATTTGGAGACCGAGGACGGGGTGGGCGAGGGAAAGCACGCGCCGCAGCCCTCGCGAGATCGCCGGCGTTCTCCAGGTCACGACGCTCCAGCAGCCCTCGGCCGAGATCCTGGACCAGGTCATCGTGGCTCCTGGCGGGTCGCCACCGCTCGACGGCACGGAAGACGAGTGAGCCAGCCGGACGCGTCAGGGTGCCCTCGGCTTTGATGAACAAGTCACCACGGCGCACCGCTGCGGACAACCCTCTGTGCAGGGTCGCAGCGAGGAACGGCAGCTCGGCGTTCAGACGCATGAGCTCCCGGTTATTCCCGTCGGACCCATCTGTCAGGTGCGACCGTGTCCACCGCAACGCCTCCGCCAGCTCCCCGGCAGCGTCTCGGGCCGGACCGACCGGTGGGGTGGCCCGCAACTCGGCAGCGGCAATGGCGGCACGCCGCCAACCGTCCACCTTCGTCGGGGCACCGTCGCTGGTGGCAACGTGCACGGCCAAGCCGAGCTGAGTGCCGAGCTGCAGGTGAACTCCGGCGACTTGCTGCGGGTACTGCCACAGCCAGCTACGCGCGGCCGCGACAGCCGCGACCGCGTCGTCAACGGTACGGATGTCGGGTGCCGGATCGAGCGGCGAACGCGCGACATCAAGCCCGTGCAGGGACGGCTGCCCTTTACCTGCAACGACCAGAGCTCGTGCTGTCCTGGCGAGACCGCTGTTCGCCGTCCATCGGGCGGCCTCCGCCACCGGGCGGTAGATCTCGGTCAGATGCCCTTGTCCGTGGTCGAGCCATCCGGGCAACGCCATGTCGAGCACCACGAGGCCCGACGTGAGCCGGGCGACGTCAGCGAGGCCGGACGAAACGCCGCCTCCTCGCCGGATCGCAAACCCCTCCGGGGTCGGAGGCCGCTGACCTGGGGGCACGTGGCAGGCGAGGATGTCACCGATCACGCCGACGGCGTCCGCGGCACGGCGCAGCGACCGCGCCGGTTCAGCGCTCACCCTCCTGCCGGACGGTGGAAACTGCCGGTCGACGAGTGCGGCTGCGCGGAGGCCCGCGTAGAACTGGGTCAGTCGCTGTCCACGCCTGGTCATCAATGCCCTGGCACCGGCTCGATCCAGTCCCTCCACCGCCGGACGGCCACCGGCCAGCAGCTCGGTTGCCCGGATCAGCTGCGCGTAGACAGCGGACCGGGCGTTGACCACCGCGTTGATGTCTGCTGCGGATTCCGGCGGTTGCTGACGCATCGCCGTGCTCGCCGCGCGCAGTGCCCGGTCGGCCCTGCCGTGCCAGTGGCCGATCGTCATGCCAGAGCCGCCACCGCGCGTCGTAGCTGCTGGGCGGCGGCGTCGTGGTCGAGCCGCCGGGCAAGGTCATCACCGCCGCTGGCAGCGAGGTGTTCGTGATAGCGGGCAAGGTGCTCCACCAGCGTCGCGACCGCGTGGCGGGTTTCGATGTCGTCGCGCGCCGGCGCCGCGGCGTCGACCACCACGTCATCGTGGTCGGCGTACAGCCGCGCACGGATGTCGAGCATCTCCAGGCCGAAGTGGTCCCAGGCGATGTCGGTCCCGGAGAGGCGCTTCCATGCCTCGATCGCAAGCTGGACGGCACCGGCTGCGGTGGTGTCGTCCCAAGCATGCGCACTGTCGGCGCACAGCTCCTTCGTCGCCTCGATGTAGTCCATGCCGTGGGCTTGATTCGATGTCAGCAAGGTCGTCCACTCCAATCGGTCGGTCAGATGGGGTCGTTTGCAGGTTTCGCGTCATCCGCTGCTGGTGCTGGCCGTGAGCAGATCGGGCAGGAGTTCGCGCAGCAGGGCGTACGTGGCAGGGGTCAGGTCCTCCGGCACCTCGGCCTCGCGGACCCGCATCAGCTCGCCCAGCAGATTCCGCAGCTCAGCGGTGTGTCCCTCGGCGTGGGCGGCCCGCATGATGTCGTGCCACGGTCCGTCGTCACCGCGCTCCGGGTCGGCCAGCCAGGCCTGCTGTACGGCCCACCGTGCGCCGGTGGGGTCACCGGCATCGAGGTACAGCTCGGCCAGTTCGTGGGCGGTGTCCACGATCGCGGAGGTGAGGTGACCCGGGTAGATGTCGGACTCGGGCAGCCAGGTGAACGGGTTGCGGGTGCCCACGGCGTAGGCGCGCTCGGCGCCGTCGAGCGGTGCGCCCCGGACGAGCTCCAACGCGGCGCGTAGGTCCTTGACGCCGGCCACTCCGCGGCTCTCGCCGCGACTGCGCAGTCGGCGGAACAGATGCCAGTCCAGCAGGTAGCCGTCGCGCAGTCGATAGAGCCGATCGGAGCCCATCTCGGGCAGCCAGGAAGTGCCGTCAGGCGCTTCGCCCAGCCAGCGGCGGGCTCGCGTGATGGCCACCCGGCGGCTGGCGTCCTTGACCTGCTGGTCGGGCCACAACGCGTCGGTGAGCTGCTCGGCGGAGGCTCCACGGGCTCCTCGCTGGGCGAGGTAGACGATCAGTTCGCCGTGGAAGCGCTGGCGCTGGTCCGGAACCGGGCCGGGCGCGTCAACGACGACAGGCCCGAGCACGCTGACGCGCGGGCGCGTCGGGTCCTGCTCGCGCCAGGACCGCAGATCAGTGTCGAGATCCGGGTCAGCCTGGCGGCGTCGTTGGCGGATCGCAGCGGTGACCTCTCGGCGCGGGGTGAAGCCGGCCGTGCGAGGTCGGTCCAGGGTAGGTATGGCGGCGATGGGATCCGCCGGTGCCGACAGGCGGGTTTCGGCCGGGGCCGTTCTCGGGGTCGCTGGCTCGCCACCAGTGAGGAGGTCGAGCACTGACCCGGCGGCGTCGCTGTCCTCCGCCCACTCCTCCGGCTCCGGGGCCTGCGGAGTCGATTCGTCAGTCGCCGCCCGGGCCTGCGCCATGATCTCGACGAGCGGCTCCAGTTCGCGTACAGGTAGACCGGCTGGGGCCCCCTCGACCTGGAGGTATGGCAACGCGAGTCGGAGCCGACCGTACTCGTCGAGAACGACGGTGTTCGAGGCGGTGGCGGTGCGGGCGCCGGTGGTGCTGACGACGGCGACGGCGCATCTACCTTCGCCGCGCAGCTCCTTTCCGAATTCGTGGAGCACGTCGAGGTCGTCCTCGTCGGGCTCGGCGACGAGCAGCACCTGGGGCGCCCAGGCCTCGCCGACGTCGGTGAGGCGACCGGCGAGGGTGTCGGGCGCCCCGGACGCGTGCAGGCCGGCCGTCACCGCGGCGGCCCGCCGTCGCAGCCGTGGGACGGCCTCGTGAACCGACGACGCCGCACGGACGCGGTCCGGGTTGAGGGCGACGAGCAGTTCGGTCTCCGCCGCCGGGAAGCCGGCGATGATGACCTCGACATCGTCCGACCAGGTGTTGCAGGCGAGTTCGCAAGCCAGGTAGCGCAGCAGGGCAGCGGTCTGTTCACCGTCGCCCGCGATGATCAGCTCGCCGAGCCGTTCGAGGTCGAGCAGCAGATGCCGGCCGGGCTGCGACCCGACCGCAACGAGGGTGGGCAGCGGTGCGAGCTGCTCAACAACGGCAGGCACGGCCGCGTCCCCGGGCAGGATCCACTGAGCGCCCTCCTCGACCCACTGTGGGGGTGGCTGAGGACAAGGCTCGGTGAGCACGATCGTGACGGCCTGGTCGACGATCCACGCAGCGGCGATGTCCGGCACTGGCTGTTCCCGCTCCGCCAGCGCCGCGGCGAGGCTGCGCAGGGCGAGGTCGAGCCGGTCGACGTCGGCGGGTTGCTCGGCCACGCGCAGGATGCGTTCCGTGGCGCCACCGCGAGGGTGCGGTAGTCGGCGGCCGGGCCGGCGGTGCTGCCTCTGACTGCGTCGACGGCGGAACACTGCGGCCAGCAACAGCGCTGAGAGCAGGCCCGCTCCGGCGAGTGAACCCAACACGATGGCGTCGCTGGCGCTGTCGTCGCCCGCCGGCCCGGGCTCGCGTGCCGGATCCACCGCCCCGGACTCGCCGCTTGGACGTGCAGTCGTCGAAGACGAGCTTGCTGAAGTGGGTGGCGTCGGAGCATCGCTCGGTCGAGCCGGAGCGGATGAAGCTGGGGGGATCGGCTCGCTCCCGCCGCGGTCCGGCGAACGGGAGGAGGGCGGCTCACCCCCGGCCTCGGCCTCCGGAACGCTCGGCGCCGGCTCGCTGCCGGCTTCGGGAGCACTCGGAGTGGGCCGGGTGCGGCTATCGACAACGACCCGGCCCCGGGCGTGGTCGCCCGCGCCGCGATCGCGAGCCTCCGCCGGCAGCGTGATCCGCCACCCGCGTTCAATATGGTCAGGGAACCGGTAGTCACGCCGCTCAAGGTCGGAGTTGATGGCCACGAGTTCCGGGTAGCGGTCGGCGTCACCGAGGAAACGCTCGGCGACACCGGCCAGCCAGTCGCCGCGCGCCACCTCGTAGACGAGCCGTCCCGGTGCCTGCATGGTCTTGGCCACCGGGGACGCGACGATGGGGATCCGGAGCGTCCAGCCGGCGTACACCCGGGTGTTGCCGGGCTGGAGGCTGCGGCCGTCCGGCTGCGCGAGGCCGTGGTTGGCCTCGGCCAGGCGTTGCCAGGGCACGTTGTGCGCCTCAGCGATGTCGAGCAGGCTCTCCCCGCGCTCGACCGGATGTTCCACGTACCCGGTGGTGGTCGTGGCGTCCACCGGCGCGATGGGTTTGGCCACCACGTGGTCGGAGCGGGGTGCGGCCACCGCCGGCGTGGTGAGGGCGGCCGGCGCGGCGGCGGAGGCCAGGGTCGGCGCGGCGATGGCGCCGAGAATGGCCGCGATCAACGCGGCGGCCACGCGTTGTTGGAACCGTGCCCCCGGGATCCGGGCGGCGTTGCGCGGCACCTGTCCCCGACGGCGTGCGCGCAATTGCGCGACAGTCTCCACCACCACGGCGACGAGGAAGGTGACCCAGGTCCACGCGGCCAGGAGCGCTGCGATCCAGCCGATCAGCGTCAAGGTCTGCAGGAACAGGTCCCCGTCGTCCCGGCTGCTGAGCGCCTGCCAGATCTGGCCGGCGGCAGCACCCGGATCGTTCGTGAGCGTCGAGAGCCATGTGCCCAGGCGGGGCAGCGGGTTGCCGGCGGCCCACAAGAGCAGCGCGGGCAGGGCAGCGGTCACCGCGACCACGGCGAGCGCGCCGACGCCGGCGAGTACCTGCCGGCCGCGGCCGGTGGCGGGTTTGGTGCGTGCCACTGTTGCTCCTTCGCGGGCTGCTATTGCGCAATCAAGGTGGCGGTCGCGCGGCCGGTCACGGTCGTGCCTGCTCCCCCGGCGAACAGGTCGAGCAGGATCGGGTTGTAGGTGACCGTGACGGTCACGGTGAGCTGCTGCGCTCCGTCGACGGTGACCGAGCCGGTGACCCCGTCGAGGTCGTCGAGGTACGCCTGTACGGCGTCGGCGGCGACTGAGGGCTCGATCTCCTTGTTGCCGCCGTCGATGGCCTGGCCGGCCTTGATCGCCTGCCCGCCGGCGCGGGCCGCCTCGGCGGCGATGTTGTCGGCGCGCTGGTAGGCCCGCACCTTGGCGCCGCCGTCGACGACGAGGCCGATCAGAGCGAGGAAGGCGGGCACGAGGACGGCGAACCAGACCGTGACCCGGCCGTCGTCGCCGCGCAGGCGTCGGCGGAGGGCGGTCACGTTCTGCTCCGGTACGTGTCGAGCGGACTGGTGAAGGAGGCCTCGAGTGGCACAGTGCCGGGCATGCCGGGCAGCGCCACATCCGAGAACGTCGCGGTGCAGCTGACCGTCGCGGTGACTGTGGCGGCCTGCCCGACCGGCACGTCGAACCCGGAGGTGGAGATGGTGACCTCCAGGCTGGTGCAGCTCAGCCCCTGCACATCAAGCGTCGAGTCGGCGGCGGCCAACGCCTGCTCGTTCGCATCGCCGGCGGTACGGGCCAGCGACGCGGTGCGTGCGGCGTCGTACGCGGCGGCCTCGAGCGCCTGGCGGGCGATGTTGACCCGACCGCCGATGACGGCGCCGGCGAACAGCGCCAGGATGGCCGGTGCGACCACGGCCATCTCGATGCTCACCGAGCCGCGCTGCGCGCGGTTCCGCCGGGTGCTCATGGCGAGGTCGGCCGCTCGACGGAACCGTGCGCGGTCTTGCTGATCGTCCAGTTAAGCCCGGGAAACACGGTGATTGCCTTACCGGTGACGGTGACCCGCACCTCCGACCCGGTGCGGGTGACGACGACCTGCTGGTTGTCCAGCCCAGCACCGGCGGTCGAGAGGAAGGCGGCGGCACGTGCCTCACCAGCCGCGGCAGTCGACTGGTAACCCCGTGCGGCGTTCACGCCCTGGGTGGCTGCGCCCAGCGCGATCGACTGGGCGAAGTAGACCAGCCCGGTCTGCACGACGGCGAAGGTCAGCAGGAGCATCGGCAGCGCGATGACGGCGAACTCGACCGGCGAGCTGCCCCGATCGTGGTGCCACCGGGCGGCCCGCCCGCGCCGGGTGGGACGCGGACGGGCGGTGGCCAGGGGCTGCGTCACGGCTGCGTCGGGATGAGCGCGACCCAGCCGTTGGCGACGGCAACGATCGCCCCGGCGACGACAACGGCACCGGCGACGAGGATCGCGGTGATGACGGCGGTGCCGACGGGGCTGTCGCCGCGCTCGGCCTCGGCCGGGTCGGTCATGCGCTGCCAGTTTGTGGCCAGCTGCGCGAGGAAGTCGTGGATGGTGTGCATGGCGGTTCCCTCCGTGTGGGTGGTGCCGGTGTCAGCGGACGAACAGGCGGGCCATGAACGGGTAGCCGATGAGGACGAGGAGCACGAGGATCAGCGCGGCAGCGGGGATGTCGAGCTTGTTGGTGCGCAGCTCCGCCTGGGCGAGGGCCTCGGTGCGGATCCGGTCCCGCATCGAGTCGGCCCGGGCGCGCAGCGTCTGGTGGACGCTGGCCCCTTCGCTGCCGGCGGTGCGCATGATGTCGGCCAGGTCGCCGAGCTCGATGACCTCGATGTCCCGGCCGAGGGCCTTCAGCTCGTCCCACGGCGGTCGGAGCTGCAGCTGGGCGCCGAGCAGGGCCTCCCGGATGCGGGCGAAGACCCAGCCGTGGCAGACGCTGGCGGCGCGGTCGAGCGACTCGACCGGGCCGTGGCCGCCGAGGACCTGGTGGGCGGCGAGGTCCAGGTAGGTGCACATGGCGCGGCTGAACTCGGCCCGGGCGACGGCGGCCTTGGCGACGACCTCCCGGTGGGCCAGCGCCGCGCCGGCCAGCGCGGCGGCGACGGTCCCGCCGGCGGGGATGACGACCGGAATCGGTACGCGGAGCGCCGCGACCGCGATGGTGATGAGCGCCGGCAGGATGAGGCAGAACAGCGCCGACAGCCCGAGCGTGAGGAAGTACTGGTCGGTGCTGCGGCCCAGCAGCCGCAGGTCGGCGTGCGGCACGGTGAACCGGCGCCGGAGCCAGCTGACGCCGGCCGGTGGGGGGTTCGCGGCGGTCAGTGGCTGAAGACGTCGGAGCGCCGGGCCGAGCGCCGGTGGGGCGGGGATCAGTTGCACGACCAGTAGGAACACCCCGAGGCCGGTCATCCCGCCGGCGATGACCATGGCGGTGACGTAGCCGTTGGTCATACCGTCGCTCCAAGTGTCTGGACCTCGGCCGGCGGGAGCAGCCGCTCCCGCCGGGGCGGCAGGCTGAGCTTGCGTACCGAGGTCATGAGCACGACGTAGAGACCGGCGAGGAACAGCAGCACGAGCTGGCCGAGCACGCTGCCGTAGGGCTGGAGGTAGTGCGGGTTCATCACCCCGTACGCCAGCACCAGGACGGTCATGCCGGTCAGGAACCGCACGGCGAAGCGTGGGCCCTCGCGCTTGGCGTCGACGGTCGAGCGCATCTCGATCTCGGCGGCGATGGACCGGCTGATCGCGTTCAACACCTCATGCAGGCCTTCGCCGCGGTCCGTGACGTGGAGCATCAACGGCGCGATGACCTGATCGGCGGTGTAGTCGTTGAGGTCGTCGGCCATCTGTTGCAGCGCGGCGATCGGATCGCCGCTGCCCTGCAGACGCGCGGCCAGGTCACGGACCTCCTGCTCGATGAGCTGCGGCGCGGTCGCGGCGGTCGCAACGACGGCCTGCTGCAGGCCGATGCCACGAGCCACGATGTCGGCCAGGCGGCGGGTCCAGGCCTCGACGGCTTCCAGGCGGGCGACGGCCTGTTTCTCGGCACGACCGGCGGCGAACAGCCACGGTACGCCGGGAACGGCGGCGCCGATGATCACGGCGGCGGCGGGCCAACCGGTCAGCAGCCAGGTCAGCGCGCCGGCAACGACCGACGTCACCACCTTGATCTGGTGGGCGCGTTGTTCCCGGCGGGTGCGTCCCGACCCGGTCCACCAGCGGCGTGCCTGCTGGTGCAGCGCCGATGGCGGCCGGGGTGGCCGGGTGGTCCCGACGACGCCGAGGACGCCGACGACCGCGCCGGAGACGGCGAGCATGCCCGCCAGCACGGCGGCGAGGTCGAGTGGGCTCATGGCCGCCTCGCCAGGGTGTCGAGCCGGCTGGTCCAGGCGCCGTGGTTGTGCTCGCCCTGCTGGATGTAGCCGGTGAGATGGCGGGGGTCGTAGCCGACCCGCAGCAAAGGCTCCCGCAGCCGTTCCGGCAGGTGCCGTGGCACGCCGCGGCCGTCCGGGCCCGGGCCGAAGATCTGGGTGGTGACGAGCTGGTCGCCGCTCATCCCGCCCACCTCGAGCACCTCCGAGACGTACCGGTGCTTGCGGCCGCCGAGCTTGGTCTCGTCCTCGACGCTGACGTACACGATCAGGTCGATCGCGCCGGCGGCCATCCGCCGCGCCAGCTCGGCGGTCATCTCGGGCCCGTGCTGCAGCGCCAGTTCGATGACGCGGTCCATCACGGCGCGGGGATGCCGGGCGTGGATGGTGCAGAGAGAGCCCTTGCTGGTCGCCATGGCCTGCAGCATCGGCACGATCTCCCGGGAGCGGACCTCGCCGACGATGATCCGCTGCACGGACATCCGCAACGTCAGCGGGATCATGTCCATGATCGTGACCTCGCCGGCGGGCCGACCGTCGGCGCCTCGGGAGCCGTGGCCCTCCCGGGACTCGAGGCTCATCGCCCAGCGGTGCCGCCCGGTGGTGTGCAGACCGAGCTCGCGGGACTCCTCCAGGGTGACGAACTGCTCGCGGTCGGGGATCTCCCGGGCCAGGCCGCGTAGCAGGGTGGTCTTCCCTGCGTCGGCCAGCCCGGCGACCATGATGTTGAGACCGGCGGCCATGGCGGCCTTGAGGAACCGGCAGATCAGGTCGTCGACGGCGCCGTACCGGTCGCGGAGGTCCTCCAGGCTGACGTCCATCAGCGTGTGGCGACGGATGGCCGCGTAGGGACGCACCGACACCTGCATGAGGACGGTGAGCCGGCTGCCGTCGGGCAGTTGCATGTCCAGCCACGGCTTGGTCGAGGACAGCGAGCGCTCGGTCGCGCCGGCACGCATGGCCAGGACCTGGAACATGTCGACGAGTTCCTTGTCGGTCTCCGCGACCGGCTCGCCGACCGTGATCCGCCCGTCGGTGTGCTCGATCCGGACGTTGTCGCAGCCGAGGATGTGAATGTTCACGATGTCCGGCCGGTCCAGCAGCTGCTGTAGTCGGCCGAGGCCGAACATGTCCGCGGCGACCGCGTCGAGCAGCGCATGTTCCTCCGCCTGCGAGATCGGCTGGCCGGCCTGGTGCAGCGTGTCCACGTGCTCCCGGACGAGGCGGGCCGCGATGCGCTCCGCCTCGGCATGGCGGTGCTCGGTGGAGACGTTGGGCGTCTCCCGAAGCGCCGCGGTCAGCTCCGCGCTGACCCGGGCGCGCAGCATTCGCACCGCCGCGTAGTCGATGGTCTGCGGCTGATCGACGGCCGGCAGCCGAGGTGCTTCCGGGGACGTGCCGTTGGTCGGCCAGCGGTGGCCGTTGGCGGCGACGCGGTCGACCGCTGCCGGCCGGGCCGGGCGGCTGTGTCGGCGCTCGTCAGGCACGGCCACTCCCCCTCGATGCCGTCGGAGCCAGGTGTACGCGCCGCCGCGCGATCGCCTCGCGTACGGCGGACTCGGCGCTCGCTGCGGCGCGCAGCAGCTGCTGGCTGCCGCGCAGCCGACCGCCGCCGTCGCTCAGCACCTCGGCGGTACGCCGGTCGTCGGGCAGCTCGACCACCGTCGGCAGTTGCAGCCGCTGCTCGATCTCCCGCCGACCGTAGGGGCCGTCACCGATCAGCGCCAAGGCGAGCGCTCCCGTCCCCTGGCCGTGCTGCGTCAGCTCCCGCCGCAGCAACTCCGCCGCGCCGACGGCCGGCGCGATGGTGCGCAGGGTCGCCGCGCGTACGACGAGCAGCACGAGGTCGGCGCGGAACAGCAGCGGCCACGGCGGCGCGTTGGTGGCCAGCCGCCCGCAGTCGGCGATGACGTCGTAGCCCGGCTCGCCGCGCTCCAGGTCGGCGAAGTGCGCGCTCAGCATCTCCCAGGTGGGTCGCAGCGTTCCGGACTGGACCGCGTCGTTGATGCCGGGCAGGAGGAGTCGTCGGCCCGGATCCCGCGCGTCGAGGTCGACGAGCTGGTCGGCGAACGTCTCGGCGAGCTGGTCGCGGAGGGCAGCCGCGGCAAGCGGCAGTAGGCCGACGGGTGGGATCTCGAGGCGGGACAGGTAGCCGCTGAGGACGCTGCCGCCGGCGGGATCGCACTCGGCCAGCACCGTGCGTTCTCTCCAGGCAAGCGTGCAGGCGAGTGCCATGGTGGTGACGCCGGGCGAGCCCTTGGCCGAGACCATCGCGATGATCGCCACGTCAGCCTCCCGTGATCAGGGCGACGACGATCCGACCGGCCGCCGCGCGTGAGGCGATAAGCGGCCCGTCGCGTTCGGCCACGGCGACGTTGAGCAGCGTCGTGCCTTCCCTGATGCCTGCGTGCACGTCCACGACAGTGGCGCTGATGCTGATCGGCGCGGTGGCGTTCGGCTGCTGGTTCGGGACTGGGCCGCTGTCGGCGGTCACGACGAGCAG
The DNA here is from genome assembly GCF_017872985.1 of Micromonospora sp. HB375. NCBI lineage: Bacteria > Bacillati > Actinomycetota > Actinomycetes > Micromonosporales > Micromonosporaceae > Micromonospora > Micromonospora sp. HB375. The sequence continues at coordinate 2,777,536 of NZ_JAGGJO010000001.1, read as the reverse complement.
CACCGCGGCGCCGGGCTTGACGCGATCGGCGGGCAGGCGCTCCGGCGGCAGACTGAGGCCCACCAGCTGCTTGCCCTCCCCGGGTACAGCTCGGTCGGTGAGCTGGGCCCGCGTCAACAGGGTGCCGGGCACCAGCGCGACGGCCGCGAACTTGCCGACGATCTGGTCGGCGGCGCTCGCCTCGATCGGCTTGAGGGCCGGGTCGACGGTGATCCGCACCGTGCTCAGGTCCGACCGCTCGATGGCCGAGCCGACCTCCACCGTGGTGTTCACCGCCAGGTACTCCGCTGTGGTGCCGACCTTGCGCAGCACGGCGACCGCGATCAGCCCGCCGGCGGCGACCAGCGCCACGGCCAGCCAGACCAGCGCCGGCCGCCACCGACGTTGTGGCGCGACGCGGGGCACGGCGTACGGGGCGGTGACCGGCGAGGCGGTGCGGCCAGCCTTGGACGGCGCACTGGTCATGAGGTGATCACCTGCAGTTCGTCGATGTCGATCGTGGTGGTGGAGGACAGGTCGATGGACTGTGAGCCGGCGTTGCCGCCCCCACTGCTCCAGGTGACAAGCCACGTCGTTGTGGCCGTGACCGTGTAGCGGCCGCCTGCCTGGGTGCTGCTCGGCTGGCGGTAGCCGTCGTATCCACAGTCCGGCGACCGCCTGTTGCCGAACGAAGGCTGGTATGGGGTGCCGGGCTTCGTGCAGGTGACGGACTGGCCGTCTCCCATGTCCCACACGACCTTCTGCGCCCGGGCGGTGGCGGTGACCGACCGTCCCGGCACCGCGGCTGTCCGGGTGACGGGTCCCCAGGTGTTGGGGCTGGCCCTATTCCAGAGCCAGATCGGCAGGCCGACGAGGCCGGCGCCGTCGGTGCGCGGGGCGATGCCGATGTCGGGACCGTCGAGGTTCATCTGGGCGATAGCTCGCTGCGCCAACTCCTGGTAGCTGGGCAGGATGCCGGCGGGCGGCTCCGGCGACCAGGCCGTCGTCTGCGAGGCGATGCCGCCGTAGACACCACAGGTGCGGATGCTCCAATAGCCATCGGTCCGACCGCCGGGTGGTGGCGGAATCCGCCTGACGTAGCAGGACCCGTCCCACACCCCGAAGCTGTCGACCACGCACGGCACGGTCTGTCCCTCGTAGCGGCAGCCCTGCCCGGCGCCGCCGCCGCTGTCACCACCGCCGTCGTTACCGCCGCCTCCGGTGCCCGGCTTCTCCACCACCCAGTAGCAGTTGCCCAGCGCATCGCAGTGCTCGTAGTCGGCGTGTGCGACGTCGGGCGCCAGCAGCGCGCCGGCGCCGACCGCCAGGAGCAGGGCCACGATCCTCCGGGTCAGCATGGCCGTTCCCGTTGGGCGTTGACCTCCCGGATGCGCCACTGGCCGTCGTCGAACAACTCCGCCTTGGCGGTCACCACGTACCTCGTGGCCTGACCTTCGGTCCGTACCGATTCGCCGGTCTTTTTGGAGACCACGTCCCACGTGCCGGTGTCGAAGCAGTCCTCGATCTCGGCGCTGAAGGGACGGCGGCTCGTGTCGACGCTGCGTACGGCGGGCGTCGAGGACGGTTCGCCTTCCGTGACGAGTCCCTGCTGGAACTTGATCAGCAGGTCCTGGCGCACGGTCGGCAACGCCGGGTCGGCCACGAACCTGTCGAGCTTGGCGTTGTAGTCACCCTTATTCGACGCGGTGACGTAGGCCCGAACGTAGTTCCGGTAGGCCGCCAACGCGGCCGCGCTGGCTGCGGTGTTCTCGGCGCCGGCCGTCGACGAGGGCGCTGCAGACGACGATGACGTCGTGGGGCTCGGTGTCGCGTCTGGCTTGTCGTTACCGCAGCCAGCAACGCCGGCGACGATGACGGCGAGCCAGGCGGTAACGCGGACGTCAGCCCGCCGGATCCTGCTTACCGTTGCGGTCAACGTGATGCCTCCCGTTGGTGACGGACGCGCGGCTCGGGCTCCTGTCGCGGCTACGCTGCCGGCAGATGCGGAGAAGCGGCTCGTTGCCGCGAGCGCGGCGACTGACTCTGGGGTGCCCGGTCCGGATCGTTGACCGGCCCGAGCAGCCCAGCGTCCCCCTCCGAGCGTCGGGCCGAAAAGCCTCACTCCCGACATCGATAGACTCCCCCCTTGTGGCTGGCCAACTATCGCCTTGACCAGCCAACGCAACGGGTGTTGAGCGGATTGCATCGTGACTCAACGCCCGTTGCTCCAAACAGGAGCGAGCATACGCTCACGTTCCGTGCATGTGTCAACATCTGTTTTGTAGGCGCTTGCATCTGCGACACTGTCGTTTAGTCGCTGGAGGGTGATGAGTCATGGTCGACGATCGGCATGTGGAGCAGGAGCTGCCATCCCTCGACACCCTGGCCGCCCGGCTGGAGTACCTGTTCGACCGGATTCGGCCGACCCCTGAGGAACTCGGCGAGTCCGATGAGCCCGACCGCCGGTACACCAACAAGGAGATCGCCGACAAGATCAACGCGACTGCGGCCGAGACCGGTGTCTCGATCAGCGCGGCCTACATCGGAGAGTTGCGCCGCGGCGTGGCCAGCGACCCCCGCACCTCCCACGTCCGCGCCCTGGCCGCCGCCTTTGGCGTGAGCTCCGGCTACTTCGTCGACGACGCGGCGGCACGACGGATACAGGAACAGATCACGCTGCTCAGCGAGCTGCGTCGGATGGACGTCAAGCAGGTGGCGCTGCGCCAGGTACTCGCCGACAACGGATTGTCAGCGCGGGACACGCAGCTCATCGAGCAGATGGTCGCCCGACTGCGCGCCGTCGCCGAAGCGGCCGGCCCGGACGAGACCAACACCGCGCCAGACGGTCGCAGATAGCCGTGTTGATCCTTCGGTGGCAGTACGCCGACGAGCGGGGGAAACCAGACGTGAAGTTGCACCGACTACGCAAGCGCTGCGAGCAGATAGCCGCGGAGGTGGAGATACCGAAGCCGTTCGACATCCAGCGGCTGTGCGACCTGCTCGGAGAGCGGCGTGGCCGACCCATCCATCTGGTGCCGATCCGGCTCCCCGCCCTCACGGTCTGCGGCATGTGCGTACCGACCGGCGACTTCGACGCCATCTTCTTCGAGCAGGACACCTCTCCCCTGCATCAACTGCTGATCATCGGTCACGAATTGGGGCATCTGCTCGCCGGCCACCAGACGACCGAGATCCTGGACCCGGAAGCCTCCCGGCTGCTCCTGCCCGATCTGGACCCGCAACTGGTCCAGCGCAGCCTCGGCCGGAGCAACTACGCGGCCGCCGAGGAGCGCGAGGCCGAGATGATCGGCTCGCTGCTGCTGCGACGGGCACGCGCCGGCCGGATGGTCGAGCAGGACTCGCCGCTGGACAGCCGGCACACCGAGCTGTACGGCCGGTTGCGGCACTCGCTGGAACACCCTGACTGGTAGCCGAGATGGACACCATCCTGTACACGCTGTGCGCGGCCGCCGGCTGGCTCGCCTTCGGCTACATGCTGCGGCTCCAGCGACGCCAGCCGAGCCAGGTCCGAGGCGCGATCTGCGTGGCGCTCGGTGCCTTCGCCGCCGGAATCACGCTCGCCATCCCGCCCATCGCGGCGGGCATCGACTCGGCGTCCGGATTGTCGAACCTGGCCAAGGTCATGTCTCACGGCTGCGCCATGACGATCGCCGCGAGCGCCGAGAACATGCTCCTTCACCTGTCCCTACCGCCAGCGAAGGCAGCAGCCCGCAGCCGGATCTGGGTGTGGGTCACCGGCAGCGCCTTCCTCGTCATGGTCGCCCTGTTCACCTACACGCTCACCTACGACGAGCCGGTGCTCCTGACCGTCGAGTACGCGCGGGATCCCGCCGTCACCGCGTACCTGCTGATCTTCATGCTGGTCGGCTTCTTCGCCTACTGCACCGACATCGCCCGGCTGTGCTGGCGATTCGCCCGCATCTGCGGGCGGCCATGGTTGCGCCGCGGTCTCCGCCTCACCGCGGTCGGCGCCGCGTTCGCGCTGCTCTACAGCACCAACAAGATCGTCTACCTCGTCGCCTACTGGCTCGGTTACCAGCCGGCCGGCGAGCGGGAGATCGCCTCCGTCCTAGTCACCATCGGCGCGCTACTCATGATGATCGGCTTGACCATGCCGGCGTGGGGCCCGATCTTCACCATCACCCGACGCTGGGACGACTACCGCTCGTACCGCCAGCTCGAACCGCTGTGGCGGGACCTCGTCGCCGCCCTGCCGGAGCTCGAACTCGACCCCAGCCTGCGGCGTCCGCTCGGCGCCGCCCGCGACATCGACTACGCCCTGACCCGGCGTGTGGCCGAGATCCGCGACGGCCGACTGGCGCTTCGCCCGTACATGGACGTCAAGGTGACGGAGCTGGCCGAGCAGTTCGCCGAGCAGGCCGGCATGAGTGCTGACGAGCAGCGAGCCAACGTCGAGGCGGCCCACCTTGCCTGCGCCCTGCGCCGCCACCGGGCCGGACTCATGGCCGCGGTCCCCCAGCCGACCGACGAGCTGCACCGCCCGGAAGGCGGCTACGCCGGCGAGATCGGATGGCTGGCCCAGGTCACCACCGCCTACACCCGATCCCCCGTAGTGGCCCGGACGCTCGTCGCGGCCCGGCTCGCGGCCGCCCAGGATGCCCCGACCTCCCGGGTTGGAGAAGCCCCACGATGAGAAAGCGCTACGCCAACCTGGCCCACATCCGCACGCTGGATCCCGAGCGTGACTGGCTGGAGATTTACCAGACGACGCTGCGGCTGGAGTTCCCGTGGGACATGAAGCTGGGGCTAAACCTGGCGTTCAACCGGTCGTTCTCCATCCCGGCCATCGCCGCGGTGCACGTCGGCACCGGGGAGTTGACCGAGCGCACGCAGAAGCGCATCGACGACACCGGCCTGCTGATGTACGAGATGGTGCTCAACGGCTTCGACCAGCCGCGCGGTCGAGACGCGCTGCGCCGGGTCAACCAGATCCACCGCCCGTACAACATCCCCAACGAGGACTACCTCTACGTCCTCGGCTGCCTGGTGGTCATTCCGACGCGGTGGCTCGAACGGTACGGCTGGCGTCGGCCCTGCTGCCACGAGCGGCGGGCGACCTACCTCTTCTACCGGGAGCTGGGCCGGCGGATGGGCATCACCGAGATCCCGAGCTCCTATGAGGAGTGTGAGGTCTGGTTCGACGCGTACGACGCCGCTCACCTGACGCCTAACGACGATGCTGCTGTGATCGAGCGCGCGACCCGGTCGCTGCTGCTCGGCCGGGTCCCCCGGCTTCTCGCGCCGCTGGGCAACGAACTGGTCAGCGCCATGTACGACGAGCGGCTGCGGCACGCGACCCGGGTTGACGCGCCGGTGTGGCCGGTCCGGGCCGGCCTACACCTGGCGCTCAAGGTGCGAGCCCGACTGCAGCAGCGGTTTGGGGCCCCGCCGAAGGCGCCGTTGTTCGCCGATGGCATCAGGACCAAGACCTACCCCGACGGCTACGAGATCAGAGAACTCGGGCCGCAGGGAAGCCAAGCGATCGATTGATCTAGTACGCGAGCAGCAGCAGCGTCCGGAGAGTAGCCCTGATGAGGCCATCGAGCTCGGGATATCGTCGCAGTGACAAGCTTACAACCAGCGATTACGCCTACCCCTCAGCCCGCATTGCGCTGCAAAAGTGCAAATAATAGCCTCTGCAAATTGAGACCCTTAGTATTCACAGCTCGATAAAGAAGCTTTCTTGCGACTGGGTTGGCGCCTCCAGCAGTCGCTTGACTCGAACACCCTGTCCTCGGGTTGGCAGAACGATCTTGTTGCTCAACTGCTTAGCACGCACGGCTAGGCCACTCGAGACGAGGCTATCAAGGACGCTCGGCACTAGACCTCGATGCTTGTCATCGAGCCCTCTATATAGCGCGTGCTCGCGCCGCCCTGTCCCCCGCTGGGCGTAAAGCTTCTTCAGGATTGTTAGTGCCACTCGCTGCGAGGGGTTCAGCGAGACCATTCCAAGTATGCCCTGCGTAGTTCTGGTTGCAAGGTCGAACTGTTCGAAGTCACAATCGCTGAAGCGGTCACTCGGGAGTGCGGACGCCGATGCGAGCCCCTCGACGAGGCCGAACGAACACCGGACAAACGACGGCATCGGAATTTCGCCATCATAGTCGGTGAGGTCGAGCAACTGCACGATACAGTCAGAGAAAGTGACCTCACTAAGATCAGTCTCAGGGCCGACAGTCAGGTGCGGAATCAGCAAGTCACTTACGGCGAGTTGCGCTTGTGTTTTGAACTCGCCTAAAGCCATTCCCACCTGGATGATGTCAAGAAGCACCGCGTCGGATGCGCCATCTCGCTGACACAAGGCTGCGGCAGCGCCGGCTTGGCTCGCCCTGACCCCCGACTCCTGCAATTTTCGCGTAGCAACATCGACTCCGAGCTGCTCCATGACAGTCGCGGTACCTCTAAGCCGAAGCGCCTCGCGATTTCCTTGATAGTCCGAAACCCACCGGACGATGTCGCCAGCGCGAGCAGCGTCAGCCAGGGCGGCATCAATAAAATGCCGCGATCCATCGCTTTCGTCTTGAACGCCAAGACCGGGAAGCCTTTGCAAGATCTGCTGAGATCCCTCGTCGGGAGAACCTCCGGTAACAGACTCGAACGCGGAGGTCATATCTGAGGGCGATAGGGGCCCCATCCCGTCCAGCCGAGCCCTTGCCATAGTAGCGAGACGTTCGATTAAGAGACGAATGGTTGGGCCATCTATCAGTGGCTGATCGGAGTTCCGCGCTTCCCGCTCGCAGATTTTGTCGAGGAGCACATCCCAACCCAGGGCCGCCGATGAGGAACCGCTTACGTCGAGCGCCTCCTTGAGCAATCCGCTCACGACCAGGTAGCCGAGAAGTAGTGGGCGTGATGGCAGCCATGAAGGCAACTGCTCACCCCAGTGATTCCGCGTCAAGTACAACTTTATTTGTTCATCATTGAAGTCGCTTGTGCTCAGCATGGAAGCATCGGTTGGCAACCCCAGCGACGATCGAGCTTCGGTAAAGCTGTCGAAGAAGTGAGTTCGACCTGTTATGAATATTCCGCTGCCGGGCGGCGTGTATTCAATGAACTTCCGAACGAGTGTGGTCGACAGTCTGCGGACGTCTTTCCAGCCGTTAGCTTTTCCTAGCCACCCCGGCGTTGCTATCTCATCAAACCCATCAAGCAGGAGGTGAGCGTCACCTGCCAGCCACGCGCGAACAAGCTGAGATCCACTTCCGAAGCCGATTTTTTTAGCGTGTCGATCCAACGCCTCTTCAGGATCTCGCTGACCCTGGTGGTCGCGCAAGTTCAGCGCGATTGGGAACTTAAAATCACCCCGATGATGCTTCCCTGAAAGGTCTCGGAATACTTCGCGAACAGTCATGCTCTTGCCGGCCCCATAATCGCCAGTCAAGACTATACAACGACCGTCAGTAATTCCTTCTACTATGTCCCGCGCCGACCAAAGTCGGCTGCTTTCTATTTCCGCGAACTCGAGCGACACGTACTGCTCGTGGGGATTTAGCTTTCCTGTAACCGGGTGGCGTGCACTGCCAAACGCGTAGTTCGGCCGCAACGAAATGTACTCCTGCGAATCGATCAGCTGGGCCCGCAGTTGCTTAAGACTACAAGCTACCACTGGAGCTTTAAGTCGCTGGATGGCTCCTCGCTGCTCACTGCTCGGCTCGTCCTTCGTGACGAAGTATCCCTTGATGAGTTTCAGAGGGTGTGTTCTGCCATACTGTTCACACAGTTTAGCTAGCTTTAAGCCGTCCGACACCGCCTTGTCTTTTCGGCCGGAGACCGTGCACTCAATTAGGACAACCGCGTCCGGGCTCTCGAAGATCCCGTCGCGCTCTCGCCCATGGACGTTCTGAGATCCTTGGAAGGGATTGGACTTTCCGAAGAGTGCCCTCGCAACCCGCAGGACCTCGGCCTCGAAGACTTGCTCTTCGCTTGGCATGGCTGTGCCATCCTCCCAAGGTAGCATCAGGCAGCGGGAGGAATTTTATCTAGGTCCGAGCAGGGTGGCACCCCCGTGGCACTGCCAAGTTGCCGACACATCTACAGGCGAATCGCCCCAAGTGTCTGATTCACTGGAGAAGGGATCCCCTATAGCCTCGCCAAGACGGCACCGACGATCTTGGTTGTTGGCGCCTATATCCCTTCATCGCGGCCGTCGAATTGAAGCGACCTGCTGATTCCAGTTACTGACAGCAATGACTCTCACGACATCGCCGGTCTTGGGCGCCTGAACGAGGTACTGCTGACCTTGTCGATCGACACCGATATACATGCCGACGTGACTGGGCCGGGACATCGTGCCATCGGAGCCCGGGATGAAGATCAAATCGCCGGGCCTCATCGCTGCCAATGACGGGATAGCAGCGCCGTTGTGCACCTGGTCTGCGGTCACCCGAGGGATCCGGACACCGCCCTTGGCCCAAGCGGCCATCACCAGCCCTGAGCAGTCGTAGCTGTCGGGTCCTTCGGCACCCCAGACATAAGGCTTGCCGCGCTGGGCAAGCGCGAACGAGACCACGGCCCGGAGCTGCGGGTCCGCTGGCAACACGAAGCCCTCCGGGAGACCTTTGTCGTCCAAGGGCGGCATCCCGTCACCGCCGTCGCTGATGCAGACGATGCCCAGTCCATCGCTGATCACGGCGACCAGTTGCTCGGCCTCCGACTGCCACCTCGCGTACGCGTCAGGAAACGACGAGCGCTGCACGGCCTGAGCGGCCTTGGTAAGGGGCATCGTCTGCCATCCGTCGACATCACTCAGGCGCTCGTAGAACTTCCGGGAGGCGTACCGCGGGTCGAGGATCTGCTCGGGTGTCCCCCAGCCCTGGCTTGGGCGCTGCTGGAACAGACCGATTGAGTCGTGGTCGTTGTCGGCGCCGAGGTGGCCGAGGTTGCGCAGGCTGGACTCCTGCATCGCGGTGGCGACGGCAACTTCCCAGCCGTAGCGGGGCACGTGCATCTCGGCGCCGACGGTCACGATGGTGGCGGCATTGCCCACCTGCTCCGGGGCCCACTGGCCATCACCAGCCCACCCCGCTGTCGCGCCGGGTGAGGCGCCGAGCGGGCCGATGGTGCACGCCATGGCGGGAGTGGCGATCAGTACCGAGACCGGGACCATCACGACCAGCGCCACCGACGCCAGCACGACGGCAATGAGCCCGCCCGCGAGGATCAACCAGCTTCGGGTCATCACATACCGACCTGGCGGACTTCATAGCCGGCGACCCGCCAGCCGAGATCGTCCGGCTCCCCGCGGCGCAGGACACAGGCAACGACGCTGTGCTCGGTCCAGCCGCGCCAGCCACCTTCGCCCAACGGGGTCGCGCTCACCCGGTACGCCCGCTGCCTTGGAACGACCGAGACTCCGCTGTGGCTCAGCTCGGTCGGTGTCGGCTCTCTCTCGGCGGCGGAGCCGGTATCGGCCAAGGCCGTGATCACTGCCGCTCCGACTCGTGTTAGCGCGTTCATGGCACGACCGTGCCGAGCCTCCAGGACCGTTACCGCTGCCAGCCGCCACTGACCGATGCGGTAGCGGAGGCGGCCACTCCGGCGTCAACTCTGCCGTCAGCAGCTCCTGGTCAGGGTCCCTGGCAGATGCCCGCCCAGGGCGTCCCGACTGTCAGGAGACTGCTGTGTTTGCTCACCTCGCTATGGCTGCAGTTGATGCTTTCGCCGCCCCGCCGAACCCCGGCCCTGCCGCTCCGCCCGGCCTGGAGACGACCGGGAACCTGTTCATCGGCTGGATGAAGTGGATCCTCGTCGTGGCCGGGGTCGGCGGCCTGCTCGTCTGCGGGATCATGATGGCCGTCGGTCGTCGTAACCGCTCGGCGTTCGCCGCCGATGGTGCCGCCGGCATCCCGTGGGTGTTGGCGGGGCTCACGTGCGGGGCGGTCGCGGCGGTCGTGGTCGGCGCGGTTCTGCCGGGCTAAGCCATGACCTACGACGTAATCAGCCATGCCCGCCGCACCACTCACCGCCGGCTCACCGCCATCGGTCTGGCTGCTGCGGCAACGGCCGCCGCCGTCACCATCGCCTTGGTGGCCGGCGCGACCGCGGACCGACCTGTCGGTTCACCGTCGGAGCGGGCGGAACCGGCCGTCCTCTCGTCCGTCGACGCCGAGGAAAGGCTACCGAGCGACATGCAATGGGTCGACGTGGCGGGTGTCTCGGTGCCCGTGTCGAGCCGCTCCGGTCCTCGCATCACCAGCGGAGGGCAGGCGCGCGGGTTCGCGCACGACCAGGTAGGCGCGGTGCTCGCTGCCGTGCACATCGTCGTACGCATCAATCCGCAGGTCGGCCCGGCCGTCTTCGGGCCGACGCTGCGCGACCAGGTGGTCGGGCCGCATGCGGCCGCGATGCGGGTCCAGGTCGCGCAGGCGTACGACGAGCTCCGCGCACAACTGAGCGGACAGCCTCTCGGACGCTTGACCGCCATCCTGCGGGGCTACCGCATCGGTAGCTACCGCGATGACGAGGCGGCCGTAGGGCTGCTGACTGAGGCGCCGGGCGCCAACGGCGTACCCCTGCTGGTGGTCGCCGAGGTGCGCGTGCGCTGGACCGGCTCCGACTGGGCGCTGCTGGCGCCCGCCGGCGGGACGTTCGAGCAGACCGTGATGGCGGCGTCGGACGCCGATACCGCGACGTTCCTTCCCTTTACCGTAGGTGGGTGACTTGATGCCGCTCTGCAATCCGTTCCTGCCCGCCACCTGCTCCGGCGTCATTGTCGGCGGTGTCAACCCGGGTGCCTCGGTCCGCGACTCGATGGTCAATGCGATCCTCGACGGGCTGGCCAACGCGGTCCGGGAAGGGATCGAGTGGGTCGCCGGCCTACTGACCAGCTGGACGCTGATCCCGTCGAACAACCTGTGCCCGACCACCGGCTCGGACCCGGGGCAGTGGGCCTCCGACTGGATGGCCCAGTGCAACTCCGCAGGCGGTCCGGCGCAGCAGCTGCGCGGATTCATGCTGCCGCTGACGATCCTGGTCCTGGTCGGCGGTCTGGTCTGGCAGGGCATCACGATCGTCGTCAGCCGCCGGGGTGAGCCGCTTCTGCAGGCCGTACGGGGAGTCTGGAACACCGCGCTGTGGGGCAGCATCGGCGTCGCCGGCACCCACCTGGTCCTCAAGGCCGGGGACAGCTACTCGATGTGGCTGCTCAACGAGGCGCTCTTCAAAGAGTCCAACAAGCCGCCCAACGAGGCGATGACCACGGCGCTCGGCGGGGTGTTGCTTCCCGGCGCGGCGGTCGCGCCGTTCGTGATGATCCTCGTCGGCGTCGTGGTCATCCTCGCCGCCGTCGTGCAGACCATCCTGATGGTCTTCCGCGAAGGCTCGGTGGTCATCCTGGCCGGGCTGCTGCAACTGGCCGCAGCCGGATCCGTCACCCGAGGCACGAGCCAGTGGCTGCACAAGACCCTCGGCTGGTCGCTGGCGCTCGCGCTGTACAAGCCGGCGGCCGTGTCGGTATACGCCACCTCGTTCGTGATGATGCGCGGCAACGGGCGCGACTGGCTGATGGGCCTCGGCATGCTCGCCCTGTCGGTGATCGCCCTGCCCGCGCTGATGAAGTTCTTCACGACCTTCACCGGCGGCGTCGCCTCCGCAGGCGGCGGCCTCGGCATAGCCGGCGCCGGCGCGGCGGCCGGCCTGCACGCCGCGTCGTCGGTGCGCGGGGCGGTCGGTGGCCACAACGCCGGCGACCACGCCCGCTACCTCGACTCGCGGGGACCTGGTAGCGGCGGGGGCGGCGGCCCGAGCGGGGCGGTAACGGTCCCCTCGGCGCCCGCACCCACGAGTGGCTCCGGAGGTACGAGCGGTAGCGCGCCGAAGATCATGACCGGGCCAGCAACGTCCGCAGCCACAGGGCCGGCCAGTAGCGGCACTGCCGCTACCGCCAGTGGTAGCGCCGCTACCGGGGGGATGGCCGGGGCCGGTGCGGCGGGGGCGGCGACCGGGCCGGCGGCACCGGTGGTCATCGGCACCGTGTTGGCCGCTCAGGCCGGGACCGCGGTGGCAAAGGGCGTTGCGAACGCCGCCGGCTCCGCGATGCGGGACGGGAGCTCGCCGTCGTGAGCAGCGATCAAGCGCAGGTACGCACGTACGGCGGCTGGCGGCGCGCTCGCGGCATGGGTCTGTTCGGGCTCGGGCCGATGCAGACGTTCACGGTCCTCGTAGCGATCACCGCGTTGATCGTCTCTGGCTCGCTCGGGCTGCGGGCGGTGGCCGTTACCGCCGGGCCGTGTGCGCTGCTGGTAGCGCTGCTGGTGCTGCGGTGGGACGGGGTGCCGCTGTCGGCCGGGCTCGCCCAGCGCGTGCGATGGCTGGTCGGTACCAGCCGCGGCTACACCTCGTACCGCTCCGGGGTGATGGTGGCCGGTGAGCATGCCTGGCAGCTGCCGGGCGTGCTCGCGCCCACCACCTTGCTGACCGTTGGCGACGAGAGCGGCGGCGGGTACGCGGTGGTCTACAACCGGCGGCTGGGAACCATGACGGTGACGCTGCGCTGCGCGGCCACCTCCACCTGGCTCGCCGACCCGGACGCCAGCGCGGCATGGGTGGCCAACTGGGGCGGATGGCTGGCGAACCTGGGCTACCTGCCGATCGTCGACCACGTCGCGGTCACCGTGGACACCGCGCCGGACCCCGGCTCCCGGCTGGCCGACCACGTCAGCCGGCGGATCGTGCCGCACGGGCCGGCCTCGGCCCGGCGGGTGCTGCAACGGCTGGTGGAGGTGTCCCCGGCGGCCGCCGCCGACGTGGAGACCCGGGTGTCTGTGACGTTCAAGCCCGGCGCCTCCCCCAGCAAGCCCAAGAACCTCGACGAGGCCCTGGACGAGATCAGCCGCACCCTGCCGGGCCTGCAGGACTCCCTGGGCAGCTGCGGCCTGACCGTGCTCGACCGCGCCAGCGCCGACACCATCTCGGCCACCGTGCGTACGGCGTTCGACCCGGCCGCCCGCGGCGACATCGCGCGGCTTGCGGCGACGCCCGGGCTCGATCTGGGCCGGTGGGTGGACTGGGACAGCGCCGGACCCGTGATGGCCGAGGAGCACCTCGACCGGTACGTCCACGACTCCGGAACGTCCGTGTCGTGGGCGTGGCACGAGGCGCCACGTCAGCACGTGCACGCCGACGTCCTCGCCCGGCTACTCGCCCCCGGCCCGTACCCGAAGCGGGTGTCGCTGCTCTACCGGCCCTTCCCCGCCGGGGAGGCCGCGCGGATCGTCGAGAGCGAGGTCAACGCCGCAGCGTTCCGGGCGGCGTACCACCGGGCGCAGAAGCGCGACGAGTCCGCCCGCGACCACGCCGACCGGGAACGGGCCCTGCAGACCGCACGTGAGGAGGCGACCGGCTCGGGGGTGGGACTGATGTCGCTGTTCGTCACCACCACCGTGGTCTCCACCGAGAACCTGGGGCGGGCTGTCGCCGACGTCGAGTCCCGCGCCGACGTGGCCAAGATCCGGCTACGGCGGCTGCACGCCAGCCAGGCCGCCGGCTTCGCCACCACGCTGCCGTGCGGCGTGTGCCCGCCGCAGCTGGCCCGCCAGTGGCCCCACTGACATCACCAGGAGAAACTCGATGAAGAGCACCGCTACCGCTCCTGCCTGGGGTGTGCGCGCGCCCGGCGCCGGCCGGGCGAGCCACATCGCTCCCGGCATGGAGTACCAGGGCACCACCGTCCAGCTGTGCGGCCTGTTCCCCTTCGTCGCCGGATCCGGAGCACCCACCATCGGCGTGCCCATCGGACGACACATGTTGTGGGGCGAGGTCGTCTGCCTCGACCCCCTCGAATGGCTCCGCGAAGGCCTCATCACCAACCCGGGGGTGTTCGTCCTCGGCCAGCCCGGCGTCGGGAAGTCCACCGTGGTCAAACGGCTCATCACCGGCATGACCGGGTTCGGCACCAGCGCGCTGATCCTCGGCGACACCAAGCCTGACTACACCCGGCTCGTCGAGCACCTCGGCGGGCAGGTCATCCGGATCGGGCGCGGCCTGGACCGGCTCAACCCGCTGGACTCCGGCCCGCTGGGCAGCGCACTCGCCCGCATGGGCACCGCCGACGCCCGCCAACTGCGGCTGGAGATCCGCGGGCGGCGCATGTCGCTGCTGCTGGCGCTGTGTGCCCTCGTACGCGGACAGGCGCTGAACAACACCGAGGAGATCATCCTCGGGCGCGCCATCGACGTACTCGCTGATCGTCTCGACCGCGACCCGACGGTGGCCGACGTGCTCGGCCTGGTCGAAGCCGGCGCCGACGAGCTGCACGCCGCGGCCCGGGCGCGCACCGACGGCGAGTACCGCCGCCGCGTCGACCAGCTCGTGCCCACGCTGGCGCTGCTGTGTGAGGGCAGCCTGCGCGGGGTGTTCGACGGCCCGACCACCAGGCCGCTGGATCTGGACGCCCCAGCCGTCAGCGTCGACATCTCCCAGGTCGCCGCCGCCGGCGACCAACTTGTGGCTGCCGCGATGCTGTGCACCTGGGCGTACGGCTTCGGCATGGTTGACGCCGCCTCCGCGCTGGCCGACCAAGGGCTGGCGCCGCGCCGGCAGTACCTCGGCGTCATGGACGAGCTGTGGCGGGCGCTCCGAGGCGCGTCCGGGCTGGTCGAGCACGCCGACGCGCTCACCCGACTCAACCGGCAGCGGGGCATGGCCAGCGTGATGGTCACCCACTCCCTGGCCGACCTCGACGCGCTGCCCACGCCCGAGGACCGGGCCAAGGCGCAGGGCTTCATCGAACGGTCCGCCATCAAGATCCTCGCCGGGCTGCCGCCGCGCGAGCTGAACCGCGTCAACGACGTCATCAAACTGTCCGGCCCAGAGCGGGAGCTGGTGGCGTCCTGGGCCGCGCCGGAGGCCTGGTTAGCCGGCTCCGTGCACCCGGGCCGGGGCAAGTACCTGATCAAAACCGGTGAGCGCAACGGACTGCCGGTGTCGCTGACCCTGGTCGGCGAGGAGTGGGAGCTCTACGACACCGACGCGGCAATCCGGCAGGTGCAGCCATGAACACCCGACCGGTCGAGCCCCGCGGAACCGCCGGCGGCCCGCTCACCCCGCTCCTGCTGCTCGGCCTGGCGTGGGCGGTGATCGCGCTGATGTGGCTGTCCTGGTTGGCGGGGCGGATCGCCGCTGCCGTGACCGGGCATCCCGCCGGTGGTCCCGGCTTCGGGTCCGCGTATCTGGAACACCTGCTGCGCGCCGAATGGGCCGCGTTGTGGCCCGGGGTTTCCCCCACCACGGTCGGTGTCGTCTACGCGCTGCTGCTGCTGATGCTGATAGGTGTGGTCGCCGTAGCGGCGGTGTGGTGGCAGGGTCGCAGGCCGCACGCGGAGGACCCGCTGCCGTCGCTGGCAGGCCCGCCCGAGGTGCGGGCGATGACGTTGCCGGCGGTCGCCACCAAGGCCCAACGCCTGCGACCCGGCCTGGCCGGCGTGCCGGTGAAGGAGATCTCGGCTGTGGCGGCCGGGGTCGTGCTCGGCGCACACCGGCGCCGGCGCGGCTCGGGGCCTCGGCTCTACTCCTCCTGGGAGGACGTCATCCTCGCGGTGATGGCGCCCCGCGCCGGCAAGACAACCGCCCTGGCCGTGCAGTCGATTCTGAACGCGCCCGGGGCCGCGCTCGCTACCAGCAACAAGCCCGACCTGTGGGCCACCACGGCCACCGCCCGGGCTGAGCGCGGCACCGTGTGGGTGTTCGACCCGCAGTCCATCGCCCACGTGCCGCAGGGTTGGTGGTGGAACCCCCTCGCCGCCGTCGAGGACGTCGAGGACGCCCACCGGCTGGCCAACCACTTCGTCCAGCAGGTCCGCAACTCCCACAGCAGCGACGACTTCTGGATCCAGGGAGCGCTGGACCTGCTCACCTCCCTGATCCTCGCCGCCGCGATCGAAGGCCGCACACTGACCTCGGTCCAGGCATGGCTGTCGGACTCCACCTCCCGCGAGCCGGCCACCGTCCTCAAGAGCCACGGCTTCGGCGCCTCCGCCCGCGCCATGTCCGGCCGCCAAGCCGGTGCACCCGAGACCCGCGAAGGGCTCTACGAGACCGCCCGCACCGCCGCAGCGTGCCTTGCTAACCCGACCATCATGGCCTGGGTCACCCCACCGGACCGGCCGCTGCCGGCACTGGACGTCGAGGCGCTCGTCGAGAGCACCGACACCCTCTATCTGCTGTCCAAGGACGGCGCAGGCGCCGCCGCGCCGCTCGTCGCCGGCCTCACCGACCAGGTGCTACGCGCCGCGGTTACCCTCGCCGAAGCACACGGAGGCCGGCTCGATCCACCGCTGGTCGCCTGCCTCGACGAAGCCGCGAACATCTGCAAAATCCGCGACCTGCCGGAGCTGTACAGCCACTTCGGCAGCCGAGGCATCATCCCGCTGACCATCCTGCAGTCCTACCGCCAAGGCACCCGCGTCTGGGGCGAACACGGCATGGACGCACTCTGGTCCGCCGCCACGGTCAAGCTGGTCGGCGCGGGCATCGACGACGCACGCTTCGCCGAAGACCTGTCCCGGCTCGTCGGCGAGCACGACGTCACCGTCGCCTCCCGTAGCCGCGACGGGCAGGGGCGCACGTCGTATCAGACCTCGGTGCGGCGCCAGCGGATTCTCGATGCCGCGCGGATCCGGGCGTTGCCGAAGGGCACGGCTCTGCTGTTCGCCACTGGGGTCAAGGTGGCCATGCTCGACCTGCTGCCCTGGTACGACGAGCCGAGCGCCGAACGGCTGAGCAGCGCCTTCGCCGCTTCCACGGCCGAGATGACCCGTCATGCGAAGCGCTCGCGTGCCGCGCGGCGGGTTCGGATGGCGCAACGCTCCTGGCGGGCTTGGGGCGGCTGAAGCTAGCTTGGACATCGGAGGTAGTCCATGGGCGTTCCTCGACTCACTCCCCCGTCCTCCTCGACACGCGGTCACGGGCTCGATCCCGAGCGGCTGATCGCGGCCGTCGAAGCCGCCGTGACGTACTACCGCGACCAGCTCGCCCACGCCGACGGTCCTCGCGCTTACCTCGTCGGTCGCGGTCTCGGTGCTCTCGTGGAACGGGAGTGGCCTTGGCGGATCGGGTACGCGCCACCCGGCTGGAGTTCGCTGACGCGTCACTTGCACGCGGTGGGCTTCACTGACGGCGAGCTGCTCGGTGCGGGCCTGGCGACCGGCACCCGAGCGGGACGGCTCGTCGACGTGTTTCGGGACCGGATCGTGTTTCCGGTGCGCGATCCGGCTGGGCACGCAGTGGCGTTCCTGGGCCGCGCCAGGCCTGGCGCCGGTGATGGCGTGCCGAAGTACATCAACAGCCCTGAGACAGCGCTCTATGACAAGGGGCGGCTGCTGTTTGGGGTGGCGGAGCAGCAGGAGCGTCTTGATGCGCGATGGACGCCTGTCCTGGTTGAAGGGCCAGCGGATGTTCTCGCGGTGTGGCTGTCCTACTCGCGGTCGGGCCGACCAGGCGCGGTGGCTCTCGCGCCTTGCGGCACCATGTTGACCGACCACCAAGCCGGGATGTTGCAGGAGCTGCCTGGCGCCTCACAGGGGATCGTCGCTGCGTTCGATGCGGATCCGGCCGGGCGTGAGGCAGTAGATCGGGCTTGGCAGCTGCTTCGGCAGCCTCGGGCGCCTGGGCCGCTGCTAGTGGCTGAGTTCGGTGCGGGCGCTGATCCGGCGGACTTGCTGCAGGCGCCGAACGGGAGGGCCCAGCTGCGGACCGCGTTGCAGCGGCGAGCGCGGCCGATGCTCGACGCGGTGGTCGAGCACCGGTTCGCTCGGCTCATCGAGCGGCATCCCCGCCTGCTGGCGGACATCGACGGTAGGTGCGCTGCGGTACGCGCACTGGTACCGCTGCTGTACGAGGCGACGAGCCCGGACGAGGCGGTCCGCGTCGGCCGACGCATCGTCACCCTCACCCGGGCCGGGATCGACACCGTCGCGATCGTCGCGCTCATGCACCTTGAAGACGCGCTGGACGATCCCCATCCGCCTCTCGCGGCTACTGCAAAGCCAGGCAAGGCTTGAAAGCACAGATGAACGACATCAGCTTGATGGCCTCCGATCGGGGCAGGGTGGGAGAACTAGATCTGGCATTGCGGGCCGAGGCGGCGATGCCTGCCAACGATGGTGATGCATCTTCGCGGGTGGCGGAGACTTGAGTGATCGTCGCTGGCAATCCGGTGATGAAAGCGCTGGTGGCGCGGGCGACGACGCTGCTAGAGGAAATCGGAGCGGGTGCTGGCCAGTCTTAGCCTCTGAGGCCGCAGCGTGCGAATACCACGCGGACCGTCCCGGAAACCTGCAGCATCACCTGAACAGCGGATCCGGCTGCATCCACAGTCCTCTTAGGCTTGTCCGCTGTGGCGGATGGGAAATTCCGGGTGTCAGTGACCGGAGCGCACGGGGTAGTAATCGGCGACAGCAACGTCCAGCACAACGTGTTCGGCGAACGGTCGACTTTCGGCGTAACCTCCACCGCGGGGCGGCGGGTGCAGTTGGTCCATGCACCGGAGCTCGCGGAGTACCCAGTCAACAGCCCCTTCGCTGAGGCCGCCCGAGCGGCGATCCGGCAGGCCGGGCACGAGCTCGTCGCCCCGACGGGGGCGGACACGGTGGTCTGCATCGTGGGCTTCCATTGGGATCCCCGCGTTGCCGAGGCGTTCGAGGCCGCGAGAGCCGCCAGCCGTCCCTTGGTCGTCGTGCTGCTTGGGGAGGATCTGACCATTCCGGTCCCACGCCGGTTCTACGTCGACGACGAGGCCGGCGACCGGCAGCTCGGGTTCCGGGACCATCTGCGCCGGGTGTCGCACGTGGTCGAGGTGAGCAATCCCGTCGAACTGCGTGACCGGCTCTATCGGGCACTGGTGGAGCTGTCCTCGGCGACACCGGCGGTCGACGACCCGGCCCTCCGAGTACCCGACCTCGAGCAGCGACTGGCCGACCAGGAGCGGCGGCTCGGCCCGGACCATCCAGAGACGCAAGTGGTCCGGAACGAACTGGCCGGCGCCTATCGTGCGGCGGGGCAGCTCCGGCGGGCGATCTCCCTGTACGAACGGACACTCGCCGACAGCTGGCGCGTCCTCGGCCCGGACCACCTGGACACTCTGCGCACACGCAGTAACCTCGCTGGCGCCTACAGGGCCGTCGGCGACGTGTCTCGTGCCAGGCAAGAGTATGTCGAGGTCCTGCGGAATCGAGAGCGCATCCTCGGACCCCATCACCCCGACACACTGCGTACCCGCAACGACCTGGCCGGCGTGCTGGAGTCCCTTGGCGACTACGAGGAGGCAACGGCCATCTACCGCGAGGTGCTCGAAGACCGTGCGCGGATCCTAGGCCGAGACCATCCCGACACCCTGCGCACCCGCAACGACCTCGCCCACGTGTACGTCTACCTCGGCCGGTCGGAGGAGGCGATCACCTTCTATCGCGACGTCCTCGACGACCGGGTTCGCGTCCTCGGGCCGGACCACCCGGACACACTGCGCACCCAGAACAACCTGGCCAGCGTCCTGGAATCCACCGGCCGGCTCGACGAAGCCACCGCGATCTTCGAGCGCACCCTCGCCGACAGCATTCGCGTCCTCGGCCCCGACCACCCAGACACCCTGCGCACGCGCAACGACCTCGCCGGTGTCTATCGGCGGCGTGGCGAGCTCAACCGAGCCATCCCGATGTACGAAGAGACCCTCGCCGCCTCGATGCGAATCCTCGGCCGTGAGCACCCAAATACGCTAATCTCGCAAAGCGACCTGGCTGGCTCTTATCAGGACGCCGGGGACCTGGCCCGAGCCGTCGAGCTGTACACCGAAACGTACGAGGAGAGCGCCCGGGTCCTGGGCCGTGACCATCCCAGTACGCTGGTGATCGAGCAGAATCTGGCGGTAGCCCTAGTGTTGGCGGGCCGCCGGGCCGAGGCGCTGGAACGGCTCAACGACGTCTTGGAGCGAGCCGAGCGGGTGCTGGGCGCGCAGCATCCGGACACCCTCGCCGTGCTCGCCACGCTCGGGACGACGTTGGTGCGGATGGACGAGCTGCCGCGCGCCCTGAAGGTGTTTGAATCTGGATTCCGGCGTAGTACACAGGCGCTCGGGCCACAGCACCCACACACAAAGACGATGCGCCACAACGTCAACCTGGTTCGTGAGGCAATGGTCGGCAAGGAGTCCTGACCATGGCCGACTCGGATAACCTGTTCAGCGAGTTCGAGCCCGAGGACTACGTCGACAACAAGCCGATGATTCGGGTGCTGGCCCTCTCCGAGGGGAAAGCCCAGGAGACCATCATCCAGCTGCGCGCCCAGCACGAGACAATTCGGCGGAGCCTGGAGCGCAGTCAACGCGAACTCAACGAAACCAAACTGAACCACGAGCAGCGCAACGGCCTTCAACAGACCGAGATCGCGCGGTTGGCCGGTGAGCTTGAGGCGACGAAGCAGAGCCTCGCCGAACTGAGTCGTCAGTCGACCGTCGCGGTGGCGGTGGCCTGGGTAGGCACGGTGCTGATCGGCTTCGGGGTGAACCTGGTGACCGGAGGTGATCAAGAGGCGCTAGGTGTGGCGCTGATCGGGCTGGGCGCGATAGTAGGAACGGCGGCCTTCGTCATCCCCCGGCGGAAGCGGTGATTTCGGTCTCGACTTCATAGTGATTGAAGAGGTGGCGGCCGCTGGCTGCGCGTTAAGGGAAGAGACCGTCTACCGATAACCCCGCGCCTGCATCCAGCAACTGTCCGCGCCGATCCGGTATGCCCGTGTCGATCAAGTTCGGCTCGCCCGGATCGCAGTGCGGATCTACCGTGTTGTGGAACAGGTTCCGCCCGAGAAAGGTCGCCCGAGCCCCCGACCAACCCCGACCCCGACCCCGACCCCGAGGAGATGTGGCAGGAAGGCGCACGCTGATGACGGCGGGTC
The DNA here is from genome assembly GCF_017872985.1 of Micromonospora sp. HB375. Lineage (NCBI taxonomy): Bacteria > Bacillati > Actinomycetota > Actinomycetes > Micromonosporales > Micromonosporaceae > Micromonospora > Micromonospora sp. HB375. The sequence continues at coordinate 2,756,635 of NZ_JAGGJO010000001.1, read as the reverse complement.
TGGACGCCATCCGCCCATGGACGTAGCTCCGACTCGAGCAACAGCGCCATGGGTGTACATGCGAGCGGTGTACAACGGCTCGCGGCCGAGCGCTCACTGTGGTCAGCTCTGCTGGTAGTTCACTGCGGCTAACCCGCACCGCTGGTGTAGGTGCAGGTAGTAGGCACCCTCGCCGTACTCGTCAAGGTCTGCGCCGCCGATCAGACCGACGTAGTCCATTGGTTGGCCGCATCCGGGGCAGTCGGCGTGCTCGGCGTCCTGTATCCAGTCGGGCCGGCCGCCCAGCGTCGAGCCGCCCTGATTCCACGCGCTGGCCTGATAAGGGCTCTGCCGGGCCTCACCGGGGGCCGGGGTCAGCGCCGGCGGATCCTCCGCCTCGGCGGAGCCGAGGTAGCTCGGGCGGGTGTTGCCGGTCCACCAGACAGTGCCACCGGTCGGCGTGACCTGGCTGTACAGCGTCGTGTAGCAGGCGCAGAAATGACATGTCTCGATCACCAGTCGGCCAGACCAGCCCGTGTGTCCCAGCGCCGCGCCGACGGACGGGTCCGCGGTGTCCAGCACGGCAGCCGTCCACAGCGGCGACGCGCACCATGGACAGGTGGGACGGTCCGCGCGGCGCGGAGCCTCGCGCATGACCCACCGATACGCGCTGTTGCCGCACAGGTTCCGTCGGCGGCCGTCCGGGTCGACCGTCCAGCCACCCTCCCGCGCGTAGTTCAGCGCACCGACGTACAGCTTATCCGCGCCAGCCGGCGACTGCGTCGACCAGCGGCGCAAGGCGCTCTCGGCCAGCGGGTGACCAGAGTGCGCCAGGATGAGCAGTAGGTGGTTGAGCCGGTCCGGCGTCCGGCCGCCGTCGATGCGCTCGACGATGCGGTGGACCACCTCAACGTCCGCCGCCCGGTACAACTTCGCCGGCCACAACACGTCCCGGTCGAGCAGGGAACCGAGGTACGGCGTCAGCCTTTCCGGATCAGTGTCCGCAATGACGGACAGCTCCTCGACCGCGTCATCGTCCCCGACGGAAGCCTTGCTGACCAACTCCTCGATCACGGGTAGATGCTAGCCACGTCGACCAGGAGGCTCACCTGACGGACCAGGCAGGGACGTCACCCCATACACGGGCTTGCACATCGCCACCTGCGACGGGTGTCAGTCCCACCAACTCCACCACTCCGCTGGCGCAGGTTCGGCCGGCATCTCCGGAGACGAGTGGTGCCGTGCCGCCCCGAGGTCGCCGCTCACGGCGCAGTTGCGGAACGGCCCGTCGCCGCCGTACAGGATGGGCAGCTGGTGGTCGAGTTCTCTGAGCCAGTGCAGCATGCCGGTCATCTGCAGGCGGGCTTGTTCCCAGCCATACCAGAGGGCGGTCAACCGGGTGACCGCCTCGTCGTGGCGCCACCATTGCTCGCACCAGTGCCAGCGAGTCATGCCGACCTCGCCGCTCGGACGCGGGAAGGTCGGCAGCAGGTAGTTGGTCATCCACTCCTCGACCGTGGAGTACAGCGGCGGCTGATCGCCCTCGTCATCAGCGTGGCCACGCTCGGCATGGGTCTGCTGGAGGTCGGTAACCTGCTTCGTCAGTCTCGCCACCTCAGCGGCAAGCTCATCGAGTTGGGTTGGCGCCTCGTTGGGGGTCTGCTGGGACGAGCTGGCGGTCATCGAGCTCTGCCGCGCATCTGGACTGCGGTGGTCGCTGCCGCGGACTGCTTGGCGACGACTACCGCGTTGACTTGGGCGATGCGCAGCTTGGGGAAGGCTTGCGTCCATGCGGGCGTTGCGAGGACCTCGGCGTGGTGGACTGAGGCGGTGGCGGCGGTGTGGTCGGCGTTGTCGTCGTGGACCACGCTCGCCGTCTCCCCGGTCGCGTGTTCGTTAACCAGGGTACGGGGATCGTCCGGCATCCCGCCGTCTCGGACTCCCTCACCGCGCTCAGCGGCAGCTCTGCCGTGCAGGTCGCGGGCCAGGGCCTCCTCCACCTGGCTGTGCGCGAGGCGGATGCCTTCGACGGGCTGTCCGTAGGCGTCACCGGTTCTGATGGCTTGGCTCATCTCTGCGGCGAGGTCGCGGAGGAGCTGCACGGGTTCGCCGGCGGGGAGTTTGCCGTTGGCTCGCCATTGGCGCTGTAGCTCGTCGAGGGCTTCGGGCCGTACGTGTTCCGCCAGCGTCATGGCCTCCTTCCGGACGGCGGCGTCGAAGTCGTCGACCTGCTCACGGCCACCCTGCTGCACAGCGGCGGGCCCGTCAGGGGTGATCCTCTGACGGTCGCGCGTTCCGCCGTGGGCGCGAGCACCGTGCTGGCGGTAGCCCGCACGCGCGTCGTTCTCCCACACTTCCTGGGCAGCGGCGCGCATAGCCTCGGGGATGGCGCTGCCAGCCTGCCGGCGGCGTTCGTAGGCGGCCATCAGGTCCGGGCGGAACTGGCGTAGTCGTTGCTCGGCGAAGTCTGCTGCCCGCCGGGCGACCGGGTCGGTGCCGGCGTGGATTGTCGCGGTGCGCCAGACGGCGGCGGCCTCGGCGAAGGTGGCCTTGTTGAGCAGCCAGTCGCCGTCGAGTGATGCTGCCATTCGTTCGCGGTCCGCGCGTACCTTGGCGGCCAGTCGGTCGGCTTCGCGGCGGGCTGCCGCGGTGGCCTGGTCGCGGCGGGCTTGGCGTTCGCGGTCGGCGGCCTTGTTCTGGATGCCGACGGCGGCCCAGCGGGCGCCGGCCTCGCCGACGGTTGCCATCGTGGCCAGCCCTTGCAGGAACTGGTGGCGGGTCTCGGCCATCGGGTCCTCGTGTTGCTGCGGGTACGGCACGTGCACCTCCCTTGCCTGCTCAGCGGCCACGTCCAACACGTCGGCCGCCTCCCACTGTCGGTTCGGGAATGGGCGTGGCAGTGAGCGGCAGCGCTACCGCCAGTTGCCAGCCACCCGCTACCAGCCGCAACGCATCGGCCGCGGCCCGGGCCGCCTCGGCCTGGTGGAGGCGCTGCTGTGCCGTGCGCAGCTGCTCGAGGGTGTCGGCGAGGCGGGCCAGGTCCATCACCAGCGCGAGCGCGGCGATGGCGTCGTCGTCGCCGGAGATGCGGCCCATCAGCGCTACCAGCCGCGACATGGCGCGCATCTCCTGGCAGCGGCCGGTGGGCCGACGGACCCGCCCGTACAGGTCCCGGGCCGCCCGGTCGAAGACCTCGGCGGCCCGGTGCAGCGGCCCGCGCCGGTCACCCTCCATCGCGTACGCCAAGCTGACGAGCACATCCGCCGCAGCGACCGCGGTGGCCTGTGCCCGGCCCGGTTCGGTACGGGCAGCGTCGCGGATGTCGTCGGCGGCCGCGGTGGCGACATCGGCGGCCTGGCGCATTGCCTCGACACGTTCGCTGCGGCCGACCGATGGTGCCGTCGGCTGTGGCGCCGGGGTGCCCCAGCGCAGCCGCAGCTTGGGCAGGGTCATGTCGGGCGCCAGCCGGCCGCCGCCGAAGTACACCGGTTGTCCGCCGGCGGTCCGGGCGCCGGGAAGCGCCACCGCGTACCCGGTGATCTGCTGGGCGTTGGTGCTGCTGCGTCGGAGTCGGACCAGCACCCCTGTCTCCCGGAGCCGGGTGAAGAACTCCTCCTCCGAGCCGGCTGCGGCCACCGCCCTGCGTACGCGCCGGCGCAGCTCGTCGCGGGGTGCCTGGGCGCGGCCGGTGCGGCGGGCCTTGCTGACCTCCACCGGGTGGGGACGGCAGTGGGCGGTCCGGTCCGCCGGCGGCACCCGGCGGTGCAGGTTGTAGCGGCGGGCGACGTGGTAGGTGGCCTTGACGCAGCGCGGGTAGTCGTTGCGCATCCAGTTCGTACGCCCGTCCTCGCGCACCAGCGTGGCGACGATATGTACGTGGTCATCGGCGTGCCGCATGGCGATCCACCGCAGGCCCGGATCAGTCGCGGTAGTGGCGATCCCGACCTCGGTGAGCATCTGCACCGCCATGCCCGCCCACGTCGAGTCACTGATGGCCCGGTGCCGGTCCTCGGGCGCCAGCCGCATGCTGGCGTGCCACACGAACTTGTTCGGCGGCCGGTAGCCCGCCCGGACCGGCTGCTCGAGCAACGCCGTCAGCGCCCGGAAATCCCGCCTGCCGCCGGCAGTGGCCTTGGGCTCCAGGTCCGTCAACGGACCCGCGCCGTCCCAGGCGGCCACCAGGTGGGGATTGGTGTGCTCCTCCGCCTTGCCCGGGCCCCACAGGTAGCGCAGCAGTCCGCCGACCCGCGAGCCGCGTCGGTGCACGCGGGTGATCACCGCAGTCTCCGGTGGATCATGGAGATCATCTCGTCGAGCCGAGCCACCGCTGCGGCACAAAGGCGGACGGCGTCGGTTGTCCAGTCCGGTAGCTGGCCGGTGGCGTGGAAGGCCGCGGCGGCCTGGTTGACGTTGTTGCCAAACATCGCCACGGCGCGGCGGGCAGCGAACAGCTCATGCTGCAGGCCTCGCAGGTCACCGATCGCGTCGCTGGGAGCTTGGCCGGCGGTCGTGGCGGCGACGGCCGCCTTGGCCGCGTATCCCGTGGGGGTCAGGCCTGCGGCTGCGGCTGCCGCGTCGATCGCAGCCTTTTCCTCGTCCGATAGTCGGAGCAGCATCGCGTGCGGGCGGGCCGGCCGCTGGTGGGCACGGTGCCGGGCCTTCCGGGGTGGGGCGGGCTGATCGTTTTCCATCACCCGCCACTGTGCGCCCCGGGCGCTGCCGGCAAGTGAGCGTCCGGGGCTACCAGCGCCGCTGGGCTGTCGGCGTACGAGGTCTCGGCCACGTATGCCTGAGTGGGGTCCGTCCGCGTACCCACCGACTGCCCTCGGTATAGACCAGCTCGGGCGCGGTCTGCCGCGCTGGTCTGGGACGGCCAAGCTTGCGCCTGCCGACCTGCTGGCGTCGTTGCGGTCGCCGGCGGGCGCTGCGGTAGTCATTCGAGAGCAAGCCGACCCGCACCGCAGCCGCGCAGCGGCGAGGAGCGGAAGCGGCGCGGTAGCAGGTGTAGTCCTGCGATTCCACCCCACCGCCGTTCGTCAAGCTACGCCTGGGCGTGGGCCGGAGACTGGTCCCGATCGTCCGCACCTACCTGGCCGCACTCAACCGAACGTCTGCACGGGGCCGGCGCGGGGTGTGCGGGCCTGCCTCCATTGCCGATCTGCGACCGCGCACGGTCGCAGATCGATAAGCAATGGCCATATCTTGCTCCGACAGCAGAGCAAGGGCGACGCCGCCGCACTAGTCATCTCAACGGCCGAGCGGTGCCGGCCGGAGCCGTTATGCGGCTCGCGGCTCACTCGCGGGCGTTCGCTTGTCGGTATCGGCCTGAGGTCTCACCTTCATCGAGCTGGACTCACAGGCGTACCAGGGCCTACTGGGCTTCGCTGGGTCGGCACTCGATGGCGTCGGCTAGCGCGCGGAGGCGCCTCGCTCCCGCTAGAGCATCGCCGAGAACGTACGTCGCGAATCTTGGGTCGTCGGCTGGATCGACCAGCCGCAGGGCACCAGCGTGCAAGCCTGACATGACGTCAATCGCATTGACGATCTCTTCTACACTCGGACGGAGTTCCGTTCTTCGCCCGTCCCGAGAAATATCTCGGGCAGAAATCGCCTCGCCCGCCTCTCTCTCCTCCTCAGCGAGCTTGGCAAGCAGGAACGACACGATTTGCAACTCCCGCCGGCGGTCCGCGATCAAATCGTCGAGATCCGAAAGTCCGTTCGGAACGAGGAACAACTGGCCTATTTCGTACGGCCGAAGCCCCAAGGCGATCGAGGCCTCCGCAAGCGTTCCCAACCGGTCGGCGTCTAGCAGCACCCACTTCTTCTGCGACGCCATGTTCTTAATGGTGTCACCGCTGAAGCCGGGACCAACGATTGCGATGAAACTGGCATGATGGCGCCCTTTGTGCGTTTCGATCGCTACATCGCTCACGTCGGTGTGGGTAACATGGCCGGACGATCGCGCCTTCGCTTCGATGATCGCCGTCGCTTGTGAACCGTCGCCGTTACGCCATCGGACAAGGATGTCCGTGTCGCCAGATCTGCCGATCGCGCGAGCCTCGAACCCCATAGCGAGAAAAGAGTCACAGATGGCTTTCTCAAAAGCCCGGCCGGCACCTTCGCCTCCGGCCAGAGGGTCCCTGGAGAGGCGGGCTAGGTCCTGCTTCACCTGAAGCGGCTGAGTTCCATCCGGCACCCGTCGAGCGTCCTGCGTCTGAGCTGAACGCCCATGCGGAGTGCTCGGCACGTCGGCTAAAGGCAACTCAGCCGCCAGCGCGGCCCCTCGCGGCGTGGCCCGGAGACTCCCGTAGCGCGGCTCCTCGATTAGTCCGGTGTTGAGCAGGAAGCTAGCAATCCAGCGGCACTTATCAATGTTCAACCCGAATTGGGCAGCTTCAGAGTACATCTCATTTCGAGTGACGTCATTTTCCACCGCACGGATCATCTCGCCGACGAATCGCATGTGGGCGTGCAAGATTCGTAAGAAGTTTACGTCCTCACCCGACTCGACCCATGCTCTCGCCGCTGGCGTGGCCTCAAAAACCCCGCGACCCACCTCGATGAGAAGACCTGACGCCCGCAAGAACGGCAGCATCGACTCCACGCTGCTGCGCCTCAGGTCGAACGTCTCGCTAATGAACGAAAAGAGCTCTCTTCGTTCAATCCGCCCCAGGGTCGCGTTCATGATGGTTCTGAGATTTTCGACCTTATTGGGATTCGACGGCGGACTCGGCACCCAAATGTTGTAGGTGTTGCGCGACTCATGCGTGCGCGCCGACGTCGAGAATTCCTCCAGAAGAGCAGCAATCTCGGCCGGAGCCTCAGGAAGCTCGGCCACGCTAACAGCTGCTGCACGGAAAGCCTCCGGCCCTACCAGCACACGACCTACGAGCACAGTCCGCCCAGCTGGCGTGATGCCCCACCGCCGGTTGCCGACTGCCTCGATCAGGCCGAGAACCTCCTGCCAGTCCATCCGGATACGAGTGTTCCCCTTGCTTTTCCAAGACTGCTTATATCGCGCTCGAATACGCTCATCAACCTCGTCGACGGTTAGCGGCTCCACGGCGATCAGCGATAGTACCTCCGCGAACAGCCTGATGCGGTCGGCCAGGATCGTCGCCAGACGTGCAGGCGTCGGATCGGACTGAAGCTGCAAGCCGGTCGCGGTTAGGTGAAGCTCGTCCGCGGCGTTTCCGACGAGCTGGAGGCCGCGAAGGAAGCCGTAGTAGGCCCGCCATGTCGCGGGCTCCATCCTGGGAGCTGCGCCGCCTTGACGTCGTTCGACGCTCTCGATGTCAAACGACAACTCCGGCTTCATGTCAAGGCCGACCGCGCGACCTTCGCCAACCTGCTTAACGAGCTCAAGGACCAGCCGAAGCCACACGGCCTTACCGCCGAGCAGCCCCGGGATCGCGCTGGCCTGCTTGCGCCAGAGCGCCCTCTGTTCGGCAAGATCTTGGGGACGGCCGAAGGTGTCACTCTGCGCCATGGTCGCCATAGTAAAAGTTTTTAAAAAAGTAATCAATACCATTGCGGAGTTCTCTGGCTCATTCACGATTGCACGAGCACGCACCCACGACGGTCGCGTTGCACCCGGGCTATCAGGGCGCCCGGGAGGCATCAGACCCCCTGTTCCTCGGCCAACCGTTCTCCTGCTGGTCGCGTCTCTAGCCGCGCGATCACCTCATCGCTGCCGGGCCACGTCGCGGGGATCAGCGTCGACCACCCCGACTTCATGTCGAAGATGCGCCGAATCTCCGACCTCTACGGCCATCCATCCGCCGATGGGCGGGTCCTGTGTGTGGACAAGTTCGAGCCGCTGAACCTGCGACCCCGCCGGGACTGGCGACATCAGGGACGCCAGGTCCGGCTGCGGGCCAACGACACAACGCGACCGGGGCCTGCGACACATGATCGCCGCACTGGACCTGGCCAGGAAAACGGCGCTACCACATCCGGGACAGCAAACGCTGGCGCGAGTCTCACAGCTTCCTCAAGACCCCGCACTGCCGCTGCCCGACCAACGACTCTGCCTGATCCTGAACAACTTCTCCCCGCGCAAACACCCGAGGGCGCCTGGCACACCGAACTTCCGCCCCGCAGATCTGCGATCCCGCTGGTTGCGGTGCCGTCAGCGCCTTCAGCGGTAGCCGGTGCCGGATGAACGAGGCGCTACCGACGCTCCGACTTGGGCAGCCGAAGGAGAGGTAGCGCCACAAGCAACGCCCGAACCGGATGGTCGTGTCGAGGCATGTCAGACCATGCCTCTCCAGCCGGACGCCCAGGCGTCCGCTCCCCTCGACCTAAGGAGCAGGGTGATGACCGTCAGCACTCTCAACCGGGACGAGCTACTCCAACTACCGGCGATGGTCGATCTCGCGACCGCCGCTCGCGCTCTCGGCGTGGGCCGCACGAAGGCTTATGAACTGGCGAAGAGCGGCGCCTTCCCCTGCCCGGTGCTTCGGATCGGAACCACCTACCGCGTACGTACGGCGGACCTGCTTAGGCTCGTTGGCATCGAACGGCAGCAGTCCGGCCGCGAGGATCCTCTAGTGCGAACGGACACCTGAGTCTACGTCTCTCGCTGATGGCCGGCCTCGTCGGGCGCAGCGGCCGCCCACGCCGGCCGGTACCGCCCGGCGAGCACGTCGTCGACGAGCAGCGCGAGAATGCCGGACGGCGTGAGATCAGGCCGCACCGCCGTCAGCCTCTCCATCTCCGAGGGTGTGAGGCGGATCTTGACCTGCTGATCCCGCCTTTCCCGCGTCGGCAGCGGCGGCAGGTTCTCGGCGACAGGACGCTGTCGCGGCATGCCTCAACTCCTCGAACTGTCAGAACGGCTAGGTGACGAGTCGAGGTTGCCACATCCCACACCGCCTATCACCAATCACCAACCCACGAGTCCGACGGGACCGCGAATAGGTACCTATTCTAGGTACCATCGGTCAAGTGCGCAGTAGCTTCACGCACGAGACCAGGGCGGCAGCCCATCCCTCATGGAAGGAACAGGACGCACGTGAGCGCCTCGGACCCGATCAAGAAGGTCACCCTTCGCAGCGGCAAGACCCGCTACCGGTTCGTCCTCGACGTCGGGCGCAAGCCGGACGGACGTCGCGACCAACGCACCTACACGTTCGACACCAGGAAGGAGGCCAAGGCGGAGTACGCCCGGATCAAGCACGAGACCGACCGCGGCACGTACGTCAAGCCCGGCAGGATCACCGTCGATGAGTTCCTCGACGAGTGGCTGGCGTCCGCCACTCGCGATGTCGAGAAGGCCACCACCGCGAACTACCGCGACGCGCTCCTGCCGGTCCGCGCCCGCCTCGGCATCAAGGCGCTCCAGGACCTCACCGAGGCCGACATCGAGGCGCTGATCGACTGGATGCTCACGGAGGGACGGCGCCGGGGCGGCAAGCCGGGAACGGGGTTGGGCGTCCGGTCGGTCCGCCTGACCCTCGGCCGACTCCGGACCGCGTTGAACGTCGCGGTTCGCCGTCAGCTCGTGGTGCGGAACGTCGCGGCATTCGTGACCATCCCCCGGGCAGCGGCGAAGGCCGCCGCTGAGGAGAAGGCGAGGCGCAAGCCCTGGACCCAGGACGAGGTGAAGGCGTTCCTGGCCGGCATCACCGGCGAGCGTCTGCATGCTCCCTGCCTGCTGTCGCTCATGGGTCTGCGGCCCGCTGAGGTGTGCGGGCTGCGGTGGTCCGATGTCGACTTCGAGGCCGGGACGATCGCCGCCGGCGACAACACCCGGACGCTCGTCGACGGCGAGGTCGAGGAAAAGGAGGCCAAGTCCGCGGCCGGCAAGCGCGGGCTACCGATGCCGGCCACGGTCGCGAAGGCGCTGAAGGACTTCCAGACCCTGCAGAAGAAGGAACGACTGCAGACGGGCGAGGCATACGTCGACAGCGGCTACGTCCTGGTCGACGAGCTCGGCCGCCCCCAACGCACCGACTGGCTGCGCCGCCGGGTCTACAAGCTGATGGAGCAGGTCGGCGTGCGGAAGGTCCGGCCCTACGACGCCCGCCACGCCTGCCTGACCTACCTCGCCGGCGCCGGGGTGCCCGACGTCGTGCTGGCGGCCTGGGCCGGCCACGCGGACGGCGGCACGCTGGCCAAGCGGGTCTACGTCCACCCGGACAACAGCCACCTCAAGGTCGCCGCCGAGCACCTGGAATCGGGCCTGTTCGGGTGACTCCGTGACACGAAATTCACCAGTACGCGCGTACGTGATGAATTGTGAGACGAAACAGCAAGAAGGCCTCGACCCACCAAAGTGAATCAAGGCCCTGACCTGCTCTTTTACTGTCGGGACGGCCGGATTCGAACCGACGACCCCTTGACCCCCAGTCAAGTGCGCTACCAAGCTGCGCCACGTCCCGATGCCCCCGCCGGGTCTCCCCTGCGGCAGCCGGTACAGCTTAGCGCAGGATCTTCGCACCGTGCGCAGAGGCCCCTCCCGCGCCGCGCGCCACACCCCCTAGAGCATCCTAGGAGGGTGTGGCGCGACAACACCAAGAGCGGCAAGCAGAGAGCGCGTCAGCCGTGGGCCTTGCCCCGGCCGCCGGGGCCGAGCTTCTTGCGCGGGCGTACGGAGATCTCGATCGGGCTGCCCTCGAAGCCGAACTCCTCGCGGAGCTTGCGCTCGACGAAGCGCTGATACCCTGCGTCGAGCGGGCCGGTGGTGAACAGCACGAAGCGCGGCGGCGCCGCCCCGGCCTGGGTCGCGAACAGGATGCGCGGGGCGCGTCCGCCGCGTACCGGGTGCGGGGTGGCCTGGACCAGCGCGGTGAGCCACTGGTTGAGCTGCGCGGTCGGGATGCGCGTCTCCCAGCTCGCGAGGGCCTTGCGCAGCGCGGGTGCGAGCTTGTCGACGGCGCGGCCGGTCTTGGCGGACAGGTTCAGCCGGATCGCCCAGGGGATGCGCCGCAGCTCGCGGTCGATCTCCTTGTCCAGGTAGTAGCGGCGGTCGCCGTCGACCAGGTCCCACTTGTTGAACGCGATGACCAGCGCCCGGCCGGACTCGACGACCATGGTGAGGATCCGCTGGTCCTGCTCGCTGATCACCTCGCTGGAGTCGATCAGCACCACGGCGACCTCGGCCGCCTCGATCGCCGAGGCGGTACGCAGGCTGGCGTAGTACTCGGTGCCGCTGGCCTTGCCGACGCGCTTGCGCAGACCGGCGGTGTCGACCAGCTGCCAGGTCTCGCCGCCGATCTCGACCAGGCTGTCGACCGGGTCCACTGTGGTGCCGGCGACCGAGTCGACCACCGCCCGCTCCTCGCCGGAGAAGCGGTTGAGCAGGCTGGACTTACCGACGTTGGGGCGGCCCACCAGCGCCACCCGACGTGGGCCGCGCGGCCGGTTCTCCACGATCGCGGGCGCCTCGGGCAGCGCGTCGAGGATGGCGTCGAGCAGGTCGCCGGAGCCGCGGCCGTGCAGCGCCGAGATCGGGAACGGCTCACCGAGGCCGAGCGACCACAGCGAGGTCGCCTCCATCTCGATGGTGGTGTTGTCGGCCTTGTTGGCGATGAGGATCACCGGCTTGGCGCTGCGGCGCAGCATCTTCACCGCGGCCTCGTCCACGTCGGTGGCGCCGACCATGGCGTCCACCACGAACAGCACCACGTCGGCGGTCGCCACCGCGGTCTCGGCCTGGGCGGCGATGGCCGCGGCCCGGTCCTTGGCGTCGGGCTCCCAGCCGCCGGTGTCCACCACTGTGAACGCCCGGCCGTTCCATTGCGCGTCGTAGGGCACGCGGTCCCGGGTCACGCCGGGGATGTCCTCCACGACCGCCTGCCGGCGGCCGATGATGCGGTTGACGAGCGTGGACTTGCCCACGTTGGGGCGGCCTACCACGGCCACGACGGGCTGCGGGCCGGCCGGCTCACCGGAGTCGACCTCCGGCTCGCGCAGCTCCACCCAGCCGCCGAAATCGTCGCTCATGCGGCACCCCGCTCCGTGAGCATCTCGCGCAGGCGGGCCACTACCTCGTCGATGCCCAGCTCGGTGGTGTCCAGCACCACCGCGTCGGGGGCCTGCTGCAGCGGGTTGACCTTGCGGGTCGAGTCGAGGCGGTCCCGGCGGGCCAGGTCCGCGGCGGTCGCCGCGACGTCGGCGGCGTCCTCGGCGCTGCGCCGCTTCGCGCGCGCCGCCTCGGAGGCGGTCAGGTACACCTTCAGCTCCGCGTCCGGTGCGACCACCGAGCCGATGTCCCGGCCTTCGACCACGATCCGGCCCGCGTCGGCGATCACCCGCCGCTGCCGGTCCACCAGCAGCTCGCGTACGGCGGCGACGGCGGCCACCGCTGACACGGCGGCGGTCACCTCGGCGCCGCGGATGGCGGTGGACACGTCGGTGCCGTCGACCGTCACGGCGTACCCCTGGGGGTCGGTGCCGATGCGCAGGTCGGCCTCGGCGGCGACCTTTGCCACCGACTCGGCGTCGGTGAGTTCCACGCCGGAGCGCAGGACCGCCCAGGTCAGCGCCCGGTACATGGCGCCGGTGTCGAGGTAGCGGGCGCCGAGGCCCGCGGCCAGCCGCCGCGACACGGTGGACTTCCCCGAACCGGACGGCCCGTCCACAGCGACCACACATCGCCCGGCCGGTACGTTCTCCTCCACCGTTGTCCTCCTCAGCCCGTACCTCGCGGGTCGCCCGGATTCCCGGGCGCCGTTGAGCGGATGGTTTCTGTCGTCAATCATGCCCGCGCCGCGCGGGCGTCCCGCCGGGCGGCACGCGCCGGCCCGCGGACCGCGTCGAAGCCTACCGGCAGCCGTACCCCGATCGGCGGGTCAGTCACCCACGGCCTTGAACAGGGCGGCGACCTCCGCGTTCGTCAGCCGCCGCAGCCGCCCGGTGCGCAGGTCGCCGAGCTTGATCGGACCGATCGAGGTACGGATCAGGCGGGACACCGGGTGTCCCACCTCGGCCATCAGGCGCCGGACGATGTGTTTGCGCCCCTCGTGCAGGGTCAGCTCCACCTGGGCGGTTTTGCCGAGCGTGTCGACCAGCTTGAACCCGTCGACCTTCACCGGCCCGTCCTCCAGCTCGACGCCGGCGGCGAGGCGCTTGCCCAGGTTGCGCGGGATCGGCCCGGCCACCTCGGCGAGGTAGGTCTTGAGCACCTCGTACGACGGGTGCATGAGCTTGTGGGCGAGGGTGCCGTCGTTGGTGAGCAGGAGCAGGCCCTCGCTGTCGGCGTCCAGTCGCCCGACGTGGTAGACCCGCTGCTCCAGCCGCGCGCCGATGAAGTCGGCGAGCTCGGTGCGGCCCTTCTCGTCAGCCATGGTGGTGACCACGCCGCGCGGCTTGTTCATCGCCACGTAGACCAGGCGGACGTCGGCCTGGAGCCGCTCCCCGTCGACGACGATCACGTCGCGGGCCGGGTCGGCCTTGTCGCCGAGCTGCGCCACCCGCCCGTTCACGGTGACCCGGCGCCGGAAGATCAGGTCTTCACAGGCGCGCCGGGAACCCACCCCCGCGGCGGCGAGCACCTTCTGCAGGCGCTCGGCGCCCTCGTACACGGGGGCGTCGGGCTTCGGGGCACGGTCATCGCGTCGCATCGGCAAGCTCTTCTACGTCGTCGGGAAGGAACGGGGCCAGGGGCGGCAGGTCGTCCACCGAGTTCAGCCCCAGCTTCTCCAGGAACATGGTGGTGGTCCGGTAGAGGTAGGCGCCGCTGTCCGCTTCGGTGCCGCACTCCTCGACCAGGCCGCGACCCACCAGGGTACGGAGCACCCCGTCGCAGTTGACACCCCGGATGGCCGAGATACGCGAACGGGTCACCGGCTGCCGGTAGGCGACCACGGCGAGGGTCTCCAGCGCGGCCTGGGTCAGCCGCACGGACTGCCCGTCCAGTACGAACCGCTCGACGTAGGTGGCGTATTCCGGCCGGGTGTAGAGACGCCAGCCACCCGCCGCCCGGCGCAGGTCGAACCCGTGCCCGGCGGCGGTGTACCCGGCGGCGATATCGTCGAGCATCGCGCCGACCCGTTCCGGGGACTGCTCCAGGACCTCGGCCAGGACCAGCTCGCTGACCGGCTGGTCCACCACCAGCAGGATCGCCTCCAGGGCGCCGCGCAGCTCCGCGTCGTCCAGGACCGGCGCGGGCACCGGTTCCGGCGCGGCCCGCCGCCGTCCCCGCTTAGCGGGTACGCCCTCAGCACCCGCTCCCCCACCCGCCCCCGGCGCCGCGTCCCGCGCGGGCAGGCCGACGTCTCCCCCGGCGTCGTCCGTCCCGGCCTCTCCCGAGATCTTGGTACGGTCCCGCCCTCCGAGGGGCGTCCCCGTACCAAGATCCCCCTGAACCGTGGCGATCTTGGAAGGAATGGGCCCCTCTGAGGGCCCTTCGCTTCCAAGATCCGCCGAGGAATCCGGTGTCGCGTCGAGATCTGCTTCCCGGGAATCGGTGGTGTCCGGGATGTCGGGGTCCGGGTGCTCGGCCGGTGCGTCGGAATCGTCCGGGGCTGGCCGGGGCGGGGCGGGACGCTCCCACGGGGGCACCCATGCGGCGGCCTGGTCGGCCAGGGAGTCGCGGCGTTCCTGGTCGCTCATCCGTTCACTCCTGCGTCGGTGCGTGTTCGTCCGCCGTCTCGCTGGGCACGGCGGCGTCGGATGCGGCATCTGCGGCGACGTCGCCCGGCACGGCGGCGTCGCTCACCCCGGCGCCGACGTCGGCCGGAGCAGCCGCGGCGTCGGCCGGTGCGGCGGGGACGGACGTGGTCGTGGGTTCGGGGCTGCCGGCGTACTCGTCGACTGTCAGCTCCGCCTCGCCGTCGACCGGGCCGGTCCAGCGAACGGTCAGCTCCTCCAGCGCCTGCTCCTGCACGAACGCCACGAGACCCTGCCGGTACAGCTCCAGCAGCGCCAGGAACCGGGCCACCACCTCGAGCGTCATCTCACAGTCGGCGCAGAGCAGCGAGAACGTGGCGATCCCGGCGCGGCGCAGCCGGTCGGCGATGATGCCGGCGTGTTCGCGGACGCTGACCCGGACCATGTGCACGTGTGCGATGGACACCTCGGGCACCGGTTTCGGGCTCATCGCCTTGACCGCGAGCTTGCGCAGCCGCTCGGGACCGATGCCGAGCACCAGGTCGGGCAGCGCCTCGGCGTACCGGGGTTCGAGCGTGACCGCCCTCGGGTAGCGCCGTCCGCCGACCGCCTCCAGCTCGGCGATGTGCGCGGCGGCCTCCTTGTACGCCTTGTACTGCAGCAGCCGCGCGAACAGCAGGTCCCGCGCCTCCAGCAGCGCCAGGTCCTCCTCGTCCTCCACCTCGGCGGAGGGCAGCAGCCGGGCCGCCTTCAGGTCGAGCAGGGTGGCGGCGACGAGCAGGAACTCGCTGGTCTCGTCCAGGTCCCACTGGTCGCCCATCGCCCGCAGGTACGCGATGAACTCGTCGGTGACCTTGTGCAGCGCCACCTCGGTGACGTCCAGCTTGTGCTTGCTGATCAGCTGGAGCAGCAGGTCGAACGGGCCGGTGAAGTTGTCCAGCCGGACCGTGAAGCCACTGGTCTGCTCGCCGGTGCCCGCGTCGGCGGGCACCACACCGTCGACCTCGGCGGCCAGCTCCGCGGCTACGGCGGGGTCGCCGGCGTCGTGTGGCGGGTCGAGGGGCGGTGCGGTCACCGGGAAACCGTAGACGACGCGGCGGGCGGCCGGCGTGCGCCCTACCGGTCCGCCTGGGCGGCGATGACCTCCCGGGCCAGCTGCCGGTAGTTGCGGGCGCCGGAGGAGGCCGGGTCGAGGGTGGTGATCGGGGCGCCGGCCACGGTGGACTCGGGGAACTTCACCGTCTTGGTGATGACGGTCTGGTAGACCTTGTCGCCGAACGCCTCGACCACCCGCTGCAGCACCTGGCGGCAGTGGGTGGTGCGGCTGTCGTACATGGTGGCGAGGATGCCTTCGAGCTCCAGGTCGAAGTTGAGCCGCTCGCGCACCTTGTCGATGGTGTCCAGCAGCAGCGCGACACCGCGCAGGCTGAAGAACTCGCACTCCAGCGGGATGAGCACGCCGTGCGCGACGGTGAGCGCGTTGATCGCCAGCAGGCCCAGTGAGGGCTGGCAGTCGATCAGGATGAAGTCGTACTCCTTGCGGATGGTGCGCAGCACCCGCGCCAGGGCCATCTCCCGGGCGACCTCGTTGACGAGCTGGATCTCGGCGGCGGAGAGGTCGATGTTGGCGGGTAGCAGGTGCAGCCCGGCCACGTCGGTCTTGATCAGGACGTCCTCGGCGGTGACGTCGTCCTGCATCAGCAGGTTGTAGACCGACAGGTCCAGGTTGTGCGGGTTGACGCCCAGCCCGACGGAGAGGGCACCCTGCGGGTCGAAGTCGACGAGCAGCACCTTGCGGCCGTACTCGGCCAGGGCCGCGCCCAGGTTGATGGTCGTCGTGGTCTTGCCGACGCCGCCCTTCTGGTTGGCCATCGCGATGATCCGCGCCGGGCCGTGCCGGTCGGTCGGCATGGGTTCGGGGATCGGCTTGCGCATGGTGTACGCGGCCGGGTCGGCGGGGCCGAGATCGGCGCCGAGCGTCGCCTGCTGCTCACGGAGCTCCGACGTCCAGGTCTCGGCACGGTCACCGTTTCCTGCCATGTCCTCGTTGCCCCCTCCCGACGACCACCCGGCGTCGGAGCCGTCCGACGTCCCTCGCGGCGCCGCTGCGCACCCCCGGTCCGTCGCACCTGGAGGCCCGCGCCGATGCCGACTGTACGCCACCGGCCAGCAGCGCGTTCGGTAGCGGGTCGGCGTGTCGGCGGCCCGTCGGCCAGGGCCGGCCACGTCGGCGCTCAGCGGGCGCGCGGATGCGCTGTCGCGTACACCTCGCGCAGTCGTTCCACGGTGACCAGTGTGTAGACCTGGGTGGTGGTCACCGACGCGTGGCCGAGCAGTTCCTGCACCACGCGCACGTCCGCGCCGCCGTCGAGCAGGTGCGTGGCGTACGAGTGGCGCAGCGTGTGCGGGGAGACCGCGTCGGGGCCGTCGACCGGCAGGCCGGCCCGGGCGGCGGCGGCGCGCAGCACGGCCCAGGCGCCCTGCCGGGTGAGCGGGCCGCCGCGGGCGTTGACGAACACCGCGTGGGTGCCGCGTCCGGCCGCGAGCAGCGCCGGGCGGCCCCGGACCAGCCAGGCGCGCAGCGCGTCGGCCGCGTACCCGCCGACCGGGACCAGCCGGGTCCGGCCGCCCTTGCCGCGCAGCAGCACGGTTCCGGCGTCCAGGTCGAGGTCGTCGACGGCGGCGCCGACCGCCTCGGAGATGCGCGCGCCGGTGCCGTACAGGAATTCCAGCAGCGCCCGGTCGCGCAGCGCGCGGGCGGCGGCGTCGCCGGTGCCGTCGGCCGGGCCGGCGGCCTCCAGCAGCCGCAGGACCGCGTCGACGGGCAGCGCCCGGGGCAGGCGGCGCGGCGGCGCGGGCGGGCGGACGTCGCGGCTGGGGTCGGCGCCGGTGAGCCCTTCGCGCAGCGCGAAGCGGTGCAGGCCGCGTACCGCGCTGGCGGCGCGGGCGGCGGAGGAGACGGCGAGCGGCGGGTGGTCGTCGTCGCCGGCGCGCAGCCGGGCCAGGTGGGCCTCGACCTGCGCGGGCCCGGCGGCGGCCAGGTCGTCCACCCCGGCGGCGGCCAGGGTGGCGAGGTAGCGGTCCAGGTCCCGGCGGTACGAGGCGAGCGTGTTCGCGGACAGCCCGCGCTCGACGGTGAGGTGGTCCAGGTACGTCCGGACCGCGCGGCGCAGGGCCGGCGCGGGTTCCGCGCCGGCCGCGCGCACGGCGGCGTCGGTCAGCTCAGCACCTCGTCCAGCGGCAGCACGTCCATGCCGTGCGCCTCGGCGACCGGGCCGTAGACGACCTTGCCGGCGTGGGTGTTCAGGCCCAGCGCCAGCGCCGGGTCGTTGCGCAGCGCCGCCTGCCAGCCCTGGTTGGCCAGTTCCAGGGCGTACGGCAGGGTGACGTTGGTCAGCGCGTAGGTGCTGGTGTTCGGCACCGCGCCGGGCATGTTCGCCACGCAGTAGAAGATCGAGTCGTGGACCTTGTAGACCGGGTCGGCGTGCGTGGTCGGGCGCGAGTCCTCGAAGCAGCCACCCTGGTCGATGGCGATGTCGACGAGCACGCTGCCCGGCTTCATCCGGGAGACCAGCTCGTTGGAGATGAGCTTCGGGGCCTTCGCGCCGGGCACCAGCACCGCGCCGATGACCAGGTCCGCGTCGAGCACTGCCCGCTCGATCTCGTACGCGTTTGAGGCGACGGTCTGCAGGTGGCCCCGGTAGATGGCGTCGGCGGAGCGCAGCCGGGCCACGTTCTTGTCCAGCAGCAGCACCTCGGACTGCAGGCCCAGCGCGATGGCGGCGGCGTTGAGGCCGGACACGCCCGCGCCGATGACCACGGTCTTGGCCGCGTACACGCCGGAGACGCCGCCGGGCAGCACGCCGCGCCCGCCGCCGGTGCGCATCATGTAGAAGGCGCCCACCTGGGGGGCGAGCCGGCCGGCCACCTCGGACATCGGGGCGAGCAGCGGCAGCGACCGGTCGGGCAGCTCGACCGTCTCGTACGCGATGCCGGTGACCTTGCGGTCGACCAGCGCGTCGGTGCACTCGCGGGAGGCGGCCAGGTGCAGGTACGTGAAGAGCACCTGGCCCTCGCGCATCCGGTGGTACTCCTCGGCGATCGGCTCCTTCACCTTGAGGACCAGCTCGGCGGTGTCCCACACCTCGTCGGCGGTGGCCAGGATCTTCGCGCCGGCGGCGGCGAACTCGTCGTCGGTGATGCTGGAGCCGACGCCGGCGCCGGCCTCGACGAAGACCTCGTGGCCGTGGCGGGTGAACTCGTTGACGCCCGCGGGCGTGATCGCCACCCGGTACTCGTGGTTCTTGACCTCGCGGGGGATTCCGACCTTCACGATGCAGACACCTTCCTCCGGGGCTGCTCACCCCCGACTGCGCGGCGCCGCGCCGGCTCCGTTGCCGGCGCGGTACACCGGTCCCGCCGGCGGCAGTCTAGAGCCGTGGGAAGCCCACGGACGGCGACACTGTGACATCCGGTGCCCGCTGGTGCTGACGGTGTGTCAGGCATGGGCCAGGCTGGCCGGTGGAGACGTCATCAGCCGACAGGACAGAGTTCGGTAAATATCCTTCCACGACCGGGGTGCCGGGGCCGACAGGACGCGAGTCGATCACTATTGTGTCCGCTCATGACCACTCCTTACCAGCAGTACCCGCAGGGCGTCTCGGACAAGAGCAAGGTCGTCGCGGGTGTGCTCCAGATCCTCCTCGGCGGCTTCGGCATCGGCCGGTTCTACATGGGCGACACCAAGACCGGTGTCATCCAGCTCATCGTCACGCTCGTGACGTGCGGCATCGGCGCGATCTGGGGCCTCGTCGACGGCATCCTGATCCTCGTCAACGGCGGTGTCGACGGGCAGGGCCGCCCGCTGCGCGACTGACCACCGCAACGGAAAGGGGCCGCCCGGCGCACAGCGCCGCGCGGCCCCTTCGTCGTCGGTTCCCGATCAGCGCGGCAGCGGCGCCTCCGGCCGGCGCAGCTCGGTGAAGCCGGTCTCCCGGGCGCGGGCCGCGGCGAGCAGCCCGGCCACGCAGGACGCGTTGGTGATCTCACCGGCCAGCACCATCCGCACCGCCTCGTCCAGGTCCACGCGGACCACCTGGAGGTCGGCCTCCTCGTCGTGCCGGTCGTGCCGCTGCTCCGCCGGCACCTCGGCCAGCTCGCGGGCCAGGAACACCCGGACCACCTCGTCGGAGAAGCCGGGCGAGCTGTGCAGGTCCACGAGCACGTCCACGCGCGCCGCGGTCAGGTCGGCCTCCTCGGCCAGCTCCCGCAGCGCCGCGGCGGCCAGGTCCTCGCCGCCGACGTCCATCAGCCCGGCGGGCAGCTCCCACAGGTGCCGGCCGACCGGGTGCCGGTACTGGCGGATCAGCACCACCTGACCGGCGTCGTCGAGCGCCACCACGGCGACCGCGCCGACGTGCCGCACGTAGTCCCGGGTCGCCTCGCCGCCACCGGGCATGGTGACGTCGTCGCTGACCACGGAGAAGATCCGGCCGGACCAGATCTGGCGGCGCGCGGTCACCTCGTACCGGTGCTCGACGCCGCTCACTTGGCCTGGGCCTTGGCGCCGCCGCCGCGGCCGGCCTTCTTCGCCGCGCCGTCCAGGTCCACCGGCAGCTGGTCGGCCTGCGAGTACGCCACGGCGGCGCCGACGAACGCGGCGAACAGCGGGTGCGGGCGGGTGGGGCGGCTCTTCAGCTCCGGGTGCGCCTGGGTGGCCACGAAGAACGGGTGCAGGTTGCGGTCCAGCTCGACGAACTCCACGAGCCGCCCGTCCGGCGAGGTGCCGGAGATCGTCAGCCCCGCCTTGGTGAGCTGGTCCCGGTAGGCGTTGTTCACCTCGTACCGGTGGCGGTGCCGCTCGCTGACCTCGGTGCTGCCGTACGCCTCGGCGACGATCGACCCCTCGGCGAGCTTCGCCGGGTACGCCCCGAGCCGCATGGTGCCGCCCAGGTCGCCGCGGCCGGCCACGATGTCCTCCTGGTCGGCCATGGTGGCGATGACCGGGTGCACGGCCTCCTCGTCGAACTCCAGGGAGTTCGCCCCGTCCAGGTTGGCCAGGTGGCGGGCCACCTCGATGGTCATGCACTGCAGGCCGAGGCAGAGGCCGAGCAGCGGGATGCCGTTCTCCCGCGCGTACCGGGCGGTGCCGACCTTGCCCTCGATGCCGCGTACGCCGAAGCCGCCGGGGATGACGATGCCGTCGACGCCGGACAGCGCGGCGGCCGCGCCGGCCGCTGTCACGCAGTCGTCGCTGGGCACCCACTTGAGCTTCACCCGGGCGCGGTGGCCGAACCCGGCCGCCCGGATCGCCTCGCTCACCGACAGGTACGCGTCGGGCAGGTCGACGTACTTGCCGACGAGCGCGACGGTGATCGTGTGCCGCGGCTGGTGCACCCGCTCCAGCAGGTCGTCCCAGCGGGTCCAGTCGACGTCGCGGAACGACAGGCCGAGCCGGCGCACCACGTACGCGTCGAGGCCCTCCCGGTGCAGCACCTTCGGGATGTCGTAGATGCTCGGCGCGTCCGGGGCGGCGGTGACCGCCTCCCGGTCGACGTCGCAGTACAGCGACAGCTTCTCCTTGACCTTGTCCGGGATTTCCCGGTCGCAGCGCAGCACCAGCGCGTCGGGCTGGATGCCGATGCTGCGCAGCTGCGCCACCGAGTGCTGGGTCGGCTTGGTCTTCAGCTCGCCCGACGGCGCCAGGTACGGCACCAGCGACACGTGCAGGTAGAAGCAGTTGTCCCGGCCCAGGTCGTGGCGGATCTGCCGGATCGACTCCAGGAACGGCAGCGACTCGATGTCGCCGACCGTGCCGCCGACCTCGGTGATCACCACGTCGGGCACCTGGCCGTCGGCGTCCGGGTCGGCCATGCCGCGGATGCGGGCCTTGATCTCGTTGGTGATGTGCGGGATGACCTGCACCGTGTCGCCGAGGTACTCCCCGCGCCGCTCCTTGGCGATCACCGCCGAGTAGATCTGGCCGGTGGTGACGTTCGCCTTGCCGGAGAGGTCCCGGTCGAGGAACCGCTCGTAGTGCCCGACGTCGAGGTCGGTCTCGGCGCCGTCCTCGGTGACGAAGACCTCGCCGTGCTGGAACGGGTTCATCGTCCCGGGGTCGACGTTCAGGTACGGGTCGAGCTTCTG
Organism: Micromonospora sp. HB375; assembly: GCF_017872985.1. NCBI lineage: Bacteria > Bacillati > Actinomycetota > Actinomycetes > Micromonosporales > Micromonosporaceae > Micromonospora > Micromonospora sp. HB375. The sequence continues at coordinate 2,734,954 of NZ_JAGGJO010000001.1, read as the reverse complement.
CATCACCACGCGCAGTCCGCGCGCGGTCAGCAGACTGCCGAGGCTGGAGGCGGTGAGGCCCTTACCCAGCGAGGAGGCGACGCCCCCGGTGACGAAAATGTGCCTGGTCGTCCGTGCTGTAGGGGCCAAGGCCTGCTCCCGTGTCGTCCGTAGCGGTCGTGCGAACCGCCGTGCCGATCAGACAAGTGATCACGCGATCCACGGGATTCCACGGTAACACCATCCGGACCGTGAGCCGGCGTCGCACCCGCTGTCGGCGCACGTGAGGCCCGTGCCGGCCCTCGTGCGGCGCTCTTCCGTGCCCGTCCGGGCCCTTGATCGACACCACCCCGCCGATGTGGTGCCTTCCGCAGGGCCTTGACCCCGCCACCTCCCCGATCTGGCGAGGGCGCGGCGGGGGGCGGCACGCCCGCGGGGCAGCGCGGGCCGGGTCAGCCGGCGGGGACCTCCGAGGAGGCCGGGGTCGGCTGTGCGGGGACCCGCGCCCCGGCGCCGGGCGATGCGTTCGGCGTTTCCGTGCCGGCCGGGCCCTGCGGACCCGGTCCGGCCGGCTCCCCGGCCTCCCCCGGATCGCCCACACCGTCACCGGCCGGACCGTCGCCCGCCGACCCACCATCACCAGCACCGTCGCCAGCACCGTCACCGGCCGACGGAGCACCGTCAGGCGGGCCGTCGCCAGCGGGGCCGCCTCGGGAAGGGCTGTCCGGGCCGCCCGGTGGTACCGCGTCCGTCTCGCCGCCAGGGCGGCCGCTGTCGGGCAGCGTACGGTCGGTGGAGTGGTCGAGCACCCGCAGCGCCGACAGCGCCGCCATGGGCACCACGAGCGCCGCCGCCGCGCCGGCCACGTCCAGCGCCGAGCCGCCCAGCACGCCGCCCAGCCCGACGGCCACGCCGGTGCCGGCCATCGCCGCCCGGATCGCCGGGTAGATGCCGAACAGCCGCATCAGGCCGCCCCACGGCTGCAGCAACGCCAGCCAGACCAGCGCCGCCCCGGCCAGGGCCAGCACGGTGAGCGGGCTGTTCACCAGCGTCTGGATGTTGGAGTCGCCGGAGCGGTGCACGGTGAGCCCCCCGGTGCCGTCGCCGAGCGCGGCCAGGAACCGGCCCAGGCTTCCCCGCTCGTCGGCGGGACGGCCCAGGTCGACCAGGGCGAAGCCGATGGTGACCGCGAGCGCGGCCATGGTGGCCCAGGCCAGCCGGCTCACGGTGAGCCAGCCGCCGGTGCAGATGGCGGCGGCGACGCTGACGCCGGCGGTGAGCGCGATCGCGCCGATCGAGTCGGCGCCCAGGTACGGGCTGCCCACGATCACCACTGCCAGTCCGCCGACGGCCACCATCACCATCGGCCGCCAGCCCTTGCGGAACCGCTGGGCGAGCCAGCCGCCGCACAGCAGTGATCCGGCGACGAACACGCCCAGCCCGACGGTGCCGAGCCCGGCGTACCGGCCGCCCTCCAGCGCGGAGTAACCGACCACGCCGTTGAGCTGCAGCCGGGAGCCGGTGAGCACGTCCACGCCGACCACGAGCGTGGCCAGCCCGGCGACCGCGCCGAGCGGGCCGAGCGTGCGCTCGTGCCCGGGGCTGAACCGGACCAGGGCGGTGCCGCCGACGACGAGCAGCGCGGTCACCGAGGCGTACCACACGCCGGCGTGGCTGCCGCGCCACCAGGGCACGGCGTCGGCCAGCAGCGCCGCGGGCACGGCCAGCGCGGCGGCGATGAGCAGCAGCTCCACCACGGCGACGACGCGCCGGGACACCGGTTCCGGTCCGTGCGGGCCGGCGAGGCGGCGGGCCCGGCGTAGCAGCGGCAGCACCGCCACCGCGAGGGCCAGCTGGGCGGCGGCGAGCAGCGTGAAGAACCAGCCGGCGACGCGCCGCTGGGCGGCGGCCTCCCGGTCCGCGTCGGCCGACGCCTCGATCGCGGCCCGCAGGTCGTCGGGCCGGTCGTCGGCGGTGACCGCGGGACGGCCGACGAAGGCCCGTTCCGGGGCCGGCCGGTCGAGTACGGCGAGCACGGTCGGGGCCAGGTCGACCAGTTGCAGGTAGCCGGACCGGGCGGTGCTCGGCGAGGTCAGCCAGCCGCCCGTCCAGCCGGGGCCGTCGGCGATCGCGACGTGCAGCCGCGCCGGGTTGTCGGTGTCGGAGACGCCCGCGACCAGCACCAGTGAGCGCGGCGGCCGGGCGGCGAGGACCCGGGCCAGCCGGGCGTCGGCCTGCCGCGCCTGGGCGGCCCGTACGGCCGGGTCGTCGTCGTCGACGGTGCCGGCGTCGACGATGCTCAGCACGCAGGAGCCGAGCAGTTCCGCCGGGTTCTCGGGCAGCGTTGGCGCGTACCTGTCGACCCGGCCGAACGGACGGGCGGCGGCCACGGCGGCGCCCGGCCCGACCGCCACCGAGCAGCGCACCGACTCGGCCAGCGCGCCGGGCTTGGCGCCCCAGGCGAGCTGTTCCTGGTTGTGCGCCACGACGCTGGGCTGGTCGGGCAGGTTCGCGCCGATGCCGTCGGGCCGTTCCACAGTCACGCCGGCCGCCGGGCAGCCACCGCCCGGACGGGCGCCCGGCCAGGCGGCGAAGTTCCCGGCGCCGAGGGTGAGCCAGCCGTCGACGGGGCAGGTGGGCCGGTGCGCGGACCGCACCGACAGGGAGCCGATCGCGCCCTGCTCGGCCATCCGCCACAGCGTCGGCGTGTTCTCCGGGTCGACGTCGTCCCAGCGCAGGCCGGCCGCGCCGACGAGGACCACGAAGTCGGCGCCGGGCCGGTCCGCGCCGCGGTCCGGCCGGGCGGCCAGCGCGGTGATGCCCAGCGCCACCACGACCAGGGTGAGCAGGACCGGGGTCAGTCGGCGCAGCATCAGCGGTTCCCGGCGGAGTGCTGCGGTGTCAGCTCGGCGTAGAGGTCGGCGAGCGCGGCCACGGTGTCCGCCTCGGTGGGCCAGGTCGCGGCCCGGGCCAGGCCGCGCCGGCCCACCTCGGCCCGGCGTACGGGGTCGTCGAGCAGTTCGCGCACCGCCGCGTCGACGGCGTCCACGTCCCCGGGCGGCACCAGCACGGCCCCGTCGCCGACGAGCTCCGGCAGCCCGCCGACGGCGGTCGCGACGAGCGGTACGCCGGCCCGCAGCGCCTCCTGGGCGAACAGCTGCCGGGCCTCCCAGTCGCTGGTCACCACGGCGAGGTCGGCGCCGGCCAGCAGGTCCGCCACGTCGGTGCGGTGCCCGAGCAGCGTCACCGGCGCGCGGGCGGCCGAGATCCGGGCGGCCAGCGGCAGGTACGCGGGTCCGCTGCCGGCGATCACCACGACCGGGGCGGGGGTACGGGTGCGCCAGCGGGCGGCGGCGTCGATGAGCACGTCGTACCGCTTCTGCGGGTGCAGCCGGCCCACCGAGAGGATCAGCGGGCGGTCGGCGGTGACGCCGAACTCGGCGCGGACGGCGGCGCGGCGGCGGCCCGGCGGCGGCAGCGTGGGCGCGGCGACCGGGGCCAGGCGCGCGTCGGCGGCGCCCAGCGCGGCGGCGCGGTCGACCAGGTCGGCGGAGGCGCCCAGCGCGACCCGCACGGACCGGGCGACGATCCGCTCGACCAGCCGGGACGCCGCGCCGCGCAGCCCTTTCGCGAGGACCGCGTTGTGCCAGGTGACGACGAGCGGCGCGGTGGGGCGGGCGAGCGCCGCGACCAGGCCGGCGCGCAGCCCGTGCGCGTGCACCACGTCGACGGGTGTGTCCGCGAGCGCCCGGCGCAGCGCGGTGACCGCGCGCGCGTCGCCCGGCGTGGGGCTGGCCGGGATCTCCACCGGGGTGAACCGGGCGCCGACGCCGGTGAAGCCGAACTGCTCCTCGGTGGCGGCCGGTCCGCACACCAGCACCGACGCTCCGGCCTCGGTGAGTCCCCCGGCGATCGAGCGCACGTGCTGCCCGACCCCGCCGGTACTGGAGGCGAGCACGAGGGCCACCGACCCGGGCCAGCGCGGTGCGGGCGAGGCGTCCGTCATGAGGAAACGGTCTCCTTTCCGTCGCCCCGCTCGCCGGGGTGCTGCTGCGCCGGCGGGCCGTCGTCCCCGCCGGCCGGGCGTCGCCGGCGCAGCCGGCGGGTCACGGTCGCGAGCAGCGGCCGCAGGTCGCGGGCGTCGGTCAGCCAGGCGACGGCGAGGAACAGGACACCGACCACGACCCCGGACAGCATGCCCTGCGCGAGGGCCTGCGGTGTCGTCGGGGTGCCGTCACCGAGCCCGGCGAGTCCCGCCGCGACGGCCGCCCCGCCCGCTCCGGCGACCACGGCGGCGAGCAGTCCGGCGGCGCCGGCCCGGCCGATCCCGGCGAGCGCCCCGCCGCCGGCGGCACGCCGGACCGCGACGATCAGCAGCGCGCCGAGCAGCACCATGCCGGCCGACGTCGCCAGCGTCACCGCGAGGACCCGGTCGGCCAGCGGCAGCGCCTGGGCGAACAGGAGGGCGAACGCGGGCACGCTGAGCCATCCGAGCGCGGTCGCGACGGTGGCCGCGCGGGTCTCGCCGCGGGCGTACAGGGCGCGGGTGAGGACCGCGAACAGGCCGTAGCCGAGCAGGCCGGGCGCGAACCCGGCGATGCCGGCCGCGGCGGTACGCGCGTCCAGCGGGTCGGCGAAGAAGAAGTGCCCGACCGGGATCGCGGTGCCGACGAGCGCGGCGGCGCCGAGCAGGCTGAACAGCACCACTCCGCGTACCGCCGGGGCGAGCGTGTCCCGGTAGGCGCGCTCGTCGCCGGTGGCCCGGGCCGCGACGAGCGTCGGGTACGCGGCCACCGCCAGCGGAACCGCCAGCACCGCCCAGGGCAGGAAGTAGACGGTCTGGGCGAGGTTGTAGACGCCGACGTCGGCGGTCCGGCCGTAGGTGACCTGGTTGAGCGCTACCACCAGGGCGATCTGCTGGGCGGCGACGGTGACCACCCCGGCGACGGCCAGGCCGCCGACCCGGGCCCGGGCGTCGGCCGGGAACCGGTAGCCCGGCCGGATCCGGAGCTTCAGCCGGCGCAGCGGGATCAGCAGCGACAGCGAGAGCACCACCACGCCGAGCGTGGTGCCGGCGGACAGCAGCAGCTCGCCGCCGCGTCCGGCCTCCCCGATCGTGGCCTGCCGCCCCTCGGCGGCGGTGAACCCGAGGTAGACGGCGATGACCGTGACGCTGGACAGCAGCGGCGCGATCACCGGCCAGGCGAACCGGCGGTGCGCCTGGAGCACGCCGGTCAGCACGATGCCCACGCCGTACAGCGGCAACTGCGGTGCGAAGACCCGCAGCATCCGCGCCCCGGAGGCCTGCTGCGCCTCGCTGAGACCGTTTCCGATCAGGCCGGGCAGCGGGTCGGCGAACACCGCCAGCAGCACCGCCAGCGGGACCAGCAGGCTGAGCGTCCAGGTCAGCAGCGCGCCGGTGGTGGCGGCCACCGCACGCCGGTCACCGGCCTCGACCGCGCCGGCCAGCAACGGTACGACGAGACTGGCCAGCGCCCCGCCCGCGACGATCTCGAAGATGAAGTTCGGGACGTAGTTGGCCACCAGGTAGGCGCCACCGAGGTCGCTGGTGGACAGCGTCCAGGTGAACACGGCGGTGCGGCCGAAGCCGGCGAGCCGGCTGACCACGGTGAGCACGGCGATGAGGGCGGCCGCCCCGGCGACGCGGCCGGCGGCGGCGAGAGGTGCCGGTTTCGTCACGTCAGTCGGGCAGCCGGCCCAGTTCGTCGAGGTGCCGCAGCCCCGGCGTGGACGCGATGACCTGGGTGAAGCTGACCTTCTCGCTGGCGGCGGTGAGCGCGGCGAGCACGGCCAGCACGCCGGCGCGGCCCAGCGGCCCGGTACGCGCGGCCAGGCTCACGCCCAGCAGCGCACCGAGCGCGTTCGCGCCGCTGTCCCCGACCATCACCCGTTCGCCCAGGTCGTCCCCGACCAGCGCGGCCGACGCGCCCACCGCGCCCGCCGCGATGCCGCCGTGCGGGCCGGTGGTCAGCGGCACGCCGAGCAGCATGCCGGACTTCAGCGCCCGGCCGGGCCGCAGGTCGAGCAGGTTGACCAGGTTGGCGGTGCCGGCCACCACGCCGGCGCCGAGCAGCACGTCGAGCCCGCGGCCGACCGCCCCGGCGCGCCGGCGGCGCGGGTGCGCGGCGACCCGCCGGTCGGCGGCGAGCAGCGCCGCGGCGGCGAGCCCGGCCACACCGACCCCGGCGACCTTCACCATGCCGGCGGTGACCTGGCCCTCGCGCAGCGCGGCGAGGTGCCCGGCGAAGCCCTTGGCGGCCTTCTGCTCGGGGCGTGCGCCGACCACGTCGTCGTAGAGGCCGACAGCGCCCGCACCGAGTCCGGCGACGAGCGCGGCGGCGCCGGCCGGTGCGCTGCCGGCGCCCAGCGCGCCGCCGGTCGCCGCGCCCACGGCGAGGGCCGGACCGGCGGCCAGGGTCACCGTGCGGCCCCGGTAGTTGGTGCGTTCCAGCGCCGGCCCGCCCGGCGACGTGCGCGTCTGGCGCAGCGTGTAGCGGGCGGCCAGCACCCCCGCGCCCACGGCGAGCAGCCGACCCAGTCTCACGGGACCTCCTCGATCCGGACTTCGAACGCGACGCGGCACGGACCGGGCGGCCCGAGCGGTCACCGGGGCAGTGTAGGCACCCGGGAGGCGGCGTTGTCGCCCACGCCGTACTGGCCGGTCTTCTTCTCGGTGAGCTGCTGCGCCAGGGCGAGGCTGGTGGCCAGCTGCCCCTGCACGGTGTTGGCGTTGTCGACGGTGGAGATGGTCTGCGACAGCACCGGGTCGCCGCGGACCACGGAGACCAGGTTCCCGCCGGTCGAGCCCATGCCGGCGACCACCAGCGCGCCGGCCCGGTCGAACTCCACGGCGATCTTCACCACCGACTCGTCCTTCTTGGCCGAGTCCTTGTCCACGTACGGCTGGCCGGTGACCATCACGACCGCCTCGGCGGCGGTGGAGATCTTGTCCGCCGGGGTGAGGTAGCCGGCGGTGGCGTACTGCTCCAGCACCGTGCGCCGGTCGGTCTCGCTGGCCGCCGGGGTGCCCGCGGGACGGTCGACCAGGACGTTCGCCAGCAGCGCGCTCGAGGTCTCCACGCCGTGCCCGTTGCCGGGCAGGTTGATGGCGGGGGACGTGTTCGGCCGGGCGGTGACCGCCAGTTCCAGCAGGTTGTTGTTGCTGTCCGGGTTGACGAACTTGTCCTGCACGTCGATGCGGCCGGTGACGTCCGCGCCGGCGGTCTGCAGCATCTTCACCACGCCCTCGGCCTGGTCGCGGCCGCTGGGCAGGGTGAGCACCAGCACCCGGCGACCGGTCAGCTTGCCGGGCAGGACGAGCTGGGCCACCTCGGCGGCGAAGTCCTCCTCGGTCTCCAGCTGCTTCTGCATGCTGTTGACCGACTGGCGCATCAGCGAGTTGTCCTTGCGCAGGCCGTTGACGTTCTCCCGGAGCGAGTCGGCGACCGGCCCGTTGAGGGCGGCCGTGCCGACCACCAGGCCGATCGCCAGCGCCAGGAACACCGCGGTCAGGGACACCACGTGGTAGCGAAAGTTGATCACGCTTGCAGCCTCTTGATCGTCGGGGGAGCTAGAAGAGCTGGCCGAGCTGGAACACGAAATTGTCCCACCATTCGGAGACCACGCCCAAATACGCCTTCCCGACGGTGGAGACCGCCACCGCGGAGGCCATCGCGGCCACCGCCGACAGGACCAGCAACAGCAGCGACGAACCGGAGATGCTCTGCCGGTAGAGCCGGCTGACGCCCTTGGCGTCGACCAGCTTGCCGCCCACCTTCAGCCGGGTCAGGAACGTCGACGCCATGCCGCCGCGCCCCTTGTCCAGGAACTCCACCAGGGTGGCGTGGGTGCCGACGGCCACCAGCAGCGACGCGCCCTTCTCGTCGGCCAGCAGCATGGCGAGATCCTCGCTGGTGGCCGCCGCCGGGAACGTGATCGCCGGTACGCCGAGCCCGTTGACCCGGGCCAGGCCGGGCGCCCGCCCGTCCGGGTAGGCGTGCACGATCACCTCGGCGCCGCAGCGCAGCACGTCGTCGGTGACCGAGTCCATGTCCCCGATGATCATGTCCGGGGTGTAGCCCGCCTCGACCAGCGCGTCGGCCCCGCCGTCGACGCCGATCAGCACCGGCTTGAACTCCCGGATGTACGGGCGCAGCACGTCCAGGTCGGCCTTGTAGTCGTAGCCGCGCACCACGATCAGGCAGTGCCGGCCCTGGATCTGGGTCTGGATCTCCGGCACGCCGACGCCGTCGAGCAGCAGGTCACGTTCCTGCCGCAGGTAGTCCATCGTGTTGGCGGCGAACGCCTCCAACTGCACCGACAGGCCCTCCCGGGCGTCGGCCATCGACTTGGCCACGGTCTCGGCGTCCTGCAACGTGCCGTGCGCGACCGGCTCCTCGCCGACGAACACGGTGTTGCCCTCGATGCGGACCCGGTCACCCTCGCGGACCTGCTCGAAGACGCTCTCGCCGAGATCGTCCAGCAGCGGGATGCCGGCCGAGATCAGCACCTCCGGGCCGAGGTTGGGATAGCGGCCGGAGACCGACGGCTTGGCGTTGAGCACCGCCGCCACACCCACCGCGACGAGCGAGTCGGCCGCCACCCGGTCCAGGTCGACGTGGTCGATGACCGCGATGTCGCCGGGGCGCAGCCGCCCGACCAGCCGTTTCGTCCGGCGGTCGAGGCGCGCGGTGCCGACGATGGAGCCCGGCTCCGGGTTCCGGCTCCGGCGCAGTATGGGTAGACGCATCGTGACCATCCTGGCATGTGAGGCAGGTTTTGCTGTCGCGACATGCCTGAGCAGGGCCGCCTACCCAGGGAAGCACACCGGAACCCGCGCCGGTGTGCTTGCGCTCACAATCGGGGTATCACGGACGCCTTTCCTTGGCCGCCACGGCCAGGAGCTCCTCGGCATGGGCGATACCCAGATCCGAGTCCGGCAAACCGGCGAGCATCCGGGCCAGTTCCCGGGCGCGCTCGGTGTCCTCCACCACGCGCACCCCGCTCGTGGTGACCGCTCCCCCGGTGTCCTTGGCCACCACCAGGTGCCGGTCGGCGAACGCGGCGACCTGCGGCAGGTGGGTGACCACGAGCACCTGATGACTGCGGGCCAGCCGGGCCAGCCGGCGGCCGATCTCCACCGCGGCCTGACCGCCGACACCCGCGTCGACCTCGTCGAACACCAGCGTGGGCGGGCCGCCGGAACCGGCGAAGACCACCTCGATGGCGAGCATCACCCGGGACAGCTCGCCGCCGGAGGCGCCCTTCTGCAACGGCAGCGCCGGCGCGCCCGGGTGGGCCAGCAGCCGCAGCTCCACCTCGTCGGCGCCGTCCGCGCCGACGCCGGTCTCGACGCCGTTGACCGGCAGGCTCGGCTCGGACCGGCCCGCCGGACGGGGCAGCACCGCCACCTCGATCCGGGCGTGCGGCATGGCCAGCCCGGCCAGCTCGACGGTGACCTCCTCGGCGAAGCGGACCGCGGCCTCCCGCCGGGACGCCGACACCCGGCCGGCGAGGTCGGCCACCTCACCGGCGAGCCGGGTGGCCTCGCGGTCCAGCTCGTCCAGCAGCTCGTCGGAGGTGTCCAGATCGGACAGCCGCGTGCGGGCCCGCTCGGCCCACGCCACCACGCCGTCGACGTCGTCGGCGTACTTGCGGGTGAGCCCGCGCAACGCGGCCCGCCGCTCGTAGACGGTCTGCAGGCGGGCCGGGTCGGCGTCCAGCGCGGCCAGGTAGGTGGACAGCTCCGCGGCCACGTCGGTGACCAGCGTGGCGGCCTCCTCCAGCCGGGCCGCCAGCTCGCCCAGCGCCGGGTCGGTGCCGGCCTGCGCCTCCAGCGTGCGCCGCGCGGTGCCCAGCAGCGCCGTCGCGTCCGGCGCGTCGTCGGCCGCCTCGACGCCGCCGGCCACGCACTGCTGCGCCACCTGCGCGGCGGTACGCAGCCCCTCGGCGTGCTCCAGCCGCTGCGCCTCCGCCTTCAGCTCGTCGTCCTCCCCCGGCTGCGGATCGACCCGGGTGATCTCGTCCAGGCCCAGCCGCAGCAGGTCGGCCTCCTGGTTGCGTTCGCGCGCGTTGCGCCGCCGGTCGGCCAGGTCGTCGACGACGGTGCGCCACCTGGCGTACGTCTCGCGCAGCGCGTCGAGCAGCTTCTCGTGCTCGGGCCCGGCGAACCGGTCGAGCGAGGCCCGCTGCTCGGCCGGGCGCAGCAGCCGCAGCTGGTCGGACTGGCCGTGCACGGCCAGCACCTGCTCGCCGACCTCACCGAGCGTGGACACCGGCATGGCCCGCCCGCCCAGGTGCGCGCGGGAACGCCCCTCGATGGTCACGGTGCGGCTGAGCAGCAGCGAGCCGTCCTCGTCGGGCTCACCGCCGGCGTCGACGATGCGGGCGTGCACCGACTCGGCCACCCGCCCACCGAGGCGCAGCCGGCCCTCCACCACGGCGCGGCCCGGCTGGGCGCGCACCCGGCCGGCGTCGGCGCGGCCGCCGAAGAGCAGGCCGAGGCCGGTCACCACCATGGTCTTGCCGGCGCCGGTCTCGCCGGTGATGACGTTCATCCCCGCGGCCAGCGGCAGCGTGGTGTCCTCGATGACGCCCAGTCCGGTGATGCGCAGCTCTTCCAGCACAGCACCCGACAGTAGCCCCGCCGTGTGACAGTTGACCAGCCGGCAGGTCGAGCCGCGGGCACCCGACCCCGGACGAGGAGGAGCTCCACCGCAGCCCGGTGCGGGCGAAGACGACCCCGGCCGGTGAGTTCGCGCAGCGGCTGGGCCGCCGACCGGCCGTGGTGGACGGTCGCACCGCGACCTGCCCACTGGTGCACGGCGGCCGGCCGACCTGATGGCCGCCGCACCGGCGACATGTCGCCAGGTGGACACGAGCGCAGCGCGGTAGAGGGCCGGGACGCCGGAGATCGCGTCGCCCAGCTCGCGCGCCGCCGCTTCCTCCGGCGGCGGCTGCACGACCTGTCCGCCCGACCGGGGTCGACACCCGATCGGGCGCGGCGCGCCGGTCCGCCCGCCGCGGCCGGCTACGACACTCCGGCGTCCCGACCGTCGCGGCCCCGACCACCCCCTGGCCGAGCCCGCGACATCCGGGCCACGCATCCGGAAGCGGCGGGCCTCACCGCCGCACCCGGACTCACCTCATCGCGGCCCGTACGCCCACCGTAACGTGCGCGGCGGCCCGGACCGGTGGTCCGAACGGAGGTTTCCGCTGATCCGTCGGTCAGCGACGGTTGCCCCGCCAGCCCTGGACGGGCAGGTCGAACTTGGCCACCAGCCGGTCGGTGAACGGACGCGCCCGCAACCGCACGATGCGCACCGGCAACGTGCCCCGGCGCACCGTGACCCGGGCGCCCGGCGGCAGGTCGTAGACACGCCGGCCGTCGCAGCAGAGCACCGCGAGGGTGGTGAACGGGTCGACGGTGATGACGAACGTCGACGTCGGCGCGGTCACCAGCGGGCGGCTGAACAGCGCGTGCGCGCTGATCGGCACCAGCAGCAGCGCCTCCACCTCGGGCCAGACCACCGGCCCGCCGCCGGAGAACGCGTACGCGGTGGAGCCGGTCGGGGTCGCGCAGATCACGCCGTCGCAGCCGTACCGGGACAGCGGCCGGCCGTCCACGTCGACGAGCAGCTCCAGCATCTGGGCGCGCTCGCCCTTCTCCACGCTGATCTCGTTCAGCGCCCACGACTCGATGGTCGGCCCGCCCTCGAACTCGGCGGTGACGTCCAGCGTGAGCCGTTCGTCCACGCTGTAGTTACGCTCGACCACGTCACGTACCGCGGTGTCCAGGTCGTCGATCTCCGCCTCGGCGAGGAAGCCGACCTTGCCCAGGTTGATGCCCAGCAACGGGACCTTCGTCGGACGGGCCAGCTCGGCCGCGCGCAGGAACGTGCCGTCCCCGCCCAGCGCGAAGACGATCTCGGCGCCCTCGGCCGCCTCCGGGCCGGTCACCGGCACCACACCGGGCAGGTCCAGGTCGTCGGCCTCCTCGGCCACCACCCGCACCTCGAAACCGGCGGCGATCAGGTCGGCGGCCACCGCCCGGGCGTGCTCGGTGCTGCGTCGACGGCCGGTGTGCGTCACCAGCAGCGCGGTGCGGCTCACCCGGACACCTCCTCGGTCGTGGCCGCCGTGGTGGCGGCGCCCTGCGGGCCGGCGGCCACCACCGCGCGGACCCGCTCCGGGTCCGCGGCGGGCGCGTCCCCGCGCAACCATACGAAGAACTCGACGTTGCCGCTCGGCCCGGGCAGCGGGCTGGCCGCCACTCCGGCGAGGCCGAGGCCGAGCCCGGCGGCCGCGGCGGCCACGTCGAGCACCGCCTCGGCGCGCAGCGCCGGATCGCGGACCACGCCGCCGGCGCCGACGCGCTCCTTGCCGACCTCGAACTGCGGCTTGACCATCAGCGCCAGGTCGCCGCCGGGGCCGGTGCACGCGGCCAGCGCCGGCAGCACCAGACGCAGCGAGATGAACGACAGGTCGGCCACCGTCAGGTCGACCGGACCGCCGATCGCCTCCGGCGTGAGCGTACGCACGTTCGTACGCTCGAACACCCGCACCCGCTCGTCGGTGCGCAGCGACCAGGCGAGCTGCCCGTAGCCGACGTCCACGGCGACCACCTCGGCCGCGCCGCCGCGCAGCAGCACGTCGGTGAACCCGCCCGTCGACGCGCCCGCGTCCAGGCAGCGCCGGCCGGTGACGGTCAGCCCGCCGGGGGCGAACGCGGCGAGCGCGCCGGCCAGTTTGTGGCCGCCCCGGGAGACGTACTCGTCGGCCGGGTCCTCTCCGGTCACCAGCAGCGGATCGGCCGGGTCGACCATCGCCGCGGGCTTGCGTGCCCGCACTCCGCGCAGCTGGACGCGACCGGCCTCCACGAGCGCGGCGGCCTGTTCCCGGGAGCGGGCCAGCCCGCGCCGGACCAGTTCGGCGTCCAGCCGGGTACGACGAGCCATCAGGTGTGTCTCCGCCTCTGCTCAGGCCTGGTCGATGGTGGCGAGGGTCTCGCGCAGCGTCTCGTACGCCGCCTCGTACTGGGCGATCTGGTCGGCCGGGGCGAGCGCCTCGGCGTTGGCCATGCCGAGCACCGCGGCGTCCACCGCCGGATGCCGCGCCTCGCCGACCTCCTCGGCCGGCGCGGGGCGTACCCCCGGGGGTGGTCCGGGCCGCGGGCCCGGCGGCGGACCGGGCCGCGGCGCGGTCACGAGCCGGCCGCCCGGCGGCCGGTGGCCTTCCTCGCCGGCCGGGCGGGCGCGGCGGGCGAGCCGTCGGCGGGGGTACGGGCCATGGTGGCGGGCGGCTTCTTCGCGATCGCCTTCTTGGCCACCGTCTTCTTCGCCACCGCCTTCGTCGGCGCCGTTGCCGCGGACTCGGCGGTCGGCGGCGGGGTCGCGCCGGACGGCGCGGTGGCGGTCCCGGCCGGTGCGGCGGCGGGCTCGGACGATCCGGCGGGCGGCGTCTCGCCGGGCCCGAGGTTGCCGCGCGCCTCGCGTAGCTGCCGCTCCAGGTCGTGCACCCGGCGGGTCAGCTCGGCGACCTCGTCGGCGGTGGCCAGCCCGACCGCGCCCAGCGCCCGGTCCACCTCGAAGCGGACCAGCTTGGTCAGCGACTCCCGGTTCGCCAGGCCGGTGGCCACCAGCTCCTCGGCGAGCGTCTGGATCTGGGCGGCGGTCGCGCCACCCTGGCCGACGACGCGCATGACCGCGTCCTGTGCCTTCTTCCGGGGCGCCTCCGTCAGGCCCATGGCCAGCTCGAGGTAGGCGCGCCACGCGTCCTGCATGCCTGAGTCCTTCCGCGGGGCGAGGTGTGCAGGTGCCACGCTACCGGGCACCCCGGACGCCCCATTGCGGTACGGTGCCGGGAAACGGCGTGGTTCGTGGTGAGGAGACGATGTGGCCAGCGTGGACGAGTGCCGGCAGGCGTTGCAGGACCTGGCCGCGCGGCTGGACCGCAACGCCGAGGCGCAGGGACGCATCGACCTGGACCGCACGCTGGCCTGCCGGATCACCGATCTCGGCACCGCGTTCCACGGGCGGCTGGAGGGCGGGCGGCTGGTCGACCTGGCCGACGGCGACGACCCGAAGGCGAAGATCGCGCTGAGCACCGGCAGTGACGACCTGGTCGCGCTGGTGAACGGCCGGCTCGACGTGATGTCGGCGGTCGCGTCCCGGCGCGTCTCGATCAAGGCGAACCCGTTCGACCTGATGAAGCTCCGCAAGCTGCTCTAGCCGGTCCACCGCGACCGCGCCGCCGTCGGGGCGCTTCGCCGCTCAGCCGTCGAGGCCGAACGCGGCGAGCGCCTCCGCCGCCGCCGGGGACTGCGCCCGCACGCGCGGCCCGGCCGACGTCGACCAGGCCACCGCGCAGAGCGCGGCGAGCGCCTCCAGCGGCGGTCCCGCGCCGTCGAGCACGAGGTCCGCGCCGGCTTCCGCCACCGACCAGCCGCCGGCGGTCGCCCGGCCCGGCACCGCCACCACCGCGTCCGGGTCGAAGAGCCCCGCCAGATCGAACGAGACGTACGCGGGGCGGCGCTCCTCGGGCGCCGCCAGCAGCTCGGCGGCGTCGCTGACCCCGGTGAGCACCAGCAGGCTGTCCAGCCCGGCCCGGCGGGCGCCCTCGATGTCGGTGTCCAGCCGGTCCCCCACCACGAGCGTGCGCCCGGCCCCGGCCCGGCGCGCGGCGGTGGTGAACAGCGCCGGCTCCGGCTTGCCCACCACCACGTCGGGGTCGCGGCCCAGCGCGGTACGCAGCACCGCGACCAGCGAGCCGTTGCCCGGCAGCGGGCCGCGCGGGCTGGGCAGGGTGCGGTCGGTGTTCGTGGCGTACCAGGGCGCGCCCGCGCGTACCGCCAGGGACGCCTCGGCCAGGTCGGACCAGCCGACCTGCGGGCCGTAGCCCTGGGCCACGGCGGCGGGCTCCTCGTCGACGGTGGACACCGGCCGCAGGCCGACCGCGCGCAGCTCGGCCCGCAGCGCCTCCGCGCCGACCACGAGCACCGGCGCCCCCTCGGGCAGCCGGTCCCGGAGCAGCTCGGCGGTGGCCGCCGCGGAGGTGAGCACCTCCGCCGGCTGCGCCGGGACGCCCATGCCGGTGAGCAGGTCGGCGACCTCGCTGGAGCGCCGGGAGGCGTTGTTCGTCGCGTACGCGACGGCGCGCCCCTCGGCGTGCAGCCGGCCGACCGCCTCGACCGCGCCCGGGATGGGCCGGTCGATCAGGTAGATGACGCCGTCCAGGTCGAAGACGACAAGCGAGTACGCGTCGACCAGCCGGCCGGCCGCTCCGGCGCGGACGGGTCGCCCCTGGTCCGCGCCGGTAGCGGTGTCCCCGCCGTACCCGGTCACCGGCGCTCCGCCGCCTCGCCCTCGCCGGACGCGGCGTCGCCCGGTGCGGGCCGGTCGGCGTCGGCCTTGTCGGCCGGGGTGACGTCGGTGGCGTCCGCAGCCGCGACGGTGCTGCCCGGCGTGGCGGTGTCCGCGGTCGACGTGGCGGTGTCCTCGGACGTCGTGGCGGCGGTCGGGGCGCCGGTGGCGAGCGAGCCGGCCTCGGCGTCGGTCAGCTCGTCGTCGGTCAGGTCGCCCGCGTCACGGTCCTGGTAGCCGGCCCGTGCCGCGTCGCCGCCGGTGCCCGACACGACGTCGTCGCTCAGCCGCGCGTCGTCCTCGCGGTCGTCGTCATCGTCCTCACGGTCGTCGTCATCGTCATCATCGTCGTCGTCGTCATCGTCATCGTCATCGTCATCGTCGTCGGCCGACGCCTCGGACGTGTCCGCGTCGTCCTCGGGCTCGTCGTCGCCCTCGATGACCACGCCGTCCAGCTCCAGCAGCCGCTCGGCGGCGTCGGTCTCCCCCTCGGAGTCGACGTCGGCGGCCCGGGAGAACCACTCCCGCGCCTCCTCGCGCCGGTCCACCGCCAGCAGCGCGTCCGCGTACGCGTAACGCAGTCGCGCCGCCCACGGCTCGGTCGAGTCGCCGGTCAGTTCGCGGACCTGCAGCATCGCCACGGCCGCGTCCTTCTGCCCGAGGTCGCCGCGCGCGCCGGCGGCCACGATGAGCAGTTCGATCGCGACGGCCTGGTCGAGCTTGTCCCGGTCGGCGCCGCGGAACAGGTCGATCGCCCGCTCCGGCCGGCCCAGCGCCCGCTCGCAGTCGGCCAGCACGGCCAGGTGGCTCTGCAGACCGCTCATCCGGTGGTACGTCCGCAGCTCGGCGATGGCCGTCTGCCACTCACCGGCGTGGTACGCGGCCAGTCCGACGGCCTCCCGCACGGCGGCGATCCGCGACGCGAGCCGGCGGGCCGCCATGGCGTGCGCCAGCGCCAGCGTCGGGTCCTCGTCGATCAGCAGCCCGGTCGCGACCAGGTGCCGGGCAACCGTCTCCGCAACCGGCTTGGCGAGGGAGAGCAGTTCCGCCCGGACGGCCGAGTCGAGGTCGCTCGCGACGACCTCGTCCGGCAACTCCGGCGCCTCACCGGTACGCCCTTCGCCGCGCTCGTCCCGGCGCTCCCGCTGCGGACCGAAGTTGCCACGGCGGTCGTCGCCGCCCGGCCGGTCACCGTAGCCACGGCGCTCACCGTCCCGCTCGCCCCGGAAGCCGCCCGGCCGACGGTCGTCACGCCGGTCGTCGCGGCGGAAGCCACCCTCACGGCGCTCACCACCGCGGAAACCGCCCTCGCGGCGCTCGCCGCCGGCGTAGCTCTCCCGACGGTCGCCACCCTGGTGGCCGCCTTCGCGGCGGTCGCCACCGCGGAAACCGCCCTCACGACGCTCGCCGCCCTCACGACGGTCACCACCACGGAAGCCACCCTCACGGTCTCCACCACGGAAACCGCCCTCACGACGCTCGCCGCCCTCACGACGGTCACCACCACGGAAGCCACCCTCACGGTCTCCACCACGGAAACCGCCCTCACGGCGCTCACCACCGCGGAAGCCGCCTTCACGACGCTCGCCGCCCCGGAAACCGCCCTCACGGTCGCCACCGCGGAAACCACCCTCACGACGCTCTCCGCCGCGGAAGCCGCCGTCACGGTCACCGCCCCGGAAGCCACCCTCACGGCGCTCTCCGCCGCGGAAGCCGCCGTCACGGTCACCGCTCCGGAAGCCACCCTCACGACGGTCACCACCGCGGAAGCCGCCCTCGCGGTCGCCACCGCGGAAGCCACCCTCACGACGCTCACCACCGCGGAAACCGCCTTCCCGACGGTCACCGCCGGCGAAGCCACCCTCACGACGCTCTCCGCCACGGAAGCCGCCGTCACGGTCGCCGCCCCGGAAGCCGCCTTCACGACGGTCACCACCGCGGAAACCGCCTTCCCGACGGCCACCGCCGGCGAAGCCACCCTCACGACGGTCACCGCCGCGGTAGCCGCCGTCGCGGGTGCCGGCCTCACGGCGGTCACCGCCCCGGAAGCCGCCCTCGCGACGCTCACCGCCCCGGTAGCCGCCGTCACGGGCACCACCTTCACGGCGGTCGCCACCGCGGAAGCCGCCCTCGCGATCGCCACTGCGGAAGCCACCCTCACGGCGGTCACCACCACGGAAGCCACCCTCACGGCGGTCGCCGCCACGGGCGCCACTGTCACGGTCGCCGCCCCGGAACCCGCCTTCGCGACGGTCGCCGCCCGGACGGCTTCCGCTCCGGAAGCCACCCTCACGGTCGCCACCACGGAAACCGCCCTCGCGACGCTCACCACCGCCGAACCCGCCTTCACGACGGTCGCCACCGCGGAAGCCGCCCTCGCGATCGCCACTGCGGAAGCCGCCCTCGCGGCGGTCACCACCACGGAAGCCACCTTCACGGCGGTCACCACCACGGAAGCCGCCCTCACGGCGGTCACCACCGCGGAAGCCACCCTCGCGACGATCGCCGCCACGGGCGCCACTGTCACGGTCACCACCGCGGAAGCCGCCCGGGCGGTCGTCGCGGCCACCCCGGTACGAGGGACGGTCATCGCGACGGCCGTCGCGGCCGGCGTCACCACGCCCCTGGCCACGGTCGGCGCGATCCTCGTAACGACGGGGGCGGTCCCCGCCCTGGGGTCCTGAGCTCACAGGTACATCCTTCCTGATGGCGTTTCCGCCGAGAACGCTAACGCAGTCGAGGGCCGCCCCTGCTGGGGCGGCCCTCGACTGGAAGATTGTCCGGCGGTGTCCTACTCTCCCACACCCTCCCGAGTGCAGTACCATCGGCGCTGGAGGGCTTAGCTTCCGGGTTCGGAATGTGACCGGGCGTTTCCCCTCCGCCATGACCGCCGTAACTCTATGAACATGTCAACCAACCCAACCTGTGGGTGGTGGTTTGTTCAGAGTTGCACAGTGGACGCGTAGCAGCTTGGTAGTCAAGTCCTCGGCCTATTAGTACCGGTCAACTGAACCCGTTACCGGGCTTACATTTCCGGCCTATCAACCCAGTCGTCTAGCTGGGGGCCTTACCCCACAAAGTGGGTGGGATACCTCATCTTGAAGCGAGCTTCCCGCTTAGATGCTTTCAGCGGTTATCCCTTCCGAACGTAGCTAACCAGCCGTGCCCCTGGCGGGACAACTGGCACACCAGAGGTTCGTCCGTCCCGGTCCTCTCGTACTAGGGACAGCCCTTCTCAAGTATCCTACGCGCACGGCGGATAGGGACCGAACTGTCTCACGACGTTCTAAACCCAGCTCGCGTACCGCTTTAATGGGCGAACAGCCCAACCCTTGGGACCTGCTACAGCCCCAGGATGCGACGAGCCGACATCGAGGTGCCAAACCATCCCGTCGATATGGACTCTTGGGGAAGATCAGCCTGTTATCCCCGGGGTACCTTTTATCCGTTGAGCGACACCGCTTCCACATGCCAGTGCCGGATCACTAGTCCCGACTTTCGTCCCTGCTCGACCTGTCAGTCTCACAGTCAAGCTCCCTTGTGCACTTGCACTCAACACCTGATTGCCAACCAGGCTGAGGGAACCTTTGGGCGCCTCCGTTACCCTTTAGGAGGCAACCGCCCCAGTTAAACTACCCACCAGACACTGTCCCTGAACCGGATAACGGTCCGAAGTTAGATACCCAAATCAACCAGAGTGGTATTTCAAGATTGCCTCCACCCATACTGGCGTATAGGCTTCACCGGCTCCCACCTATCCTACACAAGCTAATTCAGATACCAATGTCAAGCTATAGTAAAGGTCCCGGGGTCTTTCCGTCCTGCCGCGCGTAACGAGCATCTTTACTCGTACTGCAATTTCGCCGGGCCTGTGGTTGAGACAGTGGGGAAGTCGTTACGCCATTCGTGCAGGTCGGAACTTACCCGACAAGGAATTTCGCTACCTTAGGATGGTTATAGTTACCACCGCCGTTTACTGGCGCTTAAGTTCTCCGCTTCGCCCCGAAGAGCTAACAGGTCCCCTTAACGTTCCAGCACCGGGCAGGCGTCAGTCCATATACATCGAATTACTTCTTCGCATGGACCTGTGTTTTTAGTAAACAGTCGCTTCCCCCTGCTCTCTGCGGCCATACAACGCTCCACCCGCGCGGGGCTTCACGTCTCCGGCCCCCCTTCTCCCTAAGTTACGGGGGCAATTTGCCGAGTTCCTTAACCACAGTTCGCCCGATCGCCTCGGTATTCTCTACCTGACCACCTGTGTCGGTTTGGGGTACGGGCCGCTAAGAACTCGCTAGAGGCTTTTCTCGGCAGCATAGGATCACTGACTTCACCTGAATCGGCTCGGCATCACGTCTCAGCCCCATGTGTCGCGGATTTGCCTACGACACGGCCTACACGCTTACCCCGGCACAACCACCGGCCGGGCTCAGCTACCTTCCTGCGTCACCCCATCGCTTGACTACTACCCGCCAGGTTCCCACGCTCCCCAACCTCAACCCGAAGGTCTTGGCCGGTTTGGGTGGTTAGCACAACGAGGTTCGTCAGGGTCGCTCTTTCGCGGGTACGGGAATATCAACCCGTTGTCCATCGACTAC
>NZ_JAGGJO010000001.1:0-2710000 GCF_017872985.1 Micromonospora sp. HB375 | reverse complement strand
GCTCTCCTTCGGGTCACCGATCTGGCCGGTGGCGCCGCCGACCAGCAGCAGCGGACGGTGCCCGGCGAGCTGGAGCCGGCGCGCGGTGAGGACCTGCATGAGGTGGCCGACGTGCAGGCTCGGGGCGGTCGGGTCGAAGCCCACATAGAACGTGGCCTGCCCGGCTCCGAGCAGGTCGCGCAGCTCGTCGAGGCCGGTCGAGTCCTGGATCAGGCCCCGCCACAGCAGGTCGTCGGTCAGGGAGTCCCGCCCCTGCGGGAGGTTGCTGTCGGTCACGGTCACCGATTCTCCCCCATTACCGGACCCGGGCCGTACCGGGTTTGCCGAGGTGCGGCCGACTAGGCTGGCGGCGCCGTCGAACGCGAGGAGGAACCGCGGTGGACATGCCGAACCTGACCGGTGGCTTCGTGGCCCTGCTTGGCCTGACGTTCGACGAGGTCAGCGGGGACCGGGTGGTGATCCGGTGGAAGGTGCGCCCGGAGCTGCACCAGCCGTACGGGATCCAGCACGGTGGCGTCTACTGCTCGGTGGTCGAGACGGCGGCCAGCATCGGCGGCGCGCTCTGGCTTGGCGACAAGGGCAACGTGGTCGGGGTGTCGAACCAGACCGACTTCCTGCGCGCGGTGCGCGACGGCGAGCTGACCGCCGTCGGCACGCCCGTGCACCGGGGCCGCAGCCAGCAGCTCTGGCTCGTGGAGATCACCGACGCGGACGGCCGGCTGGTGGCCCGCGGCCAGGTGCGCCTGCAAAACCTGACCGCCTCCTGACGCATTCGCCCGAAACCGGGCACTGACGCCGATATCGTCGCCTCGGTGAGATCGTCCGCTCCCGAACCGACGTGAGGAAGCTGTTCGCCGCCACGCTCGGCGTGCTGTCGGCCGTCGGCGGCTTCGTCGACATCGGTGACCTGGTGGCGGCCAGTCAGGCCGGCGCGCTGTTCGGCATGGCCCACACCTGGGTGCTGCTGGCCGGCGTGGTCGGCATCTGCGCGTACGCGGAAATGGCCGGCCGGATCGCGGCGGTGAGCGGGCGGGCGGTCTTCGACCTGGTCCGGGAGCGGCTCGGGCCGCGTGTGGCGCTGCTCAACCTGGTCGCGTCGTGGCTGGTCACGGTGGTCACGCTCGCCGCGGAGCTGGGCGGGGTGGCGCTGGCGCTGCAACTGGCCACCCGGGTGAGTCACCTGTTCTGGGTGCCGCTCGCCGCGCTGGCCGTCTGGCTGGTGCTGTGGCGGCTGCGCTTCGAGCTGATGGAACGGATCTTCGGCCTCGCCGGGCTGGCGCTGCTGGTGTTCGCGGTCGCGCTGGTGGCGCTGCCGACCGACTGGCCGGAACTAGGACAGGGCGCGTGGCAGATCAGCGCGGCCGGGCACGGCTGGCCGCTGTACTGGTTCGTGGCGGTGGCACTGTTCGCCTCGACGGTGAGCCCGTACGAGGTGTTCTTCTTCTCCTCCGGCGGCGTCGAGGAGCGCTGGAGCGCGGCGGACCTGGCGCGGGCCCGGTCGAACGTGCTGATCGGCTTTCCGGTGGGTGGGTTCCTGGCGTTGTCGCTGGTGGCCGTGGCGACGGTGGCCTACCACCCGTCCGGGGTGTCGCTCAGTACGCTCGACGAGGTGGCGCGGCCGGTGGCCACGGCGCTCGGTGGCGCCGGCCTGGCCACCGCCGTGCTGGCGTTCTTCGCGGTGACGTTCGGCGCGGCGCTGGAGACGGGCCTGTCGGCGGCGTACGCGGCGGCGCAGTACTTCGGCTGGCAGTGGGGCAAGCGTGTCCGCCCCCGGGAGGCGGCCCGGTTCCACAGCGTCCTGCTGGTCGGTCTGCTGCTCGGCGTGGTGATGCTGATGACGACCGTGGACCCGGTGCGGCTGACCGAGTACATGCTGGTGCTGAGCGCTGTGGTGCTGCCGCTGACGTACCTGCCGATCCTGGTGGTCGCGAACGACAGGGGGTACCTCGGCGACCGGGTCAACGGGCGCTGGATGAACCTGCTCGGCGCGGTGTTCCTGCTGCTCATCGTCGCGGCGTCGGTGGCCGCGATCCCACTGGCGATCATGACGGGGATGGGTCCATGAGGGTTCAGCTGGCCAAGCGGCTGCTCGACCGGCAGATCGTCGACGTGGACGGGCGGCTGGTCGGGCGGGTCGACGACATCGCGTTCGCCGTCGACGACGAGGGTTTCCCGTACGTGGACAGCCTGCTCACCGGGCAGGGCGCGCTCGGGGAGCGGATCGGCGGGCGGGTCGGTCGGCTGCTGGTGGCGGTGGCGGACCGGTTCACCGACGACCCGCCGGTGCCGCCGTTGCGCGTACCGCTGTCGCAGGTCGCCCACGTGGACAGCGCGGTGCGGCTGCGCTGCCGGGCGGCGGACCTGCCGCCGTCGCCGGTGGAGGCGTGGCTGCGCCGGCACCTGATCGAGCACATTCCCGGGTCCGGCCGTGCGAGCGGGTGAGCTGCTCGGCCGTACCGCCTACGACCTGCACGGGCGGCGGCTGGGCCGGGTGGTGGACGTGGTGGTGCGCGGCGGGTGGCCGCCGGACCGGCTGCGGATCACCGACGTGATCGTCGCCGGGCACTGGTGGACCCGGGTGATCAGCCGCCTGATCGGCCCGGAGCTGCACCCGTCCGGGCCGTGGCTGCTGCGGATGGTGGCCCGGCTGGTCGGGCGGAGCACCCGTCAGCTGCCCGCCGACGCGGTGCAGCTGCTTCCGCCGGTGCCCGGCTTCCCGTTCGGCCCGCCGACCGGACGCCGCTGAGGCCCGAGTTGCCGGACGCCGTCCGTCAGCGGCGCGCTTCGTCGAGTTCCGGGGCGTCGGCCGGCTCGCCGGCGTCGTCCGCGGCGTCGTCGTCCGGGGAGTCGTCGCCGCGGCCGCGCCGGCGGACCCGCACCTCGGTGATGGCCCGCTGGTCGACGTCGGCCACCGCCAGCTCCCAGCCGTCGACGGTGACCTGCTCCCCCGCCACCGTCGGAATGTGCCCGAGGCAGATCAGCACCAGCCCGGCGACGGTGGTGTAGTCGCCCGCCGGCCGGTTCGGCAGCTCCACGCCCAGGTCGGTCAGGTCGTGCACCGGGAACGTGCCGGGCAGCACCAGCGTGCCGTCCGGCTCGGTGCGCACGGAACGCAGGTCGCGGTCGGTCTCGTCGTAGATCTCGCCGACGATCTCCTCGAGGATGTCCTCCAGCGTGACGATCCCGTCGACCGCGCCGCGCTCGTCGACCACGAGCGCGATGTGCTGGCGTTCGGCCTTGAACTGGCGCAGCGCGTCGACCACCGGCAGCGAGTCGGGCAGCAGCATGGGCGGGCGGGCGATCTCGTCGACCGGCCGGTCGTCGGAGACGCCGACCAGGTCACGCAGGTGGATGACGCCGACCGCGTCGTCCAGGCCGCCGTGGCGGACCACCGGCGCCCGGGAGTGGCCGGTCGCCGCCAGGACCAGCCGCGCGGCCTCGGCGGTGGTGCCGCTGTCGAGCGTGAAGACCTGCAACCGGGGTACGAGCACAGCCCGCAACTGCCGGTCCGCGATCTCCACCGCACCGGCGATGATCGTGCGCTGTTCCTTGGTGAAGCCGTGGTTGCCGGCCACGATGTCGCGCAGCTCGTCCGGGCCGATCTCGTCCGGCTCGGCCTTCGGGTCCAGGCCGAACAGGCGTACCACCAGGTCGGTGGTGGCGCCCAGCAGCCAGACGGCGGGCCGGGTGATGCTGGAGAGCAGGTCCAGCGGGCGGGCCACCAGCAGCGCCCACCGCTCGGCCGACTGCATCGCGATCCGCTTCGGGGCCAGCTCGCCGAAGACCAGCGTGACGAACGTGAGCACCAGCGTTACCGCGACGATGGCGACGGTCTCGGCGGCGTTGCCGAACACGCTGAGCAGCGGCACCAGCGGCCGGGCCAGCGAGACCGCGGCGGCGGCGGACGCGAGGAACCCGGCGAGCGTGATGCCGATCTGGATCGTGGCCAGGAACCGGTTCGGATCCTTTGCCAGGCGGGCCAGTGTCCGTCCGCCCCGGCCGCTGCGCTCCAGCCGCTGCACCTGGCTGTCCCGCAGGGACACCAGGGCCATCTCGCTGCCGGCGAACGCCGCGTTGAGGATCACCAGCACACCGACCAGGGCCAGCTGGCTCCAGTAGCTCTGCACGACCGGTTATCTCCCTCGACCCGATCCGGGCCGGCCGACGGCCGACCCGCCGGCCGGCAGATCCGGTCGGCGTGGCCCCTCTGTGCCCCGCGGGCCCGCCGCTGAATCATGACCGGCCCCGGTGTCACCCGCCGGGGGCGGGGTTCAGGCCGGTACGGGCAGGTCGAGCACGTACGCGCCGCCCTCGGGCCGGAATCCGAGCCGGTGGTAGTAGGGGGCGACCATGCCGGGCGGGCTGACCACGCGGCGGAAGCCCCGGTCGGTGAACAGCCGGCTGCGCCGGTAGACGAACTCGCCCGGGGTGAAGTCCCGGAACGGCGGGGTCACGTAGTCCAGGTCGATCTGGGCCACGCCGCCCGGTTCGGCGTGCGAGAGCATCACGCCGACCACCTCGTCGGCGCGTACCACCAGGAACGCCGAGCGGTCGTCGGCGTCGGCGTCCCAGCGGAAGCCGGGGTTGAAGCGGGCGATGTCGGCGGCGTGCACCCGCAGCGTGTGCGCCAGGAAGGCGTCGCCGGTGCCCACCTCGACCACCTGGTAGGTCTGCTCGTCGTGCCGGGTGGCCAGCAGCTTGCGCAGGTACCAGACGTTGATCACGGCGAGCACCACGTTCAGCCCCACCATCGGCCAGACCTGCACGGCGGTGTTGTAGCCGATCAGGATGAGGCAGCCGACCAGGTTGAGCGCGCGCAGCCGCAGGATCCGGGTCTGCAGCAGGGACCAGACCAGCAGCGCGGAGCCGGCCCAGCCGACGAGTTCCAGCCAGTTCACCCGGGGAGACTAGCGGTCTGCCTGGTCAGGCCCCTCGGCGGGCAGCTCCAGCACGTACTCCTCGACCTCGGCGCCGCGCGCCGGGGCGTACCCGGAGTCCTCACCGACCACGACGAAGCCGCACTTGCGCAGCACCGCCAGCGAGGCGGCGTTGTCCTTCGCGGCGCGGGCGTGCAGCGGCCGGTGCGGCACCTCGCGCAGCAGCGCGCGCAGCGCCGCGGTGGCGTGGCCGCGCCCCCAGTACGCCGCGTCGATCCAGTAGCTGACCTCGGTCTGCTCGCCGACCGGGAACGCCGCCACCCGCCCGACCAGCCGGCCGTCGACGGTGACCGCGCGGTTCACGATGCGCGCGTCGGCGCGGATGCGCGCCCAGTGCGCCTCGAACGCGGCCCGGTCGGACGGATCCTTCGGGCCGAACGCGGCCATCCAGTTCGCCTGCGGGTCCTGCTCGTGGGCGAAGAAGGCGGGCAGGTCGTCGTCGCGCACCGGGCGGAGCAGCACCTCGTTCGTCACGGCCGGAACGATACGGGCCCCCTCCGACACGGTCGGGACCTCCGGCCCGGTGTGTGTCCCGTCCGGCCCTGCCGCACGGCCGGCCGGCCCGGTTACCAAGGAGGTGCAACGACGCAGTCGAGGAGGCCGGACCATGTCGAAGTACGTCTACGACTTCATCGAGGGTGACCGCAGCCAGGCCGACCTGCTCGGCGGCAAGGGCGCCAACCTCGCCGAGATGACCCGGCTCGGGTTGCCGGTGCCGCCCGGGTTCACCGTCACCACCGACGCGTGCCGGGCGTACCTGGCCACCGGGGCGCCGCCGGCCGGGCTGTACGAGGAGATAAACGCGCACCTGCGGGAGGTGGAGGCGCGGCTGGACCGGTGGCTGGGTGACCCGCATGACCCGCTGCTGCTGGCGGTGCGCTCCGGCGGGCGGTACTCGATGCCGGGGATGATGGAGACGATCCTCGACATCGGGCTCAACGACACCACCGTGGCGGGGCTGGCCGCCCGCACCGGCGACGAGCGGTTCGCGTGGGACTCGTACCGGCGGCTGATCCAGATGTTCGGCCGCACCGTGCACGGCATTCCGGGCGACGAGTTCGAGCACGAGCTGGCCGCGCTGCGGGCCACCGCCGGTCCGGGTGGGCCGGGCGCCGGGCAGCTGCGCGACCTGGTCGACACGTACAAGAAGATCTTCGCCCGGCACGTCGGGCACGACTTCCCGCAGGCCCCGCACGAGCAGCTGTTCCTGGCCGTGCGCGCGGTGTTCGAGTCCTGGCACTCGGAGCGGGCCCGGATCTACCGGCGGCAGGAGCGCATCCCGGACGACCTGGGCACCGCCGTCAACGTGATGGCGATGGTGTTCGGCAACCTCGGCCCGGACTCCGGCACCGGGGTGGCGTTCACCCGCGACCCGGCCACCGGCGCACCCGGCGTGTACGGCGACTACCTGAGCGACGCGCAGGGCGAGGACGTGGTGGCGGGCATCCGCAACACGGTGCCGCTGACCGAGCTGGCGAACCTCGACCCGGTGAGCTTCCACCGGCTGCGGGAGATCATGGCGACGCTGGAGCGGCACTACCGCGACCTGTGCGACGTCGAGTTCACCATCGAACGCGGGAAGCTGTGGATGCTCCAGACCCGGGTCGGCAAGCGCACCGCGGCGGCGGCGTTCGTGATCGCCGCGCAGCTGGCCGAGGAAGGGCTGATCACGGCCGACGAGGCGCTCACCCGGGTCACCGGCGCGCAGCTCGCCCAGCTGATGTTCCCGGCCTTCGACGTCGCCGGCGCGCCCGAGCCGCTCGCCGTCGGCGTCGGCGCCTCCCCCGGCGCCGCGGTCGGGCGGGTGGTCTTCGACTCGGCCGCCGCGGCGGCGTCCACCGGGCCGGTGATCCTGGTCCGGCCGGAGACCAACCCGGACGACCTGCCCGGCATGATCGCCGCGGTCGGGGTGCTCACCTCGCGCGGTGGGAAGACGTCGCACGCCGCCGTGGTGGCCCGCGGCATGGGCCGGACCTGCGTCTGCGGGGCCGAGGCGCTGACCATCGACGTGGAGCGCGGCGAGTTCACGGTGGGCGAGCAGGTGGTGCGCGCCGGCGAGGTGATCTCGATCGACGGCACCAGCGGGCGGATCTGGCGCGGCGAGGTGCCGGTGCAGCCGTCCCCGGTGGCCCGGTACCTGACCGGTGAGCTGCGGCCGGAGGCCGACCCGCTGGTCGCCGCCGTGCACCGGCTGCTCGGGCACGCCGACGCGGTACGCACGCTCGGCGTCCACGCCAACGCCGACACCCCGGACGACGCGCGCCGGGCCCGTGAGCTGGGCGCCAAAGGGATCGGTCTGTGCCGCACCGAGCACATGTTCCTCGGCGAGCGCCGGGAACTGGTCGAGCGGCTGATCCTGGCCGACGGTCCGGCCGAGGTCGGCGCGGCGCTGGACGCGCTGCTGCCGTTGCAGCGGGCCGACTTCGTCGGGCTGCTCACCGCGATGGACGGGCTTCCGGTCACGGTGCGGCTGCTCGACCCGCCGCTGCACGAGTTCCTGCCTCCGCTCGCCGAGCTGACCGCCCGGGTGGCGGGCGCGCAGGCGCGCGGCGAGGAACCGGGCCACGACGGCGTGCTGCTGGCGGCGGTACGGCGGATGCACGAGACGAACCCGATGCTGGGGCTGCGCGGCGTGCGGCTCGGGCTGGTGGTGCCGGGTCTGTTCGCGATGCAGGTGCGGGCGCTGGCCGAGGCGGCCGCGCAGCGGGTCCGGGCCGGCGGTGACCCGCGCCCGGAGATCATGGTGCCGCTGGTCGGTGACGTGCGGGAACTCGCCGCGGTGGCGGACGAGGCACGGCGGGTCCTGGCCGGGGTGCCTGACGCGCCGGAGATCCCGATCGGCACCATGATCGAGACGCCCCGGGCGGCGCTGACCGCCGGGGACATCGCCGCCGAGGCGCGCTTCTTCTCCTTCGGCACCAACGACCTGACGCAGATGACCTGGGCGTTCTCCCGGGACGACGTGGAGGGGGCGTTCTTCTCCACGTACCTGGAACGGGGGATCTTCCCGGTGTCGCCGTTCGAGAGCATCGACGCCACCGGCGTGGGGCGGCTGGTCCGCCTCGCCGTCGCCGAGGGGCGGGCGGCCCGGCCGGACCTGACCGTCGGGGTGTGCGGCGAGCACGGCGGCGACCCGGACTCGATCGGGTTCTTCGCCGCGGCCGGGCTCGACTACGTCTCCTGCTCGCCGTACCGGGTGCCGGTGGCGCGGCTGGCCGCCGGCCGGGCCGCCGTCGAGGCCCGTACCGAGAAGTCCGACTCCCGCTAGGAGGGCAGCGTCATGACCGCCATCTTCAACCCGACCGGTCCGGCGGTCGCGCCGGTCCCCCGGCCGGCGCCACCGCAGGCCGCGCCTCCGCCCGCGACGCCCACCCCCACCCCGGCCGGGCCGGTCGGCCCGGTGCTGGAGCTGCCCGGGGACGCCGCGCTGGTGCCGGTGAACCGCGACGGCCGTCCGGTCGGCGTGTTCGTCGCGGCCGGTGGCCGGGTCCGCTACCGGCGCGTGGTCGAACCGGACCAGCTCGTCGCCGCGGCCACCGGCGCGTTCGCGGTGGCCGCGCTCACCGCCGCCGTGGCGGTGTGGTCGCGGCGCCGTCCGCCGTCGGTCGGCACCGTCACCATGGGGCCGGGCGGCTGGGTCAGCCTGCGCGGCCTGCCGGCGCCCCGGCTGCGCCCGGACGACCGGCCATGGTGGGCGCGCGTGCTGCGGGCCCGCCGCCTCGTCGTCGACAGCTGAGCACCCAGGGGTACGGCCGCCGGTACGTCACCGGCGGCCGTACCGCCGTTCTCCCGTCGGCTCTCGGCGGAGGGGCCGTTGGTCCCGGGTCACGGCGGTCCTGCGCCCCTGCCCGGCGGCGCCCGGACCGACGACGCTGAGGGTGAGAACGAGACCGAGGGAGGCCCCCGATGCGCGCCAGTGTCGTCACCGCGTTCGACCGTCCGATGGAGATCACCGAGCGTCCCGTGCCGGAGGTCGGCCCGGGCGAGATCCTGGTCCGCGTCGAAGCCAGCGGACTCTGCCACACCGACATCCACGCCGCCCGCGGCGAGTGGCCGGTGAAGCCCACCCCGCCGTTCGTACCCGGTCACGAGGGCGTCGGCCTGGTCGAGCAGGTCGGCCCCGGCGTCACCGAGCACGCCGTCGGCGACCGGGTCGCGCTGCCCTGGCTCGGCTGGGCCTGCGGCACCTGCGCGTACTGCGTGACCGGCTGGGAGACGCTGTGCGAGTCGCAGCGCAACACCGGTTACAGCATCGACGGCGCGCACGCCGAGTACGCGGTGGCCTCGGCCCGCTACGCGGTCCGCGTGCCCGACGGCGTGGACCCGTTCGAGGCCGCGCCGCTGACCTGCGCGGGCGTCACCACGTACAAGGCCGTCAAGGTCGCCGGGGTACGGCCGGGCGAGCGGGTCGCGATCTTCGGCATCGGCGGTCTGGGTCACCTCGCCCAGCAGTACGCGCAGATCTTCGGCGCCGAGACGGTCGCGGTGGACGTGACCGCCGAGAAGCTGGAGCTGGCCACCTCGCTGGGCGCCGCGCACACTGTCGACGCCGCCACCACCGACCCGGTCGAGCGGATCACCGCGCTGGGCGGCGTGGACGTGGCGATCGTGCTGGCCGCCAGCCCCCGGGTGATCGAGCAGGCGCACCGCTCGCTGCGCCGTGGCGGCCGTCTGGTGCTGGTGTCGCTGCCCGCCGACAACGCGATCACCCTGCCCGTCTTCGAGACGGTGCTCAAGGGCATCACGGTGCTCGGCTCGATCGTCGGCACCCGCGCCGACCTGGCCGAGGTCTTCGCGCTGCACGCCGCCGGCCGCACCCGGGTCGTCTACGAGACCCGCAAGCTGGACGACATCAACGACGCGGTGGACGACGTCCTCGCCGGCCGGGTCGCCGCCCGGCTCGTGCTCCAGCCCTGACCCCCGCCCCCGGTCCCCGCACCCGCGGGGACCGGGGACACCGACGCCCGGAGAGGGACCGACATGACCGCCACCGAACCCCTGGCCCCCTGGCGCGGATTCCACGCCGGCGCGTGGCAGGAGACAGTCGACGTGGCCGACTTCGTCCGCCACAACCACGAGCCGTACACCGGGGACGCCTCGTTCCTGACCGGGCCGACGCCGCGCACGCTCGCGGTGTGGGACCGGCTGCGGGACATGTTCCCGGAGGAGCGGCGCCGCGGCGTGTACGACGTCGACGCGGCCACCCCGTCGACGATCACCTCGCACGCGCCCGGGTACATCGACCGGGAGCGGGAGCTGATCGTCGGGTTGCAGACCGACGCGCCGCTGCGGCGGGCGATCATGCCGGCCGGCGGGCTGCGGATGGTGGAGACGGCGCTGCGCGCGTACGGGCGTGAGCCGGACCCGCGCGTGCACGAGATCTTCACCCGGTACCGCCGCACGCACAACGACGCGGTGTTCGACGCGTACCCGGAGACCGTGCTCGCGGCCCGGCGCTCGCACATCATCACCGGCCTGCCCGACGCGTACGGACGCGGACGGATCATCGGCGACTACCGCCGGGTGGCGCTGTACGGCGTGGACCGGCTGATCGAGGAACGCCGCGCGCTCAAGGCGGCGCTGGACGACCGGCGCAGCACCGACGACGTGATCCGCGACCGGGAGGAACTGGCCGAGCAGATCCGCGCGCTCGGCGAGCTGAAGGAGATGGCCGCCTCGTACGGCTTCGACATCTCCCGCCCGGCCGTCACCGGCGCGCAGGCGATCCAGTGGCTCTACTTCGCCTACCTGGCCGCCACGAAGGAGCAGAACGGCGCCGCCATGTCGCTCGGCCGCACCGCCGGGTTCCTCGACGCCTACCTGCGGCGGGACATCGCCGAGGGGCGGCTGGACGAGAGCGGCGCGCAGGAGCTGATCGACGACTTCGTGATCAAGCTGCGGATCATCCGCTTCCTGCGCACCCCCGAGTACGACCAGCTCTTCTCCGGCGACCCCACCTGGGTCACCGAGTCGCTCGGCGGGATGGGCGCGGACGGCCGGCCGCTGGTCACCCGCACCACGTTCCGCTACCTGCAGACGCTGTACAACCTCGGCCCGGCGCCGGAGCCGAACCTGACGGTGCTCTGGTCGCCGCGGCTGCCCGAGGGGTTCAAGCGGTTCTGCGCCCAGGTGTCGCTGGACACCAGCGCCATCCAGTACGAGAACGACGAGCTGATCCGCCCGGCGTACGACGACGACACCGCGATCGCCTGCTGCGTGTCGGCCATGCGGGTCGGCCGGGACATGCAGTTCTTCGGCGCCCGGGCGAACCTGGCGAAGGCGCTGCTGTACGCGATCAACGGCGGCCGCGACGAGCTGTCCGGCGCGCAGGTCGCCCCGCCGGCCGCGCCGGTCGGCGGCGAGACGCTCGACTACGACGAGGTGCTGGCCGCGTACGACCGCACGCTGGACTGGCTGGCGCAGACGTACGTGGACGCGCTGAACGTGATCCACCACCAGCACGACAGGTACGCCTACGAGCGGCTGGAGATGGCGCTGCACGACCACCCGGTGCGCCGCTTCATGGCCACCGGCATCGCCGGCCTGTCGGTCGCCGTGGACAGCCTGTCGGCCATCCGGTACGGCCGGGTCAAGGTGCTGCGCGACGAGTCCGGGCTGGCGGTCGACTACGCGGTCGAGGGCGAGTTCCCGACGTACGGCAACGACGACGACCGGGCCGACGAGATCGCGGTGTGGCTGGTCGAGACGTTCGCGGAGAAGCTGCGCCGGCAGCGCACGTACCGCGACGCGGAGCTGACCATGTCGGTGCTCACCATCACCTCGAACGTGGTGTACGGCAAGCACACCGGCAACACGCCGGACGGGCGGCGCGCCGGTGAGCCGTTCGCGCCGGGGGCGAACCCGATGAACGGGCGGGACACGCACGGCCTGGTCGCGTCCGCGCTGTCGGTGGCGAAGCTGCCGTACGACGCGGCCCGCGACGGCATCTCGCTGACCGGCACCGTCACGCCGGACGGCCTGGGCCACACCCGCGACGAGCGGATCGCGAACCTGGCCGGGGTGCTCGACGGCTACGCCGACGCCGGCGGGTTCCACCTCAACGTCAACGTGCTGGACCGGGCCACGCTGCTGGACGCGATGGCGCACCCGGAGCGGTACCCGCAGCTCACCGTCCGGGTCTCCGGGTACGCGGTGAACTTCGTGCGGCTCACGCCGGAGCAGCAGCGCGACGTGGTGTCGCGGACCTTCCACGGGTCGCTGTGAACGGCCGCCCGCCCGCGCCGCCGCAGGTGACTGCGGCGGCGCCGGGGTGCGTCACCGGCGCGGTGCACTCCTGGGACACCTCGGTCGGGGTGGACGGGCCGGGCACCCGGTTCGTGGTCTTCCTGGCCGGTTGCCCGCTGCGCTGCCGCTACTGCCACAGCCCGGACACCTGGTACGGCCGCAGCGGCCGCCGCCGCAGCGTGGACGAGATGGTCGCGCTCGCCGGCCGGTACCGCCGGTTCATCCAGGTGGCCGGGGGCGGCGTCACGGTGAGCGGCGGGGAGCCGCTGCTGCAACCGGCGTTCACCCGGGAGCTGCTGCGGCGCTGTCACGTCGACCTGGGCCTGCACACCGCGCTGGACACCTCCGGCTTCCTCGGCGTCCGCGCCGACGACACGCTTCTGGACGCCACCGACCTGGTGCTGCTCGACGTGAAGGCGGGCAACCGGCAGACGTACCGCCGGGTCACCGGCACCGGCCGGCTCGCGCCGACGTTGCGGTTCGCGCAACGGCTGGCCGACCGGGGTACGCCGATGTGGATCCGGTACGTGCTGGTGCCCGGCCTGACCGACGCGGTCGACGAGGTGGAGCGGGTGGCCGACATCGCGGCCGGGCTGGCCACGCTGCAGCGCGTGGAGGTGCTGCCGTTCCACCGGCTCGGTGCGCACAAGTACGCCGAGCTGGGGCTGACGTTCCCGCTGGCGGACACCGAGCCGCCGGACGCCGACCTGCTGACCCGGGTACGCGGTCAGTTCGCCGCCCGGGGTCTCACCGTCACCTGACCGCGCGCCGGTTCAGCTGGCTGCGGCCGTCGGGTAGCCGTAGAGGTCGAGCAGCCGGACCCGGGACGCCTGGAGGCGGTCCACCACCACGCTCATGAACCGGCTGGTGAGCTGGCGGCCGAGCGTGTCGTCGGACTCCATCAGCCGGCGTACCCCGTCGGCGTCGAGTTCGACGGCGGTGCTGCGCTGGGTGGCGACCGCGCCGAACTGCCAGCGGTACGGCGGGAACAGCCAGGACCAGCCGAGCACGCCGCCCGGGCCGATCGTCTCGATGCCCACGTCGCCGCGGCCCGGCACCGGGAAGTCGAGCGCCACCTGGCCGCCGCGGACGAGCCAGAACCGGTCGGCCGGCGCGCCGGCGCGGAACAGCCGGTGCCCGGGGTGCCAGACCACCGGGCGGGCGTACCCGGTGAGCCGGGGCAGCCACTCGTCGGGCAGCCCGGCCAGGAAGGGGTGGACGCGGAGCATTTCCAGCGGGGTCATCGCGCCTCCAGGATCGACAGGAGGGAGCACTGGTTCCCATTCCACCTCGCGAACGGCCCGGCCGGTAGGGGCCGATGGTCCCGGCCGTGCCGGGCGGATCGACTCTGCCCAGGTGGGGGCCGTCGGCGCAGGCTGAGGGGGAACCGAAGGAGGACGTGATGACCGACAGGACCGGTGCCCCCGTCGTGGTGGGCGTGGACGGCTCCCCGTCCGCGCTGGACGCGGTACGGCTGGCCGCACGAGAGGCGGTGCTGCGGCACCGGCCGCTGCGGGTGGTGAACGCCTTCCTGTGGCCGCTGGTCGGCACGCCGCTGGGCATGGTCGCCCCGGTGCTGCCCGACATCGAGCTGCGCCAGGAGGCCGAGAAGCTGGTCGAGGAGGCGGTGGACGAGGCCCGCAAGGTCGACGCGGAGCTGGCGGTGACCGGCGCGGTGGTCGACGGCGGGCCGGTCGCGGTGCTGCTGCGGGAGAGCCGCGACGCCGCGCTGCTCGTGCTGGGCCACCGGGGCCTGGGCGGCTTCGCCGAACTCCTGGTCGGCTCGGCGGCGGTGCAGCTCTCCGCCCGCGCGGACTGCCCGGTGCTCGTCGCCCGGGGCGAGGCCCGCGCCGACGGCCCGGTGGTGGTCGGCGTGGACGGGTCCGCGCTGTCCGACGAGGCGGTCGGGTTCGCGTTCGCCGAGGCCGCGGCGCGCGACGCCGAGCTGGTGGTGGTGCACACCTGGCTGTACCCGCAGCCGGTGAGCTACCGCGAGGCGTTCGGCGACGTCCTGCCGCTGGCGTACGAGCCGGAGCAGTTGCGCGCCGACGAGCAGCGGGTGCTGGCCGAGGCGGTCGCCGGCTGGACCGAGCGCTACCCGGAGGTCACGGTGCGGCCGAAGCTGGTCGCCGCCGCCACGCCGGCCCGGGTGCTGGTCGAGGAGTCCGTCGGGGCGCAGCTGACGGTGGTCGGCGCGCACGGGCGGGGTAGCCTCGGCTCGCTGCTGCTCGGCTCGGTCAGCCACGCCGTGCTGCACCACTGCTACAGCCCGCTGGCCGTCGTCCGGCACCGCGGGGGCCGGGAACGCTGACCCCGGTTCGGCGGTCCCGGCGCCGCCGGGACCGCCACAATGGCCTGAGCCGACCGGAGGGAACAGACCTGATGAACCGACCCGTCGTGGTGGGAGTGGACGGATCGCCGTCCAGCCTGGCCGCCGCCGACCTGGCTGCCGCGACCGCCGTGGCACGTTCCCGGCCGCTGGTGCTGGTGCACGGCTACCTGCACCCGCTCGGCTACGGCGTGCCGCTCAACCCGTACGACCTGGGGGTGCCGGCGCCCACCGCGGAGGCGGAGAAGATGCTCGAGTCGGTCGCCGCCGACCTGACCGAGCGGCACCCGGGCCTGCGGGTGCAGGTGCGCCAGGTGGCCGGCGGTCCGGGCGCGACGATGGTCGAGGAGTCCCGCCGCGCCGAGCTGGTCGTGGTGGGCAGCCGGGGCGTGGGCGGTTTCGCCGGCCTGCTGCTCGGCTCGGTCAGCGGGCAGCTCGCGCAGCACGGGCACTGCCCGGTGCTGATCGTCCGCCCGGAGGAGCAGCCGATTCCGGTGGACGGGCCGGTGCTGGTCGGCGTGGACGGCTCCGACTCGGCCGCGTACGCGATCGAGCTGGCTGCCGACGAGGCCGAGCGGCGCGACGCGGAGCTGGTGCTGATGCACGTCCGGTCGCCGGAACGCGGCGCGGTGGCGCCCGAGGTCGCGGCGGAGGCGTCCACCGCCGAGCGGGCCGAGGCGGCGGGACTGCTGGCCGAGGCCGCGGACCGGGTCCGGTCGGCGCATCCGGGCCTGCGGGTGACGGAGCGGTCCGTCACCTCCCCCTCGCCGGAGACCGCGCTCGTCGAGGCCAGCGGCGAGGCGGCGCTCGTGGTGGTCGGCTCCCGGGGCCGGGGCGGCTTCGTCGGGCTGCTGCTCGGCTCGGTCAGCCAGGCAATGGTGCAGCACTCCCACTGCCCGGTGCTCGTCGCCCACCGGCCCGAGCCGGCCGACGACTGAGCCGCCTCGCGGGCGGCGGCCCCGCGCCGGCCCGGAGTCCGCCAGGCTGCTTCGGCCCGGTCGTGCATGGCCCTACGCTCGCGTGATCGATGTGGGCGTCTACGGCCGGGTGCTTCGTGGCGCGAGCGTCAGACGCCGCGGCGTCAGGCCGGGTCGCGGCCGGCGAGCAGGTCGGCGAAGTCGGTGGTGAGCGCGAACGGGTCGGCCGGGCCGGTCGCGGGCGGGCGGCGGTCCACCTGCTCGGCCAGCTCGCCGGCGGCCCGGCGGATCCGGGACCGCAACGCGCTGTCCCCGTCGTCACCGGCCCAGTCCTCCGGCGCGGCGAACACCGCCGTGGGCAGCGTCGCCGCCCGCAGGTACGTGAACATCGGCCGGACCGCGTGCTCCAGCGCGAGGGAGTGCCGGGCGGTGCCGCCGGTCGCCCCGATCAGCACCGGCTTGCCCGCGAGCGTGTCCCGGTCGATCACGTCGAAGAACGACTTGAACAGCCCGTTGTAGGACGCGTTGAAGATCGGCGTCACCGCGATCAGCGCGTCGGCGGCCGCCACGGCGTCGAGTGTCTGTCGCAGCGCGGCCGGCGCGAAGCCGGTGAGCAGGTGGTTCACCACGTCGTGGGCGTGCTCGCGCAGCTCCACGGTGCGCAGCTCCACCGTCGCGCCGCGCCCGGCCAGCTCGTCGCGGGCGGCCGCGGCGAGCTGGTCGGCGAGCAGGCGGGTGGACGACGGCTGGGCGAGCCCGGCCGAGACGACCGCCAGGGTACGACGGGTCATCGCTGCTCCCCGTCGGCCGGCGCGGCGTCGCGGGCGGCCAGCAGGCCGGCGTGGGTGGGCGCCTCGGGCACGTGCGCGGGACGCAGCGAGTCGAACTCCTTGCGCAGCACCGGGACCACCTCCTCGCCCAGCAGGTCGAGCTGCTCCAGCACCGTCTTCAGCGGCAGGCCGGCGTGGTCGATCAGGAACAGCTGCCGCTGGTAGTCGCCGACGTACTCGCGGAAGCCCAGCGTCCGGTCGATGACCTGCTGCGGGCTGCCCACCGTCAGCGGCGTCTCGCGGGTGAACTCCTCCAGCGACGGGCCGTGCCCGTAGACCGGGGCGTTGTCGAAGTAGGGGCGGAACTCGCGTACCGCGTCCTGGGAGTTGCGGCGCATGAAGGAGTAGATCCGTGACTCTGCATGAAAAGAAGCCCCACGGGCCAACATGCAAAGAAGTAGCCCTAGAGAATCTAGAACAGAGAAGTATCAGAGATTCGACCTACCGGAATTACCTACAGACACTAAAAGCCCTTGATTTGGAAGATGTTCCTTTCTCCGAAGCTTCGATCAGGTTCGTATCTCGCAGACTGCAAAGGATTCTGACCGAATCCACACGGCGTAAGCATGCAACTAATATCCGCTCCATGCTTGGCATCAAAGTTCCTTTGCCAAGAGCCAAGAGCAAGGCTTATGAGCTTCCCGACTTCCAAGAGGTTGTAGAAGCCTTCCGAGACAGCCGTTATGAGTTGCAGGCATTCTCTTCTCTGTTTGCCGGTATGAGGCTAGGGGAAGCCTGCGTACGGCAGAAGATTAAAGGAACAACAATCCTGATCGACAAGCAACGGACGCCAGATCACCAAATCCTTCCGGCAAAGTCATCAGGGCCGGTA
The DNA here is from genome assembly GCF_017872985.1 of Micromonospora sp. HB375. Lineage (NCBI taxonomy): Bacteria > Bacillati > Actinomycetota > Actinomycetes > Micromonosporales > Micromonosporaceae > Micromonospora > Micromonospora sp. HB375. The sequence continues at coordinate 2,692,910 of NZ_JAGGJO010000001.1, read as the reverse complement.
ATCGTTCCGTCTTGGTTTGCCGACATGTACCGAGAGGCAGACGACTTCTCCAAGCATCACGCGACGATTCATACCGGCATCAAACGCCGATCCCTTTACATGCTTGGCACGGAGCTTTCTCCGCACATGCTGCGTCATCTGTTTGCCTGTCATCTGGTAGACAACGGAGCTACGCCTAAGCAACTGCAAATGCAGATGCGGCATACAAAGGTGGAAACCTCGCTAACGTTCTACACACACGCAAGACAGCGGGATCTTTCGGATTTGATGAACAGGCTTGGCAACTGATATGGCAAAGCATCAGAGGGTATACGTTAATAAGCCGATGCTAGAAGCCCTTAAAAAGATGATGCTTCGTCAGGACTCTTGCCCTGTCTGCTCGGAAGCCCTAGACATGCATTCCTGGTTTCAGTTCACCAACACAGGAGAGCTAGCGGATTGCAGCAATTCTAAATAGCTATCTTCTTAGAGAATGCCCCGGCATTAGTCCGGGGCTTCTTTATGCCCTAACCGCCATTGCGCTAAGCGCTAAATCCTCTGATCCGTCATTAGTTCTCTATTTCTTGGTTAGCCGCACATTCGCGGCAATTAAACAACCAAAAGGAGGAACAATGATTATCAGATCAGAAAAGGTAGAGCCATTCGATAACCGCTATCGGAAGTGTGCCGATTGTGGGTTAACCCTTCACGTCTATCAGTACCCCTATGCGGACAGCAGCAGAACCGAACGGGATTACTCCTGCTGTCTGTCATGCCGGTATGAGCGTGCACTAGGGAGCGCACCTCGCAATCGGCCCTCAGAAGCCCGTAGAAGGGTTGGGGAGCATGGGGGGTAGTCCTACCCACCCTAGGCACTCTCAGCCTCTCCTAGGCTGTCTCTGGCTACCTCTCCCGAGGCGAGGATGTCTAGACCAGGAGGAAAGCTGCCCACAAGCGTCGGAGCTAGATCACTGGCACCAGGAGCAGCGTCACCGATCCGGCGGACATGAAGCGGATAGCGGTATTGGAACATCTCTGCCTCATAGCCGTAGCAATCTTTATGAAGCTGTGCATACAAGCGCTGCTCATAGTCAGAGGCATTAGCTACGTAGCCCGGGATCGCATGATCCCTATGCATCATCAGATGCGAGTATTCAATATCGCTCCATCTAGGCTTCTCCAAAATCATGGCAAGGCTCTTTAGACCCTTGGAGATATACGATGCCCCGTTAGGGATTTCCTTAACCGGGATACCGTCACGGTAATGCGACAGCAGGGCTTCCCGTTCACTGTCTCTCATCCTGTTATCGGCTAACGCTCGCAGGATCATCGGGTTAACGTTCGGCCATGCTTCAAGCTGAGTCTGTGCGTACCCCTTTAGTGCCGACTCCTTTTCGGCAGTCGAAATCCCTAACTTCTCCACCTCTGCGTTTACTCGCCTAGCTACTTCTAGCTTGAGATACTTTAGTGCGCTGTAATGCTTAGTCCTGTCGGGATACTTCCGACTGTAGTAATCCTCGCCTGCAATGCTCGCCTGTTCGGCGTGATGTTCGGCAATAGCTTCAGGATGCCAGTACGTACGATTCCCTTCCGTGTATTCCATCATCTGACGCTTAACGAGGTAATGAAGCTGTGCCTTGTCGGCACCTAATCGGTACCTAAAAAGTTCGGCAGAAATCATGTTGTCTAACCATGGGCCGATAGGCTCACCAGAAACTAGGCTCTGTTCATCTAACTGCATTACTCTCTCCAATAATCTCGTCTAATAGGTGTAGCGGCATACACAGGTAGCAGAACAGGGAATCCTCATGGAACAGGAAAGCTCCGAAGCTTTCCCTGCATCCTTCACACGTCCTGTATTCCTGCCGTTCGTCTTCACTCATCTTTTCTCTCCTAGATTTTCTGCATAGAAAAAGCCGGAAACCCTCTGAGGATTCCGGCTGATGTTGGGTTGTATGACGGGAGGCTTTTCCCGCCTCTCACGTATGAAGTAATAACTTGCCTAGACCTAGAGGATGCCTCTGTGACTAGCGTCACATACCTCTGCCCTGTGTCCTACCCTTCCGGAAGGTTGCACGCCTTATAAAGGGTGAGGGCAAAAGAAAGTTTCCAAACCTTCAAAGAAAATACTAAAACAAACAAATAATAGGCAACCCAAGAAAAAGGGTTGCCCTAGAAGATTAAACAAAACCGAAATCTACTTCGGCATGAGTATGTCTAAGAAGAATTTAGAGATTCTTCTCTTGGATAGTTGTTAGAGATAATGGCGTCTGCGACGCCAGGAGTATCTAGACTTCTGACTTTCAGATGCCGGTATTCCCTTTCATTCCTACCGGCAATAACTTCCCTAGAAATTCTCTGATTCTTTTAGAGGGAAAGCTCCCTTACGGTCGCAGGGTTCTACTTCTGAAATTCAGATGCCGATAAAGGCAGGGCTTGCCCTGCCCTATGGGGTTCCCGTCCTTCATTTCATTCTGCCGGAATCCCCTCCCTTTCTTCTGCCGATACCTGCACAGCTTCGGCTGTGCCTAAGAGTGTGTTCCGCTGTTACTGATGAGTAACTTATTTAGCCGAAAGAGACAGCTATGTCTAAACGATCGATCCTCAGAGATTACAGCTCAGCCCGAATCTCCACTAGAACTGCCGTTGATTGCCCTAAGTGTGGAGCACCGGCAGGAAAGCACTGCATGGGAGTGAATCAGCTTAGGAAGCGAAACCATCGGGAGAGATATCTCAGCCGCTAGCCGTATGTCCTAGATCCTGAAAACTCGCCCGCCTTATAGAGGGTGAGAGATTCAAACAGCTACCAAGGAAACCCACCATGATTGTTTACGCTATCGAACTAATCCCAGGACACGCCGAGATCGGCGTTACAGACAACCTTGCAAGCGTGGTTGATCGTGTCCGTAACGAAGTCTCTTCTACTCGTCCTAGACGTATCTATACCGATGACTTACCGGAAGCTCAGGCTTCCGAGGCTTTACGCCGGTTAGAAGCCGTAGCACAGGAGCATGGTTATCGTGCTACTTCCGGCCCATCCGCAGGGCCTAATCGCTGGTGCGTCGACATGATTGCCCTTCACACCTTCTACCGTCGGCTAGTTCCATGCCAGATGTTCGGAGCTAACCCGTGGGACAGTTTCGGCAACAAGCTTCCCGGGGTGCCCGAGAGGGAATGGGTTCCCTCCGTCCTCTGATTTGTCGGAGGCTAGTAATACAGATGTGAACGAGGTTAATCGTTCTTATCTCCTAAAGATGTTCTTGTAATGCCGGGGGTTGGCTTTCTTTTCCCACAAAGCTTTCGCTTTGCCTTACAGGCGAACGTTAGTTCGTGGTTCCTTTCACCAACCCCCCTTTAAACGTCCCGCAGGGCCTTTAAACCTGTGGTTTAGTTTCCGCCGAGTAAGCCCGGCGGATTAGAAGCCATGTAGACGGCTTCTCTCATGTAAGAAGTATTAGTATCGGAGATTGGGTCGGAGCGGCAGCCCGGCCCTTTCTCATTTCTTTCTCTTTTCGTCATTAACACAGTTAACCCTAATGGGCAAAGCAAGCAGCCTGAAAGGCTTAGAGACACTACGTGTCTTGCCTACGGCTCTAAGGGCTTTAGCCCTCTTTGCTTTGTGACCCACCTAATCCCTAAAGGGGGTTTGAAATGCACGACAGAATCGGTCCGTACCAGACTCCCGAGAGGGGAACCGATAATTACCTCAGACGTCTATATGTTCTAAAGGGCAATGGCGGAAGAGTCTCTATCGGTACGTGTGGGATTGATGAGATGGTAGACATTCTCAAGTCAACCTTCAGAGACAACGGCATGCACGAGACTGACTACTTCCTTTCGACTCCTGTTACCGACTCCCCTTCATACCTTGAAGAACTCCGTAGATACTGCGCAGAGCATGGCGAGGAAATCTCGCCCAACGTTTATGAAGCCGACTTTTTACAGGTCACGCTGTTTGCTAATTCTCTTATTCCTGGGGGTTGGCTATGAGCGCTCCAAAGGTTCCTCTCCCCGGGCCTGTTCCTAGCCCGGAGCAGATCCAGCAAAACCGCCTCCTGTAGTTCAGGGCAACGCCATTAATCCCTAGTCAGCGTTCCTGCTGGGGCAGTAACTACATAGCGGGGATGCTTGGGTTTACCCCGCCTAGCGACAAGCCCTCCCCCCTGGTGCTGACGCACAACCAGACCACACACCAACCAACACGCCTAGCACGTACGGCTAGCGTGCCTGAGAGCGCTTCTAACGGCCGTAGCGCTCTCTTCCCTGGTCCTGGTCTAGACGCAGCCTTTCAGGCTGTCTGAGGCTATCCGCAGAAGATCACAGATAAACACAAAGAATGATCACATAGAGCTAATGAGTTACGCATATAGTGGCGAATTCATTAGACAATAAACAAAACACGTCTGATGATCTCTCGTTTATATGTCTCATTGCATGAGCGTTCGGCATAAAGAATGTGCATTCTTTATTGCGTGGCTGAGTATGTGCGTGCATTCCTTCGGAGTTATTCCTGTGCGTGATGATGCATGGGTATAGGGGGGCAACCCCCTAGCGCTTTCTTCCCGCCCGGTGAAGGGGCTGCGGTTGGGTTTGCGTACGGCCTAGGGATAACGGGCCGTGCGGTGCAATTCCTGTCCTCTGAGCCTGAAACCAGGCTATCCAATCCGGCAATATCAGGAGGTGAAGTAATGGTGTCTCGGATCGCAGATCCTTTAGGGCAAAGCCCGCTAGACGCCCATAAGATCACGTCGTATGTGATTGCCGATTATTCAGGACTGGATTTTGATGCTGTCTTCTTTCAGCTAAAGCCGATCCTAGAAGAGTCTCAGGACGTAATGGATTCGATCGGTAAGCCCGTCGGCATGGCGCGGAAGATTTGCCACGTGATTTGCAGTCAGCAGAGGGCAGAGCTGTTGCACTCTCAGGATCAGTATTACTACCGGAAGTCTGAGGTTGCAGGGTTACTTGATTCTGTCTTCTCGGGACCGCTGGATGAGTCCGATATTCCAGATGACTACGAATCACTTCTAAAAGGCTCTGACGCTATGGATATGGCAGCCGATATCAAGGCTGCCTTTAGACAGCTACCTCTGCGCTATCGCGCGGCAATCTATAAGCAGTATGCGCTAGGCGAGAAGCCTGCTAATGCATCTTATGAGCGGAGGATTGTTGACAAGGCTGTTACCGCTCTGGTCGACACCATGAACGGAACGCCATACGTTCCGGCCCGTAAGCCCTACAGAAAGAAGAACTCATGAGGACTATCTACTTTCGTTGTGCCGATACGGCTAAGCCGTTAGCGGCTTTGCAGGTAGACGACAAGACTTTTAATGATGAGACTATCGATATCTTTACCGGACCAATGGCAAACGCAAAGGTTCATGGACGCCTAGAAGGCGTTACTCGCGTGCAAGTGGCAGAGTCGAGCGACGAATCTTGCAAGTTTGATGATCTGGACTGGATCGACCTACCAAGTTCTTACCTGTAGGCAATTCCTCTCTCTAATCGCTTTTACTGGCCGCGTCGGCAAAATCGTAGATTTTTAATGACCGAATGGTCAGGCCGGCTGAACTCTAGGTGACGGCTGGAAATCAAGCTTCCCTCTAATGCAGAGGGGTCGGCAACACAGTTGCCTCTAGGTCTTATGACCGTTAGGGAGTCCTGGCGACTCCCCTTTTCTACGCCATAGGCAGACGGGTCTTTTGGATCAGTCAACCCATCCTGTCTAAGGCAAAAGCATGTTCTTCCCGAATCTCGAAGATTCATAGCGAAGAAAACTCCTGGTGAGTAATCGACGGCATGGCTCTGTTCTTTGCCGTGCCGAAAAAGAAACTTTCGATTACTACATTAAGGATTTACACAAATGGCATATCTAAATGATTCACAGATGGTTAGCCGTTCTCAGAATACGGCAATTGAAATGCCGGAGCGCGTTGCTAACGATGTTGTTAAGGCTGCGGCTTCTGAGTCGGTTGTAATGCGCCTAGCGCGTAAGGTTCCGATGACTAGCAAGAAGTCTCGTCAGCCTCTAATCGCCGGTCTTCCCGAGGCGTATTGGGTTGATGGTGACACTGGTCTAAAGCAGACCACTACCGTTAAGTTCGATGGTGTCGAGCTGACTGCGGAAGCGCTTGCGACTCTGGTTATCGTTCCGGATGAGTTCTTTGATGACTCTCAGATCCCGATTTGGGAAGAGGTTAAGCCTCTTGTTGCTGAGGCAATGGGACGCAAGATTGATAACGCTGCTCTGTTCGGCGTGAACAAGCCTGCTTCCTGGAACACCTCGGTTTACGCATCCGCCGCCGCTGCTGGTAACTACGTCGAGCGTCCGGTTTCTAACCCGGATGACTTCGGAAAGCTAGTCGCAGATGCGGCAAAGCTAGTTGTTGCCGATGGTTTCTCAGTTAACGCTTTCGCTGTTCGCAACGGTCTAAAGTGGGACCTGCTTGGCGAGCGTGACGCTAATGGCGGACCGCTGTTCACTACCCTTGTCGGCGAGGATGGCGGAGACGGTCTTTACGGTCTTCCGGCTGTTGAAAGCACTAATGGTGCATGGGATCAGGACGTTTCCGTGATTGCCGGTGATTGGAACAAGGCACTTCTAGGCGTACGCCAGGACGTGACTTACACCGTTCACACCGACGCGGTTGTGACTGACAACAACGGTGCGGTTATCTTCAACGCGATGCAGCAGGACTCCAAGATTCTCCGTGTAGTTATGCGTGTTGGTTTTGGTATCGCAAACCCTGCGACTTACCAGAACACCACTACTGCCCGCTCTCCGTTCGCTCTGGTTGCTGCGGACAACACCGTAGGTAGCTAAGCCTTTCGAAGCCCTTAAAGGCTTCTAATGTTTCCTCGCTCCTGAGGTTTCGTTTGCAAAACACCCATATAAAAAAGACCCTCTCTCTAAAGTTCCAAGGAAAAAGCTTCGTGCCTAATCCAAGGTTCTCTAGGGAGAGGGTTCTTTTTTTTGTGCTCTTACCCAGCGGTTCGCTTTAACTCCAAATCTCGACGGGCCTTCCCATCGAAACGCTCAGCCGGTCTAGCCATGCGTCGAGATGATCCTCTGTCGTTTTGATGATCTGGGAAGCGTCTGAGTTGACCAGGATGACGAAATCAGGAGTAAAGAATGCGTGCCCTACGGCAACACCAGAAGAATGCAACACGAGAGACACGGGAGCGGTCCCGACTAGAACCGTGTCTAGATCATCAGTCTTCATAATGCCGCTCCCCTCTGTTGCGCCGGAAGGCGTGGCTAGCTCTCCACTCCGCAGCAGGCGTCATCAGCGGAGTCGTACGGATGATCTGTGTCGGCTCATCGAAGATCCTTCTGCCTGCCGTCGCACCGCCTCTGTGCGGGTAGTACGTAGCTGCCCTAGCCACCGGCACCTCCTGGTGCTGTTGACGGCGCAGAAGCCCTCTCAGCCGGTTTAGAAGCCCTCTCAGCTTCACTAGCCCTCACCCCTCCGTGTGGTTCCTGCCCTGACAGACGCCACCCTAGTAGCAGTGTTGACAGAGTGAGCAGTGTTGACACAAGAGACATTGCGGACAGTGCCGGATATAGGGAGTGATCTAATTTCCGTATGGAGGGATACGTACCGGCTTACCGCCGGATCATTAATTCAATCCGCTCAAGTGTTGAGTCCGGTCAGTTGAAAACCGGTGACAAGCTTCCTTCACTGCCTGAAATCGCGGATCAGTTCGACTGTTCTGTAGGGACGGCTCGCCGTGCGCTAGAGCGTTTGATGGTTTCCGGTGAGGTAGAAGGTAGGCAGGGTGTCGGCTACTTCATTACAGGCAAGAAGCCATAACGACAGAGGCACGAAAAAAGCCGGGGGTACCCTGAGGTACCTCCCGGTTATGTTCTCTCGTTACAGAGGCTCTGAAAGCCCTCTAAATAACTCCTAGGCAGACGCCTACTCTTCTTCATCCTTAACAACGATGAGATTTCCGTTAGCAGGGTTGTAGTAGATAGAGCAGACACCAGGAATCTCCCTGACTTCGTAGTCACTCATCTTCTTGTCACCATGCTTGGCTAAGAACTCGTCTGGACTCATCACACTTACTCGTAACATTGTTTTCTCCAATCAGTTAGCTAGCGCATATGCGCTTTGGTTTATCAAAATCATTGCTGGCACGAATGGCCATTTATCAGACTTGCCGAGATTGCAGCTAGCGCAAGACGGTCTGAGGTTTGCCAGGATATGAGCACCACCCTTAGATAAGGGCTTTACGTGGTCGATATGCTCCCAGGGTGCAACCCTGCAAATCCAGCACTTACCGCCGTAGTAGGCAATTCTCTGCTCTAGCTGTTCCTGCGTATGCCCTAGATAGAGGGCTTCCCGCTGAAGCGCCATGCGCTTGCGATTCCACTCTCTCCGCTTGTCTGGATTCGTTTCTTGGTAGTCTCGGACTTTTGCAATGCGGGCACTCCTATTCTTTGCATATGACACCCTACAGAACTCCCGGGCACGTGGCCGGTTCCTTTCTTTCGACTCTCTAGATGAAGCGTTCTTGCAGGTCCGGCAATAAGCAGCCATTCCGTCATTACGGCTCTTGTTCCTGCCAAAGTTTTCTACCGGTAGTACCTGACTGCATCTAGGGCAATACTTTCCCTCCATATTGTTTTACCCTCTGTTCAAGATCAACTTTTGCTCAAAAAAAATCCCGGGATTATTCCCGGGTTATCGGTACTGCTGTTTGGTTAGCTGACTTCCCTACGGATTAACTCGATTTGCTTACTTAGCCGGTCAATCCTGGCTTGGTAGTTCGCTCTGTCTCGTTCGCTATCCATGTCATAGAAACCAAGCGCTCTTTCTTTCTCAACTCCCCTGATCCGTTCCTGTAGAACGGCAATCCTCGCTTCTGGCGATTCCTCATGCCTGACTTCTGCTAGGAGCGTGTCTAGGTGACTTCTAGCCCTGTCGTAAGCCTCCTGAGGTACGGCATCAAAAACCCACATGGAAACCTGTAGCTGTAAAACGGCCTTGTGTGTGCCGCCTAGCTTTCCCTTGCCCGCTAGATATTCGGAGTCTCTGAAGAACTGATCTCGCAAGGGTTCTCTTTCTTCCCTGTGTTCATCTGTAGCCGTAGCAATCATCGGGAAGGCTCTGATGATTTCTGGGGTATCCATATCAGCAGTACCACTTATGAGAACACTTCTTAGGCCGTGGATCATGCTTCTTGACGTCTGTATCCGGCATGTCGATATCCGACGTAGGTTCGTCGGTCACAACCACAACGGGCGGAGCCTTGCGAGGTTCAGCACCAGGACTAGCTAGGCAGCTTCCAACCCCGAAACAAGCTAGGACTACGGCAATGATGATTAACGGAAGAAAGCCAGTCTTCTTCTTTGCCATGATTCTTTCTCTCCTGTCTTTTATGCATAGTGCATAGAAAAAGCCCCAGGGCCTAGCCCCAGGGCTTTACTAGTTGATTGCTGGATACGACTGCATGCGCAGTCGGCTATTTGATTAGAAAACTTCTGCCGACTCTCTCGGCTCTATCCATGACATGACAGGCTCACCGGCAATGTCAGTCACGGTTAGCTCTACCAGGCTTGTTCCGTCCGGAGTCTCTTTTACGATCTCTTCTGAGGTGATCTGAGCGAACGGGAAAGAGCATCCGCAGGGAAAAACGATTTCCTCATAGCTCCTAACAAGCCTGCCGTTTATCTCGGCGTATTCAGTTCTGATCGTGTAGCCGGTCACGGCCTGGTCGTGTTGGTTGCAGTGGATCATGTCTGCCCTTCCGGGCCGTGCCTCCCCAGGGGCACCAGGTAGCAACCCTACTGAGGTAGCTCTCAGGCAGCGCTCATGCGCTAGAACCGTTGCTGTGTAAGGGTTTCAGGGCTACAGGGCTTGCTGAGCAGCCCTGCTGATGGTGCGTGCCACACAGTATGCCTAGGGGTCCAACAAAAAAGGACTCCTTCCATTTGAAGGAATCCCGAGCCCCTAATCCTTATCCCTGATTCTTTTTGGTACTTCTTTATTCAGATTTGACAGGTGTGATATTATGCGCCTGTCATTGAGTAGATCCAAAACTCCGGGAACTCTAGGTGAGTGTCCGTTAATTGGGGCGGAACTCGCGTACCGCGTCCTGGGAGTTGCGGCGCATGAATACCTGCCCGCCGAGGCCGACGATGGCCTGGTCGGGTGAGCCGTGGCCGTAGTGCGCGAACCGCTCCCGGTAGAGGCCGACCATCCGCTGGGTGTGCTCCTTGGGCCAGAAGATGTGGTTGGCGAAGAAGCCGTCGCCGTAGTACGCGGCCTGTTCGGCGATCTCCGGGCTGCGGATCGAGCCGTGCCAGACGAACGGCGGCACGCCGTCGAGCGGGCGCGGGGTCGAGGTGAACGCCTGCAGCGGCGTACGGAACCGGCCCTTCCAGTCGACCACGTCCTCGCGCCAGAGCCGGCGCAGCAGGTCGTAGTTCTCGATGGCCAGGGGGATGCCGTTGCGGATGTCCTGGCCGAACCACGGGTAGACGGGCCCGGTGTTGCCGCGCCCCATCATCAGGTCCACCCGGCCGTCGGCGAGGTGCTGCAGCATCGCGTAGTCCTCGGCGATCTTCACCGGGTCGTTGGTGGTGATCAGCGTGGTCGCGGTGGACAGCAGCAGCCGTTCGGTGCGCGCGGCGATCCAGCCGAGCATGGTGGTCGGCGACGACGGCACGAACGGCGGATTGTGGTGCTCGCCGGTGGCGAAGACGTCCAGGCCGACCTCCTCGGCCTTGAGCGCGATGGCGGTCATGGCCTTGATCCGCTCACGCTCGGACGGCAGTCGCCCGTTTGTCGGGTCGGGGGTGACGTCACCGACGGTGAAGACTCCGAACTGCATGACCAGCTCCTCGCGTGGGGTCCGGACCGGTCGGCCCGGGATCGCTCCTCACAACATATTTGACGAGTCAACTATTCCGGTGGCCGCCCGCCCCGGCGTGGCCCGGATCACGCGCCTCCCACCGACTACCCTTGCCGCGATGACGTACCCCTGGCTCTCCGCGCCCGCCGCGCAGATCGCGCAGACCGCGCGGACGCTGCTCGGCTGGACCGTGTCGGCCGACGGCGTCACGGTACGCCTCACCGAGGTGGAGGCGTACGCGGGCACCGGCGAGGACCCGGCGTCGCACGCCCACCGCGGGCCGACGCCGCGCAACCAGGTCATGTTCGGGCCCGCCGGGCACGTCTACGTGTACTTCGTGTTCGGCATGCACTGGTGCGCGAACATCGTCTGCGGGCGCGACGGCGAGGCGGCGGCGGTGCTGCTGCGCGCGGGCGAGGTGGTCGGCGGCGTCGAGACCGCCCGCGAGCGCAGGCCGCGCGCCGCCGACCGGGATCTGGCCCGCGGGCCGGCCCGGCTGGTCACCGCGCTCGGGATCGGGCGGGACGCGAACGGCACCTCGGCTATCGACGGCAGCGGCCCGCTGCTGCTGACGCCACCGGCGATCCCGGTCGACCCGGCGCACATCGTCGCCGGGCCGCGTGTCGGGGTCGCCGCCGCGCACGACCTGCCGTGGCGGTTCTGGCTGGCGGACGAGCCGAGCGTGAGCGTCTACCGGCGGCACACCCCGCGTCGCCGGCCCGCTCCGGCCGCCCCGGTGCGGAACTCGCCGGCCTGAATCGGCCGTTCCGGGCAACCCGGGACACCCCGCGGCGCGTCTGTGGTGGCATGACGCGCCGACCCTTCACCATGCGTTGAGGTCACGGTGTTTTACACGAAGAGCTTTCAACGGGGTGTTGACAACGGGCCATTCTTGGGTGTGGGATGGACGACATGGTCACCGTGGACAACGACCCGTTCACCGCTCCGGATGCTGCCCAGGCACGGGCGCACCGCAACTACGCGGCGCTGCTGCGGATCGCCGAGCGGCACGCCGGCACCAACTCCCGCCGCCGTCGCTACGCCCACCCCGACGTGCCGGACGCCTACGAGGCGGCCACGCTGGTGATGGCGCTCGCCGGGGGCGCCGAGCTGGACGAGGGTGAGGAGCCGGTCGACCAGGCCGACCTGATGGCCGCGCTGACGCTCATCCCGCACGTGCGCTCCGAGGTGGACGCACTGGAGGCCGGGCTGCTCCAGGTGGCCCGCGGCCGGGGCATGACCTGGCAGGCGATCGCCTTCGGGCTGGGGCTGGGCAGCGCCCAGGCGGCCCGGCAGCGCTACGAGCGGCTCACCGTCCGCACCGGCACCGGCGACTGACCGGCGGCGCGCACTGTCACAGCCGCGGGCAAGACTGTGCCCGACGACGGCACGGGGAGGACGCGATGACGCGCGAGGAGATGCTCGCCTACTGCCTGGCCAAGCCGGGAGCCTGGCTCGACCGGCCGTGGGAGGGCGACGAGGTGGTGAAGGTGGGCAGCCGGATCTTCGCGTTCCTCGGCTCGCCCGACGGTGAGGCGCGGGTCGGGGTGAAGTGCGGGGCGTCCCGCGAGGTGGCCGACGAGTGGCTGCACCGGTTCCCGGCCGACGCGCGCCCCTCCCCCTACATCGGCCGGTCGGGCTGGAACACGCTGCGGCTCTCCGGCGGCATCCCCGACGACGAGCTGGTCGAGGCGGTCGACGGGTCGTACGACGCGGTGGTGGCGAAGCTCCCCAAGCGCGAGCGCCCCACCGGTTGACCGGTGTGATCCGGGGGCAGGCGGGTGCCTGCCCCCGGATCAGCCGCAGGTCAGCGGGGGACGACCCGCTCGGCGGCCCACTCGCGCCAGCCGGTCAGCTTGTCCGCCGCGGCGGCGAGCTGGTCGGCGACCGGGCCGGGCCCGGTGGAGCCGGGCGTGATGCGGGCGGCCAGCGCCGAACGCACCGACAGCACGTCGCGCACCGACGGGTCCAGGTGCTCGCTGACGGCGGCCAGGTCGGCGTCGGACACCTCGTCCAGCGCGCAGTCCCGGGCCGCGCAGAGCGCCACCAGCTTGCCGGTGATCTCGTGCGCGTCGCGGAACGGCACGTTGCGCCGGACCAGCCAGTCGGCGACCTCGGTGGCGAGCGAGAAACCCGACGGGGCGCTCGCCACCAGCCGGTCCACCCGGACCGTCATCGTGGAGATCATCCCGGCCAGCGCGGGCAGCAGCAGCTCCAGCGTGTCGACCGCGTCGAACGCCGGCTCCTTGTCCTCCTGCATGTCCCGGTCGTACGTCATGGGCAGGCCCTTGAGCATGGTGAGCACGCTCATCAGGCCGCCGACCAGGCGGCCGGACTTGCCCCGGGCCAGCTCGGCGATGTCCGCGTTCTTCTTCTGCGGCATGATCGACGAGCCGGTGGCAAACGCGTCGTCCAGCTCGACCCAGCCGAACTCCTGCGACGTCCAGAGCACCACCTCCTCGCCGAGGCGGGACAGGTGCACGCCGATCATCGCGGTGACGAACAGGAACTCGGCGACGAAGTCGCGGTCCGCGACCGCGTCCATCGAGTTGGCGAACGAGGTACGAAAGCCCAGCTCCTTGGCGACCGCCACCGGGTCCAGCGGCAGCCCCGACCCGGCCAGCGCGCCCGCGCCGAGCGGGCTGATCGCGGTCCGCTCGTCCCAGTCCCGCATCCGCTCCAGGTCGCGCAGCAGCGGCTGCACGTGGGCCAGCAGCCAGTGCCCGAACGTCACCGGCTGGGCGTGCTGCAGGTGCGTCATGCCCGGCGCGGCGGTGTCCACGTGCCGCTCCGCCTGCTCGACGAGGGCCTCGGCCAGCTCGACCAGCCGGGCCGCCACCCCGCGGGCGTGGTCACGCAGGTAGAGCCGCAGGTCGGTGGCCACCTGGTCGTTGCGGGACCGGCCGGCGCGCAGCTTGCCGCCGAGGCTGCCCAGCCGCTCCAGCAGGCCACGCTCCAGCGCGGTGTGCACGTCCTCGTCGTCGACGGTCGGGCGGAACGCGCCGGAGGCGCACGCCGCCTCCAGGTCGTCCAGCGCGGCAAGCATCCGGCCCAGTTCGTCCGGGTCGAGCAGGCCGGCGCCGGCCAGGACCCGGGCGTGCGCGCGGGAACCGGCGATGTCGTACGGGGCGAGGCGCCAGTCGAACTGGACACTCACCGACAGCCGCGCGAGCGCCTCGGCGGGGCCGCCGGCGAACCGGCCGCCCCAGAGGCTCGTCCGGTTGGCGGGGGCGCTGTTCTCGGTCAGGCTCTTGTCGTCCACCCCACCCATTGTGGTGCCCCCCATCAGACTCCTCCCATCCGGGCGTCCCGCGCCGCCGCCATCCGGCTGGGCAGGCCCCACAACTGCACGAAACCCTTCGCCAGCGACTGGTCGAACGTGTCACCGGTGTCGTACGTGGCGAGGCCGAAGTCGTACAGGCTCGCCTCGGAACGCCGGCCGGTCACCACGGCCCGGCCGCCGTGCAGCCGCAGCCGCACCTCGCCGCAGACGTGCCGCTGCGCGTCGTCGATGAACGCGTCCAGCGACCGCTTCAGCGGCGAGAACCAGAGCCCGTCGTAGACCAGCTCACCCCAGCGCTGGTCGACGCCGCGCTTGAACCGGGCCAGGTCCCGCTCGACTGTCACCGCCTCCAGCTCCTGGTGGGCGGTGATCAGCGCGACCGCGCCGGGTGCCTCGTACACCTCGCGGCTCTTGATGCCGACCAGCCGGTCCTCGACCATGTCGAGCCGGCCCACGCCGTGCGCCCCGGCGCGCCGGTTCAGCTCCCGGATCGCCTCGTACGGGGTGACCGTCTCGCCGTCGATCGCGACCGGGACGCCGGCGTCGAACGTGAGCACCACGTCGTCCGGGTCGCGTTCCGACGCCGGGTCGACGGTGTACGCGTAGAGGTCCTCGACCGGGGCGTTCCAGATGTCCTCCAGGAAGCCGGTCTCCACCGCGCGGCCCCACAGGTTCTGGTCGATCGAGTACGGCGACTTCGCCGACACGTCGATCGGCAGCCCCTTCTCCTCGGCGAACGCGATCGCCTTGTCCCGGGTCCAGGCGAAGTCCCGGGCCGGCGCGATCACCTTCAGGTCGGGCGCGAGCGCGCCCAGGCCGACCTCGAAGCGGACCTGGTCGTTGCCCTTGCCGGTGCAGCCGTGCGACACGATCGTGCCGCCGTGGGCGCGCGCCGCGGCGACCAGGTGCTTGACGATCAGCGGCCGGGACAGCGCGGACACCAGCGGGTACCGGTCCATGTAGAGGGCGTTGGCCCGGATGGCCGGCAGGCAGTAGTCGGCGGCGAACTCGTCGCGCGCGTCCACCACCTCGGCCTCGACCGCGCCGCAGTCGAGCGCGCGCTGCCGGATCACGGCCATGTCCTCGCCGCCCTGGCCGACGTCGACCGCCACCGCGATGATCTCCGCGCCGGTCTGCTCGGCCAGGTACGGAATGGCGACCGAGGTGTCCAGGCCCCCGGAGTACGCCAGCACGACCCGCTCGGTCACGTCGTGCTCCCTTCGACTGTGTCGTCCCGGCGGGCCCAGGCGGCGAGCCGCTCACCCAGCGCCGCCCCGCCGTCGGCCTCCCGGGCCACGACGAGGATGGTGTCGTCGCCGGCGATGGTGCCGACGATCTCGGTGAGGCCGGCCCGGTCCAGCGCGCTGGCGAGGTACTGGGCCGCGCCCGGCGGGGTGCGCAGCACCGCGATGTTGCCGCTGGAGTCGACGCCGTTGAGCAGCTCACGCAGCAGCCGGACCAGCCGGGCCGGCGCGCCCTCGGCGTCGCGCAGCGGCCGGTGCCCGTCCTCCGGGATCAGGTAGACGCCCCGCCCGTCACCGCCGCGCGCGGTCACCGCCCCCAGTTCCTTCAGGTCCCGCGACAGCGTGGCCTGGGTGACCTGGATGCCGTCCCCGGCGAGCAGGTCGGCCAGCTCGGTCTGCGAGTGGATCGGGGTGTCGCGGATCAGCTCGACGATGCGGGCGTGCCGCGCGGCGCGGGTCAGCGGAGCGGTCATGCGGATTCCTCCAGGAGAAACGTCAGCAGCGCCTTCTGGGCGTGCAGCCGATTCTCCGCCTGGTCGAACACCGCGCTGTGCGGGCCGTCGAGCGCCTCGTCGGTGATCTCCTCGCCCCGGTGGGCGGGCAGGCAGTGCAGCACGATCACGTCGGCGTCGGCGTGGCCGAGCAGCGCGGCGTTGACCTGGTACGGCAGGAACGGCGTGATCCGGTCCAGCCCGTCGGTCTCCTGTCCCATCGACGTCCAGGTGTCGGTGGCGACGACGTGCGCGCCGCGTACCGCCTCGGCCGGGTCGGTGAGCACCTGGACCGAGCCGCCGGTGGTGGCGGCGATCTTCTCCGCGCGGGCCACGATCTCCGGGTCCGGCTGGAACCCGGCCGGACCGGCGATCCGCACGTGCATCCCGGCGGTCGCGCCGGCCAGCAGGTACGAGTGGGCCATGTTGTTCGCCGCGTCGCCCACGTACGCGAGGATCCGCCCGGCGGTGCCGCCGAAGCGCTCGCGCACGGTGAGCAGGTCGGCCAGCATCTGGCAGGGGTGGTACGTGTCGGTGAGCGCGTTGACCACCGGCACCGTGGCGTGCTCGGCGACCTCGGCGATCCGGTCGTCGCCGTGGGTGCGCAGCACGATCGCGGCGACGTAGCGGGACAGCACCCGGCCGGCGTCGGCGAGCGTCTCGCCGCGGCCGAAGTGGGTGACCTGGGTGTCCACCACCAGCGGATGCCCGCCCAGTTCGGCGATGCCCACGTCGAACGAGATCCGGGTCCGCAGGCTCTGCTTGTCGAACAGCACCGCCACCGACTTCGGTCCGGCCAGCGGCTGGTGGCCGTACCGGTCGGTCTTCATCCGGGCGGCGAGGTCGAGCACGGCGGCCTGCTCGGCGGGCGTGAGGTCGTCGTCGCGCAGGAAGTGGCGGATCATGCGGGAGCCTCCGTCGGGGTCGTGGCGTCGGACGCGGCGTCGTCGGCGGTCGCTGCGGCGTCGGTGGAAGGGTGCGGCGCGGCGGCGGGCAGCGCGGCGGGCAGCGCGGCGACGAAGGCGTCGGCCTGCGCCACGGTGAGGATCAGCGGCGGGGCGAGCCGGATCACGTCCGGCTGCACCGGGTTCACCAGGAAACCCGCGTCGCGCAGCGCTGCCGCCGCGGCGGCGGAGACCGGCTGGTCGAGCACGATGCCGAGCAGCAGCCCGGCGCCGCGCACCTCGCGTACCAGCGGGTGACCGAGCGCCTCGACGCCGCGCCGCAGCCGCTCGCCGACGCGCTTGACGTGGTCGAGCAGGCCCTCGTGCGCGATCGTGGAGACGACCGCGAGCGCGGCGGCGCAGCTGATCGGGTTGCCGCCGAACGTGGTGCCGTGCGAGCCGGGGGTGAGCAGGTCGGCGGCCCGGCCGAAGGCCAGGCAGGCGCCCAGTGGCAGGCCGCCGCCGAGGCCCTTGGCGAGCGTGATGACGTCCGGCTCGACGCCGTCGGCCTGGTGGGCGAACCAGTGGCCGGTCCGGCCGATGCCGGTCTGCACCTCGTCCAGCACCAGCAGCGCGCCGTGCGCGGCGGTTATCCGCCGGGCCGCGGCGAGGTAGCCGGGCGGCGGGACGACCACGCCGTTCTCGCCCTGGATCGGCTCGATGATCAGCATGGCGGTGTCGTCGGTGACCGCCTCGGCCAGCGCGTCGGCGTCGCCGAACGGCACGTGCGTCACGTCGCCTGGTAGCGGGCGGAACGGGTCGGCCTTGGCGGGCTGCCCGGTCAGCGCCAGCGCGCCCATGGTCCGGCCGTGGAAGCCGCCGTGGGTGGCGACCACGTGCCGGCGGCCGGTGAGCCGGGACAGTTTGAACGCCGCCTCGTTGGCCTCCGCGCCGGAGTTGGCGAAGAACACCCGGCCGGGGCGGCCGGCCAGCGCCAGCAGCAGCTCGGCCAGCGCCACCGGCGGCTCGGCGACGAACAGGTTCGACACGTGCCCGAGCGTCGCGACCTGCTTGCTGACGGCGGCCACCACCGCCGGGTGGGCGTGGCCGAGCGCGTTGACGGCGATGCCGCCGAGCAGGTCGACGTACTCCCGGCCGGTCTCGTCGGTCACGACGGCGCCGGAGCCGGAGACGAGCGCCAGCGGCGGCGTGCCGTAGTTGTCCATCATGGTGGCGTTCCACCGCTGCACCAGCGTGCTCATGAGTCGATCACCATGGTTCCGAAGCCCTCCGACGTGAACACTTCCAGCAGCGTGGAGTGGGCGACCCGGCCGTCGACGACGTGCGCGGCGGGCACTCCCCCGCGCACCGCCCGCAGGCAGGCCTCCATCTTCGGGACCATGCCCGACTCCAGGGACGGCAGCAGCTTCGCCAGGTCGTCCGCGGTGATCTCGCTGACCAGGCTGGACGTGTCCGGCCAGTCGGCGTAAAGGCCCGGGACGTCGGTCAGCACGACCAGCTTGCGGGCGTCCAGCGCCACCGCGAGCGCGGCGGCGGCGGTGTCCGCGTTGAGGTTGTGCAGCACCCCGTCGGCGTCCGGCGCGACTGTCGAGATGACCGGGATCCGGCCGGCGGCGATCAGGTCGGTGACCGCCGAGACGTTCACCGACTCCACGTCGCCCACCTGGCCCACGTCGACCGCTTCGCCGTCCACGTACGCGGGACGGCGCACGGCGGTGAACAGCCCGGCGTCCTCGCCGGAGAGGCCGACCGCGTACGGGCCGTGCGCGTTGATCAGCCCGACCAGTTCCCGGCCGACCTGGCCGACCAGGACCATCCGGACCACGTCCATCGCCTCCGGGGTGGTGACCCGCAGGCCGCCCCGGAACTCGCTGGCGATGCCCAGCCGGCCGAGCATGGCGGAGATCTGCGGGCCGCCGCCGTGCACCACCACCGGCTTCAGGCCGGCGTAGCGCAGGAACACCATGTCGGCGGCAAACGCCCGCTGCAGTTCCGGGTCGACCATGGCGTTGCCGCCGTACTTGACCACGACGGTGGCGCCGGAGAAGCGGGCCAGCCAGGGCAGCGCCTCGATCAGCGTGGCGGCCTTGGCCTGGGCCCGGGTGAGGTCAGCACTCAAGTTCATGTGGAATAGGCCGAGTTCTCGTGTACGTACGCGTGGGACAGGTCGTTGGTCCAGATGGTGGCGGTGTCGACGCCGGCGTGCAGGTCGATCCGGACGGTGACGCCGCGGCCGGTGAGGTCCACCTTGGCGCGGTCCTCGGCGGCGGCGCCGCCCCGGCACACCCAGATGCCGTTGACCGCGACGTCGACGCCGTCCGGCTCGAACACGGCGGTGGTGGTGCCGACCGCGGCGAGGATGCGGCCCCAGTTCGGGTCGTTGCCGAACAGCGCGGTCTTGACCAGGTTGTTGCGGGCCACCGTACGGCCCACCTCGACCGCGTCGTCCTCGCTGGCCGCGCCGACCACCTCGATCGCGACCTCCTTGGTCGCGCCCTCGGCGTCGGCCAGGAGCTGCTGGGCCAGGTCGTGGCAGGCGGCGGTGACCGCGGCGGTCAGCTCCTCGGCGGTCGGCTCGATCCCGGACGCGCCGCTTGCCAGCAGCAGCACCGTGTCATTCGTGGACATGCAGCCGTCGGAGTCGATCCGGTCGAACGTGATCCGGGTGGCGGCGCGCAGCGCGGCGTCCAGGGCGTCCGGCCCGGCCACCGCGTCGGTGGTGAGCACGCAGAGCATGGTGGCCATGGCCGGGGCGAGCATGCCCGCGCCCTTGGCCATGCCGCCGACGGTCCAGCCCGTACCCTGCGCCACTGTCGTCTTGGGCCGGGTGTCGGTGGTCATGATGGCCTCGGCGGCCGCCGGGCCGCCGTCGCGGGACAGGCCGCGCACCGCGTCGCGTACGCCGGGAAGCAGCTTGTCCATCGGCAGCCGCTCGCCGATCAGGCCGGTCGAGCAGACCGCGACCTCGCCCGCGCCGACGATGAGCCGCGCGTTCGCCGCGGTGATCGCGGCGGCGGTGTGCTCGGCGGTGGCGTGGGTGTCCTGGAACCCGGCCGGGCCGGTGCAGGCGTTCGCGCCGCCGGAGTTGAGCACTACGGCGCGCACGACGCCGCCGTGCACGACCTGCTGGCTCCAGAGCACCGGCGCGGCCTTGACCCGGTTGGCGGTGAAGACACCGGCGACACCGGCGTCCGGGCCGTCGTTGATCACGAGGGCGACGTCGGGCGCGCCGGAGGACTTCAGCCCGGCCGCGACACCTGCGGCGCGGAACCCACGGGGGACGGTGACGCTCACGGGGCCACTCCAAACACGGACAGACCGGTGGTCTCCGGGAGACCCACCATCAGGTTGGCGTTCTGCACGGCCTGGCCGGCCGCGCCCTTGCCCAGGTTGTCGATCGCGCTGACCACGATCACCCGCCCCGAGTCGACGTCCACGGTCGCCTGGAGGTGGCAGGCGTTCGAGCCGGCGGTGGCGGCGGTGTGCGGCCACGCGCCCTCGGGCAGCACGTGCACGAACGGCGCGTCGGCGTAGGCGGCGGCCAGCACCGCGCGCGGGTCGGCGTCGCCGGTGGGCACGGCGGTGACGGTGGCCAGGATCCCCCGGGGCATCGGCGCGAGCACCGGGGTGAAGGACAGGCCGGTCGCGCCGGTGGCCTGCTTGATCTCCGGCACGTGCTGGTGCGCGCCCACCTTGTAGGGCGACAGGTCGCCCATCACCTCGCTGCCGAGCAGGTGGGTCTTGGCGGCCCGGCCCGCGCCGGAGGTGCCGGAGGCGGCGACCACCACCACGTCGTCGGGGCGTACCGCGCCGGCCGCGATCAGCGGCGCCAGCGCCAGCGTGGTCGCCACCGCGTAGCAGCCGGTGCTGGCCACCCGCGACGCGGCGGCGATCTCGGCCCGCTGGCCGGGCAGCTCGGGCAGCCCGTAGGTCCAGGCGCCGGCGTGCTCCCCGCCGTAGTAGCGGGACCAGGCGCCGGCGTCACGCAGCCGGTGGTCCGCGCCCAGGTCGACCACCTTGACCGTGTCGGGCAGCGCCGCGGCGAGCGCCGCGGACTGCCCGTGCGGCAGGGCCAGGAAGACCAGGTCCGCGTCGGCCAGGGTCGCCGGTTCGGTCGCGGCGAAGACCAGGTCCAGGCCGGCGAGCTGCGGGTGTACGGCGGTGACCGGCTGACCGGCCTGGGTGTGCGCGGTGGCGGCGATCAGCTCGAACTCGGGGTGACCGGCGAGCAGGCGCAGCAGTTCGCCCCCGGCGTATCCACTCGCCCCGGCCACCACTGTTCGAATGCCCATACCCACCTCCGCATGACTATGCAGAGAAGGGTACCGGTCGGGGCGACCTCATCGCAAGGTCATACGGCGCGCTGCATAGCCATGAGACGACGTTCACGGGCGGCTCGCGTGCGCGCGGTGTTAAAAGGGGCCCCCTCCTCTACCGGAGGCGTTAAGAGGGGGCCCCTCCTTTCAGGCGCCGCGCAGGGTGGCGCCGAAGCGCTCGGCGGCGACAGCGACCGCCGCGTCGCGCGCCGCCACCGCCTCCTCGCCCGCCAGGGTCCGGTCCGGGGCGCGGAACGTCAGCTTGTACGCCAGCGACTTGCGCCCCTCGCCGAGCTGCTCGGAGGTGTAGACGTCGAACAGGCGGACGTCCTCCAGCAGCGCGCCCGCGCCCTCGACCAGCGCCGCCCGCACCTCGGCGGCCGGCACCGCGTCGTCCACCACGAGCGCCACGTCGATCAGCGCCGGCGGGAACGTGGAGATGGTCGGGCCGGCCACCAGGGGGGCGGCGGGCAGCGCGTCCAGGTCCAGCTCCATGGCGCTGGTACGCCGGGGCAGCTCCAGCGCGGCCAGCACGGCCGGGTGCAGCTCACCGGCGTGGCCGACGACCACGTCGTCCACCACCAGTTCGGCGCAGCGGCCCGGGTGCCAGGGCGCACGCTCCCCGGCCCGTACCGTCACCCGGTCGGCGGGGATCCCGGCGGCGTCGAGCACGGCCCGGCCCGCCTCGATCGCGTCGGCCCAGCCGGCCGCGCGGCCCGCGCCCCACCAGCCGGCCGGCTCGATCTCACCGGTCAGCGCCACCGCGACGTGCCGCGGCTGGGCGGGCACCACCGCGTCGGCGGCGGCGAACTCCTCGTCGGTGGGCCGCCGGTCCACGCCCATCGCGGGCGGGGCGCCAGCGCCGGGGCGCGGGTGGAAGACGGTGCCGATCTCGTAGATCGCCACGTCCCGCTGGCCCCGTCCGACGTTGCGCCTGACGATGCCGAGCAGCGGGCCGAGCAGCGTGGTGCGCAGCAGCGGCTCCTCCTCCGACAGCGGGTTCGCCAGGCGTACCGCGGGGCGGCGCGGGTCGTCGGCGGGCAGGCCGAGCTGGTCGACCAGTTCCGGCGCGACGAACGGCTGCGCCAGCACCTCGACGTAGCCGCGCTCGGCGAGCGAGCGGGCGACGGCCCGGCGGCGCTGCTGCTGCCAGGTCAGGCCCCGGCCGGGCGGCGCGGTGGGCAGCACCGACGGCACCCGGTCGTAGCCGTCGAGGCGTACCACCTCCTCCACCAGGTCGGCCGGGTCGGTCAGGTCGGGCCGCCAGCTCGGCGGCGTCACGGTCAGCACCTCACCCGCGCCGGAGCCGACCCCGGCCGTGCCCGGGTCCTCGGCGAGCCGGTCCGCGCCGCGCGTGACTGTGCAACCGACCTGCTCCAGCAGCTCCACCACGCGGTCCGGCGAGTAGGACACGCCGACCCGCCGCGACGGCAGGTCCACCGGCAGCGTCACCGGCGTACGCGGCGCGACGTGGTCGATGTCGAGCACCTCCTCGCCTGCGGTACCGCCGGCGAGGTCGGTGAGCAGCCGGACCGCCTTCTCCAGCGCGACCAGCGGCAGCGCCGGGTCGACGCCCCGCTCCCACCGCTTCGCCGCCTCGCTGAACAGCTTGTGCCGCCGCGCGGTACGGCCGACCGTCGCCGGATCCCAGTGCGCCGCCTCGAACAGCACGTTCGTGGTGGAGGCGAGCACCTCGCTGGTCTCACCGCCCATCACCGCCGCCAGCGAGATCGGACCCGTGTCGTCGCAGATCACCAGGTCCTCGGCGGACAGCGTCCGGCTCACCCCGTCCAGCGTGGTCAGCTTCTCCCCCGCCTCGGCGCGGCGCACCACGAGCGGCCCGGCGATCCGGTCCGCGTCGAAGGCGTGCATCGGCTGGCCGAGTTCGAGCATCAGGTAGTTGGTGATGTCGACCGCGAGCGAGATGCTGCGCACGCCGGCCACGGTGAGCCGCTGCCGCATCCAGCCCGGCGTCTCCACAGTCGGGTCGACGCCGCGCACCATCCGCGCCGCGAACCGGTCGCAGCCGACCGGGTCACGGACCTCCACCGGGTACGCGGGCTCGGCGGTCGCGCCGGGCGCGGGCGCGTCGGCCGGGTCACGGAACGGCACGCCGAGCGCGTGCGACAGCTCCCGGGCGATGCCGCGCACGCTCAGCGCGTACCCGCGGTCCGGGGTGATCTCCATCTCGACCACGACGTCGTCCAGGCCGACGACGGGCCGGGCGTCGTCGCCGGGCTGGGCCTTGACGTCCTCGGGCAGCACGACGATGCCGGAGTGGTCGTCGCCCAGCCCCAGCTCCTGCGCCGAGCAGATCATGCCGTGGGAGTTGCGCCCGTACGTCTTGCGCGCGCCGATCGCGAACCCGCCGGGCAGCACGCCGCCGGGGAGGATCACCACTACCTTGTCGCCCTGGGCGAAGTTACGCGCCCCGCAGACGATCTCCTGCGGCTCGCCGGTGCCGTTCGCGGCCCCGACATCGACCCGGCAGAAGCGGATCGGCTTCTTGAAGCCGGTCAGCTCCTCGATCTCCAGGACCTCGCCGACGACCAGCGGGCCGCTCACCGACTCGCGCAGGTCCACCACGGACTCGACCTCGATGCCGAGGTCGACCAGCGCCTGCTCCAGGTCGCCGGTGGGCAGATCGGCCGGCAGGTCGACGTACTCCCGCAGCCAACTGACAGAAACTCGCATGACTGTTAAACCACCGTTCCCGTAGCTCAGGCGCCGAACGCGCGGGTGAACCGCACGTCGCCCTCGGCCATGTCCCGCATGTCGCTGACGCCGTGCCGGACCATCACGGTCCGGTCGATGCCCATGCCGAACGCGAATCCGGAGTAGACCTCCGGGTCGATGCCGCAGGCGCGCAGCACCCGCGGGTTGACCATGCCGCAGCCGCCCCACTCGACCCACTGCGGACCGTCCCGGTGCTCCGGGAACCAGACGTCGAACTCGGCCGACGGCTCGGTGAACGGGAAGTAGTGCGGCCGCCAGCGGGTCTTCGCGCCCTCGCCGAACATGGCCCGGGCGAAGTGGTCGAGCGTGCCGCGCAGGTGCGCCATGGTGATGCCCTTGTCCACCACCAGGCCCTCGACCTGGTGGAAGACCGGCGCGTGGGTGGCGTCCAGCTCGTCGGTGCGGTAGACCCGGCCGGGCACCACCACGTAGATGGGCGGCTTGCGGCTGAGCATGGTGCGCGCCTGCACCGGCGAGGTGTGGGTGCGCAGCACCAGGCCCGAGCCCTCGGGTGCGATGTGGAACGTGTCCATCAGACCGCGCGCCGGGTGGTCGGCCGGGATGTTCAGCGCGTCGAAGTTGGTCCACTCCAGCTCGACCTCGGGGCCCTCGGCCACCTCGTAGCCCATGCCGATGAACAGGTCGCTGATCTGCTCCATCAGCACGCTCAGCGGGTGGCGGGCGCCGCGCGGCCGGCGGTCGTACGGCAGGGTCACGTCGACCCGTTCCTCGACCAGCACCCGCTCCGCCTGCTCGCGCTCCAGGATCTCCTGCCGGGCGGCGTACGCGCTCTCGATGGCCCGGCGGGCCTCGTTGACCCGCTTGCCGGCGTCGGCCTTCGCGGCCGGCGGCAGCGCGCCGATCTCCCGGCGGGCGAGCGACACCGGGGACCGGTCACCGAGGTGCGCGGGGCGCAGCGCGGCGAGCGCGTCCGGGTCGGTGGCGTCGGCGAACGCCTTCTCGGCGTCGGCCACTGCCCCGGCCAGGGCGTCCGGGTCGAGCAGGGCGACCTGCTTCGGGTCGTACGGATCGTTGCGGTAGCTCATGGTGAACGGGCACTCCCTCACGGCGGCGCCGACCCTCGCGGGTGGCTAGGCGAGTCTACGGACGCGCGGCTTCGCCGCAGCCCGCCGGTGGGGAGTCGTGCAGGGGGAAGGTCAGGCCCGCCGCCCGCCGACACCGGCGGGCTGGCTAAACGAACGCCGTGGCGCGTTCATGACGAGGCGGACTCCCCTGCTGTCTCTCGCGCGCCCCGGGGGACACGCAGTGCTCTGGCGGAAGAATACAGGCAGACGGCGGCCGCCGCAGCCAGGTTCAGGCTCTCCGCGCGCCCGTGCAGCGGCACCCGGACCCGGGCGTCGGCGGCGGCGGTCAGCTCGTCGGGCAGGCCGTGCGCCTCCGATCCGAACAGCCACGCTGTCGGCGCGGCCAGCCTTCCCGCGTCGGCGAGGTCGTCCAGGTCGCTGTCGCCGTACCCGGTGGTGGCGAAGATCTTCAGGCCGGCGGTCCGCAGCGCCTCGACGGTCGCGAGCGGGTCGGCGGCGCGCACCACGTCGACGTGGAAGAGGCTGCCGGCGGAGGCCCGCACGCACTTGCCGTTGTAGGGGTCGACCGCCTCGCCCGCGAACACCACGGCGCCCGCGCCCGCCGCGTCGGCGGTGCGCAGCACGGTGCCGGCGTTGCCCGGGTCGCGGATTCCGGCGAGCACGGCGACCAGGCGCGGCCCGCGCGCCAGTGCCTGCTCCAGGGGTACGTCGAGGTGCCGGCAGAGGGCCACCAGGCCCTGCGGGGCGACGGTCTCGGCGAGCGCGACCAGCGCGTCGTCCGTCACCTCGGAGACCGGCACGTCGGCCCGGGCGGCGGTGGCGGCGAGGTCGGCGTACCTGTCGAGCGCCGCCGGGGTGCCGAACAGCTCGACCACCGTGCCGGCGCGGGCGAGCGCCTCCCGGACCGCCTGCGGCCCCTCGGCCAGGAACCGGCCGGCCTGGTCGCGGTCGCGCCGGCGATGCAGCCGGCGGGCCGCCACGACCCTGGGGGTACGCGGGGTGAACGGTCCGGGAACGGCGTCGAGGCGCCTCCCCTGCGACGGTGACTGCATGGGAGACGCCTCGATCTGCCGTACGGGGTGGGTCAGGCGGCCTGAGCCGCGGCGCCACCGGTGCCCTCGGCCGCCACGGCGGCGCGGGCCAGCTCGACGATCGCCGCGAACGAGGCGGCGTCGTTGACGGCCATGTCGGCCAGGATCTTCCGGTCGACCTCGATGCCGGCCAGGCGCAGGCCCTGGATCAGCCGGTTGTAGGTCAGGCCGTTGGCCCGGGCGCCGGCGTTGATCCGCTGGATCCAGAGCTGCCGGAAGTCGCCCTTGCGGTCGCGACGGTCCCGGTAGGAGTACTGCATCGAGTGCAGCACCTGCTCCTTGGCCTTGCGGTACAGCCGGGAGCGCTGACCGCGGTAACCGCTCGCGGTCTCCAGCAGGGTACGACGCTTCTTCTGGGCGTTCACAGCCCGCTTGACGCGTGCCATCTCAACTCCTTCTTCGGTTCAGGTGGCTCGCGTCAGCGGCCGAGCAGCTTCTTGATGCGCTTGACGTCGGCCTTGGCCAGCTCGACGGTGCCGGTCAGCCGACGGGTCTGGGTGCTGGGCTTCTTCTCCAGGTTGTGGCGAAGGCCGGCCTGCTGGGCAACGATCTTGCCCTTGCCGGTCACCTTGACCCGCTTGCCCATACCCGTGTGGCTCTTCATCTTCGGCATTGGAACGTCTTCTCCCCTGTTACTGGCCGCTGGTCTCAGCGGTCGTACCGGTCTCGCCGGCTGCTGCGGTGTCGCCGGCCGCCGGGGTCTCGCCGGCCGGAGCGGCCGGTTCCTCCGCGGCCCGGTCGCGCGGTCCACCGCGGGACGCCGTGGCGGCGACCGCGGAGGCCTTGACGGCCCGGTGCGGAGCGAGAACCATGATCATGTTTCGGCCGTCCTGCTTCGGCGCGGCCTCGACGTATCCCAGGTCCGTGATCTCGGACTCGAGCCGGCGCAGGAGCCGGTAACCCAGCTCCGGGCGGCTCTGCTCCCGACCGCGGAACATGATCGTCACCTTGACCTTGTCGCCGGCCTTGAGGAACCGCACCACGTGACCCTTCTTGGTCTCGTAGTCGTGCGGGTCGATCTTCGGCCGGAGCTTCATCTCCTTGATGACGGTCTGCTGCTGGTTACGCCGCGCTTCGCGCGCCTTGAGTGCGCTCTCGTACTTGAACTTGCCGAAGTCCATGAGCTTGCACACCGGCGGGCGCGCCATCGGCGCAACCTCGACCAGGTCCAGGTCGACGTCCGCGGCCAGCTGCAGGGCGCGCTCAAGCGGGACGATGCCCACCTGCTCACCCTCAGGGCCGACCAGTCGGACCTCACGTGCCCGGATCTGCTCGTTCACGCGTGGTTCGACGCTGATGGGGCCTCCTCGAGTCGAGTCTCCTACGGTGCCGACTCCGCGGGCTCCCGGGCGGGAGCCGACCCGGAAAGCAGAAGGCCCCGGCATATGCCAGGGCCCACTCGACCGGTCGGCACGATCACAGGATCGCGCATCCGGCGCCGGGACGTGCCCGAAACCGGGGACCGGACCCGGCCACCGTGGCGGCGACTCGGGTGGGAGCGGGCGCTCCGCTTCACGACCGCCCGCGCGTCAGGGACGGGGGCAGTCTGGTCGACTCCGCAACACTACACCCTCGGCCCAGGCCCGCCCAAACCGGGCTCGCTGGTCAGCGGGGTGCCGACTGGCCGGCGGACAGCGCCGCCAGGTGCGCCTGGTGCAGCCGGCGCAACGCGCGGACCGCCTCGACCGCGCTCTCCTTGTCGGCGGCCTGCAACGCGACCATCGGGAGCAGGTCGTCGTCGTGCAGCTCCAGGCTGGCCCACGGGGCGCCCCGGTCGAACCGGACCCCGCGGATCACCTCCCACGGCAGCTCGTACGAGCTGAACACGTTGCGCACCCGGACGCCCTTGGCGTCGGCGACCACGCGCGGGCGGGTGAACAGCAGGAAGCCGAGCGCACCGAACACGCCCAGGCCGATCATGGCGAACTGGTCGCCGCGCTGGAACGTGCCGTAGCCGTTGCCGGTGGCGCCCGTCAGCGACGTCGCGACGAGGCTGAACACGACGAACAGCGTGACGGCCGACACCCAGCACACGACCCGGACGCGGCGGGGTCGCACGGTCACCACGGAATCGCTCACCCGACCAGTCTGCCATCCGGTTCGCGCGCATCTTCGGCCGCCACACGGTCCGGGCCGCGCCGGCGCAGGCTGGTGACCACCACGGCGAGCAGCGTGAGCAGGGCGCCGGCCAGCACCGGCAGCCGCACGCCGGGCCCGCCGGGCAGGACCAGGTCCAGCAGCAGCGCGCCACCGAGCTGCCCGGCCACCAGCGCCAGGCCGGTGCGCAGCACCCCGGCGGCGCGTACGCCGACCAGCAGGGAGAGCACGATGCCGACGCCGAGCAGGCCGCCGACGTAGAGCCACCACTGGCCGGGCCAGCGGGGCTGGCTCGCGAGCGCGCCGGTCAGCGCCGCCACCGCGCCGATCACCACGGTGCTGACCGCGAAGTTGACGGCGAGCCCGGCGGCCGGGCCCACGGTGGCGGCGACCCGGCCGTTGAGCGCGGACTGCGTCGCCACCGCCAGCCCGCCCAGGACGCAGAGCAGCACCAGCCCGACCGCCAGTTCGCCGACCGGGCGGCCGAGCTGGGCGAGGGCGACCGCGCCGACGCCGAGCACCGCCCCGCCGACGCGGGGCACGGTGAGCGGCATTCGCCCGGTCGCGGCCAGCCCGGCCCGGTCCACCGCCAGGCCGCCGAGGCTGCCACCGGCCACCTGGGCGATGGTGAACACCGCCACCCCGAGCACGGGCACCACCACCGGCGCGACCAGCACGATCACCGCGCCGCCCACCCCGCCCAGGTAGGTCCACCAGGGCAGCCCGGAGCGGCGCAACGCGGCCAGCCCGGCGCGCATCGACGGCAGCGCCACGATCCCGGCCAGCACCAGCAGGCAGCCGCCGAGGTTGTTGACGACCGCGCCGAGGACCGGGGCGCCGGTCCGCTCCCCCATCTCGGCGTTGACCACGCCCTGGGCGGCGGAGGCCACGCCACCGGCCACGACCACCGCGAGCGCGGCCGGGAGCGGCAGCGGCCTCACAGGCGGCAGGCGTGGATGTTGGTGACCAGGATCGCGCGGGCGCCCAGCTCGTACAGCTCGTCCATGATCCGGTGCACGTCGTCGCGGAGCACCATCGCCTGCACCGCGACCCAGCCCTCCCGGTGCAGCGGCGAGACCGTCGGCGACTCGATGCCGGGGGTCAGCGAGCTGGCCCGGTCGAGCAGGCCGGCCGGCACGTCGTAGGCGAGCATCACGTAGCGCCGGGCGACCAGGACGCCGTGCAGCCGGCGCAGCAGCTGCTCGTGCTGGGTGCCGCCGGGCGTGCCGGCGCGGCGGACCAGCACCGCCGAGGAACGCAGCAGCGGCTCGCCGAACACCACCAGGCCGGCCTGGCGCAGCGTCGCGCCGGTCTCCACCACGTCGGCGACCACGTCGGCCACGCCGAGGCGGATGGCGTTCTCCACCGCGCCGTCCAGGCGGATCACGTCGGCCTTGACGCCCAGCTCGGCCAGGTGCCGCTCGACCAGACCCGGGTACGCGGTGGCGATCCGGTGCCCGCCCAGATCCCGGACGTCGTCCACGTCCTGCGGGCGGGCGGCGAACCGGAAGGTGGCCTGGGCGAAGGCGAGGTCCACCACCTCCTCGGCCGGAGCGCCGGAGTCGATCAGCAGGTCCCGCCCGGTGATGCCGACGTCGAGGTCACCGGAGCCGACGTAGGTGGCGATGTCCTTGGGGCGCAGGTAGAAGAACTCGATGTCGTTGGGCTCGTCCCGGCAGACCAGGTCCTTCGGGTCGGTGCGCTGGCGGTAGCCCGCCTCGCGCAGCATCTGGGCCGCCTTCTCGGCCAGGGCGCCCTTGTTGGGTACTGCGACACGCAGCATGGGAGTGCTCCTTCGTTCGATCGGATGATCAGCGGACGGGCACTCACAGATGTCGGTAGACGTCCTTCAGTTCCAGACCGGTCGCGAGCATCAGCACCTGCGCCTGGTAGAGCAGCTGGGAGATCTCCTCGGCGGCCCGCTCCGGGCCCTCGTGCTCGGCGGCCATCCACGACTCGGCCGCCTCCTCGACGACCTTCTTGCCGATGAAGTGCACGCCCTTCGCGAGCGCGTCGACCGTGCCCGAGCCCGGGGTGCCGGCGGCGGCCTTGGCCTGCAGCTCGGCGAACAACTCCTCGAACGTCTTCACGGAAGGCGATTCTTCCAGCCGCTGCTGGTGACGGGCCGGGTGGGTCAGGCGAAGCCGACGCGGTGGGCGGACTGGGCGTCCAGGCCGCGAATCGCGAGGGCGGCGTCCAGCGCGGCCACCGTCGCCGACCAGCCCTTGTCCTCGGCCGAGCCGGGCAGCCCGGCCCGGTCCCGGGCCTGCTCGACGGTGTCCACCGTCAGCACCCCGTGCGCCACCGGCTTGCCCTCGTCCAGCGCCACCCGGGTCAGCCCCTCGGTGACCGACTGGCAGACGTAGTCGAAATGCGCCGTCGCGCCGCGTACCACGACGCCGAGCGCGACCACCACGTCGAAGCGGCGGGCCATCGCCTGGGCCACCACCGGCAGCTCCACCGAGCCTGCCACCCGGGCCACCACGGCCCGCGCCCCGCACGCCTGCGCGGCGGCCACCGCCCGCTCGGTCATGTGGTCGGTCAGCTCGCCGTGCCAGCGGGCGGCCACCACGCCGACAGTCATGCCGGCGGCGTCCACCGCGCTCACGCCCGGCTCCCCGAAACCCGCCATCGCCCTACGCTCCGATCTCGTCACCGGCGACCGGGCGGCCCATCGGCGCCTCGGTCACCTCGTCCAGTCCGTCCAGCAGGTGACCCATCCGGTCCCGCTTGGTGCGCAGGTAGCGCACGTTCTCCGGGTTGGACCGCACGGGCAGCCCCTCCCGGCCGGTCACGGTGAGCCCGTACCCCTCCAGCCCGGCCCGCTTGGCCGGGTTGTTCGTCAGCAGCCGCATCGAGCGGACGCCCAGGTCGTAGAGGATCTGCGCGCCGGTGCCGTAGTCGCGGGCATCGGCCGGCAGGCCCAGGTCGAGGTTCGCGTCCACCGTGTCGCGGCCCTGGTCCTGGAGCTGGTACGCCTGCAGCTTGTGCAGCAGGCCGATGCCCCGGCCCTCGTGCCCGCGCACGTAGAGGACCACGCCGCGGCCCTCGGCCGCGACCCGGGCCAGCGCGGCCTGCAACTGCGGCCCGCAGTCGCAGCGCAGCGAGCCGAACACGTCGCCGGTGAGGCACTCGGAGTGCACCCGCACCAGCACTTCCCGCCCGTCGCCGAGGTCGCCCATGACCAGCGCGACGTGCTCGGCCGGGTCGTGCTCGGCGCGGTAGCCGAGCGCCTTGAACACGCCGTACGGGGTGGGCATGCGGGCCTCGGCGGCCAGCTCGACCTGCTTCTCGGTACGCCGCCGGTAGGCGATCAGGTCCGCGATGGTGACCAGCGTGAGGCCGTGCTCGGCGCAGAACTTCTCCAGGTCCGGCAGGCGCATCATGGTGCCGTCGTCGTTCACCAGCTCGCACAGCACCCCGGCCGGGCGCAGCCCGGCCATCCGGGTCAGGTCCACCGCCGCCTCGGTGTGCCCGGGTCGGCGCAGCACCCCGCCGGCGCGGGCGCGCAGCGGCACCACGTGGCCGGGCCGGGCCAGGTCGGTCGGGTCGGTGGCGGCGTCGGCGAGCAGCCGGATGGTGTGCGACCGGTCGGCGGCCGAGATGCCGGTGCTGACGCCCTCCCGGGCGTCCACCGTCACGGTGTACGCGGTGCCGCGCCGGTCCTGGTTGGTGTGGTGCATCGGCGGCAGGTCCAGCCGGTCGCACTCGTCCTCGGTCAGCGGCACGCAGATGTAGCCGGAGGTGTAGCGGACCATGAACGCGACCAGCTCCGGGGTGGCCAGCTCGGCCGCGAAGATCAGGTCGCCCTCGTTCTCGCGGTCCTCGTCGTCGACCACGACCACGGGGCGCCCGGCGGCGATGTCCGCCACCGCCTGCTCGATCGATCCGAAAGTGGTCATGCCACTGCCTCCGAGTACGTCGCCGGGATCGGGGCGGGCGCGGTCGCGACGGCCCGGGAGGTGCGCCACCAGCTGTACAGGCCGGCCGCGCAGAACGCGCCGTAGACCAGGTACATGGCGGCCGACGGGTAGAAGCCGCCGCGCAGCAGCAGCGGTACGCCGACCGCGTCGACGGCGATCCAGATCAGCCAGAACTCGACCCAGCCGCGGGCCATGCCGTACGTGGCGAGCAGGCTGCCGACCAGGATCCAGGCATCAGGCAGCGGCCCCCACGAGCCCAGCGCGGCGAGCACCGGGTACGCGGCGGCGGTGCCGACGACGGCGGCCACGAGCAGGCCGAGCCGCTCCGGCCAGGTGGCCCAGCGCGGCACCACGGCCGGCTCGTCCCCGCCACCGGCACGCCGGTTGCGCGACCAGCGCCACCAGCCGTACACGCTGACGGCGAAGAAGAAGACCTGCCGGCCGGCCTGGCCGTAGAGGTCGTGCGCCTGCGGGGTGACGAAGACGCCGCCGAGGAACACGGTGAGCAGCAGCGCGTTGCCGATCATGCCGACCGGCCAGGCCCACACCACCCGGCGCAGCCCGAGCAGCGCCGAGGCGAGCCCGAAGCCGTTGCCGACGATCTCCCGGACCAGCACCGGCGAGCCGGCCACGTGCACCTGGGCGTCGAGCAGCCAGCCGAGCGGGCCCATCACCGCACGCTTCCCGCGCCGCGGTCGCCGAGCAGCCGTTCGACGTACTTGGCCAGCACGTCGACCTCCAGGTTGACCGGGTCGCCGACCTGCTTCGTGCCGAGCACGGTGAGCTTGA
The DNA here is from genome assembly GCF_017872985.1 of Micromonospora sp. HB375. Taxonomy (NCBI): domain Bacteria; kingdom Bacillati; phylum Actinomycetota; class Actinomycetes; order Micromonosporales; family Micromonosporaceae; genus Micromonospora; species Micromonospora sp. HB375. The sequence continues at coordinate 2,660,150 of NZ_JAGGJO010000001.1, read as the reverse complement.
GCGTGGTGGGGATCAGGCCGACCGAGAACCAGTCGTCGCCCGCCTCGGCGACGGTCAGCGACACGCCGTCGACGGTGATCGAGCCCTTCTCCACCACGTACCGGGCCAGCCCGTCGGGCAGCCGGAACCGGACGGTCTCCCACTGCGCGGCCGGCTCCCGGGCGACGATCTCGCCGACGCCGTCGACGTGGCCCTGCACCAGGTGCCCGCCGAGGCGGCTGTTGAGCGCGGCGGCGCGTTCCAGGTTGACCGGGTCGCCGGGGCGCAGCGCCCCCAGCGCGGTGCGGCGCAGCGTCTCGCCCATCACGTCGGCGGTGAACACACCGCCGTCGACGTCGACAACGGTCAGGCAGACGCCGTTCACCGCGATGGAGTCGCCGTGCCGGGCGTCCGAGGTGACGAGCGGGCCACGGATGGCGACCAGGGCGGAGTCGTCGCCGGTCTCGGTGCTCCGGACGATCTCGCCCAGTTCCTCGACGATGCCGGTGAACATGTCAGGCCTCCCTCTTCCGGGGCAGCGCGGTGATCCGCAGGTCGGGACCGACCCGCGTAACGTCGGTGATCTCCAGATCGATGGCGTCGGCGATGGTGCTCACGCCGGCGTCGAGCAGCGCGGTCGGTCCGGCGCCGAGCAGCTTCGGCGCGACGTACCCGACGATCTTGTCGACCAGGCCGGCGGCGAGGAACGCGCCGGCCAGCGTCGGCCCGCCCTCCAGCAACGCGGCCCGCACGCCGCGGTGGTGCAGCTCCGCGAGCAGCGCCGCCAGGTCGACCCGGCCGTCCGGCCCGGCGCCGACCTCCGCGGCGGTGGCCACCCAGGTGCGGGCGGCGCCGTCGCGGACCCGGGCCTCGGCCGGGGTACGCCCCGAGCTGTCCACCACGACCCGCAGCGGCTGCCGGATGGCCATGGTTCCGTCGCGCAGGTTGCGGGCGGTGAGCCGGGGGTCGTCGGTGAGCACGGTGCCCACCCCGGCGAGCACCGCGTCAACGGTGCCGCGCAGCGCGTGCACGTCGATCCGGGCCGCCTCGGAGGTGATCCACATGCTGGTGCCGTCGGCGGCGGCCGAGCGCCCGTCGAGCGTGGCCGCGTACTTCCAGATCAGGTACGGCCAGCCCCGGCGCATCGAGGTGAGCCAGGCGACGTTGCCGGCCTCGGCCTCCTGGGCGCGTACCCCGAGGGTCACCTGGACCCCGGCGGCGCGCAGCGTGGCCGCGCCGCCGGAGGCGACCGGGTTGGGGTCGGGCACGGCGACCACGACGCGGGCCACCCCGGCGGCGATGAGCGCGTGGCTGCAGGGGCCGGTGCGGCCGGTGTGGTCGCAGGGCTCCAGGGTGACCACAGCGGTGCCGCCGCGGGCGCGGGCGCCGGCCTGGGCCAGCGCGACGATCTCGGCGTGCGGGCCGCCGGCGTAGGCGTGGAAGCCCTCGCCGACGACCTCGCCGTCGGTGTCGAGCAGCACGCAGCCGACGACCGGGTTGGGGCTGGTGGCGCCGAGGCCGCGCGCGGCCAGTTCGATGGCACGACGCATCGCCTCGTCGACGGAGACGCTCGCCATGGCCGTCTGTCCTCCCGCTCGCCGGTCGCGCGCGGGCGGGTTCGGGAGCAGCGGCCACAAAGCCGCGGACACGCGGCGGCGGAGAACCCGGGGACGGCGTCGCCGACCCCGGGGAGCCCACGCGGCGGCTGAGGGTGCTCAGCGGCCGGCAGGGGCCTCCCCCGTTCCGCGCGCTGTCTCCCATCCGGACTGTCTGGGGGCGGACGAGCCGCACCCCAACCGTCGGCCCCGGATTCTCACCAGGTCCACCGTCCGGCCGAAGCCGTCCGGGTCGCGGGCTTACCACGGTCGGACCGTGGATCACCGCCGGTTCGGAATTTCACCGAGCCCCGCCAGCGCGTGGTGGGTATACGGGAAGTCTTACACGTTCCGGCCGGGTGCGCGCCACAGAGGCGAGCTACCTCACAGGAGCGCTCAGGTGACGCCGCGCCGGCGGTCCACCGCCACGTACGAGCCGGGCTGGCTCTTGGCCACCGTCTTCATCTCCGAGGCCACCGCGATGGCCTCCAGCGGGTCGGTGAACCGCTTGCCGGAATCGGACAGCGACACCCCGATGGAGAGCGTGACGAGCGCGGCGCGGCGGATGTTGCCGCGCCGGTCCTTCAGCTCGACGAAGCCGCGTTCCCGGTCGGTGGCGTCGTAGAGCGCGTCCGCGGCCTTCTCGAAGTCGACAACGGCCCGGCTGGTCAGCGGCCGGACCTGGCTGGGCGCGCAGACGATCACGAAGTCGTCGCCGCCGACGTGCCCGAGGAACGCCGGCGGCAGCCCGATCGACACCACCGCCCGGTGCAGGCTGCGGGCCAGCGCCGAGATGAACTCGTCGCCGCGCACGAAGCCGTACCGGTCGTTGACGCTCTTGAACCGGTCGATGTCGATGTAGCCCACGGCGTAGTCGACGCCGTTGCGGACCCGGTCGCTGATCTCCCGCCGGATCCGGCTGTTGCCGGGCAGGCCGGTCAGCGGCGAGACCTCGCGGAACTCCTTGTTGCGCCGCAGCGTGGAGTTGACCCGGGCCACCAGCTCCAGCGTGTCGAACGGCTTGACCAGGTAGTCGTCGGCGCCGACGCTGAGCCCGTTGACCTTGTCCTGGGTCATCCCCTTGGCGGTCAGCATGATCACCGGCAGCGCGGAGGTCATCGGGTCGGCGCGCAGCCGCCGGGTCAGCTCCAGGCCGTCGACGCGCGGCATCATCAGGTCCACCACCGCCAGGTCGGGCCGCTGCCGCTCGATGATCTCCAGCGCCTCCTGGCCGTCACTGGCGTGCAGCACCTCGAAACCGTGCAGGCGCAGGTTGAACTCGACGAAGCGGGCGATGTCCTCGTCGTCGTCGACGACCAGGATGACGTCGGGGCGCTCGCCGGCCGCGTCCATCTCAGGCCCCGGTCATCGCACGTTCCGCCAGGCCCCGCAGGCGGCGTACCGCCTCCGCGGGATCGTCGGCGCCGTAGACGGCGGTGCCCGCGACGAACGCGTCGGCCCCGGCCGCGGCGGCCTGCTCGATGGTGTCCGCGGCGATGCCGCCGTCGACCTCGATGCGCAGCTCCAGGTGGCCGCTGTCGACGTGCCGGCGGGCGGCGCGCACCTTGTCCAGCAGCTGCGGCAGGAACCGCTGGCCGCCGAAACCGGCCTTGATCGTCATGATCAGCAGCGTGTCGAAGCTCGGCAGCAGCTCCAGGTACGGCTCGATCGGGGTGTCCCGGTCGATCGCCAGGCCCGCCTTCGCCCCGGCCGAGCGCAGATCCTTGGCCAGCGCCACCGGGTCGTCGCACGCCTCGGCGTGGAACGTGACGTTGTACGCCCCGGCGTCGGCGTACCCGGGCGCCCAGCGGCGCGGATCGGTGATCATCAGATGCACGTCGAACGGAATCTCGGTCACGGCGCGCAGGCTCTGCACCACCGGCAGCCCGATGGTCAGGTTGGGCACGAAGTGGTTGTCCATGACGTCGACGTGCAGCCAGTCGGCGGCGGGCTCCACGGCACGGACCTCGTCGGCGAGGCGGGCGAAATCGGCGGCCAGGATGCTCGGCGCGACGATCGGCGGCGGTACGGTCACCGGGCCAGTGTACGAACGCGGTGATCCGGAGGTCGCGGCACGGCTCCCGGAGCGACAGGTGGTGAGCCTTCCGTCACCCGTGGTGCATCATCGGGCCGTCCGGAGCGGAAAACGGCACGAATAGTCGTCGGTGACTAGCCGATCGATTGAAAGATGACGAAACTCCTACAGGGACGGTCACGTATGCTGCACGCCCGGGCGCGGGGGACGCCGGTCGGGCCTATGGCGACTGGCTGCCATCTCTCCCGGAAGGGGCGGACGATGCGACGGTGGCTCCACGTGCTCGCGCTGGCCGGCGCCGCGACTGCGATGCTCGCCGGCTGCGCTCAGACACACCGGGCCGACGGCGACCTGATCGACGACTGGGCGGCGCTGCCGGCGCCGCGGCTGTTCGTACCGGCGACAGACGCGTGCCTGCCCCGGCTCACCACGGTGGTGGCCGCCGCCACGTACGAGACCGTCGACTGCGCGGGCAGCCACCTGGCCGAGACGGTGCACGTCGGCACGTTCACCGGGCCGGAGACGCTCGGCGACCGCCCGGAGCCGGGCACCCCGGCGCTGCGGACCGCGCGCGCCGAGTGCGACCGGAGCGCCCGGGAGATGATCGGCGGGGACTGGCACGCCGCCCGGCTCACGCTGAACATCGCGCTGCCGACTGTGGCCGCCTGGGGCGCCGGCGCGCGCTGGTTCCGCTGCGACCTGGCCGAGACCGACAGCATCGACAACACCCGTCCGATCAACCGGGTCGGCAGCCTGCGCGGCGCGCTCGTCGGCGACAACCCGCTCGTGCACAGGTGCTTCGACCCGAAGCTGATCGGCAAGAACCTCAACTACATGGCCCCGGTGCTCTGCACCGAGCCGCACCGCGCAGAGTTCGTCGGCGTGTACGAGGAACGCGACATGAGCTGGGCGGAGTTCACCAAGGGCGCGCCCGCCACGCACCGGCGCTGCATGACGCTGATCGCCCAGTTCGCCGAGGTGCCGGACAACGCCGAGCTGCCGTACCGGGCCGGGTCCATCTACTACCCACCGTCGCAGCGGGAGTGGGAGGAGGGCGACCGGGGGGTGCGCTGTTTCCTGTGGAGCGACGACCGCAAGCTCAACCGATCGGTGCGCGGCGCCGGTCCTGAGGGGCTCCCGGTGACCTGATCGGCTGCCGTATGCTGCACCGCCGAGGCGTACCGGGGGGCCGGTCGGCTCCGGACGCACGGGGAGGTCGGTCGCGATGCGGCGTTTGTGGGTGGCGGTCACCGTGTCAACGGTGGCGGCGCTGGCGCTCGGCGGCTGCGCCGCGCCGGCCGGAGTGGACCGCGACCTGACCGACGACTGGCCCGCGTTCGCCGCGCCGGTCGGCTTCGTGCCGAGCACCGGCGCCTGTCACCCCACCGTCGCCGACGTCGGCTACCTCAGCGGCTACCAGCCGGTCGACTGCGCCGCCACCCACCGCGCCGAGACGCTGCACGTCGGCACGATGAGCGGCCCGGAGGCGGAGCGCTCCGCCCCGCCGCGCACCGGCTCGGCCGGCATGCGCGCCGCGCACGGCGACTGCGCCCGCCAGGTCACCCAGGCCCTCGGCGGGGACTGGCGCTCCGGGCGGCTGCGGCTGTCGGTGGTCTTCCCCTCGGCGCTCGCCTGGTCCGGCGGGGCCCGCTGGTACCGCTGTGACGTCGCCGAGGTGACCGATCTGGACCAGGGCGACGTGGCCGAGCGCACCGGCAGCCTGCGGGGCGCGCTGAAGCCCGGCTCGAAGCTGGCGCTGGGCTGCTTCAACCCGAAGATGAGCAAGGACGACGTGCAGGAGATGCGGCCGGTGGCCTGCACCGCGAAGCACCACGCCGAGTTCGTCGGCGTCTACCAGGCTCCGGACATCAGCTACGCCGAGTTCGAGCGCACCCCGCTGCGTACGCACAAGGCGTGCCGCGGGCTGATCGCCAAGTACGCGAAGCTGCCCGACGACGGCAACATGCAGTACCGGGCCGGCACCATCATCTACCACCCGTACGCGGAGCAGTGGCGCGACGGCGACCGGGGCGTGCAGTGCTTCCTCTGGGTCTCCGACCGGACGCTGACCCGCTCGGTGAAGGGCGCGGGCGCCAAGGCGCTGCCGATCACCTGAGCCACGGGCGGGGCGGGCCGGCGCCCACCCCGCCCGTGTCCGCTCAGCCGACCTGCAGCGTCACGTCGTCCACGACGAAGCTGGTCTGCAACGAGGAGTCCTCGACCCCGGTCCACTTCAGCGTGACCGTCTGCCCGGCGTACGCGGCCAGGTTGAAGGTGCGCTGGGTGTAGCCGGTGGCCTTGTTCAGGTTCGAGTACGTGGCCAGCGTGGTCGAGCCGACCTGCACGGTGAGCTTGTCGTACGCGGTCGAGCTGGTCGTCTCGGCCGAGTCGATGTGCAGCCAGAACGAGAACGTGTAGCTGCTGCACCCGGACGGCAGCGTGACCGACTGGGACAGCGTGTCGGTACGCGAGGAGCCGTACCCGTTCAGCCACGCCTTGTACGACCCGGTGCGGGCCGCCTGGCTGGAGCTGTTGGTGATCACGCCGGAGCTGGCCGTCCACGGCGTGGTGCCGGACTCGAAGCTGCTGTTGCCGATGAGCTGGCCGCCGGTGCAGCCGCCGCTCCCGCCGGTCACGGTGATCGTGTAGCTGGCGGTGCGGGTGGCCGAGCCGGTGCCGGTCACGGTGAGCGTGAACGTGCCGGTGGTGGCCGTCGACGAGGCGCTGACGGTCATGGTGGACGAGCCGCCCGAGGTGACCGAGGACGGGCTGAAGCTCACCGACACGCCGCTCGGGGCGCCACTGGCGGACAGCGCCACGGTCTGCGCGCTGCCGGAGGTGGTGGCGGTGCTGACGGTGGCGGTGGTGGAGCCGCCCCGGGCGACGCTGCCGGAGGTGGGGCTCACCGAGACGGAGAAGTCGTTGGCGGGTGTGCCGCCGCCGACCGCGAGCGCCCAGATCGTGTACGCGACGCCGTCCGCGGCCCGGTTCAGGATGGTCGTGTTGATGTTGCTGGTGTTGTCGCAGGAGCGGTGGTAGCAGCCGTCGTACGCCGCGCCGGCGGTGCCGCCCCACTTGCCGGCCTGCGCCGACGTCTTGGTGTAGCTGGCGCCCGCCGCGTAGCCGGAGGTCTGGATGCCGGCGTTGGCGAACGAGTAGTCGTCGGAGCGGCCCTGACCCTCGGTGTTCTCCTCCGGCGAGATGCCGAACGAGTCCCAGTACGCCTTCAGCGGCGCCGCGGTGGCCGAGGTGATCCGGTTGATGAAGTAGCCGCCGTTCGGCGAGCCGACCATGTCGAAGTTGTAGTAGCCCTTGATGTAGCCGCGCTGGGTGGAGCTGAGCTGGTTGACGTAGTGCTTGGAGCCCTGCAGGCCCTGCTCCTCGCCGTTCCACCAGGCGAACCGGACTCGCTTGGTCATGGTCGGGTTCTGCGCGGCCAGCACCAGCGCGTTCTCCAGCAGCACCGACGAGCCGGAGGCGTTGTCGTTGATGCCCGGCCCGGCGGCCACGCCGTCCAGGTGCGCGCCGAACATGACGACCTGGTCCGACGGGCCCTGCGGCCACTCGGCGATCAGGTTGTTGCCCGGGTAGGTGCAGGTGGAGCAGTTCTGCTCGGTGACCGTGTAGCCGGCCGCCTGGAGCTTGCCCTTCACGTAGTTGACCGACGCGGTGTAGCCGGCCGAGCCGGCGCGCCGGTTGCCGCCGTTGCTGGTGGCGATGGAGTTGAACTGGGTGAGGTGGGCCTGGATGTTGCTGAGGGAGACGTCCGGCGCGGCGAGCGCGGCGACGGCCGGGGCGGGGGCGGCGGCCGGCGCGGGCGCGGCGGAGGCGGTGCCGGCCAGGCTCGCCGTCGTCAGGGTGGCGACGAGGGCGAGCGCGAGGCTCGTGGTCGGCGTTCTGCGTCTCATGGAGACTCCTCGTGGGGGTTCGGCGGGCGGGGTGCCGGGACCGGTGGTCGAAACAGTTACATGCATCGATCGGACAGTCAACGGGCTGTCACATCCCACCGGCCCCCTCCCCCCACCGGGATGCCGCACACGCTCCATCGCTCCCCATTTCTCCGCATGACGAGCAAGGAGTTCGTGTCCGGGCACGGCGGACACGAACTCCTTGGTCGACTGCGAGAGGTGGGTCAGTTCCGGCGCAGGACCGCCAGGAACATGGCGTCGGTGCCGTGACGGTGCGGCCACAGCTGCACCGTGGGGCCGTCCCCCAGGCCCGGCATGCCGGCCGGCAGCAGCGGCCGCGCGTCGACGAAATCGACGCCGAGGCCGCAGCGCCGGGCCGCCTCGGTCACCGTCACGTGCGTCTCCACCACGTGCGGCGAACACGTCACGTACGCAACCAGGCCACCCGGCCGGGCCGCCCGCAACGCGGCGGTCAGCAGCTCACGCTGCAACCGGGTCAGCGGCGGCAGGTCCGACGGCTGGCGACGCCATCGCGCCTCCGGCCGGCGGCGCAGCGCGCCCAGCCCGGTGCACGGCGCGTCGACGAGCACCCGGTCGAAGTGCCCCTCCGGCAGCTTCGGGTCGCTGCCCACGCTGCGCCCGTCGGTGTTCAGCACGGTCACCGGCAGCCCACGGGTGGCCTGCTCCACCAGCCGCGCCCGGTGCTCGGCCACCTCGACCGCCGTCAGCCGCGCGCCCCGCGTCGCGGCCAGCGCGCCGAGCAGACCGGACTTGCCGCCCGGGCCGGCGCACAGATCCAGCCACCGGCCGTCCGGGCCGTCCAGCGGCGCCGCCGCCAGCGCGTCCGCCACCAGCTGGGAGCCCTCGTCCTGCACGTGCGCGCGGCCGTCGGCCACCGCCGCCAGGTCGCCCGGCGCGCCGCCGGGCAGATAGACCGCGTACGGCGAGAACGCGCCGGGCGCGCCGCCCACCTCGTCGGCCAGCGCCACCGGGTCGGCCAGGCCCGGCCGGGCGCACAGGTGCACCGGCGGGCGCTCGTTGTCCTCGATGAGCAGCCGGGTCGTCTCGCCCATGTCGCCGCCGAGCGCCTCGGCGAACGACCGCACGATCCACTGCGGATGGCTGTACGCCAGCGCGAGGTGCCCGACCGGGTCGGTCTCCTGCGCCGGGGCGAGCTTGGCCACCCAGGCGTCGGCGTCCCGGCTGGTGATCTCCCGCAGCACCGCGTTGGCGAACCCGGTCGCGCCCGGCCCCACCGACCGGACCAGGTCCACGGTGGACGACACCGCGGCGTGCGCGGGCACCCGCATGTGCAGGATCTGGTACGCCCCGAGCCGCAGCGCGTCGCGCACCGGCGGGTCGATGCGCTGCACGTCCCGCCCGGCCGCGTCGGTCACGATCGCGTCGAGCGTGCCGGTGTGCCGCAGCGTGCCGTAGGTCAGCTCGGTGGCGAACGCGGCGTCCCGGCCGGTCAGCCCCGCCTCGCGCAGCATCGCCGGGAGCACCAGGTTGGCGTACGCGTCGTCGCGGTGCACCGCCGCGATCGCCTCGTAGGCGACCTGCCGGGGCAGGTCCACGGCCGGACGGACGGGACGCCCGCCCCGTCGGTCGCCACCGAACCGGTCCCCGCCGCGCCGGTCGCCGCCGGGCCGCTCGGAGCGCTGCCGGTCGGAACGCTGCCGGTCGCCGAACCGCTCGTCGCCGCGCTGACGCTCGCCACCAGGCCGGTCACCGGCGCGCTGGCGGTCGCCGTACCCCCGCTGACGCTCGCCCTCGACGGGCCGGTCCGGACGCGACGGCCCCGTCACGCGAACACCTCGCCGGCGGTGACCCGGGCGCCGCGCGCCCAGTCGCCGGCGGGCATGGCCTTCTTGCCTGCGGCGCGCACCTCGCCGAGGCGCACCGGCGTGGTGGCGGTGCCGACGAGCACACCGGACTTCGCCACGTGCAGCTCCCCCGGCTTCAGCTCCGGGCCGTCGGCCACCGGCGTGACCGGACCGAGCTTGACCCGGTCGTCGCGGAACGTCGTCCACGGGCCGGGCGCGGGAGTGCAGGCGCGGACGCGCCGGTCCACCGCGAACGCGGGGTCGCCCCAGCGGACCCGGGCGTCCTCGACCGTCAGCTTCGGTGCGAGCGAGACGCCGTCGACCGGCTGCGGCACGGCGCGGGCGGTGCCGGCGCCGATCGCGTCGAGCACCGCGACCAGCAGCCCGGCGCCGGAGTGCGCGAGCCGCTCCAGCAGGTCGCCGGAGGTGTCGGCGGGGCGGATCTCGTCGGTGACCGTGCCGTAGACCGGGCCGGTGTCCAGCCCCTCCTCCAGCTCGAAGACGCTGGCCCCGGTCACCTCGTCGCCGTGCAGCACGGCGTGCTGCACCGGCGCGGCGCCGCGCCAGGCGGGCAGCAGCGAGAAGTGCAGGTTGATCCAGCCGTGCCGGGGGATCTCCAGCGCCACCGGCGGCACCAGCGCGCCGTAGGCGACCACCGGTACGCAGTCCGGCGCCAGCTCGCGCAGCCGGTCGAGGAACTCCGGCTCGCGCGGGCGGGCCGGGGTGAGCACCTCGACGCCGTGCGCGTCGGCCCACGCCCCGACGGGCGAGCGGACCAGCCCCCGGCCGCGCCCGGCCGGGGCGTCGGGGCGGGTGACCACGGCGAGCAGCTCGTGCCCGGAGGCGGCGATCGCGTCCAGGGCCGGTACCGCGACGGCCGGCGTGCCAGCGAAGACCAGGCGCATCCGGGTCACCGCCCCAGGCCGAACGGGTTGCCGGCGGCGTGCGGGCTGAGCTTGACCGTGGGCGGGGCGGCCTGGTCGTACCACTCGGCCTGCCGGATCGCCTTCATGGCCTCCTTGCGGCCGGCCGGGTCGAGCCGGTCGACGAAGAGCACGCCGTCGAGATGGTCGGTCTCGTGCTGCACGCAGCGGGCCATCAGGCCGGTGCCGACGATCTGCAACGGGTCGCCGTAGCCGTTGAAGCCCTTGGCGATCACGTTCTGCCGGCGCTTGGTGTCGAAGTAGAGCCCGGGGATGGACAGGCAGCCCTCCGGGCCGTCCTGCTCCTCTTCGTCGGGGAACTCCAGCACCGGGTTGACCAGGTGGCCGAGGACGTCGTCGACGTCGAAGGTGAACACCCGCAGGCCCACCCCGAGCTGCGGCGCGGCGAGGCCGGCGCCGCTCTGCTCGCGCATCGTGTCGGTCAGGTCGGCGATCAGCTTGCGCAGCTCGGCGTCGAAGTCGACGACCGGGTCGGCCGGCGTGCGCAGCACCGGATCGCCGAACAGACGGATGGGCTGGACGGTCACTCGGCGTGGCTCCTTGTCTGGGTCGAACGATGCGCGTCCAGTCTACGGAGTCGGCCCGGCCGCCCCGGGTGGCGTACCGGGAACGGTGACCGGGGACGCCTCCCGGCCGACGCGCACCGGCAGCGTGGCGTGACCACGAAGCGTGAGCCGGACGCGCCGCTCGGGCCGGCCCGCCACGGCGAGGCCGGGCAGCCGGCGCAGCAGCAGCGGGAACGCCACCTGCGCCTCCAGCCGGGCCAGCGCCGCGCCGAGGCAGTAGTGCGGCCCGGCGCCGAAGGACAGCGGGTGGACCTGCGGACGCCACGGGTCGAAGCGCGCCGGCTCCGGATAGCGGCGCGGATCACGGTTGGCCGCGCCGAGCATCACGATCACCCAGCTCTCCGGCGGCAGGTCGACGTCGCCGTACCGGGCCGGCGCGGTGCTCATCCGGGACGTGAGCTGCACCGGCGAGTCGTAGCGCAGCAGCTCGTCGACGTACCCGGGGGCGAACTCCGGGTGCTCGGCCAGCGTCGCCGCCGCGCGCGGGTGCTCCAGCAGCGCCACCAGGCCGTTGCCGAGCAGGTTGGTGGTGGTCTCGAAGCCGGCCACCAGCAGCACGATCAGGTTGGCCAGCAACTCGTCGCCGGAGAGCCGGTCACCGCCGTCGTGCGCCTGCACCAGCGCGCTGGTCAGGTCGTCGGCCGGCGCCCGGCGGCGCGCCGACACCAGCTCGGTGAAGTAGGCGCGCAACTCGCTCGCGCCCCGGTCGGCGACCGCCAGCTCCTCTTCGGTGATCTCCGGTTCCAGCACGCCGGTCAGGTCGGTGGCCCAGCGCCGGAACAACGGCCGGTCCGCCGCCGGCACGCCGAGCAGCGCGCAGATCACCCCGACCGGCAGCGGGTACGCGAACCCGGCCATGAAGTCGACCGGCCCCTCGGCGGCGAGCATCGCGTCGACCAGCTCGTCGGCCTGCGCCCGCACCACGTCGTGCATGGCGGCGATCCGGCGCGGGGTGAACGCGCCCGCCGCCAGCCGCCGCATCCGGCTGTGGTCGGGCGGGTTGGTGCGCAGCATCGACCGGGAGATCGACAGAATCGCCGGGCTCTGCCGCCAGCCGGGCATGAACTGGTCGCGCAGCGCGTCGTCCAGCACCCCGAACCGGGCGTCGCGCAGGATCGCGTCGGCCTCGGCGTACCCGGTGACCACGAAGAAGACCGGGCCGGCCTGGACCACCGGGCCGTGTGCGCGCAGCAGCTCGTACGTCGGGTAGGGGTCGACACGACCCTCGGGGGACATCAGCAGCGCGAGCACGTCGGCAGGATCCACGGTCCGCCTCCCCAGGCGTCGGAGACCCCCATCATGCTCCGCGCCGCCCGAGGGTGGTCAACCCGTCACGGCGAGACGGCGGTATCCACCGCGGTCAGGCGCCCGCGCCCGGCTCCCCGGCCAGCACCGGGCCGCCGTCGAGCAGCGCGTGCTCGGGCAGCGGCAGCGTGATGCCGTGGGCGTCCTCCCAGTCGTGGATCAGCCCCGGCCGGGCCTGCGTGGTGAAGAAGTCGACGGCGCTCATCCCGCCGACCACCGGCTCGTCCACCTCGGCGACCAGCCGGGCGGGGACCATCGGCAGGCCGGCGCGCACCGCCGAGCTGAGCCGCCGGTGCCCGTCGACGACGAAGAAGTACTCGCCGGTGTAGCCGATGCTCAGCGGCTCCGGCTCCTCGCCGCTCTCGGCCAGCTCGGCGGCGAGGTCGGCGTCCCACAGGCCCCGCAGCGCGGACACGTCCTCGGTGGGGTAGACCCGGGTCGGGTCGAGCAGCAGCAGCGGCTGACCGGCGCGCAGCACGTCCGCGCCGAGGCGGCCCTCGTAGACGTCGATGACGTGCTGGATGACCTGCTCCGGGTTGGCCCGGGTGGTGTCGCAGATCAGGTCGTAGTTGCGCAGGCGGGCCTTGTCGACGCCGTAGCGGACGATGAACCGGCCCCGCTCGCTCTCGCTGCGCTCGCGCAGCTTGGTCCGCGCCTCCTCCAGCGAGGTGTAGCTCTCGGCCGGGCCGGACGGGCGGGCCAGCACGCGCCGGGCCGCCTCGGTCGGCTCGGTGATCATGTGCACCTTGAGCGCGTCGGTGAAGAAGTGCCAGGCCAGGCGGGAGTCCATGACCAGCGACTCGCCGGAGGCGGCGATGTCGCGCTGGAGCTGGTCGACGTAGCCGTCGACCGCCTGGTCCAGCTCGGCGTGCAGGTTGAGCTGCAGAGCGGTCATCTGCCGCTCCTGGGCCATCTGGCGGTAGAGGTCGCCGACGCTGACCCGGCGCAGCCCCAGCCGCTTGGCGATCTCGACGGACACGGTGCTCTTGCCACTGCCGAGGTCACCGTTGAAGACGATCGACTGACGAACGGTCACGACTGGTCCACCCCTGCTCACCGGCTGACTGACGACATCGAGTGTCGGCCCGACGTGCTCTGGCACCCGCCGCGCCGCGTCCCGCGCGGGGAAACCGCGCGGCTGGGCATGACGGGCGATGCTATCACCGCCCGCTACCCAATTGCCGGACCAGGTGTGCGGCAAACCCCAGCTCACGACCGTGCGCGAGGGGCCGCGTGCGCAGTGTCACGCGGCGGCGGCCGGTCAGAACAGCACGAGCGGATCGACCTGCAGGCGTACCGGATCGGCCGCCTTGCGGGCGCTGCGCTGGCCGGCGGCGGCGTGCAGCGCCTCGGCCAGCGCGGCGGCCCGGGACCGGGGCACCCGCACGAGCATCCGCTCCCGGCCCTCGTCGGCCGGCACCGGCCCCAGCACCTCGGCGCCGTCCGGCAGCCGGGCGCCGTCCAGCAGGTCACTGACCGCCTCGGCGACGCCGGTGACGCTCGCCATCCGCACCGCCGGGGGGAAGCCCAGCTCGCGCCGCTCGGCCAGCTCGCGGGCGGCGAACCAGGCGGAGTCCCAGCGCAGCAACGCCTGCACCGGCGCGAGCGCGCCGTCCGCGACCACCACCACCCGCCCGCCGGCCGTACCGGGCCGGGCCAGCGCGGCGGCGGCCATCCACCGCCGCAGCGCCTCCTCACCGGCCCGCAGGTCGGCCCGGGTCAGCAGCGCCCACGAGTCGAGCAGCAACACCGCGCCGTAGCCGCCGTCGGCCACCGGCTCGGCGCCCGGCGTGGCGATCACCAGCCCGGCCCCGCCCGGCACCGTGGCGAGCACCTCCTCCCGCCCCGAGGTCCGCACCGGCACGCCCGGGAACGCCCGGCCCAGCTCCTCGGCCGTGCGCCGGGCGCCGGTGACCGAGGCGCGCAGCCGCCGCCCACCGCACTCCGGGCAGGCGTACGCGGCGGCCACCCGGCCGCACCAGCGGCAGGCGGGCGTGCCCTGCGCCGAGGGCAGCGCGAGCGGCCCGGCGCAGTGCGGGCAGCGGGCCGGGGTCCGGCAGTCGGCGCAGGCCACCGACGGCACGTAACCCCGGCGCGGCACCTGCACCAGCACCGGCAGGTCCGCGCGCAGCGCGTCCCGGGCGCTGGTCCAGGCCAGGCTCGGCAGCCGCGCCGAGGCCGCGCCGGGATCGCGGGCCAGTTGCGGGTCGTCGCCGGTGGGCGCCATGGCCGGGGTACGCGCGCGCACCACCGCCCGGTCGGCCACCACCTCCCGGGCCCAGGACGTCTCCACCAGCAGCTGCGCCTCGGCGCTGCGGGCGTACCCGCCGACCAGGGCGGCGGCGTCGCCGAGCTGCGCCCGGGTGAGCAGCACGTCCCGGGCGTGCGGGTAGGGCGCGCGGGGCTCGGCGTGCAGGTCGTCGCCGTCGTCCCAGATCGCCACCAGGCCGAGCCGCTCCACCGGGGCGAACATGGCCGCCCGGGTGCCGATCACCACTGCCACGTCGCCGCGCCGGGCCGCCAGGAACGCCCGGTAGCGGCGGGCCGGGCCGTCGGCGGCGGTGAGGCGCACGTGCCGCCCCGCGCCGAGCACGGCGGTCAGGGCGGCGTCGAGCCGGTCCAGGTCACGGGCGTCGGCCACCACGACCACTGCGCCCCGGCCACCGGCCACGGTGGCGGCCACTGCGTCGGCGTACCGGCCGGCCCAGTCCTCCCCCGGCAGCGCCGACCAGACCGCGCGGGCGGGCCGGCCGTCGGTGAGCGCCCGCAGCAGCGCCGGCCCGGCCGGGTAGTCCCGCCAGCCGCGCGGGTCCACCTCCGCCCGGCCACCCGGCCTGGCGTCCGCGTCCGCGGGCGCGTCGGGGTCGGCGGGCGCGTCCGCGTCGGCGGTGACGGCCTTCTCGGCGCGGGCGTGCCGGGGCGGCACCGCCAGCCTCAGCACGTCGGCGAGGCTGCCCGCGTACCGGTCGGCGACCGCGCGGGCCAGCCGGGCCACCTCCGGGGAGAGCACCGGCACCGGCGAGACGACCTTCTCCAGGTACGCCAGTTTCGGGTGCGCGGAGGACTCGGCGCGCTCCAGCAGCCAGCCGTCGACCAGCTGCCCGGCGAAGCGCACCTTCACCCGTACCCCCGGTTGCGCCTCGGCGTCGAGCGCCGCCGGCACCAGGTAGTCGAACGGGCGGTCCAGGTGCGGCAGGGGCACGTCCACGCAGACGCGCGCGACCGGCGACCCCTGCGCGGGTCGCCGGTCGCGGCGCGTGGCGGCGGTCAGGCTCCCGCGGCCGACTTGAGGTCGGCGGCCCGGTCGGTGCCCTCCCAGGTCAGGTCCGGCAGCTCCCGGCCGAAGTGGCCGTACGCGGCGGTCTGCTGGTAGATCGGGCGGAGCAGGTGCAGGTCCCGGATGATGGCGGCCGGGCGCAGGTCGAACACCTCGGCGACGGCCTTCTCGATCGAGGCGACCGGCACCGTCTCGGTGCCGAACGTCTCGATGAACAGGCTCACCGGGTGGGCCTTGCCGATCGCGTACGCGACCTGGGCCTCGCACCGCTCGGCCAGCCCGGCGGCGACCACGTTCTTGGCCACCCAGCGCATCGCGTACGCGGCAGAGCGGTCGACCTTCGAGGGGTCCTTGCCGGAGAACGCGCCGCCGCCGTGGCGCGCGTACCCGCCGTAGGTGTCCACGATGATCTTCCGGCCGGTCAGGCCGGCGTCACCCATCGGGCCGCCGATCTCAAAGCGCCCGGTCGGGTTGACCAGCAGCCGGTAGCCCTCGGTCTCCAGGCCGAGGCCCTCCAGCTCCGGGGTGATGACGTGGTCCCGGATGTCCGGGGTGAGCAGCGACTCCAGCGAGATGTCGGCCGCGTGCTGGCTGGACACGACGACGGTGTTGAGCCGGACCGGGCGCAGCCCGTCGTACTCGATGGTCACCTGGGTCTTGCCGTCCGGCCGCAGGTAGGGGATGGTGCCGTCCTTGCGGACCGTGGCGAGCCGGCGCGCCAGCCGGTGCGCCAGCGCGATCGGCAGCGGCATCAGCTCGGGCGTCTCGGAGCAGGCGAAGCCGAACATCATGCCCTGGTCACCGGCGCCCTGCGCGTCCAGCGCGCTCTCCGATCCGCCGGTACGCAGCTCGAAGGCGTTGTCGACGCCCTGGGCGATGTCCGGCGACTGGGCGCCGATGGACACGCTGACGCCGCAGGACGCGCCGTCGAAGCCCTTCTTCGACGAGTCGTAGCCGATGCCGAGGATGGTCTCCCGGACGATGGTGGGGATGTCGGCGTACGCCTTCGTGGTCACCTCACCGGCCACGTGCACCTGACCGGTGGTGATCAGCGTCTCCACCGCGACCCGGCTGTGCGGGTCCTGGGCGAGCAGCGCGTCGAGAATGCCGTCACTGATCTGGTCGGCGATCTTGTCCGGGTGGCCCTCCGTGACCGATTCGGACGTGAAGAGACGTGTCACGGCACTCCTAAGCATGTGAAGACTTTTAAAGGTCGCTCGGCGGCAGTTTAGCCATCCTCGTTCCGCCGCGACCCCCTGAACGCGGGCCGACCAACCGTCAGGAACGTGACGGCAACCGCGGACAGACGAGGTCCCAGACGGCGTCGGCCAGGGCCTCCTTGGGCTGCTCGGCCAGCCGGTGCACGGCGCCGTCGGCGCCGATCACGGTGGCCGCGTTGGTGTCGGCGCCGAAGACCTTGTCCACGCCGACCTCGTTGACGACGATCATGTCGGCTCCCTTGCGGGCCAGTTTGGCCCGGCCGTTGGCCTCCGCGTCGTCGGTCTCCGCGGCGAAGATCACCAGCACCTGGCCGGGGCGGCGGACGCGACCCAGCTCGGCGGCGATGTCCGGGTTGGTGACCAGCTCGATGGTCGGCGCGACACCGTCGTCCGACTTCTTGATCTTCCCGGTGGCGTAGCTGGCCGGCCGGAAGTCGGCGGGCGCGGCGGCCATCACCACGGCGTCCGCGTCGACGGCCGCCGCCAGCGTCGCCGTGCGCAGCTCCTCGGTGGTGCCCACCCGGACCAGGTCCACCCCGGCCGGGTCGGCCAGCGCCACGTTCGCCGCGACCAGCGTCACCCGGGCGCCCCGGGCCACGGCGGCGCGGGCGAACGCGTACCCCTGCTTGCCGGAGGACCGGTTGCCCAGGAACCGGACCGGGTCCAGCGGCTCGCGGGTGCCCCCGGCGGTGACCACCACGTGCCGGCCGGCCAGGTCGGCCTCGGCCTCGACGCCGCGGGCCAGGGCCCGGCGGGCCACCGCGAAGATCTCCGCCGGGTCGGGCAGCCGGCCCTTGCCGGTGTCCCGCCCGGTGAGCCGCCCCACGGCCGGCTCGATCACCCGGACGCCGCGCGAGCGCAGCGTGGCCACGTTCGCCACGGTCGCCGGGTGCTCCCACATCTCGGTGTGCATGGCCGGCGCCAGCAGCACCGGGCAGCGCGCGGTCAGCAGCGTGTTTGTGAGCAGGTCGTCGGCGAGGCCGTGGGCGGCCTTGGCGAGCAGGTCAGCGGTGGCCGGGGCGACCACGACCAGGTCGGCGTGCTGCCCGAGCCGCACGTGCGGCACCTCGTGCACGTCGGACCAGACGTCGTCGGCCACCGGCTGGCCGGACAGGGCCGCCCAGGTCGGCGCCCCGACGAAACGGAGCGCCGAGGCGGTCGGCACCACCCGGACCCGGTGACCCGACTCGGTGAAGAGCCGGAGCAGCTCACACGCCTTGTAGGCGGCGATGCCGCCGCCGACCCCGAGGACGATCTCGGCGGGCATCGGCGCGGGCGCGGTTACGGCTGGTCGGTCGGCTCAGCGGTGAGCAGGCCCGCGTTGATCTCGCGCATGGCGATGGAGAGCGGCTTCTCCTGCGGGGTGGTCTCCACCAGCGGGCCGACGTACTCCAGCAGGCCCTCACCGAGCTGGCTGTAGTAGGCGTTGACCTGACGGGCGCGCTTGGCGGCGAAGATGACCAGCGCGTACTTCGAGGTGGTCTTCTCGAGCAGCTCGTCGATCGGCGGGTTGGTGATGCCCTCGGGGTTGGTGGCGATGGATCCCACGAATTATACCTCTGCGTCTCGTGCGCCGCCCGCGGGCGGTCGGGCCGGAGCCAGGAAGGACGAACCGAGCAATCCTACCAGCTCCGCCGCGGCGCGCTCGGTGTGGTCGTGTGCCACGGCGTGGGCGAAGAGGGCCGCGACGTCCGGGTCGGCCCGGTACGCCGGCGGCGCGAGCAGCACCAGCCGGGCGCCGGGCGCCGCCGCCCGTACCGCGAGCGCGCCACCCAGGTCCAGCGGCAGCAGCACCGGCCGGCCCGCGGCGAGCCGCGCCCGTACCTCGGCCCGGGGCACCCCCCGGCGGTACGGCCCGATCCGGCACCACTCCAGCAGTTCCCCGGCGGCGATCAGCTGGTCGAAGGCGGGCGCGTCGAGGAAGACGCGGTCCACGCCGTCCCGCTCGTCGGGGCGCGGCGGCCGGGTGGTGGCGACCACCGGCACCCAGACAGACGCAAGGCGCGCCCGGACCGCCTCGACCACACTGCTCCGGCCGGCCCCGGAGGGACCGGACAGGACAGTGAGCCGAGCCGCCGAGCGCGCCTCGTCATCCGTGCTCACCGCTTGTTTCTACACGGCGGGCCGTTCAGTTCGCGGCGAACTCCCCGAGCAGAGCCTTGCGCTGCTGCTCGCCGAGGCCGCGCAGGCGACGGCTGTCCGCGATCTTGAGCTTCTCCATGATCTGGGTGGCCCGGATCTTGCCGATGCCCGGCATCGCCTGGAGCACGGCCGAAACCTTCAGCTTGCCCACGACGTCGTCGGACTCGGCCCGCTCGAGGACGGTGGCGAGGGTGGTCTTGCCCTGCTTGAGCTGCTCCTTCAGCTCAGCGCGGGCCTTGCGGATCTCCGCGGCCTTCTCCAGCGCGGCAGCGCGCTGTTCGGGGGTCAGTGACGGGAGCGGCACCAGTTCTCCTCAGGTCCCTAGTACGGCGGGCGGAGCGCCCCACCGCATCTGTGAAACGTGGTGTCGCTGGCAACCAAAGGGGTCCGTGGTTCCCAGCGCGGGGAAAACTAGCGGTCAACGGAGATTTCGGCAACGTGGGCGCGCGATGATCAACGGAAAGTGACCGAGCCGTCAGTCAGCCTACGGCGTCCAGGGCACTCCGGCACTCGGCCAGCGCCCGCTCGGCGGCGGCGCGCAGAGCGTCCGGGTCCGGTCCCGCGCCGAGCACCTCCCGGGAGTACGACGGGAGCACCGACGGCAGCGCGGCGCCGAAGACGGTGCGCAACCCGGCGGGCGTGCCGCCCTGCGCGCCCAGGCCCGGAGCGAGCAGCGGACCGTTCACCGAGCCGAGGTCGTGACCGGTCTCGCCGACCGTCGCGCCGACCACCAAACCGAAGCTTCCGAGCGGCTCCGCACCCCGGTTGAGCTGGGAAATCTCGTCGATCACGGTCTGCGCGACGGTGCGCCCGTCGGCCCCGACGGCACGCTGCACGGAGGCGCCCTCCGGGTTCGAGGTGAGGGCCAGGACGAAGACCCCGCCACCGTGCTCGGCTGCGGTGGAGAACATCGGCGCGAGTGAACCTACTCCCAGGTAGGGGCTCGCGGTCACCGCATCGACATACATCGGGCTGGATGGATCGAGGTACGCCGACGCGTACGCGGCCACCGTCGAGCCGATGTCGCCGCGCTTCACGTCAAGCAGAACGAGCGCTCCCAGATCTCGCAACTGTCGGATAGTTGACTCAAGCACCCCGACGCCGCGCGAGCCGAAGCGCTCGAAGAACGCCGACTGCGGCTTGACCACGGCCACCCGGTCCCCGATCGCCTCCACCACGGTGCGGCAGAACCGGTCGAGTCCGTCGACGTCGTCGGTCAGCCCCCAGTCGGCCAGCAACCCGGGGTGCGGATCGATCCCCACGCACAGCGGCCCTCGCTCCGCCACGGCCCGGTGCAGTCGGGCGCCGAACGTCTCCATCGCGTCTCTCCTCTCCCCGCGGCCCCGGGCCGCCTGGGCGTGTCCGGCGACGGCCTTCCCGTCGCGCCCTGTCGAACTCGGCCGGGCTCAGCCGGCCTTCACCGCCGCGGCCACCCCGGCCGCGATCCGCGCCACGTCCGCGGCGTCGCAGACGTACGGCGGCATGGTGTAGACGAGATCCCGGAACGGGCGCAGCCACACCCCCTGCGCCACCGCGGCGGCGGTCGCCCGGGGCAGGTCCACCTCGTGGTCGAGCTGCACCACCCCGATCGCGCCGAGCACCCGTACGTCGGCCACGCCGGGCGCGCCGCGCAACGGCGCCAGGCCGGCCCGCAGGCCCTCGGCGATCCCCGCCACCCGGCCGGCCCAGTCCCCGGCCCGCAGAAGCTCCAGGGAGGCGTTGGCGACCGCGCAGGCGAGCGGGTTGCCCATGAACGTCGGTCCGTGCGCCAGCACCCCGTCGGCGGAGATCGCCCGCGCCACCTCGGGCGTGCAGAGCGCCGCGGCCAGCGTCAGGTACCCGCCGGTGAGCGCCTTGCCGACGCAGAGCACGTCCGGGGCCACCCCGGCGTGCTCGGCGGCGAACATCTTCCCGGTCCGGCCGAAGCCGGTGGCGATCTCGTCGAAGACCAGCAGGATGCCGTGCTTCCGGGTCACCTCGCGCAGCACGCGCAGATAGTGCGGGTGGTGGAACCGCATCCCGCCGGCGCCCTGGACCACCGGCTCGACGATCACCGCGGCCAGCTCGTCGGCGTGCCGCTCCACGGCGTCCACCAGAGCCGCCTCGTACGCCGGGTCGGGCGGCGCGTCGAAGCCGGACGGCGGCGCCGGCGCGAACACCTGCCGGGGCAGCACGTCGCCCCAGAGGTGGTGCATGCCGCCCTCCGGGTCGCAGACGCTCATCGGATGGAACGTGTCACCGTGGTAGCCGCCCCGCCAGGTGCCCAGCCGGCGGCGCTGCGGGCGTCCCCGCGCCCGCTGGTACTGCAGGCACATCTTCACCGCGACCTCGACGCTCACCGAGCCGGAGTCGGCCAGGAAGACGTGTTCCAGGCCGTCCGGGGTCAGCTCGACGAGCGTGCGCGCCAGGCGTACCGCCGGCTCGTGGGTGAGCCCGCCGAACATCACGTGGCTCATCCGCCCGAGCTGGCCGGTCACCGCGGCGTCGAGCGCCGGGTGCCGGTAGCCGTGGATCGCCGCCCACCACGACGACATGCCGTCGACCAGCTCCCGCCCGTCCGCCAGCCGCAGCCGCACCCCTTGCGCGCTGTCCACGACGTACGGCGCGCCGGCGGAGGGCATCGCGGCGTACGGATGCCACACGTGCCGCCGGTCCGCGTCCAGAATCTCCTCAGGCGTCACGTCTCCTCCTTCACCCCTCCCCGCCGCCCCCTCTCTTCCCCCGCGATCTTGCGGTTGCTGCCCCTGCCGCGCCCGGAATGAGGGGGTGTGCCGGGGCCGCGAGTGCAAGATCGCGGGGAAGAGAGGGGTGGGTCAGGGGTGGGTGGTCCGGGTTATGGCTCTCGTCAGGGCGGGGCCGCGGTAGATGAAGCCGGTGTAGAGCTGGACCAGGGACGCGCCGGCGTCGAACATGCGCGTCGCGTCGTCCGGGTCGAGGATGCCGCCGACGCCGATCACCGGCAGCCGCCCGCCGGTCTCCCGGTGCACGAAGGCGACCATCTCCCGGGCCCGTACGGTCAGCGGCCGGCCGGACAGGCCGCCCGTCTCCGCGCCGCGCGCCCGGTCGGCCGGGGCCAGCCCGTCCCGGGCGAGCGTGGTGTTGGTGGCGATGACCCCGGCGGCGCCCCGGTCGAGGCAGACCTCCAGCAGCTCGGCCACGGCCGGCTCGGTGAGGTCCGGGGCGATCTTCACCAGCACCGGCTTCTCCCCCACCAGCGCGGCCAGCAGCGCGTCCAGGTGGGACCGGTCCTGAAGCGAGCGCAGCCCCGGGGTGTTCGGTGAGGACACGTTCACGGCGAAGTAGTCACCGTGTCCCTTGAGCGCCCGGTAGGAGTCGAGATAGTCCTCGACCGCCTGATCCAACGGGGTCACCTTGGACTTGCCGAGCGAGATGCCCAGCGGTACGCCGAGCGGGCGCGGCAACGCCGCCAGCCGGTCGGCGAGGGCCGCCGCGCCCGCGTTGTTGAAGCCCATCCGGTTGATCACCGCTTCGCTGTCGCGCAGCCGGAACAGCCGGGGCCGGGGATTGCCCGGCTGGGCGTGCGCGGTCACGGTGCCGACCTCGACGAAGCCGAAGCCGAGCGCTGGCCAGGCGGGCAACGCGAGTCCGTTCTTGTCCATCCCGGCGGCCAGCCCGACCGGGTTGGGGAAGCGCACCCCGAACACGGTGCGCGGCGCGGACCGGAAGTACGCCCGTCGCAGCGCCGCGAGAACGGCCGGCTGCCGCGACACCGCCGCGAGCCGTTCCAGGGTCCACTCGTGCGCCCCCTCGGCGTCCCCGCCCGCGAGCGAGAACAGCCGGGGCCGCACCACCTTCTCGAAGATCACGCCCCGGCCCCCCGCCCGCTCTCCCCGTTGATCATGAGGTTGACGGCGGATTTGGAGATCCACATCGCCGCCAACCTCATGATCGGCGCGGTCAGGCGCGGGGTCACTCGCCCGCCCGGAGGGCGGCGTGCAGGTCCTGCAGGGGGCGGACCTTCAGGTCGCCCCGGATGCGGGCCTCGATGCCCATGACCGCGGCTGCGGCGCCGGGGACCGTTGTCACGCAGGGGATGTCGACGCTCACCGCGGCGCTGCGGATCTCGTACCCGTCCGAGCGGGCGCTCGCGCCGGAGCCCTGCGGCGTGTTCACCACCAGCGCCACGTCCCCGCCGAGGATCAGCGAGACCGCGTCCGCACCCTCACCCGACTCGTAGTGCTTGCGGATCTGCTCGCAGGCGATGCCGTGCCGGCGCAGCACCTCGGCCGTGCCGGTGGTGGCCACGATCTCGAAGCCCAGGTCGGCCAGGCGCTTGATCGGGAAGATCATGCCGCGCTTGTCCCGGTTGGCGACCGAGACGAAGATCTTCCCGGCGGTGGGCAGCGACCCGTACGCGGCAGCCTGCGACTTGGCGAACGCCTGCCCGAAGCCGGTGTCGATGCCCATCACCTCGCCGGTGGACTTCATCTCCGGGCCGAGCAGCACGTCGATGCCCTTGCCGGAGGGGGTGCGGAACCGCTTGAACGGCAGCACCGCCTCCTTGACCGCGATCGGCGCGTCGGCCGGCATGGTGCCGCCGTCGCCGGTGGGCGGCAGCATCCCCTCGTCGCGCAGCTGCGCGATGGTGGCGCCGAGCGCGATCCGGGCCGCCGCCTTGGCCAGCGGCACCGCCGTGGCCTTCGAGACGAACGGCACAGTACGGGAGGCACGCGGGTTGGCCTCCAGCACGTAGAGCATGTCGCCCTGCAGCGCGTACTGGACGTTGAGCAGGCCGCGCACCCCGACGCCGCGGGCGATCTCCTCGGTGTAACGGCGCACCTGGGCCAGGTGCGAGCCGGCCAGGGTGATCGGCGGCAGCGCGCAGGACGAGTCGCCGGAGTGGATGCCGGCCTCCTCGATGTGCTCCATCACGCCGCCCAGGTAGACGTCGCCGTCGGCGTCCACGAGCGCGTCCACGTCGATCTCGATGGCGTCGTCCAGGAACCGGTCCACCAGCACCGGGCGGTCCGGCGAGATGGCGGTGGCCCGGCCGATGTAGTCGCGCAGCGTAGCGTCGTCGTACACGATCTCCATGCCGCGCCCGCCGAGCACGTACGAAGGACGGACCAGCACCGGGTACCCGATCTCGTCGGCGATCGCCTTCGCCTCGTCGTACGAGGTGGCCATGCCGTGCGCGGGCGCGCGCAGCCCGGCCCGGGACAGCACCGCGCCGAACGCGCCGCGCTCCTCGGCCAGGTGGATCGACTCCGGGGAGGTCCCGACGATCGGCACCCCGGCGTTCTTGAGCCGCTGGGCCAGGCCGAGCGGCGTCTGCCCGCCGAGCTGGACGATCACCCCGATCACGCCGGGGCCGCCGGCGGCCTTGCCGGAGGAGTCCTCGGCGTGCCAGACCTCCAGCACGTCCTCGAACGTCAGCGGCTCGAAGTAGAGCCGGTCGGCGGTGTCGTAGTCGGTGGAGACGGTCTCCGGGTTGCAGTTGACCATCACCGTCTCGTAGTCCACGGCCCGGAGCGCCTGGACCGCGTGCACGCACGAGTAGTCGAACTCGATGCCCTGACCGATCCGGTTCGGCCCGGAGCCCAGGATCAGCACCTTCGGCCGCGCCGAGGGCGCCACCTCGGTCTCCGAGTCGTAGGTCGAGTAGTGGTACGGCGTGGTCGCCTCGAACTCGGCCGCGCAGGTGTCCACCGTCTTGTAGACCGGCCGTACGCCGAGCCGGTGGCGCAGCGTGCGGACGCCGTCCTCGGCGGCCAGCTCGGGACGCAGCGCGGCGAGTTGCCGGTCGGACAGGCCGGCGCGCTTGGCCCGGCGCAGCAGACCGGCGTCGAGCACCGGCGCGGCCACGATCTCGGCGCGCAGCTCGACCAGCGAGGCGATCTGGTCCAGGAACCACGGGTCCATGCCGCCGGACGCCTCGGACACCTCGGCGATCGACGCGCCCAGGCGCAGCGCCCGCTCGACGGTGTAGAGCCGGCCGTCGTGCGGCGTCCGCAGCGCCGCGAGGGTGTTCTCCAACGTGGCGCCGTCCGGGTCCGGAGTGGTCCAGAAGCCCGACGCCTTGGTTTCCATCGAGCGCATCGCCTTGTTCAGCGCCTCGGTGAAGTTGCGGCCCAGGCTCATCGCCTCGCCCACCGACTTCATGGTGGTGGTCAGCTCCGGGTCGGCGCCGGGGAACTTCTCGAACGCGAACCGGGGGATCTTCACCACCACGTAGTCGAGCGTCGGCTCGAACGCCGCAGGCGTCTTGAGCGTGATGTCGTTCGGGATCTCGTCCAGCGTGTAGCCGATGGCCAGCTTCGCGGCGATCTTCGCGATCGGGAAGCCGGTGGCCTTCGACGCCAGCGCCGAGGAACGCGACACCCGGGGGTTCATCTCGATCACGACGATCCGGCCGTCGGCCGGGTTGACCGCGAACTGGATGTTGCAGCCGCCGGTGTCCACCCCGACCTCGCGCAGCACCGCGATGCCGAGGTCACGCAGCCGCTGGTACTCCCGGTCGGTGAGCGTCATCGACGGCGCGACGGTGACGCTGTCGCCGGTGTGCACGCCCATCGGGTCGACGTTCTCGATCGAGCAGACCACCACCACGTTGTCGTGGCGGTCGCGCATCAGTTCGAGCTCGTACTCCTTCCAGCCGAGCACGCTCTCCTCGATGAGCACCTCGTGCACCGGGCTGGCCGCGAGGCCCGAGCCGGCGATGCGCTCCAGGTCCTCGTCGGTGTGCGCCATGCCGGAACCGAGGCCGCCCATCGTGAACGACGGCCGGATGACCACCGGCAGGCCCAGCTCGGCGACCGTCTCGCGGACCTCGTCCATCGAGTGGCAGACCCGCGAGCGCGGCACCAGCGCGGACGGATCCTCCAGGCCCAGCCGTACGCCGGCCTTCGCGACGATCTCCTTGAACAGCTGCCGGTCCTCGCCCCGGTTGATCGCCTCGATGTTCGCGCCGATCAGCTCGACGCCGTACTTCTCCAGCACGCCGGCCTCGTGCAGCGCGACGGCGGTGTTCAGCGCGGTCTGCCCGCCCAGCGTCGGCAGCAGCGCGTCGGGGCGCTCCTTGGCGATGACCAGCTCGACGAACTCCGGGGTGATCGGCTCGACGTACGTGGCGTCGGCGAACTCCGGGTCGGTCATGATCGTCGCCGGGTTGGAGTTGACCAGGCTGACCCGGATCCCCTCGCTGCGCAGCACCCGGCAGGCCTGGGTGCCGGAGTAGTCGAACTCGCAGGCCTGTCCGATCACGATCGGCCCGGAGCCGATCACCAGGACGTGCTTGAGGTCGGTCCGCTTAGGCATTCTTGCGCCCCTCGATCAGCTCTGCGAAACGGTCGAAGAGGTAGTCCGCGTCGTGCGGGCCGGCCGCCGCCTCCGGGTGGTACTGGACGGTGAAAGCGGGGATGTCGACGCCCCGCAGCCCCTCGACCACGTTGTCATTGAGGCAGACGTGTGACACCTGGACACCGCCGAACTCGGTCTGGATCACCTGATCCGGCACCACCGCGCCAGCCCCGGCGCCCGGCACCTGCACCGCGAAGCCGTGGTTGTGGCTGGTCACCTCGACCTTGCCGGTGGCCCGGTCGAGCACCGGCTGGTTGATGCCGCGGTGGCCGTACCCCAGCTTGTAGGTGCCGAAGCCGAGCGCCCGGCCGAGGATCTGGCTGCCGAAGCAGATGCCGAACAGCGGGATCCGCCGGGCCAGCACCTCCCGGGCCAGCGCCACCGGACCGTCGGCGGTCGCCGGGTCGCCCGGGCCGGGCGAGAAGAAGACCGCGTCCGCGCCGGTGGCGAGCAGGTCCTCGATCGTCGACCCGGCGGGCAGCACGTGGGTGGTGACGCCGCGGGCGGCGAGCCGGCGCGGCACGTTGCGCTTGATGCCCAGGTCCACCGCGGCCACCGTGAACCGGTGCTCGCCCTCCGCCTCGACCACGTACGGCTTGGCGGTGGTCACCTCGTCGGACAGGTTCGCGCCGACCATCTGCGGCGAACGGCGCACCCGCTCCAGCAGCGCGGCCGGGTCGTCCTCGACGCTGGAGATGCCGACCCGCATCGCGCCGCGCTCGCGCAGGTGCCGGGTCAGCGCCCGGGTGTCCACCCCGCTGATGCCGACGACGCCCTCGGCGGCGAGCCGGTCCTCCAGCCCGCCGTCGGCGCGCCAGTTGGAGCTGATCCGGGCCGGGTCACGCACCACGTACCCGGCCACCCAGATCCGGTCGGACTCGTCGTCCTCACCGTTGACGCCGGTGTTGCCGATGTGCGGCGCGGTCTGCACCACCACCTGCCGGTGGTACGAGGGGTCGGTGAGCGTCTCCTGGTAGCCGGTCATGCCGGTGTTGAAGACCGCCTCGCCGAAGGTCTCCCCGACGCTGCCGTACGCCTCGCCGTGGAACGTGCGCCCGTCCTCGAGGACGAGAATCGCAGGACGTCTCTTCACTTAACTGCCTTTCCGTCCAGGACCGTCGGCTCGCCGCGCAGGAAGGTCGCCACGATGCGACCCGGCAGCGTCATGCGGGCGTACGGGGTGTTACGACTACGGCTGGCCAGCTCCGCCGGTTCGATGACGCGGCGGGCGGCGGGGTCGACAAGGGTCAGGTTGGCCGGCACGCCGGGCGCCGGGTCGACGCCGTGCCCGGTCAGCCCGGCGATGCGGGCCGGCGTGCGGGACATCCGCTCGGCGATCAGGTCCCAGCGGGGGCCGAACACGTCGAGCGCGATGGACAGGGCGGTCTCCAGGCCGAGCATGCCCGGCCGGGCGTACGCCCACTCGCACTCCTTGTCCTCCACGGCGTGCGGGGCGTGGTCGGTGGCGATGATGTCGATCACGCCCTCGGCCAGCGCCTCCCGCAGCGCGGCGATGTCCGCGGCGGTGCGCAGCGGCGGGTTGACCTTGAAGACCGGGTCGTAGCTCTCCGCCTTGGCGTCGGTCAGCAGCAGGTGGTGCGGCGTCACCTCGGCGGTGACCCGTACCCCGCGCGCCTTGGCCTGGCGCAGCACCTCGACGCTGCCGGCGGTGGAGACGTGGCAGACGTGCAGGCGGCTGCCCACGTGCTCGGCCAGCAGCACGTCCCGGGCGATGATCGCCTCCTCGGCGACGGCCGGCCAGCCGGTCAGCCCGAGGCGGGTGGACACCTCGCCCTCGTGCATCTGCGCGCCCTCGGTCAGCCGGGGCTCCTCGGCGTGCTGGGCGATCACGCCGTCGAACGCCTTGACGTACTCCAGCGCCCGGCGCATCAGCCGCGGGTCGGCCACGCAGTGCCCGTCGTCGGAGAAGATCCGCACCCCGGCGGCGGAGTCGGCCATCGCGCCCAGCTCGGCCAGGCGCTCGCCGGCCAGCCCGACGGTGACCGCGCCGATCGGCTGCACGTCGACCAGGCCGGCCTCCCGGCCGAGCCGCCACACCTGCTCGACCACGCCGGCGGTGTCGGCGACCGGCGAGGTGTTCGCCATCGCGCACACCGCCGTGTAGCCGCCGAGCGCCGCGGCCCGGGAACCGGACTCGACGGTCTCGGCGTCCTCCCGGCCGGGCTCGCGCAGGTGGGTGTGCAGGTCGACCAGGCCGGGCAGCGCGACCAGGCCGGTCGCGTCGACGACCGTGGCGTCGTCGGCGGCGAGTCCGTCGCCGACGGCGGCCACCACGCCGTCGCGGATGAGCAGGTCGGTCGGCTCGCCGCCGACCACACTGACGTTAGTGATGAGGTACGCGGTCACCGGTTGTTCCCTCCGAGCAGCAGGTAGAGCACGGCCATCCGCACGGAGACCCCGTTGGCGACCTGTTCGACGATGGTGGAGCGGGGCGAGTCGGCCACCTCGGGCGTGATCTCCATCCCCCGGTTCATCGGCCCGGGGTGCATGACGATCGCGTGCTCGGGCAGCCGGCGCATGCGCGGCCCGTCGAGCCCGTAGCGGCGGGCGTACTCGCGGGCCGACGGGAAGTAGGAGTCACCCATCCGTTCGCGCTGCACCCGCAGCATCATCACCACGTCCACATCTGGGAGAACGGCGTCGAGGTCGTAACAGACGTCGGTGCCGGGGGCCAGGGCGGCGGCGATGTCGACCGGGATGAGCGTGGGCGGGCCGATCAGGGTGACCTTCGCGCCGAGCGTGGACAGCAGCAGCACGTTGGAGCGGGCCACCCGGGAGTGCAGCACGTCGCCGACGATCGCCACGTGCAGGCCGTCGAGCCGGCCCAGCCGGGACCGCATCGTGTACGCGTCGAGCAGCGCCTGGGTGGGGTGCTCGTGGGTGCCGTCACCGGCGTTGACCACCGACCCGTCGACCCACTCGGCCAGCCGGTGCGGCGCGCCCGAGGCGGGGTGCCGGACGACCACCGCGTCCGCGCCCATCGCCTGGAGCGTCAGAGCCGTGTCCTTCAGGCTCTCCCCCTTGGCCACGCTGGAACCCTTGGCAGAGAAGTTGATCACGTCGGCGCTGAGCCGCTTGGCGGCCGCCTCGAACGAGATCCGGGTCCGGGTGGAGTCCTCGTAGAAGAGGTTCACCACGGTGCGCCCGCGCAGCGCGGGCAGCTTCTTGACCTCGCGCCCGGCCACCGTCGCCATCTCCGCGGCGGTGTCCAGGACCAGGGTGGCGGTGGCGGCGTCCAGGTCGGCGCCGGAGAGCAGGTGCCGGATCATGCGGGAGAGCCTCCGTACAGCCGTACCTCGTCGGCGCCGTCGGTCTCGGCGAGGGTGACCTTCACGTTCTCGGCCAGCGCGGTGGGGATGTTCTTGCCGACGTAGTCGGCGCGGATCGGGAGCTGACGGTGACCGCGGTCGACCAGGACGGCGAGTTGCACCGAGGCCGGGCGGCCGACGTCGCTGAGCGCGTCGAGCGCGGCCCGTACGGTGCGGCCGGAGAACAGCACGTCGTCGACGAGGATCACCCGCTTGCCGTCGATCCCGCCGGACGGCAGGTCGGTCGGGCCGACCGCGCGGGTGGCGTGCCGGCGCAGGTCGTCGCGGTAGAGCGTGATGTCGAGCACGCCGACCGGGACGGTGACGTCCTCGAACGTGCTGATCCGGTCCGCGAGGCGGCGGGACAGCGGCACACCGCGGGTGGGGATGCCGAGCAGCACGGTGTCGGCGGCGCCCTGGGTCTTCTCCAGGATCTGGTGGGCGATGCGGTCGACCACCCGCGACACGTCCGCAGCGGCGAGGATCACCTTCACCGAGGGTTGTCGCGGCGGTGACGAATGGGCAGCCGGTGGGTAGGCCACGGCGGACCTCCTTCCCCGCCTCACGGGACGGGTCGTTAAAGGACGTCTGGGTCGGCTCCGGGGGCCCGCGCGGGGCCCGGACCGGGGCTTCACGCCACGTTACCAGCGGTCACCGGGCCGCCCGCCGCCGGTACTGACCTGCTGGTCAGCCCGGAGAAATGGGGACAAGCCACACGAGCGTCCTAGACGTCGTGGACAGCAACACTTGACCGCGTGTCGCAATCCCCGTACCGTCACGCTCCGTAGCGATAGCTGGGAGAACCCCGAGCAGCACTGGGAGTGTCCGAATGCCCTCTGAATACGCCAAGTCGCTGGGCGCCCGCCTGCGCTCCATCCGCCAGCAGCAGGGCCTGTCCCTGCAGGGGGTGGAGGAGAAGTCGAACGGGCGGTGGAAGGCCGTGGTGGTCGGCTCGTACGAGCGCGGCGACCGCGCCGTCACCGTGTCCCGCCTGGCGGAACTGGCCGACTTCTACCGCGTTCCCGTCTCGGAGCTGCTGCCCGACGGCAGCGGGGTGCGTCACGAGCCCACCAGCAAGATCGTGCTGGACCTGGAGCGGCTCTACGACGAGGCCTCCGAGGACCTGGCCTACGTCGCCCGCTACGCGCGCGCCATCCAGCAGCAGCGCGGCGACTACAACGGCCGGGTGCTCTCCATCCGCGCCGACGACCTGCGCGCCCTCGCGATCGTCTACGACGCCTCACCGTCGGGGCTGATCGAGCGGCTGACCGAGCACGGCGTGCTGGTCGCCGACCCGCGGGCGTTCTTCGCGTCCTGACATCCGCGTACGAGAAGGGCCCGTGCCGTCCGGCACGGGCCCTTTCGTCGTCGGAGCGCGGGGCTCAGCGGCTGGCGTACTCGGCGATCCGGCCGAGAATGCCGTTGAGGAACCGGGGCGAGTCGTCCGTCGACATCTGCCGGGCCAGCTCCACCGCCTCGCTGATCGCCACCGCGTCGTCGATCTCGTCGACGTAGAGCAGTTCGTACACGGCGATCCGGGCCAGGTTGCGGTCGACCACCGGCATCCGGTCCAGCGTCCACCCCTCGGCGTAGCTGGCGATCGTCTCGTCGATCCGGTCGAGGTGCGCCGCCACGCCCTCGACCAGCCCGACCGCGTAGCCGAGGTGGTCGGGGCGCGGCTGCTCGATCCGCTCCAGGTAGCCGGCGAGCACCTCGACCGGCGGGCGGTCCCGCAGGTCGGCCTCGAAGAGCACGTCCAGCGCCCGCTTGCGCGCCTTGCGACGCGCGGGCATCTGCTGCTTGGGACCCTCGGCCATCAGGCTCGGCCGAGGTAACGGCCGTCGCGGGTGTCGACCTTGATCTTCTCACCGGTGGTGATGAACAGCGGCACCTGCACTGTGGCGCCGGTCTCGACGGTGGCCGGCTTGTTGCCGCCGGTCGACCGGTCGCCCTGCAGGCCCGGCTCGGTGTAGGTGACCTCGAGCACGACCGAGGTCGGCAGCTCGATGTACAGCGGCACGCTCTCGTGGGTGGCGACGGTCGCCTCGGCCTCGGGGAGGAGGTAGTTGGCGGCCTCGCCGACGGTGCCGCCGGGGACGGTGATCTGGTCGAACGTCTCCAGATCCATGAAGACGTAGTCCTCGCCGTCGGCGTACAGGTACTGCATGGTGCGCTTGTCCACGGTCGCGGTCTCGACCTTGGTGCCCGCGTTGAAGGTCTTGTCGACCACCTTGCCGGACAGCACGTTCTTCAGCGTGGTGCGCACGAAGGCACCACCCTTACCGGGCTTGACGTGCTGGAACTCGACGACGGCCCACAGCTCGCCGTCCAGGTTGAGTACCAGGCCGTTCTTCAGGTCGTTGGTGGTGGCCATTTCCTGCCTTGATCATCAATTGGCGGACAGACCGTCCAAGTCTACTCGCCCTGTCGAATCGGACTCGCACGCTGAGCCAGATGCTGCAGCGCCAGCCGGTAGCCGTCCACGCCCAGCCCGCAGATCACCCCGGTCGCCACCGCGGAGACCACCGAGTGGCGCCGGAACTCCTCCCGGGCGTGGATGTTGGAGATGTGCACCTCGACCAGCGGGCCGCGCAGCATCGCGCAGGCGTCCCGCACCGCTACCGAGTAGTGCGTCCAGGCCGCCGGGTTGAGCACCACCGCCGCCTCCTCGTCGGCCGCCGCGTGCAGCCAGGCCAGCATCTCGTGCTCGGCGTCGGTCTGCCGGACCACCACGTCCAGCCCCAACTCCCGGCCGTGCCGCTCGCAGTCGGCCACCAGCTGGGCGTAGCTGGTCACCCCGTACACGTCGACCTGGCGGGTGCCGAGCCGGCCCAGGTTCGGCCCGTTGAGCACGTACACCCTCATGAGCTGATCTCCGCGTACGCGGCGGCGAGCAGGTCGTCCGGCGGCGCCTCCAGGATCGCCGGGCGGGCGATCCCGTCGAGCACCACGAACCGCAGCCGGCTGCCCCGGGCCTTCTTGTCCACCCGCATCGCGGCCAGCAGTTCCGGCCAGGCGTCGGCCCGGTAGCCGGTGGGCAGGTCGAGCGCGGTCAGCACCCGGCGATGCCGCTCGGCGTCGGCCGCGTCGAGCCGGCCGGCGAGCCGCGCGAGAGTGGCCGCGTAGACCAGGCCGACCGACACCGCGTGACCGTGCCGCCAGCGGTACCCCTCCACCTTCTCGATCGCGTGGGCGAGGGTGTGCCCGTAGTTGAGCACCTCGCGTACCCCGGATTCGCGCAGGTCACCGGCGACCACGTCGGCCTTCACGCGGACCGCGCGCTCGACCAGTTCCCGCAGCACCGGCCCGGCCGGGTCGAGCGCGGCGGCCGGGTCCCGCTCGACCAGGTCGAGGATGACCGGGTCGGCGATGAACCCGCACTTGACCACCTCGGCCATGCCGGCGGCCAGGTCGGCCGGGGGCAGGCTGTCCAGCGTCGCCAGGTCGGCCAGCACGCCGGCCGGCGGGTGGAACGCGCCGACCAGGTTCTTGCCGGCGGCGGTGTTGATGCCGGTCTTGCCGCCCACCGCGGCGTCGACCATGCCGAGCAGCGACGTCGCGACCGGCACCCAGCGCACGCCGCGCAGCCAGGTCGCGGCGACGAAACCGGCCAGGTCGGTGACCGCGCCGCCGCCCACCCCGACCACCGCGTCGGTACGGGTGAACCCGGCGTCGCCGAGCCGCTCCCAGCAGGCCGCCGCCACGTCGACGTGCTTGCCCGCCTCGGCGTCCGGCACCTCGATCAGCAGCGGCGTCACGCCGCCCTCGCGGACCGCGTCGGCGAGCCGGTCGGCGAGCGCCTTGAGCGGCGGCGCGTGCAGGAAGGCCACCCGCTCGGCGCCCGCCAGCAGCACCGGCGGCGGGTCCAGCAGGTCACGTCCCACCAGCACGTCGTACGGCCGCTCGCCGCCGACCGGGATCCGGGTCACCTCGTCCATCGCGGGCAGCCTAGTCCAGCGCGCCGCCCCCGCGCGGCCGTTGTCCACTGGCTGGGTGTTTGTCCGGCCACATCGCGGGTAGGGCGGCCGGAATGAGTGAGACGACGGCACACGCGACCCGACCGGAGTCCGCGACGAGCATCCGGCTGCCCGCCACGATCCTCGGCGTCGGGCTCGGCGGCTTCGTCGACGGCATCGTCCTGCACCAGGTCCTGCAGTGGCACCACATGCTCAGCAGCACCGGCAGCGACCGGATCGGCGTCCGCGAGTACCCGGTGGACACCGTGCCCGGGTTGCAGATGAACACGCTCTGGGACGGCCTGTTCCACGTGGTCACCTGGGTGGCGGTGCTGACCGGCCTGGCCCTGCTCTACTCCCGGGTCACACACTCGCGGGGCCGGCTGTGGCGCTCGCCGATGCTGTGGGGCTGGGCGCTGATCGGCTGGGGCCTGTTCAACCTGGTCGAGGGCGTCGTCGACCACCACCTGCTCGGCATCCACCACGTCCGCGGCGGCCCGAACCAGCTCTGGTGGGACCTCGGGTTCCTCGCGCTCGGCGTGGTGCTGATCGCTGTCGGCTGGACGATCCAGCGCCGGGCCCGCGCGGTGGACCTCTGCGCGCCGGAGCGCCGGTGAGCCTGGCTCACGCCGGGCACGCCGGCGGCGGCTTCCCGGCGATCGCGCTGATCCCGGCGGCGCTGTTCTGGGCGTACCTGGCCGCCGCGCTGCGGCTGCGGGACCCGGGCGGGCCCGGCTGGCCGCACGCCCGGACGGCGAGCTTCGGGCTGGGCGCGCTGCTGCTGGCGGGCGGGCTGGCGTGGCCGGCCGGCGACTTCGTCGGGCACATGTGGCAGCACCTGCTGATCGGCATGCTCGCGCCGCTGGCGCTGGTGCTCGGCGCCCCGGTCACGCTGCTGCTGCGCACGCTGGACCGGCGTACCGGCCGGGCACTGGTCCATCTGCTGCGGCATCCGACAGCACGGGTGCTCGGCCACCCGGTGACCGGCCTGCTGCTCACCGCGGGCGGGCTGTGGCTGCTCTACCTCACCCCGCTGTACCGGGCCACGCTGGACAGCCCGGCCCTGCACACGCTGGTGAACGTGCACTTCCTGCTCAGCGGCTGCCTGTTCGCCTGGTCGATCGCCGGTCCCGACCCGGGCCCGCACCGCCCGCGCGTACCGGTGCGGCTGGTGGTGATCGGGTTCGGGGTGGCCGCGCACGCCACCATCGCCCAACTGCTCTACGCCGGGCTGTTCGTGGACGTGCCGGCGACCGCCGCCGAGCTGCGGGCCGGCGCCACGCTCATGTACTACCTCGGTGACCTGGCCGAGATCGCGCTGGCGCTGGCGCTGCTCGCCACCTGGCGACCGGAGCGGAGCCCTCGCCGCAGGGCGGCCGGGGCCGTTGCGGCAAATACCTGACCGGCCCCTCCCGACACGTTTCCCACGCACCCATGGCGTTCCACCCACCGACGCCATCGACGCCGGCTGGAACGCCACGGGTGCCATAACGCTCGGGAGACACCCACGGCGTTCCACCCACCAACGTCATCCACGCCGGGTGGAACGTCATGGGTGCCACGACACCCCGGAGACACCCACCGCGTTCCACCGAGGGCGGGAGCCGGGCGCGGCAGTGCGGTTGTCAGGGCTTGAGCAGCGCGGCGATCTCCGCAGCCAACTCCTCCGGCGTACGCCCGTCCGTCACCACGGTCGCGGTCGCCACCTCGGCGTAGAGCGGGCGGCGCTGGTCCATCAGATGCTTGAGCGTGGCGCGCGGGTTCAGCGCGAGCAACGGACGCCCGGCGCCCAGACCGACCCGCTTGACCGCGTCCGGCAGCTCCACCGACAGGTGCACCACGGTGTGGCCGATCAGCGCGGCCCGGTTCTCCTCGGCCAGCACCGCGCCGCCGCCGATCGCGAGCACGCCCGCGTGCGACGCGAGCGCCGCCGCCACGGCGGCCCGTTCGAGGGTACGGAAGTGCTCCTCCCCCTCGTCCACGAAGATCTCCGGAATGGGCTTGCCGGCGAGGTTCTCGATGTCGGCGTCGGTGTCCCGGAAGTCGACGCCGAGCGCCTCGGCCAGCGCCGTGCCGACAGTGGTCTTGCCGGCACCGGGCGCACCGACCAGCACGCAGATCGGCCGGGTGCTCATCGTTGCCACCTCTCGTTCGCGACTGCGGGACTCCGCTGCGCTGCGTTCCTCGCGCTCACCGGATCACCAAGCTGTCGAGGTAACCGGTCAGGTTGCGGCGCATCTCGGCGACCGAGTCGCCGCCGAACTTCTCCACCGCCGCCTCGGCCAGCACGAGCGCGACCATCGCCTCGGCCACCACCGCAGCCGCCGGCACCGCGCACACGTCGGAGCGCTGGTTGATCGCGGTGGCCGGCTCGCCCGTGGTCACGTCGATCGTGGCCAGGGCCCGGTTCAGCGACGAGATGGGCTTCATGGCCGCCTTCACCCGCAGCGGCTCACCGGTGGTGATGCCACCCTCCAGGCCACCGGCCCGGTCGGTGATCCGCCGCACGCCGGTGGCGGTGGGCACGATCTCGTCGTGCGCCTCCGAGCCGCGCGAGCGGGCCTGCTGCCAGCCGTCGCCGATCTCCACGCCCTTGATCGCCTGGATCGACATGAGCGCGGTGGCGAGGCGCGCGTCGAGCTTGCGGTCCCACTGCACGTGGCTGCCCAGGCCCGGCGGCACCCCGTACGCGAGCACCTCGACCACGCCACCGAGCGTGTCGGCGGCCTTCTTCGCGGCGTCGACCTCGGCGACCATCCGGGCGCTGGCCTCGGCGTCGAGGCAGCGCAGCGGGTCGGCGTCGATGCGGGCGGCGTCCTCCGGGGTGGGCCGCAGGCCTGGCTTGACCGCCACCGGGCCCAGCTCGACCACGTGGGAGACGATCTCGACGCCGAGCGCCTGACGCACCAGCGCCTTGGCGACGGTGCCCACCGCGACCCGGGCGGCGGTCTCCCGGGCGCTGGCGCGCTCCAGGATCGGCCGGGCGTCGGTGTGCCCGTACTTCTGCATGCCGGCCAGGTCGGCGTGACCCGGGCGGGGACGGGTCAGCGGCGCGTTGCGGGCCTGGCTCGCCAGCTCCTCCGGGTCGACCGGGTCGGCGGCCATCACGGTGCGCCACTTGGGCCACTCGGAGTTGCCGACCCGGATCGCGACCGGGCTGCCGAGCGTCACGCCGTGCCGGAGCCCGCCGATGATCTCGACCTCGTCCTGCTCGAACGACATCCGGGCACCCCGGCCGTAGCCGAGCCGGCGCCGGGCCAGCTCGCCGGAGATCTCCGCCGTGGTCACCTCGATGCCGGCGGGTACGCCCTCCAGCATCGCGACGAGGGCGGGTCCGTGCGATTCACCTGCAGTCAGCCAGCGCAACACGACGGTCAGTGTGTCACGCCCGGTGGTCACCGGCGTACGCCGCCCGGCGCATCCCGCCCACCGGACAGGCCGCCTCCGCGCCGATCTGCCGCCTCGTGGGGCGAGGCGTTAACAAGGGGCCCTTCCTCTACCGGAGGAGTTAATAAGGGGCCCTTCCTTACACCGGCAGGGCAGCGCGCATCGCGGCGCGTGGGGCGGTGACGCCGGTGAAGTGCTCGAACTGGCCGTACGCCTGGGCCAGCAGCAGGTCCAGCCCGGAGACCACCCGGCACCCGGCTGTCAGCGCCGCCGCCGCGAGCGGCGTGGGCCACGGATCGTAGACGACGTCGAAGAAGACCGACTCCGGTCGCCAGTCGAAGTTGTCGGCGAGCGGGTCGGCCACGCCCTTCGGCACCGTGGAGATCACCAGGTCGGCGCGGGCGTGCGCGGGCGCGCCGTCCCACTCGGCCCCGGCCAGCGGCACGCCGGCCGCCGCCGCGACCGGGCGCAGCTCGTCGACCGCCTCCGGGCGGCGGGCCACCACAGTCACCTCGGCCGCCCCGATCCGGGCTGCCGCCGCGATGGCCGCCCGGGCGGTGCCACCGGCGCCGAGCACGGTGACGACCGCCCCGGCGACGCAGCCCGCGCCGGTGAGCACCTCGACCATGCCGGTGACGTCGGTGTTGTCCGCGTACCAGGTGCCGTCGGCGCGTCGTACCAGCGTGTTGGCGGCGCCGACGGCGGCGGCGGCCGGTGAGACCTCGTCGGCCAGCGCGAGCGCCGCCTCCTTGCCCGGCATGGTCACCGACAGCCCGGCCCATTCCGGGCCGAGGCCCGCGACCAGGCCGGGCAGGTCGTCGGCGCCGGCTTCGATCTGGGTGTACGACCAGCCGCTCAGCCCGGCCGCCGCGTACCCGGCGGTGTGGATCACCGGGGAGAGCGAGTGGGCGATCGGCTTGCCGACCACCGCGGCGCGGCGGGGATCGGCCATCAGATGATCCCGGCCTCGCGCGCCTTCTGCTCGTTGCGTTGGTGCTCGGCGTAGGTCTCGGCGAACGCGGAGCGCCCGTCCTTGCTGATCGCCACGAAGAAGAGCCACTTGCCCGGCGGCGGGCTGAGCGCGCCCTGCAGGGCGTCCTTGCCCGGGTTGTTGATCGGGGTGGGGATCAGGCCGCGCAGCTTGCGGTTGTACGGGTTCTTCGGGTCGTCCAGCTCGGCGGCGGTCATGTCCTTCGACGCCTTGGTCGGCCGCCCGGTCAACTCCAGGTAGTAGTTGACGGTGACGTCCATCTCCAGACAGCCGCAGTCGAAGTTGCCCTTGTAGACCCGGTTGTAGGCGACCTGAGCGACCTTGCCCAGGTCGACCTTGTTGCCGGCCTCGGCCTGCGCGAGCGAGGCGACGATCAGCGCCTCGTACGGGGTGATGCCACCGCGGTCCTGCTGCACCTTCTCGGCGTACTGCATGTTCGAGGTGACGGTGAGGAAGTTGTTCACCATCAGCTTGAGCACCGTCTCGGCGGTGGCCTTCGGCGGGATCTCGTAGGTGTCGGGGAACAGGAAGCCCTCGATCGACGGCTTGACCTTCTTGCCGTCGGAGCGCTTGAACCACCAGTCCGGTACGCCGAGCGCCTCCGGATCCTTCGCCGCCGCCTCGAAGTCCTTGACCGGGATGTCGGTCTTCTCGGAGAGCCGCTTGTAGACCGTCTTCGCGGTGAGCCCCTCGGGAATGGTGATCCCGTTCACGATCCGGTTCTTCAGGTCCAGCATCGCCGCGACCGCCGCGTCGCCGCTCATCTGCTTGCGCAGCTTGTACGTGCCGGGCTGGATGTTCTTGCTGCGCGAGTTCTCCTCGGCGGCCTCGATGAACGCCTTGGTGCTCTTCACCACGTCGGCGGCGACGAGCGCGTCGGCCATGTCGGCGAGCAGCGCGCCCTGCTTGATCTCGACGGTCACCTCGCCGGTGCCGGAGCCGTCGTAGTCGGGGGTGACGAAGTAGTTCTGGACCCGGTCGAAGCCGTAGAACGCGCCGCCGCCGATGCCGCCCAGCAGGATCAGCGCGAGCGCGAGGGCGAGCAGGGTCTTGCCCCGGCCGCCGCCGGACTTGCCCTGCCGTCGGCGTACCGCGCCGCGCCGGTGCCGGCCCTTCTCCCCCCTGTCCTGCTCGTCGAAGCCCAGATCAAGGTCGTCGATCATTGCGTCCGCCTCCGCTGTGCGTCCAGCCAGCTCTGCAGAATCTCCACCGCGGCGGCCTGGTCGACCACCGCCCGTTGGCGCTTTCCCCGGACGCCCCGTTCGGCCAGCCTACGACTCGCGACGACGGTAGACATCCTCTCGTCCGTCAGCGTCACCGGAATCGGCCTCATTACATCAGCCAATCGGCTGGCATAGGCTGATACGTTCACCGCTGCGGGGCCGTGCTTTCCGGCGAGGTTGACCGGTAGCCCGACGACGATTCCCACCGCCTCGTGCTCGGCGGCGAGCCGGACCAGCTCGGCCATGTCGGCGGGCACCGCGTCCGGTTCGGCGGTCAGGTCGCGGGCCAACGTGACCAGGGGCGTGGCGAGGATGCCGTGCGGATCACATCGGGCCACACCCACCCGGACCTGGCCCACGTCGACGCCCAGCCGGACGCCACGGGACAGCTCGGCCACTATCGGACACCTCCCCGCCGGTACGGGCCAGGGCGGACCGGGTGGTCCGCCCTGGCGTCGATCGGTGCGCTCATGCCGTATCGCCAGGCATGCGCTCACGGCCCTCGCTCCGCTCGGTGCGTTCACTCATGCCGTACCGGCGACCGCCTGCTCGACGGTGACCAGCAGGTTCGGCGCCTCCGCCGCGGGCAGGCCGCCGCCCTGGGCCAGGTCGTCGCTGCCGCCGCCCCGGCCGGAGAACGCCGCCTTCACGAGGTCCTTCGCGCTCAGGCTCCGCCCCCGGGCGGCCTGGTTGACGGCCACCACCAGGGACGCCTTGCCGTTGGCCCGGGCCGCCACCGCGACCACCGCCGGGCGGGCCGGGTCGATCCGGCCCCGGATCTCCTGGGCGAGGGTCCGCACGTCGTTCGCAGCCGCGCCCTCCGGCGCCTCGGTGCCGACGTACGCGACGCCGCGCACGTCCTTGGCCTGCGCGGCCAGGGCGCCGGCCCCGCCGAGCACGAGCTGGGCGCGCAGCTTCTCCAGCTCCTTCTCCGCGTCGCGAAGCTGGGTGACGGTCTGCTCCACCCGGTCGGCGACCTGCTCCCCCGGCACCCGGAACAGCTCCGCCAGCCGGGACACCAGCAGGTGCTCGCGGGCCAGGAAGCCGAACGCGTCCATGCCGACGAGCGCCTCGATCCGGCGTACCCCGGAGCCCACCGACGCCTCGGAGAGGATCTTCACCAGGCCGAGCTGGGCAGAGCGGGCCACGTGCGTGCCGCCGCACAACTCCCGGGCGTAGTCGCCGACCTCGACGACCCGGACCCGCTCGCCGTACTTCTCGCCGAACAGGGCCATCGCCCCGATCCGGCGCGCCTCCTCCTGGCTGGTGACGAACGCGTGCACTTCCAGGTCGGCCAGCAGCACCTCGTTGACCTGCTGCTCCACGTCGTGCAGCACGCTCGGCGCCACACCCGTCGGGGTGTTGAAGTCGAACCGCAGCCGGCCCGGCGCGTTCAGCGAACCCGCCTGGGTGGCCGACTCGCCGAGGAAGTTGCGCATCGTCTGGTGCACCAGGTGCGTCGCGGTGTGCGAGCGGGAGATCGCCCGGCGGCGGGACACGTCGATCTCGGCGTACCCGGTCTCCCCGGAGCGCACCTCGCCGCGCACCACCTTGGCCCGGTGCACGATCAGGCCGGGCACCGGCTGCTGCACGTCGAAGACCTCGACCTGGCCGCCGCCGACGGTGATGAGCCCCTGGTCGGGCTGCTGCCCGCCGCCCTCGGCGTAGAACGGGGTGGTGTCGAGCACCAGCTCGATCGTGTCGCCCTCGACCGCGGCGGAGATCGCGGCGCCACCGGACAGCAGCGCGCGGACCCGCGACTCACGGCTCAGCTCGGTGTAGCCGGTGAACTCCACCGGCCCGCCGCCGTCGAGCACCGACCGGTACGCCGACACGTCGGTGTGCCCGGTCTTGCGCGCCTGCGCGTCGGCCTTGGCCCGGCTGCGCTGGTCGGCCATCAGCCGGCGGAAGCCCTCCGCGTCGACCTGCAGCCCCTGCTCGGCCGCGATCTCCAGGGTCAGGTCGATCGGGAAGCCGTACGTGTCGTGCAGCTGGAACGCCTTGTCACCGGAGAGCGCCGCCTTGCCGGCCGACTTGGTCTCCGCGATCGCGGTGTCCAGGATCGTGGTGCCGGCGCGCAGCGTGGCCAGGAACGCGTCCTCCTCGGCGTACGCGTACTGGGAGATCCGGCCGAAGTCCTCGGCCAGCTCCGGGTACGACGGCGCCATGCAGTCGCGGGCCACCGGCAGCAGCTCCGGCAGCGCCCGGTCCTGGTAGCCCAGCAGCCGCACCGCCCGGATCGCCCGCCGCATGATCCGGCGCAGCACGTAGCCCCGGCCCTCGTTCGACGGGGTCACGCCGTCGCCGATGAGCATCAGCGAGGTGCGCACGTGGTCGGCGATGACCCGCAGCCGTACGTCGTCCGGGTGCGACTCGTTCGCCGCGTGACCGGAGTGCACGCCGTAGCGCTTGCCGGTCAGCTCGGCGGCCTTGTCGAGGATCGGGCGGACCTCGTCGATCTCGTAGAGGTTGTCCACGCCCTGCAGCAGCGAGGCCATCCGCTCCAGGCCCATGCCGGTGTCGATGTTCTTCGCCGGCAGGTCACCGAGGATCGGGAAGTCCTCCTTGCCGGTGCCCGGGCCGCGCTCGAACTGCATGAAGACGAGGTTCCAGAACTCCAGGTAACGGTCCTCGTCGACCTCCGGACCGCCCTCGCGGCCGTAGGCCGGGCCGCGGTCGTAGTACAGCTCGGAGCACGGGCCGCACGGGCCGGGGATGCCCATCGACCAGAAGTTGTCGGCCTTGCCGCGGCGCACGATCCGCTCGGCCGGCACGCCGGTGGCGCGCCAGATGTCGTACGCCTCGTCGTCGTCCAGGTAGACCGTGGCCCAGATCCGCTCCGGGTCCAGCCCGAAACCGCCCGCCTCGACCGACTTCGTCGCCAGGTCCCAGGCGAGCGGGATCGCCCCGGACTTGAAGTAGTCACCGAAGGAGAAGTTGCCGTTCATCTGGAAGAACGTGCCGTGCCGGCTGGTCTTGCCGACCTCGTCGATGTCAGGCGTACGGATGCACTTCTGCACGCTCGTCGCCCGCGCGTACGGCGGGGTCTGCTGGCCCAGGAAGTAGGGCACGAACTGCACCATGCCCGCGTTGATGAACAGCAGGTTCGGGTCGCTGATGGCGGGCAGCGGAGCGGACGGAACCACGGTGTGCCCGTTCGCCTCGAAGTGGGCGAGGAACCGCCGCTTGATCTCCGCCGTCTTCATCGCTGGTGGTCCTCCGGGAAAATCTCTCGGTCGCCGATCCGCGGGTCCTCCCGCAGCTCGGCGAACTGGTCGTCGTACACCTCGCCGCGGGCGAAGGCCTCGTGGATCTCCTGCTCACGCTCGGCCATGCCGACCCGGACGTCGTCCACGAACGCCCGCAGCGACTCGACCAGACCGCCGGCGGACTCGGACAGCCCGCTGGCGATGCCGGCCGGGGTGTACGCCTGCGCGGTCCGGGTGGCCTTGCGCACCACCAGGACGCCCACGGCCAGCCCGATGCCCAGCCAGAACAACCGCCTCATGCTCTCATCCTCCCGCGTACGCCGGTCGGGGTGTCAGCGGTTGCCGCGCTTGGCGGCGCGACGCTGCTGCTTGATGGTGTCGCGCACCTCGCGCTCGGTCTCGGCGTGCCGGCGCGCGGAGGCGGCGCGGCGCACGCCGTACCCGAACGCGGCCACCTTCACCAGCGGATTCGCGGCGGCGGCCGAGACCACGGTGGCCAGGTTCGCCACGTTCGCGGTGACGTTCTGCGCGTGGCTGGTCATGGTGTCCACCTTGGCGAGCTGCAGGTTCACCCCGTCCAGCGAGGTCTGCACCTGCTCCAGCGCCACGTTGACGTTCTTCACCGTGGTGTTCACGTCCCCGAGCAGCGGCGCGGTGCGGTCGTTGAGCTCGTTGATCATGCGGGTCGTCGCGTCCACGGTGTGCCGCAGCCGCAGGATCGGCACCGCCAGCACGAGCACCAGCATCAGGAACGCGCCGGCCAGGACCAGCCAAGCGACCTCGCTACCGTTCACGCGCACGTCCTCCTCAAGCAGTGTCCCGGAACCCGACGCCCCGGAACGCGCGACCGTACCTACCCACTTCGCGCCACGCCGACCCGGTCACCGGGCGCGGACGGGCGTGCCAGCCCCAGACCCTACCGTCCGTGATGAAAGTCGGCTCACGACGGTGAGGGAGTCGCCTCGCCCAGCGGGTCGTCGGTCAGCGTCGGG
Organism: Micromonospora sp. HB375; assembly: GCF_017872985.1. Lineage (NCBI taxonomy): Bacteria > Bacillati > Actinomycetota > Actinomycetes > Micromonosporales > Micromonosporaceae > Micromonospora > Micromonospora sp. HB375. Next base: position 2,616,946 of record NZ_JAGGJO010000001.1, on the reverse strand, counting down.
AACGGATCCTCACCGGTGAGTGACGGATCGGTGGTCGGCGTCGGCCCGGTGCGCTCGTCGTCGATCGCGTTGCGCACCTTCACCGACACCAACGAGCCGGTGCACGTCGCCGCTGCGGGCGCGGCCGGCGCGGAGGGCGCGGGCGCACCGTCGATCGGCGGCGGCGTGCAGGCCGGGTCGCGTACCCACAGGTCAAGCGTGAGTTCGTCGCGACGCCAGCAGGTGTAGCTGCCCTCGACCTTCTCCTCCGGGCAGCGTTCGACGCTCCACCGCCGCCAGCCGTCCTTGGCCAGCGCCTGCTCGTAGACGGCGACCGTCTGCTCCCATCCCTGCTCCGACTCGACCGCGCGTTCCCGCAGCCGGCAGTCCTGCAGGCACCAGCGGCTGCCGCTGACGTTGTCGACTGTCTTCTTCTCGGCCCAGGCGGGCACGTCGAGCGCGTCGAGGGTGTCGAAGACCGGATCGCGGCTGAGCGTCCGCATGCCGAAGTAGAGCGGTACCGCGCCCAGCAGCAGGAGGCTCACCAGCGCGAGGACACCCATCCGCAGGCGGCGCCGCTCGCGCATCTGCCGCCGCAGCTCGGACCGGGCGCCGCGCAGGCCACCGGCCTCCGCGTCGGTCTCGTCCACGCCGGGACCGGCGGGTCGCGGCGCGGGCATGCCGTCCGCGCCGGGCCGTGGCCCGGCAGCCTCCCCCGGGGGTACGACAGCAGCCGCCCGCGCCACCGCCGGAGCGCCCGGAGGCGGTGCCATGCCGGCCGGGTTGCCCGGTCCGCTGCGGTCCGGCTCCGGTCCGGGGCCGGTCGCCCGTCCGGTGGTCCGCTCGTCCGGTCCGACCGGTCGCGCCACACCGGCCGCCGCGCGGGCGGCAGGCGCCGGTCCGGCGGCCGCGCCCCGGGCGCCGGGCGCCACCGGTGGACGGGGTGTGCCACCGGGCGGAGGGGTCTCACCGGGCCGGACCGGGCCGGACCCGCCGGGCCCCTGCCGGGGCGGATGCGGGCCGGGACCGATACGGCCACCGTCGCCGCCGGGCGGACCGGCCGGACGCGGCGGGCCACCACCGGGACGGCCACCACCGATCGGCACACCACCCGTGCGCTCGACGTCGCTCTGCGGGCCGCCACCGGGTGGTACGCCGGGACGGGCGGCGCCCCGGGCCGGGCCGGGACGGGCGGGGTTCGCGGCCGGGGCGGGCATCGGAGGACCCGCCGGGGGCGCGATCGGGCCGGACTGATCGGGCCGGACCGGTGCAGCCGGAGGGCCTGCCGCCGCGCCACGCGCCGGCCCACCCGGCCCGGTCGGACCGGGCCGCCGCGACGGCGTACCCGGATCGGCCGGTTCGGGGCGGACCGGTGGGACGGCGGCGCCGGTACGGCCGGTCGGCTCGTCGGCCGGGCGGCGGGTCACCGGCATGGCGGGGTCGGTGTGTGGCGCGCGACCGGCCTGCCGCAACCATTCGCCCGGCCGCTGCGGGCGCGGGTCGCCGGTGTCGTCAGGCGCCGCGCGACGTCCGGGCCGCGCCGCCTCGGCCGCGGCGCCGGGTTCGGCCGGCCCGTCGGGAGCGGCCCTCCGGCCACCCGGCGCGGCGCGGCGCGGCGCGTTCGCCGGGCCGCCGGACACGGGCGCGCCGGGCAGGTCCGGCGCGTTTCCGCTGCGCGGCACCACCGGCGGGCGGTCCGGTTCCGGGGCGGCCCGGCGGCCACCCGCCGGGGGCACGACGCCCTCCGGCGCGGCGCGGCGACCGGCGCCGGAGACGGGGCGGGTGCCGGGCGGAACGTCGTCCGGCCGGGCACGACGGCCCGCGCCCGACACGGGCCGGACGCCGGGCGCTACGTCGTCCGGTCGCGCGCGACGGGGCCCGCCGGAGACCGGCTGGACGCCGGCGGTGTCGTCGGGCCGGGCCCGGCGGCCGCCGGGCGGCGAGGTGACGGGCGGGTTGGCCGCGGCCTGGTGCGCGCCCTCCGGCACGCCGGCGCCGTGCCGGCCGCGCGGTGTCGGGGGCCGGTGCTCGCCGTCGACGGGCGGGCGGCCCGGCTCGGCGGGTACCCGGCCGGGTGGCGGCCCGGCGGGCGCGCCGGGCGGCGGCGAGACGCCGGTGACCGGCGGCTGCTGGCCAGTGGGGCCGTCCGCGCCCCGGCGGGCGGGTGCTCCCGCCGGACGACGGGCCTCGGGCACGCCGGGCCAGGGACCGTCGACGGGCGGGCGCGGCGCGCCGGCCTCGGGACCGCCGGGGCGCACCGGCGGCGCGGCCGGGCCGAGCTGGTCGGGACCGCGCCGGGTCACCGGAGGACGCGGACCGGGCCGGCCGCCGGGCATCGGGGGCGGCGCGTCAGCCGGGCGGCCGGGTGGCATCTCCGGACCGGGCCGGGCGGCGCCCGCGTCCGCTGCGGAACGCCCGGCGACAGGTGGTACGTCCGCGCCGGGCCGGACGTGACCGGGCCCGGCCGGTCCTCCGCGGCCCACGCCCGGCGGGGACGCCGGGCCGCCACGACCGGAAACGGGCGGTTGCGTCGGGTCGGTGCGGCCGTCCGGCACCGGCCCGGCCGGTTGGGGACGGCCGGGGGGCGGGGCGGCGGGAGACGACGGACCGGGCCGGGCGGACGACGGAGGCGCCGCCGGGCCGGGCCGACCGGAGACGGGTGGCTGCGGACCCGGGTGACCGGACGCGGGCGGCTGCGGGCCCGGGTGACCGGACGCGGGCGGCTGCGGACCCGGCCGGCCGGGTGGTTGCGGGCCCGGCGCCGGGGGCCGCGGAGCGGACCGGGCGGGCATCCCCGGCCCGGCGGCGGGCGGAGGCATGCCGGGCCCGGCGGCCGGGCCCGGTGCTGCTCCCGGCCGGCCCGGCGCGGGCGCGGAGGAATCCCCCTCCGGTCCGAGTTCGCCGCCCTGCTGCTTGGCGGTACGCAGATCGTCGATCCAGCCGAGTTCCTCGCCGACGACGGTCGGGTCGAGCTCGGGCTCGGCCCGGCCGCGTCCCCACCGGCGGCCCTTGGCCCGCGGATCGCGCCGCTCGTCGGGGCCGTCCGCCGGCCGCTCCGGACCACGCGCCATCACTACTGACCCCCCTCGGCGGCGTCGCTGCCGCCCTCACTCGCCCCGCTGGCCTGCTCGCCGCCACCCACCCGGGCCCCGTTCACGGCGGCCGGGGCGCCGGCCTCCGCCCGGGTCGCCGGTGCCGGCAGCCCACGGACGATCCGGCGCAGCAGCGGCAGCCGGGTGGCCACCGCCCGCTCCGCGCCGTGCCCACTGGGCTGGTAGTAGTCGGTCCCGACGAGGTCGTCCGGAGCGTACTGCTGGGTGACCACCCCCCGGTGGTCGTCGTGCGGGTAGCGGTAGCCGGCCCCGTGCCCGAGTCCGCGCGCGCCGGAGTAGTGGGCGTCGCGCAGCCCGCGCGGCACCGGGCCGCCACGACCGGCGCGTACGTCGGCGACAGCGGCGCCGATCGCGGCGGTGGCCGAGTTCGACTTCGGCGCGGTGGCCAGGTGGATGACCGCCTGGGCCAGGTTGAGCTGCGCCTCCGGCAGGCCCACGTACTCGACCGCGTGGGCGGCGGCGGTGGCCACCGTCAGCGCGGTGGGATCGGCCATGCCGACGTCCTCGCTGGCGAAGATCACCAGCCGGCGGGCGATGAACCGGGCGTCCTCGCCGGCCACCAGCATCCGGGCCAGCCAGTGCAGCGCCGCGTCCACGTCGGAGCCGCGCATGCTCTTGATGAACGCGCTGGTCACGTCGTAGTGCGCGTCGCCGTCGCGGTCGTAGCGCACCGCCGCCACGTCGACCGCCTGCTCCGCCACGGCCAGGTCGATCCGGCCGGCGCCGAGCGCGGTCGCGGTGGCCGCCGCCGCCTCCAGCGCGGTGAGCGCCTTGCGTACGTCGCCCCCGGCGAGCCGGACCAGGTGGTCCTCCGCCTCCTCGGCCAGCACCAGCGCGCCGCCGAGGCCGCGCTCGTCGGCGACCGCGCGGCGCAGCAGCCCGCGTACGTCGTCGTCGTCGAGGGCCTGAAGGGTGAGCAGCACGCACCGCGACAACAAGGGCGAGATGACCGAGAAGTACGGGTTCTCCGTGGTCGCCGCCAGCAGCGTGACAGTACGGTCCTCGACGGCGGCGAGAAGCGAGTCCTGCTGGGTCTTGCTGAACCGGTGCACCTCGTCGATGAACAGCACCGTCGGCGGGCCGCCGGAACGCCGCTGCCGCCGCGCGGTCTCGATCACCGCGCGGACGTCCTTCACGCCGGCGGTCAGCGCGGACATCGCCACGAACCGCCGGTCGGTGGCCCGGGCCACGAGATGCGCGATCGTGGTCTTGCCGCTGCCCGGCGGCCCCCAGAGGATGACCGACATCGGCGCCGCGCCCTCGACCAGCTGACGCAGCGGCGCGCCCGGTGCGAGCAGGTGCTCCTGCCCGACCAGCTCGTCGATGCCGGCCGGCCGCATCCGCACCGGCAGGGGCGAGTCCGCCCGGGCGTCGGTGAAGCCGTCGGCGCCGCCCGCGCCCGCGGGTGCTCCGGCGGGCTCGCCGAGGGTGAAGAGGGCGTCCGATTCCATCACGAGAACAGTACCGGGCCGGGCCGACGGCGCCGGAATCGCGCCGCCGACCCGACCCGGGTGGTCGTTTCCGGTCAGCCGCGACCCGGCCGCCGGCCCCGGTACCAGCGGCCGCCACCGCCGCCGCGCGGGCCGGAGCCGACGCCGGCCAGGTAGAGCGAGAGCAGCAGGAAGCCGATGAGCATGAGCGTCGAGGTGCTGAACAGATCGGGCGCGCCGAGGTCGGTGTTCATGAAGTCGAGCAGCAGCGCGAAACCGAACACGATGGCCGCGAGAATGGCGAGCATGTCGTTCCTCCGGTGGGGGTTCCCAGCAGGTCGGCGACGGATGTACCCAATCGGTCTGTTCGTCAATCTCCACCCTGGAACAGGAGATGGCCGTCCTCCGATACGGGCTGCGGGTGCTCGTAGGCTGGCGCAATGATCACTGTCGACGAGGCGCTGACCGGGCGCGGGGCGCTGCTCGCCGCGGCCGGCGACCACCCGTACGCCCGGCACGCGCTGCGGGACGACCAGGCCGTACGCGGATGGCGGCACGGCGGCGCGGTCGGGTGGCTGCTCCCGCCGGGCGAGTGGTCGGCCGGCGGGGCGGTCGGCGCCCCCGGCCCGGCGATCGACGTCTTCGCCGCCCACCGGGCGGACGGGACGCTGCGAGCCGGTCAGTCGATCAACCTGCCCCACGCCGACCCGGACGAGGTGGCCGCGCGGCTGCCGGTGGCCCGGCTGATCGAGTGGGACTTCCTCTGGACCACCGCGCCGCCGCCGCACCAGCCGGAGCAGGAGCGGGTGGAGCGGCTCACCGCTGCCGACCACCCCGCCCTGACCGCGCTGATCGAGGAGGCGTTTCCGAGCACCACCTCCCGGCCGGGCGAGCCGGGCATCGTCGACTGGTACGGGATCCGCGACGGGGACCGCCTGCTCGCCTGCGGCGCGGATCGCAGCCGCGCCGACATCGGCTTCCTGGCCGGGTTGACCGTCGCGCCCGGGCTTCGCGGCCGGGGGCTGGGCGCGGCGCTGACCGCCGGCATGACTGACGCCCTGTTCGCCCGGTACGACACGGTGGCGCTGGGCGTCTACCCGGACAACCTGGGCGCGATCCGGCTCTACCGGCGGCTCGGCTTCACCGCCACCGAACGCCGCACCTCGATCAAGCTGGCCTGACGCTGCCGGCACCCGGCCAGGGCTGCGATCGGAAGTGGGCGCGTCGAACCGGTGAGTGGAACGTCATGGGTGTCAAACGGGAGCCGAGACACCCATGACGTTCCACCCGCGGGGCGGTGACCCGCACGGCGATGCCGGGAACGTTGCTGCCGACAACGCCGGCACCACTCGGCCGCCGCCGGGCGACGCCCGCCGTCGGGACGCCGGGACGCCGGGACGGCCCAACCACTGCCGGGCGACGCCCGCAGGACTCAGTCGCGGCCGGGTGACGCCGGCACGACCACCGGCCCGGGCCCGCCAGTGACGGCAGCCGCGTCCGCGCCGACGGCGGCGCCACGGTCCGCCGCGTCGAGGGGCGGCTCGGACGCCAGGCCGGCGTGGCCGGGGCCGCCGCCCGTCACCTCCGGCGTCACGTCGACCGCCGAGGGGGTACGGCGGGCGGCGCGCCAGGCCGGCAGGTAGAGCGGCGCGGCCACGGCGAGCACCACCCCGCCGACGATCATGGCGGTGCTGACGCTCGTGGCGTCGGCCAGCGCGGTGAGCGTGACCGCGCCGAGCGCGCCGGCCGGCTGGCCGGCCATCGAGTTGAGCGACAGCACGCTGGTGCGGTACGGCCCGTCGACCTGCCGGTGCAGCAGTCCCATGTGCAGCGGGTTCGACGCGCCGTGCACGGTGTAGCAGGCCAGGTACGCGATGAGGATGCCGACCGGCCCGGCCAGCAGGCCCATGCCGACCACTGTGACGCCCTGGAGGATCCGCATCAGCGCGGCGGCCGGGGCGGCGCCGAGGCGGCGCAGCAGGAACGGGGTGAGCGCGGCGCCGGCGGCGTTCGCGAGCCAGGCCGCCGTACCGGCGGGGCCGAGCAGCGCCGCGGCGCGGGCCGGGTCGTCGAGCACCTCGGCGAGGCGTACCGGCAGCAGCGACTCGAAGGTGACCATGCCGAAGCCCCAGAACAGCTCGACGGCGACCAGGGCCGCCAGCACCCGGTTTCGGCGCAGCAGCCCGACGGCCTGCCCGACCATCCGGGGCGCGTCGACCACGGAGGCGCGCAGCGCGGCCGGGCCGGACGCGGGCCGCCGCTCGGCCATCAGCGCGAGCAGCGCCACGATGGACACGGCCTGGAGCACGGCGGCGACGATCACCGGCAGCGCGAGGGCGCTGACCGGGCCGACCGGGCCGAGCGCGACGAGGCCGCCGCTGAGCAGGGCGCCGGCGCCGATGGCGACACCGATCACGGTGCCGGCCCAGCCGAGGCCGCGTTCGTACTCGGCTTTCGGGTCGGCGGCGAGCGTGGCGTCGACGTACCAGGATTCCATCGGGCCGCTGTCGAGCGCCCGGTAGACGCCCTGCAGCGCCCAGACCAGGAAGAACATCCAGAACGAGTCGGCCACCGCCATCAGCGCCAGCGAGCCGAGGCCGATGGCCCAGGCGGCGACCAGCACGGGTTTGCGGCCGAGCGCGTCGGCGAAGCCGCCGGTGGGCAGTTCCAGCGCCAGCACGACGAGGCCCTGCGCGGTGGCGACCAGGCCGATCTGGGACAGCGTGAGGCCGCGCTCCTGCATCAGCAGGACCATCACGGGCATGAGCAGGCCGCTCGGTAGCCAGCGCAGGCCGTACAGCGTGAGGTAGCGGATCCGGATCTGGCGTACGGACAGCGCGGTCACGGCTTCTCCTCGGCGGGTGGCGGGGTGGACCGGGGGAACGCCGCGTCCATCGGGAGGGCGGCGAGGTAGAGCTGCACCGTCTCGGCGTCGGGGTCGTCCGGGTCGGTCTCGTCGCGGTGCCGCTCGAAGACCGCGAAGACCTCCTCCTGGATCGCCTTGAGGCGGTCCACCGGAATCCGCATGAAGAAGTCGCCCATGCCGAACGCGTCACGCCAGGCCGGCGACCACCGGTGCCGCTGGGCGAACCAGCGTTCGGCGTGCCCGGCGAAGAAGCGGACGTAGTCCGCCTCGACCCACTCGATGGCCGCCCGCGAGTCGGGGTCGTCGTCGAAGTCGCTGGACTCCCAGCTGGTGACGTCGTGCGCGGCCCGCCAGTAGCGCTGCCGGCCGGTGCCGAGGCTCGGGTCCTCGACCACGAGGCCGACCTCGGCGAGTTGGCGCAGGTGGTAACTGGTCGCGCCGCTGTTGGTGCCGAGCGCCTCGGCGAGGGTGGTGGCGGTGGCCGGGCCCACCACGCGCAGCGCCCCGATCAGCCGCATGCGCAGCGGCTGGGCCAGCGCGCGGACCTGACGGTGGTCGATGCGTACGGTGCGCTTCTTCTCCTCCATGAGATGCACAATATCTGTGCACACTTTCCATGCACAAGATGCTTGCAAAGAATCTGTGCAACTAGCCGTACAGCTCGGTGATCCCCCGCAGCCGGGTCCGCAGCAGGCCCGCGGCGCGGGTGGAGTCCAGCACCACCTCGCCCGGTCGGCGCAGCCCGGCGGCGGCGATCGTGGTCGTCCGCAGCCCGCCCGTATCCACCCCGTCGTGCCGGGCCACCAGCAGCCCCAGCTCGGCGCGGCTCACCGCGTCCGGCCCGGCCACGTTCAGCAGCCCGGCATAGTCGCCCGGCACCAGCTCCAGCACCGCGCCGGCGAGGTCGGCGACGTGCACCGGGCAGCGCAGCTCGTCGGTGAACAGCGTGGCCCGCCCCGCGAGCGCCTCCCGGCAGAGCTGGATCTGCTTGCTGCCCTCCCCCACGATCAGCGAGGTACGCACCAGCGCCGCGCCCGGATCGACCGCCCGCACCGCCGTCTCCGCCGCCGCCTTCGCCGCCCCGTACGCGTGCAGCGGCGTGGGCACGTCCTCGTCCGCGTACGGCGCAGGCCGCCCGGCGTGCAGCGCGTCGCTGGACAGGTGCACCAGCCGGGCGCCCACCTCGGCGGCGGCTACCGCGATGTGGGCCGCCCCGTCCGCCGTGACCGCCCAGTCGTCGTACCGGTAGGGGGTGGCGACGACCGCGTCGGGGCGTACCCGGGTCAGCAGCTCCCGCACGGCGGCGCGGTCGGTCACGTCGAGCCGGTGCGGCGCGACGCCGGGCACCGCGACGGCGGCGCGGTGGTACGTGCCGGCGACCCGGTGCCCGGCGGCGACCGCCTGCCGGCACACCTCGGCGCCGAGGAAGCCGCTGGCTCCCACCACGAGCAGGTTCATGTCGTCTCCCCCGAAGATCGAAAAAGGCCCGCGTCATCATGACGCGGGCCAGTTCCGGAAAGCGAGGATCAGACGGGGTCGGCCACCGGGGCGGCCGGGCCGGCGGTGCCGGCGTGCGCACCGGCCGGGGCCTTCGGCTTGGCGTCGATGCCGGCCTCGGCGCGCTGCTGCCCGGTGATCGGGGTGGGCGCGCCGGTCAGCGGGTCGAAGCCGCCGCGGGTCTTCGGGAACGCGATGACCTCGCGGATCGAGTCGGCGCCGGCCAGCAGCATGCAGACCCGGTCCCAGCCGAACGCGATGCCGCCGTGCGGCGGGGCGCCGTACTTGAACGCCTCCAGCAGGAAGCCGAACTTGTCCTGCGCCTCGTCGGCGGTGATGCCGAGCAGGTCGAACACCCGCTGCTGCACGTCGCCGCGATGGATACGGATCGAGCCGCCGCCGATCTCGTTGCCGTTGCAGACGATGTCGTACGCGTACGCCAGCGCCCGGTCCGGCGCGTCCTCGAACCGGTCCACCCACTCGGCGTTCGGCGAGGTGAACGGGTGGTGCACGGCGGTCCAGCCGCCCTCGTCGGTGCGTTCGAACATCGGCGCGTCCACGACCCAGCAGAACGCCCAGGCGCTCTCGTCGATCAGGTTCGACCGCTTGGCGATCTCGATCCGGGCCGCGCCGAGCAGCTCCTGCGCCTCGCGGGTGTTCGTGCTCGCGGCGAAGAAGATCGCGTCGCCGGGCTTCGCGCCGACCGCGTCGGCCAGGCCGGACAGGTGCGCCTCGGACAGGTTCTTCGCCACCGGGCCGCGCGGCTCGCCGGTCTCGGCGTCCAGCACCACGTACGCCAGGCCGCGCGCGCCGCGCGCCTTGGCCCAGTCCTGCCAGCCGTCCAGCTCCTTGCGGGTCTGCGCCGCGCCGCCGGGCATGACCACAGCGCCCACGTAGCCGCCCGCGTCGATCGCGCCGGCGAACACCCGGAACTCGGTGCCGCGCAGGTACTCGGTCAGCTCGGTCAGCTCCACGCCGTAACGCAGGTCCGGCTTGTCCGAGCCGTAGCGGGACATGGCGTCGTGCCAGGTGATGCGTGGGATCGGCCGGGCGATCTCGTAGCCGGCGAGGTCCTTCCACAGCGCCGAGACGATCGCCTCGCCGAGGTCGATCACGTCGTCCTCGGTGACGAACGACATCTCGATGTCGAGCTGGGTGAACTCCGGCTGCCGGTCGGCACGGAAGTCCTCGTCGCGGTAGCAGCGGGCGATCTGGTAGTACCGCTCCATGCCGCCGACCATGAGCAGCTGCTTGAACAGCTGCGGCGACTGCGGCAGCGCGTACCAGCTGCCCGGCTGCAGCCGCACCGGCACCAGGAAGTCGCGCGCGCCCTCCGGGGTGGAGCGGGTGAGCGTCGGCGTCTCGATCTCCAGGAAGTCCCGCTCGTGCAGCACGCCACGGGCGATCTGGTTGGCCCGCGAGCGCAGCCGCATGGCCTTCGCCGGGCCGCCCCGGCGCAGGTCCAGGTAGCGGTACTTGAGCCGGATGTCGTCGCCGGCCTCGATCTGGTCGTCCACCGGCAGCGGCAGCGGCGCGGCCTCGGAGAGCACCTCCAGCGCGGACGCGGTCACCTCGACCTCGCCGGTGGGCAGGTCGGGGTTCTCGTTGCCCTCGGGGCGGCGGGTCACCTCGCCGGTGACCTTGACGCAGAACTCGTTGCGCAGCGCGTGCGCGTCCTCCTCGCGGAAGACCACCTGCACGACACCGGAGGCGTCCCGCAGGTCGACGAAGATGACACCGCCGTGGTCGCGCCGGCGGGCCACCCACCCGGCGAGCGTCACCGTCGAGCCGGCGTCCGCGGCGCGCAGGCTTCCGGCATTGTGGGTACGGATCACGGCTGGCGTCTCCTCAATCTGGTCCACTCACTGCTCCCCCGCATTCTGTCAGGGCGGGCGGGCCCGCTCCCGGGCACCCGTCGAGCCGGTCCGCCCCGGCGGTGGCGAAAGCGCCGTGCGGGCCGGGTCCGGCGGTCTACCGTGGCCGGGTGCGTGCCGTACCGAGCTGGGCCGTCGTCACCGCGGCCGCCGCGCCCGCGCTGCTGGTGGCGGGCTGGACGGTCGCGGGCGCCCGCCAGGGGCCGGGGTACGACCCGGTGCGGGACACGATCAGCGAGCTGGCCGGCGAGGGCGCGACCGATCCGTGGCTGATGGGTGGCGCGCTGGTGCTGCTCGGCTGCTGCTACGCCGCCACCGCCGCCGCGCTGCACGCCGCCGGGCTGCCCAGCCGCTTCCTGCTCGCGGTCGGCGGGGTGGCCACCGTCGCGCTGGTCGCGTTCCCCCGTCCGCAGGTTGGTGGCTCCCCGGCGCACGGCGTGGTCGCGACGGTGGCGGTGCTCGCGTTGTCGCTGTGGCCGGCCGGGACGGCGCTGCGGCTGCCCCGCAGAGTCCCGCGCGAGGTGGCCGCCTCCCCGGCCGGCACGCCGCCGTGGGCGTTCCGCCGGCCGGTGGCGCTGGCCGTGACGGCGGCGCTGCTGGCGTTGTTCGGCTGGTCGGTGGCGGAGGTGACCGGCGGCTCCCGGACCGGGCTGGCCGAGCGGGTGGCAGCGCTCGCGGTGACGCTCTGGCCGCTGGCGGCGGTGCTGTCGGCGCGGCGGGCCCACCGGCACTGGACGGCCCGGCCGTCGGACCCGCCCCGCCCGGACGGGCCGCCGATCGGCCCGGGCCGTCTTGGAGCGGGCGCCTGAGCGGGTACGCGGAACGGGCCGCCGGTCGCCCGGCGGCCCGTTGGATGCGATGCGTGGATCAGAAGACGCTCACGCCGTAGACGCTGAGCGGCTCGGTGACCGGCTGGAAGTAGGTGGTACCGCCGGAGGAGCAGTTGCCGCTGCCGCCGGAGGTGAGGCCCAGGGCGGTGGTGCCGGCGAACAGCGAGCCGCCGCTGTCGCCCGGCTCGGCGCAGACGGTGGTGCGGATGAGACCGGAGACGCTGCCCTCGGCGTAGTTCACGGTCGCGTTGAGCGCGGTCACGCTGCCGCTCTTCACGCCGGTGGTGCTGCCGGAACGGCGGACGGACTGGCCGACGTAGGCGTTGCCGGCCGAGGTGATGTCCTGGGTGCTGCCGTTGTAGAGCGAGACGTTACCGGCCGCGTTGGCCGAGTTGCTGTGCCGGACGATGCCGTAGTCGTTGCCCGGGAAGCTGGTGCCGGTCCGGGTGCCGAGCACGGTGGTACGGCTGGAGTTGGAGTACCAGGTCGAGCCGATGTTGGTGCAGTGCCCGGCGGTGAGGAAGTAGTACGTCGAGCCGCTGCGCACGTTGAAGCCGAGCGAGCAGCGTCCGCCGCCGGCGTAGATGGCCTGGCCGCCGGAGATCCGGGTGCTCAGCACGCCCGCCTCGGCCTCGATGCGGATCGCGCCGTTGTGCCGGGCGGCGGCCGCCTTGACCCGCTCCAGCTTGGCGCCGGTGACGGTGCTGTCGACGGAGACGACGACCTGGTTCGTGGCCGGGTCGGTCCACCAGGCGGTGCCGGGGATCTTGGCGGAGCGCTCCAGCTCGCCGGTGGCGGCGTTCAGCTTGTCCGCGCCGCGCGCCACGATCTTCGGGATGGCGCCGGCGTCGCGCACCTGGCGAGCGGTCGCGGTGTCGGTCACCGTGACGATCATCTTGCCGCTGGCGTCGGCGTACGTGCCGGCCGCGCGGGCGCCGAGCTTCTCGACGAGGGTGGCGGCGGCGTCCGGCGAGAGGGCCGCGGGGGCGGCCTGCGCGGGGGCGCTGAGCAGCGAGCCGGTGACCAGGGTGCCGGCAACGGCGACTGCGGCGGCGCGGCGGAGCGTGGACCTCGTGGGTCGCATGTAACAACCTCCGAATGGGGGTGAACGGGCGCTGTCATGGGGGCGCGCCCGAGGACAACCCGGGCGACCTGGGGAAACCGCCCGGGTGCCCAAAGTATTCACACATTTAAGATCGTAAACAAGACATGGCTTTGCCCGGATTCGCACCAGCGCCCGATGTAACGCCCCAGCAACAACATCGACTCAAGGTGTCAGAGCCGGGGATCGACCCACGTCGACGTGCTGGGGGCAGGCGCGGCGAACGGTCAGGCGCGCGGGGCGGTCAGGCGCGGCGGTGGGCGCCGGGGCCGGGACGGGGCAGCACGTCGCGCGCCTCGGCGATCTCGTGCCCCTCGGCGCAGCGCAGCTCGACCCGGACCTCGGCGCCACAGTCACGATGCGCCACGCTCAGCGGGGAGCCCTCCGGGTCGGCCAGGTAACGGTCACCCCAGCCGAGCACGGCGACGAGCACCGGCCACAGGTCCAGCCCCATCTCGGTGAGCCGGTACTCGTGACGCGGCCGGCTGCCCGGCTCCCGGTACGGCTCGCGACGCAGCACCCCGCGCTCGACGAGCATGGCGAGCCGGTTGGTCAGCACCTGGCGCGGGATGCCGGTACGCACCCGCATGTCGTCGAAGCGGCGTACGCCGTTGAAGACCTCGCGCAGCACGACCAGGGTCCACCGCTCGCCGAGGACCTCCATGGCGCGCGCGATGGTGCAGTTCTCCACCGACCAGTCCAGTGCCGCGGGTCTCATCCGACCAGGCTAGGTCTGATTGACAGACTCAGCAACGCGCTGCCAGGCTGAGTCCATGACGCAGACGCAGGAACGCTCGCGCACGTTCACCTGGTCCGACCCGGCCGCCGGGGCCGCCCACCTGGGCCGGCGCAGCGGCCTGGAACTGATGCGGGCGATGATCGCCGGCGAGCTGGCCGCCCCGCCGATCATGCACCTGATCGACATGTCCCGGATGGAGGCCGAAGAGGGGCGCGTCGCGGTCGAGCTGCTGCCGCAGGAGTTCCACTACAACCCGCTCGGCACGGTGCACGGCGGCGTCCTCTCCACGCTGCTGGACACCGCCGCGGCCTGCGCCGTGCACACCACGCTGCCGCCCGGGGTCGGCTACACGTCGCTCGACCTCAACGTGAAGTTCCTGCGCCCGGTAACAGTCGACACCGGCACGCTGCGCTGCGAGGGCACTGTGCTCCAGCGGGGCCGCCGCACCGCCCTGGCCGAGGCCCGCCTCACCGACCCCGCCGACCGCCTGGTGGCCCACGCCACCTCAACCTGCCTGATCTTCCCCCTCCCCTGACCACCGCACCCCGCGCCCCCGCCGCGCCCGGCGATCTTGCGGTTGCGGCCCCCGCAGCGCCGGTTTCGCGGCATTCGCGGGGGCCGTGAGTGCAAGATCGCGCGGGAGAGAGGGGGGCGGGGTCAGCGGGTTGCGGCCAGGCGGGCTGCTCGGGCTGCGCGCTTCTCCTCGAAGCGGGACGCCTGGGTCTCCAGCATGTCCAGGTGGGCGGCGATCTGGTCGCGGGCGGCCTCGCCGTCGGCGTTCAGGCCGGTCACGTCGAACAGGTTCCACTGACGCAGCACCGGCATCACCACCTCGTCACGGTGCTGGCGCAGGTCGTAGATGCCGGCCAGCGCGATCGCCACCGACTTGCGGGCGAAGCCGTCGATGCCCACGCCCGGCATCTGGAAGTTGGCCAGCACGTCGGCGACCGCCCGCATGGCCTGCGACGGGGCCAGCTCGAACGCCGCGCCGAGCAGGTTGCGGTAGAAGACCATGTGCAGGTTCTCGTCCGCCGCCACCCGGGCCAGCAGCGCCTCGCACGTCGGGTCGCCGGTGGCCCGGCCGGTGTTGCGGTGCGAGATGCGGGTCGCCAGCTCCTGGAACGACACGTACGCCAGCGAGTGCAGCATCTCCTGGTCGTGGACGTTCTGGTAGCCCGCCGACATGTGCACCATGCGGGCCCGCTCCAGCGCCACCGGGTCCACCGCCCGGGTCACCGTCAGGTAGTCGCGGATCGCCGTGCCGTGCCGCCCCTCCTCGGCGGTCCACCGGTGCACCCAGGTGCCCCACGCGCCGTCGCGCCCGAACAGGGTGGCGATCTCGTGGTGGTACGAGGGCAGGTTGTCCTCGGTGAGCAGGTTGACGATCAGCGCCGTCCGGGCCACGTCGGGCAGCGTCGAGTCCTCCGGCGACCAGGCCTCGCCGCCCAGCGGGCCGTCGAAGGTGCGGCCCTCGCTCCACGGCACGTACTCGTGCGGGAACCACTCCTTGGCCAGCGACAGGTGGCGGTCGAGGTTCTTCTCGACCACCGGCTCGAGTTCGGTGAGCAGAGCGGTCTGGCTGAGCACGGTCACGACGTTCTCCCTACGGTGGCGTAACTTACGCCACCGTAGGTCCAAACGCCTTCAGACGCCAGTGCCGGCCGGGCCGACCAGCGGCTTCAGGTCCGCCCGGGGCGGCGTCCACTCGCCCGCCGAAGCGGCCACCTGCTCACCGGAACGGATGTCCTTGACCTCGTCGCCGTCCGCGCCGGGGAACCAGACGTACGGGATGCCGCGCCGCTCGGCGTACCGGATCTGCTTGCCGAACTTGGCCGCCGACGGGGACACCTCGGTCGGCACACCGCGCGACCGCAGCGCCGCCGCGACCGCGTCACTGGCCGCCCGGTCCTCCTCGGCGGTGACCGCCACCAGCACACAGGTCGGCACCGAACGGGACACCGACAGCGCCTCGGCGCCGAAGAGCAGGCCGAGCAGCCGGGTCACCCCGATCGAGATGCCCACCCCGGGGAACCGGACGTTGCCGGAACTGGCCAGGTTGTCGTACCGGCCGCCGGAGCAGATCGACCCGAACCGCTCGTAGCCGATCATCTGCGTCTCGTAGACCGTACCCGTGTAGTAGTCCAGGCCCCGCGCGATGCGCAGGTCGGCCACGCAGAGGCCGGGCGCGTGCGCGGCGGCGGTCTCCACCACGGCGGCCAGCTCCGCGACGCCCTCGTCCAGCAGCGGATCGCTCACCCCGAGGCCGCGCACCGCGTCGGCGAAGGAGGCGTCCGGCGCGGAGATCTCGGCCAGCGACAGCACGGCCTTGGCCTGCGCCTCACTCGCCCCGGCGGTGCTCGCCAGCAGCTCCGTCACCCCGGCCGGGCCGATCTTGTCGAGCTTGTCCACGGCGCGCAGCGCCGCCTCCGTGTCGGTCAGCCCGATGCCCCGGTAGAAGCCCTCGCAGATCTTGCGGTTGTTGACCTGGATACGCACCGGCGGGATCGGCAGCGACCGCAGCGCGTCACCGATGACCAGCGGCATCTCCGCCTCGTAGTGCGCCGGCAGCGTGTCCCGGTCGACGATGTCGATGTCGGCCTGGAGGAACTCCCGGTAGCGGCCCTCCTGCGGGCGCTCACCCCGCCACACCTTCTGGATCTGGTAGCGGCGGAACGGGAACTGCAGCTTGCCGGCGTTCTCCAGCACGTAGCGGGCGAACGGCACGGTCAGGTCGAAGTGCAGGCCGAGCGCGTCGTCACCGGCCGGCCCGTCGGCGTCGGCCTGCAACCGGCGCAGCAGGTACACCTCCTTGGAGGTCTCCCCCTTGCGCAGGAGCTGGTCCAGCGGCTCCACCGAGCGGGTCTCCAGCGGCGCGAAGCCGTACAGCTCGAACGTGGCGCGGATCCGGTCGAGCACGAACTGCTCGATCATCCGCTGCGCCGGCGTCCACTCGGGGAAGCCGGAAATGGGCGTGGGCTTGCTCATCACGAACTCCTTGAGAACCCGCGCGGGCGCGGGTGAGGGTCTAGAGGCCTCGGGTGGGCGCGGCCGGGCGCGCGCCGCCGGTGCCCGCCACCTCGACGAGGTACGGGTTGGTCGCGCGCTCGCGGCCGATAGTGGTCGCGGGGCCGTGGCCGGGCAGGACGACTGTGTCGTCGGCCAGCGGGAGCACCTTGTCCCGCAGGCTGGACAGCATCCGGGGCATGCTGCCGCCCGGCAGGTCGGTACGGCCGATCGAGCCGGCGAACAGCACGTCACCGGAGAGGCAGATCTGCTCCGCCTCCCAGGGCGAGCCGGCGCCGGGCAACCGGAACAGCACCGACCCGCCGGTATGGCCGGGGGCGTGGTCGACGGTGATCTCCAACCCGGCCAGCGACAGCGTCGCGCCGTCGGTCAGCTCGGCCACGTCGTCCGGCTCGGCGTACGGCAGCCGGCCGCCGAACAGCTGGGTCAGGTCCATCGACAGCGCCTTGCTCGGGTCGGCCAGCAGCTCCCGGTCGTCCGGGTGGACGTAGGCGGGGATGCCCCGCGCGCCGCAGACCGGGGCGACGGAGAACGTGTGGTCCAGGTGGCCGTGGGTGAGCAGCACGGCGGCCGGGTGCAGGCGATGCTCGGCGAGCACGGCGTCGAGCCGGTCGAGCACCCCGATGCCGGGGTCGACCACCACGCACTGCTCCCCCGGAGCGGTCGCCACCACGTAGCAGTTGGTGCCGAAGGCGTCCGCGGGAAAGCCGGCCACGAGCACGTCGCTCCCCTTTCCGTCCGGTCGTCGTCTGCTTGCAGCCTAGTCGTAGCGGCGAGCGAGTTCCGCCCGCCACCGGGCCCGTCCGCCCCGGCCGGGCTGAGATGACGGGACCTCGTACACGACATTCACAGTCGCTACCCGTACACTCTGGCGGGCGTGTGGCGTGGCGCACCCCGACCGGAACGGCGGCCGGCGCCCGGCGCCGGCGGCGATTCAGGCAGAGGAAGGGGAGCGCACGTGGCTTCCAGCAGGGACCGGCAGCGCAAACTGGCGCGGGCCAAGCTCGACCGGCAGCTCGCCCGGCGGGCGGCGGCCGCGAAGCGCCGCCGGCAGATCCGGGCCGGTGTGGGCGCCGCGGTGGTGCTCGTGCTGATCGTGGCCGGTTCCGCCTGGGCGCTCGGCGCGTTCGACTCGGAGCCGGAGAAGCAGGCCGCCGAGGACGTCTGCCTCTGGACCGCGCAGGACGGCGCCGTCAACACCAACCTCAAGGACGTCGGCGAGCCGCCCACCACGGGCCTGCCCACCTCGGGCACCCGGCCGATGACGATCACCACCAACCAGGGTGGCCCGATCACCGTCGAGCTGGACCAGACCGACGCGCCGTGCGGCGCGGCGAGCCTGAGCTACCTGGCCGGCCGCTCGTTCTTCGACAACACCACGTGCCACGAGATCACCGCCGAGGGCGCGCTGCGCTGCGGCGACCCGACCGGCACCGGGCTCGGCGGACCGACCTACTCGTTCTTCGACGAGAACCTGCCGGCCGCGCCGGAGCCCAGCCCGTCGGCCTCCCCGGCCCCGGGGCAGCCGGCGACGTACCCGAAGGGCACGGTCGCCATGATCGGCACCCCGCCGGGTAGCAACGGCAGCCAGTTCCTGATCTTCTTCAAGGACGCCAGCCCGGAGAAGCCGGCCTACTCCGTGGTCGGCAAGGTCACCGGCGGGCTCGACGTGGTGGAGAAGATCGGCGCCATGCCGACGGAGGACAATGGCAACGGCGCCAAGGTCAAGCCCAAGACGCAGATCCTGGTGCAGAGCGTCACCGTCGGCGAGCCGGGCGCGGCTCCGGCCGACAGTCCCGCGCCCTCGCCGAGCGCCAGCGCGGGCTGACCGACCCAGAGCCGGCGGCAGCCCGCCGGCTCACCCACACGTGACCGGCGGCGCGCGCGCCGACCCCAAACGCAGCAGGTGAGGAGTGACCGTGACGTCCACCAGAGACCGCCAGCGCGCGGCGGCGCGGGCCAAGCTCGAGCGGGAGATGGCGGAGCGCGCCGGCAAGGCCCGCAAGCGCCGGCAGACCCAGGCGATCGTCGGCGCCGCGGCCGTGCTGGTGCTCGTCGTTGCCGGCACGGTGTGGCTGGCCACCTCGCTCGGCGGCGACGACGACGAGCAGACGGGCGGCACGACCACTGCCGACGCCGTGCAGTGCGCGTACACGGAGGTGCCCAAGGAGGGCCGGCCGCCGCAGATCAAGGACGTCGGGCTGCCGCCGACCCAGCAGGCCGGCAAGGGCTCCCAGACGATGACCATCGACACCAACCTGGGCCCGATCACCGCCAAGATCGACCGTGCCGCCGTGCCCTGCACCGCGGGCAGCTTCACGCACCTCGCCAGCAAGGGCTTCTTCGACAACACCAAGTGCCACCGCCTGGTGACCGAGGGCATCAAGGTGCTCCAGTGCGGCGACCCGAGCGCCACCGGCAAGGGCTGGCGGGACACCGACGGCACCGGCGGGCCCAGCTACAACCTGGCCGAGGAGAACCTCCCCACCAACAAGCGCCCGCCGTACCCGGAGGGTGTCATCGCGATGGCCAACTCCGGGCAGCCGGGCAGCACCGGCAGCCAGTTCTTCATCGTGTACGGCGACTCGCCGCTCGACCCGAACTACACGGTGCTGGGCACCATCACCGGTGGCATGGACGTGGTGAAGCAGGTCGCCGCGGCCGGTGACGACGGCGCGTTCGCCAAGCAGGCCGGCGGTGGTCACCCGAAGAAGGAGATCACCATGACCAAGGTGACGATGAGCCCGGTCGAGGGCGGCTGACCGCACCGGTACGACGACGAAGCGCCCGCCGGCTGATCGCAGCCGGCGGGCGCTTTCGCGTACGTGGTGGCTCAGGCCCCGGAGGTGACCCGGTACGCGTCGAACACGCCGTCGACCTTGCGGACCGCGGCCAGCAGGTGGCCCAGGTGCTTCGGGTCGGCCATCTCGAAGCTGAACCGGCTCACCGCCACCCGGTCCCGCGTGGTGGTGACGGTCGCGGAGAGGATGTTCACCCGCTCCTCGGACAGCACCCGGGTCACGTCGGCGAGCAGCTTGTGCCGATCCAGCGCCTCGACCTGGATGGCGACCAGGAACGTGGACGCCGAGGTGAGCTTCCAGCTGACCTCGACCACCCGCTCGGGCTGGGCGCGCAGGTCCTCGGCGTTGGCGCAGTCGTCCCGGTGCACGCTGACCCCGCCGGAGCGGGTGACGAAACCGAACACCGAGTCCGGCGGCACCGGCGTGCAGCAGCGGGCCAGCTTGATCCAGACGTCGCTGACGCCGCGGACCACCACGCCGGGGTCGGCGCTGCTCTGCCGGCTGCGCGGCGGCCGGGTGGCGACGGCGGTCTCGGCGATGTCCTCCGCCGCGCCCTCCTCGCCGCCGTAGGAGGCCATCAGCTTCTGCACGACCGACTGCGCGGAGACCTGGCTGTCGCCGACCGCCGCGTACAGCGAGGCCACGTCGGCGAGGTGCAGGTCCCGCGCGATCGCCATCAGCGCGTCCGAGGTGAGCATCCGCTGCAGCGGCATGCCCTGCTTGCGCATCGCCTTGACGATCGCGTCCTTGCCGGCCTCGATCGCCTCCTCGCGCCGCTCCTTGTTGAAGTACTGGCGGATCTTCGTACGCGCGCGCGGGCTCTTCACGAAGCCGAGCCAGTCCTGGGTGGGGCCGGCCGTGTCGGACTTCGACGTGAAGATCTCGATCACGTCGCCGTTGGAGAGCGTCGACTCCAGCGGCACCAGCTTGCCGTTCACCCGCGCGCCGATGCACTTGTGCCCGACCTCGGTGTGCACCGCGTACGCGAAGTCCACCGGCGTCGACCCGGTCGGCAGCGGGATGACGTCGCCCTTGGGGGTGAAGACGTACACCTCCTGGCTGGACAGGTCGAACCGCAGCGCGTCCAGGAACTCGCTCGGGTCCGCCGCCTCGCGCTGCCAGTCCAGCAGCTGCCGCAGCCAGGTCATCTCGTCGATGTGCGCCGGCGGGCCCACCACCGGCGTGCCCTTGTGCTCCTTGTACTTCCAGTGCGCGGCGATGCCGAACTCGGCCGTGCGGTGCATCGCGTACGTGCGGATCTGCATCTCCACCGGCTTGCCGGTGGGCCCGATGACAGTCGTGTGCAGCGACTGGTACATGTTGAACTTGGGCATGGCGATGTAGTCCTTGAACCGGCCCGGCACCGGCTGCCAGTTGGCGTGGATGACTCCCAGCGCCGCGTAGCAGTCGCGCACCGTGTCGACCAGGATCCGCACACCCACCAGGTCGTAGATGTCGTTGAAGTCGCGCCCCCGCACGATCATCTTCTGGTAGATCGAGTAGAGGTGCTTGGGCCGCCCGGTCGTCTCCGCCTTGATCTTGGCGGCCTTCAGGTCGGTGGACACCTTCTGGGTCACCTGGCGCAGCAGCGCCTCGCGCTGCGGCTGGTGCTCCCCGATCAGCCGGTTGATCTCCTCGAACCGCTTCGGGAACAGCGTGCCGAAGGCGAGATCCTCCAGCTCCCACTTGATCGTGTTCATACCGAGGCGGTGCGCCAGCGGCGCCAGGATCTCCAGCGTCTCCTTGGCCTTCTGCTCCTGCTTGGGGCGCGGCAGGAAGGTCAGGGTCC
Organism: Micromonospora sp. HB375; assembly: GCF_017872985.1. Taxonomy (NCBI): domain Bacteria; kingdom Bacillati; phylum Actinomycetota; class Actinomycetes; order Micromonosporales; family Micromonosporaceae; genus Micromonospora; species Micromonospora sp. HB375. The sequence continues at coordinate 2,595,902 of NZ_JAGGJO010000001.1, read as the reverse complement.
GCATGTTGTGCAGCCGGTCGGCCAGCTTGATCACCAGGACCCGGGGGTCCTTCGCCATCGCGACGACCATCTTGCGGATGGTCTCGGCCTTGGCCGCGTCGCCGAGCTTGACCTTGTCGAGCTTGGTGACGCCGTCGACGAGCAGCGCGACCTCGCCGCCGAAGTCGGCGCGCATCGCGTCGAGCGTGTATTCGGTGTCCTCGATGGTGTCGTGCAGCAGCGCCGCGACCAGCGTGGTGGTGTCCATGCCCAGGTTCGCCAGGATGGTCGCCACCGCGAGCGGGTGCGTGATGTAGGGGTCGCCGGACTTGCGGTACTGCCCCGAATGCCACCGCGCGGCCGTGTCGAAGGCGCGCTGCAGCAGCCGCGCGTCGGCCTTGGGGTGGTTCTCCCGGTGCGTCGCGATCAGCGGCTCCAGCACCTCACTGACCTGCGATGTCTGCCAGGGCGCGTTGAACCGGGCCAGCCGGGCGCGTACCCGCCGGCCGGTGGGCGCGTTGGAGAGCGCGAACCCGCCGCTGGTCGCCGCGTCGGCGGCAGCCTCGGTCGGGAACGGCACCACGACCGCCCCGCCGTCGGCCGTCGCGTCGGGCGCGCCGCCGGTGGCGCCGGTCGCCCGGGCCTGCGGGTTGCCGCTGCGCTCGGTCACCGAGCCGTCCGCGTCGCCTGTCGGGTGCACCGTGCCCTCCACCGGAGGGACGACATCGTGGGACACCGGCCTCCTCACCGCTCGCCGGGATGCGCCGGCCGTTCGGCCGACGTCTGGTTCAACCGGCCCGGGGGCCGGTGTTGTTCCGCGCGGTCACCGGGGCCGGGCCCCGGCGCCTTCGCCGCCCCGGACACCTCGGCCGGGTCGGGCAAAGCGCAATGCTACCCGTACGCAGGGTACGCCACCGCTCCCCCGGACGGTCGGCGCCGACCGGCCCGACGGCCGGGGCCGGGTCAAACGGTCAACAGGGCGTGGACCGGACGCGGCGCGAGCCGCTTGCGGCCTTCCAGGAAGCCCAGCTCCAGCAGCACGGTGAACCCGGTCACCGTGCCACCGGCCCGCTCCACCAGGTCCAGCGTCGCCTCGGCGGTGCCGCCGGTGGCGAGCACGTCGTCGAGCACCAGCACGCGGTGGCCGGCGGTGAAGGCGTCCTGGTGCACCTCCAGCGTCGCCTCGCCGTACTCCAGCGCGTAGGAGGCGGAGTGCGTGGCCCGGGGCAGCTTGCCGGCCTTGCGCACCGGCACCACGCCGACCCCGGTGGCGTACGCGACGGCCGCGGCGAGCACGAACCCACGCGCCTCGATACCGGCGACGGCGTCGAACGAGTCGCGCCCGTGGTACGCGATGATGCCGTCGATCACCTCACGGAACGCCGTACCGTCGGCGAACAGCGGCATCAGGTCCTTGAACACGACACCCGGCTTGGGGAAGTCCGGCACGTCCAGCAACCGGCTGGCGACGAGCTGGGCGACCTCCGGGCCGCTGTCTCCGCGTACGCCCGTGGTGTGGGTCTCCGTCACAGTGCGTCCCATGTCCTCTCGAAACGACGACGGCGTCCGTCATGCCGTGACATCAGCATGACGGACGCCGTCGTCGCGACTACGTCCGGGCCCGTGGTTCAGCGGCGCTTGCCGCCGGGCCGGTTGCCGCCACCCCCGGCGGGCCGCCCGCCGCGGGCGCCGCTGGGACGCTTGCCGGCCGGGCGGGCGCCGACCTTGGGGGCGGCGCCGGCGAGCGCGGCGGCCTCCGGGTCGATCGGCGCGTCGGCGTCGGCAGCCGGGGCGGCGCGCGAGGCGCCCTTCGGCGTGATCTCGCCCCGGGCCAGCGCGGCCCGGCGCGACAGCACCCGCTTGTTGTGCGCGCTGATCCGCGGGTCCATGTTCTTCAGCAGCACCAACAGCGGGGTGGCCAGCACGATCGAGGTCAGGAACGCCACCGCCATACCGACGAACAGCACCAGGCCGAGGTCCTTCAGCGTGCCCGCGCCGAGCAGGCCGGCGCCGATGAAGAGCAGGCCGCCGACCGGCAGCAGCGCCACCACCGAGGTGTTCAGCGACCGCATGAGGCTCTGGTTGAGCGCCAGGTTGGACGCCTCGCCGTAGGTGACGTTGTTGTTCGCGGTGATGCCGCGTGTGTTCTCCTGCACCTTGTCGAAGACCACCACCACGTCGTAGAGCGCGAAGCCCAGGATCGTGAGGAAGCCGATGATCGTCGACGGGGTGACCTCGAAGCCGACCAGCGAGTAGATGCCGGCGGTGAGGACCAGGTTGGTCAGCAGCGAGGTGATCGCCGCGACCGCCATCCGCCACTCGAAGCGCAGCACCAGGTAGATCGACACCACCGCGATGAAGATCAGCAGACCGAGGAAGGCGCGGGAGGTGACCTGGCTGCCCCACGCCTCGGAGACCTGGCTGCCGCTGATCTGGTCGGCCTGGATGCCGAACTCCTCCGCCATCGCGGCCTTGGCCGCGTTGGCCTGCTCGGCGCTGAGCTGCCCGGTGCGCATCTCGTAGAACTCGCCGCTGGTGCTGCCGACCTTCTGCGCGCTCACCACCTCGACGCCGGGCGCCTCGTCGGCCAGCACTTCGTCGACGGTCTGCTCGGCCCGGTCCAGCGTGCCGACGCTGGCCGGCACCTGGAACGTGTTGCCGCCGGCGAACTCGATGCCGAGCTTGAAGCCGCTGATCGCGAAGCTGAGCACCGCGATCAGGACGAGGACGCCCGCCACGCCGAACCACAGGTTGCGGCGGCCGACGATGTTGAGATCCGCCTCGCCCCGGTAGAGCCGGGCGGCCAGACCGTTCTTAGCCATCTCAGGCCTCCTTGACACGCGGGTTGCGGGCGGTGCCCGACTCGGCCGACCGGGCCGGCAGAGCCCGGCCCAGACCGCTGACCCGCGGCGACAGGAACGCCCGGGTGCGGGCGAACATCGTCATGATCGGGTGGCGGAAGAGGAACACGACGACCAGGTCGAGCACTGTCGCCAGGCCGAGCGCGAAGGCGAAGCCCTTCACCGCGCCGACCGACACGATGTAGAGCACCACCGCCGACATCAGCGTGATCGCGTTCGCCGAGATGATCGTCCGGCGGGCCCGGATCCAGGCGCGCGGCACCGCGCTGCGTGGGCTGCGGCCCTCCCGGATCTCGTCCTTCAATCGTTCGAAGTAGATGACGAACGAGTCCGCCGCGACGCCCAGTGAGACGATCATGCCGGCGATGCCGGCGAGCGTGAGCGTGAAGCCGATCGAACGGCCGAGCACCACGAGCGCGCCGAAGACCAGCAGCGCGGAGAGCACCAGGCTCAGGAAGATGACCGAGCCGAGCAGCCGGTAGTAGAAGAACGAGTAGATGATGACCAGCAGCATGCCGATGCCGGCGGCCAGCAGACCCGCCTTGAGGTGGCTGTCGCCGAGCGTCGCGGTGACGTTCTGCTGCTCCTGCGGCTCGAACGTGACCGGCAGCGCGCCGTAGCGGAGCTGGCTGGCGAGCGCGTTCGCGGTCTTGTTGTCGAAGCTGCCGGTGATCTGCGAGTCACCGGTCAGCACGCCCTGGATCTCCGGGGACGAGACGATCTCGTTGTCCAGGACCACGGCGACCCGGCACTTGCCGTCCTGACCGAGCGCGGTCTGGTCGCAGGCCTGGCCCTCGTTGTTGAACGCCTCGCGGGTCAGCGCGGTCCACTTCTCCTGGCCCTTGCCGGTGAAGTTGAGGCTGACCACCCAGGAGCTGGTCTGGTCGAGCTGGGCGGAGGCGTTCTTGACGTCGGTGCCGAGCACCTTCGCCACGTCGAGGAGGTATTTCGCGCCGGACTCGCAGGCGACCGCCTTCTGCTTCTCGTCCTTGATCGAGGCGGCCGGGCGCTTGTCGAGCTGGGCGCAGGTGATGGTCGGGACGTTGAACTGCATCTCGACCGGCAGGACCGCGACCTCCTGCGGAGTGAGCGTGCCGAACGGCTTGAGCTTGTCGGCGAGCGTCGGGTCGGTGGTGAGGTCGGCCGGGGCCTGCAGGCCCGAGGCGGCGGCCCAGGCGGCCGCGCCGACCTTCTGCTCGACGGCCTTGCGCTGCTGCTCGATGCTCTGCGGCACCGGCTCGGCGCTGGCGCTGGCGCTGGGGGACGCGGCGCTCGGCGAGGCCGACGGGGTGGCCGAGGCGCTGGCGCTCGGGTTCGGGGCCATGCCGCCCTGTCCGCCGGCGCTCGGCGACCCGCTGACCTTGGGGCTCGTGGTCGCCTGCGGCGACGCGCTGCCCGACGGCGCCGGGCTGGCGGTACCGGACGGAGCGACGCTCGGGGTCGGCGCGGGCGCGGCGGCGGCGCCGCTGCCGTCGGTGGCCTTGAGGACCTTGCGGAAGCGCAGCTCGGCGGCGCTGCCCACGTCGGTCAGGTCCCGGTTCTGGCCGGGCAGGGAGATGACGATGTTGCGGTTGCCCTCGGTGACCACCTCGGCCTCGGCCACGCCGTAGGCGTTGACCCGGCTCTCGATGATCTGGCGCGCCTCCTCGAGGTTGCCGGCGGTCGGCGGCTTGCCGTCCACGGTGTTTGTGGCCTCGAGCGTCAGCCGGGTGCCGCCGACGAGGTCCAGGCCGAGCCGGGGCTCCAGCCGGTCCTTCCAGCCACCGCTGGCGCCGCCCGAGAAGAACACCAAAAGATAGAGGACGACGAAGATGAGCCCGAGCACGGCGAGCTGCCGTCCGGGCCGCATCTGTCCCTGAGGTGGTGCCACGGCTGTCCTGTCTCCCTGTACGGTCGCGCCGCTTCCGCGGCGGCGACAACTGTCGGGCCGGGGGTGTCCGCCCGACTGCTCCGGCGGATCGGCACCGGCCGACGGCACGCCGACCGGGGCACGGCGCGGGGGCGCCGCACGGCCTGGCCGGGTGCCGGCGCCGGGCGCCGACCCCAACTATCCACTTGTACCGATGATTCCGCTGCCCCGTCCGGGGCGGCAGTCACTCCTTGACCGGCTCGGCTTCCTCGCTGATCGTCTCGGCGGCCGGCGCCTCGGCGCGCTTGATCACGCGGGCCACGGCGGGGCGGGCATACCGGGTCTGCACCCCCGGGGCCACCTCCAGCAGGACGGTCTCGTCCTCGACCGCGGTGACAGTGCCGTGCAGGCCGCCGATGGTGACCACCTCGTCGCCCGGGGCCAGGGCGGACTGCATCTGCTCGGCCTCGCGGCGGCGCTTCTGCTGCGGTCGGATCATCATGAAGTACATGACGACGAAGAGCAGAGCGATCATCAGGATCGGCGTCAGACCGCCGGCTCCCCCGCCACTCGCTGCTGCGTAAAGCACGGTGTAGACCTTCCGGTTGGCCTCCGTCCCGGCGCCGGAGGGCGCCGCAGCGGAAGCGGATTTTCACGTCCTGTACAAACCGCGGCGAAGTCTAGTCCCTGCTCCTGAGAAGACCGAATGCGGCACAGATCACGAACGGATCACGGCTGGTCGGTCTGTACCGAGAAGAGATCGGGCCCCGAAGAGGTATCCGCACCAAATGTACCATTCGGCGGGTTGCGGCCCAGATGCCGCCAAGCGGCCTCCGTCGCCACCCGCCCCCGCGGCGTACGCGCCAGCAGGCCGGCCCGCACCAGGAACGGCTCGCAGACCTCCTCGACCGTGTCCGGCTGCTCCCCCACCGCGACCGCCAGCGTGGACAGGCCCACCGGGCCGCCCCGGAACGAGTCGACGAGCGCGGTCAGCACCGCCCGGTCGAGCCGGTCCAGGCCGAGCGCGTCCACGTCGTAGACGGTCAGCGCGGCCCGGGCGGTCTCCAGCGTGACCACGCCGTCGGCCCGCACCTCGGCGTAGTCGCGCACCCGGCGCAGCAGCCGGTTGGCGATACGCGGGGTGCCGCGGGACCGGCCGGCGATCTCCGCCGCGCCGTCAGCGGTGATCGGCACGCCGAGGATCCGGGCCGACCGGTGCAGCAGCGTCTCCAGGTCGGCCGGGGCGTAGAAGTCGAGGTGCGCGACGAAGCCGAAGCGGTCGCGCATCGGCCCGGTCAGCAGGCCGGACCGGGTGGTGGCGCCGACCAGCGTGAACGGCTCCACGTCGAGTGGGATGGCCGTCGCGCCCGGGCCCTTGCCGACCACCACGTCGACGCGGAAGTCCTCCATGGCGCTGTAGAGCAGTTCCTCGGCCGGCTTGGCGATCCGGTGGATCTCGTCGATGAACAGCACGTCGCCCTCGGCGAGGCTGGTCAGGATCGCGGCCAGGTCGCCGGAGCGCTCGATGGCCGGGCCGCTGGTCACCCGGATCCCCGCGCCCAGCTCGGCGGCGACGATGTTGGCCAGGCTGGTCTTGCCCAGGCCGGGCGGACCGGACAGCAGGATGTGGTCCGGCGGCGAGCCACGCCGCATCGCGCCCTGCAGCAGCAGGTCGAGCTGGTCCCGGACGCGGTCCTGGGCGATGAACTCGGCCAGCCGCTTCGGCCGGACGCTCGCCTCCGCGTCCCGCTCGGCGTCGTCGACGTACGCCGAGACCAGGTTCTCCCCGCTCATCGGGTCCGGCCCAGGAGGCGGATCGCCTGCTTGAGCAGGACCGGCACCGGCGGCGTCTCACCGTCCACGGTCTCCGCCACCGCGGCCACCGCCTGCTCGGCCTGGGCGGCCGTCCAGCCCAGCCCGACGAGGGCCTGGCGGACCTGCTCCGGCCAGGCGCCGGCGGTCACCCCGGCCGCGCCGTCGGCGCCCACCGGCACCGGGCCGATCCGGTCGCGCAACTCCAGCACCAGCCGCTCGGCGCCCTTCTTGCCGATGCCCGGCACCCGGGTCAGCGCCGCGGTGTCGGCGTTGGCGATGGCCTTGCGGACCGCATCCGGCGTGTGCACGGCGAGCACCGCCTGGGCCAGCCGGGGACCGACCCCGCTGGCGGTCTGGAGCAGCTCGAACAGCTGCTTGGCGTCGTCGTCGGCGAAGCCGTAGAGGGTGAGCGAGTCCTCCCGGACGACCAGGCTGGTCGCCAGCCGGGCCGGCTGGCCCACGCGCAGCTCGGCGATCGTGCCGGGGGCGCACTGCACGGCCAGGCCGATGCCGCCCACCTCCACCACCGCGTGATCCGGGCCGGTGGCGGTCACCGTGCCGCGTACGCTCGCGATCATCGCGTCCCTCCTCGTCGGGCCCGCTGCGCGGCCTCGGCCAGCTTGGACCGGGTGCCGCCGCGCCACACGTGACAGATGGCCAGCGCCAGCGCGTCGGCGGCGTCGGCCGGTTTCGGCGGCTCGGGCAGCCGCAGCAGCCGGGTGACCATCGCCGTCATCTGCGCCTTGTCGGCCTGGCCGGAGCCGGTCACCGCCGCCTTCACCTCGCTCGGCGTGTACGTCGTCACCGGCAGCCCGGCCCGGGCCCCGGCGAGCACCGCGACGCCGCTGGCCTGCGCGGTGCCCATCACGGTGCGGACGTTGTGCTGGCTGAACACGCGCTCCACGGCGACCGCGTCCGGGCGGTGCTCGGCGACCAGGTCGGTGAGCGAGCGGTCCAGGTGCAGCAGGCGCAGCGGCAGGTCGTCGGCCGGGTCGGTGTAGACCACGTAGTAGGCCACGAGCGTGCAGGGGCGGCCCGGCACGCCCTCGACCACGCCGACCCCGCACCGGGTCAGCCCCGGGTCGACGCCCAGCACGCGCACGCCGCCTCCTCCCCGAGCCGCCAGCAGTACGTGTGTTCGACACACCCTACTGGTGCCCGCCGACGGCGGGTCGGCCGGACACGCCGGGCGCGGCCGGTGACGCGGCGCACCACACACCCGGGCGGTGGAGTATGTGTCGCCGCCCCATGTGCCAGGGGGCACCCGGCTCGTACGTTCATGCGCCATGACGGCAGAACCCGTGGTGGTCCCCCACGTCGTACACGTCGACCTGACCGGCCGTACCGCGCTGGTCACCGGCGGCGGCAGCGGCATCGGACGCGCCTGCGCCCTGCGCCTGGCGGCGGCCGGCGCGACAGTGGTGGTGCTGGACCGCGACGAGGCGGCGGCCGGGGCGGTGGCCGCCGAGGCCGGTGGCCGGGCGGTCGGGATCGACCTCGCCGACCCGGCGGCGGTGGACCGCCTCGACGTCGACGCCGACATCGTGGTCAACAACGCCGGCCTGCAGCACGTCTCGCCGGTGCAGGACTTCCCGGTCGAGCGCTTCGAGTACATCCAGCGGGTGATGGTCGAGGCGCCGTTCCTGCTCGTGCGCCGGGCGCTGCCCCGGATGTACGCGAACGGCTGGGGCCGGATCGTCAACATCTCCTCGGTGCACGGGCTGCGCGCCTCGCCGTTCAAGGCCGCGTACGTCTCGGCCAAGCACGCGCTGGAGGGCCTGTCCAAGGTGGTCGCGCTGGAGGGCGCCGCGCACGGCGTCACCGCCAACTGCATCAACCCGGCGTACGTGCGGACCGCGCTGGTGGAGAGCCAGATCGCCGACCAGGCGGCCACGCACGGCATCGGCGAGGACGAGGTGGTCGAGAAGATCATGCTGGCCCGGGCGGCGATCAAGCGGCTGATCGAGCCGGAGGAGGTGGCCGAGCTGCTGGCGTACCTGTGCTCCCCGCCGGCCGCGTTCCTCACCGGCGCCTCGATCGCCCTCGACGGGGGCTGGACGGCGAACTAGTGGCGCCGCGCACAATGTCGGTCATGTCGTCGCCGGTGGAGTTCCTGGAGTTGCTGGCGCGCGAGGCCGCGGCGGTCGAGTTCGAGGGTCCGCTGGTGGCCGCGCGCGCCGCCGGGCTGCCCGCCGACCGGCTGGCCGAGCTGGAGCAGGCGAAGGTGGTGGCGCTGCGGGTACGGGCGCTGCTGGCCCGGCGGCGGCGCCGGGAGACCGAGCTGTCCGGCCTGTACGACACCGCGAGCGACCTGGCCGGGCTGCGCGACCTGGACGACGTGCTGCACGCGATCGTGCACCGGGCGCGGATCCTGCTCGGCACCGACGTGGCGTACATGACGCTCAACGACGAGGAGCGCGGCGACACGTACATGCGGGTGACCGACGGCTCGATCTCGGCCCGGTTCCAGCGGCTGCGGCTGGAGCTGGGCGACGGCCTGGGCGGCCTGGTGGCGCAGACCGGCACGCCGTACGTCACCTCGAACTACCAGGAGGACGAGCGGTTCCGGCACACCGGGGAGATCGACGGCGGGGTGGGCGAGGAGGGCCTGGTGGCCATCCTGGGCGTGCCGCTGCGGCTGGGCTCCAGCGTGATCGGCGTGCTGTACGCGGCGAACCGCTCGGCCCGGCCGTTCGCCCGCGAGGAGGTGTCGCTGCTGGTGTCGCTGGCGGCGCACGCGGCGGTGGCGATCGACACCGCGCGGCTGCTGGCCGAGACGCGGGCGGCGCTGGCCGAGCTGTCGGCGGCGAACAGCACGATCCGGGCGCACAGCAGCTCGGTGGAGCGCGCCGCCGCCGCGCACGACCGGATGACCGCGCTGGTGGTGCGCGGCGGCGGGATGGAGGACGTGGCCGCGGCGGTCACCGAGGTTCTCGGCGGCGCGCTGCTGGCGCTTGATGCCGAGGGCCGGCGGCTGGCCCGGGTGGGCGAGATCGAGGAGCCGGACCGGGCGGACATCGTGGAGGCGGTCGCCGCGTCGCGTACCGAGGGGCGCAGCGTGCGCCGGGGTCCGCTCTGGTACGCCGCGGTGGTGGCCGGCGCGGAGAACCTGGGCGCGCTGGTGCTGCGCCCGGACGACGAGCTGGTCGACGCCGACCAGCGCATCCTGGAGCGGGCCGCGCTGGTGACCGCGTTGCTGCTGCTGTTCCGCCGCACGGTGGCCGAGGCGGAGGGGCGCGTGCGCGGCGAGCTGCTGGACGACCTGATCGCCCGGCCGCTGCGCGACGCGGACGCGCTGCGGGCGCGGGCCCGCCGCATCGGGGTGGACCTGGACGCGCCGCACGTGCTGGTGGCGGTCGGCGACGACGCGTTCGCCGAGACCGGCTCGGCCCGGCAGCGGGTGCTGTCCTGGGCCACCACGTACGCCTCGACCCGGGGCGGCCTGGCGGCGGCGCGCGACGGGCGGGTGGTGCTGATGCTGCCGGGCCGGGACGCGGGCGGCGCGGCCCGGGCGGTGGCCCGGGACCTGTCGCGGGTGACCGGGCGGCCGGTGACGGCGGGGGCGAGCGGCCCCTCGACCGGGCCGGCGTCGCTCGCAGTCACGTTCGCCGAGGCGGAGCGCTGCCTGTCCGCGCTGGGCGCGCTGGGGCGGGCCGGGCAGGGGGCGAGCACCGCCGAGCTGGGCTTCGTCGGGCTGCTGCTGGGCGCGGTGGGCGACGCCGGGGACCGGGACGTGGCCGGGTTCCTCACCGCGACAGTGGGTCCGGTGGTGGACTACGACGCCCGGCGGGGCACGGCGCTGGTGAAGACGCTGGAGGCGTACTTCGGGGTGGGCGGCAGCCTGGCCCGGGCCGCCGAGCAGCTGCACGTGCACGTGAACACGGTCACCCAGCGGCTGGAACGGGTCGGGCAGCTGCTCGGCGCGGACTGGCAGCGCCCGGATCGGGCGCTGGAGGTGCAGCTCGCGCTGCGCCTGCACCGGCTGCGCACGCCCACTCGCTGAGCGGCCGGGCACTGCGACCCGGTCTCAGCGGACGCGCAGGCCGTCCAGGACGGTGTCCACGATCCGCTCGGGCACCACCCGCTCGTCCCCGGCGTGCCAGTGCAGCATCCGCTGGGTGAGCATCGGCGCGGTGAGCAGCGCCATGGTCACCTCGATGTCGATGTCGGCGCGGAGTTCGCCGCGCTCGATCGCGCGGCGCAGCACCTCGCGCAACGCCTCGCGGCGCGGCTCGACGATCGCCTCGTACGCCTGCCGGTGCGCCGAGCTGCGGTTCACCTCGGGCACCAGGCACGGCATGATCTTGCGGGCCCGGGGGTCGGCGTGCTGGCCGACGGCGCCGACGAGCAGCACCAGGTCGTCGCGGACGGAACGGCCGGCGCAGTGGGGCGCGGGCCCCTTGAGCGTGCGCAGCGCGTCCAGCAGCAGCGCGTCCTTACCCGGCCAGCGGCGGTAGATGGTGGCCTTGCCGACTCCGGCGCGGGCCGCGATCGCCTCGATGCTCAGCGACTCGACGCTGTTGCCCTCGGCCAGCAGGTCGAGTGTGGCGTCCACGATCGCCTCGTCCGCGCGGGTGCTCCGCGGTCGTCCGGGCGACCGCGGAGCATCCGCCGTGGAAGTCATGTCAGACATTGTCCACGAACCTACGCGGCCCCGGCCAGCTCCCGGTCCGTGGCGGGGGTCGCACCACCGGCGGCGGCGACCGGCCGGCCGGGCATCCAGCGCAGCACGATGACGAGGCCGAGCGCGGCCACCACCGCCGAGACGCCGGCGGCCCAGTGCATGGCCGAGACGAAGGAGTCGTTCGCCGCGTCGATGAGTCGCGGCGCGGCCGGGCCGAGCCGGTCGGCGACCGCGTACGCCCCGGAGACCGACTCGCGGGCCGCGTCGCGTACCGGCGCGGGCAGGGCGGCCACCGCCGGGGCGACCTGGTCGCGGTAGACGGCGGAGAGCACCGAGCCGAGCACCGCCACGCCGAGCGCGCCGGCGACCTGCCGCACGGTGTTGCTGACCGCCGACCCGACACCGGCCTTCTCCCGGGGCAGCGACGACATGATCGACTCGGTGGCCGGGGGCATGATGTTGGCCATGCCGGCGCCCTGGAGGAAGCCGAGCGCCGAGAAGATCCAGATCGGGGTGTCCGCGTCGATGAAGACGAACGCGCCCAGCGCGGTGGCGGTGAGCAGCAGTCCGACCGCCGCCACCGACCGGCCGCCGTAGCGGCGGACCATCGCCGCGCTGCGCGGGGCGAAGATCAGCTGGGCCACCGCGAACGGCAGGAACAGCAGGCCGCTCTCCAGCGGGCTGTAGCCGCGGACCAGCTGCAGGTAGAACGCGCCGAAGAACATCACGCCCATGGCGGCGAAGAAGACCAGCCCGACCAGCGCCACCGGGGCGGCGAAGCGGGGCACCCGGAACAGCCGTACGTCCAGCGACGGGTGGTCGCTGCGCAGCTCGTGGGCGATGAACCAGCCGAGCACCGCGAGACCGCCCAGCACCGCTACCCACACCTGCGGCCGGTCGAAGCCGTGCTCGCCGCCGTCGATGATGCCGTACGTGAGCGCGACCAGGCCGACCACCGACAGCAGCACTCCGGGCACGTCGACCCGGCCGGGCTTCGGGTCGCGGGACTCCGGCACCAGGGCCGCGACCAGCACCACGCCGAGCGCCACCACCGGCACGTTGATCAGGAAGACCGAGCCCCACCAGAAGCGCTCCAGCAGCGCGCCGCCGAGCACCGGGCCGATCGCCACGCCGAGGCCGACCGCGCCGGCCCAGACGCCGATCGCCTTGGCCCGCTCACGCGGGTCGAAGACGTTGGAGATGATCGAGAGCGTCACCGGCATGATGGCCGCGCCGCCGACGCCCATGAGCGCGCGGGCCGCGATGAGCTGGGCCGGGTCCTGCGCGTACGCGGACAGCAGCGAGGCCAGCCCGAACAGCGCCAGGCCCAGGATCAGGAAGCGGCGGCGGCCGAGCCGGTCACCGAGCACGCCGAAGGTGAACAGCAGCCCGGCGAAGACGAGCGTGTAGGAGTTGATCGCCCATTCCAGCTCGCCCTGGGTGGCGCCGAGGCCGTGCACCGGGTCGGCGAGGGTGCGCAGCGCGACGTTGAGGATGGTGTTGTCGAGGACGACCACGAGGAGGCTGATCACCAGCACCCCGAGGATCGCCCACCTCCTCGGGTGTCCGGTGTTCCCGTGTGGCTCCACTGCAGGTTCTCCCCCCGGCTCCCCCGCGTCGAAATACGATACGGGTCAGACTCGTAACGGTGACGAGCGTAGGCGCGAGGATTTCGATACGGAACCGGTTCGTATCGAATGTGTGCCAGGTCACTTCTCGGCGTCAGGCGGCGCTACGCAGGCAGGCCAGCGTGGCCTCGCCGAGCGTGGTGAGGCGCTGCGGCACGGCCGAGGTGGGCGGGAACGGCTCGATCCAACCCGGGCCGGCGGCGAGCACCCGTACCCCCGGCAGGTCCCGCCGCAGCCGGACCAGGCGGTACGCGCGGCCGGTCACCGGGGTCTGCGACCAGACCACCACCACCCGCGGACGGACCCGCGCCGCCGCGCTGGCCAGCGCCGACCAGGGCAGGGCCGGGCCGAGGTGCAGCGCGCCGCGCCCGCGCTCGCGCAGCGCCGCGGCGAGCGCGTGCAGCCCGAGGCAGTGTGTCTCGTGCTCGGCGCCGGCCAGCAGCACGCCCTGGGCGGGCAGCGGCCGGGTCGGCTCGCGGCCGAACACGTCCAGCCCGACCCGCAGCCCCTCGGAGAGGGCGTGCTCCATCGCGATCTCGGCGGCGCTGTCGCCGCGCAGCGAGCCGAGCAGCGGCAGGCAGACCTGTTCCCAGGCGGGCACCACGCCGGCCTCGGCGGCCAGGTCGAGCAGCAGCCCGGCGACCTGGTTGTCGTCCAGGTCCTCGGCGGCGGCGGTCAGCCGTTTGCGGGCCGTCTCGGCGGCCCCGGCCGGCATGTTCTCGGTCAGCAACGGACGTACCCCCGGGTAGCTCTCCTACCCAGGGGTTCGCTCGCACCGGCCGATCCGGATGCGCCGACGGCGGATCCGGATCGGCCGGTCAGTCCGGGAAGGTCACCACCCAGCGGGCGCCCTCGCCACGGGACAGCCGCGAGAGTGCCTCGGGCGCCTCCGCCAGCGGCACCGTGCCGCTCACCAGCGGGCCGAGGTCGAGATCACCGGCGGCGAGCGCGGCGGCCAGCTCCGGCACCTCCCGGTCCGGGTCGGTCGAGCCGTACACCGAGGAGCGCAGCGTGCGGGCGGAGTGGAAGATGTCCAGCGCGGAGAGGCTGAGCATGTCGTCCTTGCCGCCCATGCCGACCACTGTGACCGCTCCCCCGCGCCGCGTCGCCCGCCAGGCGGCGCGGATGGTGGCGGACCGGCCGACGCACTCGAAGGCGTGGTCCACGCCGCGCCCGTCGGTGCGCGCCCGGATCTGCTTGCCCAGCGTGTCGTCGGAGCGCAGGAAGTCGGTGGCCCCGGCCGCGAGCGCCAGGTCCCGCTTGGCCTCCACCACGTCGACGGCGAGGATCGGCGACGCGCCGGCCCGCCGCGCGGCGGTCAGCACGGCCAGGCCCACCCCGCCGAGCCCGATCACCGCTACCGACTCGCCGGGCGCGACCCGCGCGGTGTTGCGGACCGCGCCGACGCCGGTGAGCACCGCGCAGCCCAGCACCGCGGCCTGCTCCGGCGGCAGCCCGGCCGGCACCGGTACGGCGGCGCGCTGCGGCACCACCACCTCCTCGGCGAGCGCGCCGAGCCCGAGCGTGACCGCGAGGGGCTCACCGGCGGCCGTCTCACCCCGGGGTGTCGACGGGTTGGGATTGGCCGCGCAGAGCCACGGCTCACCGTGCCGGCAGTGCCAGCAGTCCCGGCAGGCCGGCGCCCAGTTGAGCACCACTGGCGTGCCGACCGCGATCGTCGTGTCCGGCCCGGCCTCGGCCACCACGCCGGTCGCCTCATGGCCCAGCACCAGCGGGTACGCGGGCGCCAGCGTGCCGTCCACCATGGCCAGGTCGGAGTGGCAGATGCCGGCGGCGCGGATGCGTACCCGCAGCTCGCCCGGGCCGGGCGCGGGCAGGCGTACCTCCTCGACCGCCGGGGTCTCGCCCCGGCCGCGTACCACCAGCGCCCTCACCGCTGGATCGCCTTCAGCTCGGTGAACTCCTCCACGCCGTACGCGCCCAGTTCCCGGCCGAGGCCGGACTGCTTGTAGCCGCCGAACGGGGCGAGCGGGTTGAACGCGCCGCCGTTGACGTCCACCTGACCGGTACGCATCCGCCGGGCCACCGCCAGCGCCGCGTCGGGGTCGGCGGACCAGACCGCGCCGGCCAGCCCGTACCGGGAGTTGTTGGCGATGGCGACCGCCTCGTCGGTGTCGGCGAACGGGATCACCGCGAGCACCGGGCCGAACACCTCCTCCTGGGCGAGCGCGCTGTCCGGGTGCACGTCGGCGAAGACGGTGGGCGCGACGAAGTGCCCCTGCGGCGGCAGCGGCGCGTCCGGTCCGCCGGCGACGAGCCGGGCGCCGTCGGCGAGCGCCCGGTCCACGTGGTCGCGTACCCGCCGGGCCTGCGCGGCGGAGGCGAGCGGGCCCAGCCGGGTGGCCGGGTCGAAGGGGTCGCCGAGCCGGTAGCCGGCCACCGCCGCCGCGACCAGGTCCAGGGCCTCGTCGTAGCGGTCGCGGTGTACGAGCATCCGGGTCCAGGCGGTGCAGGTCTGCCCGGAGTTGAGCAGCGCGTTGCCGACGCCGACCTTGACCGCGGTGGGCAGATCGGCGTCGGCCAGGACGATGTTCGCGGACTTGCCGCCGAGTTCCAGCGACACCCGGGCGATCCGCTCGGCGGCCAGGTGGGCGATGCGCCGGCCGGTGGCGGTGGAGCCGGTGAACGAGACCAGGTCGACGTCGGGGTGCGCGGCCAGCGCCTCGCCGACCACCGGGCCGGTGCCGGGCACCAGGTTCACCACGCCGGGCGGCAGGCCGGCGTCGGTGATCGCGTCGAACAGCAGGTACGCGGTGAGCGGCGTCAACTCGCTGGGCTTGAGCACCACTGTGCACCCGGCGGCGAGCGCGGGCGCGACCTTCGCGACCACCTGGTGCAGCGGGTAGTTCCACGGGGTGATCGCGCCGACCACCCCGACCGGCTCGCGGACGACGAGCGAGTTGCCGACCGTGTGCTCGGCGGCCGGGCGGGCGGCCAGGTCGACCATGCTCCGCAGCACTTTGAGCGGCAGCCCGGCCTGGACGCGGGTGGCGAGCTTGAGCGGGGTACCCAGCTCGGTGGCCACGGTGCGGGCGATCTCGTCGGCGCGCGCGGCGAGCGCGGTGTGCAGCCGGTCCAGGTGCGCGGCCCGCTGCTCGGGGGCGGTTGCGGCCCAGCCGGGGAACGCGGCGCGGGCGGCGGCGACCGCGCGGTCCACGTCGGCCGGCGTACCGGCCGGCACCTCGCCGATGATGCTCGCGGTGGCCGGGTTCTCCACCGGGACGGTGTCGTCCGACGACGGGTCGGCCCAGTCACCGGCGATGTGCAGGTGGCGGCGCGTCAGCAGGGCGGGCGGGGCGGCGGCGAGATCCATGGCGTCCTTCGGGGGCGGCGGTGGAAACTAGCGGTGGGAGTTTGGACGCTACTCCGGACCGCCGACCCGTTCCAGCGGGGCGACGGTGGCCGCGTACTCGGCGGCGAGGCCGTGCAGCAGCGCGTCCAGGCCGAGCGCGAACGCCCCCTCGTCCACGCTGCGCTGGTGGCCGGCGAGGCGGTGCGCCTGGTTGAGGTGCGGGTGCGCGGCGTAGAGCGAGGGGTCCTCGACGAAGCCGCGGGCGAACGAGCCGAGCGCGGACCCGGCCACGAAGTAGCGCATCGCGGCCCCGATGTGGGTGGCCCGCGCGGGCGGCCAGCCGGCCCGGACCAGCGCGCCGTAGACCGCGTCGGCCATGGCGAGCGCGGCCGGACGGCGGCCCGGCCCCTGCGCCAGGTACGGCACGATGTTCGGGTGCGCGGCCAGCGCGGCCCGGTACGAGCGCGCCCAGCGGCCGAGCGCGTCGAGCCACTCGTACTCGTCGAAGACGCCGATGTCCACGGTCGCCGCGACGCCGTCGGCCACCGCGTCGAGGATCTCCTCCTTGGTGGCGAAGTGGTTGTAGAGCGAGGGGCCGCGTACGCCCAGCGCGGCGGCGAGCCGCCGGGTGGAGAGCGCGTCCAGCCCGTCGGCGTCGATCAGCGCCAGCGCGGTCTCGACGATCCGGTCGCGGGTGAGCAGGGCCTGTCGGGGTCGGGGCACCTGATCATCATCCTCCTTTCGACATCGGGTCTGGACGCGGGAAAACTTCCAGCGCTAGTTTATAGCCAGTCGACCTGAGGGGGAACCGTGGACTTCGCACTGTCCGACGAGGAACGCGCGATCCGGGACACCGTTCGCACGTTCGTCACCCGCGAGGTGATGCCGCTGGAGGCGGAGGTGCTGCGCCGCGAGCGCGCCCACCAGCCCGGCCTCGACCGCTCCGAGCTGCGCGAACTGCAGCTCAAGGCGAAGAAGTTCGGCTTCTGGGGGCTGGCCACCCCGGAGGAGTACGGCGGCATGGCGCTGCCGGCGGTCATGCAGTCGCTGATCTGGACCGAGCTGGGCCGCACCTTCGTGCCGTTCCGGTTCGGCGGCGAAGCCGACAACATCCTGTTCCACGCCACCGAGGAGCAGAAGCGCGAGTTCCTCATCCCCACCATCGAGGGGGAACGGATCTCCTGCTTCGCCATCACCGAGCCCGGCGCGGGCTCCGACGCGGCGAACATCAAGCTGCGCGCCCGCCGCGACGGCGACGACTGGATCCTCGACGGCGAGAAGACGTTCATCACCAACGGCAACGACGCCGACTTCGCCATCGTGGTCGCCGTGACCGACCCGGAGAAGGGCGCCCGCCGCGGCGGCGCCACCGCCTTCCTGGTGGACCGCGCGATGGGCTGGCGCTCGGAGTTCATCCAGACCATGGGCGAGGGCGGCCCGGCCTCGCTGATCTTCGACGGCGTACGGGTGCCGCACCGCAACATCCTCGGCGAGATCGGGCAGGGCTTCACGCTCGGCATGGAGTGGATCGGCAAGGGCCGCTACACCATCCCGTCGCACGCCGTCGGCATCGCCGAACGAGTCCTCCAGATGGCGATCGACCACGCCAACACGCGGGAGACGTTCGGCGCGCCGATCGCCACCAACCAGGCCATCCAGTGGATGATCGCCGACTCGGAGACCGAACTGGAGGCGGCCCGCTGGCTGATCCTGCGCTCGGCCTGGACGGTCGACCAGGGCCTCGACCCCCGGCACGCCTCCTCGATGGGCAAGCTCTACGGCGCCGGCATGGTCAACCGGGTGGTGGACCGGGCGCTGCAGATCCACGGCGGCATGGGCTACACCCGCGAGCTGCCGATCGAACGCTGGTACCGGCAGGTCCGGCTGTACCGGATCTTCGAGGGCACCGACGAGATGCAGCGGCTGATCATCTCCCGGGACCTGCTACGCGGCTACACGAAGATCGGCGGCCACCTGGCCTGAGTGGCCTGGGCGGCCTGAGTGGCCTGGGCGGTCGCCGGGCGGAGCCGTCAGCCGGTCAGCGCCTCGACCGCCCGGTCCACGTCCTCCTCGGTCGTGTACAGGTGGAACGAGGCGCGGACCCGGCCCGCCCGGACCGCCGCGCGCACCCCGGCGCGGGCCAGCCGTTCCTGCGCGTCCGGCACGTCCACGGAGACGATCGCGCTGTCGCCGGGCGGGCGGCCCAGCCCGGTCAGGAACCGGTTGGCCAGCCCCACGTCGTACGCGCGCACCTCCTCCGGATCGAGGTCGGCGAGCAGCTCCAGCGCGGGCGCGGCCCCGACGTAGCACAGCCAGGACGGGGAGATGTCGAAGCGCCGGGCGTCGTCGGCCAGGCGCAGCGGCAGTCCGTAGTAGGAGGCGTGCGGGTCCTTGCCCGCGAACCACCCGGCCGCGTCCGGGCGAATCCGCTCGCGCAGCTCCGGCGCCAGGTAGGCGAAGGCCGCGCCGCGCGGCGCCATCAACCACTTGTACGCACCGACCACCACCGCGTCCGCCCGGTCCGCGGCGAACGGCAGCCACCCGCACGCCTGCGTGGCGTCGACCACCACGACGGCGCCGTGCGCGCGGGCCGCCGCGACGATCTCGTCGTACGGGGCCACGACGCCGTCGGCGGACTGCACCACGCTGAACGCCACCAGGTCGGTGCCGGCGTCGATCGCGTCGACCAGGCCGGCCAGCGGCACGGTGCGGACCCGCACCCCGCGCTCCTGCTGGACGAGCCAGGGGAACAGGATCGAGGTGAACTCGCTCTCGGGCACCACCACAGTCGCACCCTCCGGCAGGCTCGCCGCGATCGGCGCGACCAGCTGCGACACGGCGGAACCGATGCTCACGTCGGCGGCGTCCACGCCGGTCAGCCGGGCGAACGCGGCCCGGGACCGGTCCACCGACTCGTCCCACACCTCGAACGACACCCGTCCGCCCCGCCAGTCGGCGAGCACCCGCTGCACGGCGTCCCACACCGGCTCGGGCGGCAGCCCGTAGGTGGCGGTGTTCAACCAGCCCGGTTCCGGCTGCCACAACTTCCGTGCCTGCTCCAGCTCCATGCCCCCGACGCTAACCACCCCCACCCCACCCCCGACACCACCAATCCCACCCCCGTGGCCCCCGCACCGCCCACCCCGCCCGCCCCCGCCCCCGCCCCCGCGCGGCCCGCCCGACCCCGGCGATCTTGCACTTTCGGCCCCGGCGAATCGGGGCAAACAGGCCCTCGGTGGGGCCGAAGCTGCAAGATCGCGGCAGAACGAGGGCGTTGGGGACGGCGAGATGTACAAAATCGCGCGGCGGAACGAGGGCGAGGGGCGGAACGTGCAAGATCACGGGGCCAGGCGGGAGCACCAACGCGCCAACTCCCCGTCCCGTCGATCATGAAGTTGGCGGCGACAAATCGGACGTCAGGTGCCGTCAACTTCATGATCGACGCGGTGGGGTGGGGAGGGTCAGGGGGGTGGGGGGAGGTCGGGGAGTGCGGCAGTGAGCTCCTCGCGGACCCGGGGCAGGGGCCAGGTGGCCAGGTCTCGCAGGGAGTGGTGGCGGCGCAGGTGTCGTACCACGGTCAGGCCGACCAGGTAGCCGCACCGCTTGGGCAGGCCGTCGGCCAGCGGCGAGTCCCGCATCAGGAAGTACGGGGCGTGGTGCTCGACGTCGGTGGCGTCGAAGTCGGCGCGGACCCGGCGCAGGATCTCCGGCCACCGGCGGCGGCACTCGTCGAGCCACTGCCGGTGGCCGGGCCGGCCGAACCAGAGGTACTCCTCGTCCGGCCGCCCGGGGTCCAGCTCCGCCGTCACCTGGGTGGCGAGCCCTTCGGTGAACAGGGCGTTCGCCACCCCGTACTCGGGCCAGTCGCGGATCGCGGCGCCGCGGTCGTGCACCACGTGCGCGGCCTCGTGCCGCACCAGCAGGTCGAGATCCTCGGGCGGGCCGAGCTGTTCCACGGCGAGGAAGAGCGCGTACCTGCCGTTCAGCTCACCGGCCCAGCCGTTGGCCCGGTTGCGCCCGACCAGCACCACGCACTCGACCGGCCCGCCGTCGCCGGACCAGCCCAGCGCGTCCGCCACCGCCGCGACGCCGCCGGGCAGCAGCGCGCGTACCGTCTCGGCTCGTGCCGCCAGCTCGGTGGCGCGGTCGCGGAGCCCGTCCAGGGCGGCGGCCACGCCGGCGGCGTCGGACCAGCCGCCGTCGCGGCGCAGCGCCCGGACCACGTCCGGGTGCCCGGCCAGGTAGCGGGAGGTCCACGGCTCCGGCGGGCCGGACCGTTCGGCGCAGGCCAGGAAGTCGGGCACCAGGTCACGGACGAGCAGCAGGTCGGTGGGCGGCATCCGCACGATGCTGCCCGGCCGCGGCGCGGCGGGCAAGACCGCGACGGTACGGGGACAGCTCCGCATCTGAAGGAAGTCTTCACGAAACCGCCCTTCGACGCAAGGTATCGACATAGACGAACGTCACGCTATAAGGTGCGGCGAACCGACGACGGGAGCCAGTCGCCCCATGCAGTCGACGAGGAGTGACGTGACAGTTCGGAGACCCTCGCGCCGGGTGAGCCACCTGCTCGGCGGCGCCGTGATCCTCATGATCGGCCTGACCGGCCAGCCGGCCCACGCCGCGCCTGCGCACGGCGCTCAGCCGCTCGCCGCGCCACCGCTCGCCGCGGCCTTCGACCGGGCCGCCGCCGGCTCCGACGTGCCGCGCGACCTGCTCGCCGCGCTCGGGTACGCCGAGACTCGCCTGGACGGTCACGGCGGGCAGCCCAGCGCCTCCGGCGGATACGGCGTGATGCACCTGACCAGCAACCCGAAGGTACGGACGCTGGACGAGGCCGCACGCCGGACCCGGCTGGACCGGGCCGAGCTGCGTACCCGGGACGCGGCGAACGTGGCCGGCGCGGCGGCCGTGCTGCGCTCCTACGCCGACGAGGCCGGGCTGACCGCGGCGCAGCGCGACGACGTCAACCAGTGGTACGTCCCGATCGCCCGCTACGGCGGCTCGACGGACGCGGCCACCGCCCGGCTGTACGCGGACGCCGTGTACGACCTGCTCGCCCGGGGCTTCATCGCTACCACCGCCGGCGGCGAGGTCAGCGTGGACGGCCGTCCGGTCGCGCCGCAGCGGGGCCGGTACGCCGACGTGGCGCCGCTGGGCACCGGCGACTTCGGCACCCTGAGCACCGACTACGGCCCGGCCGCATGGGTGCCCGCCAACTCGTCCAACTACACGGTCTCCAGCCGCGAGTCGGCGTACCCGATCAACTACATCGTCATCCACACCATGCAGGGCAGCTACGCCGGCTCGATCAGCTGGTTCCAGAACGCCGCCGCCGGCACCAGCGCGCACTACCTGCTCCGCTCCTCCGACGGCGCGGTGACCCAGATGGTGCGGGACAAGGACATCGCCTGGCACGCCGGCAACTGGACCTACAACACCCAGTCGATCGGCATCGAGCACGAGGGGTACGTCGACAACGCCTCCTGGTACACCGACGCGATGTACCGGTCGTCGGCGGCGCTGACCCGGTACCTGTGCGACAAGTACGGCATCCCGAAGACCCGCACCAACATCATCGGGCACAACCAGGTGCCGGGCGCCACGCACACCGACCCGGGGTCGAACTGGAACTGGACCTACTACATGCAGCTCGTCACCGGCGGCACCACTCCCCCGCCGACCGCCTGGTCGACGATCGTGGACAACACCACCGCCGGCCGGTTCACCGCGAGCGCCAACTGGGGCACCTCGACGTACTCGGCGCAGCGCTACGGTGCCGACTACCGGTACGCCAACCCCGTCGCGGCCAGCGACACCGCCTGGTACAAGGTGAACATCCCGGCGACGGCCACCTACCGGGTGGAGGTCTGGTATCCGGCCGTCGCCGGCTACAACACCTCCACGCCGTACATCGTCGCGACGACGAGCGGCAACCAGACGGTAGCGGTGAACCAGGGCGCCAACGGCGGTGCGTGGCGGTCACTGGGCACCTTCACCCTGGCCGCCGGTGACGCCGACAAGGTCGGTGTCAGCAGGTGGTCCGGCAGCACCGGGTACGTGATCGCCGACGCCGTCCGCGTCACCCGCGTCTAGCCGGCACGTCCCCGCTCGGCCCGGTCAGCTCACGTTGGCCGGGCCGAGCACGCTCTTCAGGTCACCCATCAACGCAGTGGTCGGCGCGACCCGGAACGGGCCGAGGCGCAGCGTGGTGACCTTGCCGCCGTTGAGCAGCTTGACGTGCACCTCGGTGTCGCCGGGATGCAGCACCAGCGTCTCCTTGAGCCGTTCCACCAGCGGCGGCGTGCAGCGGTGCACCGGGATGGTGAGCGTGACCGGCTTGTTCGCCGGGTTGCTGGTGACGTCCGGCATGGACATGTCCATCGCCATGATGCGCGGGGTGTCGTCGCGCCGGTCCACCCGGCCCTTGACCACCACGATCGCGTCCTCGGCGATGTACTGGCCGATCACCTCGTACGTGTTCGGGAAGAACAGCGTCTCCACGCCGCCGGCCAGGTCCTCCAGGGTGGCCGACGCCCACGCCCGGCCCTGCTTGGTGACCCGGCGCTGCACGCCGGAGAGGATGCCGGCCAGGGTGACCACCGCGCCGTCGGGCACCGTGCCCTCCTCCGACAGCGCGGCGATGGTGGTGTCCGCCGCCGCGCCGAGCACGTGTTCCAGACCGAACAGCGGGTGGTCGGAGACGTACAGGCCGAGCATCTCGCGCTCGAACGCGAGCTTGTCGCGCTTGTCCCACTCCCCCTCGCCGATGACCGGCATGACGGTGGTGGTGCCGCCGGTCTCGGACTCGCCGAAGCCCGCGCCGAACAGGTCGTACTGGCCGACCGCCTCCTTGCGCTTGACGTCGGCGTACGCGTCGATGGCGTCGGCGTGCACTGCGAGCAGGCCCTTGCGCGGGTGGCCGAGCGCGTCGAACGCCCCGGCCTTGATCAGCGATTCGATTGTCTTCTTGTTGCAGACCACGGCGTCGACCTTGGACAGGAAGTCGTAGAAGTCGGCGTAGTCGCCCTTCTCCTCGCGGCACCGCATGATCGAGGCGACCACGTTCGCGCCGACGTTGCGTACCGCGCCGAGACCGAAGCGGATCTCCTCGCCGACCGGGGTGAACGGCCCGGCCGAGGTGTTGACGTCCGGCGGCAGCACCTGGATGCGCATCCGGCGGCACTCGGACAGGTACATCGCCATCTTGTCCTTGTCGTCACCGACGGAGGTGAGCAGGGCGGCCATGTACTCGGCCGGGTAGTGCGCCTTGAGGTACGCGGTCCAGTAGGAGACCAGGCCGTACGCGGCGGAGTGGGCCTTGTTGAAGGCGTAGCCGGCGAACGGCACCAGCACGTCCCACACGGCCTGGATGGCCTCGTCGGAGTAGCCGCGCTCGCGGCAGCCGTCCCGGAACGGGATGAACTCCTTGTCCAGGATCTCCTTCTTCTTCTTGCCCATCGCCCGGCGCAGCAGGTCGGCCTGGCCGAGCGTGTAGCCGGCGAGGATCTGCGCGGCGCGCTGCACCTGCTCCTGGTAGACGATCAGGCCGTAGGTGGGCGCGAGGATCTCGCGCAGCGGCTCCTCCAGCTCCGGGTGGATCGGGGTGATCTCCTGGAGGCCGTTCTTGCGCAGCGCGTAGTTGGTGTGCGAGTCCACGCCCATCGGGCCGGGCCGGTAGAGCGCCAGGACGGCGGAGATGTCCTCGAAGTTGTCCGGCTTCATCAGCCGCAGCAGCGAGCGCATCGGCCCGCCGTCGAGCTGGAACACGCCGAGCGTGTCGCCGCGGGCCAGCAGCTCGTACGCCTGCTTGTCATCAAGCGGCAGGCCGAGCAGGTCCAGCTCCCGGCCGTGGTTGAGCTGGATGTTCTTCACCGCGTCGTCGATGATCGTCAGGTTGCGCAGGCCGAGGAAGTCCATCTTCAGCAGCCCGAGCGACTCGCAGGTCGGGTAGTCGAACTGCGTGATGATGACGCCGTCGGAGTCGCGCCGCATGAGCGGGATGTGCTCGATGATCGGCTCGGCGGACATGATGACGCCGGCGGCGTGCACACCTGTCTGCCGGATCAGGCCCTCGATGCCCTTGGCGGTCTCGATGACCTTCTTGACGTCCGGGTCGGACTCGTAGAGGCCACGGATCTCGCCCGCCTCGGCGTAGCGGGGGTGCTTCGGGTCGAAGATGCCGGACAGCGGGATGTCCTTGCCCATCACCGCCGGGGGCATGGCCTTGGTGATCCGGTCGCCGACCGCGTACGGGTAGCCGAGCACCC
Source organism: Micromonospora sp. HB375 (assembly GCF_017872985.1). NCBI lineage: Bacteria > Bacillati > Actinomycetota > Actinomycetes > Micromonosporales > Micromonosporaceae > Micromonospora > Micromonospora sp. HB375. The sequence continues at coordinate 2,571,563 of NZ_JAGGJO010000001.1, read as the reverse complement.
GGGCCGAGTCCTTGATCGCGGCCTTCGCCTTGATCGTGCCGAACGTGGCGATCTGCGCGACCTTGTCCTCGCCCCACTTGTCGGTCACGTACTTGATGACCTCACCGCGCCGGCGCTCGTCGAAGTCGATGTCGACATCGGGCATGGAGACGCGCTCGGGGTTGAGGAACCGCTCGAAGATCAGGCCGTGCGGGATCGGGTCGAGGTCGGTGATGCCGAGCGCGTACGCCACGAGCGAGCCGGCCGCCGAGCCACGCCCGGGGCCGACCGCGATGCCCTGGCTCTTGGCCCACTGGATGAAGTCGGCGACCACGAGGAAGTACGACGGGAAGCCCATCTGGATGATGACGCCCAGCTCGTACTCGGCCTGGACGACGTGGCCCTCGGGGATGCCGTTGGGGAAGCGGCGCTTCAGCCCGGCGAACGTCTCCTTGCGGAACCAGGACTCCTCGGTCTCGCCCTCGGGGATCGGGAACCGCGGCATCAGGTTGTGGAACGTGAACATGCCGGCCGGGTCGACCTTCTCGGCCACCAGCAGCGTGTTGCGGCAGCCCTGCTGCCACAGCTCGGATGAGTCGACCGCGCGCATCTGGTCGGCGGACTTGACGAAGTAGCCGCCGCCCTCGAAGCGGAACCGGTTGGGGTCGGCGACGTTGCTGCCGGTCTGTACGCAGAGCAGCACGTCGTGCGCCTCGGCCTGCGCCTCGTGGGTGTAGTGCGAGTCGTTCGTGACCACCGGCGGGATGTCGAGCTTGCGGGCGATCTCGGTGAGCCCCTCGCGGACCCGACGCTCGATGTCGAGGCCGTGGTCCATGATCTCCAGGAAGTAGTTGTCCTTGCCGAAGATGTCCTGGTACGCGGCGGCGACCTTGAGCGCCTCGTCGAACTGGCCGAGCCGCAGCCGGGTCTGCACCGCGCCGGACGGGCAGCCGGTGGTGGCCATGATGCCCTGGGCGTGCTCGGCGATCAGCTCCATGTCCATCCGGGGCCACTTCACGTAGTGGCCCTCCATGGAGGCGCGGGAGTTGAGCTTGAACAGGTTGTGCAGGCCGTCGCGGTTCTTCGCCCACATGGTCATGTGGGTGATCGCGCCGTTGCCGGAGACGTCGTCGCTCTTCTGCTCGGGGCGCCCCCACTTGACCCGGGCCTTGTGGAAGCGCGACTCCGGCGCGACGTACGCCTCGACGCCGAGGATGGGCTTGACCCCGGCGTCCATGGCCTGCTTGTAGAAGTCGTTCGCGCCGTGCATGTTGCCGTGGTCGGTGATCGCCACCGCCGGCATGCCGAGCCGCGCCGCCTCGGCGAAGAGGTCCTTGAGCCGGGCCGCCCCGTCGAGCATCGAGTACTCGGTGTGTACGTGCAGATGCGCGAACGAATCGCCCATGCGTGGCGCCCCCCGGGTTGTGGATCAAGCTGCGTCGGAGTCGACCGACCCACCCTACCGAGGTGATCGTGCGGGCTCCACCGTCCGCGCCGAGGGTGGCCCGGGTCTCTCCGGCGGGCCGGTGTGCGGCACGCGATGTTCTTCTCTATTGCAATGGTGTGTGGCACACACTATCGTGTTGGACATGGTCAGCGAAGAGGTCCTCCGGACCCACCTCCAGGAGCTACGGCGCGGCACTGTCGTGGTGGCCAGCCTGGTCGCCCTGCGCCGCCCCGACTACGGATACGCCCTGCTGCAACGGCTGGCCGCGCACGGCTTCGCGGTCGACGCCAACACGCTCTACCCGCTGCTGCGCCGGCTGGAGGACCAGGGCCTGCTGACCAGCGAGTGGAACACCGAGGAGAGCCGGCCGCGCAAGTTCTACCGGACCAGCGACGACGGCGAGGCCGTCCTGAACCGCCTGCTCGACGACATGACCGCGGTGCGGGCGTCCGTCACCGACCTGATCGAAGGAGCGGAACGATGAGTTCCCTGACCGACCGTTACGTCGCCGCCACCATGCGGGCCGTGCCCGCGCAGCGCCGCCTGGAACTCGCCGAGGAACTGCGCGGCTCCATCGCCGACATGATCGACGACCGGACCTCGGGCGGGCAGGACCACGCCTCCGCCGAGCGGGAGGTGCTCACCGAGCTGGGCCACCCGGAGAAGCTCGCGGCCCGCTACAGCGACCGCACGCTGCAACTCATCGGCCCGCGCTACTACCTGACCTGGTGGCGGCTGCTGCGGCTGTTGCTCACCTGGATCCCGGCGATCGTCGGCGTGCTCTCCGGCCTCACCAAGGCGCTCGTCGACGGCGAGCCGGGCGCGGCGATCGGCACGGCGGTCGTGGCCGCGATGCAGACCGCGGTGCAGATCGCGTTCTGGGTGACGCTGGTGTTCGCCGTGCTGGAACGCACCCGCACGCCGCTCGGCCTGCCCGAGTGGACAGTCGAACAGCTTCCCGAGGAGACCCGGGAACGGCAGATCAGCCACTCCGACAGCATCGCCTCGGTGGTGTTCCTGCTCGCCACCATCGGCCTCCTGATCGGCCAGCACTTCCAGCGCTGGACCACCGACGACGGCACCCGGCTGCCGGCGCTCGACCCGGCGCTCTGGAGCTTCTGGCTGCCCGCCCTGATCGTGGTGCTGCTGGCCACCGTCGGCCTGGAGATCGCCAAGTACCGGTCCGGCCGGTGGACCTGGCCGCTGGTGGCGGTCAACGCGGTGCTCAACGTCGCCTTCGCCGCCCCGGTGCTCTGGCTGCTCGCCACCGACCGGCTGCTCAACCCGGAGCTGGTCGAGCGGTTCGCCTGGCTGCGCGACGGCGGCACCGTCGAGTTCGCCCGGGTGGCGGGCGCGGTGGTCGTGCTGGTCGCGATCTGGGACGTGATCGACAGCGCGGTCAAGGCCGCCCGCGCCACCTGAGCCACGCCCGGCCCGGCACGCCCCGTCGAGGGCGTGCCGGGCCCTTCCGGGTACGCGGGCAGTCAGGCCGCCGCCCGCCACTCCCGGGCCAGCAGCGCGTAGACCACCTCGTCGGTCCACTCCCCCTTGACGAACTCGTTCTCCCGCAGGTGCGCCTCCCGGCGCATGCCGAGCCGCTCCAGCAACCGGGCCGAGGCGGTGTTGCGGGCGTCCAGCCGGCCGACGATCCGGTGCAGGCCCAGCCCGTCGAAGCCGATCCGCAGCAGTTCCCGGGCCGCCTCGGTGACGTACCCGCGGCCGGTGTGCGCGGGATGCGCCACGTACCCGATCTCGCCCTGCCGGTGCTCCCCGCTGGTCCAGCTCAGCAGCACGTCGCCGACGAACTCGCCGGTGTCCGCGACCGTCACGGCGAGGTTGAGCACGTCGCCGGGGGCGCGCAGCGCGGTCCGCCGGACCAGCCGCTCGATCGCGGCCCGGGCGGCGCCGTCGTCGTACGGCTCGTGGTAGAGGTAGCGGGTGACCTCCGGGCGGCCCCGGTAGTCCCGGACCACGGCGAGGTCGGCGGCGGTGAAGGCGCGCAGCAGCAGACGCTCGGTACGCAACGGCAGATCAGGCACGAACACCCCGGCAGGCTACGTCGGCACTGTCGTCCGGCCCACCCGATTACGCCCCGGCCACCGCGACGGCCCGGTCGGTGGCATGGTCGTACGGTGAGCACCGCACCCACCACCGCCTGGCGCCGGCCGGCTCCCACGGCGGCGCAGTTCCGCGCCGACCTCTGGGTCGGGCTCGCGGTCACCGTGCTGGCCCTGTTCGAGCTGACCCTGGCGTACAGCACCGGGGCGTTCCTGCTCGGGCCGCCGCCGAGCGTCGCCGAGCAGGTCTGGTGGACCGTCGCGGTGACCGCCCCGCTGGCCGTACGGCGGCGCTGGCCCGCCACCGTCGCGGTGATCGTGGCCGTCGCCTTCGTCGCCGGGCAGGCCCGGGCGGTCCCGCTGGCCCAGATCCCGTCGGGCGCGCTGTTCGCCGCCCTGTTCACGCTCGGCGCGTGGGGCACCGACCGGCGGCTGGCCGGGCGGCTGCGGGCCGGCATCATCGTCGCGATGTTCGCGTGGCTCTGGCTGTCCCTCGCGTTGCGGGCCGACCAGATCTCCGCTGCCTCCTTCGCCGACGCCGCCGGCCCGGTGCCGCCGGTTCTCGCCGCAGTGGTGAACGGTGTGCTCTACAACGTGCTGTTCTTCGGCTTCGCCTACTACTCCGGGCAGACCGCCTGGGTGGCCGCGCGCCGCCGGCACGAGCTACGCGAACAGGCCGAGCAGCTGCGCCGCTCCCAGGCGGAGGCGCGCGAGCGCGCGGTGATGGGCGAGCGGGTCCGCATCGCCCGCGAACTGCACGACGTGGTCGCCCACCACGTGTCGGTGATGGGCGTGCAGGCCGCCGCGTGCCGGCGCGTGTTCGACCGGGACCGGGACAAGGCGCGTACCGCGCTGGCCGCCATCGAGCAGACGGCCCGCACCTCCGTCGACGAGCTGCGCCGGATGCTCGGCGTGCTGCGCGACCCGGACGCCGCGGCCGGCGCGGTCACCGCGCCGGAGGACACCGCCGGCATCGACCAGGTCCGCGCGCTCGTCGACCGGGCCCGGGAGACCGGGCTACGGGCCGACCTCGGGGTGTACGGGGAGCCGGTGCCGCTGCCGCGCTCGGTGTCGCAGGCCGCGTACCGGATCGTCCAGGAGGCGGTGACGAACGTGGTCAAGCACGCCCACGCCACCACGCTGGACGTGCGCATCCGCTATCTGGCGAGGGAGTTGGAGATCGACGTGAGCGACGACGGGCAGGGCGGCGCGCCGGCGGCCGGGACCGGGCTCGGCCTGATCGGCATGCGGGAGCGGGTCGCCGCCCACGGCGGTGAGGTGGAGGCCGGGCCGCGCCCCGGCGGCGGGTTCCGGGTCCGGGCCCGCATGCCGCTGCCGGTCGAGGCCGCCGGGCGGGCGGCGTGAACGCGCCGGTACGGGTGCTGCTCGTCGACGACCAGCACCTGGTCCGGACCGGTTTCCGGGTCATCCTGGAGGTCGAGGACGACATCGAGGTGGTCGGCGAGGCCGCCGACGGGCAGCGCGCCGTGTCGATGGCGTCCGCGCTGCGGCCGGACGTGGTGCTGATGGACGTGGAGATGCCGGTGCTCGACGGGCTGGAGGCCACGCGCCGGATCACCGCCGACTCGACGCCGGGCGGCCCGGCGGTGCTGATCCTCACCACGTTCGACCGGGACGACTACCTGTTCGCGGCGCTGCGCGCCGGGGCGAGCGGCTTCCTGCTGAAGAACGGCACCCCGGAGGACCTGGTCGAGGCGGTGCGGGTGGTGGCGCGCGGCGAAGGGCTGATCGCGCCGGCGCTGACCCGGCGGGTGATCTCCACGTTCGCCCGGCCCGGCGGGGCGCCGCCGGACCCCCGGCACGACGCGGCGACGGCGGACCTGACCCCGCGCGAGCGGGAGGTGCTGGAGCTGGTCGCGAGCGGCGCCAGCAACGCCGAGATCGCGGACGTGCTGCGCGTCGGCGAGGCGACGGTGAAGACCCACGTCAGCCGCGTCCTGGCCAAGCTGGGGCTGCGTGACCGGGTGCAGGCGGTGGTGTTCGCGTACGAGCACGGGGTGGTCCGGCCCGGCGGATGACGCCGATCCGCCGCAGGGCGGACCACGTGATCGTTCCGCGGTGGGACGACGGGTGCGGGCGCCGGCCGTAGCGTCGGGATCATGACCAGCGTGCTCCGCCTCGACGGCGTCGACCGCAGCTTCGGCGGCCGTCAGGTGCTCAAAGACGTCTCCTTCGACGTGACCGCCGGGCGCATGACCGGGTTCGTCGGCGGCAACGGCGCCGGCAAGACCACCACCATGCGCATCATCCTCGGCGTGCTCGCCCCGGACGCCGGGCAGGTCACCTGGCGGGGACACCGGCTCACCCGGGAGGACCGGGCCCGGTTCGGCTACATGCCCGAGGAACGCGGCCTCTACCCGAAGATGACGCCCCGCGAGCAGGTGGTCCACCTCGGCCGCCTGTACGGGCTGGACGCCGCCGGGGCGCGCCGCCGCACCGACGCGCTGCTGGAGCGGGTCGGTCTCGGCGAGCGGGCCGACGACCTGCTGGAGACGCTGTCGCTGGGCAACCAGCAGCGCGCGCAGATCGCCGCCGCGCTGGTGCACGACCCGGAGGTGCTGATCCTGGACGAGCCGTTCTCCGGGCTCGACCCGCTCGCCGTCGACATGGTGGTCGCGGTGCTGCGGGAACGTGCCGCCGCCGGAGCGCCGGTGCTGTTCTCCAGCCACCAGCTCGACGTGGTGGAGCGGCTCTGCGACGACCTGGTGCTCATCGCCGGCGGGACGATCCGGGCCGCCGGCGCCCGCGAGGAGCTGCGCGCCGCGTACACGTTGCCCCGGTTCTCGCTCGTGGTGGACGGCGACGCCGGCTGGCTGCGGGACCAGCCCGGCGTGCGGCTGGTCGACCTCGACGGCGCGCGCGCCGTGTTCGAGGTGGACCCGCCCGCCGACGACCAGGCGGTGCTGCGCGCGGCGCTGGAACGCGGCCCGGTACGCGCGTTCGGCCCGGTCACCCCGTCCCTCGCCGAGATCTTCCGAGAGGTCAACCAGTGAACACGTTCCAGGCCACCCGGCTGGTCGCGGCCCGCGAGATCAAGGTCAAGGTCCGCGACAAGACGTTCCTCTACAGCACGCTGATCTTCCTGCTGCTCGCCGTCGTGGCCACCGTGGTGCCGGCGATGCTGAGCAGCGGCCCGTCCACGGTGGCGGTGACCGCGGCCGGCGCCGAACCGCTGCGCGCGGCCGGGCTGGACGTCCTGCTGGTCGCCGACGACGGCGCCGCCGAGCAGGCGGTACGCGACGGCGACGCGGACGCCGCGGTGGTGGCCGGTCCGGTGGTGGTCGCCGACGAGCGGGCCCCGGACGACGTGGTCGCCGCGCTCAGCGCGGCCCCGCAGGTGAAGCTGCTGGACCCGGACGCGGTGGATCCACTCGTCGCGTACCTGGTGCCGTTCGCCTTCGCGTTCGTCTTCTTCTTCATGTCCCAGACGTTCGGGTTGCAGATCGCGCAGAGCGTCACCGAGGAGAAGCAGACCCGGATCGTGGAGATCCTGGTGGCCGCCGTGCCGGCCCGGGCGCTGCTGGCCGGCAAGATCCTCGCCGCGGGCGCGCTGGCGCTGGGGCAGATCACGCTGATCGCGGCGGTCGCGCTGATCGGGATGCGCCTGACCGACGGCGGTGACCTGCTGGGCCTGATCGCGCCCGCGATCGGCTGGTTCGTGCCGTTCTTCCTGTGCGGCTTCCTGCTGCTGGCGGCGATGTGGGCGGCGGCCGGTGCGCTGGTGAACCGGCAGGAGGACATCGCCGGGGCGTCCACCCCGGTGCAGCTCGCCGTGATGGCGCCGTTCTTCGCGGTGGTGTTCCTCAACGACAACGCCACCGCGATGCGGGTCCTGTCGTACCTGCCGATCTCCGCGCCCACAGCGATGCCGGTACGGCTGTTCACCGGTGACGCGGCGACGTGGGAGCCGTTCGTGTCGCTGGCGCTGCTGCTGCTCGCGGCGGCCGGGTTCCTGCTCGCCGGGGCCCGGGTCTACGAGGGCTCGCTGCTGCGCACCAACGGGCGGACCTCGGTGCGGGCGGCGTGGCGGCAGCGCGAGCCGATCGGCTGACGACGGCATACGCCGAGCGCCGGCCACCCCGCAGCGGGGAGCCGGCGCTCGGCACGTCGGACCGGGGTCAGCCGACCGCGGCCATCACCTCGTCGGACACGTCGAAGTTGGCGTAGACGTTCTGCACGTCGTCGCAGTCCTCCAGCACGTCGATCAGCTTGAAGATCTTGCGCGCGCCCTCCTCGTCCAGCGGCACGTTCACGCTGGGGATGAGGGAGGACTCGGCCGACTCGTACTCGATGCCGGCGTCCTGCAGCGCGGTGCGGACCGCGATCAGGTCGCCCGGCTCGGACACCACCTCGTACGCCTCGCCGAGGTCGTTGACCTCCTCCGCGCCCGCGTCGAGCACTGCCATCATCACGTCGTCCTCGGTCGTGCCGCCCTTGGGGACGATCACCACGCCCTTGCGGGAGAACATGTACGACACCGAGCCGGCGTCGGCCAGCGAGCCGCCGTTGCGGGTCAGCGCGGTGCGCACCTCGGTGGCGGCACGGTTGCGGTTGTCGGTGAGGCACTCGATCAGCATCGCCACGCCGTTCGGGCCGTAACCCTCGTACATGATCGTCTGCCAGTCGGCGCCGCCGGCCTCCAGGCCGGAGCCGCGCTTGACCGCGCGGTCGATGTTGTCGTTCGGGACCGAGTTCTTCTTCGCCTTCTGGATGGCGTCGTAGAGAGTCGGGTTGCCGGCCGGGTCACCACCGCCGGTACGGGCGGCCACCTCGACGTTCTTGATCAGCTTGGCGAACATCTTGCCGCGCTTGGCGTCGATGACCGCCTTCTTGTGCTTGGTCGTCGCCCACTTTGAGTGGCCGGACATCTGTTACCTCCGTTGCTACCCGCCGTCTGCATCGACCGCACCACACGCCCCGCTCCCCCGCCGGCGCACGCCGACGCCGAGGTGCCGTGATCTCTGCTGGGAGCCGCGGCGGGCTGATGGCCCTGCCGAATCTCGGCAATCCTACCGGCGGGGGCCGGGTCACTGTCACGCGCCGCACGGCAGCGGCCCGCCCCGAGCCGCCCGAACCGGCACAATCAGGGACGGACCGGCCGCTCAGCGGCTCGCCCGGACCAGTTCCACGAAGTGGCGGTGCAGGCGCAGGTCGCCGGTCAGCTCCGGGTGGAACGAGGTGGCCAGCAGGTTGCCCTGCCGTACCGCGACGATCCGGTCCGCGGCCGGGCCGTCTGTCACCCGGCCGAGCACCTCGACGTCGGGGCCGACGCGCTCGACCCAGGGCGCCCTGATGAACACGGCGTGGAACGGGCCGCCGTCGACGCCGGTGAGCGCCACCGGCGCCTCGAACGAGTCGACCTGACGGCCGAACGCGTTGCGCCGCACCGTCATGTCGACGCCGGCGAAGCCGCGCTGGTCGGGGCGGCCGTCCAGCACCTCGACGGCCAGCATGATCATGCCGGCGCAGGAGCCGTAGACCGGCATGCCGGCGGCGATCCGCTTGTCGATCGGCTCGCGCATCTCGAAGATGTCCACCAGCTTGCTGATCGTGGTCGACTCGCCGCCGGGCACCACCAGGCCGTCGACCGCGTCCAGCTCGCCGGGGCGCCGCACCGGCCGGGCGTCGGCGCCCGCGCCGGTCAGCGCCGCGACGTGCTCGCGTACGTCGCCCTGCAGCGCGAGCACGCCGATCACCGGTACGGTCACGCCGCTCCTCCCGGGGTGTTAACAAGGGGCCCCGCCTCTACCGGAGGCGTTAACAGGGGGCCCTTCCTTTCGCTCACCAGCCGCGCTCGGCGAGGCGGTGCGGCTGCGGGATCTCGTCGACGTTGATGCCGACCATCGCCTCGCCCAGCCCGCGCGACACCTTGGCGAGCACGTCCGGGTCGTCGTGGAACGTGGTCGCCTTGACGATCGCGGCGGCCCGCTGCGCCGGGTTGCCGGACTTGAAGATGCCCGAGCCGACGAAGACGCCCTCCGCGCCGAGCTGCATCATCATGGCCGCGTCGGCGGGGGTCGCGATGCCGCCCGCGGTGAACAGCACGACCGGCAGCTTGCCCTGCTCGGCGACCTCCTTGACCAGCTCGTACGGGGCCTGCAGCTCCTTGGCCGCCACGTACAGCTCGTCGTCGGGCAGCGACTGGAGCCGGCGGATCTCCTGCCGGATCTTGCGCATGTGGGTGGTGGCGTTGGAGACGTCACCGGTGCCCGCCTCACCCTTCGAGCGGATCATCGCGGCGCCCTCGGTGATCCGGCGCAGCGCCTCGCCCAGGTTCGTCGCGCCGCACACGAACGGGACGGTGAACGCCCACTTGTCGATGTGGTTGGCGTAGTCGGCCGGGGTCAGCACCTCGGACTCGTCGACGTAGTCGACGCCGAGCGCCTGGAGGATCTGCGCCTCGACGAAGTGGCCGATCCGGGCCTTGGCCATCACCGGGATCGAGACGGCGGAGATGATGCCGTCGATCATGTCCGGGTCGCTCATCCGGGACACCCCGCCCTGCGCGCGGATGTCGGCCGGCACCCGCTCCAGCGCCATCACAGCCACCGCGCCGGCGTCCTCGGCGATCTTCGCCTGCTCGGGGGTGACCACGTCCATGATCACACCGCCCTTGAGCATCTCGGCCATGCCGCGCTTGACGCGGGCGGTGCCGACGGCGGTGGCGGGGGTCGGGGCTGCGGACTCAGACACGGGACATCGCTCCTCGGCGTGCTCGGGAGGTGACTGCGCAGGAATGCTACGACCGTCGCGACGCCGCTCCGAGCGCCAATCGAACCCCCGGTGGCCTGCCGTGTGGCCCCGGTCACGACCGGCGGTCAGCCAGTGGTCACGTCCGCCGGGGAGGCCAGCGTGGGATCGTCGATGTCGAAGTAGCGGGGCCACTCCCGCCCCCGCCCCATCCGGAACAGCCGCACCACCGGGCGGCTGCGCGCCGATCGGGCGTCCCGGACCAGGTCGGTGTGCACCTGCCGGGCCAGCGCCAGCCGGCGGCTCGCCGCGATCACCGCCGCGCAGCCCGGGTCGTCCGGATCCAGCCGCACCGCCCGCAACTGCCGGGTCAGGTCGTTCTCGGCCGCCTCGCGCTCCTCCGGGGCGGCGTCGAGCGCGATCCGGGCGGCGGCGTACAGCTCCACGCCGTACCGCTGCTCGGCCAGGACCGCGGCGGCGGCCGCGCGGCGCAGCAGGTGCGCCTCCAGCGCGCGGGCCGCCGAGTCCGCGCGGACCTGCAGCCGCTGCACCCGGCCGGAGGTCCAGATCAGGTACGCCGAGACCAGCCCGAGCACACCGACCGCGCCCACCACCCACCACATGCCCGGCATCGTAGTGCTGCTCCTCATCCCGCCCGCCCGGCGCGGGGCACCGGTCGACGCGCTCGTCACAGCGGCCGCAGCGGCCACCCCGGTCAGCCCAGTCCCGCCCACTCCTGGTCCATGACCCGGCCGTCGGTGGCCTCGATCGCGGCTGCGTATACCTCCAGAACACGGCGGGCAACCACGGGCCAGTCGAAATTCGCCACCACCTGGTCGCCGCAGGCGGTCAGCCCGGCGCGGCGGCCGGCGTCGTCGAGCAGCTCGGACAGCGCGCCGCCCAGCGCCGCCGCGTCGCCGGTCGGGAACAGCTGTCCGGCCCGGCCGCCGTCGAGCACCCGGCGGAACGCGTCCAGGTCGCTGGCGACCACAGTCGTCCCGGCGGCCAGCGCCTCGGTGAGGATCATCCCGAAGGATTCCCCGCCGGTGTTCGGTGCGACGTAGAGGTGCACGCTGCGCAACATGCGTGCCTTGTCCGCCTCGGAGACCAGGCCGAGGAACGTGACCCGGTCGCGCAGGGCGGCCGGGAACCGCCCGTACAGCTCGTCGGCGTCGCCCGGCCCGGCGACCAGCAGGCGCAGCCCGGGGCGGTGCGGCGCGAGCGCGACGAACGCGTCCCGCAGGATCGGGAAGCCCTTGCGCGGCTCGGTGAACCGGCCCAGGAAACCCAGCGTGCCGCCGGTGCCCGGCGCGCACTCCCCCGGCCAGCCGGGCAGCGGCGGCACCCCGGCGAACTTCGCCACCGCCACCCCGTTGGGGATCTCCACCGCGCCGCCGTCCATGTGCTCGACCTGCACCTTGCGGGCCAGCGCGCTCACCGCGATCCGGGCGGTGATCCGCTCCAGCACGATCTGCAGCGCGCCCTGCGCGGCCGACAGCACCCGGGAACGGGTCATCGCGGTGTGGAACGTGGCCACCACCGGGCCGCGGGCGCAGAGCACGGCCAGCATCGACAGGCTCGGCGTGAGCGGCTCGTGCACGTGCAGCACGTCGAAGTCGCCCCGGGTGATCCAACGCCGCACCCGGGCGGTGGAGACCGGGCCGAACGCGATCCGGGCCACCGAACCGTTGTACGGCAGCGGCACCGCCCGCCCGGCCGACACCACGTACGGCGGCAGCGCCGAGTCCTCGTCGGCCGGCGCCAGCACGCTCACCTCGTGGCCGAGCCCGAGCAGCGCCTCGGCCAGGTCCATGACGTGGTTCTGCACCCCGCCCGGCACGTCGAACGAGTACGGGCACACGATGCCGATACGCACTGCGCCCTCCCCCTAGACCGTCCCGGTGGTGGCCGGCGGCGCCGCCGACGTGGGCGTACCGTCCCGGCCCTGGTCCAGCCACATCCGCTGCAACATGTGCCAGTCTTGCGGATGCCGGGCGATGCCCGCCGCCAGACCGTCGGCAATCCGCTGCGTCACCGCGCGGACCCGCTCGTCCAGCGGGGCGCTGTCCGGGTCCGGCAGCGGCAGCGGGCCGTCGATCGACGCGCACGCCGCGTCCGGCTCGTACCACATCGAGGCCACGTAGAGCGGCGCGCCGGTGCGGATCGCCAGCAGCGCCGGCCCGGCCGGCATCCGGGTCCGGCCGCCGAAGAAGTCGACCTCCACGCCCCGGGCCGACAGGTCCCGGTCGGCCAGCAGCGGCACCACGTAGCCGGCGCGCAGGCGGTCCACCAGCACGTCGAACGCGGGACGCGGGCCGCCGGTGTTGGGCAGGATCTCCATGCCCAGCCCTTCCCGGAACCCGACGAACCGCTCGTAGACGCCGTCCGGGAGCCGCTCGGCCACCGTGGTCATCGGCCAGCCGGTGGCCGCCACCCAGGCGCCGGCCGCGTCCCAGTTGCCGGCGTGCGGCAGCGCCACCACCGCGCCCCGCCCGGCCGCCACGTCGGCGGCGAGCAGTTCCTGCCCGTCCAGGCGGAACCCGGCGAGGATCTGCGCCCGGCTCAGGCCGGGCAGCCGGAACGCCTCCATCCAGTACCGGGCGTACGAGCGCAAGCCCTCGCGCACCAGCGCGTCCAGCTCCGCGTCGGGCAGTTCCGGGCCGACCACCCGGCGCAGGTTGGCGCGCAGCCGGCGCGTACCCCCGCCGTCCTTGCGGTGGGCGCGGTCGGCGCCCGCCCGGAAGGCCGCGGCCGCGACGGGCCGGGGCAGCGCCCGGATCAGGCGCCAGCCCGCGACGAAGCCCGCCTCGGTGAGGTTCACTCGACGCCGACCCGCTGGGCCTGGCGGTACACGTGGGCCATCCGCTGCCCGACGGTGAAGATCGAGACGGCGGCGAGCAGCCAGAGCGCGATCTCCAGCGCCAGCGGTACGCCAAGACCGGTGAGCAGGCCGCCGACGCCGACGATGAGCAGCCGCTCGGTGCGTTCGGCGATGCCCACGTTGCAGGTCATCCCGAGGCCCTCGGCGCGGGCCTTGACGTAGGAGACCAGCCCGCCCGCGGCCAGGCAGATCAGCGCCGCCGCCACGCCCGAGTAGTCGTGCTCGGTGGCCAGCCAGTACGCGACCGCGCCGAACACCGCGCTGTCGGCGACCCGGTCCATGCTCGAGTCGAGGAACGCCCCGAACCGGGTGGACCCGCCGCTCATCCGCGCCATCGTGCCGTCGAGCAGGTCGGTGAGGGCGAAGACCGTGACGATCAGCGCGCCGGCGACCAGATGGCCGCGCGCGCCGAAGCCGAGCGCGCCGACGAGCACGCCGACGGTGCCGGTCACGGTGACCGCGTTGGGGGACACGCCCGCACGCAGCAGCGCACGGGCGATCGGCTCCACGACGCGGGTCATGCCCGCGCGGGCCGTCACTTGGAAGATCTTCGCCATGGCGGTCCCACGATAACGGCCCGCAACCGCCGGGGACACAGCCGGGCACACGACCCGCCCGACGGCCCTTGTGCCCGCACTCGCGCGGGTGTGAGATCGAGCCAGGAGGTGAGCCAGTTCACCGGATCACCGGTCCGCGTTCCCGGCCAGCAGGAGATCACCGGAAGATATCGCCGCGGCGCCCGTCCCGGGTCCGCTCCCCCGTCGCCCGCGGCGGTCGCCACCACCACCGGTTGAGGGAGGTGCGCCGCGATGGCGCAGAAGAACGAGAAGGGTGTCACCGGCGGCGCGCCGGTGGTGACCGAGCCCGGCAGGGTTCGCAACGTGGTGCTCGTCGGGCACTCCGGCGCCGGCAAGACGACTCTCGTCGAGGCGCTGCTGGCCGCCAGCGGCACGATCGGCCGGGCCGGCGCCGTCACCGAGGGCACCACCGTCTGCGACCACGACCCCGCCGCCGTACGGCAGCAGCGCTCGGTCAGCCTGGCCTGCGCGCCGCTGGTGCACCGCGACGTCAAGGTCAACCTGCTGGACACGCCGGGCTACGGCGACTTCGTCGGCGAGCTGCGCGCCGGGCTGCGCGCCGCCGACGCGGCGCTGTTCGTGGTCTCCGCCGTCGACGGCATGGACGCCGCCACGGCCGCCCTGTGGGAGGAGTGCGCCGCCGTCGACATGCCCCGCGCGGTGGCGGTCTCCCGGCTGGACCACCCGCGGGCCGACTTCGACGAGGCGGTGGCGCTGTGCCAGCGCGTCTTCGGCGACAACGTGCTCCCGCTCTACCTGCCGATGCTCGGCGACGACGGCGAGTCGGTGGCCGGCCTGATGGGCCTGATCACCCGCCGGGTGTACGACTACTCGGCCGGGCTGCCGCCGGAGGTACGCGAGCCGGACCCGGAGCACCTGCCGGCCATCCAGGAGTCCCGCAACGAGCTGATCGAGGGGATCATCGCGGAGAGCGAGGACGAGACCCTCATGGACCGCTACCTCGGCGGCGAGGAGATCGACCCCGAGGTGCTCATCACCGACCTGGAGACCGCTGTGGCCCGCGGCCACTTCTACCCGGTGGTGCCGGTCTGCGCGGAGACCGGCGTGGGCCTGGACGCGCTGCTCGACGGCCTGGTCGCGGCGTTCCCGTCGCCGCTGGAGCACGACCTGCCGCCGGTCACCGGCGTGGACGGCTCGCCCCGCCCGCCGCTGACCTGCGACCCGGACGGCCCGCTCGTCGCCGAGGTGGTCAAGACGACAGTCGACAGGCACGTCGGGCGGGTCTCGCTGGTGCGCGTCTTCTCCGGCACGCTCCGCCCCGACCAGGTCATCCACGTGTCCGGTCACGGCATGGCCGAGCGCGGCCACCCCGACCACGACGCCGACGAGCGGGTCGGCCACGTCTACACCCCGCTGGGCGCGACGCTGCGCGAGGTGGCCGCCTGCGTCGCCGGTGACCTGTGCGCGATCACCAAGTCGGGCAGCGCGGAGACCGGCGACACCATCTCGGCCAAGGACGACCCGCTGCTGGTCGCGCCCTGGGAGATGCCCGAGCCGCTGCTGCCGGTGGCGATCGTGGCGCGCAGCCGGGCCGACGAGGATGCGCTGGCCCGCAACCTGTCCCGGCTGGTCGCCGGTGACCCGACGCTGCGGCTGGAACGCAACGCGGAGACCCACCAGCTGGTGCTGTGGTGCATGGGCGAGGCGCACGCCGACGTGGTGCTCGACCGGCTGCGCGGCGGCGGCGTCGAGCTGGACACCGAACCGGTCCGGGTGCCGCTGCGCGAGACGTTCGGCGCCGCCGCGCGCGGGCACGGCCGGCACGTCAAGCAGTCCGGCGGCCACGGTCAGTACGCGGTCTGCGACATCGAGGTGGAGCCGCTGCCCCGGGGCGCCGGCTTCGAGTTCGTCGACCGGGTGGTCGGCGGCGCGGTCCCGCACAACTACATCCCGTCGGTGGAGAAGGGTGTACGGGCGCAGATGGAACGCGGTCTGGTCGCCGGCTACCCGGTGGTGGACCTGCGGGTGACGCTCGTGGACGGGAAGGCGCACAGCGTCGACTCCTCCGACGCCGCGTTCCAGACCGCCGGCGCGCTGGCGCTGCGTGACGCCGCCGAGAAGGGCCAGCCGACCCTGCTGGAGCCGGTCGACGAGATCACCGTGCGGGTGCCGGACTCGTCGGTCGGCGCGGTGATGGGCGACCTGTCCGGGCGGCGTGGCCGGGTGCTCGGCACCGAGCCGGACCCGGACGCCGAGGGCCGCACGCTGGTCCGCGCCGAGGTGCCCGCCACGGAGCTGCTGCGGTACGCG
This sequence comes from Micromonospora sp. HB375, assembly GCF_017872985.1. Lineage (NCBI taxonomy): Bacteria > Bacillati > Actinomycetota > Actinomycetes > Micromonosporales > Micromonosporaceae > Micromonospora > Micromonospora sp. HB375. The sequence goes on along the minus strand of NZ_JAGGJO010000001.1, from coordinate 2,555,639 downwards.
GTGGAGCTGCGCTCGATGACCGCCGGCACGGGAACGTTCCGCCGCGAGTTCGCCCGCCACGACCCCATGCCCGCCCACCTGGCCGACCAGGCCCGCAAGGAGTCCACCTCCCACTGACCCCGCCCGCCCCGCCCACCCGCCGCGGGGTCAGGGGCGGACGGCGGGGACCGGGGGCATCGGCCAGTGGGGGCGGTCGGCGTCCCGGAGGGCTGCCGAGCGTACCGCCGCCAGCTGCCGCTCCACCTCGGCGAAGTGGTCCGGGGCGAGCGGACCCCAGCTCAGCGCTGCCGCGTTCTCCTCGACCTGGGCGACGGTACGGGCGCCGGGGATCGGCACCGCGCGGCCGCTGCGCGCCCAGATCCACCCGATCGCCCCCTGGGCGAGGGTACGGCCGTCGGCGGTCAACGCGTCGCGTACGGCGGCGACCCGGCGCAGCCACTCCGGGGCGGGCCGGCCGCTGCGGAACCACTCCAGCCAGGTCGGCCCGAGTCCGCGTACGTCGTCGCGGGGCAGCGTCGACTCCGGCGTGTACTTGCCGGTGAGCAGCCCCATCCCGAGCGGTCCCCGGGCCAGGCTGGCCAGGTCGTGCTTGTCGCAGGCGTCGAGCATGGCCGGGGCGTCGCGGAGCACCGACAGCGCGTGCTGCACGGCGGCGGCGCCCCGGGCGACCTGGGCGAACGCGGCGGCCCGGTCGGCCCGGTCGGTACTCCAGCCGTACGCCCGGATCAGGCCGTCGTCCATCAGGTCGTCGAGCGTGCCGATGAGCGCCTCGGCCCGGGGCAGCGGCAGGTCACCGAGGTGCAGCTGATAAAGGTCGATGTGGTCGGTGCCCAGCCGGCGCAGCGAGTCGGTCACCGCCCGGCGCAGGTAGTGCGGCGAGGCGTTCTCCCCGGTGGCCTGCCGGGCGCTCTCGTCGAACGTGTAGCCGAACTTCGTGGCGATCACGGCCTCGCCGCGCCGCCCGGCGAGCGCCCGGCCGAGCACCCGCTCGCCGTGCCCGGCGCCGTACGTGTCGGCGGTGTCGAACAGCGTGACACCGAGGTCGAGCGCGCGGCGGATCGCGCGTACCGACTCGTCGTCGTCGACCTGGCCCCAGCCCAGCGGGCGGGCGCCCTCGGCCCAGGGGCCGCCGATGGCCCAGCACCCCATACCGAGGGCGCTCACCTCGATGCCGCTGCGCCCCAACTGTCGCTTGTCGACTGCCACCGCCGCATCCTGTCATCTTCCCGGCGATCGCGGGCCGGTTCGTAGCCGAAGAGTCCGGGCGCGATCACTCCGCGTGACGCCAGGCGGCGAACAGTCGCGGTGAACGCGATATGCCTGAGAGTCATGAATATGCCTCTGAGGCATATCGGTCCGAGGTCATCCCTCCCGATCCGGCTCTGCGGAGGAACGCCGCCGCCCGGCGAGCCGTCAGCGCGCGTAGACCAGCAGCACCGGCTCGTCCTGGCCCGGCCAGGAGCCGGTGAGCCCACCGGAGCCCGGCACCTCGGCCGGTACGGGCCGCCGGACCACCGCCAGCTCGACGTCCCCCACCCGGACCACCGTCACGCCGCCGTCACCCGAGCCGGTCGAAACCGAACCAGCCGACACCGAACCAGCCGACACCGAACCAGTCGAAGCCGGACCGGTCGGCACCGGGCGGCCGGTCCGGCTCCCGGTCAGCGTCATGCTCGCCGGCCGCATCTCACGCTTGCCGTCGACCTCGAAATACTCCTCGGCCTGGCCGGCGTCGGCGAGCACTGCGGCAGCAAGCAGCGGCGGGTACACCGGGTCGCCGCAGGCGTCGTACACCCAGCGGCGGCCGAGCACCGAGTGCTCGACGAGACCCACGAAGAAGTCGTCCGCCCCGGCCAGCGGCGCGCCCCGGTAGGTCAGCGGCACCTGGAGCACCGGGCCGTCACCGGCGCGCACGAGAAGCGTCTCGACGCCCACCTCACCGGCCGGATCGTCGAACCGGTACGCCGCGACGCGGCTGACCTCCGCGCCCGCCTCCCCGGCGAACCAGGACCGGCCGGGCAGCCAGGGTACGAGCAGCTCCAGTTTCGAGGGGCGCAGTTCCGCGCGGTGCAGGAGAGCCATGCGCAAGATCGTACTGTCGGAACGGGCCGGCGTCAGGCCGCCGCCCACGCCTTGGCGAGCAGCTCCCGGGTGTCGGCGAGCAGTTGCGGCAGCACCTTCGTCCGGCCGATCACCGGCATGAAGTTGGCGTCGCCGCCCCAGCGCGGCACCACGTGCTGGTGCAGGTGCGCGGCGATGCCCGCGCCCGCCACGCCACCCTGGTTCATGCCCAGGTTGAAGCCGTGCGCGCTGGAGACGTGCCGGACCACCCGCATGGCAGCCTTGGTGAACGCGGCCAGCTCGACCGTCTCCGGCTCGTCCAGCTCGGTGTAGTCGGCCACGTGCCGGTAGGGGCAGACCAGCAGGTGCCCGGGGTTGTACGGGTAGAGGTTGAGCACCGCGAAGACGTGCTCGCCCCGGGCCACCACCAGGGACTCCTCGGCCGGCAGCCCGGGCGCGAGGCAGAACGGGCAGCCGGCCGGCTTCTCGTACCCGCCCTCGGGCCGGTCCTCGCCGGAGATGTAGGTCATCCGGTGCGGCGTCCAGAGCCGGTCCAGCCCGTCCGCCAGACCGTTGTCGCCGCCGTACCCGGTGTCCCGCTCCGCCCCTGTCACACCGGCGATCCTACGATCCGGCCCGCTCGGCGGCAGGACCGGCGTTGGTGCGCGACTCCACCACCTCGCGCACGTGCGCGACCGCCTCGTCGATCGGCACGCCGTTGCGCTGCGAGCCGTCCCGGTAGCGGAACGAGACGGTGCCGGCGGCCACGTCGTCGTCCCCGGCGATCACCATGAACGGGATCTTCTGCTGCTGCGCGTTGCGGATCTTCTTCTGCATCCGGTCGTCGCCCAGGTCCACCTCGGCCCGGACGCCGTGCCGGCGCAGCGTCGCGGCGAAGTCGACCAGGTAGTCGCCGTGCTCCTCGCGGATCGGGATGCCGACCACCTGCACCGGCGCCAGCCAGGCCGGGAACGCGCCCGCGTAGTGCTCGGTGAGCACGCCGATGAACCGCTCGATCGACCCGAACTTGGCGCAGTGGATCATCACCGGCTGCTGCCGGGTGCCGTCGGCCGCCTGGTACTCCAGCCCGAAGCCCTTCGGCTGGTTGAAGTCGTATTGAATCGTCGACATCTGCCAGGTCCGGCCGATGGCGTCCTTGGCCTGCACGGAGATCTTCGGGCCGTAGAACGCCGCGCCGCCCGGGTCCGGCACCAGCTCCAGCCCGGTCTCCAGCGCGCACTGCTCCAGCACGGCGGTGGCGGTCGCCCAGTCCTCGTCGGACCCGACGAACTTGTCCGGCTTCGAGTCGTCGCGGGTGGACAGCTCCAGGTAGAAGTCGTCGATGCCGAAGTCGCGCAGCAGGCTGAGCACGAAGCCGAGCAGGTGCTTGATCTCCGACGGCGCCTGCTCGCGGGTGCAGTAGGAGTGCGAGTCGTCCTGGGTGAATCCGCGCACCCGGGTCAGGCCGTGGATGACGCCCGACTTCTCGTACCGGTAGACCGTGCCGAACTCGAACAGCCGCAGCGGCAGCTGCCGGTAGGACCGCCCGCGCGACCGGTAGATCAGGTTGTGCATCGGGCAGTTCATGGCCTTGAGGTAGTAGTCGCTGCCCTCCATCTCCATCGGCGGGAACATCGTGTCCTTGTAGTAGGGCAGGTGTCCCGACGTGTGGAAGAGACCTTCCTTGGAGATGTGCGGCGTACCGACGTAGTCGAAGCCCTCCTCGACGTGCCGCGCCCGGACGTAGTCCTCCATCACCCGCTTGAGCACGCCACCCTTGGGGTGGAAGACCGGCAGGCCGGAGCCGATCTCGTCGGGGAAGCTGAACAGGTCGAGGTCCGCGCCGAGCTTGCGGTGGTCGCGGCGGGCGGCCTCCTCCAGGAGCTTCAGGTACGCCTTGAGCTCGTCGCGGGTCGGCCACGCGGTGCCGTACACGCGCTGCAGCTGCGGGTTTTTCTCCGACCCGCGCCAGTACGCGGCGGCCGAGCGCATCAGCTTGAACGCGCCGATCAGCCGGGTGTTCGGCAGGTGCGGGCCGCGGCACAGGTCCGACCAGCAGACCTTGTCCTCGTTCGCGGCGAGGTTGTCGTAGATGGTCAGCTCGCCGCCGCCCACCTCCATCACCTCGGAGGAGTCCAGCCCCTCCCCCTTGACCTCGATCAGCTCCAGCTTGAACGGCTCGGCGGCCAGCTCGGACCGCGCCTCGTCCAGGTCGGCGAACCGGCGGCGGCGGAACCGCTGGCCGGACTTGACGATCTCCTGCATGCGCTTCTCGAGCTTGGCCAGGTCGTCCGGCTGGAACGGCTTGTCGACGCCGAAGTCGTAGTAGAAGCCGTTCTCGATCGGCGGGCCGATGCCGAGCTTCGCCTCCGGGAAGACGTCCTGCACCGCCTGGGCCAGCACGTGCGCGGTGGAGTGGCGCAGCACGTTCAGCCCGTCCGGGCTGTCCAGCGCGACGGGCTCGACCGCGACCTCCTCGGCCGGACGCCAGTCCAGGTCGCGCAGCTGGCCCTGCGGATCGCGGACCACCACGATCGCCTTCGGCCCGCTCATCGGCAGGCCGGCCGCGGCCACCGCGTCGGCCGCCGTGGTCCCGGCGGCGACGACGACGGGGTCGGCCACGACGGGGGTACGGGGTGCGGACACGGTGACTCCTAGTCGTCGACGGTACGGATCGGCCGGTGACCGGCCCCTGCGATGCTATCGGTCGCCCCGAGGCGTGCCGTCGCCGACGCCGCTGCCCGCCGGCAACGAGTTCGGCCCGCGTTGAACCTTTTCGCCCCGCCGCCCGAACTACCAGGTGGGGCCGGAGCCGGACCGGCCCCGGTCGAGATGGATGGGGGCCACGATGAGGATGATTCGTCAGGGCCGGTGGGCGGCGGCGCTGCTGGCCGCCGCGCTCGCCGGAGCGGTGAGCTGGCCGGGCGCGGCGAGCGCGGCCGGGGTCACGGTCACGACCTCACCCGCCGAGGTACGCCAGGGCGACGCGATCCAGCTGTCTGTGGTGGTGCCGGCGGACCGCCCCGGCACCCGCACCACGAAGATCGAACTGACCATGCCCCCGGACGCCCCGATCGGCGAGGTGTACCCGCTGTCGGTGCCGGACTGGGCGCCGACCATCACCACCCGCACCCTGGACCAGCCGGTCCCCGGCATGCACGCGGCCGAACTGAACCAGGTGACCCATTCGGTGACCTGGCTGCGGGTGCCCGGCACCGGCGCCGGAGCGGCCCGGCTGCCGCTCGGCATGGGTCCGATGCCCGCCACCGACCGGCTCACGTTCACAGTGGCCCAGACGTACGCCGACGGCACCGTCGTGCAGTGGGCCGACCCGGCGGGCGGCAAGCACCCGGCGCCGACCGTCGACCTGCTGCCGCCGCTGCCGGGCACCATGACGCACAACGGCGACCCCGGCGCGAACGGCGGCGCGCACGGCGGTCACGGCGCGGCGGGCGGAGCCCAGGGCGGGGTGCAGGGCGGTGCTCAGAACGGTGCCCCGAACGGCGCGCCGACGGCCGGCACGGCCGACGACGGGCCGAGCGCGGACCTGCTGCTCGGCGGCGGCCTGCTCGCCGGACTGGCCGGCGGCGCGGCGATCGGCTGGCTGCTCAGCCGCCGCCGGCGCGACGCCATGACCCTGCCGCTCGACGACACCACCGCGGCCCCCGAGCGCCGCACACCTCCCGACGCCACCGCGACCCAAGACAGCGTGCCCCGCGTCGGCAACGCAGCCCTTGAGAGCGCGACCTCCGAAGCCGTCACCGCCGGCACCGCCTCCACGCGCCCCTGACCGCCGCCCGCCCAGCAAGCGGGAGCACCGATGCGAGACCACAGTAGATCTTGGTACGGAACGGCCCCCAGGAGGGCCGTTCCGTACCAAGATCTCGGACTCCTACGGCGGCGGACCGCGAGCGCGGGTGCGGGTGGGACGGGTCAGGCGGGGGTGGTGACCCAGCCGGGAAGGGGCTCGCGCGCGGTCAGCCAGTCCTGCGGCACGCCGCCGGGCCCGCCGACCCCGGTGTACGCGGCAACGATCCCGCCCACGATCGCGGCTGTGGTGTCCACGTCGCCGCCCGCCTCCACGCAGACGCGGATCGCGGCGGGATAGTCGTGCAGCAGCGTGGCCGCCACCCAGAGCGTGAACGGCACGGTGTCCTGCGCGGTGACCCGGGATCCGTTGCCGAGCGCGTCGGCCGCCTCGGCGGCGGGACGACCGAGCAGCGTGGCGGCCCGGCGTACCCCCTGGTGCACCTCCCCGGCCGGGTCGAGCGCCCCGGCGACGGCGCTGAGCAGCCGGGCCGGCTCGGGCCGGCCGCCGTCGAGGCGGGCGCGGGCGGCGAGCGAGGCGGCCACCGCGACCGCCACCGCGCCGGCGACGCCCTCCGGGTGGGCGTGGGTCACCTCGGCCGACGCCCGGGCCTGCTCGGCGGCGCGCCGGGTGGAGTCGGCGTGCCAGGCGCCGAGCGGCGCGACCCGCATGGCCGCGCCGTTGCCGCAGGAGCCCTGCCCGTCGAACGCGGACGCGGCGGCCACCGGCCACGGCGTGCCGGTACGGATCAGCCGCAGCACCCTCACCGCGCCCGGCCCGTACCCCCGGTAGGGCTCGCAGCGCTGCGCGAACGCCAACGCCAGCCGGTCCCTGTCGATCCGTGCCCCGGCAGCCAGTTCGGCCACCACCGAGCAGGCCATCTCGGTGTCGTCGGTCCACTCCCACGGCGGGGCGGGCAGCCGGCCGGCGGCGAGGTCGTCCGGGCGCCGGCCGGGAACGAAGAACTGGGAGCCGAGGGCGTCGCCCACCGACAGGCCGGCCAGCGCGTCGCGGGCGAGCGTGAGGCGGGTGTCGGGGAAGAGCGTGAACGTCATCGCCGTCCCAGCTTGCCCGCTTCGCCGGACCGCCGCAACGCGACCGGCTTGCCACGACGAGTACGGTGCTGACGTGGCAACCGTCCTGCTGGTCGAAGACGACCACGTCGTGCGCGGCGCCATGCTGCGGTCGCTCACCGACCGGGGGCACGCGGTGCACGCCGTCGGCACCGCGCTCGACGCGCTGCGCCGGGTCGCCGCCGAGACACCGGATTTGGTGGTGCTCGATCTCGGTCTGCCCGACCTGGACGGCTCGGACGCGCTGCGCATGCTGCGCGGCATCACCGACGTGCCGATCATCATCGCCACCGCCCGCGACGACGAGCAGTCCGTGGTGCGTCTGCTGCGCGCCGGGGCGGACGACTACATGGTCAAGCCGTTCACCGGCGCGCACCTGGACGCCCGGATCACCACTGTGCTGCGGCGGGCCGGGCGGGCCAGCCGTACCGTCGCGCCGGCCGTGCACACGGTCGGCGGCCTGCGGGTCGACGTGGGTGAGCGCAGCGCGGTGCTGGACGGGGAGCCGCTGGCGCTGACCCGCAAGGAATTCGACCTGCTGGCGTATCTCGCCGCGCGTCCCGGCCGGGTAGTGTCCCGGCGGGAACTCTTGGAGGAGGTATGGCGGCAGCCATCGGTCGGCGAGGACCAGACCATCGACGTGCACCTGTACTGGCTCCGCCGCAAAATGGGCGAGTCCGCGGCGAAGCCGCGCTACCTGCGCACCGTGCGGGGGGTCGGCTTCCGGCTGGTGGCGCCGGACTGAGGCTGACGCTGGCCGGGCTCACCGCCGGCATGTGCGGCCTGATCGCGCTCGCCTTCCTCGTCCCGCTCGGGCTCACCCTCGCCGACCGGGCCCGGGAGGCGGAACTGGCCGACGCCGCGCGTCGCGCCGCGCTGGTGACCGGGGCCCTGGCGGTGAGCACCGACACCGCTGCTGTCGAGCGGGCGGTGGCCGCCGCGGCGGGCGACGACCCGGCGCTGCGCCCGGTGGTGCACGGCATCGGGGCGGACGAGTCCGCCGGCCGGGCCGACGCGGCAGCGCTCGCCGACGCCGCCGCGCAGCGGCGTTCGGTGGTGACCGAGGTGGACGGCGGGGTGCTGCGGCTGGACCCGGTGGTGCTCGGCGAGCGGGTCGCCGTGGTGGAGGTCTTCGTACCCGACGAGGCGCTCGACGAGGGCGGGGGCCGCTGGCTGTTGCTGCTCGGGATTGCGCTGGCGCTGGTCGGCGCGGCGGTGGTGGTGGTCGACCGGGTGGCGGCCCGGGCCGTGGACGCCACCGGCGACCTGGTCAAGGCGGCGCTCGCGGTGGGTGACGGCGAGCTGGGGGTACGGGTCGAGCCGACCGGACCGCGCGAGCTGGCCGAGGCCGGGCACGCGTTCAACCGGATGACGGAACGGCTGGTCGCGTTGCGTGCCGACGAGCACGAGCTGGTCGCCGACCTGTCGCACCGGCTGCGGACGCCGTTGACCGCGCTGCGGCTGGACGCCGAGGCGCTGGAGTCCGACGACACGAGCATCGGCACGTTCAGTGAGGCGGAGCTGGACCGGCGGCGTGGCATCCGGCGTATCCGGCAGGCGATCGTCACGCTGGAGGGCGAGGTCGACCAGCTGATCAAGACGACCCGCAAGGCGGTGAGCCAGGAGTCGGCGCCGGCGTCGTGCGACGTCAGCGAGGTGGTGCGGGACCGGATGGTGTTCTGGTCGGCGCTGGCCGGGGACCAGAACCGCCCGCACCGGGTGGTCGGTGCGCAGTTGCGCATCCCGGCGCCGGTGCCGCGCGCCGAGCTGGCCGCCGCGCTGGACGCGGTGATCGGCAACGTGTTCCGGTACACGCCGCAGGGCACCGCGTTCGAGGTGGCGGTGAGCCGCCGGGACGGCTGGGTGGCGATCCGGATCGACGACGCCGGGCCGGGCATCCCGAACCCGGACCGGGCGCTGCGCCGGGGCGAGAGCGACCAGGGCTCCACCGGGCTCGGGCTGGACATCGCCAAACGGGTCGCGTTGCAGGCCAACGGTTCGGTGAGCATCGACCGGGCCCGGCTGGGCGGGGCCAGCGTGGTCATGTTGCTGGCCGACCCGGACGCGGCGCCCCGGCCGGTGAACCGGTTCGGGCTGGTCGGACGGATGGCCCGGGACGCCCGCGAGCCGCGTGCCGGGCGGCGCTGGCCGCGTCCGCGCTGACGCCTTGACTGTGGGCCGGCGCAAGTTCTCCTTAAAGGTGGTTTAACGACGGCCGGGAAACCGCCGTGAACTGCCAGGATTACCGACAGAACCCATCAGTTCCGTCGGCCGGGACGCCCCGTAACACCTTTCGGCCGACGGATCGGTGCGCGCGGCGGGAGTTCGGTCCCCCCACACCTCGCTCCCGTCGCGCGCTCTCCCGTCGTTCCGGGCGAGGTGACCGTCATGACGCCGACCGTCGGCCGTCTGCTCCGCTGGGCCGCCGTGATCGGCCTGGGCATCGCCCTCACGCTCGCCTTCTGGCAGGACCCGGTGCTCGCCCACGGCCCGGTCCGGCCAGCGGCTGTCGCATCAGGTCCGGCCGCCGCGCTGTCCGCGCTGGCCCTGGCCGGGGTGATGCTGACCGCGCGGCGTCGGCCGCCCCGGGGCTCCCGGCGGCCGACGCCGGTACGGCCGCTCAGCGTGCCGCGCTCGCCCGGTACGCGTCGATCTCGGCGCTGATCCGGGCCTGCTCGGCCGGGGGCAGGAACGCAGCGGCGACCGCGTCGCGGGCCAGCGCGGCGACGCCGTCCGGGCCGAGTCGCAGCAGCCGGGCGGCCACCGCGTACTCGTCGTTGAGCGTGGTGCCGAACATCGGCGGGTCGTCGGAGTTGATGCTGACCGGCACGCCGGCCTCGACGATCCGGGGCAGCGGGTGCGCGTCGATGCTCGGCACGGCCCGGGTGCGCACGTTGGAGGTCGGGGAGATCTCCAGCGGGATCCGCCGCTCGGCCAGGTAGGTCAGCAGCGCCGGGTCCTGCACGGCGGAGATGCCGTGGCCGATCCGCTCGGCGCCCAGTTCGCGCAGCGCGTCCCAGATCGTCTCCGGGCCGGTGGTCTCACCGGCGTGCGGCACCGAGCGCAGCCCGGCCGCCCGCGCCTGGTCGAAGTACGGCTTGAACTGCGGCCGGGGCACGCCGATCTCGGGGCCACCGAGGCCGAAGCTGATCAGCCCGTCGGGTCGTTCGTCGAGCGCGATCCGCAGCGTCTGCTCGGCGGCGGGCAGGCCGGCCTCGCCGGGGATGTCGAAGCACCAGCGCAGCGCGATGCCGAAGTCGGCCTCGGCGCGTTTGCGGGCGTCCTCGATGGCCTCGCAGAACGCCGGCGCCGGGATGCCCCGGTTCACGTGCGAGTACGGCGTGACGGTCAGCTCGGCGTACCGGACCTGCTGGCGGGCCAGTTCCCGGGCGACCTCGTGGGTGAGCAGCCAGACGTCGTCGGCGTCGCGGATGAGGTCCACCACGCTGAGGTAGACCTCGATGAAGTGGGCGAAGTCGCGGAACGCGAAGTAGTCGGCGAGCGCCTCCGGGTCGGCCGGCACCGGGCTGCGCCCCTCGTGCCGGGCGGCCAGCTCGGCGACGATCCGGGGCGAGGCGGAGCCGACGTGGTGCACGTGCAGCTCCACCTTTGGTAGTCCGGCGATGAAGGTGGGCAGGTCGGTCACGAGTTCTCCTCTGCGCGGGCGCCGGTGCGGGCCACCATGAAGATCCGGCGGAACGGGAAGTACACCTGACCCTGCCGCACCGGGTACGCCTGCGCGAGCCGTACCCCCAGCTCGGCGCGGAAGGCGGCCCAGCCGGCGGCGTCCAGCGCGGCGCGGACCGGGCGCAGCGCCGTGCCCTCCATCCAGGCCAGCACCGGGTGGTCGGCGCCGGTGGCGGGCAGCAGATGCACGTACGTAGTCTCCCAGGCGTCGACCGCGCAGCCCGCGCCGGTCAGCAGCGTGGCGTAGCCGACGGGTTCGTCGACTGGCGCCTCGCGCAGCTTGCCGGCGAGCGCGTCGCGCCACGGTTCCCGCGCGGCGACGGAGCGCAGCAGCCGGTGCGACGGCGCGTCGAAGTTGCCCGGCACCTGGAACGCCATCCAGGCGCCCGCCGGCAGTGCGTGCGCCCAGCGACGGAGCAGGTCGCGGTGTTCCGGCACCCACTGGAGCACGGCGTTGCCGACCAGCACGTCGACGTCGGGCTCGGGCCGCCAGTCGCGGACGTCGGCGACGGCGTAGCCGACCGGTCCACTCTCGGCGCTCGCCCGGGCGATCATCTCCGGGGAGGAGTCGAGGCCGGTGACGCGGCTGCCGGGCCAGCGGCCGGCGAGCGTGGCGGTGAGCGTGCCGGGGCCGCAGCCGAGGTCGACCACGGCACGCGGGTACTCGGCGCCGACCCGGGCCAGCAGGTCGTGGAACGGCCGGGAGCGCTCGTCGCCGTAGCGCAGGTAGGTGCGCGGATCCCACATGACAGCCTCCAAACCGTACGTACGTCTTGTTAGACCGTACGGCCCGCCGCGCGCCACGGCAAGCGGCTCACTAGGCTCGACCGGGTGGAACAGCGCAGCTTCGACCGGCTCGGCCGGCACGTCGGCATCATCGGACTCGGCGCGTGGCAGCTCGGCGCGGACTGGGGCGAGGTCAGCGAGGACGCGGCGCTCGCCGTGCTCGCCGCGGCCGTCGACGCGGGCGTCACCTTCCTGGACACCGCCGACGTGTACGGCGACGGCCGCAGCGAGGCGCTGATCGGCCGGTTCCTGCGCTCCCGCCCCGGACACGGGCTCACCGTGGCCACCAAGATGGGCCGACGGGTGGAGCAGACGCCGGAGGCGTACACACTCGACAACTTCCGGGCCTGGACCGACAGGTCCCGCGCCAACCTCGGCGTCGACACGCTCGACCTGGTGCAGCTGCACTGCCCGCCCACCGCCGTCTTCGCCGACGACCGGGTCTTCGACGCCCTCGACACGCTCGTCGCCGAGGGGCGCGTGGCCGGGTACGGCGTCAGCGTGGAGACCTGCGACCAGGCGCTCACCGCCATCGCCCGGCCCGGGGTGGCGAGCGTGCAGATCATCCTCAACGCGGTCCGGCACAAGCCGCTGGAGCAGGTGCTGCCGGCCGCCGCTGCCGCCGGGGTCGGGATCATCGCCCGGGTGCCGCTGGCCAGCGGCCTGCTCTCCGGCCGCTACGACGAGAACACCACGTTCCCGGCGGACGACCACCGCACGTTCAACCGGCACGGTGAGTCGTTCGACGTCGGCGAGACGTTCTCCGGCGTCGACTACGACCTGGGCCTGGCCGCGGTGCGCCGGCTCGCGCCGCTGGTCGGCGACGACCGCACGATGGCGCAGTTCGCGCTGCGCTGGATCCTCGACCAGCCGGGCGTGACGGTGGTGATCCCCGGCGCCCGCTCCCCCGAGCAGGCGCGGCGCAACGCGGAGGCAGCCGGCCAGCCGGCACTGACCGACGTGGAGCTGGCCGCGGTGCGGGCCGCCTACGACGAGCTGATCCGCCCGCAGGTGCACGACCGGTGGTGAGCCGGCCGGTCGGCGCGGCGTCGCCGGCCGCCCGCGCCGCCGGGCATGCTGGAGCGGAACTGTCGTCGTCGGAGGGGGAACGATGAGGGGCTGGTTCCGGCTCACAGTGGGGCTGCTCGCCGTGGTGCTGGGTGCGCTGTGGACGGTGCTCGGGCTCGGGTATGTCGAGGGCAGCGCGCTGAGCGACGAGCGGCTCTGGGCGTACGTGGGCGCGGTGCTGATCCTGATCGGACTCGTCGGGCTGTGGTGGGGCATGCGTGCCCGCCGCTGAGGCGCCGGGCAAGGCGAAGCCCCGCCTCCCGTACGGGATGCGGGGCTTCCGGCACCGGCCGGCGCGGCCGGTGCGGTCAGCTCAGATGGGGCGGACCTGCTCGGCCTGCGGACCCTTCTGACCCTGGGCGATCTCGAACTCCACCCGCTGGTTCTCCTCCAGCGTGCGGTAGCCGCTGGTCTGGATGGCCGAGAAGTGGACGAACACGTCAGCACCCCCGCCGTCGACGGTGATGAAGCCGAAGCCCTTGTCAGCGTTGAACCACTTCACGGTTCCCTGCGCCATGTGTATCTCCTTCTAAAACTGGCGGCCGAGCACGCCGTGCGGCCGATTGGCCGTTTTCGAGCAGCGGCGCCTGAGGCGGCCCCCAGTACCGGAGACTTCTCTCAACCCACGCGTCTCTCAACAGCGTGAGACAGCAAACCACGTACGCAAAAACTTCGCACAGCCTAGCGGACGAAATTCTCCGACATGTGACCTGAAGGTCGCGCCGACGCCGCTGCGCGGCCCCGCCGGAGCCATGCGAAAGGCCCCTTTCCCGCGCTCGGGAAAGGGGCCTTTCCGGCCTTTCGTCAGTCCGGCCAGCGACCGGTCAACCGGCGCACGCCCACCGCTCCACCTCTGTCGACGGCGGCCCGCACCACCGAGAAGATGGCGCCCTGCAGGGCCGCGGCGGCGAGCACCTCGCCCCAGCGGCGGTCCTCGTCGGTGGCGCTCGGCGCCTCGCCGTCGCCCGCTGTCAACTTCCAGACCTGGCGGAAGATCACGCCGGCGACGGTACCGGCGGCCAGGCCGAGCAGCACCCCCACCGGTTTGTACGCCGCCTTGCCGATCTTCCCGCTCACCTGCGCCTCCCTCGGACGATCGCCAGCACCACCACCGTCACCAGGGCCCCGGCCGCGACGGCCGCCCACGGCAACGGGTTACGCCCGACCGCCTCACCCTTCTCGTACGCCTGCGCCCGGACCAGCCGGGCCCGCTCCGCCGCCCGCCCGCGCACCCGGGCCGCGGTCAGCGACGCCTGCTCGCGCATCCGCGCCTTCGCCGCCTCGGCGGAGTGCCGCACCAGCGCCTTCGGGTCGGCCCTGGCCGCGAGCAGCTCCATCGTCTCACCGAGTTCCACCCGGGTCCGGCGGATCTCCTCCCGGAGCGCCGCCACGTCCCCGGTTCCGTTGCCGGTCATGCCCGTCTCCCGTCCTTCACCGCGGCGGTGACCGTGTCGACGTCCGCCCGCACGCTACGGACGGCCGCCTCGGGCACCGGCGGGACGGCACGGCTGACCTGCTTCTTGCCCACGAGCGCCAGGATCCCGGCGAGCAGGAACAACGCCACCGCCACGATCAGGGCCGCCAGCCACGCCGGCATGACCAGCGCCAGCAGCAGGATCACGGTGGCGACCAGGGCGCCGGCGCCGTAGAGCGCCATCACCCCGCCGCCGCCGAACAGACCGATCCCGATCCCGGCGTGCTTGCCCTTCTGGGTCAGTTCCGCCCGGGCCAGCGCCAGCTCGTCCCGTACCAGACGGGTGACCTGCTCGGTGGCGCGCTGGACCAGTTCCGCGGTGGACGGCTCGTTCCCGGTCCGGGACGTGCTGCGACTCGCGACGTCAGCCATGCTGTCCTCCTTTCGTCATCACCGCGCTGTATGCCCGGAGTCGCCGCCCGTCAATCCTGCGCGGCGCGGCCGGTCCGCCCGGCCGCGCGCCGCCGGAACCCGGCGCCGTGAGCGCCGGATCCGGGGCGTGCGCACCACGTCCCCCGCAACCGTCCGGCCAAACCCGTCCGGCCGGAAAGCCGCCCGAACGCGGGAACCCCCGGCGCCGTGGGCAGCCGGGGTCCCCGATCGGGGGTACGGGGTCAGCGACGCGCCTCGGCGTGGTCCTCGCGGCCCACGAACACCTCGCTGCGCGCCTCGCCGTCGTCGCTGCCGCCGAAGACCCGCGCGTCGTCGGGCGCCTCGGTGCCGGCCGGGCGGCGGACCGGGCGGCGCGGCTGCGCCGCCTGCCAGGGCAGGGGGCCGGTGGCGTCGCCCACCTCGGCGCGCAGCCGGGGCAGGGCGGTCGGGCGCTGGTCGCGTACCCAGGTCACCAGGTGCTCACGGACCAGGCAGCGCAGGTCCCACAGGCTGCCCGCGTCGGCGGCGCTGACCAGCGCGCGGACCTTGACCATGCCGCCGGTCGCGTCGGTCACCTGGAGCACGCAGACCCGCCCGTCCCACAGCTCGGTGCCCTCGCACAGGCGGCGCAGCTCCTCCCGCATCGCCTGCACCGGGATGGCCCAGTCCAGGTCGAACTCGGCGGTGCCGAGCACCGCCGCCTCGGTCCGGGTCCAGTTCTGGAACGGCCGGCTGGTGAAGTACGAGGTGGGCAGGATCAGGCGGCGGTCGTCCCAGACCTGCACCACCACGTAGCTGAGCGTCAGCTCCTCGATCCGGCCCCACTCGCCCTCGACCACCACCACGTCGTCGAGCCGCACCGCGTCGCTGAACGCGAGCTGGAGACCGGCGAAGACGTTGCCGAGCAGGCTCTGCGCGGCCAGCGCGGCGACCGCGGCGATCACACCGGCGGAGGTCAGCACACCCGCGCCGACGCCGCGTACGGCCGGGAACGTCATCAGCATGACGCCGACGGTGAGGATCACGATCACCGCGATGGTCAGCCGGCGCAGCAGCACCACCTGGGTACGCACCCGGCGGGCGTGCCGGTTGTTCGGCACGTCCACCCGGAACCGGGCCAGCGCGGTGTCCTCCGCCACCACCAGCAGCGAGGCCACCAGCCAGGCGGTGGCGGCGATCATCGCCAGCACGAGCGTGTGCAGGACGAACTGCCGCCACGGGCTGCCGACCGCGTACAGGGTGGTGAACCGCACCGCGATCTGCACCGCGACCACTGTGGCGGCCACCTGGAACGCGCGGTGCGCGTGCTCGGTCAGCTCGGTCATCAGCAGCGAGCGGCGGCCCAGCCGGCGGGTGACCCGGTGCACCACCTGGGCCAGCACCAACGCGATCGCCGCCGCGGCGAGCGCGGCGGCGATGGTCACGACGTAACTCTGCACGAACTCTCTCTCCCTCCGACCGGGCGGAATCGGGCGCAAAGGCCCAATGGTGCCCGGCGGCCCGGGTATCGACCAGGATCAGACCTTGCGGTACCGGGACTGGAAGAAGCAGTAGACGCCGAACGCGGCGATGCCCAGCGCCATGAGCGCCAGCAGCCACGGCCCGTACGACTGGTCGCGCAGCGTCCGCAGCGCGGCGTCCAGGCCACGCGCCTTCTCCGGGTCGTAGTTGACCGCGGCGACCACGACGAGCACGCCGGCGATGGCGAACACGGTGCCCCGGGAGGCGTACCCGGCCATGCCGAGACGGCGGGTGAGCTGGCGGGTCTTCGGGCTCATCTCGCCGGTCTTGAGGTTGCGCTCGAACTTCTTCTTCAGGCCGTAGATCACCATGCCGACGCCGAGCGCGGCGAGCGCAAGTCCGGCCAGCCCGACCAGCCACCGGCCGCCGTCGGAGGCCATCAGCTTCTCGGAGAACTGCTGCTGCTGGTCCGAGGCGTTGGCGCTGGCGTCCTGGAAGACCTTGATCGCGGTCCAGCCCAGCCAGACGAACACGACGACCCGGACCGCCGAGGCGATCCGTTCGAACGTGCGTTCCTTGCCGGTCCGGGAGACGTGGCCGGAGATCGCCTCGAAGGCCTGCCAGATCGCCATGGCGAACAGGCCGACCGCCATCGCGATCAGGAGGAACTTCCCGAGCGGCTGTTCACCGAGGGTGCGCAGCGCGCCGTTCTGGTTCCCCTCCTCGCCGGACTTGCCGAAGGCGATCTGCAGCGCCAGCCAGGCGAGGAGAAGGTGCACGATTCCGTATCCGATGAAGCCGCCACGGGTCAACAGTTCGAGCCACCGGCTGTTTCGAGCCTGGGCGGCGGTGGCTCCGGCATTCCGGGTGAGAGACATGAGCCCTCAATCTCCCGGCGGGCGATTTTCCAAACGTCCGCGCCCGCCGGGAGCGGCCGAAACGGATCAGCCGGCGAGGTCGCGGGCGACCCGCAGCACCACCTGCTGGTCGGTGACGCTGTCCAGGCTGACCTGGAAGCCGGCGACCTCGGTGGCCTGCTGGCCCACGGTCAGGGAGAGCTGTTCCCCGGCCACCTCGACGGTGACCTGGTCGCCCTGGGCGCCGACGAGCTTCGCCTCGACGCCGAGGATCCGGGCGCTGGCTTCCACGCCGCGGTCGAAGGTGATCGTGCAGGCGTCGAGGCCGCAGTCGGTCTCGGCACCTTCGGAGCTGCATCCGGCGAGCAGCGCGGCGCCGAGGGCGAGGCCGGCGAGCAGACCGGCGGCACGGCGGGCGGGGGCGGAGGTGGCGCGTCGGATCGTCACCCGCCCAAGGATAGGCGGACTGCGCCAGCGCGCCGTCGCGCCCGGGGCCCGCGACGGCACGCCGGGCGGGGCGTCCGGGGTGCGCGCTAGGGTGCCGGAATGGCTTTCGACGTCGCCCGGGTCCGGGCCGCCTACCCCGCCCTGGCCGAGGGATTCGCCCACTTCGACGGCGCCGGGGGCACCCAGACCGCGGCCGGCGTGATCGAGGCGGTGACCGGCGCCATGCGCGCCGCCACCGGCAACCGCAGCGCCGCTTTCGTACCCGGCCGCCGGGCGCTGGAGCTGGTCGCCGGGGCGCGGGCGGCGGTCGCCGACCTGCTCGGCGCGCAGCCGTCGGGCGTGGTGCTCGGTCCGAGCGCGACCGCGCTGACGTACACCCTGGCCCGCACGCTCGGCGCCGGCTGGCGGCCGGGCGACGAGGTGGTGGTGTCCCGGCTGGACCACGACGCGAACGTCCGGCCCTGGGTGCAGGCCGCGCAGGCGGCCGGCGCCACGGTGCGCTGGGCCGAGTTCGATCCGGTGAGCGGCGAGCTGCCCGCCGGCCAGTACGCCGACCTGGTCACCGAGCGGACCCGGCTGGTCGCGGTGACCGCCGGCAGCAACGCGATCGGCACCGTGCCGGACGTGGCGGCGATCGCCAAGACCGCGCACGCGGCCGGCGCGCTGGTGTGCGTGGACGGCGTGCACTCGGTGCCGCACGGCCCGACCGATCTGGCCTCGCTCGGCGCGGACTTCCTGGTGACCAGCGCGTACAAGTGGTCCGGGCCGCACCTCGCGGCGATGGTGGCCGACCCGGCGCGCTGGGAGGCGCTGCGCCCGGCGAAGCTGCTTCCCTCCGCCGATTCGGTGCCGGACCGGTTCGAGTACGGCACGCCGAGCTTCCCGCTGCTGGCCGGGGTGACCGCCGCGGTGGACCACCTGGCCGGCCTGGATCCGGCCGCGACCGGCGACCGGCGGGAGCGGGTACGCGCCGGGCTGGCCGCCGCGCAGGCGCACGAGGAGGCGGTCTTCGAGCGGCTGCTCGCCGGGCTGACCGGCCGGTCGTTCGTGACCGTCTACGGCGCACCGGCCCGGCGCTGCCCGACGGTGTCGTTCCGGGTGGCCGGCCTGGCCCCGGCGCAGACGGCGGCGGCGCTGGGCGAGGCGGGGCTGTGCCTGTCGCACGGCGACTACTACGCCTACGAGTACTTCCGCACGATGGGCCTGCGCGCCGACGGCGGCGCGGTCCGGGCCAGCGTCTACCACTACAACACGGTCGAGGAGGTGGACCGGCTGCTGACCGAACTGGACCGGCTGGCCGGCCCCGGAGGGAGAATGGCCCGGTGAGCTTTCAGGTCGAGGACAACCCCGCCAAGCGTCGCTTCGAGATCCTGGTGGACGACGCGCTGGCCGGGTTCGCCGCGTACACCCCCGGCGACGGGGTGCTGGTCTTCACGCACACCGAGGTCGACGACCGGTTCCAGGGTCAGGGCGTCGGCGCGGCGCTGGTCCGGGGCGCGCTGGACGAGGTCCGCGCCCGGGGCGGCCGGATCGTGCCGAGCTGCCCGTTCGTGGCCGCGTTCGTCAAGCGTCACCCCGAGTACGCCGACCTGGTGGCCGACCCGGCGTGAGGCCCGGGCCGGCCGGGGGACCTCCCCGCCCGGCCGGCCCGGGAGTCAGCGGGCGCCGCTGAGCACCTCGGCGGCGGCGCGGGCCGCGGCGGCGGTGGCGCCGTGGGTGGCCAGGTGCACCGCGCCGGTGACCAGCTCGGGCACGCCCAGTTCGACCACCACCGCGTCCGGGCGCGCGGCGAGCGCCCGGCGCACCGCGTCCCGCATCCAGTCGTGCCGGTGCAGGTCGCGCACCACCAGCACGAGCGGCCGTCCGGCCGGCAGGTCGCCCGGGTCGGCCGGTACGGCGTCGGCGGCGTAGCGGGCGGTCGTGGTGCCCGGCGCCAGGCTGGCCAGGGGCGCGGCGATCCCCCACGGCGTCTCCTCGCCGATGGCGATGTTGCGCGGCGGCGCGAACTCCACCACGTGCGCCGGCCCGGCCAGCGGCAGCAGCGCGGCATCGCCGCTGACCCGGACCGCCCGGCGGGCGGCGGCCAGCCCGATCGGTGAGCCGTCGGCCGGTGGCGTGCCGGCGACCCGGCGGGCGCGGGCGGCGACGCTCCAGGCGGCGAGCTGACCGACGCGCTTGGCCGCCTCGGCGAGCCGCTCCTCGGGCAGCTGGCCGCTGATCACCGCGGCGACGATCGCGTCGCGCAGCTCGCGGGCGTCGGCCTCGGTGGCCCGTTCCCCGCCCACGCAGATCGCGTCCGCGCCGGCCACGAGCGCGCGTACCGCGGCGCCGGTGAAGCCGTACCGGTCGGCCACCGCCCGCATCTCCACCGCGTCGGTGACCACCACGCCGCCGAAGCCCATCTCCTCGCGCAGCAGCCCGCCCAGCACGCGCGGGCTGAGCGTGGCGGGCAGCTCCGGGTCCAGCGCCGGCACCAGCAGGTGGCCGGTCATCACCGCCTGCGCCCCGGCGGCCACGGCGGCCCGGAACGGGGCCAGCTCGACCGCGTCGAGGCGGGCCCGGTCGCCGCCGATGCGGGGCAGGTCGTGGTGCGAGTCGACCCGGGTGTCGCCGTGTCCGGGGAAGTGCTTGGCGCAGGCGGCGACGCCGCCGGACTGCAGGCCGCGTACCCAGGCGGCGGTGTGCCGGGCGACCAGGTCCGGGTCGGCGCCGAACGCGCGCACCCCGATCACCGGGTTGGCCGGGTTGGAGTTGACGTCGGCGTCCGGGGCGTAGTCCAGAGTGACGCCGACGGCTGCCAGTTCGGCGCCGAGGTCGCGGGCGACCTCCTCGGTCAGCGCCGGGTCGTCGATCGCGCCGAGCGCGTAGTTGCCGGGCCGGGAGCTGCCCCGGGCGGACTCGATCCGGGTGACGTCGCCGGCCTCCTCGTCGATCGCCACGATGACGTCCGGCCGCTCGGCCCGCAGGTTCGCGGTGAGCGTGGCGACCTGCTCGTGGTCGACGACGTTGCGGGCGAACAGGACGACCGAGCCGAGCCCTTCGCCGAGCCAGCGGCACACCCACGGCGGCGGCGTGGTGCCGACGAACCCCGGTTGCAGGACGGCGGCGGCGAGCGCCGCCAGATCTCCGGTCGATCCCTCGGTCCGCTCGCTCATGTGCTGTCGTACCCCCGTCTCCCCCACGGACCCGCCGGGGCCGGCGGGTGCTGACATGGTCACACCGCGCAGCTAAATAGTCAACAATCCTTACTGTTAGGCGGTGGCGTCCCGCGACCTCCCGTGGGAGAGTTCCCACATGTCCGCCCTGCCGCTCGCCGACGCCACCAGCGCCGCCGACATCCCCGGCGTACGGCTGCTCGGCCTGATCGTCGGCGGCCTGTTCCTGCTGATCGCCATCCGCGCCATGTTCCGCCGCTGATCCGCACCGGGCGGGTGAGCGGCGCAGGCGGTTTCGCGCGGGATCGCCGGGGGTAGCTGAGGCGCTTGATGAAACTGACCACTCACTCCTCCAGCCTGCGCCGGGCGGCACGGAACCTGTTCGGCTGGACCGCGCTGCGGCCCAACCAGCTCGCCGCCATGCGCGCCGTGATGAAGCGCCGCGACGCGCTGGTGGTGCTGCCCACCGGCGCCGGGAAGTCGGCGATCTACCAGATCCCGGCCAGCCTGATCCCCGGCCCCACGGTGGTGATCTCCCCGCTGCTGGCGTTGCAGCAGGACCAGATCGCCGCGCTCAACGAACGGCAGCGTCCGGAACTGCGCGCGGTACGGATCAGCTCGGACGAGAGCGCCGCCCAGCAGGCCGAGGCGATCGAGGACATCCGGGCCGGGCGGGCGGAGTTCCTGTTCATCACGCCGGAGGCGCTGAGCAACCCGGACCGGCTCGCCGAGGTCCGGGAGCTGAAGCCGGCGCTGGTGGCGATCGACGAGGCGCACTGCATCTCGGCGTGGGGCCACGACTTCCGCCCGGACTACCTGGCGCTGGGCCACCTGATCGACGGCCTGGGCCGCCCGCCGGTGGTGGCGCTCACCGCCACCGCCTCCCCGCCGGTACGCGACGACATCATCGCCCGGCTGCGGCTGCGCGAGCCCGAGGTGGTGGTCTCCGGGCTGGACCGGCCCAACCTCTTCCTCGAGGTGGCCCACTGCCCCACCGACGACTACCGGTGGCGGCGGCTGATCGCGCTGCTGCGCGACGACGAGCGGCCCGGCATCATCTACGTGCCGACCCGGCGGGCGGCCGAGGAGCTGGCCGAGCGGCTCACCGGCGCCGGTTTCCCGGCCGAGTTCTACCACGGCGGCATGCCCACCGCGGCCCGGCACGAGCTGCACGAGGCGTTCCTCGCCGACCGGGTGCCGATCATGGTGGCCACGTCGGCGTTCGGCATGGGCATCGACAAGCCGAACATCGCCTGGGTGGTGCACATGGCGCTGCCCGACTCGCCGGACAGCTACTTCCAGGAGATCGGCCGCGCCGGGCGCGACGGCTCACCGGCCCGGGTGCTGCTGCTGTGGCGCGCCGAGGACGTCGGCCTGCAGCGCTACTTCAGCGGCGGGCTGCCGGACGAAAAGGAGCTGACCGAGCTGGCCGCGGTGCTGCGCGGCAAGGCCCGCAACCGCAAGGAGCTGCGCGAGCTGACCGGGCTCGGCCCGCGCAAACTGGGCCAGTACCTGTCCCTGCTGGAGCAGGTCGGCGCCGCCGAGCCACGCGCCCGGCAGCGCATCGGCGCGCCCCGGTACGCCCCGGCGGCCGCCGAGTCCGGCCGGGCCGCGCTGGCCGAGGCGGAACGGCAGCAGACGGTGACCCGGTCGCGTACCGACATGATGCGCGCGTTCGCCGAGACCACCGGGTGCCGGGGCCAGGCCCTGCTGGCGTACTTCGGCGAGCAGATGCACGAGGTCTGCGGGCACTGCGACAACTGCCACGCCGGCACCAGCGTGGCCGGAGACGGCGCGGTCGGGCCGTTCCCCGTGCACAGCCAGGTGCGCCACCCGGAGTGGGGCGCCGGCCTGGTGCTCAGCTACGAGGAGGACCGGATGACTGTGCTCTTCGACGAGGTCGGTTACAAGACGCTCTCCGTGCCCGTGGTGTCCGAACAGGGACTGCTGGAACTCGACTAGCCTGACCCGGGCGCCGCGGCGGCGCCCGTCGACGAACGACGACCACGGCGAAAGGGGCCTGATCGTGATCGAGCAGCCGGCGTACACCCGGTTCGGCGTCTCCGACGAGGAGTGGGGGCTGCTGGTGGGGCTGCCGCAGTCGGTGCTCACCGCGGCGGCCGCCGCCGAGTCCGACGGCACCCGCCGCACCATGGCCGAGAACGCCGCCGGGCTGCAGACCATCGCCGCCGGCCGCGAGTCGGCGAGCCCGCTCGTCGCGGCGGTGGCCGGCGAGATCGTCGACCGGGTCGGCGACCCGGAGACCGGCGCGGAGCTTCCGGTGCTCACGCCGGAGGACCCGAAGGCGATGATCGAGGACGTGCTGGCCCGGGCCGGCCAGGCCGCCGCCCTGCTCGCCGCCCGGGTGGACGAGGGTCAGGCCGGGGCGTACCGGCACTGGCTGGTGGACATCGCCGAGCAGGTGGTGGGCGCGGCCTCCACCGGCGGCATCCTGGGCCTCGGCGGCGACACGGTGACCGACTCGGAGCGGCGGTTCCGGGACCGGCTGGCCCAGGTGCTGAACGACTGAACGGACTGCTAACAGAAGGCTCCCCGGTCCGTCAATGACGGACGTCACGGCCCCACGGGTGTCGCTTTTCGGCCCCGTGGGGCGTCCTGGTTCTAGCAGGTGTGACGAACCACGGGGGTCGGTTGATGGACGGGAAGCTGCGCCGGCAGGTGCTCGACACGGAGGATCTGCCACCACGCGAGCGCTTCGGCATGTGGCTGGACATGATGGCCAGCACCCCGACGCCACTGCGGGTGCACACCGCGCACGCCGACGACTTCGTCGCGCGGGCCGAGTTCGTCGAGCTGGGCCGGATGCGGCTCATCCGCTACCGCTACCCGTCGGTGGACTGCGTCCGCACCTCGAAGCTGATCCAGCGCTCCGACCCGGACTACTACCTGCTCGCGCTCACGCTCACCGGGACCAGCCAGGCCGACCAGGCGGGGCAGCGGGCCTGCTGCCGCCCCGGCGACCTCACCTTCTACGACTGCTCCCGCCCGCACGAGGTCAGCCACCACGCCGACCCGGCCGGGCCCGCGTACGCCCGCTCGATCGTGGCCCTGATGCCGTACGACGCGCTGCCGCTGCCGCGCCGCCGTCTCGCTCCCCTGTTCGCCGGGCGGATGTCCGGCTCCGAGGGCGTCGGCGGCCTGCTCGCCGACTTCCTCGTCCGGATCACCGCGCACCCCGAGCAGTACCACGCCGCCGACGCCGAGCGGCTGGGCGGGATCGGCCTGGACCTGGTCGCCACGCTGCTCGGCCGCAACCTGGTCTCCGAGGAGGCGGTCCCCACCGAGATCCGGCGGCGCGCCCTGCTCGCCCAGGTGCGCTCGTACGTGGAACAGCACCTCGGGGACGCCTCGCTGGACCCGGGCCGGATCGCCGACGCGCACCACATCTCGGTGCGCTCGCTGCACCGGCTCTTCGAGGACGAGGAGACCACCGTCGCGGCGTACATCAGGGACGAGCGGCTGGCCCGGTGCCGGCGCGACCTCGCCGACCCGGCGCTGAGCGACCGCTCGATCCAGCTCATCGCCGCCCGCTGGGGCTTCCGGGACAAGGCACACTTCAGCCGCGCCTTCCGGGCCGCGCACGCGGAGACACCGCAGGCATTCCGGGCCCGTCATCTGGAACCGGCACGGATCGTCAACACCACGGCATCCGCAGTCAACTCGGCGCGGACATACTGAACGCAGGGCTGAGACCGCTCCCAGCGGCGGCCCACTGGTATCGGGGGGCCGTGGCGTGGCGTCCGCGGCGGCCCGGCCGCGGGCGGCCGCCCCGGTGGCGGTCTCCCCGCATCCGCGCCGGACGAGGTTTCCGGCCCCGTCGCGCTTCCCCCCAGGACCGACGGGGCCGGTCAGCCGGCCTCCTCCTCCAGCAGCGCCAGCACCGACTTCTCCACCGCCTCGCGCGGCATCTCCGGCTGCACCGGCGCCAGCACCCCGTCGTGGTAGAGGTCGACCACCCGCGGGTCCACGTAGGAGGCCCGCGCCACCGTCGGGGTGTTGCCGAGCAACTCGGCCACCGACCGCATCACCCCGGCCACCGCCCGCCTGCGGGCGGTAGCGGAGCGCTGCGGGCCCACTGTCGCCAGCTCGGCCGCCGCCAGCACGGTGGCGTGCCAGGTACGGAAGTCCTTCGCGGTCATCTCCCCGCCGCTGGCGTCGCGCAGGTAGTCGTTCACCTCGTCGCTGCGCACGTCGCGCCAGGACCGGCCGTCCCAGTAGCCGAACAGCCGCTCCTGGGCCCGCCGCCGCCGGCGCAGGTTGAGCAGCACCCGGCACAGCTCCGCGTCCTCGATCCGGCGGACCTGCTCGATGCCGCCCTTGGCGGGGAACTCGAACACCACGCACCCGCCCCGGGAGCGGGTGTGCTCGGGGCGCAGCGTGGCCACCCCGAAGGTCGGGTCGTCGCCGGTGGCGTACTGGTCGCTGCCGACCCGGAAGGCGCCCATGTCGAGCAGCCGGGCGACGGTGGCGAGCACCCGCTCCCGGCGCAGGCCGCGCAGCGCCAGGTCCTGCGTGACCCGGTCCCGTAGCGCGGGCAGCCGGTGGGCCACCTCCAGCACGTGGTCGAACTTCGCCTCGTCGCGCTTGCGCCGCCAGCCCGGGTGGTAGAGGTACTGCTTGCGGCCCGCCGCGTCGATGCCGGTGGCCTGGATGTGACCGTTCGGGTACGGCGAGATCCACACGTCCTGCCAGGCGGGCGGGATGACCAGCTCGCGCAGCCGGGCCAGCTCCCCGGCGTCGCGCACCGGCTCGCCGGCCGGGTCGAGGAACAGCCAGCCCTTGCCGCGTCGCCGGCGCGCGTACCCCGGCCGGCCCGGATCGCTACGCCGCAACCGCACCGGAAACCCGTTCCACGTCGGCCACCGCGGCCACCACCTCGTCGATCCCGATGGCATTCAATGTCGGGTGGCTTCCTACCCCGCGTGACCCGGTCGAATCCGGGTTGACGTGCGTGGGCTCGATCGCACCGAGGGCGCGGTGGCGAGGCCGGTCCGCCGGTGGCCCCCAGTGCGCCGCCTGCACCGGCCCGAACAGCACCACCGAGGCGGTGCCGTAGCCGGTGGCCAGGTGCGCCACGCCGGTGTCCCCGCTGACCACCAGCCGCGCGCCCGCGACGAGCGCGGCCAGCTCGGCCAGCCCGGTCCGGCCGGCCAGCACCGCCTCCGGCGGCAGCCCCCCGTCGCGGGCGACCCGCTCGGCCAGCGCCCGCTCGCCGGCAGATCCGGTCACCGCCACCCGGTGACCGCGCGCGGTCAGCTCCCGGGCCAGCCCGGCGAACCGCCGCGCCGGCCAGCGCTTCGCCGGGATCTTGCTGCCCGGGTGCAGCAGCGTCAACCCGGCCGGTACGCCGCCCGCCGCCGGACGGCGCAGCGCGAGGTCTCCCGGGTCGGCCGGCAGGCCGTACGCGTGCAGCAGGCGGCACCAGCGGCGCACCTCGTGCTCGTCGTCGTCCCAGGCCGGGCCGTCCGGGTGCCCGGCGTCCGGGTTGCGGTGGGCGAGCAGCCGGCCGGGGCGTACCGCGGCCAGCGCCCGGTGCGACTGCGGCCCCCGGCCGTGCAGGTTGACCGCCACCTCCGGCGGCGGTCCGGTCCACGCGATCCGGTCCGGTCCGGTGGTGGGCAGTACCCGGTCGACCGCCCCGGTCAGCTCCGCCAGCGGCGCCAGCCAGTCCGGCGCGGCGAGCACCAGTTCCCGGCCCGGCAGGCCGGCGCGCAGGCCACGCAACGCCGGCACGGCGGTGACCAGGTCGCCGACGCCGAGCGCCCGCAGCACCAGGATCACGGGTACGAGGACTCCTGCGCGGCGCACACCACCATCTCGCGTACCGCGCAGCCGGCCGGCTGGGAGAGTGCGAACATGACCGCGGCGGCGGTGTCGGACGGCTCGTTGAGCACCGCGTCCGGGCCGGGGCGGTACTGCGCGTCCCGCTCGTCGAAGAACGCGGTCCGCATCCCGCCCGGGATCAGCAGCGTCACGCCCACAGTGCCGGCCAGCTCGGCGGCGAGCGCCCGGGTGAAGCCCACCACCCCGAACTTCGCCGCGCAGTACGCCGTCGCGTCGCTCACCGCCTTCACGCCCAGCGTCGAGGCCACCGTGACGATGTTGCCGCGGGACGCCTCCAGCCAGGGCAGCGCGGCCCGGATCACCGCGGCCGTGGCGAGCAGGTCCACAGTGACGATCCGTTCCCAGGTCTCCGCCGGGATGTCGGCCAGCTTCCCCGGCACGTCCATGCCGGCGGCGGTGACCACGGCGTCCAGCCCGCCGGAGCGTTCCGCGAGATCGCGCGTGGCGGCCTCGGCGGCTCGGGTGTCGGCCAGGTCGCACTCGGCCCAGGGCACACCGTCGGCGGGACGCTGCCGGTCCAGCACCAGCGGGCGTCCACCGGAGCGGGCCACCGCGGCGACCACCGCCGCGCCGAGCCCGCTCGACCCGCCGGTGACCAGGACCGCGGGCCCGGCGCCGGGAGCGGGGGCGTTCATGCCGCCGCCCGCGCGACCGCGCCGGATCGGATGCGTCGCTCGTTCATCGTGCTCCCTTCGCCGTGGACCGGACCACCGTCTGCGCGACGGCCTCCGCCGGGTCGAGCGTCGTGGCCGGCCAGCCGCCGCTGCCCCGTCCCGCCCGCGCGGCAGCGATCATGTCGGTGGTCGAGCGCCCGTCGAGGTACGGCACCACCACCGTGTGCCCGCCCCAGCGGGCCAGGATCTCCGACTCGGGCAACGTCTCGGCGCCGCCGCCGCTGGCGTAGTCGCCGCCCTTGACCCAGATGTCCGGACGCAGCCAGGACAGCGCCGCCTCCGGGGTCGGCTCGTCGAAGATCAGCACCGCGTCGACGCAGCCGAGCGCGGCGAGCAGCCGGCCCCGGTCGCCCTGCGGCACGACCGGGCGCTCCGGTCCCTTGAGCCCGGCCACGCTGGCGTCGGAGTTGAGGCAGACCACCAGGCAGTCGCCGAGTTGCCGGGCCGCCTGGAGCGTCGCCACGTGCCCGGCGTGCAGCAGGTCGAAGCAGCCGCCGGTGGCGACCACGGTGCCGCCGGCCGCGCGTACCCGGGCCACCACCTCACCGGCCGCCCCGGCGCCGACCCGGTCGCCGCCGCCGGTGACCACCGCCGGGGCCACCGCCCGTACCGGGGCCGGCAGCGCGGCGGCCACGCCACCCCCGGCCACGTACGCGGACGCCTGCGCGACCGCCTCCTGCACCGCCTCGGAGACCAGCGCCCCACGGGCCAGCGCGAGCGTCGCGGTGGACGCGAAGCGGTCCCCCGCCCCGCAGGTGTCCCCCTCGGCCGGTGGCGCCGGCACCACCAGGGGCGTGGATCCGGCGTGACAGAGCAACGCGCCGTCCCCGCCGAGCGTCACCGCGACCGCGCGCGCCTGCCAGCGCCGGCGCAGCGCCTGCGCGCTGCGGGACGCGGCCGCGAGGCGGGACCCGCCCGGCGGCGTCTTGGCCAGGTCGCGGGCCTCCGGCTCGTTCGGAGTCGCCAGGTGCACCCCGGGTACGGCGGCCGGACCGCGCGGATGCGGGTCCCAGACCACCGGCGCCCGGGTGGCGGCCAGCGCGGCGCGCAGCGCGGGATGCCCGGCCACGCCCCGGCCGTAGTCGCTCACCAGCACGGCGGACGCGTCGGCGATCAGCCGCAGCACGGCGTCGCTCGGCTGACCGGGCACACCGGCCGCGCCGCCCCGGTCGTGGCGCAGCAGCACCCGGCCGCGTACCCGCAGCCGGACCTTCTCCGGGGTGGCACCGGCCAGCGGCAGCGCGTACAACCGCACCCCCGCGGCGGCGAGCAGCGTGCCGATCCGGGCCCCGCCGGCGTCGTCGGCGACCGCGGTGACGAGCGCGACCTCGGCGCCCTGAGCGGCCGCGAACACCGCGGCCAGGCCGGCGCCGCCGGGACGGTCGACGGAGGAGGTCTCGTCCAGCACCGGCACCGGGGAGTCCGGGCAGAGCCGGTTCACCAGACCCTCGACGTCGCGGTCCAGCAGCGTGTCCCCGAGCACCACCACCGGCCCCCTCATGCCCGGCCTCCCGGTCCGGCGGGCGCCGCCGGGTCCGGGTCGCCGAGCACCACCTCGACGCCGGTACGCACCGGTTCGGCCGGCGCCGGGGCGGCGAGGGCCGCCGGCAGCGCCCGTTCGACGTACTCGCAGAGCACGTGCGAGGCCACCAGATGCAGCTCCTGCACCACCTGCCCGTCCGGCGAGTCGATCGCCAGGTGCTCGTGGCAGAGGTCGGCGAGGGGGTTGGGCGCGGGGCCGGTGAAGGCCCAGGTGCGCAGGCCGGTCTGGTGGGCGGCGTGGGCGGCGGTGAGGAGGTTGGTGCTGGTGCCGCTGGTGGTGAGGAGCAGGAGGATGTCGTGGGGTCGGCCGTGGGCGCGTACCTGTCGGGCGAAGGTTTCGTCGTAGCCGTAGTCGTTGGCGATGGCGGTGAGGGCGCTGGTTTCGGCGTGGAGGGCGATGGCGGACAGGGGTTGGCGGTCGTGGCGGAGTTTGCCGACGAGTTCGGCGGTGAGGTGCTGGGCTTCGGCGGCGCTGCCGCCGTTGCCGGCCACCAGCAGCCGCCCGCCGGCGGCGAGCCGCTGCGCCAGATCCTCACCCCAGCGGGCCAGCATCCGCTCCGACTCCCGCAGCGGCAGCAGCGCGGCGGCCAGCAGCGCCAGGTGGTCCTCCAGCAGCGTGCCGCCGGCGGCCGGCGGGGTCGCCGTCATCAGGCGACCACCCGGGTGGGACGGCCGACGCTGGCCACCTCGCCGTACAACTCGGTGAGGCGGTCGGCGGTGGTGGCCCACGAGTAACGGGTGCGGGCCCGTTCCAGCGCCGCGGTGGCGTAGGCGAACCGGCGGATCCGGTCACCGAGCAGACCCCGGATCGCCGCGCCGAGCGCCGCCGGATCGCGGGCCGGCACCAGGTCGCCGGTGCGGCCGGGCACCACCGTGTCGATGAGCCCGCCGACCGCGGTGCCGACCACCGGCACGCCGCACGCCATCGCCTCCAGCGGGGTGAGCCCGAACGGCTCGTACCAGGGTGCGGCGACGAGCACGTCGGCGGACCGGTACCAGCGGCCCATCTCCTCCCGGGGGACCGCGCCGACCAGCCGCACCCGGTCGGCGACGCCGAGCGAGCGGGCCAGCGTCCGCAGGCGCAGCGCGTACGGGTCGGTCTCCAGCAGTCCGGCCGGCGGGCCGCCGACCACCACGCACTCGGCGTCCGGCACCTCGGCGACGGCCCGGATGACGTCCTGGAAGCCCTTGCGCTCGACCAGCCGGCCGACGGTGAGGATGCGGGCCCGGCCGCCGTCACGGTCGGCGACCGGGCCGAGCGGGGCGAACGTGGACAGGTTCACCCCCGACGGCACGACTGTCATCCGGGAGCGGGGCACACCCATCCGGACCAGCTCGGCGACCTCGTCCTGGCACTGGGCGACCACCCGGTCCACCGAGCGGCCCAGCTTCCGCTCGTGCTCGACCCGGCCCGGCGGGCTGGTGTCCTGCGCGCCCTGGTGGCGGCGCTTGACGGTGCCGAGCGCGTGGTAGGTCTGCACCACCGGCACGCCCGCGCGGCGGGCCGCGGCGAGCCCGGCCAGCCCGCTCATCCAGAAGTGCGCGTGCACCACCTCGGGCTGCCAGTCGCCGGTGCGCCACCGGTCGGCCAGCCAGTTGCCGAACGCCGGCATGTACGGCAGCAGGTCGTCCTTGGCCACCGGCTCGGCCGGCCCGGCCGGTACGTGCACCACCTCGTACCCGTCCGGAGCACGCACGCTCACCGGCAGGTCCACCGCGTCGAGCCGGGTGTAGACCCGTACGTCGTGACCGGCGGCCGCGAGCGCGGCGGAGAGCTCCGCGACATGCGTGTTCTGGCCACCGGCGTCCTCCCCGCCGAGGACGGCGAGCGGGCTGGCGTGCTCCGAGATCATCGCGATGCGCATACTTCCTCCTCCAGCAGCCGGTCCCAGTCGGCGAGGAAACGCTCCAGGCCGTAGCGGCCCCGGGCGGCGGCCCGCGCCGCGGCGCCCGCCCGGCGGGCGGACTCCCTGTCGTCCAGCAGGCCACGGGCGGCCTCGACGAGCGTGTCGACCCGGGTGGACAGCGCGCCCGCCTCCGGCGGGACGGCTTCCACCGCTTCGGTGGTGGCCAGCGCCACCACCGGCATGCCCATGGTCATGGCCTCGACGAGGCTGAGGCCCAGTGAGGTCCAGCGGCACAGGTGCAGGTAGGCGCGCCGTTTGGCGAGTTCGGCGTGCATGGCGTGCTGGGGTACGTCGTCGTGGCTGGTCAGCCGGTCCTCGGGCAGTCCGAGGTGGGCGGCGAGACCGGCCACCTTCATGCCGTAGACGTCGAGCGGGGCGAGCGCGGCGAACCGGGCGAGCAGGTCGGTGCCGGTGACGCGCCAGCGGCGTACCGGCTCGTTGATGACCACGGCGAGGCGGTCGAGTTCGCCGGTCCATTCGACGGCGGGCGGTACGACGCCGTGGTCGACCACCGTGGTGCGGGTGCCGCCGTTGTCCCAGAACAGCTCGTTGAACGCGGTGACGTGGGTGAGCAGCAGGTCGTCGCGGTCGGCCATGGGATGACGGGTGTTCGGCACGTCGCCTTTCGGCGTGTTGTGCTCGACGTAGATCGCCGGGACGTCGCGTCCGGGGCGGCGGCCGAGCCACTCGGCGGCCAGGTCGAGTTCCTCCGGGCGCTGCAGGATCACCAGGTCCACGTCGGCGCCGCGCAGGTCTTGCGGCGTGACCTCGACCGCGCTGTCCGGCCACGGGTAGGTGCGCGCCCGGCCCAGCCCGTACGGGCTCCGGTCCGGCGTGACCGGCACCAGGTAGCGGTGCTTGCCGTGCACGAAGGACGTCGTCCACGACCCGTGGACGTGCCACAGCAGGATGTTCATCCGACCACCCCGCCCGCCACCGGCGCCGGCACGCCGAGCAGCCGCAACGCCTCCAGCACCCGGCCCGGCTCGACCGCCGACAAGCACGGGTGACCGGGCACCGGGCAGACGGTGGCGCGGGTGTCCCGGCAGGGCGCCGCCGCGTCACCGAGGCGCACTGTCGGCACCCGGTAGGGCCCCCACTGCCCGAACGGCACCGTGGGCGCGAACAGGCTCACCACCGGCACGCCGAGCGCGGCGGCCAGGTGCGCGGGGCCGGTGTTGCCGACCACCAGCGCGCCGGCGCCGGCGACCACAGCGGCCAGCTCCGCCAGCCCGGTACGCCCGCCGAGGTCGACGCCGCCCGCCGCCGCGACCCGGGCGGTCAGCTCCCGCTCGTCCGGCCCGCCGGTGACCACCACCCGGTGACCGGCCGCGCCGAGCACCCGGACCACTCGCGTGGCCAGTTCCTCCGGGCAGGCGCGGGTCTCCACCGAGGACCCGGGATGCAGCACCACGTAGCCGGGCGCCCCGGCCTCGGCCGCGGGTGGCGGAAGCCGGTCGGAGCGGATGCGCAGGGCGGGTTCGTCGTGGCCGGGCAGCGCGAATCCGGCGGCGGCGGCGAGGGACAGGGCGCGTTCCGGTTCGGGTACGCCGGCCGGGACGCGGTGGCGCACGTCGAGCAGGCTGCCCGGGTAGTCATCGCTGATCGCGCTGATCCGGGGCACCCCGGCCAGGCGCAGCAGCAGCGCCAGCGGCAGCGCGGACTGGTGGAAGGAGGTGAAGACGACGGCTTCGTCGGCGCGTACGGCCGCGAGCCGGTCGGTGAGCGCGCGCATGTCACCCGGGTCGACGGGCGGGGCGGGCGCGTCGATCCACGGCAGCGGCGCTTCGATGATCTCGTCCACGCCGGGCAGCAGTTCGGCCGCCGCCCGGCCGCGTGGCCCGCACAGCAGCACCACCCGCTGCGCGCCGGCCGCCACCGCGCGGATGCCGGGACCGGTCACCAGCACGTCACCGGCGGCGTCGCTGCGGACGACGAGGACCGTGCCCCGGCGGTTACGGCCCGCGCGTTGCGGCGCGGCCGTGAGGCGCATCCTGGCCAGCACTGTGCTCACCGCGTCCGGCAGGTCGGCGGCAACTGTGGGCGCGGCGGCCACCTCGGCAGCCCGGGTGGCCGGCGTGGGCACCATGATCGTGGCAGCGCCGGCCGCCGCGGCGGCGGCCGTGTCCGCGCCGATGTCGCCGATCAGCACGCACCGGGTCGGCGTGGTGCCGAGCGCGCGGGCTGCCTCGTGTACGAGCCCGGGCGCCGGCTTGCGGCAGGCGCACCCGTCGGCTTCCGCGTGCGGGCAGATCGCCCAGTGGTCGAAGGGCCCGAGCAGTTCCTCCACCCGGGCGTTGACCAGCCTCAGCTCGTCCGCGGTGAAGCAGCCGCGGGCCAGGCCGGACTGGTTCGTCACCACGGCGAGCCGCAACCCGGCCGCCCGCAACCGGTCCAGCGCCTCCCGGGCGCCCGGCACCGGCCGTACCTTCTCCGGGTCGCCGTTGTACGGCACGTCCTCGATCAGCGTGCCGTCCCGGTCCAGCAGCACCGCGTCGTAGAGGCCGGACGGGAACCGGTCAGCACCCGGGTCAACCCGGGCTGACCTGCACTGATCCCGCTCCTGGTCCCGTCGCACGGGCGGCGGGTTCCCGAGCCCCCGAGGAGTAAACGTCGACGTCGGCGCCAGGCGCGCCCCGCCGGTGCCGGCGCACACGTTGCCACGACCGTTCCGGTCCGGCGATACCCGCCGCCCCCGAGAAGCTAACCCGCATCGCCGTTAGCGGCGGCCCGGGGCGGGGTACCGGTTGGTGATGGCGGTTGTGGAGAAAGTGATCGACGCACCTCCGGAGCAGGTCTTCGAGGTGCTCGCGGACGGGTGGACGTACAGCGACTGGGTGGTGGGCACCGTGCACGTGCGGGACGTGGACGACACGTGGCCCCGGGTCGGCAGCAACCTGCACCACCGGGCCGGGCCCTGGCCGTTCTCGCTGCAGGACAAGTCCACCGTGCTGGAGTGCCAGGCGCCGCACCGGCTCGTGCTGCGCGCCGGGTTGTGGCCGGCCGGCGAGGCGACAGTGGCGTTCGCTCTGGAACCGCTGGAGGACGGCCGGACCCGGGTGACCATCGGCGAGGACTTCGCCGCCGGGCCGCTGCGGTGGGTCCGGACCAAGCTCAACGACCTGGTGCTGCATCTTCGCAACCGGGAGACGCTGGCCCGGCTGTCCGACATCGCGACCCGGCAGAAGCCGGAGCGGGATCGATCCCTCGGCGGGGCGTCTGTGCGGCCGCCGCACGGCCCACTGGATACCCTCTCAGATGAACCTGTCCGCTGACCGAGGATGTCCGTGATGATCGAACCCGTGCAGTTACCCTCCCCGTGGGGGGATGCGCGCCTGACCGTCGTCGTTCCGACCTACAACGAGGCGGGCAACCTCCCGGTGCTGGTCGAGCGCCTGCTCGCGCTGCCTCTGCCGGGGCTGAAGGTGCTGGTCGCGGACGACAACTCCCCGGACGGCACCGGTGAGGTCGCCGACAAGCTGGCCATCGAGCACCCGGACCGGGTGACGGTGGTGCACCGCCCGGGCAAGGAGGGCCTCGGCCGGGCGTACGTGGACGGCATCGGCCGGGCGCTCGACGACGGCGCGGACTTCGTCGCCCAGATGGACGCCGACCTGTCGCACCCGCCGGAGGCGCTGCCCGGCATGCTCGGCGCGCTGCTGTCCACGCAGGCTTCGGTGGTCATCGGCTCGCGGTACGTGCCCGGCGGTGAGCTGGACGAGAACTGGCCGCTGTACCGGCGCGCGCTCAGCGGCTGGGCCAACCTGTACGTGCACACGCTGCTGCGCGTGCGCATCCGTGACCTGACCGCCGGCTTCAAGATCTGGCAGGCCGAGGCGCTGCGCGCGATCGGGCTGGACCGGGTCCAGTCGAACGGCTACAGCTTCCAGGTGGAGATGCACTACCTCGCCACCAAGCTGGGCCACACCATCCTGGAGGTGCCGATCCGCTTCGAGGAGCGCCGCGACGGCGACTCGAAGATGACCACCGCCACCAAGATCGAGAGCGCGTTGATGCCGTTCAAGCTGCGCAGCCGGCACCGCAACCTCGACTCCTGATCCGCC
Source organism: Micromonospora sp. HB375 (assembly GCF_017872985.1). NCBI lineage: Bacteria > Bacillati > Actinomycetota > Actinomycetes > Micromonosporales > Micromonosporaceae > Micromonospora > Micromonospora sp. HB375. The sequence goes on along the minus strand of NZ_JAGGJO010000001.1, from coordinate 2,521,338 downwards.
CTGCCCTGCCGCGCGCCCGCAACGCGCCCTCACGCCGCTGTCACGGCGCGTGAGGGCGCGCTCGCCCCGCCATGTCCCGCACCCCGCGCCTTTGCTCTGCCGCCACCGGCGCAGCACCGCGTTGACCTGGGGCGCTCTCCCGGCGCCACGGCCCCACCCAGGCGCAATCAAGCACGCTGCGTAACCAACGCCGCATGCCTCACCGCTCCACCCCGCCACCCCGCCACCCCGCCACCCCGCCACCCCGCCACAGGCGCGATCTTGCAGTTTGGTGCCCGGCAAAGCCTGGCAAAACCGGCATCCCTCGGGCGCCAACTGCAAGATCACGCGGGACGGTGCCGCTTCCCGCCCTCATCTCGCCAAGTGAGATCAGCAACCCGCATCCCGGGAACTGGCGCAGATCTTGGTACGAAACGGCCCTCATGGGGGCCGTTTCGTACCAAGATCTGCGGGCCGCGCCTGTGCCCGGTGACGTACTGACTGCGGTTAGGTGCCTGATCGTCGCGCGGGTGTGTCAAGGGAGTGTTCGGCCAGCCTGCCCGTGCCGGGTCGCCGTGTTCCGAGGGGCGAGACCGCCAGGCCGCCCCTCGCCAGCCGCCACGCCGCACGCCCACCCGCCTGTCGGTGGGCGAGCTTCCGGTGCCAGGCGTCCTGCGGTTGGCGGAGTCGGGCGGTCAGCCGCAATGGGTGCGACCGGAGGTCAGCCAGGGCGAGCGGACGTCGGCGGAGGTCAGCCGCAGCGGGTGCGCTGACGCGGGCCGGACCCCACTGCCGCGAGGGCGCGGAGGACGGCAGCGGCGAGGGTGGTGCCGCGCAGACGCGGTCAGCGGTAGACGGCGCGGTGGGCGGCGGCGATCGTGCGGGCGTACACCGCGCCGGTGACGGCCCGGTCGCGGGCCAGCGCGGCCCGCGCCGCGTTCGCCCCCGGCGCGCCGTGCACACCGCCGCCGGGGTGGGCGGAGGCGCTGGCCAGGTAGAGCCGGTCCACCGGGGTGTCGGCGCGGCCCAGGCCGGGGATCGGCCGCAGGAACAACTGCTGGTACGCGGCGGCAGTGCCACCGCCGAGCGCGCCGCCCACCAGGCTCGGCTCGGCGGCCTCCAGGTCGGCCGGGGCGGCCACGTGCCGCCCGACGACCGAGGCCCGGAAGCCCGGCGCCGCCTCCTCCAGCACCTCCTCCATCCGCTCCACGTGCCCCGCGACGTCCTCGGCCCGCCAGTCCCGGCGGAACGGCAGGTGCGTGTAGGACCAGAGCGACTCGGTGCCCGGCGGCGAGTGGCTCGGGTCGGCCACCGACATCTGCCCGACCAGCAGGAACGGGTCCCGGGGCAGTTCGCCGCGGGCCAGTTCGGCCGCGTACGTGGTGAGCCCGTCGAGGTCCGCGCCCAGGTGCACGGTGCCGGCGCCGGCCAGTTCCCGGTTCTTCCACGGCACCGGCGCGGACAGCGCCCAGTCGACCTTGAGCGTGGAGCCGTCCCACTTGAAGTGCGCCAGGTCCTCGACCATCCGGGGCGGCAGCGCCGCCGCGCCGACCAGGTCGAGGAAGAGCGCCGGCGCGGGCACGTCGGCGAGCACCGCGCGGCGGGCCCGCCAGGAGGTTCCCCCGGCGGTACGGACGCCCATCGCGCGGCCCCGGGCGGTGAGCACCCGCTCGACCCGGGCGCCGTACTCGATCCGCCCGCCCCGCTCGACCAGCCGGGCCACCAGCGCGTCGGTGATCCGCTGGGCGCCGCCGACCGGCACCGGCCAGCCCACCTGCTGGCCGAGCATGGCGAGCAGCCAGCCGTACACGCCGGAGCCGGCCTCCTCCGGGGACAGGTCGGTGTGCAGGGCGCAGCCGGCCAGCAGGACCGTGCCGCCCTCGCCCTCAAACAGTTCCGCGCCGAGCTTGCGGACGGGCAGCAGGAGGCGGCGGGCCAGACGGAGCGCGCCACCGACCCGGAGTTGCCGCAGCAGGCCCAGCCCGCCGCGTACCGGCGGGAACGGGGTGGTGATGGTCTGCAGCATCGGCTCGGCCACCTGGCGCCAGTCGGCGTACGCGTGCCGCCAGCGCTCCCCGTCGCCGGGCGCGAACGCCTCCAGCGAGGCCGCTGTGGTGTCCAGGTCGCGGTTGACCACGGCGGCCCGGCCGTCCGGAAGCAGGTGCGCCAGCACGTCCGGGGCGTGCGTCCAGGACAGACCGTGCCGTTCCAGGCTCAGCCCGTCCAGGACCGGAGATGCGTACCCGAGCGGGTAGAAGGAGCTGTAGAGGTCGCTGAGGTAACCGGGCGCTGTCACGTACGCGGAGCGGACGGCCCCACCGGGCGCCTCGGTGGCCTCCAGGACGGTGACGTCCCAGCCGGCGTCCACCAGCAGGTTCGCGGCCACCAGCCCGTTGTGCCCGGCTCCGATGACGACGGCGTCGGCGGTCGAGGTCATCGGATCCGCCTACCCGGCCGGTCACCGGGCGAAACGCGTTTGCCCGGCCCAGGCCGGGGCAAGCAGGGCCGCATGTACACGGTTGCGCAGCTCATAGGTGGAGTGTGGGGTGCCGGCGGCGAGGGCGGCGAGCTTGTCGTCCACGATCCGGCGGACGGGTCGCCGGTGACCCGGACGCCGGTGGCGACCGCCGACGAGGTGGCCAAGGCGGTGGAGGCGGCCCGGGGCGTGGCGGCGGAATGGGCCGCGACCCCGACCGCGGAGCGGGCCGCGGCGCTGCACCGGGCCGCGGACGCGGTCGAGGCGGCGGCCGGAGAGCTGGCCGAGGCGACCACCGCGGAGATGGGCAAGCCCCTGGAGGACGCGCGGGGCGGGGTGGCGGCGGGCATCGGCACGCTGCGACAGTACGCCGAACTGGCGCCGGTCCGGGGCGGCCGGACGCTGCACGGCGCGCACGACGCGCTGGACTTCATGGCCCCCGAGCCACGCGGCGTGGTCGCCGCGATCACCCCGTGGAACGACCCGGTGGCGGTGTCGTGCGGCCTGCTCGGCGCGGCCCTGGTCACCGGCAACGTGGTGGTCCACAAGCCGAGCGAGCGTACCCCGGCCACCGGCTGGCTGCTCGCCCGCGCGCTGGACTCGGCGTTGCCGGCCGGGGTGCTGTCGCTGCTCAGCGGCGGCGGCGAGGTGGGGGCCGCGCTGTCCGGGCAGGACGTCGACGTCGTCGCCCACGTCGGTTCCACTGCGACCGGCCGGGCGATCGCCGCCGCGGGCGCCCGTACCGGCGCGAAGGTGCTGCTGGAGAACGGCGGCAGCGACCCGCTGGTGGTGGACGCGGACGTCGACCCGGTCTGGGCGGCCGAGCAGGCGGCGCTCGGGTGCTTCGCCAACGCCGGTCAGATCTGCGTTGCGGTGGAACGCGTCTACGTGCACCGGGACGTCGCCGAGGGCTTCCTGGACGCGCTCGTGGCGCGCGCCGAGGCGCTCACCGTGGGCCCCGGCCGTGACCCGGAAACGCAGCTCGGCCCGCTGGTGGACCGGCGGCACCGGGACCACGTGCACGGTCAGGTGACGGCCGCGCTCGCCGACGGCGCCCGGGTACGCGCCGGCGGTGTGCTGCCGGAGGGGCCGGGCGCGTTCTACCCGGCGACAGTGGTCGAGGGGTGCCGGCACGACATGGCGCTGGTCCGCGAGGAGACGTTCGGGCCGGTCGCCGCGGTGGTGGTGGTCGACTCGTTCAGCGAGGGGCTGCGCTGCGCGGCCGACTCCCCGTACGGCCTGGCCGCCACCGTGCTGACCGGCTCGATGAGCCACGCCCAGCGCGCCTGGCGGGAACTGCCGGTCGGCACCGTGAAGATCAATTCGGTGTTCGGCGGGGCACCGGGGGGCGCGGCCCAGCCGCGCCGGGGCAGCGGTCAGGGCTTCGGGTACGGCCCGGAACTGCTGGACGAGTTCAGCACCGTCAAGGCGGTGCACCTTCAGGCGCCGGGCGGCGGCCACTGGTGAGATGGCACGACACGAGCCCGGGACCGAGGCGGTCCCGGGCTCGACGCGTACCCCCAGGGGTCAGCGACCCCCGCGGGCCTTGCGGGTCGCGTTGTTGTTGGCCTTCTCGATCGCCTTGACCAGTTCCGGCTTGGTCATCCGGGACCGGCCGCGCACGTCCAGTTTCTTCGCCACCTCCATGAGGTGGTCCTTGCTGGCGTTCGCGTCCACCCCGCCGGCCGTCGGCGCGCGCCGGGCCGGGCCGCCGCCTTCGGCCTGCTCGTCGCTGGGCCCCTTGCGGCCCTTGGGCTCCCAGTGGTCGCCCACCTTCTCGAACTCGTGCTTGACCGCGGCGAAGGCGGTGCGGTGCGCCCGCTCCCCCTCGCCGTACGTCTCGACCGCCGAGTCGTGCGTCTTCTCCCAGGTCCGCTGCGCCTTCGCCGGGGAGCGCCGCAGCGTGCTGGGCAGTACCTCGCGCCCGGGCATCTCGTCCTCCTCCTGGAGTCTCGATCGGCTGCCTGGTGTGGTTCCCTCCCGTCCGGCGGGCAAACCGGCGCCCCGGTTTGTCGATTTCCCCCCGGGGGTACCGCCCCGCCACGCCCGGTGGCGGAGCCTGGAGGAGGCGGACATGACCGTGACGACACCACAGACGGTCGGCGGCCGGACGCGGTCCCGTCTCCCCCGCCGGATCCGCCAGCTCAACTGGCGTACCTGGCGGGGCGTGCTGGTGCGCAGCGGCAAGGGTTTCGTCACCGACAACTGCGCCGACTGGGCGGCGGCGCTCACCTACTACGGGGTGCTGGCGCTGTTCCCGTCCACGATCGTGGTGGTGGCGCTGGTCGGCCTGGTCTCCGACGGCCCGCGCACCGTCGACACCGTGATCGACCTGGCCGGGGAGATCGGCGCCGGCTCGGTGGTCGGCAACGACGCGTTCGTGGGTGTGGTGCGCAACGTGGTCGAGCAGCAGGGCTCGGCGAAGGTGCTGCTCAGCTTCGGTCTGCTCGGCGCGCTCTGGTCCGCGTCCGGGTTCATCGGCGCGTTTACCCGCGCCTCCAACGCGATCTACGGGGTGCGGGAGGGCCGTCCGTTCTACCGCCTGCGCCCGTTGCAGATCGGCATGGCCGCGGTGACGATCGTGCTGCTCGCGGTGGTGGCCACCGGGTTGATCGTCAGCGGCCCGGTCACCGACGCGGTGGGTGACCTGCTGCACGCCGGCGCGGTGGCCCGCACCACGTGGTCGGTGGCGAAGTGGCCGCTGCTCGCCGTGGTCGCCATGACGCTGCTGTCGCTGCTGTTCTGGATCGCGCCGAACGTGCAGCAGCCGCGGTTCCGCTGGCTCACCCCGGGCGGCGCGCTGGCGCTCGTGGCCTGGGTGCTCGCGTCCTTCGGCTTCGGCCTGTACGTGGCCAACTTCGGCTCGTACGACGTCACCTACGGCAGTCTCGGCGCGGTCATCGCGTTCCTGGTGTGGCTCTACCTGTCCAACTGCGCGTTGATGCTCGGCGTGCAGGTCAACGCCGAGCTGCAGCGCGGGCGGGCGATGCAGGCCGGGGTCGAGGAGCCGGACGACCCGGTGCTGCCGCCGCGCGCCCCGGCCGACGACGAGAAGGCGGACGGGCAGCGGCCGGCCGACCGGTTGCCGCCCGGATGACCGGCTCTCCCGGCCGGCGCCGGTTTACCGGCGGTCCCCCGGGGCATCTCCCAAGGCATGGAACGTGGCAGCAGCAAGCACTCGCCCAGGGTCGACGACCAGATGAGCAGCGAGGTCAGCGGTCTCGTCCAGAGCGCCGGCACCGGCGGTTCGCGGGCCGAGGAGTTCCGGATCCCGGAGCCCGCCGGCGAGGACCAGCCGGAGGCCACCACGGCGCCGGCCGGGGAGCTGCGCAGCGGCACGCCGCAGGGCATGAGCTCCGAGGACGTCGAGGCGCGCAGCCGTCTGGGGCGGTTCATCACGATGACCGCCCTGCCCGGCGACCGGGAGGCGCTGCTGGCGAACGCGCGGGAGAACGAGGCGCCGACGGACATCGTCGCCGCTCTGGAGACCCTGCCCGCGGACGCCCACTACCAGACGATCTCCGAGGTGTGGGCCGCACTCGGGCACAGGAACGAGACGACGCGCTGGTGAGCGGGCCGGCCCACGGCCCGTACGAGACACACACCGGCGGAACAGGAGGAACCCCGACATGAGTGGCGTTACCGAGCACGTGGACGTGGACGTCCCGATCCGGACCGCGTACGACCAGTGGACCCAGTTCGAGGAGTTCCCCCACTTCATGGACGGCGTGCAGGAGGTGCGGCAGCTCTCCGACACGATGACCCACTGGACCGTCGAGATCGCGGGCGTGAAGCGCGAGTTCGACGCCGAGATCACCGAGCAGCTGCCGGACGAGCGGGTGGCCTGGCGCTCCACCGGGGGCACCCAGCAGGCGGGCGTGGTGACCTTCCACCGCCTCGACGAGGGGCACACCCGGGTCACGCTGCAGATGGAGTTCGAGCCGCACGGCGCGGTCGAGCAGGCCGGCGACAAGCTCGGCGTGGTCGACCGGCGCGCCAAGGGCGACCTGGAGCGGTTCAAGCAGTTCATCGAGCGGCGCGGTCAGGAGACGGGCGCCTGGCGCGGTGCGGTCGACCGGCCCATCCCCTGAGGCAACCTCCCCCGCCCTCAGCGGTCCAACGCGGCAGCCAGCGCCTCGGGCCGGCTGAGGGCCAGCAGATGCCCGCCGGGCAGGCGCTCGGGCGTGACGCCGAGCCGCTGATGGGCCACCCGGGTCTGGAACTCGGCCGGGAAGAACCTGTCCGCGCCGCCGCTCAGGACCTCGGTCGGCACGTCGGGCCACGCATCAAGCGGCCAGGGCTGCGCGAACGGCGTGCCCGACTGCGGTGACCCACCCGCCATGGCCTGGTCGGTGATGTCCTGCGGCACGTCGTGGAAGAAGTACACCAGCGGATCGAACGGCCCGTCGGGAGAGCGGCCCTCGCGCCTGTCGCACTCCCGGCGGGCCTGGTCCTGCCCGGTGTTGGTCCACCAGTCGCCGCCGGTCTCACCGGGCGCCGGGATCATCGCGTTGACCAGGACCAGCCGTGAGACCGGCAGCCGACTGCAGACCAGTGGCGCGGTCAGGCCGCCCATCGACTGGGCCACCACCACCAGGTCCCCGCGGTCACCGGCCGCCTCGACCACTGTTTCCGCGTACTCCGGCAGTCCCGCGCTGTCGTCCGCGGCCGGGAGGTCGACGGCGATCGCCTCGTGGCCGCGCTGCTCCAGCAGGGGAACCAGGCGGTGCCAGTACCAGGCGTCGCCGCCGGCTCCCGGGATCAGGATGCACGTCGTCACGGTGCGAATTTAGCACCAGAGAGTGCTGTAGCGATACCATCAGCGGATGGCGCGCGCATACGACGATCCCTGCGGTCTGGCCCGGGCGCTCAACCTGGTCGGCGACAGATGGGCGTTGCTGATCGTCCGTGAGTTGCTGCTCGGACCGAAGCGCTTCACCGACCTGCGGCGCGGCCTGCCCGGCGCCAGTCAGAGCATGCTCACCGCCCGGCTCGCCGAGTTGGAGGAGGCGGGAGTGGTGCGCCGGCGGCGTCTCGGGCCACCGGCGGGCGTCCGGGCGTACGAGCTGACCGAATGGGGGCGGGACCTCGAACCCGCCCTGCTGGGGCTGGCCAGGTGGGGCAGCCGGGGTCCGCTGACCTCGTCGGCGCAGCTGAGCGTCGACGCGCTGGCCCTCGCCATGAAGACCACCTTCGACCCGGCCGCGGCGCGCGACTTCGCCGTACGGTGTCAGCTTCTTCTCGACGGCGACAGCCTGCTCGTCACCGTCGAGGACGGACGCGTCGACGTGGTACGCGCCGACGCCGCCGATCCCGACCTGGTGATCCGGGCCGGCGCCGGGACCTTCCGCTCGCTCATCTTCGGTGGCGTGCCGTTGCATGCCGCCGACGTCGCCGTCCGGGGCGACGGCGAGGTCGCGGCCCGCCTGCTGCGGCTGTTCCGGCGCCCCACGCCGGCCAATGGCCCACAGTGACGAAGCGAATGCTTTCAGCTACCTCTCAGGTGGCGTTGGTAGTCTCCCGGCGCGGCGTGATCCATTATGGACGCCGTTGATCTCGTTGCGGCACAAGGGTTCCAGGTGAATCTCTCCCCGGATCCCGGGTGCCGCACGTCCGGTGGCCGTCAAGGGAGATGTTCGTGGTGTTCAAGAGGATGCTGGGCGCGTTCGGGGTGGGCGGCCCCGCTGTCGACACGGTCCTGGCCAATCCGGGTACCCGCCCGGGGCTGATGCTGGGCGGGCAGGTGAACCTGACCGGCGGCAGCCACGACGTGGAGATCGACCACATCACCGTCGGGCTGGTCACCCGGGTGGAGATGGAGGGCGCCGAGCAGGAGTACGACGCACTCGTGGAGTTCCACCGGGTCCAGGTCGCCGGCGGTCTGCGCCTGTCCGAGGGACAGCAGATGTCGCTGCCGTTCCAGGTGGCGATGCCGTGGGAGGCGCCGGTGACCGACCTGTACGGGCAGCGCCTGCACGGCATGACGATGGGACTGCGCACCGAGGTGGCGATCCGCGGCGCCGTGGACAAGGGCGACCTCGACCCGGTGTACGTGCACCCGCTGCCGGTGCAGGAACGCATCCTGGAGGGCTTCGGCCGGCTCGGATTCCAGTTCAAGGGCGCCGACCTGGAACGCGGGCACATCTCGGGCCTGCGCCAGAGCCTGCCGTTCTACCAGGAGATCGAGTACTACGCCGCCCCGCAGTACGCCCACGCCGTCAACGAGGTCGAGCTGACCTTCGTCGCGAACGAGTACGGCGTCGACGTCGTGCTGGAGTTCGACAAGCGCGGTGGCCTGTTCTCCGGCGGCCATGACTCCTTCGGCCGCTACCACGTCGCGCACACCGACGCCGACCAGGTCGACTGGGCCGCTCAGGTCGACGCGTGGGTCCGCCAGGCCCTCGACGGCTACCAGAGCATGCACGCCGGCCACGGCTACGGGCAGCCCGCCTACGGCGCGCCCGGCTACGGACAGCCCGCCTACGGCGCGCCCGGCTACGGGCACGCCGCGTACGGCCACCACAAGGAGGAGCACCACGAGCGGCACGGCGGCCCGGGCATGGGTGCCGTCGCCGCGGGCGTGGTCGGCGGCGCCGCGCTCGGCTTCGCCGGCGGGATGCTCGCCGACGAGGTGTTCGACTCCTTCGGCGACGACGAGGGCGACGACGAGGAGTGAGCCCCGGGGATCCACAGTGGATCTCTTGTACCGCTTCATGATCTAATTCCGTCAGGTTTGTCCGCAACCGGTCGGATTGCCCGACCGGAAGTCGAAGGAGTGTGCATGCCCGTCACCGCCGACCTCACCAAGCTGGTCGACAAGGCCTACCAGGACAAGACCCTCACCGAGATCGTCGACGCCCCGGTGTCCGCCCTCGCCGGGGTCAGCGACGGCGACGCCAAGCTGCTCAAGGACGCCTTCAACATCACCACCGTCGGCGACCTCGGCCGCAACCCGTACTTCCGCACCGCCAACGCCCTGGTGGCCCTCACCGGCGCCAAGTAGCGCCATCGCCGATGCCCGGTGGCCCGGGAAGCGTTCCGGGCCACCGGGCATCGGGATCGAAACGAGCCGGGACCGCGGCTGTCGCCGTGCCCGGCCGTTTGCGATCATCCGGTCCGGGTACCGCAGGGGAATGACCGACAACGACCGCCACGTGTGGCGCGACGAGGACCGCACTCCCCTGCACGAGCTGGACCAGGCCATCGCCCGGTCGGCCACGGACGGCCAGGGCGACGACGTCACCGCCAACGACGCCGGCGAGGAGGCCGCGTTCGGGCACGGCCCGGAGGCGGTGGACCGGGGCGCCGGCCCGGAGGCCGAGCGGCGCGAGATGACCGATGCGGACCGGGCCTACCGGCCGTCGACGATCGGGCGGACCGGCCCGGACAGCATGTGATCCCCGGACGGCTGCGGGCACCCGCGCCGATGCCCGTGGCCGCCGGATTCATGCTCGGCCGATACGACAAAAAGTGCGGTACGGACAGCCAGGAAAACGGACAGCCCATCCAGAATCGGCCGAACGGCTGACGGCACTCCCCCTGTCGCGCGCAAGACTTTCGGGATGCAACAGGGCTCCGGTTTCCTCTCCAACCGTCAGCGCAAGCTCGCTTGGCTGGGCTTCCTGCTCGCCTCGATCCAGGCTCCGGTCTCCGCCCGGTTCACCGAGGACAGCTCCTGGCTGTTCAGCCTGGTGGTCGCGCTGATGGTCGCGACCGTGATCATCGCCGACGACGGCGCGCGCCGCCGTCCGGCCGACGCCCGCTCCTCCGACTGAGTCAGCGTGTGCCCGGGCGCGCCTCGTGCCCCGGCATCCCCCGGCTGCGGCGGCGTTCCTTCATCTCGGCCTCGTAGAGGTGCCGCCGGCCCTCGACCAGCTCGTCGCGGGCCTGCCGGTCCAGCTCCCGGAAGAGCGCGTAGTACCCGTCGTCGAAGTCCTCGACGATCTGGAACGTCCACCGCCCGGCGATGACGTTGCGCCCGAGCAGCTCCCGGTCGATCCGCTCGGCCAGGCCCGGGTGCCCGGCGCGGCGGAACATCTCCACGGCGTCGTCGAGCATCAGATCGGCGTGGCCGATCAGCTGATGCAGCTCGTAGAGGTGCCCGCGTGCCCGCTCGACGCACTCCAGGGCCTCGCTGAGCCTGCCCAGCGCCTCGACCGTGGCGTCACTCACCCCGTCGGGGCGGCGGTGCGCCCGGTCCGGGCCGTCGGCCAGATGTCCCATGGTGTCCCTCCGTGGGGCTGCTGCGTGCTCCTCGTGCCGGACTTCTGCCCCCGCACGGGCGACTCAATCCCCGCGGACGACGTGGCCGCTCTCCCGGACGACCCCGCAGTCCGCCGGTCGGCCGAGGTCGGTCCGCACCGGGCGGCGTTAGCCTCGGACACCATGCGCGTGCCGAACAACCGGGTCGCGACCCGCTCCGCGGCAGTGGCCGCGCGGTCGACCCTCACCACGCTGACCGCCGCCGTCGGCACCGCCGGCCTCGCCGCGGCCCACGCGAGCCCCGGGCTGCTCGCCGAGGTCGACCAGCACGCCGCCGGGGTACGCGACAGCCTCCACGGCGACCGCCACCCGCTCACCGTGGCGGCGCTCGCCGGATACGCCGAGGGGCTGCGCGACGCGGCGGCGGAGCACGGCTGGACGCCGCCGGCCGAGCCGGTGGACTGGTCCGCGCCGGACTGGGTGCTCACCCGCCTGCTGGCGGTCTGCCTGCTGGCCCGCGGACTCGACCCGCGTCACCTGGCCTGACCGGCAGCCGGCCGGACCCGGACACGGTTTCGGGGCGCCCGCCACCATCCCGCGGACACCCCGTCACCCGTTGCCGTCAGCCTCCCGGCCGGCGGAACTGCTGCGTCTCGTCGCCCATCTCGCCGGAGCGGTACGTACCCGCGCCCGACATCGACGACTGCGGCGCGGCCGGCGTCGGCTGCCCGCCCCGGTCGGCCATCTTGCGTTCGTAGTCGCCCCGGCCGGCCTGCTGCGCCTGCCGCTGCTGCCGGATCGCCCGGGACTCCTCGGCGGCCCGGTGCAGCCAGCCGTCCCAGCGGTCCTGCATCGGCTTGACCAGACCACCACCGACACCGACGATCAGGATGCCGGCCACGGTGGCGAGGAAGGCCACGAGCACCGGTGTGGTCACCGTGGTGGCGATACCCACCTGGTTCAGCGCGGCGATGATGCCGAGCGCCAGGATGAAGATCGCTGTCACGTCGGCCAGCACCCGGCCGTACGAGAGCCCGCCGAGCGCGCCGGAGACCAGGTCCCGGACGGCGTTGGCGATGGCGGCGGCGATCACCACGATCACGATCGCCACGAAGGCTCTCGGCAGCCAGGACACCACCCCGCGGATCAGGTCGCTGATCGCGTTCGGCCCCCACACCCCGAAGGCGAACTGCAGGGTGAACAGCAGGACCGCGTAGTAGGCCAGTTTGGCCAGGATGTCGCTGGCGTCGTACTTGGTGCGTTCCAGGGCCCGTTTGATACCGCCCCGTTCCACGGCGCGGTCGAACCCGACCCGTTCCAGTGCCGCGTCCACGATTTTGAGTACGGCTCTAGCGATGAGCCAACCCACGACGAGAATCGCGATGAACGCGATCGCCCGCGGTACGAAGAGCAGCACCGACCTCCAGAAGTCGGTCCAGGCCGCACCGATGTCGACCTGCCCGACCGCGAGGGTTTTCGGCATGATGTCCCTCCTGTCGCGTGAACTGCGCCGCCCGCATACCCGGTGACCTGGGCAGCACTCCGAGCCGGACCGGGCCAATTTCCCGACATGGGTGATCGAACCGGCCGTGACCTGCCCGAACGTCCGCGCCGCCGGAAGCCGGGACCCGCCACGAACGCATGATCGGAACCAGCCCGCCACGCTCCGGTTAGGCTGCGGTCATGCCAGGCACCGTCGGTCGGGTTCCCACACCGCCCGCCCCCGCACCGGGAGCGCCCGCCGATCCCGTCGTCCACGGGCCGCCCGCGCAGACCGGTCATCCGTGGGCCGGCACGCCGCTGGGCGCACCGCAGGGCTGGGATCCGGCGGTACGCGCCGTGATGGACGTGGTGCTCGCCTCCCCGGTGCCGATGGCGCTGCTCCTCGGCGACGACCTCGTCGTCTTCTACAACGACGGGTACGCCGAGCTGATCGGCGACCGGCACCCGCACGCGCTGGGCCGGCCGGCGGCCGAGGCGTTCGCCGAGGTGTGGCGTGATCCCGGCGCCGGCGAGGCGCTGGAGCGCGTCTACCGGCACGGTGAGCCGTTCCTGCAGCGGGAGGCGGTGCTGCCCGCCGACCGGCAGGGTCCGGCCGAGCCGGCCGTGTTCACCCGCGGGCACTGCGCGGTACGCGACTCCACCGGCCGGATCGTCGGCGTGCTCACCGTCTCGGCGCAGACCACCCAGCTGACCCAGCAGTTGCAGAGCCTGAGCGACTTCGCGGCGGCGCTGTCCGGCACGCTCACCCTGGACGACGTGGCCCGGGTGACGCTGCGCTACTGCCTGCACTCCTTCGACGCGGACCGGGTGTCGTTCGCGGTGGACGAGGGCAGCGCCTGGCGGTTGGTCCGCCGCATCCGCGGCGAACTGCTCGACGAGGCCGACGAGCGGCTGCCCCCGCTGTGGCGGCGGATGTCCGCCGAGTCGGCGCTGCCGGCGGTGGTGTCCGCGCGCAGCGGCGTGGCCTCGTTCACCGCCGACGGCCAGCCGCTGCGCGGCGTCGCGGCGGACCGGCACGACGAGAAGATCCGCGCGCTGGCGGCGCTGCCGCTGCGCACGAGTGTGGTCCGTGGCTCGCTCACCATCGGTTACCGGGAGCCGCGTCCGTGGTCCCCCGCGGAACGGGCGCTGCTCGCCGCGTCGGCGGAGCTGGTCGGCCAGGCCGCCGAGCGGGCCCGCCGCTTCGAGACCCAGCACGGCACCGCCCAGATGCTGCAACGCAGCATGCTGCCGGAGCGGCTGCCGGACCTGCCCCGGCTGCGTATCGCCGCCCGGTACGACCCGGGCGTGGACGGCAACGCCGCCGGCGGCGACTTCTACGACGCGTTCCTGCTGCCCACCGGCGCGCTCGGGGTGGTGCTGGGCGACGTGGCCGGGCACGACGTGCAGGCCGCCGCCCGGATGGGCCAGGTGCGCGCCGCGCTGCGCGCGCTCGCCCTGGTCGACCCTCGCCCGGACGCGGTGCTCGACGGTCTGGACCGGCTGGTCGCCAGCCTCGGCGTCGAGGGCGGCACCCAGGAGCTGTTCGTCACAGTGGTGTTCGGCGTGATCGACGCGGACCGGGAACTGGTCACGCTGGCCAGCGCCGGGCATCCCGCGCCGCTGATCCGGCGCGCCGGACCCGACGCGGCGGTGGCCGAGTTCGTCGACGTGCCGCCCGCTCCTCCGCTGGGCCTGGGCGGGCGGGCGCGTACCGCCACCGTGCCGTTCCGCCCCGGTGACACCCTGCTGCTCTACAGCGACGGCGTGGTGGAGCGCCGCTGGCAGGACGTGGCCGCCGGGATGGCGGGGCTGGGCGCGGCGGTGACGGGAGCGGCCGGCGGGGACCCGCGCGCGCTGTGCGCTGTCGCGACCGCCGCGGTGCCGGGCGCCACCGAGGACGACGTGGCGGTGCTCGCGGTGGAGTACGCGGTCCGGCCGAGCCGGTCGGCGAGCATGGAGGTGCCGGCCGAGCCGACCGCGCCGAGCCGGGTCCGGCACTGGATGACTGCGCAGCTCACCGAGTGGCAGGTGCCCGAGGCGGTGATCGGCGCGGCGGTGCTGTGCACGAGCGAGCTGACCACGAACGCGCTGCTGCACGCCGGCACCGCCGCCCGGGTCGAGGTCGACCTGTCCGCGGAGCGGCTGCTGGTGTCGGTGGCCGACTCGGGCACCCGGGGTCAGGTGACCCGCGCCCAGACCGACACGCTCAGCAGCCGGGGCCGTGGGCTCGGCCTGATCGAGGAGCTGAGCGACGCCTGGGGGACCGACCCGACCGTACGCGGATCGACTGTGTGGTTCGAGATCCTCATCCCGGCGGACGGACCGCGCGTCGGCGACGCCCCGGCCGGGTAGGAGCCGGACATGACCGACGACAAGCGCCGCGGTGTCCTCTTCGACGTGGACGGCACCCTGGTCGACACCACGTACCTGCACACGGTGAGCTGGTGGGAGGCGCTGCGCCAGGCCGACCACCGGGTGCCGATGGCGCGGATCCACAGGTCCATCGGCATGGGCTCGGACAAGCTCCTCGACCACCTGCTCGGCGCGGAGCGCGACCGGGACGCCGACGGCCGGCTGCGCGACGCCCACGACGCGCTCTACGGCGAGTACTGGGAGCGCCTCACGCCACTGCCCGGGGCGCGGGAGCTGCTGCGCGCCTGCGCGGAGCGCGGGCTGCGGGTGGTGCTCGCGACCTCGGCCGCCGAACACGAGGTGACCGCGCTACGGGCCGCGCTGGACGCCGACGACGTGATCGACTCGGTCACCTCGTCGGCCGACGCGCGGGAGAGCAAGCCGGCGCCGGACATCCTGGTCGCCGCGCTGGAGCAGTCGGGGCTGGCCGCCGAGCGGGTGGTGTTCGTCGGCGACTCGGTCTGGGACGTCGCCGCCGCCGGCAAGCTCGACATCCCCTGCATCGGGCTGACCTGCGGCGGCACCGGCCGCGCGGAGCTGGCCGGCGCGGGCGCGGTCGCGGTGTACGACGACCCGGCCGCGCTGCTGGACGCCCTGTCCGACAGCGCCATCGCCTCGCTCGGCTGAGCGGCGGTCAACCGGCGGGCGCGCGCAGGCTTAGCCGGGTCCGCTTCGGGGCACTGCTGGACTCCACCGCCCGGCCGCCGGGCGTCGGAAGGGTGGTGCCGTGGAACCGGTCGATGTCGCGTTCGCTCTGCTGGGCGTCGGTGCGCTGCTGGCCGGGGTGCTGCCCCGGGTGCTGGAGCGACGGCCGCTGTCGATGCCGATCGCGTTCCTCGGGCTCGGCATGCTCGTCTTCGTGCTGCCCACCGGTCTGCCCACACCGGATCCGCTGCGTTGGCCGGAGCTGACCACCCACCTCACCGAGGTCGGCGTGATCGTCGCGCTGATGGGCGCCGGCCTGAAGATCGACCGTCCGTTGAGCTGGGCCCGCTGGTCGTCGACGTGGCGGCTGCTGGCGATCGCCATGCCGCTGTGCATCGCCGCGGTGGCGCTGCTCGGCTGGTGGTGGGCCGGGCTGGTGCCGGCCGCGGCGCTGCTGCTCGGCGCGGCGCTCGCGCCCACCGACCCGGTGCTCGCCTCCGACGTGCAGGTGGGCGAACCGACCGATGTGGAGGACTCCGAGGACGAGGTGCGCTTCGCGCTCACCTCGGAGGCGGGCCTGAACGACGGGCTGGCCTTCCCGTTCGTGTACGCGGCCATCGCGATCGCCACCACCGGGCTCGCGCCGTCCGGCTGGCTCGGCGAGTGGTTCGCGGTGGACGTGCTCTACAAGCTCGCCGCCGGGGTGGGCGGCGGGCTGCTCGTCGGCTGGCTGCTCGGCAAGCTGTTCTTCCGCGCCCCGAGCAAGCTGCGGCTGGCCCGGCACTCCGAGGGGTTCCTCGCGCTGGCCGCGACGTTCCTCGCGTACGGGCTGGTCGAGGTGATCGGCGGGTACGGCTTCCTGGCCGTGTTCGTGGCCGCCCGGGCGATCCGGGCCGCCGAGCGCACCCACGAGTTCCACTCCGTGCTGCACGACTTCGCCGAGCAGGTGGAGCGGCTGCTCACCGTGCTGTTGCTGCTGCTGTTCGGCGGCGCGGTGATCGGCGGGCTGCTCGCGCCGCTGACCTGGCCGGCCGCGCTGGCCGGGTTGGCCCTGGTGCTGGTGATCCGGCCGCTGGCCGGGTGGCTGTCGCTGCGCGGCGCGCCCGGCAAGCCGGCCGAGCACTGGGTGATCTCGCTGTTCGGCATCCGCGGCGTCGGCTCGTTCTACTACCTGGCGTACGCCACCAGCAAGACCGACTTCCCGCAGGCGGAGCTGGTCTGGGCCACAGTCGGTCTCGTGGTGGTGGTCTCGGTGGTGGCGCACGGGATCGCCGCGACACCGGTCATGCAGTTGCTGGACCGGGAGGGTGAACGCACCGGCGAGGACACGCGGGCCGGGTCGGCGGCTCAGCCGGTGGGCGCCACCGGCTGAGCGCGCCCCGGTTCAGCCCAGCCGGGCGGCGAGCGCGCGGCCGAGGTCCCGGCCGGAGCGCCAGGCGGTCTGCACGCGCGGGCGGCCGAACGCGTCGCCGGCCAGGCCGATGCCGTCGTCGTCCAGGTGGAACGTGGCATCCCCGGCGTGCGCGGCCGGGGTCGCGTACGTCCAGCGGTGCACGTGGGTCGACAGCGCCGGCTCGGGCAGCCCGAGCAGGTCGCGTACCGCCTGCTCGATCGCCTCGCGGGCGGCGGTGGGCTGGAGCAGGTGCCGGGCGGCGAACCCGGCGGTGGTGTGCGCTACGAGCACCGGCGCGCCGTCGCCGCGCCGGTCGCCGTCGTCGCAGACCAGGCTGAGCACCGGGTGGTCGTTGACGAACGCGCCCCGGAAGTCCGCCCAGCGGCGGGCCGGGAAGTGCAGCACCCCGGTCAACGCGGACGACCACCGCTGCGCGGCCACCGCCCGGGTCGCCTCGGCCAGCGCCGGGTCCAGCAGCAGCGCGGCCTGCGGGCCGGGCATGGCGAGCACCACCGCCTCGGCCTCGGCGCCGTCGGCCCGGGGGCCCGGCTCGACTGTCATCACCAGCCGGTTGTGGGTCACCGGAAGGTCGCCGGCCAGGTGTTCGACGAGCGAGCGCAGCCCGCGTGGGGCGGCCCACCGCATCGGGCCGGTGACCTGCTCGCGTCCGCCCGGCCCGTACGCGGCGAGCGTGTCGGTCCACTCCCGCGCCAGCCCGGCCGCCCGCCACCGGTCCACCACGGCGGCGAAGTCCGGGTCGTCGACGGTGAAGTACGCGGCGCCCAGGTCGGCCGGGCGGCCGTCGAAACGCTTGCTGGCCATCCGCCCGCCGGTGACCCGGGCGCGCTCGCGCAGCCGTACCGGGATCCCGGCCCGCGCCAACTCGGTCGCGCACGCCACTCCGGCGATGCCCGCGCCGACCACCACCACGCCCGCCCGGTCCGTCGTCACCAGGTGATCGTAGGCGGCGGCCGGCATGAACCCGGCGGCCCGGGGGTAGTGGAACACCTGTTCGAGGAGAGGTGATGAGCATGGCCGACCGCGCCAGCACCAACGGCAGGAACGTGAACCCGGACGCCGCCGTCAAGGACCCGGACGACTGGGTCACCGGCGACGAGCCGCCCACCGCCGCCCAGGAGTCGTACCTGCACACGCTGGCGCAGGAGGCGGGCGAGCCGGTGCCGGAGGGCCTGACCAAGGCCGAGGCGTCCCGGCGGATCGACGAGTTGCAGGCGGAGACCGGCCGGGGCCGCTGAGCGGTCAGCGCGGGGGCAGGCGGTGCAGCTCGACCCGGTCGAGCCGCCCCGCCGCCACCCGCGCAGTCAGGTACGTCGCGTGCGGCTGCGCCCGCCGGTCGGTCGGCGAGCCGGGGTTGAGCAGCCGCAGGCCGCCCGGGGCGACGCTGTCCCAGGGGATGTGCGAGTGCCCGAAGACGAGCAGGTCGCAGTCGCCGTACGCGGCGGCGCAGCGCTCCTCGCGGCGGGCCTTCGGGCCGGTCTCGTGCACCACGGCGACGCGCAGGCCGTCCAGCTCGACCCGGGCCACCTCGGGCAGCCGGGCGCGCAGCTCCGGCCCGTCGTTGTTGCCGTACACGCCGACCAGCCGGCGCGACCGCGCCTCCAGCGCGTCCAGCAGCGCCACGTCCACCCAGTCCCCGGCGTGCACCACGACATCCGCGGCCTCCACGGCCGCCCACAGCGGCCCCGGAAGATCCCGCGCCCGCTTGGGCACGTGCGTGTCCGCCATGATCACCAGCTCCACCCCCTCATCCTCCCCCACCCCCCTCTTTCCCGCGCCGATCATGAGGTTGGCGGCACTCGGGGAGATCGACTACGCCGTCAACTTCATGATCAACGCGGAGAGGCGGCGCGGGCGGCGGCGTCGGTGATGCGGCCGGCGGCGGTGATCAGGCCGATGTGCGAGTACGCCTGCGGGAAGTTGCCCATCTGCTCGCCGGTGCCCGGGTCGATCTGCTCGGCGTACAGGCCGAGGTCGTTGGTGCGGGCCGCCAGGCGTTCGAACAGCCGCCGCGCCCGGTCCAGTTCCCCCGCCTCGGCCAGGCCGGCGGCCAGCCAGAACGAGCAGATCACGAACCCGGCCGGGTCGCCGTCGAAGCGGCGCAGCAGCCCGTCGCGCGACAGCCGCCGCTCCAGCAGGTCCATCGTGGCGCGCATCCGCCGGTCGCCCGCCGGCAGGAAGCCGACCAGCGGCATGACCAGCACCGAGGCGTCCAGGTCGTCGGAGCCGAACGCACCGGTGTACGCGCCGACCCGCTCGTTCCAGCCCCGGGCGAGCACCGCCGCCCGCACCTCGTCGCGCGCGGCGGCCCAGCGGGCCACGTCGGCCGGCTCGCCGATGCGCGAGCCGAACCGGACCGCCCGGTCCAGCGCGGTCCAGCACTCCACCTTGGAGGAGACGTAGTGCCGCTGCGGGCCGCGCGCCTCCCACATCCCGGCGTCGGGCCGGTGCCAGCCGCGCTCGGCCTGGTCGGCGAGCGTACGCAGCAGGTCACGCACCTCCGGTGACATGGGGTCGAGGTAGTAGCGCATCAGCCAGGCCGCATCCAGCACCTCGCCCAGCACGTCGTTCTGCCGCTGCCGCCAGGCGTCGTTGCCGACGAGCACCGGCCGGCTGCCGGCGTACCCGGCGAGGTGGTCGAGGTCGTGCTCGGTCAGGTCCCGCTCCCCCTCGACGCCGTACATGATCGGCACCGGCTCGTCACCGATCCGGCCCATCGCCCGCGCCACCCAGGTGAACTGCCGGTCCGCCTCGTCCGGGCAGGCGGCCCGCCAGAGCGCCTGGAGGGTGAGGCTGAAGTCGCGCAGCCAGACGTAGCGGTAGTCGTAGTTGCGGTCGCCGCCGAGCCGCTCCGGCACCGAGGTGGTGGCCGCCGCGACGACGGCGCCGCTGGGCGCGTACGTCATGCCCTGCACCGCGAGCGCGCTGCGCCGCACCTCGTCGCGGTACTCGCCCTGGTAGTCGTGCAGCGCCGACCAGGACCGCCACCCGGCCACCGTCTCGGCGATCACCTCGGCGGCGTCGGGCAGCGCCGGTTCGGCGCCGGCGTACGTCGGGGCGTACCCGAGGGTGAAGCGGTGCGTGCTGCCGGCGCGGGCGGTGAACCGCCCGGTGGCGGCTCCCCCGGCGATGGTGAGCGGGACGTCGGCGCGCAACTCCAGGCGGCAGGCGCCGGCGGTGGCGCGGATCACGCCGTCGCGTTCGGTCAGGTAGGCGCCGACGCGGCCGTACTCGAAGCGGGGCGCGTAGTCGACGCGCATCGTCACCTCGCCGGTGAGCCCTTCCACCAGCCGGGCCAGCACCCGCGGCGAGCGCATCCCGATGTCGTGACCGCGCGCGCCGGGCTCCAGCGCCAGCGCGTCGGTGACGGCCACCGTGCCGGTCGCGGTGGCGAAGACGGTACGCAGCACGAGCGCGTCGTCCAGGTAGGAGCGCGTGCTCGTCGACTCCCCCTCCGGGCGGATGCTCCAGTGCCCGGCGTCCTCGTCGAGCAGGCGGCCGAACACCGACGGCGCGTCGAACCGGGGCGGGCACCACCAGTCGACCGAGCCGTCGCGATCGACCAGGGCCGCGCTGCGCCCGTCGGCGAGGAAGCCGTGCTCGCTGATGTGTCGGGTCGGCACGGGTGTGGCTACCCGGCGCGGGGCGTCGGCATGCCTCGCCACATCGGTCCGGGCCGGTGCGTTACCGCTGCCCGGCGACGGGAACGCGGCGGGTTGACGAAGGAGGATGCTCATGACCAGACCCTCGACTCCGACCACGGCCTGGCAACCCGGCATGCCGGGCAGCGACAACCTCCCGTCCGGCCCGGGCGGTCGCCCGACGCCGCCGAGCGGGGACGGGCACGGACCGCAGGCCGGTTCGGCGACCGTCACAATCGGCTCGTACCCGGACTATCCGTCCGCCCAGCGGGTGGTGGACTATCTGGCCGACAACCGGTTCCCGGTGGAACGTACCTCGATCGTCGGTACGGACCTCACGCTCGTGGAGACCGTGATGGGACGGCTCACCACGGGCCGGGCGGCCCTGCTCGGGGCCGGCACCGGCGCCTGGTTCGGTTTGTTCATCGGGTTGCTCTTCGGCATCTTCACCGCCGGCAACTGGCTCGCGGTGATCCTGGTCGGCCTGGTGATCGGCGCGATCTGGGGTGCCGTGTTCGGCGCTGTCGCGCACGCGATGAGCGGCGGTCAGCGTGACTTCACGTCGGCCAGTTCGCTGCGGGCCGCCCAGTACGCGGTGACGGTGGACGCGGAGATGGCCGGGCAGGCCCAGCAGCTGCTCAGCCGGATGCACCTGACACCGACGGGCGCCACCGCCCGCTGACCGGCAGGGCGATGAGGGGAGGGCCGGGCGGCCCTCCCCTCATTCGTGGTACGCGCGCTCGCCGGCGCGCAGCGGCACGTCCACCCGGTTCTCCGGCGGGGCCAGCGGGCAGGCCCACCTGTCGTCGTAGGCGCAGCTGGGGTTGTAGAGGTAGTTGGCGTCCAGCCGGACCCGGTCGCCGGGCAGCACGGTCAGGCCGCGGCCGAACGTGCCCTTCACCGTGTCGGTGAGATACCGGCCCCCGCCGTACGACCCGTCGCCGCAGGTGGCGTCCCGTACCGGCAGGAAGAGTCCGCCCCCGTACGCCTCGATCCACCAGAGCGTGAGCGGTCCCCACGGCGTGTCGGCGACGGCCACCCGCCGGTACGCGACCACGCCGTCCGGGCCGCCGGTGTCGATGCGCAGCTCGCCGGAGGTGGCGCGCAGCGGCGCCTCGACCACTGCCGACGGGTCGGGCGGGCACCAGCGCAGTCCGGTGAAGCCGGGCCGGTCGGCGGGCGGCACCGGGCTGCTGGGGTGGGTGCGGAACAGCTCGTCGCGGGCGGCCCGGAAGCCGGCCAGGTCGAGGTCGGACAGGTAGAGCGCCGCCACCCGCTCCCGCCAGTCGAGCAGGTCGAGATCGTCCATTCCCCGACCCTAGCCGGGCGGCCCGTTCAGGTTTTAAGAAGCCCCCTAAGGCGCGCTGGTCCGCGCAAGCCAGGGCCACTTGTTTAAATTTTAAATAGTGCTACTCTCGGAGCCATGACGGAGAGCCTGGACGCCGAGCGGATGGCCTGCTGGCGCGCGTACATCGAGTCGAGCCAGCGGCTGTTCACCCGGCTCGAGGACGACCTGCGCGCCGACAGCGACCTGAGCTTCGCCGACTACCACGTGCTGGTGCTGCTCTCCGAGGCGCCCGGCCAGCGGCTGCGCATGGGGGAGCTGGCCGACCGGCTGGTGTTCTCGCCGAGCCGGCTGACCTACCAGATCACCACGATGCGCAAGCGCGGACTGGTGGCGAAGGAGGCGTGTCCGGCCGACCGGCGCGGCAGCGAGGCAGTGCTCACCGCGGCCGGCCTGTTCGCCCTTCGCGAGGCCGCGCCGCACCACCTGCGCTCCGTGCGCGCCCACCTGATCGACGACCTCGACGACGCCGAGGTCGCCTGCCTCACCCGGGTCTTCGAGCGGCTCGGCCGGCGCCTGCGCGCCGACCGCACCGCGTCGTCCGTCCCGGCCGACAAGTAAGGAGCCCCGCGATGCCCGCGATCACCGTCGACGACGTCCTCGTCCTGCCCCGCCTGCCGAAGCTCGGCGAGGCCACCGAATACCGCTCCGTCCGCCGGGTCACCACTGCCCCCAGCGGGTACGAGGGCGAGGGTTTCCCGGTCCGCCGGGCCTTCGCCGGCGTGCCGATGACCGAGCTGGACCCGTTCATCCACCTCGACCAGATGGGCGAGGTCGACTACGCGCCGGGCGAGCCGAAGGGTACCTCCTGGCACCCGCACCGCGGCTTCGAGACGGTGACCTACATGATCGACGGGATCATGGACCACCAGGACTCGACCGGTGGCGGCGGCACCATCACCGACGGCGACACTCAATGGATGACGGCCGGAAGTGGCCTGCTGCACATCGAGGCGCCGCCGGAGCACCTGGTGACGAGCGGCGGGCTGTTCCACGGCCTGCAGCTCTGGGTCAACCTGCCCAGCATCGCCAAGATGAGCGCGCCCCGCTACCAGGACATCCGCGGCCGGGAGTCGGCGCTGCTCACCACGCCCGACGGCGGCGGCCTGATCCGGGTCATCGCCGGGGAGGTCGCCGGGCACCAGGGTCCCGGCTCGACGCACACGCCGATCACCATCGCGCACGTCACGTTGCAGCCCGGCGCCGAGCTGAGCCTGCCGTGGCGGTCGGACTTCAACGCGCTGGTGTACGTGCTGGCCGGCCGCGGCACCGTCGGCACCGACCGGCGGCCGATCCACCTCGGCCAGCTCGCCGTGCACGGGCCCGGCGAGGCGCTGCGGATCACCGCCGACCGGACGCAGGACTCCAACGCCCCGGCGCTGGAGCTGTACCTGATGGGCGGCCAGCCGATCCGCGAGCCGGTGGCACACTACGGCCCATTCGTGATGAACACCCGCGCCGAGCTGATCCAGGCGGTCGAGGACTTCCAGGCCGGCCGGCTCGGGGTGATCCCGACCGGGCGGGTGCCGCACAGCGACGGCCAGGGCGACCGGCCCTGACCTGCCACGGGCGCCCCGGTCCGCCGGGGCGCCCGGCCGCGGTCTCAGGAGACGGCGAAGATCCCGGCCACGCCGAGGATCACCATCAACAGGACCGCCACCAGCGCACCCCGCTCCCCCTCCACCGCCTGGTCGCGGTCGTCGGTCACGGTGTTCGTCGTCTCGGCGGGCATGTCGGTGCCTCCTCGGTGTCGCGATCCAGGGGTCCGGCGTACCCCTGGCGCGCGGCACCCACGCGACCTGCTGCTCGCCGTGCGGGGTCCTGCCGGGGGTCCTACCGTGTGAGGACGTCGTCGACCTCGGGGGTGGAACGTGACTCTGCGGGACTGGTTCCTCACCGCACAGGAACGCGCCAACCCGGGGTCTGAGTTACCCGTCTGGACCGATGGAAACCTCGCCGAGCCGTTGATTCACGGAGCCGCGTACTTCGACCGCCTGGTCAGCGAGGTGGAATCGCTCACCGCGGGCGATCATCTGTTCTTCACCGACTGGCGCGGCGACCCGGACGAGCGGATGCGCCCGGACGGCCCGACGGTGGCGCAGTTGTTCGCGCGGGCCGCCCAGCGCGGGGTGATCGTCAAGGGCCTGGTCTGGCGCTCCCACCTCGACACGCTGTCCTACAGCGAGGCGGAGAACCGCGACCTCAGCGAGGCGATCCGGGCGGCCGGCGGCGAGGTGCTGCTCGACCAGCGGGTCCGGCGCGGTGGCTCGCACCACCAGAAGCTGGTGGTGCTGCGCCATCCGGGCGACCCGAGCCGGGACATCGCGTTCGCCGGCGGCATCGACCTGTGCCACAGCCGCCGCGACGACGCCGGCCACGCCGGCGACCCGCAGCCGATCGGCATGTCCCCCCGGTACGGCCCCACGCCGCCCTGGCACGACGTGCAGCTCGCGGTGCGCGGGCCGGTCGTCGGCGCGCTCGACACCACGTTCCGGGAGCGGTGGACCGACCCGATGCCGCTGGACTCGGAGAACCCGATGGCCTACCTGCGGGACCGGCTGCGCGGTTCCGACCTGCGCCCGGACCCGCTGCCCGAACAGCCCGCCGACCCGCCGCCCTGCGGGCCGCACCACGTGCAGGTGCTGCGCACCTACCCGGCGGTGCGGCCCCGCTACTCGTTCGCCCCGGACGGCGAGCGCACCGTGGCCCGCGGCTACACCAAGGCGGTACGCCGGGCCCGGCGGCTGATCTACCTGGAGGACCAGTACCTCTGGTCGACCGAGGTGGCCGAGCTGTTCGCGCAGGCGCTGCACGAGCATCCGGACCTGCACCTGGTGGCGGTCGTGCCCCGGCACCCGGACGTGGACGGCCGGCTCGCGCTGCCGCCGAACATGGTGGGCCGGGAGCAGGCGCTGTCGCTGTGCCACCGGGCCGCGCCGGAGCGGGTGCACGTGTTCGACGTGGAGAACCACGACGGCACGCCGGTCTACGTGCACGCCAAGATCTGCGTGGTGGACGACGTGTGGGCCAGCGTGGGCAGCGACAACTTCAACCGCCGCTCCTGGACGCACGACAGCGAGCTGTCCTGCGCGGTGCTCGACGACACCCGCGACACCCGCGCGCCGGCCGACCCGGCCGGGATGGGCGACGGCGCCCGGGTGTTCGCCCGCGACCTGCGGCTGCGACTGTGGCGCGAGCACCTGGACCGTGATCCCGGCGGCACGCAGGACGACGACCTGCTGGACCCGGCGGACGCGGTGGCCGCGATCACCGCGGCGGCCGACGAGCTGGACCGCTGGCACGCCGGGGGCCGGGCCGGTCCCCGCCCGCCGGGCCGGTTGCGGCCGCACCGCCCGGAGCGGCTGCCCTGGCGTACGCGGCTCTGGGCGCTGCCCGCGTACCGGCTGGTCTACGACCCGGACGGCAGGCCGCTGCGCGCCCGGCGGGCCGGCACCTGGTGACGGTCGCTCACCTCGTCGGGCACGTTCGGGCGGGCCGGATAGGCGAACGAGACCCGGGGCGAGTAGAAGCCCCAGCACACGTGCAGCGGGTTGGCCGGCCGCAGCGCGTGGACCGGATGCTCCGGCGCCGGGAACTCCACCGACTCGACCTCGAACGGTGACACCGGCTCGGCCACGTACGGGTAGTCGGTGACGATCAGCTCGCCGTCGCGGCCGGTGAGGTAGCGGTGGTGGCCGTTGTGGACCTCGGTGCCGGTGTGCCCGACCCGGGCGGTGACCCGGATCAGCACCGTGCCGTCGGCGGCCCGGGTCTCGGCGGTGAGCCGGTCGCCCCGCAGGTCCAGGCGCGTCTCCCCGGCGGCGGCGGGCGCGCCCCGTGCGGCGGCGTACCGCCGGACCCGCTCGCTGGAGGAGAAGTAGTGGGTCCACCAGCCACCCGGCGTCCCGCCGTCGGGCGGATCCATGTCCGTCAGTGAGACACCCAGGTAGGTGAGCGAGTACGCGCCGAAGCCGGAGGTCTGTGTCTCGTCGTCGACCACGTACTGGTTGACGAAGACCTGACGCTGCGGGTGCGGACGCAGACCGGCGGGCAGCAGGGTCTCGACCACGCCGGGATCCGCCGGGAGCCAGCTGAACAGCAGCGTCCGGGCGTTGATGACGAGTTGCGGCGCGGCGGGATCCAGCACGGTGCCTCCGTTGACGTGTCGCTACGGACGGTACGGGCGGTCCCGTCGGCGGGACAACGACAGAAAGGCGACACTTCGCCCACCTGTCGGATTCCGCGTTGACCGATCGGGGCGCGCTATGCCCGGAAAAACGAGGTCCATACCCCGCCACACCTTAAGTACATCGTACTTTCGGCTAGATTTCGGCAGCACGATCGGGCTATGGTGGCTCCCGAACGTACTACCGTCACCTAAACCTGAGCGTCACGTCTTTTTTCTTCCGCGGACGAGGTGCAGGGAGGACCACCCATGACCGCCCACACGATCAGCGCCCCGGCGACCACGCCGGCCGGCTCCGCGAAGCTCGACCCCCGCTCGCTCACCGACAGCGCCGCCGACCTGCTCGCCGCCATGGCCGCGCTGCCGGCCGGCCACCCCTCGCGGCCCGCGCTGCGCGACCGCGCCATCGAGGCGTGGCTGCCGCTGGCGAACCACCTGGCCCACCGCTACAGCGGCCGCGGCGAACCGAACGACGACCTGGCGCAGACCGCCGCGATCGGCCTGATCAAGGCGATCGACAAGTTCGACCCGTCGCGCGGCGTCGACTTCGCCGGCTACGCGATCCCCACCATCATCGGTGAGCTCAAGCGCCACTTCCGCGACCGCACCTGGGACATCCGCGTCCCCCGCCGGTTGCAGGAGCTGCGCCTGGCGATCTCCGACGCCAACAGCACGCTGCTCCAGACGCTCGGCCGCTCGCCGACGGTCGCCGACATCGCCGCCCACCTCAAGCTCACCGAGGAAGAGGTCCTCGAAGGCCTGGAGGGCGCCCGCGCCTACAACGCGGTGTCGCTGTCCACGCCGACCGGCGACGGCGAGCGGGCCACCGAGCTGGGCGACCTGCTCGGCGGCGAGGACGGCGAGTTCGAGCTGGCCGAGACGCGCGTCGCCCTCGGCCCGGCGCTGGCCACGCTCGACCAGCGCGAGCAGAAGATCCTCACGCTGCGCTTCTACGGCAACCTGACCCAGTCGCAGATCGCCGAGCAGATCGGCGTCTCGCAGATGCACGTGTCCCGGCTGCTGGCCCGGGCCCTGACCAAGCTGCGCGGTCAGCTCGACGGAACGTACTAGCAGGTGGCGGCGGCCGGGTCGGCGGACCCGGCGCAGCGGTCCACCCGGCCCGGTCGGCGGTGCGCCGGCCGGGCCGTTCCGTGTCCGCCCACCGGGGCCGGTGCGACAGCCCGCCGGGGGCGGGTGCGAGAGTGGGTCGGTGCTCGCCGACGTCGCCCTCGACCTGCCGGTCCGGCCGGTGCTGCCGGCACTCGTCGAAGCGCTGCGCGACCGGGGCGCCGCCGTGCTGGTGGCGCCGCCGGGCACCGGCAAGACCACCACCGCGCCACTCGCGGTCGCCGACGCCGTCGCCGGACGGGTGGTGATCGCCCAGCCCCGGCGGGTCGCCGCACGCGCCGCCGCGCACCGGATGGCCGCGCTGCTCGGCGAACGGGTCGGCGACCGGATCGGCTACGCGGTGCGCGGCGAGCGCCGGGCCGGGCCGCGTACCCGGATCGAGGTGGTCACCACCGGTCTGCTGGTGCGCCGTCTGCACCACGACCCGGAGCTGCCCGGCGTGGACGCGGTGCTGCTCGACGAATGCCACGAACGGCAGCTCGACGCCGACCTGGCGCTGGCGTTCAGCGTCGAGGCGCGCGGCACGCTGCGCCCGGACCTCTGGCTGCTGGCCATGTCGGCCACCCCGCAGGCGGACCGCTTCGCCGCGCTGCTCGGCGCGGGCGACCCCGCCCCCGTGGTACGCGCCGAGGCCGCCCTGCACCCGGTCGAGCGGGTGTGGGCGCCGCCGCCGCGCCCGGTGACGCCACCCGGCGGTGGCCGGGTCGATCCCGCGCTGCTGGACCACGTGGCCGCCACGGTCCGCCGGGCGCTGCGCGAACGCGAGGGCGACGTGCTGGTCTTCCTGCCCGGCGCGGGTGAGATCGGCGCCGTCGCGCGCCGCCTGGCCGACCTGCGCGACGTCACGGTGCTGCCGTTGCACGGACGGCTGCCCGGCCCGGCCCAGGACGCGGCGCTCACCCCCGCCGCCGGGCGGCGCGTGGTCCTCGCGACGGCGGTGGCGGAGAGCAGCCTGACCGTGCCGGGCGTCCGGGTCGTGGTGGACGCCGGCCTGAGCCGGGTGCCCCGCACCGACCTGGCCCGAGGGCTGGGTTCGCTGGTGACGGTGCCGGTGTCCCGGGCGGCGGCGACGCAGCGGGCGGGCCGGGCCGGGCGGGAGGCGCCGGGCGCGGTCTACCGCTGCTGGTCCGAGGCGGCACACGAGCGGCTCGCCCCGCAGCCCGAGCCGGACATCGCCACCGCCGACCTGACCGGGTTCGCGCTGGAGCTGGCGGCCTGGGGCACCCCGGACGGCGCCGGCCTGGCGCTGCCCGATCCGCCGCCACCGGCCGCGCTGGCCGTCGCGCGGGAGACCCTGGGCACGCTCGGCGCGGTGGACGACGACGGCCGGATCACCGCGCGCGGCCGGGCGGTCGCGGCGGCGGGCACGCATCCCCGGCTGGCGCGGGCTCTGCTGGACGGCGCGCCCCGGGTCGGCCCGGACCGGGCCGCCGAGGTGGTGGCGATCCTCGGCGAGGACACGCTGGGCGGGACGGGGGACGACCTGCCCGCCCGCTGGCGGCGGCTGCGCGACGGCGTCGACCCGGCCGCCACCGCGCGCTGGCGCACCGAGGTACGCCGCCTGCGCGCCGCTCTGCCCGCCGACGACGCCGAACGGGAGCGCCTGCCCGACGATCTGGCCGCGGGGCTGATCGCCGGACTCGCGTACCCGGAACGGCTGGCCCGGACGCGGCGGCCGGGCGGGTCCGCGTACCTGATGGCCGGCGGGACCGCCGCGGAGCTGACGCCCGGGTCGGGGCTGGCCGGAGCGGCGTGGCTGGCCGTCGCGGTGGCCGACCGCTCCCCCGGCGCGCCGGCCGCGCGGGTACGGCTGGCCGCGCCGATCGACGAGGCGACCGCCCGGGAGGCCGGGGCGGCGCTGCTATGTTCCGGGCGGGAGGTGGCCTGGACCGGCGGCGACGTGGTGGCCCGGGAGGTGGACCGGCTCGGCGCGATCGAGCTGCGCGAGCGGCAACTGACCGCGCCGGAACCGGAGCTGGTCGCGGCGGCGCTGCTGGACGGGCTGCGGCAGGAGGGGCCGGGACTGCTGCGCTGGACGCCGGAGGCGACCGGGCTGCGCCGCCGGATGGCGTTCTGCCGCCAGGCGCTCGGCGGGGACTGGCCGGACGTCTCCGACGCGGCGCTGCTCGACCGCGCCCCCGACTGGCTCGCGCCGGAGCTGGTCCGCGCCCGCCGCCGGGCCGACCTGAGCCGGGTGGACGTGGTGGCGGCGCTGCGCCGGCTGCTGGACTGGCGGCAGGCCGCCCGGCTGGACGAGCTGGCCCCGGAACGGCTCGCGGTGCCCAGCGGGTCGCGGGTACGTGTCGACTACGCCGATCCGGGCGCGCCGGTGCTGGCGGTGAAGCTCCAGGAGACGTTCGGCTGGCGGGACGTGCCGCG
The DNA here is from genome assembly GCF_017872985.1 of Micromonospora sp. HB375. Taxonomy (NCBI): domain Bacteria; kingdom Bacillati; phylum Actinomycetota; class Actinomycetes; order Micromonosporales; family Micromonosporaceae; genus Micromonospora; species Micromonospora sp. HB375. Next base: position 2,492,049 of record NZ_JAGGJO010000001.1, on the reverse strand, counting down.
CATCGCCGACGGGCGGGTGCCGGTACTGCTGCACCTGCTCTCCCCCGCCGGGCGGCCGGTGGCGGTCACCGCCGACCTGGCGTCGTTCTGGCGCACCGGCTATCCGCAGGTGCGGGCGGAGCTGCGGGGCCGCTACCCGCGTCACCCATGGCCGGAGGACCCGACCACCGCCGAGCCGACCCGCCGGGCCGCTCCGCGCCGCCGGTGAGGGCTACTCCTCGACGACGTCGGCGATCACGACGGTGATGTTGTCCGGGCCGCCGGCCCGCAACGCCAGGTCGATCAGCCGGGCCGCGCAGGCGTCCCGCTCCATCTGCTCGTTGAGGACCTCGGTGAGCGTGTCCGCGCGGACGACGTTGGAGAGGCCGTCGCTGCACAGCAGCCAGCGGTCGCCCGCGCGGGGCACCATCGTCGCGTACGACGGGGAGACCTGGTCGCCCTGCAACGCCTGGGTGACCACGGCCCGCCGGGGGTGGCTGCTGGCCTGCTCGGCGGTGATCACGCCCTGGTCGACGAGCATCTGCACGAACGTGTCGTCGCGGGTGACCTGCTTGAGCACGCCCTCGCGGAACAGGTAGGCGCGGGAGTCGCCGACGTGCGCCAGCGCCAGGCAGCTGCCGGTACGGGCGAACAGCAGCGCGGTGAGCGTGGTCCCCATGCCCTGACGTTCCGGGTCCTCCTCCACCGCCTGGCGGATCCGCGCGGTGGCCAGCTCGATCGCGCCCTGGAGCGCGGCGACGAGCGCGTCCTCCGGCGTCTCCACGTCCAGCGGGGCGATCGCGTCGATCGCGATACGGCTGGCCAGGTCGCCGGCCGCCATGCCGCCCATGCCGTCGGCCACCGCGACCAGCCAGGGGCCCGCGTGCTGCGCGTCCTGGTTGCCGCTGCGGATCAGCCCACGGTCGCTCGCTCCGACGGAACGAAGCTTCAGGGTCATGGGTCGCAGCCTGCCAGGTCGAGGGCTCGGTTGTCTGTAGGAGATCACCGACATCGTACGTGGCGCGCCGGACCCCTCCGCGAGCGGGCGCTCGGCCGAGCATCGGGCCGGATCGATTGACAGCGACGGAACGCGGTGGAAACATCGGCCTGATATTGGGAGCGCTCCCAGTTCCCGGTCTCCCCCACCACCCCCGAGCACGGAAGGAACCTCCGTGACCCGATCCCGACGTCGGCTCGCCGCGCTCGCGGCCACCACGCTGGCGCTCACCGGCCTCACCGCCGGCCCGGCCCTTGCCGAGGTGCCGCCGGACGCCCCCGAACAACTCCGCAACGGCGACTTCAGCGCCGGTGTCTCCCCCTGGTTCTCCTACGGCACCGGCGACCTCGCTGTCGTCGACGGCCGGCTCTGCACCACCGTCGCGGCCGGCACCGCCAACCCGTGGGACGCCGGCATCGGCCAGGACGCGGTGCCGCTGATGCAGGGCGCCGAGTACGAGCTGTCCTTCGACGTCTCCGCCACCCCGGGCGCGGCCGTCAAGGCGGTGCTGCAGCTCGGCAGCGCCCCCTACACCACGTACGCGAGCGTCGACGCCACCGCCACCGGCACCTCGAAGCGCGTCACCACCACGTTCACCTCCCCGGCCGAGAACCCCACCGCCCAGCTGATCTTCCAGGTCGGCGGCAGCGCCGAGGCGCAGACGTTCTGCCTGGACAACGTGTCGCTGCGCGGCGGGGAGCCGGCGCCGCCGTACGAGCCGGACACCGGGCCCCGGGTCCGGGTCAACCAGGTCGGCTACCTGCCCGGCGGGCCGAAGCACGCGACTGTGGTCACCGAGGCCACCGACGCGCTGCCCTGGCAGCTGAAGTCGGGCAGCGGCGCGGTGGTCGCCAGCGGGAAGACCACGCCGCGCGGCACCGACGCCGCCTCCGGGCAGAACGTGCAGACCGTCGACTTCTCCGCGTACCGCAAGCCGGGCACCGGCTACACGCTCACCGTCGACGGCGAGACCAGCCACCCGTTCGACATCTCCGGCGCGCTCTACGACCGGCTGCGCGCCGACTCGCTGCAGTTCTTCTACGCCCAGCGCAGCGGCATCGAGATCGACGGCGACCTGATCGGCGAGGAGTACGCCCGCCCGGCCGGCCACCTCGGCGTCGCGCCGAACCAGGGCGACACCGACGTGCCGTGCCAGGCCGGCGTCTGCGACTACTCGCTGGACGTGCGCGGCGGCTGGTACGACGCGGGCGACCACGGCAAGTACGTGGTCAACGGCGGCATCGCCACCTACCAGCTCCTGAGCACCTTCGAGCGGACCAAGACCGCCGAGACCGCCGACGGCGGCGCCGCCCTGGGCGACTCCACGCTGCGGCTGCCCGAGCGCGGCAACGACGTGCCGGACGTGCTCGACGAGGCCCGCTGGGAGCTGGAGTTCCTGCTGCGCATGCAGGTGCCGGCCGGCAAGCCGCTGGCCGGGATGGTCCACCACAAGATCCACGACCGGAACTGGACCGGCCTGCCGCTGCAGCCCCAGGACGACCCGGAGCCGCGTGAGCTGCACGCGCCGTCCACCGCCGCCACGCTGAACCTGGCCGCCGTCGCCGCGCAGTGCCAGCGGCTGTACGCCCCGTACGACGCCGCCTTCGCCGCGCGCTGCGGCACCGCCGCGAAGACCGCGTACGCGGCGGCCAAGGAGCACCCGGCGATCTACGCCTCGGCCAGCGACGGCACCGGCGGCGGCGCGTACGACGACTCCAACGTCAGCGACGAGTTCTACTGGGCCGCGGTCGAGCTGTGGCTGACCACCGGCGACAAGGCGTACCTGGCCGACGTCACCGGCTCGCCGCTGCACACCGCCGACGTGTTCGCCCCGAACGGCGCGTTCGGCTGGCAGAGCGTGGCCGCGCTGGGCCGCCTGGACCTGGCCACCGTGCCGAACACGCTGCCCGCCGCGGAGAAGACCCGGATCCGCGAGTCGATCACCGCCGCCGCCGACAGCTACCTGGCCACGATCGCCGGTCAGGCGTACGGGCTGCCGTTCCCGGGCAGCGCCGACGCGTACGTCTGGGGCAGCAACAGCAACCTGGTGAACAACGCGATCGTGCTGGCCACCGCGTTCGACCTGAGCCGGGACGCGAAGTACCGGGACGGCGCGGTGCAGGCCGCCGACTACCTGTTCGGCCGCAACGCGCTGAACATGTCGTACGTGACCGGGTGGGGCGAGCAGCACGCCCGCAACCAGCACAGCCGGATCTTCGGCCACCAGCTGAACCCGGACCTGCCGCGCCCGCCGGCCGGCTCGCTCGCCGGTGGCCCGAACGCCGCGCTGCAGGACCCGTTCGCGGCGAACCTGCTCGCCGGATGCGCGCCGATGTTCTGCTACGTCGACGACATCAACTCGTACGCGACGAACGAGGTGGCGATCAACTGGAACTCGGCGCTGGCGTGGCTCGCGTCGTTCCTGGCCGACCAGGGTGACGCCGGCGCGGTGCCGGCGCCGTCCTGCGCGGTCACCTACACCACGCACGGGAGCTGGCCGTCCGGCTTCACCACCCAGGTGACGGTGCGCAACACCGGCACGACGGCGGTGAACGGGTGGAGCCTGCGGTGGGCGTTCCTCGGCGACCAGAAGGTGGACCACGCCTGGTCGGCGCAGCTCGGCCAGAGCGGCGCCACGGTCACCGCGAAGAACCTGTCCTGGAACGCGAAGCTGGCGCCGGGCGCGTCCACCACGTTCGGCTTCAACGGCACCGCGTCCCGGTTCCCGAACCCGGATCCGGGGCTGGTCACCCTGAACGGGAAGGCCTGCACGGTCTCCTGACCGAGCTGACCGGACGCCATCGCAGGACCGGGTACGGTCCTGCGATGGCGTACCTCTTCCTGCTCGGCGCGATCACCGCCGAGGTGATCGGCACCAGCCTGCTCAAGGCCACAGACGGTTTCACCCGGCTCTGGCCCACACTGGGCCTGGCGGTGGCGTACCTGTCCGCGTTCGGGCTGCTCTCGCTGGCGGTGAAGGACATCCCGGTCGGCGTCGCGTACGCCGTCTGGTCCGGCCTCGGCACCGCCGCCATCATGGCGATCGGCGCGGCGTTCCTGGGCGAGCCGCTGAGCGTGGCGAAGGTGATCGGAGCGGGGCTGGTGATCGCCGGGGTGGTGGTGCTCAACCTCGGCGGCGCGCACTGAGCGCCACCCGGCTCAGGCCGCCGCGCGCAGCAGCCGGAGCTGCCCGATCTCGGCCACGTTCTTCATCAGCTCGGCGTTCACCCACGCGGCCAGGTGCGTCACGGTGAGACCGGCGTCGGCGGGCCAGGGGTACGCGGACGGCCGGTCCAGGTCGGCCTCGGTCAGCCCGTCCAGCGTGTCCGTCCACTCCGACCGCAGCTCCCGCAGCCAGGCGACCGTCTCCGCGCCCGGTCCGGGCCAGCGGATGTCGTCGCGTTCCCGCGCCGGCCGCTGCCGCACGTGGTCGGCCGCGACCGACCACCACCAGCCGATGTGCCAGGTCAGCCACGCGATCGTGGGCACCGGCACCGGGTCCGGCTCGGTGTCGGCCCAGTCGGGACGCCACCCGCCGCCCGGGCCGGGGCGCATGGTCCAGCACAGCGCGGCCGGCTCCCAGAGGAAATCCGCCGGCTCCAGCCGGTCGAAGTGGTACTCGGCGAGCGCCCAGGTCAGGTCGAACTGCCGGCGCAGCAGGGCGGTCACGGAGGCGGGCACCGCGCGATCGTGGCACGGCAGGCGCCCGCGGTCGACCGGTTAACCCGCCGCGCGGGGTCGGCGTGCTGCCCTGGGTCGCCGTGTCGTCCCGGAAGAGAAGGGTTTCCCCTCCGGCGTTATGCCTCTCAGGCATATTCATGACTGAGAGGCATAGCGCTCAGAGCTCATCCTTCCAGCGGTGCCTGCCGACCGCGCGTCACCCCGCTTACGAGAATCCGGTGGACTCGCACACGCACGTGCGCGACCGTGACCTTCGTGGGCGGCGACGCGGAACGTCGGGTGTGGGCGGCAATGCCAGCCGGTAGCCGCAAGGCGCTCGCCGCGCTCCCGGCGGCGGACCTGCGAACACTGCTTCTCGGCGTCGCCCGGGACCGCGCCGGGGCCGTCCGTCCGGCGCAGGTGCTGCGGCGCTGGCAGGAGGACCGGTTCGTCCGGCCGTCCGCGGCCGACCCCCGTGCGCTGTCCCGGGTGGAGGGGCGGATCTGGTCGTTGTTACCGCCGGACGTGGCAGGGGTGGAGTTGTCGCCGGTGGCGCCACTCGGCACCTGCGCCGCCGTCGCACCGGTCAGCCAGCACCGGATCGTCTCCACGATGCGCGGCACGGAGGTGGTCAGCGACCCGACGAACGCCCTGGCGGTGGAAGCTGCGGCGCGCCGCAGCCAGGCCGACGAGGTGCACCTGGCCGCGATGCACAGGGTGCTGCGGGCACAGGACTTCGGTCCTGACGCCTCGGCCCACTTCCGGCTCTGCGCGCTCGTCTCCACCGCGCGGGACACCGGTTCGGGGCGCACCGAGGCCCGGCTGCTTCTTCGGCATCTCACCTTCTGGCGCACCGTGCTGGCCGAGCTGGCCCCGGCGGCCGCACCGCGATTGCACGTCACGGCCCTGGACCCGATCGTCGGCGAACGGCTCCACGACACCGTCCGGCCCGCGTTCGGCGACAGCCTTGTTTCCCTGCACGACGAGCCGGAGCGAAAACGCGGTCGCGGCTACTACCGGGGCGCCGCGCTGCGCGTCTCGCTGCACGACGACAAGCGGGATGTCGGTGACGGCGGCTTCACCGACTGGACCGCCCGACTGCTCGGCGACGCCAAGGAGCGCTGCCTGATCTCCTGCCTGGCGACCGAACGCCTCGCCGACTTGACACCTTGGTCCGACGGAGGCCGCTGAACGGCGCGCTCACCGGAGCGCGGGGATTGATCCGCGGGGTGAGCGGCATCGCTTTGTCCAGGGCAACGCGACAGCCGACCCGCGCCTAGCGTCGACCTCATGGCCCCGGCCGGACCTCGCTGATGGGACGCATCGCGCCGCTCCCGCCGCCCAGGGCGGTGGCTGGCCGGCGGCGCGCTCTACCTGGCCCGGAACGTGGGACTGGCTCGTACGAGACGGACGGGGTGGCGATCAACCGGAACGTGGCAACGCCCCGATGCCCGGTCGACGGATCAACCGCTCAGTCGGGTAGGCGTGCGGGGACGGGGCGGCGCATCGCGATCCGCTCGGCCGGGTCGAGGCCCAGCGCCGCCTCGGCGGCCAGCAGCTCGATCAGGCCGGGCGTCAACTCCGCGCCGCTCAGCTCGCGGAATCCGCACCGCACGTAGTAGGGCCCGTTCCACGGCACCGAGCGGAACGTGGTCAGCGTCAACGCCGGCAACCCCTGCGACGACGCCCACACCGCCACCCGGTCGAGCAGACGCCGCCCGATGCCACGGCGGGCGTACGCCGGATCGACGCTGAGCTGCTGCACGTGCGCCGCGCCGTCGACCAGATCGGCGAGCACGAACGCGATCGGCCGGTCGGCCGGGTCGGTCGCCACCCACAGCCGGCCGGCGCGCTGCCCGGCGGCCAGCGCCTCCACCGGCAGCGGCGGCATGTCGGCCACCAGGGTCATGCCGATCTCCCGGAACGGGGTGCCGGAAGCCACCTCGATCCGCTGCACCTCGGTCAGTTCCTCGGCCCTGGCGATCCTGCTGCGCTCCACGGCGCCGACCCTGGCAGAGCGGGGACTGGCAGGCGAGGGATTTCCCGCACCGCGCTCGCTCCGGATGTTTCGGCGGTGACCGGCGGCGGCGACGCCCGGCGGGCTCGCGGTGTGACAGGCGTCGCCCCGAGCGGGGCTCCGGGCCAGCCGGAACAGTCCTAGCGTCGACCCCATGGCCCTCGCCGGACCCCGCTGATGGGACGCGTCTCGCCGCTCCCGCCGCCCGGGCCGCTGCGCACCCTCGCGTACGCCACGCTGGTCAACACGGTCGGCGCGGGGCTGTGGCTGGCGGGCGGGGCGCTCTACCTGACCCGGGACGTGGGCCTCTCCGCCACCTCGGTGGGCGCCGGGCTCACCGTCGCCGGGCTGGTCGGGCTCAGCGCGAGCGTGCCGCTTGGCGCGCTGGCCGACAGGTCGGATCCGCGTACGCTCCGGGCCGTCCTCCAGGTGGGCCAGGCGGTCGCCGCGCTCGCGTACCTGCTGGTCGGCTCGTTCCCGGCGTTCCTGGCGGTGGCGGTGCCGGAGGCGCTGCTCGCGACCGGCAACCTGGCGGTACGGGCGGCGCTCGTGGCCGCGGTGGGCGGCCCGGACGGCCGGGTGCACGCCTTCGCCACGCTGCGCGCGGTGGCGAACCTGGGCATCACCGTCGGTACCGCGCTGGCCGGGATCGCGCTCGCGGTGGACACGCACCGGGCCTACCAGGTGCTCGTGGTCGGCAACGCGGCCACCTACCTGCTCTCGGCGGCACTGCTGCTGCGCCTGCCGCCGCAGCCGGCCGCCGACGCGCGCCGGGCCACGGCGGCGAGACCGGCACCCGACGCGGAGACGACGCCCGGAGCGATGACGACCGGCGGTGGCACCCGACGCGGACCGGGCGCGCGGCGGCGCGGCGGACCGCTGCGGGACGGACGATTCCTCGCGGTCAGCGGCGCGTCGGCGGTGCTGAGCACGCACGTGACGGTGCTCGTGCTCGTCGTACCGCTGTGGACCGTGGACCGGGCCGGCGCGCCGCCACCCGTGGTGTCGGCGGTGCTGCTGGCAAACACGGTGCTCACCGTGCTGCTCGCGGTCCGGCTGAGCCGGGGCGCCGAGCGGGCCGCGCCGGCCGCGCGGAAGCTGCGCCGGGCCGGGCTCGTGCTCGCGGCGGCCACACCGCTGTACGCGGCGACAGCCGCCATGCCGGTGCTCCCGGCGGTCGTCCTGCTGCTCGTCGCGACGGCGGTGTGGACGGTGGGCGACCTGTGGCACGGCGCGGCCGGGGCGGGCCTCGCCTACGACCTGGCCCCGCCCGGCGCGATCGGGGCCTACCAGGGCGCGGACGGCCTGCTCGCCGGGTTGGCCCAGGCGCTCGGCCGGGGCCTGCTCACGCTGCTGGTGCTCGGCAGCGGTCCGGTCGGCTGGCTGGTGCTCGGCGTGGTCTTCGCCGCCGCGGGGCTGGCCGCCCCGGCGCTGACCCGCCGGGCGGTGGCGCACCGGCCGGCGCCACGGGCGCGACCCGTCGGCGTGCCCGGCTGAGCGCGGTGTAGCAGCATGGCGGGATGACCGACCAGTCCTCCCTCACCATCCGCCCCGGCGGACCCGGCGACGCGCCCACGCTGCTGCGGCTGCTCGACAGCGCCACCGCCTGGCTGGCCGAACGCGGGCGTACCGACCAGTGGGGCACCGAGCCGGCGTCGATCGACCCGCGCCGCATCGCCCAGGCCGAGGAGTGGGCGGCCGGGGACGGCCTGTACCTGGCCGAGATCGACGCGACGGTGGCGGGCGCGCTGGTGGTGGGCGCGGCGACGGACTACGTGCCGCCGGCCACCGAACCGGAGCTGTACGTGAACCTGCTGGTCACCGACCGGGCGTACGCGGGGCGCGGGGTCGGTGCGGCGCTGCTGGCGTACGCGGCGGAGCTGGCCCGCGAACGCGGCGTGGGCCTGCTGCGGGTGGACTGCTTCCGCAGCCCCGACCGGGCGCTCGTCCGGTTCTACGAGAGCTGCGGGTTCACCGCCACCGAGCCGTTCACCGTGGAGCGGCCGGGCCGCCCGACGTGGACCGGGCAGGTGCTGGAGCGACGGGTCGGCTGAGTCAGCCGATCTCCTCGTCCACGAAGCACCAGCGCCACGACTCCCCCGGCTGGACCGACCGCATCACCGGATGCCCGGCCGACTCGAAGTGCTTCGTGGCGTGCTGGTACGGCGACGAGTCGCAGCAGCCCACGTGCCCGCAGGTCAGGCAGGCGCGCAGGTGCACCCAGTCCGGGTTGCCGATCGCCACGCAGTCCGGGCACTCGGTGGTGGTGGCGGGCTCGGCCGTGCCCGCCTCGGCCAGGTGCCGGCAGCTCATTCGACGACCTCCTGTCGCAGCAGTGACTCCTCCAGATCCAGGTCACGATAGGCGCGGGTGAGCACCTCCTCCGGGATCTGGCCGGAGTCGCGGGCGGCCCGGAACACCTCCCGCTCGGCGTCGATCATCTCCTGTCGCAGGCGCGCGTACGCCTGGGAGGGGGTTTCCCGTTCGGTGCCGCCGAGCCGTTCCCAGGCCAGGTTGGCCCGGGTGGTGGTCAGCCCGCGCAGGCGTTCCACCACCGCTTCCGGCGCGCCCTCGGCCAGTTCGTCGAGGCGTTCCCGGGCCGCCCGGCTGGCCCGCTGCTGCACCCCGGCGGCGGACAGCGCGTCCTGTACCGGGTCGTCCGGCGGCAGCCGCAGCCGCCGGGCCAGCCACGGCAGCGTGGCGCCCTGCCCGACCAGCGTCGCCACGATCACCGCGAACGCCAGCCAGATCAGCAGCGCGCGCGGGTACGGCGTGTCGCCGGCGAGGGTGAGCGGCAGACCCAGCGCGGCGGCCAGCGTCACCACGCCGCGCATGCCGGCCCAGCCGATGACGACCGGGAACTGCACCGGCGGCGCGGGATCGCGCCGGCGTACCCGCGGCACCAGCCGGGCCAGGTAGGTGGCCGGGAAGACCCAGACGAACCGGGCCAGGAAGACGGCGGCCAGCACCGCGGCGGTGATCGCGGCGATCGAGCCGAGCGGCTCCTCCAGGTCGCGTACCACCTCCGGCAGCTGCAGGCCCACCAGCAGGAACACCAGTCCTTCGAGGAGAAACCGGATCAGCCGCCAGAACGCCGTCACCTGCAGGCGGGAGGCGGCCGACATGAGCGTCGGCAGCTTGTGCCCGATGCCGAGGCCGGTCACCACCACCGCGACCACCCCGGAGGCGTGGATCTCCTCGGCGGCGAACACCACGGCGAACGGCACGATCAGCGACAGCGCGTTGTCCAGCACCGGGTCGGTGGCGCGTTTGTGCAGGAAGCCGAAGACCACCACGCCGAGCAGGCCGACCAGGACGCCGCCTCCGGCCGCGACCACCACCTCCCGGGCCACGTCGCCGAACCCGACGCCGCCGGTGGTGGCGGTCGCCGCGACGATCGCGACCCGCAGCAGCACCAGCGCGGTGGCGTCGTTGACCAGGCTCTCGCCCTCCAGGATGGTGACGATCCGCCGGGGCAGGCCGACCCGGCGGGCCACCGCGGTGGCGGCGACCGCGTCCGGCGGCGCCACCACCGCGCCCAGCGCCAGGCAGATCGCGTACGGCAGCTGGGGCAGGAACCAGTGCACGACGGTGCCCACCACGAACGCGGTGAAGATGACCAGCCCGACGGCGAGCAGCAGGATCGGCCGCAGGTTGAGCCGGAACGCCGGCACCGACGTCTCCACCGCCGCCACGTACAGCAGCGGCGGCAGGATGCCCACCAGCACCAGGTCCGGGTCCAGCCGCACGTGCGGGAAGAACGGCAGGAAGGACAGCGCGAGACCGAGCACCACGAGCAGGATCGGCGCGAGCAGGCCGAGCTTGCGGGCCAGCGCCGCGCCGAACGTGGCGATGGCCAGGAAGACCACTACCTCGAACAGAGCATCCACGAGCGTCGAGCCTATGCGCCGCGGCGTCGATGTGTGATCAGGCGGCGGAGCGCAGCTTCGGCAGCACCTCCGCGCCGAACGTGTCGATGAACGCGCGCTGCTCCTGCCCGACGTGGTGCAGCGCGATCTGGTCGAAGCCCAGCGCCACGTACTCCTCCAGCCAGCCGATGTGCCGGCCCAGGTCGGCGGAGACGTTCACGGTCTCGGCGACCGTCGACATCGGCACGTCGGCGCTCGCCACGTCGAAGTGCTCGGGGGTCTCCAGGTCCCAGCACACCGGCGGCGCGAACACGTTGCTGCGCCACTGGTCGTACGCGATCACCTCGGCCTCGGCCTGCTCGGGCGCCCAGCTCACGTGCACCTGCAGGTGCAGCGGGCCGCGTCCGCCCGCGCCCCGGTAGGCGTCGATCATCCGGCGCAGGTGCTCGACCGGCGCGTTGACGGTGATCAGCCCGTCCGCCCACTCGGCGCACCAGCGTGCGGTGGCGACGCTGACCGCGGCGCCGACCAGCGCGGGCGGCTCCTCCGGCCGGGTCCACAGCTTCGCCCGGTCCACTGTGACGAGGCCGTCGTGGCTGACCTCCTCGCCGGCCAGCAGCGCCCGGATCACGTCGACGCACTCGCGCAGCCGCGCGGAGCGGACGTCCTTGCGCGGCCAGACCTCGCCGGTGATGTGCTCGTTCGCCGCCTCGCCGGTGCCCAGCGCGGCCCAGAACCGGCCCGGGTACATGGCGCCGAGCGTGCCGATGGCCTGCGCGATGATCGCCGGGTGGTAGCGCTGGCCGGGCGCGTTCACCACGCCGAAGGACAGGTTCGTGGCCTGGAGCGCGGACCCGAGCCAGGACCAGGCGAACCCGGACTGGCCCTGCCGCTCGCTCCACGGCGAGAAGTGGTCGGAGCACATGGCCGCGTCGAAGCCGGCGCGCTCGGCGTGGATCACCGCCTCCAGCAGCCGGGCCGGGTGGATCTGCTCGTGGGATGCGTGGAAGCCGAACGCCGTCATGGTGGGCACTCCTACCCGTGACGGCGTCCGGCCAATCGCGTCTACTCGGAGTGCGCGCCGGCGCCCGCGCCGGCCTGGCCCTCGCCGATCCACACGGTCTTGGTGTTGCAGAACTCGCGCATGCCGGCGGCGGACAGCTCGCGGCCGTACCCGGAGTTCTTCACGCCGCCGAACGGCAGCTCCGGATAGGACGTGGTCATCCCGTTGACGAACACGTTGCCGGCGTCAAGGTCGACGGCGAAGCGCTCCTGCTCGGCCGGGTCGTTGGTCCAGGCGTTGGAGCCGAGGCCGAAGCTGGTGCCGTTGGCCACTTCGATCGCCTCGTCGTACGAGCCGACCCGGTAGAGCCCGGCGACCGGCCCGAACACCTCCTCGGACCACATCCGCATCTCCGGGCGCAGGTCGGTGACCACGGTCGGCGGGTAGTACCAGCCGTCGCCGGCCGGCTTCTCACCGCCGCAGAGCACCGTCGCGCCCTGGTCCACCGCGTCGGTGACCTGGGCGTGCACCTCGTCGCGGCCACGCTCGCTGGCCAGCGGGCCGACGTCGGTGCCGTCGTCCATCGGGTCGCCGACGCGCAGCGCCGCCATCCGGGCGGCGAACTTCTCGGCGAACGCGTCGAACACGTCGGTGTGCACGATGAACCGCTTCGCGGCGATGCAGGACTGACCGTTGTTCTGGCAGCGGGCGGTGGTGGCCACCTCGGCGGCGGTGTCCAGGTCGGCCGAGGGCATCACCACGAACGGGTCGCTGCCGCCCAGCTCCAGCACCGTCTTCTTGATCTCCCGCCCGGCGATCTGGGCGATGGACCGGCCGGCCGGCTCGCTGCCGGTGAGCGTGGCGGCGCGTACCCGGGGGTCGCTGAGGATCCGGTCGACCGAGTCGGAGCCGACCAGCAGCGTGGTGAACGCGCCCTCGGGGAACCCGGCCCGCCGGAACAGGTCCTCCAGGTAGAGCGCGGTCTGCGGCACGTTCGAGGCGTGCTTGAGCAGGCCGGTGTTGCCCGCCATCAGGGCCGGGGCGGCGAAGCGCATGACCTGCCACAGCGGGAAGTTCCACGGCATCACCGCGAGCACCGGGCCGATCGGCTGGTAGCGCACGTACGCCCGCCTGGCCTTGACCGCGACGGCGTCGGCCGGCTCGTCGGCGAGCATCGCCGGCGCGTTGTCGGCGTAGAAGCGGCAGGCGGCGGCGCACTTGGTGACCTCCGCCTTCGCGGCGGCGTACGTCTTGCCCATCTCGGTGGTCATCAGCCGGGCCGTCTCGTCGCGCTCGGCGTCGAGCCGGTCGGCGGCGGCGGTGAGCCACCGGGCCCGCTGCGCGATGGTGGTCTCACGCAACTGCCGGAAGGCCAGGTCGGCCCGCTCGATCGCGGCGTCGATCTGCTCGTCCGACATCGCGTCGTACGTCTTGAGCACCTGTCCGGTGGCGGGATTGGTGGTGGCGATGGGCATGTCGTCCTCCTGTCACTCGAACAGCGAGTGCCGCACGCCCGGCTCCTCCCGGCGGCGCGCGGCGCGGCGGCGCTGAATCACGACCAGGTCGACCACCGCCACCACGGCGAGCAGCGCGCAGACCACGCCCAGCCAGGCGATGCCGGCGGCGAATGCGAGCACCGCGAAGACGGTCATCACGACCAGACCGAACGTCGCCAGCACGAGCCGCAGGTTCAGGGCGCTGTTCGCGTGGCCGACCGTGCCGCGGGCGCGCCGGGGTTGTGATCGGGTCATTCCTGGGGCCTACCCCGGCACGGGCGGGGATAACCGGCCGGCGCGGGAACGCCGGTGATCCGGGACACCCGGCGGGCGGTCGCCGGATGCGCGCTGCGGGCGGGTGCGTTACTTCGGGGTGCCGGTTTCCGGCGGAGATCCCGCGGGCCGGTGGAGAGGATGGCATGACCACGACGCAGGCCGTACCCGTGACCGTCGCCGTGTCCCGGCGCGCCGACCCCGCGCGTACCGACGAGGTGGTGGCGTGGATGCGGGCCGGTACGGCGCTCGCGGAGAGCTTCCCGGGCTTCCTCGGCGCCGGTTTCGTCCGCAGCGCCCCCGGTTCCGGCGAGTGGCACGTGATGTACCGCTTCGCCGACGCGGACACGCTGCGCGGCTGGGAGGACTCGCCGCAGCGGCGCTGGTGGCTCAGCTCGGCGCAGGGCATCGTCGAGCACACCCGGGTCGAGCGGCGCACCGGCATCGAGGGCTGGTTCGACCCGCCGGTGGACCACGTGGTCGAGACGTTCGGCGAGCCGGAGCCGGCCGCGCCGCCGCGCTGGAAGCAGGCGGTCACGATCTGGCTGGCGTTCTTCCCGCTGAGCCTGGCCGCCACGCTGCTGACCGCCCGGTTCCTCGCCGACGTGCCGCTGGCCGGGCGGACGCTGCTGATGACGCTCGTGCTCACCCCGCTGATGACCTACCTGGTGCTGCCCCGGATCACCCGCCTGCTGCACCGGTGGCTGCACGGCCGGCCTGCGCCGACCCGACAGATGTGAACGACAGTGGTCTATGCCTGATAGCCGACAGAACCGCTTCCGGGACCCCGCCGGGGCATAGGGTCGACGCGCCCGTTGCCGCCGCCCGACGGGGGAACCCATGCCTCGACGCTGGATCGCCGCGCTGGCCTGCCTGGCGGCGCTCGTCGCGCTCGCCTGTGACGGCTCCGGCGAGGCGTCGCCCCGGCCCTCCGGCACGCCCCGCCCCGGCGAGCCCCGGGTGCTGGTCGCGCTCGGCGACTCGGTCAGCACCGGCTACGGCTCCTGCCTGGTGCTGGTGAGCTGCGAACGCAACTCCTGGTCGACCGGGGACGGCCTGCGGGTGGAGAGCGTCTACCGGCGGCTGCGCGCCGACGCGCCGGGGCTGCGGGCGTACAACCGGGCCGTGCCCGGGGCCCGCGCGTCCGCGCTGACCGGCCAGGCCCGGTCGGCGGTACGCGACAAGGCCGACCTGGTCACCGTGCTGATCGGCGCGAACGACGCCTGCCGGGGCGACGTCGACGACATGACGCCCGTCGCCACGTTCCGCGATCAGGTCGACGCGGCGCTCGGCGTGTTGCGCGAGGGCCGGCCGAAGGCCCGGGTGCTGATGGTCAGCATCCCGGACCTGCACCGGCTCTGGCAGATCGGGCACACCGAGCCCCGCGCCGTGCGGGCCTGGTCGCGTGGCGTCTGCCCGGCGCTGCTCGCAGACGCCACGTCGACCGCGCCCGCCGCGGTGGCCCGCCGGGCCCGCGTCCGGGACCGGATCGAGGCGTACGACGGACAACTGCGTGCCGCCTGCCGGGCGTACGGGTCACGCTGCCGCTGGGACGGCGGCGCGGTGCACCGTCACCGCTTCACGCTGGACCAGGTGAACGCGCTGGACTGGTTCCACCCGAACGCGGCCGGGCAGGGCCGGCTGGCCGAGGTGGCCTGGAACGCGTCCGGCTGGGCGAGCTGACCGGCGCGGGCCGGACGGACGGGCCCGGGGCCGAGGAGGGTCAGGGCTGACGCGGGCCGGGAAGCGGCCGGGGACCACCGGCCCGGTAGAGGGCGCGCGTACGGTCGGCCAGTTCCTTCGTGGCCGACGAGTTGGCCCAGGTGCCGAGCACGATCGCGGCGCCCGGCACGACCTTGGCGAACATCCGCTTGGCGGCGCGTACCCCGGCCATCCGGGCCAGCCGGACACCGAGCTGGAGCATCACCCGGCCCAGCGCCCGATCGGCGGCAGAGCCGAACAACGCGCCGGCCCGCTCCCGGCCGGCGGCCACCCCGAGCGCCAGGCGGGCGGTCTGGGCGGCCTTGTGCACCCGCTGGAGCACCAGCAGATCGGTGGCCCGGTCGACGTGCGTCGGGTCGGCGCCGTACGCGGCCGCCACGTGCAGCACCAGCCGGGCCTGGGTCCAGGCCAGCACGCCCACGTCGATCACCGCGCCGGGCAGCCCGGCGGCGCCGGAGACCGCGCCGGAGAGCCGGGCGTGGTTGACGAACTTGCGGACCGCCTGGTCCGCCAGCTGCTCGGGCGGCGCGTCCGGCCGCAGGGCGCGTTCCCGGGCCGCCCACTGCGCGGCCTCCGGCCCGAGCCGGCGTACCGCCTCCAGGGCCAGGTGCTCCGGGGCGTACTGCGGGTCCTCCCGCATCCGGTCCCAGAGCTTGGCCGGTGGCGCCTCGGGCGCGTCCACCGGCGGGGCGGGGGCGGCGGGGACGGCGTCGGGCTCCCCGACGGGGGCGGGGTCGGTCACGAAGGGCTCCGGGGGCTCGTGCGGCGGGGGTGACGCGGGTCAGCGCCGGCGCGACTGCAGCCGGGTCGCGATCTGCCGCAGCCGGGCCTGGTTCTCCGGCTTGGACATCTCACGCCGGCCGCGGTCGACCAACTGCTGGCCCCGCGGCGACCGCAGGAAGGCGGTGATCCGTTGCATCAGCGACATGGTGTCCTCCGTCCCGCGGTCCCCTTCATGTGTACCTGGGACCGGCAAGCCCCGTGATACCCGAATCGACCCTTCGGCAACCACTCGTCCGGCTCAGCCCAGGATCTCGGCCACCACCTCGCCGGCCCGCCACTCGTGCTGGGCGTACGCGTCCGGGAACGCCGAGATCTGCACCGCCTGGGCGGCCACCGACAGCGGCAGGTCCTGCCAGCCGGGGATCTCCTCCAACGCGGACAGGAACGCCTTCGTCGCGTACTCCGGGTCCATGAGCTGCTCGACCGTGCCCCAGCCGCTGCTCGGCCGCTGCTGGAACAGCCCGACCGAGTCGTGGTCCCAGCCGATGGCCTGGTGCGGGTAGTTCTGCGACTCGGGCAGCACGCCGCTGGCGTAGTTGAGCAGCGTGCTCTCCTGCATCGCGGTCGCCACCGCGATGACCAGGGCCCGGCGCGGCACGCCCATCTCCTTGCCGGCCTGCACGATCTTCTTGGCGTTGTTCATCTGGGTCCGGTCCAGGCCGGCGACCGGGACGATCTGCCGGACCGTCTTCGTGGGCTTCGGCTTGGGCTTGGCGGTCGCCTTCGGGCTCGCCGGCGCGGACGGGGCGGCGGTGGTCGGCGCGGTGGTCGGGCGGGCGCTCGCGCGGGAGGCGACGTCGGCCTCCGCGCGCTCGGCGACCTCCGCCGAGGGCGCCGGGGCGGCGGCGCGCTCCGGCGCGCCGAAGCCGGCCTGGCTGACGCCGACCAGGCCGAGGCAGCAGGCCGCGCCGGTGGCGACCGCGAGCCTGGTCCGGCCGGGCCGGGGGTTCATGGGGGCCCAGAAGCGGGTACGCCGGAAGAGTCCCTGGAGCCTCGTCGAACGGTTGGTGGAGGGGGTATCGTCCGAACGGTCAGCCGGGCGGCCGGGGCCGAACGGGTCGTCGAGGGTGCCGTCGCTACGCATCCGACGAGGCTAGGCAGGGCAAACCGGGATCACCCAGGCCTGTCGAGTGGCCCTCGCCACACTTCGGCCGACCCGGGCCGGACACTCGCGGCCTGCCGCGCCCAGCCGACGACAGACCTCGGGAACCCGGCGAATCACCCGCCGGCCACGCGCCGAAACTCTCCCGGCACGAACCTCGTAGATGTCCCGGTCCCGCCCGGTGATCGACTAACTCGTCCGTTCGGACGATCCGGATGTCGGCCGCCGGACCGGGGCGTAGCCGAATCGTGATCACCATCCGGGCATCAGAGGTGTCCGTAACGGAATGGACCACACCCCCCGGTACGTTTGCCGAACCGGGGAGACCGCACGTTCGGCGCTCCCCCGTACGCGTCGACAGGGAGGACCCCACCGGTGCTCGATCCACACGAGCTCTACGAACTCACCGACGAGCTGCCCGAGCTCGGCCAGCCGGTGCTGATCCAGGCGCTCACCGGCTTCGTCGACGCCGGCAACGCCACCCGGCTCGCCCGGGAACAGCTGCTCACCTCGCTCGACGCCCGGACGGTCGCCCGCTTCGACGTCGACCAGATCTTCGACTACCGCTCGCGCCGCCCGGTGATGACGTTCGTCGAGGACCACTGGGCCGACTACGACGCCCCGGCGCTGGAGCTGCACCTCCTGCGCGACGACGACGAGACCCCGTTCCTGCTGCTCACCGGCCCCGAGCCGGACCTGCAGTGGGAGCGTTTCGTGGCCGCCGTCGCCGGCCTCTGCGCCCGCCTCGACGTCCGGCTCACCGTCGGGCTCAACTCGATCCCGATGGCGGTGCCGCACACCCGGCCCAGCGGCGTCACCGCGCACGCCACGCGCAAGGACCTGATCGCCGGCCACGAGCCGTGGCTGCAGAAGGTGCAGGTGCCGGCCAGCGTCGGTCACCTGCTGGAGTACCGCCTCGGCGAGCAGGGCCGCGACGCCCTCGGGTTCGCCGCGCACGTGCCGCACTACGTGGCCCAGGCCGAGTACCCGGCCGCCGCCGAGGCGCTGCTGTCCGCCGTGTCCCGCAGCACCGGCCTGCTGCTGCCGGTCGAGGACCTGCGCACCGCCGCCGAGGCGGTCCGGGTGGAGATCGACCGCCAGGTCACCCAGACCGAGGAGGCGGCCACGCTGGTGCAGGCGCTGGAGGAGCAGTACGACGCGTTCGCCCGCGGCCGGGGCGAGAAGAGCCTGCTCGCCGGCGAGACCGGTCCGCTGCCCACGGCCGACGAGCTCGGCGCCGAGCTGGAGCGCTTCCTGGCCGAGCAGACCCGCCCCGGCGACACCCCGGAGCGCTGAGGCGGCGGGACGGGCGGCGATGCGGCAGGCTGGGGCCATGCGCCTGGCGACCTGGAACGTCAACTCGGTGAAGGCCCGCCTGCCCCGGCTGCTCGACTGGCTGGCCACCACGAAACCCGACGTCGTGTGCCTGCAGGAGACCAAGTGCCCCGACGGGGCGTTCCCGGTCGCCGAGGTGGGCGAGCTGGGCTACGAGGTGGCCAGCCACAGCGACGGCCGGTGGAACGGTGTCGCCGTCCTGTCCCGGGTCGGGCTCGCCGACGTGGCGGTCGGCTTCCCGGGCGAGCCCGGCTTCCCCGAGCCCGAGGCCCGCGCCATCTCGGCCACCTGCGACGGGCTGCGGGTCTGGTCGGTGTACGTGCCGAACGGCCGCACGCCGGACGACCCGCACTACGCGTACAAGCTGGCCTGGTTCGCGGCGCTGCGCGACGCCCTGGAACCGGAGGTCGCCGGGCCCCTGCCGGTGGCCGTCTGCGGCGACTTCAACGTCGCGCCCACCGACGCCGACGTCTGGGACCCCGCGCTGTTCGCCACCTCCACCCACGTCACCCCGGCCGAACGGGCCGCCCTGGCCGCGCTGCGTGACCTCGGGCTGGAGGACGTGGTGCCGACGCCGATGAAGGGGCCGCACCCGTTCACGTACTGGGACTACCGGGCCGGGATGTTCCACCAGAACAAGGGCATGCGGATCGACCTGGTGTACGCGAGCGCGCCGTTCGCCCGCGCGGTCCGCTCCGCGTACGTGGATCGGGAGGCCCGCAAGGGCAAGGGTCCCTCGGACCACGCCCCGGTGGTGGTCGACGCCGACCTGACGCCGGCCGTCGAGACGTTCTGAGTCCGAGGCTCGTTAGGGTGGACGTATGGCAGTCGTGAAGATCAACGCGATCGACGTCCCGCCCGGCGCCGGCGAGGAGCTGGAGAAGCGGTTCGCGGCCCGGGCCGGCGCGGTGGAGAACTCCCCCGGCTTCCTCGGCTTCGAGCTGCTGCGCCCGGTCGCCGGGGAGAGCCGCTACTTCGTGTACACCCGCTGGGAGAGCGAGGAGGCGTACCAGGCGTGGGCGCAGGGCCCGTCCCGGGCCGCGCACGCCGAGGGCGGCGAGCCGCGCAAGCCGGTCGCCACCGGCGCGAACCTGCTGGAGTTCGAGGTCGTCCAGCAGGTCCCCGCCAAGCCCTGACCCCTCCCCATCCCCCTTCTCCGTCGATCATGAAGTTAGCGGCGCTCGACGTCCGTTTTGTCACCGCCAACCTCATGATCGACCGGGGCGGTGGCCCGTCAGGATGCCAGGGACGCGAAGACGATCACGTTGTCCTGGTAGCCGGTGCGGCCGCCGACCCACTCGCCGCCGCAGGTGATCAGGCGCAGCTCGGCCGGACCTGAGTCGCCGTAGACCCGCGCGGCGGGCAGGTTCGACTTGTCGAAGTACTCGACGCTGTCCACCTTGAACGTCACCACGCTGCGGTCCGCGCGGGTCACCTGGATCCGGGCGCCCGGTTTGAGCGAGCGCAGCCGGTAGAACACGGCCGGGCCGCTCTTGGTGTCGACGTGGCCCACGATGATCGCCCGACCCGGGTCGCCGGGCACCGCTCCCCTGTCGTACCAGCCGGTCTGGTCGTGCTCGGTCAGCGGCGGTACGTCCACCGAGCCGTCCTTCGCCTGCCCGACCGGGGTGACCGGCGCGTTGACCTTGATGGCCGGCACCGCCAGGCGTACCGGCCGGCTCGCCGGCTTCCGGGCCGGAGCGGCAGCGCTCGCCGGGGCCGCCGCCGCGCCCGAACCGCCCGATCCGCTCGACTCGGTCGACGCGTCGGCGAAGTCGAACGGCCCGGCCGTGCGCCCCAGCCCGGCCCCGGTGGCGAACACACCGACCAGCACCAGAACCACTGCCAGCGGCTTCGACCAGGAGCCCCGGCCCCGGTCCCGCCCGCCCGGCGATGCCGGTGGCGGCCCGGCGGGGCGTGGGCGCAGGGCCGGCGGATCGGCCGACGGCGGATACCACGGTCGCGACGCGGCGGGCGGCGGCATCCACGGCCGCGCCCCGGAGACCGGCACGGCAGACGACCCGGTCCCGGCGGACGATCCGGTCCCGGCGGACGGACCTGTTTCGGCGGCAGACCCACTCCCCGAGCGCGGGCCGGTCCGGGGCGCGGCGGCCGGATCAGCCCTGGAGAACCGGGCGGCGTCGGCGGGCGGCCCGGCCCGGGACGGCCGGGCCGAGCCCGTGGGCGGCGCGGCGGGCGGGGGCAGAGCCACGAACGGCCAGCCGGAGCGCCGGGATGCGGCGGGCGGCGGGACGAAGTGCTCGGCCATGGCGGGCCTCAGCGTCCGGCGGCGCCACGGGCGTGGCGGCGGGACGCGGCCACACCGAGCCCGGCGCCGACCATGGTCACTGCCAGTCCGACCGGCACCAGCAGGCCGCCGAGGCCGGGACCGGCCGTGCCGCCGAACCCGGTCGCCGGGCCGCGGCTGGGCAGGTGACTGGGCGGGTGGGTCGGCTGCCGGGTGGGCTGCCCCTGCTTGACCACCTGGAGCATGGTGGAGGCGGTCTCCCCGCCCGGGCACTCCAGCTTGACCCGGTAGTTGCCGGGCCGGGTGCGCTCGTGCACCATCGGCGTGGCGGTGAGCAGGCCGCGCTGCGGCTGCACCTGGATCTTGCCGAACGCGTCCGAGGTGACGATCGCCGGCACGGTGTTGTTCCGGCAGCTCGCCCGGATGCCGACCAGGTAGCCGGGCGACACGGTGCCCGGGGT
The DNA here is from genome assembly GCF_017872985.1 of Micromonospora sp. HB375. NCBI lineage: Bacteria > Bacillati > Actinomycetota > Actinomycetes > Micromonosporales > Micromonosporaceae > Micromonospora > Micromonospora sp. HB375. The sequence continues at coordinate 2,471,104 of NZ_JAGGJO010000001.1, read as the reverse complement.
GACCTCCACGAAGATCACGTCGGCCGGGGGCTGTTCCGGCACCGGCTCGGCGGCGCGCGGCGCGGCCTGGGCGGGCAGCGCGCCGACCAGCGGGGCGGCGCACGCGGCGACCGCGACCAGCAGCGCCTCACGTACCCTGAACGACCCCATGACCCCTCCCGGCGTACGGGATGAATCCTCTCACCCCCGGCCGCACATCACATCCGATCCGGGCTAGGCTCGGCTCGTTGTGACCCTCACCGACCTTCCCGCCGCCCGCATCCGCACCTTCCATCCGCGTCGCGGGCGGATGAGCGACCGGCAGCGCGACGCGCTGGACCGGCTCTGGCCCGCGTACGGCCTCAGGATCGCCGCCCTCGACGGGCCGTGCGATCCGGCGGCGCTGTTCGGACGGCGGGCGCCGCTGGTGCTGGAGATCGGCTCCGGCATGGGCGACGCCACCGCCGCCATGGCGGCGGCCGACCGGGACCGACACTATCTGGCGGTCGAGGTCCATACGCCGGGAATCGCCAACCTGCTCGACCTGGTGGAACGCCACGGTCTGGACAACGTACGGGTGGCCGAGGGCGACGCCCTGGACCTGGTCCGGGCCATGCCGGAGGGCTGCCTGGACGCGGTGCACGTCTTCTTCCCGGACCCGTGGCCGAAGACACGCCACCACAAGCGGCGGATCATTCAGCCGGCGCACGTGGCGCTGCTGCGGTCCCGGCTGGCGCCGGGCGGCACGTTGCACTGCGCGACGGACTGGGCCGAGTACGCCGGGTCGATGCGCGAGACGCTCACCGCCGACCCGGAGCTGGTCGACGTACACGGCGGCTACGCGCCGCGTCCGGCGCACCGGCCGGTGACGAAGTTCGAGCGCCGCGCGCTGACCGCGGGCCGGGAGGTCTTCGACCTGATCCACCGGCGGCGCTGAACCCGTTGCGCTGAACCCGGTTGGCGCGGCGCGGTGTGATCCAGGCACGATGGGAGCCGCCATGACTCTCACCGCCGCGCTGCCGAAGACCGCCGATCCCGACACCCTCTACGACGCGTTCGCCTCCTGGGCGTCCGAGCGCGGCCTGAATCTCTATCCCCATCAGGAGGAGGCGGTCATCGAGATCGTCTCCGGCGCGAACGTGATCATGAATACGCCGACCGGCTCGGGCAAGAGCCTGGTGGCGATCGCGGCGCACTTCGCCGCGCTGGCCGACGATCGCACGACCTTCTACACCGCGCCGATCAAGGCGCTGGTCTCGGAGAAGTTCTTCGCGCTCTGCGAGGTCTTCGGCGCCGAGAACGTCGGCATGCTCACCGGCGACGCCAGCGTCAACGCGGACGCCCCGATCATCTGCTGCACCGCGGAGATCCTGGCCAACCTGGCGCTGCGCGAGGGCCGCCGCGCCGACGTCGGCCAGGTGGTCATGGACGAGTTCCACTTCTACGCCGAGCCGGACCGGGGCTGGGCGTGGCAGGTGCCGCTGATCGAGCTGCCGCAGGCCCAGTTCGTGCTGATGTCGGCCACGCTCGGCGACACCACCCGCTTCGTCGACGACCTGAGCCGGCGCACCGGGCGGCCGACCGCCGTCGTCCGCTCGGCCGAGCGGCCGGTCCCGCTCCTCTTCTCGTACGCGACCACGCCGCTGCACGAGACGCTCGAGGAGCTGCTGGAGACCAAGCAGGCCCCGGTGTACGTGGTGCATTTCACCCAGGCCGCCGCGCTGGAACGCGCCCAGGCGCTGATGAGCGTGAACGTCTGCACCCGCGCCGAGAAGGACATGATCGCGCAGGCGATCGGCAACTTCCGGTTCACCTCCGGCTTCGGCAAGACGCTGTCCCGGCTGGTCCGGCACGGCATCGGCGTGCACCACGCCGGCATGCTCCCGAAGTACCGCCGCCTGGTCGAGACGCTCGCCCAGGCCGGCCTGCTCAAGGTCATCTGCGGTACGGACACGCTCGGCGTCGGCATCAACGTGCCGATCCGTACCGTGCTGTTCACCGGCCTCTCGAAGTACGACGGGGTGCGGACGCGCCTGCTGAAGGCCCGCGAGTTCCACCAGATCGCCGGCCGGGCCGGGCGGGCCGGATTCGACACGCTGGGCCGGGTCGTGGTGCAGGCCCCCGAGCACGTGATCGAGAACGAGAAGGCCCTCGCGAAGGCCGGTGACGACCCGAAGAAGCGCCGCAAGGTGGTGAAGAAGAAGCCGCCGGAGGGCTCGATCGGCTGGGGTGAGCCGACGTTCCAGCGCCTGGTCGAGGCCGAGCCGGAGCCGCTCACGTCCAGCTTCCAGGTCAGCCACTCGATGCTGCTCAACGTGATCGGCCGCCCCGGCGACGCGTTCGCCTCGATGCGGCACCTGCTCACCGACAACCACGAGGACCCGGCCGCGCAGCGCCGGCACATCCGCCGGGCCATCGCCATCTACCGCGCGCTGCGCGCCGGCGGCGTGGTCGAGGAGCTGCCCGAGCCGGACGAGACCGGCCGCCGGGTACGCCTCACCGTCGACCTCCAGCTCGACTTCGCGCTCAACCAGCCGCTGTCACCGCTGGCGCTGGCCACCGTGGAACTGCTCGACCGGGAGTCGCCGTCGTACGCGCTCGACGTGCTCAGTGTGATCGAGTCGATCCTGGACGACCCGCGCCAGGTGCTGTCCGCGCAGCAGTTCAAGGCCCGCGGCGAGGCGGTCGCCGCGATGAAGGCCGAAGGCATCGAGTACGAGGCACGCCTCGAACTGCTCGACGAGGTGACCTGGCCCAAGCCGCTGGCGGAGCTGCTGGAGTCCGCGTACGAGATGTACCGGCAGGGCCACCCCTGGGTCGCCGACCACCAGCTCTCCCCCAAGTCGGTGGTCCGCGACATGTACGAGCGGGCCATGACGTTCCCCGAGTACGTCCAGTTCTACGGGCTGTCCCGTTCCGAGGGGCTGGTGCTGCGCTATCTCGCCGACGCGTACAAGACGCTGCGGCAGACCGTCCCCGAGGACGCGAAGACCGAGGAGCTGGTCGACCTCATCGAGTGGCTGGGCGAGCTGGTCCGCCAGGTCGACTCCAGCCTGATCGACGAGTGGGAGCGGCTGCGCAACCCGTCCGACGTGGCCGAGGTGGCCGCCTCGCTGGACGACCGGCCGCCGGCGGTCACCCGCAACGCGCGGGCGTTCCGGGTGCTGGTGCGCAACGCGATGTTCCGTCGCGTCGAGCTGGCCGCGCTGCGCCGCTGGGACCTGCTCGGCGAGCTGGACGCCGGCGACGGCTGGAACGCCGACGCCTGGGCCGACGCGCTGGAGCCGTACTTCGAGACGTACGACGCGATCGGGGTGGGGCCGGACGCGCGCGGGCCGGCGCTGCTGATGATCGAGCAGGGCCGCGAGAAGTGGACCGTACGGCAGATCCTGGACGACCCGGACGGCGACCACGACTGGGGCATCAGCGCCGAGATCGACCTCGCCGCCTCGGACGAGATCGGCGCGGCGGCGGTCCGGATCACCGACGTCGGCCAGCTGTAGGACTACGCGAAAAAGGGCCGCCCGGGATGTCCGGGCGGCCCTTTTCGTGCCCTGGGCGATTGTCAGACCCGTCGATTAGAATGTATGTACTAATCGAGCTGTTGACCTGGGAGGATGCTCGTGACTGCGCCCACCTCCGCGACCCCTGTCACCCCCTACGCCACCCTCCTCGGATTCACCCGGTACGTCGACCGCACCGGGCCCACCAAGGCCACCTTCGTCGGCGGGCTGCGCCGGCAGCGGGCCAGCCGGCACGGCTTCAACCCGCACGGCCAGTTCGTCAAGGCGCTCAAGGCCGACGTCGCGTTCCACACCGGCGGCACCCACCTCGCGCAGGTCGCCGATCTGGTCAAGCCGCGCTGGCGCCCGCTCTACGAGGCGCTGGTGCCGGGCGCGACCCGCTGGCTGCAGTCGCTGGGCGAGCCGGCCGGCGTCGACCTGGCGCAGACCCGCGACGCGCTGGCGATGCTGGGTGACCTGCCCGTGAAGATCAACCCGCAGTTCGGTGTGCGGTACGCCGACGGCCGGGCCGAGGCGATCCGGCTGCACTTCGACGAGGCGCCGCCGAGCGAGGAGGCGACGCTGGCCACGCTGCACCTGATGGCCCGGCACATGGACGCGGTGCTGCCGCACGCCGAGCCAGTCCTGGTCGACGTGCGGCGCGGCGAGGCGCATCGGATGCCCGCCGACGTCAAGCCCGAGCAGATCGAGCAGTGGCTGGCCGGTGAGGCGGCCGCGTTCCGCGCCATCTGGTCCACCGCCGCCTGACCGACCGATCCGATCCGGCTCACCGCCGCCCCACCGAACGGCCGTCCCGCACCCGGGACGGCCGTTCGGCGTGCTGCGCCCGGGGCGACCGACCGGGCCGGAGCAGCCGCTGCGGCGGGGCGACACCGTCCCTCGTATGCGCTTTCCCCTCCGTGCTCAGGTTAGTGGCATATGTGAGTAGTAGTCGGGAACAACCCGCCTGACTCCGCCTCGCCCCCGCCGGTCGTCGTCTCGTCCCGCCGCCCGTCGTCCGTCGAGGAGCACCAGTGGTAACAAACGACTCGCCTGTCGTACCCCCACTGCGGACCGCCCCCGCCCCGCGCCCGGTACGCGGACGCCTCATCCTGCTCGGGCCCGCGTTCGTAGCGGCGGTCGCCTACGTCGACCCCGGCAACTTCGCCACCAACTCCACCGCCGGGGCCCGGTACGGATATCTGCTGGTCTGGGTGGTGGTGGCGGCGAACCTGGCCGCCATGCTGGTGCAGACGCTCACCGCCAAGCTCGGCCTGGCCACCGGGCGCAGCCTGCCCGAACTGTGCCGGGAGCACCTGCCCCGGCCGCTGAACCGGGTCATGTGGGCGCAGGCCGAACTGGTCGCCATGGCCACCGACCTGGCCGAGGTGATCGGCGGGGCGGTCGCGCTGTACCTGCTGTTCGGCGTCCCGCTGCTGCCCGGCGGCCTGATCGTCGGCGCCGCCTCGTTCGCCATCCTGGCGCTGCGCTCCAGAGGTTTCCGGACGTTCGAGATCGCCATCGCGGTGCTGCTCGGGGTGATCGTGCTGGCGTTCGCGGTCAACCTGGTCACCGCGCAGCCGGACGTGTCCGACGCCGCGGCCGGCCTGCTGCCCCGCATGCAGGGCACCGACAGCATGCTGCTCGCCGCCGGCATCCTCGGCGCGACGGTGATGCCGCACGTCATCTACGTGCACTCGGCGCTGACGCCGAACCGCCTGCCCGCCGAGGGCGAGGCGCAGCGACGGGTGATCGCCAAGGGCCTGCGGGTCGACGTGCTGATCGCGCTCGGCGTCGCCGGGGCGGTCAACCTGGCCATGCTGCTGGTGGCGGCGAGCAGCTTCCACGGCACGTCGATCCCGGGCACCGACACCCTCGAAGGCGTGCACGCCGGGCTCGCCACCACGCTCGGTACGGCCGCGGCGGTCGGCTTCGCGGTCGCGCTGCTCCTGTCCGGCCTCGCCTCCACGAGCGTCGGCACGTACGCCGGCGAGATCATCATGCAGGGCTTCCTGCGCCGCCGGATCCCGCTGCTGATCCGCCGGATGATCACGCTGCTGCCCGCGCTGGCGGTGCTCGCGATCGGCGTCGACCCGACCCGGGCGCTGGTGCTGTCGCAGGTGGTGCTGAGCTTCGGCATCCCGTTCGCGCTGATCCCGGTGGTGATGTTCACCCGGCGCCGGGACCTGATGGGCAGCCTGGTCAACCGGCGGGCCACCACTGCGGCGGCGGTGGCGATCACGGCGTTCGTGGTGGCGCTCAACGCGTTCCTGCTCTGGCAGGTGGCCGCCTGAAACACGCCAGCGCCCGTCCGGCCCCGTGCGGCTGGACGGGCGCTGGTGATCGGGACTCAGGCGGCCAGGTACTTCTCCAGGTCGTCCAGGATCTTGTTGGCGGCGCCCACGCCGATGCCGGTCATCCAGATCTCGTCGGAGACCACGTGCGCCTTGCCGGCCTTGACCGCGGACAGGCCCTTCCACAGCGTGCCGCCGGTGACCTTGGCCTGCTCGGCGGCGGCCTTCTCGCCGTACGCGGTCACGAACACCACGTCGCCGTCGGCCTCGGCGATGCGCTCCGGGCTGACCCGGTCCATCCGCTTGTCCTCCTTGCCGGCGAGCATCTGCCGCTCGGGGCGGCCCAGGCCGGTGTCGCCGACGACGATGCCGGAGAACGAGTCCGGCCCGTACAGGCGGATCTCGGTCGGCATGAAGCGCACGATGGAGACCTTGCGGGACGCGGCGTCGCCGAGCTTCGCGCCGAAGTCCTTCGCCCGCTTCTCGTACTCGGCCAGCAGGTCCTTGGCCTGCTGCTCCTTGCCCAGCGCCGCGCCGTCGAGGAGGAAGTTCTCCTTCCAGGTGATGCCGACCTTCTCGGTGAAGACGGTCGGGGCGATCTTGGACAGCTCGTCGTAGAACTTCTCCTGGCGGAACTTGCTGCCCAGGATGAGGTCCGGGTTGAGCGCGTTGATCGCCTCCAGGTCCGGCTCGGTGAGCACGCCGACCTCGGTGATGCCGGCGAGCTTGTCCGCGCCGAAGTAGGTGGGCCAGCTCTTCGCCTCACCGGCGGTGGCCGCGCCGACCGGGGTGACGCCGAGCGACAGCGCGGTGTCGATCTTGTCGGTGTCGAGCACGACCACGCGCTTCGGCTCGGCGGGCACCTTCGTGGTGCCCATGGCGTGGGTGATCTCCCGGGTCTCCCCGGTGCCGGCGCCGCCGACGGGATCGCTCTCCCCGCAGGCGGTGAGACCGACGCCGAGGGCGAGCGCGGCGGTGAGTGCGACGGCGAGACGACGCATGGTGTTCCTTTCGGTGGTGCGGGTCGGCGCGCTCAGGCGTCGCCGACGGGGACGCCGGCCGTGGCCGGCGTGGCGGCCGGAACGGCCGAGGTCTGGGTGAGGGCCGGCACCACGAGCGGGGCGCCGCTGACCGGGCAGGGCACGACCACGCAGTCCAGCCCGAACACGTCGCGGACCAGGTCGGCGGTGAGGATCTCGCGCGGCTCGCCGGCGGCGACCACCGCGCCGTCGCGCATGGCGATCAGGTGACCGGCGTACCGGGCCGCCTGGTTGAGGTCGTGCAGCACGGCCACCACGGTCCGGCCCCGCTCGGCGCGCAGCCGGTGCAGCAGGTCCAGCACCTCCACCTGGTGGGCCAGGTCGAGGTACGTGGTGGGCTCGTCCAGTAGCAGCGCGTCGGTGTCCTGGGCCAGCGTCATGGCGATCCACACCCGCTGGCGCTGGCCGCCGGAGAGCGTGTCCACCGCCCGGTCGGCCAGCCCGGCGACATCGGCCAGCCGCATGGCTTCCTCGACCGCCCGGCCGTCCTCGGTCGACCACTGCCGCCACCAGCGCTGGTAGGGCTGCCGGCCGCGCCCGACCAGGTCGGCCACGGTGATCCCCTCGGGCACCAGCGGGCTCTGCGGCAGCACGCCGAGCCGCCGGGCCACGTCCCGGGTGGGCAGGTCCCGGATCGCCGCGCCGTCGAGCAGCACCGCGCCCCGCCGGGGCGTGAGCAGCCGGGCCATGGTGCGCAGCAGCGTCGACTTGCCGCAGGCGTTCGGGCCGACGATCACGGTGAACGTGTCGGCCGGCAGGTCGAGGTCCAGTCCGTCCAGCACGGTCCGGCCCTCGTAGCCGACGACCAGGTCGCGGGTGGACAGCAGCGCGGTCACGAGCGCCTCCCTCGGGTGCGCAGCAGCACGAAGATCAGGTACGGCCCGCCGATCGCCGCGGTCAGCACGCCGGCCGGCAGTTGGGTGGGCGCCAGCAGCCGCCGGGCGCCCAGGTCGGCGAGCACCAGCAGCAACGCGCCCAGCAGCGCGGCGCAGAGCAGCGGCGGTCGCTCGGTCCGGGCCAGCCGGCGGGCCACCTGCGGGGCGACGAGCGCCACGAAGTCCACCGCGCCCACCTGGGCGGTGACCATCGCGGCGGCCAGCACGCCGGTGCCGGCCAGGCCGATGCGCCGGGCCACCGGCCGCAGGCCGATCCCCCGCGCGGTGTCGTCGTCGAGCGTGCTGCTGCGTAGCGCCCAGCCGGCCCAGAGGAGCACCGGCAGCAGCCCGGCGAGCGTGCCGGCGATCCAGGCCGCCTCGCTCCACCCCTTGCCGGCGAGCGTGCCGATGAGCCAGATCTGCGCGCGCAGCCCGTCGATCGGGTCGGCGGTGAGCATGACGACCTCGATCAGCGCCCGGAACGCGAACGCCACCGCCACGCCGGCGAGCACGAACCGCTGGGCGGCCAGGCCGTGCCGGGCGCCGAGCGCGAACACCAGTACCGCCGCGGCCAGGCCGCCGAGCAGCGCCGCCGGCGCCACCAGCACCGCCGCCGCCCCGCTGGTCAGCGCGATCGTGGCGGCCAGCCCGGCGCCCTGGGTGACGCCGATGACGTCGGGGCTGGCCAGGGGGTTGCGGGCCACGCTCTGGATCAGCGTGCCGGCCACGCCGAAGGCCGCACCGGCGACCGCCGCGAGGACGGCGCGGGGCAGTCGCAGGTCGCGCACCACGAGGTCGTACGGGGTGCCCGCGCCGGAGAGCGACCGCACCACGTCGACGGGGGCCACGTACGGCGTCCCCAGCGACAGGCTGACCACCACCGCGAGGCAGAGCAGCACGAACAGCACCAGCGCCAGAACGACAGGACGCCACCGGAACGGCACCACCACCGCCGCCCCGACCCGCAGAACCCCGCGCCCGGCCCCCAGCGGCCCACGTCGTTGATCTTGCACTTGCTGCCCCGACCGCGCCGGGATCGCCCCTTTCGCCGGGGCGGCAAGTGCAAGATCGCGGGAGTCTGTGCAGGGGACCGGGGTGGTCATGTCGTCACCGTTTTGGCTCGGTGGACCAGGTAGGCCAGCAGCGGGGCGCCGAGCAGGGCGGTGATGATGCCCGCGGGGATCTCGCCGGGCGGGGCGACCAGGCGGCCCGTCACGTCGGCCGCCAGCACCAGCGCGGGGCCGAGCAGCGCGGCGACCAGCAGCGTCCACCTGTGGTCGGCGCCCACGAGCGCCCGGGCCAGGTGCGGCACCGCCAGCCCGACGAACGCGATCGGCCCGGCTGCGGCCACCGCGGCGCCGGTGAGCAGCACGCCACCGCCGCCGGCGGCGAGCCGGACCAGGGCGACCCGGTGGCCGAGCCCCCGGGCCACGTCGTCGCCGAGGGCGAGCGCGTCCAGGCCACGGGCGGCCAGCAGGGCCAGCAGCACGCCGGCCGCCACGAACGGGAGCACCTGACCGGCGACGCCGACGCCCCGGCCGGTCAGCCCGCCGACCACCCAGAAGCGGTACTCCTCGAACGTGCGGGCGTCGATGCTGAGCAGCGCGTACACGATGGCGCCGAGACCGGCGTCGAGGGCCGCGCCGACGAGCGCGAGGGTGACCGGGCTGGCGCCGTCGCGGGCGCGGTTGGCGACCGCGAACACGAGCAGCCCGGTGAGCAGCGCGCCGGCGATGCCGAACCAGACGTACCCGGCGAGCGTGCCGACCCCGAACACGGCGATGGCCAGCACCACGCCGAACGAGGCTCCGGCGCTGATGCCGAGGATGCGCGGCTCGGCCAGCGGATTGCGGGTTACCGCCTGGAACAGCACCCCGGCCAGCGCCAGCGCGAGGCCGACGACCAGCCCGAGGACGGTACGCGGCAGCCGCAGTTCCCGGACCACGGTGGTGGCGTCGCCGCCGTCCGGAGAGACGAGCGCGTGCCACACCTGGTCGACGGGGAAATGACGGCTGCCGAGCGCGAGACTGGCCAGCAGCGCCAGCAGGAGCAGGAGCGCCGCCGCCACGGTGACCGCGACGCGGCGGACGGTGCCGCGGCGGACGGGAGCCCCGGCCCGCGCGGGCCGGACGGCGACGGTGGTCACGGGGTGGCACGCCTTCCGGTTAGGTACGCCTCACCTTAGCTGACCTGGTAAGGCGCACCTAACCCGCCGGTGTCGATGCCCGGCAACCCCTAGCCTGAGGACATGCGATTCGACAGGCACACGGTGGTGCTCCTGGTCCGCCCGGACGACGCGCCGGACCTGCCGCAGGACGCGCTCGACCGGATCCAGGACGCCCACCTGGCCCACCAGGCCGGGCTGGTGGAGCAGGGCGCGGTGCTCGCGGCCGGGCCGTTCCTGGACGGCGACGACGGACGCGTCCGCGGTTTCGTGGTGCTGTCGGTGGACCCGCAGATGGCCCGCGAGCTGTACGCGAACGACCCGGCGGTCCGCGCGGGCCGGCTCGTCGCGCAGGTCAGCAGCTGGATGGTGCCGGAGGGGCAGGTCCGCTTCGAGCAGGTGCCGGTGCCCCGCTCGATGTTGGAGGCCGCGGCCGGCGACTGAGCGTCGTGCTCGGCCGGGGCGCGGGTCAGTCCTCGGCGGCCTGCCGGACGCCCGGCACCACCGGGGTCGGCCACAGCGGGGCACGCGGCCCGGCCGGCACCTCGACCTGCTGGTCGGACCAGACGTACGTCTCGGGCAGCAGGTCGGCGATCGGGACCGCGCGCAGCCCGTCGGGCGGGCCGACGATCACCTTGATCGCCGGGAAGTAGTCGAGCAGCACCTGACGGCAGCGCCCGCACGGCGGGATGACGCCCCGGCCCCGGTCCCCCACCGCGACGATCGTCTCCAGCTCGCCGGCGCCCTGGGTCGCGGCGGCCCCGATCGCCACCACCTCGGCGCACGGGCCGCCGGTGAAGTGGTAGACGTTGACGCCGCTGAACACCCGGCCGTCGGTGCTGCGTACGGCGGCGGCAACGGTGTGGTTGTCGCTGCGGCAGCGCAGCTTCGCCACGGCGGTGGCGGCCTGCACGAGCGCCCGGTCGGTGTCCCGCATGATCATCCCCGCCCCTCGTCGGCCCCGTCGGCCCCCGTCGGCGGCAACTTTATCCCCGCCGGGCGGCCCGCCGGTGACGGCGCGCCCGTCGCCGGTAACCCGGGGGCGGTCCGCCGCGCGGCTGCCTATCCTTGGCGACGACATGCAGAAGCCAGCCGTACCCGCCGCCCCTGACACCGCCCGCGACCTGCACCGCCGCCTCGCCCCGCTGATGTTCCGCGACCAGCGCCGCCTCCAGCGGCGGCTCGACGGCGTGCGGCGGCTGCGTGACCCGCAGCGGCGGGACGCGGCGCTGGCCGAGATCACGGCCGAGGTGACCCGGGCGGAGGCCCGGCTGGAGTCGCGTCGCGCGGCCGTGCCGGCGATCACCTATCCGGCGCAGTTGCCGGTGAGTGAGCGCAAGGACGACATCGCCGCCGCGATCCGCGACCACCAGGTGGTGATCGTGGCGGGTGAGACCGGCTCCGGCAAGACCACCCAGCTCCCCAAGATCTGCCTGGAGCTGGGGCGCGGGATCACCGGCCTGATCGGGCACACCCAGCCCCGCCGGCTGGCGGCCCGTACGGTCGCCGACCGGATCGCCGACGAGCTCGGCACCGAGCTGGGCGACGTGGTCGGCTACAAGGTGCGCTTCACCGACCAGGTGGGCGAGAACAGCCTGGTCAAGCTGATGACCGACGGCATCCTGCTGGCCGAGTTGCAGACCGACCGGATGCTGCGGCAGTACGACACGCTGATCATCGACGAGGCACACGAGCGCAGCCTCAACATCGACTTCATCCTCGGTTACCTCAGGCAGCTCCTGCCCCGCCGGCCCGACCTCAAGGTGGTCATCACCTCGGCGACCATCGAGACCGACCGGTTCGCGAAGCACTTCGCCGACGCCGAGGGCAACCCGGCGCCGGTGGTCGAGGTGTCCGGACGCACCTATCCGGTGGAGGTCCGCTACCGGCCGCTGGTCGAGGTGACCGAGGCCGAGGAGGAGGACGAGGCCGACGAGGAGAACGTCCGGGACCAGATCCAGGCCATCGGCGACGCGGTCGAGGAGCTGGCCGCCGAGGGGCCGGGCGACATCCTGGTGTTCCTCAGCGGCGAGCGGGAGATCCGCGACACCGCCGACGCGCTGGGCAAGCTGGTCCAGAAGAAGCGGTCGCTGCTCGGCGCCGAGATCCTGCCGCTGTACGCCCGGCTGTCCACCGCCGAGCAGCACCGGGTCTTCGCCGCGCACTCCAACCGCCGGGTGGTGCTGGCCACCAACGTCGCGGAGACCTCGCTGACCGTGCCGGGCATCAAGTACGTGGTGGACCCGGGCACCGCCCGGATCTCCCGCTACTCCAGCCGGCTGAAGGTGCAGCGGCTGCCGATCGAGCCGGTCTCGCAGGCCAGCGCCAACCAGCGCAAGGGCCGCTGCGGGCGTACCTCGGACGGCATCTGCATCCGCCTCTACGACGAGCAGGACTTCGACTCCCGCCCCGAGTTCACCGACCCGGAGATCCTGCGCACCAACCTGGCCTCGGTCATCCTGCAGATGACGGCGATCGGGCTCGGCGACGTCGCCGCGTTCCCGTTCATCGACCCGCCGGACCGGCGCAACATCACCGACGGCGTGAACCTGCTGCACGAGCTGGGCGCGCTCGACCCGGCCGAGACCGACCCGGCGAAACGGCTCACCGCGCTGGGCCGGCGGCTGGCACAGCTCCCGGTCGACCCCCGGCTGGCCCGGATGGTCCTGGAGGGCGAACGCAACGGCTGCGCCACCGAGGTGGTGGTGATCGCCGCCGCGCTGTCCATCCAGGACCCGCGCGAACGCCCGGCCGACAAGCAGGCCCAGGCCGACCAGGCGCACGCCCGGTTCGCCGACAAGGAATCCGACTTCGTCGCGTACCTGAACCTGTGGCGCTACCTGCGGGAGAAGCAGCGGGAGCTGTCCTCCAGCGCGTTCCGCCGGATGTGCAAGGCCGAATACCTCAACTACCTCCGGGTACGGGAGTGGCAGGACATCGTCAGCCAGTTGCGCCAGGTGCTGCGAACCTCGGACAAGGGTGAGGGCCGGCGCGGCGCCGGCGCCGACCTGCCGGAGGAGATCGACACCCCGAAGGTGCACCAGTCGCTGCTGCCCGGCCTGCTGTCGCACCTCGGCCTCAAGGACGCGCAGAAGCACGAATACCTGGGCGCGCGGGGCGCGAAGTTCGGGATCTTCCCCGGGTCGGCGCTGTTCAAGAAGCCGCCGCGCTGGGTGATGGCCGCCGAGCTGGTGGAGACGTCCCGGCTGTGGGGGCGGGTGGCCGGGCGGGTCGAGCCCGAGTGGGTCGAGCCGCTGGCCCAGCACCTGGTCAAGCGCAGCTACAGCGAGCCGCACTGGGAGAAGAAGCAGGCCGCGGTGATGGCCTACGAGAAGGTCACGCTGTACGGCATCCCGCTCGTCACCTCGCGCAAGGTGAACTTCGGGCGGATCGACCCGGTGCTCAGCCGGGAGCTGTTCATCAGGCACGCCCTGGTGGAGGGCGACTGGCAGACCCACCACCACTTCTGGCGGGACAACCAGAAGCTGCTGACCGAGATCGAGGAGCTGGAGAACCGGGCCCGGCGCCGCGACATCCTGGTCGACGACGAGACCATCTTCGCCTTCTACGACCAGCGCATCCCCGCCGACGTGGTCTCCGGCCGGCACTTCGACTCGTGGTGGAAGAAGACCCGCCGGGAGCGGCCGGACCTGCTCACGTTCACCCGCGAGCTGCTCGTCAACGACGGCCGGGGCGGGGTGGACGAGGAGGACTTCCCGGACGAGTGGCGGGCCGACGGCGTGACGCTGCCGCTGACGTACACGTTCGACCCGACCGCGCCGACCGACGGCGTCACTGTGGACATCCCGCTGCCGCTGCTCAACCAGGTGCCGGCGGAGAGCTTCGACTGGCAGGTGCCCGGGCTGCGCGAGGAGCTGGTGATCGCGCTGATCCGGTCGCTGCCCAAGCCGGTGCGGCGCAACTTCGTGCCGGTGCCCGACTACGCGCGCGCCGCGCTGGCCGCGATCACGCCGGGCGAGGAGCCGCTGCTGGCCGCGCTGACCCGGCAGCTGCGCCGGATGACCGGCGTGACAGTGCCGCCGGACGCCTGGGACCCGGGGAAGCTGCCGCCGCACCTGCGGGTCACGTTCCGGGTGCTCGGCGAGGACGACAAACCGGTCGCCGAGGGCAAGGACCTGCCGGCGCTGCAACGCGAGCTGCGCCAGGAGGTACGGCAGGTCGTGGCCGCCGCCGCGCCGGACGTGGCCCGTTCCGGGCTGACCGAGTGGTCGATCGGCGCGCTGCCGCGCACCATCGAGCAGGTCCGCGCCGGCTTCGCGGTGACCGCGTACCCGGCGCTGGTGGACGAGGGCGCCACCGTCGGGGTGAAGGTGTTCGACTCGGCCGCCGAGCAGGAGGCCGCGCACTGGGCGGGCACCCGGCGGCTGCTGCGGCTGACGCTGCCGTCGCCGGCGAAGTTCCTCCAGGGGCGGCTGAGCAACGAGGCGAAGCTGGCGCTGTCCCGCAACCCGCACGGCAGCGTGCCGGAGCTGATCGAGGACGCGGCCGGGGCGGCGATCGACAAGCTGATCGGCGACGCGGGCGGCCCGGCCTGGGACGCCGAGGGCTTCGCCGCGCTGCGCGACAAGGTGCGGGCCGACCTGGTGGACACCGTGGTCGAGGTGATGGACCGGGTCCGCCGGGTGCTGGCCGCCGCGTACACGGTGGAGCAGCGGCTCGGCGCGACCCGCAACTTGGCGGTGGTGGCCGCGCTGGCCGACATCCGTGCCCAGCTCACCGGCCTGGTGCACAAGGGCTTCATCACCGAGACCGGCTACGCGCGCCTGCCCGACCTGCTGCGCTACCTGACCGCGATCGAGCGGCGGCTGGACCGGCTGCCCGGCAACCCGCAGCGCGACAAACAGCAGCAGGACCGGATCGCGGTGGTGCAGAAGGAGTACCAGGACATGCTCGCCGCGCTGCCCCCGCCGCGGCGCGCGACCCCGGCGGCCCGCCAGATCCGCTGGATGATCGAGGAGCTGCGGGTGAACGTGTTCGCCCAGGCCCTCGGCACCCCCTACCCGGTCTCCGAGCAGCGCATCTACCGGGCCATGGACGACGCCGAGGGCCGCTGATCCGCCGCGCCGGCCGACGCCGGCGCGGCGGTCCGGTCAGCGGCGGATCACCGCGCCGAAGCCGAGCCAGCGACCGGCGTACGGCCCCTCCACGAGGCGGACGTGCTCGCGGCCGTTGAGCACCGAGCGGCCGTCGATGGCCACCGCGTCACCGACCCGGTAGGTGGTGGGCACCGACTTCATCAGCCCGGCGGCGTCGATCGAGTACGCCGGTGGCGCGTCGACGGCTATCGTGCCGGGCCGGTGCAGCTTGTAGCCGAACCCGGCGCAGATGCCGACCTGGTACCGGTAGGGCGAGTACTCCTGCACGTAGTAGCCGGCCAGGGTGCCGGCGGTGATCGCGTACCAGATCCCGGTCTGCCGCATGATCTTCACGCGGTCGCCGGAGGGCGCGGCGCTGGCGCGGGCCAGCGTCATCTTCGTCCGCGCGGTCACCGTGCCGGCGCTGTTGAACTTGTACGCGGTGTGCGTGCCGGAGGAGAACCGGATGTTGCCCTTCACGCCGTAGGGCGGGTAGTCGGTGTACCAGAGGTCGGCGAGCTGGGCCAGGTACGTGTCACCGGTGATGGCGTACTGCTGGACGAACTGGAACATGTGGGTGGAGTGGTACTGGCCGGCGTCGATGCCGTGGGTCAGGCAGTAGCGGCTGCGCCAGTGCCGCACCCGGGTCTTCTCCCACACGTCCCGGTAGGTGGTGATCGCGCCCTGCAGCATGAGTTTGGCGTCGGCGTTGCGGGTGAGCACCCAGTAGTCGTAGAGGCCGTACGCGGAGAACATGTGCCCGTTGTAGGTGCGGTCGCCGCGGACCGCCTTCGGGTGCGGGTACTCCTCCAGCCACAGCAGACCGTCCACCACGTACACGCCCCACGGCTGGCCGGCCACCGCGGGCAGCAGGTACGAGGCGAAGGTGGCGTCCGCGGCGCCCTTCCACTTCGTCTCGCCGGTGCGCTGGTAGAGCCGGGTGAACAGGCTCAGCGCCTGCCCCTGGGCCATCATCGAGTACCAGGGCGCCGGGTAGAGGTCGGGGCCGCCGTGCAGCCGGTGGTCGAACGGGTACGGATAGAACCACGCGCCGGAGCGCAGGGTGCGGCGGTCGATCAGGCGCTGCGCCTGCCGCTTCGCCCGGTCCAGGTATGTCAGGTTCCCGGTGATCCGGTGGGCCTCCATCAGGTGCAGGCCGTACTGCGCCTGCGCGACCGGGTGGTCGTAGAGCCGGCCGCCGAGGCGCACCATGCGCACCCCGGTGGAGTCGTGCACGCCGGGATCGACGAGCGGGACCGGCGAGGTCATGTGGTAGGGCTCGATGCCGATCGGCAGTTCCCGGATCTCGAAGTCGTCGTACCGGAACTGGAACGGCACCGACGCCGCGTCGGCGTACCGGCGGGTCGGTCCGCCGACCCGGCCGGCGCCCGGCGTGGACGCCGCGCGCGGGGCGAGCCGGGGCACGTCGCGGGCCGGGATCGCGGACAGGTTCGGCAGTGGCTCGACCGGCCCCGGCGGGCCGATCTCCAGGGCCGGGTCGATGACCGGGTCCGCCGGCACCAGGAGCGAGGTCGCCGGGGACGCCGCGGCCCAGGCGGCGCCGCCGCCGAGCAGCGGGACCGAGGCGGCGGCCAGGGAGCCGGCGACGACGGCGCGCCGGCTCAGCGCGGGTGTCGGGCCGGCGGCCCCGGACGGGTCTTGATGGCGCATGCGAACCTCCCGTGTCTTCACATGCTGGGCATCAGCCTTCCCATGCTGTTCCGGTCGGCCGGGACGAGCAAGGACATTCGTCGCGACATGTCGGAGATCCGTCAAATGGCGGCAAGCGGCTCGACACCGGCGGGGAGCTGGTCGGCGGCGGTGGCATCGTGGACGTACTCCAGGAGGATGCGGCGCAGCTCGCGCCCGGCATGGGTGGGGACCACGTCGCGGCGGCGGGCCACCGCGATGGTCCGGCGGACTCCGGGCGGCACGAGCCGGGTGACCCGGATGCCGGCGCGGCGGGCCACCACGATGCCCGGCACCAGCGCGACGCCGAGCCCGGCCTCGACGAAGCTGAGCACCGCGTCCATCTCTCCGCCGTCGACGGACAGGGTCGGCTCGAACCCGGCCGCCCGGCACGCCTGGAGCGTGGCGTCGCGCAGGTCGTAGCCCTCGCGGAACATGACCAGCGGCTGGTCGCGCAGGTCGGTGATGCGCAGCTCCCCGGCTTCCGAGGCGCCCGGCAGCGGGTCGACCGAGGCGACCACCAGGCTCTCGCGCAGGATCGGGTCGGCGCGCAGCCCCGGGTCGGTGCCGGCCGACGGCATGATGATCAGGGCGAGGTCGAGGTCGCCGCGGAGCAGGTCCCGGACGAGGTCCTGCGAGCCGCCCTCCTCCACGCGCAGGTCGATCGTGGGGTGCGCGTCGCGGAACCGGCGCAGCACCGGCGGGGCGAGCGAGGTGGCCAGGCTGGGCGTGGCGCCGAGCCGGACCCGACCCCGGCGCAGCCCCACCAGTTCCTGCACCTCGCGGGTGGCGGTCTCCACGTCGGCGAGGATCCGCTTGGCCAGCGGCAGCAGCACCTCGCCGGCCGCGGTGAGGGTGATGTTGCCCCTTACCCGTTCGAACAGCGGGGCCCCCAGGTCGGCCTCCAGCGCGTGAATTTGCTTACTCAACGAGGGCTGGGTTATGCCGACAAGATCGGCCGCCTGGGTGAAATGTCGTACTTCGGCGACCGCCACGAAGTACCGAAGCTGATGGAGCTGCATCTACATAGCCTACGGCTATCAACGCTGCGATTTCGATGCATTGGACGCCTGATCGAAGTGCTCCTAGCGTCGTTCGCGTGGTAATCACGAAAACTCGGTCGCCCATCCGCTCCAATGTCGGCCTCAAGGCCGTCATGGCGGTGACGGGCATCATTCTGGTGCTGTTCCTGATCGCGCACATGCTCGGCAACCTGAAGATCTTCACGGGCGAGACCTCGTTCGACCACTACGCGCACTGGCTGCGCGACATCGGCACGCCACTGCTGCCGACGACGTGGTTCCTGTGGATCCAGCGCACCGTGCTCACCGTCGCCGTGCTGGGGCACATCGGCGCGGCCACGCTGCTCGCGATGCGGTCCCGGGCCGCCCGCCCGGTGCGGTACGCGCACCGCCGCAAGATCCACGTGAACTACGCGGCCCGCACGATGCGCTGGGGTGGTGTGATCATCCTGCTCTTCGTGATCTACCACATCCTCGACCTGACCACGGGTCACCTGAACCCGCAGGGCGACCCGGCCAACCCGTACGGCAACGTCGTCGCCGACTTCGCGCCGGAGCGGTGGTACGTCACGCTCTTCTACACCCTCGCGCTGGTGACCCTCGGCTTCCACCTGCGCCACGGCGCGTTCAGCGCGTTCCGCAGCCTCGGCCAGCAGACCCCGAAGGGCGAGCGCCGGGCCAGGATCGCCGCGCTCGTCTTCGCCGTCGCCCTCGTCGGCGGCTACCTGCTGGTCCCGTTCGCCGTGATCACCGGATTGGTGTCCTGACATGGATCTGTACCGCGAAGGCGACCCGATCGCCGACACCCGGGCCCCGGACGGCCCGATCGAGACGCGGTGGGAGCGCCACCGCTTCGAGATGAAGCTGGTCAACCCGGCCAACCGCCGCAAGATGACGGTGATCGTGGTCGGCACCGGCCTGGCCGGCGGTTCCGCCGCCGCCACGCTGGCCGAGCAGGGCTACCAGGTGCGGTCCTACTGCTACCAGGACAGCCCGCGCCGGGCCCACTCGATCGCCGCGCAGGGCGGCATCAACGCCGCCAAGAACTACCGCAACGACGGCGACTCGGTGCACCGCCTCTTCTACGACACGGTCAAGGGCGGCGACTTCCGCTCCCGCGAGTCGAACGTGCACCGGCTGGCCGAGGTGTCGGTCAACATCATCGACCAGTGCGTGGCCCAGGGCGTGCCGTTCGCCCGCGAGTACGGCGGCCTGCTGGACACCCGCTCCTTCGGCGGCGCGCAGGTGCAGCGCACCTTCTACGCCCGGGGCCAGACGGGCCAGCAGCTGCTGCTCGGCGCGTACCAGGCGCTGGAGCGGCAGATCGGCCTGGGCAACGTGGAGATGAACGCCCGCCACGAGATGCTCGAACTGGTGATCGTCGACGGCCGGGCGCGCGGCATCGTGGTCCGCGACATGGTCACCGGCGAGATCAGCACCGAGATGGCCGACGCGGTGGTGCTCGCCACCGGCGGCTACGGCAACGTCTTCTACCTCTCCACGAACGCCAAGGGCTGCAACGTCACCGCCTCCTGGCGGGCGCACCGCAAGGGCGCGTACTTCGCCAACCCCTGCTACACGCAGATCCACCCGACCTGCATCCCGGTCTCCGGCGACCACCAGTCGAAGCTGACCCTGATGAGCGAGTCGCTGCGCAACGACGGCCGGGTGTGGGTGCCCAAGGCCAAGGGCGACCAGCGCAGCCCGCGGGAGATCCCCGAGGACGAGCGGGACTACTACCTGGAGCGGATCTACCCGTCCTTCGGCAACCTGGTCCCCCGCGACATCGCCTCCCGCGCCGCGAAGAACGTCTGTGACGAGGGACGCGGCGTCGGCCCGACCGGCCTCGGCGTCTACCTCGACTTCGCCGACGCGATCAACCGGCTCGGCCGCAAGGCCATCGAGGCCAAGTACGGCAACCTCTTCGAGATGTACGAGCGGATCACCGGCGAGGACCCGTACGAGGTCCCGATGCGGATCTACCCCGCCGTGCACTACACGATGGGTGGCCTCTGGGTCGACTACGACCTGCAGTCGAGCATCCCCGGCCTGTTCGTGATCGGTGAGGCCAACTTCTCCGACCACGGCGCGAACCGGCTCGGCGCCTCGGCGCTGATGCAGGGCCTCGCGGACGGCTACTTCGTGCTGCCGAACACGCTCGCCAACTACCTGGCCTCCTCCGGCCCGCTGGACAAGGTCGACGCGAGCCACCCCGAGGCGGTCGCGGCGCGTACCGACGTCGAGGACCGGATCAAGCGGCTGCTCGCGATCAACGGCGACCGCACCGTGGACTCGTTCCACCGTGAGCTGGGCCAGATCATGTGGGAGCACTGCGGCATGGAGCGCTCCGAGGCCGGGCTGCGCAAGGCGATCGACGAGATCCGCGCGCTGCGCGAGCAGTTCTGGCAGCGGGTGCGCGTGCCGGGCGACGGCGAGGGGCTCAACCAGTCGCTGGAGAAGGCCGGCCGGGTGGCCGACTTCTTCGAGCTGGCCGAGCTGATGTGCATCGACGCGCTGCACCGCGAGGAGTCCTGCGGCGGTCACTTCCGGGCCGAGCACCAGACGCCCGACGGCGAGGCGCAGCGCGACGACGACCGGTTCGCGTACGTGGCGGCCTGGGAGTACACCGGCACCGGTGAGCCCGTGCTGCACAAGGAAGACCTGACCTTCGAATACGTCCACCCCACGCAGCGGAGCTACAAGTGAACCTGACCCTGCGCATCTGGCGCCAGCACGGCCCCGAGGACAAGGGTCGGATGGTGACCTACCCGGTGCAGGACGTGTCCCCGGACATGTCCTTCCTGGAGATGCTCGACGTGCTCAACGAGCGGCTGATCCTCGACGGCGAGGAACCGGTCGCGTTCGACCACGACTGCCGCGAGGGCATCTGCGGCATGTGCAGCCTCATGATCAACGGTGAGGCGCACGGCCCGCAGCGCGGCACCACCGCCTGCCAGCTGCACATGCGGCAGTTCTCCGACGGCGACACGATCGACATCGAGCCGTGGCGGGCCCGGGCCTTCCCGGTCGTCAAGGACCTGGTGGTCAACCGCAACGCGTTCGACCAGATCATCGCCGCCGGCGGCTACGTCACCGCGCCGACCGGCAGCGCACCGGAGGCGCACTCGGTGCCGGTGCCGAAGGCCGACGCCGACGCCGCGTTCGAGTCGGCCGCCTGCATCGGCTGCGGCGCCTGCGTGGCGGCCTGCCCGAACGGCTCCGGCATGCTGTTCACCGCCGCGAAGATCACCCAGCTCTCGCTGCTGCCGCAGGGCCAGCCGGAGCGCTACACCCGGGTGATCGGCATGGTGGACGCGCACGACGAGGCCGGCTTCGGCGGCTGCACGAACATCGGCGAGTGCGCGGCGGCCTGCCCGAAGGGCATCCCGCTGAACACCATCGGCCGGCTCAACCGGGACTACCTGAAGGCGACCGCCAAGCGCGCCGGCTCCTGACCGGACACGGCACGACCCACGCGACCGCCGCACCCGCATCCAGGGGTGCGGCGGTCGCGCTCGTACGGGGGCCGCCGCCGATTCAAGCCGCCTCTCGCGGGTAGCAGTCCGATGGACGGCACCGGAGAGGGGACATACAGGCATGAAGGCACTGACCTGGCACGGCAAGCGGGACGTTCGCGTCGAGGACGTCCCGGACCCCCGGATCGAGGAGCCGACCGACGCGATCGTCCGGATCACCTCGACCGCCATCTGCGGTTCCGACCTGCACCTGTACGAGGTGCTCGGGCCGTACCTGAAGCCCGGCGACGTCCTCGGGCACGAGCCGATGGGCATCGTCGAGGAGGTCGGGCCCGGGGTGACCCGGCTCAAGAAGGGCGACCGGGTGGTCGTCCCGTTCAACATCTCCTGCGGCTCGTGCTGGATGTGCGAGCGGCAGCTCTACGCCCAGTGCGAGACCACGCAGGTCAAGAGCCAGGGCAAGGGCGCGTCCCTGTTCGGCTACACCTCGCTGTACGGCTCGATCCCCGGCGGCCAGGCCGAGTACCTGCGCGTGCCGCAGGCCCAGTTCGGCCCGATCACGATCCCGGACACCGGCCCGGACGAGCGCTGGCTCTACCTCTCCGACATCCTGCCCACCGCCTGGCAGGCGGTGAAGTACGCGGACGTCCCGCCCGGCGGCACGCTCGCCGTGTTCGGGCTCGGCCCGGTCGGGCAGTTCAGCGCCCGGATCGGCCGCCACCTCGGCGCGGGCCGGGTGATCGGGCTGGACCTGGTCCCCGAGCGGCTGGAGATGGCCCGCCGGCACGGCATCGAGGTGCTCGACGTCAGCCAGCTCGACGACGTGCCCGGCACGCTCATCGACCTGGTCGACGGGCGCGGCCCGGACGCGGTGATCGACGCGGTCGGCATGGAGGCGCACGGCGCGCCGCTGGGCAAGATGGCCCAGACCGCCGCCGGGCTGCTGCCGGACAAGCTGGCCCAGGCGATGACCGACAAGGCCGGCGTGGACCGGCTCGTGGTGCTGCACGCCGCGCTCAAGGCGGTACGGCGCGGCGGCACCGTGTCGATCTCCGGCGTGTACGGCGGCGAGCAGGACCCGATGCCGCTGATGGAGATGTTCGACAGGGGCATCCAGCTGCGCATGGGCCAGTGCCACGTACGCCGCTGGGTCGACGAGATCATCCCGCTGCTGGAGCGCGACGACGACCCGCTGGGCGTCGAGGACCTGCGGACCCACCGGCTGCCGCTGACCGACGCGCCGCGGGCGTACGAGATGTTCCAGAAGAAGGAGGACGGCTGCGTCAAGGTCGTGCTCGCGCCGTGACCCGGACGGTGGTCGTCACCGGCGCGACCAGCGGGATCGGCCGGGCGACCGCCCTGGAGCTGGCGGGCCGCGGGGACCGGCTGGTCCTCGCGGCCCGCTCCCCCGCCACGCTCGACGAGGTGCGCGACGAGTGCCGGGCCGCGGGCGCGCGGGCGATCGCCGTACCGATGGACGTGACCGAGCCCGGCGCGGTGGCCGCGCTGGCCGACGCGGCGCAGGCCGAGTACGGCCGCGTCGACGCCTGGGTGCACACCGCCGCGGTGATGTCCTACGGCCGTTTCGACGAGACGCCGGTCGAGGTGTTCGAGCAGGTGGTCCGCACCGACCTGCTGGCCGCCGCGGCGGTGGCCCGGGAGGCGCTGCTCCGGTTCCGGGCCGGCGGCGGCACGCTCGTGCTCACCGGCTCGGTGCTCGGGCACATCACCGCGCCCTACATGAGCGGCTACGTGGCCGCCAAGTGGGGCCTGCAAGGGCTGGCCCGCACGCTCCAGCAGGAGGCACGGGAGACGCCGGGCGTCGCGATCTGCCTGGTCAACCCGGGCAGCGTGGACACACCCGTCTACCGGCAGGCGGCCAACTACCTCGGCCGGGTCGGCCGTCCGCCGCCGCCGATCGCCTCGCCCGAACGGGTGGCGCGGGCCATCGCGCACTGTCTCGACCGGCCGCGCCGCGAGGTGTCGGTGGGGCGGCTCAACGTGGTCATGCGCTTCGGCTTCACCGCCCTGCCCGGGGTGTACGACGCGCTGGTCGGACCGCTGATGCGCCGGGCCGGGCTGACCCGGCAGCCGATCGCCGCCCACCGGGGCATCGTGTTCACGCCGAACCCGGCCGGTGAGGCGGTCCGGGGCGGGTGGCTGCCGGAGGTGTCCCAGGTGGTCCGGGCCGTGGGCGGACGCGCGGCGACTGTGGCGTCCGCGGTACGCCGCCGGCTGCCCTGACCGTGGCGTGGGTGGCCGGCGTGCGGGCGGACCGGGACGACTGTGGTTACCGTGTACGGCGGGACACGGCGGAGGGACGAGTATGCGGGAAGCAACGGGGCAGGAGCCGGACCGGACGCGCGGCGGGCGGGTGTGGACGCTCGCCGGGCTGGCCGCCGTCGCCGGGCTGGCCTGGGCGGCGCGGGACGTACCGGCGCAGCTCGGCGGACGGCTCACCGGCGCCCGGGCGGAACGGGCGGCCCGGTCACCGCGCTTCCGCGACGGCACCTTCCACAACCCGGCCGGCGCCAGCGCCACGATGGTCGCCGACCCGGGCCGCAACCTGCTCCGGGAGCTGGTCTTCGGCAAGCAGAAGCGGCGGCCGGGCAGCCCGGTGCCGCTGCTGCGCCCCGGCGCCGCGCCGGCCGCCGACCCGGCCCGCGAGCTGAACGTCGTCTGGTACGGCCACGCCTCCACGCTCGTCGAGATCGAGGGGCAGCGGGTGCTGCTCGACCCGGTGTGGAGCGACAGGTGCTCCCCGTCCGGGCTGGTCGGCCCGCGGCGCATCCACGAGCCGCCGGTCCGCCTCACCGACCTGCCCCCGCTCGACGCGGTGCTGATCTCACACGACCACTACGATCACCTCGACATGGAGACCGTCCGCACGCTGGCCGATCTCCAGTCCGCACCGTTCGTGGTGCCGCTCGGCGTCGGCGCCCACCTGGCCCGCTGGGGCGTACCCGAGCACCGGATCGTCGAGCTGGACTGGTCGGAGAGCCACCGGGCCGGCGGGCTTACGCTCACCGCCACCGCCGCGCAGCACTTCTCCGGGCGCGGACTGCGCCGCGACGGCACGCTGTGGAGCTCCTGGACGATCACCGGTACGCACCGGAAGGTCTTCTACACCGGCGACTCCGGCTACTTCGACGGATACGCCGCGATCGGCGCCGAGCACGGCCCGTTCGACGTGACGCTGATGCAGATCGGCGCGTACGACAGGGCGTGGCCGCACATCCACATGTTCCCGGAGGAGGCGGTCGCCGCCCACCTCGACGTACGCGGCGGACTGCTGGTGCCGGTGCACTGGGGCACGTTCAACCTGGCCCTGCACGACTGGTCCGAGCCGGTGGACCGGCTCTGGGCCGAGGCGAAGGCGCGCGACGTGCGGCTCGCAGTGCCGCGCCCCGGTGAGCGGGTGGTCGTGGACGAGCCGCCGGCGGTCGACGGCTGGTGGCAGTCGGTCGCCTGAGCCACGCCGAAAAATTCGGACAAGGCAATCTTCTGCGCATATTTGCGTACTCTGTTCGCTGACGAGTCAGCGGCCGGAGGACAGCATGCAGGTTCGCCTCTCCCCAGGCGTGGAAGAGCCCCGCACACCCACACCGCAGGCAGGCGTCGCCGCCACCGTCAAACGGGGTGTCGACGTCGTCGTCTCGGCGACCGCCCTGCTGGTGACGGCACCGATCCTGGCCGCGGTGGCGGTCGCGGTGCTGCTCGGCATGGGCCGCCCGGTCCTCTTCCGCCAGCAGCGCATCGGCCGGTACGGCGGGGAGTTCACCATCCTGAAGTTCCGGTCCATGGCGGGCGGCGGCGACGGCTTCTCCCCCGGCGACGACCAGGCACGGCTGACGCCCCTGGGGCGTTGGCTGCGGGCCACCAGCCTGGACGAGTTGCCCAGCCTCTGGAACATCCTGCGCGGCGACATGAGCCTGGTCGGCCCGCGCCCGTTCCCGACCAGCTACCGCGACCTCTACACGCCGGAGCAGTTCCGCCGGCACGACGTCCGGCCCGGCCTCACCGGGCTCGCGCAGGTCAACGGCCGCAACGAACTGGGCTGGGCGGAGCGTTTCGCCTACGACCTGCGCTACGTGGAGCACTGGAGCCTGCGGCTGGACGCCCGCATCCTGGCCCGGACCGCAGTCGCGGTGCTGCGGCGGCAGGGCATCAGCGCGCCCGGCGCCGCCACCGCGCACGAGTTCCGTGGCACCGCCGCGGAGGATCCGGTGGCGGCGACAGCGGGAAGCGGGTCCCGGTGACCCTCGACCTCGTCGTCGTCGGGTGCGGCGGCCACGGCCGGGAGATCGCCCAGATCGTGGCGGCGGTCAACGAGTCCGCCGCTCGACCGCCGTGGCGGCTGGCCGGCTTCGTCGACGACAACCCGTCCGAGCGGAACCGCAAACGCGCCGAGTCGTGTGGCGCGCCGTACCTGGGGACCGTGGCGGCGCTCGGGCAACTACCACCGCAGACCCACGTCGTCCTCGGCCTGGGCGACCCACGTGTCCGGCAGAAGGTGGGCGCGCGGGTCGACACGTACGGCAGGCCGGCGGCGAGTCTCGTCCACCCGGACGCCACCGTCGGCCCGGACCTGGTGTCGGCCGAGGGCCTGGTGGTGTTCGCCGGTGGCCGGATCACCACCAACGTCACCGCCGGGCGGCACCTGCACGTCAACCAGAACGCCACACTCGCGCACGACTGCGTGGTCGGCGACTACGTCTCCCTGCACCCGCTCGCGGCCGTGTCGGGCGACTGCCGCCTCGACACCGCCGCGCTGATCGGAGCGGGCGCGGTGGTGCTCCCCGGCCTGCGGGTCGGCGCCGGTGCGACGGTCGGCGCCGGCGCGTGCGTGGTGCGCGACGTGCCGCCGGAGATCGTGGTCAAGGGAGTACCGGCCCGCTGAGCGGTCCTCAGAGCACGAAGGCGTCGGTCCAGAGCGCGCCGGAACGGCCCGACAGCGCGTCCAGCATGGCCACCGCCTGACCGTCGGTGAGCTGCGCGACGAAGTCGACGATCGCCCGGCCCCGGGCCCGGCCGATCCGGTCCGGGGTACGCGGGTGCAGCTCCGCCTCGGCTAGCTCCACCAGGTCGTGCAGCCGTCGCGGCAGCCGGGACTCCTCGTCCGGGTCCAGCAGCCACTCCCAGAGCGCCTCCACCAGCGTGCCCAGCAGCCGGGCCTGGCCGCGCTGGTGCAGCGCCAGGTCCGGGCGGGCCAGCACGAACCGGTGGTGCACGAACTTGAGCACCTGCACCTCGTGCCACTGCGCCTTGGCCAGCAGCACGTACCCGGAGCGGACGTGCGGGTCCGGGGTCACCGTGATGGCGTCCACGAAGCGGGTGGACCAGCGGGCGGAGAACCGGGCGACGTACTGCTCCGCCTCGATCGAGCCGTCGAACGGCAGCGCCAGCAGCCCCTCCACCAGCTCCTCGCGGACGTGTTCGACTGCGGCGGCGAACGCCTCGTCGTCGGCGATCCAGCCGTCTTTGCGGTGCAGTTGCCGGCGCAGCCGCTCGATCGCCGCGCCGGGGCGCCGGCCCGCCGCATCCAGCGCGGACGCGGTGATCGACCGCAGGTGCCCGCACTCGCGCTGCCAGGCCATCAGCTCGGCCGCCACCGCGCCCTGCTGGAGCACCCCGACGCGGTAGAAGTCCTCCACGTCGTGGATCGCGTACGCGATGTCGTCGGCGGTGTCCATCACCGACGCCTCGGGCGTCTGCTGCCAGTCCGGGATGCGGCCGGCGAACGGCTCCCGCGCCTGACGCAGGTCGTCCAGCTCGGTGCGATAAGCGCCGAACTTCACCGACCCGCTCTCCGGGTCCTCCGGCGGGGCCGCCGCGCCGCGGGGCGCCGGGTCGAGGTGCCGGGGGTGCGGGTCGGGATGGTCCAGCCGGGTCCACGGGTACTTCAGCATGGCGGCCCGGACCGCCGCGGTCAGGTCCAGCCCGGTGGTCGCCGCGCCGCGGATCTCGGTGCTGGTGACGATCCGGTACGACTGGGCGTTGCCCTCGAAGCCGTCGGCCAGCCCGAGCCGCTGCCGGGCCAGCCGGTCCAGCACCCGCTCCCCCAGGTGCCCGAACGGCGGGTGGCCGAGGTCGTGCGCGAGCGCGGCGGCCTCCACCACCTCCGGGTCGCAGCCGCCGAGCTTGTCCAGCAGGTCCCGGTACGCCGGGTCGGCCATGAGCCGCTCGGCGATCGCCCGGGCCACCTGGGCGACCTTCAGGCTGTGGGTGAGCCGGTTGTGCACCAGAAGCCCCGACCCGCCGGGACTGATCACCTGGGTGACACCGTTCAGCCGGGCGAAGAACGGCGAGCCGACGATCCGGTCCCGGTCGGCCCGGAACGGGCCGGCCGCCAGGTCGCCGAGCGCCCGGGCGCTGCCCCCGAAGAGCCGCCGGGCCCGCGGATCCGCAGGTGCCTCCATGATCGCCACGCTAGCGCAGCGACTCGCCCGGCGCGCCGCGACCTGTGTCTAGGGCAGCGGGGGCGCGTCCCCCAGCACCAGCCCGGGGGCCGCCGGCAGCCAGTAGCCCAGGTAGGTGCCGGCGGTGACCTGGTAGCTCAGGCGGCCGTTCACCCAGGCACTGGCCCCCATCGGCGCGCCCGAGGTGCGCGGGAAGGTGACGGTCTTGGACCCGACCACCTGCCACCTGCTGTCGTAGGCGTATCCGGTGTAGGTGCCGGGCTCCACGGTCAGCAACCGGGTGGGCGCGTACGTGTGCTGGACGAACTTCCCGGCGAGCCACCGGTTCGCGGCGTCCTCCGCGACGAACATGCCGGCGAACACGCCGTTGGCCATGCGGTAGTAGACGCCCCGGCCGGTCACCCGGACGCGCTGGTCGGCGGTGGCGGTGGAGAAGCGGATCAGATTGATCGACTTCTGCGCGACGATCCGGCCGGCCGCATCGAACTGGTAGGCGACGTGGGAGCCGGGACCGAACCACACGATGCCGTCGACCGGTGGGTACGGATAGTCGGCGCGCAGCACGTCGGCGTACGCGGCGAACACGCCGGCATGGGTCAGCTGGTGCAGCGAGAGCATCTGCTGGGTGTGCACCTGGTGGTAGCTCGGGTAGGAACGCGCGCAGCCGACCGAGTACCGGCTGGCCCACTGCGGGATGCGCAATATGGCCGGCACGTACCGCCGCACCGTCGTGGCCGTCCCGTCCATCAGGCTCACCGCCCGGCTGTCCCGGGTGATCCGCCAGTAGTCGTACACGCCGTAGAACGCGTAGATCATGCCGTTGAGGACCCGTTCCCCGCGCACCCCCGGGCTGTCCGGGTATTCCTCCAGCCACAGGTAGCCGTCCGCGTCGGTCCAGCTGACCCAGGGCACGCCGAGCTGCGGTTCGAGCGTGAGGCTGAGGAACGTGCGGTCCGCCGCCGTACGCCACGTGGCGTCGCCGGTCACCTCGTACAGCCGGACGAACAGGCTGAGCAGCTCCCCCTGCGCCATGGCGCTGTACCAGGGCGCCTGGAGCACCAGCCCGGTGCACCGGGGCAGGTCGAAGGGGTACGAGTACCACCACGCCCCGCGGGACTCCACCTTGCGGTCCAGGTTCCGCCGGGCCTGCGCGATCGCCCGGTCCAGGAAGAAGCGGTCACCGGTGACCTGGTAGGCGTTGAGGTTGTCCAGCCCCCAGTCGGCCTGGACCACCGGGTGGTCGTAGAGGACGCCCTGCCAGTTGAAGAGCCGCACCCCGGAGGCGTCGTGCGCCAGCGGGTCGGTCCGCGGGACTGTCATCTGCCGCGAGGTCGGTGAGACCGAGCCGGGCAGCAGGCGCGGCAGGTAGCCGTCCCGGGCGTACGCGCTGAGCGTCGCGCTCCGCTCGGGGAGGGCGGCCGCCGCGCCGGTCACCGGCGTCCCCGCCAGGCCGAGGGCGAGCACCGCGGCCACCGGCGCGCGCCAGGACAGGCGGATCCTCATGGGACCTCCAAGGTCGGGATTGTGCCTCCCATCCCAGCAACCTCTTGTCGCTTTTGCCACCCTCGTTTCATCATGCGTGGAATAGACGCACATAACATGAATACTTCTGACTGTCAGGGATCCTCCGCCGGACGCGGACGGGCGCGGACGCCGGCGTCGCACCGGGACGGCAGAATGCACGGGAACCCACCCGAGAAGGCGGATCAGATCGTGACCCAGTCAGTGCACCAGCGGATCGCCGAGGAACTCGGCGTCGCCGAACGTCAGGTGCGGGCAGCAGTCGAGCTGCTCGACGGCGGCGCCACAGTGCCGTTCATCGCCCGCTACCGCAAGGAGGCCACCGGCCTGCTCGACGACGCGCAGCTGCGCACACTGGAGGAGCGCCTGCGCTACCTGCGCGAGCTGGACGAGCGGCGCGCGGCGGTGCTGGAGTCGATCCGCAGCCAGGGCAAGCTCGACGAGGCGCTGGAGGCGCAGATCCTCGCCGCCGACTCGAAGTCGCGCCTGGAGGACATCTACCTGCCCTACAAGCCGAAGCGGCGCACCCGCGCGCAGATCGCCCGCGAGGCCGGGCTGGAGCCGCTCGCGGACACGCTGCTCGCCGACCCGGCGCAGGACCCGAAGGCGGTAGCCGCCGGGTTCGCCGACCCGGACAAGGGCGTCGCGGACGCCGCCGCCGCGCTGGACGGCGCGCGGGCCATCCTGATCGAGCGCTTCGCCGAGGACGCCGACCTGATCGGCACGCTGCGCGAGCAGATGTGGTCGCGGGGCCGGCTGGTCTCCCGGGTACGCGAGGGTCAGGAAACCGCCGGGGCGAAGTTCGCCGACTACTTCGACTTCGCCGAGCCGTACCCGAAGCTGCCCTCGCACCGCATCCTCGCCATGTTCCGGGGCGAGAAGGAGGGCGTGCTGGAGCTGACCATGGATCCGGAGGCCGACGGGGACGCCGACGCGAACCCGGGCCCCAGCCGGTACGAGGCCGCCGTGGCGGGACGCTTCGGCGTCAGCGACCAGGGACGGCCCGCCGACAAGTGGCTGGCCGACACGGTGCGCTGGGCCTGGCGTACCCGGATCCTCATCCACCTCGGCGCGGACCTGCGGATGCGGCTGTGGCAGGCGGCCGAGGAGGAGGCCGTGCGGGTCTTCGCCACCAACCTGCGTGACCTGCTGCTGGCGGCGCCGGCCGGCGCGCGTCCCACCATGGGTCTGGACCCGGGCCTGCGCACCGGTGTGAAGGTGGCGGTGGTCGACGCCACCGGCAAGGTGGTCGCCACCGACACGATCTACCCGCACGAGCCGCGCCGGCAGTGGGACGCCTCGCTGCACACGCTCGCCACGCTCGCCGCCGCGCACGGCGTCGAGCTGGTCGCGATCGGCAACGGCACCGCCAGCCGGGAGACCGACAAGCTCGCCGCCGACCTGATCAAGCAGCACCCGGAGCTGAAGCTGACCAAGGTGGTGGTCTCCGAGGCGGGCGCGTCGGTCTACTCCGCCTCCGCGTACGCCTCGCAGGAGCTGCCCGGTCTGGACGTCTCGCTGCGCGGCGCGGTGTCGATCGCCCGCCGCCTCCAGGACCCGCTGGCCGAGCTGGTGAAGATCGACCCGCGGTCGATCGGCGTCGGGCAGTACCAGCACGACCTGTCCGAGGTGAAGCTGTCCCGCTCGCTCGACGCGGTGGTCGAGGACTGCGTCAACGCCGTCGGCGTGGACGTCAACACCGCCTCCGCGCCACTGCTCACCCGGGTCTCCGGCATCGGCGCCGGGCTGGCCGAGAACATCGTGCTGCACCGCGACGCCAACGGGCCGTTCCGCACCCGCGCCGAGTTGAAGAAGGTGCCCCGGCTCGGGCCGAAGGCGTTCGAACAGTGCGCGGGCTTCCTGCGCATCCCCGGCGGCGACGACCCGCTGGACTCCTCCAGCGTGCACCCCGAGGCGTACCCGGTGGTGCGTCGCATCCTCTCCTCCACCGGGCAGGACCTGCGCGCGCTGATCGGGAAGTCGGCGATCCTGCGCGGCCTGCGCGCGACCGACTTCGTCGACGACACGTTCGGCCTGCCCACCGTCACCGACATCCTGGCCGAGCTGGAGAAGCCGGGCCGCGACCCGCGCCCCGAGTTCCGCACCGCCACGTTCGTCGAGGGCGTGGAGAAGATCAGCGACCTGACGCCGGGCATGGTGCTCGAGGGCGTGGTCACGAACGTGGCCGCGTTCGGCGCGTTCGTCGACGTGGGCGTGCACCAGGACGGTCTGGTGCACGTCTCTGCCATGTCGCACACGTTCGTCAAGGACCCGCGCGACGTGGTGAAGTCCGGCGACGTGGTGAAGGTCCGGGTGCTCGACGTGGACGTGCCGCGCAAGCGGATCTCGCTGACGCTGCGGCTGGACGACGAGGCGCCGGCCGGCGGCGGGCGCCCGGCGGGCGGCGACGGCCGACGGGACCGGGGCGGTCAGGGCGGCGGGCCACGCGGCGGCGGCCAGGGACGCATCGGCGGCCAGCAGAACGGGCAGCGCGGTGGTGGCCAGCAGGGCGGCCAGCGCGGCGGCTCGGGCGGCGGGCAGAGCGGAGGCGGCCAACGCGGCGGCTCGGGCGGCGGCGGGCAACGCGGTGGCGGGCAGGGCGGCGGGTCGCGCGGTGGCCAGCAGCAGCGGCCCGGGCGCGGTGGCGGCGCCCCGCTCAACGACGCCATGGCGGAGGCGCTGCGCCGCGCCGGCCTGGCCTGACACGTCCCGCTGCCGGGCCGAGGTCACGAACGCCTCAGCCCGGCAGCCCCGCCGGGGAACAGCGACGCGCCGGCCCGTGTCGCGGTCAGGCGCCCCGGCAGGGCGACGGCCGCGGGGACGGGCCGAGGCACCGGCATCACACCCTTGATCAACACAATCTCGCCGAGGTGGTGGCATCAGAGGCTCCGCGACACCACCACTTCGGCGAGCTGGAGTTGATCACACCGGGCAGCGCGCCGGGATAGGGACGGGTCGCGCCTGCCGGAGCCGCGAACACCACTCACCAGGCGCGTTGTTGACCAAGGAGTTCGTGGCCTGTTCGGGGCGTTCGACTGACACAAACCCCTTGATCACCGCAGCCTCGGCGGTGCGCGCGCCGGGCCCGACGGCCTGTGCGCCGGGCGGGGCCGGTTCCGCGTACCCTCGCGGTCGTGGGCGGTGAGGACGACGAGCGGTGGCGGGAGCGGCGACGCCACGCGGTGCGGGCGCACGCGGAGGCCGCCGCCCGCGAACGCGAGGCCGAGCAGGCGGAGGCCGCGGAGCTGGTGGCCCGGTTCGCCGCCGAGGCGCTGCGGCGCGGGCTGCGCGCCGGCCGGCTGACCGCGACCGGGCACGACGGGCGCGGTCGCTACCGCACGCGGATCACCGGCTGGTACGTGGACCGGGCGCACAGCCGCGCGGTGGACACCGACGGGCGTTTCTACCTGCTCACCGTGCCGCCGGGCCTGCGGGCGCGGCTGCTCGGGGCGGACCCGCCGCCCAGCGTGCCGCCGCTCGTGGTCGGCCGAGGCGGCCGGGACGGCGAGTCGGTGCCGCTGGCGACCCTGCTCAGCCGTCGTCTCGACGCGGGCGACGACTGGCGCTGACCGGGGCCGGACGCCGGTCTGCCCGCTGCCGGGGCACCGCGTGCGCGGCCCGCCGGGCGACGTGCCGCCACCAGCACAGCTGGACCACGAGCGTGAGCAGCCCGGCGAGCACGATCGCGGCCAGGTTGATCACCAGTTGGAGGGCGGAGCCGACGGCCTCGTGCCACACACCGTACGCGGACGCGACGGCCACGTTCGCCGCCGCCGGCACGGTGGTCACCGAGATCAGCACACCCACGAGCGAGCCGGACTTCTTCGAGGTCAGTGACAGCATGCCGGCCACGCCGGCGAGCAGGCCCACCACCCAGGACAACGCGTCCGGCCGCCAGATGAAGTCGGTCATCGGCCGTTCCGCCAGCAGCATGTCCCGGCCGACCAGGCCGGCCGCGGTGAGCGCCCAGGTGCTCAGCACGGTGGCCGCCATGGCGACGAGGAAACCGACCGTCAGCGCCTTGACCGAGCGGCCGACCACGCGCGGCTGACGTCGCAGCAGCGCCACGCAGAGCGCGGCGAGCGGGCCGAACTCCGGGCCGACCACCATCGCGCCGACGATCAGGATGGGCTGGTCCAGCAGCACGCCGATCCCGGCGATCATGGTGGCCACCACGATCAGGGCGAGGAACGTGCCGGTGAGCACCGTCTGCTCGCCGGTCTTCGCGGCGATCTCGTCCCACACCACGGCGTCCTCCCCGTGGCCGGGGGCTTCTTCGGCGGCCCGGTCGGCCGCCTCGGACAGGGTCAGCTCGACGTCGTCGGCGGCGATCGCCCCGCGCGCCTCGACGCCGAGTTCCTGGAGCCGGCTCAGTACGCCGTCGGCGCTCTCCCGGACCACGTCGCAGGTGACGTAGTCACCCGCGGGCTGGCGGGCGGCGCCGGGCAGCACCACGAGGTGCGTGACGCCGGGGTCGGCGGCCAGCAGCTCCACGACCGCCGACGACTGGTCGCGCGGCGCGATCACCCTCAGGTGCAGCACTCGGGACTCCCGGATCGTTGATTCCTGGCGGGCCGCCGAACTCTACTCGTTCCCGGGCTCAGCGGTTCCCGGCTCGACGGCGTCGCGCGGCACGATCGTGTGCTTTTCGGCACGAACACGGCGTACGCCATCACTCCTTGCCGGTTGTCCCGTTTTACCGTCCGTGACCCTTCGCTGCCACGACCGTGATCCCGCTGCGGGGACGGAGGCTCGATGACCGGCCGGATCTACCTTTCTCCGCCCGATGTCGGGCCCCTGGAGGAGTCCTACGTGCTCCGCGCGATCCGCTCCGGTTGGGTCGCGCCGCTCGGCCCCGAGGTGGAGGCGTTCGAGCGGGAGGTCGCGGACCGCGTCGGGACGGCCGGCGCGCTGGCCCTGAACTCCGGCACGTCCGCGCTGCACCTCGCCCTGCTCGCCCTGGGGGCCGGGCCGGGAAGCGTGGTGGTAGCGCCGACGATGACGTTCGCGGCCACCGCCAACGCCGCGGTCTACACCGGCGCCGAACCCGTCTTCGTCGACTGCGACCCGGCGACCGGAAACATGGACGTGGCAGCGCTCGCCGAGATGCTCGGCGTGCTGCGCCGATCCGGCGAGAAGGTCGCCGCGGTACTGATCGCGGACATGTTCGGCACCTGCGCCGACTACGACGCGCTGCTGCCGGTGTGCGAGGCGGCGGGCGTACCGGTGGTCGAGGATGCCGCGCAGGCGCTCGGCGCGACCTACCGCGGGCGTCCGGCCGCCTCCTTCGGGCGGCTCAGCGCGCTGTCGTTCAACGGCAACAAGATCATCACAACGTCCGGTGGGGGCATGCTGCTCTCCGACGACGAGGCGTTGCTGGCCCGCTGCCGGCACCTGGCCACCCAGGCGCGCGAGCCCGTGCCGCACTACGAGCACGTCGACGTGGGCTACAACTACCGGCTCAGCAATCTGCTCGCCGCCCTCGGCCGCGCCCAGCTGCACCGGCTGGACGGGATGATGCGCCGGCGCCGCCTGGTGCGCGAACGGTACGCCAAGCTGTTCTCCGGCGTGCCCGGGGTCCGCCTGCTCGGGGACGGGGACGAAGGCTCGAACTGCTGGCTGACCAGCATCGTGGTCGACCCCGAACGGACCGGGTGGTCGGCGGCGCAACTCGGGGCCCACCTGGCCGCGCGGGACATCGAGACCCGGCACGTGTGGAAGCCGATGCACCGGCAGCCGGTCTTCTCCGGATGCCGGTCGGTTGTGACGGGCGCCTCGGACCGCCTGTTCGCCCAGGGCCTCACGCTACCCAGCGGCTCCGTCCTGGACGACGGCCGTCTGGCGCGGGTCATCGGCGCCGTCGAGCAGTTCCTGGACGCCCGGTGACGGCCGGCGCGGGCACGCGCCCGCTGCGGATCGCCGTCCTGCTCAAGACCGACCAGGGTGGACTCTGGATCGTCCCGCAGGTGGAGGAACTCCGCCGCCGCGGGCACGAGGTCGTGGCGATCCTGCCGCGCGAGACCGGGCGGCTCACGGGGGAGCTGCGGCGGCGAGGTGTCGAGGTGCACGACTCGCCGTTCGACTTCCGCTTCCGGCCGCGCCCGTCGACGCTGCGGGACCTGTGGCGGCTGCGCCGCCTGATCGGCCGGATCCGCCCGGACGTCCTGAAGTACCACCTGTACGCGTCAGCGCTCGCCGCCCGCTTCGCGAGCCTACGCATGCCGCTGCGGCGGGTGCACATGGTGGCCGGGCCGCTGTACCTGGAGTCTCCGCTGATCAAGCTGGTCGAGCGGGTGTTGTGGCGGCTCGACCACGTCACCATCTGCGGCACCGGCCACACCTCCGGCCTCTACGGCGCGCTCGGATGTCCCGCGCCCCGGCGCCCGGTGGTCACCTACGGCGCCCGGACCGCGCACTTCGCCGACCTGGAGGGCTCGACCGGCCGGCGAGAGGTACGGGCGAAGGCGCGCGCCGAACTCGGCATCGAGGAGGACGCATTCGTCGTCATCATGGTCGCCTACGTCTATCCACCCCGGAAGCTGGTCCACCAGGGCCGCGGCATCAAGGGACACGACGTGCTGCTGGCGGCGTGGCGCGAGTTCCGCGCCGCCCACCCGGACGCCCGGCTGCTCCTGGTGGGCGCCGGTTTCTCGGCGGCCGGCGAGGCGCACCGCCGCGAGTTGATCGGGCGTTTCGGGGTCGATCGCGATCCGAGCGTGACGTGGTTGACGTCGGTGTCGGACGTCCGGGCCTGCTACCGCGCCGCCGACGTGAGCGTCAGTCCCTCGCTGTCCGAGGGACACGGCGCCGCCTGTGAGGCGGGAGCCACCGGGGTGCCCAGCATCGTCAGCGACGCCGGCGGTCTGCCCGAGACGGTCGACGAGACGACCGGCTGGGTGGTGCCGCGCAACGACGTGGCCGCGCTGGTCGCCGGACTGGAGCAGGCCCACCGGGAGTTCACCGACGGACGGCTCCGCCTGCGCGGTGAGCGGGCCCAGCAGTTCGCCCTGCGGCACTTCGACAACCAGGTGGCGGCCGCCGACGTCGCCGACGTGGTGGAGGCCGTCTGCCGCACCGGTGGGAGATCCTGATGCGGGTCGTGGTGACGTCCGAGTCGCGCTTCACCCGGACTCCCGACGGCGCGGTGTGGGTCGAGGCCGGGCCGGACAACTCGATCTGGCGACGCTACCTGGTCGCCTTCGACCGGGTGCGCGTCGCCGCCCGGGTCCGGGACGTCGACCGACGGCCGGAGGCCGCGGCCCGGGTCGACGGGGACGGCGTCGAGGTGTGGGCGTTGCCGTACTACGTCGGGCCCCGGGGTTACCTGCTCGGGCGGCGGGCGATCGCCGCGGCGGTGAGCGCCGCTGCGGAACCAGCGGACGCCGTGGTGCTCCGGGTACCGTCACCGATCGGCTCACTGCTGGCCCGGGCGCGTAGCCGGGCGCGGCTCCCGTACGCGCTCGAAGTGATCGGCGATCCGTACGACGTGCTCGCCCCGGGAGTCGTCCGGCATCCGCTGCGGCCGCTGCTGCGCACGCTGTCCACCCGGACGCTGCGCGGGCAGTGCCGCGAGGCCGCCGCGGTGGCGTACGAGACGGAACGGCGCCTGCAACGCCGGTATCCCACGTTGCCGACCACGCCCACGGCCGGCATCTCCAGCGTCGACCTGCCGCCGGCGGCGTTCGTGCCGCGGGCCCGGCCGGTCCGGCGGCTCCCGGACGAGGCGACAGTGGTTTCCGTCGGCTCGCTCGAACAGCTCTACAAGGGGATCGACACGCTCGTCTCCGCGTTGGCGCTGATGCCCGCCGACGGTCCCCGGGCTCGGCTCGTGCATGT
This sequence comes from Micromonospora sp. HB375, assembly GCF_017872985.1. Classification (NCBI taxonomy): domain Bacteria; kingdom Bacillati; phylum Actinomycetota; class Actinomycetes; order Micromonosporales; family Micromonosporaceae; genus Micromonospora; species Micromonospora sp. HB375. The sequence goes on along the minus strand of NZ_JAGGJO010000001.1, from coordinate 2,434,190 downwards.
CGGCGTGGGCGCCTACCGCCCCCACCTGGAGCGGTTGGCCGACCGGTCGGGAGTGGCCGACCGGGTGAGGTTCACCGGTCCGCTGCCCGACGCCGACGCGGTCCGCCGCCAACTGGACGCGGCCGACCTGTTCGTGATGCCGTCCCGCACCGAGGGCCTGCCCCGGGCGCTCATCGAGGCGATGGCCCGGGCGCTCCCGGCGATCGGTTCGACCGCCGGGGGCATCCCGGAGTTGCTCGATCCGGAGTGCCTGGTTCCACCCGACGACCCGGCCGCTCTGGCCGGCGCCGTCACCGCGATGCTGGCCGACCCGCGCCGGCTCGCGGACGCCTCGGCCCGCAACCTGCGCCGGGCCCACGACTTCTCCGCCGAGACGCTGGACGCCCGCCGGGCGTCGTTCTACCGGACCGTCGCCGAGACCGCCGCCGGCCGGGTGGGCGGGCGGGTACCGGCCCCGCTTCCGTCCCGGCGCTGACGTCCGGTGCCCCGCGCCTGATGATGCGGGGCGCCGGACGTCAGCGGACGGGACGACGAGCAGGCTCGCCCGGTCCGGCGGCGTCCCGGAGGATGTCGAGGTAGCGGCCGAGCTGATCCTCCCGGAACAGTCCGTCCAGCGCGGTGGCCGGCACGGCCGGCACCCGCCCGGTCCGCTCCTTCACGGCCAGCCACTCCCGCAACTGGGACGCGATCGCGGCCGGTTCGTTCGCCACGACGCCCGCGCCGCGTTCGCGCAGCAGGCGTGCGGCCACGCCGTTCTCGTAACCGAGCAGCAGGACGGGGCGGCGGGCCTGGAGATAGTCGAAGATCTTGCCGGTCATCGTGCCGGCGTCCCGCGGATCGTTCCACATGAGCAGGACCAGCGCGTCCGCGTCGGCCTGGATCCGCCACGACTTCTCCGGCGAGACCGGGCCGAGCAGCGTGACGGAGTCGGCCACGCCGGCCCGCTCTGCGGCGGCGCGGGTGATGCCGTGGTCCTCCCCCGCGAAGATCACATGCACCCGAGCGGCGTCCGCGCCGAGCAGGGCGATCGCGTCGACGAGCGGGCCCGGGTCACGCCTGCCCGGATAGATGTAACCGGTGTGTGCGAGCGTCAGAGTGGCCGCCGACGCATCGACGCCGGCGGGAGTCGCGGCGGACTCCGCCGGCACCGGCCGACGGTCGATGCCGTTCATCACCACATGCGTCCGCACCCCGAACGTGTGGTGGATCGTGTCGGCCAGCGGCTCCGAGACCGTCACGCACGCCGCGACCGTCCGCAGCACTCGCCGCTCCAGCCTCTTGTCGACCGCTCGGCGTAGCGCTGTCCGGACCCAGTGGTCGTTGCCGACCGACCACAGATCCCGGTAGTCCGCGACCCAGGGCGCCCGGAACCGCCGGGCGAGCGTCGCGGCCACCACGAACCCGGAGAAGGGCGGGCCGGACGCCAGGATGACGTCCGGGCGCCAGCCCGCGGCGGCCCGGTCGAAGGTGCGCGCCGGTGGACGGATCCAGTTGAGCTGCGGGTCCGGCAGCAACAGCTCCATGCCGACCTTCACCAGGAGGCGATCTGCGCCGGCGCGGATCCGCCGGAGCCGGGATGGCGACGCTGTTCCGCCGACGGTCACCGCACCGCCCCCGCCTCGGCCGGGCCGTGGCAGCCGTGGTGACGGCGCGACCCGGATCAGGCGTTCCTCGGGCACCGGGACGGGAACCGTGCCCTGGTTCGCCCCGACCGCTGTCAGTACCCGGACGTCCCACCCCTGTCGTGCCGCGAACGCCGCGAGGGCCGCGGGACGACGGGCGCCGACGGTCTCCGCCGGTGGGAAGTGGTACGAGACGATCAGCAGGCGCGGTGCCGGCTCCGGATGCAGGTCGTTCGTCATGCAGGGATAAACGATTTCTTCCCGGACAAGAAATGATGAAAGGTGTCGAACGCCTCACCCGTGCGACACGAGTTGCGGCGCGGGGCGGGGACGACCGCGGTCCCGGCCGGCCGCCGTCACGACCCGCAGCGACATCAGCCACCCGACGCCGTACGCCAGCGCGCCGGACACCCCGAACGCCCACACCGCGGTCAGCGGTGACCCGTCGACCAGAGCCACCACGGACACGGCTCCCGCCACCAGCGCGACGCGGCCCGCGTCCCAGGCGAGCTGAAGACCCTGTCGTTCGAACACGACAAGCGTCTGCGACAGCGGAGAGACCACAAGTTGCGCCGCCATGAAGACGGCCAGGGCCTGGGCATAGGCGCCGCTGCTGTGCCACTGCGCGCCGAAGACCAGGCTGAAGGCCGCGGGCGCGCCGACCACCACGAGGAGCGCGCCGGGACCGGCGACCAGCGCCAGCCTCCGGCTGGCGCGCAGAAACGCGCGCCGGCCGCTCCGGGGCTGCTCCCTGGCGATCCGGGCGATCTCCCCCAGGTAGACCTGGGCCACCGCGGACGCCACGAGCGCGGCGGGCATGGCGAGCACCCGCTGGGTCAGTCCCAGCCAGCCGGCCACCGCCGAGCCGTACCAGTAGGCGATGAGCAGCACCGGCAACTGCGTGCCGAGGACGTTGAGCAGACCGGACGGGGCCAGGAGGAACGGGAACCGCCGGTACCGGCGTGCGACCGCCAGCAGGCGTGGCGGCCGCCGGCCGGCCCGGGCGGTCGCGCCGCGCCGACGGGCGTCCCGGAGCAGGACCGCGGCGGCCGCGACCTGACCGAACCCGAAGCCGAGCGCCAGGCCACCGGGGCGAAGTCCCGCCACTCCGGCCACGATCTGGGTGACCACCACCGCCACGGACTGGAAGAGGTTGCGCCGGCCGATCGCGCCGTAACGACGGTGCCGCACCGCGAACTGGTTCAGCACGAGGACGACACCCATCGCGGCGGCGGAGGGCGGCACCACCCAGAGCCAGCGGGCCAGTTCGGGCTGACCGAACCAGAGCGCCGCCCGGTCCCCCACCAGCAGGACGACCGCCGATGCCAGGATCGCCGTGCCGGCGGCCGCGACGAGGCCGAGCCGCACCAGCGCGCGTGCGTCCTCCTCCCGCTCGGGAAGCGGAACGGCCATCTCGAACCGGAGCGCGGCCACCGTGCCCACTGTGAGCACGAGCGCGGCGACCACGGCGAGCACGCCGAAGTCAGCCGGGCGGTAGAGCCTCGCGAGCAACGGGACCGCGGCCAGCGCCAGCAGTTGACCGCCGGCCGACCCGGCGGCGATGCCGAGCACTCCGCGCCGCCCGCTCGACATGGCGAGCCGCGCCCGCCACCTCACCCAGCGACCCCCGGGCGGTCGACCGGCCGCGCCCGCCCGCCGCGAGCCCGCACCCCGGCGGGCAGTGTCGCCCCGGCCAGCACGAGCACGCCGAGGGCCAACGCGGCGAAGAGCGGACGACCGGCGTTCACGTCCCCGGACGTCGACACCGCCACCACGTTGAAGGCCAGCACGGCCAGGACGAACCCAGCCACCGGATCACGCCTGGTCGCGCGCCAGAGCCCCGCCGCGACGACCACGGTGGCCAGGATGAAGGCCCCGCCCACCAGCCAGCCCGCCTCGGCCGGCAGCTCCAGCCACAGGTTGTGCGGATAGTTGTGCACGAGCATGCCGGAGTAGTCGCCCCAGTTGCCGTAGCCGACGCCGCCCGGATTCTCGGCGATCATCGGCACGCTGACCTCCCGCATCTCCGCTCGGGCGGTGCCGAACATCTCCTCGCTCGGATCGACCAGGAGCGCGTACACCCGGGGCGGCAGCAGCGACGGCAGGGCGAGGACGGCGAGCACCAGGCCGCCCATCAGGCCCAGACCTACCCACTCACGCCGGCCCCGCCGGATCTTCAGGCGGAACCCGGCCAGCACCAGGACGAAGAGGGCCACCACAGTGGCCAGCAGCGGTCCCCGGGAGCCGGTCGCCAGAAGACCGAGGCCGAGCAGCACCGCCAGGCCCGCCGCCCACCACGCCGGCACCCGTTTGCGCAGATAGAGCCAGGTGAGAGCGACGAGCGCACCGCCGATTGCCCGGGCCAGCCAGATCGGGTTGGAGCCGAAGCCGTCGGCCCGGCCGTCCTGCGGATCACCGTTGAGCGTGGCGATCGCGAGCACCACCCCCGACAGGACGAAGACGGCGGCGAACATCTCGACGTCACGCCGCCCGCGCAGCACCGCCACCGCCGCCGTGGCGAACACGGTCAGCGTCATGAGCAGCAGGAACTTCTGCCGGCCGTAGTCCGTCTCCGGCGGGTGCAGGATTCCCGGCAAGGCGAGGACGCCGAAGACCACGAGGGTCCAGAAGATCACTGTCCGGGACCGCGAGGCCGGACGGAGCAGCTCGTGCAGGAGCAACGGGACCGCGAGCACCACCGCGGCGATCAGGAACCCGCGGCCGACCATGCGCGGGAACTGGTCGAAGTTGAGCACCAGCACCACGGCGGTGGCGCGCAGCACCGTCGATACGACACCACCCGTGCGCCGTACCGGTGTCTCCGGTCCGGCGGGCCCACCGGGGCCGCGGACCGTGCCGATCGCCGACGACCGGCGGCTGTCCTGCATCACCATCACGTTCGAGCCTCCTGCGGCACCGAGCTTGGAACCCGTCACACCGCCCGGTCGGAGCGGTAACGCGCGAGATTGGCCGGATCGAGGAACCACTCGACTGTCGCCTTCAGCCCCTCGTCGATGCTCGTGACGGGCTGCCACCCGGTCCGCGACCGGAGCAGGCCGGCGTCGCCGAGCAGGCGTTCCACCTCGGACTCCGCCGGGCGGAGCCGGGACTCGGTGACCACCACCTCCGGCTGGGCGCCGAACATCGCGGCGATCTTGCGGACCAGGTCGCCGACCGAGGTCTCCCGGCCCGTCGCGGCCTGGAACACGCCGCCCACCACAGCGTCGTCGGGTGCCGTGCCGACGGCCTGGAACGCGGCCACGGTGTCCGTCACGTAGAGGAGGTCCCGGGTGGTACGCAGCGCGCCCAGCCGGATCACCCCGTCCTCCTTCGCCAGCTGGCTGATGATGGTGGGGATGACCGCCCGGGTGGACTGCCGGGGGCCGTACGTGTTGAACGGCCGCAGCGTGACCACCGGCAGGCCGAAACTGAGGTGGTAGCTCTCGGCCAGCTTGTCCGCGCCGATCTTGGAGGCGGAGTACGGCGACTGCCCGCGCAACCGGTGCTGCTCGGTCATCGGGACCGTGGTGGCCGTCCCGTACACCTCGCTCGTGGAGGTGACCACGACCCGGCCGACACCGGCCGTCCGCGCGCTCTCCAGCACGTTGAGCGTGCCGGTGATGTTGGTGTCCACGTAGGACTGCGGCGCGAGATACGAGTACGGGATGCCACCCAGCGCGGCCAGGTGATAGACGGTGGAGGCGCCGTCGACAAGCCGCTGCACCATCCCCCGGTCGCGGATGTCCCCCGCGACGACCTCGACGCCGGCCAACTGGTCCGGGCCGAAGGTGTCCAGCCAGCCGTGCGATCCGGCGCCGTTGTAGCGCACGAGGGCGCGTACCGGGTGGCCCGCGGCGACGAGGGCCTCCACCAGATGGGAGCCGATGAAGCCACCGGCTCCGGTCACCACCACCGGCCCGTCGGACGACTGTGCGGTCATGATTCGCTCCTCCTCTTCACCGGTCCGGCCGTACCGGTACCGGGTCGGCTCAACGAGCCGGCGCAGCCGCCGGAGCCGCCTGGCTCCACAGCGCGCCGACCGAGTCGTACAGGTCGTGTTCGGGCGTCCACCCCAGGACCGAGGCGGCCCGGCCGACGTCGGCGCGCATCCAGCCCACGTCGGCGGAGCGCGGGGACGGCGCATGGTCCTCCCGGACGCGGACCGGCCGGCCGGCCGCCGTGACCAGCAGGTGGACGGCGTCGCGCACCGGCACCGCCCGGCCGCTCGCCACGTTGAGGACACGGGCTCGCGGCGCCGTGACGGTCGCCGCCCGCCCGACCGCGGCGGCCACGTCCCGCACGTCCACGAAGTCCCGGTACGCGTCCAGCGGGCCGGTGCGCAGGTCCTCGCCGGGCGCGAGGCGCGACAGCAGCGCCGCCACCCGGCCGAGCAGCGTCGTGCGGGGCATGCCGGGGCCGACGGGGTTGAACACCCGAAGCACTACCGCGTCCACCCGGCCGGCTGCGGCCGACAGCTCCGTGAGGCGGGTCGCCGCGGCCTGACTCACGCCGTAGGCACTGACCGGCGCCGCTGGCAGGTCCTCGGCGGCCGCGGCGCCGAACGGAACGGGACCGTACTCGGCGGCGGAGCCGAGGCGGACCAGGCGGGCGCGGGGCGCGGCGACGGCGACGGCGTCGACCAGCTTGGCGGTCACCAGCGTGTTGGCCCGGACGAGGTCCTCGGCGGTGCCGCTCACCGCGCCGGCACAGTTGACCACCGCATCCGGCCGGACCGTGTCGAGCAGCGCACGCAGCGTCTCCGGCGCCGCGGTGACCAGGTCGCACTCGTCGCGCGACGGGCACGTGAGGTCCGCCGTGGCGGCCAGCTCCCGTCGTACGTGCGCGCCGATGAAGCCGGAGGCGCCGAAGAGGAGTACGCGCATCATGCCCCGGCCGGGGTGCCGGCGGGCAGGAGCAGGTCCCGGACCTCGGCGAAGCACCGGTTGGCCTCGTCGTAGTCCTCGGGGCGGCCGATGTCCAGCCAGTAGCCGTCGAACTCGTAGCCGGCCGGTGGTTCGCCCCGCCCCAGCAGGTCGAGCACCAGCTGGTCGAACCCGAACGGCTGCCCGACCGGGTAGCGGGCGATGGTGCTGCGGGAGAGTCCGTAGACGCCCATGCTCACCCGGTAGTGCAGGACCGGCTTCTCGGAGAAAGATGTGATCTTGTCGCCGGCCAGTTCAAGAACCCCGAAGTCGATCTTGACGGTACGCCGGTAGGTGGCCACCGTCAGCGGCGCGCCCGAGCGGGCGTGGGTGGCCAGGAGGTCGGCGTAGTCGAGGTCGGTGAGCACGTCGCCGTTCATCACCAGGAAGTGCTCGGGCAGGCGGTGCCGGATGCCGAAGAGCGGGCCGATGGTCGACAGCGGCCGGTCCTCCTCGACGTAGTCGACCGCCAGGCCGAACCGGGAGCCGTCACCGACGAAGGCCCGGATCAACGCGCCCAGGTGGTTGATCGCCAGGGTGACGTGGGTGAAGCCGCGATCGGCGAGCTGCCGCAGGACGATCTCGAGGATCGCGTAGCTCTCGCCGATGGGCACGAGCGGCTTGGGCAGGGTGGAGGTGTAGGGACGCAGCCGTACTCCCGCGCCGCCCGCCATGATCACGACATGCATCGACTCTCCACTCGTTCCCCCGCCCTACCTCGCGTCCAACGAACCGAACCCACCCGGGGGTACGGAAATCACCTGTTCGGGGGCGTTTCCCCGGCTTCGCGCCCGCGGGTGGGCCCGCCGCCGCGCGTCGCTGTGATGAGCTGTACCGGTGGCGGGAGATGTGCTGGGGCTGGTGCTGCACCCCACCCGGGACGTCTCCGAGGTGGTGCGGATCATCGTGGACTGGGCGGCCCGGCACCGGATCACCCTCGCCGTACGCGCCGAGGACCGTACGCGCGTGCCGGCCGCGGTGGAGGCGGTCGCCGCGGACGAGCTGGCCGACCGCTGCGCCGCGCTGATCAGCATCGGCGGCGACGGCACCATGCTGGGCGCGCTGCGGATGGCCGTACGCGACCCGAAGCCGGTGCTCGGCGTCCACCTGGGCCGGGTCGGCTTCCTGGTCGAGGTGGAGCCGCCGGACCTGCCCCGGGCGCTGGAGCGGCTGGTGGAGCACGACTTCACAGTCGAGTCGCACGCCTGCCTGGCCTGCGACGTCTGCGGTGACGACGTGGTGGCGTTCAACGACATCGCCCTGGTCCGGCAGCCCGGCGCCGGGTTCGTCACGGCCACGCTGGCGGTGGACGGCCAGCGGTACGGCTACTACCGCTGCGACGCGCTGGTGGTGAGCACGCCGACCGGCTCGACCGCGTACAGCTATGCCGCGGGCGGGCCGTTGATCTCACCGGCCACGGAGGCGATGGTGGTGACGCCATCGGCGCCGATGGCCGGGATCTCCCGCTCGGTGCTGCTCTCCGCGCACGAGACGGTGCACCTGGAGCTGCGCGCGGACTCGGCGCCGGTGGCGGTGGAGATGGACGGGCTGCTGATCCGGCAGGCGGCGACCGAGGGCTCGGTGCACATCCGGTACGTCAAGGACGCCGGCCGGGTGGTCCGCCTCGACCCGCGCCGCTACCAGGAGCGCAACCAGCTCAAGTTGAGCCTGCTGGACCTGCCGCTGCTGCCGGACCAGCTGCGCGAGCTGTTGCCGGACGGGTTGCGGGAGCAGCTCAACCGCCGGGAGCTGCCCCCGCCCCGGTGACCGTCAGGACGCCCCGAGCACCCCGTCGACGAGCGCCTTGGCCTCCTCCTGGATCCGGGCCAGGTGCTCCGGACCCTGGAACGACTCGGCGTAGATCTTGTAGACGTCCTCGGTGCCGGACGGGCGGGCGGCGAACCAGCCCGACTCGGTGGTCACCTTGAGGCCGCCGATCGCGGCGCCGTTGCCGGGCGCGGTGGTGAGGATCGCGGTGATCGGCTCACCGGCTAGCTCGGTGGCGGTGACCTGCTCCGGCGACAGCTTGGCCAGGACCGCCTTCTCCTCGCGCCCGGCCGGGGCATCGATGCGGGCGTACGCGGGCGCGCCGAAGCGGTCGGCCAGCTCGGCCCAGTGCTCGCTGGGCGTACGCCCGGTGGTGGCGATGATCTCGGCGGCGAGCAGGCAGAGCAGGATGCCGTCCTTGTCGGTGGTCCAGGTGCCGCCGTCGCGGCGCAGGAACGACGCGCCGGCGCTCTCCTCGCCGCCGAAACCGACGGCGCCGTCGAGCAGGCCGGGCACGAACCACTTGAACCCGACCGGCACCTCCAGCAGCGGGCGGCCGAGGTCGGCCGCGACCCGGTCGATCATCGAGGAGGAGACGAGCGTCTTGCCCACCGCCGCGGCCGGGCCCCACTGCTCCCGGGTACGGAACAGGTGGCCGATCGCCACGGCCAGGTAGTGGTTGGGGTTCATCAGGCCGCCATCGGGCGTGACGATGCCGTGCCGGTCGGCGTCGGCGTCGTTGCCGGTGGAGACCGCGTAGTCGCTCCGGGCGGCGATCAGCGAGGCCATCGCGTTCGGTGACGAGCAGTCCATCCGGATCTTGCCGTCGCCGTCGAGCGTCATGAACCGCCACGTCGGGTCCACCAGCGGGTTGATCACCGTCAGGTCGAGGCGGTGCCGGTCGGCGATCTCCCCCCAGTACGCCACGCTCGCCCCGCCCATCGGGTCCGCGCCGATGCGCACCCCGGCGTCGCGGATCGCGTCGATGTCCAGCGCGGCGGGCAGGTCGTCGACGTACCGGGCGAGGAAGTCGTACCCCCCGGTGGTGTCGGCGGCGCGCGCCCGCGCGTACGGGATGCGTCTCACCTCCTTGAGCCCGGCGGCGAGGATCGCGTTCGCGCGGTCCTGGATCCACTTCGTGGCGTCGGTGTCGGCGGGCCCGCCGTGCGTGGGGTTGTACTTGAAGCCGCCGTCGGACGGCGGGTTGTGCGACGGGGTGATCACGATGCCGTCGGCGAGGCCGCTGGTGCGGCCCCGGTTGTGGGTGAGGATGGCGTGCGAGACGGCGGGCGTCGGGGTGTAGCCGTCGCGGCTGTCGCGCAGCACGGTGACGCCGTTGGCGGCGAGCACCTCCAGCGCGTCGGCCTCGGCCGGCGCGGAGAGCGCGTGGGTGTCCCGGCCGAGGAACAGCGGCCCGTCGAGGCCCTGCTCACGCCGGTAGTCGCAGAGCGCCTGGGTGACGGCGACGATGTGGTCGGAGTTGAACGCGTGGCGCAGGCTGGACCCGCGGTGCCCGGAGGTGCCGAAGGAGACCTGCTGCGCCGGGTCGTCCGGGTCCGGGTGCTCGGCGTAGTAGGCGGTGACCAGCCGGGGCACGTCGACCAGATCGTCGGGCTGCGCGGGCTGGCCGGCACGGGGGTGGGCCACTGCGGGATCCTCCTCGGGTTGCGGTGGTGCTGCTCAGGGCTCGACGCGCTGGCCCTTGCCGATCACGACGATGCCGTTGTCGGACACGGTGTAGCGCTGGCGGTCCTTCTCCAGGTCGACGCCGATCTCGGCGCCCTCCGGGACGTGGACGTTCTTGTCCAGGATCGCGCGCCGGACGACCGCGTGGCGGCCGATCTGGACACCCTCCATCAGCACGGCGCCGTCGACGTGCGCCCACGAGTGGACCTTCACCTTCGGCGACACGATCGAGTTCTCCACCAGCGAGCCGGAGATCACCGAGCCGGGTGACACCATCGAGCTGACCGCGCGGCCGACCCGCTCGCCCCAGGCGTGCACGAACTTGGCCGGCGGGTACGGCGGCTGCTCGGTGTAGATCGGCCACTCGAAGTTGTAGAGGTTGAACACCGGGTGCACGTTGATCAGATCCATGTGCGCGTCGTAGAACGAGTCGAGCGTCCCCACGTCCCGCCAGTAGCCGCGGTCCCGGTCGGTGCTGCCCGGCACCTCGTTGTCCTTGAAGTCGTAGACGTTCGCCTCGCCGCGCTCGACCAGCATCGGGATGATGCTGCCGCCCATGTCGTGCTTGCTGGTCTTGTCCGCCGCGTCGCGCTCGACCGCCTCGCACAGCGCCTTCGTGGTGAACACGTAGTTGCCCATCGAGGCGTAGATCTGGTCCGGCGCGTCGGGCAGCCCCACCGCGTCGGTGGGCTTCTCCCGGAACGCGCGGATGCGCTTGCCGTCCTCGCCGACCTCGATCACGCCGAACTGGTCGGCCATCGACAGCGGCTGCCGGATGCCGGCGACCGTCACCCCGGCGCCGGAGGCGATGTGGTCGTCGACCATCTGCCGGGGGTCCATCCGGTAGATGTGGTCGGCGCCGAAGACGATCACGTAGTCGGGCTGCTCGTCGTTGATCAGGTTGAAGCTCTGGTAGATCGCGTCGGCCGAGCCGGCGAACCACCACGGGCCGCGGCGCTGCTGCGCCGGCACCGGCGTGACGTAGTTGCCGAGCAGCGTCGACATCCGCCAGGTCTTGGTGATGTGCCGGTCCAGCGAGTGCGACTTGTACTGGGTCAGCACGACGATCTTGAGGAAGCCGGCGTTCGCCAGGTTGGACAGGACGAAGTCGACCATGCGGTACATCCCGCCGAAGGGGACGGCGGGCTTCGCCCGGTCGGTCGTCAGGGGCATCAGGCGCTTGCCCTCCCCGCCGGCCAGGACGATCGCGAGCACCTTGGCAGCCATGCTCAGACGCTAACGACCCGGAACCGACTTCACCACTCGGACGCCCACACTTGCGCACCGCGTGCGACACGCCGCTCTGCACTAGGGTGCGGGCATGGCACCGATGCGCGTCGACCTGCTCACCCGCGAGTACCCGCCGGAGGTGTACGGCGGCGCCGGCGTGCACGTGGAATACCTCGCCCGCGAGCTGCGCCGGCTCGCCGACGTGCGGGTGCACTGCTTCGGCGCGCCGCGCGACGAGCCCGGCGTCACCGCGTACGCGGAGCCGGCCGCGTTGGCCGGCGCGAACGCCGCGCTGCGGGTCATGGGCGTCGACCTGGAGATGGCCGCCGGCACGGCCGGCACCGACGTGGTGCACAGCCACACCTGGTACGCGAACCTGGCCGGGCACACCGCGAAGCTGCTGCACGGGGTGCCGCACGTGGTCACCGCGCACAGTCTGGAGCCGCTGCGCCCGTGGAAGGCCGAGCAGCTCGGCGGCGGGTACGCGCTCTCCTCCTGGTGTGAGCGGACCGCGTTCGAGGCCGCCGACGCGATCATCGCGGTGAGCGCGGGCATGCGCCGCGACGTGCTCACCGCGTACCCGGCGGTTAACCCGGACCGGGTCCGCGTGGTCTACAACGGCATCGACACCGCGCAGTACGCCCCGGACCGGAACACCGACGTGCTCGACCGGCTCGGCATCGACCCGTCCCGGCCCAGCGTGGTCTACGTCGGGCGGATCACCAAGCAGAAGGGCCTGCCGTACCTGCTGCGCGCCGCCCGCGAGCTGCCCGCCGACGTCCAGCTGGTGCTGCTGGCCGGCGCACCTGACACGCCGGAGATCGGCGCGGAGGTCGAGGAGCTGGCCGCCGAGCTGCGCGCGAAGCGGTCGGGGGTCGTCTGGGTGGCGGCGATGCTGCCCAAGCACGAGGTGATCCAGGTGCTCACCCACGCCACGATCTTCGTCTGCCCGTCCGTGTACGAGCCGATGGGCATCGTCAACCTGGAGGCGATGGCCTGCGAGACGGCGGTGGTGGCGACCGCCACGGGCGGCATCCCGGAGGTGGTGGCAGACGGCGAGACCGGGCTGCTGGTGCCGATCGAGCAGGCCGGCGACGGCTCCGGCACGCCGCTGGACCCGGAGCGTTTCGTGGCCGACCTGGCCGCGCGCATGAACGAGCTGCTGGCCGACCCGGAGCGGATCGCCGCGTTCGGGGCGGCGGGGCGGCGGCGGGCCGTGGAGCACTTCTCCTGGGACGCGATCGCCCGCCAGACGCTCGAGGTGTACCGCTCGGTGGGCGTGTAAGGAAGGGCCCCTTCTTAACGCCTGCGGTAGAGGAAGGGCCCCTTCTCAACAGCCCGCCCCTCGCGGTCGGCGGCGGATACAGTCCCCGGATGCCGGATGCGATCTTCGCCCATCCTCGGCTCGCGCCGGTCTACGACGCGTTCGACGGCGACCGGGACGACCTGGACGCGTACCTCGCGATCGCCGACGAGCTGGACGCGCGCGTGGTGCTCGACCTCGGCTGCGGCACCGGGAACCTGGTCCTGCTGCTCGCCCGGCACGGCCGTACCGTCGTGGGGGTCGACCCGGCCAGGGCGTCCCTCGCCGTCGCCCGGTCGAAGGACCGCGAAGGCCGCGTGCGCTGGGTGCACGGCGACGCCACGACGCTGCCACCGCTGCGCGCCGACCTGGCCGTGATGACCGGCAACGTGGCGCAGGTGTTCTGCGCCGACGACGACTGGGCGCGCACCCTGCGGGGCGTCCACGCGGCGCTGCGGCCCGGCGGGCATCTCGTGTTCGAGACGCGGCGTCCCGAGCGCCGCGCGTGGGAGGAGTGGGCGGCGGACACCGCGCCGGTGACCCGGGACGTGCCGGGCGTCGGGCCGGTGGAACGACGTCTCGAGGTCACCGCTGTGGACCTGCCGTTCGTGTCCTTCCGGTTCACGTACCGGTTCCCGGCCGACGGCGCCGTCGTCACGTCGGACTCGACGCTGCGGTTCCGCGACCGGGACGAGGTCGAGGCGAGCCTGGCGGCCGCCGGCTACCGGGTGCTCGACGTGCGGGACGCGCCCGACCGCGCCGGCCGGGAGTTCGTCTTCGTCGCCCAGCGGTCGACCTGAACGTCGCCGTCGGCGGGCCAGAGCGCCCGCAGCCCGCCGACCCTGTGCCCGAGGCGCGGAAAGAGGCCGTTCGTGGCACGGGGCCGGCCGCCGGAAGTCCGCCACCCGTTCGGTGGAACGCCATGGGTGCCTCAGCGCCCTTTTGACACCCATAGCGTTCCACTCACCGCAGCCCACGCTCGTTCGGTGGAACGGCACGGGTGCCTCACCGGCACGAACTCGACGCCCTCGTGAGCGGGTTGAGGGCTCAGGTGAAGTCGCCGAGCGCGAGAGGATCTCGCGCAGTAGGTTGAGCGGGTGACTGGACGGTTCCCGATCGAAGACGTCTCCCCCGTCGTCTCCTGCGGTCGCTACCCGGCCAAGGCGGTGGTCGGCGAGGTCGTGCCGGTGTCGGCGCGGGCCTACCGCGAGGGCCACGACGCGCTCGGGTGCAACGTGGTCTGGCTCGGCCCGGACGGCGCGGCCCGCCCGTTCACCCGGATGCGCCCGGGCGAGCCCGGCCAGGACCGCTGGCACGCCACCATCCGCCCGGACGCGGTGGGCCTGTGGCGCTTCGCCGTGGAGGCGTTCCAGGATCCGTACTTAACCTGGCAGAACGCGGTCACCAAGAAGCTCGCCGCCGGCCAGGGCCCGGCCGAGCTGGCGAACGACCTGGCCGAGGGCGTACGGGTGCTGACCGCCGCGCTGGAGCTGGTGCCGAAGGCCGACCGGGATCGCGTACGCGAAGCCGCGCGGGCCCTGGCCGACGACGAGCGGGACCTGCCGCGGCGGGTGAGCGCGGCGCTGGACCTGGCCGACCTGCTCTGGGAGCACCCGGTGCGCGAGCTGGTCACCACCGGCGAGGAGCGCACGCTCTGGGTGGACCGGCCCCGGGCGCTCTTCTCCGCCTGGTACGAGTTCTTCCCCCGCTCCGAGGGCGCGGTCCCGGCCACCGTCGACGCGCCCGCCCGTTCCGGCACGTTCGCCACCGCCATGGAGCGGCTGCCGGGCGTCGCGGCGATGGGTTTCGACGTGCTCTACCTGCCGCCGATCCACCCGATCGGCCGGGTCAACCGCAAGGGCCGCAACAACGCGCTCACCGCCGGGCCGGACGACGTGGGCTCGCCGTGGGCGATCGGCGCGGCCGAGGGCGGCCACGACGCCATCCACCCCGACCTGGGTACGCCTGAAGACTTCCGCGACTTCGTCGCGGCCGCCGCCGAGCAGGGGCTGGAGGTGGCGATGGACCTGGCGTTGCAGTGCGCGCCGGACCACCCGTGGGTCACCGAGCACCCGGAGTGGTTCACCACCCGCGCCGACGGCAGCATCGCGTACGCGGAGAACCCGCCGAAGAAGTACCAGGACATCTATCCGCTGAACTTCGACAACGACCCCGAGGGCATCCGGGCCGAGGTGCTGCGGGTGGTGCTGCACTGGGTCGGCGAGGGCATCCGGATCTTCCGGGTGGACAACCCGCACACCAAGCCGTTCGACTTCTGGCACTGGCTGATCGCCGAGGTCAAGAAGGTCGACCCGGACGTGCTGTTCCTGGCCGAGGCGTTCACCCGGCCGGCGATCATGCACGGGCTCGGCAAGATCGGCTTCACCCAGTCGTACACCTATTTCACCTGGCGCACGACGGCGGCCGAGATGCGGGAGTACTGCGAGGAGCTGGTCGCCTCGGTCGACTGGATGCGGCCGAACTTCTGGCCGAACACGCCGGACATCCTGCACTCGTCGTTGCAGCACGGCGGCCCGCCGATGTTCAAGATCCGGGCGGTGCTGGCCGCGCTGCTGTCCCCCTCCTGGGGCATGTACGCGGGGTTCGAGCTGTTCGAGCACGTGGCCCGGCCGGGCGCCGAGGAGTACCTGGACAACGAGAAGTACGAGCTGCGGCCCCGGGACTGGGACGCCGCGCTGGCGCAGGGCCGGTCGCTGGCGCCGTTCATCACCACGCTGAACCGGGTACGCCGGGACAACCCCGCCCTGCACCAGCTGCGCAACCTGCGATTCCACGACATCGACAACCCGGCGCTGCTGTGCTGGTCGAAGCACGACCTCCAGACCGGCAACACGGTGATCGTGGTCTGCTCGTTCGACTCCCGCGAGGTGCAGTGGGGCAACGCCACGCTCGACATGCCGGCGCTCGGGCTGGACTGGCACGAGCGGTTCACCGTGCGCGACGAGCTGACCGGCGCCGAGTACGACTGGGGGCAGCGCAACGCGGTACGCCTCGACCCGTACCTGCAACCCGCGCACGTGCTCACCGTGCGCCGCCCGGCCGCACCGGCCCCCGCCGAACCGGAGCAGCCGGCCGCACCAGACCTGACAGTCGAAGACGTACCCGCCGACCTCTCCGGCGGCACCGCCCCGACCGCACCGGCCGACAAGGACGACGCCCGATGGACCAGCTGATCACCGGCGAGGTACACGACCCGCACGCCGTGCTCGGCGCGCACCCGGCCGGCGGGAGCACCACGATCCGGACGCTGCGCCGGGGCGCCGGCGAGGTGACGCTGCTCGTCGCCGGCGAGGCGCACCCGATGAAGCGGGTGCACGACGCCGGTGTCTTCGAGGCGGTGCTCCCCGGCGAGGTGCTCGACTACCGGGTCGAGGTGGACGGCACGACGCACGACGACCCGTACCGTTATCCGCCCACGCTCGGCGACCTCGACCTGCACCTGATCGGCGAGGGCCGGCACGAGCGGCTCTGGGCGGCGCTCGGCGCCCGGGTCTTCGACGAGGGCGTCGCGTTCACCGTCTGGGCGCCGAACGCCCGCGCGGTGCGGCTGATCGGCGACGTCACCGGCTGGGCGCCGGACGACGGCTGGCCGATGCGGTCGCTCGGGTCCAGCGGCGTGTGGGAGATCTTCGTGCCCGGCCTGCCGGTGGGCACCCGCTACAAGTACCGCATCCTGGGCGCCGACGGCAGGTGGCGGGACAAGGCCGACCCGATGGCCGCGCGCACCGAGGTGCCGCCGGCCACCGCGTCGGTGGTGCACGAGTCACGGTACGAGTGGGGCGACGCGGACTGGCTCGCGCGCCGGTCGCGGCAGGCGCCGCACCAGGAGCCGATGAGCGTGTACGAGGTGCACCTGGGCTCGTGGCGGCCCGGCCTGGGCTACCGGGAGCTGGCCGAGCAGCTCACCGCGTACGTGCTGGAGATGGGCTTCACCCACGTGGAGTTCCTGCCGGTGATGGAGCACCCGTTCGGCGGCTCGTGGGGTTACCAGGTCACCGGCTACTACGCGCCGACCGCCCGGTTCGGCGACCCGGACGACTTCCGCCACCTGGTGGACCGGCTGCACGCCGCCGGCATCGGCGTGCTCCTGGACTGGGTGCCGGCGCACTTCCCCAAGGACGAGTGGGCGCTCGCGCGCTTCGACGGCACCCCGCTGTACGAGCACCCCGACCCGCGTCGCGGCGAGCACCCCGACTGGGGCACGTACGTCTTCGACTTCGGCCGCAACGAGGTCCGCAACTTCCTGGTCGCCAACGCGCTGTACTGGCTCGACGAGTTCCACATCGACGGGCTGCGCGTGGACGCGGTGGCCTCGATGCTCTACCTGGACTACTCCCGTTCCGACGGGCAGTGGGCGCCGAACGTGCACGGCGGCCGGGAGAACCTGGAGGCGATCGCGTTCCTCCAGGAGGTCAACGCCACCGTCTACCGGCACCACCCGGGCGTGCTGATGATCGCCGAGGAGTCGACCGCCTGGCCCGGCGTCACGAAGCCCACCTCCGAGGGCGGGCTCGGGTTCGGGTTCAAGTGGAACATGGGCTGGATGCACGACACCCTGCTCTACACCTCGAAGGACCCGATCTACCGGCAGCACCACCACCATCAGCTCACGTTCTCGCTGGCGTACGCGTGGAGTGAGAACTACGTGCTGCCGATCAGCCACGACGAGGTGGTGCACGGCAAGGGCTCCCTGGCCGGCAAGATGCCCGGCGACACGTGGCAGCGGCTGGCGACGGTGCGGGCGCTGCTGGCGTACATGTGGGCGCATCCGGGCAAGCAGTTGCTCTTCATGGGCTGCGAGCTGGCCGACGACAGGGAGTGGAGCGAGGAGCGCGGCCTCGACTGGTACCTCACCCACGACCCGGCCCGCGCCGGTGTGCAGCGGCTGGTCGCCGACCTGAACCGCGTCTACCGGGCCAGCCCGGCGCTCTGGGCGCAGGACACCGACCCGGCCGGCTTCCGCTGGATCGCCGGGGACGACGTCGCCAACAACGCGGTGTCGTTCATCCGGATCGCCCCGGACGGGCAGACGCTGGTGTGCGTGGCGAACTTCTCCGCGCTGCCGCTGGACGACTACCGGATCGGCCTGCCGGCGGCCGGTACGTGGGCCGAGGCGCTGAACACCGACGCCCACCACTACGGCGGTTCCGGCGTGGGCAACCTGGGCGAGGTGCACGCGGAGAACGTGCCGTGGCACGGCCTGCCCGCGTCGGTCTCTCTGCGGGTCCCGCCGCTGGGCGTGCTCTGGCTCCTACCCGCAACTGCCTGAGTGCGAGTACCGCCAGAACAGCCACGGCGGCCGGCACTGAGACAGCGTCTTCGGTTGGGCGGGTTGGTTCAGCGCTCGTTCTGTTCCTGGAAGTCGATGATCGCTTCGCCATTGTCTCGAGCCCAGTCGGTCAGAACCTTGATCGGCTCGACCAGGGTCTGCCCGAGTGGAGTGAGGCTGTACTCGACGCGTGGGGGTGCCTCGGCGTAGGCGTGGCGTTCGACCAGGCCGTATGCCTGCAGGCGGCGCAGGGTCTGGGTGAGGACCTTGTGGGAGATGCCGCCGATGAGGTGGGCCAGCTCGCCGGGGCGCCGGGGTTGCAGGCTGAGTGCGAACAGCACGATCACCGCCCACTTCTCGGTGATGATCTCGACGGCCAGGCGGGTGGGGCAATCGGCGAGGAAGACCGGGCCCGGGGTGTCGTGCACAAAGTCGAAAGGTACCAGCGGGTTCCTATCGGCTCCGTAGCGTCTTGCGGCGAAGCCCTTCAGGAACGCAAGGAGCCATTCATGCCACGAGTAGTCGTGTTCGACGAGACCGGCGGTCCGGACGTTCTGCGCGTCGTCGACGAGCCGGTCGTCGAGCCCGCGGCCGGCGAGGTACGCGTACGGATCGAGGCCTTCGCGGTCAACCCGCTCGACCAGATGGTCCGGGCCGGGCAGTCCCCGCGGCCCGTGCCGTTGCCGCACGCGCGGCTGGGCGTCGAGGGGACCGGTGTGATCGACGCGCTCGGGTCCGGGGTGACCGGGCTGGCCGTCGGCGACCCGGTCATCCTCGGTGCGATACCCGACTTCGAGACCAGGGGTGCGTACGCCGAGTACACAGTGCTGCCGGCCGACCGGGTCGTGCCACGGCCCGCCGGGCTGGAGCCCGTCGCTGCGGCGGCGCTCTGGGTGTCGTACTTCACCGCCTACGGCGCGCTGGTGGACAGAGCCGGGATGCGGCCCGGGGACCAGGTCCTGATCACCGCGGCGTCGGGCGGTGTCGGGCGGGCCGCGATCCAGATCGCCAACCAGATCGGCGCCGTGCCGATCGCGGTCACCCGGCAGAGCGCCAAAGTGGAGAGCCTGTTGGCCGCCGGAGCCGCCGCGGTGATCGCCACCGACCGGGAGGACATCGGGGAGGCCACCCGGCGGCACACCGGTGGGGTGGGCGCCGACATCATCCTGGACGCTGTCATGGGCCCGGGCCTGGCCGAGCTGTCGCTGGCTGCGAAGCTCGGCGGCACCCTGGCCACGGTGGGCTGGCTGGACCCGCGCCCGGCGTCGTTCCCGGCGAATCCGTCACTGACCATCTATCGCTACATGAGTTTTGCGGACATGGTCGACCCGGTGACCGCCCGGCGCGTCGCCGCGTTCCTGGCCGCTGGTGTCCGCACCGGCGTGCTGCAACCGATGGTGGACCGGGTGTTCACGTTGAACGACATCGTCGAGGCGCACCGGTACCTGGAGAAGGGAACGGCGACGGGCAAGATCGTGGTGACGCCGTGACAGTCGGCCGCCGATCATGAGGTTGACGGCAGTTGTTGATCTCTACAAGGCGGTCAACCTCATGATCGACGCGAAGAGGAGGGGCCGGCGGTCAGACCAGGTCGGCTTCTCGGAGGAGCTTCCAGAGGCCGGCGCCGTCGGGGGCGCTCAGCCACTTCTGGCCGACCGGGCCGGACGACGGCCGTCCGGCGGGGGCGGGCAGGCTGCCGGCCAGCACCGACTGGGTCGGCGACAGCTGCCGGATCGCCACCCCTGCTACGTGGTCCGGGTGCGCGGCGGCGAACTCCCGGTAGATCTCCGGGTCGTGCTGCCCGTCGTCGCCGATCAGCAGCCACCGCACCTCGGGGAACTCCCGGGACAGCCGGGCCAGCGTGGCCCGCTTGTGCTCCCGGCCGCTGCGGAACCACCGGTCGGCGGTCGGCCCCCAGTCGGTGAGCAGCAGCGGCCCGGCCGGGTAGAGGTGGCGGGACAGGAACCGGGTGAGCGTCGGCGCGACGTTCCAGGCGCCGGTGGACAGGTAGAACACCGGCGCGCCCGGGTGGGCGGTGGCCAGCCGCTCGTACAGCACCGCCATGCCCGGCACCGCCGTGCGGGCGTGCTCGTCCAGCACGAACGTGTTCCACGCGGCCAGCAGCGGCCGGGGCAGCGCGGTCACCATGACGGTGTCGTCGATGTCGGAGAGGATGCCGAACCGGACGGCCGGGTCGAGCACGCGGACCAGCGCCTCCACCGGTTCGGCGTCGGCGACGCTGAGGCGTACGCAGCCCCAGCCGGGGGTGAAGTCGGCCTCGATCACGGTGTCGACGAACCCGCTGCGGTCGGCGGTCACCTCCTGGCGCACGCCGTCGGCCTCGATGGTCACCCGGATGTGCTTGGCGGGCAGCGTGGCGAAGCTGCGCCAGCCCCGCACCTTGTCCAGGCGGCCCCGCCGCCGGGTGTCCGGGCGGCCCAGCAGCACCCGGCAGAGCACCCGCGCCCAGCCCGGGGCGCCGTAGCCCGCGTACGCGATGATGTTGGGCTGCCACCCGGTGCGCCGCAACCGGCGCTCGACCAGGCCGTGCACGGCGTCCTCGAAGCGCGCGGCGCGGTGCAGTCGCGGTACGGCAAGCTGGTCCGGTGGTGTGGGTGGCACGCTGCAACACTGCCACACCCGGCCGGGCCCGGCCACGCGAGTGATCCACACCGATCGGCCCTCGGAGCCGCGTTCCGCCGTGACAGACTGCGGTCGGGGCGACGACGGGGGCGTTGGTCGTGTCGACGACGAAGCGGGACCGGGTGCGGCCGCGTCCGGACGCGCCGGCGCTGGTGGCGTTGCTGCTCGGTGTGGCCGGAGTCGGCTACCGCCTGGTGCTGACGCTGCTCACGGTGCCCGCGTCGAACAGCGACGAGGCCACGTTCGGGCTGGCCGCGCTGCACATCGCCGAGCGCGGTGAGCGGCCGGTCTTCCTCTACGGCCAGCGCTACATGGGCGTGCTGGAGTCCTACCTGGCCGCGCCGCTGGTCGGCTGGGCCGGGCCGAGCTGGCCGGTGCTGCGGCTGCCGCTGCTCGCGCTGTTCGCGGTGTTCCTGTGGCTGGCGTACCGGCTGACCCGCCGCCTGTTCTCCCCCTGGCTGGCGGTCGTCGTGGTGGGCCTGCTGGCGCTCGGCTCGGAGCGGGTGGTCCGCGACCAGCTCACAGTGGTCGGCGGCCGTCCCGAGGTGAAGCCGGCGGTGCTGGCGATGCTGCTGCTCGCGGTCGCGCTCGGCGAGGAGCGGGTCCGGCACCGCTGGCTGGCCACCGGCGCGTTCGGGCTGCTCGCCGGGCTGGCGCTCTGGTCGGACTGGCTGATCGCGCCGTACCTGCTGGTGGCGGGCGTGGTGCTGGTCCTGGCCATGCCCCGGGAGCTGATCGGCTGGCCGGGCGTGCTGCTGGTGGCGGGCTTCGCCGCCGGGATCGCGCCGATGGTGAAGGACAACATCGTCGCGCCGGCCGGACAGGACTCGCTGTCGGTGTTCCGGGAGATCAGCACCAAGGAGGGCGTCGCGCCGTCGCTCGCCGAACGGCTGCGCGGCGGACTGCTGGAGGGGGTGCCGCTGGCGTCGGGCATGTGCCCGATGGACGGCTGCGCGCGCTGGGCGCAGTGGTTCGGCGTGCTCTACCCGGTGCTGCTGGTGGCCGCCGCGGCGCTCGGGCTGGTCGCGTACCGCCGGGCCGCCGACCACGCCGCGCGGGTCCGGGCCGCGGCGATCCTCGCGCTGGTAGTGGGCGCGGCGTTGACCCTGCTGGCGTACGTGCGCAGCCCGCTCGCCGCGACCGACCCGCTGAGCAACTCCAGGTACCTGTCGGTGCTGCAGATCTCGCTGCCGGCCGTGCTGTGGCCGCTCTGGCTGGCCGCCGCGCACGCGCTGCGCAGAACCGCCGGTCCGGCCGCCCGGTTCGGCGGCGCCACGGCGGCGGTGGTGCTGGCCGGGCTGACCGCCGCCACGGTCGCCGGGACCGTGGCGTTCCTGCCCGGCGTGCCGGGCGTACGGGACGAGGAGCGCACGGCCCGCCGCCTGGCCGACACGGTGCGGGACGCCGGTCTGCACGAGGTGTACGGGGACTACTGGACCTGCAACCGGCTGATCTTCAACACCGGGGAGACGGTCGCGTGCGGCGTGCTCGACGGGGCGCTCACGCCCGGGCAGAACCGCTATCCGGCGTACTGGCAGCGGGTGGCGCGCGCGCAACGGCCCGGGTACGTGCTGGACGTCGGCTCCCCCGCCGAGCGCACGCTGCGGCGGCTGCTTGGTGACCGCGCCGACGCGGCGGTGGTGGCCGAGGTGGGCGGCAGTCGCGTGTACCACCCCGACCGTGCCGTGCGGCCGTGGCGCTGAGCCCGGCCCGTACGCTGTGCCGGTGCTCATCCTGCTGCCCCCGTCGGAGGGGAAGGCCGAGGCCGGCACCGGCCGCCGGCTGGACCTGTCCCGGCTGTCCCTGACCGAGCTGAGCCCGGCCCGGGAGGCGGTGCTGACCGCGCTCGTCGACCTGTGCGCCGGGCCGGACGAGGCGGCGGCCCTGGCCGCGCTGGGCCTCACCGAGGGGCAGCGCGGCGAGCTGCGCCGCAACGCCCGGCTGCGGGAGGCGGCGACCGCCCCGGCCGGGCGGCTCTACACCGGCGTGCTCTACGAGGCGCTGGGCCTGGACACACTGCCCCCCGACGCGCAGCGGGCGGCCCGCCGCCAGGTGCTGATCAGCTCCGGGCTGTGGGGCGCGGTACGCCTCGCCGACCGGATCCCGCCGTACCGCTGCCCGATCGGGGCGCGGCTGCCCGGGCTCGGGGCGCTGTCGGCGTACTGGCGTGGCGCGCTCGGGCCGGTGCTGGAGCCCGCCGCCGGACGCGGCCCGGTGCTGGACCTGCGCTCCGGCGCGTACGCGGCCACCTGGACGCCGCGCGGCGCGCTCGCCGAGCGGACGGTGACGGTGCGGGTGCTGCACGAGCGGACCGTGGACGGCACGCCGACCCGGTCGGTGGTGAGCCACTTCAACAAGGCGACGAAGGGGCGGCTGGTGCGGGATCTGCTGCTCGCCGACGCCCGGCCGCGTACCGCCGACGCGCTGGTGGGGGCGCTGCGGGAGCTGAAGTACACGGTCGAGGAGGCGCCCCGGGCGGCCGGGCGGCCCCGGCAGGTCGACCTGGTGGTCACCGAACTCTGACCGGCGGGCTTCCCGCAAATTTTGCTCAAGGCTCGGCCGCATCGGTTCCCGACCCGGCCGTTGGCGGCAACGGTAGAGGTACCCCGACTCTGACCGAGGAGCTGCGCCGATGCTCGCCGAGCCCACCTCGCTGCTCGACCGCCCCCGCCCGTCCCCGCCGCTGGACTGGCTGACCCTGACCGACGCCTTCGAGATCGCCTGCATGGTGCGCTGCACGCCGCCGCCGGCCGCCGACGTACGCCGCCTGGACCCCGGACCGCACCGGGGCGGGATCGCCGAGTTCAACCGCGAGGACGCGGCGCACCGGATGCGGCAGCTGCTGGGTCGACTCGACGTGCCGGTGCAGCACGAACTGACCACCGGTGGCCTGCGCCGCCGCTACGAGCTGCACCGGCTGGCGGTGCCGCCGCAGCACCGGGCGGCGTACGCGAATCTGCTCACCACCGGCTGGCGGCAGGGCCGCCGGGAGCTGCTCGGCGGGCCGTTCCCGGGCGCCTCGGCGGCGCGGCGGCTCTGGCGGCCCCGGCTGGCGGCGGCGGCCTGGCGGGCGGCGCTGCTCGCCGGCGGCCGGCACGTACGCCGGCACTGCCTCGGCATCCGGCTGGCCGACCGTGACCTGGCCGCGGTGCTGGTCCGCAGCGCGGCGCTGCTGGAGGTGCCGGCGGCGTTGCGGCCGGGCGCGGGCTGCTTCCTGGTGATCGTGCCCAACGGGGAGCACCGGACCCGGATCACCGAGAGCGCGGAGCTGGCCGCCGCCGGCTGACCGGCCCGGCGGCGGGCTTGCGCGGCGGCGGGTGTACGGCGCAGAGTGCAGCCCGTGAGCCGACACTGGCCTGTGCGCGCCGCCGCCCCGCTCGTGCTGGTGCTGCTGCTCGTCTCCGGCCTGGCCGGATGCCGGGACGAGCCGGCCGAGCCGACCCGGATCCGCATCGCCACCGGCAGCCCGACCGCCGTCTACCACGCCTTCGGCCAGTCGCTCGCCGCCGTGCTCAACCGGGAGCTACCCGGGGTACGGGCCGAGGTGGTGGTCACCGCCGCCTCGGCGCAGAACGTCCGGCTGGTCGGGTCCGGCGCGGCGGAACTGGGCTTCACCCAGGCCGACGTGCTCCCGGCACGTGAACCCGAGCATCCGTCCGTGCTCGCCGTGGCCCGCGTCTACGACGACCTGCTGCACCTGGTCACCCGCGCCGGCGGCCCGATCCGCACGCTCGCCGACCTGCGCGGCCGGCGGGTCTCGGTGGGCGCCGACGGGTCCGGCACCGAGATCACCGCCACCCGCCTGCTGGAGGTGGCCCAGCTCGACGGCGACCGGATCCGCCAGGAGCACCTCGGGCTGGACGACTCGATGGCCGCGCTGCGGGAGGACCGGATCGACGCGTTCTTCTTCTCCGGCGGACTGCCCGTACGCGGCGTCGCCGACCTGGCGGAGCGGACCTCGCTGCGGATCGTGGACCTGGGCGAGTGGACCGAGGCGCTGCGCCGCGGGTACGGGCAGGTCTACGTGACCCGGGACATCCCCCGCTCCATGTACCAGGCGGAGCCGGTCAGCACGGTGGCGAACCCGAACTACCTGATCGTCCGCGCCGACCTGCCCGCCGCGCTGGTGCGCGACGTGACCCGGCTGCTGATGGAGCGCCGGGCGGAACTGGCCGCCGCGCACCCGGCGGCGGGACGGATGAGCCAGCGGTCGGCGATCGTCACCACCCCGCTGCCGCTGCACCCGGGCGCGGCGCAGTGGTACCGCGCCGCGAAGCCCTGAGCCCGCGCGCGGTCAGCGGGTGGCCGGCTCGCCGTCGTGTCGCGGGCCCACCGGCTCGGCGGTCTCGGCCTCCCCGCCGGCCTCACCCGGATCGTCGGCGGGCGCCGGGAACCACAACTCGGCGACCAGGCCCCGGGGCTCGCCCCGGCGCATGGTGAGCCGGCCGTCCGAGGCGTCCACGAGCACCGCCGCGATGGTCAGCCCGAGTCCCGCGCCGTCCACGTTCTGCACGTCCGGCGCCCGCCAGAACCGTTCGGTGGCCTGGTCGAGCTGGCTGGCCGTCATGCCCGGGCCGGTGTCCCGGACGGTGAGCGTCGTACCGCCCTCGGCGGCGCGGACCGTCACCGTCACCTCTCCCCCGGCCCCGCTGAACTTCACCGCGTTGTCGATCAGGGCGTCCAGCGCCTGGTCGATGGCGGTGGGTACGGTGCGGGCGTACACCGGCTCGCCGTCCGCGTCCAGGCGCAGCGCGACGTCGCAGTGCCGGGCCAGCGGCAGCCAGGCGGACACCCGGGACGCGGCGGTGGCGGCGGCGTCCACGGTGACCCGCTGGTTCTCCTCCCGCTCGGCGCGGGCCAGGGTCAGCAGCGCGTCGAGCACGGTGGCCAGCCGGTCGGTCTCCTCCAGCGCCAGCCGGTGCTCGGCCCGCCCGTCCGCGTCGCTGAGGCTGGGACCCAGTTCCTCGACCCGCAGCCGCAGCGCGGTGAGCGGGTTGCGGAGCTGGTGGCTGGCGTGCGCGACGAAGGCGCGCTGCCGGTCCATCACGTCGGAGACCGCGTCGGCCATGTCGTTGAAGCTCGTCGCGAGCCGGCGCAGCTCGGGTGGGCCGAGCCGGGGGCGCACCCGCGCGGTCCGGCGGCCCTCGGCGATCTCGTGGGTCACCGCGTCCAGCTCGGTGACCGGGCGCAGGACCCAGCCGGCCAGCCCGAACGCGGTCGAGACGCAGGCCAGCACCGCGAGCAGGCCGATGCCGGCCAGCAGCAGCCACCACGCGCTGACGGTGCGGCGCACCCCGTCCGCCGGGCTGGTGGTCACCACCGCGCCGAGCACCTCGCCGCCGTCGTTGATCGGCACGGCCGTCACCACCGGCCCGCCGTCCCACGGCCAGACCGACTCGGGGCCGCTGAACTGCTGCCCGGACAGCGCGGTGTCGAGCGCCGCGCCGGTGCCCGCGCCCGGCTCCCAGGCCGACGAGGCGGCCACGGTACGGCGCTCCCGGTCCACCACCGCGGCACCGATGCCGTAGAGGGCGTCGTAGGCGGCCAGTTCCCCGTCGAGCGGACCGGGGCTGCCGCCGCGCAGCGCCGGGCCGGCGAGCGAGGCGAACCGGGTGGCGTCGGCGAGGCGGTCGGCGCGTACCCGGTCGGTCTCCCGGGAGGCCAGCGTGAACGCCAGCGGCGTCTCCAGGGCGATCAGGACGAGCACCATCAGCAGCAGGTAGCTGATCACCAGTCGGCGCCGCACGGGCCCCTCCTCACGCGCCGCGGAGCCGGTAACCGACCCCGCGCACGGTCTCCACCAGCGTCGCGTCGCCGAGCTTGCCGCGCAGCGACCCGACGTGCACCTCCACGGTGTGCCGGTCGGCCCAGGTGGTGCCCCACACGTCGAGCAGGATCCGCTCGCGCGGCACCGCCACCCCCGGCTGGCGGGCCAGCGAGAGCAGGATGTCGAACTCCTTGCGGGTGAGCGACACGTCCCGGCCGTCCACGCTCACCGTCCGGCCGCCGACGTCGATGCGCACCGGCCCGGCCTCGATGAGGTGACGCTCCGGGACGGTGTGCGCGGCGCGGCGCAGCACCGCCTCGATCCGCGCCTGCAACTCCACCATCGAGAACGGCTTGACCACGTAGTCGTCGGCGCCCAGCCGCAGGCCCAGCACCCGGTCGCGTTCCTCGCCACGGGCGGTCACCGCGATGATGCCGAGCTGGCTGCTGCGGCGGCGCAGCTCGCGGCACACCTCGGTGCCGTCGCCGTCGGGCAGCGTCAGGTCGAGCAGCACCAGGTCGCAGGGGGCGGCGGAGAGCGCCGCGGCGACTGTGGCGGCGTGTTCCACCTGGTAGCCGCGCCGGGTCAGCGCGGACGACAGCGCGGCGGCGACCCGACGGTCGTCCTCGACCAGGAGGATCCGCACCCGTTCCTCCCTCCGCTCGACGTGTGCCCTGCGAATGGTGGCAGACGCGCCGCCGGGACGCGAGGCCGCTCTAGGCTGCTGGCGTGATCTACAAGATTCTCTCCGACGACGAGTGGGCGCGGGCACGGGCGGACGGGCGGTTCGCCGGCACCGCGATGGACCGGCAGGACGGCTACGTCCACCTGTCCGCCGCCGAACAGGTGGTGGAGACCGCGCGGAGGTTCTTCGCCGGGGTCACCGGCCTGACCGTGCTCGCGGTGGACGAGTCCCGGCTCGGCGACGCGCTGCGCTGGGAGGAGTCCCGCGGCGGCGCGCTGTTCCCGCACCTGTACGCCGCGCTGCCGGTGGACGCTGTCGTCGCCGCGCATCCGCTGCCGGCCGACCGGCCCGCCGCCGACGCGGTGGCCGAACTGCTCGGGTGAGCGCTCGTTATGCTGCGTCGAGCCCGCCCGACGGCGCGACGCGCCCTGCCACGATGCGAGTTGAGATGACTGACAGCAACGACCGGTCCGCCTCCGTCTTCGTCCACCCGACGGCCGACGTGGAGGACGGCGCCAAGGTCGGCGACGGCACCAAGGTCTGGCACCTGGCGCACATCCGGTCGAGCGCGCAGGTCGGCGCCGGCTGCGTGATCGGCCGCAACGTCTACGTCGACGCGGGCGTCACGGTGGGCGACCTGGTGAAGATCCAGAACAACGTCTCGGTCTACCAGGGCGTGACCATCGAGGACGAGGTGTTCGTGGGTCCCTGCGCCGTGTTCACCAACGACTTCCGCCCGCGCGCACAGAATCCGGACTGGACGATCACGCCGACGCTGATCCGGCGTGGCGCCTCGATCGGCGCGAACGCCACGCTCGTCTGCGGCATCGAGGTGGGCGAGTACGCGATGATCGCCGCCGGTTCGGTGGTGACCCGCGACGTCAAGCCGTACCAGCTGGTGGCCGGCAACCCGGCCCGGCCGAAGGGCTGGGTCGACGCCAAGGGCGAGGTCGTCTCCCGCGACGTCGACAACCCGCCGCACCAGGGCTGACCAGGCGACGAGGGGCGACGACCAGGCCGGTCGTCGCCCCCGTCACGGTTACGCCTCAGCCGCAGAGCCGGCCGATCTCGTCCCGGAAGCGGTCCATCGGGTTCGACCCGGCCGGGCCGAGCAGGTACTCCTTCAGCTCCCGTCGCGCCCCGGTCATCGGGTCGTCGCCGGACCGCGTCACGTCGAGGATCTTCGCCAGCTCGCCGCAGTCCGCCGAGAGCAGGTACGCCGCGCGCGCGGTCGGGAACTGCCGGCGGAACTCGTCCTCGGACAGACCGGCCGGGTTCGCCACCACGTACGGCCGCTCGCTCTGCACGAAGTCGGAGACCACGCTGGACACGTCGCTGACCAGCAGGTCGGTGACGTTGAAGCAGTCGAACAGCCCCGGCGTGCGGCCGGTGACCACCAGGTGCGCGGTCCCGTCCAGCGAGGACGGATCGGTGTCGCCGCCGGCCGCCTTGATCCGGCCCACGATGCGCTCGTGCACGGCCCGCGCCTTCGCCGACCGGCTGCCGGTCAGCGGGTGCGGCTTGTAGATCACCCGCACGTCACCGGCGGCGAGCAGGCCGGAGACGATCCGCTCCCCCATCAGCACCAGCGAGGTGTGGTACGGGTCGTCGTCGAGCCAGCCCTCCCAGGTGGGCGCGTAGAGCACGGTGAAGCGGTGGTCGGCGGCGCCGGAGCCGAACGTGTGCACCCCGGCGAGCTGCGGCCGGCCGACCTCCACGATGTCGCGGTCCAGCACGCCGACGTCGGCGCGCGCGTACCGCTCCCGCCCGGCCGGCCCGGCCACCCAGACCTCGTCGTACACCTTGCTGTACGGATTCACGCTCGCCTGCTTGTCGCTGTCGCCGTGGCCGACGAAGACGTGCTTGACGCCCGGTTCCCGCAGCAGGTGGATGTTGGCGCCGACGTTCGCGGCGTACAGCGCCACGCGCAGCGAGCTGAGGTCGAGGTTCATGAAGTCGACGCCGGCCGGCACGCAGATGACCGGCAGCCGGGTGTCGGCGAGCTGCTCGAACGCGTCAGCGGCGCGCAGCAGAACCACCGCGCGGCGACCGGTCGCCTCCACCGGCGCGAGCCACATGTTGGCCTGGTAGACGTCCTTGGCCGGGCCGGCGAAGTAGAGCGCGACCTCGGGCCGTTCCCGGGCCATCCAGTCGTGCACGGCCGGCAGCACGCCCGGCTGGCTGCCCCGGCCGCGCAGCGCGGTCAGCGCCAGCACCGCGGCGGTGACCAGGCCGACGGCGAGCGTCACCAGGCCGGTGACCACCACCGGGGCGACCCGGTCGAGCGCGGCGGCCACCACCGCCGCCGGCACCAGCAGCACGTTGAGCAGCGGCATGTTCAGCCCAGCCAGCCACCGCGCCCAGGCCGGCGGCACCGGGACGCGCCGCAGCGCGCCGAGGTCGATGTTGCGGGTGTACGCCGGGGGGTCGACCCGCCCGTCGATCACCTTCGTCACCGCGTTCGTGGCTACCGCAACGGTCCAGAGCGCGGCGGGCAGCAGCAGCACCGCGATCGTGCCGGCCACGCCGGGGCGGGCCGAGACGACCACCAGCAGGACCACCGACAGATCCCGCACCAGCCGCCGGAAGGTCTCGCCGAGCCCGGCCTTGTCGAGCAGTTCGGCGGTCGGAGTGTGCCGCCCGGCCAGAGCCAGTTCACCGGCGAAGGCGACCACGGCGGCCACCGCGAACGGCACCACCAGGCCGAGTACTCCGGAGAGGACCATGACCGCGTAGCCGAGGAGCGTCGCGCCCACCGCGGCGAGACCCTGCTGGCTGCGAATTCTGCTCAACAACGACACGCTCCCTGTCTGCCCCGACGTCGGCCAGGTTCGATTCGGACCGCTGCGACCCTAAACGGGTCACATGACACAAGTATTGCCGGGGTGTCCGGCAGGTGAACGGCGGACGCCGATCGGCTGGTGGCGACACGCGACGGGCCCCGGCCGTGATCACGGCCGGGGCCCGGTACGCGCGTGTGCGGTCAGCCTCCGATGACCACCCGGCGCACGCCGGTCCAGCGCTCCGGGTCGGTGACCCGCCGGCCGTCCACGAGCACCGTCACGCCGGGCAGGTCGGCCGGGGAGAGCGTGCGGTACTCCGCGTGGTCGGCCTGGATCACCGCGGCGCCGAGCGGCTCGCCGTCGTAGCCGGGCAGGCCGTGCGCGGCAAGCTCCTCGTTGCTGTACATCGGGTCCGACACGTACGGCACCGCGCCCCGGCGGCGCAGCGCCTCGACGGTCGGGAAGACGCCGGAGAAGGCGGTCTCCTTGACGCCACCGCGGTAGGCGGCGCCGAGCACCAGCACGCCGACCCCGGTCAGGTCGCCGTACGCGGCGGCGAGCAGGTCGACCGCGTACTCCGGCATGGCCGCGTTGGCCTCGCGGGCCGAGCGCACCACGGTGGCGGCCGGGTCGTTCCACAGGTACATCCGCGGGTAGATCGGGATGCAGTGGCCGCCGACCGCGATGCCCGGCGAGTGGATGTGGCTGTACGGCTGCGTGTTGCACGCCTCGATGACCTTGGTGACGTCCACGCCCACGGTGTCGGCGAAGCGGGCGAACTGGTTCGCCAGGCCGATGTTCACGTCCCGGTAGGTCGTCTCGGCGAGCTTGGCCAGCTCGGACGCCTCGGCCGAGCCGAGGTCCCACACGCCGTTGGGGCGGTCCAGGTCGGGCCGCTCGTCGAAGTCGAGCACCGCCTCGTAGAACCGGACGCCGTGCGCGGCCGACGTCTCGTCGATGCCGCCGACCAGCTTCGGGTAGCGGCGCAGGTCGGCGAAGACCCGGCCGGTGAGCACCCGCTCGGGGCTGAACACGAGGTGGAAGTCGGTGCCGGCGGTGAGGCCGGAACCCTCGGCGAGCATCGGCGCCCAGCGGTCGCGGGTGGTGCCGACCGGCAGCGTGGTCTCGTAGCTGACCAGCGTGCCCGGCTTCAGCCCACGGGCGATGGCCCGGGTGGCGTCGTCCATCCAGCCGAAGTCCGGCACGCCCTCGGCGTCCACGAACAGCGGCACGACCACGACGACCGCCTCCGACTCGGCGACCGCGGCGGCGGTGTCGGTGGTGGCCGACAGCAGGCCGGCGGCGACCGTCTCCTTCAGCTTGACGTCCAGGTCGGCCTCGCCCGGGAAGGGCACCGCACCGTCGTTCACCAGCTGGACGACCCGCTCGGAGACGTCGGCGCCGATCACCCGGTGCCCCTTGGACGCGAACTGCACGGCCAGCGGCAGACCGATCTTGCCGAGCGCGACGACGCAGATGTTCATGAACTACTTTCCTCCTCGGGGGAGCCGGCGCCGAAGACGGGCCGCGACCCGGCGAAGCGTCACCGGCCAGACGGTGAACGCCAAGTGACCTTTGTGGTTGTTGTTGATCGTGACCAGATGCAGTCGGGTGCCGTCGCGGTACACCACCCGGTGGATCAGCGGCGGCCGGAACCCCCGCACCGGGACGGCGGCGCTGTCCGCCACCCGGACCCGGACCGCCCGGGTCGTTCCCGCCGGACCGAGGTCGGCGGCCAGATCCGGGAGCCGGAACGTGGCCTCCACAGTCGTGCCCATCGGGTCGGCCGGCAGCAGCCGCACGGCGGCCTCCGCCTCACCCACCCGCACGGACATGTCCCCGCCGACCAGGTCGGCGAGATCCGGCCGGGGACTGCGGGCGAGGATCTGCACCCGCCGGTCACCGTCGGGCCCGGTCACCGAGCGTACCGAAACCGCGGTCAGCGCGGCGAGCCACCGGCTCGCCGCCGGCTCCAACTCGTACCATTCGTCACTCAGGCCACCCGCCTCACCGAAGCCCGGGAACGCGGCGAACCAGCGCTGGTCGCGGACCACCGTCGAGGGCAGGCCGTCGGCGGCGGTCAGCCGGATGATCGCCACCAGGTCCTCCGGCCGGCCGTACGCGGCCGTGCCGACGAGCACGCGGGTGGCCGCGTCGAGCCGGTCGCGGATGCCGTCGGTGAGGTACTCCCGGACCAGCTTGCCGACCCGCGACCGGACCTGCTCCCGGGTCTCGGCGTCGAGCTTGAGGTAGTCGGGGCGGAACAGCTTCGCGATCTCCCAGGCGAAGTGGCGCCGCAGCACCGCGTCGCGCCGCTGCCCCGGTTCCACCATGTCGGCCACGAACCGGACGATGCGCTCCACGCACTCCAGCCGGGCGAGATGGTCGCTGCGGTAGGTGATGTTCGTAGAGTTGAGGCGCTTGACCGCGAAGTAGTAGTCGTAGTCGGCGAGCACCGAGATGCGGGCCGCCCGCAGGCACGCCTCCAACGTGAACGGCTGATCGCTGCCGACCGCCATGTCCTCCGGGAAGCGCAGGTGGTGACGCTCGATCAGGTCCCGCCGGAACAGCTTCGTGTTCGACAGCGAGAACGGCAGCGGCGAGTCGAACAGGTCGATGTCGGACCGGGTCCGGTCGTAGATCTCCTGGTGCACGTAGCGCTTGTTCACGCCGACCATGCGGCCGAGCACCACGTCCGAGCCCCACCGGTCGGCCGCCGACACCAGCCGCTCCAGCGCCTCGCGGCCCAGGTGGTCGTCGGCCCCGATGAAGAACACGTACCGGCCGGTGGCCAGGTCCAGCGCCCGGTTGCTGGGGGCGGCCGGCCCGCCGGAGTTGGGCTGGTGCACCACCCTCAGGACCGAGGGGTACGCCGCCGCGAACCGCTCCAGCTCCGCGCCGCTGCCGTCGGTGGAGCCGTCGTCGACCGCGACGATCTGCAGCCGGTCGTGCCCGATCGTCTGGTTGACGAGCGACTCGAGGCAGGTGGTGAGGTCCGGCATGGTGTTGTACACCGCGACGACGACCGTGACGTCCGGTCGGCTCACCGCCCGGCCGCCGTCCGGGCCGAGGTGTCGATCGTGACGGCGCCCCGTGCCGCGGCTGCCGCCCCCAGGTCCGCCGCAGAGACCGCCCCGTCAGAACCCATGCCCGTCCGTCTCCGTGTCAACCACTGTCGCACGTGCGACCCGAGCGAGTGTACGACAAGCGCGGCGCGGGAGGCCGATGCCCGGCCGTGCCGGGAAGCCGGTGTCGCCGTTGCTACCCTGCACCCGGCTCCCGGGCGAGCGCTCCCGCCGGTCGCCGACGCCCCGGACGCCGACGCCGGGGGCGAAGATCACTCGGACAGGACCACGCATGACCGCACCGACGCGCGGCCAACAGCCGCCCGCGGAGACGGTTTCCCAGCACCGGGCCTCCTTCGGGCACCGGCTGGCGACCGCCTTCCGCAACGCCCTGCCCGCGCTCGTCGGCTACGTCGCCGTGCGAGCGGTGGGGCTGGTCACGCTCTGGCTCTGGGCCCGCGCCACCGGGGCCCGGCCGGCCGCGCTGCTCACCGGGTCCGACGGCGTGTGGTACCTGCGGATCGCGCGCGACGGCTACGACGGCTACGCCCGGGTCCAGAGCGACATGGCCTTCTTCCCGCTCTATCCCCGCCTGGTCGGGGCGCTGGAGCCGTTGACCCCGCTCGGCGCGCGCGCCACCGCGCTGGCGGTCGCCGCGGTTGCCGCGCTCGCCGCCGCCTGGGGTCTGTTCGCGGTCGGCGAGCGGCTGTACGACCGCCGCGTCGGCATCCTGCTCGCCGTGCTCTGGGGCGTGCTGCCGCACAGCATCGTGCAGAACATGAGCTACAGCGAGGGGATCTTCACCGCGTTCGCCGCCTGGTCCCTGTACGCGCTGCTGCGCCGCTCGTGGCTGCTCGCCGCCGTGCTCAGCCTGTGCGCCGGACTGACCCGGCCGACCGGCTCCGCGTTGCTCGCCGTGGTCTGTCTCGCGGCGCTGATCGCGGCGCTGCGCCGCCGCGACGGCTGGCGCCCGTGGGCCGCGCTGGTGATCGCGCCGGCCGGCTGGGTCGGGTACCTGGCCTGGGTGGGTTGGCAGACCGGGCGGCCGGACGGCTGGTTCCACATCCAGGACGCCGGCTGGGGCACCACCTTCGACTTCGGCGCCGACACGGTCCGGGTGGCGCAGCGCGTACTGGCGCAGCCCACGGCGCTGACCATGTACGTGGTGACGCTCGTGGTGCTGATCGCGCTGGCGCTGTTCGTGCTCAGCGCCCTCGACCGGCAGCCCTGGCAGCTCCTGCTCTACAGCGGCCTGATCCTGCTCACCACGCTCGGCGCGGCCGGCTACTACCACGCGAAGGCGCGCTTCCTGCTGCCCGCGTTCCCGCTCCTGCTGCCGGTCGCCGTCGCGCTGGCCCGGGCCGGCTGGGCCCGGGCCGTCACCGTGCTGACCCCGCTGCTGATCGTCTCCGCCTACTTCGGCGGCTACGTCCTGATCATCTGGAACCGGTCGCCGTAGGCGCGCCGCTCAGTTGCTGAACGGCCGCACGTCCCAGAGCCACACGTCGTCGACCTGGCGGCCCGGCCCGTACAGGGCGTCGAGCACCACGCGCAGGTCTTCCTGCCGGCGGTGCTTGGGCAGCGCCACCGCGTCCGCACGCCAGTAGCGGGCGTCGGCGCGGGCCTGGGCGACCTCAGCCGGCGTCACGTCGGTGCCGCGCTTGCCCTCCGCGACCAGCGTGAGCAGCTTCGCCGTCGGCTGCGGCTCGACGCCCCACCGCCCGGTCGGGTCGTCCTTGGACGTAGGGGCGAGGAAGTAGCCCTGCGGGACCGCGAACTCGGCCAGCGCCGCCGAGCCCCAGTAGACCGAGGTCATGTTCGCCACCGGCACCGGCACCAGGGTGCGGCCGGGGGCCACGTGGTCACGCCAGGTGCCGGCGGTGACGAAGTCCGGCACCGCGGGACGGCCCTGGGCCGGCAGCGGGGTGGGCAGGATCGGCACCAGCGCGGCAGCCACCGCGACGACAGCGATCCGGGCCGGCAGCCGGTCCCCGTCACGCGCGAGACTCGCCACCCGGTCCAGAGCCAGCGCCAGCAGGACACCCACGGCCATGGTGGTGATGAACCCGAAGCGGGCCACCACCACGGCGTCGAAGACCGGAAGGTGCTGCAGCAACGCGAACGGCGCCGGGATCGTGGTCCGCTCGGTGCCCCACGTCCAGGTGGTGCCCATCGACAGCAGCGCGCACACCACGGCGACCAGGGTCAGCACCCGGACGGTGACCTCCCTGCGCAGCCACCACGCGGCGGCGACCGCCACCACCACCAGCGACCAGCCGAAGAAGCTGACCTGCTCGGTGGTGTTCGGGCCCCACCCGCCGGCGCTGGTCGGGCTGCCGGCGATCGACTCGGTCGCGTAGCGCACGTAGGAGCCGAGCTTCAGGGCGTAGACGTCGGGGCCGCCGGGGTGCCCCATCCGGTGCTGCGGCCCGAAGAACTGCATCCACAGCGGGTACGCGGTGACGACAGCGACCAGCGCGCCGGCCACCCCCAGCCCGCCCAGCAGCCGGGGGGCGCGCCGCAACGCGACCTTCGGCGCCAGCGCGAGATGGGCCAGCGCGGCGAGCAGGCAGCCGAGCGCGAGCAGGAAGAGGATCTCCACGCTGATGAAGAACTGTGCCGCGATCAGCGCGCCGAGCACCAGCCCGTCCCGCAGCACCCGGCCGCCCCGGGCCAGCGCCAGCACCCGCCAGCCGATCAGCGGCACCAGCCACTGCGCGGTCATGTGCGGGTGCCCGTTGCTGTGCGACACCAACGCCGGCGCGAACGCGCAGAACAGGCCGCCGACGAACGCGGCGGCACGGGACCGCACCACGTGCCGGGACAGCACGTGGTACCAGGCGTAGCCGGTGCCGACCAGGTTGAGCGTCATCAGCAGCACGTACGCCGTCGGGGCGCCGAACAGCAGCGTCACCGGCGACAGCAGGATCCCGGGCAGCTGCATGCCGACGTTGGTCATCAGGTTCACGCCGTCGGGGGCGTTCTGCGCGGTGGTGAAGAACGGGTTCTCCAGGTGCCGGACCGCGTGCGCCGCGTACGCCAGCATCCACTCGTTGAATCCCTGGTCGTCCGGGCGGCTGCCGAGCAGGCGTCCGTCCGGGTTGCGCCACCCGCGGGCGGTCACCAGGAGCGCCCAGGCCAGGTAGACCGCCGCGACGACGCCGTCCCACCGGCTCCACCGCCGGACCGGCCGCTCGCCGGTCCCGTCGCCGGCCTCGGTGCGGCCGCCGTCGTCCGTCCCGGTCTCCGCCGGCTCCGGCGCCCGGCGGACCTCCGTGTCGCCGGGCGAGGTGTCGCCGGGAGTGGCCGCAGCGGGGTCGGTGGGACGGGTGTCCGGAACGGTCATGAGGCAGGAGTTTACGGCTGCGCGGCGTCGTCGCCCGGCACCCCCCGGGCCGCCCGCCCGGCGCGTCTCCACGGCCTGGTCAGCGCCGCGTCGAGCGCCGCCACGGCCAGCACCACCAGGCTGATCCGCAGGTAGATCGCCTCCTGGATGCCGAACCGGCTGTACTCCCCGGCGGACAGCATGAGGCTGGCGAGCACACTGACCAGGCTCACCACCACACCGAGCACGCCGGCCAGGACGAGCCACGGCCGCCGGCGGACCGCGCCGGTGAGCACGCACGCCAGCACTGTCGCCACGACGGCGCCGGCGAGCAGAGGAAGCACCAGGTCGCGGCGCGGGTACCAGACCCTCTCGACCGCGTCCGGCAGCATCGACACCGGGCGGCCGTACGTGTGCAACTCGGTGCTGCCCAGCGCCATCGGCAGGATCCGGCCGACCATGATCTCGCGGTAGTGATCCGGCTCGGCCATCGCGTACCGGAAGCCGATTGCCATCTCGTGCTCCTCGGCCCACCGCTGCAGTTCGGGGCAGTTCGCGTACGCCTCGGAGAACTTGCGGACGTTCCACCGCCGGACCAGGCTCGGGTCCTCGATCGCCACGCACCGCGGCATGCCGAGCTCGCGGTGGTAGACCTGCCGAATCTCCGGGTCGCGCTGCACCTCGACCATCAGCCGGTAGAGGAACGTCTCGTCGGTCTGCGAGCGGCCCGACGCGCTCCACCTGGCGAACGTCTCGTCGGTGGGACCGAGCAGCGCCGCGTTCCAGCCCAGCCCGGCGCCGATCGCGACCAGCGCCACCACCGCCGCCCAGCGGTGCGGGCGGCTGCGCCACGCCAGCACCGCCAGCACCGCCGGCACCAGCGCGATGAACAGCAGCATGTCCTGCCGGACGAACATCCACCACACGGTCACCACGACCGTGGCGGCGAGCAGCGGCCACGAGCGCCGGCGTACCCAGAGCACCAGCAGGCCGAACGCGAGCAGGCCGAGGCTGATGGAGAGCGACTCGGCGGTCAGCGTGTGGTCCCACACGTAGACCGCGCGGGTCAGCGCCAGCACGAACAGCGCGACCCCGGCGCAGACCCGGGCGGTCGTGCCGCGCAGCATCGTCCAGAGCGCCAGCACGAGCACCACCCACGCCGCGGTGCTGATCAGGGCCTGCGCCCACGCGCGGGCCGGATCGCTGCCGGCGAGCGTGTAGAGCAGCGGCGTGCCCCACAGTCGCGGCGCGTGCCCGGTGAAGGAGAGCGTCGCGGTCGGGTTCGGCCCGTCGAGCAGCCCGGCGTACGACCGGGTGTCGAAGGTGCGGAACGCCTCGGCCCGCGCGGCGATACTCAGCCGCGCGGCGACGAACGCGACGACCAGGCCCGCGAGCACGAGCTGCGCGGGGCGCGGCCGGGGACGCGGCCGCCGGGCGGCGGGCGGCTCAGCCGGCTCCTGCGGGCGCTCTTGAACGACCGACGACTCGACCATGACGGGATTTCCTCGCGCTCGTGCCGGCCT
This sequence comes from Micromonospora sp. HB375, assembly GCF_017872985.1. Taxonomy (NCBI): domain Bacteria; kingdom Bacillati; phylum Actinomycetota; class Actinomycetes; order Micromonosporales; family Micromonosporaceae; genus Micromonospora; species Micromonospora sp. HB375. The sequence continues at coordinate 2,396,579 of NZ_JAGGJO010000001.1, read as the reverse complement.
TGTCGGCGTCCAGAAGCGGAATGCCCCGATGTTAGCCTGGATCGCCCGCGTGGGGGTTCCCCTCACCGGCCGGCGCAGCCGGTTCCGCGGGGCGCCCACGGACGCCGCCCCGGTCGGACGGACAGTCAATCGGAGGGATCACCCACATGAAGGTCGTCAGCATCGTTGGCGCCCGGCCCCAGCTGGTCAAACTCGCACCGATCGCCGCGGCGTTCGCCGCCACGGAGCACGAGCACGTCATCGTGCACACCGGGCAGCACTACGACGCCGACCTCTCCGACGTCTTCTTCTCCGGGCTCGGCATCCCCGACCCGGACGTGCACCTGGGCATCGGTTCCGGCAGCCACGGCGTGCAGACCGGCAAGACGCTGGCCGCCCTCGATCCGGTGCTCGCGGCCGAACGACCCGACTGGGTGCTGGTGTACGGCGACACCAACTCCACGCTGGCCGGCGCGCTGTCCGCGGTGAAGATGCACCTGCCGGTGGCCCACCTGGAGGCGGGGCTGCGTTCGTTCAACCGCCGGATGCCGGAGGAGCACAACCGCGTCCTCACCGACCACTGCGCCGACCTGCTGCTGGCGCCCACCGAGGAGGCGGTGCGCCACCTGTCCGCCGAGGGCCTGGCCGCCCGTTCCGTGCTGGTCGGCGACGTGATGGTCGACGTGTGCCTGCGGGTCCGTGACGCCGTGCTGGCCGGTGACCAGCCGCGTCCCGAGCTGCCGGCCGGCATCGACCCGGACGCCCCGTACCTGCTGGCCACGCTGCACCGGGCGGAGAACACCGACGACCCGGAGCGGCTGGCTGCGCTGGTGGGCGCGCTCGCCGAGCTGCCGGTGCCGGTCGCCCTGCTGGCGCACCCGCGCCTGCTGGCCCGCGCCGAGGAGCACGGCATCAAGCTGGGTGGCGGCGCGCTGCACGTGGGCCGGCCGCTGCCGTACGGCGGCATGGTGGCCGCGGTGCTCGGCTCCGTCGGTGTGGTGACCGACTCGGGCGGCCTGCAGAAGGAGGCGTACCTGCTGGACCGGCCCTGCACCACGCTGCGCCCGGAGACGGAGTGGGTGGAGACCCTCGCGGACGACTGGAACCGGCTGGTTCCGGACCCGTCCGCGCTGGGTGCCGACGGCTGGGTGCGGACCGCCACCCGGCCCCGGCCGGCCGCCGCGCGGGGCAACCCGTACGGTGACGGCCGCGCGGCCGAGAACGTGGTCCGGGTGCTCGCCGAGCACGCCCGCTGAAATCGGACCGGCCCGCCGGGCGCCGTCGCGATCGACGGTGCCGGCGGGCCGCTTCACGTGGTGCGGCAGGCGGCGTCAGGCCGCCGCGGTGAGCTGCGCCAACGGGGGCGGGTCGAGCGAGGTGGTGGCGACCACGTTCGGGAAGCGGCGGGCCAGCCGCCAGCCGAGCGTGATGGACAGCGCGTCGGAGGCCACGATCAGGTCGACCGGGTCGCGCTCCAGGTCCAGTTCGGACAGCCGCTTGTCGGCCAGCCGGGACAGCACCAGCGGGCGCACGTTCGAGTAGGCCTTCATGAACACTCGCTTGTGGAACGCCCGGCTCAGGCGCTCCTGCCGCCGGCTGAGGCCGCTCGCCGTGCCGCCGCCGGCCAGCCGGCTCAGCCCGCGTGCCACCCGCCGGGGCCCGCTGGTGACCACGATCCGTTCGGTACGCAGCAGCGGATGCCGCTTCTCGGCGGCGCCGAGGGTGAACAGCCGCACGTTGGGCCGGCCGGCCAGGTCCGCCCAGTTGGTGTCGCTGAGGACCACCACGTCCAGCCGGGCGCCCTCGTCGAGGAGCCGCTCGGCCAGCGCCACGACCTTCTCGTGCGGTTTGTGGTTGAACGCCAGCAGCAGCGCCCGCGGCGTGCGGGACGCGCCCGCGGTGGGCGGCTGGTTGCCGGCTGCGTCGTCGAACGTCACGATGCGATCCTTCCCGCCTCGATCTTGCGCCGCACCATCGAGCGCAGCCTGGCCTCCAGCGGCGCCGTGACCGCCTGCCGGGTGAACGTGTCGGCGTGCGCGCGCGCCTCGGCACGCTGCTTCGCCGACATGTCCCGGGCCGCCTTGCCGGCGGCGATCATCGACTCGGCGATGTCGTGCACGTCGAGGCTCTCCGGGTTGAACCAGAGGGGATAGCCGGCCAGCACGTCCTGCGCGGCGATGCCGGGCGCGTGCACCGAGACGATCGGGCTGCCGCTCGCCATGTACTCGAAGATCTTCCCGGAGGTGACGTACCGCGCGCCGCCGGCCAGGAAGACCAGCACGTCGCTGTCCTGGTAGACCTTGCCGACCTCGGTCTTGGAGACCGGGCCCCGGTAGTGGATGCCGTACTCGGGCAGCGCGTGCCCCTGCTCGCCCTCGACCAGGCCGAGCCGCGCGATGAGGTCGGTCTTACCCTGCTTGAAGTAGCCGAGGTGACCGTGGATGTTCAGCTCCGCGTCGGCCAGGTCGGGATGCCGCCGGGCGATCTGGAACGCCTCGGCCATCTGCTCCACCGGCTGGGTGCTGTTCATGGTGCCGAGGAAGGAGAAGCGCAGCGGGCGGTCACGGTCCGACTCGGACGGCGGCGTGGGCGCGTCGAGCTGGGTCAGCAGATCCGGGTCCCAGCCGTTGGGGACCACCATCATCCGGTCCGCGGCGTTCGGGTAGCGGTCGGCGTACCAGGCCAGCAGCGGCTGGTTGACGAAGATCGAGGCGGAGGCGTCGCGCAGGATCCGGCGCTCCCAGCGCCAGGCGGGGTGGCCCGGCTCGTACCCCGGCTCCTCGGTGAACATGTTGAGCGTCCAGGCGTCGCGGTAGTCGACGGCGAACGGCACGCCGGTGGCCTTGTGGATCATCCAGGCGGCGGCGAACGAGGCGAACGGGTTGCCGGTCGCGAGCACCACGTCGAAGCGCCGCCGGGCGTGCATCCGCAGCGCCTTGCGCACCGACGCCAGCGCCCAGGACAGGTAGTGCTCGGGGAAGAACTTCTTCAACCCGAAGTTGTAGAGGTTGCGGGCCAGGATCGGCGACATGCCCCGGAACCGGCCGTAGGCGTGCAGGTCACGTTCCCAGGCGAAGTGGCTGATGTTGGGCCGCTCCACCTGGACCGACGGGTGCACGGTCTCGGCCAGCTGCTCGTCGACCGAGCCGATCACGCGGTGCAGGAACGACAGCGGCGACGCGAAGGCGGTCACGTCCCAACCGTGCTCGGCCAGGTAGTTCGCGGTGGCCCGGGCCCGGTACACGCCGCTGGCCCGCGACGGCGGAAAGTAGAAGGACAGGTACAGGATGCGCGGTCGGCGCGTCGGGCGCGTCATGGATTGTCCCCCTGGGCGGAATCCGGGTCGGGTCGGTTCTGGCCATCGGTCGCCACTCCAGAGTAGTCGTAACTGAAGCAGACTCTCGGGCTCGCGTGACCGCGTCGGCGCTCCAGCAGGCGCACCGCGTACGGCATCGCCACCGGATCGGTGACGACGAGCACATCCACCGTGGGACGCGCGCAGGCCCGGGCGAGAAGCCGGTCACGCTGGTCGCCGCGCATCCGCACGAACGCCCGGTGCGCCGGGTCGGCGAGGCGCCGCTGGAACGCCCGCTCGGCCCGCTTCGACACCTTCCGCAGCGGACCGCGGCCGATGGTCCGCAGCAGCTTGCGGGGCGCCTTGTACAGCGCCGCCTGTTCGACCCGGTCGGCCGGCAGCCGACGTTGCAGGGCGGCCAGGTCGATCACCCGCACGCCGGTGGCGAACGTCTCACGACTCCAGGGGCCCATCTTGTCGACCACCACGGTGGCGGCGCCCCCGTCGGCGATCACCTGGCGGGACTCCTCCACGACCGCGCGCCGCCGGACCGACCCGACGGACAGGAAAAGGACGTGCATCTCACTCCATCAGCTGCGGCGCCCGGCGTCAGACCGCCGGGTCGGCCTCGTCGGAGAACCACAGGCGGCGGTGCGTCTCGGCGACGGCGGCGTAGCCGTACCGGTCGGCGAGCGCCTTACGGGCGTGGGCCGGTTCGAGGTCGTCGGGGAACCGGGACCGCAGCCGCCGGTATCCGGCGACGATCGTCTCCGGGTCGTCTGTCACGTCGATCATCTGACCGGCGGCGTCCTCGATGCCGGCCAGCGTCCGCTCCGGACCGCCGCAGCGGGTGACCAGGACGGGCAGCCCGGCCGCGATCGCCTCGATGACCGCCACCCCGAACGTCTCGCGGCGGCTCGGGTGCACCAGCAGGTCGTGCTCCCGCATCAGCTCCAGCGCCCGCTCGGGCGGGACCGCCCCGGTGAACGTGACCGCGTCGGCCACCCCGAGCTCGGCCGCCCGGGCGGTCAGGCTCGCCAGCAGCGCGCCCTCCCCCACCAGCGTCAGCGTCAGTGCCGGGTCGTCCTGCCGGCACCGCGCGAACGCCTCCAGCAGCAGCGGTACGCCTTTGAGCTCGGAGAGCGCGCCGACGAACAGCCACCGGCGCAGCGCGGTGATCGGCGTCGGGCGGGGCCGGTCGAAGGAGATCGGGTTGGCGATCGCGCCGATCCGGTCCGCGTGGTGCGGGAACGCCTCGACCAGCGGGGCCCGGACGCCCTCGCCCACGGCGAGGAAACCGGCGCACCGGTCGAGCACCTCGTCGTACATCTCCCGGCCGCGGGCGGTCTCGAGCACCTTGTCCAGGAAGCTGGCGTGCTCGGTCACGTAGACCCGGGTGTCCGGGCCGGCGTTGCGGATCGCCGCCCAGCCGCTGGGCAGCCCGACGTGGGCGTGCACGACCGGTGCGGTGAGCGGACGGCCGCCGAGGGCCGCGCGCAGCGCCTCGTCGTGCCGGTCGGCGATCTCCGCGTGCCCCAGCCCGCGGGGCACCGGCACCGGGACGTAGACCAGGTCGGCGCCGCCGACGGTCGGGGTGCGGTGCCGGGCGTGGCCGAGCAGGACGCGGTGGGCGTCCTTGACCCGGCGCTCAGCCGCCGGATCGAGGGCGGCCACCCAGGCGTCGCAGTGATAGACGGTCATCCGGTCGGAAACCGGTGCGGTCGCGTCGACCATCGCCTGGACGAACGAGCCGCGGAAGGGCAGTTCGCGGGTCGGGAACCAGGGCGTGAGGACGACGACGTCCCGTGCTGAAGTTGCCGGCACCCGAACCTTCCTCGCCGCAAGTAGGGACCGCGCCACGTTAACATGCACGAACCGCGCTCGCCGACCACGCGGGTCGGCGTTGCGGCGCCAGCCTCCGCGATCGGAAGGACCCAGCCCAGATGGGCAGCAAGCTCGCAGCCGGCGTGCTCCGTCGCGTCACCGCTCCCCGGGTGGTGCGTCACCGCGCGGCGGCCCGTCTGATCCACGGCCTGGCGGCCGCGCCGCTGCTGCCGGCCGGCGCGCGGTCGTCGCTGGCCCGCCGCCTGCGCGCCGGCATGGTCCGGGCCGGCTGGCCGGCGGCGGAGTCCCGGGCCGCGCTGGTCGCGGTGGCCGGTGGCGTGGGCCCGGCCGCCCGTGCCGACCTGCTCGCGCAGGAGGCCGCCGACGAGATCGCCGAGGGACGCACCCCGGCCCACCTGACTGCCGCCGTCGAGGCCGACCTGGCCGAGGCGGACCGGGCGTACGCCCGGGGTGACGGCGAGGCGGCGGCCCGGCGGCTGCACCGGGTGCTGCACACCCAGTTCCACCGGGTGATCCACTTCGACCAGCTCGACTCGCCGCTGGCGGACGATCCGGCGGCGTTCCTCGCGCCGCTGCACGGCAGCGCCGTGGGTCGGGCGCTGCTGACGCCGCGCGGCCGCCGGCAGCCGGCCGCGCCGCCGCCGACGGACCGGCCGCAACGGGTGCTGCTGCTGCTCAACGGAAGCGCGCACTTCGTGCAGGCGATCCGGGAGCGCTACGCCGCCCACCCCGATGTGGAGCTGCGTTACGTGCGGCTGGACGACGACCCGGTGGCCGGGCCGCTGATCCGGCAGTCCAGGCGCATGACCGCCGAGGCGCTGCTGCGCGACACCGAGTACGGCAGGCAGGTCGAGGCCTGGCTGCGCCCGCACCTGGACTGGGCCGACACGGTGTTCGTCGACTGGGCCGTGGCGACCGCTGTGATGGTCGGCCTGGTCGACCCCGGCGACACCCGGGTGGTGGTCCGGCTGCACAGCTACGAGGCGTTCGGCAGGTGGCCGAACCTGATCGACTTCAGCCGGGTGGACGACGTGGTCTTCGTCTCCGAGCACCTGCGTGACTTCACGCTCCGGGTGGCGCCCGGGCTCACCGGCGCGCACGCGCCGCGTACCCACGTGTTGTGCAACGCGATGGACCTGGCGCCGTTCGCGCGGCCGAAGGACTCCGCGGCCCGGTTCACGCTCGGCCTGGTGGGCACCAGCGCGGTCGCCAAGGACCCGCGGTGGGCGATCGAGGTGCTGCGGCTGCTGCGCGCCGCCGACGAGCGGTACCGCCTGCTGCTGGTCGGCGGGAGCATCGACACCGGGATGAGCCGGGCGGCGCGCGACTACGCGGCGGCGCTGGAGACGGAGCTGGCCGAGCTGGCGCCCTCCGGCGCGGTGACCCGGCTCGGCCACACCGACGACGTGCCGGGTGTGCTGACCGGCATCGGCGTGGTGCTCAGCAGCTCGGTGCGGGAGAGCTTCCACTGTGCCGTGGTGGAGGGCGCCGCGAGCGGGGCGGTGCCGGTGGTGCGGGACTGGCCGTTCTTCGCCGGCGGGGAACACGGCGCGCGTACCGTCTTCCCGGCCGACTGGGTGGTCGCGACGCCGGCCGAGGCCGCCGCCCGCGTCCGTGCGGTCACCGCGGACGAGCAGGTCTGGCGGGCCGCCGGCGAGGCCGCGGCCAAGCACGCCTCGGCCACCTGGGACTGGTCGGTGAACGCGGCGTGCTTCGACCGTCTGCTGGGGATCGACTGACCGGGCCGGCCGGGCGTCGGTGACGCCCGGCCGGGCCGGTGTCAGGCCGGGGTCGGCTGCAGGCCGCGCCCGTCCCGGTCGGCGGCGGCCGGGCCCACGGCCACGGTACGGCCGTCGGACGCGGACTCCAGCAGGGCGGCGGCGACCTGGACGGTACGCAGGCCCTGCCGCAGGGTGACGATGTCGCTCTGCTTGCCCTCCACCGCGTCGCGGAACCGCTCGTGCTCGACCAGCAGCGGCTCCCGCTTCGGGATGGCGTAACGGACCATGTCGCCCTCGGCCACGCCGCGGAACGCGCGCAGCGCCTCCCACTCGGTGTCGATGGCGGCGTTGGCGTAGAAGGTGAGGTCGGCGGTGAGCGTGTCGGCCACGAAGCAACCCTTGTCGCCGGTGACGACGGTGGACCGCTCCTTGAGCGGGCTCAGCCAGTTGACCAGGTGGTTGACCATGGTGCCGTCGGCGAGCTGGCCGACGACGGCGACCATGTCCTCGTGCAGCCGGCCGCTGCGCGAGACCGTGCGGGCGGAGACCGAGGTGTACTCCTGGCCGGTCACCCACGCGGTGAGGTCGATGTCGTGGGTGGCCAGGTCCATCACCACGCCGACGTCGGCGATCCGGTGCGGGAACGGGCCCTGGCGCCGGGTGACGACCTGGAACACCTCGCCCAGCTCCCCGGCCTCCAGGCGGGTGCGCAGGCTCTGCAGCGCCGGGTTGTAGCGCTCGATGTGGCCGACGCCGGCGACCAGGCCGGCGGCCTCGAACGCCTCGACCAGCCGGGTCGCCGCGTCGACGGACTGCGCGAGGGGCTTCTCGATCAGCGCACAGACGCCGTTGGCGGCCAGCTCCATGCCGATCGGCTCGTGCAGCGCCGTCGGGCAGGCCACCACCGCGTAGTCGACGCCGAGGGCGAGCAGGTCGCTCAGCTCGGGTACGACGGGCGCGCGCAGCGTCCCGGTCACGTCGCCGGCCGGGTCGACTACGCCGACCAGCTCGACGCCGTCGAGGTTGGACAGCACCCGGGCGTGGTTGCGCCCCATGGCGCCGAGGCCGATCAGACCGGCGCGCAGCTTGCGACCTTCACTCACTGAGCTGTCCTTCGTTCGCGACTGCGGGGCTCGCAAACCCGACTCACTCCTCGCGCTCACCGGGCACCACCGGCCAGGTTCGCGCCCTCGGCGATCCGCTCCAGGTCGGCCTGGCTCAGCGACGGGTGCACCGGCAGCGAGACGACCTCGGCGGCGGCCCGCTCGGTCTCCGGCAGGTCCCACGCGCCCGGCTTGCCGTCCACGAGGTACGGCTTGAGCCGGTGGATCGGAGTCGGGTAGTAGACCGCGTTGCCGATGCCCAGCTCGGTGAGGCGGGCCTGGGCGGCGTCCCGGTTGCCGGTGACGCGCACGGTGTACTGGTGGTAGACGTGCCGGGCACCGTCGGCGACCGGCGGGGTGACCATGCCGGTGATCGCCGAGTCGAGGAACTTGGCGTTGGCGCGGCGCTGCTCGGTCCACTCGCCGAGCTGGGTGAGCTGCACCCGGCCGATGGCGGCGGCCACGTCCGTCATCCGCATGTTGGCGCCGACGATCTCGTTGGCGTACCGCTGCTCCATGCCCTGGTTGCGCAGCAGCCGCAGGGTACGGGCCAGCTCGGCGTCGGCGGTGCTGATCATGCCGCCCTCCAGGGCGTGCATGTTCTTCGTCGGGTAGAAGCTGAAGCAGCCGGCGGTGCCGAACGCGCCGACCGGGGTGCCGTTCAGCTCGGCGCCGTGCGCCTGCGCGGCGTCCTCGACCACGGCGAGGCCGTGCTGCTGCGCGATCGTCATGATCCGGTCCATCGCGGCCGGGTGGCCGTAGAGGTGTACCGGCATGATCGCGACGGTCTTCGGCGTGACGGCGGCGGCGACCGCCTCCGGGTCGACGCAGAAGCTGCCCGGCTCGATGTCCACGAAGACCGGCTCGGCGCCGACCAGCCGCACCGCGTTGGCGCTCGCGGCGAAGGAGAACGAGGGCACGATGATCTCGTCGCCCGGGCCGAAGCCGAGCGCCATCAGCGTCAGCTGCAGCGCGGAGGTGCCGGAGTTGACGGCGACGCAGTGCCGGCCGCCGACCAGGTCGCCGAACTCCTCCTCGAACGCCGCGACCTCGGGGCCCTGCACGACCCGGCCGCTCCGCAGCACCCGGACGGCCGCCTCGATCTCGGCCTCGCCGATGATCGGCCGTGCGGGGGGAATGAACTCTGGATGCGGCCCGGCCATGGGGCTTCCTCCTGTCGACACGTGGTTCATGGGAGACATTTCGGGGGATGCTACCGCTCTGTCAGGAAAACAATCGGGTCGCGCTGATTGTCCGACTGGATGTGACGTTCTGTTCATGATCGACGACGGCCCTCCGGGGGCGACCCGGGTCAGACTTCCACCTCGTCGCGCACAGGCCCCACGCATGCTACCCGCAGGGCGGCGACGATCGCGGCCGCCATCCGGGGCACCTCGGCGGGCTCCAGCGGGGCCCGGGAGATCGCCATCCGCCAGTACACCGGCCCCACGATGAGATCGACGGCGGCGCGCCGGTCGGTGTCCGGGGACAGCTCGCCGCGCTCGACCGCCCGGCCGATCAGGATCCGCCCCACCGCCTGCTGGTAGTCGTCCAGGGCGGCCTGCAGCTTCTCCGCGATCTGCGGGTTGCGGGCCGCCTCGGCCAGCAGGTCCGGGATGATCTGCGCGGCCAGCCGGTGACGCAGCGCACGCGCCATCACGTGCAGCAGGATCTCCAGGTCACCGAGCAGGCTGCCGGTGTCCAGCAGCGGGATGTTGCGGCCCGCCACGGCGGAGACCATGTCCAGCACCAGGTCGAGCTTGGACCGCCAGCGGCGGTAGATGGCGGTCTTGCTCACACCGGCCCGGCGGGCCACCGCCTCGATGGAGAGGCGACCGTAGCCGACCTCGGCCAACTCCTGCATCACGGCGGTACGGATGGCGCTGGTGATCTCCCCGCGCAGCACCGCCGCGCCGGCCGGGGCACGCCTCTTCTCGGTCGTCACGTGGAACAATGTAGCGCAACGACGGTACGGTTGCGTCCCGACGTTCGGTGGACTACCTTCCATTCAGCAGCGAGGCGGCTCCTCCCCGCCGGGCCACGCTGGATCTGTTCACCGCACTGCTCCCCATCAGCACGAAAGATCGGAGCGCCTGATCATGGCCAACACCGCGGTGGCCGACCCCGAATCCGGACTGAGCCGGGCCGAACTGGCCCGGCGGTACGGGTTGCGGGTCGCCGGGGAACGACCACCACTGGGCGAGTACACCCGCCGGTTGTGGGCGTACCGGCACTTCATGACCGCGTACTCGCGGGCGAAGGTCGCGTCCTCGCTGAGCAACACCCAGCTCGGGCAGCTCTGGCAGGTGCTGACACCGCTCACCAACGCGGCGGTCTACTTCCTGATCTTCGGCGTGATCCTGTCGCAGAACCGGAACGTGTCGAACTTCATCGCGTACCTGTGCACCGGCGTGTTCATCTTCATGTTCACCCAGACCGCGGTGTCGAACGGCACCAGCGCGATCACCGGCAACCTGGGCCTGATCCGGGCGCTCCAGTTCCCCCGGGCCGCGCTGCCGATCACGGTCACGCTGGTGCAGCTCCAGCAGCTGCTCATGTCGATGGTGGTGCTGGGCGCGATCGTGCTGTTCACCGGCGAGCCGGTGACCTGGCGCTGGCTGCTGCTCGCCCCGACGCTGCTGCTCCAGACGGTCTTCAACATCGGCCTCACCATGATCATGGCCCGGATCGGCTCCAAGATCACCGACCTCAAGCAGATCATGCCGTTCGTGATGCGCACCTGGCTGTACGCCTCCGGCGTGCTCTACCCGGTGGCGCTGTTCCGCCAGCACCTGCCGCACTGGGCCGCGAGCCTCCTGGAGTGGAACCCGCCGCTGGTCTTCATCGAGCTGGCCCGCTTCTCGCTGCTCAACTCCCACCAGCCCGATCTGGTCAGCTCGCCGCCGAAGCTCTGGGCGCTGGGCCTGTTCTGGGCGGTCGTCATGGGCATCGGCGGGTTCGTCTACTTCTGGCGCGGAGAGAAGGAGTACGGCCGTGGCTGAGCAGACCCTGCCGCTGAACGCCGGTCCCGTGATCGACTCGGGTCGCGTGCCCACAGTCGTGGTGGACGACGTGCACGTGATCTATCGGATCCACAAGGGCGCGAGCGGCGGCACCACACCGGTCTCCGCGCTCAAGCGGATCGTCTCGCGCACCAAGGCGCCGAACATCCGCGAGGTGCACGCGGTCAAGGGCGTGAGCTTCACCGCGTACCAGGGTGAGGCGATCGGCCTGATCGGCAGCAACGGCTCCGGCAAGTCGACGCTGCTGCGGGCCATCGCCGGGCTGCTCCCGCCGGCCCGCGGCGCGGTCTACACCCAGGGCCAGCCGTCCCTGCTGGGCGTCAACGCCGCGCTGCTCAACGACCTGTCCGGCGAGCGCAACGTGGTGCTCGGCTGCCTCGCCATGGGCATGCAACCGGATCAGGTCAAGAAGATCGCCCCGGAGATCATCGAGTTCTCCGGCATCAACGAGCGCGGCGACTTCGCCTCGCTGCCGATGCGCACGTACTCCTCCGGCATGGGCGCCCGGCTGCGCTTCGCCATCTCGTCGGCGAAGAAGCACGACGTGCTGCTCATCGACGAGGCGCTGGCCACCGGTGACCGCAAGTTCCGGGTCCGCAGCGAACAGCGGGTCCGCGAGCTGCGCGACAGCGCCGGCACCGTGTTCCTGGTCAGCCACTCCATCGGCTCGATCCGGGACACCTGCGAGCGGACCATCTGGCTGGAGGGCGGCGTCCTGAGGATGGACGGCCCCACCAAGGAGGTCTGCGACGCGTACGAGGGCCAGAAGTAGCCCGCCGGAGCGCACCGGTCCCGGGATCGCCCGGATCGGTGCGCTCCGCCGTCCGCGTTAAGGTTTTCGGATCCATCCCCTTTCACCCAGAGTGAGGTACGGCAATGACGCAGGACCACACCACCGCACCGGACGCCGCGCCGGCGAGCCCGGCACCCTGGCGACCCGCGCGTACGGTGGCCGTGATCCTCGCCGGGGGGACCGGCACGCGCCTCGGGCTGGGCATCCCGAAGCAGCTCCTCAAGATCGCCGGTAAGCCGATCATCGAGCACACCCTGGCCGTCTTCGAGGCCGCGCCGGAGATCGACGAGATCATCGTGCTGATGGCCACCGGTCACGTCGACGACGCGCGGCGCATCGTCGCCGACGCCGGCTTCCGCAAGGTCACCAAGGTGATCGAGGGCGGCGAGACCCGCAACGACACCACCCGGATCGCGCTCGACGCGGTCGGCGAGGGCGACGTCAACATCCTCTTCCACGACGCGGTACGCCCGCTGGTCAGCGCCCGGATCGTGCGCGAGTGCGTGAACGCGCTCTGGACGTACTCGGCCGTCGACGTGGCCATCCCGTCCGCCGACACGATCATCCAGGTCGACGCGGACGACTGCATCACCGACATCCCGGTCCGCTCCCGGCTGCGCCGCGGCCAGACCCCGCAGGCGTTCCGCTCCGGCACCATCCGCGAGGCGTACCGCCGCGCCGAGGGCGACCCCGACTTCGCCGCCACCGACGACTGCGGCGTGGTGCTGCGCTACCTGCCCGGCACGCCGATCAAGGTGATCGACGGCTCGGACGAGAACATCAAGGTCACCCACCCGGTCGACGTGCACCTGGCCGACAAGCTGTTCCAGCTCGCCGCCGCCCAGGCGCCCCGGCTGACCCACCGCGGCTACGCCGAGGAGCTGACCGGCCGGACCATCGTGGTCTTCGGCGGCAGCTACGGCATCGGCCACGACCTCGCCGAGCTGGCCCGCGGCTACGGCGCGCAGGTCTTCCCGTTCAGCCGCTCCACCACCGGCACCCACGTCGAGCGCGCCGAGGACGTCACCGCCGCGCTGAAGACCGCGTTCGAGGCCACCGGCCGGATCGACCACGTGGTGGTCACCGCCGGCATCCTGGAGAAGGGCGCGCTCGCCGAGATGGACTCCGAGACGATGGACCGTCTCCTGCACGTCAACTTCGTCGGCCCGGTCACCATCGCGCGCCAGTCGCTGCCGTACCTGCAGCAGACCAAGGGCCAGCTGCTGCTCTACACGTCCAGCTCGTACACCCGGGGCCGGGCCCGCTACGCGCTCTACTCGGCCACCAAGGCAGCGCTGGTCAACCTCACCCAGGCGCTCGCCGACGAGTGGGCCGAGTTCGGCGTACGGGTCAACTGCGTCAACCCGGAGCGCACCGCCACCCCGATGCGGACGCGGGCGTTCGGCGAGGAGCCGGAGCACACGCTGCTCTCCTCCGAGGCGGTCGCGCAGGCGTCCCTGGACGTGCTGATCTCCGAACTGACCGGCCAGGTGGTCGACGTGCGCCGGTCCCCCGGCGAGCAGGTCGCCGCCGTACCGGCGCAGCCCGGCGCCGACCGGTCCGAGCTGTCCACCGGCGCCTGAGACCGACGGGACGTGCCAGATGCGTGGTGACCTGGTCCGCAAGTTGCTCGCCCGAGTACTGACCACCGGGCTGGCGGTGCTGGCCTTCCTGGTCGTGGCGCTCACCGGCGCCACCGGCTGGGGCCTGGCCCTGGCCGTCGCGGCGCTCGCCGCCACCGCCTGGGAACGCCGGGTCCGGCCGTCCGCCGACGGTCTCGCCGAGACGGTGCTCGTCGCCGCCGGCATCCTCGTCGGCTACGCCCGGCGCCTCGACGACGGCTTCGACCCGGCCCTCGCGGCCACCGCGCTGGTCCTGCTCGGCCTGGTGCTGCTGGTCGGCCCGCTGCGGCAGGCCGGCGCGCTGGAGATCCGGGCGGCGAACCTTCCGGTACGCACGTGGACGCCGCTGGTCGCCGCCCGGCTCGGTGACGCGCTGCTGGTGCTGCTCGCCGTGGTGGCGCTCGCCGCCGCGCTGGCGCTGCCCGCCTTCACGGCGCTCGCCGCCGCGCTGCTCGTCGGCGCCGGCTGCGGGGCGGTCGCGCTCGACCTCGCCCGGCGCCGGTTCCGGCCGCCCGCCGGCGGGGGCCCGGTCGGCCGCGCGCTGCGCCGCCACCAGCCCGAGTTCGTGCTGCACTTCTCCGCGCCGCCCGGCTCCGAGTACCAGGTCACCATGTGGCTGCCGTACCTGGAACGGATCGGCCGCCCGTTCATGGTGGTGCTGCGCGAGCCGGAGCTCCTGCCGGCCGTCGCCGCCGCCACCCGCGCCCCGGTGGTCCTCTGCCCCACCCTGAAGGCGCTCGACGAGGCGCTGGTGCCCAGCCTGCGCGTCGCCTTCTACGTCAACCACGGCGCGAAGAACGCCCACCTGATCCGGTTCAACCAGCTCACCCACGTGCAGCTGCACCACGGCGACAGCGACAAGGCCCCGAGCGCCAACCCGGTCTCGGCCATCTTCGACAAGATCTTCGTGGCCGGGCAGGCCGCGATCGACAGGTACGCCCGCGCCGGCGTGGAGATCCCCGCCGACAAGTTCGTCGTGGTCGGCCGGCCCCAGGTCGAGGCCATCGAGGTACGCCGGGAGCCGGTCGCCGCGTCGGCGCACCCGACGGTCCTCTACACCCCAACGTGGACCGGGCACCACGCCGACGCCAACTACTGCTCGCTGCCGGTGGCCGAGACGCTGATCCGCCGGCTGATCGACCGCGGGGCGGCGGTGATCCTGCGCGCCCACCCGTACACCGACAAGAACCCGGCCTCGGCCCGCCAGCTCGCCCGGCTCACCGAGCTGCTCGCCGCCGACCGGGCCAAGACCGGCCGCCCGCACCTGTTCGGCGCCGCCGCGGCCCGCGAGCTGACGCTCACCGAGTGCGTCAACCGCGCCGACGCGCTGGTCTCCGACGTCTCCGGCGTCATCTCCGACTGGCTCTACTCCGGCAAGCCGTACGCGGTCACCGACACCGGCGCCGACGGCGAGCACTTCGTCGAGCGGTTCCCGCTCGCGGCGTCCGGCTACGTGCTGCGGCGCGACATGTCCAACGTGGACCAGGTGATCACCGACCTGCTCGACGCCGACCCGAAGGCCGCGCAGCGCTGGGCGGCGCGCACCCGCTACCTGGGCGACTTCCCCGCCGACGCCTACGCCGAGGCGTTCCTCGCCGCCGCCCGCCGAGAGCTGGAGGCCGACTGGGCGGTCCCGGCGCAGCGCGCCGTCGTGTAGGCCCCGCTCTACAGGTACGCGTCGAGCAGGGCGAGCACGGCGGCCGGGTCCTCGACGTGCGCGTTGTGGCCCAGGCCGGGCAGGGTGGCCACCGGCACGCCCAGCTCCTTGAGCTGCGCGTCGCTCACCATCGGGTCCTGCTCGCCGCGGGCCAGCAGCACCGGCACGCCGGTCGCGGCCAGCTGGGCGGGCAGCCGAGGCTCGCCGACCGCGAACGCGGCCGGGTCCATCGCCAGCCGCCAGCGGCCGTCGACCCGCCGCAGCCCCGCCTCCACCACCGGGTGGTCCGGGGCGAACAGCCCGGCCAGCCCCGAGACGCGCAGGTAGCGGCGGGCCGCCTCGTCCCGGGTGGCGAACCAGGTGACCGGCCGGGCGGCCAGCTCGCTCGCCTTCGCCAGCTCGGCCGGGGACCAGACCGCCTTGATGCCGAGCCCCACCACCGCGTCCACCGGAAGAGCCCGCTGCCGGGCCGCGAGCGCCAGCGCCACCACCCCGCCGAGCGAGTGCCCGAGCAGCACCAGCCGGTCGTGCGGGCCCAGCCGGAGCGGACCGAGCCCGTCCGCGACGCGCTGGGCCAGGGCGTCGAACGAGTAGCCGTCGAGCGGCGGCGACCAGCCGTGGCCGGCCAGGTCGGGGGCGAGCCAGCGCCCGGGCCAGCGGCGCTCCAGCAGTGGCGCCCAGGGCAGCCACACCTCGCCGGTGGCGCCCATGCCGTGCAGGAGAATCAGGTGCCGGTTCCCCGTCGCATCGCCCATTGGCGCAGTCTGCCACCGCCCGCCCCGGACACGCGAGACCGAACCCGCCCCGCCCAAACCGCCCGCCCTCGCCCTCGCCGCCGATCTTGGAGTTGTGGTGCCTCCCATAGCGGGGCGAGCCGGGCATACCAGGCGCCACAAGTCCAAGATCGGCGCGCCGAGAGGGCGGCGGGCGAGGGGCGGGCGGGGACGGGGAAGGCCGGCGCCCCGGGACGGGGTGCCGGCCTTCGCAGGGTGCGGGGCGGTCAGGCGGAGTAGCCGCGGCTGGCGATCCAGTGCGCCAGGTCGATCGTGGTGAGCCAGTACGACGGCAGCGACGGGTCGGCCGAGTCGGCGATCCGGACGGTCCGGCCGTCGTCCTTGTAGCCGATCACCGCGACGTAGTGGCCGCCGGGGAACGAGTGCCAGCCGCCGTTGGTGTCGGTGGCGGTGCCGGCGACGTTCGCGACGACCCCCCGGCCGTTGCTGATCGCCTCGACCACGTCGGCCTGGAGCCGGTCCATCTGGGCCGGGCTGGCCGAGCCGGGAATCATCCGGGTCCGGTACGGGTTGCCCTTGACCTGCTGGTTGAGCACGCGCGTGGTGTCCTCGGCCGAGTTGGTGCCCATCTCGGTGGTGCCGAGCGGGCCGGCGAGGGCGTCCTGGCTGCGCTCGATGCCGGTGGCGCTGAGCGCGTTGCGCACGGCGGCCGGGCCGCAGTAGTAGTAGTTGATCTGCGCCTGGTAGTCGTAGTCCAGCGTCTTGCTCGACGGCGGCTTCGGCGCGGCCTTGGTGACGTCCGGGTCCGCCGCGGCCTTCTTCGCCGACGGGGAGGCGCTGGGCGACTTGCTGGGCTCGGCGCTCGGCGACGCCGGCGGGACGCCGATACGCGCCTCGCTGCGGCTGGCGGGCTCGCCGAGCCGTGCGCCGAGTTCGGCGACCGAGGCGGTGTTCTCCTGCTGGACCGGGGCGTCCTCACCGGCGGCGAGGGCGGTGCCGGCGCCGGCGGCCAGCACGAGCGCCGCGGCCGATCCGGCGATGATCTGGTACGGGCGTTCGGTGGCGATCCGCCGCAGCTGACGCTTCAGGTGGTGCTTCACGAAATCCTCCACGGGGGGCGTGATCGGCACACGCCGGCCCGGCACGTGGCGGGGTTCACACGTGCTGGCAGGCCGGATGGGCCGGGGGAACGGGTACGCCCGCGATGCCGGGCGCCCAGGGGCGGTTTGCCGGTCGCGTCAGGCGAGCGCGGGTACCGCGGAGCCGTGGAGGCGGGGGGACGATCGAGGGGTGGGCACGAGGATGGGACTCCTTCCGTGGCCGCCGACCGGGTTAGCTGACGGATTCGGGCGGGAAGTACGCCCTACCGCGGCAGTGGCCGCGGATTCACCCCGATGGTGCTCATGGTTCCCCGGTTCGTGATGACACGATTAGGCGGGTCGGCGCGGCGTCGCCTTCTGCGATCGGGTACCGCACCGGACGCGCCGACACTACCGGCGGGTACTGCCCCTGCCAAGCGCTCCCACCTGCGTAAACATGATCCCCGGTAACGGATTTCGGAACAGCCGGTTACTCACTTCACTCAATGGGACAAGCGGTGGTGACGGCGCCCGGGAGGCGAAAAGGGGACAGACGGCGGGCGCGTGACCGGCAATGGCGCGGCTCATTGGCCTGTTCTGCGCTCCACGCCCGTTTCGGCGCCGGGGGTGAGCCGGCTCACCACATTCCGGGTAACAATTCGGTCGCCTCAGCCGACCCGGGCCGGACGCCAGCGGGCGTTGCGGACGGACGCGCCGACCGGCAGGGGGATCGTCGCCACGCCGCGGGACACCGGGGCGGGCCGCACCGCCAGGGTGGCCGCGTACGCCTCGGCGGCGAGCGTACGGGCGGCCTCGGCGGCCAGTTCGGCGTCCCGCCACGCCTGCCGCTCCCGCTCGGCGGCGCTCTCCCAGCCGGTCCGGCGCCGGTCCCGTACGGCCCGGGCCAGCACGATCTCCTGCTCGGCCGGGTGCCGGCGCGGGTCCCACCCGTTGCGGCGCGCCAGCACGTCGGCGAGTTGCCGGGCGGACAGGTCGCCGCGCCAGTGCGCCGTCATGGCGGCGTGGTGCAGCCAGCGCTCCCGGGCCGCGTACTCCGCCGGGGTGCGCGGGGTGCGCGGGGCGGCCAGCGCGGCGGCCCCGGCCAGGCGGCGGGCGGCGCTGTCCGCCTCGTCGTACGCGGTCCAGGCGCGTTCCGCCTCGTCCTGCGCGGCCAGCCACCGTTCCCGGCGGCGACGGGCCGTCTGGGCGGCCCCGGCGGCGGCCACCGCCACCTCCTCGGCGTACCGGACGAGGTCGTCGCGGCGCGCGGCGTCCTGGTCCACCGGATCGGCGGCTACCTCGGCGACGCCGTCGCGCTCGGGCCGGGCCACCAGCGCGGCGAGCAGGCCGAACGCGAGCAGCATCAGGAAGGACCAGATGGCGGCGGCCTCGGGGACCGCGGTGAGGAAGTGGTAGAGAGCGGTCTGCGACATGGTCGGCACCTCACGGGAAGAACCTGGCGGGAGACTCCGCACGGCCGGTCGGGGCGCGGCGCGGGGGCGCCGGGCCGGCGAAGGGCGGGTGCGGGATGACGTTCGGTGGGTGCGGTGACGGGCGCGGCCCGTGGGCGGATCAGCGGGCGGGCGGGGCCCGCAGGCCGACCGGCGCGGTGATCCGGCCGGCCGGGACCGGCTGCGGGTCGTTCGGGAGCGTGTCGGTGGCCCGTGCGGCGGGCGCGGGTGCGCCGTCGGGACGGGCCTGCCGCTCGGCGGCGCGGTCGGATTCCGGTCGCGGGGCGGTCGGCGTGCTCACGTACGCCGGGCCGGCTGGCGCGGCCGGGGCGGCGGCGGCCGGCAGCGTGGCCGCGCCGAACGAACAGGCGACGACCACGGCGAGACTGGCGAGCATCCGGGCGGTCCAGCGCGCCACCCACCACACGGGGCAGGTGAGCGCGATCGGAAGCACGGGTACAAATTACCGCCGAAGCCCCAGTGACGCACCGCCGCACGGCGTGTCGCGGACCGACCGGCCGTCGTGTGCGCGTGTCAGTCCGGGCGACGCCGCCCGGCGTACTCGATGTCCTCGGCCGGACCGGAGACGGACCGCGCGCCGCCGTCGGCGGCCGCGCCCTCGGCGGGCCCGCGTGGAGCCGGCACGGCCGGTGCGCGCGACGCCGCGCGGGCCCGGCGGGTCGGGCCGAGCAGGCGCATCATCGGCACCTCCACCCAGCGGTGCAGCGCGGCGGCCAGCGCGAGCGTGAGCACCAGGAAGCCGAGCACCGCCAGCGGCCCCCGCCAGCCGGGCAGGCCGGTCCCCCAGTCCCCGGTCAGCCGCAGCACGGTGACCATGACCAGCACGTGCACCAGGTAGAAGGCGAACGAGACCTCACCGAGCCAGATCATCGGCCGGGACCGCCAGGGGGTGGGCCGGCCGTGCACGTCGGCGTCCGCCGCCGCGGCGATGACCAGCAGGTACGCCACGGCGAGCAGCGCCGCCCAGAACTCGGCCGGGATCCACAGCGCGGCGACCACCCAGGTGGTGACGAACAGGCCGGTGGCGACCGCGAGGTTCGGTCCGCGCCAGCGGTGGCGGCGCATCAGCTCGGCGGCGGCCACCCCCATCCAGAACTCCAGCGACCGGGTCACCGGGAAGATCTGGGTGAACCACCACCGCTGCTCCTCCGGCACGAGCTGCTGGCCCGGCCACAGCGCCAGGATGAGCAGCGGCGCCGCGACCAGCACGGTCCGGAGCACCCCGGTACGGGCCCGGCGCAGCCACGGCACCACCAGCGGCAGGCACAGGTAGAACGCCAGCTCGCAGGAGAGCGACCAGCTCACGTTGTTGACGCTGTAGAAGTAGCCGTTCAGCGGGATCCACGCCTGGACCAGGAAGAAGTTGCCGATCGCCGCCCACGGCAGGACCGGGTCGGCGAACCAGGCCGCGACCGCCAGCGCCGCCACGAACGTCACCACGTGGTTCGGGTAGATCTTGGCGAGCCGGCGGCGCAGGAACGTCCACGCCCGCTCCCCGTCCCGGTACGACCAGACCAGGACGAACCCGCTGAGGATGAAGAAGAACTCGACGCCGGACAGGCCGAGGCTGAACGCCTTGTCCACCACCGCCTTCAGGTGCGGCTCGGCGACGATCCCCATGGTCCCGGCGTGGAAACCGAAGACCAGCAGCGCGGCGATCCACCGCAATCCGGTCAGCGACGGCAGGCGCGGGGCACGGGTGACAGTCGGCGCGCTGGTCATTCCGGGCACCCTACCCCGGAGTACCGGGACGTTCCCGGCGAGCCGACGGCCGCCGGGTCACCCAGGGACGGCGGATAGGATTTCCGTTCCTGCACGCGCGGGCGACGCCCGCCGGCACGCCGTGCCGTACGGAAGGTGAGCGAACCGGATGCACCAGCGGATCCTGCTCCGCGCCCGCAAGGGCCCGTTCGACGTCCTCACGCCGGAGGAGACGTTCGCCGGCAACTGGATCGGGGACAACAGCGGAAACCTGGTCTTCAGCCACGCCGCGCACAAGCTGCTGGCCACCTCCGCGGCGGAGATCACCGCGACCCGCACCCCGGCCGACCCGCGCCTCGCCGACGAGATCAACGAGCGGTACGACGTGTTCGTCGTACCGCTGGCGAACGCCTTCCGTCGCAGCTTCGTGCACCGCCTCGCCCCGCTGACCCGGCTGATCGAACGGCTGAAGATCCCGGTGGTGGTGCTCGGTGTCGGCGTGCAGACGAACGTCGACGGCGACCGCGAGTACCTGCGCCCGATCGACGAGCCGGTGCGCGCGTTCTGCAAGGCCGTGCTGGACCGGTCGCACAGCATCGGCGTACGCGGCGAGGTGACCGCGAGCTACCTGAACACGCTCGGCTTCTCCGATGTGGAGCAGATCGGCTGCCCGTCGATGTTCCTGCACGGCGACACGTTCCAGCTGGCGAAGAAGCAGCCGGAGCTGACCGCCGAGTCGAAGGTCGCGCTCACCATCTCGCCGTACGTCCGCTCGATGGCCTCGGTGGTCCGCCACCACCACGAGCGCTACCCGAACCTGTGCTACGTGCCCCAGGACCTGCGGACGCTCGGCACCCTGCTCTACGGCGACGCGCCCGAGCACCGCGGCCAGAGCAGCGACATCCCGCTGCACACCTCGCACCCACTGTTCGTCGAGGACAAGGTGCGCATGTTCGTCGACCCGTGGACCTGGATGGACCACCTCTCCGGGTACGACTTCGCGTTCGGCACCCGCATCCACGGCACCATCACCGCGCTCGTCGCCG
The DNA here is from genome assembly GCF_017872985.1 of Micromonospora sp. HB375. Taxonomy (NCBI): domain Bacteria; kingdom Bacillati; phylum Actinomycetota; class Actinomycetes; order Micromonosporales; family Micromonosporaceae; genus Micromonospora; species Micromonospora sp. HB375. The sequence continues at coordinate 2,375,509 of NZ_JAGGJO010000001.1, read as the reverse complement.
GCACGCCCGGCTACCTGTTCGCGCACGATTCGCGCACGCTGGAACTGGCCCGCTACTTCGACATCCCGCACCGGATCATGCGCGACGTGCCGGCCGACGTGGACGCCGCCGACCTCTACGCCGAGGCCGACTACACCGCGCTCACCGAGGGCCACAAGGCCCGCTTCGAGACCATCACCGCGTTCCTGCGCAAGCACGACCTCGGCATCTCGTTCGACGACGACGACAGCGCCGCCCGCTTCGACCAGCGGGTCCGCGAGACGGTGTTCCCGCCGGCCGTCCGGCCCGCTGCCGCCACCCCGCCGGCCGAGCTGCTGACCCGCATCGAGCGGCTGCGCGACGAGAACGCCAAGCTCACCGGGACCATCGACGCGCTGCGCTCGCAGCAGCTCCGGGAGCGGATCAAGCAGGCCGTCCCGGGCAAGGTCCGCCGGATGCTGCGGCGCTGATCGTCGTACGCCTGTTCTAAGCAGGGTACGATCGGCGGCGTGCCCGACGTCGCGTACCAGCCTTCGATGCTCGACCTGGCCGAGCAGGGCCCGACCCTGGGCCCGCTCGCCGGGGCGGTGCGCCGCCACGAGCTGAGCCGGGGCGCCTGGGTCGACCACCTGCCCGGCTGGGTCCGGGGCTCCGACGCGGTGCTCGACACGCTGCGCCACGACGTGCCCTGGCGGGCCGAACGCCGCACCATGTACGACACCGCTGTCGACGTGCCCCGGCTGCTCTGCTGGTACGCCGCCGGCCGGCCGCTGCCGCACCCGGTGCTCACCGCGGCCCGCGACGCGCTCACCCGGCACTACGCGCCCGAGCTGGGCGAGCCGTTCGTCACCGCCGGCATGTGCCTCTACCGCGACGGGCGCGACAGCGTGGCCTGGCACGGCGACACGCTGGGCCGCTCCGCGCACACCGACACCATGGTGGCGATCGTCTCGTTCGGCTCCCCGCGCGCGCTGCTGCTCCGCCCTCGCGGCGGAGGCGGCGGCAGCCTGCGGTTCCCGCTCGGCCACGGCGACCTCGTGGTGATGGGCGGCTCCTGCCAGCGCACCTGGGAACACGCGGTACCGAAGACCACCCGCCCGGTCGGCCCCCGCGTCAGCGTCCAGTTCCGTCCCACCGGCGTCGCCTGAGCCCGGGCCGGGCCCACATCGCCGCTGGGCACGTGCTAGAAACAACTCCCAGGGTCGATCACGCCCCCGTCACCCGATGACGCGAAGGGCGACCGATGACCCAGTCCCCCACCTCCCGCTGGTCCCCGTGGACGCTGCACGGCGACGGCCGCCAGGTACGCCCCGGCGACGTGGTCGCGCCCGACGAACGGCTCTCCTGGCCGCGCACCGTCGGCGTGGGCGTGCAGCACGTGGTCGCCATGTTCGGCGCCACCTTCACCGTCCCGCTGATCACCGGCTTCCCGCCCGCCACCACGCTGCTCTTCTCCGGGCTCGGCACACTGCTGTTCCTGCTGATCACCGGCAACCGGCTGCCCTCGTACCTCGGCTCGTCGTTCGCGTTCATCGCGCCGGTGCTCGCCGCGAAGACCGACGGCGGCATCGGCGCGGCCCTCGGCGGCATCGTCGTCGCGGGCGTCGCGCTCGCGCTCGTCGGCGTGGTGGTGCAGGTGGCCGGCTCCCGCTGGATCGACGCGCTGATGCCGCCCGTGGTCACCGGCGCGATCGTCATGCTGATCGGCCTCAACCTCGCGCCGGTGGCCTGGGACGGCGGCGGCGCCGGCACCGGCGTGAAGGCGCAGCCGCTGATCGCCGTGGTCACGCTCGTCGCGATCCTGCTCACCACTGTGCTGTTCCGGGGCTTCGTGGCGCGGCTGTCGATCCTCGTCGGCGTGGTGGTCGGCTGGGTGCTCGCCGCGCTGACCGGCAACCTCGACCAGCAGGCCGTACGCGGGCTGCGGCAGGCCGCCTGGGTCGGCTTCCCCGAGTTCCACACGCCGAGCTTCGACGCGCGCGCCGTCGTGCTGGTCATCCCGGTGATCCTGGTGCTGATCGCGGAGAACGCCGGGCACGTCAAGGCGGTCGCCGCGATGACCGGCCGCAACCTCGACCGCGACATGGGCCGGGCGCTGCTCGGTGACGGCGTCGCCACGGTGCTGGCCGGCTCCGGGGGCGGTTCCGGCACCACCACGTACGCGGAGAACATCGGCGTGATGGCGGCGACCCGCGTCTACTCCACCGCCGCGTACTGGATCGCCGGCGGCACGGCGATCCTGCTCGGCCTGTGCCCGAAGTTCGGCGCGCTGATCCTCACCGTCCCGGCCGGCGTGCTCGGCGGCGCCACCACCGCGCTGTACGGCCTGATCGCCATCCTGGGCGCCCGGATCTGGATCGAGAGCCGGGTCGACTTCCACGACCCGATCAACCTGTTCACCGCGGCGGTGGCGGTGATCATCGGCGCCGCCAACTACACGCTGACCGCCGGTGACCTGTCGTTCAACGGCATCGCGCTGGGCACGGCGGCCGCCCTGATCATCTACCACGGCATGCGCCTGATCGCGCGGCTGCGCGGCACCACGCCCGAGTCCCGCCAGTCCCCCGACCCCGAACTCTGACCCCGCCCACCCCTCCTCCCCTTCCGCCCGGCCCGGCTTCGTTGATCATGAAGTTAGCGGCGCAAATTGTCCGACTCACACCCGCCAACTTCATGATCAACGGACCATTTTGCGCGCGATTGAGGCCGGCCCACGCGAGCGGGACACCCAGAGGGCCCGAAGTGCAAGATCGCGCGGGTGCCCCAGCGGCCCGACGCCCTCGCAGCCAGGGCCAGCCAGCCCTCAACCACGTCGATCATGAGGTTAGCGGCGCCCGGTGTCCGTTTTGTCGCCGCTAACCTCATGATCGACCGTGCAGGGCCGAGGTCTTCCGCCAAAACACCCGGAATGTGCCCCATTACCCTAGGGCAGCCCTGCCCCCGGAGCGCCCGGGCGCGTTGATCAAGGAGTTTAGGGACTGCAGAGAGCGCGAAAAGGCCGCAAACTCCTTGATCAACGCGCGATGGGGGTGCAGCCGGGCACACGAGCGCACGGATCCCGTCAGCAGCTCCGGGTGCCCGGTCCGCTGACGCGCTCACCTCGGTGATCAAGGAGTTTAGGGACTGCAGAGGACGCGAAGAGTCCGCAAACTCCTTGATCAACGCGTCGGGGCGGGAGGGGGCGGTCTCCCGCCGCCCTCCCCCAGCCGGCTCGTCAGTCGCGGTCGATGTGGTGACCCACCACCGTCGGGCCCAGCATCACGGCGAAACCGGAGCCGTCCCGTCGCGGATCGGCCGGCGGCAGGTCCACCGGGTCGCCGGTGGCGGTCGCGCCCACCGGCCGCGGGCCGATCCAGGCCACCGACAGCTCCACCTCACCCTTGAGGAACCGCTGCGCGCGCACGCCGCCGGTCGCCCTGCCCTTCGCCGGGTATGCCTTGAACGGCGTCACCTTCACCGTGGCGCCGGTCGAGGTGACAACCATCGGCTCACCGTGCGCCGTGTCGTCGGTGCGGATCGCGCCGAAGAACACCGCCCGCGCCCCGGCGGGCAGGTTGATGCCGGCCATGCCGCCACCCTTGAGCCCCTGCGGGCGCACCACCGAGGCGGCGAAGCGCAGCAGCGACGCCTCCGAGGAGACGAACGCCAGTGTCTCGGCGCCGTCGGTCAGCCAGGTCGCGCCGATGACCTCGTCGCCGTCCCGCAACGAGATCACCTCGAACTCGTCGGAGCGGACCGGCCAGTCCGGCGCGCACACCTTGACCACGCCGGCCCGGGTGCCGAGCGCCAGCCCGGGGGACCCCTGCGCGGACGACCCCAGCGGGGCCAGCCCGACGACCGTCTCGCCCGGCTCCAGCGGCACCAGTTCCGCAGCCGACATGCCGCCACGCAGCGACACCGTGCCGGACTGCTCCGGCAGCACCGGCAACGGCAACACGTCGATCTTGAAGGCGCGACCGGCGCTGGTCACCAGCAGCACCCGGCCCCGCGCGGTGGAGTGCACGATCGCGCGTACCGCGTCGTGCTTGACCCGGCCGCTGCGCCGGCGCGCCTCGGCGGCCTCCTCCGACTCGGCCGCGGTCCGCGCCACCAGCCCGGTGGCGGAGAGGATCACCTGGCACGGGTCGTCGGCCACCTCCAGCGGGCCGGCCGGCACCGAGGCGGCGAGCACCTCCTTGAGGTCGCCGTCGACGAGCGTGGTGCGCCGCGGCGCGCCGAACTGCTTGACCACGGCGGCCAGTTCGTCGGAGACGACCTTCCGAAGCACCTTGTCATCGTCCAGGATCTTCGACAGCTCGGCGATCTCGCCGCGCAGCTTCTCCTGCTCGGCCTCCAGCTCCAGCCGGTCGTACTTGGTCAGGCGGCGCAGCGGAGTGTCCAGGATGTAGCTCGCCTGGATCTCGGAGAGCTTGAACTTCTGCATCAGGCCGTCCTTGGCGGCCTGGGCGTCCTCGCTGGCGCGGATCAGCTTGACCACCCGGTCGATGTCGAGCAGGGCGATCAGCAGGCCGTCGACCAGGTGCAGGCGTTCCTCCCGCTTGCGCTTGCGGTACGCGCTGCGCCGGGTCACCACCTCGTAGCGGTGCGCCAGGAACACGTCGAGCAGTTCCTTGAGCCCGAGCGTGCGCGGCTGCCCGTCCACGAGCACCAGGTTGTTCACGCCGAAGGACTGCTCCAACGGGGTGAGCCGGTAGAGGTCGGCCAGCAGCGCCTGCGGGTTCACGCCGACCTTGCACTCCACCACCAGCCGGGTGCCGTTCTCCCGGTCGGTGAGGTCCTTGACGTCGGCGATGCCGGTCAGCCGCTTGGTCTTGTTCACCTCGTTGGTGATGGCCGCGATGACCTTCTCGGCGCCGACGCCGTACGGCAGCTCGGTGACGGTGATGGCCTGCCGGCCGCGGCTGCCCTCCAGCGGGCCGATCTCCACCCGCCCGCGCATGCGCACCACGCCGCGCCCGGTCTCGTACGCACGGCGCACCTCGTCCAGGCCGAGCAGCAGCCCGCCGGTCGGCAAGTCGGGGCCGGGGACGAACTCCATGAGCTTGTCCAGCGTGGCGTCCGGGTGGTTGATCAGCCAGCGGGCGGCCTGGACGACCTCGCCGAGGTTGTGCGGGATCATGTTGGTGGCCATGCCGACCGCGATGCCGGACGCGCCGTTGACGAGCAGGTTCGGGAACGCCGCCGGCAGCACCGTGGGCTGGGTCAGCGAGCCGTCGTAGTTCGGCTCGACGTCGACGGTGTCCTCACCCAGTTCGCCGGTGAGCAGCATCGCCTCCCGGGACATCCGGGCCTCGGTGTTGTGGTTGACGAAGCCACCGGCCAGGAAGGAGTGGTCGGCGGATTCCACTCGAACGGAATAGACCTCCGCCGGCTCGTCGGGCGAGACCGCGACGACCTTCTCGTACCGATAGCCCGCATCCATCACGGGCAGGATCGTGGCAAGGATCTCGGTGTCCTTGATGCGGTCGATGATGCGGAGTCGTTCGGTTTCCCACCGCTCGACACGATCGAAGTTGTGGCTGGTGAGCCACTTGCGTCCGCTGCCCCGACGATCGAAGTCGATGCTGCTGCGCACGTAGTCGGCCACAAAGGGGACGTGGTCCTGACTAAGCCGATGCGGGCGCAGCGGCGCATGCCGCAGCATCTTGGCCAGCACCGCCTGCTTGGTACGGAGGAAGCCGACACGAGTTGCGAAAGCCCTGATGTTTCGCGTCCCGGAAACCACCAGGCGGTGCTCCACCGAGCCACTGGGCCGGGTGTAGTGGCGTCGACAGGCGATCACGCCGAACTCCGCGAGCAGTTCCTGGACCTCCCGAGTCAGACGCTCGCTGTAGCTGGTGTACTGGATGGTGAAGCTGCTGTTGGCGACGCGGACTCCGCCGTCGCCTTCGAAGAGGGCCATCAGGAAGGCCCGCTTGATGCCCCACCCCCCTGCCCAGACGAACTCCGGCACGAACTTGTCCCTCGCCTGGTGACCGATCAGCTCGGCGAGTGGGCTCGCCCGGAAGGCTTCCATCCCGCCGGCGACGTCCTGGACGTCAAGTTCGTGTATGCGGCGACGGTCTCGGCGCGTGTGCCGGTCGCTGACGTAGCGTCGTCCACCCACGACCTGGTCGTAGGCATGCAGGACCTCGCCGAAGAAATGCTCATCGGTATTGCTGAATCCTGCCCGCGACTCGCTCGCGAAGCCTTCAGAGACCCAGGCGCCACCGAGCACGCCGAGCATGTATTCGCGAGCGGTGGGGACGACCTGCTTCCATGCGTTCCGCGCGATACAGACCACCGAGCCCGGCGTCACCTCGTCGAGCCGACGCCACTGGAAGACAGGGACACCCACCGGAGCTTCGAGGCAGAGAACCAGATGATTCTCACTACCACGGAGGGAGAATCCGGTCTCAGTCGTGATCCGGAGCGTCGGGTGGACGCCCGAGTTGAAGACCTTGTTGACGCGAACCGCTTTGCCGTCCTTGTCGAGGACTTCGAAATCGGCCTCCGCCTCGCTGTTCGGCGGCAGGTCGACCACATCACCGATCCGTGGGCTGCTGCCATCGGCCAGGCGGATCCGGGTGTCACCCACGACGCAGTAGCGCGCCGCTGCCGGGCCGTCGTCCGGCGAGCCGAAGTTGCCGTGCCCGTCGATGAGCGGGACGTTGAGCGAGAAGTCCTGTGCCAGCCGCACCATCGCGTCGTAGATCGCAGTGTCGCCGTGCGGATGGTACTTTCCCATCACATCCCCGACAATTCGGGCACTCTTGACGTGGCCGCGGTCCGGCCGGTGGCCCTGCTCGTACATCGACCACAGGATCCGCCGGTGCACCGGCTTGAGCCCGTCGCGCGCGTCGGGCAGCGCGCGGGAGTGGATGACCGAGAACGCGTACTCCAGGTAGGAGTCCGAGACCTCGGTGACCAGCGGGTTGTCGAAGACGCGAGCGCCGGCCTGGTCGAAGGCGGCCAGATCCGCCTTCGCGCGGTCGTCCTTGCGGCGTGCCATGGTGCGGTTTCCTTCCGAGACGAACCCGTTGGTCAGGCGTCGATGGCGTCGCGGTCGACCCGGTCGGCGGAGTCGATCAGCCAGTTGCGGCGGGGCTCGACCTTCTCCCCCATGAGCAGTTCGAGGATCCGCTCGGCGGCGTCGACGTCGTCGAGCGTGATGCGGCGGACCGCCCGGGTGGCCGGGTTCATGGTGGTCTCCCACAGCTCGTCGGCGTCCATCTCACCGAGGCCCTTGAAGCGCGGGATCGGCGTGACGATCTGCTTGCCGGCCTTCTCCAGCTTGCGGACCGTCGCCTCCATCTCCGCCTGGGTGTAGGTGTAGACGGTCTGCGGGTTGCGCCCCTTCGTGGTGATCTTGTGCAGGGGCGGCATCGCCGCGAAGAGCCGCCCGGCCTCGATCAGCGGCCGCATGTAGCGGGCGAACAGCGTGATCAGCAGGGTACGGATGTGCGCGCCGTCGACGTCCGCGTCGGCCATGATGAGGACCCGGCCGTAGCGCAGGGAGGACAGGTCGAACGTGCGGCCGGAGCCGGCGCCGAGCACCTGCACGATCGCGGCGCACTCGGCGTTGTCCAGCACCTGCTGGAGGTTGGCCTTCTGCACGTTGAGGATCTTGCCGCGGATCGGCAGCAGCGCCTGGTATTCGGAGGACCGCGCGAGGCGCCCTGTACCGAGGGCGCTGTCCCCCTCCACGATGAACAGTTCGCTTCTCTCGATGCCCGCGGCCCGGCAGTCGACGAGCTTGGCCGGCATGGCCGCGCCCTCCAGCGCGGTCTTGCGGCGGGCTGCGTCCTTCTGCTGCTTCTGGGTGAGCCGTACCCGGGCCGCGTCGACGATCTTCTGGAGCACCGTCCGGGCCTCGGCCTTGGTGCGCCGGTCGTCCAGCCAGCTCTTGAGGTGCGCCTCGATCAGGCCCTGGAGCACCTTGGTGATGCCGGCGGTGGACAGTTCGTCCTTGGTCTGCGAGGTGAACTGCGGCTCCGGGATGCGCACGTGCACCACGGCGGTCATGCCCTCCAGGACGTCGTCCAGGGTGGGCGCGTCCTCCTTGGGCTTGAGCAGGCCGCGGGCGTTGCGGGCGGCGTCGGCGAGGGTACGCGCCAGCGCCCGCTCGAAGCCCTTGCGGTGGGTGCCGCCGTGGGCGTTGCGGATGGTGTTGGTGAAGCACTCGACGGTGCGCTCGTAGCCGGTGCCCCAGCGGAACGCCACCTCGACCTCGGCGCGGCGCTGCACGTTGGACTGCATGACGCCGTTGGCGTCGGCGGCGTTCTCCCGGTAGGTGCCCTCGCCGGTGACCAGCAGCGTGCCGGAGACCGGACGGTCGCCGGCCGGGGCGAGGTATTCCACCATGTCGGTCAGGCCGTTGGGGAAGTGGAAGCGTTCCTCGACCGGCTCCTCGCCGGTCTCGTCGCGCAGCCGGTAGGCCACGCCGGGGACGAGGAAGGCGGTGTTGCGCAGCTTGAGCCGGACCGCCTCGGTGTCGAGCGCGGCGCCGGTCTCGAAGTAGCGGGGGTCGTGCCACCAGCGGATCGAGGTGCCGGTGCGCTGGCCGCGCTTCATCGCGCCGACGATCTGCAGGCCGGGACCGGGGGTGAACGGCGCGTCGGGGCCGGCTCCGTCGAAGACGCCCGGCACGCCGTGGCGGAACGACATCGCGTGGATCTTGCCGCCGCGCCGGACGGTGACGTCGAAGCGGCGGGACAGGGCGTTGACCGCGGAGGCGCCGACGCCGTGCAGGCCGCCGGAGGTCTTGTAGCCGGAGCCACCGAACTTGCCGCCCGCGTGCAGGCGGGTGAGCACCAGCTCGACGCCGGAGATGCCGGACTTGGCGTGCACGTCGGTGGGGATGCCGCGGCCGTCGTCGTCGACCTGGACCGAGCCGTCGGCGTGCAGGATCACGTCGACAGTGGTGGCGTGACCCGCGACACCCTCGTCGGTCGAGTTGTCGAGGATCTCGTTGACGAGGTGACCCACGCCACGGCTGTCGGTCGAGCCGATGTACATGCCGGGGCGTTTGCGGACGGCGTCGAGGCCCTCCAGGTGCGTCAGGTCGTCGGCCCCGTAGAGGGTCTCAGGCTGTGCGGTCAACTGGTCGTACTCCCAGGTCTCGGCGGTGTGGTGCCGTTCACCGTGTGACTCCCCCACGATGATCGCCGGGCGCGGCGCGCCGGAGCGAGCCTAGCCGGATGCCCTGACAGGTCGGCGGTACCGGGGCGGTGCGTTGCGCGATCGGCCTCGCGGCCGGGTCCGCGCCGCCGCCGCGTACGGCGGTCCGGCGGGCGGACGGGGCGTCCAGGCGGCACAACGATCCGCACGCCCGATGTCTTCCCCGGCGACCCGTCACAGGTGTCAGGGCATTGACGCCCGTCACACGCGCGTGATCTGATCGCCATCCCAAAGAATCTTTCACGTTTCGATGTCTGGGAGGTCGGGCATGTCCGTGTTCCGTCGTTCCGCGCTCGCGGCGGCGCTGGCGCTCGCCGCGGTGGCGTTACCCGCCGCCGCGGCGCCCGCCCAGCCGGCTGCCGCCGCGCTGCCCACCGCCGCGGTGGCGCTGGGAGACAGCTTCATCAGCGGCGAGGGCGCCGGGGCGTACGCGCCGGTGGTGGACGTCAACGGGGTGGCCCAGGGCTTCCCCGGCTGGTCCGCCGCCAACGCCAACGCCTACTTCTGCCACCGATCGCCGAACGCCTCGCTGTTCCAGGCGAACCTGCCCGGCATCTCCGCGCGGTTCAACCTGGCCTGCTCGGGCGGCCAGCCGTACGACATCGCGAACGCCTCGTCGACGCGGGCCAAGGGACGGCAGGTGGCCGCCCAGCTCGACCAGCTCCGGTCGGTGGCCCGGACCCACGACATCGACCTGGTGCTCGTCGGCCTCGGCTCGAACAACAGCTCGTTCACCTTCGGCAGCGTGGCGGAGAAGTGCGCCAACCGGTTCATCGCCGACGCCTGGACCGGCTGGTGGGAGTTCTGGGCGTACCTGGGCGGGCCGGTGGAGCAGAAGCCGTGCACCGACGCCGACCTGGGCACCGCCGCGCAGTTCGCCGCCGCCACCGCGGAGACCACCACGGCGCTGCGGCAACTGCTCACCACGCTGGACGAGATCGACGCCGACGGCCAGCACCGGGTGGTGTTCCAGGACTACACCAACCCGCTGCCGTTCGAGCTGGAGCAGAGCTACTGGACCGAGGACAGCCGGGACGACACCCGGGACAAGTTCCGCGCGCTGGGCGCCGAGCGGTACGCGGCCGGGTGCCCGATCCACCGGGCCAGCCTGGCGCCCGGGCACCGTTTCTCGCAGGGGCTCGGCACGCTGGTCAGCTCGGTGCGCGGCACGCTCGCCAACGAGTTCCCGCAGGACGACCTGGTCTACCTGAACGTGCAGCGCGCGTTCGACGGGGCCCGGCTCTGCGAGTCGACCGGTAGCCCGGGCAACGCCCTGGCCACGCCGATCCGGCTGATGGACGGCCCGACCGGCACGTTCGTCACCAGTCTCTCCGGGTTCGACAAGCTCGACATTCAGCGGATCGCCAACGCCTGCGGCACGTACTTCCAGACCTGCCAGGAGTCGTGGCACCCGAACGCCGCCGGGCACAAGGTGCTCGGCCGGTGCCTGGCCGGGGCGGCGGCCACCGGCGCCCGTACCGTCTCCTGCGTCCGCGCCCCGGACGGCACGGTGAATGTGAGCTGAGCACGCCGGACCGGGCCGGGACGAACCGGCCCGGTCCGGCGTCAGGCCCGGATCGCGGCGCCGAGCACGTGCGGCGAGGCCGGGGCCGGCAGCCCGGTCGGCGGGAAGCGGAAGCGGTCCAGCGCGGTCACCTCGAAACCGGCGGCGCGGATCGCGGCCACCGTGTCCCGGGCGGTGTGGCAGCCGGCGCAGAACAGCGGCCAGAGCGTGGCGTCGGCCAGGCGCTGGGCCCGGCGCAGGCCGGGCGTGGCGGCCACCACGTGTTCGTAGAAGCGCAGCTCGCCGCCGGGCCGCAGCACCCGCCGCGCCTCGCGCAGCGCGACCGCCTGGTCCGGCACCGAGCAGAGCACCAGCGACACCACCACCGCGTCGGCGGCGCCGTCGGCGACCGGCAGTTCCTCGGCCAGCCCGGCGGCGACGGTGACCGGGACCGGGGCGCCCGGCGCGGCGGCGTGGGCCAGCGCGCGCAGGTGGGGTTCCGGCTCGACGGCGAGCACGCCGGTCACGCTCGCCGGGTAGTGCGCGAGGTTGCGCCCGTTGCCGGCGCCGACCTCGACCACCCGGCCGCGCAGCCCGGCGGCCAGGCGGGCCCGGTGCCCGGCCACGCCGGCCTGGTCCATGGCGACGCTGGCGCGGGCGAAGAGCCGGGCGAAGATCGGATGGGAGACGGCCATCAGCGACCGGCCGGTGGCGCGCCGAGGCTGAGCAGGAGCGGGCCGGCGGATCCGTCGACCAGGTCGCCGAGGCGTACGCCGTCGAGCACGGCGAGGAAGGCGGCCTGGGCGCGGCGCAGCTCGCCGCGCAGCCGGCACTCCGCGATGAGCGGGCAGACCGGCTGCGCGCAGTTGACCACCTCGCCGTCGCCCTCGAAGGCGCGGACCACCTGGCCGACGGTGAGGTCACCGGCGTGTTCGGCGAAGGCGACGCCGCCGGAGCGGCCTCTGATGGTGACCAGGACGCCGATGCGTTGCAGCCGCTGCACCACCTTGGCGACGTGGCTGTGGGGCAGCGCGAGCCGGGTGGCGAGTTCGTCGACTGTGGCCCGGACCGGGGACGCGGCGGTGAGCATGGCGATCCGCAGCGCCATGTCTGTCGACCGGTTGAGCCTCACGCACCGACCCTAGCCATTCGGTGCCCTCGGCGACACAGGCAGATTCACGGTGACCCATGCCACCGCACTCCCGGGACCTTCGACCCTAAAAGAGGAATCCAGAAATCCTGTTTCGTGGGGATCGACCTGTTCGAGCCCCGGAAGGAGATTCGGTAGTGCTCACGGAATCCTCAGCAGCGATCGTGACCGGCACCCTGCCCGTCGTGCGGGCACACGGCGAGGCCATCACCGGCCGCTTCTACCAGCGGATGTTCGACGCCCACCCGGACCTGCTGGACCTGTTCAACCGGGGCAACCAGGCCACCGGCGCGCAGAAGGCCGCGCTCGCCTCGGCGGTGGTCGCGTACGCGGCGCACCTGACCGGCGACGGCGGCATGCCGTGGGGGCCGGTCCTGGACCGGATCGCGCACAAGCACGCCTCCCTCGGCATCACCGCCACCCAGTACCCGATCGTCGGCCGGCACCTGCTCGCCGCCGTCGCCGAGGTGCTCGGCGACGGCGTCACCCCGGAGGTGGCCGCCGCCTGGGACGAGGTCTACTGGCTGCTGGCCTGCGAGCTGATCGCCCGCGAGGCGCGGCTCTACGCGGACGCCGGCGTACCGGAGGGCGGTCCGGTGTGGCGGGACTGGCGGGTCACCGGCCGGACCCGGGAGAGCGCCGACGTCGTCTCGCTCACCCTCGCGCCGGCCGGCGGCGGCGCCGCGCCCGGCTTCACCCCCGGCCGGTACGTCTCGGTCGCCGTCGACCTGGACGGCGGCCGGGGACAGCAGATCCGCCAGTACAGCCTCTCCGGCCGTCCCGGCGCCGACCAGTGGCGGATCACCGTGAAGCGGGTACGCGGCGAGGGCGGCGCGCCCGACGGAATGGTCTCCGGTCACCTGCACGACCGGGTCGCGGTCGGCGACACGCTGCGACTGAGCCCGGCGTTCGGCGAGGTTGACGCGGCCGGCGGCGACGGGCCGCTGCTGCTGGTCAGCGCCGGGATCGGGCTCACCCCGGCGATGGCGGCGCTGGCCCACCTGGCCGACCGGGATCCGGGACGCCGGGTGACGCTGGCGCACGCCGACCGCGCCGCCGAGGCGCACGCGCTGCGCCACGAACTGCCCGCGCTGCAGCAGCGGCTGCCGAACCTGGTCCTCCACCTCTGGTATCTCGACGCCGCCGGGGCCGACCTGCCCGGCCTGAAGGCCGAGGTGTCCGCCGGACTGATCGACCCGGACCGGCTCGCGCTGCCCGCCGGGGTGACCGCGCACCTGTGCGGCCCGGTGGCGTTCATGAACCTGGTCCGGGCCAACCTGCTGCGCCGGGGCGTGCCGGGCGAGCGGATCGCCTACGAGGTGTTCGGCCCGGGGATGCTGCCGGGCTGACGCCCGGCGGCGAAACAGGACCTCCGTGGACCCGTTCTTCGGTACGGGGGCACGCGTCGACGCCCTGGCCAGGGCCGCGAGCCTCCACAGCGGAGCGGGCGGCGCGCGGAGAAGTCGACGATCTCCTGGTTAGGGGCGCAAGCCGAGGGTACGGGTGCCTCCATGCGCGTCCCCGGCATCAACGCGATCTTCCGGCCCCCACGGAAGCGGTGGACGCCGTCCCACCGGAAGCCGGGGCGCCGGCCACCCGCGTCGACACGCTCGTGGAGGCGGCGCGCCGGCTGACCGAGGGCGCCGACGCCGCGTACCGACTCGGCGCACGGGCACGCGAGGTGGCGAGGAAGCGGTCCGGTCCGGACCGATTCCTCGCCGACTGGGACCGGATCCTGGAGGACGAGAACATGCGCATCGCGATGATTTCCCAGCACGCCAGCCCGCTCGCCGCGCCCGGCGCGGAGGACGCGGGCGGCCAGAACACGCATGTGGCGGAACTCGCGTCCGCGCTCACCGTCGCCGGCCACGACGTCCGCGTCTACACCCGTCGTGACTCCCCCGCGCTGCCCGAGGCGGTCGACGCGCCCGACGGCTATCAGGTGTGCCACGTGCCGGCCGGTCCCGCGCGGCGGGTGCCGAAGGCCGACCTGCTGCCGCACACGGGCGAGTTCGGGGGCCGGCTGGCCGACACCTGGCGGCGCGGCGGCTGGACCCCGGACGTGGCGCACGCGCACTTCTGGACGAGCGGGCTGGCCACCGTGCACGCGAGCCGTCGCACCGGCGTGCCGACCGTGTTGACGTACCACTCGCTCGGCACGGTCAAGCGTCGCCACCAGGGCGTGCCGGACACCGGTCCACCGGGGCGCGCCGGTTACGAGCGGGCGCTCGGCAGGGCCGTGGACCGGGTCGTCGTGCAGTGCTCCGACGAGGTCGCCGAACTGGTCCGGATGGGCGTACCCCGGTCCCGGATGGCCCTCGTGCCGTCCGGCGTCAACGAGGCGGTGTTCCGCCCGGACGGCCCGGTCGCGCCCCGCGACCCGGCCCGCCCGCGCATCCTCACCGTCGGGCGGATGGTCGAACGCAAGGGCTTCCTGGACGTGGTCCGGGCGCTACCAGCGGTGCCGGACGCGGAGTGCGTGGTGGTCGGCGGCCCGCCGGCCCACCTGCTGCCCGCCGACACGTTCGCCCGCCGGCTGTCCGCGCTCGCCGACTCGTGCGGCGTGGCCGACCGGGTACGGCTGCTCGGCGGCGTGCCGCGCGAGGAGATGGCCGCCTGGTACCGGTCGGCGGACGTGCTCGTGGCCGCACCCTGGTACGAGCCGTTCGGGCTCACCCCGCTGGAGGGCATGGCCTGCGGTGTGCCGGTGATCGGCACGAACGTGGGCGGCATCGCCGACAGCGTGGTGGACGGGCTCACCGGCGACCTGGTGCCGCCGCGTGACCCCCGCGCGCTGGGCACCGCGCTGCGGCGGCTGCTCGGCGACAACGTGCGCCGGTTCGCGTACGCCACCGCCGCGCTCGACCGCGTCCGCAGCCGGTACTCCTGGAGGCGCTGCGCGGAGCAGCTCGTCGCCGTCTACGGCGCGCTGACCACCGCGGCCCGGCCCGCACCGGCGGTGGCGTGAGGCGACCCCTTGCTACCCACCGGTAGGGTTCGGGCCGTACCCTGATCCGGGTGAGCGGGGACTACATCCAGGAGTTCGTGGACGTCGACGGCGCGCGCCTCGGCGTGCAGGTCTACCCGGAGCCGGCCGGTCCGCCCGGCGCGCCGGTGGTGCTGATCTGGCCCGCGATGGGTGTGCGCGCCCGCTACTACCGGCCGTTCGCCGCCGCGCTGCGCGAGGCCGGGCTGGCGGTGATCGTGGCCGACCTGCGCGGCACCGGCGAGAGCACCCCCGCGCCGTCGCGCGCCTGCCGGTACGGCTACCAGGAGATGGCCGCCGACGTCGGCGCCGTGCTCGACGCGCTCAAGCCCCGGCTGGACGGCCGCACCCGGCTGCTGCTCGGGCACTCCCTGGGCGGTCAGGTGGCGGTGCTGCACCAGGCGCTGGACGACGACGACCGGGTGGACGGGCTGGCCCTGGTGGCGGTGGGGCTGCCGTGGTGGCGGACGTACCCGGGTCTGCGCGGGTGGGGCGTGCTGCCGTACACCCAGGGGATCGCCGCGACGGCGCGGCTGCTCGGCGTCTGGCCCGGCTGGGGTTTCGGCGGCCGGCAGGCCGCCGGCGTGATCCGGGACTGGGCGCACACCGCCCGCACCGGCCGGTTCCCGGCGCTGGACGGGGTGGACACGGAGGCCGCCGTGCGGCGGATCCGCACGCCGGTGCTCGCGGTCAGCGTCGACGACGACCAGTACACGCCGCACGAGACGCTCGACCACCTCTGCGGGAAGCTGGCCGGCGCACCGGTGACGCGGCACCGCTACACGGTCGCCGAGGCGGGCGCGCCGCTCGACCACTTCACCTGGGTACGCGCGTCGGCGCCGCTGGCCGCCCGGATCGCCGCGTTCGCGGGCACGCTCCCCCGCCGCTGAGCCGAGCCGGCACGCTCCCCGCCGGTGAGCCACGCCCGGGCGTGAGTCGCCCGATCGTGGGTATGCCGCACCGCCCGAACACGGCGGAGGGGGATCTGATGTCAGAACGGCACACCACGCTGCGCTCGATGCACGACCTGGGCCTGGCGGCCTGGTTCGGCGGTTCCCTGATGGGGGCGCTGGGCGTGAACGGCGCGGCGGCGCGGATCAACGACACGACCGAACGGCTGCCGGTGGCCTCGGCCGGGTGGGCGCGGTGGACGCCGGTCAACGCGGCGGCGATCGGGGCGCACCTGGCCGGCGCGGTCGGTGAGCTGGTCACCGAGAGCCCGCGGATGGCCCGCCAGGCGGGCGTGGGGAAGATGAGCGCGGTGAAGACCGCGCTGACGGTCGGCGCGCTGGCGGTGACCGGTTACAGCCGGTTGGTCGGCAGGCGGCTGGAGCGGGCCGGCGGACCGCCGGTCGAGGGGACCACCGAGCCGAACCACCACACCCCGGCGAACGTCGCCGCCAGCCAGCGGCAGATGAAGCTGCTCCAGTGGGCGGTGCCGGCGATGACCGGCGCGCTGGTAGTGGTGTCGGCGTACATGGGCGAGCAGCAGAAGCCGGGCCAGGTGTTCCGGGGCATGCTGGACCGCGCGGGCGGGCTGATGGCCGCGCCGAAGAACATCGGCAAGGTCGCCGCCGTGGGCGCGGCCGGCCGTCACCTGGTCGGGGCGACCCGCTGACCACCGCGCGGCCGACGACCCACATCGGGGTGGGTCGCCGGCCGCGCGGTGCACCGGGACCGGACCGGCCACGCCGGTGGCCAGCAGCCAAGGTGAGGTGACCATGACCAGCAGGGACCGCCCGGGTACGGGCGACGGGCGCGGGCCGGAGTCGGCCGCGCCGTGGGGCAGCACCGGCGGCTTCGACGCCGACCCGCCGTGGGGCGCGGGCGACGACGACCCGATGGACGAGGGCAGCGAGGAGACGGCGGTGCCCGAGGGACGGCTCGGTGAACGCCGGGCGGCCGGGGCCGGACCGGGCGGCCCGAAGACGGGCCGGCACGGGTTCGGGACCATGGAACCGACCCGGACGCCGGAGGCCGGGCCGGGCGCGCCGCCGGACCCGGCCCCGTCGGCGCGGACGTTCCCGGACGACCGCGCGGACGGCGACCTCGGCGACAACGCGCTGGAGGAGGCGACCGGGATGCGTCCGGAGACGCGTCAGTGAGAGCTCAGGAGCCGGTGCCGTCCTCGTCCGGGCTGCCGAGCGCGGACGGCTCGTTGTCCGGCACCGGTGACTCGGCCACCGGGTGCCCGGTGTCGTCGACCAGGCTCGGCGCCATGCTGCCGCCGTGCGCCTCCTCGGCCTCCCGGGTCGCCCGCGGGTCCCGCTCGTCCTCGTCGCGCCGCTTCTCCACCGATCCCCCTTCGCGGTCGTCCACGAACCCGGCGGTACCCGCGAGGAAGCCGGGAAAACCTCAGGCGCGCGCGGCGGCGGGCGCGACGCCGAGCAGGTCGGCCAGGCTCGCGGCGTCGCGCTGGGCCTGGTCGCCGCAGCAGTTGTTCATCAGCACGTGCAGTTCGGCGCACTGGTCGGCCAGCTCGCGCAGCAGCACCGACCAGTGCCGCAGCTCCCGCTCGCCGTAGGCGTAGCGGAACCGCTCCTGCTTGTCGCCGCTCTCCCAGGCCGTGCTGTGCCCGTGGAACCGGATCACGGCCAGATCGGTGGTGGCGACCAGGACCGGCGGCACCGAGGAGACGTGCCCCTGCGGCATGTCCACGCAGGCGTACCCGAGGTCGTGCTCGCGCAGGAACGTCACCGTCTCGGCCATCGCGTCCCCGTCGAACCAGGAGGAGTGCCGCAGCTCGACGGTGACCGGCCAGGGCCGGCAGCGGCGCGCGGCGTCCAGGATCCGCCGCCGGGCCGCGTCGCCGCGGGCCAGCCACGGCGGGAACTGCAACAGCACGGCGCCGAGCCGGTCGGCCGCCGCGAGCGGCGCCAGCGCCGCGTGGAACCGGACCCACAACTCGTCGTACGCCCCGGCGGGCAGGTCGCGCCAGCGGATCCGGTTCGGGCCGCCGGCCGGGCGCAGATCCTTCGGCAGCGCGTCGATCGGGGTGTGGTGGCCGGTGAACAGGCGGAACGCCTTGACGTCGAAGGTGAATCCGTCCGGCGTCGCGGCCGCCCAGCCCGCCGTGGTCTCCGGCGCCGGCACCGCGTAGTACGACGTGTCCACCTCGACCAGTCCGAAGCGCTCGGCGTAGAAACCCAGCCGGCCGGCGGGCGTGTTGACGCCGCGCGGATACCACCCGGAGCGGACCAGCATCTGGTCGGCCCAGGAGGACGTGCCCACCTTGATGACACCCATGTAATTCAGTTCACCGCGACCGCCGGACATCGGCAACCGGAGATGCCGTGCGGGCCGTGACCGGCACCGGGGTGACCGGCCTCACCGGCGTTCCGCCGCGCCGAAGTGTGACGCGGGGCCGGGTGGCGGCGCTGAGGGTCACGAGATGGACGCATCCGGCCTGGACCAGGAAACCGTCGAGCGGCTGCTCGCCGGCCGCCCCGGCGACACGTCGTCCGCTCCGCCGGGGCTGGTGGCTGTACTGGCCGCGGTCCGGACCGCGCCCGGCACGGGCGAACTCGACGGGGAGGCGGCAGCCGTCGCGGGGTTCCGGGAGGCCCGGCGGGCACGCCGTCGCCGCCGCGTCCGCTTCGGCGTCCGGGTGGCCGTGTCCGCGCTCGCCGCGTCCCTCACCGGCGGCGTCGCGCTCGCCGCGACCGGGAACCTGCCGCACGTCGCGCGCCCGGCGGCGACGCCGGTCGACGCCGCGCCGCCCGTGCCGTCGGCCCGCCCCGCCCTGCCGGCCCTCTCACCGGCTACCCGGGCGGCGCAGCAGTCCGCGCCGCCCGGACTCTGCGTCGCGTACCGGGCCCTCGCCGAAGCGGACCGGGGACGCGCTCTGGAGACACCCGCGTTCAGCGACCTCGTCGCCGCGGCCGGGGGCCACGAGCGCGTGCCGGACTACTGCGCCGCGCTGCTGGGCGACGACGACCCGCCGGGGAAGGCCGACGGCGGGCGGGGCGGCGGCAGATCCGCTCATCCGGTCCAGCCGTCGGTCGGGCCGCCGGGGGCGGACGTCCTCCCGCCGGGGCAGGCGAAGCGGCCCGATGGCACCCCGCCCGGGCGGCGTACCGGCTGACGACCGGCTGGTAACTTGTGCCTCCGTGACCCCCCGGCGTCGCCGACCGGCGATCCTTCTCCGCCTCGCAGTGGTGCTCGCCGTGCTGGCCGGCATCGTGCTCACCGCGCTCGGCCCGGCCACGCTGACCGGCCTGCTGCCGTACTTCACCATCCAGAGCAACATGGCTGTCGGCGTCCTCGCCGGCTACGCCGCCTGGTGCGCGCTGCGCGGCCGGCCGGAGCCGCCGAGCGTCCTCAAGGGAGCGGTGACCCTCTACATCACCATCACCGGCACGGTCTACCACCTGGTGCTGGCCAACCCGGCCAGCCCGTTCGCCATGGCGCAGCCGGACCGGCAACCGGGCGAGTGGTGGGGCAACCAGTTCCTGCACACGGTGGTGCCGCTGCTGGCGATCGCCGACTGGGCGCTGTTCGACAGACGTGGCCGGTTGCGCCCGCGCTACGCCGCCTGGTGGCTGGCGTTCCCGCTGGCGTATCTCGGGTTCGCGCTGGTACGCGGACTGGTGGTGGACCGCTACCCGTACCCGTTCCTGGACGCGGGCCAACTCGGGCTACGACGGCGTGACGGTGAGCGCGATCGGGTTCGCCCTCGCGTTCTGGCTGCTGGGACTGCTGTTCGTGGGCGTGGACCGGCTGCTCGCCCGGGCCGGGACGGCGCAGTCCCCGCCGTCCGCGCCCGCGTCGGCCGACCCGCCGACGCCGGTCCGGCCCGCCTCGCGGGAACCCACCGGCTCGGGCTGACGGACGCCGGGCGGGTCAAGCGGCCCGCCGGGCGTCCACGCCCGCCCGCAGCCGCCGGCTCGTGCCGCGCTCCCGGCCGTAGGCGTCGGCCCGTCCCCACCGGCCCGGCACGTCCAGCAGCTCGATCCGCCCGTAACCGGCCGGGACCGCCGGGTTCACCAGCAGGTTGGGGCCGCAGGGGCGCAGCCCCAGCATGGTCGAGAGCAGCATCAGCAGGCCCCCGGCGGCCCACGACTGCGGCCGCCCGGCATCCGGCATCTGCACCGGGTATTTGGTGACCCCGCGGGGGTAGCCGGCGAAGGCCTCCGGGATCGAGCCGCCGAGCGTCTCCGCCGCCGCGAACATGCCGGCGGCGATGTCGCCCGCCTCCGCCTCGTAGCCGTACCGCCGCAGGCCCGCCGCGACTATCGCGTTGTCCCACGGCCAGACCGCGCCGAGATGCGCGCCCACCGGGTTGTACGGCGTCTGCCCCTGGGCGTAGGTGCGGATGCCCCAGCCGGAGTACAGGTCCGGCCCGCGCAGGTGCCCGGCCAGCGAGTCGGCGCGTTCCGGCTCGACGATGCCGCTCCACAGCAGGTGGCCGAGGTGGGAGGTGAGCGCGTCGACGGGCTCGCCGTCCGGGGTGAGGGCCAGCGCGTAGTAGCCCCGGTTCGGCAGCCAGAAGTCCCTGTCGAACCGCTCCCGCAGCCGTGCCGCGTCGGCCTCCAGCCGGTCGGCGTAGCCCGGGTCGCCCCAGAACTCCCGCGCCAGCCGGGCGCCGCGGATCCGCGCGTCGTACGCGTACCCCTGAAGCTCACAGGTGGCGCGCGGGTACGGCGGCACGACGCCGTGCCGGTCGACCACCGAGTCCGGGGAGTTGCGCCAGGTCTGGTTGGCCACTCCGCTCGCCGTGTTGCGCGGGTGGTAACGCAGGTAGCCGTCGCCGCACAGGTCGCCGTAGCGGGTCAGCCAGTCCAGCGCCATCCGGGCCGGATGACGCAGCTCGTGGATCAGGTCGACGTCACCGGTCCAGCGCTCGTACTCGTCGAGCAGGATCACGAACAGCGGCGTGGTGTCGGCCGCGCCGTAGTAGAGCGCGGTGGGCTGCTCGTCGAACGCGGCCGCCTCGCCGTACCGCAGCTCGGCGAGGATCTTGCCGGGCTCCTCCTCGCGCAGGTCGTCGAGCCGGCCGCCCTGCAGCATCGCCAGCATGTGCAGCGTGGCCGGGGTCAGCTCGGGCGTGAACGGGAGCGTCTGGAGGCAGGTGATCAGCGCGTCCCGCCCGTACAGCGTCATCGCCCAGGGCAGCCCGCCGACCGGTACCCGGTCGACGTACGCCAGCGGCGTGTACCGCAGCGCGGCCAGGTCGTTCAGCGCCTGCCGGTAGGCGGCGGTCAGCGCCGGGCGGTCGGAGACCAGTTGCGGGGCCTGGTCGAGCCACCGCCGCAGGTCGTCGCGCATGTCCTGCCGGACCTGCTGCCGGTGGGAGTCGATGCTCGCCCGCAGGTCCCGCCCCCGGGCCCCCTTGATGATCATCTCGACGTGCAGGTCGACGTGCCACGCGCCCTGCGGCTCGACGCGGATCCGGAAGGTCATCCCGCTCCGGTCCACCTGCGCCGGGGCCGAGCTGGAGACGCACGTCCCCCGGGAGAACCGCCCGCGCTCGTACCGGATCCACAACCGCTGCCCGGCCGGATCGGGGACGATCGTCGGCCGGCGCGGGCCGGGACGCAGGATCTCCGACGTGTCGGCGAAGTCGCTGCCCATCTCCAGCCGCACCGTGTACTCGGCGGGCTCGGGTGAGTGGTTGAGCACCGTGATGCTCTCGTGGTACGCCTCGTCGATGAGGCGGTGCCGGATCACCGACACGTCGGCGTCCACATAGTGGCTGGCTGCGCCGGGCACCAGCACGAAACGGGTCTCGAAGTAGGTCAGGTCGTCGCGGGACAACGCGTTCAGCCGCTCGCCGTCGACGGTGAGCACCCAGTGGCTCAGGAACCGGGTGTCGAAGGAGAAGAGACCGATCGGCGCGCTGGGGTCGATCTCCATGTCGCCCTGCGCGTCACTGACCGCAAAGGCGTTTCCGGCGAGGACGTGGACCAGCTCCTGCTTCATCGGGCCACCGCCTGCCCGGCCGCCTCCCGGGGATGCCGGGCGTCCGGGTGCCCGGGGAAGATCCGGCGCAGCACCATCAGCAGCTTGAGGTCGCCCTCGACGGCGATGTCGTTGCGCAGCAGCGCGGCGGCCGGATGCAGGAGGCCCGCCGCCATCCGGTCGAACACCTCCCGGTCCGCGCGGACCACCAGGTCGGCGTCCGCGGAGAGCCGGTCCACCCGGACGTCCTGACGGTCGACGGTCAGGTACCAGTGCTCGGTGCGGCCGTCGTCGTGCAGGTCCAGGCGAATGGTGCCGCAGGTGGTCTCGGGCAGGTCGGGGTTCCGGCCGGCGGCGGCCCGGGTCAGGTGTTCCGCGGCCGAGACGCTCATCGGGCCTCCTCGTCGGTCGTCGCGGCCACCCGCCTGACGGCGCCGCCCGTGCCGCGAGGATCCCCCCGCCCCGGGTGAGGCGAACTCACCCGGTCCGGGTGAGCCGCGGCGGTGACCCGGCAGCGGCCGGACGGGCCCGCTGGGACGGGGCCGGGCGGCGCTCAGCCCAGGATGAGCCCGCGCACGTAGGCGGCTTGGCCGACGTGCTGGAAGTCGTCGTCGAGCACGCTCACCAGCCGCACCCCGAGCGTCACCGGCGGATCCCAGTTCTCGTCCACCACCCGGTCCAGGTCGGCCGGGCGCAGCCCGCGCAGGTAGTCCAGGCTCCGGTCCACCACCGCCCGGTGGTAGTCCAGCAGCACGCCGCCGTTCTCCGGGCGTACCGCGGCGATCTGCTCCGGGCCGTGCCCGAAGCCGGTGTCGGCGCGGTCGGGCCGCAGACCGCACCGCGCCGCCCAGTCGCCGCCGGCCCAGAGCTGTGGCTCGCCCATCACGTCGGCGACGTGGTCGTCCTGGATCCGGGTCAGGTGCCAGACCAGCCAGCCGACCGGGTTCGCCCCGTCGGCCGGCGCCCGCCGCAGCTGGGCCGCGTCGAGCCCGTCGAGCGCCCCGGCGACCAGATCGGGCAACCGCCCGTACGCCTCGATCAGCACATCCGTCGCGTCCACGCGCACCTCACTCCCCTGCCGTCTCGTGCGTCTTCCCGGGCAGTACCGCCCAGCGTGCCCGGCAAACCTCGTCGCGGGACCCGACATCTACTGTGATCGGGTGGTCGCGGCGCTGGAGCTGTATCTCGACACCGACGCCACCCGGCGGATCCGGGTGCTGTGGGACCTGCTCGAGTCCGACGGGGTGCCGAGCCTGCGGTCACTGCTGGCGCAGCGGCACCGCCCGCACGTCTCGCTCGCGGTGGCGCCCCGCCTGGACCCGCACCGCGTCGCCGAGGCACTCGCCGGAACCGTGGTGGCCGCGCCGCTACGGCTGGAGTTCCAGCACGCCGGGCAGTTCGTCGGCCGGGTGCTCTGGCTCGGTCTCGCGCCGACGCCCGAGCTGCTGGCGCACCACGCCGAGGTGCACGACCGGCTGGCCCGGGCCGGCGTCGAGGTGGTGGAGCACTACCGGCCGGGACGCTGGGTGCCGCACTGCACGCTGTCCATGCGGGTGCCGAACCCGCTGATGGGGGCGGCGGTGCGCCGGTGCCTGGAGGTGCTGCCGCTGACCGCGACGGTGGTCGGCGCGGCGGTGGCCGACCACGCCCGAGACATCTCCCACCCCCTCCCCTGACGCACTCTCCCACCAAGATCGACACCATCTCGGCGAGCTGGCCGCATCAGACCACCGTTGATGCAGCCACCTCCCCGAACTGGTGTCGATCATCGGGGTCGACCGCGCGCGGCGGCCAGCACAGCTACGCGGACAACAACCAGACCGCACCAACCAGACCGGAGCGCAGCCCACCTCCGACAACTCCACCGACCTGCCGGATCCACGGAACATGATCCACACCAGCTCGGCGAAGTGGCGGCATCCCGATCCAAGATCGACACCAGGTCGGGGAAGTGGGGGCATCAGACCACCGTTGATGCAGCCACCTCCCCGAACCGGTGTCGATCTTGGGCGGGTCACTGCGGGGTGAGGTCGAGGAGGAACGTCGGGTGGTCCGGCTGTGGGCACGGGTCGCCCCGACGACCGAGCCGCTCGCAGGCGCTGTGGCCGATGCTGCGGGACATGGGCGTCGGCGACTCACCGCCGCAGGTCCACCGACGCGCACCGCACCGTACGCCTGCACGCCGGTACGGCGTTCCGGACCGGCGACGTGACGGGGTGGGCCGTTCCTTTTTCACGGCGGTGCGCCGCCGGGCCGGCGGCCGGGCGGTTCTGCAGGCCGGTACGCGCGTTCCCCGCACAGTGCCCGACATCGGTTCAGGATGCGGGCGCGACAGCGTGGCGGGACCGGGTTTCGCGCCATCTGCGGCTGCCCTGACGATCGCGGCAAAACCGACGCAAGCTGGTAAAAGCGCAGGTCAGAGCCATTCTGGCCACCCGAGGACGTGCGGCTGGAGCGGCAGCGAAACACGTCGAAGGAGAGCCTCATGGCCGCACCCGTCGTCCGTTCCGTCACCCCCGACCAGACCGTCCTGCTGCCCGGGCAGTCGACCACCGTACGGGTCGACGCCTACCACCCCGACTCGCGGCTGCTGACGCTCGCCGGCCGGGTCAGCGACCCCACCGGCGTCACCTGGGACAGCCCGGTCCGGGTGGATCTGAGCGTGCCACTGACCGTCCAGCTCGCCAGCGCGTCGCCGGGGGTGACGGTCACACCCAGCAGCGCCGAACCGGGCCGCTTCACAGTCACCGTGCTGGCCGGCCGGGGCACGGTGACGCTGACCGCGACGGCGCGTGACGGCGCCGGCCGCACCGGCACGGGCACCACCACGCTGACCGTGCCGCTGCTGGTCGGGATGAGCGCCGAGAAGGGCGCGCGGACCCAGCGGGCGGTGGCCGACTACCCGGGCATCCGTTACATGCGCGACTTCGGCACTGACGGTCCGGACGCGGACACGCTGCCGGAGCTGCCCGCGCTCAACGCCGGCAAGTTCGCCGACGCGCCGTCGGCCGTCATGCACGTCAGCTGGAAGGACGACGTCGAGCAGTTGGCGAGCTGGCTCGACGGCGTGAGCCGCCCGATCTACCTGACCTGGTACCACGAGCCGATGGGCGACGTGGCGCCGGCGACGTACCGGGCGACGGCGAGCCGGGTGACCCAGATCGTGGCCGCGCACCGCAACCGGCGGTGGGTGCTCGGGCACGGCCCGATCGTGACCCGCTACTGGCTGGACGAGGGACGCGGCAACCCGACCGACTGGGGTTATCCGGGCATGACCCACTACGGCGTGGACTGCTACTCGCGGGACACGGCCGCGTACTGGCCCGCCTCGCGGATGTTCGGGGTGGCCTTCGGCAAGGTGCGCGCCGCGTACCCGGGCATCCGGCTGCTGGTCCCCGAGTACGGGCTGACCCGCGTCGCCACCGACACCACCGGCGCGGGCCGGGCGCGCACGATCCGGGACCACGTCACCTGGCTGCGCCAGCAGAACGACGTGGACGCGATCGCGTACTGGAACAACTGGGCCGAGTTCGAGCTGGGCGACCCGCCGCCGGAGGCCACGGCCTGGCGCGATCTCCAGGTGGGCCCGGCATAGACTGGGCCGATGAGGCGGAGTCGGTGACCAGCGGGAGCGTGTCGTACCCGGGCTACACCCATGGCTGCCTCGCCTACGACGACCCGGCCGCGCTGCGCGCGCTGACGGTCGAGCAGGTCAGCGCCGGTCTCGCCGCCGGTGAGCAGGTCTGGGTGGTCTGTCCGGAGGATCGTGCCACTGTCACCGGCTGGCTGGCCTCGGTTCCCGGTCTCGACGCCGCGCGCCGGCGGGACGCGCTACGGCTGGTTCCCGTCGGCGAGGCGTACCGGCACGACGAGATCGTCGACCCCAACCGGCAGGTCGGGGCGTACGTGCGGGCCACCACCGAGGCGCTGACCGCCGGGCACACCGGCCTGCGGGTGCTGGCCGAGGCGACGAGCTTGGTCCGCACCCCGGCCCAGCGGGACGCCTTCGCCCGTTACGAGCACCGCATCGACCACTGGATGCGGCACCGGCCGATGTCGGCGATCTGCGCCTACGACCGCCGGCAGCTCGGCGACGCGGCAATCGCCGAGCTGGCCTGCCTGCACCCGGTGACGAACGCGGACGTGCTGTTCCGGCTGCACGCCGGCGACGGCGACTCGGTGGTGGCGCTGGCCGGCGAGCTGGACCCGACCAACCACCGGGACTTCGCCGCCGCGCTGGAGCGGGCCGACCCGCGGCCGGTGGCGGGCCGGGTCGTGTTCGACGCCGCCGAGCTGCGTTTCGTGGATCACCGCAGCCTGCTGCACCTGCGTGACCACGCCCGCCGCCACGACGCCGTCGCGGTGCTGCGCACCCCGCACCGGACCCCGGCCCGGCTGGTCGAGCTGCTCGGCCTGACCGGGGTACGGGTGGAGGTGCTCGGATGAGGAGCGGCGCGGCCTCCGGTCACGTGGGCTACTTCCACGAGGCGTTCGTCTACGACTCCGACGAGGAGCTGCTGGCGGTGGCGCTGCCGTTCCTGCTGGACGGGGTCGCGGCCGGCGAGCCGACGGCGGTGAATCTGGACGAGCGCAACGCGGAGCTGGTGCGCCGGGCGCTGCCCACCGGCGCCGAGGTCACGTTCCTGCCGGTCGGGGACCTCTACGCCCGGCCCAGCGTCGCGCTGCGCTCCTACCGGGAACTGCTCGCGTCTTACGTGGCGGCGGGCGCGGCGCAGATCCGGATGGTCGGCCAGCTGCCGCCGGTGCTGCTCGGCTCGACCTGGGACTGGTGGGCCCGCTACGAGTCGGCCATCAACCACGTCTACGACGACTTCCCGCTCTGGGGCATCTGCGCCTACGACCGCCGCAGCACCCCGTCGCACGTGCTGGCGGACGTGGCGCGTACCCACCCCCGGGTGGCGCGGCCGGACGGCGGGCACGAGACGGCCGATCTCTACACCGACCCGATGAGCTACCTGACCGAGCCCCGCCCGGTGCCGCTGGACCCGGTGCAGCGGACGACGCCGCTGGTCGAGCTGATCGACCCGACGCCGGCCCGGGCCCGGGCGGAGGTGCGCGCCGCCGACGACGGCCTGCTCGCGCCGGACAGCGCCGACGGGCTGGTCATCGCGGTGAGCGAGGTGGTGAGCAACGCGCTGCGGCACGGCGAGCCGCCGGTGCGGATGCGGCTGTGGCGCGCGCCCGACCGGATCGTGGTCACCGTCCACGACCGGGGCCCCGGGCCGAAGGATCCGTACGCCGGACTGTTGCCGGCCGGCGACGGCTCCGACGGCGGGTTGGGTCTCTGGATCAGCCACCAGAGTTGCGACCACGTGACGCACCACCGCGACGCGGGCGGCTTCACCATCCGTCTGACGGCGGGGAACCCGCACTTCCCGGTCTGACCGCGACGCCGGTCGGCCGGGCAGGGGCGGGGCGGGGCGAGACGCGCGCGCGGACGCGGTACCGTAGCGCCTCATCGTGCCCTGCGGGGCGGTCATCCGCCGGCCTGGCGCTGGCGAACCGACGGAGGATGGCGCATGTCCAACGGCGACGATCCGTTCGCACCCCACGACGACGTGTCCGCGCGCCCGCGCTTCGATCCGGCGCTGCGCGGCTACGACAAACGTCAGGTGGACCGGTACGTCGAGCAGGTCGACGCCGAGGTCAGCGCGCTCACCGCCGCGCGGGACCGGGCGTACGCGCAGGTGCGTGACCTGACCGCGCAGGCGCAGCGGGCGCAGGCCGAGGCGGCCGAGTTGCGCGAGCGTCCGGCGGCGGCGGTGGACCGGGCGTCCTTCCGGGACCTCGGCCCGATGGTCGACCAGATCCTGGACCTGGCCGAGAAGCAGGCCGGGCAGATCACCGACGTGGCCACCCGGCGCGCGGAGGAGTTCCAGGCGCAGGCGGAGAAGCTGCTGGCCGCGGCGCAGGAGCAGGCCGCTCGGGAGCGGCGCGAGCTGGACGAGGAACTGTCCGCGCGCCGGGCCGAGCAGGAGCGGGTGGACGAGGAGCGGCTGGCCGCGGCGCAGGCGGAGCTGGCCGCCGTGCGGGAGCTGGCGGAGAAGCTGCGCGTCGAGGGGCAGGCCGCGCACGACCGGGCCCAGCAGGAGGCGAAGCGGATCACCGAGCAGAGCGCGCAGCAGGTCGAGCAGGCGCGTTCGGCGTCCGAGGCGCTGGTGAAGGCCGCGCGGACGCAGATTCAGCAGGAGGTCCAGGCCAACCGCAGCAAGGCCCAGCAGGAGCTGGCCCAGTGGCAGGCCACGATGGCCAAGGAGCTGGACGAGCGGCGGGCCGCCGCCGAGCAGGAGCTGGCCGACCGGGCCGCCGCCGCGGAGAAGGACATCGCCGCGCTGGTCGCCGAGGCGCAGCAGTACGCCACGGAGGTCCGGGAGCGGGCCGACGAGGAGACGACGGCGCACCAGGAGCAGCTCGTCGGCGTGCAGCGGGAGATCCAGCAGCGGCAGGAGACGCTGACCGGGCTCAAGGCGGAGCTGGAGACGGTCTCCCGGAAGCTGGAGGAGACCCGCCGGGAGATCGGCACGATCGAGCGCAGCGGCGCGGAGCTGGAGGAGCGGCTGGTCGGCGTACGCCGGGAGCTGGCCGCCGAGAGCAGGCGGCTCGACGAGGCGCGGCGCGCGGCGGACCTGGCCGAGCAGCACGCCAAGGAGACCCGGGCCCGGGTGCAGCGGGAGGCCAAGCGGGTCGCCGACCTCGCCGCGGCGGCGGTCATGGCGGCGGCTGCGGGCGGCGGGGAGACCGCCGAGTACCCGCAGGTGTCGGCGCGTCCGGCGGTCACCGTCGCGCCCGACGCGGCGCCGCGGACCGGGGACGGGCGGACCGAGCCGGACGCGGCCGAGCCGGAGCAGCCCGTCGTGGAGCCGTTCGTCGAGCGGCTGGACGGGCCGAGCTTCGACGCGTTCGCGGTCCGCACGCCGGCTCCGCGCGGCGCGCCCGAGGTGGAGACCACGGGTACGGACAACGGCGTGCCGGCTACCGCCTGAGCGATCGGCGCCACCGGTCCGGGCCGGGCCGGTGGCGCCGCATCTTGCCCATCGACCTTGCTCTATGCAAATATTTGGATCGATCTGCTGGTGCATCTCGATCTTTATTCGGGGGTTGACGGGTATGCGGAAGATCTCCTCCATCGGCGCCGCCGTCGTCCTGACCGTCGCCACGGCGGGCGCCGTGGTGACCGGTACGGCCGGACCGGCGAGCGCCGGGTGCAGCCACTCGCACTCCAACGTCGACAGCAAGTTCGGCCAGCTGTTCAACGCGACGAACGTCAACATCCGCACCGGCCCGCACACCACCTGCGCCTCGCTCGGGTACGGGCAGCTCAACCACAACGTCGACTTCCACTGCTTCGCCAGCGGCGACCGGGTCACCGCCAACGGCAAGACCACCTACACGTGGACGTACCTGCGGGACGTCACCACAGGTGTCTCCGGCTGGGTCGCCGACGCGCTGCTGGACAACCTCGGCGGCAACGTCGCCTGCTGAAGACGGGCAGGTCGAGCCGTACGTCACCCACCGGATCCCGGTCGGTGACGGCCACGTCCTGTACGTGGAGGAGGTGGGCCGGCCGGACGGCGTACCCGTGGTGTTCCTGCACGGCGGGCCCGGCGGCGGGCTGGTGCCGGCCGCGCGCCGGTTCTTCGATCCGGAGCGCTACCGGGCCGTGCTGTTCGACCAGCGGGGGGCCGGCCGCAGCACCCCGCACGGCGAGGTGCGCGCCAACACCACCTGGCATCTGGTGGACGACCTGGAGACGATCCGGCGGCGGCTGGGCATCGGCTCGTGGCTGGTGTTCGGCGGGTCGTGGGGCACCACGCTCGGCCTGGCGTACGCGCAGGCGCACCCGCAGCGGGTCACCGGCCTGGTCCTGCGCGGCGTGCTGCTCCTGCGCCGCGCCGAGCGGGACTGGTTCTACCAGGGCGGACTGCGGCATCTCCAGCCCGAGGAGTGGGAACGGTTCGTCGCCCCGGTCCCGCCGGGCGAGCGCGACGACGTGCTGGCCGCGTACCACAGGCGGCTGCACGGCCCGGACGAGGCGCAGGCCCGGGTCTGGGCGCGGGCCTGGGGACGCTGGGAGGCGGTCAACTCGTCGCTGTGCCCCGACCCGGAGCTGCTCGCCCACTTCACCGCCGACGAGCACGCGCTGCCGGTGGCCCGGATCCTGTCGCACTACGCCGTGCACGGCGGCTTCCTCACCGAGGGCCAGCTGCTCGACGGCGTGGACCGGATCCGCCACCTGCCCGCGGTGATCGTCAACGGCCGGTACGACCTGTGCTGCCCGCCGGTGTCCGCGTACGACCTGGCCCGCCGGTGGCCGGAGGCGACGTTGCGGATCGTGCCCGGTGCCGGGCACTCCGCGGCCGAGCCGGCGATCGCCCGCGAGGTGCTGCGCGCGCTCGACGAGGTGACCGCGAGGGTCGAGAGCCCGGCCGGCGAGCCTGGTCATCCGGAAGCGCCGCTGGCAGGATCGGCCGGGTGACGGGTGGGCTGTACGCGGTCAGCGACCTCCATGTGTCGTACGCGGAGAACCGCGCGGTGGTGGACGGCCTGCGACCGGAGACGGCGGACGACTGGCTGATCGTGGCCGGCGACGTGGGCGAGGTCTTCGCCGACATCGAGCGGACGCTGCGGCTGCTGCGCGACCGGTTCGCGACAGTGGTGTGGGCGCCGGGCAACCACGAGCTGTGGACCCACCCCAACGACCCGGTGACGTTGCGCGGGGTGGCCCGCTACGACGCCCTCGTCGCGATGTGCCGCGAGCTGGGCGTGCTGACCCCGGAGGACGAGTACGCGGTGTGGCGGGGCGACGGCGGCCCGGTCACCGTGGCGCCGCTGTTCGTGCTCTACGACTACTCGTTCCGCGCGCCCGGCACCACCACCAAGGAGGAGTCGCTGCGCGGGGCGTACGACGCCGGTGTGGTGTGCACCGACGAGATGCTGCTGCACCCCGACCCGTACCCGGATCGGGAGTCCTGGTGCGCGGCGCGGCTGGAGCAGACGCGGCGGCGGCTGGAGGCCACCGACCCGGCGCTGCCGACGGTGCTGGTCAGCCACTGGCCGCTGGTGCGCCAGCCCACCGAGGTGCTCTGGTTCCCGGAGTTCGCGCAGTGGTGCGGCACCGACCGGACGGCCGACTGGCACGTCCGGCACCGCGCCGCCGTCGCCGTCTACGGCCACCTGCACATCCCGCGCACCACCCACTACGACGGGGTGCGGTTCGAGGAGGTGTCGCTGGGCTACCCGCGCGAGTGGCGGCGTCGCGGCGACGAGCCGGCGCCGATGAAGCGGATCCTCTGACGTCCTGGACGGCCGCTGGCTGCTCACCGGTGGGCTGCTGCTCACCGGCGTGACGGTGCCACGCCGGTCCTGACCAGTGATTCCGCGATTGTTCCGGTTTGCCCGCCCTCAGCTGGGGTACGGCCGAAGGGGCCTGGACATTTAGCTGTAGGAGGACAGGTCCTGATGGAATCCAGCAAGCCCGCCCAGATCGTCAAGGGTGTCGTCGAAGCCGCCGTCG
The DNA here is from genome assembly GCF_017872985.1 of Micromonospora sp. HB375. Classification (NCBI taxonomy): domain Bacteria; kingdom Bacillati; phylum Actinomycetota; class Actinomycetes; order Micromonosporales; family Micromonosporaceae; genus Micromonospora; species Micromonospora sp. HB375. The sequence continues at coordinate 2,344,296 of NZ_JAGGJO010000001.1, read as the reverse complement.
AGAAGGTCGGCGACGCGCTGACTCCGGACGTGCCGGGCGCTCCCGGCAGCGCGCCACCACCGCTGGAGGAGCCGACCACGCCGCACGGGCCGCTGCCGCCCAAGGCCGAGCAGGGCGCGCCGGACACCCGGACCCCGACCGGCGCCGAGACCGGCGTACCGAAGATCGCCGAGGGGCAGCAGGGCGCGTACCTCACCACCGCCAACGGCGCCCGGCTGCGCGACACCGACCACTCGCTCAAGGCCGGTCCGCGCGGCCCGGTCCTGCTCCAGGACCACCACCTGCGGGAGAAGATCACCCACTTCGACCACGAGCGGATCCCGGAGCGGGTGGTGCACGCCCGGGGCGCGGGCGCGCACGGCACGTTCGTCGCCAACGGCGCCGCCGAGAAGGTCACCCGCGCCGGTTTCCTCAAGCAGGGGCGCGAGACGCCGGTGTTCGTCCGCTTCTCCACCGTGCTGGGCTCGCGCGGGTCGGCCGACACGGTCCGCGACACCCGCGGCTTCGCCACCAAGTTCTACACCGACGAGGGCACGTTCGACCTGGTCGGCAACAACATGCCGGTGTTCTTCATCCAGGACGCGATCAAGTTCCCGGACGTCATCCACGCCGGCAAGCCGCACCCGGACCGGGAGATCCCGCAGGCGCAGAGCGCGCACGACACGTTCTGGGACTTCGTCTCGCTGCACACCGAGGCCCAGCACCACACCATCTGGAACATGTCCGACCGGGGCATCCCGCGGTCCTACCGGACCATGGAGGGCTTCGGCGTGCACACGTTCCGCCTGGTCGACGAGGCCGGCGCGACCGTGCTGGCCAAGTTCCACTGGAAGCCGAAGCTCGGCGTGCACTCCCTCACCTGGGAAGAGGCCCAGATGATCAGCGGCATGGACCCGGACTTCCACCGCCGCGACCTGTACGACGCCATCGAGGCCGGCGCGTTCCCCGAGTGGGAGCTGGGCATCCAGGTCTTCCCGGACACCCCGGAGGAGACGTTCGCCGGGATCGACCTGCTCGACCCGACGAAGATCGTGCCGGAGGAGCTGGCGCCGGTGCAGGCGATCGGCACCCTCACCCTCAACAAGACGCCGCGCAACTTCTTCGCCGAGACCGAGCAGGTGGCGTTCCACGTCGGACACCTGCCGCCGGGCATCGACGTCACGAACGACCCGCTGATGCAGGGCCGCCTCTTCTCGTACGTGGACACGCAGCTCACCCGCCTGGGCGGGCCGAACTTCACCCAGATCCCGATCAACCGGCCGCACGCCGACGTCAACGACATGCTGCGGGACGGCTTCCACCAGCACGCGGTGCACGCGGGCGTGGCGCCGTACCGGCCGAACTCGCTCGACGGCGGCAACCCGTTCCCGGCCGGCGACCGGGAGCACGCGTTCGTGGACACGCCGGTGACGGTGGCCGAGGCGCCGAAGGTGCGGGCCGCGCCGGCTTCCTTCGACGACCACTACAGCCAGGTACGCCTGTTCTGGCAGAGCATGTCGCCGGTGGAGAAGGAGCACATCATCCGAGCGTACACGTTCGAGCTGGGCAAGTGCTACCACCAGGCGATCAAGGAGCGGCAGCTCCAGTGCCTGGCCAACGTCGACCCGGTGCTGTGCGAGCAGGTCGCGACCGGTCTGGGCCTGCCGGTGCCGCAGCCCACCGTGCCGCTCGCCGAGGTGCAGCCCAGCCCGGCGCTGTCCCAGGTGGGCCGGGAGTGGCCGGCCGACGGCCGGATGGTCGGCATCGTGGTCGACGCCCAGGCCGACCTGGGCGACGTGCACGAGGTACGCCGGGAGGTGTTCGCCGCCGGCATGGTGCCGCTGCTGATCGCCGCGCACGGCGGCACCGTCGACGGGCTGCCGGTGCAGCGCACGTTCGCCACCGGCCGCTCGGTCGAGTTCGACGCGGTGCTGCTGGCCGGCGCACCGGCCCCGGCGCCGGACGCGCTGCCGGCCCGCGACGCCAAGGCCGGCGCGGCGGGCTCGGCCACCGTCGACCCGCGGGTGCTGCTGCTGGTCGAGGAGGCGTGGCGGCACGCGAAGGTGATCGGCGCCTGGGGCGCGGGCGCCGAGGTGCTGAACCAGGCCGGTGTCACCGGCACGCCGGGCGTGGTCACCGGTGGCTCCGGCGCCGAGGTGCTCGCCGAGGCGCAGCGGCTGATGGCGGCCCACCGGGTCTGGGAGAGGTTCCCGGCCTCGGTCGCCTGACCTCGAAGTCGCGCGTGGGGCGGTCCCGGACGGGGCCGCCCCACACTGTGCGTACGGCCCGCCCGGCGGGGACCGGCCTCACCAGCGGTTGCGGGCCTCCTCGGCCCAGCCGACCAGGCCGTCCAGATCCACGCGCCCGCCGTCGTCGGTAGCGGCCCAACCGGTGAAGTGCCCGAAGCACTGGTGCGTCTCCCCGGCCAGCACGAGCAGGTTGGTACGCGCCACCCGCTCGTGGAACGGGTGGAACGTGACGTCCACCCGGTCGCCGGTGATCCGCCACGGCCGCAGCCAGTCGGCGCGGTCGTACTCCCAGGTCAGGTCCGCGCCGATCTTGTGCAGCCGCCCGTCGACGAAGACCGCGTTCTCGGTCGAGCCGGTGCCGTCGGTCCACTTGCCGCCGAGCTGGATCGACCGGCCCGGACCGCTGCCGGCCGCCCAGTTCCACCGCACCGCGTACCGCCACTTGCCCCGGCCGTGGTCGAGCGCCGCGTACGACCCCTCCCCCACCGGGTACGCCGTGCCGTCCACGGTGATCGTGCCGTGCACCGGACGGCCGATGTCCTTGACCGTGTACTGGAACCGGCGGGTGCTCCACGGCACCACCACGCCGAGCGACTCGTGGCCGGGCGGCAACGGCACGGTCAGGTCCACCTCGACGCCGGGCGCGCTGGCGCGCAGCGTACTGCCGTCGGGGCCCTGGTCCACGGCGATGGTGAGGTTCCCGCCGCGGGCCCGGACCGGGCCGTCGCCGCTGACCGGCGGCAGCACGGTGCCCCGGGCGAACGGCACCACCGCCTCCGCCGTGGTCTCCCGGCCGGTGCTCCGGTCGAGCAGGTAGAGGCTCTGCACCCCGGCGTAGTCCAGTGACGACGCGACCAGGCCGAGGATGTGCGTCGGCGTGACCACGCCCCAGTGCTCCCACCGCTTGGCCCGGCCCCAGCCGCGCAGGTTCGCCCGGTGCAGCGGCCGGCGGCTCCAGCCGACCGCGTCCGGGTTCAGCCGCCCGTCCGGCCGGCACAGGTCGACCGGCTCGGTGATCTCCCGCTCATGCGTCATCGCCGCAGGCTACCGGCGGCGACGCGGGCCCGGCGGGCGGTCTCGTCAGCCGTCCCGCCGGGCCGTCACGTCAGCGGCCCTGCTTGGCGCGGCAGATCTCCACCGGCACCGCCGGGGCGCCGTCGACCGGCGCCGGGTCCTCCGGGGTGGGCGCGATGCCGCCGGCCGAGATCCGGTCCAGCGTGGCCAGCCCGGCCGCGTCGACCTGACCGAACACCGTGTAGTTGGGGCGCAGCGCCGAGTCGGCCTGGACCAGGAAGAACTGGCTGCCGTTGGTGTCCGGGCCGGCGTTGGCCATGGCCAGCGTGCCGCGCGCGTACAGGCGGCGTACGCCGGTCGGGTCGGTCGGCGCGGGCGGCAGGTCGGTGGGCAGCTCGTCGCGGTAGCGGTAGCCCGGGCCGCCCTCGCCGGTGCCGGACGGGTCGCCGCACTGCAGCACGGTCAGCGTCGGGTACGCGGTGAGCCGGTGGCAGGGCGTCCGGTCGTAGAAGCGCTTACGGACCAGGTGCAGGAAGCTCTGCACCGTGCACGGCGCCTGCTCGCGGTCCAGCGTCAGCCCGATCGGCCCCTGGTTGGTGCGCAGCGTGACCCGCACGGTGCCCCGGTCCGGCGTGCGGCGCGGGTCCGGCGGCAGCGACACCGGACGGGCGGCCGGCTCGTCCGGCGTGGGCGTGTACGCGCACGGCCCCTTCGTCGGCGCCGGGTCGGCGGCGGGCGCCGCGGTCGCGGCGACACCAGCGGCGGCGACGATCGTCGCGGCGGCCACGCTCACCCCGGCGAGGCGGGCCAGCAGGGGTAATGCGGCGTGCGTTCGGGTTTCGCTCGACACGGTGGTCCTCCCTGGACTCGTGGTACCAGAACGACCGGAGTCTATGGATCGGGTGGGGTGATGTCGACGCGCACGCCTCACGGGTCGCCGGGAAAGTCGGTTGCCCGCCCGCGCCACCTCCGCGAGGCTGAGCGGCATGACGTTCTGACGGATCACACCCCGCCCGCAGGCGCCTCCTCGCCGCCTGCCGTTCCCCGGCCTCTCTCTTTCCGCAGAAACGAGCGTCTGTGTCCGCGTACCCCGCCGGGCGGGCCGTCGTGCCCGCCACCGTCTCCGTCTTCTCCTCCCCCGGCAGCTGGATCGAGTCCGCCGCGCTCGACCAGTGCCGTCAGGTCGCCGCCCTGGACGGCATGGCGCACGTCGCCGCCATGCCCGACCTGCACCCCGGCAAGGGCGCGCCGATCGGCGCGGCGATGTCCTCCACGGTGCTGTATCCGTTCCTGGTCGGCTCCGACATCGGGTGCGGCATCGCGGTGTTCCCGATCGCGCTGCGCCGGGTCGTACCGGAACGGCTCGCGGCCCGGTTCCCCGACCTGGACCGGGCGCTCGACCCGGACGCCGACGACCCGGCCTGGTCGGTGCTGGACGGCGACATCCCGGCCGGTCACCTCGACGGGCTCGGCACCGTCGGGCGCGGCAACCACTTCGTCGAGCTGGCCCGCGTCGGGCCGATCCTCGCGGCGGAGCACGCCACGCGGCTCGGGCTGGACGCCGGTGACCTGGTGCTCGTGGTGCACTCCGGATCACGTGGGCTGGGCGAACGGATCCTGCGCGAGCACACCGAGACGCACGGCGCCGGTCCCGCGCCCGACCCGGACGCCTACCTGGCCCGGCACGACGCGGCCGTGCGGTGGGGGTCGCTCAACCGGCGGCTGCTGGCCGCGCGGGTCGCGTACGCGCTCGGCGCCGAACCCACCGAGCCGGTCGTCGACCAGTGCCACAACCTGGTCGAGATCCGCGACGGGCGCTACCTGCACCGCAAGGGCGCGGCGCCGGGCGACGGGCGGGACGTGCTGATCGCCGGCACCCGTGGCACGCCCTCCTATCTGGTGGCCGCGCACGCCGGGCCGGACGCCGGCTACTCGGTGGCGCATGGCGCCGGGCGCAAGATGTCCCGCGCCGACGCGCTGCGCCGGGGCCGGGCCAAGCACACCGTCGAGGAGCTGCGGCGTACGCCGGTCGGCTCGATAGTGGTGTGCGGCGACCGGCAGCTGCTGTTCGAGGAGGCGCCCACCGCGTACAAGCGCATCGAGCAGGTCGTCGGCGACCTGGTGACGCACGACCTCGCCACCCCGGTCACCACGACGGTTCCGCTCGTCACCTACAAGACGCCGGACGTGGGCCGCAAGGGCCGCCGGTGACCGAGCTGCTGCTGTCCGCCGGACGCGGACCCGCCGAGTGCGCGTGGGCGCTCGCCCGGCTGCTGTCCCGTCTGGAGGCCGAGGCGGCCCGGCGGGGCCTGCGTACCGCGCGGGTCGAGACGGTGCCCGGCGACCGGGCCGGCACCTACCGGTCGGTGCTGGTCCGGATCAGCGGCGCCGGGGCGGAGGCGTTCGCGGCCGGGTGGACCGGCACGCTCTGCTGGCAGGCGCCCAGCCCGTACCGGACCGGCCACGGGCGCAAGAACTGGTACGTCACCGCGCGCCCGTGCCGGACCGACGTTGTGGTCACGCCGTTCCACGAGGCGGACGTCGAGTTCGTGCCGTGCCGCACCGGCGGGCCGGGCGGTCAGCACCGCAACAAGGCCAGCACCGCCGTCCGGGCCACGCACCGCCCGTCCGGCCGGACCGTGGTGGTGGACACCGAACGGCACCTGCACCTCAACCGCCGGATCGCGGTCGAGCTGCTGCGGCAGCGGATCGCCGCCGACGACGAGGCGGCCCGGCGCGCGGGCGTCGACGCCCGCTGGCGGATCCACGACGACCTCGTGCGCGGCGACCCGGTACGGGTGGAGCGGCCCTGACGCGGCCCGATCCGACGTCGCTGACCGGCCCGGCTACCGTGGTCGCGGCGACCGGGCGGCCCCGGCCCGCCGCGGCGCGAGCGCGAGGAGGACGGATGCGACGGAGAAGGACCGGTCTGACGGCGGCGCTGGCGACAGGGGTTCTCTCGCTCGCCGCCTGCGGCGGGGATGCCGGTACCGATCCCGAGACCTACCTCCGCGACGCGATGCGCGAGGCCGTGTCCGTCAAGCAGGAGACCGGGCAGTTCCCCCGGGGCGTGAGCGACCTGTCGGTCGGGGACTACGACGGCGTCGGCGTCGTCACGTTCGTCACCGACAACGACGCGTCGGCGCTCTGCGTGCAGCTGTCCGTGCCGGACGCCAAGCGCAGCGTGTACTCCTCCGACCCGGGGCAGGTCACCGACGGCGCCTGCGACATGGACCGCGTCCGGTGAGCCCGCTCGTGCGGCGCTTCCGCGCCGTGGTCGCCATGTGGATCTTCGTCGGCGCGGGCGGGTTCCTGCTGGCCGGGTTCCTCGGCCTGGCCCTGCTGACCCAGACGGGTCCGTTCGCGGCCGCGTCGACCTTCTCCGCCGCCGCCGAGTTCGCCCCCGGCGCCGAGATCAAGGTGCGGGACACCGGCGTACGCCCCGGCAACATCCTGATCCTCGCCACCCCGGCCACAGTCGACCCCGCCACCGTGCGGTGCACCGCGAAGAGCCGGGTCTACTCCACCGGCGAGCAGCGGACCAGGGAGCTGACCGGGGCCCGGCCCGAGGGGACCGCGGCGGTGATGCGCGACCGCGGCGACCCGCGGCAGTTCACTCCGGTGCTGGCCACCGACGGCATCGGCTGGATGGGCACCGACTTCGTGAGCTGCACCGGCGCCGGCGCGGAGGCGTTCGCGCTGACCACCGCCGAGGGCATCCAGAGCGACCGGTTCCGGCTCGGCGCCGGACTGCTGCTCATGCTGCTCGCCCCGGTGCTCGCCGGGCTCGGCTGCCTCGCGCTGTACTTCACCCGGAAATGGAACCGGGAGGCGGCGCTGCGCGGCGACTCGACGAGCTGGCCCTACCGGTGACCGGGCTGCGCCTGCACGTCGGCTGTGCCATGTGGACGCACAGGTCCTGGTCCGGCCGCTTCCTGCCGCATCCGCTGCCCGCGCACGAGCGGCTGCGCGCGTACGCCGGGTGGTGCGACGCCGTGGAGGGCAACACCACGTTCTACGCGACCCCGGCCCGGGAGACGGTGGCGTCCTGGGCCGAGCAGACCGGCCCGGCCTTCCGTTTCCTGCCGAAGCTGCCGAAGGCGGTGACGCACGAGCACCGGCTCACCGGCGGCGAGGCGGCGCTGCGCGCGTTCCTGCACGCGATGGAGCCGCTCGGGCCCCGGGCGGACGCGCTCTGGGTCCAGCTGCCCGGCTCGTTCGGCCCCGGCGACGTGCCCGACCTGGACCGGTTCCTGCGCACGCTGCCCGACACCCACAGGTACGCCGTCGAGGTCCGCCACCCCGCCTTCTTCACCGAGGACGGCGCGGTACGCGCGCTGGAGGCCACGCTGCACCGGCACGGCGCGGAGTGGGTGCCGTTCGACACCACCGCGTTCTTCCGTACGCCGCCCACCAGCGACGCGGAGCGGGAGGCGTGGACGCGCAAACCGCGCCTACCGCTGCGTACCCGGGCGCTGACCGACCGGCCGATCGTGCGCTACCTGGGCCGCGACGACCCGGCCCGCACGGTCGAGGGCTGGCAGCCGTGGCTGGACGTGGTCACCGGCTGGCTGCGGGAGGGCCGCTCGCCGACGGTGTTCGTGCACACACCGGACAACGCGGACGCGCCCGAGCTGGCCCGCCGCTTCCACGACCAGGTCCGCGAGCGGGTGCCCGGGCTCGCGCCGTTGCCGGAGCCGGAGCCGGTCGGCCCGGCCACGCTGTTCTGAGCGCCGCCGTGGGTCCGCCTGCGCGGCCGGGCTGCGCGTGCCCGGCCGCGCGGACCCGGACCTCAGCCCGGCCGGCCGCCCTCCGGCGGGGGCAGGCGGTCGTCGTACACGCCGGAGCGGCCCGCGTACCGCTCGCCACGCAGGAACGGCAGCGGGTTCGGGGTGCAGCCGTGCAGGCCGAGCGTCTGCTGCTGCATCACCGGCGCCGGGCGGCCCCGCCCCGGGCAGCGCTCGTGCCCGTGACCCAGGCGGTGGCCGACCTCGTGGTTGACCACGTACCGGCGGTACGCGGCGAGGTCGCTGCCGTACGCGGGCGCGCCGAGCACCCAGCGGGCCACGTTCACCACCACCCGGTTCCCGTTGCGGCAGGACGTGTACCGGTCCAGCCCGTCCCCGCACAGGTCGTCGCGCGTGCCGGGGGTGGCGAGGTAGACGGTGAAGTCGGCGGGCCCGTCGGCGCCGACGCGACGCAGGGCGATCCGCCCGTCGGTCGTCCAGCCACCCGGGCCGGCGAGGATGCCGGTGACCTGCGCCCCGAAGTCGGCCGCTGGCAGACCCGTGATGTCGCGCTCCACCGCCACCCGGTAGCGCAGCAGCCGGCCCGTACCCCCTGTGGTGGCCGGCTCGGCGGCGGCGAACCGCCACCGGTTGCCGCCCTCGGCGGGATAGCCGATCCGCGCCGGCCGGGGCCGGACGGGCGCCGCCGCCGACGCGGCCGGCGCGGCAGCGGACGGCCCGGCCGGCTCGGACGGCGCGACTGCGGGCTGGTCGGCCACTGCCGGTGTGCAGCCGGCCAGCGCCACCGCCAGCGCGAACACCGCCGCGCCGCCGCGTGTCCGGTCCACGGTCCTGGTCATCTCGTCTCCCCTCGGTGCCCGGTCGGGGGCACGGGGATGAGGACGGGTGGCCCGTCGCGAAAGTTGGTGCGGCGGGGACTCAACCTTTTCCGCTGCCCGCACGTCCCTACCGGGGTGAGAGGTGCAGAGGACCGGCATGGCCCGGGGTGACGCGGAGTTCGTCGAGTTCGCGCGGGCGTGCTCCGGGCGGCTGACGCACGCCGCCTTCCTCATGACCGGCAACCACCACCACGCCGAGGACGCCGCGCAGACCGCGCTCGTGCGCACGTACGCGTCCTGGTCCCGGATCCGCAACGGCGACCCGTACGGCTACGCCCGGTCGGTGCTGGTGAACCACCTCGTCGACACCTGGCGGCGGCCGATCCGCGAGTACCCGAGCGACGACCTCCCGGAGCGAAGCGGCGGCGACCTGGCCGAGGAGGTGGCGACGCGGCGGTGGCTGGTCACCGCGCTCGGCACGCTCACCGCGCGGGAACGTGCCGTCGTCGTCCTGCGTCACTACTTCGACCTGCCGGAGGCCCAGGTGGCCCGCGAACTCGACGTGTCCGTCGGCACCGTCAAGAGCACCTCGTCCCGGGCGCTGGAGAAGCTGCGTACCGCCGGCCTGTCCGCGCCCCGACCGCAGGAGACGTGCCGGTGACCGAGATGGACGAGCTGCGCCGGGCCATGCGGGCGACCGAGCGGGCCGGTGGTCTGGACCTCGACGACATCATGCGCCGGGGGCGGCGGCTGCGCCGGAGGCGGCGGGCCGGCGCAGCCGTGGCGGCGATGACGGCGGTGCTCGCCGTGGCGTTCGGCGTCGAGGCCGTGGCGACGCGGCCCGGCCCGCCGAACCTCCCGGGTGGGGAGCCGGCCGCCACCGCGTCCGCCGGCCCTCCAGCGCCCACGCCGACGGCCGCGCCGGCCCCGACCCAGTCGCCGCTACAACCGCTCGGGACCGTCGTGGACAGCGGCATCCGGTACGGCGCCGAGGCGCGCGTGTTCTTCATGGTCCCGATCGACGTGCCGGAACTGCCGCGTGTGACGATCGGCCTGGTCGCCGGCCGCCGCGCGCCGGACGGCCACCTGACCTCCGACTTCCTGCTCAACGACGTGTCCGGCAGCGACCGCCGGGCCGGGTTCCACGAGATCGGGTACGACCAGCAGCGGGCGCCCACCGACACGTCGATACCGACGTTCGGCTACTTCGTCGGGCCGGCGGCCCGCATCGTCGGGACAGTCGACGGCCGGCAGGTCGAGGCGAAGCTGGCCAGGTGGAGCGAGGACCCCCAGGTGGTGATCTTCTGGTTCGACCCGAAGACCCTGACTCCGGGAACCCGCCTGGACGGCATCATCGCCCGAGACCCCCAGGGCCACCGCCTGTAACCCACCCGCCCGCTCCCTCCCCCGCGTCTTGTGCGTTGATCAAGGAGTTTGCGGACTGGCACCGCCCCGACAAGGACACAAACTCCTTGATCACCGGGAAGGGAGGGGCCGGGCGTGAGAGCCCATCCCGCCCCGAGCTCCCTGGTTCGCCGACTCGAGCCGCCCCGCGCGCCCTCCCTCGCCTCGGCGCCCCGAGCCACCCGTAGATCTTGGTACGAAACGGCCCCCATGGGGGCGCTCTCGTACCAAGATCTACGACTGCTCCCGGGATACGGACCACGGATCTCGGGTCATGGGAGACCCGACGCGCCTGGGACGGGCAGGCGAGGCTGGCACCGGCCCTCGCCGGCGATCTTGCACTTTCCGCCCGGTCAGATGGGGCATTCAGGACATCTACCGGCCCGCAAGTGCAAGATCGCGGGAGCGGGGAGGGGGCGGGAGGGGGCGCGGGGTGGGGGTGTGAGGATCGGGGGCATGCGTGCTGTGGTGTTTGAGCGGTTCGGGGTGCGGCCGGAGGTTTGCCGGGTGGATGATCCGGTGCCGGCGGCGGACGGGGTGGTCGTCCGGGTCGGCGCGACCGGCCTGTGCCGCAGCGACTGGCACGGCTGGCAGGGCCACGACCCGGACATCCGTCTGCCGCACGTGCCGGGGCACGAGTTCGCCGGCGTCGTCGTGGCGGCCGGCGCGGACGTACGCGGCTGGCGGCCCGGCGACCGGGTCACCGCGCCGTTCGTCTGCGCGTGCGGGCGGTGCCCGTCGTGTCTCGCGGGCGACCAGCAGGTCTGCGAGCGGCAGACGCAGCCGGGCTTCACCGGCTGGGGCTCGTTCGCCGAGCTGGTCGCGGTACGGCACGCCGACGTGAACCTGGTCCGGCTGCCGGACGAGCTGGACGAGGCGGCCGCCGCCGCGCTCGGCTGCCGGTTCGCCACCGCGTTCCGGGCCGTGATCGCGCAGGGCCGGGTGGCCGCCGGTGAGTGGGTGGCGGTGCACGGCTGCGGCGGCGTCGGCCTGTCCGCCGTGATGATCGCGGCGGCGAGCGGGGCGCGGGTGGTGGCGGTGGACGTGTCGCCCGCCGCGCTGGAACTGGCCCGCCGCAGCGGCGCCGCTGTCTGCGTGGACGCGAGCACGCTGGGCGGTCCCGCCGAGGTGGCCGCCGCGATCCGGGACGCCACCGGCGGGGGCGCGCACCTGTCGCTGGACGCGCTGGGCGCTCACGCCACCTGCGTGGCGTCGATCGAGGGCCTGCGCCGGCGCGGCCGGCACGTGCAGGTCGGGCTGCTGCCCGCCGCGCAGGGACGCCCGGCGCTGCCGATGGACCTGGTGATCGCGTACGAGCTGGAGCTGCTCGGCAGCCACGGCATGCCGGCCCACGCGTACCCGGAGATGCTGCGGCTGGTCACCGCCGGGGTGCTGCGCCCGGCCGACCTGGTCACCCGCACCATCGACCTGGACGCCGCGCCGGACGCGCTGGCCACCATGGACCGGCCGGCCGTCGCCGGGATGTGCCTGATCCAGCCCTGAGAACGGGCACGGGCCGGCCCGGCGCCGGGAGACCCGGCGCGGACCGGCCCGCGAGGCCGTCCGGTCAGTCGGTGACGGTCACCGTGACGGTACGAGGCGGCTGCTGGTACTGCCCCCGGTTGTCCATACCGCGGATCGTCACCGTGTACGTGCCGGCCGGGATCACCGGCGACGTGTACGCGAAGTTCGACCCCGGCGAGCCCGGGCTGGTGAGGAACGTGGCGATCCACGGCCAACTGCTCGGCGCGCCCGCCCGGCCGAACGTGCCGGCCGAGTTCATGCCCTGCCCGGCGCTGTTGCCGATCTGCACCTCGACCTTCTGCATCCCGCCGTCGTCCACGGCCCGGCCGGTGATCACGATCCGGCCGCCGGTGTACGCCTGTCCCTCGACCGGCGTGATGCTCGGCTCCAGCGTCGGGTCGGTGTCACCCGGGTAGACCAGGTAGCGGGCGGTCGCGCCGCTTGTCGAGTTGTCCTGCTGGCCGGCGGTGTCCACGGCCCACGCCTCGACGCTGTACGTGCCCCGGGTGGGCAGGTCGATCGAGAGCGTGAACGCGGTGCTGGTCGCGCCGGGCGAGGCGAGCGTCGCGTCGACAGTGGCGAACGCGGCGGCCATGGTGCCGTTTGGCTGCACGTACCGGCCGGTGTCCAGGTCGCGCAGCGCGATCCGGACCGCCCGTACCCCCTTGTCGTCGGTGGCGGTGCCGGCCAGGTCCAGGTGCAGCTGGTCGATGTCCTGGTTGGTGCCGGTGAAGCTGAGCAACCCGTTGGGGAAGGCGTCGCCGGGCACCTGAGCGGTGACGGTGAGCCGGCCCATGTTGTTGCTGGAGGTGGTCAGGCCGAGCTTGTCGGTGGCGCGTACCCGGAAGTCGTAGACGCCCGGGGTCAGCGGCACGGTGGTGAACGACCAGTCGAACGTCGCGGCGTCGAGGTTGGCCGGGGAGATCCGATGGTAGCCGGCGACCGAGTCGGCGCCCCACGTGCCGTCGCTGGCCAGCGCCTCGCGGGTGGTGTTGTTGCGCAGGTAGATCTCCACCGACTTGAGCGCGTCGTCGTCGTTCGCCGTACCGGCGAACGTGATCGTGCCGCCGGGCGCGACGGTGAGCGGCGCCGGGTTGCCCGGCGGGGTCATCGCCACCGGCGAGGTGATCGCCACGGTCGGCGGTACGCCGTTGGCGGAGACGGTCCAGTCGCGGGTGTCGCCGCGCAGGTCGCTCTGCCCGGTGGTGTCGACGGCGGTGGCGGTCATCTTCCACTGCCCCTCGGTGGGCAGCGTGACCTCGTACTGCCAGGTGGTGGACGTCGCGCCGATCACGTCCGGCTCGCCGCGGAACGTGTTGTAGACGGCGGCGACGGTGCCGTCGTCCTGCAGGTACCTGTTGTCCGGCGTGCGGAACGAGTAGATCAGCGAGTTGACACCCTTGTCGTCGGTGGCGGTGCCGGAGGCCACGAACGTCTGCGTGGCGAGCAGGCCGGCCGACGGTGAGCTGATCCGGGTCGACGGCGGCAGGTCGTCGAAGCGGAACGTCTCGATCTTCTTGACCGCCTTTGTGGTGTCGCCGGCACCGTTGCGGTCGAACGTCTTGGCCTGCAACTGGTAGACGCCGGCCGGCAGCGTCACCGGCAGGCTCCACGTGGTGGAGGTGGCGTTCGGCGCGGCGAGCGTCGTGTTGATCGCCTTGAACGCGCCCCAGGTGGTCATGTCGGCCTGGAGGTACTTGCCACTGTTGCGGTCCTGGATCTCCAGCTGGACGCGGGCCACTCCGGCGGGGGCGAGCGCCTGGCCGCTGATGGTGAACTCCTCGCCGGCCGGCTTCACCGCGCCCTCGATCGGCGTGGTGACTGTGGTGTCCAGCGGCGCGGGCGCGGGTTCCTTGGAGAGGTCGAAGAAGGCCACCCGGCCGGTGGTCTTGCCGCCCTTGACGTTGCCGTCACCGCCGACGAGCAGGCCGCGCGAGGTGGCGAGCATCGCCTTCTCGCCCTCGTACGAGTTGGAGCCGGGGTTCCACTCCAGCGCGGTGCCGGTGAGCGGGTCCAGCGCGCCGAGGTGGTCGCGGCGGACCACCTGGTCGCCGAGGCCGTAGCCGCTGAGTCCCTGGCCGGTGCCGTAGCCGACGTTGTCCAGGCCGGGCCACGGCACGTTCGACGTGGGCGACTCCTGCCAGCTGAAGTGCCCGCCGACGTAGACGGCGGTGTCGGTGATCGCGACCGAGTAGATGCTGTCGAAGTGCCGGGAGATCCAGAGCGGCTCGACGTGGTCGTTCCCGGTCAGCGGGTACGCGATGGCGGTGTCGTTGATCGGCGGCCGGTCGCCGCCGGAGCCGCTGGTGACCACGAAGTACGAGTCGTCCGGCGCGATGTCACCGGCGAAGACGCGCTGGATGCCGCCGACGAAGGAGAGGTTGTCCTCCCACAGCCGGGTACGCCAGGGCAGCAGCGCCTTGCTGGCCGTACCGATCAGGGCCACGCCGTAGCGGTCCTGGCCGGCGATCTGGCGGCCGGTGTGCACGACGAGCAGCTTGCTGCGGTCGTGGGTGAGCTTGAGCTGCTGCACGGTGAGCATGCCGCCGACGCCGATGCCGCCGGTGAGCGGCAGGTTGAAGCCGGTGTCGACGGCGCCCGTGGTGGGGTTGAGGGCGGCCAGGCCGCTGCGGCTGACCCCGTTGACGGTCGCGAACTGACCGCCGACGTAGACCGCGTTGCCGCTCACCGCGAGCGCGGTGGCCCGCGCGTTGGCGGTGGCGGTGAACGCGGCGATCGGCGCGCCGGTGGTCGGGTTCAGCCGGGCGATCTTGCGCTTGGTGACGCCGTTGATCGTGTTGAACGTGCCGGCGATGTAGAGCGACGAGCCGTCCGGTGACGCCTCCACCGCGGCGACCGCCCCGTCGATGACCGGCTTGAACGCGGTGTCCACCTTGCCGGTGTCCAGGTTGTACGACGCCAGGGACTTCTGCGCGATCGCGGACCCGCCGACGTTCGCGATCGAGGTGAACGTGCCGGCGATGAAGACCCGGTTGCCGATCACCTCGATGTCGGTGATCTCGCCGTTGGTGATCCGCGGCGTGTCGGTGCGGGGCGTGGTCGGCATCAGCCGGGTGTCCCCGGGGGTGACCAGCGCCCGGGTGGCGGTGGTACGCGCGGCGCCGAGCGCGGCGCTGCTCCCGGTCGCCTGGGCGCCGGTCCGGCCGGCCGCGCCGGCGTCCCGCACGACGACGGTGCCGGCGAGCGCCGGTACGCCCACCACCACGACCGCGCCGGCGGCGATGACCGCCACCGCGCGACTCCAAACTCGCATCGAGATGACTCTCCCTGTCCGCCGGGACGGCCCCCCTCGGGTGATTCCCGGGTCCCTCCGTCCGCGTGCCGGACGCCACCGTAGGAGGCAAAGACATTTCGCGATACGTGCCGCACCGGTAATCGACCGGTCGCCATCAATTCCGGCCACACCGGCAGGCCCGCTCCTCCGATCGGGTCACCCGTGCCGCCGTCCGGCCGCCGCGGCGTTCAGTCGCCCCGCACCCGGGGGTGGCGGTGGTCGGTGAGCCGCAGGCCGACACCGCGTACCGCCGCGATGGTGACGCCGGTGCCCAGCTCGTCGAGCTTGCGTCGCAACCGCTTCACCAGGGACTGCACGTCGGCCCGGCCGTGCGTCGGCGCGTCGCGCCAGACCGCCCGGTGCAGCTCGGCGTAGCTCCACACCCGTACCGGCTCGGCGGTCAGGCAGGTCAGCAGGTCGCGCTCCAGCCGGGTCAGGGCGGTCTCGCGGTCGCCCCACCGGGCGGTGGAGCGCGCTGCGTCGATCACCAGCGCGCCGTCCGGCGCGGGCTTCGGCTCGGGTACGGGCGGACCCGGCGCGCCGGCCGGGTCCGGCGCGTCCGCTGTGATCAACTCGCGCAGCTCGTCCAGATCGGCGACCATCAACAGTGGCGCGACGCCGTCGAGCAGCTCGGTCAGCCGCAGCCGTTCGGCCGGGGACGACGTCACGCCGATGACGAGCGAGAAGGGCCGCTCCGGCGGCTCGGTGCCGGAGTTCGCCGCGTTCGTGCCGTCAGTCGTCACCGCGCCCCACCGTGACAAAAACTGTCAACAAGCCATCCGGTCCGGGGGCCTGTTGGTGACATGTTGCTCACGTACGGTCATTGATCGTTCCCTCATGTCGATCATAGTGTCCATTCAGGTGACCGGCGTAGACCCGCACGGACACCTAGGGGGCCTGGGGGGTTCTGGTAATACCGGTGCGACCAGTCGGGAGAGCGCGTCTCCTGGCCCTTCTGCCATGGCTCGATCATCAGCGGGTCATCGGAACAGGAGGCAGCACCGATGCTGAGACGTCCACACAGATGGGGCCCGGCCCGGCGGCTGGTGAGCGCGGGCGCCGCCCTGGTGCTCGCCGCGACCGCGCTGGCCGCCACCGGCACTGGAGCACAGGCCGGCACGGCTACCGGCGCGTCGGCCGGCGACAAGATCCGCCCCGAACTCACCCGGCAGCTGGAGGGCAAGAGCGAGGGCGACTTCTGGATCCACTTCTCGGGCAAGGCGGACCTGGGCAAGGCCGCCGCGATCAAGGACTGGAACGAGCGCGGCGCCGCCGTCGCGGCGGCGCTGAAGAAGACCGCCGCGGAGAGCCAGGCCAAGATCCGCGCCGAGCTGGACCGCTCGGGCACGAAGTACCAGAGCTTCTGGGCCACCAACGCCATCAAGGTCACCGACGGCTCGCTGACCATGGCGCAGAATTTCGCCGCCCACTCCGAGGTGGACGGCCTGTACGCGCCGATCGAGTACAAGCTCCCCGAGACCACCCCGGGCACCGACGAGAAGTCGGCGAACGCGCTGGAGTGGGGCATCGCCAACATCAACGCCGACGACGTCTGGTCCCAGTACGGCGTCAAGGGCGCCGGCATCACGGTGGCCAGCATCGACAGCGGCGTCCAGTTCGACCACCCGGCGCTGGTGAACTCGTACCGCGGCAACAACGGTGACGGCACCTTCGACCACAACTACAACTGGTTCGACGCGGCCGACGAGTGCGCCACCGCCCCGTGCGACTCCGACGGCCACGGCACGCACACCATGGGCACCATGGCCGGCGCCGACGGGGCCAACCAGATCGGTGTCGCCCCCGAGGTCAAGTGGATCGCCGCGAACGGGTGCTGCCCGTCCGACGCCGCGCTGGTCTCCTCCGGCCAGTGGATGCTGGAGCCCACCGACCTCAACGGGCAGAACCCGGACGCCAGCAAGCGGCCGAACATCATCAACAACTCGTGGGGCACCAGGACGCCGTCGAACGAGCCGTTCATGGAGGACGTCACGAACGCCTGGACCGCGTCCGGCATCTTCGGCGTCTGGTCCAACGGCAACAACGGCCCGTCCTGCCAGACCAGCGGCTCGCCGGGCAGCCTGGCCAGCAACTACTCGGCCGGCGCGTACGACGTCAACAACAACATCGCCAGCTTCTCGTCCCGGGGCACCGGGCAGAACGGCGAGATCAAGCCGAACATCTCGGCGCCCGGCGTCAACGTGCGCTCCAGCGTGCCGACCAACTCGTACGCCAGCATCAGCGGCACCTCGATGGCGGCGCCGCACCTGGCCGGCGCGATCGCGCTGCTCTGGTCGGCGGCGCCCACCCTGGTCGGCGACGTCCCGGCGACCCGCGCGCTGCTCGACGACGCGGCGATCGACAAGGGTG
The DNA here is from genome assembly GCF_017872985.1 of Micromonospora sp. HB375. NCBI lineage: Bacteria > Bacillati > Actinomycetota > Actinomycetes > Micromonosporales > Micromonosporaceae > Micromonospora > Micromonospora sp. HB375. The sequence continues at coordinate 2,326,895 of NZ_JAGGJO010000001.1, read as the reverse complement.
ACACCCAGTGCGGCGGCACCACCGACGACAACAACGTCTACGGCGAGGGCCGGCTGGACGCGCTCGCGCTGCTCGCCGCCGCCCCGATCGGGGACAACGGCACGCTGGCCGGCAAGGTCACCGACGCCGCCACCGGCGCGGGCATCGCCGGCGCCACCGTCACGCTGTCCGGCGCGGCGGACCGCACGCTGACCACCGGCGCCGACGGCACGTACTCCTCGCTGCTGCCGGCCGGCGACTACCAGGTCGTCGTCTCCACCTTCGGGTACGCCACGCGCACGCTGTCCGCGACCGTCACCGCGAACACGACCACCACGCTTGACGTCGCGCTCACCGCGGTGCCGAGCGTGACGGTCAGCGGGCAGGTCACCGACGGGTCCGGGCACGGCTGGCCGCTGTACGCGAAGGTGAGCGTCGAGGGCACGCCGATCTCCGACTACACCACGCCCACCACCGGCCGCTACAGCCTGTCGCTGCCGTCCGGGGCGACCTACCGGCTCACTGTCGAGCCGCAGTACGCCGGCTACCTGACCACCACCAAGGAGGTCACCGTCGGCTCGGGCAACGCCGTCGCCAACATCGCGGTGCAGGCGAACCCGGAGGCGTGCACCACCGCCCCCGGCTACACCGTCAGCTCCGACGGCGAGTACGAGACGTTCGACGGCACCGGCGTGCCGGACGGCTGGACCGTGGTGGACAACGCCGGCACCGGCCAGGTCTGGGAGTTCACCGACGCCGGTGAGCGCGGCAACCTGACCGGCGGCAGCGGCAACTTCGCCATCATCGACAGCGACAACTACGGCAGCGGCGGGCAGCAGGACACCTCGCTGGTCAGCCCGGTCGTCGACCTCACCGGCGTGACCACGCCGGTGATCCGGTTCAACCAGGACTACAACTGGCTCAACAGCGACCGCGCGGACGTCGACCTGAGCCTCGACGGCGGCACCACGTGGAGCAACGTGCTCCGGCAGGCCGCCGACGTGCGCGGCCCGCGGGTGACCGAGGTGCCGATCCCGCAGGCGGCCGGTCAGTCGCAGGTGCGGGTGCGCTTCCACTACTACGAGGCCAGCTGGGAATGGTGGTGGCAGGTCGACAACGTCCTCATCGGCAGCACGCTCGTCTGCAAGCCGGTCAAGGGCGGCCTGGTGCTCGGCCACGTCCGCGACAAGAACGACAACAGCTACGTCAACGGCGCCACGGTGACCAGCAAGGACCGCCCGGCGGAGAAGGCCACCACGGTGGCCACGCCTGACGACACCGAACTGCCCGACGGCTTCTACTGGATGTTCTCGTCGCTGACCGGCAAGCACCCGTTCACCGCCGGCGCGGGCAACTACGTGAGCCAGACCAAGCAGGTCACGGTCGAGGAGGACTGGGCTACCGCGGCCAACTTCCAGCTCGCCGCCGGCCGGCTGTCGGTGAAGCCGGCCTCGATCACCGGCACGGTCCGGATGCCCAGCGGGAAGGTCAGCAAGACGTTCACCGTGACCAACACCGGCGGGGCGCCGGTCAACGCCGAGTTCAGCGAACGCGACGGCGGGTTCGTGCTGCAACGGGCCGACGGTTCCCAGTTGTCCCAGCAGGCGCTGCTCGGCTCGACCGGCGCGCCGGTCCAGCGGCTGACCGCCGCGACGTCGTTCGCGGCCCGCTCGTCCGGCAAGTCGTCCACCGCGATCGGCGCGGCGGCGGCCCCGCAGGCGGACCCGTGGACCACCATCCCGGGCTACCCGTCGAACGTGATGGACAACCGGGTCGTCAGCGTCGACGGCAAGGTCTACTCCATCGCCGGTGGCGACGGCACCACGTCGAGCGCCAAGAACTACCGGTACGACCCGATCGCCCAGGCGTGGACCGGCATCGCCGACCTGCCCGGCGCGCGTAACGCCATGACGGTCGGCGTGCTCGACGGGAAGATCGTCGCCACCGGTGGCTGGGGTGCCGCCGGACCGGACGCCGCCACCTTCTCGTACGACCCGGCGGCGAACACCTGGACCCGCAAGGCCGACAACCCGGCGCCGCGCTCGGCGGCTGGCCAGGCGGTCGCGGACGGCAAGTTGTACGCGATCGGCGGCTGCACCACCGCGAGCTGCACGCCGATGTCCAACTCGGTGGTCCGCTACGACCCGGGTGCGGACGCCTGGGAGACGCTGCCCGCGTACCCGAAGTCGGTGGCGTTCCTGTCCTGCGGCGGGATCGACGGCACCGTCTACTGCACCGGCGGCAACGACGGCACCACGTCGCAGAAGGCCGGGTACGCCTTCGACCCGTCCGCGAACGCCTGGACCGCCATCCCGGACGCGCCGGCCGACAGCTGGGCCTCCTCGTACGCGGTGGCGAACGGCAAGCTGCTGGTCGTCGGCGGGTCGCAGGGCGGCGCCATCACCAACGCCGGCTTCGCCTTCGACCCGGCGACCAACTCGTGGGCGAACCTGCCCAACGCCAACACCCCCCGTTACCGGGGCGGCGCGGCCTGCGGGTTCTACAAGATCGGCGGCTCGTCGGGCAGCTTCACGGCCACCAAGGACAGCGAGGTCCTGCCCGGCTTCTCCGAGTGCTCGGAGGCCGCCGCCGACGTGAGCTGGCTGACCGTCGACAAGTCGAAGGTCACGCTGGCGCCCGGTGAGAAGGTCACCGTCACCCTCACGATGACGGCGAACGTCGACCAGCCGGGCACGTACTCGGCGTCGGTGGCGATCAAGGAGGACACCCCGTACACCGTGGAGCCGGTGGCGGTGACCATGATCGCGCAGCCGCCGAACACCTGGGGCAAGCTGTCCGGCACGGTCTCCGGCAAGAGCTGCCAGGGCGCGACGGCGCCGCTGGCGGGCGTGACCGTGCAGGTCGACTCCTGGGCGAACTCCTACACCTTCACCACCGACGCCCAGGGCCGGTACGCCTACTGGATGGACCGGCGCAACAACCCGCTCACGTTGATCGTCGCGAAGGACGGCTGGAAGCCCCAGACGCGCCAAACGAAGATCAACAGCAGCACGCCCACGGTGGAGGACTTCACCCTCTCCCCCACCCGCTGCTGACCCGAAACACACATGAGTCGGCCCGCCCGGTGCCCCGCACCGGGCGGGCCGCCCCACGCCACCCCCCCTCTCCCCCGCGATCTTGCACTTACCGCCCGGGCAAGGCGCACAAAAGCCCCACCCGAGGGGCCGCAAGTGCAAGATCAGCGGCGCGAGCCACGGGCGGGGCGCGGGCAGGGTGGGGGAGGGCGGGGTCAGGGTGGGGTCAGGCGGAAGCCGACGCCTCGGACGGCGTGGATGGTGGCGGGGACGTTGAGGCGGGCGAGCTTGCGCCGGATGCGGCGTACCACCGAGTGCATGTCCGAGCCCCGCCCCAGGTGGTCGTTGCCCCAGACCGCGCGGTGCAGCCGGGCGTACGTCCACACCTGACCGGGCGTGCCGGCCAGGCAGACCAGCAGGTCGTGCTCCAGCGGCGTCAACCCGACCTCGCGCTCCCGCCAGCGCAGCACCCGCCGGTCGGAGTCGACACCCAGCTCCAGCCCGGACGACGGGACGGAGGACGCGCCGGACGACGGAGCGGGCGACTCACCGGCGGGTTGCGGCCGGGACGGCGGCGGGCCGGACGGACGACGGACCAGGTCGAGGAAGCGGCGGGCCTGGTGGACGCTGGAGACGATCAGGAACGCCTCGGTGCCGCCGAGCAACTGAGCAAGCTGCCGTCGCTCGGCCGACGAGGACGCGACGCCGATGACCAAGGACGGCATCCCTGTCATCCGTTCCCACCTTTCCGGCAGGTTGAACCGCAACGCCGGGTGATCGCCAGGCACGACGATGCGGGGGCACCTGGCTTGCGGAGTTCGACCCGAGGGGTGCGGGGAGCTGCGGTTTCGTGAGGCTTCGGGGTGAACTACCGGGATCATATAGCCGAGCACCGATGATTGGTATAGCAGTTAACGTCGATGTAACTGCACGCGGTTCGGCACGCGCGTACCGATGAGAGCCGGGACGTACGCCGGTCCAATGCGTGTGATCACGCACATGCTCTCCCTGGCCGGCGGGACGCCGACCCGCGCGGACATCGCCGCCCGCTGCGCCGAACTGGCCGAGGCGCTGCGCGGCCGAGACCGGGGCGTGGTGGTGTGCGACGTGTCCGCTGTCGCCGCGCCCGACCTGGTCACGGTCGAGGTGCTGGCGCGGCTGCGCCTGACCGCGCGCCGCTTCGGCTGGGGGCTGGAGGTACGCGGGGCGGGCGACGACCTACGCGAGCTGGCCGGCCTGCTCGGGCTGGCCGGCGCCCTCCTCCAGCCGGTCGGGCAGCCCGAACAGCGGGAACAGGCGGTCGACGTCGAGGAAGTTGTTGAGCGACGTGATCCGGCCGCCGGAGACGCCGATGACGATCAGCGCCCACGGCACATGTCCTGAGCCGTCGGGGTCACGCCGGTAGTGCCCGAACGCGGGCATTCCGTTGGCGGCCGTCGGCACCAGCCGGGACCCGCGGCAGCCGCTGCCGGTGCCGGCCATCCAGTCCGCGATGTGCGCGGGGCCGCGCAGCCACAGCGGCAGCGGCGGCATCGACAGCGTCGCGTCCTCGTGCAGCAGCGCGGTCAGCGCCGTCAGGTCGTACGCCTCGAACGCGCGCACGTAGCGGGCGAGCAGCGCCTGCTGCTCCTCGTCGAGCGGACGGCGCGCGTCGGCCTCGGTGTCGGCCGAGGCGATCGTGGCCCGCGCCCGCTGCAGCGCGCTGTTGACGCTCGCCACCGACGTGTCCAGCAGATCGGCGACCTCCTGGGCGGACCAGGCGAGCACCTCGCGCAGGATCAGCACGGCCCGCTGCTTCGGCGGCAGGTGCTGCAACGCCGCGACGAACGCCAGCCGCACCGACTCGCGGCCGGCGACCACCTCGGCCGGGTCGGCGACCTCGGGCAGCACCCGGTCGTCGGGCGCCGGGCCGACCCAGATCTGCTCCGGGCGCGGCTCGCCGGGATGGGTGGCCGTGCCGACGCCCGCCGGGCCGAGGTCCATCGGCCGGACCCGGCGCTGCGCGCTGGTGGCCATGCTGAGGCAGACGTTCGTGGCGATCCGGTAGAGCCAGGTCCGCAGCGCGGACCGCCCCTCGAACTTGTCGAAGTTGCGCCAGGCCCGGACGAAGGTGTCCTGCACCGCGTCCTCGGCTTCGAAGGCCGAACCCAGCATCCGGTAGCAGTAGCCGGTCAGCTCCGACCGGTACGCCTCTAGTTGTGCCTCGACGGGAACGCTCGCCACCTCGCTCACCCGGCTGAAACTAGCCCACATGCTGCATGAACGCGAGTACCCCGGGCGCGCGGCGATGAGTACGCCCCGTTCGCCCGGTCCACCGGTGGTCAGGTCAGCACATCCGAGGAGCACCGATGACCACCACGCAGCGCGACGAGACCCACGCCCCCGGGCGGTACGCCGACGTCAACGGCGTACGCCTCTACCACGAGACACACGGCAGCGGACGGCCGATGATCCTGCTGCACGGCGGCCTCACCTCGGGCGAGATGTTCGCGCCGATCCTGCCCGTGCTCACCGCGAAACACCAGGTCGTCGTGGTGGACCTGCAGGGGCACGGCCGCACCGCCGACGTGGACCGGCCGCTCGACATGGCGTTGATGGCCGACGACGTCGCCGCGCTGATCGACCACCTCGGGCTGGACCGGCCGGACGTGGTCGGCTTCTCCCTCGGCGGCGGCGTCGCCCTGCACGTCGGTTTCCGGCACCCGGAGAAGATCGGCCGGCTGGTCGCCGCGTCCGCGCACATCCGCCGCGACGCCGTCTACCCGGACATGCTGGCGCAGCAGGGCCAGGTCAACGGCGCGGCGGCCGAGTACCTGAAGGACACCCCGATGTACGAGCTGTACCAGCGGGTCGCGCCGCGTCCGGAGGACTTCCCCCGACTGCTCGACAAGATCGGCGAGGCGATGCGGAAGGACTTCGACCTCGCCGACCAGGTGCGTGCCCTGCGGGTGCCGACGCTCGTGGTCGCCGCCGACGCCGACATGGCCCCGCCGAGCCACTTCGTGGAGGTGTTCGAGCTGCTCGACGGCGGCCGGCGCGACGGCGGCTGGACCGGCGAGGGCCGCCCGGCGGGCGGGCACGCGCTGGCGATCCTGCCCGGCCTGACCCACTACGACATCGACCAGTCGCCGCTGTTCGCCGCGGTCACCCTGGACTTCCTCGACCGGGACCGCTGACCCGCGCGTGTGCCGCGTCCCGTACCGGGGTACCGCTTCCGGAGGAACACCGGTGAGGAGGACGAGATGACCGACCCCAGGTACGCACCGATCGGGCTGGCCACCGCCGGGCAACTGGTCCCCGACGACGGACAGACCGGCGGCGGTGAGGTCGTCGGCGCCGACGACGCGGCTGCCGACGCCGCCCGGGCCGGCGCCGACGTGGACCTGTCCGGGGCCGACCGCGACAGCGACGGCACCCCGGTGGGCGCCGCCGACGCCGAGGCCGACCGGCGGCGCGCCGCCGGCGAGTGACGCTCTCCGCCCCGCCGCCCGCACGAGGTGGCGGGGCGGAGCCGTCCCTCACCGGTCGACCGGCAGTTCGACGTCGGGCAGGTGCCCGAGCGCCCGGATCGCGGTGACGGCGGCGTACCCGTCGGCCAGCCAGGCGATGTCGGTGCCGGGGACCGCGCGGACCGCGTTCTCCTCCACCGCCGTACGCACGAACCCCTCGCCACGCTCGGCGACGGACACCTGCACCTGACCGAACGGCGCGAGTGTCGCCTGCCGCAGCCCGGCCACCTGATCGGCCGGCAGGTCGGGCACGTTGAGGTTGAGCACCGTGCCCGGGTCCGCCTCGGCCAGCCAGGGCAGCAGCGTCGCGGCCAGCTCGGCGGCGGTCGCCCAGTGGCGGGACTCGTCGTCCACGCTGTCCAGCACCGCTATCGCCGCGCCACCGCTGCCCGCGCTCGCCGCCGCCGGGGTGAGCACGTCGAGCGACACGGCCAGCGCGCGGATGCCGTTGTTGCCCGCGGTCAGAGCCGCGCCGACGGTGCCGGAGTGCAGGACCGCGTGGCCGGCGTTGGCGCCCCGGTTGATGCCGGACAGCAGCAGGTCCGGCACCGGCCCGAACACGCCGAGCCCGGCCAGCACCGCGATGTACGCGGGTGAGGCCGCCACCGCGTACGCGGGCACGTCGGGCAGGCCGTCCAGCTCCGTCTCGCCGAACACCAGCCGCCCGTCCTCGGTCACCGCGGACAGCGCCGCGCTCATCCCGCTCGCCTCGTGCCGCGGCGCGGCGACCACCACGTCCAACCCACGTTCGTACGCGGCCCGGGCCAGCGCGCGGATGCCGGGGGCGTGCACGCCGTCGTCGTTCGTCACCAGCACCCGGGGTGGCCGGTCAGCCGTCATCGTCGCCACCGTCTAGCGGGGTCAGCCGCACCCGGCCGGCCAGTTCCCGTACCGCCTCGGCCCGGCCGGTGCCCAGCCCGTGCCGGGTCACGTTGAGCGCGCCCGCGGCGGCGCCGACGTGCAGCGCCTCCCGCATGTCGCCGCCCCGGGCCAGCACCGCCGCCACCCCGGCGGTCATCGAGTCACCGGCGCCCCGGTGGTCGGCCAGCTCCAGCGGCGGGGCGTGCACCAGCAGCGCCTCGCCGTCCTCCGGCAGCGCCAGCGCGGGCTCCCCGGCCCGGCTGATCAGCACCGTCCGCGCGCCCCGATCCTGGCAGCGCCGGCCGGCGTCGCGCAGCGCCTCCACGCTGTCGTCCTTGGCCAGGCCGTCGTCGAGCAGTTCCTCGTGGCTGACCTTCAGCACGCTCACCCCGCCGTCGAGCACCGCCTCCAGGTACGGCCCGGACAGGTCGGCCACCACGGTTCCGCCGTTTGCGCTCAGGTCGGCGGCGAGCCGCCGGTAGATGTCCGGGTCCACCACACCCGGGTCGGCCGGTCCGCTGAGCACGCTCACCGGGGCACGCAGCCCTTCGGTGAGCGTCACCGTGTACAGCTCGTCGATGTCGTGCCGCACCATCGGCACGCCCGGGTTCTCGGCGATCTCGGTCCGCTCGCCGTCCCGCCGGTCGTGCACGTACCAGCCGGTGCCGGACTCGCGCCGCACCATCCGTACCGTGACGTCCTCGTCGTCGAGCAGCTTGCGGACCGCGTCGCCGACCTCGCCGCCGAGGCCCACGCACATGGTCACCGGCACGCCGAGCGCGGCGATCATCCGGCTCTGCCACACGCCCTGCCCGCCCGGGTGCAGATGCAGCTCGGTCGCTTCGCCCTGCTGCTCGATCGTCACCGTCAACAGCGGGGCCGGGGCGAACACCATCACCTTCTGATCCATCCGCCAGTGTTGCCCGCTGACCGGCCCCGGTAATCCCCCAGGTCAGCGCGGGCGCGCGACGGCGCGGCGACGCCGCAGGTACGGCAGCGCGAACAGGTAGAGGCCGCTGATCAGGAGCAGGGCGAGCGGCAGCAGCGGCACGTAGGAGACCCACACGATCGGGTCCTTCTGCGCCAGCGCCACGAAGGTGATCACGACGGTCACGGTGAAGGCGACAGAGAGCCAGCGGTGCAGTTGGCGGATGCGCGTATCCATTGATGCCTACCTCCCGGCGGTGGCCTCCCCGGCGGGGAGGCCCGTGCCGGAAACGCTAGGTCGGGGCGCCCGCCCAGGGCTTCTCGATTCCTGACCGGTCCGCGCCGCCGCGCGCACGGGACCCTTTGCCCGGCCGCCCTACCCTGCCGACAAGAGCAGCCGAGCCACGGGGGGCAGGCATGCAGATCATCGAACACAGCGTCATCGGCACCCGCTCGGCCGTGCTCCGGCTACGCCGGCCCGGCAGCCGGTCGGAGTTCCTGGTGTTCCCGATGCTCCACGTGGCGAGCCCGGCGTTCTACGCAGCGGTCACGAAGCGGCTCCGCGAATGCGACCTGCTCGTCGTCGAGGGCGTCAGCGGCCGGTCGGTGGTCGGCTCGGCGTTGACACTCACCTACCGGGCCATGCCGGCCAACCGGCGCTCCGGCCTGGTGACGGACCCCATTCCGTACGCGTCTCTCGGCGTCGAGGTGCTCAACCCGGACGTGTCGGCGGCGGAGTTCACCGAGGGCTGGCGGGCGATGCCGCTGCGGTACCGCCTCCAGATGTGGCTGGTGATCCCGTTCGTGACGGTGATGCAGTTCTTCGGCGGCACCCGACGTCTGCTCTCACCGGAGATCGAGGTGAACGACCTGCCGTCGGCCACCGACGAGCGGTACGCCGACCACGAGTTCACCGAGCACGCCGAGCGCGCGTTCGGCGGCGAACGCGACGAGCGGCTGCTCGCCGCGTTGTCCGAGCTGATCCGTACCCGGTCCTCCGAGCGCATCGACGTGGCGGTCGTGTACGGCGCCGGGCACGTGCCGGCGATCGTGCGCGGGCTCTTCGAGCTGCACGGATACCGGCCTCGCGCAGCCGAATGGCTCACCGTTCTGGAGCGGTGAGCCGGACGCTCAATCGGCGGCCAGCTCCGGCCGGTGCTCCTTGATCCACTCCTGGACGTCCGACTTCAACCAGACCTTGCCCTGCACGAGGTCGGCCACCGGCTCCGGGAAGTTGCGGTTACTGGTGATCACGTAGACCCGCTGCTTGCTGATGCCGCCCAGCATCACGCGAATCTCGGCTGCGCCCACCAGCTCCATACGCCGGACGCTAGACAGTTGACCTGGCTCCTTGACTCGGGTCAACGCCTCGGTCACCGTATGGGGTCTGCCGACATCCTCGCCGCCGGGCCGCCCGCCCAGAACGATCCGGCCGCACGTGGCGATCCGGCCGCTGTGGCTCTGCCGGGTCTGCGCCGGCCCGTGGCCGTGCCAGCCCGCGCGCCTGTTGTTGCTGCTGGAATACCGGCGGGACCGGGTGGCGCTGTCGATCTACATGGCGACATGCCTGTTCGACGCCGCCGCCGACCTGCTGAGACTCAACCCCGATCCGGGCCCACGTCCCGACGAACTGTTCCAGCGGTTCGTCGCGTGGACGAGGCACACCTGAGCGGACAGGTCACTCTCGTCCCGCCGGGCCCGCTGACCAGTCGTCCACCCGCATCCGCGACGGCGACCTCGCTGTCTCAGAGCGCCGCACGAACCCGGCGACGGCGAGCGCGCTCATCGTGGTGGCCACGGCAGCGGCCAGCACCAGGAGGGTGGTCTCCACCTGCACCGTACGCATGTACTCGCCGCCGTTCGCGGTGGCCGACGCGTAGCGCACGGCCGCGAGCGGGTTGAGCAGCACCGCGGCGATGCCGGCGGTCCAGGCCGCCCTCGGTAGCCGCTCGTCGCCGGGACTGACGGTCCGCCGGGCGGCCCAGCAGCCGAGGGCCGCGAACGTGACGAGCAGCGTGACCGGCAGCAGCCAGAGCACGGCGGGCAGCAGGTCGCGGAGGGGCACCACGGCGTCGAGCAGCTCCATCGGGAAACTGGCGCCGTCGTGGGTCACCACGCCGATCCGGTGGCGGTAGGCCGCGAGCGCGACCAGCGTGCAGCCGATGTGGACGGCGATCAGGGCGACGAGGGCGGACAGTGCGGCGCGGCGGGCGGACACCGGGCCGAGGCTACCGCCCGCGCGCTCCGGCGGGGGGCCGCCCGCACCGCGCGGTCAGACACTCAGGGCGAGATCGGCGACCTCGGCCGCGCAGCCCCAGGACAGCGTCACCCCGGCGCCGCCGTGGCCGTACGCGTGCACCAGCCGCCCGTCCGCCGGGTCGATCTCGACCCGGGGGCCGCCGTGCCGGGCCGGCCGCAGCCCGATCCGCTCCCCCAGCACCGGCGCGTCCGCGAGTTGCGGCACCAGCGCCACGCACCGGCGGCGGATCGCCGCCGCCTCCTCCGGGTCGGGGCGGGTGTGCCACACCCCCGCCTCGTAGGTGCCGCCGAGCACCACGTCGTGGCGGCGCGGATGCACGTACGTGATGCCGGCCGGGTCGCCCTCGTCGCGTACCGAGACGGTCAGGCCGGGGTTCGCCACCAGCACGACGTGCCCGCGCGCCGGGTACGCGGCCGGGTCGGCGGCGAGCCGCCCGGCGGCCAGGCCGGTCGCGTTCACCACGACCGGCGCGACCTCGTACGCCTCGGCGAGCGTGCCCAGCGCACGGCGGACGACCCGGCCGCCGCCCGACTCCAGGCGCTCCCGCAGCCAGCTGAGGTACGGGGTCATCTCCACCGACGGGGCGGTGAACCGCAGCAGCGCGGTGTACGGCGGCTCCGCCGGCTCGGCCGTCAGGTCGCCGCAGGCATCGGCCCACCAGGGCGGCCCGGCGTAGCGGTGGCGCAACCACATCCGGGTGGGCCGGTCGACCACCCCCGGCACGCCGTCGGCCGCCTGGCGGCGCAGCTCGGCGTGGGTGTCCCGGGCCCAGCGCAGCACCCGTGGGTCCTCGTCGGTGTGGCTCGGGTACCAGACGGCGGCGGCCACGGTGGACACCGTGTCGGCCGGGTCGTGGGCGGTCAGCACGGTGACCCGGGCACCCCGCCGCTGGAGCGTGAGCGCTGTCGTCAGCCCGACGACCCCGCCGCCGACCACCACCACGTCCGCCTCGGTCATGTTCCGCTCCCGTCGCCCGTACCCGTGTGTTCCTGCCGATGGTGGCCGCCCGGACGCCCGGTGTCCAAGACGGATCGGGCGGCGCACGGGACAAATCGCTTTGTCCGTCTCGGTTACGCTCGTGGCGTTTGGCCTTGGGGAGGTCTCATGAGTGCGGATCCTTCGATGAGCGGCGACTTCACCCGCATGCTCGACGCGACGATGGCGGCACTTCGGACGGTGGGTCCGCCGCCGGCGGACGAGCCGGAGACACCGGCGGTCGGCGAGGCCGCCGACGGGCAGGTCCGCGCCGAGATGGGACGCGACGGCAAGCTCCACGCGCTGCACGTCGAGCCGCGGCTGATGCGGCTCGGCTCCGAGGAGCTGACCGCGCACATCGTCAGCGCGGTGAACGCGGCGATCGACGGGCTGCGTACCGGCGAGAATCCGCAGGTCGCGGACATGTCGCAGTTGCGGGAGCAGTTGCAGGAGGTACGGGACACCGCCGTTCCCCGCCTCGGGTCGTTCCTCGATGCGCTGACCGAGGCGCAGGAGCGGATGGCACGCGGCGGGCAGCGATGAGCGGCGGCGGCTTCGAGGTGCACCCGCCGCTGATCCGGGCCGCCGGGCGGGGCGTCACCGACGCGGCCAAGCGGTTCACCGGCGAGCTGGAGGCGTTCGAGGCACGGATGCAGGGCTACGGCGAGCCGTGGGGCGCCGACGACATCGGGTCGCTCATCGGCATCGCCTACACCGAGGTGGCGAACTACATCTTCGACTGCGTCGGCATGGCCGCCGACGAGTTCACCGCAGCCGGCGCCGACATCGCCGGGATGGCCGACTCGTACGAGCGGGTCGACGAGGACGGCGCGGGCGCCATGCGTTCGCTGGCCGGCGGGCTGGGCTGAGCCGTGGGACTGCAACTACCGGGTGAGCTGGTCACCGCGCTCGGCTGGATCGGCTACACCTGGCCGGCCGCCGACGAGGAGAAGCTCTTCGAGATGGGCCAGGCGTGGCTGGAGTTCGGCGGCCGGATCGGGGCGGCGGCCGGCGCGGCGGACGCGGCTGCCGCGCAGGTGTGGACGCAGAACGTCGGTCCGGCGATCGCGGCGTTCCAGAAGTGGTGGGGCGGGGAGCAGAACGGGCCGGTCGTGCTGCACGACAGCATGCCCGCGGCGATGCTGCTCGGCGCCGGGCTGATCATCTGCGCGGCGATCGTCCTGGCGCTGAAGATCGCGGTGATCGTGCAGCTCGCCATCCTCGCGTTCGAGGTCGCCCAGGCGATCGCCACCGCCGTGGTCACGTTCGGCGCCTCGCTGGCCGAGATCCCGATCTTCCAGATCATCACCCGGGAGATCGTCGGCGCGCTCATCGACCAGGTCATCGGAAGACTGCTCGATGCCTAGCCCGAGGCGCGGCCGGGGCGCCGCCGCGAAACCGGCGGCCGGCAAGATCGTCCGCAAGGCGGTCGAGAAGCTGGAGAAGCCGATCGTCCGGGTCACCGGGCCCAACCGGAGCCTGCCGACGAAGGTCGTCCGGGTGCAGCGCCGGGACTTCCACGCCACCGCCCAGTTCCGGCGCAAGATGGCCGCGCTGAAGAAGCTCAGCGACGACGGCAAGCTCTACAAGGCCACCAACCCGGTGGCCCGCGACAAGAACCTCACCGACGGGTACAAGGACCGGATCCGCCAGAAGATCTGGGACAAGTACTGGCCGCACGACAAGGACCTCGCCAACCGGCTCAGTCAACGGCTCAGCGACTACCACCCCGACCACGTGTGGGAACTGCAGCTCGGCGGGCCGGACACCGTCGACAACCTCAAGCTGCTGCATGGTAGAACCAACACGGACATCGGCTCCCAGATCTGGGGGCAGATCCAGAATCTGCCGGACGGAACCCCGATCCGAATAGAGGTAGTGGATTGACTTCCGATCTCGCGCAGCTTCTCGCCGAACTCCGCGCCGACCTGGCCGCGGACGAGCCGGCCAGTCTCGCGTACGGGCAGATCGGCGACCCGGCCGACGAGGGCGACGTGCCGGCGGAGCTGCCGGACGTCGTCCGCGAGTTCCTGCTCGTGGCCGACGGGCTGCGGGCCGGCGCGTTCGAGCTGGCCTCGACCGGCCGGCTGCCCGGTGTCCAGTACTTCCTCGACTACGCGCCCGACTTCTCCCCCATCGGCCAGGACAAGGGCGGCTGGCTGGTCGTCGGCACACGCAGCGACGAGCCGATCTTCCTGGAGCGCGCCACCGGCGCGGTCTGGTACTTCCCGCCGACCGGCACCGAGTGGTTCATGGGCGACAGTTTCGAGGAACTGGCGCCCGACCTCGACTCGTTCGTGCACTACTACGTGCTCGGCCCCGGCTACGCCGAGCTGGTCACCGACGACGACGGGTGGTACGCGTTCCTCGACCGGCAGGGCCTGCTCGACGAGGCCGAAGCCGAGGACGAGGACGAGGCGCAGCCGTGACAGTCACCCGCGAGCAGCTCACCGCGCTGTGGGGTGAGCGGGGCGTCATCTACTTCCCCGACCAGCGTTTCGACGCGATCCTCGGGCCGCTCGGGCCGGAGGTGTTCCCGCCCGACGGCACGCTTCCGGTCGAGGTGCCGATCCTGTTCACAGTGGACGTCTCGGTCCCCGACGTCGAGCTGTTCTCCACGCTGTCGATCGAGCTGGGCGACCAGGGCCCCCGCCCGTACGTCGTGCTGGGCGCCTCGCCGGAGGACCCGGCGCTGCTGTTCTGCCTGGACGCGGGCACCGGCGCGGTGATCCTGCTCGACCTGGAGACACCGAACCTGGAGACGGTGAACAGCACGTTCGCCGCGTTCGTGGAGTTCCTCTACCGGCTCGGCCAGCTCATCGCCACCGACCCCGGCGGGCGGGAGCGGGCCGCGCGGGCGGCGGCGATCCGCGACGACCTGCGTCCGGTCGACCCGGTCGCGTTCGCCGAGCCGGAGTCGTGGTGGAACATGGCCTTCGACGAGCTGGAGTCGACCGCCTGAGGTCAACCGGCCGCCGGTGCGGCCCGGTCCGCGCCGGTCAGCCCGGCGACGAGCAGCAGGTACGCGGCCAACTCCACCGCCACCGTCAACGCCGCCACCGGTTGCGGCATCGCCAAGGTGGGCGGGATGGCGTACCAGGCGAACAGGGCGGTGCCGTCAGCCGAGACCGGCAGGTGCACGGCCTCGATGCCCGCGTCGAGCAGCGGCAACGCGAGCACCGCCAGCAGTGCCGCGCCGGTCGCGGCGAGCCGTCGGCCCCGCCCGGCCAGCAGCACGGCGAGCGCCAGCGCGGCGAGTGCGAGCGCCAGCGGCGGCAGCACCGCGAGGACGAGCGCGGGCACGACGTCGGCCTGGTCGTACCCCGAACCGTCCGCCCGGGTCAGCGTGGTCTCGGTGCGGATCTCCAGGCCCGGGGTGACGGCGGCGACGGCGACGCCGATGTCGGTGACCCGGACTGCCGCGTACCCGACGACGGGTGCGGCGGCGACCGCGGCGGCGATCAGGTGCCGGCGCCGTCCACGGCCCCGGCAGGCGACCAGCAGCACCGCCACTGCGACAAGCGCCGCCCAGCTCCCGGCGAGCGCCGCGTCGAAGCCGGCCGTCCGGTCGACGGCGCTGTCGCCGCTGCCGTACACCGTCCAGCCGAAGTCCCCCGCGCGCGGCCCGGCCAGCATGGTGCGGACCGCGTCCACGATCAGCGGTGCGAGCGCCGCCGGCACCGCCCAGCGCGGGGCGGGCAGTCCGGCGGCGACGGCGTACGCCAGTAGCAGCGCCAGGCTCAGCACCTCCGCGCCGCGCCAGAGCGGTGCGGCCACCAGGACGCCGACGACGTGGGCGACGGCGGCCACGGCCGCAGGGATCAGCAGCAGCGGAGCACGACGCACCGGCGGATCCTTTCACGGCACACCGGGCCGCCACCGCCCCGTGATCGTCAGCTGCCGGCCGGCACCTGGTCCTTGATGTCGTCGTACCCGGCCGCGCCCGGCGCCGGCGCCGGGGTGTAGATCACCCGGATCACGCCGGTCGGGTACGCCTCCGTCGCGGCCACCCGCAGGTGGTACGGCGCGTCGCCCTCGTCGAACAGCCGGCGGCCCTTGCGGGCGGCGACCGGGTGCACCAGCAGCCGCAGCTCGTCCACCAGGCCCGCGGCGAGCAGTTGCTGCACCACCGAGATCGAGCCGGGAATGAGGATGCCCTTGATGCCGGCGTCGGCCTTGAGCGCGCGCACGGCGTCGGTCAGGTCGCCCTGGATCAGCTCCGAGTTGCGCCAGGAGAACTCCAGCGGCTGGCGGGACACGACGACCTTGCGCATGTCGCCGAGCTGCTTGGCGAACGGCGCGTCCTCACCGCCGGCCGCCTCCCGGTCCGGCCAGGCGCCGGCGAAGCTGTCGTACGTCTCCCGGCCGATCAGCAGCACGTCGGAGGTGTCGTAGTCCTCGGTGACGGCGCGGCCCATGTTGTCGTCGAAGTACGGGAAGTGCCAGTCGGGGTCGATCTCGGCGACACCGTCGGCCGAGATGAACAGCGTGGAGATGACTTTGGCCATCGCGGTGCTCCTTCTCAGGTGGGTTCGACGGGTAGACCGCCGCACCGTGTCAAACTCATCGGCCCGCGACGACGTCACCGGGGTCGGAACGTGAAATCCGGCGGAGCGCCCTCGCCCGCCCGGCGCCGCCAGCGGGTCAGCCCGGGGTGAGGACGCAGAACTCGTTGCCCTCCGGGTCGACCAGCACCCGCCACGGGATGTCGGCCCCGCCCAGGTCCGCGTCGGTGGCGCCGAGCGTCCGCAGGCGGGCGGTCTCGGCGTCCAGGTCGTCCGACGGGTACGGGCGGACGTCGAGGTGGACGCGGTTCCATCCGGTCTTCGCGTCGGCGCTGCGGGCGAACCGCAGGTAGGGCCCGACGCCCTGAGCGGAGCGCAACACCGCCTGCTGGTCGGTCACCTCGTGCACGGTCCAGTCGGTGGCCCGGCCCCAGAAGCCGGCCATGGCGCGCGGGTCGGCGCAGTCGACAACCACCTCGCCGATCGGCCCGGTGTCCGCGCGCCGCGGGTCCGGCTCCCGTACGCAGAACTCGTTGCCCTCCGGGTCCGCCAGGACCGTCCACGGCACGTCGCCCTGGCCCACGTCTGCGGGGGTGGCGCCGAGCGCGGTCAGGCGCGCGACCAGCTCCGTGTGGTGCGCGGGCGAGGTGGTCGCGAGGTCGACGTGGACGCGGTTCTTCGCCGTCTTGGGCTCGGTGGAGACGACGAGGTCGACGTAGAGGGCGCGGGGGTCCGGGTAGGTGAGGCCCGCGGGTTCGAGGTTGGTCACGCCGGGCCCCTCGCTGGACATCTCCCAGCCGAGCACCTCCGCCCAGAAGCCGCCAAGCGCCACCTCGTCGTGTGCCTTCATGTTGATCTGTACGAGCCGGGTTGCCATGGCCGCGATGGTAGGTGCCGCGCCGGGTCGCCGTGGTCCCGGCAGGTGGTCAGGAATCGAGAAGCGGGCGCCCACCGCCGGGCCATAGCGTTGCTGCCAGGCGGTCGGCACCACGCGGACCGCGAGTCACGAGGGGGGATCGAGATGTCCGACGGGTTCACTGCCGAGGAACGCGCCGCGATGAAGGAGCGCGCGGCCGAGCTGCGCGCCGAGGGCAGGAAGGGCGCGAAGAAGGCCGACGACCTGCAGGCGGTGCTCGACCGGATCGCGCAGATGGCGCCGGAGGACCGCGAGCTGGCCGAGCGCGTGCACATGACGATCATGTCCGCCGCGCCGGAGCTGGCGCCGAAGACCTGGTACGGCATGCCCGCGTACGCCAACGCCGCCGGCAAGATCGTCGTGTTCTTCCAGGACGCGGGGAAGTTCAAGTACCGCTACTCGACGGTGGGCTTCCAGGAGGCGGCGAACCTCGACGACGGCGACATGTGGCCGGCGTCGTTCGCGCTGGTGCGGTGGAGCCCGGAGGTGGAGAAGAAGCTCGCCGAGCTGGTGCGTACCGCCGTGTCCTGACCGTGCCGTCAGGCGGACGGCGCGGCGCCGAGGGCGAGCGCGGCGGCGTCGCGGGCGCAGCCCCAGGACAGCATCACGCCGTTGCCCGCGTGGCCGTAGTTGTGCACGACGAGCGCGTCGCCGCGCCGCTGCGCCGCCACGCGCGGCGCCGCCCGGCCGGGACGCAGCCCGACTGTGTGTTCGAGGACCTCGGCGGCGGCCAGGGCGGGTTCGATCGCGACGCACCGGGCGAGGACGTCGGCCTCCTCGGCCGGATCGGGGGTGGTGTCGTCGCTGCGTCGCTGGCCGCCGCCGAGCACCACGTGGTCGCCGTGCGGGAAGATCGACGCCCAGGCCGGCGCCATCGGCGCCTCCATGAAGAACCGTTCCAGGCCGGGGTTGCGCACCACGATCCGGGGGCCGCGCACCGGGTACAGGCCGGTGTCGCCGGTCAGGGCCCGCGCCGCCAGCCCGGCGCAGTTGACCACCACCGGGGCCAGCGTCGCCGCCTCGTCCAGCGAGCCGACCGGCTCCTGGCGCACCTCGCCGCCGCCGTCGCGGAGTCGCTCCAGGAGGTACGCGAGGTAGACCGGCATGTCGACCAGCGGCAGGCGGACGGTGAACGCGGTGCCGAAGCCGGCCGGCCGCTCGTCGTCGCCGAGCTGCCGGAAGCCCGGCGTCTGCTCGGCGTACGGGGGCGTCGCCCCGGCCGGCCGGGCGGCGAGCGTGCCGTCGCGCCACACCACGCCCGGCATGGGCTCGGCGCCGAGCACCCGCAGCGTCTCGTCGGTCCAGGCGCGTTGCGGGTCGCCGGGTGGCGACAGGTTCGGGCCGACGAGCGCCGACGCCAGCGCCGAGGTGGTGCGGGCGGGCGGAGCCGCCGTGCGGACGAGCACCCGGGCGCCGCTCTCGGCCAGCCGGATGCCGGTGCTGAGCCCGCTCACGCCGGCTCCGAGGACGACGACGTCCGGATGTGCGGTCATGGCGGGCCCCCATCGCGTCGCGGCTGCGGTCGCCCGCCCATTCTGCCCGGCGATCCCGCTCCCGTTTGCCCCGTCCGGCCGCCGTCAGTCGCTCAGCGCTGCCAGGAGTCGAGGCCGCGGACCGCGGCGGCGGCGATGTCGTCGGACAGGCCGGGGTCGTTGCTGGTGCCCTCCCAGCCCTGGTCGTGCACGACGGTGACCGCGTCGGCGACCCGGATCACGATGATCTGGCTGGTGGCCTGCCCTTCGGCCGGGCTGCCGTCGAGGCCGGTAGCCGGTCGCGTCACCGTCACCAGCAGGGCTTCGTCGCCGGTCCGGGTCATCGGCTCGGACCGGACGGTGACGGTGCCGCCCGACTCCTGGAACGACCGGCAGGACTCCATCGCCCCGCGGACCCGGCGCAGGTAGTCGGCGGCGCCGGTGCCCTCGAACGCGAAGACGGTCTGGTGCAGCGTGCCGAAGGGGACGTTCTCCGGCGGGTCCGTCGGCTTCTTGTAGGCGCTCGTCATGGCGGCGCTCGCGGTGACCGACCGTCCGCCGCTGCGGAACTCCTGGTCGCACAACTCGGGCAGCGCGTCGGTGACCTCCATCGGCTGCGCCTCGGTCTTGCGTAGCTCCGGCGGCAGGTCGGCGAAGGCGGACGTCGGGATCGTCACGCGCCCGCCGGACGACTGCGACGTCTCCGGCGTCGCGGGGGCGGTGGCCGAGGTCGCGCTCGGGTCCGCGGCGCCGCCGTCGTCCCCACCGCCGTCGCCGCACGCGCCGGCCAGCAGCGCGGTGACGAGCAGGGGTACGCCAAGCATCCGCCTACGGCGACTCGGTGTCCTCATGTCGACCTCCGTCCCGTGCCCGTCCCGACGACGTTCCCGATGCCACGCCGCCCGAAACGGCGTGCCAGTCCCCTGCTCCCCCAACTGCCGGGCGCCCCGTGGCGTTCCGGCGCGCAGCCACCTCTTGACATGTCGTTAGGCACCTGACAATGTTGTCAGGTGCCTAACGACATGAACGCCTACGAGCTGGCCGCTCCGGGCGTCTGGGCGAAGAAATACTTCCTCGCCAGCCGGGCCCTGATGGAGTCCGTGCTGCGCCCCTACGATCTCGGGAACACCCAGTGGTACGTGTTGTACCGGCTGAGTGAGGGCCGGCCGGTCGGCCAGCGCACCCTCACCCGCGAACTGGAGGTCGAACGGGCGACCCTCAGCGCGGTGATCGCGGCGCTCGTCCGCAAAGGCCTGATCGAACAGGTGCCCGACCCGGACGACCAGCGTCAGAAACAGCTGCACATCACGCCGGCCGGCGTGAACCTGTGGAACTCGCTCCCCGATCCGATGGCGTTGATCGCGGAGGTCGCCTTCGGCGGGGTCGACCCCGCGGACATCGAGACCATGAATCGCGTCCTCAGCGGCGCGACCAGACGACTGATCGACTACCGGAAGGAGCACGGGTCATGACCGTTCTCGTGACCGGCGGAACGGGCCTGGTCGGCCCCCGCCTGCTCGGGCGACTCACCGCGGCGGGTATCGAGTGCCGCGCCCTCGTCCGTCCCGGAAAAGCAGTGCCCGACGGCGTACGGCGCGTCGAGGGTGACGTCCTCAGCCCCGAATCCCTGCCGGCAGCCGTGGAAGCGGTCACCGCGGTCATCCACCTGGCCGCCGTCTTCCGCACCCGCGACGACGAGCAGATCTGGGCCGTCAACCGTGACGGCACCCGCAACCTGATCGCCGCCGTCGAGAAGCACGCGCCGCAGGCCCGGTTCCTGCTGGCCAGCACCTCCCACGTCTACGGCGCCGTCAGCACGCACCCCGGGCGTGAGGACGACCCCGTCGCGCCGACGCTGGCCTACCCCGCCAGCAAGATCGAAGCCGAGCAGCTGCTTCGCGCCAGCGGGCTCACCTGGGGCATCCTGCGCCTTCCCTTCATCTACGGCGACCGGGACGGGCACCTCGAATCGTTGCCCGAACTCGCGGCCGGCATGGGGTGGCACCCGGCACAGAGGCTGAGCGTCTGCCACCACGCCGACATCGCCACGGCGTTCGCACTGGCCCTCACGGGCGCGTTCGACAACCGCACCGTCAACATCGCCGACGAGTCGCCCCTGAGCATCTACGAGATGTCCCAGCTCGTCGGCTACTCCTACGGCTCCTCCGCCGAACCGCTCCGTCAGCCGTGGCGGGGGCAGATGGACATCACCCTCGCCCGCAGCCTCGGCTTCACACCGACGATCAGCACCATCTACGAGGCCGTCCGCAGCGGCGCGCTCTGACCCGGCGCGAGCATAAACAAAGGGTTGTTTGCGCAAACCTGTGTTTGCGCTAGCGTGAGGGCATGCGCTCCGATCCGGACCTCGATCTCGCCTTCGCCGCGCTCGGCGACCCGGTCCGCCGCGCCCTGGTGACCCGCCTCGCGCGCGGGGAGGCCACCGTGGGCGAGCTGGGTGAGCCGTTCGACCTGACGCCGCAGGCGATCTCCCACCACGTCGGCGTGCTGCGCCGGTGCGGGCTGGTCGAGCAGCGGCGGGAGGGCACCCGGCGACCCTGCCGGCTGCGCGTCGACCAGCTCACCCGGCTCGGCTCGTGGATCGACGAGCAACGCCGCGCCTGGGACGACCGTCTCGACGCGCTGGAGACGCACCTCTCCGACCCGGAGGCGACCCGGTGAGGACGCGCGTCGAACGGCACGGCGACGAGCTGATCGCCCGGCGGCACCTGCCCGCCGCGCCGGACCGGGTCTGGGCGGCCTTCACCTCGCCGGCGAGCATCGCCGCGTTCTGGGGCGGGTCGCACGCCGACGTGCCGCCGGACTCGGTCACCGTCGACCTGCGGCCGGGCGGGGAGTTCGTCCTCGACACACGCGCGCCCGACGGCCGGACCGGGCGGCTCCGGTTCGTCTACGTCAGCGTGGACCCGCCGCGCGAGCTGGTCTTCGACGAGCCGGTCTCCGGCCTGCGTACGACCGTCACGCTCCGGCCCGCGCGCGACGGCACCGACCTGACGGTGCACCAGCGCAAGCTTCCGCCCGAGTTGCGTACCGACCAGGCCGCGGACGGGCTCGCCTCGATCCTCGACGCGCTCGCCGCCCACCTCCGACATCACGACGATGGAGACGACAGTGCCCCGAGCAACCCAGCGTGACCTGGTCGCGGAATACTTCGCCGGCTTCCGGGCGAGCGACCACGAGCGCATCCTCGCCACCCTCACCGACGACGTGGAGTGGGTCATCCACGGCCACCGCACCACCCGCGGCCGGGCCGAGTTCGACGGCGAGATCGAGAACCCTGCGTTCACCGGCAGTCCACGGCTCGACGTCGAGCGCGTGATCGAGGACGGGCCGGTCGTCGTGGTCACCGGCGAGGGCCGGGGCGCCACCGTCGCGCACGGGCCGTTCCGCTTCGCCTTCAACGACCTGTTCACGTTCCGGGACGGGCTCATCGCCCGCGTCGACTCCTACGTCGTCCCGCTGCCCGGGGCGTGAGCGCCGCCTGACGCCCCGGTGAAGGCCCGCCGGTACGCCGACGGCGAGGTCCGCATCGCGGCGGTGAAGTGGTGCCGGAACGTCACCGCCGTCTCGAACCCCACAGTGGCGGCGACCTCCTCGATCGGCGCGCTCGTCGTCTCCAGCAGCGGCAGGCTGGCCTGGACGCGCCGGTCGATCAGCCAGCGGATCGGCGTGGTGCCGGTGGCCCGCGCGAAGTGCCGCAGGTACGTGCGGGGCGACATGTGCGCCTGCCGGGCCAGCCGGGCCACGGTGATCTCGGCGGTCAGGTTCGCCAGCGCCCACGACATGCTCGCGGCGAGCCGGTCGTCGCCGGGGTCGGCCGGGACCGGCGCCTCGACGAACTGCGCCTGGCCGCCGTCGCGGTGCGGCGGCACGACCAGCCGGCGGGCGACCGCGTTGGCGATCGTCGGGCCGTGGTCGCGGCGTACCAGGTGGACGCAGAGGTCGAGACCGGCCGCGCTGCCGGCGCCGGTGAGGACGTCCCCGTGGTCCACGTACAGCACGTCCGGGTCGACGCGTACCGCCGGGTGCCGCCGGGCGAGCAGGTCGGCGTACCGCCAGTGGGTGGTGGCCCGGCGGCCGTCGAGCAGGCCCGCGCCGGCCAGGGCGAACGCGCCCGAGCAGATCGACACGATCCGGGCGCCCCGCCGGTGCGCGGCACGCAACGCGGCGGTCAGCCGGGGCGACGGGTCGGCGTGCACGTCGGCGACGCCGGGCACGATCAGCGTGCCGGCGCCGGCGAACACGTCGAGGCCGTGGTCGGTGTGCAGCGTGGCGCCGCCGACCAGCCGCACCGCGCCGGGTGTCTCCGCGCAGACGGTCAGCTCGTACCAGGGCACGTCGAACTCCGGGCGGGGCAGGCCGAAGACCTCGGTGACGATCCCGGTCTCGAACACCGACATGCCCTCGTACGCAAGCACCGACACGGTGGCACGGTTCATGGCGGGATGTTAGCGAAGGGCGGCGCTCACGCCACTGGGGCCACCGGACGGCGGTCGGCACGATGGGTGCCATGTCGAACGTCCTGCGCATTCCCGCCGCCCGCCCCGCCGACGCCGTCGCCCACTACGCGGCCCGGCTCTCCTTCCAGGCCGACGTCAGCGACGTGCACGCCGATCTGGAAGCGGGCGTGACCGGCCTGGTCGTGGTCGACTCGCGCAGCCTCGCGGCGTGGCGGCAGGGGCACATCCCCGGTGCCGTCCACCTGCCCACCGCGCAGATCGCCGACCGGGCCGCCGAGCTGATCCCGGCGGACGCCACGGTGGTCACCTACTGCTGGGGACCGGGCTGCGACGGCGCCACCCGTGCGGCGCTGGAGTTCGCCCGGCTCGGCCGGCCGGTCAAGGAGATGATCGGCGGATACGAGTACTGGGTGCGGGAGGGCTTCCCGGTACGCACCGACGCGGGGCTCGTCCGCCGGCCCGCCGACGACCTCACCGCGCCGGCCGGGGCGTCGTGCGGCTGCTGAGGGCGTGTCGGTTCCGTACAAGACACCGGGTGGCGGGCGTTCCTAGCATTGCCGCATGCGTGATCTTGTCTACACCGGATTCATGTCGCTCGACGGCGTGGTGGACTCCCCCGGCGGCGGCCCGGGCGAGGACCACCGCAGCGGCGGCTGGGTCGTCAAGGACGTCGAGTTCCTGCCCGAGGCGTTCTCCCTCAAGGGCGAGGAGCTGGAGCAGACCACGGCGCTGATGTTCGGGCGGCGCAGCTACGAGGCGTTCGCGCCGACCTGGCGCGACTCCGAGGACCACGCCGCCTACCGGGACCTGCCGAAGTACGTGGTGTCGTCCAGCCTGCCCGACGACGCGCTGGTCGACGGCTGGGGACCGACGACGATCCTGCGCTCCACCGCCGACGTGGCCGCGCTCAAGCGGGGCGACGGCGGCGACATCTTCATCCACGGCAGCGCGGAACTCGCCCGCCGTCTCGCCGAGGCGGACCTGATCGAGCGGTACCACCTGCTCGTCTTCCCGGTGCTGCTCGGCGCCGGCAAGGGCCTGTTCACCCGGGCGGACCGGGACCGGCAGACGCTGCGGCTGCGCGACAGCGCCGCCTACCCCAACGGCGTCGTCAAGCTGATCTACGACGTGACCCGCTGAGCCGGGTCCAGCGCGATCGCGCCACCGGCGCCCGCGCGCAGCTCACCGGCCGTCCGTCCGACGTACCGGCGCAGCGCGCGGGCCAGGTGCGGCTCGTCCACGTACCCGAAGGTGGTGACCGCGTCGGCGGGCGGGCCGCCCGCGGCCAGCAGCACGGCGGCCCGGCGCGCTCGGTCGATCTGCCGCACCGCGCCCCGGGTCAGCCCGGTCGCCGCCCGGAAGCGGCGTTCGAGGGTACGCGGTGACGCCGGTGGACGGCCGCCGCGCAGGGTCTCGGTGACGAGCGGGTCGCGGACCACCACGCCGGCCCGGACCAGCCGCTCGACCAGGGCCTCGGCGTCGTCCGGGCCGGGTGTCTCCCACCAACCGCCGTCGAGGCGGAACGTCCGGCGGCTCACGTCGGGCAGCTCGGCGCCGCTGTCCACAAGCTCAGGCGTGGGTACGAGCCGCAGCGAGGTGCCGACCGCGAACTCGATACCGACGAAGCTCGCGCCCTCGGGCACCGGCGCGGCGCCGGTGGCGGTCTCGGGGCCGGAGACGGCCGCGTAGGAGCGCCCGTCGCGCTGCCAGAACACGAGCCCCCAGCACGGCGTCGCCACCGAGGTCATCTCGTCGACCCGGTCGCTGACGCAGGTCCACACGGTGTCGATCCAGGCCGAGTCGGACGCGCGCGTGGTGAACCGCAGCTCCACGGCAGGAGCATACGGCGACCACGGGGTACGAGTAGTCGGGCGCCCGGGGAACGGCCGTTTTGGCTCTCCGACTCAGTCGCGCAAACCCATCGCCCGGCGGATCGGCTCGGCCATCGTCGGATCTGCCAACCTCATGACGCTGATGAAGCCGTTCCAGGTGGTCGCGCCGACGATCACACGCTCGTCCAGCGCCATCATGACGAAGCCGGGTCGCCCCGAAGGGCCTCCCAGGACACCCCAGTCCACGCCCTTGCCGATGACGTCCCATGCGTCGCGCAGCCGCACCCGGGCCCAGTGCGGCCTCGCTGACGGCTCTCCGTCGACCGGCCCGACCGAGACGAGAAAGCACCCCTCTTCGTCGAACAACCGGCCCGTGTACGCGAAGTCCCACCACGCCGCGTTGGCGCCCTCGATCAGGCGGGAGTCGTCGAACATGAACTCGACCTCCTCCCTGCCGTCCTCGGTGGAGCAGGCGGAGAGCATCCAGGCCGCGAAGGCCGGGAGCCCGGCGGAGTCCCAGTGGAAGTCGACCACCTCCACCCCGGCGGTATCCAGGGAGGCAATGATCATCCCCCGGTTCGGCATGCTTCTCACCCAGCCTTGTCGCCCGCACTACCGGGCGGCGGACTCCTGCCCGTTGCGCTCGTCGTCCCGGGCGGGGTAGCCGAGGATCTCCGCGAGGTCACCGGCCGCCTTCGTGTACGCGGCGTAGATGTCGTCGTCGAAGTGGTTACGCCAGTCGCCGGACGCGCCCTTGCGGTAGTGGGAGATCCGCCCGGGGGTCTCCTTCGACTTCTTCATCTTGGTGAAGCTGTAGCGGGCCAGCAGGGCCTCCAGCTCGGCCGACGGCAGCGTGATGCCGCAGTGCCGCAGGAGCTGGTCGACCTCGTCGGCCTGCCGCTCGCCGGTCAGGTCCTCGTAGCGGAACAGCCGGAACGTCTCGTCGCTCGGTGCGACCGCCCAGGAGCGCATCTGCCCGAACTGCTTCTTGTCGCGCAGGCGGTCGATGACGTAGAGCATGCCCTCCTTCTTCGGCAGTTCCTGGAGGGCCTTGCGCGCCTGCGGGATGTCGCCCATGGGGGCGTGCGAGTTGCGCAGCGAGAAGTAGCTGGACACGACGACGTCGCGCGGGTCGCGGATCACGAAGAACGCGCGGTATCTGCCGGCCTTGGGCACCGCCTCGAACCGCTTGTGGGAGAGGAAGATCGCCAGGCCGACGCGGCCGGCCGGCACCGGCGCGGTCGCGCCGCCGGAGTAGAAGCGCGGGTCGTAGGGCAGCAGCCCGCAGTGGCGGTAGACAGCCGGGTCACTGAACAACGCCTTGATCCACTGGCTGCCGGTCTTGCGGACGGTGCAGTGGAAGATGTTGTCGAACTCGCTGCGGGCCGCCACCGGAACGGTGAGTCGCATACGGGCGTTGCGCGCTTCCATCTGCGCCCGCCGGGCCTTGACGCGCAGAGAATTCGGCGAATTGTGCTTGGCGAATTCAACGGCCCGATTAATCATTTCCCAACCTCATCCGGACCCCGCGGAGCAGGGGCAGCACGAACACCTTTCCGCACGCCACGCAGGTGAAATCCGCAGACCTCGCCTGCTCCGCCCCGCGCCCCGACGCGCCGCTAGGAATATCCCCGACGGTCCGATTAATGTCAATCCCGGCCTGCTGGGAGAACGCTGAAAATCTACAATTTCTCTAGGAATTGCGGAATAAGGGCGAGGGTCAGGTCGCGGCGCGCAACACGTCCGCCATCGTCTGCTCATCGCGACGGCGGCCCGACCCGGCGGCCCTCGCCGGGCGCGGCGACCTGGCCGGGCGGGCTGTTCGCGGTGACGCTCGTGGCGCACGGGTCGGAGTTCGGCTGGAGGACGCCGTGGCGGGACCTGCTGACCGGGTTGCGCCGTCACCCGGACGCCGACGTGCGGGAGGCGGCGTACACGCTCGACATGAGCTGACCAGGCCGGACGTCGCCCTATGCTCGGGGCGTGACGCTTCAGCGGATGGACCACGTCAGCGTCGTGGTGGACGACCTGCCGGCCGCGATCGCCTTCTTCACCGAACTCGGCATGGAGGTGGAGGGCGAGATGCCGGTCGAGGGGGCCTGGGTGGACCGGGTCAACGGCATGGACGGCGTGCGTGTCGACATCGCGATGATGCGCACCCCGGACGGCCACGGCAAGCTCGAACTGACGCGGTTCCGGGCGCCGGCACTCGTCGCCGCCGAACCGCCGGCCGCGCCGCCGAACACGCTCGGGCTGCGGTCGGTCATGTTCGCCGTCGACGACGTCGACGACACGGTGGCCCGGCTGCGGGCCCACGGCGGTGAGCTGATCGGTGAGGTGGCGGACTACGGGGACATCTACCGGCTCTGCTACCTGCGCGGCCCCGCGGGCGTCATCGTGGCGCTGGCCGAGCAGCTGAGCTGACGCCTACCCCGCGTCGACCGGGGCCAGCACCGTCATCGCCTCGCGTTCGCGTACGGCCAGGTCGGCGAGGACCGCCGACGCGCGGGTCAGGTGGACCGCGTCGCCGGTCCGCCCGGCGGTGGCGATGTGGTCGGCGACGGCGGTCCACAGCGGCGCGATGTCGGCGTACATCAGCTGCGCCCGGCGCAGGTGGGCGTCGCCGGTGACGGTGGCGGCCTCGGCGAGGAAGTCCCGGTACATGGCGCGGAACAGCGCGCCGCCGGTGCCGCCGCGTTCCATCAGCGTCGCGGCGAGCGGCAGGTCGCGGGCCGGGTCGGCGGCGCGGTCCAGCCAGCGGGTCACCCGGGCGGCGGCGGTGGCGATCCCCCGGTGGCCGAGGTTGGCGATCGGCGGGTCGAGGAACGCCCCGGCGTTGGCGCGAACCGCCGCGCGGATCGCCGTGCCCAGGTCCGGCGGACCGCCGGGCGCGGTGAGCGTGTACGACAGGTGGCGCGCGGTCATCGGCCCCCGCGCGGCACGGGCCCGGGCCAGGCTGTCCAGCGTGGTGGTCACCGCGCCGCCCTGCTGGGCGGTGTCGACCAGGTAGGCGTGGGTGTCGTCGTAGCCATAGATCGCGACGGTGTGCCCACCGAAGTGGACCCGGGTGGTGAAGTAGTCCAGGTGGTACGAGTCCAGTTGCAGGCCGACCGGCTGCCCGGCGTCCAGCGCGTCGGTGACGTCGCGCCACGCCTTCGCCGCCGACGTCGTCTCCCGTACCCGAAGGTCCAGGCCGAGGCGGTCGGCGGCGGCGCGGGTCACGCACAGCGGCTTGGTGCGCCCGCCGAGGAACGGCACGTCCATGCTCTTGGCGTCCCAGTAGACGAAGCCGAGCCCCTCGCCGAGGCCGAACAGCATGGGCTCGGAGAGGTCCAGGCCCGCGTGCCGGGTCAGCACGCCGAGCGTGGTGGTCTCGCAGTGCACCCCGGGGCGAGGCGTCACGCCACTCAGGATCACGTAGCCTCCTGTTCCGCCGGCACGGCTGCGGCGTTCGCGCCGGGCGGGGACAGCAGCGGGCGCAGCGGCCCGTCGCCGGGGACGCCGGGCATCCGGCGGGCCACCCCGGCGAGCAGGTCGGCGGCCTGGACGCGCGGGTCGTCGCGCGAGTCGGTCATCACCAGCCCGGCCAGCGGCGACGGGCCGGCCGGGTCGCCCGCGGCCAGCGCCGCCTGGAGGCGGCGGAGCCGGTCCTCGGTGAGCGCGCTCTGCTCGTCGTGGATCACCAGCACCCGCCGCCGGCCGGCGCTCCAGTGCAGGACGGTCTCGGCCAGCGCCGGCAGCAGCGGCTCCAGCGGCGGCGGGATCGTCCGGTCGCCCGCGTACAACCGGGCCTGCACCGCTGCCACCCGGGCCGGGTCGAGCGCGTCGAGGACCGCGCCGGCCCGCGTGTCGTCGACGTGGCGCCGCAGCACGTCGCGCGCGGCGAAGAACCGCTCGACGCTCCGGTCGTCGGCCCGGTCCCGCCGCTTGGTGCGCAGCATCTCGACCACTGCGGCGAGGAAGGCCGCCCAGTCGGGCCCGGCCGCCCGCCCGGCCCGGTGCAGCGCCGCCGCGGCCGGACGCCGGTCACCGGCGAGGCGGGTGCCCGCCGCGTACGAGGGCTCGGCCAGCAGCAGGTCGACGACCCGGGTGGCGAGGAAGAACTCCTTGTCGACGAGGTGCACGTGCGCCCGGCCGCGCAGCGCGGACAGGAACCACTGCACCGCCTCGGCGGCTTCGCGGCGGCGCAGGAACTGCCGGGACTTGACCTCGTCGGGCGAGAACCGGAACCCGGACCGCAGCGTACGGATCAGCTCGGCGGCCTCGTCGCGGCCCAGGTCGACACTGGCGTGGACGATCACCGGGGTGGCCGGGTCGAGCAGGTTGGTGCCGGAGAAGCCGGACTCGTCGCAGGCGATCTCCCGCACCGTGCCGGTCAGCGCCTCGCCGGGTGGCAGCCCGCCCTGAAGCGGCAGCCTCGCACCCGTCGAACCGGCCATGCCGACATGCTCGCCGACCGGGCGTGCCGGGGCCAGCCGATTCGGCGACGCCGGGACGGGAGCAGCGCGGTCGGCGGCGTCGAGCGCCTCCCGGAACGTCTCCCGATCCACGGCGGGACCGTACGCCGGCCCACCGACAAGCTGTCAGCGGCCGTGTCAGCGCCGTGTCAGGGCGGTGGCGGTACGGCCGCCCATGGTGGTCGCATGACGAGTTCAGCGATAGCGGTCTCCGGGCTGCGCAAGGCGTACAAGGACAAGGTGGTGCTCGACGGCATCGACCTGGACGTCCCCGCCGGCACGGTCTTCTCCCTCCTCGGCCCGAACGGTGCCGGCAAGACCACGACCGTGAACATCCTGACCACGCTGATCCGCGCCGACGCCGGATCGGTGCGGGTCGCCGGGCACGACGTGGTCACCGAGGCCACGGCGGTACGCGCGGCGATCGGCGTGACCGGGCAGTTCGCGGCGGTGGACGAACTGCTCACCGGGCGGGAGAACCTGCAACTGATGGTCGACCTCGGGCCGCGCAACCGGGTGACCGGCAAGCGGGTCGTCGCCGAACTGCTGGAACGGTTCGACCTGGTCGAGGCCGCCGACAAGCTGGTGTCGACGTACTCCGGGGGCATGCGCCGCAAACTGGACCTCGCGATGACGCTGGTCGGCGAGCCGCGGATCATCTTCCTGGACGAGCCGACGACCGGACTGGACCCGCGCAGCCGCCGCACCATGTGGTCGATCATCAGGGAGCTGGTCGCCGGCGGCGTGACAGTCTTCCTCACCACCCAGTACCTCGACGAGGCCGACCGCCTCGCCGACCGGATCGCGGTGCTCGACCAGGGCCGGCTGGTCGCCCAGGGCACGCCGGAGGAGCTGAAGCGCCGGATCCCCGGCACGCACGTGCGGTTGCGGTTCGGCACCGGCGCCGAACTGGACGCGGCGGCGCTGGTGCTGCCCGAGGCGGTACGCGACGAGGAGGCGCTGGCCCTGCGCGTGCCCACCGACGGCGGAACGGCGGCGCTGCGCGCCCTGCTCGACCGGCTCGACGCGCACGCGATCAGCGCCGACGACCTGTCCGTGCAGTCTCCCGACCTCGACGACGTCTTCCTGGCCCTGACCGGCCGTACCCCGGAGGTGGCCGCCAAATGAGCCGCAACCATTCGGTCGTCATGCTGCGCCGCAACCTGACGCACCTGCGCCGCAACCCGACCTCGGTGTTCAACGCCGTGCTGATGCCGATCATCGTGATGCTGATGTTCGTGTACATGCTCGGCGACGCGTTCTCCGTCGGCGTCGACTACGTCGACTACGCGACGCCGGGCCTGATGCTGCTGGCGGTCTGCTACGGCCTCGGCGGCACCGCGACGTCGGTGAACTCCGACATGACGAAGGGCATCATCAACCGGTTCAAGGTCATGCACGTCTCTCGGGGCGCGGTGCTGACCGGCCACGTCGTCGCCACCGTGCTGACGAACGTCCTCGCGGTAGCGGCCCTGGTCGGGGTGGCGTTCCTGCTCGGCTTCCGCCCGGCCGGCGAGCCGCTGCACTGGCTCGGCGCGGCCGGCGTGGTGGTGCTGCTCAGCGTCGCGGTCAGCTGGTTCACCGTCGCGCTGGGCCTGTTCGCCAAGTCGCCGGAGTCGGCGGGCATGGCCTCCGTGCCGCTGATCCTGCTGCCGTTCTTCAGCAGCGCGATCGTGCCCGCCGACAAGATGGGGCCGGGCCTGCGGCAGTTCGCCGAGTACCAGCCGTTCACGCCGATCATCGAGACGCTGCGCGGCCTGCTCGAGGGCGCGCCGTCGGCCGGTGACGTGATCCCCGCGCTCGCCTGGTGCGCCGGCATCGCGGTGGTCGGCTACCTGTGGGCGCGGTCCACGTTCACGAAGCGAGCGTGACCTCGACCAAGTGCTCCCAGCCGGTCTCCCGGCCCTGTGCGACCGCCTCGGCGAACCCCGCGTCGCCGAGGCGGTCGCGCGCCGCCGCCTCGATCCGGGGCACGTCGGGGTGGGTGCGGTCGGGCTGGCCGCGTACCGCGGTGGCGGCGCCGAGCAGCCGCGCCGCCTGGTCCGGCCGGTCCAGCCGCACCGCCAGGTCCGCGACACCGACGAGCACCTGCGCGGTCAGCGGCGCGTAGCCCCCCTCGCGCGCCGCGCGGCACGCCGCCGCCCGATGGGTACGCGACAGCTCGACGTCCTCGGCCAGGTAACCCAGCAGATCCTGGGTGCCCGCCCGGACACTGGCCAGGTCCGCCTCGTCGCCGAGCAGCGCCGACACGGACCGCAGCTGCGCGTACGCCTCGTCCGCGTCACCGTCGTGGCGGGCCAGGTACGCCCGGACCAGCGCCAGTTCGGCCAGCGCCCCCGGCCAGGCGACCCCGGCGGCGAGCCGGTACGCCTCGGCCAGCGCGTCGGCGCTCGCCGCCTCGTCGCCGCCCAGCCGGTACAGCCAGGACAGCCGTGCCCGCATCCGGATCACGTCCTCGACGGCGCCGACCTCGGTGACCGCCGTGACCGCCTGCTCGTAGTAGTCGCAGGCGGCGGCGACGTCACCGCGCACGGCGATCAGCTCGGCCAGTTCGCTGAGCGCGAACGAGATCCCGAAGCGTTCGCCCACCGCCCGGAACTCGGCGAGCGCCTGCCGCAGGCACGCCTCCGCCTGCGCCGCCTCCATGCCGAGGATGACCCGCAGCTTGCCCAGGTGCAGCCGGGCCAGCGCGCGTACCCACGGATCGTCGTGGTCGAGCAGCGACTCCCAGGCGGGCAGCAGCGCGTCCGGTTCCCGCAGCATCCGCTCCATCGGCACGACCAGGGCCAGCTCCGGGTGGCCGCCGCGACCCTCCCCGCTCAGCCGGTACGCCTTGTGGATCCACTCGGCCGCGTGCTGCGCGTCGCCCGGCCCGGAGCTGAGGAACAGCACCACCAGTCCGTACACCACGGCCCGGGTGTCGTCGGGCACGTCGCCGGGCGCCTCGGTGGCCGCGATGATCAGTTCCATGCCCTCGGTGCGGTGTCCGCCGAGCCACCAGTACCAGCCGGCGCCGGCGGCGAGCCGCATCGCCTCGGGTCCCTCACCCGCGGCGAGCGCGCCACGCATCGCGGCGGTGATGTTGTCGTGTTCGGCGTCCAGCCGGGCGAGCCAGGTGAGCTGGTCGGCGCGGCGCAGCCGCGGCTCGGCGGTCTCGGCCAGCGCGGTGAAGTACGCCAGGTGCGCGCGTCGCGCGGTGTCCGCCTCCCCCGCCTCGGCGAGCCGCTGCGCGGCGTACTCCTTGATCGTGCCGAGCATCCGGTAGCGTGGCGCGACGTCGCCGGCGGCGACCAGCAGCGACTTCTCGGTCAGCGCGGTGAGCAGGTCGAGCACGTCGCCCGGCGCGACGGTGCCGCCGGCGCAGACCCGCTCGGCCGCGTCCAGGCCCGCCCCGCCGGAGAACACCGACAGCCGGCGCAGCACCGCGCGTTCGGCGTCGCTGAGCAGTTCCCAGCTCCAGTCGACCATTGCGCGCAGCGTCCGGTGCCGGGGCAGGGCGGTCCGGCTGCCGCCGGTGAGCAGCCGGAACCGGTCGTCGAGCCGGGTGGCGAGCTGGTCGACGGACATGGCGCGCAACCGTGCCGCCGCCAGCTCGATGGCCAGCGGCATGCCGTCGAGCGCGCGGCAGATCCGCGCCATGGTCGCCGACGTGTGGCCGTCGTACGCCAGGTCGCGGCGGACGGCGGCGGCCCGGTCCCGCAGCAGGCGCACGGCGGGCGACGACTCGACCTCGGCGGCAGTGGCGTCGCCGCCGGGCAGGCCCAGCGGCGCGACCGGCCACAACGCCTCCCCGGTGATGCCCAGCGGCTCCCGGCTGGTGGCCAGGATCCGCAGCCGCCGGCACTCGCCGAGCAGCCGGTACGCCAGCGCCGCCGCCGCCTCGACGACGTGTTCGCAGTTGTCCAGGATCAGCAGCATCTCCCGGTCCCGGATCGCCGCCACCAGCCGGTCGACCGGTTCCGCGCTGCCCGCGTCGCCGAGCAGCGCGTCCCGCAGGCCGAGCCCGGAGATCGTCGCCTGCACCACGTCCCCGTCGGCGCTGACGGCCGCGAACTCCACCAGCCACACGCCGTCCGGCAGGTCGCCGGTCAACCGGCGCCCGGTCTCGGTGGCCAGCCTGGTCTTCCCGGATCCGCCCGGGCCGGTGAGCGTGGTGAGCCGGTGCTCGGCCACCAGCGCACCGACCGCGGCGAGATCGGCGTCCCGCCCGACGAAGCTGGTCAGCTCGGCGCGCAGGTTGGTCCGGCGGGTGTCCTCCCGGCGTACCGTCTCGCCGCGCAGCAGCGCGACGTGCAGCGCCGACAGTTCCGGGGACGGGTCGGCGCCCAAGGCGTCGGCGAGCGCGTCGGCGGTGCGCCGGTAGACGAGCAGCGCCTCGGTGTCCCGGCCGGCCGCGACGAGCGCGCGCATCAGCGCCATGGCGAGCCGCTCGCGCACCGGATGGGCGGCCACCAGGTCGGTCAGCTCCGGGATCAGGTCGGGCCCGGTCTCCGCGTCGTACCGGTCCTCGGTTGCGGTCAGGCGCAGCCGTTCCAGCCGGGTGGCCGCCGCGTCGAGCGCCGGGCTGTCGGGCAGGCCGATGTCGCGCAGCGCGTCGCCGCGCCACAGGCCCAGCGCCTCGCGCAGCAGCCGGACCCGCTGCGGTCCGTCGCCGTCGCGGGCCCGCAGCAGCAGGCGTTCGAACCGTACGGCGTCGACGGCGTCGGGCTCGACGGCGAGCCGGTAGCCGTCGGGCAACCCGTCGACGACGCCCGCCGGCAGCGCCTTGCGCAGCCGGGAGACGAGGCGTTGCAGCGCGTTGGCGGCGTCGGCGGGCGGGTGCTCGCCCCAGATCCAGTCGACGAGCGTCGCCTTCGGAACCACCCGGCCGGGCTGGAGCGCGAGGGCGGCCAGCAGCCCGCGCAGCCGCGCGCCCGGCACATCGGCCGGGACGCCGCCGTCCGTGGTGACCTGGAACGGCCCGAGCAACCCGATCTGCACCCGCCGATCCTGCCACGCCCGGCGATTCGATCCGGTCCGCCGGGCGCGGGGGTCAGGTGGCCAGGCGCAGGTGCCGGCGCTGCCGCACCGCGGCGGCCCTCACCTGGTACGGGGCATCCCCGGGCGGCGGATCCTGATAAGTTGCGCGCTCCGCACGGGTTCGACGGGGGAATGCGCATGTCCGACACGGGGGCCGGATCCGATCAGGGAGCGGCGGGGGGCGCGGAACAGCGGGCCGAGACCGCCTGGATGCCGCCGGCCGGCGAGCCGTCGGCCGATCCCGGCCCGCCAACGCCGCCCACTGCGGCTCCAGGTTACGAGCCGCCCACGGCCGCTGTGGGTTACGGGCCGCCCACTGCGGGCCCGTCGTACGGACCGGCCACGCCGTACGGGCCGTACCCGCCGCCCGGTCCGCCGTCGACCGGCCGCAACCGTGGTCTGGTCATTGCCGTCGCGGCGCTGAGCGTGTTGCTGCTGGTGGCGTGCTCGGGCCTGGTCGGCGGCGCGTTCCTGCTGCGGTCCTCCGAGCGCCGGGCCGCCGAGCCGGAGCCGATCGCGCCGCCGGTGACGCCCTGGCGGTCGTCCGGCACGACGCCCACTCCGGGTGCGACAACGAGCGTGGAGCCCTCGACGCGCGGGCCGCAGCCCAGCGACTTCCCGGCGGCGCAGATCTCCGACCTCAACGACGTGTGCGACGGGGTCCTCTACTTTCCGCAGTCGCCGAAGCGCACCGGAGCGGCGCCGCACCCGGTGGCGCTGCTCGTCGGCACCGACGTGGGCACGCGGCGCCACGACCGGGTCTACTACTACGACGAGGGCCTGTCGAAGCGGGTGGAGCGGACATGGGCGTCGGAGGACCCGAAGGCCGTGCAGATGGTCGCCTGCCTGGACCGCACCAGCACCGGCGCGACGATCCGCAAGTGCCGCTACGACGACCCGAAGCCGGACACGCTGACGCTGCTCAAGGCCACATACCGCCTGCGGGTGTACGAGGTGGCGACCGGCCGCCGGCTGCTGGACAAGACCATGGGCGGCGACGACCAGCAGTGCCCGTATGTGGTTCTGTACGGACCGGACAAGAAGATCTATGCCGAGGTCAGCCACCGGTCGCTGCTGTCCGCGCTGCGCAACCTGGTCAAGCGGTAGGCCGCGTGCCCGGCCCGATCACGGGCCGGGCACGCGGTCACCGGTGGCCCGGCCGGTCAGCGGAAGGCCGCGTGACCGGTGAGCGTCTGCCCGATGATGAGCTGGTGCACCTCGGAGGTGCCCTCGTAGGTGAGCACCGACTCCAGGTTGTTCGCGTGCCGCAGCACCGGGTAGTCGAGCGTGATGCCGGCCGCGCCGAGGATCGTCCGGCACTCGCGGGCGATGGCGATGGCCTCCCGCACGCTGTTGAGCTTGCCCAGGCTGATCTGCCGGTGGTCCAGCGTGCCGGCGTCCTTCAGCGTGCCGATCTGCATCGCCAGCAGCATGCCCTTGCCCAGTTCCAGGGCCATGTCGGCGAGCTTGAGCTGGGTGGCCTGGTACGCGGCGAGCGGCTTGTCGAAGATCTGCCGGCTGCGGGCGTACGCCACTGTGGTCTGCAGGCAGTCGTGCGCGGCGCCGAGCGCGCCGAAGACGATGCCGAAGCGGGCCTCGTTGAGGCAGGTCAGCGGCCCGGACAGGCCGGCCGCGCCGGGCAGCATCGCGTCGGCGGGCAGCCGGACGTCGTCGAGGACCAGCTCTGAGGTCACCGACGCGCGCAGGGAGAGTTTGCGGGTGATCTCCGGCGCGGTGAACCCGGGCGTGCCGGCCGGTACGACGAAGCCGCGGATGCCCTCGTCGGTACGCGCCCAGACGACGGCGACGTCCGCGACCGAACCGTTGGTGATCCACATCTTGGTGCCGTTGAGCACCCAGTCGCCGCCGTCGCGGCGGGCCCGGGTGAGCATGCCGGCCGGGTCCGAGCCGAAGTCCGGTTCGGTCAGCCCGAAGCAGCCGATCGCCTCGCCGGCGGCCATCCGGGGCAGCCACTCGCGCTTCTGCTCCTCGGAGCCGAACCGCCAGATCGCGTACATGGCCAGCGAGCCCTGCACCGAGACCAGGGACCGCAGGCCCGAGTCGCCCGCCTCCAGTTCGAAACAGGCGAGGCCGTACGCGACGGCCGAGGTGCCGGCGCAGCCGTAGCCCTCCAGGTGCATCCCGAGCACGCCGAGTTCACCGAGTTCCCGGGCCAGTTCCCGTACCGGCAGCCGGCCCGCCTCGTACCAGCCGGCGATCTCCGGCCGGATCCGCCGGTCCACGAAGCCGCGCACGGCGGCCTGGAGTTCCCGGGTGTCGTCGTCGACGAGCGTGTCCACACCGAAGTAGTCGAGGGCGGACGCGGGGACGGTCAGTGTCACGTACGGGTTCCTTCCAGGTGGGCGAGGACGCCGCGCGCCACGGCGACGGCCATCGCGTCGAGCGCGTCGGTGGTCATCGCCGCCATGTGCGGGGTGGCGAGGACGCGGGGGTGGTGCAGCATCGGGTCGTCGGCGGCGGGCGGTTCGGGCGCGAACACGTCGACCGCGTAGCCGCGCAGCCGGCCGGCGTCGAGCGCGGCGAGCACCGCCGCGCCGTCGACCACGCCGGCCCGCGCGGTGTTGACGAGCAGCGCGTGCGGCCGCATCCGGGCCAGCGCGGCGGCGCCGATCAGGCCGGTGGTCTGCGGCGTCTGGGGCACGTGCAGGCTGACCACGTCCGATTCGGCGAGCAGCCGGTCCAGGTCCACCAGGTGTACGCCGTCCGGCGGCTCGGTGACCGCCACGTCGTACCCGAGGACCGTCATGCCCATCCCGCGGGCGCGGGCGGCGACGCCCCGGCCGATCGCGCCGAGGCCGACGAGTCCCAGCGTGCGGCCGGTGAGCATGGTGCCGGTCAGTCCGGCGGCGACGACCGAGCCGGGCAGTGACCGGCCGGGCGGGAAGCCGCCGGCGGCCAGCGTGGCCACGGCGGGGGTGAGCTGACGGGCGAGCGCGAGCGCGGCCAGCACGACGAACTCGGCCACCGACTCGGCGTTGGCGCCGGGCGTGCCGACGACCGGGACGCCGAGCCGTTGCGCGGCGGCCAGGTCGATGCCGTCCAGCCCGGCGCCGTGCCGCCCGACGACCTTGAGCCGGGGGGCGGACTCCAGCATCGCGGCGGTCACCGGTGAGGAGCGCACCACGAGCGCGTCGGCGGTGGCGAGCGGCCCGGCGGCGAGCGCGGCGGGGTCGGTGAGGTGGGCGACGCGTACCTCACCGGCGGCGTGCAGCAGCCGCATCCCGGCCTCGGCGATGGGCTCGGTGAGCAGGATCTGCGGGGACATTGCCGTCCTTACCAGCCGGTGTAGCAGGTCACCGGCACGCTGTAGAAGTCGCGGGCGTAGCCGCCCTGCTCGCGGGGGCCGTGGTTGGACGCCCCGGTGCCGCCGAACGGCAGGTGCAGTTCGGTGCCGGCGGTGGGCAGGTTGACGGTGACGATGCCGGCGCGGGCGTCGCGCTTGAACCGTTCGGCAGCAGACAGGGAGGTGGTGACGATCCCGGCGGACAGCCCGTAGTCGGTGTCGTTGGCCAGCTCGATCGCCTCGTCGAGGTTCTCGGCGCGGAT
Organism: Micromonospora sp. HB375; assembly: GCF_017872985.1. Classification (NCBI taxonomy): domain Bacteria; kingdom Bacillati; phylum Actinomycetota; class Actinomycetes; order Micromonosporales; family Micromonosporaceae; genus Micromonospora; species Micromonospora sp. HB375. The sequence continues at coordinate 2,289,103 of NZ_JAGGJO010000001.1, read as the reverse complement.
CACGCAGGACACCGGGCCGAAGATCTCCTCCCGGGCCACCCGCATGTCGTTGTGCGCGCCGACGAGCAGGGTGGGCCGCATGAACTGCCCGTCGTGCGTACCGCCGGCCGCCACCGCCGCGCCCTCGTCGCGTCCGATCCGGACGTAGTCGAGGTTCTGGTCGAGCTGGCCGGCGCTGACCACCGGGCCGAGCTGGCTGTCCGGGTCGAGCGGGTCGCCGACCCGCAGCGCCTGCGTCGCCTCGGCCAGCGCCGCGACGAACCGGTCGTGGATGCCGGCCGTCACGATCAGCCGGCTGGACGCGGTGCAGCGCTGGCCGGTGCTGAAGAAGCTGCCGTCCAGCGCGCAGCGCACCGCCACGTCCAGGTCGGCGTCGTCGCAGATTACGAGCGGGTTCTTGCCGCCCATCTCCAGCTGGAACCGCTTGTTGCCGTGGGCGATGCAGCGCTGGGCGACGTGCGCGCCGGTGCGGGTGCCGCCGGTGAACGAGATGCCGTCGAGGCCGTCGCTGGTGAGCAGTTCCTCCCCGACCACCGAGCCGGCGCCGACGACCAGGTTGAACACGCCGGGCGGGACACCGGCGCCGGCGATGATCCGGGCGAGCTCCCCGGCGCTGGCGGGTACCAGCTCGGCGGGTTTGAGCACGACGGTGTTGCCGTACGCGAGCGCCGGCGCGACCTTCCACGCCGGAATCGCCAGCGGGTAGTTCCACGGCGTGATGATCCCGACCGCGCCCAGTGGACGGCGGCGGACCTCGGCGTGCACGTTCGGGCGGGTGGAGGCGTAGACCTCACCGGTGGGCTGGAGCAGCTGGTGGGCGTAGTAGCGGAACGTCTGGCCGGCGCGGACGACCTCGCCGCGGGCCTCGGCGAGCAGCTTGCCCTCCTCGCGGGCGAGCAGCGTGGCGAGGTCGTCGGCGCGGTCCAGGATGGTGGCGCCGATCCGGTCCAGCATCCGCATCCGGTCGCCGACGGGCAGCTTCGCCCATCCGGGACCGGCCCGGCGGGCCGCATCGACCGCCGCGCGGGCGGTGTCCCGGTCGGCGACCGCGTACTCGCTGACGACCTCGCCGGGGCGGGCCGGGTTGAGGTTCGGCCGGCGTTCGCCGTCGACCCACTCGCCGTCGACCAGGTTGCGGTGGTACGGAACGGACACGTCTACCGCCCCGCGCCGGCGGCGGCGAGCGGCTCGCCCCGCGGGTCGGTGTTCTCCGGGAAGTGGCAGGCGACCTGGTGCCCGGCGCCGGTGAGCTTCGGCGTCTCGGTCGCGCAGATGTCCTGCGCCTTCCAGCAGCGGGTCCGGAAGCGGCAGCCGGACGGCGGGTTCAGCGGGCTGGGCACGTCACCGCTGAGGATCACCCGCCGGCGCTCGGTCTCGACCAGGGGGTCGGGGATCGGCACCGCCGAAAGCAGGGCCTGGGTGTACGGGTGGCGCGGCCGGTCGTACATGTCCTCGCACTCCCCCACCTCCACGACCGAGCCGAGGTACATCACCGCGATGCGGTCGCAGAGGTGCCGGACGACGGCCAGGTCGTGGGCGATGAACATCATGGTCAGGCCCAGTTCCTCCTGGAGTTCCTCCAGCAGGTTGACGATCTGCGCCTGCACCGAGACGTCGAGCGCGGAGACCGGCTCGTCGGCGACGATGAACTGCGGGTTGCTGACCAGGGCGCGCGCGATGCCCACGCGCTGGCGCTGGCCACCGGAGAACTCGTGCGGGTACCTGTCGTGCCACTTCTCGCTGAGCCCGACCATCTGCATGGTCTGCAGCGCCTTGGCCCGCCGCCCGGCCGCCGGCAGGTCGGAGTGCACGAGCAGCGGCTCCTCGATCAGCTCGCCGACGGTCATCCGGGGGTTCAGCGAGGCGAACGGGTCCTGGAAGATCATCTGCATCTGCCGGCGCATGGCCCGCATCCGCCGCCGGTCCAGCGTGGTCAGTTCGGTGCCGTCGAACGTGACGGTGCCCTGGCTGGGCTTGAGCAGCTGGAGAATGGCGCGGCCGGTGGTGGACTTGCCGCAGCCGGACTCACCGACCACGCCGATGATCTCGCCGCGCCGGACGTCGAGGTCCACGCCGGAGACCGCGCGCAGCCGGGCCGGCAGCATCGAGCCGCGTACCGGCACCTTGAAGTCGACGGCCAGGTCACGCACGCGCAGCAGCGGGTCCGGGGCGGTGTCGGGGGCAGGGGTCGTCATCAGCGCACCTCCGCGCTCTGGTCGGCGAAGCGGTCCTCGGTGGTCAGCCAGCCGCCCTGGTCCGCCGGGCGCATGCCCCAGCAGCGGGTGAGCTGGTCGCGGGCCGGGACGGTGGTCAGGCCGGGCGCCTTGTCCTGGCAGACGTCGCGGGCGTGGACGCAGCGCGGCGCGAAGCGGCAGCCGGGTGGGATCTCCGACAGCTCCGGCGGGCGGCCGGCGATCGGGCGCAGCTTGCCGCCGCGGGCCTGGTCGAGGCGGGGCACCGAGCCGAGCAGACCCCAGGTGTACGGCATCTGCGGCTGGTGGAACAGGTCGACGGTCCCGGCGCGCTCGACGATCTGGCCGGCGTACATGACGTTGACGCGCTCGGCCATGCCGGCGACCACGCCGAGGTCGTGCGTGATGAACAGGACCGCGGTGCGCGTCTCCAGGGCCAGTTCCCGCAGCAGGTCCAGCACCTGCGCCTGGATGGTGACGTCGAGCGCGGTGGTGATCTCGTCGGCGAGGATCAGCCGCGGCCGGCAGGAGAGCGCCATGGCGATCATGACGCGCTGGCGCATGCCGCCGGAGAGCTGGTGCGGGTACGAGCTGAGCCGGGTCTCCGCCGCCGGGATCCGCACCATGTCCAGCAGCTCGACCGCCCGCTTGCGCGCGGCCCGGCGGCTCATCCCGAGGTGCAGTTCCAGCGCCTCGGTCATCTGCCGGCCCACGGTCAGCACCGGGTTCAGCGAGGTCATCGGATCCTGGAAGATCATCGAGATGCCCTTGCCGCGCACCGCGCGCAGGTCCCGCGCGGACAGTCGCAGCAGGTCCCGTCCCTCGAAGAGCACCTGGCCACCGGTCACCTGGCCGGCCGGCGGCACGATCAGGCCCATGATGGACTGAGCGGTCGCCGACTTCCCGCAGCCGGACTCGCCGACGAGGGCGACCATCTCCCCTGCGTCGACAGTGAACGACACCCCGTCCACCGCCGTCACCGAGCCCCGCGCGCCGCGGAATTCGGTGCGCAGATCCCGGACCTCCAACAAGGCCATCGATCCCCCTGAGTTAAACTCCCGAACGCCACCATTCGTCATCCGGGAGTGTTGCACAGACGATGTTCGTCGTCTAGGCTCCCGGCAGCGACGAATTCCGTCACTAAGAGTTGGAGCGAGATGGCATCCAAGAGCTCGATCGAGAAAGATCGCAGCATCATCCGGGAGCTCGTTCAGGATCCACGGCAGACGAACGTCGCGCTGGCGGCGAAGGTCGGCCTCTCCGAGGGATCCGTACGACGCCGGGTGGAACGGCTTGTCACCGAGGGTCAGCTGCAGTTCGCCGCGATTCCCAGCGCCGCCTTCATGGGGCGGCCGGTGCACACGCTGTTCGAGATCCAGAGCGCTCCGGGTGCCACAGAAAGGCTCATCGACAAGCTCGCCGGGATGCCGGAGATCGCGTACGTCTACCACGTGACCGGCCAGTTCGACATCATCGCCGTCGGCTACTTCGCCTCCAGCAACGCCATGCGGCGGTTCTGGACGGAGCGGCTGGGCAACCTCGACGGGGTGATGGAGAGCCGGTCGGTGATGGTGCTACGGGTCGCCAAGCGCGCGCACGAATGGGCGCGCGACATCGCCGTCACGGGGGACGAGGAAGCCGGCTGGGACGCGGAAGCCGACCCCGGCACACCCGGCGCTGACACCTGACCGACCGGAGAAACCCGCAATGCTGCGCATCACGTTGACCCGTCTCTTATCGGTTATTCCAGTCCTTTTCGGGATCTCGGTGATCTCATTCCTGGTCATCCGCATGATCCCCGGCGACGTGATCAGCTCGATCATGGGTCAGGACTTCGGCGACCCCGCGATCGAGGCGGAGATGCGCCGCTACTTCGGGCTCGACATGCCCGTGTACGAGCAGTTCCTGAGGTGGCTCGGCGCCCTGGTCCAGGGCGACTTCGGCACCTCGATGCGCACCGGCCAGCCGGTGCTCGAAGAGATCATGCAGCGCCTTCCGTCCACGCTGCTGCTGGCCGTGTCGGCGCTGCTGGTCTCGATCCTCATCTCCATCCCGCTCGGCGTGCTCAGCGCCACCAAGCGCAACGGGCTGCTGGACGCCACCACCCGGGTCGGCTCGCTGGTCGGGCTGTCGCTGCCGAACTTCTGGCTCGGCATCCTGCTGGTGTACGTCTTCTCGGTGTCGCTGGGCTGGCTGCCGTCCCAGGGCGCGGGTGAGGGTGAGGGCTTCTGGGGCACCCTGAAGCACCTCATCCTCCCCGCCGTGACGCTCGGCTCCAGCCTCGCCGCGATCAGCATGCGGATGACCCGCTCCAGCATGCTGGAGGTGCTCAACCAGGACTACGTACGCACCGCCCGGTCCAAGGGCCTCGGCGAGCGCGTGGTCATGACCCGGCACGCGCTGCGCAACTCGCTGATCCCGGTCGTGACGGTGCTGGGCATCCAGGCCGGCGCGCTGCTGGGCGGCACCGTCATCGTCGAGCAGGTGTTCGCCTGGCCGGGCCTGGGGACGATGGTCATCCGCGGCATCTCCCAGCGCGACTACCCGGTCGTCCAGGGCACCCTGCTCTTCCTGGCCTTCTTCTACGTCGTCGTCAACTTCCTCGTAGACCTCATCTACACCTACCTGGATCCGAGGTTGCGCAGTGGTCACTGACACCGCCCCCGACCGCCGCCCCGCCGAGGCGGCGTCCACTCGCCGGACCCCCCGCAGCCTGGAGTTGCTACGCCTGATCTGGCGCGACCGGGTGGGCGCCATCGGCCTGGTCATCGTGGTGCTGATGGTCGGCGCGGCGGCGCTGGCCCCGCTCATCGCCCCGTACGACCCGACCGCCATGTCCAACCAGCGGCTCGCCGCGCCCGGCGGCGACTTCCTGCTCGGCGCCGACGAGGCCGGCCGCGACCTGCTCAGCCGCGCCCTGTACGGCGCACGCACCTCGCTGACGGTCAGCCTGATCGTGGTGACCTGCGCGGGCGCGATCGGCGTCCTGCTCGGACTGCTCGCCGGCTTCTACCGGGGCTTCCTCGACGCGATCATCACCCCGGCCACCGACATCATGTTCGCCTTCCCCACGCTGCTGCTCGCGCTGGCGGTCGTCGCCGCCCGGGGCCCCGGCACCGAGAACCTGATCCTGGCCCTGATCCTCGTGTTCATCCCGAGCTTCGCCCGGGTCGTACGCGGCACGGCGATGTCGGTGCGCCGCGAGCCGTACGTGGAGTCCGGCCAGGCGGTCGGGCTCACCAACGCCCGGCTGATCTTCAAGTACATCCTGCCCAACTCGGTCGCCCCGATCGCGGTGCAGTTCACCACGAGCCTGGCCACCGCCATCCTGGTCGAGGCGTCCCTGGGCTACCTCGGGCTCGGCGTGCAGCCGCCCCAGCCGTCCTGGGGGTCGATGCTCTCCAGCGGCAAGGCGTTCATGGAGATGTCGATCTGGCCGTCGGTCGTCCCCGGCGTCTGCATCATGATCGCGGTGCTGGGCTTCAACCTGCTGGGCGACACCCTCCGCGACGTGCTCGACCCGCGACTGCGCGGCCGTTCCAGCCGCTGACCCCTCGCACCCCCGGCAAGGAGCAACGTGGAAACCATCGACGAACACCTGGTTCGTCAACTGTCGGAATGGTCGGCGGGCGCCGCGGCGCCCGCCGACCCGTCGCCGGACGTCGAGATCGACGCCGGCCTGCTGCTCGACTACTTCGACGCCCAGATCCAGAGCCGCCACCTCGACCTCGCGTTGCGCTGGCTGCAGTCGAAACGGGAGGGCTTCTACACGATCGGATCCAGCGGCCACGAGAGCAACGCCGCCGTCGCGCTGGCGCTGCGGCCGACCGATCCGGCGCTGCTGCACTACCGGTCCGGCGGCTTCTACGCCGCCCGGGCCGGGCAGGTCCCCGGCTCCACCCCGATCACCGACGTGCTGCACTCCGCCGCCGCGTCCCGGCGGGACCCGATCTCCGGCGGCCGGCACAAGGTGTTCGGGCACCGGGCGCTGAACGTCATCCCGCAGACCTCGACGATCGCCTCGCACCTGCCCCGCGCGATGGGCATGGCGTTCGCGCTGGAGCGGGGCGTCGGCGACACCGGTTACCCGGCCGACGCGGTGGTGGTGTGCAGCTTCGGCGACGCCTCGGCCAACCACTCCACCGCGGCGGGCGCGCTGAACGCCGTCGGGTGGGCCGCCCACCAGGGGCTCGGGATGCCGGTGCTGTTCGTCTGCGAGGACAACGGCATCGGCATCAGCACCCGGTCCCCGCACGGCTGGGTGGACCGGATGCTGTCCGCGCTACCAGCCCTGGACTACACCGCCGTCGACGGCGCCGATCCCGCGCGGCTGCTCGCCGTCGCGGGCGAGGTGGCCGATCGGGTACGCGCCGGACGCCGTCCCGCCGTGCTGCACCTGCGCACGGTCCGGTTCATGGGCCACGCCGGCTCCGACGCCGAGCTGGCGTACCGGTCCCGGTCGGAGATCCTCGCCGACTACGCCCGCGACCCGCTGCTGGCCACGGCGGCGGTGCTGGCCCGGCGCGGCATCCTCGCCCCGGCCGAGAGCCTGGCCCGCTACGAGCAGACCCGCAAGCTGGTCATGGACCAGGCCGAGGCGATGCTCGGGCGGGTCGAGCGGCTGCCCGACGCGGCGGCGGTGACCGCTCCGCTGACCGAACGCCGGACCGACCGGGTCAGCGCGGCCGCCGGACGGGCCGGCGCCGGACGGGAGAAGGTGTTCGGCGGCCGGCTCCCCGAGTCGCGCGGGCCGCTCACGCTCGCCCAGTCGGTCAACGCCGCGCTGCACGACGCGCTGCTCACCTGGCCGCAGGCGCAGGTCTTCGGCGAGGACGTGGCCCGCAAGGGCGGCGTCTACGGCGCCACCCGCGGGCTGCGCAAGGCGTTCGGCGCGAACCGCGTGTTCGACACGCTGCTGGACGAGCAGACCATCCTCGGGGTGGCGCTCGGCGGCGCGCTGGCCGGCACGCTGCCGATCCCGGAGATCCAGTACCTCGCCTACCTGCACAACGCCGAGGACCAGCTGCGCGGCGAGGCCGCGTCGCTGCGGTTCTTCTCCGACGGGCAGTACGGCAACGGCATGGTGGTCCGGATCGCCGGGCTGGCGTACCAGAAGGGGTTCGGCGGGCACTTCCACAACGACAACTCGGTGGCGGTGCTGCGGGACATCCCCGGCCTGGCGCTGGCTGTCGCCTCCCACCCGGCCACCGCGCCGGCGCTGCTGCGGCAGTGCCTCGCGCTGGCCGAGCAGGAGAAGCGGGTCTGCGTGTTCCTGGAGCCGATCGCGCTCTACCACACCCGTGACCTGCACAGCGACGGCGACGGCAGCTGGCTGGCCCGGTACGCCCCGCCGGACGAGTGGGCGGCCACCGAGGCGCCGCTCGGACAGGTCCGGACCGTACGCGACGGCGACGACCTGGCGCTCGTCACGTTCGGCAACGGCGTGCCGATGAGCCTGCGGGTGGCCGAGACGCTGGCCGCCGAGCGGGGCGCCGGCACCCGCGTCGTGGACCTGCAGTGGCTCGCGCCGCTGCCGGCCGCGAGCATGCTCGCCGCGCTCGACGGCGTACCCCGGGTGCTGGTGGTGGACGAGACCCGCGCCGGCGGCGGCGTCTCCGAGGCGGTGGTGGCCGCCCTGGTCGACGCCGGTTACCCGGGGCGGATCTCCCGCGTCAACAGCGTCGACAGCTACGTCCCGCTGGGCCCGGCGGCCGACCACGTCCTGCTCGGTGAACACGACGTGCTGACTGCGGCCCGCGCGCTGCTCGACTGACGTACGGCACGACGAAGGCGGCCCACCGGATCGATCCGGTGGGCCGCCTCTCGTTCGGCCGCCTCAGTACCCCAGGTCGGGCTGCCGCTTCAGGCCGGCCAGCTGCTCGCCGGCCAGGTAACGCTCCAGGTTGACGCAGAAGTCGGCGTAGAGCCGCTGGAGGTTGCCGGTGCCGCGGAACGACGTGTGCGGGGTGATGGTGGTGTTCGGCAGGTCCCACAGCCGGTGGTCGGCCGGCAGCGGCTCCTCCTCGAACACGTCCAGCACCGCGCCGGCGATCCGGCCGGACCGCATCGCGTCGACCAGGGCGTCCTCCACCACGAGCGCGCCCCGCCCGACGTTCACCAGCACCGCCGACTCCTTCATCGCCGCGAAGTGCTCGGCGTCGAAGAAGTAGCGGTTCTCGGTGGTCAGCGGCATGGCCAGGACCACCGAGTCGGCCTCCGGCAGCACGGCCATGTGCTCGGCGTACGGGATCACCCGGTCGAAGCCCTCGGCCGGAGTGCCGGAGCGGTTCACCCCGATCACGTCGACGCCGAGCGCGCGGGCCCGCCAGGCCACCTCGCCGCCGATGCCGCCGGTGCCGAAGACGAGCATCGTGCTGCCGATGAAGTCCCGGCCGGTGATCCGCACCCACTCCCGGCGCTCCTGCGCCTCCCGGTGCTCCGGGAACGCGCGGAAGCGCATCAGCACCGCGCCGATGGCGTACTCGGCGATCGGCACGTTGTAGGAGTTGGGCGACCGGGTGTAGAGCAGCCCTTCGGCGAGGCGGCGCTGCATCAGCTCGCCGCCCACCCAGTCGAACCCGGCCGCGGTGATCTGCACCCACCGCAGCCGGTCGCACTTGGCCAGCAGCTCGTCGAAGGTGTCCTCGTTCATCGCGCTGCGCAGGATCACCTCGGCGTCGAGCCACTCGTCGCGTACCGGCTCACCGTCCGGTACCGGGCTGAACCGGCACTGCGGGAACCGCTCCCGCAGTTGCGGGAGCAGGTCCGACAGGTTGGGGGTGAGCAGGATGTGCGGTCCCGCGGCGGCGCCGGTCACGAGGACTCCTGCGCACGCTTCCGGTTGTTGTACGTCACGCCGCCCTTGGCCCAGTTGTCGTACGACACCTCGTAGAGCAGGACGTGGGTGTTCTCGCGCGGCGAGCCGTACTTGACCAGCACGTCGGTCAGGTCGGCGATCATCGCTTCCTTGGTGGCCTGGTCCCGCTTGCCGATCTCGGCACGGATGATTGCCATCTCAGTTCTCCTTGCTCGTGGTCGCGAAGTCCGGGTTGCGCTCGTACTCGGCCTTGACGGCCAGGTACGCGAAGGCGTGCGTGACGCGGGTCTTCAGCACCCCGTCGAACACCTCACGCGCCTTGTCGACGTCACCGTTGTAGTAGTGCCAGTTACCGAGGCCGTACCCCTGGGTGACGGTCTTGAGGCTGTTGCCGTCGCACATCGCCCACAGCTCGTCCGGGCCGATCTCGCCGGTGTAGAGCTTCATCCGGCCCTCGTAGCCGACCAGGTGCGGCTCGTCGACCAGGTCGACAGTGCGGAACCGGTCGAGCACCTCCTCGGCCTCGGCGGTCCGGCCGAGGCGCCGCAGCGCCATGTACTGCCAGTCCTGCGACGCGACCAGGCCCTCCTGGTGCCGGGACGCCTTCTCCGACTCGGCGAAGCTGGGCAGGCAGCCCTCCAGGTCACCGGCGAGGTACTGGGCGACGCCCAGGTGGTACCAGACGGAGGCGTGCAGCGTGGTGTTGTAGCGGCCGAGGATCTCCGGGTTCGCGGCGGCGTCGGTGTTGCTGAGGTGCTGCGGGCGCACGTCCTCGGGCCGGCCGAGGATCAGGCTGACGACGTCCTTCTCCACCTCCGGCTGGTACATCTCGTACTCGTCCTCGACGCCGGCGAGCTGGTCGGCGGCGGCGCGCAGGTCCGCGATCGCGCCGGCGTAGTCACTGATGGAGATCCGCCGGTGGCCGCGGAAACGCAGCAGGCGCGGGCTGTCCGGTTCCAGTTCGAGCGCCTCGGTGAGCAGCGCCACGGACTCCTCGTGCTTGCCGAGGTAGCCCTTCAGCCGGGCGGCGATGACGTAGCGATGGGTCAGGGGTACGGCCGTCATGGATTGCCTTTCGTCGCGGTGCGGCGGAGGGGACGCCGTGGGCCGGCGTCCCCTCCGCGACTCGTCAGCGGTCGAGCCAGAGGTGCCGGTAGAAGCGGTAGGTCGGCGTGGGGTCACCCCGGTAACCCATGACGTCCTTCTGCACGACGTCGAAGTCGGCGTTCAGGAAGGTCATGGCCACCGGGCCCCGCTCGGCCAGGATCTTCTCGGCCTGCTGGTAGAGCTGGGCGCGCTTGTCCTTGTCCAGCTCGGAGCGGGCCTTGACGATCAGGTCCTCGTACTCCGGGTCGGACCAGTTGCCGTAGTTCAGGCCGCCGCCCTTGAGGAAGCTGGCGGTGAACCGCTCGTCCGGGTCGTAGGTCAGGCCGAAGCCGGACTGGTACATGTCGAAGTCCCCGGACTTCGTCTTGGTGTCGGCGATGGTGGACTCCACCGACTCCAGCGTCACCTTGATGCCGATCTTGGCGAGCTGCTGCTGCTCCACCTCCGCCGAGCGCACCTGGAACGCCGAGGTGGCGATCACCATGAGCTTGGCGTCGAAGCCGTTCGGGTAACCCGCCTCGGCCAGCAGCGCCTTGGCCTTCTCGATGTCGGGCTTGCCGTACACCGGCTCCTTCAGCGCGCCGAAGCGGTCCGGCGGCAGGTAGCCGGCGTTGAGCGCGGTGCCGAAGCCGGAGTTGGCGACGTTCAGGATCTCCTGCCGGTCCAGCGCCAGGTAGATGGCCTGCCGGACCTTGACGTTGTCGTACGGCGCCTTCGAGGTGTTCAGCCGCAGGTGCAGCGACAGCGAGCCGGAGCCGCCGTACCACTTGAGCTTCTCGTCGCGCTTGAGCGCGTCGATGAACTCCGGCGCGGGCCGCCACAGGAAGTCGACGGTGCCGCTGCGCACGGCGGCGGCGCGGGCGTTGTCGTCCGGGTTGAACGTGAAGTCCAGCCCGTCCAGGTACGGAACCCCGGACTCCCAGTACTTGTCGTGCTTGTCCAGCTTGATGGCCTGGCCGGTGGTCCGGGCGGCGAGCTTGAACGGCCCGCTGCCGCCGTCGACGCTGCCGTTGAGGTCGCCCTGCTTCTCGACCACGGTCCGGTCGACGATCGACGACGCGGCGGTGGACAGCAGGGTCAGGATGGCGGCGTTGGGCTTGGCCAGCTTCATCACGACGGTGCGCTCGTCGGGCGCCTCGACCGAGGTGATGCCCTCGTAGCTGCGGGCGCGCGGCGCCCGGGTGGCCGGGTCCTTGATCCGCTCGATCGAGTACTTCACGTCGGCGGCGGTCACCTTGCGGCCGCTGTGGAAGTACGCGTTGTCGCGCAGCTTGAACGTCACGGTCTGGCCGTCCGCGCTCAGCTCCCACGACTCGGCGATCGCCGGCTTGATCTCGCCCCGGTACGACTGCACGAGCGACTCGTAGATCTGCTCGTTGATGACGAAGGCCGAGGTCTCCGACATCCGGTGCGGGTCGAGTTCGTTGGCGTCCAGCCGGATCATGATCCGCAGGCGGCCACCGGACTTCGGCGTGCCGGCGGCCTGCGTCTCGTCCTCGAGCTTGACGTTGCTGGTGAGGCCGTCGCTGGCGTTGCCACCGGACTTGCCCGACGGCGGCTCGCCGCCTCCGCAGCCGGCCGCGAGCGTCGTCACGACGCCCACCGCCAGCGCTCTCATCAGAATTCGGGTACGCATCAGTCTCCTTGGCAGTGTCACGATTAGCGCTTCATCGCGCGGCCGGCTTCCATGCCTCCCCATAGACCCGAAGCCAGTTGCCGCCGAGGATCTTGATCACGTCCTCCGGCGAGAATCCGCCGGCCAGAAGCGCCTCGGTGATGTTGGGGAAGTCCGCGGCGTCGTCCATGCCGATCGCCCGGCGCTCCTCCCATCCGAAGTCACCGAGCAGGTTCTGGTGCTCCTTCGAGTTCGCCTGCGCGATGCTCTTGAGCTGCGCGATCCGCATCTCCTCGGTCCACGTCTCGTCGTAGTCGGTGGCGACGGCGACGTGGTCGACGCCGGCCACCTCCACCACACGGCAGACGTGCTCCACGAAGCGGGTCAGGTCCGGACGACGGGACGGGTCCTCCGGGTGGTACAGGAACCCCGACAGGGTGGTGATGCCCATGACGCCGCCCTGCTCGGCGAGGCGCCGCAGGTATCCGTCCGACTTGGCGCGGATGTGCGGCGACAGCGCGTCGCAGAAGGCGTGCGTGACGACGACCGGCTTGTCCGAGGCGTCCATCGCGTCCAGGCCGGTGCGCTCGCCGCTGTGCGAGACGTCGACCAGCACGCCCAGCTCGTTCATCGCCTTGACGAAGGCGCGGCCCCGGTGCGTCAGCCCCGAGTCGGTGTCCTCGCCGCAGCCCGCGCCGAGCAGGTTCTGCCGCTGGTAGGTCAGCTGAAGGATGCGGACGCCCAGGTCGTGGAACGTGCCGAGCAGGTCGAGGTCACCCCCGATCATCTCGGTGTCCTGCGGGCCGAGGATGACGGCCTCCTTGCCCTCGGCCTTGGCCCGGTGGATGTCGTCCACGGTCAGGGCGAGCAGCACCTCGTCCGGGTGTGCGTCGATCCACCTGCGGCAGCGGTTGACCTCGCGCAGGGCGGTGACGGTGTCCGCGTACGGCCGGGTGACCGTGTGGTTGACCGCGGTGACGCCTCCTCGCCGGATCCGGTCGAGGTGGGCGTCGCTCAGCTCGATGACCGTGCTTCCGTCCACCACTGTTGCGGCGGCGTGCAGGTCGGCGGCGGAACGAACGGGTTGGGCGGTGGCGGCAGTCTTCACGTCATCTCCAGATCATCGGAAGATGCCGAGACTCTACGAGCCACGCCAGTTGTTGTCCATGAAATCTCAGCAACTCGTCGGTAGATAGCTTTGAACCGACGAATTTCGTCGTTATAGCTCTAGCAAACCGATCGAGGGCGCCCGTCCGGCGCGAATCCACCAAAGCGCTAGAAGACCCTTATGGACGACAAGTAGGCACAGTCGCGACGGGCACTCGTGCCGGAGCGCGCACAGTGGACCGCAGCGGATGGCCGGCCGTACGACTGCGAACAGACGATCGCGCTGGACGCGACGGTGCCGGCACCACGGCTTCGCCGCCGCGGCGGACCGGAAATGCCGGCGCTCCACCCCTCGCACAAGTGCGGGCATGTTCGATAGGATCGAACATCCCGGGCGGATCCCCCCGCCACCGCAACAGGAGGTCCCCGTGCGGTCCATGGACAGTCAGCCGCCGTCGGAGCAGGCCGCCTCCGGCGGCCCCGCGGACGAGAGCACCCCGGCGGGGGTGGTCGGCGCCCGGATCCGGCGCTACCGCAAGGAGCGCGGGCTCACCCTGCGCGGCCTCGCCTCCCGCTCCGGCCTGTCGATCGGCTTCCTGTCCCAGGTCGAGCGCGGCATCTCCTCGATCGGCCTGACCGCGCTGGGCAGCGTCGCCAAGGCCCTCGACAAGTCGGTGGCCGACTTCTTCGACGCCGGCAACGGCACGTCCGACAGCAACGTCTCCCAGCTTCCCCGGCACTTCACGCTGACCAGGGCGGAGACGTCGGCAACGCAGTACGTGTCGGGGCAGCAGACCTACCGCATGCTCTCCGACCGGGGGCCGGACCTGGTGCTGGAGCCGATGCTCGTGCACATCGCGCCGGGCGGGCGGCGGGAGAACGCGTACGGCCACCGGGGCGAGGAGTTCGCCTACGTCATCTCCGGCGAGCTGCTCTACGAGGTCGAGGGCGTGGAGCACCGGCTGTGCCCGGGCGACAGCGTGCACCTGCGCTCGTCGGTGCCGCACCAGATGTACAACGACACCGACTCGGTCACCACAGTGGTCTCGGTGGTCACGCCCCGGCTGTTCTGACCGGCGCCACCAACCGCCCTCCGTGTTCACCTACGTGAACTCGGAGGGCGATTCGGTTGCGGGCGCGACGTCACCTACCGAGGCGGGCGTCCACTGCCGTCATGGTGTCCCGCCAGATGTCCGACGCCGGGTCGATGACGGCGAAGTGGTCCCCCGGCTGTTCCAGGTGGCGGATCTCGTCGCCCGCGGCTGCCGCCGCCGCGGCGTAACGCCGGTTGGCGTCGACGAGGTCGAGACTGTCCGCGGTCCCCTGCACGAGCAGCGTGGGCACCCCTGTCGGCAGCCGCAGCATCGGGTCGCTCTCGGCGTACCGGCGCGGGGCCGTGGCCGGTGAGCCGCCCAGCGCCGCGGCGATCGCGCCGTCACCGAGGAAGCGCCGCTCGCCCTCGGTGAGGTCGAGCACCCCGGCCAGCGACACCGCGAGCGCGACGCGCGGACCGCCCGTACGCGTGGCAAGGTCCGCCGCGGCGCGCAGCGCGAGCTGCCCGCCGGCCGAGTGGCCGAAGACGACGATCCGGTCCAGGTCCAGCGGCCGGTCGGCGGCGAGGTCCCGCAGCGCGGTGAGGCCGGCTTCGACGTCCTCCGTGGTGGCGTCCCAGCCGTGCCGGTCCGGGCGCCGGTACTCCAGGTTCCAGGATGCCCAGCCGCGGGCGGCCAGGTCGACGGCGAGCGCGTCCATCAGGTCCGCGCCCCAGACCGACCGCCAGAATCCGCCGTGCAGCAGCACCGCGACCGGCGCCGGCCCGGTGTGCGGGTCCGACGGCAGCCGCAGGTCACCCCACTGCTCCGGGCCGGGACCGTAGGCGATCCGATCGGCCGGCGCGCGGAAGCGGTGCACGGCGTGCCGGATCGCCCAGGTCACGCCCCACAGTCCCCGGCCGGCCAGGTGGACCGCGCCGGGGACCGGCGTCTCCACGGTGAGGTCGTACCAGACCGCGTGCGGCGGCTGCGCGCCGATCAGGGCGCGGGCCGGTGTGGTGGGGCCGGGCAGCACCACAGTCGGGCCCTGCGCCGCGGCGAGCAGCGAGCGCAGCTCGTCGGTCGAGGCGGCGGTGACGACCGTGCCGGTGCTGTCCAGCTCGGCGCTGCTGCTGGCGACGAGCGACGCCAGCAGTTCGGTGTCGGCCACCAGGCCGGGGCCGACCACGACGGTGAGCCGCACGGCGCTCACCTGCGCAGCAGGGGCAGGACGGCGGAGCCGAGCAGGTCCACGCCGCGCTCGTCGGTCAGGCCGTGCGGCGTACCGAACTCGACCCGGCGCACGCCCGCGTCGATGAGCGCCTGGGCCTGCGCGGCGACCTGCTCCGGGGTGCCGGAGAAGGCGAACCGGTCCAGCACGTCGTCCGGGATCAACCGGCCCGCCGCCTCGTCCTCGCCCGCGTCGACCAGGTCGCCGACGCGCTTCACCAGGTCGTCGGGGAGCACGACGGTCGGGTCCAGCTCCGCCACCACGGCCAGGTACATGGCCACCTCGGTACGGGCCTTGGCGCGGGCGGCCGCGCCGTCGGTGTCGACGACTGTCACCGCGCCGAGCACGATGCCGACGTCCGCGACGTCGCGCCCGGCCTTCTCCGCGCCGGTCCGCAGCCGCTCGCGGATCACCGGGACCATGTCCGGGTTGGCGCTGCCGCCCACCTTGATCTCGTCGGCGATCCGGCCGGCCAGCGCCGCGCCCTGCGGACCCCACGCGCCCAGGAGCAGCGGCGGGTCGGGCCGCTGCACGTCGTAGCGCAGCGCGGTGCCGGCCTCCAGCGAGAAGACCTTTCCGGTGAAGCCGCTGCGGTCGCCGCGCAGCAGGCGGTAGACGACCTGGACGGCCTCCTCGATGGTGGTCAGCGGCCGCGGCTGCGGCAGGCCGACCGAACCCAGCCAGGTCCCCCGGGCCAGGCCGAGGTAGGCCCGCCCGTGCGAGGCCAGGTCCAGGGCGGCGAGCTGACCGGCGATCTCGTACGGCGCCATCGAGTACGGGTTCAGGCAGGCCGCGCCGAGGCGTACCCGCTCGGTCGCCTGAGCCATCTCCAGCAGCGGGAAGATCGGCGGCTGGTACATCAGGTCGCCGAAGACGGTGAGCACGTCGAAGCCGTGCGCCTCGGCGGCGCGGGCCAGCCGGGCGTACGCGCCGGCCGGCTTGTCGCTCTGCAGGCCGAGTCCGATCTCGACGGTCATGTCAGGTCCGCCGAGTTCATCGTGCGCCGGCAGGTCCGTTCCACCTTCATGACGAGCCGCTCCTCCGGGTCGGGGCAGATGAAGTGGGAGTCCTGGGCCAGCCAGTCCCCCGGCGCCAGGTCACGCTGCTTGGCGGCGAGGAAGGGCAGCACGGACGCGAGCGCGTACACGCAGAAGTGCTTGCCCTCGGGCAGCCGCAGGTGGGCGCTGTTGGTCAGCTCGAAGGAGTCGCCCACGGCCATGCCGCACACCGACCGGCCCTCGATCCGGTCGACTGTCACCTTCAGGTCGTAGATCTCCATGTCGCCGTCGGCGGTGTCGCTCACGGCCCCTCCCCTTCGTCGATCCGTACGATGATCTTGCCGGTGGTCCGGCGTTCGGCCAGCTCGGTGAGCGCCGCGGGCGTCTCGTCCAGCGACACGACGCGGCTGACCGGCGGCCGGACCGCGCCGGAGGCGCACATGTCGAACAGTTCCTGGTAGGCGGCCTCGACCGCGGACGGGCGCTGCCACGGGTACTGCGAGCCCCAGGACAGGCCGACCAGCGTCGCGTTCGCCGCCATCAGCCGCAGCGGATCGACGGGCGGCGGCGCGCCACCGGCAGCGCCCACCGCGACCAGGCGGCCCTCGAAGGCGAGGCACTCCCAGGAGCGGGCGAACACGTCGCCGCCCACCGGGTCCACCACGACGTCCACGCCCCGCCCGCCGGTGGCCTCCCGCACGGCGGCCACGAAGTCCTCCGCCGTGTAGTCGATCGCCACCTCGGCGCCCTGGTCGCGGCAGATCGCCGTCTTGACCGGGCCGCCGGCGGTGGCGAGGACCCGGGCGCCGCGGGCGACCGCGAGCTGGATGACGGAGATGCCGACACCTCCCGCGCCGGCGTGCACCAGCACCGTCTGCCCGGCGGTGACGCCCGCCCGCTCCAGCGCGAACCACGCGGTCTGATAGGTGACCGGCAACGCCGCCGCGGTGACCGGGTCGACTGTGGACGGCCGCGGCACCACCACCGCGGCGTCCACTGTGACTGTGGTGCCGAGCGCGCCGCGCGGCAGCGCCGGGCAGGCCAGCACCTCCTGACCCAGCAGGTGCCCGGCCCCGTCGCCGGCGGCGACGACCCGCCCGGCCGCCTCCACCCCCGGCGTCATCGGCGGATCCGGACGCACCGGGTACTCGCCCCGGCAGAGCATGACGTCCAGGAAGTTCAGCCCGACCGTACGGACGGCGAGCCGCACCTGGCCGGGGCCGGGCGGCGGGTCGTCGGGCAGCTCGGCGACCGACAGCACGTCCGCCGGTTCACCGGTCCGCCCGGCGACCAGCCGCCGGATCATGCCGCGCCCACCGGTTCCCGGACCAGCTCGGCGTGGTGGTGCACGATCACCCAGCGGCCGTCGACCCGGCGCACCACGTCGGTGACCCGGGTGATCTCCGGCTCGTCGTCCGGGCCGAGCTGCGCGACCAGCTCGTACCGGGCCACGCCGAAGTCGTCCCACACGTCGATGCGCTTGCCCCGCGCGGCGAGCACCGCCAGCCGGGGCCGCTGACCGGCGGCGTCCCGCTGGGCGCGGTACTCGTCCAGCTCGGCCCGGGTCCGCAGCGGTCCCGGCAGGTGCGTCTCCCAGGTGGTCACCTCGGGGTCCAGGTGCGTGTCGAACCGCTGCTGGTCCCCGGCGAGGAACGCGTCGTACATGTCGTCGATGCCGGCGGCGATCTCCGCCGCGCCTGCCTGCGCGAAGGTCATCGCGTCTCCTCCTGGTTGCGGTCGTCGCGGGCGATCTGCCCGCCCTTCATCACCCACCGCACGTCCCGGAAGGCCGAGGTGTCGGCCAGCGGGTCGGCGTCCGTCGCGATCAGGTCGGCCAGCTTGCCGACCTCGACGGTGCCGAGGTCGGACTCCGCGCCGAGCCAACGGATCGGGCCGAGCGTGCCGGCGTGGATGGCCCGGGCGGCGCCGATCCGCTCGGACATGTACTCCAGCTCCCGGATCGAGGCGGTGGTGCCCTCGAACTCCCAGAACGGGGGCATGTCGCTGCCGAGCAGGACCTCCACCCCGGCGGCGATCGCCATGTCGAAGCTCTCCAGGTGCCGGGGGCCGGCGCCGAGCGAGCGGCACTGCATCCACTCCGGCACGCCCAGCTCGTCGAAGAACTCCTTGCAGCGGGTCACCAGCAGCGTCGGCACGAGCGCCGTGCCGCGCTCGGCCATCCGCGCCGCGACCTGCGGGGTGAGCTGGTAGCCGTGCTCCACGCAGTCCAGTCCCAGCTCGACCGCCGCGCCGATCACGTCGGCGGGCCCGGCGTGCGCGGTCACCTTGCGGCCCCACGCGTGCGCCGTCTCGATCACCGCCGTCATCTCGTCGGCGAACAACTGGGGCGTGTGGATGCTCTCGTGCTCACCGGCGATGCCGCCCGAGATCATCACCTTGATCAGGTCCGCGCCGGCCTTGATCTGGCTGCGCACGCCGTGGCGGAAGCCCACCGGGCCGTCGCACTCGAGCGTGTCGTTGCTCTCGTGCCCGTGCCCGCCGGTGCACACCAGCGCCCGGCCCGCGGTGTAGATGCGCGGACCGGGGACCCGCCCGGCGTTGATCGCCCGCCGCAGCGCGAAGTCCGCGTGGTCCTTCTCCGCGACGCAGCGCACGGTGGTCACGCCGGAGTGCAGCGTGCGCCGCGCCCCGTCGGCCATGTAGTGGGCGAGGT
Source organism: Micromonospora sp. HB375 (assembly GCF_017872985.1). Lineage (NCBI taxonomy): Bacteria > Bacillati > Actinomycetota > Actinomycetes > Micromonosporales > Micromonosporaceae > Micromonospora > Micromonospora sp. HB375. The sequence continues at coordinate 2,270,331 of NZ_JAGGJO010000001.1, read as the reverse complement.
CGTACGCGCCCATCCCCTTGACGCCCTCGCCGGCGGAGCCGGGCAGCGACAACGAGAAGTGGGTGTGCATGTTGACCAGGCCGGGCGTCACGTAGGCACCGTCGAGGTCCACCTCGGTCAGCCGGCCGGCGGCCCGCGCCTGCTCGGCCACCTCGGCGTACGGCCCGACGGCGGCGATCCGGTCACCCCGGACCCACACCCCGGCGCCGGTCACCGGCGCCATGCCGTCCACCACGCGGGCGTCGAGCACTGTGCAGTTGCCGAGCAGCGTGCTCGGCTGCTCGGGCGAATAGGCGGCACTCACGCGATCACTCCATAAACGTCTCGGGCGGCCCGCGCGGAGACGTAGCCCTCGGCCACGTCCCGTCGCACCGCCTCCGGATCCCGACTCCCCGGGTCGCCGTGCCCGCCGCCACCGGCGGTCAGCAACGTCACCCGATCCCCCACCGCCACCGCGGTACGCCGTGTGCTCACCCGGTGCTCCCGGTCCGTGCCCGGGAAGACGATCACCTGGTTCGGCTCCGGCTGTGCGCCGCCGGCCAGCGCCCACGGCGCGCTCTTCGTCTTCTTGATCACGGTCAGGAACTCGCCGGGCGTCACGAACCGGATGTCCCGCCGCAGGCCGCAGCCGCCCCGGAACCGGCCCGCGCCACCGGAGTCGGTACGGATCTCCACCCGCTCGAAGAACATTCCCGTCTTCGACTCCAGCACCTCGACGGGCGTGTTGCGCGCCTGGGTCTGGCACAGGTGGTTCGCCGGCCCGATCCCGTCGTGCCCGGGCGTGCCGCCCCAGCCGACCGGGTCGTTGTTGCTGACCGCGAACATGTCGCCGGTGTCCGGGTGCCGGCCGACCATCATGAACCCGGGCACGTCGCCGCCGGAGGAGGCGGCCAGCCGGTCCGGCATGCCCTGGGCCAGCGCCTTGAGGATCAGCTCCAGTGCGACGGTGCCGGTCCACTGGGTGAACGTGGCGGCCGGGTACTGCGCGTGGAACAGCGTGCCGGGCTCGGCGCGTACCCGAAGGGGCGCGAAGTGCCCGGCGTTGGTCTGCTCGTGCGGCGTGGTGACGCCCTTGAACGCGACCCGGCAGGTGGCGATGGTGGCGCCCAGCGGCAGGTTCACCGGCCCGGGCACCGCCGGCGACGAGCCGGCGAAGTCCACTGTGAACTCGCCGTCGGCGACGGTGACGGTGACCCGCATGAGGATCGGGTCGTCGCTGACGCCGTCGTCGTCGAGCCAGTCCTCGGCGGTCCAGCTGCCCTGCGGCAGCGCGGCCACCGCCTCCCCGGCGCGCTGCGCGGCGACGTCGATCACCCGGTCGATCACCGCGTCGACCACTGCGGGGCCGTAGTCGCGGTACAGCTCGGTCACCCGCCGCTCGCCGGTACGCAGCGCGGCGATCTGCGCGTTGAGGTCACCGATGACCAGTTCCGGCATCCGCGAGTTGAAGCGGATCAGCTCGTGGATCTCGCGCACCGGCTCGCCCCGGTCGTACACCTTCGTGCCGGGGAAGATGATCCCCTCCTGGTGCATGTCCGTGGAGTCGAGCACGTACCCGGGGTCCTTGGCGCCCAGGTCCATCCAGTGCGCCCGGATACACAGGAAACCGATCAGCTCCTCGCTGCCGGGCAGGACGACCGGCGCGAACATCGTCGCGTCGTACGTGTGCGCCGCGTTCCAGTACGGGTAGTTCAGCAGCACCACGTCGCCGCGGCGCAGGTTCTCCCGGCCGACGTACTCCACGCCCTTGCGCAGCGAGTAGTCGTTGGCGCCGAGGAAGCGGGACAGCCCCGTGGACTCCGCGACCAGCCGCAGCTGCCGGTCGTAGATGGAGATGCCGAAGTCGTACACCTCGTAGATCACCGGGTTGAACGCGGTGCGCACGAGCGCGGCCCGCATCTCCTCGGCGGCCGAGGCGAGATGGCTGCGGACGACCTCGACGGTTGCCCCGTCGACCGTCGGCTCACCCATCGACGTCCACTCCGTAGACGTCCCGGGCGGCCTCCCGGGAGACGTAGCCCTCGGCCACGTCCCGCCGTACCGCCTCCGGGTCGCGGCTGCGCGGGTCGCCGTGCCCGCCGCCACCGGCGGTCAGCAGCGTGACCCGGTCGCCCGCGGCCACCACGGTGCGCTTGGTGCTCACCCGGTGCTCGCGGTCGGTGCCCGGGAAGACGACCACCTGGTTCGGCTCCGGCTGCTCGCCGCCGGCCAGCGCCCACGGCGCGCTCTTGGTCTTCTTGATCACGGTCAGGAACTCACCGGGCGTCACGAACCGGATGTCGCGGCGCAGGCCGCAGCCGCCCCGGAACCGGCCCGCGCCACCGGAGTCGGCGCGGATCTCCCAGCGCTCGAAGAACATCCCGGTCTTGGCCTCCATGACCTCGATCGGGGTACCCCGGCCGGTGCTGCCGGAGACGTGCGTGGCGGCGTCCATGCCGTCGTGCGTCGCGGTGCCGCCCCAGCCCACCAGGTCGTTGTTGCTGACCGCGAACATCTTCCCGGTGTCCGGGTGCAGGCCGACCATCATGAAGCCGGGCACGTCGCCGCCGGAGGAGGCGGGCAGCAGGTCCGGCATGCCCTGGGCCAGCGCCTTGAGGATCAGCTCCACCGCGACGATGCCGGTCCAGAGCGTGAACGTGGGCTGCGGGTAGACGGCGTGGAACAGGCTGCCCGGCTCGGCCCGCACCTCCAGCGGAGCCACGGTGCCGGCGTTCGACGGCTCGTCCCGCGACGTCAGCGACTTCAGCACGACCTTGCAGATCGCCTCGGTCGCGCCGAACGGCATGTTGATCGGGCCGCGGGTGGCCGGGGCCGAGCCGGCGAAGTCGACGATGAAGCGCCCGTCGTCGATGGTGACGGTGACGCGCATCTTCACCGGGTCGTCGGTGATGCCGTCGTCGTCCACCCAGTCCTCGGCGGTCCAGGTGCCCTGCGGCAGCGTCGCCAGCGCCGCGCGGGCGCGGGCCTCACCGTCGGCGATGATCCGGTCGATCGCCTGGTCCACGGTGTCCCGGCCGAACTTCTCGATGATCTCCAGCATCCGGCGCTCGCCGGTGCGCAGCGCGGCGATCTGCGCGTGCAGGTCACCGAGCACCGCGTCGGGCATCCGCGAGTTGAAGCGGATCAGCTCGTGGATCTCGCGCACCGGCTCGCCCCGGGACACGACCTTGGTGCCCGGGAAGATCAGCCCCTCCTGGTGCATGTCGGTCGAGTCCAGCACGTAGCCCGGGTCCTTGGCGCCCAGGTCCATCCAGTGCGCGCGGACGCAGAGGAAGCCGACCAGGTCGCCGTCCGCGTCCGGGTCCGCCTCGTCCGGCCGGAACACCGGGGCGAACAGCGTCGCGTCGTACGCGTGCGCCGCGTTCCAGTACGGGTAGTTGAGCAGCACCACGTCGCCGCGGTGCAGGTTCTCCCGGCCCACGTACTCCACGCCCTTGCGCAGCGAGAAGTCGTTCGCGCCGAGGAAGAACGTCAACCCGGTGGCCTCGGCGACCAGCCGCAGGTCGGCGTCGTACATCGACAGGCCGAAGTCGTGCACCTCGTAGATGACCGGGTTGAACGAGGTACGGATGAGGGTGGCCCGCATCTCCTCCGCGGCCGACAGCAGATAGCTGCGGACGACCTCGACCTGGGCTCCGTCCAGCGTGGTCATGCGGCTTCCTCCAGGGTGACGAGCAGGTATCCGTGGTCGTCGACGGTGACCCGCTGGCCGCTGGGCACCACAGTGGTGGAGGTGCCCTCGTCGATCAGCGCCGGTCCGTCGAAGGTGTCGCCCGGCTCCAGGCGGGCCCGGTCGTAGACCGCGAACGGCACCACCGCGTGCTGCCCGAAGTCGTAGGCGTCGCGGTGCGTCAGCAGCGCCTGCGACGGGTCGCCGTCGCCACGCGGCAGGGTCTGCAGCTCGGGCCGGTCGGTGCGCCCGATGCCGCGCACCCGCAGGTTGAGGATCTGCAGCGGGTTGCCCATGGTGTGGCCGTACCGGGCGCGGTGCGTCTCGTCGAACGCGGCGCGGATCGCGTCGCGGTCCAGCTCGCGCCCGACGGTGACCATCAGGCTGTGCTCCTGGCCCAGGTAGCGCAGCTCGAACTGCCGCTCCAGCACCGCCTCGCCGACCGGCACGCCCTGCGCCACCAGCGACGCGACCGCCTCGGCCTCGACGGCCTTGAACAGCTGCTCCAGCTCCGCCAGGTCGGCGTCGTCGAGCGTGGCCATCACGGTACGGCTGAAGTCGTTGACGATGTCGGCGGAGAGCATGCCCCAGGCGGAGAAGCCGGACGGCGCGAACGGCACGATGACCTCGCCGATGCCCATCTCGCGGGCCAGCAGCGGGGCCAGCAGCGGCCCGGCGCCGCCGAACGCGAGCAGCGCGAACTGCCGGGGGTCGTGACCCCGCTCGACGGTGATCTGGCGGACCGCGCCGACGGTGCGGGCCAGCAGCACGTCGAACACGCCGGCGGCCGCGTTCTCCACGGTGAGGCCGAGCGGCTCGGCGAGTTGCTCCTGAATTGCGGCGCGCGCCTCGGCGTCGCGCAGGCCCATGGTGCCGGCGAGGAAGCGCTCCGGGTCCATGTAGCCGAGCACCACCGCGGCGTCGGTGACCGTCGGCTTGGTGCCGCCCCGGCCGTAGCAGACCGGGCCGGGGTCGGCGCCGGCGCTCTGCGGGCCGACCTTGAGCAGGCCGTGGTCGAGCCAGGCGATCGAGCCGCCGCCGGCGCCGATGGTGCGGATGTCGTACGTGGGGATGAGCAGCGGGAAGTGCTCCAGCTGGGCCTCGTACGCGGCGACCGGGTTGCCGCGCTCGATCACGCAGGCGTCCAGCGAGGTGCCGCCGATGTCGAACGTGAGCACGTTGTCCCGGCCCAGCTCGGAGGCGACGTACGCGGCGCCGACGATGCCGCCGGCCGGTCCGGACAGCACGGTGTGCGTGGGGGCGGTCTTGGCGACCGCGCTGGTCATCGAGCCGCCGCCGGAGCGCATGATCAGGAAGCGCCCGGCGAAGCCGCGCTCGGCCAGGCCGGACTCCAGCTCGTCGACGTACCGCTCGAAGATCGGCCGGATGTACGCCTCCAGCACCGTGGTGCTGGTCCGCTCGTACTCCCGGTACTCGCGCACGATGTCCGTCGACAGCGACAGGCTGACGTCGGGGAACTCCTCGTGGATGAGGCGCGCGGCCTCCCGCTCGTGGCTCGGGTCGAGGAACGAGTACAGGAAGCAGATGGCGATCGAGGTGACCTGCTGGTCCACCACGAGCGTGCGCGCGGCCGCCCGGACGCTGTCCGGGTCCAGCGGCTCCACCACCCGGCCGCGGTAGTCGAGCCGGCCCCGCACCCCGGCGGTGAAGCGGCGCTGCACCAGGCTCTCCGGCCGCTGGTACTGGAAGTCGTACATGTGGTCGGAGGGCACGTTGCCGCGCCCGATCAGGAAGATGTCCCGGAAGCCCTCGTTGGTGATGATGCCGGTACGGCCACCGCGGCGCTCCAGCACCGCGTTGAGGCCGAGCGTGGTGCCGTGGATGAACAGCTCCACCTCGGACAGGTCGGTGCCGAGCGCGCTGATCGCGTTGAGGACACCGTCCGCGGGCCGGGCCGGGGTCGTCGCCGCCTTGCGGAAGCGGACCCGGTTGGTGCGCGTGTCGAGTTCCATGGCGTCCACGAAGGTCCCGCCGATGTCGACGGCGAGCCGGATGGGGCGACGGGTCATGGCGTGACAGCCTGCCTTCCGATGAGGGCGGGAAGCTCGGGAACGCGCCAGCAGGCGGCCCGGCTCTCGCCGTACGACTGAAGCTCCTGCTGCTCCGATCGGCACCGGTCGGTGACGAACGGGCACCGGGCGGCCAACGGGCACCCGGTTGCGGCGTCGGCTTCCTCCAGGTCCTTGACCAGCTCGACGGCCTCGCCGTCGGACCCGGCCGTCCCGCCGAGGCGGGGGGCGCTGCCCAGCAGCGCGCGGGTGTACGGGTGCCGGGGCGTGTCGAAGACGACGTCCACCGGCCCCTCCTCGACCACCCGGCCGAGGTAGAGCACCACGACGCGGTCGGCGAAACCGCGCACCGTGGCCAGGTCGTGGGAGATGAACACCGAGGCGCGGTCGGCGTCGGCGGCCACGTCGGCGATCACGTCGAGGATCTGCGCCTGGACGGTGACGTCCAGGGCCGAGGTGGGCTCGTCGAAGACGATCAGGTCCGGCTCGCCGACCAGCGCGCGGGCGATGCCGATGCGCTGGGCCTGGCCGCCGGACAGCTCGTGCGGGTACCGCTGCAGGATCGAGCGGTCCAGCTCCATCCGGTCCAGCACGGCGGCGACGCGCGCGGCGCGGTCCGCCGGGGACAGGCCCGCGGCCCGCAGCGGCTCGGCGATGGAGTCGCCGACGGTGCGGCGCGGGCTCAGCGAGCCGATCGGGTCCTGGAACACCAGCTGGGCGCGGGTGCGGGCCCGGCGCAGCGCCCGGCCGCGTGGGCGGGGCCGGCCCGGCTGCTTGACCAGGGCCTGACCGGCGACTGTGACGGTGCCGGACGTGGGCGCGACCAGGCCCATCACGAGCTTCGCGAGGGTGCTCTTGCCGCAGCCGCTCTCGCCCACCACGCCCAGCGTCTCACCCGGTGCGAGCCGCAGCGTGACGCCACGCAGCGCGTGGTGACCGCCGGAGCCGAACCGGCTGCGGTAGACGACGTGGGCGTCCTCGATCTCCAGCACGGCGGGCTTCGGGTCCGCAGCCGCCGGCTGGGCGCCGCCCGCGTCCGGTGTGTGCGACGTGGACGGCAGGTCGGCGTCGAGCGGCCGGGTCTGCGGGTGGAAGCAGGCCAGCGACCATTCGCGGCCGCCGGGAATCGGCTGGGTGCCGGGCCGCCGGGACGAGCAGGTGCGGTCGGCGTGCGCGCAGCGGGCGACGAACGGGCAGTTCTCCGGCGCCTGGGTGAGCAGGGGCATGGCGCCGGGGGTGGCGACGACCGGCCGGCCGCCGACGTCCGGCACCGACCGCAGCAGCGCCCGGGTGTACGGGTGCGCGGGCTCCCGCAGCACCTGCGCGGCCGGGCCGCTCTCCACCACCGTGCCGGCGTAGAGCACCACCACCCGGTCGCAGACCTCGGCGATCGAGGCGAGGTCGTGGGAGATCAGCAGCACGCCCCGGCCGTCGGTGTCGGCGGCGTGCCGGAACTGGCGCAGGATCTCCCGGGTCAGCGTCACGTCCAGGCCGGTGGTCGGCTCGTCGGCGATCAGCAGGTCCGGCGCGCAGCCGGTGGCCAGCGAGATCATCACCCGCTGGGCCATGCCGCCGGACAGCTCGTGGGCGTACGCGTCGAGCCGCCGCTGCGGGCTGCGGATGCCGACCGCCTCGAACAGCTCGCGCGCCGCCTCCCGGGCCCGGTCGCCGGACATGTCCTGGTGGGTGGCGAGCCGGTCGACGAGCTGCTTGCCGATGGTGCGGGTGGGGCTGAGCGCGCCGCGCGGGTTCTGGAAGCAGATCGCCACGCCGCGTCCGCGGTGTGCGGCGAGCGCGGCGTCGTCCATGCGCAGCACGTCCGAGTCGCCGAAGCGCACCCGGCCGGTGGCGTGCGAGCCGCCGGGCAGCAGCCCGACGATGGCGCGGGCCACCATGCTCTTGCCGCCGCCGCTCTCCCCGACCAGGCCGACGACCTCACCGGGGCGTACGGCGAAGGTGACGCCGCTGAGCGCGGCCACCTGCCGGCCGGGTCGCCGGATGGTCACCGAGAGGTTCTCGATCGACAGCATGGTCACCGCCGCTTCGCGTTGGCGCGGTCCTGCAGGCCTTCGCCGAGCAGGCTGAACCCGAGGACGCAGACGAACAGGGCCAGGCCGGGTGGGACGGAGGTCCACCAGCGGCCACCGACCACGTCCGCGGCGCCCAGGCTGATCATGGCCCCCCACTCCGCCTCGGGGATGCTCACGCCCAGGCCGAGGAAGGAGAGCCCGGCCAGGGTGAGCATCGCCCAGCCGCAGTTCAGCGGCGCGATCACCCGGACCGGGGTGAGGCTGTTGGGCAGCAGGTGCCGCCAGAGCACGCCCACCGGCGACGCCCCGGAGGTGATGGCGGCGTCCACGAACGGCAGTTCCCGCAGCGACCGCACCTCGGCGCGGACCAGCCGGGCGTACGCCGGCGCGTTCACGGCCGCGATCGTGATGATCAGGTTGATCGTGCCGTTGCCGAGCAGGGCGGCGACCGCCAGCGCCAGGATGAACGTGGGGAACGACTGGAAGATGTCGACCACCCGCATCAGCACGTCGTCGAGCCAGCCGCCGAAGTAGCCGGCGACCAGGCCGAGCAGCGTGCCCACGACCACCGCGAGCGCCACCGCGGCCAGGGCGATGCCCAGGTCGAGCCGGGCGGCGTAGAGCACCCGGCTCCAGATGTCCATGCCGTTGCCGTCGGTGCCGAGCAGGTGGTTGCCGCCCGGCGCCACCAGGGTGTTCGCCGGGTCGATCTCGGTCTCGCCCCACGGGCTCAGCAGCGGCGCGAACACCGCCACCAGCGCCACCACCGACAGGATGGTCGCACCGACGATGATCATGCGGCGGGCGAACCGGCTGTCCCGGTCGCCGCCGGCGACGACCACCGGCGTCTGTGCGGAGTCGCCGCTGACGGCGGCGCGCAACTCGGCCATCAGAGCCTCACTCTCGGGTCGAGGATCGCGTGGACCACGTCGGCGATGAGGAACACCAGCACGTAGCACAACGCGATGACCAGCACCGACGCCTGAACCACCGGGTAGTCCCGGTAGAGCAGGCCGCGCAGGGCCCACTGGCCGAAGCCCTGCCACGAGTACACGTACTCGACGAGCACGGTGGAGCCGATCGCCGTGCCGAAGACCAGCGCCGCCAATGACGGCAGCCGGACCAGCGTCGCCCGCAGCAGGTAGCCGTAGTGCAGCGTGCGGTCGCGCAGCCCGTGCGCCTTCGCCGCGGCGTACGACTCCGAGTGCAGCACCTCCAGCGCGGAGGCCCGGACGCTGCGCAGCAGCGGCGCGACCACGCCGACCACCAGGGTCAGCACGGGCAGCACCAGGTACGCCGCGGCGGAGGCGATCGCCGGGCCGTTGGCGGTGAGCACGGCGTCGACGAGATCGGCCCCGGTGAGCGGGGTCAGGTTCGTGTCCGGGTCGACCCGCCCGTTCGGCGCCGGGAACCAGCCGAGGATGCTGTAGCCGACCAGCACCAGCACCAGGCCGAGCCAGAACTCGGGGATCGAGTTGCCGACCAGGGCGAACATCCGCACGCTGTGGTCACCGACCCGGTTGGCCCGTTTGGCCGACCGGATGCCCAGGACCGTCGCCACGACGAGCGCGATGCTCACGGCGATGACGACGAGTTCCAGGGTGGGCCCCACCCGGAGCGCCATCTCCGATCCCACGGAGTTGCCGCTCTGGATGGAGGTCCCGAAGTCACCGGTGACCAGTCCCCTGAGGTAGTCGAGGAACTGCTGCCACAGCGACTGGTCCAGCCCGAAGCGGGCCCGGGCGGCGGCGGCGTCCTCCTCGGTGGCGTTCTGCCCCAGGATGCTGCGGACGGGGTCGCCCGGCAGCACCCGGACCAGGAGGAACGCCAGGACGACCACTCCGAGCAGAACGGGGATCAGCTGGAGCAGTCGCCTGACGACGAAGCGGAAGATTCGCATGGGCGGTTGACGTTCCTAGGCCGACGCGCTCAGGTAGCGCAGGCGGGCGAGGCCGTCCATCGGCTGCACCCAGCCGGCGACGGACTCCCGGACGGGCAGGTTGAAGTTGGGCTGGCAGATGACCACCCACGGCACGTCGGCGGCGAGGATCTCCTGGACCCGCTTCCAGAGCGCGTTGCGGGCGGCCGTGTCGACGGTGGTGTGCGACTTCTCGTAGATCTGCTCGATCTCCGGGTTGCTGTAGTTGGAGTAGTTGAGGTTGGCGCCCTTGACGAAGCTCGTCGCCAGCATGTACTCGACGTCGTCCACCCAGAGCTGCCCGGAGGTGATCTGCAGCGGGATGTTCTTCTTGGTCCGCCGCTCACCCAGGGTGGCCGGGTCCAGCGGGGTCAGCTTGAGCCGGATGCCCGCCTTCGCCGCCTCGCTCTGCACCTGGACGGCGATCTTCTGCTGCTCCTCGTTGTCGGCCTCGAAGACCAGCTCGGAGTCGAGCGACGACCGGCCGGCGGCGGCCATGGCGGCCTTCGCCTTGTCCAGGTCGTAGGTGAACGGGTAGCCGCTCTCGTCGTAGCCGGGCATGTCCAGCGGGACCGGGCTCTTGGCCGCGCGGGCGTCGCCGCCGTACACGTTGTTGATGATCTGCTCGTAGGGCACCGCGTACGCGAGCGCCTTGCGCACGTTCACGTCGTTGAACGGCGCGGCGGTCACCGACATCTGGATCGCGACCTGGCGGTTGCTGGCGGCCGAGATGACCTTGATGCCCGGGGCCTTCTTGAGGTCCTGGATGTCGCGCTGGCTGATGCCCAGCGCGATGTCGATGTCGCCGGCCTGCAGCTGCAGCCGCTGGTTGGACGCGGCCGGCACGACCGAGATCCGGATGGTCGGCGTCTTGGCCGGGTCCGGGCCCGGGTAGTCGGTGTTCGCGCTGAGTTCGATCTCCTGGCCCTGGGTGGCCTTGGCGACGTTGAAGTAGCCGCCGGTCGGCGGGTTCTTCGCGAACCACTCCTTGGCCCAGGGGTCGCTGGAGCTGGCGCGCTTCTTCGCCTCGACCGAGTCGAAGACGTACAGCGAGATCGCCTGGATCTGCCGGGTGAGCGCGCTGGGGAAGGCCTGGTGGAACTCCACCGTGTAGTCGTCGACGACCTTGACCTGGTCGGCGCTGGTCAGGCCGATGGTGCGGTAGACGCCGGCGACGTTGGCCTGGGCGGCGAACGCGCGGTCCTTCGACCACTTCACGTCCGCGGCCTTCATCTCGTTGCCGCTGGCGAACTTCACGCCGCGGCGCAGCTTGAGCGTCCACACCTTCTGTTCGGCGTCGGGCTCGAAGGACTCGGCGAACGTGGGGGTGATGTTCTGGGTGTCGAGGATCTGGCTGCCGCCGGCGTTGGTGACGCCGTAGTCGATCAGGTATGGGAAGACGTTCTTGTAGAGCATCAGCGCGGTCAGGTCGAAGCCGACGAAGTCCTGGTCCCAGCTCGACAGGTAGCTGGAGACGGCGATGCGCAGCGTCTTGGCGGCGGCGCCGCCGGACTTGCCGTCGGTGGACTTGTTGCCGCTGTCCGCGGCGCAGGCGCTGGTGGCGAGCAGGAGCGCGACGCCACCCCCAAGCTGCAGGACGCCGCGGCGGGAGAGCGCGGGCGAGGAGGCGCCCGGACGGGGTGAACGAGCCATGAGAAGTCCTCCTAGAAGCACGAGGCAGATGGCCCGAGCAGCGGACCTATCAGGAGTTCTACCGGATTTAGCAGCAGTGAACAATAGGGTGAACGGCGTTCACTGAGCCCTCATGGACTCGGCTTGATAACGCTCCCGAACTGCGAGACAACGCACGAAGCCGCGTTCACACAAGTTCACACGACCGTTACGCACGAGCCGTCCGCCATCGGCGTTGATCATGGAGTGCCGCCCCGCGAACCGGACGCGGAACGCCGATGACCCCGGGAGGGACACCCGGGGTCATCGTGCGCGCGGCCGGCCGCGCGGTTCAGGGGCGGGCGGTCTCCTCGGAGACGCCGGTGATCATCGAGACGATCTCGTTGCGGCTGGTCCCGGTGATGCCGCGGACGCCGACCTGGCGTCCCCGGCGCAGCACCGCCACCCGGTCCGCGATCCGGAACACCTGGTCCAGGTTGTGGCTGACGACGAGCACGGCGGCGCCCCGCTCCCGCAGCTTCAGGATCAGCTCCTCCACCTTGGCGGTCTCGGCCACGCCCAGCGCCGCTGTCGGCTCGTCCATCAGCACCAGGCCGCTGGCCCAGTGGGTGGCGCGGCAGATCGCCACCGCCTGCCGCTGGCCGCCGGACAGGTCCCGGATCGTCGCCTTCGCGCTGGGGATGCGCACGTCCAGCGCGTCCACCAGATCCTGGGTCTCCCGGGCCATCCGGCGCCGGTCGAGCAGGCGCAGCGGGCCACGGGTGAGTTCCCGACCCAGGAACATGTTCATGTAGACCGGCTGCGAGTCGGCCAGGGCCAGGTCCTGGTAGACCACCTCGACCCCCTGCCGGCGGGCGTCGGAGGCGTCCCGGAACGTCACCGGCCGCCCGTGCATCTCCAGCTCACCCTCGGTCGGCTGGTACACGCCGGAGATGATCTTCACGAGGGTGGACTTGCCGGCGCCGTTGTCGCCGACCAGGGCGGTGATCTCCCCGGCGGCCAGTTCCAGGTCGAAGCGCTCGATCGCCACGACGCCGCCGAACTGCTTGCGGATGCCGCGCAACCGCAGCGCCGGGGCGCCCGCCCGGGTCGCGTCGTCCTTGTGGGTGACGGTGCTCATCATGCCCTCCCTGCGCGGCGAGCCGCCTGGATGCCGGGGCCGTCGCCCGCGGCGGTGTCCTCCAACCCGATCGGCGCCGAGCCGTCGGCGGCGTACACCCCGGCCACGGCCGGCGCGCCGGACCGGATGCCGGTCACGCCGGCGGTCAGCGCCCGGGTGACGAACGCCTGCGGCCGGAAGCCGAACAGGACCGTGTCACCCGGGGCGCACCCCGGCGCCGCGCTGACGTCGGCCATCGCGTAGTAGTCGATCGCCTCCGGCGCGGGCATCTCCACGTCGACCAGGTACGCGTCGTCGAGACCACCGCCCCGGGGCACGATCAGCGCCCGGGTGCCGCCCAGGCCGAGCACCGGGTCGACGTAGAGGCCGCCACCGAAGACGTACGCCCGACCGTCCCACAGGTGCGACACCTCGCTGACGTAGAGCACGGCGGGCTCCTCGACCAGGTCGGTCACCGCGTGCCAGGGCGTCGTGCCGGTGAGCCCGTGGCCGGGCTCGACCTGCGTCACGCCGGCCTCGGCCAGCGTGGCCAGGATCGCCGCCGACGTCGTACCCGGGGCGTTGATCTCGACGTGCGACCGCCCGGCGGCGCGCAGCGCGGCGGCGGCGCGTCGCAGGGTGCCGAGGTTGGGCGTCGGCACGACCCGTCCGGCGGCCGTGTCGAACAACTGGGTCGGGAAGCTGGTGACACCCGCGAACCGGGCGCCGGGAAGGGCGTCGAGCCGGTCGGCGACCGCGACGATCTCGTCGGCCGCCCAGCCGCCCTCATGGCCCCGGTAGAAGCGGTCGCCGGGCGCGGCGATCCGGGCGAGCAGCGCCTGCTCCCGCCCGGCCGCCGCGCTCGCGCCCGCCGCCTCGGCGGCCTTGGCGTCGTTGAAGACCGTCCAGTACGCGGGCGCGAGCGCGGCGGCGACCGCCGCCTCGTGCCGGGGGATCTGCACCAGGTGACCGAGGTGACCGATGCCGAGCCCGCCGTGCCGGTCGGCGAGCGCGCACTGGAGGTCGACGCCGACCGCCTCGGTGATGCCCGCGTCGCGGACCGTCCGGCAGAAGTCGGGGTTGCGCCCGACCTGCTTGGTCATCGCGTAGACCGACAGACCGAAGCGGTCGGCCTCGCGGCGGATGGCGGCGGCGTTCGCCGCGACCGTGTCGAGGTCCAGCGCGTAGGAGTTCGCCGGCAGGTCACCGCTGTCGTGCAGGTGCGCGGCGGCGGCGAGCAGGCCCGGATTGCGGCGTCGCAGCAGGTCCAGAAACATGCGGTTGCTTCCTTCCGGGTCAGCTTCGCCGCTCGCGCAGCGAGAGGGAGACGGCCACCAGGATGATCGCGCCGCGCGCCATCATCTGCTGGGACACGGACAGGCCGGCCAGGATCAGGCCGTTGTTGAGCATGCCCATCAGCAGGCTGCCCAGCACCGCGCCGACGATCGAGCCCTTGCCGCCGAAGAGGCTGGTGCCGCCCACGATCACGGCGGCGATCACGGACATCAGGTCGGCCTCGCCGAGGGTGTACCGGGCGCCCTGGAGGCGTCCGGCGTACAGCAGCCCGGCCAGGGCGGCGCACATCGCGCTGCCCATCAGCACCATGATCTTGACGCGGATCACCTTGATGCCGCTGACCCGGGCCGCCGCCACGTTGTCGCCGATGGCGAGCGTGTGCGCGCCGTACCGGGTCTGGCGCAGCACCAGGTACCCGACCACCGCCGCCGCCACCGACCAGAGCACCAGCCCGGGGATGCCGAGGATCTCGCCCTGGCCGAAGAAGGAGAGGAACGCGTCGTTGCTGACCGGCACCGACTGCAGGCCGGTGACCTCGCGGGCCAGGCCCGCCACCGCGCCCATGGTGGCGAGCGTGACCAGGAAGGAGGGCAGCCGGACCAGGGTGACGAAGACGCCGTTCACCAGGCCGACCGCCGCGCCGGCGGCGAGACCGGCGGCCACGCCGAGCAGCATGCTGTCGGTCTCCCGCAGCGTCACCGCGCCGACCAGCGCGGAGAGCGCGACGACCGAGCCGATCGACAGGTCGATCTCGCCGGCGGCCAGCACGAAGACCAGCCCGACCGCCATGATCGTGATGGGCGCGGTCTGGATGACGATGTTTGTGAGGTTGCTCGTGGTCAGGAAGCCGTTGCTGCCCTGGGTGACGGCGAAGAACAGGAACACGACCGCGAAGCCGATGTAGACCACGTAGTCGCGCCAGTTGATCCGGCGCCAGGCCGGGGCGGCGCTGGTCTTCACCGCCGCATCGGTGTGGGTCATCTATCGTCCCTCCGCTGTCTGGAAAGAGGTGGTCGTGCCGTCGTGGACGCCGGCCTCCCGGCGGGCCACCGCGACGGCGCCGAGCAGGCCGGCCCGGTCGCCGAGCAGGCTGGTCTTGATCAACGGAACGCCCGTGCTCAGCGCGGCGACCCAGCGCCGGACCGGCTCGACGAGCTCGGTCCGGGAGCCGATGCCGCCGCCCAGGATCACCGCCTCCGGGTCCAGGACGGCGGTGACCGCGACGACCGCCAGGGCGATCAGCCGGGCCTCCTCGTCGATGGCCGCCAGCGCGACCGGATCGCCGGCGGCGGCCCGGTCGAAGACGTCGGGCACACTCGCCTGCTCGCCGGACACCGCCCGGTACCGGGCGGCGAGGGCGGCGCCGGCGACGGCCTCCTCCAGCGCGCCCTTCACCTGGTTGCCCGGGTCGAACGGGTCGGTGCCCAGCGGCAGGTAGGAGATCTCCCCCGCCGCGCCGCGCGCGCCCCGGACCAGCTCACCGTTCAGCACGATGCCCATGCCGACTCCGGTGCCGACCGCCACGAACACGAAGTGCCGGTGGGTACGCCCGCTGCCCAGCCACCGCTCCCCGGCGGCGGCCATGTTGACGTCGTTGTCCAGCACGACCGGGTGCCCCAGGCGGCGGGTCAGCTCGGCCCGCACGTCGAGCGCCTCGAGGTCGGAGACGTTCGGCGACAGCTCGATCGCGCCGGTCGCCGGGTCGGGCACGCCGGGCAGGCCGATCGCGCTGGCCCGCACGTCGGACCAGTCGACGCCGGCCCGGGCGGCCAGTTGGCGCAGCAGCGTGTCGATCTGCGCGGCCACCGCCGTGCCGCCCCGGGGGTCGGTCGGCTGCACCTGCTCGCTCACGACGAGACCGTCGAGGTCGGCCAGCGCGGCCCGCAGCTTGGTGCCGCCGAGGTCGACGCCGGCGACGTAGCCGGACGGACGCGGATGCGCGGCCATCAGCCGACCGTCAGGAGTCGGGCCGGGTTGGCCGCCAGCATCTGGTCGATCGCCTCCGGCGGCACACCGAGGCGGGTGAGACCCGGCACGATCTCCCGGCCGAGGTAGGAGTAGCCGAGCCGGCCGTGCGTACGCGGGTTCAGGTACGCCTCCGCGCCGGTCAGGTCCATCGAGAGCAGGATCCGGTCGGCGTAGCCGTCGCGGACCAGCCCGGCGAGCATGTCGAGCCGGGCGCGGTCGGGCCGGTGGTACGCCCGCTTGCCGAACTCGCCCTCCGGCGGGTTCTCCGGCAGCGGGGCGAGCACGAAGTCCCAGAACTGCTTGCCGAGCGTGTCGAAGGCGATGTTGACGCCGGTGGCCAGCACCGCCCGCAGGTAGTCCGGGTCGGGGTTGATGTCCAGGTGGCCGATGACGACGCGGGAGGGGTCCATCTTCTCCTCGCGCAGGATCTCGACCTGCTCCAGCGCCATGGTGCCGTGCGTGGTGTGCGTGTTCAGCGCCAGGCCGGTGGCGACGGCGGCGCGGGCGGCGGCACGCAGGCACTTCTCCTCGTGCGCGGTGATCTCGTTCAGCCCGGTGGCCTGCTCGCCGAAGATGCCGACCTTGATCCCGGTGTCCCCGACACCGACGGTGGCGTCGGCGACGAAGCGTTCCCGCATCTCGTCGACGCTCGCGCGCAGCGCCCAGCCGGGCGAGTACGGCTCCAGGTAGATCGCCGATCCGGCGACCACGTGCAGGCCGGTACGCAGTGCCACCTCGCGCAGCAGCGTCACGTCGTGACCGACCACCTCGTACGGGGACAGGTCCACGATCGTGCCGAAGCCCAGCTCGGGCAGGTCGCGTACCGCCCCGGCGGCGAGGTCCGCCCGGTCGTCGGCGGCGCCACCGGACAGCCACGGCCCGGGCACCAGCGCGCCGAGGTGCTCGTGACTCAGCACCCGGCCGAGCGACTCGGGAGGCACCGGTCCGAGGACTGTCTGGACGTACCCCATGTGCTTCTTCCTCTCGTCTCGCGGTGCTCGCGCACCCGGCGGTGGGCCGGGTCGCGCCCGGCGAGGTCCGGGGCCCGTTCGGGGAGGCCCCGGACCTCGCCGCCCGGCGTCAGTTGCCGAGCACCTCGGCCGGGGGCTCCTGGCCGTAGTCGTCGCGCCAGGCGTCGGCGATGTTGTCCTTGGTCGCGGCCATCGGCGATCCGACGACCAGCTCCGGGGCCTTCTTGCCGAGCAGGCCGTACGCGGCGACGACGCCCAGGTTCTGGCCGAGCCGGGTCGAGCCGTTGGCGACGATGCCGGCGACGTTGCCGCCCTTGACCATGTCGGCGGCGAGGTTCGCCTCCAGGTCGTTCGTGACGATCTTGACGTCGGTGCGGCCCTGCTGCCGGGTCGCGGCGAGCACGCCCTCGGCGGCGGTGGCCCAGGCGACGTAGACGCCCTTGAGGTCGGCGTGGCGGGTCAGCATCGCGGTGGCGATGTCCTCGGTGCGCGCCGGGTCGGAGAACCCGGCCTCCTCGACGATCTCGATGTCCGGGTAGAGGTAGCCCAGCCAGTCCTTGAACGCCTTGTCCCGCTGGTTGGTGAACCAGAAGTCGGCGTCGTGGTAGACGTAGCCGACCTTGCCCTTGCCGCCGAGCGCCTTGCCGAGCATCTCCGCGTTGGCCTTGCCGAACGCGGTCAGGTCGGCGGTGACGATGCCGACGATCTGCTGCCCGGACTTGTAGTCCTTCGGCGGGGTGGTCATCACGACGAGCTTGACGCCGGCGTCCACGGCGGGCTTGAAGGCGGCGGCCGCCGCGGTCGGGTCGACGGCGATGGTGACGATCAGGTCGGGCTTGAGCGCCAGCACGGTCTGCACGTTGTTGGCCTGCCGGGCGGCGTCGAACTCGGCGCTGGTGCTGGCGAGCACCTTGATGCCGAGCTGGTCGAACTCCTTGCGGACGCCGGACTCGACGGCCTTGGTCAGCGCGGAGCCCTCGTGCCAGACGAAGGCGGCGGAGTAGTTGCCGTCCTTGACCTTCTGCCGCTCCTCGTCGGTCAGCGAGAGCTGGTCGGCGGCGGTCGGCGTCTCGCCGCCGGGGCCGACGAACGACAGGCTGGGTTCGGTACGCGGGCCGCTCGACGCGCCGCCGCTCCCGGAGGTCTCGTTCGAGCAGGCGCCGACCATGAGCGCCAGGGCGCAGAGCGCGCCGAGGGCGGCGCCACGTCTACGGCTGAGAATCATTGCTCTTCCCTTCACAGCAACGGGGTCCGGAACCGGGATTCCGGACTGACACGGGGGTCCGATGCGACCGGCACGGCGCGTACGGGGGCACGCGCCGCCTCCCTGGGGCCGGCAACCTCTATTTCCGTTCAGGGTGAAAGTATTATCGCGGTCATCACAGTCCGTCAAGAGCGCTGGTCAGAGATTCGACCCACTCGGTTCAACCGTCACCACCGGCCTCACCTCGGAATTCAGTGGGATCCGTCGCCCGGGTGCGGGCCGGAAGACCACATGGTCCGGGTGGTTGCTCATCCAGCGGCGTGGCTTTAACATTCGGGCGGAAAGAAAATCGGCGGAGGTGGGCGTGGAATCTCGAGCACCACGGGCGGCGAACCGGTCCACAGTGCTGGCCCACGTGCTGACCCACGGCCCGGTGAGCCGCACGGCCATCGGCCACGAGACCGACCTCTCCCCCGCCACCGTGTCGCGGATCGTGGAACAGCTGCTCGACGAGGGGCTGCTGACCGAGACCGACGGCGCACCCACCACCAACCGGGGCCGCCGGGCGACCCAGGTCGCGATCGCCGCCGGACGCGGCGTGGTCTGCGGCGTCGACGTCGGCGGCTCCAACGTCCGGCTGGTGGTCGCCGATCTCGCCGCCCGGCCGCTGACCGGCCGGACCGTGCCCACACCCGCCGACTACGACGCGCCCCGGCTGGCCCAGTGGCTGGCCGACCTGATCATGCGGACCGTCGGCGCCGACCGGGAGCGGCTCGACTGCGTAGCGGTGGGCCTGCCCGGCGCCGTCCGGCAGGGAGACCGCGCCGTCTCCAACGCCCCGAACCTGCCCCAGGTGGAGGACCCGCTGTTCCTGCGGCTGCTGGAGAAGCACCTGGGCGCCGCGGTCGAGGTCGACAACGACTCCAACTACGCGCTGCTCGGGGAGCTGCGCTTCGGCGCCGCCCGGGACGCGCAGACAGCGGTGATGCTCACCATCGGGGCCGGACTCGGCGCCGGCGTCGCCATCGACCGCCGGCTGTTCCGGGGCCGCAGCGGCCTGGTCGGCGAGTTCGGCCACCTGCCGGCCGGCCCGCTCGGCGCGCCGCTCGAACGGATCATCAGCGGGTCCGGCATCCTCGCCCGCGCCCGCGAACTCGGCCTGTCGTTCGACAACGCGGCCGACGTGTTCCGCTCGGCCGACCCGCGACTGGCGCCGGTCAGGCAGTACGTCGAGCAGGCGCTGCTGGTGGTCCTCACCGCGGCGGTGGTCGCCTACGAACCGGAGGTGATCGTCCTCGGCGGCGGCGTCTCCCACGCGCTCACACCCGACCTGGTCCGGCTACGCGGCCGGCTGCACGAGATCGTGCCGGCCGCCGAGGCGGCAGTGCACGGCGCGGAACTCGGTGACCTCTCCGGCGCGCTGGGCGCCGTGGTCGCGGCGCTGCACACCGCGTACCGGCGGCTCGGGCTCGCCGAGGCGGACCTCGCCCGCGTTCCCCAGCCGGACGCCCTCGCCGGCTGCGACCTGCCGGCCCTGGCCGACCACGCCTGAGCAGGCGGCAGCGTCCCCGCCGGGCGCTGCTGTGAGCGTTCACCCGGCGGCCGGCCCGCTCCTTCTCCGGAACCGACCGGTTGAACATGTTATCGATAACCTGCTATGTTCCGGCACGGGAGCGAAGGGCACGCTCCCGTCACCCCCGCAATCGGCACGGCGCACGAGGGTCCCCTCGCCGTCCGGCCGATCGGTGACCAGTCCGGGCCGCTCCGCCGATGCACGCCGACGCAGGCGGCCACCGGACGACTTCGGCCCAGCCGCACGCACGGCTCCGCGCCCTCTTCGCAGGCGACGTCGGCATCGACGGACGGCCCGGCCTGCACCACCACCCAGGGCAAGGAGTCCAGCAATGGCGAAACGAACATCCCTTCTCACCTCCGTCGCCGCCGCGGCCGTGCTCCTCGCGGCGGCGGCCGGCGGCGCGCTCAGCGCCGACCTCGGCGAGACGGCGCAGGCGTCGACAAACGGCACGCTCGCGGCGACCGCCGGCTGCGGCAAGGCGCCGACGCTGTCCAGCGGCACGCGCACCATCTCCAGCGGCGGGCAGAACCGCAGCTACATCCTGCGCATCCCGGACGGGTACGACCGCAACCACCCGTACCGGCTGATCTTCGGGTTCCACTGGCTGAACGGCTCGGCCAACAACGTCGCCTCGGCCGGCTACTACGGCCTGCTGCCGCTGTCGAACAACAGCACGATCTTCGTCGCGCCGCAGGGCATCGACAACGGCTGGGCCAACACCAACGGCCGGGACCTGACGCTGTTCGACGACATCTCCCGGCAGATCGAGAACGACCTCTGCGTCGACACGTCCCAGCGGTTCGCGCTCGGCTGGAGCTACGGCGGGGCGATGAGCTACGCGGTGGCCTGCGCCCGGCCCAACGTCGTCCGCGCGGTCACCGTCATCTCCGGCGCGAACCTGAGCGGCTGCAACGGCGGCACCCAGCCGGTCGCCTACTTCGGCATCCACGGCATCTACGACAGCGTGCTGAACATCTCCATGGGCCGGTCACTGCGCGACACGTTCGTCCGGAACAACGGCTGCACCGCGCAGAGCCCGCGCGAGCCGAGCCGGGGCAGCCTCACCCACATCACCACCACGTACTCCGGCTGCCGCGAGGGCTACCCGGTGCAGTGGGCCGCGTTCGACGGCGACCACACCCCCAGCCCGGTCGACGGGTCGTCCAGCCCGAACGACTCCCGGACCTGGACCTCGGGGGAGATCTGGCGGTTCTTCAGCCAGTTCGCGTCCACCACGCCGCCGACCACGGCGCCGCCGACCTCCGTGCCGCCGACCACGCCGCCGGTGACCACCGCACCGCCCACGACTCCGCCGGTCACGACCCCGCCGCCTGGTGAGCCGGGCGCCTGCACCGCGACCTACCGGACCGTGAACACCTGGCCGGGCGGCTTCCAGGCCGAGGTCACCGTGGCCAACAACGGCGCCACCACGCTCAACGGCTGGACCGTACGCCTGACCCTGGCCTCCGGCCAGGCGATCAGCAGCCTCTGGAACGGCGTCAACACGGGCACCTCCGGCTCGGTGTCGGTCCGCAACGCCGACTACAACGGCACGGTCGGCGCGAACGGCTCGACCACGTTCGGGTTCACCGCCACCGGAAACGGGGCCACCGCGCCCAGCGGAGTCAGCTGCACCAGTCCCTGATCTCCGTACCGCCGAACCCCCGCACGGGGAGCCGGGCCGTGGGTGGCACGCCGCCGCCCTCGGCCCGGCACCGCCGGGACAACTGAGGTCCCGCCGGACGCCGGGATGTGCTCTAATTAACTCTGGTCGATGTTCGCGCTAACATTTACGACCCCACAGGCCACCACCACCGACATGTCGGGGCCGCCGCTACACCACTGTTAGCGCTTACACCGACGGCCATCCACAACTCGCGAGGCACCGTGCCGGACGGTCGGGTGCTCGCGCGTATCCGAGGAGCCGTCATGGTGATCCCCCGTCCCCGGTCCATCCGATCCGGACCACCGCGTATGACCATCTCCGCCCTGGTGCTCGTCCTGGCCGTCGCCGGCGCCGCCGTGGCCGCGCAGACCCGAAGCGCCGTGGCCGCCCCCGGGCCCGGCTCCATCGTGGGCGTGCAGTCCGGCCGCTGCGTCGACGTCCCCAACGGCAGCACCACGAACGGCACCCAGGTCCAGCTGTACGACTGCACCGGCGGCACGCCGCAGAGCTGGACGTACACGTCGGCGAAGCAGCTCACGGTGTACGGCAACAAATGCCTGGACGCCAACGGCCAGGGCACCAGCCCGGGCACGACGGTGATCATCTGGGACTGCAACGGCCAGGCCAACCAGCAGTGGAACATCACCTCGGCCGGCACCGTCACCGGTCAGCAGTCCGGGCTGTGCCTGGACGCGACGAACGCGGGCACCGCCAACGGCACCAGGATCATCCTGTGGACCTGCAACGGACAGGCAAACCAGCGGTGGAACGTCTCGACCACACCGTCGTCACCGCCGCCCACCTCGACGCCGCCGCCCGGCGGCCGGCCGTGCGACATCTACGCCGCGGGCGGCACCCCGTGCGTCGCGGCGCACAGCACCACCCGGGCGCTGTTCTCGGCGTACGGCGGCAACCTCTACCAGGTCCGCCGCTCCTCGGACAACGCCACCCGCAACATCGGACTGGTGAGCGCGGGCGGCTACGCCGACGCCGCTGCGCAGGACGCGTTCTGCTCCGGTACGAGCTGCGTGATCACCGCCGTGTTCGACCAGTCGGGACGCGGTAACGACCTGTGGTACCAGGGCTCCGCGCAGGTCCCCGGCTCCACCTCCAGCCGGCCCGCGAACGCGACGAGCGAGTCGCTGACGGTCGGCGGCGCCCGGGCGTATTCCCTCTACATCAACCCTGGGAACAGCTACTGGCGGGACGGCCACCTGACCGGCGTCCCCACCGGCTCCGCCCCCGAGGGCATGTACATGGTGACCAGCGGCACCCACGTCAACAGCGGCTGCTGCTTCGACTACGGCAACAGCGAGACCACCCGCAGCGCCGACGCGGCGGGGGCGATGGACGCGATCAACTTCAGCACCAGTTGCTGGTTCGGCGGCTGCTCCGGCAGCGGCCCCTGGGTGCAGGCCGACCTGGAGTGGGGTCTCTACCCGGGCGGCAGCCAGTCCTGGAACCCGAACCAGCGGGCGTTCACCAACCGGTTCGTCACCGCCACCCTGAAGAACAACGGCACCTCGCGGTTCGCCATCAAGGGCAGCAACGCCCAGTCCGGCGGCCTCTACACGCTCTACGACGGGTCGCTGCCGGCCGGTTACAGCCCGATGCGTAAGCAGGGCGCGATCATCCTGGGCAGCGGCGGCGACTGCTGCAAGCCCGGCGGCGGCGCGAACCTCAGCGCCGGCACCTTCTACGAGGGCGCCATGGTCGCGGGCTATCCGTCCGACGCGACCGAGAACGCCGTCCAGGCCGACATCGTCGCCGCCGGCTACCGCTGACCGGCGAGCCACTCGGCGACCACACTCCGCATCTCCCGAAAGGACTCGTCATGTCCGAGCCGAGATGGATACGCCGACTGCTGGCGGCGTTCGCCGTCACCGTCCTGGCCGCCGCCGGCGGCCTGATCCTCACCGCCGGCCCCGCACAGGCCGCCACCTCGATCACCGTCAACGGCGCCTCCGGCGGCCAGACGTTCGACGGGGTCGGCGCGGTCAGCGGCGGCGGCGGCAACAGCCGGCTGCTGATCGACTATCCGGAGCCGCAGCGCGGGCAGATCCTGGACTACCTGTTCAAGCCCGGATACGGCGCCGCGCTGCAGATCCTCAAGGTCGAGATGGGCGGCGACACCAACTCCACCAGCGGGTCCGAGCCGAGTCACGAGCACGTCCGGGGCGATCTCAACTGCAACCGCGGCTACCAGTGGTGGATCATGGAGCAGGCCAAGGCCCGCAACCCCGCCATCAAGCTGGCGGCCCTGCCGTGGGGCGCTCCCGGGTGGATCGGCAACGGCAACTTCATGTCCCAGGACATGATCAACTACTTCGTGGACTGGCTGGGCTGCGCGCGGCAGCACAACCTGACCATGGACTACATCACCGCCGCCCAGAACGAGAAGCGGACGGACGCGAACTGGACCATCAGCCTGCGCCAGGCGCTGAACGCCAACGGCTACAGCGGCGTGAAGATCATCTACGGGGACGACTACCCCGGTAGCTGGGGCCCGGCCAACGCCGTCGCCGGCAACGCCACGCTGCGCAACAGCATCGACGTGCTCAGCGGCCACTACCCGTGCGGCTACCTCAGCGCGCAGACCACCTGCACCGTGTCCTCGACAGCCACCTCCACCGGCAAGACGCTGTGGAACAGCGAGG
Organism: Micromonospora sp. HB375; assembly: GCF_017872985.1. NCBI lineage: Bacteria > Bacillati > Actinomycetota > Actinomycetes > Micromonosporales > Micromonosporaceae > Micromonospora > Micromonospora sp. HB375. The sequence goes on along the minus strand of NZ_JAGGJO010000001.1, from coordinate 2,246,614 downwards.
GCGGCTCGCAGGACTACAACGACGGCGCCAAGCCGCTGGCCCGCGGCATCAACCGCGGCTACATCGACGGCCGGATGGTCGCCTACCTCAACTGGGACCTGATCGCCGCCATCACGCCGAACCTGCCCTGGTCCACGGTCGGGCTGATCCTGGCCAACCAGCCCTGGTCCGGCTGGTACTCGGTCGGCAAGAACACCTGGGCGCTGGCCCACACCACCCAGTTCACCGCACCCGGCTGGCGCTACCTGGACTCGGCCTCGGGCTACCTGGGCGGCAACCGCAACAACGGCAGCTACGTGTCGCTGCGCTCGCCCACCACCGGCGACTACAGCACCGTCATCGAGACCATGGACGCCACCGCGGCCCAGCAGGTCACCATGACCGTCACCGGCGGGCTGTCCACCGGCCAGGCGCACATCTGGGCCACGAACCTGAACTCGACAAACCCGAACGACTTCTTCGTCCGCACCGCGGACGTCACCCCGTCGGGCGGGTCGTTCACGTTCACCGCCCAGCCCGGCCACCTCTACACCGTCACCACCACGACCGGGCAGGGCAAGGGCACCGCCACCAGCCCGGCGCAGGGCTCGCTGGGCCTGCCGTACCGCGACGACTTCGACAGCTACGCCAGCGGGCGGTTCCCGAAGTACCTCCAGGACATGCAGGGCGCGTTCGAGATCGTCGGCTGCGGCGGCGGCCGGTCCGGCATGTGCCTGCGCCAGATGTCCGCGCAGGCGCCCATCACCTGGAAGACCCTCGCCGACCCGGCGACCTACGGCGGGAACCTGAGCTGGGGCAACTACACGGTCTCCGCCGACGTCCTGCTCGAACAGTCCGGCTACGCCCAGATCCAGGGCCGCGTCGGCAGCACCAACCTGGACCCGATCGGCCGCTACAACGCCTACTTCCTGCGGGTCACCGACGCCGGCGCGTGGTCCATCCTGCGCAACAACACCGCCGGGCAGCTCACCACGCTGCGCAGCGGGAACGTCGCGGCGCTCGGCACCAACCGCTGGCACAGCCTCGCGCTGGGCTTCGCCGGCACCACCATCACCGCCACCATCGACGGCGCCACCGTCGGCACGGCCACCGACTCCACCTTCGGCTCCGGCCAGGTCGGCTTCGGCACCAGCCAGGGCGAGACCGCGCAGTTCGACAACCTGTCGGTGGTCGCCGGCCCGGGTGGCAACCCCGGCGGTACGAGCGGCGCGTGGCTCAACCCCAACTCCAGCCGCTGCCTCGACGTGCCGAACCAGTCCCAGACCAACGGCACCCAGGTGACGTTGTGGGAGTGCAACGGCGGGACCAACCAGCAGTGGACGGCGACGTCGAGCCGGCAACTCCAGGTGTACGGGAGCAAGTGCCTGGACGCCGAGGGGCAGGGCACCTCGTCCGGCACCCGGGTGATCATCTGGGACTGCAACGGCGGCGCCAACCAGCAGTGGAACGTCAACACCGACGGCACGATCACCGGCGTCCAGTCCGGACTGTGCCTGAGCCCGAACGGCGGCGGGACCGGCAACGGCACCTCGATCATCCTGTCCGCCTGCACCGGCGCGAACAGCCAGAAGTGGAGCCGGGCGTGACGGCCCGACCCTCGCCGACCACACCATCCGCCGCGGCGCGGCCTACCCCGGGAGATGACCTGTGACGTCAACGCTATGGAGAACCGACCGCCGGACCAGACGATGGCTCGCTCTGGCGGTGACCATGCTCGCCCTGCTCGGGCTGGCCCCGGCCATCGCCGGCGGGCTGAGCCCGACCGCCGCCCGGGCGGACAACCCGATCGTGCAGACCATCTACACGGCCGACCCGGCCCCGCTCGTGTACAACAACCGGGTCTACCTGTACACCGGCCACGACGAGGACAACTCGACCTGGTTCACCATGAAGGAGTGGCGGGTCTACTCGTCCGACGACATGGTGAACTGGACCGACCACGGATCGCCGCTCAGCCTCGCCACGTTCAGCTGGGCCAAGCAGGACGCGTGGGCCGGCCAGGCGGTCCACCGCAACGGCAAGTTCTACTGGTACGTGCCGATGGTCGTGCGGGCCACCGGCCAGATGGGCATCGGGGTGGCGGTGGCGGACAGCCCCACCGGGCCGTTCCGGGACGCCATCGGGCGCCCGCTGGTGAGCAACGGTGAGATCGACCCGACCGTGTTCATCGACGACGACGGCCAGGCGTACCTGTACTGGGGCAACCCCCGCCTGTGGTACGTCAAGCTGAACGCGGACATGATCTCGTACTCGGGCAGCCCGACCCAGATCCCGCTGACCGCGGCGGGTTTCGGCGCACGGACCGGTGACGCGAACCGGCCGACCCTCTACGAGGAGGGTCCGTGGGTGTACAAGCGCAACGGCCTCTACTACATGGTCTTCGCGGCCAAGTGCTGCTCGGAGTTCATCGCCTACTCCACCGCGCCCGGGCCGCTGGGGCCGTGGACGTACCGCGGCACCGTCATGCCCACCCAGGGCAGCAGCTTCACCAACCACCCCGGCATCACCGACTACAAGGGCGGCTCGTACTTCTTCTACCACAACGGCGCGCTGCCCGGCGGCGGCGGTTTCACCAGGTCGGTGGCGGTGGAGAAGTTCTCCTACGGCGCTGACGGCTCGATCCCGACGATCAACATGACCACCACCGGCGCGCCGCAGATCGGCACGCTCAACCCGTACATCCGGCAGGAGGCCGAGACGAGCGCCTGGGCGTCCGGCGTGGAGACCGAGCCGGCCAGCGGCGGCGGGATGAACGTCGGCTTCATCGACAACGGCGACTACCTCAAGATCAAGGGCGTCGCCTTCGGGTCCGGCGCGACCTCGTACACCGCCCGGGTGGCCTCCGCGGGCAGCGGCGGCACCATCGAGCTGCGGCTGGACGGCACCAGCGGCCCGGTAGTGGGCACCTGCCGGGTGTCCGGCACCGGCGGCTGGCAGACCTGGGCCGACACGACCTGCGCGGTCAGCGGCGCCACCGGCACCCACGACCTCTACCTGCGGTTCACCGGCGGCAGCGGCTCGCTGTTCAACATCGACCACTGGCGGTTCACCCCCGCCGGGAGCACGCCGCCGCCCACCGACCCGCCGACCACCACGCCGCCGCCGATCGATCCCCCGCCGACCACTGCGCCGCCCACCACGCCGCCGGGCGGTGGCGCCTGCACCGCCACCTACCGCACCACGAACTCCTGGTCGGGCGGCTTCCAGGCCGAGGTGACAGTCACGGCCGGCACCGCGGCGCTCAACGGGTGGTCGGTGCGGTGGAACCTGGCCGGTGGCCAGAGCATCAGCCAGGTCTGGAGCGGCACGCTGAGCACCAGCGGCTCCACCGCGACCGTCAGCAACGCCGCGTACAACGGCTCCGTGCCCGCGTCCGGCTCCACCACGTTCGGCTTCATCGCCAACGGCTCGCCGACCACCCCGTCCCTGACCTGCACCACCCCGTGAAAGGAGCACACATGCGTACCACTGTGCGGAGATGGCTCACCGCGGGCGCCGCGCTCGCCGTGCTGGCCGCCGGTGTGCTGACGGCGACCGGACCGGCGGCCGCCGAGTCCAACGGCGGCACCCGCGTGATGCCGCTCGGTGACTCCATCACCGAGGGCACCCAGGTGCCGGGCGGCTACCGGATCGGCCTGTGGCAGCGGCTGGCCGGCGGCGGCTACCGGGTCGACCTGGTCGGCTCCCAGTTCAACGGGCCGGGCAACCTCGGCGACCACGACCACGAGGGCCACCCCGGCTGGCGCATCGACCAGATCGACGCCAACATCACCGGCTGGCTGAACGCCTACCAGCCGCGCACCGTCCTGCTGCACATCGGCACCAACGACATCCTGCAGAACTACAACGTCTCCACCGCGCCGAACCGGCTCTCCTCGCTCATCGACCGCATCACCAACACCGCGCCGAACGCGGACGTGTTCGTCGCGCAGATCATCCCGCTCGCCAACTCCGGCCAGGCGGCGGCGGTACGCACGTTCAACGCCGCGCTGCCCGGCATCGTGCAGTCGAAGGTGAACGCCGGCAAGCGCGTCCACCTGGTCGACCAGTACTCGGCGCTGACCACCGCCGACCTGATCGACGGCATCCACCCGACCGCCACCGGCTACGACAAGATGGCGGCGGTCTGGTACCGGGCGTTGCAGTCGGTGTCCGGCAGCATCGGCACCCCCGGCAGCGGCGGCGGCACGTACCAGAACGTGCAGCTCGTCGGCGCCGGCTCCGGCCGGTGCCTGGACGTGCCGAACGGCAGCACCACGAACGGCACCGCGGTGCAGCTGTACGACTGCTGGGGCGGCACCATGCAGCGCTGGACCTACACCTCGGACAAGCAGTTGCAGGTGCTCGGCAACAAGTGCCTCGACGCCAGCGGACGGGGCACCGCGAACGGCACCAGCGTGATCATCTGGGACTGCAACGGCCAGCCCAACCAGCAGTGGAACCTCAACGCCAACGGCACGATCAGCGGCGTCCAGTCCGGGCGCTGCCTGGACGCGGCGGGCTACGGCACCGCCAACGGGACGAGGATCAACCTCTGGGACTGCCACGGCGGCACCAACCAGCAGTGGAGCGCGCGAGCCTGACCGGCGTGCGACGGGCTCCCCGGCGGACGCCGCCGGGGAGCCCGTCCGGGCGGCGCCCGCCGCATGACCAGCGGCGGGCCCGGCGGGTACGTAGAGTGAGAGCCATGTCGAAGCCGCCGCTGCCCGAGCCCGCCGTCGCCATGCTGGGCAAGCCGAATCCCGCCGTCATCGCCACGCTTCGCGACGGCCAGCCGGTGTCCGCGGCCACCTGGTACCTCTGGGAGGACGGCCGCGTCCTGGTGAACATGGACGAGGGCCGCCGCCGGCTGGCACACCTGCGCAGCGATCCCCGGGTCTCCCTGACCGTGCTGGACGAGGGGAACTGGTACACCCACGTCAGCCTGATCGGGCGGGTGGTCGAGCTGCGCGACGACGAGGGCCTGGCGGACATCGACCGGATCTCGCAGCACTACACCGGGCGGCCGTACCCCCGGCGGGACCGCAAGCGGGTCAGCGCGTGGATCGAGATCGAGCGCTGGCACGGGTGGGGCGCGCACAAGGACAACAGCCAGACCGGCTGACGGCGCCCCCACGATGTCCGACCCATGCGGAAGAGTGTCGGGCATGAGTGAGCCGTACGACCCGAAGGCAGCGCTGCACCACTACCTGCGCGCGATCCGGGAGAATCTGATCTGGAAGCTCGACGGGCTGAGCGAACGCGAGGCCCGGCTTCCCCGCACCGCGACCGGCAACAACCTGCTGGGGGTGCTCAAGCACTGCCTGAACGTCGAGGCCGGCTACTTCGGGCCGACGTTCGGCCGCGAGTTCCCCACACCGGCGGAGCTGGTCGCCACCGAGACGTTCGACGCCGACCCGCAGGCCGACTGGTACGCCCGCGAGGACGAGACCAAGGACGGGCTGATCGACCTGTACCGCCGCGTCGCGGCGTTCGCGGACGAGACGATCGACATGCTGCCGCTGGACGCGCCGGGGCGGGTGCCGTGGTGGCTGCCCGGCCGGCAGGACGTGACGCTGCACCAGGTCCTCGTGCACGTCTGCGTCGACCTGGCCCGGCACGCCGGGCACGCCGACATCCTGCGCGAGCAGCACGACGCCGCGATCGGGCTGGGGCGGGAGAACCGGAACGTCCCCGAGGGCTACGACTGGCCGGCGTACGTCGACCGGCTGTCGGCGCTCGCCGACCGGTTCGCGTAGGCGGTTTTCCGGTAATGCGGCCGGAAGTTTCAACCACATTTCGGACAGTGGATCGACAGGACCAGCAGCATCGTGAAGCATCTATCCCATGAAGATCCGGCCCGCCGTCGCCCCGCCGACCGCTGAGGACACCGGTCCCGAGCAGCCTCCCGCCGACCGGCCCTCGGACGACCGCCCCTCCGACGAACGGCCTGTGGACGGCAGACGCCGATGGCGGCCGAACCCGGAGTGGACGCTGGCGATCCTGGGCAGCCTGCTGCTGGCGGTGGTGCTGACCTGGCCGACGATGCGGCACCCGGCGACCACCATCCCCGGCGACCTGGGCGACCCCACGTTGCAGGCGTGGCAGGTCGCCTGGTCGGGGCACGCCCTGCTCAACGACCCGGCCAACCTCTGGCACTCGAACACGTTCTTCCCGGAGCGCTACACCTACGCCTACAGCGACACGCTGCTCGGCTACGCGCCGTTCGGGATGGTCGGCTCCGGCTTCGAGGCCGCCGTGATCCGCTACAACGTGCTCTACGTGCTGCTGCACGCGCTGGCGTTCCTCGGGGCGTACGCGCTGGCCCGGCAGCTCGGCGCGAACCGCTGGGGCGGCGCGGTCGCCGGGATCGCGTGGGCGTACGCGCCCTGGCGGCTGGCGCACTCCGGCCACCTGAACATCCTGTCCAGCGGCGGGATCGCGCTGGCCCTGGCGATGCTGGCCCGGGGTCACGGCTGGTCGCTGCGCCACGGCTACCGGCCGGAGCGCCGCCGTCCCGGCTGGGCGGTGGCCGGGTGGCTCGTCGCCGCCTGGCAGGTCACGCTCGGCTTCGGCATCGGGCTGCCGCTCGTCTACTTCCTGCTGGCCGCCGTGCTGGTGGCGGCCGGCTGCTACGGCTGGTCCTGGTGGCGCAAGCGGGAGCGTCCGCCGTTCGGCCGCCGGCTGCTGATCGCGGACCTGGCCGGCGGCGCCGTGTTCGGCGCCGTGACGCTGCTGCTCGGCCTGGTCTACCTGCGCGTCGTCGACCTCAACCCGCAGGCCGTCCGCTCGCTGGACTGGACCAAGATGTTCTCCCCTCCGCTGATCGGGTTCATCACCGCGCCCGGCGACTCGTGGCTGTGGGGGGAACGGCACGCCGCCGCCCGGGAGCAGCTGACCTGGCCGCCGGAGATGGCGCTGCTGCCCGGGATGACGCTGATCGGGCTGGCCGCGGCGGGGCTGTTCGTCTCGTCGTTCCCGGTGCGGCACCGGGTCGCGCTGGGGCTCGGCGTGGTCGGCACTGTGCTGCTCGGTCTGGGCGCCACCCTCGGCGGGGACGGCGACCCCGGCTATCTGACGCTGTCCACGCTCCTGCCCGGCTGGGACGCGCTGCGCACGCCGGGCCGGATGATGCACTGGACCAGCCTGCTGCTGGCGGTGCTGGCCGCCGGGCTGGTCACGGCGCTCGCCGAGTCCTGGCACCGGCCCTCGGCCCACCGCTGGTCCCGGGCCGTGGCGCCGCTGGTCCTGCTGGTGCCGCTCGCGCTGGTGACGCTGGAGGGCGTCAACCGCACGCCGCACCCGGTCGTGCCGACGCCGCCGGCCGCGATGCGTACCGCGCCGGAGCCGATGCTGGTGCTGCCCGCCGGCGGGATCGGCGACCTGAACTACATGCTCTGGTCCACCGACGGGTTCCCCCGGATCACCAACGGGCTCGGCGGTTTCGAGCCGGTCACCCAGGCGCAGACCCGGGTCGCCGTGGCGACGTTCCCCGACGCGGGCAGCGTGGCGTACCTGCGCGGCATCGGCGTCCGGTCGGTCGTCGCGGTGCCGAGCCGCGCGGCGGGCACGCCGTGGGAGGGCATCGAGAACCGGCCCGTCGACGGATTGGGCATCACCCGGGAGGACCTCGATGGCACGCTCGTCTACCGGCTCTGACGCCGGCGGCGCCGGAGGCCCGCGCCCGGGCGCCGGGCCGGGCGGGACGACGCCGATGCGGCTGTCGGTGGTGGTGCCCTGCTTCAACGAGGAAGAGTCGGTGGAGCGGCTGCACGAGATGCTCAGCACCGCGCTCGCCGAGCTGCCCGACGTGGACGTCGAGGTGGTGTACGTCGACGACGGCAGCGAGGACGGCACGCTCGCGGCGCTGCGCCGGCTCGCCGCCGCCGACCCGACGGTCTGCTACACGTCGCTGAGCCGCAACTTCGGCAAGGAGGCGGCCATGCTCGCCGGGCTGCACCGGGCCACCGGCGACGCGGTCGTCATCATGGACGCCGACCTGCAGCATCCGCCGCGCCTGCTGCCCGAGATGGTCGCGCTCTACCGCCAGGGCTTCGACCAGGTGATCGCCCGCCGCGACCGGCGCGGCGACCGGTTCATCCGGATGGTCGCCTCACGCTCGTTCTACCGCCTGGTCAACTGGTGGATAGACGTCCGCCTGCTGGACGGCGCGGGTGACTTCCGCCTGCTGTCCCGGCTCGCGGTGAACGCGATCCTGGCGATGCCCGAGTACAACCGCTTCTCCAAGGGCCTGTTCTCGTGGATCGGCTTCCGCACCGTGGTGGTGGCGCACCGCAACGAGAGCAGGCAGGCGGGGCGGAGCCGGTGGACGTTCGGCAAGCTGTTCAACTACGCGTTCGACGGTCTGCTGTCGTTCAACAACCGGCCGCTGCGCCTGGCGATCTACGGCGGGCTCTTCCTCACGCTCATCGCGGTGGGCTACATGGCGTGGGTGGTCGCCGACGCCGTGGAGAAGGGCATCGACGTGCCCGGTTACACCACCATCATCGTCAGCGTGATCGGCCTCGGCGGGATTCAGATGATGATCCTGGGCGTGATCGGCGAGTACATCGGCCGGATCTACTACGAGACCAAACGCCGGCCGCACTATCTGGTGCAGGAGACCGAACGTCCGGTCCCGGAGACCGGCGGCCCGCCCCGGCTGCCGAACCAGCGCGCCGCGTGGTCCACCGACCGCGGTCCACGTGCGGCGCCGGCTTGGGAGGATCCGTCCCGAGATGCCTCCCGGCGTCACGGGGGCGGGGAATCGATGAGCGGCGACACCGGCTGAACGACGGCGATCGGTGAGCGCCGATCAGCGCACCATTGTTCTCTTTTCGCAGGTGGCGGGGGGTTGCTATCGTCGCCCGCGACGCCGGAGAACGGCGCCGAGGAAAGGGTTGCGATGGGGCTGATGGACAAGCTCCGGGGCGAGCTCATCGACATCGTCGAGTGGCTGGACGACAGCCGGGACACGATCGTCTGGCGGTTCCCCCGGTATCAGAACGAGATCAAGATGGGCGCCAAGCTGGTCGTCCGGGAGTCCCAGACGGCGGTGTTCGTCAACGAGGGGAAGATCGCCGACGTCTTCCCGCCGGGAACGTACACGCTGGAGACCCGCAACCTGCCGATCCTGTCCACCCTGAAGGGCTGGAAGTACGGCTTCAACTCGCCGTTCAAGGCCGAGGTGTACTTCGTCAACACCCGGCAGTTCACGGACATGAAGTGGGGCACCCAGAACCCGGTGATCCTGCGCGACGCCGAGTTCGGCGTGGTCCGGGTGCGGGCGTTCGGCGCCTTCGCGGCGCGGGTGGTCGACCCGGCGCAGCTGCTGCGTGAGCTGGTCGGCACCGACCCGCAGTTCCGCACCGAGGAGGTGCAGGAGTACCTGCGGCAGCTGATCGTGGGCCGTCTCGGCGGCGCGCTGGCCACGGCGGGCGTGCCGCTGCTGGACCTCGCCGCGCACCAGGACGCGATCGGCCGGCGGCTGGCCGCCGTGCTGACCGAGGAACTGGCCGAGGTCGGTATCGCGATCCCCAAGTTCGTCATCGAGAACGTGTCGGTGCCGCCGGAGGTCGAGCAGGCGCTGGACAAGCGGACCAGCATGGGCGCGGTCGGCGACCTGGACCGCTACACCCGCTTCCAGGCCGCGAACGCGATGGAGGCCGCGGCGAACAACCCGGGCGGCGAGGCGGGCGCGGGCATCGGCCTGGGCCTGGGCATGGCGATGGGCCAGCAGATGGCCCGGACGATGGGCGGCGGCGGGGCCACGCAGCCGGCGCCGGCCCCCGCGCAGCCGTCGGCCGCGCAGCCGGGCGCCGCCGAGCCGCCGCCGCTGCCGGGCCAGGCCCAGTGGTACGTCGGCGTCGGTGGCCAGCGGCAGGGCCCGTACGACCTCGGCGGGCTGGCCGAGCAGGCGGGCGCCGGCGCGCTCGGCCCGGACACGCTGGTCTGGCGTGCCGGGATGGCGCAGTGGCAGCCCGCCGGACAGGTGCCGGAGCTGGCGTCGGTGCTGGCCAGCGTCCCGCCGCCGCTGCCGCCGCAATGAACGCACGTCAGCGGGTGAGTCGTCCCCGCACCGGGCAGGTGCCGGCATGAGCGACACGACTGTCTCCCCGCCCTCGTACCGGTGCGGGGGTTGCGGGGCCAGGGTGGAGTTCGCGCCGGGCACGACGACGCTCAGTTGCCCGTACTGCGGGCACCGGCAGGAGATCGCCGGCGCGGGCCGCGAGGTGCGCGAGCACGCGTACGCGGATCTCGCGTCGCTGCCCCGCAAGCCGGTGGCGAGCGTCGGGGCGCACACGTTCGTCTGCCCGGGCTGCGGGGCCCGGACGGAGAGCGACGTGCTGGCGCAGCGCTGCCAGTTCTGCGCCACGCCGCTGGTGGCCGACGCCGCGGCGGGCGAGCTGATCGCGCCGGAGGCGGTGCTGCCGTTCGCGGTGGACCGCAACGGCGTACGGACGGCGCTGGGCCAGTGGTGCCGCAGCCGCTGGTTCGCGCCGGGGAGCCTGAAGAAGGTCAGCGAGGCGGAGACGCTGAAGGGCACGTACCTGCCGCACTGGACGTTCGACGCGCGGACCGTGTCGGACTACCGGGGTCAGCGGGGCGAGTACTACTACGTCACCGAGACGTACACGGTGACCGTCGACGGCAAGCAGGAGACGCGGACCCGGCAGGTGCGGCACACCCGGTGGCATCCGGCCGCCGGCACCGTCAGCCGGGACTTCGACGACGTGCTGGTGCCCGCCACCACCCACCTGCCCACCGAGCAGCTGGACAAGCTGGCGCCGTGGCCGCTGACCGAGGCGGCCGCGTACCACGGCGACTACCTGGCCGGATACCAGGCGCTGCGGTACGACACCGAGCCCGAGGCGGGCCTGACCGAGGCGAAGGCGCGGATGGCGCCGGTCATCGAGGGGGACTGCCGGTCGGACATCGGCGGTGACGAGCAACGGGTGTCCGCAGTGGACACCACGTACTCCGACGTGTCGTACAAGCTGATCCTGCTGCCGGTGTGGATCGCCGCGTACCTGCACGCCGGCCGCTCGTACCAGGTGCTGGTGAACGCGCGCACCGGCGAGGTGATCGGTGAGCGACCGTACAGCGCCGCGAAGATCGCGGCGGCGGTGTTCGCCGCGCTGGTGCTCGTCGCCGTAGTGGTGGCGCTCATGATGAACCGTTAGCGTCGCCGCGCTGTCGTACGCCCACGGGCCACCGGTATCCGTTACCGGTGGCCCGTGCGCATCGCGCGAGGAGTCTGACCGAGCGGCCGATTCGCCGCCGCGCCCATCCGCCGCAGAGTGAGGGAACGACCACCGGCCGAGCGGCGGAGGGCAGCCCCGATGGACTCACTGCGCAAGACGTCGCTGGTCGCGGGCGGGTTCTACCTGCTCACCTTCGTCTCGATCCCGACCCTCACGCTGTACGCCCCGATACGCGAGGCGGACTACATACTCGGCGGCACGCCGGACACCCCGGTCGTCGTCGGCGGCGTCCTGGAGGTGATCGTCGCCCTCGCCTGCATCGGCACCGCGATCGCGCTGCACCCGGTGCTCAAGCGGCAGGGTGAGGCGCGTGCGCTGGGCTTCGTCGCCGCCCGCGTGCTGGAGGCCGCCGGCATCTTCATCGGCGTCGCGAGCATCCTGACCCTGGTCGCCCTGCGGCGGGCCGGCGCCGAACCGGACGCGCTGGTCACCGGCCGGACACTCGTCGCCTTCTACGACTCGGTGTTCCTGCTCAGCCAGGCGCTCCTCCCGGCCGTGAACGCCCTGCTGCTGGGCTCCCTGCTCTACCAGTCCCGCCTGGTGCCGCGCATCCTGCCGGTGCTCGGGCTCGCCGGGGCGCCGCTGCTCGTCGCCTCCGATCTGGGCACGCTGTTCGGCGCCTGGGACCGGCTGTCCCCGGTGGCGGCGGTCGCCGCGCTGCCCATCGCGGTGTGGGAGTTCTCGCTCGGCGTCTACCTGGTCGTCAAGGGCTTCAAGCCGGTCACGGACGGCACGGTCGCGCCCCGGCCGGTCCAGGACGCCACCGTCTGAGCCGGTCAGGCCCGCGCGCCGCCGTCGACCCGCAGCACCGTACCGGTGACGAAGGAGGCGCGGTCGCTGAGCAGCCACGCGGCGGCCTGGGCGATCTCGTCGGGTTCGGCGGCCCGGCGCAACGGGCTGGCGGCGGCGAGCCGCTCGATGATCCCGGGTGACTCCGCGTCCCAGGCGCGCATCATCTCGGTGAGCGTGCTGCCCGGGGCGATCGCGTTGACCCGGATGCCCTCCGGGCCGTAGGTGATCGCCGCGGATTCGGTGAGGCTGTTCACCGCGCGCTTCATCGCGCCGTACGCGGGCAGCGCGGGGTTGCCCATCAGGCTGCCGACGCTGGAGTTGTTCACGATCGCGCCGGTGCCGGCGGTGGCCCGGATCGCGGCGACCTCGGCGACCATGGCGAGCCACGGTCCCTTGAGGTTGACGGTGTAGAGGTGGTCGAAGTCCTCTTCGCGCACCTGGTCCATCGGTCCGGGCGGCACGATCGTCGCGCCGTTGTTGAAGGCGACGTCGAGGCGGCCGTACACCTCGACGACGCGGTCCACGGCGGCGCGCACGCTCGCCGCGTCGGCCAGGTCGCAGACGACGTACTCGGCGGTGCCGCCGGCGGCCCGGACCTGTTCGGTGACCGCCTTCAACTGTTCCTCGGTCCGGGCGGCGAGCAGCACCCGGGCGCCCTCGGCGGCGAACAGCCGGGCCGCCGCGGCGCCGATGCCCCGCCCGGCGCCGGTGATGAACGCGACCTTGTCTGCGAGCAGGCCCTCAGTGGTTCGTGTGGTGTCCATGCGGCAAGCCTGCGGCCGGGCGCGGAGCCCATCCAGGCACCGGCGGTACCTGGCTACCAGCCGCCGCGCACGGGCACACTGGGGTCGTGGACCGACGTGAGCTGGCAGTGTTCCTGCGCAGCAGGCGGGAGCGGATCGCCCCGGCCGACGTGGGCCTGCCCGCCGGGCGGCGTCGTCGCACCCCGGGGCTGCGCCGCGAGGAGGCGGCGCGGCTGGCGTTCATCTCGACCGAGTACTACACCCGGCTGGAGCAGGGCCGGGCTCCGCGTCCGTCGCGGGAGGTGCTGGCCGGGCTGGCCCGCGCGCTGCGGCTGTCCGACGCCGAACGCGACCACCTCCACCACCTGGCCGGGGAGCCGCCCGCGCCGCCGCCCGGGCCACCCCGGGAGGTACGGCAGAGCGTGCTGGACCTGCTGCACCGGCTGCCGCAGGCGGCGGCGTTCGTGACCTCGGCGACGTTCGAGGTGATCGCCTGGAACGACCTCGCGGCGGCGCTCATGGAGGACTTCTCCGCGGTGTCCCGGCGGGATCGCAACCTGGTCCGTCGGGCGTTCCTCGGCCCGCACCTGATGTACGGCGTGTCGGACGCGAGCGAGTTCGCCCGCCACTCGGTCGGGCGGCTGCGCGCCGCCGCGGCCCGCTATCCGGACGACCCGGAGATGGCCGCGCTGATAGCGGACCTGCTCGCCGGCAGCGCGGAGTTCGCCCGCCTGTGGGCCTCCCACGACGTCGGCGGCGCGCGGACGCTGTGCAAGACGTTCCGGCACCCGCTGGTCGGGCCGGTGACTGTGAACTGCGACGTCCTCGACATCACCGACCGCGACCAGCAGGTGGTCATCTACACCGCCACGCCCGGCTCGCCCTCGGAGGAGGCGCTGCGGCTGCTCTCCGTGATCGGCACCCAGCGCATGACCGCCGAGCGCTGACCCCGCGCCGAGCCGGCCCTCCACGGGCCGCACCGGCTCGGGGCAACGGGCCTATCTCGGCGAGAATGCGGGATGCGCGTTCCGAATAGCGAGATGCGGGAAGATCTTGGTACGAGAGCGCCCCTACAGGGGCCGTTTCGTACCAAGATCTGGCCGTCGGGCTGCCGAACCACCCCGGTCCGGCTACGTCACCGGGACGAGATGGTGGGCGGCGGGTGGCGGGTGGTGGATCAGCAGCCGATGCGGGTGGCGCCCATCGCCACGTCGTCGTACCAGAGGGTGTCGGCCCCGCCGCCGTAGCTCTCCCAGCCCAGCTTCAGGTCGGTGAGCTGCGGTCGCCAGGTGCGGTTGTACCACTGGCCGTCGATGTCGTGCGTCGGTACGCCGTCGGCGGTCAGCCCGGTGACTGCGACGCCGTCCAGCCAGGTGCGGAGCTGACCGGCCGAGCCGTCCACCATGAACTCCAGGCAGGCCCAGCGGTTGGTGGGCAGCGGCACGCTCTGCGCCACCCCGGCCGGGCTCTGCTCGGGCAGCGTGGCGTCGTCGGAGGCGCGGTTCCACTGCAGGGCGCCGTTCTGGCCGCCCAGCCGCAGGTCGCGGTTGCCGTCGGCGGCGTCGGACATGGTGATCATCGTGGTGTGGTCGGTGGGCTGGGCGGTGGTGTGCCGCACCCAGATCCGGGCGTACCTGACGCTGCCCAGGGCGCTGAGGTTCTTCGTGGTCCGCACGAAGACGTGGTTGCAGTAGCCGGCGGCGCCGTTGATCCGGATCGCGCGGCTGCCGCTGTGCGTGGTGGACGTGTCGATGGTGGCCGTGCCGGCGCCGGAGCAGTCCGGGCTCACCACGCTCCAGTCGCCGGACGGCGTCGAGCCGGTCTGGTTCTCGAAGCCGTCGCAGAGCACCGCCCCGGCGCATCCGCTCGGCGGCGGGGTGGTCGGCGGCGCGGTGGTCGGCGGCGCCGTGGTGGGCGGAGCGGTGGTCGGGGGCGCGGTGGTCGGCGGGGCGGTGGTGGGTGGGGCGGTCGTCGGCGGGGCGGTCGTCGGAACCGCGGTGGTGGGCACCACTGTCGGCGACGGCGCGGCGCCGTTGCACGGCACGCCGTTGAGCGTGAACCCGCCCGGCGCGCCGCCGGCGGCGCTGAACGTGCCCTGCACGCCGAACTCGGTGGAACCGCCCGCCGGGATGCCGCCGTTGTACGACATGTTGCGGGCGGTGACCGTCGCGCCGGACTGGCTGACGGTGGCGTTCCAGCCGTTCGTGACGCGCTCGTCGCCGGCGTACGTCCAGGTGACCGTCCAGTCGGAGACGGCGGTGTCGCCGGGTGAGACCTTGACGCTCGCGGTGAACCCGCCGGGCCACTGGTTGGGTGTGTAGTCGACCCGGCAGCCCTGTGCCGCCGTTGCCGGGCCGGCGAGCAGGGCCGTCGCGGTGGCCGCCACGACGGCGGCCAGCGCGGTCACCGCCGCCAGGGCCGGGCCGGAACGGGTACGGAGAATCGTCATGGGAAGTCCTTCTGCGTCGGGCGGCGCGACGCGACGACGCGCGTCCGGACGGACGGCGGCGCGGCGACGCGCTCGGGTGGCGGCGCGTCGATGCGCCACTGTGAGAAGTCGGTGCGTACGACCGACGTGCCCGGCTCGGGACAAACCTGTCAGCCGCCGGCGGCCCGGTCGTGCGGACCTCGGCGGCGCCCGCCCTCAATCTATTGAGCGACGCCAATCAATTCAAGCGCGCCCCGGCGCGGCAGCAGTCTTCTTCCCGATTGCTCTGTTGCGCGGCGACGGCGCTGGTCGGCCGCCCGGCCGCCACGCGGGCCCTGTGCCGGGGCGGCACGCGGCACTAGTCTCCTCACCGCAACCCCCGGGCCGCCGCGCCACCGGCGCGGACGGCGGCACCCCGGCGACCGGAGGCGCGTGTGCCCGACGAGATCGACGACTCCTTCCTCGCTCTTCCGCTGGCCCGCCTCGCCGACGCCGCCCTGTCCCGGGCCCGGCAGCGGGGCGCGCGATACGCCGTGCTGCGGGTGCAGCGGGTCCGCTCCGGGCGCACCGTCGTACACGACGGGGCGCTGCGGGCGAGCGAGGAGGAGACCGAGACCGGCCTGGCGGTACGGGTGCTGCACCGGGGCGCGTGGGGCTTCGCCGCCACGCCCGAGCTGACGCCGGAGGCGGCGGTACGCGCCTGCGACGACGCGCTGGCGCTGGCCCGGGCCTGCGCCGACGTCGGCGGCGCGCCCGTCGCGCTCGCGCCCGAGCCCGCGTACCCGGCGGCGACCTGGCGCTCGCCGTACCGGATCAACCCGTTCGAGGTGCCGGAGAGCGAACGGGTGGAGCTGCTGAGCCACTGGTGCGCCGGGCTGCAGGCACACGAGTCGGTGGCGCACGTGCTGGCCCGCGCCACCGCCGCCCAGGAGAACACGTACTACGCCGACCTGGACGGCACCCGCGTCACCCAGCAGCGCGTCCGGGTGCACCCGCAGGTGCTGGCGGTGGGCCGGCGCCCGCGCGACGGCGGCGTCCAGACGCTGCGCACCGTCGGCCCGCCGGTGGCCCGCGGCTGGGAGTACCTGCACGGCGAGGGCTGGGACTGGGCCGGCGAGCTGGCCGAACTGCCGGCGCTGCTGGCCGAGAAGACGCAGGCGCCGGCGGTGCGGCCGGGCCGGTACGACCTGGTGATCGACCCGTCGCAGCTCTGGCTCACCATCCACGAGTCGGTCGGGCACGCCACCGAGTACGACCGGGCCCTGGGCCACGAGATGTCGTACGCGGGCGGCACCTTCGCCACGCCCGACGCCGCCGGGCGGCTCCGGTACGGCTCGGCGCTGATGAGCGTGGACGCCGACCGGTCGGCCCCGCACGGGCTGGCCACGGTCGGGTTCGACGACGAGGGGGTGGCCGCGCAGTCCTGGCCGCTGATCGAGGCGGGTGTGCTCGTCGGGTTCCAGCACGACCGGGCCTCGGCCGCGCGGGCCGGCCTGCCGCGCTCCGCCGGCTGCGCGTACGCCGAGTCGTACCGGCACACGCCGATGGCCCGGATGCCGAACGTGTCGCTGCGCCCGGCGGTGGACGGGCCGGACACCGCGGCCCTGATCGCGGGCGTGACGGACGGCTTCTACCTGGCCGGCTCGGACAGCTGGTCGATCGACATGCGGCGGCGGCAGTTCCAGTTCACCGCCCAGCGCTGGCACCGCATCCGCAACGGGCGGCTGGCCGGGCAGGTGTCCGGCGCCGCGTACCAGGCGGAGACCACCGCGTTCTGGTCCGCGCTGTGCGGGCTGGGCGGGGAGGGCACGTGGCTGCTCTCCGGCGCCGACATGTGCGGCAAGGGTCAGCCGGTGCAGGCGGCAGCGGCCAGCCACGGCTGCCCGTCCGCGGTGTTCCGTGGCATCGACGTCGTCGACACCGGAGGGCGGGACGGGTGAGCGGGATCCAGGACGCCCTGGAAGCGGCGCTGCGGCACCGGCGTGACGCCGACGAGCTGCTGCTGATCGCGGACGAGACGGCCGCCGCGCACCTGCGCTGGGCGGGCGACGCGCTGACCACGAACGGCAGCGTCCGGTCCCGCCGGGTGACAGCGGTGGCGGTACGCGACGGCGCGGCCGGCGTACACGTGGGGCTGGTCGGACACGGCGGCGCGCTCGGCGACGCGCTGCCCGGCCTGGTCCGCGCGGCCGAGCGGGCCGCCCGCGACGCGCCGCCCGCCGCCGACGCGGCGCGGCTGCCCGAGCCGTGGCGGACGCCGTCCTGGGCGGAACCGCCCGGCGGCACCTCGGTCGACGCGTTCGGAGACGTGCTGCCCGGCCTGGCCGACGCGTTCGCGGCGGCCGGGCAGCGGCGGCTCTACGGCTACACCGAGCACCGGGTGGTCACCACCTACCTCGCCGCGTCGACCGGCGCCCGCCTGCGGCACGCGCAGTCCACCGGCCTGTTCGACCTGAGCGTGCGCGACGGCGACGACTCGACGTGGGCCGGTGTGACGGCGCCCGACCTGACCGGACTGGACGTGCCGGCGCTCGCCGCCGAGCTGTCCGCCACGCTGGCGCGGCCCGGCCGCCGGGTCGAGCTGCCGCCGGGACGGTACGAGGTGCTGCTCACCCCGAACTGCGTGGCCGACCTGATGCTCCACCTCTACCTGGCCGCCGGGGCGCGCGGCGCGCTGGACGGGCGTACCGCGTTCAGCCGCCCGGACGGCCGGCTGCCGCTCGGCGAGCGCCTCACCGCGTTGCCGCTGACGCTGCGCAGCGACCCGGACCATCCGCTGCTGCCCTGCGCCCCGTTCACGGTCAGCCGGGGCACCGACGACCTGACCGCAGTGGTCGACAACGGGCTGCCGCTGCGGCCGACCCGCTGGATCGACGAGGGTGTGCTGACCGCGCTCGTGCAGACCCGGCACACCGCCGAGCAGACCGGCGCGCCGCTCACCCCGATGGTGGACAACCTGGTGCTGGAGGGCGGGCCGGACGCGCCGACGCTGCCCGAGATGGTGCGCTCCACCCGGCGCGGCCTGCTGCTCACCTCGCTGTGGTACCTGCGCGACGTCGACCCGGCGTCGCTGCTGCTGACCGGCCTCACCCGCGACGGCGTGCGGCTGGTGGAGGACGGCGAGATCGTCGGCACTGTGCACAACTTCCGGTTCAACGAGAGCCCGCTGTCGCTGCTGGCCCGGGCCACCGAGGCCGGGCGGCCGGTGCCGGCGCTGCCCCGGGAGTGGGGCGACTACTTCACCCGGATGGTGATGCCGCCGCTGCGGGTGCCCGACTTCCTGATGTCGGCGGTCAGCCCGGCGACGTGAACAGCGCGGCGAACCGGTCCAGGGTGCGCCGGTCGTACACGAGCTGTTTCTGCGGCGGGTACGGACGCCGTGGCGGCGGCACGTACCCGGGCTCGCCGCGCCGGGGCAGCGTCCCGTCCGGGCGGCGCAGGTGCGGCCCGTGGAAGAACCAGCAGAGCTGGCCGACCAGCTCGGCGAAGACCAGCGGGTGCAGGTCGGGCGGGTACATCGCGAGGTGGCAGCGGGTGGCCCGGAACTCGCCGCGCGGCCCGAACGTGTTGCCGAACAGGACGTGTCCGAAGACGTCGTGCACCGCCCGGAAGATGTCGTTGTGCAGCAGTTCCTCCCCGCCGGCCCGGACTCCGGCGGGGGCGCGCAGCGGATGGTCGCCGTCCGCGCCGGCCGGCCCGTGCCCGTGGCGGGTGAGGAAGACGTGCAGCAGGCCGGTGGCGCGGACCCGCGCGACCAGGTCCCGCGAGTCCCGGTACGGCTGCCCCGGCCCGGTCCACGGCAGCACCCGGATGCCCGCCTCGCCGATCAGCCGGAACTGCCGCAGGTTCTCCGCGGCCAGCCGGGCGTACCCGCGGGCCGTGCCGGCGGTGACCATCGGGGCGGCGTCGTAGCGGTCGGCCACCTCCCGGCAGAAGTCCTCGTCCAGGCGCAGCGGCTCGGCGGCCAGCCGGTCCAGCCGGACGGCGGGCACGCCCGCGCGCGCCGCTGCCCGGTCGGCGTGGGCCTGGGCCAGCTCGCCGAGACGTACGGTGAGACGGTGGTCGTCGCCGCTCATCGGCCCGGGCGTCAGTCCTCCCCCAGCCACAGGTTGGTCAGGTCGCCGTTGAGCACCGGGTACGGCAGCCAGTTGCGCACCCGGTGCCCGCGCAGCCAGTACTGGTGGGCGAAGAGGATCGGCACCACCGCGCAGTCGCGCAGCACCTCCCGCTCGGCGGCCCGCCAGTGCTCGTTCGCGGCCCTCTCGTCGGCGCAGCTCAGCGCCGCGTCGATGTGCTCGTTGACGACCTCGTTGTGGTAGTGGCCGAAGTTCGACCCCCAGTCGTCGTTGCCGGAGACGCCGGAGCTGTCGAAGAGGGCCTGGAGGTAGACGCGGGCGTTGTTGCCGTGCCAGTCCGGCTCCCAGCCGGACAGCGCCACGTCCCAGCGGCCCTCGCGGGCGCCGTCGGCCCGGCCCAGGTATGTGCCGAACAGCTCGGTGATGCCGGCCGGGACGAGGTCGAGGGTGATGCCGGCCCGGGCGGCGGCGGACCGGACCACCCGCGCGGTCTCCGGGTGGATGTCCCGGTCCCGGTAGACCAGCTTCAACGTGAGCCCGTCGGGGTAGCCGGCGTCGGCGAGCAGCCGGCGGGCCAGCTCCGGGTCGCCGGCGCCGTCGTTCGCCGCGTACGGCGCGAACGGCCGGTGCGCGCGGCACAGCGGCGGCAGGATCTGCTCGGCGATGTCGTTGAGGCGACGCCCGCCCCAGACCTCGGCCACGGCGGTCTTGTCGATCGCGTACTGCAACGCCTCCCGGACCTCCCGGCGGCCCAGCGCACCGCCCTCGTTCGGGCTGAGCACGTTGATCACCAGGTACGGGCTGAACAGACCGGCCGGGCAGACCTCCAGCCGGGGGTCCCCGGCGGCGAACATCTCCGGCAGCCGCTCGGTCAGCGGCTGGATGTCCCACAACATGTCGGCGTCACCGAGGATCACCATGTCGTGGCAGGTCTTCTCGTCCAGCCCCTGCCGCACCTCGATGCGGTCCACGTGGGCGGCACGGACCGGGTCGGTGGCCGGGTCCCAGGTGCGGCTGCGCTCCAGCGTGATCAGCCGGTCCGGCTCGTAGGCGGTGATCCGGTACGGCCCGATCGAGCCGAGTCGCTGGTCCAGCTCGGGGCTGCCGGGCACGAACCAGAGGTACTCCTCCGGCGCCGGGGAGGCGAACGGCAACGCCAGGAGGTTGAGGAAGTCGGAGGTGGGGCGGCGGGTGGTCAGCTCCACCGTCCGGTCGTCGAGCACCCGCAGCCCGGGCACCTCGGCGGCCTCCAGGTAGGGCGCCACCACGTTGAGGTCGCGGGGCAGGGTGAGCAGGTCGTCGCGGAACTCGGCGAGCCCTTCGACGGTGCTCAGGTAGTAGGGCAGGCCAGGGCTGGGCGCCATCGGGTGGGCCAGCCGCTTGATGCCGCGTACCACGTCGGCGGCGGTCAACGGCCGGGGTCCGTTGGGCAGGTCCCAGCGCAGCCCGTCGCGCAGCGTGAACCGGTAGCGGCGGCCCTCGGCGTCGTACGGCCCGTCCGCCGCCACCGCCAGGTCCGGCACCAGGTCCCCGGCCCGCCGGTGGTCGCGGGTCGACGGGTAGGTGACCAGCTGCCGGGTGTACGCGCGGACTATCCCCCGGGTCACCGTGTGGTACGCCAGCGCCGGGTCGAGGTGGTCGACGTCGCCCGCGCCGACCAGGGTGAGCGTGCCGCCGCGGCGCGGGCCGTCCGCGCCGGGGATCAGTCCGAGGTCCGTCGATGCGTCTGCCGTGGTCATGCGGACTCCTCCAGCCAGAGGTTGGACAGGTCGAACCAGCGGTCCACCGTGGGCATGGCGATCGCGTTGCGGACCCGCCGGCCCTTGCGGTGCGGGATGGTCGGGGCGTGCACGAGGATCGGCACGATCGCGGCGTCCCGCATGACGCACAGGTCGACCTGGTGCCACAGTTCGGTGGCGCGGGCCCGGTCGGTGGCGCCGAGCGCCTCCTCGATCAGCCGGTCGACCTCCGGATTGCTGTAACCGCCGTAGTTGCTGGTGCCGCGGGACGTGTTGGTCTGGAACATCGGCTGGACGTAGGTGCGCCCGTTCGGGCCGAACCAGTCGGGCGTCCAGGACGGGGCGGAGATGTCCCAGGCGCCGGCGCGGGCGTTGGCCGGGTCGCGCAGGAACTGGTAGTACTCGGCGTGGCCGAGCGAGACCAGACGGACGCTGATGCCGCCCTTCTCCAGGTCGGCGGCGTAGGAGCGGGCCACCTCCGGGTTGGCGTCCACGTCCCGGTGCACGGCGGTGAGGGTGAGCCCGTCCGGGTAGCCCGCCTCGGCCAGCAGCGCCCGGCAGCGCTCCGGGTCGCCCCGGTCCCCCGGTGTCGGGTACAGGTTGAAGTCGACGTGCCCGTCGTTGCCGGGCGGGATCGCCGTGTGCCCGGACAACATCACCGTCCCGGCCTCCAGGCCGTGGTAGATCTCGGCGATCGCCGCCTTGTCTATCGCGTACGCGATGGCCTGGCGCACCTTGAGCTTGCTCATCGCCCGGTCGGCGTTCGGGCTGAGCAGGTTGAACACCAGGTACGGGTTGAGCGCGTAGCCGAGGTCGTTGCCCGGGTCGGTGGGCGCCACGTCGTACGGCTCGGTGATCGGTGACGCCCAGGACAGGTCGGCGCGGCCACTGTCGATCACCTCCCCCACCTGCTGCGGGCTGGCGATCTCCATGGTCACCTCGACCCCGTCCAGGTACTGCTGGCGCACCGGGTCGGACGCCTTGCGCCACACCGGGTTGCGGTCCAGCCGCACCGACTCGCCGTGGGCGTAGTGGGTGATCCGGTACGGCCCGTTGGAGCGCACCCGCCGCCGGAACTCCGCGCTGTCGGGCAGCACCTCGTCGTACTCGACCGGGGCGGCGGAGGCGCACTGCAGCGCCAGGATGTGCAGGAAGTCCACCGCCGGGCGGATCAGGTCGAAGACGATCGTCCGGTCGTCGACCGCGCGGACGCCGGCGATCTCGTGGTTGTTCTGGAACGCGGCCAGCTCGGCGGCGGCCGGCTCGGCCGAGGTGATCGCGGCGGCGTACGCGTCGCAGTACTCGGCCATACCCCGGATGGTGCTGGTGAAGTAGCCGATCCCGCCGGCCTGCAACACCGGGTTGGCCATCCGCTTGAAGCCGCGCACGAAGTCCCCGGCGGTCACCTCGCGGGGCGGGTCGGTGTCCCAGTACACGCCGGGGCGCAGCCGGATCGTGTAGCGGGTGTGGTCGGCGCTGATGCCGCCGTTGTCCACTGTCGGCACCGCCTCGGCCACGTCGGGCACGGGCGTGACGGCCGACGGGTCGCGCAGGTCGGCGACCGGCCGGTAGGTGAAC
The DNA here is from genome assembly GCF_017872985.1 of Micromonospora sp. HB375. Classification (NCBI taxonomy): domain Bacteria; kingdom Bacillati; phylum Actinomycetota; class Actinomycetes; order Micromonosporales; family Micromonosporaceae; genus Micromonospora; species Micromonospora sp. HB375. The sequence goes on along the minus strand of NZ_JAGGJO010000001.1, from coordinate 2,224,015 downwards.
AGCTGGCGGGCGAAGAGCCGGATGATCTGCCCGCCGAGCATGTAGTAGGCGCAGGCCGGATCGAGATGGTCCATGCTGCCGGGCCCGTAGAGCCGCAGGATTCCCCCGTACCGGGGCTGGCCGCCGTTCATCGACACACACCTTTCGTCGTCTCTGCGGTCCCCGCCACGTCGGCGCGCAGCTGCGACGGCAGCAGCGGCTCCCGCAGCAGCGTGTCGAAGCGGTCGGCGAGGCTGGTGTCCGGCTCGCGGGCGGCCAGCCAGGCGTCGACCAGCCGGCCGCCCTCGGAGTAGGTGACTGAGTACGCGCGCCACAGCGGGTCGGCGGCGAACGTGACCATCTGCTCGGCCCGGTCGGGTGGCAGCAGCATCCACCGCCGCAGGTAGGCAAGTGCCTCCGCCCGGTCGCCGCCCTCGTCGTGCAGGAGCAGGGCGGCGTCGATGCGGGCCGGCAGCAGGCGCACGATCAGGCCGCGCATCCGCTCGACCCGCTCGCCCTCGACGTGGACGCCCTCCCCGGCCAGGATGCCGGCGGTCCACTCGCCCCAGCCGGGGCCGAGCACCGCGTCGACCGCCGCCTCGGCCAGGCCCTCGGTGACCAGGCACCGGGGTGTGTCGACCAGGGCGATGGTGTGCTCGTCCTGGCCGCCGTCGCGGACCAGGCCGGCCTCCTTCAGGCAGTGCTCGGTGTGGTGGCCGGGGTACGACTCGTGCGCCACGATGATCGGCAGCGCGGCCACCGACCGGCCGCTCGCCGCGTTCAGCGCCACGGCGGAGCGGAAGCCGCCCAGGTAGCTGTTGTACGCGTTCCACGGCGCGTCCCGGACCACCGTGTACTCGACACGCTCGGTCCCGGGCAGGCCGAACCGGTCCCGGGTCCGCTCGCGCAGCGCGTCGGAGACCGCCTGCACGCAGCGGTGCAGCCGTTCCGGCGGGACGGTGTTGCGCCGGTAGAACTCCTCCACCCGGTCCACGAGCGGTCCCGGCCCGGGCAGCAGCGCGTCGATCTCGTCGTGCACCGCCGCGTACCGCTCCGGCGGGGTGCGGGTCACGTCGACGTCGTAACAGGCGCGCACCTCCTCCCGGAACGACATCGGCGTGCCGGCGAGCCGGTCGGCGACCGCGCGCAGCGCGGCGAGCTGGGCGGTGAGGTACCGGCGGCGGGCCGGTTCGAGGTCGCTGTCGTCGAGGGCGGCGAGCGTCCGGCCGGCCTGGCGGGACAGCTCGCGGGGGTCGGGCGGCGGTTCGGCGGCGACCTGGTCGCGCAGCGCCGGGTCACCGTAGTAGCAGTCGACGAGCCCGTCGACCAGCCGGCCGAGGCGCAGGCCGAGCAGCAGGTAGTCGCGGACCAGCGGGTTCACTCGTCCACCCCCGGGCGTGCGGCGGTCAGGTCCACCGCGTACCCCTGCGGGGGCAGCGGCGTGATCCCGTCGACCCGGTCCGGTCGCCTCGGCGCGGCCACCGGCGCCCGGTGCAGGATCGGCACCACCGCCACGTCGGCGACCGCGCGCTCCGCGGCGGCCCGCCAGGCGGCGTCGGCCCGCCACGGCTCCGGCGCGTCGAGCGCCCGCTCGATCAGCGCGTCCACCTCGGGTGCGGCGTAGCCGCCGTGGTTGGCGCCGCCGGGCACCGGGGTCGCCTGGAGCATCGCCTGCGCGAAGACCCGCCCGTTGTGCTCCAGCCAGTCGGGTACGCGCGCCGCCACCGCGAGCTGCCAGCCGCCGGCGGTGGCGGGGGCGCGCAGCGCCTCGGTGTACGCGGCGTCGGCGAGCCCGACCGCCCGGGTCGGCAGGCCGGCCCGGGTGAGGTCGCTCGCGCAGGCGTGCGCCACCTCGGGTCCGAGGCCGGAGTGCGGGTGGATCAGGACCAGCGGCGTGCCGTCGGCGTGGCCCGCCGAGGCGAGCAGTTCACGGGCCCGCGCCGGATCACCGGTGGGGTACGGATCGGCCGTGTCGTGCCCGGCGTTGCCCGGCGGGATCAGCGAGCCCGCGATCCGTACCGGCACGCCGGGGCGGTGCCGCCGGTACAGGTCGGCCACCGCGGCCTTGTCCACGGCGAGCGCCACGGCCTGCCGTACCCGGGGGTCGGCCCAGACCGGGTCGCGCAGGTTGAGCAGGAGGTACGGGTCGAGCGCCCAGCCGAGCGCGCCGTCGCCGTCGACCGGCTCGGCGGCCGGCAGCCCGCCGACTGCGGGCGCGACCGGCACCTCGGCCGGCGCGTCGGTGGGCTCCGCGTCGGCGCGGCCGGCGCCGTCGCTCAGGCGCAGCTCCACCCGGTCGGCCTCGGCCCGCCGGTACGGGTCGGCGGCGGGCTCCCAGGCCGGGTTGCGGACCAGTTCGACCCATTCGCCGGGCCGGTGCCGCCGCACCCGGTACGGCCCGTTGGCGCGCAGGTGGGCGGCGGCCTCGGGGCTGCCGGGGACGAACGCGTCGTGCTCGACGGGCACCGCCGACGCCGCGGGCAGCGCGAGCATGTGCACGAAGTCCAGCGCCGGCCGGGCCAGCTCGATGACGAGCGTCTCGTCGTCGAGCGCGAAGACGCCGGGGATCTCGTGCGCGTTCTGGTACGCGGCCAGCGTCGCCGCGTCCCCGGCCCGGTGGGTGGCCTCCGCCGCCCAGGCGGTGGCGAAGTCGGCGAGGCCGCGCACGGTGCTCGCGAAGTACGCGAGCGACGGTGAGGGCCGGACCGGGTTGCACATCCGTTTGAAGCCGCGGACCACGTCGTGCGCGGTGACCGGACGCCGGTCGGGGGTGTCCCAGCGGACGCCGGGGCGCATGTGGAACACGTAGCTGCGGTGGCTGGCGCCGAGCCCGGCGTTCCAGGTGGAGGGGACCTCCAGGGCGAGGTCGGGCACCGGCGTGACGGCCTGCCAGTCGCGGACGTCCCGGGCGGTCTGCCAGGTGACGAGCTGCCGGGTGTGCAGCCGGACGAACGGGGCCGCCGACGCGGGGGCGCAGCTGGGGTCCAGCGGTGCGGCGTCGGTGGGCGCGACCACCCGCAGCACGCCGCCGCGCCGCCGCGCGGTGGCCGGCTCCGGCCGGTACGGGGCGACGGTCATGACAGCTCCCGGACGAGGTCGGCGATGGCGTCGACGGCGAGGTCGACCTCCTCGGCGGTGTTGTAGAGGTGGGTGCAGATCCGGGCGGCGTAGTGCTGGTGCGGTGAGCCGGCGACGTCGAACTCGGTCCACCGGGTCCAGATCCGGTGCCGGCTCTCCAGCTCGTCGACGAGGCGGGCGAATTTGGTGATGTTCCAGCCGTCGGCCCGGTCGGGGAACGGGTTGAACGCCACCAGCGGCGCGGTCAGCCGGTCGTCGGTGAGCGGTGAGTACAGCGACTCGACGCCGAACCGCTCGACGATCCGGGCGCGGGTGTGCGCGCCGAGCGCCACCGCGTGCCGCTCGATCCGGTCCCGGCCGATGCGGTCCCACAGCTCGCACGCCTTCGCCAGGGCGGCGCCCCGGGCGATGCTGGCACTGCCGGCGCTCTGCAGGTAGTCGCCCATGTTGTAGCTCTCCACCCGGGTGGTGGTACGCGGTGGCGGGGCGCCCATCATCGGGTACCAGGTGGAGATGACCGGCCAGAACGTCGGCAGCGGCAGCGGGTTGTGCTCGGGGTGGACCTTGTTGCGGACGTAGAGCAGCCCGGTGCCGAGCGGCCCGCACTGGAACTTCGAGCCGGAGCAGGTGACGAAGTCGGGTCCGAGCGCGCGCAGGTCGGTGTCGAACAGGCCGGGCAGCAGCGCGCCGTCGACCACTGTGGTCAGGCCGTGTTGCTGGGCCAGGTCGCAGAGCTGGCGCACCGGCATCCGGGTGCCGGTGAACAGCGTGACGGCGGCGAACGCCAGCACCTTCGTCCGCGGCGTGATCGCCCGGGCGAACATGTCGACGATCTCCTCGGCGGTGACGTCCGGCCCGACCGGCGGGGTCAGCACGGTGAGCGTGATCCGGTGCCGGTTGCGCAGCAGGTTGAAGTTGGACAGCACCGAGTAGCACTCGTGGCTGGTGGTGATGACCTCGTCGCCCTCGTGCAGGTCGAGCCCGTTGATGACGCGGGCCACCCCCTCGGTGGCGTTGTGGCAGATCACCATCTCGTCCTGGTCGACGCCGAACGCCCGGCCGATGGCGGCGCGGTGCTCGGGGTACATGCCGGGCGGGTAGACGTTGCGCAGTCCGCCGTTCCACTCCCGGGTCACCCGGTCGTTGACATCCAGCACCTCGTACGGCATCACGCCGATGGTGCCGGTGTTGAGGTGGACCGCGTCGGGCTCCATCGCGAACAGCGACCGCAGCTCCGCGAAGGAAGCGGCGCGCAGCGGGTCGGCCGGTGCGGGCGGCCCGCCGGTGCGGGAGGCCGTCGTGGTCGCGGGGTCGTCGGTCACGCTGACGCGCATGGCGTCCCTCCTGTCAGGAGCTGGCACCCGCCAGCGAATTTACCATATGATTCTCAAGTAAATAGTCGTCCCGCTGCCCGCCCCGTCCGACCGCGCCGGGCTCTCCGGCGCGTCCCACCGCAGAGCAGGGAGAAGCGATGATCGCGTGCCACACCGGCGGTTGGCCGGACACCGAAGATCCTCAGCGGACGGAGCCGGCTGCCTCCGGCTGCTCGTGCGGCTGCGCCGGCCGCTGCCGGCCGCCGTCCGCCGGCGCCGGCGGTGAGCGCGACCGCCGGCAGGAGCAGTTCGACGCGCGCGACCGGGTGCCCTGACGCCGGGCGGGTGGGGGCGGCCGGGCCGCCGCCCCCACCGGGCCGGTCAGCCGCCGAGCACGTCCGGCAGCCGGACCGCCTTGAACCGCCGGTCGGCGAAGTCGCAGTACCAGACCAGCTCGCCGTCCCAGGCCAGCCCGGTCGGATGCCCCGGCAGCCGCACCGTGGCGACCAGCCGGCCCGACTCCGCCTCGACCGCGTGCAGCAGGCCGTCCTCGAACTCGGCGTAGAGCACGTGACCCTCGGCGTACGTGAGGCCCGAGGGCGACCCCACGACCGGGTGCTCCCGCTGCACCGTCATGGTCTCGAAGTCCCGTAGCTGGATCACCGCGGGCGCGCGCAGGCAGAGCCAAACGCCCTCGGGCCCGGTCTCCATGCCGGTGACCCGGCCGTTGGAGGGCCGTACCGGCTTCGACCCGACGGTCTGGCCGGTGGCCGGGTCGATCAGCAGGATCCGCTTCGGCCGGCCGCCGATCTGGCACAGTTTTCCGTCCGCGTATCCCAGGTCGGCCCGCACGTCCGGGTACGCGAAGGACCGGCGTACCGCGCCGTCCGCCGGGTCGATCGCGAAGATCCGCGCGGCGTCCTGGTCGGAGTGCCAGAGCCAGGTGCCGTCCCAGGTCAGGCCGCACATGTAGCCGGCCGGGCCGGGCAGGCTGCGCACCACCTCGACGGGCGGTGCGATCGTCGAGCCGCTCACCGTCTCGTTCTCCCTTCGTTGGCTGACCCGGCCCGCGCCGGGCCGGCGGACCTGCGGGCGGCGTCAGTCGACGACCGCCACCGGGGCGTTCAGCCGGGCCGTCAGCGCGGCGATGTGCGCCGGCGACGCGCCGCAGCACCCGCCGGCCACGGCGAGCCGGTACTCCACCGCCCAGCCGGCGACCAGGTCGCCGAACTCGGCGGGGTCGAGCAGCGGGCGCGGCCCGGGCGCGCCGTCGCGGCGGTCCTCCAGGTTCGGGTACGCGCCGATCGGGCCGTCGTCGGCGTCGCGCAGCGCCCGCAGGCACCGCTCGGTCGCCTCCGGGGCGGTGCAGTTGACAAGCACCACCTCGGCCCCGGCGGCGCGCACCGCGCGGGCGGCGTCCACCAGGGAGTCGCCGGACAGCAGCCGGCCCTGGTCGTCGCAGACGAAGGCGGCCCAGGCCCGGGCGCCCACCTCGCGTACCTGCTCCACCGCGATGCGTGCCTCGCGGGCGGTGTTCATGGTCTCCACCAGCACCAGCTCCACCCCGGCCCGGACCAGCTCCACGGCCAGCCAGCGGTGCTCCTCACGCAGCTCGTCGTCGGCCGGCACCAGGTCCGGCCGGTAGCAGTCCTCCACCGGAGCCATCGACGCGGCGATCCGGGTGCCGGGCGCGCCGGCCGTGTTGCGGGCGGCGAGCGCGACGCCGACGGCCGCGTGCACCATCCAGCCGAGGCCGGCGTCCTCCAGTCCGGCGCGGCGCAGCGCCCGCAGGTTGCAGCGCAGCGTGTTCGCCGTGAGCACCTGCGCCCCGGCGGTCAGGAACCGCTCGTGGACGTCGCGCAGCACGCGCCGCCGGCTGTCCGCCAGCAACGCCGCGGTGCCCCACCACGGGGGCTGGTACGGCAGCCCGGCGCGCTGCAACTCGGTGGCGAGTCCTCCGTCGAGCACCACCGGGGCGCCGCCGGTCGTGAATGCGGACATGTCTCCTCCTTCGCGGGGCGGTAATGCCGGTCAGCGGGTCAGGCGCCGTCACGCAGCGCGGTGACCAGGTCCTCGACCAGGTCGGCCGGGTCCTCGATGCCGGGTGAGATCCGGATCAGCCGGTCGGTCAACCCGAGACGCCGGCGTACCTCGGGCGGCACCGGGCGGTGGGTCATCAGCGCCGGGCACTCGATCAGGGAGCGGACGCCGCCGAGGCTGACCGCGGCGGTGAACAGGCGTACCCGGTCGAGCAGCTTGGCCGGGTCGCCGCGGTACTCGAAGGCGGCGAGCGCGCCGGGCGCGGTCATCTGCCGGGCCGCCACCGCGTGCTGCGGATGCGTGGGCAGGCCCGGATAGCTGACCGTCGCGACGCTCGGCTCGGCCAGCAGCGCCGCCACCACCGCGCGGGTGTTCTCCACCTGCCGGGCGGTGCGCAGGGACAGCGTCTTCAGGCCGCGGTGGGTGAGATAGCAGTCGAAGCCGCCGGGGGCGTTGCCGGCCACCGTGCGGTAGGCCAGGAACCGCCGGTGCAGCTCCTCGTCCTGGTAGACGAGCGCGCCGCCGAGCACGTCGAGATGACCGGCGACGGACTTGGTGGTGCTGTAGAGCGTGATGTCCGCGCCGTGCGCGAGCGGTCGTTGCAGCACCGGCCCGGCCAGCGTGTTGTCCACCACCACCAGGGCGCCGTGCCGGTGCGCGAGGTCGGACACCGCGGCGATGTCGGCGACCTTGAGCAGCGGGTTGGTGGGCGTCTCCAGCCACGCCATGGCCAGCTCGGGACCGCATTCGGACAGCGCGCGGTCCCGCTCGGCCGGGTCGGCGAAGTCCACCGGCCGGACCGTCACGCCGCGCTCGGCGGCGGCGGCGAGCAGCTGGTGGGTGCCGCCGTACACGTCGTCGGAGGCGAGCACCAGCCGGCCCGGCGGCACCAGCGACAGCGCCGTCGTGGCGGCGGCCTGCCCGCTGGTGTAGACGGTTGCGTGCCGGGCGTCCTCCAGCGCGGCGAGGCACTCCTCCAGCGCCTCCCGGTTGGGCTGCTCGCCCCGGGCGTAGAAGTAGCGCGGCGGGTCCTGGGCGGTGCGGTCGTAGGTGGTGGCGAGGTGGATCGGCGGCACCACGTCGCCGGTGCCGGGCACTGGTCGCTGGCCGACGTGCACCAGCCGGGTGTCGAACCTCATGACGCTCCCTTCCGGGCGCTGCTCAGAGGAACCGGACGTCGGGGTGGTCGGCGGTCCAGGGACCCGGTCGTACGCCGGCGAGCAACTCGCCGACGAGGTCGATCTCGGCGGTGGTGTTGTAGACGCCGAAGGAGAGCCGGACCGTGCCGAGCAGGCCCATCTCGTCGAGGAAGGTGCTGGCGCAGTGCACGCCGCAGCGCACCGCCACGCCGTGCCGGTCCAGGTGCGCCCCGACGTCGTACGGGTGGATGCCCTCGACCACGAACGAGACGATGCCGCTGGGGTCGGCGGCCGGGTCACCGACCACCCGCACCCGGTCGATCGCGGCGAGCACGTCGACGGCGTGCCGGACCAGCGCCCGGTCGTGCCGGCGGATCGCGTCCCAGCCGAGGTCGCGCAGGTAGTCCAGGGCGGCGGCCAGCCCGACCGCGCCGGCCACGTGCGGCGTGCCGGCCTCCCACCGGGCCGGCCCGTCGAGGTAGCGGACCGGCTGGTCGGCCGCGACGCCCTTCACGGTGCCGCCGCCCACCTGGTACGGGGGCAGCCCGGCGAGCAGGTCCCGGCGGCCGTGCAGCACGCCGACGCCCATCGGCCCGTACGCCTTGTGCCCGGAGAAGCAGTAGAAGTCGGCGTCGAGGTCGCGCACGTCGACCGGCCGGTGCGGTACGGCCTGGGCGCCGTCGACCACCACCAGCGCGCCGGCCCGGCGGGCGGCGGCGGTCATCTCCCGTACCGGGTTGACGGTGCCGAGCACGTTCGAGACGTGGGTGACCGCCACCAGCGCGGTGTCCGGGCCGAGCGCGGCGGCGAACCGGTCGGCCCCGACCCGCCCGTCCGGTCCGGCCGGCACCACTGTGAGCGTGGCGCCCGTACGGTCGCAGAGCCGGCGCCACGGCAGCAGGTTGCTGTTGTGCTCCATGCCGGTCACCACGACCCGCCGGCCCGGCCCGGCCACCCGTTGCCCGGCGGTGTCCGCGACCAGGTTGACCGCGGCGGTGGTGCCGGCGGTGAAGAGCACCTCCTCCGGCTGCGCCGCGCCGATCGCCCGCGCGACGCTCTCGCGGGCCTGCTCGTACCGCTCGGTGGACTCCAGGCCGAGCCGGTGGTAGCCGCGCCCGACGTTGCTGTTCGCCCCGGTGTAGTAGTCGGTCATCGCGTCCAGGACGACGCGGGGCTTCTGCGTGGTGGCGGCGTTGTCCAGGTAGGCGACGAGGTCGCCGGCCCGGCGGGCCAGCAGGGGGAAGTCGTCCCGTACCGCCCTGGGCAGCGCCTCCGGATCGTGTCGCACCGTGTCCGTCATGCCGGCTCCTGTCGCTTGACGGCCGGTCGTCGGTGCCGGCGTACGCGCCGCGCGGGGTCGCCCCCGCGACGCGCACGGACGCCGTCAGGCGCTCGGGCGACGGAGGGCGGACCGGTCGTCCCCGTGGGACCACAGTGCTCGGGAGGTGCCGCACGGGCGCGGCGTGCCGGACGACGACGGGCCCCGACGAACGCCGAGGCTAGTTCAGAATAATATAGTGATCCGGTCCCGTCACCCCCTGGCGCGGGTCAGTGACCGGAGGTCGTCTGAGCGGCGGGCGCGGCGCCGGCGTCCAGGCCGAGCAGCTCGCAGCAGCGCAGCACCGCGTCGATGTCGCCCTCCAGCTTGAGCTGCCCGCCGACCATCGCCATCAGCGGCGTGACCCGCCCGGCGCCGATGCGCACGAACGTGGCCGCGTCGGTGGTCGCCACCATCGTCGGGTCGTCGGACGGCCCCTTCGCCACGCGCGGCACCCCGCCGGCGACGTCGATGCGGAAGACCTCGTCGTCGACCTGGAACTGGTAGCTCTCGTCGATCGGGGAGATCTTGTCCCACTGGAACATCGCTTCCACGGCGAGGAAGCCCCAGTGCGGGCGGACCGTGTCCTCGGCGTTCAGGTCACCGACGAACTCCAGGCCCCAGTGCGCGAGCCCGAGCACCATCGGCCGCAGCGCCTGCCCGGTCGGGGTCAGCTCGTAGGAGAGCCGGCCGCCGGTGCCGTGCACGTCGACCTGCCGCAGCACGCCCGAGTCGACGAGGAACTTGAGCCGGTCGGCGAGCAGGTTCGTGCCGATGCCGGGCAGGTCCGCGAGCAGTTCGCTGTAGCGCCGGGGACCCATCAGCAGCTCCCTGATGATCAGCAGCGTCCAGCGTTCGCCCAGCACGTCGAGCGCGGACGCGAGCCCGCAGTACTGGTGGTAGGAGCGCTTGCCGGCGAGGCCAGTCTGTGCCATTCCGCTATCGTATATTTTAGTCGGCTGTTTGCGCAGGTGGGGCCGCGCTGTCGAAGCGACCGGCCAGGCCCGGCGGACCGTTCGGCCAGCGGTCAGGCGGCGGCCCGGCGGCCGAAGAGCCCCCGCATCAGCACCGGCTTGGCCAGCTCCTGGAAGTCGAGGTCGGGGTCGAGCTCGCGTACCGTCCCCTCGATCACCAGCAGCGACAGCAGCGGGAAGATGAGTTCCGGCGCGGCGTGCACGCCGTAGCGGCGTTGCAGGTCGAACATCTCCGCGGCGAACGCGATCAGGCTGAACTCCCGGGCCGGCAGCCCGTGGCTGCGCTCCACCAGGTCGGCCATCCGGACCAGGAACGTCTCCACGTCGGCGTCCGGCCGCAGGCCGGTGCCGCTGCGCACCACGATCTCGGCGCAGTACCGGCCGCGCCCGATCGACATGTTCATGAAGAACTCCGCGAACAGCCGGCGCAGCTCCTCGGTGAGCTGCACGCTGAACCCGGCGTCGAGCACCACCACCTGGGCGCCCCGGGTGAAGTAGAGGTTGCCCGGGTGCATGTCGCAGTGGACGAATCCGTCCACGAAGAGCATGTGGTAGATCGCTGTCATCGCGGAGGCGGCGAACCGCTTTCGCACGGCGGCCGACATCGACCGCGCCACGTCCACGTCGAGGTCCGGCATGAACTCCATGACCAGGCAGCGCGGCCGGCAGGCGTCGTCGCGTACGCCGGGCACCCGGACCCGGGGCACCACGGCGAGGTTCTCCTTGAGCCGGCGCAGGTTCTCCGCCTCCCGGGCGAAGTCGAGCTGGCCGAACACCGCTCCGCACATGTTCTCGACCACCTCCCGCACCGGGACGCCGCGCAGCATCGGCAGCCGGGCCATCACCCGGGCGCCGTGCCGCATCAGCGCGAGGTCGAGGGCCATCGTCGACTCGATGCCGGGACGGCGCAGCTTGAGCGCCACCTCGGCGCCGTCGGGCATCCGGCCGCGGTAGACGCAGGCCACGCTGCCGCTGGCCACCGGCGTCGGGTCGATCTCCGCGAACTCCGCGGGCGCCTCGCTGCCGTACGCCTCGGCCAGCGCCCGGCTGGTCTGCTCGGGGGTCATCGGGTCGACCCGGTCCTGGAGCACCGACAGCTCGTCGCAGAGCGCGGCCGGCAGCACGTCGCGCCGGGTGCCGAGCACCTGCCCGGCCTTGACGAACGTCGGGCCGAGCCGCATCAGCAACGTGGTGAGACGGCGGTACAGCAGCCGGCGGGCCGCCGCCCGGTCACCTCGGACCGCCTTGACCAGCGCCGCCGGCAGCACCGGCAGCAGGTGGGCGGCGCCGACCGCGCCGATCCGGGTCGAGCGGGCCAGCAGAGCGCGCGTGGTCGCCATGGACGTCAACCCTTCGTGATGCCCGGCACCTCGATCGCCCGGAGCTGCAGGGTGGTGAAGTCGCAGTACCAGATGCGGCGGCCGTCCCAGGTGATGCCGGTCGGGTTGCCCGCGACCGAGTAGGCGGCCACCTCCCGGCGGGCCGCCACGTCGTACAGGTTGATGGTGGCCGCGTCGCGGTCGGAGTAGACGAGGTAGCTGTCGGAGACGGTCAGGCCGGCGATCGGCTGCCGGACCGGGAACGTGTCGATCAGCCCGAAACCGTCCGGGTCACGCAGGTCGACCTGGCGCAGGTCCTCGTAGCCCAGCCAGAGCCCGTGCCGGGTCGCCTCCAGCCCGCACAGCACGTTGCCGGGACGCGGGTTGCCGAACTCGCCGAGCAGCTCGCCGTCCTCGGGATCGACCAGCCGCAGCACGCGGTCGTCGCCCGCCACCTGCAGCAGCCGCCCGCCGATCGTGGTCAGGTCGGTGCGCACGCCGGGGCAGTCGAGCCGGCGGACCACCTTGCCGCTGATCGGGTCCAGGGAGGCGATCTGGCTGGAGACCGCCTCGGAGAACCAGAGGCACTCCGCGGACCAGGTCAGGCCGCAGAGCTTGAGAGCGCCACGGACGGGAATGTCGCGGACGGTACCCACCGCGAAGGGCATCAGGACCTCCTCTGCCGGGACAGGCCGCACTCCAGCCGCCAGCCGGTCACGGCGCGGACGTCGCGCCGGGCCGGCCGGCGCAGGGCGACGGACAGCTCGTCGCCCTCGGCCACGTCGGTGTGCCGCAGCGGCCACACCCAGACCGCCCAGTTGCATCCGGGGTACGACGGGAAGTTCGACAGCGTCACGTCGTCGGTGAAGTCGGCGGTGAAGAAGCCGAGCACGGCGTGCAGCCTCCCCGGCGCGATGACCGGCAGCCGCTGCCGCAGCGTCTGCCGGGACGGCGACCGGCCGTCGAGCGCCTGGTCGAGCACCACTGTGGGCTCGGTCAGCAGCTTCGGCGGACGCTGGAAGAAGTGCAGCTGGGCCGCCGGGGCCACGAGCTCCTGCACCGGGTCGAGCCGGTAGCCGTAGAAGTCGCCGCCCCACAGCCCCCAGCCCTCGTCGGCGAACTCGGCCGCGGCCAGCCAGGTCCGCAGCCGCCGGGGCACCACCCGGCCGCCGGGGCGCAGGTGGCGACGGGCGATCACGTGCAGCACCTCGGCCATCTCCTCCTCCGGGCCGAGGTTTCCCATCATCTCGGAGACCAGCACGTCCGCCTTGCGGGGCAGCCGGACCGTACGGGCGTCGCCGGTGACCAGGGTGAGCCGTCCCTTGAGGTCGTTGGCCTCGATGATGCGGGCCGCCGCCGCGGCGGTGGCCGGGTCGGCCTCGACCGCGTACACGTGCTCGGCGCCGTGCCGCAGCGCCAGCAGGGAGAGCGCGAGCAGCCCCGCGCCCACGTCGACCACCACGTCGCCGGGGGTGACGGCCTCCTCCAGCGCCCTGTCGTACGCCCGCAGCCGGGGCGCGTCGCCGAGCATCATCTGGTGCATGAGCAGCAGCCGCTGGTCCACGCGGTACCCCCTGAGCGCGCGTCCCTCCCGACCGCCGTAGCAGCCGGGAGGGACATCGTGACGGTACGTTGCTATTGGTTTTACTAGTAGAACCTCTGGCCGGCAGGCCCGTCAAGCGGACCCGTCGGTCAGGCGTTCACCGCGGCGTGCTCGCCGACCAGCGCGTCCCGCATCACCAGGTTGACGCCGGTGAGGCGAGCCTTCGGCTGCTCGTCCACGGTGACCAGGGCGGTGTCCGAGCCGTCCAGCTTGAGCTCGGTGCCGGTGGCCTCCATGCCGCGCATCTTGCCGTTGACGTGCACGGAGTTGGCGGCGTAGAGCGTCTCGTGCGGCGTGACCAGCTCGAACTCGGCGTCGATGTGCAGGTCGCCGGGGAACTTGAGCCGGCTAAGGCTGTCCTCGTTGCCCTCGCCCAGCGTGCCGCCGGAGACCCGCGGCCAGCTCGCCCGCAGCATGACCCGGCCACCCAGCTCCGGGCTGTGTCCGACGACCGCGACGCGGGCCAGCTGGGCGAGCACGCCCGGGCCCTCGTCGTGCTTGTCCGGGCCGAAGAGCAGCACCTCGGCACCGGCCGCCTTGCGGTAGTCCCCGGCCAGGTCGACCCGCACCGTCTTGCCGTTGACCTCGACCTCGATCTGCCCCTCCAGCGAGGTCTGCATGATCATGGACGGGTCGACCAGCATGGACATGCACGGGCCGGCGCTGGGCGCGAAGAACAGGTTCGGCGTGATCCCGACCGGCTGGTTCTCGTCGTTGGCCGGGTACCACGCCTCCGGCAGCGTGGTGCCCTTGACGACGTTCGGCGCGGCCATCACGTCGAAGGGACCGTCACCGCGCGGCTTGCCCAGGTAGGGCCCGGTCAGCGGCTTCTTGAACGGCGGGACGCTGTCGACCACGCCGTAGATGTCGATGACGTTGCGGTGGGCGAGCCGCAGCGTGCTCGACTCCAGGATGCCGAAGCGGCGGATGTAGAACTCGGCCGGGAAGTTCTTGCCCGGCACGATCTGCCGCACGTGCCCGCTGTTGGGCAGGAACGGGTTGGACAGGACCTGGATGCGGTCGTCCAACTCGTAGCTGAACCCCTTGATGCCCACCTCGGGCGCGCTGATCAGCTCGGTGGCGAACTGCGCGTAGCCGTTCTCGTCGACCTTGTGCTCGAAGCCCGGCATGGGCCACTTGTTGAGCTGCACGAAGCCGGACAGGTTGATCGTCTCGCGGCGGCCCGAGTAGTAGTCCTCGCCGAAGACCACGGTTGCCGCGGCGAGGATGTGCGGGCGGATCGGCTTGGGTTCGAGGTTCAGGGACTCGTAGGTCTCTCTGGTGCTCAAGCCAGACACCTCCAATGTCTGTCGGCAGGGGTCAGCGGCGGTCTGAGGGCCGCTGGTGGACCGGACCCGACCGGTCCCGCCGAACTTCAAGCTATGTGTTTTTAAAGCGTGCTGTCAATGCCTGAAGCATCGTCAGGTGTCATCGGCCTCCAGAACGCGACGGCCCGCTCCCCCGGCGGGGAGCGGGCCGTCGCGGCGGCCGCCGGTCAGTCCGGCACGGCCGCCGCGCCGGCCGGCAGCAACGGCCGGGACAGCGGCAGGGGCAGTTCGGCGGCGGGACTCGTCACGGCCCCCGGGGTGCCCGTCTCCAGCGCCAGCCGGCGCAGCAGGCCGAGCATCCGGTACCGGCCGCCGGTCGTCCCGACCGGCATCACCAGGGACTTGTCCACCAGGGCGGCGAGCACCACCCGCACGTCCGTGGGCCCGGACGGATGGGGCCGCCAGAACCGCTGGGCGGCCGCCAGGTCGAACACCCCCGGCAGCAACGCGACGCGCTGGAACAGACAACGCTCGGCCACGTCGAGGCGCTGGACGCTACGGTCGAGCATCGCCCGCAGCGACGTGTGGCGTGACTCCGGTCCGGCGGCGGGCGGGCGCAGTCCGTCCAGCGGTCCCTCCAGCTTGCGCAGCACCCCGTCCAGACTCTCGGTGGCCAGGCACGCCGCCGCCATCTCCAGGGCCAGCGGCAGGCCGTCGAGCCGGCGGCAGATCTCCACCGCGACCTCCGCGTCCCGCCGGTCGAGGCGGAACCCGGGGCGGGCCTGGGCCGCCCGTTCGGCGAGCAGCGCGACCGCCGGATTGGACAGGACCGACGGCCATCCGCCCGGCTGCGGCACCGGGAGCGGATGCAGGCGCTGGACCCGCTCGTACGGCAGCCCGAGCGGCTGACGCGAGCCGGTCAGCACCGCCACGTCCGGGCACGCCAGCAACAGCCGGTCGGCGACCACCGCACACGCGTCGACCAGGTGCTCGGCGTTGTCCAGCACCACGAGTGTCGGCTGGTCGCGCAGCAGTTCGACCGGATCCTCGGCGCCGTTGCCCCCGAGCATCCGGGCCAGTCGGCGTTCCAGCTGCCGCCGGTCACTGAGATCGAGCGTGTCCACCGTCAGGACCCCGCCGGTGAAGACGCGGGCGGCCTGGTGGGCGGCGCGCAGGGTCACCGCCGACTTGCCACAGCCGGGCGCGCCGGTGACGGTCACCGCGCGGTACTTCGCCAGCAGGGCCGCCAGGTCGGCGATGTCCCCGGCCCGCCAGTGCAGCGGCCCGGAGATCGGCCCGCAGCCGGGCCTGCGCCTTGCGGCCGGCACCGCCGGCGCCGGCCGGGGCACCGGTGGACGGCCGGCCGGGCGCACCAGCGCCCGGTGCACCGCCCGCAGTTCCTCCCCCGGGTCGACGCCCAGTTCGGTACGGAGCCGCTCGGTGATGTCGGCGTACCGGTGCAGGGCCACGGTCCGGTGCCCGCTGCTGCCGAGCACGGCCAGATAGTCGGCCTGGATCGCCTCGTGCAGGGGTTCCAGCCGGGCCAGCCGGGTGGCGGTGTCGAGCACCGCTGCGGCGCGTCCCAGCCGCAGCCCCAGACCGACGTAGCTGTGCGAGGTCGCCACCCAGGCCGCACCCAGGGCCTCCACCTCGATGTTGTCGTGCAGCAGCGAGCGCAGCTCACCGAGGGTCGGGCTGCGCCACAGGTCCAGCGCCTGCCCGAGCAGGTGGAACGCCTCCTCACGGCAGCCCTCGCCGATCCGCTTCTCGGCCTCGGCGACACAGCGGCGGAACCGCGCGACGTCCGTCTCGACGGTCTCGGCGCGCAGCGAGTACCCGGTGACGGTCGAGGCGATGACCCGTACCCGGCGCCGCGGCGGATGCTCCGGTTCGAGGACCTGGCGCAGCCGGGCCACGTACGTGTGCACGAGCGACCGGGCGCTCGGCGGGACTACGCCGCCCCAGACCGCCTCCTCCACCTCGCTCACCGGGACGCTGTCGCCCAGGCGTAACGCCAGAAGCGAGAGCACCGCCCGCTGCTTGGCCGGTCCGGGCTCCACCGGATGCCCCTTCCGCCGCACGCGCAGCGGACCCAACAGGTCGACCCGGTAACAGGCGCGACTCTCCATCATCTATCCCCCCAGGCTCAGCGTGAGCCCGAGACTGGCACATCCGGTTACCACGTCGCCACACTCAGCTATTGCTCAGGAAACTCGGCAGGCCAGGCCGCCAACCCGCCCGAGCAGCGTGATCACCGCCCGGGACGTGCGTAAAGGCCGCCGGGCGGAACGACGACGGCGGGGAGTTCTTTTTCATATGGCGAAGCTATTGATAGAAGTTGCGGGCCGTGCCGGGTTGCGTGACCCGGTTCCGACGAAGGCCCACCCTGAAAGGGATGCCGCCCACCTGGAGGCCCGTGTCGCGCATCCAGGATAGACAGAATGCTATATGAAATCTTAGTATTCTGGTGGCCGGATGACTCAGGTGAGGAGCACGAGGGCATGTTCGAGCGGTTCACCGACCGAGCGCGACGGGTTGTCGTCCTGGCCCAGGAAGAGGCCCGGATGCTCAACCACAACTACATCGGTACGGAGCACATCCTGCTGGGCCTGATCCATGAGGGTGAGGGTGTCGCGGCGAAGGCCCTGGAGAGCCTCGGCATCTCCCTGGAGGGCGTGCGTCAGCAGGTCGAGGAGATCATCGGCCAGGGTCAGCAGGCGCCGAGCGGGCACATCCCGTTCACGCCGCGGGCGAAGAAGGTGCTGGAGCTGTCGCTGCGCGAGGCGCTGCAGCTGGGCCACAACTACATCGGCACGGAGCACATCCTGTTGGGCCTGATCCGTGAGGGTGAGGGCGTCGCCGCCCAGGTCCTGGTGAAGCTGGGCGCTGACCTGAACCGGGTGCGTCAGCAGGTGATCCAGCTGCTCTCCGGCTACCAGGGTAAGGAGCCGGCCGCCGCCGGTGCGGCGCCGGGTGAGGCCGCGCCGTCGACCAGTCTGGTGCTGGACCAGTTCGGCCGGAACCTGACCCAGGCTGCCCGGGAGGGCAAGCTCGACCCGGTGATCGGGCGGGAGAAGGAGATCGAGCGGGTCATGCAGGTGCTGTCCCGCCGCACGAAGAACAACCCGGTGCTGATCGGCGAGCCCGGCGTCGGCAAGACCGCCGTGGTGGAGGGCCTGTCGCAGAAGATCATCAAGGGTGAGGTGCCGGAGACGCTGAAGGACAAGCAGCTCTACACGCTCGACCTCGGTGCGCTGGTCGCCGGTTCCCGCTACCGCGGTGATTTCGAGGAGCGTCTGAAGAAGGTGCTCAAGGAGATCCGCACCCGCGGCGACATCATCCTGTTCATCGACGAGATCCACACGCTCGTCGGTGCGGGCGCGGCCGAGGGCGCGATCGACGCCGCCAGCATTTTGAAGCCGATGCTGGCCCGTGGTGAGCTGCAGACCATCGGCGCCACCACGCTCGACGAGTACCGCAAGCATTTGGAGAAGGACGCCGCTCTGGAGCGTCGTTTCCAGCCGATCCAGGTGGGTGAGCCGTCGCTGGCGCACACCATCGAGATTTTGAAGGGTCTGCGGGACCGGTACGAGGCGCACCACCGCGTCTCCATCACCGACGCCGCCCTGGTCGCCGCCGCGACGCTGGCCGACCGGTACATCTCCGACCGGTTCCTGCCGGACAAGGCGATCGACCTGATCGACGAGGCGGGCGCTCGGATGCGGATCCGCCGGATGACCGCGCCGCCGGACCTGCGCGACTTCGACGAGCGGATCGCGCAGGTGCGCCGCGACAAGGAGTCCGCGATCGACGCGCAGGACTTCGAGCGGGCCGCGCAGCTGCGGGACACCGAGAAGCAGCTGCTCGGGCAGAAGGCGCAGCGGGAGAAGGAGTGGAAGGCCGGTGACCTGGACGTCGTCAGTGAGGTCGACGACGAGCAGATCGCCGAGGTCCTCGGCAACTGGACCGGCATCCCGGTCTACAAGCTGACCGAGGAGGAGACCTCGCGCCTGCTGCGCATGGAAGACGAGCTGCACAAGCGCGTCATCGGCCAGGAAGACGCGGTCAAGGCGGTCTCGAAGGCGATCCGGCGTACCCGGGCCGGGTTGAAGGACCCGAAGCGGCCGTCCGGGTCGTTCATCTTCGCCGGCCCGTCCGGCGTCGGTAAGACCGAGCTGTCCAAGGCCCTGGCGGAGTTCCTGTTCGGGTCCGAGGACGCGCTGATCCAGCTGGACATGTCGGAGTTCCACGACCGGTACACCGTGTCCCGGCTCGTCGGTGCCCCGCCCGGGTATGTCGGCTACGACGAGGGTGGGCAGCTGACCGAGAAGGTGCGTCGCCGGCCGTTCTCCGTGGTGTTGTTCGACGAGATCGAGAAGGCCCACCCGGACGTGTTCAACACGCTCCTGCAGATCCTGGAGGACGGGCGCCTCACCGACGGTCAGGGCCGGATCGTGGACTTCAAGAACACGGTCATCATCCTGACCACCAACCTCGGTACGCGTGACGTCGCCAAGGCGGTGTCGCTGGGCTTCCAGGCGTCGGAGGACTCCGAGTCGAACTACGACCGGATGAAGCAGAAGGTCAACGACGAACTCAAGCAGCACTTCCGGCCCGAGTTCCTCAACCGGATCGACGACACCATCGTCTTCCACCAGCTGCGCGAGACCGAGATCCTCTCCATCGTCGACATCATGATCCAGCGCATCGAGACCCAGCTGCGCAACAAGGACATGGGCCTGGAGCTGACCGACAACGCGAAGAAGTACCTCGCGAAGAAGGGCTTCGACCCGGTGCTGGGCGCGCGGCCACTGCGTCGCACGATCCAGCGCGACATCGAGGACAACCTGTCCGAGCGGATCCTGTTCAACGAACTGCACCCCGGCCAGATCGTCGTCGTGGACTGCGAGGGCGACCCCGACGACACCGACACGTCCACACTCGTCTTCCGGGCCGGCAAGCCGGTGCCGACGGGTCAGCCGTAGGCCCGCCGGCCCACCGCCATCAGATGATCACGCGTCGCGTCGTCGCAGAGCGCCCCGGCCACCCCGGCGGCGTACGCCCGCTCGGGCCCGAGCCCGAGACGCGCCGCCAACTCGTGCTCACGGCCCAGATCGGTACCGAACATCGCCGGGTCGTCGGTCCCGACCGAGCAGCGCAGACCGGCGGCGACGAGGCGGGGCAACGGATGCGCGGCCTCGGACTCCACCACCCGGGTCCGCAGGTTCGACGTGGGGCACACGTCCAGCACCACACCCCGGTCCCGCAGCTCGGCGAGCAGGTCGTCGTCCTCGGCGGCCCGGATGCCGTGCCGGATCCGGGCCGGAGCCAGCTCCAGCAGGTCGCGTACCGAATCCGGCCCGCCCGCCTCGCCGCCGTGCGGGACGAACGCCAGACCGCCGTCGCGGGCGATCGCCACCGCCCGGGCGAACGCCTTCGCCGGCGCGGCCAGCTCCGGCCCGCCCAGACCGAACCCGACCACGCCCCGGTCCCGGTACCGCACGGCCTGGCGGGCGCACTCCTCCGCGTCCGCCGGCGGCAACTCGCGGTCCACGTCGGGCGTCAGCAACACCCGTACGCCGTGCCGCTCGTACGCCTCGGCCGCGCCGTCGGCGTACCCCTCGAAGATGTCCGCCCAGCCGACGCCCCGGCGCACCCGCTCGGCCGGCGAGAAGATGCCCTCCAGGTAGACAGCGCCGTGCGTGGCCGCCTCGGCGGCGTACGCCACCACGATGCGCCGGAAGTCGTCGGCCGTACGCAGGCAGTTGGTGGTCAACACCCAGGTGCGGACGAAGTGGTCGAAGTCGGTGAACTCGTAGAGCTGACGCAGACCCTCGACCGTCTCCGCGGGCAGCCGCTGACCGTTGCGGCGGGCGATGACCAGGAGCGTCTCCGGCCGCACCGTCCCTTCGAAGTGGACGTGCAGCTCGATCTTCGGGGCCGGCACGGCCATCAGGCGGTTCGGAGCGCGCGCCGCTCGGCCATCACCGGCGTCCGCCCCCGCCAGCCGGCCTGCGACACGCCCAGCAGCCAGCGCAGCGGCGTGGCCGAGAGCAACGGCGGATCGGTGACCCGCACCTGCCGCACCGGCACCGTGAGCGTGGCCCGCGCGACGGTGATGCGCTGGGCGCTGCCCGTCTCGGCCGGTATCCGCAGGTCCGCGTCGCCGATCAGGAAGCTGTCCGGCGCGCCGTCGACGAGCGCCGAGGTGGCGTCCCGGTCCGGGCGCAGCAGCAGGACCCGGGCGCGGTGCTCGCCCGGCGGCACGGTGGCGGGCAGCGCGGCCGGCAGTGGACGCGGCGCGGCCGTCCACCATTCGTTGCGCCCCCCGTCGTGGGGCGCCACCGCGGCGAGCAGCAGCCCCGGCAGGTCCACGGTGTCGAGGTGCATCAGCGCCCGGGGGCCCTGGCCGGCGACTATCGCGCGGCTGCGGATCACCGGCAGCAGCGCCGCCACCGACACGCCCGCCAACTGCCGGGCGAGCTGGCGGAACCGCTCCGGGGGCAGACTCACCCAGCGCCGGAACTGGGTGGTGAACGTGCCGACGCTGGAGTACCCGACCTGGGCGCTGATCGCCGTGACGGTGAGCGAGGAACGCAGCAGCAGCCGTCGCGCCTCGGCCATCCGCAGGGCGGCCAGGAAACGTGCCGGTGTCATCGAGGTGGCCTGCTTGAACACGCGATGGAAATAGAAGGGGCTGAACGGGGCAAGGCGCGCCAGCGTTTCCAGCGGCAACGGCCTGCCGAGCTCTCTTTTCATGTGCTCAATCACCCGGACAATGGCGGCCGACCGGCCGTCATGTTCCTTGCAGTCGGCACCTGAAAACTGCCCCATGGCCCCTCCATCGCTACCCGGAAACCGTGACCAATAGTGCTGTGCGGCTCTTGAACGAGTCTTGATTTGCCGCACGCGGGCCGCTCGGGCGCCCTCGGCGGCAGGCGATACGTGCTGGCCGGAGCCGGTGCGGGACCCACTTCCAGGCTTGCGCGCACCCGGCTCCGCGCGCCCGCCGAAGCGGTGCCGACGGTCACCTGAGGCAACACAGCAACCTGCGAGAAGACAGTCGCCGAGGCGTTCCGCGAGTATTGGCCAGAGCGGGCACGCCAATCGAAGAACTTCTCTGCAGGCGAGCAGGATCCGCACGCGTACACCCACGGCGAATTGGACTTGCCATGGCCCGAATATTGTTGGCACTGCGACAACGAATCCTGACGCCGGATAAGCGCGAGGCGTTGTTTGACACACGCGGCTTCCATGTCAAGAACGACGCCGCGCGGCAGGCCCTGGAAAGCGCCGGGCAGAGTTTCATCGGCGGTTTCGGTGACGCCGCCGGGGCGCCGGAGCCCCGGGCCGCCGAGGAACTGCTGGAAAGCCGGCCGGCGCCGCTGCGCGGCTTCGCCTACGAGGGCGCCGCGATGGCGTACGCCCTGATGGACGGCCTCCGCCCCGGCGGCGGCCGGGGCATGGCGCGGTTCCTGGCCGGGCGCGGCGACGCGCACGTCTACATGGCCCACGTGGGCGCCGGCTGGGCCATGGCCCGGCTGCCCCGCTGGCGCCGGCCGGCGATCCTCCCGCCCGACCCGCTGCTGCGCTGGCTCGCCCTCGACGGCTACGGCTTCCACCAGGCCTACTTCCACACTGGCCGGTACGTCCACGCACGGCACCGCGACCCGGCGCACATCTGGCCGGCGGAGCTGCGGCACTACGCGCCGCACGCGGTGGACCAGGGCATCGGCCGGGCGCTGTGGTTCGTCGCCGGCGCCGACCCGGCCGAACTGGTCCGGCTGCTCCACCGGTTCCCCGCCGACCGGCACTCCGACCTGTGGAGCGGGGTCGGCCTGGCCGCCAGCTACGCCGGTGGCGCCGATCTGACGGAACTGCGAACGCTGCGCGAGGCGGCCGGCGAGCACCGGGCGGCGCTCGGCCAGGGCGCCGCGTTCGCGGCCAAGGCCCGGATGCGGGCCGGACACGTGCCGACGCACACCGCTGTCGCGGTCGGCGCGTTCTGCGTCACCAGCATCGAGCAGGCCGCCGCGATCACCGATGCCGCCCTGACCGATCTGACCGACTCGGCGTCGCTGCCCGCCTTCGCGGTGTGGCGTCAGCGGATCGCCGACCATCTCGTACTGCTGGGGAGGTGCTGACCGGGTGTCCATGATCCTGGGTTGGGGCCGACGTCATCTCGCCGGGCTGACCGCCCTGCTGCTGATCGTCGGCCTGTTCCTGATCGCCGAGCCGGCCACTGCTACCGACGAGGAACGGCGACGGGTGGCCGCGGGCTACCGGTTCACGCCGCTGTCGATCGCGATCCCGGGTGGTCTGCCGCAGCAGAGCATCCGCCGGGTCAACAAGGAGTACACGCACATCGACGCGTGGATCTCGTCGGTGGGCGCCGGGGTCGCCATGAACGACATCGACGGCGACGGCCTGGCCAACGACCTCTGCGTCACCGACCCGCGGATCGACCGGGTGGTGGTCACGCCGACGCCCGGGGCGCGCCAGGAGCGGTACCAGCCGTTCGTGCTCGACCCGGCGCCGCTGCCGATGGGGCCGCACATGGCGCCGATGGGCTGCGCGCCCGGCGATTTCAACGAGGACGGCCGCACCGACCTGCTGGTCTACTGGTGGGGCCGGACACCGGTGATCTTCCTGGCCCGCCCGGACGCCACCGGTCTGTCCGCGGCGGCGTTCCAGCCGGTCGAGCTGGTCCCCCGGCCCGCCGCCGCCGACGGCGGCTACACCGGGCCGCGGTGGAACACCAACACGGTGAGCGTGGCGGACTTCGACGGCGACGGTCACGAGGACGTGTTCGTCGGCAACTACTTCCCCGACGGCCCGGTGCTCGACCACACGGTCAGCGGCGGCGTGGCGATGAACAGGTCCATGTCGGCCGCGTACAACGGCGGGCGCGACCATGTCCTGCGCTGGACCGGCGCGACCGCCGACAGCGTCACCTTCGCCGACGTGCCGGACCTCTTCGACGACGACGTCTCCCGCGGCTGGGCACTCGCGTCGACCGCCACCGACCTCGACGGCGACCTGCTGCCCGAGCTGTACGTGGCGAACGACTTCGGCCCCGACCGGCTGCTGCACAACCGCTCCACGCCGGGCCGGGTGCGGCTGGCCCTGGTCGAGGGCGAGGGCAGCCGGCTCACCGTGCCCAAGTCGAAGATCCTCGGGCACGACTCCTTCAAGGGCATGGGCGTGGACGTCGGCGACCTGGACGGCGACGGCCTCTACGACATGTACGTCGGCAACATCACCACCTCGTTCGGCATCCAGGAGAGCAACTTCGCCTTCGTCAACCAGGCCCGGGACACCGACGACCTGCGGCAGCGGCTCGCCGACGGGCGGGCGCCGTTCGTCGACCGCAGCGCCCCGCTCAACCTCGCCTGGAGCGGCTGGAGCTGGGACGTCAAGATCGCCGACCTGACCAACAGCGGCCGGCCCGACATCGTGCAGACCAGCGGCTTCGTCAAGGGCGAGGTGAACCGGTGGGCGCAGCTGCAGGAGCTGGCCACCGCCAACGACACGCTGCTGGAGCACACCTCGGCGTGGCCACGGGTCCGGCAGGGCGACGACATCGCCGGCGGGCAGCCGCTGCGCCTGCACGCCCGGATGCCCGGCGGCGCCTACGCCGACATCGCCGGCCAGCTCGGCCTGGCGGTGCCCATCCCGACCCGGGGCATCGCGCTCGGCGACGCCGACGGCGACGGCCGGCTGGACATGGCGGTGGCCCGGCAGTGGGACGCGCCGGTGTTCTACCGCAACGACAGCCCCGGCACCGGATCGCAGCTGTCCCTGAAGCTGAACCGGCCGCCGGCCGGCGACGCCGCCACCGGCTCCCCGGTGATCGGCGCGGACGTCACCGTCCGCACCCCGGACGGCCGTGTGCTGCGCGGCCGGGTCGACGGCGGCAGCGGCCACTCCGGCCGGCGCAGCTTCGAGGTGCACATCGGCCTCGGCGACGTCACCGGGCCGGTCCAGGTCGACCTGGCCTGGCGGGACCGCACCGGCGCGCCACGCGCGCAGACGGTGACGCTCACCCCCGGCCGGCACGCGCTCACCCTCGGCACCCAGGCACAGGAGGCGAGTTCATGACGAAGCCACGCGACCCGCGAGTGACAGCGCTGCGCCGCTTCGCGATCTCGATCACCGTCCTCAACATCCTCGGCTACACGGTCCTCGGCTTCGAGCAGCCCGCGCTCTGGCCGGTGTATGCCGTGCTCACCGCGTACGCCGCCGAGCTGCTACTGGAGGCGGTGGGCGCCCGGGGTGAGGGCCGCGCCCCCCGGTACGCCGGCGGCGTGCGCAACCTGGTCGAGTTCCTCTTCCCCGCGCACATCACCGCGCTGGCGGTGAACATGCTGCTCTACACCAACGACCGGGTGCTGGTGATGCTCTTCGGCGTGCTGGTGGCGATCAGCGGCAAGTGGCTGCTGCGGGCGCCGGTCAACGGGCGGCTGCGGCACTTCATGAACCCGTCGAACTTCGGCATCGCGATCGTGCTGCTGCTGTTCCCGTGGGTCTCCATCGCGCCGCCGTACCACTTCACCGAGAACCTCTCCGGCCCCGCCGACTGGGCGATCGTGGCCGTGATCCTCGTCCTGGGCACGATGCTCAACGCGAAGCTCACCCGCCGGATGTGGCTGATCGCCGGCTGGCTGTCGATCTTCGTGGTGCAGTCGGTGGTCCGGGGCCTGGTGCTGGACACGTCGATCGTGGCCGCGCTGGCCACCATGACCGGTACCGCGTTCGTCCTGTTCACCAACTACATGATCACCGATCCGGGCACCACGCCGAGCCGGCCGGCCGCCCAGTTCGCGTTCGGTGGCGGCGTGGCGCTGGTGTACGGCGTGCTGACCGGCGCCTCGGTGACGTACGGGCTCTTCTTCGCCACCGCGATCGTCTGCCTGGTCCGCGGCACCTTCCTCTGGTCGCTGCACGCCTCGCGCCGCGAGCAGCGGCGCCGCGAGCAGGACCAACCCGTCTCGCCCGCAACGCCCGGGACACCGGCCACCGCCGGTCCCGTCTCCGCGGACAACGGCAAGCGGCCCGTGCCCGCCTGATCCGCGAATCGCACAACCCCAGGAGTGACGACATGAGCAGAATCGCGGTCGTCGGCATGAGCTGCCGCTACCCGGAAGCCGATTCGGTGGCCGACCTGTGGCGCAACGCCCTCAGCGGACGGCGCGCGTTCCGCCGGCTGCCGCCGGAGCGGATGAGCCTGGAGGACTACTGGGACGCCGACCCGGCCACCCCGGACCGGTTCTACAACCGGCACGCCGCCGTCATCGAGGGGTACACGTTCGACCGGATCCGGCACCGGATCGCCGGCAGCACCTACCGCTCCACCGACCTCACCCACTGGCTGGCGCTGGACGTGGCCGGCGAGGCGCTCGCCGACGCCGGCTGGCCGGACGGCGCCGGGCTGCCCCGGGACCGTACCGCCGTGGTGGTCGGCAACACCCTCACCGGCGAGTTCTCCCGCGCCAACGTGCTGCGGCTGCGCTGGCCGTACGTGCGCCGGGTGCTGGCCGCCGGGCTGCAGGAGCAGGGGTGGCCCGACCGGCGGATCGCGGAGTTCCTGGCGGTGACCGAGGAGCGGTACAAGAGCCCGTTCCCGCCGATCGACGAGGACACGCTCGCCGGTGGTCTCTCCAACACCATCGCCGGGCGGATCTGCAACCACTTCGACCTCGGTGGCGGCGGCTGGACGGTGGACGCCGCCTGCGCCTCCAGCCTGCTGTCCGTGGTCACCGCCGCGCGCGCCCTGGCCGACGGCGAGGTCGACGTGGCGGTGGCGGGCGGGGTGGACCTGTCCATCGACCCGTTCGAGATGGTCGGCTTCGCCAAGGCCGGCGCGCTGGCCCGCGACGAGATGCGGGTGTACGACGAGCGGTCGCAGGGCTTCTGGCCGGGCGAGGGCTGCGGCATGGTCGTGCTGATGCGTCACGACGACGCGGTGGCGCAGGGGCGCGTCGTGCACGCGACGATCGCCGGCTGGGGTGTCTCCTCCGACGGGCGCGGCGGGATGACCCGGCCCGAGGCGCACGGCTACCGGCTGGCGCTGGACCGGGCGTACCAGCGGGCCGGCTTCGGCATCGGCACGGTCCCGCTCTTCGAGGGGCACGGCACCGGCACCGCCGTCGGCGACGCCACCGAGCTGCGGGCCCTCTCCGCCGCCCGGCGCGACGCCGGGGCCACCGACCCGGCCGCCATCGGCTCGATCAAGGCGCTCATCGGGCACACCAAGGCCGCCGCCGGGGTCGCCGGGCTGATCAAGGCGACCATGGCGTTGCGGCACGCCATCGTCCCGCCCACCGCCGGGTGCGCCCGTCCCCGCGCGGAGCTGACCGCCGCGGACCGTACGCTGCGCGCCGCGCCGGTGGCCGAGCCGTGGCCGGACGGGGCGCCGCTGCGCGCCGGGGTCACCGCGATGGGCTTCGGCGGGATCAACACCCACCTGGTGCTGGAGGCCGGCCCGTCCGCCGTGCCGGAGCGTGTCCGGCGGCAGCAGCTGCGGCTGGCCCGGCACACCCAGGACGCCGAGCTGCTGCTGCTCGACGCGGCCGACCCGGTGGCGCTGCGGGAACGGGTGGTCGCGCTGCTCGATCCGCTGGCCCGGCTGTCGTATGGCGAGCTGACCGACCTGGCCGGCGCCCTGGCCGGTGAGGTACGCGACCGGGCGATGCGGCTGGCGGTGGTCGCCGCCTCCCCCGCCGAGGCGGTGGACCGGTTCGAGCGTGCCCTGGCGGCGCTCGACCGGGGCGAGGAGGAGTTGTTCGCCGACGGGCTGGCGTTGCGGCGCACGCTGCGGCCGGCCCGGCTCGGGTTCCTCTTCCCCGGTCAGGGCTCCGGCCGCGGCGTCGACGGCGGCGCGCTGGCCCGGCGCTTCCCGGCCGCCGCCGAGGTGCACCGCCTGGCGGCGCTGCCCGCCGACGCGGACCCGGTGGCCACGGAGGTGGCCCAGCCGCGCATCGCCGCGGGTTCCCTGGCCGGTCTGCGGGTGCTCACCGAACTGGGCGTCGAGGCGCGGGTGGCGGTCGGGCACAGCCTCGGCGAGATCACCGCGCTGCACTGGGCCGGCACCGTCGACGCGGAGGCGCTGCTGCGGATCGCCGCGGCGCGCGGCGCGGTCATGGCCGGCTGCCGGGAACCGGGGACCATGGCCGGCATCGCCGCCGACGACACCGTCACCGCCCGGCTGATCGGCGCCGAACCGGTGGTGGTGGCCGGCTACAACGGGCCCCGGCAAACCGTGGTCGCCGGTCCGTCCGACGCGGTCCGGCGGGTGTGCGAGCGGGCCACCGACGCCGGTGTGCACTGGGCGGACCTAGCCGTCTCGCACGCGTTCCACTCCCCGCTGATGGCGTCGGCCGCCCGCGAGTTCGGCGACTGGCTGGAAGGGGTCCGCCTGGCCCCGCCGCGCCGGCCGGTGGTCTCCACCGTCACCGGCGCGGAGCTGACCTCCGGCACCGACCTGGCGGCGCTGCTGCGCCGGCAGATCACCGAACCGGTGCGCTTCGCCGCGGCGGTCACCGAGGCCGGCCGGCGGGTGGACGCGCTGGTCGAGGTCGGTCCCGGCCAGGTGCTCGCCCGGATGGCCCGGGAACTGGTCGACGTGCCGGTGTTCGCCACCGGCACGGACGCGCCGACGCTCGCCGGGTTCCTCGGCACTGTCGGCGCGCTCTGGACGCTGGGCGCGCCCGTGGACCACGCCGCGCTGGTCAGCGACCGTCCGATCCGTCCGCTCGACCTGGCCGCGCGGCGGCGCTTCTTCGCCAACCCGTGCGAGGCCGCGCCCGCCGTGGCCGTGGCGGCGGCGTCCCCGACCGGGGCCACCCCGCAGGCCGCGGGCGGGCCGGTGACCGTCGACGAGACGGCCCCGGCCGGAGGCGGACCGGCGGCCGACCCGCTGGCGGTGCTGCGCCGGCTGGCCGCGTCCCGCGCGGAGCTGCCGCCCGAGAGCGTCGGCGCGGACACCCGGCTCCTCGACGGTCTGCACCTCAGCTCGATCGCGGTGGGACAGCTGGTGAACGAGGCCGCCCGGGAACTGGGCCTGCCCGCGGTGCAGGCGCCGACGAACTTCGCCACCGCCACGCTGCGGGAGATCGCCGACGCGCTGCGGGAACTGGACCCGGCCGCCCCGCCCGCCGACCGGCGGGTGGACGGCGTCGCCCCGTGGGTGCGCGGTTTCACAGTCGAGCTGGTCGAGGAACCGGTGGAGCCGGCCGGCGCCGGCCCCGGCGGCCCGGGTGCCTGGCAGTGGTACGCGCCGGCCGGGCACCCGTACGCGGAGGCGCTGCGCGACGCGCTCGCCGGTGCGGGCGTCGGCGGCGGCGTGCTGCTCTGCCCGGGCGAGGAGGTGGACCTGGACCTGGACCTCGCGTTGCGCGCCGTCCAGGCGGCGGTGGCCCAGCCTCCGGGTGCCCGCCTGGTGGTCGTCCAGCACGGCCGGGGCGTCGCCGGGCTGGCCCGTACCGCCCGGCTGGAGGGCTCGGGTCTGCACGTGACGCTGGTCGAGGCGGCCCCGGCCGACGACCTGGTGGACCGGGTGGTGCGCGAGGTGGCGGCCACCGACGGGTACGCCGAGTCGCACCTCGGCCCGGACGGCCGGCGGCGGGTCCCCCTGCTGCGGCCGCTGCCGCCGCCCGGCCCGGCACGCCCGGGTCCGGCCGGTCCGCCGCTGCGGCCGGACGACGTCCTGCTGGTGACCGGCGGCGGGAAGGGCATCACCGCCGAGTGCGCGCTCGCCGTGGCCCGGGACACCGGGGCGCGGCTGGCCCTGCTCGGCCGGGCCGACCCGGCCGCGGACCCGGAGCTGGCCGCGAACCTGACCCGGATGCGGGAGGCGGGGGTGCGCCTGCGGTACGTGCGCGCCGACGTCACCGACCCGGAGGCGGTACGCGCCGCGGTGGCGCAGGTACGCGCGCACCTGGGCCCGGTCGCCGGGGTCCTGCACGGCGCCGGGGTCAACCGGCCGGCCGCCCTCGGCGCGCTGGACCCGGACACCCTGCGCGCCACGCTGGCGCCAAAGGTGGACGGCCTGGCCAACGTCCTCGCCGCGGTAGAGCCGGACGAGCTGCGGCTGCTGGTGACGTTCGGCAGCGTGATCGGGCGCGGCGGCCTGCCCGGGGAGGCGCACTACGCGCTGGCCAACGACTGGCTGGCCCGGCTGACCGCCGAGGCCGGCCGGCGCTTCACCGGATGCCGCGCCGTCTGTCTGGAATGGTCGGTCTGGTCCGGCGTCGGCATGGGTGAACGGCTCTCCGCCGTCGAGTCGCTGCTGCGCGCCGGCATCACCCCCATCCCGCCGGACGAGGGCGTCCGGCTGCTGCGCCAGGTGCTGGCGCTGCCCCGGCTGCCCGCCTCGGTGGTGGTCACCGGCCGCACCGACGGGCTGGACACGCTGCGGCACGAGCGGCGGGAGCTGCCGCTGCTGCGCTTCCTGGAACGTCCGCTGGTGCAGTACGACGGCGTGGAGCTGGTGGTCGAGGCGGACCTGTCGGCCGAGAGCGACCCGTACCTCGCCGAGCACGACCTGGACGGCAACCTCCTGCTGCCCGCGGTGCTCGGCATGGAGGCGATGGCGCAGGTGGCCACCGCGCTCGCCGGCGCCACCGGCGTGCCCGTGCTGACCGGCGTCAGCTTCCCCCGGCCCGTGGTGGTGGCCCGCGGCGGGCGCGTCACCGTCCGGATCGCCGCGGTGCAGGCCGAGGCGGGCGTGGTGGAGGTGGCGATCCGCAGCGACGAGACGGGCTTCGCGGCCGACCACTTCCGGGGCACCGTCCGCTTCGAGCCGGACGAGGGCGACCGGGAGGCGCCGGGCGTGACCGGCGGGCTGCCGCCGGTGCCGCTGGAGCCGGGCCGGGACCTCTACGGTGACCTGCTCTTCCAGGGCGACCGGTTCCGCCGGCTGGTGCGCTACCACCGGGTCGCGTCCCGGCGGGCCGAGGCGGACGTCGCCACCACCGAGGACATGCGCTGGTTCCACGCGTTCCTGCCGCAGCGGCTGCTGCTCGGCGACGCGGGCGCGCGGGACGCCTTCCTGCACGGCATCCAGGTCTGCGTGCCGGACGCGACGCTGCTGCCGATCGCGGTGGACCGGGTGGAGCCGGCCGGGCCGAAGCTCGCCGCCACCGAGCAGGTCCGCTTCGTGGCGGTGGAGCGGGAGCACCGCGACGACACCTACCGGTACGACGTGACGGTCCTCGGCGCGGCCGGGACGGTGGTGGAACGCTGGCTCGGTCTGCGCCTGCGCGCGGTGCGCCACCGCCCGGCCGCCCTGCCGTGGCCGCCGGCGCTGCTCGGACCGGCGCTGGAGCGGCGGCTGGCCCGGCTGCTCGACGCCGACCTGGCGGTGGTGGTGGAACCGCGTCCGGACCGGACCGGCGGAGCACGCCGGGAGGTCACCGCCGTCGCCGTCGGACGGGCCGTGGGACGGCCGGTACGGCTGCGGTACCGGCCGGACGGGCGGCCCGAGGAGGTCAACGGCCGGCACGTCTCCGCCGCCCACAGCGAGGTCGCCAGCCTGCTGGTGGCCGGCGCCGGGCCGCTCGCCTGCGACCTGGAGGTGGTCCGGCCCCGGCCCGCCGAGGTGTGGGCCGACCTGCTCGGCCGGCACGCCGGGCTGGCCGGGCAGATCGCCGCCGACCTCGGCGAGGACGCCGACGTCGCCGCCACCCGGGTCTGGTGCGCCAAGGAGTGCCTGGTCAAGGCGGGGCTGCCGGTGGACGCCCCGCTGACGGTGGCCGGCGGCGACGGCGAGTGGGTGCTGGTGCGCAGCGGCCGGGTCACGGTGGCCACCGGCCCGGTCCGTCTGACCGGCGAGCCACAGCCGGTGGTCGTCGCCGTCCTCACCGCGACGGGGGTGTGACATGTCCGCCTGGTACGAGTACCGCCACGTGGTCGGGTTCGAGGAGACGAACCTCGTCGGCAACGTCTACTACGTCAACTACCTGCGCTGGCAGGGCCGCTGCCGGGAGATGTTCCTGCGCGAGCACGCCCCGGCGGTGGTCGACGACCTACGCGCCGGGTTGAAGCTGTTCACGCTGCGGGTGGACTGCGAGTACCTCGCCGAGCTCGACGCGTTCGACGAGCTGCGCATCCGGATGAGCCTGACCGAGCTGACCCAGACGCAGCTCGGCCTGGCCTTCGACTACCTGCGCGACGGCCCGGGCGGGCTGGTCCCGGTGGCCCGGGGCCACCAGCGGATCGCCTGCATGCGGGAGGTCGCGGGGCAGGTGGTGCCGACCCGCGTGCCGACGCCGCTGGTGCGGGCGCTGGCGCCGTACCGGGCGGCCGAGGGGGTGGCCGGCCGTGCCTGAGCGCGCCGTGGACACGCCGCCGGCCACCGCCGCGCTGCGTACGGTGCTCGGCGAGTTCGTCACCGGCGTCACGGTGCTGACGGTCGGTGGTCCGCTGCCGCACGGGATGACGGCGAACTCGTTCACCTCGGTCTCGCTGGACCCGCCGCTGGTGCTGCTCTGCGTGAGCCGGGACAGCCTGATGTCCGCCTGCCTGTCCGACGCGGACGGGTTCGGCATCTCCGTCCTGGCCGGGGGGCAGGAGCGCCTGGCCCGGCACTTCGCCGACCGGCGCCGGCGGCCCGGGCGCGCGCAGTTCGCCGCTGTCGGCTGGTCGCCGGGCGAGCGGACCGGCGCGCCGCTGCTGCACGGGGCGCTGGCCTGGCTGGAGTGCCGGCCGTGGCGCTGCCACGACGGCGGCGACCACGTGATCGTGGTGGGCCGGCTGGTGGCCGCGCGCACGGCTGCCGACAGCGACGCCCTGATCTTCCGGCGAGGCCGGTTCGACAGGTACGGGAACTCCCACCCGGCCGCCGGCCGCCGGCACGTCCAACCGCTCCTGAAGGAGGCGCAGTGACCCTGTCGGACAAGCGCGACGCGGGCGCTTCGGGGCTCGATCTGAACGGCAGCCGGCACCGGGCGGCCCTGCAGATCTTCCTCGTCGTCGTCATCGCCCACTGGGCCGAGCACCTGGTGCAGGCCGCGCAGATCTGGGTGTTCGGCTGGTCCCGGCCGGAGGCCCGGGGCGTACTCGGCATGCCGTTCCCGTGGCTGGTGGAGAGCGAGTGGCTGCACTACGGGTACGCGCTGGTCATGCTCGCCGGTTTCTGGCTGCTGCGCGGCGGCTTCGTCGGCCGCGCCCGGACCTGGTGGATGGCGGCGCTGCTGATCCAGGTGTGGCACCACCTGGAGCACCTGCTGCTGCTGGTGCAGTCGCTGACCGGCAGCAACCTGGCCGGGCAGCCGGTGCCGACGAGCCTGCTGCAACTGGTGGCGCCCCGGGTGGAGCTGCACCTGTTCTACAACGCGGTGGTGTTCCTGCCGATGGTGGTGGCGATGTACCTGCACCGCACGCCGCTCGCCGACGAACTGGCCCGGATGCGGTGCAGTTGCCGCCGGGTGGCCGAAGTCCGGTGAGGCGCGGGCCGGGGCTGAGGTGGCTGGCGGCGGGTCTGCTCACGCTGCTCGCGCTCGGCCTGGCCGGGCTGACCCTGGCGGCGCAGCTGCGGCCGGCGCGGTTGGTGACCACCGACCCGCCGGCCGGCGCCCGGCTGACCACGGCGCCGGCGGCGGTGACGCTCACCTTCAACGGCCCGCTCGACGCCGAGCGGACCCATGTCTGGTTGATCGGCCCGGGCGGCGCGTTCGGCGCGACGGGCGCGCCGCGCTACCGCGACAACGGCGTCGAGGTGCCGGTGACGGTCGTGGGTGACGGGCGCTACCGGGTCGGCTACCACGCCCAGCTCGCCACCGGGCAGACCGCCACCGGCGTGGTCCCGTTCACCGTCGCCGCCGGGCTCGGCGCGCCGCCGCGGGCCGCCCCGGCCGCGTCCCCGCCGGCCACCGCGCCGCCGGACGGGTCCGCCGGGGGCGGCCACCACGGGGGTACGGGCGGAGCGGCCGGCCTGGCCCTGCTGCTGGCGCCGGTGGTCACCGGAGCGGTCCTGCTCGTGCTGATGGCGCGGGGACGGCGTGACCGGCCCGCCGGCGGCACGCCCTCGTCGGCCGGTCCGGGGCCGGGCGGGCGACGGCGGGCCTGGGTGCTGCGGGAGCCGGAGGACGCCGGCGACCGGCCTGCCGACCGCGAACCGGCCCGGCCGGGCGGGTGACCTGACGGACCACAGGAGGGAAAGCGATGTCCGTATCGACAGATGCCGCCGCGGTGAAGGCCGAACAGCGGCGGACCTGGGACGCCGTCAGCGACGGCTGGACCCGCGAGTGGGAGACCTTCGAGCGGGGCGGCGCGGCGCTCACCGCGCGGCTGCTGGCCCTGGGTGGCGTACGGCCGGGGCACCGTGTCCTGGACGTCGCGACCGGTCCGGGGGAGCCGGCGCTCAGCGCCGCCGACATCGTCGGCCCGGCCGGCACGGTCACCGGCGTCGACCTCTCCCCCGCCATGCTCGCCGTGGCCCGCCGCCGGGCCGAGGGCCGGCGCAACGTCAACTTCCTCGTCGCCGACCTGGAGACGGTGGAGCTGCCGCCGCACGCGTTCGACGTGGTGCTCAGCCGGCTCGGCCTGATGTTCGCCGTCGACCCCGGCGCCGCGTTCGGCCGGATCGCTCGGCTGCTCGTCCCGGGCGGCGTGCTCGCCGCGGCGGTGTGGGCGCCACCGCCGCGGGTGCCGCTGATGTCGCTCGGGTACGGCGTGCTCGCGCGCCGGCTGGACCTGCCGTCCGGGCCACCGGACGCCCCCGGCCCGTACCGCCTGTGCGATCCGGAGGCGCTGGCGGCCGGGCTGACCGACGCCGGCCTGCGGGACGTGACAGTCGAGGAGTACCCGGTCCCGTTCCGGTTCCACGACCCGGCCGAGTACGCGCGGTTCACCCGGGCGGTGGCGCCGCCACCGGTACGCCGCCGGGTCGAGGCGCTCGATCCGGCCGGGCGGGACGCGCTCTGGGCGGAGGTGGCCGCCGCCGCCGAGGGACGCGCCGGCTCGGACGGACTGGTCGACCTGACCTCGACCGCGCTCACCGTCCGCGCGGTCGCCCCGGCCTGACCTCCATCCATCGCTACGAAAGGACCGAGATGACCACCGAACTGCAACGCCGCAAGCTGGAGAAGGTCTTCGCCTCGTACGACGCCGACGGGGACGGCGTCATCGACGGGCTGGACATCACCGCGATGGCCCAGATCTGGTGCGACACGTACGGCGTGGCGCCGTACTCGCCGGGCTGGCGGCGGATCCACGGCGCGGCGGCCCGGATGTGGCGCGGTATGCGCGGCAGCGACGGGCCCGACGGCGAGAAGCGGGTGACGGTCGCCGAGTGGGTGGCGTGGGCCGACAAGCCGGAGTTCCCGGAGTTCGTGACGAACGCGGCGGTGCCGTTCAGCCTGGCCGTGTTCGACGTGGCCGACGCGGACCGGGACGGGCGCATCAACCACGCGGAGATGTTCGCGGCGCAGAGCAAGAGCGGCATGCGCTCGGAGGACACGCAACGGATCTTCGACCGGCTCGACACCGACCGGGACGGCTACCTCACCAGCGAGGAGTACGGCCGGGCGGCGCACGAGTTCTACCTCAGCGCCGACCCGGACGCGCCGGGCAACGTGATCGCCGGGGAGCTCTGAGCGGCCGGACGCCCGGCCGCCGGTCCGTGTGGGCCGGTGGCCGGGCGTCGGTCGTTCAGCGGGTACGGCGGCGCGCGGTCATCGGCAGCGCGTCGACGGGCATGGTCATGGCCGGCACGGGCTTCGGCTCGTGGCCGGGCACCGGCTCCAGCCGCCAGCGGGCGGCGATGCTGGCCAGCGAGACGATCATCTCGGTCCAGGCGAACTGGTCGCCGATGCAGCCGTGCACGCCGGTGGCGAACGGCATGAACGCGCCGCGGGGCAGCGTCCGGGCCCGTTCCGGCAGCCACCGGTCCGGGTCGAAGAGCTCGGGCTCGGGGTAGATGCGCGGGTTGTGGTGCACGGCGTGGAAGCTGTAGAGCACGTCCGAGCCGGCCGGGATCAGGTAGCCGCCCAGTTCGGCGTCGCGGGCGGTGACCCGGTTGTTGAACAGGCCCTGGGTGCGCAGCCGTAGCGTCTCGGAGAGCACCTGGCGGGTGTACTCCAGCGCCGGCACGTCGGCGTAGCCGGCGGCCCGTCCGTCGAGCACCCGGTCGACCTCGGCGTGCAGCCGCCGCTGCACCTCGGGGTCCGCGCCGACGTGGTGCAGCGCCCAGCAGAGCGTGTTGGCGATGGTGTTGCTGCCGGCGATGAAGAACGTCATCACCTCGTCGTGGACCTGCTCGTCGCTCATCGCGGGCCGGCCGTCCTCGTCGCGGGCGAAGAGCATCATCGACAGCAGGTCGCCGTGGTCGGTGCCGGCCGCGCGGTACTCGGCGATGACCCGGCGGATGGTCGCCCGCAGGTACTCGGCCGCGGCGTCGTAGTCGCGGTTGGCCTGGGTGGGCAGGCGGGTCAGCACGCCCGTCACGTCGGTGATCCGGCGGAACAGTCCGCCCAGGACGGTGGTGGTCGCGGCCATGAACCGGGCTCGGTCCAGGCTTCGGTCACCGGCGAAGACGACCTCGACGACGTTGGTGAGGGCCAGCTCGTCCATCTCCTTCTCGACCGCGAGGCGCTGGCCGTCGCGCCAGGAGTCGAGCTTGCCGGCGACCGTCCGGCTCATCAGCTCGGTGTAGTGGATGACCTTGTTGCGGTGGAAGGCGGGCTGGATCAGCGCCCGCTGCCGGCGGTGGAACTCGCCCTCGGAGATGCCCAGGCCGTTGCCGAACATGGACCGGAAGCGCTCGGTCATCGGGCCGCCCCGGACGAAGGTGTCGCCGTCGCGCAGCAGCTCCCGCATCAGGGTCGGGTCGTTCACCACGTACGCCGGGCGCTTGCCGAGCGCGATGGTGACGACCGGCTCGCCGGACTGGAGTTCGAGCAGGAACTCGGCGGGTCGTCGTTTCATCTGCAGGCCGTGCCCGAGCACGGGCAGGCGGCCGGGCGCCGACGCGGGTGTGCGCAGGGTGGTGGTCATGGTGCGTTCCCTCGGTGTCGGGCCGCGCGGCTCGCCGCGTCGGCGGTGACGGGCCGGTCCGTCGTGCGGCGGCGGCCCGGTCGGGATCAGCGGGAGAGCAGCGCGCCGGTGGACGCGGGCCGCCCGGCGGCGTGCCAGACCCGCGACGAGCCGATGGTCTGGCCGTTGGCCAGGTCCTGAAGGGTGATCTGGACCCGCCAGGGGTCGAACTGGAGCACCTCGAAGCCGGCGTCGGCGGGGCCGTCGGGCCAGACCGCGTACGGGTCGAAGCCGCGCTGGGTCGCCTCGGCGGCGACGAGGTCCCAGACGTGGCGTTTGGTGTCGCCCGGCTCCAGCCAGGTGGCGCGGCAGTCGACGAAGACGGCGTCGTGCGCGGGTGTCCAGTAGCTGCACGAGACGTACGGGTTGCGGGCCAGGTGGGCGGTCTTGACCGGGGTGCGGGAGGTGCTGACCCAGCCGGTCGGGCCGGCGTCGCCGACCTCCCAGGAGACGTGCATGATCCGGCTGCGCGGCCGGTCGCGTCCGTCCACAGTGGCGACGGTGCACCAGCCGATCTCGGTGGTGAGCCGCAGGAAGTCGTCACGGAGGTCGGCGAAGTCGCCGACCGGGGTGCTGAACGTGGAAGGCTCCATGCCGAGATGGTAGATCCGCGCGAGCGCAGTTTGCTATATGATTCTCAATTCTTGCGGTGCCCGCTTCGGAGCGTCACCAGGCCCGCAGGATCGTGCGCAGCGCGTCGATCACCCGGGCCTGGACACCCTCGTCCAGCGACGGGTACATCGGCAGCGAGAAGATCTCCCCGGCCAGCCGCTCGGTGACCGGCAGTGACCCCTCGGTGTAGCCGAGGTGGGCGAAGCCGCGCATGGTGTGCACCGGCCAGCGGTAGCTGACGTTCAGCTCGATGCCGTGGCGGCGCAGCGCCGCCAGGATCTCGTCGCGCCGCGGGTGCCGCACCACGTAGAGGTAGTAGACGTGCTCGTTGCCGGGCGCGGTGACCGGCAGGCCCAGGCCGGTGCCGGCGAGCCCCTCGTCGTAGCGGCGGGCGATCGCGCGGCGGGCGGCGACGTAGCGGTCCAGCCGCCGCAGCTTGCGGCGCAGGATCTCCGCCTGCACCTCGTCCAGGCGGCTGTTGCGGCCGGGCGTCTCCTCGACGTAGTAGCGGTCCTCCATCCCGTAGTACCGCAGCCGGCGCAGGCGCCGCTCCACGTCCGGGTCGGCGGTGATCGTCGCGCCGCCGTCGCCGTACGCGCCGAGCACCTTGGTCGGATAGAAGGAGAAGGCGGCGGCGTCACCGAGCGACCCGGCCACGCGGCCGTGGTGGCGCGCGCCGTGCGCCTGCGCGCAGTCCTCCAGCACCGCGAGGCCGTGCGCGGCGGCGAGCGCCCGCAGCGGCGCCATCTCGACGCACTGCCCGTAGAGGTGCACCGGGAGCAGCACCCGGGTACGCGGCGTGATCACGTCGGCGACCCGGTCGACGCGCATCAGGCAGGTCGCCTCGTCCACGTCGACGAAGACCGGCACCGCGCCCACCGCGTCGATGGCGAGCACGGTCGGCGCGGCCGTGTTGGCGACGGTGACCACCTCGTCGCCGGGGCGTACGCCCAGCGCCCAGAGGGCCAGCGAGATGGCGTCGGTGCCGTTGGCCACCCCGACGCAGTGCGGCACGCCGTGGTAGGCGGCGAACTCCCGCTCGAAGCCGCGCACGCTCTCACCGAGCACCAGCCGGCCGGAGGAGAAGACCTGGTCCACCGCGCCGAGGACGTCCTCCCGCTCGCTCTCGTACTCGGCCAGGTAGTTCCAGACTCCGACGGTCATGGCGGCGGACCTCCCCGGGAGCGTCGTCGCCGCGGCGCCTCACCCCGGCATCACCACCCCGCATCCTAGTCGCCGCCCCCTCGGCTAGCTACACGTTCGTCAACCGACGTCGGTACCGGCGGCTCCCGGCCACTGGCCCGAACGGACGGAATCACCGTCGCCGCGACGCCGTCGCCGCGGACTTGGCACCAACCCTGCGGGGCGCGCGAACAGCCTTTCCCGGCAAGCCCTCAGGACCGAGCTGACCTGCCCCGACATCGGCCACTGTCGACCACCTCGGCACCTCCGGCAATCGATGGAAATTGCGCGCAGTGGATCTCCCTGCAGTCGACTTCCCGTCAATTGACAGTTGCAATTCGGATAGTAGGCTCGCTGCCGCGGGCGCCGCTCCCCGGCACTTCTCCGTCCCCCTCGACCGCGACGCCTGGCATGTTCCGGCCTCAATCCCGCACGTGACCAGGAGGACGTCCATGCCCCGTCCACAACTGCGCGGTCCGCTCCGGCGGGCCGCCCACATCGGAGTGATCGCGCTCGTCGCCGTCAGCAGCGGCCTGGTGCCACCCCCGGCCGCGGCCGGGGCGTCCGTGCGACGGGTAACCTCCACAGTGACCGGCAGCGACGGCCAGCCGTACCGGATCACCAACCACCTCACCCGCACGGCTCAGGCCGCCGAGCGTCCCGGCGCGCCCGCCCGCCAGTGGCTGCTGGTCTGGACCGGTGACGCCGCGCCCGGCCCCGACGGCAGGCCCGACCCCGACTTCCTCGCCGTCGTGGACGCCACCCCCGGCTCCCCCGACTACGGCCGGGTGGCGAACACCGTCACCGTCGACTCGGTCTTCGGCAACGAGCCGCACCACATGCAGTACACCTGGCGCAAGGGCGACAAGGTGTACGCGGGCGGCCTGCTCAGCGACACCGTCTACGTCTTCGACGTCAGCCGGCTGCCCCGGGTCTCGCTCAGCGGCGTGACGCTGCCGCACGACACCCCGTGCGGCTCGGTGCCGGACGCGTTCACGGTCCTGCGCGACGGCACCGCGTACGGGTCGTACATGGGCGGGCCCGACGTCGCCGGGCCCTGCACCTACTCCGACGGGCAGACCCGCGTCGGCAACGGCTTCGCCGGCTCCCCCGGCGAGGTGGTCCGGCTCGGCCCCGACGGCCGGGTGCTGGCCGAGATGCCGGCGGCGAAGAAGACCGCCGAGGACCCGGTCTCCTGCCCCAACCAGCCGGCGCTGCCGGTGCCGACCTGCGCCAACCCGCACGGCATCGCGCTGCGCGAGGACCTGAACCGGCTGGTCACCAGCGACTTCGTCGAGGTGCGGCACGTCGTCGCCGGCCTGGTGACCGACCCCAACCTGC
Source organism: Micromonospora sp. HB375 (assembly GCF_017872985.1). Classification (NCBI taxonomy): domain Bacteria; kingdom Bacillati; phylum Actinomycetota; class Actinomycetes; order Micromonosporales; family Micromonosporaceae; genus Micromonospora; species Micromonospora sp. HB375. The sequence goes on along the minus strand of NZ_JAGGJO010000001.1, from coordinate 2,184,814 downwards.
AGCGCCGCACGGTCCGCACGTACGACATCAGCGACCGGAACCGGCCCCGCCTGCTCTCCCTGTCCTACCTGCCCGACGGGCCCCGGGTCGACGACGAGTACAGCCGCGAGGGTCTGCTGGCCATGGAGCCCGCGGTGACGCACCAGCCCCGGCACAAGGGAGCGTTCGTGGCCACCGGGATGGGCGCGGTCTACTACACGCCGGACATCACCAAGCGGGAGCTGACCTGGCGGCAGGTGTTCGACGACGCGACCGCCTTCCGCCGTATCTACCCGCGCGACACCCCGACCAGCGCGGCCGACGGCGGCAGCTGGCTGATGGTGAGCCCGGACGACCGTTTCCTGTTCCACACGGTGATGTTCGGCGGCAACAACTCACCGGCCGTCAACGCCGAGTCCGGCATGGTGTACGTGCTGGACATCCGCCGGCTCCTCGCCGCCGGCAGCCGGACCTCGTGCCGGATCGACACGATCGCGGAGACCGTACGCGGCGGTGCCGAGCCGGACTGTCCCGCTCTGGTCAGCGCGCTGCCCATCGTGGACACCACACTCGGTGGGCCGCACTGGGGCGCGATGGACACGTTCCGGCCGGTGGCGGGCGGGAAGCACTTCCGCCAGACCGACCAGGTCTCCCGGGTGGTCACCTCGAACTACTTCGTGGCGCCCACCGGACTCGACGGTGACGCCCGGATCTGCATGGCGCTGGTCGACCCGGCGGGCCGGCTCACCGAGGACCGCGCGTTCCGCGACGAGCACACCGGCCGGCGCTGCGTGAGCTTCGACCGGACGAGCTGGCCGCACGGCGACACCGGCAAGGCGAATCCGCACGGGCTGCTCTTCGCGGTGGCCGACGCGCAACTGCGCTGACCGCAACCGGCGGCGGGCGGCGACGAGCCGCCCGCCGCCGGGCTCACACCGCCGCGGTCAGCCGGGGCACCACCTCGGCCGGGGACGGCAGCGCCGCGATCTCGGCCCGCACCTCGCCGGTCACCCGGCCCAGCTCCGCGTCGGTGAGCAGCCGGCCGATCGCGGCGGCGTCCAGCTCGTCCACCGAGCCCAGCACGTGCGCCAGCCCCCGGGCGCGCAGCAGCTCGCCGGTGACCAGCTCGTCCGGCGAGCCGGGCAGCACCAGCTGGCGGACGCCGAGCGCGGCGCAGGTCAGCGTCGTGCCGTCGCCGCCGTGGTGGATCGCGGCGGCGCAGCCGCGCAGCAACTGGTTCAGCGGCACCCAGCCGGTGGTCCGCACGTTCGGCGGCAGGTCGGGCGGAGCGGCCGACTCCCCGATCGCCAGCACGAACTCGGCGTCCAGCCCGGGCGCGGCGGCGAGCACCCGCGCGATGCCGGCGGCGAACCGGTCCGGCCCGCCGAGCGTGCCGAACGTGACGGCGATCCGGGGCCGCGCGACCGGCTCCCGCAGCCACTCGGGCAGCACCCCGCCGCCGTTGTACGGCACGTAGCGCATGGAGATGTCGGCCGGTCCGCCCTCGACCAGGCTGGGCGGGGCGATGTCGACGGTCCGGATGCCCTCGGGCAGTGTCACCCCGTGCCGGCGCATCGCCACCGCGCCGGGCAGCTCGCGCAGCAGGTCGGGGGTGAACCGGGCCAGCCCGAGGCTGTGCGCCACCGCCGGCACCTTCAGCCGGGCGGCGACGACCGGGCCGACCGCGAAGATCGGGTCGTACACCACAAGGTCCGGCTGGACCCACTCGCCGAGCGCGACGTGGGCGTCGACGAACGGATCCCAGGCCGAGACGATGTACGGCTTGCGTTCCTCCATCTCCGCGATCGGGTCGGCGCCGATCGGCTCGAAGAGGCGCGGCACGTCGCGGATGAACTGCGCCTGCATGTCCGAGGTGGTGCGTCCGGGCACCGCGTCCAGGACCGGCAGCCCGGCCCGGGCCACCGCCAGCGCGTCACCGGCGGTGACGAAGACGACCTCGTGCCCGGCGGCGCGGAACGCCCACCCGAGCGGTACCAGCGGGAACGCGTGGCCGATGGCCGGACCCGGCATGAACAGTACGCGCATGACTCCTGCCCTCCCTGTCGTCGCGGCGGCACGGCCGACGCCGTACCGCCGAGCCGGTGACGCCGGTCGCGCCACCTGTCGATTCCCCGCCGGCGCTACGGCGCCCGCTGACGCGGCGGCCCCGCCGCCGCCGGCTCCCCGTCGCCGGAGTAGCGGCGCAGCTCGTCGTGCCAGAAGTCGGTGACCGCCCGGCGCAGGTCGCGGCGCGGCCGCCAGCCGAGGGCCGCCGCGGCGGGCGCCGGGTCGACGCACGACCACCGGGTCCCGGCCCGCCAGCCGGCCGGGCCGGCACGCTCCACCACTGTCGCCTGCACCCCGCTGACCTGCACCAGGAGCCGGACCAGCGTCCGCACCGGCACCGCCTCGCCGCGGCCGATGTCGAGGACGCGGCCGGTCACCGGGCGCCCGGCGGCGGCCAGCACGGCCTCGGCGGCGTCCCGGACGTCGACGAAGTCACGCCGGGCCTCCAGCGGGGCGAGCGTCACCCGCGCGGCGACGCCGGCCCGCGCGGCCGGCGCCAGCGCGGCGGCGACCCGGCCCAGCAGGCTGGTCGCGGGCAGCCCCGGGCCGAGCGCGTTCACCAGCCGCAGCACCACCGCGTCGACCTCACCGGCGTCGGCTGCCGCCAGTACGGCCCGGGTCGCGGCCAGTTTCGCCCGGCCGTACGCGGTGTCCGGCGCGGGCGTACCGCGCGGATCGGCCGGCGCGACCGGCTGCCCGTACTCCAGCACCGAGCCGAGATGGACCAGCCGGGGGCGGCAGGCGGCGCGGCGCAGCGCGTCGAGCAGCAGCGCGCTGAGCCGGGTGCAGCGCTCCGCCATCCGGCCGGGGTCCAGTCCCCAGCTGCTGCCGGTGGAGTCGACCACGGCGACCGGGTCCTCGGCGTCCAGCAGCCGCGCCAGCGTCCCCGGACCGGTGCCGCCGAGGTCGAGCGCGGTGAACCGGTGCCGGTCGCCGGCCGGGGCGCGGCGGGCCACCGTGAGCACGTCGTGGCCGGCGTCGGCGAAGGCGTCCGCGACATGGGCGCCGACGAACCCGGTGCCGCCGAGCACGACCACGCGTGGCCGGTCGCCGGTCACCGCGCACCTGCGGGCCGGGCGATCCACAGACCCCACCGGAACGGCGGCGCCGTGACGTGCGCGGCGGCGAGCCCGGCCCGGGCGAACGCGGCGGCGAAGTGCTGCGGCCGGAACAGCGTCAGATCGGTCGTCGCGGTGTCGTGCCGGATGCCGGCCTCCGGGTCGGCGTACGCCTGGTGCACTGTCATCCGGATCCGGTCGCGCGCGTCGTCGAGCCACGTCGAGTGGGACAGCCGGACCACCACCCGGTCCTGCTCCTGCACCATGTCGCGGGCCACGTAGCCGGGGACGAACGTCTCCGGCGTGTACCAGGGCTCGACCGCCAGCACGCCGCCCGGCGTCAGGTGGGCGGCCAGCCGCGCGACGGTCCGGTCCAGTTCGGCGGCGCCGCGCAGGTGCGGCACCGCGAAGAGGCAGACCACCACGTCGAAGGTGTCGGCCAGATCCAGGTCGCGCATGTCGCCCTCGTGCAGGGCCACGTCCGGCACCCGGGCGCCGGCTCGGGCCAGCATCTCCGCGGACAGGTCCACGCCGGTCACCGGGGCGAAGTGGGTCCGCAGGTGCTCCAGGTGCAGCCCGGTGCCGCAGGCCACGTCGAGCAGCGAGGCGGCGGCCGGGTTCCGGCGCCGGACCGTCCGGGCGAGCGTGGCGGCCTCGGCGATGTGGTCGCGGCCCCGGTGCCGCATCACCAGGTCGTAGATCTCCGGGTATCCGGCGCGGTAGAAGCCGCGCGCCACCGATGCCGTCACCGTACGCGCACGGTGGGCACGTAGTGGATCCACCGGCCGCCGGCGGCCCGGAAGCCGGTCTCCTTCGCCATGATCTCCTCGGCGTGGTTCCAGGCGAAGAGCACCGCGTAGTCCGGGTAGGGGTCGGCGAATGCCTCGGGCGGGCGGACCGGGATGTGCGCGCCCGGGGTCAGCCGGCCCTGCTTGGCCGGAGTGGTGTCGCAGACGTACGAGATCAGCTCCGGCCCGAGCCCGCAGTAGTTGGTGACGGTGGCGCTCTTCGCGGTGGCCCCGTAGGCCGCGACGGTGCGGCCCTCCTCTCTCAGCGAGCGCAGCAGCGCGACCAGCTCGGACCGGGTACGCGCGACGGCGGCGGCGAACCGGCGCAGCGCCGCCTCCCCGGTCACTCCCTGCTCCCGTTCCTGGCGCAGCAGGTCGGCGACGGCCGGGGACGGGGTACGCGCCCCGGCGCGGGCGAGCGTGTAGCGCACCTCGCCGCCGTGCACCGGGAGCCGCCGCACGTCCACGAGCTCCAGCCCGAAGCGGGCCGCGGCGGCCCGTACCGAGTGGGCGGTGAAGTAGTAGAAGTGCTCGTCGTAGATCTGGTCGAAGGCGGTCCGGGCGAGGATGTCGCCGAGGTACGGGTCCTCGAAGACGAGGACGCCGCCGGGGGCGAGCAGCAGCCGCGCGCCGCGCAGCACCGAGTCCAGGTAGGGCAGGTGGCAGATCGTGTTGGCGGCGTAGATGACGTCGGCCGGCCCGTCGGTGGCGAGCACGTCGGCGGCGGTCTCCTCCTCGAAGAAGTCGGTACGCACCCGTACGCCCTGCCCACGGGCCAGCTCGGCCACCCCGGCGGACGGCTCGAAGCCGAGGTGGCGTACGCCGGCCGCGGCCACGGTCCGCAGCATCACCCCGTCGTTGCAGCCCAGCTCGACGCAGAACGCGCCGGGCCGGGTCAGCTCGGTGGCGAGCAGTTCCCGGCCGGTGCCGGTGAAGTGCGCGCGCATCACCGACGACAGCGACGAGCGGTACGGGTAGTCGTGGTGGAACATCCGCTCGCGCGGCACCTCCTCGACGAGCTGGACCATCGTGCAGTCGGCGCACCGGCCCACCGCGAGGCGGTAGAAGAACTCGCCGTCGAGGTCGGCCGGGCGGAGGAACGCGTCGGAGAGGGGCTGGCGGCCGAGGTCGAGCATCTCGGTCACCGGGCCGCCGCAGATCCGGCAGCCGGTGACGGCGGGGGCGGTCATCTGCCTGCTCCTTCCGGTCACCGGTGCCGGGCGGGTCAGCGCGGCTTGTGGGCGGCGATGACGACGCAGCCGACCTTGGTCCGCAGGACGTCGAGCACGGCCGGCATCTCGGCGAGGAAGGCGTCGATCTTCTCGGCGCCGTGCGCGGCGGCGAGCGTGTCGCGCCGCTGCTGCACCCGCTCGTGGTACGCGGGGAACGAACGGCTGATCTTGTCGCCGCAGCTGAGGAACTCGTCCACCACGAATCCGGCGTCGCGGACCAGGTCGAACGCGGCCATCGGCGGGCCGGGCGGGGCGAGGGTGAAGTCGGTGAGGATCTGCCGGTCCCGCTCGGTGAGCGGGGCGTCCTCGGCGAGGTCGGTGAGCACGAGCCGGCCGCCGGGCTTGAGTACGCGGCGGATCTCGGCGAGCCACTGCCGGCGGTCCTGCGCGTGCACCAGGGACTCGAAGGCGAGCACCTTGTCGAAGGAGGCGTCCGGGTAGCTCAGTGCGGCGGCGTCGCCGAGCTCGAAGCGGACCTGGCCGCGCAGCCCGGACTCGTTGACCCGTTCCCGGGCCCGCTTGAGGTGCTCGGCGCTGTTGGTGATGCCGGTGATGTCGGCGTCGCTGCGCTGGCCGAGCCGGATGGCCGGCTCGCCGGCACCGCAGCCGACGTCCAGCAGCCGATCGCCGGGGCGCAGGCCGAGGCGGTCGCCGACGATGTCGGTGAACCGGTTGATTGCCTCCAGGAAGGGCGTGCGGTCGTCGTCGTCCTCCCACCATCCGAAGTGGATGTTTCCGCCGAGCACCTCGACGGCCCAGGCGCCGTCGTCGTAGATCTCCGCTACCTCGTCGATTTCGGTCAGCTCGCGTGTGGACACGTCCGCTCCTCCACTCTCGGCGGCAAGTTGCTGCTTGAGAATGTTATAGCTATCGACCGACGGGTGTCCATGCGACGATCACGTGGTGGCGGAACGCGCGCGACGCGCGGATCAAGAGGCGTGACCGGAGCGAAACGTCCTGCTACTATATGTTTGTGAACACAATGTCGCGTACGGCTGGGTTGTCCGCACAGCAGACCGACACTCCCGCCATCGAGATCACACGATTGCGCAAATCCTACGGCGAGGTGCGCGCGCTCGACGGGATCGATCTGCGCGTGTCGGCCGGAAGCGTGTTCGGCGTGCTCGGCCCCAACGGCGCCGGGAAGACGACGATCGTCCGCACCCTCGCCACGCTCGTCCCGCCCGACAGCGGCGAGGTCCGCGTGCTCGGCCACGACGTGGTGCGCGAGGCCGGGGCGATCCGCGACCGGATCGGGCTGACCGGGCAATACTCGTCGGTCGACGAGGAACTGTCCGGCCGGGACAATCTCGTCCTGCTCTCCCGGCTACGCGGCTTCTCCTGGAGCGCGGCCCGCCGCCGCGCCGAGGAGCTGCTCGCCACGTTCGGCCTGGAGGAGGCCGCCGCCCGGCTGGTGCGGACCTACTCCGGCGGCATGCGCCGTCGGCTCGACATCGCCAGCAGCATGATCGTGACACCCGACCTGATGTTCCTCGACGAGCCGACCACCGGGCTGGACCCGCACAGCCGCAACCAGGTGTGGGAACTCGTCCGGGGCATGGTCGGCGAGGGCGCCACCGTCCTGCTCACCACGCAGTATCTCGACGAGGCCGACCAGCTCGCCGACCGGATCGCGGTCGTCGACCACGGCCGGGTCATCGCCGAGGGCACGCCGGTGGAGCTGAAGCGGTCGATCGGTGCGAGCGTGCTGCGGGTGCGGTTGCGCGACGCCGGGCAGCGGGAGACGGCAGAGCGGATGCTGGCGGAGGCGCTGGGCACGGCGGTGCACGCCGGCGCCGACCGGATGGAGCTGACCGCGCAGGTCGCGGCCGAGGAGGAGGCCACCCGGGCGCTGGCCGCCCTCACCGGGGCCGGCGTCGGCCTGGCCGAGTACGCCTTCGGCCACGCCACCCTGGACCAGGTGTTCCTCGCCCTCACCGGGCACCGGGCGGACGGCTCGCGGACCGAGACCGAGGAGGCGGCGTGAGCAGCATGGTGGAGACCGGCACCGGCCGTGGCGCCTCGGCGCCGTCCGCGGCGCGGCCGGCACGTCCCGGCGCGCTGTCGTCCACGCTGACCTTCGCGTGGCGGGCGGTGCAGAAGGTGCGCCGGGACCCGACGCAGATCCTCGAGGCGCTCGGCGTGCCGGTCATGTTCACGCTCGTCTTCGGCTTCCTGTTCGGCGGCGCGCTGGCCGGTTCGACGTCGAGCTACATGCAGTTCTACATCCCGGGCATCGTGGTGTTCACCGGGATCATGATCAGCATGCGGATCGGCGCGGTGGTCAACCTGGACAACTCCCGGGAGGTGACCGACCGCTTCCGCGCGCTGGCCATCTGGCGGCCCGCCGCGATCGTCGGCACCCTGCTCGGCAACAACGTGCTCTACGTCGTCGGCTGCGCGGTCGCCGTGGCGGTCGGGCTCGCGGTCGGCTTCCGGCCCGACGGTGGCGTGCTCGGCGTCCTCGCCACGATCCTGATCACCCTGGTCTTCGTCTTCTCCTTCTCCTGGGTGTACGTGGTCTTCGGGCTCGCCCTGAAGTCACCGACCGCCGCCCTGAGCGCCTGCCAGGCGATCGTCTTCCCGGTGTCGTTCGTCAGCAACTTCTTCGTGCCGCAGGAGACGCTTCCCGGCTGGCTGCAGGCCGTGGTCGGCCTGAACCCGTTCGCGTTGACGGTCACCGCCGCGCGCGGCCTGGCCCACGGCACGGCGACCGCCGGTGAGGTAGGCGCGGCGCTGGTCGGCTGCGCGGCGCTGGTGGCCGTCTTCGCCCCGCTCTCCATGTTCCTGTACCGCCGGCGGGCCTGACCCCGCCACCGTTTGTACGCAGTGCCGATGACACGAGAAGGGAACACGGCTACCCCGTGGACAGCGACCGTTTGACTCAACCGCCTGCCGTCACCGCGCAGATGCTCATCCGCAGGCCCGCCGCCGAGGTCTTCGAGGCGTTCGCGGACCCGGCGGTGACCACGAAGTTCTGGTTCACCAAGAGCAGCGGCCGGCTCGAACCCGGCGCCACCGTCACCTGGGACTGGGAGATGTACGGCGTCTCCACCGTCGTCACGGTCAAGGACGTCGAGAAGAACAGCCGCATCCTGGCCGAGTGGGACCCGGAGTCCCCCACCCAGCTCGAATGGCGGTTCCTGCCGGGCGAGGGTGACACGACGCTGGTCCGGGTCACCGAGACCGGCTTCGCCGGCAGCGCCGACCAGGCCGTGGCGAAGGCGATCGACTCGATGGGCGGGTTCACCATGGTGCTCTGCGCCTGCAAGGCGCTGCTGGAGCAGGGTGTGCTGCTCAACGCGGTCGGCGACGCCCACCCGACCGGCTTCGGCGACTGACCGCCGTCGCGGCGGGCGGACCGGGCGTGACCCGGTCCGCCCGCTCAGCCGGCGTCCAGCAGCCCGCGCAGGCAGGCGATCAGGCTGCGGGCCGAGACGTTCACGTAGTTGCTGTGCCGCAGCAGTTCCGAGAGCTGGTGCAGCGTCACCCAGCGGTACTGGTCGCTCTCCAGGTCGACGTCGTCGGTCTCCACCACCAGATAGCTGCTACGAGCCCGGTAGAGCCGTCCGCCCTCCTCGGAGAGGAGCGCGCGGAACCGGACCCGCTCCGGCGGCGCGCCGAGCACCTGGTCCAGGAAGGGCGGACGCGCGGCGGCGGGCAGGTAGTCGAGCGTGGCGGGCGTGCACTGGACCGTCGGCGCCAGTTCCACCACGTCGACGAAGCCCGGTTCGACCCGGGCGTGCGCCAGCACGTGCAGCACACCGTCGAGACGGGTGGCCAGGAACGCCACCACCCCCTGGCCGCAGGGCCGCAGCATCGGCTGCGACCAGCTCGCCACCTCGCGCCCCTCGGCGTCCACGTCCACGCCGATGACCTCGAAGAACAGCCCACTGTCGTGTCGCAGAGAGACCTCGCCGAGATGCCACGCCGCCTGTCCGCGCAGCGCCGTCCGGTCGGCGTCCACCTCGGTCCGGCTGCGGACGTCGGTGATCCAGTGCAGCAGCTCGCCGGTGTGGTGCCGGCTGCCCGGCCCGGGCCGGCAGGAGCGGCGCAGCGCGGCCGTGAAGGCGTCCCCGGCCGGGCCGGCCGCCCGGGCCGTCAGCTCCGCCGGCAGGCACGAGAGCACGGTACGGATGTCCATGTTGACCAGGTCGTCGTGGCGCAGGAGCCGGTGCAGCTGGGCGAGGCTGAGCCAGCGGAACCCGGGCGGCGGCACGATGTCCTCGTCGGTGAGGACCACCATGTTGCGGTTGCGTTTGCGCAGGAACCAGGACCCGTGCTCGGACTGGCGGACGTCCACGAGCACCCGGCGCGGGTCCGGGTCGCGGAAGTGGTGCAGGAACGGCACCGGGCGGCCGCCGTGCACGCCGGTCCAGTTGCTCCGGGTGGCCTGGACGGTGGGCGCGAGCTGGTGGCCGTCCTGGTTGCCGGGCTCCGCCTTGGCCTGCACCAGCACCCGCAGCGTGTCGCCGTCGCGGCGGGCGAGCAGCCCGAGGATGCCCACCTCCGGCTGGTGCAGCACCGGCTGGTCCCAGCGGGGCACGGCCGCGCCCGGCACCTCGACGGAGAGCCCTTCCACCCGGAAGAACCGGCCGCTGCGGTGGGCCAGGACTCCGGTGTCGGCGTCCTGGCGCCAGCCGCGCAGGCCGGCCAGGGGCACGACGTCCACACGCATCGGGGCCTGGCGGCGCCAGTCGGCGAGCCACTCGTGGATGTCGGCGTCGGGGTCGGCGGTGGCGAACCGGCCGTGCTGCGGCAGCCCTGGTGGCGCGGTCGTCTCCGTCACGCGCGTACCCCCTTTGTCGACACCTACCCGTTGATCACTTCTATATCCTATAGCGAACGGCCGGCGTTAGCGCGGGTCGAGGAAGGACGAGAGGATGACCGAGGACGCGAGCGCGCCGGCGCTGCCGATGTGGCCGGACGGCGCCGACGCCGGATATGTGGCCGCGCGGCTGCGCCTCGCCGAGGCCGAACGCCGCCTGTGTGACCAGATCGAACAGGTCGCCGCCGCCCGGCGGGAGCTGCCGCTCGGCGCGCCGGTGGCCGACGTCGCGCTCACCGAGGGACCGGCCGACCTGACCGCGCCCGGCCCGTTGCACCCCGTCCGGCTGTCCGCGCTCTTCGGCGCGCACCGCACGCTCCTCGTCTACCACCTGATGTTCCACCCGGACGCCGACGCCGCCTGCCCGATGTGCTCGATGTGGGTGGACGGGTTCCACGGCGTCGCCCACCACCTCCAGCAGCACACCGCGTTCGTGGTGGTCGGCAAGGCCCCGGCGGAGAAGCTGCGCGCCTGGGGCGCCCGGCGCGGCTGGGCCGGCCTGCGGCTGCTCTCCAGCCACGGCACCGACTTCAACGCCGACCTGCGCGCCGAGCACCCGAACGGCGACCAGCGCCCGATGGTCAGCGTGCTGGTCCGCGACGGCGACGGCGTCCGGCACTTCTACAGCCAGCCGGCCAACTTCGTCGACGGCACCGAGCGCGGCATCGACCTGCTCTCCCCGGTGTGGAACGTGCTCGACCTGCTGCCGCGGGGCCGCGGCGACTGGTACGCCGCCAACACGTATCCCCCGGTTACCGACCCGGCCGATCGACCCGTGTGACAGCCGAGGAGACACGAGTGCCCGACCGCACCGCGACACCGCGTACCGCCGACGGTCGCCGGGGCGTACCCCGATCGGCCGGACGGCTCACCGGCGCGGCCCTCGCCGCAGTGGCGGCCACGCTGCTGGCGGCGGGGCCGGCCCACGCCGCGGACGGCGGCGGCGTCGCGCCGGCCGCCACCGGGTTCGCCGCGCTGCTCGCCCTCGCCGCGACGGCCACCACGGCCGGGCTTGTGCTGCTGCGACCGCTCGCCGCCCCGGCGCCCCGCCGCCTCACCGCCCCGGCGGTGACCGCCGCCGTCGCGCACCTGCTCACCCTCGGCCTGGGCGGGGACGCCCCCGCCGCCGGAACGCTCGTGCTCGCGGCGGCCTGCCTCGCCCTGCCCGGGTGCGCCGGGCGGCGCGCGGTCGGCGTACCCCTGGCTCTGCTCGTGTCCGCCGGGGCCGGCCTGCTGGCGCTGCCCACCGCGACAGTCGCGGAGGCGACGGCCGCCGCCGGGCACGGGCTCGCCGCCGCGGTGCTGCTGGGCGGCGTCGCCACAGTGCTCGGCGCGGACTCGGCCCGGCGGCGCGTCGCCCACCGGGCGGCGCCCTGGATGCTCGCCGCCGTCACCGCCGAGGCGGCGGCCGGCGCGGTGCGGCTCGGTACCGACCACGCCGCCCTCGGCCCGGAAGGCCCCGGATGGGCCGGCCCGGCGCGCTGGGTCTGCCTTGCGGTTGCCGTGGCCGGAGCCGTGGGCCTGGGCGCCGGCCTGCGACGCCGACGGCAGCCGGACCGGGCGTTGCTGCGGGGACAGGCGGTCGTGCTGCCCGCGGTCGTCATCGTCGCCGCCACCGCGACCGCCGTGGCGCTGCCCGCGCCGCCCGGCCGCCCCGGCGCGCCGCTGCTGGTCGCAGTGGACAACGGCGGCCGGGGCCTCCCGCTGGTGGTGGCACCGCAGCGGTCCGGCTGGAACCTCGTGCACGTCGGCGCGGAGGGAGTCTCGGTCGGGACGCGGGCGGACCGCCTCTCCCCCGCCGTCCGGCTGCCCGGTGCCACCAACGGCTGGGCCCTCGTACACCTTCCGCCCGGCCCGAGCCGGCTGCACGTCGCGTACGGCGGACGCCAGGCCGTGATACGGCTGGACGCCGGGGCGGCCGACGCGCCCGGTCCCGACCTGCGCGGTCCGGACGGGCCGGAGTGCGTCAGCGCGGCCCTCGGCGTGCTCCTGCGGGACGACCCGCAGCCGCTGTCGCGCTGCCCCGCGGACGCCCTCACCTCCGGTGACCGCGAGGACCTCGACGCCACAGTCGCCTTCCTCGCGCCCCGGGCCGAGGGCGCCCTCAGCGTCGTGGGCGACTCCTCGGCCCGCTCCGTCGCGGCGGTCGCCGCCGTCACCGACGCCGCGCGCCGCGCCGGACTGCGTGTCGTACCCCCGGGGTCCGGACGGCATCCGACGCTCGTGGTCACCGGCTGGGCCGGGGCGGAGGCGGCGCTGCGCGACGCCGCGCGGGGGCCGGGCGCGGCGGCCGGCACCTATCTGGCGCCCTGGCTGCTCACCGCCGCGGTGCTGCGCCCCGCGACCGGGCAGATGCTCGCGCTCCGGTTCGACCCGCGCGCGGAGCCGGTGTCCCGGTACGTCGCGGAGCTGGCCCGCCGTTTCCCCGGCGAACCCGCCACCGTCTCCGGCTACCTGGCCTGGCAGGGCGGCGCGCCCGCCGGGCCGGCCCGGATGTACGCGGCGGCCGCGGTCTCGCTGCCCGGCCCGGTGGCGCACGGCGGGCACGGCCGGTCCGGCTTCCTGCCCGGCGGCACGGTGACCGCGGTGACCGGCCCGCTCGGCTGAGCCGCGAGCGCGCTACCGCCCGGGCGGACTCCCGATGATCTTCGGACCGTCCTCGGCGGTGCGTCGCAAGTCCTGGTGGTAGTACGCCCGGAGTCCGGCCCGGGCGGCCGCCGGGGCCCCGAGCCAGCGGAGCAGGTTGCGGCCGTCACTGCGGGGCGAACTCCCCGGAACGAGGTTGCCCAGGCCGAGCAGCGCTCCGACGAACGCGGCGCTGAACAGCGCCAGGCGCGTCGACACCGTTGCCGTGTGCGTCGCCACGACGACGAGCGCCGCGGCGGCGCCCAGGTTCGCCACCGGGCCGCCGAGATGGAACAGCGCCATCCGCAGCGGCAACGCCGGCATCGACGCCGACGGCCGGACCGACACCTCGTTGCGCCATCCGGTGAAGGGCGCGATGTGGACCGCGACGACCGGCAGGCGCAGCAGCTTCGCCGCGACGAGGTGGCCGCCCTCGTGCAGGGCGAGGTGCAGCCACAACGACAGGCAGGTGAGGCCGGCGGCTGCGATCGCACCCGTCAGGGACTCGGTGACGAGCAGCGCGAGCGCCATCGTCTCCACCGCCAGCAGCAGAGACGCGGCGACGAGCCGGCGGCGCAGCTTCACCGGGCGATGGTACGGCCTGATCGACCCATTGGGCGGCCCCGGAAATCGGATGCCTGGCCCGATCCATGATCAGCAGAATGAGGGCGTCCACCGGCGACGGGAGGTGACCGGCATGCCAGAGAGGCGTTAGTCCCGCGCATGGTGCGCGGGCGGCCGGAAGGGCGGTCGTCACATGGCCCGTACCGACATCCACCGACCCGAGCGTGTGCAGCAGCGGGATCCGTACCTGCGCCGCTGGTTCACCGACATCCACCGACACCACCGGGGCGCCTGCGATCTGGCCGAGTTCCTCGCCTCGCCCGAGTGGATCCGCACCCGCTGCCACCGCGAGGTGTCGGCGCAGGCGCCCAACCTCTGCGGCTGCCGGCTCTGCACCTTCCAGGCCTGCCGCAGGCTCGGCCGCCGCCAGGAGCGCGTCGCCTGGCGTTCGATCCGCCGCCGACTGCTCGCCGAGCACCGGGGCGGCGAGCGCGATCTCGACGTGCCCCCGATCCGCGGCAAGGCCTGGTAGCGGTCCGCCGGATCACCGATGAGTTCACATGTCCTGTCCGGTCTCAGCTGGTGCATCCGTTCGGATGCACCAGCTGATTCTTCAGGAGGACGAGAGCCATGAGCGTTGTCGACACCACTCCCCCGCCCGTCGCCCGTGGGCTGCACCGCACGCTGTGGGTGCTCCAGGGCTTCCTCGGCGTCTTCTTCATCGTCGCCTCGGCCGGCCCCAAGTTGTTCGGCGAGACGAACACCGTCCAGTCCTTCGAGGACATGGGCGCCGCGCCCTGGTTCCGCTACTTCATCGGCCTGGTGGAGCTGGCCGGTGGCATCGGGCTGCTGGTGCCGCGGCTCGCCGGCCTGGCCGCCGTCGGGCTGGCGCTGCTCATGGTCGGCGCCGCCATCACCCAGGCGTTCATCCTGGACGGCGGCGCGCTGGTCATCACCCCGGTGGTGCTGTTCTTCCTGTTCGTGTTCATCGCCTGGGGCCGGCGCGACTCGATAGGCCGCCTCTTCAGGCGATGAGCAGGCGGGTGCACCCGGGGTGCGGCCGGCGGCCGGTCACGGCGTCCAGCGCACCCCCGGGTTCACCCGCCCGGACCAGTCGAAGACGGCCATGTTGTCCCAGCCGTTCCCGGTGCCGTTGATGTTCGCCGGGTCCCAGCCGTTGCCGGGGACGGCGTACCAGGTCGGCTCCCAGTAGAAGACCCCGATGGCGCCGGCGTTGCGGGCGGTGTTCTGGACCCAGTCGAACTGCTGGGCCTGCCCGGCCCAGGTCGCGCTGATGCCGTCGCAGGTGACGTCGCCGATGACGTTCGGCTGGCCGTCCGCGTCGTCCCGGGTGAACGGGTACGCGGTCTCCACGATCACCACCGGCTTCCCGTAGCGGTTCCGCAGGTCGACGATGTTGTTGTAGAGGTTCGCCAGGCTGCCGTGCCACATGCAGTAGTACGACAGCGCGGTCATGTCCCACTGCACGCCCTGGGCGCGGATGCCGTCGTAGAACCAGCGGGCGTTGGCGTTGCTGTCGGCGTTGGCGGTGTGGATCATGACCGGGATGCCGCCGCCGCAGGCCTTCACCGCGTTGTAGCCCTGCTTCAGCAGGCCGGCCAGCGGGGCGAAGTCGTTGTTGACGACCTTCCCCTCGTTCCACAGCATCCCGACGTTGATCTCGTTGCCGATCTGCACGCTGTCCGGCAGCGTGCCCTGCCCGCGCAGGGCGGCGCAGACGTCGTACGTGAAGGCGTACACGTCGTTGCGCAGCTGGTTCAGGCTGTGGCCGGCCCAGGCGGCCGGCTTGTACTGCTTGCCGGGGTCGGCCCAGGTGTCGGAGTAGTGGAAGTCGATGAGGACCTTGAGGCCCTTCGTCTTGGCCGCTCTCGCCTGGACCAGCACCTTGCTCTTGTTGTTGTAGCCGCTGGCCGGGTTGTTCCAGACGCGCAGCCGGACGTAGTTGACGCCGGCGGACCTGAGGATGTCCAGCGGGTCACGGGCGACCCCGCCCGCGTCGTAGTACTTCGCCCCCAGGTCCAGGCTGCGCTGCAACGACGAGACGTCCGCGCCCCGCATGCTCAGCGTGTTCGCGGCGGCGACGGGCGCCGGCGTACCCCCGATCGTGGTGGTGAGGGCGAGGACGACGGCCGTGACGGCCCCGGCCAGGGCGCGGCGGCGGTGGCGTGTGGTCACAGGACTTCCTCTCAGCCGACTGTGCAGGGGGCGCCGTTGAGCGAGAAGCCGGTCGGCGGCGCGTCGCTGGCGCCCCACCGTCCCTGGAAGCCGAAGGTCGCGGATCCGTCCGGGGCGATGACGCGGTTCCAGTCGACGTTGCGGGCGGTCACCGTGGCGCCGGCCTGCCCGACCGTGGCGTTCCACGCGTTGGTGATCTGCTGGTCGCCGGGGAAGCCGAACGTGACGATCCAGCCGTCGACCGCCGCCGTCCCGGTGTTCTGGACCGTCACCGTGGCCACGAAGCCGCCGGCCCACTCGGACTGGTTCCGGTAGGTCACCCGGCAGGTCGAGGGCGGCGGTGGTGGCGGAGTGGTCGTCGTGGGCACGGTGACGGTGTTGGAGGCGATCGACACGTTGCCGGCGGCGTCCCGGGCCCGCACGTAGTACAGGGTGCGCAGCGGCGTCGACGGGGGCAGCGGCCCGGTGTACGTGGTCCCCGGCACGGTGGCGACGAGCGTCGAGGTGAACCAGCCGTCGAACCGGTAGACGTTGTACCCGAGCACGCCGACGTTGTCGGTCGACGGTGCCCAGGACAGCGTGGCGGTGGAGCCGGTCACCTCGCCGACTGTGAGGTTCTGCGGCGCGCTCGGCGGGGTGGTGTCCGGGCCGGTGTCGGTCACCGGGGTGACCACAGTCAGCGCGTCGGTGGCGGCCGAGCGGCGGCCGTCGCCGTCGCGGGCCGACACCCGGAACGAGTACTGCCGGCCCGGCTGGATGTAGTTGGTGATCGTGGTGGTGGTGACGTCGCCGAGGCTGAGGCTGTAGATCACGTCGTCGAACGCCTGGTAGTAGGTGATGTCGTACCCGACGACCGGGCAGCAGCCGCGCGTGGCGGCCGTCCAGGTGAGGGTGACCGAGGTGGTCCGCACCTGGGTGGCGGTCAGGTTCGTGGGCGGGCTCGGCGGGAACGGCGTGGTACTGGGCGTGCTGGGCGTTGACGTGGGCGGCGAGACGGTCCCGGTCGGGTCCGCGACGGGCGCCGCGGCCCCGCCGGGCGCCGGTGCGACAGCGGGGTACGCGGCGCCGGCGCCCGCCGGCGGCACCGCGGTCAGGGCGGTGCCGAGCACCGCCGTGGACACCACGACGGCCGCCGGCAGACCCGGCCGCAGACGGCGCAGAAGTGAGGACGAGGAGACGGCAGCCATACGCCGACGATGCCGCCAACGCATCGATGATCGCCAACGTATCCCACGCCTCGGTCGGGACGGCAACCCGGCGACCAAGGCACCACCTTTGCCTGATTCGTCGTTTTGCGCCGCCTATCTGAGCAATCAGCCACAATCGGAGAGACAGGGTGAGCCGCTGCGGAACGGCCACCGCACACACGAAGGCTGGACGGGAATCGGCGATGGCCACCTTCGAGTACCGCTGCCCGCAGGACGGCAGCTTCGACGTCGTGATGCCCGTCGGCACCGCGGGCCCGTCGACGAGCTGCCCCCGATGTGACGGCCCGGCGACCCGGGTGTTCTCCGCGCCCCGGCTCACCCGCACGCCGGCGGCGCTGCGCGAGGCCATCGACCGGACCGAACGCAGCGCGGAACAGCCGGCGGTGGTCGGGCAGGTGCCCGGCCGTCGCCCGGCGCGCCGCTCGACGAACCCGGCCCACGCCCGCCTGCCCCGATGGTGACCACGAGAAGGGCTCAAGACCGTGCCTGAACTGCTGTTCCCCCTCGACTCCACGAAGAGGTTCACCGACCAGGAGAAGGTCGGGCACAACCGCTGGCATCCCGACATCCCGCCCGTGGCGACGGTACGGCCCGGACAGTCGTTCCGCGTCCACTGCCGCGAGTGGTTCGACGGCGCGATCCACAACGACGACTCCGCCGAGGACATCCGGGACGCTCCGCTGACCCGGGTCCACGCGCTCAGCGGCCCGTTCGCCGTCGAGGGCGCCGAGCCGGGCGACCTGCTCATGGTCGACATCCTCGACATGGGCCCGATCCCGCAGGAGTCCGGTCCGCTGGCCGGTCAGGGCTGGGGTTACACGGGCATCTTCCCCACCGGCAACGGCGGCGGCTTCCTCACCGAACAGTTCCCCGACGCGTACAAGGCGGTCTGGGACTTCACCGGCCGCAAGGCCACCTCCCGGCACATCCCCGGGGTCTCGTTCACCGGGATCGCCCACCCGGGACTGATGGGCACCGCCCCGTCCGCGTCGCTGCTCGCGACCTGGAACCAGCGGGAGGGGGCGCTGATCGCCACCGCACCCGACCGGGTGCCGCCCCTGGCCCTGCCCCCCGAGCCGCAGGACGCGATCCTCGGCAGCCTCACCGGCGCCGACTTCGACCGGGTGGCCGCGGAGGCGGCGCGAACCGCGCCGCCTCGGGAGAACGGCGGGAACCAGGACATCAAGAACTTCACCGTCGGCAGCCGGGTCTTCTACCCCGTGTACGTGCCGGGAGCCAACCTGTCCCTCGGCGACCTGCACTTCTCCCAGGGCGACGGAGAGATCACCTTCTGCGGCGCCATCGAGATGGGCGGCTTCGTCGACCTGCACGTCGACCTGATCAAGAACGGCATGCAGACGTACGGCGTCGCCGAGAACACGATCTTCATGCCGGGTGACACGCCGCCGCAGTACTCCCAGTGGCTGGCCTTCTCCGGGCTCTCGGTCACCCTCGACGGCGAACAGCGGTACCTCGACTCGCAGCTCGCCTACCAGCGCGCGTGCCTGCACGCCATCGACTACCTGACCCGCTTCGGCTACCAGCCGGAACAGGCGTACCTGCTGCTCGGCGCCGCACCGATCGAGGGCCGGCTCTCCGGCGTGGTGGACATCCCCAACTCCTGCGCGACCGTCTACCTGCCCACCGAGATCTTCGACTTCGACATCCGGCCCTCGGCCGCCGGTCCGACCCGGATCGACCCGGGCAAGGGCGCCCCGAAAGCCACCATGCCGTGAGCAGGTGACCCTCGTGCAGAAGTCATCCCTGACCGCACTGGCCCGCGAACAGCTCAAGCTCGCGCACGCCTCCTCCAGCGGCCGCAGCAGCTCCACCGTCTACGGCGGCCACGAGCACAGGCTCCGCCAGACGGTGATCGCGCTGACCGCCGGGCAGATGCTCGGCGAGCACGAGAACCCCGGCGAGGCCACCGTCCACGTGCTGCACGGCCGGGTCCGGCTCGGCGCCGGCGAGACGTCCTGGGACGGCGCACCCGGCGATCTGCTGATCGTGCCGGACCGCCGGCACACGCTGGAGGCGCTCGAGGACTCGGCGGTGCTGCTCACCGTCGCCAAGCGCTGACCGGCGAACCCGCCGTCCCCGCTGACCAGTACAGGCGGTCAGCGCTCCCGGATAATCGCTGTTACGTTGTCGTCGATGGACACCGATGATCACCCCACGGGGAACGGCGGCGCGGATCTCCCCGGCGTCGAAGCTCTACGCGCCGCCGAACGGCGTCTTCAACGTGCTCAACTGTCCTCCGACGTCGCGGCGCTGGATCGGTTGATCGATGACCGGCTCGTGTTCACCGGGCCGGACGGCCGCCTCTACTCCAAGCAGGACGACCTGCACGTGCACCGATCCGGGCAGCAGACGATGACCCGGGTGGACGAGGAGCACCTGGCGGTCCTCGTGGCCGGCGGCACCGGTGTGACGTGGTTCCTCGGCACCGTGGAGGGCACCCTCGCCGGCGAGCCGTTTCTCGCCCGGGTCCGCTACACGCGCACATGGATCCTCGACAAAAACGAGGGGTGGCGCCTGCTCGCGGCACACGTCGGTCCGGCCGACTGAGGCTGCCGTCAGGTCGCGGCGAGCGCCTTGGTGATGTTCCACTCGGCCAGGTCGAGCATCCACTTCCGGTCCGGGAAGTCGGTGTCCGCGATCCGCAGTGGCCCTTCGATCAAGGACAACGTCTGCGCGTACCGGTAGAGCTCCAGCCGGTGGGGATCGAGATCGACCGGACGCAGCGCCGAATACGCTTCGCCGAAGCGCATCTGCAGCCAGGCATGATCCCATTCGACATCGAAGTACGTCAGCCCCTCGAAATCGATCATGACGGCCTCGCCGGCCGGCGTGACGAGCACGTGATCCGGGCCGAGTTCACCGTGCACCAGCCCGTACTCCACGCGCGGGGTGACCGCGCTCCTGAGGTGGCGTACGTGGGCGGTGATCCGGTGATGGGCGTCGGCCAGCCGGGCGTCGCGGGCCGCTGCCGCGTCGAGGTGGCCGAGCGCCCGGTCGACGACAACGTCCTCCGTGCGCCGCGTCTGGGACGCCTCACCTCGCGCGACGGCCGCGACCTTGCCGTAGTGCGGTCCGAAGGCGGTGTGCATCCGGCGCAGGGCGTCACCGAGCGCGGCCAGCGGGGCGGCGGCGGTGGCCGGATCGTGTTCCAGCACCGCCTCCAGCCGCAGCGCGCCGGCGTCTTCGACAAGCGCGATGTCGGCCTCGAGGTAGCGGCCGTCCCGGTCGATCATCATAAGATGCGGGACACGCACTCCTGCCGCGGTGAGCGCCGCGTGACCGGCGGCGAAGAGATCCGCGCCCGACGCATCGGTGAACGGGTCGTCCGGGACGGTCGGTGACGGGGGCCAGTAGTTCTCGTCCGCGGCCCACACGTACAGCATCACTGTTGTCCGGTCGTCCAGCCGGAGCCGGTAGACGCCCTTCTTGGTGCCGCCCGTCAGCCGGTCCAGGGCAACGAGCCGCCGGTCGGAGCCGAACTGGTCCGACACGAGGTCGTGCAGATCGTCCGGCTGCAGGAAGGTCCGCGTCATGGCCGCCTCTCGTCAGATCGAGGCAGCCAGGCTGCCAGGCCGGGGCAGCGGCACACAACCGAGTTGACGCAGCGGACTTCGCGGACCGGCCCGCCCCGGCGCTGACCGTGTTCGCGCTGCTGATGCAGGTCGGCTTCATCGGTGGTGCCACCGAGCAGCCGGCGCTTCCGCAGATGTTGGAGCCGTCCGGCGGCAGGCCAGGCGGTGGCTGCGGGGATCCGCCCCGGCCGGCAGCTGGTGGACAGGACATGCCCAGGGTGTAGGCCGTCATGGACAACGAGCCGTAGGCGTAGCCGTCGACGAGGACCTCGGTGTCGGGGATGTCTCGCCCGGATCGGAGATCGAGTCTGCAGCCTGCCCATTCGGGCGGCTGCCGAGTGACTCCTTGCGATGGAATCATGATCAGGTGACGCCCTTCCACATCGATGTGCCCGAAGCCGTCCTGGACGACCTGCGGGCTCGGCTCTCGCGGACAAGGCTCGCGCCGGCCGCCCCAGGAGAGCCGTGGGCCGCCGGCACCGACCCTGGGTACCTGGCAGGTCTGGTGCGGTACTGGCTCGACGGATTCGACTGGCGTGCGGTCGAGCGTGCCCTCAATCGGCACCCTCAGTTCGTCACCACGGTCCGGGGCACGCCGGTCCACTTCGTTCATGTCCGCTCGGCATCGCCCGACGCCACGGCGCTGATCCTGACCCATGGCTGGCCCAGCACGTACACGGAGATGCTGCCCCTGGTGTCCCGGCTCGCAGACTTCGACCTCGTCATACCGAGCCTGCCGGGCTTCGTCTTCTCCGGACCACTCGCCGAGGGCCCGACGACCGAGGCGGCTGTCGCGGACGTGTGGGCTGAGCTGATGACCCGTCTGGGCTACGACCGCTTCGGCGCCTACGGTGGCGACATCGGGTCCGGCGTGTCGACGTGGCTCGGCGCCCGCCACGCAGATCGGGTCATCGGGGTCTTCTCGCAGCACATCAAGTTCCCGCCGGCGGACCGCAGGGGCGACCTCAGCCCAGCCGAGGAGGCGTTCGTCGCCATGCTCGACGCGAAGGCCCAGGATGACTGGGGCTACGGAATCATCCAGGAGACACGGCCCGACACCCTTGCGGCCGCGCTGAGCGACTCGCCGTCCGGACTGGCCGCATGGATCATCGAGAAGTACCAGCGCTGGAGCGACTGCGGCGGCGACATCTCCCGCCGGTTCGGCTTCGACGAACTGCTGACCACCGTGATGCTGTACTGGGTCACCAACTGCATCGGCACGTCCTTCCGGCCCTACCGTGACGACCGCCTGGCCCCACCACTGCCGATCGTCGCCGTGCCCGCCGGTATCACGGTCAGCGTGGAGGACGCTGGCCTGCCCCGGTCGTTCGCCGAACGCACCTACGCCAACCTCACCCACTGGCGCGAGCCCACCGTCGGCGGCCACTTCTTCGCCCAGGAAGAGCCCGACCTGCTCGCTGCCGACCTGCGCGCCTTCTTCAGCGCGCTGCGGTGATCCAGTAGCTCAACCGGCGGCACCGCCGACCCGGACCGGTACCTGGTGGTGCCAGCTGGCGCGCCGCAGGAGCCGGGTGGCCGCGATCGTCGCCGCCCACGTCGACCAGCTACCCGCCCGCCGCTCGGAGATGGCGCGCGGGCATGCTGCGGCAGCCGGCGCGGAAACGACCAAAGAGGCCGCCGCCTCCGTCCGCCCGAAGGCAGGTGGAGGCGGCGGCCTCATGGCGTACGGGGTTATCAGGAGCGTCACGCTGAAGCTCCTGCGTGGACACATGATCGACCAGACGCAATTTCCGCACTGAGGAGCTTCCTGCTGCCTCGTCCTGTCCAGTTGTCGCGCACGGGCGAAGGACCTGAATCTTGACTAAGGGAACCCGGCCTCGTACAGTGTCCAGACATCCAAAAATTTAAGACTATGTCTCTCAACGGGGGTTGGGTGTTCCATGGCTCGAAAAGAAGGCCGTAGTAGGTCAGTTGGCACCGTAATCGCATTAACCGCTTTGATGCCTGCGGTCGCTTTGATGCCGACGACGCCGTCGTTCGCTGCCGAGATTCCATGCAGCTCAACCTTGTCACCAAGCGAGATCAAGTCGGTCGGCACTTCTTGCCAATTGGCTTCGGACACCGTCGTCCGAGTCGCCGAGGGTCTCGAGGTTGCAGTTCCGGAGCCAGGCATGGTCGCCATCGTGCAGGTTCTGCGGACGCCCGGCTCGACGGGCCCGAGCGCTGCTTCTGTCTATCGGGCGACCGACGGTCAGCTGGCGTTGCAGATCGACGAGACGCCCGCGCTTGGATCCACTGCCACAGCGGGCGCTCTCAAGCGCATCCTCGCCAAACGCGCAGAACCAGCCACCAAGCACCCAGAACCAGCCGGGGCAGCGAAGACTCAGTCATCTGGGCTCGCAGCTGTGCCTGCGTACTGCGGAAGCTCCTACGAATACAACTTCAGCGGCGGCGTATGGCAGCAATCTGTGTTTCCGTGGACCTACAACAGCCGGTCGCAGCCGGCCTCGGACGCGCTTCAAGCCATCAAGTACGGCTTCCAATTCATAACTGACACTTCTTCCGCATGCGGCACGTACTACACGTTCGCCTTCGCCGACTATCGAGGGTCAACCACCCGCTACACGTGGGGAACGAGGGACAACGGAAATGTAGTCGGATGGGCCGGATTTGATCCGGACATCTTGGGAGCCACCTACTCGTGGGTCGACGGCTCCGGCCTCAGGGTAGAGGTCGACATAGCATTCAACAACCGGGTCACGAACTGGTTCACCGGCCTTTCCGGGACTGTCCCTGCGGGGCGTTTCGACCTCATCTCCGTTGCCACGCATGAGGCTGGGCACGGCTTTGGCTTGGCGCACTACACGGGCAGCTCTTATCCGGTGATGTTCCCGACGCTCGGCACGGGAGTGAATAAGCGAGTCAAGCGGAGCGGTGATCTTACCGGGATGGGCACCTTGTACTGACAGGCAAGCCGTAGTACTCCGGCGTCGCTCGACTTCGGCGTTGGGTGTGGCGAGCCATGAGGACGGCCACCGCACGTTCATCGATGGTCTGAGGACCGCCGATGAACGTGCGGTGGCCGTGTGCCACAGTCGGCTACAGATCCCTGCCGGCCGCCGTTGTGGACCACCCGCGAGTTGGTCAGGCTCGGGTGCGCTGCCGCTGCCGGGTCGACACGACCGCGACGACAGCCATCAGGACCGCGACGACCAGGGACGGCAGGGCGTCCGGCCGGCGCAGCAACTCCCCCGTCAACCCGCTGTTGTCCAACTGGTGGAGCGTACCCAGCAGGAGGGTGGGGACGACGGCGATCAGCAGCCGCTGGTCGGCCGTGGCCACCCACAGGAATGCGGCAATCCCGGCGACGACCATGACGGCGACGACGATCCGCGGACCGGCGTCGGCCATGCGGAGGCCGCCCGCGGGGATGAGATGCAGGGCGAGGATGCCGGCGGTGACCAGGACGGCGTTGGCCCGGGGCGCCGGCGGCACGTCCGCCGGACGCCGCAGCCCCAGCACGATCAGCGGCGTGGCGACGACCGGCGCCCACCACTGCGGCAGGCCGTTGAGGAACAGGTACTGCGAGATCACGGTCGGCACCACCGCCGCGGTCACCGCCAGAACGGCGGCGGTACGGGCGCGGCCCGCGACGAGCGCCACCAGCGCGGCGATCAGCACGATCTCGTGGATGCCCTGATTCCGCAGGACGGTCAGAGGGTCCGAGAGTCCGCCGAACTGGAACGCCTCGACGATGTCGTCCAGGCCGATGAGGACACCCAGCGCCAGCACCGCGAGGGCGCCGAGGTGGATGCCCTGCCAGAACAGCACGGCGGTGGGCCGGGGCGCGGTGCCGCCGCCGTACACCCGCAGGCCGCCCCGGACGAGCGAGGCAGCCTCCCGGGCGCTGGGCCAGCGGCGGGTGGTGGGTTCGTCGCCGATCAGCGTGTCGATCAGCTCGTCGGCGCGTTCGCGGCGGTAGTCGGCGGGGTAGGCCCGCAGCAGCATCCGGTAGCGCTTCTCCAGGACATCGGAACTCATGCTGGTCTGATCCTCGCGGTAGAAGGGTGACGGGCACTTGCCTGCGATTGGACCCGGCGCGGCAGGCGATCCATGACCACCCGGGCGGCCTGGGCGAGCCGGTCGGCCTCTTCGGTGAGTACGAGACAGCCCTCGTCGGTGAGCCGGTAGTAGCGACGGGCACGCCCGTTGACGATCTCCTCACCGTCGGCGGTGACGAGGCCCTCGCCGAGCAGCCGGTCGATCACGGAGTACAGCGACCCGGCGGCGAGGGTCACCCGCCCGTCGGACAGCTCTTTGACCCGCTTGATCACGGCATAGCCGTGGAGCGGCCCGCCGAGCAGAGCGGCGAGGACGAAGTACGACGGTTCCCGTAGCGCGGGACGCGAAGCCGATCCCATGAGCCGAATATACAACCAACTTGAGTATCCGTCCAAGGTGACTGTTCACAGTGACCCTTGCCCAAATTATCTTAATGATTAAGGTAATTGCATGAGCACATCGACGGACTTCTCGGTGGCGATCGCCGGCGCCGGCCTCTCCGGCCTCTGCCTCGCCCAGTACCTGACGCGCGCCGGCATCGACGTGCACGTCTACGAGCGGGACCCGGGCCCCTTCATCCGGCGGCAGGGTTACCGGATCATTCTCGACCGGTACGGGCTGGAGGCGCTTCGCGAGAGCCTGCCCCGCTCGCTCTACCACCTGGCGCTGGCCACCGGCGACGAGCCCGGCGGTCACCTGCGCTTCACCAACAGCCGGCTGCGGGACGCCTTCACCATCACGTTCAAGGACGAGCCGGGCGCGACCCGCCAGGTCGACCGGCTGACCCTGCGGTCGATCCTGCAGTCCGGGTTGAACGGGCGCATCCACTACGGCAAGGACGCCGTCGCGGTGGAGAGCGGCGGCCCGGCAGGGCTTCGACTGCGGTTCTCCGACGGCGAGGCCGCCGCGGCAACCGTCGTGGTGGGCGCGGACGGCGTCGGCTCGGCCCTGCGACCGCAGCTCATGCCGGACGCGGACCCGGCGAACACCTCGATGGCGGGGATCTACGGCCGCTCTCCCCTGCTGCGTAACGGCGAGAGCGTCATCCCCGACGCACTGCGTACCAGCGGGGTCCTGGCCATCGCCGACCGGCCCGGCAGCGCCTTCTTCTTCACCTCCATGCGGTTCGGCGAGAGCCCGCAGGCGGCGTTCGCACGCCTGGCCCCGGGCAACTACGCGCCCAGCGGCGACGACTACGTCATGTGGGGCCTGCTGCTCCGGCAGGAGGAACTGCCGGCCGACGTCCGCGGGAACCTGCTGGCGCTGTGGAAACTGGCCGACCGATTGAGTACGGACTTCCATCCGCTCATCCGGCGCCTGGTCGACACCGCCGAGCTGGACGCCACGGTGCTCAACCTCTTCGCCACCGGCCGACGGCCGCACCGGTGGGCGGTGCCACGGGCCACGATGATGGGTGACGCCGTACACGTCATGCCACCGTTCGGCGCCCACGGCGGCAACACCGCGCTCCGCGACGCCGCCCTGCTCGGCCGCCGGCTGGTCGAGGCGCGGGCGGGCGCCACCTCGGCGGAGGAGGCGATCGCCGCCTACCAGGACGAGATGACGGACTACGCCTTCCGCGCCGTCGACACCGCCTCCGGGCTGATGCGCCGCCTCACCGGGGGCGCGGCCGCGCCACACTGGGTGCTGACCCGCGTGCTACCTCGGCTGCACCGGGTCACCGTGCCGGAGGCATGATTGCCCGCATGTCCCACGATCCGGCCCGCGCCTCCGCGATCACCGACCTCATGCGCGCCGGGCGGGAGACGTCGCGGCTGTCCATGGTGTTCCGGTACGCCATCGCGGAGCGGCTGGGCCTCGCCGTGAGCGACCTGGAGTGCCTGGACTACCTGGCGGACATCGGCTCCGCCACCGCGGGGCAGATCGCCGAGCGGACCAGCCTCACCACCGGTGCGGTCACCAGCATGCTCCGCCGGCTCCAGCAGGCCGGTTACGTGACGGCCGAGCGCGACCCGGCAGACCGGCGGCGGGTCGTCGTCACCATACGGCCGGAGCGGATCGCCGACCTGGAGCGGCCGTACGAGCGTTTCGCCGAGCGGGCGGAACGGCTCGTCGAGGGCTACAGCGCCGAGGAGGTCCGGCTGCTGGTCCGGCACCACGACCGCCTGCAGGCAATGTACCTCGCCGAGTTGGACCACCTCCGCGACGGCGACACCGAGTAGCCCGGCCGTCGCCCGTGACGACGGCGCGCCGATGGGCTCCCTTGGGAAGTCGTCCAACCTGCCGGGGAGCGGCAGTCATTCCCTGTGAGGTGGGACGCTCTCCATTTGATTGCCGACGTAGACCTCCACCAACTCCCCCACCGTCCGGGGGAAGATCTCGTCCTCCAACGCGAGGAAGGGATCAAATCCCATCGACTGTTCGAGCCGCGTAACGAGGACGGCGAAGGCGAGACTGTCCAAGCCGCTGTCGGCCAGGCCGCTCTGCAGGCTGACGTCGCCGTCCTCGCCCCCTTCCTCTTTGATCAGCTTGACCACTTCACGAAGAACGATCTCCGCTACACGTTCCCGCTCGAGCACTGCGCCACCTTCCCTACGTGTTTGTCCGTCCACATTTCCGGTCCGGGCCTCATGCGGTGGAGCCGCCGTCCACGGTGATCAGCGTTCCGGTCACACCGGCGGCATCCGGGGAAAGAAGGTAGGTCACTGCGGCGGCTACTTCGTCGAGACGTGCGAACCGGCCGATCGGACTGCGCCCCTTGATGCGCGCCTGGCTCTCCGCCCCCAGGGCGCCGGTCATCTCGGTGTCAAGGAAGCCCGGCGCCACCGCATTGACCGTCACGCCGCGCCGCCCTACGTCGCGGGCCAGCGAACGGGTGAACCCCTCCAAACCCGCTTTCGCCGCCCCGTAGACGGACAGACCGCGGAATCCCGTCGAGGCAACGATCGAGGAGACGTTGACCACGCGTCCCCGGCCCGCTGAGATCATCGAGCGGACAAGATGCTTCGTCAGAACCATCGGCGACACAAGGTCGAGTTGCACTGTTTCCCAGATGGTTCTGTCCTTCACCAGCGGCAGGAGACCGTCGGTGCCGCGAGCGGCGTTGTTCACCAGCGCGTAGGGGGCGCCGTGCGCCTCCACGATTGCGCGTGCCAGGCCGGGCAAGGACTCCAGATCACTCAGGTCGGCACGGACGTGGACATAGCCCGGACCCACCTCCTCCGGCTCGACCTCGCGGCGGGCCAGGCCCACCACCCGGTATCCGTCGCTGCCGAGCCGCCGGGCCACCGCCCGCCCCAGGCCACTGCTGGTTCCGGTCACTACCGCATACGGACAGTCGCCGCGGGATTCCGCCTCGTTCACGCTCTGCTGACCTTTCCGGTGGGCGACAAGAAGAACTCGGTTACCGCGGTGATCGAGGCGGGAGTATGCGACCGGGGCAGATGGTCGGCGACGAATGACCGCAGGGCCGACTGCAGTTCGTCGGGGTCGAGCCCACTGCCGAGAGGCGAAGGCACAACCCGGGCGGTCAGGATCCAGCCCGTGATCGGGCTGCGCCTGGGCGTCACCACGGCATCATGTACTGCGGGATGCCGCCGGATCAGCTCCTCGACCCGCTCCGGCGAGACCTTGTCCCCTCCGACGTTCACCGTCTGCGACTTCCGGCCGACGAAGTAGACCCGGTCACCGCGAGGCTCGACGAGGTCGCCCGTGCAGACGAATCCGTCCGGCTGCGCCGTGCTGCTTCCCGGCGCCCGGACGAACAGGACGCCGTCGCGGATCTCCAGTGCCACACGGCCGGGAGCCGGCTCGAGAAGATGCCGGGGGAAACCTTCCCTGCCGTCGCTCACCGAGAAGGCGGCACCGGCCTCGGTGGACGCGTAGACATGCGTGACGCGCGCATCGAACCGCCGCCGCAACGCATTGATCAGCGACTGTGTCGCGATCTCACCACCCAGCGTGATCTGTTGCAGCCGGAGGTCGTCACAGGCCCTGCTGCGCAGAATCATCCGCCACATCGTCGGGGTCGCGGACAGTGCGTCGACGCCGGCTCCGGCGAACAGCTGGAGGCGCTCGTCGAGCCCGGCGGCGTGGTGGGCGTCCACCAGGGTGTCGCCGTGGATCGCCTGGAGGACGACCTGGATGCCCGCCATCCGGGTAGGAGAGAACAGGAGACCCCACCGCCGCTGCTCGCGGTCGCCGGGATTCCGCGCCGGGCGTACCGGGCGAATCCGCCGCGTCAGCGAGTCGAGACTGTGGTCGGTCGGGGTGGGCGTCCCCGTCGTGCCTGAGGAGAAGACACGCCAAAGGGTACGCATTTCGGTGCTCGCGTCCCCGGCCGACAGTTCGCCGTGGGATGCGTGGCCGGCAGCTGGGGCATCATCCCCGGCCTCGCGCAGGACCACCGCCTCCGCCGAGCCTACGGTCGGACTCAGGTCACCCACGAACTCGACCCGGGCGGCCCAGCCCTCGAGTGCGACGATGGCTGAGGCGACCAGGCGGGAACTCTGCCCCACCAGGGCCACGGTCGCACCCCGGGGTACGCGACGTCGCAGGCCGAGAACGTCAGCGTGCAGGTCGTGCGAGGTGAGCGGCGGAGACCGGCCGTCGATGACGACCGGACGACCGACGGCAGCGGCCCCCGCTCGGCCGCGCGTCCCGTCATGGTCTGCGACTTCCCCCTCAGGACCGTTCATCCTGCTCCCTCACTGCACCGCGGGCCCGGCGCCCGACCGGGGCGGATCGACCGGAGCGTGAACTCGTAGAAAATCCTGCCGTCTTCGGTGACGCACGGATGAGCCGCGAACATGCCCTCGCGACTCGCGCGACGTAGCACCCGGTTACTGCCGGACCCGCAGCAGAACGCCTTGTACTCGGGCGTGAAGAAGAGGTCGGACAACAGGGCCATGGCCGGGTCGAGAATCTTGACCTCCCCGTCGGTGTCCACGAGCCGTACCCAGGAATGCAGGCCCAGGCGTGCGCCTCCGAAGATGTAGCCCGACTCCTGCTCGGCCGCCACACCACGGTCCAGCAGTTCAGACATCAGTACCTGACACAGCGAGTCGCAGTCGCCGACGCCCCGGTGCCTGGTGCCGGCGACATCGGAGGACAGGGTCATGGGTGTGAAGTGGAAGCGGTACCGCCGCAGCAGGTCGTCCCAGACCTCCCGCACCCTCGGGTCTCGCACCGTGGCGGTGTTCCCGGTCAGTTCGACCCTGCCGCGCCACTCCGCCCTGCCGGCCTGGATCTCTTCATGCTGCCACTGCACGTCCGGTAGGACAGGCGCGCTCCACTCGGACGACGGGCAGTGCTCCGCGCGGGGACACTGGGCCCAGCCGACGATCTCGTAGGCCCGCGCGGAGACCCAGTCCGCGCCGTACGACTTCAGCATCCTCGCGAAGAAGATCATGATCCGCTCCGGACTGCTGCGTCCGGTGCCGCTGAGCAGGCCCACGTTCCACACGTCGCAGTAGTCGTGTCGGCCGTCCTCCTCCACGAGGCCGGCGGCAACCAGTTGCGCCAGTTCCTCAGGCGTACACCGCAAGGTGTCCAGCGCCTCGGCCCTGCTGATCCACACCCGGTGCTCGGGTGGAGTCGGCACGACGTCCCGCAGCCCTCCGAGGAGACTCATCCGAGGGCTCCGAGAGACTGGACGACGGAATCGGCGTGGCGGCCGATGTGTTCGCACATCAGTGACCGGAGCTTTCATATCGTGAGAGCCCGTACCGGAAGACGGTCGTCCCGATCCACAGGCAGTAGATGGCGACGACCGGCGTCAGCAGCCCCAGCCAACGAGCCGGCCCGTGCGCGAGGACAGCCGCGGCGGGGAAGAAGCTCATGAACGCATAGGGCAGGACGACGGTAAGGGTGATCCGGACCCCAAGGCCGTAGATGGTGACCGGAAAACGAGCCAGTTCCCCGAAGCTGTGCATGGAGAACGCGAACATGGAGTACGGGGAACGCAACCAGAAGGCGGCGCAGTTCGTGAGGAGGTTGAGCCCGATCTTCACACCGGCCGCCGCGACCACGAGCAGCAGCCCGAGCGCGACGCGACCGACGTTCCAACTGACGTCGACGTGCCGCACCGCGGCGATCAGCAGACCGGTGCCGAGGACGAGATTGCCCAGTCCGTTCATTCCCACCGCGGAGCTGAGCACCTGGAGGACCGGTGGATAGGGCCGCAACAGCATCGCGTCCAGCTGTCCGAAGTTGACAGTCACCGCGAGAGTCCAGGCTCCCTGCGCGACCAGCACGCTCAGCCCTTCCGCGACGACCACCAGCGCGTAGATGAGCACGACTTCCCAGAACTGCCAGCCGTTGATCTCCGGGATGCTCCGGAAGATCGCCCACAGGAAGACCACGCCGACGGCCTGCACGAGAACTGCCGACAGGCTCATGATCCAGAAGTCGGCCTCGTACTGGAGAGTGGCGCGCACCTGGGCACCGAGCAGACGGCGGTAGAGCCACAGCGCTCGTCGTACTTCAGCCACCATGGACCGTCAGCTTCCGAGCGGCGGCCGACCACATCAACCGCGCCAGCCACCACAGCGCGACCGCCCAGGCCGCCTGCACCAGCACGGCGGTCGTCGCGTCGCTGCCGTCCAGTGAGCCGGTGTAGAGCAGCGCCGGGGTCGACGCCATTCCGACGAACGGCAGGTACGTGGCGATGACCCGCATCCACTCGGGCAGGAAGGCCAGCGGTACGAGTGCCCCGGAGAACAGCGTGATCAGGGCGATCCGGGCGGCCTGCACACCCACGTAGTTCTGTGTCCAGAAGACGAGCAGACCGCTCAGGTACACGATTCCGAACCGCAGGGGCAGCACCAGCAAGGCGGACAGGATGAACAGCGGCAAGGTGTCCCGGTCCGGCGGCGACATGCCGCCGAAGATCGCGGCGGCTGCCAGGACGACCACGATCGCCGTGCCGGCTTCGTAGACGGCGAACCCGACGCTCTCGGCCAGGCGCGACCACTGGTAGTCGACCGGCCGAACCAGGTCCATGGCCACGTCGCCCTGCTGGATGCGGTTGGCCATTCGATAGTCGGTATAGCTGGACACCAGCGAACCGACGACGAACGCCACCAACAGGTACGCCTTCATCTGCGGCCAGTCGAATCCTTGCCGAGGGCCGGCGGCGAGTGCCGAGCGCCACAGGTACAGCATGGACAGGACGCCGAACGCCGAGGCCAGCATGCCGAAGAGGAAGCTCGTCTGATAGGCGAGAAGGCTCTTCAGCGCCATCCGGGCCATGCTCCGATAGGCACGTATCCGGCGTGATCGGGTATCAGCCGGCAACGGCACCGCACCGGCGGTCACGAATGTCATGACACGGTCTCCCGATCGACCCCGCCGCCGGGCTCGGGCCGCAACTGCCCCGCGTACACCTTCCGGACGACCGTCTCGATGGCCGGCTCGTCGATGTGCATGTCGACGATCTCCGCCTCGGCGAGCACTGCCGCCAGCACCTCTCGCGCGCCGAGCGTCATCCGGTCGAAGGTGACCGTGAGCTCGCGGTCGTCCGACCCCGCGCGGACCTGAGCGCCCGGCAGTCGCGCGGCGATCCGATCGACGCCCGCCAAGCCGGCGGCCAGCTCGAAGGACATCGACCGCTCGCGGACATGGGTGTCCTTCACCGACTGCAGGTCACCGTCGTACACCACACGTCCCGCGTCGATGATCACGATGCGCCGGCAGATGTCCTCGATGTCGGCGAGGTCGTGGGTGGTGAGCATGACCGTCGTCCCGTCCGCCACCAGCCGACGCACGAAGGAACGCACCCGGTCCTTCACCGCGATGTCCAAGCCGATCGTCGGCTCGTCCAGGTAGACGATCCGCGGTTCGTGGAGCAGCGCCGCGGCGAGGTCGGCCCGCATGCGTTGCCCCAGCGACAACTTACGGGCGACCACCGGGAGAAGGTCGGCCAAGCCGAGGACGTCGTCGAGGCGGGCCAGTGTCTCCCGGTACCGCGCGGCGCCCAGACCGTGCATGTCCCGCAGCAGTTCGAGCGAGTCACGTACGGGCAGGTCCCACCACAGCTGCGTTCGCTGCCCGAAGACGACGCCGACGCGTCGCGCGTTCTCCACCCTCGCCCGGTACGGCACCAAGCCGTCGACGAGGACCTGTCCAGCGGTCGGGACCAGGATCCCGGAAAGCATCTTCACCGTGGTGGACTTGCCGGCGCCGTTCGGACCGACGTAGGCCACTGCCTCGCCCTGTGCCACAGACAGATCGATGCCGTCCACAGCGACGTGCTCGGAGAATCTACGCTGGAGCAGGTGCCGGAGGGAACCGCGTAGCCCCGGCGCCTTCTCCGGCTTGCGGAAGACCTTACGCAGTCCTGCGACTTGGATCAATGTCACCGGACGAGCATGCACCATTTCCATCGCCGCGCCAACCACCTTGCCCCGCACGGATGCCAGCGATAGCCTTCGACGCAAGCCTCTCTCTGAATCGAATTGTTTTCGGTGTCCTGTTCAACGGAGAAGATGTCACTGCGGGACGGAGAAAAATTGGAAATTCGTTTTCGTGCGCCGTCCGGGCGAACCGCCGATCTGACCTGGGGACAGCAGAGGATGGCGCAACTGATGGCGGATCTCCAGCCGAACAACGCCTCACTCAACCTCAAGTTCGCTCACCGGATCAAGCCGGGTCTGAAAGCCGACGAGGTCGCGTCCGCCATCAGAGGAATGGTCGAGGCCTGCGAGTCCGCGCGAACCCTGTTCGAGCCGGACGCGCCCTCCGCACAGCAAAGGGTCACAACCGAGGGAGTCCTGCACGTCGCGGTGATCACCGCCGTGACAGCCACCTTCACATCGGCTCTCGAATCGGCAGCCGAGCTGGCGGGCACCCCGTTCGGGGCCGACGACCTCCCCGTTCGCGTGGGCATCCTGACCGATCGGAGTGGCCCGGCCTTCGTCCTGCTGGCCATCAACCATCTCGCGTCGGACTACCTCGGCGCTCACTGGATGACCTGGCACCTCCGCCACGTCCTCCAGGCTGACTTCTCCGCCGGCGAGCCGTCGGCGATCCACCCCGTCGATGTCAGCCACTGGGAGAGCAGTGAGGCCGGCCGGCGGGAAGGGGCCCGTGCGCTGCTCCGGCACGAACGGAGCCTTGCACGCATGCCTCAGAGCATGCTGCCCCGGCTCCCGGTCGAGCCGTTGCATCCCCGCTATCGGTACGTGGTGATGCAGACGTCAGCCGGCGCGTGGTGCCTGAGTCACCTGGCCAAGCGGCACGGGGTCAGCGAGACGGCGGTCGGCCACGCGGCCCTCTCCCTCGTGCTGGCCCACGTCAGCGGGCTGAGCCGGGCCCACCTCCAGGTGTGCGTCAGCAACCGGGCCGGTCGGGACACGGCTGCCGTGGTGGGTTGCCTCACCCAGGACGTTCCCACCTGCGTGGCGATCGACGACGCCGACTTCGACGCACTGCTGCGGCGATCCGCCGGCGCCATCCACCACGCGACACTGACCGGGCGCTTCCCGCACCGAGGCCTGATGGAGGTGCGCGAGCGCGTCGAGAAGCGGCGCGGCTTCCCGCTGGATCTCTCCTACTGGCTCAACAGCCGACTGTTCGTGCCGCTCCCCGCGGAGGCACCGAACGCCGCGCGGATACGGGAGGAAGCGGCCAGGACCTCCGTCCGGTGGCTGGGCGGCGACCAGTGCAGCACGAGCACCCTCTTCTGCTACCTGGACCGCCGCGACGACATACTCGAAGTGCTGATGCTCGTCGACACCGCCTATGTCGCTCCCGCCGAGGCGGAGCAGTGGTTGCGTGCGTTCGAGTCGATTCTCGTCACCGCGGTCCTGCGACCGGAGCTCAGCGCGGACGCTCTCGTCGCGGAGACCGGCGTCGTGTCGTTCCGCGCGACGGACGACTGGGTCAAGATCGACCACAGCTGGATCCACCTACCCACCACGGCGGCACGCCTGCATGCGGCGCTTCCGGGCATGACCCTACGACTTGCGGTTGAGACTCCCGGTGGTGAGGCTTCCCTGGTGGCGATGGTGGCCAGTCCTCGGAGCGGCCGCGAGACCAGCGCTCCTTCCGACGCCGTTGTCGTCGAGGCGCTTCGTGGCTGCCGGGTCGGCATGCGCCCGCACCGGTTCGTCTCGAGGGCAGGGGATGTACAGGACTGATCAGCGACGTGGACCGCCTCGCGGCCCGGGTGCCCGGGCACGCGACGACAGCAGGCCACAGTCGCTCTCGAACCGGTAGGCGGCGCCCAGGTCGCCATGGCCCTCTCACTCCCGGAAGTTACGGAAAGGCACCGAGAATCCCGGCGCGGCATTGATGCGGTTCCGCAGCTGCGCACGCGACACCGGGTCGCACGGCATGCCACCCGCGACCGCGTAGGTGACCCCCTGCCCTACACCACAGCGAGACCGACCGCCAAGCAGGGAAAAGAGCGTCGACGCATTGAATCCGAGAAATTTCCGGGTGCCACGGGGCACCTGTGCAAGCGGTCAGAAGCTACAGTTGCACATGCCGCGGGCCGCCAGAGCACTCAGGATCGGCCCATTACCAGCAGCATCACCGGAGCCCGAAATTTCCGACAAGTTGTTCTCTGATTTATCGGACCGGTTCCACTCACGAGAGGCGACGACTGAGCCCACGAAGAGCCGGTCAGCGAGGCATCAGCAGCTGTTCACGGGGAGGACAGGTTGATCGACGCCAACGATCCGCTGCAGGTTGTGGAGAGCTGGACCGAAGGAAGCCAGCAGGAGGCCGTATCGGTACCGATCCGGTCGCTCCTGCCCGGTCAGGGCCCCCGCCGGCACGGGGTCGACGAGACGCACGTACAGCTGTTGGCCCAGTCCGAACTCCAGCACCCGCCGATCCTGGTGCAGCGCAGCACCATGCGCGTCATCGACGGGATGCATCGTCTGCAGGCGGCACTGCTCCGTGGTGCGGACTCGATTCACGCGCTGATGCTCGACGACGACGACCAGATGGCCTTCCTGCGCAGCGTCACGAGCAACATCAAGCACGGCCTGCCGCTGACCCTGGCCGACCGCCGGGCGGCGGCCGAACGTCTGCTGGAGATGTTCGCGCATTGGTCGGACCGGTCACTCGGCCGCGCCACCGGGCTGTCGGCCAAGACGATCAGCACATTGAGGCAGCGCAGCGGCCAGCCGATGCCGGCCGAGCGGACCGGCCGGGACGGACGGGTCCGGCCGACAGACGCCGACGCCGGCCGGAAAGCTGTCGTCGCGCTCCTGGCCGAACGACCTGATGCTTCGCTGCGGGAAATCGCCCGGTTGGCGGGCGTCTCACCGAACACGGTC
This sequence comes from Micromonospora sp. HB375, assembly GCF_017872985.1. Classification (NCBI taxonomy): domain Bacteria; kingdom Bacillati; phylum Actinomycetota; class Actinomycetes; order Micromonosporales; family Micromonosporaceae; genus Micromonospora; species Micromonospora sp. HB375. The sequence goes on along the minus strand of NZ_JAGGJO010000001.1, from coordinate 2,149,404 downwards.
CGCACCATACGCCGCAAGCAGAACGAAGGTGCGGCGGGTTCACCGTCGCCGGCACGGGCACTGTCCGCGGTCAAGGAGGCGCCCGGCGCGCCCGAGCCGAGCCGGGACGTCACCGCGTTGGCGCTGGAGAACCTCGCCAAGGATCCGTCCGTGCGCTACACCGAGGCCGGGCGCACCCTGCTGCGCATGCTGCATCAACAACTCAGCCTCGTCTCCGACCACGACATCATCAACGCTCTTCCACCGCACTGCCTCCCGCTGGTGGCCCGCCTCAGTCGCGGACTGTCGCAGCAGTGGGAGCAACTCTCCGCGCGAGCGGCGATCCGCGTCCAGACCGAGGTGGGTTGAGCGGCCAAACCCGCCGACCGTCCACACGCTGCGATCGTCCGCCCCACCGCACCTCAGCCTTGGCACTTCTTCGGCCACTGCCCGGCGCCGGGCGGTGGCCGGACGCTCGCTCGTCGCGTCGACGTCGAGGCGCAAATATGTCCGGAAGAGCCAGGACTCCGCCCGCCGCAGCTGCACTCATTGACATAGCTAAATAGCCCTGTAATGCTTTTTGCATGATGACAACCACCGCGCAGGAAATGTCCGCGCAAAACGCAGAGGTCTCCCTCAACGAGACCGCCGAGGAATCGTCCATCGACAACATCGAGGGTCTCTTCGAGGAGGTCGACCTCTTCTCGACGGCCCTCATCCAGGGCGGCTGCACCGGCGGCTTCACGTCCCTGTGATCCAACTGTCGCGTGCTAACCGGCCGTCTTTCGGCCGGTTAGCACGCGCTTTCCTGTCATCGGGCAGCCGTATCCGGGAACGCCGACAGGATGTCAATCATTCAGGTTGTCCAGAAAGTCAACCGGTCGGAGCGTACAAGAGATAGGACCCTGCTTTGGAGACGCTAGCTGAGGCTGCCGCAGAAAACGGCACCGACGCCCGTTCCGCAACGTATCGCGCGCACCCTCTTGTGCGCATCGAGCCGGCGGCCAGTGACCTGTGGCTCATCAGCCGAGACGACAGGTTGAACGGACACAAGGTTCCCGCGTCGGCTGCGGGTCTGCTCGTTGCCGCCTTCGCTCCGGGAACCATCTATTCCCTGTCGGAGCCGATCATGGCGGCGATCGGCTCCGTGCGCAGGGCCGAGCTGATCGCCGAGTGGCTGGTCGCCCACGAGTACCTGGTGCGCGATGACGACGCCGAGGCGATCAAGACGCGGCGGTGGCTGGAGTCGTGGGCCGAGAATGGATGGCGGGCCGCCTCCCGCTATCACGCGCGTACTTACGGATACCCCTTCGAGTTCTACGAGGCTGACGGCAACTCCGCGGAGGACGTACGCCGGATGGTCGCGTACAACGCGCAGCAGCCCGACGTCGATCGGGCCCGGCCCCGGCTGCATGACCAGGAGAAGGTGTACGCACTGCCGGACCCCGCCCCGGAGTTGTTCCCCGCGACCGCTTCGGCGGCGACGAACCTTGCGGTAGCGGCGCAGCCGCTGGACTACGACCGCCTTGCGTCGCTGCTCTCCCTGCTGACCCGACCGATTCGTCAGGCCAGGATGCCGTTCGCGGAATCGGCCAACCTGCTGCGGAAGACGAGCCCTTCCGGCGGTAGTCGCCATCCGACGGAGTTCTCCGTCGTCACGCATGCCGTCGACGGGATCGACGACGGTGTCTACCAAGTCGCGACCGTCGACGGTGCGCTGGACCGCATGGATCACCTCGACGCCTCGTCACGCGACCTGGCGGACCTGTCGGGTATCGCCGACGACAACCGCCCCTACGCACTCATATTCTTCAACTCCTATTTCGCCCGGAACCGCTACCGCTACCGGGAACCAAGGACCTTCCGGACGGTGCACATGGATGTGGGCCACCTCATGGGTACTGCCGAGTACCTGAGCCGCGCGAACGGTTGGGCGGTCCGGCATGCCCAGCACCTCGACGGCAAAAAGGTCGCGGACGCGCTCGGCACCGACCACCGCGTCGAGGCGACAATCGCAGCGACTCTCGTACACGCAGCCGATCAGCCTGCAGAAAGCCGGGATTGATGTCCACGACATGGTCGCCACTCCTCGTCATCCGACCCGACCGGGACGCCGCCGTTCTCGAAGACTCCCAGTCGGCGCAGTCGGTCCGCTTCGACGCCGCCGAACTCGCCCGGAAAATCGTGTCGGACGCCCCCGAGGTCGGGGCCCGCGAACTGTCTCCGTCCGACGACCTCGATTCGATCTCGACCGATTGGGTCACGAACGGGTGGCGTCCGAGCCTCGACTACTTCAACTGGTCCGAGCAGATCTCGGAGAGCAGGCGGGAGGCCCGGTATCCGGCCCGCGGCAGTCAGGCTCAGCCGACGCGTCCAGCGACGTCGACGCCGCAGTGGAACTGGGCAGAAGAAGGCACTACGGCCGGCACCGGCGGGGTCAGCGTCGGTGAACTGCTGGTACGACGACGCACGGCCCGCCAATTCGAGCCGGAGCCCTTGTCGCGGGAGACCGTCGCCGCCATCTTCCGCTGCTTCTCCGCGCTCATGGCACCCTTCGAGCCGTCCGGCTCGCTGGCAGGCGTGCGTATGGCCGCCGTCGTGTACGCGATCAACGGCGTCGATTCGGGCATCTGGGCTCTCGACCTCGCCGGCGAGCGAGCCGATCAGCTGACCTCCGGCAGCTTCCGCCAGGAGATGGCCGATCTGATGTGCGGCATGCAGGCACCCATGACGGCAAGTGCCACGATCGTGCTGATCGTCGACTTCCCCCGCCGCCAGGAAATGTTCCCCTACGAGAGGGCCTTGCGCGAACTGTACGTCGAGGTAGGTCGAGTCGCGCAGAAATTCATCATCGCGGCGGAGTCGTACGACTGCGGCGCGCTGATCACCCCGGCGACAAACGACAACGTGCTGGCGGAGTTGCTCGGGCTCTCGGATGACGAGGCACCGGTCTACACCATCACCTTCGGTCGGAAGACCAGCAGGAAAGGCTGACCCACAAAAAATGGCACTCACCGCTGCGGTCGTCCGCGATGATTGGAAATGCCTCCGATTCACGAGCCCTTTCGACGGGCTCTTCGGCTCTGTCGTCGAGGCGGACGACGACGTGCTCGGCGTCGCGTGGGATCTTGACCCCGCACGGGCGGACGAGAGAGCACTGGGTGAGGCTGTCGAGCGCGCCGCGCTGCACGAGCCAGCCCTCGCACCTGTGCGTGCGTCCGCGAACGAGCTCGGCTCGAAGGCCATCCGTCTCGACGACCGGGCGACCTTCAGCCCGGAACAGTGCTCGCAAGAGCCGCTGCTCCGCCCGTTCGCATGGAACGCGCACTCCCAGAACACCTGGGTGACGATGCAGTCTCCGGACGGCGAGGTGTTCGTACCCGCCGACGTCGAGCGGATGCGGGTCCACGACTCGGATCCGACCCGCGTCAAACCGATGACCTCGATCGGCGCCGCGTGCGGGGTCGACTGGGACACGGCCCTCACCCGCGCGCTCACTGAGGTCGTGGAACGGCACGCCGTTGCGGCGGCCGTCTACTCCGGGCACCGCGCGGCCCGAGTCCGTCCCGGCGACGACCGGTACTCCGTTCACGACATCGCGGAAATTCTCGGCGGTGCGGCTGACGTGGTCGTCGGGCTGCTGCCCGGCAGCCATTTCGGATTGCAGGTCGCGCTGGCCGCCATCGTCGGCACCCGCGACGGACTGCCGGAGGTGGCCTTCGGGTCGGCCGCCCATGCGGACGCGGCGGACGCGATCCGCTCAGCGGCGATCGAAGCGGTGCACATCTTTCACCTCGGCTGGCGTCTGCTCCGCCGGGGAGACCCCGAGGAGCGGCCGGTGGGCATCAACACCCGGGCGCTGTGGTGGGCGAGGCACGGGCGCGCCCACCTGGGCGACTACTTCGTCGACCAGGTGGCCGAAGCCCAGGGCACGACCTCGGGCGGACGTACCTGGACCGAGATCGGCGATGCCATCTCCGCAGAGGGGTTCCGCTGGGCGTACAGCGACATCACCCCGGCATGGGCCGCCGGCGCCGTGGTCGCTCGCGCGGTGGTCCCTGCCCTGCTCCATCTCCAGATCAATCCGTTCCCGCTGCTTTACGCTCCGCGCTTCCCGTCCGAGGTAGAGGCGTTCCTCCGTCGCTCGGGTGGCGGGGTGAACAATGACCATCCGTTTGTCTAGTCCAGGAACTCCGGCGGAACCGGTGCCCCCGGTCGTCGAGGAGCGCCAGATCGCCGACGCGCCGTTCACCGGCGGCGGGGTGCCTGGCGCGTCGCGGCATGGCGGAGGCCGGCCGGTGCTGCCGACCGATCAGGCCGTCGTCGTCTTCGAGTCGGGTGGGTGGCGGTCATATCCCACGTCCGGCAGTGATCGGGCACCGTGGCAGCAGCACGGATGGGGCGCCGCCTTCGACCTCGTCAGCGACGCGATGAGGAACGGCTCGTCGCCGCGCACGCTGTCGATGCCCGAGGCGCTTCCCGACCCGTCGAACATGGGAGCGGTGGTCGAGCACTACCCGCCTGTCGTGAGCGGGGCACGTCTGTCGCCCGCAGAACTCTTCGGCGCGGTGGGTCGGTGCCGCCGGCGGTATGCGGCGAAGGGGGTCGGGTTCCACGTCGCGGTTGTCGACGCCGGCGAACTGGGTCCCGGGTGGTACAGCCCGGACGGGACCCTGCTGATCCCGAGAAGCCGGCACGACCTCGGCGAGGAGTTGTCCTACCTTCTTCCGGTCGCGTACGGCCGGGCGGAGTTCGACGTCGGCGCATCGGTCGTCGTATCAGTGTCCGTCGACGCCGAGCGGGGCGCTGCCGACGAGTACATGGAGCAACTCTGGATCGGAGGACTCGCGATAGGCGAGCTCGAAGGGTACGGCTCGGACCTGGGATGGGCGACGCGCGGCAACTATGCGGTGCTCGCCGGATTCCATGACGTCGTCGGGCTGGACTCCGGCAGACAGTTGGCTGTCGGTGCTGTCTGCTGGGCAGGGCTGTGACATGGGAGCCGCGTACACGTGGGCTGCGGGAACGACCATGGAGAACGAGGGCTCCGACACCATCCGGATCAGCGCACCGGCGCTGGGCCGGTCGTGGCGCCTGGGCGCGGGCCGCGTCGAGCGGCTTCTGCACCAGGTCGTCGCCGAGGAGTTCGATGACCCGGCCGTACAGCAGTTGATCCGCCTCGGTCTCCTGGTCGAACGCGAAGGTGCCGACGGCACGTCGTGGGGGCCGGTGCGCCGCTACCACGCCTGGAGCGGAATCGATCATTTTCGCGACGGAGCGGATTCGACTGGTGGCCTCCGGGCATCGGCGCTGCGGCTGTTCTCGCAAGACGACCTCGATGCCCTGCGCGAGCCGGCTGTCCCCCAGGGTCGCCGGGAGCAGATTCCCGAACCGTGGGCGGCGGTGGTCTGGACCGCTCTCACCCGGGTGCGCGCCAATCGCCGGCGGTTGCGCGAGGCGGTGCACCCGGCCGAGCTGCTCTACAGCTACGGAGCGGCCCACGGGCTACTGATCGTGTCGCGCGTGGACGGTCGCGTCCTGGTCACTGTGGCCGACCCCGCCTCGTACGGTTCAGGAGTCCGCCTGGCGTCCATGGACGCCGCGGCGGATCCGCGACTTGACGTCCTGGCTCCCCTCGCCATCGGGGTCTTCGGCGATCTCGCCGCCTACCGGAGACGCTATCGCCACGAAAAGGCGTTCCGCGGCTTCCTCGTCGACGGCGGACGGCTGAGCGCGGAAGTCGCTCGCGCTCTTCGGGCGAAGGGCGTCAGCTCGACCACCCGCACGGGCTTCACCGACCCCGCTCTTCTGTCAGCGCTCGGCCTCCAGCCGTTCGTCCATCACCTCGCGGCTGCCTACGTCGCGGACGAGGAGGGCGCCGGCCACCGATACGTCGCGACCCGGGTGGCACCGTGACGACGAGAGGGGCAGGTGGCGCGACGGACCGTTGCACGGGGACGTTCGGGCTGCTCGAGCGCGTCGCCGGGGAGGTTCCCGACCGCCTCGCGCTGGTCGAACCGTTCGTGCGTGGTCTCACCTTCGCGGAGTGGTTGCACGACTCGGTGGCGCTGGCCGCGCGCCTTTCCGAGGCAGGGATCACCAGTGGCATGCGTGTCGGTCTGCTGTTCGACCGCAGGCACTGGATCGATCTGTGCGTCGCCTACTTCGCGGTGCAACGGCTGGGCGCGGTCACTGTCACCGTCTCGGCGGGAGCTCCGGCGTCCGTCCGCGACTTCATCACCCAGGACGCCGGCATCTCCGCATGGATCGCTGCGGACCCGTCGCCGGTGGGGAACGGCCCGGGCGGCGATCCGTATCAGGTTCTTCCGGTCGAGCCTCCGCGCTGTGGGGACCGGGTTCCCCCGCCGGCGACGACCCGCCCCGAGCAGACGGCCGACATCCTCTACACGTCCGGCACGACCGGCCTGCCCAAGGCGGTCGTGACGCCGCACGCGCTCTTCACGGAGGTCTACGCCCGCCCGCCGTCCGCTCACGGCGGCATCGGCCCGCCGATCCTGCACGCCTTCCCGATCGGTACGGCGGCCGCGCTCATGATGTTGTACGCCCCGTTCCAGGGCATCGACGGGCCCGGGCTCACGCATCCCATCACCAGGGCGGTCGCGGCGCTGCCGGAGTTCAACACCAATGACGTGTGCAAGGCGGTCGCCGACTGTCAGGTCACCCTGTTGTTCCTGACGCCTGCCATGCTGGCACATCTCACGACGCTCACCTCGTCGCAACGTGAGATGCTCGCGTCTCTGGAGGTAATCCACTGCGGTTCGGCGCCGCTGAATCCGGCTCATGTGGAACGAATCCGCCGGATGCTGCCGTCCGTTCGGGTGGTCAACGCGTACGGAACCACCGAGGCTTGGCCCGCGATGGTGGAGATGCCGTCAGCGGGCGCGGATCCCGATGTCGTCGGGAGACCGGCACGAGGCACCCGGATCCGCATCAGGAGCCTGGAGACGGGGCTCGTCGTCGGCCCGGGCGTCCACGGCCGCGTGGAGATGTCCTGTCCGCGGTTCCGCGGACGCCGCTCCTACCTGCACGACTCAGTGCCCTCGAAAACCTTCCTTCCGGACGGCTGGACGGCGACCGGAGACATCGGTCATCTCGACGAGGAGGGCAACCTGCATCTGAGCGACCGCGTCTCTGACGTCCTCAACGTCGGCGGGGAGAAGCTCTCGGCACGCCCGGTCGAGATCGCCCTCCTCTCGCACCCGATGGTCGAGGCCGCGGCCGTGCTCGGACTCCCGCATCCCCGGCTGGGTGAGTACGTCGCCGCGGTCGTGGTGCTCCGGCCGGGCCGGACGAGCCTGGACGACATTCGCGTGCACCTGCTCGAGCGTCTGCCACCGAAGCAGATACCGCGCCGCGTGTTCGCTGTCGGATCGATGCCCGCGACCGAGAACGGCAAGATCCTGAAGAACGATTTAAAGAATTCGATCGCGCGCGGCGAGGGCACGCTTTCGGAGCTTCGCTGAGGAGAGCGACGTGGATTCGTCTGAGGTACTCGAAACAGTTAGCGGATTCTGGCGGGAACTGCTGGAGACGGATGCGGTGGACGTCGACCACGATTTCATCGCGGCGGGTGGAGACTCCCTCCTCGCAGTGGAGCTGTTGGCGCGGCTGGAAGGAACCTTCCCCGACGCCGGCTTCGACGACCCCGCGAACGTCGGCTGGCTGACGATACGAGCGACCGCCGAACAGATAGTGGCGAGGAGTTCCACCCGGTCGGCGATCGATGCCGGCTCCGGCGACTGAGCCGAGGCCGGTGCGCGCATGCCGCCGACCACTCACCTGACGGGGAAGGGAGCGCTGTGGACGATGCGCGACGTGCTGACGGCCCCGGTGGCTGACGGAAGAGGTGAACGGTGACAGCCGCGAAGCAGAAGCCCGTGTCCCGCGACCGCTGCGGCGGCGACCGTCACGTCGACATGCGGGCGGTGATGGGTGCGTTCGCCACGGGCGTCACGGTGGTGACGTCCGGGCGGGAACTCCCGCACGGCATGACCGCCAACGCGTTCACGTCGGTCTCGCTCGACCCGGCGATGGTGTTGGTGTGCGTGAAGCAGTCCGCCGCGATGCACAGCACAATTCTGGCGAACGGGATGTTCGCGGTGTCGATCCTCGCCGCAGGACAGGAAGAACTGGCGCGCTACTTCGCCAGTCCCAGCCGGCCGCGCGACGAGCGGGAGTTCCGTACCGTCGATTTCCGGCCCGGCGAGCACACCGGCTCCCCCATCATCGAGGGCAACCTCGGCTGGGTGGAGTGCGAGCTCGCCGCCGTGTACGAGGGCGGTGACCACTCCATATTCCTCGGCTCGGTGCTGGACATCGGCCACGGCGACCGCACCGACGCACTGGTGTTCCACACCGGGCGGTTCAGTGTTCTGGCCACGGACGTCCACGGGGTTCGCTGACCCGCCGCTCGGCCCGCCGCCGGCCGATACGAAGGGCCGGGGCCACGACGCACGGCCGAACGGGCGGCGTGCTCGTGGCCCCGGAGCTCCTCATGCCTTACGCAGCCAGAACGTCAGGCCGAGCGTCTCGTCGGTGAAGGACGTCGCGTCTGCCCACGTCGGCCGCCCGAGGGTGAAGTCCGTCGCGAGCACCTCGTCGGCCACCAGCTTCTGATGCTCCGTCAACGCCGTCAGGGTGTCAGCGGTCGCCTCGTAGCGGAGTTCGATGCGATCGGCGACCTCCAGGCCGGTGGACTTGCGGGCCTCCTGGATCTGGCGGATCACGTCCCGCGCGATCCCGGCGAGGCGGAGTTCCGGCGTGATGTCCAGATCCAGCGCCACCGTCGCACCTGCGTCGTTGGCGACCGCCCATCCGGCGCGTGGAGTCTCGGTGATGACGACCTCGTCCACCGTGACGACCACCGCCTCACCGTCCACGTCGACGGTCGCCTCACCTCTCGTACGGAGGGCGTTGGCGAGGGCGGTCGGCTCGGCCGCCATAATCGCTGCGGCGACGCCTTGGACCGCCTTGCCGAACCTCTTGCCCAGGGGGCGGAAGTTCGCCTTCACCGTCGTGTCCACGAGTGAACCGCTGGTGGCCGTGATGGGTGCCACCGAGACGACATTGAGCTCCGACGCGATCTCGGCGAGGAGTTCCGCCGGCAGGTCGGCGAAACCTGCCGCGGACACGACCGCGCGGGACAGCGGCTGGCGCGTCCTGATGCCGGAGTCGGCGCGGGCGGAGCGGCCGAGTTCGACGAGCCGACGCACGAGAAGCATCTGCGCCGACAGTTCCGGGTCGATCAGGGACAGGTCGCCGGTGGGGTATGCGGCGAGGTGCACGGACTCCGCCGCACCGGGCGTGACCGGAACCACCAGGTCCTGCCATACCCGCTCGGTCACAAACGGTGTGATCGGCGCGAGGAGGAGCGTCAGGGTGGACAACGTCTCGTGGAGCGTGGCCAGGGCGGCCGGGTCGCCGTGCCAGAAACGCCGGCGGCTGCGGCGAACGTACCAGTTGGAAAGATCGTCGATGAACGTGGACAGCAGCCGGCCGGCCTCGTGGGTGTCGAAGCGCTCCATCGCGGCGTCCACGTCGCGTACCAGGCTGTTGAGCTCCGACAACAGCCATCGGTCCAGCAGCGGGCGGCTACGGGGCGCGGGATCTGCCGCCGACGGCGACCAGCCGGCGGCACGGCCGTACAGCGCCCCGAAGGACACGGTGTTCCAGTAGGTCAGAAGAGTCTTGCGGACGACTTCCTGAAGCGTGTTGTGCCCGACGCGCCGGGCTGACCACGGGGAACCGACAGCGGCCATGAACCAGCGCACCGCGTCGGCACCGTGCTCGTCCATCAGCGGGATGGGTTCGAGGATGTTCCCCAGGTGTTTCGACATCTTGCGGCCGTCCTCGGCGAGGATGTGGCCCAGGCAGACGACCGTTTCGTAGGCCGACTTGTCGAAGATGAGGGTGCCCACCGCCATGAGGGTGTAGAACCATCCCCTGGTCTGGTCGATCGCCTCCGAGATGAAGTTCGCCGGGTACCGCTTCTCGAAGAGTTCGACGTTCTTGTGCGGATACCCGAATTGCGCGAAAGGCATCGAGCCCGAGTCGTACCACGCGTCGATGACTTCGGGCACCCGGCGCGCGGTGGCGCCGCATCGGCAGTCGAAGGTGACGTCATCGATATAGGGACGGTGGGGATCCAGCTCGGACAGGTCGGTCCCGGCCAGCTCGCTCAGCTCGGCCAGCGAGCCGACGCAGGTCAGGTGGTTGTCCGGGCAGCGCCAGATAGGCAACGGCGTGCCCCAGTACCGACTGCGGGACAACGCCCAGTCGACGTTGTTGTTCAGCCAGTCCCCGTAGCGGCCGTACTTGATGTTCTGCGGCTGCCAGGTCGTCGCCTCGTTCTCGCGCAGCAGCGCTTCCCGGATGGCCGTGGTGCGGATGTACCAGGACGGCTGCGCGTAGTACAACAGCGCCGTGTGACAACGCCAGCAGTGCGGGTAGCTGTGCTCGTACGCCTCCTCGCGGAAGAGCAGTCCACGCTCGGCGAGATCCGCCACCAGGACCGCGTCGGCACTCTTGAAGAACGTGCCGCCGACGAGCGCGAGGTCGGACTGGAACGTGCCGTCCGGACGGACGGGGTTGACCATCGGAAGACCATACGCACGGCACGCGGCGAGGTCGTCAGCGCCGAATGCCGGCGCCTGGTGCACCAGGCCGGTGCCGTCCTCGGTCGTCACGTACGTCCCGAGGATGACGAAGTTCGCGTCCTCGACCTGGACCAGGTCGAATGGCCGCCGGTAGGTCCAGCGTTCCATGTCCTTGCCACTGAAGGAGTCGCCGACGACGGTCCATCCCTCACCGAGTGCGCTGCCCGCCAGCGCCTCCGCGACAACGAGCTGCTCCTGGCCGTCGGTCATTACGACGTAGGTGACGTCGGGATTGACCGCGACCGCGACGTTGGAGACCAGCGTCCATGGGGTCGTGGTCCACACGAGCAGGGAAGCCTGGCCCGCCAGGGGGCCCGAGGTGAGTGGGAACCGCACGAACACCGACGGGTCGGTGACCACCTCGTACCCCTGGGCGAGCTCGTGATCGGACAGCCCCGTCCCGCAACGAGGACACCAGGGCGCCACGCGGAAGTCCTCGACGAGCAGCCCTTTTTCGAAGATCTGCTTCAGCGACCACCACACCGACTCGATGTATTCCGGGTCCATCGTCCGGTAGGCGTCGTCCATATCGACCCAGTAGCCCATGCGTTCGGTCAGCCGGGCGAACTCGTCGGTATGCCGGGTCACCGACTCGCGGCACCGGGCGTTGAACTCCGCGATACCGAAGGCCTCGATGTCGCGCTTACCGGAAAAGCCGAGTTCGCGCTCGACAGCCAGTTCCACCGGAAGTCCGTGGCAGTCCCAGCCGGCCTTCCGCGCGACATGGAAGCCCTTCATCGTCTTGTACCGGGGAAAGACGTCCTTGAACACTCTGGCTTCGATGTGGTGCGCCCCTGGCATACCGTTCGCCGTTGGGGGCCCCTCGTAGAAGACCCATTCCGGCCGCCCCTGCGATCTTTCCAGGCTGAGGGCGAAGACCTTACGATCACTCCAGAATTTGAGGATGCCGTGATCGATATCGGGAAAGCTCGCCTGCGCGGGCACAGCGCGGTACATGGATCCTCCAACGAAGCGGTTACCGAACTTCGGTGGAGGGACGAGGCCCGGGCCCCGCGGTACCACCCTCCTTGGCCACAGCGCGCGGCCCTCTCGTTAAGTTGTGGTCGGGTCTACTCGGCGTGACGCCTTTCTTCCGACGGCTCCAGGGTGATCTTCCCGCTGCGCACACCCCCGGGCTTCCACCATCCCCGGGTCTCTGCTGGCTGCGTGCAGTGGTACTCGTCCCTATCGACGCCTTTCCGGGCCAGTGTAGCCCATCGCGCCGTTCGGCCGATGGCGGCGGCAAGGAGGATGACGGACGCGAAAGTGGGTGGTGAACGTGCCTCACAGGCACGGCGCGCATCAACTGCCGACAGGTCGCACACCCTCGTGAACAAGCCACCCGAACGCTACGATCGGCGTCAATCTCAGCAATCAGTCGACGACGTCGAGGTGACCGCCCTTGTTCACGCCAGCTCAGCTAGGTCTGGACGATCCCGCTCGCTACGTCGAGGCAGAGGAACGGTTTTCCCGGACCGCTTCGGAATGCGCCGCTTCCGCGAATGTCGCCGGGGAGGGGCGAGCACTGCTCAACACGGCGTGGGCGGTGGAGAAGCAGGGCAGAGGGGCGGAGGCAATCAAGCTGGCGGAGACAGCGAGACATCTTCTCCGTGATTCGGAGGCCCTGTCGGCTCTCGCCGCATGTTGCCACTCCATCGGCGTATGGCGGTTTCACCACTTCGACGACGATCCGCCCGTGAACGACTTCCGCGAGGCGATCCAGGTGCGCCTCGGCACCGGAGATCTGATGGCTGCCGCCCAGTCGTGGCACAACATGGGATACGTCCAGTTGGCATCCGGTGACGTCGCGGGCGCCTGGTCCTCGTACGAGCACGCGACAGATCTCCTCCGTCAGGTTCGCGACGGCGGCGACACCGAACTCGCCTCGAAGGCGTTCCGCCAGTTCGGTTTCATCCTGTCGCACCAGGCGTTCGCTGCCGCACGTCACGACTCGGCCCGCGCCGCCCTTCAAGCGACAGGACGATACTTCGACCACGTTCGACTTACCGGCGCCCACCGTGAGCCGGTCTACGCCTACCTCGCGCCGGGAATCGCCCTAGCCGCTTCCCGCGAGGTGCCCGAGGACGAGGCGAACGCGCTCGAGGCGCTGGTGGGCATCGCTCCAGACCCGGAGTCATGGCTGCTCGCTGCCGTCCGTCAGGCGACCGACGCCATGACGTCGCCTGTGGATACGGGCACCGGCCGGCACGCCTACCTGGGCGCCCGGATCCTCGCGCTGGCAGAGCTGGCGCGCTGGCACCACATGGCCGGCCGCGGCCGGGAGGCGGACGAACTGGTGGACCTGGCCGTGAATCTGTCGCGCGCGCGGGGATGGCACGGAGAGGCAGTGCGCGCTGCCCGCGTCTTCGAAGGATCGTCGTGACGGCCACGCCGACCGCGGATTTCACCATTGCCGGCTGCACCGTCATCGATCCGGATTCCGGCACCACCACCCTCGGCTCGTTGTCGATCATCTCCGGTTCAGTCAGCACACGCACCACCGCAGATGCCGATCTCCCACACCTCGACGGCACCGGTTTGTTCGCCGTTCCCGGGCTCATCGACATGCACGTCCACGCGACCAGCGATCCTCATGGCCGGACCGCGTCGAGCTGGTCGGACATCTCGGCCACCACCATGACGCTGACGGCTGTCGCGAATCTGGCGACCGCGCTGCGCAGTGGGATCACGACGGTCCGCGACCTGGGTGCTCCGCGTGACCTCGGGTACTCCATCCGCAACGCCTGGGCCCGGGACTTGTTCGTCGGGGCCAGGCCGTTCGTCGCCGGTCCGGTCATCACCGCAGTCGGCGGGCACGGAAGCTGGCTCGGTGTCGAATCCGAAGGAGCCGGATCCATCGGCGCGCTCGTGCGTCGAAACGCCGCCGACGGCGCGGATGTGATCAAGCTGGTGATGCGCAGCGCGGCGCGCCGGATGGAACTCCGGCCGGAGGAACTGAGGGAGGCGGTCGCCGAGGCCCGTTGGCTGGACATCCCCGTAGCCGTACACGCGAACTTCTCGGAGCGTTCGATCGACGCGGCCGTGGAAGCCGGCTGCGACACCTTGGAGCACGGCTTCGCGATATCGGAGGCCGCTGCCGGTGCGATGTCGAAACAAGGCACCGCCCTCTGCTCCACCGCTGTAGCGCTCCAATCGATAGTGAGGCGGCCGCAGCTCTGGATCCGGCAGGGAGGCAAAAGTCTGGTGGAGATGGCCGTCAGGCAACTCCCGGAGGCACGACGCAGCTTCGAGCGAGCTCTGGCGGCCGGCGTCACACTCATCGCGGGGACGGACGCCGGAGCCGCCGGGGTGGGTTTCGACTCCCTGCCGTCCGAGCTGGAGGCCATGGTTGACTGGGGCGCCTCCCCGCACGAAGCGCTCGCGGCGGCGACGTGCAGGGCAGCCGAGGCCCTCCGTCGTCCGGATCTGGGCTCCCTGTGCGACGGCACGATGGCAGACGTCGTTCTGCTCCGCGCGAATCCGCTCGTCGACATATCCGCGTGCAGAGAGGTCGAAGCCGTGATCCAGGCCGGGCGTCTCGTTCGCCTGGACACACTGTCGCGGCTACACGGAATGGCGGTGTCCTCCGCTCCGGGCACAGTCCTTCCGCCCATCGGGTCGACCTCATGAGGCGCTGGGCCCCGGCAGCGGGGTGGAGCATCGAACCGGACGCCGACGGCCTCGCGTTGACCCACAGCGGCCGCCGGATGACCGTCCGCATGCCGCCCGAGGTCGGCAGGGAGATCGTCGCGGCCGTCGGCGGGCTGTCGTCCGCCCGGGAGCTCACCTCGCGAGGTGGCGAGGAGCTGGCCAAACTCGACGCCCGCGGCGTCCTCGGCGTAGAAGTCGTCCATGAACAGCACGTACTCGCGCGGCATGAACCGGGCACCCGCCGGGTCCGCCACTCCCCGCCGTCGCCGTACGTGCGGCCGGTTCGCGCCCTTCCGTCGGCCCACATGCGCTTCGGTCCCGACGGGCCGGAACTGGCCGGCGGGAACTCGGCAGATCGCGTCGTCCTGACCTCGACATGGGCCGTCGAGTTCGCCGCACGTCTGATCGCACGGGCGGATGTCGAGGTCGACTCTGCCCCGGAGAGCGAACTGCTCGACCTGCTGAGCCGGGCCGGCCTGTTGGTCACCGGGCGGAACCAGCATTCGGAGGAGTGGGAGTTTCACGACTCGCTCTTCCACGGGGCGACGCGCCTGGACACGAGCTTCGGGCTGTACGGTGCCAAGATCGGAACAACTCACTGGGAGATCGACAACCCGGTCAGGCGCCCGATGACAGCGGAGCGCATCGCTCTCGGCCACGACGACCGCTCACAGGAGGGCATGACGCTCCAGGAGGCGATTTCCGCCAGGTCATCGCTGCGCGACCATGGCGGTCCGCCCATCGGGAGCGCGGAGATCAGCGCCGTCCTCGATGCGTCACTTCGGATTCGCCGCTTGGAGCGTACCGTCGCGAGCGAGCGAGCGTGGCGTTCGATGCCGACCGGCGGGGCGCTGTCGGGGCTGTCCGCCGTCGTCATCGCGGCTTCGGCCCATGACCTGGAACGCGGGGCATATGAATACGACGCCGTGAGCCACGAACTCGCGCCGGCGTCAGGACCCGCGCCGGCGATCGACCGGTGGTTGGGCCTCGCCCATCGATTGACGGGCATCCCGCACACGTCGATTCAGGCGATGGTGCTGTTCGTGCTCGACTACGCCCGCCCCGCCCGTTCCTACGACTCCATAGTCTATGCGACCGCGTTGAAAGAGGTAGGTGCCGCGCTCCAGGCCATGGCCCTGGTGAGCGCCGATCGAGGGCTGTCCTTCTGCCCGATGGGTGGCGGCTTCGCGACGACCGCGGGACTGGGAGAGGGCATCCGAACCGGCGCCGTCATCGGTGAGGCAGTGCTGGGGCGGCCAAAAGGGACCGAACGAGCCGGCGAATGACGCCCCGGGAAGACCGGGCGTTCATTCGCCGGGCCGGGAGTCGGTCATCGGCGGAACGGCCCGGCTTCCCTGCGCGACGTCATCGATCACGACACGTGAGCCTGCCGTCCTGCGGCGAACGGAGCAGCCCTCCGACCGTCACCACGGCGGGGCTGGCGCGTACGCTGTAGCGTCGATGGCATGAGAACGATGCTGGTGTCGCTCGCGGTGATCGTGGTGGTGGTGCTCGCGCTCGTCGTCTTCGTCGCCCGCCGCGACCGGACGAGGCACCCGTCGGACGAGGATCCGGCCGCGGTTCGCCAGGCCGGCGCCGACCAGCACCGGCACGACGCACAGCGGCAGATCGCGTCGGGCCTCGCCGAGCGGCACCGCAACCCGCCGAGCACGTAGGCACGACCGGCGGTGCGGGCCGGTTTATCGGTGGCCCCGCGGCGACCCACCGTGCAGGATCACCCGGTGGTCCCACCCGACACGGTTCTCTCCGACCTCCGCGAGGCGTGGCGCCGCACGCTGACGGACGACCTTCTCGGCCTGTACCTGCACGGGTCGCTCGTGGCAGGCGACTTCGACATGAACCGCAGCGACCTCGACCTGCTCGCGGTGCTCGCGAGTGACCCGGACGGGAAGCTCCTCGGCGTCCTCGCCGAACTGCACGCGGACCTCGACCGGCGGCACCCGCTGTGGGCCGGCCGGATCGAGGTGGAATACGTGTCACTGGACGCGGTACGCCTCGTTCCCGGCCGGGACCACGTGATCGCCCGGATCAGTCCCGGGGAGTCGTTGCACCTGCTGCCCGCCACCACCCACCGCGTCGTGACCTGGGCCGCCGTGCACGACTACGGCCGTACGCTGCTGGGACCGCCGGCCGGCGAGCTGCTGCCCGCCGTCGAACCCGGCCTCGTGCGCGCCGCCCTGCGGGACCACGTGCGCGACTGGCCGGACTGGGTGCTCGACATGACCCCACCCGGAGCCCAGTCGTACGCGGTGCTCACGCTCTGCCGCGCCTACCAGCGCCTGTGCGACGGGCGGCAACTGTCCAAGCGGCAGGCCGCCCAGCAGACCGCCGGCGACCTGCCGCGATGGGCGGACCTGATCGTCTGGGCGCGCGACTGGTGGTACGACTCCGGCCACGACAGCGATCCCGGTCGGTTCGACGAGGTCCGGGCGTTCGTGCACGAGGTCAGCGCCACCGTCCTGGCCGAGGAACGCAAGGCGGAAGCAGCCGGCGGACACCTGTAGTTCGACGCCCTGACGATCAGGCTGCCGCACGTCCCGATGGACCTACTCCTTCAGGCCGATGTTGTCGATCGGCGGAGCGCCGAGCAGCCGCCGGACGGGCCACACCGTGCTCACCAGCGCCAGCAGTGCCGTACCGCCGAGCACCGCCGCCCACCCGAGCGGCGGCACGTACGGGATCGGGCTGCCGGTCAGTCCGTTGACGATCGCGGCCAGCGTCAGCACCGCGATCGTCGCGCCGATCAGCACCGCGGTGCCGAGCAACCCGGCCTGTTCGGCCCGGACCATTCCGCGGATCTGACGGCGGGTGACCCCGACGAGTTGCAGCAACGCCAGCTCGCGGCGGCGGGCCAGCGCCGCCATCACCATCGTGGTGGCCGCCGCCAGCGCCGCGTACCCGACCATCACGCCGATCAGCAGCCGGTTCAGCCAGGCGCCGAGCGCCAGATCGGTGCTGAGCAGGCGCGTACGGGTGGCGGCGTCGAGAATCTCGGTGCCGGGCCGCGCCGCCGCCCACGTGGCCAACGCGGTGCCGGCGTCCGGGCCGCCGCGGACCAGCACCTCGTCGACGGTGTTCGCCGCGGTGTGCCCGGCGACCGTCTCGGCGGCCACCGTGACGTCGCCGAAGCCGAGGCCACGGTCGTAGATCGCGATCACGTCCAACGTGACCGGGGCGCCGTCGCCCAGCCAGAGTTCCGCCTTGTCGCCGACGTCCCAGCCGGACGAGGACGCCTGCATCGTGGACAGTGCGACGGTACCGGCGCGCAGGTCAGCCAGGGCGCCCTTGCGCACGGTGAGGTCCATCGTCGACGTGAGGCCCTCCGGGTCGACCGCTTGCGCGCCGACCGGCTCGATGCCGCCGAGCGCCCGCACCACGACCTGGGTGCGGCGTACCCCGGTGGCAGCCTGCACCCCGGCCAGCTCGCGGATCTCCCGGGCCGCGTCCGCCGGCAGTCCGCCCGGAGCGGTGAGCACCCGCTCGGCGAGCGTTCCGGCGCTGCTCTGCGTGGCGGTCTGCCGTTCCAGGTTGTCCTGCAGGAACCAGACCGAGCCGCCGAACCCGACGGACAGCACGAGGGCGGTCAGGACGGTGGCCATGCCCTGCGCGTTGGCCCGCAGGTTGGCTGCGGCCAGGTAGCCGCCGGCCCGCCAGATGCGCGGCAGCACCGGGGTGAGCAGGCGTGCCGCGTAGGCGTTGATCATCGGTGCGAGCAGCGCCACCGCGATGACGAACAGGTAGAGCATGCCGACCGCGCCGGCCAACGCCCCGGCCGACCCGGCGCCGCCGAGCGTGAACGCCCCGGCGCTGCCGGCCGCCATCAGCGTCAGCACGCCGGCGATCATCCGTGCCGGGCCGCTGCGCCGGGGCTCGACGGCGATCTCGCCGAGCGCCTCGATCGGCTTGATGGCGGTGACCCGGCGCGCGGCGATCAGCGCGGCGACCACCGCCACCAGGACGGCCGTACCGATGGCGGCCGGCACCGCGAACAGACCGCCCGCCATCGGGAAGCCGGCCGGCACGAACCCGCGCCCGACCAGTTCGCCGTGCACCCAGCGGGCCGCCAGCAGGCCGGCCGGGCCGCCGATCGCGGAGCCGGCCAGGGCGAGCAGCGCGGCCTCGGCGACAAGCATGCGGCGCACCTGCCCCGGCGTGGCGGCGACCGCGCGCAGCAACGCCAGGTCACGTCGACGGTGCCGGACGGACAGCCCGATGGTGCCGGCCACCACGAACACGATCAGCAGGACGACGTACCCGCCGAAGGCCGCCCCGGCCCCGACCAGCAGGCTCTGGGCGGCCAGGTTCTCCGACTGCTCGGCTTTCCCGCGGTCCTTTCCGGCGTACGTCGTGGCGCCGGCCGCCGACGCGATCTCGCGCACCGCGCCGAGGTCGGCGCCGGGCGCCATCCGTACGCCGATCGCGTCCACCCGGCCCGGGTGGGCGGACAGGCGCGCGGCCTGCGCGTCGGTGAAGAACACCGCCGCCGTACCGGTCTCGGCGGTTCCGCTCACCCGGTACGACCGGTTGATTCCGCCGACGACCAGCTCGATGGAGTCGCCGGGCGACACCCCGAGCCGGGTGTCGGCCACCACCTCGTCGTCGGTCCGGGGCGCGGCGCCCGCGGCGAGGCGACGACCGGTGAAGACGTACGTGTCCCAGCCGTGTCCCACGGCTGCGGGTGAGCCGATCGGCACCCGGTCGTCGCCGGTGACGGCCACGACGCCCGGCACCCGGCGGATCCGGTCCACCAGGTCGGCGTCCACGGTGCCGCCCTCGGGCAGCGCCACGGTACTCGTGGTGGTGTCACCGTCGAACTCCCGGAACGTGTGGCTGATCGTGCGGTTGGCGACGACCACGTCGGCACTCGCCCAGAGCCGCGGCTCTGGGCGGAACCGCAGCCCCGATTCGACGAGCGTGCCCATCGCCACCAGGATCAGCACGCCGACGATCAGGGCCAGCAGGGTCGCGGCGGCGGGGCCGGTGCGGTGCCGCAGCAGGCGGGCGGCGAGGCCGGTCATCGGAGGACCCGCCCGTCCAGCGACGCCAGGTGCTCGGCGATCCGGACGGCGCCGAGCTGCGGGAGGTCGGCGACCATCGCGCCGTCGGCCAGCACGAGGACCCGGTCCGCGTACGACGCGGCGATCGGATCGTGGGTCACCATCACCACCGTCTGCCCGTGTTCGTCCACGACCGCGCGTAACAGCGTCAGCACCTCCGTCGCGGTACGCGAGTCGAGGGCGCCGGTGGGCTCGTCCGAGAAGATGACCTCGGGGCGGGTGGCCAGCGCCCGGGCGATCGCCACCCGCTGCTGCTGGCCGCCGGAGAGCGCCGCCGGCCGGTGGTGCAGCCGGTCGGCGAGGCCGACCCGCTCGACCACATGGGTCAGCCAGGCCCGGTCCGGACGGACGCCGGCCAGACGCAGGGGCAGCACGATGTTCTCCTCGACGGTGAGCGCGCCGATCAGGTTGAACGCCTGGAAGACGAACCCGATCCGGGTACGCCGCAGCTCGGTCAGGCGCGTCTCGGACAGCCCGGACAGGTCGGTGCCGCCGAGGACCACCCGGCCGTTCGTGGGGCGGTCGAGCCCGGCCGCGATCTGCAGCAGCGTGCTCTTGCCGGAGCCCGACGGTCCCATCACCGCGGTGAAGGTTCCCCGGCCGAAGCTGACGTCGACGCCCGCGAGCGCGGTCACCTGGTTGCGGCCGGCGCCGTACACGCGGGTGAGTTGTTCGACGCGTACCGCCGGTTCGACGGTCTGTCCCATTCTGGTGGCCTCTCTCCGTGTGCTCGGCAGGAACTGCGCGCACCAGAAACGCTATTGAGCTGGGGGAACGGCGACCATCCAGCGGGCTGCCCAGTCCGGGTACAGCAGGCACCACCTCCGACCCGTATCTCAGCGGGCCGGTGCCGGAAGGTGGAGGCGGCCGTCGTGGACCTCGGCGATCTGGTCGACGGTGGTGAGGTTCGTGCGGTCGTGGGTGACCAGGACGGTGGCGGTGGTCTGCTGGTGGGTGAGGCGGGTGATCAGGTCGATGACGGCGGCGCCGCGTTCGTGGTCGAGGGCGCTGGTGGGTTCGTCGACGAGCAGGACTGTGGGGTCGTTCATCAGGGCGCGGGCGATGTTGACGCGCTGGCGCTGGCCGCCGGAGAGCTGGTGCGGCCGGCGGTCGGCCTGACCGGCGAGGCCGACCGCGTCGAGGAGTTCCACGGCGCGGGTACGGGCTCCGGCCGGTGGACGGCCGTCGATCTGGGCCATCACCTGGAGCTGCTCGGCGGCGGTGAGGGAGGGCAGCAGGTTGGGCTGCTGGAAGACGATGCCGATCTTGTGGCGGCGCAGGTCGGCGAGTTCGCCCCGCGTCATTCCGGTGGTGGGGGTGCCGTCGATGGTGACGGTGCCGGAGTCGGGGGTGATGAGGGTCGCGGCGACCGCGAGGAGGCTGGACTTGCCGGAGCCGGAGGGGCCGATCACGGCGGTCAGGCTGCCCTTGGGTACGTCAAGGGTGACGCGGTCGAGGGCGGTCAGGCGGCCCTCGCCGTCGGGGTAGGTGAGGGTGACGTCGGTCAGGTTCAGGCTCATCGGGCGCTCCCCAGGGCGGTCAGCGGGTCGACGGAGGTGATGCGGCGGATGGCCAGAGCGGCGCCGAGGGCGCCGAGGACGACGATCACGGCCGCGGGAAGGAGGACGGTCACCGGGGTGAGGAGGAACGGCACCGTGGACCCGGCGACGAGGGCGCCGAGCGCGGCGGCGATGCCGGTGCCGAGCAGGGTGCCGCCGGTGAGCAGGACGACGGCTTGTCCGAGGGCGTCCTTGAGGAGGTTGGCGGTGGGGGCGCCGAGTGCCTTGAGCACTGCGACGTCGCCGCTGCGCTGGATGGTCCAGACGGTGAAGAAGGCACCGATGACGAGGGCGGAGATGGCGAACAGGAAGCCGCGCATCAGCTGCAGGGAGCCGTTCTCGGAGGTGTAGGAGCCGATCGCGGACAGCGAGTCGGCCACGGAGACCGTCCTGGTGCCCGCCTGCCGGTCGGTGGCTCCCAGGTCGGCGTCCGCGGTGGTGGTGAGGGCGACGACGGTGGCCGTCTGGCTGCCGTCACCGGTGCCGGTGGGAGGCGCGCTCTTCTGCCACACGTCCAGGCTGATCCACACCACGGGGGTGTGGCTGAAGGAGGCGTCGCCGCGTACGGCCGCCACTGTCAGTTGCTGCCCGGCCAGGGTGACGGAGTCGCCGGCCCGCACACCGAGGTCGTCGGCGGCCTTGGTGGACAGCACCGCCGAGCGGTCGTCGATCCGGCCGCTGTCGGGGGCCAGGCGGGAGCCGGGCCGGACGCCGAAGGCGGAGACCCCGACGCTCCGGTTTCCGGCGGTGGCCCTGGTCGTGGTGATGCCCAGCGGTTCGGCGCCGGTCACTCCGGGGGCCTCGGCCCACTGCTGCCACTGCCGCTCGGTGACAGTGGAGTTGGAGTAGGACACGTCCTGGCCGTCGCCGGGCGCCTGGAAGGCGATCCTGTCGGCGGGCAGGCCGGTGATGGCGGAAATGTTCTGCCGGCCCAGTCCGGCCGTCAGCCCGGACAGCAGCCCGACCAGCAGGGTGATCAGCACGATGACGGTCCCCATCAGGGCGAAGCGCCCCTTGGCGAACTTCAGGTCTCTCCAGGCGACGAACACGGCAGTGGCCTGTCCTTTCGGGCGGTGGAACGGTATGCATCCACGATCGCGGCCGGCGCCGGTGTGCGCGTCTGGCGTGGGACAGCACTTCGCGGGCCGAAAGGCGGCGCCCGGGTTCTAACTTTCGATAGAGGCCCCCGGGGCGCCGGCGTCGGTAACGTGGGACGCACTGTGAGCACCGCTGCCCCTGCCCTGACCCCGACCACCCGAGCCCTGGCCTGGTGCCTGCACCTGCTGATCATCGGCCTGCTCGTCCTGGCCGCGGGCCGGGCGGTGGCCGACGACCGGCCGCACGCCGGATCGATCGTGGCGGTGGCGGTGGCGTGCGGTCTGGCGTACGCCGTCGGGCCGCTCCTCCCCCGCATCCGGCGCTCGCGGCGGGCCGCCGCGTGGTGGCTGGCCGCTGTCGGCGCCGTGTGGCTGGTGTTGCTGGGCCTGTCCCCCGACGCGATCTGGGTGGCGTTCCCGCTGTACTTCCTCCAGCTCCACCTGTTGCCGCGCCGCGCCGGCCTGACCGCCGTGATCGTCACCGCCGTGGCGGCCGTCGCCGGGTTCGGCGCCCACACCGGCTCCTTCACCCCGGCCACGGTGATCGGTCCCGCGCTCGGCGCCGCCGTCGCCGTCGGGGTGGTGTGGGGATACCAGGCCCTGTACCGGGAGAGCGAACAGCGCCGGCAGCTGATCGAGGAACTCACCGCCACCCGGGCCGACCTGGCCCGGGCCGAGCACACCGCCGGCGTACTCGCCGAGCGCGAGCGTCTGGCCCGCGAGATCCACGACACCCTCGCCCAGGGCCTGTCCAGCATCCAGCTGCTGCTGCGCGCCGCCGAGCGCGCCCTGCCCGGCCGACCCGACGCCGCCTCCGGTCACGTCGACGCGGCCCGTCAGGTCGCCGTGGACAACCTCGCCGAGGCCCGCCGCTTCGTCGCCGCGCTCACCCCGCCCACCCTGGAAGGCACCACCCTGGCCGGGGCCCTGGAACGCCTGTGCAGCACCACCAGCGCCCGCCACCGCCTCACCGCCCGCTTCCACCTCACCGGCGACCCCGTGTCGCTGCCGACCGCCCACGAGGTGGCGCTCCTGCGTATCGCCCAGTCCACAGTCGCGAACACGGTCCGCCACGCCCGGGCCACGACGGCCGAGGTCACCCTCAGCTATCTCGGCGACCGCATCGCCCTGCACGTCGTCGACGACGGGCGCGGCTTCGACCCGGAACAGCTGCCCGCTCCCGACGTCGACGGCGGCGGCTTCGGCCTGGCGGCCATGCGCGCCCGCATGGCCGCCCTCGGCGGCACCCTGGCCGTCGCGTCCGCGCCCGGCCGGGGCACCGCCCTGACCGCCGAGCTTCCCCTCGCCCCGACCACCAGGACCGAGCCCGAGGGCCGACCGTGACCGACGACGTTCCCATCCGCCTCCTCCTGGCCGACGACCACCCGGTCGTACGGGCCGGACTGCGCGCCGTGCTGGAAACCGAACCCGACCTGGTCGTCGTGGCCGAAGCCGCCACCGCCGAGGAGGCCGTCACCCGCGCCGCCGCGGGCGACATCGACGTCGTGCTGATGGACCTGCAGTTCGGCAAGGGCATGGGCGGCGCCGAAGCGACCGCACGGATCACCGCCGGCCCGGAAGCGCCGCGCGTGCTGATCGTCACCACGTACGACTCCGACGCCGACACCCTGCCCGCCATCGAGGCGGGCGCCACCGGCTACCTCCTCAAGGACGCCCCACCCGAGGACCTGGCCGCCGCCGTCCGCACCGCCGCCGCCGGACGCACCACGCTGGCGCCCACCGTCGCGAACCGGTTGATGAACCGCCTGCGTACGCCGGGCACCGCCCTGACCCGGCGCGAGACCGAGGTCCTCGCCCTGGTCGCCGACGGTCTGTCGAACCACAGCATCGGCGCCCGCCTGCACCTGACCGAGGGCACCGTCAAGTCCCACCTGGCCCGCATCTACGCCAAGCTCGGCGTCGAGTCGCGTACCGCCGCCGTCGCCACCGCCACCGAACTCGGCCTCATCCGCCGCTGACCCCGGGCAGGTGCGGGTCGTCGGCCGCGCCGGCTACCGGCGTCAGCGATTGAGCAGGTCACAGCCGGGGTAGTGGGCCTCCTCGCGGAAGATCAATCGGCGGCCGGGTCCCGGCCTGTCCGGCGAGAGGGGTACGACCGGTGCGGAGCTGGGTACGCGACGCCGTCGCGCGGTTACGCGGCGACGGGATGACAGTGGTCGAGCTGACCGCCGCCGCTGTGGTCGCGTGGATCGTGGCGGCGGTGGTGATCCGTCACCCGGATCCGTTCTTCGCGCCGACCGCCGCGCTCGTCGTGCTCGGCGAGTCCCGCGGGCGACGGCTGCGGCAGACCGTCGAGATCCTGCTCGCCGTGGCAGCCGCCGTGCTCGTCGCGGAGCTGCTGGTGTACGCGCTGGGCCCGGGCACCGAGACGGTCCTGCTGGTGCTGCTGCTGACCACCACGACGCTCGTGGTGATCGGGGCCCGCCGTGCCCTGGTCGTGCAGGCCACCGTCTCGGCCATGTACCTGGTCGTGGTCTCCGCGCCGAACGGGACGCTGATGCCGTTCCGCTTCGTCGACGCGCTCATCGGCGGCGCCGTGGCGCTCGCCGCCAGCCAGCTGATGGCCGCCCGTGACCCGCTGGCACCACTGGTGGCCCAGGCCCGGCGCAGCTACACCGACCTGGCCGACCTGCTCGACCAGGTCAACGCGGCGCTGCGTGGCTGCGACGAGGACGCCGCCCGCGCCGCGCTGGACCGGGCGCGGCAGGTGGACGACTGCGTCGCCGAGATGCAGGCCGCCGTGCTCGCCACCGGCGAGACGCTGCGGCTGGGACTGCGCCGGCGGCACCTGGGCAAGCTCGTCGAGGTGGAGGCCACGCTGCGGCAGCTCGACTACGCCGCCCGCAACATCCGGGTGCTGGCCCGGGCCGGCGTGACCCTGACCCGCCGGCACACCGCCACGCCGCCGGAGCTGGCCGCCGCGATCGGCGCGCTGACCTCCGCCGTACGGTCGGCTGGTGAGGCCATGGCCCACGACCTCACCGGCGCCGACGCCGACCGGCACGCGCAGCGGGCCGACGCGGCGGCGCTGGAGGCGGTCCGGATCGCCGCGGGCCTGCTGCGGACCGATCCGCCGCTGCCGGTCACCATGATCGTCGGGCAGATCCGGGCGACCGCCATCGACCTGCTGCGCGGTGTCGGCCACGACGACGTGACGGTGCTGGACCGGGTGGACGAGGCGCTCGGCCTGAGCCGGGGGTGACACGTTCGCCGCTGGTCCGCTCAGTGGTGGTGGATCGGGGTGTCGAGGTCCGTCAGCCGCCGGCCGGACCCTCCGGCGGCCAGGGCGACGAACTCGGCGGCGATCGCCACGGCGGTCTCCTCCGGCGTCCGCGCCCTAAGGTCGAGTCCGATCGGTGAGGAGAGCCGGGCGAGGGCGGCCTCGTCCACGCCCGCCTCGCGCAGGCGGCGCAGCCGGTCGGTATGGGTGCGGCGGCTGCCCATCGCGCCGATGTAGCGGGCCCGGGTGCGCAGGGCGACCTCCAGCAGCGGGACGTCGAACTTCGGGTCGTGGGTGAGGACGCAGAGCACGGTGCGCTCGTCGACGGCCGTCGACTCCAGGTATTTGTGCGGCCACTGCACGACGAGGTCGTCGGCGTCGGGGAAGCGCTTGCGGGTGGCGAACACCGGCCGGGCGTCGCACACCGTGACGTGGTAGCCGAGGAAGCGGCCGATCCGGGCCACCGCGACGGCGAAGTCGATCGCGCCGAACACGATCATCCGTGGTGGCGGCAGGTACGACTGCACGAACACGGACAACTCGTCGTGCCGCTGCTGCCCGCGCGTACCGAGTCGAACGGTTCCGGTGGTGCCGAGGGCCAGCATCCCCTCGGCCTGCTGCGTCACCGCGCGGTCCAGGTCGGCGTCGCCGAGGGTGCCGGCCACCCGGTCGGGCCAGACCACCATCTGGGCCATTCCGGCGGACGCCGTCGCCACCGGCGTACCCGCGCGGATCGCGGCGAGCACCGCGTCGGGCTCGGTCAGCACGACGTCCGGCTGCACCAGGACCTCGATGGTGCCGCCGCAGGTCAGGCCCACCTCGAAGGCGTCGTCGTCGCCGACGCCGTACGTCTCGGTGCGCACCTGTCCGGTCCGTATCGCCTCCCGGCACAGCTCGTACACCGCGCCCTCGACGCACCCTCCGGAGATGCTGCCGACGACCTCACCGTCGGCGCAGACCGCCATGGCCGCGCCCGGCGGTCTGGGCGCCGACTTCCAGGTCCGCACCACTGTCGCGACGGCGAACCGGACGCCGGCGGCGCGCCACGCGCTCAACCCGTCGACGATGTCTCGCATTGCCGCACGATCCGTGAGCAGCAGCGGCACCGTCAACGCCGACCTAAGGACTTGCTTAGGTCGGCGTTGACTTCCGCGGGCACCGGCACCACATTGACGACTTCCGGAGGTGCGATATGCAGGTGCCGGCCCCGTTCGAGTACGAACGAGCAACCAGTGTGGACCACGCCATCAGCCTGATGGAACGGCTGGGCAGCACGTCACGGCTGATCGCCGGCGGGCACAGCCTGCTGCCGATGATGAAGCTGCGGCTGGCCAGTTTCGACTATCTCATCGACATCAACGATCTCCACGACGAGCTCGGCTACATCGAGGCGGGCCCGGACGAGCTACGCATCGGTGCGCTGACCCGGCATCGGGAGCTGCTGGAGTCCGCCACCCTGACGGCGGCCTTCCCGATCTTCGCCGACGCCGAACGGGTGATCGCCGATCCGGTGGTGCGCAACCGGGGCACACTGGGCGGCTCCCTGTGCCAGGCGGACCCGTCGGAGGACCTGTCCGCGGTCTGCACCGCCCTGGACGCGAGCTGCGTGATCCGTGGGCCCGGCGGCGCCGAACGGGTGGTGTCCATGGAGGAGTTCCACGTCGGGCCGTACGAGACGGCCGTCGGCGACGGGGAGATCCTGGTCGAGGTCCGGCTGCCGGTGCGGCCCGGCTGCGGCAGCGCCTACGAGAAGGTGGAACGCCGGGCCGGCGACTGGGCGGTGGTCTCGGCCGGCGCCGCGGTCTGGCTCGACGGCGACGTGATCTCCGACGCCCGGGTCGGGCTGGCCGCCGTAGGCCCGAACACCACAGGTATCCCGGAGGTCTCGGCGGCGCTGCGCGGGCAGACACCCAGCGAGAGCCTCTTCGCGCAGGCCGGCGCGATCGCCGCGCGCAGCTGCGATCCGGCCACCGATCAGCGGGGCAGCGCGGACTACAAGCGGCACCTGGCCGACGAGCTGACCAGACGGACCCTGCGCCGGGCCGTGGAACGGGCGAGGAGCTGAGCATGCAGGTCACCATGACCGTCAACGACGTCGAGGTCACCCGGGAGATCGAGGGTCGCCTGCTGCTTGTGCACTTCCTGCGCGACGTGCTGGGCCTGACCGGCACGCACTCGGGCTGCGACACCAGCAACTGCGGCACCTGCGTCGTCTGGCTCGACGGCGAACCGGTGAAGTCGTGCACCGTGCTGGCCGCGATGGCCGGCGGCCACCAGGTGCGTACCGTCGAGGGCCTGGCCAAGGGCGCGGAGCTCGACCCGGTCCAGCAGGGCTTCATGCAGTGCCACGGCCTGCAGTGCGGCTTCTGCACGCCCGGCATGATGATGACCGCTCGGGCGCTGCTCAACCGCAACCCGGACCCGACCGAGGCGGAGATCCGCGAAGCGATCTCCGGCCAGATCTGCCGCTGCACCGGCTACGCCACCATCGTGCGCTCGGTGCGCTGGGCCGCCGTGCACGAGGCGAACGCGGCCGCCGCGGTCACCGAGACCACCGAATCACCCGAAGCCGGCGAGATCGACAACGCCGGCCGGCCCGCCGGGAGCGTCGTATGACGACTGTGCACGAGCGCGTGGACACCTTCCACGACAACGACCAGAAGCCGGTGGGCTACGGCCGGATGCTGCGGAAAGAGGATCCGCGCTTCGTGCGCGGCCGGGGCCGGTTCGTCGACGACGTCCGGCTGCCCGGGCTGCTGCACCTGGCCATCCTCCGCTCGCCGGTGGCCCACGCGCGGATCCTGAGCATCGACACGAGCGCCGCCGAGGCATCCCCCGGCGTCAAGGCGGTAGTGACCGGGGCGATGCTGGCCGAGCAGGGTCTGGCCTGGATGCCGACGCTCTCCAACGACGTGCAGGCCGTCCTCGCCACCGACAAGGTGCGCTTCCAGGGCCAGGAGGTGGCGTTCGTCGTCGCCGAGGACCCGTACGCGGCGCGGGACGCGCTGGAGCTGATCGACGTCGAGTACGACGTCCTCGACCCGGTCGTCGACGCCCGCCGCGCGCTGGAACCGGACGCCCCGGTGATCCGCGACGACCTGGAGGGCAAGACCGACAACCACTGCTTCGACTGGGAGACCGGCGACGAGGCGGCCACCGCGGCGGTGTTCGCCCGGGCGGACGTCGTGGTCACCCAGGACCTGGTCTATCCGCGGGTGCACCCGGCGCCGATGGAGACGTGCGGCGCGGTCGCCGACTTCGACGCCGTCGAGGGCAAGCTGCGCCTCTGGTCCACCACGCAGGCGCCGCACGCGCACCGCACCCTCTACGCCCTGGTGGCGGGCATCCCCGAGCACAAGATCCAGGTGATCTCGCCGGACATCGGCGGTGGCTTCGGCAACAAGGTGCCGATCTATCCGGGGTACGTCTGCGCGATCGTCGCGTCGATCGTCACCGGGAAGCCGGTGAAGTGGATGGAGGACCGCTTCGAGAACCTGATCAGCACCGGCTTCGCCCGCGACTACATCATGCGTGGTGAGATCGCGGCGACCCGGGACGGCCGGATCCTGGCCATCCGCACCAACGTCCTCGCCGACCACGGCGCCTTCAACGGCACCGCCGCGCCGGTGAAGTACCCGGCTGGTTTCTTCGGCGTCTTCACCGGCAGCTACGACATCGAGGCCGCGTACTGCAAGATGACGGCGGTCTTCACCAACAAGGCGCCCGGCGGTGTGGCGTACGCCTGTTCGTTCCGCATCACCGAGGCCGTCTACCTCGTCGAGCGGATCGTCGACTGCCTCGCCGACGAACTGGGCATGGACCCGGCCGAGCTGCGGCTGAAGAACTTCATCCGGCCGGAGCAGTTCCCGTACACGACGAAGACGGGCTGGGTGTACGACTCCGGCGACTACGAGCCGACGATGCGGCTGGCGATGGAGATGGCCGGCTACGCCGACCTGCGGCGCGAGCAGCAGGAGAAGCGGGCCCGGGGCGAGCTGATGGGCATCGGCATCGCGTTCTTCACCGAGGCCGTCGGCGCCGGGCCGCGCAAGAACATGGACATCCTCGGCCTGGGCATGGCCGACGGTTGCGAGTTGCGCGTGCACCCGACCGGCAAGGCGGTGGTCCGGCTCAGCGTGCAGTCCCAGGGTCAGGGGCACGAGACGACGTTCGCGCAGATCGTCGCGGAGGAGATCGGCATTCCGCCGCACGACATCGACGTGCTGCACGGCGACACCGACAACACGCCGTTCGGCCTCGGCACGTACGGCAGCCGATCCACCCCCGTCTCCGGCGCCGCGGCGGCCCTGGTGGCCCGCAAGGTCCGCGACAAGGCCCGGATCATCGCCTCCGGCATGCTGGAGGTCTCGGTCGCCGACCTGGAGTGGGACAAGGGTTCCTTCCGGGTCAAGGGCGATCCGGGTAAGAGCGTGACGATCCAGGACATCGCGATGCGGGCCCACGGCGCCGGTGACCTGCCCGAGGGCGTCGAGGGCGGGTTGGAGGCGCAGATCTGCTACAACCCGTCGAACCTGACGTATCCGCACGGGGCGTACATCTGCGTGGTGGACATCGACCCCGGCACCGCGCAGGTCAAGGTGCGGCGGTTCATCGCCGTCGACGACTGCGGCACCCGGATCAACCCCATGATCATCGAGGGGCAGGTGCACGGCGGGCTGGCCGACGGGGTCGGCATGGCCCTGATGGAGATGATCGCGTTCGACGAGGACGGCAACTGCCTCGGCGCGTCGCTGATGGACTACCTGCTGCCCACCGCGCTGGAGGTGCCCGACTGGGAGACCGGCTTCACCGTCACCCCGTCCCCGCACCACCCGATCGGCGCGAAGGGTGTGGGCGAGTCCGCCACCGTCGGCTCCCCGCCCGCGATCGTCAACGCGATCGTCGACGCGCTCGAACCCTTCGGCGTACGGCATGCCGACATGCCGTTGACGCCGTCGCGCGTCTGGGACGCGATGCGCGGCAACGCCCGTCCGCCGATCTAGGGGAGGTGGCCATGACGACTATCGCCCGCCGTACGCAGGATCTGACCGTCTCGCGCGCGCCGTTCGTGCACGCCACGGTGGTCCGGGCGCAGGACCCGACGTCGGCCCGGCCCGGCGACGACGCGGTGATCCTGCCCGACGGCACCATCGAGGGTTTCGTCGGCGGGGTGTGCGCCGAGAACTCGGTGCGGGCGGCCGCCCTGGACACCCTCCGCGACGGCAAGGCGCTGCTGCTGCGGGTCCTGCCGGACGGCACGCCCGCCTTTCCCGAGACGCCGGGGGCACGGGTCGTGGTCAACCCGTGCCACTCGGGCGGGGCGCTGGAGATCTTCCTGCGCCCGGTGCTACCGGTACCCGTGCTGGGTCTGGTGGGCGACACGCCGATCAGCGCGGCGGTGGCCACCCTGGCGGCCTTCCTCGACTTCGAGGTGGCCATGTCCGGCGACTACGCCGGCGCGACAGCGGTCGTGGTGGCCAGCCTCGGCAAGGGCGAGCAGGACGCCATCCGCGCCGCGCTGGATGCCGGCGTGGGGCACATCGCGCTGGTCGCCAGCCGAAAGCGCGGGGCGGCGGTGCTCGACGAACTGGCGCTGTCCGACGCGGAGCGCGCCCGGGTCCGGACCCCGGCCGGGCTGGAGATCGGGGCGCGCTCACCACAGGAGATCGCACTGTCGATCATGGCCGAGGTGGTGCGGGCGCTGCGGGTGGACGGCCTCGCCTCCTCCCCCGCACCACCCGCGGCGCTCCCCCAGCAAGCAGTCGACCCGGTGTGCGGAATGACAGTCCTGATCGGACCGGACACCCCGCACGTGCGGATCGACGGCACCGACCACTGGTTCTGCTGCCCCGGCTGCCTCGACCGGCACGTGGCGGCGTAGCCGTGTTCGTGACCGGCCTGGTTCTGGCCGCCGGGGCCTCGGTACGCCTCGGCGAGGCCAAGCAGCTGCTGCCGTACCGCGGGCGGACGCTGCTCGACGCCACCCTCGACCTGGCCCGTTCGTGCGCCTTCGACCAGTTGCTGGTGACCCTCGGTGGCGCCGCCGACCTGGTCCGCGAACGGGTGGACCTGACCGGGGTCCGGGTCGTCGAGAACGCCGAGTTCAGCACTGGTTGCGGATCGTCGGTCCGCGCCGCGGCGCAGGCGGTGGACCCGCGCGCCGACGGGCTCGTGCTCCTGCTCGGCGACCAACCAGGCGTACGGGCCGCCGACGTACGCCGGGTCGTGGCGGCGACCACCCCGCTCGCGGTGTGCCGGTACGCCGACGGTCTGGGGCACCCGTTCTGGTTCGCCCGCGACGTCCTGCCGGAGCTGCGTGTCCTGCACGGGGACAAGGCGGTGTGGAAGCTGCTGCACTCCGGCCGGTACCCGGTCACGGAGATACCTGTGGACGGGCCGGCGCCGATCGACGTGGACACCCGCGCGGACTACCGGCGGCTACTCTCGGGCGAGGCGCGGTGAAGGACCCCCTGGCCGTTCGGCGCCGGCTCGATGCCGTCGACTACCTGGCCGACGACGGCATGGCGATGGCCGTCTTCCTCGCGCTCAAGCTGGGCAAGCCGCTGCTGCTCGAGGGCGAGCCCGGCGTCGGCAAGACGGCGGCGGCGAAGGCGCTGGCGCGGGCGCTGGACACGACGCTGATCCGGCTGCAGTGCTACGAGGGCCTGACCCCCGGCGAGGCGCTGTACGAATGGAACTACCAGCGGCAGTTGCTCGCCATCCGGCTGGCCGAGGCCCGGCACGCCTCGCTCACCGACGCCGACCTGTTCGCCGCGGAGTTCCTGCAGGAACGGCCGATCCTGCGGGCGGTACGCCACCCGGGGCCGGTCCCGCCGGTGCTGCTGATCGACGAGATCGACCGGGCCGACGACGAGTTCGAGGCGCTGCTGTTCGAGTTCCTCGGCGAGTCCGGGATCACCATCCCCGAGCTGGGCACGTTCACCGCGACCACGCCGCCGATCGTGGTGCTCACCTCCAACCGCAGCCGCGACCTGCACGACGCGCTGCGCCGCCGCTGCCTGTACCACTGGATCGACTTTCCGCAGATGGACCGGGCCACCGAGATCGTCCGGCGGGCCGTGCCGGGCGCCACCGAAGGGCTGATCCGCACGGCGACCGCCTTCGTCGGCGACGTACGTGCCCTCGGCCTGGACAAGGCGCCCGGCATGGCCGAGGCCATCGACTGGGTCGCCGCGCTGTCAGTGCTCGGCGCCGCCGACCTCTCCGCCGCCGACGTCGTCCGGACCATCGGCACCATCGCCAAGACCCCCGACGACCGCGCCGCCGTCGCCGCCGCGCTCGGCGCACACCAGGAGAGGCCGGCATGAAGATCACCAACGAGTTCACCGTCGACATTCCGATCGCGCAGGCGTGGGCGATCCTCACCGACCTGGAGGGCGTCGCGCCGTGCCTGCCGGGCGCCCAGTTGACCGGCGTCGACGGCGACGTCCACCAGGGCACGGTGAAGGTCAAGGTCGGCCCGGTCGTCTCCGAGTTCGCCGGCACCGCACGTTTCGTCGAGAAGGACGAGGAGCGCTACCGGGGGGTGATCGAGGCGAAGGGCCGCGACCGGCGGTCGGCGGCGAACGCGTCCGCCCTGGTCACCGCCGAGCTGCGGCCGGACGGTCAGCGCACAGTCGTCAACGTGGACACCGATCTGAAGATCTCGGGGCGGCTGGCCCAGTTCGGCAGCGGCATGATCAAGGAGGTGTCCGGCAAGCTGCTCGCCCAGTTCGTCGCCAACCTCGAAGCGAGGCTGGCGGCAGAGGAGACCGGCGACCCGCACGCGGCCACCGCGCCTGACGCATCCGAGCCCGCGCCGGCCGTCGCCGCCACGCCCGACCGCGCCACGTCCGCCGCGACCGGGCCCGACGCCTCCACGGCCCTGCCCCGTACCCTCGCGGCCGACGCGGACGCCACCCCGTCCGGGACCACCGTGGCCGGCACCCCCGTGGCCGTCTCGGCGCCCACCGGTCGACCGGATGCCGACGCCGACGCCGAACCGAAGACGCTGGACCTGCTCGACATCGCCGGTGGGGCCGTCGTCAAGCGCCTCGTGCCGGTGCTCGTCGGGATCGTCGTCGTCGGTGGGATGATCGCCTGGTGGGTCGCCCGCCGGTGAGCGGCGGTCTGCTGCGCGGCGTCGACCGCGCGGCGTTCGCGACGGCGTTCGCCGACCGGTTGCGGCGGGCCGGCGTACCCGCCGGGCTCACCGAGGCCGGTGACTTCGTCCGGGCGCTCGGCGTGTGGACGCCCGGGGAGACGACCGCGCTCTACTGGGCCGCCCGGATCAGCTTCGTGCGGCGGCACGCCGACCTCGCCGCCTTCGACCGCGTCTTCGCCGCTGTCTTCGCCGACGCGCCGCCGCTGCCGCTCACCCGGTCCGCGGCCCCGCCGGGCGCTCGTGACGACGTGCACCTGCCGGTGCCCGCCGACACCGACGACATCGGCGACGGTGGTGGGCTGCCGTGGGCGACGTTGCCGGCGCCCGTCGCCGAGGCGGAGCCCTCCGACGCCGGGGTGCGGCTGCCCGAGCGACGGCCCAGCGCCCTCGCCGGGCTCGCCGACCGGCCGTTCGAGGACCTCGACGCCGCCCAGCTCGCGCTGCTCGGCGACGCCTTGCGCGAGGCCGTCGCCCGCTGGCCGTCCCGGCGGACCAGGCGGCACGCCGTCGGTCCGGCCGGGCGGCGGGTCGCGCTGCGTCCGACGATCGCCCGGGCCCGTCGCACCGCGTGGGAGCCCGTCGAGGTCGTCCGCGAGCGACAGGTACGCCGACCACGCCGGGTGGTGCTGCTGTGCGACCTCAGCGAGTCGATGCGGGCCCAGGCCCACGCGTACCTGCACCTGCTGCGGGCCTTCGCGGTGAGCACCGACGCGGAGGTGTTCGCCTTCGCCACGACGCTCACCCGGCTCACCGTCGCGCTGCGGCACACGTCGGCGTCCGCGGCGATCGCGCACGCCGGCGCCGCCGTGACCGACCGGTTCGGGGGTACGCGCATCGCGACGAACCTGCGGGCACTGCTCGCGTCCCCGCACGGCGACGCGGTTCGCGGGGCGGTGGTGCTGATCGGCTCGGACGGCTGGGACAGCGACCCCCCGGACGAACTCGCCGCCGTGATGGCACGGCTGAGCCGCCGCGCCCACCGGATCGTCTGGCTGAACCCACGTGCCGGCGCCCCCGGCTTCGCTCCCCTGGTGGCGGGCATGGCCGCGGCCCTGCCCTACTGTGACCGGCTGCTGCCGGCCGCGACGTTCCGGGACCTGCTGGACGCCGCCGGTCAGCTCCAGAGCGTCACGTGCACCGAGGGCCGGAAGCGGTTCACCGCGACGCCCACGCCGCGCATCATCGCCTGAATCGCCCGGGGCGTCGACGCGAAGCGGCACAGTTCCGCTGCCACGGACGGTGTGCCGGGGGTGACGAGCACCAGCGAATGCCACACCGCCTCGGCCTTGGCGTGCGGCCCGGACAACGCCACGAGCTGGCCGCTGCGGAGATCCGGCGCGACGGTGAACGACAGCGCGGGCGCGATCCCCCGGCCGCGCTGCGCCTCACCCAGCGCCGCCGCGTGGCTCTGGAAGATCTGCTGCCGCTCCTCGGGTACGCCGAGCCGGCGCAGCATCGCCGGGACAGCGCCCACGGTGTCGGTAGCCGAAGGGCCGAGCAGCCAGGTCTGATCACGCAGCTGCCCCGGCGAGGCCGGCACACCGGACAGCGGATGATCCGGGCCGAGGACAGTCACCAGCCGGTAGTTCATCATCGGCCGGCCGGAGATCGCCGGATCAGCCACCGGCGGCAGCGGCCCCATCGCGACGTCCGCGGCCCGGGTCAGCAGCAGCGACTCGAAGGAGCCGGGGTCGCAGACGCTCAGCTCGATGTCGAGGTCGGCGGCGCGTCTGGCGAACAGCTCGATCAGTCTCGGCGCGGCGAACTCGGCGAACTCGCTGGAGGCGGCGACCCGCAGCATCCGGCGGCCGTGCGCCGCCGAACTGACCTCCAGGACCGTACGGTCCTGCAGGCCCAGCATCTCGGCCGCGCGGCTGGCGAGCCGCAGCCCGCCGGGGGTGAAGGCCAGCCCCGCCGCCGTCCGGGTGAACAACTGGTCTCCGAACTCCCGCCGGAGCTGGCCGATGAGCAGCGAGACCGCCGACTCGGAGACCTCCAGTTGCGCGGCGGCCTGCTTGACGGATCCCAGCCGGACGACAGCGACGTAGGCCCGTAGCTGCGTCGGAGTCATCGGCGTCGACCCGCCCTTCTGCTGCGCCGTGGACTGCTGCGGGCAGCCCGCGGTGTACCCCGATCATTCCCCGCCGATTGCCTCGTCGCCAGGGACAGCGCCTCCGGAGCGATCCGGCCGGTACGCGGGGTGAGTGCCCGATCAGGCGTCGGTGTCGGTGAGCAGCCGGGCGGCCAGGGCGCGTATCTCGTTCTTGAGTTCGTCCGGGCGCTCGATCGTGAACGACCAGCCGAGCCCGGCGAGCATCTGTGCCGCGCCGTCGAGCCGTTCCGCTCGGGCGGTGAGGCGCACTCCGCCGGGAACCTCGGTGAGCGTGCCGACCGAGGGCGGGATCCGTCGCTGCGCCTGCTCCGGGCTGGTATGCAGCACCACGGAGATGTCGTGCGCGTACGGCACTGCTGCCAGCCCGGTGAGTACCTGCGTGGTGGGATCGAAGCCGGCCGGGATGTCGAACCTGCCCGGGGTGGGGCGGGCGGTCCCGATGCGGTCGAGCCGGAACGTCCGTACGGCCCGGCGGTTGTGGTCGTGGCCGGTGACGTACCACCGGCCGGCGTGGAAGACCAGCCCGTACGGGTCGAGTCGGCGCTCGCCGGCCTCGCCACGCCAGGTGGTGTAGGTGATGTCCACCGGTTGCTGATGCCGGGCCGCTTCCGCGAGCACCAGCAGCACCTCGATGCCGGGCGGGGCGGACTTCCGGACCCGTGCGGTGAAGTCCACGGTCTCCAGCAGCGAATCGATCCGCCGGGCGAGAACCGCCGGCAACACCCGGCGGATCTTCGCGGTCGCGCTCTCGGCGGCCGCGCCTTCGGCGGTGACCAGCCCGGCCCGGCGGGCGGCGACGAGCCCGAGCATGACGGCGACCGCCTCCTCGTCGGTGAGCATGAGTGGCGGCAGCTTGTATCCGGGCGCGAGCCGGTATCCGCCGTAGCGGCCGCGCCGGGCCTCGACCGGGATGCCCAGGTCGGCGAGGTGCGCGGCGTAGCGGCGGACCGTGCGCTCGTCGACGCCCAGCCGACCGGCCAGGTCGGCGACGGTGAAGCCGCCGCCGGCCTGGAGGATCTCCAGCAACGCCAGTACGCGCGCGGTCGGCCGGGTCACGAATCCCCACTTCCAATCCGGGCGGAACCTGTCCGGTATTGATCGTAGCGTGTCAGGCATGACGACCTTCGTACTGGTTCCCGGGTTCTGGCTCGGCGCATGGGCCTGGCGCCCGGTCACCGCCGCCCTGCGCGGGCACGGCCACGAGGTGTACCCGCTGAGCCTGACCGGTCTGGGCGAGCGCGCCCACCTGGCCCGCCCGGACACCGACCTCGACGTCCACGTCACCGACGTGGTCAACCTGCTGCGCTACGAGGACCTGCACGACGTGGTGCTCGTCGGGCACAGCTACGCCGGCGCGGTCGTGACGACCGCCGTTGCCGACCGCATGACCGACCGCATCGCCCAACTGGTCTTCGTCGACACCGGCCCGCTGCCCGACGGGGCGGCGAACGAGGACTTCAGCCCGCCCCCGGAGCGTGACCGCAACGCGGCGATGGTGGCCGAACACGGCGACGGCTGGCGGCTGCCACCCCCGCCGTGGGCCGGGCTGGCGGCGAGCGCAGCAGACGTGGATGAGTCGGTCGTCGCGTTGCTCGATGAGCGGTCGGTGGCCCAGCCGTGGGCGACTGCCACCACCCCGGTGCGGCTCACCGGCGCGTGGGAGAAGCTGCCCCGCCTCGGCGTGCTGTCGAGCTTCACCGCCGAGCAGGCACGCGAGATGGCCGCCACCGTGCCGCTGTGCCGGCACATGGCCGGCGATTCGTGGCGGTACGAGGAACTGCCGACATGGCACTGGCCGATGCTCAGCCGACCGGCCGAGCTGGCCCGGATCCTGCACGAAGCCAGGCCGACGGTGTAGCCCGCGGTGCCCGGGCGACCGCGCCCCAGGTCACCCGGGCACAAACATGGGGAACCATCGAACACAGCCGGTGCTCAGATGTTGGAGCCGTCCGGCGGCAGCCCGGGCGGTGGCTGCGGGGATCCGCCCCGGCCGGCAGCCGGTGGACAGGACATGCCCAGGGTGTAGGCCGTCATGGACAACGAGCCGTAGGCGTAGCCGTCGACGAGGACCTCGGTGTCGGGAGTGTCCATGGCGGCGGCCAGACCGGCGAGATACAACGCCGGGATGAAGTGATCCGGTGTCGGTACCGCACGGCGGAAGTCCCCGTGCGCGTCGAGGGTCGCGTACTCGCCCGGATCGGTCAACATCCGGGCCTTGGCGTCCTCGTCGAAGCGTCGCGCCCAGTCGAAGCCGTCGTCGGTCAGCGTCCAGTCCATGCCGCGCAGGTTGTGCACGACGTTGCCGCTCGCCACGATCAGCACGCCGCGCCGACGCAGTGGAGCGAGCCGGGCGCCGAGTTGAAGGTGGTAGTCCATCGGCTTGTCGGCGTTGATGCTGAGCTGGACGACGGGAATCGTCGCGTCCGGAAAGGCGTGCATCAGCACCGACCAGGTGCCATGGTCGATGCCCCAGCTGTCGACGTCCGCCCCGACCCAGGTCGGATGGACGACGTCACTGACCTCCTCAGCCAACTCGGGCAGCCCCGGTGCCGGGTACTGCACCTCGAACAGCTCCTGCGGAAACCCGTAGAAGTCGTGGATGGTCCTCGGCCGGGGCATCGCGGTGACGGCCGTGGCGTTGATGTACCAATGGGCGCTGACCACCAGGATCGCGCGGGGACGCGGAACCGCGGCGCCGAAGGCTCTCCACGCGGAGGTGTACCGGTTGACCTCGAGGGCGTTCATCGGGTTGCCGTGGCCCAGGAACGCCGCGGGCATCAACACATCCCGGGCCGGATGTACGTCTGAAGGCACGTGGACTTCCCTCCGTGGAGGACCGGATCGTACGGCGCGG
Source organism: Micromonospora sp. HB375 (assembly GCF_017872985.1). Classification (NCBI taxonomy): domain Bacteria; kingdom Bacillati; phylum Actinomycetota; class Actinomycetes; order Micromonosporales; family Micromonosporaceae; genus Micromonospora; species Micromonospora sp. HB375. The sequence goes on along the minus strand of NZ_JAGGJO010000001.1, from coordinate 2,110,992 downwards.
CCCGCCGGACCTGAATGTCACGATAGTGCCGACCGCGACGTGACGTGGGGTGATCAGGCGGTCGGATGGGAGAGCGCCACGGCGATGGCTGGTCCGATCGCGACGCTGAGCAGATAGGCGAGGTTGAACAGACCCAGTGCTTCGGCCCGGTGGGAGCCGGATACGACGCCGGCCGCGTGCAGGGCGAGTACGCCTTGGCCGGTCGCGGCGGCCAAGGAACCGAGCGTCATCGCCGCAAGCAGCAGCGGTACAGCGGTGGTGACCGTCGCCAGCAGCAGCGCGGCGGCGCCGGTGAGGAGCAACATGGCGACCGCGACGCGGCGTGGCACTCGCACGGATGCCGCGACCAGGAACCCGGAGCAGATGCCGCCGATCAGGTACGGCGCCAGCAGCACGAGCCCGCTCTGGGTGCCTGCCCATCCCGCGTGCTGTCGCAGCAGGTCCGGCGCGGCGTAGAGCAGGGCGAAGTTCCCCGCACCCAGCGCGAAGGCCAGCGCGCACGCCGCGAGGAACCGGCCGTTCCGTGCCACCGCAGCAGGCAGGAAGCCGTCCGGGCGGACCTTGGTCCAGGCCACCAGCAGAGGCAGCAGCACGACGGTGGCCGGGCCGGCCACCAGCGGCCGGTGCGGAATGAGGACGGCTGCGGTGACCAGCATGGCCAGGATGGTCATCCCGAAGAAGTCGAACGGCGCCGGCGCCGCGTCCGGTGCGGTGGTGCCGCGGCGAGTCGCGGGCACGGCGAGCACCGCCAGCAGCGGCAACGCCAGCGCCGCCTGCCACGAGGAGAGGTCGGCGATCAGTGCGCCGGTCAGCGGACCGGTGGCCCCGACGACCGCCAGCGACGCGGCGACCACGCCCATCTGCCGGGCCGAGTCGGCCAGTTTCATCGCGGTCACGGTGAGGCCGGCAGACCCCAGTCCCTGCACCGCCGCACCGGCCACCATCGCCGACACGCTCGGGATCAGCACGAGGATGAGCGTCCCCGCTGCCACCAGCGCGGACGCGACGGTCAGGGCCGCTCGTACGCCGCGACGGGCGAGCAGCGCCGCCAACAGCGGCGTCCCCAACGCGATCCCCCAGCCGAAGGCGGTCACACCGGCGGCCGCGGCCTGTTCCCCGCCACCCGTCGCGCGCGCCAGGTCGTCGAGCAGCAGTGCCGGTGCGGCAATCCCGAACGACAGCGGACCGGCCAGCAGGGCGAGCCAGGGTGTGGCCACCCGCCCCGGTGCGAGTTGCCTGTCGCGGCGAGCGGCTCGGCGCCGCTGTAGCTGATCCATGTCGTTCCTCCGGTGTCGGCTCGGTTCAGCCTTCCCGGGGCTCCTTACCGTCGGCTGATGGCCGGCTGACGTACGCGTCGGTGACCCCGCGCCGCTTCCCGCCGAGCAGACCGACGGCCGGCGGACCTTCGCGGGACGGGACAGCCGGCTGGCTAGTGTGAAGCGATGAGGTTCGGAGTGCTGGGCGACGTTGCGGTGTGGACGTCGGACGGCACACCTGTCGCCGTGCCCGGCCTCAAAGTGCGTGGTCTGCTGGCTGACCTGCTGGTTCACGAGGGGCGCCCGGTGACCGCCGACCGGCTGATCGAAGATCTCTGGGGTGACGAGGCGCCGGGCAACGCGCTCGGGGCGCTCCAGACCAAGGTGTCGCAGTTGCGGCGTGCCCTGGAGGCGGGCGAGGCGGGTGGCCGTGCGCTGGTCGAGTCCGGTGAGGCCGGCTACCGGCTGCGGACGTCGTCGGAATCGGTCGACGCCGGTCGCTTCGCCGCTCTGTTGCTACGTTCGGGCGCGCAGCGGGAGCCCGCTGTGCGGGCGGCGACGCTGACGGAGGCTCTGTCGCTGTGGCGCGGTTCCCCGTACGCCGACTTCAGTGACGAGCGATTCGTCCGCCAGGCGGTCGATCGGCTCAACGACCAGCGCCTGACCGCGCTGGAGGAACTGGCCGAGGCCCGGCTCGATCTTGGCCAGCACCACCTGCTCGCCGGGGAACTGACCGACCTGGTCGCAGGCCACCCGTGGCGTGAGCGACTACGGGCCGCGCACCTGCGCGCCCTGTACGGCTCGGGACGGCAGCATGAGGCGCTGTTCGCCTACGAGCAGTTCCGTCGGCAGGCGCGCGACGAACTCGGTGTCGATCCCGGCAGAGAGTTGGTCGAGCTGCACGGGGCGATCCTGCGCCAGGATCCCGCCCTCCAGCCGCCGGCACCGGCGTCGGCTCCGGCCCGAACCAACCTGCCGGCGCCTCTGTCGCCCGGTCCGTACGGCGGACTGATCGGGCGCGACGCGGCCGTCGAGGCGGTACGGGAACGGCTGACGAACGAGCGGCTGGTGACCCTGACCGGTCTGGGTGGGGTGGGAAAGAGCAGGTTGGCGATCGAGGCCGCTCGGGTGCTGGGTGACACGTTCCCCGCTGGAGTGTGGCTCGTCGAGCTGGCCGGCCGGCCGTACAGCGGCGACCACGCGACCCGCACCGAGATCGTCGACATGGTGGCGGCGACGCTCGAGATCCGAGACGACAGTCCGCCCGGCCTGCCCGGTGATCGACCACCCCGCGAGCCGATGGACCGGCTGGTCGCCGCGCTGCGAGGTCGGCGGATGCTGTTGCTGCTCGACAACTGCGAACACGTGGTGGCGTCAGTCGCTCAACTGACCGAGGAACTTCTCGGCGCCGCGGCCGACCTGCGCATCCTGGCGACGAGCCGCGAACCGCTCGGGATCCCCGGCGAAGTCGTCATTCCGGTGCCGCCGCTGGCCCTGCCGGAGCCCGGAGCCGGCGCGCGGCAGATCACCGAGGCTCCGGCGGTTCGGCTCTTCGTAGCCCGCGCCCGCGCCACCGAGCCGGGGTTCACCGTCGATCAGCGGAACACGGACGCGGTCGCCGTCATCTGCCGGCGGCTCGACGGCGTACCGCTGGCGCTGGAACTGGCCGCGTCCCGTCTGGCCGTTCTCGACCCGGACGAGCTGGCGGCACGGCTCGACGATCGCTTCCGGCTGCTGTCATCCGGCCGGCGCACCGCGCCCCCGCGTCAGCAGGGACTTCGCGCCGTGATCGACTGGAGTTGGGAGTTGCTGGCGCCTCCCGAACGCGCGGTGCTGCGCCGGCTCGCGGTCTTCGCCGACGGCGCCACCCTGGCCGCCGCCGAGCAGGTGTGCGCTGGCGGCCAGGTGGCAGCGGACGAGGTCCTCGATGTGCTGGCACGCCTGATCGACCGGTCGCTGGTCATGGTGCGGCACGGTGAGAGTCCGCGACGCTTTCGGCTGCCGGAGACGGTGGCTGCCTACGGTCTGGAACAGCTCGACAGCGCCGCCGAGCTGCCCGCAACTCGTCGCCGTTACGTCACGTGTTTCGCCCGTCTCGCCGAGCAGGCCGCCGGGCGGCTACGTGGTCACGATCAGAGCCGCGCGCTACGCGAGCTGGACGCCGAGAACGCGAACTTCCGGGCGGCGCTCGACGTCGCCGCCACTGACGGTCAGGCCCGCGTGGGCCTGGCGCTCGCCACCTCGTTGTCCTGGTACCGGCTGCTCCGGGGTCGGTTCGGAGAGGTGAGCCGGTCACTGCGAACGGCGCTGGACATCGTCCCGAGGAGCGAGGTCGACGTCGCACCGGACGGCCTGCGGCGGCATGCGGAGATGTGGCTGACCGCTCTCGCCACCCGGGACGGCGATCCGACCGCTCCCCGGCAGCGGATCCTGGAGAGCTACCAGGACCACGAGGGGCCGGAGAAGGCGTTCGCGCAGTGGTTGTTCGCCTCCATGATGCTCGGCTCCGGAGATCCGGGCGCGGCGGCCGTCCTGGTCGACGCGGCGCTGGCGGCGTTCCGCGCCGGCGGGGACCGGTGGGGCATCGCTGCCGCCTGCGCCATCCGAGCGGACCTCGCGCTCGTACTCCGCAGCGACCTGCCCGCGGCGCAGCGTGACTGCGAGACCAGCCGGGCGCTGTTCGAGCAACTGGGCGACCGCTGGGGCCAAGTACATCCGACGAGCCTGTTGGGAACCCTGGCCGAGATCCACGGCGACTACGATCGCGCCGCCACACGCTACCGGGAGGCGTTGCGCATCGCCGAACACCTGCGGCTGTGGACGTCGGTGTCCCGGCAGCTGGCATGCATCGGCCGGCTCGCCATTTTGAGAGGCGACCTCGACGAGGCCGTCGTCAGTCACGACCGCGCGCTACAGGTGGCCCAGGAACAGTCGAGCTCCTCCGCCGTCGCCTTCGCCGGCACGGGCCTGGCGATGATCGCGCGACGGCGGGGCGACCTCGACGCCGCCGAGACCCGGCAGCGGGACCTGCTCGACTGGAACCGCCGTGCCGGCTTCCTGCCGGGCTGCGCGCTCGCGCTGGCCGAGTTGGGGTTCATCGCGGAGCACCGCGGTGATGCTGTCCTCGCCGAGCGCCACCACCGTGAGTCGCTCGACGCGGCGCGCGCCACCGGTGATCAACGGGCGGTCGCCCTGGCTCTCGAGGGCCTGGCCGGGGCCATCAGCCTCGGCGGTGACAGTCGGCCCGCCGCGCGGCTGCTCGCCGCGGCACGGACGCTGCGCGAGGCCGCCGGCGCGCCGCTGCCTCCCAGCGAGCAACACGACGTCCAGCGCATCACCGCCCGCCTCCGGGAGGCGCTCGGCAGCGACGAACTCGCTGCCGAGATGAGCCGCGGCGCACAGCTCGACCTCGACGAACAGCCGTTCAGCGGCGTCGGTAAGGGGGTGGTCAGCGAACGGTAAGCCTGCTCGGCACGGTTGACCGAGTACCGAGCCGACCCAGGAGGCAGCATGCATACCGATGCCAGGATCGCCGTCATCTACTACTCCGCCACCGGCACCGTGCACCGGCTCGCGCAGGCATTTGTCGACGGAGCCGCGGACGCCGGCGCGGAGGTCCGCCTGCGCCGGGTGGCAGAGTTGGCGCCGGAGCACGTCATTGATGCCAAGCCGCAGTGGCGAGCCCACCTCGACGCCACTGGCGACATTCCGGTCGCCACCCTGGACGACCTCCGGTGGGCCAACGGGTACGCCTTCGGCACGCCGACCCGTTTCGGGAACATCTGCGCTCAGCTGCGCCAGTTTCTCGACACCACGACCGGCCCATGGCAGGCGGAGGAACTGGCCGACAAGCCGGCGACCGGTTTCACCGCCAGCTACGAGGAACACGGCGGCCAAGAGGCGACTCTGCTCAGCCTCTACCAGACCTTCCACCACTGGGGGTCGATCATCCTGCCTACGGGCTACCTGAACTACGACACCGCTCACGTCGCCGGCGGAAACCCGTACGGCGTCAGCCAGGTGGAGAGCCGCGCCAGCCGGGATCCCGAGTACGCCAGAGCTGTCCTCGAGACGGCCTGCTTCCAGGGCGCACGCCTGACCCGGATGGCAGCCGCTCTCGCCGCCGCCCGCGCGGACAGCAAGCTCGGGTAGGAGCCCGGCGGCGGGAGCAGTACGACACCGGGACGGAATCGTGAGTAGACGCGCGGGTCATGTCGAACATCGGCAGAAGGTGTACGGGGTGTCCGCGCTCAACCCGGTCACGTCATCGGGCACCTTTCGGGGCATGCGCCGAAGGCGATCGTGGGGAACTGATGCGGGGCGCCGCTTCCTCGCCTAAGCTGCATCCGAATACATCGATACTAATCGATAGCAGGTGTCGGCGGCCGGGGCCGGTCCAGGCAGCCACGGGCCTCGCATTCACCGACCCCGATTGGAGTACCCGATGACCTGGCGTCCAACCATCGCCGCACTCACCGGCCTGTGCCTCGCGCTCACCACCGCACCAGGCCCCGCCGGCGCCGCGCCCCCGGCACCTCGGCGCGCCGCTCATGTGAACGTTCACACCTACCCGCTCGCCGGGCCGCCCGGCGCGCCCCCCGGGGTCTGCCCGGCCGGCACCGGGTACGGCCCGCCGCTGCCGGCCGGCTCCGTGTCCGCGACGAAGATCCAGGGCGGGTTCTCGTTCCTCGAAGGACCGGTCTGGATCGCCGACGGCGGCTACCTGCTGATGTCCGACATGGCCGCGGGCACCGGGCCGTACAACGTGCAGCCCTCCACGATCCGCCGGTTCACCCCGCCTTCGACCTTCGACACCTTCATCGCCGACTCCGGCAGCAACGGCCTGGCACTCAGCCCCGACGCCCAGCAGATCATCGCCGCCACCCACGACCAGCGGAACGTCTCCACGTACCGGCTGAGCGACCGGACCCGCAGCACCGTCGCCGCCGACTACCAGGGCCGGGCGTTCAACTCACCGAACGACGTCACGGTCCGCTCCGACGGTGTCGTCTACTTCACCGACCCCAACTTCCAGCGCGGCAACCGACCCGACCAGATGAGCGGACGTACCAGTGTCTTCCGCGTCTCCGGCGGCCAGGTCTCGCTGGTGGACGACCGGCTGCGGCAACCCAACGGCATCGCGCTCTCCCCGGACGGCGGCACCCTCTACGTGGGTGCCTACTCCGAGAACAAGATCTACAAGTACGTCGTCCAGCCCGACGGCAGCACCGGCGCCCGCAGCGTCTTCGTCAACTACCTCGGCGGTCCCGACGGCGTCACCGTCGACTGCGCCGGCAACGTGTACTGGGCCTCCGGCTCGGACGGGCTGATCCACGTCTACTCGCCCTCAGGCGCGCAGCTCGGCACGATCCGCTCCGGCGGCGCCGGCACCACGAACGTGGCGTTCGGCGGACCCGACCGGCAGACCCTCTACATCACCTCCGGCCGGACGAACGACTCCGGCCTGTACAGCATCCGGCTCAACGTCCCCGGCTACCCGTACTGACCAAGAACCCCGGGAAGGAAAGCACCCGTGCGGACCCATCCTCACCAGCTCCGACACCGCGTACCGCTCGCCCTGCTGATCTGCGCCGGCACCGTCCTGGCCGGCGTACCCGCAAACGCCGCGGCGGCCGCGCCGGCGGCCGGCAGCCGGCCGGCGGCCCGGCTCGCCGCCGACACCAGCCCGCCCACCCGGCCGACCGGCCTGCGCAGCAGCCGGCTGACCTGCCAGTCCGTCACGCTTTCCTGGTACGCGTCCCGGGACAACGTCGGCGTCGCCTTCTACGACATCTACCACGACGGCCAGCTCGTCACCTCGGTCTCGGGACGGACGCTGACCGCCACGCTCAGCGTCGTGCAGGGTGTCACCTGGGGCTGGTACGTCAACGCCCGCGACGCCGCCGGCAACGTCTCGCAGGCCAGCTCCACGCTCTCGGTCACCCCGCCGTTCTGCCAGCAGGACACGACTCCGCCCAGCACGCCGACCAACCTGGCCGCGACGGTGAACGGCACAGCCGTGACCCTCACCTGGTCGGCCTCCACCGACAACGTCGCGGTCACCGGCTACACGATCCTGCGCAACGGTACGGCCGTCGGCTCCACCACCGGCACCGGCGGCAACCCACCGGCGACCACGTTCACCGACACCGGGCTGACGCCCGACACCGACTACCGGTACACGGTGACCGCCCGCGACGCCCAGGGCAATGTCTCGGGGACGAGCGCCGCGGTCACCGCGCACACCGGCACGGGGTGCACGAGCCCGGTGTGCGGCGCCACGGTGGTCACCACCGAGAAGGACCTGCCCTGGGGCCTTGTGCAACTGCCCGACGGCACGGTCCTCTACGGCCGGCGCGACCTGTTCGACATCGTCGCCATGAACCCGGACGGCACCGACAAACGCAGCATCGGCACCGTGCCGAACGTGGCCGGCACCAGCGGCGAGGGCGGCGTGCTCGGGCTGGCCGTCTCGGCCACCTTCACCACCGACCGCTGGCTGTACATCTACCACACCACCACGACCGACAACCGGATCGTGCGCATCCGCTACGACGGCACGCTGCAGACCGGCACCAGGCAGGTGCTCGTCACCGGGATCCCGCGCAACAAGTACCACAACGGCGGCCGGCTGCGCTTCGGCCCCGACGGCAAGCTCTACGCCGCCACCGGCGACGGACAGAACCCCGACGTGGCCCAGGACACCAACAATCTCGGCGGCAAGGTGCTGCGGCTCAACCCCGACGGCACGGTGCCGGCGGACAACCCCTTCGGCAACCACGTGTGGAGCTACGGCCACCGCAACCCGCAGGGCCTCGCCTTCGACTCCCAGGGCCGGCTCTTCGAGCAGGAGTTCGGCAACAACGTCATGGACGAGACCAACATCATCGTCAAGGGCGGCAACTACGGCTGGCCCGCCTGCGAAGGCACCTCCGGTGACTGCGCCAACCCGAGCTTCAGGGCCCCGATCCGGACGTACCCGGTGGCCGAGGCCTCGTGCAGCGGCATCGCGATCGTCCGGGACGTGCTCTACATCGCCTGCCTGCGTGGCAACCGGATGTACCGTGCGGAGATCAGCGGCGACACGCTCACCAACGTCCAGCAGTATTTCGTCGGGACGTACTTCCGGCTGCGCACCGTCGAACCGACCCTCGACGGCAACCTGTGGCTGACCACGAGCACCGGCGGGGACAAGGACAGCACCCCGAACAACAGCAACGAGAAGATCCTCAAGGTGACCCTCGGCGGGGCGGCGTCCAGCCCCACGAGCTGAGGGCGAGCCGGGAATCCGGCACCGCCGGCCCCGGAGGGTGCCCGCGTCGCGCGGGCACCCTCCGAGCGGTCCGGGCCAGTACTGCAGCGGACCGCCGCCGGAGTGTCGACGAGGTGGCAAGTCAGGTGACGCCGACGTTCAGGTAGAAGTGGCCGAGCTTGAGCGACAGAGAGGCGCCTCCGAAGTGGTGAATGACCAGGGCCAACAGGATGACGATCAAGATGCAGACGACGAGCCAGATCAGGGACCACACGAACCTCGGGATCCCGTAGCGACCGACGCGAGCCATTAGGCTCGCCCCCTCGGCGGTGGCGCTGCAGCAGGTGCCGCCACGCATGGCCTTGTCGGCTGTCGATAACTGCGCCCGACGCTAGCGGACGTCTCCATACCCCCTCCTTCATCGAGGTGTCCGCGAAACTTCCCTACCGAGGCTCGCGTCAAACTGGGACAGAGCTTGGCGTCCCGCGCATGGGCGAGGTCTCTTGCCGAACGGGCGGCGCTACGCCTGAGGGGTCCAAGTCTGATACGGCCAGGTGCCGGCGGCACGGGCCCGATCCACCAGCTCGGGCGCCCGGGTGCTGACCTCGATGGCGAGCTGTCCTGCGTATCCGGCCATCGCTTCCGGGTACGTCCGTAAGGCAACCAGCAGCCGCCCAGCTGCGCTGAGACGTTCGACGGCGATTCGCCAGTCCTGACGGTCGACGGCGAGCGCGGCGGTGAGCAGCAGTGTGTTCGCGTACTCCCAGGCTGCGCGCTGGTCCAGCACGGCCAGCTCATGACGGATCGCGTAGGCATGTTCGGCCAGGGGCGCCGCCGTCGCTGTCTGCCGGCGTTCGAGCAGCGCGGAGGCGAGATTGTGCAGGGCCGTGCCGAGGATTCGGCGCAGCCGTGGGTAGGCCGCCTCCGCGTCCGCGCAGCGGTCGATGACCTCCGACAGCAGCATGATCTGGTCTTCGTGACGTCCGGTGGCTTCCGCGACGACGGCGGCGTCGACCATGTGGGTGACCGCGTCAGCCAGCGCCTCCCGCTCGGTGGTGGTCCCGCGTAGCAGGCCCTCGTGCCGCCGGACGGCAACGACCACGGACAGCCAGGCAAGGTCCCAGGCGTCGTCGCAGTGGCCGATCCGGTGCCGGAGCATCGCCCGCTGGTAGAGGGCTGCGGACCAGAGGCGCCGGACGTCCCGCCGGGCCGGGTCCGACGTCGCCCCGTCGTACAGGCTCAACTCGTCGGCGAGCTCGGCGAGGACGCGGTCGGCTTCGATGATCTGATCCGCGTCGGCCAGAGAGATACCTTGATCGAGCCGGGCGGCACAATCGGCGATCACCGACGGGTCAGCGGGCGGGCGGTTGCCGGGTGCACGGCCGGTCACCCGCGACTCCGCCGCCAGCCGAGCCGCGAACCCGCCGGCGGTAACGCCGGATGGTGCGGGCTGGGCCAGCAGATCCAGGTAGGAGCGGCGGACCCGCCATGCGCCCGAGTCGGGCACCACCAGGTTTTCCGGCGCGGCTTGTTGCAGCTGCGCCAGCGACGCCTCGGTCCGTTCTAGTCGCTTCTGCGCTCCGGAACCCTGGAACATCTGTTCCAGTGAGTACTGTTCAGTCAGCGCCACCCGCATCAGGTCCGGCCGCCCCAGAGCGCTGGCGACCCGCGCGAAGATTCCAAGGGCGTCCGCCAGGTCGATCACGGCGGCCGCTTCGCCGGTGTCGCGGGCGAGCCCACGCTGCAGGTCGACCATCTCGGCGGCCAACGGTCCCAGGACGGATGGGTCCGTCTCGAGTCTCAGGGTGACCAGCCCAGTCAGTGCCGCGGTCCGAGCGCGGCGGGCGTCGAGGCCGTCGGCGGGCCGGGGCGCGACCAACCGCCACACCCGTTCGACGACATCGCGCCCGCGATCGACGAGCCCGATGCCGGCCAGGATCTGCCCCGCCTGCACGGTGCGGACCACGGCGTCGGCATGCCAGTCCGGATCGGAGAGCAGATCGCCGGCGAGCGCGATGACCTCCTCGGCCTGTTCCCGCAGATCAGTGACGTCACCGCCATCGGCGAGCCGTTCCTGAGAGAGGTTCAGAGTGGCGCGGCCGAGAGCATGCAGCAGACGCCCCGGATCGCCCAGACCACGGGCAGCGGCAACCGCCCGCTCAACGGCCGCCCGGGTGTCCGGGCCGAGACCGGCCCGCGCGGTGATCTCGTCGGCGGCGCTGAGCAGGCGATCGACCTCGGCAGGTTCGCTCATCACACCTCCAGTGCTGGACGACGAGTTGCCGTGACCAGCTGTGTGCCCGCACTGAGCACGTCGCGATCCGCTCTCATCCACCAGTGACGTGACACGCCGTGAGGGCATGTCGCACTTCTACCAGGAGCCAGAGGAAAGAAGAAGAAGGTCGATACGGTCTCGCGGATGCCATGAAGTTCTGCGAAGACGCAGATATAACGACATTCGACGCAATCGCAACGCCGATCCGCGCGTACAAGGCGGCGCTCATTCCCAGAAACACTGCGTCGCCGGTCCCCACGCATCCGCTCATCGGCCCCCTGTACGTCGTGCGTCAGATACCGTGGCCGCTTAGCCAAGCCGTCTTACGTTGACGCCAACGCCCGCTCAGCGACCGCTGGGCTCAACTGCTCCCGATCCGCTCCCACGGCCCGTTGCCTCGACCGGTGACGATCACGTCGGCGCCCCGCCAGCAGCGGCATGTATCCGCAGCAGGTGGCGGGCGGGCGTCTCGCGGCCGGTGTGGGAGTCGGGCGCCGCGTGCGCCGCAGGTGCCGGCGGTTCGGCCGCGACGGACCGGCCGGTCGGGCCACCCATGACGCCCAGCGCAGCCGCCGCCACGACGGTACGCAGGACGGCCCGCCACCTCGATCTTCGGCTCCGGAGCACCGACTCCACCGCAGCCGGTGAACGCCTCGCAAAACCCATGAAAATCCTGGTCTCTCGCCGGAAGTTGTTACCTGAACAGCACGGTGACATCCGGGACGGTTCGATCGAGACATCCGACCGGCACTTGACGGCATCCCGTGCCGCCGGCGCTTACCTCAGGCACCAATTCTGCGGCGCTGTCCGATCCTTTAAGGCTGCGCTGAAAGGAATTGCCGCGGCGCGTCGACGGAATTCACGATGCCTGTCGTACACATGTGCACTGCGGACGAAGGGAAGGAATCGTGCCTACCGATCGTCCTGACGTCGAGACGCCAACAGTCGGCGGCCTCGTCCGGCGAACCCTCCTCGGCGCGCTCGGTGCCGGTGTTGGGGCGGCAACCGTCCTGGCCACGCCACAACCCGCACGCGCCGGCGCCGCGACGTCCGACCGTGCCCCGGCTCCACGGACGTTAGCGACAAGGCCGCTGCGGAGCGGAACCGTTCGGCCTGGGTTCGACGCCCAGGTCGTTGCCCTGCGGTCGCCGGCCGGCTCGACGGCACGGTGGCGCTCCGCCGACCGGTCGGGGGCGTGGAGCCGGTGGGCCTCGGTGCCCGGCGGCTGCCCGGCCGGCGCGGGCGACGCCGCGCCCGCGACCGAGCAACTGGCCTTCGTCACCGTACCCAACGCTCCGGCCGTCGACCTCGACCTGCCGACCGGCAGCCGGGCGGTCGTCCTCAACGGCACCGACGGCCCGGCCCTGCGGCCCGCGTCCGCCGAGGTGTCAGAACGCTCCCGGCTGGCGGGGCTGCCCTTCCTGAGCCGTGCCGCCTGGGGCGCCGACGAGTCACTGCGGTTCGACGCCGCCGGCGTGGAAAAGTACCCACCCACGTTCTGGCCGGTGCAGACGTTCACCGTTCACCACACCGCCACCGGCAACGACGATCCTGATCCGGCTGCGCGGATGCGCGCCATATACCGCTACCAGGCGATCGACCTCGGCTACGGCGACTTCGGCTACCACTTCCTCGTCGACGAGGCAGGCCGGGTCTACGAAGGCCGGCGCTCCGGCGGGGACGTGCTGCCCGGTTTCGACCCGGCCGGTTGGATGGTGAACGGCTCGCACGTGGGCGGCTACAACGCGGGGAACGTGGGTGTCGTCCTGCTCGGGACCTTCGTGGCGCGCGAACCGACGGCGGCTGCGCGGCGCAGCCTCACCCTGTTGCTCGCCGCCCTGACCGGTTGGTGCCACGTCGATCCGCTGGCCAGCGTGACCTACGTCAATCCGATAAGCGGCCTCCGCCGCAGCGTACCCGCGATCGCGGGGCATCAGGACTGGGGGCCGACGGAGTGCCCGGGCGGAGTGCTCAGCGGGATACTGGGCGACCTGCGCCAGGAGATCGCGGCCGTGCTGGCCGACCCGCGTCGCTCCGCGTTCGTCGGCTGACGGCGGTGCCAGCGACCGCCGTGCGGCAACGCCAGCGAACCGGAGACGCGCCCGAGGTGACGTTTCGTGGCACGGTACCGAGACAATCACCTCGAAGGTAAACGAAGCGCGAATCGCACCCTGCGGTACGACAGTGGCGCGCTCCGATATTCCAAGGCTAAACTGCCGCGAGCTCACGGCATTTACATGCGTCTTCGGGAGCCTCGTTGCGCATCTATTTTACGGCGGAGGATCTCGGGCGGGTCCGCGTGGCCGCAGCACCCGATCCGATGTGGGAGACGGTCTTCAGCGTGTTCCGCCTCGACCGCCCGGGGCCGGCGGCGACCTTCGGGCGCTGGCGCCGGCGGGCCGTGCCAGCCATGCGACCCGCCGATCTGGAGATGCTCCGGCCCCTGGTGAACGGTGCCTACTATCCGGATTTCCTGACCCCGGCCGAAGGTGGGCTCGGTCTGCCGCACGCGATCGAGGCCCTGCTACGCACTCCGACGGCCCGGCTCCGCGCCGAAATGGAGCAGCTCGCCCGCCTTGGTGGGCCGCTGCCGTCCTGGATGCGGCGCCTCGCCGATGGCGACGGCGAGGTGCTCGGCCGCCTGGCCGGCGCGATGCGGTCACAGTTCGCGGTCGCGGTCGCCCCGTTCTGGGCAGAGGCACGGGCGCACGTGGACGCCGACCGGGCACGGCGGGCGCGGGTGCTGCTGGAGCACGGCGGTGAAGGGCTGCTGAAGAGCTTCCGGCCGATGATGCGCTGGGAGCCGCCGGCGCTCGTGGTCGATGTGCCGTCCACCCAGTCGATCCACCTCAACGGCCGCGGGCTGCTGCTCGTGCCGTCCTACCTGTCCTGGAAGACTCCCGACACGCTACGGGACCCGACCCTCACGCCGGTGCTGGTGTATCCGGTCGAACACGACCTGACCCGGCACCTGGACGCGGCGCGGCCCTCCGGGCCGGGCACCCTCGCCGCCCTCATCGGGCCGACCCGCGCGGACGTGCTGGAGGCCATAGGCGATGGCCGAACCACCTCCGAGCTGGCCAGACGCGTCGGAGTGAGCGCGGCATCGATCAGCCAGCACACCGCCGTGCTGCGCGACGCCCGGCTGATCAGGACCACCCGCATCGGCAAGGCGGTGCTGCACACGATCACCCCACTCGGCGCGGCGATGCTCGACGACCCCCCGCGTCGACGCGCGCCGATCGACGTCGACGCAGGTCCTGCGGCGTAGACTCCGCCCCCGCCGGTCACCGGGCGCGGACGTCCGTCGTTGAACGGTGCCGGCGCCGCCCGGGCGACGGCGGCCCCGGCACCGGAGTGTCGGGCTGATGCCGGTTGAGTGCCTCGATTCACGAAGTGACCGATGACAATGTTTTCTGCGGGCTGACCGGCCCCGAAGCAAGGCGATGATCGCCAAGACCATTGGACGTGGACTGGTCGGCCGGTCACGAAGGCGCTTGTCGTCGTCGCGGAACTGTGACCGTTCCGGTGGCCGCGCCGGCTACGGCACCGAGACCCGGGGCATCGTCTCGAACCTTCACTGGGCTATTGACCTTGCCGTCTGACGCATCCGAGACGCGCCGCGCATACCATTCGCGCTCGGGTTAAAGGTGTGGTCTGCCGCCGGCGTCCAGCCAGAACATGGTCCCTCCATTGTCTGCACTACGCCCGTAATGGACGGAGACCCGTGAAGATAGGAATGTTATTGACGCCTGGCAAGGCGGTGGTGGCCGCCGTGGCCGCCGTTGCGCTGCTTTCCGGCCCGGCACTGTCGGCAGTGGCCCGGGCCGAACCGGCGACGCCCCCGCCATCCGCGCCGGCGGCAACGGCAGCCCCGGCGGGCCCGGCCGGGCCTGCCGATCGCGTCGCACCCGGCGACCGGGACAGGATCCTGCCCAAGGGGTGGCGCGGCTCCGCGGACCGGGTCTGGACGACCTCCGGCGACGCCAACGGCTTCCACATTCTCACCGCCACGGCGGCCACCGGCTACACCTGGGAGACCACGGCCAGCCTCGCCGAGCCGGGCTTCGACGTCGACCTGTGGATCGGCAACGCCTGCGTGACCGGCTCGGGTCGCCGGCTGGTCGTGGTGTACGCACCCCGCACCTTCACCAACAAGGCGGAGCTGTTCGACCGCGGCGGGTTCACCGCGGTCGTCGACCTGAAGACGCGCCAGGTGACCAAGCTGCCGGTGCAGTCGTCGCTCGCCTACTTCAACCCCGGTTGTGGCGCGGGCGAGCAGGCGGTGCTCTCCCAACTCGGCGGTGAGAACCGCGAGGACCCGACGTCCGCCGCGCCGCGGAGCCGGCTGTTCACCGTGGATGCAGCGGCACGCACGCTGTCCAAGCCGATCCTGCTGAACACCGAGTTGAGCTCCCCCGTACCGGTCAAGGACGGCATCGTCGCGGCGGCCGCCGGCGGGCTGGTCTCGGTGGCGAGGACCGGCAAGGTGACCCGGTCCGTCGCGGCGACCGGGGTGCCATTCCGGCTGGCGCCCGACGCAGCCGGCGGCGTCATCTTCATGGACTCCGACGGCCAGCAGACCCGGGTGAAGCGGGCGGTCGGCCGGTCCGTGCGGGAGCTCGCGCGCGGCCACTCGGCCGATGTCGGCCTGGCCCGCGGTGACGGCGGCCGGACCTTCATCACCGGACGGCCGGCGCACATGTCCGCGCTGCCCGCCGCCGTGCGCCGGATCGCCGTTCCCCGCGACAGTGAGCTGTCCACCCGCGGCGAACTGGCGCTCACCCAGGTCAAGGCGGCCGGCACGGGCGACCCGCGAACCCAGGGCGGCGACCCGAGCGTGGCCCGCAACGTCGCTGTCACGGCGACGGTGACCAGGACCGGCAGGTCGCTCACCTTCGAGGTGAGCCCCGAGGTGGTCGGGCCAGAGGCGATCGCCGGCCGAGCCACCCATCCGAAGCTCGGCGCCGCGGCCGCAGCCACCATGCCCCGCTCCCGGATCGCGGCCGATGCCTCGGAAGAACCGGTCGAGGCGGACCGCTACTGCTCGGTGCCGCGCAACGACCCGGCGAACCAGGCCGTGCAGCCGAAGCCGCGCAACGTCGAGTGGGCGGTCGACCAGGCGGTCTTCGGCCGGCTCAATGACGCGGCCTCGCGCCCGGCGAACTGGAAGGGCTACGGCATGCCGGCGTACGAGCCGCAGACGCTGTTCCCGGCGCCACCACTGGCCGGCGGCGGCCGGGTGCCGGCGCAGATCATGCTGGGCATCATCACCCAGGAGTCCAACATGTGGCAGGCGTCGAAGTTCGCGCTGCCCGGCGTGCCGGCGAACCCATTGATGGGCAACTACTACGGGCGCGACATCTACAACGCCACCTCGCTGGACGACTGGGACATCGACTGGACGAAGGCCGACTGCGGCTACGGGCTCACCCAGGCGACCGACGGCATGCGCCTGGCGGGCCACGAGAAGACCGACGCCAACGGCAACAAGGTCGAGGTCTCGCTGCCGTTCCAGACCCAGCGGGCGGTCGCGCTCGACTTCACCGCGAACATCGCGTACGGGTTGAAGATCTTGCAGGAGAAGTGGAACCAGACCTACGCGGCAGGGCTGCGGGTGCACAACGCCGATCCGTCCGCGCTGGAGAACTGGTTCTACGCGGTGTGGGCGTACAACTCGGGCTTCTACCCGAAGAGGAACGACGCCGACCCATGGGGCGTCGGGTGGCTCAACAACCCGATCAACCCCAGGTACGACCCGCTCCGGCACCCGTTCATGACCTCGTACGACGACGCTCGCACACCGCAGAACTGGCCGTACCCGGAGAAGGTGCTCGGCTGGGCCGGCAATCCGATCTCCGCGACCGAGTCGCCGGGCGTCGAGCGGCCCGGCTTCAACTACGCCTGGTGGAACCTGAGCGAGGACAAGCCCAAGGTCAAGCCCCCGCTGAAGACCTTCTGTGACAGCACCAACCAATGCGATCCGTACGCCTCCGTGCAGCCGAACGATCCGGACGTCAGCAGCGAGAAGCCCGGTCCGTGTCTGCACAAGAACACCACGGGCCTGTACGACCTGAGGTGCTGGGCCCACTCCGCAGTCGGGTGGAAGGCGCCGCCGGGAGTCGTCTGCGACACCTGCGGCCACGAGCAGATCCGGTTCGACCCGGGCTACCCGTGGTGCACGACAGCCGGCCAGACGGCCTGCGAGAGCGACGGCATCAGCTACCCGCCGCACTGCCAGGACAGCGGCGGTGACCTCGCCGCCGGTGCCAAGGTGGTCGACAACGTTCCGCTCGGCTCGCCCTCGCCGCGGTCATGCCCCAGACAGCTGCAGAACCAGGGTACGTTCCGGCTCTCCTTCACGGGGGTGGCCAACGGCACCTACCCGTCCAAGATCGATTTCCACCAGGTCGGCGGCGGATACGGCGGCCACTACTGGCGAGCCAGCACCCGGACCCCGGCAGCCCAGGGCGGAAACCTCAAGGTCACTGGCACCTGGCGGCTAAACGACACCGGCACCGGCTGGCGGCGGGTCCAGGTGTTCGTGCCCGAGTTCGGCGCCTGGACGCAACAGGCGAAGTACACGATCGATCTGGGTAACGGCGAAACCCGGTACCGGGTGATCAACCAGACCTGGCAGCAGAACAAGTGGGTCGACCTGGGCACCTTCAACTTCCGGGGCCAGCCCTCGGTCTCGCTTACCACCGTGGCCAAGGACGGCACCGGAGACGACAGCATCATTTTCGACGCGGTGGCGTTCAGCTGGCCCAGCCCGTCGCCACCCGGCGTGCCCGAAGAGGTCGGCGGCATGCCCCGATACGTCGCGCTGGGCGACTCCTACTCGTCGGGCGAGGGCGTGGCGCCGTACGACCGCAACAGCGACCTCAGGCGAACCAACGGCACGAAGGGCTCCAACGTCGACGCCTGCCACCGGTCGACGGCCGGCGCGTACCCCCGCCTGGTGCATGATCCCGGCCGCGACTTCGTCCGGGACTTCCCGAACGACCACTACACCATCGAACAGATGTCGACGAAGTACAGCTGGGGCAGCTTCGGCTTCATCGCCTGCTCGGGCGCGACGACCGCGGCCGTCACCCGCGACGCGGTCAACGTTCCGCCGGCCGCCTCCGACACGGCGGGACACACCGACTGGGGACAGGTGGTCGACCGCTGGGGCGAGCTGACCCAGGTGGAGCAGGGCTGGCTGGACCCGGAGACCACGCACGTGTCGATCTCGATCGGCGGCAACGACGCCCGGTTCTCCGACGTGCTCACCGGGTGCATCGCCACTCTCAACGACTGCTCTGGGCCGAACTACCGGCTGACCCGGTCGAACGGGGTCGTCGATCCCGAACCGCTGCGCGACTACCAGACAAAGATCATTCGGGACTGGCTGCCGGCAAAGCTGAAGGCCACCTACCGGGCGATCCACACTGCCGCCCCGAACGCCCAGATCTTCGTCGTGGGCTACCCGCAGATGTTCCCCAACGAGGAAGGCAACAACGCCTGCTACAACATCAGCTCGCAGGCCCGGCTGTTCCTCAACGCGATGGCTGGTCGGATCTCCATCGCCATCGCGCGGGTCGTCGACGACCTGCGCGCCGAGGGCGTGGACATCCGCTACATCCACACCACGGCAGCGATCAGCGTCGGCAACAGCGGACAGAAGAAGTGGGCGTGCGGTGGCGACGACGGCTACCGGTGGCTGAACGCGGTCACCTCGACGTCCACCGACGGCAGCGGGGAGAAGACGCCGGGCACCGGCACCTTCCACCCGACCGCCCGCGGCCAGCAGGGCTTCGCCGACCTGCTCACCGCGGCCTTCGCGGACGCCCGGCGCCCGCGGGCGGACGACGTGGCGGCGATCAAGAAACGCATCCTCGACTATTCGGCGAAGCGCGCGCCGACCGACGACAAGGGCAGGTGGATCGTCACCGACCAACAGGCGAAACTCGCCGCCGAACGCTGCCTCGACCTGACCCGGCGCGGCGGGATCGTCGGCAACCCCTGCCTGTCCAAACCGATCTTGTTCCCCACCGCCTTCGACGCCCGCGGGGCAGCCCGCAACGACGACGCCGCGATCGACGCCAACCCGCCCTGGGTGCAGCTGCGCTACGTCAACGGCTCGACGGAGAAGCCCAAGGTGCTCAAGTCCCGTAGCTGGTTCATGAACGCACCGTACGGCCAGACCTCCTGCCCGACGACGCGGCCCGAAGACCAGTGCGACGAATATCCGTTCTACACCTCCGAGGAGGGTGGCGCCTGGGACTTCTTCACCGGCGGGGAGAATTCTCCGCTGAGCACCCGGCTGCTAATGATCCCCGCGGCCGAGAACCGGGCGGAGGGCAGCATGGTCGGTGCGATGTACAGCCACCAGGACTGCCGGATGCAGACCGGCACCTACGAACACATCGTCGGTAGCCCCGGCTATCAGAACCAGTTGCTGACCAGCGGCACGGAGTATCTGACCGTACCGCTGACCGACGAGGCGGCGTTCGTGGGCCAGAAAACCATGTACGTCTGCTGAACCGAGGCCCCGGCCGCCGTCAGGTGGCCGGGGCCCATCCCACCGGCTTATCCGCCGCGGGCCTGCGCGACCGTCGCCCGGCATCGGCATCGGCCCTCGCGACTCCGGATCCTCGGCAAGGGCACCGGCAGCCTCGGTCCACCCGAGCCGGGTGACCCCAGAACGACAGGCGGTACGGACGGCCTGAGGACCGGTGTCGGCGACGAGCAAGGTCGCAGGGTCCCAACCGCGCTCCTACGCGTACTCATATCCAGGTTTCCGCTTGCTTCGACCGTCGCCGGCCGTCACGACACCGCCAGCCGCACCTTGAAGGCAAGCCTGAAACGTCTGGCCGGCGCCTGCCGGGGCGTCTCAGGATGGCGTCATACGCGGTGCCGAGGCCCGCACCGTCCCGACCCGAGATGGAGTGCCGAAGATGCGTACCCGAAAGGTTTTCAAAGCCATTGCCGCCTGCCTCGTCGTGTTGGCGACCGTGTTCGCCATGCCCACGCCCGCCAGCGCAGCGGTCAACACGTACATCAGCGTGCTGCCGCAGAACGGCCCCAAGATGGTGCTCGACGTGCTGAACGGCAATGCCGCGAACGGGACCCCGGTCCAGTTGTGGCGACTGAACTACAACACCCAGCAGTACTGGACCATCCACCACGTCGCCTACTACAACGGCTTCGATGTCTACGAGTTCCACAGCAACATCGCCGACAAATGTCTCGACATGGCCACCGACGGTTCCGTGGGCAATGGCACCCGCGTGCAGACTTGGTCGTGCAGCCACGCGTCCAACCAGAGGTGGTACGCGGAGCCCGTCCAGGAGAACGCGAACTGGCGCCCGCTCCACAACATGCGGAACAAGGAGCTGTGCCTCGACGTCCTCAACGCTCAGTACAGCGACGGCGCGAGGCTGCAGGTCTTCACGTGCAACAACAAATGGAACCAGCGCTTCAACGTCTACTGACGAAGCCACTCCATATGAGGTCGGGCCCGAGGCGCATCAGCGGCCTCGGGCCTGTCTCGCTAACGGCACCTCTCTGTGTCAAGGCGTCGGCAGCAGAGGGGTTCCCCGTTCGCTGGTAATAGTCACGGCCCGGGGTCGCTCGTTGGCTGTTGCCATGGCGTGCGGGGCGTAGTTCAGATGCCGGTCGCCGGCGCGCGAAAGGCGGTGGCGTTGGACGTCACCGGATGATCCCCGCCGACGGGGCGTGCCTCGAGCGTCACACCGGGACCTGGGCGAGGTCGCGGCCGGCGGTGGCTCGAACGGCCCGGGGCCAGGTCCATGCGGTGCGCAGGATGAAGGCCAGGAGCAGCAGTTCGAGCCCGATGGAGAAGCCGTAGAAGTAGAGGTAGGCCCAGGACTCGCCGTCCGCGTTGTACGCCGTGACGGGGATGTAGAGCGTTGCCACGACGAGGTTGGTGGCGCGGTTGACACGGGCGGGGAGCGTCGTGGAGAGCAGGATCATGAGGATCGGGACGGCCATGAGTGTGAGCGCGAGGGCGACGAAGGTCGGGCCCGTGTCGAACCCGTGCACGGCGCCGGCCAGGATGTCGTCGATGAAGCCGGGCTTGTACAGGGCGAGGTAGTCGACGTAAATGTAGAGGAACATGAAGCTGGCCCAGGCCGCGGCGAGCTTCGCCTGGACCGGGAGGTGCGCTTCCTGGAGCGCACCGGCCCGTCTGTCGGTTCTGGTCATCACGTCTCCTGTCTGCTGGCGTCAGCCGGGTCGGCTCACTCGATGTCTCCACACTGACCAGCGTCGGCGGGCGTCACATCCGCTTGCGGGCTCGGGCTGTCCTGGCCCCGGGCGCGGGAAACTCGCCGTACTTTCGGCTGATCCGCCCGAGGGGCGGCCCCCTTACGTTCTCGGAAAAGGGGGAAGCATGCTTGCTGGGATCTGGGCTGAGCCTCGCCCCACAGGTGCGCCGGTACGTCTGTGGCGGGACTGGGCGCTGTCCTCGGCTCTTGTCGTGATCTCGGTCGTCGAGATGCTGCTGCGCGACGACAGGGCATGGGCGCCGCTGCTGGTCGGTGTCAGCGTCGTGGTCGCGGCGTGCCTGCTGTATCGACGCACGCGACCGCTGGCCGCGGTAAGCGTTGCCTTCGGAGCCGTTCTCCTCTTCGACATCGCGAGGATCGCGGTCATCGACGCCACCGGTCTGCTGGGCATCGCAGGGCTGCTCGTGTTGCCCTACGCCCTGCTGCGCTGGGGAGCAGGTCGTGAGGCTGCCCTCGGACTCGGCATCATCCTCATCTGGCTACCCGTCACCCTCGTCGCGGAGTCGACCTCACCCGCGGAGAAGGTCGCCGGTTACGGCTTCTTCCTGTGCTCTGCCGCGCTCGGAGCGGCAGTGCGCTACCGCACCAGAAGCCACGAGCGCGACGTCGAGCAGGTCCGGCTCCACCAGCGCAACGAACTCGCCCGCGAGCTGCACGACACGGTCGGCCATCACGTCTCGGCCATCGCCGTCCAGGCACAGGCAGGTCGCGCGCTGGCCGCCGCAGATCCGGAGCGCGCGCTGGCCACCCTGGTCACCATCGAGGAAGAGGCGTCCCGGACGCTCAGGGAGATGCGAGCCCTCGTGGGCGTGCTGCGCGACGGTACGGACGCCGATCTCACCCCTCGGCGAGGAGTGGCGGACATCGAGCGACTCACTCGTCCCGGCGGCGAGGTGCTGGGCGTCCGCGTGCAGGTCTCCGGTGACGCCGAGGCCGTTGAGCCGGCAGTCGGCACCGCCCTCTACCTGATCGCCGCCGAGGCGGTCACCAACGCGACCCGCCACGCCCGCGGCGCCACCGGAGTCACCGTCGACGTCACCGCATCCCGCGACCAGGTGCACCTGCGGGTACGCGATGACGGCGAGGCGACCACGACCAGCTCTTCGCACGCCGGCTACGGGCTGCGCGGCATGGCCGAGCGGGCGAGCCTGCTCGGCGGCACCCTCCGGGCGGGACCTGCCGCGGACGGCGGCTGGAGCGTCGACGCCTCGCTGCCTCGGACAGCGCGCACGTCATGACCATCCGCGTGCTGGTCGCTGACGACCAGGACATCGTCAGGGCAGGGCTCTGCATGATCCTGAACGCCCAACCGGGCATCGCCGTCGTCGGCGACGCCGCCGACGGCCGCCGGGCGATCTCCATGGCCCGTTCGCTGCGTCCCGATGTGTGCCTGCTGGACATCCGCATGCCCGAGGTCGACGGGATCGAAGCCACCCGCCGGCTCGCCGGGGCCGACGTCGCCGATCCTCTGGCCGTCGTCGTCATCACCACCTTCGACCTCGATGAGTACATCTACGGCGCGCTCAAGGCAGGCGCCCGCGGCTTCCTCCTCAAGGACGCCGGCGCCGAGATGCTCACCCAGGCCGTCCATGCCGCGGCCCGCGGCGACGCCCTGATCGCACCGAACATCACCGCGAGGCTCCTGTCCTCCTTCGCGAACAGCCGCCCGCGCTCGGTGCCACCTGAGCCTGTCGAGCCGCTGACCGCTCGCGAAGAACAGGTTCTGCTGGCTGCCGCTCGCGGGCGGACCAACAGCGAGATCGGCGATGAGCTGTCCATCAGCCTCAGCACCGTCAAGACCCACATCGCCGCCCTGATGCGCAAGCTCAACGCCCGCAACCGCGTCGAGATCGTGATGTGGGCCTACGAGACACGCCGCGTCGGCACCTGACCGACGCCCGCAGGCCCGGGTCGCGGAACCAACGCCGACCGCTTCGGTGTGAGCTGTCGGCACCAGTTCGACGGCACCACTCGCCCGGATGCCACGGCCTGCGCCCCGAGCGCAACCGCTTCGTCCGGCTGACCGGCGGCGACGAGAGCAAGTCCGAGGTCGAGGCCGCGCTCTCCCGTCACCGCGCGGATCCAGATCGGCCAGTACGGCCCGCGCCACCTGCGGCAAATTCGCCGCCAATCAAGGTCACGAGCAGCTCGCAGCTGAGCAGCCGCAGCATTTCGCTGCCGCAGGTCGATGTGAACCGTGGCCCGCAGCACCGCCGACCAACCGCCGGCAACCAACAGCCGACGCTGTTGAGCAACTGTTACCCGTCAGTGCAGCAACCGCACCACATAGGAGAGGTGCCGTCGCACCAACGGCAACAGATCCGCCGGGGCCATTGTCGGATAGGAGCTGGCGAGGTCGTCGACGCCCTGCTCGATCCGTTCGAGCATGTCGTTGCTGACATCACTGGCGGCGACTCTCGCCCGCAACTCGCCTGCCTCGACCGGCATGGTCGATCGGCGCATCCACCTGCCGAGCGAGCACTCCCCCGGCGTCAGGGATCCGGTCCAGGTGGCGGGCTGTGTCGACCGTCGGAGCTTTTAGCCCTGCCCTCCAACTTTGTGGAGATGGCTCTTGCTCCGGTGAGCGAGTTGCCCGAGAGACCGAAGCGACAGGCCACGCCGCTCCCGGCTCAAGGGGCCTGGCGAATCAGCCGGCCGCCACCCCATCGACGGTACCTAGACTCTTCACACGTGGATCTCCCATGCTCCTCACTTCTCGGTGAAGTGGCCTTGGACCTACCCCGGTCGACCTCGGACTCGTCACCGGTTCACCCCACTGACGCAGTGTGACGCGCGGGGCGGGGCGTGGGGTTCGGCCCGGCTGACTTTCCGCCCCGGCGCCGTGGGCAGCCGGGGTGGTCGCTTCATCCGTAATCGCATCGACGGCGACAGGTGCGGGCGGCACCTGCGCCGGGATGAAGACCTCGTCCACCTGGTCGAACTTCCAGCGGAACAGCGCTCGCCCGGCGACCGCGTCGAGTAGTGAAGGGCGGGCCGGCCCACAGCCGGTCCCGATGACCTCAGGCCGGCTCGTCCGGGAACCAGCCGGCCCGGCCGAGGGCACCCGGCAGGCTGGCCTTGCCGAGCCGGTCACCGATCCAGGCCGCCGTCTCGATCACCGCACGCGGGTCGAGGCCGGTCTGGTGGCCGGAGCGGTGCAGGGCGTAGACCAGGTCCTCCGTGGCGACGTTGCCGGTGGCCGCCGGGGCGAAGGGGCAGCCACCGATGCCGCCGACGCTCGCGTCGAGCACGCTCACGCCGGCCTCGACAGCAGCCAGAGCGTTGGCGATTGCGGTGTTGCGGGTGTCATGCAGGTGCAGGCGCAGCGGTACGCCCGGCGCGGCCGCGCCGGCTGCGGCCACCAGGTGCCGCACCTGGGCGGGCACTCCCACACCGATGGTGTCGGCCAGAGCGATCTCGTCCGGCTCGCCCTCAGCGAGCCGGGCGACGAGCTCACCGACCGTCGACGGGGCGACGTCGCCCTCGAAAGGGCAGCCGAACGCCGCAGCGACGGTGACGCTGGCCCGACGGCCGGCGGCGTGGGCGGCTGCGGCAATGTCGGACCAGGCCTGGACCATGGTGTCGACCGAGGCGCCCTGGTTTCGCCGGCTGAACGTCTCGGTGGCGACCACGACGCAGTTCACCTCGTCCACCCCGGCGGCGAGGGCACGGTCGAGCCCGCGTCGGTTGAGCACCAGACCGATGTACGATACGTCGCTGCGGCGCGGCACCTCGGCCATGACGGCTTCCGCGTCGGCCATCTGGGGCACCCGGTCGGCGCGGACGAACGACACCGCCTCGACCCGCCGCGCTCCGGCCTCGACGCAGCGCCGGATCAGCTCGATCTTGCTCGCTGTCGGGAGGACCTCGGACTCGTTCTGCAACCCGTCCCGGGGGGACACTTCCACCACGCGCACCATCATCTGTATACAATCTCAGAGCGGCAGGCGGTCGGCAAGGTACCGGTCGCGACATCGCTTCAGACCACGGAGGCACGGGTGACCAATGCCGGGCAGGACGCCTACGAGGCGTTGCGGAGCGCGATCCTGAACGGATCCATCCGCCCGGGGGAGCGGCTGGGCGAGGTGGAGTTGTCCTCGCAGTTCGGGGTGAGTCGGACCCCGATCCGGGAGGCCCTGCGCCGGCTCACCGCCGAGGGCCTGGTCGTCTTCCAGCCCAACCGGGGGGCCCGGGTGGCCGAGTGGTCGCTCAGCGATCTGGAGGACACCTACGAGATCCGGGCCCGGCTGGAGAGCTACGGCGCGGCCCTGGCCGCCCAGCGCATCGACGCCGACTGCCTGCCGAGGCTGAGCCTGCTCTGCGACGAGATGGATCAGCGGGCGCAGCGGATGACCCCGCAGGATCTGGACGACATCGCCGACCTCAACGCCGAACTGCACGGTCTGGTCATCGGCGCTGCCGACAGCCCTCGACTGACCTCCCTGCTCTCGGCGGTGGTGGAGGTCCCGCTCGTGGTTCGGGCGTTCCGTCTCTACACCCCGGAAGCGCTGGCCCGCAGCATGGCCCACCACCGTGACCTGGTGGCAGCCCTCCGCGCCCGCGACGCCGAATGGGCGTCGAGCACGATGCGCGCGCACGTGCTGGCCGCCCGGCGAGTGCTGCTGGACGCCATGTCCGACAACCCGGATCTCTGAGCGCTCGGGGCGCGCCGTTCCGACCGCGGTCCAGCCTCCGGGCCCGGTGGCCCGGAGGCTGGACGGGCCTCCGGGCCCGGTCAGCTCCCGGGTGCGCCCGGCTTGATGCAGGCCACCGCGCGGTCGGCGTCGAAGGGGGTCAGGCGCACCTCGTTTTGTACACACCGGTCCTCGCCGACCGGGCACCGACCGTAGAGGACGCAGCCGCTCACCTTCTCCGTCGGGCTCACCGGGTCGCCGACCAGGCGGGCCGGCGGCAGCTCCTGGTCGGGGTCGACGGGCAGCGCTGCGGCCAGCAGAGCGCGCGTGTAGGGGTGCTGCGGGTCGGCGAACACCCGCTCCGACGGGCCGGTCTCCACCACCCGTCCCCGGTACATGACCGCGATCCGGTCGCTGACGTAGCGAACGGTGTGGATGTCATGGGAGATGAACAGATACCCCATGCCGAGTTCGGTCTGCAGGTCGGCCAGGAGTTGCAGGATCTGGGCGCGGACCGACAGGTCGAGCGAGGAGGTGGGTTCGTCGAGGACGATCAGGGAGGGCTCGGTGACGATGGCCCGCGCGATGCCGACCCGTTGCTGCTGTCCCCCGCTGAGTTCACCGGGAAATCGGCGGGCCATCTCGGGTGCCAGCCCCACCTGCTCGATGACCCTGGCGACCCGGCTCCGGCGGTCGGCCGCCGGGGTCTTCGGCTGGTGGATGGCGAGTGGCTCGCCGACGATGTCGGCCACCCGCATACGCGGGTTCAGCGACTCGAACGGTTCCTGAAAGATGATCTGCGCCTTGGCGCGCAGCTGGCGCAGTCCGGCTGCGGGCAGCGCGAGCATGTCGGTGCCCTGGAAGTGCACCGAGCCCCGGGTCGGCTCGATCAGGCGTAGGGCCAGCCGGCCCAACGTCGACTTGCCCGACCCGCTCTCGCCGATGACGGCCAGTGTCTCGCCGGCGTTCACGGTCAGCGACACGTCGTCGAGGGCGTAGACCGTGGTGGTCCCGCCGACGGAGAACTCCTTGCTGACGTTGGTCAGCTCCAGCAGGCTCACCGAGCGGCCTCCCTCTCCTGCGACAGGTGACACCAGTACGTCCGGCCCGACGCAGAGGTCGTCGGCTCCGGGAACACCTGCCCGCAGGGCTCGAAGGCGTGCGGGCAGCGGGCCTGGAAGGGGCAGCCGGCCGGATAGTCGACGAGATCCGGCAGCCTCCCGGTGAGGTGCACCAACGGATGGCCCGGCCGGGGAACGGCCCGGACCAGCGCCTGCGTGTACGGGTGCTGCGGGCTGGTGAGCACGTCACGGACCGAGCCGTGCTCGATCACCTTGCCGGCATACATCACGACCACCCGGTCGCAGTACTGGGCCACCACGCCGAGGTCGTGGGTGACCAGCAGCATCGAACGGCCGTGCTGCTGGACCAGGCCCCGGATGAGGTCGAGGATCTGCCGTTGCACGGTCAGGTCGAGGCCCGTGGTCGGCTCGTCGGCGATGACGAAGGCCGGGTTGAGCAGCATGGCCATGGCGATGACGACGCGCTGGGCCATCCCGCCGCTGAGCTGGTGGGCGTAACCGTCGAGGACCCGGTCCGGGCCCGCGATGCCGACGTCGGCCAGCGCGTCGCGGGCCCGGTCCCGGGCGATGGCGTCGGAGCGGATGCCGTGCGCAGCGAGGATGTTGGCGAACTGCCGGTGGATGCGCATCACCGGATTCAGCGCGCTGAACGGGTTCTGCGCGATGAAGCCGATCTCGGCGCCGCGCAGCCGGCGCAGTTCGGCCGCACGCAGACCGAGCAGGTCGACCCCGTTGAATCGGGCGGTGCCCTCGACCACCCGCCCCGGGGGACGGACCAGGCCGAGAATCGACCGGATCGTCACCGACTTGCCGCATCCGCTTTCGCCGACCACACCGACGATCTCGGCCCGGTCGACGTGGAAGTCGACGCCGTTGACCGCGTGTACCAGCCCGTCGGGGGTGTCGAAGCGGGTGGTGAGGCCGCTGACCTCCAGCAGGCGGGGCTCCCGGTCCGCGCCCTGGCCGGTGTTGGTGGGGCGGCTCAGCGCCTGGCGGGGGGCGCTCATCGCTGCCTCGCCCGTCCGAAGGAGTCCTGCAGCTCGTCGCTGATGGCGTTGAAGCAGAGCACGGTCAGGAAGATGGCGAGTCCGGGGAAGACCGATACCCACCACTGGCCGGTCGTCATGTTCTGCGCTCCTGTCTGGATCATCGCTCCCCAGCTGGCGTCGGCGGCGTTGATGCCGATGCCGAGGAAGGACAGCGAGGCGATCACCACGATCGAGTGGGCCACCGCCAGCGACGCCTGGGCCAGGATGATGCCGGTCATGTTCGGCAGCACGTGACGGAACATGACCCGCGGCCCGGTCGCGCCGATGGCGTGGGCGGCCTCGACGTAGCGGCTCTCCCGGATGGTCAGCCCTTCGCTGCGGACCAGACGGACGAACCGGGGGACGTTGATGATGGCGATGGCCACCACGACGTTCTCGATGTTGTTGCCCATCAGGGCGACCAGTGCGATGGCCAGGACCAGCAGGGGGAAGGCCTGGAAGACGTCCAGCGCGCGGACCACGCGCTCTCCCCACGGCCCTCGGTGCAGGGCGGCCAGCCCGAGCAGTACGCCGACCACCAGCGAGATCAGCATGCCGGCGAGGGCCAGCGGGATGTCCACTCCGGCCGAGGCCACCAGGCGGCTGAAGACGTCGATGCCGAACTTGTCGGTGCCCATCCAGTGCTCGCCGTCGGGTGCGGCGAGGGTGTCGGGCAGCGGCTCGGCCGGGTCGTAGGGCAGCGGCGCGAGGTAGGCCGCCGCCAGCATGCCGGCGAGGATGCCGCTGGGCACCCACAGGCGCAGGCGGCGACGACCACGGCGGGGCTTGCGGCCCTTCGGCGCGGTGACCGTGGTGGGATCGGCGGCCAAGGTTTCAGTCATAGCGCACCCTCGGATCGAGCACCGCGACCAGGATGTCCAGTGCGGTGAAGGCCAACAGGGTTCCCAGGCCGGCGGCGAGGATGAAGCCCTGCACGGCCGGCATGTCGAGCTGGAGGATGGAGTCGATCGCCCACTCCCCGAAGCCACCCCACGAGAAGATCGTCTCGATGATCGCCGCACCGCCGAGCAGAGCGGCCAGCAGGATGCCGCCGTAGGTGAGGATCGGGGTGCGGGCCTGACGGAAGGCGTAGGCCAGCACGGTCCGCTCGGGCAGACCGCAGGCCCGGGCGAATTCGACCTGCTTGGACTCCAGGGCGGGCACCAGCGAGGCGTAGGTGCTGCGGGCGAAGTACGCCGAGTAGTAGATGCCCAGGGTCAGCACCGGCAGCATCGAGTGCGCCACCGCCGAACGGAAAACCGTCATGTCACCGGCGATCAGCGAGTCGACCAGCAGTGCCCCGGTCACCGCCGGCGGCGGCTCGTCCATCAGACCGAGCCGGCCGACCGGGGCGGGAGCCCACCCGGCGAGATAGAAGCAGAGGTAGATCAACAGGAGGGCGAGGAAGAAGTCGGGGATCGACTGGAAGGTGGTGACCACAAATCGGGAGCCCCGGTCGGCCAGCCTGCCCTTGTGGTACGCGCCCAGGGTGCCCAGGCCCACACCGAGCACCGCGGCCACGATGAGCGAGAGGATCACCAACTCCAGGGTGGCCGGGGCGAAGCGCAGGATCTCCGACAGGATCGGCCGGTCGGTGTAGTAGGACGATCCGAGGTCGCCGCGGACCAGGCCGCCGAGGTAGTCGACGAACCGCTCCCACAGTGGCCGGTCCAGACCGAGACGTCGCTCGATCTCGGCCAGTTCCTCCGGGCCGGCGGCCGGCCCGGCGATGACCCCGACCGGGTTGCCCGGCAACGCGTTGACCAGGAGGAAGGCCAGCACGACGACCGAGAGCAGCCCCACGGGCAGGAAGAGCACCCGCCGTCGGGCGTAGCCGAGGACCCGCATCACAAACCTCCCGGTCCGAGCAGCGCCGTGGCTTCGTCCAGAGCCAGCACTTCGGCGTACTTGGCGCCGAGGTCGAACAGGGCGGCCTGGTGCGGTCGCGGGTCGCGGTCCAGGCATGCCTCGGCGACGACGAGGGGGACGAAGCCGTGCTGCAGGGCGTCCACCGCACTGGCCCGGACACAGCCGCTGGTCGACGCGCCGCCGATGACGAGGGCGTCCACCCCCAGGACACGCAGGGTGCTGGCCAGGCTGGTGCCGAAGAAGGCGCTGGCGTACTGCTTGGTCACCACCGTCTCGCCGGGCGCCGGGGCCAGGCTCGGCGGGGCGTCGGCGAACGCGCTGCCGTGTTCGAAGACCCGCAGGGCGGGCACCTTGCGGGCGAAGAGGCCACCGTCTGCCCCGCCCGGGCTCAGTTCCACCCGGGTGTGGATCACCGGCACGCCGTGGCGGCGCGCGGTGTCGAGCAGTGCGGCGCAGGCCCGCAGGGCCGGTGGGTCGGTGTCGCCGGCGTAGAGCGGTGAGGCCGGGTCGAGGTAGGCCCGGACGAGGTCGACCAGGAGCAGAGCTCGACGTGATCCGCGACCCAGGTCCCCGCCGAAGCCGGCCCTGCGGTAATCGCCCTGGAGGTCATCCACCGTGTCCACCCCTAGATGACGCCGCTGGTTCGCAGCGCGTCGATCTCGGCGGACTCCAACCCGACGATGTCGGTGAGCACCTCGTCGGTGTGTTCCCCGAGCCGCGGCCCGGCCCACTTGATCCGCCCCGGGGTCGCCGACAGTCTCGGTACGACGTTCTGCATGGGGAACTCGCCGAACTCGGGGTGGGCGACCCGGACGATGGCTTCCCGGGCGGCGAAGTGCTCGTCCTCCAGCATCTCCGGGGCGCGGTAGACCCGGCCGACCGGGACGTCGTGCTTGACCATCGTGGCCATCAGGTGCTCGGTGTCGTGCTGCGCCGACCAGGTCGCGATGATGGCGTCCAGTTCGACCTGGTGGCGGCCCCGGGCGGAGTGCGTGGCGAAGCGCTCGTCGGTGCCGAGTTCGGCCATCTCCATGGCTGCGGCCAGCCGCCGGAAGACGGTGTCCTGGTTGGCCGCGATGAGCACCAGCCCGTCGTCGCGTGTGGGATAGACGTTGGAGGGGGCGATGTTGGGCAGGATGGCACCGGTGCGTTCGCGCACGTGACCGGCCAGGGCGTACTCCGGCAGCAGCGACTCCATCATCGCCAGCACCGCCTCGTAGATCGCCGAGTCGACCATCTGGCCCCGGCCGGTGCGGTCGCGGACCCGCAGCGCGAGCAGGGCCCCCAGGGCGGCGAAGGTGCCGGCCAGGGAGTCGCCGAGGCTGATGCCGACCCGGCTGGGCGGCGTCTGCGGGTCGCCGACGACGTAGCGCAGGCCACCCATGGCCTCGCCGACGGAGCCGTAGCCGGGGCGGGCGGAGTAGGGACCGTTCTGACCGAAGCCGGAGACCTGGACCATGACCAGCCCGGGATTGGTTTCGGACATCTGCTCGTAGCCCAGGCCCCAGCGCTGCATGGTGCCGGGCCGGAAGTTCTCCACCACCACGTCGCACTGGGCGATCAGCCGCTGGGCCACCGATTGGCCCTCGGGGGTGCGCAGGTCCACGGTGATGGACTTCTTGTTGCGCGCCACGATCGGCCACCACAGCGACTTGCCGTACGGCTTCTCCCGGCCCCACTCGCGCATCGGGTCGCCCTGGCGCGGGGGTTCGCACTTGATGACCTCGGCGCCGAAGTCGGCCAGGAGTTGGCTGCAGAACGGCCCCGCGAGCAGGGAGCCGAACTCGACCACGCGTACGCCGTGCAGCGGTCCCTCATGGTGCAGATCGCTAGACATGAACACCTCTCATAGCAGCCACTCAGTGGTCGTTGTATACAACAGGGAGTCGGGACTCGCTGTCAACAGCAGTTTGGGCCGATCAGCCGCGCGCACCGCGCTCACATTCCCACATTCCTGCATACAGAAGTGGTCCGGACGGCCCCGACGCCTGTCACGCCCGTGCGCCCAGCCGACGGCCGAGCAGCCGCCCGAACGCCAGCGCCGGCGTCACCGCCATCCCCCCGCAGAACGCCGCGCCACTGGTGGCCCCCATGCCGATGGCCTCACCGACGGCGTGCAGCCCGGGCACTATTGCGCCACCGGGCCGCCGGACCCGCAATTCGGTGTCCACATCCAGTCCGCCG
The DNA here is from genome assembly GCF_017872985.1 of Micromonospora sp. HB375. Lineage (NCBI taxonomy): Bacteria > Bacillati > Actinomycetota > Actinomycetes > Micromonosporales > Micromonosporaceae > Micromonospora > Micromonospora sp. HB375. The sequence goes on along the minus strand of NZ_JAGGJO010000001.1, from coordinate 2,079,117 downwards.
AAGCTGCACAGCAGCGCGGCCACCGAGCGAAGCGCGTAGTAGGGCGGCCGGACCAGGGGATGCGCGGGAGCCCGGCGGCCCAGCGGGTCCACCCCTTGCCGCACCGCGAGGTTGTAGGACCGCACGGTGTCGACCAGCCCTTGCGCGTCGATGCCCGCCCGGCGGGCCAGTCCAGGAAGGTCGTCGGCGACCCAGGCCACGTCCCCCCGCTGCGCCTCGACCCGGAACCGCTCGTGCCCCCAGGCCGGTACCAGAGGCGGCCCCGCCGCCAGGGCTTCGGAGTCGCAGACGATCCAGAACTCGCCCCCCGGCTGCTCCTGCACGGCCCGCTCGTGTCCGGTGACGTCGTCGAGGTCCTCGGCGACGAACCGTTGCCCGGCCGCGTTGACCCAGATCTCGCGGGGCGGGCGCTCGACCGGTGCGAGGTGCGCCAACTCCGACCAGAAGTCCACCCGCCCCGGCTGGGAGCGGCGTTCGAGCAGGCCGAGCCGGGGCGTGTGCAGATCAGCGAAGCGGACCTCGGCCCCCAGGGGCCTGGCCATCTCGATCGCGGCGCCGGTGGAGGTCGGCACCGCGTTGGTCACCAGCCGAGGGCCGCCCGGGGTCAGCGCGCGGAACAGCTCCGGGTTGGCGCCGTACCCGCCGCAGGCCAGCACCGTGACCCCGGCGCGGACCTCGCGGGGGCCCTCGGGGGTGTCCAGGAGCGCGCCGGTGACCGTGCCTGCGGCGCTGGTCAGCCGGGTGGCCCGCGAGCGCAGCCGCAGGGCGACCCGGCCCGCGGCCACCTGCTTGTCCAGCAGTGGACGCAGCGTCTCTCGGATCGACCGACCGTGCCCGATCCCCCAGTAGGTCCGCGGCCGGGAGTACGGGGAGTGCCCGTGGTAGACCACAGGTGTGCCCGGGGCGAACGGGAAACCATGCTCGTCGAGCCAGTCCACGACGCCGGCCGCCTCGTCGACCGCCAGCCGGATCAGCGCCGGGTCGCCGCGGTGATGACCGATGCGCAGTACGTCGGCGTAGTGCCGGTCCGGGTCGTCGTCGATACCCGCCTGGCGCTGCCGGCGGGTGCCCGCGGCGCTCATGTGCCCGGCCGAGACGCTCAGCGTGCCACCGATGTCGGTGCCCCCGTCGACCAGCTCGACGCGGAGCCCGGCCCGCGCCGCCTCGATCGCGCAGGGCAGGCCGGCGGTGCCGGCCCCGATCACCAGCAGGTCGACCTCGCCGCTCATCGCGCGCTTGCCCGGTCGGATCCCAGCCGTCCCGTGGTGACGAAGGACGACAGCACCGCGGCGAACTCCTCGGGCACCCGCCAGGGCAACTGGCCGGTGGTGTCGGTCAGCCGCACGGCGACGGCGTCCGGACGGATTGCCTGCGCCAACGCGTCGCCGTCGGCCAACATGTCCCGGGCGGCGGTCAGCAGCAGCACCGGGCAGGGCAGGGCGCGCAGCGGCTCGGTCGGGTCGTAGGCGAACGCGGCCCGGTAGGCCCAGTTGTACCGTTCGAAGACCGAGGCGATGTTGGCCACCGCGAGGTTCACCAACTCCGGAGGCCCCTCCCAGATGTCGAGGTAGCGGGCCCAGAGATCCTGCAGGTGCCGGCCGACCGGGTCGATCGGCTTGTCCGGCGCCCAGGAGGCGCCAAGGCGCTCCCGCTCGGCCTGGTCCAGCACCAGCCCCGACAGGATGGCGTGAGTGACCCGGTCCGGCCCGGCGAGTTGGGCGACCGCCAGGGCCAGCGAGGCTCCGGTGTGCTGTCCGGCGACGGCGAACTCGGTGATACCGAGGGCGTCGACGGCGTCGAGCAGCAGGCGGGCGTAGCCGGGGATCTCCAGTGGGTCGCGGGGCGGGTCGGACAGCCCGTACCCGGGGGTGTCGAAGGCGAAGGCGCGCAGTGTGCGGCCGAGGGCGGGCAGGGCCGGGGCGAAGACGTTCGATGCCTGCGGCGACTCGTGGAACAGCACCAGGGCAGGCCCGCCGGTGCCGGCGGTGCGGTAGTGGATTTGCCCGCCGGGCGGGCCGACGTATCCGCGCATGTCACTTCCCTCGGGCTCGGGGGGCGGGGGGTTCGGGTGGTGGCTCGTACGGCCCGGCGGCGGGCGGACGCCGTTTCGGGGCGGTCGAGCGCGCGGCGCGCCGGGTGGGGCTCCCGCCGGCCTTTTCGGCCGATCGGCGGGCGGGCACGGTGGGCGGCGGCGCCGCGGCGGGTCCGGGCTCCAACTCGGCCCCGCCTGCGACGGACGGTGGAGCGGTGGCCGGTGGCTTCGGCGCCCCGCCTGTCCGGGGCTCGCGCAGCAGGTCCGTCGGCACGGTCGGTCGACCGATCACGGTCGTCACGACAGTCCCGCCGATCGCAGCCACGGCCTGCCGGGCGCTCTCCACCGCGGACGTGACCGAGGCCATGTCGCCGACGAGGGAGACCGTGACAATTCCATCGCCGATGCGTTGCACGCCGATCAGCCGTACCTCGGCCGCCTTGCCCATCACGTCGACGGCGACGATCGAGGCGGTCAGCCCTTGTGTCTCGACCATGCCGAGCGCACCCGCATCCCACAGATCCACGTCAGTCCTTCACGTAGTTGAGCCACGCCTCGGTCTCCAGCCGGTCGACGATCGCGACGATGCTGGAGTCCACGGGCGCCTGACCGGGTTGCCGCAGCGCCAGCCGCGCGGCGCCACCCGTGGCGACCAGGACGACCTCTCCCCTGCCGGCGCCGACGGTGTCGACGGCGACGTAGGGCTCCCCGGCGGGCGCATCGCCCAGCGGCGCGACGACGAGCAGCTTGGCCCCGGTCAGCGCCTCCGACTTGACGGTGCTGACCACCGAGCCGATCACGCGGGCGACACGCATGCCGACACCACCTCGTTTCTCTAGCGTCGGTGCGACCAGGGCTTCGTCTCGAACGCTCGACGGACCGCGTCGCGCGCCGCCTCCACCTCCGAGTGCAGTCCGGAGATCCACAACCTGCCGAACTGGCCCACGCCCCGGACGTCGATGATCTTCACACTGGCGGACTTCTCCACCTCGTTGCCGACAGCGGAGATGTAGGCGGCGGGCTGACACTCGACCACCAGCATCGACTCGCCGGCCACCAGCAGGGAGCCCTTGCGGGAACGGTTGACCAGCTGCGCCTGGTAGGCGTCGATGTTGGAGACGACCTTCGCCGAGACCAGCTCCGCCGGCTGCGCGTCGGCCTCGGTGATCCCGAGCAGGTCCAGGATGGTCTGACCGGCCTGGCGCACCGCGTCCTGCGACATCGAGTGCAACTCGGTCATGCCGTACTGCCGCTCGACGACCTGAGAGCCGGGGCGCACCCCGGTGGCCTTGACGGCGGCGTCGACCAGGGCGTACACGTCGCTGCCCGGGGAGATCTCCAGGTAGAGCTCGGACATGCCCTCGACCACCGGGTCACCCGACATCACGCTGCCGAGCAGGGCGGCCATCTGCGGTTGGAGTCGGTCGACGAACGCGAAGGTACGCAACTCGACATCGTTGTGGGCCATGTCAGCGCCGGCCCACGAGCAGCGCGAGGGTGCCGCTGCTGCGCCGCTCACCGCTCTGCAGCACCCGGCCGGTGGGGGTGGAGACCTCCTCGACGCACTCCCGCTTGCAGGACAGTTCGGTGCAGTCGCCGGTGAATCCGGCGTCCCGGGCGGCCTGGACCAGGTCCATGTCCCGCATCGGGCCCCAGAACGGCTCGTTGTTGTTCCAGGTGTCCCAGTCGATGAGGAACTGCACCAGCGGGTCCAACCCGGCGTAGCCCGGGAAATCCGCGTGGATCATCATCCCGCCCGGGGCGAGCAGCCGGTGGCATTCCCGCAGGACGGCGCGGACCGCCTCCGGTGGCATCTCGTGCAGCAGGATGTGCGAGACGACCAGGTCGAAGTGCCCCGACGGGAAGCCCGTGTCCTCGCCGTTGCGCTGCGCGAAGTGCACCTTGCGGCCCAGGGACTCCGCCCGGCCGTGGGCGTAGCGCAACAGAGCGGCACCGACGTCGATGCCGTGCACCTCCGCCTCCGGATAGGCGTCGACGTAGGGCAGCGTGGAGTTGCCGACTCCGCAGCCGATCTCCAGGATCCGCCTGGGGCGGAAGTCCTTGTGCACGGTCTTGAGGTAGTTGTTCACCACCGACTGGCCGTAGTCGTCGTTGAGCTCGCCCATCTGGCCCATGGCGTAGACGTAGACGCCGCGGTCGTAGAGCGCCCCGGCGGTGACGTCGCCGGGGACGTACTCGCCCCGGTAGCCGCCGGGCATGGCGTGGATGTCGATGCCCCAGAAATACCAGGGCAGGACGAAGTCGGGATCCAGCTCCAGCGAGCCGAGGGTACGGCCGGTCCGTTCCGCCCTGGCCCGCAGGTCGTCCAGTTGCCGGCCGATGCTGTCGGCCACCACGTTCCAGAGCAGGTCCTGGCTCGCCCGCCGCACCGAACTCCAGAGCTGGTAGTACGGCTCGGGCTCCATCGCCCGGCGGACCGTCTCCCGGTCCCGGGGCGGGACGCCCATCTCCTGCTGGTACCTGGGCAGGACGCGGTGCGCGTACAGCTCCCGTACCCCCGGGGTCACCTCGGTGGAGATGTGCGACTTCAGGGCCCGGACGAACGTCTCCCGGGCCAGTTCGTCGTGGTTCTCCGTCGGCAACAGGCCGTGTCGCTGCTGCTGTTTCACTTGTCCTCCCCCACCTGTGCGAAGGCCCGCCGGATGACCTCCCGGTAGGACTCCGGGGTCTCCTCCCGCACGATCTCCTCACGCCACTCGTAGAAGACCCGCAGCACCCGGGCGACGAACGCCGCCGCCTCGGCGTCTCTGGTCTCGGCGTCCTCGGCGGAGAGCGTGAAGCCGTCCACCGCGCCCCCCTCCACAACCCGCCGGTCGGCCAGCAGTTGTTCCAGGGTCATCACCCGCTCACGCAGCACCCACACCTCCGAGGTGAGGGTCACCATCGTCGAGACCAGGGCCTCCATGCCCGGCTCAGCGAAGAACTGAGGGCGGGCGCCCTTGGCCTTCTTGGGCAGCAACTGTCCGGGCAGCGGTTGGGCCTGCTCGGGGCTGCCCACCCCGGGCCCGCCGTAGGCGCCGAGCGCCCGCAGCGTCTCGGTGGCGACAGTGGAGGCGTCCGCGTCGGGGTTGGCCGACACGACCGCGGCGGCGATGGTACGGATGGTCCGCTCCGCCTCCTCCGCGGCCTCGCAGCCACACGAGCAGCCGTCGGCGTCGTCGCAGCCGCCCTGGGGCTCGCCCCCGCCGGGGCCGGCCCCGGCGGGGGCGGCCGGCGTCGGTGCCGCCGACCCGCGCCGGACGTCGATGCCCAGCCCTTGGGCGATGTCCTGGGCGTGCGGGGAGATCAGGTCGCCCGGGCCCAGCAGGACTTCGCGCGGTCCGTCCGACCGGGCGATGTCTTCGATATCGACTGCAGTCCACACCCGACTCATGTCTCAGCTCCTTCGATGAGCACGCGGGCTCCGGTCAGGACTTCGTTCCGCCTCGACTCGAACCGGTCGGCAGGATCGCCTCGACCTCGTTGTGCGGGCGCGGGATGACGTGCACCGAGACGACCTCACCGAGCCGGGAGGCGCTGGCCGCACCGGCGTCGGTGGCGGCCTTGACCGCGCCGACGTCGCCACGGACGACGACGGTGACCAGGCCACCGCCGATGTACTCGGTGCCCACCAGGACGACCGTGGCGGCCTTGACCATGGCGTCGGCGGCCTCGACCGCCGCGACCAGGCCCCGGGTCTCGATCATGCCCAGCGCGGACATCTGCAGGTCAGCCATGACAGTTCTCCTTTGCGAGTTGGTTGGCGTGCGGGTGCCCGCCGTTGCCCAGGACCGTGGTGGTCTGGAAGTGGGGTGGTCTCATCGCACGGTCACCTGCCGAGCGATGTGGTGCACGAGCGCCTCCAGCGGGGACTGCGCCGGTCGCTGGGCGCGGGCGGGCCGGTCGCTGCCGCCTGCGGGCCCGGCGTCGCGATGGCGGGCCGGCGTCGCACCGGGCCGTGGGCCGGGAGGCGCCGGCTCCGGCCGCGCCCCGGCGCCCGCCGGTTCCCGGGGTGGGGTCAGTCCGGTCTCGGCGAGGCAGCGCGCCCGGAGTTCCTCCACGGTGCCGCCCCGGTTGAAGCGGGGCAGGTCGCCTCGGCCGGCGGCGAGTTCCGCGCGCCGGGTCCGGGTGCGCTCGGCATCGACCCGGCCGTCGACCAGGACCACTCCGTAGCGCCGGGCGCCGTCGACGGTGACCAGGCCCCGCTCGACGTCGTGGCGGACCTGCTCCGGGTCGCGCTCGAGCGGGTCGCCCCAACCGCCGCCGCCCCAGGTGACGAAGTGCAGCAGGTCGCCGGGACGGACCGCGACGTGGTCACACTTGGCCGGTACCACCTGCCGGGAGCCGTCGGCGCGTTCCAGGATCTTCGTGCCGCGTTCGCCGGGCTCGCCGCCGAGCACGCCCCAGGGTTTGGTGAACCATCTGTCGTCGTGGATCGAGACCTCACCCGGTTCCAGGAACCGGTAGCCGACCCGGATGCCGTTGCCGCCCCGGTGCCTACCGATGCCCCCGGAGTCGGGGACCGTCTCGTAGGACTCGATACGCAGCGGGTAGTAGGCCTCCAGGTACTCGTTGGGCACGTTGGTGAACGAGGGCCACATGGAGTGCCCGTCGAACCCGTCACCGACCGGTCGGGCGGGCACACCGCCGAAACCGATCTGGTAGAGCTGGAACCACTTGCCGTGCCGATCCAGGCCGGAGTACATCAGGTGCGGGCTGGAGGAGAACCCGGCGGCGGCGAGGAAGTCCGGCTGACACTGCCCCAGCAGTCCGGCGAGCACGTCGAAGAGCCGACCCAGGGCGTGGGTACGACAGGAGACGGCCGCCGGGCGCCGGGGCTTGAGCAGGCTGCCCTCGGGGATGCGGACGTCGACCAGGGGGTAGAACCCGTCGTTGAAGAGGATCATCGGGTCCACGGCCATGATGGTGTAGACCCCGAAGAACATCCGTAGGACGTTCTCGTTGAGCAGGAAGTTGATCGACCCCTCGGCCTGCTCGCTGGTACCGGTGAAGTCCAGCACCACCCGGTCGCCCTCGCGCCACAGCGAGCAGCGGATGCGGAACGGTCCCTCGCCGCGTCCGTCGTCGTCGACGAAGTCCTCGAAGGTGACCGGCTGCTCGGGCACGACCTGGCGGAACAGCTTCGCCATCGCCTGCCGGTTGCGCTCCAGCAGCAGCTCCAGGGTGGACAGGTAGGTGTCAGCGCCGAAGCGCTCGCAGAGCTCACGGACCCGGGTCTCGGCGGTGCGGCAGGAGGCCAGGACCGCGTTCAGGTCGGCGCGGTTCCAGCTCGGCAGGCGCACCTGGTTGAGCACGGTGTCCAGGAGCTGTTGGTCGAGGGTGCCGCCGCGGAACAACTTCACCGGCGGGACGATGACGCCCTCCTCGTGGATGGACACCGCGTCGGTGGGCAGGCTGCCGGGCACCTTCCCGCCGACGTCGCTCATGTGACCGAACATCGCCGCCCAGCCGACCAGCGCCTTCTCGAAGTAGATCGGCAGCAGCACCAGCCAGTCGTTGGCGTGGCTGATGGCGCCGTCACAGGCGTACGGGTCGGAGGTGAAGAAGACGTCGCCCTCCTCGACCGTGCCGTCGTATGCGGAGAGGAAGCCGTCGATGAAGGAGCCGAACTGTCCGGCGACCATGCGCCCGCGCCGGTCGGCGATCAACGGGAAGGCGTCGTGCTGCTCGCGGATGCCCGGTGACATCGCGGTACGCATCACCACCGCGTCCATCTCGAAACGGGCGTTACGCAACGCGTTCTCGACGATGTCGAGCACCGCGGTCTCGACCTCGACGCCACGCTCCGGGCGTACTGTCTCGACGATGACCGCACTCATCGGTTCCCTCCCTGCTCGGCGGGCAGGATGAGCAGGTTGCCCAGCCTGTCGACGCGCGCGACACAGCCCGGCAGGACCAGGCTGGTGGAATCCATCTCGACCACGATCGCCGGCCCGGACAGCTCGTTGCCGGCCCGCAGGGCGGTGCGGTCGTAGAGGGTGGCCTCCTGCCAGCCGCCGTCGACGTAGACCTGCTGACGGCCGACGATCGCCTGCGCGGCGTCGCGGTCACCGGATTCGATTTCGACCGGGGTGATCCGTTCGGCGTGGGAGACCCCGACCGCCCGGATGTTGACGACCTCGTGCCGCTCATCCAGTGCGAAGCCGAACAGGCGCTGGTGGGCCTCGTCGAAGCCGCTGCGCAGGCCGGGGATCACAGCCATGCCTCGGCCCGCGTCGACCTCGACGGAGACCTCGAAGCCCTGGCCGTGGTAGCGGACGTCGGCCTCGTATCGCACCGACCGGGCGTCGCCTGGCACCCCGGCCCGGTCGAACTCGGTGTCGATCTGGGCGGCGAGGTCGGTGAACTCGCGCCGCAGCAGTTCCTCGTCGACGTCGTCGAGAGGGCGCACCAGGGACCGGTTGGCCTCGGCCCGCACACCTGTCGAAGCGTCACCGTAGGCGCAGAGCACCCCGGGCGACTGCGGGATCACCACCGGCCAGGAGCCGAGAAGCTTGGCGAGCGCGTTGACGTGCAACGGGCCGGCGCCGCCGAAGCCGAACAGCGCGAAGCGCCGGGGGTCGTAGCCGCGCTGCACCGAGACCAGCCGCAGCGCGCCGAGCATGTTCTCGTTGACGATGTCGATGATCGCGGCGGCGGCGGCCTCCACCGACACCCCCAGCCTGCTCGCAACGGTGCCGACCGCCGTGCGGGCCTTCTCCACGTCCAGCGGCATGGCGCCGCCGAGCAGGGCGTGCGGCAGGTAGCCGAGCACGACGTTGGCGTCGGTGACGGTGGGCAGTTCGCCGCCGCGTCCGTAGGTCGCCGGACCGGGCAGGGCACCCGCGCTGGCCGGGCCCACCCGCAACGCACCGGTCAGCTCGGGGACGTGGGCGATGGAGCCGCCGCCGGCGCCCACGGTCTGTACGTCGATCGACGGGGCGCGGACGGCGAGGTCGGCCACGGTCGTCTCGCGCCGGATGGCCGGGGTGCCGTTCTCGATCAGCGCTACGTCGGTGGAGGTACCCCCCATGTCCAGGGTGAGCAGGTCCGGGTGGCCGGCGGCCGGGCCCAGCGCCACGGCGGCGGCGACCCCGCCGGCGGGTCCGCTCATCAGCAGGCTGACCGGGATGTCCTCGGCCCGCTCGAAGGTCATCAGTCCGCCGTCGGAGCGCAGCACGCGGCGCTCGCCCAGGAGTCCCTCGGCGACCAGTTTCGCGCTGAGGTTGCTCAGGTAGGAGCTGACGCCGGGGCGGACGTAGGCGTTGGCGACGGTGGTCAGGGTCCGCTCGTACTCCCCGAGCTCGGGCAGGACCCCGGCGGAGGTGGAGACCGGCACACCAGGGGCCTCGGCGGCGGCGATCTCGGCGGCCCGCTGTTCGTGGGCGGGGTTGGCGTAGGAGTTGACGAAGCCGATGGCGAGGGCGTCCACGCCCTGGTCGACCAGCTGGCGGACCGCGCCCCGCACGGCCGCCTCGTCGAGGGGCTCGACCTGCTCGCCTCGGGCGTCCATGCGGCCCCGGACCTCGCGGACGTCTTCGAGCGCGACCATCTCGGCCGGCCGGTCCCAGACGATCCAGCCGCCCAGGCCGCCGGGAACGAACGAGCGGGCGATGTGCAGGATCTGCCGGTAGCCGACGGTCACCACCAGGCCCACCCGGGCGCCCCGGCGTTCCAGGACGGCGTTGGTGGCCACCGTCGTGCCGTGCAGGAACTGGCGGACGTCCGCGGCGCGGGCCCGGGCGTCGGTCAGCACCTGGGTTACGCCCTCGATGACGCCGACGGACTGGTCCTGAGGCGTCGAGGGCACCTTGGTCCGTCGGGTCTTCCCGGTCGCCTCCTCGATCAGAAGAACGTCCGTGAACGTGCCACCGACATCGACTCCTAGGCGGTACATCAGTGCACATCCTGCTTTCTCGAGTGCCGGCTCTTCTCGGGTTGCCGTTCTGCGTCGTCGCTGCGTGGTCCCCGGCCCCTGGGGTGCTGCCCACCGGGGCCGGGGATCACCGCGCCGGTGGGACGCCGGCGAGGTCAGGAGCCGCTGATGTCGTAATAGTTGACGTGGCCCTGGGAATAGCTGACGAACCCGGTCACGCCCTTCTTGAAGACGTAGTACTTCTGGGAATCGACCAGCGGGATGGCCGGCATGTCACCCACCAGGAAGTCGTTGACCTGCTTGATCAACGCGTCGCGGTCGGGACCCGGCTGGGTTTCCAGGATCTTCCGGGAGAGGTCGTCGAGGGTCGGCGAGCTGTAGTTCTGCAGGTTGGTCAGCCCACCCGTGGAGTAGAAGACCTGCAGGTAGTAGGCGGGGTCGGGCACCAGCGGGGTGCTGGTGGCCAGCCAGCTCTGCAGCTTGCCTTCACGCTTGGCGGTGTCGAAGTCCGCGCCGGAGGCGACGTTGTTGAGCTTGACCTGGATGCCCACCTTGGCCAGTTGCGAGCGCAGCAGGACGGCGACCTGCTCGCTGTGCGCTCCGACGTTGGCCGCGTTGTAGGCCAACTCCATCGGGAAGCCGTTTGGCAGGCCGGCCTCGGCCAGCAGTTGCTTGGCCCGGTCGAGGTTCTGGGCGAAGGGCTGGCTGGCCGCCGGGGCACCGAAGTCGTCGTGGATGAAGTCGTTCGAGGGCGCCGAGTAGCCCTGGTACGCGGAGTCGACGATCGCCTTGCGGTCGACGGCGTAGGAGATGGCCTCGCGGACCCGCTTGTCGTCGAAGGGCTTGGCCTTGAGGTTGGGCACCAGCACGTCGATGTTCGGGTAGAGCACACGCTCCAGCCGGGCCTGGTCGCTCTCCTCCAGCGAGGAGAGCTGGTCGAACGTCATCGCGGTGGCGACGTCGACCTGCCCGCTCTGGGCCAGCTGGAGCCGGTTGGAGGTGTCGGGGACGGCGCGGACCACCACGTCGGTGACCTTGGGCTTCCCGCGGAAGTAGTTCTCGTTGGCGGTGAGCCGGACCTCCTTGCCGGGGTCGAACGAGCGCACCTGGTACGCGCCGAAGGTGGCGGTGTTCTCCCCGAGCCACTTGTAGGCGTACGGATCGTCGGCGGTGGCGTGCTTCTTGGCCTCCACCGAGTCGTAGATGGTCATGAAGAAGGTGCTCAGGATCGACACGCTCACCGCGTTGGGCTTGGCGACGTTGATCGTGAACTTCTTGTCGTCCGTGACGGTGATCGGGTTGGCGGTGTCCCAGCCGCCGACGCCCATGAGGATCTTGGCGATCGGCACGCCGGTGCTGTTCACCATCCGGTCCACCGACCACTTCACGTCTTGCGAGGTGATCGGGTTGCCGAACTGGCTCTTGGCCTCGCGCAGCGTGAACGACATCTTCCTGCCGCCGTCGTCAAGCGTCCAGGACTCGGCGAGCTCGGGCTCGATCTGGTCCGGCGTCTGAAGTTTGGTAGCGCCGGCCTCGGGCTTCTTGAAGCGCACCAGGGTCCCGGCGGTGTTGGGGAGCAGGTCGATCGAGATGAAGCCCTGGTAGCGCTCGGAGTCGAGACTCGACAGCACCCCGGGCGCGGCGATGGTCAGCGCCTGGCCGGTGCCGGCGTCAGACTTCCCCGCATCGTCGGCGCCGCAGGCCGCGAGCGACACGCTCGCCACGGCGAGCACTGCCACGGCTCGCACCCGCACGGAACGTATTCCCATGCCGACACCTCCAAAATTGTGTGCAAGCTTGAATAGGTCTAGCGCAACAACCCAGGTAGGGCGACTAACACGAGCGATGCTTGTATACAAACTTGACCCTGTCAAGGCTCCGAGCAGTCAGATCCCGCAGCCAGCCGCGTCGACACTCACGCCCGGCGACGGGCCAGGAACCGACCGGCGTCCTGCCGGCCGACAAATCGTCCACGCTGGGCGATCAGCTCCCCGCGCAGATAAACCGCTTCGACCCGGCCGGGCACGTGCCACCGCTCGAACGGCGTGTAGTCACAGTTCTGCGTCATCGTCCGGGCGAGCACCACGGAGGCCGCCTCCGGGTCGAGCACGACCAGGTCGGCGTCGGCGCCCCGCCTGATGACCCCTTTTGTCGGGTACAGCCCGAACCGGCGGGCCGGCTCGGTGCAGGCCACCTCGACGAAGCGCGACAGACTCAGCCGCCCGGGGCGTACACCGTGGCCGTAGAGCAGGGGAACCCGGTGTTCGATGCCCGGCGCTCCGTTCGGGATCCGGCGAAAGTCCTCGGCTCCCAGGCTCTTCTGCCCGGACATGCAGAACGGGCAGTGATCCGAGCTGACGACACCGAGGATGCCTTCCCGCAGCCCTTGCCAGAGCGCCTCCCGGTGCTCGGCGGTGCGCAGCGGCGGGCTGACGACGTACTTGGCCGCCTCGAACCCGGGCTGGTGGTAGAGGTCGGCGTCGAGCAGGAGGTAGTGGGTGCACGTCTCGCCCGCGACCGGGCGGCCGGCCCGCTGGGCCTCGGCCACGGCGGCGACCGCCCCGGCGGTGGACAGGTGCACGAAGTACAGCGGGGCGTCGGCCAGGTCGGCGAGCGCGATCGCGCGGCGTACCGCCTCCACCTCGGTCTCGGGTGGCCGCGACAGCAGGTGCGCCAGCGGTCCGGTGCGGCCGGCCCGAACCAGCCGCTCGGCGAGGACGTCGATGACGTGACCGTTCTCGGCGTGCACGCAGAGTGTGGCGCCCAGGCGGGACGACTCGGTGAGGATGGAGAAGAGCTCTCCGTCGTCGAGCATGGCCAGCCCCTTGTAGGCCATGAACACCTTGAAGCTGGTCACGCCGTCGGCCACCACAAGCGCCATGTCAGCCACCATGCCCGGGTAGGGCGAAGTGACAGCCAGGTGGAAGCTGAAGTCGATGGCGGAACGACCGTTCGCCCGCCCGGCCCACCGGGCCAGCACCTCCGGCAGACGCTCACCGGCGCGCTGAAAGGCGTAGTCGACATACGTCGTGGTGCCGCCGACGGCAGCGGCCCGGCTGGCCGAGGCGTGGTCGTCGGAGGTGACCGTCCCCATGAAGGGCGTACCCATATGTGTATGCACATCGACGCCACCCGGAATGATGATCTTTCCTCGGGCGTCGACCTTCTCGACATCAGCCGATGGCGGAATCCGGCCGACACTTTCGATGCGGCCGGAGTCAACGAGCACGTCAGCGCGGTGGACACCGTCCTCGGCGACCACCGTGCCTCCGACAAGACCAATCCTTCGGGGCATCTCTTCCCCGTTCGCTGCAGATGAGGAAACGCGAGTGACAGGCGGGCTAGGCAGTGGACCGTATACAACTCGACGGGACGGCACAAGGAGTCGACTCAACCCCGACCCGACGCCGACCACCGGGAGGCAACTCCTGCCCGCAAGCCAGCCTTAGGCATTTTGCATACATTATGCCTCGATGAGGTCAGCGGCGGCGGCCGACTTTGCTGCTCAGACCCGAGTATTCACGACGACGCCCTAGACGAGCTGCGCCAGATTACATACAGTCTGGCGCAACCTGAAGGAGGTCGCCATGGCTCATTCCGGCAAGCGACGGGTCACCATCGAACAGGTACCCCAGCGGGTGTGGCGGGCATCGGGCCTGCCCTTCGGCCTACTCGTGCGGCAGATCAACGCCGACCCGGAGACCGGCGCGCAGACGCTCGTCGTCGACGTTCCACCCGGCTGGCAGATGCCCGAGCACTGGAACAGCGCCGACATCGAACTCCTGGTCCGCGACGGCGACCTGAGCATCGCCGGACGCCAGTGCCGGCGCGGGCACTACCTCTTCCTGCCCTCCGGCACCGAGATCGGCCCGGTCTCCTCGACCGAAGGCGCCACGTTGATCTTCTGGACGGACTCGCCGTTCGAGGTCCGCACTGACGAACGACCCCCGCCGTCGAAACCGCTCGGAGAGACCGTCGACCTGTTCGACCCGGCCAACTGGCGACCCGTCCAGGAGGCTTTCGCGGGAGTGACCGACACCAGCAGTCACGGCGACCTCGATGTGCCCACGCAGTGCATCCGGTTGCGCAAGGTGGAGGAGACCGGCAAGGACACCATCCTGTTCGTCCTGCCACGCAACTTCGCCAAGACCGCGTTGGAGTTCCACCACAGCACCGAGGAGATCTTCTTCCTCGGCGGCTGGTGCGCCACCGACCCGGAGCACGTCTACCGTGCCGGTGAGTACCTGTGCTGGGAGCCGGGCGTCATCCACGGCGTCGTGACCGGCTGGGAGGCCATTTGCCTGTCCAAGCATCACGGACCGCTGACCAGCCCACAGATCCCCCTCGGGGCGACAAGCGTGGACGCCGAGCGGTGACAGCATTGCCCGGCCGTGGACGCCGGATCGCCGCCGGGGACGCCGGGGCGGGCGCCGTACGCCCGGCGTTCGTCGTGCACCGCGACGAACTCGCCTACGAGCTGATCTCCAGCCTCAACCACAACACCGACGACGAAGGGCTGGTGCATCGCCTCGTCGACCGGCAGCTCACCGGCGACCCGGACTGCGAGTTCCTCAATGGGGTCTACCGCATGGAGCCCAGGATGACCCACCCGCTGCACCTGCACGCCGACTCGGCCGAGTTCTACTACGTGCTGTCCGGCACCGCGCTGTTCCGAGTGGCCGACGAGGAATTCGAGGCGGGCCCGGGCACCGCGATGTACATCCCCGCCGGTGTCGCCCACGCCATCACCACCGGCGGCGAGCACGCCATGGAGTTGCTCTACTCCTTCAGCACCCCGGACCTCAACGAGATCTGCACCAGGTGGCTGTAGCCGCCGACTGCGGATCGGCTCCCCCTGCCTACGTCCACCACTAAGGGACGCTGCAGAAGTAGAGCTCATCCGTCAGCATGCCGAGCGAACCGGTGACCGGCGTCGACGTCCAGCCGCCAGGGCCGTTCGCGTACAGAGTGAAGGTGCCGGTGCCGACAGCCAGCAGCGCGCCGGGAACGACGATCGAGGTGTCGTTTGGGCCGAGAGTGCCGCCTCCGGAGAAGCCGTCGCTCAGGGACCAGGTGAAGCCACTGCGGGCCAGGCCACCGGCGGGCAGGTTCCAGGTGAAGGTGGGCGGGGTGAGCTGGCCCGCAGTGCACGCCAGGTCGGTCGGTGGGTCGACCGTGCCGGCGGCGAGGGCAGTGCTGCCGTACTCGGTGTCGTTCCAGGCGGCCAGCGTCGACTGGGCAGGTGCGAGCGCCATGACATGGATCCAGAGCGAGAGGGCGAGGACACCCGCGAGCCGGCGTCGCCGGGCGTGGCTCTTACGTCGCCCGCTCGGCGTAGCGGGGATCCCTACGCGCCTCACGGCTGTTCCTGCCTGATCCGGTTCCTGCGCGTGGTGCCCACGAGCAGCAGACCGACGAGCAGGGCGCCCGCACCGGCGAGCATCGGCGTCCGCAGGTCGGTGCCGGTGCGTGGCAGCGTGTCGACCTTGCCGCCTGTCGCCGCCTTGTCGCCGAGCCCGGTCGCCGTGAGGATCAGGTCGGCCGAGCCCGCGGCCGTGGAGTTCGGGAGCAGGCTCGCGGTGACGAGTACCCAACGCTGTTCGTCGGAGCGCATCGTGCTGATGGGGACCGGGCGTTCGGCCAGTCTGGTGGCGGGGCCCTCGGCGAGAACCTGCTCTCCCCGCCCGCCGGGACAGGCGCCGTTCACCCAGCGGATGGCGCAGACGGCGGCCATGACCTGGAGTCCGTTCGGCGAGACCACGAGCGGGCCCAGCGCCGACAGCGTGATTGTCACCGTGCCCGGGTGCGGGGCGTGCGCGGTGACGCCCACCTGCCACGGCACCGGCTCCTTCGGTGTCATCGATGTCATGCGGGCCTCGTCGCGGATCGATATCAGGGTGAGGTACCTGCCCCGGATGACGTCCTCAGTCGGTTCTGCCCGTGCCTGACCGGGCGTGGCCAGGACCGCGGCGGCGACGCCCGGCAGCACGGCCACCATGACGAACAACCGCCGGGCGGTCGATTCGACGTGCGCCGCTGTCCGGCCCGGCGGGGCGCCGGCCTCGGGACCTGTTCCCGCCTCGTCAGGCGTCGGAGGGCCTGTTCGCCGTCGGCGCCACGCCGTACGCCGCCGGGTCGGCGGTTCCGTGGCGCGCGGCCAGAACGCCCAGGTGACGATCACGGCGGTCCCGACCGTGATCGCACTGGTCGCGTACGGGTTCGACACGGCCCGCACCGTGTACCCGAGCCCGGGCACCGACCAGGTGACGAGCCGTACGCGGGTCACCGCGTACGGCGCGGAGTCGTTGGAGTCGTTCGCGTCCCCGCGCAGGGTGAGCAGACGGGTGGGCCCGCCACCGTCGGCGATCTGAACGACCCGGTGGGTGATCGGTGGAAGCGGCGTGCGGTCGACGGTGACCACGTCGCCCACCTCGACCTCGGACGCGGGGATCTCACGCACCACCGCCAGCGACCCGGCGGGAATGGTGGGGCTCATCGATCCGGTCTTGAACAGGATGAGTGAGATGTCGAAGAAGAACGCCAGCGGGACGAGGACGACGCACACCGTCCCGCCGACGGCGAGCAGGGTCAGTGCCAGGTCTCCGACGCGGGCGATGACGCCTCGCCCTCGACGTGCTCGTCTCATCATGTGCAGGACCCTTACGTAGATGTGGCGGTGAATTCCCAGGTGACGGTGGCGCTCGTGCCCTGGTACGAGTTGTCTGCGCCGGCCTCGATCCGCACCTCGAAGCAGAACCGCACCTCTGGCGTCGCGCCGTCGGGAGTGGTGAGGACGGACGACACCGGTGAGCCTGGAACCGAGGTGACGTCCAGGTAGCCGGGGCCGGCGATCCACGTCGGCGCACCGGTGAAGGCGGTGGCGGAACAGGCGCTACCGGTGTCCGGGGTACGCACCGCGCGGTATTCGAGCACCGGAAGCAGGGCCCCGGAGCTGTCCGAGGAGCTCGTCAGCGCGACCGTACCGTCGACATTCGTCATCGTGGTCGTGCGGATGTCGATCCAGGCGTACGACGAGTCCGTGGGGGACATCGCGGTCGCGTTGAACGCCAGTGTCGCGGCGTTTCCCACCGGAGTGTGGCTTGCCCAGGCACTGGACGCGGTCTGCGACTCGGTACCGAAGACGCTTGCGGTGAACGACCCGGTGCCGTACTCGCTGTCGGTCCACGCCGCGAGCGTGGACGTCGTGCCCACGCCGAGGACGAGGGCGGCAGCGAGTACGGCACGGGTCCGGAGGAGCCGTGGTGATCCGGCCGGCACCCGGCGGTTGACCACGGCTGCCACCTACACGGACTCGGCGAGGAGCTGCCAGGTCTCCGTGACCGACGAGCCCTGCACCAGAGCGGCGTCCGCCGTCACGACGAAGCACAGGTACGCCGGAGCGCCAGGCGTCGTGGGAGGAGTGCCCTGCGTCAGGTTGAACGGCACCGCGCCGGCCACCGAGTCGAGCGCCGTGCCCTGCGCCACGATCCAGGTCGGGCTCGTGGGGGTCGCGCTGCAGTCCGCGAAGGTCGGCACGGTCGCGATCCCGTAGGTGAGCCCGGTGAAGGCGGGCAGGTCGGGAGTGGCCGAGCCCACCGTGACTGTCGCGTCATACGTGGTGGCTGCGGTCAGGCGGACGGCGAACGGTGCCGCGACCACGTCGCCGGGGCTGATGTTGTCGAAGCCGGTGCTGAAGGCCAGCGCCGCCGCCGTGCCGGACGTGGAGTGCTCCGCGTAGGTGGTGTCGTCCGTGCTGCCCTCGATGCTGAAGGAGCCGGCGGTGAACGTCCCCGTGGCGTACTCCGAGTCGTTCCAGGCGGCGAGGGAGATCGTCGCGCCGACGCCGAGGGCGAGCCCTCCGGCCAGGACGGCCTTGAGCTTGCGACGCCTTCCCGGGCTGCTCGATCCGCCCGATGTCAATCTTGTCGATCCAAACAACGTGTCCTCCTCGTGCGACGCTGTGGGCTGGCCTGGGGCCGGTGACAGCCGCGCGGTGGCGGTCCGGCCGGCTGGTGCCGTCGTGGAACCGCCGTGCGAACGGGATGACCCGGCTGGGCTGTCACGCAAGGAACACGATAGATCTCAAACCAGACAAAGCGGGCGAAAGCATCCAAATCACCTGGCGAACCGGGCCATGTTGGCCCGACGCGCGGCGCTGCACCTGGCCCCCGCCTTCCGGGCGGAACCTCATTGCGGTTCCCCTCGTAGCGTGGAGGCCAGAGCTTGAGGGATAGAGGTTCATGGCTGAGCCGAGACGCTAGTTCGATTCGGAGTTCCGGGCGGGCGCGGTGCCCTCTTCGGTGTGAACTGTCGGCGGCGGGCGAAAGGCCGGCCGGATCAGGCTCGACGCGAGGTCAGGGGGCCTGGTGAGGGCTCGTCTCGACCGGGTTCGGCTGGCACGGTTGCTGCACCTCCCTGCTGCACTACCGGCATGAGGTGGCCGCTTTCCCTGGTCCAGCCGAGGAAACGGCGGTGCAGCACGCCGGCCGGCATCCAGGGCATGTCCTCGGTGGCCTGGACGAGGTAGGCACCAAGGTAGAGGGCCAGCGACACCGGCGCATCCATGAACTCCGCCCGCAGCTCCCGCTTCCGGGTCGGGCAGGGCCAGGGCAGGTCGCAGCCACCGCAGCTCCAGACCGGCATGACCGGGCCGTGGGTCGTCACCGCACACCCTCCAGGAACCGCGCGGTGATCGCCCGCGCCTGCCGGCTGGTCGCCCATTCCACCTGCCAACAGGGGTACGGAGTCAGCCGCGCCCACCACGCCCGGCACCCGGCACACATGCCGTCGAGCCCTAGAATGTGTACCGCGAGGATCGCCTGTTCCTGCCCGCCGGTCACTGCTCGCCCTCCTGTGGCCAGTGGCCACGATTGATCGGTATCCGGTGCCGAGCGCGGCAGGGCAGGTCGGACCCACAGCGGCAGATACGCCGCCAGAGCCGCCACGACCACACCGGCCGGTGCCTGCGAGCAAGGGTCAGCGCGGTGGCAGAAAGGTATTCGTCATACGAGACGCGCCGCACGGACCCTCCCTCGCTCACGAACGAGGGCGGTCTCCTGCCCCCGAATCTGAGGGGGACGCGGCGACCAGGCGATACCCGCACCGCCCGCCGCATCCCGTAAGCAGGACGCTACGGTCGGTCGCGAGGCGGAACGGGTAGGGTTCCTACCCCTGGATCACGAGAGCAGCCCGACCTTGACCGCGAGGTCACGGGCGTCGTCACGGGTGGAGCGTGGGCCGTCGAGCAGGTCCAACGTGATCTGGCGGGCGTACCCGTTGAAGCGGATCGTCTCGGGGGCCGCCTCGTACGCCTGCCGCAGGGTCTTCACGGCCGCTTCCTTGTCGTCCTTGCCGTAGTGCGCCCGCGCGACCTCGATGAGATGGCGTGCCCGGCGCGGTCTCGACGGGATGGCCGCCGAGTCGTGGCGGCGTGCCTGGCGTACCGCTTCCCCGGACTTCTGCAACTCCACGGCCACTGTCACCGCGTGGGCGCCCATGATGACCCGGGAGAACGACGTCTGCGGCTGATAGAAGCCCTCCGGCAGACGCTGCGCCACCAGGTTTGCACGATCCCAGTACCGCCAGGCCCGGCCTTCCTCGCCGGCACGCGCGGCGGTGTAGGCGGCCTCGAAGTTGAGCGCACCCCACAACGCCAGCAGATTCGTGCCCGCGTCGGCCGCCCTCGGCTCCAGAGCCGACAGGACGTCGTGCGTTACCGCCATGGCGGTGTCCCAGTCCCCCGCGTCCCGATGCACCTGACACAGGAACCATGCCGCGAGGGCCACCGCCTCCGGGTCACCGGAGTCCTGCGCCGCCACCATCGCCCGGTCCGCGACCCGCCACAACAACTCGGCAGCCGGCTGGTACGCAAGGAACATCTGCGTCAGCCCGAACGTCTCCGCCAACAGCGACTGTGCATGCCGACGCTCAACGCCCTCATACAGCAGCGCGGCGCGCTGCACGTCGTGCAGAAGTCTCGGCAGCAGCCCACCGAGCACCGTCCGGTGATCCGACGCCTGATGACGCGCCCGCCACGCCACCGCAAGCCGCTCACGCAAACCGGCCAACGACTCCGGCTCAGCATCGTCAGCGAGCACGACACGGTTCACGGCGTCCCGCACCGACGCCAGCCCCGGGTGTTCCGGCCCGTTCACCACAGCGGACCGGTCGCTCAACTCGCCGGCCAGGGCAGACACGTCGACCTTGAGCGCACGCGCGATGCGATCCAGCATGTGAATGCGCGGAGGCAGGATCCGATCGGTCTCCACCGCCTTGACCCACTCGGCACTGCGACCGACCAGCCCACCCAGCACCGCGCGAGTCTTCCCGGACCGCTCCCGGTAGACCTTCAGCCGCTGCCCGAACGTCAGCTCCGGCAAGGATTCCATCCCGGACCTCCTCAAAGCGCGGGACGCGCCACCGGCCTCTCAGCCGCCGTGGCACCAACGCTACCGCCTAGGTGCGGCCGCATAACCCCACACACTGGCATGCTGTCCGGCTCCATCGTGCTGGCTCAGACCGGCTGACCAGGAGTCGGGCCAAGACGAGCGGTTCCACGTACGAACTGCGGGAGCACTTCGGCGCCTCTCTGTGTCAAGAGGGAGTCCCGAAGGAAGTGTTGGCGTCGTGGAGCAGGGTTCGATAGACCACGTCCGCGAGGCGGCGCTTCAAGCGGCGTAGCGTCTCGGTGGCTCTTCCCGGCATGTCGTTTGCGCTGGTAGGGCGAACGACGTCGCCGGAGGAGACTTCGATCGGGGCGACGCCGGCAAAGGACGCGAAGTGCGCTGAGGAGGCGAACCGGCTGACCGAGCCGGTGCGCGCGAGCACAATGGCGGCGACGATGTCGCCGACGCCGTAGAGGCGGGTCGGAGTGCTGCCGGCTGCGGCGACGGCAGCGGTGATGGCGTCACCGGCCGCGCTGATGCGCCGGTCCGGGCGCCGGATCTCGGCGACGAGGTCGACCGCGATCTGGCGCTGCGTGCGGGCCAGCATCTCGCGGGGACGCACGCACGGTTCGCAGCAGGGCCGCGGCGCTGTCAGCCGTGAGGTTGGCTGCGCCACCGGCGGGCAGCAACTGAGCGAGCAAGACGTGCAGCCGGTTAACGGTCTGAGTGCGGGTGCGCACCAGGTCCTCCCGGTGCTCGGTCAACGCCCACAGCGCCGCTGTGGTCTGGTCTGTCTCGACGCTACGCAGGCCTTGCGCGGTCAGCGCGGCGACCGCAACGGAGACGGCGTCCGCCCCGGTCGGTCTTACGGTTGTGGCCGGTGGACAACAGGCGCACCCGGGCAGCGAGTTTGGCCGGCACATCGACCGCCTGGACGTCATCGGCTGCCAGCCGCGTCACCAGCGGCGCACCCAGTCCACCAGCACCCTCGATCGCCCACACAGCACGAGGAAATCGGCGGGCGAAGCTGCGTAGTTGCCGGTAGCCGTCACGATTAACCTCTACACGCACCACAGGCACCACCCGCTGGGAGCTGTCCACCGCCGCCGCGGTCCAACTCGCCTTATGCGGATCGACGCCGATAACGACCTTGCCAGCCATCCGTATCCTCTCCTCGTCCACAACCTGTGACGAGCGAGGAGGGCACACTGACTTTCAGCACCACAGGCCCTTCTCAAACCACTCCCCGCCAGCGGCGATGGCCGGGACGCAGGCCGAAGAAAAGCCAGCCCACAGGCGGCAGGTGTGCAGCGAGCGACCCCGACCACCGCCTCGAAGATCCTGGCTGCAGACCGCGATCTCCGGCCACCATGAAACAAGTCGGTGTGAATGTTGATCGCGCCTGTCACCGGTTCACAACCGACACCGCGAGCTGACGTCGCGCGTGCTCCAAGCGTCGTCGGCGGTCGCCCCGTGATGGATGGCCACGGGAATTCTGCCGACTCTTTGCTGACACAGCGAAGAGCGGTCGAGCCCCGGCCGCACTAGGAAATGCCGCTGTCCAATTCTGCGGCTGCTTTCCGTGCCCGGCGCGGCCGAATGGTGCTCGCGGCCGTAGCAGAACTCCATGGCATGGAGCTGCCACCCACACTACGCACGAACCACTCAACGTCCCGCCGCTGTTGCACGCTGAGAAACCTGTCCGCGTCCTCCTCAGTAAAGGTTTTCAGGGCATGCCTCAACCATTTCGGAAGGTAACCATTCAGACCCTCCGAGCCTTGATGGGTTCGGACTTCCGACAGAATCACAGCAGATGCCAAGCTTGCATCCCTCCGCGCATGGGCAACCCTGAGTAGAGCGAGAAGGCAGGAAGGCCTATAGTAAAGCTGGTATATGGCAGGAGATGACGCCATAGCCCGCGCAATCACGCCGCCGGCAGTCCTGCCCCCCACTGAGCTGACTGAATAGGCGGCCAAGTACAACCCGAACGACATCCCTTGAGCAAGTCTATGTGAACTCGCACCAGTCAGGGCGGCGTCGACAACCGACCTAAGTCGCCGGCGAGTCGGAGACTGGCGGCTTCGCCTCAATAGAGCGCATACGAGATCGATCAATGAGTCTTGGGGAACGTGATCCAGACTCTCCCAAGACTCCAGCTTACCCGCCAAATTCTCGTCTGCCTGCTCTATTGCCTCGGCTCCTGAAGCATCACAAAGAAGGAAGAGCTCGACGCTAGCCTCGCAGCTCAATCTTGCCCGGACCACCTTCTTCAGCAAGCTATTAACGATAAGACTCAAGGGGGTATCTACATGCTGCACGCGGAGTTGACGAAGAATAGGGGCCAGAAAAGGCCTGCTAGAGTCGAAATCCAATTCACGCAGGTTGCGGGCGACGGCATCGAGCCAACGCGGCTCGAACTCTGACTTTGCGGAGACCACAACGTTTGCCTCATACCGGGAGAGGGTAGCTAGCCAACTGGTGCCATCTGGTCCCATTACGTGAGTATCACGTAGAACGCTCCCGGATAGCTTCTCGGACAAGATAACTTCGTAGGCGGCGAGCAGTGCCATCGGAAGCGGGCCCTGTCTACGCAGCCGGGCGTCGAGTACACGCATACGGGTGATTTCAAGCCAAGCGCCCCCCGGGGTGGTACCACTTTTCGCAGCCCTCGCGGAAGTCACCAAACTCAGATCCGCGCCCAGCTTCAGCTGATCCGTCCTCAGAGCGGAGATCTGTCTCGCGGATAGCCCATGTGCATCGGCGACCGCAAGAGCCGCTACTACATGGCTGACATCGTCGGCTAGCGCGAAAGACAGATTCGCCATCGCTTCAAGCTTCGATCTACTCGACGGTGATCCAAGACGCTCCCTAGCCGCGACGATAACGCGGTCAGACTGAGCCGTGCAGGCGATAATCGCAGCCACCCCGAGAAGCTCATCCAAAGAGAACCAAGATCGCCAGATATTAACCAAACTTATCCATGAGGTTTCATCGCTGGCAGGATCCGAATTTGTACTCTTAATCGTAAATTCATAACCATCCTTCGATATTAGAGCACCGAGCAGAACAAGGTTTAGGCTATATACGGCGAGGTGCCCAAGGTGACTGAAAGCGCCGAACGGAGCGTCGTGAATCTCGGCAGTAAACCAGCTCGGCGGCATCCTATTAATTACCTCGAAGAGCTGCCTGTCGATGATCAATCGAAGGCATTTGATCATCTCGTCTCTGGGCAGACCGTCTGCTTCGAGGCGGTGGGGAAGCCATTCCCTCATCATCTCGAATACAACTGGCCGCGTGTGGAGGCCGGTAAAGGACAAACATCCGAACCAAAAGTCGTGAGGCCTAGCGAGTTGCTCTCGCAGCTTTATCTCTAGGATCTCGGCCGAGTTGAAGGCTGAGGTAACCTGGGCTTCCTGCAGGAGTCTGCGGAGGATGAAGTCTGCGGCAAGGAACTCTCCAAAGGTGTTGTGCAGGAACTCGAATGCCGCCTGCACGCCCTGAGATGCGTCGTCCGGGTCTCCGGATTTACTTTTGGACTCGTGAATGAAGAAGAAGCTGCCCAGCAGAAGATCCGCTTGGGAAAGAAGTGCTCCGCTCATCGAAAGCACTTCCCGCCCCTCAGCAAAGTAGCTGATATCTGCCTCTAACTCGCTACGATGAGTATGCACGGTACGCCGGTTAAACATGCCAATGGCAGCGACCCCAAGCCTGGAGAGGTCGGCTTCAACGAGCTTCTTGCGCTCGTCGGGCCGCAGAGCCTTGAACAGTAGGCCGGCTTCTCCTTTGCTTCTTTCTCGCTCAATGAACCGACAGAGAAGGCTGTAATACAGCATCGTTTGGTCGAGGTCCGAATTGCCTAGCTCATTCTCACGAGAATCGTAGATGGCAAGCATGAGGAGCAATAGTGGCTGCTCTGCCAGGTGGAGAAGCCGACTGCCATCGGGGATGCTGAAGGATTTAACTCCACTGCCTGCGAAGTAGGCCGCGTTTGTCCTATTCCAAACTGATATCCACTTCTCCCGCCTAGATCGATCGAACTCCATCAGCCTTACGATCGTGGAGCCCAGCGGGATTGAGGCTTTGTCTATCAGCGTGATTCGGCTCGTTACTATGATCCGGACAGGACGCCTCATGAGCGCTTCGCGAGTCTGGAACCTCTGCACCGATTCCAGGTAGCTCGCGAACACCTTGCCTGTCGACTGCAAAAGTTCGTCGTACCCATCGAGAATGATTAAAGGTGGACTGTCGACCAGCCTGGACGAGTATGCGCTCCAGTTGATATCGCGGCCAGTGTCTGCCCTAATTTGATTTTCTATCTGGCTCTGAATGTCGGTATCAGGATCAATGTCGCGCAACTCAATGCGCACGGTGTTGAACGCGGGCGGAAGAAGACGTGCCGCGATCAGCTCCGTAAGCAGTGATTTCCCTGAGCCAGGATGCCCTAGGACGATCAGCGGCGACTGCGTGCTGTATGGCGACGAGAAGTAGCGGACGAGAAAGCTACCCAGGTCGTCCTTTGAGGGCAAACCTGACCAGGTCTGCTCGTCCTCCAGATTGCACTTCGAGTCAAGATACCGAACCGTCTTATAAGACTGGGGAACGAAAGCATCGGCCTTCGTCGGATATGTCAGAACCGGCGCATCGTTTGCTTCAGCGTAAACATCATTGATTACTCGTGCTGACACAGCTTCTTCGTGGACGAGAGCAAGCTCTTGCGCAACTTGCTCCAGTTCAGTGTGACTCTGCGCGCGGCTGTCTGAAATTGCCCTAATGGCCTCAGCGAGCCCTCGCATGCCTAGGTCGATGCCAGACGATGTCTGTTGGACGAGAGCAACGTGGGCGATTACGTCTTCCGCAGCGCCTGCCACCATCTCCTGCGTCTTCTGATGCTCATAAAGTGTCGCCCAGCCGAAAAAGTCTTTGAAGTCAAGCATAAGGTCAAGATACTGGGCAAAATAGTACTGTACGGCAAGATTTGGGAGGTTCTCAAAAGCTTCTTTCAGCTTTTTATCCTTCTTGCGCTTACCCCAAGATTCGAGCTCCATAAGCACGCGCATAAGATTCTTCGCCATGATGCCATAGGCCTGAAGGCGGGCATCTGCCTCTGCTTGGAAGGTTGCCGCAGGATGCGGTAGTGATACGGGCGGCAGGCTTCCGTAATCTCGTACATCAACTTCATCACTGACATCTTCGATCAGCACAGGCATGGAACTCGACTCACTGGAGCGGTAAAGAATTAGTTTACGCTCGCCAGACGTCAATCCGAGCTCATTGAATGCGTTACCCAAAGAATCAGAAGCCGCACTAAAGAAGGCGGTGTAGGTTATCAACCAATGCGCCGACGCAAGCGATTGGCTACGCGACAGGAAGTCCTCTCCTGAGCCTGCCACCTTCCGCGCTAAATCAGAGACGGTTTTCACCATATCGCTCTTCATGTCGAATAACGCCAAGAGCGGAACGGCAGCCTGCCCAAGAACTGCTGGAGAGAGGATTAAACCAACAGAGAAAAGCTTATCCACGAAGTTTATAAGCGGAGTTTCGCCACTGGCGCTCTTCACAATTTCGCGAACCATTGCGAAATCCGCGCCAATGTCCTTTACCTTTGCCACTGCAGGGCCCCTCGTTAAGGCTGAACCGGTGGAGAGATTCTTCCAGTAACCTTTTGTCACCACAAGGTCACAGCTTCTGTCCGATGGCTGGCCTCAACGAGAACAAGAGCGCCGTGCCCCGTCCTCGGTTGCCATCCCGATGCTCCTGTGGAGGTCAAGGGGTGAGGGCGGTGAAGTCGGCGCGTAGGGCGGTGTAGACGTCGCGGACGATGTAGCGCTTGAGGCAGCGGAGGATCTCTTGTTTGCTGAGGCCTTCGGTGATGCGTCGTTGCTGGTAGGCGCGGGTGCGTGGGTCATAGCGCAGGCGGCAGAGGGCGATGATGTGCAGGGCGTGGTTGGCGCCGCGGTCGCCTCCTCGGTGGAGGCGATGGCGGCGCACTCGTCCGGAGCTGGCGGGGACGGGTGCGGCTCCGCAGAGGTGGGCCAGGGCGGCTTCTGATCGGAGGCGGTCGGGGTTGTCGCCGGCGGTGGTGAGTAGTTGGGCTGCGACGTCGGTGCCGACACCGAACAGAGCGCTGGTGCGGGGTGCGGCCTGGCGGACCAGGGGTGCCAGCTGCCGGTCGAGGGTGGTGATCTCCTCGGTCAGGGCAGTGACCCGTCGGGCGAGTCCGGTGAGGGCGGTAGCGGTGGCCTGTTCGGGGTCGTTGAGATGCTCCGGGTCGATGTAGTGCGGCGCAGCGGCTGACCAGGAGGGCAGCGCTGAGCTTGGTCAACTGGGCTCGCAGACTTTCGGGGGCGGCGGCGACCAGGCCGCGCATCTGGTTGAGGGCGTCGGTGCGGGCCTTGACGGCTCCTTGGCGAGCCACTCGCGGGGCATGCCTGGGTCGGTGGCTGGCGGGATAGCATCCCCCCACCTCAAAACCACCCACCCGCCGGAAGCGTTCGGCAACTCCATCTCGGAGTCGTCTGGCCCCCGCCGGAGGCGCAGCTCTGACCCCGCCCATGCCTCACCCCCACCCCTCCCATCACCTTCCCCTCCTTCGGACTCCAGCGGCCAACCGCGGTCGTTCGGCAACTCGTCCACCCCGCGGCGACCCGGTCTTCGTGTGTCTCCGGACCGCCGGGAACGAAGCGGAGGGGAACTGGCGTCGGTGAGGCGGCCGAGCCGACCCGCTGGCACGACTGCAGATGCGGCTCATGCCTTGGCAAAGGGTTCGGCTGACCGTCCGCTGACGCCGCTGCTGTACGCAAGCAGAAAGGCCACCTCCCGAAGCCGGGAAGTGGCCTTTGACCTGCGTGGGCGATACTGGGATCGAACCAGTGACCTCTTCGGTGTGAAGCAGGACGCCGCACCGACTCTGACCTGCAACAACGAGAACCTGCAAGTCATTGTGGGTGCAGTTGAGCGCCGTTCAGTGCGGTTGGCGGCTGTTCAATGCCGTTCACTGCATCCGTCTGCTCCCAGCCTGCTCCCCCAATCTCCGGGCTCCGGGCCCCGCGCATCTTGTCGGCGGTCGCGGTCCATATCGCGCAGGACGGTGCCCGGGTTGATACTGGACGCGCGGTGCCGAGTCCTCAGCTGTGGCGCGGTTGCCGCCTCGATTGCACCGGGTCCCTCAGCTCCCAGACCGCTCCCTCCGGGCAATGGCCAGCCAGGCGCACCCGCTTAAACGGCACCCCAGCTCGCGCATGCCGAATCGCACGCCGAGTGTTGTTGCTGTGCCGAGTCCCTCGTCGACCGTTTGCGCTAGAGCTGTCGCCTGCAAGTTCTGAGCACGTCGGCCAGCGGGGCCGTCCGCGACCTTGGGCTACTGTCCGCGCCCGAGCCTGGCGACCCGCCTCGTCTGGACCGATTGCTGCAGCCGTCTACGTCGGTAGCCGTCACTGTCGAGAGCCGGCCAGGGCAACCAACGGGCACTCAACGACGTACGCCCGCTTTCCAGCTCGCGAGGTCCGCAAGCAGCTCCTCGTAGCGTTCTGATGCGAGAACCGTGCCGCCGTCGCGAAGGCGGTTTACGCCAGCGCGGCGCCTCCGGACCGGGGTCCGAACCTTTGTCCCGTCGCACAGCTGCAACCACAGCCGCTCCTGCACCAGCCAATCGGGACCGCTGTGGAACCCTCGAACCTGCTCCCACACGATCGTGCGCGTCCGCCACAGCCAGCGCACCCGAACCCCCGATCGACTGACCACGAGCGCAGTACGGTGAAACCGCCATGCGAAGGTGAGCCATACCGTCGCGAATCCAGCGAATGCCAACACCGCAGCCAACCGAACCTGCTGCCAGTGAGCGGCCGCCTGAAAAGCAACAAACGCGAAGAGCAACGTACCGAGCACCGCCAGTGTGCCGGTGAAGAGCCGCATCGGATCTTCATACGGCCGGGTCCAGGACAACACGTCGTCATCATGACAGCCCAATCCAGCCGCCCGACGCCTGACCGATACCGGCGCTCGCGCCGCCAGCAGGCCAAGGTTGACCGGAATCACCATGCCATCGGGGCTTGAACCCAGCAACGTCGGTTTGAAGCCGAGGTGGACTTACCACCAAGATTCACCTCGCCTGCGACGGCCTCGGCCGGACCCTGGCGTTTGTGCTCTCTGGGGCAACGTCGACGACTGAGGTGGTTGCAGTTGACGACCCCGCCCTCCTGGGGAGCGGGGCGCTGTCCGGCCCGCCACGTCACCGGACCTCGATACCGTCGCCGGCTTCGCCCGCGGGTCCGCCGGGCTGGTCCGCCACCAGGGCACCGAGCAGCACCTCGACACCTGGATCAACCGCGCCCGCCACGCCGGATGCCCCGAATCCCGCGGCTTCGCCACCCGCCTGGATCACCGCAACACCCTCCGACAGCTCTCGGCGCCTGCTCCGCCAGCGAAACCGGATGGCGACGTGTGGCGGTGCCCGCGCATCATGACCAGGTGAACGCCCGACGAGCGATCGCTCTGATCGATGACCTTCGGTCATTCGTCGATAGCCGCCGCGCGGAGGTGGCCCGTACGAGCGCTGCCGGAGTCGAGCTTCTTACCCGCTACCGAGATGGTCGGCTGGACGAGCTGTGGCTGGACCACGACCTGGGCGGCGACGACACCATCTGGCCAGTGGTAGAGGTCCTGGAACAGGCCGCCTTCGACGACCGCCCCTTCAACATCGGTGTGGTCGTCGTCCATTCCGCCAACCCGGGCGGTGCCGCGAGAATCGCGCTTGTCCTGAGGCGCTGGGGTTACCGGGTCCACGTCGCGTCGGGTTGCTCAGACGTCGGCTACGACAAAGGTCCTCCCGCGAGCTGATCGATCCGGCCACGCCGTCACGTACAGTCGTTCTTCGCCTGTGGCGGATCCGGAACACTTATCGAGCCTTGGATCTCAGCTACCGACACATCCAACCTGCGTGCCGGGTGACGCGGGCAGCACCGCGGTCGACGCACAGTTCGCTGGTCTCGTGATCGATCCAGTAGCTCTGCCCGGTGCCGATGAACGTGGGCTGCCGCAGGTAGAACCAGCAACCCACCACGTTAACGAGGATCAGCCGGCCGGCGTCCACGGCCGCCCCGGCGGCAAACCCACCTGGGGTCCACCCGCTCACGCCGCCCTGCAACGCCTCACCGCCACAATCCACTGACTCCGCGATCGCCTCGGGGTCGAACAGACGGCATGATCAACCACCCTCACATCGGCGGGGCGCGCACGCCCGACTCAGCGCACGTGCACGACGAGGGCTCGACTTGCGGCCAGAAGAGCGCGCCATGCCTGGCCCGGGTCCCCGACGGCATCAGCCGGACCACAATCATGCACACTGGTCACCAGAACAGCCCTTGGCTATTGGTGTTCTTCCCTAGACAAGAAGATCATCGACCAAGGGCTGTTCCGTGATCGTTCGGGGTACCCGCGGGACCTCAGGGGGTTAAAGATCAAGTTAGCGCTTCTCGAAGTAGCAGCCGACGCCGATCGAAACAACCGTACCCTTACCATCCAAGACAGCCGCCGCCTGCTGAGCATTTAGATCGTAGTTGTCAACCACCACCCTTTGAGACAACCGCGATACTACCGCAAAGCATTTGCCCCCGCCTACTCCAGAGAAGCCCACGTGTCCAATTTCCTGAAATAGCGAGCTTCCTTTATCTTCAATCAAGGGCGGTTCGATGCGAGCGTCGCGCGGGAGCACGATAGCAGCTTTTATATCCGCCTGAGAAGGGCCATAATAATAGTCCGTTTGAGATGGACGATCACTGGTCCCTTCGCAGCACATTGAAGACGTCTTGGCAAAGCCCTGCACGTAAACCTGAAGTGCAGACTCCTTGGTAGCTTTCTCGGCAGCGGAGGGTAGCAGCCAGGCCCGACCGAGGAAGACCGCCACGGAGGCAACCACCAGGAAAGCCAAGAGGGCAACAAGCACCCATCGCCCACGATTCATCGACATATGAAGTACCCCGACTTGCAGAACAAATTGTCAGCTCGCGCAAAGTTTTCATTATACCTGCCGATATAATCGGTGTCCATAGTCGACCCGCTCGCGGCGCTTTTCATGTTCACCGAACCGGCATTGTAGCCATAGGCCGCCATCTGGTCTTGACGGAAATTTCCACTAGCGTTCGCACTCCCCCCCTCCGGTAAAGTCTTCATGAGATCGCCAAGCAGCAAGGCCGTCGCGAGAAACGCAAGGTCGTCGTCGCCTTTCAGGTCAGACCATTCCGATCCACTCAACTCAGAGTGACGGCCGGCGAGTTCATTGAAGGTCGGCTCCTTCATCTGACCAATACCAATCGACGGCCCCATGCCATTCTTCCACTTGCCAGTGGCCTTCCACCAAATCGACTTCAAGAAGTCGCCCTCCATGCGCCACCCGGCACCATACTTGTACCACAAGCGACTCTCGGTCAGGATGATCGCCAGCAGAACTCGAGGATCGATTTTCGCCCGCCAGGCAGCCGCAATGATTGAATCCGAAAACATACCAATTCCCGCCAGGTCGTCCGTCCACTGACCTGTCTCTGAATTGCTACAAGGCACATTTGGATTGCGATCATCACACCCTTCCGGAAATGACTTAACTCGAGTTACGGGCCTGGATATTCTTTTGGAACCGGAGCACATCGGCCAACAAGCTTTGCGATCCTTTGCCTTTCTCGCACGATTACCCTTCTCGTCACCCATCCGGTAGTCAGGACAACTCGCCACTGTAAGGCAGTCCGGGTCGATGAGGCCCGAGGGGTCGCTTGAGGTTGCCGGGTTGTGGTGGGCGTAGGCATACCCATTCCACTGCTGCGGGTCTCTCGGGTTCAAGACCGGATCAACGCTGATAAAGCGGCCAATACTAGTGTCATATTCGCGTGCGCCGAGGTGCGTGAGGCCGGTGTTGTCTTTGGTTCCGCCGACGAAGCCTTTGTCCATGGTGGTAGGCCAGGTGCCGGTGGTGGTGCCGCGTTCGGTGCCGAAGGGGTGGCTGCGGCGCCGGCTGGCGGTGAGGTCGGTGCTGGTGATGGTGGTTTCGGCGGTGCCGTGGTGGTCGCTGGCGATCCAGTGGAGGGTGCCGGTGGAGGTGCGGGTGGCAATGGTGCCGCCGGGGCCGGTGTAGTAGCGGGTTGCGGTGGCGGCACCAGAAGTTGGTTTGCGGACCTCGGTCCCGCCGGGGAGGTAGAGGGTGGCGCCGGTGGGGTCTTTGCGGATGAGGCGATTGCCGTCGGCGTCGTAGAGGTAGCTGGTGGTGCCGGTGGTGTCTTGGGTGGTGGCGAGGTGGTTTTCCGGGTCCCAGGTGAGGGTTTGGGTCCCGGTGGGACCGGGTCGGGTTTTGGTGTTGCCGGTTTCGTCGTAGGTATAGGTGGCGGTGGTGGTGTTGGCGCCGCTGTTGGTGATGGTGGTGACGGCGTGGGGATGCGTGCCGGGCGCGCCGCCTTGTGCGGGGTAAGTGTAGGTGCGGGTGAGTGGGGTGGCGGTGTGTTGGGTTTCGGTGGCGCGGTTGTCGGTGCCGGGTTGGTAGGTGTAGCTGTGCCAGTAGGGCGCGGGTCCGCCGAGGTTGGCGGTGGTGCGTGAGGCGGGGGCGCAGTCGGCGTTGGTGGGGGTCCATGCCTCGGTGAGGCGGCGGAGGTAGTCGTAGGTGTAGCACTGGGTGTCGGTGCTACCGCCGGCGGGTGTGTCGTTGATTTTGGTGAGGTTGCCGGCGTTGTCGTAGGTGTAGCCGAGGTTGAAGATTTCTGGTTTGAGGGTGGGGATGGCGGAGGTGTTGGTGACGCGGCCGGTGTTCTCGTCGATGGTGCTGGTGATCTGGACCTGTTTGCCGACCTGGCCGAGGGTCTGCTGGGTGATCTGTCCGAGCTTGTTGTAGGTGATGGCGGTGTAGATCTGCGCTGCGGAGACGAGGCCGGTGATTTGGCCGATGTCGTTGTAGCCGTGAGCCACCTTTTCCTTGGCCAGGCCGGCGGCGGCGGGGTGTTCGACGTTGGTTACCTGGCCGTTGGGCCGGTACGCGGTGGCGTACTGGTAGCTGCAGGGGGTGAGGGTTCCGGAGGCGCAGAGGCCGCCTTCACTCGGAGGGATGGTGACCTGGGTGGTGAGGGGGCGGCCGGCGGGGTCGAGGGTGAGGGTTTCGTTGGTGTAGGCGTTGGTGCTGCCGGCGGGTTCGTAGCGGGTGGAGCTGGTGAGCTTGCCGATGCCGTAGGTCAGGGTGTCGTAGACCCACTTGGCTCGAATCGGGCCGGTAATGGAGCCGTCGCGGATGGTGGTCTTCCGGCCGAGGTCGTCGTAGGTGTAGGCGAGGATCGTCTGGCGGTGATCCTTGGTGGTGGTGAGCTGTCCGGCGGCGTCGTAGGTGTAGGTGGTGGTGCCGCGGTCGGGGTCGTCGTCGCGGATCTTGCGGCCGCGTTGGTCGTAGGTGTATCGCCAGGTGTTCGTCGCCGGGTCGATGAGTGAGGCGAGTTCGTCGCGGTCGGTGTAGGTGTAGCGGGCCTGCTCGAAGGTGGCGGCGGTGTCGCTGCCGACGTCGGCCGGGTTCTTGTACTGGCGCAGCGCGGTGGTGCGGCCGCGGGCGTCGGTGATCGTGGTGGTGGCGACTCCGCCGAGCGGTGGGGTGACGCTGGTCTTCTCGCCCTGATAGCGGGTAGTCGTGCGCCACTTTTCGTTGGTGGTCTCGTTGACGCCGACCTTGAAGATGGCATCGGTGAGGCGTCCGGCGCCGTCGTAGACGTTTTGGGTCAGGGCGGGCACGGCGGGGGTGCCGGCGCCGCCGTAGACGGTGGTGTCGGGGGCGGTGTTGGTTTTGTCGTAGTAGGGGGCGGTGAACCAGTCGAGCAGGCCGCGGGAGTCGTAGACGGTGTCGGTGAGTGTCCGTCCGCCGCCGGGTGCCTGAGTCTGCACTTGGCGGGCGCGCAGCAGGCCGTCGTAGAGGGTGATCGAGGTGGCGTAGTTGCTGGTGCCGAGCGGATTGTGGGTCTTGGTGGTGACGGCGGTGGCGGCGGTGTTGCGCAGCAGGTAGGTGTACTCGGTGCTCGGCGCGTTGGGATAGGTGGCCTTGTCGCGTCCGGGTAGCCACACCTTGGTGAGGTGGCCGAGTCCGTCGTAGGCGAGGTCGGTGCGGATGCCGTTCGCATCGACGATGGCGGTGGGCAGGTTCCACGCCGGGGCGTAGCTGGTGGTGGTGGTCTGATCGAGGGCGTTCTTGACCGAGACGCTGGTCACCGGGCCGGTGGCGGGGGTGTAGGTCGTAGCGGTCTTGCGGTCGAGAGCGTCGTAGCTGTCTTTTACCCGGCCGTAGGAGTCGTAGGTCCAGCGGCCGGTAGTGATCCAGGTGGGCGTGGTGCCGCTCCACCGGTCGATGGCCTCGGTTTTGGCGACGTTGCCGTAGACGGGGAGATCGGTGTCCCAGTTGTTGGCGGCGTTGTCGTAGGTGGTGCGGGTCGACGACAGCATGTCGGCGGGCAGCGTGGGGGTGGCGGCGCAGTCGACGCCGACGGCTTCGGTGCGCTTGGGTAGGCCGAGTAGCCAGGTGGATGGGTTGCGGGCGTACCAGGTGCGGGTGCAGCGGTCGTCCGCGGTGGTGGATTCGTCGCCGAGGTCGTCGACCTGGGTGGGCAGGTTGTCGCTGTTGTAGCTGGTGACGGTCTTGGTCCAGCGGGTGGCGCCGGTGGACAGCTTGAGCCGGCTGCGGGTGGTGCCGGTGTTGGTCATCCAGGCTTTGAGGTTGCCGGAGCTGGCGGTGGGGCCTTGCTTGACCGGGGTGGTGATGGTGCCGGAGATCCAGCTGCCGCCCACGCCGAGAAGGGTCGTTTCCTCGCGGATCATGCCGGCGTAGGCGTCGTGGTCCTCAACCGTGCCGTTCTGGGAGTCGGTGATCCACACATCGCGGGTGCCGGTGGGCTGTTTGTCGTCGTCCATGCCCCGGAAGTAGAGGTACTCGGTGGCGGACTGGACGCCGGATTCCAGGCCGGTGCGCACGCGGATCTTTCCCCAGCCGCGGAACTCGCTCCAGGTGCGCTTCTTCTCGTCGGTGAGCTCGGAGTTGTCGTAGTGCCAGGCGGGGGTGTCGAGGTAGTCGTAATTAATCTGTTCGTGGGTGAAGCCGCCGGTGTTGTCGTAGACGTCGATGCGGTCGACGCGGTACTTGTGGAACCAGTCCAGGGTGGGCTCTTCGCCCTTGGGCCCGTAGTACTGCGGGAAGCAGCGCTTGGTGTTGCTCGCCACGGCCGGCGTGTTGCCCCGCGTGCACTCGGGTTTTGAGTAGGTGATTCCGTACTGCGCGCCGGATTCGGTGGTCACGGTGTTGATGCGGTAACGGAACAGGTTGGAGCGTCCGTCGGCCGGCCCGTCCACGCGGTTGGCGAGGGGGTCGGCGCCGGGGTCGAAGACGATCTCGGGGACGGTGGCTTCGGCGCCGCCGGCGGTGGTGACCTTGCCGGTGCGGGTGATGCCCTTCAGCCACATCGGTGACGCGCCCACGTCACCGGACTGCAGGTAGGTGTGGCGCAGGGAGATCTCGTCGACGGTGCTGTAGGTGGCGCCGGTGCCGGACTGCACCTGTGTGGTGATCATGTTGAGTCGCTGGTTGGTCCAGAACGTCGGCGACAGTTGCTCGGTGCACGGCGCGGCGGTGCAGTACTGGTCCCAGGGGGTGTCGGGCCAGGACGCCTGGATGGCGGTGCTGCCCGACCAGCAGGAGCTGACACAGCGGTCGTCGTGGTCGAAGAGCACACGGGCGGCGGCGTAGGTGGTGACGGGTGCGTCGGTGCGGTTGCCGTATTCGACCTTGGTGAGGTAGCCGCCGCGGTCGTAGGTGGTGCGCTTGTTCTTGTCGCCTTCGCGGCCGTAGGCGCCGGGCTCCTTGCCGTAGAAATAGGTGATCGTGTTGCCGTGGGTGTCCACGACGTAGTCGAGGTTCCACCGCCAGGCTTCGGTGGCGCGGGATGCGGCGAATCCGCTGGTGTTGTAGCCGGGCTCGTCGGGGTGGTTGCCGTAGACGGGCACGGTCCAGGTGGAGTTCGTGGTCGTGGCGCCGGAGCTGCCACCGCCGCCGTGGTTGCGGCCGAAGTAGTACTGGGTGCCATCAGGTGTGGTCATCTTCCAGTACTCGTTGTTGTTGTCGTCGTTGCTGGTGTCGGTGGCCAGCTCGATCTTCGACCCGTCGTCGGTGACGCCCTTCCAAGTGTTGCCGCTGGACTTCACCAGTTCGGTGGCCTGGCCGTTGAGCGAGACGGTGGCATTGCCCTCCGGCTTGTACCAGCACAGGTCACCGCCGGACACGCTGCCGTTGTTGGCGTTCTTACCGCGGATCGGATCCTTGTCGTCGGCGCAGGCCTTGAACTTGCGTTCGATGTAGCCGGGCCACATGCTCCACCCGTCACCGATCCATGAACCCTGCGTGTTCGTGCCGCCGGTGAGTCCGTCCACCGCCGCCGACGAGTAGGACATGCTCAGGGCCGGCGCCAGGCCGCCGGGCACCGGCGGGACACTGACCGGGTACGACCAGGAGAACGCCCCGGTCTGCTCGGAGACCTGCCACGTGCTCGCCGCTGACAACGACGTCGCGGAGTAGTCACCGTTGTCGCCCGAGGCACCGGCTGCCAGCGCCACCCGCGCTGATGGTGACAGCGTGACGGTGGCGCTGACCGTCTTGGCGGCGGCGTCGTTGGTGCTGGGCAGCGGCGTACCGTCGGGCAGGGACACCAGCCGCAGCCGCGACGCCCAGTCACCGCCGCGATCGGCGGCGACATCACGGTAGGACACCGTCAGATCGACAGCGCCGCCGTCTCGGCGGCCGTCGGCGCGTCGCACGTCGAGCACGAGCCCCGACACCCCGGCGCTACGGGCGGCGGCCTTGTCCGCCAGGCTGACCGTCACTTGGCCGACCGCTTCCTCACCAGCGGCGGAGGCCCGTGCGCGTCCCGCGTGCGGGCTGACCCAGACCGGCAGCGCGCCGGCGCGCTGCCGGACTCCGGTGGTGAGGTCGACGGTCGCCGTGCCCGCCTGCGGCCAGCGAGCCGCCGTGCCCGCGGCGCGGACCTCACGCGCTCCGGCGGTCCAGGAGGGCCGCACCGTGTGCTTGAGCGGCTTGACCGCCACTCCCGTGACGTCCTTCGGCTTGGGAGGCTTCCACGGCGCCGCGCCTGCCGCATCAGCCGGGACCTGGGCGGTGGTCACCGCCATGATGATGGCCATCATCGCGGCGATCGGGGTGCGCGCCTGCGACAGCCGGCGTCGGGAGGCCGCTCGGAGAGCGGATGGGGAGGAGGTCACGGACGGTCCTTCCTGCGATGACCGGGCAGACGCGGGAAACCAGAGCGGATCACTGGAAAGCGAACTGGAGGACGTCGAATTCGTCCCACACGTACTGGCTGGCGTAGACGTGGTCGACATCGCCCAGCCACCGCTCCGTGCCGGTGAATCCACCGCCGAGCGTGAGCGGGCCGATCGCCGACCAGCCACCCACATAGGCGGCGGTGGCCTTCGTGCCGCCGATGAAATCGGGGCCGTTGACGTAAAGGGTGATCAGGCCGTTGGTGGGGTCCACCGAGCCGACGAGGCTGACCCAGTCCCCCGGGGCGACGTAATCGCCGGTGCACGCTCCTGTACGGCCGCTGGTCACCGAATCGCTGGTCGCGACCGTGAAGCACCACGCCGGATCGGGTGTGCCGTCGCCGGTGACGTCGCGGTCGGTGCGGTAGCCGAGAGTGAACATGCTCGTCGCCACCCCGTTCTGCGCCACCGCGGTGTGTGGCGCGGCCAGCGCCGTGTCGTCGGGGATCCTGACCCACGCGGCGACGGTGAAGCCGCTGACCGCGGAGGTGTTGAGCACCGGTGAGGCGGTGGTGAACACGCCGGTCCCGTCCAGGGTCGCCGCTGCCGCGTCAACCCGCCCCGGACGGGTGTGCGGGTCGGTGGTCCCGCTGTAGACGGCGGGGAAGCCCGCCGGAACCGAGGCGGCGTCCTTGCCCTGGTCGTCGTCGAAGGTCCAGGCCCAGGAGTTACTGCTCGGGGTGACCAGGAACTCGTAGACCCGGGGGTCGGAGGTGGCGCCGGCGGCGTTGCGGGACTGCACCTGCAACACGTTGAGCCCGTCACGCACCGGGGTGATCGACTCGACGGTGCTCGTGCCGGTCACCTCCCGCAGCGACAGGTCGTCCCAGAACACGGTCTTTCCCGAGCCCGGGGTCATGCCGTTGTAGAGGCGCACGAACGCCTCCGTCGCGGTGGACGGGACGGTGACCACGATCGACAGTTTCTGCCACGTGTCGGTCGCGGTCGGGCGGTTCGAGGCGAGGGTGGTGTAGCTGCCGGCGTTCATGTAGATCGGGACGATCGCCAACCCTCGCCAGTCGGTGACGGTCAGGCCCGTCGACGCCGGCACGTAGATCCACCCGGTGACCAGATAGCGTTTGCCGGGTTGCATGCCCAGCCGCAGACCGCCGTTGTCCCCGCCGACCGTGGCGTAGGTGAACGGCGCTCCCGCCGTGCCGCCGGTGGCCGTCGGGGTGATCTGCAGCGAGTCGGAGCTGTTGTGACCACGCGCTGTGGAACGGGCGATTGTGGCGTAGCCGCCGGCGGTGAAGCCGGTCAGGTTCGACGACACCTGTTGCTGGTTGGCGGTCAACTTCTCCGCCTGCGGGGCGCCGGCCGCCACCGTCACCGCGTTGCCCTGGTTGACCGAGTAGATGTACTCGCTGACGTCGCTGGCCGACCCCGGTCCGAAGGTGAACGAACCGGCCTGACCGGGGCCGCCGTTCCACGTGCCGGTGTCCTTCGGTGGATAGGTGGTCGCCGACACCGACGGCAGTGACGGATCCTGCGTGTTGACGGTGAACTGGAACCAACCCGTGGTGTCGCTGCACGTGGTCGCGTCGCAGGCTCGCACCCGCCAGAAGTAGACCCCGTCCGGCAGCGTCTTGCCCGACAAGGGCACGACCTTCCATGGCCTGGCCGTGCCTGACGCGACGCCGGTGACCGCCGTGCCGGACTTCGCCATCAACGTGCCCTTGGTGCTGTTGAACACCGCGTACTCCGCCCGCAGGGTGCCCCCGTCCGGGTCTGACACGGTGGCCGTGAGCTGTGGTGTCCCCGAGCGCACCACCGCCGGCGAACTACACGCCGAGTAGCAGGAATCGATCTTCGGACCGGTGGGCACGTTCGGCGTCCGGTTGTACACCAACGTCACGTACGGGGTGTTCGCCGACGCCTCCGACGAGTTGAACTTCTTCCAGCCGGCGCTGCTGGACTCGCTCGACGCCCGCAGCCCGATCAGCGCCCACTGCTGCTCCACCGAGTCGAAGGCGGCTTGGAAGGACTTCTTCACCGACACCGACACCCAGCCGTCGGCGCATCCCCCGTAGCCCTTGGTACCGGTGGAGGTGCCATCACGTTCCAGCCACGATGGCTGGTTCCCCCAGCGAGCTGACGAGTCAGCCCAACTGACCAGCCACGACTCCCAACCCGCCGGAGTGCAGGAGTAGGAGTGGTAGTTCCACAGGAACAGCTCCGCGCTGATCACCTGCGCGCCGTCGAGGCCACCCAGCCGCTGGAAGTTCATCAGCGTCCGCGCCTTACATCCCGAAGGGCAGCCCTCGTTCGCGTCGACGACGTACCCCAACTTCAGGGTCGTGTCGCCGGACTTGTCGGTATTCGCGATCGTGTCCTGCACATACCCGTCGAACGCCGGCCCCAGATTCACCGACGGATCGATCGTCACCGGGTACGTCACCTTCGGATCCTGATAGAAGACCGGGTCCGGAGTCATCACCAGATCGACGCCGCGACCGGTCGCCACCGCCGCGACCTTGACGTCCGCCCGGTGCTGCGGCTCGCCAGAGGACAACGTCCGCGCGTCCCACATCTCACCCTGCGACACCGTCACCGGCGCGCCACCGGCAGCCGTCACCGCCGAGCGCGCCGCCGCCGCACCAGCACCCACCGACCACGGCAGACTGATCGACGAGACAGACGCAGCCGCCGCCGGCGTCTTCACCCGGAACGAGTACGCGAAACCAGACCGGCGCGCCTCGACCATCAGATCGACGCCCGGCTTCACCTCGGCATAGGTGGCCGTCGTGCCGTCAAGGGTCGGCTCCGGCAACACACCACGCCACCCCAACGCCACCCGAGAGGCACCACTACCGGCCGCCACCAGCGCATCCGCATCCGCGGACCGCGCACCCGACAACCACAACCCACGCGCGTCCAACCTCGGAGCGACACTGCCGTCCGAACGCCGCTGCAACGCCAGGTCGAGATCCGCCCACTGCCCCGCGGCGTTCCTGGCCCGCACCGGCGCCGCAGACAACTCCGCGCGCACGGTTCCGTCCGGCTGCGCCCACGACCGCGACACCTCCGTCGTCGCGTCCGACACCAGCACCGGCTTACGGCTGCGATACGCCAACCGCATCGCCGACGCCTCATCCGCCGCCTGCAGCACACCGCTCTGCGCAGAGGCCGCCGCGGCGGAGCCGGCCTCCGCCGTCGCCGCCGACTGGTCGAAGATCACCGGCCCCGCAGATGTCGCCGCCAGAACAGCCGCCATCACCAGAGACGCACGTCTCCCAGCGAAGACACGCGCACGCGTACTGAACCGCCACCGCAACACATCGCCCCCCGTGATCATGCCGACCGGCGACGCAGACGCTAGAGATCGGCACCAGTCTCTGTAAAGAGCGGTTACAACTTGCCACCACGAAACGCCTATAAATACTCAGAACCACACGCCCTCCGGGGATGTCATGACATGACGTAACGAAGCAAGCGCCGACTGAAGCGCGATCGGCTCATCCCTCGACGCCGGCAGGATTCTGACAACCACCGGCACCGCGCCCACTGCCCACGATGAACCGGCACTCGGCGCCCTCCGGCTGCGATAGCCGTTCGGACCACTGTTCCGCTTA
Source organism: Micromonospora sp. HB375 (assembly GCF_017872985.1). Lineage (NCBI taxonomy): Bacteria > Bacillati > Actinomycetota > Actinomycetes > Micromonosporales > Micromonosporaceae > Micromonospora > Micromonospora sp. HB375. The sequence goes on along the minus strand of NZ_JAGGJO010000001.1, from coordinate 2,038,926 downwards.
TTCACGGCGGCGCAGCCACGGCACGGGCCCAGTCGCGTCGATGCTTGGCCGAACACCAACCGGACGCGGCCTCGCCCGACCACTTCAGCCCCACCGAAGGGGTCACCGCCCAGGAAGGCCTGACCAGATGGCTGCCAGTGGGACTCGAGTCTCAAGTGCCGGAATCCCTACCAACTCCCCGCCGTGGCGGATCTAGAGCCGCACGTCGATGCAGGATCGCCCCGGCGACCGGCGTCGGCGAGCCCAGGACGACAAGCCGACAACAGGCAGGCGGGGAGCAACCGGCGATGACCAATTCGGAGTTCTCTGGGAGGTCATACCTACTCGCTCGCTCACATCGTCGCAGGCCACGGCGTTGTTATCCGCTCGACGCCAGTGAGCACTTCGGACGCGCTGACCACTTCGCCAACCTGCACCCAGTCTGCACCCACCGGAAGGCCCGAACCGCGTTGCCGGAGAGGTCTGACCGGCAAGAAGATCACACGCCCTTGCTCGCCCTCTTCGCGCCGCTTGGCGCACCCGGCTCGGCTTCGACAGTTACTCCCTCACGAAGCCCCGCCGCCACTTCCCGTCTTCGCACCGCCTACCGGTGCCGTATCCCCATCACCAGCAGGACAACGCAGGCCACAGCGGTCAGACCACCACTGCCAGGCAACGCATGACGCCGCGCGTAGCACGTCGACCAGCGAGCCGTATGCTCTCCGCGCAGCAGCTGGCCTGTCCCCGATCAACCACGGACGTGACTGCAATGGCTAGGACTGAATCTCGGTGGCTCCCGACCACCACCATTGCCTCGCTGGTTGGAGCGGCCACCCTGTTACTGAGCACCGCATGTACCTCTCAGCCAACCACCACGCCGACCCAGACAATGTCCTCCCCTGCGGCCCGCAAGCTGCGTGCCCCGGAAACCCTGCTCGGCCTACCGAAGAGCATGGACCGGGAAGGGATCGGATTGGCCCAACGGCACCTGGACAAGCTCAAGCGGGAAGTCGGCCAACCAACCAGCGCCATCGGCTGGCCCTACGCGAACAAGGGACCGGACGCCGACGCTGTCTTGATCAGCGGCGCATCCGGCACCATCACCGATCAGCAGGGGGCCATCGAGCGCGCGCTGCAGCCGTACCGCATCGACTCCCACGAGGCGGTCGACGCCGGGGAACTGGGCGGCACCGCACGGTGCGGCCGTGGCCGACCCGACGAAGTCTTCCTAATCGTTTGTGCCTGGGCCGACGATCAGACGCTGGGCGTCGTAGTTTTCCTCTCGTCCCGACCGCAGGCCGACCGCACCACCCAATTTCTCGAAGTACGCAAGGCCGTCACGGAACCCTCCGCGTAAGCCACCCCGCAAACGCAGCCGGCGCCGGCAGCCAGTACTAACCTGCACCAACTCTCGGCCGATACCGATGCTGATGCGGCGGAGCAAGGGCTGCAGGTGCGCCAAGGCGTAGCCGCTACGAATAGCTCCAGGCTCTGCTCGCCAAGGGACAGAGCCTCCGGAAGGTCACCCGAGGACTCGGCCTGGCACAAGCGGGTGCTTCGATCACACGACCGGACCCGAGCAGACAGCCCCACGGCCAGCGGGCCCAGGGCGACGTCGGTTCCTTCGACCGCCCAAAGTCGCCGTGTGCCACGTTACCCCGACGTTGTGGCGGCAGGCCCGGGAGGACACCGGGAACGACTACAGACTCCAGCGTGACCAACTCGCATCCCCAAGCCGGCTCTTCGGAGAAGTCACTTCCCGGACCCGCCGAGACCCAGCTTAGAACCCCGCTCCCTGCGATGTCTTGACACAGAGGGGAGCCATGAGCGGACGTCGTCGGCCTGCGAAATCGAGCCACGGGTGCTGAAGCTTTCGGGCACGCCGAAGAGGTCACCGCCCAGGAAGCGCTGGTCAGCGCGTTGCTGGTGGGATTCGAGTCTCAGCCCTCGGAATCACATCGACGCGAGCACGGCGCGAGCCAGAGCCATACGTCGATACGGCAGGGCCCTCTCGACCGGCGCCAACGGATCCCCGACGGCAGTCGGCACCAGCAGGAAGGGGAACAGCGCACCCTGACCACTTCGGAGTTCTCTGGGAGGTCACGCCCAACCACTCGCCTGTATCGCCGGAGGTCAGGGCACCCGATTCGGCGCGGTCTCGATGAGCACTTCGGGCGCGGTGACCACTTCGCCAACGTGCACCCAATCTGCACCCACCTGCAAGGCATGAATGCTTCCGAGGACCTTACTTCCTTGACCTGCAGATACTCCCCTACCAGGCGACATAGAGTGCCGTTGACTGCTGTTCAGTGCCGTCACCGCCGCGCAGGCCAAAAGGGGGCACCGAATCCGATGACGGCCTCATCCCTCTCACCCTCGGCGAGGTCCGCCGTCTGCTGGCACGCCTGATCACCACCGTCCGCCCCTTCGACCACATCCATCGATGGTCACGATGGCGACGCCGACACCAATACCGCGCCAGAACAGCCCACTAACAGCGAAGACTCCGGCTCCACCAGGTGCGGCTGGAGTACTAGAGCGTCGCCGCCTGGCAGGTCAGTCTCGGCTTCGGCATCGGGCTGCGACTCGTCTACTTCTTGCTGGCCACGGTGCTGGTGACGGCCGCTTGCTACCGCTGGTCCTGGTGCCACAGGCGGGAATGCCCGCCGTTCGGCCGGCGGCTACTGCTCGCGGATCTGGCAGGCGGCACGGTGCCGGTGCTGCTCGGGCTGGTCTAGACGGTGAGCCAGTGTTCCTGAAGGGCCTCAACTGGCACGAGGAGACCGCCTGCAACGGCCGGTCGATGACCGGGAACGTCCAGCGGAGCCAGCTTCCGTTCGGTGGGGCGGGCCTGCGCGGCGGCGGGGACCACGATGGCCACCGTCAGCGCGGTCAGTACCGTGGCGGTGAGGGCGAGGGCATGGCGGAATCTTCGCGAGTGTCGTCTTTCGACATGCGGCCGGAAGCGGCGGGGTCGCCGGCGATCCACGGGATCGTGAGGTACTTTTGCGAACACCGTTCCAGGCACGGCTTGAGCAGTCTTGCCCGAACCTGGAATCCCGCCGCGGCGCCTACCAGTCGGCGGGGAGGGCGACGTACGTCGTTTCGAGGTACTCCTCGATCCCCTCGAAGCCACCCTCGCGGCCGAATCCCGACGCCTTCACCCCACCGAAGGGGGCGGCGGCGTTGGAGATGAGGCCGCTGTTGATGCCGACCATGCCGCACTCCAGCGACTCCGCCATCCGGATCGCGCGGGACAGGTCGCGGGTATAGACGTAGGCGGCCAGGCCGTACTCGGTCGCGTTGGCCCGGGCGACGGCCTCCTCCTCGCTGGTGAAGGTGATGATCGGAGCGACTGGACCGAAGATCTCCCGGCTGTTGATCTCCGACTCCGGCTGCACGTCGATCAGAACGGTGGGGCGGTAGAAGAAGCCCGGCCCGTCCGGCGCGGTGCCACCGGTGAGCACGCGGGCACCGTCGTGGACGGCGTCCGCGACGAGCTGGTGGACCGACCGAACGGCCTTCTCCTCGATGAGCGGGCCGACATCGACGCCAGCGTCCTGCCCACGGCCGACGACGAGTTTCCCCATCCGGGTGGCGAGCTTCTCGGCAAACTCCTGCGCCACGTCGGCGTGCACGAGGAAGCGGTTGGCGGCGGTACAGGCCTCGCCCATGTTGCGCATCTTCGCGACCATCGCGCCCTCGACGGCGGCATCGACGTCGGCGTCTTCGAAGAGGATGAACGGGGCGTTGCCGCCGAGTTCCATGCTGACCCGCTGCAACTGGTCCGCGGACTGCTTCACCAACTGGCGGCCCACCGCTGTGGATCCGGTGAAGGACACCTTGCGGAGCCGATCGTCAGCCATGAGGGCCTTCGAGATGTCGGCCGCGTGGGTCGTCGGGATCACGTTGAGGACGCCGTCGGGCAGGCCGGCCTCGGCGAGGATGCCCGCCAGCGCCAGCATGGCCAGCGGGGTGAGCTCGGCCGGCTTGACGACCATGGTGCAGCCGGCCGCGACGGCCGGACCGATCTTGCGCGTACCCATGGCGAGCGGGAAGTTCCAGGGCGTGAGGAAGAGGCACGGACCGACGGGTTTCTTGACGGTCAGCAGCCGGGAGGCGCCGGCGGGGTTCTGCATCCACCGGCCGTGGATTCGCACGGCCTCCTCGGAGAACCACCGGAAGAACTCGTTGCCGTAAGCCACCTCGCCCTTCGCCTCCGCGACGGTCTTGCCCATCTCGAGGCTCATCAGTTCGGCCAGGTCGTCGGCGCGCGCGTTGATCAGCTCGAACGCTCGGCGCAGGATCTCACTGCGATGGCGGGGCGCCGTACGCGCCCAGCCGGCCTGCGCGGCGACGGCTGCGTCGAGCGCATCCATCGCGTCGTCGACCGTTGCGTCCGCGACGTGCGCGAGCACCGAGCCGTCGGCCGGGTCGTGGACGGCGAACGTCCCGCCGCCCTCCGCCTCGTGCCAGCTACCGCCGATGAAGAGACCCTTCTGGTCCGGACCGAGGACGTCACGAGCGCTCATTGGACCTCCCGCAGGTGCACCGAGATCGACTGGACTTCCGTCATGCCCAGGAGCGCCTCACGCACCCCGAGACGACCCGATCCGCTGTCCGACCCCGGCCAGCCGCCGAACGGCATGTGCAACTCCCAGTAGTTGCTCGTGTCGTTCAGCACCACCTGGCCGTTGTTCAGGCGTTCGGCGAGCCGGATGGCCCGCGGGTAGTTCTCACTGAAGATCGCCGACGACAGCCCGAACCGGCTCATGGCCGCGGTCGCCAGTACGTCGGCGTCACCGTCGACCCGGATGACCGCCGCCAGCGGCCCGAAGGTCTCCTCGATGTTGACCCGGGCGTGCCGCGGCACCCCTGCGAGCACGGCCGGCGGCCGGAACAGGTCCGTGGCGGCCCCGGGAACGGATCCGTCGCCGAAGGCCAGGGTTGCGCCACCAGCGAGCGACTCGTCGATGTGGGCCTGGGTCTGGTCGTACACCGCGCGGGTGTGGCAGGGGCCCATGGTGGTGGCAGCCGCCAGGGGTGGCCCTACGACAACCCGTGCGGCCTCCACCGCGAGCGCGGCGACGAAGTCGTCGTAGACGCTGCTCTCGCACAGGATCCGGCCGGCGGCCGCGCACGACTGCCCGCTGTTCGCGTAGGCGGCCGCGGCGGACTGCTGCGCCGCGAGGGCGATGTCCGCCTCCCGCAGGACGATGACCGGACCGTTCCCGCCCAGTTCCAGGATCTTCCGCTTGTCGTACGCGATCCGGGCGATCTCGGCGCCGACGGCGCTCGAACCGGTGAAGCCGACGCCGATCGCCAGCCGGTGGGTGACCATCGTGCGGCCCAGCTCGGGCCGGCGTCCGGTCAGGAGGTTCACGATGCCCATCGGTACCTCCGCGGCCTCGATGCACCGCGCGAGCAGTACCGCGGTCCCCGCCGTCGTGGGAGCCGGCTTCCAGACGACCGTGTTCCCGGAGGCGATTGCCGGTCCCAGGTACTCGACCGGGATGTTCAGCGGGAAGTTCCAGGGGGTGATGACGGCGTAGACCCCGCACGGGCGGCGGTGGGTGAAGACTCGCTTGCGAGTGTCGTGCGTCGGGATCGTGTCGCCGCGCAGTGCGCGCGCCTCCTGGGCCGCGAGTCGGAAACCCTCCACCGCGGAGCCTGCCTCACCGAGCGCCTCCGCCAGCGGCTTGCCCTGCTCAAGGGAGATCGCGCGGGCGAGCGGTTCCCGCCGCGCCTCAAGCTGGTCGGCGATGCGTTCGCACCAGTCGGCGCGCTGGTAGGGCGAGACGCCCTGGTGTCGCTCGAATGCCGCCTGGGCTGCGGCGAACGCGTCGTCCACATCGGTGTCGACCGCCTCGGCGAGATTCCAGAGCACCTCGCCGGTCGCCGGGCTCGTCACGGTGAACCGGTCCGTCCCGGACGACGGCCGCCAGGTGCCGCCGATAAAGAGGCCCGTGACGTCTGCGACCGTGTTGCTCATGTTCATCTGCTTTCCTGCCTCGATGCCTGCTGTTGTCATCGGGTTCGCGCCCGGACGGGCAGGCGTTCGACGTCGCCGCCGCTGATCAGCAGGAAGTGGGAGAAGAGGTACGTCGCCGAGCAGCAGTGGTTGCTGACGATCTGTATCTGGTCACCGACCCGGGGCGGATCGGCATGGTCGGGTGACGACCACACCAGCACGGACGCCTCCTCGCTGACCCGCTCGACGACGAGCCCGCGGTATCCGAGGGCGATCCCGTATCCGACGGTGAGGGGAGACATGACCTCCTTCGGAAGCGCCTTCGAACCGGCGTCGATGACGATGCGTCCGTCAGCGGGGGCGCTCATCACCGTCGCACAGACGGTCTGGGCGCAGTCGGCGAGCGTGGCGGCGCCCAACGCGACCTGGGTGGCGTCGTTGAAGATGTACGTTCCGGGACGGATCTCGGTGATGCCCGGAATCGCCGCGACCGTCGCCGCGCTCGGCGTGGAGCCGATACTGACCACCGGCACCTCCCGGCCCGCCCGGCGGAGCAGTTCCGTGGTGTGCAGGACCAGTTCGGTCTCGGCGCGACTCACCGTTGCGACGTCACGGGCGTCCTCCACCGCGTAGGAACGCCCGTTGAAGGCCATCAGCCCGGCGAAGCTGGCGTGTGAATAGCGCTGGGCGTCGAGTAGCTCCGAGACGGTGGCCTCCCCGGCGCCGGAGCCGAATCGCGCAAAGCCGGCGTCCACTTCCCAGTAGTATCGGATCGGGCGGCTGACGGCGCGAGCGACGTCGTTGATCGCCGCGACGGCGTCGACGCTGTCCGCGCTGACGATGACGTCCGCCGCACGGGCCAGCGAGGCAAGCGTCCGCTGCCGCGCCGCGCCGATCGGCGGGCAGGCGATGAACACGTCGCGGTGACCGGCACCGACGAAATACTCGGCCTCCTGGTAGGTGGCGACTGTGAGCCCCTGGGCACCGGCGTCGCGTTGCCAGCCGGCCAGCACCTCCGACTTGTGTGTCTTGGCGTGTGGCCGCAGGTTGACGCCGTGCTCGCCGGCTAGGGCCGCGTAGGTGGCGACGTTGCGTCGGGCGATGTCCGCGTGGACGATCAACGCGGGGGTTGCGATCTCGCCGCTCACGCGTCCCAACGACTCCACCTGGGGCGGCTGCCCGGATGTGGTGACGGCTGCGGAGTTGGGCATCGGGTCCTTCTTTCCGTGCGTGGTCACGGCCGGCGGACAAGGACGTCACCGGCGAGCGCCGCGGAGGGCGTCTGCCGATTGACAGTGACCGCGCCGTTGACGATCACCATCTCGATGCCGTCCGCGAGCAGATCGGGCTCGTCGTGGGTGGCGCGGTCGCGGACGGCCGCCGGATTGAACAGCACAAGGTCCGCGCAGCGGCCCCCCTGGATCGCGCCGCGATCTCGCAGACCGAAGCGCTGAGCGGGAAGGGACGTCATCCGGCGGATCGCCTCGACGAGATCGAGCGGTCCGCCGGGCCGGACATACCGCCCCAGCACTCGCGGGAAGGTGCCGAACATGCGCGGATGCGTCCGGCCGCGCGGGTTGGGGAGGCCGTCGGAGCCGATCATGGCGAGCGGGCTCGCGAGGGCGGCGGCGACCGTGTCCGGGGACATCATCTCGATCACCGCGGTCACCGAGCCGTCGCGTTCGGCGATCCGGGTGACGGCCTGCTCCTGCGTGGTTCCCCACTCCTCGGCGAGATCGGCGAGATATCGACCCTCCAACTCCGGCAGCTCTGGAGCGGAGATGACGCGCACCGCCCGTGGGTCGGTGGCTGAACTCGTCGCGGCCCGTAGCGCTGGCTCCAGCGCTGTCGACCCCGAGGTGTAGGGATAGACGTCGAAGGTCACCGGGACGCCGGCCTCGGCGGCGGCGTGAATGTCGTCGAGTGCCCTGCGCATCCGGCCGATCCCGTCCAGCCCGGTGGTCTTCAGGTGACTGACGTGAACCTGGCATCCGGTGCTGCGCCCCAACGCGAGGACTTCGGAGATGCTCTCCAGCACGCGGGCGCCCTCGTCGCGGATGTGTGACGCGTATATTGCGCCCCGGGCGGCAAGAACCGCACACAGCCGCTCCAGTTCTCGGGTCTGCGCGTAGCGGCCCGGGTGGTAGACAAGTCCCGTCGACATGCCGACTGCACCCGCTTCCAGCGCCGCGGTGAGCAGTTCGCACATGGCGTCGATCTCCGCATCGTCGGCTGCCCGGGTCGCATCGCCCATCGCCGCGAGCCGCAGCGCACCGTGCGGGACGAGTCCCGCACGGTTCAGCGCACTGGGCGACTCGCGCAGAAGCCGCAGATACTCGCCGTACCCGGCGGGCTGCTTCGCGATCACGTAACCCAGGACCGCTGCAAACTCGCCGGCAAGGTGCCGGCCGAGCGCCGGACTGTGCGGCGCGATGCCGATCCCGCAGTTGCCGAGGACGACGGTGGTGACGCCCTGGCTCGTCTTGCAGAGCATCGTCGGATCCATCAGCACGGCGGCGTCGTCGTGTGTGTGTACGTCGATGAAGCCGGGAGACAGGATGCGCCCGTGCCCGTCGATCACATGGGGGCCGACGCCACCGGTCGCCGGTGACGAGGACGGGGCGTCGTCCGGGTCGGTGACCGCGGCGATGCGCCCGTCGACGACCAGGACATTGCGTCGCCGGACGGGCGTCCCCAGTCCGTCCACCACGCCGACGTTGGAGATGAACAGTGAGTCGGGCGTGCTCACCAGGAGGTCCAGCCGCCGTCGACTCGCAGCTCGGTGCCCGTCACGAAGCTCGCGGCGTCCGAGAGGAGGAAGAGAGTCGCGTCGGCGATCTCCTCGGGTCTGCCGAACCGCCCCATCGGCGTCTGTGCGGACAGCGCCCGCACCGTGGCCTCGTCCAAGGGTGCCCGGTCGTCGATGGTGATCATGCCAGGAGACAGGGTGTTGACCCGGATCTGCATCGGCGCAGCCGCGATTGCGAGTTCGCGTGACACCTGTAGCAATGCGCCCTTCGACGCCGAGTACGCGACGGCCCGAACCGGTCCCTGGTCCGTCTCCGCCGGGTAGGCCGTGTAGTAGGCGTTGTTCAGCCCCACCGAGGAGTAGACCGAGCCGATGTTGACCACCGCCCCTCCACCACCGTGGCGCATGATCGGCATCAGCGCGAACGATAGAAAGGCTGCGGCTTCCACGTTCAGGGCGAAGGTCTGACGCCAGCGCTTTAGATCCTGTGCGAACAGGCCGGCGGCGTACGAGCCACCCGCGTTGTTCACGAGCGCCGAGAGGCGCAGGCCGCTGGCGCGGACAGCCCGCTCGATCGCCTCCCGACCGTCGGTGGCCGTCACGTCGGCGGGCACCACGACGGCCTCGCCGCCGGCCTCCGCTATCAGACCGGCGGTATTGGCCAACCGCTCGGCTCGGCGCCCCACCAGCAGGCAGGCGTAGTCGGCGCGGGCGAGCCGGCAGGCGATCGCCTGCCCGATGCCGGAGCCGGCGCCGGTGATCACGGCGAGCTGTCCGGTGCTCACGCGGAATCCGGTGTCGTCGTCGGGTCCACCGGGTCACTCGGCGAGTCGCCCCGGGGGGTTTCGGCGAAGCGGCGGAGCACATTCTCGGTGACCCGGGAGACGGAGTTGTCGTAGCCGTGGGCGGACAGGCAGGCCCGCCAGCAAATGGCGCCCGCCGCGAACACGGCACCGCCGGCGGGGTATTCGAGGTAGGCCATGTCCGACCGGGCGAAGCGATGCGGTCGTCCCGGGACCTGCGGGTCGGCGGTGGACGCGCCGTCGCGGCCCTGGACGTACCAGAGCTGGTCGTCGAGCATTGCCCGGTGCGACTGGTTGAACCGGTTCGACGAGGCGAGGACGAGTGTCGTCGCCGGCGACCCGAGCTCCGTGTCGACCCGGTCGAACTCGTAGCCGGCGGCGCCCCACCTGACCTGGAGCGACGGCACGTCGCCGATGAGCTCGTCCGCACCCAGGCCGGCGAACACGAACTGGACGCGAGGGTCGTGGGAGTCGGGCATGCGCTGGTAGGGCGAACCACGGTCGAAGCCCGCACCGGCGGTTCCCATTCCGACCAGCGCGTGGGGTCCGCGGCCGCGATTGCGCCAGGTCCCGCCCTGCTCACCGGTGGTGCTGTGGCGACGTTCCGCGGGGGGCGACTCGAACGGCCAGCTGGTGCCCCAACGACGCACCTCGACGACGTGCGGCCGGTGCGGGTCCACGGAGACGACGCCGTAGAAGCTGTTGCCACCGAGGTACATGAGCCTGCCGCCCCCTTCCAGATAGGCGGAGAGGCCATCCATCATGGCCGTCGTCCAGTACTCGTGGTGCGAGCTGGAGATCACCACGTGGTACCGCTCAAGCAACGCGGCGCCTTCGGCGTGGAGGTCGTGGTCGGTGAGGTAGTCGACCTGGATTCCCCGTTGCTCCAGCCAGTCGACCAGGTATAGGTCGGCCCCCAACCGCACCGGAACGCCCATCGTGCGGTACCGGAACTTCGGCCGCAGGTTCAGGATCGGCTTCAGCTGCGACGCGTAGCAGACGCCCGACCCGTCGGCGTGGACGTCGTACGGGCCGTAGAGCGAGTTCTCGTCGATGTATTCGAAGACCTCGCGGAACAGCGACGGGTCGGCGAGCGGGTGCGTCAGCCCGTTGCCGACGAATCCGCTGTCCTCCCGCCACACACCCTTGCCGAGGTCGGTGAAGTTCTCGTAGACGAGGTAGGACATCGTCGAGATCAGCACCGCGATCCGGCTGTGCGCCACGCCGGATGAAGGTCGCACCACGAAGGGGATGTGGTCTTCGTCCTCCCCGGCCCGGAGCCACGCGGCATAGATGCCGCTGGGCAGGTCCGCCGGCACGGTGAACTCGAACTGCACGGGCCAACCGGCGTCGTCGAGGTCGTCCCGGTGGAAGTGGACAGCGCCGTACTCGGCGGGAGCCAGGCGGAAGTCGGTCTCCCCACCGGTGTGGTTGTAACCGGTGACCGCCCGGGTCGGCATGTTCACCAGGCGCCCGTGCCGGCCGTGTCGGGAGGCGTCGTACATCAGGTCGGTATGGACGTCCCGGCTCAGATCCCAGGCCGCCACGACGTCGGGGTCGGCGATGACCGCGTCCGGATCGGTCACGAGCTGCTCGATGTCGTCGGCGGCGACAACGCGGTCGAGCAGGCGTGGCCGGTCCAGGCGACCGTCGAGGTGGCGCGCCGTCGCGCCGTTGCCGTCCGCGGTCGCGGCGAGCAGCAGAGGCGCTTCCGTACGCGGTTCGCCGCCGCTGACGGCGAACACGCGGTGAGGAACGAGCACCGCGCCGGGAAGCTGCCGGACCGGACGGCACCACGCCGTGATCTGCGCCCCGGCGAGGCTCACTCCCACGTGGTACCAGTGCCACCGGGACAACGGCGGGCTGATCCGGTGGCGTTGGGGAACGCCGCCCTGGCCGATAACCGCCTCGAGGCAACCGTCGTCGTCGAGCGCGAGGGCCCATCCCGGTCCGCCCTCGTACGGCGTCCCTCGGCTGGCGATGACCTGCTCCCCCACCGCGGGATTCGTCGGTTGGAGGAACGTGGCGAAGGTGAAGCCGGGCCGGTCGGCGGGGGGCGCGGGTAGCTCGACCCGGGCGTACGAGCCGGTGTGGATCGACTCGCGCCGGCCGGGCCGTCGTCCGTCGATCGACGACGGGACCACCTCCTGGCGGAAGCCCGGCCCGGCGGGGTTCGTGTCCCCGTGGATCAGGCGGACCAGGCGGGTCTCGTAGTCGTCGTAGTCGCAGCTGACCATGAACTTGACCGTGTCCCCGGGACCGGCATTGAGACGGTCGCTGTAGCCGAGCAGACGGAGCATGGGTGCCGCCCTCAGCTCTGGGCTCGCGCGACGGCGGCTTCGAACGCCTCGACGAATCCTCGGGCGCCCTCCGCTGTCCGCGACGGGTGGATGGACAGGCGGATGAAGGGCCTGCCCCGCAGCACCCCGTAGCTGTGTCCCCAGCCGGCCTCCAACAGGTTCTCGTGAACGCGTTCCAGGTCGATCGAGGAGGAGACGAAGCCGACGACGGAGATGAACTTCGGCGCGGCCAACGACATCCCGGGGATGGCGGTCACCCCGTCGACGATGGTGTCGCGCAGCGCCAGCACGTGCCGAGTCGACTCCAGGTATCCCTCCCAGCCGAGATTGCGCAGCGCGGCCCAGGCGGCCGCCGCCCGGCTTCCCGGCTTGGTGGAGGAGGTGGTGTGGATGAGCGTCCGCTCGGTCGGAATCGCCTCGAACAGTTCGGCGTCCCGCGCGAGGAAGAAGCCGGTCGAGATCGGGAGGAGCCCCAGCTTGTGCCCGTCCGTCGAGATGGAGCTGACGCCGGGCAGCGAGAGGTCGAACCGCGGCACGTCGTAGCCGAGCTCCCGCATGAACGGGATGATGAAACCGCCGAATGCGGCGTCGACGTGGAGATAGAGCCCCTTGCGCCAGGCGAGGTCGGCGAATGCCTCGACCGGATCCATCGTGCCGAAGTTGCCCGCGGGGGCAGAGCAGGCGAGCCCGACCGTCCGCGGGGTGATGGCACGCTCGACGTCGGCGATGTCCGGCTGGAGGGTGTGGTCGTCGACGTCCACCTCCACCAGGTGAATGCCCATCAGCTCGGCGCCCAGCCGGAAGCTGAAGTGGATGGTGACCGGGACGATGAACTCCGGCGCGTCGCGCTTCCCGTTGTTCCTGGCCAGGCGCAGTGCGGCGAGGTTCGACTCGGTGCCACCGGTGGTGATGAAACCCGGCGCGTCCGGCTTTCCCAACAGGCCGGCCATCATGGCGACGGCCTCGCGCTCCATGGAGAGCGTCCCTGTCTCGGAGTGGGCCCATTCGACGAAGAACTCGCCGACCGCCAACTCCTCGACCTTGCGGGTGATCGCGGCCGGCATACCCGAGTAGCTGATGGCGAAGTTGCGGTCGTGACCGTAGTTGTTGCGGCCGAACCGCTCCGTCACCTCGGCGAGCACGTCCGCCTCGGCGATTCCCTGGGTGGGCAGTGCCGCGATCGCTACGGGTGGGACGTCGATGTGACTGGCTGGTAGATCAAACTCCGCTGCGACCATGCCTCAGACCTTACGAGCGGCGTCGTCCGCCGCGGGTGGGCAACCGCACATTGTTCGACCCCGGGATGACTGCACGCGCATGCGTGGAGCGGACCGGTGTTCGGCCGGGATGTCACGAGGCGCGGGCGACGCCGTCGGACGTGGCGGCGAACTCCGCCGGGTGCGTCTCCTGCAGCCTGGCCAGCGCGGTGACGACGTGCGCCAGGTCGGCCGGGGACGCCAGCGATCGTCCGATGACCGTCTCGATCCGGTCCAGGCGCTTGCGGACGGTGTTCCGGTGCAGGAACTTCCGGGTCGCGATCTCCCCGATCGACCCGTCGAAGCGCACGTAGGCGGACAACGTGTCGAGCAGTTGGCGTCGGACGTCGGCGGGCAGCTCGATGATCGGGCCCAGAACCTCGGCGACGAAGGCGTCCGAGACGACCGGGTCCGACTGCATCAACACGCTGAGCCATCGGTCCGACAGGTAGCGGATCCCGGCTGACTCCGTCGGCCACGACTCCGCGACGACACGCGCCAGGTGCAGACCTCGGCGCAGCTCACCGAGGTCTCCGCGCACCTCGGCGACGCCGAAACGCCCGCGATCGAGGCCGGACAGCAACTCGCGGATCTCGCCGGGCCTGAGCGCCGAGGCGTCCAGGACACCGCTGATCGCATCGAGGGATCCGCCGACGAAGCCGCCGACGCGGCGTTGCGCGAGGCGGGACACCAGCCGCCGCAGTGCCAGCCCCTCGTCCTCGGGCAGGCTGCCGGTCAGCACGATGAAGGTGCCGGCCTGGGGCAGCCCGAGGGCCCGGCCGCACCGCATCTGCACCGATATCGCGCCGGCCCCGTGCTCGAGCAGTTCGACGAACGCCATCTCGCGCGCGTCGGCCCGGCCGTCGATGTTCTCGCGCTGCCGCTCGCGGTACGCGTTGGCGACCTCCTCGGCGATCGACTCGACGATGCTCCAGACCTGCATGCACCCGTCGACCAACGCCTCACCGTCGCTCAGGTTCTCGTCCCTCGCCCGCTGGACGATGGCGGGCCACAGCACGCCGAAGTCGAGACGGAACGCGTGCTGGACCGCCGCGAGCGGGATCTCCTGGTCAGCGCGCAGCCTGCCGATGTCCACCGGCGCCGTCGCCGCAAACTCCGGCGCCGGGACGCCGGCGAGCCGCGCCAGCGAGAGCGTGAGGGTGCTTCGAGTGGCCCGACTGACCTCGCCGATGACGACTCCGGACGCCGCGTACACCGGTTCCATCTCGAAGATCTGCCGGGTCGAGACCTCCTGAAGCCGGTCGACGACGCCGTCCTCGAGCAGCCGGCGGGCCACCCAGGAGATCACCGCGTCCGGTGATTCGCACGTCCGTTCAGGCTGCGGCACGCGTGAATCTTAACGATGTCGGTGCCTTCTGCGGCAAGCCCCACAACCAGATATCTCCGAGCCGCTTTCAGGTCGCCGGCCGTTCACCAGTCCTCGGTCAGGATCGAGTCGAGGGTGTCGACGAGGATCTGGACATGACGCTTGCCGAAGATCAGCGGCGGCTTGATCTTCAAGATGTTGCCGAACCGACCGTTCGGGTAGATGAGGACGCCCTCTTCCCGCATGCGCTCGCTGACGTAGCGAGCCTCGGCGGCGGCCGGCTGCTTGGTCGCGCGGTCCTGGACCAGCTCGATGCCGGCGTAGACGCCTTCGCCGCGGACGTCCCCGATCAGGGCGTGCCGATCTGCCAAGCCACGGAGTTCGGACAGGAGATGTGCGCCCGTCGACGCCGCGCGCTCGACGAGCCCGTCGCGTTCGATGACGTCGAGCACCGCCAGACCCGCCGCGCAGCAGACCGGGTTACCGGCGAAGGTGTTGAAGTACCGCATACCCCGGTCGAACTCGTCGGCGATCTCCCTGGTGGTGGCGACCGCCGCTATCGGCATGCCGTTGCCGAGCGGTTTTCCCAGCGTCACGATGTCAGGAACAGCCCCGTGCGCCTCGAAACCCCACATCGTCCCGAGCCGTCCGATGCCGATCTGCACCTCGTCGGAGACGCAGAGCCCACCCGCCGTCCGTACCGCCTCGAACGCCGACGCGAGGTAGGTCGGCGGCAACGTGATCTGCCCGCCGGAGCCGATCAGGGCCTCGGTGAAGAAGGCAGCGGGGGCGCGCCCCTCGGCGCTCAGCCGTCGCGCCACGAGGTCGACGTCGGCGGCGTACTTCTGGGCCGCGAGCGGGTCGTCGTATCCGTACGGCCCGCGATAGCGATCAGGTTGCAGCACCACGTGCGTCGTGTCGGGTCGCCCGCCGCCGCCGGGACCGTCGTACCGGTCGGGGCTGATCCCCAGCACCGCGGTGGTGTTGCCGTGATAGGCACCGTCCACGACCATCACGTCGGTCCGGCCGGTGACCTGCCGCGCCATCCGCAGCGCGAGGTCGTTGGCTTCGCTGCCGGTACAGACGAAATACACCACCGCCAGCGGATCGGGCAGCAGGTTGGCCAGTCGTTCGGCGTATCGGCCGTACTCGGCGTACACGAATCGGCTGTTGGTGTTGAGGCGACGGACCTGACGGGAGACCGCGTCGGCGACGGTGGGGTCCGCGTGGCCGACGTGGGTGACGTTGTTGATCGCGTCCAGGTAGGCCAGGCCCTCAGTGTCACTCATCCATACGCCCTGGCTGCTGACGAGCGTCATCGGATCGTCGAAGTAGTACCGCTGGGCCCGGCCGGTGTACTTCTCGCGGACGGCGACCGCGTCCCGCGGGGGGTGGTCGTCGACCACGGCGCCGGAGGCAGGTCGCAGCGGCGACGGGCTCAGTGCCGCCCACACCGTCCGCAGCCAGGGCTGCACCCGGGCCGGAACCCGGGAAACGAGATCCGCTTCGAGCAGGACGGTGAGGCGAAACGACGCACGGTCGGTCTTCTCGTCCAGGCCGACACTCGCGACCTCTCCGACGGGACTGTCGTCACCGATCCGGGTGCCGGCGACAACGACGGGGGCGATATCCCGCCACACGGACCAGTACGGTGCCGAGCTGCCGTCGTGGCGAATGATGACCGTTTGTTCGTGGGAGTCAGCCGTTTCCACCAGGCCGCCGACCGGGGTGACGATCCGGGTCACGTCGGTGGGCTCGATCTCGATGCCAAGTTCGAGGGTGGCCGGTTGCGGGTCGGCCCGGTTCGGCGCCGGCGTACCCACCGGTGCGAGCGCGGGACGCGACGCGTCGCCGGTGAGCCGCGCGCCGAAGGTGGCCGCGACCTCCGTACGGGCGGCGGCGCCCCTCGGCCACGGGTCGAGGCCGGCCGCCTCGCGGAAGGTGGCTTCGGCCAGGGTCGACGGGACATCGCCGAGCATCGCCAGGAGATCCCACGAGTGCCGCGACCGGGCCCGCCCGTAGTCGACCGTCTCTTCCGCGGCGACGCGTCGGGTCCACGTCGTGGCGTTCACGCAGAGCCGGGCAGCCGCGAGTGGATAGATCACCCCGATCTCGTCCGGATCCAGCCGCGTCGTACGCGCGTACCCCCGCACGACCTCGGTGGCCGCGCGCAGCGGGTCACCGACCCCGAGCATGGCGTAGGCAACGGCCACGGAGAGCTCCGCGATCCGTGCCGTGTGCATCGCGTCGCCGACGTCCACCACGCCGCTCACCCGGTGGTGTCCGTGCGCGTCCCGACCGACGAGGATGTTGAAGTCGTTCAGGTCGTTGTGCACCACCGACTTCGGCAGCGACCGGATCCGGCCCCGGAGCGCCGCGTAGCGGGTCATCGCCTGGGTCACCAGGGCGACCCGGTCCGGGTCGGTGATGTGGTCCAGGCAGGAGGCGACCGCCTCGTCGGCACGGGTCAGGTCCCAGTGATGGCTCCTGACGGCCGGCGGTGGTGCCACGTCGTTGAGCGCCGTGACCAGCGTCGCCGCCGTCGCGCCGATCTCCTGGAGCAGTCTCGGTGGTCGCCTGTTGAGCGAGCTGAGCAGGCGGCCGGGAAGCCAGGACAGCACCTGGATGTGGTTGAGACGCCCGTCGCGGCGGAGGACACCGAGCGACTCGCCGCCGAGGGTGGGCCGCGGTCGAGGCACGGCCACGCCGATGGCCGACTCGCCCAGGTGCCGCAGCAGTTCCCCGCGCCAGGTGATTTCCACGGGATCCGCGGCGTCGCTGAAAACCTTGACGACATAGCGATTGCCGTCGTCAGCCTCGACCAACACGTTCTGGTCGATCTCGCCGCCGAGTTCCGAGATCTGTGCCACAGCAAGCCCGTAGCTCTCCTGGAGAACCTCGCGGAGTTCGGTGCAGGAGACCTCCGGTGCACCGTCGCTGATTCTCTGGAAGGCCGTTTCGAGGAATGGCCCGGTTCGGGACGGGGGGATGTTCACGCATCTGCCTTTGAACGGAGTTTAAGGTCGCGAATGCTGTACGAGCCCGTGAGTCGCTCGGGCGGCGCGGGCGCCCTGATCGCGAGCGCATCCCTAACCCTGCCGGTGCGACGGCGCATAGACGATGGGCACACGCCCTGACTTCCAGAATGGCGGATGTGCACGTTCGAGCGTCGGGGTCACCGCTCCTTGAGCGGGGAAACCGGCTGCTGCTCGGCGGTGGGGCCGATCGGCAGGTCGTGGGTCGGGTCCGACGGCACGTACCCGGATGCTCCCTGGGTCGACACACCGCGTCGGCGCCGCCGGCTCCCGATTCGCTGCAGGTCGGCGAGGGCGCGGGCGCGGGGATCGACGAGTACGCGAAGCCCGTCCCCGGCGAGGCTCAGGGCGGCAACAGCGATCACGATCGCCAGGCCCGGCGCGATCATGTACCACGGTGCGATCTCGAACGACGATTTCGCGTCGGCGACCATGTTTCCCCATGTCGGCGTCGGTGGTGCGATGCCGAGTCCGAGAAAGCCCAGTGCCGCGTCGGACAGCAGTGCCGAGGCGTAGACGAAGGTCGCCTGCACCACGATCGCGGGGAAGGCGTTCGGAGCAACGTGGCGGAGCAGAATCTTCACACCGCGAACGCCCGATGCCTTGGCGGCGGCGACGTAGCCGGTTCTGGCGAGAACGATTGTCCGGCTGCGGACGACGCGGGCGACGAGCGGCGTGTAGACGGCCGTCAGGGCGATGAGGATCCCGACCCCACTGGGGACCTTGTCGTTCAGCCCGACCGCGATGGCGATCGCCAGGATGATCACGGGGAACGACTGGAGCGCGTCGATGACCCGCAGCAGAACACCGGCCGACCGTTCGTAGAAGCCGGCGACCAGTCCGATGACCGACCCCAGGAGGAGCGCCGAGACCGTCACGGCGGCGCCGAGGCCGAGCGAGACGCGTCCCGCGGACACGACCCTGCTCAGGACGTCACGGCCGTAGTCGTCGGTGCCCAACCAGTGCGCCCCGGACGGCGCCTGCAGCTTTTCGGCGAGCTGCTGCGTGTTCGGCGGCTGCAGGAACAGTGGTCCGAAGGCCGACAACAGGATCAGTACGACGATCAGCCCGGTCCACAGGCACAGTCCTGGGCTTCTCCGCCAGTAGCTGGCGAGCTTCGATCGCAGTGGGCGTACTCCGATCCGCGTCATCTGCTCGACCTCACTCTCGGGTCCAGGACCGCATACAGCAGGTCGACAGTCAGATTTACCAGGATCGTGACCACCACCGTGAACAGGGTGATGCCCAGGACCAAGTTGTAGTCACGCGACCCGATGGCGGAGTTGAGCAGGTATCCCAGACCAGGAATCGAGAAGATCGTCTCAAGGATGATCACGCCGCCGAGCATGTGACTGAAGTTCGAGCCGAGCACCGTCAGCGTGGGCAGGAACCCGTTCCGCAGCAGGTGCCGATACATGACGTCGCGTTCGGTGCCGCCTTTGGCTCGCGCCGTCCGTGCGTACGCGTTGAGCAGTTCGCCGGCCAGGGACTCGCGCAGGGTGAGCACGAGCAGGGGAACCTGGTAGGCCAGCAACACCACCACGGCCAGGAACACGTGGTGGGTGAACGACCACAGGTCCTCGGTGGGAGCGACGTAGCCACTCACCGGGAACGCTCTGATCCTGACGGCGAAGAACAGGACGAGGACGAGCGCGAGCCAGAAGCCGGGAACGGCGAGCAGCGCCGAACTGAGGAAAAGCAGGACCCGCGACAGGAGCGCGCTGGGGTGCGACACCGTGCGAACGGCGAGGGGGACGGCGAGCAGGACGCTCAGCACCATCGCGATGGCTGCGACCAGCAGGGTGGGAACCATGAAGTCCGCGATCGCGCTTGCGACTCCCCTGGACTGGGACAGGGAGAAGCCCAGATCGCCGTGGAGCGCGTTCCAGAGCCAGGAGCCGTACTGCTCCCAGACCGGCTTGCCGAACCCCAACTGACGGTTCAGCTGCTCGATGGACTCCAGCGGGGCGTTCGTGCCGAGGATCGCGATGGCCGGGCTTCCCGGAATGGCGTGCAGCAGGAAGAACATCACGCTGGCTACGATGAATACCGTGATCACCATGTCACGAGCACGGCGTAGAACTACCAAGATTTCAGCCATCCCTCGGTCGGAGGTGGGGGCCGCGTCGTGCCTTGACGCGGCCCCCACCCATTCAGCGGCTAACCACTAAGCGATGCATTCCAGAGGATGTTCGTGTACGAGCTGCCCGTCACCAGCTTCTTGGAGTGCGGGTTGACGTCGCTGACCTGCCCGAGGATGAGGGCCGGCATCGTGTCGTAGAACAACTGCTGCAGTTGGTCGACGTACTGGAGCGCCTCGGTCTGGTCCTTTGCCGCCACATACTTCGTGAGCAGTCCGTCGATGCCGGTCTTGTACTCCGGCGTCGGAAAGGCACCGTACGGTTCGAGGCTGCCGTTGAACCACTCCATCTGGGTCGCATTGCCGTACGAGGCGAGGCAGAAGGTCGTCATCAGGTCCCACGAACCCGGGTCATCGATCGACTTGCCCACCATGGAGGGGTAGTCCAGCACCTCGATGTCCGCCTTCACCCCGATCGCTGAGAGCTGCCCCTGGATCGCCACCGCCCACTGGTACATGTAAGGGTAGGTCTTGGTCGTGAGGATCCTGATCGGCCGGGTGAGACCGGCCGAGGCGAAGAAGGACTTCGCCTTCTCGGTGTCCTGCTCGGCCCAGCGGTCCAGTCCTGCCTTGGAGTGAAGGTCGGGCACGCTCGGCGACACCAGCGCTCCAGTGAGCGGGGACCACAGCTTCTCCGGACCGAACATCGCCTTGGCGATCGCCTGCTTGTCGATCGCCGCATTGAGGGCCTGCCGCGCCGGCAGCGAGTGGAACACCGATCCCTGCCGACCGTTGAAGAACAGGACATTGAGGTTCCGGTCGACCGCGGGCTCGACGGCGAACGACCTATCGTTCGCCAGTGACTGCATCTGGTCGGTGTCGATCGTCTGGACCCAGTCGTACTGACCGGTCTTCAGACTGTTCAGGCGCTGCTGACTGTCGGCGACGAAGCTGTACACGATCTTGTCCGCGTAGGCGTTCTTGGCACCGGCGCGACCGCTCGGGTCCTCGGTCCGGCTCTGGTAGCCGTCGAAGCGGGCCAGGGTCAGGTTTCGCCCGGGGTTGTAGCTCTCCACCGTGTACGGGCCGGTGCCGACGATCTGGCCGGGTGCGATCGGCTTGTCACCGGCCGCCTTGGCGGTCGCCGCCGGGATGACGACGAACGGGCCCTGGATCCACGCCAGATCGGAGACCAGCGTGGAGCGCACCGACGTCAGGGTGATGACGAACGTCGAGTCGTCGGCCGCCTCGGAGGACTTGACCTGCGCCCTGACGTTCTTGCTGTTCGGGGACACGGCGAGCCAGCGATCGAAGCTGGCCTTCACGTCCGTGGCCGTCATCGTCGACCCGTCGTGGAACTTGACACCGGTACGCAGCTTGACGGTGTAGGTCAGTCCGTCGTCGGAGACGGTGTGGGAATCGGCGAGCATCGGCTGGGGGCGCAGTTCGGCATCGAGTGCGAACAGGCTCTCGAACACGTGCTGCATCGTGATCCGGGTGAGCCCACCGGCCATGCTCATGTCCAGCGTCTGGGGGTCACCGCCGAGCGCGGCGCGAATGGTGCCACCCCGCTTCGGTTCCCCGGTGGCCGTCCCGCTGCCCCCCGACTCCGAGGACGATCCCCCGCAGCCGGCAACCGCCGTGATGCTCATGACCACGAGAGCGGCGGTGCACCACCGAAATAGTCGTTTCATATGTAGACCTGCCCTTTGAGTAGTCACTTGCGACTGTGGTCTGACGGCGCATGCTGGCGAGATTTCGAAAGCTGATCTGTGACCTGGTTGCCGGCTCCGTCGGGCCGGGCATTATTTGTTATACGTGTGTGGACGACACCGCGCGGATGGGCGTGAGCCCCCGATCCTGGCACCGAAGTTGTGCGCGTTCACTCGGTGGCGTGGAACGCGCCCGCATTCGCCACCGACGGGGCGAACGGGTCGGGGTTCGCCGCCATGAGCGCCCGCGTGTACTCGTGCCGCGGTGGCGCTGACGCGGCCGTCGGGTCCAGGACTTCGACGAGCTCGCCACGCAACATGACCCCGATGCGATCGGCCACAGACGTCACGAGGCTCAGGTTGTGGGTGATGAAGATGTAGGTCAAGTCGAACTCGCGCTGCAGGTCCAGCAGCAGATTCATGACCTGACCCTGTACCGATACGTCCAGCGCGCTTGTCGGCTCGTCGGCGACGATCACGCTCGGCTGCGGCGCGACCGCCCGCGCGATCACGACCCGCTGGCGCTGGCCACCGGACAGTTCCGACGGATATCTCTTCTCCGCGTCCCGCGGCAGTCCGACATCGTCGAGAAGCTTACGGACGCGCTTCTGGATCGCGGCGCGATTCAATTCGGTCAGTGCCCGGATCGGCTCCGCAATGGACTCACCGATCGTTCTCCGCGGATCGAGACTGCCGCTCGGGTTCTGGAAAATCATCTGGACCTCGCGTCGGAGCTCGCGCTCGGCCGCCAGCCCTCGCCGATGCGACAGGTCGTGGCCGGCGACGGACAGAAGCGAGCCGGGATCGGCGCGCTCCAGGTCGACGATCAACTTGCCCAGTGTGGTCTTCCCCGAGCCCGTCTCGCCCACGATGCCGAAGAACTCGCCGCGGTGGATGGTCAGGGTCAGGTCCTGGACCGCGCGGTGCGCGGAGGCGAGGCGGCCCTGCGTCGGCACGCCGTGCTCGTGGATCGAATGATAATCCTTCTGCCGGGTGACGCCGTACGTTCTGTTGACGCCCTTCAGCTCGACGACGGGCTCTCGTCTCGCGGCGGCGTCGACCGGAGTGTTGCCGCCGTCGGCGGTGTAGCCGGTGAGACGGTTGACCGCCTCGTCGGTCCAGTGCGTGACCGGCGCCCACGCTCGGACCATGTGGGTCCGGTCCGGCGACCAGACCATCGGTGGCGGCTCAGTCAGATCACGTTCGGTGGCGAGCGCATTACGTGGAGCGAACCGGTCGCCCTTGGGCATTTTCCCGGGCTGCGGGGTCTGACCCGGAATGGTGCGCATCCGCCCGACCAGGCGTGTATTGGGACGTGGTACGCACTCCAGCAGGGCCTTGGTGTACGCGTGCTGGGGCGCTCGGAGCATCACCTCCCTCGGGCCGACCTCCAGGACCTGTCCGGCGTAGATCACCGCGATCCGGTCCGCGATGACGGACGCCACCCCCATGTCGTGGGTGACCAGAACGCAGGCGATGCCGCGGTCGCGTTGAAGCCGCCGGATCAGCTTGAGGATCTCGGCCTGAACCGTGACGTCCAGTGCCGTGGTCGGCTCGTCCGCGACGAGCAGATCGGGCTCACCGATCAATGCCATCGCGATCATGACCCGCTGCTGCATGCCACCGGAGAGCTGATGCGGGTAGAGCGGCAGCACTCGTTCGTCCAGGCCGACGTCGCGCAGCAGGCCGACCGCTGCGCTCAGGCCATCGCCCCGCCGGCTGTCACGCCGCCCCCGCACGCTGCGCATGTCGTGCGACAGCGCGTACGCCTCGGCGAGCTGGTGGGCGACGGTCTTGGTGGGGTTGAGGGCGTCCTGCGCCTCCTGGAACACCACGCCGACGCGTCGACCCCGGATCCGCGACATCTGACGTTGGCTCAGCCGGAGGAGCTCGTGCTCGCCGAGGCGGGCGCTGCCGAGCAGGTCGATCGGCGACGTGAACTCCATGAGGCGCAGCGCCGCCATCATGGTCACACTCTTACCGCTGCCCGACTCACCGACCACGCACAGGATCTCGCCGGCCGCGACGGACAGCGACACCGCATCCGTGAGCCCGAGCTGGCCGCCCTCCACGGAGAGATTCACCGTGAGATCCGACAGTTCGAAGATGGTCACGAAACTCCCTCCACAGGGCTACCTACTGTTACACAGCGTGAGCGAATGTCAATAGCTGCGGGTGAGGGTTCCTCACCATGCCGGGTCGGCCTGGTCGCAGCCCGGTCGGATGCCGACGCGGACGAGAATGACGAGGTGGAACGCGTTGACGAGCATGAGCGGGCCAGCGCCGCATCGGGCATGCTCGACCGCCGAGGCAAGCCCGGAGCCTTCCCCCGGGGCAGCTCTATGATCTTGATGTAGTAACGGAAGGTAGCGAAGAGAGTCGATCGGTCCAGGCGGTCGGGCCCGAACGGCCTGTGCACGACTTCGAGCAGTGCTCGCACAGCGTAGGACAACATCGGAACCGGGCCGGCGCGACGACTGCACAGTCGAAGATCCGCAGATGAGGGCCCGTGCACACTTGCCCGCGCCCCGGTGTCAGTTCTGGCCGTACCGGGTCACGAGGTCGAGTGCGACACGCACGATCGAGTCGGTGTCGATCCCGTGGTGGCGGTAGGTGGCGTACAGGTCGCCGGACTGCCCGAAGCTGGTCACGCCCAGGTGCGCTGACGGGACGCGGTTGATTGCGGCGAGGTGGGCCTGCGTGTGCGGGTGCCCGTCGAGCACCGTGATCATGGGGCGGGCACGGTCCGGCGGGAACACGGCGTCGAGGATCCAGTCCGGCGCCTCGGCCAGACCGGCGCGGGCCTGTACGGCCTGGAAGAGAAGGTCCGGACTCGTCACGACGACGACGTCCGCGGTCACTCCCGTCTCGGCGAGGCGATCGACGGCCTGGCACGCCTCGGTGACCATGGCTCCCATCGCGCAGATCGTGAGCGCCGGACGGTCGGCGCGGCGCAGCAGGTACGCCCCGGCGACGACATGGCGCCGGCGACGCTCGCGCGCGGCGGGATCGGACGGGATCTCGGCCATCGTCTGGTCGACGGGGCGCGTGGAGAGCCGCAGGTAGGCGGACCTGCCACCGGGACGGCCGAGTTGGCTCATCGCCGCGAGCAGGATCCACTCGGTGTCGATCGCGAACGCCGGTTCGTAGGCCACGACCCCCGGCTGCTCGACGCCGATCGACGGCGTCTTGATCGACTGATGGGCCCCACCCTCGGCGGCCAGGGTGACCCCGGACGGCGTCCCGACCAGAATGGACTGGCCGCCGGCGTAGACGCCGAACGACCACGGTTCGAGGGCACGTTCGACGAACGGATCGTACAGAATCCCGACCGGGATCAGCGGCTGTCCCCAGCGGCTCCACGTAGCGCCCAGCTCCCCCATGGCGCCCACCAGGTTGACCTCGGCGATCCCGAGTTCGACATGCTGCCCGGTCGGCCGCTCGCGCCAGTGCAGGATCGTCTCGGCGTCGTCGGCGAACCAGTCGGTGCCCTCATCGGGCGACCACACCCCGACCTTGTTGACCCAACCACCCAGGTTGGTGCTGGAGCTGACGTCCGGGCTGATCGTGACGATCCGGCGTCCCACGTCCGGGGCGGCGCGCAGGGTGTCGAGCAACGCGCGGCCGAGGGCCGCCTGGGTGGTGGCGACCCCGCCCGGAGTACGGCCGAAGTCGGTCGGTACGTCGTAGGTCGGCAGCGACGGTACGGGGGCACGCCGCAGCCGCGCCGCAGTCTCCGCGCACACGAGCGCCTCGGCGCTGCCGGCCGGGAAACCCGCCCAGCGATCGTCCATGCTCACGCCCAGCCGATCCGCGAGTTCGGCGAGCTGCGGACCGGTGAGCAGAGCCGAGTGGTTCTGCGGGTGGCCCTCCGTCGCCAGGCCGTACCCCTTGATGGTGTAGGCGAAGATGACCGTCGGCCGCGTGTCGTCGATGCCGCGGAAGGCCCGGTCCAGGGCCCGCAGGTCGTGCCCACCCAGGTTGCGCAGCGCGGCGAGCAGCACCTCGTCCGGGACGGTCCCGATGAGCCGCCGGACGGCGTCCGCGTCACCGCCGTTCCCGGGTAACCGCTCGCGCACCTGCGCCGCCGGGAGGCGCAGCAGTCGCTGGTACTCCCCGTTGCTCATCTCGTCGATGCGGCGGCGGAGCGCGTCCCCTCCCGGCCGGTCGAACAGCGCCGTCAACCGGTGGCCGTACGGGACCATGATCGTCTGCCAGCCGGCCGCCTCGAACATGCGCTCCAGGCGGCGTACCCGCAGACCGGGCACGATCCGGTCGAGCGACTGCCGGTTGACATCCACGATCCAGACGACCTCGCCCAACTCGGCCACCATGGGGTCGACGACCGCCTCCCAACAGGCACCCTCGTCGAGTTCGGCGTCCCCGATCAACGAGTACTGACGCCCGGAGCCGGCCGGGCCGAAATGCCCGGCGACGTAGCGGCGCGCCAGCGCGCCCCAGACCGGAGCCGTCGCGCCGAGCCCGACAGACCCGGTGGAATAGTCCGGAGCATCGGGATCCTTTGAGCGACTCGGATAGGCCTGCAGGCCACCGAACTCCCGCAGCCGGCTGAGGTACGGCCGGTCGAGCTCGCCGAGAAGATATTTGATCGCGTGCAGCACCGGTGAGGCATGCGGTTTGACCGACACCCGATCCTCCGGCCCCAGGTGCGAGAACCACAACGCCGTCATGACCGACGTTATCGATGCGCTTGACGCCTGGTGCCCGCCGACCTTCGGCCCCGCCGGATCGGCACGAAGCCGGTTGGCGTGATCGACCATCG
Organism: Micromonospora sp. HB375; assembly: GCF_017872985.1. Taxonomy (NCBI): domain Bacteria; kingdom Bacillati; phylum Actinomycetota; class Actinomycetes; order Micromonosporales; family Micromonosporaceae; genus Micromonospora; species Micromonospora sp. HB375. The sequence goes on along the minus strand of NZ_JAGGJO010000001.1, from coordinate 2,012,931 downwards.
CGGTGGACAGCCACAGAATCCGTTCCTCGATGGCACGAAGAACAGCGAACCGCGGCTCTTCCCCGCTCTCGATGTCGTCGGGCCATACGACGGAGGTAGTCATCCACAACCCTTCCTGATGGCACGCGTTTGCCAACATGGTGCGGCCAGGGGCGTACGAATGCGCAAGATGCAACAATGAATCTGAGCAATCTGCGCAACTGCCGTCCTGGTCCACCCTCGGGAGATGAGCAAAATGGCCGCCCTCGACCAACTCGACGCCCAACTGCTGCTGGCCCTCGCCGAACACCCCCGCGCAACCACACTCGCCCTGGCGCAGACGACCGGCGCGGCACGCAACACCGTCCAGGCCCGCCTCAACCGGTTCGAGACCGGCGGCATCCTGCGCTCGTTTGAGCGCCGGATCGACCCCGCCGCGCTCGGCTACCCCATGACCGCGTTCATCTCCATCACCGTGCACCAGCAGAGCCTCGACCAGGTCGGGGACGCACTCGCCCGGATACCCGAAGTCCTGGAGGTCTTCGGCCTCAGCGGAACCGTCGACCTGCTCGCCCGCGTGGTCGCGCGCGACGCCGATGACCTCTACCGCATCGCCGGACAGATCCTCGCCACACCCGGCATCGAACGAACCGAAGCCGCGCTCGCCATGCGCCACATGGTCGACTACCGCGTCTCACCCCTACTGACCCGGGTCGTCAGGTGACGCCGAGATCGGCAGACACCGCGTGACGCCTCGTCGCGTGTCGCTGTCCGGGATGGGTACATGTGCACCATGACGAAGCTCGGGCGTGCCGTGGCAGTCCCCGTTCGACGCGCCGCGGCGACTGCTGGCTCCGCCGGGTTGGACCGTTCAAGTGTGGGCCCGGGTGCCCGGTGTCCGGCTGCTGGCCTGGACCCCGGACGAGCGGTTGCTGGTCTCGCGGCCCCGGGCCGGTGACATCGTCGAGCTGGTGCCGGCAGGAGACGATGCCCCGCCAACCCAGCGCGACCTCGTCACCGGGCTGCACCAGCCGCACGGCTCGCTACAGTAGCGCGCGACGCCCCGGGCAGGACGGGGCTTGTAAGGACCAGGTCCAACGGCCCTGACTGCTCGAACTGGTGCGCGCGGCCGCACGAACGGTCCCCGCCGTGCCGCAGCCGATGCGCGCGTTCTTCGCGGCATGAGTGGATGTTCTCGCCGTTTCAGGCGCCAGCAACGTAGACCAGCGGACGGTACGGTCGCACGTCGTGGGAGATTCACCGTTCGGCGTACGGTTGTGGCGCCTGTTGTCGCAGCGGCGACCTACGTTCGACACATCAATCGAGCAGATGCGGGCCGCCCTGACCCGGGAGGCAGGTGTCCCGAGTGATGAGCTCGCCGCGGTCATCGACAACAATGCTGCGCCGAGACCAGACCTCGTCCGGAAACTGGCACCGGCACTCCGGATCCATACCGCCGACCTCTTCGTCATCGCTGGGATGCCAGTGCCGGATGACCTGGCCTCGGCCTGGCCAACGTCGCCGTGGAATGTGGGTTCGGTCGTCCGACACGCCGCCCGGATGGACGGGGACCAGCGGAGTCGGTTGGAGGCGCTGGTCAGGTCCCTGCCCGTGCAGCCGCCGGATGGGTCCCAGCCAGCCGACGACTACCCGGACACCCCTGGAGCTCTGCTGTTGCGCCTGCTGCGCAACCGCAACATTCGCCCACGCAACGCACAGATCCTCCAGGTTGTTGGAGATGGTCCGTACGTCTCCGACTCCACGGTGGCGATGCTGGGCCCAGGCAAGGTGGTCATCACCCCGCAGTACGTGACGGCGTTCGCGCACCTGCTCGGCTATCCGCCCGGCGACATGGTCGCGCTGACCGGGATCGGGCCGGTCGTCGAGGACGCGCGGGTACATCCAGCGAGCGCGGAGATCGCCGCGCTGGCCTGGCGCGCCCGGCTGCTCAGCAGTAAGCAGTTGAGCCAAGTGATTGAGACGGCCGATGCTATACGGCACGCCTGAATCCCCGCTGTGGACGCCCTCAACCTAACCTAACTCCACATCGACGCCGGCTGTCTGCGGCATGAGAGCGCCTGCGTGGCATGATCACGTCATCGGGTAAGTCCGTGCGGCAGACCGCTGAAAACTCGCTCGAAATCCGCCGTCATGGGCTTCCGACGTTGAAGCGGAACTCAGACCGGCCACCTCGCGACCTGCGTCAGCTCTACAGCGTGCTGGTCACGTCGCATCTCAGCTCGACGTCATTGGTGGCTGATTGCCGACCTTTTCACGCTGTTCTGCGCCCTGCGTGTGCCCGCGCCCAGGTGGTGGCGCTTCCTCCATCGGCGGATACCTGCCCTAGACATACCCCCGCCCACCGCGCCAAAAATGAACTCATTGAACGGTCCTGGCTGGTCGATGTATCTCATGGCTACCAGGAGCCCGGTCCCGCCACCATCACGCCTGCGGCCGCCAGCATGACGCACAGAAGGAGGCGGGCATGCATGTCACCCAGTAGAGCAGCCCGTCACAGCTCCCGCCAGCTCACACACGCGGTTGAGGAAGGCGGTTGCGCCCGCCCGGACGCCGGTCCCCTACCAGGACATACGCCCGATGCTCCAATCAGCCGCGGCCATGATCATCCCGCGCAAGATAGCTGTTGCGGCGTGCGATGAGGCGTTGCAGGTACGGACGCAGGATGACGCTGGCCACGAGACCACCAACCGGTCCCATCGGCGCAGTGAAGTCGATGACGTCGCGCATGAGGGTTGCCGAGGAGTCAGCCGGGTTCGGCCTGAAGCTGTGCTCGTGGTGCCATCGGCCGAAGTGCCTGGCCTCCAACGTGACGGCATCGCCGGCCTTCAACCGGCCGGTCGCTATACCGCCGACTGCCCGTTCGGCACTACTTCCCATGGACTCGGTGTGCATGTCGACATCGAGGCAAACGTCAAAGACGGTTTCCGGGACTGCCTGAACGACCGTAGTCAGCTCGATGCGCGGCATTCAGCCGCCGTAGGCCCCTGGCCGCGCCACGAGCGCAGCAGATTGAGCACTTGGCCGCCAGGTAATCAACACGGCTCGCTGACCTGCATTGCCCGGTTCGTTCAGGCTGCGAAGCCTTCCCACTGGCATCCGTAGACGTCCACCACCGCTCGTACCCGTGGTCACCCAGATAGTCACTCAGCATCGATGCCGTGACACGATCGATCATGCTCGTGCCTGCTTGCCGATTCTCCGTCCCGCTGTCATCGAGGAGCCGCCGATGAGTCCGCTTGGCAGCCTCATATGCATCGGCTTGCTCAACCTTGCAGCATCACTGGCCCTGCTCTGGGTCTGTATCCGCGTCCCTGAAAGCATCCAGCGATTGCGGCACCGTCTGGCCCGGAAGCGATCCTGCCGGCTACGAGATCATCCGTTGCTGCAGGCTCCGCCGGAGGTGGATCGCAGAGAAGAGACTCTATGGCGACCTGATCTCTACGACTAACGGTCAAGCTCGGTCGACGCCCGCGCGTCACGACGTGCGGGCGAAGCGGCGGTCGTGCACTACGGCATGCCCCGCAAGTGAGTGGACAGAAACCGCTGGTTCGGCGACGGGCGACCACGCTACGGTTCGCGGGTGAGCATGCCGCCCGGCGCGACGAGGCAATCGTTCGCGGGTCGCGATCTTCGGCACCGCACCCTCGATAGGCACTCGTTCACGTTGTGTGACTTCCGTGGCACCGACCTTCGAGGCGCGTCCCTTCGCGGTGCCAGCTTCGCCGGCTGCGATCTGCGCGACGCCGACCTGCGCGACACCGACCTGTCCTACGCCCGTTTCAGCTACGTCATGACGCACGATCCGGAGTACGGACGCACAGACGTCACCGGGGCACGGTGGAACGGAGCCAACCTTCGAGGCGTCACCGCCGAGCGCGTCATCGGGTGGACGCACGATCTCTCGCAATCCGCGGATACGTCCGGCTGACGTTGGACCAACCGACCTGGCACCGCGTTCACCCGCCTGTCCGCGCTACCCCAGCTAGTCACCTGCACCCGCCCCAGCCGCGACGAGCGCCGCACTGGAGGACGCCGCTTACCACGCCGGTGACCGGGCCGTCCTGCGCCACGTCGGGCACCGCCGGCCAATCAGCATGCCCGCACGTCCTGGCGGTCCACCGGACAGAGCAGCTGCCCTGGGCCACCGCTTCGATCAACAACTAGCGAAAGACGGAGGCTAACAGCGGTAGGTGCGGTCGCACCTGCGAATCTCTACCAGCTCCGCCATGGCAGATTTAGCGCGCCTCGGCGATGCAGGATCGTCCCGGCGACTGGAGTCGGGCCGGGCCACGAACCAGTTCAACTGCAACGTTGCGGCGTATCCGTCTCGTCCGGCGGCTCTGGCTAATTCCGGGATGGCAGTGGTGCGACCGGGCGGACCGCGGTGAACTGATCGTGCTCATACCGGGTGGCGGCGAGCAGCAGCAGCCATTCGTCGCAGCCCTGCCATGGGTAGAGGTCGGCGGCACCGCCGCGTACGGCCCTGGGCCCGTCACCGGTACGTGGGCGGGCATCCGCCGGGGCGCCCACGAAATCGGGAATCCACACGTCGGCGCAGATCTCGGCTGCCGAGCCCATCGCGGCCAGCCCGAACGCGTTCTCAGCGGCGGCTGTCCGCCGCTCATCGCCAAAGTCGTCGAGCAGTTGGTCCTCGCCGGGTTTCTCGTCGCCGCGGAAGGTCAAGGTGGTGGTGCCGGCTCGGGCTGCGTACTCCCACTCGGCCTCGCTGGGCAGCCGGAACGGCAGCGCGTCGAGCAGCTCGTCCAGGTCGCCCTCGAGCCGGGCCGTGCCGGAGTCCGCGTTGGCGTAGTCGTCCTCGTACTCGGGCAACCAGTGCTGGACCTGCGCGACCGTCAACGGGTGCCGAGCAATCAGGAACGGTTCGACCCGCACCTCACGTACCGGCTGGGCGTCCCCGGCATCGGCGAAGAACGACTCAAGAGTGTCCTCTACTCCCCCACTGCGCTCGATCGCACGCACCGCCGCCAGTTCCGCCTCGGACAGACCCATGCGAAAGGTCCCGCCCGGCACCGCCCGAAAGACCACGCCGGACGGGACATGCCGCCAGGCCGGCCGCCCGGCCACGATCTCTTCGGTCCACACGACGCCGAACGCTAGCAGCCCAGGCGCCACCAACCACACGGCCTCGGATGAGTACGAGCAGGCATGCCGCATCGACCGGACATGCGACCGCTACGCGTCTACGTCGACCAACTCATGGCAGGCAGGCAACATCCACCGCAACGTGCTCGGCTCTACACTGTCGCCGCCCACCTGTCCGGACTTCTCGGCGCGCTCGCCTTGGACCTCGGCGTGTTCGGCTTGGCGCACGCCTACGCCGCCGAAGCGTTCGACCTCGCGGAGGCCGCCCAGCAGCCCGAGGTGCAAGCCTGGACGCGGGCCACGCAAAGCCTGATCGCTTTCTACACCGGCGACTATCACGATGCGCTGGCCTACGCCCAGGACGGTCTGCAGCGCAGCGGCACCGGCGAACACCGCATCCGACTAACGATCAACGGGCAGGCCCGGGCACTCGCCCGCCTCGGTGACCGGTACGGCGTCGACCGCGCCGTGGACCGCGCATTCACCATGCTGTCCGACCGCCCGGCCAGCTCGGAGGTCAGCGCGAGTCTTGCCCTCGGGCCGTACTGCCAGGCAAGGACTGCGGCCAATGCGGCGACCGCCTACCTGGCGCTCGGCCGCACCGCAGGGGTCACCAGTCACCTCGCCATCGCCATCACGGCATTCGACACCGCAGAGCTCGCCGGCCCGCGAGCACTAAGCCGCCTAGACCTGGCCACTGCACACCTGCACGCCAGCGACCCCGATCCGGAGCAGGCCGCCGTGCTGGCAGAGGAAGCGCTCGCCCTCACCGCGGACCAGCGCTTCGAGTCGGTCCATCAACGAACCCGCCAGTTCCTCACAACCGCCCAGCCGTTCGCCCATCACCCGGCGTTGCGGCACGTCGCCGACATGCTCGTCGACCGCACACAGGTCGGTACCGCCGCCCGGCCCGCTCTACCATCGCTGCCATGAACAGCCGGGAGCTGGCCAACCTGCACGAGCGTTGGACCGCCTACCAGAACCTGCCCGAACTCACCAACCACTGGTACTGGCGCCCGGGCTGGCGAGCCGGCCGTCAGTTTTACACATGGCACCTCACCTTCGAACGTCAGCCTGAACTCCATCGCCTCGTCACCGACCTGCAACGCCAACTCACTTTGCCCGGACTAGACTTGGTGCCGCTCGACGGGCTGCACCTGACCATGCAAGGGCTCGGCTTCACCGACGAGGTCAACAACAGCGACATCGAGGCGATCGTCGCCGAAACCCAGCAACGCTGCACCAAACTGCCGCCTCTGGAGCTATCACTTTGCCCGGTCGACCCCGACGCGGAAGGAGTCGGCTTACTCGTGCGTCCCTGGCACCGCGTCGAACAACTCCGCACCACCATCCGCGAGGCCATCGGCGCGGTATGGCAGACCGTGCCGGAGGCCGCCGAAGGTTTCCGCCCCCACGTCACGATCGCCTACAGCGGCTCACAAGCACCGGCCGAACCGATCCGCGACCGCCTCAACGACCTCCGCCACCAGCAACCCGCCCGGGTTACCATCCGACAGGCAACGCTGATCGCGCTGCGCCGAGAACACCGCACCTACCAGTGGGCAACCGTGGCTGCCGCGCCCCTCACCGGACAGTGACCTGACTGACCAAGTCGTGACTATCGTCCTCGGCCTACTATCCGCCGGTCTGCCCCTGACGAGCCCCCTGCCGGGCTGTGCCCGATCGGCCTCCTTCTGAGCCTCGCCGTCCGGCGACGCGACGTGATCGAAGACTCGCCGCGCTTCGGTGTCAAACGCGATCGCGCCGGCTTGGTCGCCGCGCCCCGCCGCGACGTTGCGCGCCGGGCAATGAGGGCTTGGACGCGGCCGAGCGAGGGCCGGTCGGACAGGGTAGTACTCCAGCCGAGCCTGATGGAGTCGGAGTCTTCGCTGGTAGTGGGCCCTCCTGGCGCGGTACTGGTGTCGGCGTCGCCAACGTGACCATTGATGGATGTGGTCGAACGGTCGGGCGGCGGTGATCAGGTGTGCCAGGAGACGTCGGACCTCGCCGAGGGTGAGGGCATGAGGCCGTCGCCGGATTCGGTCAACCATCGGTGCCTTACCGATGTCTGTGGTCTGCGGGACAACGTGATCGGGGATGGTGCACCGGCGAGAAGGTCGACCAGCAGGGCCCGCCGCTGTATCAGCGGGGCGTCGAGCAGCGGCAACCCGGGCGGCGCGCTGAGCAGGTCGAAAGACGACGTAGTGGGCTGGGTTCCGGCGAGTCATGATCAGCAGCAGCGCGAAGTTCGTGCGTTCCCACTCCCAGACGACCAGCTCGCCGTCCAGGACCACCCTCGGCGGCACGGCAGCACGGATGGCTCGGGTGATGACCGGGAAGTACGTGGTGAGGTTGTGGCCAGCGCGGGACTGGACGTACACGCGGTCCGCGGTACGGAAGGCCAGCTTGTAGCGTCAGATGCCGCTGCTCCATGTCGTTGGTGTGGGTGACCGCACAGGGTCGCATTAGCGTCACGCGCGACGCTGCTTCGACGGCCACGCCTCGATCCTCGCGCTGCGGAGGACCAGCCAGCAGCCAGCCCTCGGAGTGTCCGGACATGTCGGTGAGCGGTCGCACAAGGGATGGGGCATCGGTTGTACGCTAGGGCGACGCGGGGCAGCGGTGGTGAAGCGGAGCTCGGCGGCTTGGCCGCGCAGTTCAAGGCTGGTCCTCGTACTCCGCCGCCGGCTCCCCTTGAGGGAGAGGCTCTCGCGCTCGCACTGGATCGCCGTTGTCTGTCCGCTGCCATTCCCGGCCGTTGAAATCGAAAAAGCGCAACGTAAGGGAGATGTCCGGCAGGAAGTTGTCGATCCCCATGCGGGTCAGCGGTGTAGGCGGAAGCAGCGCGTCGGGCAGTTCGAAAATCCGTGACCCCCCGCAGCTATCGTGCGGTTCAAGGATCTCCGCCACGAAAATCACCCAGACGTTGCGCGCGCGGGGGCACCGAGCCACCGCCATGACACGACGCGCTGGCTGTGGGCCGTAGTTGGTCACCTGGAAGTCAATCGAGAGGCGCGCGCCTCCACTCGGACTGCGCCACATCGTCCCGAACAGAGATGAGTATTGGACCGCGCGGGCTCCGACCCGCTCAGCCTCGACGCGAGCATCCCTGGCTTGCTGCCGCTCGTGCACCAGCAACCAACCTGCCGCCACCGCTGCCACAGCGCCAGCCAGCACGCCGGCCAAGCTTCCCCACCCCTGCATCCAGTCGGTTATCTTTGGCGGCTCCGTGCCGGGCGGTGGCTCGTACGTCACCGAAAGGCGAACGGCGATGACCGAAAGGGCGGTGAGCAAGCATACAGCGAAGACGGCCAGCAGCCAGGGCAGCCATGACTTTCGTTTCGGCTCCACCGACAGCAGGTTACCGACCTGGATCAATGATCCGGCATCGACCGCAGCGCGGCCTTGGCCGCGGCGAGTGCCGGAGTCCTGGATGGAGATCGCACTCACCGGCCCGGCCTCGACCCTTCGCTTGTAAGCTCTGCGCGCTGTGTCCGGCGAGGTTCGTCCACGTCCGTAACCTCGGGCAGCTGGTCGCGGCCCCTAGCCGACGCTGTTTCGTCCCGTGGGAGGTCGGGGTCGCCGTTGGCCTGATACAGCGCTCGGTCAACGTCGCGGAGGGACTTGCCGGTTCGGTCGCTGACGGCGCGGCACGCGAACAAGTAAGGCAGCCAAGTCAACCGGTCCTGGGACCCCGGCGGCACGTCGTTGTGGCCGATGGCCCTGATGGACTTAACAGCACGCACGTCGAGCACAGTCCATCGGAGCGGGTCCATCGTCATCAGGAGTGCGCTGCCGAGGGCGGGGCCGACCCGGCTGATCGCTTGTATCACGCTCATCGCTGCGCCGTCGTCAACGCATGCGCGGGCGGCAGCGGTGACGTCCAGGATGGCTTGGTCCCGTTCCTGGGCGAGACCTGCCCGAGCTCGTGCCCGGCGATGGGCCATGTTGCCGAACTTCCAGTCGATGACCATGAGCAATGCAGAGCGATCGAGAACTGTCGCTCCATGAAGCGGAGCAAGCACCTTGTCGTACTGAGCGGGGTAGCGCTGAGCCCACGCCGTTACCCAACGTGTGAGGTCGCCATCGTCGTCCACCGGCAGCAGCATATTGCGTCGTCCACGGGCTGCAGCATCGGTCGGGTGCCTGCAGCACTGCGCATGCCCACCGAGCCGGGGGTCTCGCACGTCGCCGTCGAGTAGGCCCGCCGGCTCAAACGACTCCCAACCCTGCTATCGCAGTCACCGGCGTCCGCGCCGTCGTACTGCTGCCACTTCATCGGCAGCCGCACCAACAGCGGCGGCCAGGACATCCTGGGGCAGCTCGCCGCCGTCACCGCGGAGGCCGCCGTCGAAGTCGCCTGCCTCAGGACTAGGCGGTCCTAGACAGGACGCCTGCGTCCAGGCGTCCCACCGAGAATATCGGCCGGCCGAGCACCGAAGTTCTCCTGGCCGACGACGCGGAAGCCGCACTGCCTGAAGAACATGATTCTCGCCGTCGGATCCGATGAGACGTCAATCGTGCTCGCAACGAAGGTGCAGCCACGCTCGACCGCTTCTGCTGCGTACGCCGAGATCAAGGCACTGCCGACACCCGCGTGCCGCACCGCCGAGTGCACGTGAATCCGATCAAGGAAGGCGTGCGGTGCGACTGGCAACTCGTACGACTCGAACGCCCCGCTCTCAGCGACGTTGGAATCAAACGATCCGGTCAGCATCCCCTCGATCGCGCCACCATGCACTGCCACGAACGTCGTGTAGAGGCTGCTCGGACGCCTGTGGCGCAACAGCACGTCGGGCGCTACATCGCCCGAGTCCTCGAGCATCCGACACATCGCCGGACGATCGACCTCCTCCAAGAACTCGATGCGAAGGGTATCCACCCTCCCAGCTCAACACACGAAGCGACGCTCGGCGGCCGCGGGTCAGGACAGTTGCGTCGCCGCCGCCGATACCAGGCAATAGAGTCTTGCCTCTATATAATGACCGCTACGACTACCATGCGAACCGCAACGCACAGGTCGACTGCATGATCACGTTCAATGGTGGGCGATATTGGGATCGAACCAGTGACCTCTTCGGCGTGAACATTGAGCCGTTTTCATCCTGAGTAGCGGCTGGTCTCGACGCGGTGCAGGACGAGGATGGCCTGCACGATCGCCGTAGCGCGGCGGGGACAGCAACGCAGCTTGGTCAGGATCTTCCAGGTCTTCAGCGTGGCGATGGCTCGTTCGCCGCGGGCGCGGAGCCGGGCATGACCACGGTTGACGGCCCGCTGGCGGCGGGACAGCTTCGGTCGGTAGCGGTGGCGCTTGAACGGCGTGCGCACGCTTCCGCCGGCTCCCTGATAGCCCTTGTCCGCGAAGGTCAGCACGTTTGCGCTGGTCAGCGCGTCGATCAGGCCGTGGGTGCGTGCGGCGGTGAGGTCGTGGACCGCGCCGGGCAGCGCGGCCGACGCCCAGACCAACCGCCCGGCCGGGTCGGCCAGGACCTGCACGTTCGCCCCGTGGCGCTTGTGCTTACCGGAGTAGTAGGGCCGCTGGTCAGCGACCCGGTCGATGGGAATCAGCGTGCCGTCGAGGATCGCGTACGCCAACCGGGCAGCCCGACGCATGGCGGCGGTGAGGTCGTCGGCGCAGGCGGCGAGCAGGTCGACGGCCTCGCGTAGGTACCGCCACACGGTGGCCACCGACACGGCGAAGCCGGCCGCGAGGCGGGTGAGGGTGTCGCCGTTGCGCAGATGGGCCAGGGCCATCAGCGCCTGCTGCTGCGCAGGCAGCCTCCGCCAGCGGCCGTCGAGCGCACGTCGGCGGTCGCGGATCAGCTCGGTCAGGCGGGTCAGGCTGCGCGTGGACAGCGGGATGCTGGCAGGATAGGTCAGCAACGAAGCTCCCGTGCTGGTGCAGTGCGTCTTGGTCGACTGCTGTCCTACCGGGAGCTTCGTCCTATCCGGACAATCGACACGCCGCCCCCGCCTACCTGGTCAACCGCCCTTGATCACGATGAAAAGAGCTCAATCTCTACTGTCGCGCCGTGGATGTGGACTGGAACGCAGAGCTGGTCGACCAACTTGAGTGGCACTGGCGGCATCAGCTTCGGCCACGGCTGGACGGGCTGACCGATGACGAGTATTTCTGGCAGCCGGTCCCGGGCTCCTGGACCCTCAGCCGACGCGGCCAGAGTTCTGCGCCGATCTCGATCGGCGTAGGCGAATTCACCTTGGACTACGCCAGCACGCCACACGACCGGGCGCCGGTCACCACGATCGCCTGGCGGCTGGCGCACCTCATTGACGTGTTCGGGCCACCGACCGCACCCCACTTCGACGGCTCGCTTGCTCGTCACCGGGCCGTCGCCTACCCGGGCACCGCCGAGGCAGCACTGCGACAGCTCGACGACGGGCACGATGCGTGGATCCGCGATGTCCGCCACCTCGGCACAGCCGGATTAGCTCAGCCCCAAGGCGCCATCTCACCGCCGGAGTACGCGGATGCACCGATGGCGAAGCTCGTCCTGCACGTACACCGCGAGGTCATTCACCACGGCGCCGAGATATCGCTGCTGCGGGACCTCTATCTATGGAAAGGCAGCGGAGGTCACCTCTGACGTCCCGTGGTCGTTCCAATCTGGTGCACGCTCATGCCGCTGATTAGGCGCGGCATGTCTGAGCTTGTCGGGTCGACAAGCGCGCCGTGGGAGCGGATCGGGAGCAGCTGAGGCCTAACGGTTGCTGAGCGGGCGTTGGCGTCACTAGGACGGCTTGAGCAAGCGGCCACAGTCTGACGAACGACGTGCAGGACGGTCCGGCACAGCCTGGAGGCATCAACCCGGTCGCGGGCCCGTGATCGGGGGAGCACGTTGGGAGCAACAGGGTGCCCTGAACGGCGCTGAACCACACCGAACGGCATTTGATCGCACCCAACTGCACCCACCCCTGCCTGGGGCTTCGCGTTTCCCCAGGTCAAAGTCCGTGCGGCGTCCTGCTTCACACCGAAGAGGTCACTGGTTCGATCCCAGTATCGCCCACGCAGGTCAAAGGCCACTTCCCGGCTTCGGGAGGTGGCCTTTCTGCTTGCGTACAGCAGCGGCGTCAGCAGATGGTCAGCGAACTCTTCGCCAAGGCGTAAGCCGCATCTGGAGTCATGCCAGCGGGTCGGCTCGGCCGTCTCGCCGACGCCAGTTCCCTCCGCTTCAGAATCGTCGCAGGCCCTGATGCGCTGTGGGCAGCGGCTACGGAGCTGCGGCTACGTAGCAATGGGCGGTCGATGACCTCCGCTTTGCCCTTCGCTTCCGTGCCGATTGTCTAGTCCCATCACATGCTTGGCCGACCCGTCTCAGCGCATGGTTTACACATCGACTAGTGCCTCGTCATGCAGCCTTGAACGGGTAATCCGGGTGGCGGATCTTGGATCCGGTGGCGAATCCGGTTTTCGGTCGGGCGCGTTGGTTGCGCCAGCGGATGTAGTCGCCGATGGCGGTGTCCTGTTCGGCGTGGCTGCGGTGGTCGGTGCCGTTGAGAGCGAAGTACCGCACGGCGGCGAACTCGGCCTCGATCCAGTTGAGCCAGGACGCGTAGGTCGGTAGGAACACCAGGTCGACCTGGATGGCCGCGCACCAGGCGCGGACCTCGGGGTGCTTGTGCGGGGAGAAGTTGTCCACGATCAGGTGGAGCCGCTGGTCGGGCCAGCGGCGGCGCAGGGTCTTGAGGAAGGACAGGAATTCGCGCCAGCGTTTGCGGTCACGGATGCGGTAGTGCAGGCGGCCCGGTGGCCAAATCGAGGGCGGCGATCATGTGCCGTACTCCCTGGTCACGGGTGTAGGTGGCCCGCAGCCGCACGGGCTGGCCCTGCGGGCGCCAGGCGTGGCCGGGGCGGGGTTGCAGGTTCAGCGGCCCGAACTCGTCCACACACAGGACCCGACCGTCGGCGGGAGGGTCGTCGTAGAGGTCCAGGATCCGGCGCATCTTCGACGTGAAGTCCGGGTCGGTGCTGGCCTTCCACGTCTTGGTGGCCTGCCAGGAGACCCCACGCTCGCGCAGGACCCGACGGATCGTCTCCACGCTGATGGTGCTCACGTAGCCGACGTCGATCAGGTAGTCGCGCAGCTTGGCAAGCGACCAGCAGGAGAACGGTTTGCCGAGGAAACGGGGGTCGCACCGGGCGATGACGCAGATCCAGTCGCGGGTCTGCTCATCGATCCGTCTCGGTGCGCCCCCGCTCCATTTTGGGTCCAGCGCGTCAAACCCCCGCTCGTTGAACGCGTGGATCACGTCGCGGACGTAGTCCTCACTGCTCTTGAGCGGGTGAGCGATATCCGGGGCCGGCTGCCCCTGGGCGGACATCAGCACCACGATCGCCCGGCGTAGCTTCACCGGGTCCTTCGCCGTTCGGCTGATCCGCTGCAACCGCTGCCCCTCAGCCATCGACACCTGCCGGACGAACACTTCCGGGCGTCGACCCACCCGGCACCACCTCCCATCAAGCGCTGGGAGACAGCCTGCCCGACACACCCTCAAAGCCGACGGATTACACGATCAACGTTCAAAGACGCGGCACCCTAGGAGGTGGGCAAGGGGCGCTGACCCTGCTGGCTCACGGCCCAGGGCGGCGTCCAGTTGGTGAGGCGGCATACCTCATCGAACGGTTCGCGAACCACCCAGAGCAGGCCGCCAGGCGCGTACAGGTCGTTTACCCGAATACCAAGAAGATCTTCGGGCGTTATCGCGGTCTCTGGAAGGCCCATGTCTTGGCGGGCAGCTAACACGAACTCCGCGTACAGCCGCAGGAAGACCGGAGCGGGCGCGTTAGTGTAAGACGCTTGCATGAAGTTCCGGAACGCTCGGAGCGCCTCGTCGGAGACGTAGATGCTTGCCCAAGCCGCGAAGTGCTGGAGACGCTCGGGAAGGTCGTCCTCCAGTTCTGCAACCCTCCGCCTGTCCAGCATCTTGGCGATCGTCTCGATCATCGGCTTGTAGATTTCGTACTTGCGGTCCGAAATTCGGGACTCAAGATCCCGGATCCGTTGCGCCTTGTTGTCGCTCGTCTTCAGTGTCCGGGCGTACAGGCCGGCAACGATCGCCGCGATCACGGCGGCGAGGCCGGGGATGGAGGCCACGGCGAACACTTGCCAGAGTGGCTGTCCCGATGGATCTGACGCAGCGGCAAGAAGCATGGGACCGACGGTAAGCGATCGGCACACGCCGCAAGCTGCCTGCCAGTGAGCGGAGGGGGCGTGCAGCGAACGTGCGACGAACGGCGGTGATCACGGGCTAGGTGCGGTAAATCACGGCCAACGGCGACGAGCGCGGCTGACGCACAAACAGCGAGCCCTTTTCATCCTGTGTAGCAGTTGGCTTCGACGTGGTGCAGGACGAGGATGGCCTGCACGATCGCGGTGGCGCGGTGCGGGCAGCAGCGCAGCTTGGCAGGATCTTCCAGGTCTTGAGCGTGGCGATGGCTCGTTCGCCACGAGCGCGGATTCTCGCGTGCGCCCGGTTGACCGCCTTCTGTCGGCGCGACAGCTTCGGTCGGAAGCGGCGCCGTTTGAACGGGGTGCGCACGCTGCCCCGAGCGCCCTGGTAGCCCCTGTCGGCGAAGGTCATCACGTCTGAGCTGGTAAGCGCGTCGATGATGCCGTGGCTGCGGGCGGCGGTGAGGTCGTGCGCCGATCCCGGTAGTGCCGGTGAGGCCCAGACGAGCCGGCCGGCGGCGTCGGCGATGACCTGCACGTTCACGCCATGGCGCTTGTGCTTGCCGGAGTAGTAAGGCCTCTGGTCGGCGATCCGGTCGATCGGGATCAGCGTGCCGTCCAGGATCGCGTACGCCAGGCGTCGGATGCGCCGCATCGCCGCGGTCAGGTCCTCGGCCACCGCGGCGAGTAGGGCGATCACTTCCTGCACGTAGCGCCAGGCGGTGGTGACACCGACGGCGAATCCGGCGGCGAGCCGGGTGTAGGTGTCACCGTTGCGCAGGTGGGCCAAGGCGAGTAGCGCCTGGGCCTGGCGTGAGGCGCCGCCACCGGGATCGATGCTGGTTACGGTGCGCTCGGATGCAGTCGGCGAGGTGGTTCAGCGCGCGGCTGTACAGCGGGATCGTGGAGGGGTAAGACAGCACAGGCGAGGCTCCCGGTCGGGGCATCGGATCTTGGTCGACTGCTGTCTTACCTGGAGCCTCGCCTTCATCGATCTCCGGGTTCGCCGTGCCTGCCCTGAGCTGCAAGTTCAGGTTGAATACGGCTCAGCAAGATCCCCACCGACGTTTCCGCTGGTGGGGATCTTTGTAGCCCGGCGAAAGGCTATGTGGCCAGGGGCGGGGTCGAACCGATTTTCAGTCGCTCTTACCAAGTGAGCTACTTCGCAAGGGCCTTACTCGCCAGCGAATCGCGTGAGCCGTGAAAGCAGGGTTTCAGGAGCCGATCAGCCTGCTGACGACAGGGTAGGCCCCGAGGCCTACAGCGATCGGAGCAACAGCGCCCGGATCGAGGTGGACGAGGGTTGCGATGCCTGCGCAGGCTGCGATGCAGGCGACCGTGCGGAGGCGGATGGGTACTGGTTCCGCGGTTGGTTGTGTGGTTGTAGTGCGCGTACTTGTCGGTACGCTTGCCATGAGGCCCTCCTTGCTGATGGATGACGGTGGGCTGAGAGCGGCGCCCGGGTCCAGCCGGTGCGCCGCTCGCTTTTGGGTGTCGGTGCCGCGCCGTTGTTTGCAATCGTGCAGGACGTTCTAGCCGCGCAGCAACGTCACGTAGCGACGTTGTACAGCCCTGTTATCCCAAGCTGTGATACAAGTCTTGACGGTCAATTTGACGCATGCATAACCTCTTTCCCAGGTCAACCCTGCCCCTTGATATCGATAAGGTGCGATGTCTGATCATAACGGACAAAGTCGCCACACTTTTTAGGTGGCTCTAGCGGCTTCCGCTCCTTATGTCGCCCAGTGATGCAGATCACGCTATTGATTTGGTCTGATCGGCGCCCCACTGTTTGGCCGTTGGAAGCGCGGAACCGGACGCGGTCGGCCGAGAATCAGCACGGTTGATCGCTGCGTCAGTAGTGTTGGCAAGCAATCCGGCGTTGTCCTGCGCCCGAGACGAAGGCCGGTGCAGCCATCCGTGCAACCGAGCCCGCCGACGAAGCCGGCCCGAGGCTGACGGCGGGCGACGCGGCGAGCAGGCTGGCGACGGTCACCGACGCCAGACGATAAGAGTCTTGATCTTTGCGAGATCGGGGCTACGTCAGCAGGAAGTCAGCAAGACGAGGCGCACTACCTAATGGCGGGCGACCCACGACGGCGTCCGGCCAGCAGTCGATGGCACGGGGCGACATCGGCCGAGCCTCGACCAGTGGGTAGATCAATGAGCTCTTTTCATCGTGATCAAGGGCGGTTGACCAGGTAGGCGGGGGCGGCGTGTCGATTGTCCGGATAGGACGAAGCTCCCGGTAGGACAGCAGTCGACCAAGACGCACTGCACCAGCACGGGAGCTTCGTTGCTGACCTATCCTGCCAGCATCCCGCTGTCCACGCGCAGCCTGACCCGCCTGACCGAGCTGATCCGCGACCGCCGACGTGCGCTCGACGGCCGCTGGCGGAGGCTGCCTGCGCAGCAGCAGGCGCTGATGGCCCTGGCCCATCTGCGCAACGGCGACACCCTCACCCGCCTCGCGGCCGGCTTCGCCGTGTCGGTGGCCACCGTGTGGCGGTACCTACGCGAGGCCGTCGACCTGCTCGCCGCCTGCGCCGACGACCTCACCGCCGCCATGCGTCGGGCTGCCCGGTTGGCGTACGCGATCCTCGACGGCACGCTGATTCCCATCGACCGGGTCGCTGACCAGCGGCCCTACTACTCCGGTAAGCACAAGCGCCACGGGGCGAACGTGCAGGTCCTGGCCGACCCGGCCGGGCGGTTGGTCTGGGCGTCGGCCGCGCTGCCCGGCGCGGTCCACGACCTCACCGCCGCACGCACCCACGGCCTGATCGACGCGCTGACCAGCGCAAACGTGCTGACCTTCGCGGACAAGGGCTATCAGGGAGCCGGCGGAAGCGTGCGCACGCCGTTCAAGCGCCACCGCTACCGACCGAAGCTGTCCCGCCGCCAGCGGGCCGTCAACCGTGGTCATGCCCGGCTCCGCGCCCGCGGCGAACGAGCCATCGCCACGCTGAAGACCTGGAAGATCCTGACCAAGCTGCGTTGCTGTCCCCGCCGCGCTACGGCGATCGTGCAGGCCATCCTCGTCCTGCACCGCGCCGAGACCAACCGCTACACAGGATGAAAACGGCTCATTGACAGGCGACCCGATCAAACCTACGACGAGACCCTCAGGGCTCCGAAGTAACCTACAAGGGCGCACCTTCCCGCTCCGGAGCAGCCGCGGACAGCCGCGACCAGCGGATTGCGGCAGATCGGGACACCTGGCCGGCCGCTGGTGTCTGTAGACGGTAGTGGCCTGCTCAGCGGGACTGGGCGTCGTCTTGCAAGCCGGCCGCTCGGCGCCAGCGGGTGACTTCGGCCTCGTGCGAACCGGTAGCGGTCGCGGCCGCGACTGCTGCCGGATCCGCCCCGCCGATCAGTAGGGCCAGGGGCCAGGCCGGCACTCCCCCCGCGCCGTCATAAGCGGTCCAGGTCCACGGGCCATCGAAGCGCCATGCACGACCAGCGGCATCGGCAACATCATCGCCGACCTCCAGGAAGGCATACGGCCTGAAGAGCAGTTCGAGCGTGAACGGAACACCGCCATCGGGCTCGATGCTCGTGCCCTGGAACTCCGCTGCCACATCCGGAGCCTCACCGGCGCGTAGGACGAGCAGACTCAGGCTCGGGCGGGGCAACCAGCCCGTCTCCTGCGGTGGTTCGTACTCGTGAACCTCGATGACGTGGATGATCCGCGCCGGGATGCCGACCCGGCAGGTATCGCCGGGGGCGAGGCGGGGCGAGGCCGGGTCGGTCATGTACAGCTCGTCCGGATCGGCGCGGCCCAGGGCCACCTCTCCGTTCCAGCGCACGCCTTCCGCGTCCGGGTCAATCTCCCACCACGGCCAGCGGACGCTGACGTACGCCTCGTCGACGCCGGTGACGACCGTCGGCGTGAACGGGCAGGAGATCCGCAGCACGTCCCCGACGCGGTAGATCATGCGCGGCAGACTAGCGCGCGACGCTCCGGGCAGGACGGGGCTTGTGGAGGGACCAGGTCAAACGGCCCCTGACTGCTCGAACTGGTGCGCGCGGCCGCACGAACGGTCCCCGCCGTGCCGCAGCCGATGCGCGCGTTCTTCGCGGCATGAGCGGATGTTCTCGCCGTTTCAGGCGCCAGCAACGTAGACCAGCGGACGGTACGGTCGCACGTCGTGGGAGATTCACCGTTCGGCGTGCGGTTGTGGCGCCTGTTGTCGCAGCGGCGACCTACGTTCGACACGTCGATCGAGCAGATACGGGCCGCAGCGACCCGCCCTTCGCGGGTTGGCGTCCGTCAGGCATCGCCGTAGCCGACGAGCCAGATCTCCTTGTCCTTCACCGGCGACCGATGCCGGCGGGGCTCCGCTCGACCCAATCAGGCTCTGGATGTCCGCCTCGAGTCGGGTCAGGTAGCGGGCAATGGCCAGGTACCCGTCGACGCGCGGCATCAGTGGCGTCCAGCTCGCCGCCTCGCACGTCGACACCGGTGCCGCCGATGCTCGCGACCGCGGTCGCCATGTAGTCGGAAATTCGCCTCGGTGATTTTGTCGCAGTCGAGGTGCAGGGGAATAGCCAGGAGCCCCGCGAGGCCCATCTCGGGATTGGTGTCTAGTGCCTTGACCACGAACGTTCGCGGTGTTGAGCGGACGGTAGCCTCGGCGCGGTGGTGGAGGATGACTTCATGATCGGGCTGAGCCGGGACGAGGCGTTGGTGTTCTCGGACTGGCTTCATCGGATGATGGGCACTGCCGATTTCGACGAGTTGGTCGATCGTGACCGGGCGGTGTGGTCACCGCTGTATCGCATCTCGGGTGCGCTGGAGACCTCGCTGGTGGAGGTGTTCGGGCCGGACTACCCGGTCCGGCTGCAGGAGGCGAGGCAGCGGTTACTGGATGCGCTTGGCGAGGTGGGGCGGCCAACCGGCGCGTGACGCTCAGGCAGCACGTGTGGTCGGCTGTCGCCAGACTTGTTGGCGTTCGCTGCGAATACGGGCGCGCTCGCGGCGTTGGGCGGCCATAACGTCGGGGTGGCGTGCGTTGGCGTTTCGCCAGCGCAGGTAGGCCTGCAGTTTGCGGGTCAGGGCGGTGTGATTCGGGTGGTCGGAGCCGGCGATCACGAAGGTCCGCAGCGGGCCGAACTGCGCTTCGATCGGGTTGGCCCAGGACGCATACGTCGGGGTGAAGCACAGTTCGACCTTGTTCCGAGCCGCCCACGCCCGGATCTTGGTGCCCTTGTGCGCGGACAGGTTGTCGAGGATGACGTAGATCCGCGCCCCGTCCGGACGTGCGGCCCGGATCGATTTGAGCGCGGCCAGGGTGTTCGTGGCGCTCTTGCGGACGTCTGACCACACCCCAAAGTTGGTCGTCACCGACGCTGTAGCAGCCGTGAAACTGCCGGACCCCATGCAATTTGTGGTAGTTCGCCGGCAGCCGCTGCGGATGCCCTGACGGCGCCCACCCGGCACCGGCCTGCGGACGGATGACCAGTGGCCCGAACTCGTCTAAGGCGAACACCCGCTGCGGGAAATGCGCGGTGACGTACTCGATGCGGGCCAGCTTGACATCCCGGTCGG
This sequence comes from Micromonospora sp. HB375, assembly GCF_017872985.1. NCBI lineage: Bacteria > Bacillati > Actinomycetota > Actinomycetes > Micromonosporales > Micromonosporaceae > Micromonospora > Micromonospora sp. HB375. Next base: position 1,993,089 of record NZ_JAGGJO010000001.1, on the reverse strand, counting down.
GGTCGGTGGACTCCTTCCACGTCTTCGTCCGCTGGAACGTGATCCTGTGCTGATGCAGGATCTGTCGCAGCCGCTCCCGGCCGATCCGAACTCGGCGGGCGGCATGGCCGTTGAGGTAGTCGGCGAGCTTCCGCACTCTCCAGCGGGTGAACGGCCGCCCCAGTGCTTCCGGGCGGGCGCTGGCCGTCTCGACGATGAACGCTTCGTCATCGTCGCTGATCAGGCGGGGACGGCCACCCGCCCACTGAGGGTCCAGGCTGACCATGCCCATCTCGTTGAACCGGTGAATGACCTGCCGAACCGTGTCCTCATCCGCCTGCACCAGCCGGGCGATCGCCGGCGCGGTGTTCCCACCGGCTGAAGCGAGCACGACCATGGCCCGCCGTAATCGGACTGCCGAGCCGGTACCACGACGGGTGATCCTCAGCAGCTGCTGACCCTCCTGGTCGCTGAGCCGCCGGACACGCACGGGTTCTGCCACCGCCACAGCCTGATGGCCGCGATGCCGTCCGGCAGCCAGGCCGGACGGCGTGTCATCGAACACCGCGAACCTTCGTGGTCAGAGCACTAGCTACATACCGGCATGAACGGGCCGTGGGTGGTCACCGCGCAGTGATCGCCCGCGCCTGTCGGCTGATCGCCCATCCACCTACCAGCAGGGGTACGGCGTGAATCGCGCCCACCACGCCCGGCACCCGGCACGTGCCGTCGAGCCCGCGGGCGTGCACCGGGGGGATCGCCTGTTCCTGCCGTGTGCTCACCGCTCGCCCTCCCGTGGCCAGTGTCTACGATTGATCGGAATCCGGCGCCGGACACGGCACGGCAGGCGGGCTCCGCAGCGGCAGGCACGCCGCCAGAGCAGCCACGACCCCGCACTGGCACGAAGCGGCAGGGCCAGCCACGGACAGCCAGTACGCGTCACATAAAGAATCGCCACGAAGATTGCCGTATCGGATGCGACGGTGACCGCCCCCGACGTCGCCCTCGCAACCGGCGTGAGCAGCGGCGCGATCAACGCCCAGCGCACATAAGGCAGATCACCTAGATACCGCCGACACCGCCTGTTCCGCTCCCGCCACACCCGCTGCGAAGGATAACGACGGCAGCAACAGACTGCGTATCAACGGTCAGGTGCAACGTCATCAGAAAGCCCTCGGTTTGGAAGCGGTCGAGTCGATTTCAAACTTCTTCGGCGCGGTTGACCTGCTCCTGCAACATGATCATGGGAGCAAGGCGTGGTCGGACAGCCCTTTCATTCAAGGCATCAACCCCCGCGTTGACCGCAGTGCCGACGAAAGGTACGGGCAGAAACCCGGTCAATATATCCGTCGCTAAGCTGATTCCATGCATAGTGCGGGCCAGGCGCCGATCCCGTCGCCGCTCGGCGACTCGATACCCCTTTAGGGCCTTCGCGAATTCCCTGCTGTAAGTATCGCGAAAACTGCTGTCGATTTCCTCTTGATACTTGGTCTTCGTTGGCGAAATCTCGGCAGAAGATCCCGCTTCCAGGAAGTCGTGATTTAGTGCCTCTATTATCCGAGCAACTAATTGTCGGAACTTGAGGGCATACGTCTCGCTGGCAATCTGAGCGAATTTTTCATCGTCGATGGCAGTTAAGTGCTCCTCAGATATTCGTAGCGCCCGAGTAACCGAGAGCTCAACGAGCCGGGAGGTCATGGTCCGGTTGGAAGCAGTAGAAATGGAGAGGTCGCGGAACGCGCGTACCTAGCTCCTGGGCCCCGGTAGCGAAGAAGGCCACATTTATGCGACGCGCCAGACGGTCGGCAATCGCTTTTTTGCTCTCATCCACACTGAGTGGATTGAGAACTTCGGTCCGGATCCTGCCCAGCGGTGATGCCCCGGCCGCGACACATTCGACGATCCTAGTCTTGACGTCGTCGGCCAGGTCGGGCTCGTCGGCAAGAATCGCGTGGACGGCTATTAGAAACTGCTTACCGAGACCGGTTCTGTCGGGCCGCCCGAGGCGAAGGACCTGATACGGGTTTTGCTGGAAGAACTCCGCGCGCTTTTTAATTCCGTCGATGTCGGATGGATCAATCGGTCGGGACTGAAAGAAAGCCGGCCGTTCGTCGCCCTGCCTCCGGTAGGCGCGCTCCCACTTGACTGAATGATTCTCCAAGTCATCGTCATCGCCACGCATCACCGGCAAGATGAAACCCAGCCGGAGCAGGTCTCGATTGCGAGCGATGGCTTCGTACATCGCTGGCTCTTCGAAGACATTGCCCGGATGGACGAGCACGTGCGAGGAAAAGAGAATCGAGGAACGAATTTTTCGTGACAGGAAATCGCTGTCTGAAGTGCGGTGCTGGGACGTCATTCCGCCCTCGATCAGGTAGACTCCACTTGGGCCGTCAAGGCTTGAATGAGCTCTCGTTACGGGCATCGGCTTCGTTCATCCGATCTCATCTGTCGGCTTCGCTATAACGCCGATGGTAAGGATGGAGTCAAGCCCGGGCTAGTTATAATCCCATCGAAGTCCGCAAGTCGGAGTGTCGTGAACGTCGTTCGTCAGAGACCGTGGCCGTTTGCCCGGAGCCCTCCAATCTGACGTCAGCGGCCGTTGGCTCGGCTGCTCCCGACCCGCCCCCACGGCCTACTCGTCAACCATCGTGCTTACACATGCCGAGCCTCGGGCCCATCCGAGGAAGCGATGGTGCAGGTGGCCGGCGGGAACATGGGAGGTCCTGGGCGGCGTCGACGAGCTGGGCGGCGAGGTAGAGGCCCAGCGACACGGGGGCGCGATCATCTTCGGCTCGCAATTCGCGTCCTCGGGTTTGGCATGGCCACTCTCCCGCACAGCCGCCGCAGTTCCAGGTCGGTTTGATCGGTTGGTGGGTGGTCATCGCGGGCCGTTCTGGTTAGTACTCCAACGTCACTCCGCTTGTCTGCGCTGGTAGTGGGATCGACGGGCTCGGGGCCTGGGATGTTCGCCGCCAGAGCGACCTGTGCAGGGTGTGCGCTGGTGGTGGTGCTGTGGCGAGGACGAACGCGTTGAGGAGGCGGCGGATCTCAACGAAGATCAACGCGATGATCTCCGCATCAGCGTTGGGCTGCTGCGCGGTGGCGGCGAGGATGGTCAGGACTGAACCGGTGGGGGTCACCGGAATCTTGAAGGACGAGGAAGGCCCGGTCAGGTGTTAAGGGCTGGTTCCGAGCAGGTGCAGGAGCGCCGGCCTGCCGGTGGCACGCAATGCAGTCCTGTGACCGCGATCGGTGTGGTTCTCAGCCGATGGCGCCTTCGATCTTGTCGGTCAGCTCGAGGATGTCCGGAACGGCGTTCAACACGGTTACCTCGACCAAGGCGCCATCGCGGCCGTACCGGCGGCGGTACTCGGCGTAGGGGTAGTCGGCGATCGGCAGCCAGGATCGATGCCCCCGCAGGGGGTGGTTCTTCTGCGTCACGGCCCCGGAGTTGAGCCGGCAGAGTTCGATTCGTGGGCCATGTCGCTCGACAAGGGCGCGGGTGTCGACGTGCAGGACCACTTGGTCCTCGGTGCGGTACTCCTTCGCTTGACGCAGCCGGTCCAGCCGCTCAGCGCTGGCCCAGAAGAAGACCCGGGAGTTGATGGCCGCGAGGTACTCGGTCAGCGATGAGTTTGGATCAATCTTCTCCGCGACGAATTTCATCGGCTTCTGATCGCGGATCACGGCAGGCGGCAGGCCGGGCGCGCGCAGAACGGTGGACTGCTTGCGAGGGGCGCTCAGTAGTCGGTCACGCTCGGCGGCGTCGAGGTCGAACAAATCGATCAGTTGCTGCGTGGACAGAAGACCGTGTCGTTGCACCGATGGCCACGCGGTCGCCGACATCGTGTGGAAGACCTGCGGATGGCGCGCGATCAGTTCCTCGACGTCCATGACGGTCATCATGTCGGACGTTTGCGACTACGGGCCATCAGGGATCCGGCCGACGTCCTCCCCTCACCTGGTCGACGGATGGCCTGCAGCGCTGGCGCTCCTCGGCGCTACGCGCGTACGCCTGTCGAGACAACCCCACCCTTCGTAGTGACCGGATCGCGGCAGATTCGGATGCTGCTACAGCACGGTTGTCCGACTGTCCCCAATATCGCCTACGACGAGCATGAGCTGCAGCGGTAGCTCATTGTCGTAGTGGCCGACCTCGACGATGATGCCGCGGTCGCCAACATGCCAGACGTCGACCTCGCAGAACCAGCCGGCCAAGTAGTCGAAGAGCAAGCTGCCTGGCTCGTCATGCGGCGGATTGCCAGAGACGTACGGCATGAGATCTTTCGGCTGCGGCGACCCATACCGGATGGTGATGGCCTGCGCAAAGCGATCACGGTCCGCCTCGAACTCGGCGCAACGAGGTTCGTAGATCTCATCGCGAGTCTGGCAGTCCCAGAAGTCCTCGCTCACCCGCAGATCGACGTGATGCACGTCAGCGTCAGCCGGCAACTGCCTCACGAGAAGGTCGTCGAGCACCGAAAGCCATTGATCCACGGCAGCGACCTTACGCCTTCGGACCCATGGAAGGGTCTTGAAACTTGGAGCCCTCGACCTCGGCAGGCAGACCGTTCCGCTGGCGGAGCCGCTACGGATGGTAAGTGACACCGGCCAGCCCAGGCCCGCTCGGCGGCAGATCCGGACGGCGGATGAGGGGCGGCGAGTTGAGGGATGATGCGCCGATGGATGATCACCAGAGCTGCCGTCTTTCCGTCAGCGACGGCGAGCTGGAGCTTGCCGGCCCGCCAGCTGCCCTCCGTGCCCTCGGCCGGCTGCTACGGCAACATGCTGGGCATTTCGAGGTAGCGATCACGGGCGGGGTCGTCGCCCAGGAGAGGACCACCGGCCCACTGCTTGTCAGTCTGCAAGGCGAGACCACGCTGCATTTCTCCGGTGGCCGCGAGTATTTCGACATCATCTGGGATGCACTCGATGGTGTGGCCGAGCAAGCCGAGACCGCCGATGACCGGGCAGTCCACCGCCATCAGCACATCGAGTACCTTCCTGGGGACGACTACCGGTCGCCAGGCTCAGTCCCATTGATCATCGTGGCCGACTGGCCAGATGTTCCGCAGCAGACAATGCACTGATCTCGGCATGAGCGGACGTCGTCGGCCTATGAAGCGGAGCCGCCGGTGCTGACGCTTTTGGGCGCGCCGAAGATGTCACCGCCCAGGAAGCCCTGGTCAGATGGCTGCCAGTGGGATTCGAGTCTCAACTGCCGGAATCCCTACCAACTCCGCCGTCGCGGATCTAGAGCCGCACGTCGATGCAGGATCGTCCCGGCGACTGGCGTCAGCGAGCCCAGGACGACGAAGCCAACAGCAGGCAGGCGGGAAGCAACCGGAGATGACCACTTCGGGGTTCTCTAGGAGGTCACGCCGGAACCGCTTGCCACATCACCGCAGGTGAAAGCCCTCGGCTCTGCCCGGTGTCGGTGGGCACTTCGGGCGCGGTGACCACTTCGCCAACCTGCACCCAATCTGCACCCACCTGCAAGGCCAGGCCATCCAGCAGCTCCTTACCGCCGCGACCTGCGCACACTCTCCCGCCAGGCAACATAGAGCTATGTCGAACATTAGCTAGAAACGCCGAGCACTCCGCGGGAAACAGGACGGCACACCGAGTCTGACCTGCGAAAACGCGAAGCCGCAGGCAGGGGTGGGTGCAGTTAGGTGCGACCAGCTGCCGTTCGGTGCGATTCCGGGCCCTTCGGTGCACCCTGCTGCTCCCAACCTGCTCCCCCCGACCAGGGGCTCGCGACCGGGCTGCTGCGTCCAGCCAGCGTCGAACCGTCCTGCACGTCGTCCGTCAGACACTGTCGACACTTGCCCGAGCCGTCCTGGCTGACGCCGACGCCAGGTCAGCGACCGGTGGCTCAGCTGCTCCCGATCCACTCCCACGGTCCGGTTGTCAACCCGACATGCTCAGGTATGCTGCGGCCTATCAGCGGCGTAACAGTGCGTACAGGTACATTCGCTGGGACCGCCCCAGACGGCCTACTTCGATCCCCTGTCGTTCCGCCATATGATGTTTTTATCACCGGCGAGGTTGTCTCCCGCAATTCTCACATCCCCGAAATTCGTGATGCCGTTGATGGAAATTGCAGGAACTTCAATCGCGCGCTGCCGCAACTCTCGCTCCGCGCGGTGCCGCAAGAAAAATGCGAAGTACGGGTCGGATATATGTACGATTGACAGCGTAGTGTCGTAGTCGACCACCGGCTCACCCTCTAGGTGCTCCCTCGATATACGCGCCAACTCCTCTAGAACGCGAGTAACTTCATTACGCTGAGGTGGATCGGCTTCCATTGAATCCCGAAGGGAGTTCCGAAGCTCTTCGTATGTCAGGCTGGTTAGAGGTCCCGTCTTCCCAATTGCCAGCAAGACAGCACCATAGATGTCAACGACGAGGCCGTTCCGCATGGGCCGCAGCTTCCGATCCGTCCGCTGACGCGGGCCGCGTACTAGAACGTCAAAAGCACTCTTCGATGCCTCCAACGCCCTCTCTTCAAAGAAGATGGACCAAGAGGGCCGTTGAAGTGCAGTAGCTGGGTCCGCCTTACGACGAATTCCGTTGTATTTACATACATGCAAACAGAATTCCTGCATAAGATGTGGACTCGCGAAACTCTCCGACGCAAGGCGTGTCGCAATCTCGGCACCCTCGTCGACCGCCCCCAGGGCCGTGAACCCACGCTGAGCAATTTCCATCAGCTCGTCGTTTGACCAAAAGCCTACTGAAAGATGCTGGACCCGTCCGGTCATCTCCTTCTCGACCCGGACCACATCATACGCGCGATGCGGGACCGCGATTACGATGACCGGCACGCCGTCGAAAATCAAGTCCTTTAGGGCACGAACTATTTCTAGCTGGACACTTGTTGCTATATAGTGGAAGTCGTCGATGACCAAAACGTGACGCGTCGTGGCTAACGCGCGCTTGGCCGCCCTGCCTGTTGGCCGCTCTCGGGCCAATTTGTCGGTATGAGTCGCGGACATGGTTTCTTGACCTTGTCTTTGCCCCGCAATGAACCCCTTAATTCCCATTTCCAGGCCTGTGGTTCTGCCCGCCGAAGCGCCGTCTTGCCTTGTCGTTTCATGGGTTGTATTGACGGCGAGCTCGTCCGCGATTATCGCCCATAGGTCGGAGAGGGTCCGAATATCACCGCCAGCAACCCAAATGCTCGACTCCTTAGCGAGGGCGCGCCGCACAAGTACTGTTTTACCTGTCTTGGTCGGCCCCGAGACTGACAAGATCTTATGTCGCTCGTCGAGGTAGTCCGCCACCTTTTCCTCGAGGTGCAAACTGGGGCGGGGATTGTATGTGACTCGTGGCATCCCGCCTGCGACGAAGACGTCACCCAGGCGAACTCTGACCTGCCGCTCCATCTCGCAAGCATAGCCATCACCGTGACCGGCGCGAGGTGTCAGATTTTAGGCAGAATTTTGATTTCAATATACCATGAGCCGCGATCCTTGGTTTTGGGAGAGTTACTCACGTCGGCGTGTGCGGACGTCGCCCCTGAAGCGGAGTCACGGTTCTGACGCTTTTCGGGTCCGCCGAAGAGGAAGCCCTGCTCAGAGGTTTGCCGGTGGGATGCGGGTCTCAACTCGCGGGATCCATACCGACGCCGCCACGACAGCCCCCAGAGCCATGCATCGGTGCGGCATCGCTATCGTGATCGACGTTGGCCGGCCCCAGGCCGACAGCCGGCGCCAGCCAGGCGGGGAGCAGCGAACCCTGACCACTTCGGTCCGCTCTGGGAGGTCACGCCGGCCCGCTTGCCCACATCACCGCAGGTCAGAGCCCCTCGGCTCTGCCCGGTGTCGGTGAGCACTTCGGGCGCGGTGACCACTTCGCCAACCTGCACCCAATCTGCTCCCACTTGCAAGGCCAGGTGATTCAGCAGCTCCTTACCGCCGTGACCTGCGCACACTCCCCTACCAGGGGACATAGAGTGCTGTCGACTGATGCGCAAAACCGCGCAGCACTCCGTGTGAAGCAGGACGCCGCGCGGACTTTGACCTGCGGAAACGCAAAGCTGCAGGCAGGGGTGGGTGCAGTTGGGTGCGGTCAGATGCCGTTCGGTGCGGTTCGGCGCCGTTCAGGACGCCCTGTTGCTCCCAACCTGCTCCCCCGATCAGGGGCCCGCGACCGGGTTGATGCCTCCAGGCTGCCGGACCGTCCTGCACGTCGTTCGTCAGACGCCGTGGCCGCTTGCCCAAGCCGTCCTTGTGACGCCAACGCCCGCTCAGCAACCGTTGGGCTCAACTGCTCCCGATCCGCTCCCACGGCCCCAGTTGTCAACCCGACAAGCTCAGACTTGCCGAGCCTTATCAGCGGCAGATCAGTGCGGCTCCGCCTGCCGGCTGCGCGAGGCGGTTTCGTAAACCGTTCGGGCTAAGGTAGCCCGGTTCCTTCGACGTATGTCACGCTCCGGCGGTGACGATCACCAGGCCGACGGTTGCCGGAGCGGTCGTTGCCCTCACTGGGCACGGCCTTGCTGTTGGGTTCACGATTGCCCTGGCCACCGCCGCTGGTGGCGGCCCGAATTCGGACTTGGATGCCGGTGGGAGATTCGCGGCGCTCTTCTTCGGCGTACTCACGTACGGCATTGCGCAGCTGGTGTTGCTGGGCAGCTGCTTCGCGCTGTCCGGACGGCTCGGCCGTGGGTCATCGTCTGGCCTCGCGGCTGGCTGGATATTGGGACTGGCCGCGGGCCTGTACTACTTGTGCGGCGGGTTCGGTACCTAACGAACGCGCGGCAGCCCCGCCTGCTCACTGCACGGGCCGCTCGTCACGCGCCGTGACGCCCGGTCGGCGGCATGAGCGGATACTCGACGAGACGACAAGCAAGCCGCGTCGGCCACGAAGGGACGAGCGTGCAGGACGACTATCCGGCGACGGTTCGGGTCCGCGGTCTCGTTGTTCCTGACCTGCTACTCGTTCTCCTGCGGGAGGGCAGGTGGAACCATCCGGGCGAGCCTGCTGTCGCTCGGGTCTTGCCCTGGTTCCACGATCCGCTGGACTTTCTCGGCAGCATCGAGCAGATGGAGCGGGAGTCACAGTCGCTCGACCGCCTGATCCAGGATGACGAAACGGCGGAGCTGTTCCGATGCGCGCGAGAACCGACGGCAACCGGTGCGGTCGAACTCCCGTGGCTTGACGTTGACCGCGCCTTCTTCATCGCCGTGGCGCAGTACGCCGGTGACGACACCGCGATTGCGCTCGACTACCGAACGAGTTCGGCTGATCCACGAGTCGTTGCCAGCGATGTTTGGACCAGCTCTGCGCCTTACGCCTGGCGAACGGTCTCGGAAACCTTCTCCGAGTTCGTAGCCGAGCTGCGCCTCGACGGAGCGGACGCCGAGCCGGCGGCCGGCTGAACGTGGACAACGTTGGGCACCCGCAAACGCGCGGCGGGAATGAGAGCGACGAAGAGGGTTTCGCCGTCTACCGTCGCAGGCGATGACGCACGAAGAATCCGCACTGGTCAGCGACCGATGGTCGCGACTCGCAGCGGAACTTGCCGGCGCGCTTTGCGAAGCAGACGAGGACGACCCGGCGGGGCAGGTCGCCGACCTCCGAATCCTCCAGCAGTGTGACTGCCGCGACGCCTTCTGCCAGAGCTTCTACACGCAGCCTCCACCGGACGGCGCCTACGGCCCCGGCCACCGAAACGTCGGGCTCAGCCTGGACCGGCCGGGAATGCTCGTCCTCGATGTGGTCGACGACCTGATCATGTACGTCGAAGTCATCGACCGGCGACCCCTCAGCTGACACTTCGTGATCCCTGGCGCAACAGGCCCCGTAACCGCGCCTTATACGCGGCAGATCAGTGCGTTCGATCTGGGCGAGGCTCATCCGTCCCTGTCAGCGGTCCCGGACGGTTTCCCTGTCCGAATCGGCCCCTTCCGCCGGTCGCTCTTTCGCTCCGCGTACAAGGGCGCTCTTCTTGATGTCCGGCGCCGGTGGCAGGTCAGCGGCTGAGCGTGATCCAGTAGCGGCGGACCCGGACGTGCCCGGTGTCGAGGATTCCCTGGAGCACGCCGCCCTGGCTTTCGATGGTGCGTGCCGAGGCGAGGTTGTCCTCCAGGCAGGGGATGAGCACCCGGTGCAGACCCAGCACGGTGCGGGCCTCGCGGAGCATCTCGCCCAGGGCCCAGCTCGCCAGGCCGCGCCGGCGGGCGGAGGGACGTACGCCGTAGCCGATCTGGCCCAGGTCGTCGTCCTGCCAGTGCTGCATCGCGATCCCCCCGAGCACCTGCCCGTCCTCGAGGATCCATCGGCAGGAGGCGTGCCTCTCGTCGGGGCATGGCGCCCCGGCCCCGTGGTCGAGCCGGACACGTCGCCGCACCCAGTCGGCGAAGCCGTCGGGCGAGTCCAGGTCGTCTTCGGGGCCGATGCCGAAGCCGTCCTCGTGCAGACCGGGTCCCCAGTCGTCGCGGCAGTCCTGGAAGGCGGCATACAGGCTGCTGGTGGGCGATATCAGAGTTGGCATGCGGGCCAGCGTAGCCACGGTCGAGGCCTCCGACGATCCCCTCGAATCCGCTGTGGACCAGGCTCTCTCGGCCGCCTCTGCTGTCGGCGAGGCTGTTCGTTCAGGGGAGTACGTGTGTGCCCGCCCGGGCGACCATCGAGGGCCTCAGGGTGGGTAGCTAACTACTTGCGAGGCAGCACGCCCTCACCCGCGAGGGCTCAGCATAGCGAGGTGAGTGATATGCGTCACAAAGTGGTCGCGACACCGTCGGCGGGCGTCGCAGCAACACTGCTTTCACTCGCGTGTTCGGCGCTCCCCCACTGGGAACCACTGGCGGAGATCGGCCGGTTCCCCTGCCTCGCAGTTCCGCGGCCCGATCGGGCGAGCCGAGGAGACACACACCAGCGAGCAGGCCGTCGCCGACGACGTGACTGACCTCGCCGGCTAACCACCGACGCTCAGCGGCATGACCGCGCGCCCGCAGCACAACGTCTAGGGTGTCGCCGTGATCCCCTCGGATTGGTCGGATGTACCCGATCGCCTGGCCAGACTGTCGACGCACCCGTCTGCCAGCATGGTCTTCGGAGCCAACGGCCATCAGTGGCGACGCGAGCCTCCTCTGACCACGGATGAGCTGGCCGAGCTGGAATCACAGCTAGATGTCGAGCTACCCGCCGAGTACCGTTCCTTCCTCCTACAGGTCAGTCGCGGGGGTGCAGGCCCGGCGTACGGCCTCTTTCCCGCTCAACGGGTAGACGACCGCTGGCGTTGGGAAGGCGACGGTGCCGAACTCACCGACCTGAAGACGTTGAGCCGGCCGTTCCCGCACACCGATGCATTCAACCCCGCAGACGACCTGCCCGATCCCCCTGGCAAGGCGGACTTCGACTCCGAAGACAAGTTCAACAAGGCTGAAGACGCCTACTGGCAGCAGCACGAAGCTGTCGTCTTCTCGCCCGAACACTCCATCGGGCTGCTCTACCTCTGTCACCTCGGCTGCGCCTACCGCGAAGCCCTCGTCATCACCGGACCAACTCGCGGTCAGATGTGGGGCGACGACACCGCCAGCGACGGCGGGTTCCTGCCTCTGCACGAGCCCGACGGGAGCCCGACAGGCTTCACGCGCTGGTACCGAGGATGGCTCGAACAGGCCGAGAAGCAAACCCAGTCCCGATAAAGCCGGAACGCTCTGCAGCACGGAAGGCGGCCAGAAGCGGACGTGCCGGGAGTACTCTTTCCGCCATCCCGAATCGCTTCTACCGCCGTCGCTGGGCGGAGAACCGATGCGGGGAGTCCGCTGGCTGGGGCCACTCGGTCTGGTACTTCGAAGTGAGCGAGGGCCGCGGCTTGGCTCAGCCGGCCAGCCTCCGCCGGTGCCTGTGGCCGGGCACTGCGGTGATCAGCAGCCCGCCGACGACGGCAGCCGCGCCGAGGTAGGCCAGCGGCCGGAAGAGCATGAACGTATACCCGATCCAGGCCGGTCCTGCCGGCTGGTGCGGGGCAAAGTAGCTGGCGGCCAGCGCCAGGGCGCTCAGCGCGGTAGCGGGGAAGAGAGCGAGCAGTCCTACGCCGGCTACGACCACCGTGAGGGCCATCCGCGTTGGAGTGGCTTCCTGAATCCGCCGGAACGCCCAGGCCGCCATCAACCAACCGGCGGCAGCGCCGGCGATTAGCCCGGCCGTGGTCAGTGGGAGCACGGCGGCGGGCGTCGTACGGCTGACGGCTACTTGCAACCCATTGTGGGATTCGTCGAGGGCGCCCTCAGAGAAAACCTCCACCAGCCACCCATCCCGATAGACCGCTGACTCCGGACAGCAACCGGACAGATTCGTTTTGGCTGGCCGCCAACCGGCCGCCCGCATGCGTTGATCTGCCCCGTCAACCAACTGGCGCACCGGCCTGTCGTTGGGGTAGGTGAACTGGAAGAAGACCTTCCCCGCCCGGTACTCGTCGGTTCCGCCTATCAGGTACACCCATCGCGGATCGGTGTATTCGGGGTTGTCGTCGTAAATGAAGTCCCACCGTTGCGGCTCCGCCGATGTCCCCGGCGGTAACGCCGGCTCGACCATCCGCAGCGCGTCGGCGTTGCTCGGCAAGGGTTGCGCGGTCTGCCAACCCAGGTAGCCGCCGAGCGCGCCGAGTGCCACGGCCGTGACTATGGCAGCGCAGATCACGCCGACTATTCCGGCTGCTCCCCAGACCCGGAATCGGAATCGGAGACCACCGGTAAGCAGGTCGACGGCTTCGGCGCGGGTCGGCCAGGCCCTGTCGACTGGAGCGGCGTCCAGCAGTGTCGTCACGATCTCGGCGCCGCGTCGGCGTCGGTAGGACCGCGGGTAGGCCAGCAGCAGCCGTCGGTAGCGGCGGGTGAGCTTCACCCGAACGCGTTGTTCTGGCATCTGGACTCCTTGCCGTTACGTGAGCACTGCCGATCAGAGGGATCAGGACGGAAGGAGCCCGGGCCGCGATGTCCACCCGGCTAGACGCTTGACGGCGACCTCTGCATTGCTGCGTAGCCGGGCAGTCTCCTGCCGCAGCGCGGCACCGCCCTGTTCGGTCAGCCGGTAGTAGCGCCGCACCCGACCATCGACCGTCTCCTCGCGGTCGATGGCGATCAGCCCTTCGGCGGTCAAGCGGTCCAACGCCGCGTACAGCGTGCCGGCGCTCAGCTTCACCCGCCCCTCGGACAGGACCGCCACCTGGCGCATCACGCCGTATCCGTGCAACGGCGGACCGGCCAACGCGGCGAGGGTCAAGAAGGTGGGTTCCCGCATGGTCACACCGGCAATATACAGATGATCGATACAACCGAACATATCTAGCTGGCCACAGCAACCGATCCCAGCGAGCACGGTCGACTACGGACAAGGCCCTGGCCTGTGCTTTGCGCGCCTTCTTCCTGCTGAAGCCCGGCGTGGCGGCGTGCCTGCCGTGCACCGTGATGGGGCAGTTTCGGGCCGTGCCGCCCCTGAACAACAACGGTTTCCGGCGAGTGTGAGTAAGCCACTCGTGATGTCGCTCGGCATGAAGCCAGCCGATCATGGCTGGTCGATACAGACCAGTGCGACAGTCGTCGACGGCGGTCGGCCTGCTGGGTGAACCGGCGGCGCTGCAGAAACTACTGTTGTTCCGCATGAGCCACGCCGAGGTCGAGATCACTGCGGAGTTGGTCGCGGATCTGGTGCGTGACCAGCACCCCGACCTCGCCGATCGCCCGGTCCGGCTGGGCGCGCGTGGGTGGGACAACCAGTTGTGGCGGCTCGGTGACGACCTGGCCGTTCGGCTTCCCTGGGCGACCGCATCCGCGGACGCGCTGCTGCGCAAGGAGTACTCCTGGCTACCGGGGCTTGCCCCTCGTCTTCCGCTGCCGGTCCCCGTCCCGCAGCGACTCTCCGAACCGTCCGAACGGTTCCCTCGGCCGTGGCTCATCACCACCTGGGTGGCGGGCACGCCCGCCGACCGCGCCCCTGTCACGCGAGCCGCCGACTCGGCCACATCCTTGGCCACTTTCCTGACGGCTCTTCATCAACCCGCCCGCAGCGGCGCGCCCGCAGGCCGGGACCGCGGCGGGCCACTGGCCGACTTAACCGGCGGATTCGCCAAGGCGCTCACCTCCGCCATCGAACGAGGACTGATCGACGACCCGGACGCCGTCCGAGCCATCTGGCACGACGCGGTCACCGCGCCTCAATGGACAGGCCCGGCGCTATGGCTGCACGCCGACCTGCACCCCGCCAACGTGCTGACCGCCGGCGGCGCCATCTGCGGCGTGATCGACTTCGGTGACCTCTGCGCGGGCGACCCGGCGTACGACCTCGCCGCCGTGTGGCTCCTGCTACCCGAGGGCAGCACCGACCACTTCTACGCGGCCTACCAGCCCGCAGCGGACACCGCCACCATGCGCCGCGCCCGCGGATGGGCGATCGCACGCGCCCTCGGCGGCATCCTCATCGGCGACGCCGGCGTCCACGGCCGCCCCGGCGGCAAACCCACCTGGGGTCCACCCGCTCACGCCGCCCTGCAACGCCTCACCGCCACAATCCACTGACTCCGCGATCGCCTCGAGGTCGAACAGACGGCATGATCAACCACCCTCACATCGGCGGGGCGCGCACGCCCGGCTCAGCGCACGTGCACGACGAGGGCTCGACTTGCGGCCAGAAGAGCGCGCCACGCCTGGCCCGGCGAACTCGATGGCCCGACCGTTACGCCAGACGTCAAGATGCGTTTGTGGCCCATGATCCGTTGCTCACTCGCGCTCGAGCGGCCTGGGTCGACATGGCTGGCGTTCCGACGGCCTTCCACGACGAAGGCGGCGTCGAGGTAGCCGTCTCGACCAGCTCCCTGCTCTGCCCACCCGGCTGGGTTGGCATCGTCGCGTTGGGCGACACCGCCATCATCACCGCGCCGACAGGCAGCCAGGCCGCAACGGTACGCACAATGCTGCATGACATGCCCCTCGAGACACTGACCGACAGTGACCGGCTGCGCGCCATCCTTCCCATCGACGAGGTGCTGGGGCCGGCAAGCCTGGCGTACCTCGACGAGGGCGACTTCCAGCCAGCCGGACCCAATGACGTGGAAGTGGTCCTCGCCGGTCACGACGATCTCGCCACACTCCTGGCATCGGTAACGAAAGACGAAGCCGACGAATGCGGATTAGCCGACATCACCTCCCCCGCGTTCGTGGTCCGCCACGGCAAGCACGTCGTCGCAGCCGCCAGCTACCGCCGCTGGCCAGGCCTGCTGGCCCACATCGGCGTACTGACGAAGCCGGATCAACGCGCCCGCGGACTGGCGCGTGCCGCTGCCTCCGCAGCAGCTGCGGAGGCAATAGCGAACCGTCTGCTACCGCAGTGGCGGGCTCGACCGGAGCCCTCACGCCGAGTGGCGCGCGCGCTGGGGTTCCGCCAGCTCGGCGCCCAACTGAGCATCCGTCTCAAGACCTGAACCCACAACGCGCCATACCACGACCTTGCCAACGGCCATACCCAGCACTGAACCGCCCCGGATGTTGCAGAGCCCGTCGGCCATCCGATACCGAACCGCAGACGCTTCGGGCACGCCGAAGAGGTCGCCGCCCAGGAAGCGCTGGTCCGCGCGCTGCTCGTGGGATTCGAGTCTCAGCCCCCGGAATCACATCGACGCGAGCACGGCGCAAGACAGAGCCATGCGTCGATACGGCAGGCCCTCTCGACCGGCGTCAGCGGGTCCCGGCGGCAGCCGGCACCAGCAGGACGAGGAGCAGCGAACCCTGACCACTTCGGTCTTCTCTGGGAGGTTACGCCGCATCGCTCGACCGCATCACCGCAGGTCAAAGCGTTTCGCCCGGCGCCGTGCATGTGAGCACTTCGGACTCGTTGATCTCTTCGCCAACGTGCGCCCAATCTGCTCCTACTGGCCAGGCCAGCCCGTCCAGAAGCTCCTTACCGCGGCGACCTGCGCATACACCCCCGGCCAGGCAACATAGAGAGCCATCGACTGCCA
This sequence comes from Micromonospora sp. HB375, assembly GCF_017872985.1. NCBI lineage: Bacteria > Bacillati > Actinomycetota > Actinomycetes > Micromonosporales > Micromonosporaceae > Micromonospora > Micromonospora sp. HB375. The sequence goes on along the minus strand of NZ_JAGGJO010000001.1, from coordinate 1,977,137 downwards.
CCCAGAACGGCGGAGCACTCCACGTGAAGCAGAACGCTGCACCGACTCTGACCTGCGGAAACGAGAAGCCGCAGGCAGGGGTGGGTGCAGTTGCGCACCGTTGGGTGCCGTTCGGTGCGGTTGAGGGCCGTTCAGTGCACCCTTTTGCTCCCAACCTGCTCCCCGATCCCGGGCCCGTGACCGGGTTGCTGCAGCCAGGCTGGAACGGCGTCCTACAAGTCGTTCGTCAGAGATCGTGGCCGCTTACCCGAGCGGCCTTGGCTGGCGTCGGCGCCTGGCCAGCGACCGTGAGGCTCAGTCGCTCCTGACCCCCGCTCCTACGGTCCGCTCGTCAACCGGACGTGCTCAGGAATGCCGCGCCTTATCAGCGGCATGAGCGGATGCGGCGTCGGCTACCTCGGGAGGTGTTCGACCGCAGCCGCAGGCACAGTCGCGACTATATAATCCTCGGTCAGATCCGACTGCACGTCGATCATCGGGCCTCGGCCGGCGTAGCGTACGGTGAAGCTGATCTGCCGGAGCCACGTCTCGTCGTATCTCGAGAGAGCTTCCGGCAGTGCGCCCACGAGTCGGACCTCGTCGCCCGGCTTGAACGGAGCGTCTGCCGGGGCCTCGGTGCGGAGGACGGCCGAGATCGCGTGGATGAGGGACTCCAGCGGTTCAGTGTCTGCGCCGTAGTGGACGAGATGGCCGGCGTGGCCGAAAATTTGCTCGGCCTCGGCTCTGCTCAGATCGGCGAGCGCCTCGGCCGCGCCGCCGGACAGGGCCTGCCCCTCCGACAGGGCAAGTTGCGCAGCCAGCGCTGAAAGCAGCCGATCGATGACACCATCTGTAACGTCGGCCTCTACCACCCGGTGAGGATACGGCGAACAGCGGCACTTCTGTCGACCGGTATACGACGGGGCGCCGACATCCGCTCATCGGCATGAGCGGACGTCGTCGGCCTATGAAGCGGAGCCACCGGTGCTGACGCTTTCGGGCGCGCCGAAGATGTCACCGCCCAGGAAGCCCTGGTCAGATGGCTGCCAGTGGGATTCGAGTCTCAACTGCGGGAAGCCCCACCAACTCCGCTATGGCGGGTCTAGAGCCGCACGCCGATGCTGGTTCGTCGCGGCGACTGGCTTCGGCGGGGCGGGCGGCGGGCCCGGGACGACAAGACGGCAGTAGGCAGGCGGAGAGCAGCCAAGGCTGACCACTTCGGTGTTCTCTGGGAAGTCACGCCTATCCAGTCGTCTGTACCGCCGCAGGTCAGAGCACCCGACTCGGCGCGATCTCGATGAGCACTTCGGGCGCGGTGACCACTTCGCCAACGTGCACCCAATCTGCACCCACCTGCAAGGCATCAACGCTTCCGAGGGCCTTACTGATTTGACCTGCAGACACTCTCCTACCAGGAGACATAGAGTGCCGTTGACTGCTGTTCAGTGCCGTTGAGTGCAGTTGTGTGAAGCAGGACGCCGCACCGACTCTGACCTGCGGAAACGAGAAGCCGCAGGCAGGGGTGGGTGCAGTTGCGCACCGTTGGGTGCCGTTCGGTGCGGTTGAGGGCCGTTCAGTGCACCCTGTTGCTCCCAACCTGCTCCCCCAATCCCGGGCCCGTGACCGGGTTGCTGCAGCCAGGCTGGAACGGGCGTCCTACAGGTCGTTCGTCAGAGATCGTGGCCGCTTGCCCGAGCGGCCTTGGCTGGCGTCGGCGCCGGTTAGCCGCGCCCCGCGTACCGCTCAGACCACCGCGGGCTGGGCTCGGTCGCCACCCTGCCGACCAGCACGATCCGCTGCGGGTCGAGCAGGAGGCAGCACGTGACGAGCCAACGGGCCAGTTCGTCGACGCGCTGGCGAAACTGCTCGCCGGGCGTCCAGATCGCCTCGGTCGTGACCAGCGAGCCGTACACCGGTTACCGGATCGAGGTCAAGATCCCGTTCAGCGTGCTGCCCGACAACATCTACTCCGGAGGACGGGGGCGCGCCGGTCAGAGCGTCGCAAGCACCCCGGCCAGAACGACCAGGCAGCACCCGATCTCGATCATCCCGACCTGCACAGGGCGGAGCCGGCGTGCCGGCAGCAGCGCGGCCCGGAGCAGGAGCAGCAGGAAGACCGGACCGAGCAGCACATCCAGCAGCCAGACCACGGCGGCCAGGGCGAGCACGTGGTATCCGATGGAGAGACGGAGGAAGCGACTGTCACCGCGTTGCCGGATCATCGTCTTGACACAGAGGACAGTGCCGAACAAGTAGAGCAGGAGCACTGCGAAGGCCGGGGCGACCCGGGTGACGGACACACCGGCGATGGTCGCCGCGACGAAGACCAGCAGGCAGCTCTGCGCCACCGAGGCCAAGTCGTTGAGCAGTGCCCGTTCCCGGCGATGCCAGGCGTATCCGGCGTTGACCGCCAGCAGCGCGGCGTAGCCCGGGGCGTACCAGAGGACGGCGGGCCGGGCGAGCGCCACAGTCGCCGCGAGCGGCGCCGCCAACAGGCCGTACACCAGCAGCTGGGGGGTAAAGCGGCTCGGCCGACGGCTCTTGATCGCCTGGAAGGCGTAATACGACAGCAGGTAGCCGGTCAGCCAGGCGCCGAGCAGCGGCAGGTGCGGCCAGCGCGGGCCGGCCAAGGCCACCCCCACGGTGTACGGCAGCAGGAGCATCGCCCACGCGCCGTGCTGGGGTGGGACGAACTGGCGCACGCGGCGGCGGCGCGTTACCGGGCGGTCGGCTACGACAGCGGTGTTCATGGTGGTCACCGGACCTCGAACAGGCCACGGGCGCCGCGCTCGGCGTCGACCATGGCGTGACTGACGAACGGGTAGTGCCCGGCTGCGGGGAAGACCGTCTCCACGAAGCCGCCGCCGGCCGGGGTGAGGGACAGCACCTGTGCTCCACCGGGGTCGGTCGGCCGGTTCTCCCAGTGCCCCTCCCGGTAGACGGTGTCGAACTGGGCGCCGACGATGTGGAACGAGCTGTCTCGGTTGGGGCCGGCGTCGAGCAACCAGACTCGGACCCGTTCACCGGCCCGGGCGGGCAGCGGACGGTGCGCGTACTGGGCGGGGTAGCCGTTGAAGACGACGGCGTCGGGGCGCTCCGCCTGCATCGCGGCCAGGTCGCCGGGCTCGCCGTCCGGGCCGAGGTAGAGCTCGGACTGGACGAGCACGAACTCGCGATCGACGCGGGGCAGGTCGGGCGGGTCGACGATGACCGCACCGTACATCCCGTTGCCGATGTGGTGCAGCATCGGCATGGTCGAGCAGTGGTACATCCAGATGCCGGCGCGGGTCGCGGTGAACCGGTAGGTCAGCCGCTGCCCGGGGTCGATCGGGCGCATCACCTCGTCCGGGGCGACGGCACCGGCGTGGAAGTCGATGCCGTGGTCCAGGGTGCCGTCGTTGACCAGGGTGATCTCGAAGGTGTCGCCGACTCGGCCGCGCAACACCGGGCCGGGCACGGTTCCGTCGAAGGTCCACAGCCGCTGCCGTACCCCGGGCGCGACCTCCCGGACGACTTCCCGGACGTGCAGCTCACGCCGGTGCAGCCGGCCGGGCGGCACGGGCGGAGCGGTGGCGTCCCGGGCGACGAAGGCCGCGCCAGGGTCGGCCATGGCATCGAGGCGCGGCCTCGTTCCCTCCGTCGCCGCGGCCGTCCCTGTCGGAGCGGCCACAGTGGCCCCCGTCGGGACGATCCGCAGTGTCATGCCGGCCTGCCGGTGGGCGGGCAGGGAGCACCAGCCCTCCACCGTCGCCCCGATCACGCCGGCGTCCAGCCGGGCGTCGCCGCCCCGCGTCAGCAGCGGTGTCTTCGCCCCGGAGGCCAGGACGAGGTCGTGGCGGCGGTTGTCCCGGTTGGTCAGCTCGATGACCAGTCGATCACCCCGGGGCACGTCGATCCGGTCGGGGTGGAAACGCATGCCGTCGGCGACCACGGTGACCGTGGTGGTGTGCCCGGTCGGGGTGACGGCGGTGGCGGCGGCGGGGACGGGCGCGTCACCGGAGACGCGTTGGGCGGCGACCCCGACGAGGACGGCGACGAGGACGAGGGCGAGACCCGCGGCTGCTCCGCCGAGCGGGCGGGGCACGGGGGCGTCGGTGCGCGCGGACACGGGTTACCTCCGGGCGGTGAGCAGGACCCGCACGGCCGGCACGAGGAACTGCACCAGCGCGGCGAGGATCAGCAGTGAGGTGGTGATGCGGACGAACGGCGGGGTGGGCAGGACGAGGACCAGCAGGGCGGCGTTGGTCATCGCGACGCGCTGCGGGCCGTGCCGCTCCAGCAGCGCGGCGCGGCGGCGCACCGGCGCGGGTCCGCCGCCGAGCACCACGGGCAGCAGGTGGGTCAGGGCTCCGACGAGGACCTGGGCGACGAAGCCGACCAGCAGCGGGAGCAGCACCGCACCGAAGCGGTCGGCCGCGCCGGCCGGGTCCGCAGCGGGCAGCAGCGTCGCGGCGTCCACAGCGAGAGCGACCATCAGCCAGCCGCCGGCCGCGGCGAGCGACCAGGACGCGAACGCGTACGGGGGGCGAGTGCGCGCGACGGCCAGCGCGGGGCGCAGGGCGACCAGCGCGCCGAGGGCGAACAGGCTCAGCCCGGCCGCGGTGACGAGCCGCCACCAGGCGAGCAGGCCGACGCCCAGCAGGACCAGTCCGGTCGTCGCCACCGGCAGCGCGACGGTGGCGGCTCGGACCGCACCGTCGGCCATCCGGGTACGCAGCACGGTGGGCCAGAGTGTCAGCAGTGTCCCGAGGACGGTCAGCGTCACCCAACCGAGCAGGTTCACGTGGGCGTGGAACAGCAGCAGCCGGGGGCGCAGCGGGTCGTCGATCACCAGCATCCCGGCGCCGACCGGCACGCCGGCGAGCAGGGCCACGGTCGCCGCCAGGTAGTAGCGGACCGTGACGGAGAACCGGGCCGGCAGGGCGCGGCGCAGCCGGCGGGTGAGCGCGACGAGGTGGGCGGTCACCGCGACGAAGACCAGCGTGGCGCCCGCCACGCCCAGCCAGGGGCGGTCGGCCGTGCCGCCGGTCAGGACCGCCAGGACGCCCACGTTGAGCGCGGCCAGCCGGGCCGCCTCGGCGCGGCGGCGGTCCGGGGCGGGAGCACGCAGCACGGCGGCGGCGAAGTGGGCGCTCCACACCACGACGGCGTTGCTGACCGCACCGAGCAGCAGCAGGTGGATGGCCGTCCAGTGCCACGCGGGGAGGAACGGATGGACGAAGGCGAGCACGACCAGCCCGGCCAGGTAGGCCAACGGCAGCGCAGCGACCCGGCGGTGCCAGCCGGCCCGCCGAAGGCCCGCCGCCACGGCCGGAGCGGTCACCGGGCCGGGGGCCGGGGCGGCGGGACCGGCCGACGCGACTGCCGAGACGGTCGGCCCGGGCCTCGGGCCCGAGGGCGCGGTCGGGGCGGAGTCGCCGCGGGTGCCGGCCATCACCGCACCGCCGGCACGACCGGCGGGACGACCGCCGTCCGGGTCCGCCGCCGGGCGGCGCGGACCAACGCGGCCACCACTCCGCCGACGAAACCGAGCACCGCCAGGACGTTGCCGACGCCGCCCCAGCGCCACCCGGCCGGCACGCCGAGCACGTCGCCGACCAGGACCCGGATCGTCAGGGTGGTGTGCAGCAGGGCGAGCGGGGCGTACAGCCACGGTCCGTAGGGCAGTGGGCGGCGAAGCACAGCCGGCAGGATCACTGGAGCGTGCGCGAAGATCATCGACATGGTGAAGCCCAGGAAGACCAGGTGCAGGGTGGCGTCGTAACGGGAGCCGCCGGTGACCGGCCCGGCGCCGGCCCACAGCAGGCCGGCCAGCGCCAGCCAGGCGTACCCGGTGAGCAGGCCGACCGCGACGTAGCGGGGGAGGCCGACGGCGCGCACCGTGCGGCGGGCGACGTCGCAGACCACCAGCCAGGCCACCGTCGCGAGCAGGCCGACCCCGAAGAGGTACGCCCCGACGGCCGGCCAGAGCGCGGCGGCGGTGGCGCCGGCGGTCAGCGTGCCGAGGGCGGCGAGGAACCAGCCGACGCCGTGCCGGGGCAGCGTGAGGTGAGCGAGTTCCAGACGCTCCCCGGCGATGGTGGCCACCACGAAGGTGGCCAGCCAGGGCACGATCTCCGGCACGCTGAGGCCGGCGAGCCAGAGCAGGGTAGCGGCGTACCAGCTCAGCGCGCCGGTGACCTGGGCCAGCAGCGCCGGGCCGGGCTGCCGCCACCACAGCCGCTGGTAGATCAGCAGCAGCAGCACCGAGGCGAGCATGAGCAGCAGCCGGCCGGGCAGGCTCGGCCCGGTCAGCACCAGCAGCACCGCCCCGGCGCCGGAGCAGGCGGGTGCGAGCAGGGCCCACCGGGTGCCGAGGGCCACCGCGCGTTCCAGCGCCACCAGGGTGCCGACGAAGCCCAGCACCATCAGCGGGCCGTGCACCTGCTCCAGTGGGACGTGAGGCGCGGGCATCGGCAGGCCGAGCAGCAGCAGGGCGGCGTAGAGACCGCTCACCAGGGCGAAGCCGCCCGCGGCGAGGACGGGGAGACGCCATCGTACGGCGACCGGCCGTGGGTTCATGCCGGCTCTTCGGTGATGTTCGGCAGGGCCAGCCGCACCACGCAGGCGTCGGGTGCGCCGAAGGGTTCGAGCACGGCGCCGGCCGGTGAGGCACCGGCGTGTTCGAGCGTGCCGCGGACCACGCCGACGTGCAGGGCGCAGATCGCGTCGGGGTTGCGGTTGACCAGTTCCAGGAAGGGACAGGTGTGCAGGTGGATCTCGGTCGCCCCGTCGGCCGTCCGGTGTCGGCGGGGATTGAAGCCCAGCCCGCGCAGGACGTCGAGCAGCGTCTCGACGGGCTCCCTGCCGGGCGGGGTGGCGGCGGCGAGGTGGCGTCCCCAGGCCTGGCCGGCGCGGGTGGCCTCCGCCCGGACGTCTCCGTGGCCACGCCGCGACAGGTGGTCGAGCAGGGCGGCGGCGAGTGCCCGGTAGGGCGCGGGGGCCGGGGCCTCCGCGACGGCCCGGTAGCGCCACGCCGGCCGTCCGGGCTGGCCCCCACTGGCCCGCGCCTTGACCAACAGTCCGGCGTCGACCAGGCGGTCGAGGTGGGCGCGGGCGGTGGACAGGTGCAGGCCCGTCCGTTCCCCCACCTCGGCGATCGTCATGCCGACGCCGGCGGCGCGCACGAACTCCAGGATCGAGGCCCGGCTGGCGGTGCCGAGGGCCCGGTGGCGTTGCGGGTCGATGGTCTCGCCGGCCGGCCCTGTTCTCGGGGTTTCCACGTTAGATAACGTTACAACGTCGTTCACCCGCAAAACCCTGGAGGGCTCCATGTCCGCCTCACGCTCCCCGGCCGACCACGAGGCCGCGCAGGCCGTCGTCCGGCACCACGCCCAGCTCGCCGCCGACCTCGACCGGCACGTCGGAAACCTGCTGACCGCGGCCGACCAGGGTGACGCCGCCGGGGCGCTCCGGCACCGCGACGAACTGCTCCGATGGCTCCGCGACGAACTGCTGCCGCACGCGCACGCCGAGGAGGAATCCCTCTACGCCGCCGCCGGTGAGCGGGCCGAGGGTGAGCTGCTGGTCCGGGGCATGCTCGACGAGCACCAGGCGATCACCGGCCTGGTCGCCGAGCTGGAGACCGGCAACCGGCCGGTACGCCTCGCCGGCACCGCGCGCGCCCTCGCCGCGCTCCTCGCCGTCCACCTGGCCAAGGAGAACGACCTGGTCGTCCCGCTGCTGGTGGACGCGGCCGACGTCTCGCTGGCGAAGTTGCTGGAGGGGATGCATGATCTGCTCGGCTCCTCGGAAGGCTCGAAAGGCGGCGGTTGCGGCGGGGGTGGCTGCGGCTGCGGTGGTGACCGGGCACCGGCCGACGCGGCGGCACCGACCCTGACCATCGATCCCCGGCTGGACGTCCGGCAGCTCCCGCACGACCAGCGCCACGCGCGGGTGCAGGCGGCGCTGGAGGCGCTGCCGGCCGGTGGAGCGCTGGTGCTGGTCGCCCCGCACGCACCCCGCCCGCTGCTGGCCGAGGTCGCAGCCCGCTACGGCGACGGCATGACCAGCGAGTGGCTGCAGGACGGGCCGGACGTGTGGCAGATCCGGCTCTCCCGCCGGCCGTTGACGGTCTGAGCAGTCTGTCGGTGCCAGGGCGGCGGGGGTCAGGGCCCGCCGTCCCGGCGTACCGGGCCGTCCGGCCCTGCTGACGGAGGTTGCCGGTACGCACGATGGAGTCGCCCACCCTCGTGGTCAGGAGACGAAGTGTGCAACTACTGCGGCTGTCGGGAGTTCCCGCTGATCGGCCGGCTCTCGGCCGAGCACGAGGCGATCGCGAACGCGGCCGGCCTGCTGCGCGGCGCGGTGCGGGCCGGCGGCCCGGACGCTCTGGTGGCGCTGGACGCGCTGCTGGCGCTGCTGATGCCGCACACCGCCACCGAGGAGGACGGCCTCTTCGAGGAGCTGCGGGCCGAGGGCAGCCTGGCCGAGGCGGTGGCGAAGCTCTGCGCGGAGCACGACGACATCCACGGCGTGCTCGGCGGCGTCGACCGGGCCGCCCCGGACTGGCCCGCGGTGCTGGCCGCCCTGGACCGGCTCCACCGGCACATCGACAACGAGGAGCACGGTCTCTTCCCGGCCGCGGTGATCGCGCTGCCGATCCCGGCCTGGGACCGGATCACCCCGGCGGAGGCGGCGGCCGGGTGAGCCGGCCCGGATGCCGGCCGCTGCCGACGCCGCCCCGCGGCTACCGGCGGTGCGCCTCGGTGGTCTTGACCGGCACGGTCTCGCGGAGGTCGTAGAGGGCGTCGAGCACGTCCTCGGTCTGCCCGCGTCGAGGCCGCCCAGCGCGGCGCCCCACCCGACCGGCACCAGGAAGAACACGCTCCACAGTGGCCCCCGGTCCCGGACCTGCCCGGCGAGCGCCTCGCGGGTGAGGGTGGGCGTCCCGGACGGTGACGCCGAGACGGCCGGGCCCCGCTCCGTGCCCTGCCGGTGACCGCCCGACCGGGCCCGAAGTCCCGCCGCGAACCCGCAGATTCAAAGCCGATGATCTCGGGACCTTCGGCCCGGTTTCCCGAGGTTGTACGTCGGCACCATGGCCATTACGCCCTCGCTCGGGGTTGCACTCCGGCGCATCTGTCGAGAACGTGGGGCAGTACGGCCATCTATCGAAGGAATGAGGCGTATGTCGCGAGCCACCGATAGTGCGGGGCGGGCGCTGCTGGCGGTGGGCGGCCTGGTACGCCGGGCCGAGGTCTCCGCCGACCGCAGGACATTGCACCAGATCGGCGGCCGGGAGGCGGACGCCTTCTACCGGGATCGCTGGTCCTACGACAAGGTGGTGCGCTCCACACACGGAGTGAACTGCACCGGCTCGTGCTCCTGGAAGGTGTACGTCAAGGACGGCATCATCACCTGGGAGCAGCAGCAGACCGACTACCCGAGCGTCGGACCGGACCGGCCTGAGTACGAGCCTCGGGGCTGCCCCCGGGGTGCCGCCTTCTCCTGGTACACCTACTCCCCCACCCGGGTCCGCTACCCGTACGCGCGGGGCGTGCTGGTGGAGATGTACCGGGAGGCCAGGGGCCGCCTCGGTGATCCGGTGGCCGCGTGGGCGGACATCCAGGCCGACCCGGAACGACGCCGCCGCTACCAGAAGGCCCGCGGCAAGGGCGGCCTGGTGCGGATCACCTGGGACGAGGCCCAGGAGATGGTCGCCGCCGCGCACGTGCACGCGATCGCCGAGTACGGCCCGGACCGGGTCGCCGGCTTCTCCCCCATCCCGGCCATGTCGATGGTGTCGCACGCCGTCGGCGCCCGGTTCCTGTCCCTGCTCGGCGGCTCGATGCTGTCGTTCTACGACTGGTACGCCGACCTGCCGGTGGCCTCCCCGCAGGTCTTCGGCGACCAGACCGACGTGCCCGAGTCCGGGGACTGGTGGGACGCCTCCTACTTCGTCATGTGGGGCTCCAACGTCCCGGTGACCCGCACGCCGGACGCACACTGGATGGCCGAGGCGCGCTACCGGGGGCAGAAGGTCGTGGTGGTCAGCCCCGACTTCGCCGACAACGTCAAGTTCGCCGACGAGTGGATGCCCGCCCAGCCGGGCACCGACGGCGCCCTGGCGATGGCGATGGGGCACGTCATCCTCAAGGAGTTCTTCGTCGACCAGCGCACCCCGCGCTTCGTCGACTACGTCCGCAGGTTCACCGACCTGCCGTTCCTGGTCACCCTGGAGCCGGGTGCCGACGGGGCGTACCGGCCGGGCAAGTTCCTCACCGCCGACGACCTGGGCGAGACGGACAAGGAGGCGGCCTTCCGGACGGTGCTCTGGGACTCGGCCACCGACGCTCCCGCCGTGCCGCGGGGCAGCCTCGGCCACCGTTGGGGCGAGCAGCAGGGCCAGTGGAACCTGGACCTGGGCGACCTGGAGCCGGCGCTGACCTGCCTCGGGGCGGGCGACGCGGTGGAGGTGGAGCTGCCTCGGTTCGACACCGACACCCCGCAGACGCTGCGCCGGGGCGTGCCGACCCGCACGGTGCGGGGCCAGTTGGTGACCAGCGTCTTCGACCTGGTGCTGGCCCAGTACGGGGTGGGCCGCGACGGCCTGCCGGGCCAGTGGCCGACCGGGTACGACGACGTCGAGGCGCCGTACACGCCGGCGTGGCAGGAGCCGGTCACCGGCGTGCCGGCGGCGCAGGTGGCCCGGGTGGCGCGGGAGTTCGCCGACAACGCGGACCGCTCCGGCGGACGGTCGATGATCCTGCTCGGCGCCGGCACGAACCACTGGTTCCACTCCGACGCCACCTACCGGGCGATTCTGGCGCTGGTCACCCTCACCGGCTGCCAGGGGGTCAACGGCGGCGGTTGGGCGCACTACGTGGGGCAGGAGAAGTGCCGCCCGGCGACCGGCTGGGCGCAGCTCGCGTTCGGCCTGGACTGGGTCCGCCCGCCCCGGCAGATGATCGGCACCGCCTTCTGGTACGTGCACACCGACCAGTGGCGCTACGACACCTACTCCGCCGATGTGGTCTCCTCCCCCACCGGTACCGGCGCGTTCGCCGGCAAGCACACCATGGACCTGCTGGCCCAGTCGGCCCGCTCGGGGTGGATGCCGTCGATGCCCACCTTCGACCGCAGCCCGCTCGACCTGGCCGACGAGGCCCTCGCCGCCCGGCCGGACGACCCGGCGGGCTGGGTGGCCGAGCGGCTCGGCGAGGGCGACGTGACGTTCGCCTGCACCGACCCGGACGCGCCGGAGAACTGGCCACGGGTGCTGACCGTATGGCGGGCCAACCTGCTCGGCTCGTCGGCCAAGGGCAATGAGTACTTCCTGCGGCACCTGCTCGGCACCGACGCGAACCTGCGCGCCGAGGAGGCGCCGGAGGAGTTGCGGCCCAAGGACGTGACCTGGCGGGAGGAGGCCCCGGAGGGCAAGCTCGACCTGCTGCTGAGCCTGGACTTCCGGATGACCTCCACGACGCTCTTCTCCGACATCGTGCTGCCCGCTGCCACCTGGTACGAGAAGCACGACTTGAGCAGTACCGACATGCACCCGTTCGTGCACGCCTTCACCCCGGCGATCAACCCGCCGTGGCAGACCCGGACCGACTTCGACGCCTTCCACGGCATCGCGAAGGCGTTCTCCACTCTCGCCGGGCCGCGGCTGGGCGTACGCAAGGACCTGGTCGCGGCGCCGCTGCTGCACGACACCCCGGACGCGATGGCGACCCCGCACGGCCGGGTCCGCGACTGGGCGGCGACCGGGGAGACCCCGGTGCCGGGCCGGACCATGCCGAAACTGGTGGTGGTCGAGCGGGACTACGGCGCGATCGCCGACAAGATGGCCGCGCTCGGGCCGCTGATGGACACCCTCGGCACCACCGGCAAGGGCTTCTCGGTCGACGTGCGGCCGGAGGTCGAGTATCTGCGCCGCAAGAACGGTGAGGTGCGCGGCGGCGCCGCGGACGGGCGGCCGTCGCTGGCGAAGGACACGCACGCCTGCGAGGCGATCCTGGCGCTGTCGGGCACCACCAACGGGCGGGTCGCCACCGCGGGCTTCCGGGACGTGGAGAAGCGCACCGGGGTACGCCTGGCGGACCTGGCGGCCGAGCACGAGGGCAAGCAGATCACCTTCGCCGACACCCAGTCCCGCCCGGTGCCGGTGATCACCAGCCCGGAGTGGTCGGGCAGCGAGCACGGCGGCCGCCGCTACTCCCCGTTCACCATCAACACCGAGCGGCTCAAGCCCTGGCACACGCTCACCGGCCGGCAGCACTTCTTCCTCGACCACGACTGGATGCACGAGGCCGGCGAGGCGCTGCCGATCTTCCGGCCGCCGTTGGACATGCACAAGCTCTTCGGCGAACCGCGACTCGGCCGCAACGGGGAGCTGGAGATCACCGTCCGCTACCTCACCCCGCACTCGAAATGGTCCATCCACTCCGAGTACCAGGACAACCTGATCATGCTCACGCTGTCCCGGGGCGGACCGACGATGTGGATAAGCGAGGCCGACGCGGCGAAGATCGGCGTCCGGGACAACGAGTGGATCGAGGCGGTCAACCGCAACGGCGTGGTGGTCTGCCGGGCCGTGGTGACGCACAAGATGCCCGAGGGCACGGTCTACATGTACCACGCCCAGGAACGGGTGATCGACGTGCCCAAGTCGGAGACCAACGGCCGGCGCGGCGGCATCCACAACTCGCTGACCCGGCTGCTGGTCAAGCCCACCCACCTCATCGGCGGGTACGCGCAGCTGTCCTTCGCGTTCAACTACCTCGGCCCGACCGGCAACCAACGCGACGAGGTCACCGTGATCCGCCGCCGTTCCCAGGAGGTGCAGTACTGATGCGGGTCATGGCACAGATGGCGATGGTGATGAACCTCGACAAGTGCATCGGCTGCCACACCTGCTCGGTCACCTGCAAGCAGGCGTGGACCAACCGCTCCGGCGTCGAGTACGTCTGGTTCAACAACGTGGAGACCCGCCCCGGGCAGGGCTACCCGCGCACCTACGAGAACCAGGAGCGCTGGCAGGGCGGCTGGGTGCGGACCCGCTCCGGCAAGCTCAAGCCACGCTCCGGTGGCCGGGTGAAGAAGATGTTCAGCATCTTCGCCAACCCGAAGCTGCCATCCATGCAGGACTACTACGAGCCGTGGACGTACGACTACGAGCACCTGATCAACGCGCCGGTCGGCGAGGACACCCCGGTGGCCCGGCCGAAGTCGCTGCTCACCGGCCAGGATACGAAGATCACCTGGAGCGCCAACTGGGACGACTCGCTCGCCGGCGGCAACGAGATCGCCGCCGGTGACCCGGTGCTGGCGAAGGTCTCCGGCCAGGTGAAGCAGGAGTTCGAGAAGACCTTCATGTTCTTCCTGCCGCGCATCTGTGAGCACTGCCTCAACCCGTCCTGCGCTGCCTCCTGCCCGTCGGGGGCGATCTACAAGCGGGCCGAGGACGGCATCGTGCTGGTCGACCAGGACCGCTGCCGGGGCTGGCGGATGTGCGTGACCGGCTGCCCCTACAAGAAGGTCTACTTCAACCACCGCACCGGCAAGGCCGAGAAGTGCACCTTCTGCTTCCCGCGCATCGAGATCGGCCAGCCCACCATCTGCTCCGAGACCTGCGTGGGGCGGCTGCGCTACCTCGGGCTGATGCTCTACGACGCCGACCGCGTCGCCGAGGCCGCCGCCATCGCCGACGAACACGACCTGTACGACGCGCAGCGGTCGGTCTTCCTCGACCCGCACGACCCGGCCGTGGTCGACGCCGCCCGCGAGGCCGGCATCCCGGACGACTGGATCGACTCCGCGCAGCGCTCGCCGATCTGGGACCTGATCATGCGCTACGAGGTGGCGCTGCCGCTGCACCCGGAGTACCGGACCATGCCGATGGTCTGGTATATCCCGCCGCTGTCGCCGGTGGCCGACGTGCTGCGCGAGACCGGCCACGACGCGGAGGAGGCCGGCAACCTCTTCGGGGCCATCGACGCGCTGCGGATCCCGGTGGAGTACCTCGCCGAGCTCTTCACGGCCGGCGACCCGGAGCCGGTGCGCGGGGTGCTGAACCGGCTCGCCGCGATGCGCGCCTACCAGCGCCGGATCAACCTGGGCGAGGAGCGCGACGAGTCCATCGCCGCCGCGGTCGGCATGACCGGCGCGGAGATGGACGAGATGTACCGGCTGCTCGCCATCGCCAAGTACGAGCAGCGGTACGTCATCCCCGCCGCGCACGCCGAGGACGCGCACCGGCTGGAGAAGATCGCCACCGAGTGCAGCCTCGATTACGAGGGCGGCCCCGGGATGGGCGGCGGCGGCCCGTACGGCCAGGGGCCCTTCGGGGAGTCCTCCGGCACGCCGGTGCCGGTCCAGGTGGAGACCTTCCACATGCTGCGCGACCGGCAGACCGCGGAGGGCTTCACCGATCCGGGCGACGAACCCCGCCGGGTCAACCTGCTCAACTGGGACGGCAAGGGCAGCCCGAAGGGCCTCTTCCCGCCCCGCAGCCACGAATCCGCACCCGTCGACGGAGGTAACCGGTGAGCCAGCCGACCTGGCGGGCGGTGGCCGCCCGCGCGGCGTCCCTGCTGCTGCGCTATCCCGAAGAGGAAGTCCTCGCCGCGCTGCCCACCGTGCGGGCCGCGCTCGCCGGCCTGCCGGCCGAGGTCGCCCGGCCGCTGCGCGAGGTGGTCGCCCACCGGGAAGTCGCCGCGCCGGTCGACCTGCGGACCGCCTACGTGGAGGTGTTCGACTTCCGGCGCCGCTGCTGCCTGCACCTGACCTACTACACCTGCGGCGACACCCGTCGCCGGGGTGAGGCGCTGGTCGACTTCGCCGCCGCGTACAAGGCGGCCGGACTGACCGTCGTCGACGGCGAGCTGCCCGACTTCCTGCCCGCTGTCCTCGACCTGGCCGCCGCCGACGAGGACGGGTGGCGGCTGCTGCGGGAGAACCGCGTCGGCCTCGACCTGCTGGTCGAGGCGCTGGCGCGGGAGAAGTCGGTGTACCGGCAGGCCGTCGCCGCCGTCCGGGAGATGCTGCCGCCCGCCCAGCCCGGGGACATCGCCGCCGCCGCCCGGCTGGCCCGCATCGGGCCGCCGGTGGAGCAGGTCGGACTCGAACCATTCGGACTGGTCGACACGACTGGAGGACGCCGATGAACATCCTGCTGTGGGTGGTGTACCCGTACCTGTCGATCGCGATCCTCGTCGGCGGCCTGATCTGGCGCCACCGCTACGACAAGTTCGGCTGGACGACCCGATCCTCCCAGCTCTACGAGAGCAGCATCCTGCGGTGGGGCAGCCCACTGTTCCACTTCGGAGTACTCATGGTCCTGATCGGACACATCGGTGGCCTGTTGGTCCCGAAGTCCTGGACCGAGGCGGTCGGCGTCACCGAGCACACCTACCACCTCATGGCCGTGTTCATCGGCACGGTAGCCGGCTTCTGCACCCTGATCGGGCTGGGCATCCTGATCGCCCGCCGCCGGTTGACCGGGCCGGTCTTCGCCGCCACCACCCGCAACGACAAGGCGATGTACGTGGTGCTGGCGGGGGTGATCGTGCTGGGCCTCTGGGCCACGGTGCGGGCCAACGTCGCTGGCCCCGGCTACGACTACCGGGAGACCATCTCCCCGTGGTTCCGGTCGCTGTTCTACCTCCGCCCGGATCCGGGGATCATGGCCGACGTCCCGGTGGGCTTCCAGATCCACATCCTGGCCGCCTTCGCGCTCTTCGCGTTCTGGCCGTTCACCCGCCTCGTCCATGCGTTCAGCGCCCCGGTCGGCTATGCCACCCGCCCCTACGTCGTCTATCGCAGCCGCGACGACCGGCCCGGACTGCGGCCGACCCGCCCCGGATGGGAGGGGCCGCCCCGGCTGCCCACCCCGCGCGGCGGTCGGACCCGCTCGCGCCGGTGACCACCGCCGCCTCGACCGCCCGGAGACCACCACCGGCTGCCTCCGGGCGGACGGCAGCCCGACGTCCCGGCAGGGAGGAACCACCGGTGACCATCGCACCGCACCACACCGACAGTCACCATTCGTCCCGACCCGCGACGGAGTGGGCCGCGGCGCGGGCGCTGGCCCACCGGCTCCCCGCTCCCCTGCCCGCGGAGTCGGTACCGCTGGCCTCCGCCGCCGGCCGGACCCTCGCGGCGCCACTGGTCGCGGCGGTCCCGCTGCCCGGGTTCGACAACTCCGCGATGGACGGATACGCGGTGCGCGGTCCGGGCCCGTGGCGGGTGGTCGGCCGGATCCTGGCCGGACGCACCCACGCCGTCGCGCCCCTGGTCGAGGGGACCGCCGTAGAGGTGGCCACCGGCGCTCCCGTCCCGGCCCGGGCGGACCGGGTCGTGCCCTACGAGATCGCCGACCGGATCGGTGACGTCCTGCGGGCGGTGCCGGGCGACCGTCGGCACATCCGGAGCGCGGGCGAGTACGCCGCCCGCGGTCAGGAACTGGTGCCGACGGGTTCGCCGGTCACGCCGGCGGTGCTGGGGCTGGCCGCGAGCGTCGGCCTCGACCACCTCACCGTCCGGGCCCGACCCCGGGCCCGCCTGGTGATCAGCGGCGACGAGGTGATCCACGCCGGCCGTCCCCCGTGGGGCAGGGTCCGGGACGCGATCGGCCCGATGCTGACCCCGCTGCTGTCCGCCTGGGGAGCGGACCTCCTGGGTCCTCGAATGATCGGCGACCAGCCCGACTGGTTCGCCGAGGCGATCGCGGACAGCACGCGAGAGGCAGACGTGACGGTCGTCTGCGGGGCGTCCTCCGTCGGCCCGGCGGACGGGCTGCACGCGTCGCTGCGGCACCTCGGGGCCGTGGCGCACGTGGACGGGGTGCGGTGCCGGCCCGGGCACCCACAGGTCCTGGCCCAGGCCGGGGCCCAGTGGATCGTCGGCCTGCCGGGCAACCCGTACGCGGCGCTGGTCGCCGCGCTCACCCTGATCGACCCGCTGCTCACCGGGCTGGCCGGACGGCCGCCGGCCGATCTGGACACCGCCGTCCTCACCGATCCGTTGCGCCTCGACGAGCGGAACACCCGGATCGTGCCGGTCCGGCGCGGCGCGCGGGGCGTGCGGCTGGTCGACGGGGCGCACCCGGGATACCTGGGCGCGGCGGCGGACGCCGACGCGCTGGCCGTGGTGCCGCCCGGTTGGCGTCCCGGCACCCCGGTCGGTCTGCTCACCCTGCCGTGACAGGTGGGGACGTCCTCCTGGCCGGGTCTTCCGGCCCTGCCGGGGTGGGTTGGCTCGAGCGAGGCTCGTACCGGTGAAGCGGACCGCCGCATTCCCCTTTGACGCCGCGACAGCAGCACGACGATCCTGACGGAGTTGAACGATGACCAGCATCCGTGACCAAGCCGGGTCCACCGCCCCGGTCGGGCGTCCCGAGGCCACCTCCGGCGCCGCCCTCCAGCTAGCCGTGGCCACCCTCGGCTTCCTGGTGAACTTCTGGGCATGGGCCCTGCTCGGTCCGCTGGGCCCCGGCATCAAGGAACGGCTGGGGCTCGGCTTCGCCGCGCAGTCCCTGCTCGTCGCGGTGCCGGTGATCGTGGGCTCGCTGGGCCGCATCCCGGTCGGCGCGCTCACCGACCGGTACGGGGCCCGGGTAGTCTTCCCGCTGGTCACCGTCGCCACCATCGTGCCGGTGCTGACCCTCACCACGGTCTCCTCCTACCCGGCGCTGATCGTGACCGGCTTCTTCCTCGGCATCGGCGGCACCGCCTTCGCCGTCGGCGTCCCGCTGGTGTCCGGCTGGTATCCGCCGGCCCGGCGCGGCTTCGCCATCGGCGTGTTCGGTGTCGGCATGGGTGGCACCGCGATCGCCAACTTCACCACCGTCCGGCTGGCCGACACCTACGGGGAGCGGGCCCCGTTCCTGCTGGTCGCGGCGATCCTGGCGGCGTACGCGGTGCTGTCGTTCTTGCTGCTGCGCGACGCGCCGGGCCCGGCCCGGCCCACCGGGTCGGCCTGGCAGCGGCTCGCCGGCGTCGCCCGGCTGACCGTCACCTGGCAGCTGTGCTTCCTGTACGCGGTCGGGTTCGGCGGGTTCGTGGCCTTCAGCGTGTACCTGCCGGCGTACCTGCGCACCGCCTACGGGCTCAATGCCGCGGACGGTGCGCTCCGGACCGCCGGGTTCGTCGTGCTCGCCGTGCTGGCCCGCCCGGCGGGCGGCTGGCTCTCCGACCGGCTGCACCCCGTGCCGGTGCTGGTGTGGTGCTTCGCCGGGGTGGCCGGGTTCGCCGTCGTGCAGGCCTTCCAGCCGGCCCTGATGCCGGTCGCCACGGTCGCGCTGCTCGGCATGGCGGTGCTGCTCGGCGCAGCCAGCGGCGCGGTGTTCGCCTTGGTCGGCAAGGTCGCCCCCGCCGACCAGGTGGGCGCGGTCACCGGGCTGGTCGGGGCCGCCGGCGGGCTCGGCGGGTTCGTGCCACCTCTGGTCATGGGCTGGGTGTACGGGTCGCAGGGCTCCTACGCCATCGGGCTGATGCTGCTCTCCGACGTGGCGCTGGCCGCCGCGGTGTTCACCGCGGTAAAGATGGGAGGCCTGGCCCGCCGCGCCGGTTGACGGTCTCGGTGCGGGCTGACCGGTGCCGGGTCTGGCCACTGACCGCTTCGTCAGGGCCGGGTCCGTCGAATGAACGGTGTGACCCGGGTCGTCGACGACGTGGCCATGGCCCACACCGGGCATCATGTGCTGGAACCCGCAACCCGTACGTCTTCCGCGGCCTCATCTACTGCGCCGCCTGCGACCGTCGCATGCAGGGCCAGTACAACCACGGCGACGCCTACTACCGCTGCCGCTTCCCGCAGGAGTACGCCCTCGCCAACCAGATCCCCCATCCCCGCAACGCACATCGGCGGACAACCCTTGCGTAACGGCTTCCAATGGGCCGACCTGACCAGCTGATCCCGATCGCCCTCACCACGCCGACGCTGTCGGTCGATGCACTGGAGCGTACGGTCGCGGGCATCGGCTCCGCCGCGGCCCGCGCCGTCAGCCGGACGGAGACGGCGTGGCGGCCTCCGAAGCAGGGCGAGTTCCCGGCCATTTCGTCCGGGAACTGGCCGGTCTGCGCGGACGAGCCCGAGGGCGAGGTCGGCCAGCAGGTCCCGCCTGCGACGGCCTCCTGGTCATGTCTGCTGGGCCGGGCGCGGGGTACGACCAGAGCCGGCCCGCCTCGGTTCAGGCCGCCACAGCCAGGAGCGAAACTGAGCCGTTCCCACTCCCGGCCCCGCGGGCACGGCAAGCCCGAGGGGGACGCCAGCAGGCTGCGACCCACCGGCCGCCGCCCGGTAGATGTCGAGACGATACCCACTGGGTAGGCTCCGAAATCGGCGCGGTGGTTGACAGTGGCACTGAGGGACAGGGCCGCCGTCAGCAGGGATGAAGGGCGGGCCCCGGGGGGGCGGCCTTGTTCTCAGGGTTGGCTCGACGGGACCGGAGCGGATGCAACTGTGAAAGGCAACCAGCGGGCTGGCGATGCGAGCGCTGCCGCATCCACGCTGGACCTGAACCCGCTTCAGAGTCGGCAGAGCCTACGCGAGGACGTAGCGCACGCCCTGCGCGCGGCTATCGTGGCTGGCAGCTTGAGGCCGGATTCGACCTACTCCGTCCCGATGCTGGCCGGACGCTTCGGCGTCTCGCCCACGCCGGTTCGCGAAGCGATCCTCGACCTGGCCAAGGAGGGCTTGGTCTCGATCGTCAAGAACAAGGGATTCCGCGTCAAGGCCCTCAGCGAGCGGGATCTGGACGAGATCACTCAGATTCGGGAGCTTCTCGAGATTCCGGTGGTGGCCGACCAGACGGGCAGACTGTCGGAACCGCAGGTGCGGGAACTGCGGAGGTTGGCGGACAACATCGTTTCTGCTGCGGGACGTGGGGACCTGGTGGCGTACATCGAATCGGACAACGCCTTCCACCTGACACTGTTGCGTGCCGCCGGGAATCAACGGCTGGTCGAGACGGTTGCCGACCTGCGCAATCACACCCGTTTGTACGGTCTCGACGCACTGGTGGAGAGTGGAGGTCTGGTCGACTCCGCGAACGAGCATCTCGAGTTGATCGAGCTCATCGCCGGGGGTGACCGTGAGGCCGTGGTCGGCCTGATGCGACACCACTTGCGGCACGTCCGGGGCATCTGGGCGGCCCGTCGTGAAGACTAGGACCACCGTGCTCTGTTAGCACGTCCGCCATGCTGGCTGCCGCCCCCGGCCGCCAGCATGGCACCTCGGGGCCACACCTACTGTGCTCGCCGGCAGCAGCCGGCCCGTCATCGCATGCGGTCACGCCCTCAGCACGTCATCGACTGACCTCGAACGCGCCAGGGCCGGGCCGATTCACCTCTTGACGGGGCGGGCGCAGCCACTATGGTGCTATGTAACATATTACTGATGGAGGCCGCATGGAAATGGCGCCGTGGCGTGGGGTTCTCGTAGCGACCGCTCTACGGTTCCACGCCGACCAGGGCATCGATTTCGGTGCTTACGCTGCACATGTCGGGTGGCTCGCTGACAACGGCTGCCATGGCGTTGTCCCCAACGGTTCCCTCGGTGAATACCAGGCGCTCAGCAGCGAGGAACGGGCTTCGGTGGTGCGAACGGCGGTGCAAGCCGCCCCTGATGGGTTCGCCGTCGTACCAGGCGTCTCGGCCTACGGTGCCGACGAGGCACGGCGCTGGGCCGAGCAGGCTGCGGAGGAAGGCTGCCCGGCCGTCATGTTGCTGCCACCGACGGCGTACCGCGCTGACGAGGCAGCAGTGCTGGCCCACTACCGGGAGGTGGCGAAGGCAGGTCTACCGATCGTCGCCTACAACAATCCGATGGACACGAGGGTGGACCTGACACCCGACCTGCTGCGGCGTCTACACGACGAAGGTTTGATCGTCGCGGTCAAGGAGTTCAGCGGCGACGTCCGCCGGGCGTACCAGATCGCCGAGACGGCGCCTGGTCTCGACATCCTCGCCGGCGCGGACGACGTCGCGCTCGAATTCCTGATCGCGGGCGCAGTGGGATGGATTGGCGGTTACCAGAACGCCATTCCGGCAAGCTGCGTTCGCCTTTACGAGGCCGCGACGGCGGGTGATCTCAGGACGGCCGTCCTCCTCTACCGGGCACTGCATCCGCTGCTCCGTTGGGATTCGCGCACTGAGTTCGTTCAGGCGATCAAGCTTTCCATGGATGTAGCCGGTCGTCCCGGCGGCTTCACGCGCCAGCCGCGCCAGCCACTGGCCTCCACCGACGCCGCGGTCATCCGCACCACGACCGAACGGCTGCTCGCGGCAGGGCACCGCTGATGCGCAGTAGCCGCCTCATTCACGTCGTCGACTCCCACACGGAGGGAATGCCCACCCGGGTGGTGACCGGAGGCGCGCCGCTCCTGCCGGGCGACACCATGGCGCAACGTCGGGAGTACCTGACGAACCACCGCGATGACCTGCGCACGTTTCTGATGTACGAGCCGCGCGGGCACTCCGCCATGTCGGGTGCGATCCTCCAGCCGCCCACCCGCCCGGACGCCGATGTCGGTGTGGTCTTCATCGAGGTGTCGGGGTGCCTGCCGATGTGCGGACACGGTGCGATCGGTGTGGCTACCGTACTGGCAGAGACCGGGATGGTGCCGGTCACCGAGCCGGTGACCACGATCCGCCTCGATACGCCGGCCGGACTGGTGGTGGCGTCTGTCAAGGTCGAGCAGGGTCGCGCCACCGCTGTCACCATCCAGAACGTTCCTTCCTTCCTGGTGGAACAGGACGCGCTGGTCGACGTCCCCGGCTACGGCCACGTCCGTTACGACCTCGCGTTCGGCGGCAACTTCTATGCGATCGTCGACCTGCCCGAGCTGGGCCTGCGACTGGATCGCACGGACAAACAACGGCTGCTGGAGGTGGGCCTCAGTGTCATGAGAGGCGTGAACGACACCGCCCGGCCCGTGCACCCCGAACAGCCGCACATCTCCGGATGCCACCACGTCTACCTGGCCGCGCAAGGGGCGACCGCCCGGTTGTCACGCCACGCCATGGCCATCCATCCCGGCTGGTTCGACCGATCCCCTTGCGGCACCGGCACGTCGGCGAGGATGGCGCAGCTGCACGCCCGCGGGTTGCTTCCCCTCGGACAGGAATTCGTCAACGAGTCCATCATCGGCAGCCGGTTCTCCGGTCGGCTGGTCGATACGACCACCGTCGCCGGTCGGCCAGCGGTGGTGCCGACAGTTACCGGGCGGGCGTGGCTTACCGGTACCGCCCAGTTCTTCCTCGACCCCGAGGATCCTTTCCCGGCGGGATTCATGTTGTGAGTCTCATTCAGAGCCGTTCTCCTCAGAAGCCGGACGATGTCGTCGCGGAGCGTGCCCCGGTCACTCCTGATCGGGTGCGGAAGCTCGCCGATTCGGTCCGTGTCGCGCAGGACGCCTGGCGCCGTCGGGATCCCTCCGGCCGCGCCGCCGCCCTGAGCGGGGCGGCGGACCGGCTGCGGGCTCGGGCCGGTGAAGCGGCTGCCCTGATCGTCCGTGAGGTGGGCAAGCCGGTCGTGGAGGCGAACGCCGAGGTCAGCCGGGCCGCTGCGATCCTCGACTACTACGCACAGTCCTGCTTCGCGGCGATCGGCGACCTGCTGGCGCCGACGCTGCCGGCGAATCAGCCGGGACTGCTGTTCACCGAACGTCGGCCGCGGGGCGTGGCTGGTCTGATCACGCCGTGGAACTTTCCACTGGCCATCCCCCTGTGGAAGGCCGCACCGGCCCTCGCCACTGGTAACGGAGTGCTGCTCAAGCCGTCACCCGAGGCGCTGGCTTGCGGCGAGTTGGTGGCGGGCCTGTTCGACGGGCTGCTGCCCGACGATCTGCTCCATGTCGTGCCGGGAGGGGCGGACACCGGACAGGCCGTCGTCGAAGCGGCTGACGTCGTGTCCTTCACCGGCTCCGCGACGGTCGGCAGGGGTGTCGCCGCCGCCGCCGTTCGCGCCGGGCTGCCGGTTCAGGCGGAGATGGGCGGACAGAACGCCGCGGTCGTGCTGCCGGACGCCGACCCTGCCACCACTGCCACGATGCTGGCAGGTGCCGCCATGGGATATGCGGGCCAGAAGTGCACCGCGACCCGGCGGATCATCGTGGTGGGCGATGCCACCGCGCTCACCGAAGCCCTGGTGGCCGCGGTGGCGGGGCTACGCGTCGGCGACCCGGCCGATGCCGGCGTCGCAGTCGGTCCCGTCATCACCGACGCCGCGCGCCGTCGAGTTCTGGACGGCGTCGCGGCAGCCCGCGCGGCAGGAGGCCGGGTTCTCACCCGTCTCACGTCCCCGGGTGACGGCCTCTATGTGGCGCCGGTGCTGCTCGATTCGGTCGACCCCGGCCATCCGGTCGCGTGCGAGGAGACGTTCGGCCCGCTGGCCAGCATCTTCACCGTGCCGGACCTGCCCGCCGCGGCCGCTCTGGTCAACCATGTTCGGTACGGGCTGGTGACGTCCGTCCACGGCCGCGACATCGGCCGGTTGTTCGAGGTGGTCCGGGCCGTCGACACCGGTCTCATCCGGGTCAACACGCCCACTACCGGAGTCGATTTCCATGCGCCGTTCGGCGGGGAGAAGGCGTCCAGCCAGGGCCCTCGAGAACAGGGCACAGCTGCACTGGACTTCTACACCTCGTTGCGCACCATCACCCTCTGCACTCCCCCACCCAACCCCGCCGAGGAGGCCGCATGAAACGGGTCGACCTGCACACCGGTAGTCATGATCTGCCGGTCAGCCCCGCGCTGGAGAAGTTCATGCTCTCCGGGTGGGCGGACAGCGAGCAGTACGTCACACAGGTCGACGAGGTCGCCGGCTGGGCCGCGGCACGCCGGAGACAGCTGCACGGCCGTTTCTCCGGGGAACGGCTCGTCGTCCCGGCCGGAAGCTTCAAGAGGCGTTCCAACGACCAGCACTATCGGTTCCGCCCGCATTCTGCCTATGTCTGGCTGACCGGCGACCAGTCCTCAGACGGGGTCCTGGTCATCGAGCCGGACGGCGAGGAGATGCTCTATCTTCGCCCCCGATCCGACCGGAGCACGCCCGAGTTCTTCCGTGACCGGATGTACGGGGAACTGTGGGCCGGACGCCGGCCCACCTTGGGAGAG
Source organism: Micromonospora sp. HB375 (assembly GCF_017872985.1). Classification (NCBI taxonomy): domain Bacteria; kingdom Bacillati; phylum Actinomycetota; class Actinomycetes; order Micromonosporales; family Micromonosporaceae; genus Micromonospora; species Micromonospora sp. HB375. The sequence goes on along the minus strand of NZ_JAGGJO010000001.1, from coordinate 1,953,057 downwards.
AGCCGTCGGCGGCTGGCTGTGACGACCCGTCATCTGGCCGAGCTGGAATCGGTTCTGTCCGGGCGGGGCGTTCCGACCCGCGTGCTGCGTGGAGTCGACGTGCACGTGGATGGGCTGACGGCCGACGCCGCGGGGCCGGGCGACCTGGAGTTCGCCGCGGTACTGGATGAGATGCGGCTGGTCAAGGACGACTGGGAGATCGGCCAGCTGGAAGAGGCGGTAGCCATCACCACCCGCGGTTTCGAGGACATGGTGCGTGCCTTGCCGATGGCGAAGCGTACGTCCGAGCGTTACCTGGAGGGGGTGTTCTGGCAGCGAGCCCGCCTGGAGGGCAACGACGTCGGATACCACTCGATCGTGGCCGCCGGTGCGCACGCCGCCACCTTGCACTGGATCGACAACGACGGCGCGGTCCGCGACGGGGACCTGCTGCTGCTCGACGCCGGTGCCGAGACGAGGTCGCTCTACACGGCAGACATCACTCGTGTTCTACCGGTGTCCGGCCGGTTCAGTCCGCTGCAACGCGATCTTTACGAGTTGTGCCTGAAGGCGAACGACGCAGCTCTGGACTGCCTCAAGCCGGGCGCCGACTGGCGTGCGTTCCATCAGGCGGCGATGACCGTGCTGGCGTACGGCCTCGCCGACCTGGGCGTGCTGCCTGTGTCGCCGGAACGCGCCTTGACCGAGGAGTCCGGGCTCTACCGGCGGTGGACGCTGTGTGGATCAGGCCACATGCTCGGTCTGGACGTCCACGACTGCGCGGCTGCCCGCGCTGACAGCTACCTGCACGGACGGCTGGCTGCCGGCCAGGTTCTCACTGTCGAGCCCGGCCTCTACTTCCAGCCTGACGACGAGTTGGTTCCGGCTGAGCTGCGCGGAATCGGGATTCGGATCGAGGAGGACGTTCTCGTCACCGACAACGGCTGTCGAGTCCTCTCCTCCGGGCTACCTCGACGTCCCGACGAGATCGAGGCATGGATGCACCGGGTGTCGTCGTGATCGACGCCGGCGCCGACGTGGTGGTGATAGGCGCCGGGATGACCGGTGCCGCCTGCGCCTACTACGCCGCCCGGGCCGGCCTGACGGTGACAGTGGTGGACCGGGCGGGCGTCGCGTCCGGCACCACCGGGGCCGGCGAAGGCAACATCCTCCTGTCCGACAAATCACCCGGACCGGAACTCAGCCTGGCGCTTCATTCCGTCGCGCTGTGGCGCGAACTGGGCGAGACGGTGGGCGATGCGCAGATCGAACTGGAGCGTAAGGGCGGACTGGTGGTGGCGGCCTCGGCGACAGAGCACGACACGCTGTCGGCGTTCGCGGACCGCCAGCGTGCTGCGGGCATCGAGGCGCACGCCGTCGCCTCGCATGAGTTGCCCGGCTACGAGCCGCACCTGTCCCCCCATCTCGTCGGTGCGGTGCACTATCCCCAGGACATGCAGGTCCAGCCCATGCTCGCCGCCGCACACCTGCTCCGTGCGGCCCGGGCAACGGTACTGACCGGCGCCTGCGTCGTCGGCCTGCTCCGGGACGGCACCGGGGGGATTCGAGCTGTGCGGACTGATCATGGCGTGCTGTCAGCGACCAGGGTGGTGAACGCCGCCGGCGTATGGGCTGGCAGAGTCGCCGCGTTGGCGGGCGTCGAACTGCCGATCCTGCCTCGACGTGGCTTCGTCCTGGTCACCCAGCCGCTGCCAGAGCTCGTGCGGCACAAGGTCTACGCCGCCGGCTACGTTGCGAACGTCGAGCGCAGCACCGCTGGGCTGGAGATCTCCCCGGTGGTGGAGGGGACTCGCGCCGGCACGATCCTGATCGGGTCCAGCCGGGAGCATGTCGGCTTCGACCCGGCCATGTCTCTGCCGGCGCTCAGAGGGCTCGCAGCGGCTGCGATACGCCTGTTCCCGATCCTGGCCGGCGTCTCCGCGATCCGCGCCTACCGGGGTTTCCGGCCGTACAGTCCGGACCACCTGCCGATCATCGGCGCGGACAAGAACGTGCCGGGGCTCTACCATGCCACCGGCCACGAGGGCGCCGGTATCGGCCTCGCCCCGGCGACCGGGCACGCCATCGCGGCACTGCTGACCGACCGCCGCCCGCATGTAGATCTACGACCGTTCGCACCGGAGCGTCACCATGTTCACCTTTGACGGCCGCTCGATCCCTCACGACGGGCGGCAGAGCGTAGCCGCGGCTCTTCTGGCCGCCGGGATCCGATCCTGGCGGAGCACACGCGTCGAAGGGCGACCCCGGGGGGTCTTCTGCGGCATCGGCGTGTGCTTCGACTGTCTCGTCACGGTCAACGGTGTGCCGTCGCAGCGGGCCTGTCTGGTGGTCGCCCGCAGCGGTGACGTGATCGAACCTCAGGACGAGCGGCGGGAGAGGACATGAGCACGTACGACCTGGTGGTGATCGGTGCAGGACCGGCCGGTCTGGCCGCGGCGGTCACGGCGGCCGATGCCGGCTGCCGGGTGGCCGTCCTGGATGCCGGGCCGCGTCCCGGCGGACAGTACTGGCGGCACCGATCCGGAGCGGATGCCCACAGCCACACGGACTGGGCGGTCTTCGCCGGTCTGCGCGCACGGTTCGACCAGCTCCATCACCACCCCGACGCGGCACTGTGGTTCGTCGAGTCTCGCCCGGACGACGTCGGTCCGCAGTTCGCCGTCCACACGCACTCCACGGTCGTGTACGGCCGGCGACTCGTCATCGCCACCGGAGCTCATGACCGGGTTGTCCCTTTTCCAGGTTGGGATCTGCCGGGGGTGGTCACCGCAGGTGGAGCTCAGGCCCTGCTGAAGGGTCAAGGGGTGGTGTTCGCGCGACGCGTCGTCGTCGGGGGTACCGGACCGTTTCTGTTGCCGGTCGCGACCGGCTTGGCCGACGCCGGCGCCACGGTGGTCGGCGTGTACGAGGCGAACGACCCTGTCCGGTACGCACGGCATGTCGGTGCGGTTCTCGGCGCAGCGAGCAAGTTGACCGAGGCAGGCCGGTACGGCTGGCGCATGCTGCGCCGTCGGGTGCCGTATCGGCGGCGTACGGCTGTGGTGGCCGCGCACGGCGACGAGCAGCTGACCGGGGTGACGGTGGCGGCGATCAGCCCGCTGGGCTCGGTGGTGCCCGGCAGCGAGAGACACGTCGGCTGCGACGGTCTCGCCGTCGGCTTCGGCTTCACCCCGCAGGTGGAGGTGGCTGTCGCCCTGGGATGCGAGACATTCATGGACCGCGACGGCAGTCTCGTGGTGAGGATCGGGCCGGATCAAGCGACCTCGGTACCGGGCGTGTATGCAGCGGGCGAGGTGACCGGCGTCGGCGGGGCGAAGCTGGCGCTCGTGGAAGGGCACCTCGCCGGGGACGCGATCGCCCGGTCTCTCGGTCGTGCGGAGCCGCTGCGTGCGGGTGAGCGCAGCCGGCTGCTACGGATCCGGCGTCGACTGCGTCGTTTCGCGGCGGCTCTGCACGCGGTTCATCCCGTGCCGGCGTTCTGGCCCGACCTGTGTGACGACCAGACGCTCGTCTGTCGGTGCGAGGAGGTGTCGGCAGGCGCTGTTCGGCAGGCGGTGCGTGAACTGTCCGCGAGCGATGCCCGGGGCACGAAGCTGTTGACCCGCGCCGGCATGGGCTGGTGCCAGGGGCGAACATGTGGTTACGCCACAGCATGCCTCACCGCCCGAGAAGCGGGACGGCCGGTGAGTTCGGTGGATCTTCAGGGACATGCGTCTCGTACGCTGATGCAGCCGATCACGCTTGCCGACCTCGCCGGCGACGACTGATCTCGCGCACGACGAATCACGGCCGGCGCGGAGGTGCCCTCAGCATTCGATGACGTTGACGGCGAGGCCGCCCCGCGCGGTCTCCTTGTACTTGACCTTCATGTCCGCGCCGGTCTCCCGCATGGTCTTGATGACCTTGTCCAACGACACGTGGTGCACCCCGTCGCCCCGCAACGCCAGCCGGGCCGCGGTGATCGCCTTGATGCTCGCCACCGCGTTGCGCTCGATGCACGGAATCTGCACCAGGCCACCCACCGGATCGCAGGTCAGCCCCAGGTTGTGCTCCATGCCGATCTCGGCGGCGTTCTCCACCTGCTCCGGCGTACCGCCGAGCGCCTCGGCCAGCCCGGCCGCCGCCATCGAGCACGCCGAACCCACCTCACCCTGACAGCCCACCTCCGCACCGGAGATCGACGCGTTCTCCTTGAACAGCACACCGATCGCGCCCGCCGCCAGCAGGAACCGCACCACCCCCTCCTCGGACGCCCCCGGCACGAACCGGGTGTAGTAGTGCAGCACGGCCGGGATGATCCCGGCAGCCCCGTTCGTCGGCGCGGTGACCACCCGCCCACCCGCCGCGTTCTCCTCGTTGACCGCCAGCGCGAACAACGTCACCCAGTCCATCGCACGCAGCGGATCCTGGGCGCCGGTCTCCGCCTCCAGGCCGCGCCGCATCTCCGCCGCGCGCCGCCGGACCTTCAACCCACCCGGCAGTACGCCGTCACGCGTGCAGCCGCTCTCCACGCACTCGCGCATCACCCGCCAGATCTCCAGCAACCCCGCCCGCACGTCCGCCTCGCTACGCCAGGACACCTCGTTGGCGAGCATCACCTCACTGATCGACAGACCGGTCCCGGAGGTGACCTTGAGCAGTTCCGCGCCGGTGAGGAAGGGGTGCTTCACACGGGTGCTGTCCGCCTTGATCCGGTCCGCCCCGGCCGCCGCCTCGTCCACCACGAACCCGCCACCCACCGAGTAGTACGTGCGCGTCCGCACCTCGTTCCCGGCCACGTCGTACGCCGCGAACGTCATCCCGTTCGGGTGGTACGGCAACGACCGCCGACGGTGCAGCACCAGATCCGCGTCCGGGTCGAAGTCGACCCCCTGACTGCCGAACAGGTCCAGCCGCCGCTGACTACGGATCCGCTCCACCCGCGGCCCCACCGAGTCGGTATCGACGGTCTCCGGAACCTCACCCTCCAGCCCCAACAGCACCGCCCGGTCACTGCCATGCCCATGCCCGGTCGCACCGAGCGAGCCGAACAACTCCGCCCGTACGCGCGCCACGTCGGCCAGCTGCCCGTCGGCCTTCAAACCCGCCACGAACGTACGAGCCGCCCGCATCGGCCCGACCGTGTGCGAGCTGGACGGCCCGATACCGACACTGAAAAGATCGAAAACACTGATCATCGCGCGCATGCTCCTGTCATCGCCATGGACGACGGTCTTCGGTTCCGCGTGACCGCCCATGGCTGCCTGGTCCGCGGCGAACGATGCCGGAAGCTCCGCGTCGCGCTCAGTCGGCGGCGCCAGGCTTGAAGGATCGAGCCAGGAGGAGCAGGTTCGCGGGCTTCTCGGCAAGCCTGCGGGTGAAATATGCGTACCAGTCCTGTCCATACGGCAGATACACCCGCACGCGGTACCCCTCCCCCGCAAGCCGCCTCTGCTCGTTGGCGCGGATGCCGTACAGCATCTGGACCTCGAAATCGGTGGTGCTCCGGCCACCGGCGCGGGCGAGCCCGATGGCGCTGTCGATCAGGCGGGGATCGTGGGTCGCCACCATGGGATAGCCCTGGCCCTGCATCAGGATCCGCAGGCACCTGTCGAATGCCTCGTCGATCTGACGCCGTCGCGTATATGCCACTGACGCCGGCTCCGCGTAGGCTCCCTTGACCAGGCGCACCCGGCTCCCTGCGTACGCGAGGCGCTGGCAGTCCGCCGGGGTACGGTGCAGGCACGCCTGCAGCGCCACGCCCACCCAGGGAAATTCGGTACGCAGTTCGTCCAGCACGGACAGCGTCAGCTCAACCGTGGTGTGATCCTCCATGTCGAGGGTCACCGTGGCGCCGGCGGCAGCCGCAGCGGCACAGATGTCGCGCGTCAGCCGATACGCGTGTCGGCGACCGTCGTGGGGCAGCGCGCTACCGAGCGCCGACAGTTTCACCGACACCTCGGACGTACCGGGCATCCGCATCTCGGAGAGCAGGCTGAGATACGCGTCGCGTACGGCGGCAGCCTGCTCGACTGTCGTCGTTCCTTCGCCGAGATGGTCGATCGTCACCCGCATCCCGGATTCGACGATGCGCCGCGCCACTGCGATCGCCTCATCGTTCACCTCGCCGGCAACGAACCGTTGCACCACACCCCGGGTCAGGGGGGATCCGGCGACGATTCTCCGGAGTCGGTGACTGCCGGCCGCCAACAGCAACAGCTTGTTCGGCAATTGGGGTCCTTTCTCGGGGCTGCCGTCGCCCTCAGGCAGCAGAGCGTGACGAAGCGATCTACCACCCGCGGAAGCTCGGGTTCCCCGTACGGTCAGGAGGTGTGGCCGGGATGGAGGGGGTGCCGATCGACGAGGCGAGCCACCCGCGTGCGTAGCGACGTGTCAGCCTCCCTGGCGGTCAGAGCAGCGGCGATGATGTCGGCCACCTCCATGAAGTCCGCTTCGGAGAACCCTCGGGTGGCGAGACCGGAGGTGCCGATCCGTAGCCCGGAGGTGACCATCGGCGGGCGGGGGTCGAACGGCACGGCGTTACGGTTGACGGTGATCCCGACGCCTTGCAGCAGCCGCTCCGCCTGCGCGCCATCGAGATCCGCGTGGCTCAGGTCGACCAGCACCAGGTGCACGTCGGTGCCTCCGCTGACCACCCGGATGCCGGCCTTCGCGACCTCGGCGGCGCAGAGACGATCAGCAACGATCTTCGCTCCGGTCAGGGCTCGCCGCTGCTGATCCTGGAACTGTGGTTCTCCGGCGATCCGAAAGGCCACCGCCTTCGCGGCCACGACATGCGCCAGCGGACCACCTTGCTGGCCTGGGAAGACCGCCGAGTCCAGCCTCCGCGCGAGATCGGTGTACGCGCTGAGGATGGCGCCGCCCCGAGGGCCGCCGAGGGTCTTGTGCGTGGTCAGGGTGACGACATGGGCGTGAGGCACCGGGTTGGGATGCAGGCTGGCCGCGACCAGCCCGGCGAAATGGGCCATGTCTACGAGCAGGTATGCACCCACCTGATCGGCGATCCGCCGGAATCGGGCGAAGTCGAGCGTTCGAGGGTAGGCCGACCAACCGGCGATGAGCAGCTTCGGCCGATGCTCGCGCGCCAGTTCTTGGACCTCATCCATGTCGATCAGGTGGTTCTCGGCGCCTACCCGATAGCTCACGGCCCGGTACAGCCGCCCCGAATAGTTGATGCGCATGCCATGGGTCAGATGACCGCCGTGAGCGAGGTCGAGCCCGAGGATGGTGTCACCCGGCTGGATCAGAGCAGCCATCACGGCGGCGTTCGCCTGCGATCCGGAATGCGGCTGCACGTTCGCGTAGGTGGCGCCGAACAGCCGCTTGGCCCGGTCGATCGCCAGGAGCTCGATGTCGTCGACATGCTCGCATCCGCTGTAGTAGCGCCGCCCCGGGTAGCCCTCCGCGTACTTGTTGGTGAGGGCCGATCCCTGCGCCTGGAGGATGGCTCGGGGCGCGAGATTCTCGGAGGCGATCATGCCCAAGGTCTCGTGCTGCCGGCGTAGCTCCCGGCCGATCGCCTCGGCGACGGCGGGGTCGAGGTCGGCCAGATCATCGTCGATGGCTGCCATCGGGGCCTACCGCGACTCGTCGGAGAAGGCGCGGTACTCGTCCGGCGACATCAGGGAAGGCACCTGCGCCAACCGGACCCGCAGGAGCCAGCCTTTGCCGTACGGATCGGCGCCGATCAGGCCCGGATCGGCGATGACCGCCTCGTTGACGGCGACGACCTCTCCACTGACCGGGAGGTACAGCTCCGCGACCGACTTCGTGGATTCGACCTCTCCACACACGTCACCGGCAGTGAGCTGGCTCCCCGGCTCGGGCAGTTCCACGTAGATGACATCACCGAGCGCTTCGGCGGCGAAAGCGGTGATGCCCACTTCGGCCGGCTGAACCGAGTCGTTGACCCACTCGTGGTTGGGGCTGTACTTCAGGTGTTCCGGTACGTTCATGACGCTGAACCCTCGCAAGGAATGGCCGCGGATCACCGCGGACGACGGTAGAACGGAAGAGGGACGATCTCGACCGGCTCGGTGGTCCCCCGGACCTGCACGGCCAGCCGGATGCTGTCGCCAGTGCCGGCACGGATGCTGGCCATCGCGATCGGCCGCTTGAATGTGGGTGAAGGGGCGCCGCTGGTGATGAGGCCGACCGGATCAGCGCCGTGGCCGTCGTCGGTCAGCGTCACCACCTGCTGGCCCGCTCGGGGAATTCTCTGCCCGGACGCGACGAGGCCGACAAGCCGACGGGTGACACCGCTCTTGTGGGCCTCGGCCAGTGCGGCTCGTCCGACGAAGTCGCCTGGTTTGACGAAGGACACCACCCGCCCCAGCCCGGCATAGAACGGGGTGACGTCACGGCCGATCTCTGCGCCGTACAACGGCATTCCAGCCTCGATGCGGAGGGTGTCGCGGCACGCCAGCCCCGTGGGCGTCAAGCCGTGACGCCGACCGGCCACAAGCGCTGCTTCCCACGTGCGGACCGCGTCTTCGGCGTGTACGAGCAGTTCGAAGCCGTCTTCGCCGGTGTAGCCGGTACGAGCGACGACGGCTGGACGACCGTCGATATCCAGTAGCGCTGCGGTGTAGTAGCGAAGTCGGGTGAGTCCCGTACCGGTCAGGGCTTCCACGATGGGGGCGGCGCTCGGCCCCTGCACCGCGATGATCGCCCGCTCGTTCGTGCGGTCGGCGGCCCAGGCCGCGTAGTCCGCACAACGGGTCCTGATGGCCTCATAGACGACGCGTGTGTTGATGGCGTTGACGACCAGCAGGTACCGGTGCGATGCGAGGCGATAGGCAACGAGGTCGTCCAGCACCCCGCCGGCGGCGTCGCAGAGCATGGTGTAGCGCGCGCCGCCGATCGGTACGGCAGACAGATGTCCGACCAGAGCGTAGTCCAGCGCTGTCGGGGCCTCCGGCCCCGTCACCTCGAGCTGACCCATGTGGCTGAGATCGAAGAGGCCGGCCTGTTCGCGTACGGCGCGGTGCTCAGCGAGCTCGCTTCCGTAGCGGAGCGGCATCCGCCAGCCGCTGAAGTCGGTGAATCGAGCTCCGTGTTCTATGTGCGATGCATGCAGAGGTGAGCGGAGCAGAGCCGCAGGGTCCTGGTGCACGGGGGCGCTCCTCGTCCCGACGCACGCGGCGTCGATCGGTCGGTTGCCTCCCGCTCTGTCATTGACCTGAGAGCTTCACCGCTGCGTCAGCGGCTTGCACCGTGGGTGAGACGACGGTCGTCTGCTTTCCAGAGTTACCTCGCCTGCACGGTAATGGGGCCTGAGAGTTTCTTGGGAGTTTGCTCCTTCGGCGCTCCGAATGAACGGAGTCTCTCCCGTGCAGGTTCGAATGGTGTCTATGTAGTTGTGAGTCATTCGCAGGTTAGGTGACCGCACATACCGCGTCAACATCATCCTGCCCATAGCTGACGCCTATATATCGCGTCGGATCGCTACGACGCTGCCGGATGGGCGTGGGGATTGGCCCGCCACCATCGGGCGAAGGCAGCGTTGTCGTTCACGTGATCCAGGTAGGCCCGGGTGATGGCCTGGAACAGGGCGCTGCTCTCTGCATGGGTCAGCGCATCGCGCCGCCAGACGACCACCAGCCTGGCCAGCAACTGCGGCTCCCCGCGCAGCGGCAGCACCCGAGTCCCGGCGGCCGGGGCCCAGGTCGGGTCGACCAGCCGGACACCGTCTCCGGCGGCCACCAGTGGGTGCGCGGCGCCACTCGGCGCTTCGTACCGGATCTTCGGCTCGAAACCTGCGGCGCGGCAGGCCCGTCGCAGCGAGGCGAGTGAGCCGTCGTCCGGCCCCGGCGGGCACACCCACGATTCGTTTCTCAGGTCGGCCAGCCGCACCTGCTCGTGGTGGGACTGCGGGTGGGAGGCGGACATGGCGACAAAGATCGGGTAACGGGGGATCAGCGGCCGGCTGGTGAGCGTGGGACCGATCGGCAGCTCGAAGCCCTCAAGGATGCCCAGCAACGCGGCATCCAACTGGCCTCGGGTGAGTGCCTCCACCAACAGGCGCGAGGACGGCTCGATCTGCAGCGCGATCTCCGGATCCGGGAACGCTTCCGCGACATGGCGTACGAGACTGCCCGCGCAGGCGATGTGGACGGTGCCGAGTCGGAGCAGGCCCGGAATGGGGTGCCGGTCGCCGAAGTCCTCGACGAGCGCGTCGACCTCGGCCAGCACGACGCGGGCGCGCTGGAGCACCTGCTTGCCGAGTTCGGTCGGTTGCATACCGGTACGGCTTCGGACGAACAGCGGCCCACCGACCGTCTTCTCGATCCGATGCACCTGGGCCGTCAGCGCGGGCTGCGACAGGCCCAGGCGGGCGGCGGCGCCGGTCACGCTTCCGGCCTCGGCGATGGCACTGATCGCCCGCAGGTGGCGCACATCGATGCCCATGACCGAGATTATGCACGCGACCGCAGGCAGTGCGGCGGCCACAGGCCAGGCGGGCGCGCCGCCCGGCGACTCTCGCCGGGCGGCGCGCTCATACCCATCACATGTGGTTCAGTAGCGCGTGCTCACCGTGGCGCCAGAGCAGGCGGTCTTCCCGTAGAGGCTGATGTAGTGGTACCCGGCGGCCGGGCTGGGGACGGCCAGCGACTCGGTGTTGCCGGCCCCGGCGGAGGAGCGGGTGGCGTTGCTGGTGGTGGCCCAGCTCGACGGACTGTAGTAGAGATCGCAGTTGCCCGTGCCGCCGGCTACGGCAATGGTCAGGGTGCTGACGCCGGCGGGCAGGTAGATGTACAGGTAGTCGTAGTTGCCCGCGGTCGCGGAGCGTCCACTGCGCTGGCAGTTGCGGTCGAGGGTCCGTGTGTCGGTGCCGCTGCATTCCGGCACGGTGGTGCCGCCGCCCGTCGTGACCGAGATCGTCTGGGACGATCTCGCGGTCGCTCCCTGGTTGTCGGTGACCGTCAGTGAGACGGTGTAGGTGCCGGCCGTAGCGTAGGTCTTGCTGGGGTTGACGGCCGACGAGGTGCTCCCGTCCCCGAAGGTCCACTGCCGGGAGGCGATGCTGCCGTCGGCGTCCGTGGACCGGTCGGTGAAGGTGGCGGTGAGCCCACTGGTCGTCACGGTGAACGAGGCGGACGGGGGCTGGTTGGTCGGGGGCGGCGTGGTGCTCCCGCCGCAATCCCCTGCCGCGCAGCGCGTCAGCCAGGCGTCGAAGTCCGCGTCGTAGCGCGAGCCAATGGTGCTGGTGAGGTACGTGCGGGCGGCGTTGAATGCCCCCGATCGGTAGTATCCGAGCACTGTCGTCATGTCCGGCCGATGGGACTGCATCATGTACCGCACGGCCAGGTAGCCCCAGTTGTAGATGCGCGTCTGGTCGTTGTTGTAGGTGGTGTCGAACAACGTACGCAGCGCATAGGTGTGGTTGCCCGCCTGGTTCTGGGCGCTGGTGTAGGTGACGTTCCGGTAGGAGTAGGAGACGTACTCGGCGAAGCCTTCGATCCACCAGATGGTCGGTGTGGTGATGTTGGCGCTGAAGTCGCCGTACATGTTGAACCGGCCATCGAGGTAGTGGGTGTACTCGTGGTTGAGGTTCCAGATCTGGAAGGCCGGCCGGACCCACTCGGCTTCGTAGGCGATGAACCTTGCCTGGTTGTTGGGGTCTGACGGGTTGCCCTCCAGGTACATACCGCCGTTGTTCGTGTCGATGCCGTAGATGGCGCCCGCGTAGGTCTGGTAGTCGGTGCTCGAGTTGAAGACGACCACCTCGATGTCGGTGTTGACATCGCCTGCCACCGGCCCGCTGTCTGCGACCAGGCTGTGGAAGTAGGCGTCCTGACCCTTCAGGCTGGTGCAGGACTGGCTCAGTTCAGCCGAGGTCATGTCCTGCGCGACGATCTTGATCGACGGACTGCATGTGTAGTTGATCGTCAGGACAGAGCTGGTCAGCTGGGCGGAGAGGTTGCAGGTGGTGTAGTAGGAGCAGTTGGCGACGTCGTATGCCTGGGTCATCTCTGCGACGCCGACCCAGAGCGGTGCCGTCGGGCCGGTCATGTTGCTTCGCGAGAGAAGCGCCGACGCCATCGGCCGCACGATGGGACTGAGTGGGGCGTGCTGCAGGAATCGTCCGAGTTCCCGGCCCGCGTTCGACGTGAGGTAGCCGTTGTCGGTGCCGAGGAGACCGGCGTGGGTGTTGGCGAAGTTGTACAGGTTGTCGAGCACGGTGCGGTCGGCCTGCACGGCGGAGACGAACGCGGGCACCTGGTGGCCTCGGAACAGCACCGTGTAGACGTTGTTGACCGCGTTGAGCATGTACCAGGACGAGGTGTACGACGAGTTGAAGCCGGTCAGGAGCCGGTTCACCACGAACAGGTATCGGGCGTTCTCCTGTGCGCTGTCGATGAGCGTCACCGCCTCCGCCAGGGTCTCACCGTTGGCGTCGGTCACGTCCCAGGCGCGTGGGTTCGCGAAGAAGGCGTCGAGCGCTGAGCGGATCGCGGTCTGCAGTGCCGGCCCGTAGGTTCCGACGCTCGTGTCGTACCACTGCACGTAGTAGCCGGCCCGCAGGTAGAGAACGAGCTGGGGCATGCCGGTGGAGGGGTTACCCGGGTAGCCGGGCGAGCCGTCGCGCACCGCGTACGCGACGCTTGCCATCTGCGCCTCGCGGAAGGCGTTGTAGGCATCGCTGCCGGAGAGGCTGAAGAGGCTGTTGATGCAGTCGACCGTGGATCCCTTGATCTGGCTGACCAGCGCCGACCCCGTTCGGCTGGTGAAGTCTGCGGTGCTGCAGGCGGCAGCGGCGGCGCGAGACCCGGCGTCCGACGGCCGAGCGCGTCGCTTCGGGGTTGCCGGGCGGTCGTAGTCGACACGGGCGGCGTCCTTCGCGGCCGGCTGCGGCGGGCGCTTGTGTACGGGGAGCGCCTGCTCGCTCACATGGTCTACCCGGTCCTTGCCCCGAACAGTCGCATCGCCCGCTGCCGGCGGTGCCGCATCGGCCTTCCTGGCCTGCTGCCCGGGTGGCACGGGCCTCGCCGAGTTCGCGGCGGCCGGCGGCGCGATGACGCCGCAGGCGAGCGTCAGCGCGGTGAGCGCGCCGAACAGCTGACCTAGTCTTCGCCGCAATGGGTGTCCAGACATGCTCTCTCCTCATGGGCGAGGGTGTGATCCAGCAAAGGCGCTGACGCACTTCGATGGATGCTTGGGGGGTGGACGCTAGCCAGGCGGTTCCGGCGGCCACAACGAGTCCACAGCGGGCGGTCAGGGTGGCCCGCCTGGGCCTTACCGGAACCTGTGAGCGATGCGTCGAGGGTCGTCGGATCGATCAGGCGACGTGATGGACAGATGACATGAAAGCGGGCGGTCCGGTCGTGCGATCGTCCAGGTGTTCACGATTCAGACACCGGACGGCAACCATGGCGACCATCTTGCTCATCGACGAGGACCATCGCTATCGGCGGCTACTCGGCGATCAGTTGACGCGCTTCGGTCATCTGGTCACCGAGATCGCCCTCCATGAGAGCGGGCGGACGTTGTCCGACCTGACCTGCCACACCCACCGGAGGCCGGATGTCGTGATCGTGGACCCGGTCGTGCCGGCGGTGGACGGGCTGCTGCTGATGCGCCTGCTTTGTGTCGCGTCCCGCCGCCCGGTTCTGGCACACAGCATCAGGAGTATCGATGATGACGTCGTCCGCATGCTGCGCGCCGGCGCAGACGGATTCCTGCCGAAGCCGTGTCCACCCGCGGTGGTTGACGCCTCCGTCCGCGCTCTGCTGCGCCGGGTTCCGCCGGCACCGCCTCCGGCGCCGTCCGAGGTCGGCGCTCTTCGCATCGATGTGGCAGGTCGCAGCGTCTCAGTGGACGGACGACCCGTGGCGCTGACACGTACCGAGTTCGAGCTTCTCGCCTATCTTGCGGAGCACCCCGGCCGGGTGGTGCCACGGTCGCAGCTCCGGACGAGGATCCGCGCGGAGGGCCTGCCGTCGGCGGCGTCCCTCGACGTCCTGCTGTCCCGTCTGCGGCGCAAGCTGGGCGAGCGCTCGACAGGCACGAAATACCTGCACACCGCTCGGGGGCGGGGAGTCTCGTTGCGACCGGTTCCGGCGCGGGAGCAGATCACGCAGACATCCGGGAGCGATGCGGCGCGTTGATCGCCGATCGTTCTGGGCCGCGCCGCGGCGCACTTCATGGAGGACCGCGATGCGTTGCGGCAAGGGACGTGGTCCGGCGGGCCGTTACCAGACGAAGCAGCATGACGAGGGACGAGTGTGATGTCATGGGGAAGATCGGTCATCGGCCCGCCGAGCGACAACTCGCTTACACGTTCGGGGGTCGGATACCAGTCGCGCATCTGCGCTCCGGTGACGTGCTGGAGGTGTACACCGAGGACTGCTTCGGTGGCCGGCTTCGCAGTGTGTCCGACCTGTCGTCCTGGATGTTGGAGACGCCGCATCTGAATCCGGTCTCCGGACCCTTCCTGATCGAGGAGGCCGAGCCCGGTGACACACTCGCCATCCACATCGTCTCGATCGTTCCCGCGCGAGACTGGGGGGTGTCGTCCACGCCTCCACACATCGGCGCGCTCGGATCCGGTGTGCGAGCGCTCGCGCTTGGCGCACCGGTCGAGGCGCGGGTCTGGTTCTACGAGATAGATCGTCGGGCTGGAACGGTCCGGTTCCAGTCGACGAGAACGGACCATGCGGTGGACCTGCCGCTGGAGCCGACTATCGGCACCATCGGCGTGTCTCCCGGGAGACTCGAGGCTCGGTCCACCATGGTGCCTGACTTCTACGGCGGGAAGCTCGACATCCCCGAGGCGCGTGCGGGCGCGACCCTGTACCTGGGTGTCAACGTTCACGGGGCGATGCTTGCGCTCGGTGACGGCTACGCTCGCCAGGGGCACGGCCAGGCCTGTCCCGCCGGTGTGGCGATCGCTACCGTCACCACTGTCGCCATTGAGGTGATCAAGGGATGGCAAACCAGTTGGCCACGGTTGGAGACCGACCTCGATCTCATGTCGATCGGCTGCGCCCGTCCTCTCGATGACGCCTATCGAATAGCTCACCAGGATCTGGTGAGCTGGGTCGGATCCTTGGCGGGGCTGGAGATGCTGGACGCTCATCAGCTCGTCTCGCAGGCAGGGCGGTCGGCCCTCGGCAACGTGCGCGACGCGAACTACACGCTTCTCGCCGCGATCGGGAGACGGCTGGTCCCCCATCCTGCTGCCGCGTACGACGACGCACACGATCGGCTCAAGCGGACCGCCGCCTCGGCGGGATAGCGGTCGTCGATCCCTCCGCGCACCGGGGCGTGCTTGCTGGTCGATGAGAGTGCTGTTCGTCGTCGCGAGGCGCCGTCAGACAAGCTGATGGGTGCCTCGACCAGCGCGGCTGGAAAACGGGGCTCTCCATCGCGAACGTCGAGTAGGTGCCGAGGATAACCTCGAAGAGGCGGTCGGCCTGTTCGGCACTCATGCGACGGCGATGCCACCAGAGCGTGAGGTGCATGCGCAGCGGTTCCCCGGCGAGGGGAACGACTGCGACTCCCGGACCGCCATGGGAGGTCGGCTCCACCAGCTGAACGGCGCGTCCGGAGCCGACGAGCTGCCGCCCGCCGCCGCTGGGCACGTCGAACTGGATTCGCGGGGTGAAGCCTGCCTTGCGGGCCGCCTGCCAGAAGGCGGACAGGGAACCGTCCTCTCCGCCGGGCGGCCTGATCCATGCCTCTTCTTTGAGCCCTTCCAGGGGGATCTCCCGAAGACCCGCCGCCCGGTGGGCGCTGGAGACAGCGACGTACACCGGGATTGCCGACGCGAGCACCCGCTCACCTAGTTCCTGCGGGAGTGGAATTTGATGGGACTCCGCAATCGCCAGCACTGCCACATCGAGGTCGCCGTGCACCAGTCGCTGGGCGAGCCTCAGGCTGGACGGCTCGACGCACATGGAGAAGGAGATATCCGGGAAGCTCGTCTCCAGACAATGAAACAGAGACGAGACGCACTCCATGTGCACCGATCCAAATCGGATCGTGCCCGCCGGGCCGGCGATACTTCCCCCCAACGCGTCCATTTCGGCGACCAATAGGCGGGCTCGTTGGAGGAACTGCTCTCCGAAGGTGGTGGATCGAGCGCCACCGCGCCCGCGCTGGAATATCTGATGACCGACCATCCGTTCGACACGCTGAAGCAGGGTCGTGACGGAGGGCTGCGAGATCCCCAGTCTGGATGCTGCTTTCGAGATGCTTCCGGTATCGGCGATCGCGCAAACGACTCTCAGATGCCGGATTTCCAGATCCATGCGTGCACCCTATCCATCCGGGTTCAGGCCGGGTAGTCGCTACTCCCCCGTCCTCGCGCGAGGGCATGTCGTCAAGAAAGCGTCGCAGTCTCGGTGGCAATGGCGGGCGGAAGCTTCGCGAGCATTCATGAACCGTCATTGGGCTCGGGGTGGTGACCCGGCGGCTACGGCTCACTGGGGAGAGGCCAGCGGGACGGCCCCGCTGCTCGAGATATCCGTCGTGGTGTCGCGGCCTTCACCGCGAGGACCGGGCAGGAGACCCGGAGCAGGATCTCCTGTGCGTCGAGCCCAGGATCAGCTTGCCGATCGGGCTTCGATGCCGGATTCCGATGACTACCAACGACACGTCCTGCGCCTCGGCGAGATCGGCTATCTCCTCGGCGGCGTCCCGACCCTGCATGAGCTGCCTGATCGCGAACGGTACCCCGGACGCGGTCAGCTCGCGGGTCACCGCGTCCAGTTCGGGCTGCTGGGCGAAGCAGGGATCGACGTAGGCATCTCCCCGCGAGGTGTTCACCACGAGCACCGGCTCGTCGCGGAATCGCGCTTGTCCGATCGCGGCCTGCAGGGCCGCCATTCCCATCGGGGATGGAACGTATCCCACCAGAACGGTCACTCTGTCACCATCCTTGCACGCCGGCGGAGGACGAACCGCCGGACCAACGGCCAGAAGAGCACCACCAGCACTGTGGTGTAGATCAGACCCGACACCCAGCCGCCCAGCAGCCCGTGCCACTCTCCACCGGACAGCTGCAACGCCCGGCGGCCCTGCAGTTCGGCGCGCGGAGCCAGGATCACCCCGACTATCAGCGGCAGGATCGGCAGCCCGAACCGGCGCAGGCCGAAGCCGAGCAGGCCGAGTACGAGCAGGAGGAACAGGTCGAACGGCTGTGCGTTGACGGCGTACGCGCCCATCGACGCGAAGAAGAGGATGCCGGCGTAGAGATACGGTCGAGGAATCCGAAGCAGCCGCGCCCAGGCGGGCGCGAGCGGGAGATTCAGCACCAGCAGCAGCAGATTCCCGACGAAGAGGCTGGCGATGAGCGTCCAGACCAGACCCGACTCCCGCTCGAAGAGCAGCGGGCCGGGTTGGATGCCGTACTGCTCGAAGGCGGCCAGCATCACCGCGGCGGTGGCGTTGGTGGGCAGGCCGATGGCGAGCATCGGTACCAGCGTGCCGGCGGCGGACGCGTTGTTGGCCGCCTCGGGGCCGGCAACGCCTTCGATCGCTCCCCGACCGAACTCGTCCCGGTGCTTGGACAGCTTCTTCTCGGTGGCATACGACAGGAACGTGGGTATCTCAGCGCCGCCCGCGGGTAGCGCCCCGAACGGGAATCCGTAAGCGGTGCCGCGCAGCCAGGGCTTCCAGGACCGGCGCCAGTCGTCGCGGCCCATCCACGGCCGGCCGACCGGGATCACCTCGGCCGGACGGCGTCGGAGATGCGCGGCGATCCAGAGTGCTTCGCCCACGGCGAAGATCCCGACAGCCACCACAACCACGTCGATGCCGTCTGCGAGCTGCGGCACACCGAAGGTGAGCCGCTGTTGACCGGTCACCCTGTCGATCCCCACCACTCCGATGACCAGGCCGATCAGCAGCGAGGCGAAACCGCGTATCCGGGAGGCGCCCAGCACCGAGGTGACGGCGACGAACGACAGCAGCATCAGGGCGAAGTAGTCCGGCGCGCCGAGGCTGACCGCGAACCGGACCACCGGCGGGGTGATGACCACAAGCAGCAGGGTGGCGATGGTTCCGGCGACGAACGACCCGATCGCGGCGGTGGCCAGCGCCTGCGCTGCCCGGCCGGCCTTGGCCATCTTGTTGCCCTCGATCGCGGTCACCACCGACGAGGACTCACCGGGAGTGTTGAGCAGGATCGACGTGGTCGATCCGCCGTACATTCCGCCGTAGAAGATGCCGGCGAACATGATGAAGGCCTGCGTGGGCTCCATGCCGTACGTCACCGGCAGCAGCAGCGCCACTGTCATCGCGGGGCCGATGCCCGGTAGTACACCGACCGCAGTGCCGATGGTGACACCGAGAAGCGCGATGAGCAGGTTCATCGGCGTCGCCACGTGGGCGAACCCGTAGAGAAGCGAATGGAGGTTCTGCATCTACAGGATTCCTCGCAGCACGCCAGCGGGCAGGTTGATGCCGAGCCCGATGGCGAATGTGTAGAACGTGATGAGCGAGAGCCCCACGGCGATCAGCAGGTTCCGGACGTGGTCGCGGCTGCCGAGCGCGAACGCCGTACCCCAGAAGAGCAACGTGCCACTGATCACCCAGCCGAGTGGCTCGATCAACACTGCGTTGGTCAGGAACGCCGCGACGAGAAGCAGGACGGTGCGCCAGTCGATAGGGGTGGCCAGGTCGACGTCCTCGCCGGCCTCCGGCTCACCGACGCCGCCACGGGCCACATCCACGGCGTAGACCACCGCGACGACCATGAGCAGCGTTCCGAGCAGGATCGGCACCGGCCGTGGGCCGAGCGGGTCGGTGCTGCTCACCGCCTGACCGATCTGGGTGGCGTCGACGACAACCATGATCCCGACCAGCGCCAGGAAGACGCAGACGACGTACTGTGCGCGGTCCGGCTTCGACGCATCCGCTGCGGAACGCGGAGCGTCGGCCGCTCGTACCGCGTCCGACGGCTCGGGCGCGGGCTGGATCGGGATGTCAGACAACGCCGGGAACCGAGACGGCGAACCGCCGTCCCGATCCGATCGGCTCGGCCGGCCGGTCATGCCAGGCCGAGCTGCTTGAGCAGGTCAGCCACCGACTTGTCCTGCTGGGTGAGGAAGGCGGCGAACTGATCGCCTGTGACGAACGCGTCGGTCCAGCCCCGCTTGGTGAGCTCGGTCTTCCACTCGGCGGAGTCGTGCATCCTGGTCAACGCATCGATCCACAGCTTCTTGTCGGCGTCGCTGATGCCGGGTGGTGCGACGATGCCCCGCCAGTTGGTGAAGACGAGGTCGATACCTGCGGACTTCAGGGTCGGTACCTCCGGAAGCGCGTCGACAGGCGCTTCGCTGGTCACCGCGAGAACCCGGAGCTGCCCGGCCTCGACCTGATCGAGGAACTCCCCGAACCCACTTGCGCCGAAGGCCACCTTGCCTCCGAGCAGGGCTGGCAGCAGCTCGCCTCCGCCGTCGTACGAGATGTAGTTGACCTGTCGCGGGTCGATGCCGATGGTCTTGGCCAATTGCATCGGCAGCAGGTGGTCGGGGCCGCCGGGAGACGAGCCGCCGCCGACAGCGAGGCCCTCCGGGTTGGCCTTCCAGGCCGTGACCAAGTCGTTGATCGTCCGGTACGGCGAGTTCTTCGGCACGACGACCGCGCCTGCTTCCTCGATCATTTTGGCCAGCGGGGTGGTATCGGTCAGTGTGGCCGACGACTTCGAGGTGTACGAGGCGCCGACCACCCCCAGCCCCATCTGCATCGCGAGCTTGCCGTTGCCCTTCTCGTTCACGATGCGCTGCAGTCCGACCGTGCCGCCCGCTCCGGGCAGGTTGAACACCTGCACGCCAGCGGCGATCTTGGCATCCTCCATCACCTTCGCCGCCGTGCGGGCCGTGGTGTCGTATCCACCACCGGGGCTGTTCGGCACCATGATGCGTAGACCGGTGATCGGCTTGCCGTCGCCGCCGGCGCCCGCCTCGCCCTCTTCTGCCGTGGCGCCGCAGCCCACCAGGGCAAGCGCCATGGTTGCGGAGACGCCCATGAGTAGCGCTTTTCTTCTGGTTGCCATCAGGTTTCTCTTCCGTTTCGATTCAGACCGGCGGCAAGATGATGACCCCGACGCAGGGTCCCCGTCTGCCTTGTGTCACCAGCGGAAGTTGAGGTCTTTGTGGTCGCGGTCATGCCTCGGCGTCGTACGCTCGCCGGGCAGTTGCTCGCTCTCCAACTCGCGATCATTGTCGTGGTGCTCGCAGCGGTGGCGGCCGTGTCGCTGGCGCAGTCGGCGGCCACCTTCAACCGGGTCGAAGGCCGCCGTGTTGCTGCCCTCGGCGAACAACTCGCCGGGAACCCGCTGCTACGGGACCGCCTCGACCGGCCGGCGCCCGGGGAGACGATCGCGTCCCTGGTGCAGAACCTGCCGGTTCAGGCGAACGTGACCACCGTCAGCGTCGCCGATGACAGCGGACGGATAGTCACCTCCACCAACCCGACGCTGGTGGGCAGCCTCATGGTGCTCGGTGATCCGAGGGTCGCCGGCGGTCGGAGCTGGTTCGGTGAGCTGGCGGTGGGCGGGGCACGCGAGCTGGTGGCGCAGGTGCCGGTCCTGGGCGACCGCAAGAAGGAGAACCTCGGGCGGCATCTGGGCGTGGTGATGGTCGGCGAGGCACTTCCGTCCTGGTGGCAACGGCTGGTCGGCGCTTCGTCCTACCTCTTCACCTACCTCGGCATAGCCAGCGCCCTCGGAGTGCTCGGATCATGGCTGCTGGCCCGGCGCATCAAGCGGCAGACCCTCGGCCTCGAACCGCGGGAGATCGCCGGTCTGGCAGAGCACCGGGAAGCGCTGCTGCACGGCCTAGCCGAAGGGGTCATCGCGCTCGATCCGCAACACCGGGTCACGCTGGTCAACTCTGTCGGCCGCCGATTGCTCGACCTGCCCGAACATTGCCTCGGCCGCAGCCTGTCGGAGCTACGGATCGAGGGCCGGCTACGCGACGTACTCACGGGGGCGGGCAGCGCGCGGGAGACGCGGGACCAGGTCGTGGTGCGGGGCGGCCGGGTGCTCGTGATGAGCCGGATGAGGGTGAACAAGGACGGCCGGCGGCTCGGCTCGGTCACCACACTGCGGGACCGGACCGAGCTGGCCCGCCTGGAGCAGGAGATCGGTTCCTTTCGCAGTACCACTGAGTCGCTGCGCGCACAGACACACGAGTTCGCGAATCAGCTGCACACCATCTCCGGGCTGATCCAGATCGGTGAGCACGAGGAGGTGGTCCGGTATGTCGAGGCGCTCAGCCGGCATCGCGCCTCCCTGGACCTCGCGGTGACGAGCCGGATCCACGACACTGCGGTGGCAGCTCTGCTCACGGCCAAATCGGCGGTCGCCGCCGAGCGCCGCGTGGAACTGCGGATCTCTGAGCGGACCAGGTTGGGCCGGCTGGACATGGCGGTATCAGCCGATGTGGGTACGGTGTTGGGCAACCTCGTGGACAACGCCGTCGAAGCCGTCGCAGGAGGCCGGAATGTCTCCCCCGCGGACTCGGGCGCCTGCCCGGACATCAACGGCAGGCCGGGCGCCGGAAACCAGTGGGTAGAAGTCGAGTTGCGTCAGGATTCCGCATCGATCGAAATCGTCGTCCGCGACTCGGGGCCGGGGATCGCTCCCCGACTGGCGCAGGAAGTGTTCGCCCACGGTTTCACGACGAAAGCGGCAGAGGGCGGTGAACGGGGTATCGGCCTCGCGCTCACCCGCATGGTCTGTCACCGCCGCGGTGGTGAGGTCGCAGTGACGAACACCGAGGAGGGCGCGATGTTCACCGCGCGAATGTCGGTAGCGCCGCTGGAGGCAGGGCCGTGATCGACGTGCTGATCGTTGATGATGACTTCAGGGTGGCCCGGATCCATCGCGGTTTCGTCGAACGGCTCGAAGACTTCCGGGTCGTGGCAACCGCGAGCACCGGGGAAGAGGCAATCGCCGCGGTGGAGCAGTTGCGCCCAGACCTGGTGCTGCTCGACTTGCACCTTCCGGACATGTTCGGCCTCGACGTGGTCGCCAGGCTGCACACCGCCGGGCATGACTGCGATGTCCTCGTTATCAGCGCTGCCCGGGAGAGCGACAATGTACGCCGGGCGGTGCGGTACGGCGCGGTCAACTACCTTCTCAAACCATTCAGCTTCGAGGAACTGCGGGGCAGGCTCGAGCAGTATGCCGCGCGGCGCAGCACTCTCTCGAAGAGCATGGTCTGCGACCAGGGGGATATCGACCGGGCGCTCACGTCGAGCAGCCCGATCACCGGCTCGTCCGCTCTCCCCCGCGGCCTCAGCCCAGAGACTGCCGGACTGGTGGAGGAGATCCTCCGGAAGCAAGCGGGAACCCTCTCCGCCGCCGAGTGTGCGCATCAGATCGGCATCTCCCGAGTCAGTGCCCGCCGTTACCTCGAACACTTCGCCGTAGTCGGCCGGGCCGCAGTAACACTCAGGTACGGAAACACCGGACGGCCGGAACGCCGTTACCGCTGGACGGTCCGTTCTGGATCTTGAAAGGTCAACTCGTTCATTGCAACTCGGCCTGTCAGCGTGGTCGTCACCGTTAATCACCGCGGGCCCGGGTGATGGGGCATTTCGATGAGGTGGGTTGTCCGCGCGGTGGGCGAGTGTGAGGCGGTACGGCGGCAGGCGGTTGGCGTGCTTCGCCGCCGGGGGTCGGTTCCGGAGATCACGGCCGTGCTGCGACCCGCCTGTGGTGCAGCAGGGCGACCTCGGTCAGCTGGGCTCCGACGTCGGTGACCAGCAGGCTGCCGGCTGCTCCCGAGCCGATCGCGGCGGCGCGCACGGTGTCGATGAACACCAGGCGGGAGGGTGCGAGGACCGTCTCGACGACGCGGCGCATCACGGTCTGGTCGTGTTCGCCGGCTAGGACCGGGCGGCAGGCCGCGACGACACCGCCGGAGGCACCGGTTCGCTGAAAAGGCGGATCAAGTGGGACAGCAGGATCACGCAGCCGTCGGCGTCGACGATACAGCCGCGCCGGATCAGAGAACCGGCGGAGGTAGACGCGTCCCCGCACGGCGCGCTGATGGTGCCGCGGTGCGCCGCCCAGACGCCGATCGAGCTGCTGCCGAGGCCAATCGCGACCGCGGTCTGCGGGGCAGAGCGACACATACCGGCAGCGCGCTGGTCGGACGAGAGGACGTTCGCGGGCACGGTTACACCGATCACTTCCATTGAGCCATTTTCATCGTGACGGCGCAGGTCACGGGCGGTGTGGGAGGCCGCTGTCCAGGTAGGACGAGGCTCCCGGTAAGACAGCAATCGACCAAGATCAGATGCCCCAACCGGGAGCCTCGCTGTGCTGTCTTACCCTGCCGCGATTCCGTTGTCCACCCGCAGCCTGAACCACCTCGCCGCCCTCATCCGAACCCGCCGCCAGCAGCAACGGTCTCGGTGGCGACGCCTCGACCCCGGCCGGCAAGCCCTGCTCGCCCTGGCCCACCTGCGCAACGGCGACACCTACACCCGCCTGGCCGCCGGATTCGACATCGGCGTCACGACCGCCTGGCGTTATGTCCGCGAGGCCATCGACCTGCTCGCCGCGACCGCCGACGACCTGGCCACGGCCATGACCAGGATCCGTCTGCTCGCCTACGCAATCCTCGACGGCACCCTGATCCCGATCGACCGGGTCGCCAACCAGAAGCCGTACTACTCCGGAAAACACAAGCGTCACGGCGTGAACGTGCAGGTCATCGCCGACGCGGCCGGGCGTCTCGTCTGGGCCTCGGCCGCGCTGCCCGCCTCGACGCACGACCTGACCGCCGCCCGCACCCACGGCATCATCGACGCCCTGGCCAGCACCGACGTGATGACCTTCGCGGACAAGGGCTATCAAGGCGCCCCCGGCAGCGTGCGCACCCCGTTCAAGCGGCGCCGCTTCCGGCCGAAGCTGTCACGCCGGCAGAAGGCCGTCAACCGAGCGCACGCGAAGATCCGCGCCCGCGGCGAACGCGCGATCGCCACCCTCAAGACCTGGAAAATCCTGGTCAAGCTGCGCTGCTGCCCACGCCGAGCGACCGCGATCGTGCAGGCCATCCTCGTCCTGCACCGCGTCGAAGCCGACCGCTACGCAGGATGAAAATGGCTCATTGATACAAGCGTTTACCGAATCCCGTCGTCGCCGCTGAACAGCTCAGTGAAAGCGGTCGGATCCGGCGCAACTTCGTCGCGCTCGTTGCCGATGCCCGGCAACCGGCCCGCGGTCACTGGCTGCGGTGCGGGCCGGATGACCGAGACCTCGGTCGACCGCTTGAGTGCTGTCGTGGCCCTTCCTGTTCTGGACGGCTATGGTGGCCGACATGGATGACGGGCGCGGCTTCGGGGGCGTCGGCCGGCGAGTTGCGGTGCCGACGTTGCTCGTCTGGGCTGTGCTGGTGTTGGTCGTGTCCACCGCCCGGGACATCGGGTTGTGCATCGTCTTCCGGCTGACCCGCTGTGCGGTCCCGGGCTGTGTACCGGCGTGGTCGGCGGACCGGGCCCCGCCGACGTGGACGCTCACCGCCTGAAGCCGCCCGTTGCGCGGCGTCGGACACGACGCTGCCCCTTGGCTGGGAGCACCATGCCAACCTTCATTCATGACTTTCGCTTCTGCATGCCCATTGACCTGCCGGCGACGTCGCTTCCCTTCGTTAGCCCTCGACACCTGGTCCCCGACGTACCCGGGTGGACGACATGCTGACCGCCGGCGCCTACGCTCGTCCGGGCGTACAGTCGTGCCTTGCCCTTGACCTCGGAACGTCCACCGTCCGGCTGTGGACGCCGCAGGCTGGAACGGTGATCACTGAACCGACGGTGCTCTGCCGCCCCAGCACCGACCGGCACGTGGCCGGACGAGCCGCGCTGACCGCTCAGACCCGCGGTGTGACCGCCACGTGGCCGGTGCGCAACGGCGTGGTGCGCGACTTCTTCGCCTGCGTGCACCTGCTCCGGTTGCTGACCGCCGATCTCCGCCTACCTTCCGACACCGCCTATCCCGTACTGGTCGGTGTGCCGGCGACCGCGACCCTGCGCCAGCGCAACGTGCTTGTCGCCGCGGTCCGCCGTGCCGTCGGTGGACGGGTCAATGCAGTGGAGGAGCCACTCGCGGCTGCTCTGGCCTGCCGTCCTGACCCGGGCGGTGACGTGGTCGTGGTGGACATCGGATCCGGACGTACCGAAGTGGCACGCATCTGTGACCGCAGCATCGTCGCGGCGGAGCGTGTCGATGACGCCGGATCCGTCGACCGGATCCCGGCGATCGCCGACTGTGTGCGCCGTCTCGACCGTCCGCGGGGTGGTCAGCGGCGGCTGCTGCTCACCGGTGGTGGTGCGACCGCCGCCGGAGCCGCCGCGAGGTTGGCCGCGCTGACCGGCCGCTCCATCACGATGCCCGCCGAACCGCCGCTGGCCACGCTCACCGGCCTGCGCCGGCTACTCACGAGCTGACGTGGGCCGGTCCCGCATCCGTATCCACTTCCCGGCCGCGGTTGCGGTCATCTTCTTCCGGAGTTTGTCATGGACGTCGAATTCACACCGCTGCCGGGCATCGGAGAGTGCCACGCATTCACCACCGTCACCGGTCATCGGGTCGGCGTTGTCACCCACTACGCCGGCGGTCGACGCGAGCTGATCCACGGCGTCAGCGACGATCCCGATGCCACCTGCAGCCTGACCCTTTCGCGTAGCGAGGCGATCGCGTTGGCGGGACTGCTGGGCATCCTGGACGTCATCGACGTGGATGTCACAACCACTCGGCAGCCCCGCCATCCGGCTGCCGGGTGACGGGGCTGAGTGCTGCCATGATCAGCGGCCGCGCCGGCGACGAGGCCGGCGCGGCCGCTGCCGCGGCATTCCGTCAGCCCTTGTGTTTCTGCTGGAAGGGGACGCAGAACCGGGTATGCGGTAGCACTTCGAGCCGTTCGGCGGGGATGAGGCCGCCGCATTTTTCGCAGCGGCCGTAGCTGCCCTCGGCGATGCGTCGCAGCGCACCGGTGACCTGTTCGAGGTTGTGCCGGGTGGCCGTCACCAGTGCCGCCCGGTTGTGTGCTTCGCCGGGGTCGCCGGTGTCGGCCGAAATCTCCGTCAGTTCCTTGAGCCGGTCGTCTGGGCGGCGAAGTCCTCGCTCAGCGACGCACGGAGGCCGGCGAGCCAGCCCTGATCGGATACTTCGATGTCGACGCTCATGTACCGCTTTTTGGTCGGGAGGCCGAAAGTGCTTCGGGAAGCAAGAGGGCGGAAGCTCGAACGGCTTCGCCCTGGCGATCGGTGGGTGTCGTGAACTACCTCGCTCGCCGTGGGTCTCGACCCGACGGCTGCGGGCTGCGTTGCCCAGTCGCCGTCCTGCTCGAGGAGCAACCGTCGGAAACTGCGGCGATCGGCCGCGGGGCCGTGAGATGGACAGCTTTGAACGCCGCCAACGCAGTGACGGTGTGCGAGCGAGAGCTCGCCACCAGCATCGGACCACCTTGAATTGATCGTTCCGGACGTTCGGCAGGGGCTTCGGCAGCGCTGACGCACCCGCTAGCGCAGCGGGTCGAACGGCGCCAGCTCCGCGGGCACCTCACCCTTGAGCACCGCTTGGGCCACCAACTGTCCGGTGATCGGCCCCAGGACGATGCCCCACATGCCATGGCCACCGGCGACGAACACCCGCGGCGCGGCGGTCGCGCCGATCAACGGCAGGCCGTCAGGAGTGCACGGCCGGGAACCGACCCACTCGTCGCGACGGTCATCAAGGTTCACCCCGTTGAGCAACGGCCGCACCGCGTCGACGACGGCGGTGATGCGTCGCGGGTCCAACTCGTCGGCGGGCCGGCGGAACTCCATCATCCCGGCTACCCGCAACCGGCTGCCCAACGGAGTACAGGCGACCCGCTGCGCCGGGAAGTACAGCGGGCCGGCGGGCATCCGTTCGACAGGCACGCTGAAGCTGTAGCCGCGCCCGGCCTGCACCGGGCGACGTACGCCGAAGCGTGCCGCCAGCTCACCGAAGGCCGCTCCGGTGGCGATGACCACAGCGTCATGGCGGCGCTGCTGCCCGAATGGGCCGGTGACGCGGACGTCCGTGGTTGCCGGCTGCAGACCGGTCACCTCGCTGTTGTCGAGGATGCGGCCGCCGCGGGCCCGGACCGCATCCGCCAGCGACGGGATGAACTCGGAAGGGTTCAGGTACCGCTGCCCGAAAATCTGGACGGCGGCACCGACCCGGTCGCTCAGAACGGGCTCCATCGATCGGACCACCTGTCCGGTCACCGGGCGGAAGGTGACGTCCTGACCGGCGTCGCCCATCTGTTCCAGCTCGTCCAGCAGCCCACGGCTGTCACGCTCGCGGGCGAAGCAGGCCAGGAAGGGTTCCGCCGGCGTCGTCACGGCGCTCACACCGCCGGCCGCGAGGGCATCGAAGGCATCCAGGCAGCGCTCGTTGAGGGGGACGTAGGCGGCCATGCCCCGTCGCCACCGCCGGGCGGTGCTGTAGAACACGAACGACAGCAGGAAACGCCACAGGTCACGGTCGGCCCGCAGCGGCAGGTACACCGGGGATCGGGCGCTGAGCACCGCGCGTAGACCGTAACGCAGCACCGCAGGTTCCGGCAGTGGGGCGGTCAGCCCCGGGGTCAGCCAGCCGGCGTTGCCCCACGACGAGCCGGCGCCAGCGTGATGACGCTCGTAGACCGTCACCCGTGCGCCGGCTTCCTGCAGGAACCAGGCCGTGGACAAGCCGACCATGCCCGCTCCGATCACCGCGACGTCACACGGTGAGCCGCGCACGAACGCGGGAGTGCCTGTCACGCCGAGCTCGTCAGACATACCACTCCTCTGCTGCGCTGTGCCGTCTCGACAGCCGTTGGGTAGCTGGGCGCGCCATCCGGGCCTGCTTTCCGGCCATGATCGCCTGGTCACCGCATACCGGGCCAGGGCTGTGGCCGGTCAGCTGATGCGTCACACCTTGCCGACGCTCGGAAACCAACAGGCGACGGCAGCGCGACGGCAATCTCGCCCAGCCCGGGCCCGTTGTCGCTGACCTGGCAGGTCAGCACGTCGTGGTGCTGCCACAGACGCACCTCGCCGCCGCCCCCGCCCAGACCACGCACTCCATCAACATTGGTCGATAGCTGCGGGCCTGGTCGAACAAGCGGCCGTCACCGGCGAATCATCGGGGTTAGGAGTTCTAAGTGAGTGTTTGAGATTCCGGCTCAGGTGTGGGTTGCCTGGGCCGGTTTCGTGTGTCGGGCCAGGCGGGTGACCATGACGTGGATCATGGCCCAGGTGACGAAGGCGGCGTGGCTTGTGGGTAGGTGTTCGTAGTCGCGGACGCAGCGGCGTTTCTTGCTGATCCAGGCGAAGGTGCGTTCGACGACCCAGCGTCGGGGCAGCACGACGAAGGTGTGTTGTCCGGGGAGTTTGTGGACCAGGTGCACGGTGAGGTCGAGGGCGTGGCGGGCCCAGGTGCTCAGGGTGCCGATGTAGCCGCCGTCTGCCCAGAGCAGGCGTAGGCGGGGGTGGAACAGCCGGGTGCGCCAGAGCAGGTCACGGGCGATGGTGCGGTCGTTGACGTGCGCGCCGGTGATCATGACGGCCAGGAGCAGGCCCATGGTGTCCACGACGATGTGGCGTTTACGGCCGTTGACCTTCTTCGCGACGTCGAAACCGCGGCTGTGTCGGGGCACGGTGTCCGCGGCGCGCACCGACTGAGAATCGATCGCTCCGGCGCTGGGATGCGCGTGCCGTCCGGCGGCGGTACGGCACTGCTCCCGCAACCGGTCGTGCAGACGCATCAACGTGTGGTCATCGCGCCATCGAGCGAACCACCAGTACACCGTCCCCGGGGGCGGGAACTCCCGCGGCAGGGCCCGCCACGGACAACCGGTGCAGGCCACATACAAGATCGCCGTGACGATTGCCCGCATCGGATGCGACGGCGGCCGCCCCCGCCGACCGACCGACACCGGCGTGACCAACGGCGCGATCAACGCCCACTGCGCATCGGTCAGATCACTGGGATACCGCCGCCGCACCGCCCGTTCCCGTTCCCGCCGCACCCGCTGCGACGGATAACGGCGGGGCGACGCGGACGGCGTGACAGTGATCGGGTACAACGTCATCAGAAGGCCCTCGGTATGGAAACGGTTGGCTCGACACCACCGGACCTACCGAGGGCCTTCCCTCACCTCAACCCGACACGCCGCCGCACCCCAAATCTCAAACACTCACTAAAAGCTGGCCGGCCGACCGGTCATGGCAGACGGCGCCTACCGCGGCAATCCTGAGGTAATCATCCCGTACCGCAAGCCCGCTGACGGCAGTGATCTGCCCGAGTGGAAGGCGGACCTGAACAAGCAGGATCGCTCGGTCCGAGCGCAGGTCGAACACGCCCTGGCCCGCATGAAATGCTTCAAGATCCTGCGCGACTACCGCCGCGCCGCCCACACATTGGCCGACACCGCATCCGGCATCGCCCACCTCCACAACATCATCCTGGCCGGCTGATCCAGGAACCGTTGCGCGGCAACGCCATCACCGAGTTACGAGACATCCTTAGACGCACTCACATGTCGCAACGGGGCACCCTGCGATTAGCAGGTCGACTCGGGCAGCGGGCTTCGAGCGCCGGGTCACATCACGACGCGGACACCAGGCCAGCGTTCGGTGGGGCGGTGGCGGGCGAGTCGCCGCCGGGAGATCTCCGCGCTGGCCCTGGCCGGGTTGCGCCGCCACACCCCATCGAGCAGATCGTCGGGGCCGTGGGGCGCGCATACCGTGATCTGGTCATGCGCGTCGAGGCGTACGGCCACGGCGGTGGCGTACTCGGGCCAGGTGGCAATGGCATCGGCGACGGTCCGCAACGGCGCCACCGGACCTCCGCCGAACTTGGCCGGGTACCAGGTGTGCACCGCGGCCTGGTTTTTGCCTCCCACGGCGGATTCGGCTAGCGCGGATGATCACGGGCGACCTCCTCGCCACCCGAGCCCCGGGCGGCGGCGCCGCGTGCCGCGGCCGCCGGGGGACTTCGGCCGGTCGCGATGTACGCCCGGCGATCGGCCGTCTCGTGACACGCTGCCGTGGGGACGACCCGGACGGGAGCGGAAGTAATGACCATCGGTATCGCGGTGAACGGCAGCTGATGGGCCGAGCGGTGATCATGCTGGCCGCGGTGGCGGCGGCCGTGCTGGTGGACGTGCTCAGCGGCGTACTCGTCAACCGGATCGCCCATGGTCGCTACAAATGGCTGCTGGCGCCGCTGCGCCAGGCCTGCCGCCGCCCGACGACCGCCGTTCTGCTACTCGCTGGCCTCTACGCCGCGCTGCCGGGAGGGCCGGGCCGGTGGCTGCGCGAGGGCCGGCACGCCATCCTGTTGCTGCTGATCGGCAGCGTCGCCTTGCTGGTGGTCAGGGCGCTGCACGTCGCCGAGTTCGTGGCGTTCAGCCGGCTGCCGGCCGGGGTGATGGCCGGCCGTCGGATCCGCCGCACCCGCACCCAGATCCGGCCGGTGCGACGGTTGACCTCGACGGCGGTCACGATCGTCGCGATCGGTCTGATCATGACCACCTTCGAGCCGATACGCCTGTTCGGCATCTCGGTGCTCACCTCGGCCGGTGTGATCGGCGCCGTGATCGGCCTGTCCGCCCGGACCGCGCTAGGCAATGCCTTCGCCGGCATCCAGGTCGCCTTCGCGGACGGCCTCTACATCGGTGACGTGCTCGTCATCGACGGCGAGTGGGGTCGCGTCGAGGAGGTGAAACTGACTAACGTGGTGATCCGGCTCTGGGACGACCGCCGGCTCATCCTGCCCACGACCTACTTCACCGAGCGCCCGTTCCAGAACTGGACGCGACACGAGACCCGGGTGGTCGGCAAGGTCCAGATCCACGTCGACCACACCGCCAACCTGGACGACCTGCGCGTCGAGGCGCAGCGCCTGATCGAGGCGTCGCCGCTGTGGGACCGGCATCAGTGGGTGCTTCAGATGGTCGATGCCAACCCGCAGACCGTCGTCATCCAGATCCAGGCGTCCGCCGCCGACGGGCCGAGCGCCTGGGACCTCCGCTGCGACCTGCGCGAGGCGATGGTTCGCTACCTGCGGGAGAAGCACCCGCAGTGGCTGCCCCGCACCCGCAGCGAGTACAAGCCCTGATTCCGCGCCCGGGATGCGGCATTCGCGTTGCCGACCAGCAGCCGGGCCGTTAAACCACCATAGGGCTGACACGCAACGAAGGTGGGGAACCCGATGCTGGTTGACCTGCTCGCCCAGGACGCCGCCCCGGGAGACCTCATGGCGGCGCGGGTGCAGATGGCCCTGTCCCTGGGCTGGCACATCGTGATCGCCTCGTTCGGCGTCGGCATGCCGGCGGTCACCGTCTTCGCCGAGTGGCGCGGTCTGCGCACCGGGGACCCGACCTTCACCCGGCTGGCGCACCGCTGGGCCAAGGCGATGGGCGTGCTGTTCGCGGTCGGCGCGGTGTCGGGGACCATCCTGTCGTTCGAGATGGGGCTGCTCTGGCCCGGCCTGATGGGCCGCTTCGGCGACGTGATCGGCCTGCCGTTCGCGATGGAGGGCATCGCGTTCTTCGTCGAGGCCATCTTCGTCGGGATCTACCTGTACGCCTGGGACCGGGTGCCACCCCGGGTGCACCTGCTCTCCGGACTGCCGGTCTGTGTCGCGGGCGTGGCGTCCGCGTTCTTCGTGGTGTCGGCAAACGCCTGGATGAACCAGCCCCGCGGCTTCGACCTGGTCTCCGGCGAGGTCACCGACGTCAGGCCGTGGCAGGCGATGTTCAACCCGGCGACGCCGCCGCAGACCCTGCACATGATCGTCGCAGCGTTCATGGTGACCGGCTTCGGCATCGCCAGCGTCTACGCGGTGGCCCTGCTGCGCGGCCGCCGGGACCGCTACCACCGGCTCGGCTTCGCCATCCCGTTCACCGTAGCTGCGGTGCTCTCCCCGGTGCAGGTCGTGGTCGGCGACTGGGCGGCGCACTTCGTCGCGGAGTACCAGCCCACCAAGCTCGCCGCGATGGAGGGGCTGGCCCGCACCGAGGCCGGCGCGCCGCTCTCGCTCGGCGGCGTCTACGTCGACGGGGAACTGCGGTACGCAGTCGAGGTGCCCAACGCCCTGTCGCTGCTGGCCAGGTGGGATCCGGACGCCGTGGTCATGGGCCTGGACCAGGTGCCCGACGATCAGGAGCCACCGGTGACGGTGGTCAAGTGGGCGTTCCAGCTGATGGTGGCCATCGGCTTCGGGCTGGTAGCGCTTTCCGCCTGGTGGGCGCTTGCGTGGTGGCGGCGTCGGGGTCCGCCGCGCTCGCCGTGGTTCCTGCGGGCCGCCGCCCTGTCCGGGGTCGCCGCCGCCGTCGCGGTCGAGGCCGGCTGGGTCGTCACCGAGGTCGGGCGGCAACCCTGGATCGTGTACGGCGTGCTGCGCACCGCCGAGGCGGTAAATCCGGCGCCGGGCCTGGCCACCGGCCTGGCCCTGGTCACCGCCGTCTACGCGGTGCTCACCGTCGCCACCGTCGCGGTTCTGTGGCGGATGGCCTGCCACCGCGACGAGCCGGTCGCTCCGCAGGAGGGCGTACCCGAACCGGTGGACAGCGGCCGATGACCGTCGTCGACGTCCTGCTCGGGGTGCTGCTGGCCGGTCTGACGCTCTACACCCTGCTCGCCGGCGCGGACTTCGGCGCCGGGATCTGGGACCTCCTCGCCGGCGGGGCGCGCCGCGGCGCAGCCCGCCGGGAACTGATCGCGCACTCGATCGGCCCGGTGTGGGAGGCCAACCACGTCTGGCTGATCCTGGTGATCACCCTGTTCTGGACCACCTTTCCGCCCGCGTTCGCCGCGTTCGCCTCCACCCTTTACATCCCGCTGACCCTGGCCGCGCTGGGCATCATCGGTCGTGGCGCGGCCTTCGCCTTCCGCAAGGCCAGTCACACCCTCACCGAGCAACGCCTCTACGGCGCCACCTTCGCGCTCTCCTCGGTGGCCACCCCTTTCTTCCTCGGCTCGATCGTCGGCGCAGTCGCCTCCGGTCGCGTCCCGCCCGGCATCGCCGAGGGTGACATCTGGCGCAGCTGGCTCAATCCCACCTCCATCTACGGGGGACTGCTCGCGATCGGCGTGTGCGCGTACCTCGCCGCGGTCTACCTCATCCACGACGCGCGCCGCGCCGGTGCCGCCGACCTGGTGGCCCAGTTCCGCCGCCGCGCCCTGGTCACCGGCATAGTGGTGGGCGTCGGCGCGGCGGCCGGGCTGGCCGTCGTCGCCGCCGACGCGCCGGACCTTTTCGCCGATCTTCGGGGCCGGGCGCTCGCCCTGGTGCTGCTCTCGTTCGCCGCGGGGCTCGGGTCGCTGGTGCTGATCGCCACCGGCCGCTACCGGGCGGTGCGGGTGACCGCGGCCCTCGCGGTCGCGGCCGTCCTCTGGGCCTGGGGCGCCGCCCAGTACCCAGACCTGCTGCCGCCCGACCTGACCGTCACCGAGGCGGCCGGTGATCCCACCGTGCTCGCCACGGTGCTCGCCGTCCTCGCGGTCGGAGCGCTGCTGCTGGCGCCCTCCCTGCTCTGGCTGTTCGGCATCTTCCAGCGCTCCAAGCCGGCCGCCGGCAACCCACCGCCCCGGTGACGCTCACCCGGGCGGGCAGCCTGTGGGCGGCGCTGGCGGCGGCGGTGGCGCTGGGAGCCCTGCACCTTCTCGCGCCGGCCATCCGCCGGAGACTGCCGGTGCCCACCCACGCGGCGACGTCCCTCGGTGGCGGCATCGCCGCCGCGTACGTGTTCCTCTACCTGCTGCCGCGCCTCGCGGAGGGCAACCAGGCGGTGGCCCACGTCCTGGAGGAGGAGATCAGGCCCACCCCGGCCCGCGGATTCGTGCTGTTCCTCGTCGCGCTGGTCGGCTTCTTCACGTTCTACGCCCTGGAACGTGTCACCCACCGCTCGCAGCAGCGCCGGCAAGAGGCCACCCGGCTGGTCTTCGGGTTCCAGCTCGGCTTCTTCGCCCTGTACAGCGGCCTGATCACGTACACCCTGGCGACTAAGCTGGACGCGGGGCTCGGGCCGGCGGTGCTGTTCGCCGTCGCCATGGGGCTGCACGTGCTGGCCACCGACGGCGTCCTGGCCGAGCACTTCCCGGTCAGCCTCACCACCGGGTGGCGCCTCGTCCTGGTCGCCGGCGCCGCCGGCGGCTGGGTGACCGCGGTCGCCGTCCAGCCCACCGGCGTGCTGATGAACGTGCTCACCGCCTTCCTGGGTGGCGGGATCCTGCTCAACATTTTCGTCGACGAACTGGCCCCCGAAAGGCACTCCAGCTTCACCTGGTTCACCATCGGCCTGGCCGCCTACTCCGGCCTGCTCGCCTTCGCGACCTTCACCACCGACGTCGGCGCTGCCTGAGGACGATCACCGGCCGCCTCCAGATGGCCAGCCGGTGATGGCGGCCGGTTGTCAGCGACTGGCCGTCACGTCGACCGTTCCGGCGCTCACGGTGCCATCGTTCAGTGGGGTGCAGCGGATGCCGCCCGTGCGGCGCAGCGCCTTCTACGCATTGGGGGCCGATGGCGACGTCCTTCAGGCACAGGGGGTTGGCCGGGCGGTTGTTCCGCAGGCTGACCGGCCTGCGCCGGCGTCGTCGTCAAGCCCTCCCAGCACGGCCGCGGTTTGGATGATCTGCTGCAACAACTCGCCGGGGTGGAGCCCCCGGGACACACCGCGACGGCTCGCCGAGCTGCTCGTCGGGTGTCACGTGCCAGCCGGTACGGCGGCGGGCCGGACCGAGAGGTCGAGCTCGCCGCCGACGACGTTGACCTCGATGGTGTCGCCCGGATTCGCCCCGTCATCGAGCAGCAGGGTCGACAGCCGGTCTTCCAACTCGCGCTGGATGCTGCGCCGCAGTGGCCGCGCCCCGTACTCGGGCTGGTAGCCCCGGTTGGCCAGCCACTGCGTGGCGTCCGGGCTGATCTCGAGGTTGATGTTCTGTGCGTGCAACCGACGGCGGGTGCGGTCCAGCAGCAGGCCGGTGATCTCAAGGAGCTGGTCCCGGTCCAGGCCGGTGAAGACGATGATCTCGTCGATCCGGTTGAGGAATTCCGGCCGGAACCGCTGCCCCAGCAGCCCCATCAGTTCCTCGCGCTGGTCGTTGACCGGACGCCCTGCCGCCTGCGCGGCCAGAATGCGGTCCGCGCCGATGTTGCTCGTCATGATCAGGATGGTGTTGCTGAAATCGACCGTGCGGCCCTGCGCGTCGGTGAGGCGACCGTCGTCGAGCACCTGCAGCAGTGCGTTGAACACATCCGCATGCGCCTTCTCCACCTCGTCGAAGAGCAGCACCGAGTATGGCCGGCGCCGGACCGCCTCGGTGAGCTGACCGGCCTCCTCGTACCCGACGTAGCCCGGGGGCGCTCCGACCAGCCGGCTGACCGTGTGCTGCTCCTGGAACTCGCTCATGTCGAAGCGGATCATGCTGGACTCGTCGCCGAAGAGCGCCGCGGCGAGGGCTCTGGCCAGTTCGGTCTTGCCGACGCCGGTGGGTCCGAGGAAGAGGAACGACCCGTCGGGTCGCTGGGGGTCACTCAGCCCGGAACGCGATCGGCGTACGGCGGCCGCCACAGCCCGTACGGCCTCGTGCTGGCCGACCACGCGCTCGTGCAGTTGCTCCTCGATGCGCCTCAGCCTCTGCTTCTCCACCTCCGTGAGCTGGGTGACGGGAACACCGGTACGGCGGCTGACCACCTCGGCGATGTCGCTCATATGCACCTCGGGCACCGGAGGCGTGCCCTCCTGCGCCGCCGCCAGGTCCCGCTCGGCCGCACCGATCTCGGCTTTCAGCGCACCCGCGCGTTGATAATCCTCGTTCGCCACCGCGCTGTCCTTCTCCCGGCGCAGCTGGGACAGCCGCTTCTCGATCTCCTTCTTGTCCGGAGCGGGTGTGCGGGAACGAAGCCGGACCCGGGCCCCCGCCTGGTCGAGCAGGTCGATGGCCTTGTCCGGCAGAAACCGGTCGGTGATGTAGCGGTGGGACAGTTCAGCGGCGGCGTCCAGCGCTTCGTCCGTGTAGCGCACCTGATGGTGCGCCTCGTACCGGTCACGTATGCCCTTGAGGATCGCGACGGTGTCCTCCACGCTCGGCTCCGACACCAGGATCGGCTGGAACCGGCGCTCCAGCGCAGGATCCTTCTCGATGTAGCGACGGTACTCGTTCAGTGTCGTCGCACCGACCACGTGCAGTTCGCCGCGGGCCAGGGCGGGCTTGAGCATGTTGCCGGCATCCATCGCCCCCTCGCCACCGCCGCCCGCGCCGACAACGGTGTGCAGTTCGTCGATGAAGAGGATCAGCCCGTCCTCGCCCGACGTCACCTCCTGGATCACGTTCTTCAGGCGCTCTTCGAACTCACCGCGGTACTTGGTGCCCGCCACCATCCCGGACAGGTCGAGTGCGACCACACGCCGGTTGGCCAGGGTTTCGGGCACCTCGTCGTTGACGATGCGCTGCGCGATGCCCTCGACGATCGCCGTCTTGCCGACGCCCGGCTCGCCGGTGAGCACCGGATTGTTCTTCGTACGCCGGGAGAGCACTTCGATCGTGTCGTCGATCTCGTCATCACGGCCGACGACCGGATCGAGCCGACCGGCCCGGGCGTCCTCGGTGAGGTCCCGCCCGTACTGGTCAAGGGTGGGGGTGCTGCTGGCCCCGCGCCCGTCGGCACCGCCCGCCGGCGGCGTGGGCCCGGTGACGGCCCCACCGAGCGCCCGCAACGCCCGGCCCGCGGTCGTCTCCGGGTTCGCGGCGATGCCGAGCAGGAGGTGTTCGGGGCCGATGTACGTCGCGCCGGACCGTCGCGACTCGCGGTGCGCGTCGAGCAGGGCGCGCTTCGCCGCCGGCGCGAGCGGAGGCGTGTCCTCGCGTGGCCTGCCCTTGGGGACGGCCGACTCTATCTGGCGGGCCAGGTCGTCGGGGTCGGCGCCGCTCGCGCCGAGCATCCGGCGGGTGGGGTCGGCCTGGGCTGCGGCCCACAGCAGGTGCTCGACATTGAGGTACGGGCTGCCCCACTCCGTAGCCTGCTCGGCTGCCCGTTGCAGCAGTTGCCGCGACTCGGTGGAGAGCAGCCGGGACAGGTCGACCCGCTCCACCGGACGTCCCGCGAACGGATCTCCCCCGAAGAACCGACTGATCAAGTCGTCCAAGGAGCCGCCAGGGATGCGGAACGCGTCGAGCGACATCTCATACCCTTTCTGCCGGTGGGGTGGGTCCTCGGCACAGGCCCACCTGAACGCTACGCACCTTTCGCCCACAGAGTTGGCCTTATGGGTTTCTGGGGAGGCCAGGGTTTGTACTCGCTGCGGGTGCAGGGCAGCCACTGAGGGTGGTTGTCGCGGAGGTCGCACCGGAGCGTCCCAGGCGCTGGGCCCCGTCGGCGCCTGCGGCCTGCCCACCATCGGATCGGCGCCTTGACCGGCAGGCCGGGAGGCGCGGGACCCCGGTACCCGCGGACCCTGCGGTCTGCCCTCACGAGCGCTGCGTTGTTACCGGTGGACTTGACCCAGGCGTCCGGCAGGCGTCCGAGTTTGGCCATCGGCGGGGGACCGACTTGCGCTCAGTGTTCCGACAGCACCACGCTCTCCGCCGTCTTGCGCCCCAGACATCTCCGCCGAGTTCGGGCGGCGAAGGCGTGATCGAAAGGCGGCGGTGTACTTGCGGTCGCGGATGAGGAACCCTCCCCGCAGCACACCGGCCACCCCGCCCCACCCTCGATGCGGCCCGATCCGGTGATGGCTCCGGGTTTCCGCTGGCCGGCCCGGTTGATCCGGAACGCTGAACGGGTGGAGCAGCGATCGGGACGTGCGCCGGGACGCCTGCTGTCCGTCAGGCGTGCGCTGTGGTCGTTGGCCGCCGGTGTCGTCGCCGGCACGGCCACCGCGCTCGTCGGGGCGTCGGAGCTGACGCCGCTGGTGGTCTGGACGATCGCGGCGGGCACGATCCTCGTTTGGGTGTGGCGGGCCTGCTGGTCGGCGAGCCCGAAGCGTACCGAGCAGCTTGCCGAGGCGGAGCAGCACTCCCGTTCCACCGACTCGGCGATCCTGATCGCGTCCGTTGCCAGTCTCGCCGCCGTGGCCGAGGCGCTCGTGCGCGCCTCGAACCAGCATGACGCAGTGGCAGTCACGCTGGTGATCCTCAGCGTCATCGCGGTGGTCCTGGCGTGGGCGCTGGTGAACACGGTCTTCGCGTTGAAGTACGCCCGGCTGTGCTACCGCGACGACGGCGGTGGCATCGACTTCAAGCGGGAAGATCCACCGGCGTACGCCGACTTCGCGTACATCGCCTTCACGGTCGGCATGTCCTATGCCCCGGGCGAGAACGAACGACGAGTAACCACATGCGCCGGATCGCGCTCGGGCACGCACTGCTCTCGTACACCTTCGGAACCGGCATCCTGGCCGTCGCCGTTAACCTGGTCACCAACCTTGGTCAGTCATGACCCACGAGCGTTAGAAGCAGGACTGTCTCGCTACAGATCTTGAAAGGCCAGGTTTGTCCGCTGTGGCTCGGTGTGTCGGCGTGAGCTTCGCCGATGATCGTTGTATGAACCGCCCCGGGTTTGATAGCGGCTAGATGGGTTGGGACTTCGGCTGGTCCAGCCGGTGTTCGGTGGGATCGTAGAGGGCTTCGAAGGCGGCTGGTGGTAGGTCCGCCGCGCCGCTGTGCGGGCGGCGGTGGTTGTACCAGTCGACGTATTCCAAGGTGGCGATCTCGACGTGGTCGCAGGTCCGCCACGGCCCCCGCGGTTTGATCAGTTCGGTCTTGAACAGGCCGATCGTCGACTCGGCCAGAGCGTTATCGTAGGCATCGCCGACCGAGCCCACCGAGGGATCGACGCCGGCGGCGGCGAGGCGTTCGGTGAACGCGATCGACGTGTACTGGCTACCAGCGTCGTTGTGATGCACTAGCCCGGCCAGATCCGTGGCGCCCTGGCGGCCGCGGGCCCAGATCGCCATCTCCAGGGCGTCCAGCACGAGGCTGGTCTTCATGCTGGTCGCGGCCCGCCAGCCGACGATGCGGCGGGAGTAGGCGTCGATGACGAACGCGACGTAGACCATCCCAGACCAGGTGGGCACGTAGGTGAAGTCGGCGACCCACAGCCGGTTCGGGCGCTTCGGTGGTGAACCGGCGTTGCACCAGGTCCGCCGGCCGCATGGCGTGTTCGCCGCCGATCGTGGTGCGTCGGGTCTTGCCCCGCACCACTCCGCGCAAGCCGAGCTGGCGCATGAGCCGCTCGACGGTGCACCGGGCCACCGAGATGCCTTCTCGGTTGAGGGTCAGCCACACCTTCCGAGCCCCGTAGACGCCGTAGTTCGCCGCGTGCACCCGTCGAATCTCGCCGGCGAGCCAGGCATCGCGGCGCGTCCGGGTCGAGGGCATGCGCCGGCAGGCAGCCCGGTAGGTGCTGGCCGCGATCTGCCAGCCGTGCTCGCGCAGGACACGGCAGATCGGCTCGACGCCGAACACCTGCTTGTGCTCGTCGATGAACCTCACGAGCGTGGCTGTGGCCGGTCGAGCTCGGCCGCGAAGAAAGCCGACGCCGCCTTGAGGATCTCGTTTGCCCGGCGCAGTTCGGCATTCTCCCGGCGCAGCCGCTTCAACTCGGCCGACTCGTCCGTGCTCACTCCGGACCGCTGGCCGGCGTCGATCTCGGCCTGGCGGACCCACTTGCGCAGCGTTTCGGCGGTTCCGATGCCCAGCTTGTGGGCGACGGCGTCGATCGCCGCGTGCTCCGACTCGTAGTTCGGCCGCACCTCAGCGACCATCCGCACCGCTCGCTCACGCAACTCACGCGGATAAGGGGAAGGGCGTGACATGGCTCGATCCTCCACAAGAGGTCGGGCAGCTATCAAACCCGGGGCGGTTCAAGCCTTGTTTACGAAGTATGGCGATCCTCAGTCTGCCGCCCATGGTCAGCCCGGCGGCGTGGGTGCCTCAGCAGGCTTCCCGGCTGCCCGGCGTGCGTCGGCGACGGCGATCGCGAGCAGCACCACGGCCACTACGGTGACCACCACCAGCGGCGGGGCGAAGGCCAGCGGCACGGCGAGCAGCAGCAGGGCAGCAATGCCGAGCAGCCGGGGCCGGGACACGCGGGAGAAGACCACCCACTCCAGCAGCGTGCGGCCCGCCACGAACAGAGCCGGGCCGCCGAGCATCAACGCAAGCCAAGACTTGAACGTGTGGCCGGTGGGGTGCTTCTGCACCAGTTCATTGCCGATGGCGGCGGCGGCAACCCCGAGGATCATGAGCAGATGAGCGCTGCCGGCTACTCGGCCCAGCCTGGCGGGATTGGCCGCCGACTTGACCGCCGATCCGAACACCTCGCCCGCCCTGTAGAAGTAGATACGCCACAGCAGCACAGCGGTGATGAACGCGATCACCAGCCCAAACGTCTGCGGAAAGCGCAGGCTCCCGGACGCCTCGGTGTAGGCGATCCCGACCGCGAGGATCGTCTCCCCGAGCGCAATCAGCACCAACTGTTGATACCGATCAGCGAGATGCCCGGCAGCGGCCTCCCAAGCCAAGATGCGCTCTGGCTTTTGCCACGGCACCCACCAGCCCAGCCGCGCCGATCCGTACTCGATGACGATCGCGAGCGACCAAAGCAGCATCCTGGCCGTATCGTGGGCGACGGCACCGAGCAGCCACGCCACGGCGGACACGCAGAACCAAACCAGGATTCCCCAATAGAGGCGCTGTAACCAATGTGACCGCAACGCCACAGCAACCACCAGCGCCCGGCCGGCCTGGAGCGCGACGTAGACGCCGGCGAACATCCACGCACTGCCGCCGAACGCCTTCGGCGTGACGACGCCCAGGAGCAACACACCGAAGGCTGTCACCAGCACCATGACCTGCACCGCCAGGCGGCGGGGCTCGAAGCGCGCCGTGCTGTAAGCCGTCATTGACCAGACCCACATCAGCGGCAGGATCAGCAGCAGTGCCTGCAGTAGGCTCGCCCACCGCCCTGCACTAGAGGGGGAAGACGCCAGCTGCGACGTGCTGGTAGCCACCACCCGGTTGAGAGCAAAGACCAGCACAAGATCGAAAAAGAGTTCGACAAAACTCGCTTCCTGCTTGCTCCACTCCCCCCGGAGGAGCCTCACCCCCAAACCCCTGGCCGCACCAGCACCTTCCATGCGAGCCATTCAATGCCGAAATGCCGCCGCGCGTCGGACGATTGCGGGTATCTGAGGACTCATTCCTGAGCACGGCCCTCGGCTGGCCTAAAACTGGCTGGCCGGCGTCCCCGCCTAGCCGGCATGTGGACAGGATGATCACAGGCAAGAGCGAGAGGATGACCTCCTCATCGGACGGCTGCAGACCTTCCAGCCTCCCTGTCTCCGGAGGCTGGTAGCCCCTGTGGTGCCCGACGTAAGCTCACGCGGGCCGAGCGACGGGGGTTAGGAGTCGTACGCCCAATTCGTGGCCGTACCGTTCAATTTCAGCCGCACTCTCCTGCTTCTGGACGAGGTTGGCGTGTAGATACTGCACACACTGGGCCTCACCCATAATAATCGCCCAATCAAAAAGGGTCTTGTGTGCCGCAATGGTGAGGTATAGGAACCGAATCAGAGTATCGACTGCGAATTGATCAACGAGGTCGACTGAGGGGTTTGTGCGTACGAAGCTTTCAAATCGCCCATACATGCCTTCAACAGTGTCGGACCGGGTTGAAAGCGGGGAGGTGCCGAATGCCTTGGCGCAGGAGTTGATGTTGTGATTCCACTGCACACATTCCTGTTGCTTGCGCCGTACGATCTGCCCGAGATCGTCACTAACTCGATGGGCCAAGAAGTCGAGTACCCGCCGCCCGGATATCTCCATTTCACCTAGTATGCCTAGCTCATATATGAACAGGTCACGCGTCGTATTAATCGCCATGTGCTCCTCCTGACCTCGCTGGCGAGCCGCCACGGCCTACCCGTTCAGAAACCACCAAAACGCGGCAGGCAAGCCAGCAGGAAGGGTGTAAATTTGCGCATGTCGAACGAGAGGCCGAGAAGGATGAATGAGCCATCCCTGTCTGCCATCGACCCGCCCCTCCTGGGGAGCGAGCCGCCGCCCGGCCCGCCACGTCAAGCGGGCCTTGACGCGCGTACGGACGCTGTCGGAACAGACTGAGTCGGCTCTCGTGTCACGGACCGCGCCCCCGGCGGACATCGCCACAGTGGCGCAGTTGACCCAACCTTGCCCGGCACGGACCCGGCTTCCGGGGTCGGAGCTGACCACCAGCGGCCACCCCTCCCCCTCCCAGGTGAGCAGTTGACCTGACCCTGCACGGCTGCGAAGCCGGCTCCTGGACGACCGACATGCCTTCGCGCGGACACCGCCCCCAAGCTTGGAGCTTGCCGCGCGGACCCGACGCGCCCTCCCTTCGCCGCGCTGCTCAGGCGCGGCGCGGCCGGCTGCCGGCGAGAACCCCCACCACTCTCCCCGCTATCCCGTCTGTGGCGGCTCCGGGGCTCCCCGCTGTCCGCGCCAGCCGCCGGGCGTCAGGCGTGACGGCCGCAGAGCGACAGCGGCAGCGGCCGGCGCGCGCCCAGGCGGCGGCGCGTGCGGCCCGTTGCGGGCCGCCTTGAAGACGTACAGAAACTTTGAACAGCCTCGTCGGGACATCGTCGGGACATCGTTGTCGGGACATCGTCGGCACGTCGTCGGCACGTCGGCACGTCGGCACGTCTGTCCGACTCCGGTTGATGCGTTGCACGGTGGCTTCACTTGATGGGTGACACTCCGCCGAGTGCTGGTGGAGTTGAGTGTGACCGGGCAGCGCTATCGCGCAGTGCTGGAAGTTGAAGCTGGCCTGTCCGTGACGGAGGTCGCCGAACGCTTCGGCGTCTCGCGCCGGTGGGTGTGATCACCGGCGTTCTCGGCGCCCCGTACCTCATCTATCTGCTCGTCCGCACGAACCGCGCGGGAGGCTCGCTGTGACCACCGACCATTCACTGGCGGTCGAGAAACTGACCGTCGGCTAGGGCGGCCGCGTCGTCATCGAATCACTCGATCTGCTCGTCCCGCCCGGCCGGATCACCGCGATCGTCGGTGCCAACGCGTGCGGGGAATCGACGCTGCTGCGGTCGATGTCGCGGCTACTCGCCCCGCGAACCGGCCACGTCATGCTGGACGGCCGCGAAGTACACAGGATGCCGGCCAAGGAGCTGGCCCGAACGCTCGGCCTGCTCCCCCAGTCACCGATCGCGCCCGAGGGCATCGCCGTGGCCGACCTGGTCGGCCGGGGCCGCAACCCGCACCAACGCCTGCTGTCACGATGGAGCAGGGACGACGACCGGGCGGTGGCCGCCGCCCTCGACGCCACCCACATCGCCGACCTGGCCGACCGGTCGATCGACGAGCTCTCCGGGGGGCAGCGTCAACGGGTGTGGATCGCCATGGCGCTGGCCCAGCAGACCGAGCTGCTGCTACTCGACGAGCCGACCACCTTTCTCGACGTCAGCCACCAGGTCGAGGTGTTGGACCTGCTCACCGACCTGAACCTCACTCGCGGCACCACGATCGTGATGGTCCTGCACGATCTGAACATGGCGGCCCGCTACGCAGATCACCTCATCGCCCTCGCCGACGGCGGCCTGCACGCAGCAGGTGCGCCGACCGATGTGCTGACCGAGGACTGCGTCCGCGCCGTCTTCGGCCTGGACAGCCAGGTCATCCCGATCCGGTCTCCGGCAAGCCGCTGATGCTACCGATGGGCCGTCACCACATCCGGGCCGCGCAGTCGTAGGCCGACAGCGGCGCATCTCCACGTCCTGCGTTACGCCCCGGCGTCCTGCCGCGTCGCGCCGGCACCAGTTACGACACCCCATAAGATGGTTCACCTCAGCGAGGGTGATCGACTACGGTACGGGTTCGGTCGAGCGGGTAGGTGATCGGCATGGACTCAGTGCGGATGCCCTTCGGCGGTGGTGCGGACAGCGCGCCGGTCCGCCGGGCCGTCCGGGAGGTCCTCGTCGGCTGGCAGGCCACGCACGTCACCGACGACGCGCTCACCGTCATCACGGAACTCGTGCACAACGTCATCAGGCACACCGGTGCCGGGGGCAGGGTCGAGTTGACCCGCAGTCGGACGCGATCCGGATCGAGGTTTTCGACGACTCCGATCGACCACTGCGTCGCTTCGAGCCGGACCCGCACCGCATCGGCGGTCGTGGCCTGCTGATCGTCGACGCGATGGCGCGCAACTGGGGCACGAGAACCACCCCGCACGGCGAGCCCGGCAAAGTGGTCTGGGCGGAGATCTCCCTCGACCGGTCCGCCTGACCGCCCCTCACCGCGAGGCCCGGCCTGCCTCACCTGGCCGGCACCGCACCGCCACCGGCCGCACCGATGACTCGTCCCGGCGGGCCCGTGGCCTGGAGAGGCGCCCCACGGGCGGGCGAGGCGACGCTGTCCTACCCGGCTCGTGCGGGCAGGTGATAATCGACAGGTTTACACAACAGGTGGATGGTGCATCGTGTCGGCGTCACCGTCCGCGTGACGGTCGCGGCCGGAGAGAGGATCTGTCGTGATCAGTGACGCCGACCTGCCGACGGTGCCGCCCACCGGCATGCCGTCGGGGCTGGCGAA
Source organism: Micromonospora sp. HB375 (assembly GCF_017872985.1). Taxonomy (NCBI): domain Bacteria; kingdom Bacillati; phylum Actinomycetota; class Actinomycetes; order Micromonosporales; family Micromonosporaceae; genus Micromonospora; species Micromonospora sp. HB375. The sequence continues at coordinate 1,908,489 of NZ_JAGGJO010000001.1, read as the reverse complement.
TCCGGCGTCGTCGCCGACAACCGCGGAGCCGGCGGTCCTTCTCATCGAGGATGACCCCGGTGATGCGTTGCTCACCCGGGAGCTGCTGAGCGACAGCGGAATCAGCAACCGGTTCACCCAGGCGAGCAGCCTGAAAGAGGCCGCGGCCGCGCCGACGACGCCGGACTGCGTGCTGCTCGACCTGCACCTGCCCGACTGCCAGGGGCTGGAGGCGCTCGGCCGGGTGCTGCACCGATGGCCGGACGCGGCAGTGGTGGTGCTCACCGGCCTGGACGACGCGGCCACCAGAACGGCGGCTGTCGCCGCCGGAGCACAGGACTACCTGGTCAAGGGTCACATCGACGGCGCGCTCCTGGGCCGCACGATCCAGTACGCCATTCAGCGCCGACGGGCCGTGGTGACGGAGCGGCAGCTACGCGACAGCCGGATGCAGGCCAGCGAGAACACGCGGCTGCAACGGGGCCTGCTCCCTACGCCACTGGTCACCGACCCCGCGCTGGCGGTCGTCAGCAGATACGTGCCGGGACGGGGACGGTCACTGCTCGGCGGTGACTTCTTCGACCTGGTGCAGGACGAGGATCACACGCTCCACGCCGTCATCGGTGACGTCTGCGGCAACGGTCCGGATGAGGCAGCCATCGGCGTCGGCCTACGCGTCGGGTGGCGCACCCTCACCCTGGCCGGGGTGGAGAAGGCCGCCCGGATGCGGCTGCTGGAGCAGGTGCTCGTCGCCGAGCGGCCACGTGAGTCGATGTTCGCGACCGCCTGCACCATCCGCGTCGTCCCAGACCGCTCGCAGGTGATCATCGTGAGCGCCGGTCACCCCGCGCCACTGGTGATCACGCCCGGCTCGGCCGACCCCGCGCCGATCCGCCACCATCTCGGGCTGGGCATGTTCCCCGGGCGAGGTCGCTGGCAGGAGTCGGTCGTCACGCTCCCGGCGGGCGCAGGTCTGCTGCTGTACACCGACGGCGTCTACGAGGGGTTCAGCGAGGACGGAACCCGCCTCGGCGAGGAACGCTTCATAGAACTCGCCGCCACGCTGAGCACCGTCACGGAACCGGGCGACTTTCTCACCGCCCTGCTCGACAAGATCAGACGCAGCGACGACGGCCGGCACAGCGATGACACGGCCCTGCTCTACCTGACCTGGCCCGCCGGGGCGGACGCCGCGCCGATCGGCCCTGATCGGTGAAGGGCGCGGGCGCAGCCCACACTGCTCTGCTCAGACCTCGGTGAGCTGGCCGCGCAGCTTGGTCAGGGCGCGGGCGAGCAGCCGGGACACGTGCATCTGGGAGACACCGACCCGGGCGGCGATCTCGCTCTGGGTCAGGTTGCCGTAGAAGCGCAGCGTGAGGATCTTCTGCTCACGCTCGTCGAGCGTGGCGAGCGCCGGGCCCAGCGAGGCGCGCAGGTCGGCCAGCTCGTACTCGTTGTCCTCGGTGCCGAGCGTGTCGCCCAGCTCGGTGGCGCTGTCGCCGTCGCCGATCGGGGTGGACAGCGAGACCGCGTTGTACGCGCGGGCGCCCTCCAGGCCCTCCAGCACCTCTTCCTCGGTGACGTCGAGGTGGGCGGCGATGTCGGCGACGGTCGGGGCCCGGTTGAGCGTCTGGGTCAGCGTGCTGTTGGCCTCGGAGATGCGCAGCCGCAGCTCCTGGAGGCGGCGCGGAACCCGGATGTTCCAGGTGCGGTCGCGGAAGTGCCGCTTGATCTCGCCGAGGATCGTCGGGATGGCGAAGCCGGCGAAGTCGACGCCGCGCGAGGCGTCGAACCGGTCGACCGCCTTGATCAGGCCGAGCGCGGCGGTCTGGGCCAGGTCGCCGGCCGGCTCGCCGCGCCCGCTGTAGCGGGCGGCCAGGTGGTTCGCCAGCGGCAGCCACGCCTCGATGACCTGGTTACGCAGGCCGGCCCGCTGCGGGTGGTCGGCGGGCAGCGTGGCGAGCGCCGCGATCAGCTCACTGGCGCGGCTCTCCTCACCGGTCTGCGGCGCGCGCTGCACCTCGGTCGCGGTCGATGCCATGGTCATCGTGGTCATGCTGCCCTTCCCCGCCTTCGTGCGAACTGGCGCCCCAAGCACAGATGGTGAACGAACCATAGACGACACGGCAGCAAGAATCAACCGATCAGCTGATGTACAAAACCTGCCATAAGCATCAAAGCGGATTTCCCCCACCGGCGGCGCCTCACGAGTTCACAGATTGACCGCTTCGCGCCTCAACTGCCCGCTCCGGCGGCGAATCTGGTCAGCAGACGGGCGAACTGGTGCTTCTCCTCGGTCGTGAAGCCTGCCGTCGCCGCACGCAGACGGGCGTGCCGGAACGTCCGGGCCCGCTCGTGCAGGGCGACGCCGTCGGGGGTGAGGCGCACCAGACTCTGCCGAGCGTCGACCCGACCCGCCAACCGCACCACCACGCCGCAGGTCTCGGCGCGACCGACCAGGCGACTGGCAGTCGAAGGTGCAACCTCCAACGCGGTGGCGATCTGACCGACGGATGCCTCTCCGGCCGGCTCCGCTGCGATCGCCGTGACCACCAGCAGAGTGGACAGGTCGACGGATCGATTGTCGTGCTCGAGGGCCGCCGGTGTCCGGAAGAAACGGCGCAGCCGGAGCAGCGCCTCGTCGACCGCTACGAGATCCGGGTCTTCAGCCGGACGAGAGGACATGTGTGTGCGATACACACGTTGGACCGAGGAGGTGCGCGATGGATCGGATTCTCGTGACCGGTGCTACCGGCACTGTGGGATCGGTGGTGGTGCGGCACCTTCGGGCGGCCGACGTCGCGGCTGCCGCGGCGTCGGCGCATCCGCCCGCCGTTCGCGCACCGTGAGCGCCACCACTGGACAACCAGGAGCCCGTCATGAACATCGCCCTCATCGGCGGCACCGGACGCACCAACCGGCTGGTGCTGGACGTCCTCACCGATCGCGGCCACCGGGTCACAGTTCTGGTTCGGGATCCTGGCAGGCTCGGCCGCGCCGCCGACGACGCCGACGCGCGGGTGATTCGCGGGGACGTGCGCGACGTCGAGGCACTCCGGCGGCTCGTCGACGGCTGCGACGTGGTCATCTCCGCGCTCGGGCCGACCGACAAGGAGGCCGATCTGCACACCGACGCCGCGAGAGCACTGGTTGACGTCATGCGGGACGCCGGCGTGAACCGCTTCGTCGGCATCAGTGGCGCCGGTGTCGACGTGCCGGGTGACCGCAAGTCCCGCCGCGACAAGGTCATCAGCTGGTTGATCAACAAGCTCGGCGGCCCACTCGTCGCGGACAAGCCCGCCGAGCTCGCCGTATGGCGGGCCAGCGCCCTGGACTGGACCCTCGTCCGGCTGCCCCGCCTGACGGACGGCCCGGCGACGGGCCGAGTCGAGCACCATGCGAGCGAATCGACGAGCCAGACCAGCACCCGACCGTTCGACTACATCCATCGATGGTCACGATGGCGACGACGACACCAGTACCGCGCCAGAACAGCCCACTACCAGCGAAGACTCCAACTTCACCAGGTGCGGCTGGAGTACTAGGCCAGGTGGCCTTGCTGGCGGGTCCTGTGGGCCAGAGGGTGCGCCGGCGATCCTCTACCGTTCGATCGAGCGGGCCGTCAAGGTTTCAGCCCGCTCAGGGCGTTCGCGTGCAGGACCCTCAGACGAGAGGCATTGCGGACCGGAACGTCCCGGAGTGGGCCGACGCCGCGTACGAGCTGGCCGCGCTGCTCGACGTCGATGACCTGCTCGTCTTCATCCCAGGGACGATCGCCGTCGTGTGTGCCGTTCTCCTCACCGGCGACCGGGCACTAGACAGGGTTATCCGCATCGCGGCGCGTTCTGATGGCAGCAGTGGAACCGACGACGGCTAATCCTCAAGTCTGATTGGGCGCACGGCGTCGAACATCAATCATCCTGGAATACTGTCACCTGTTGCCGCCGCGGGCGGGGCATGTTCTGCCGCGACAACTCGTAGGCCCGGTTTACAGGCACAGCCACACAGACGCGATCTTCGCTGACACACACTTAACGAAGATTACGTCGAGGTATCCCAACACTCTCTGAGCCAGGTTCGCTGGGCCTGAGCCGCCCCGGGTTATGTGGAGACGGCTCTACAAGATCCGGGGCGGTTCATCCGCCGCATCGGGCCTGCCCGAGCTCGGCGGTGACGCTGCGGTTGCCCGCTGGGTTCCGCCTCCGGGCGGAACCCAGCGGACCGTCATGCCGGTTGGGACTGGACGGTGTTGGCCAAGAGTAAGGACAGCTCCCGGACCAGGTCGTCCATCGACTGGCGGCTCTGCGCCTTGACCAGGCCCAGAGCGAGATCGGCCAGGAGGTAGAAGCCGAGGGTGCGGGACTGCTCGGAGCCGAACGCCGACATCAGTTCCTCCGCGCCCGCGAGGTCACCGCGATGCTTGGCCGCGATGACCCCGGCGGCGCGTTGGACGATCTCGGCCGCCTCGGGGGTGTACCCGGTCATCCCGATCAGATCTTCGGGGTGGCGGCGCGGGCGGCGTCGAAGCGGGAGATGACGTCGGTCCAGTTGACCAGGTTCCACAGCCGGTCCACGTAGTCCGGGCGGACGTTGCGGTACTGCAGGTAGTAGGCGTGCTCCCAGGCGTCGAACACCAGGATCGGGGTTGAGCCCTGCCCGACGTTGGCTGGCGCAACCAATTAGACGCGCCCGTACTGAAACGGTCGCCGACATCCGATCATCAACGGATCACTACGCGATCTACTTACTCCGCGTGGAGCACGGCCGCTACAACGGCGATTGTAGTGAAGGAAGGCTCGGCGCAAGGCGTTAGAGCGGCACGCACAGTAACGGGTTGCGGCCAACGATCGCAGGAGTGCGTTCACGGCTGGGTGATCATCGGTGGGTCAAAGGATGTGATTCTCAGGATCGCCGCTCGAGGCTGCCGGCCCGGCGCAACAAATACGTGTCCATGACCCAGCCGCGGCTCTGTTTCGCCGCCGTCCGCCGGGACCAGATTCGGTCGGCGACCTCGTCAAGGTTGCCGGCCACCAGTTGCTCGTCGGACGAGCCGAGGTTCGCGCCCCACCAGATCCGCCAGGCCGACAGTTCGGGGAGCTGGCGACAGGTCAATGCCCCGTCGAGCAGGACGACGAGGTTGTCGTGTGTCGCCGCGTCGTGGAGCAGGCGGCGGCCGGTCGTGATGGTGATCGGGCCGCCGATTGTGTTGAGGACGAGCCGGTGGTGTGCCGCCAGCAGTTGGATGCTGCTGAGGCCGGGTACGACGTCCACGGTGATGTCGACCCGTGCGCGTTCGGCGATGCGGTCGGCCACACGGATCGCCGAGTCGTACAGGGCCGGATCGCCCCAGACGAGCACTGCGGCGTCTCCCGGGTTGTCCAGCAATGCCTGCTCGAACGCCTCGGCCCGTGCCTCGTGCCAGTCGCGTACCGCGCCGGTGTAGTCGGCCGGGCCGGCACGGTCGCGTTCCGGGTCGGGTACGTGCACGAGCCGCCAGGCGCCGGTGACGTGCCGGGCGCAGATCGCCTCGCGCATCGCGATGAGGTCGGCCGTGCCCGGGTGCTGTCCGGTCTTGTCGGCGACGAGGAAGTAGTCGGCCTCGTTGAGTGCCCGGACGGCCTGGGCCGTGACCAGTTCGGGGTCGCCCGGGCCGAGGCCGACCAGGGTGAGGCGCCGTGTCACGCCTGATCCTCCAGGTCTCCCTCGACCTCGAGGTACACGCGGGCCATCTCCGCCATGACCTCGGCGTCCGGTTCGGCCCACAGTCCACGGTCGGCGGCCTCGTTCAGCCGTTCCACGATGCCGCGCAGTGCCCAGGGGTTCGCGCGGCGCATGAACTGCTGGTTCGTCTCGTCGAGGACGTATTCGCGGGCCAGTGACTCGTACATCCAGTCGTGGACGACACCGGCGGTGGCGTCGAAGCCGTAGAGGTAGTCCACGGTGGCGGCGAGCTCGAACGCTCCCTTGTAGCCGTGGCGCTGCATCGCCGCGATCCAGCGCGGGTTGACCACCCGCGAGCGGAAGACGCGGTTGGTCTCTTCCTGCAGGCTGCGGGTGCGTACGGCGTCGGGCGTGGTGGAGTCACCGACGTACGCCCTGGGTTCGGCGCCGGTCAGCGCGCGGACCGTGGCGATCATGCCGCCGTGGTATTGGAAGTAGTCGTCGGAGTCGGCGATGTCGTGCTCGCGGGAGTCGATGTTCTTCGCGGCGACGGCGATGCGCCGGTAGTTGGTTCGCATGTCGTCGGTTGCCGCGATGCCGTCGAGGCCGCGGCCGTAGGCGAAGCCGCCCCAGGCGGTGTAGACGGCGGCCAGGTCGGCGTCGTCGCGCCAGGTGCCGGACTCGACGACCTGGAGGATGCCGGCGCCGTACGATCCGGGCTTCGAACCGAAGATCCGCGTGGTGGCCCGCCGCTGGTCGCCGTGCTCGGCGAGGTCGTGGCGGGTGTGTGCCCGCACGTAGTTGCGCTCATCGGGTTCGTCGAGCCCGGCGACGAGCTGCACGGCGTCGTCGAGGAGTTCGATGACGTGCGGGAAGGCGTCGCGGAAGAATCCCGAGATGCGCACGGTAACGTCGATGCGGGGCCGGCCGAGTTCGTCGAGGCCGATCACCTCCAGGCCGTTGACCCGGCGTGAGGCCGTGTCCCAGATGGGGCGTACGCCCAGCAGCGCCAGCACCTCGGCGATGTCATCGCCGGAGGTGCGCATCGCGGAGGTGCCCCACACGGAGAGGCCGACCGATCGGGGATGCTCGCCGGTTTCGGCGAAATGCCGGGCGACGAGGGACTCGGCCATCGCCTGTCCCGTTTCCCAGGCCAGACGGGACGGAACGGCCCGCGGGTCGACGGTGTAGAAGTTACGGCCGGTCGGCAGGACGTTGACCAGTCCGCGCAGCGGGGAGCCGGAGGGCCCGGCCGGGACGAAACCGCCGTCGAGCGCGTGCAGGACGTTGGTCAGTTCGTCGGTGGTGGCGGCCAGTCGCGGCACGACCTGCTCGGCGGCGAAGCGCAGGACGTCGCGTACCACCGGGTCGTCGTGCAGCGCGTCGATCGCGTCAGCCTGCCAGCTGGCCTTCTCCATCGCCTCGATCAGGGCACGGGCCTGCGCTTCCACGGCGTCGACGTCGGCCGCCGGGGCGTCCTCGGCAAGACCCAGCGCGGCGCGCAGGCCGGGCAGTGCCCGGTTCTGTCCGCCCCAGACCTGTGTCGCGCGGAGCACGGCGAGCACCAGGTTGACGCGTGCCTGTCCGGTCGGCGCCTGGCCGAGCACGTGCAATCCGTCGCGGATCTGTACGTCCTTGATCTCGCACAGCCAGCCGTCGACGTGCAGCAGGAAGTCGTCGAACTCCTCGTCGCCGGGCCGTTCGTCCAGGCCGAGGTCGCGATGCATTTGTGCGGACTGCATCAGCGTCCAGATCTGCTGGCGGACCGCGGGCAGCTTTGCCGGGTCCATCGCGGCGATGTTGGCGTGCTCGTCGAGCAGTTGCTCCAGCTTGGCGATGTCGCCGTAGCTTTCGGCGCGTGCCATCGGCGGCACCAGGTGGTCGACGATGGTGGCGTGCGCGCGGCGCTTGGCTTGGGCACCCTCGCCAGGATCGTTGACCAGGAACGGATAGATCAACGGCATGCTGCCGATTGCCGCGTCCGTGGCGCAGGCGGCTGAGAGCGCGGCGTTCTTCCCCGGCAGCCACTCCATCGAGCCGTGTTTGCCGAGGTGCACCACCGCGTCGGCGCCGAAGCCGTGTTCGAGCCAGCGGTACGCGGCCAGGTAGTGGTGCGACGGAGGCATGGCCGGGTCGTGGTAGATCGCGACCGGGTTCTCGCCGAAGCCACGCGGGGGCTGGATGAGGATGACGACGTTACCGGCGCGCAGGGTGGCCAGCACGATGTCGCCGTCGTCGTCGACGAAAAGCGAGCCGGGAGCCTCGCCCCAGGTCTCGGCCATGGCGTCGCGCAGCGCGGCGGGCAATCCGGCAGTCCAGCGCCGGTAGTCGTCCCGGCTGACACGCACGTGCGACTCGCTGAGCTGAGCCTGCGTGAGCCACTCCTCGTCCTGCCCACCGGCGGCGATCAAAGCGTGGATGAGCGCGTTGCCGGCCGTCGTGTCGGCATCCTCTCCCTCGACCGGGAGCAGCGGGTCGAGCCCGGGAATTGCGCCGGGTGCGCCGAGGTCGTAGCCGGCATCTCGCATCGCGCGCAGCAATCGGATCGCCGACACGGGCGTATCGAGGCCGACGGCGTTGCCGATGCGGCTGTGCTTGGTCGGGTAGGCCGACAGGACGAGGGCCACCTTGCGCTCGGCGGGCGGGACATACCGCAGTCGGGCGTGGTTGACGGCGATGCCCGCGACGCGGGTGCATCGCTCAGGGTCGGTCACGTAGCGGGGCAGGCCGTCGGCGTCGACCTCCTTGAATGAGAACGGGACGGTGATGAGGCGGCCGTCGAACTCGGGGATGGCGATCTGGGTCGCGGAGTCGAGCGGGGTGACGCCTTCGTCGGACGCCTCCCACTCGGCTCTGCCGGACGTGAGCGCCAGAGCCTGCAGCACGGGGATGTCGAGGGCGCGCAGCCGTTCGACGTCCCAGGACTCGTCGTCGCCGCCGGCGCTCGCGGTGGCGGGCCGGGCGCCGCCGGCGGCCAGGACCGTGACGACGATCGCGTCCAGGGTGGCGAGTTCGGCGTACAACTCCTCGGGCGCCGCCCGCAGTGACGAGACGTAGATCGGTACGCCGGCGGCCACGCCGGTGGTGTCGATGGCATCGGCGAGTTCGTGGGCGAACGCGTTGTTGCCGCTCACCTCGTGGGCCCGGTAGTACAGGACTCCGACGCGGGGCCGGGCGTCCGGGGCCGGCTGCCGGCTGACTCCCCACTCGGGCAGCACGGCCGGCGGTTCGAAGCCTTCGCCGGTCAGCAGCACGGTGTCGGACAGGAAGGCGTGCAGTTGGCGCAGGTTCTCCGCGCCGCCCTCGGCGAGGTAGCGGTGCGCCTCGGCGCAGACGCCGATCGGGACGGTCGACAGCCCCATCAACGCGGCGTTCGGCGTCCGTTCCCCACCGAGCACGACCAGGGGACGGCCGGTGCCGCGGATCAGCGCGGCGAGGTCGCGTACGTCCTCGGGCGAGCCGAGCACCCGCAGAACGACCACTTCGGCCTCGGTGGTCAGGGTGTCGCGGCGCTCGCCGGTGAGCCGGGCAGGGTTGGCCCAGGACCAGTCCGCGTTGCTGGCCCGCGCCGAGAGCAGGTCGGTGTCCGAGGTGGACAGCAGGGCGATACGTGTCATGTTTCTCCTTCGGTGACACGGGAGCCGAGGCGCAGGTCGCCGACCGGACGGCCGGCGCGTAGGTGCTCGCCGACGAGGCGTGCCGCGTCGCCGGGTCGCACCGGCCCGTACCAGGTGCCGTCGGGGTGCACGACGGCGACTGGTCCGTGGTTGCACGGGAACAGGCAGCCGGTCTGGGCCATGAGGACGTCGGCGTCGGTGAGCTGCTGCTCGACGAGCGCGCCCACGATCGCGCGATAGGTCTCGTCCGCGCCGCGGGCACTGCAGCGCGGGCCGCGGCACAGCAGTAGATGATGGCGGTACGGCGGCAGGGTGTCCCAGGCCGGTGAGGTGAGTGGCGCCTCGTGCCCGGTGATCGCGCGCTCGCCGAACCGGATGACCGGCGGGTCGATCTGCTGACGGTGCCAGTGGCCGGCCACGCGTCCCACCCACGAACGGGCGAAAGTCAGGTCGTCGGTGCTCACCGGTTCCAGGCGAACCTCCCGGGCGCCCTCGGCGTGCAGCAGGTCGAGCACATGGGTCAGCGTCGGCTCGCCGGCTTGCAGGAAGGCCAGTCGGGCGCCGGCTGCCTCGGCCTGCCCGCGTAGCACCGGCGACGCGGCGTCCGTCAGTGCGGTCGCGACGTGAACGAGGACGCTCACGGGGTCAGGAGCCGGTGATCCGGTGCGATCGGGACACGGGGTCTTCTTTCGTCCGGGGCCTGTGCGCGAGGCCTGGATGGGCACGTGTCGCAGACGGATCTGCGGCCAGCAGGTCTTCGGACTCGGGATCAACCGGACGGGGCGCCTTCCCAGACCGTGGGTCCAGTGGCGTCGTGCCCCGCCCGTCACCCTCACCGCTGCGCGTCAGTCCCGGATTCGCACCGGGTTCCCTGGCTCATGGCTGAGTTTGACTGGCATCACGACGGTAGCACCGACAGCCGGTGTCGCCGGGGACGGGCTCTGGCACCATGTCGCCGTGACCGAGAGGACCCGCCGCGACCTGTGTCCCGGCCTGCTGCGCCCATGGATCGCCGACGACGGCGCGCTCGTGCGGGTGCGCGTCCCCGGCGGGATCGTGCCGACTGCGGCGCTGTGCGCACTCGTGGAGGTGGCCCGTGCGCACGGCGACGGCGCGGTCCACCTGACCAGCCGCGCCAACCTGCAGGTGCGCGGTCTCGAGCACGACGATGGGCGGCTGCCCGAGACCGTCGTCGCCGACGTCATCGCGACCGGGCTCGTACCGTCCACGTCGCACGAGCTGGTCCGCAACATCCTCGCCTCACCGCTGACCGGACGCAGTGGCGGCCGGGCCGATCTACACCCGGTCGTCGCCGGACTCGACGCACGGCTGCGCGCCGAGCCCCGGCTCACCGCGCTGACCGGACGGTTCCTGTTCGTGCTTGACGACGGCCGCGGTGATCTGGTCAGCCGTGACTTGGACCTGGGGTTGGTGGCGCTCGACTCGGACACCGCGCAGCTACGCGCCGGAACCTCGGCGTGGGGGCCAGTCATCCGGCTGGACGAGGCCGCCGCGGCGCTGACCGGGCTCGCCGTACGCTTCGCCGGGCTCGCGGGTGACCGGCCTGACTCACCCTGGCACGTCGACGAGCTGCCCGGCGCCGGCGCCGCGCTGCTGGGCACCGTACTCGACCGTGCCGAGCGGACCCGGGTGAGCACACCTCCACCCGCGCTGGGCAGGATCGTTCAGGATGACGGCCGCGTCACCGCGCACCTCGCGGCTTCCGGCGGCCGAGTGGACGCTCCCCTGCTGGAGGAGATCCGCGCGCTCGGCGCCGGCGAGATCGTCGTCACCCCGTACCGCACCCTGCTCGTCCCCGATCTGGAGAACGCATGAGTCTCACCACACCGGCACGCCGCTACGACTACGTCACCGACGGCGCGGCGATCTACGACGCCTCGTTCGCCACCATCCGTGCCGAGGCCGATCTTTCGGGTGTGCCGGCCGACGCCGAGAAGGTCGCGGTGCGGATGATCCACGCATGCGGCCAGACCGACCTCACCCGCAACCTGGTGATCCACCCCGGCCTGGTGGCCGCCGCCCGCGGGGCGCTGGAGGCGGGGGCGCCGATCCTGACCGACGCGCACATGGTCGCCGCCGGCGTTACCCGCGCCCGCCTGCCCCGTGACAACGAGGTCCGCTGCTTTCTGCACGAACCCGAGGTCCCGGCGCTTGCCCACCGGTGGGCAACGACCCGGTCGGCGGCGGCGGTGTCGCTGTGGACCGACCACCTCGCCGGCGCGGTCGTCGCCTTCGGCAACGCCCCCACGGCCCTGTTCCACCTGCTGGAGATGCTGCGCGACGGCGCGCCACGACCAGCTGCGATCATCGGTACGCCGGTGGGATTCATCGGCGCCGCCGAGTCCAAGCAGGCGCTCATCGACCTCGCCACCGACGCCCCCGGCCTCGACGTGCCCTATCTCGTGGTGACCGGGCGCCGGGGCGGCTCGGCGATGGCCGCCTCCGCGCTCAACGCCCTCGCCCGGGAGGCGGAGTGACCGGGCGGCTGTCCGGCGTCGGGGTCGGCCCGGGTGATCCCGAACTGATCACGCTCAAAGCCGCCCGGCTGATCGGCGCGGCCCAGGTCATCGCCTACCACCAGGGTGTCGGCAAACAGTCCAACGCGCGCCGCATCGCTGCCGGGCTGTTCCCGGACGACGTGATCGAGGAGGCGCTGGTCTATCCGGTGACGACCCAGAGCACCGAGCACCCGGGCGGGTACGCCGGGGCGATGGCCGACTTCTACGCCGAAGCCGCCGAGCGGCTGCGGGCCCACCTTCGTGCGGGCCGCGACGTGGTCGTGCTGGCCGAGGGCGACCCGATGCTCTACGGCTCGTTCATGTACCTGCACGACCGGCTCGCCGGCGAGTTCGACACGCAGGTCGTCGCCGGTGTGCCCGCCTTCGCCGCCGCCACCGCCACCACCGCCCTGCCGCTGGTCCGGCAGACCGACGTGCTGACCGTGCTGCCGGGAACGTTGCCCGAGCCCGAGCTGGCCCGGCGTCTCGCCGACACCGACGGGGCGGTGATCATGAAGCTGGGCCGGACGTTCACCAAGGTCCGCTCGGCGCTCGAGCAGGCCGGGCGCGTCGAGGGCTCCTGGTACGTCGAACGGGCGTCGATGACCGCCGAGCGGGTACTGCCTGTCGCCGACGTGGACCCCGCCACGGTGCCGTACTTCTCGATCGTGCTGGTCCCCGGCGACACCCGGCCCGGAGTGGCCCGTTACGACCTCCCGGCCACCAGGGTCACCGAACCTTATCCCGGTGCCGAGGTCGTCGTCGTGGGCCTCGGCCCCGGTCCCGATCGGTGGCTCTCCCCCGAGGCGTCGCAGGTGCTCGCCGAGGCCGGCCACGTCGTCGGCTACGGCCCGTACGTCCAGCGCGTCGCGCAGCGCCCCGGACTCGTCCGCCACGCCTCCGGCAACACGGTCGAGCTCGAGCGGGCCCGGCAGGCGCTCGAACTGGCGCTCGCCGGTGAGCGCGTCGCGGTCGTCTCCGGCGGTGACGCGGGCGTCTTCGGCATGGCGTCGGCGGTGTTCGAGGCCGCGGAGGACCCCCGCTACGCCGGCGTCGCCATCCGTGTCGTACCCGGGATCTCCGCCGTCCAGGCGGTCGCGGCGCGCGCGGGCGCGCCGATCGGGGCCGATTTCGCGGTGATGAGCCTGTCGGACCGGCTCAAGCCGTGGGAGGTCGTGGTCAAGCGGCTGCGCGCTGTCGCCGAGGCGGATTTGGTGCTGGCCCTCTACAACCCGCGCTCACGCTCACGCACCGAACAGGTCGCGCAGGCCCGGGCCGTGCTGCTGGAGCACAAGTCCCCCCGGACGGTCGTGGTCGTGGGCCGCGACATCGGCCGGGCCGGGGAGAGTCTCACCGTCACCTCGCTCGGCGAACTGGACCCCGGCAGCATCGACATGAAATGCCTGTTGATCATCGGCGCCTCGGCGACGCGAGTCACCGCGGCCGGACGTGTCTGGAGCCCGCGCTTCGTGCCCTGATCAGCCGCGCACGCGGCGCTCGCGACCGGCCGAGTAGAGGAACGACTCGCCGCCACGGACGTCCCCGGCCAGCGCCGGGCCGACCAGGATGACCGCTGCCTGTCGCAGACCGGCCTGCTCGACCCGGCCGCCGATGTCGGCCAGCGTGCCGCGCAGGATGAGCTCCTGCGGCTGCGACACCCGGTGCACCACGACTATGGGGCAGTCGTGGCCGTAGTAGCCGGCCAGTTCGGCGGCCAGCTCGCGGGTACGCGTGACCGCCAGGTGCAGGGCGAGCGTCGCGCCGGTCGCGGCGAACGCGGCGAGCTTCTCTCCCGACGGCATGACCGTGGACCGGGCCTGCGCGCGGGTGAGCACGACCGACTGGGCCAGCTCCGGGACGGTCAGCTCGGCGCCGACGGCGGCGGCAGCAGCCGCATAGGCCGGCACGCCGGGCGTGACGTCCCACGGGACCCGGGCGGCGTCGAGCCGGCGTGCCTGCTCGTGCACCGCCGAGTACAGCGACGGGTCACCGGAGCACAGCCGTACGACCTCGGACCCGTCGGCGTGTGCCTGGACCAGGTGCGTGGTGATCTGGTCCAGGTCGAGGTGCTGGGTGTCGATCAGCCGGGCGTCGTCACGGCAGTGCTCCAGCACCTCGGCGTCGAGGTACGTGCCCGGGTACAGGCACACGTCGGCGGACTCGAGCAGGCGTACCGCGCGGAGGGTGAGCAGGTCGGCGGCGCCGGGCCCGGCCCCGACGAAATGGACGGTCATGAATCTCCCTTGACGATGGACCACTGGCTGACTGCCCGTGCGGGCGTCCAGCCGGTGAAGCCGCCGAGCGGTTCGGCGCGTTCGACGTGCAGGCGGACGAGTTCACCGCCGCGCCGGCTGTGCTGCTTCAGCAGCACCGCCTCGGTCTCGGCGGTGACACCGTGCACGACGAGCCGTCCACCGGCGCCGAGCGCATCCCAGCAGGTGTCCAGCACGCCGGGGACGGTGGCCCCGCCGCCGACGAACACCGCGTCGGGACGGTCCAGGCCGGACAGGGCCCCGGGCGCCGAACCCTCGACCAGACACAGACCCGGCACGCCGAGGGCAGCGGCGTTGCGGTGCACCAGCGCGGCCCGGTCGGAGCGGGGCTCCACCGCGATCGTCCGTGCCGTCGGCCAGGCCCGCATCCACTCCACACCGATCGAGCCGCTGCCGGCGCCGACGTCCCACAGCAGCTGACCGGGCGCGGGCGCGAGCCGGGCCAGGGCACTGGCCCGCAGGTCACGTTTGGTGATCTGCCCGCCGTGCTCGAACGCGTCGTCGGGCAACACGCCGCCCGAGGCCCAGCCCGGACCGGCACCGCGAGCTTCGACAGCGAGAACGTTCAACCGCGGCACGTCGTTCAGGTCCCACCCGGCCGCGGTGGTCGCGGTACACGACTCACCGGCGGCACCGAGGTCACCGAGCACGACCAGCCTGGACTGCCCCCAACCGAGCCCGGTCAGCACCGCGGCCACGGCCGCGGGTGTCGTCTCGTCGCTGGACAGCACGAGCAGCCGGCGCCCGGCCGAGAGCGCAGGCACGATCAGCCGTAGGTCCCGGCCGACCAGGCTGACCGTGGTGACGGACTCGGCCGGCCATCCGAGACGTGCTCGGGCGAGGGCTACCGAGGAGACCCCGGGCACGATCGTCACGCGCTCCGGGCCCAGGACGTCCAGCAGCGTCGTGCCGATACCCGACACGAGCGGGTCGCCGGAGGCCAGCACGACAACCGGCCCTCGCGCGGAGGCGAGCACACCTGGCAGATTGTCCCGCAGCGGCGACGGCCACGCCACGCGCTGCTGGCCGTCGACGGGCGGCACCGCCTCGAGGTGCCGCCGCCCGCCGAGCAGCGTCGCGGCCGCCCGCACCAGCGCCCGGGACGGCTCCGGCAGACCCACCCACCCGTCAGCCCCGATCCCCACCACGGTCACCCGCTCCTCCATGGAGATGCACCCTAGCCGCCCACCGGCCCTTGCCCCGGCCACCGGGGCGTCTATGGTGATGCACAGGTTCGAGGTGCCCCACGACCGTGGTCGCGGGGAGAATCTGGGAAGCCGGTGAGAATCCGGCACAGGGCCCGCTGCGGTGATCCAGGCATTGACCTGGGAAGTCCGAAGACCGGCCTCGATCCGATCCACGGCGCATGCCGCGTCGTGGACCGCCATGGCAGATCGAGCGGGAGCCCTACATGCCAGCGCAGTACCCCTTTTGTGCCGTCGTCGGCGCCGACGACATGACTCTCGCCCTCACCCTGGTCGCGATCGATCCGCTCATCGGCGGTGTCCTGATCCGCGGGGAGAAGGGCACTGCCAAGACCACTACCGTGCGCGGCCTCGCCGAGGTGCTCCCGGCGGTACGGGTCTATGCGGGCGACCGGTTCTCCATCGACCCGGACGATCCCTCGGCGGTCTGCCCCGACGGGCCGTTCGACGTGCCCACGCCCGTCGTCGAACGGCCGGTACGCCTCGTCGAACTACCCGTCGGAGCCGGCGACGACCGGGTGACCGGATCGCTGAAGCTCGATGCCGCGCTGCGAGACGGCGTCGTCGCGTTCGAGCCTGGCCTGCTGGCCCGGGCCCATCGTGGCCTGCTGTACGTCGACGAGGTCAACCTGCTGCCGGACCACCTGGTCGACCTGCTGCTCGACGCCGCGGCGACCGGCCGGGTCAGCGTCGAACGCGACGGTGTCTCGGTCGAGCATGCCTCCCGGTTCGTGTTGATCGGCACGATGAACCCGGAGGAGGGCGAACTGCGCCCGCAGCTGCTCGACCGGTTCGGCCTGACGGTCGAGGTCGCCGCCCCGCGTGACCCCGTCCTGCGGGTGCAGGCGGTCCGCCGCCGGCTCGCATTCGACGCCGACCCGGAGGGCTTCGCCACACGCTGGGCCGGCGAGCAGGAAGCCCTGCGCACCCGGCTGGCCGCCGCCCGGCGCTCGCTGGCCGGTGTCGTGCTCGACGACGAGACGCTGACCAGGATCGCCGAGCTGTGCGCCGCGTTCGACGTGGACGGCCTGCGTGCGGACCTCGTCACCGCTCGCGCCGCCGCGGCGCACGCGGCCTGGCGGGGACGTACGCGAGTGACACTCGAGGACATCCGCATCGCCGCCCGTCTCGCGCTGCCGCACCGCCGCCGCCGCAACCCCTTCGACGAGCCCGGCCTGGACCAGGACCGCCTGGACGACCTACTCGGCCACAACGACCCCGACCCCGGACCCGACGGTCCCGGCGGCGGTCTGCCCGACGACACCGGGCACGACGGATCGGCCGGGGACGTGCCCGGCTCTCCCGGCGAGAGCCCGCCCGTACCGGAGCCCGAACGGCAGGCCGCCACATCGATGGCATCCGCGGGCGAGCCCGCACGTGCCCGCTTGCTGGTCGTGAAAGGAACCGGCGACGGTCAGGCCGGCCGGCGGTCCCGGGCACGAACACCGCAGGGCCGTGTCGCCGGGCAGCGGCGGCGCACGTCCGGCGACGGCCGGCTGCACCTGCCGGGCACCATCACCGCGGCGGCGCCGCATCAGCATTCCCGGGGTGGCTTGACCGGCGGTCGCGGCCTCGCGCTCGTGCCCGGCGACCTGCGCCGGGCCGAGACCGTCGGGCGCGAGTCGAACCTCGTGCTGCTGTGCGTGGACGCGTCCGGTTCGATGGCGGCCCGCCGCCGCATGGAGCAGGTCAAGACCGCTGTGCTGTCGCTGCTGCTGGACGCCTACCGCCGCCGGGACAAGGTCGCACTGGTGACGTTCCGCCGGCACACCGCCGAGGTCGTCCTGCCACCGACCGGCTCGGTCGACGTCGCCTCCCGCCGCCTGGCCGACCTACCGGCCGGTGGCCGGACCCCGCTCGCGGAGGGCCTGGAACGCAGTGGGGAGGTGCTGCGCCGGGAGGCGCTGCGCGACCCGTCCCGCCGGCCCCTGCTCGTCGTGGTGACCGACGGCCGCGCCACCTCCGGCCCGGACCCGCTGGGTCGTGCCCACCGCGCCGCCGCCGCGCTCGCCACCAGCGGTGTCCAGGTCGTCGTCGTGGACTGCGAGACCGGACGATTCCGGCTCGGCCTCGCCGCCCGGCTTGCCACTCATCTGAGGGCCGAGCACGTGCCGCTCGGTGAAGTGACCGCCGACGGGCTCACCGGGGTCGTTCGCACGGCGACCGCTCCGCGGGCGGGGGTGGCCTGATGCCGCAGGGTAAGCCGCTCACCGTCCCGGACGACGGCAGCACCACCCGCCAGCGGCGCAACCGGCCGCTGCTGATGGTCCACACCGGAAACGGCAAGGGCAAGTCGACCGCCGCCTTCGGTATCGCGATGCGCGCTTGGAACCAGGGCTGGGACATCGGGGTGTTCCAGTTCGTGAAGTCGGCCAAGTGGCGCATCGGGGAGCAGACCGTCCTGGAGAGGCTCGGGCTGCTGCACGAGCAGACCGGCGAAGGCGGGCCAGTCGAGTGGCACAAAATGGGCTCCGGATGGTCCTGGAGCCGTAAGAGCGGCACCGAGGCGGACCACGCCGCGGACGCCGCCGAGGGCTGGGCGGAGGTGAAGCGCCGTATCCAGGCGGAACGGCACCAGCTCTACATCCTGGACGAGTTCACCTATCCGATGCAGTGGGGCTGGGTCGACGTCGGCGACGTCGTGGAGACACTGGTCCACCGTCCCGGCCGTCAGCACGTGATCGTCACCGGGCGCCGGGCCGACCACCGGCTGATCGAGGCAGCCGATCTGGTGACCGAGATGCAGCACGTCAAGCACCCGATGGACGTCGGCCAGAAGGGCCAACGAGGCATCGAATGGTGAGCCTTCCGCGGCTGATCGTCGCGGCGCCGGCCTCCGGCCACGGCAAGACCACGGTCGCGACCGGGCTCATGGCCGCGCTGGCCGCGCGCGGGCACACCGTGTCGGGGCACAAGGTGGGGCCCGACTACATCGACCCCGGCTACCACGCGCTGGCCACCGGACGCCCCGGCCGCAACCTCGACCCGCACCTGACCGACCCCTCACTCGTGATCCCGCTGCTGCTGCACGGCGCACGCGACGCGGACATCGCCATCGTCGAAGGGGTCATGGGCCTGTTCGACGGCCGCATCGGCGGCGACGGTTTCGCCTCTACCGCGCACCTCGCGGCCCTGACCGCCACCCCGATCCTGCTGGTCGTGGACGTCTCGCACACCTCGCGCAGCGTAGGGGCCGTCGTGCACGGAATGGGCACGTTCGAGGCCGGCGTCACCGTCGCGGGTGTCGTGCTCAACAAAGCCGGGTCCGCCCGCCACGCCGCCGAGGCGGCCCGGGCGGTGGAATCCACCGGCGTACCGGTGCTCGGGATCCTGCACCGCGACCAGGGTGTCAGCGCCCCGTCGCGCCACCTCGGGCTCGTGCCGGCAGCCGAACGTGAGGAGGCCGCCGCCGCCCTGGACGTGCTGGCCGAGCAGATCGCCCGCCACGTGGACCTCGATGCGGTGCTGCAGGTGGCACGCACCGCACCCGATCTGGACGCCCAGCCATGGGATCCCGCCGCGCACGTCCGGCGGCTGGGCGCCGGATCACCGGTGGTTGCGGTCGCGGCCGGGCGTGCCTTCACCTTCCGGTACGCCGAGACGACCGAGCTGCTGCAGGCGGCGGGCTGCACCGTCGTTCCGTTCGACCCGGCCCGCGACCAGCGGCTTCCCGCCGGGACACGCGGGTTGTACCTCGGTGGGGGGTTCCCCGAGGTACACGCGTCCACGCTGAGCGCCAACACGACGCTGCGCCACGAACTGCGCCAGGCCGTCCTCGACGGCGTCCCCACCGTCGCCGAGTGCGCCGGCCTGCTGTATCTGTGCCGCTCCGTCGACGGCCATCCCATGGTCGGGGCGCTCGACGCCGAAGCCGTCATGACGCCGCGCCTCACCCTCGCGTACCACCGTGCCGCACTCGGCTCGGACCAGCTGCTCGGCGAGCGGGGAACCGCTGCCACCGGCCACGAATTCCACCGCACCACCGTCACACCCGGTCACGGCGAGCACCCCGCCTGGCGCATCGAGGGCCGCAATGCCGGATTCGCCTCCCCCAGCCTCAGCGCGTCCTATCTGCACGTGCATTGGGCTGGGCAACCGCATCTGGCCCAGTCGTTCACCGAGGCCGTACACCGGACGGCTGTCTCCTCAGCACGTTAGGAATCACCGTCACATGCAGCTGAACCTCACCGGCCGTAGCGTGCTCGTCCTCGACGGGAGCGCACCCGCCGCCGTCACGGTCAGTGCGCTGCTGCACAGGCGCGCCCTGGTCACCGTCGCCGCGCCGGCCGTGTGCGCCGCGCTGGAGGACCTCGCCCTCCGCGGGCGCCTGACCTGGGTCACCACCCCGGTCGACGAGAGCCGGTTCGACGTCGTGCTGCGTACCGTCGCACCCTCGGAGGCCGGGGCGCCGGCAGCGGTCCGAACGGCCGGACACGTCACGCTGGTCGGCGCCGGCCCGGGCGATCCAGGGCTGGTCACCGTCGCCGGACGCGCGGCCGTCAAGCAGGCCGACGTGATCCTCACCGACCGGCTCGCCCCGTGGGAGGCCCTGAAGTGGGCGCGCCCGGATGCCGAGATCATCGACGTCACCAAGATCCCGTACGGGCGGAGCACGAGCCAGGAACAGATCAACGCGCTGCTTGTCGAGCACGCCCGCGCCGGACGGCACGTTGTGCGGTTCAAGGGCGGCGACTCGTACGTCTTCGGCCGCGGCTTCGAGGAAGTCACCGCGTGCGCCGAAGCCGGCGTCCCCACCACCGTGATACCCGGCGTGACCTCCAGCATCGCGGCCCCGGAGCTGGCCGGCATCCCGGTCACCCACCGCGGACTCGTGCAAGGCTTCACCGTCATCTCCGGCCACGTACCGCCCGGCCATCCCGACTCGTCGATCGACTACGCCGCCCTCGCCCGCACCGGCACCACCCTCGTGGTGCTGATGGGCATGCGCAACCTCGCGGCCATCGCCGACGCGCTCGTCGCCGCCGGTCTCGACCGGAACACACCATGCGCCGTCGTCGCGGACGCCGCCTCGGCCGGCCAGCGGGTGCTGCGCAGTACCCTCGCCGACGTCGTCGCCGACACCGCCGAGGCCGGCATCGGCGCGCCCGCCGTAACGGTGATCGGCCACGTCGTCGCCCTCGGACCGGCCGCCGTGCAGGCAGTCGCGACAGCGTCGCGTTGCTCCGATACCTGATATGGTCGTGCCACCCTGCTGAAGGAAGCCGGTGTGAATCCGGCGCAGTCGCGCTACTGTGACGCCGCTCGCGGCGAAGCCAGACCCTCCAGCCAGGTCGACCACCCATCGACGGGACGCAGCATCCCAAGGAGTGTCATGCCTCAGGCGACCACGGCCATTCCGGCCGTTCTTCCCACCATTCCCGTTCGCGCGCTCGCCCCCTGGGCGCTGTTCTTCGCGCTGGTCACCGCCGTCGTCCTGTATTTCGTGGGCGCCGAGCAGGGAGCTTTCTCCGTCTTCGAGGGCACCTTCATCCACGAGCTGACGCACGACGCACGGCACGTGCTGGGCTTCCCCTGCCACTGACACCACGCCACGCGGCAGTCCGCCCGGCCCGGCCGGAGTTTTCGTCTTTCCTCGTCACCGGCGCTGCGGGCGTTTCGTGCTGCCCGCGGCCGGCTCCCGAACGGACCCTTGATGACCCCTCGCACTTTTCTCGTTCACGGGCTGTTGGCCGGGCTCATCGCCGGTTTCGCGGCCTTCCTCGTCTCCTACGTCGTCGCCGAACCCCAGGTCGATGCAGCCATCGCCCTGGAGGAAGCCGGTGCCGCCGAGCACCCGCACGACAATGCCACCGCCGAGCAGTCTCACAGCCACGATGAGGAGGAGGCCGAAGTCTCGCGTGGCACCCAGTCCACCGGGGGCCTGGCACTGGGCACCATCCTGGTAGGCGTCGTCCTCGGTGGAGCGACCGCGCTCGCTGCCGCCTTCGCCGCCGGGCGTCTGGGCTCCCTGTCCGCACGGGCCAGCACCGCGGTGGTCGCCGCCGTCGGTTTCGTCGCCACCGCCCTCGTGCCGTTCCTCAAGTACCCCGCCACACCACCGGCGGTCGGCTCCGGTGACACGATCAACGAGCGGACCGCGCTGTACTTCGGGTTCTGGGCACTGAGCCTGGCCGCCGCGATCGGCGCCGTGGTCCTGGCCCGGCGTCTGCTGCCCCAGCTGGGCGCATACTCGGCGGTGCTGGCCGGTGCCGGCGCCTATCTCGTGGTCGTCGTGGTCGCCGGGGCTCTGCTGCCGACGGTCAACGAGGTCGGCGGCTTCCCGGCCGACACACTCTGGTACTTCCGCATCTCGTCGATCACGACCCTGGCCGCGACTTGGGCGGTCCTGGGTGCAGTGCTGACCGGTCTGGTCGGACGCGACGCGGACCGTGCCGCCGAGCGGCTGCGCCGCCAGGAGCTGGCGGCCACGCTCTGAACCTTCCCGGCTGAACCTCGCGTCAGGGTGCGGGCAACGCCCGCACCCACGCCAGGGCGGCGTCCACGTCACGGACCAGCGGCACTCCGGCCGGCGGCCCGGCGCGGCGCACGATCACGACCGGCATCGCCCGCTCGGCGGCGACCTCCAGCTTCGCGACCGTGTGGTCACCGCCGGAGTCCTTGGTAACTAGAACGTCCGTGCCCGCCATCACCTCCCGCTCGTGCGCGAGGGTGTAGGGACCGCGGCTGCGCAGCAGCTTCCACGACACCGGCAGGACGATGTCGGGCTCGTCCACCACGCGAACCAGGCACGCGTGCCGGCGCAACGGTTCGACGAAGTGCGCCAGCGACTGCCGTCCGACGGTGAGGAACGGCCGGTCGCCCAGACCGGCCGCCACCCGGGCAGCTTCACTGTGGTCACCGGCCCAGTACCAGGCCGACGCCTCGGGGCGAGCGGCCCAGCCGGGCCGTTCCAAACGGAGCAGGGGAACCCCGGCGGCCGGGCACGCCGCCGCCGCGTTGGCGCTGATCTTCTCCGCGAACGGGTGCGTCGCGTCGACCACGGCACGCACCCGGGTCTCCGCCAGGTACGCGGCCAGTCCTGCGATCCCGCCGAAGCCACCGACGCGGACCTGCCCCACCGGCAGCCGGGGACGCGCGACCCGCCCCGCCAGTGAGGTCACGACCACGGCACCGTCGTCGACGAGCGAGGCCGCCAGCGCGCGGGCCTCGCCCGTCCCACCGAGCACGAGAATCCTCACGCGTAGGGTCCGATCACCGGCGCCGCGGGAGCGCCCCGCTCGGCTAGGTTCAGCAGCGCGTCGACCTCCAGGTGTTTCTCCGCCAGGTCGGCGAGCAGATCCAGCCGGGCCTGCCGGGCCGGCTCTGCGCCCGCCGCCAGCGCCTGCACCCACTGAGCATGGCCGATCTCCGCCCCACCCGCACACGCCATCGAATTGTTCGCCATGTTCCGTGCCTTGAACGGAGCGACCCGAACACCGCGCCGTGCGAACGCCCGGCACAACGCGGTCGTCACCCGGCTCTTGCCCGCGTCCGACGTCGTGCCCGCCACCATGAGCCGCCCGGTTCGGCGAGCCTGTCCTTCCACCGCCCCAGTATCGCCTGCTGTCCATCCGCCGGACCGCCGGGCTCGGCGTGGGCGAGGTCCAGCCCGGGCTGGTGTCCGACGCTGCCCACCACTTCGGCCATCAGCAACGTGACCTCATGGACGAGTTCGTCCATGCTCTGCCCTGTCTGTGACTGGACCAGGGCCAAGGGCGAGTTCGGCGAGCAGCATGAAACCCGGGTGCGCACGGTCTCGTCGCCGATGGCGCCCAGCAGTTCCTCGGCGCCGGCGAAGGCACCGCGGTGTCTGGCCGCAATGACTCCCGCCGCCTGCTGCGCCGCGAGGAACGCCGGCCCAGCGCCGGCCTCGGTCATCGTGCCAGGATGATCGGGTTGCCGGCGCGGGGCGCGTCGAACCGCCGGGTCACGTCCGACCAGTGAACCGGTGGCCGCGTCGAGCGCCGCGTGCAGCAAACGGTTTCGCGCCGTCGAGGAAACACCTGTGCACGAATACGCCCAGACGCGCGGCCATCTGCTCGGCGAGCTGGTGGATCGTGTCGTGGCCAGCGTGGTGGGTGACCGACCGGGCACCGGCAGCACGTGCCGGGTCATGACGGCGGCCGGAACTCAATGACGGTCCGCCCGTCGTGAACCCGCACGTCTGCGTCGACGCCGTACACGTCGGCGAGCAGCGCCGGGGTGAGCACCCGTGCGGGTGGTCCCGCGGCGACGACCCGGCCGTGGTGCAGCACGACGACGGTGTCGCAGAACATGACGGCCAGGTTGAGGTCGTGCAGCGCGGCGAGGGCGGTGACCTGCGATCGGCGGACCAGGTGCAGCAGCTGAAGCTGGTGGCCGATGTCGAGGTGGTTGGTGGGTTCGTCGAGCAGCAGCAGTTCCGGCTCCTGGGCCAGCGCGCGGGCGAGCTGGACGCGCTGGCGTTCCCCACCGGACAGGGTCTGCCACTTACGGTCGGCGAACCCGGCCAGGTCGACCCGGCCCAGTGCCTCGACCGCGGCGGCATGGTCGCTGCCGGTGTCGGACCAGCGGGTCCGGCGGTGCGGGATGCGGCCGAGCAGGACCACGTCGCGGACGGTCAGGTCGAGGTCGGTCTCGGCGTGCTGGGCCAGCAACGCGATGCGCCGGGCCAGGGCAAGGCGCCGCAGCCGAGTCACGTCGTCGCCTGCGAGTGTGATGTTGCCGGTATCCGGGCGCACCAGGGCGGCGACGGCCCGCAGCAGGGTGGTCTTGCCGGAGCCGTTCGGGCCGAGCAGCCCGACCAGGCTGCCCGCCGGGACGGTGCCGGTGACGTGGTCGAGGATGCGGGCGGCGGGCACCGCCCACGAGACGTCGGAGATCTGAAGCATCAGCCGCGTACCTCCCGGCGGCGCAGGATCAGGAAGAACGCCGGCACCCCGACCAGTGCCGTCAGCACCCCGACCGGCAGCTCACGCGGTTCGAAGACGGTGCGGGCGGCGGTGTCGACCCAGGTCAGGAAGATGGCGCCGGCGAGCACGGCGACCGGTAGCAGCCGCCGGTGGTCCGGTCCGGTGATCAGGCGGGCGGCGTGCGGGAGGATCAGCCCGGCGAACCCGATCGCGCCGCTGACCGCGACCAGCACGGCGGTCAGCAGGGCGGTGCCGACCAGCAGCAGCCACCGCAGCCGGTTCACCTCGACGCCGAGGCTCGCGGCGGCCTCCTCACCGAAGGCGAAGGCGTTGAGGGTACGGGCGTGCCAGCCGACCACCGCCAGCACCACGACCAGCACCGGTACCGCCCAGCCCAGGGCCGTCCAGTCGGCGCGGGCCATTGACCCGGACAGCCAGAACGTGATGCTCTGCGTGGCGTGCGGGTCGGCCACCCAGATGATCACGAAAGAGGTCAGTGCCGCGCACAGTTGTCCCACCGCGACCCCGGTCAGCACCACGCGCGTCGGCGACAATGCCCCGAACCTCCCGGCCAGGCCCACGACCAGCAGGAACGCGACAAGGGCGCCGAGGAAGGCGCCGCCGGTCAGCGCGGCTACGCCACTACCGATGCCGGCCACGACCACCAGGACCGCGCCCAGCGACGCCCCTGAGGAGACCCCGAGCAGGTACGGGTCCGCCAGGGGATTGCGGGTGACGGTCTGCATGACCGCACCGGCCGCGGCCAGGCCCGCCCCCACCGTGGCGGCGCCGAGAACCCGGGGCAAACGTAGGTCCCAGACGATGTGGTCGCGCAGCAGCGGCACGTCCGAGTTCGCGAGTCCCAGGTGGCCGGCGACGACCGTCCACACCGTCCCGACAGTCAGGTCGGCCGGGCCGATGGTGACCGCGACGGCCACCGACAGCACCAGACCGGCGACCAGAGCCAGCACGAGCGCGGCCAGGCCGACCGCCCGCACCGGGCGGTGGGTGCGCACCGGGGCGGGCCGGGTGGTGACGGCGGTCAGCTCGGGACCCCGGACGGCAGCGCGGCGATGCCCTGGGCGAGGGCTTCGACGCCGAGGACGTTGCGGACACCGGCCGTGGTTGACGAGAACGGGATCACCACGTACCACTGCTGTTTGACCGCGGGCAGGTCCTTGAGGGTGCGGTGCCCGGCGAGGAAGGTCTTCTTCTGCGCGGCGGGATCCCAGCTCGCGTCGACGAGCACGATGACCTCGGGGTTGCGGTCGGTGACGGTCTCCCAGCTTGTGTCGCCCCAGCTGCCGGTGAGGTCGGCGAAGGCGTTGGTGACCCCGGCCGCCGACATGATCATGTTGGGGGCGCCGCAGCAGGCGCCGACGCTCGGGGCGTCGCTGCCGCCGTCCCACCACATGACCTTCACGTTGCGGGCGGTGCCTGCGGCCGTGGCGATGCGGCCCTCGTGGTCGGCGATCAGCTTCTCGCCGCGGTCGCTCACCCCGAAGATCGCCGCGAGCTCGCGGATCTCGGTGAACACGTCGCCGATGGCGAGCTTCGCCTGCCGGGTCTGCGCCGGGCACCCGGCAGGGGAGATGTAGGTGCCGACGCCGAGTTTCTGCCAGTCGGCGCGGTCACCGACCCCCTCGTCACCGAACGCGCTGTTGTACGACGCGTACACGAAATCGGGTTCAGCCTCGAGCAGCTTCTCCTTGGTCGGGTACTCCTTGGCCAGCACCGGGATCTTCGCGTAGGCGTCCGCGTAGGCGGGCAGGATCGCGTCGTCGAGGTAGGCCGTGCCGATCATCCGATCTTGCAGGCCCAGGGCCAGCATGATCTCCGTGGCGGCCTGGTTCATGGTGACGACCCGCATCGGTGGCGCCGCGATGGTCACCGGGGTGCCGCAGTTGGTCACCGCGACCGGTCCAGCGGACACCGCCGGTGGTGCGGCAGCAGGCTTGGCATCGGCGCCGCAGCCGGTGAGCAGCACAGTGGACAGCAACAACGGCGCGGCAACGCGCCAGGGCATGGGGAACCGCACAGCGGGACCGCCTTCCAACACCTCGTGGACGGGGACGAACGTGCCGTGGCCGGTCTCCTGGCTGACGGGACAAGCAACCGCCGGCCGGCCTTCCCAGGCATCTCTGCCCAGTGACCTCGCGAAACGACGAGGGCCGACGGTCTCCCGATCACAGTGGCGAGGGCCGCGCCGGCATCACACCGGCTTCCCGAACACCACGGCGTCCCCACCATAACGGCCCGCGCTCGCCGCGGATCCGGTCCGGGCACCCGCTGTGGGAAATCCGACGCGCCGGACCGGCCTCGGCGTGGCTGTCGGCCCGCAACCCATCCGGCTCCTTTCTCGTGCGCGGTGGCTGGGCGAGGGCACGTGATCGACAGTGAGCGCCGTGGCTGAGGCTGAGCAGCAATACGTGAGCGCAGGTGCGAGGCCACGTCCGCCGGCGACCGGCTCCTCGGTCGTGGGCATGAGGCCGGCGATGCAGACGTCGAAGAGCTCGACGAGCGAGCACGGTACTTCGCGATCTGGATCGCCATCCGACCTGCGTTGCCGACGGCGCCGAGGACAAGGACGCGCTGGCCCGCGGTGAAGTTGATGCGGCGCGTCAGCGCGATCCAGGATGACATCGCCCGGGTTCATGGCGGTGGCGATCCGCACCGGGTCCACGCCGTCGGGTAGAACCACGCTGCGCGAGGGTCGATCAGGGTGCGTTCGGCGAAGGTTCCAAGGGGCGTATCGTGCAGGACCACGCAGCGGACGTTGCCCTTCTCGTCGCGTACCACGCCGTCCACGCCGGGGACGAGCGGGAAGATGTTGTTGCTGGTCCCCGGCGATCGGCATCTGGGCGGCGACCAGTGCGCTGGGCTTCGCCGCCGGGCCACCAATCGGCGGACTCGTCCTGGCTCACCTGCCCTGGGGTGCAATCTTCCTGGTGAACGTCCCGATCGTGGTGATCTGCCTGCTCGCCGGCCGGCTACTGGTCCCGGAATCGCGGGACCCGGCCGGTGGACGCCTCGACCTGGGCGGGGCGACGCTGTCCACCGCCGGCCTGACCGCGATCGTCTCCCCGGGTTCCGCCCACGTCCCCGCCGGTCAGGTGGCCAGGCGCAGGTGACGCCGCTGCCGCAGCCGCACCGCGACAGCCCGCCACGACCAGCAACGTGAGCGCGGCAGCGAAGGCCAGCCCGTCGGTCAGGCCTGCCTCCAGCTCGCGCAACGTGGTGGAGCGGTAGGTGGACGGCGAGCGACGCCGGTCCCGATCCGGGCCGGCGTCGCTCGCCGTCGGGCTCAGAGTGTGGTTTCGCTGGTGAGGCCGAAGTAGTCGTGCCATTTGGTGCTGGGGGCGAAGGTGGTGCCGGTGGAGAGTGCGACGTAGATGTCGTTTGTGGTGCTTTTGGTGAAGACGATGAGGTCGTCTTTGCCGTCGCCGTTGGTGTCGGCGAGGTAGGGGAACTCGCCGGTTAGGCAGAAGAAGTCGTGCCACTTGATCGTGGTTCCGGCGAAGGTGGTGCCGGTGGAGGTGGCGGCGTAGACGTCGGCGTCGGTGTTGCAGGTGAAGGTGACGATGTCATCCTTGCCGTCGCCGTTGATGTCGCCCACCCGGGGCTGCTCGGCGCCGACGGCGAACAGGTCGTGCCATTTCTGCGGTGCCCCGAAGCCGTTGCCGGTGGACAGGGCGACGATGACGTCGGCGGCGGTGGCGGGGCCTTGGGTGAAGGTGATGAGGTCGTCGCGGCCGTCGCCGTTGACGTCGCCGAGGGCGGGGAACTCCCCGGCGATGGAGAAGTAGTCGTGCCATTTCACGGCGGTGCCGGTGAAGGAGGTGCCGGTGGACAGGGCGACGTAGACGTCGGCGTCGGTGTCGTGGGTGAAGGTGATGATGTCGTCGCGGCCGTCGCCGTTGACGTCGCCGACGGCGGGGACTTCGGTGCCGGGGGCGAACCAGTCGTGCCATTTCGCGGATGCGGCGAAGGATGTGCCGGTGGACAGGGCGACGTGGACGTCGGCGGTGGTGCCGTGGGTGAACACGATGGCGTCGTCGCGTCCGTCGCCGTTGACGTCGCCGGTCAGGGGGGTCTCTCCGGGCAGGGCGAACCAGTCGTGCCACTTCACCGACGTGCCCGCGAACGACGAACCCGTCGACGTGGCCACATACGCGTCGGCCAGCGCACCGTGGGTGAACGCGACCACGTCGTCCCGGCCGTCACCGGTGAAATCCGTCGGCGAACCACCGAAATAGCGGGCGGTCGGGCCCCCGCCACCCTGGTTCACCAGCGAGAGGTAGTAGTTCCAGTTCCAGTTCGGTCCCGGGTCGGTGTGGTCGTTACCCGGGATCTCGTTGTGCCCCTTGATGCCGGTGCGGTTCTTCGGGATGCCGTACTTGTCGCACAGGTAGCGGGTCAGCGCGGCCGAGGAACGGTACATCGCGTCGGTGAACCAGGCCGGGTTGTCGACGTACCCCTCGTGCTCGATGCCGACGCCGTACGCGTTGCCGGACCGGGCGTGGTACGCGGTGTCGCCCTCGCGGACCATCTGGGTGATCTCGCCGTTGCTGGACTTCACCACGTAGTGGGCGCTGACGCCGGACGACGGGCTCTGGAACCAGCTGACCGTCCCGGCGTACGAGCCCTGGGTGACGTGGAGGATCACAGTGGTGATCCGGCTGGACCGCCCGATGCCGTAGTTCGCGCCGTTCGCGGCGACCCACCGCGCCGCCGGATACTCCGGCACGGCTGCGAGCGTACGGGGCGCCGTGCCGGCGGGGGGAACCGCGGCGTAGCGGCCGCGCTCCGGCTCGACCCGGTACGCCCGGACCGGCACCGCGCCTGGGATGCCCTGCTGCACCAGCTCGTAGATCCCGTCCGCGTACAGGCGGGCGGTGGCGTCGTCGGCCGCGCCGCCGTACCGCGCCACCACCGGATACCAGGCGGTGACCCGGTCCCGGTCCCGCGCGGTCAGCCCCTCGGCGTCGGCCAGCTCGCGCAGCACTGCCGCGCCGCCGCGGATGTTCGCCGGCGTGACGGTCTTCAGACGCGCGACCGGCTCACCGGTCAACGCCGCCGCCCGTTCCAGGCTGTGCCGGACCGGGTTGCTCACCAGGTGCATCACCCCGTAGCCGTTGGCCTGGCTCGGCTCGCCGCCGTGCCCGTCCAGGCGGGACTCGCCGTAGCCGACCGCTACCAGGACGTCCCGGGGCACGTCGTACTCCTGCGCCGCCCGCACGAAGGCGGCGTCCAGCGCGGTACGGCCCGGCGGCGTCGCGGACACCGGCGCGGGCTGCACCGCGACCGCGCCGGCGAGCGCCGCCACCAGCAGGGCGACGCCGGCGCGCCGCCGTCTCCGTCGTGTTCCGGCCACGGGGGCCTCCCATCCTGGCGTCACAGCGTCACCTCACCGGTGAGGCCGAAGTAGTCGTGCCATTTGCTGCTGGCACCGAACGTGGTGCCGGTGGACAGGGCCACGTAGACGTCGTTCGTGGCGCCCTTGGTGAAGACGATGAGGTCGTCCCTGCCGTCGCCGTTGGCGTCGCCCAGGTAGGGAAACTCGCCCGGTAGGCAGAAGAAGTCGTGCCACTTGACTGTGGTGCCGGCGAAACCGGTGCCGGTGGAGGTGGCGGCGTACACGTCGGCGTCGGCGTTGCAGGTGAACGTGACGACGTCGTCCTTGCCGTCGCCGTTGACGTCCCCCACCCGTGGCTGCTCGGCACCCACGGCGAACAGGTCGTGCCACTTCTGCGGCGCCCCGAACGACGTGCCGGTGGACAGCGCCACGATCACGTCCGCCGCCGACGCGGGGCCCTGGGTGAAGGTGATGATGTCGTCGCGGCCGTCGCCGTTGACGTCGCCCAGCGCGGGGAACTCCCCGGCGATGGAGAAGTAGTCGTGCCACTTCACCGCCGTGCCCGAGAACGACGACCCGGTTGACAACGCCACGTAGACGTCCGCCGTCGCGTTGTGCGTGAACGCGACGATGTCGTCCCTGCCGTCGCCGTTGACGTCACCGACGGCGGCGATCTCCGCGCCGGGGGCGAACCAGTCGTGCCACCGGCCCGGCGACGCGAACGCCGACCCGTTCGACAGCGCCACGTACACGTCGCCGGTGTTGCCGTGCGCGAACGTGACGATGTCGTCGCGGCCGTCACCGTTGACGTCGCCCGTCGACGCGGTCTCCCCGCCGATGGAGAAGAAGTCGTTCCACTTCACCGACGTTCCGGCGAAGCCGGTTCCGGTCGACGTGCTCGCGTACACGTCGGCGGAGGCGTTCTGGGTGAAGGTGAGGATGTCGTCGCGGCCGTCACCGTTCACGTCCGTCGACGAGCCGCCTGCCATGCCGTGGGTACGCGCCGCCTGGTTGAGCAGCGTGCGCGCGGTCCCCGCCACCTGGTCGTACCGGTCGGGGAAGCCCGATCGCTGGACGCACTGGGCGACCTGGCCCGCCGTGTAGCCGGGGTTGTTGCGGTCGCAGGTGATCGCACGCGTGACGTACTGCGTGGTGGCGTAGACCGGGTCCATGATCTGCTCCGGCGTGCCCCAGCCGTAGTCCCAGCGCTGCTGGAACACGCCCAGGCTGGACTTGTCGCCGCAGGGCAGGTTGTTCATGTGGGACTCGACCCAGCCCGCCTCGAAGGTGGAGAGCATGACCTTGTCGTTGACGTTGTACGACCGGGCCACCCGGTAGACGATCACGGTGACGGCGGGGTCGTGGGTGGCCGGGACGGACGGGCAGGCGAGCGTGCCGATCGGTACGGCGGCGGCCGGCGCGCCGGCCGCGCCGGCCGCCGTGACGGTGCAGAGCGCGACAAGCATCGCCAGCAGATTTCGTCTCACCGTGCTCCTCGGGGGTGGGGGTGACCAGCGGCACCGGGCGAGAAATCGATTGCTGACGAGTCTCGTAGTCACCCACATCGATGTCAATAGCGGCGGCGGGACGCGATCGACCCGGTCGGAAATCGATTGCTGGACGGGTATAGGATTCCGTGCGATCTCCCGCGGTGGCGGTCTCACTCCGGTACGTCACCATCCGACGGGGGCCGGGCCGGAGCGCCCGGGCGACGACGACGGGAGCGCGATGACGACCATCTACGACGTGGCGCGTCGCGCGGGAGTGTCGCCGGCGACCGTCTCCCGCGTCCTCAACGGGCGTGCCTCGGTCGACCCGGACATGGCCGCCCGGGTACGGCAGGCCGCGCAGGACCTCGACTACCGCCCGAACGCCGTCGCGCGCAGCCTGCGCCGCAGCCGGACCAGCCTCTGGGCGGTCATCATCTCCGACATCGGGAACCCGTTCTTCACCTCGATGGTGCGCGGTGTCGAGGACGTCGCGCAGGAGGCCGGCTTCTCGGTCGTGCTCTGCAACGGCGACGAGGATCCGGAGAAGGAGGCCCGCTACGTGGCGGCGGCCCTGGCCGAGCGGATGGCCGGGGTGATCATCTCCTCGTCCGGGCGGCCGGCCCTGATCAGCCGCCTGGTGCAGGCCCGCATCCCGGTCGTGGCGATCGACAGGCAACCACGCGGCGTCGAGGTGGACACCGTGCTGGTGGACAACACCCACGGCGCCGAGCAGGCGACCGCCCATCTGGTGGGCAGCGGCTACCGGCGGATCGCCTGCATCACCGGCCCACGCCGGATCTCCACCGCCATGCAGCGGCTGCGGGGCTACCAGCGGGCGCTGAAGGCGAGCGGACGCCAGACCACCGAGGACCTGATCCGGTACGCGGACTTCCGCGAGGAGGGCGGCTACCGCGCGATGGCCTCCCTGCTGGAGACCGCCGAGCCGCCGGACGCGGTGTTCGCGGCGAACAACCTGATGACTGTGGGCGCCCTCGAGTGCCTCGTGGACAACGGCATCGGCGTGCCCGACCCGTTCGGCATCGTCGGGTTCGACGACATCCCCTGGGCGCACCTGGTCCGGCCCTCGCTGAGCACCGTCGCGCAGCCCACCTACGACCTGGGGCGCACCGCGGCCACGCTGCTGGTCGAGCGGATCGCCGACCCGGCCAAGGCACCCTCGACAGTGGTGCTCCACACCGAGCTGCGGGTACGCGACAGCTCGGCACCGTCGGCCGGCCGGCAGGGCCACGCGGTGGGCCGTGCCCGGTCGCGCGGCACTGCCGCCGGCTCGCTCAGATCGTGACGTCCCCGCACAGGTGCACCCGTACGCCCAGCTCGGCGAAGAGGGCGGCCTTGACCCGTAGCGCGCGGTCGGCGGTGCCGGCGTCTGGCGCGTAGACCACGTTGACGTGGTTGGCCTTGTGCCGGGCCATCAACTGGTCGCGGCCCACGCCGTGCAACACGGCGTGCATGATCGGCCATTGCGGTGTGGTGGCGTCCAGCCGCCGCCGGGTCTCCGCCTCGGGCAGCGCCACCACCGTGCCGCGCCCGAGGTCGACGTGCAGGCCGCCGTCCATCACGAACACGCGCGACCAGACGATCTCCCCCGGCTTCGACACGCCGCTGAGCGTGCCGCCGCCGAGCGGGAAGTACATCGGCGGCTGACGCATGCTGTATGACCTGTCGTAGCCGCCGTTGTGCGACGCGGGCACCGCACCGGAGATCTCGAAGACCCAGACGAAGTGCTCGCCGTACTGCTGCCCCCAGCGGATGTCGTGCAGCGTCGTCGCCGGGTCCAGGCCCATCGCGGTCCAGATCCGGTTGGTGACCAGCGAGTCCACGGCGACGCCCTCGTCGACCTCGTTGAAGTGCGGCAGCGCGACGCCCGGGTACAGCTCCCGGGAGCCGTCCCGGCTGGTCACCGGGGGGCGTTCGACGTTGTTCAGCAGCCCCTCGGCCAGGTCGCTGGCCGGCACGGTGTCCTTGAGCCCCTGCTGGTACTGGATCCCGACGGCGTCCAGGCCGAAGTCGTCGGCGATGCGCAGCGCGGCGACGTACATGCGGCACTGGCTGAGCAGTTGGGCGTACGTCAGCTCGGTGGCCTCGTCGGTGCCGGTGTGGAACGTCATCCCGGCCGCCTCCAGCCAGGCCAGCACCGCCCGCGCCTCGGTGTCGCGCACCCGCGCCATCTCCGCCACCAGCGCGCTCTGCGACAGGCGTTCCTTGAAGACGCCGAGCGGGTTGAGCAGCTCGTCGTCGATGATGGCGTTGTACATGCCCATGCAGCCCTCGTCGAAGACGCCGATGACGGCCCGCTCGGAGACGAGCTGCCGGGCCAGCGCCACGCCGAGTTCGACCTCCTCGTCCGGCCGCAGCACAGGCAGCGGGCGTACGTGGCTCTCGTCGTGCGTCACCCGGCCAGTCTCCAGCCACTTCTTCAGGCCGTCGCGCGCCCACTCGTCGGTGAAGTCCTCGCTCCACAGCGTCGAGTACCGCACGCCCGCCTTGGTGAGGCTGCCGGCGAGGTTGAGCAGGCCCACCAGGCCGGGGTACTCGCCGCTCCAGTTCGCCACCAGCAGGATCGGCCCGCGGTGGGCGCGCAGCCCGGCCAGCACGTGGTGGCTGTACTGCCAGACCGCCTCCACCACGACGAGCGGCACGTCGGCCGGGATGCTCCGGAAGACCTCGATCCCGGCGCGCTGGCTGTCGATGAAGCCGTGTCTTTTGCCCGGGTCGACGTCGTGACCGCGCCGGACGTGCCAGCCGAGCGCGGTGACCGCGGCGGTGAGGTCGGCTTCGAGCTGCCGCTGGGTGGGCCAGCAGGTGACGTTCGCGCTCAGCCGCAGGTCACCGCTGGCGACTGTGTAGACGGTGCGGGGCGGGGCGGCCGGGCGCTCGACCGGCACGGGCAGTGTGTAACGGGTCACGGGGCAGCTCCCTCGGCGGGCGGACGGTGGGTGGAGCGGAACGCGCCCGGCAGGCGTTCCTGCCGGGCAGCAAGGGCGTGAACCACAGATCGGCTACCGGCGTACAGCTCGCGGTAGAGCCGGTACAGCTCGTCGTAGTCGGCGGCGGGTTCGGGTCGTGGCCGCCGCACCCCGGCGATCGGGTTCCACGTCTCGATCGAGACGTCCATCACGGTCCGGGCGGCCAGAAAGGCGCCGCCGTAGCTGGCGCCGATGGTCTGCGCCGGGATCTGCTGTTCCCGGCCGGTGATGTCGGAGACGATCTGGGTCCAGAGCCCGCCCCGGGTGCCGCCGCCGACCGCGACGATCCGGCGGATGTCGCCGCCGGCCGCCTCGATCGTCTCGATGTTGTGCCGTACCGCCAGCCCGGTCGCCTCCAGCGCCGCCCGGTAGATGTCGCCGGGGCCGTGCGAAAGGGTGAGACCGGCGATCAGGCCGCGGGCCCGGGGATCGAGGATCGGCGTGCGTTCCCCGGCGAAGAACGGCAGCATCAGCAACCCGCGGGCACCGGCGCCGGAGCGTTCGGCGAGGCGGAGCAGCTCGGTGTGGTCGGTGCCCGCCACCAGGTCGCGTAGCCAGCCGGTGATCGCGCCGGAGGTCGCCATCCCGCCGGCCAGGTTGCGGGTGCCCGGCAGCGCGCCGACGGTGCCCCACAGCGACGGGCTGGTCAGCCGGTGCGGCACGGTGTGCACGAGGAACATGGTGGTGCCGTACATGAGCATCAGGTCGCCCACGCCCTGCGCACCCACGCTCAACGCCTCCGACCAGGCGTCAATCGTGCCCGCCACCACCGGAACGCCCTCCGGCAGGCCGGTCTCGGCGGCGGCCCCGGCCGTCACCTCACCGGCCACGTCGCCGGGCCAGCACAGTGGCGGAAGCTCCAGTCCGGGTGCGAACGGGTCGATCCACGGCCGGTACCAGTCCTGGGCCTCGGTGTCGTAGAACGGCGTGCACTGGCTTGCCGAGTGGTGATCGAGCAGGTAGCGACCGGTGAGCCGGTAGGCCAGCCACGAACTGGGCATGAACAGCCGGCGGGCACGGGCGAACAGTTCCGGTTCGGTGTCGGCCACCCACGCGATCTTCGGGCCCGCCGCCTGGCTGGACAGCGCCGACCCGCACCGCTGGATGATCTCGTCGGCGCCGAACCGCTCGTTCATCCGCTCGATCTGCTCCCCGGCGCGGGTATCCACGCCGTAGAGGACGGCCGGGCGCAGTGGAGTGCCGCCGGCGTCGGTGAGCAGCACGCACGGACCCATGCCGCTCACCCCGACCGCGCACACCCGGACGTCACCCGGAGCCAGCAGATCCCGGCTGAGGGCGACGAACTCCCGCCACCAGATCCGGCCGTCCATCTCGACCCGGCCAGGGCCGGGCCGGTCGACCCGGTGCTCCAGGACCCGGGCCCGGACCAACCGCCCGTCGGGGTCGACGAGAACCCCCTTGCTGCTCGACGTGCCAATGTCCACGCCGAGCACCACCGGCGCCGCCCGCCGCACGCTCGCGCTGCGCATCCCGGCCCCCGCGCTCAGAGGCCACCGAGCTTCGCGTACGCCTCGGCGGCGTTCTCCCTGGTGATCCGCATGGTGCCCAGCGTGGTGGTACGCGGGACGTCCTCGGCGCAGTCGACGAGGATCTTCCGGGCCAGCTCGACCGCCTCCCGGCCGCCGGTGGCGTACTGGAACGTGGCGGCGAGGCGGCCCTGCTCGACGGCCTTGATCCCGCCGGAGGGCACCGGCAGCGCGTCGATGCCGGTGAACTTGATCCGCTGCGCCTTGCCCGCCGACTTCGCGGCGAGGTAGGCGCCCTCGGCCATCGGGTCGTTGTGCGCGTAGATCGCGGACACGTCCGGGTGGGCCTTGATCAGCGCGTCCGCCACCGACTGTCCCTTCTCCCGCAGCCAGTCGCCGGGCTGGGAGGCGACGATCTGGATCTTCGGGTTGGCGGCGATGCCGTCGCGGAAGCCCTGCGCGCGCTCGGCGGCGGGGGTCGAGCCGGGCAGCCCGGCGATCTCGATCACCTTGCCGCCGTCGGGCAGCAGCGTCGTGGCGTAGAACTCGCCGGCCGCCTTGCCGATCGCCACGTTGTCGCCACCGATGAACGCGGTGTACGCCTCCCCCTCGACCTTGCGGTCCAGCACGATCACCGGCACGCCCTGGTCGTACGCCTTCTTCACCACAGCGGTGAGCGGCTTGGCCTCGTTCGGCGAGATGATCAGCAGGTTGATCTTCTGGGTGAGGAAGTTCTCCACGTCGGCGACCTGCTTGCTGTTGTCCTGGGCGGCGTCGGAGACCACGACGCGGAAGCCGGGCACCGACTTCGCCGCCGTCTGCACGTCGTTGTTCATCACCTGCCGGTACGGCTCGGCGTTGTTGGCCTGGGACATGCCGATCAGGAAGTCCTTGCCGGCGCCGCAGGCGCGGGCCCGCCCGGCGTCGTCGGACGGCTTCTCGACGTTGCACCCCGTCGTGATCGCCAGCGCGCCGGTGACCAGCAGCGCGAGCAGTGTGGTTCGCTTGTCCATCGGGTGGCTCCTCGGAGTCGGTTCGGTCAGGCGATGCCGCGGCGCAGCTTCTGCAGCGCCGCCGCGAGCACGATCACCAGTCCTTTGATCAGCAGCTGGACGTTGGCGTCGATGTTGTTGAGCGCGAGGATGTTGTTGAGGATGCCGAGCAGCAGCGCGCCGGCCAGGGTGCCGCCCATCGAGCCGGAGCCGCCGGCCAGGCTGGTGCCGCCGATGACGACAGCGGCGATCGCGTCCAGCTCGTATCCGGCGCCGTCGTTCGGGCTGCCCTGGTTGAGCTGTCCCGCGTGCACCACTCCGGCCACCGCCGCCAGGAGGCCGGCGACGGCGAACACGGCGACCTTGACCCGCGTCACCGGCACACCGGAGAGCCGGGCCGCCTTCTCGTTGCCGCCGATCGCGTAGACGTGCCGGGCGAACGCCGTCGTCCGCAGCACCACCACAGCGGCCACCCCGATCAGGACGAACAGCACCGCCGGCACCGGGAACACGCCGTTTATCGAGCCGTTCAGCAGTTCGAAGGCGGGCGGCGCCTCCTGGGGTCCGTCGCCGTAGGCGATCGGGATACCGAGGCCGCCGGACCAGATCCGGGCGATGCCCCGGGCGACCTGGAGACCGGCCAGTGTCACGATGAACGACTGGATGCCGAGGCGGGCCACGGCGTACCCCTGGAGCGCGCCGAACAGCACGCCGATCGCGAGCACGGCGGCGACGGCGGGCAGGATGCCGAGTCCGGAGTCGACCATGAGCGTCGCGGTGCCGACGGCCGACAGGCCGAGGATCGCCCCGACCGACAGGTCGATGCCGCCCAGCAGGACGACGAACGTCATCCCGATCGCGATGATGCCGATCTCCGACACCGCGCGGACGATGTTCCCCAGGTTGCCGGCGGTGAGGAAGAGGATCTCGCCGTCGCGGCGCGGTGAGGCGAGGATCGCCACGACGAAGATCACGAGCAGCGCGAAGAGACTCTGCACCGCGAAGAGCCGGTCGGCGAGTTCCCGGCGGCTGCGCGGCCGACGCAGCCAGTGGGCCGTCGCGCCGCGCAGTCCGGCCGTACCGGCGGCGGGCAGCGCCCCGGTCACGGCCGGCTCGGGCGGCGGCACTCGGGTGTCGGTCATCGGTCGTCCCTTCCGGCGGCCGGGCCGCCCATCGCCGCCGCGAGGATGTCCTCGCCGGTGCAGCCGCCGGTGGCGAGGTCGGCCACGGCCCGGCCACGGCGCAGCACCACCACCCGGTCGCAGACGCCGAGCAGCTCGGGCAGTTCCGAGGAGGCGAGCAGGATGCCCATGCCGTCGCCGGCGAGCCGGCGCAGCAGCCGGTAGATCTCCGCCTTCGCCCCGATGTCGACGCCGCGGGTCGGCTCGTCCAGCAGGAGCAGCCGCGGCTCGGTGAGCAGGTGCCGGGCGAAGACGACCTTCTGCTGGTTGCCGCCGGAGAGCGCGCCGACCGGCGTGGCCGCCGCCGCCGTCTTGATCGCCAGGTCGGTGACCGACCGCGCGACGGCCGCCCGCTCCCGGCCGCGGCTGACGAACCCGGCCGAGGTCAGCCTGGACAGGGCGGCCAGCACGATGCTCCGGCCGACCGGGTGTTCCAGGACGAGCGCGGAGCGGCGCCGGTCCTCGGGCACGAAGCCGACGCCGGCACGCAGCGCCGCGCGGGGCCGGCGCGGCGCGTACGGGCGGCCGGCCAGCAGGACCGTGCCGGTGCGGCGGCCCGCGGGCCCGGCGCCGAACAGGGTCTCCAGCAGTTCGGTACGTCCGGCGCCCATCAGCCCGGCCAGGCCGACGATCTCGCCGGCCCGCACGGTCAGGCTGACGCCGTCCGGCTCGCAGCGGCCGGGCCGGGGCGTCCGGGGCCGCACGGCCAGGTCGGTGACACGCAGCAGCGGGCCGCCGCCGGCGGATCCGGGCGGCGGGCCGGGAGCGCCGGCCGTGTCCGCCGGGGCGGGCTCGAACAGCGACGCGGCCCGGCCGCCGACCATCATCGCCACGATCCGCCGCCGGTCCATCCGGCCGGCCGGTACGACACCGGCGACGGAACCGTTGCGCAGCACCGTCGCGCGGTCCGCGACGACCTCGATCTCCTCCATCCGGTGGGAGATGTAGACGACGCCGACGCCCCGGCGGCGCAGGCCGCCGATTGTGGTGAACAGCCGCCGTACCTCCCCGTCGGCGAGCGCGGCCGTCGGCTCGTCCATGACGAGTACGCGGGCGTCCAGGGCGAGCGCCTTGGCGATCTCGACGAGTTGCTGCTCGCCGACGCGCAGCGAGCCCACCGGGCGGCGCGGGTCGATGTCTGCGCCGAGCCGGTCCAGGTGCTCGCGCGCGGTGCGGCCCGCGGCCCGCCGGTCGACTGTGCGCAGCCGGGTCCGGGGCTCCCGCCCGAGCACGAGGTTGTCGGCCACCGAGAGAGCGGGCACCAGGTCGAGTTCCTGGTGGATGGTCGCGATCCCGGCGGCCTGGGCGGCGGCCGGGCCGGTGAACCGTACCGGCGTCCCGTCGACTGCGACTTCTCCGTCGTAGTCGGTGATCACGCCGGAGAGGATGTTGATCAGGGTGGACTTGCCCGCGCCGTTCTCGCCCAGCAGCGCGTGCACCTCGCCCGCCCGTACGTCGAAGTCGACGCCGTCGAGGGCCGTCACGCCGCCGAACCGCTTGGCCACTCCGGTTGCCGCGACCACCACCCGGCCGCTCGGGCCGGGCGCGTCGCGGGTGTCCACGCCGGTCACGGGATCGCGTTGATCGCGGTGTGCGCGGCGTCGGCGAACTGCACGTCCCGCCGGACCCCGCTCGCGGTCAGACGCCAGGTGCCGCCCGCGTACTGGCCCGGTGCCCAGGACAGGCCGCCGGAGCGCCACAGCGGCTGCCAGGCCGCCATCGCGTGGCCGGCGTCGTACCAGGTGTTGTCGCCGCGCCAGGCCGATCCCCACCGGTGCGCCGCGACCACCGAGAGCCCGTCGCCGGTGCTCATCGTCCAGCGGGGCATGCCGGTGACGTCACCTGTCGGCCGCGCCTCCACCGCCGGGTCGCCGACCAGCGGGGACGCGCCGTCGATGTTGAACGCCACCTCCCACACCGCTGCGGTCGGCCACCCGTTCACCGACCAGGTGACGTCGCTCTGCAACCCGGGGCCGGTCCACCGGGGCGTCACGGTGAGCAGCCAGTCGGCGGTGACCGGCTCGTCGCCGAACGGGATGCCGACCAGGTTGATCCGGGAGCCGTCGGCGGACACGTCGACCCGGGCCGGCGCTCCGGCCCGGTCGGTCACGTCGAACCGGCCGACGGCGAGGTACGGCCCGGTGCCCCGGTGCGACGAGTCGAGCGCGGGACGGTGATTGCCGGCCCCGGCCGGGTCGACGGCCAGCTCGGCGATCCGGGCGCTGGGCCAGGTGCGCACGTCGGCGCGCAGGAAACCGGTGGTCACCGTCCAGCCGCGCGCCACCACGCCGGTCGACCAGGTCAGCGGCGCCAGCCAGAGCCCGCCCTGACCCCAGCCGGCGTGGGTCAGGTACCAGTTCGAGCCGTCCACCACGACCTCGGCGGCGTGCGCGTCCAGCACCGTCACCTTCTCCGCGCCGTTGAAGCGCAGCGGGTCGCGGCTGCGGTAGACGGCCGTGCGCCGGTACGCGGCGCCGTAGTCGGTGCCGTCGCAGCAGACGAACAGGTACCACCACTCCCCCCGGCGCACCACGAACGGCGACTCCGTCTGCCCGCCCGCCCGGCCGGTGTGCGGCGAGGTGTACGCGATCGCGCGGCCGCTCCACGAGCGCAGGTCGGTGCTGGTCCGGTACGCCACGACATGGTTGCCGCCGGACGGGCTCGACGTGGCCGTGTAGTACATGACCCAGCGGTCGCCGACCCGGGTCACCATCGGGTCGCGGCCCTCCCACCCGTCGGTGAACAGCGGGTTGGCGGAGCTTCGGGTCCAGGTGAACAGGTCGGTCGAGGTGGCCAGGTGCATGCGGTACCGGGCGTAGTCCGGGTTACCGGCCGCGTAGAACATGTGGTAGACGCCGTTGTGGTGGACGACGTGCGGGGCCCAGATCCACTGCTCCCCGGCCCCGGGGTCGGCGGCCAGCGCCACCGGCCGTTTCGTCCACGGGCCGGTCGGGGTGGGCGCGGTGGCGTGCCCGAAGACCTTCTCGTCCTGCGGCGCACCGGGTTCGGCGTGGGTGATGCCGAACAGGTGCCACACGCCGGTCTGCTCGTGCCGCACCAGCGTGTGGTCGTTGTAGTACCAGGTCGTCGACTCCCCGGCGCTCGGGTCGTAGACGCGTGTGGACGCGCCCCGCGCCGGTGTCTCACCGAGCGTCTCGTACGGCGTGGTGGTGACCGCCGCGAGCGGGCCGACGCGACGCAGCGTCACCGTGTCCAGCCCGGCGAAGAAGCCGGTGGAGGACGCGGACCGGCCGGTCACCGTGACGGTGAGGCGGTGGGTGCCGGCCGTCAGCGACGCCGAGCCCAGCGGCACCGCGCCGGTGCGCTGCACCGCGCCCGCGTACCCGTCGAAGAGCTGGCCGACCGCCACCCCGTCGACGGCGAAGCGCAGCGTGCCGTAGTCGCCGGCCCGGGTGAGGACCGCGCCGAGGTCGTACTGCCCGGCCGGCACCGACGGCAGCGCGAGCGTCACCGCGTCACCGGCGCGGGCGCCCCGGAACCACAGTTGCCGTCCGCCGGACCAGCTCACCCCGCAGCAGTCGGCCTGCGCGCCGACCGGCGCGGTGGCGGAGACGACGGCGAGCGACTCGGCCTCGAACCGGACCGGGTCGTCGGCCGCTGCCGGTCCGGCCGGGACCGCCACCAGGGCCACCCCGAGCAGGAGCGCCGCGAGGGCACGCCGGGCGCGCATCACGACACGCTCGGGCGGGGCAGGTCGGTGCCGGGGGCGAACCGGTCGTGCCAGCGGTTGCCCGGTGGCCCGAATCCACCGCCGGTGGAGAGCGAGACGAACACGTCGGCGGTCAGGCCCCTGGTGAACGCGACCACGTCGGCCCGGCCGTCGCCGTTGAAGTCCCCCACCCCGGGCAGCTCGTCGCCGAAGGCGAAGTGGTCGTGCCACTTCCAGGAGTTCTGCACGAAGCGGCCCCCGTCGGAGAGCGACACGAACACGTCGCCGGTCGTACCCCTGGTGAACGTCACGATGTCGTCCCGCCCGTCCCCGTCCACGTCGCCCACCGCCGGCAGCTCGTCGCCGGTGGCGAAGCTGTCGTGCCACTTCCAGCCGTCCTCCACGAAGCGGGTGCCGTCGGAGAGCGACACGAACACGTCGCCGGTCGTACCCCTGGTGAACGTCACGATGTCGTCCCGCCCGTCCCCGTCCACGTCGCCCACCGCCGGGAACTCGTCGCCGAGCGCGAAGTGGTCGTGCCACTTGACGCCGGGTCCGAAGCCGGAGCCGGTGGAGAGCGCCACGTAGACGTCGGCGGCGGCGCCGCGGGTGAAGGTGATGATGTCGGCGCGGCCGTCGCCGTTGACGTCGCCGACCGCCGGGATCTCGGCGCCGACGGCGAAGAAGTCGTGCCACTTGACGCCCGCGGAGTAGCCGGAGCCGGTGGAGAGCCCGACGTAGACGTCGGCGCTGTCGCCACGGGTGAACGTGATGACGTCCGCGCGGCCGTCGCCGTTGACGTCGCCGGTGAGCGGCACCTCCGCGCCGATCGCGAAGAAGTCGTTCCAGGGCCGGCTGTCCGGCACGAACCGGGTGCCGTCGGAGAGCGACGTGAACACGTCGGCGCCGGCGCCGCGGGTGAAGTCGACGGCGTCGTCGCGGCGGTCGCCGTTGGCGTCGCTGGTGTTGCGGGTACGGGTGGTGGCCGACACCTCGGCCGAGGGCGCGGCGGCGTTGCCCGACCCGTCGACAGCAACGACCCGGTAGTAGCGGGTCTGCGCGGCCGGCAGCGGACCGTGCCGGAACGTGGTGGCACGTGTGGTGCCGACCAGGTTGGCGGCGGTGATCGCCACCCCCGGGTTCCGGGACGCGTAGACGCGGTAGGAGACCACGCCGACGTCGTCGGCGGAGGGGGACCAGGTCAGGCCCAGCGCGTGCACGCGCCCGCCGGCCAGGGCGAGACCGGCGACCGGGGCCGGGGCGACGGTGTCGGTGAACGGCGCGATCATGCTGTCGGCCAGGTATCGGGCGGCGGTCCAGGCCGGCGCGCCGCTCGCCGGGGTGAGCTGGACGGTCACCGCCGAGCGGCCCGCCGTCAGCGCCGCGGGCAGCACGAACTCGTCGGCCAGCCAGCGCTGCCTGTCGTTGCCCAGCGGCTGGAGCCACACCCCGGCCGGTGTGCCGTCCACCGACACGGCCGCCTGCTGGTAGCCACCGGCCTGGTCACCGTGGCGGCGCAGCCGTACCCCCTGGTTGGCCGGGTCGATCGCCAGCCGGAAGCGGACCGGGGCGGTGGTGGCGCGGACCTGGCCGGTCTGCGGGACGTTGTCGTCGTCGCCCTCGAAGGCGGCGGTGAGCGCGGTCTGGGTCGCCGCGGAGTCGGTGTACGCGTGCGCGGCGCGGCTGGCGGCGTCGCCGGTGACGACGGCGTCGGTCCGGCGCGTGGTGACGGTGCGCTGGGTGTAGAGGAACGCGGTCGAGGCGTACTCGGCGGGCATGTCGTTGGCCGGTCCGTGCTCGATGCCGAAGCGCAGCGCGGTGCCGTACGCCACCGCGTCGCCGATCATCAGCCGGTAGGCGGCGTCGCACTCGTCGGCGCATCCGCCGCCGCGGACCAGGTGCGCGGTGTTGCCGGTGAAGACGCCGCTGTACTCGCCGCGGTTGAAGTACCAGCCCGACTCGTAGAAGTCCTCGGTGCCGGTGCCGTAGATCTGCGGCGTGGGCGAGCCGTCCACGTGCACCCGCTCGTCGCCCTCCAGGTAGTTGCGGGTGTTGCCGCCGATGATGTGGCCCCGCATGGTCTGCGAGACGCCGACGAACCGGCCCCGGCCGGACTGGTCGGCGATGATC
Organism: Micromonospora sp. HB375; assembly: GCF_017872985.1. Classification (NCBI taxonomy): domain Bacteria; kingdom Bacillati; phylum Actinomycetota; class Actinomycetes; order Micromonosporales; family Micromonosporaceae; genus Micromonospora; species Micromonospora sp. HB375. Next base: position 1,865,051 of record NZ_JAGGJO010000001.1, on the reverse strand, counting down.
CAGTCGGTGCCGCCGACCGTCTCGGCGCGGCGTGACTGGGTGGTGAAGGAGCCGGCGTTGCCGTCGGCGGCGAGCCGGGACGTCCACTCGGCGCCGGGCGCCGACGTCACCTCGACCTCGACGCCGCCGACTGTGGCGCCTGTCGTGTTGACGAGCGTCAGTGCGGCGGCGGTGCGGAACGGCATCGGCCACCATGCGCTGTACCAGCCGCCGGGCGCGGAGTCCATGGCGAACATCAGCGACCGTACGGTGCGCTCGCCCAGCCCGGCGCCGAAGAACTCCCCGATCGGGCTGTCCACTGTCGTACGTCCGTCGAACGTCATCCGCAGCCGCAGCCCGGCGAGCGTCGGCGCCCCGGCCGCGGCGTCCGGTACGCGCAGCCGCAGCGCGGTGATCGCGCGTGGCCCGGTCAGGGCGGCCAGTGACACCTGCCCCTGCGCCGGGGCGGTGACGGTGACGCGCGTGGTGGAGGCGCCGGCCTGGGCGGGCTTCGGGTCGCGGGTGCCGGCGGCGCGCAGCAGCGTGACCACGTCGGTGGCCGGGTCGGCCGGATCGAACCGGGGCACCCCTGCCGCGTCGGTGAAGGTCCGGTAGGTGACGTGGTGGAACAGCGGGTTGTTCTGGGTGGTGATCCGCATGGACTCCCGGTAGGGCATGGGCACCTTGACGGTGACGCCGCCGGACGTCTGGTCGGCGTTGCTCACGAGCGGCGCGACGAACGGGCTGCCGAGCCGCCCGTCCACCAGATCCTGGAGGTCGGCCTGGACGACCACGACGCCGTCGAGTTCGACGCGGATCCAGCCGGTGGCGCGGACGTTTCCGTCGTCGCGGGTGAACCAGATCGACTGCACCTCGCCCGGACCGCGTGCCTCGGCGATCACACATCCCCCACTCCGACGCAGACACGACCAGGTGCCGACGAAGCCGTCGTCGTTGGAGCCGTCGCGGCCGAAGCTGGAGAACTGGTGGGTACGGGTGCCGGCGGCCAGCTCCGGCAGGCGGTCGAGCCGGCGGTAGGCGTCCCAGCCGATCGGTCCCTTGTCGTCGGCGACGGCGGGAGCGGGAGCGGACGCCGACGTGGCGGCCGGCGCGGCGGCGGACGAGGTCGCGGGCACGGCAACGGCCAGCAGCGCGGCTGCTGCGGCGCCGGCCCAACGGCCGATGCGAAGCCTCATCGGTGTCCCTTCCGAGCAGCCGTAGGAGTCTGAGAAATCGATTGCTGGCGAGTTAACTTCGAGGCTTCCACGGTTGTCAATACTTGCGCCCGGCTTTCCCTCCGGGGCAGGAATCTTCGCGGCGGGTCGGCCTGCACGCCGCGCAGCCAGGCCGGGCGGAAGCGACGCTGAAGGAAGTTTTCCGCCGGCACTCACCACCCCGTCGGGTATTGACAGGCTCCGAAGTCTGCGGTTTCACTTCTCCTCAGCGCCACCGTCCCGCCGATCGGGACGCCAGCCGCCCCTCTCTCCGACGCGAACTGTCAGGGCCCGCCCATCGGCGACACCGGCCCCTGGCTCGACACGCCCACGCGCCGCTCCGACAGTGCATCCCTCTTCCGACGAGGAGTCACCGCATGCCCAGATTCCCGACGAGTCCCGCCCGGCGGGCCCTCGTCGCGCTGCTCACCCTGGCCGCGGCCACCCTCACCGCGGTGACGGTCGCCCCGTCACCGGCACTCGCCGCGCCCACCTTCAAGGCACCGTTCCCCTGCGGGCAGCGGTGGACGTACAGCCACCACAGCGCCGAGGTGCGGCAGGCGCTGGACTTCGTCCGCGCCGACGGCGGTGTCACAGGCGGTACGCCCCAGGTGGCGTCCGCCGCCGGAGTGGCCCGGCGCTACTCGCAGCCCAGCGGCGCCGGCAACTACATCGTCATCGACCACGGCGGCGGGTGGACCACCTACTACTTCCACCTCAGCGCCTACTCGGTGCCCGACGGCGCCTACGTGCAGCAGGGGCAGCAGATCGGGATCACCGGCAGCACCGGCAACTCCTCCGGCGCGCACGTGCACTACGAGCAGCTCTACAACGGCGTCGGCCAGGTCATCTCGATCAACGGCGTCTCGCTCGCGCCGTATCCCGGCCAGTACAACCAGCGGTTCCTGGTCAGCGACAACTGCGGCACGCCACCGCCGCCGCCCGCGCCCCGCTATTTCGGTGGTTCGCCGACGGATTTCACCGGTGACGGCCGGGATGACGTGGTCGCGTTCACCCACGGTTCGCTGGCCGACGCGTATGTGGCCACGTCGACGGGTTCGTCGTTCGCGGGCACGTCGGTGAAGTGGCACGACTGGTTCGCCCTGCCCGGAGAGACCCCCCTGACCGGAGACGTCAACGGCGACGGACGCGACGACGCCATCGTGTTCACCCACGGCACCACCGCCGACGTCCACGTCGCCCTGTCCACCGGCACATCCTTCACCACATCCCAGAAATGGCACGACTGGTTCGCCCCCGGCACCGAAATCCCCGCCGTCGGCGACGTCAACGGCGACGGCCGCGACGACATCATCACCTTCACCCACGACACCAACGCCGACGTCTACGTCGCCCTGTCCACCGGCACCTCCTTCACCGGCACCGCCGTGAAATGGCACGACTACTTCTCCATCACCGGGGAGTTCCCCGCCCTCGGCGACGTCAACGGCGACGGCCGCGACGACATCATCACCTTCACCCAAGGCCCCGCCACCGCCGCCGACGTCATCGTCGCCCTCTCCACCGGCACCACCTTCGGCCCACCCCAGAAATGGCACGACCTGTTCGCCGTCGGCACCGAACAACCCCGCGTCGGAGACATCAACGGCGACGGCAAGGATGACATCGTCACCTTCACCTGCAACACCGACGCCGACGTCTACGCCGCCACCTCCACCGGCACCACCTTCACCGGCACCACCATCAAATGGCACGACTTCTTCTGCCTAACCGGCGAGTTCCCCTACCTCGCCGACGCCAACGGCGACGGCAAAGACGACCTCATCGTCTTCACCAAAGGCACCACCAACGACATCTACGTCGCACTCTCCACCGGCACCACATTCGCCCCCAGCACCAAATGGCACGACTACTTCGGCCTCACCAGCGAAACCACACTCTGAGCCCCAGGAGGAACCATGCCGCACGACCGGAACATCTCCCCCACCGTGAGCCGCCGGCGGCTGCTCACCGGCGCCGCCGCGGTCGCGGCGACCGGCGCCCTCGCCGGCGCCTTCACCGCGCCGTCCGCGGCCAGTGCAGCCGTCAACGGGTACGGCCTGCGCATCGTCGACCGCAACGAGAACGGCGGCCGGTTGCAGTACTACCGTTTCGCCACCGACGCGATCGAGTGGGATCCGGCGGTGAACGTGCTGCTGCCCGACGGCTACCACACCAGCCGCAAGCGTTACCCGGTGTTGTATCTGCTGCACGGCGGCAACGCGGACTTCCGCACGTTCCACCTCCAGGACAACATCATCAACCTCACCGCGGGCCGCGAGATCATCGTCGTCATGCCGGACGCCTCCACTGGCTGGTACAGCAACCCGGTCAGCACCAATGTCGGGCCGCGCAACTGGGAGACGTTCCACATCGCCCAGTTGCTCCCCTGGATCGAGGCCAACTTCCGCACATTCCCCGAGTACAACGGCCGCGCCGTGGCCGGCTTCTCGATGGGCGGCTTCGGGGCCCTCAAGTACACGGCGAAGTACTACGGCCACTTCTGCTCGGTCAGCTCCCACTCCGGGCCAGCCAGCCTGCGCCGCGACTTCGGCCTGGTCGTGCACTGGGCGAACATCACCTCGGCCGCGCTCGACCTCGGCGGCGGCACAGTGTACGGCGCGCCCCTGTGGGACGAGGCACGGGTCAGCGCGGACAACCCGATGGAGCGCATCGAGAGCTACCGCAACAAGCGGATCTTCCTGGCGGCCGGCACGTCACCCGACCCGGTCAACTGGTTCGACTCGGTCAACGAGGGCCAGGTACTGGCGGGCCAGCGCGAGTTCCGGCGAGCGCTCAGCCGGGCTGGCATCCCGCACGAGTGGCGCGAGGTGCCGGGCGGCCACTACTTCCGCCACGAACTGTTCGTCCAGGACCTCGCCGGCATGCTCGGCCGGCTGCGCCGCGCCGGCTGACCCACCGGACCTGCGGCGCGTGGCAGGCCGCCACCAATCCGGCGACGGCCTGCCACGCCCGGTCGGCGGACCGCACGCCGCGCGTCCAAGGGGGCTCAGCCCGATCATGAAGTCATCCTCCGCCACCGCGCCGAGGCTACCGACCGCTCAACACGCCTTCTCGACACGGCGGGCCGGGTCGAGAAGTTCCGCGCCAAGTACGCCCGTCGCGAGCCCCGGGAGCCGCGCTGACCGAGGCGCGCATGCTGCTGCGCGCCGGGTACGCGATGCGCGGCGTCCGTCCGTCCACGACGAGGTTGCTGGTCGAGATCGTGGAGAGGTATCCCCGCCCCTGGTACGTGGTCGCGGCTGACGCGACGCCGGCTGGATACTGCCCAGGTGCGGGCTCAGCGGCCGGGACCACCCAGGTCGAGCCGGTCCTCGCGCACCCGGTCGGCCAACTCCAACTTCGTCCGGGTCGGGCGGCCCACCTCGGCATACTTGCGTTTGACCCGTTCCAGATACTCGCGCGCGGTCCCGTAGGCCACGCCCGCGCGGCGCGCGGCGGCCGCCAGGGTGGCCCCGGAGGCGTACGCGGTGAGCACCGCGCGCTCCTGCGGGGACAGCCGCGGCCGGTCGGCGCGGGCGTCGCGGCTGAGTACGAACGCGAGTTCCGGACTGATCGCCGACCCGCCGGACGCCACCTCGCGGATCGCCTCCACCAGCACGTCCAGGGGATGGCTCTTGGTGAGGTAGCCGGCCGCCCCGGCACCGATCGTGGCCAGCACGCCGTCGGCGTCGGGGACCGCCGAGACGACCAGCACCCGCCCGCCGCCGGCCCGGACACGCGCCACGTTGTCCGCCGGGTCGGATCCGTCGCGCAGGTTGAGATCGAGCAGGACCACCCGGGGCGCGTCCGCACCGCCGAGTCGGTCGAGATAGCCGTCGACCGTGGCGGCGACCTGCACCAGGCGGACGTCCTCGACCGGTGCCAGCCAGGTACGCAGCCCGTCGAGCAGCATCCGGTCGTCGTCGATCGCGGCGACAGTGATCATCCGGCCCTCTCACCCAGCCGCCGACGTCCACGCGCCGGGCGGCCAGCTCATCTCGACGGTGGTGCCCTGACCTGCTCCGCTGTCCACCAGCACCTCGCCGCCGGCCTCACCGATCCGCGCGCGCACCGACCGGGACAACCCTAGCCCTGGCCGGATCCGGTCCGGGTCGAAGCCGCGCCCGCGGTCCGCCACCGTGACCCGCAGCCTCGCCGGGTCCGGGTCGTCCGTCCCCGCCGCCGGGCCGGCCACCGTCACCAAGGCGGTCGAGGTGCCGCTGTGCCGGATCACGTTGTTGAGCGCCTCCCGGACCGCGCCGGTGAGCGCTCGCACCACGGCCGGCGGCACGTCCGGCGGGACGTCGGTGACCCGCAGGTGCACCCGCAGGCCGGTCGGCGCCAACTCCCGGATGACCGTGGTGAGCTCGCCGACCAGCCGCATTCCGACCGCGGAACCGGCGGACGCGATCAGGCCACGCAGATGGTCGGCGTCAGCGGCGAGTCGACGCCGCACCACCGGATCACCGGTGTCGACCGCGCCACGGGCGACCGCGTCCAGCGTGGACAGCACGGTGTCGTGCAACATGCGGTGCTGCTGTGCCACCTCCGAGGCGTAGGCGGCGTGCGCCGCGATCCGCTGCCCTGCCTCGGCCAACGCCGCCTCCGCCTTCACCGCCCGTACGGTCGCCCGGTCGGCGCGCAGTGCGGCCTGCCGCAGGGCACCGACCACCAGGCCGGCGGCCGCCGGCACACCCACCAGTGCCAGCAGGTTCCCCGCCGCCCCGGACAGCGCCGCCGGACCCAGGGAGACCGTGGCGTGCACCCCGAGCAGGTAGCCGACCGCCAGCGCGGCGTACCAGGCGAGGGCCTGACGACGCGACAGTGCCAGCGCGACGGTCAGGCCCGCGCCGATCGCGGCCGGCAGGGCCGGATGGCTGAACCCGGTGCCGTGGCCCGGCCGGGTGAGCAGGCCGCCGGCCACGAGGGCGACCAGCGCCACCGTCGCGTCCAGCCCGGCGACCCCCCGGCCCACCGCGCCCTGTCCGTGGACCCACACCAGCACGCCGACCACCGCGAGAGTCTGGACCGCGTACACCGTCACCGCCGCCGGCACCGACCGCAGTCCGGCCGTGCCGCCGGTGAGGACCGCGACCGGCCAGGCGGCGACCTGGCAGATCCGCACCACGACGAACAGCCCGATCAGGCCGGTGGTCAGCGGAATCGCCGGGGAAGGGCCGGGACCGGAGCGGGAAGCGGGCGGAGCGACGGCGGCCGTGGCAGTCATGGCACTCAGCATGCCGGACCGGGCCGGACCGCTGTCGGCAGGACTGCCGACAGCAGTTCGTCCGTCGTGCGGGGGTGCGACCGCACCAGGCATGATCGGGACGGCTCCACCGAATCCTGGTACGACCGGAAGGACAGGCAGATGAGATGTCTCCAGCGGAAGCTACCCGCGCTGGCCGGGATCGCGCTGCTGATCGCGGCGCCCGGTTGCGGCAACCCGGCCGTGCCGGTGAGCGGACCGGACAGCGCCACCCCCACGAGCACGGCTGCCCCGGCGAGCCTGCCGGGCAGCGACCAGGGCGACCGGGTCGAGGTGGACGGCCGGACTGTCGCCGGGGTGGCACCGGGGCTCGGGTTCCCCGCCGGCAGCAAGGTCGACACCGCGTTCGGCGACCCTGGCTCGGCCACGGTGATCCTCACCGCTCCTCCGCCCGAGCAGGTGCTCGCCCACTACCGCCAGGCGGGCCCGCCGGCCGGATACCCGGTGGGCACCGACACCGGTCAGACTCTGTACCTCGACGGACGCGGGTGGACCGTCGAGGTCATCGCCACCTCGCGCGACACCACAGTCACGTTCGCCCGCAACCGGCCGGCCGAGCAGTCGACCGCGCCGCCACAGGCGGAGGAGCCGGCGCTGACCGGCCGGGATCTGGGCGTGACGAACCTGCCGTTCAACTTCCGGTTCCCGCCGGGCAGCCAGGTGCGCGACCTCTCCGACACCGCCGCCGGCGCCCGGCTCACCCTGGTCGAGCCCGACCCTCAGCGGGTACTCGCGTTCTACCGCACCGCCCTGCCCCAGGGATTCTTCGACGTCACGGGCGACCGCACGACCGGCGGGACCACCATCATCACGTTCGAGAAGGACGACGGTGAGTGGACCGGCACCATCGAGGCTACGGACGACCGGGTCACCGTCAGCACGGTCCATCGTCGATAGGACGACCCTTCCGGCGGCCGGCACGTTCCCGTCCGACGGGCTTCGACGACGAACCGGGGCGGTGAAGGGCAACCGTCGGTGGCGTCAGCTGCGGGGGCCCGGACCGGCCACCTGCGTACCCTGGTCGCGCCGTACCCATCTGGCATCCTTCCGGGACACCCTGCGATCGACGAGCGCCAGCACCGTTGCGGGCCGGGCGAGGGCGAGGGCGGTTGGTCGAGCCGATGCTCATGCTCTGGCCTGCGAACGATGGCGTCGCCAGACGGCAACAACCCCCCGATGTGAGCCCGATCATCGATGCACGAGCACCCTATCCGACTGGGGAGTCGAGGAGAACTGGAGCGCTCCGGGTACGCGCTGCCCTCGAACCGGCGGCGTTCGCCACCGGTCTGGGTGTCGTGACCGCACCGCACGGCCGGCGCGTCCCGGCCGGACGGGGCAGGTCCGGCCGGGGGTCACCACGGGTTCGCCGGCGCCACCAGCAGCAGGCCGGTCGCGGGCAGCCCGGTGGTACCGCCCGTGGTACGGCCCGCCGTTGTCGCGCCGGCCTGCCGGGGCCGGTTGGCCTCACCCGGCTCGACGGCGTGCCCACGCTCGTCGTCTTCTGATCGTCCGCGGCCGTGGGCCGCTCTGCCTGCTCGGCTCCCCGCTCGCGCCTGTCCAACGTGTGTCATGCCGACTCGACTGTGAGGATGATCGGGTGCTGCCCGGTGCTCGGGTCTGACTCCTCCTCCTGGTCGCCGCCCTGACCGGCCTGGCGTACACCATCACCCCACAGCTGGACCAGGCCCTCTACGGCGACCAGCTGGCCGTGGCCGCCGTCGGCGACCAGCCGACGACCCTCGCCCAACAGGTCACCGCCGCACGGGCCGCGCACCCCGACGGCACCATCGCCACCGTGGCGCCCGGCACCGGCGACCGGACCACCCGGGTGGTGTTCTCGCTCGAGAAACTCGGCGACAAGCAGCACACCGTCTACGTCGACCCGTACACCGGCGAGGTCACCGGGCAGCTCACCACCTGGTTCGGCTCCACCCCGGCCACCACCTGGCTCGACGACCTGCACCGCAATCTGCACCTCGGTGAGATCGGCCGGCACTACTCGGAAATCGCCGCCAGTTGGCTGTGGGTCCTCGTGCTCGGCGGCGTCATCCTGTGGTGGCGCCGTCGCAGCGCCACCCGCGCCCGGACGACACACCTGCTCATACCGGACCTGAGCGCCCGCAAGGGAGTCCGGCGTACGCGGGGCTGGCACGCCACCACCGGTGTCTGGCTCGCGGTCGGCCTGCTGTTCCTCTCCGCCACCGGCTTGACCTGGTCCCGGTACGCCGGCGCGAATTTCGGCGCCGGCCTGGACGTCCTGCGCGCCGGCACTCCGGAACTGTCCACCACCCTCGACGGCGTGCCCCCGCCCGCTAGTGGTGGTGGGCACCAGCACGGTGGGGCGGTGACCGGCACGGCGGACAATCCGGCGTCCTTCGACATCGTCCTGGCCTCCGCGCGCGGCGCCGGACTCTCGGGGCCGGTGGAGATCAGCCCTGCCGCGGAGTCCGGCCAGGCATGGACCGTCGCCCAGGTCGACAACACCTGGCCGGTCGCGAAGGACCGGATCTCTGTGGACCCCACCACCGGCGGGGTCACCGACCGCAGCGACTTCGCCGACTGGCCGCTCCTCGCGCGGCTCAGCAGCCTCGGCATTCAAGCCCACATGGGAATCCTGTTCGGCCCGGTCAATCAGATCCTGCTCGCCGCGCTCGCTCTCGGCCTGCTCTGCGTCATCGTCTGGGGCTACCGCATGTGGTGGCAGCGCCGCCCCACCCGCGCCGGTCGCCGCGCACCGCTCGGCGCGCCGCCCGCCCGAGGTGGGGTCCGCGGGCTTCCGTGGTGGGCGCTGCCGCTCGGTGGACCGGTCACCGTGGCACTCGGTTGGGCACTGCCCTGGTTCGGCGTCACTCTGCTCGGCTTCCTCTTCATCGACATCGCCCTCGGCATGCTCACCCGTCGGCGCGGTCGGCCGATACCCGTCTCACCCGCCCCCGGCCGGTAGCTGACCCCGCACAGCTGTCCGGCCGCCACCGCTGCGGGGCGGCCGGACAGCGGTGGTCGCGTGTCGGTCAGCGGGGCCGGGAGCCGGTCACCGGCGGAATGGCCCGGTGATCTCCGAACCGCTCTGTCCGGTGGTCCGCACGAAGACCGAGATCTTGTCGTCGGGCGTGATCATGCAGATCTCCATGTTCCGGCAGTAACAGCAGGGGTCGGCGCGGCACGGACTGCCCGATCCCTCCGGGCGTGCAGGACCCCTTCGGCGGCTCGGTGCGGGCGACAGCGCCGGACGTGACGGTCCACGCCGTCGTGGTCGTGCCGTTCTCGGCCGTCGGCCGGTAGCGCCCAGACTCGACGGGGAGTTCATAGGTGGCACCGCGAATCCGGCTCCTGCCGCGCCGGCCCTAACCTCGACGAGCACCAGCGCCCGAAGGCCCGGTGAGCACCTGGCCCAGCCAGAGCAGGTCCACCTCGCGGCTGATCAGCAGGGGCGCCGCCACCCCGCCCGCGCCCGAGCCGGCCACATCGCAGCCTTTCCCCGGCTGCATCGGTGGACGGCCTGCCGACCCACCGCACACGTACGGCCAAATCTCGCCCTGCCCAGCCTGACCGTTTTCAAGGGCGGAAAGGAGGTTTTACGCTCTCAGATCGATCGGGTTGAGATATAGCACATTGTCGTTTGCCGTTGCATAATGTCCGCTGCACGCATGGTCGCACCATCGGTTTCCGATGCAGCGACGTCGACCGAAGGGAACCGATTCCGTGAAGCAGGGCCACTCACCTGTGCTGCCTGGCGACGGCGCCACGGACTATGCGCGCTACATGCGACTGAACACGCTGCTCGCCCTGCAACGGCGGCCGGACGAGATGATGCACCGCGACGAGTTGCTCTTCCAGGTGGTGCACCAGTCCACCGAGTTGTGGCTGAAGCTCGTCGCCGCCGAGTTGGCCGAGGCGGTCACCCGGCTGCGCGTCGGCGAGCTGGCGGTGACCGAGTCGCTGCTAACTCGGGCGACGTTGGGGATCCGGCTGGTCACCGACCAGCTGGAGATGTTCCGGCACCTGTCCCCGGCCGACTTCCAGGCCATGCAACCGGCGCTGGGTAAGGGATCCGGGGCCGAGTCACCCGGATGGCGGCAGGTCCACGCTATGAGCCGGCAGCTCGGCCGGGCGTTCGCCGAGCACCTCGAAGTCCGAGGAATTGAACCGGCCGCACTGGGTCGGCCGGATCCCGCCGACCCCGTCCAGCGGCTCGCCGAGGCGCTCATAGAGTGGGACGAGCGGGTGTCGCTGTGGCGTATGCGGCACTACCGGGTCGCTCTGCGCGTCGGGGGCCACGATCCCGGCGGCGCCGAGGCGACGATGCTCGCCAAGCTCGTCGGGCACCGGTTCTTCCCTGCACTGTGGCGGGCCCGCCTGAAGCCCTCCGACGGATCCGCTAACGAATCACAGGCCGACCAACGTTGACAATCCTCGTTCACCAGTAATTGTCAATTTTTCCTCACCCACCTGCGTAGCGACCGAAATGTCGAGGTGCGGTTTCGTGCGCGAACTGACGAGTTGGCTGTCCGGCGGCGGTCAGACCTGCCGTTTTCCGTACTCCGCCGTGCTGGCGGAGTTTCACCGGGTCGGTAAACACTTCGTCGAAAAGGAAGTGCTGGCTTTGCTCGACCAGGCCCGTACGCAGCTGACGGTGCCGGCGACCGCGCGGGAGCCGCAGGCCCGGCTGCTGGGTGACTTCCTCGACGTCGCGCTCGATAAGTGGGACGGCCGGTACGACTACCGCAGCTATCTTGCGCTGCGGCTGCTCCGGCTGCCCGGCGGGGGCGACGTCGCCGGCCCGTTCGGTGCGCGACGGGACCGGGACCGGCTCCTCGTTCGCCTGGTCGCCGACGTGCTGGCCTTCGAGTTGACCGCCGCCTCCGGTGCCACCGACCTGCTGCCCGAGCGGCGCCCGAGCCGGGACGTGGTGTCCAAGCGCTACCGGCTCGGCGTGCGGGCCGTGTCACCCGCTCTCGCCCGGCTGGGCATCGCCGGGATGGTCCCCGGCCGGGAAGCTGTGGCGACCCCGGACGAGCTGCGGGCCGTCGCCGCCGACGCTGATCCCGCCGGCGAGTTGGTCCTGCGGCTGAGCATGCTGCCGGTCCATGTGTCGCACGACGAGTACCTGTTCATCCGGGTGCTCCAGTCGTACGAATGTCTCTTCGCGGGGGTCGCCGAGGAGTTGCGCGCCACCGTCGCCGCCCTGACCGCCGGCCAGGCGGGGCGGGCGGCCGCACGGCTGGTGTACGCCCGACAGCAGCTCACCGCCGCCGGGCCGCTGTTCGCGCTGCTGGCGACGATGCAGCCGGAGGCGTTCCGGACGTTCCGGGAGTACACCGCGGGGGCCAGCGCCATCCAGTCCCGCTCCTACAAGCTCATGGAGTCGCTGTGCCGCACACCCGAGGGGTCGCGGTTGGATTCGGCCGCGTACCACCAGGTCCCGGAGGTGCGCGAGCTGGTGCACGCCGGCCAGCCGTCGATCGACGACGCGTTCCGGGCGGCGGTGCGTGACGGCCTGCTCGCCGCGCCCGAAGGCGGGCGGGTCGAGGAGGAGATGCGGTCGTTCGCCGCCGCGGTATTCCAGTGGCGGCGCACGCACTACCGGCTCGCGACCCGGATGCTCGGCCCGCGGGCCGGCACCGGCTACACGGAGGGCACGCCCTATCTGGCCGCCGTCCGATCCATCCCGGTCTTCACCTCCGTCGCCTGCGAGCCCCGCCCCCCGTCCCCCGTCCCCTATCGAGCCGACCAGAGGCAGCCCTGAGTGAGCCCACCGCACCGGAACTCCGACCTCGATACGCCCGAGTGCCTCGACGCCAGCGCGCACGCCGCGCTGCGCGCCGAGTTCCCCGTGCTGAGCACCGGCGTCTACCTGAACAACAACTCGACGGGCGCGGTGCCGCGGGGCGCGGAACAGGTGCTCACCGGCTACTGGCGGACGCTGCGGAACTGGCGGGACGAGGTCTGGCAGGACTGGCACGCCGGCCTCGACCGGTACGCCGACTCCGTCGCCGCGTTCATCGGCGCACCGGCGGGCAGCGTGGTCACCGACGCGAACCTGAGCACGCTGCTCGCCCGGGTGGCGTCCTGTTTCGACTATCGTCCGCCGCGGAACCGGATCGTCGCCACCGATCTGGAGTATCCGACGGTGCCGTTCATCTGGAACGCGTTCCGTCGGTACGGCGCCCGGCTCGACGTGGTCGGCTCGGGCGGCCCGCGGTTCGACGAGGAGGGCGTCGAGGCACGGATCGACGAACGCACGCTGCTGGTGTGCATCCCGCACGCCAGCTTTTCCTCGGGGGCCACCGTCGACCTGCCCCGGCTGGTGTGGCGCGCCCACGACGTCGGCGCGCTGGTGGTCGTTGATGCCTTCCAGAGCGTAGGGGTCATGCCGATGGACGTGACGGCGCTCGGCGTCGACGTGGTTCTCGGCGGCGCGCACAAGTGGCTCTGCGGAGTCGGCACTGCCTTCCTCTACGTACGCCCGGGTCTGGTGCCGCAGCTAGAGCCGGCGGCGACCGGCTGGCAGGCCGGTGACCGGGCCTTCACATTCCAGCCGTCGACAGGCTGGGCCGGCGGGGCCCGACGGTTCGCCGGCGGGACGCCGTTCCCCCTGACCTCGTTGATCTCCCAGGTCGGCCTGGATCTGCTGGCCGGGGTGGGTGCCGGCGCGATTCGGAGGCACTCGCTCGCCTGCACCCAGCGGATCCTGGAGCGGGCCGCGGCGGCTGGCATCGACGTGGTCAGCCCGACCGAGCCGCACCGGCGCGGTGGCGTCGTGTGCCTGGACGTCGCCGACGGCGAGGCGGTCAAGCGGCGGCTGGTCGCGCGCGACATGGTCTGCAGCTGGCGGGGCTACCTGCGGGTCGGCCCGCACGTCTACAACACCCTCGACGAGATCGACACGTTCATGGACGCCCTGGAAGAGGAGCTGGAACGGTGAAGGTCACGCTGTCCTCACGCGCGCTGATGAGTCTGCTCGCCAACGGGCCGAAGGCCATGGACGTGCTGGAAACCGCGCTCGGCACGGGTCTGCTCGACGCCTTGGAGCCCGGGCCGGCGAGCCTCGGTGAGCTGGCCGCCCGTTTCGACGTGCGGCCGCTGCGGCTCTACAAGTTCCTCGACTGCTTGGAAAGCCTCGGTGTCGTTGAGCGCAGCGAGCCAGGTGACGACATCGCGATGGCAACGTACCGTGCGGTACCCGGCCTCCGGGATGCCGTCATGGCGGTCGTCGGCCCCGGTGCTGTCGAACGTGACCGGGACCGTTACCCCTGGCGGTTGCTGCACGGCCGGCTGGCCGAGAGCCTGCGCGGCGAGGTGAGCATGAGCGACGACGACTTCGCCTGGCCTCCGAAGACCGACGAACAGACCGCCGACTTCGAGCGCAGCATGGCCGTCGGTCTCGGTCCGGTGATCGAGACGATGCATCGCAACGCCAGCCGGCTGTGGTCGGACCGGCGCCGTCTGCTGGACATCGGCGGGGGTGACGGCACGCTCGCCGCGCACATCCTCGACGACGTGCCTGGGTTACGGATCGACGTGTACAACCTGCCGGCCGTGGCTCCGCTGGTGGAGGCGACCCGGACCCGCACCGGGCATGTCGACAGGCTGGGTTTCGTCGGCGGCGACTTCTTCGCCGAGCCGCTGCCCTCGGGCTACGACGCCATGGCGTTCGTCCGGGTGCTGCACGATTGGCCGAACGACGTCGCCCGCCGGCTGGTCGAGAAGGCGTACGCGGCCCTCGAACCGGGCGGGCTGCTGGTGATCTGCGAGGAGTTCCGCACCCCAGACCGCCTGGCGATGCAGTTCTTCTGGAGCTACTTCCTCATCGGGGTCGACAGTTGCGTCAGTCGGCTGCGGGAGGTGGAGTTCTACACCAGTCTGCTCAAGGAGGTCGGCTTCGACCGGGTGGCCGTGCTGCCCGGCGGCTGGGAGCTGGTCTGCGGGCACAAACCGGTGGCCGAAGCGTGACCCGCCCAGCCGGCGTGACGGTGCGGGCGTGGCCGCACCCGCCGCAAGTCGTCCCGGGCTCACCGTTGCCGGCCGGCGCGCCCGTCCCTGCGGCCGTGACGGCCGATCCGTCCGCCGCATCGGCGCGGAGCTCGGTGTAGCGCACCGCCCACCGTTTCGCCGTCGGTCAGACACGTCCAAGCGCTGTGCGGCACCAGCGACTCCGGCGATACACCTAGGTGAGCGCGTGCACCAGTGCGGTCGCCGCTCCGGCCAGGAGGGCCACACCTGTGCCGGCACCGACGACGGCGCTGGGGGTGAAGTCGCACCGTCGGGCGACAGGGACGCTGACGAGCGCGACCAGGGTGACGAGCGCGGCCCAGATCGCGAGGGCCGGATACCCCAGAAGCGGCGCTAGGGGGAAGAAGTGCAGGCCGACTATCAGGGCGATCCAAACCGGAACCAGGGAGGTGCGGCCGGCGCGCCGGAGCCAGATCGCGCCGACGGCACAGAGGACCACCTCGATCAGGACGATCACCCCGAAGACCGGCCCCGTCCTCTCGTCCACGGAACTGCCCTTGTCCCAGGTGCGTGCGGTGACGATGCCGCCGATGATCGCTGCGACCAGAGACAACACCGAACCGATGCCGAGCCACGGACGCCACGCCTTGGGCGGTGCCTCCTGCGCCCAGCCGAACCAGACGATCCCGAAGACCCCGAAAATCGCGGCGGTGGCCGCGGCGTTGGCCGCGAATTCAGCATCCATCGGCGCAGTCTAGTGCCCCGTCTTTGAACGTTGATCGTGCAATCCATCGGTTCTGAGGACGGATCGGGCAGGCTGTCTCCCAGCACTCGTCAGGGGAGGTGGTGGCCGGTGGGTAGACGGCCGGAGGTGTTCGTCCGGCAGGTGTCGATGGCCGAGGGTCAACGGTTGCAGCGGATCACCCGCACGGCGAAGGACCCGGTGAAGCTGCGTAGGGCGATCGTGGTGCTGATGTCCGCCCAGGGCCAGCCGGCCCCGGACATCGCCCACCTGCTCAAGGCCACCGAGGACTACGTGCGGGACGTGATCCACGCGTTCAACGAGCGGGGGTTCGACGCGCTGGACCCAAAATGGAACGGGGGCGCACCGAGACGGATCGATGAGCAGACCCGTGACTGGATCTGCGTCATCGCCCGGTGCGACCCCCGGTTCCTCGGCCGACCGTTCTCGTGCTGGTCCCTGGCCAAGCTGCGCGACTACCTGATCGACGCCGGCTACGTGGCGACGATCAGCGCCGAGACCATTCGGCGGATCCTGCACGAGCGTGGCGTGTCGTGGCAGGCAACCAAGACGTGGAAGGCCAGCAACGACCCCGACTTCACGTACAGGACGCTGCACCGACTCTGACCTGCGGAAACGAGAAGATGCAGGCAGGGATGGGTGCAGTTGCATGCGGTCGGGTGCCGTTCGGTGCGGTTGACGGCCGTTCAGTGCACCCTGTTGCTCCCAACCTGCTCCCCCGATCCCGGGCCCGTGACCGGGCTGCCGCAGCCAGGGCGAGACGGGCCGTCCTACAGGTCGTTCGTCAGATACCGTGGCCGCTTACCCGAGCGGCCCTGGCTGGCGTCGGCGCCTGGCCAGCCACCGTGGGCTCAGTCGCTCCCGACCCCCTCTCACAGCCCGCTCATCAACCGCACATGCTCAGGAATGCCACCCCCTATCAGCGGCAGACCCGAATGCCAGCGCCTGCCACCGACGATGCCGCTGATGATGGGGGTCGTACAGAAAGTCAGGGACCTTGTCGGAACCCTAGCTCAGGTCAAGACATCCGCAGGGTGTACCGGCATACTTGCCTGATGTCGAGGACCGCGGCCCACCGACGGGCAACTGCGGCACTAGTCGCTCTCTCCGTGCTGGTTGCCGCAGCGCTGGCGATTGTCACGAACTATGCCACCGAGTTGCAGCCTTCCTGGCTCAAGGATCGCCCAGCGGCAACCTGGAGTGTTCTGCTGGTTCTTGTCGTCCTGAGCGCGTGGCTGACAATGAGCTTAGCAAATACCGACGGATCCGCAGGCGGGGCACCGAAGCGCCAGTGGCTAATATTTCACCACCGCAACGCGCGATTGGTGCGCTGTCTCGCTTGCGGCAAGGACCGCATCGGGACCCTCCAGGCGGGTGAGAGTGGTTCCTGGAAATGCGAGAAATGCGGACGAACGTCGATCGTCAGCGTGGATTCGTCAGCACGGCTGACGATCGAGACTTCTGCCTACGGCAAGGTCCGAATCACGCAGCGGGCCTCGTTCCGCGGCCTGCTGACCAAGGTCTATCAGACCGAAGTGCTGGAGCAGCCGGATTCGATAGCTAACGCCCATCGCGACGCCGCCGACAGACCAGGCGCAACATCCATCAGCCTCGCTATCGATGGGATGTACAAACGCGAGTTCCGGACGGCCTTCGTTAGAGGGCTGCTGCGCGACCGCAGGAGGAGCGTTGTCCTCTGGAGCGTCGCCCTTGCCTTCCTAGTACCGTGGGGACGGCCGCATAGCCTGCTGGAGTTCTCCTGGCACGTGGCGCTGGGCTTCGGGGTCTGTGTCGTCCTTGGTTTCGGCCGCCTCTGGCTTGCTGGCCGGCACACCTTCAACCGATGGACGCGTTCCAGGGAAGCCCTGTACTGCTGGCTTCAGCGCCCCGAGGGCCTCGCCTTGGCCGTGGTGATGGGACCATCTCCCTGGCACTTCGAGGCGCTTCGTGTTCTTGGCGGCCGGGAGGCTCGGATGCTGAGCGTCGAGCTCATGATTGACGTATGCCGTTACGCTGACCGTAACGAACTGACGCTATCAATTCACGCCAGTGACCCGGATTGGCTGATCGAAGAAATGCGATTCAAGCGAGTACCCGAACAGTTAAAGCCTGGCTTCACCACCTTGGCAAGGGAGCCATCCAGCAAAGTGCCGGGATCGAGGGACGGCCGCTCGAAGAAAAAACGAGCGAAAGGATCAAGGTAGGAAGCCAACGGCCACGTCCGGCAGGGTGACCATCTGCCGCAACGGTGCGATATTCGACTGAAAACATGCCATCTTGATTCATTGACACAGTCATGCGGATCTCGGCGAAACCGATCCGCCCGTCTTCCGACACCCGGCCGGTCGTGAACGCGTCGGTCACGGCCACGACGTGCTCTACCCTCCGCCAGTCGCGCAAGCGTCGCCTCGACGCTGCGCCCGGGGCTTCGTGGGGTGGCGATCAGATGCCTTCCTCGGTCACCTCGATGCCGTACGCCTCGGCCCACTGGACGATCTCGGACTGGCGGCTGGAATTCCAGTAACTTCGGCGGATCCGACCGTCCCGCGTCAGCTGGCCCATCTCCGGTACGCCGAACGCCTGGCCCAGCTCGTCCAGCAGCAGTGCCGCAGCTTCGATGAGAGCTGGGCCGGGCTGCGCCAGGTCGTCGACGGCGGCAGCGGCTTCGGCCGGGTCGACCCTGACCTGGTACTGCTCGCCAGTGCGGGTCTCCCCCATGCCGTAGAAGCGGGTGTGGCCGATCGTGGTTGGCCGCGATTCTCCAACCGGATGCAGCTGGGCCCGGATCAGGGCGGTGCCGCCGGCTGCGGCCCGGTCGCGAGCGTGCCGACCGAGCTGGAGAAGTCCGGAAACGATACCTGCGGCGATCCCCTCGTCGGTGACCACTTGGCGCCCAGAGTCGTCAGGCTCGCCCCCGCGCTGCGCCGTAGCTCTCCGCGACCCTAGGTTGGAGACCCCCAACGCGAAGGCCCCGGAGCCGTCCGTGTGCAGCTCCAGCGAGACGAACCGGGACTCGGCTGCGTAGTTGCTCGTCCCGTCAGCCAGGAGTCGCCGGCGTCCGACACGCGTCCGGTTGATCCCGACGCCCTCGTTGGTGATAGTCGGCCTGCGCCTGATCTCCATCTCCCAGGCCTTGAACGCGTCCTGGACGATCATGTCGCCGGGCAGGTCGGGCACCAGCGACACAATCACCCAGGCGTAGTTGTCGTCGATGGCGAGCCTGCTGATCGCCTCCCGCTCGACCTCGACGATCCGCTGGCCCTGCCGCTGCGCGCTGGCGAACCGGTTGCGATAGGCGGTGGCGACCTCGGGCTCGGACAGGTAGCGAGTCGTGGCACCGTTGCGTACGGGGAAGCGTAGGCCGTCGTTGATCAGCACGGCGTGCGGTGCGCCAGGGCTGCGGGGTACTGCCACGACGATAAAGCCCTGCTGGGTGTCGTCGTCGCCGGCGCCGGTTGCCGGCTCGGGCACGGTGAGGATATCTACTACCGGCATCGGCGCGACGAGCGACGCGATCGACTGGCGCATCCGGGCCACCTCGGCATCGGAGATGGCGACACCCGGCGCCTTCGTGGCACGGGCTTGGTCGTCCTCCTCGACTCCCAGGATAATTACCCCTCCCCCGGTGTTTGCCAGGGCGGCGACATCTCCTGCGAGCGCCCGCTTCTCCTGGTCCTTCCCGCCGTACAGCGTCTGCTTGAAGTCCAGGTCGAAGGCTTCCTGCACGCCGGCGGTCACCAGCGCGTGGATGTGGTGCGAGGCGAGGGTGTCCAGCGCCGTGCCGAAGATGGACTCTAGGCGCCGAGATCGAAGGGCAACCATGTGTACTTCCTGCCGGGGAGGAGGTTAGAGGACTGCGAGCTATTCTGCCTGGCGCGACCACCTCCGACCCGCACCTTGCCGCGCTGGCCGGCGAGTAAGGGCCGTTCAGTCGGTGCGGCCCGGAAGCACATCGAGCTCCGCCAGATTCCTCCGCTGGCCGCCTAATCTCACCGGGCCGTCGCCGATCGGCTGGAACGGCGCGACGTGTAGGAGACAGGGGCGTGAATAGGGGGAACGTGTCGAGGCTCGAGCGGTCGCCGCGCCGGTGGCGGGGACTGGCAGCGGCTGTCGCTGTCGCCGGCGGGGCGGGACTGGTTGCCGCTCACAGCCCGGCCTGGGCGGTGGGAATCGGAATGGCTGCCGCCGTACTCGCCGCAGCCGCCGAGGTTTTGCGCCGGTAGGCCGCCGCAATGCACCTCGGAAGCGCCAACTGGGTGGAACGGTCAGCTCAGCGGGCGAGCCTGGCGACTTTCCGCATTCCGCACGTGGCGTGCGGTACGGCTCCCAGTGAGGCAGGTCCTCATCGGCGGCACCCGGCCGGCAAGCCGCCTCGTGATCGACGCTGCCCTCCCTTCGCCCGGGTGCCATACTCGGCGACGTGAGCTCGCCGGTGGAAACCTTCGCCGGACTGCTCGATCGCTCCATCCGAGATCGCCGCCCTGGCCATCGACGCTCGGGCCGCCAGTGCTGACGCCTTCGGAAACGCCGAAGTGGTCTCCGTTGAGGAAGCCATGTTCACAGCGTTGCTCGCGGGATCCGGTCTCGGCGGGCGGGAATCCAGACCGACGCCACCAGGATGCAAAGCCAGAGCCGCAGATCGATGCCGCCCGGTCTCGTGATTGGCGTCTCGACGGGCCTCAGGTCGATAGCGGGCACCAGCCAGGCAGGGAGCAGGGAACCCTGACCACTTCGGTCTTCTCTGGGAGGTCACGCTAGGCGCTTGCCCACATCGCCGCAGGTGAAGCCATCCGCTCTTCCCGGCATGGGTGAGCACTTCGGGTGCGGTGACCACTTCGACAACCTGCACCCAATCTGCACCCACCTGTAAGGTGCGAGCCGCCATAAGCCCTTTACCGGCCTGACCTGCGGACACTCCCCCACCAGGCGATATTGAGTGCCGTTGACTGCTGTTCGCTGCCGTTGAGTGCAGTTGTGTGAAACAGGACGCCGCACCGACTCTTACCTGCAAAAACGAGAAGTCGCAGGAAGGGGTGGGTGCCGTTGCGCGCCGTTAGTTGCCGTTCGGTGCAGTTGAAGGCCGTTCAGTGCACCCTGTTGCTCCCAACCTGCTCCCCCGATCCCGGGCTCGTGATCGGGCTGATAGCGGCAGGCTGAACTGAACGGTCCCGCAGGTTGTTCAGCAACGGCTCGTGGCGGTTGCCCCAGCGGCCTGGCCTGGGCGGCGGCGTCCGACCAGCGACCGCTGACCTCAAGCGTTCCCGACCTGCTCCCATTGCCTTACCTTCACCGACCGCCCCCACCGATGGCGCGTCTCGTCAGCGGCACGACAGTGCGCCAAGGCGATCGAACGAGGAAGGAAACCGGTCAACGCCTCCAGGACAAGGTTGAGACACTATGGCGTATGCCTCCTCCGCGCCGGAACCACACTGTTCCGCAACTCTGGCTCAACGCTTTCGCCGTGCGGCCGGACCTGCTCGATGGCGTCGGTCATGCCCTCTAGACCGCCGGAGCAGACCATGAACACGTCCTCGGCACCGCGGCGCATCCGTCGGTGCCACATCGATTGCGCACCGCCCGGGCGCCGGGCGGAATCGAGACGAGACCGGGGAGCTAGACAGATGCCTTCCTGGAGGCCGCGTTGGCGAGCCATGCCCCTGCTGCTGCTCGCGCTGGTTGCCAGCTGCGCGGACCGCAATCCCGCCGAAGAGGCGATATACGGCTCGGCCGATGTCCTATCCCGTGAGGTGGAGGGCGTGCCGGCGTTCCACCGCGGGCAGTTGGGCACGGCCGGGGTCAGCTACCTCCGGGGTGGAATCGAGCGCAGTGGAGACGAGGTCCTGGACTCCGAGATCTCCTCCGGCGAGGAGACGGCCGGTCAGGTCCTCGGCTGGATCGATGCTCGATTCACTCGGCAAGCCCAAGGCGGCTTCCTCGCCAAGGAGGACTTCACCGCGACTCTGTGCCTGCGATTCGAGGTCCGGCACGACTCGACGGGCGGATCGGTCTCGTACCACGAGAAGCCATGCCCCTGACCTGAAAGCGACCCTGAAACCCGCCCTACCTGCCTCGGTCTTGCCTCCCACTCAGCACGCCTCTCGGCTTTCGCCTCGGCCACAGAGAACGCTCAACAGAAGCTGAAGACAGCGTGCCGCGACCTGCTAGGCGAAGAACCCTGGTCCTGACCACGCGGCCGTGCCGTGTCCTGTACCGCGGAACCTTCACGCCCCGGGCTTAATCGCTGGCGGCCTCGGCTCGAACGTGCAACCTGCGCCGCGCAGCGACGTCGGCTCAGTAGTGGGCGTGGACCTACGTCACCGGATGCCCCAGGACGTCACCATCGGCGGCCAGTTCGTCATCGCTGAGGGGTCCCAGTCATGCCGGGCCCAGTTCCGCCATAGGCCAAGACAGCGCCCACGACGGGCCGGTAGTGGCCGCCTATTCGGCTACGCAACGAGAGTGCCGCGAGCCGATCAGCTCGCTGTAGCCTGTCAGGTCACGTCGCATCTCAGCTCGACGTCGCTGGTGACTGGTGGATGGTGGCCGAGGTTTCACGCTGTCTCGTGCCCTGCGCGGCCCTGATGCCCAAGCGGTGGCGCCTCCATCGGCGGATACCTGCCCCGGACATACCCCCGCCCGACACGCCAAGAATCAACTCATTGAACGGTCCTGGCTGGTCGATGCACCTCAAGGCGACCAGGAGGCCGGTCCCTGCCACCATCACGCCTGCGGCCGCCAGCATGACGTACATAGGGAGGCGGGCATGCATGTCACCCAGTAGAGCAGCCCGTCACAGCTCCCGCCAGCTCGCAGACACTGATCTATCGATCGAACCTTCCGGATGCCGCCGACGTGGCAGTCCACGAGCCAGCCACTCCGCTTCCCTTCCTGCAGGCTCCCAAAACGGCTCCCACCAGTACCCCACCGTTCAGCCGCAAGCGCAGATCGCTGCAGACCCTTATAACTCTACGAGCTGTGCACCTCGGGCTAACGACACATCCAACCTGCGTGCCGGGTCACGCGGGCATGCCGGGTAACGCGATCATCACCGCGGTCGACGCAGAGATCGTTCGTCTCGTGATCGATCCAATAGGTCTGTCCAGCGCCGATGAACGTAGGCTGTCGCAGGTAGAACCAGTGATTCACCACGTCAACGAGGATCAGCCGGTCCGCAGTCGCACACTCGACCATCTCACGTCCCCTTCAAGCCATCGCGCCGCGCCGGCTCGGGTCAGCGTACGCCGAGCCACGGTCCCCGAGGTAAACGCTCCCTCATCGTCTATCGATCATCGGCATGCCCGTACCCGGCTTCGAGACACTGCCTATTCCCGCAACGCCCTACATGACCTCCGCCTTAGCCTGGGTCAGGCTCTGGCGGTATTCGAGCGCCTCGGGGACCTCGTCGTACTGCAGCAGGCTGCCGGCCAGCTCGAGCAGGTGTTCCTTGGCCTCTTGTGGCGTGGCGTAGAAGAACTCGCGTCGCTGGTTGACGAGGTTGACTCGGCGGTCGGCCAGGCGGGCGTGCATCTTGGCTTCGATGCCGACGGCGTCGTCGGAGAAGAACAGGGCGTGCACGTCGAAGTTGAAAGGCACGGAGGCATCGCTGAGTTCCTTCACCCGGTCGAGCGGGTCGAGGCGCCGGGTCATGCCGACCTTCACCATCTTCTCCCCGAACGCTCCCAGGTTAGAGATGACGTACACGTAGCCGGCGCGCACGTTGGCGGCCCGGTAGTCCACGTCCTCGATCGCGGTATCGATCTGCGCCAGCCGCTCCTGCATCTGCGCGGCGCCGTCAACATCACCCTTGGCCTGCAGCGCGGCCAGGGCGTTGGCGTAGTGCTGACGCTCCTTGTCCAGACGAGCGCGCTCACGTTCGATCTCCTGCTGAACCCGTCGCTCCTCCCGCAGCCGCGCCTTCTCCCCCCGCTCCCGCCCCTTCTCCTCGGCAACCTTCGCCAGATAGTCAGCCGTAAGCTCCAACTCGCGAACCCGCAGCCGGTGGTAGGCCTCCGAGATGCGGATGTGCATCGTCTTGCCCAGCTTGGCGATAATCGCCGCTACCTTGCCCAGACGCTCCACGGCCGAGTCGAGCTTGTAGGGCTTCAGACCACGGACAAGGTTGTCCGCCTCAGCGTTGTAGGCCCGCAGCATCAGCTTGGAGAAGTCCCGCACCATCACCCGCCCCTCAGCCGCGGACCCGTTCACCGTCCAGCCAGTCGCGGCCAGGACCGCCCCACCTTCCCGCTTGGTCATGCTCTTGATCTGGGCCTGCAGCCCAGCCAGAGCAGCCTGGTAGGCGACCGCATCCGACAGCGGATGCCGATACTCGTAGACGCCGGCCTCCTGCAGCAGCGCCGTCTCCTCAGTCACCACGACCTGCTGACGAAGCTCACGCAACCGGCGATCCAGATCAGCCTTCTGCCCCTGAGCCGCCGCAGCCTGCTCCGCGATCTCCCGCCTCAACCGCTCTCGATACTGCTCCAGCTCGACCGCCGGGAGCACACCAAGACGGTTCATCTCCCCACGGAGCCGCTCCAGCTCCGCCCGCAGCTGCGTCACCTCCGCAGCCAACTCCCGCGCTTTGCCACGGGCCCCGAACAGCGGAATCTCAGACTCATCAGCACGTGGAATCGGGACCGACGCAGGCACGGATGCGGCCGCTCCAGGTGGGGCGGGCGGCTGCTGCGGCGCGACCGGAACCGCCGGCGGCGCTTCGGCAACCCACAGCTGCCACCCCGGCGGCGGAGGCCCCCACGCCGGATCCGGCTTCCACCCAGGACCAGGCACCCAACCCGCCGGCGGCGTCGGCCAATTCGGCGGAGCATTAAAACGGTACGCCACAGATCAATCCCCCACGTGTCACCCATGAACCGCTGACGCTAGCCCCGCAACCACATCTCAACATCGATCACACAGGCAACAAGTCCCACCGACAGGACCCGCCCAGGTGCCCATCCGCTCACCAACAGTCAGGTACCCGACTCAGAAGCGACGCTCCGAACAGGACCCCCAACCGGTAGCCGTAGCCGGGCCAGCGATCGCCCAGGCGCGGGCGCGTTGCTGTCAGCACTGGTGCCATTCGGCGAGAGGACCCGCGCAGGCCCTGCTCCCACGGCGAGTGCCGCAACCTCGGCTATGCCGCCTGGGCGAGGCGTAGATGTGCAGCAGTCCGGTAGCGATCGTTATCCACTGACTCGGACCGACTGCCTACGCCGAGACTCGAACCCTGGCCCCTTCTCGTCGGCCGTTCGCACCGATTCAGTTGACGAACACTGGTAGAGGCCCCGGGGCCTGGCGTCGCACATGATCAGAAAGCGCGCGTGAGGGCCGGCCGGAATCAGCACCAAGACGGCTGACAGCTTTTGCGCCTCTCGGCCAGATGATCGGCGTCGGTCCGCCACTCAGCCGGCGTCGGCACCGACGAGAGCTCGTCGCCGACCGAATGGACCATGTCTACGGAAAGTGTGCATGCGATAGCTTTCCGCTGCACCCTTCCTATCCCTCTAGAGAGGCACGCGGAATGGACCCCCTCACGATTGGCTTCGCGGTAGTAGCTCTTCTCGGCGCCAAGGCGACCGAGGAGTTCGGTACCCAGGCCGGATCCGCGGCATGGCAGGCCGTCCACCGGTTGGGTGAGCTCGTCCGGTCGCGGGTATCGCCGGACGGCGTGCGGGCCGTGGATGCAGTCGCCACCGACGACACTCCGCACCCCCTGGACGGCCTCGCGGAGGAGGTGGCGACGATCGTCGCTACGGACGCGGGATTCAAGGACGCGGTGGAGAAGATGGTGCGAAACGCCGAGCAGGACCGGCGGCTGGCGAACATCGTCGCGGTCGCCCGGGACCATGCCAAACAGATTAACCAGTCCGGCACCATTGGGACGATCAACATGTGAGGTTGAAGTCACCGTGACAACCGGCGATCGTCAATACATCGACGCCGCGGCTACGCATAACGCGCGGCAGGTCAATGTTGTCGGCGAGGTCCACGCCATCAACTTCCCCTCGTCTGATCCGACGCTCGAACGGCTCAGGTCGCAGATCGGCAGCGCTATCAGCGTCCAGTACAATGCCCTGACCAATCGCGGCCTCCTCAGCGTCCCGTGGGTCCAACAGGAAGGGCGCGTGGACGTTCCGCGGCCGGCCCTAAACGACGAGACGGCGCTGGTCAACTTCGTCGCGAATGGGGGCAGTCTCCTCATCTTCGGTGAGTCCCAGTCCGGCAAGACCACCCTGGCAACCCGGCTGGCTGTAGAACTCGCTCGTGACGATCAACGGCTCCCGGTCATGTTTCCGCTGGCCAGGTGGCCTGCCGGCCGGGTCCGGCTGAGAGAATGGATGATCGATGTCATCCGGGGCGACTACGGCGTCAACGACGGGCCGGGCCTAGAGGTGGCCCGACACGCTCTCCACAGCGGCATGCTCGTCCCGATCTTTGACGGGTTCGATGAAATCGAGGACAGCAGGCGTGCGGCGGCGGTCCAGGAGATCGACTTCTTCTGGCGGGGCCGGTCGGCGGTGCTCACCAGTATCCCGGAGCACAATGGCGCAGGACCTCGGGCCGCCCTGCGTTACGCCGAAAGCATCGTGCTGGCGCCGATCGCACCTGGTGAGGTCGGCCGCTATCTGCGGGACGAAGCGCGGTCTTCGGACCCGACGCAATGGGATGACGTCCTGCGCCGACTGACATCGGATGCCCAGTCCCCCCTGGGCATCGCGCTCTCCTCGCCGCTGATGAGCTGGCTTGCCAAGAGCATCTACGACCCGGCCGAGTCCGACCGTCCATCTACGGCACACCCTGGCCCAATGGAGTTGTTACGGACGGACCTTGCCACCAGCGAGGCGGTCGAGGAGCACCTGCTTGGCAGTCTTGTCCGCTCGGTCTTTCCGAGGACCGCCTTGAGCTGGCGCGCTTCGGACTCACCTGCCGACATCTTCACGGTGCCAGATGCCGAGCGATGGTTGCACCATCTGAGTCGCTACTCGGGTGTCATCGGATTCTGGGAAATTGCACGACATGCGCCGCTGAATTTGCTGGCAGTGCTCCCAGCAGCGACCATTGGTGCGCTGCTCGGCACCGCCGGGCGCATCGTCCCCCTGGCTGTGGCGCCGGCGTTTCTCGTCATCTGGGCCGGCCTCTTCTTCGGCTTCGGCTTCGCGCGCGGCTATGCCATCGGACGAGCGACCGATGGCGAGGACCTAGGCCGGCCGGGCTACGAACTCGACGTCGACCAACGCAGGCGTCTGGCCACCTCTCCTCGACGCACGCGCCAGCGGCGGCGGATCCAGAAAGACGGTGACCTGCGATACCACACCCGGCGGCTGGTCGCGGCACTGCCGTTCGTGGCTGTGTCCTATAGCGGCTGTCTGGTGGCCGTCTCTATAGCCGACGACCAGCCAGCGTGGCTGCTAGGTCAGCAGCCGGCCGGGTTCTGGACCGGGGTGGTCTTGGCCACCGTTGCCGCGCCCACGGTTGCCTTCGTTGGCGCGCTAGTGGCCGCCCACGTGCTGAGGGCAAAACCCGAGCTGGACTCCACCACCGGCGCACGAGCCGCCGACCCGTTGGGAGCCATCCACGGCGACCGCCGGTCGGGGATCGGACTGCTGGTGCTAGCGACCATCACCCTCAGCGTCGGCTACCTGGTATATGACGCCGTCGCGCTGCCCGACGAGGCGCGTTGGGGGCTCCTGGCCGCGCCGATGGGTGGGCTGATTGCGATGACGTACTGGAACGTCTGGGTCCGCTACAAGGCCGCCCACATCTGGTTGGCCTCCTTCAACCGCCTGCCATGGCGGCTCGTGACGTTCCTTCGCGCGTGCCACAACGGGGGCATCCTCCGCAAGCGCGGCAACTACTACGACTTCCGCCATCAACGGTTGCGCCAGCGGCTGGCGAGGGAAACGCCCCATGCCTGGTGAACGATGGCCGATGGTGTGAAATAGTGAACATGGAGTTCCACGTCCTCGCCGGCACACTAGGCTTGACGCTCGACGACGTCAGCCACCTTCTCGTACCCGGTCGGGGGCGCGCAGCTTCCGGTATCGAGCTCACGCCCGGAGGCATCGACCGCGTGCGGACGGCTGCTCTCCTGTACCAGGTGGTCGCGGTTCGGGGCGGCCGGATCGTATGTTCGGGTTACAAGTCCCCTGCAGACAACGGCGGACGGCCCTGGTCGCCGCCCGACTGCCCACAGGAGTCGTTCCTCGGGGTTCCCGAAGCGGACCTCATGCGGCGTGAACTCCTACGGATGGGTGTGCCCGAGCTGGCGGTAAGGGTCGAGCGACACTCGATCGACACCGTGACCAACTTCTTGCGATCGGAACTCGAGGGCCACTTCGGCGACGGTGCGCCGGTAGCGATCGTGGCGCAGCGGGGACATCTGCGCCGGATGTTGTCGATCATCGCGCCCCGCACCCTCCGGCGACCCTACCTTGGGGTGGTGGTTCCAGAACCAGAAGTGACATCGGAAAGCCGGGTGGCCGGGCTCGTGAGTCAGCTCGTGCTCGCCGGACTGCCGCAGGAGCCGGAGCGGGCGGTGCGCATTGCAACTGATCGTGCGACGCGCCTCTGGCGGGTGGTGCGCGCAGCCGGCGTACGCAATTATCCGTGAGCTGACTCCGAGCCGTGGATAGCGCATCCAACAACAGCTGTACGCCCCCGAGCCGCGTTGGCGACGCCAGATGTAGCGTTCCAGGTTCTGTCCCACGGCGAAAGAGCGGGCTGTCGCGGCCGGCACTGGGAGCCGCTCGGCGTAGCGCGATATCGGCTCATCCAAGCCCGCGGGCTGCGGCGGGCGGCGATGGCGCTCGCGGTGGTACGAGGCGGCCAGTTCGCACAGGTGCGGCTGCCTCGGCTGACCAACTCGGCGTGTATGAAGGGCTGATCATGGCATCGGCCCCAGGCACGGCTAGCCGGTGTACGGGTAGATCATTTTGGGAGGCCGTTCTCCCGCGCGAAGTAGGCCGCGGCCCGGCGCGGGATCTCGTTTTCCACCTCCAGGCGCCGCTTCTCCTTGCGCAGCGCCGCGAGCTCTTTGCGCTCGTCGCTCGTCAGGCCCTCGCACGTGCCGTCGTCGGTGTCGGCCTGGGTCAGCCAGTTGCGCAGGCACGACTCGGAGATCCGAGATCCTTGGCGATCTCCCGGGTCGGCTGGTTTCGCAGCCGGGCCAACTCGACGGCGCGCTGACGAAACTCCGGCGGGTGTGGTGCGGGCATCCGAACTCCTCCCTCGGTGCCACGGTCGGTCGCCGGTCGCGAGGTGCCCGGTTAACTTCGCTGTGCCCCTTCACACTTCGCGATACTCGGCCTCAGCCTCGGAGTAACGGCCCTGGCTATTTAAACGTTGGCGAGCCCGAGTGCGCAGGGTGTCAGGGTGCTCCGCACCGAGGACCCGCGTCTGGACGGCAAGCACTTCTCGGTACTCGATCTCAGCTTCGGCGTGACGGCCCTGACCATCCAAAACGTTGGCCAACCCGTAGCGGGTGCCTAGGGTGTCAGGGTGCTCCGCACCGAGGACCCGGGTGAAGGCAGCCAACACCTCGCGATACTCGATCTCAGCCTCGGCATAACGGCCCTGACTATCCAAAACGTTAGCGAGCCCGTAGCGGGCGCCTAGGGCGTGAGGGTGCTCCGCACCGAGGACCCGCGTCTGGATGGCAAGCACTTCTCGGTACTCGATCTCAGCTTCGGCGTGACGGCCCTGACCATCCAAAACGTTAGCGAGCCCGTGGCGAGGGCCCGGGGTGTCAGGGTGCTCCGCACCGAGGACCCGGGTGAGTGCGACCAACACTTCGCGATACTCGATCTCAGCCTCGGCATAACGGCCCTGACTATCCAAAACGTTGGCTAACCCGTGGCGGAGGCGCAGGGTGTCGGGATGCTCCGCACCGAGAACCCGGGTGAAGGCAGCCAACACTTCGCGATACTCGATCTCAGCCTCGGCATAACGGCCCTGACCATCCAAAACGTTGGCCAACCCGTAGCGGGTGCGCAGGGTATCAGGATGCTCCGCACCGAGGACCCGCGTCTGGATGGCAAGCACTTCGCGATACTCGATCTCAGCCTCGGCGTAACGGCCCTGTCTATGCAAAACGGTGGCGAACCCGAGGTGGGGGCGCAGGGTGTCGGGATGCTCCGCACCGAGAACCCGGGTGAAGGCAGCCAACACCTCGCGATACTCGATCTCAGCCTCGGCATAACGGCCCTGACTATCCAAAACGTTGGCCAAGCCGTGGCGGAGGCGCAGGGTGTCGGGATGCTCCGCACCGAGAACCCGGCTGGAGGCAACCAACACCTCGCAGTACTCGATCTCAGCCTCGGCATAACGGCCCTGACTATCCAAAACGTTGGCCAACCCGTAGCGGGTGCGCAGGGTATCAGGATGCTCCGCACCGAGGACCCGCGTCTGGATGGCAAGCACTTCGCGATACTCGATCTCAGCCTCGGCGTAACGGCCCTGACTGTGCAAGGCGCTGGCGAGGGTGTGGCGGACCTGCAGAGTGTGTAGATCGTTTGTATCAACATCTGGATGATCAAGGTAAAGGCGCAGGAAGCATCTTGTGGTGGCGGCCAACACGTGTTGCTTCATGGGGGCGGGGATCAGGTCGTACAGCTGCTGAATCTGCGCGGCGGTCAGCGCATGTGTGCTATCGGCCGCCAAGTACCCCGCGATTAACGCGTCGAAGGGTGTTTGCATCTGGCTCGCCACCCTGATTGCCGCGGTGAGCATTGGTACCGGATCATGGCGCAACAGCATGGCAACAGCCGGCAGTGCGGCACTCGTGTGGGCCGACGCTCGACTAAGCAGGGTCAGGACCCGCCTAGCGCGGCTCTGGTCACCGCTCGTGGCCCCGCTCAAGACCGCAGCCATGGTCGGGGTGCCGATAAGCAGGTCGGTGACATAGCGTTCCAGCAACACCGCTGGTAGGCGCGGCGCCAGCCAGTCCGGCTCCTGCTGTCGGTACAGCCCACGCAGCCACTCAGCCAGCCGCCCTGCCTCCCTATCCGGTTCACCTGCGCGGACAAGCCCTGGCAACCGAGCCAGCATCTGCCGCGCCGTCGCCGCATCCGGCGCACCGACTAGCGCTGCCAGCGCCACCGCCTGCCCGAACACTTCCTGCGGTAAAGCGTTGACTCCTGCCCCCCGGGCCGTCGCTAGCCACCGTTTCTGCTCCACCGCAAACACTCCGGCCACGGTCGCAGCAGCATCGACCTGCCCGCTCGCGGCCGTCACTGCGGCCCACGCCGCGCCGGCATGCAACAACGCGATTGATGGCGGTGGCAGCACCGGCACCCAGACCGCCGTCGGCACCGGCTCCCCCTTCGGGGTGAAGTGTCGAAGCGCCTGGGCAAACATCTGGCGCTGCGCCTTCTCGTCACCCACTATGGGCGGCACCGTCACCTGAGCCCGGAACGGCAGCTCCGACACCACATCACTCGACAACCCCCGCCGGATCACCGGCCACCACACTGCATCGACCCGGCTGGCCACTACCAGTCGGACCTCTGACGCAGCAAGCGTCGCCCATGCGGTCACTGCCGCCGTCACATCATCGCGCGTCTCGGCATCGTCCAATACCAACACCACCGAACCACCCAGACCCGCAGCCGCCGCTACCGCTTCCGCTCCACACCCCCGCCGAGCCCATCCCCACCGAGCAGCACTCCGACCCGCCGCCTCCACCAGCAGTCGCGTCTTGCCCACCCCCGCCGGCCCGTCGACGTAAAGCACTCGCTCCACTACGTCGCCCTGGCCGTCCGCCCAGCGCAAGATCCGCCGCAGCAGTGGATCGTGCAACACGCTGTAGGGGACCAATGCCCGGCCGGCCGACAGCAACGCCAGCACAGCGGCGTCGTCGACGCCAGCTCGATCTCCGCCCTCTACGCTGGCCAGTGTCACCGCCCGCCACGCAGCCTCCCGCGCCAAGAGCTCACCCCGGCGCTGCCACAACACGCCCCCATACAGACCAGCGGCACCAGACACTGCACCCAAGGCCGCAGCCACAAACCACGGCACAAAGTTCGCCAATGCGGCCGTCACGCCAGCCGCAACCAGCAAACCGGCGCCCACCACCATCAGGCCCCGCCGCCCCAGCCGATCAGGGCCCCGACCAACAGCCACAACAACCTCCCCGCAGCAAACCGCCAATCGATACACTGCGCCTCACCGCCCCGGCAAACATCCATCAACAGAGCAGACATTCACAACCAGCAGTGAACGCCGCGGCCTTCCGGACATGCCTGTGAGTACCAGCGGCTATATCAGCCACCGTCTGATCCGTAGACCTTGTAAAGGCGTTCGGGTGAGGGTAGTGCTCGAGGTCAGCGGGGCCTGGTGAGCCGCTCCTCTGACAGTCGCGGTCGGCGTCTTGGCTCTGTGGCCGCGGTCATTTAGGAGGGTCAGTGCTCCGAGGCCGGGCAGTGTGTCGCCTTGGCGGCGTGATCAGGCGACCGGTCGGAGGTGCCGTAGCGTGCTGTTGGGGCGGTCGGGTTGGGTTGTCTCCCAGCGTTTCTGCAGCGCGTCGACAAGGTTGGTGATCATGGGTTCGGTGACGTGGCTGTAGATGCCTCTGACTCCGGCGAGGCGGTGGCCGAGCCGCCGGGCCTGGGCGATCTCGGGGATGCCGTCTTCGATGAGCCAGGTTTTGTGGGTGTGGCGTAGGTCGTGGAAGTGCATGCCGGGCAGGATCGGCGGGATGTCTCGTTGGGGGTCGCCGGTGAGGGCGGGGGTCCAGGCGCGGCGGTTGAAGTTGGAGCGGCGTTGGTGGTGGCCGCGGGCGCCGGGGAAGACGGTGTGGTGGGGGTGTTCGGCGAGGTGGGTGGCGAGGAGGTTGGTGAGGAAGCGGGGTAGTCGGATGTGGCGGACGGAGTCGTTGGTTTTGGGTGGGCCGAGGTACAGCTTGCCTTCGACTTCGTGCAGGGCGCCGGTGTCGGGGTGGACGTAGATGCTGCCGAGGGTGAGGTCGAGGTTGTCTCGGTGCAGGCCGGCGAGTTCGCCCCAGCGCATGCCGGTGTAGGCGGCGGTGAGGATCATGAGGCCGTCGGATGGGCGGGTTTGGCGGGCGACGATGGCGGCGACTTGTTCGGCGGTGGCGTGGGGTCGTTCGGCGCGGATGCCTTTGGGGATGCGGATTCCTCGGCAGGGGTTGAAGGGGATCCGGCGGTCTTCGACGGCTTCTTGCAGAACCATCGACAGGACCATGATCACGTCGGCGACGGATCGGGGTGCGAGGCGTTTGCCGAGGGCGACGGCGAGGGTCTTGATGTGTTGGCGGCGGATGTCGACCAGGGGCAGGGGGCCGAGGGTGGGCAGGATGTGCAGTCGTAGGTGGCTGCGGTAGGCGGCCCAGGTCGCGGGGGACGCCTGGTGGGTGGACTCCCAGATGGGCACCCATTCGGCGAGGGGGATCCGTCCGCCGCGGGGGTCGATGAAGGTGTCGCGGGCGACTTCGACGTCGATTTCTTTGGCGCGGATGACGGCGTCGGCGCGCCGGTCATGGGTCGAGTCGGTGGTGACGGTGCCGTCGGTCATGCGGAGGCGGACGCGGAACTTCATGCCGCGTTGTTCCACCCAGGCCATGGGTTACTCCATTCGGTGCGGGTGCGGTGCGTCGGTGATGGACGCGTGACTTCGCGGGTTGGGTCAAGTCGGCGCTGGCGGGTGGCGGCGCCGGTGGGTGCGCCGGCCGGTGGCCGGTTCGGCGGAGGCGGCGATGAGGGCGGCGAGGTCGGCGGCGGAGAAGCGCAGGTGTTTGCCGAGGAAGGTGCAGGGGATTTGGCGGCGCCCGGCGCGGCGGCGTAGCCAGGATTCCGGGATGCGCAGCAGCGCTGCGGCTTCGGCTGGTGTGTAGAGGCGGGGTTCCTGCTCGTCGTGGTGTCCTGTCGCGTGGGCGGGTGTGGGTGACGGCGGTGGGCGTCGTCGGGGGCGGTGCGGGTTGTCGCGCACGGTGGGCTCCTCGCAGGCGCGGGTGGGGCGGGCTCTTCGCGGGCGGATGCCTGGTCGGCTTGCGAAGAGCCCGCGGGTGGTCAGTGGTGGCGGCACAGCAGAAGGCGCAGGGCGGTCGCCGCTTGGGCGGGGACGACGCCGTTGCCAAGGACGCGCAACGCGCCGGTGCGTGGGAGATCGAGGGTGGGGTCGGTGACCCAGTTGGCGGGTAGGCCCATGAGCCATTCCACGAACGGCGGTGCGAGCACGGGCTTGCCGTGCTGGCCGGGTTGGGTGGGCGCGGGAACGGGACGGCCGATCAGAAGCTCCCAGCGTGCGATCGCCGGGGCGTAGATCTGCCACGTGGTCTCGTCGGGTCTTCCGAGCGCGTCGCTGCTGAGCTGGGCGGGGGCGGTGCGTAGGTCGGGGTCCTCGTCGCCATGGTGGCCGGCGCTTCCCGTGTAGGAGGTTCGGGGCTTCGATAGGCCAGGCACCAGAGACGGCAGGGGGACGTCCTCGTGGGAGCCACATTGTCCGGGGCAATCCTTCTGCCTGTCCGTCACGCGCGGCGTGGGGAGGAGCACCTGTGACAGCGGCGGTCGGAAACCGTCACCTGCGCGGCGGCCGGGGGTGCCGGTGTCGCTCGCGGGTGGGGTCGGCAACAGCTGGTGGCGGATGCCGCTCGAGGCGACGACGTCGGGCAGACCGCGCTGGTGCCCGGGTCCTTTGCCGTCACGGGCACAGGGCGTCGGCAGCGTTCGTATCTCTTCTCCCCTCTCCGGTGGTGGCGAGCAGGAACAGCCGGTCCCGTCGATGCGGGGCGCCGATGTCGGATGCGCGTAGGCATAGCCAGCTCGTGTCGTACCCGAGCGCGGCCAGGTCGGCGTGGACGACGTCGAGTCCGCGTGTGCGGAGGGCGGCGACGTTTTCCACAAAGACGACGGGCGGTCGAAGAGCGCGAACAGCGTGAGCGACGCTTGTCCACAGGTTGCTGTGGACACCGGTGATGCCGGCGCGTTTGCCGGCGTTGGAGATGTCTTGGCAGGGGAAGCCTGCGGTGAGGATGTCGACGGGTGGCACGTCGGTCCAGTCGATGGTGCGGATGTCCCCGAGGTTGGGCACGTCGGGCCAGTGGTGGGCGCAGACGGTGGCGGCATGCCGGTCGGTTTCGGCGTACCAGGTGAGCTGGCCGCCGAGCACCAGCTCGACGGCCATGTCGAGGCCGCCGTATCCGGTGCACAGGGATCCGATGCGCGGTGCGGGTCGGTGGTCAATCACGCACCTCCGCCGCGTCGAACTGCGAGGGCTCACCGCGCGCGGCCAACAGCAGACGGCAGCAGCTGTACAGTCCCGCCGCGCGACTCGGGTGGCGGTGGGTAGGCCTACTCACGCGACCATCCCTCCCCCGAGGGTGTCCTTCAGGCTCTCTGAACGCGAGTCGGTCTGGCTCTTGCTGAACACGAGGACGTCCTCGTGTGCGATCAGGTGCATGGGGGTGCCGGCCGCCCGGGCCTTGCGGACGGCCTGGAGTTGGAAGAACGACGGCCGGGCGACGAGCCCGCCGTCGCGGATGGCGGCGAGCAGTGCCACGCACCGGTCGACGGGGGTGAGGCCGGCGCGGATTCCGGCGCCGATGACGGCCGAGGGGAGGTCGACGAGTTCGCCGTGCTTGCGCCACGGGCGGGCGGTCACGACGACGACCCCGCCGGGGCGCAGGAGGGTGTGGCAGCCGGTGAGGATCTGGGCGAACCCGTCGGCGAGGCCGGTGAGGTCGCGGTAGGCGAGGTTTCCGCGGTCGGTGCCGTCGTTGTAGGCGTTGTCGAACTTGGCCACGCCGTCGGTGCCGGGCCGGACGAGGCCGTGCACGGTCGGTCCGTACGGCGGCGAGGTTACGACGAGGGCGATCTGCCCGGTCAGGGCCGCGGGTACGAGCGAGAGGATGCTGGTGGCGTCGCCGCGGATGACGCCGGCCCGGCCGGTCGCGCCCTGGGTGTGGGCGTGTTTGATGTTGGCGTCGGCGATGTCGGACCAGCGGGACTCGTACTCCACGCCGATCGCGTCGCGGCCGGCGTGGATGGCCTCGACGAGGGTGGTGCCGATCCCGCACATCGGGTCGAGCACCAGGTCCCCCGGTTGGGTGTAGGCGGTGACGGCGTGCGCGGCGATCGCGGGGAGCATCCGCGCCGGGTGTTGCACGGACTCGCGGACGTACCGGCCTCGGCGCTGGACCGGTCCGGTGGCCTGGGCCGTCGCCCACACCGTCAGGCCCTCAGCGCCAGCAGCAGCCCGATGGCCTCCGATCGGGTCGATGGTGGCGGCGGTCGGTGTGCTCTGCTCGTTGGGGTCGCCGGCGGTGTCTGCGTGGTGCTTAGCCACGGCGACCACCGCCCTCGCGCCCGCCTCGTCCACGCGGGGCGCGGCTCTGGGATCGGCTGAAGACCATCAGGTCCGCGTGGATGCGCAGGTGCGCCATCTGCCACCGCTGGTCGGTGGTGGTGAGGGTGAGTAGTTCCTCGTCGGTGACGTGGTAGACGAAGGCGTCGCCGTCGGTGTCGGCGGTGACGGCGACGAGGTGCTGCAGGTAGCCCAGTCCGACGCTGGCGGCGGCCTGGACCATGCCGGAGAAGTCTTCCGGGCTGGCGGTGGTGCCGGTCGGGACGGTGACGACGAGGATCAGGCAGCCGCCCGGTTGCAGCAGGGCGGCGCAGGCGGTCAGCAGCCACGCCAGCCGGACCCGGTTGGCGGCGGCGTGCTCGTGCAGGGGCCAGCAGGCGACCACGAGACTGGTCGCCTGCTGCAGGGAGCCGCCGGGTGGTGGGTCGGCCGCCGTGCCGGTCGGCGGGTGCAGCTGCGGGTCGGTGAGATCGTCACCGAACCAGGCGCCCATCTCGGGCAGGTCGTCCTCCTCCCCCGGTTCCGCGCCGCCGCCGGTGGTGCCGGCGGGCGGGGCCGCGGTGGCCGGGCCGATGATCAGGCTGCACGCGTCGGTGAACCACGCCGGGTGGTGACGGCGCGCTCCGGCCACGCAGGCCTGGGTGAGGGCGTGGTCGCCGGTAACGTCGACGACCGCCTCGCCGGGGCGGCTGTAGGCGGCGATGAGGCGGCCGGCCAGTCGGGCGCCGATGCTGCGTCCGGCGTCGCCCGGGATACGGGCGGTGCGCCAGACGGTGAGCGGTACCGGCGGGTCGCCGGCAACCAGGTCGATCGCGGTGGGGTCGACCTCGGCCAGCGGGCCGGTGTCGGCGGTGGGGTCGGGATGCGGGTTGTGGTGCTGCGGCGTGTGCTCGCTCATGTGGTGTCGGCTCCGCGCCGCGCCGTGGTGCGCTGACACCCTCAAACCGGTGTTTGTGAGCTGTGGCGAACACCTGCCCCTCTCACGGTGATCTCACGAATCTTTGACAGCCGGTTCCCGTCCGCTTGGCTGTCCTGGGGCTCCGGGATGTTCACGCGGGCGCCGGCTCCATGGGTCGGATCACTATCGGGAGGCTGCCAGAGCCGTCGATCGTTCCAGTTTTGTCAGCCGCCCAGTGTCACGGCCACCTCGGCCACACCAGCGGCGTACGCCAATGACACGGGGTGCTGGCCGGCATTGTCAGACCGCTGTCCGCTTCGCCGGACAGCAGCGGCGTCACCGGGGGCACCGGCTCCGGGATCTGTCATTCGGACGGCGGCTCGTCAGACCGTCACGGCCCGGCGGACGGACGCTGTCAGCCGGGGCATGCCGGCGCACCCCACGCCCCGTGGACGCCGACAGGCGGGGCGTCCAGCCGATCGCGGTCTGTCACTGTTCGCTGTCCAGCGCTGTGAGACGGGCTGGGAGGCGTCGTCGGACCCGCGCCGCGGTGGCGCGTCCTCTCCCCCGGCCGCGGCTGCGGAGCGTGTCCGTCCGTCTCTGGTCGTGTCAGCGCGAAGGTCAGCGTGGCGTATCAGAACGGTGGACGTCGACGTCGACGTCGACGTCGACGTCGGTCGTCGGTGAGCGGTGGTGTCGCGAGAGGCGACTGATGGCGTCGACCCGGTGTCCATGTCGGCCAGCCTGCGTTGTCAGGGGGCCGTGAGGCCGGGGTGGCGCAATGGCGGTCAGGCGTGCCGGCTGCTGCTCCGGCCCGTCCCGACATTCGTCTCTGACATGGGAGTTCCTGACATGACCTCCTCCGCCACCGGCTGGCCCGATTCGCCTCTGGACGCCGTGGACACCGCGTTCGCCGACCTGACCTGCGACCCCGACCCGTTGTCCCTGGACCTCGATTCGCTTGTCGGGCAGCTCGGTGATGACACCGGTCTGCCCGGGGGTGTCATCGCGCTGCCGGCGTTGCGGCAGTGGCTGCTGGAGCATCCCCGCGCCTACAGGGTGCGGGACGTGGTGTGGCGTGAGCTGATCTTGCGCGCCCGCCTCGATGGGCCGGCCTGGGTCATCGCCGCGGTCGCCCTGGCGATGCCGGCGCTGCGCCGCTATGCCGGCCGGCTGCATACCGGCTGGGCCGGCGACGCCTACGACCTGGACGCCGAGATCCTCACCGGTTTCCTGACCGCGCTGCGCGACCGGGTTGACCTGGCCCGCCCGGCGCCGTACGCGGCGTTGTGCATGGCCGCGTGGCGGGCCGGCCATGAACTGCGGCAGCGTGCTGGCGTCGAGGCCGTGCCGGTGGACGACCTCGATCACGTCACCGGCCCGCGTACTCCGAGGCGGCCCTACGGGCATCCGGACCTCCTCGTGCGCCGCGCCGTCGAGGTGGGCATCGTCGATGAGTGCGATGAGCAGCCCTACATCGACCTGCGGCTGGGCCGGCGGGCCATCGAACCCATCGCCGCCCGGCTCGGCGTGGAGGTCGACACGCTGCGGCGGCGCGTCGAGCGCATCGACGTGCGCATCGCCGAAGCGCTCGCCGCCGGGCTTCTCACCGAGGTGATCTCATCGCGGGTGCAGGAGGACCTCGCCGCGGCGGCCGAGCGACGCCAGCACATTCGGGCCGCCCGCGGCGCCGGTCCGCGACCGGCCGCGGCGCGGGTGAGGCTGGCAGCCGCCTGAGGGGCCATCCCCCGTTGAGCGCCCCGACGCGGGCCCGGCCATCTGGTCGGGTCCGCGACCGTGTGCGGCGACCCTGCCGTGC
Source organism: Micromonospora sp. HB375 (assembly GCF_017872985.1). NCBI lineage: Bacteria > Bacillati > Actinomycetota > Actinomycetes > Micromonosporales > Micromonosporaceae > Micromonospora > Micromonospora sp. HB375. The sequence continues at coordinate 1,826,840 of NZ_JAGGJO010000001.1, read as the reverse complement.
CGCAGCGGCCGCCGGCTCCCACCCCGGGTACGGCGGCGAACCGCCGTGAACCGCTGCGGGGCGGGATGTCGGGACTCTCACCACGGCGCCCAGGGGATGTCGAGGAGGCGGCTGTGAGGCTCCGGCACCAACGCCGACAGACGGTTCCGTCACCAGCGGCATGCTCGTCCGGAAAGGCGTTCCGGCCAGGGTCGCTAGAGGTTTGTGAGGTCGTGTCGGAGCGCTGTGGGACCGGCAGGTGTTCGCCAGGGCTCACAAACGCCGGTTTGAGGGTGCGGAACTCCTCCGGCGCCACCACGGCGTCATGCGGAGGTTTGGTTTCGCCCGCCGTCGGGCCGGGACATAGGGCTGACACGGGACCGGGTGCCTCGGGTGCCGCGCCACGTTGATGCGCTGACACCTCATCGATCGCCGCTGACCCGAACGGGAGGACGAGCTCCTCCCGAGGTTCACCGCGCTCCCCTGTCCGGCATGTGTCTCCCGCGCCCGGCGGCGGCACCCCGACCGCCGTTTCGACTATTCGCGCCGGCCGTGAGCCGGTGCGGGAGGTGCAGCCACCCATGTTCCCCACGTTGTGGGCACGGTCTCGTGCTCTGACCATCGTGCTGTCCACGCTTCGCCGCGTCGCCCGGGTCGCCGCGCCCGCCGCGGCTGCCCTCGGGATGCTGGCCGTGCCCGCCGTCGCCTACGGCGACGCCGGTGAGCCGGTCATCCTGGCCGTCAACGACCTGCCCACCGTCATCGCCAACCTGCAGGCCTGGGTGATGGGCATCCTGGCCGCCGTCGCCACCCTGTTCCTGGTCCTGGCCGGGGTGTACTGGGCCACCGCCGGCGGCGACCCCGTCCAGGTCGACAAGGCCAAGGGCGCGTTGAAGAACGCGCTGATCGGCTACGGCCTGGCCGTGCTCGCGCCCGTCCTGCTGAGGGTCGTTCAGGGAATCGTCGGAGGCTGACGATGGCCTGGGCGCTCAACCAGATCCTCGACTGGTTCGCCGGTCTGCTGCTGGATTGCCTGAACGGGCTCATCACCGCGATCACCCGCGCGCTGCTGATCACCCCGGACGTCACCGCGCTGCCGCAGGTGCAGGCCCTGACCGGACGGTCGGTCTGGGTCGTCGACACCGTCTTCGTCCTGGCGTTCGTCACCGCTGGTGTTCTCACCATGGTCGCCGGCGGTGACGAACGCGCCCGCTACACCGTCAAGGATCTCCTGCCGCGGTGCGTGGTCGGGTTCGTCACCGCCCACTTCTCGCAGCTGATCGCCGGCACGCTGATCGAGGTCGCGAACGCGTTCACCACCGCCCTGACCGCGCAGGACTTCAACGGTGACGGGGCCCTCGACGCCGTCAAGACCCACCTGATGGCCGCGCGGGACCAGAGCGCCGGTCTGCTGTTCGTCGTCTGCCTGGCGATCATCGTTGTCCTGCTCGCCGCCACCGCTTGCAGTGTGATCGTCCGCTTCGCGGTCGCGCTGGTGCTCACCGCGGTCGCGCCGATCGCCCTCGCGTGCCACGCCCTGCCGCAAACCGACGGCGTGGCCCGCCTGTGGTGGCGGTCGTACGTCGCCATGCTGGCCATCCCGGTGGTGCAGGCGTTCGTGCTGTTCGCCGGCCAGTGGATGCTGCTGGACACCAGCGCCATGCTGCCGCTGCTGGGCCTGCCGGTCGAACCAGGCGGGACGCTCAACCTGTTCGTCGTGATGGTCCTGCTGTGGACCACGGTCAAGGTGCCGGCGCTGATGCACCGCTACGCCACCAGCGGCGCAGGCGGGCGTGGCGGCAATCCGCTCGGCGCGGTCGTGCGGGTCGTCGTGGTGCAGCAACTCACCCGCGGGCTGCGCACCCCCGGCCTTGGGGCGGTGCGCCGATGAACCGCGACCACCGCGACGAACAGCCCGTCACCGCCCGCATGCCCGCCGATGTGGACGCGCCGGACAAGGTGCTCTACGGGCTGACGTTCCGGCAACTGGCGATCGTGGCGGTGGCCGCCATCGCCTTCTATGGCGGCGGGAAGGCCCTGCACACCGTCGTGCCCGCACCGGTGCTGCTCGGCGCGGGCGTCGTGCTCGGCGGCCTGGTGTTCGGCCTCGCTGTCGGCCGCCGCGACGGACTGCCCATGGACGTGTGGCTGGCCTGCGCGGTACGCCACTGGCGGGCGCCGCGCGCGTTGTCCACCACCGACACCACCGCGACAACACCCGACTGGGTACAGGCCCCGACGTCGACGGTGACACTGCCGGCCCCGCTGAGATTGCCTGCCGACGCCATCGACGACCGCGGGGAGATCAGCCTCGGCGCGGTGAAGGCGGCCATGGTCGCGGCGACCAGCGTCAACCTCGCGTTGCGCACCGCCGACGAGCAAGCTGCCCTGGTCGACACGTTCGGCCGGTGGCTCAACAGCCTGTCCACGCCGACGCAGATCGTGGTGTCGGCGCAGCCGGTCGACCTGCACTCCGCCGCCCACACCGTCGCCCAGGCGGCGGACGCCCTGCCGCACCCGGCTCTCGCGGACGCGGCGGCCGACCACGCCCGGTTCCTCGACGACCTCGCGCAGCGGCGGGATCCGTTGCGCCGGCAGGTCCTCATCGTCACCCGCACCACCCGCGGCGAACGGGGCGAGCACGCGGCCCGGCGCCGCGCCGACCAGACGGTCCAATCGCTGTCCGGGCTGGGCGTCACCACCCGCGCGTTGGACGGCCACGCCGCGACCGCCGCCCTGGCCGCCGCGGCCGACCCGTACCGGCCGCCCCGCCCCGGCGGACTCGCCGCCCCCCACACCACCATCACCGGACCTCCAGTCAGGAGGCCACGCACCAGGAGGACATCGTGATCTTCGTCAGGCGCCGACGCGCCCCGCACGACGACAACCCCAGCGCCAGCCCGCCGTCCGCAGGACTGGCGGCGGCGGTGGCACCGGCTTCGGTGGAGGTCACGCCCCGGTTCCTGCGAGTCGGAGACGGCTACGCCGCCACGCTGGTGGTGACCGGGTATCCGGCCGAGGTCGGGCCGGCGTGGCTGGAGCCGCTGCTGTCCTGGCCGGGCCGCCTCGACCTCGCGTTGCACATCGACCCGATCCCCGCCCCGGTGGCGGCGTCCCGGCTGCGCAACCAGCGCGCCCGCTTCGAATCGTCCCGGCGGGCCGATGCCGAGAAAGGGAAGTTGGCCGACCCGTACGTGGAGGCCGCCGCCGACGACGCCGCCGACCTCGCCGAACGCCTCGCCCGCGGGGCGGCGAAGCTGTTCCGCGTCGGCCTGTACCTGACCGTGCACGCCCGCACCGAAGCCGAACTCCTCGACGCGTGTGCGCAGGTGAAGGCCGCCGCCGCGTCCACCCTGATCGAGGTGCAGCCCGCGACGTGGCGGCACCTGCCCGGCTGGACCACCACCCTGCCGCTTGCGACCGACAGCCTGCAGATGCGCCGCACCATGGACACCCAAGCCCTGGCGGCCGCGTTCCCCCTCGCGTCGGCGGACCTGCCCGCGCCGCTGCCCGGCGACCCGGCCACCACCGGCGGGGTGCTGTACGGGGTCAACCCGGACTCCCAGGGCATCGTCTGGTGGGACCGGTGGGCGCAGGAGAACCACAACAGCGTGATCCTGGCCCGATCCGGCGCCGGCAAGTCCTACTTCGTCAAACTCGACATCCTCCGCCAGCTCTATCAGGGGGTGCAGGTCGCCGTCGTCGACCCCGAGGACGAATACCTCCGCCTCGCGGACGCGGTCGGCGGGACCATCGTGCGGCTCGGCGCACCCGGCGTGAAGATCAACCCCCTGGATCTGCCGGCCGGAGACGGCCGCCCGGACGTGCTCACCCGCCGCGGCCTGTTCCTCCACACGTTGATCAGCGTCCTATTGGGACAGGTGCCGCCACCCGCAGAGCGCGCCGCCCTGGACCGGGCGATCCTGCAGGTGTACCGGCAGGCGGGCATCACCGCCGATCCGGCCACCCACCATCGGCCCGCTCCCCTGTTGAAGGATCTGGCCGCGACACTGCGGGCCGACGGCAACCCGGCCGCCCACGAGTTGGCCGCCCGGCTGGCGCCGTGGGTGGCCGGTTCGTTCTCCGACCTGTTCGACGCACCGACCACGACCCGCCCGGACGGGCACCTCGTGGTCTGGAGCCTGCGGCACCTGCCGGACGAACTGCGCACCGTCGGCACCCTGCTCGCGCTGGACGAGATCTGGCGACAGGTCGACCTCCCACCCCAATATCGGCGGCGGCCCCGCGAAGGATCCCGCCCGCAGGGCCGGCGGCTGGTGGTGGTGGATGAGGCGTGGCTGCTGATGCGCGACGGGGAAGGCGCCCGGTTCCTGTTCAAGATGAGCAAGGCCGGCCGCAAGCGCAATGCCGGCCTGTCGGTCATCACTCAGGACGTCGCCGACGTGCTCGGCACCGACCTCGGCCACGCCGTCGTGTCGAATGCGGCCACGCAGGTGCTGCTCAAGCAGGCCCCGCAGGCCATCGACCAGGTCGCCGACGCGTTCGGACTGACCGCGGGCGAGCGGCGGATGCTGCTGTCGGCCCGGGTCGGGCACGGTCTGCTGATCTCCGGCACGAACCGGACCGCGTTCGAGTCGATCTCCTCGCAGGCCGAACATCTTCTCGCGACCACCACACCGTCCGACCTCGCCGACCTCGACGACGGGGAGGAGGACCTGTGACACCGTCCCTTGTCGCATCGCCGGTACCGGCGCCCAGTCCTTCCGGGCCGGGCGGCGGAGTCATTGCCCCGCCGAGCGCGCCCACGCGCTGGGTTCTGCACGCCGCCGATTGGGTGGTAGACCGGCCGTGGCTGCTCGGTGTCGCCGCCGCCCTGCTGGTCGCGTCCGTCGCCGGGCGCAACCTGCTCGACGGGTGGCGGCACCGCCGCCACGCCGACCGGGCCCGCCTCGTCACGGTCGCCCCACCACCGGAGGTCGACCCGCACAGCGCCGCCGCGCTGTGGGCGAACCTGCACGGCACGCTCACCCCGTCGCGCCGACGGCGGCTGCTGTACGGCAGTCCGCACGTGGTGTGGCAGTACACCTGGACCGGCCGGCAGCTCCTCATCTCGATCTGGGTGCCCGGCACAGTGCCGGCCGGGGCGGTCGAGGCCGCCGTGCGGGCCGCCTGGCCCGGCGCCACCTGCACCACCGACGACCAGGCGCTACCGCCGATCCCACTGGACGTGCCGGCCGCCGTCGGCGGGCACCTCCTGCCGACGGCGGCCGAGTGGCTACCGATCAACACCGACCACGACAACGACCCATTACGAGCGCTGATGTCCGCCGGCTCGCAGCTCAAATCGGACGAGTACGCCTGCGTGCAGATCCTCGCCCGCCCCGCCACCCCACGCCGGGCCGCACGCGCCCGCCGCACCGCCGGCCGGCTCCGCGACGGCAAGACGGCCGTACCGGGCATCGATCCCGCCGCGCCGCTGCTGTGGCTGATCGAGGCGTTTCTTCCCGGCCGCACCACCACCGCCCGCAGCGGCGGCCGGCCGGCCGGCCGCCGGGATCCCGGTGTGGAGCGGGACGTGCGGGCGATCCTCGACAAGACCGCCCAGCCGCTGTGGACGATCGGTATCCGCTACGCCGTCGCGAAGAACAACCACCGTGGTGGGTCCCGGCCGCAGGCCAGGCTGCGGGGCATCGCGGACGCGGTCGCCTCGTCGTTCGCCGTGTACGCCGGCCGCAACCGCCTTGCGCACCGGGCGCGGATGGCGCGACCGGTGGCCGTGCTGGCGATACGGCGGCTCGGATCAGGGTTCCTGGCCTCCACCCCCGAACTGGCCGTCCTGGCCGCGCTGCCGCGGGATCTGGCCGTGCCGGGGCTGGATCGGGCGCGGGCGAAGTCGATGCCCGCCCCAGTGGCGGTACCGACCGGCGGCCGAGGCACGAAGGTTCTGGGTGACGCCGAAGTCGGTGGCCACGCGGTGGCCCTGTCCGTGGCGGATGCGCGGTATCACCTGCATGTGGTCGGATCGACGGGCTCCGGAAAGACCACCCTGCTGGTCAACATGGCCGTCGAGGACATCAAAGCCGGCCGGGGCACCGTCGTCATCGACCCGCACGGCGACATGGTCCTCGACATCCTCGACCGGCTCCCCGCCAGCGTCGCCGGGCGGGTGGTGCTGTTCGACCCCGACCAGCCCAACCCGCCCACCCTCAACCCGCTGTCCGGCGACGACCCGGACCTGGTCGTCGACAACCTCGTGTCGATCTTCGGGAACATCTTCGCCAAGGCGTGGGGGCCGCGGATGGACGACGTCATGCGGGTGGCCTGCCTGACCCTGCTGCGGCACGCCAACGTCACCCTCCAGCACATCCCGCCCCTGCTCAACTCCGCCCAGTTCAGAAGCGCGATGACCGTCGGCCTGGACGACCCGGCCGGCCTGTCCGGGTTCTGGCAGTGGTACGACCAGCTCAACCCGGCCCTACGCTCCCAGGTCATCGGCCCCGTCCTCGCGCGGTTGCGGGCGTTCCTGCTGCGGGACTTCGTCAAGCGCACCATGCGCTACCCCCGCTCCAGCTTCGACATGGGCAAGGTCCTCGACGGCGGTGCCCTCCTCGTCAGAATCCCGAAAGGCCAGCTCGGCGAGGACACCAGCAAGCTGCTTGGCTCCCTCGTGCTGGCCCAGGTGTGGCAGGCCGCCACCGCCCGCGCCAGCGTGCCCGCCCACAGACGCCGGGACGCCACGCTGATCATCGACGAGTGTCAGAACTTCCTGACCCTCGCCAACAGTCTCGACTCGATGTTGGCGGAAGCGCGCAAGTACCGGCTGTCGATGGTTCTCGCGCACCAGGACCTGGCCCAGTTCCCGAAGGACCTCCTCGCCGCCGCGTCGGCCAACGCCCGCAACAAGCTGTACTTCTCCGTCGCCCCGGAGGACGCCCGTGTCCTCGCCCGACATACCCTGCCCGAGCTCGACGAGCACGACCTGACGCACCTGGACGCCTACACCGCTGTCGGGCGGCTCGTCGTCGGTGGGCGGCAGACGCCGGCGTTCACCCTCAGGACCCGGCCGCCGAAGCCGGTCGTGGGTGAGGCGACGGCGATCCGTCAGGCCGCGGCGGAGGCGGTTCCGGCGCAGGACACCAGCGCGATCGACGACCTCGTCGACCGGTTCTCGGCCCGACCCGACGACAACCGCCGGTCCCGTGGCAAGAGCGCTCCGAAGGCGAACACCTGAACGCCGCAGGACGGTTGAAGCAAGATCGACGGAGCGGTCGACCGAGGTTGACCGAGTCCCGGTCGCCCCTTCCGTGCGGGCTTCACCAGCCCTTCACCACCGATCATCACACCGCACTGACAGATCCGGCCGTCCGGGTCTGTCAGTGCCGCTCACCGGCCGTGTCCAGCCTCCGGTGACCATCTCACCGAACTCAGACACCCTCCCTCGGAGGGACTCCTCTTCCGCTTGGAGCATCCACCGTGTCCACCAACAACTCCGTCTCCCGCTCGGCTTCTGCCTCTTCCTCCGGCTCTTCGCCTGGTTCCCGTTCGTCGTCTCGTCTTGCTCGTCTTGACCGGCTTCGTCGTCTTACCGTCCGTGATCATCAGCTGTTGCGGTGGCTCGCCGAGCACTACGTGCTGTCCACCGACCAGATCACTACGGCGCTGTTCCCATCGCGTCGCTCGGCCCGGCTCCGACTCGCCCAGTTGCACCAGATGGAGGCGGTCAGCCGGTTCGTCGACGTCACCACCGGCAGCGGCCAGTACCTCTACACCCTCGGCCCGCTCGGCACCGTGGTCCACCCCTCCCAGTTCAACGACCCGAACCACGCAGGCGTCCGCGCTCCCCGGACCAGCATCGACCGCACCGAACGCATCATCGGCAGCCGCCGCCTGCCCCACCTGCTCGGCACCAACCAGCTGTTCATCGACCTGCTCGGCTACGCCCGCACCGACGAAAACGCCCGGCTGGCGCGGTGGTGGTCCGAACAGCACACCACCGCCGCCTTCGCCGCCGCCTCCTACGCCGCCGGCAGCGGCACCGGTGTCCAGCCCGACGGGCACGGCATTTGGCACGCCGGAGGGCGCACCGTCGGGTTCTTCCTCGAACACGACAATGGCACCGAACCCCTCGGTACCGTGCTGCGGAAGCTGCGCGCCTACGAGCAGCTCGCCCGCTACGGGCCCCGCTACCCGGTGCTGCTGCGCGTCCCCGGCCGCCGCCGCGAGCAGCACCTCCTCGACGCCCTCGCCGGGGTGCCCACCGCCATGCCCGTGGCCACCGGCCTTCACGGCGAGCACCCCGCCGGGCCTGCCTGGACGTTGACCACCGACCCCGGGCCGCGCCGCTGGCTGCACGAACTGCCGTCCGACCACGGCCCGGACAACCCGTCCACCAACCCGCACCGCTTCCCCGACGCCGACCCCAGCGGCCCCGACCCGGAGCCCTGACATTCACCTTCACCGCACGCGCAGGGGAGCCGTCCACTGTCGTGGGCGGCTGTGAGACCGACCGGATCTCACAGCCTCGCCGTCCCTTGCCCGAGGAATCGGGCGGTCGTCTGACAGTGCAGGTCGACGGCACTACTGACGATCATGACGGCGGCCGGCGCTGACAGATCCGGCCGCTACCTTCATCGGCACCACCTTCACCCATATATCGCTCCACCCGGTCCGGTCCCGCCTCGGGAACCACCGCCGCACCTCACGGTGCGCTCTGCCCACCCGCCCTTGTCGGCCGGTCGGCGCCCGCGCCGCGCGGCGACCCCCAGGTCGCACCGCACCACCCCGCACCATCCCGCTCCACCAGCAGCCACTCTGCTGCGCCCATCCCCTGTTCGTCCCGTGAGTCGACTCATGTACCCGGTGGGCCGGCCGCTTCCGCGCGCCCGACAACGCGCCCTACCGAAGGAGGAACCCCAGATGACCGCAACCAACGGTGCCGCGACTCCGCTGAGCCGCTTCGGCACCCGCGTGCCGACGGTGACGCCCCGCCCGGGCCGCAAGCTCACCCCTGCGGCCACCACCGCCGCCACCACGGCACCCACCAGCCCGGTGGTCACGCAGACCGCGACGATCAACACCATGATCGTCTGCCTGCCCGACGGACTGCCGTCGCAGGCCCTGACCGCCACCCAGCTCGACCGGCACTTCGGCGTGTCCGGCACCCTGCAGCCCCGCTTCTGGGCCATCCCAGACATGTGGCTGTGGCAGCGACGCGACCTGGTCGCACCTCGCAAGGGACGTCCGGTGTACTGCGCCGGCGGACCGGTCAAGCTGCTCGACCTCGCCGCCGTGCGCCACGCCGCCGGCGTCGGCGCCGGCATCCGCCATCAACTGTGGCAGCGGGTCGTGCACGGCACCCGGCCGGCCGCCCCGTGGCCGACCCTGCTGGCCCGTCACCTGGCGGATCCCGCCCGCTACCCGCGCGAGCGGGCCGAGGCGGACTTCCACCAGCAACCCCGCGTCAACGCGATGCGGATGCACAACGCGGCCAGCTACGGCGCCGCCCACCTTGCCGTGGGTGAGCTGGAGATGTTCCAGGCAGGCCCGATGGCCTACCAGCACTACAGCGCCACCACCGCCGTCTGTGGCGACGCCCTGCTCACGCCGGACGGGCACAAGCTCGCACCCGCGAGCGACGCCCTCACCCACCGGGTGACCTACCTCGAGCAGGCGATGCGGTACCTCGACAGCGTCGAGACCGACCAGCGGCTGCTCGCCGTCGCCCTGTAACACCACCGCACCGGAACCGGTCGGGCACCGCCACCCATCCCCCCTCTTCCCTGGGGATCGGCGGCGGCCCGACCGGCTCCACCCCCCTTCCCAACCGCGCCGCGCCGGCCCTGGCAGCAGACAGCGAGCTCTACCAGCCGCACCCATGAGCCCCGCCGGCCTGCGACGCACACCCCTAACCCGACCAGCGCGGCGAGACCACCGTGGCAGGTCATCGCCTGTCGGGGTACTCGCCGACACCGCCACCCGAACCTCAGCTCCACCTGGCACTCGCGCTCGATCCGGATTTCCGGTCCGACGCCGGACGTCGCCGCAGCGGGTGTGAGCACTCTGCCGCCCGCGCACGGCCCGGCGCCCCGGGCTGGGGCGCCCCGCAAGCCCGGCCGGCGAACGGCCGACCTTTCCCTCTTCCCCCATCAGGAGGTTCCTTCGCCATGTCCGACCGACTGTGGTTCCGCGTCGACGACGTCCTACCCCTCGCCGAACACGTCGCCGCCACCCGCGCGCACCTGAAGAGCCGGCAGCAGTACCGGGCCGGTGTCCCGGACCAGGCCGCGCTCATCTGGTCCCACGACGCCGACGGTGACTGGTTGTCCTCCAACGGCGTCCCCCGCTGGTACGACACCGACGGCGCCGACCACCGCGTCCGCGCCGAAACCTGGACCCACACCGCCACCGGCGCCACCGGCAACCCGATCCCTACCGACGACGGACACGGATTCCTGCCCCTGCACACCGAACACGTCGACGGCCACCGGGACCTGCTCGACCTGCTCCGCTGCGCCCGCCGCCACGAGATGCGCTGGTTCGGGCTGCACCCGGACCCGGCGAGCGACGTCCGCTACCGCATCGTCCGCAGCCGCGGCGACATCACCCCGCCGCTTGCCACCTGGGCCCCGGCGACGGTGACCTGCGACGTGGTCGGCGGCGGCGCCTACCGCGCCATGGTCGCCACCGGCTACACCACCCTCTCCCGCGCCGGGGTGCTGTGCCGCTTCCCTCGGTTCGCGGTGCAGCGCATGGCCGCCCACCTCGACGCCCTCCACCCCGGTGACATGCCCGGCGAGCATCCCCGGCTGCGGTTCGACGGCGACGCGGTCACCGTCGAGTGGGAGGACGACGACGGCCTGGGCAGTAGATGGGTCGAAGACGACCGGGTCGTCCCGGACGCCAACGGCTGCTACGCCATCGGCGCCTACCAGTGGCCCTGGATCCGTGTCGCGTCCGAGGCGACGACCCGCGCCACCGACCCGGAGGGCCGGTCGCGGTGATCGTCGACGAGGTGTTCCATCAGGGCGGCCCTGGCAGCTACGAGCTGACCCGGGTGCACCACTCCGACGGGTACGTCCTGCGGGTGCGGGTCTGCCGCGACAGCTACGCCACGCAGAGCACGGCGGTCGCCGAAGTCCTCACCCCGCTGTTCACCTGGACGATCATCGCGAGCAGCCCCGGTAGTGGCTGGCACCGCACGACCCCAGCCACGCCCCCGGACGCGACACCGCTGATCACGGTCGCCGACGAGGTACTGCAGCGGGCCCGGCGGATCCTTCCCGTGCCGCCTCCGTTCACCACGCCCGTCCGCTAACCCGCCGAGACCACACCTTCCCGCGCCGCCCTGCCGGCCCGGTCGCACCTCGGCACCAGCGGACGCAGCCCGGGGCGCCGCGCCTTCCGAGCCTCCATCCGCCCGCCGCATCAAGGCGGCTGGCCTGTGTGTCCGCGGTCCACCGTCGCTGACCCGCCTTCTCACTGGCACCACCTGGCCGATGCCCGGCCACCCCGCGCACTCGCGCACACCCGGGCACGGCCGTGCCCGGGTTTCCCGCCCTCCAGAAGGGAACCCCTCATGACATCCGCCACCAGGCCGGCCTCCGGCCGCCAGCCCAGCATCGCCGTCATTGGCGGCAGTATCACCGGCCCGGTCACCGCGCTGCTGTTGCTGCGCGCCGGATTCGACGACGTCACCGTCTTTGAGGCCGCGCCGGCGTCCGCGCCTCTGGGCGGCGGCCTCATCGGCCTGGAACACCCGGCCCTCGACGTGCTCGACCGCCTCGACATCGGCCAGCACGAGTTCGTCGCCCACGACTCCGAGGCCATCGTCCAGATGACCGTCCGCGACCGCCATCCGGCCGAGACGATCCGGCGTACCTATCCGGGGCGGAACACCACCTGGACGCTGCTGCACCAGGCGCTGATCCGCCGCCTGCCCGCCGGTGTCCTGCACACCGGTATGAAGGTCACCGCCCTGGTCGAGCAGGACGGTCGGCCGGTGCTGCGGTTCCGCGATGGCCACACCGCGGCCGCCGACCTGGTCGTGTTCGCCGACGGCCGGTCCTCCACCGGCCGCCGGCTGCTGGATCCCGAGCGGGCTCTGCGGTACGCGGGCTACGTCGCCCACCGCGGCGTCGCCGACATCGCCCCCGAGCCCGGGCTGCGGGATTTCCTGCGGTTGCAGCCTTGCCCGGGCGTGCAGTTCAACCTCGCCCCGGTAGCCGGAGGATGCGACTGGACCTTCTACCTCAACTGCACCAGCACCGAGTACGCGCAGCGGTTCGGCGCCGACCCCACCCGCCGGGTCTTCGCTCTGCCCCGGCACGTCAGCCCCGCCGCCCGCGCCCACGTCGACACCCACGCCGACCTGCTCCTCCCGGCCGACCACGCCGCCGTCGTGCACGCCACCACCACCCGCATGGCGGTACCGGTCCTCGACATCACCCCACCGCAGCGCATGGTCTGGCCCGTCGGCGCCGGTCACGCCGTTCTGCTCGGCGACGCCCTCGCCCCCGTGCGCCCCCACACCGCGCGCGGCGCCAACAACGGCATCGAACAAGCTGCCGGCCTCGCTGCCGCCCTCACCCAGCACCGCAAGTACCGAGCTGACCTCACCGCCGCCCTGCACGGCTGGCAACGCCGACACCTGCCCGCCGCCGTCGCCGCTGTGCACCGCGGGCCCGTCATCGGCCACCAGCTCGGCCTCGGCACCCACCAGCCCGCCTAGTAACCCACCCCGAGAGGAAAGGAGGTGGCCCTCGTGGCCACCAAGACCACCGCGATCCTCGTCGACGACCTCGACGGCTCCACCGACGACGTCGCCACCTACCAGTTCGCCTTCAACGGCGTCACCTACGAGATCGACCTGTCCGCCGGCAACTTCGACCGGATGGCAGCGGCGTTCGGCCCGTTCATCACCGCCGGACGGCGCCTGCCGAAACAGCCCCGGCCACCACGGCGGCAGGACGACACCGCGACCGGCCGCACCCAGAGCCAGGAGATCCGCACCTGGTGGTGGACCGTCAACTGGCAGGAGCTAAACCTGCCCCAGCCACGAACCGGCGGCGTCATCCCCGCCGCGGTGCGCGACGCCTACCACGCCGCCCACTGACCCCGGTCCCCGCCGTGCCGTCCGGCGGGCGATCACCGGGCGACACACCTGGACGCGCCCCGCAGAGTCCCGCATCCCGGGCAGACGACTTGATCAAAACCCGATCCGAAGCGTGCATCAGTGCACGCCTCACTCACCGACCCCTGCCGAGGGCAGGAGAAAGGGGGCCACGCGCCCATGACCAGCACCCCCACCAGCACGACCACCGACACGGCCGAACCAGCGCCACTGGCACCCAGCGTCGAGAAGGTCCTCGCCGCGCTGCACCGGCTCGGCGAGGCCACCGCCGCTGCCATCGCCACCGAAGCCGGCCTCGGCTACTCCACCACCACCCCGAAACTGCGCACCCTGGCAAGCGCGGGACTGGCCGAGCCCACCCGAAGCGACACCGGACCCACCCTGTGGCGGCTGACCGACGCCGGCCGCGCGCATACCGAACAGGGCGGACACGGTGAGCCCGCAGCGGAGCCCGCTACCCGCGACACCGACACACCCGGTACCTCCGCCGGTCACGGTCCGATCGGCGACGACAGGCAGGGCACTGGGGAGGCTGACGACAAAGACGGCGCCGATCGGCCAGCCGTTGAGGTTGCCGCCGACGGGCAGCCGAACGCCCTCCAGGAATCGGCATCGCCGGCTCCTGGTGATGCCGACGCGGTAGCCGAGGCGGCCGCTGAGGCCGAGGGCACCGACACCGAGCACGGCGACGACAACGCCCGCTCGACTGCCGAGCTCGAGGTGCCAATCGCGGCCGACAGCATCGGCCAGGCCATCGGAGCGACGTCCGCAGCGAACGATGCGGACGCCGAACCGGCCACACCGGATGGTCTGCCTGCTGGCACGACCACCGACAGCACCACGGGTGAACCCAGCATGGAAGCACCGGCCGTACCGCCGACCACGCAGACGACGGGCGAGGCGGCGGCACAAGCCCCTACTCGGCGGGCGTCGGGCACCCTGCGCGGCGCGATCCTCGACGTCCTCGAGGCCAACCCCGGCCGGCAGTACAAGGTAAGCGAGCTGTGCAGGCTGGTAGACCGGGCCAACGAGGGAACCGGCGCGAAGAAGGCCAGCGCGGGCGCGGTCCACAACGCCGCCGTGAAACTCGTCGGAACCGGGCGAGCGGTCCTGGTCGCCGAGAAACCCGCCACGTTCGCCCTCGCCGACCCGACCGCCTGACCGACCCCGCCCTGCCGGTAGCCCGGAGGCGGGCGTCGAACTTCCCGGAACCACGCCCGCCCCCGGTGCTCCTTCCGTAGAAAGGAGCGTCCGAAGTGTCTCCCATCCTGACCTCGATCGTCACCGCCGCCGGTGGAGTCCTCGCCGGTCTCGCCCTCGCCGCAGCCCTGCTGTGGCGCCAGCAGCAGGCGCTGGCCCGCGCCCGCTACGCCGCCGGCCACGACGACACCACCGGCCTACCGAATCGGCGGGCCCTGCTCGCCGCCCTCACCCGCGCCACCCGCGCCGATGCCCCGTTCGGGCTCGTCCTGCTCGACCTCGACGGCTTCAAAGCCGTCAACGACACCTTCGGCCACGAGGCCGGCAACGACGTCCTCACCGAGGTCGGCCGACGGCTGGCCGCCCTGCGAGGGCCGGTGCGCCTCGCCGCGCGCCTGTCCGGCGACGAGTTCGCCCTGCTGGTCGACGGCGGCCCCGACGACGTTGCCGCCGCCGCCCGCGCCGCCTGGCGGGCGGTCGGCCGCCATTCCGTCGACCTCGGCGCGCACACGCTGACTCTGCGCGCCAGCGTCGGGCATACCAGCGCCGCCCTCGGCGTCAGCCCGCGGGCCCTGCTGCACCAGGCCGACACCGCCATGTATCAGGCCAAACAATCCGGTGCCGGAGTCCATGGCGCCACCGCCACCAGCAGCCGCACCGGACCGCCGCCGGGTTCCCGCCCGCGGGACCTGCGTCGCCGCTAACCGCTCACGGACACCGAAGGGGGTCGCCCGCCGACGACGTGCGCGAGGACAGCGTTCTGCCGCGTCTCGGCGGGCACTCGTGTATCGACGTGACCTGGCAAGATCACGACGGGAGGTAGGTCATTGCAGTACACGTGGGTTTCGTCGGCTGGCGGGCCGCTGCTCGTCGCTCCGCAATCGGCGCTGTCACTGTGGAGCGGCGCTGATAGCACGGATGGACCCGTGGAGAGCTGGGGGGACTACGGCCGGGCGTGCGCGATCGACGGTTACGTCGGCGTGGTCGCCATCGGTCAGCGGCAGGCGCTTGTTCTGGGCGACGAGCCGGCAATGACGACGTACCTGTCCTCGGAACGGCTGTTCCTGCGGTGGGCAGCGGCGTACGAGGAAGACGATCTGGTGAGCGCTGCCCGCCGAGCGGTACGTGATGGCGTGGATTGGGACGCAGATGAGGATGTCCATTGGGTGGTGGACGGGCCAGTCGTGCTGTTCGATTCGGCGTGGCCGGGGGCGGAGTTGGAGCCCGACAACCGCCTCGTGATCGATCTCTGCCCGGGCGAATACCGGGTCCGTGCGACGTATCGCGCCGATGGTGACACCTGGATGGTCCTCGTTCAGCTTCAACCCGTGTCATGAACTCGCACGCTTTTGCCCCTGACCGCCTTGCCGTCGATTCCGGAGTCGCGATCAGCTCAGACGGTGTCGGCGGTACTGCGGGGAGATCTCGCCGACCTCGATCCCGTTCTCGTCCAGGGCGTTGTAAATCGTCAGCCAGTCATCGGCGAATCGCAGACCCAGGGCCACGCTGCCGTCCGCCGTGTCGCCCCCGACGTACTCCAGGAGCTCCACCGCCGTCAGGCGCTGCCCGTGTCGAGCAGCCAACGACGCGGGAGCATCGTCGCGCCACCGCAGGCGAAAGCCATCCGATGTCGGCCATAGCGGCGCCCGGGTCACGTCGATCGTGCACCAGGTGATCGAGATGTCGTCGAACTTCTGATGGTTGATCTCCAGGCGTTCCTCATCGAAGTCGAGCACCATCGGGCAGTCGGCGAACCACGAATCGTCGTCGTCATCCCAGACCACCCAGGTGGACGTCAGCCTGCGGCCCACGAGGCCCCGTAGTCGCTGGGCGTGACGGCTGGCGATGTCGGATATTCCGTGGCGCCAGTCTGGCTGGTAACCGGGGATCCCGAAGTTGAACGTCATCGAGGCAAGGTAGTCCTGGTCCGGGCAGCCAACGACACGGCATCTGGGTCTACCGCGTAGGGCGCTGCGCGTAGCGTGACGTCCTCAGGTGTTGCAGTGGCCTCGTATGCGGTCGGGTTCTTCGAACCGGCAGGATGAAGCAGGGCCGCGGAGCTGGGCCGGCCTGTCTCGGTCATCCGCCGCGCCGCACGAAGCTTGCCACCGAGGCCGGCAGTTCGTCTTGCGGCATGTCCTCGTAGCCGGGACGGGCGAAGTCGAACAGAAGCACGATGCGGTCGCTGGAGCCGTAGTTCCACGCCTCGTGCGTGACGGTGTCGTCGAAGACGAGGCTCTCGCCCTCGCTCCATTGCCGGGTCTCGTCGCCCACGCGCAGCGCGCAGTCCTCTGGCACGACCAGCCCGAGGTGGGCGCGGTAGACGGTCGTCACCCATCCCTGGTGGGGCTTGATGTGGGTACCAGGAGCCATTCGAGAAAACCCAGCGGTCGTCAGGTGAGGGACCTTCGTCAACGCGGAGGCAGTGTGCGGGCACGCGTCGAGCGCTTCCTCGATCCGTTTCCCGAAGGCGACGAGGCCGTACACGCTCCAGCCCTGGCCGTACATCTCGCGTTGCACCCACGGCTGATAGGTCTCCCGCGGCAGAGCAAGGCACTCGTCCCGGATGGCCTCCCACTGTTCCCGAAGATCGGCCAGGAAGGAAAAACGCCGCTGATCCACGAACATGAGACAGCATGATGCACCAACGAGGGGCGATGTGGGCTACGGCACCGCCTCGTGTAGGCGGTCGTGGCAATGGCCCTTGTTCACAGCATTCACAGCTCTAGTGCTCTGACCACGAAGGTTCGCGGTGTTGGATGACACGCCGTCCGGCCTGGCTGACGGACGGCATCGCGGCCATCAGGCTGTGGCGGTGGCAGAACCCGTGCGCGTCCGGCGGCTCAGTGACCAGGAGGGTCAGCAGCTGCTGAGGATCACCCGTCGTGGTACCGGCTCGGCAGTCCGATTACGGCGGGCCATGGTCGTGCTCGCTTCAGCCGGTGGGAACACCGTGCCGGCGATCGCCCGGCTGGTGCAGGCGGATGAGGACACGGTTCGTCAGGTCATTCACCGGTTCAACGAGATGGGCATGGTCAGCCTGGACCCTCAGTGGGCGGGTGGCCGTCCCCGCCTGATCAGCGACGATGACGAAGCGTTCATCGTCGAGACGGCCAGCGCCCGCCCGGAAGCACTGGGGCGGCCGTTCACCCGCTGGAGAGTGCGGAAGCTCGCCGACTACCTCAACGGCCATGCCGCCCGCCGAGTTCGGATCGGGCGGGAGCGGCTGCGACAGATCCTGCATCAGCACAGGATCACGTTCCAGCGGACGAAGACGTGGAAGGAGTCCACCGACCCCGACCGGGATGTCAAGCTGGCCCGCATCGAGTACGTCACCGCGCATTTCCCGCAGCGGGTGTTCGCCTTAGACGAGTTCGGGCCACTGGTCATCCGTCCGCAGGCCGGTGCCGGGTGGGCGCCGTCAGGGCATCCGCAGCGGCTGCCGGCGAACTACCACAAATTGCATGGGGTCCGGCAGTTTCACGGCTGCTACAGCGTCGGTGACGACCAACTTTGGGGTGTGGTCAGACGTCCGCAAGAGCGCCACGAACACCCTGGCCGCGCTCAAATCGATCCGGGCCGCACGTCCGGACGGGGCGCGGATCTACGTCATCCTCGACAACCTGTCCGCGCACAAGGGCACCAAGATCCGGGCGTGGGCGGCTCGGAACAAGGTCGAACTGTGCTTCACCCCGACGTATGCGTCCTGGGCCAACCCGATCGAAGCGCAGTTCGGCCCGCTGCGGACCTTCGTGATCGCCGGCTCCGACCACCCGAATCACACCGCCCTGACCCGCAAACTGCAGGCCTACCTGCGCTGGCGAAACGCCAACGCACGCCACCCCGACGTTATGGCCGCCCAACGCCGCGAGCGCGCCCGTATTCGCAGCGAACGCCAACAAGTCTGGCGACAGCCGACCACACGTGCTGCCTGAGCGTCACGCGCCGGTTGGCCGCCCCACCTCGCCAAGCGCATCCAGTAACCGCTGCCTCGCCTCCTGCAGCCGGACCGGGTAGTCCGGCCCGAACACCTCCACCAGCGAGGTCTCCAGCGCACCCGAGATGCGATACAGCGGTGACCACACCGCCCGGTCACGATCGACCAACTCGTCGAAATCGGCAGTGCCCATCATCCGATGAAGCCAGTCCGAGAACACCAACGCCTCGTCCCGGCTCAGCCCGATCATGAAGTCATCCTCCGCCACCGCGCCGAGGCTACCGTCCGCTCAACACCGCGAACGTTCGTGGTTAAGGCACTAGGCGCTGTCTTGAGCCGGGCCGAGCCTGCCGGCCCACAGCGGCCGGTTGCCAGCGAGTAGCAAACCTGGGCCGGTGGCCGGCCGTCGCCACTGCTGGCAAGGCTTCGCGCCTCGACCGCTGCACGTCCGGCGTATCCGGCTCTGCTCCGGAACTCAGCCGCCGACACCGATGACGCCCGACGACGGCATCCATCGCGCCTTCATCGACCCGCTCGGCGACAGCAACGGCCAGCCGTCTCCCGGCCGCTGCTCACCACCGTCGACCCCACCCGCGTGCGCCGTCAGTGCGCGCAGACCACCCGGGCGGTGACCCCTCGCTGCTGTGAGGGCCGGTGACCCTTCACCTCGTCCAGCACGACTTGACCTCGGTCAAGAGATGAGCGTCGATCAGCGCTGGTCGTCGTCTGTCGTCCGGACGTCAGCATTTCCAAGGGCCCTGGCGTGTGTCGGGCGGCGACCGTGCATGCCCGAGATCCGTCGACCGAAGGGCCACCCGTCATGGCACACCCCGCACACCCTGAGGACCGCAGCCGGCGTCCCAGCGACCGCACCGCGCTACCGGTGGACGTCACCGACAGGCTTCTGTGGGCGCTCGCGGTCGACGTCGCCGCCGCCCACCACCCGGGACCCGACGGTGCCTGCACGAACCTGCAGTGCCGCGGACAGCAGGGTCCTTGCTGGGCGCTGCGCACCGCCCGGCGCGCCGAACAACGCGCCCGCCGCGCCGCCACCCTCGCCCCGCCGCCTTCGCCGGGTCCGGCCGCGATCGCACGCGGGCGCGCCCCGGTTCCCGCCATGCCGCGTCGCTTGACCGGCTGGTTCACCCCGGCCCATCCGCCGGCACCTGTGATGCGGCCTGCGTCCGTACCGGGCGCGGTGCCGCCGGAATCCCGGCTGGACCGGCGGCCACCAGTGGCGGCGTCGGCCGCCTGAGCACGCACCTGGAGGCAAACCGTGAACTTCCTACCGAACGACACACTCGCCGGTTACGCCCGCACCGCCGTGGACCTGCGCGCCCGCATGGTCGACTATCACCGCAGTCCGCTCGCGGCGCAGTACCTGCAGGCGTTCTTCGGCAGTCGTCTCGCCGACCGCCCCAGTCCCAGTTCGGGGGGCATGGCGAAGGTCCTCACCGCGGTCCGTGCCATTACCGCCAACCCGTGGCGATTCGGCGAGCCGTATGTCATCGCCCCCGCGATGACCGCGATCATCGCCGCCGCCGCGGCGGCCCTCGACCTGACCGGCGAGGTGCTTCCCGCCGACGTCGCCCCCGACGACGGCGGGGTGCTGTTCCTTCCCGAACCGATCTACCACCGCGGCGTCAGCGGTGAAGTGTCCTCGATCGGGGCGATCACCTGGGCCCGCACCACCAACACCAGCAGCGGTCGGTCCTTCTGGGCCATCGCCGGCTGGGCCGACCACCACGACGCGCACGACCCGGCGGCGGTGCGCCGTCGTGCGCAGCTCGCTGACCGGCCCGACTCCCTCGCCCGCCAGTTCGGCCCCTATGTGCTGACCGACTTCACCGAGATCCCCATCGGCCGGCCCGTTGACCCCCGCCCCGACCTGCCGGTCC
The DNA here is from genome assembly GCF_017872985.1 of Micromonospora sp. HB375. Lineage (NCBI taxonomy): Bacteria > Bacillati > Actinomycetota > Actinomycetes > Micromonosporales > Micromonosporaceae > Micromonospora > Micromonospora sp. HB375. The sequence goes on along the minus strand of NZ_JAGGJO010000001.1, from coordinate 1,806,736 downwards.
TCGACGGGGACGACCGCGACTGGGAACCGGCGCCCGACGGCCGGCTCTGTATTGACGAGACCACGACCGCGATGCGGGCCTGCGCCGCTGTCGCCTATGCCTTCTGGCGTATCCAGGCCCAACCCCTCGCGACCGTCGCCGCCGCCCCCTTGGACCGCGCTGCGCGCCGCCGTGCTGTGCGGGCCAGCATCCGCCATGACACCCGTGTGGTCATGCTGCGCCGCACCAGCCCTCTCGCCGAACCGCCCGACGGCGAGCCCAAGTGGCACTACCGGGTGCGGTTCGTCGTCCGCGGCCACTGGCGACGCCTCATCGACCGCGACGGCCACCCCTACCGCATCTGGATCAACGCCCACATCAAAGGCCCTGACGGGGCGCCCTTGCTGCACGGCGAGAAGGTGGCCGTCCTCGCCCGCTGACTCCTGCACCCGCCCGAAGGCCGCGCGCCGCCGCTCCACAGGCTCGCGGCCTTCACCGTCCTCGCGACCCGCCGGCCCGCTGCCGGCCCTGCCTCGAAGGAGTCCAGTCATGACCACCCGCATGCTGTCCGGGATCGCCCTCGCGGTCACCGGCGTCCTGCTGCTGTGCTCCGGGCTGGCCACCACCTTGATCTTCGGCGGCGGGGCGGGCGCGTGCGGGCCGGCTACCAGCGTCACGCCCACCGCTTCGTCGGCCGCGCGCAGCCCTGCTTTGGGTGGGATCGGTCCGATCGGTGACTGGAACGCCGAGCAGGTTGGCAACGCCGCCACCATCACCACCGTCGGCATGCGCCTCGGCGTCCCGCCCCGCGGCTGGGTTATCGCCGTGGCCACCGCGATGCAGGAGTCCTCTCTGATCAACATCCCTGGTGGGGACCGCGACTCGGTCGGCCTGTTCCAACAGCGCCCCTCCCAGGGCTGGGGCACTCCCGAGCAACTGCACGACCCGCGGTACGCGACGACGAAGTTCTACCAGAAGTTGCAGGCCGTCGACGGCTGGCAGGCGATGCCACTGACCGAGGCCGCCCAACGGGTGCAGCGGTCGGCCTACCCGGACGCCTACGCCGGGTGGGAACCCGACGCCGCCAGGATCGTCGCCGCCCTGACCGGGGCCAGCGCCGGCCCGGCCGCCTGCGGCGTGGCGGTCAGCGCGCAGGGCTGGGCCCTGCCGGTGCACGGGAATGTCGGCTCCGGTTTCCGCACCTCGGGCCGTCCCGGGCACGACGGCGTCGACCTGATCGTGGGCAAGGGCACCCCGATCCACGCCGCCTCCGCCGGCACCGTCTCCGTCGTGCGGTGCAACGCCGTTGACGTTCGCACTGGCCGGGACTGGGGTTGTGACCGCGACGGCGACCCCGCTCTGACCCGCGGCTGCGGCTGGTACGTCGACCTCAACCATCCCGGTGGGGTGATCACCCGCTACTGCCACATGCTCACCCGCCCCTCCGTTGCCGAGGGTCAACGGGTCGCTGCCGGTGACGTTATCGGCGTCGCCGGCAGCTCGGGCCACTCGTCCGGACCGCACCTGCACTTCGAGGTGCACCTCGGTGATCACACCTCCGGCACGGCCGTCGACCCGGTCGCCTTCATGGCGTCCGTCGGCGCGCCCCTGAATCAGTAGTCCCGATCGCGGATGCCGGCGGCGGCTCCGTGATCTAGCCCCAGCCCGGCGGTCGACCCGTGCGGGGACGACAGCCGCGACCCCATCCACATTCCTTGAGGAGGACAAGGCCGTGAGCACACCCACGCTCATCGGTGTCGCCGCGTTCCGCGGCAGCTACACCGCCCGCTTGGTCCAGTTCGGTGAGAGTCCGGAGGTTCTGGTGCCGCTGTTGCGCCGGATCTGGACCGACACGTTCGGCCGTGACACCGGCGCTATGGCCGCCGCGCTGCTGGCCCACGACTGGTGGTCCCTCGCCGTCAACCCGAAGCCCCGGCGTTGGGACCGGCAGCCGCCCGTGCCCGGCCTGGGCTACCCGGTCGTTACCGAGGACGCCACCGTTCGGCGGGGCGCGCTGCGCGAGGACGTCGGCGGGGCCCTGGAGTGGCTGTATCTGCTGCACCTCGACCAGCGGCGGCTGGTGGTGTACGAGGCGACGATCCACGGCCGTTGGCTGCGGCACAGCGCGCACCACCTCGACCCGGTCGAGGACCTGTTCGTCACCGCGCCCGCCGACGACGGGGGCGGTCCGGAGATGACGGTGTGCACCGTCTGCGGCGCGGTCGACGAGATCGACCACGTCGAGGTGCCGTCCATGGCCGGCTACGGCTACGACACCGTCACCAGTTGCGCCCGCTGCGGTTCCTCGGTCGCCAGCGACCCGATGTTCGGCGATCGCGTCACCCGTAAGCCCTGGCCGCCGCAGAACCCCACGGCAGGCGACACGGCGGGCGAGACCCGATGAGCACCGACCGCCCGCCGTCAGCGGCCACCGACGACGGTGGCCCTTCCACCGGCCCCGTCGACCGATCGGAGACCGCCATGCCCAGCTACGAGGCCGGGCAGCGTGTCGCCCTGGTCCACACCGACGACCCGTACACCCTGCTGCGGCCCGGCGACACCGGGACTGTCCGCCGCCACGACCAGCGACAGAACCTCGTGGAGGTCACCTGGGACAGCGGCTCGACGCTGGCGATGTGCCTCGACGCCGGCGATCGCATCGCACCGGCCACCACCACCCCGCCTCACACTGGCGGGGTGGTCGGCGAGGCCACCGGATGGGCCGCCGCGCTGCAACGGATGCGCGCCGCCGGCGCCGAGGCCGGACGCACCGCCGCCGAGTGGTGGGCGCAGGACACCATCGGCGCCCGGGCCGGCGGTGACACCCGCCTGGCCGCGCGCCGGATCCTGGCCGGCATCGACGACGGCGATCCTGCCGTCCTCGACGCCCTGCCCCGCTTCTCCTCGGTCGGAGAGCCGGTCGACGTCGCCGGGTGGGAGCTGTTTGCCGCCGCCACCGGCGACAGCGCGGGCTGGTTCGGGCTGCGCATCCCGCAGCGCGACGAGGCGATGGCCGTATACCGCGACGCCTACGACACCGCCGTCACCGACCGCGTCGCGGAACTGTGTCATCTCGCGGCCAGCCCCACCGGCACGGATGTGTCCCACCTGCACCCCGACCGGATCCGGATCGGCGGTGTCGGTGTGTTCGCCGGCGACTGGGCGCGCACCACCGGCCCCGACGGCGACGACCGGGTCGAGGTCGGGTTCGTCGGCACCCTGATCGACTACTGGAACGGGTGGGCGGTGTTCTCCTGCACCCGCGACGTGGCCGAGGCGATCGTCGCCGACCAGCAGCGCCACCGCGACCAGTACCGCGACAGCCTGCGCGAGCAGGGCGTGCCGGCCGACGACCTGGACCGGCAGGTTGGCGAAGCGCTGGCCGGTCTGTCCTTCGACGGCGACGTCCTCGTCGCCGACGAGCGTGCCCTGTCCGGCGACCCGGACGCCATCGATCGCATCACCGCGGACGGGGACGGCCGGTACGTGGTGATGGGCCGCAGCTGGTGCTGGGAGGCCGTCGATCCGTACGTCTGCGACCGGATCGTCGGCGACCTGCCCGACACCGACAACGCATAGGCCGGCATACCCACCGATGCCCTACCTCGACGGGTGGGCCGACAGGAAGGAAACAAGTGACCATCCGCACCCAAGAAGAGATCGTCACCCGGGTCTGGGCTCTGCGGGCCAACCGCGGGGACATCTTCGGCTTCCGGGAGGAGGTGCTCGTGGAGGCACTCGACCTGGACCACGCCCGCCAGGTCATCGTCCCTCGTCAGCCGGGCGAGTGGACCCGGCGGGTCGACCACGAGACCCATGCCCGGGACTACCTGCGATTCGCTATCGGGAAGATCCTCGACCACCGCGGCAACTCGGCGAGCCGGTCGGTGGACAAGCTGAGTGAACTCGCCTGGCTCCTCGGCCGCGACGACGTCGTGGCGGCGATGGAGCACGCCGGCTACCCGATGTACGGGGCGGCCAAGGTCAAGGCGTTCGCCGACGGGTTCGGCTGGCCGTTCCTCGATGACCTCGACGGCGGCGACGGGCTGGCTCTGGCTCGGATGGCGGAGGGACAGCAGTGCGACCCGCAGGGCTGCGAACGGGGCTGCGCTGACTGACCACGACCGCGCCGGCAGCATCGCTCGACGCTGCGTCGCACACGTAGTCAGCCGACGCTCCCGCGACCTCGCACCCGCGCGCCCATTCGACTTGATCGATTGGGCTGGCGGGGGTTCCATCGTCGGCGCCGACACCGCCCGCGCGGCCTCGACACCGACCAGCACGCATCAGCGGCGACCTGACGTGTCGCCGTCACCCTTCAGCACCACCAGGGGTGTGGTCGCCGACCTGCCCGGCCCGATGAGGGCCGGCGTGGTTGGCCCCGCCCGTCTCCGCTGTGCGGTACCCACCGCCCGCGCACCCGGAGACGGGTGCGCGGGCCCTACCCCGAATCGAGGCATTCCCATGACCACACCACACCCACCGGCCGGTTCACCGCAAAACGACCCGGCGCCGGCCAGCGGCGCTGGCACTCCCGCCACCGGGGCGGGCTCCGGCCGGTCCGGCTACCTCTACCGCAAGGTCGCCCTGCACCTGGCCGACCACCCCGACCAGGTTCTCAAGGTCGGTGAGATCACCCGGGCGATCGGGGCACCGTCGTCCGGGGCGGTGTTCGAGGCGCTGAAGAAGATGGCCGCCGCCGGGCACGCCACCCACCACCGCAACCCACACCGGTTCCAGATCACCCAGGCCGGCATCGACGCCGCCGGCGCCCTCCCGCCCGCCGCACCCCGCACCCGCTCCAGCGGCAACGCTGGTGGCCGGCAGTCCCGGCCCGCGCCGGTGCCGCGACCGAACGGGACGCTCTATCACCCGCGGCGGCTCGGCAAAGGCTGGGACGTCGAGGAACTGCGGCGGCTGCGCGCCCAGCAGGTGCCGGTGCTGCTGTACGGGCCGCCCGGCACCGGGAAGACCGCGATGGTCGAGGCGGCGTTCCCCGACCTGCTGACCGTCGCCGGCACCGGCGACACCGTCGTCGACGACTTCCTCGGCTCCTACAACCCGGTCCCCGGCGGCGGCTACGAGTTCGTCCACGGGCCCCTCGTCACCGCGATGCGCCAGGGGCGGGTGCTGCTGGTCGACGACGCCACCCTCATCCCGCCCCGCGTCCTGGCCGTGCTGTACCCGGCCATGGACGGCCGCGGCACCGTCACCATCCCCGCGCACGGCAACGAAACCGTGCAGGCCGTCGACGGGTTCTACATCGTCGCCGGCCACAACCCGGGCGTGCACGGCGCGGTGCTCACCGAGGCCCTGGCCTCCCGGTTCACCGTCCACCTGCACGTCACCACCGACTGGGACCTCGCCCGCCAGCTCGGCGTCCCCAAGCCGGTCGTGGCCGCCGCGATCGACCTCAACGCCGACCTCGCCGCCGGCAAGACCGTGTGGGCGCCGCAGCTACGCGAACTGCTCGGCTTCGTGAAGGTCCGCGACCAGCTGGGTATGAGCGCCGCCCTGGCGAACCTGGCCGGCATCGCCCCGCAGGACGCCCGCGACGACGTCACCGCCGCCCTGTCCCGGCACACCGGCACGCCCATCACTGCGCTCGCCCTCGGCAAGCGCTGACCGCCCCCTTTTCTGGAAGGAGCCCCTTTCGTGTCCCACCCGCACACCCACCTGCGCCCCGGCACACCGCCGCCGCCGGCCGGTGCCGCCGACTGGCGGGCCTGGTCGCAGGCGTGGACCCAGCACGTTCCGCTGCTGACCGGCCGTACCGACCTCACCGTCCTCGTCGCGCCCGGCGCGGCCGGGGACGCGCCCGAGTGCTTCTACCCCGCCCTCAACCGGATCGAGGTCGACGCCACCTACATCGCCGACAGCCCGGACGTCACCGACCCGGCCAAGGCCCGGCACAAGCGGATCGTGCCCACCGGCTACGGGCTGCTCGTGCACGGCGCCGCGCACGCCGCGCACAGCCGCTGGACCACCCCGCCCGGCACCCCGCCGATCCTCGCCACCGTGGCTGACCTACTCGAGGAATCCCGGGCCGAAGGACGCCAACGCGCTCGCCGCCGCGGCGACCGCCGGTGGCTGCGCCACGTCGTGACAACCCTGCTGCACCCCGACGACGCGGCCGTCGACGACGCGTGGCACGCCGGGCAACTCGCCGCGCTGCTCCTGGCCCGCGTCGACGCCCGCATCGTCACCAGCAAAGACGTCCGCCCCGTCCGCGCCGCGGTCACCGGCGTCCTCGGACGCAAGCGCCTGCGGCAGCTGCGCGACATCTGGCGGGAGGCCCACACCTGCGACGACACCGACGCCGACACCATGATCTGCCTGGCCCGCCGGTGGTGTCAGGTCCTCGGCATCGACCCCGACCAGCAGTACGACACCCCCGTACCGGACGCCGGCCTGTTCCCCGGCCGCCTCGCCGCGGCCCTCGTCGACTACCTCGCCGTCGCCGCCGGCGTCACCCCAGCCGAGTACGCGACGGCGCTGCTCGCCCACCGGCACAGCCCACCCACCGAGTGGGACCGCACCGACTCGACCGAGCAGGAACACCGCGCGGCCCGCGACCTCGCCAACCGGCTGCGGCAGGCCCGCACCCGCCACACCGAACCCGGCCGGCGCCCCTCGCCGATCCCACCCGGTCGGCTGCGGACCCGCCACGCCATCACCGCCGACGCGCAAACCGCCGCCGGGCAGATGCCGACCGCCGCCCCGTGGCAGCAACGCGCCCAGCTGCCTCCGGAGAAGCCCCGCCTGCATCTGGCTGTCCTGGTCGACCTGTCCGGGTCGATGGCCCGCTACACGCAGGCGATGTCGTCGGCCGCGTGGATCTTCGCCAACGCGGCACGCCGCGCGCAGGCGACGACCACCACCATCGGGTTCGGTGACCGCACCACCGTCCTGGTGCCCCCACGCACCTACCCGAGGCAGGTGCTGCACATGCGCACCGAGCTGGCGACCGCCACCTTCCCGGAAGCGGTCAAGGTCGCCGACCAACTCCTCGACCTGCGCCACGGCCGCGCCCTGCGGATGCTCGCCGTCGTCTCCGACGGCTACCTCGACGACATCCCCGCCGGGCAGCAACTCGTCACCACCCTGCACCGCGCCGGCTGCGCCGTGCTGTGGCTTCACCCCGCCGACCCGCCCACCGACGGCGAACCGGCCGACCCGGACCAGATCTGGGGGCACACCTTCACCCACGCCACCACCCTGACCGTCACCGACCCGACCGAGGCCATCGCGGCGATCGCCGACGCCGCCGTCACCGCCCTCACCCAGGCCTGAACCCCAGCCGAGCGGGCCCCGAGCCGGCAGCCGACCAGTCCCACCCCGCGCCGCGGCGCTGCCTGGCCGCTGCCCGGCGGCGCCGCGCACCGCGACCTCGCGACATACCGGGCCTGGAATGCGGGGCTGCCGCAGGCGGCCCTACTCCCATCTCGCGGAGGGCCGATGCCGAACGGCATCGCTGCCGCCCCCGGCGACTTGACCATCCCGCGCCATCGAAGCGTGCATGCATCGCGCCCCGACCGATCCAGATCCCGGGGCGCGGCTACGACGCTGCCCGACAAGGAGTTCCTCATGCGTTACGGCACCGACGACGAACACCCCTTCGACACCGACAACCGCGCCTGGCGGCGCCTGCGCGACGTCACCAGCGAACACTTCGACGCCATCACCTGGAACCGGGACCCGGACGGACGGCCGGTCCTGCTCACCCTGCGCGACATGCGCACCGGCGACACTGTCACCCTCGCCGTCCTCGACTCCCTGGAGATCCGCGACCCGCACGCGCTGATCGCCGTCCACACCAGCGGCGACCTCGACGCCCACGGCCCCACCAGCGGCGCCGACGCAGCCCACTCCCACGCCGCCACGCTCGCGCTCGACAGCACCACGCTCGCCGTGACCAGGCCCGTACCGCTGCACGACCCCGCCGTCACGGATCTCCCCGCCACCGGCTGGGTGGACCTCCCGGCCGACCTCGCCCACGTTCTCCGGCCGGCGCTCGACGACGCCCGCACCGCCGTTCTCGTGCTGCTCGACCGCACCGACGGCAGGCTCGCCGCCGTCGGCCCGTTCCCCACCCACGCCGCCGCCGACACGTGGCAACCCGCCGACCGGCCCGGCCGCACCGCCGACCGGCTCACCGTGCCCCTGCACCCGATCCTCATCGAGCAGGCCCAGCCGTGACCACCACCCGACTACCGGCACAGCCCGCCTCATCCCCTGTCGTGGCCATCGACGTCGACGGCGTCCTCAACCCCGCCGACCCCGGCCGCGCCGAGACACTCGGCTACCGGCCGCACCGCTACGACGGGCCCGCCCCCGACGGCCGGCACGTCACCGGCACCGTCTGGCTGAACCCCGACCACGGGCCCTGGCTGCGGGAACTCGCCGAGCACGCTCAACCGGTGTGGTGCACCAGCTGGAACCACCTCGCCGCCGCATGGATCGCGCCACGGCTGGGCCTGCCGACCACCTGGCCGCACGTCCCCGTTCACGCCGGCGGGGTCCGCTTCGGACACCAGAACAAACTCAGCCCCCTGTACGCCTGGGTCGCGCGGCGGCCACTCGCCGTCCTCGACGACGAGTTCGGCGGCAAGGACCCCACCACCGCCGACCATCGCACCGCCGACGGCGCACCCACCCTGCTCCACCCGGTCGACCCGTACGACGGGCTGCGCCGCGCGGACATCGACACGGTGCTGACCTGGCTGCGCCGGCTCAAAACCACGCCGCACCAGCACCACAGAACTCCGATCACCCGGACTCACGGGTCCCGCATCCCACGCCAAGCGGGCCCGTGCCGCAACGACAAGGAGCTGACGATGGACAACACGTTCGACGCCGCCGACGAACCGGACGTCGACCGGCCACCCCGACTCAGCGTCGGCGACCCGGAACTGCGCAAGACCCGCCGGCTCGCCCGCGAATGCGCCACCTGCATCTTCAAGCCCGGCAACCCAATGCACCTCACCCCCGGCCGGCTCCAGCAAATGGTGACCGAAGCCCGCGGCGACGCGGGATACATCATCTGCCACTCGACGCTGCCCTACGCCGGCAGCCCGATCCCGCCCGCGCTCTGCCGCGGCTTCGCCGACCGCTACCGCACCTGGCAACTCCAGGTCATGGAACACCTCTGGGGCTTCGTCGACGTCGAGCCACCCCACCCAGACACAGACCCCGCCCCCAGCGCCGAATTCCCAGGAGACACCGACAATGCGTGACATCAACGAGCTCCTCCGGCGTCAAGAACGGATCATCGACACCATCGGCTGGGCCGTCACGTACGTCCTGCCCACCGACGACGGCACCGTCACCGCCGCCCCATTCGCCTACACCGTTGGGCTCACCGCCCACGGCCACCCCGAACTGATCACCGCAGGGCTGCCACCCGAGGTCGCCCACAGTCTGCTCAACGACCTGGCTCGCCGGGTCTACGACACCGCCGAACGGTTCACCCACGGACAACGCCTCAGCGACGTCATCGCCGGCTACGACGCGATCATCATCGACGGGCCGCCGACAGACGAACTGTTGCCCGGGTTGGCGATCAGCCGCTACGGCCGCGACCAGGTCCGCCTCCAGCAGATGGTGTGGCCGGACCAGCAGGGCCGATTCCCCTGGGACGACGGGTACCGGTTCGACCCGCGGACACAGCCGCTGATCGGCCGGCTGTAGCCGGACACCCGACCTCCGTCGTCCGCGATCGGCGCCGCCGTGGTGGTCAGCCAACCGTATGAGTCGCTGCGGTCCAGCGCGTGCTCATCGCCGCCATCATGTAGCTACGAGGACCGACAAAATCTAGTACCCCAACGTCACTGGCTTCGACGTTGGGGATGGCGTGGCATGATCACGCGGTAAACCGTACGCCCTAGTTGTGACACAAGGATGTGGCCGCATGGCGGGGACAGGTCAGGCGGGCAGCGGACGGCGTGCGGCGGCTGCGGGCATGCTGGCCTTCGCGGTTCTCATGATGGCCGGCGGCTGTGCGAGGGCCGCAGAGACGGTGGAACGGGAGTCGGCGCCACGTTCAACCTCGCCGTCTCCGAGTGCGGCGATGCGTGTGGTGCAGCCGGAAACGTTGACCGGCATCCCCGAGTCAGCAAGCCGCAGGTTGCGCGAGCAGGCCCAGCAGAACACCGACAACCTCAAGCAGTTCCTCGACGGCGAGGCGACCAGCGAAGTCGGCTCCGTCTATGCCCTTCGCGATTCCAGTGTCACCTACCTTCTCAGTGCAGTGTCCGGCAAGGTAACTGATCCCAAGGCAAGCCTGGACAAGAGTTTCGCCGATCTGCCGAAACTGGCTGGTGTCAAGCCCAGCCGACCGGGGCCGATGGGCGGCGAGGCTCGCTGCGGCTCGGGCGAGACCGAGGGGGTTCCGGTAACCGTTTGTATGTGGGCAGACAACGACACCATCGGTATGGTCGCTGTCCTCGGCATGCCGGGTGTCTCGCCGAGCCTCTTCGTGCGGGTACGCTCCCAGGTCCAGCGGGCGGTCGCCTAGCTCTCCTAGTAGTCCAACGTCATTTGATCTTCCGGTCGGCGGCATGACCGAGTTTGCGCTGGTAGTGGGACCGGTGGCGCGGGCTTGGGATGTTCGTCGCCAGATCGACCAGTGCAGGGTGTGCGCTGGCTGGAGTGGTGCGGCGAGGACGAAGGCGTTGAGGAGTCGGCGGATCTCGGCGACGGTCAACGCCGCTGCATCGCCTGTGGACCAGCGTGACCCGCCCGTTCAGCAAACGCCCAGCAGGTCTTGCGTTCCACGCCCGACAGCAGTCCTTCCATGAAGTGCCCGGCGGTCCGACAGGGCTCCGCCCGCACGACCGGTCAGCGACACGCGTCACCGCCTCGTCGAGGATGACCGCCATCCGGCGGGGTCTACGCTGTGGCACGCGGCCACCGCACGATCTTCGGTTGCCCTCACAAGCCATCGATGATCAACGCGGTGGCCGTCGTCATGCCCGCACCAAGCCCAACGCCGAAGCCGAGTGACGTTGGAGTACTAGCCGGACCATCTGGCGGTGATGGCCTCTTCAACACGGAAGCGCTCGCCGCAGGCCGGGCAGTCCGCTCGGCCAAACACGTAGGTCAGCTTCTCGGCGACGTCGGGATGGTGGTCGGCGATCGCCCGATCGTGCAGGCGTTTTCCGACACTCGTCAAGGCGGCAGGGTCAGCGGGCAGCAGTGGCAGCCGCTTGGAGCCGGAGTCGTGCATGTACATGCTGTCCAGCGTGGTAAACGTTCCGTACTGGCCGAACGCGACGAAGATTTCTTCATCGCATCGCGGGCACGCCACCTCGTATTCCTCGTTGTTCAGTCCGTCGAGGTGTCTGCCCCAGACCTCGGCGCCTTCGAACGCCAGCAGCGCCTGCAACATATAGACGTAGGTGCTGGGGTCGTCATCGGAGCCGGAGCTTTGGAGCGTTTCCTCGGTCAGCGCTCTCAGTCGAGCGATTTCGCAGGAATAGGTGACGTGCGGGTCGAGATCCCCGTAGGGCTGATCCACGCTGGACACGATGTCAGCCGCCAGCGCCAGCGGCATCGTCCGCTGCGCGGGCGACCAGCGGCCCGCGATCTCCGTCAGGACTGACAATGCCGGGAAGCTTGCCGGGTATACCGTGCCCTGATGGCACAGCCGGGACCACAGTTCGCCCCAGACCGGGCTGCGCGGGTCCGGTTCAGCCCTCGCCAACAGACCCGGGACGTCATCTGCCACGCCGTAGGCATGCCTGAGCTGGGACCAGTCCGTCATGCCGGTGATCTAAGCAAGTCCCCACCGCGCCCGCACCACCAGAACCTGCCTGACTCCCCCATGACAAGATCGACAGGATATTGCCTGGGGCTCACTGGCACGCCTTCCACAGGCCCGTCGGCACCTCCTCAAGGAGGGGACAGACACCAAGAGTCTCTACAAGATCGAGGGCGGGTCAGGGTTAGGACGCCCGGGGACGGTCGGTTGCGGGCCGTGGTGGTGGGCGTTAGCCCGCTGCAGTTTGGCCGGCGGCCAGTACCGGCGCACGGTGCGCTCGGATCTGCCGATCCGCTCGGCGATCTGCGCGGGATGCATCGACGGATCCCGCTGATACCAGTACGCGACGGCCGCCGGAGTGGCCGCGGCGACCTGGGCGGCGTTTCCGTGGTCGGAGGGGATCGTTGCTGGGGTCTTCGCGTCGCGGGTTGGCGTCCTGCCGGCGCGATCGCCGGCAGGACGGGACGGCTCGGAATCGCCACGGACGTCGTCGCGGTCGGGCTGAGCCGGGCGGTCTGGTGACCCATCGCCTTGCGTGCTCGCGGCCTGTCCTCGCGATGGAACCGGGGTAGACACGGCGCCCGGCGACGCAGAGGTGGCCATTGGTTTGGTCTCGGTGACCGTTTCGGTGAGGCGGGGCGTTCGCCGCCTGGTGGTCCGGTCGGCGCTGGTCCTCGGGGTGTGGTGTCCTGGCCGGTCCTGAGGGGCCACTGGTTGCTGCGGAGACGTGGGCTGCCCGGTGCCGGCGCGGATCCTTCCGGTGATCTCCACGAGGCTGATGCTGGCCACGACGACAAGGCCGTCCACGGAGATCGGCAGCAGGTAGGAGGCGCCGGCGTCGATCTCGCCATAGCGGGCGGCGACACCGACCATGTGCCAGTAGCTGACCCAGCCGGCGATGCCGGCGATCGCCGCGGTGGCCAGCAGCCGCAGGGCGGCCAGGGACCTGCGGTGGCTGGGCACCCTGGAGATCAATTCCACGGTGAGCAGCAGCGCCAGCGGCGGCCAGGCGGCGATCAGCTGGCTGATGAGGTTCGGCCGGGCGTGCAGCACGTTCGCCGCGATCGACGCGGCGACACCGAGAGTGAGCACGGCACGCACCGCCCACCGCAGCGGCCGTAGACCGACCAACTGATCCCGACTGGCCGCGTTCGGACGGTCACGGTGCGAGGACGGCGAGGTGGAGATGCCGGTCATGCAGTCGCTCCGTCCTCGTCGCGGGAATGACGCTGCGCCTGCGGGCGGGGCCGGGGGCGCTGCTGGGCGGCGATGAGCTCGTGGGCCAGGGCGAGGGTGTCTTCGTGGGGTTCGGCGTCGATCTCTGCGAGAGCCCGCGTCAGTGCTCGGCGCAGGGAGCGGATCGCGTCTGCCTGGCCGAGGGCGGCGCGGGCGCGCATGGCGTGCTGGTAGAGCTCCTCGGTGTAAGGGCTGTGGCGGATCGCCTCGTCGAGCACTGAAAGCTGGCGGGCGGGATGGTCGGCGAGGGCGTCGGCGAGCGCGAGGTAGGTGTCGAGGGCTTGCTGCCGTACGGCCTCGCGGTAGGGCTCGATCCATTCGTAGTCGACGCCGTCGGCGAGGTGCCCGCGGTAGGTGTCGACGGCGCGCCGTAACGCGGCGACCCGCGCTTGCGGGTCGGTGGCGCGTTCGGCGTGGCGGATCGCCGCGCGCATCCGCCACAGGTCCACATCGACGAGGGCGGGGTTGAGCGTGTAGCGGTTCTGGGGATGGGTGAGGTAGTCGCCTGGGCCGGCCGTATGCCGCATGACGGCGCGGAGGTTCGACACGTAGGTATACAGCCGGCCTGGCGCCTTACTGGTCGGGGCGTCGGGCAGCAGGTCATCCAGAATGGCGTCCACGGTCGCTTCGCCGTCGTGGACTGCCAGGTACACGAGTAGCTCGAGGGCCTTGGCGCGCAGCGGCGGATGGGACGCGGCGTCGGTGATGCTGGGCCAGCCGAGCACCGACACCTGCACGCGGCGGGGCTGCCGCTGCTCGCCGTCCACGGCGGGGGGCACATTTGTCTGCTCTGCGGAGGGTGCGGTGTCGTGACCACCGGCGTCGACCGCGGCGTGCGTATCGGCGATCGGATCGGGCCGGGTGTCGATGATGCCGGTCGACCTGTCCGATGCCTGGGGATGTGCGGTGGCCGGGTCGCGGCCGGTGGCCTCGACGGGGGTGGGTGACGTGCTGGCAGTCGTCGGGGTGGGCGTCGCGGCCGGTCGCGGCCTCTCGGCCGGGGCGCTGCGGCCGGCTTCGGTCGAGTTCGCGGTGGCCGGTTGCCGGTCGTCTGGCTGCGGCGCGGCGTCGATGGGGGCCGGTGGTTGGCCGGTATGTGATTCGGCGAGGACGCGGAACAGGGCGAGGGTGTCGGCCGAGGTGAGCACGGCCAGACGCTCCACTGGGACGCGGTGATCACTCTGGTCGGTGCGGGCGTCGGCGAGGGCTGTGGTGCCGTCAGCGGCGACGCCGACGGTGTCACCGTCGGGCCATGCGCCGAGCAGCACCCCGTGGATGTCCAGGCGTGTGCCTTGGGTAAGCAGCGCGGCGATGCGGGTGTCCTGCCGGGCTGCGGTGGCGTGGGTCAGCAGCAGCACCGGCGGCAGCGGCTCCCCCGCGGAATCGAGCGTCCGCAGGTCGGCCACCGTGTCAGCGCCGCGGGTGTCGACGAGACGGCTGCGGTGCAGGATCTGCGCTTCGATGAGGTCGAGGGCCTGCTCGACGGTGGCGGTGACCGTCAGACGCGGGGTGTGGGGCAGGGTCGCGGTGTCCGTGTCGAGGAGGGTCGTCGCGGTTGCCGCTGGCATCACCACCTGGGTGCGTTCGTGTAGGGCGTCGAGGCCGCCGGCAGCGAGCGCGGCGGTCAGGAAACCGCGGGCAGCGGCGTCGGCGCCCGGGCCGATGAGCCCGAGACCTGCGGACGGCCAGGCCTCGGCCAGCGGGTGCGCCAGGGACGGCACCGCCGGGCGCGGCACAGGTGTCGGGCCGACATCGGTTTCGGTTTCACCGTTGACGCCGGACGCGTCTGGTCCGGTGTTTCCGTCGCCAAGGCCCGGGGGCGAGTCGATGTGGCGCCGTTGGTGGCCGGTGGTGGGGGGTGTGGCGGTGCGTGGTGCGACGCCGCGAAGCCGTCGGCGGATCTGCATGACCACCGTCGGCATCGGGGTCGTGTCGGGGCCCTCGACGTGGGTGGTCGAGGGCGGGCGCGGGGTGTAGCGGCGACGCCGGTGCGCCCAGACCAGCGCGGCTGCTGCGGTGATCGCCGCAGCCAGGCCGATGTCCACCCAGCTGCCGCCCGGCACGTCGATGCCCGGGGACCGGTTAGGTGTGGGCAGCGGAGCGCGTGCCGGTGGCTGCGAGTCGCCGCGGGAGGGTGGAGTCACACCGGCGGTGCCCGGCGCGCTCGCGGTGGCCTTGGGGTCTGCCGGGGGTGGTTCTGTCGCGGGTGCTGTCGGGCCTGCCGTGGTGGTGGTCGTGGGTGTCGGTGTTGCGGCCGAGGAGTCATGTTTCGTGGGTGGCGCGGGGGTGTCCGGGCGTTCGGGTTCGGTGTGGGGCTGCTGATCTTGGCCGCGCGGCGGAGTCTGGTCACTCCTGTGGGTGGCGTCGGCCGGTAGGCGGAGAACCCAGCCCGGGTAGATGAGGTCGGGGTTGCGCAGGGTGCCGCCGACGTGGGGAAAGCGGGCGCCCCGGTTGAGGGCGAAGATTTCCGGCCACCGGTCGGCGTCGCCGAGGGTGCGGGCAGCGATCTCGCACAGGCTGTCGCCGCGGCGCACCGTGTAGGTGGGCGGCGGCGCGGCCGGCTGGTGGCTCGCAGCGGGGCGGTGGGAGGCGGGTGAGGCGGTCGACTGTCCGGCCGCGGCTGGTTCATCGGACGTGGTGCTCGCGGGAGTGGCGTGTGCGACCGCGCCGGTAGCGGTGGTGACGGCGGTCGCGCCGAGCAGCGCCGCGGTGAGGCCCCGGACCGGACCGGGAAAGCATAGAGCGGGTACCCGGCGCAGCCGGCGAGCCAGCGACGCGTACGTATGGGCAAGGACGGCAGTGGCCAGCAGCAGCCAGAGCGTCACAGCCCCGGCTGCGGCGAGGACGGCGACGACACCGCTGCTCATCGGGTCGGCTATCCACAGCCGCATAGTGGTCGGCGCTGGCAGGTGCGGAGTCCAGCCGCTACGCATCACCAGGACGACCGCGATGGCGGCGGTGGACAAGACGCTGGTGACGACTGCGGCGGCGAGAGCTCCTGACGATTTCACCTGCCTCCTCCTGCTCGCCCGTCCACACCAGCAGGGCTACTGGTGGGGGGCGATGCAGTGACGCTATGAACCCAGTACGGCGTGGTGGGGTTATCGGTAGCTGACGGCACCTCACGGCGCCTTACACGACCTCACAACAGCAAGTCAGCGAGCATCGGCGGATACTGGGCGGGTCAACTACGCCCCTGCGTTAGCGCTCATCAGGCTGGTCCGCGACCTGGCCGGTGCCGACGATCCGGCCCAGGAGAACGGATGATTGTCGAGGCACGACTACCGGCGCGACACCCCAGAGTCCTCTGCATAGTCGGCGGTGGACGATGGGTCGAACCGACCGGTTCGACCCATCGTCCACCTGCCGTACCTGAGGAGATCTGCTCAGTCACGTACTACGAAATGCACCAGGTATAATCGCGCTGCCGGAATCCGGTTGGGGTAGTAATTACGGCCGCTACCCTGAACGGGATACCGAGCATCTACTCGGTCCCAGGACTGCAAACCGCGACTGCCCCGGAGCGCACGCTACTGGCTATCGTGGCGAACGCCACGCTTCTTGCTCTCGCGGATGACCGTTGCGATGATCACGATAACTGCGACAGGGGCAAGGGTAAGGAGCGCTTCCCCAAAGCCTCCATCGCTGAACATAGACCACGTCGCAGCTGCTACGAGCCAGAGAGCAATTGATATCAGTGCCGCTAGAGTTACTTGCTTCATCTAGTAGCCTCTTTCTGTATTTCAGTAGCCATCCGCCTCAGCACCGCTCTCCACGTACGCGGTAGTAGCGTAACCCAGTGTGGCGCAACCGGCATTTGCAAGAAGACCAACGCCTCCCGTCGCCATGGTGACGATCATCGTGCATGAGCCATACATGGCCCCACCTGCCACCGCGCCGAAGAACTTTGCCCATGCACCCTGCCCGGTGAGATCGATGTAGTTGATGGGATCGCCGTTCACATAGGCGTACCGATTGCCTTCACGAGGGTTGCCGATGAAGCTGAGGCTGTCCTGCTGGGTGAAGCGGCCCTGCTGCGGGTTATACCAGCGCTGGCCGAGTTTGGTGAATCCGGTGCTCTGGTCGTAGGTGCCACCGGTGTAGCGGATGATGTTGCTGGCGCCGAGGTTGTACTCGTCGGTAGTGGTGGCGTTGCCGTAGGGGTCGTATTTGTAGGTGGCGGCGAGGGTGCCGTTGGCCTTGACCGCGGCGACGGGGGTACCGAGGCCGTCGAGAACGAAGGCGGTGTCGGTGCCGTTGATCCGCAGGCCCAGCGGGGTGCCGAGGCCGTCACGTTCGACGTAGACGGTGGTGCCGCCGGCGCTCCAGGACTGGAGCCACGGCATGCCGTGCTGGTCCTCGTAGCCGTACTGCATGGTGGTGGTCCCGGCGCGGGTCAGTTCAACCTGGTCGGTGCCGGCGTAGGCGTAGGTGCCGGAGTTCGCGCCGGTCATCTGGTTCGCGCTGTTGTAAGTCATGGGGTTGACCGACGGGTTGCTGGCGCGGGTCTGGTTGCCGCGGTTGTCGTAGGTGTTGTTCGTGGTGGTGATCTGGTTGGCGGTGTTGAACGTCAAGGTCTGGGCAGTGGTGCCGTCGACCTTGACGGTCTCGCGGTTGCCGTTCTTGCTGTAGGTGTAGTCGTAGGTCTTGCCGTTGTAGTTGGTGGCCTTGGTCAGCCGGTTGGCCTTGTCGTAGGTGAACTGGCTGATCGCGCCGGAGGTTTCGTCCTTCTGCCACTGCCGCAGCCCGGTGTCGTCGCCGGTGGCGGTGGAGCAGGGCTGCCCGGAGGTGTACTTGGCGTAGCAGTAGGTCACGTCGAACACCGTCGCGGGACCGGCGGAGTTGCGGGTGGCCGTGATGCGGGTGGGCCGGTCCGACTTGTCGTAGACCGTCTTGACGCGCAGCGCGTAGACGCTGTTGTCGGTGTTGGCAGCGAACCAGGTGTTGGTGCGGTTGCCGTCGTTGTCGTAGGAGTAGTTGTAGCGGGTGCCGCTGGCGGTGTCGGTGCGGACCAGCCAGTTGCGGGTGTTGTAGTAGTGCTTCGTGGTGCCGCGGCCGTCGGTGATCGCGGTGAGGTTCCCGGCGAGGTCATGGTCATAGACGAACGTGGCGGTGCCGGGGTTGGTGCGGCGGTGTAGCCGGTTGAGGTTGTCCCACTCCCAGGTGGTGGTGCCGGTGGAGTCGGTGCGGCTGATCAGGTTGCCGACGCGCCCGTACTGGTAGGTGACGGGGGTGAGGGTGCCGCAGCCGGAGTAGCTGGTCTTCTCGAGCCGGTCGTCCTTGGTCCAGTCGTATGTGATGGTGCAGCCGCCCTGAGCGACGGTGCGTACGCGGCCGAGGACGTCGTAGGTGAACGTCTTGACGGCCAGGCCGTTGCCGGTGGGCGGGGTCAGGGTCGTGATCTGCTTGTCGCTGTCGTAGGCGTAGGTCGTCGGGTTGCCGGTGTTCGCCGGGTCCGTGGAGGTCTTCACCGTGCCGTCGCTGTTGTAGTCGACCTCGGCTTTGGCGGCGAGGGCGTCGGCGGTGGAGGTGCGGTTACCGGCGCCGTTGTAGGTGTAGGTCGACGAGTTGCCCTG
The DNA here is from genome assembly GCF_017872985.1 of Micromonospora sp. HB375. NCBI lineage: Bacteria > Bacillati > Actinomycetota > Actinomycetes > Micromonosporales > Micromonosporaceae > Micromonospora > Micromonospora sp. HB375. The sequence goes on along the minus strand of NZ_JAGGJO010000001.1, from coordinate 1,788,184 downwards.
AGTGTCGATCGACGAGGACGGCTGGAAGTTCGCCGTCGGGTTCGTCGAGGTCGACGCGTTCGCGTACGCCGCGGATGCGCTGGCGCCGGACGGTGAGGCTGACTTGGTCAGCGATTGACCGGCGTTGGCGCCGTAGGTGTTGGTGACCGTGCTGCCCTCGGGGCTGACGGTGGTGGCCACGTCCTGCCACGGCGTGTACGTCTGGGAGCGCTCGTTGCCGGCCGGGTCGGTGGCCTTGGTAACCCGCTTGTCGCTGTTCAGGTCATACGTGGTGTGCGGCACCGACGCGACCGGCTGCGACAGGTCCTGGCGGGGGTCGGCCATCTTCGTCTGCGACGACGTGGGATAGGCGAACCTGGTGGTCGCACCCTGGCCGGTGGTGGTGTCGGTGACCTGCGTGAACGAGGTGACCCGGTGCTGCCCGTCGTAGGTGACGACGCTGTAGAGGTCGTCCTTGGACCAGATCTTCACCAGGTCACCGGCGGTGTTGTACTCGAACGCCCACTGCCGGGTCGCCCCCAGCAGGTCGATGGCCTGCAGCCGGTTGTTGGTGTCGTACTTGTAGGACACCTCCCGTACCACGTTGTAGGCGTCGCTCTGCTGGTACTTCGTCAACCGGCCACCGGCGAACGTGGCCGTGGCCGTGCGGGCGTACTGGCCGCCCCGGTCGGAGACGACCTTGGTCAGCTGCCCGCCGTTGTAGGAGTAGTCGGTGACGTTGTCGTTGCGGTCCTCGGTCTTGTCCAGCAGACCATCAGAGGTGAAGAACAACTCCTTGCCACTGTCGTTCTCGGTCAGCTTCCACCCGCTGCCGTTCTTGACCAGCTTGGCCTTGAACTCACCCGGCGTCGTGTAGGCCGACCCGGACCAAGCGAACTTGCCAACCACCCCGTCCGCGGCCGCGTAGGTGACCGACCCGTCGTCAGCCGGATACAACTTCACGTCCTGACCGCCGCGGGTCCGCCAACCCGGGCCGTGTGCACCAACCGAGAGGTCACTGCCCACCATGAGGCTATTGAACGACGCGCCCAGCGTCACGTTCCCGGCGATGCCCGGCAGCGTCAGGTCGGTGGTGTTCACCATCAGGTTCCCGGACCCGACGTTGACCTTCACCTCCATCCGATCAGCCAGCGAGAACGACACCTGCGTGCCGTTACGCACCGGCCCGGTACCCTTGGGCACCGACGGCGCCGCCCCCGCCGCCGCCCGAGTCACCGCACGCTGCGGCGAGTCGAACAACCACACCTTCGACGACGACCGCGGCGACACCTGCGGCGCCTCCCCGGCCTCCTGCGGCGCCGCAGGCGCGGCGGAGGACACAGCCGGCGGAACCGCCAGCACCGACGTGGCCAGCAGCGCGGACGCCACCCCCACAGCCACTCGACGTTGACCCATCAATACTCCTTCTTGACATGCACCCGACGGCCAATCCGCCAGGAGGCAGGCAGAACTCACCCCGCCACCGAATGATCAATCCATCAGGTGGCGTGGCAGTAAATCGGCACTTGCGAAGCGCAGGCACCGACCCGGAATTCGGCTATGCAGCGCGAAAAGATTGTTGGCCGATGCCTCACAAAGATCAGGCGAGGTGGCCCGCTCGCATTTCTGGCACGAGGCAGCAAGGGGTGCCAGCTCGCGGTCGATGCGACACATGGCCTCTGCGAGCAGCGGAAAGAGCAACCCCGGTGCAAGAAAAGCCCAGAGAAGAGCGCGACGATGGACGTCGTCAGCGCTAAGCGAGGTGGCGCGTCAGCCCGTCATCATGATTTACGTATCCCCCGTTGTTTTCAACGGTTGCCGTCAGACAACCGTTGCGCTGGAAACAAGCTATCCATTCACTTAGTCTCGGGTCAATAACAATTACAACTTGCTAGGGCGAAGGCCGCATACCGCACCAAAGTTGTGAAGTTCGTGACGGCACGTGACCATGGTGCGGTTGCCCGGGTGAGCAGATCCGTCCCATCTGCGGGGGCCAGCGGCTTGCCTCTTTGTCGTGCGACCTCGGCGTGCAGCGACCGGTGGACCTACCTCGGTCTAGCGAGCAGTGATCATGGGTTGGTCGAGGATGCCGGCGAGGCGCAGGCGTTGCCGGTGGGTGTGGAGAAGGTCGGCGGCTGCGGCGGAGTCGCCGAGGGCGTTTAGTTGATCGGCGGCGCGCTGATGGAGCTGCTGGTTGTAGGGGTCGATGCGGATCGCCGCTTGCAGCAGTCGCAGGCGTTCGTGCGGGTCGGTTTGTGCTTCCGCGGCGGTGGTGTGGGCATCGAGGACCAGGCGGCGAGTGGCCTCACGGGGTGGGTCGATCCACGGCCAGGTGTGGCCGGCGGCGAGGTCGCCCGTGTAGGCCTCCATCACGGCCTGCCAGCGGCCGGGTGCGTCAGTTGTGGCGGTGTGGTGGGCGGCAGCCTGCAGCCGCCACAGGTCCACATCGGTGCGTGGGTCGAGGTGGTAGCGGCCCTCAGTGTGGACAACCACTTGGTCAACGCTGGTGGCGCGGAGGGTCGAGCGGAGGTCGCTGAGGGTGGTGTACAGGCGGCCGGTGACGGTGTGGGCGGGTAGGCCGGGCCAGAGGGCGTGTACGAGTTGCGTGGTGGTGGCGCCGTCGGGGTGCACGGCGAGGAAGACGAGGATTTGCAGGGCGGCGCTGCGGCGGATGGTGACCTCTTTGCTGTCGATGAGCAACGCTGGACGGCCGAGCACCCGAAGCTGGACAGCGGTGGCTGCGGCTTCGGTGGGCTGCTGCGGTGTGGGCGGTGGGACTCGGGTGGCTTGGCGGGGGATCTTTGCCTGTGCAGGGTCGATCGGCCGGGCTGGTACGGACGCGACGGGTTCGGGTGCTGCGCTGGCGGGTTGGGCCAGGACGGCGAGCAGGTCCGCCGCGGCGACGCTGTCGAGGACACACATCCGTGGTCGAGGTTGCCCAGTCTGGTAATCGACGGTGTGGCCGTGGCGGTCGACGCGCCAAGCGGGTAGTGGTGCTGCGGCGTCGAGGGTGACGACACGGGCGCCCGGGAGGTTCGGCGGTGCTGGCGTTGCGGGTTCGGCGGTCAAGACCAGGCTGGGTATGCCGTGGTCGGCTGTGGTCGACGTGCTGGATGCAGGTAGCAGGGCGGCGGCCTGTTCGAGGGTGTCGATGACGTGCAGTCCGGGGATTGTGGCGGTGGTCTCGGCGACGCTGGGCAGGAGCTTGGCGAGGGTGTTGCTGGTGACGAGCACGGGTGTCGTGTCGGTGGGGTCGCGTAGCGCGGTGAGGAGCCGGGTGATGAGTAGACCTCGGGCGGCGTGGTTGGCCCCGTCACCGGTCAAACACACGCCGGCCGGGGGCAGCGGCGCCTGTATTGCGCCGGTGGCTGCTGGTGGCGGTGGTTGGTCGGCGATGGCTGCTTGGACGGCGGTGACGGTGGTGGGTAGGGGTGTCAGCTGGGTGGCGTCGGTGTCGGGTTGGCCGGGTTGGTGGGCGCGACGGCGGCGTAGCCACACCAGGGCCGCTGCGGCGGCGATGTGGTGGGCGGTGTCGTCGGGTAGCCAGCCGCCGGGCACGACCACCCCACCGCGCTCGGTTTGGGGCGTATCGGAGGGGTGCTGCAGTTCATCGGCGGTGACTGGTGTCGGTGGGTTCGGCGGCTGGGTAGTGGGGGTGTGGGCGGTGGTGAGGGCGGCGGCGCCGGCGATGCTGGTGGCGGCGGCCTGCCATGGGGTGGGTAGCGGCAGGTGGCGTACCCATCGGGCGCCGGCGCGCAGCCGGCGGGCGGCCGTCACGGTGACGGTGTAGGCCATGCCGAGCCACAGCAGCCAGGCCACGGTGATGAGCCCCGTGGTGAGGGTTGCCGGGGTCAGCGGGTCGGCGAGCCAATCGCGTAGTCGCGTGCTGGTCGGCCAGCCGGGCAGGTGCGCTCGGGTGAGGGTGGCCAGCAGCCACGGCGGTACCGCCAGGACGGCCAGCACGACGGTGGCGCCTGCGAGTCGCCGGGCCCCGTTCACCGCAGCTCCTCCCCCACGTGCATCGGCTGGTATCCGGTTGGTGGAGTCATTGCGGCGGCCGGTGGGGGTGGTGGGGACGCAGCAGGTGGGTCCACATCTGGCGCAGCCACCAGGTGGTCACGGCGATGGCGTAGATGGCGCCGAGGATGCCGGAGGCGGGCCAGGAGACCAGGGCGGCGGTGATGACGGCGAGGGGTGCGCTGAGGATCAGGCGCAGGATCGGCTGGGACACGACGGCCATGACGGTGCCGATGCCCAGGAGCAAGCCTCCGACTCGGCCGGCGAGGTCGATCCAGAGGATCAGGTGGGGCCACCGGTCGGCGGTCAGGCTGTATTGGATGAGCAGCATCCCGGCAGCGGCGGTGATCACGGAGCTGGTGGGGAAGGCGAGCAGTTTCGACCATCCGCCGGCCGGCGTGCGCCATTGCCGGGCGGCGATGAGGGCCATGACGGCGGCGGCGGTGATGGTCGGGGTGATGGGTAGCAGTGTCCAGCGCAGGAAGCCGTTGACGGGGTAGCCGACGTAGAGGCTTCCGACGACGGCGTACATGCCGCTGACGGCGACGCCGAGGGAGGCCGCGGCGAGGATTCCGGTTCCGGTGTGGATGCCGGGGCTGGTCGGGGTGGTGGTGCGGTTGGCGATGGTGGAGGCGAGGACGGTGCCGGCGCTGAGGCAGGCGATGACGGCGAAGACGGCGGCCATGGTCATCTCGCCCCAGTTGAGGATCGCTTCGCGGTACATGAGGGAGCCGCGCCACTCAGGTGTGAGCAGGAACTGGGAGACCAGGGCGAGGGAGGCGAAGCCGGGGAGGGCGATCGCGGCGGCGCGCCGCACCGGCGGTAGAGGTTCTTCGGTCGTGGTGGGGTCGATGGTGTTGGTGGCGCCTGCGTCGGCGGCGCCTCGGGCTGCGGCCAGGGTGGGCTGGTCGACGAGGGTGCCGGTGATGCCGGCGTCGGTGAGGGTCTTCGCCAGCAGGGGTAGGCGGGCGGTGCCGCCGACGCAGTAGACGCCGGTGAGGTCGCGGGGTGTGAGTTCCGCGGCGGTGATCGCTTCGGTGGTGAGGTGGGCGATGCGGTGCAGGACGGGCTGGGCGGCTTGGTCGAGCAGGCCGGTGTGGAGCACCACGGCCGGCCCGTCGGGTAGTGGCACGGTGACGGCCGGATGGTCGGTCAGGGCGTGTTTGCCGGCGCGGAGGCTGGCCGTCACGGCCCATCGTTGCCCGCCGGTGCCGGGTGGGCTGGTGGTGAGTGTGGTGGTGAGGGCGTCGTCGATGGCGGTGCCGCCGGCGGTCGGGTCGGCGAGGGTGGCGAGGACTTCGAAGCCTGCGGGGCCGCGGCGCAGGACGCTGACTTCGGCGGTGGCGCCGACGTCGCAGACGGCGATGTAGGCGCCGACGGGCAGCTGCAGGCCGGTGGCGAGCAGGTGCCCGGCGACGGCGGTCGGCGCGTCGATCAACTGTGGTGGTGGGAGGCCGGCGCGGTGCGCGGCGTGGCGCATCCAGGTGCGGCGTCGCGGGCCCCAGCCTGCCGGGACGACCAGCCGCACGTCGTCGATGCCGGTGCCGGCGAGCTGGTGGGCTTGCTCGGCGACGTGGCGCAGGGTCGCGGCGACCAGGTCGAGCGGGTCGACGTCGGTGTCGGCGACGGTGAGGCGCTGCTCGGAGGGTTGGCGGGGGTGCGGGATGAACCGGTGCGGTGTGACCGGTGCGGCCCGCCAGGCGTGGTGGCCGGTCACGGTGGTGCCGTCCTCGCTGAGGAGGACGGCGCTGGGCAGGGCGGGTTCGCCGTCGAAGAGCAGCGGCGTCCAGGTGCCGTCCGGCCATGCCAGTACGGCGGTGGTGTCGGCGCTGCCGTAGTCGATCGCCAGCCGCACCTGCCCCGATCGCATGGATGTCAGTCAAACATGAAGATCTCATTCACGTCATCCCTGAATCACTCACCGCAACCAACCTTGGTGCCCGACACGGTCACAACAGCGAACGCCGGGACTGACGATCGGCCCTGGTTCCTCCAGGTCGCACGTGGCCACTTGACCTGCAGCGGCATCGTCAACGGCATGCCGCACCATCGATCATTCGTCAGGAGGACACCATGCATGACTCCACCAATCCGATCTCAGCGCACGGACAAGCCGTGGCGAACCGATGGACGCAGGCGGCGTTGTCCTGCGAGCCCGCGGACCAGGCGCGCGCGGAGGCAGCCGTCCGCCTCGCCTACCGCAGCGCCGGGCATCCCGAGCCGTCGCGGTTCCTGTGGTGCCCCTCTCCCCCGGCCGCCCTGCAGCAGGTGCGGCAGCTCCTCGACGACGGGCACCCGTCGCTGGTCGCCTCGATCCGCCGCGACGCCCTCAACAATGCGCTGGCAGCAACGCGAGCCCCGATCTGGGAGCAGACCAGCGACCACGACCAGTTCACCGCTTTCGGCGATTTCCACGACTTCATGGAATGGCACGGCTACTACGGCGAGCAGCGCTACGACGGCTTCGAGGCCCGCTACAACCTGATGGAGCACCGGTACCTCTGCAACCCGGTCACCAAGGGCGAGCGGTCCGCGCTCACACCGGTACTGCAGGCGGTACGGCAGGTGTACGAGCAGGTGCTGGGCCCGATCTGGGCGGCGGTCGACCGCACCCTCACCGGCAGCTACATCATGCAATTCGCCTGGTTCTGGAGCGACGAGCAGACGATCGTGAAGCGCAACGACGAGGGACGCGCCGTGATCCGTTACTGCCTGAATCCTCGCGACTGGTTCTTCGATCCGGCCTGGAACCTCTACCCCGACTGGCTTGTGCTCGCCGCGATCGACACCTACCAGCAGGTGCTCGGCACGGCACCCACCCCAGGGTGGGAGGGATGCCGTGACGTGGCACTGGCGGCCGGGCCGTGGTGGCCCCTATCCGGGGTGGCCGTGATGATGCAGCGCCCCACCGTTCTGCGAGTCACCGGCGACGGCCTGCTGCACGGCGTCGACGAGCCGGCCGTTGTCTGGCCCGACGGCAGCACCCTGTGGGCCCGTGACGGCGCCGTCGTCCCACCCGGGTGACCACCCCGCCGGCGGCACCTACGCCCCTTCCGATTGCGTCTCGGCGCTGGAGGGCGGGTCCGGTGTGGCGACCCGCCCTCCAGCGCGTCGGCGCCGCCATCCGCAGGCGCGCAGATGGGGCGGATGACGAGCGGCTCAGGGGTTGCCGTGCGTCGGCGCTCGTGCCGTCAGCCCCGGAGGGGTGCGGAAAGGCTAGGAGCTGCAGGTGTTCAGCATGCTCTGCAGCGCGGACTTCTCCGACGACTGCAGGCTCAACCCCCAGTTGTACTTCACGGTGATCCACATCTTGCTGTAGGTGCAGCGGTACGACGACAGCGGCGGCTGCCACGTCGACGGGTCCTGGTCACCCTTGGACTGGTTCACGTTGTCGGTCACGGCGATCAACTGCGGGCGGGTCAGGTCATTGGCGAAACTTTGCCGTCGACTGGTGGTCCAGCCGCTGGCGCCTGAACGCCATGCCTCGGCGAGGGGCACAACGTGGTCGATGTCGACGTCGGAGGCGGCGGACCAGGTCGCGCCGTCGTACGGGCTGTACCAGCGGCCCGAGGTCGCCGCGCAGCTGCTGTCGGTGACCACGGACGTGCCGTCACGCTTGAGGACCGTCTCGCGGGTGTTGCAGGCCCCGCTGATGGTGATCCAGTGCGGGAACAGATCCCGGGAGTACCCACTCGTCGACCCCTCGCTCTTGACCGTCAGAGCGTTGAGCTGCGACTGGGCACTCGCCTTGGACGGAATACCGGGAGGTGTCGCCGAAGCCACCGAGGCGTCGACGGCGACCAGGCCAGCGCCGGCGACCATGACCGCCGCCGCTCCGGTCAGGGCACGCCGCGCCACCGCAGATGTGGTGAGTCGTCGGGTGAGTCGCATGAAGGCCTCCTCGGCATCCGGGTGGACAGCGAGCATCTCGCCCCATCATGTCCATCGACAGTCACCACTGTAAAGAGCGGGAAAGGCTCCCGCGAACACTGACCACAACCGTTCCCTATCCGCATCATCGACCTCGGGGAACTCGCCTGTCCGCTGCCCTGCCGCCGATCGTGCCTGTCGAGATAGCGGCGAATTGGCGATCAGCGACGATCCGACGTCCTAGAGTGCGACTCTCAGGCTGGCGCTACACCTGCAATTTCGGGAGCGACGGTGGCCAACAACCTGATCGTCATGACATGGAACGTGGAGAACCTGTTCCCACCCGAGGACACCGACACGTCGGCGGCCGACACCTACACCGCGAAGCTCACCTACCTCACCGGTCTGATCGCCGGCACCGGCACCGACGTCGTCGCCCTTCAAGAGATCGGCAGCCTCCGGGCCGCACAGGACCTGCAAGCTGCCCTCGGTGAGCCCTGGCAGGCCATCGTGTCCTCCCACCCGGACAGCCGCGGCGTCCGCGTCGCCGTCCTCGCCCGGCATCCCCTCACTGCTCACCTACCCGGGCGGGCGACGCTACCCCCTCAACGAAGACGAACGCGCTCGCGGCGCCGGCTACGCCCTCCTGCGACGCACCGCCGAAGCCGTCGCCCTGCGCGTACACCTCAACGAAACCCTCGCCGCAGCCGCCGTGAACGGCCAACCAGGCACGCCGACCATCCTCTGCGGCGACCTCAACGACGGCCCTGACGCCATCACCACCGTCCTACTCGAAGGCCCAGCCGACGGAGACGTCAACCGCCCCGACAAAGGCGACGCCGTCCGGCTGTACGACCTCGGACGATGCCTCCCCCCAGCCCGCGCATACTCCCGCATCTACCAAGGCAACGGCGAGCTCATCGACCACATCCTGGCAACCCGCGACCTCCAACCCCCGCGCACGCCGCAGTCGCCGCGCTCATCGCCTTCCACGGACTGCGCACCAGCCAGGTGCAGATGCTGCGGCTCACCGACGTCCGCGACCGAGTGCTGCACGTCGATGATCTGGCGATGCCCCTGGCCGAGCCCGTCCAGCAGGCGCTGGCCGCCTGGCTTGGCCACCGCCGCAGCCGGTGGCCAAGCACCAACAACGCCTACCTATTCGTGACCACCCGGACCGCCAACACCGACCCTCCCGTCAGCCGAACCTGGATCTGCAAGGCCGCCGGACCCCGGTTGTCCACCACCGACATCCGCCAGGACCGCATCCTCGACGAAGCCCAGGCCACTAATGGAGACTTCGACGCCTGGCCGACCTGTTCGGCCTGAGCATCGCCGCCGGCAACCGCTACGCCGCCACCGTAGAACATCCTGACCTAACCGCACTCACCTAGCCGTGCAGAAGATCTAGGACCGCCAGACGCAGCGGCCCTTCCCATTCGGTGAATGGGTTGTCCACGACGATGTCCGGCGAGATGGACGTCAGAGTTTGCACCACGTCGGCGGCTTCGTGGTGTGGCAGCGCTCCTGCTTGCCGTAGGGCTAGGGCGAAGAGATAGGCCCGTTGCGCCGGCACCATATCTGGCCATTGCTGGGCGATGGGATCCGCCTCGATCCCGAACAGAGGAGTTTGCTGCGCGATGCCCATCGGTTCGCGGACGGCGTTCTTGAAGGCGTCGACTGCGATTGCGTCCCGGCGTAGGCGCCGCATCAGGGGGTTGAGCAGGGTAGGGAGGAGATGCGTCATCCTGGGGTGGCGGAAGCGTTCATGAATACGGAGGAAGATCACAGGAAGGTCCTGCGAGGGAGCGAGCGCGAGTGCCAACGCCAACGTGTCGTCCCATTCTCGCGGCGCGCGGCGGGCCTCGTCGTCGCGGAACCATGCTTCCAGGTTGCGGAATGCGGTGACGGATACGGCGTCGTTGGGGAAGAGTTCCACGTAGGCGGCGAGCTTGGCCCCGTTGTACCACCGAGCGCCGGATGGGTCGGTGTGCGCGTCGTCGGTGAGCACCGCTTTGAAGGTGTCGTCGGGCACGGTCCAGCTATCTCTGTCGAGCACCGCCTCGCGCACCTGGTTCGCCCAGCTCTGCGTGGTGGCACCAAGCTTGTCGGCCAGGGCACGCAGAACGTTTTCGTCGCCGCGATTCTCCTGCTTGGCCCAGAGTAGGAAGTTCGGGTCTTCACGGAGTCTTGGATCGGTGTCGGCCTCGTGGCGCAGGATCTCGGCGATGGCCGGGAACCGGGAAGCTGTCGTCGCCAGGGCCGCCATGACGTCGTGCCGGCGGTCCGCGACGTTCCTAGTGCGGTCGCCGGAGCTTCGGCTGAGGCGCTGGTATAGGTCGTCGCCGAAGTGCTCGCGTAGACGGTCCCAATGCTCGGCGATGAGGTCGACCAAGATCTGGTCGGTGGCACCTTCGGGGAGTTTGGTGAGCGTGACGGCGACCGGGCGGGATTCGCCGATCCACTCGGTGATGCCGTGGATGAGCGTGATGTCGCCGAGCATCAGCATGCCGGTCCATGCCAGCTGCCGCAGGTCGTCGAGGTCGGGGCCATAGGCGCAGAGGTTAGCTTTGATCTTCTGCAGCAACCACTGCATGTGGTCGGTGATCACGTCTGTGCCGGCCGTCTGGTCGTTCGCCTTTTGATGCCGTTTGATCGCTTGAACTAAACCGATGAAGGCAATGCGGCGGACTTCGGAGTCGGGCTCCTTTTCCCACTCGGATAGCACCTCGACGAGTTCGTCAAGGGTGAGCGCACTGTGGGTCAGCTCGAACGTCAGCACTTCGCGTAGTTCCGGTTCCACGTGCCCGAGCTGGGCCCACACCTTGACGCAGAGGTCCCGTGACCTCGCGTCGTGTCGGGTGCAATAGCTGCGGAGGATGGCGACCGGGATGGTGTCAGGGATGCCGGAGGTGAGCGTTCGAACGTCGTCGATGAGCTGTTTGGCGAGGTCCTGTACGGCGGGCTGGGACGGCCAGGCGTTGATGACAGCGTCCACATGCCAGGTCAGAGAGTGGGCTTCGCCAGCTGTGCACAAGGCGGCTAGTTCGGCCGGGTCGTAGCCGGCGAGGACAGGCTGTGCTGCTCCGGAGCCGAGCTCATCCTCGGCCGCCGTCAGACGGCTCCATGCCTCGGCGACAGCTCCGGCGACCACGATGCGATGCTCGCTGTGTCCCTCCTCGGCCGACTGGCGCAGCAGCGAGACGAGGACGGCGAATCCTACTTCGGGGCCGAGCACATCAATGGCTACGCCGGCCAGGGGGGCCGCCTGCTTGTAGGGGCCTCGCAGCCTACCGGTTAGCGCCTCGCGGACGGTCTCGTCGTCGCCGTATTTGTCGGCCAGTACGTGGGCCGCCCCGTACGGGCGCAGACCATCCAAGCCTCGCAGCAGCACCGTGGCGGCCTGCTTGGGCGGAAGCGCGGTGGCCAGACCAGCGCTGCCGAAAGAAGCAAGTTTCGCTAGGTCGTCCTGGAGTCGCGGACGTAGGGCTTGGGCGAAGGCCGGGTCGTCGCGCCACTGCTTGGGGATCGCGCCGAGGTTGTAGAGGATCAGGCTGTGCTCGTCCTCGCTGGCCAACTGTTCGGCGACCCAGCCTTTGAAGCGGGCATCATCGGCGAAGACCGTGCAGGCCAGATGCCACGCAAGACCACGATCACCCCCGGTCCGTCCATTAGTCTGGAGGGTTTCCAGCGCGAAGGCGGCGGCGTCGGTGTTCCCGGCGGCGCAGGCGGCGACCAGATCCGCGGCTGGCCAGGGCCCCGTCCTGTAGTCCTCGTGGTAAAGCATGGAGAGCAGCCAGGCGCGCTCCTCCGACCGGAACGCGGAGCCGTCTCGTGGCTCAGCGGCCTTGAAAACCAGGTTCAGCGCTACCAGCCGCAGCGCAGTGGACGGCTGGTGTCGGCACCACTCGATCAGGCGCTCGGTGTCCGGAGCATCCGGCCATCCTTCGCCAAGAGCACGGATCGCGGCCGCCTGGGTGGCCGAGCTGGGCCCCGTCTCGGTGAGCGCTACCAGCGGCGGGACGAGGTGCGGCTGTCCACCGAGCCGTCGGGCGAGAGCTCCAGCCGCGTTGATCTTCACCTCGTCGCTGGGATGCCGTAAGCCCCAGAGAAGATGCTTGGCCGCTTGTTCGTCGGCGATGGGCAGATTGCGCAGCGCCCACATGATCGCGGATGGCTCAGGACGCGGCGCGGTGAGCCACCGTTTCATGATGGGCAAGAGCTGGTTGCTGACGGTGGGGCTCGCGAGCGTTGCGACCAGCGCGGTGATCAGGTTGGCTCGGTGCCGGGCGTAGGGGTGATTCTCCACCCGCTCGACGAGGTCCTTGGTGTGGGCAGCCTGAGCGCGGGGGGTGAGTCTGACGCCAGCGGCCAGCGCGTCGGCCAGCAGCTCGTATCCATCGAGGTCCGCCCAGACGTGATCACCAACGTTCAGTGCCGCCGCGAGCAGGGGTTCGGTGGTGTGCGGGCTGACCTGTGCGCTGAGCAGGGCGAGCAGCACGTCGCGCCAGGCAGGATCGTGAACGAACCGCCGGACAACGTCGAGCTGTTTGTCAGGCGCCAGCATCGCCAGGTGCTGGCCGGCCAGGTGGTCGAGCACGACGCGGTGCAGGAATCCGTAGGAGCCGGCGCCGTGCGAGACGATAAGGCCGAATTCTTCTTCGGCCATCGCGAGGACCGCGTCGGCCAGCCGTCGGGCTTCGGCCAGCTGGTATCCGAGGACTTCGTCATCGATCATCGACTCGACGATGATCTTCCGCATATCCTGTTTGCTGGCGACGCCGGCGGCGTCCTTGAGGCGCAGCCGGTAGGCGACCGCGGCGAACAGTGTGCTGGCGTCGGCGGCGGGGAGCGGTCCGCCGCGAGCGTGCGAGGCCCGCTGTCGCATCTGTGGATGCTTCTCGATCAGCAGCTCGACGAGACGGGTATAGATCTTGAATCTTTGGCGGGGTAACGGCTCGCCCTGCCAGGTCGTCGCGAGCAGCGTGAGGAACAGCGGCGACCGTGACAGCTGAGCGAGGTCGGCGGAAATTTCGAGCTGGGCTAGGAAGGCCTCCACGCCGGCGCCCCAGTGCAGCCGTGGTTCTGGATCAACCTCCGAAGCCGTGCCTCGCTGCAGAATCCCCGCGGCGATGCTGCGGCGCTGCCCGTCGGTCAGCGGCGTGATCTGGGCGTGGGCCCAGGGGCGCTGCCAGTTGAGCCGGTCGACGGCGTAAGGGCGGGTGGAGAGCACCGCAGCGGCGTTCGAGCGGCCTAGGAACGCCTCGAGGACGCCGAGGGCATGTTCGGCTGACCTGACGTCGCTCCACTCGTCGATGCCGTCGACGAACAGCATCAGCCGGTCGTCGTGCAGCGCCCGCTGGGCCAGCGGCCAGAGATCGGCGGCGCTTTGCGACGACAGCCACGCTTCGACCGCGGAGACCAGTGAATTCTCCGTCGAGGCGTCGAGGTGCCGGCACAGGAACCCGAAGGGCAGCCAGACGGGAAGGTCGCCGCCGTGCTCGCGCTGCAGCGTAATCGACTGCGGCAGTTCGGCGAGTAGGTCGGCCGCCGCGAACCGCAGCAAGCTCGATTTGCCCACGCCCGGGCCGCCGATGACGAGCCGGTACTTGCCTGCGGCCAGCCATTCGTCGGCTGGCACCGCACCCTGCGCACTCGGCCCGTCCGCCGTGGCGGCGGCGATGAGCTGCTGGGCCGACCGGAATGATTGGCGGCGAGCGCCCAGGCGCGAGGCGACGTAGGTGAAGCCGTCCTCTGGATGCTCCGATCTGATCGAGCTTTCGGTGTTCGGCTGCTCAACGTCGACGACGCCGCGCTGTTGGGGCCGCGGGTCCACATTCACAATGACGAACTGCTGCTCGGAGGCAGGGGCCTCCGTCTGCTGTATGCCGCCTTGGGCGGAGAACACCGCCTGATAGAGCTGCCGCAACCGCGTGCGCAGCTCCCTGCTCTCCAAAGCGGGCAGGTTTTTCGCCAACGCCTTGGCTGCTTCAGGACCACAGAAGGCCTCGACCCAGCTCCTGCCGAAGAAGTCATCGACGATGCGTGGATGGTCCTTCAGTAGTGCTGATACTTCTTGCACGCCCCAAGGGACGAAAGTCACCCCGAGCGCGGCCAGACGATCGCCTTGCGTCCGGAGCTCCTCGTCGAGCTTGGCGTCTTGCAGGTCGTATGACGTCGCGTAGTAAAAGACGCGGGTCTTGTCCGACCAGTCGCCCTTCAGGAAGTCGTCCACCGCTTTTTTGATCTTGGTAGCGGTCAACGCCTGCACCCGACGCGACTGAAGCGTGATGTAGTCCCGGCCGTTGGCGTCGGCAGCTGTCAGATCCAGGGGCAAGCGTGCATACGCGTCGATGCCCTGCTGACCCTGGCCGGGCACGCCGAACAACTTCGCGTACGTGACCGGCCGAACAGTCTGCAGAAGACGCAGGAAGAGCTTCTCAGCGTCAGGCCAGGTCAACCTCCTGAGAGGCAGCACCTGGGAGTTTGTCCCGACCGGCGGCTCGGGCAGCGGTCCGGTCGGCGCACCCCAGAGGATCGCTTCGGTCTGATCATGAGCCTCGGACTCGCTTGTGATCCCCACCGTCTTACCTCCCCGACCGCCCGAAACACTCACTCTATGCAACCCAGCGACGCTGGGCCGTCGCCACCAGTGGAGTGGTGGCGACGGCCCAAGCTCGGCGGGACGGTACTGCCTCCCATGGCGGACCAGTGGCTTGGTGTGTCGGGTGGCCCTCATGATCGATCCCCTGGTGCCGGCGATCTGCTCGGCTGGTGGTGCCTGCACGACGATTGGTGTGCCGAAGGCGGGATAGGTCAGGTCCAGCGGGACAGGTACCGCCCTGTGCTGCCTCATCGCCGACAAGGGCAACAGCTCCAAGGCCATCCGCACCAGCCTGCGTCGACGCGGCATCGCCCGCACGGTCCCCGAACGCGTTGACCAGCAGGCCAACCGCCGCAGACGAGGCGCCCGAGGCGGCCGGCCACCGGTGTTCGACAAGCAGCTCTACAAGCAGCGCAACGTCGTCGAACGCTGCTTCAACCGGCTCAAACAGTGCCGCAGCGTCGCCACCCGATACGACCGCAACGTCGTACAGGGCCACCGTCACCATCGCCGCACTACTCCAATGATTGTGAACCTTTGAAAACACGCCGTGGGGCGAGCATTGCCTATGGCTGCGAGCAGGCAGCCGGTCGCCACGGCGGCCAACAGGATCTGTTGCCTCCGTGGTTGATGACTGCAGCGCGGCGCCGCGCAACGGTCTGAACGGTCGGGATCCCGACACGACATCGGCGTCGCCGTCGACTACGTTCACGTAGCGAACTGGCCCCCCACCATCCGGCCTGACAAGCCGAGGCGGCGGCCGGAGCTCCACCACGAGACGAAACCGACGGTGATGATCAGACACACGGACCCCCGCCTCACCGCGCTGGCCGCTGCACTCGGCTTGTTCGTCGTGGCCGGCTGCGGGTCGGATGGCGAACCACAAAGCGCCGGCGCTTCGACGACGCCTTCTGTCAGCGCCTCGCCAAGCCCATCGCCCTCCCCGACCGCTTCATTGTCCCCGTCGCCCGCCGTGAGCACCAGCACGCCGGCGCCGGCCGCGCCGAAGCTCGGCCAGAAGCAGACAACGGACCTGGGCGACGTGACCGTCTACAGCGTCAAGTTCCCGGTGCAGGCGCAGGACGACGTCGCCAGCAGGATCCGAACGAAGGGCATGCAGTTCGCGGTCGCCGACATCAAGGCCTGCTCGAACGGCACCACGGACGGCGACGGCTACGGGTTCAGCATCAGCGACTTCCAGCTCGTCGACACGGACTCTCGGACCTACACCTTCTGGAACGTCCAGGTCGGCGCGCGCTCACCCAACCTCGTTGACAGCCTCAGCGCTCTCGCCACACCACGGGCGGGTGCCTGTAAGCGGGGGTGGCTGACCTTCGAGCTGCCACCGAAGACCCGGATCGCATCGGTGGAGTTCGCACCGTCCGGCGGCCTGCCCCTCACCTGGAAAGTCCGCTAGGGCGGCAACGGACGAGTCCGGCAAGGCCGGCTGCACCTGGCACTGGCCCGAGCGGGTTCGAGTAGAGCCGTCGGGCTCTGGACGTGCAACAATCCTGCATGGAGCGTAAGGGGATCAACACCCACCAGGTCTTCGAGGCTGGCATGAGTCGCGTTGTCGCTGAGATCGAAAAGCGAGGAGGCAGCATCGAACGGCACGGAAGGATGCTGACGATCACCACCTCTTTCGGTTCGCCCAACTCGCCAGCCTCTATCCGCGCCAAGGTGACCTCCAAGACATCCGGTGACTGGCAGACCTCGACCCGAGAGGGGCAACAGTCGGACGGAGACATGACTGGCGCGGACTATTGGGTGTTCGTGGATCTCGGAGTAGATCCCTCTGACTTTTACATTGCTCCGGCATCGTGGGTCCACGAAGAGGTCGCGAAACGACACCGACAATTTCTTCTGAAACACGGGGGGAAGCGCCCAGTCAATCCAGAATCGGTGCATCACAAGATCAAGACCGAGTGGATCGCCCAATGGCGGCACCGCTGGGACCTGCTCGGACTCCCGGATCATTAACGTGCGCCCGGCGACTCAGAGGGCGTTTGGCTGCGCGCTCATCTTGCGTGGACCCCGCTTGTCATCAACCAACCGGATGACTTCTTCTTGCGCTCGTCAGGCTGAGGGCCGGCACGACCCGCCCGCCGCCGTGATCACGTTGGCGATTCTCAGGAATTGGCGACTCTCGTACTCTGCGAGTGGAGAGCAGTCACGGGCAGGTACTGGGCATCCCGGATGCCCTGACTCCAGACAGCACACCACCTCTGGGGAGGAGCCGCAATGAAGGCATCGGAGACTAAGCTGCTGGACCTGCTCGCCAAGGGCAGCCAGTTCGTCATCCCCATCTACCAGCGCACCTACTCCTGGACGCAGTCGGAGTGCGCACAGCTGTGGGACGACATCGTCAGGGCGGGAACCGACGACAGCCTCAACGCCCACTTCATCGGCTCCATTGTGCACGTCGAGAAGGGCCTCTCGAACCTCACTTCACAGGAACCGAACCTCGTCATCGACGGTCAGCAGCGCCTGACCACGGTCACGCTGCTGGTCGCCGCGCTCGCCGAGGCCCTCGGCCAGCTCCCTGAGCAAGACCGTGAGCCACTCGACGGGTTCTCGCCAAGGAAGTTGCGCAACCGGTACCTCGTCAACTACGACGAGGAAGATGATCGCTACTTCAAGCTGCTGCTCTCGCAGACCGACCGCGACACCCTCAAGGCGATTGTCGATGGCGCCCAGCTCCCCAAGCACCGGTCAGAGCGCATCGAGAGCAACCTTGCCTTCTTTCAAGGCCGACTAGGAACTCCGGGAATCGACCACAGCACCATCTGCCGGGGCCTAGCCAAGCTGGTCGTCGTGGACATCCGGCTGGACCGCTCCCAGGACAACCCGCAACTGATCTTCGAATCCATGAACTCCACCGGACGCAAGCTCTCCCAGGCCGACCTGATCCGCAACTTCGTGCTGATGGGCCTCGAGCCGTCGACCCAGGAGCGGTTCTACGCCCAGTACTGGCGCCCCATGGAGAGCGACTTCGGCCAGGCCGCCTACGAAGCCCAGTTCGATGACTTCGTCCGCCACTACCTCACGGTGGTAACCGGCTCCATCCCCCGGCTCGGCGACATCTACGAGGCGTTCAAGGCCTACGCCCGGGCGGCAACCAGCGACACCGGCTCGGTGGAGCCCTTGCTCAGTCAGCTCCGCGACTACTCCAGCCGGTACTGCGCGGTAGCGCTCGGCCAGGAGAAGAACCAGCACCTCGCCGCTGCTTTCCAAGACCTCCGTGAGATCAAGGCCGACGTGGTCTATCCCTTCCTGCTCGAGGTCTACACCGACTATGAGCTCGGCACCCTAACCACCGGAGATGTGGCCGAAATCGTCGACCTAATGACGTCCTACATCTTCCGTCGGGCTGTGTGCCGCGTCCCCACCAACTCGCTCAACACGACGTTCGCCACGTTCGCGAAGGCACTACGAAAAGACCGCTACCTCGACAGTGTAAAGGCGCACTTCCTGTCGATGAAGAGCTACCGCGCCTTCCCCACCGACTCCGAGTTCGCCGAAGCCCTGAAGACCACGGATCTCTACCATTTCAAACGCCGTTCCTACTTTTTCCGGCGCCTGGAGAACCACAACCGCAAGGAGCGCGTGACGATCGAGGACTACACAATCGAGCATATCCTTCCGCAGAACGAGAACCTCTCCCAAGAGTGGCGTGACGCCCTCGGCGACAACTGGGGCGAGATCCAGTCCCGCTACCTGCACACCCTCGGCAACCTGACCCTCACCGGATACAACTCCGAGTACAGCGACCACCCCTTCATCGTCAAGCGCGACATGGATGGAGGGTTCAAGCACAGCCCTCTGCGACTGAACCAAGGGCTCGGTCAGCTCGACACCTGGAACGCGGACACGATCCGATCCCGCGCAGCACGCCTGGCCGAGGCCGCGCTCGACATCTGGCAGATGCCCAAGCTGCCGCCCCAGGTGATAACGGAGTTCCAGGAGCCGCGCGCCGAGACAGCGTTTTCCATCGAGGACCACCCAAACCTGCTCCCGCCAGCTCGTCGGGCGCTGTTCGAAAAGTTCCGGTCTGAGGTACTGGCCCTCGATCCCACCGTGACCGAGCAGTTCCTCAAGCTGTATGTGGCCTACAAGGTAGAGACCAACTTCGTCGACGTCGTCCCGCAGGTCGCCAGGCTCAGGCTCAGCCTCAACCTGCCGTTCGAGTCCCTTCACGACGAGCGCGGCCTCGCTTGGGACGTCACCGGGCGAGGGCACTGGGGCAATGGCAACGTCGAGGTCGGCCTCGACGAGGGCAGCGACTTCACCTACGTCATGGGCCTGGTTCGTCAGGCCTACGAGTACCAGATCGCGGAGTGAGCGGTCTACCAGGGCTAAGTTGTACAGCTACAAACAGCCAGTCGCAGGCAGCTCATCGCGCCCGGTTGGCGCAGACCGGCTTACCGGGGCCGCAGCCGAGCTGAAATTGTGCGCGCGCTGACAGGCCCTTAAAGCATCTCTATCGCGCCGAGCAGCTTCCGGCGCGTCGTGCTGGACGAGGTACGGCGCCGGCTCAGCGAGGACGTCGCTCCATCCGCGGCCGCGAGCCACGCTTCCCGTGCCGGAGCTCGCAGCCGGCCATGTTGCACTGAGGCCCCCGCCGTTCGGTGGGGCCTTCGTGTTGGGCGCGTAGCCGCCGGTACCGACGGGGCGGGTCAGACGTCCTGGTGGAAAACCTCTCCGCCGAGCAGCGCCGCGACCGCCAGGCAGCTCGGCTGATCCGGGCAGCCGACTGTCCAGTTCCGGCCGAGCACGAGGTTTACCTCGGCGACACCTTCGAGGAGGTCGGCCATGTTGTTCGGATGCTGCCGTGCCTGGGCCGCGGACCTGTATATGCCGATGGTGTATTCCTCGCCGGCGACGTAGCAGCTGCCCCGCGCGAGCGCGCCGGTCGGGTTGGCGATCGCTTGGTAGCCGGTGCATTCGGTGCCGCCCTTGGCGAGGGCTTCGATAAGTAGCGGAGGGCTGTCGTAGGTGCCGCCGTCAGCGGGCGGGCGGGAGGTGAAGGGTGACGGGCTCGGGCTGAGGAACGCCGGGGCCGATGAGGTGGACGCCTTGGAGGTGGGGGCGGCGCTCGGCTCTTCGGTGCTGCCGCAGCCGGCGAGCGCGACTACCAGGGCAACGGCGGCGAGGTGGCGGGTTCGGATCATGCCGGGCAGAGTAATTGCCGCCAAGCGACGACCGCGCCCGCCATTGCGGCGTCGTCGGCTATCCGACGTCGTTGGGTCCGGGCCTGGGCTCAGACCGCCCGCCCAACCCGTTCACCGGCGTCCGCCGCCGGTCACCGCCAAATCCTCGGATCGTGTGCGGCGGTGCCGGGTGGAGGTCGCCGAGAGGAAGGACGGGCAGCAGTCCGGGCGTCCAGGCTACTGCGGTGAGGCGGGCGTCAAGGGGTGGTCCGGACAGCTGCAGCGAGGTCGCGTCGGGCAGGGCGGTCGGCAGGTGCCAATAGACTTGTTGGAATCCGGCGAGTTCGGTGGGGGTGAGCAGATGCAGGAACCGGGGCGGCGACGCCGATGTCAACCATCGTGACAGAGCCCGACGGGCCGAGCAGCTCGCGCAGCAGCGCGGCGTTGCAACCGTCGGAACCGATCTTCAAGATGTGCCGGCCGGTCAACCCTCGTCGATGGCGTCTGCGGCCTGACGGGGCAAATCCGCGGTGAGCCACGGCGCCTACTCCGAACTGACCGCCTCGTCCGCTCGGCCCGCTCTTCTCGTGCTCAACAGAGCGTCAAGCCGCTGGACTTGCCAAGCCATGTGGAAGTCTGAAGTCGATGTGTGCTGGTCGAAGGTTGCGTACTGCTGTCGCGGGGTGGAGGTCCAGCGGTATGCACCGATGTCCATACGCATGATCGCTCGTGCGGATGGTAGGCCGAGAACGTAGCCGACGTCCATCAAGATCACGGCCGCGGAGCGGATTCCTGCTGCACTGCAACCTCCGCGGCTCCGGAGTCAGAGGCGGATCTGACGAGCAGCCAGGCTCGTCTCCACACTCGCCCGTCGGGTCGGTGAAGTGAATGCCGAGCATGCGGACGAAGCGGTTGTCCGCATCTTCGCGACCGATGCGCACTCCTGCATCTATGGACCTTGGTGTTCATGGTTGCGCCGGGCTGAACAGTGGGTGACCCTATGTGCGCGATATCCATGCCGCTCACCGCATTGGTGATGTGAACAGCCAGAGGAGGCGGTGTTATGGGCCAGACCCCGCGGATGCTCCAGCCCTCCCTGTCTGAGCGTCACTTCTTCGGTGCTGAGCTGCGTCGGTTGCGGGAGCGGGCCAACCTCTCGCAGGCGCGACTCGGCGCCATGATCCGATTCAGCGCTGACCTGGTGCGTCGGGTGGAGACCGCGGACCGGTTCCCGTCCCGGGAATTCGTTGAAGCGTGCGACAGGACGTTGGCGGCCGGAGGAGCGTTGGTTCGCCTGCTACCGCTTCTCGAGGCAAGTCGCGCCAACGAGCGCACGCGGACAACCTCCCCGAGCGGTTCTACCAACGGCAGCACCCTGCTGGCCGCCCAAGCGGAGACGCCCGGGGTGGCGGACATGGTCGTCCGTGTCCCCTTCCAACCAGGCGTTCTTGACCGCGCCGCGCTGGACTGGCTGAACGCCTCAGCGGGACCCCATCTACCCGTGGCCGCCCGAGTCGACGCGCCCGATCAGGTCTGCGAAGAGGATCTCGACTCCGCTGAGACCGTCCTAGCGATGTTCCGCCAGTTGGATCACACCCACGGGGCCGGACGAGTCCACGCCCAGGTGCAGCGGTACGTCGAACGCGAACTGAACCGGCTTCTTGCCAGCCCGCCCGCCTCAGAGGCGATCGGCCGGCACCTCTACACGCTGGCGGCGGGATTCTTCGAGCTCTGCGGGTACCAGGCGGTCGACACGGGTGCCCATGGCCTGGCCCAGCGCCTCTACCTTCGTGCTCTTCGTCTGACCGAAGCCGCCGACGACCGCCTGTACGGCAGCTACCTGCTCGCCGTGAATATCGGCCATCTTGCGCTGCACTGCGGCCACCCCGAGCCGGCACGCCGGATGGCGTTGACGGCGGTGAGAGGAAGCGAGACTCGAGCGACGCCGGCAGTGGCCGCCGCGCTGCACGCGGTGGTGGCGCGCACGCACGCCCGCCTTGGACGCGAAGACGACTGCCTGCTCCACCTCGACATCGCGGAGAAGCAACTGGTCCGCAGCAAGCCCGAGATCGAGCCAGCGTGGATCCAGTACTTCGACGCGGCGTACCTCGCCGACGAGATCGCCCACTGCTTCCATGACCTGGGTCGACCGCGGCAGGCTCAACGGCACCTGGGCGACGCTCTCGCCACCCTGATCCCCACTCACGTTCGGCGACTCGCCATCGACACTGCGCTCCTGGCCTCGTCGCTGGTCGCCGCCGGGCGCATCGACGAAGCCTGCGCCACCGCACGCGTGGCAGTCGACTACACGGCACGTACCACCTCACACCGCTGCCTGCAGCGCATTGTCGAGGTACAGGCCGACCTCGAGCCCTACCGGTGCGAGCCGGAGGTCCGCGAGTTCGGCGAGTATGTGCGCCACCAGCTACCGGTTGCCGCGGTGTGACCCCTGTTGATTGTTGGCCGCACCCCCCATCACCGAGCGGTAGTGAGTCAGCTCCGCCTCCAGCGCCGCGCCTGCTCGATCGGATGTCGCTACGTAGTGGCCGACATCCGGAAGGAGCAACACCTCGGGCACCATACCGAGAGATGTCAACTCCTCGGCGAGTTCCCGCACATCCTCGACGACAGCCACCTCGTCGGCGGTGCCATGAATCAGCAGCACAGGACGCTGGACATCGGCGGCACGGACCGGGCCGGCACCGCCTCCCAGCCGCATCGCGTGCGCCCGCTGGAACCGGGGCACCGTCTGCGCCCACCGGTCCGGATCCACGATCGCCGAAACGGCGGTCGCAGCAGCGAACGGGCCATTCTCTGCCACCGCGTGCAACGCGGTGTATCCGCCGGCGCTGGCACCACGGATGAACACCTGGCCGGGCACCGCCCGTCCCGTCGACAGCAGGTGAACCGCCACCGCCGCACAGTCGCCGACATCGTCCAGGCCCCACCGGCCGTAAAGCGATTCCCGGAACACTCGGCCGTAGCCGGTGCTGCCCAGGTAGTCGACATCAACGACGGCGAACCCGCGACTGGTGAAGAACTGCGCCTGCCAGTCCAGGCGCAGCTGGCAGGACGCGGTAGGCCCAGGATGCGCCCGCACGATCACCGGCGCCCGCCAGTCCGCCGCCGCGTCCGTCGGCGGGTACACCAGAGCGAGCACCTCCCGACCACTGGCCACTCGAACGCGGAGCTCCGTCGGCGTCGATACTCGCGTACGGTCGAGTCCCGCGTGCTCCGGTCTGGCAAGTACCTCCACGCGGACGTCAGCGCCCGCCAGGTCCACGAGAGCGACCTGCGGGGCTGCGGTCGGCGACGATCCGATCAACGCCACTGTCGTCCCTCGAACGGCCAGGTAGGGCTTGATCGACGTGTAAGGAAGGTCGACCGGGCGGACAGTGCCGTCGGGCTCGATTACAACAAGACGGTGTCGTGGCCCTTCCTGCACCACCGCGATAATCCGACCGTCGTCGAGGAACCCATACGACGTGTAGCCCAACTCCCACGGCTCTGCAGCGCACTCACCTGCGATCGACGCCACAGTCTCCACCTCAAGGCCGTTCCATCGGTAGAGGTTCCACCAGCCGCTGCGGTCCGACACGAAGTACAACGCTCCGTCGGGCCCCCACTGCGGCTCCACCGCGGATTCCTCTGGACCGCCGGCCAGCTTCACAGGGTTCTCGACCTCACCTTGCGGTGAGTAGGAGGCAGTCCACACCTCGCAGGCATCCCACGGCATGTCGCGCTCACTCCAAGCGGTCCAAGCCAACCGACCTGGGCCTGGCCGAGGAGCACCGAGGAACCCTGGGGACGAGACGAGAGTCCGCATCTGCGAGGCGCCCATGAACGACACAGCGACGAGCTGGTCACTCTGCTCCGACTCCCGTACAGCCAGCAACTCGCCGTCACCGATCGTTAAGTCGCCCAAGCATCCGTGGCTGACCAATTCGGGTTCATTGCTACAAGGGCGGCTCCGGTACAGGCCGTCTCCAGCGACGCACCACAACGTCCCCGCGGCAACAGCGAACGACCCGCCTCCGTACGCATGCACTCCGCTGGCGACATCGAGGTTCTTCGGACTGACGTCACGCTTGCCATCGCTTGCCCGCCAGCGTGTCACCGTAGTACCCCGGTCCGCTCCGGGGCGAGTCTCCAGCCAATAAAGGCCATCTTCACCGGTACGTAGCTGGTCGTAGCTAACCGAGGCGCGGACGGCGTCGTCGACCGATAATTCGGCGGTCCTGTGCGCCACCCTCACATGTCCTCCTCGAACGACCCTCCAGCGGCCGGACGACGGCAGGCTCCTCAACCGGTCCTCCGGGCGTCGGCAAGGCCGGCGGCTGGTCTCGGCCCTGCAGGCGCCGCGAGTGCTTAGACGACCGACTCTACGCCCGAGCGGTGTGTCCCTGCCGCTGGATGCCTCCTTGTAACTTGCCCGCCCTCTCGTGTCGGCTCTCGATGCAGCGTCGATGCGGACAACAATCCTTGTCCGCATCTCCGGTATCGACCAAGCCATTCAGAGCGAGCCACCATTCGGAGCGAGAAGCCTTTCACGGGTGGCACGGCGATTGATGTTCCGGCCCCCATTACGACTTCAATGGAAGGGTCTAATGCAGCCACAGGATGAATTGGCGCGCTACGGCTACCGCCAAGAGTTGGCACGGAGGCTGCGGTTTCGGGACTTGGTCGCGTATGGCTTGGTGTATATGGTGCCGATCGCGCCGATGGCGATTTTCGGTAGCGTGTACGCCGGCTCCGGCGGGATGGTGGCGCTGGCGTACGCGGTCGGTGTGGTGGCGTTGGTGTTCACCGCGTTCTCGTACGCGCAGATGGTGAAGGCGTTTCCGATGAGCGGCAGCGTCTACAACTACGCCGGCCGGGGCATCAGCGCGCCAGTCGGCTTTCTCGCCGGCTGGGTGATCCTGCTGGACTACGTACTGGTGCCGGGCTTGCTGTATCTGGTGGCGTCGGTGGCGATGCATGCGACGGTGCCGGCGGTGCCGGTGTGGTTGTGGCTGCTGGGGTTCGTCGCGGTGAACACGATGATCAACTCGGTCGGCATACGGATGACCGCGATGGTGACTCGGGTGATGCTCGTCGGCGAATTGATCGTCCTGGCGATCTTCCTGGGCGTCGCCTGCTGGGCTCTCGCATCGGGTAGGGGCCGGTTCAGCTGGGACGCGTTCTACAACTCCGACACGTTCACCTGGGCCGTGGTCGCGGGGGCGGTGTCGATCGCCGTCCTCAGTTTCCTGGGCTTCGACGGCATCAGCATGCTGGCCGAGGAGACCAGGGGCGGTTCTCGGCAGATCGGCCGGGCGATGGCCGCCGTCCTCGTCCTGGCGGGGGTGTTGTTCATCGCCCAGACGTGGCTGGCCGCGATGCTCCTGCCCGACCCGGGCGTGCTCCTGGCGCAGGGTGATCCGAACGGCACTGCCTTCTACGATGCTGCCGCGGTGGCCGGCGGCGGCTGGCTGGCCACCCTCTGCGCCGTCGCGACCGCGATCGCGTGGGGGTTGCCGAATTCGATGGTCGCGCAGGTCGCCACGTCCCGGCTGCTGTACGCGATGGCCCGCGACCGGCAGCTCCCGGCCTTTCTGGCGAGGGTGTCGCTCCGCCGGAACGTGCCGATCAACGCGACCCTGCTCACCGGTGCCGTGTCCCTCACGCTGGGTCTGTACATGGCCACCCGCGCTGACGGGATCACCCTGCTGTCGTCGCTGATCAACTTCGGGGCGATGGTCGCGTTCCTGGTCCTGCACGTCTCCGTGATCGTGCACCACCTCGTCCGGCGGCGCAGCGGCAACTGGTGGGCGCACCTGGTGATGCCGGGGATCGGGTTCGCGATCTTGGCCTATGTGGTGGTGAACGCGAACATCGCCGCGCAGCGCCTCGGCCTGGCCTGGCTCGCTCTCGGCATGGTCGTGCTCGCCGGCCTCTACCTGTCCGGTCGCCGCCCGTCGCTGTCCGGCCTGGCGCCGGCGCAGCGGTCCGCTCGCGACCTGGAGCGGGTGTGACCACGATGTTTTCCGGAAGCCACTTCACGTATCGGCCGGCGCGGGACGAGTTGGCCTACACCTTCGGCGGGCGGATCCCGGTGGCACATGTGCGCTCCGGTGACGTGTTCACCGTGCACACCGAGGACTGCTTCGGCGGCCGGGTGCGCGGGCCGGCGGATCTGCCGTCGCAGGTGTGCGCGATGCCGTATCTGAATCCGGTGTCGGGGCCGTTCTTCGTCGAGGACGCCGAACCCGGCGACACCCTCGCCGTCCACATCGCCTCGATCGTTCCGGCCCGGGACTGGGGTGTGTCCGCGACGTTCCCGTACTTCGGGGCGCTGACCTCCACCCCGCATACCGCGACCCTCCAACCACCCCTCGACGAGCGCGTCTGGGTCTACCACATCGACCCGACCGCCGGGGTCGTGCGGTACCGCGCGACCACCAGTGGCCACACGGTTGAGCTGCCGTTGGATCCGATGATCGGCACGATCGGCGTCGCCCCCGCCGCGATGGAAACCCGCGCCACGATCGTGCCGGACTACTACGGCGGGAACCTCGACACCCCGCACCTGCGCGCCGGCACCACCCTCTACCTCGGTGTCAACGTCCACGGCGCGCTCCTCGCGCTCGGGGACGGACACGCCCGCCAAGGCGAGGGTGAAGCGTGCGGGGTCGCGGTGGAGATCGCCACCGTCACCACCCTCGCCGTTGAGGTCATCAAGGGCGGCCTTCCCACCGGATGGCCGCGGCTGGAAACCGACACCGCGATCATGTCCGTCGGCTGCGCCCGACCACTCGAGGACGCCTACCGCATCGCCCACCAAGACCTCACCACCTGGACCGCCGACCTGTGCCGTCTGGACACCCTCGACGCCTACCAGCTCATCTCCCAAGCCGGCCGGGCGCCGATCGGCAACGTCTGCGACCCCAACTACACAATCCTCGCCGCCATCGACAAAGCCCACCTCCCCCAGCCGCAGCCCGCCTACACAGACGCCCACGCCCGGCTCCGCAGCCTCACCCAGGGGCAGCCATGACCGCGCCGGTACCCGGGCTGCCGCTGCGCGACGAGCTGTACCTGCTCGCCCACAACGACGACACCGGCCAACCCCACATCCACCGCCAAGCCCTGGCCCTCGGTCTCGCCGGCGCCGTCCTCATCGACCTCGTCCTCACCGGCCGCACCACCCTCGACGGCCACGGCCAGGTTGGGGAGCAGCGGGTCCGGCTGCACCTCGACCGGCCCGTCGGCGACCTCATCACCGACACCGCCCTCACCACCCTGCGCCACACCCGGCCCGCCCCACCGCTGCGCCACTGGCTGCGCGGATTCGCCGACGACCTCTACGAACGCACCCGCGCCGGCCTGCACGCCGCAGGAATCCTCCGCCACACCAACCACCGCCGACTCGGCGGACTGATCCGCGCCGACACCTATCTACCCACCCACCAGCGGTGGCCTGTCATCGCGCGCGCTCGCCTGCGCTACCTCGCCGACGGCCGCGAGCAACCCGACAACCACACCGCCGCCCTCGCCGGACTCGTCGTCGCCCTCAACCTCACCGACCAC
The DNA here is from genome assembly GCF_017872985.1 of Micromonospora sp. HB375. NCBI lineage: Bacteria > Bacillati > Actinomycetota > Actinomycetes > Micromonosporales > Micromonosporaceae > Micromonospora > Micromonospora sp. HB375. The sequence continues at coordinate 1,760,995 of NZ_JAGGJO010000001.1, read as the reverse complement.
CTCTATCTCCACGACGACACCACCACCGTCGCCGCCCAGCTGCGCGCCATCGCCGAGCAACACCACCGGCCCGTCCGCGACATCACTACCGCCGTCGACGCCGCCGTCGGCGACCTCGCCACCGCCACCTACCGCTAACCACGAGGAAGGACCCCCGACACCGTGATGCTCCCCTCGACGGTCCCCACCCGCCTGGCGGCGAACCTGGTCGGCAGCGTCCTGCTCGCCGACTGCCCCGCCAGCACCCCCGGCCATCCGAGGCCCGCGTCGACCGCGCCCACGGTCACCGGCAGCCGATCCGCCACCACGCACCCCAGCGCCACCGGGCCAGGATTGACCCCGTCGCAGCGGCTCACCGCCCTCGCCCACCCCATCGACACCACACCCGGCGAGGCACCGAAGAAAACGAACGAGCACCTGCCCGGCGGCCTGCACCCATACCTGCCCGAAGCACTCCTGAACGACGCGGACGTGCTGGCCGGCGCGGTAGCGCCCCGAGAACGGGCCACCGACCTCGCCTATCCCCGGCTGCTCATCAGCGGTGTCGTCGCGCTCGTGAGCAGCCAGTACCTCAACCAGGACCTGCGGACGACGAGCCTGCGTGTCATCGCCGACATCCCCGGCATCACCTCCCGCGGCCAGAGCACCGACCTCGTCGGCCCCACCGGCCTGACGTTCACCGTCACCGCCGACGGATCCACCTCGCAGCTCCTGGTGGACCCGCAAGGCGGCGAGGTCCTCGCCGTGCACGAGCGGCTGACCGGCCGGCGGGCGGGCCTGTTCTCGTACGTCCTCATCCTCGAACGCGGCCACACCACCTACGCCGGCGCCCCGTCGGACCCTGACCGGCCGGCCACCAACCTCCACCGTCGCAGGCGCGATCAGCAGCAGGGGTCACCCGAGCTGCGACGCGTAGCCACTGCAGCACCAGGCCACGGAATCATCGCCACCGCCAACCGACAGCGCCGAAGGAAAGAGGTACTTCCTCATGGATCTACATACGTGGGCCGGCTCTGGCCGTCGAACGGGCCCGAGAAAGCACCCCCGCCAGGAGTGGCAGGTGCGAGCAGCCAGGCGCCGTCGGTGATGTCGTCGCAGCTGCAGACGCCGGGCGCCGGCCCCACGCCAGATCGGCCGCGCTACCGCACGCAGACGACGCCTCCTCACACCCCGCTGCGGCCGACGTGGGCATGCCGAGCCTGCGGTCAGCCGTGGCCGTGCCCGCAGGCCCGGCTGCTGTTGAAAGTGGAGTACGAATCGGCGCTCCCCGCGCTCTCGATCTACCTCAGCGGGCTGATGTTCGAGGCGATGCGCGACCTGTTCCACCTCAACCCCCACGACGGACCGAGCCCGCAGGAGATGTTCGACCGCTTCGTGGCCTGGGGCCCCTTCCGCAGATCAATCCTGAAGCAGCAGTGAGCAAACACCGCAGCCTGCCGCTGGTGAGAGGACCTCCACGACGGCCTGGCCGCGACGTCCCCTCTACATCACCGCACGACAAACGCTCGCATCACCGCCCCTACGACGACGTGATACGCGCTCATCCCCGTTCGCGATCAAGGAGGAACCTTGAGCATCACCGCAGACAAACCCGTCACGACCGTCGCACAGGACCCGCGCACGCTCGTGTCGACCGAGGTGTTCGACAAGCTGACCCGCTACTTCGCCGCCCGGCAGGAGGTGAGCCACACCTACGCCGAGCGTGCCGTCGGGCAATTCCTGGTCTTCCTGAAGGCCCACGCCGACCAGGCCGGCAAGCCCGACTTCGGGATGCTCCTGCCAACCGGCGAGTCCTACCGGGTCGTGCCCACCCGACCGGTCGACGCCGTCTGGCACGCCCTCCTGCAGATCAGCGAGCCCTACACCGCCGCCTGCCACCAGATCGCCGGCCACTACGTGCACCACCGCCCGATACTGACCGAAGCCATGCGAGACGGCACCGCCATCACCTACACCCTCGCGGCGTTGCACGACACCGGCTACCAGATCGACATGGAATTCTGGGGCGGTGAGGCCGAGTCCTGCTGTCCGCCGAACCCGCCGCAACCCGGCCGGTAACAGGAGAACCTGATGCGCAGCGACTGGACGACCCTACCCCGCAGCGTGATCACCAGAATCACCGAACAGGTCGGTGGAGCGTTCGAGGCAACCCCGGCACCCGACGGCAACCACGCACAGATCGCCTCGACCGTCACCGGCCCGTCCGGACCGGTCTTCGTCAAAGCGGCCTTCGGCGAACGGGGCGTCCGGTCGCTGCGCTACGAGCTGGCCGTCACCCAGGCCGTCGACCGGTACCCGCCGGCGCTGCGGTGGCACTTCGAGGCCGATGGCTGGCTGGTGGTGGGCACCGAGCATCTCGCCGGCCCCCACCCCGACCTGTCCCCCGACAGCCCGGATCTCGACCTGCTCACCGCCGCCCTGAAAGACCTTCACCAGACGCCGGCGCCGGGCGATCGGTGGTTCACCCCGGCCGACCGGCTCGGGTTCACGCACCCCGCGATGGACGGCGGGACACTCGTGCACTCCGACCTCAACCCGACCAACCTGATCGTCACCCCGCACGGCCTGCGCATCGTCGACTGGGCCTGGGCCACCAAAGCAGCTGCCTGGGTCGAACTCGCACTACTCGTCCAATGGCTGATCGGCAGCGGCCACACCGCCGACCAAGCCGAAGACTGGCTCGGGCAATTCCCGGCCTGGACCGCCACAAGCGCTGACGTGCTCAACCATTTCGCCTCGGCCAACGCCGCGAAGTGGGCGGCCAAGGCCCGACACAACACCGAGCGCTGGGTACAGGACCTCGCCCGATGGACCGGCGAGTGGGCAATCCACCGGGCCCACGGGGGCGTAGCTCAAGGCCGTGAGCCACGGCCGAGGGCCCGGCAGTCTTGACAACCGGCAGGCTGTACAAGTCACCCCACGCCACAGGATCTCGGCCCGACAAAGTCAGGAATGAACTCGCGCGCTGAGCGCCCGAACCGCAGGGAGCCAACGATGGCCGATCCGCTCGACACCGAGCTCACGAAGACGGCTCGCGCTCGACTGGTCGACACGTTGCTCGCCGACGGTGCGATCACCTCGCCGGCCGTGGAAGCGGCATTCAGACGGGTCCCGCGCCACCTGTTCACGCCCTCGGGAGTCAGTGTCGAGGCCGCGTACGCCGACGACGTGGTGGTCACCCGCCGCGGCCCGGACGGCAAGGCGACCAGTTCGATCTCCGCGCCGTGGCTTCAAGCCGCCATGCTGCACGCCGCCCACCTTCAGCCCGGCGCACGGGTGCTGGAGGTCGGATCCGGCGGCTACAACGCCGCTCATCGCCGAGGTAGTCGGCCCGCACGGCACGGTCACCAGCATCGACATCGACCCCGCCGTCATCGCCTACGCCCGCACCGCCCTCGACACCGCCGGCTATCCGCATGTTGCGGCGGTGCACGCCGACGCGGACGAAGGCTGGGGGGCGGCCGCCCCGTACGACGCCATCATTGTCACCGTCGAGACCAGCGACATCCCACCCGCCTGGACCGACCAGCTCGCCGCCGACGGCGTCCTCGTCACGCCGCTGCGGATGCGTGGCCACACCCGCTGCCTCACCCTCGTCCGCGACGGCGAGCACCTGGTTGCCACCGATGCCTTCGTCTGCGGCTTCGTCCCGATGCAGGGCGCCGGCGCCAACCCCGTCACATCACACCACCTACGCGGCGACGACGTCACCGTATTCGTCGACGACCCTGTCACCGAGGCCCTGGATCTCCGCGCGCTGCCCGCCGCCCTCGACGGACCGCGGCACGACGCCTGGTCACCGGTCACCACCTCACCGGCGACCCCGTTCGACACCCTGCAGCTGTGGCTGGCCAGCCAACCCCACCCTCACGGTCTGCTCGCCGTCGACCGGCAGCGCGCCGCCGACCTGGCACCGCAGAACTGGGTGGCCTGCCCGGCCCTGCTCACCGCCGACAGCATCGCCTACCTCGCCACCCGCCAACTCGACGACACCACCTGGCAGTTCGGCGCCCACGGCTACGGGCCCCACGCCGCCGCACTCACCGGCCGCATGCTCGACCTCATCGGCGCCTGGGACCGCCACCACCGACACCAACCCGGCCCGCACATCGCCGTCTACCCCACCGGCACCGCATCCAGCCCTACCAACCACCTGCAGCTCCTGATCCCCCGCCCACACACCACCATCGCGATCACCTGGACCAGCAACGGCCAGCCCGCATAACCAGCAACAGCCCCTCCACGCCCGCGCGAAGAACCGTCGCAAAAAGAAGCGGCAGAACGGCCTGTGACGGCACCCGCGCCCAAGTTCCATCCCCGGCTCACGCCGCAGCCCACCCTTATGAAAGCGGTCAAAGGGATCTGCGGACCGCGGCGACTCCGCATGCCAGCATGAACGCGAGCGCGATCATCGCGATCCGCAGCCAGGGCACTCCCGTGCCGGGCCGGACACCGATCGATGCCGCCAGTCCCAACTGAGCCAGCAACAGCACACACACGGCGACGCTCAGCGCCCGATACGTGTTCCCGAACTCGAACCAGAGCACCCAGGTGCCGGCGATGGCGGGGACGACCATCAGCAGGCTCAGACCGATCAGCGGGACGGCCAGCCTCCGCCGCATAAGGGCATCCACCGCCGCTACCTCCGTCTACCGCCGTCGCCGTCGCCGGCACACACACTGCCACCCTGCGGTCAGCAGGAGCTCCACGCGCGGCGGATCCTCGGCCTCCGCGGCAGACTGCCGCAGGAAGCCGAGCACCCTCCCCCATGGGCTCTCGCGTTTCCCGTACGGTGTCCCCTGCGCCGTAACGAGCAAATCACCGTATGCGTTGGCCATCTCGCGGGGGCTGAGACTGATGTTCGGAGACAGAGCCAACGTTCGGCTGTCCTTGGCGAACCTCGACTTCCTCGGCGACGACGACGCACTGCGCACGAACGCCGCGCAAGCTGTCGACGAGTTCGCTTCCCGGTCCGCGCCGAGGCTTCACTCCGGTCAGGACCGCACAGCGTCCGTCAGCCTGCTCCTCACCAGAGCCGGACAGGTGGAGGACGTGACGATCAGCCGCGACTGGCGACGCCAGGCCGGTGTGACCCGTATCGGGGATGCCGTCTACGAGGCGTACACCGGTGCGCTGGGGAGCCTCCTCGAAACCATCGCAGTCGAGGAGTTGCAGCGAGACCAGCCCGCCCTGGCTCGACCAGCACAGCCGCCGGCTACCAGCACGGAGCCCGAACTCGACCAAGCCCTCTGGCTGCAGCGCACGTGGGGCGCCCTGCACCACATCGACGCCGACCTCGCCCGGCTGTCCCACGCACCGGAGCAGCCCGAGCAACGGACGATCTCCAGTCCGCACGGATGCCTGACGCTTCACCTGCGCGGCGCGGGCATCACGGCGATCACCTCAGACACGGCGCGCGTCGCCGGCATGGACACCGAACAACTACGGTTCGAGGCTCGATCACTCTTCCGGACCTACGAGCTCGCCCGTCCCGGAGAGACGGAGGCGCGACGATGAAGGACCTGGAAGTCATCACCGACGCGCTGCGCGACGAGGGCAAGAAGTGGCTGGCGATGTCCGACAGCATCGCGGAGGTCAAGACAGCCGCCGAACAGCTGCATCTTGAGCCGTCCGCGTTCTTCATCGGCGACGCGAGCGTGGTCCTGCACGCCGGCTCCTACCGGGACTTCCACACGTTCATGGTGCGGATCCTGAGCGGTGCCGTCACGGAGTTCGATCAGATCGGCGAGGCGCTGCGGCGCATCGCTGACGAGTACGACCGGGCCGACGAGGTCGTCTCCCTGGACCTCGACAAGATCTACCGCGCATGATTATGGAAGGCAGTGCAGGTGCAGCCCGCAAGCAGAGACCTTGAGTACGGCGAGCCGTTCAACAAGGCGTTCGACCAGATCCGCTCCGGCATCGACCGAGCCGTCGGCTCCTTCAACGACATCGTGGAACGCGTCAACGAGCACAGGTGGCTTCTCGGACCCGCCGGACTGTGGTGGATCAAGCAGAACCTCGACGCCACACGCCGGGCCATGACCACGGTGCTCGACCAGGTTGACCACGCGCTGGAACGCCAGGTGCCGGTGCTGTCGCTGATCAACGTCAGCTTCCGGTGGGTCAACGACGTCAAGACTCCCGTCTCCGAGTTGTCGTTCACCGCCACCGAGCCGCGCAGCGACAACATCGCCAAGTGGAGCGGTGACGCGGCGATCGCCTACAACGCCAAGGCCACCAAGCAGAAAGCCGCGATCGACGAGTCGGTGCTGAAGGCCGAGTTCATCAGCCAGTGGCTGTTCAAGATCGCCCGCTCGAACGTCGATTACGCCGTCGAGCTGGCCAAGATCGTCACCGGACTCGCCGGCAAGTTGGCGCAGGCTGCCACCGAGGCCAGCACCGTCATCGACATCCCCTGGGCCATCTCCACCCTCGCCAAATCGGTCGGTGACCTCGTCACCGCCGGCCTCAACACCCTGCTCACCGTCGGGCAGCGCTTCATGGACGCCCTCGGCAACATCCGGGACATCGCCACCCAGGTCGGTGACTACTCGAAGCTACCCGGAAGCCAGTGGCCGCAAGCCGTTCGGGACTGACCCAGCACGAGGCGCCCCTCTCCAGGGGCCACAGCGTGCGCTACCCGGCAAGCGTGGGCGTTCACGCCAAAAGGCAGTGGTCTCGGGGGGACGAGCCAAGGCCGCTCAGGCCGTCGGCACCGCCGCTTGCGTGGCCCGCAGAATCGTCAACGACTTCTCCGCCAGCGCCGAGTTCGCAACGTAAGACTCGCCGCCGACGGCGAGCCACACCTTCACCACCAGGTTGCCGGTACGCGCGTGCACCATGTACTCGGCGTACTTGAACCCCGGGGTCGACCGCTTGGTGAAAGCCTCCGCCTCCTCCCCCACCCCTGGCACACCTCCGGCGGGCGTCATCCCCGTAGCCCGCCGCGTCCCGCGATACAGCTGCCGCGCCTCGTCGGCCGTTGCAAGCGTCGACGCCTCGACCCGAAGATTCGCCTGGTAGCCAGCCTTCGTTCGCATCTCGAACAGGCAGGCGGCACCGGGCCGAGCCAGCGGAGGCCGCGGATCTTCGCGCGTCACCTCGGGCGCCAGGTCCGCCACGACCTTCACATCCGTCCTCGCGCACAGGTCCAGCCCATCCGCGGTGTACGCCGGTTCGGCAGGTGCTGTCGGGCTGGCCGTGACGCCGGTAGCCGAGGCAGATGGCGGGGTAGGCGCCGCGATTGGACCATCATCGGCGTTGTCACAGCCAGCCACCGCCACGGCGAGCAGGACGGCAGCGGCGACGGCCGGGAGGCGGACCGAGGTAGGCACGACCCGAACATACCCGCTGTCACCGAACGCGACTGTCCGTGCAAGCGACGACTAGGGTTCACGTATGGCCGCCCGTGAGACACCGGAGCAGATCGCCCGCACGAGAACGGTCACCGCCGACGCGGTCCTCGGCGGCAGTGTCGACCTGCGCGTCTACCCGTACCGGCTTCTCACCGTCCTGTCGCATCGCGGCGTGGGCGGTGACCAGGTCACGCAGGCCGTCGCCGCCGCAGAGGTGCTGGAACGATTCGGCTGGGAACTGATCACAATCTCCGAGTTCGCGAGCAGCAGGATGGTCTACGCGATCATGCGCCGACGGTGACGCCAGACCCTCCATGACTACCGCGGAACGCCGTCGCGAGAGCGACTACTGGGCGATGGCCCACAGAATGACAATTCTGCGCGGGCATGGCGAGCGGCAGAAACGCACCTTTTGTGACCACTTCACGTTCTGGCCGCGTACCCTTACGTAACCACCAGTTCCCGGTCAGCTGCGCCTTTCGCCGTCCGGCACCTCAACGTTCGAGAAGAACCGCGACACCTGCGCGGTCGACTGCACCGGCTCTCGCGGCGGCAAGTAGCCTCCCACCTTCGCGGCCCACGCATCTCCAGCAGGTGTGCGTTGCGGATTGTGGTCAATCTTCGCCGGCCAGCCGGCGTTCGCCGCCACCTCCTCCGCCTTGCGGTACATGCCTATGGCGATGCCCCTACCCCTCCAGTCCTCCGCTGTCCAAACTGCTCTGATCTCGCCAACCGCGATCTGCTCGCCCGAGGCGTCGCTCCGCCCGCCCGGCTTGTCTATGGTCCAGATCAGGTGTCCGACGGCGCTGAGCGTGGAAGCGTGCAGCGCGATCACGGTGGCAATGTTCGAACGATGCACCACGGCGTAGCGGAGCAAGGTGCTTCCCCGGCTCCCGCTGGTCGTGCTGGACTTCCCACTCAGCTCGACGACGGGCGTTGCATCGTCTTCAGCCATCAGTCCGCTTCCCTGAGTCGTCGTCGCGACGGCTTCTCGTCCTTCTCCGGCTCTGCGAGCTTGTCGACCCGCAGGCCGGCGTCACGGCCCCGCATCCTCATCTTCGTGTCGTAGGTGATCAGCCTGATCGGTCGGCCTGCGAGGGCCTGGATGTCGACGGCGCGGGCGACGATCTCGTCATCGTTGTTCGGCAGCCGGGCGTGCCCAGGTGGGTCGAGCACAACCTCGACGGTGACCTTTCCCCGAGGATGCCCCGCGTTCGACAAGTGCGCGGGACGTATCCTGCCGGCACCCTGCGCGATCTTGTCGATGTACGAAACGGCGTATGCAGCGCGGTACCCTCTGTCTCCGCCGGCCCGCTTGCCCTTGTCGAGTTCGTCGATCACGACCAGGGGTACGAGGACGTGGATGTCGGCGTTGCCGAGGTGCAGCTCGCCCGCAAGGTCCATGTCCTCCAGCTTCTGCGGGTGGTGCATGTAGATGTTGGTGTCGAGCACGACGAGTTCGGCGTCCCGCTGCTGCTGGAACCGTTGGATCTGACTCTGCAGGTCGCTGAGCGCGGCGTCGAACGCCTCGCCCCGCTCGTCCAACTGCATTGCGACCAGGCCGCCGAGCACCCGTTCGCTGGCGGAAGAATTGCGGGTCGGGTCGGGCCGGTGGGCGGCGCGCGCGGCGATGGCCGCTAGCACGACTTCGTAATCCTGGGTCGGAAGAAGGTACTCCAGTTCGGCGGGCCGAATCTGCCTGCGGAGGAGCCGACGGGCTTCGTGGACCCATTCCAGGTAGCGGCAGGCCCGCTCGGTTGCCCCGTCTGGGCCGGAGGACTGCACCTTGCTGGTGAGGGAGTTGCGGACGTTCACCAGGGTGGATCTGAGTGCTTCGGCCTTGACGCCGGGGATGGGGGTGATCAGCACGCGGCGATCCTCCCCCAATGGCCAGTTCAACACCAGCAGAACGTCGCATTCGTTGTTGCGGATCTTCGCCGCATGCTCGTGTTGAAGGCACCCACTTCGCACGCAAGATGCTCGACCACGAACATGCGGCCCAGTTCCGTCAGCCACCACCCGTTTGCGAGCGCTGCGGCAGTACCACCACGATCGCGTTGCACCGCCAAAGAAGGCTGGCGCTGGCGCTACTACGCCCGGACCGCCAGCCCTGCCACCGCACATGCTGTTACCTGTGGCTGGAGCACAAAGCCGAGCGAGCCGATACACGACGACATGGCGACCAGCCGGAGCTCGCGCTGACGTCGGAATGGCTGCGGCTACGGCTACGGCGCGAACACCGGGATGACATTCATGGGCATGCCGGGTGGGTGGGTACAGACCGGCGCATGCAGGGCTGCCAACTCGCGCATCCGGTCAGTACGCTTTCCGCCGTGGCTCTCACCTCCCTGTTACAGCTGGTCGATGGTCCTGCAGGTTCGCCGGTCGAGTATGTGATAGGCGGTAAGTCGCTGGCCGGCGACGACCGTGAGACGGTGGCTCAGACTCTGGCCGACGATGCGATGCGGGTTGCCTGTGGGAGGGCACCGGCTCTCGGTTGGTGGCGTGCCCGCCGTGATGGCGGTCCGTACAACTCCCCTACTCGGCAGAGCACAGTGCGTAGCTTCGCGAGCATCGCGTTTGGCTCGCCAGAGAGTCCACCTGACCAGCATCACCTACAAGGTCACGTCGCTGAGCTACTGTGGCACCGGATCTTGCAGGAGCGGTCGGTGTGCCGAGACGGCCGTCAGCTAGTTCGGGCTCATCCGGTGAAGGCTGACCCGCTCGAGCCCGGTGGTGACGGCCTGGTCATCTACGAGAACTGCGCCAGCGTTCTCGTCTTCCGGCTGTGGGAGATCAAGAAGCACGAGTCTCAAGCACTCGTATCAGCCACCATCAACCGAGCGAGCAAGCAGCTACGCGATCGCGGTCCAGAGTATCTGGCCAAGCTCACCGGACCGGAAACCCTCGCCGCGGATGGCCCACTCGGTGACCTGTACGCCGACCTGGTCGAGTTGTGGATTGATCGCAGCTACCGCGCGGGGGTGGGGGTGTCGGTAGGCACATCGGACCATCACGCGCCGCAGCTGCCGTCGGCGTTCAAGTCGATCAGGACGGCGTTTCCCGAATTCTCTGAATCGAGCCAGACGGAGAGCATCGTCGTGGCGATCCCGGACTTCCCGGGGTTCGCCGAGCGGGTGAAGGACATCGTGTGGAGCGGTCTCTAGATCTGACGCTGCTGCGGGGCGCCCTGGACGGCCGGACCGGGTTGCCGACCGCTGAGGAGCTTCAGCAGCTGATGGCCGACGTCGAAGCCGAGTTGTTGCAGCGTCGCCCCGAGATCGCCCAGGAGTTGCTGGATGCCGGTTGGTATCTGCACGGCGTGGCGTCAGTCAATCGAGCCCGTGAACGGTACGCGCTCGCCCGGCAGCACCAGGCGTTTATGGTCAGCGCGCACATCTTCGATCTGGCCCTGCACCAGGATGGATGGTCGCCCGCCGATCGGCTTTCGCTTGGGTTCGCCGCCGCGATCGGCTACCGCCGCGGTGGCCGTGACCCGAATGCCACTGCAATCATGAACCGGCTACGCGCCTACATCGATTTCACGTCACCGGTCGTCGATCACATCGGCACGCTCTCGCTCGAGGCCGGTCTAGCGTTTCTGGGGTTCGAGACCCGGACCCTGTTCCGCTGGTTCGGGGTATGGCGTCGCGGGCTCAATGCCTTGGCTCGCGACGCGGAGCTGACCGACCTGACGACCACCGCATTCGGGCCGACCCATATGGTTGTCCTCGGTGCCGAGGACCTGCTCGCCTACTTCGCACGGGGGCGTTCCGATCGTCTGGAGAGTGGTCTTCTTCGGCTTAGGACCGCGGCTGTCGGTGCGGCCGGCCCTGAGGATCTGCACTCGCGGTGGGTGGCAAACCACCTTCTCGAACTGTCCGCTGAGGCCGAGGCCGGATCGCTATGGAACCCGCGGGTGCTGCCTCCGCAGGTGTCGACGCTGGTCCGGCAGGCGTTCACCGTGGGAAGCCCACCGGTGCTGACACTGTGGGAGCCTCAGAGGGAACTACTCACGGGCCTACAATCACCGTTCGATCCGAACGTGCGGCGGATGGTGCTGGCAGTTCCAACCAGCGGCGGCAAGACACTGATAGCTCAGCTGCTGGCCGTGGAACATTTGGCGCGGACCGACCGCAGCATCTGCTACGTGGCACCGACCCGCAGTCTGGGCCGAGAGGTTCGGCGGGCGATGTCGAGTCGGGTACGGATACTGCAGAAAGAGACCGGTAGCGAGCAGCCTGACTACCCCTCCACTTGGTCGCTCTTTGACGACCCCGGCGGGGACGAGCCGGCCGATGTAGAGGTCATGACTCCGGAGCGACTTGCGCATCAGCTGCGTCACGACGCGCAGGCAGTACTCGACCGGTTCGGAATGTTCGTCTTCGACGAGGCGCAACTGCTGAAGGAGTCCGGGCGGGGCTTCATTCTCGAGCAGGTCATCGCGCTGTTGGACTATCTAAGCTCGGACGGCGACCACAAGATTGTCCTCATCTCCGCGGCAATGGGTAACTCGGGTGAGATCGCGCAGTGGCTTGAACCTGGCGGCTCGTGTCTACTCCGCGAGTCGCAGTGGCGCGGACCGCGGCGGTTGCACGCCGTTTTCACCACCGCAGCAGACTGGGCTAGTACCCGCGTGGAAAGCGTCCGTGCCCCAAAGTGGCGGTATCGACACACCACTAAGCTGAACGGTCTGATTCGTCTGCGAATGGCGGACAACCGGACCATTCATGTGTGGAAGCGCGACACCAGCTGGCTGCTCGTGCGCAAATCCGAGGAGAGCGGCCCGTCCGGCGCGGTCCGGGACCCCGACCGGTCGACAAAACAATACGTGATCGCGAGTGAAATGATCACAGGGCTGGGACACGCCGGTTCGGTACTGGTTGTAGCCAGCACACGGGCTCAGGCACAGCAGGTGGCCCAAGGCCTCGCGGCTAGCTGCGACGAGCAGCCAACTCTGGCCCCGTTGGTCGACTTCGTACGCCAACAACTCGGCGACGATCACCCACTCGTCGCCACGCTGCGCCACGGCGTCGGCTTCCACCATGCTGGCCTTCCGGTCGAGATCCTCGAAGCACTCGAGGCTGCGGTCCGCGATGACACGCTGCCGTACCTCACTTGCACCTCGACGCTGACCGACGGCGTCAACCTCCCGGTGAGGACCGTCGTCATCTACGACCATGCGTACGCCAACCAGCCACCAGAGAGCAGACTGCGAGGCGCGCGCTTGGTCAACGCCATGGGCCGCGCCGGGCGCGCCGGCAAGGAAACTGAAGGCTGGATCGTGTTGGTGCGAGGCGCCCCCCCGACCCCACAAGACTTCACGGACCTCAACCCGGATGCCGACGATTTGGCCGTAACCTCATCACTAATCACCGATGCCGCGCTGGAGTCGTTCGCAGAACTCGAGACTCAGCTGCGCGAGGACGAGGACGCCGTCTTCACGGCATTCGGCCCCGCCGGCGATTTCATCAGCTTCGTCTGGCTTGTACTAGCGATCGAAGAAGATCGACGCACCGACCCCGCCAGCATCAACATGCAGGCGATCGTCAACACGACACTGGCTGCTCAACAGTCACCGCAGGTAGCCGCGATCTGTGACCACATCGCCGCAGCAACACAGCGTCGGTATTTGGCAAGCAATCCCGCAGCGCGGCGCCGCTGGGCGCGAACCGGAACATCAATCGGATCCGCCCGAGCCATCGACCAGCTCGCCCAGCGGATCACCACGTCGATCTTGACGCTCACGCTTGGGGGCGAGCTGCCGAATCTACGGGAGCCGGAAGCAACAATTCGCTGGCTGCCAGACATGTTCAAGACCTTGCTTACTCTCCGGGAAGCGCCGCGGCAGGGATTCCGGGAGACCTCTCGAACCGGCCACATCGACGTCAGCGTGATGGACCTGCTCATCGACTGGATCGCCGGGCAGACATTCCCCCAGTTGGCTGACACCCACCTGGCTGCCGCACCGGAACCTGCATGGCGGGTTGAGCAGATGGTCGGCGCAGTAACCGAGCAGTTCGAGCATTACCTGTCATGGACCGTCGGCGCCGTGGTCGAGCTGGTCAACAACGGTCTGCTCGACGCGGAAATCGATGAGCGGCTCTGCCCAGAGCTGCCTGGGTACATCCGCTACGGGGTCAACTCCCCGCACGGCCTACGGTTGATGATCGCAGGGATTCGCTCCCGCAGGCTGGCCCACGCGATCGTCGCCGATCTACCGATCGGCGTCGAAGCGACGCACGAGGATCTCCGATCCTGGCTCGCCGGTATGGGCATCGCGGAGTGGCGTGACCGCTACGACGCGTCCGCGTCGGAGGTTCTCGACCTGCTGGACTTCACCAGGCTACGCAGTCGGAGCTTACTCAAGACGCTCCTGGAAACCGGCGCTGTCAGCGTTGATGTACGCGACGCGGCGTGGCTATCCATCGATGGTCGCCGGATGTCGCTTGAGCCCGTCCGGGAAGAACCAGCACCGGCACCGATCGCGATCTACGCCGGTGACGACATTCTGGCGGTTATCGCTTCGCAGGATCACGCGGACATCCAGGCGATCCTCGACACTGGCCTCGACATCACCCTTGAGTTGAACGACGAGGTCTTCCCATCGTCCCTGCGCATCAGCCTGCCGCTCGGCGAGACCGGCTCCTGATCAGTGCCTCCAGCCCCCCACAGCGCGGCCGACCTCCACGTCAGTGGTCGGTGCGATTGTGCAAGCAGGAGAACGGTGTCGTCTTTCGAACGTGTGGCCGTAGCGTTGCTCGTCGTGGAGGCGGGGTGACTGTGGAGGCGGGGTGACTTTGGTGCGATGCCTGCCAGAATGAGGCGATGGCTGACAACGCGGGTGTCGCGGCGCTTCGTGCGATCGTGATCCGAGCTGCCCGCGCGATCGCTGTTGGAAGCACTCATGACAAGCTCGACGAGGACCTGGTCGCGGTTGGACTTCCGCCGTCGACCGGGGGAGGAAGCAAAGCCGAGCGTGGCGAGAGCAGCGCCGCAGCGGTGTCGGACGAGCGGCTTCGGGAGGTCGCCGTCGGCCTGGTGGAGCGGAACACCGGCCTGAACATGCTCGACCGCATGATGGTCCAGGATCTCGTGTGGGCCGACGAGCATCCTACTCCAATCCCGAAGCGGACACGTCGCGACCTCGCTCGGGCGCTGCCAGGGTGGATTTTGGTCAACCATGCCCAGCGATTCGACGCTCTTCTGGGCACGCTATTCGATCTGGGAAGCCATGACCTCTTCTTTGGAATCGAAGACACCAGCCTTGGCGGACAGATCGAACAGCACTTCTACCACAACGACGACTGGACTGTCGAGCAGCTGTTCGACGAGCTCGGTGCGGTCGATCAGGCATCTGACCGCAGATTCGCACTCCTCCTCGAGGGCATGGTGTCCGGCGACACCGTGCCAGATGAGGACGCCCAACGTCAGCTGGTTGACGCGATCAATCCACCACTGGCCGGCGTCGGGCTGGAGCTTCGAGAGACAGGGAACGCCGACGGCTACCCGACCTTCCACCTGGTGGCCACCGGATCCAGGGCCGGGAGGCCTAAGCAGCTCATCTTCGCGTGCGCGAGAAAGCCTGATCTGCGGCTCATCGACGTCATCGACAGCGACGTCGAAGTGGTGGACCCCACCGGGGACGTTCTCGTCTACGACCGGCCTATCGGGCCTGGGGGCCTGCGCTGGTGTGACTTGCAGAGGTGGTGGTCGGATACCCGACAGGTCCGGGACGATCACCAGGCCAAGCGGGAGCTCTACCAGCGGCTTGGCAGCAGCGTGCCGCAAGGCTCTAGGCATCAGCTGCTTCTGTTCAAGCTGTACCACGACATCTACCGTGCCACCCTGCAGGAACTTCCGGCCCTCCTGCCCGAGGTGTGGCGCCACTGGGACCCGAAGACGGTAAAGGCCCGCGGGAAGGACGCGCTGGTGCAGTTCCGCATGGACTTCTTGCTGCTCGCACCGGCAGGTGCCCGAATCGTGCTGGAGGTCGACGGTCAGACGCACTACGCAAGCGAGCGTGAGGCCCCAGATAACCAGCGGCGCTGGCTCCCGGACGGCAACGAGTACGCACGCACGATGGCAGCCAGCCGTGACCTCACCCTCGCCGGCTACGAGGTGTACCGATTCGGCACGAACGAACTCCACGACGAAGACCAGGCGCGCCCACTGGTCACGGCCTTCTTCGACAGTCTCTTCCGCAGACACCACATTGCCCTGACAAGGTGAATGAAGAAGCAGGCTAGGCAAGCACAGCACGCGGCAGATGGCCTCAACCGGCTCTTCCGCCCCGACAACCAGAAACGCAGCCGACGCCGGACCGTCCGCGCCACTGCCTCCGGCCTTGGCAACCGGGCCAGTTCCCAGCACGCGGCAACAGCGTGTTCAAGCGAAAGCCCCTCCGGACGATCCCGACGTGTGCGACTCGGGGACGGACAGTACGGAAGCCGGCGTCTGACGCCAACACGCCCGCCCCGATAGCCCTCACACTCTGACCCGCCCGCCGGCGCCCTCGGCGTGATCCATGACGGTGACCGTACGGGGCACCGACCGCTCGCGGAGCTACCATCGCTGCGGTTCCGGAACGGGTGTCGGACCCGGCAGCGACCGCCCAGAAACCGAACGCTCGGGCAGCGCCCCACCGACGAGGTGCGACGCTGCCCATCCGAGATAGTTAACCCGTGCTATCGCACTACCGGCCCGGGCCATCGTGAAAGTTGAACGCCGCGAAGATCAGCGCTGCGGTACCGCCCAGCGCGGCGCCAGCGACGAGGACCGCATTGGGCGGGTTGGCGCCGCCGGCCCAGGCCAGCAGCCCGCCTGCGGCACCGACGATCGTGGCAGTGAGCGCGATGATCGCCATCCAAGGCCCTCGGTACGACGGCCTAGGGATCGCGGCCTGGGCGGCGCCGGGCAGCGCGTTCGGAGGCGTCGAGCCCGTGTTGCAGTTCATGTCGGCGGTCATGACGAACGAAAGTCCCTTCTTCGCGTCGGTCCTGGTGTGGAAGATGACGCGCAGTGCTTGGAGGTGACCGGGTGCTCGCGGTAACAGGAAGTCCTAGAACTTCGCCCACGCCAGGTACGGGGCGACTCTTGCTGCTCAAGGCTGCTAGGAGGCGTCGAAGAACCGCTCGGCCAGCTTGCGGATGCGCTCCAGGCGCTTTGAGACCGCGCTGTGGTTGCGGTAGCCCATGATGTCGGCGACCTCGGTCAGGGTGGTGGCGCCGCTGTACAGCAGGACCACCACTTCGCGATCCCGCGCGTTGAGCAGGGTCAGGAAGTCGCCGAACACCATGCGGTCGACGATCTCCGTCTCGGGGCCCTGGACCGGGATGGTGTCGGTCAACTCCACGAACTTCACCTGGACCTTCGAGCGCTTACGGTACAGCTTGCGCTCGAAGTCCTCCTTCGCGTAGGTCCAGTGCGGCGAGAAGTCCTCTTCGACGCGGTGGGAGCGCACGGCGTCGAGGATGCCCCGCAGCCGTCCGTCGGCGTCGGCCTGCACGACGGTCCAGTCCACAAGCTCGGCGGCCTCCTGCTCGCCACGCCACACGTCTCCGCCGACGCGGGGGTTCGCTATCACGGCTCCTGACAGCGTGGACCCGTCCTCCAGCTGTACAGGCCTTTCTTCGACACCGTTGTTTCCCGCCGGCAGCTCCCGGAGCACGTCCTGAATGACCTCGGTGACCGGCGGAATCCAGAAGTCGAGGTTGTGCGCCAGGACTCGGATCGAGTCGTCCTTGCTGAACCCGGTCATCGGGGACTGGGGCACAAGGTGGCGCCAGATGGTGGAGGCCCACGCCCGCGACAGCCTGGTCTCGAAGTCGGCCGGCAAGTGGTGGTCTACGTCGGCCAAGGCAGCCAGGAAGGGCCACTGTCCGCTGTGCAGCAGCGGGAGGCCGTACCGCTGAACCGTGGCCGCGGACAGCAGGTGGAACAGGGGCCCGTACTCGTAGTACCGCGACGTAGTGCGCGGGACGAATACGACGTTGACGTCGCCGCGGTCAGCCACTCGATACAGCGGACCGGGAAGATCATGCTCATCGAAGATCCGCCGACGGAACTGCGCGGCTTCCCAGTGCATGTTCCACTGCGACACCGCGACAAGCAGCGCCACGTTCAGCTCGGCCAAAGCCGGCGCCAGGGGGACCGTCACGTACTCCGGCGGCGCCGGGACCTCCGCCCGCACGGTGGTCCGGTACAGGTGCCCGGCGGACACGTTCCACAGCCGCGGGTACTCCTCAGGCGCCGCCTCCTCGTCCTCGGGGTCCAGCAGCACCTGGTCGCGCCGCCACGCCTCCATCTCCTCCGCGGACGGCTCCGGTTCGTCGGTCACGCTCGCGCCCATCGTGGTGTAGGTCGTCATATCCCTGTTACGACAGTTGGACGGCGAATCCGTTCCACAGCTCGACAAGATTTTTCCTACGGCATGGAGGCCGGCCCGTCCCGATCGTGCCGGGCGGGTGTTATCAAGTGTCCGCCAACGGGTCGGACACGGTCGTCTCCTCACTTCTGTCAGGGCCGGCTACGGCGGCCGGCGAGATCTCGGCGGACCACGTGCGCGGCAAATGCGTCCGGGCCGGGCCGGGCGTAGCGCTCCAGGCCGCGCACGGACGCGTGCCGGGAGCGAGCCAGCAGGGTGAGCGTATTGATGTCGCGCTCGGCCCTCGTGCGTGAGCGCGGAGTGGCGCAGCTAATGCGGCATCCACCGGTCCAGGGCAGCCAGCTCCCTGCCGCTGGCGTCGGGTGAGCAGGACGGCGCCTATGCGCCTTGAACAGCTCGGCCGCGCGACGGTAGGACAGCCGGGCCCGGCCGGTCTCGGGATCCAGTCGCGCGCAGCGCAACGCCGAGGGTCGTCATGCCTCAGCAACACCCACACCTCCTCCTCACGCACGCGGCGGTGCTCCGGGCAGCGGCGAGGTCTCCTCTACAGAGCGCCGGAGATGTGTCCGAGCTGGTCGTGAGTGGAGTCCACCAACCAGTCACTCCGAGCGGGTGGATGCGACGAACGTTGACCGAGGGCTGCAGGGATGCCAGGCAGCCCTGGACGGGAGCGCTCTGCTCCCAATCTGCTCCCAATTTAAGGGGTAACACGGTAGAAGCCCGTTACCGCTGGTTCCGGTGACGGGCTTCTGACCTGCATAAATCTACGGTGGGCGATACTGGGATCGAACCAGTGACCTCTTCGGTGTGAACGAAGCGCTCTCCCGCTGAGCTAATCGCCCTCAGCGCGCATGACTCTACCCGATCGAGAGCCCGGACCAAAAACCGGCCCTCAGTGCGTCGCGAGGTAGTGCAGCGCCTGCGCCACCACGTCGATGCCGAGGCTGTACTTGAGCGACAGCCACACCACCACGGACACGAACACGAGCCCGACCGCGCCCAACACGAACCGCACTCCCAGTGACTGCCGCTTCACCCATTGCGTCCACGAGTTGACGTGCCGGCGGGTGAACGCGAGCAGCCGTCGCGCCCAGTGGAACTCGACGGCCCAGACGCCGAGGCCGGCGATGACCAGCAGCCAGCCGGGCCCGGGCAGCGGGATCAGCGCGATGCCGACGGTGACCACGATCGCGCCGAGGATGCCGATGAAGATCTTCAGGGCGACACGGCCGGTGGGGTTGGCGCGGATGAGTTCGAGGGTGGTGTGCAGGCGCAGCCGCCAGCCACGTCGGCGCCGGCGCTGCTCCACGAGAGCGCCTCGCGACCGCCCTTCCACAGGCACCTCGTACCCCCGACTTTCGGCTGCTCGGGCCGCACCTTTCGGCGATTCGGCCGTGGTCCGCGACGTCACCGACCCGCCCCCCGTGACCATTTCCACCCCCAGTGTCGCGCGGGACCGTCACCCCTGCTGACGACTGGACGTTACCGGAGTAAGTCGACGACTGAACCACCCGTTGCCGGGCGGGACGACGGAGTGGGCGGAACCGGAAATTCTACGCGGGGCCGAGTGGTTCCCGGGGGCTTTCCGAACCCCTTCCCACCACTGGGTGAAGTCAGCGTATGGCGGAGCGTAGCCAGGAGCAGCACCTGAGTATGGGAAAAGCGGGACACGCGCGTTCCGCAGCGGTGCCGGGGGGAGAACGTCCATGAGTGTCATCCGACCGACGACCGTAGAGGTCGAGACGTCGCTAAGGCTCGTCGCGCCTGACGCCACCGCCTTGCCGGTGCGTGCCAGTCTGCGTTACGACCCTGCTGACCCGTATGCGGTCCATGTCCTGTTCCACGCCGAGTCCGCCGGTGGCGAGGCGGTGAGCTGGTCGTTCGCACGCGAACTGCTGGTCACCGGGCTCGACGAGCCGGCCGGCATCGGTGATGTGCGGGTCTGGCCGTGGGCCACACCGCGCGGCGACTTCGTCGCGCTCGCGCTGTCGTCCCCGGACGGCAACGCCCTGTTCGAGGTTCCGCGCAGCGTGCTGGTGCGCTTCCTGCGCCGGACCTACGTCGTCGTCCCGCGCGGCCGTGAGGCCGAGCACCTGGACGTCGACACCGCGGTGAACCGGCTGCTCGCCGGTCGCTGACACGGCAACACCCGGGGCCGCGCGGATCTGCCGAGTCCGCGCGGCCCCGGGCCGTCTTCACCAGGTACGCCTCAGCCGCGCGTGGTGATTCCGCCGTCGACCGGGATGACCGCGCCGGTCAGGTACGCGCCGGCGCGCGACGCCAGGTAGATCGCCGTGCCCGCCATGTCCTCGGGTCGCCCGATCCGGCCCAGCGGCACCTGCTGCTCGATCGCCGAGCGCGACTCCGGGTCGTCGAGCGCGAACGCCATCATCTTGCTCTCGAACGGGCCGGGCGCGATCGCGTTGACGGTGATCCGCTCGCCGGCGAGCTGGTGGGCGAGGCTGCGGGTGAGCATGTGCACGGCGGCCTTGGTGGCCGAGTACGCGTACACCTCCATCCACGGCACCCGGATGCCGTCGACAGAGCCGATGTTGATCACGCGGGCGGGGTCGTCGGCGCCGGCTGCGGCGCGCAGTTGCGGCAGCAGCGCGGTGGTGAGCCGGAAGACGGCCTTGACGTTGACCGCCCAGAGCTTGTCGAAGGCTCCCTCCGGGTACTCCTCCAGCGGCGCGCCCCAGGTGGCGCCCGCGTTGTTCACCAGTACGTGCAGCCGGTCGTGGCGTTCCCGCACGGCTTCGGCGAGCGCCAGCGCGCCGGCGTCGCTGCCGAGGTCGGCCGGGATCGCCTCGCAGTGCCCTTCGGCGGAGAGTTCCTTGGCGACCGACTCGCACACGTCGGCCTTGCGTGAGGAGATGATCACCTTTGCGCCGGCCCGTACGAAGCCCTGCGCGATCATCAGCCCGATCCCCCGCGAACCGCCGGTGACCAGCACCGTCTTGCCGTCGACCGAGAACAGTTCCGTCATGCTCATCCCATCGCCGTCGCCCGGCCGGGGGCCGGTCGGCCGACCCGGGGCTTACCGATCGGTAACCTAACCGTCGGCCGTGCGTGCCGACAAGACCGGTCCGTGCGGGCGAAACCGTCGAGATGCAACGTGCGGCCGGGCCGGTTACCGTCGGGGAGATGGTCACTACCGGTCAGCCCTCCCCGGCCACCCGCACCGGCCCGCCGGAGCCGCGCCCCGGCGCCGACGAG
Organism: Micromonospora sp. HB375; assembly: GCF_017872985.1. NCBI lineage: Bacteria > Bacillati > Actinomycetota > Actinomycetes > Micromonosporales > Micromonosporaceae > Micromonospora > Micromonospora sp. HB375. The sequence goes on along the minus strand of NZ_JAGGJO010000001.1, from coordinate 1,740,034 downwards.
ATCCTCACCGGTGCGCTCGACGACCTCGCCACCGAGCCCGGCTGGCCCCGGCCGGTCCTGCTCGACCGCGACGTGCTGATCCTGGTCACCCACGGTCACGGCACCGCCGAGCTGGACTTCCGGCCGGTGCCCTGCCGGCCCGGCACGCTGCTGCGCGCGTACCCCGGTCAGGTGTTGCGGTGCGTCGGCGCGCAGCTCGACGCGACAGTGGTGAGCTGGCGGCAGGACGCGCTGGCCGGCCTCGACGTCGATCCGGAGGCGGTGCCCGCCCACCGTCAGCTCGCCGGCGAGGACGAGGACGCGGTGATCAGCGAGGTCAGTCAGCTCGCGGTGGACGCCGAACGGCACGCGATGGTGCCGCCCGCCGCGGCGCTGCTGCGTCACCAGCTCGCGGTGCTGCTGCTGCGGCTGAGCCTGCTGCCGCATCCGGAGAACGGGGCCGCGCCGCGGGCCGAGACCGACACGTTCCGGCGGCTGTGCCGCGAGGTGGAACGCGGCTACCGGCACACCCGCCGGGTGGAGGACTACGCCGCCCAGCTGGGCTGTTCGGTGCGTACGCTTACCCGGGCCTGCCTGGCGGTGACCGGCCGCAGCGCCAAGCAGGTCATCGACGAGCGGGTCGCGTTGCAGGCGTGCCGGCTGCTGGCCGCCACCGACGAGTCGATCGCCCGGATCGGCCGGGACCTGGGTTTTCCCGAGCCGACGAACTTCGGCCGCTTCTTCACCCGGGAGGTCGGGGTGAGCCCGGGCACGTTCCGGGCCAACCGGGAGCGGCCGCTGCCAGTCCGTCTGGTGCGACCCCGGCCGCCCGCCGACTCCCCCGCACCCACCGGCCAGGCATGATGGCACTGTGCAGATCTCCGCGCGCGGCGACTACGCGGTCCGGGCAGCCCTGAGCCTGGCCACCGCGTACCCCACCCTGCTGTCCACCCAGGCCATCGCGGCGGAGCAGGACATGCCGCGCAAGTTCCTCGAGGCGGTCCTGGCCGACCTGCGCCGGGCCGGGGTCGTCCGGGCCCAGCGCGGCGCCGAGGGCGGCTACACGCTGGCCCGGCCGCCGCGCGAGATCACCATCGGGCACGTGTTGCGCGCCGTCGACGGCCCGCTCGCCGGGGTACGCGGGCTGCGCCCCGAGGAGACGCGGTACGAGGGGGCGGCGGAGAACCTGCCCCGCCTCTGGGTGGCGGTACGCGCCTCGGTGCGCCGGGTGGTCGACGAGGTGAGCCTGGACGAGCTGGTCAGCGGCCGGCTGCCGGCGCACGTGCGCAAGCTGACCGCGCAGCCGGACGCGTGGGAGCCGCGCTGACTCACAGCGTGCCGACCACCTCCTCGTAGGGCAGGCGCGGCAGCCGTTCCCGCCAGGCGTCCGGGGCCGGGCGGCCGATGTTCATCAGCAGCAGCACCCGGTGCCGCCCGCCGGGGAAGAACTCCCGCTCCACAGCGGCCGCGTCGAATCCGGCCATCGGTCCGGCGGCCAGCCCGGCGGCGCGTACCCCGACCAGCAGGTAGCCGATCTGGAGCGCGGCGTTGAACCGGGCCTGGGCCTCCCGGCCGGCCGGGTCGCCGGTGAACCAGTCGCGGGCGCCGGGCCGGTGTGGGAACAGCTCGGGCAGCCGGTCGTGCCAGTCCACGTCGGCGGCGAGCACGGCGGTCAGCGGCGCGGTCGCCGTCTTGTCCCGGTTGCCGGCGCTGACGTACGGCAGCAGCCGCGCCCGGGCCGCCGTCGAGCGCAGCAGCAGCACCCGCAGCGGCTGGGCGTTCATCGCGGTCGGGCCGTACCGGACCAGGTCGTGGATGGCGCGTACCTGCTCGTCGCCGACCGGTTCGTCGGTGAACGCGTTGGCCGTGCGGGCCGCCCGGAACAGCAGGTCCTGGGCGGCCCGGTCGAGCGCGATCAGCTCGTCGGCGGTGGTGGTCACCACGCCTCGGGCCAGTCGCCGAGCGTGGTGGTGTAGCTGCCACGGTGGTGCAGCAGCGGGTCGCCGTCCTCGCCCGCGCCGAGCGCGAGCGGCTCGCCGAGCAGGATGGTGTGGTCGCCGGCCTCGATCCGGCGCACGACCCGGCACAGCAGCACGGCGAGCGCGTCGCCGATCAGCGGCACGCCGAACGGCCCGGTGGTCCAGCCCGGGTGGGCGCTGAACCGGTCGATGCCGCTGGTGGCGAAGATCTGCGCGATCTCCTGCTGGCCGGAGGCGAGCAGGTGCACGGCGACGTGCTCGGCCTGCTCGACGGTGGGCCAGCTCGACGAGGCGCGGCCCAGGCAGACCGAGACCAGCGGCGGGTCGAGCGAGACCGACGTGAACGAGGTGGCGGTGAAGCCGGCCGGCGGCAGGTCCGGCCGCATCCGGTTGCCGCGCAGGCCGGGGGTGGTGACCACGGTGACGGTGGACGCCTGGCGGCGCAGCAGGCCGCGGAACGAGTCGACGTCGACCGGGCGCAGCTCGACCGTTCCGGCGCCGGGCCGGTCCACGGTGGTCACGACGCCACCAGCTCACGGGTCGCGTAGACGCTGGCCGGCCGGGGCAGCCCGTAGTGCTCGCGCAGCGTGCGCCCGGTGTACGCGGACCGGAACAGCCCGCGCCGGCGCAGCAGTGGTACGACGTGGTCCACGAAGTCCTCCAGTCCGTCGGGGAGCAGCGGTGGCATGACGTTGAAGCCGTCGGCGGCGCCCTGGGTGAACCAGAGCTCGATCTGGTCGGCGATCTGTTCCGGGGTGCCGACCACGACGCGGTGGCCGCGTCCGCCGCCGAGGCGGCCGATGAGCTGCCGCAGGGTGAGCCGTTCCCGGCGGGCCAGTTCGACGACGAGCTGGTAGCGGCTCTGGTGCGACTGCACGGTGCCGGCGTCGGGCAGGTCGGGCAGCGGGCCGTCCAGCGGCAGCCCGGTCAGGTCGAGCCCGGTCATGCCGGAGAGCTGGGCGAGCGCGTGCTCGGGCACGATCAGGGCCTCCAGTTCGTCGGCGAGGTCGCGGGCCTCCTTCTCCGTACCCCCGAGGACCGGCGCGATACCGGGCAGCACCTTGACCAGTTCGGGATCACGTCCGGCGTCGGCGGTGGCCCGTTTCAGCGCGGCGTAGAACGCCTGGCCGTCGGCGAGCGTCTGCTGCGCGGTGAACACGGCCTCGGCGTACCGGGCGGCGAACGCGATCCCGTCGGCGGACGAGCCGGCCTGCACCAGCAGCGGCCGGCCCTGCGGCGGGCGGGGCGTGTTCAGCGGCCCGCGGACCCGGAACCGCTCCCCGGCGTGGTCGATCTCGTGCACCCGGGTGGTGTCGGCGAAGACGCCCGCGGCGGTGTCCAGGACCAGCGCGTCGTCCTCCCAGCTGTCCCAGAGCTTGATCGCCACGTCGACGTACTCGGCGGCCCGCCGGTAGCGGTCGGCGTGCGCCGGGTGGTCGTCGAGGTTGAAGTTGCGGGCCTCCCGGGCCTGGGCGGAGGTGACGATGTTCCAGCCGGCCCGGCCGCCGCTGAGGTGGTCCAGCGACGCGAACGCGCGGGCCAGGTTGAACGGCTCGGTGTACGTGGTGGAGGCGGTGGCGATCAGGCCGATGTGCTCGGTCGCGGTGGCGAGCGCGGCGAGCAGCGTGAGCGGCTCGAAGACGGCCTGGATGTTGTGCCGTACGGCCGGTCCGACGGCGAGCCCGTCGGCGAGGAACACCGAGTCGAGCGTGCCCCGCTCGGCGATGCGGGCCAGGTTCTGGAAGTGGCGGACGTCGGCCAGGCGGTCCGGGTCGGCGCGGGGGTGCCGCCAGGCCGCCTCGTGGTGGCCGACACCCATCAGGAAGGCGTTGAGGTGCAGGGTCCGGGACATGGCGGTTCCTCTCAGGCGGTGGTGACGTCGACGCGCCAGGTGGAGAAGCGGCGTTCCCCGGCGACGAGGAGCTGGTTGACCACCAGCCCGATGGCGGAGATGGTGATGATCCCGGCGTACATGTCGGGGATCGCGAAGTTGTACTGCGCGTAGTTCACGAGGTAGCCGAGCCCGGCCTTGGCGCCGACCATCTCGGCGGCGACGAGCACCAGGATCGAGTACGCCCCGGCGAGCCGGACGCCGGTGAACACGGTCGGCACGGCCGCCGGCAGGATCACCTTCTGGAACAGCCGCAGGTGGTTGAGCCCCATCGAGCGGGCCGAGCGGATCAGCAGCGGGTCGACGCCCTTCACGCCGGCGACGGTGTTGAGCAGGATCGGCCAGGAGCAGGCGTAGACCACCAGGGCGATCTTCGACGTCTCGCCGAGCCCGAGGATGAGCACGAAGACCGGCAGCAGCGCCAGCGCGGCGGTGTTGCGGAACACCTCCAGCAGCGGGCTGAGCAGGTCCGCGAGCGGCCGGTACCAGCCGATCAGCAGGCCGAGCGGGATGGCGGTGACCACCGCGAGCGCCAAGCCGGTCAGCGAGCGGGTGAGGCTCGCGCCGACGTGGTCGGCGAGCTGGCCGGTGCGCAGCAGCTCCCACCAGGCGGCGAGCACCTCGGACAGCGGCGGCAGGAAGACTCGGTCGACCAGCCCGGCGCGGGGCGCCGTCTCCCAGATCGCGGCCAGCGCCAGCAGCGCGGCGCTGCGGTGCAGCGCCCGGCCGCCGAGGCCGAGCAGGCGTCCGGGCCGGCGGGGCGCGACGGCCGGGGCGGGTGGGGCGGCCACCGGCCGGGCCGGTGGTGCGGCGACGTCAACCAACGCGGGCCTCCTCGCGTACGGCGGACTGCGCGGCGCGTACCTCGTCGCGCAGCAGCGTCCAGATCTGGTGCCGGTGGTGGCGGAACGCGCCGGTGGAGCGGACGTCCTCCTCGGCCTCCCGGTCGCCCAGCTCGATGTCGATGACCTGCTTGATCCGGCCGGGCCGGGACGTCATCACGGCGACCCGCTGACCGAGGTGCACCGCCTCGTCGATGCCGTGCGTGATGAACACGATCGTCTTGCCGGTGGCCTGCCAGATCCGCACCAGCTCGTCCTGCAGCGAGTCGCGGGTCTGCGCGTCGAGCGCGGCGAACGGCTCGTCCATGAGCAGCACGTCCGGGTCGTACGCGAGGCTGCGGGCGATGGCGACGCGCTGCTTCATGCCGCCGGACAGCTCGTGCGGGTAGCGGTCGGCGAAGCCGGTGAGCCCGACCAGGTCGAGGTGGTACGCGACCCGCTCGGCGCGCTCGGCGCGGGGCAGGCCCTTGGCCTCGAGTCCGAACGCGACGTTGCCGGCGGCGGTGCGCCAGGGCAGCAGCGCGTACTGCTGGAAGACGATGCCCCGGTCCAGGCCGGGCCCGGTGACCGGGCGGCCGTCCACGAGCACCTGCCCGGCGGTCGGGGTGGCCAGCCCGCCGAGCAGGTCGAGCAGGGTGGACTTGCCGCAGCCGCTGGGGCCGACGACGACGAGGAACTCGCCGGGGCGTACCCCGAGGGTGAGGTCGTCGAGCGCGGTGACCGCGCCGCCGCTGCCACGCCGGCCCGGGAAGACCTTGCGCACCCGGTCGAAGAGGATCTTGTCGGTGCTCACGCGCCACCACCGGGGGTCGCGGCGGCGTTGAACCGGTTGGTGTAGAGGTCGGACGGGTTCGGCCGCTCGCCCTTGAGTTCGCCGGTGTCGGCCAGCCAGTCGATCCAGGTGGCGAACTCCCGGTCGGTGATGAGGCCGCCGGGTTCGGCGACGCCGCTGGACTTCCAGTACTCGACGAGCGTGGTGTCCTCGTTGCGCCCGCGCTCGGCGATGATCGCCTTGAGCCGGGCCACCACCGTCTCGCGCGGCTGGGTGCGCGCCCACTCGATCGCCTTGCCCACCGCGGTGACGAACGTGCGGACGGTCTCCGGGTTACGGGTGAGGAAGTCGTCGCGGAAGACGTAGCTGCCGGCGCTGAACGCGCCGAGCAGTTCGTAGTCGGTGAAGACGGTGCGGATGCCGCCACCCGCCACCGCCTTGTCGCGGATCACGCCGCCGAGCACGGCGACGTCGATCTGCCGGGCGCGCAGCGACTGCTCGGTGTTGACCGGCGGCAGCGCGACCAGCTCGACCTTGCCGATCTCGGCGGCGGTGAGGCCGCCCCGGGCCAACCAGGTACGCAGGACGGCTTCGGCGTGCGCGCCGAGCGTGTTCATGCCGACCCGCTTGCCGATCAGGTCGCGCCGGCCGCGGATCGGGCTGTCGTCGAGCACGTAGTAGCCCTGGAAGGTCTGCGCGTCGGAGCCGTAGTAGCTGACCACGGCGGTGATCGGGGCGCCGGCGGTCTGGAGCTTGACGATCGCGCCGTTGAACGCGCCGCCGAAGTCGCTCTGGCCGGTGGCGGTGGCCTGGATGTCGGCCGGGCCGCCGGTGACGTTGCCGATCCAGTCGAGCGTGACGTCGCCGAGGTAGCCGAGGTCGGCGGCGAGTTCGGGGAGGGTCACCTGGCCGACCGAGCCCTGGTAGCGCAGTTGCCGGGTCTGTGCGCCGTCGGCGGCGTCGGCGCCGCAGGCGGTGGTGAGGGTGAGGGTGAGCAGGGCGACGGCGGCGGTGAGGGCACGCCGCGGCGATCGGGTCGGGGGCATGGCGGAGTCTCCTGATCTGTCCACGATGCGGTGGAGGGGGCCCGCGCGGGGCGGGAGAGCACGCCGTACCGCGCCGGGCCACGGTGCGCCGGCGGCGGGAACGGACGGGCGGAGAGGGAACGACGAGCACTCGGCTCAACAGAGCGCGCTCGCGTGCCGGACCAGGTCGACGTGCACGCGAGCGGTGAGGAGGAGCTCGTTCCGCTGCGACATGTCCTCATGCTGCCGACCGCTCTCCATGCCGGTCAATGCCCTTCCATTCAGTGAGACTTTCGTCGCTGGCTTTGTTACGACCTGCCTCCACCAGCATTTACGACTCCTTAACACCTACCCGTTGGATAGAGATTTTGCCGGGCGGCAGTCCCACCGTCCAGAGCGGACCGGGCAGGGTTTCGCGAATCGTCGATCCGGGCATGTTCGTTGCCGCGAAGGCATGGAGACGACTGCAGAGGCAGGGAGACGAAGGAGGCACCCCCGATGGGCGTCCAGTTCCGCAAGCGTAAGAAGTACGGGCCGCTGATCCTCCACTTCACCCAGAACGGCTTCTCGTCGTGGAGCATCAAGATCGGCCGCTGGTCCTGGAACTCGAACACCCGCGCCCACCGCGTGGACCTTCCGGGGCCGCTGTCGTGGAAGCAGGACAAGACCCGGGCCTGACACCCGGACGTGGATCGGGGCGCCGGCTGCTGGCCGGCGCCCCGATCGTCGTCCGCACCGGCTTTTCCTGTTCCGCCGGCCGCGACGCTCCGGCGACCGGAGAATCGCGGCATGGCGGACCTGTCCCTGCGGCGGACACGACGGCGGGCCGTGGCGGCCTGCCTGCTCATGCTCGTCGGCTACTTCCTGGTGCCGGTCGAGGCCGATCCGAACGGCCTGCGGCTGGTCCTGCGCTCGGCGGGCACAGCGGTGCTGGTGGCCGTGATCGCGTTCCTGGTCACCGGCCAGGTACGCCGGCAGCTCGTCAAGGACCAGCCGACCGGCCGGGACGAGGACCGGGCGCTCACCCGGCTCGCGGTCGCGCTGATCGCCGGGCTGCTGGTCTTCGCGCTCGGCGACTACGTGGTGGCGAACACCCGGCCCGGCGAGTTCGTCGGCCTGCGGACCCGGGTCGACGCGCTCTACTTCGCGCTGGCCACCCTCACCACCGTCGGCTACGGCGACGTGCACGCCCAGGGCCAGATCGCCCGGGTGGCGGTGTGCGCGCAGATGGTGTTCAGCATCGGCGTGGTCGCCACCGGGGCGTCGATAGTGGTCAAGCAGATGACCCAGCGTGCGGGACGGCGCTGATCGACACGTCCCCGCCCAGCCGGCCGTGCTCGGGGTCGCGGGTCACCGCGCCGGAGGCGAGCAGCGAGCCCAGCGCCCGGTTGGCGTCGGCGGCCCGGTAGACGGTCGAGGTGGTGGCGAAGCGGCGCAGCTCGGTGACCGTACGCGGACCGGAGCGGGCCAGCTCGGCCAGCAGCTCGCGGCGCAGCGGGCCGGGCTCGGGGTCGAGCGAGATGTCGAGCAGCCGCCCCTGCGGGTCGGCCGGGTCGCGGTAGCGCACCCCGGCGTACTCGTCGACCGCCCAGAGCGCGTCCTTGACCGTCTCCAGCCCCTTGTCGGAGCCGGTGGCGTAGCCGAGCAGCCGCGCCGGGGCGTCCCCGTCGGGCACCAGCTCGACCTCGGTGGCGAGCGGGAACCCGGCGGCGCTCAGCGCCGGGCGCAGCGACCGGCCGGGCGCGGTGACCAGCAGCAGCTCGGCCGGGCGGCCGGACGCGGCGGCGGCGAGCAGGGCCGGGTCCGGGTCGGCGCCGTCGGCCACGGTGAGCAGCGGCGCGCCGGCCGCGCCCGCGGCCTTGAGCGCCACCGGCAGCCGGTCCGGTCCGCCGGGCACCAGGTGCACGGCGACGTCGGCCGGCAGTGCGGCCTCGGCGGCGCCGAGCCGCGTCGCCAGGTCGGTGCCGTCGTCGGCCACCACCAGCACGGTCAGCCGCCGCCCGCGCAGCCGGTCGGCGAACTCGGCCACCACCCGCAACGCCTCCTCCGCGCCGGTGGCGTCACCCCCGGCGTACGCGAGCGCGAGCGTGGCCCGCCGCGCCCGGTGCAGCGCGGCGGGGAGCCAGTGGTCGAGCTGGCGGACGAGCAGCTCGCGCAGGACGGCGTCGGTCGACATGGTGCCGTTTCTACCGCACGGCGCGGCGGGACCGGCCGTGAACCCCGCTCAGACCGGGACGGAGATGCCCACGCCGCCGCGGGTCTGCCCGCCGTAGCGCTGCCGCTCGCGGTCCAGGTCGAGCCGCCCGATGCGGGTACGCGCGGCCAGCGCGGCGTCGTCGAGCAGCTCGGCCGGGACGATCCAGACGATCTCGAACTCCAGGCCGTCCGGGTCGCGGCCGTAGAGGCTCTTGGTGGTGCCGTGGTCGGACGCGCCGACCAGCGCTCCGGCGGCGGCCAGCCGCTCGGCGGTGGCGCCCAGCTCGTCGAGCGTGTCCAGCTCCCAGGCCAGGTGGTAGAGGCCGACGGTGGCCCGGCCGGCCTGGGAGGCCCCGGCCGCCGCGCCGATCTCGAACAGCCCGAGGTCGTGGTCGTTGGTGGAGTCGGGCGCCTGGAGGAACGCGGCGCCGCGGAAGCCCTCGGGCGTCATCGGGACCCGCCGGAAGCCCAGCACGTCGCGGTAGAAGGCGACGCTGCGCTCCAGGTCACTGACGTAGAGGACGGCGTGGTTGAGTCGGTGGATGCCCATGCCACCGACCGTACCCCGGTTTTGTTGAGCGTTCAACTATCGGCGCTATGATGGGCGTCATGACCCGGTGGCTGGACCCCGACGAGCAGCGGACCTGGCGCGCCTTCCTGACCGCCTCCCGGGCGCTGATGGACGCGCTCGACCGCGAGCTGCAACGCGACGCGGGCATGCCGCACGCGTACTACGAGATCCTGGTCCGCCTCTCCGAGGCCCCGGACCGGCGGCTGCGGATGAGCGAGCTGGCCGAGCTCACCGGCTCCTCGCGCAGCCGGCTCTCGCACGCCGCCGCCCGGCTGGAGGCGTCCGGGTGGATCCGCCGCGAGGACTGCCCCACCGACCGGCGCGGGCAGATCGCCGTGCTCACCGACACCGGCTTCGCCACCCTGGCCGCCGCCGCGCCCGGCCACGTCGAGGGGGTACGTCGGCACCTGTTCGACGCGCTCAGCCCGGCCCAGGTCGACCAGCTACGCCGGATCAGCGAGACGCTCGCCGACCACTTGACGGATTCGGGACCAAACTGATCCACTCCGGGTCTTGTACATACCGTCGCCGGACGAGCACGATGGGGCGTGTCCTCCGGCTTCGCTGACCTGACCGTCCAGGCGCACCAACTGGTGTCCGAAGGCGACCTCACCGGCGCGGAGCGGCTGCTCGCCGACGCGCTCAGCGACGCCGATCCCCGCCCCGACAACGCCTCCCCCGAACTGGCCGAGGCGGCCGGACTCCAGGCCCGGGTGCTCGTCGCGCTCGGCGAGCCGCACTCCGCCCGCGGCTGGGCCGCGTTCGCGTACGCGGCCGCCACCCGGCTGTTCGGCCGCTCCGACGAGCGCACAGTCACCGCCGCCGCGACGCTCGCCGCGGTGCTGCACCGGGTCGGCAGCGACGCCCGGGCCGCCCGGCTCTACTCCGACGTCATCATCGAGCTGACCGCCCGCGACGGCCCGGAATCGCAGCGGGTGCTCGCCGCGCACGCCGACCTGGCCACCGTGGAGTACGCGCGCGGCCAGTGCGAGGTGGCGCGCGACCGGTTGCAGGACGCCTGGGAGCTGCACCGGGAGGTCTACGGCGACGGCCACCCCAGCGGCATCAAGATGCTGGCGAAGCTCGGCGCGATGGAACGCGACTGCGGCCGGTACGCCGAGGCGCACGAGCACCTGACGCTCGCCGAGGAGCTGTGCCGCCTGCACCTGGACCCCGACGACCCGCTCGCCGCCCAGGTGGCCGGGCTGGCCCGCGCCGCCGCCGACCCGGACCACGTCTGCCCCGCGCCCCCGCCCGCGCCCGCTCCCGAGCCGCCGCCCGCCCGGACCACGCCGGTGGTGCCCGCCGCGCGGGTCCCCCCGCAGGACGAAGGGCCGCACGACCTGCCGCCGTACAGCCCGCCCGCGCTGGACGAGCCGGTCGAGACGCCGCTCTACCACCCGCCCGGCCGGGCCGCCGAGACCGCGCACGTGCCGACGCCGCGTACCGCGCCCGACGCCGACGCCGACGCGCTCGACGACTACCCGTGGCCGCCCGACGAGCCGGCCGACCAGCTGTGGCGCCCCGGCGCGGACCCGCTGCCGCCCACCGTGGTCGGGCTCACCGGCGACGAGCCGGACGGCGTACGCCGGGTGCCACCGGCCCCGCCCGAGCCGCCGTCGCGCTACCTGCCGGTGCACGTACCCCGGCCACCGGCCGCCGAGCGGCGCACACTGCCCTGGCTGCCGCTCGTGGTGCTCGGCGTGGTGGTGGCGCTGCTGCTCGGCACCATCGCGGTGATCGCCGGAGTGTCCCGGGTGGACGACCGCCGCGACACCCCGCCACCGGCCACCGGCGCACCGGCGTCCAGCGCGCCGCCGCCCACCTCCGCCGGTCCCGCGCCGTCCACTCCCGCCGCCGCCAAGCCCGGTACCCCGCCCGGCAGCTTCACGCTCACCGACCGCCGCGACAGCATCGTGCTGAGCTGGACGTACCCGGCCGGCGCGGAAGGACCGGTGGTGGTCGCCGGCGGCCGTGCCGGGCAGCCGCAGGGCACGTTCGCCACGCTGCCCGCCGGGTCGGCCGACTACATCGCCTACGGGCTCGACCGCACCACCGACTACTGCTTCACCGTCGCGCTCGTCTGGTCCACCGACACCGTCGCCCGCACCGGCCCGGTCTGCACCACACGCCGCCGCTGACCGCTCACTCCGGCTCCGGCTCGGCCAGCGCGGGCAGCCGTACCGTCGCCCGCAGCCCCGGCGCGGCGGCGCCCGGCGTCGCGTCGGCCAGCTCCACCGCGCCGCCGGCCCGGCGCACCAGCTCACGCACGATCGCCAGGCCCAGGCCCGCGCCGCCCGCGTCGCGGGCCCGCGCGTCGTCCAGCCGGGTGAACCGGGCGAACACCCGCTCCCGGTCCGCCGCCGGGACGCCCGGCCCGTCGTCGGTCACCGTGACCAGGTGGTACGCCCCGTCCGGCCCGCTCACGGCCAGCTCCACGCCGGTACGCGCGTGCCGCAGCGCGTTGTCCACCAGGTTCACCAGCACCCGGCGCAACTCCCCCGCGTCCCCCTCGACCCACAGCGGCCCGTCCGGGAGCGTCAGCCGCAGCGGCGGCGACGGGTAGCGGGCCGCCACCGCGCGCGCCAGCTCGCCCAGCTCCACCGGGCCCACCGGCGCCGGGCGGGCGTCCTGCTCGTCCAGGCGGGCCAGCAGCAGCAGGTCGTCCACCAGGCGGCTGAGCCGCTCGGTGTCGGCGAGCAGGTCGTCGGCGACCGCCGGCCAGTCGGTGTCGTCGCCGAGCCGCCGGGCCACCTCCAGTTCGGTACGCATGTTCGTCAGCGGGCTGCGCAGCTCGTGCGCGGCGTCGGCGACGAACGCCCGCTGCCGGTCCCGGGACGCGGCCAGCCGGTCCAGCATGTCGTTGAGCGTGACCGCGAGCCGGTGGATCTCGTCCTGCCCGGCCGGTACGGGCAGCCGCTCCGCGCCGGCCCGCCCGGTGATCTCGGCGGCGCCGCTGCGCAACTGCTCGACCGGTCGCAGCGTCGCGCCCACCACCCGCCAGGCCACCACGCCCAGCCCGGCAACCAGCAGCGGGAAGCCCACCAGCAGCAGGTTGCGGACCACGCGCAGGCTGTGCCGCACGTCGGTGAGCGACTTGGCGACCAGCACCGTACGCGGCTCCTGCGGCGTGCCGGCCGGCACCGTGACCACCCGGACCGGGCCGGGCATGCCGGCGCGCCGCCCGTCCACCACCAGCCGCTGCCGCTGCCCGGGCCGCAGCTCGTCCGGGCCGAGCATCGGCACCAGGCGGTCCGCGTCGATCGAGGCGGCCCGGATCCGGCCCTGAACGTCGACCACCTGCACCCGCAACTGCCCGCCGGCCACCGGCAGCGGGTCCGGCAGCGCGTCCTCGGCGGTGAGCAGCGCCACCGCGTCGGCGGTACGCAGCGCCTCCTCGTCCACCGAGCGCTGCAGCGTCCAGCCCAGCGCGCCGACCAGCAGCGTCCCGCCGAACGCGAACCCGACCGCCAGCCCCAGCACACCGAGCGCGAGCAGCCGGGCCCGCAGGCCGAGGCGCGGCAGCGGCCCGCGTACCCAGCTCACGTGGCCAGCCGGTAGCCCGCGCCGCGTACCGTCTCCAGCCGTTCCCGGCCGATCTTGCGGCGCAGGTAGCCGACGTAGACCTCCACCGCGTTCGGGGCGGTGTCGACCGAGGCGTCCCAGACGTGGTCCAGCAGCTCGGTCTTGGAGACCACCTCGCCGGGGCGGCGCATCAGATAGTCCAGCAGCGCGTACTCGCGACTGGTCAGCACCACCTCGGCGTCGGCCCGGGTGACCCGGCGGCGGGCCGGATCGAGGCGCAGGTCGCCGACGGTGAGCACGGTCGGCCGCCGGGGCGCGCCGCGACGCAGCAGCGCCCGCAGCCGGGCCAGCAGCACCACGTACGAGAAGGGTTTGGTCAGGTAGTCGTCGGCGCCGCAGTCCAGGCCGTCGGCCTGGTCGTACTCGCCGTCCTTGGCCGACAGCATCAGCACCGGCAGCCAGCGCTGCTCGGCGCGCAGCCGGCGCACCACCTCGTAGCCGGACAGGCCGGGCAGCATCACGTCGAGGATCATCGCGTCGTACTCGCCGTGCCGGGCCGCGTCCAGCCCGGCCGGGCCGGTCGCCGCCACGTCCACCGCGAAACCCTCCGCCGACAGACCCCGGCGCAGCGCCGCCGCGAGCCGCGTCTCGTCCTCCACCACCAGCAACCGCACCGGTCCAGCGTGCCACCATGGGGTCACCCGTAGGGGATCTCCTCAGCGTGGTCACAGCGACGCTCGCGCAGCATGGTGCGCAGGAGGTGCACACTATGTCCGTGATGAAGAACCGCGCCGTGCTGCGCTGGCTGGTCCCGGTGACCGCGGGGGTCGCCGTGATCGGCGGTGGCGCCGCCGTCGGCACGTTCGCCGCCGGCGCCGACCCCGCGCTGCCGCCGCGCAGCGCCGCCCAGCTCCTGGAAGACCTGCGCACGTCCCGCCTGGACGGGCTCTCCGGCACCGTGGTGCAGCGCGCCGACCTCGGCCTGCCGCCGATCGCCGCGCTCGCCGGCCAGGCCACCGGCAACGACCTGGCCGGCCTGGTCTCCGGTACGCACACGCTGCGCGTCTGGTACGGCGGCGAGGACCGGCAGCGGCTCGCGCTGGTCGACACGCTCGGCGAGCAGGACATCCTGCGCAACGGCCGCGACGTGTGGACCTGGAACAGCCGGGAGAACACCGCCACGCACCGGGTGCTGCCGGCCGACGCGCCGGACCGGGCCACCGTGCCGGCCACCCCGGCCGACGCCGCGGACCGGGCGCTGGAGGCGATCGACCCGACCACCGCGGTCACCGTCGGCCGCACCGCCACAGTGGCCGGGCGGGACGCGTACGAGCTGGTGCTCACGCCGCGCGACAAGGCGTCCCTGGTCCACCAGGTCCGGATCGCGCTGGACGCGAAGGAGCACGTGCCGCTGCGTCTGCAGGTGCTCGCCGACGGGCAGGACGAGCCCGCGTTCCAGGTGGCGTTCACCCAGGTCGACTTCCGCACGCCCGAGGCCGACCAGTTCCGGTTCAACCCGCCGCCCGGCGTGAAGGTCACCGAGGCGACCGAGGGCGAGCGGCCCGGACCGGCGGGTAAGCGGTTCGATCGCAAGGACGCCGAGAAGCCGGACGTGCGTACCGTCGGCACCGGCTGGACCACCGTGGTGGTCGCCAAGATCGGCGACGCGGCGACCGGCGACGGCGCGAAGCCCGGCGCGGACGCGCCGGACGCCCAGATGCTCACGCAGGTGCTCGGTGACCTGCCCAAGGTCAGCGGCGACTGGGGCAGCGGCCGGCTGCTCAGCGGCAAGCTGTTCAGCGTGCTGCTGACCGACGACGGCCGAGTGATCGCCGGTCTGGTCACGCCGGAGCGGCTCTACCAGGCGGCCAAGGGCTGAGAATCGCCGTGCCCGGGGCCCGGTCGGCTGACGTCGACCGGGCCCCGAGTCGTGTCCGGGCTTGGTCGGGTGGCGGCCGACGCGCTATCTTTCTCAGTTCAGGCACAAAAAAGGAATGGCTTCTGAATGCCATTCCTGCGGCAATTTTAGTCAATGAGGAGCCGGATTGTCAACGCACTCCGACGTGTCGGCTGACCTGCGCCAGGACGACGAGATCGGCCGCGAGCAGGAATACGTCTCGATGCTGTACGACCGGCTGGACGGCATGCGGGAACAGGCCGCCCGGCGGCTCGACGAGGAGTTGCGTCACACCGGCGGCACGCAGCAGGCCCGCTCCCAGCGCGACTCGACCGTGGCGATGTACGCCGACCAGGTCGAGCAGTTCTCCGCCGTGGAGAGCGGCCTGTGCTTCGGCCGCCTCGACGACGACGACGGCGCGGTCCGCTACATCGGCCGGATCGGGATCTTCGACTCCTCCGGCGACTACGACCCGCTGCTGATGGACTGGCGCGCCCCCGCCGCCCGGCCGTTCTACCTGGCCACCGCCGCCAACCCGCAGGGCGTACGCCGCCGTCGGCACCTGCGTACCCGCGACCGGAAGGTGACCGGGCTCAACGACGAGGTGCTGGACATCACCGCCGCCTCCCCCACCGCGCACGAGGAGCTGACCGGCGAGGCGTCACTGCTCGCCGCGCTCAACGCCGGGCGGACCGGCCGGATGCGCGACATCGTCGAGACTATCCAGGCCGAGCAGGACCGGATCATCCGCGCCGACCTGCCCGGCGTGATGGTGGTGCAGGGCGGGCCCGGCACCGGCAAGACGGCGGTGGCGCTGCACCGCGCCGCGTACCTGCTCTACACCCACCGCCAGCAGCTCTCCACCCGCGGTGTGCTGCTGGTCGGCCCGAACGCCACGTTCCTGCGCTACATCTCCCAGGTGCTGCCCACGCTGGCCGAGACCGGCGTGCTGCTGCGTACCCAGGCAGACCTGTTCCCCGGCGTGCACGCGCGCCGCGCGGAGCCCGCCACCACCGCGGCGCTCAAGGGCCGCGCGGTGCTGGCCGACGTGCTCGCCGCGGCGGTCCGCGACCGGCAGTGGGTGCCCGACGAGCCGGTCACCATCGAACTGCCGCAGCGGGAGGTGCTGACGCTCGACCCGGACACCGTGCGGCAGGCCCGCGACCGGGTACGCCGCACCGGCCGCCCGCACAACCTGGCCCGCGCCCTGTTCGACGTGGAGATCGTCCACGCGCTCGCCGACCAGGTGGCCGAGCGGATCGGCGCCGACCCGCTCGGCGGGGAGAACCTGCTCTCCGAGGCCGACCGCGCGGAGATCCGCCGTGAGCTGCGCGAGGAGCCGGAGATCCGCGCGGCGCTGGACGAGCTGTGGCCGGTGCTCACCCCGCAACGCCTGCTCGCCGACCTGTACGCCTCGCCGGAGCGGATCGCCACCGCCGCGCCCATGCTCACCGACGCCGAACGGGCCGCGCTGCACCGCGAGCCGGGCGGCTGGACGCCCGCCGACGTACCGCTGCTGGACGAGGCCGCCGAACTGCTCGGCGAGGACGAACGCGCCGCCGTCGCCCGGCGGGAGCGGATCCGGGCGCTGGAACGCGAGTACGCCGAGGGCGTGCTGGAGATCTGGCGCGGCTCCCGCTCCATCGACGTCGAGGACGAGGCAGACGGCGGCGAGATCCTCGGCGTCACCGACCTGATCGACGCCGACCGGCTCTCCGAACGGCAGGAGGAGTCCGACCGGCTCACCACCGCCCAGCGCGCCGCCGCCGACCGGACGTGGGCGTTCGGGCACGTCATCGTGGACGAGGCGCAGGAGCTGTCGCCGATGGCGTGGCGGCTGCTGATGCGCCGCTGCCCCAGCCGGTCCATGACGATCGTCGGCGACGTGGCGCAGACCGGCGCGCTCGCCGGCACGCCGTCGTGGGGCGAGGCGCTCGCCCCGTACGTGGCGGACCGGTGGCGGCTGGAGGAACTCACGGTCAGCTACCGCACCCCGGCCGAGATCATGGCGGTCGCCGCCGACGTGCTCGCCGAGATCGACAGGGCGCTGCGGCCACCCCGCTCGGTACGCGCCACCGGCGTACCGCCGTGGGACCGGACCGTGCCGGCGGACCGCCTCGTGGTCGAACTGGTCGAGGCGACCGCCCGGGAGGCCGCGTCGCTCGGCGACGGGCGGCTCGGCGTGCTGGTGCCCACCGGTCGGGTGGACGAGCTGGGCGGCGCGGTGGTGGCGGCGCTGCCGGAGGCGACAGTGGGTGAGCAGCCCGAGCTGGCGAACCGGGTGGTGGTGCTGACCACCGAGCAGGCCAAGGGCCTGGAGTTCGACTCGGTGCTGGTGGTCGACCCGGCCCGCATCGTGTCCGAGTCCCCGAGGGGCCACAGTGACCTCTACGTGGCCCTGACAAGAGCCACCCAGCGCCTGGGCATCCTCCGCACCCCCTGACCGCCTCCGCCTCCGCCCCGTTGATCATGAAGTTGGCGGCCTTGTCGATCTCCAAGTCGGCCGCCAACTTCATGATCGGCCGGGCCGAGCACGTGCTGCCCCATGTCCCGCCGTGCCCACTCTCGCCCCTCGCCCCGCTCGGCGATCATGGAGTTGCGGCCCCGGAAAAGCGCCATCAAACGGACATTTTTCGGGTCGGAAGTGCAAGATCGGCGAGTGCGGGCTTGGGGGCGGCGGACGGGGGCGTGTGTCCGGGTGGCCTGTTCGCGCCAGTTCGCCGGAGTGGCGGTTACGCGCACCAGATCGGGGAAGTTGCTGCATCACACCCGCCCCGACCACACCACCCCGCCGAACTGGCGACCCTCGCACCAGAACGGGGAAGTTGCTACATCATGGCCGTGCTGACTGCGCCACTTCGGCGAAGTGGCGGGTGCGCAAGGGCGGGGCGGCCGGAGGCCGTCCCGCCCTTGCCGTGCTGCCTCGGTCAGCCCGGATTAGGGCGATTGTTGGTGAAGTTGCCCACCTGCGCGCCGGTGGCCGAATTGTCGCTCGTGGAGCCACCGGCCGGGGTGCTCAGGCCACCCGTACCCGCGTCCCCGGTCGTCGTCGGGGCCACCTTGCCCGGGTGCTTCTCGGGCTGCCGGGCCAACCGGCGCACACTGGCCGGGCCGGCCGTGCCACCGGTCGTGGTCACCGCGCCCTGACCCCGGGTCGGTCCGCCGTCGCGCAGCACCGTCGGGTCGACGGGTACGTCCGCCGGGTCGTCCGGGTCGAGTTCCTGCCGCATCCGTTCCACGTCGGTCTGCGGCACGGTGATCTCGTCCAGCGCGCCGTCGCCGTACACGCCGCCGGCGACCCGCTGCTCGGCCCGCCGGGCGGCGTCCTGCCGCATGTCGTCCTCACGCACGTCAACCACCTCGCAGCTCTCTCGGGGTATCGGTGTTGCGTGCCCGAGGGTGGGTGGCTGAAACCGGAACCGGCGGCGGGAGGACCGGTGTGCGCCCTCGTGTCCGGTTCCGGCTGCGAGGCCGAGCGTGGTGGCCATTCGACGGCGACCGGCGGTTACCTTGTCTCCGGCCTCGGGTAGACCCAGGGTGCCCCCGCCACAGAGCGCGAACCGCGCCGTGGCCGACCTGCGGTAGCGGGGCGAGGGTGTGCAGGTTAACGACTCATCAAATCCTGAGGAGGACCAGATGAGCACGCAGGCTGCATCCACCAGGCCGATGAACCGGCCGATGTCCGACGTCCAGAACCGGTCGAGCATGCAGGACACGTCGACCCGGCACATGCCGTCGATGCACGACGGTCACCGGGAGAACATGCCGTCCCCGGGTACGGAGACGAAGCAGGCGTTCCTGACCACCGAGTTCTGGGTGTACGCCGCAGCGGTCGCGCTCGTGGTGATCGCCGCGTTCTGGAAGGGCACCACCGCCAACGGCCTGAACATCAACAACCCGAACCAGGCCTGGTGGTACCTGACCGCGCTGACCGGCGCGTACCTGGTCAGCCGTGGCCTGTCGAAGGCGGGCAGCGCGCGCCGCTCCGGCAAGGAGCGCCGCGGACGTTGATCCGACGCCGCGCGAACGGCGACGCCCCCGGGATCCGTCCCGGGGGCGTCGTCGCCTCTGCTCACTCCTCGCCGAAGTCCCCGAAGTCGTCGCCGCCGCCGTCGAAGGCGTCGTCGAGCATCTCGCCGGCGATCATGCCGCCGGCGACGCCCAGCGCGGCGCCCGCGATGACGCCGCCCATGCCCGGGCCGCGCCGCCCGTGGCCGGCGTAGCCGTGGTGACCCGGGTAGCCGTGGCCGCCGTGGTGCGGCATGCCGAAGCCCTGGGCGCGCATGCTGCCGTAGCGGCCGGTGGTCTCCCGCAGCCAGCCGTCGACGACCTGCACCCAGTCGGTACGGGCGGCGTCGGTGTGCGGGACCGAGTAGCGGCCGATCACGTCGTGCCCGGGGCTGAGGAAGCCGCCCCGCTTGTCGCACTCCAGGATCACCTCGACGCCCTGCGGGCTGGTCACGAACGTCAGCTCGACCTCGTTGACCGTCTGCGCGTACTGCGGCGCGGCGAAGAACTCGATCTCCTGGTAGAACGGCAGCGTCTGCGGCACGCCGTAGATGTGGCCCCGCTCCAGGTCGGCGTGCTTGAACCGGAAACCGAGCGCCTGGAACGCCTCCAGGATGCGCTCGTGGACCGGCAGCGGGTGCACGGACACCTGGTCCAGGTCGGACTTGTCGACGGCGCGGGCCACCGCCAGCTCGGTACGCAGGCCCATGGTCATGCCGTGCAGCCGCTGGCCGTAGACGTCGGTGATCGGGGTCTCCCACGGCACCGGCATCTGGAACGGGATCGACAGCTGCTGCTTCGGCGCCAGATCGAACGCGCCGCTGACGGGCAGCCGGTGGAACTCCATGACGCCCGCGTACTCGTGGTTGCCGCTCTCGATCTCGACGCGGGTGACCAGGCCGAGGTTGATCTGCTCGATCCGCGCCGGGCTGTCGCCGCCGACCAGGTTGACGTGACCGTCCAGGGTCAGCCCGGGCCGGGTGTTCGGGTTGGTGAGCACCGTGTCGACGCTCGGGCCACCCACGCCGAACGCGCTCAACATCTTCTTGAAGACCATCGGTCACTCCCGCTGAACTGCATTCCGACATGGACCGTCGGACGCTTCGTCAGGGCACCCTAAATGCCGCGACTGAGAAGTGGCTGTGAGGCAGGTCGTGGACTCAGTCCGCCCGGACCACCACCAGTTCGCCGACCTGCTCGCCGAGTTGGCGTCGGGCCTCCGGCAACAGGCCGCTGTCGGTGATCAGCATGTCGGCCTCCTCCAGCGGCGCGATGGTGGCGATGCCGATCGTCTCCCACTTGGTGTGGTCGGCCAGCACCACCAGCCGCCGGGCGGAACCGATCAGCCGCCGGTTCACCGCCGCCTCCAGCAGGTTCGGCGTGGTGAACCCGGTGCGCGGGCTCATCCCGTGCACGCCGAGGAAGAGCAGGTCGACGTTGAGCGCGGCTATCGCCGCCTCGGCGACCGGGCCGGTCAGCGCGTCCGACGGGGTACGGATGCCGCCGGTCAGCACGACTGTCTGATCGGCGCGGGGGTTCTGGTAGAGCGCGTCGGCCACCGGTATCGAGTTGGTGACCACAGTGATCCCGCGTACCTCGGCCAGCCGCGCGGCCAGCGCGGCGGTGGTGGTGCCGGCGGACAGCGCCACCGCCATCCCCGGTTCGACCAGGCCGGCGGCCCGCTCCACGATGGCGCGTTTCTCGGCCTGCTGGCGGACCGACTTGGCGGCGAAGCCGGGCTCCTCGGTGGAGCCGGGACCGGCGAGCGTCGCGCCGCCGTGCACCTTGTCGATCAGGCCGCGTTCGGCCAGCACCTCGAGGTCGCGGCGGATCGTCATGTCGGACACCCCGAAGCGGCTGACCAGGTGACTGACCCGGACGCCGCCACTCTGGCGGATCAACTCCAGGATGGCGCTCTGCCGTTGCTGGGCGAGCATGTGGACCTCCATCGGCGCGAACGGCAGGGTTGCGGTCAGGCGCTCACGGGCGCCGGCGCGGGCTCCTCGCGGACCACCGCCACCTCCCCCGCCGGCACCTCCAGCTCGCCGTCGCAGCGGGCGCCGCCGAGCAGCTCGACGCCGGTGACCGGCAACCGTACCGGCTCGGTGGTGTGGTTGATCAGGAACAGCCAGCTCCGGTCCTCCGCGCGGCGGCGGACCACCTCCACCCCGGTCGGCGCGCTCACCGGCGGCCGGACGCCGGCCTCGGCCAGCAACCGGGCCACCAGCCGGTCGGTGGCCTCGTCGTCGAGCCGGGTGCCGACGTACCAGGCCGCGCCCGCGCCGACGGTGTTGCGGGTCAGCGCCGGCACGCCGGGCAGGGGCCCGTCGGCGTACGCGGCCAGCACCTCCGCGCCCTCGGCGTGCAGCCACTCGGTCCACACGTCGGCGCGGGCGCCGTCGTCGAGGCGTACCGTCTCGCCGGCCCGCAGCGGGAAGAACTCCTCGACGTGTACGCCGAGCAGGTCGCGGTACGCGCCGGGGTAGCCGCCGAGCCGGATGTGGTCGTGCTCGTCGACGATGCCGCTGAAGTAGGTGACCACAGCGGTGCCGCCGGCCTCCACGAACCGGCGCAGCGCGTCGGCGTCGGCGTCGCGGACGAGGTAGAGCGTGGGAACCACGACGAGCCGGTAGCGGGACAGGTCGGCCGAGGGGTGCACCACGTCGGCGGTGATCCCGGCCCGCCAGAGCGCGGCGTGCAGCGCGGACAACCGGTCGGTGTAGGTGACGTCGACGCTCGGGTGGGAGTCGAGTTCGGCGCCCCACCACGCCTCGTAGTCGAAGAGGATGGCCACGTCGGCGTCGACGCGGCTGCCGCGTACCTCGGCGAGCGCGCGCAGGTCGGCGCCGAGCCGGCAGACCTCGCGGAACACCTTGGTGTCCGGGCCGGCGTGCGGCACCAGCGCGGAGTGGAACTTCTCCGCGCCGGCCCGGGAGGCCCGCCACTGGAAGAACAGCACGCCGTCGGCGCCGCGCGCGACGTGGGCGAGGCTGTTGCGGCGCATCTGACCGGGTGTCTTGGCCACGTTGCGGGGCTGCCAGTTGACGGCGCTGGTGGAGTGCTCCATCAGCAGCCAGGGCGCGCCACCTGCCACGCCCCGGGTGTGGTCGGCCGCGAGCGCCAGGTTGACCTGCGGCTGCGGGTCGGCGGCGGTGAGGTAGTGGTCGTTGGCGACCACGTCCACGTCGGCGGCCCAGGAGTGGTAGTCCAGGTACTTGATGCCGGTGCCGATCATGAAGTTCGTGGTGACCGGCTGCGGGACGAGCCGGTTCAGCAGTTCCCGCTCGGCGCGCAGCTGGGCGCGCTGCTCGTCGGAGGAGAACCGCAGGAAGTCCAGCTGCTGGGTGGGGTTGGCGAACGTCGGCGCGGTACGCGGCGGGTTGATCTCGGCCCAGTCGTGGTAGCGCTGGCTCCAGAACGCGGTGCCCCAGGCGGCGTTGAGCGAGTCCAGGTCGCCGTAGCGCTCGCGCAGCCAGCCGCGGAACGCCTCGGCGCTGACGTCGCAGTAGCAGTGCACGTTGTGGCAGCCGAGTTCGTTGGAGACGTGCCAGAGCACGACGGCGGGGTGGCGCGCGTACCGCCGGGCGACCGCCTCGACCAGGGCGAGCGAGTGGTCCCGGAACACCGGCGAGCTGGGGCAGTACGCCTGCCGGCCGCCGGGCCAGAGCACCGTGCCGTCGGCGCGGCGGGGCAGCGTCTCCGGGTGCCGGTGCGCCAGCCACGGTGGCGGGCTGGCGGTGGCGGTGGCCAGGTCGACGCTGATGCCGCCGTCGTGCAGCAGGTCGATCGCCCGGTCCAGCCAGTCGAAGACGTACCGACCGGGGGTGGGCTCCAGCAGGGCCCAGGAGAAGATGCCGACCGAGACCAGATTGACGCCGGCCCGTCGCATGAGTTCGACGTCCTCGGTCCACGTCTGCTCGGGCCACTGCTCCGGGTTGTAGTCGGCGCCGTACCAGATGCCCTCGCCGTGCCAGTTCCGCATGACAGCAGAGGTTGCCCCCGAACAGCACCCAAGTCAACACTTTCCAACATCGACTGAAGTTCCAACGTTTACCGGCTCTTTGCCCCGCCTAACCGCCGACGGCGTCGCCTTTTTGCCCCCTTGACAGCGCCGCGCCAAGGGGTAGCTTCAAGCGCCACCGGCTGTTTGTGTTCGGACGTGTGGATTCTCGGTGGATCTACCGCGACCGACACGACACCGCTCACCGCCAACGATCACGGTCCATGAGCGCAGCGCACCTCTTCCACGCAGGAGGCACCATGTCCCGTCCCCGCTCGCAAGCCGAATACCTCGCCCGGCTCGTACCCCCGTCCGTCGCCGGCCTGAACCGGCGCTCGCTGCTCGCCGGCGCGGCCGGCGCGGGAGCGCTGCTCGGCACCGGTCTGCTCGCCGGCTGCGGCGACTCCGACTCCGGATCCGGCGGTGACGCCAAGAGCGTCTCGGTCGGCTCGAACCAGTCGGACCCGAAGCCCAAGGACGTCGTCGCGAAGGTGATGGACGGCTTCAAGACGTCCTCCGGGGTGACCGTCAACATCAACACGGTCGACCACAACACGTTCCAGGAGAACATCAACAACTACCTGCAGGGCAAGCCGGACGACGTGTTCACCTGGTTCGCCGGCTACCGGATGCGGTTCTTCGCGGCAAAGGGCCTGGCCGGTGACCTCAGCGACGTGTGGGGCAAGCTCGACGGCTACTCCGACGCGTTCAAGAAGGCGTCCACCGGCGACGACGGCAAGCAGTACTTCGTGCCCGCGTCGTACTACCCGTGGGCCGTCTTCTACCGCAAGTCGGTGTGGCAGCAGCGCGGCTACGAGGTGCCCAAGACGCTGGACGACCTGAATACGCTCGGCGCGCAGATGAAGAAGGACGGGCTGAACCCGATCGCGTTCGCCGACAAGGACGGCTGGCCGGCGATGGGCACGTTCGACATCCTCAACCTGCGGATCAACGGCTACCAGTTCCACATCGACCTGATGGCCGGCAAGGAGGCGTGGACCTCCGACAAGGTGAAGAAGGTCTTCGACACCTGGGCCGGGCTGCTCCCCCTGCACCAGCCGGACTCGCTCGGCCGCACCTGGCAGGAGGCCGCGCAGTCGCTGCAGCAGAAGAAGAGCGGCATGTACCTGCTCGGCCTGTTCGTCGGCCAGCAGTTCAGCGGCGCCGACCTGGAGGACCTGGACTTCTTCACGTTCCCCGAGATCGACTCCACCATCGGCGCGAAGGCCCTGGACGCCCCGATCGACGGCTACATGATGGCCCGCAAGCCGAAGTCCAAGGACGCCGCGCAGAAGCTGCTGACGTACCTGGGCTCGAAGGAGGCAGCGGACATCACTGTGAAGAACGACCCGAGCACGCTCGTCGCCAACAGCGGCGCGGACACCGGTGCCTACACCGCGCTGCAGAAGAAGGCCGCCGAGCTGGTCGGCTCCGCCACCGAGATCGCCCAGTTCCTCGACCGCGACACCCGGCCGGACTTCGCCTCCACCGTGATGATCCCGGCGTTGCAGCAGTTCATCAAGGACCCGAAGGACATCGGCGGGCTGCTCACCAGCATCGAGAACCAGAAGAAGTCGATCTTCACCAGCTGACGGCGGAAGGGGGAAGGACATCATGTCCGACCTGCCCCTGATCCAAGCGGATCGCGCCGTGCCGCCGCCGGCCGCGACCACCAGCAACGGTGGTCGCGGTCGCCGGCTACGGCTCCTGTCCCGCACCGACCGCGTGGTCATCACGCTCATGGTGCTGGTACCCCTGCTGCTCGTCGCCGGCCTGGTCTGGCTGCCCGCGGTGGCGACGGTGCTGCTCTCCGGCACGAACTGGGACGGCATCGGCCCGGTCTCCGAGATCGAGTGGGTCGGCCTCAAGAACTACGACGACGTGGTGAACATCTACCCGCCGTTCGTCCCCGCGGTGCAGAACAACCTGCTCTGGCTGGCCGCGCTGTTCGTGGTGGCCACCCCGTTCGGCATGTTCCTCGCCGTGCTGCTGGACAAGGAGATTCGCGGCAGCCGCTTCTACCAGACCGCGCTCTACCTGCCGGTGGTGCTGTCGCTGGCGCTCATCGGCTTCGTCTGGCAGCTCATCTACAGCCGCGACCAGGGGCTGCTCAACGGCGTGTTCGGCGGCGAGACCGACTGGTACGGCGACCCCAACGTCAACATCTGGGCCGTGCTGGTCGCGGCCGGCTGGCGGCACGTCGGCTACATCATGCTGCTCTACCTGGCCGGCCTCAAGGGCGTCGACCCGTCCCTGCGGGAGGCCGCCGCTGTCGACGGCTCCTCGGAGACCAGCACGTTCTTCCGGGTCGTCTTCCCGGTGATGCGCCCCATCAACATCATCGTGCTGGTGGTGACGGTGATCGAGTCGCTGCGCGCGTTCGACCTGGTCTGGGTCATCAACAAGGGCCGCAACGGGCTGGAGCTGATCTCCGCGCTGGTCACCCAGAACGTGGTCGGCGAGGCCAGCCGGATCGGCTTCGGCTCCGCGCTGGCGACGATCATGCTGGCCGTCTCGCTCGTCTTCATCACCATCTACCTCTGGACCGTGATGCGGGAGGACAAGCGATGACCGCCGTCTCCGCCGGCCGCCGCCGACCCGTGCGGCCCGCCCGGGTCGTCCTGCACCTCTTCCTGGGTACGGTCGCAGTGGGCTGGCTGTTCCCGATCCTGTGGGCGGTGCTCACCTCGTTCCGCTCCTACGAGTACACCGCCGCCAACGGCTACGTGTCGCTCGGCGGCTGGACCGTCGACAACTACGTCACCGCCTGGCGTACCGCCGAGTTCGGCAAGCACTTCCTCAACTCGGCGTACATCACCGTCCCGGCGGTGCTGCTCACGCTCTTCCTCGCCTCGTGCGTGGCGTTCGTGATCGCCCGGTTCAGCTGGAAACTCAACATCGCGCTGCTCGGCCTGTTCACCGCGGCGAACCTGCTGCCGCAGCAGGCGCTGCTCATCCCGCTGTTCCGGATGTTCACCGAGATCCCGCTGCCGGCCTGGATGAGCGACTCAGAGCTGCTGTACGACAGCTACTGGGGGCTGATCCTGGTCAACGTCGCGTTCCAGTGCGGCTTCTGCGTGTTCGTGCTCAGCAACTACATGAAGGCGCTGCCGCACGAGCTGTACGAGGCAGCGATGGTCGACGGGGCGAACGTGTGGCGGCAGTACTGGCAGGTGACGATGCCGCTGTGCCGGCCGGCGCTCGCCGCGCTCGCCACGCTCGAGGTCACCTGGATCTACAACGAGTTCTTCTGGGCCACTGTGCTCATGCGTACCGGCGACAAGTTCCCGGTCACCAGCTCGCTGAACAACCTGCGCGGCGAGTTCTTCACCGACAACAACCTGGTCTCGGCCGGTTCGGTTCTGGTCGCGATCCCCACCCTGGTGATCTTCTTCCTGCTGCAGAAGCAGTTCGTCCGGGGTCTCACGCTGGGAGCCTCCAAGGGATGACGATCGTCCACCTGCGCCGCGCGCGGACCAGCCTGGTGCTCGACGCACGCGGCCCGGGGCTGCCCCGGGTCGTGCACTGGGGCGCCGACCTCGGCCCGCTGCCCGACGAGGACCTGCCGGCGCTCGTCGACGCCACGGTTCCGCCGGTGGTGCCGAGCAGCTTCGACGCGCCCACTGTGCTGTCGCTGCTGCCCGAGGCGAGCGCCGGGTGGAGCGGGCGGCCCGGTCTCGCCGGTCACCGCGACGGCCGGGACTGGTCCACCGCGTTCCGCCTCACCGGCCTCGACGTGCACGACGAGCCCGCAGCGCAGTCGCCCGACCTGTTAGGAGGGGCCCCTTTACATGCACCAGGCGTTAACAAGGGGCCCTTCCTTTCCTCCGGGCGGGTGGTGGTGCGGGCGGCGGATGCGGGCGCCGGGCTGAGCCTGACCGTCGAGATCACGCTGGACCCGGCAGGTGTGCTGACGCTGCGGCACCGGCTGCGCAACGACGGCGACGGCCGGTACGAGCTGCGGGAACTGACGCCGGTGCTGCCGGTGCCGGCGGTCGCCACCGAACTGCTCGACCTGACTGGACGGTGGTGCCGGGAACGCGCGCCGCAGCGGCACCCGTGGCCGATGGGCGCGTGGGTGCGCGAGGGGCGGCACGGCCGCACCGGCCACGACGCCACGCTGCTGCTGGTCGCGGGCACCGCCGGGTTCGGATTCCGGCACGGCGAGGTGTGGGCGGTGCACACCGCGTGGAGCGGCGACCACGTCACCGCCGCCGAGCGCCGCCCGACAGGCGAGTCCACGCTCGGCGGCGGTGAGCTGCTGGCGCCCGGCGAGATCGTGCTCGGGCCGGGCGAGGAGTACGCCACTCCCCTGCTCTACGCGGCACACTCCACCGCCGGGCTGGACGGGCTCAGCGAGGCGCTGCACACGCACCTGCGGGCCCGCCCGTCGCACCCGCGCACACCGCGGCCGGTGACGCTGAACGTGTGGGAGGCGGTCTACTTCGACCACGACCTGGACCGGCTGCGGGCGCTCGCCGACGCGGCCGCCGAGGTCGGTGTGGAACGCTTCGTGCTCGACGACGGCTGGTTCCGGGGCCGGCGGCACGACCAGGCCGGGCTCGGCGACTGGTGGGTCGACGGCGAGGTCTGGCCGGACGGGCTGCAGCCGCTGATCGACCACGTACGCGGGCACGGCATGCAGTTCGGGCTCTGGGTGGAGCCGGAGATGGTCAACCCCGACTCCGACCTGTTCCGCGCCCACCCGGACTGGGTGCTCCAGACGCCGGGCCGGCTGCCACCGCCGTGGCGGCACCAGCAGGTGCTCGACCTGGCCAACCCGGACGCGTACGCGTACCTGCTCGAACGGCTCGACGCGGTGCTGAGCGAGCACGACGGGATCGCGTACCTGAAGTGGGACCACAACCGCGACCTCACCGAGGCCGGGCACGCCGGACGGCCCGGCGTGCACGCGCAGACCCTGGATGTCTACCGGCTGCTGGACGAGCTGCGCGCCCGGCACCCGGGCGTCGAGATCGAGAGCTGCTCGTCCGGCGGTGCCCGGGTCGACCTGGAGATCCTGCGCCGCACCGACCGGGTGTGGGCCAGCGACTGCAACGACGCGCTGGAACGGCTGTCCATCCAGCGCTGGACCGGCCTGCTGCTGCCGCCGGAGCTGATCGGCACGCACATCGGGCCGCAGCGCTCGCACACCACGCACCGCGTGCACGACCTGGGTTTCCGGGCGGTCACCGCGCTGTTCGGCCACCACGGCATCGAGTGGGACATCACCGCGATCGACGCGACCGAGCGGGCCGAGCTCGCCGCCTGGGTGGCGCTGCACAAGCGGCTGCGCCCGCTGCTGCACGGCGGCCGGGTGGTCCGGGTCGACCACCCGGACCCGGCCGTGCAGGCCCACGGCGTGGTCGCCCACGACCGCGACCACGCGGTGTACGCGGTCAGCCGGGTCGCCACCTCGGCGGCGCAGGTGCCGGGCGCGGTGCGGCTGCCCGGGCTGGACCCGGCCCGGCGCTACCGGGTCCGTCCGCCCACCGAGGCGCCCGAGCCGGCGATGTTGGAGCTGTCCCCGCCGGGCTGGCTGGCCTGGCCGGGCGACGGCATCACGGTGACCGGTTCGGTGCTGGGCACGGTCGGCGTTCAGCTCCCCGCCCTGCACCCCGAACAGGCCCTCCTCCTGGAGGTGGTGGCGGCCTGACCCCGCGCCCCACCCCGGTGATCAAGGAGTTTGTGTCACCGCAGGCGTCCGAACGGGACACAAACTCCTTGATCACGCACTAGAGGGTCAGGCGGAGGTGCAGGTCACCGCGGGGGTGGAATTCGTGCCCTGCCAGCTGCCGATGAAGCCGAAGGTGGTGCTCGCGCCCGCGCCGAGGCGGCCGTTGTAGTCGACGTTGCGGGCGGTGTACGCCGACCCGCTGTTGCTGACGCTCGCGTTCCACGCCTGGGTGACGGACTGGCCGTTGGCGTACGTCCAGCGCACCGTCCAGCCGGTGATCGCGGCCGCTCCGGCGGTCACCTTGACCTCGCCCTGGAAGCCGCCCTGCCACGAGTTCGCGACGGTGTAGGTGGCGGTGCAGCCACCGGACGGCGGGGGCGTGGTCGGCGGGGTCGGGCTGACGGTCGGGCTGGTCGTCGGGCTCGCGGTGGGGCTGACCGTCGGGCTGGCGGTCGGGGTGGTGCTCGCGTACACCGACGCCTCACGGGAGGTGGCGGCGATGCCGTTGGCGCCGTTGAAGATGCGCTGCCCCCAGCTGGTGAGCTGGGCCGGGTTGAACGACGTGGTCATGTCCAGGTACTCCACGCCGCCGCCGTTGCCGCTCCACGACCAGCCGAGGTAGCCGATGCCGTTGGCCTGGGCGTACGCCATGATGGCGTCCTCGTCCGGGTTGCCGTCGGAGTGGTTGAACCCGAACTCGCCGACCACGATGGGCAGCCCGGCGGTACGGAAGCGGCCCAGGTAGTCGCTGATCTCGGCGGCGGTGTCGAACACGCCGTACATGTGGATGCTGAAGACGGTGTTGCGCTGCGGATCGGCGGCGAACACGGTGCCGGCGTTGTCGCGCATGGTGAACGACCAGTCCTGGCCCCAGTTCGGCGCGTCCACCATGATCGTGTGGGTCAGGCCGGCGGCGCGCAGCCGCTTGATCGCGTTCGACGTGTCGGTGGTCCAGGCGCTGTAGCCCTGGTTGCCGAACGGCTCGTTGCCGATGTTGACGATGACGTACCTCTCCTGGCCCTTGAGCACGTCGGCGATGCTCAGCCAGTAGTCGGTGGCCTTGGCCAGCGTGGTGGCGGCGCCGTCCTCGCCGTACCCGGTGGTGTCGTGCACCTCCAGCACGCAGATCATCCGGTTGCTCTTGCACAGGGAGATCACGTTGGCCACGTCGGCGGCGCTGTTCTTCGTCCAGCGGTCGCCGCTGGACAGCACCACCCGGACGGTGTTCGCGCCGAGCGCCTTGATGTTGGCGAACGAGCTGGTCTGCTGCGGGTACCAGGTGTGCGCGTGGTTGACGCCACGCATGACGAACTCGACACCGTTGGCGTCGTAGAGACGCCCGTTGGAGACGGAGAAGCCGGTGGCCGCCTGGGCCGGCTGCCCGAGGGCGAAGACGGCGGCGAGGGCCGTCAGCAGGGCGGCGCCCGCGACGGAGAGCAGTTTCTTCATGGCTGTCCTCAGGGGAAGGATCCCCCGTGCCCGAGCGGGGGTGCGGTGACGGTGAGAGGGTGGTGGCGACTGAGCCCGGTAGCCGCCGCCCGGTTCCCGAACGGACGCAGGCATCAGCGTAGGACGATGGAAGGCGTGAGGCAACCGGTTAAGCAGGATCAGCCGGGAGGCGACACCGCTTGACGCGCTGTATGAGCTGAACCGGTTAAGAGACGAATGCGAAAGCGGACAGCAGGGTTGACCCGCGCCGGGCGGGGTATCCGGGGACGATCCGCCCGGGAAGGAGACGTGCCATGGTCAACGTCGGTTACACCCTCATGTGCGAGCAGGCCGGCCCGAAGGAACTGGTCGACCACGCCGTACGCGCCGAGGCCGCCGGCTTCGACCATCTGGTCATGTCCGACCACTACTACCCCTGGCTGGAATCGCAGGGCCACTCCCCGTACGCCTGGTCGGTGCTCGGCGCGGTCGCGCACGCCACCAGCCGGGCGGAGCTGATGTCGTTCGTGACCTGCCCGATCCGGCGGTACCACCCGGCCGTGGTGGCGCAGAAGGCCAGCACCATCGGGGTGCTCTCGGACGGCCGCTTCACGCTGGGCCTCGGCGCCGGGGAGAACCTCAACGAGCACGTGGTGGGCGGATGGCCGCACGTGCAGCAGCGGCACGAGATGTTCGAGGAGGCGTTGCAGATCATCCGGCCGCTGCTCAACGGCGAGACGCTGACGTTCTCCGGCAACCACTTCGACGTGCCCGACGCGTACGTCTGGGACCGCCCGGACCGGCCGGTGCCGATGGCGGTGGCCGCGTCCGGGCGACAGTCGGCCACGCTTGCCGCCGAGTACGCCGACGCGATGATCGCCACCGACCCGCTGTCGCACCTGATCGACATGTACGAGGAGGCCGGTGGCGCGGGCCGCCCCCGCTACGGGCAGGTGGCCATCTGCTACGGCCCGGACGAGGACGAGTGCCGCAAGATCGTGCACGACCAGTTCCGCTGGTTCGGCCTGGGCTGGAAGGTCAACGCCGACCTGCCCGGCCCGGAGTCGTTCGAGGCGGCCACCCGGTTCGTCCGGGAGGAGGACGTGGCCGAGGGCATCTCCTGCGGCCCGGACACCGACCGGCACGTCGAGGCGTTCAAGAAGTTCGTCGAGGCGGGCTTCACCCACGTCGCGCTGGTCCAGGTGGGCGGCGACACCCAGCCGATGTTCCTCGACTGGGCCCAGGAGGAGCTGCTGCCCCGGCTGCGGGAGCTGTGACCGCTGAGGAGTTGACGCCATGCGTATCGGGAACACCGAGATCCGGCCCGCCGGGGGCGGGCTCGGCTGCCTGCTGATGATCCTCTTCTCGATCGTCGCCTCGGTGGTGCTCACCGTGCTGCTCAACCTGGTCCTGTAGCACCCGGCCCGGCGCGCTCGGCGGCGGCACCAGAACGGGGTGGCTGCGCCCCCGGCCCACGTACGCCTTCGGTCTGGGCTGGCGCGTCGTTCAGCCGGCCGTGAGGTCCACCTCGGCCAGCACCGGATAGTGGTCCGACGCCGAGTCGGCGTCACCGTCGCGGACCACCCGCACCGCGCGTACCCGGTCGGCCAGCGCCGGGGTGGCGAGCAGATAGTCCAGCCGCATCCCGGCGAACTCGGCGCCGCCGTGCCGGGTCGGCACGGTCCGGCCGCCGGGCTCGTCGCCGCCGGAACGCGGCCACAGGTCCACCAGCCCGGCGTCGAGCAGCCGGGCCACCGCGCGGGTGTCCACGGTACGGCCGTCGCGGCGCAGGTGCCGCCGCCGGTACGGAGTGGCCAGCCCGGCCAGCCGGGCGGTGTGGTCGACGGTGGGCTCCAGCGTGTTCAGGTCCCCGGCCAGCAGCGCCAGCTCTCCCCCGGTCCG
Source organism: Micromonospora sp. HB375 (assembly GCF_017872985.1). Taxonomy (NCBI): domain Bacteria; kingdom Bacillati; phylum Actinomycetota; class Actinomycetes; order Micromonosporales; family Micromonosporaceae; genus Micromonospora; species Micromonospora sp. HB375. Next base: position 1,708,342 of record NZ_JAGGJO010000001.1, on the reverse strand, counting down.
CCGCAGCGCGGCGGCGAGCCAGTCCGCCTCCATCCGCCGCCGCCCACCCGAGTAGGGGTACAGGTGCGTGCTCAGCACGGTCAGCGGTCCCGCGCCGGTGGCGACCTGCACCCGGGCGGCGGCGTGGTGGAACGGGCGGCGGACCCGGCCGGCGCGCAGCACCCGCAGCGGCGGGCGGACCAGCACCGCCACCGGCTGGCCGAGACAGGACCGGGCCAGGTACGCCGCCATCCCGAGCCGCTCGGCCAGCCCGCCCAGCGTGGCGTCCATGCCGCGCAGCTCCTGCAACGCCAGCACGTCGGGGCGCTGCGCGGTGACGACCGAGACGATCCGGTCCCGGCGGTCGGCGCCGCCCGCGTCCCGCCCGCCGGTCCGGATGTTCCAGGTCATCACCCGCAGCATCGGCTCAGTCCGGCCGCGCGGCCTTGGCCAGCTCGTCGTCCAGCTCGTCCACCTGTTCGGACTCGATCGCCGGCTGGTTGCCCTCGTCCACGTCGGCGTTCGGCTTGATCACCCAGTACAGCAGCGACAGCCAGAGCGCGCCGAGCAGGATCGCGCCCATGAAGTCGGTCGGGTGGTGCATGCCCCGGTACATCCGGGAGGTGGCCACGCCGACCGGCATCAGCACGGCCATGCCCACGAACAGCCACCGCCACCACCTGTCGGTACGCGGGAACACGATGACCGCCATGGCCGCCCAGAGGCAGATGGTGGCCGCGATGTGCCCCGAGGGGAACGACGAGGTGGGCATCTGCCCGTCCAGGTTCTCCACCGGCGGCCGGGGCCGGTCCACCACCCGGGCGCTGGCCAGGAACAGGCTCAGCTCGCCGAACATCGCCAGCACCACGTACAGCACCGGCCGCCAGCGCCGCCACACGGCCAGCACGATCGGGCAGAACACCAGCGACACCAGCAGGATGGCGTGCGTGTCGCCGAACTTGCTCCACCACCAGCTCAGGTCGGTGAGCGCGTCGGTGTGCCGCTCGGCGAACCAGCGCGGCACCTTCGTGTCGAGCGTGTCGAAGAACGTGCCCTTGGCGTGGTAGCTGACGAACATGCCGAACGCGTAGAGCGCGCCGAAGACGAGCACCCAGCCGACCAGCAGCTCGGCCACCGCGGAGCGGGGGTGCTCCAGCACCTTCTCCTCGTCCGGCGCGAGCGCCAGCTCCTCGCCCGCCTCCGGTTCCAGGCCCTCGCGCAGCGGCGGCACCGGCCGGCCGCGCTCGCGCCGCCACAACCGGAAGGCGTACGCGGTGACGCCCAGCCAGGCCGCGCCGAGCAGCCAGCCGCCGATCACGTCGGAGACGAAGTGCACGCCCAGCGCGATCCGGGTCAGCCCGACCAGGAAGACCAGCACGGCGGCGACGGCGATGGCGGGCTTGCGCCAGCGCGGCGACATGGCCGGCAGGAACACCAGCAGCAGCGCCCCGTACGCGACGAACGAGCCGAGCGCGTGCCCGCTGGGGAAGCTGTTGCCGGGGGCGTCGGCGATCGGCACGTCCACCACCGGGCGCAGCCGGCCGACGAGCGCCTTGAGCGACGGGTCGAGGATCAGCCCGCCCACGCCGGTGACGATCAGGTAGACCGCCAGCCGGGACTGGCGGCGGATCAGCAGACCCACCACCGCGATGGTGACCAGCCAGATCAGCACCGGCCGGCCGCCCAGGTCGGTGATCGCCTGGAGCACCGTGACCAGCGGGCCGTGCGGCGCCACCAGGCCGTTGAACCACTCGGCCGCCGCATGATCGGCGTCGCGCAGCGGGCTCCAGCGGAACCGGACGAGCATCAGGAGCAGCCCGAACCCGACTCCCGCACCGGCCACGGCGAGCAGGCCCGCCAGACTCCGCTCGGCGAAATGGCCCAGCGGCCGGCGCCCGGCTTCCTTGACCGCGGTCACACCGCACCTCCCTCGTTCCTCTGCGAGGCGCGCTGTACCCGATCGGCGTGTCCCGTACACGCCGGACCGGCGCGGCGTCAGAGCGAGGTCATCTCACCGGTGTCGAACAGGTCCTCGCGGTGCGCCTCCGGCTGCCACAGATCCGGCTGGGCCGGCTCCTCCACGCCGATGCGCATCGCCTCCAGCTGGGCGGCGAAGGCCAGCCCGCCGAAGAGCGCCATGCCGGTGAGGTTGGCCCAGAGCAACAGCGCCATCATGCCGGTCAACGCGCCGTAGGTCTGGCCGAATCCGCCGCTGTACTTCACGTAGGCGGCCAGCAGCAGGCTGGCCAGCCACCAGATCGCGATGGCGATGGCCGCGCCGAAGACGAGCCAGGACAGGCCGGGCTGCCGGCGTCGCGGCGCGTGCCGGAACAGCACCGCGACGGCGATCACCGTCAGGCCGAGGCTCAGCGGCCAGCGGATCACGTCCCATCCGGCCATCGCGGCGTCGCCCCACTCGTAGTGCCGCCGTACCGACTCGCCCATCGCCCGGCCGCCGACCAGGATGAGGAAGCCGGCCAGCGCGGGTACGCCGGCGACCACCGCGAGGACCGTGGCGCGCAGGTACTTGGCCAGCGCCGGGCGGTCCCGCTCGACGCCGTAGATCCGGTTCGCGCCCCGCTCGATCTGCGCCATCGTGGTGGTCAGCGCGACCAGCCCGGTGAGCAGGCCGAGGGTCAGCGCCAGCTCGCCGGCGTCCTCGCTGCGCTCGCTGTCGGTCAGCAGGTCCTGCACCATCGCCTCGCTCTGGCCGGGCGTGATGGCCAGTACGGTGTCCGCGACGACCTTGCCGCCCTCGTCCACCCCCAGGTCGGTGATCAGGCCGGTGAGCGCGATCAGGAACGGCACCACCGCCAGGCAGAGCTGCAACCCCAGCGCCCGGGAGTGGCTGAATCCGTCGCCGTAGCGGAACCGGACGAACGCGTCCCGCAGCAGGCACCAGCCGCCGTGCCGGCGCAGCGTGTGCCAGGCGTCGTCGGCGGACAGCTCGTTCTCGGTCATCAACCGGGTCTCGGGGACCAGCTTGGTGCTACTCACGGCGGGCCTCCTCGACCAGGTGCTCGCCGCGCTCGCCGACCGCGTCGGCGTCCACCGCCAGGTCGGGGTGCTCCTCGGGGCGCGGTACGCAGAGCCAGAGCGACTCGGGGCGGATGGTGGCCTTCAGCGAGCGGCCCGGCTCGATCAGGTCGCCGTCGAGCTGCCGGGGCTGCGCCCGGGTGCTGGTGATCTCGACCGAGCGGGCCCGGAACACCTCCATCCGGGGCACGCTGTCGCGGCGGCGCAGCACCGCCCAGCCCATGGCGAGCCAGTGACGCAGCGCGCGCGGTGTCAGCACCGCCACGTCGAGCCAGCCGTCGTCCGGCTCGGCGTCGGTGAGCAGGCGTACCCCGCCCTGCAGGCGCCCGACGTTGGCGACCAGGACCGACCGGGCCCGGCGGCGCAGCGGCGGGCGGCCGTCGATGCGCACCGAGACCCGCATCGGCCGGTCGCGCAGGTGGCGGGCGGCGCCCATCAGGTACGCCGGCCAGCCGATCCGCTTCTTGGTGGTCTCGGAGGTGGAGTCGAGCATCTGGGCGTCGAAGCCCATCCCGGCCATCACCGCGAAGCACTGGTCGCCGACCACGCCGACGTCGAGGCGGCGCATCCCGCGTTCGACGGCGACCTGGAGCCCGGCGGCCAGGTCGTTCGAGAGGCCGAGGTTGGCGGCGAGGAGGTTTCCGGTGCCCTGGGGCAGCACCGCCAGCGCCACGTCGGTGCCGGCCAGCGCGGTCACGCACGCCATCACCGTGCCGTCGCCGCCGCAGGCGAAGACGACCTCCGCGCCCGCCTTCACCGCCTGTTCCGTCTGCCCGCGGCCCGGGTCCTCGACTGTCGTCTCGTACCAGGTCGGGGCCGGCCAGCCGGCGGCGGCGAGCGCGCCCTCCACGGTCCGGCGGAACTCGTCCAGGTCGGCCACCTTGACCGGGTTGACCACCACTGCCGAGCGCGGGGTGCGGTTCTCCGCGTTCACCGGGCGCTTGTCGTCTGCACCGTCCACGGCGTCAGTGTGCAGGACACGGGGCGTGACGGCGACCCGGCGCAGCGGGACGTTGCGATGACCGCAAACAGGTTTGAAAACCGGGTACGGGTCAGGCGGCCTCGCGCAGCGCCGTGTCGATGCGGCGTCGCAGGTCGTCGATGTCCACCCCGGCCTCGGTGAGCACCGCGGCGGCCAGGCCGTCGCCCTCGCGCAGCAGGCCGAGCAGGATGTGTTCGGTGCCGATGTGCCGGTGGCGCAGCCGCAGCGCCTCGCGCAGCGACAGCTCCAGCACCTTCTTGGCGCGGGGCGAGAACGTGCCGTGGTGCGTCCCGCGACGCCACCACCGGCGCGGGCGCGGGGTCGCCTCACGCAGCGCGTCCGGGCCGAAGGACTCCTCGATCCGGGCCACTATCGCGGCGAGGTCGATGCCGATCTCGCGCAGTGCCGCGGCGTCCGCCGCGCCGAGCCCGTCCACGCCCTGCGCGGTGTGGCGGGCCACCGCGGCGCGCAGGGCGTCGGCCTCGACGCCACCGGCCGCGAGCAGCCGTACCGCCAGGTTGTCGCGGTCGGCGAGCACGCCCAGCAGCAGGTGCTCGGTGCCGACCGGCCGCCGTCCCTCGGTGCGGGCCTCGTCGAGCGCGTGGTGCACCACGGCACGGGCCCGGTCGGTGAATCGTTCGAACATCACGCCTCCCAGCTGTCGCGTACCGCCGGTCGCCCGGCGTGCTTCTTGTGGACCGCCTGCCGGCTGACCTCGAGGGCGTCGGCGATCTCCTGCCAGGACCAGCCCTGTCGCCGGGCGTTGTCCACCTGGATCACCTCCAGCCGCTCCAGCAGCCGGCGCAGGGCGAGCACGGCACGCAGGCCGACCTTGGGGTCGGTGCTGCCGGCCGCCGCCGCGAGTTCCGTCGCCTGACTCATGGTGTCAATGTAGGTTGACAGCACGACGGGTGTCAACCCTGGTTGACACCCGTCGTGGCCTGCCACCCGCGGCCCGCGGCGGTGCTACGGTCCGCTGGTGTTCCGCCGCCGTCCGCTGGACCGGCCGGTCGAGCCCGCGCGCCGGCTCACCGCCGGCCGCCTCACCCTGGAGATCGCCGGGGGCAGCGTCGTCGGGCACCGCTACCCGGAGAACTACGACGTGCTGCACGTCGACCCGGAGCTGCCGCTGGCGGTGGTCTGCGACGGCATGGGCGACGGCGAGGGCAGCCGGATCGCCGGCACGACCGCGGCCGAGACGTTCGTGGCGCGGGTCTGCGCCGACTGGCCCGCCGTCGGCCCCGCCGGGCTGCGCGCCGCCGCCGCCGAGACCCAACGGCGGGTACGCCAGGCCGGAGCGGCGCAGCCCGGCCTGACCGGGTGCACGCTCACCGCGCTCGTCGTCCAGCCCGACGGCGACCAGGGCTGGCTGGTCCAGCTCGGCGACTCGCGGGCGTACCGGCTGCGCGACGGGCTGCTGGAGCTGGTGACGGTCGACCACACCATGGCCTGGCTGGGTCTGCTGCACGGCTGGTGGCCGCCGGACTCGCCGGAGGCGGCCCGGGCCCGCTACCAGCTGCTGCGCTACGTCGGACACCCCGACCGGCCCGAGCCGGACCTGCTCGCCGTGCCGCTGCGCCGGGGCGACACCTGGCTGCTGTGCACCGACGGGGTCAGCGACCAGCTCGGCTACCACCGGCTGCGCGACCTGCTCGCCGCCCGGCGCGACCCGGCGCGCACCGCCGAGGCCCTGCTCGCCGCCAGCCTCGACGAGGGCGGCGAGGACAACGCCACAGCCGTCGTCCTGCGCGTCCACCCCGCCCTGCCCGCCCCGCGCTGACCGCCGGTTTCCGCCGACCCGGTCCGGCGCACCCGGTCCCGCGACTACGGTGAGTGAAAAGCGGGGTCGGGAGGTGAGCCGGGGTGGCCGCACCCAGCCACGGTTCGGTGGTCGTCGGCGTGGGCCGGTCGGCGGAGGATCTGGCGGTGGTCCGCACCGCCGCCGCCGAGGCCGCCGCCCACCACCGGCCGCTGCATCTGCTGCACGCGTTCAACTGGGCCGCGACGCCCGGGCCCGCCCCGGCGGGCGGCAGCCGCACGGACGCGGAGAACCTGCTGGAGACCGCCGGGCAGGCAGCCGCCGAGTGCGCGCCGGAGGTGCCGGTCAGCGGCGAGATCGTCGAAGGCTCACCGGTCGAGGCGCTGCTGCGGGCCGCCGACACCGCGTTCCTGATCGCGCTCGGTGACGGCGGCATGTCGACCCGCCCGCACTCGGTACCCACCGACACGCCGGCCGTGGAGGTGGCCGCCCGGGCGGGCTGCCCGGTGCTGGTCGGCCGCGCCGAGCCGGCCCCGCCCGGACCGTTGGTCGTCGGCTTCGACGGGTCGGCCAGCTCCCGCGCCGCACTCGGATACGCCTTCGACTGCGCGGAGAGCCGCGGCGCCCGCCTGCTCGCCGTCCGGGTGATCGAGCCCGGGTGCGGCGACGGCGACGACGGGCTGCTGGAGGAGGCGGTGAACCGGCACGCCGTCCGGCACCCCCGGGTCACCACCGACTGCCTCACCGTCCACGGTGAGCCGACATCCGTCCTGCTCGACCGGTCCCGCGCGGCGCAGCTCGCAGTCGTCGCCGCCCGCGGCGACGGGCCGGTACGGTCGAGTCTGGGCGCGGTCAGCCAGTCCCTGCTCTACCATTCGCCGGCCCCGCTGATCGTCGTACGGGGACTCGACACGGGCGCCGGGGACGGATCGTGACGCCCACCCGAGGCGGGACCTACGGCCCTGACCGGCGGCCCCGGACCGGGGCGAAGCTGAACCCGCCGGGGAAGAAGACGTGGTCCCCGAGTGGCAGCAGATCCCGAGCCACGAGAGGCTAAGGCAGCATGGACACCGCGGTGAACCTGCACAGCCCCCTGACGGAGGACGAGTTGCGCCGGCTGGACGCCTACTGGCGGGCGGCGAACTACCTGACCGTCGGCCAGATCTACCTGCTCGACAATCCGCTGCTGCGCGAACCGCTCAGACCCGAGCACGTCAAGCCGCGCCTGCTGGGCCACTGGGGCACCAGCCCCGGGCTCAACCTGCTCTACACGCACCTCAACCGGGTCATCGTCGACCGGGACCTGTCCGCCATCTTCGTCACCGGTCCCGGCCACGGCGGCCCGGCGCTGGTCGCGAACACCTGGCTGGAGGGCACCTACAGCGAGCTGTACCACCACATCCCCCGCGACGAGACCGGCATGCAGCGGCTGTTCCGCCAGTTCTCCTTCCCGGGCGGGATCCCGAGCCACGTGGCGCCGGAGGTGCCGGGTTCGATCCACGAGGGCGGCGAGCTGGGGTACGCGCTGAGCCACGCGTACGGCGCCGCGTTCGACAACCCGGACCTGCTGGTGGCCTGCGTGATCGGCGACGGCGAGGCGGAGACCGGCCCGCTGGCCGGGAGCTGGCTGTCGAACGTGTTCCTCAACCCGGCCCGCGACGGCGCGGTGCTGCCGATCCTGCACCTCAACGGCTACAAGATCGCCAACCCGACCGTGCTGGACCGGATCCCCCGTGTGGATCTGCGCGAGATGATGCGCGGCTTCGGCTACCAGCCGTACGTGGTGGAGGGCGACGACCCGGCGACAGTGCACCAGTCGCTCGCCGCCACGCTGGACCGGGCGGTCGACGAGATCGGCGAGATCCAGCGCCGCGCCCGCTCCGGTGAGCGCGTGGAACGCCCACGCTGGCCGATGATCGTCCTGCGTACGCCGAAGGGCTGGACCGGGCCGTCCCGGGTCGACGGCAAGCAGGTCGAGGGCACGTTCCGCGCCCACCAGGTGCCGATCTCCGGCGTCCGGGACAACCCGGAGCACCTGGCCGAGCTGGAGCGCTGGCTGCGCAGCTACCGTCCGGAGGAGCTGTTCGACGCCACCGGCGGCCCGGTCGCCGAGGTGGCCGACCTGCCGCCGACCGGTGACCGCCGGATGAGCGCGAACCCGGTGGCCAACGGCGGCCGGCTGCTGCGCGACCTGGAGCTGCCCGACTTCCGCGACTACGCGGTCGACGTGCCGACGCCGGGCGAGCCGATGGCCGGCGCGACCGGTGTGCTCGGCCCCTGGGTCCGCGACGTGATCGCGCGTAACCCGGAGACGTTCCGCCTGTTCGGCCCGGACGAGGTCGCCTCGAACCGGCTCGGCGCGGCGTTCGAGGTGACCGGCCGCGCGTTCATCGGCGCGGAGGTGCCCGGTGACGACCATCTCTCCCCCGACGGCCGGGTGATGGAGGTGCTCTCCGAGCACCTGTGCCAGGGCTGGCTGGAGGGCTACCTGCTGACCGGCCGGCACGGCATCTTCACCAGCTACGAGGCGTTCATCCACATCGTCGACTCGATGGTCAACCAGCACGCCAAGTGGCTGAAGGTGACCCGGGACATCCCGTGGCGGGAGCCGGTGGCCTCGCTGAACTACCTGCTGTCCAGCCACGTGTGGCGGCAGGACCACAACGGCTTCTCGCACCAGGACCCGGGCTTCATCGACCACGTGATGAACAAGAAGGCCGAGGTGGTCCGCGTCTACCTGCCGCCGGACGGCAACACGCTCCTGTCCACCATGGACCACTGTCTGCGCAGCCGGCAGTACATCAACGTGGTGGTGGCCGGCAAGCAGCCCGCGCCGAACTGGCTGACGATGGACGAGGCGATCCAGCACTGCCGCCGCGGCCTGGGCATCTGGGACTGGGCCAGCACCGACGACGGCGTCGAGCCGGACGTGGTGCTCGCCTGCGCCGGCGACGTGCCGACGCTGGAGACGCTCGCCGCTGTCGACCTGCTGCGCCGGCACCTGCCGGACCTGAAGGTGCGGGTGGTCAACGTGGTCGACCTGATGCGCCTGCAACCGCCGTCGGAGCACCCGCACGGTCTGCCGGACAACGAGTTCGACACCATCTTCACCCGCGACAGGCCGGTGATCTTCGCCTACCACGGCTACCCGTGGCTGATCCACCGGCTCACCTACCGCCGGACCAACCACGAGAACCTGCACGTACGCGGCTACAAGGAGGAGGGCACCACCACGACGCCGTTCGACATGGTGATGCTCAACGACCTGGACCGCTTCCACCTGGTCATCGACGTGATCGACCGGGTACCGGGGCTGCGGTCGCGGGCCGCGCACCTGCGTCAGGACATGGTGGACGCCCGCCAGTCCTGCCGCGACTACACCCGGCGCTACGGCGAGGACGACCCCCGCGTCGCCGAGTGGCGCTGGGTCTGCGAGAACGATCCGGCGGTAAGGAGTGGCGAATGAACGAGGAGATCCTCGTCGGGTACGACGGCTCCCCTGACGCGGTTGTCGCCCTGAACTGGGCGCTGGACGAGGCGGGCCGCTCGGGCTGGCCGGTGCGGCTGGCGTACGTCTTCGAGTGGTTGACGGTGACCGGCTGGATCGGTCCCGGGGTGGCCCCGGGGGTGTGGCCGGACGAGGCCGCCCGCCGGCAGGTCGAGGAACTGGTCCGCAAGGCGGCGGCGGACGCCGCCGCCGACCGGCCCGGCCTGACCGTGCACGGCGAGGTGTTCGACGGCCCGCCCGCGCTGGTGCTGCAGGAACGGTCCGCCGAGGCCGGGATGCTGGTGCTCGGCAGCCGCGGCCACGGCGGCTTCGGCGGGCTGCTCGCCGGCTCCACAGCGGTCTCGGTGACAGCGCACGCCCACTGCCCGGTGGTGGTGGTCCGCGACGGTCAGGCCGCCACGTCCGGGCCGGTGGTGGTCGGCTCGGACGGCTCGGAGACGGCGCTGCGGGCGCTCGGCTTCGCGGTCGAGCGGGCCGCCCAGCGGGACGTGCCGCTGCGGGTGCTGCGGGCCTGGGAGCCGCCCGGCGACAGGTGGGTGCCGCCGGGCTTCGACCCGGAGGAGACCGCCGCCGCCGAGCGGGCCGCCGCCGAGGCGGAGCTGGCCACCTGGCGGGAGAGCTTCCCCGACGTGCCGGTGGAGGTCGAGGCCGTTCCCGGCAGCCCGTCGGCGCTGCTCGTGGAGGCGAGCCGGTCGGCACAGCTCGTGGTGGTCGGCAGCCGGGGCCGGGGCGGGTTGCGCGGCATGCTGCTCGGCTCGGTCAGCCAGCAGCTCATCCAGCACTCGCACTGCCCGGTCGCCGTGGTACGCGAGCGCTGACCACCCTCAGCGGCCGGACGCGGTGGAGCCCTCCTCCGGGTTGAGCGAGAAGTAGTCCTCCTCCTCCTGCGCCAGGTGCAGGCGCAGCACCGCGTCCAGGCCGTAGAGCGCGGCGAGCAGATCCGGCACCTCGTCACGGCGCAGCCGCCCGTCCGGCTGCGCCGTGAGATGCCCGCCGATCCGCTCCACCAGCCGCACGATCTCCACGTGCGCCCGGCTCATCGTGGAGGTCGCCTCGTCGCTGCCGAGCGGCCCGGCCAGCGCCGGGTACAGCTGCCGGTCCTCGGCCGCCTCGTGCGGCAGCACCTCGTCGACCAGACGCCGGTGCACCTCCCGCAGCGCCGGCAGGCACGCCGGGTCGTCCGGTCGGGTCGCCACCATGTCGGCGGTGTCCCGCAGCCGGGCCAGCACGTCCCGGATGCCACCGTGCTCGCCCGCGTACCTGTCGATCAGCTCCGCCGTGTGCGGGGGCAGGTCCCGCCGCCGCAGGCCACCGCCGAGCGCGCGCAGCGCATTGAGGATCACCAGGACGTCGATGCCCTCCTGCAGGAACGCGCCGGCCACCGGGGGCAGCCGGCCCGCGGCCGCCACCAGCATCGCCAGCACCGCCAGGCCCATCCCGACGGTGGCGCTCTGCACCGCGATGCGGCGGGCGTACCGGGCGATCTCGACCGCGTCCGCGAGCCGGTCCAGGCGGTCCACGGTGAGCACCGCGTCCGCCACGTCGGCCGAGGCGGTCGCCCCGGTCGCGCCCATCGCCACCCCGACGTGCGCCTCGGCCAGCGCGGGCGCGTCGTTCACGCCGTCGCCGACCATCACTGTCACCGCGTGCGCCGACTCCTCGCGTACCCGCTCGGCCTTCTCCTGCGGCGAGCAGCGCGCGATCACGTCGTCCACGCCCACGATCTGCGCCACCTGGCGGGCCGTGCCCGGACGGTCGCCGGTCACCATCACCAGCCGGGTCAGGCCCGCCTCGCGCAGCCGCCGCACGGTCCGCCGGGCGTCCGGGCGCACCGGGTCCTCCAGCAGGATCGCGCCCAGCGGCCCGTGGTCGTCGCTGACCCAGACCGCGGAACGCCCGGCCCGTTCGGCGCGCTCACCGAGCCGGCCCGCCCACTCCGGCGGCTCACCCGCGAACTGCCCGACGTGCACCGTCCGCCCGTCGACGCGCCCGCTCACGCCGTGCCCCGGCTCCTCGGTGACATCGGTCGGCTCGGCCAGCGCCAGCCCGCGCTCGCGGGCCTGCCGGACCAGCGCGGCGGCCAGCACGTGCGGGGAGAGCTGCTCGACCGAGGCGGCCAACCGCAGCACCTCGTCCCGGTCGCCGCCCGGCGCCACCACCACCTCGGCCGCCCGGGGCCGCCCGGCGGTGAGCGTCCCGGTCTTGTCCAGCAGCAGCGTACGAGCGCGGCCGAGCTGCTCCAGCGAGCCACCGTCACGCACCAGCACGCCGCGCCGGGCCACCCGGGACAGGCCGGACACCACGGCGATCGGGGTCGCCAGCAGCAGCGGGCACGGGGTGGCCACCACGAGCACCGCCACCGCCCTGGTGAACTCGCCGGACAGCAGCCATGCCAGCCCCGCCAGCACCAGCGTGAACGGCACGAACGCGGCGGCGTACCGGTCGGCGAGCCGTACCATCGGCGCCTTGCGGGCGGTGGCCTCCCCGGCCAGGCGGACGATGCCGGCGTAGGTGCTCTCCGCCGCGTTGCGGCGGGCCCGCAGCCCGAACCCGGCGCCCGCGTTGACCACGCCGCTGGCGACCTCGTCGCCCGCCGCGCGGGTGACCAGCTGCGACTCGCCGGTGACCACCGACTCGTCGAGCGTGGCCGCCTCCTCGACCACACCGTCGACAGGCACCACGTCGCCCGGCCCGACCACGAGGCGGTCCCCCACCTCGACGCGGTCCAGCGGCACCACCTCGATCCCGCCGTCCGGGGTCCGCCGCCGCGCCTGCCGGGGCGCGCGTTCCAGCAGCGCCCGCAGGTCACGGGTGGCGCGGCGCTGGGCGTACTCCTCCAGCGCCCGCCCGGTCGCGACCATCACCGCGATCACGGCGCCGGCCAGGAACTCCCGCACCAGCAGCGCGCCGAGCAGCGCCAGCACCGCGATGACGTCCACGCCGAACTGCCGCAGCCAGAGCTGGCGCAGCGTGGTCCAGGCGGCCGGGACGAGCGCGACCACCGTGACCGCCGCCCAGACCAGCCGGGCGGCGTCGTGCGCGCCCACGAACCACAGCGCCGCCCCGGCCAGCACGGCCGCGGTGAGCAGCACCAGCGGCGCCCACTCGGCCCACGCCCACCGCCGGGCACGGGCCGGCTGCTCGGGTACGCACTCGCGTGGTTCGCTTCCCACGTGTGGATCGTCTCAGCCGGACGTGGGGCGGGCGGGCCGACACGGGTAATCCGGGGGATGGAACGGCGTCCCCACCCGGGCGTGGGGCACGATGGGGAAAACAGGAAAGGTCGTGACGATGAGCCACGAGACGCCGGCCGGCGATCGCCCGTTGACCACCGCGCTCGCGGAGGCCGCCGGAATGGCCGGCCATGCTCCCTCGGTGCACAACACGCAGCCGTGGCACTGGACGGTCCTGCCCGACGCGCTGGAGCTGCGGGTGGTACGCGAACGGCACCTCAGCGCCATGGACCCGGAGGGTCACCTGCTGGTGGTGAGCTGCGGCGCCGCGCTGCACCACGCCCGGGTGGCGCTGGCCGCCGAGGGCTGGACCCCGGTGGTGGAGCGGCTGCCCGACCCGGCCGAACCCGACCTGCTGGCCCGGATCACCAGTCTGAAGCACACCGGAGCCGACCCCGACGCCATGCGCGTCGTGCAGTGCATGCAGGTCCGGCACACCGACCGGCGGCCGGTCAGCGACGAGCCGATTCCGACCGCCGCGCTCGATGACATCGACCGGGCCGCCACCCGCGAAGGCGTGAACCTGCAACTGCTCGACGACACCCAGAAGATCCAGCTCGCCGCCGCCGCCCAGCAGGCCGCCGCCGTCGAGGCGGACAGCCCGGAACTGCGCGAGGAACTGGCGTACTGGACCAGCCGGGCCGGCACCGGCACCGGGCTGCCGCCGGAGGTGCTGCCCGAGCAGGCCCCCCAGACGACCGTTCCGGCCCGCGACTTCGGCCGCGCCGGATCGCTGCCGATCGGCCCCGGCCACGACAAGACCGCCGTGTACGGGATCCTCTGGGGCGCCGACGACGAGCTGATGAGCTGGCTGCGCGCCGGTGAGGCCCTCTCCGCCGCCTGGCTCACCGCCACCCGGCACGGGGTGTCGCTGGTGCCGCTGTCCGGCGTGGTGGAGGTCGAGGGCACCCGCGAGGTGCTGCGCCAGATGCTCGCCGGCCTGGGGTTCCCGTACATCAGCATGCGGCTGGGTGTGGCCGACCCGAACCACGCCGGCCCGCCGCACACCCCCCGGCTGGACGTCGCGCAGACCGTCGACACCTCGGCGGTCCGCGACCGGCTCACCTGACCGGTCTCGATCAGGGCGGCCGCCGGGCGATACCATCGCCCGGTGGCCGCCGCACCCCAGCCCCAGCACGAGCACGTCGCGCCGTCGCTCGGGCTGACCCCGCTGTCCCGCGTCCGCCTGGACGAACTGCTCCAGGAGATGCTCGACCGCGTCGGCGAGGTGGTGACCAGCCGCGAGCGGCTCCGGGCGCTGCTGGACGCCGTCGTCGGCATCGGTTCCGACCTCGACCTGCGCAGCACGCTGCAGCGGATCGTGCAGTCGGCGTGCGAGCTGGCCGGCGCCCGCTACGGCGCGCTGGGCGTGATCGGCCCCGACCGGATGCTGCACGACTTCATCGTCCACGGCATCAGCCCCGAGCTGCACGCGAAGATCGGCGAGCTGCCGCACGGCCGCGGCGTGCTGGGCCTGCTCATCGACGAGCCGAAGCCGGTACGCATGCCGGACATCACCAAGCACCCCAACTCGTACGGTTTCCCGCCGCACCACCCGCCGATGCACAGCTTCCTCGGCGTGCCGGTGCGCATCCGCGACCACGTCTGGGGCAACCTCTACCTGGCCGAGAAGCAGGGCGCCGCCGAGTTCACCGAGGACGACGAGGAGATCGTGGTGGCGCTGGCCGCCGCGGCCGGCGTGGCGATCGAGAACGCCCGCCTCTACGCGCTGGCGCACCGGCGCGAACGCTGGCTCGCCGCCGCCGCCGAGATCACCTCGGTGCTGCTCGGCGAGGTACGCCGCACCGACGCGCTGACCCTGGTGGCCCGCCGCGCCCGCGAGGTCGCCGAGGCCGAGCTGGCGTTGGTGCTGCTCTACGACGAGGACGAGGCGCAGTTCACCGTCGAGGTGGTCGACGGCGCCGACCCGGTCACCCGGGAACTGGTCGGCGCGGTGCTGCCGGCCGCCGAGACCAGTTTCGCCGCGTCCGCCACGTCGGGCCGGCACGACCAGGTGGAGAACCTGGCCGCCGCGGCGCCCTGGCCCCGGCCCGTGGTCGCCGGCCCGGCAGTGGTCTCCCCCCTCGCCGCCGCCGACACCCTGCACGGCGTCCTGGTGATCGGCTACCGGCCCGACCACGGCCCCGCCGCCGACGACGACCTCGCGCTGCTGGCCAGCTTCGCCGGGCAGGCCGCGCTGGCCATGGAACGGGCCCGCGGGCAGGAGGAGCGGGAACTGCTGGTGGTCCTGGAGGACCGCGAACGCATCGCCCGCGATCTGCACGACGTGGTGATCCAGCGGCTGTTCGCCACCGGCCTGCAACTGCAGAGCGGCGCGATGAACGCCCGCCCCGAGGCCGCCAAGCGGATCAACCAGGCGGTCGACGACCTGGACGCCACCATCCGCGACATCCGCCGCACCATCTTCGAGCTGCGTACCCCGATGAGCGCGGCGCTGCGCACCGAGATCCGCGAGGCCATCGAAGTGGCCGCCGAGTCGCTCGGCTACCGGCCCGACCTGGAGCTGGTCGGCCCGATCGACAGCGCCGTGCCGGACGAGCTGCGCGGCGAACTCACCGCCGTGCTGCGCGAGGCGCTGTCCAACGCGGTACGCCACGCGCAGGCCGACCGCGTGTCGGTGCGCGTACGCGTCGACTCCGGCCGGGTCGAGATCACCGTCACCGACGACGGGATCGGCTGCGACCCGGAGGCGGCCCGCAGCGGGCTGGTCAACCTGCGGGAGCGGGCCGAGCGGCTGGGCGGCGAGTTCTCGCTGCGCCGGGCCGAGCCGCGCGGCACCGAGGTGCGCTGGAGCGTCCCGCTCGGCTGAGGCGGCGTCAGGTGTTCTTGCCGAGCAGCCGGGTCGCCAGCACCGCCGCCTGGGTGCGCCGCTCCAGACCGAGCTTCGCCAGCACGCTGGAGACGTAGTTCTTCACCGTCTTCTCGGCCAGGAACATCTTCCCGGCGATCTCCCGGTTGGTGAGCCCCTCCGCCACGTACTCCAGGATCCGCCGCTCCTGCTCGGTGAGCGACTTCAGCTCCCGGGGCTGCTCCACGCCGCTGCGGATGCGCTCCAGCACGCGGGTGGTGATCGCCGGGTCGAGCAGGGACTGCCCGGCCGCCACCCGGCGGACCGCGTCCACCAGGTCGGTGCCGCGGATCTGCTTGAGCACGTACCCGGCGGCGCCCGCCATGATCGCCGCGAACAGCGCCTCGTCGTCCTCGTACGAGGTGAGGATCAACCCCTTGATCGAGGAGTCCACGGCGCGGACGTCCCGGCACACGTCGATGCCGTTGCCGTCGGGCAGCCGGGCGTCGAGGATCGCCACGTCGGGGCGCAGCGCGGGGATGCGGCGCGCCGCCTCCTGGGCCAGGCCGGACTCGCCGACCACCTCGATGTCGCCGCTGCTCTGCAGCAGGTCGGCAAGGCCACGACGGACGACCTCGTGGTCGTCGAGCAGGAACACCCGGATCATCAGTCCTTTCTACCCGCTTTCCCGCGTCAGTAGCACGGGTCGAAAGTCCCGTCCTGCACGCGCCGGCCGGGACCGACGGCCGGGCCCAGGTGGGGACCTCCGGCCCTGCTCACCGCGCCGCCCGCTGACGCACCGTAGTGGTGTACCGGACGGGGGAGCCGGCGCCGCACGAGAGGAAGCACCACCATGACGACCGAATACACCACCGCGGACCTGCGGGCCGCGGTCGCCGACGCGGTCCGGGCGCCGTCGCTGCACAACACCCAGCCGTGGCGGTTCCGGGTGGTCGACGGCGGCATCGAGGTGTCCGTCGACCCGCTGCGCGGCCTGCCCGCCACCGACCCGACCGGCTGGGGCGCGCGCATGGCGGCCGGCGCGGCGCTGTTCAACCTGCGGCTCGCGCTCGCCGTGGCGGGCACCCCGGCCACGGTGCGGCTGCGCCCGTACCCCTCCGACCCGGACGTCGTGGCCCGGCTCGTGCCGGACGTGCCGCGCCGCCCCACCCCGACCGAGCAGAGCCTGTACGGGGCGATCAACCGCCGGTTCAGCAACCGCGCGCCGTTCTGGCCGGACCCGGTGCCGGCCGAGGCCCGCTGGCGGCTCGGCGAGGCGGCCCGGGCCGAGCAGTGCTGGCTGGAGCTGGTGATCGGCACCAGCGCGGTGAACGCGGTCGCCGAGGTCGCCCGCAGCGCCCACCGGGTGCTGGAACGCGACCCCGCGTACGTGGCCGAGCGGGCCGAGTGGATCCGCTCCGAGCCGGCCCCGGACGGCGTGCCCTCCGGCGCCGGCGGACCGCAGAGCGAGCCGCAGGACCTGCTTCCCCAGCGCGGCTTCGGCGGCCGCAACCGCGCCCCCGGCCGCGACTTCGAGCCGGAGCCGCTCGTCGCGGTGCTCGGCTCGGCCGGCAACACCTCCGCCGACCAGATCCTCGCCGGGCAGGCGTTGCAGCGGGTGCTGCTCACCGCCACCGACGCCGGGCTCAGCGCGTCGATGCTGTCCCAGCCGATCGAGGTGCCGGCCGCCCGGGAGGCGCTGCGGATGTCGCTGGGCCGGTTCGGCACCCCGCAGATGGTGATGCGGATCGGGTACGGCCAGCCGGGCCGCGCCACCCCGCGTCGCCCGGTCGAGGAAGTGCTCGACCTGCCGGTCGTGCCGGCCTGACCCGAACCCCTCCGCGGGTCAGGCCGGCCGCACGGCCCCTTCTGTGCCGGTTCAGGCCGGGAGCGAGGCCAGCAGGGTGGCCTCCCGCTCCGGCGCCAGGCCGACCGGCGCGCGCGTGGGCCGCCCCGCCCGGGCCGGCACCTGCCCCACCTCGCGCAGCCACCGCCAGGTGTCGGCGACCGTCTCGGTCACCGGCCGGCACACCAGCCCCGCCGCGTACGCCCGCTCGACGTTCCGCTCCTGCAACCACCGGTACTCGTGCCCCCGCGGCACCCAGACCGGCAGGTCGTTCCACGGCACCACCCCGGCCGCCAGGATCGGCTCCGGCGGCGTCCACCGCAGCGTCGCGCCCGACCCGGTCGCCGCCACCGCCGCGTCGAGCAGCTCACCCATCGTCGCGTGCCCGGTGCGACCGATCACGTTGTACGCCCCGCCGACGCCCTCGGCCCCCCGGTCCAGCAGCCAGGTCGCCAGGTCACGGACGTCCACGTACTGGATCGGCAGGTCACGCGGCCCGGGCGCCAGCACGTCCCCGCCCCGGGCGATCCGGTTCAGCCACCACGGCAGCCGCCCGATGTCCTCCCCCGGCCCGAGGATCAGCCCGGCGCGCACGAGCAGCGCCCGGTCACCGAACACCCGCGTGGCGGCGAGTTCCCCGCCCGCCTTGTTCTCCGAGTAGTCGCCGTCGTCGGCGTCCGGGTCCGCCGCCACCGTCGGCGCCTCCTCGCCGGTGCCGAGCTCGACGGGTGGCGCGTACACCGAGCCGCTGGACACGTAGACGTAGTGCGGCACCGCGCCGACGAGCGCCGACGCCGCATCCCGGACCGCCCGGGGCGCGCCGTCCCAGGTGTCCACCACCAGATCCCACTCGCCGCCGGCCAGCGCGGCCAGCCCGTCCGGCGCCGTCCGGTCACCCCGCAACCGGTGTACGCCGGGCGGCGCCTGCCCGTGTACGCCCCGGTTGAACACTGTCACCTGCCAGTCGCGGCGTACCGCCTCGGCCACCACGGCACCACCGACAAAGCCCGTACCACCCAGCATCAGCAGTCGCATGCGTCCCAGCCTGCCGCCGCCCGCCGGCCATGGCGCCCCTTGTTCACGGTGAGCGGATCTGCCAGCGGCAGAACCCGGTCCGAGGGCAGCTCGGCCCGGACGGGGCGGCGGCGCATGTCTTTGTCCGCCGATCTTGGAGTAATGGTGCCCAGTATGCCCGGTTGACACCCTTCGCAAAGCACCACAACTCCAAGATCGGCGCACCCGCCCAAGACCACGGCGGTTTCCGAGCCCTCTCAAACAGCCCTCGCCCCAGTCCTCCGCGATCTTGCACTTCGGTATCCCGCATAACGCGCAAACGGGGGCATCCGAAGGGCTGCACCTGCAAGATCGACGCGGTACTACGCCGCCCTTCGGTCCGATCCGGCCCCGCCCCGCCCCGCGCGAGCCGCCCCAAGGGCGTCGATCATGAAGTTGACGGCACTTGGTGTCCGGTTTGTCGCCGCCAACCTCATGATCAACCGATGGCGGGGTGCCTGGGGAGGGCTTGTTCGATCTTGGAGTTGTGGTGCCCAGGATGCCCGGCTTGACATCGTTCGTGAGGCGCCACAACTCCAAGATCGCGGTGATCAAGGAGTTTGTGTGCTCGTGGGTGCCGGAAAGGGCCGCAAACTCCTTGAGCACCTGTGCAGAGCGAGGTGCCGGGTGGGGTGGGTGTGTCTGGTCGGTGGTGGGCGGGGTGTCGGGTTCGGGGGTGGTGGGCGGCACTCTGGTGGCGGAATCGTGGGCGGGTGCGGGGCGTTGTAACCGGGTGAACGACCGAGCAGGACCGCCCCCGAGCGGTCGGCTGAGGGAACACGGCCTGCGGGTCGTTGAGCCTGGTTCCGACGACGTGAACCCGCGCCCGGGTGGTGTGAGGTGCCCGGGAATGATGCCGGGTCGCAGGTCGTTGGACATCCTTCCGGCGCCGCGTAGAGGCCCCCGCCCCGCGAGCAGCCGGGATCCCCTTGAGACTTTCTTGAGCGCCTGACGGTGCCCACGTATCCCGTCCCCCACGGGTGCGTCGACCCCCGAATGGAGCCCCCATCATGAACACGATTCTGCGTAAGAGCATCCTGGGTATTGCTGGTCTGGCTTTCACCGGTGGCGTGTTCGCCGGCCCGGTCGCCGCCCACGCGGCCGACACCACCCACGCCGTCAAGCCGGTCACGGCCACGGTGCAGTCCGACAAGCTGATTCCGCACGGCGTGCAGGGCGACCAGTCCCGCATCGACCTCAATGACGAGCAGACCAAGAACGTAAAGGCGATCATCGCGGCGACGAAGAAGGCCGGCATGGACGAGCGTGCCGCGGTCGTGTCGATCGCGACCGCGTTGCAGGAGTCGAAGCTGGAGAACCTCGGCCACCTCGGTGACCGTAACGACCACGACTCGCAGGGCCTGTTCCAGCAGCGCCCCTCCTCCGGTTGGGGCACGGTGGAGCAGATCACCGACCCCGAGTACTCCACGACCGCGTTCCTGAAGGGTCTGAAGCAGGTCGACGGCTGGCAGGACATGCCGCTGACCAAGGCCGCCCAGACCGTCCAGGTGTCCGCGTACCCGGACCACTACGCCCAGTGGGAGCAGCAGGCCGCCGACCTCGTCGCCCAGCACTGGAACAAGTAAGAAAAAACGTGAAGGCCGGCACCCCGCACCAACGGGGTGCCGGCCTTTTCGCGTACCCGATGGGTCAGGCCGGGGGCAGGACGAACGTCCAGGTGGTCGTGGTCGTGCTGGCCGCGGCCCCGGTGGCGGTGAGCCCGCCGTAGCTGCCGGTCGGCACGCTGCTCGCCGAGTCGGCGAGCAGGCCGGTCACCCGGCCGCCGCCGGTCTGCGAGGTGTTGCTGCGTACCGCCACGCCGGCCGGCGGGGTCAGCGCGGTGGAGGTGCTGTCGCCGTGCAGCCAGTACGACACGGCCCAGCTCTGCGCGGTGGTCACCGGCGCGTACGGGGTGATGCGGGTGGCGGTGCTCGCCGGGTCGGTGGCCCGGGTGAAGACCGGCGCGCCGGGCGCCACCCCCCGGTACGCGGCCAGCACCAGGTTGCCCTTCGCCTGACTGTCCAGCGTCACCCGGACCGCAGTGCCCGCGTCACCGGCCCCGGCGGTCTTCCACCAGGCGGTGGTGGTGGCGAAGCCGCCGTCGAGGCGGTCGAGCCTGCTCCAGCCGGTCACGCCGGCCGGCTCGCCGGTGCCGGTGTGCGTGTTCTGGCTGAGCAGGAGCAGCAGCATGTCACCGGCCTGCACGCCCGCCGGGACGGTCACGGTGTGGCTGGTCCAGTTGGCGTTCGCGGTGGCCTGGCCGACGAACGAGATCCGCTCCGGTACGGGCGCGACAGTAACCTCGACGGTCGCGGTGCCGGTGGCGCCCCGGTCGTCGGTGACGGTGAGCGTGACCGGGTAGGTGCCGGCCGCCGCGTACGTGTGCGACGTGGTCGGTACGGAGGCGGTGCCGGTGGTGTCGCCGTCGCCGAAGTTCCAGCTGTGGTCCTGGATCGCGCCGTCGGCGTCGGTGGAACCCGCGCCGGTGAACGTGCACACCAGCCCGGAGCAGGTGGGCGTCAACGCGGCCACCGGCGCCTGGTTCGCGGGGCCGCCCGATCCCTTCAGGATCTTCACGTAGTCGATGTCGCCGGCGAAGTAGTCGCAGGTGACCTTCGTACCGTCGCACTGGCTCTTGCCACCGACGGACAGCGGCCAGGTGTTCGCGATGGTGCCGGTCGGCCCGTTGAGGCGGCTGGTCCGCACGCCGTCGACGTACATCTCCACGTACGCGGAGGTGCGGTTGCAGGTGATCGTGTGCCACTGGCCGTCGGAGATCGGCACGTCGGTGTAGCCGGTACGGGAGGCGCCGTCCGCGCCCCGGAACAGGCACTTCGGCTTGCCGTTCGGGGCCTCGAACTTCCAGTAGCCGCCGGCCGTGTTGCCCTGTCCCTTCTGGAGGATGTTGCCGAAGGAGTACGTGGTCCGGTAACGGATGGTCACCGAGAAGTCCCCGGCGTCCGGGTTGAAGTCGGTGGTGTGCGGCACCAGGTCGACGTGGCCCGGGACGTACTCCTTGTCGGTGGGCAGGTGCGTGGCGAAGCGGTGACCGGTCGCCCCGGCGTAGAGCGCGCCGGTGACCACCTCACCGCCGATCGTGCCGTGGCGGCCGTTGCCGCTGTAGTCGGTCAGCACCGTCGACGACGACGCCGGCTCGTCCATGCTGTAGAACGCCACCGTCCGCGTCGCGGTGGCCTGCGCGGGCGCGGCCGATACCGTCACCCCGGCCGCCGCGACGACAGTCGCCACCCCTAATCGTGCGGCCGTCCGCCGCCACCGTCCCCGCTCGATCGTTGCCATGTGACCGCCTCCCTGCGCATCGGGCCTCACAGTGACACGCGCGATGGCAGCGGCAGAATAATCCGCACGGTGGACCTGGGAGACCGATGTAGCCGGTGCCGGCTGTCCGGTGGGAGACGACCGCCTGTCGACCGGCGGCGTGGTGACTCTCGGTGGGCGATACTGGGTTTGAACCAGTGACCTCTTCCGTGTCAAGGAAGCGCGCTCCCACTGCGCCAATCGCCCGGGCAATCGCGAGCGGACGACGGGATTCGAACCCGCGACCCTCACCTTGGCAAGGTGATGCGCTACCAGCTGCGCTACGTCCGCGTGCCGCCGGTTCGCGCCGGCGACGGGGTGAACTCTACCCGATGCCAAGATCGCCGTGCGGCAGACCCCCGCCGCGCCAGGTGGCCGTGTGGTTGCGCCGCTCACCGCCGGGGTACTGAGGCCGGTGACAGCACAACCATCCCCCCGAAGGAGGCTGTCGTGGGTATCGGTACGAGCATTTTCCTGATCGCGGTCGGCGCGATCCTCACGTTCGCGCTCAACGCCAGCGTCGGCGGGGTCGACCTCGACGTCGTCGGCTGGATCCTCATGGCGGCCGGCGTCCTCGGCCTGATCATGACCACGCTGGTCTGGGGCCGGCGCCGTCAGGTGGTCGCCACGACCGCCGACGAGCCGGTGGAGTACCGCCGGGTCGAGGAGCGCCGGGACGTCGCGCCGCCCATGTGATCGTGAGCGGGGCCGACGGAGCTGATCGGTCCCGGGACCGGACCGGCCGGATCGAACATCCGGCCGGTCCGGTCTGCTATGCCCGCTCGCCGTCGGTGGCGGCGCGCAGCCCGTACCAGCCGATCGCAGCCACCAGCGCCACCTGCGCCAGGTAGCTCGCGACGACCACCGCGCGAGCGGCGTCCTGCGGCACCAGCACGAACGCCACCACGTAGACGAGCGCGGCGACGACCAGCGGACGCGGCATGGTCCGGCCGATCAGGATCCCGACGAGCGCCAGGACCATGCCGAGGACGATCGCCACCTGGCTGCCGAGGACGGCCGGGAGCAGCTCGTCCAGTTGGTCGTTGAACACGTCGAACAGCGCCCGTCCCTGCGCCTCCGGCACGACCGCCGGGTCGGCGGCGTAGGCGAACGGCAGCACCTCCGCGGTGATCGCCAGCGCGAACACCACGCCGCCGAGGCCGGCCAGGAAGGCACCCACCAGGTTCAGCACGCCCGCGCGGCCCCGGGCCAGCCCGACGATGAACACCGCCGCGGCGATCCAGGACACCGCGTACGCGGGCCCGCCCAGGTAGAGGTTCATCGGCCAGTACGCGGACCCCAGCTCGCGGACGTCGTCGTAGTGGATCGCGCCGTCGAACGGCGGCTCCCACAACATGAAGACGGTCCGTCCGGCCAGGGACGCCAGGAGCAGGACGAAAAGGGCGACGAGCGCGGCACGGCGCAACTTCGGTACGGGCACGATGAGAGCCTCCGTCGATTCAGGTGTCGCCCCACCGTGCCGAGGTACCGCCCGCGCGGGCATCGGCCTCAGCACCTATCTTCGGAAAATCCCTGCTCAACGCGGTTGTCGGGCGTGCTCCAGCCAGATCCGCGCGGCCCGCACCCGACGGTTCGTGCCGCCGCCGGGCGTCAGGTCGAGCTTGACGAAGATCGCGCGCAGATGGGCGTCGACGGTCCGCTCGGAGACCACCAGCTGCGCGGCGATCCCCGCGTTGCTGGCGCCGTCGGCGAGCGCGGCGAGCACCTCCCGTTCACGCGCCGTCAGCCCGCCGACCGACACCGGGCCCGCGGCATCCACCGCCGCCCTGGCCGGGGCCGCCGGCTCGATGACGTTCGTCGTCTCCGCCGCACCGCCTCCCGTCGTACCCTCTGCGCCGCCTCGCGGCGTCACCGGCGCTGTCGGCGCGGCGGTGAGCAGCGCCGACAGCCGGCCGGTGCCGGCCCACGCCCCGCCGACGACGGCGACGGTCAGCGCCGACACGACCAGGGCGACCGAGGTCGGGCCGAGGGACGTCCCGGGAGCGGCCACGAGTGTGCCGACGCCGACCACCAGCAGGGCCGCGGCGGCCAGGCCGGCGCCGCGCACCACGGCGCCGACCCGGCGCGGCTCGGTGGCGCCGCGGGCGGCGGTGACCGCGCACGCGGCGGCGAACACGGCGGCCCCGGCCAGCGCCACCAGGAAGGCGACCGAGCCCAGCGACGGTTCGACGTCGCCGGGCGTGCGGGCGACGGCGAGCAGCAGGCAGAAGACGACTGTCAGCGGCGCGGCGGTGGTGGCCGCCGCGGCCACGCCGAGTCGCGCCCGGACGGCGTGGTGCGATCCGAGAGCGGCCCGCCAGAGCGTCACCGGGAGCAGGAACAGCGCCACCGCTGCCAGCAGGGTGACGGCGGCGCCGACCGGCGCGAGCGCGGTACGCCAGGATTCCGCGGCGATCGTCGGAACCCCCGCGAACGGCTGGGTCGCCGTGGTCAGCAGCGCGTTGACGAGCGTGGCCACGCCCAGAGTGAGGCCCACGAGCCGGTGCGTCCACGGGACGGCGTCGCCGGTGCGGACGGCGGCCGAGGCCGTCAGCTGAAGGAGTGCCAGCGGCGGGATCCACGCCGAGTTCCACGCCGCGACGGCCGGCCCGGCCCACGGGTGTCCGGCCGCGACGGCGGCCACCGCGACGACGGCGAGCGCCAGATACGCCAGCAGCGACGCGGCGAGCCCGGCCGCCAGCCGGCCGGCGGCACGGTGACCCGACCGGCTGAGCCGGAGCGCGGCGAGCGCGGTGACCACGGCTGCCGTCGCGAGGGCAATGGCGCCGACCGGGTCGCTCGCGAAACCGCCGTGCCCGGCCGCGCCCAGGACGGCGAGCGCCGCGACGCCGAGGGTCGCCGTGGCGGCGGTGAGGACGGCCAGGCTCCGCAGCGCGGGCACCGGGCGGACGACCGCCGTCATCCGTGGTGATCCCGTCGGGACGGGCGCCGGGGACAGCCGGTCGCCGTCCGCCGGCTCGGACGCGGGACAACGGCCACCAGCACATTCAACCCGGTCCCCCGCCCGAGGTCGATCCCGTGGCCGGTCAGTCGCGCATCAGCTCGTTCAGCTCGCCGAAGTCGAGCCCGCCGGCGAGCGCCTCGTACGTCCCGGCGCCGAGCACCTCCGCCGCCGCGCGCCGGACCACCGCGTACGCCGTCTCGGCCAGCGCCGGGCCGAGGCTCACCCGGGCCACCCCGAGCCGCGCCAGCTCGGCCACCGGCGGCGCGCCCGGCCCGGCCAGCACGTTCAGCGGGGCCGGGATCGCCGCCGTCAGCGCGGCCACCGTCTCCGGCTCCACGGTTCCGGGTACGAAGATCCCGTCCGCGCCGGCGGCCAGGTACGCCTCGGCGCGCTCGACCGTCTCCGGTACGCCCCCGGCGCCCCGCAGGTACGTGTCGACGCGGGCGTTGACGTACAGCGGGATGCCGGCGCGGTCGGCGGCGGCCCGGACCGCGGCGAGCCGGGCGACCTGCTCGTGGATCGGGCGCAGCGGACCGCCGCCGTCGTGCCGGGCGTCCTCGACGTTGACGCCGACGGCTCCGGCGGCGAGGACGGCGGCGACGGTCTCGGCGACCTGGTCGGGGTTGTCGCCGTACCCGGATTCGATGTCGGCGGTGACCGGAAGGCGGACCGCGTCGGCGACGCGGCGGATGACGTCGACGGCGGTGTCGCGGGCGAGCAGGTCGCCGTCGGGGGCGCCGCGACTCCAGGCGACGCCGGCGCTGGTGGTCGCGATCGCGTGGGCGCCGGCCGCGGCGACGAGCCGGGCGCTGACCGCGTCCCAGGCGTTGGCCAGGATCAGTGGGTCACCGGGCCGGTGCAGGGCGCGGAACCGCTGGGCTCGGGTCTGTTGATCGTCCACCGGGCCAGTCTGGGTGGGGCACGCGGGTGCGGCAATGGCCAGCGGCGCGGCACTGGACTGATCGATGGCGACGAGAAAGGCCGTGTCGAATGATCGACACGGCCTTTCCGCTGGTGGGCGATACTGGGTTTGAACCAGTGACCTCTTCCGTGTCAAGGAAGCGCGCTCCCACTGCGCCAATCGCCCTCGTCTACTGCGAGGTGGAGACGGGATTTGAACCCGTGTACACGGCTTTGCAGGCCGTTGCCTCGCCTCTCGGCCACTCCACCGAGGTTGCCCCCGAACTGCGTGGCGGCATCTCCGAGCGGACGACGGGATTCGAACCCGCGACCCTCACCTTGGCAAGGTGATGCGCTACCAGCTGCGCTACGTCCGCACGCCCCCGGTGTTATCCGGTGACGGATGAGAACTTTAGCCGAGCCCGGGAACGGTTGCCAAATCGGGTTCCGTTTCCGGCGCGTCCGGTGGTGGCGGACCCCGCTCCCCCTCGGCTTCCTAGGAGCCTGGGTGGCTTCCGTCCGAGAGCACCGGCGAGCGCTCCCACCTGCGGAAGCAGACCGGCGCGTCGAGTGTCCGGCATCCGACTGCCCGCCCGCCGACCAGCCGCTTCGGTAACTCCCCGTGGTCATGCGGATGGGTTACCGTAACGCCGTGACGAGACGAGCCGCCGAGATCCGCCTGGACGCGCTGCTGCGTACGGCCTGTGAGGTGATCGCGGAGCGAGGGCTCGCCAACACCCGCACGGCCGACGTGGCGGAGGCCGCCGGGGTGAGCCAGGCGCTCGTGTTCTACCACTTCGCCACCAAGGACCGACTGCTCGCGCAGGCGTTCGCGTACGCCGTCGAGCAGGACCTGGCCAAGCTCGACGCGGTGCTCCGCTCCTCCGCGCCGCCGCTGGCGAAGCTGCGCCGCATGCTGCGCCTGTACGCGCCGGCCGGCCGGGCCACCTCCTGGTCGATGCGCATCGACGGCTGGGCGGAGTCGCTGCGTACCCCGGAACTGGAGAAGCTCTCCCGGCGGCTGGACCTGCGGTGGCGGCAGGACCTGGCCGCGCTGATCACGGACGGGGTCGCCGAGGGCACGTTCGACTGCCCCGACCCGGCCGGCGCGGCCTGGCGGATCAGCGCGGTGATGGACGGCCTCGCGGTCCAGCTCGCGGTGCACGAGCGGGTGATCACGCGCCGCCAGATCGCCGAGTGGATCCGCCTCGTCGCCGCCCGCGAACTGGGCCTCGAACCCAGTCAGCTCGACTGACCGGGCCCCGCCCCCGGCCCGCGCAGGCGGGTCCGCCGGTCAGGGCCAGGTCGGGCGGGGGCGCTCGAAGGGCGGTGGCAGGGTTTCCGGTTCGGTGACGGCGGCCGGGCGCAGCAGGCGGCGCATCCGCAGCAGCAACCCGGCGCCGAGGAACAGCAGCAGCCCGCCGAGCAGGAACGCCGCCTGCACGAGGCCGAAGCCGCCGCTGTCCGCGACCGGGCGTCCGGCCACACCACCGGGCGGCGGCGGCTCCACCACTGCCGCGTCGGTCGGCTCGTCGGTCACCGGGTCGTCGGTGGGTGGCTCCTCGCTCGGCGTCTCCGAGGGCTCCGCGCTGGTGGGCGCCGGCGTCGGCGAAGCCTCCTCCCCCACCACCTCACGCGAGGCGGTCCGCCGGGCCAGCAGCCGCAACTGCGGGTCGTACGCCTCGGCGGCGAAACTCACCCGGCCGCGCGCGACGTCCTCGGCGAACGCCACCCGGTAGCGGGCGGTCACGGTCCGGCCCGGGCAGAGCACACCCGGGTCGAGTTGCCGGTCGGTGAGCCGGGCGGTGTCTCCCTCGGTGCGGATCTCCAGCGGGAACGACCCGCTGTCCTCCACCCGGTCCACCTTGAGCTGGTCCAGCCGCAGGCCCTGCACCCGCACCAACATCGACCAGCGCACCTTGACACAGCCGCCCCCGTCGGAGCGGGACACCACGGCGGACAGAGTCTCCACCCGGTTCCCGGCGGTGAACTCGTCCGGCAGACCGCTCAACTCGGTGGAGAAGGCCGCCGCCGCCCGCGCGGGCAGGGCTCCCCCGTACCCGGTCCCGGCCACGAAGGTCAGCACCAGTCCGATCCGTAGCGCGTGCCGCCACCCGCTCACCACGCCTCCTCACCCTCGGTCGTGTCCACAGGCAACGCTAGGAGCGCGCCGGGCACGCCGGTAGACGGGCGTGTTCGCATCCAACGCCACAACACGGGGGCCATTTCACCGAGCGTGGTGAACCGGTCACGGCCCTGCCGCGACACGCCCGGGATCGGGCCCGGCCGGCGGGTGGGACACAATTCTCCGGTGTCCGAGCTGTCCGCCGCGTTCGTCCGGCTGCACGCCCGCCTCGCCCCCGTGGCGTTCGTACCCGAGGTGCGCCTGCACCAGGCCGACGAGCCGATCGGCCTGTGGGAGCTGACCGAGGGCGAGTTCCGCAGCGCCCAGCCGCCGCCGTTCTGGGCGTTCGCCTGGGCCGGCGGGCAGGGCCTGGCCCGCTACGTCACCGACCACCCCGAGGTGGTCGCCAGCCGCCGGGTGCTCGACCTGGCCTCCGGCTCCGGCCTGGTCGCCATCGCCGCCGCCCGCGCCGGCGCGGCCGCCGTCCGGGCGGTCGAGGTGGACGAGCGGGCCGTCGCGGCCGTCGCGCTCAATGCCGAGGCCAACGGGGTACGCGTCGACGCCGAACTCGGCGACATCCTCGACGCCGACGCGGGCGACGCCGAGGTGGTGCTGGCCGGGGACGTCTTCTACAGCGAGGCGATGGCCCGCCGGATGCTGCGCTTCCTGCTCCGGGCCGCCCGCGCCGGCGCCCGGGTGCTGGTGGGCGACCCGGGCCGGGCGTTCCTGCCCCGCGAGCGCTTCCACGAGCTGGCCGCGTACGACGTGCCGGTGTCCGAGGCGCTGGAGAGCGTACGGGTGAAGCACGCCACCGTGTGGGAGCTGGACCCGAACCCGCCGGGCGCCCGCCGCTAGCGTTACCGCGTGCTGTTCCGGGGCTGGGGGGAGTCCGTCGACGGGCAGTGGCCGGACGTGGCCACCGTTGTCGACCACGTCGGCGTGCCGCACCTGGTGGTGACCCGGCACGCGCTCGTACGCAAGGTGCTCACCGATCCGGTGACGTTCCGGCCGGACAACGCGCTCGACGCGGTCACGCCGATCCCGGTGGCCGCCCTGCGGGTGCTCGCCGGGCACCGGTTCCGGCTGCCGCCGACGCTGGCGAACAACGGCGGCGCCAGCCACCCGGAGATCCGCGGCATCGTCGCCGACGCGCTGCACCCGCACCGGGTGGCGGCCCAGCGCCAGTGGCTGACCGGGCTGGTCCGGGAGCGGGTGGCCGGGCTGGCGGCGACGCTGGACGAGGGCCGCCCGGTCGACCTGTACGCCGGGCTCGCCGCCGACCTGCCGCTGCTGGTGCTGGCCCGGCTGGTCGAGCTGCCGGACGCGCCGGTCGGCGCGGTGAAGGACTTCGCCCGGGCCGCGCTGGAGCTGTTCTGGGCGCCGCTGGACTCCGCCCGGCAGCTCGCGCTGGCTGCCGAGGTGGGCCGGTTCCACACCGTGCTGCGGGAGTTCGCCGCGACCGGGGGCGGGCTCGCCGCGCGGCTGCGCGACGCCGGGCACTCCCCCGACGTGGTCGTCGGCGCGCTGTTCTTCCTGCTGGTCGCCGGCCAGGAGACCACCTCGCAGTTCCTGACCCTGCTGCTGCACCGGCTGTCCGGCGAACCGGCGGTACGGGCCGGCCTGCGCACCGGCACTGTCGCGGTGGACGACGTGGTCGAGGAAGGGCTGCGGCTGGAGCCGCCGATCGTCACGTGGCGGCGGGTGGCGGCGGTCGACACGACGCTCGGCGAGCTGCCGGTGGCGGCGGGCACCAGCGTGGTGGCGTGGCTGGCCCGCGCCGGGCGCGACCCGGCGGTGGTCGGCGCGCCGGGCGAGTTCCGCCCGGGGCAGCCCGGCTCGCGGCGGCACCTGGCGTTCGGCGCCGGGCCGCACCGCTGCGTCGGCGCGCAGCTGGCCCGGATGGAGGCCGCCGTGGTGGTCGCCGAGGCCACCGCGCTGCTCGACGGCGTGACGGTGGTGCGTCCGCCGTGGTGCCCGGACAACCTGACGTTCCGGATGCCCGACGCGTTCGTGGTCCGTCGCACCTGACGAAAGTCGGTGTCGGCCGTTGCCGTTCGACGGCAGTGTGGCGCCACCGCCGCGCAATAGCGTCGCCGCATGATCACACTTCGTGGGTTGACGAAACGGTTCGGCGCCGTGACGGCCGTCGACGACCTGACCGTCGAGATCCGCCCCGGCCAGGTCACCGGGTTCCTCGGCCCCAACGGCGCCGGCAAGTCCACCACCATGCGGATGGTGCTCGGCCTGGACCGGCCCACCGCCGGGCAGGCGCTGGTCAACGGGCGGGACTACCGCACGCTGCGGCACCCGCTGTACGAGGTGGGCGCGCTGCTCGACGCCACAGGCGTGCACCCGGCCCGCTCCGGCGTGGCGCACCTGCGGGCGATGGCGCGCAGCAACGGCGTACCGGCCCGGCGGGTGACCGAGGTGCTCGACCTGGTCGGCCTGGACGCCCGCGCCGCCGGCAAGCCGGGCCGGGCGCTGTCGCTGGGCATGGGCCAGCGGCTGGGCATCGCCGGCGCGCTGCTCGGTGACCCGCCGGTGCTGCTGCTCGACGAGCCGGTCAACGGGCTCGACCCGGACGGGGTGCGGTGGATCCGCGGGTTCACCCGCCGTCTGGCCGACGAGGGGCGCACCGTCCTCGTCTCCAGCCACCTGATGAGCGAGATGCAGCAGACCGCCGACCGGGTGGTGGTGCTGGGGCGCGGCCGTCTGGTCGCTGACGCGCCGCTGGCCGAGCTGATCGCCGCCCGGCCCGCCGCGTCGGTCCGGGTGCGCGGGCCGGAGCCGGCCGCGCTCGCCGCGCTCGGTGACCGACTGGCCGCCGAGGGCGCGACTGTCACCGCCGACGAGGGCGGGATGTCCGTCGCCGGCAGCACCGCCGGCCGGGTCGGCGACCTGGCGCACGAGATGGGGGTACGGCTGCACGAGCTGACCCCCGTCGCACCCTCCCTGGAGGAGGCGTTCCTGGAACTGACCGCCGACAGCGTGGAGTACGCCGCCGGCTCGACCGGAGGTGGCACCCGATGACCGCACAGTCCACGCTCGACCCGGCCCGTCAGTCCGCCCGGCCCGCGCCCACCGGGAATCCGCTCGCCGGGGCGGTGGCCGCCGAGTGGACGAAGCTCTGGTCGGTCCGCTCCACCTGGTGGACGCTGCTCGCGGCGGTGCTGACCATGGCAGCCACCAGCGCCCA
Source organism: Micromonospora sp. HB375 (assembly GCF_017872985.1). Lineage (NCBI taxonomy): Bacteria > Bacillati > Actinomycetota > Actinomycetes > Micromonosporales > Micromonosporaceae > Micromonospora > Micromonospora sp. HB375. The sequence continues at coordinate 1,677,633 of NZ_JAGGJO010000001.1, read as the reverse complement.
GCTCGCCATCTACGCGCAGAACGCCAACACCGACGACGACCCGGCCAACAACCCGGGCGTGGTGGACGTCGGCGAGATCGTGGCCGGGTCGCTGGAGCTGACCCAGTACGTGGTGCTGGCGCTCGGCCTGTTCGCGATCACCAGCGAGTTCACCACCGGCACGATCCGCACCACGCTGCGGTGCACCCCGTCGCGGGGGCGGGTGCTGGCGGCCAAGGCAGTGGTGGTGGGCGCGGTGACGTTCGGCGTCGGGCTGCTGCTCGGCACCGTTGGCGCGGTGACGGCCCGGCCGGTGCTGGGCGAGTGGGGCCGCGCCCCGCTGGGCGCGACGGTGGCCGACGTGGTGGCCGCCGCGGCGTACCTGGCGCTGATCGGCGTGCTGGCACTCGGCCTGGCGGCGGCGCTGCGCGGCGCGGTGCTGGCCCTGACCGTCCTGCTCGCGCTGCTGATGATCGTGCCGCTGTCGTTGCAGGAGCCGGACATCACGGTGCTCACCCGGATCGCCGACGCGTTCCCCGGGGTGGCGGGCAACCACTTCCTGGCCGGGGACACCGAGCCGTACCCGGCGGTGGTCGGGCTGCTGCTACTCGCCGGCTGGGCCGCCGCCGCGCTGGCGCTGGGCCGGTGGGCGCTGGCACGGCGCGACGCCTGAACGGGGCGGGGCTGGTCAGCCGGTGGGCGGGACCAGCCCTGCCTCGTACGCGAGGATCGCCGCCTGCACCCGGTTGCGCACGTCCAGCCGGGTGAAGATGCTGGTCAGGTAGCTCTTCACGGTGCCCTCGACGAGGTGCAGCCGGCGGGCGATCTCGGCGTTGGACAGTCCCGCGCCGACCAGCGCCAGCACGTCGCGTTCCCGGTCGGTGAGCCCGGCCAGCCGGTCCCGCGCGTACGGGCCGCGGGCCAGCCGTCCCCCGCTCAGCTCGATCACCCGGCGGGCCACCCGTGGCGACAGGTACGCCCCGCCCTCGGCCACCGCCCGCACCCCGGCCAACAGTTCGCGCGGGTCACCGGACTTGAGCAGGAACCCGGCGGCGCCGTGGCCGAGCGCGCGGGCGATCAGGTCGTCGTCGCCGAACGTGGTGAGCATGACCGCCGCCGTCTCCGGCACCAGCCGGCGGATCTGCGCGGCGGCGCTGAGCCCGTCGCCGCGGGGCATCCGGATGTCCAGCAGCGCCACCCGGGGGCGGTGCGCGCGGACCAGCTCGACCGCGGCGAGGCCGTCGCCCGCCTCGCCGACCACCTCGATGCCAGGGTCGGCGGCCAGGATCGCCCGTACCCCAGCCCGGACCAGCGCCTCGTCGTCGGCGAGCACCACCCGCAGCGGGCGGTCGTGGTCGTCGCTCATGGTGCGATCTGCTCCTTGCTGACCAGCCGCCCGTCGGCGAAGCAGAGCCGCCAGGTCGCCTGGGCGAACGGGAAGTTGCCGTCGGTGTAGAACTCGCAGCCCGGCGCGGCGCCGGTCGCGGGCGGATCGGCCTGCCGGCGGGGCAGACCGAGCGCGTCGCGCGGCTCACCCAGCCGCAGCCGTTCGTAGCCGGACCGGTCCAGCACCGCGCCCGCAGTGGCGAGCGGGTAGTAGACGAGCGCCAGCACCAGCGCCAGCCCGGCGGGCGCGCCGATCGCCACGAGCAGGCTGCGTCGCGCCCGCCGCCGGGCCTCCCGCAGCCGCCGGGCCGCGTCCCCGTGTCCGTCCCGGCCGGGTACGCCGACGCGTCCGGCGTCGAGCGGGTCGATCTCCGCGAGGTCGTCGTCGCCGGATCGCGGGGCGGTCGCCCCGGAACCGTCAGCCGGGCCGGTGACCGGCGGACCGGCGTCGGCGAGGGCCGGCGTCCCGGAGGCTCGGATCGGGTCGGCGACCGGTGAACCGGCGCCCGCGCGGCCGGGCGGCGGCGTGCCGGGACGGGCCGCATCAGCGAGCGGGATGTGTGCGGTGACCGCCCAGCCGCCGTCGCACGGGCCGGCGTCCAGGGCGCCGCCGGCGAGGCGTACCCGCTCGCGCAGCGCCAGCAACCCGGAGCCGTGCGACGGCGGCCCGGGCAGCGGACCGGCCGGCGGTGGCGCGTTCACCACCGCGACAGTCACCGCGTCGTCGTCGCGTGCCACAACGACGGTGACCGGAGCGCCGGGGGCGTAGCGGGCGGCGTTGGTGAGCGCCTCCCGGACCACCCGGTGCACCGCGTGCGCGGGCAGCGGCGGCAGGTCCGCCTCGTCGGCGCGCAGGTCGACTGTCATCCCGGCGTCGCGCGCGCCGTCGACCACGTCGGCGACCGTCTCCCCCGGCGGCCGCAGCGTGCGCTCCTCGCGCAGCACGCCGATCACGTCGTGCAGGCGTTCGGTGGCGGCGGCGACGCTGGCCCGCAGCTCACCGGCCGCCGCCCGGTGCGCCGCGGACAGGTCCGGCGCCAGTTCCAGCGCACCCGCCCGCAGCGCGATGAGGCTCAGGTCGTGGCCGAGCGAGTCGTGCATGTCCTGCGCGATGCGGGCCCGCTCGCGCAGGCGTACCCGCTCGATCTCGGCCCGGCGCTGCGCCTGCGCGTGCCGCAGTCCGGCGTCGGCGAGCGCGCGGTGCTGCCGCCGCAGCCGGCCCAGCAGCCAGGGGAACACCCCGGCGAACAGCAGCACCGAGGCGAGCAGGAACCAGGTGGACGGCTCGGTGCCGAGCAGCCCCAGGTTGAGCACCGAGCCGGTGACCGCGATGGCGGCGAAGACGGCGGCGGCCGGCGCGGCCCGGTCGCTGCGCCGCCCGGCGAGGTAGCCGAAGACCGGGATGGCGAACACGACGTTGCCGTCGACGAGCGAGCCCGCCACCACTGCGAGCACCGCGACCAGCGGCCACCGGCGCCCGATCCACACCGCCGTGCCGAGCAGCGCCAGCGCGGCGGCCAGCGGCGGAAGCTCGCCGATCTGCGGCGGGGTGAGCCGGCCGTACGCCACCGGCGCCGCCAGCACTGCCCAGAGCAGCAGGTCACCGGCCCGGCACTGTCGTTCGCGGGGTTCCACGGCGGTCACGCTACCCACGCCCGGCCGGGCCGGGCACCGACGAAAGTCAGGTCTCCTCGGCCCAGGCGCGCCAGTCGTCGAGCACGCCGTACAGGGCGGGGGTGAGCCACCCGGGAGCGGACCGGCGGAACACACCGGGGTCCATCCCGCCCGCGCCGGCCGGTACCGCGCCGAGCAGGTTCGGCAGCAGCTCGGACAGGTTGAGCCAGTGCACCAGTTCCGGTTCGGTCGGCCAGGCGCCGATCACCACACCGGCCGGGACGGCCCGCCGCTCCAGCGCCTCCAGCGTCAGCGCGGTGTGGTTGAGCGTGCCGAGCCCGGCCCGCGCCACCACCACCGCGGGCGCGCCGAGCGACACCGCGAGGTCGGCCACCGTCCACGGCTCGCCGGACGGGCGCAACCCCATCGGTACGAGCAGCCCGCCCGCGCCCTCGATCAGCACCAGGTCGTGCTTGTCCGCCTCCTCGCGGATCGCGTCGACGGCGTTGTACAGCTCCAGCGGCGGCAGGTCCGCCACCCGGGCCGCGGCCAGCGGCGCGAGCGGGTCGGGATAGCTGGCGAGCGTCCGGCCGGTGAGCGGGGCGGCCAGCCGGGTCACCGAGTCGACGTCGCCGGGCTCGCCGGTGGCCGTACCGGTCTGGCCGGGCTTGACCACCGCTACCCGCAGCCCGGCGGCCTGCGCGGCGGCGGCGACGGCGGCGGTCACCACCGTCTTGCCGATCTCGGTGTCGGTGCCGGTCACCAGCACCGGCCCGGTCCAGGCGTCGCCGAGGCTCATGGCGCACACTCCACGATCACGTCCAGGGCCCGGTCGAAGTCGGCCCGGTCCACCCCGGCGCTGACGGTGAGGCGCAGCCGGGAGCGGCTGTCCGGTGTGGACGGCGGACGGAAGCAGCCGACCGCCACACCGCGCTCCCGGCAGGCGGCGGCCCAGGCGGTCGCCGCCTCCGGTCCGGGCGCGGTCACCGAGATCACGGCGCCGTCCGGGGCGGACACGGACAGCCCGGCAGCGCCGAGGCGGCGCACCGCCGTCGCGACCCGGTCGGCCAGCTCGGCGCGCAGCGCGTCGCCGTCGCGGGCCAGGCGCACCGCGGCGCGTACCCCGGCCACCACGGCGGGCGGCGGCGCGGTGTCGAAGATGAACGTGCGGCCGGTCTCCACCAGGTGGCGGACGAACTCGGCCGGCCCGGCGACCACGCCGCCGGCCCCGCCGAGCGCCTTGGACAGCGTCGCGGTGACCACCACGTCGGGCGCGCCGGCCAGCCCGGCGGCGGCCACCCCGCCGGCCCCGGCCGGGCCGGTGACGCCGAGCGCGTGCGCGTCGTCGACGAGCAGCAGCGCGCCGTGGCGGCGGGCCACCTCGTGCAGCTCCGCGAGCGGGGCCAGGTCGCCGTCGACGGAGAAGACCGACTCGGTCACCACCACGGCCGGGCGGCCCGGCGCGGCGGCCAGCGCCGCGGCCACCGCTGCGACGTCCGCGTGCGGCGTCACCAGCGTCTCGGCGCCGGAGATCCGGCAGCCGTCGATCAGCGAGGCGTGGTTGTGGGCGTCGGAGACGAGCAGCGTACGCGGCTGCGTCAGTCCCCGGACGGCGGCGAGGTTGGCCAGGTAGCCGGAGGAGAACACCAGCGCCCGGTCGACGCCGAGCCAGTCGGCCAGGTCGTCCTCCAGCGCGTGGTGGGCGTCGGTGGAGCCGCGCACCAGGCGTGACCCGGTGGCGCCCAGCCCGTACGCGGACAGGGCCTCCGCGGCGGCGGCGGTGACCTGCGGGTGGGTGGCCAGGCCGAGGTAGTCGTTGCCGGCCAGGTCGACCACCGCGTCGTCGGCGGCCCGGGGACGCAGCGTGCGGGTCAGTCCCGCCCGGGCCCGCAGCTCGGCGCGGCGGTCCAGGGCCGCCAGCCAGTCCGCCACCGTGCCGTCCCCTCCCGCCGACCACCGCCCCGCCGGGCGCTTCCGCGGGGCGAAGTTACCACCCGTCCCGAGGGCTCCGGCGTGGCGCGGTCCCGGCTCGCCGGGGCTGCTGGCGGCGGTTTCCCGGCCCCTCGGTGGCCTGTTAGGTTACGAGCCATGCCAGAGATCCTCGACCAGGCCCGGGAGCGGGTGCTGGGCAACGGTGTCGGCCTCGACGAGGCCGGTGTCCTCGCGGTGCTGAACCTTCCCGACGAACACCTGCCCGCCGCCCTCCAGCTCGCGCACGAGGTCCGGATGCGCTGGTGCGGTCCGGAGGTCGAGGTCGAGGGCATCGTCTCGCTGAAGACCGGCGGCTGCCCGGAGGACTGCCACTTCTGCTCGCAGTCCGGCCTGTTCACCTCGCCGGTCCGGTCGGTCTGGCTGGACATCCCGGCGCTGGTCGAGGCCGCGAAGCAGACCGCCGCGACCGGGGCGACCGAGTTCTGCATCGTGGCCGCCGTGCGCGGTCCGGACGCCCGGCTGATGAAGCAGATGCGTGAGGGCGTCGCGGCCATCCGCGCCGCTGTCGACATCCAGGTCGCCGCGTCGCTCGGCATGCTCACCCAGGAGCAGGTCGACGAGCTGGTCGAGATGGGCGTGCACCGCTACAACCACAACCTGGAGACCTGCCGCTCCTACTTCCCGAACGTGGTCACCACGCACTCGTGGGAGGAGCGCTGGGAGACGCTGCGGATGGTCCGCGAGTCCGGCATGGAGGTCTGCTGCGGCGGCATCCTCGGCCTCGGCGAGACGGTCGAGCAGCGGGCCGAGTTCGCCGCGCAGCTCGCCGAGCTGGACCCGCACGAGGTGCCGCTGAACTTCCTCAACCCGCGGCCGGGCACGCCGCTCGGTGACCGTCCGGTGGTGGAGGGCAAGGACGCGCTGCGCGCCATCGCCGCGTTCCGGCTGGCCATGCCGCGCACCATCCTGCGGTACGCGGGCGGCCGCGAGCTGACCCTCGGTGACCTGGGCACCCGCGACGGTCTGCTGGGCGGCATCAACGCGGTGATCGTCGGCAACTACCTGACCACGCTGGGTCGCCCGGCCAACGCCGACCTGAAGCTGCTGGAAGACCTGAAGATGCCGGTGAAGGCGCTCTCGGCGACCCTGTGAGGCAGCGGTGACCGATCTTTCCCCCGCCCCGGCCGCGCCCGTGGCGCTGTGGTGCGACAGGTGCGGCGAGTCGGTGGCGGCCGGGCCGCATCCGGCGTGCGAGGCGGCCCGGGCGTGGGAGCCGCCGCGCTGGTGCGCGTCCTGCCGGCGGCGGATGAAGGTGCAGGTCGTACCGGCCGGCTGGTCGGCGGTCTGCGTCGAGCACGGCGAGCGGCGGGGCTGAGGGGTGCTGCGGGGGCGGGCGGTGACGCTGCGGCCGGTGACCGACGCCGACGTGCCCGCGCTGGCCGCGATCCGGGCCACCCCTGAGGTGCGCCGCTGGTGGCGCGGCGGGGACGATCTGGCCGAGTCGGTCCGGGCCGACCTGGCCGATGACGCGGTGACGATCTACGCGGTCGAGCACGACGGCCGGCTGGTCGGGGCGATCCAGTGGTACGCCGAGACCGACCCGGACTATCGCCACGCCAGCCTGGATGTCTTCCTCGACCCGGCGGTCCGCGGCTCCGGGCTGGGCGGCGACGCGATCCGCACGCTGGTCCGGCACCTGATCGACGAGTACGGCCACCACCGGTTCACGATCGACCCGGCGGCGGCGAACACGGCGGCGATCCGCGCGTACGCGAAGGTGGGGTTCCGTCCGGTGGGCATCATGCGCCGCTACGAGCGCGGGGCGGACGGGCGCTGGCACGACGCGCTGCTGATGGATCTGCTGGCCGAGGACCTGGCCGGCTGAGCTGACGGACGGGCGTGCCCGGCACCACGCGGGTGCCGGGCACGCTCTCCGGTAACTGTGTGACGGTGTCAGCGCTGGAGGGTCAGCACACCCGGCCGCCACGGCAGCAGGTTGTAGTCGCCGCCCGCACTGGGGTTCTTGCCCTGGTACAGGAACTGCAGGTTGCAGGGGTCGATGGTCTTGGTCTGGTCGGGGTTGTTGCGGACCAGGTCACCGTGGCTGATGTCGTTGGTCCAGGTCGCGCCGCTGTTGGCCTTGCCGGCGAACGGGTTGCTCTCGGTGGCGGCCTGCGGGGTCCACGAGCCGCTCAGGCTGTTGGACGTGAACGACCGGAAGTAGCGTCCCTGGCTTCCGATCGCCTCGACGATCATCAGGTACTGGTTCTGGCCCGCCACCTTGTAGACCTCGACGCCCTCGAAGAGGTTGTTCGTCGAGTCCGACATGATCGTCGTGTAGCTCGAGCCGAAGCTGCCCGGGAAGTTCCCGAGCGGCATGCTCGACCGGTAGATCTTGCCGTTGTCCCCGGCGAAGAACAGGTACATGTTCTGGTCGTCACCGATCAGGGTCTGGTCGATGACGCCGTACGGGGCGTCCGGCAGGGTGGCGGTGGACAGCGTCTGCGCCGAGGACCAGCCGTTGGCGTTGGTCGGGTCGCTCGACGTCTTGTAGCTGAACGAGGTCGGTCCCCACTGGTACGCCAGCACCCAGATGTTCTTCGGGGCGAAGTACAGCAGCGTGGGCGCCACGGTGCCCTGGCTCATCCCGTTCTGGCCGGCCGAGGCCATGTCGGACCAGTTGGTGAACGGGGTGAAGTTCATCGAGCTGTACTGGCCGCTGCTGTTGACGTACGACCCGTAGACCAGGTGCTTGCCGTTGTGGACGACGTTCGTGAAGTCCTTGAGCGAGACCCAGCCGTTCTGCGGGTTGGCCAGCGCGCCGGTCGACGACCACCGGTAGGTCGACGGGAGCGAGCAGCCCCCCGGCGGGGGCGTCGTGGTTGGCGGCGGCGTGGTCGGGGACGGCGAGGTGCCGCCACCGAAGTCGGTCCGCCACTGCTGGTTGGTCTGTCCGTGGCAGTCGTACAGCTGGATCTGCTGGCCGTTGCCGGTGCCCCAGACGTCCAGGCAGCGACCGGACTGCACGCCGCTGATGGTGCCGTTGGAGTTGATGTTCCACTGCTGGTTGGACTGGCCGTTGCAGTCCCAGATGATGATTCCGGTGCCGTTGGCGGTGGCCGCGCCGTTCGCGTCGAGGCACTTGGTGCCGTAGACCATCAGCTGCTTGCTGGAGGTGTACGTCCACTGCTGGTTCGACTGACCGTTGCAGTCGTAGAGCTGGACCCGGGTGCCGTTCGTCTGGGTGGCGTTCGGCACGTCGATGCACCGGCCCGACTGCACGCCGACGATCCGCCCGGCGCCGCCGCTCGGCGGCGGTGCCGTGGTCGGGGTCGTGGTCGGGGTCGTGGTCGGCCCGGAGGTCGGGGCGGCCGCGTTGAGCGCGTTGAGGACCGAGTTGTACGCGGCCTTCTTGTTGCCTCCGCCGTCGAACAGCAGCGGGCTCTCGTTCGAGCGCCACGAGTCGCTGTCGCGCACGCCCCACACGGTGATGCCGATGCAGCGCGGCACGTTGATGCACGCCTGGGTCAGCCCCGCGTACTGGCTGGTCGAGGAGTTCGTGACGTCGACCTCGGTCAGCGCCACGTCCACACCCAGCGCGGCGAAGTTCTGCAGCGTGGTCTGGAAGTTGCCCGGCAGCGAGCTGCCGCCGGTGAAGTGGGTCTGCAGACCCACGCAGTCGATCGGCACACCCCGGGACTTGAAGTCCCGGATCATGTTGTAGACGCCCTGCGTCTTGCCGTACGACCAGTTCTCGATGTTGTAGTCGTTGTAGCACAGCTTCGTCGACGGGTCGGCCGCCCGCGCGGTGCGGAACGCCACCTCGATCCAGTCGTTACCGGTGCCCTGCAGGTTCGACTGCCGACGGCTGCCGTCCTCGTTGAACGCCTCGTTCACCACGTCCCACGCGGCCAGCTTGCCCTTGTAGTGGGCCATCACGCCGTTGATGTGGTCGATCATCGCCTGACGCAGGTTGCTGCCGTTCAGGCTCTGCATCCAGCCCGGCTGCTGCGCGTGCCACGCCAGCGTGTGGCCACGGACCTTCAGGCCCCGCTGGGTCGCCCAGTTGTAGATCTGGTCGCCCGAGTTGAAGTTGAACTGGCCGCGCTGGGGCTGCGTCGCGTCCGGCTTCATCTCGTTCTCGGCGGTGATCATGTTGAACTCACGCGCCGCGATCGTGCTGTACGTCGAGTCGCCGAGCCGGCCCGCCGCGATGGCGGTGCCGAAGTAGCGGCCCGACTGCGCGGCGGCCGCGCCCAGCGTGCTCGCGGCGGCGTTCGCCGCCGGCATCATCACCGCGACGGCGGCCACCGTCACGGCGCTGACCGCGCCGGCGAGCAGCGCTCGGACGGCTGGTGATCGCCGTCGCCGACTCCCGCCGCGATGAGCGGATGGGCTCATTGCCATCTTGGCCTCCTTACTGGCCAACACCCAGGCCGTCGGGGCGGGACGACTGGACGTTTCGGTTGGGGTATCTAGCTTTGTCGATGCTTCCACCACGCATCGGTGGGGACAATGGTGTTTCGGAAAAGTTTCGGAACGTTTTTGGCCGCGCGGGGCCGAGTGCGGCGTGGCCGGTCACACGGGGTGCGGTACCGGCCACGCCACGTCGACGGTCAGGAGACCGTGCAGGCGGTCCCGTTGAGCGTGAAGGTCGCCGGCCTCGGGTTCGAGCCGGTGTGGGTGCCGTTGAAGCCGAAGCTCGTCGACGCCCCGGGCGCCAGCGTCCCGTTGTAGGACAGGTTCGTCGCGGTCACCGCCGTGCCCGTCTGGGTCACGTTCGCCGACCAGGCCTGCCCGACCTTCTGCCCGGTGTTGCCGAACGTGAACGCCAGCGTCCAGCCGTTGATCGCCGTGGTGCCGGTGTTGGCGACGGTGATGTTCGCGGTGAACCCGGTGTCCCAGGAGTTCGCCGTCCAGGTCACCGCGCAGGTGCCGCCGGCCGGCGGCGCGGTGGTGGTCACCGTGACGCCGGGCGAGGCGGGTGAGACGTTCCCGGCCGCGTCCACCGCCACCACCGTGAAGGTGTACGTGGTGGAGGCGGTCAGCCCGGTCACCGCCAGCGTGGTGCCGGTGGCGGTGCCGACCAGGACGTTCCCGCCCCGGTAGACGCGGTACCCGGTGACGCCCACCGCGTCGGTGGACGGACCCCAGGTCAGCGTCAGTCCGGTCGGGCCGATCGCGGAGGCGGTGGGGGTGCCCGGCGCGGTCGGCGGGGTGGTGTCGGGCGCCGGGCCGGCCGGCGTGGTGACGCTGACCGCAGCCGACGACGCGGATCGGTTGCCGGCGCCGTCGAGCGCCCGCACGGTGAACTGGTACGTCCGCTCGGGTGCCAACCCGGTCACGGTGAGGGTGGTGCCGGTCGAGGCGGTGACGACCGGGTCGGCGCCGGCCGAGGTACGGGTCACCTCGTACCCGGCCAGCCCGCTGCCACCGGTGTCGGTGGAGGCGGCCCAGGTCAGCGTTAGTCCGCTCGACGTGACGGCGGACGCGACAGGGGTGCCGGGCACCGAGGGCGCGGTGGTGTCCGGGGTGACCGGGCCGGGCTCCTCGCCCCAGACCCGTACGCCGCCGGAGTAGAGCGGCACCTTGCGGTTGGGCCCGGCGGTGGCCTGGTACGACGGGTCGTTGGTCGGGTCCCAGGTGCCGCCCTCCGGCACGCCGATCTTGAACTGCACCTCCATCCGGTGCTGGGACTGCCCGGCGGGCGCGATGGTGTAGCCGGTGCAGTCGACTTCGACGTACCAGATGTCGCCGGAGAACTGCTTCGCCGTCGACGGCGACGGGCAGCCCTGGGTGTAGCCGGGGGTGACGGTGACCGGTCCGGTGCCGTCGGGCCGGAAGAAGTACCGGAACTTTCCGGTGGTCAGCGCCCGGGCCGGGAACGCCGACTTGTTGTAGATGATCGCCTTCAGTCCGGTGGCGCGCGGCTCGGCCTGCATGACTGTGGTCTCCACGGTCATCTCGTCCATGTCGGGCGTCTCGGCGGACGGGAACCCGGCGCGCGGGCTGCCGCCGTACTCGTTGGCGAGCCGGGCCAGCGCGGAGGTGAAGCCGGCGTTGTAGTCGGTGGCCACCTCGTTCATCACGTAGTCGGACCGGCTGTCGGTGTACGCGTCGTTTGCCGATGACGGGCCGCCGACCAGCGCGCCGTAGAGCACGTGCCGGGTCTCGGTGGGCACGGTCTGGCTGTCCCACCAGGAGCCGTGCGCGGTGCGGTGGTGCGGGTTGCGCGGCGAGTTCGTGCCGAAGCCGATCTGGTAGCTGGAGTTGCGCGGGTTGTCGCCGAGCGCGTAGTTGATCTGCCGGACCGCGAAGTCGTGGTAGCGCGCCTTGCGCGTGGTGTCGGTGGTCTTGTCGCTGTAGACCAGCGCGGCGAACGCGGTGTTCGAGGCGTACCGCAGCGCGCCCCAGGAGTCGAGCACCGCCATCCCGCCGGGCGAGTACGGCACCCGCTGCCCGTTGACGCCCACCGTCCAGTAGTCCAGCCACCGGTTGGCGTCGTCGGCGTACTTCTGCTTGCCGGTCAGGTTGGCCAGCAGCACGTACGCGCCGAACTGCTTGTTGTCCCAGGCGATGGTCCACTTGTAGGAGCGGGTGGTGGACTGCGGCTCGGTGCCGAGCTTGTCGTACTCGCTCTCGGCCTTGGCCAGGTAGGTGGCGTCGCCGGTGGCCCGGTACAGCCAGATCGCGCCCCAGACCAGCTCGTCCTGGTAACCGCTCCACGACTTGTAGAAGCTCGTCGCGTCGGTGATGCACTCGTGGTAGCTCTTCCGCACCGTGTCGGCGAACGTGTAGAGCTGCTTGGCGTGGCCGAGCAGCTTGTCCGCGTAGGTCGCGTCGGTGGGGCGGAACACCATGGACGAGGCGGCCATAGCGGCCGCCGTCTCCCCCGCCAGGTCCGCGCCGCCGCAGCTCGCGTCGATCTTGTACGCGGGCCGCGCCATCGGCATCACCTCGGCCGGTCCCCACCACTTGTGGTCGTCGTCGCCCTTGCCGACCTGTCCGTAGAGGACGTTCGGCGCGGGGTGCGCCTTGACGAAGTAGTCGTTGACGAAGCGCAGGTTGTTCAGCAGGTGGGTGAGCTGCCCGGAGGCGACGTAGCCGTCGCGGTACTCGACCGCGCCCCAGGCCAGCATGGTGGCGCTGAACGCCATCGGGAAGCCGAACTTCACGTGGTCGCCGGCGTCGTACCAGCCGCCGGTGAGGTCGACGCCGACGTCGGCGCCGTCGGTGAGCGCCGAGTCGCCGCGCCAGGAGACGCGGTTCCACGAGGGCTTGGGGCCGGACTGCTGCGCCTCGTAGAAGAACAGCGACTTCTGCAACGCCTCGGCGTAGTTGAACGTGGCCGCGGCCTGCGCGGCGGGCACCTCGACGGCCGACGCGGGCGGCGCGGCGGCGACGGCCGTGGCCAGGCCGACGGCCAGCGCGGCGCCGGCGGCGAGCAACCGGCGCAGCCGCGACCGGCCTCCGGGCGGCGGTATCGGACGGGGCATGGCGAGCTCCTGTGGCTGGCGCCGCGCGGCAGCCGGAGCGGGGACGGCACTCGGGGCTCCGGCTGCCGCGAGGCAGTGGTGGTGGGGTGACCGCAGGAGCCTCGGGAGCGCTCCCATGGATAAGCGACAATGTAATGCGCGGGCAACATGTTGGGAAGGCCACCGTCGGCGGGGCCCGCTCGGCGTACCGACGGGTAACAAACGGGAGCTGGATCACACCATCGATGCAGCTCGATATCTAGCCGACTCGTTCCCAGCTCAGCGGCATCGCGGTGACGACGAACGCGCCGCGGACGACCCCGTCCGGGCCGCCGCCGTCCTGGCATACGAGCGTACGGTTGCCCGCCCGCTCGGCACCGCGCGACAGTACGCCTCACCTGCGGTGCCATCGACGCCGCCGCTCCCCGGACGACACTGAGGAGATCGCGATGGCTCTACGACTCGCCGAGGGCACCTCCTGGTCCGACACGCTCGCCCGAGCGGTGGCCGCCACCCCCGAGGCCTTCGACACCACCTCCGACGGCGTGCCCACGCTCCACAATCTCGTCCAGGGGCAGTGGCGCGCGCTCGGCACACCGGCGCCGGTCCGTACCCCTGTCGACAACACCGTCCTCATCCACCTGGCCCGGCTCGACGCCGAGGCCGCGCGCGGCGCGGTCGCCCACGCCGCGGCGGCGCACCGGGAGTGGGCGCAGACCCCGCTGGCCGAGCGCGTCGCCCGCGTCACCGACGCGCTGGACGCGCTCACCGGGCACCGCGACCTGCTCGCCCTGCTGCTGGTCTGGGAGATCGGCAAGCCGTGGCGGCTGGCCTGCGCCGACGTGGACCGGGCGCTGGACGGCGTGCGCTGGTACGTGGACGAGATCGAGCGGATGCTCGCCGACGGCCGGGAGCCGCTGCCCGGCCCGGTCAGCAACATCGCCTCCTGGAACTACCCGATGAGCGTGCTGGTGCACGCCGAGCTGGTGCAGTTGCTGGCCGGCAACGCGGTGATCGCCAAGACGCCGTCCCAGGGCGGCGCGGTCTGCCTCACCGTCGCCCACGCGCTGATGCGCCGTGCCGGACTGCCCGCCACCCTGCTGTCCGGCAGCGGCGAGGAACTGTCCGAGGTGCTCGTCCGCGCGCCGGAGATCGGCGCGGTGGCGTTCGTCGGCGGGCGCTCCAACGGCGGCAAGGTCGCCGCCGCGCTGCTCGACTGCGACAAGCGGCACTTCATCGAGCAGGAGGGCCTCAACGCCTGGGGCATCTGGAACTTCTCCCAGTGGGACTCGCTCGCCGCGCACCTGCGCAAGGGCTTCGAGTACGGCAAGCAGCGCTGCACCGCGTACCCCCGGTTCGTGGTCCAGCGCGACCTCGTCGACGAGTTCCTCGACACGTACCTGCCCGTGGTCCGCTCAATCCGCTTCGGCCACCCGCTCGCGGTCGACGAGACGTGGCGGGCCGGCGACCCGCTGCCGGAGCTGGACTTCGGTCCGCTGATCAGCGCCGCCAAGGCCGAGGAGCTGCGCCGCAAGGTCGAGGAGGCGGTACGCGGCGGCGCCGTACCGCTGCACCGGGGCAAGCTCGACGGCGCACCGTTCCTCGACGGGCAGGACACGTCCGCGTACGTCGCGCCCGCCGTGCTGCTGGCCCCGCCCGGCCGGTCCCGGCTGATGCACGCCGAGCCGTTCGGCCCGGTGGACACCATCGTGGTGGTGGACACCACCGACGAGCTGCTGGCCGCGATGAACGCCTCCAACGGCGCGCTCGTGGCGTCGCTGGCCTGCGACGACGAGGAGCTGGCCGGCAAGCTGGCGGTGGACCTGCAGGCGTTCAAGGTGGGCATCAACAAGCCCCGCTCCCGGGGCGACCGGGACGAGCCGTTCGGCGGCCGGGGCGCCTCCTGGAAGGGCGCGTTCGTCGGCGGCGACCTGCTGGTGCAGGCGGTGACGGTGGGCGGAGACGGCCGGCTCTACGGCAACTTCCCCGACTACAGCAGCTACCCCGCCACCTGATCCCCGCGAACACGGACGGGGCCCCCGCATCGGGGGCCCCGCCGTGTCACCGTCCCCCGCATCGGAGGTCGGTCCGGGTGGCGCGCGAACGCGCCGGTTGCGGCCCTCCGGCCGGACCCCTCGGGCGTGCCGCGCCGTTGCGGCTCACCTCCGTGGTCCGGCCGGACGGCCGTCAGCTCATCCCGGCCGCTGCGCCGGCACGACCGCGCCGGCACGCGCGCCGCTACCGGCCACCGCCGGTGCGCCGGTCACCGCGTCACCGCCGGACGCCGGCTCGCCCGTCGACGGCGCGGGAACCAGCGGAAGCGTCGCGGTCAGCACCGCGCCGTCGCGTTCCAACGCCACCGGCCGGTCCAGGCGGCGCAGCGTCCGCAGCATCGGGGTGTTCTCGGCCTGCACGTGCAGCAGCACCGCGGCGTACCCGGCCCGGTCGGCGTGGTCGAGCAGGCGGCGCAGCAGCGCCGAGCCCAGGCCGCGGCGCTGCCAGTCGTCGCGCACCAGCAGCGCCGCCTCGGCCTCGTCGCCCTCCCCGAGCAGGTTCGCCATCGCCACGACCGGCTCCGCCGCCCCGCCGGAGCCCGCCGTCGCGAGCAGGGTCACGCCCCGGACCGGCTCCAGCAGCCGGCGCAGCCGCGCCGGCGCCGGGTCGGCCGCCCCGCTCAGGTAACGCCGCTGCCGGCTGCGCGGCGAGCAGGCCGCGTGCAGCTCGCGTACGCCGGGCACGTCCTCGGCCGTCGCCGCGCGCACGGACACCTCCCCGCCGTCGGGCAGCACCAGCGTGACCCGTTCGGTGTCCCGGCGGGCCAGCATCGCCGCCAGCTCGACCACTGCCTGCGCCCGGGCGTACTCGGCCGGGGTGAAGCTCGGCTCCCGGCGGCACAGCTCGTACGCCCCGCCCGACGGGTCCGCGAGCGCCATGGTCGTGCCGCCCACCCCGCCCGGCGCGGTGGCCGGCGTCGGACGCCAGGTCACGGTGTCGGCGCCGAGCAGCGTGCGCAGCGCCGCGCCGGTCGCCTCCGGGTCACGGGCCAGCCGTCCGGCGAGCCCGAGCACCCGGGTCGGCTCGTCGGCCAGCCCGCGCGCCTCGCTGCGCGCGACCCAGCAGTCCCGGCCCCGGCCGCGCTCCACGGCGGCCCGCAGCTCCGCCTCGGTGACCTGCTCGGGCGCGTCGGCCAGGAAGTCGTCGACCGCGCCGGCCTCGGTGGTGTGCACCTGCACGCTGAGGATGTTGACCCCGCGCAACGCGAGGCTCGCCGTGAGCACCGACAGGTAACCCGGCCGGTCGTCCACGGTGGCTCGGATCCGCCACAGCGCCATGGTTGTCTCCCTTCCTCGGCACCGACCATGCCGTGCCCCTGTTGCGGGCCCGTTGCCCCGGGGTGACGCGGCCCGTCCGGTCAGGTGACGGTGGTCACGGGTGGCGTGCCGACCAGGTCCAGCCGGTCGCCGAGGATCACCGCGCCGGCGCGGACGATCTGGGCGAGCCGGTCCACCTCGGTGGAGTGGAACCCGGCCGCGGCCAGTGGCTCGCTGTGGTCGCGGGCGACCACCAGCACCAGGCCGGCCCGGCCGAACGGCGCGACCGCGTAGTGGTGCCCCTCCGGGCTGGTCATGGCCCGCGCCCGCAGCGGGGTCACCTCCGGCAGCCGGGGCGGCGCCGGGGCCCGCCAGCTCGCGTGCCCGATCGCGGCGACGCCCGCCTCGCCACTGCGCGAGGCCCAGTCCAGGGGTACGACGGCGGCCACCGCCCAGTCGGCGGCGAGCAGCCCGGGTGCCGCGTCGACGAGCGTGGCCACCCCGTCGGCCGGGTTGGCGGCCACCTGGGCGAGCAGTTCCGCGTCCTGCCCGGTGGTGGTGGGCGCGCCGATCGCCCGCCACACGCCGTCCACCCGCACGCCGGGGATCGCGGCCAGCCCGGCGAGCATCCGCTCCACCCGCGCCGCGCCCGGCCACACCACAGTGAAGTCGTCCACCGCCCGGCCGCCGAGCCGTTCCAGGACCACCACCTGCACGATGTCGGCGCCGGAGACGCCGAGTGTCCGGGCCACCTGGCCGAGCGTGCCCGGACGGTCCGGCAGGGTCACCCGAACTCTCAGCAGCATGTCTGATCCCCTCCGCTCGGCGGGCCGGCCGAGCGGCCGGCAGGCTGGGGCCCAGCCTGCCGGTTGACCATTTCGCCCCTGTTGCAGCGGCATGTCCCGCCGGGAAAACCCCGACCTTGACAACAAAGCTGAGCTGCCATCAACTAATCGGATGACCGATCCGGCCGCCGCTGCCCGGCTCTCGGCCGGCTCGGCACCCCGCGGGCTCGACCTCGACCGGCTCGCCACCTACCTGGCCGCGCACCGGCCGGACCTGACCGGCCCCCTGTCGGCGCGGCTGATCGCCGGCGGCAAGTCCAACCTCACCTACCTGCTGCGCGCCGGTGACCGCGAGGTGGTGCTGCGCCGGCCACCGCTGGGGCACGTGCTGGCCACCGCGCACGACATGGCCCGGGAGCACCGGGTGATCTCGGCGCTCGCGCCGACCGGCGTACCGGTGCCGGAGGCGCTGGCGCTCTGCGCCGACGAGAGCGTCATCGGCGCGCCGTTCTACCTGATGGCGAAGGTCGACGGCGAGGTCTACCGGCGGCGCGAGCAGACCGACACGCTCACCGCCGCCCAGCGGCGCGACCTCGCCATGGCGATGATGGACACGCTCGCCACGCTGCACCGGGTCGAGCCGGCCGAGGTCGGGCTGGCCGACTTCGGCCGTCCGGAGGGCTACCTGGCCCGGCAGGTACGCCGCTGGGCCGGCCAGCTCGACAGGTCCCGCAGCCGGCCGCTGCCCGGCATCGACGAGCTGCGCGACGCGCTGGCCGCCAGCGTGCCCGAGGGCGCGAACGCGGGCCGGATCGTGCACGGCGACTACCGGCTGGACAACCTGCTCGCCACCGTCGACCCGCCGGCGGTGCGGGCGGTGCTCGACTGGGAGATGGCCACGCTCGGCGACCCGCTGGCCGACCTCGGGCTGCTGCTGACGTACTGGGACGTGCTCGGCGACAGCGACCACGGCGAGGGCAACCCGGTGGCCGACGGCATCGGGCCGCGCGCCGGGTTCCCCACCGGGGCCGAGCTGATCGAGCGGTACGCCGGGCGCAGCGACGTCGACGTCGGCCCGCTGCACTGGCACGTGGCGCTCGGCTGTTTCAAGCTCGCGGTGATCTGCGAGGGCATCCACTACCGGCACACGCTCGGCCAGACCCTGGGCGAGGGCTTCGACCGGATCGGCGACATGGTGGCGCCGCTCGTGGCACACGGGCTGCACGCGGTGAGGGAGAGCTAGATGGAGTTCGCGTACGACGACCGGACGGTCGAGCTGCGGCAACGGCTGGAGGCGTTCCTCACCGAGTGCGTGTACCCGGCCGAGCCGGTGCACCACGAGCAGGTGCTCGCGGCCGGCGACCCGTGGGCCCGCCCGCCGGTGATGGCGGAGCTGAAGGCGCAGGCGCGCGAGCGCGGGCTGTGGAACCTGTTCCTGCCCGACGCCCGCTACGGCGCCGGCCTGACCAACCTGCAGTACGCGCCCCTGGCCGAGCTGACCGGCCGCAGCCCGCACCTGGCCCCGGAGGCGCTCAACTGCGCCGCGCCGGACACCGGCAACATGGAGCTGCTCGCCGAGTTCGGCTCCGAGGAGCAGCGCAAGCAGTGGCTCATGCCGCTGCTCGCCGGGGAGATCCGGTCCGCGTTCTGCATGACCGAGCCGGAGGTGGCCTCCTCCGACGCGACGAACATCGGCACCCGGATCACCCGCGACGGCGACCACTACGTGATCAACGGCCGCAAGTGGTGGTCGTCCGGGGCGATGGACCCGCGCTGCGAGATCTTCATCGTGATGGGCAAGACCGACCCGGACGCCGACCGGCACCGCCAGCAGAGCATGATCCTGGTGCCCCGGGACACCCCCGGCGTGACGGTACGCCGCGGCATGCGCGTCTTCGGCTACAGCGACGCCCCGCACGGCGGGCACGCCGAGATCGACTTCTCCGACGTACGGGTGCCGGTCGAGAACCTGGTCGGCGAGGAGGGCACCGGGTTCGCCATCGCCCAGGCCCGGCTCGGCCCCGGCCGGATCCACCACTGCATGCGCCTGATCGGCATGGCCGAGCGGGCCCTGGAGCTGCTCTGCCGGCGCGTGCTCGACCGGGTCGCGTTCGGCCGCCCGCTCGCCGAACAGGGCGTGGTACGCGAGTGGATCGCCGAGTCGCGGGTCCGGATCGAGCAGGCCCGCCTGCTGGTGCTCAAGACCGCGTGGCTGATGGACACCGTCGGCAACAAGGGCGCGCACACCGAGATCCAGGCCATCAAGATCGCCACGCCGCTGATGGCCGAGTGGGTGATCGACAAGGCGATCCAGGCGCACGGCGGAGCCGGGGTCAGCCAGGACACCCCACTGGCCGAGCTGTGGGCGGCGGCCCGCACGCTGCGCCTGGCCGACGGCCCCGACGAGGTGCACCGCGCCTCGCTGGCCCGCCGGGAGCTGCGCCGCTATTCCTGACCGGCTCCCGCCGGGCGTGGTCAGGCGGAGGCGCGGTGGATCAGCTCGGTGTCCAGCAGCACGTGCGGCGAGGGAACCTCCTCGCCGCGGATGCGGGAGACCAGCAGCCGGGCCATCTGCCGGCCCATCTCCTCCACCGGCTGGAACACGGTGGTCAGCGGCGGCTCGGCCTGACGCGCGATCGGGGCGTCGTCGAAGCCGATCACCGCGACGTCCTCCGGCACCCGGCGGCCCGCCTCGCGCAGCGCGCGCAACGCGCCGAACGCCATCAGGTCGGAGGCGACGAACACGGCGTCCAGTTCCGGGCAGACGTCCAGCAGCCGGCGCATCGCGGCGGTGCCGCTGCCCTCGCTGAAGTCCCCGTACGCGATCAGGCCCGGGTCGATCCGGCCGCCGGACGCCCGGACGGCCTCCTGGTAGCCGGAGAGCCGGGCCAGGCCGGCGCCCATGTCCTGCGGGCCGGCGATGGTGGCGACCCGCCGGCGGCCCTGGCGGAACAGGTGCTCCACCGCCTGCCGCGCGCCGCCGACGTTGTCCATGTCGACGAACCACGCCGGCTGGGCGTTCGGGTGCAGCATCCGCGCCGGGCGGCCGCCGAGCACAGTCGGCAGGCCGCGCTCCTCCAGCAGCGTGGGCAGCGGGTCGGCGTCGTGCAGCGAGAGCAGGAGCACGCCGTCGACGTGCTGGTTGGTCAGGTGGTGCTCGACCCGTTCCCGCTCGATCGGCGACTGCACCATGGCCAGCCAGAGCTGCATCGGCGTCTCGACCAGCCCGGAGCTGACGCCCCGCACGATGGCCGCGAAGAACGGCTCGGTGAAGACCCGCTCCCCCGACTCGGAGACGACCAGGGCCACCGAGTCGGTCCGCTGGGTGACCAGCGCACGGGCGGCGCGGTTCGGCACGTACCCCAGCTCGGCGATGGCCTGCTGGACGGCGGCCCGGGCCTCCGGGCTGACCTGCGGCGAGCCGTTGACCACGCGGGAGACAGTGCCGCGCCCGACGCCGGCGCGGGCCGCGACCGCGTCGAGGGTCGGACGCCCGAGCGAGCGGGTGCGCTGCGTTGTCATCGTCTGTTGCTCCTCCGACGGTCGGGCGGGCCCGGCACCGATTGAGGCGTCGGCGCCGGGCCGCCCGTTACTGGCTGGCCCAGCTTATTGTGCGGGCAGTCCGTTGCGTCGGATCACGTCGGCGTACCACCTGGCGCTGGACTTCGCGATCCGGGCCTGGCTGTCGTAGTCGACATAGACCATGCCGAACCGCTTCGTGTAGCCCCAGGCCCACTCGAAGTTGTCCATCAGCGACCAGGCGAAGTAGCCCTTGAGCGGCACGCCGGCCTCGATCGCGGCGTGCGCCGCCCGCAGGTGCGCGGCGAAGTAGGCCAGCCGGTCCGGGTCGTCCACCCGGCCGTCGACCAGCTCGTCGACGAACGCCGAGCCGTTCTCGGTGACGTAGAGCGGCAGGTCGGTGTACTCCCGGTGGACCCGCTCCAGCGTCTCCACCAGGCCCGGGGCGTCGATCTCCCAGTCCATGTCCGTCACCGGGACACCCCGGGTGACGAACCGGACGTCCTCGCTGCCCGGCCAGCAGGACGGCGCCCGCCAGTAGGGCTCCGGCTCCGCGCCCTCGACCGGCGCGGCGACCACGTGCCGGCTGTAGTAGTTGATCCCGACCATGTCCAGCGGCGTGGCGATGGTCGCCAGGTCACCGTCGCGCACGTGCCCCATGTCGGTGATCTGGCGCACGTCGGCGACCAGGTCCGCCGGGTACGCCCCGCGCAGCACCGGGTCGAGGAAGAACCGGTTCGCCAGCGCGTCGATCCGGCGGGCCGCGTCGGCGTCCGCCGCCGAGTCGGTCGCCGGGGTGACCGGGTACAGGTTGACGGTGATCCCGAGCTGCGCGTCCGGGCGGACCGCGCGGACCGCCTGCACGGCCAGGCCGTGACCGAGCATCAGGTGGTGCCCGGCCCGCAGCGCGTCCGCGCCGTCGCGGCGGCCCGGCGCGTGCACGCCGGAGCCGTAGCCGAGGAACGCCGAGCACCACGGCTCGTTCAGCGTGGTGAAGTACTTCACGCGGTCGCCGAGCGCGTCGGCGACCAGATGCGCGTACTCGGCGAACCGGCCGGCGGTGTCCCGGGCCGGCCAGCCGCCCGCGTCCTCCAGCGGCTGCGGCAGGTCCCAGTGGTAGAGCGTCAGCCAGGGCTCGATGCCGTGGCCGAGCAGCTCGTCGATCAGGCGGCGGTAGAAGTCCATGCCCTCCTGGTTGACGCCGCCCGTGCCGCCCGGCTGCACCCGCGGCCAGCTCACCGAGAAGCGGTACGACCGCAGCCCCAGGTCGGCCATCAACCGCACGTCGTCCGGCATCCGGTGGTAGTGGTCGCACGCCACGTCGCCGGTGTGCCCGGCCACCGTCCGCCCCTCGGTGTGGCTGAAGGTGTCCCAGATCGACGGCGCACGGCCACCCTCCGCCGCCGCGCCCTCGATCTGGTACGCGGCGGTGGCCGCGCCCCAGAGGAAGTCCGGCGGGAAGGTCAGGGCCGGACCGGCGTCGAGGAGACCGACGGCGGGCGGGCTTGCTGGATTGCTCACGACTTGACGGCGCCTTCCATGATGCCGCCGATGATCTGGCGGCCGAACAGAACGAACACGACGAACAGGGGCAGGGTCGCGATCAACGTACCGGCGAAGATCTGCGAGTTGTCGGCGAAGTAGGCGGTGTTGAGGCTGCGCAGCGAGATCTGGACGGTCGGGTTGGACGGGTC
This sequence comes from Micromonospora sp. HB375, assembly GCF_017872985.1. Taxonomy (NCBI): domain Bacteria; kingdom Bacillati; phylum Actinomycetota; class Actinomycetes; order Micromonosporales; family Micromonosporaceae; genus Micromonospora; species Micromonospora sp. HB375. The sequence continues at coordinate 1,655,938 of NZ_JAGGJO010000001.1, read as the reverse complement.
CGCCAGCACCACGAACGGCCAGAAGAACTGGTTCCACTGCTCCATGAAGGTCAGCAGACCCAGCACCGCGGCGGCCGGACGCAGCGCGGGCGCCACCACGTGCCAGTACACCCGCCAGGTGGAACAGCCGTCCACCCGGGCCGCCTCGATCAGCTCGTTCGGTACCGCCTGCTCGGCGTACTGGCGCATCATGAAGATGCCGAAGCCGCCGATCAGGAACGGAACGGTCACCGACGGCATGGTGTTCAGCCAGTCGAGCTTGGCCATCAGGATGTACAGCGGCAGCACGCCGAGCTGGATCGGCACCATCATCGAGGTGAGGATGATCAGCAGCAGCGCGTTCTTGCCCCGGAAGCGCAGCTTGGCGAACGCGAAGCCGGCCAGCGAGCCGAAGAACACCGTCGCGACGGTGATCGTCCCGGCGACCAGGAACGAGTTCATCAGGCCCTTGAGGATGTTGGCGTCGCTGTTGGCGAGCACCCGCTCGATGTTCTCGCCGAGCTTGCCGCCGGGCAGGAACGGCGGCGGCCAGGAGTTGGCCGCGTCGTTCGTCCGGCTGGCGATCACGATCATCCAGTAGAACGGGAACAGGGAGAGCAGCACGCCGAAGATCAGGCCGATCATGGTGAGCGGGCTGGCTTTCCAGAGCCGCTCGGCCCGGTGGGTGGTCTTCACCGGCGCGCTGTGCCGGGTGGGCGGGCGGACCGCGGTGGTCGTCATCTCGTCACCTCACTTGTCGGAGCTGATGCGGCGGGCGAGCAGGTAGTTGATCGCCGACATCAACGCGATGAGCACGAAGAGCACGAGCGCGACCGCTCCGGCGTACCCCCACCGGAAGCGCTGGTTCATCACGTCGAGCAGGTACATCGTGATGGTCTGGAACTGCCCCTCCGAACCACCGGAGAGACCGCCCGAGCCGCTGGTGAACAGCAGGGGCTCGGTGAACAGCTGAAGGCCGCCGATGGTGGAGATGATCAGCGTGAAGATGATCGTGGGGCGCAGCTGCGGGACCGTGATCGACCAGAACTGCCGCCGCCGGGAGGCGCCGTCCAGCGCCGCGGCCTCGTACATGTCCTTGCTGATCGACTGCATGGCGGCGAGGTAGATCAGCGCGTTGTAGCCGACCCACCGCCAGTCGACCATGGTGGAGATGGCGAACCATGAGGCGAAGCGGTTCGCCCGCCAGTCGATCGGGTCCAGGCCGATGCTGTCGAGCAGCCAGTTGACCAGGCCGAAGTCCTTGGCGTAGAGCATCGAGAAGATCAGCGCGACCACGGCGGTCGAGGTGATGATCGGCATCGCGATGGCCATCCGGAAGAACGTCTGCGCGCGCAGCTTCCGGTTCAGCGCGTTGGCGAGCATCAGCGCCAGCAGCAACTGGGGCACTGTGGAGAGCGCGAACATGCCGAACGTGTTGACCACCGCGTTCCAGAACTGCGGGTCCTCGGTGATCAGTTCGACGAAGTTGTCCATCCCGACGAAGGAGATCGTCGGGTTCAGCGGCGACCGGTCGGTCAGCGCGATCCAGACCGTGTACGCGATCGGGTACACGCCGAACACGGCGAAGATCACGAAGAACGGCAGGACGTACAGGTAGGGCGAGTACTTCAGGTCCAGCCGGGTCATCGAGGCGGCGCGGCGGCGTGTGTGACGTGCGGAGCGCGGCGCGCCGGGCTCGGGCGGCGCCGCGGCGTGCAGGTCGAGGCTCATGGGGAGTCCTTCTCCTCGGCCGGCGTCACCCGCCACACGGGCGACGCCGGACTCTGCGGGCACCGCGGGTGGCGCCGGCAGCATGGGCTGCCGACGCCACCCGCGGGCGGCTCAACCGGTCACTTACCGGCGGCCGCACCGTTCTTCAGGGCCGCCTGCCACTGCTCGCCGGCCGACTTGCCCTGCTCCACGGCGCGCAGCGTGTTCTCCACGGCGGTGCGGACCGCGTTGTTCTTCGGGCCGAGGTAGACCGGCTTCAGCTCGGTCGCGCCGGCGGCGAAGATCTTGCCGACCGGGGCCTTGCTGAAGTAGTCGTTGGTCGAGTCGGCGACGGCCGGGTCGGTGAGCGCCTGCGGGTTCGACGGCAGGTTGCCGACCGCCTTGTACGCGCCGATCTGACCCTTGGCGCTGGTCAGGAACTTGGCCAGCTCCGCGGCCTCCTTCTGGTGCTTGCTCGACTTCGGCACGCCCAGGAAGGAACCGCCCCAGTTGCCACCGGCGCCCGGCGCCTTGGCGATGTCCCACTTGCCGGCCGCCGCGTCACCGGCCTGGCCCTTGATGACACCGGTCATCCAGGCGGGGCAGGCGATGGTGGCGAAGGTGCCGTTCTTGAAGCCGGCGTTCCACTCGTTGGAGAACGACTGGAGGTTGTTGGACAGCCCGGCGGCGATCATCTTGGTGGTGAGGTCGTACGCCGTCTTCACGTCCGGGTTCTGGTCGATGACCATCTTGTTGCTCTTGTCGTAGTACGTGTAGCCGCTGCCCTGGCCCGCGACCTGCATCAGCACCACGTTGTAGAAGTTGGTCGCCGAGTCGACGAACTTGTGCTTCTTGTCCGCGGCGGCGAACTTCTGGCCGGTGGCGATGAACTCGTCCCAGGTCGGCCAGAGCGCGCCGACCTGCTCGCGGTCGGTGGGCAGCCCGGCGGCCTTGAACAGGTCGCTGCGGTAGCACAGCGCCATCGAGCCGACGTCGGTGCCGAGGCCCAGCACCTTGCCGTCGGGGGTGGTGCCCTGCTCCCACTTCCACGGCAGGAAGTTGCCCTTGAGGTCGTTCGCGCCGTGGTCGGCGAGGTTCACGAACTTGTCGGCCTGGGCGTAGAACTGGACGATGGTGCCCTCTTCCAGGGCCACCACGTCACCGGCGCCCGAGCCCGCGGTGATCTGCTGGGTCAGACGGGTGTTGTAGTCACCGAGGCCGAGACCCTTGCCCCGCTCCTGGATCTTGACGTTCGTGTGCTCCGCTTCGTACTGCTTGTACAGCTCTTCGTAGCCGAAGCCCTGGTCGCCGAAGACGTCGACGACCAGCGTGATCGGGCCGTCGCCGCTGCCGCTGTCGCCGCTGTCCGAGTCGTCGCCGCAGGCGGCGGTGGTGCCGAGCACGACGACGGACGCGAGCGCGATGGCCGCGAACCGCCGACGACGGATTGGGACGCTCATCCGAGACCCCTCTTTCGGTGGTGAGGCGATATCTGCTGTGTGGTGGGGGGTGCGTTGCGCGCGGGCCGGAGCGGGGCAGGAGGGAGATCCGCACCACTCTCGGGAGCGCTCCCATGAGGTTGCCGGGAGGTGACAGGGGTGTCAATAGACCGTTGGGAGCGTTCCCATTTCGTTACCGCGCCGCTGGCGACCCCTCCTCGGAGCCCGCGATCAGCGGCGCGCGGACGGCGCGATCAGCAGCAGCGGCGCAGCAGGACGGTGGCGCGGCCGGCGTCGAACGCGGCCGGATCGAACGCCGGGCCGGCCCACTCGCGCATCGTCACGTGTTCCGGGTGCGCCGGGTCGGCGAGCGCCGCGAGCAGGACCGCGTACCCGGCCGGGCCGCCCACGTCCTCCGGCGGGCAGGCCCGCTCCCCGTCCAGGCAGACCGGGTAACGCTCGTCCGGGTCGGCGGCGCAGCAGTCCTCGACCACCAGGTCGTGCTCCCACCAGTCCCCGAAGTCGTAGGTGTAGCGGAACCGGTCGCCCTTGCCCACTACCGTGTCCAGCCGGACGTCCAGTTCGTCGCGCAGCGCCAGCTCGCCGTCCGGGTCGGGTTCGCCGTACTGCCGGCCGTCCACGTCGAACGAGTGCAGGTGGCAGTCGCGCCAGCCCATCGCGTGCTGGATCACCCGGTGCAGCCGGTCCAGCGTGTAGCCGCCGGGCACCAGCACCCGCCGCCACACCGGCGGCCGGACCCCGGCCAGCGACACCATGAGCTGGAAGATCTGACGCGACACGACGTCCCATCCTTCCTCGGCATAGGCTGCCTGCATGATCTGCCGAGCCTGCCGGGAACGGCGGCACGACGACTGTCCTGGCCGGAAGTGGTGCGACTGCCAGCACCGTACCCCCGAACCCACCCCTCCGGTCACCGGTCCGGCCGGCGAATGAGCGTCGGAACCCCGATCGAACGGATCTGGCCCGCACCCGTCACCGGCGCGCTGACCGATCCGGAACTCACCGCGCTCTACGGCCGGGCGGCCCGCCCGCACCTGCGGGTCAACTTCGTCGCCAGCGCCGACGGGGCGGTCACTCTGGACGGCTACTCCGCCGGGCTCTCCGGCGAGCCGGACAAGCGGGTCTTCGGGCTGCTGCGGATGCTCTGCGACGCTCTCGTGGTGGCCGCCGGCACGCTGCGGCACGAGGGCTACCGGGCGGTCCGGCTGAGCCCGGAACGCCGGGCCTGGCGCCGCGAACGCGGGCTGGCCGAGTTCCCGACGCTCGTGGTCGTCTCCGGCTCACTCGACCTCGACCCGGCCCAGGCCGCGTTCGCCGACGCCCCGGTCCGGCCGATCGTGCTCACCCACGCCGACGCCGTACCGCCGCCCGGCCTCACCGACGTCGCCGACCTGGTCCGCTGTGGCACCGGCCCGGTCACCAGCACCGACCGGGTCGACGGCAGCGGCCGGGTCGACTTGGCCGTGGGCCTGGCGGAGCTGCGCCGCCGAGGGCTGGACCAACTGCTCTGCGAGGGCGGCCCGCACCTGTTCGGCGCGCTCACCGCCGCCGACCTGGTCGACGAGCTGTGCCTGACCGTGGCGCCGCTGCTCGCCGGCGCCGGCCCGGGCCGGATCACCGCCGGGGACGCCAGCCCGCCCCGGCACCTGCCGCTGCGCCACGTGCTGGCCGCCGCCGACGGAGTGCTCATGTTGCGGTACGCCCGCGACCCCGCCGACCCCACACCCGCCGGATCCGCCCCCGCCGCCTGACCAGCTCCCGGCTCCCGGCTCCCGGCTCCCGGCTCCCGGCTCCCGGCTCCCGGCTCCCGGCTCCCGGCTCCCGGCTCCCGGCTCCCGAGATCTTGGTACCAAACGGCCCCTATGAGGGCGCTCTCGTACCAAGATCTCCGAGCGTCCCGGAGAGCGGGACGTGGGTCTCGACATTGGGGGCGGCTCTCGCGCGCCAAGCAACCCGGGGTTCGCGGGGCGAGTGGAACGTCATGGGTGTCAGAAGCGCGCGGAGACACCCATGACGTTCCACCGAGTCGGCCGGGCCGGGGGCCGGAGACAGCGCCGGAGCGGGCAGAAACGTACGCACCGTGGCCGGGCGGATCCAGGCGGCTACCGTTCGGCGCACGCTCGGCGTGGCGTCCGCCGCGTCGCGTGGCAACCTGTCGCATCCCTCGGGCAGGATGCACGACGTGCACCGCCAACGGTACGACCAGCCGACCGGAGACCGCCGATGACCGACGACCAGCTCGACGGGCCCGGCGAGGGTGTCGGCCGGGTGCTCGGCACCGCCGACGCCACCCCGCTCACCTTCTGGACGGCGGTCGCGCCGGGCAGCTACCTGCAGCTGGACGACGTGGTGGTGACCCGCCGCGACCTGCCCGACCGGGAGCCGGTGACGATCGCCGGGGTGGTGACCCAGGTGCGTGCCCGGCACGAGGGGGCGCAGTTCGACTCCGACGTCTTCGCCATCGCCGACGGCACGCTGCCGGCGCAGGTGCAGGAGGCGGCCGAGGTGACGACCACGCGGGTCGACCCGGAGTTCTACGTGCCGCCGACGCCGGGCGCCGTGGTGCACCGGGCCGAGGGTGACGCGCGGGCGCGGGCGCTGCACTTCGACCGGATGGAGCGGCGGATCCCGATGGGGATGGGCCGCGACGGGGTGCCGGTCTACCTCAACGCCGACTTCCTCGACGGCACCCGGGGCGCGCACGTGTCGATCTCCGGCATCTCCGGCGTCGCGACCAAGACGAGTTTCGCCACGTTCCTGCTCTACTCGGTGTTCCGCTCCGGCGTGCTGGGCGGCGACGCGGTCAACGCGAAGGCGCTGATCTTCAACGTGAAGGGCGAGGACCTGCTCTTCCTCGACCACCCGAACAGCCGGCTCGACGATCCGACCCGGGCGGCGTACGCGAAGCTGGGCCTTGATGCCGGCGCGTTCCCGGACGTGCGGGTGTACGCCCCGCCGCGGGTCGGCGACTCCTCCGGCACGCCGGATGTGAGCAGCCGGCTCACCGGGGTGGACAGCTTCTACTGGACGCTGTCCGAGTTCTGCGCCGACCGGCTCCTGCCGTACGTGTTCGCCGACGCGGACGACGAGCGCCAGCAGTACACGATGGTGGTCCACTCGGTGGCCGCGCACCTGGCCCGTTACGCCCAGCCGGCCGACGGCGGGGTGAGCATCGACGGGGTGCGGCTCGGCTCGTACGCGGATCTGGTCGACCACGTGGTCGAGCAGCTCAACGACGACGAGACGCGCGGCGAGTGGGCGGGCAGCGCGGTCGGGCTGGGCACCGTGAACGCGTTCGCCCGGCGGCTGATCGGCAGCAAGAAGGACCTGGGCCGGTTGATCCGTGGTGACCTGGCGACCCGCCGCCCGCACTCGATCAACACGGCGGAGAGCGCGCAGGTGACAGTGGTCGACCTGCACAACCTGCCCGATCGCGCGCAGCGGTTCGTGGTCGGTGTGACGCTCAAGAGCGAGTTCGAGCGCAAGGAGAAGGCGGGCACCGCCAAGCCGCTGCTGTTCGTCGTACTCGACGAGCTGAACAAGTACGCGCCGCGGGAGGGCTCGTCGCCGATCAAGGAGGTGCTGCTCGACATCGCCGAGCGGGGCCGCTCGCTGGGCGTGATCCTGGTCGGCGCGCAGCAGACCGCCAGCGAGGTGGAACGGCGGATCGTCACCAACTCGGCGATCCGGGTGGTGGGCCGGCTCGACCCGGCCGAGGCGTCCCGCCCGGAGTACGGCTTCCTGCCGCCCGCCCAACGGCAGCGGGCGCTGCTGGCCAAGCCGGGCACGATGTTCGTCAACCAGCCGGACATCCCGGTGCCGCTCTGCCTGGAGTTCCCGTTCCCGGCGTGGGCCACCCGGGTCTCGGAGGCGGGCCGCGCGCCCTCGGAGACGCTACGGTCGATCACGCAGGCCGCCGATCCGTTCGCGGTGGTCGGCTCCGGCTCCTCCGACGACGACATCCCGTTCTAGGCGGCACCCAGATGAAGATCCTGCACACCTCCGACTGGCACGTCGGCAAGGTCCTCAAGGGGCAGTCCCGGGCCGAGGAGCACAAGCAGGTCCTCGCCCAGGTCATCGAGATCGCCCAGCGTGAGCGGCCGGACCTGGTCATCGTCGCCGGTGACCTGTACGACACCGCCGCGCCCACCCCGGAGGCGACGCGGCTGGTGACCCGGGCGCTCACCGCGCTGCGGCGTACCGGCGCGGACGTGGTGGCGATCGGCGGCAACCACGACAACGGCGCGGCGCTGGACGCGCTGCGCCCGTGGGCCGAGGCGGCCGGGATCACGCTGCGCGGCAGCGTCCGGGAGAACCCGGACGAGCACGTCGTCGACGGGGTCACCGCCGGTGGGGAACGCTGGCGGCTGGCCGCGCTGCCGTTCCTGTCCCAGCGGTACGCGGTGCGCGCGGTGGAGATGTACACGCTCACCCCGGCCGAGGCGAACCAGACGTACGCCGACCACCTGGGCCGGGTGCTGGACCGGCTCGCCGAGGGGTTCACCGAGCCGGACCGCGTGCACCTGGTGACCGCGCACCTGACAGTGGTCGGGGCGAGCACCGGCGGCGGCGAGCGGGACGCGCACACGGTGCTCGGATACGCGGTCCCGGCCACCGTCTTCCCCGGCAACGCGCACTACGTGGCGCTGGGTCACCTGCACCGCTCGCAGCGGGTCGTCGGCCCGTGCCCGATCCGCTACAGCGGCAGCCCGCTCGCCGTCGACTTCGGCGAGCAGGAGAACGTCAGCTCGGTGACGATCGTGGAGGTCACCGCCACCACGGCCGCCCGCATCCGGGAGGTGCCGGTGCCGGGCGCGGTGCCGCTGCGCACGGTACGCGGCACGCTCGCGCAGCTCGCCGAGATCGAGGCGCCGGAGGGCTGGCTGCGCGTCTACGTCCGGGAGCAGCCCCGGGCCGGGCTGCGCGAGGAGGTGCAGGAGCTGCTGCCCCGGGCGCTGGAGATCCGGATCGACCCGGAGCTAGTGCCCGCGCCGGGCAGCGGGACCCGGACCGCCCAGCGGGCCGGGCGGTCGCCGGGCGAGTTGTTCGGCGACTACCTGGACAGCCGCGGGCACGCCGACGAGGGTGTCCGGGAACTCTTCGACGAGCTGCTCGAGGAGGTGGAGCACTGATGCGGCCGATGCGGCTGGACATGGCCGGGTTCACGGTGTTCCGCGACGAGACCACTGTCGACTTCACCGACGCGGACTTCTTCGCGCTGGTCGGGCCGACCGGTTCGGGCAAGTCGACGGTGCTCGACGCGATCTGCTTCGCGCTCTACGGCACGGTGCCGCGCTGGGGCGGCGCCCGGGGGCTGGCGAACGCGCTGGCGCCGTCGGCCACCGAGGCGCGGGTCCGGCTGGTCTTCGAGTCCGCCGGGGACCGTTACGTCGCGACCCGGGTGGTGCGCCGGGACGGCCGGGGCACCGTGAAGACGGCCAACGCCGGGCTGCAGCTCATGCCGCCGGGCTTCGACGTCACCAAGCTCGACACCGGGCTCAGCCCGGAGGATCTGGGCGAGGTGGTGGCGGGCACCCCGGCCGAGATGGAACAGGCGGTGCTGGACGCGGTCGGGCTGCCGTACGAGCAGTTCACCTCCTGCGTGGTGCTGCCGCAGGGGCAGTTCGCCGACTTCCTGCACGCCAAGCCGGCCACCCGGCAGCAGATCCTGGTGAACCTGCTCGGGCTGGGCGTCTACGAGAACGTGCAGAAGAAGGCGGTCGAGCGGGCCGGGCAGGCCGAGGCGAAGCTGGAGACCGTCGACAAGCTGCTCGGCGGGCTCACCGACGTCGACGACGAGAGTCTGGCCGCCGCCCGGGAGCGGGTGGACGCGATGCGGGAGCTGGCCGCGGCGGTCGCTGCCGCCGTACCCGAATGGGAGCGGGCCCGGGCGACGGCGGGTGAGCGGGCCGCGGCGCTGGCCGCCCTCGACGCGGAGCTGGGTGTGCTGGCCGGGGTGCGACCGCCGGACGGCACCGCCGAGCTGGCGCGGGCGGTGGCGGCGGCCCGGGTGGCCGCCGACGAGGCGGCGGCCACGGTCGGGCTGGCCGAGGAGCGCGAGGAGAAGCTGCGCGGGGAGCTGACCGCCGCCGGTGACGAGAGCGCGTTGCGGTTGCACCTGAAGGCGTACGCGGACCGGGACCGGCTGACCGCGGAGGCGGCGACTGTGCGCGCGGCGGTGGACGCGGCGCGCGGCGAGCACGACGCGGCGGTGGCGGCGCTGGCGGCGGCGCGGGCGGACGCGCAGCGGGCCGAGACGGAGCTGGAGTCGGCGTTCCGCGCGCACGAGGACGCGAAGGCCGCCGACCAGGCGGCGGCGCTGCGGGCGCACCTGGTCGACGGCGCGCCCTGCCCGGTGTGCGAGCAGACGGTCACCACCGTGCCGGCGGTGCCGAAGGGTTCGGCGGTGAGCCGGGCGATCGAGGCGGGCAAGGCGGCGCGGGCGGCGAGCGAGGCGGCGAAGCGGGTGGTGCAGGAACGCGACGCCGCGGCCCGCGAACTGGACCGGGTGCTGCTGCGCGCCCGGACCCAGCACGACCAGCTCGGCGCGCGCCTGGCCGAGCTGGACGAGCAGCTCACTGACGCGCCCACGCCGGAACGGCTGCGGGAGGCGCTGGCCGAGCACGCCCGGCTGCGCGCCGCGCTGGAGGAGGCGGCCGGCGCGGTGCGGGCCGGGCGGGAGGCGGCCCGGCGGGCGCGGGGCGCGCTCGACGCCGCGCAGGATCGGCTGCGCCGGGCCTGGCGTGACTTCGACGCGGTACGCGACGGGCTGGCCCGGTTCGGGCCGCCGGCCGCCGACCGGGACGACGTGGCGGCGGCGTGGACGGCGCTGGCCGACTGGGCGGGCGAGCAGGCGCGGGCGCGGCGCGCGGACCGCGACGGGCTGGCCGAGTCGGTGGAGGCGGCGCAGCGGGCCGCGGCCGAGGTCGCCGACGGGATCGCCGCGTTGTTCACCGCGGCCGGGCTGGACGCCCCGCAGGACGCGTCGCGCGACGTGGCGGTGGCGGTGGAGCGGGCCGAGGCGGAGTTGCGCCGCCTGGACGAGCGCCGCGAGCAGGCCGCCGGGCTGCGGGAGCAGCGGGCCGGGCACGAGCACGAGGCGCGGGTGGCGCGGGCGCTCGCCTCGCACCTGCGGGCGAACAACTTCGAACGCTGGCTGCTCACCGAGGCGCTGGACCTGCTGGTCGACGGCGCGTCGCGGATCCTGCGGGAGCTGTCCGGCGGGCAGTACGACCTGGTGCACGACAAGGGCGAGTTCTTCGTGGTCGACCACCACGACGCGGGGCTGCGGCGCGGGGTGCGCACGCTGTCCGGCGGGGAGACGTTCCAGGCGTCGCTGGCGCTGGCGCTGGCGCTGTCCGAGCAGCTCGCCGGCATGTCCACCACCGCGGCCAGCCTGGAGTCGATCGTCCTGGACGAGGGTTTCGGCACGCTCGACGCGGCGACGCTGGACACGGTCGCGGCGACGCTGGAGAACCTGGCCGCCCGGGGCGACCGGATGGTCGGCGTGGTCACCCACGTGCCGGCGCTGGCCGAGCGGATCCCGGTCCGGTTCGAGGTGCGCAAGGACGCGCGGACGGCCCGCGTGGAACGGACCGGCCTGTGACGTCACAGTCGCCGGCGTTCTTCGTCGACGCCTGGGATCCGGCGTACGGCGCGTCGTTCGAGGCTGCGGGCGGGTCCGGTCCGGCCGCGCCGAGCAGCGCCCAGGTGGACGCCGACGTCGAGCTGCCGGCCGCCGACTGGCGAGCGATCGGCCCCCGCGCGGGCGTGCGGTCGCCGGACGTGGTGCTGCTCGTCGACGGGGTACGGCGGATCGACGCGAGCGTCTGGACGGCCGAGGAGGACGGCGGCTCGTTCCCCGGCATCGCCGCCTCGTACGCGGCCGGTGTGGTGCGCTGCGACCTGGACCGGGGCGCCGCCGAGATGGCCGGCGCCCGGGTGGGCCGGGGCCTGTTCACGGCGAGCCCGTCGGCGCAGGACGTGGTCGCCGGGACTGTGCGTTACCCGGTGCACCGGGTCAGCGGCACCGGTGAGCTGAGCAAGCTGCCCGCGGCGGTGCAGGCGCCGCTGACCGCGCTGGAGGTGGCCGTCTCCGACGCGGTACGCACCGACGGCGACCTGCTGGTGGTGGACGGTCCGCTGCGCAGCCGGCGGAACCTGCCGCGCACGCTCGGGTACATCAAGACGCAGCACAGCCAATACCTGGACGGGCGGCTGACCGCCGTGGTGACCGGGCTGGCGCCGGGTGAGCGGTGCCCGGTGTTCCGGCTGGGCACGGCGTGGGGCGGCTGGTCGTGGTATCTGCGCCTGCCGGTGCGCGCCGGGGCGCCGTGGGCCGGGATCGTGCGGGTGGAGTGCTCGGCCGACCTGACCGTGCCGGAGGCGATCGCGCTGGCCGACCTGTCGCTGGTGACGCTGCCCCGGTTCGCCTCCACCCCGTACAAGGATCCGCGTGCCCCGCAGAACCTGGTGCCGATCGCCGGGCTGGAACGCCGGTTGCGCGGGATGCTCGGCGACGCGCGGCTGCTGCACCGGGTGCTCACCGCGGCGGCGCGCGGAATGCGGCGCTGATGGGCCGGCGACGCGACGCCGACCGGGTAGTGGCCGACGTCGACACCGGGCGGGCCGAACTGGTGCCGGACCGGGACCGCCCGGGCTCGTGGACGTTGCTGCTGGACGGCGCGCCGCAGTCGCATGTGGACCTGACCGATCCGGCGCACCTGGAGTTCGAGTACGTCCGGCGGCTGGCCGCCGCGCTGGACCTGGTGGCACCGGCCGGGGCGCCGCTGCGGGTGCTGCACCTGGGCGGCGGCGCGCTCACCCTGCCCCGGTACGTGCAGGCCACCCGCCCGGGTTCGACGCAGCGGGTGTCCGAGGTGGACGGCGCGCTGGTGGAGCTGGTCCGCCGCGAGCTGCCGTGGCCTGCCGATCCGCGCCTGCGGGTACGGGTGGCCGACGCGCGGGCGACGCTGACGTCGAGCCGGGACGGCGCGTACGACGTGATCGTGGCGGACGTGTTCGCGGGTGCCCGTACCCCCGCGCACCTGACCTCGGTGGAGTACGCCGCCGAGGTGGCCCGGGTGCTGGCGCCCGGCGGCAGCTACCTGGCGAACGTGGCCGACGGCCCGCCGCTGCGGCACGCGAAGGCGCAGGTCGCCACAGTGCGTACCGTGCTGCCCCGGGCCTGCCTGGTCGGCGACGCGGCGGTGCTGCGCGGCCGCCGCTACGGCAACCTGGTGCTGGTGGCGTCCCGGGTGGAGCCGCCGGTGCCGGAGCTGGCCCGGCGGGCGGCCGGCGACTGGTTCCCCGGCCGGGTGCTGGCCGGCGCGGAGCTGGACCGCTTCACCGGCGGCGCGGCGGTGGTCCACGACGCGGGCGCCGTCGACTCCACTCCCCCGCCGCCCGGAATTTTTTCCGTCAAACGTTGATCCGATCGGCTGGTGGCTGCGTATCACCGGGCGGCCATGCCCGTGGGGGGCCGGCTGATGTCATTGGACAGCGGAGGTCTGCATGCATGCGGTGGCGGCCGGCTGGCACGGCGAAGTGGCGCGGCCCGAGTGGATGTTCGCCCGGGCACAACCACACTCGCGCGCCTCGCGTTCCCGCCGGGGGGTCGACGCCCGGCCCGCCGATCGCCAGAATGACCCGGTGCCGCCGCGACCCGCTCCCGGACGCCACCAGGCGACCTCCGCCGAGGCCAGCCACTCCGACCAGCTGATCCGCCTGCTGTACGCCGAGCACGCCGGCCCGCTGCTGATGTTCGTGATGCGGCTGACCGGCGGGGACCGGCAGCGGGCCGAGGACATCGTGCAGGAGACGCTGCTGCGGGCCTGGCGCAACGCGCACCGGCTCGGCGTGCAGGGCCAGGGCTCGTTGCGTCCCTGGCTGGTCACGGTGGCCCGGCGGATCGCCATCGACGAGCACCGCAGCGAGCAGGCCCGCCCGCCGGAGACGTACGACCGGGATCTGACCGCGTTCGCCGAGGCGGACAGCACCGACCGGGTCCTGCGCACGATGACGGTGGCGGACGCGCTGCGTACGCTGAGCCAGTCGCACCGGGAGATCCTGGTGGCGACGTACTTCCGGGGGCGCACCGTGCCGGAGGCGGCCGAGGAGCTGGGGCTTCCGCTCGGCACCGCCAAGTCGCGGGTCTACTACGCGCTGCGCGCGCTGCGCACGGCTCTGCAGGAGAGGGGGGTGACCGAATGAGCCGGGCCGACCACATGGACGTCGCCGCGTACGCGCTCGGCGTGCTGGACGCGGAGGACGCGGAGCGGTTCGAGGAGCACCTGGCCACCTGCTGGGCCTGCGCGGCGGAACTGGAGACGATGGTCCCGGTGGTGGGGCTGCTCTCCGGCATCGACGGCGAGGCGATGGCCGCGCTGGAGCAGACGCACACCGATCCGGCGCTGCTGGACCGGACGCTGGTGGCGGTGCGGCGGGACCGCCGTCGTACCCGGGTGCGGCAGTTGCTGGCGACAGCGGCGGCAGTGGTGGTGTTCGGCGGCCTGAGCGGGGTCGCCGCCGGGATGCTCGGCGACGAGCCGGGGCCGACGCCGCAGGCCGGGCCGACGCAGACCGCGCCGACCGCGGCGCCGAGCGGCGAGCCGGGCAACCCGAACGACCCGGGCGTCGGCGGGGAGAAGCCGATCGAGGGCGACCAGCACAACGCCACCGACGCGGGCACCGGCGTGCAGACCACGATGTGGCTGGCGCGCAAGGAGTACGGCACGCAGATCTCGGTGCAGCTGAGCCGCCTGCCCGGGCCGCGTGTCTGCCGGCTGGTGGTGGTGCGCAAGAACGCCACGAGCGAGGTCATCTCCACCTGGTCGGTGCCGGCCGGCGGCTACGGCACGAACCAGAACCAGCTTCCGCTGGAGCTGACCGCGTCCACCTCCGCCCCGGTGCGCGACATCGACAAGCTTCAGGTGCAGTCGGTGGACGCGAACGGGGTGGCGAGTCCGCTGGTGACGGTGGACGACATCTGATCCGGTACGACGACGGCGCCGGGCGGCTGGACCGCCCGGCGCCGTCTTGTCGTGTCCGGGCCGGCAGACCCCCTCGTGCTGACGCACGCGCCAGAACGGCTGTCGGTTCAATCAGTCCACTGTGAAATGTGCCACCGTTTCGACTTCAACCTTGACAGTGCCGCGCCCGTACTACTCGGCGAACTGCCAAGAACGAGGAGGGCACGTGGCACACCACAAGCGGACGACCGTCATCGTCGCGAGCGCGATGGTCGCACTTACGGCCTGCGCCCCCGCAGGCTACAACGGGGCGAACTCGAGCGCGGCCGAGCCGGTCGCCGTCGCCGCGGCCGAACCCACCGCGGCGGCCGAACCGGAGGCGTCGGCGGCTCCCGAGGAGGAGCCGGTCGCGGACAAGGCGCCCCCGGCCAACGTGAAGATCACCGACGAGCTGGTCGGCAAGAAGCTGCCCCGGATGGGCCGCGTCGTCACCGACCAGGACGGCTGGGTGCTGTACCGGTTCGACAAGGACTCCGACGACCCGCCGCAGTCCAACTGCGTGGACAAGTGCGCCGAGGTCTGGCCGCCGTCGCTCACCGACGGCAACCCGAAGCTGCGTGGCGTCTCCGACGACAAGGTCGGCACCATCACCCGCCAGGACGGCACCCGGCAGCTCACCATCGGCGGCTGGCCGGTCTACCGCTACATCGGCGACAAGAAGCCGGGCCAGTGGAAGGGCCAGGGCGTCGGCGGCACCTGGTTCGTGGTCGACCCGAACGGCAAGAAGAACCTGACCTGCCTGCCCACCGGCACGCCCAAGCCGGTCGCGCCGCCCGCGGCGGGCAGCTCGAACAGCTCCGGCGGCGGGTCGGACTACTCGTACTGACGCACCAGGTCACGGTGACCGGTCGCCGCCGGGGAGGGCGCGGCCGGTCATCGTCGGGAACCCGGGAGGCGGGGCGCACCGGCATCGCCCCGCCTCCCGGCTCGGCGTGTCCGGCGTCACCGCCGGGACGCGTGGCAGAGTGGCCGGGTGACCTCGCCCGCCGCCCGCCGCACGCTGCGCCCCCCGGCCGGCTACCGGCTGGCCGCGTCGGTGCGGGCGCTCACGTTCAGCCCGTACGACCCGTGCGCGCGGATCGCCGCCGGCACGTTCTGGTGGGCCACCCGCACCCCGGACGGACCGGCCACGCTGGCGCTGCGCCCGGAGGCCGGCGAGCTGACCGCCGAGGGGTACGGCCCCGGCGCCGGCTGGGTGGTCGAGCGGGCCGACCGGATCGCCGGACTGCGCGACGACCTGACCGGGTTCGCCGCGCTCGCCGCCGCGCACCCGCTGGTGGCCCGCCTCGCCCACACGCACCACGGGCTGCGGATGCCCGCCACCGGCCAGATCTTCCCCCGGCTGCTGCGGGCCGTCTTCGAGCAGAAGGTCACCGGCAAGGAGGCGTACCGGGCGTACGCCGCCACCGTGCGGCACTTCCGCGAACCCGCCCCGGGTCCGCTGCAACCACTGCTGCTGCCGCCAGAGCCGGCCGCGGTGGCGGCCACGCCGTACTGGGTGTTCCACCCGTTCGGCGTGGAGCAGCGACGCGCCGACACGCTGCGCCGCGCGGCGGCCGTCGCGGACCGGCTGGAACGCTGCGCCGACTCGGCCGAGGCCACCCGGCGGCTCACCGCGATCCCCGGCATCGGGCCGTGGACCGCCGCCGAGGTGGTGCGCATCGCGTACGGCGACCCGGACGCGGTCAGCGTCGGCGACTACCACGTGCCGAACACGGTGGCCTGGGCGCTGGCCGGTGAGCCGCGCGGTGACGACGCCCGGATGCTGGCGCTGCTGGCGCCGTTTCGGGGGCACCGGGGCCGGGTCTGCGTGCTGCTGGAGGCGGCCGGGATCCAGGCGCCGAAGTACGGCCCGCGCGCCCCGATCCGCTCCTTCGCCCGCTACTGACCGCTCAGCGCCGCCGGCACAGCCGCCGCAGCGTCCGGCCCAGCCACCAGGCGTACGCCCGCTGGAAGCCGAGCACGACCGGCCCGCCGGCCCGCACGTACCAGTGGGCGGGGCGACTGAACGCGGTCACCTCGAACCAGACGCCGTCGGCGCCCCGGGTGACCAGGAACGCCTCCTCACCGACCTCCGGGTGCCCGGGCAGCGTGCCGTAGCCGAACCCGGCCCGGTCCGGCTCGTCCACCACCCAGACCACCTCGGTCGGGCCCCACAGCCGCGCCGGGCCGACGCCCAGTCCCGGCGTGACACGTACCCCGGGCGCCGCGCGCGGCGCGTCCGCGCGCATCACCACGCCCGCGGCGCGGTGCAGCCGCCAACCCAGCAGCGCGTCCGCCGCGACCGGGAAGCCGCCGTCCGGCAGCCGGACCCGGTGGCGCAGGTGGTGGTAGCCGGCCGGCAGGCCGCCGGCGCGGGTCGCGCCCACCTCCGGGTACGTCAGCTCGGGCACGCCGGTCACCTCCACGCTGATGGGAACACCCCCGCCAGCGTACGGCCGCTTCTGAGCGCTGTGGTGAGCTGAGCCGGTGACCGACGTGACCATCGCCCCCGCCGACGTCGCCGACGCCGGTGAGATCCTCACCGTGCAGCGCGCCGCGTACCTGGTGGAGGCGCAGCGCTACCGGGACGTGTTCCTGCCCCCGCTGACCGAGACGCTGGACGAGGTCCGGGCGGCGCTGGCCGGCCCGGACGTGGTGCTCGCCGCGCGTAGCGGCCCCCGCCTGGTCGGCTCGGTACGCGCCCGCGTCGACGGCGACACCGCCCACGTGGGCCGCCTCTCGGTCGCGCCGGACCAGCAGGGCCGGGGCGTCGGCGGACGGCTGCTGGACGCCGTCGAGCACGCCTGCGCGGGCCGGGTGACCCGGTTCGCGCTGTTCACCGGCGCGGACAGCGCGGCGAACCTGGCCCTGTACGCGCGGCGCGGCTACCGGGTGGTGGCACACCGGCCGGACGAGAACGGCAACCGCCTCGCCGTGCTGGAGAAGACGGTCAGCCCTGCTCGCAGCGGCGCCTGAGCCCGTCCGCCTCCTGCCGCAGGTAGCGGCGCATCATCGACCCGGCGAACAAGCCGATCAGGCCGGCCAGCGGCCCGGTCTGCACCAGGGCCAGCTCGGCCCGGGTGCGCCCGTCGCCGAGCGCGACGAGGCGGTGCTCACCCCGGCTGCGCACGCCGGCGCTCGTGGACTCCCAGACGAACGAGTACGGCGGCTCGATCTCGGTGACCCGCCACACCGCCGGGGGCAGGCGCGGCTGCTCCAGCCGGGCGGTCGAGCCGAGCGCCAGCGGACCGGGCTCCAGCCGGCGGGCGGCGGTGACCGAGGGCGTCCACTCCGGCCAGCGCTCGACGTCGCTCTGCACCGCCCAGACCCGGTCGACGTCGGCGGCGATCTCGACGGACTCGACGAACCGCATCGGCGTTCCTCCCCCGTGGACGGTCCGCTCAGGCTACGCCCGCACTCCACCCGCCCGCCGTCCCGCGCGCGCCCCGCTCCGCCCTCGCCCCGCCCCCGCTTCGTCGATCTTGGACTAAGGGTGCCCAGGATGCCCGATTGACGAACTTTACGAGGCACCACAACTCCAAGATCGGCGGCTTGCCGGGGCGGAGATGCCGGGGCGGAGGGGCAGCCGGCATTCCGTCGCTCGGCGCCGGCCGGCGGGCAGCGGGTCGCCGGGCGGAGGGTCAGGCGGCCTCGTGGAGGTCGGCCAGGGTGACCGGGGCGTAGCGCTTCAGCAGGCGTTCCAGCTCGGTGATCGAGCCGACCTCGCCGAGGACGTTCGCGCCGCCGCCGTGCTCGGCCGGATAGCGGTGCGCCAGCCGGTAGCGGTAGCGGCCACGGATCAGCTCGACGCTGACCCGCCAGCGCCCGCAGCATCCGCAGCTCCACTCCGGCACGCCGCGAAGGTAGCTCTGACCTGCGGTTTCACCATCCGGGCGGCGGTGACGAAGGCGACCGGTACGGGACACGCCGCCCGGCCACCCCGGGTGATCTGCCTCACCACTGTCGGTGGGGTCTGGTTGACTGGTCGCCGTGGACCTGCCGATCAACCCTCCGGTCGAGCCGATGCTGGCCAAGAGCGTGTCCGAGCTGCCCACCGATCCCGGCCTGACCTACGAGCCGAAGTGGGACGGCTTCCGCTGCATCGTGTTCCGCGACGGTGACGAGGTCGAGCTGGCCAGCCGGGGCGGCAAGTCGATGACGCGCTACTTCCCGGAGGTGGTCGAGCAGGCGCGCCGGCAGCTCCCGCCCCGGTGCGCCGTCGACGGCGAGCTGATCGTGATCCGCCGGGACGGGCCGGGCGGGCACCCCCGGCTCGACTTCGAGCTGCTGGCCCAGCGGATCCATCCGGCCGCCTCCCGGGTGAAGCTGCTGGCCGAGACCACCCCGGCCGACTTCGTCGCGTTCGACCTGCTGGCCATCGACGACGAGTTGCTCACCGGGCAGCCCTATCCGCGGCGCCGCGAGCGGCTGGAGCAGGCGTTGTCCGGGGTGCGGCCGCCGGTGCACGTGACCCAGGTGACCACCGACCCGGAGACGGCCCGCCGCTGGTTCGAGGTGTTCGAGGGCGCCGGCCTGGACGGGCTGATCGTCAAGCAGGCCGACCTGCCGTACGAGCCGGGCAAGCGGCTCATGTTCAAGGTCAAGCACGCGCGCACCATGGACGCGGTGGTGGCGGGCTTCCGCTGGCACAAGTCCGGCCCGGTGGTGGGCTCGCTGCTGCTGGGGCTCTACGACGACCAGGGCGTGCTGCACCACATCGGCGTCAGCTCCTCGTTCACCATGGCCCGCCGCAAGGAGCTGCTGGACGAGCTGGAGCCCTACCGCGAGGTGGGCGGCGAGCACCCGTGGGTGCACGGCGACCACGAGCGCGGCCAGCGCATCCCGGGCGGGGTGAGCCGGTGGACCGGCGGCAAGAACCTGGAGTGGGAGCCGCTGCGTCCCGAGCTGGTGGTCGAGGTGGCGTACGACGCGATGGAGGGCGACCGGCTGCGGCACACCGCCCGGTTCGTGCGCTGGCGCCCCGACCGTGATCCGCGCTCCTGCGACTACGGCCAGCTCGACCGCCCGATCCGCTACGACGTCGACGAGGTGCTGCGCGGCGATCCGGCGGCGACGGTCGGTGACGCGGCCGGCCGGGCGTAGCCTGGCGGTCGACACGATCATGGAAGGCGCCCACGTGACAGGCTTCCCCGACCGGACCCGCCGGTTCCGGCCCGCCCTCGCCGCGTTCGTCGCGGCGGTGGTGCTCACCGCCGGCTGCACGCTGCCGGCGTTCGCGCCGCGCGCCGAGAGCGAGGGCGAGGCCGCCCCGCCGGGCACCGCCCCACAGTGGCGGGCCTGCCCGGAGGTGCCGAACGAGCTGGTCGGCCGGGGTGCGGCGGACATGCGCTACGACTGCGCCCGCATCGCCGTGCCGCGTAACTGGGGCACCGGGGCAACCACCGGCGCGACCGCCGGGCCGGGCGCGGGAGAGACGTTCGAGATCGCGCTGATCCGGGCCCGTTCGACAAAGCAGCGCGACCGGATCGGGTCGCTGGTGGTCAACCCCGGCGGGCCGGGGGCCTCGGGCGTGGACACCGCCGTCTACCTGTCCTTCGGTCCGGCGTTCGGCGGGCTGCCGACGTCGGTCACCGACCGGTTCGACATCGTCGGCTTCGACCCGCGCGGGGTGGCCCGGTCCAGCCCGGTCAAGTGCATCTCCGACGCCGACCTGGACGCCAGCTTCGGCTACGACCCCGACCCGGAGAGCCAGTCGTCGTTCGACGGCTTCGTCGGCCTCAACCGGCGCATCGGCGAGCGGTGCGGCGCGAAGTACGGCGACCAGCTTCCGCTCTACGGCACCGAGCAGGCGGCCCGCGACATGGACGCGGTCCGGGCGGCGGTCGGCGACGACAAGCTGACGTACCTCGGCTACTCCTACGGCACGCTGCTCGGCGCCACCTACGCCCAGCTCTATCCGCAGCGTGTGCGCGCCCTGGTGCTCGACGGCGCGGTCGACCCGCAGCAGAAGCTGATCGCCGGGTCGGAGAGCCAGGCGAAGGGCTTCGAGCGGGCGTTCGACAACTTCTCCCGCTGGTGCGCGGCGAACGCCGGCCGCTGCCCGATCGCGCCGGACGCCCGGGGCGCGGTCACCGACGCGATCGCCAAGGCGAAGACCTCTCCGGTACGCGGGCAGGACGGCCGGGAGGCGACCTCCGGCTGGGTCTTCTACGCGGTGATCTCCTCGCTCTACACCGAGCAGGGCTGGCAGGAGCTGGCCCGGGCGATCGACGAGTTGCAGGGCGGTGACCCGGACGGCGTGTTCAAGCTGGCCGACTCGTACGCGGGCCGGGAGCCGGACGGGCACTACTCCAACCTGTTCGACGCGAACCTGGCGGTCAACTGCGCGGACGAGACCGAGAAGCCGACCCGGGAGCAGGTCCGCCAGTTGCAGTCGCAGTGGCGGCAGAAGTACCCGCTGTTCGGTCCCGCCCTCGCGGTGGGGATGCTCGGCTGCGTGGAGTGGCCCGGCGAGCGGGACCCGTATCCGACCGGCCGGGCGAACGGCGCGCCGCCGATCCTGGTGGTCGGCACCACAGGTGATCCGGCCACGCCGTACGAGCAGACGCCCGCGCTGGCCGCGATGCTGGGCGTGGGTCGGGTGCTCACCTGGGAGGGTGAGGGGCACACCGCGTACCCGCAGACGCCGTGCGTGACGTCGGCGGTCGACGCGTACCTGATCTCGCTCACCGTCCCCCGGGAGGGGCTGCGCTGCCCCGCCCGGTGACGGTCCGGCCGGCGGCCGGGAGCCGGACGCCGGCCGGTCGAACGTCGGCGGTCAGCCGGCGGCCGGGGGCGTCCAGTCCTGCGGCACGTGTCCGATCCGGACGCGCTGGGGGTGGTCGCCGACCGGGACGCTCGCGACCTTCTGCCCGGTCGCGAAGTTGATCGCGGTGACCTGGTCGGCGCCGGATTCGGAGATCACGCAGTCCCGGCCGTCCCCGCTGACCGTGGCCCAGTACGGCTTGTTCGCGGGCACCAGCGGCCCCTCGCGCAGCGTGGCCCGGTCGAGCACCGTGGCGTAGTCGTCCATGGTCCCGGCGACGCAGATCCGGGCGCCGTCGGGGCTCATCGACAGGCCGTGGTGCCGAGAGTCGTTGACCCAGGTGGTGCGGTCCTCGCTGGTGGCCGGGTTCTTCGGCAGCGTGGCGACGCGGGTGATCCGGTCGGTTGCCACGTCGTACTCGACCACGCCGTTGAAGAAGGACACCTGGAAGTAGAGCCGGCTGCCGTCGGGGGTGAACACGGCCGGGCGGACCGCGTCGGAGAGGTCGCGGCGGCCGGCGGCGTCGAGACGGTCCCGCATGTCGATGACCTTGACCACCTGGTACGTGCTGGTGTCGGCGACGGTGATCCGGCGGTCGCCCTTGGTCCAGTCGAGCCAGGGCGCGTCCAGGTCGGTGTTGACCTCGCCGATGGACATGTTCCACAGCCGGGTGCCGCCGTCGGTGTAGATGTTCTCGTGCGGCTTGTCGCCGGCGCCGAACGAGCCGAGCTGCGTTCCGGTGCGGATGTCCAGCACGTGCACGGTGTTGGAGGTGGAGGCGGAGACCGCGACGCGCGTGCCGTCGGGTGACACGGCCATGTGGTCGGAGCGGTAGCCGGAGACCGGGAACCGCCAGCGCAGCGCGCCGGTGGCCAGGTCGATCGAGACGACGTCGGCGAAGCTGGGCCGGGACACCACCACCGCGCTGCCGTCGGGGGTGGTGTACATGTCGTCGACGAACTGGTCGTGGCCCTCCCCCGGGCCCTGCCGGATGCCGAGGAAGTACGCCAGTTTGATCGGGTTGAGGTAGATCTCGCGCAGCCGCGCGGCGCGGTCCGGGATGACGTTGATCCGGCCGAGCTTGGCGTAGTCACCACGGGACCGGATGACGTCGGCGGTGCCGTCCCAGTTGTTGCCGACGAACATCACCTCCTGGAGCGGGACCGCGGCGGCGGCCGGCGCGGGCGCCGTCAGCAGCGGGGCCGGGGCGACGAGGGCGAGCGCGGCCAGCACGGCGAGCGCGGCGCGGCGGCGGGGTCGGGGCGGGCGGAGTGGCACGGGGGTCATGGACGCCTCCTGGCAGCCGGTACGACATCGACGTTTCTCAGTGGCGCGAACGGTGTTACCTTGCGGTAACAACCAGGAGAGCAACCGGCCGGCTACCGGGGCTAGGGACCGGACGCCAACGCCCGCGCGACCCGGTTGTGCCGCGACGACAACGGGAGGCGGCGTGACCCGGACCGGGAACGTCCCCACGTTCGGCACGCTGCTGCGCGACCTGTCCGCCGACCCGGCCGCCGTCGACGAGGTGGCGCGGGCGGCCCGCGTGAACTCCCCCGAGGTGGCCCGGCTGCCCGCCGACGAGGTACGCCGCCAGGTCGTCCTGCTGCTGACCAGTGGCCTCGGCGCGCTGGAACGCCACGAGGACCCGGCCGGACGGGACTTCGCCGAGGCACGCCGGCTGGGCGCGGACCGGGCCGCGCAGGGCGTCACGGTGGCCGGGCTGCTGCGCGGGGTGCAGGCCGGGCGGGACCGCGCGGTGGAGCTGGTGGTCCGGCACGGCCGGGCCGCCGGCATCCCGGACGAGGTGCTGCTGGAGGGGCTGCTCACCATCGGCCGGTACGCCGCGGCGGTGGAGCGGGCAGTGGTCGACGGGCATCGGGCCGCCGAACGGGACCTGCTCCGCACCGGCGCGGCGGCCCGGGCGCACCTGCTGCGGCGGCTGCTGCGCGACGGCCCGGCGGGCCTGCCACCGGCCGAGCTGACCCGGTTCGGGCTGCGGCCGGACGGGCGCTACCACTGCCTGGTCGCCGCGCCACCCGACCCGGTACGCGCGCACGCGCTGCACCGGCAGCTCATCCGGCACGGCGGGCTGCTCGGCACCGTCGACGACCGGCTCGCCGGGCTGCTCCCGCGACCGCCCGACGCCGTACCGGCCGACCTGCTGACGCTGGTGACGCCCGCACAGCCGCTGGCGCGGGCACCGGCCATGTACGCGCTCTGCCTGGCGGCGCTGGCCACGGCGGCGCACCGGCGGCTGCGCGGCCTGCGTCAGGTCACCGACCTGGCCGGGGAGACCGCGCTGGCCGCCCAGCCGGTCCTGGCCGAGCTGCTGCGCGGCACGCTGCTCGGCGCGCTCGACCCGGCCGACGACTTCCACCGGGACCTCGCCGGCACCGCGCTCGCCTGGCTGCACCACGGCCAGCGGCTGGACCAGACCGCCGCCGCGCTGCACGTACACCCGAACACGGTGCGCTACCGGCTGCGGCGGCTGCGGGAGCTGACCGGCGGGCCGCCGGTCGAGGAGGGAGCGCGGTGCACGGTGCCGGAGACCGTGCACTGGTGGTGGGCGTTGCGCAGCTGGCTGGACGGCGGCTGACCCCGGACGGCGCAACCGGACGCCGCGCCCCGGCGACGCGGCCGGACGAGCGACACGACCGGACGACCCGTCCGGACGCCGCCCGGGCCACGCCGGCGCACGGCACTGTGCCAGGCTGGCCGGATGACCGAGGTGATCTTCCGGGAGGCGGTCCGCGCCGACCTGCCGGCCGTGCTCGCGCTGCTCGCCGACGACGTGCTGGGGCGTACCCGTGACCTGCCCGAGGTGGACGCGGCGTACGAGCGGGCCTTCGCCGACCTCGACGCCGATCCGCGCAACGAGCTGATCGTCGCCGACGACGGCGGGGAGCTGGTCGGCTGCTTCCAGCTCACCTACATCCCCGGGCTGGGCCGGCACGGCGCCGAGCGGTGCCTGATCGAGTCGGTGCGGGTCCGCTCCGACCGGCGCGGCCGTGGGCTGGGCGGGACGATGATGCGCTGGGCGATCGACCGGGCCCGGGAGCGCGGCTGCGCGCTGGTGCAGCTCACCACCGACAAGCAGCGCGCCGACGCGCACCGGTTCTACCGCGACCTGGGCTTCGTGGCCAGCCACGAGGGCATGAAGCTGGCGCTCTGACCGGGCCGCGACCGCCGCGACCCGGCACCGGGCCGCCACCCGAAGGCGCGCGGCCCGGTCACCCGGGTCAGTCCTCCGGCGCCAGCCGGCCGTCGCGCAGCGTCAGCGTCCGGTCGGCCATCTCGATCAGCGCCGGATCGTGCGTGGCCACGAGCGCGGTCATCCCCCGCGCGTGCACCACCGCGCGGAGCAGGTCCATGATCGAGCGGCCGGTCTCGGAGTCGAGCTGGCCGGTCGGCTCGTCGGCGATCAGCAGGTCCGGCTCGTTCGCCAGCGCCCGGGCCACCGCCACCCGCTGCTGCTGCCCGCCGGACAGCTCGTACGGGCGCTGCGCCGCGTGCCCGCCCAGCCCGACCAGCTCCAGCAGCACCGCCACCCGCTGCTCCCGCTCGGCCGCCGGCACCTTGGCCAGCCGCAACGGCACCCCGACGTTCTCCGCCGCGGACAGGATCGGCACCAGGCCGAACGTCTGGAACACGAACCCGATCGTGCCCCGCCGCAACGCCAGCAGCTCCCGCTCGCCCGCGGCGGTGACCTCGTGCCCGGCCACCCGGATCAGGCCGGCGTCCGGGCGGTCCAGGCCGCCGACCAGGTTCAGCAGCGTGGTCTTGCCGGCGCCGGAGCGACCCCGCACCGCCACCAGCTCGCCGCGCCGCGCGGTGAACGAGACGTCCCGTACGGCGTGCACGGCGTGCTCCCCCTTGCCGAAGGTGCGGCTCACCCCCTCGACCCGGACCACGTCCTCGACTGCCGTCCCCGGCACCGCCGGCAGCACCACTGTCTGGTCGGTCATCACTCACTCTCCTCGGCGTGCGTCCGGTCACCGGGGCGCACCTCGACGTGATCGGGTTCCAGATTGAGGCGGACCCGGTCACGCAGCGACAACGCCTCCACGAACTGCGCCGGCAGCTGCATCCGGCCGGTGCGGTCCAGCACCGCGTACTCCTCGCTGACCATCTCGGTGCCGCCGTCGGCGGTGACGCGCGCGGTCCGGCGTACCTCGGAGGCGGTCCGGCCGTCGCGGATCGCGACGGTACGGCGGACCTGGCCGGCCACGGCGTGGTCGTGGGTGACCACCACGATGGTGACCCCCAGCTCGGCGTTGATGGTGCGCAGCGCGGCGAACACCTCCGCGCCGGTGGCCTCGTCCAGCTCACCCGTGGGTTCGTCGGCGAAGAGGATCTCCGGGTCGTTCGCGACCGCCACGGCGACCGCGCAGCGCTGCTGCTCGCCGCCGCTCATCTGGCCCGGACGGCGGTCCGCGCAGTAGCCGACGCCGACCATGTCCAGCAGCTCGCGGGCCCGTTCCCGCCGCTTGCGCCGCCCGCCGGCCCGCCCGGCCAGCTTCATCGGCAGCTCCACGTTCTCCAACGCGGTCAGGTACGGCAGCAGGTTGCGGCCGGTCTGCTGCCAGATGAAGCCGACCACCTCCCGCCGGTACGCCAGCCGCCGCTTGTTCGACAGCGACAGCAGGTCGTAGTCGGCGACCCGGGCGATGCCGGCGGTCGGGGTGTCCAGGCCGGACAGGATGTTCAGCAGGGTCGACTTGCCGGAGCCGGAGGCCCCGACGATCGCGACCAGCTCACCCCGGTCGATGACCAGGTCGAGGCCCTGCAGGGCGACGACCTCGACGCCCTCGGTCTTGAAGATGCGTACCAGGCCGTCGCAGACGATGTGCCCGCGCAGCCGGTCCCGCCCTCCGGCCCGTTGCGCGGCCCGTTCGGCCGCGCGTTGCTGCAGGGACGCCAGGTCCGGTACGGACGTCTCGGCGGTCGCGGTCATCTCAGCTCTCCTCTCCGAGCCGCAGCACCTCGCCGAGGCGCATCCGGCGGTTGTTCACGGCCTCCACGGTGATCGCGAAGCCGAGGGCCAGCATGGCCAGGACCGACACCCCGGCGACCAGGCCGGGTTCGAACTGCGGGCGTACGTCCACGCCGCCGGTGAAGGCGGGCAGCCCGAGCACCGGCGTGAGCAGCAACGGCAGCAACGCGCCGACCACCGCCCCGGTGAGCACCGACACCAGCACCAGCGGGGTCAGCTCGACCATCAGCATGCCGCGCCACTGCCGGCGGGACAGGCCCATGGTGCGCAGCCGGGACAGCACCTGCCCGCGCGAGCGGGCCCCGGCGAGCACCGCGAGCGCGAGCCCGAGCAGCCCCAGCACGGCGCCGCCCCCGGCACCGAGCGCGAAACCGAACACCAGCAGGCCGTTCACGCCGGTGCCGCCCAGGTCCGCGCGGACGGCCGAACGGGTGGTGACCTCCGGCGCGCGGGCCTTGTCCCCGGTGCCGACCCCGCCGATGCGCAGGTAGCGGTTCTGCCCCTCACGCGCGACCCGGTCCACCTCGGCGGCGTCCACGCCCGCGCCGGCCAGCACGAACCCGGTGGGCGCGAGCTGGTGCGGCGCGTCCGCCGGCAACGCCGGCCACGGCAGCACCACGAACCGCGCCACGCCGTCGCCGACGAGCGCGAACTCGTCGACAGTGGCGGCGGTGCGCACCGGCAGCCGGTTGCCCTGCACGTCCAGCCAGGCGGGCCGGTCCCCCTGGGCGTCGGCGAGCCCGGCGTCGGCCAGCTCGTCGGCGACCGCCGGGGACACCAGCGCCGGCAGCGGCGTGCTCCCGTCGGCGCGGGCCCGCACCGGGTCGGGCACGCTCACCGGTACGCCTGCCGCACTGGCCACCTCGGCGAACCGCTCGCCGTCCACGAGCACCACGCGCAGCTCGGTGACCGGCGCGGGGCGTCCGGCGCGGTCGGCGTACGGCCGCTCGGCCGGCACCGTGAGCAGCGGCGCGACAGCGCGTACCCCGGGCAGCTCAGCCAGTTTCCCGGCGGTGTCCGGCGCGAAGCGCTCCCCGCGTACCAGCAGGTCACCCGGCACGGCCTGGGCGGCGGCGGTGTCCCGGCCGCTCTCGATGCCGGTCGCCACCACGCCGCAGAACGCGGCGGTGGCGACGGCCAGCACCACCACGACCAGCGGCCCGGTGCTCGCGGCCCGGCCCGCGCGGGCGGCGCCGAGGAACGCGACGCTGCCGCGCGCCCGGGCCGCGACGCGGCTGAGCAGCCGCAAGGGCCAGGGGTACGCGCGCAGCGCCACCAGCGCCGCCGCGATCGCCAGCAGCACCGGCACGGACACCAGCAGCGGATCCACCGAACCGGCGGTGAGCCCGCGGCGGCGCAGCAGGAACGCGCCGAGCACGGCCAGCCCGAGCACCGCCACCTCGACGGTGAGCCGGACGGCGGGCGACCGGCCGCCGAGGTCGGAGCGGCCACCGGCGCGTCGGCCGACCGCAAGCGCGGCGAGTGGCGGCAGCAGCGTGGCCAGCAGCCCGGCGATCAGCACCCAGAGCCACGGCGACCCGGCGCCGGGCAGCAACCCGCCGAGCAGCCAGCCGATCCCGGCCGCGGCCGGCAGCACCAGCAGCGACTCGGCCAGACCGCGGCGCAGCACGTCACCGGTCGAGCCACCGCGGGCCCGGATCAGGTGGAACTCGGCGCGGCGTCGGTTCGCGGCCAGCCGGGCGGCCAGCAGCGTCAGCCCGGCCAGCGTGGCGAGCAGCCCGGCGGCGATGACCGCGAGCAGGGTACGCGCGGCGGCGAGCGAGTCGGCGAAGCGCCGCAGCGGGATGTCCACGCCCTGGCTGAGGGTCACCTTGACCTCGGTGGGCAGGGCCCGGTCCAGCCCGTCGACGCCGGCGATCAGCGCGTCGAGGCGGCCCGGTTCGAGCCGGTCCGGTGCGATCCGGTACCGCCAGCCGAAGGCCACCGGCCATTCCCCGGCGGTGATCGAGTTCAGACCCGCGTCGGCGGTGTACGCGACGCCCACGAACGGTTGGCCGTCGCCTTCCGGCGGGCTGAGCTTCAGCATCGACGGCAGCGTGTCCCAGACACCGCCGGCCGGGTCGTTCGGCCGCCACACGCCGACCAGGTCGACCGGGCGGGAGTTGAGCACGTTGTTGTCGGCGTCCAGCAGCGAGAGACGGAACCGGTCGCCGGCCGCGACGCCCAGCGTGGTGGCGATCGTCTCGGCGAGCGTCACCTCGATCGCGCCGGCCGGGGTGACGCCGCGTTCCGGCCACCGCCCGTCGACCAGGGTGGCCGCCTCCCGGATGCCGGTGCCGGCGCGCAGGTGCAGGTCGATCAGCCCCTTGTCGTCGCTGAGCGTCGGACCGCGCAGTCGCCCCGGGACGGTCTGCGCCGCGAACCAGCGCTCGCCGATCGTGTCGCGCACCTCGGCGGGCATCTTCTCCTCGATCGCCGCGAGCAGGGTCCCCCGGCTGGCGGCGACGGGCTGCTCCGAGGCGGGCACGACGTCCGGCGCGGTGCTGTACGTGAGGTCCCGGCGGGCCACCGGCTGACCGGCCACGTACTCGGTGAGCCCCTGCCCGGTCAGCCGGTCGGCGACCCGGGGCACGCCCGTGATCAACAGCGCGGTCACCAGGGTCAGGACGGCGAGCAGCAGGAACTGCCCCCCGTATGCGCGGACCCGGCGCGCGGCACCAGGAAGGCTCATCGTTCTCCTCCGATCCGGAGCTGCGCGGCGGCGACCCGCTGGCGGATGCCGGTGGTGATGACGGCGGCGAAGGCGAGCGCGGCGAGCAGCAGCCCGGCGGCGGTCGCCCCGATCGGCACCCAGGGCACTGTGAAGACCGCCTCGGGCACCGGCCGGCCGGCGGCCGGGGTGAGGATCACAAGCGGCACCATGGTGGCCGCGACGAGGGCGCCGACCAGCAGCCCGACGCCGACTCCGATCGCGGCCAGGAAACCCTGCTCGGCGAGGTAGGCGCGGGCCAGCAGCCGGGTGTTCGCGCCGAGCGTGTTGAACACGGCCAGTTCGGTGAGCCGCCGCCGGGTGGTGGCCCACACGTCGACCGCCAGGCCGACCAGCGCCAGCAGCACCGACCCGAGCGCGGCGGCGAGCAGCCCGGTGCGGGCGCCCTGCCAGTACGGGTCCCCCGCGGCCTCCTCCGCCACGCGCTGCCGGTCCAGCAGCACCGTGCCGCCGACAGCGGCGAGGGCCTCGGTCGCGGCGGCGTGCCCACCCGGCGTGGTACGCAGCCACCACTCGGCCACCGGCCGTATGCCTCCGCTGCGTTCCAGCAACTGGGTACCGGCGGTGGGCAGGTCCAGCAGCACGCCGTCGCCAGCGGTGCCGGGGATCGCGGCGACCTGGCCGACCACCGTGGCCTCGATCGTCACCTCGGAGACCGACAGCTTGACGGTGTCACCGGTCTGCACGCTCAGCGCGGCGGCGACCCCCGGTGTGATCAGCACCGGCACCGGCGGGTCCTCGGCCATGGGCACCACGGCGAACCGGGACGACGGCACCCGGGCAAACTGCAACAGCCCCGCGGGCACGTCGAAGCCCTGCGTCGCGTCCACCTCGGTGGGGGTGGCCCGGGCGTCCCGGCGCGGCCCGCTGCCCGGGTCGATCACCCGCCACGCCCCCTCCACCGGCAACGGCAGCGCCGCGCCGCCGCCGTCGGTGAGCCGCAGGTCGCTGAGCAGCAGCCGGTACGAGTTGCCGGTGGCGTCACCGCCGTCGGCCTCGAAACCGGCCAGCCGCAGCGGGGCGCCGCCGGTGTCGGGCAGCGGCACGGAGAAGCGCACCGGCCGTCCCTCGCCGCCGGCCTCGGCCAGCCGGACCCGCCACGTGGCCCCGGCGTCGGTGGCGAACAGCGCGGTCACGGCGACGCGCGGCCGGTCGTACATGCTCTCCACCGGGGTGCGGACAATGCCGGAGAACGTCTTCGCCCCGGCCGGCAGGACACCGCCGACCGGCGCGCCCCGGCCGCGCGCGAGCCGGTCCAGCAGGGCACCGGTGGACGCCCCGCCGTCGGCGTCGTCGAGCCGGATCATCCCCTTCGCGGCGGCGGCGTCCAGGGCCACCACCGTCGCCGGCCGGGCCTCGCGGCCCAGGCGCACGTCGTCACGCCAGGCGGGCAGCACCCGGTCGATCCCGGGCACCGCGGCCAGCTGGGCGGCCCGGTCGGCCGGGGCGGTGCCGTCCCGTTCGGTCAGCCGCAGGTCCGTGCCGACGGTGTGCTGCGACTGGTCGCGCTGCGAGCGTTCCCAGGAGGCGACGAGCGACCACGCGAGCGTGCTGCCGCCGACGGCGAGCGCGAGCAGCAGCACCGGGCCGGCGTGCGGGCGGCGACCCGCCTGCCACATGCCGAACATGGTGGCGTTCCACGGCCGGCGGTCGACGAAACGTTCCGCGAGCCGGGTGGTCGGCGGCAGCAGCCGCAGCGCGATCACCGCGCCGGCCAGCACGCCGATCGTGGGCGCGGCGGCCAGCAGCGGGTCGATGCCGAGGTTGCCGTTCGCGCCGGCGAGCGGCGAGGAGTACTGCCGCAGCTGGGTCCACGCGAGCACAGCGAGCGCCACCAGCACCACGTCCACGCTGGCGCGCTGCACGGCGGCGCTGCGGGACGGGCGGGACCGGGCCGCCATGTCGGCGACGTAGGTGCCGGCCCGGCGCAACGCCGGCAGCACCATGGCGAGCAGGCAGCCGACCGCCGCGCCCACCGCGACCACCCAGACCCGGGCCAGATCGCCGTCGGCCAGCCGCAGGTCCGCGCCGAGATACCGGACCGCCTGCCCGGTCAGCGCCGGAGCCAGCAGCAGCGCCGGCGCCACCACGAGCGTGGCCTCGCGTACGGCGAATCCGGCGATCTGCCGACGCGCGGCGCCCCGGGCCCGCAGCAGCGCGGTCTGCGCCCGCCGGTCCTCGTTGAGCAGCGCGGCCACCAGCACCAGCGCGTACCCGCCGAGCACGACGATCAGCAGCAGCGGGGTGAGCAGCGCGGAGCGGCCCACCAGGTCGGCCCGGCCGAGCCGGTCCACCAGCCGGTCCAGGTGGCTGACCTGCTGCGTCGAGGAGCCCAGGCCGGTGGCCTCGGGCAGCTTCTCGGTGATCTCGTTCAGCGCTGTGGTCACGGCCGGCAACCGGGCCGGCTCGACGGCCACCAGGTCGGGGTCCACCAGCCAGGCCGCCGAGGTCGAGCCGGGGAAGGTACGGGCGAAGTCGGCCGGGTCGAGCGCGAACGGCCCGTACGAGGTGACCTCCGCGTCGCCCTGGCTCTCCCCCACCCCCGGGGCGAGCCGCCAGTACGCCTCGGCCGCGTCCCGGGGCCGCCACGTGCCGGCCACCACCACCGTGCTGGCCCGCTCCGCGCCCCGGTCGTACAGCGGCACCCGCTCGCCGACCTCCAGGCCCAGTTGCGCGGCCACCTTCTCCGGCAGCGTCACCTGCAGCGGGTTGCTGCCGGGCACCGGCCACGCCCCGGCGGTCAGCTCGGCGTGCGCGGGCAGGTCGTCGAGCGTGGCCAGGTTGGCGAACATCGGGTCGTCGTCGGTGCGGGCGGCGCCCACGTCACCGGTCAGCTCCCGCCCGGTGCCGGAGCGGATCCCGGCCACCGTGACCGGCGCCCCGCCCAGCCCGTTCGCGAACTGTGCCCGTACCGCCCGGTCCCGCTCCGCGTACGCGGCGGCGTCCGCCCCGCCGGAGCCGCTGATCAGCAGGCTGCGCTCCTCCGCCGGGGCGGCGTCGAGCACCGCCCGGGCGCCCGCGTCCACCGCCCGGCGGTTGTAGTCGGAGAGCCCGGTGACCAAAGCGACCGCGACGAGTGCCGCGACAGCGGCGGCGAGCAGCAGCCCACGGGCCTCTACCGCCCGCCTCCACACCAGCTTCATCCGACGTCCTCTCCTGGCCCCGGCGGGCCGATGCCGAGAGAGAGCAGTGACACCCACGAAAAGGTTCGCGCCCGTTACATGATCGTTATCGGGCTCCGGCTCGCCGCTCCGAGACACGGGGAGCATTCGTACGACGTGCTACGCCGTGACCGGTCCCCACCCGCGACAGGCGGTACCCGAACCCGCCCTACCAACGGGGATGCGACGCATGAGCATCGCCGCCCCGAAGCCTCGTCAAGCCGAGGCCCGGGGCGGCGATGCTCATGCGTCAGCGGGCGTCAGCGGGCGTCAGCGGGCGTCAGAACTGCCCCTTGTAACGAAGCACCACGTCCCCCAAACGAGCATCGGGGTCTCCGCTGCAGGCGTAGGAGATAGCCGGTGGCGCCAGCGGGCTGCCAGTCCTAACGCCGAGTTCCGTGCCCACTTTCCGCAATCCTCGCAGCGCCTCTTCCGAAGGCGCCTCAAGGAACTCCTGACAGGTGGAGTCCTGGGTGATCTCACCCCCGGATGAGAACTGTCCGGCAATGTAGAACAAGAAAATCGCGAGCAGGCCGACGAGGAGGACTCCGCCACCGAACTTGAAATTGTTCGATTTGCTAACCCTGTCGCCGATCTGGGCATCGCCGTGAAAATTCCCGCTCATGACGCTGGACTTACCGCTGGCCGTAACCACGCTGCTCACCTGGTCACCGAGCACGGCGTTGCCCTCGTGCACGATCGAGAGGGCCCTGGCCTCCTCAATCAACTCTCGCAGTTTTCTTTCGAAGTCGGGGTAGTCCCGGGCCAGAAACCCGATTGCCGCAGCAAGGTCGCCCTGCCGGTCGACGTTCCTCGGATCCCCTGCCCACCGCTCAAATATTTCATCGCTGTCGACATCCAGGAGCTGAGCGTGAATCCGCGAGTGCAGTTTCTTAGCTGCCGCTTGCAGACCGGCGCTCGCGGTGCCCCCCAGCGCAGCAACCAGGATACCGACGGCCGCCTTACCGAGTTCTTCATCCATGACACCCGAGTCTTGGGCAGAGACGATGAGAAACAAGCCAGCCGATTAGCCCTCGTTGATGTAAGAAAACCGACAGGACGAGACAAGAAAGATCGCCTGCCGAACCGCGGGTGACGCTGGTACTTCGGCATCACCCGCGTCACGGCTCAGGCCCGTTCGTTCCACCGTCCCCCGCGAACCGCCCCGACGAATCGGGCCCAGGCCCTCGGGTCGAAGCTCAGCGCCGGCCCCTGCCGATCCTTGGTGTCCCGCACGCCGACCGCGTCGGCGAACCCGGCCACCTCGACGCAGTCGCCATTACTGCCGGACCGAGACGACTTGCGCCACACTCCGTCACGTTCCATCGACAATCTCCTTCGCTATCGCCCCGATGAACTCACGGGATTCATCCGCATCGAGTGCTCGCTCCATGAGCGAGCGCCACGCTTCTTCGTAAATCTGGATCTCGTGTGGCTTGTCAAGGTAAACGGCGCCGCAAGGGCCATCCATGTAGATCGTGGTCGGCTCCGGTGCCCGCACCTCCGTTGGGAAGTCGAGCATCGTGAAGGTACCGGTGGACGCCCATCGCGACAGGCCCGCCTGCAGGGGGAGGACTCGAACGCTGATGTTGTGTCGCCGCCCGTTTACCACAAGCGCGTCCAACTGCCGCCCCATCGCCACGCGGTCCCGCAGCGGCCGACGCAACACTGCCTCGCTGAGGATCACGTCGAGATAGGGGGCTCGCGGTACCGCCCGCGCCAACAGTCGCTGCCGACGCAACCGAACATCGATTTTCGCCTGACGCTCGGCCTCCGACAAGCCAGGTTGGTCTGCCGCGATCAGTTCGCGCATGTACTCGACCGTCTGCAAGAGCCCTGGGATCAGATCAGCCTCATACTTGCGGATCTTGGTCGCCGCAGATTCCAGACCCACGTAAAGCTTGAACCAATCCTCTACTGCCT
The DNA here is from genome assembly GCF_017872985.1 of Micromonospora sp. HB375. NCBI lineage: Bacteria > Bacillati > Actinomycetota > Actinomycetes > Micromonosporales > Micromonosporaceae > Micromonospora > Micromonospora sp. HB375. The sequence goes on along the minus strand of NZ_JAGGJO010000001.1, from coordinate 1,622,200 downwards.
CCCCGTAGCTGTGCCACCAGCCGTGCGCCTTGGTTTCCCGGGCCAGAGAGCGCATGGTTTCGATGGTTTCTCGCGACGCGCCGTAAACGCGGCACATGGCTTCCACGTCGTTCGGGTGCATCGGCACCTGGCCCGTTTCGTAACGCCAGATCCGGGGCGCCGACCATTCCAGCTCCTTGGCCGCCGCTGTCACCGTGACGTGCGCGCCTTCGCGAAGTTCTCTCAGATATCTGCCGAGCTGCCTACGCGGGACGGTGCTTCCCGAGTCGTCCACGTCATCTCCTTTGGTGTTGTCGCGTAAGGCACCTCATCCCTTGGTCTGCATTCTGCCGCGAAAGATTGTCCCGGGCCAGAGGGGAATTGACCATTGTGGTGCCCGCCGGGGACGCGGCGGGTTTCGCGGGGACGGATGCCTTTCCCCGAACCTCATCCCGGCATCCGTCCCCGCACCTGACGTATATCCACAAGGGAGAGTCATGGACTCGATCGATCGTATCCTCGGCGACATTCCACTTCCGCCCTACATCACCGCCGAGGATGTCACCTTCGCGGTCCGGGCGATCACCGTGCACGCCCCCGAGCAGTGGCCCGAGGGACCGCGCTGTCGCAACGACCGGGCGCCCCACCCGTGCCGGCTGCACCGCTGGGGCCGGCGGGTGCTCGACCAGCGCGGGCTCACCGACCGGCAGATCCGCGCGCTCGTCGCCGAGCAGACGGCGCCCGTGCGGTGATCTACGTGACCGGGGAACGCCTGCTCCCGCACCACGTCCGGGCCGCCTACTTCGACCGGCGCTGGCGCGGCCTCGACCCGACCCAGGTGCGCGACCACCTCGACCGGGTGGCCGACGAACTCGAACGCCTGAGCCGTGAGCTGGTCACCACGCGGACCGAGGCCGAGCGCGTCCGCCAGGCGCTGCGGCAGTGGCAGTCCCAGCATCGCGCCTGCCGTCTCCGCGACCCGGACGCCCCGCCGGGCGGATGGCCCCGATGACGGCACAGCGCTGGATCATCCACCTGCCCACCAAGCTGACCAGCGCCGACGAGGCGGCTGCCCTCGCGGTGACGCTGCGCGACTCGCTCGGCCACGTCACGGTCATCGACTTCGGCGAGACCACGCTGAGCGAGGAGGACAGCCAGTTCGTGCGTACCCGGGTCTGGTGCGACGCCCGGCTCGACGGCGCCGGCCGGTGCGGCCACCTCAACGACCATGACGGCCCGTGCGCGGCGTGAGCGCGGCGGGCGTCAGGGGCGGGGGCGGTCGCGGTCCTTGGACGGCTGGACCCGCTTCGGCTCGCCGGGCATCTTCGGGTATTCCGGCGGGTACGGCATGTCGCCCAGCCCGTCCGCCGCGTCCCGCTCGGCCCACTCCAGCAGCGGCGTGATGTCCCACGGGGCGTCGTCGATGCCGGCGTGCGGGTCGCCGCGCTCGGCGAACCGGGCCGGCACCGTGCCCAGGTGGAAGTCGTCCGGGTCTACCTGGGGTAGTTCGTCCCAGTCGACCGGGGTGGAGACGGTGGCGCGCGCGTTGGCGCGCAGCGAGTACGCGCAGGCGATTGTGCGGTCCCGCGCCATCTGGTTGAAGTCGACGAAGACCCGTTCGCCCCGTTCCTCCTTCCACCAGGCGGTGGTGACCAGCTCGGGGCGGCGTCGTTCCAGCTCGCGGGCCAGCGCGATGGTGGCGCGGCGGACCTCCACGAACGTCCAGCGCGGCTGGATGCGCAGGTAGACGTGCACGCCCCGGCCGCCGGAGGTCTTCGGCCAGCCGGGCACGCCCAGCTCGTCGAGCAGGGCGCGTAGCTCACCGGCGGCGGTCACCGCGTCGGCGAAGTCGGTGCCGGGCTGCGGGTCGAGGTCGACGCGCAGCTCGTCGGGGCGGTCGGTGTCGGCGGCGCGCACCGGCCACGGGTGGAACACGACGGTGCCCATCTGCGCCGCCCAGGCCACGTGCGCCAGGTCGGCGGGGCACAGCTCGTCGGCCGGGCGGCCGCTGGGGAAGGCGATCCGCGCGGTGCGGACCCACGGGGGTACGCCCCGCTGCGGCACCCGCTTCTGGAAGAACATCTCCCCCTCGATGCCGTCGGGGAAGCGCTGGAGCGTGGTCGGCCGGTCACGCAGGGCGCGCATGATCCCGTCGCCGACGGCCAGGTAGTAGCGGAAGACGTCGGCCTTGGTGAAGCCCCGCTGGGGGAAGATCACCCGGTCGGGGCTGCTCAACCGCACCGTGTGCCCGGCTACCTCGATCTCTTCGACCGTGCCCTTGCCCGCCATCACGCGACCATATGCGATGCCACCGACAGCCGACGTACCGTGAAGGGGTGAGTCTTTCCGACAACGAACTGCCCCGTACCGAGGACGAATGGCGCGTGCGGCTGAGCCCCGAGGAGTTCCGGGTGCTCCGCGAGGCCGGCACCGAGGCGCCCTGGACCGGTGAGTACGTCGACACCAAGACCCCCGGCGTCTACCACTGCCGGGCCTGCGGGCTGGAACTGTTCCGCAGCGAGGACAAGTTCGACTCGCACTGCGGGTGGCCGAGCTTCGACGACGCCATCCCGGGCGCGGTCAAGGAGATCCCGGACAACACGCTCGGGATGCGCCGGATCGAGATCCGCTGCGCGCGCTGCGACAGCCACCTCGGGCACGTCTTCGAGGGTGAGGGCTTCACCCCGAAGGACACCCGGCACTGCGTCAACTCGATCTCGGTGCGGCTGGAGCCCAGCGCCGGCTGACGGCGGCGTCACAGCCGCAGCAGGCCGCCGGCCTCGTCCACCCGGTCGGCGGCCTCGTCGTCCAGCCACACGCCGCCGGTGGCCAGGTAACGGAAGCGGTACTCCCCCGGCTTCAACCGGACCGTCACGGTACGGGTGCCGTCGCGGCGCGGCACCAGCTCGTGCCGGCCGGGCTCCCAGCCGTTGAAGCAGCCGACCACGCTCACCGTGCCGGGCGGGGTGTCCCGGGGCAGCGAGAACGTCACCCGGGTCTGGTTGCCGAAGAGCTTGTTGCGCTTGATCACGAATCCTCCGGGGATTTTCGGCGGTCACCGGAGTCAACGCTCGACACGCCGGGAGCGACTCGCCGTAGGGCCGGATCAGGTTCGCCGGTTCCGGTTGCTCGATGGTGTCGTCTGCGCGACTCTCGGATGACAGGTCCGTTTTCGGGGGGTTTCGCATGGCAACCTGCGAGGTTTGCGGTAACGACTACTGGATGGCGTTCGAGGTGCGCACGGTCGACGGGTCGCGGCACACGTTCGACTGCTTCGAGTGCGCGGTGCACAAGATGGCGCCGATCTGCGAGCACTGCCAGATCAAGATCGTCGGCCACGGCGTCGAGGTCTCCGGCCGCTTCTTCTGCTGCGCCCACTGCGCCCGCGCCGTCGAGGGCGAGCAGGGCGCCGAGGTACGCGACGCGGTCGGCGCCCGCCCCGCCTGACGCGGGCGCTCCCCGGCCGTCCCGCACCCGGCCCGGCCGGACCGCGGGGCGCCGCCTAACCTGGGCCGATGCCCGTCGAGTCCCACCTGGCCGGTTTCGCCGACCTGGACGCCCGCACCTTCCACGACCTGCTCCGGCTGCGCATCGACGTGTTCGTGGTCGAGCAGTCCTGCCCGTACCCGGAACTGGACGGCCGGGACGTCGAGCCCGGCACCCGCCACCTGTGGCTGAGCAGCGACGGCGCCGTGGTCGCGTACCTGCGGATCCTGGCCGACCCCGGCGGCGTGGCGCGGATCGGGCGGGTGGTGGTGGCGCCGGCGGCCCGCGGCGCGGGCCTGGCCGGCGCGCTGATGGCCGAGGCCCTCGCGGTGGTGGGTGACCGGCCGTGCGTGCTCGACGCGCAGACGCACCTCGTGGGCTTCTACGAGGGCTGCGGTTTCACGGTCGACGGCCCCGGTTACGTCGAGGACGGCATCCCGCACACCCCGATGCGCCGCGACCCAACTCATTGACGTTTGTCACTTTTTGTGGCAACGTGCGGGCGGAGCCGCCACGCGGGAGAGGGCAACTCCCGACAGTCCGGGCGTCGTGCACCGACACCCATCCCGGAGGCTTTCCATGTCCACTCCGTACCGCCGCCCGTTACCGCTCGCGGCGGCGATTCTCGGCGTCTGCGCGGTCGTCGCGGCGCTGCTCACCACCGCGTTCTCCGGCCCGGCCTCGGCGCACGGGTCGGTGGTCGACCCGGCCTCGCGCGCCTACAGCTGCTGGCAGCGCTGGGGCGGTGACTTCCAGAACCCGGCCATGGCCACCCAGGACCCGATGTGCTGGCAGGCGTGGCAGGCCGACCCGAACGCCATGTGGAACTGGAACGGCCTGTTCCGCGAGGGCGTGGCCGGCAACCACCAGGGCGCCATCCCGGACGGTCAGCTGTGCAGCGGCGGCCGCACCCAGAACGGCCGGTACAACGCGCTCGACACCGTCGGCGCGTGGAAGACCGTGCCGGTCACCAACAACTTCCGGGTCAAGTTCTTCGACCAGGCCAGCCACGGCGCCGACTACATCCGGGTGTACGTGACCAAGCAGGGTTTCAACGCGCTCACCTCGCCGCTGCGCTGGAGCGACCTGGAACTGGTCGGCCAGATCGGCAACACCCCGGCCAGCCAGTGGACGCGTGAGGTGGACGGCGTGTCCATCCAGATCCCGGCGAACGCGCCGGGCCGCACCGGCCGGCACATCGTCTACACCATCTGGCAGGCCAGCCACCTGGACCAGTCCTACTACCTGTGCAGTGACGTGGACTTCGGCGGGTCCGGCCCGACCACCCCGCCGCCCACCAGCACCCCGCCGACGAGCACCCCGCCCACCAGCACGCCGCCGACGAGCACGCCGCCGACCAGCCCGCCGCCGACCACGCCGAACCCGGCCGGCGGCTGCACCGCGACGTACGCGATCACCGGTTCGTGGGGCGGCGGCTTCCAGGCCGACGTGAAGGTGACGAACAACAGCGGCTCGCCGATCCGCGGCTGGTCGGTGAGCTGGAACTACCAGAACGGCCAGCAGGTCAGCTCGGCGTGGAACGCCACTGTCACCACGAGCGGAACACTGGTGACGGCACGAAACGCCGCCTACAACGGCTCACTCGCGCCGGGTGCGAGCACCTCGTTCGGCTTCACCGGATCGGCCGGTGCGACGAACCCGGTGCCCAGCATCGTGTCCTGTACGACGACCGCCTGACGCCGGTCTTCCCGGTCGGGGCCCTGCTCGACACCCGCTGGGTGTTAAGCGGGGCCCCTTCCTCTACCGCAGGCGTTAAGAAGGTGCCCTTCCTTTCACACCAGGCAGTTCACGATGTCGGCCACCGAGCGGCGGCGGCCGGTGTAGAACGGGATCTCCTCCCGCACGTGCCGCCGGGCGCCGGAGGCGCGCAGGTCACGCATCAGGTCCACGATCCGGTGCAGCTCGTCGGCCTCGAACGCGAGCATCCACTCGTAGTCGCCGAGCGCGAACGACGCCACCGTGTTGGCCCGCACGTCCGGGTAGCCGCGGGCCATCTTGCCGTGCTCGGCCAGCAGCTCGCGCCGCTCCGCGTCGGGCAGCAGGTACCACTCGTACGAGCGCACGAACGGGTAGACGCACAGGTAGGGGCGCGGCTGCTCGTCGGCGAGGAACGCCGGGATGTGGCTCTTGTTGAACTCGGCCGGGCGGTGCAGCGCCATCTGCGACCAGACCGGGGTGAGCGCCCGGCCCAGCGTGGTGCGGCGGAACCGCAGGTACGCGTCCTGCAGCGCGTCGCTGGACGACGAGTGCCACCAGATCATCAGGTCGGCGTCGGCGCGCAGCCCGGCCACGTCGTACGTGCCCCGCACCGTGACGTCCTTGCCGGCCAGCTCGGTGAAGAGCGACTCGACCTCGTCGACGACGTTCTCCCGCAGCGACGGCAGCGGGCTGGTGGCCCGGTACACCGACCACATCGTGTAGCGGATGGTCTCGTTGAGCTCCCGCAGCCGCGCCGCGTTGGTCTGCTCGGTCATGCTGCCGATCCTTCCAGTGCCGTGATGATCTCTTCGGCCGCCGTCTCGCCGGAGCGGACGCACACCGGGATGCCGACGCCGTCGTAGCCGGCCCCGGCCACCGCAAGCGTCGGGTACGCGGCGCGCAGCGCCGCCCGGACCGCCGCCACCCGGGCGGTGTGCCCGGGCGTGTACTGGGGCAGCGCGCCGCCCCACCGCTGCACGTGCCGGGCCACCGGAGTCGGCAGCGGCGCGCCGAGCACCGCCGACAGCTCCCGGTGCACCGCGTCGGCCAGGTCGTCGTCGGTGAGCTGCAGCGACGTCTCGTCGCCGTACCGGCCGACCGAGGCGCGCACCAGCGCCAGCCCGTCCGGCCGCCGCAGGTGCCCCCACTTGGTGGTGAAGAACGTGGACGCCTTGATCGTCAGCCCCTCACCGGCCGGCACCAGGAAACCGGACAGCTCCGGCAGGGCCGGACCGGGCAGGGCCAGGGTGATCAGGGCGACGCTGGCGTAGTCGAGCGCGCCCACCGTCTCGGCCGCCTCGGGCGCGGCGGCGGCGAGCAGCCGGGCGGCCGGGCGGGCCGGCACCGCGAGCAGCACCGCGTCGGCCTCGACGTGCTCGGCGTCGCGGGTCGGCCCGACGGTGAGCCGCCATCCGGACGGGGTGCGGCGCAGCTCGCGTACCGCGGCGCCGCGCCGGATCGTCGCGCCGCTCGCCGTCGCCGCCGCCTCGACCAGCGTGCTCAGTCCACCGGCGAGGGTGCCGAAGACCGGGGCGCCGGGCGCGCGCGGCGCGGCGGCCTGCGCGGCGCGTACCGCACCGACAAGCGTGTGCTCGGCGCGTGCCGCGCGGGCCAGCGCCGGCATCGTGGTGACCAGCGACAGGTCGTCGGCCCGCCCGGCGTACACGCCGCCGAGCATCGGGTCCACGAGGCGGTCCACCACCGCGTCACCGAGACGCTTGCGGACCAGCTCACCGACCGAGGTGTCCTCACCGTCGGCCAGCAACGGGTGGCCCGCGTCGCGGTCGGCGTCCGCGGCCGGCGGCGCCACCGCCGCCACCTTCTCCAGATCCCCGGGTACGCCGACGAGCGTGCCGCCCGGCACCGGGCGCAACGTGCCGTCGACGAGCAGGGCCGCCTGCCCGACGGTCGGGTGCACGATCGCCTCGGCCAGCCCGAGGCGCCGGGCCAGCGTCACCGCCGCCGACTCGCCACCGGCCGGGTCGCGCATCAGGAACGACTCCGCGCCGAACTCGACCGGCCCGCCGGCGAGCTCACCGGTGAACAGCTTGCCGCCGAGGCGGCCGGACTGCTCGTACACGGTGACCTCGGTGCCCTCGGGAGCACTGTCGCGCAACCGGACGGCGGCGGCCAGCCCGGTGATCCCGCCACCGACGATCGCCACCCGCCACGGTCGCACCACTGTCGCCTCCTAGCGCTCCGGTCGCGCGGTCAGCTCGTGCACCAGCGCGACCACCCGGGTCAGCACCTCGGGGTCGGTCTCCGGCAGGACGCCGTGGCCGAGGTTGAACACGTGGCCGGGAGCGGCCCGGCCCTGCTCGACGATGCGCCGCACCTCGGTCTCCACCACCGGCCAGGGCGCGAGCAGCACAGTCGGGTCGAGGTTGCCCTGCACCGCCTTGTCCGGCCCGATCCGGCCGGTGGCGACGTCCAGCGGCGTACGCCAGTCCACGCCCACCACGTCGGCGCCGGCCTCACCCATCGCGCCGAGCAGCTCGCCGGTGCCCACCCCGAAGTGGATCCGCGGCACGCCGGAGTCAGCGAGCCCGCCCAGCACGTACGTCGAGTGCGGCAGCACGAAGCGGCGGTAGTCGGCCTCGGAGAGCGCGCCGGCCCACGAGTCGAACAGCTGCACCGCGGAGACCCCGGCGTCGATCTGCACCTGGAGGAACGCCAGCGTCACCTCGGCCAGCCGGGCGCACAGCGCGTGCCACAGGTCCGGGTCGCCGTACATCAGCGCCTTGGTCTTGGCATGGGTACGCGACGGCCCGCCCTCGACCAGGTAGCTGGCGAGCGTGAACGGGGCGCCGGCGAAGCCGATCAGCGGGGTGCCGCCCAGCTCGACGACGAGCTGGCGGACCGCCTCGTCCACGTACGACACCTCGTCGCGGCCGATCGGGGAGATCCGCTCGACGTCGGCGGCGGTACGGATCGGCTCGGCCACCACCGGGCCGGTGCCGGGCACGATGTCCAGGTCGATGCCGGCCGCGGCGACCGGCACCACGATGTCGCTGAACAGGATCGCCGCGTCCACGCCGTGCCGGCGCACCGGCTGGAGCGTGATCTCGGTGACCAGGTCCGGCCGGCGGCAGGACTCCAGCATCGGCACGTTCGCCCGGATCTCGCGGTACTCCGGCAGCGACCGGCCGGCCTGGCGCATGAACCAGACCGGCGTGTGCGGGCCCGGCTCGCGCCGGCAGGCGCGCACGAAGGGCGAGTCGGCCGGCCCGCCGCGGCGGGGTTCTCCGTCTCGGGCGGCAGTGCCCGTGGTGTCGGTGGTCATCGCGGCAATCGTGCCACGCCCCCGGCAGGCGCCCGCGCTCACCGTCCGCATTTGTGACGTAGAAGGAAGGGCCCCCGCTTAACGCCTCCGGTAGAGGAAGGGCCCCTTCTTAACCGTCGATCACCCGGCGCGCCGTCGCGCGCCGTACGGTGGGCGCGCATAGGCTGCCCGCATGGCCCCCCCGATCGCGCTCCCGGAAACGTTCGCTCGCGCGGTCGCGGGGCTGCGGTCGGTGACACCCCGCCCGGAGATCATCCTGGAGGAGGTCGGCGCCCCCCAGCGGCTGGCCCCGTTCGCGTTCGCGCTCTCCGCCGCCGTGATGCGCGACGACGACGAGGTGGCCACCGGCCGGCTGATCCTGCTGCACGACCCGGCCGGGCACGAGGCGTGGCAGGGCACGTTGCGGCTGGTCACGTACGTCACCGCCGAGCTTGAGGTCGACCTGGCCAGCGACCCGCTGCTGCCGGGCGTCGGCTGGACCTGGCTGACCGACGCGCTGGACGCGCAGGGCGCCGGGCACCGGGCGATCGGCGGCACCGTCACCCAGACGCTCTCCACCCGGTTCGGCGAGCTGGCCGGGCCGCCCGCCGCCGGTGACATCGAGATCCGCGCCTCCTGGACGCCGCTGCGCGCCGACCTGGGGCCGCACCTGCTCGGCTGGTGCACGCTGCTGGCCTCCACGGCCGGCCTGCCGCCGCCCGGCGTCACCGCGCTGCCCCGGCGCTCCGCCGGCGCCGCCTGACCACACCCGGCCGGATACGCGAAGGCCGCCCCGGCGAACCGGGGCGGCCTCGGGCGAGTACAGGTCAGAGATAGTTCTCGGCCTCGTCGCAGACCTTGTCCAGACCCTTGTTCGCCGCCTCGAAGGCAGCCCGGTCGCCACGCGACGCGGCGGCGATGGCGGTGGTCAGCTTGTCCAGGCAGCTCGCGATGACCTTCTTCTGCCGGGCCTGCTCGTCCCGGTCGTTCTTGGTGCCGGTCAGGTCCTGCTGGGTGTCCGACAGCCGCTCCTGCACCGTCTTCAGCTCACCCTTGAGCTTCTCGATCTCCTGCTGGTTCGCCGAGATGGTGCCGTCGCGCTGGCTGACCAGCCGCTGGGACTTGTCCAGCTCGCCGTCCGTGGAGACGTACAGGAAGGTCATCACGCCACCGAAGACGAACAGCAACGCGGCGACGAGGCCGAGGACCAGCGGGGCCCACCTCCGGCCGCCGCCGGCGGGCGCGCCGCCGGCCGGTCCGTAGGGGCCGGGCGGCCCGGACATCGGCGGCGGGCCGTAGCCGGGGCCGGACACCGGTGGGGCGGACTGCGGCGGGGCCGACAGCGGCTGCGGGTAGCCGGGGCCGGAGACCGGCGGTACGGAGACCGGCGGCGCCGACATCGGCGGGGGCACCGGAGCGGCGCCCGGCGCGTAGCCCGGCTGACCCGGCGCGGCGGGCTGGTATCCGCCGTACCCGGGTGCGCCGTCGGGCGCGGTGGGCTGGTGCAGGGTCGGGGCGGGCTGGTTCGGGTCGTACTGCTGGGGCGCGGGCCGGCTGCCGTACACGTTGCCGTAGACCGTGCCCCCCGGCGCCGGGGGCGGGTTGTCGCCCCCGGCCGGTGGGTAGGACATGTCGTTCCTCCAGATGAGCTGGTCCCCCGCGGGGTGGCCCGATGGGCCGGGGTCGATGCGCTGCGGTCGCCCCACACCGGCGTGGGCGACCGGTCAGCAGAGGCGGAACCGGTCACAGGCGGTCTTGATCGGCACCGCCAACCCGATGCCCTCGGCGTTGCGGGCCTTGGCCGTGGCGATGCCGACGACCTCCTTGGCGCCGTTGATCACCGGGCCGCCGGAGTTACCGGGGTTGATCGGCGCGTCGAACTGGATCACCGGGCCACCGCCGCGCTCGTCTTCGCGGAACGCGCTGACCACGCCCGTGGTGACGCTGTCCTGCAACCCGAGCGGCGCGCCGACCACGATGATCTGCTGGCCGGACCGCACCGGATCACTGGCCGCGACCAGACCGGCGAACTTGGCGGTGGTGCGCAACTGCGCCAGGTCCTTGTCCTTGTCGGTGGCGATGATCGTCGCCTCGAACCGCTGGTCCTTGCGCTCCAGGAACACCTTGCGCTCACCGGCGGTGAAGACCGACTCGACCACGTGGAAGTTCGTCAGCAGCGTGGTGCCGCCGCCGGACGGGGCCTTGCCGACGGCGAACGCCGTACCGGTGAACTGCCCGGCCCGCACCCGGAACACGCTCGGCAGCACCGCGCTGGCCACCGCCTCCGGGTTGAAGGCGGCTCCGGCCTGCTTCTCCAGGCTGCCGGCGCGCTGCTCCAGGCCGTCGAGCCGGCTGGCGTCCGCGCCCTGCCCCTCGGCCATCCGCTTGTCGGCGGCGGCGAGCCGGTCGTCGAGCCGGTAGATCTGGTACGCCTGCACGCCGCTGACCACCGCCAGCACGGCGGCCAGGGCCAGCGCCACCACCGCGAGCCGGCTGCGCCGGGGGGCGCGCTCCGGCGGACCGAGCGGCGCGCCGAAGCCGGAGACCTGCTGACCCGGGTACGCCGCCGGCTGGCCGGGATAGGACGGCGCGGACACCGGCTGGCCCGGATAGGCGGGCGCGGAGACCGGCCGGCCCGGGTAGGACGAGCCGGAGCCGGACGGGGCGCCGGAGTGCCGGTCCGCGTACGGCGACGAGGCCTGGCCCGGGAACGACTGTGACCCGGCGGGCGCCTGGCCCGGGTAGGCGGCGGACTGGGCCGGTGCCGAGCCGAAGGAGGACTGCCCCGGCTGGGCCGACGGCGTGCCGTAGGAGGACTGCCCCGGCTGGGCCGGCGCGCCGCCGAACGACGACGGGCCCGGCTGGGACGGCGCGGCGCCGAACGACGGCTGGGACGGCGCGGGCGAGGTCGCGACACCCGACGACGCGGAGTAGGCGGCCGACGGCGACGCCCCGGCCGCGTCGGCGCGGCCCGGGTAACCGGCGGACGGCTGCGCGGCGGCCCGCGCCGGATAGCCCGCGCCCGAGGACGGGGCGGGGTAGCTCGTGCCCGAGGACGCCGGGTAGCTCCCCCCGGACGATCCCGGGTAGCTCGCGCCCGGCGACGTGGTCGGGTAGCCCGTGCCCGACGCCGCGTGGCCGGGGGCGCCGCTCCACGCCGGACCGCCACCGCCCGCTGCCGACCCGGGCAGGGCCGGCCCGGACAGCGGAGCCGGACCGCCGGGCGGGTCGAAGCGCGGCGGCAGCGGGCCCGGCCGATCGGCCGTCGGGTCACCGCCCTGCCCCGGCACGCCGTCGCCGGTTCCGTACCCGCCTGTCATGCTCGACCGTCCTCCCCGTCGGCTTCGCCGACGCCCCCGACCGCTGTCGTCCGGCCCTGTGCGCCGCTCGCGGCTCGATGGACCGTACCGGCGGAAACGGGCTTTGTCTCCCCCGCTGTCCGACCCTCTCACGGCCCCGCAACCCGGTTCGTTCCGGACACCTGACGGACACCGCGCCGACACGCGCCGGACCGGCTGCGCACACCGGATCGTCCGGCCTACTAGGGTTGTCAGGTGACCGACGAACCACCCCTGCGCCGTCGGGCCGCCGAAAGCCGTACGGGAGAGGTCTCCGCCGATCCGACGTCGGCCCTGCCGGAGCCGGCGGACGCGGGGACCGAGACCGAGCCGGGCGCGGCCGTCCCCCTGACCGCGCCGCGCGACGGCACGCCCGCCCCGGTGGCCACACCGACCGAGTTGAACGAGGTCGTGGCCCGTTTCGCGGGCGGCACCGGCCCGGTGGCCCTGGACGCCGAACGCGCCTCCGGCTACCGCTACAGCCAGCGCGCCTACCTGGTGCAGTTGCGCCGCGTCGGCGCCGGCACCGCGCTCATCGACCCGCTGCCGCTGCCCGACCTGTCCGCCCTCGACGAGGCGATCGCCGAGACCGAGTGGGTGCTGCACGCGGCCAGCCAGGACCTCGCCTGCCTGGCCGAGCTGGGCCTGCGCCCGCGCCGGCTGTTCGACACCGAACTGGCCGCCCGGCTGGCGGGATTCGAGCGGGTCGGCCTGGCCGCGCTGACCGAACAGCTGCTCGGGTTCAGCCTGGAGAAGCACCACTCCGCCGCGGACTGGTCCAGCCGGCCGCTGCCGGAGTCCTGGCTGACGTACGCGGCGCTGGACGTCGAGCTGCTGGTGGACCTGCGCGACGCGCTGGACGAGGAGCTGGGGCGGCAGGGCAAGTCCGGCTGGGCGGCGGAGGAGTTCGACGCGCTGGTGCGCAACGGCGCCCGTCCGCCGCGCGTGCGCGCCGAGCCGTGGCGGCGCACGTCCGGCATCCACCGGGTACGCGGCGCGCGCGCCCAGGCCCGGGTGCGGTCCCTCTGGTACGCGCGGGACCAGATCGCCGCCCGCCGGGATGCCGCGCCGGGCCGGGTGCTGCCCGACTCGGCCATCGTGGCCGCCGCCGAGCTGGACCCGAAGGACGAGAAGACACTGCTCACGCTCCCCGGTTTCGGTGGGCGCTCGGTGCGCCGGCTGGCACGTACCTGGCTGGCGGCGCTCGACGACGCGCGTCAGTTGCCGGACGACGCGCTGCCGGTGAGCCCGACGGTGGAAGGGCCGCCTCCGCCGCACCGCTGGGCCGAGCGTGACCCGGTGGCGGCCGGGCGGCTGGCCCGGGCCCGGGAGGTGGTGGTCGGCACCGCCGGGGCGCACCGGCTGCCGGCGGAGAACCTGATCGCGCCGGACTCGATCCGCCGGCTGGCGTGGCAGCCGCCGGAGGAGATCACCGACGACACCGTCGCGGAGGCGCTGCGCGCCTTCGGCGCCCGGGAGTGGCAGATCGGGCTGCTGCTGCCCGCTCTTACCGAGGCGCTGCGCACCCCCCAGCAGTAACGTCGGCGGCAGGTGTGAGGTGGGCCACGCGGGGGGTGGTGCCGCGTTTGGTTACTGGCGAGTAGCATCCGGGGAAATGCCCGTGCCGAGGGAGGCTCCAAGTGCCCCGTGAAGTCCGGGATGTCGTCTTCGTCGACGGCGTCCGTACCCCGTTCGGCAAGGCGGGTGGGATGTACGCCAACACCCGCGCCGACGATCTGGTGATCCGCTGCATCCGCGAGCTGATGCGCCGCAACCCGCAACTGCCGCCGGAGAAGGTGGAGGAGGTGGCGATCGCCGCCACCACCCAGATCGGTGACCAGGGCCTGACCATCGGCCGTACCGCCGCACTGCTGGCCGGCCTGCCCAAGACCGTGCCGGGCTTCGCCATCGACCGGATGTGCGCCGGCGCGATGACCGCCGTCACCACCGTGGCCAGCGGCATCGCCATGGGCGCGTACGACGTCGCGATCGCCGGCGGCGTCGAGCACATGGGCCGCCACCCGATGGGTGAGGGCGTCGACCCCAACCCGCGCATCGTCGCGGAGAAGCTCGTCGACCCGTCCGCCCTGGTGATGGGCTCCACCGCGGAGAACCTGCACGACCGGGTCCCGCACATCACCAAGGAGCGCACCGACGCGTTCGCGCTGGCGTCGCAGCAGAAGACCGCCAAGGCGTACGCCAACGGCAAGCTCCAGGGCGACCTGGTGCCGGTGGCGGTGCGCGACCCGGAGGCGGGCTGGGGCCTGGCCACCGTGGACGAGGCGCCCCGCGACACCTCGATGGAGAAGCTGGCCGGGCTGAAGACGCCGTTCCGGCCGCACGGCAAGGTCACCGCAGGCAACGCGGCCGGCCTGAACGACGGCGCCACCGCCGCGCTGCTGGTGGCCGAGGAGACCGCTCGTGAGCTCGGCCTGCCGGTCGGCATGCGCCTGGTGTCGTTCGGCTTCGTCGGCGTCGAGCCCGAGGTGATGGGCGTCGGCCCGATCCCGTCGACCGAGAAGGCGCTGCGCATCGCCGGCCTCAGCATCGACGACATCGGCCTGTTCGAGCTGAACGAGGCGTTCGCGGTGCAGGTGCTCGCCTTCCTCGACCACTTCGGCATCGCCGACGACGACCCGCGGGTCAACCCGTGGGGCGGCGCGATCGCCATCGGTCACCCGCTCGCGTCCTCCGGCGTCCGGCTGATGACCCAGCTCGCCCGCCAGTTCGCCGAGCACCCCGAGGTCCGCTACGGCCTCACCGCCATGTGCATCGGCATCGGCATGGGCGGCACCGTGATCTGGGAGAACCCGCACTGGGAGGGTGGAGACAAGTGAGCCTCGCCGCACCGAACGAGGTCGTCACCAAGGCGCTGCTGCGCCAGGTGGCCGTACCCGGGCTGGACCGGCCCGCCGCCCTCATCACGCTGGACAACGGCTTCGACCACACCAAGCCGAACACCTTCGGCCCGGCCGGTCTGACCAGCCTGGACGAGGCGATCACCGCCGCGCTGGCGGCGGAGCCGGCGTTCATCGCGGTCACCGGCAAGCCGTACATCTTCTGCGTGGGCGCGGACATCACCAGCCTGCCCGCCCTGGAGAACCGCGAGCAGGCGCTGGAGATCGGCCGGCTCGGCCACCGCGTGTTCGCCCGGCTCAAGGACAGCGCCGTCCCCACCTTCGCGTTCGTCAACGGCGCGGCGATGGGCGGCGGCCTGGAGCTGGCGCTGCACTGCCACTACCGGACGCTGTCGGCGGGCGCGGCGGCGCTGGCGCTGCCCGAGGTCTCGCTCGGCCTGATCCCCGGCTGGGGCGGTACGCAGCTGCTGCCGAACCTGATCGGCATCCCGGCCGCCACCCAGGTGATCATTCAGAACCCGCTGATGCAGAACAAGATGCTCAAGCCGAAGCAGGCGGCCGAGATGGGCATCGCGGACGTGCTGCTGGAGCCGGCCGACTTCCTGGAGCGGTCGCTGGAGTGGGCCGCCGGCGTGGTCCGGGGCGAGGTCGCCGTGACCCGCCCCGAGGTCGACAAGGACATGTGGGCGGGCGTGCTCTACTTCGCCCGGCAGACCCTCGACCAGCGGCTGCACGGCGCGGTCCCGTCCGCGTACAAGGCGCTGGACCTGCTGGAGACGGCGAAGGACGCCGACTTCGCCACCGGCACCGCGGCGGAGGACGAGGCCCTCGCGGACCTGGTCTTCTCCGAGGAGCTGCGCAGCGGCCTGTACGCCTTCGACCTGGTGCAGCGGCGGGCCAAGCGCCCGGCCGGCGCGCCGGACAAGGGCCTGGCCCGCCCGGTCACCAAGGTCGGCATCGTCGGCGCCGGCCTGATGGCCAGCCAGCTCGCGCTGCTGTTCGCCCGGCGGCTGCAGGTGCCGGTCGTCATGACCGACCTGGACCAGTCGCGGGTGGACAAGGGTGTCGGCTACGTGCACACCCAGATCGAGAAGGCCGTCAGCAAGGGCCGGATGGACAAGGGCACCGCGGCCAAGCTGTACGGCCTGGTCAGCGGCTCGGTCGACAAGTCCGTCTTCGCCGACGCCGACTTCGTCATCGAGGCCGTGTTCGAGGACCTGGGCGTCAAGAAGCAGGTCTGGGCCGAGCTGGAGAAGATCGTCAAGCCGGAGGCGGTGCTCGCCACCAACACCAGCTCGCTGTCCATCACCGAGATGGCCGCCGACCTGGAGCACCCGGAGCGGGTGGTCGGCTTCCACTTCTTCAACCCGGTCGCGGTGCTGCCGCTGCTGGAGATCGTCCGCGGCGAGCGGACCGACGACGCCACGCTGGCCACCGCGTTCGCTGTCGGCAAGCAGCTCAAGAAGTCGTCGGTGCTGGTCAAGGACGCCCCGGCGTTCGTGGTGAACCGGCTCCTGACCCGCTTCCTCGGCACCGTGTTCGCGGCCGTCGACGCCGGCACCCCGCTGGACGTGGCGAACAGCGCGCTGGACCCGCTGGGCCTGCCGATGCGTCCGCTGGCGCTGCTGCAGCTCGTCGGGCCGGCCGTGGCGTACCACGTCGGCGGCACCCTGCACGAGGCGTTCCCGGACCGGTTCGGCGTCAGCGAGAACCTCAAGCGGATCGCCGACTCGGGCCAGCCGATCGTGGTCGACGACCAGATCAACGACGAGGTGGCGAAGCTGCTGGTGGTCGGCGACGAGCCGCTCACCGCCGAGCA
The DNA here is from genome assembly GCF_017872985.1 of Micromonospora sp. HB375. NCBI lineage: Bacteria > Bacillati > Actinomycetota > Actinomycetes > Micromonosporales > Micromonosporaceae > Micromonospora > Micromonospora sp. HB375. Next base: position 1,605,739 of record NZ_JAGGJO010000001.1, on the reverse strand, counting down.
GGTGCGGCAGAACGCGCTGGACGCGCTGGCGCAGGAGATCCGGCTCATGCTCGACGAGGGCGTCGTCGCCGAGGCGCAGGACATCGACCTGTGCATGATCCTCGGCGCCGGCTGGCCGTTCCACCTGGGCGGCGTGACGCCGTACCTGGACCGGACCGGCACCTCCGAGCGGGTGACCGGCAAGCGGTTCCTGCCGCGCGGCGTGGCCAGCCTGCGCTGACCGATACCGCATCGATCGCGGTGGTCGGGCTGTCCGAGACGGACGCCCGGCCACCGCGATCGGCGTTTCGCGGGCAGGTCACGGGTCGGATGCGGTTTCGTCCCACCGGCCTTCCACGGACAGCGGCATGTCGGTGCTCCTGGCTACGATCACGCCTTCAGTTTTCTCACAGGAGCTGCCTACATGTCCCAGCCGCCGTCCAATCCCTACCCCGGCCACTACCCGCCGCCCCAGCACCAGCCCGGCGGCTTCCAGCCGCCCCAGCAGCCGCAGTACGGCGGTGGCTACCCGCAGGCTCCGCAGCAGCCCCAGTACGGCGCTGACTACCCGCAGATCCCGCAGCAGCCCCAGTACGGCAACCAGTTCGGCGCGCCGGTCCCGCCGAAGAAGTCCGGCGTCGGCAAGATCCTGCTGATCGTCCTCGCGGTGGTCCTGGTGCTCTGCGTCGGTGGCGGCATCGTCACCTGGCTCGTCACCAAGGACACCGTCGGCGAGGTGGTCACCGCCACCAAGACCCGGGTGGTCGAGCCGCAGACGCTCGGTGGCCGGCCGAAGGTCACCGACCCTCAGCTGCAGAACGCCGCGACGCAGATGAAGGCCTCGCTCAGCAAGGACGTGCCGGACGCGACGAGCACGGCCGGCGCCTTCTACGGCAACCCGGAGAAGAAAGACCTGGTCATGATCGTCGCCGTGTCCGGCGTCATGGCCGACCCGAAGAAGGAACTGGACGACGCCGCCACGGCGGTCACGCCGGACCTGGCCACCAAGGACTTCAAGACGGTCGACCCGGGCCCGCTTGGCGGCGACGCCAAGTGCTCCGACGGCAAGGCCTCGGGTGAGCAGGTGGCCGTCTGCATCTGGGCCGACCGGGGCAGCCTCGGCATGGTGGTCGTCTACTTCAAGTCCGCGGCCGAGCTCCAGAAGGAGTTCGTCACGATGCGCGGCGAGATCGAGAAGCAGGGCTGACACCGCTACGCACCGGGCCCCCGCCGCGACGGCGGGGGCCCGGTGTCGTTTCCGGATCAGGCGGACTCGGCCCGTTCGGCAGGGCTCCGGCAGACGCAGAACTCGTTGCCCTCGGGGTCGGCCAGCACCACCCAGCCGCTGCCGTCCGGCCGGCGCCGGTCGGCCACCAGCGTGGCGCCGAGGTCACGCAGCCGCGCCACCTCCTCGTCGCGGGTGCCCTCGGCCGCGTGCAGGTCGATGTGGAACGCGCCCTTGCCGTGCCGCTCGCCCACCCGGACGAACAACAGGTCGGGGCCGTCGCCGGCGGGCGCGGCGAGGACCGCCTCCGGGTCGTCCGGGTGGTCGTCGTCGGCGAGCCGGCGGTCGAGCACCCGGGCCCACCATCCGGCGAGGGTGTACGGGTCGTCGGACTCGACTGTCACGCAATGGAACTGTGCACTCATCGGTGCTTCCTCCTGTGGGGTACGCGCCCCGGCGGAGTGGGAACGTCAGCGGGGAACGCGGGGCGCGGGACGGTTCACGAAAGACATCGACCACACCCCCTTCCACCTCATCGGGCTGACCGGTTGATCATTCCACCGCCCTCCGGCGCCGGCAACCCCGCCCCACCGCAAGGAAGGGCCCCTTGTTAACAGCTGCGTGTTAACAAGGGGCCCTTCCTCTACCGAAGGCGTTAAGAAGGTGCCCTTCCTTACGGGCCGACGAACACCGCCTTCGCGCGCCAGTCGACGCCGTCGACCGCCGGGCCGCTGCGCACGGTGAACGTCGCGGCCGGCACGCCGTTCACCCAGTCGGTGGCGGCCAGGTCACCGGTGTTGCGGTTGACCTTGTAGAGCGTGCCGCCGGAGACGAATACCGCGCCCGCGTCGGCGAACCCGCTCGCCCCGGACACCGTGAACCGGTCGGCGCCGACGACGCCGCTGTCCGGGGTGAACCAGCGCCAGAACAGTCCGTTCTGCCCGTTGAGCGTGTAGTAGAGCCGCCCGCCGGAGAAGAACATGCCGGTCACGTTCGGGATCTCGGCGTAGAAGCCGGTGGTCGCGCCGACGTACGTCTGCCCGGTCGGCCCGGAGTTGGTGATCACGTTGTCCCAGTACGGGTCGTGGTACGGGTCCACCAGTTCCGGCGCACCGAACGTGGTGCCGTTGAACGTACGCCGCCACAGCGCGCCGTCGGCGCCGTAGAACACCGTCCCGCCGACCCAGAACGCGTTGCGCGCGCCCGCCCAGACGGTGCCGTTCGGGTCGGTCACCGGGTCCGGCGCGCCGACCGTGCTCTGCCCGTCGTACGAGCGCACCTGCACCGGCGAGCTGGCCGGGGCGGGCGGGGGCCCGGTCTTGACGATCTCGACGGCGTTCACCAGCGGGTTCTCCCGCACGTGGCGGAACTCCACGTCGATCGAGCCGTCGCTGACCACCGTGAACTCCCGCATGGTGCCCACGTTGTGCCCGGCGGTGGCGGACAGGTCGAGGTCGTCGAGGACGACAGCACCCTCCAGCGCCACGTCGAAGATCCGCGTGCCGGCGTTGGCGGTGCCCGCGTACCGGTTGGCCATGTAGAGCCGCACGTGCACCTCGGTGCCGTTGGGCACCGGGAACTGCCAGGTCATCTCCGCACCGCCGGACGGGTCGTACCGCTCGTGGTTGTAGAGCTCGACCGGGGTGCCGGCCGGTACCGTCGAGTCCAGGCTCGCGGCGGTGGTGTAGCTGGAGACGCTGCTGCCGGTGTTGTGGTACGGGCTGGGGCTGGAGCTGGTGTCGGCCGCCCAGTCCGGCCCGCCGTCGGTGGCGGCGACGGACGAGCCGCCGGCGTTCACCCGGTACAGCACGTTCGTCGGCTGCGGCAGGCCCGCCTGGTAGATGTTGCCGGGCAGGGTGGCCGTGGTGGTGGGGTGCACCGCCGTCCCGCCGGCCAGCGGGAAGAACGCGATCCGCTCCCGGCGGTACTGGAAGTTGCCGATCCACAGCGTGTCGCCGCCGACCCAGAGCCCGGTCGGCGTGACGAGCATCTCGGAGGCGCCGATGCCGCGCGGGTGGCGGCCGGGGTTCCAGGACAGCGGCAGGCCGTTGGCCGGGTCGAGCGCGGCGATGCTGGCCCGGCCGACCGCGCCGGCCCGGGCGTTGTCGGTGCCGGTGGTGTTGTTGAGCCAGCGGAGGTGGCCGCCGACGTAGACCGCCTCTTCGCTGATGCCGACGGACAGGAACGTGTCGCCGCCGCTGTAGTCGACCCAGGTCGGCTGGAGAGCGGAGCCGGTCGCGCCGGCCTCCCAGCGGGCCGCGGTGTCGCAGAGCGTTCCGCTGTACGGCGCGCCGGTGGTGACCACCACGAAGTAGCTGTTGTCCGGGGAGAACGCGACGTCACGGACGTACGAGTCGAAGGACTGCCACTTGCAGCGCGGCGTGTAGCGGGCCGTGTTCCAGTCCGCGACGGTGGCGGCGGTGGCACCCAGGTCGATCTTGACGATCTGGTCGTGCAGCACCCCGTCGGCCTTCTTGAAGTTGCCGATGACGACGAGCTGCGTGCCGTCCGGGGAGACGGCGAGCTTCTCCGCGCCGACGCCGGCCTTGGCGCCGCTGACCCCGTCCCAGTTGTGGTTCTCGGTCAGCGTGGTGGTGAGGTAGCTGTCCACGGCGCCGGTGGTGGCGTTGAGCGACGCGAGTCCGCCGCGCGGGTTGGGGTTGCCGGCCGTGGTGAAGATGCCGCCGACCAGCAGCCGGTTGCCGACCAGCGCGATGTCCTTGATGAGCCCGTTGAACGCGGGCGGCGCGAAGCTGGTGACGACCGCCCCGGTGTTGACGTCGAGCAGGGCCACCTTGCGCCGGGTCACGCCGTTGACGGTGTTGAACTTGCCGGCGACGAAGACCGTGTTCGCCGTGGGCCCGCCCGTGACCGCTGTCACCTCGTTGTCGAGCGTGGGCGCGAACGCGGTGTCCACCGCGCCGGTGGCCTTGTCGAACGCGAGCAGGTAGTCGCGGGGGATGTCGACGTCGGAGTTGCGGTTCTGCACACGGGTGAAGGAGCCGCCCGCGATGATCTTCGTACCGGCGTCGTGGATCGCGTCGACCGAGCCGTCCTGGACGTCGGGCGAGGCCGTGGAGGGGACGGTGTGGACCACTTTGTCGTGGCCGGGCGCGGCGGCGGCCGCGGGCGTGGCCGGAGAGAGGCCGACGACGGTGAGGGCGCCGGCGGTGAGGACCGCGAGAAGACGGCGGCGGCGCGGGGCCGAGAGGTGGGTCACGGGCAGCTCCGGTGGGTGAGCAGGGTGAGGCGTCGCTGCGCTTACTCTCCGTTGATCACCGCTCCGCGTCCAGCGTGAGCCGAGCATTCTGCCCGACCACCGTGCCGCCGGGGGCCGACCACCGCCGGGTCCGGCCAGGACAGCCGAGGCTGTCCGCACGAAAAGGTGAGGCCGCCTCACCGGCTGGACGGATCGGGATGGGCGGTCAGGTGGCCGCGGGCGGGTCGGCCGACGGAAGCGTGACGGTCACCTCCAGGCCGCCACCGGGCTGGGCGACCGCCTTCACCGTGCCGCCGTGCGCGTCGCAGACGGCCCGCACGATCGACAGACCGAGCCCGGAGCCGCGAGCACCGGTGCGTTCCTGGCCGCCGCGCCGGAACGGCTCGAACAGCCCGGGTACGTCGGCGGGGGCGACCTCGAAGCCGGTGTTCCCCACCACCAGCCAGGACCGCTGCCCGTCGGTGCCGGTGCGCACCCAGATCCGCCCGTGCAGGTGGTTGTAGCGGACCGCGTTCTCCACCAGGTTGCCGGCCAGCCGGTCCAGCAGCCCCGGGTCACCGACCACCGGCGCCGGACGCAGCGACGTGTGCACCTTCAGGCCGATCCGCTCGACCTCCCGGGACACCGCGGACAGCGCGTTGGCGGTGCCGACGGCGAGGTCCGACTCCGCGCGCCGGGCCAGCCGCCGGCCGGTCTGGGCCTCGCTGCGGGCCAGCACCAGCAGCGCGTCGACCAGGCCGTTGGCCCGCTCCGAGGCGTCCCGCACCACCCCGGCCATGCGGCGGTACTCGGCGAGGTCGGCGTCGTCGTCGCTGAGCGTCACGTCGATTTCGGTACGCATCACCGCGAGCGGTGTCCGCAGCTCGTGCGAGGCGTTCGCGACGAACCGTTTCTGTGCCTCGAACGCGCCGCTGATCCGGTCCAGCATCGCGTCGAACGTCTCGGCCAGCTCGGCCACCTCGTCGTCGGCGCCGGACCAGCCGATCCGCTCGTCGAGCGTGGCCTCGCCGAGCCGGCGCGCGGTGGCTGTCACCTGGTGCAGCGGGCGCAGCGCCCGGCCGGCCACCAGGTACGCCCCGGCCACCCCGACGACGCTGATCGCCACGAGCGCGAGCAGTCCCTTGACCAGCAGTTCCTGCGACGCCGCGTCGACCAGTTGCCGCTGCCACTGCCCGGCGTCGAGGGTGCGGCCGTCGGTGAGCACCACTGTGGTGCCGGGCAGCAGCTCGTCGGTGGGGCGCAGCGCGTCGCGGACCAGCAGCCAGGCCAGCAGCACCAGGATCGCCCCGGCGCCGACCAGCAGGACGCCGTTGAGCAGGGTCAGCCGCAACCGCAGCGTCGGCCGCACCCGCCGGGTGCCCACGCTCACTGCGTGCGGCCGATCCGGTAGCCCGCCCCGACCACCGTGTCGATGAGCGGCGGGTCGCCCAGCTTCTTGCGCAGCGTCATCACGGTGACCCGGACGATCGTGGTGAACGGGTCGGTGTTGGCGTCCCAGACCCGTTCCAGCAGCTCTTCGCTGGACACCACCGCGCCGCGCGCCTTGAGCAGCTCGGCGAGCACGCCGAACTCCTTGTTGGTGAGGTCGAGCGGCACGCCACCACGGGTGACCACCCGCCGGGCCGGGTCGAGCACCAGGTCGGCCACCTCCAGCACCGGCGGCGCGGCCGGGGTGGCCCGGCGCCCGAGCGCCTGCACCCGCGCCACCAGCTCGTCGAACGCGAACGGCTTGGCCAGGTAGTCGTCGGCGCCGAGCTGCAGCCCCTCCACCCGGTCGGCGACGGTGCCGCTCGCGGTGAGCATCAGCACCCGGGTCAGCGCGCCGGAGGCGGCCAGATCGGCGCAGATCTGGTCGCCGTGCACACCCGGCAGGTCGCGGTCCAGGATCACCACGTCGTACCGGGTGACGAACGCCGCCTCGTGGCCGGCGTCGCCGTCGTAGGCGACGTCCACCGCCATCCCGCGCTTGCGCAGCCCGCGCGCGATCGCGTCGGCGAGGTTGCGCTCGTCCTCGACCACCAGTACCCGCATCCCGGCCCTCCCGCCTCGTGACCTCTGACAACCTAGTGCCGCCGGCCAAGCGTGTCGCCGGAGGAGCTGTCCCGGCGGCGCATGATCCGCCCGCCGTCCACCGGGTCGCTCTTCCTCGCACGCGCGGATTTCTGTGACTGTCCGTGAGATTGGCGACGGCGCGCCGCTGCGTCACGCACTGTCACCGACGGTTGCTCCTCCACGCGAGACTGCCGCCGAGTCAGAAGCCGTTGACCTGCAGATACGCCAATTCAGCCGTCGGGGTCTGCGATGCCCTTCCGTCGACTTTGCTCTGCAGCCCGATACGCACTTGTTGCGGTGAGTCACCGTTGCGTCGATGGCTGCAGAGCAAAGTCGGCGCAGGGTGAACCCCGGGAGCTCACGTCACGGTTACCTTCGGTGACGAAAATGCTGTCAGGTGGGCCGCCCCATCGACTCGCTACGCCCCTGATCACACCGGGCCCGGCGAGCAGGCGGACCCTCCCGCGCGGCTGGCCCGAACCCACTGGCCGACCGGTCCAGCGCGGGGCCCGCACCCACCGCCGTTGCACAAAACCTTCGGGTACGCGATGCTCAGCGGCAATGATCGACAAGCACGCGGTCGAGACACCCGATCCACGCCGGGCGGCACCCCGATGACCGGCCGCGACATCGCGTACCGCCGGTTCCGTTTCCCGGCGGACCGGGACGTGGGCCTCGCCGACGGGCTCACCGCGGGGCCGGACGGGCTGGTGCTCGACGGCGCGCCCGGCCGCCTGACCCACACCGATCCGCACTCCGGGACCACCGCCGAGTACGCCGCCGGGAGCTGGACCTCCCCGGTGACGCCGCTCGGCTTCGCCGCCGTCGAGCTGGTGCCCTCCTGGACCGCGCACACGCCGGCCGGCTGCTGGCTGCGCGTGGAGCTGCGCGGCTGGGCCGGCGACGCGGCCTCCACCGGCTGGTACGAGCTGGGCAACTGGGCCGCCGACGACAGCACGGTGCACCGGGCGTCCGTACCCGGGCAGGCGGACGACCGGGCGCGGGTGGCCGCCGACACGCTGCGGGTGACCGGCGCGACGGTGACCGGCTGGCAGGTGCGGGTGACGCTGCTGCGCCGCCTCGACGCGGCGGACGGCCCGGCGCTGCGCACGATCGGCGTGGTCGCCTCCACCGACCCGCCCGGCGTCGGACAACGAGCCGTCGCAAGAACCGATGCCGGCGCGGGCGGCGCGCGAGGGCGGGTGCTGGACGTGCCGCGCTACGCGCAGCGGCTGCACGCCACCGGGGAGACCCGCTGGGGCGGCGGTGGAGACTCCTGGTGCAGCCCCACCTGCGTGTCCATGGTGCTCGACTTCTGGGGCGCCGGCCCCACCCCGGACCGGTACGCCTGGGTGACGCCGCCCGGCCCCCGCCCGCGGGTGGTGCACGCCGCCCGGCACTGCTTCGACCACGCGTACGCCGGAGCGGGGAACTGGCCGTTCAACACCGCGTACGCGGCGACGCACGGGGTGGACGCGTTCGTCACCCGGCTGCGTTCGCTGGCCGAAGCGGAACTGTTCGTGGCCGCCGGCATCCCGCTGATCGTCTCGGCGGCGTTCACCGCCGGGCAGGTGCCGGGGCTGGACTACGACACCCGGGGGCACCTCATCGTGCTGGCCGGCTTCACCGCCGACGGCGATCCGGTGCTGAACGACCCGTACGCGCCGGACGACGAGCGGGTCCGCCGCACCGTGCCGCGCGCGCCGTTCGAGCATGCCTGGCAGGTGGGCAGCGGCGGCATCACGTACGTGCTGCGGCCCGAGTCGACGCCCCTGCCGCCGCCACCGGCGCAGGCCAACTGGTGATCAGCGTCCGGCCGGCCAGATCGCCATGCCGCCGGTCGGGCGCAGGCACACCAGCTGCGTACCCGTGTCCGCGCACTCGGACCAGGCGCCGGGCAGGATCCCCCGGATCCGCACCTGCCCGGCCGCCACGTCCAGCGCGCCGACGAGCGTCCGGTCCTCGGTGAGCGTGCGCAGCCCGAGCAGCGGCCCGGACGGGAGGTCGTTGCCCGAGACGCGCCAGCGGCCCAGCCGGGCCAGCACCCGGCCGGTCGGCGGGTCCAGCGCCGACAGTTCCAGCTCCTCCCCGACCCCGCGCTCGGCGGCGATCAGCCGGTCGCCGACCGGTCCCATCCCGAGCCACCGCTCGTCGGTCCAGGCCGGGCGGCCGGTGGCCGGATCGAGGGCCTGCGCGCCGCCCACCTGGTTGCGCAGGCACACCATCCCGGCGCAGTCGGCGAACCAGAGTCCGGCGCGGGAGCCCACCGGCAGGCTCCACCGTTCCTCAAGCCGGTCCAACCCGTACCCGGTGACCGAGCCCCGGGCGTCCTCGACCAGCAGCAGATCGGCCACCACCTGGGCGTACCGGTAGGCGGCACGGCCGGCCGCGGGCGCCACCCGGCCGGTGTGCGCGACGGTGCCCGCGTCCGCGTCGTACACGGTCACCCGGCCCTGCGGGGTGACCAGGACGAGCTGTGTCACCCCGTGGTCGTCGCGGCGGTACCCCACCTCCTGGCCCGGTACGGGCAGCGTCCACCGCACCGCGCCGGAGGCCGGGTCCACGGCCCGTACGGTGCCCGCGCCGGGCGGGCGGGGGTTCTCCAGCAGCAGCCCGCCGGAGGCGGTCGGGACCGGGTATCCGGGATGCCGCCAGCGCAGCGTGCCGGTCGCCGGGTCGAGCATCGCCGACACCGAGTCACCGTCCCCGGCCGGGCTGCTCGTCACCAGCAGTCCCCCGGCCACGGTGGTGAGGCCGAGCACGTGGTCGCCGTCGGTCAGCGCGAACCGCCACGCCGGTTCCCCGCCGGGCAGCCGGTACGCGGCGACCACCCGCCCGCCCCGGCCGGTCGCGCCGGGGCCGTCGGCCACCACCACCCGGTCCGGCCGCACCACGAACGCCGCGCCCTGCGGGGCGGGAATCCGGATCGGCACGGGCCGGCGCGGCGGCCCGGCGGCAGCGTGCACGACGAGCAGCACCAGTACGCCGAGCAGCGCCACCCGGACCGCCGGGCCGGGCGGCCGACGGGGCGGCGCGGGTTCCGGCTCGTCGGCGGACTCGCCGTGCCGCATCTCGCCCAGTTCGATCACCGGGCTCACGGCAGCCGCCGCACCACGTAGTCACCTGCGGGCCTGCGGCAGACCAGCAGCGTCACGCCGGTCGTGCAGTCGGTCCCGGTGATCACTCCCCTGATCGGGGGCGGACCGCCGGACAGGTCCATCTCGGCCAGGAGCTGCCGGCCGCCGCCCAGCAGCCGGGTGGCCAGCAGCGGGCCGCCGGACCCGTGCTGCGGGGCCAGGGTCCAGCCGCCCAGCTCGGCGATCAGACGCCCGTCGGCCTGGCCGAGCACCGCCAGGCCGCCGGCGCCGATCGCGGTGTCGCCGACGAGCAGCCGGTCGTCGCGCGCCGCCACGACGCGTGCCCACCGGTCCACGCTCCAGCGCACGGCGCCGGTCGCCGGGTCGAGCGCTGTCATCCCGGCGCCCGGCCGGACGGCGCAGAGCAGGGCGCCGCACCTGTCGACGTAGTCGACGAGCTTCTGTTCGACGGTCCAGCGCGGTCGCAGCGTGTCCAGGTCGTACGCCTCGATGAGCCCGCCGCCGATCTCCAGCAGCAGCCCGGCCACGGTCATCACGTGGCGCGGGCCGGGCGGTCGCACCGGGTGCAGGTCCCGGGCCGCGACCCGCGCGCCGGTGCGCGCGTCCACGACCACCACCTGCCCGGTGGCCGGCCACAACAGCATGCGTTCCGTCCCGGAGCCGTAATCGAACCCCAGCATGCCCGTCGAGGGCAGCGTCCACATCGTCCTTCCGTCGGCGGGGTCGACCCGGGTGATCGACGGGCGGGGGTCGGACGCGGCGGACTGCGACAGCAGCACCCGGCCGACCGCGAACGCGACCCCGCGCCGGCGCCAGACGTCCGCGCCGGTGGCCGCGTCGTACGTCACCGTCTCCCAGTCCTCGTCGCCGCCGGCCGGGCCGGCCACCATCACCCGGCCGTCCTGCTCCCACACCGACACGGCGGTGCCGATGCCGGGCAGCGGACTGCGCCACAGTTCCCGCCCTTCGCGGTAGGCGACGATCTCCCGCCCGTCACCGCGGTTCGGCCGCACCACGTACACCACGTCGCCGGAGACGAACACGGCCGAGCCCAGGCCGCCGGGCAGCGTCCACTCCGCCGGTCCTCGCGGCGGCGCGGCGGCGGCGAGCGTGAGCAGCGCCAGCAGCAGGAGCGCCAGGGTGCGGGCCGGCCGCCCGACGCTGCGCGGCGGGCGGGGGGCCGCCGGGGGCGGAGCGTCGTGACGCAACTCCCCCAGATCGATGACGGTCACGACCATCCTCTCCCGCGCGCCCGGCCGCCGTCCGGCCGTGACCGGCATTGCCACAATTCGCCTGTACGATGGCGCGTCGTGGCCGTGCCCGTGGTGGACCCCTCGTTGAACCCCTCGTCCGTCGAGACGGACGCCGTCGTGGCCGATCCGCCACGCCGTGCCCGTCGCCGGCCGGCCCGCGCCGATCTGCTGGCCATCGGAGCCTATGTGCTGCTCGGTGTTCTCGTCTGCCTCAACTACTGGGGCGACGTGGAGCACCGGGTCTCCTCGCACCTGCCGACCGACCACAGCTGGTTCGAGTGGCTGTTCGCGCACGGCGCGTACTCGGTGCAGCACCTGGAGAACCCGCTGTTCACCACCCGGCAGAACGCGCCGGACGGGGTGAACATGATGGCGAACACCTCGCTGCTCGGGGTGACGCTGCCGCTTGCGCCACTGACGCTGCTGCTCGGCCCGCAGGTGATGTACGCGCTCTACCTGGGCGCGGCGCTGTCGGCGACCGCCGCCACGTCGTACTGGGTGCTGTCGCGGCACCTGGTCCGGTCCCGGGCCGCCGCGTTCGCCGGTGGCGCGTTCCTCGGCTTCGCGCCGGGCATCGTCCACCACGCGAACGGCCAGCCCAACTTCGTGTCGAACTTCCTGCTGCCGCTGATCGTGGCGCGGGTGCTGCGGCTGGGCGAGCCGGGGCGGTGGCGGCGCAACGGGCTGGCGCTCGGGCTGCTGGTGGCGTACCAGGTCTTCATCAACGAGGAGATGCTGCTGCTCACCGCGCTGGCCTGCCTGGTAGTCGTGGTGGCGTACGCGGTGCAGCGGCCCCGGGCGGCCCGCGAGCGGGCCGGGTCGTTCCTGGCCGCGCTCGGGCTCGGCGGCGGGCTGGCGCTGTTGCTGACCGCGTACCCGATCTGGTTCCAGTTCAACGGGCCGCAGTCATACCGCGGGTTGCAGGGCGGCGTCTTCCACAACTGGGGCGAGGACCTGGTGGCCTTCGTCACGTTCGCCCGGGACACGATCGCCGGTGACGAGGCGGTGGAGAAGACCATCGGGCTGACCGAGCAGAACACCTGGTTCGGCTGGCCGCTGGTGCTGGTGGCGCTGGGCGCGCTGGTGCTGCTGGTCCGCCGGTCGGTGCCGGCCCGGATCCTGGCCGTGCTGGTGGTCGTCTTCACGATCGCCTCGATCGGCCCGGTGGTGCGGTTCAACGGTGTGGAGACCGACGTCGACGGGCCGTGGGCGTACATTCCGGACGACCTGCCGCTGGTCGAGATGATGATGCCGACCCGGTTGAGCCTGGTCGTGGTGGCCGCCGTGGGTGTGCTGCTCGCCCTGGCGTGGGACGCGCTGGCCGGTGCCGGCCGTCCGCCGGTGCCCGCCCCCCGCGCCGCCGCCGACGACAGCACGGACGGCGACGGCGACGGGACGGCCGCGCGCGACACGCGCCGCCGGGTGCTGCGGCTGGCCGGGTACGCCGCGATCGTGGCCGCCCTGGTGCCGCTGATCCCGCGTCCGCTGCCGGCGGAACACATCGACCCGCCGCCGCGCTTCATCACCGCCGGTGGCTGGCGGCCGTACGTGCCGGAGGGCCGCACGCTGGTGCCGGTGCCGATCCCGAGCAACGTGCACGGGCTGCACACGCTGCGCTGGAGCGCGCTGACCGGGCACGAGTTCCCGATTCCGGGCGGCTACTTCATCGGCCCGAACGAGCGCGGTGAGGGTGTCTTCGGCGCGCCGAACCGCCCCACCAGCACGCTCATCTACTCCACGATGGACGCCAACGCGGTGCCGGAGATCACCGAGGAGAACCGCCGCCAGGCCGTGGACGACCTGCGCTTCTGGCGGGCGTCGGTGGTGGTGCTCGGGTCCGGTCCGCGCGAGGCGGTGCTGCGTGACCTGATGGCCGAGCTGCTCGGCCCGCCGCAGCGGGTGGACGACGTGTGGCTCTGGGACGTGCGCGACCGGGTCTGAGCCGGCGTCCCGGTCAGCCGGTCAGCGCCCGGACGTCCCACAGGTGCCCGCCGGGCACGTCCCGGCCGGGGCCGAGAAGTGCGTCCAGCGTGGCGCGTACCGGGTCGGCCGGCGTCGAGTCGGCCTGCACCAGCGCCGCCGCCCGCCAGTGCCGCAGGTCGGCGACCGCCTGCCGGCGTTCCGCGTCGCCGACCGGCGGCACCTGGCCGGTCTCGGCGGCCCGGCGCAGCAGCAGCGACGTGGGCCGGTCCGGCGCGCCCCAGCGGGCGGCCGGGTCGTCCGCCGAGCGCGGGCCGATGAAGTAGCCGCCCGGCGCGTCGAACGCCAGCGCGGTGCGCGCCGACCAGAACATGGCCGGGCTGACCGCCGCCCCGGTCACCGGCGGCACCGGAACCAGCGTGCGGCCCGCCGGCACGTACGCCTGCCAGCCGCCGCCGGACACGACGGCCGGGACCGGCGCGACCGGCACCGTGCGGATCGGGGTCGGCGCCAGCGGCAGCAGCGCGGCGGCGACCGCGCCGGCCCACGGCGCCCAGGCGCGCACGGCGCCGTGCCGGACCCGGTCGACTGCGAGCGCCAGCAGCACCCCGAGCACCGGTACGCACACCAGCGCGAAGCGCGCCGGCACCACCAGGTCCAGCAGCGGCACCCCGGCGAGCAGACGGTACGGGCCGGGCAGTCCGGTGTCGTCGCGGTTCACCACCACCGAGGCGCCGAGCGACAGCGCCGCGAACAGCAGGCCGCACGCGGCGAGCGCGCGTACCAGCGGCCGCCGCCACAGCCGTACCACGACGAGCAGCGCCAGCAGCGGCAGGAACGGGCCGAAGAACGAGTTCTGCTCGGTCGGGTTCGGCGACAGCAGCCCGGCCCGGTGCGCGTCTCCGGCAACTGTCTGCCGGGCGGAGGCGACGAACGAGACCAGGTCCAGCCGGTAGCCCCCGGTGTGGAACGGCATCCCCCGGTAGTGGCCCGGCCCGGCGAACTGGAACCACAGCGGGTACGCCAGCAGCACGCCCGCCACCAGCGCGCCGATGCCAAGCCGGCGGGCCACCACCGGCGCCAGGCGACGCGCGGCGGCCCGGTCGGCGAGCGCGTACGCCCCGGCGAACACCCCGGCGGCCAGCGCCAGGAAGACGAGCACCTCCTCGCCGAGGAACACCTGGTACGCGACTGCGAGCCCGAGCAGCACGCCGTCGCGGCGTACCCGGTCGGTGGCCGGGCGGAACACCAGCGCGAGGATCACCGGCACCAGGAACTGGGCGGCCATGTGCAGGTGCGCGCCGGCCTGCGCCACCATGCCCGGGGCGAAGCCGCAGACCAGGCCGCCCACCGCGGCGGCGGCCCGGGAGCGGACCAGCCGGCGGGCGAGCAGCGCGTACCAGGCGGTGGCGGTGCCGGCGAGGCTGATCGTCACGGCGACGAGGAACGCCGCCTGGGAGCCGAACGCGACGGTGACCGGGGTGAGCGGCACGCCCAGCCCGAGCACCGACGTGTTCGCCATCAGGTTCACCCCGTCCGGGGCGTTCAGCGCGGCGCTGTGCAGCAGGTTCTCGCCGCCGGTGACCGCGCGGGCGGCCCGGGCCAGCATCCACTCGAACAGGATCTGGTCGCCGGCCTGGTGGAACAGCCGTTCCGGGCGGCGCCACTGGTCGCTGGTGAGCAGCACCGCGAGCGCGAGGTAGCCGGCCACCACCAGCGCGTCGACCGGCCGGCGGCGGGGCGCGGGAGCGGGAGCGGGAGCGGGCTGCTCGGGTGCGGTCAGGCGGGCCGGCTGGTCAGTTTCCGCACGTCCCACAGCCACACGTCCAGCTCCTGCCGTCCGGGCCCGACCAGTTGCTCCACCGTGCGGCGCAGCGGCTCGGCGTTCTGCTCGGCCAGCGGCAGCACCACCACCGCCGCGTTCCAGTGCCGCAGCTCGTCCAGGTAGCGGCGGCGCTGCCGGTCGTCGAGCTTCGGCGTCCGGCCGGTGGACGACACCTCCCGCAGCATCTCGCCGATGCCGCTGGGCCGCCCGCCGAAGCGTCCCGGGTCTCCGGTGACGCCGTTGCGCGGGGCGAGGAAGTAGCCGCCGGGGATCTTGAAGTCGAGGTTGGTGCTGGCCGCCCAGCGCATCGGGTCGGTGTTGCCCATCGCCGGCACCGGCACGGACACGAGCGTCTGGTCCGGGCCGACGTACTGCCGCCACCGGTCGGCGGTGATGAACTTCGGCACCGGCTCCCGGGTGGTGACCCGCAACGGCATCGGCGCGATCGGCAGCAGCGCGAGGATCAGGCCGGCGGCGGTGAGCTTGCGGGCCGTCCGCCGGTCCACGCCCCGCAGCGCCCAGGCGCGGCGCACCGCGTACGCGAGCAGGATCGCCACCGTCACGCTGGTGATCAGGCCGAAGCGGGTGGGCACCACGGCGTCCAGCAGCGGCAGCCGCACCAGGAACTCCCACGGCCCGGTGACGAGTTCCCGGTCCCACCAGGAGATCCGCTCGCCGAGGGAGAGCACGGCGAAGAACAGCCCGGTCGCGGCCAGCGCCCGGACGATCACGTCGCGCCGCAGCCAGATCACGATGCCCACGGCAATCAGCGACAGGCTCCAGCCGAAGAACGCGTTCTCCTCCGAGTAGTTCGGGGCGAGGTTGACGTTGGCGCGCTCGTTGCCGCCGAACGTGGGCGAGCCGGGGGCGAAGTACGCGGCGATGTCGTTGCCGTAGTCGCGTACCGCGTCGCTGAGCCCGTGGTACGCCATCGGGCCGGCGAACTGCACATACAGCGGGTACGCCAGCAGCGCGCCGGCCAGCGCCGCGCAGACCGCCAGCCCGGCGCCGAGCGGACGCCACGCGGTCGTCCACCGCTCGCGCTGCTGCACCACCACGGCGATCAGGAACACGCCCAGCGCGAGCGCGGTGAAGAGCAGGATCTCCTCGTTGATGAACGCCTGCGCGGTGACCAGCAGCGCCAGCAGCACGCCGTCGCGCACCGGCCGGGTCGAGCGGGTCAGCACCAGCACCCGCCACACGATGAACGGCAGCAGGAACTGGCTGATGATGTTCGGATGCCAGTTGGCGTGCGACAGCATGGCCGGCGAGAACCCGCAGAACCAGGCCGCCACGGCGGCGGCCGGGCGGTGCCGGATCACGTGCCGGGACAGCACCCGGTACCAGGCGGCGGCGGTGCCGGCCAGGCCGAGCGTGACCAGCGTGACGAAGGAGACCGCCGGTCCGAACAGGAGGGTCACCGGCACCATCGGGATGCCGAGCGCCAGGATGGCGGTGTTCGCCATCAGGTTGACGCCGTCGGGGTAGTTGAACTGCTCGGTGAAGAACGGGAACTCGCCGTGCAGCACCACCCGTACCGAGTGGGCCAGGAAGAACTGCACCTGCGCCGGGTCGCTGCTGTAGAGCGCGGCCACCCGCCCGGCCGGGTCGGCCCAGATGCCGCTGGTCACCCAGATCGCGGCGAGCAGGAATCCGCCGTACACGATGAGGTCGATCCGGCGGCGGGTCCACCGCCACCGGCGCACGCGCCGCGCGCCCGGCGTGGCCGGCGCCTCGGGCTCGGCCGGCGGTTGCGGAGGTGTCGTGGTCGCCGGCTCCGGCTCGGCGACGGTGACCGGTGGTGGATCAAGGGTGACGGAGCGGTGGCCCGTCGGGGCGGCGGCGTCCGGCGTCGAGGCGCCGCGGGTCTCGGCAGGCGTCACAATCGGCGGAGTCTACCGGAGCCGGATATTGATACCCGAATCGCCCGTCACGTTCCGCAGTGGTCACTCGACCGAAAGGGTGAGCCGGGCGCGGCCGGGCGGCGGGCCGTCTCGTACCATGTGGGCTTCCGACCGACGACCGGCGAGGGGATCAGGGTGCTTTCAGCCCGCCGAAGCGCTACGACGGGCACCGCGCTGGCAGCTCTGCTGCTGGTCACCGCGGGTTGCGGACCGATCGCGGACCGGAAGCCGGCGGATCTGCGGGTCGGCTACGACAGCCTGGACGGCAACCTCGCGGTGTGGCCGCCGCGCGGCAGCCTGGCCGGCGACGCGGCGGCGACCGCCGCGATCACCACAGCGGTACGCGAGTGGCGCTCCCCGGTGGACGACCGGGTACACGTGCCCACCTCCGGCATCCTCTTCTCCGGTCAGGTGGCCGGCTCCGCGCTGGCGCTGGTCGCCGCCGATGTGCCCGGTGACGCCGCCTCCTGGCTGCTGCAACTCGACCGGGACGGGCAGCGGTGGCGGGTGGCCCACGCCACCGAGTACACCGATCCCGGCTACCTGGTCTACTCCGACGTGCTGCCGGTGCGCGACCCGGACGGCCGCCGCTACCTCACCTCGGCCCGCGTCGCACGCCTGCTCGGCCCCGACGGCAAGGCCGTCGCCAGCACCGACGGCGTCACCGAGCCGGTCGCCGTGCCGGACTGCCGGGCCGTCGAGCTGACCGCGGCGCTGCGGCCCACGACGTCACTGCCGCGCGGCAAGGCCGCGGACCGCGTCCTGGACCTGGGTACGGCCACCGAAGCGCCCCGCTACCCCCTGGTACGCGACGACACGGGCGCCGGGAAGCGCGCGCTGACCGGGCTGGACACCTGCGTGCTGGCCGGTGAGCGGGGCCCGTTCGGCAGTGTGCCGCGCCGCATCGGCGACCGGGACGCGCCCCGTTCCGCGCCGGAGTCCTGGCCGATGGCGAAGATCGCCACCCGTTCGCTCGGCTCGGTGGCGCTCGGCGACGGGGAGCCGGGCGAGTTGGAACAGTTGAGCTGGGACAGTCCCAGCGGGACGATGACCGCGGTGGTCTACCGGCCCGCGGACGGCGGCACGCCGGTGGTCTCCCCCGCCGACCGGTCCACCACGCTCCAGGCGTACCACCTGCCGATGCCCGGCCGGCCGCTGGCGGTGCTGAGCTGGCGTACGGGCGAGGTGTCGTTCTCCGCCCCGCCCGGCACCACCCGCCTGGTGGACCGTCCCGGCCTGGTGGTCGTCGAGCACACCGAGCAGCGGCAGACGTTCAGCCTGGCCGGCACCGAGAAGACCTGGTACCGCTCCCTCCCCACCCCGTAACCCCGCCGTGGTCCCCGTCGATCATGAACTTGACGGCGACAAACCGGACACAATCCACGGCCAACCTCATGATCACCCGACTGGCTCGGTGATCAAGGAGTTTGTGTCGTCCGGGAGGCTCTCCACGCACCCAAACTCCTTGGTCAACAGGGCAGGCCAGGGCGGGGCCAGGGCTGGAGGGACTCGGCGATCTTGCAGTGAGGGCCCCGCCGATCAGGGCAAAACCGGCAACCTCGGGGTCGGAAGTGCAAGATCGACGGGTTCAGGGCGGGCTGAGGTGAAGGTGAGGGCTAAGCGACGGGCTAAGGGTGGGTCAGCTGCATGCCTACGTAGGGGGTTCGGGCCGGGCCGGGGCGGGAGGTGCCGTCGGGGCGCCAACCGTGGCGCGTGTAGAACGCGCGGGCCCGGGTGTTGCGCTCCCACACCTCCAGCACGCCCAGCACCAGCCCTTCGTCCGCCAGGTGCCGCACGAACATCGCGTGCAGCGCGCCACCGACGCCTCGGCCCCAGAGTCCCGGATCGACGTGGATCTGGTAGAGCTGCGCGGTCGTCCGCGGATCCAGGTCGGACGAGTGCGGCGGACCCATGGCCAGCACCCCGGCCAGGACACCGTCCACGATGGCGACTCGCACCTGCTTGCGCGCCGAGGTGATTGCCGCCGCCCAGCCCTCCCGCTGCTCCCGAGCCAGCTCCGGAGTGAGGATCTCCTCGGTCGGCAACCCACCGGCCCCGTAGTAGGCGACCCGCGCCCGGCTGTGCAACTCGACGATCCCCGAAAGATCCCCGAGCCCGGCCTCCCGAATCTCCACCGCCCCTCCCTCGACACAAGACATCCAGCGATCTTGCGGTTGCGGCCCTCCCTTATCGGGCGAAGCCGACATCAGGAGGGCCGCAAGTGCAAGATCGACGCGGGCGGGCGGGCGCGACGGAGAGCGGGGTCAGCTCTGGGCTCGGGCTCCGTTCGCGGCCGGGTCGACCGGGGTGGCGTCGAGGCTGGAGATCCAGCCGGTGACGTCGCGTGCCACGTCCTGCGCGGTCAGCCGCAGGTCGGCCAGGATCTGCGCGCGGCTGCCGTGCGGGTGCCAGTCGGCCGGCACGCCCATGTCCTTCACCGGTACGCGGACGTCCGCGTCGCGCATCGCCTGCGCCAGCGCGGAGCCGACGCCGCCGATGCGTACGCCGTCCTCCACGGTGACCACGAGCCGGTGCGCGGACGCCAGCTCGACCAGTTCGGCCGGCACCGGGCGCACCCAGCGCGGGTCGACCACAGTCACGCCGTACCCCTGCTCGGCGACCCGGGCGGCGACCTCGACACCGAGGCCGGCGAACGAGCCGACCGCCACCAGCAGCACGTCGGTACGCGCCGACTCGGCCAGCACGTCGACCGGGCCGACCCGGCGTACGGCCGGCAGGTCGGCGGCGACGGTGCCGGTCGGGAAGCGCAGGATGGTCGGGCCGTCGTCCACGGCGATCGCCTCGCGCAGCTCCTCACGCAGCGTGGCCGAGTCGCGGGGCGCGGCGATCCGCAGGCCGGGCACCACGCCGAAGACCGACATGTCCCAGATGCCGTAGTGGCTGGGCCCGTCCGGGCCGGTGATGCCGGCGCGGTCCAGCACGAACGTGACGGGCAGCTTGTGCATCGCCACGTCCAGCAGGACCTGGTCGAACGCGCGGTTGAGGAACGTGGCGTAGACCGCCACCACCGGGTGCAACCCGCCCATGGCTAGGCCGGCGGCGGAGGTGGCCGCGTGCTGCTCGGCGATGCCCACGTCGTAGACCCGCTCCGGGTACTTGCGGGCCAACGTGGCGATGCCGGTGGGCTCGGCCATGGCGGCGGTGATGCCGACCACGTCGGGCCGCTCGTCGGCGATCGCGACCAGCTCGTCGGCGAAGACGTTGGTCCACTTCACCGACGGCACGGCGAGCAGCTTGCCGGTCTCGGCGTCGAACGCGCCGGGGCCGTGCAGGCAGTCGGCCTCGTCGTCCTCGGCGGGACGGTAGCCGTAGCCCTTGCGGGTGACCGCGTGCACGATCACCGGGCCGCCGAAGTTCTTGGCCGCGCGCAGCGCCGCCTCGACCGCCGGCACGTCGTGGCCGTCGACCGGGCCGACGTACTTGATGCCGAGGTCCTCGAACATGGCCTGCGGGGCGACCGCGTCCTTGATGCCCTTCTTGACCGCGTGCAGCACCTCGTACATCGGCTTGCCGACGAACGGGGTGTTGCCCAGCGCGTCCTTGACCGTGTCGAGCACCTTCTCGTAGCCGGGGTTGAGCCGCAGCGACGACAGGTGGTCGGCGAGGCCGCCGATGGTCGGCGAGTAGGACCGGCCGTTGTCGTTCACGACGATCACCAGCGGGTTGCCGGCGGTGGCGATGTTGTTCAGCGCCTCCCAGCACATGCCGCCGGTGAGCGCGCCGTCGCCGACCACGGCCACCACTGAGCGCTTCTCGCCGCGCAGCGCGTACGCCTTGGCGAGGCCGTCGGCGTACGACAGGGCGGTGGAGGCGTGCGAGTTCTCGATCAGGTCGTGCTCGCTCTCCGCCTGGCTGGGGTAGCCGGAGAGGCCACCGCGCTGGCGGAGCTTGTCGAAGCCCTCCTGCCGGCCGGTGAGGATCTTGTGTACGTACGCCTGGTGGCCGGTGTCGAAGAGGAGCCGGTCGCGGGGGGAGTCGAAGACCCGGTGCATCGCCAGGGTCAGCTCGACCACACCCAGGTTGGGGCCGACGTGGCCGCCGGTGCGGGAGACCTTGGCGATCAGGAAGTCACGGATCTCGGCGGCGAGGATGTCCAGCTGCTCGGCGGTCATCCGCTTCACGTCCTGCGGGCCGCGGACGGTGCCCAGCAGCCGACCGTGGTTGGCCGTGCCCTCTTCAACACTCATGACCGGAGAGTCTATCGGCCGCGCGACAGTCCGCAGCCCGGCCGTGCATCGACCCAGGTCAGGCGTCGACCACCAGCCGCCGGGGCGCGGGTGGGCGCGGCGCGGCGGCGGACGGGCCGGCCGGCGTCCAGGAGCCGAGCACGGCGGCCCGGGACGCGCCGGTCACCGACGGCACCGCGCCCGGCAGGCCGTGCCAGGACAGCCAGCCGAGCAGCGCGAACGCGTACGCCTCCTTGGCCTGGGCCGGTATGCCCAGCTCGTCGGTGGTGCGCAGCCGCCAGCGTCCCACGCCCAGCGCGGCCAGCCGCGCCCGGAGTGTGGGATTGCGCACTCCCCCGCCGGCGGCCACCACCTCGGTGACCCGGTGCCGGTCGCAGGCGTCGGCCACCGTGCGGGCGGTCAGCTCGGTGAGCGTGGCCAGCACGTCGTCGGCGGCCACCGGCTCGCCGAGCGCGGCCAGCGCGGCGTCCACGTAGCCGCCGTGGAACAGCTCCTTGCCTGTCGACTTGGGCGGCGGCGCGGCGTAGTACGGCTCGGCGAGCAGCCGGGCCAGCAGCGCCTCGTGCACCCGCCCGGCCGCGGCCCGCGCTCCGTCGACGTCGCAGGGCCGGTCCAGGAAGCGCCGGGCGGCGGCGTCCAGCAGCGCGTTGGCCGGGCCCACGTCGTACCCGAGGACGGGCGCGCCGGGCGCGACCACGGTGAGGTTCGCGATCCCGCCGAGATTCAACGCCGCACGTGGGCCGGCAGCCGGGTCGAGCAGCAGCGCGTCGAACGCCGGGACCAGCGGCGCGCCCTGGCCGCCGGCCGCCACGTCCGCCGAGCGCAGGTCGTGCAGCACGGGTACGCCCACCCGGGCGGCCACCCGGGCCGGCGCGCCGAGCTGGAGCGTGCCGCGCACCCGGCCCGCCTCGACCCAGTGGAAGACCGTCTGCCCCGGCGACACGACCGCGTCGGCAGCGCCCCCGGCCAGCTCGACGCCGGCCGCCGCCGCCTCGGCGAACACCTCGCCGAGCCGGTTGTCCAGCCGGCAGACCGCCTCGATGGTGGTGGCCGCCGGGGGCAGCAGCGCGCTGATCTCGGCCCGCAGGTCGTCCGGGTACGCCAGCTCGCGGTGCCCGAGCGGCCGCAGCCGCAGCGTGTCGCCGGCGGCGGTGAACTCGGCGGCCACCACGTCCACGCCGTCGTAGGACGTGCCCGACATCAGCCCGACGATGCGCAAGGAAGGGCCCCTTCTTAACGGATCCGGTAGTAAAAGGGCCCCTTGTTAACGCGCGGGGCCGGGGCCGTGCGCGGGCAGGAACAGGCCGACCAGCTCCGCGTGCTGGGTCATCGGGAACAGGTCGTACCCGCGCAACTCGGCCAGCCGCCACCCCGCCTCGCGGAACGTGCGGACGTCCCGGGCGAAGGCGGCCGGGTCGCACGCCACGTACGCGACCGCGCGCGGCCCGGCGGCCACCACGTCGCGGACCACCGGCGCGCCCGCGCCGGAGCGCGGCGGGTCGAGCACCACCAGGTCGACCGGGCCGGTGATCCGGCGCCGGGCCAGCGCGGTCTCCACCCGCGCCGCGACCACCTCGACGCCGCGCAGGTCGGCGAGGTTCTCCCGGGCCGCGGCCACGCCGTCCGGCGCGGACTCGACGAGCGTCACCCGGGCCCCGTCGACCCGTTCGGCGAGCGCGGCGGCGAACAGCCCGGCGCCGCCGTACAGGTCCCAGGCCGTCTCGCCCGGTTGCGGGTCGAGCAGGTCGAGCACCGCGCCGGTCAGCGCGTCCGCCGCCGCCGGGTGCACCTGCCAGAACCCGGAGGCGGGCAGCGTGAAGGACCGCCCGGCCGCCGTCTCCCGGACCCGCTCCGGCCCGCTCACCGCCGTCGGAACCCCCTCGGCGTACGCGACCACGGCGACGTCCCCGCCGGTGCTGGCGACGGTCTCCACCGCGTCGGCGTCGGGCCAGCGGGCGCCGGTCGGCGGGAGCACCGGCAGCCCCTGGATCGCCGGGTGCGCAATCAGGCACCGCTCGATCGGCACCACCTCGTGCGAGCGGTGCTTGAGCAGCCCGGCCCGCCCGGCCGCGTCGACCGCGTAGCGGACCCGGGAGCGCCAGCCCAGCGGCCCGCCGGGCAGCGCCTCGACGCGTACGCCGAGCGCGTCGATCTGCTCCGCGGTGAGGCCGCCCAGCCGGGTGAGCTGCTCGCGCACCACGGCGAGCTTCCAGTCGAGCTGGGCGGCCGGGGCGACGTGCTGGAGGTCGCAGCCGCCGCACCGGCCCGGCCGGGCGTACGGGCACGGCGGGGCGACCCGGTCCGGTGCGGCGTCCAGGATCTCCACCGCGTCGGCGCGGGCGAAGCCCCGGTGCAGCTCGGTCACCTCGGCGATCACCCGCTCGCCGGGCAGCGCGTGCCGGACGAAGACCACCTGCCCGCCGACGCGGGCCACGCAGTGCCCGCCCGGCGCGACCGCGTCGACTGTCAGCTCGACCCGCTCGGCCTCCTCCAGCCCGGGGCGTTCCGCCGTCGGCACCGGACCGGGACGCTCGTCGGCGCTCACGGCCGCTCCTCCCGCTCGGCGGAGGGCGCGGACGGCGTGGAGGGCGCGGACGGCGCGGACGGGGTGGACGCCACCGGCGGCGGCAGCGTGCTCTGCGGCGCCACCCGGGGGCCGCGCGCCGGACCCCGGCTGAGCGTGGCGTCCAGGCGGTCCAGGTTCTTGCTGGCGGTGGAGGCGAGCTGCCAGGGCACGCTCGTCACCATCACGCCCGGCTCGAACAGCAGCCGCCCCTTGAGCCGCAGCGCGCTCTGGTTGTGCAGCAGGTTCTCCCACCAGCGCCCCACCACGTACTCGGGAATGAAGACGGTGACCACGTCGCGCGGCGACTCCCGGCGCACCGACGCGACGAAGTTGAGGATCGGCCGGGTGATCTCCCGGTACGGGGAGTCGATCACGGTGAGCGGCACCGGCAGCTCGCGGCGCTCCCAGTCGGCCTGCAGTTCCCGGGTGTCCTGCTCGTCCACGTTCACGGTGACCGCGGTGAGCGTGTCCGGCCGGGTCGCCCGGGCGTACGCGACCGCCCGCAGCGTCGGCTTGTGCAGCTTGCTGACCAGCACGATGGCGTGGTTGCGGGCGGGCAGCACGCCCCGCTGCTCGGTCGGCTCCAGCTCCTCCGCGACCCGGTCGTAGTGCCGGCGGATGCCGAGCATCACCACGTACATCACCGCCATCGCGACGATCGCGATCCACGCCCCGAGCAGGAACTTCGTGGCCAGCACGATGACCAGCACCACGCCGGTCATCACCATGCCGAACGTGTTGATCGCCCGGGAGCGCAGCATGCGGCGGCGCGCCTCCGGGTCCCGCTCGTTGCGAAGGTGCCGGTTCCAGTGCCGGATCATGCCGGCCTGGGAGAGCGTGAACGAGACGAACACCCCGACGATGTAGAGCTGGATGAGCTTGGTCACCTCGGCCTGGAAGCCGATGATCAGCACCACCGCGAAGACGGCCAGGAACAGGATGCCGTTGGAGAACGCCAGCCGGTCGCCTCGGGTGTGCAGCTGGCGCGGCAGGTAGCGGTCCTGCGCGAGGATCGAGCCGAGCACCGGGAAGCCGTTGAAGGCGGTGTTGGCGGCCAGGAACAGGATCAGCGCGGTCATCCCGGCGACCACGTAGAGCAGCACCGAGCCGCCGCCGAACACGGTCTCCCCGAGCTGCACGGTCACCGTCTTCTGCACGTAGTCGACCGGGCCGGAGACGATCTGCGTCCTCGGGTCCTCGACGAACTGCAGGCCGGTGAGCCGGGACAGCCAGATGATGCCGACCAGCATGGTGACCGCGATGCCGCCGAGCAGCAGCAGCGTGGTCGCCGCGTTCTTCGACTTCGGGGCCTTGAAGGCGGGTACGCCGTTGGAGATCGCCTCCACGCCGGTGAGCGCCGCGCAGCCCGACGAGAACGTGCGCAGCAGCAGGAACACCAGCGCGAACCCGGTGACGCTGTGCTCGGCCTGGATCTCCAGGCCGGCGCTCGGCGCGCGCAGGTCGTCGCCGAGCACGAAGACGCGGACCAGCCCCGTCAGCAGCATGCCGCCGATGACGATCACGAAGCCGTACGTGGGGATGGCGAAGGCGGTGCCGGACTCGCGCAGGCCGCGCAGGTTGATCGCGGTGAGCAGCACCACCGCGCTGACCGCGATGAGCACCTTGTGGGTGGCCACGAACGGCACCACCGAGCCGAGGTTCGCCACGCCGGAGGAGACCGAGACGGCGACGGTGAGCACGTAGTCGACGAGCAGCGCGCTCGCCACCGCCAGGCCGGCCTTGGGACCGAGGTTGACCGTCGCGACCTCGTAGTCGCCGCCGCCGGAGGGGTAGGCGTGCACGTTCTGCCGGTAGCTCGCCACCACCGTCAGCATGACCACGACCACCGCGAGCGCGACCCACGGCGAGAAGAAGAACGCCGAGGCGCCGGCGATGGACAGCGTCAGGAGGATCTCGTCCGGCGCGTACGCCACGCTGGAGAGCGCGTCGGAGGCGAAGACCGGCAACGCGATGCGCTTCGGCAGCAGCGTGTGCTGCAGGCGGTCGGACCGGAACGGTCGACCGAGGAGGAGTCGCTTCAGCAGCGAGGTGGGTCGGGCCACAACCGCCAAGCGTACGACCACCTGGTGCCGGGCGCGGGGGTGGTCGATCTCCGGCCTGCGCGCCCGCGCGGTACGGTTCGGTCCCCCGTCCCGTGGAGGGACGTGGCAGGCTCGCAGGCGACGGGTCGGCGGGCGGCGCCGTGGGAGGAGCGGACACCGTGCATGTGGTGATCATGGGCTGCGGCCGGGTCGGGTCGACCCTGGCCCACAGCCTGGAGTCGCGCGGCCACTCGGTGGCGGTGATCGACCAGGACGCGGACGCGTTCCGCCGTCTCGGGCCGGACTTCGCCGGCATCACCGTGACCGGCGCGGGCTTCGACGGTGAGGTGCTGCGCCAGGCCGGCATCGAGCGGGCCGACGCGTTCGCGGCGGTCTCCAGCGGTGACAACTCCAACATCATCTCGGCCCGGCTGGCGCGGGAGACGTTCGGCGTGTCCCGGGTCGCGGCCCGCATCTACGACCAGCGCCGCGCGCAGGTCTACGAGCGGCTGGGCATCCCCACCGTGGCGACCGTCCGGTGGACGGCCGACCGGATGCTGCGCCACCTGGTCCCCGAGGGCAACGTGGAGATCTTCCGCGACCCGACCAGCACCGTGTCGATCATGGAGGTGCCGGTGCACAAGGACTGGATCGGCCGGCCGCTGCGGCAGCTGGAGCAGGCCGCCGGCGCCCGGGTGGCCTACCTGAACCGGTTCGGCATCGGCACCCTGCCCACCGCCTCCACCGTGGTGCAGGAGGGCGACCAGGTCTTCATGCTGGTGACCGACGACATCAACGGCCCGGTCACGTCGGTGGCGGCGGCGCCGCCGGAAGGGGGGCACTGAGCCATGCGGATCGCCATCGCCGGCGCCGGCAACGTGGGCCGCTCGATCGCCCAGGAGCTGATCGACAACGGCCACCAGGTGATGCTGATCGAGCGGCAGCCGAAGATGCTGCGGCCCGACCGGGTGCCCGCCGCCGACTGGGTGCTCGCCGACGCGTGCGAGCTGGCCAGCCTGGAGGAGGCCGATGTGGCCGGGTGCGACGTGGTGGTCGCGGCCACCGGCGACGACAAGGTCAACCTCGTGGTGTCGCTGCTGGCCAAGACCGAGTTCGCGGTGCCCCGCGTGGTGGCCCGGGTCAACCGGGCGGAGAACGAGTGGCTGTTCACCGAGCAGTGGGGCGTCGACGTCGCGGTCAGCAAGCCGCGCGTGATGGCGGCGCTGGTCGAGGAGGCGGTCACCGTCGGCGACCTGGTCCGGCTGATGACGTTCCGGCAGGGCGAGGCGAACCTGGTCGAGATCACCCTGCCGCCGACCGCGCCCTACGTGGGGCAGGCGATCCACGCGGTGCCGATCCCCCGGGACGCGGCGCTGGTGGCGATCGTGCGCGGCAAGCGGGTGCTGGTGCCCACCCCGGACGACCCGATCGAGGCCGGCGACGAGCTGGTGTTCGTCTGCACCGCCGCGGTGGAGGACGACGTACGCGCGGTGATCCTCGGCCCGGCCAGCGCGGACCGCCACCGTTCCTGAAGCGGCCTCAGGCGCCCGGCAGCGGGGTGGGCGCGCCCTCCCGGGTGACCCGGCGCACCACCCAGACGGTGATCAGCAACAGCAGCGCGTACGGCGGGTAGCCCAGCGCGAGCCGGGCCACGCCCAGCGCGGTGTCCTGGTGGGCCAGGTAGAGCCCGGCCTGTACGCCCACCTTGGCCAGCCACACCACGCCCCACAGCACGGTGAGCTGGGTGAAGGTGCGGACCAGCCTGGGGTCGTCGCGCCACTCGGAGCGGCCCTTGGCGACCAGCACCGACCAGATCCAGCCGACCAGCGGCTGCCGGATCGCGGCCGAGAGCAGCAGCGCCAGGCCGTAGCCGATGCCGTAGAGGATGCCGGGCAGGTAGAAGTCGCGCTCGTCGCCGGTACGCAGGGCCAGCAGCGCGCCGATGCCGACGCCGAACAGGCCGTTCACCGCGTGCCGCACCGGCTTGCGCTGGGCCAGCCGCAGGCCGGCGATCAGCAGCGCCACCGCCACCGAGGCGTACACGGCGGGGCGCAGCTCGCCGATCACGTTGGCGACCACGAAGACCACCACCGGGATGCTCGACTCGACCAGCCCGCGCCATCCGCCGAGCTGGTCGGCCATCTGCTCGGCGAGGCTGGGCAGCCGCTCCTCGTCCTGCGGGCCGAGACCCGACGGGGTGTGCTGCTGTCCGGTCGTCACTTCGGCGACTCCAGCTCGTAGTACGGGTTGTAGATCACCTTGCGGTCGTCACGCACCGCCACCCGGCCGCGCGCGGTCAGGTGCCGGCCCGGCTCGATCCCGGCGATGTGCCGACGGCCCAGCCAGACCAGCGTGACGACGTCGGTGCCGTCGTAGAGGTCCGCCTCCAGCGTGGGCAGGTTCGTGCGCGGCGTGTAGACGACGGTGCGCAGCCGCCCGGCCACCGACACCACCTGGCCCCTGTTGCACTGGCGGGCCGGCGTGCCGCCGGACTCGGCGCTCTCCCGGCGCAGCTCCTGCGCCTCGATCTCGGCCTCGCTGGCGGTGAGCCGGTGCAGGAGCCGCCGCAGCGACCCCCGGCTCTCGTCGGTCGTCATGACCTCCGCGTCACCCTCTCCACAGCGGGGCCCCGCTGGTGGCGGAACCGTCCCGCCAGAGTACGCCGACACGGCCCGCCGGCGGGAGCGCCGTGGTACGCGTACCGCCGCCCGGGACGCCGGCACGCCGCGGGCCCGGCGCCGTTCGACGCCGGGCCCGGGCACGTGTGGATCAGACCTCCTGCTGCTCGGCGGCGGCCTGCTGCTCGGCGACCTCGCGGGGCAGCCGCAGCGGCAGCGGCTCGCGCACCGGCTTGGCCTCCTGCCCGCGGTCGACCACCAGGCCGTCCAGGCAGGCCGTCAGCGGCCCGGCGGTGGCCGCCTCGGTGGCCGCGAGGCCCTGGAAGACGCCGCGCACCATCCAGCGCGGGCCGTCGATGCCGACGAAGCGCAGGTCGGTCGGGCCATCCGGGGTACGCACCCGGGCGCGCAGCTCGGGACCGCGCTCCCCGTCGACCTCCTGGACGGTGGCGCCGTCGGCGACGAGCGACTGGCGGATCTCCTCGCGCACCTCGTCCCAGATGCCCTCGGAGCGGGGCGCGGCGAAGACGCCGAGCTGCAGCGCGCTCTGCCCGTGCACCAGCACCACCTGCTGGATCACGCCCTGCGGGTCGGCCTGGACGCGCACCTCCACGTCCGGCACCGCCGGGATCTGGAGGCTGCCCAGGTCGAGCCGGGGCGCGTCGGGGGCCTCGCTGACGTCGTACGGTCCGCGGTCCGGCGCCGACGGGGTCTCCTCGGCGTCGAGGACCCCATTGTCACGCGCCTCGTCGGCCCGCTTCCGGGAGAAGATCACTGCGCCCACCCTCCGCTGTTCGCACTCACCCTGCCACCTCTTCGCTCTGCCCGCCGGACGGCGCCGGGACCAGGCCGGCGTGCCCGCCGGTGGACCCATGCCCGCCCGTGCCACGCCGGGACGCGGGCAGCTCGGCCACCGGCCGGAACTCGGCCCGGGCGACCCGCTGGACCACCAGTTGCGCGATGCGGTCGCCCCGGCTGATCTTGGCTGGCGTGTCCCGATCGTGGTTGATCAGGTTGACCAGGATCTCACCCCGGTAGCCGGCGTCGACCGTACCGGGCGCGTTGAGCACCGTCACGCCGAGCCTCGCCGCCAGACCGGATCGGGGGTGGACCAGCCCGACGTACCCGTCGGGCAGCGCCACCGACACGCCGGTGGGCACCAGGGCCCGGCCGCCGGGGGGCAGCTCGACGTCCGCGGCGGCCACCAGGTCCGCGCCGGCGTCACCGGGATGGGCGTACGCCGGCAGCGGCAGCTCCGGGTCGAGCAGTCGCACGGGCACGGGTACGACGTCTGTCACGGTCATCCTCTTCCGTCCGGTCCTGCGGGGGTGCCCTGTCATCCTGCCGGTTGCCGGGCCCGCGACGCGCCGTACCCTCGTCAGTGTGCGTCAGTCGTCATCTCCGGCCGCGCCGCCGGCCACCGCCGCGCCGTACGCGGAGCGCCTCGGTCTGCCCTGGTGGGCCTGGCCGCTCGGGCTGGCCGCGGCCGCGCTGCTCGCGGTCGAACTGTGGATGGGCGCGACCGGCGTCCGCGCCTGGCTGCCGTTCGTGCTGCTGATCCCCGCCGCAGTGGCCGCCCTGTGGTGGCTGGGCCGGATCCGGGTCGAGGTGCGCGACGGCGAGCTGCGGGTGGACGACGCCCACCTCCCGGTGCGGTACGTCGCGGACGTGGTGCCGCTGGACGCGGCCGGCCGGCGCGAGGTGCTCGGCGTCGGCTCCGACCCGCTGGCCTTCGTGGTGCAGCGTCCGTGGATCGACGGCGCCGTGCAGGTGGTGCTGGACGACCCGGAGGACCCGACCCCGTTCTGGGTGGTCAGCACCCGGCACCCGGTCCAGCTGGCGGCCGCCGTCCTGGCCGCCCGCGACGCGGCCTGATCCGACGCCGCCCCGAGGCGGCCTGACCCGACGCCGCCCGCGAGCGGCCGGTCCGCCGCCGGTCAGGACGGCTTGTCCGGCAGTGCCCGGGCGGTCCGCCGCAGGTCCTTGCGCAGTTGCTCGCCGAGCGCGCGGGTGGCCCGGCGGTTGAGGTAGCCGGCCACGGCGGCGCCGGTCAGGAACGGCCCGAGCGTGGTGAGGTTGCGCCCGAATCGGCGCATCAGACTGTCCCGCAGCTCGCGGCGGGCGGCGGTGCCGAGCACCGCGCTCACTCCGACGCCCGGCATCATCGGGTTGACCCCGCGCTGGGTGGCCCAGGACTGCACCAGCGACACCGCGCGGCCGGTGCCGCCGGCCGGCAGCGGCACCCGGTGGACCTCGTGCAGCTCGCCGATGAGTTTCAGCTCGATCGCCACCACCGCGACCGTCTCGGCGGCCAGCAGGACGGGGGCGGAGAGCAGCGTGGGCGTCACCGCCCACTCGACGGCTGCCACTCCGCCGCCGGCCGCGCCGACCCCGGCGGTGGCCCGGGACGCGTTGCGGACCAGCCGGTCGGCGAGCGCGTCGTCGTCCAGGCCGGGGAAGTGCCGCCGCAGCGTGGCGAGGTCGCGGATCGGCACGTGCGGGGCGATCTCGGCGACCGTGTCGGTCATCCAGCGCACCGCCGCCCGCGGCTTGAACAGGTCGGTGATCCCCCGGGCGCGGGCCTGCCCGACCAGCCGGGTCAGCAGTTGCCGCCGGCGGGCCGGGGCGATGTCGTCGGCGGTCAGGGCGGCGACCGTCGCGCCGAGTTCCCCGGCGTCCGCGCCCGGCTCACCGGACATCGAACCGGAGCCGGTAGTGGCCGCCGTCGCGGCGATTTCGGTGGAGGCCGGCGGCACGGTGGAGCCGCCAGGTGCGGGCACGGCGGAGCCGGTCGGTGTCGCATCCGGCCCGGTCGGTGCCGGTCTCGCCGCTGGAGCCGGGGTCCGGTCGGCGCCGGTCCCCTCGCTGCGCTCGCTCACCCGTCCGCCCTCCTTGCTCCGCGCGGCGTGGCAGCCGCCCGTAACGAGTCAAGCAGCAACCGGCCACCGGCGCACGGCGGCGGCTCGAACAGCGGCGGCCCCGTCGAGGAGGCCGCCGCTGGTGTCCCCGGTCGGGATCAGACGCACTCGCGGCAGATCAGGTCGCCGTTGCGCTCGACCGCCAGCTGGCTGCGGTGGTGGACCAGGAAGCAGCGGGCGCACCGGAACTCGTCCTGCTGCATCGGAAGGACCTTGACCGTGAGCTCCTCGTCGGCCAGGTCGGCGCCGGGCAGCTCGAAGCTCTCGGCCACCTCGGCCTCGTCGACGTCCACGGCGCCCGACTGTGAGTCGACCCGCCGGGCCTTGAGCTCTTCGAGGCTGTCCTCGCCGAGGTCGACCTCGTCGCGACGCGGGGCGTCGTAGTCGGTGGCCATCGGTTTCACTCTCCAATATCGATATTGTCGCTGCCGGTTGTAACGCCGGACGACGCCGTTTCGGTTCCCCTGACCGGCCACCATCTCTGTCGGGCACCCGACCCGACGAGCGGTGGGCCGGGCTCGCCGGTGCGAAATGCCCCCGGTGAGCGCGGAACCTTACCCCCCTGTGGGCGAGGCATGTATACCGCCCTCGCGGGGGAGATGTACGCCTCGGCGCCCGAAGTTGTTCCCAATGTGACTCAGGCGACACGAAGATAGGGGTAGTCCTACCGGTTCACCGCGTGGCGCGCCGGTATGTCGGACTGTTTCCACGCCTGAGCCGGACAACGGTTAACCTCAGCGGCGTACTGGACGGCCGACCGGTCGCGGCCCGACCGCGTCGCCCGCCACCACCCAATCACTGTCCGGGGAGCGCCCAGGATGAGTTTTGCGCGAGTGCGGGCACTCGTTGTCGTCGGACTGCTGGCGGTCGTCGCCCTGGTCGTCGTGGTCGTCGCCGTGTTGAAGGACAGTCAGGGCACAGCCGGTACGGCGGCCGCCTGCCCGGACGGCTGGCCGCTGGTCGACCTGCGGCTGCGGGAGCAGAAGGACGTCAAGATCAACGTCTACAACGCCACCGACGAGGCCGGCCGGGCCGGCAGCGTCGCGGACGACTTCCGCAACCGCAAGTTCCAGGTCAAGAAGGTCGGCAACGAGAAGAAGGCGTTCGACGGCGTGGCCGAGTTGCGGTTCGGGCCCAACGCCGTGGGGTCGGCGCACCTGCTGCGCGCGTACTTCCTGAACGAGGCCAGCCAGAAGTTCGACGCGAACCGCAAGGACGACGTGGTCGACGTGGTCCTGGGCAACCAGTTCCAGCAGCTCGCCACCACCACCGAGGTCAACCAGTCGCTCGGCGACCTGGGCGCCCCGCAGGCGCCGCCGGAGACCTGCCCGAAGCCGGTCGAGAAGTAGGCGACCGGCGGCCCGACGACGCAGGGCGGTCCTCCTCCGGGAGGGCCGCCCTGTCGCGTGTGCGGGGCAGGTCACGGCCCGCCGGAGGCATCCAGGTCGGCCAGCCGGGCGTGCAGCGGCCCGTGCAGCGCCGGCGGCGCGGCGAGCACCAGGTCCGGTCCGGCCGGGCGGCCGGACAGGCCGGTCACCAGCAGCCCGGCCTCCCGGGCGACCAGCCCGCCGGCGGCCAGGTCCCAGTCGGCCAGGCCCTTCTCGTAGTACGCATCCACCCGCCCCTCGGCGGCCAGGCAGAGGTCGAGCGCGGCGGCGCCCATCCGGCGGATGTCCCGGATGTGCGGGATCAGCTCCGTCACCACCCGCGCCTGGTGGGCCCGGCGGCCGGCGTCGTAGCCGAAGCCGGTGGCCACGAGCGCCTGGCCGAGATCGGTCGCGGTCGAGCCGCTCAGCCGCTGCCCGTCGCGCCAGGCGCCGCCGCCGAGCGTCGCGGTCCACTCCTCGCCGGTGACGACGTTGCGGACCACCCCGGCGACCACCTCGCCGGCCACCTCAGCGGCCAGCGAGACCGCGCAGTAGGGCAGCCCGTACAGGTAGTTGACGGTGCCGTCGATCGGGTCGAGGATCCAGCGCACCCCGTCGGCGCCGGCGGGGCCGGTCTCCCCCGCGCCGTACTCCTCGCCCAGCACCGCGTCGCCCGGCCGCCGCTGCCGCAGCGCGGCCAGCACCTGCCGCTCCACCGCCCGGTCGGCGGCGGTGACCACGTCGGTCACCGTGCTCTTCGTCGCGGCCACCGAGACACCCTCGACCCGCATCCGGTACGCGGTGGCGGCGGCCTCCCGGGCCACCTCGACCGCGATCGTGAGCAACTCCCGCGCCGTAGGCGTCGCGGTGATCATGTTTGTCCCCTTCCCGCACGATCGGGACCGGCCCACCCGTGCGCGGGTATCATCCTTACAAAGTCCACATCTGCGCCGATTCGGCGGTCCCGGACCGCCGGTCCGCCGTGCGGCGCGGGATGATCGCGGCAGACGGCGTTACAATTCACCCTGCCCACGCGCCACGGACCGCCAGCGACCGGACGGCCCGGGACACGGGGGTCCTCAACGACTCGCCCGGCACGGCCGTCCCATGCTGCGCCGGACGACCCGGCCGTGCTCGCTCTTTTCGCCTCCGGAAGGTCTTCGTGACAGATCCCCGCCAGACCGGCGCCGACGTTCGCTCGCTCACCGACACCCTGATCGCCCACGCGCAGAGCGCCGGCGGTCAGCTCACGTCGGCCCAGCTCGCGCGCACCGTCGAGTCCGCTGAGGTGACCCCGGCCCAGGCCAAGAAGATCCTCCGCGCGCTCTCCGAGGCGGGCGTGACGGTGGTGGTGGACGGCTCGGCGAGCACCCGCCGCCGCGTCGCCGCCGCCCGGTCCGCCACCCCGGCCTCCCGCGCGACCACCGCCAAGACCACGAAGAAGGCCGCCGCGCCCGCCCCGAAGCAGGCGCCGGCCGCCGAGGAGGCGCCCGCCGCCCCGGCCCCCCGGAAGGCGACCGCGCGCAAGGCCACCACGGCCGACGTCGCCAAGGCCGCCGCCCCGGCGAAGGCCACCAAGGCGACCCGCGCCACCAAGGCCACGGTGGCCGCCAAGACCGCCGCGGCGAAGCCGGGGAAGGCCGGCGGCAAGGCGGAGGGCCCCGACGGCGAGATCGACCCGGAGGAGCTGGCCGCCGAGATCGAGGACGTGGTGGTCGAGGAGCCGGCCGAGCTGACCCAGGCCGCCGAGGCCGACGCGGCCAGCTCCGCCACCGACAACGACTTCGAGTGGGACGACGAGGAGTCCGAGGCGCTCAAGCAGGCGCGCCGGGACGCCGAGCTGACCGCCTCCGCCGACTCCGTGCGGGCGTACCTCAAGCAGATCGGCAAGGTTCCGCTGCTCAACGCCGAGCAGGAGGTCGAGCTGGCCAAGCGGATCGAGGCCGGCCTCTACGCCGCCGAGCGGCTGCGCGCCGCCGACGAGGGCGAGGAGAAGCTGGTCCGCGACCTGCAGCGCGACCTGATGTGGATCTCCCGGGACGGCGAGCGCGCCAAGAACCATCTGCTGGAGGCCAACCTCCGCCTGGTGGTCTCGCTGGCCAAGCGCTACACCGGTCGCGGCATGGCCTTCCTCGACCTCATCCAGGAAGGCAACCTCGGCCTCATCCGCGCCGTCGAGAAGTTCGACTACACCAAGGGCTACAAGTTCTCCACCTACGCCACCTGGTGGATCCGCCAGGCCATCACCCGCGCCATGGCCGACCAGGCCCGCACCATCCGCATCCCGGTGCACATGGTCGAGGTGATCAACAAGCTCGGCCGGATCCAGCGCGAGCTGCTCCAGGACCTGGGCCGCGAGCCCACCCCGGAGGAGCTGGCCAAGGAGATGGACATCACACCGGAGAAGGTGCTGGAGATCCAGCAGTACGCCCGGGAGCCCATCTCGCTCGACCAGACCATCGGTGACGAGGGTGACAGCCAGCTCGGCGACTTCATCGAGGACTCCGAGGCGGTCGTCGCCGTCGACGCGGTGTCGTTCTCGCTGCTGCAGGACCAGCTCCAGCAGGTCCTCCAGACGCTGTCCGAGCGTGAGGCGGGCGTGGTGCGCCTGCGCTTCGGCCTCACCGACGGTCAGCCGCGCACCCTGGACGAGATCGGCCAGGTGTACGGCGTGACCCGGGAACGCATCCGGCAGATCGAATCGAAGACCATGTCCAAGTTGCGGCACCCCTCGCGTTCCCAGGTGCTCCGCGACTACCTGGACTGACCGCGTACGTCAACAATTCGTGCCGGTTTGATCACCAGCCGTAGAACACTCATCAGTGATCGATCGGTTGCCTGTTTGTGATCGTTGACGTGGCACCCTTGGTGCACGGCACACTGTCCCCCACGCCATGTGTGACCTCGGTCCCCCGCGGGCACACAGGGAAGGCAGGGCCCGAGATGGGTGTTGCACGATAGGTGAGCAACCGAAGAGAGTGTTCATCGGTGACGACCAGAGGAGGAAGGCGATGACCCCGACCCTCACGCCGCCGCCCGAGACGGTGAGCCCCCCGGCCGCCGATGAACGGTGCGACCGCTGCAATGCTGCCGGCAAGCTCCGGATCACTCTGGCGGGTGGGAGTGAGCTGGTGTTCTGTGGGCACCACGCGAACAAGTACGCGGAGGATCTCGTGAAGATCACCGTGCGCTACGCGTCGGACCCGGAGTTCAGCTGGCGTGGCGCCGATCTCATGGCGAACTGAGGTCCGACAGGAAATCCACATCACGACATAACCGGCCGGAGGCACCCACGCGGGTCGCCTCCGGCCGGTTTTTCGTGCCGGTGCCGCCTGCGCCGCCCGGTGTTAAGAAGGGGCCCCTGCTCTACCGGAGGCGTTAACAGGGGGCCCTTCCTTACAGGGTCTGCACGGTGGCGATGCGCTCTTCGAGCTGCTCGATCGTCGCCTGCGCGCTGGGTGGGCCGCCGCAGATCCGGCGCAGCTCGGCGTGGATCTTGCCGTGCGGCTGGCCGGTGTGGTGGTGCCGGGCGGCCACCAGAGCGTTCAGCTGCCGCCGTAGCGCCACCCGGCGCTGGGCGGCACTCATCGGTGGGGGCGCCGCCGCCGGGGCCGCAGCGGCCGGCTCAGCGGTCCGCTGGGCGGCCCGGCGCTTCTGCGCGGCGAGCTGCTCGGCCTGCCGCTTGGTCAGCAGCAGCGAGACCTGGTCGGCGGTGAGCAGACCGGGCAGGCCGAGATATTCCTCCTCCTCCGGCGTACCGGCCTGGGCGGCGGTGCCGAAGGACGCGCCGTCGAAGATGACCTGGTCCAGCTCGGCGGTCGCGGAGAGCGCGGCGAAGCGCTTCTCCAGCTCGCCGCTGGCGCCGTCGTCGCGCTGGGCGCGCTCCAGCAGGTCGTCGTCGAAGCCCTCGCGGTCCTTCGGCTTGCCGAGCACGTGGTCCCGCTCGGCCTCCATCTCGCTCGCCAGCCCCAGCAGGTGCGGCACGCTGGGCAGGAACACCGACGCGGTCTCGCCGGGACGGCGGGCCCGGACGAACCGGCCGATCGCCTGCGCGAAGTACAGCGGGGTGCTGGCACTCGTCGCGTACACGCCGACCGCGAGCCGGGGGATGTCGACGCCCTCGGACACCATCCGCACCGCTACCAGCCACCGTTGCTGCGAGGCGGCGAACGTCGCGATCCGCGCGGACGCGCCCTGGTCGTCGGAGAGCACCACGGCTGCCTTCTCACCGGTCACCTGCTCCAGCAGCTTCGCGTACGCGCGGGCCACCTGCTGGTCGCTGGCGATGACCAGGCCGCCCGCGTCGGGCATGCCGTTGTCGCGCAGCACGCTGAGCCGGGCGTCGGCGGCGCGCAGCACCTGCGGCATCCAGTCGCCGGCCGGGTCCAGCGCGGTACGCCACGCCTGGGCGATCAGGTCCTGCGTCATCGGCTCGCCGAGGCGGGCCGCCAGCTCCTCACCGGCGTTGGTGCGCCACCGGGTCTCCCCCGAGTACGCCAGGAACAGCACCGGCCGGACCACGCCCTCGCGCAGCGCGTCGGAGTAGCCGTAGACCGAGTCGGCGCGGGAGCGCAGCAGCCCGTCGCCGCCGCGCTCGTAGCTGACGAACGGGATCGGATTGTCGTCGGAGCGGAACGGCGTGCCGGTGAGCATCAGCCGGCGTACCGCGGGCTCGAAGGCCGCCTTGACGCCGTCGCCCCAGGTACGCGAGTCGCCGGCATGGTGGATCTCGTCGAGGATGACCAGCGTGCGTCGGGTCATGGTGCGCCGCCGGTGCACCTGCGGCGCCATGCCCACCTGCGCGTACGTGACCACCGCGCCGTGGAAGTCGGCGGCGGAGTGCAGGTCGGCGTTGCGGAACGCGGCGTCGAGCTGGATGCCGACCCGGGCGGCGGCCTGCGCCCACTGGGTCTTCAGGTGCTCGGTCGGCGCGACCACGGTGACCGCCTCGACGGTGCCGTCGGCGAGCAGCTCGGCGGCGATGCGCAGCGCGAACGTGGTCTTACCGGCGCCGGGCGTGGCGACCGCTGTGAAGTCCTCGGTCCGGCGGCGCAGGTATTCCACGAGCGCCTTGCGTTGCCAGGCGCGCAGGGGCGGGAACGTGTCGAGCGCCGGCATCCGCGGTGGCACGCGTAGCTCCTCTCCGCCGCGGACGGCGGCGGGCCCGACCGGGGCCACGGGAGCCGCCGCCCATGAAAACGCCCTCGCGCATCCGGTGCCGCGAAGGCGGACTCAGCATAACCAGCGCGGGCCGTACGCCCCACTCGACGCCACGCCTGTCACATCCGCCCACCCCGGTGGGAAGCGGGTCAGGGCAGTGGTCCCCGGGTGCCGGTGCGCGGCGGCCGCAGCGTCGCCACCGGCGCGGACCAGCGTCGGCGCAGCGCGATCAGGCGCAGCCCGAACACGAGCAGGGCGGCGGCGGTGAGCGGCACGGCGGTCGCCTGTCCGGACGCCGACAGCAGCGCCACGGTGACCGCGCCGGCGAGCGCGGCGAGGGCGTAGATCTCCCGGCGCAGCACCACCGGGATCTCGCCGGTGAGCAGGTCGCGGCCCAGCCCGCCACCGATCGCGGTGAGCATGCCGATCATGCAGGCGCCGACCGGGGGCACGGCGGCGTCGAGGGCCTTGAGCGTGCCGATGACGGTGAACAGGCCGAGGCCGGCGGCGTCGAGCACCAGCACCGTGGTGCGCAGCCGGGCGAGCTGCGGGTGAAGCCAGAACACGGCGGCGGCGGTGACGGACGCGGTGGCGGCGTACCGCCAGTCGGCGAACGCCAGCGGGGGCACCTCGTCGATCGCCAGGTCACGGAAGATTCCTCCGCCGAGCGCGGCGACCACGCCGACGAAGACGACGCCGAACAGGTCGAGCCGTTTCGCCACCGCCGCGGAGGCGCCGGAGGCGGCGAAGACCGCCACGCCGGTGAGGTCGGCGACAAGCAGGGCGGTGGAGGTGGTCACCGCCGCAGGTTACGTCGAGGGGCGGCGGAGCCGCCCGCTGTCACTCGGCGTACGAGTCGTAGATCTCCTTGCACTTCGGGCACACCGGCGAGCCGGGCTTGGCCGCCTTGGTGACCGGGAACGTCTCGCCGCAGAGCGCGACCACGAAGGTGCCCATGACGGCACTCTCAGCGATCTTCTCCTTACGGACGTAGTGGAACATCTCCGGACCAGTGTCCGCGTCCTTCAGCTCGGGACGCTCGAGAACCTCTGTGCTCACGACTCCACCTCCGGCGTTCCAGTTTTCCAGGTCGGTCCGTCCTGGTCCACCTGGGCCCCGGGCGGGAGCGGGCCGTACGGTAGCCGACGTGACCAACTTTCACATCAGTCTCGGTAGTGAGGTGGCCGACGCCCTGCGCGACGGCCGCCCGGTCGTGGCGTTGGAGAGCACGATCGTCTCGCACGGGCTGCCCCGGCCGGACAACCTGCGCGTGGCGCGCGAGATCGAGCAGGCGGTACGGGACGCGGGCGCGGTGCCGGCCACCATCGGCATGGTCGCCGGCGAGTTGCGGGTGGGGCTGGACGACGCCCAGCTCACCCGCCTCGCCACCGTCGACGGCGTGAGCAAGCTCTCGGTCCGCGACCTGGCCCCGGCGGCGGCCACCGGCGCGGACGGCGCCACCACCGTCGCGGCCACCAACGCGGTCGCTGCGGCGGCCGGGATCGGCGTGTTCGCCACCGGCGGGCTCGGCGGCGTGCACCGGGAGGCGGCGCAGACGTTCGACGAGTCGGCGGACCTGGTCACGCTGGCCCGGACCCCGATCGCGGTGGTCTGCGCCGGGGTGAAGTCGATCCTCGACGTGGGCGCCACGCTGGAGCGGCTGGAGACGCTCGGGGTGGGCGTGGTCGGCTACCGCACCCGCCGCTTCCCCGGCTTCTACCTCACCGACGCCGGCTTCGACCTGGACTGGTCGGTCGAGTCGCCGGAGCAGGTGGCGGACGTGCTGGCCGCCCGCGCGGCGCACGGCGTGCACCACGGCGGCCTGGTGGTGGCCAACCCGCTGCCCGCCGACGAGCAGCTCGACCCGGCGCTGCACGACCGGACGCTCGCCGAAGGGCTGGCCGCGCTGGCCCGCGAGGGGATCACCGGCAAGGCGGTCACCCCGTTCCTGCTGTCGCACTTCCACTCGGCGACCGAGGGCGCCAGCCTGGCGGTGAACGTCCGGATCATCCTGCGCAACGCCGACCTCGCGGCCCGGATCGCGGTCGCCGCGGCGACCCGTCGCGCCCCATGAGCGCCACGCCGCGCATCGTCGTCGTCGGCGACGTGATCACCGACGTGCTCGCGGTGCTGTCCGGGCCGCTCGCGACCGGCTCGGACACCGCGGCCGGGATCCGGTTCAGCGGCGGCGGGCAGGCGGCGAACACCGCGGCCTGGCTCGCCGGGCAGGGCGCGGCGGTGACGCTGGTCGCCGCCGTCGGCGACGACGAGACCGGCCGGGAACGGGTGGCCGAGCTGACCCGGATCGGTGTGGACTGCGCGGTGGAGCGGCACGAGGGCTACCCGACCGGCACCGTCATCGTGCTCGCCCACGACGGGGAGCGCACGATGATCAGTCAGCGGGGCGCGAACCTGCGGCTGACCGCCGCGCACGTGGACGCGGCGCTGGCCGCCGCGCCCGACGCCGGGCATCTGCACCTGTCCGCGTACACCCTGTTGGACGTCGGGTCGCGCGGCGCCGGCCTGCGCGCGCTGGCCACGGCCCGCGAGCGCGGGCTGACCGTCAGCGTCGACGCGGCGTCCGCGGCGCCGCTGCGGCGCGTCGGCGGGGCGTTCCTGACCTGGGTACGCGACGTCGACCTGCTGCTGGTCAACACGGACGAGGCGACGGTGCTGGCCGGCGGGCTGGACCCGGCGGCGCAGGCGCGGGCGCTGACCGCGGTGGCGCACCGGGTGGTGGTCAAGCGCGGCGCGGCGGGCGCGGTGTGGGTGGAGCGCGGCGGTGTGGTGGAGTTCGCGCCGGCACCCGGGGTGGACGTGGTGGACGTGACCGGAGCCGGGGACGCGTTCGCCGCCGGGCTGCTCACCGCGTGGCTGGCCGGCGCCGACCCGCGCGCCGCGCTGGCCCGCGCCGGTGACCTGGGCGCGCTCGCCGTGACGACGGTGGGCGCCCGCCCGGCGCCCTGACGGCGGTGGCCGGTCCGGGCGGGTGCTCCGCCCGGGCCGGTCAGGGCTCGGCGTCGATGATCTTGTGCGGGTTCTCCTCGGCGGTGAGGGCGGTGGGTGCGGGCTCCTCGCGGCGCCGGTTCTGGAACCGGTTCGCCAGCCGGTGCTCCTCCTTGGGCGGACGGTCGTTGGCGAGCAGCACGGCGAGCCAGGGCACGAGCACCATGCCGAGCGCGCACAGCGGCAGCCAGAGCCAGAGCAGCGGTGCCTTCGCGCCGACCAGGATCGCGCCCGCCACCAGACACGCGACCCGGATGGCCATCATCAGCACGTAACGCTTCTGCCGGCTGTTGAGCTGGTCGTCCTGGCTGCGCGGGGCGTCGGTGATCAGGATCGGCTGGTACGCCTGACGCTTCACCACGGACCTCCTACGAGGGGATACGGCCCATCCTGTCACTCCGGACGGATGATCGGCGAAATTCGTGACGAGCGGTCGCGTGTTACGTGGGTGGTACGCTTCAATCCGTGGCCAACCGGTTCAGCTTCACCGACGAGGCGCTGGCGAACCTGCGGGTCTACGACGTCACACCCGGGGAAGTCTGGGAGGCCCTGCACAGCAGGCACCGGGTCATCCGGCACCTCGGTGACGACGTGATGGTGGTCTACGCCACCGAGCACCGCGGCCGGCGACTCGCCGTGCTGCTGGCCGAGGCCGACGGCACCGACAACGACTGGGACATCCTCTCCGCCCGCGAACTGAGCGACGTCGAGGCCAAGCGCTACGACGAGGCGGTGCGGAACTCACGCCGACGAGGAGGCGGTCACGATGCACCGTGACGAGGCGACCAAGCGGTTCCACGCCGGGGGCGACACGTTCGCCGACCTGATCGACGACACGTCACCGGCCCAACTGCCCACCCCCGACACCGACGTGCCGATGGTGAGCCGGTCGGTCCGGCTCCCGCTGGAGACGTACGAGCGCGTCCGCGCCGCCGCCGACGCGCGCGGCATCGGCGTGACCACGCTGATGCGGCAGTGGATCGAGGCCGGCCTGGCCGACCTGGACGACTCGGCCACCGTCTCGCTGGCCGACGTACGCCGCGCGCTGGCCTCGCTGTCCCGCCCGACCGCCGCCTGACAACTCACGCCTCGGGGCCACCCTCGCCGAGCGCCTCCCGCCCGATCGGCGAGGCGGAGGACTCCGGCGGCCGGTGCCAGGCCCGGCGGGCGTCGGCGAACGCGACGAGCGCCAGCAGGACGGCCACCGCGCCGAGCGCGAACATCGCCGGCACGGCCATCAGCGCGGGCAGGAGCAGCACCAGGGCCAGCAGCCCGGCGAGCCGGGGGCGGGACACCCGGCCGAAGATCTCGTACTCGAACCGGGAGCGGGCGGCCAGGAACAGCGCCGGACCGCCCACCACGAAGACCAGCCAGTCGGGCCGGGCCGTGTCGTACGGGTGGGCGATGACCAACTCGTAGCCGACCGCCGCGCCGATCACCCCGAGCACCATGAACAGGTGGGTCTGCGCCGCCGACTCGGCCAGCCGTCCCGGCGTGCCGGCCGTCCGCAGCGCCTGCGCGAGCAGGTGACCGGCCCGGTAGAAGTAGATCCGCCAGAGCAACGCCGTGATCACGAACGAGATCGCGAACGCCACCGCGGCGTCGCCGGAGAACTCCTTGCCGCTGTAGGTCACGCCGATCACCAGGATCGACTCGCCGAGCGCGATGAGGAAGATCTGCTGGTAGCGCTCGGCGAGGTGCTCCCCGGCGACGAGCCACTGCCGGACCCGCGAGGCCCCGAGCCGGGGCAGCGGCCAGCCCAGGAGCGTGCCGAGATGGTCCACCGCCAGCGCGACGACCCACAGCGCCAGGCGCGGACCGGGCATCAGCGCGCCGGCGAGCCAGAGCGGGGCGCTGAATCCCGCCCAGGCGGCCAGCCGCAGCGGGACCATGCGGCGCGGATGCCCCCGCAGCGCCACCGCGATCAGCAGCGGCCGGCCGACCATC
Source organism: Micromonospora sp. HB375 (assembly GCF_017872985.1). NCBI lineage: Bacteria > Bacillati > Actinomycetota > Actinomycetes > Micromonosporales > Micromonosporaceae > Micromonospora > Micromonospora sp. HB375. The sequence goes on along the minus strand of NZ_JAGGJO010000001.1, from coordinate 1,563,431 downwards.
ACCGCGACGTACGCGAGCGCGAACGGCAGCGCCCGTTCCTCCAGCGCCCGGGGCAGCGTCACCCCCAGCACCAGGCTGCCGAACATGGTGCCGACCACCACGACCTGGATGACCGTGCGCTCCGGCTCGTACCGGCTGGTCACCCAGGTGGTGAGGGTCCAGACCTGCCAGAGCACCAGGAACAGCAGCAGGGTCTTGCCCACATCGGCGGCCACCGCACCGGCCGAGCCGTCGAGCCCGTCGATCAGGCGCTGCGAGACCCGGGTCAGCGCGAACACGAAGACCAGGTCGAAGAAGAGCTCCAGGAAGGTGGCCCGGCCGGGGCTGGACGCGGTACGCAGCAGCGCCCCGCCCCGCTGCTCGGTCATCGTCCGCCCCCGTCCCCCGTCCTGGCAACAAACGACAGGGGCGGCGGGCCGGTTGCGGCGGCGGGCGGCGGATCAGCCCTTCGCGGCCTTCGCCTCCGCCTTCATCCGCTGCTTGAACTCGCGTACCCGGCGCAGCGACTCCGGATCGGTCACGTCCGCCACCGACCGGTGGGCGTCCGCGTCGCCGTAGTCACCGGCCGCCTCGCGCCAGCCGTCCGGAGTGACTCCGAACCGCTTCCCGAGCAGCGCGACGAAGATCTGCGCCTTCTGCCGGCCGAACCCGGGCAGCTCGCCGACCCGGCGCAGCAGTTCCCGCCCGTCGGCCACGTCCGACCAGAGCCGGGCCGGGTCGCCGTCGTAGCGCTCGACGAGCATCCGGCACACCTCCTGCACGCGGGCCGCCATCGCCTTCGGGAAGCGATGCAGCGCCGGCGGCCGGGCGAAGAGCTCCACCAGCGCCTCCGGGTCGTACCCGGCCAGTTCCGCGGCGTCCGGCTCGTGGCCGAGCCGCTGCGCCAGCACGTACGGGGAGGAGAACGCCTTCTCCATCGGCACCTGCTGGTCCAGCACCATGCCGAGGAGCAGGGCCAGCGGGCTGCGCGCCAGAAGTTCGTTGGCCTGCGGGTCGATGGGCAGTGACAGCGTCATGGCGAACATGCTGTCACCCCGCATCGGCCGACGACGGGGACACGCGTACGGCACACAGGAGGAATACTTACGGATCCAGTACGGGAACGGGGGAACAGCCGGTGCCGTCCGTGGCCGATGAGTTGCTCGCCGCCTACGACACTCAGTTGCGGGCCTGGACACCGCCGGCCCTCGGCCCACTCGGAGTCGTCTTCGAGCAGGACGGACCCGTCGTACGGGCGCATTTCGGCACCCACGGCACGGTGGACCACCGTGACCTGCCCGGGGCCGGGCTGGGCGCCCTGATCCGGCGGCAGCAAGAAGCCTTCGCCGCAAGCGGCGAGCCGGTCGAGTGGAAGGTCCACGCGTACGATCCACCGCAGCTCGCCGAGCACCTCGTCGCCGCCCGATTCACCCCCGGCTGGGAACGTCACGTGCTGGTGGCTCCGATCGACTCCCTGCCCTCCGCACCGTTTCCGCTTCCCGTCGGACAGCGCGTCCGGGAGGTCACGTTCGGGGAGCACCCACTGCTGGCGCGGGTACAGGCGATGGCTGCGGCCTCCGGCCCGCACCGGACGACGCTGGCGCAGTCGGAGGCGGACGGCGACGCCATCGGCTGGTGCCGAAACCTGGCGGTGCGAGAACTCGACGGATGGGCTCTGGCAGCCGGCTGGGCCATCCTCGTCGACGGCACCGAGTTCGTCTCCATCGGCGGCATGACCTTGCCTGAGCCCGCATTCCTGCCCGGTTGGCGGGCCTGGATCGACCTGCGTACCCGGCACCCGGGGGATTCTCGTCCGCCGGATGGCTGCCGATGGCGATACATTGTCGCGGAGGCCACCGGTGATCTCCGGGCGATGCTTCTCGGCGTGGGCTTCCATGATGTGACGACGGTCCGTTCCTACCACTGGTCTCCCCCGAACCCGCCGGCGCGGGAGCGTCCGGTGGTGCTGGTCTTCGACGATCCGCAGGGGGATGAGATCTGGGGGCGATTCGCCTCTCAGTGGGAGTTCTCGGCCGCGACGCAGGCTCATCCTCGGCTGGTGGAGCCGCCGGAGTCGGTGGCCTGGCACCTCGCCGCGATCGAGGAGGACGAGGCAGGCATCGCGGCACTGGAGTCGATCGTCCAGCGCGGCCTGCGGGCCACCGTTCGCCCCGGCGAGCGCGTGTATGCCCTTCATCCGTTCGTCCAGGGATACCACTTCGACCCGCGACGGACCGGCGGGCCGGGGCAACCGCCTACGCCGCGCTGCGCCTTCCCGGACCGCGGCGACCACCGCCTTTTCACCACAGCCGACCTGCGGCTGGGCACGTTCGGCGACCCGTGGGGCCAATCGCTCTGCGTCTTCGGCGGTGATCTGCTCGCCGAGGTCGAGGCCGACCTCACCGCCCTGCTCGGAACCGTTCTCCGCCGTGGGGGCCGTCCCGTGGGCAACATCTGGAGTTTCGGCCCGGACGGGCACAGCGTCAGCGGCCCGTGAACGTCTCCCTGGGTTGCCGCTCTGGTCGGCGGTCGTGGGTGCCGACTCTCCGACAGGAGACATCGAGTGCCTGAACAAGCCGCGAGGAGCAGAACGGTTACCCTCGGTGCGTCGTCCCAACGGAGGTTGCCGTGCCGAGTCTGGAGAGGCCCCGCGTCGAGTACCGCACGCCCGAAGATCTGGTCCGGGACGTCACGGCAGGGCTGGTGCGGATTCCCCCCTTTCAGCGCTCCTTCAAGTGGGAGGGATCGGACATCGTCCGGCTCTTCGACAGTCTGTTGCGCGGATTTCCAATCGGGAATCTGCTTCTCTGGCAACGCCCCGCACCGGCCCAGCGGCTCCAGGTGGGGCCGCTCGACATCGAGGCTCCCGAGGTAACCGCCGCCCTCTGGGTGGTGGACGGGCAGCAGCGCATCGTGTCCATCGTCGGCGCGCTGACCATGGCTGACCAAGCTGTCGATCCACGATTTCGCATCCACCTCGATCTCGACACCGGCGAATTTCACACCGCCGGCACCCGTCAACGGCCCCCACGTACCTGGGTGCCCGTCAGCTTCCTGCTCGACACCGCGGTCCTGCTCCGCTGGATGCGCGACAACTCGTGGCTGTCAGAGAGCCAGCTAGCGCTGGCCGACCAAGCCGCCAAAGCGATCCGCGAGTACCAGATCCCGACCTACGTGGTGCACTCCGCCGATGAGCACGCGCTGCTCGAGATCTTCACGCGGATGAACTCGACCGGCAAACGCCTGACCAAGTCCGAGGTCTTCCAGGCTCTGCATGCCGGCGCCGTCGGCGACGAGTTGAGCAGCCTGCACGAACTGGGTCAGGTTCCCGCCGTCCTGGGATTCGGCGCGCTTGACGATCGGTTGACCCTCCGCTGCGTCCTGGCGTACCGAGGTGGAGACATCTTCCGGGAGGACTTCCGCCAGGAGTTCGGGCCGCGGGACGACCCGGGCGAGACGCTGCGCGAGGTCGCCGCACGACTGCGTGAGGCCGTCGAATTCCTCCGCGGTACCTGCGGCATCCCACACATCAGGCTGCTGCCCTACTCCCACGTGCTGCCGATCCTGGTCCGTTTCATCCGCTTGCACGGCGTACCGGCCGGCCGGCCGGCGACTCTGCTTCGACGCTGGGTCTGGCGGAGCGCGGTCGCTGGAACGCGGGCCCGCGCAGTGAGCGTCGCGGACATCCGCAGCCAGGTCGAGGCGGTCGGCACCTCCACCGCGCAAGCTGCGGCAACGAACCTGCTGCGGCAGGTGCAGCAGTTCCCGGATTTCGTCGCGGAACTGGACAAGGTCCACTTCAATCACGCGATGGCGAAGCTCAACACCCTCGGGTTGCTCTCTGCCGAACCTCGCGACCCGTTCCGGGGCGAGATTCTGGACGTCAGCCGCCTGCTCGACCAAGGGAGCCCGTTGAGACCACTCCTGGCCGTCAGTGGACACGCTGGCGGAACGATCGCCAACCGGTTCATCCTGCCGCCCGGGGAACGCCCGTCACCGCAGCTCCTCGCGTCGGCTGAACCGGCCGTCGCCGCCAGCCACCTGATCGACGAGCAAGCGCAGGAACGATTGGCGCGCGAAGACTGGCCAGCCTTCCTCGAGCTACGCGGCAGGTCGTGCGAGCGGACCATCACCGAGCACGTCAACCGCATGGCCGAGTGGGGCGCGCGGGACGGCCGCGCGATGGCTGACATTCTCCGACCGGTCGCCTGACATGGCAGTCGTCACTGCCGAAGTACGGCTGCACGGTAGACAGGTAGGCGAGCTGAGGTTCCGGCAGGGCGGCTCGGAGTTCAGCTACGACGACGATCTCGCCTCGCCCCGGCACCAAGTGCTGGGGCAGGTCTTCGAGGACGATCCGCGGGCGATCCGGCGGGCGAGGGTGGGCCTGCCCGCCTGGTTCGCCAACCTCCTGCCGGAGGGTGCCCTCCGCCGCCAGATCGTCCGGGAACTGGGCGGGGGGAACATCGGCGACTTCACGCTGCTGCTACGTGTGGGCGGCAACCTGCCGGGGGCGGTGACGGTTCACGCCGATGTCGAGCCGGCGGATGACGTGATCTCCAACGCGCTGGATGAAGCGAACCATCCTCTGCGGCATTCCCTGGCAGGCGTGCAGCTCAAGTATTCGATCTCCGCAGACCGCCTGGCTGTTCCCGTGAGCGGGCAGGGTTCCTGGTGGATCGTGAAGCTGCCCGACCAGGGCCTGCGAAATCTTCCCGTCAACGAGTACCTCACGATGAGTTGGCTTCGCGCGGCTGACTTCCCGGTGCCGCCGGTGGACCTGATCCGGGCGGATGCCGTGAAGGGTCTCCCCGACGGAATGATCGATCCCGGTGACCTCGTCTACCTCATCCGGCGGTTCGACCGGTCGACCACCGGGCGTATCCACGTGGAGGACTTCGCCCAGGTTGCGGACATCGGGCCGATGTTCAAGTACAGCGAGTCGGGCGCGAGCTACGACACGTTGGCCGCAGCGATCCTCCAACTCACCGGAGAGGACGGCTACCTCGACTTCATCAGCCGCTTGGTCGCGATGCTGGTGGTCGGAAACACCGACGGGCACCTGAAGAACTGGGCCCTGATCTATCCGGACGGCCGCACGCCACGCCTGGCTCCGGTCTACGACTTCCACTCACTGTCGGTCTATTCCCGTTACCGCTGGTCGCCGTTGGCGCTCAGCCTCGGTGCCGAGACCGTCCCGGCGCTCATCGACCAGGAGCACTTCCACCGACTGGCGGACGGTGCAGGCGGTGATCCGGGCCGCACACTGGAGACGGTCGCCCGGACGGTGGACCGCCTCCGCGAGGCGTGGCACAGCGGCCTGATGAACGAGACTCATGCCCGTTTTCCGGCCCTGGCCGACCACTACTCCCAGCGGCTGACGAGCCTGCCGATCTGTCAGTCCGCTCACTGACGTGACGCGGCCCGGCGGACCCCTGGAGGTCCACCGGGCCGCGGCCCACGGTGTGGTCAGGTCACCCGTGTCGTCAGTTGACGACGAAGAGCAGCCGGTTCGGCGAGCCCGAGCCCGGGCTGGTCACCTTGCCGGTGGTGGCGTTGCTGGTCAGGTAGCTGGCCACCTGAGCCGGGGTGTAGGAGGTGTTGGCGGACAGCACGAGCGCCGCCGCGCCGGCCACGTGCGGGGACGCCATCGAGGTGCCGCTGATCGAGTTGGTGGCGGTGTCGCTGGTCCGCCACGCCGAGGTGATCGACGAACCCGGGGCGAAGATGTCCACGCAGGAGCCGTAGTTGGAGTAGGAGGCACGGGCGTCGGTGCTGGTGGTGGCGCCCACCGTGATCGCCGCGGCGACCCGGGCCGGCGACGAGTTGCAGGCGTTGGCGCTGGAGTTGCCGGCCGCGAGCGCGTACGTGATGCCGGAGTTGATCGAGTTGGCCACCGCGTTGTCCAGCGTGGTGCTGGCGCCGCCGCCGAGGCTCATGTTGGCCACGGCCGGCTTCACCGCGTTCGAGGTGACCCAGTTGACGCCGCTGATCACGCCGGCGGTGGTGCCGCTGCCGGAGCAGTTGAGCACCTTGACGGCCACTAGGCGCACGCCCTTGGCCACGCCGTACTTGGTGCCGCCGACGGTGCCGGCGACGTGGGTGCCGTGGCCGTTGCAGTCGGTGTTGTTGGTGTCGACCGTGTTGGTGCCCCAGGTGGCCCGGCCGCCGAAGTCGCTGTGCGTGGTGCGGATGCCCGTGTCGATGATGTAGGCGCGCACGTTGCTGGCGGTGTTCGGGTAGGTGAAGGTGCTGTTCAGCGGCAGGTTGCGCTGGTCGATCCGGTCCAGGCCCCAGGTGGCCCCGGTCTGGGTGCCCTGGGTGGTCATGACGCGGTCCTGCTCGACGTACGCGACCGCCGGGTCGGCGGCGAGCCGGCGCGCCTGGGCGGCGGTCATCTTCGCGCTGTAGCCGGTGAGAGCGGAGCTCCACACCGTGCCGACGTTGCCGCCGTAGCGCTTGGCCAGGCCGGCGGCCCGGTCCGGGACGGCGGTACGGGCGGCGAGGGTGTTCGCGGTGCCGACCGCGTCGCCCTTGAGCACGACCACGTAGCTGCCGCTGACGGCGTCGGCGGCACCGGCGTACCGGATCTCCCCGGTGGGCGCGGCGAGAGCGGGCGTGGAGGCGGCGGCGGCGAAGGCCGCAGCGGCGGCCGTGACGGCGAGCGCACGCAGCGCGCGGCGCCGGGGAAGGGACACGTCGGGCATCGTCTGGCTCCCTACCGGGGCAGCCCGGTTTGTGGCCGGATCACCCCATCGACGGATGTTGGCAGGAATGCTAACCAGAGATCGACAAACATGAAAGAGATAGTTGCCGATAGATACGGTCCACGTTATGGATCGGCGGGTGCGCGCCACGCCGGACGGCGCCCGAGGCAGGATGAGCACGTGGACCGTCACGACATGCTGCTCTCCCCCGCCGGGGTCGACGCGCTGCGCACCGCGCTGACACTCGCCCGCTTCACCGCCAACGGGATCGCCGACCGCCTGGGCCCGCAGGGCACCGGCGGCGTGGCCCGCAACGACTACCGGGCCGCGCTGCGCGCCACCGAGGACCGGGACCGGCTGGCCACGCTGATCCGCGTCTTCATCTGCGACCAGACCGAGCCGGAGGCGGCGGTCGCCGACGCGCTGGCCCCGCTGGCGCTGGACGAGGCGCTGGCCGGGGGCATCGTCGAGCGGCACGGCGACGGCCTTCGCGCCGCTGTCGACCTGGAGCCGTACGGCGACGACTGGTGGGTGCTCGCCGACGTGCCCGCCAGCGCCCGGCCCGGCCGTCCGCTGCACGCCGAGCACGTGCTGGGCATCGGCGGCGCGACCCAGACGCTGATCTCGGCGGCCGTACGCCCGGTCGTGGACACCGCACTCGACCTCGGCACCGGCTCCGGCGTACAGGCGCTGCACCTGGGCACCCACGCCCGCCGGGTCACCGCCACCGACGTCTCCGAGCGGGCGCTGCGGTTCGCCGCCACCACCGCCGCGCTCAACGGGCAGGACTGGGAACTGCTGCGCGGGGACATGGTCGCCCCGGTGGCCGGACGCCGCTTCGACCTGGTGGTCAGCAACCCGCCGTTCGTGGTCGGGCCGGGCACCACCACGCACGTCTACCGGGACTCCGGGCGGGTCGGCGACGCGATCGGCGCGGAACTGGCCGCCGCCGCGCCGGACCTGCTCACCGAGGGCGGCACCATGCAGTACCTGGCGAACTGGGTGCACGTCACCGGTGAGGACTGGGCCGAGCGGGTCACCGGCTGGTTCGCCGGCACCGGCCTGGACGCCTGGGTCATCCAGCGCGAGGTGGCCGACCCGATGGCGTACGTGAACCTCTGGCTGACCGACGTCGGCGAGAGCGCCGACCCGCAGCGGATGGCGGCCTGGCTGGACTGGTTCGACGCGCACAAGGTGGAGGCGATCGGTTTCGGCATCGTCTCGCTGCGCCGCTCCGGCCACGCCCGGCCGGTCGTCCGGGTGGAGGACCTGCGCCAGCGGGTCGAGCCGCCGCTGGGCGACCGGATCGGCGAGTGGTTCACCAGGCAGGACTGGCTGCGCGCCCGGGACACCGAGGGCCTGCTCGCCGCCCGCTACCGCGCCGCCGAAGGGCTCCAGCTCCGGCAGGAGGCCACCATGGGCGACGACGGCTGGGCGGTGGACCGGCAGGTCCTGGCCATGCCGCGCGGGCTGCGCTGGTCGGAGGAGATCGACCCGCTGGTGCTCGCCCTGGTCGGCGGCGCGGACGGCCGGCTGCCGCTGCGCGACCAGCTCTCGCTGCTGGCCGCCGCGCACGACGTGGCGCCGGACGAGCTGGCCGAGGCGGCCGGGCCGATCGTGGCGCACCTGGTCGAGCGCGGCATCATCGAGCCGGTGACCGACTGATGCGGGCGGTGGTGCAGACGGTCGGCCGGGCCCGGGTGACAGTCGACGACGAGGTGACCGGTGAGATCACCGACGGGCTGCTGGTGCTGCTCGGCGTCACCCACACCGACACCCCGCAGGTGGCCGCCACGATGGCCCGCAAGCTGCACGAGCTGCGCATCCTCGACGACGAACGCAGCGCCGCCGACGTCGGCGCGCCGCTGCTGCTGGTCAGCCAGTTCACGCTCTACGGCGACGCGCGCAAGGGCCGGCGGCCGAGCTGGACCGCCGCCGCTCCCGCCGAGGTGGCCGAACCCCTGGTGGACGCGGTGGTCGAACAGCTGCGCGCCCGGGGCGCGAAGGTGGAGACCGGCCGCTTCCGCGCCCACATGCTGGTGGAGAGCGTCAACGTCGGTCCCCGGACCCTCGTGCTCGATCTCTAGAAGAACAGCCCACGGCGGGACAGCGACTGCCGCAGCCAGCCGTCGAGCTGGGCGGCCCAGTCGGTCTGCTCCGCCGTGGCGTGGTCCACGGTGAACCGGCCGAAGGCGTCGCGGCCCTCGGTGAACAGGCCGCCCCGCTTGTCCAGCTCCAGCACCACGTGCACCTGCTGCGGATCGGTGACGAAGGTGACCTCGAGCTGGTTCATCGCGCCCGCGTACTGCGGCGCCGGGTAGAACTCGATCTCCTGGTAGAAGGGCAACTGCTGGCGTACGCCGTAGATGTGCCCACGCTCGACGTCGGCGCGCGCGAAGCGGAAGCCCAGCCGCAGCAGCGCCTCCAGCAGCCGCTCGTGGGCGGGCAGCGGGTGCACCGACACGGCGTCCATGTCGCCCTTGTCCACCGCCCGGGCCACCTCCAGCTCGGTACGCAGACCCATCGTCATGCCGTGCAGGTGCTGGCCGTACAGGTCGGTGAGCGGGGTCTCCCAGGGCACCTGGTAGCGGAACGGCACGTCGTAGCGCTGCCCCGGCTCCAGCCGGAACGCGCCGGTCATCTGGGCGCGGCCGAACTCCTGGTTGACGTCGTACTCCGAATCGGAACTCTCCACCTCGACCCGGGTGACCAGACCGAGCGCGACGTAGCTCACGTCCACCGGGTGGTCGCCGCCGACCACCTGGATCCGGCCCTCCAGAACGCCGCCCGGGCGACAGTTCGGGTTGGCCAGGACCGTCTCCACCGACGGTCCGCCCACACCCATCGCCTGCATGAGCCGCTTGAAGACCACCACGTTCTCCGATCATCAGTGCCGGGCCGGCCCCGACGGCCGGTCGGTGGCACGGTAACCGCGCCGGACAAGGGAATGCCGGATTCCCACGTGGATTCCTGTCGGGTCCCCGATCGCCTCACTCCCGTCTCACGCCCCGACCGCCAAGCTGTTTGTCATCGGCCCCCACCGCGTGGGCGGCACGGGACCGGTAGGCACGTCGGACACGGGGAGAACAGAGATGACCCAGCAGATGATCGAGCACCAGGACATGGACGTCACCCTCACGGACCTCGACGCCACCGACGAGCGCGGCGTCTCCACCGACCTGGTCCGGGCGTACCTGAACGGCATCGGCCGCACCAAGCTGCTCACCGCGGCGCAGGAGGTCGAGCTGAGCAAGCGGATCGAGGCCGGCCTCTTCGCCGAGGAGAAGCTGGCCACCTGCACCCCCGTCTCCGCCGAGCTGCGCGCGGACCTGGCGCTGATCGCGGCCGAGGGCCGCGCCGCCAAGGACCACCTGCTGGAGGCGAACCTGCGGCTGGTGGTGAGCATCGCCAAGCGCTACACCGGTCGCGGCATGGCCTTCCTCGACCTCATCCAGGAAGGCAACCTCGGCCTCATCCGCGCCGTCGAGAAGTTCGACTACACCAAGGGCTACAAGTTCTCCACCTACGCCACCTGGTGGATCCGCCAGGCCATCACCCGCGCCATGGCCGACCAGGCCCGCACCATCCGCATCCCCGTGCACATGGTCGAGCAGGTCAACCGGATGGTCCGGGTGCGCCGTGAGCTGTCCGTGTCGCTGGGTCGCGAGCCCACCGTGAGCGAGGTGGCCGTGGCGCTGGAGATCCCCGAGTTCCAGGTGATCGAGCTGATCTCCTACGACCGGGAGCCGGTCAGCCTGGACCAGGCCGTCGGCGAGGACGGCGAGAGCGCGCTCGGCGACTTCGTCGCCGCCGTCGACCCGCGTACCGAGCCCGGTGACGCCGCCACCAACGGCGAGCTGCGCAACGAGGTCCGGATCGTGCTGGCCACGCTGTCCCAGCGCGAGCAGGCGGTGATCCGGCTGCGCTTCGGCCTGGACGACGGCCGGCAGCGCACGCTGGACGAGGTGGGCCGCGAGTTCGGGCTGTCCCGGGAGCGGATCCGGCAGATCGAGAAGGTGACGCTGCTGAAGCTGCGCGACCCGGAGCGGGCGAACCGGCTGGAGGCGTACGCCTGCTGAGCCACCCCTACCGCGACAGGCCCCGGCGGTTCGCCGGGGCCTGTCGCGCTTGACCCGGGCACTCCCAGCGTATAGAACCGAATGATTAAACAACCAGGAGGTTATGAAAGTGCCCCCGGATGTGCTCGACGCCACCTTCGCCGCGCTCGCCGACCCCACCCGGCGGGCCATCCTCGCCCGGCTGGCCGCCGGGGAGGCCACAGTCACCGAGCTGGCCGAGCCGTTCGCGATGAGCCAGCCGGCCGTCTCCAAGCACCTCAAGGTGCTCGAACGCGCCGGCCTGGTCACCCGGGGCCGGGACGCGCAGCGCCGCCCCTGCCGGCTCGACGCCCGGCCGCTGCGGGAGGCCGTGGCGTGGCTGGCGAACTACCGGGACTACTGGGCCGAGAGCTACGCGCGCCTGGACGAGGTGCTCGCCGAACTGACCGCCGAGGAGCAGCGGTGACCGACCTGACCGTGACCCTGCACGGCGACCGGGAGATCCGCCTCAGCCGCGACTTCGCCGCTCCCCGGCATCTGGTGTTCGCCGCCTTCACCCGCCCCGAACTGCTGATGCGCTGGTGGGGCGCACGCGGCTGGCATCTCGTCGAGTGCGAGGTGGACCTGCGGGTGGGCGGACGCTGGCGGTTCGTCTCCCGCGGGCCGGACGGCGACCTGATGGCCCAGGGCGGCACGTACCGGGAGATCGACCCGCCGGCGCGGCTGGTCTGCACCGAACTCTTCGACGACCAGTCCTACCCGGGCGAGACGCTGGTGCGGCACGACTTCACCGGCTCGGCGGACCGGACGACAGTCGTCACCCACCTGCGCTACGCCACCCCGCAGGGCCGCGACACCGTCCTGCGCTACCCGATGATCCGCGGCCTGAGCGAGGCGTTCGACCGGCTCACCGCCGTGCTGCACACCGACTCGACAACAGGAGCGACAACATGAACTGGACGCTGGAAGTGGTGGTCGTACCGGTCTCCGACCTGGACCGGGCCAAGGAGTTCTACGCGCAACGGCTCGGCTTCGCCGTCGACCACGACACCGATCTCGGCGGGATGGGGCGGATCGTGCAACTCACTCCCCCGGGCTCCGGCTGCTCGATCGTCCTCGGCCGGGGCGTCGTACCGGAGATGCCGCCGGGCTCACTCAAGGGCCTGCAACTCGTCGTGGCCGACCTGGAACGGGCGCGCGCCGAACTGGTCGAGCGGGGCGTCGAGGTGAGCGAGATCCAGGTGATGGGCCAGAACCCGCACCCGGTGCCGCACCCGCTGGACAACGTCGGCTTCGTCTTCTTCCGTGACCCCGACGGCAACGGGTGGTCGGTGCAGCAGATCTCCGCCCGCGGCTGAGCGCTGCGGCGCCCGCGGTCGGGCGCGGCGGCGCGCGGCCGTCGCGCGGGCGGGCGCTGCGGGTCGCGCGGGCGGGCGCTGCGGGTCGCGCGGGCGGGCGCTGCGGGTCGCGCGGGCGGGCGCTGCGGGTCGCGCGGGCGGGCGCTGTTAAGAAGGGGCCCTTCCTCTACCGGAGGCGTTAATAAGGGGCCCTTCCTTACAAGCGGCGGGGGCCGGTGTCGGGGCGCGCGACCTCCGCGCCGGTGCGCACGGTGGCGTGCAGCACCGAGATGCCGTCCGGCCTGGCCAGCACCGGATTCAGCGTGAGCGACCGCACCCGGGGCTGCTCGTCGGCGAGCCGCCCGACCCGCACCAGCAGGTCGACCAGCGCCGCCCGGTCCACCGGCGCGGCGCCCCGGTGCCCGCGCAGCAGCGGCGCGGCCCGGGGCTCGTCGACCAGTTCGGCGGCGTCCCGGTCGGTCAGCGGCACCGCCCGCCAGGCCCGGTCGCCGAGCAGCTCGGTCGCCACGCCGCCGAGCCCGAACCCGACCACCGGCCCGAACGCCGGATCCTCCACCAGCTCCACCACGCACGCCACGCCGGGCGCGACCATCGGCTGGACCAGCACCTCCGCGCCGAACACCGGGGCCATCTCGGCGTACGCGCGGCGCAGCGCGGCGGCGTCGGCCAGGTCGAGGCGTACCGCGCCGAGGTCGAGGCGGTGCCGCAGCCCGGGGGCGGCGGCCTTGAGCGCCACCGGCCAGCCGAGCCGCTCGGCGGCGGCCAGCGCCTCCTCCGTCGTGGTCGCCGGGACCGACTCCACCACGTCGATGCCGTACGCGCGCAGCAACGCCGCCGCGTCGGCCCCGTCGGGCCGCAGCGCGGCGTGCCCGGCCGTCCGGTCCACGTCAGCCAGTTCCGGCAGCACGCCGGCGGGCCGGCGCAGCCAGTCCGCGTACGCGGTGACCCGGCCCAGCGCGCGTACCGCCTCCTCGACGCTCGGGTACGCCGGCACCCCGGCCGGCACCAGCCCGGCGAGGAACGTCGCCACCACCGGCTTGCCGGTGACCCGCGCGTCGGGCAGCGCCGAGGCGAAGTCGGCCACCGGGTCGGCGAGCTGCCCCGGCAGCGGCGGCGCGAACACCGCCACCACGGCGTCGACCCGCTCGTCGGCGACCGCGTCACCGAGCGCGGCGGCGTACGCGGCGGCCCCGGCGCTCGGCCCGACGTCCCGCGGGTACCCGTCGGCGACCGTCAGTCCCTGAGCGGCGCAGGCGGTGGCGGCCAGCCCGGTCAGCGCCGACGAGTTGCCCACCACGGCGACCCGCCGCCCGGCGGGCAGCGGCTGGTGGGCCAGCAGCACACCCACGTCGAGCAGCTCGGACACGGTGTCCACCCGGATCACCCCGGACTGGGCGAACAGCGCGCTCACCGCCGCCGCGTCCAGCGCGGGCGCCTCCCCCACGCCCGGCGGCCGGGCCAGCGAGGCGAGCGCCACCACAGGCTTGCTACGGCCGATGCGCCGGGCCAGCCGGGCGAACTTGCGCGGGTTGCCGAACGTCTCCAGGTAGAGCGTGATGACGTCGGTGGCCGGGTCGTCCTGCCAGTACTGCAGCAGGTCGTTGCCGGACACGTCGGCCCGGTTGCCGGCCGACACGAAGCTGGACAGGCCGAGCCCGCGCCGGGACGCCTCGGCCAGCAGCGCCACCCCGAACGCGCCGGACTGGCTGAACACGCCGACCCGGCCCGCCGCGGGCAGCACCGGGGCGAGCGTGGCGTTGAGGCGTACCGCCGGGTCGGTGTTGGCGACGCCGAGGCAGTTCGGGCCGACCACCCGCATGCCGGCCAGGTGCGCGGCGCGGACCAGCGCGCGCTGCGCCGCCGCACCGGCCGGGCCGGACTCGGCGAACCCGGCCGAGATCACCACCAGGCCGTGCGCACCGGCGCGTGCGGCGTCGTGCACCACGTCGGTCACCGCGTCCGGCGGCACCGCCACCACGGCGAGGTCGACGTCCTGGCCGGCGTCGGCCGCCGACGGGTACGCGGGCAGCCCCGCCACTGTCGCCGCGCTCGGGTGCACCGGCACGATCGCGCCGGTGAACCCGCCGTCGCGCAGGTGCCCGAGCAGCGCCGCGCCGACGCCCTGGCCGGTGGTGCTGGCGCCGTAGACGGCGATGCCGCGCGGCGCGAGCAGCCGGGCGATCGAGCGGGCCTCGGTACGGTGCTCCCGGCCGCGCTGCACCTCGAGCGTCGCCTCGGTCGGCGCGATCGGGAAGGTCAGGTGCACCACGCCGTCGGCGTACTGGCGCTGGACCTGGTAGCCGAAGTCGGCGAAGACCCGCAGCATCGCCCCGTTGGCCGGGAGCACCTCGGCGACGAAGTGCACGATGCCGTTGCGTCCGGCCGCGTCGGCCAGGTGCTCCAGCAGCACCGAGCCGATGCCCCGGCCCTGGTAGGCGTCCTCGACCACGAACGCCACCTCGGCCTCCGGCGAGGCGGGGCCGAGGCGCTCGTACCGGCCGACGGCGACGATCCGCTCGCCGGCCAGCACCACGAACGCCTCCCGGTCGCGGTGGTCGACGTTGACGAAGCGCTTCAGGTCGCGTTCCGGGATACGCGGGTACGGCGAGAAGTAGCGCAGGTAGCGGGTGCGCTCGGAGAAGCGGCCGTGCATCGCCACGATCTCGGGCGCGTCCTCGGGACGGATCTGTCGCAGCTGGACGGCCGTACCGTCGCTGAGCAGCACGTCCACCGGTTGTTCGACGGTGGTCACCGGTCGGTCCTCCCTGCCGCCGGCTCAGTCGCGCGGGTCGTGCGGGTCGAGCCCGAGCAGCGGGAAGACGGCCTTGCGGGTGGCCGCGACGGCCCGGTCCACCGCGTTCGGCTCGCCGCTGGGCTGCCACGGCAGGTACGACGGGTCGACGTCGTCGGTCATCCGCAGCGGCACCTCGTGCCCGGGTCGCCGCCGCGCGGCCAGGTCCCGCCAACCCGGCGGGGTCAGCGTGGCCGGGTCGACCGGCTCGCCGGTCGCGATCGCGAGCAGGTGCGTCCAGGCCCTCGGCACCACCTCGACCAGCGCGTACCCGCCGCCGCCCGTGGCGATCCAGCGGCCGTCGCACAGCTCGTCGGCGAGCGCGCGCAGCGAGCGGTAGGTGGCCCGCTGCCCGTCCACCGACAGGTGCAGGTCGGCCAGCGGGTCCTTGCGGTGCCCGTCGGCGCCGCACTGGGTGACGAGCACCTGCGGCCGGTACGCGCGCAGCACCGACGGCACGACCGCGTGGAACGCGCGCTGCCAGCCGGCGTCGCCGACCCCGGGCGGCAGCGGCACGTTGACGGCGGTGCCCTCCGCGCCCGGCCCGCCGGTCTCGTCCGGGAACCCGGTGCCGGGGAACAGCGCGAGCGGCGTCTCGTGCAGGCTGATGGTGAGCACCCGCGGATCGCGGTAGAAGATCTCCTGCACGCCGTCGCCGTGGTGCACGTCCACGTCCACGTACGCGATCCGCTGCGCACCGAGGTCGAGCAGGCGGGCGATGGCCACGGCCGGGTCGTTGTAGACGCAGAAGCCGGCGGCGCGGGCGGGCATGGCGTGGTGCAGCCCGCCGGCCACGTTCACGGCGCGGCGGGCGTCGCCGCGCCAGACCGCCTCGGCGGCGGCCACTGTGGCGCCGGCGATCAGCGCGCTCGCCTCGTGCATGCCGTCGAAGACCGGATTGTCCGAGGTGCCCAGGCCGAACCCGGCGAACAGCGGGTCGCGCGGCGCGGCCCGGACCGCGTCCAGATAGGCCGGATCGTGGACGCGGGTGAGCAGCGCGTCGTCGGCCGGCTCGGGCTTGACCAGCCGCACGCCGGGCCGGTCCAGCACGCCCAGCTCGCGGGCGAGCGCCATGGTCAGCTCGACCCGGACCGGGTCCAGCGGATGGTCGCCCATGTCGTAGGTGAGGAGAGCCTCGTCCCACACCACCACCGTGTCGTCGGCCATGCGGCCATCGTCGCACGTGGGGCCGGGTGCGCCCACCTGACGTACGCTCACCGGCCGGACGTGCCACCGGTGGCGACCGGACGGTCCGGGTCGGCCACCCACTCGCTCCACGAGCCGACGTACAGCGCGGCGTCCGGACGGCCGGCCAGGTGCAACGCGAGCACGGCCTGCGCGGCGGTCACCCCGGAGCCGCAGTACGCGCCGACCGGCGCGCCCGCGTCCACCCCGGCGGCGGCGAACCGCTCCCGCAGCGCGTCCGCGTCCGGGAACCGGCCCTGCGTGACGTACTCCGGGGCGGGCAGGTTGACCGCGCCCGGCACGTGCCCGGCGACCGGGTCGACCGGCTCGTGTTCGCCCCGGTAGCGCGGCGCGGCCCGTACGTCGAGCAGCACCCCGGGCTCGGCGGCGGCGAGCCGGGCGGCCCGCGCGGCGTCCAGCACCGGCAGCGCGCCCGGCGCCACCGTCACGTCGCCCGGCGCCGGGGCGGGTACGCCGGTGTCGACCGGCAGGCCGGCGGCCGTCCAGGCCGGGTAGCCGCCGTGCAGCACGCGCACCTGCCGGTGGCCCGCCCAGCGCAGCGTCCACCAGGCCCGGGCGGCGGACATCCCGTCGCCGCCGTCGTACACGACAACGGGGTGACCGGCGCGGACGCCCGCCGCCCGCAGCGCGGCCTGCAACGCCGCCGGGTCCGGCAGCGGGTGCCGGCCGGCGGCGCCGGGCCGCCCGCACAGCTCGGTGTCCAGGTCGACGAAGACCGCGCCGGGCAGGTGGCCGGCAGCGTAGTCCGCGCGGCCGGGCGGCCCGGTGAGCCGCCAGCGGACGTCGAGCAGGGTCGGCGGGTCGGCATGATCGAGTTCGGCGGCGAGCCGGTCGGGCTCGACCAGCAGGTCTGCGGTGGCGGACATGCGGTCCAGTCAACACCATCCGGGCCGCCACCTCCGGCTTCGCCTGCCGTCGATGGTCGGTGGTAACGGGTACCATCGGTGCCCGGGAGGCCGCTGACGTGAAGCACGACCTTGTTGACACGACCGAGATGTACCTGCGCACCATCCTCGAACTCGAGGAGGAGGGTGTGCCGCCGCTGCGTGCCCGCATCGCCGAGCGGCTCAAGCAGAGCGGCCCGACCGTCAGCCAGACCGTCGCGCGGATGGAGCGGGACGGCCTGCTCACGGTCGAGGGCGACCGGCACCTGAGCCTCACCCCGGCGGGTCGCAACACCGCCGTGTCGGTGATGCGCAAGCACCGGCTGGCCGAGCTGCTGCTGGTGAACGTGATCGGGATGCCCTACGAGGAGGCCCACGAAGAGGCCTGCCGGTGGGAGCACGTGATGAGCGACGCGGTGGAGAAGCGGGTCTTCGACCTGCTCAACCGCCCCACCCGCTCGCCGTACGGCAACCCGATCCCGGGCCTGGAGGAGCTGGGCGACCCGGGCCAGCCGCCGGTCGAGGCCGGCGAGAGCGAGCGCAACCTGGCCTTCCCGGGCCTGTCCGGCCAGGTCGTGGTGCGCCGTATCTGCGAGAGTGTGCAGACCGACTCGGACGTGCTCCGGCAGTTGCACGCAGCCGGTGTCGACCCGGGCGCGACGGTGACCGTGGCGCAGGAACGCGACGGCGTCTCCATCGACCGCTCCGGCGACCGGGTCCGCCTGCCCCGCGAGGTGGCGTCCCGGGTGTTCGTCGCGGCCCGCTGACCCGGGTCAGAGCTGGCGGGTGTCGATCACCTTGGCCAGCGTGACCAGCTTGCCGGCCGTCTTGTCCGCCTCCGCCTTCGCGGTGCCGGTGGGAGCGGTCCAGCGTAGGGTGGCGAGCCGGCCCTCGGTGGCCAGCCAGCCGACCTCGGCGACCGGGCCCGCCTTCGCGGTCTTGGGCAGCGTGCGCCGGTAGCCGGCCTTACCCAGCTTGGTGATCTTCGTGGCGCCGCTGGGCTGCACGTCGAGGGTGAACGTGGCCGCGTCGATCGACGTCTCGGTGACCGACAGCGTCAGCTCCGGCAGCACCGCCCCGGCCGCGCGCACCACGCAGGTGTGCGTGTCGCCCCGCTCGGTGGCGGCGGCCACGTCGAACTCGCCACCGGTGTGCTCGGCGATCACCGCGAAGTCGAGCAGCCGGCAGGCGCCGCCCGAGGAGGCGGCCGCGACCGCGACCGGTGGGCGCGGTTCCGTCGGCACGTCGACCGTCGGGGCTTCCTCGGCGCAGCCGGCGGCGAGCAGGACGGCCGGCAAGGCCAGCCAGATTCGGGCACGCACGGGAGACCTCCGCGGTCGGCGGCGGGTCCGACCCGCCGGAGTTCCGTCGGACACCGTACGGCGTGCCCGCGCGGGGACGGAAGCCCCTAATCGGTTACGTACGGACAGTGCCGACATCCTCGCCCGCAGCACGTCCCTCGCCGGGCCAGGAAGCCCGCGCTGAGCACGAACAGTCCGGTCTCCGGGTCCAGGTAGCCGGCCTCCCCGGCGGCCAGGGCGGCGGCGTGCACGGCCAGGATCCGGTCCCGCCCCGGGTGATCCGGCGACAGCCGCGACGGGTGCGGTTCGGTAAGCGGCCGGTCCGCCAGCTCGTCACGCACCGCTGAAGTGTAAGGAAGGGCCCCTGCTTAACGTTTTTTGCATAGGAGGGGCCCCCTTTTAACATCCCCCACGGATGATCCGCTCGGCCAGCAGGAACGCCTGGGACTGCCGCTCCGTGGCGACCGGCGCGCGGACCAGCGTCGCCGAGACCGTGAACCCGGCCGTCGCGAGTTGCGCGGCCAGTCGTTCCGGCGGCAGCCAGTGCACGTCGTACGCGACGTCGTGGCCGTACGCCCGCTCCAGCCGTACGCACCGGTCACCGGCCTTGACCGCGAGGAGCAGGTGACCGCCCGGGGCGAGCGCCCGGTGGAAACCGGCGAACACCCCGGGCAGCAGCTCCGGTGGCATGTGGATGATCGAGTACCAGGAGACCAGCCCGGCCAGCGAGGCGTCGGGCACGGTCAGCTCGGTCAGCGAGCCCACCTCGAAACGCAGCTCCGGGTACGCGCGGCGGGCCACCGCCACCATGCCGGGCGACAGGTCGACGCCGCCGATGTCCAGGCCGAGCCGGTGCAGGTGGGCGGTGACGCGACCGGTGCCGCAGCCCACTTCCAGCACCGGCCAGCCCGGCCCGACCGTCTCGGCGTACGCGGCCAGCAGCGCCCGATCCAGCGGCGGCTCCACCACATCGGGCAGCAGCCGCGCGTAGTCCTCGGCGACGGCGTCGTAGGCGGCACGCGTCTCGACCAGCCAGGCAGGTTCGGTCACGCCCGCCGACCCTAGTTCAACGCCCGCCCGCGCCCCGCCCGCCCGCGCCCCGCCCGCCCGCCCGCCTTCGTTGACCATGAAGTTAGCGGCCACCGCATCGGCGTGTCGCGCCGTCAACTTCATGATCGACGAGGACGGCGGGCCGGGCGGGGGTGGGCGGTCAGCGGAACCAGGTGAGGGACTGGCCGTGGCCTGTCGTCCAGGCCACGGGACGGCCGTCGAGGGCCAGGACGTTGTGGAAGCCGTCGGTGGGCGGCTCCGGCAGGTCGGCGTGGGGCAGAACCGACGGGTCCTCGTTGGCTATCCAGTGGCCGGGCAGGGTCCGGACCAGCGCGGTGAACGCGTCCCGCCGTGGCTGCGGCACCTGGTAGAGCACCGAACTGTGGAACACCACGAGCGTCGCCCCGGGCGGGGCCTGCGCCGCCAGCGCGGGCAGGTCGTCGACCAGGTCCCCGCGTACCAGCAGTGGCGGATCGGCCGCCGCGACCGCCGCCGCGGCGCGCAGCCGGTCCCGGCGGCGCCGGTGCTCCGGCCAGATCAGCGCCTCCAGCCAGGCCACGTCGGCCGGGTCGGTGACGTCGAGCGGGTTCAGGTCCAGCCCGGCCCGCCACACCACCTCCGGACGCCGCTCCGGCGGCTCGGCGCCGGTCAGGTCACAGTCGAGCACCGGCTCGCCCTCGCCGAGCCGGTGCTCGCCGTAGCGGTAGGCGTACCGGTCCGGGTAGAGGCACAGCCCGGCGGAGGCGCCGACCTCCAGCAACGCCAGCGGCTGCGGCAACGCGGCGAGCACCGGCAGCAGAGCCGCGCAGCGTCCCGCCTCGTTCGTCTGCGTCGCCCGCACCCGCATCTGCGCCGCCACGTCCGGCCAGTGCCCCATCACGTACGCGCGGAACGCCGCCGGGTCGTCCACCGGCCCGCCGCGCAGCCGCACCACCCCGAACAGCAGGTTCGGCTGACGCTTGGCCGGCGGCAGCGTGTCGAGCAGGGCGAGCAGCTCCGGGTCACCGGCGACCACCCGCGACAACCGCTCGTACGCCGGGGACACGCCGCGCGTCTCACGCTCGGCGAAGACCCGATAGATGTCTGTCGTGCTCATCCCCCGAGCATTCCAGCTCGCGTACGCGATGGGCTGTGACCGCCGGCACCGCCCGCCGCGTGCGCGGCGAAACTCGCTGTCGATTTGTCGAGGAACGCTGATAGACAGCCCGGGTGCACACGAATCTCACCTTTGCCGATCACCTGCGGCTGATCGACGACCGGTCGACTGCTTTCCGCGCCGCGGTCGCTGCGGCGCCCAGCCTCGACACGCCGGTGCCGAGCTGTCCGGAGTGGACGCTGTTCGATCTCGTACAGCACCTGGGCATGGGCCGCCGCAGGTCGGCCGCCATCGTCGCCGCAGGGCCGGCCGACGGTCCCCCGGACAAGTCCGTGTGGGACGACGGCACGGGTGCGCCTCGGGAACGCGAGGCTCTCCTGGCCTGGTGGACCGAGTCCGTCGAGCGGCTGACGAGCGTGCTGCGCGAGGCCGGCCCGGACCGCCGGTGCTGGACGTGGTGGGGTGATTCGCAGTCACCGGAAACCTCCGGTGCATGGGCTCGGCGCCAGGTCGCCGAGATCGCTGTGCACACCCACGACGCTCAGCTCGCCGTGGGGACCCCGGAGCCGCTGCCGGACGAGGTCGCCCTCGACGCTTTCGACGACTGCCAGTTCACGCTCTGCTCGACGGATGTCGCCTGGCCGCACGAACCCGCCGTCGTCGAATACCACGCCACCGAGGGCCGCTCGTGGCGCCTTCGCCTGTCCGGCGACGGCGCACAGGCCAGCCGGCTCGGCGAGCCGGCCGCCGGTGAGGACCCGGACCGGGACACGGCCTTCGTCTCCGCCCGGGGCACGGCCAGTGACCTGGTCCTGTTCTTCTACGGCCGCATCACGCCGGATTCCCCGAAGCTGGAGCTGGACGGCGACCGCCGCATCTTCGACCAGCTCATTGCCTGGGACCCGTCCGTCTGACGATCGACGACACCTCGTACCTGCCGCAGCGACCGCCCGACCCCTGGAGGATCGGGCGGTCGCTGTCGCAACAGATGCGACTCAGCTCGATGTCAGCTGCAGCCGCTGGTGGAGCCGCAGCCCTCGCAGACGTAGCAGCTACCGGCGGGCCGCATCTTCGTGCCGCAGGTGAAGCAGAGCGGCGCGTCGGCGGCCTTGCCGATCACGGCCTCCAGCAGCTCCGTGCTGGAACCCACCACCGGAGCGGGCTTGACCGCGGCGACGTCGGCCATCTCCTGCGCCGGCTGCGCGACCGGGCCGGTCTTCGGCTCCGGCGCCTCGACCGGGGCGGAGGCGGCCATCGCGGTGAGGTCCGCACCGCTCGCCTCCGCCTCCGCCTCGGCCGCGAGCTGGGCGGCCCGCTCCTTGGCGGTGAAGATGCCCAGCTCGGCGCGGCGGTCGTACGGCAGGAAGTCCAGCGCCAGGCGACGGAAGATGTAGTCCATCACCGAGGCGGCCATCCGCACGTCCGGGTCGTCGGTCATGCCGGCCGGCTCGAAGCGCATGTTGGTGAACTTGCTGACGTACGTCTCCAGCGGGACGCCGTACTGGAGACCGATGGAGATGGCCACCGAGAAGGCGTCCATCACGCCGGCCAGGGTCGAGCCCTGCTTCGACATCTTGAGGAAGACCTCGCCGAGACCGTCGTCCGGGTACGACGAGGCGGTGAGGTAGCCCTCCGCGCCGCCGACCGAGAAGGAGATGGTCTCCGACGGGCGCTTCTTCGGCAGCCGCTTGCGCACCGGGCGGTACTCGACGACCTTCTCCACGACCTTCTCCGGCTCGGCGGCCGGGGCCTGGGTCTCGACGGTGCTCTTGTTCTTCTTCGCCGCCGACAGCGGCTGGCCGACCTTGCAGTTGTCCCGGTAGATCGCCAGCGCCTTGAGGCCGAGCTTCCAGCCCTCGAAGTAGATCTTCTCGACGTCCTCGACGGTGGCCTGCTCCGGCATGTTCACCGTCTTGGAGATGGCGCCGGAGATGAACGGCTGGACGGCCGCCATCATCCGCACGTGGCCCATCGGCGCGATCGAGCGCTCACCCATGGCGCAGTCGAAGACCGGGTAGTGCTCCGGCTTGAGGCCCGGGGCGTCCACCACGTGGCCGTGGTCGGCGATGTGCTCGACGATCGCCTCGACCTGCTCCTCGGGGTAGCCGAGGCTGCGCAGGGCGCGCGGCACGGTCTGGTTGACGATCTGCATCGAGCCGCCACCGACCAGCTTCTTGAACTTCACCAACGCCAGGTCCGGCTCGACGCCGGTGGTGTCGCAGTCCATCATCAGGCCGATGGTGCCGGTCGGGGCGAGCACGCTGGCCTGCGAGTTGCGCCAGCCGTGCTTGTCACCGAGCTTGTTGCCCAGCGTCCACTGCTTGGTCGCCTCGCGCTGCACGGCGGTGGCCACGGTGCCGGTCGGCTTGATCGCGTCGTTGGCGGCGGCGTGCTTGCGCATGACCCGCTTGTGCGGCTCGGCGTTGCGGGCGTAGCCGTCGTACGGGCCGACGATGCCGGCCAGCTCGGCGGACCGGCGGTAGGCGGTGCCGGTCATCAGCGAGGTGATCGCGGCGGACACCTCCCGGCCCTGCTCCGAGTCGTACGGCAGGCCGGAGGCCATCAGCAGCGCGCCCAGGTTGGCGTACCCGATGCCGAGCTGCCGGTAGGCGCGGGTGGTCTCACCGATCTTCTCGGTCGGGAAGTCGGCGAAGCAGATCGAGATGTCCATCGCGGTGATGACGAACTCGACCGACTTGACGAACTTCTCCACCTCGAAGCCGCCGTCGGCGCGCAGGAACTTCATCAGGTTCAGCGAGGCCAGGTTGCACGAGGAGTTGTCCAGGTGCAGGTACTCCGAGCACGGGTTCGACGCGGTGATCCGCCCGGTCTCCGGGCAGGTGTGCCAGTCGTTGATGGTGTCGTCGTACTGCAGGCCCGGGTCGGCGCACTCCCACGCGGCCTGGGAGATGGTGCGGAACAGCTTCTTCGCGTCGATCGTCTCGATGGTCTGCCCGTCGAGCCGGCCGCGCAGGTCGAAGCCGCCACCGTTCTCCACGGCGGTCATGAACTCGTCGGAGACGCGGACCGAGTTGTTGGCGTTCTGATACTGCACGCTGACGATGTCGGCGCCGCCCAGGTCCATGTCGAACCCGGCGTCGCGCAGCGCGCGGATCTTGTCCTCCTCGCGCGCCTTGGTCGCCACGAACTCCTCGATGTCCGGGTGGTCGACGTCGAGGATGACCATCTTGGCCGCGCGCCGGGTGGCGCCGCCGGACTTGATGGTGCCGGCGGAGGCGTCCGCGCCGCGCATGAAGCTGACCGGGCCGGAGGCGGTGCCGCCGGAGGAGAGCAGTTCCTTCGAGGAACGGATGCGGGACAGGTTCACCCCGGCGCCAGAGCCGCCCTGGAAGATCCGCCCCTCCTCCTTGTACCAGTCGAGGATGGAGTCCATCGAGTCGTCGACCGACAGGATGAAGCAGGCGCTGACCTGCTGCGGCGACGGCGTGCCGACGTTGAACCACACCGGCGAGTTGAAGCTGAACACCTGGTGCAGCAGCATCCAGGTCAGCTCGTGCGCGAACACCTCGGCGTCGGCCGGGGTGGCGAAGTAGCCGTACTCCTCACCGGCGGTGCGGTAGGTGTCGACCACCCGGTCGATCAGCTGCCGCAGCGACCACTCCCGCTCCGGGGTCCCCACCGCGCCCCGGAAGTACTTGGTGGTCACGATGTTCGCCGCGTTCACCGACCAGGACTCGGGGAACTCCACCCCGCGCTGCTCGAAGTTGATCGAGCCGTCCCGCCAGTTCGTCATGACGACGTCGCGGCGCTCCCAGGTGACCTCGTCGTAGGGATGCACCCCCTCGGTCGTCCAGACGCGCTCGATCTTCAGCCCCGCCCCGGCCTTGTTCCGTGACCTGCTGGTCGTCACGCCCTCGCCCCCCTCGTCGGCACGGTCACCCACCGCGCCTCGTGTACCTGTCAGAAACCCGAAAATGTCAGCTGATCGCGCCGGCGGCGTCCGCCGCACCGGCACCGGCGCCCTCCCGGGCGCGCGCGGCGGCCCGCAGCGTCTCGATCTCCCGCTCGAAGTCGGCGAGCGAGTCGAAGGACCGGTAGACGCTGGCGAACCGCATGTAGGCCACCTCGTCGAGGTCGCGCAACGGGCCGAGGATGGCCAGGCCCACCTCGTGGCTGGGGATCTCGGCCGCCCCCTTGGCCCGTACGGTCTCCTCGACCTTCTGTGCCAGCAGCGCGATCGAGTCGTCGTCGACCGGCCGCCCCTGGCACGCCTTGCGCACCCCGCCGATGATCTTCGTACGGCTGAACGGCTCGGTCACCCCGCTGCGCTTGACCACCGCGAGCACCGCCTCCTCGACGGTGGTGAACCGTTTGCCGCACTCCGGGCAGGACCGCCGCCGCCGGATGAGCTGGCCGTCGTCGGCCTCCCGCGAGTCGACCACCCGGGAGTCGGCGTGCCGGCAGTACGGACAGCGCATGGGCCCGACCTCCTCCGTCGATCGCGGGCACACCTACCGACTCCCGGGCACACGTCGGCACGGCGGAGTCATCGTCCGATGACCGTCGCCGGATGC
The DNA here is from genome assembly GCF_017872985.1 of Micromonospora sp. HB375. NCBI lineage: Bacteria > Bacillati > Actinomycetota > Actinomycetes > Micromonosporales > Micromonosporaceae > Micromonospora > Micromonospora sp. HB375. The sequence goes on along the minus strand of NZ_JAGGJO010000001.1, from coordinate 1,538,466 downwards.
GCGGTGCGGGAGTGCGTTCGGTAGTTGAACCCAACCTGTGGGCGACTTACGCCCGTGTGACTACTACATCTAGGGGTCGACCGTATGCCGAACCCCAAGCGAGGTCAAGTTGGCGGGCGTGTCCGGCGCGTCATCAGAATCACGGTCGGCGCGACCCCGCCGAGGAGCCCAACGGACGGCCTCCCGCGCTGGACACGGCCCGCCGCAATGGAACATCTGTACGAGCGGCGTACTCTTCTATCAGAACAACAGTTCGGAAATCCAGGAATTCGGCACGACACGCCGACAGCAGGTCGTACAGATGTTTGAAAATGACCGATCTCACCTATACGGTCAGACCACACGCACCACGAGCCGACGAGGCACCCCAGCGCCGACCAGGGAGGGACGGACGTGACCGAGGACCGGGCCAGCCGGCAGAAGAACCCGCAGCCGAACGACGGGGCGGGTCCTCCGGCGACCCGCCGCCCCCGCGCCGCCCGCAGCCGCACCGCCCCGGCGGCGGTACGCCCGGTCACGCCGGTGGTGAGCAGTTTCCCCGACCCGACGAGCGTCGACCTGACCGCCCGGCAGCGGCGGATCCTGGAGTTCATCCGCACCTGGGTCGAGCGGCACGGCTACCCGCCGAGCGTGCGCGAGATCGGTGAGGCGGTCGGCCTGGTCTCCCCGTCCAGCGTCGCCTACCAGCTCAAGGAGCTGGAGAAGAAGGGCTTCCTGCGCCGCGACCCGAACCGGCCACGCGCCGTCGACGTCCGGGCCCCGGGCGAGGCCGACGACGAGGCCGCCCGCGCGCAGCGCCCCACCCCGGCGTACGTGCCGATGCTGGGCCGCATCGCCGCCGGTGGGCCGATCCTGGCCGAGCAGGCGGTGGAGGACATCTTCCCCCTCCCCCGCGAGCTGGTCGGCGAGGGCGAGGTCTTCATGCTCCAGGTCAAGGGCGACTCGATGCTCGACGCGGCGATCTGCGACGGCGACTGGGTGGTCGTCCGGCAGCAGCCCAACGCCGAGGTCGGCGACATCGTCGCCGCGATGCTCGACGGCGAGGCGACGGTCAAGACCTACCGGCGGCGGGACGGGCACGTCTGGCTGATGCCGCAGAACCCGGCCTTCGACCCGATCCCCGGCGACGACGCCACCATCATGGGTCGCGTGGTGGCGGTGCTGCGCCGCATCTGACCCCACAGCAGCGGAAAGGGGGTGACCGTCGCGGTCACCCCCTTTTCCATGTCGTCTCAGTAGCGGTCGCCCCGGTACTCCCGGCCACCACCGGACACCGGGCCGTACTGACCCCGATCGTCGTAGCCGTCGTCGCGGCGCGCGCCACGCGGGTCCTGGCCGCGACGCGGCGGCTCGGCCCGGCCGCCGCCTCCGCGCGGCCCGCCACCGGGCTGCCCGCGGTAACCGGGCCCGCCCGGGCCGCCGCCGTAGCCGCCACCCTGACCGCCACGACCTGAACCGCCCTGGCCGCCGCCGCCCTGGCCACCGCCGTAGACACCGCCACCGCGACCTCCGCCGCCGGCCGGGGCGCCACCGCCGTACACCCCACCACCCTGCGGACGGGTGCCGCCCGGGGGACGGCCACCGCCCTGGCCACGGCCGCCCTCCTGAGGGCCGCCGCCGTACACGCCGCCACCCGGCCGGCCACCGCCGTAGACACCGCCAGAGGGCGGACGGTCGCCGTTCGCCGCGCCACCGTAGACGCCGCCCTGGCCCCCGCCGTAGACCCCGCCGCGTGGGGCGTCAGGCCGTTCCGCCGACGGGAACCCGCCGTTCACCGGGAACTCGCCGCTGCGCTCCGGCTCCTCGGCCCGCGGCGCGGGCTTGCGCCGCGACCGCAGGATCCCGAAGACGCCCGCGCCGACCAGGAGCGCGCCGATCACCCCGACCGCCGCGATCAGGTACGTGATCTCGTCGAGTGAGAGCCCTTCGAGCCAGGACTTCTCGGCGGCCGCCTTCGTCTCGGCCTTGCCGCCGTTCGGGAGCGCCTCCGCGCCACTGGTGGACGGCGTGTAGCTGAGAATGTCGATCGGATCCGAGTCGTCCAGCGTCCCGCCGTCGGAGACGGTGACGAACAACTTGCCGTCGGGCGTGTACGAGATCGCCTCGCCGAACGGGTCGGCCAGCGGGGTGATCCGGGGCTTACCTGTGGTCAGCGCCTTGACGATGTCGCCGCCGGACACGTCGAACTCGAACGCGTCGGCGTACGTGCGCAGCACGACCTTGCTGCCGTCGGGTGAACGGGCCGCGCCGGTCACCAGCGCTCGCCCGGGCGACCCGAGCTTGTTCTCGGTGTCGGTCTTCGGCAGCGTGACCTCGCCGACCTTCTTCATCGGGATCGGCTCGGGGTCGCCGGCGGTCTTCAGCTTCACCGTCGGCGTGAAGATCTCCGACTTGCCGGACAGGTCCTTGGTGATCACCAGCGGCATGTTGTCGTCGCCGACGAGCAGGGCCTCCGCGTCGTGCGGCTCCTTGCCCGGGTAGCTGAGCCGGTGCAGCACGGGCTGCTTCGCGCCGCTGAGCGGCATCGTCCAGACCGCGACCCGCTCCCGGCGGGTCTTCTTCTCCACGTTGTCGCCGGTGTCGGCGATCCAGAGGGTCTTGCGGTCCGGGCCGAGCGCCAGGTCCTCCGTGTCGAAGGGCCCGTCACCGGAGTACCGGACCTCCTTCTCGACCTTGCACTTGGCGTCCAGGTAGAAGACCCGCTTGCGGCTGGGGTCGTCCGTGCCGTCGTTGATCACGACGTACCCGCTGCTGGTGGCGATCAGGCCGGACAGCTCGCGGAGGCGGTTGTCCTCGACCGTGCACTTCTTCTTGGGAGCCGCGGCCAGCACGGGGGCCGCGGCGGGAGCCGCCGGGGCCGGCCCGGCCGGCGCCACGACCGCGCCGACCAGGCCGAGCGCGAGCGTGACCGAGGAGACAACGTGCCGCATGACGCTCAGTGTCGCACGACGCGGGTTTCCGGCGGGTGACGCCGGACGGCTCACCGTCCGGCGCCCACCCGCTCGTCGCTGGTCAGCCGATCCCCCGCCCGGTAGGGCGCGAGCTCGGCGGCGAGCCCCTGGCCCACCCGTACGTGCAGCAGCGTGCCTTCGGGCAGGTGAGCGGTGCTGAGCACCTCACCCTGCCGGTGCGCCCGGGCGACCAGGTCACCCCGGTCGTACGGGAGCACGACGCGCACCTCGACGGCCGGCCGGGGCAGCCGGCGCTCGACCGCCTCGCGCAGCTCGTCGATCCCGCGGCCACTGTGCGCGGAGACGAACACGGCGTCCGGCCACAGCCGCTTGAGCCGCAGCATCGTCTCCTCGTCGGTGGCGTCGGTCTTGTTCACCACCAGGAGCTCCGGCAGCCGGTCGGCGCCCACCTCGGCGAGCACCTCGCGTACCGCCCGGACCTGCTCCTCCGGGTCCGGGTGGGTGCCGTCGACCACGTGCACGACCAGGTCCGCGTCGGCGACCTCCTCCAGCGTCGAGCGGAACGCCTCGACGATCTGGTGCGGCAGGTGCCGGACGAAGCCGACCGTGTCGGACAGCGTGTAGAGCCGCCCGTCGGACGTGGTGGCGCGGCGGGTGGTCGGGTCCAGCGTGGCGAACAGCGCGTTCTCCACCAGCACGCCCGCCCCGGTGAGGCGGTTGAGCAGGCTGGACTTGCCGGCGTTGGTGTAGCCGGCGATGGCCACCGCCGGCACCGCGTTACGGGTGCGTCGGGAGCGCTTGGTCTGGCGTACCGTCGCCATGCTCTTGATCTCGCGGCGCAGCCGCGCGATGCGGTGGCGGATACGCCGACGGTCGGTCTCCAGCTTGGTCTCACCGGGACCGCGCAGGCCCACGCCGCCGCCGGCGCCACCGCCGCGACCGCTACCGCCGGTCTGCCGGGACAGCGTCTCGCCCCAACCGCGCAGGCGCGGCAGCAGGTATTCGAGCTGGGCCAGCTCGACCTGCGCCTTGCCCTCCTTGCTCTTGGCGTGCTGGGCGAAGATGTCGAGGATCAGGGCGGTCCGGTCGACCACCTTGACCTTGGTGCGCTGCTCCAGGTTGCGCAGCTGCGACGGCGACAGCTCACCGTCGCAGATGATGGTGTCGGCGCCGGTGGACAGCACCACCGCGCCCAGGTCGTCGACCTTGCCGCGACCGATGTACGTGGCCGGGTCGGGCCGGTGCCGGCGCTGGATCAGCCCTTCGAGCACCTGCGAGCCGGCCGTCTCGGCCAGCGCCGCCAGTTCGGTGAGGCTGTTGTCGGCGTCGGTCTGGGTGCCCTCGGTCCAGACGCCGACCAGGACGACCCGCTCCAGCCGCAGCTGGCGGTATTCGACCTCGGTGATATCTGTGAGTTCGGTGGAGAGGCCGGGGACCCGCCGCAGCGCCTGCCGCTCCGACAGCTCGTACTCGCCCGTGGTGGCCTCGAGCTCGTCGTCGGTGTAGGGATGGAAGGTCTCCTGCTCGCGCAAACTGCGTCTCCTGTCCGTTATGTGCATCGCCGAGAATTTTCGGCGCGTGACAGCAATCCTGACATGTGACAACGCCCGGCGCACCTGCCTTATGCCCGTGACGCTACTGACCGGTAGCGGGGGCGGATGCCGGGCGACCTGCGCGGGCGAGTAGAAATGCCAGTCGAGCCGCTCAGCGCCGACGGAGGAGTTTCTCGTGGCCAACACACGACTGCCGAGTGCCGGATTCTCCATCACCATCCGGATCGCGGTACCCGCCGACGCCTCCTCCATCGGCCGGCTCACCACCGCCGCCGGCGAGGCCGGGGCCATCGTCACCGCGCTGGACGTGGTCGACTCCGACCCCGCGCACGTGATCGTCGACCTCACCTGCGACACCGCCGACGCCGGGCACGCCGACCAGGTCGTCGACGCGCTCACCGCGCTCGACGGGGTGGACGTCCGCAAGGTCTCCGACCGCACGTTCCTGCTGCACCTCGGCGGCAAGATCGAGGTGACCCCGAAGGTCGCGCTGCGTACCCGCGACGAGCTGTCCCGCGCGTACACCCCGGGTGTGGCCCGGGTCTGCATGGCCATCGCGGAGAACCCGGCCGACGCGCGCCGGCTCACCATCAAGCGCAACACCGTCGCCGTGGTCAGCGACGGCACCGCCGTGCTCGGCCTGGGCAACCTCGGCCCGGCCGCCTCGCTGCCGGTGATGGAGGGCAAGGCCGCCCTGTTCAAGCGCTTCGGCGGGGTGGACGCCTGGCCGGTGGTGCTGGACACCCAGGACACCGACGAGATCGTGGCGATCGTCAAGGCGATCGCGCCCGCGTACGGCGGGATCAACCTGGAGGACATCGCCGCGCCACGCTGCTTCGAGATCGAGGCCCGGCTGCGCGAGGCGCTGGACATCCCGGTCTTCCACGACGACCAGCACGGCACCGCGATCTGCGTGCTGGCCGCGCTGACGAACGCGCTGCGCGTCGTGGGCAAGCAGCTCGCGGACGTCCGGGTCGTGGTCTCCGGCGCCGGCGCGGCCGGCACCGCGATCATGAAGCTGCTGCTGCGCCAGGGCGTGGGCGACATCATCGCGTACGACCGCCAGGGCGCCCTGCACCGCGGCCTGCCGGACCTCAACCCGGCCTGGCAGTGGCTGGCCGAGAACACCAACAAGGAGAACTACTCCGGCGACCTGGCCGGTGCGGTACGCGGCGCGGACGTGTTCATCGGCGTGAGCGCGCCGAACCTGCTCACCGGCGACGACATCGCCCAGATGGCGAAGGACTCGATCGTCTTCGCGCTGGCGAACCCCGACCCGGAGGTGGACCCGCGCGAGGCGCGCAAGTACGCCGCAGTAGTCGCCACCGGCCGCTCCGACCAGCCCAACCAGATCAACAACGTGCTCGCCTTCCCCGGCGTGTTCCGCGGCATGCTCGACGCGCACGCCGAGGAGTTCACCGAGGAGATGGCGCTCGCCGCCGCCCGGGCCATCGCGGACGTGGTCGGCGAAGACAAGATCAACCCAACGGTGATCGTGCCGAGCGTCTTCGACTCCCGGGTCGCCCCGGCGGTGGCCGCCGCGGTGCGGGCCGCCGCCCAGAACCCGGCCGCCACGCCGGCGCCGGCGGCCGACCCGGGCCCGGCCGACCTGCCCGAGATCGCCGCCAACGCCAGCGCCACCCCCTGACGCGCTCCTCCCGCTCGCGGCGCCCTCTCGCAGGGCAGCGCCTCCTCGCGGGGCACGCCCCTGCCGGGTCGGAGACACGAGCGCGCGTGTTCCGGGCACGCGCACGGCTTCTGGGTGCACGTGCCGATTCGGGCACACCAGCAGCTTCCGGGACAGGGGCATGGCTTCCACCGCACGCGAGTGCCCGGCTCAGACGCTCTTCTCAGCACACGCGCGCACTTCTTCGGCTACGCACGCCACCCGCGCCCGAGTGGACGCGCGTCGCCCGACGCGCGTCCACGCGAGATCTTGGAAGGAAATGGCAGCCAGAGGGGTCCCAATCTTCCAAGATCCACAACAGCGCCCCGCCCCGGGGGGAAAAGCCGGACAAATGACCCTCACCCCGGCTTGATCGACTCCACTTCCCCGAAGTGGCGGCATCATCGCCCTTGATCAACACCAGTTCCCCGAGGTGGTGCCATCAGAGGCTCCGCGACACCACCACTTCGGCGAGCTGGTGTTGATCATGCCGGGCGGCAGCGCGCCAGGGCGGGATGGTACGGACGGCCAAGGCCCCGCGTGCCAGGGCCGCGAACACCCCAAGTTGACCAAGGAGTTCGTGTCACTGGGACGCCGGAAATCCCCCGCAAACTCCTTGATCAACCGCGAAGGGGGGGCGCCGCAGACGGAGAGGGCGCGGTCAGGGGGTCAGGGCGGACGGGGTCAGGGTGCCGGTGGCCACCAGGACCGCCGGGCCCGACAGCCAGCAGGAGTCGGGTGTCACGGTGACCGTGAGGCGTCCACCGGGTACGTCCACCGCCACCGTGCCGGTGTCGAGGCCGGCGTCGCGCAACGCCACCGCGCCGACCGCGCACGCGCCGGTGCCGCAGGACAGTGTCTCGGCCGAGCCGCGCTCGTAGACCCGCATCAGCACGTGCGCGTCGGCGCCGGTCACCGGCTCGCCGGGCGTGGTGAACTCCACGTTCACCCCGGCCGGGAAGGTCCCGGCGTCCACCTCGGGCGCGCGGGTCAGGTCGAGGCCGGTCAGCTCCAGCGCGGCGGGCAGCGCGCACACCAGGTGCGGGTTGCCGACGTCCACCGCGGCACCGGGCAGCGTCAGCCCGCCGAGCGTGGCGGTCGCCGTGTCGTACAGCCGGGGGCGGCGCATCTCGACCGCCACGTCCGCGCCCTCGACCCGGGCCCGCACCAGACCGGCGCGGGTGGCGATGGGCAGCGTCCCGCCCGACGAGGACGAGGACGACGAGGACGACGAGGACGAGGCGGCGGCCAGCGAACGGTCCAGCAGGTAGCGGACGAACACGCGGGCCCCGTTGCCGCACATCTCGGCGAACGAGCCGTCGGAGTTCCAGTAGTCCATGAACCACTCGGCCTCACCGGCGAGCGCGACGCCCTCGGGGTGCTTGGCGGCGCGTACGACGCGCAGCACGCCATCGCCGCCGAGGCCGCGCCGCCTGTCGCAGAGCGCGGCCACCAGGCCGGGTGTCAGGTCGAGGGTGCCGTCCGGGTCGGGCAGGATGACGAAGTCGTTGCCGGTGCCGTGACCCTTTGTGAACTCCACGCCCCCATCATGGCCGATGCTCGGCGACCACCCGCAGGGCAGTGTCGAGAAACGTGGGCGACGCCGAGTCCAGCCAGTGCACGCGCGGGTCGCGCCGGAACCAGGAGCGCTGCCGGCGGACGAACCGGCGGGTCGCGCGGACGGTCTCCTCGTGCGCTTCGGCCTCGGTCAGCTCCCCGGCCAGGAACCGCAGCACCTGCTGGTAGCCGAGCGCCCGGCTGGCCGTACGCCCCTCGGGCAGCCCTTCGCCGACCAGCGCCCGCACCTCGTCGACCAGGCCGTCGGCCCACATCCGGTCCACCCGCAGCGCGATCCGCTCGTCCAGCGACGCGGTGTCCAGGTCGACGCCGAGCTGCACCGACGGGTAGTACGGCGTGGGCGACGGCAGCGACGCGGTGAACGGCGCGCCGGTCAGCTCGATCACCTCCAGCGCCCGCACGATCCGCCGTCCGTTCGTGGGCAGGATGCTCGCCGCCGCCCCCGGGTCCGCCTCGGCCAGCCGCGCGTGCAGCGGCAGCGGGCCGACAGCGGCCAGCTCCGCCTCCAGCCGCTGCCGCAGCGCCGGGTCGGTGCCGGGGAACTCGAACTGTTCGAGCACCGCCCGCACGTACAGCCCGGAGCCGCCGACCAGCAGCGGCACCCGCCCCCGGGCCAGGATGTCGTCGACGGCAGCGCGGGCCAGCGCCTGGTACTCCGCGACGCTCGCCGGCTCGGTCACCGGCCAGATGTCCAGCAGGTGATGCGGCACACCCTCGCGTTCGGCCGGCGTCAGCTTCGCGGTGCCGATGTCCATGCCCCGGTAGAGCTGCATCGAGTCGGCGTTGACCACCTCGCCGCCGAGCGCGTGCGCCAGCGCGATGCTCAGCGCCGACTTCCCGGCCGCGGTCGGCCCGACCACCGCCACGACGGTCATGCCCGCTCCCAGTTCGCCACGAAGTAGGCCACGCCGTAGGGCGCGTCCTGGTAGCTGACGTCACCACGCCAGTCGCCGCCCGCCGCCCGGGCCGCTCCGGCCAGCACCTGCCACGGCGCGCGCCCGGCAACCCGCAGCTGCGCCGACAGCACCGGGTCCAGGTCGCGCAGCGCCGCCGTGTCCGCGTCGGCCAGGGCAACCGCAACCCCTTCGTCGTACGCCTCGGCGCGCGGATCGTCGTACCCCGGCGCCTTGACGCCGCGGCAGGCGGACCCGTCACCGAGCACGAGCAGCGCGACCCGCGGATCGTCGTCGGCGATCAGGCTCGCGCCGAACGCCGCGCACTGCGCCGGTGTGGCGTCGTGGGCCACCGACCGGGCCAGGCGGGGCAGCTCGGTGCCGGAACGGTTGAGCAGCCAGGCGCCGACGGTCAGGCTCAGCGGCAGGCGCTCCGCGCCGGAGCAGGAGATCTTCCACAGCCGCACCGGCCGGTCCAGCCCGAAGCCGCGCAGGGAACCCCAGTCGGCGGCGTTGAACCGGACGGTCTCCGGCCCTGCTCCGACGAGCAGGACCGCCTCGGGCCCGGCGGCGAGCAGCCGTGCGACAGCGGCGTCGGCGGCGGCGCGCAGGTCGTCCAGCTCGGGCGCGGCGGCGCCGGCCAGCTCGGGCACGATAAGCGGCGGATGGGGGCAGACTGCGGCGGCGACCAGTGGCACGCCCCCAAACCTATCGGGATCCGCCGGTGCGTCCCCGCGCCGATCCGGTCATCGAGGGCGTACGACACCGTATGGTCACGGTCGACGGCAGGCGCTCGACACGGACCGGGTCGGACCTGTGACAATGCCGGGAGAAAGTTTGCTGCGCCGTGGCGGCGATTCGAGGGGACTGTCCCCTCGACGCCGGGAGAACGAGGATGGGCACATGAGCGACTGGACTGCCTTCGGACGGGTGGACGAGGACGGCACCGTCTACGTCAAGACGACCGAGGGCGAGCGGGTGGTCGGATCCTGGCAGGCGGGCGCACCGGAGGAAGGGCTCGCCCACTTCGCCCGGCGCTACGCCGATCTGGTGACCGAGGTCGACCTGACCGAGGCCCGGCTCAACTCGGGCGCGGCTGATGCCGGCCACTCCCTGACCACGATCCGGCGGATCCGCGGTTCGCTGGCCGAGGCGCACGTGGTCGGTGACCTCGACGCGCTGGCCGCCCGGCTGGACAAGCTCGCCGTCGTCGCCGAGGAGAAGGCCGGCGAGGCCAAGGCGGCCCGCGAGGCCGCCCGCGGTGAGGCGCTGGCGCGCAAGACCGCCCTGGTCGAGGAGGCCGAGAAGCTGGCGGCCGAGTCGACCGGCTGGAAGACCGCCGGGGACCGGCTCAAGGAGATCCTCGACGAGTGGAAGACCATCCGCGGCGTCGACAAGAAGACCGACGGTGAGCTGTGGAAGCGGTTCGCCGCCGCGCGGGACGGCTTCACCCGCCGCCGGGGCGCCCACTTCGCCTCCCTGGACCAGCAGCGCAAGCAGGCGCAGACGGTCAAGGAGGAGCTGGTCGCCGAGGCGGAGAAGCTCAAGGACTCCACCGACTGGGGCGTCACCGCCGGGCAGCTCAAGGACCTGATGGCCCAGTGGAAGGCCGCGCCGCGCGCCGCCAAGGAGGCCGAGCAGAAGCTCTGGGAACGGTTCCGGGCCGCGCAGGACGAGTTCTTCAGCCGGCGCAGCGAGGTCTTCTCGGCACGCGACAACGAGCAGCGCGCCAACCTGGAGCGCAAGCAGGCGCTGCTGGCCGAGGCCGAGGCGCTCGACGTCGACGCCGACCCGAAGGGCGCCCAGGCGAAGCTGCGGGAGATCCAGGCGCAGTGGCACGAGGCCGGTCGCGTGCCCCGCGAGGCCGCGTCCGGGCTGGAGCGCCGGCTGCGGGCCGTGGACGACAAGGTCCGCGAGGTGATGGACTCGGCGTGGCGGCGTACCTCCAAGGAGGACAACCCGCTGCTGGCGCAGATGCGCGCCCAGGTCGCCGAGGCCGAGGACCGGCTGGCCCGGGCCCAGGCCGCCGGTGACGCCCGCCGGATCAAGGAGGCCGAGCAGGCGCTCGCGTCGAAGCGGCAGTTCCTCCAGCTCGCCGAGCAGGCCGGCTGACGCACGCACCCCGGCCGGGCAGGCCGGCGGACAGACACATCGGGTGAGCCCCCGGCCGTTCCGGCCCGGGGGCTCACCTGCGTCCGGGCCGGGTTGACGCATCGAGGCGGGCTGATCAGAATGAGCGGCGGAGCCAGGTTCAGGCACCGGCACGAGGGCACCGACGGCTGATCTCGCCGTCGACGGTCGCCGGTGCGACATCTCGCGGTTGGCCGTCCACACGACACGGCCCGGCGCGCGCTGCGCGCGTACTCGATGACGAGCGGGACGTGCCTCCTGGTCCTGCCGCCCGCGGCGCCTGCGCGGCGCGGGCATCCGAAGTGGAGCTCCCATGCACCGACGCACCGCCCTCGGCGGCGCCCTGACGGCGCTCGCCACCGCTGCGGCCGGCGTTCTCGTCGCCGCCGCCGTCTCCACCACACCGGCCGCCGCGGCGGCCGGTGGCACCGGCACCGGTTACCTGCACACCAGCGGCAACAAGATCGTCGACAGTACCGGCGCGACAGTCCGGCTGACCGGCATCAACTGGTTCGGGATGGAGACCGACAACAAGACGTTCCACGGGCTGTGGTCGAGCAACCCGTGGCGCGGCCAGCTCGACACCATGGCCCGGCTGGGCTACAACACGCTGCGGATTCCGTACTCGAACGACGCGCTCAAGTCCGGCGCGACAGCCACCGGCATCAACGACTTCGTCAACCCGGACCTGATCGGGCTCTCCCCGCTGCAGATCCTCGACAAGGTCATCGACTACGCGGGCAGCAAGGGGATGCGGGTCATCCTGGACCGGCACCGGCCCACGTCGGCCGGGCAGTCGCCGCTCTGGTACACCTCGACCGTCTCCGAGGCGACCTGGATCAACGACTGGAAGATGCTGGCCCAGCGGTACGCCGGCAACACCACAGTGATCGGCGCGGACCTGCACAACGAGCCGCACGCCGAGGGCACCAACCCGGCCGCCACCGGCGCCTGCTGGGGCTGCGGCGACACCGCGCGGGACTGGCGGCTGGCCGCCGAGCGGGCCGGCAACGCGATCCTCGGCGTGCAGCCGAACTGGCTGATCTTCGTGGAGGGCGTGAGCTGCCCGAGCGGCGGCCTGTCGAACGTCTGGGACAACGACCCCAGCAACGACGAGGACTGCGGCTGGTGGGGCGGCAACCTGTCCAAGGCCGGGCAGTTCCCGGTCCGGCTGAACGTGGCCAACCGGCTGGTCTACTCGCCGCACGAGTACGCCACGTCGGTGTACCGGCAGGCCTGGTTCGACGACCCGACGTACCCGGCGAACATGCCGGCCATCTGGGACAAGTACTGGGGTTACCTGTACAAGCAGAACATCGCGCCGATCATGATGGGCGAGTTCGGCACCACGCTGCAGGACCCCAAGGACAAGATCTGGCTGCAGAACCTGATGGCGTACACCGGTACCGGCGTGAACGGCATGTCGTTCACGTACTGGTCGTGGAACCCGAACTCCGGTGACACCGGCGGCATCGCCAACGACGACTGGACCACTATCAACCAGCCGAAGCAGGACATCCTCACGCCGTACCTGATCCCGCCGTCCGGTGGTGGCGGCACCACCAGCCCGTCCCCGACCGGCACGCCGAACACGTCACCGGCGCCGACCACCCCGCCGCCTCCGGTGACCGGTGGCTGCACCGCCACCTACAAGCAGATCAACTCCTGGGCGGGCGGCTTCCAGGGTGAGCTGACGGTCAAGAACACCGGCACCGCCGCGGTGAACCCGTGGTCGGCCACCTGGACCTGGCCGTCCGGGGTGACGCTGGCGAGCGGCTGGAACGCCACTGTCACGCAGTCCGGCACCACTGTGACTGCCGCCGCGCCGGGCTGGGCGTCGTCGCTGGCGGCGGGCGCGTCGGTCACCGTCGGCTTCACCGCCAACGGCACCGCCGCCGCCCCCGCCACGGTCAAGCTCAACGGCACCGCCTGCTGATGCAAGGAAGGGCCCCTTATTAACGCCTGAGGTAGAGGAAGGGCCCCCTTTTAACACCAAGTGTTAAAAGGGGGCCCTTCCTTGCATCCGGTCAGTGGGCGGCGCAGCCGCCGGTGGGGGCGGGCGTCGCAGCCGGCGCGCCGATCGTCGGCAGTCCGAGCAGCACCCCCGGGGTACGCGGAACCTGTCCCGCCTCGGCCGCGTCACCGGCCCGGGTACGCCGATGCGCCAGCGGCGCACCGTCGGCGTTCAGGTGGTGCGGTGCGGCGTACGTGACGACTGTGTGCACGATGTCGCCGGGGCGGATCTGCCCGGCCAGCTCACCGGTGGCGAAGTGCACGAGCCGGCCGTCGCGGGCACGGCCGGACATCCGGCCGGTGCGCTCGTCCTTGCGGCCCTCGCCGACCGCCACCAGCACCTCGACGGTCTCCCCGACCAGCTTCTTGTTCTCCGCCCAGGTGATCTCCTCGACGCAGGCGATCAGCCGCTCGTAGCGCTCCTGCACGACCTGCTTGGGCAGCTGCCCGTCCATCGTGGCGGCCGGGGTGCCGGGGCGCTTGGAGTACTGGAACGTGAACGCCGACGAGAACCGCGCCTCCCGGACCACGTCGAGCGTGCGGGCGAAGTCGGCCTCGGTCTCGCCGGGGAAGCCGACGATGATGTCGGTGGTGATCGCCGCGTCCGGCATCGCCGCCCGGACCTTCTCGATGATCCCCAGGTACTTCTCCGACCGGTACGAGCGGCGCATCGCCCGCAGCACGTCGTCCGAGCCGGACTGCAGCGGCATGTGCAGCGAGTGGCAGACGTTCGGCGTCTCCGCCATCGCGGCGATCACGTCGTCGGTGAAGTCCTTCGGGTGCGGGCTGGTGAACCGCACCCGCTCCAGCCCGTCGATGTCGCCGCAGGCGCGCAGCAGCTTGCCGAAGGCGTACCGGTCGCCGAACTCGACGCCGTACGAGTTGACGTTCTGCCCGAGCAGCGTCACCTCCAGCACGCCGGCGTCGGCGAGCGCGCGCACCTCGGCGAGGACGTCGCCGGGGCGGCGGTCCTTCTCCTTGCCGCGCAGGGAGGGCACGATGCAGAACGTGCAGGTGTTGTTGCAGCCGACGGAGATCGAGACCCACCCGGCGTACGTCGACTCGCGCCGGGTCGGCAGCGTGGAGGGGAAGACCTCCAGCGACTCCAGGATCTCCACCTCGGCCGCGGTGTTGTGCCGCGCCCGGTCCAGCAGCGCCGGCAGCGAGCCGATGTTGTGCGTGCCGAAGACGACGTCCACCCAGGGCGCCTTGCGGACGATGTCGCCCCGGTCCTTCTGGGCCAGGCAGCCGCCGACGGCGATCTGCATCCCGGGGTGCTTGGCCTTCACGGGGCGCAGATGACCCAGGTTGCCGTAGAGCCGGTTGTCGGCGTTCTCCCGGACCGCGCAGGTGTTGAACACCACCACGTCGGGCTGCTCGTCGGCCTCGGCGGCGCGCACGTACCCGGCGTCCTCGAGGAGGCCGGAGATGCGCTCGGAGTCGTGCACGTTCATCTGGCAGCCGTACGTACGCACCTGGTAGGTGCGCGGGCTGCCCGCGGCTGCGGTAGTCATGACCCGGACAGCGTATCCGGGTGGAGCTGATCGGATCGAACGAGGAGGAGCCGTGTGCCGGAGCATCAAGACCCTGCGTGAGCCGTACGTCCCGGTGGTGACCGAGGAGGACATCCGCGCCGCCGCGTTGCAGTACGTCCGGAAGATCTCCGGATTCCGTACCCCGGCGGCGCACAACGCGGCCGCGTTCGACGCCGCGGTGGACGCCGTGGCCGCCGCCACCGCGACGCTGCTCGACCAGCTCGTGGTGCGGGGCCAGCAGCCGGCGACCCGGGACTGAGCCCGGGGCCGCCACGGCTCGCCGCCGGGCGGGGGCACGGCGGCGAGCGCCGGTCACCGCCGCCGGCCGGCGCTCGCGGTCAGGCGGCGGCGAGCGCCGGGGCGACCGTGTCGGGAGCCCAGCGGGAGCGGTGGCACTGCGACCAGCCCCGGCAGCGCGGGTCGGCCTGGGTGCAGAGCCGGTGGTGGCTGAGCACCTCGCCGTCGTCGGTGTCGGCCACGTCGAAGTGCACCGGGCGGATCGTGCCGTCCGGCGCGAACAGCAGGTGCCGGCCGGCGTCGAGGGTGTCGTCGCGCATCAGGCAGTTGCGGCCCAGCAGCCGGGCCAGCGCCGCGAGCGCGGGCAGCTCGGCCAGGCTCTCGGGCACGCCGTAACAGTCGACCACGGTGCCGTACAGCCCGGGCGCCTCCCACACGTCGCAGACCACCGCGTACGCGGGGAGCCGCATCGGGTCGGCGACGGCCATGGGCATCACCACCCGGCCGAGCGCCTCGGCCAGTGCCGGGTAGACCTCCACCGGCTCGCCGCCGTCGATTCTCCAGTTCCACAGCTCGGTCATGCCGCCTCCTCGCCGCGCTCGTTTCCACCGGCCTCCGGATCGGGCCCTACTGACGATGGTGGAGGGCATTTGCCCTCAGCCGGGCGCAAGTTACCGGTCTGTGACCATTCCGGGCAAAATTCCCTCGGGCGACGTTGCCCAGAGTAGCTGGAAGATGACAGTTTATCGGGTACGGTGCCGCGTTCGCGTTCCCGCCGCGCCCGACCGGCGCGTTCAGCGAACCCGGATCAGGTGCTCCGAGGCCGGCAGCAACTCACCGATGACGGTCCCACCGGGCACCTCACCGGCGACCAGCAGGCCGCCCGAGGTCTGCGCGTCGGCCAGCAGCAGCCGCTCTCCCTCGTCCGCGTCGCCGAAGTCGGTCCACGGGTTGACCCACTCCAGGTTGCGCCGGGTGCCGCCGCTGACGTACCCGTCGCGCATCGCCTCCCGCGCGCCCGGCAGGTACGGCACCGCCGCCGCGTCGATCGCCACCGTGAGGCGGCTCGCGCGGGCCAGCTTCGAGGCGTGCCCGAGCAGGCCGAAACCGGTGACGTCGGTGCCGCAGCGGATGCCGGCGGCCACCGCCGCGCGGGCCGCGTCCCGGTTGAGCCGGGCCATCGACTCGACCGCCTCGGGAAAACGCTGGCCGGTCTGCTTGTGCCGGGTGTTGAGCACGCCCACGCCGAGCGGCTTGGTCAGCGACAGCGGCAGCCCGGCCCGCCCGGCGTCCAGCGTGATCAGCTCCTCCGGCCGGACCACGCCGGTGACCGCCAGGCCGTACTTCGGGCCGTCGTCGTCCACGCTGTGCCCGCCGGCCAGGTGGCAGTTCGCCTCCCGGGCCACGTCCAGACCGCCGCGCAGCACCTCCCGGGCCATCTCCGGCGGCAGCACGCCGCGCGGCCAGCAGAGCAGGTTCAGCGCGACGAGCGGGGTGCCGCCCATCGCGTACACGTCGGAGAGCGCGTTGGCGGCGGCGATGCGCCCCCAGTCGTAGGCGTCGTCGACCACCGGGGTGAAGAAGTCGGCGGTGCTGACCAGGCCCGTACGCTCGTCCAGCCGGACCACCGCGGCGTCGTCGCCGTTCTCCAGCCCGACCAGCAGGTCGGCGGAGCCGCCGGTCGCGCCGAGGCCGGCGACCATCGCCTCCAGCTCGCCCGGAGGGATCTTGCAGGCGCAGCCGCCACCGCGGGCGTAGTCGGTCAGCCGGATCGCGTCGGTCATCACCTCATGATCTCTGGCCAGCGCCTTCGGCGCCACTCGGCCCACCCGGACGGCGACAAAATTCGGACGTGCCGGTATGCAGGTGACCGGTGTTACCGCTCCGTGACCATCTGAGTTGCGTACTGCCACATCACCCCGCCTACAGTTGCCCAACCGGGGGTCGATCGACCCCCAATTCCGGCATGGACGACAGGGACGGTGGACGACGTGACGACGGGCGACCCGCTGATCGTGCTCGACGGGGTCAACAAGTGGTTCGGGCCGCTGCACGTGCTCGACGACGTGTCCCTCTCCGTCGGCCGGGGCGAGGTGGTCGTGGTGATCGGCCCGTCCGGCTCCGGCAAGTCGACGCTGTGCCGCACGATCAACCGGCTGGAGCCCATCGACAAGGGCACCATCACGTTCGACGGGCAGCCGCTGCCGGCCGAGGGCAAGCCCCTGGCCAAGCTGCGCAGCGAGGTCGGCATGGTCTTCCAGTCGTTCAACCTCTTCGCCCACAAGACCATCCTGGAGAACGTCACGCTGGGGCCGGTCAAGGTGCGCAAGGAGAAGCCGGCCGCCGCCCGCGAGCGCGGCCTGGCGCTGCTCGACCGCGTCGGCATCGCCAACCAGGCGGACAAGTACCCGGCGCAGCTCTCCGGCGGTCAGCAGCAGCGGGCGGCGATCGCCCGCGCGCTGGCCATGCAGCCCAAGGCGATGCTCTTCGACGAGCCGACCAGCGCGCTGGACCCGGAGATGGTCGGCGAGGTGCTGGACGTGATGACGTCCCTGGCGAGCGAGGGCATGACCATGGTCGTGGTGACCCACGAGATGGGTTTCGCCCGGCACGCCGCCAACCGGGTGGTCTTCATGGCCGACGGGCAACTGGTCGAGGACGCGCCGCCGGCCGAGTTCTTCGCGAACCCGCGCAGCGAGCGGGCCAAGGACTTCCTCTCCAAGATCCTCACTCACTGAGCGTCCGTAGTTGGAGTCGTCCCGGCGGCTCCGTCGAAGAAGGAGATTGAGTATGCGTTACAAGCGCGTGGCGGCGGTGGCCATGATGGCCTCGCTCGCCCTGTCCGCGGCCGCCTGTGGCAAGGAGGGGGACCCCGCTCCCAGCGGCGGCGGCAACGCCAGCGGTGGAGCCCAGGGCGACAGCTGCAGCAGCTCGGGCGTGACCTTCACCCCCAAGACGGACGCCAACGTCGCCGGCAGCCCGGCCTTCGAGAAGATCAAGTCGGCCGGCAAGGTCGTCATCGGCGTCAAGTTCGACCAGCCGAACCTCGGCTACAAGGACGCCCAGGGCAAGCGCTGCGGCTTCGACATCGAGATCGCCCAGTACGTCGCCAGCACCCTCGGCGTCGACCCGGCGAAGATCGAGTACAAGGAGATCGCGTCCGCCAACCGCGAGACCGCGATCAAGGGTGGCGAGATCGACTACTACGTCGGCACCTACTCGATCACCGACAAGCGCAAGAACGACGTCTCCTTCGCCGGCCCGTACTTCGTCGCCGGCCAGGACCTGCTGGTCCGCAAGGACGAGTCGTCGATCACCGGCAAGGACACGCTCAAGGGCAAGAAGGTCTGCTCGGCCACCGGCTCCACGCCGATCCAGAAGATCCGCGACGAGGGCCTGACCGAGGGCGAGAACATCGTCGAGTTCAAGACCTACTCCGAGTGCGTCTCGCAGCTGCTCGACAAGAAGGTCGACGCGGTGACCACCGACGACGCCATCCTCAAGGGCTACGCCGCGCAGAACCCGGACGAGCTCAAGGTCGTCGGCCAGCCGTTCAGCACCGAGAAGTACGGCATCGGCCTGCCGAAGGACGACAAGGCGCTGCGTGACTACGTGAACGACCAGATCGAGGCGGCGTTCACCGACGGCACCTGGAAGAAGATCTACGACGGCACGCTCGGCAAGTCCGGCTCGCCGGCCACTGCGCCGCAGCTCGAGCGGTACTGACGGTCCGCACCGACGTCGGACCGGGCGGGGAGGTCCTCCTCCCCGCCCGGTCCCGTCTGGAGAGAGTGAGAGCGAGGTATGGGCGAGTTCTTCCGCGTCCTGACGGACAACGCGAGCCTGTTCCGCGAGGGGTTCTACAACACCGTCAAGCTGTTCCTGATCGCCGGCGTCGGCAGTCTCGTCCTCGGCATGCTGCTCGGCGCGATGCGGGTGTCCCCGGTCCCCGCGCTGCGGGCGTTCGGCGCCACCTACGTCAACCTGGTGCGCAACACTCCCCTGACGCTGGTGTTCGCGTTCCTCGTCTTCGCGGTGCCGAAGCTGGACGTCAACATCGACTACTTCAACAGCGCCTGCATCGCGCTGATCGCGTACACCTCGGCGTTCATCTGCGAGGTGGTCCGCTCCGGCGTGAACACCGTAGCCACCGGACAGGCCGAGGCGGCCCGCGCGCTGGGCATGACATTCGCCCAGGTGCTGACGCTGATCGTGCTGCCGCAGGCGCTGCGGGCCATGGTCCCGCCCATGATGAGCGTGCTCATCGCCATGCTGAAGAACACCACGATCGCCGCCGGCTTCTCCGTGCTGGAGGCCGGCGCCATCCCGGCGTACATGTCGGAACGGGGTGAGCCGCAGTTCATCGTGCTCACCTGGATCGTGATCGGCTTCCTGATCCTGATCATCCCGCTGGTGGTGCTCCAGCGGATCCTCGAGCGCAAGTGGGCGGTGGCCCGGTGAGCAGCAGCAGCGTCCTCTACGACATCCCCGGCCCGAAGGCCCGCAGGCGCAACCGGATCCTCGGCGTCGTCTCGATCGCGGCGATCGTCGCGCTGATCGCGTTCGTGGTCTACAAGTTCGACCAGACCGGCCAGTTCGAGGCCCGCAAGTGGGAACAGTTCCAGTACGCGGCCGTGCAGCGGGAGCTGCTGAACGGCCTCTGGGCCACGCTGAAGGTCGCCGCCGTCGCCACCGTGCTGGCACTGCTGTTCGGCGCGTTCTTCGCCAGCGCCCGGCTCAGCGACAAGGTGTTGTTCCGGGCGCCCGCCACGTTCGTGGTGGAGCTGTTCCGGGCCATCCCGCTGCTGATCCTGATCTTCTTCGGCTACTACGTGCCGTTGCAGTACGGCTGGCCGATCGACAAGTTCTGGGCGCTGGTCATCGGGTTGACGCTCTACAACGGCTCGGTGCTGGCGGAGATCTTCCGGGCCGGCATCAACGCCGTGCCGTACGGGCAGTCCGAGGGCGCGTACGCGATCGGCATGCGCAAGAACCAGGTGCTCCGACTGATCCTGCTGCCGCAGGCGTTCCGGTCGATGCTCCCGGCGATCGTGAGCCAGCTCGTCGTCCTGCTCAAGGACACCGCGCTCGGCTTCATCATCACGTACCCGGAGCTGCTCTTCGTGGGCAAGCAGATCGGCGGCCGGCTGGCGTTCGGTCTGCCGTACGTGCCGACGTACCTGGTCGTCGCGGCCATCTACATCAGCATCTGCGGCCTGCTGTCGGTCCTGGCCTGGTGGTTGCAGAAGCGGCTGACCCGGCTACCGAAAACGGCCGGCAAGGTTGTCGCGGCGCGAGACGCCAGCGCGGACGTCTCGCGCCCGGAATGATATGCCGCGCCCCTGCATTGATTCGATCGATGGCTACGTCCCATACGGCAGGGCCGACCTGTTCAGAGCATTCGACCGGCTGGTCAATTGCGAAAACGCATCCATGCCATCGTCAGCGGCGGCCGGCCGATCCGCTCGCTGGTGGGCGTGCAGTCGTTGTGGAGTGACAACTACGTCTGGAGGTTACCCAGCAACGCGCAGCGGCCGGGGCGGCGGTGGCCGACGCGGACGCACGGTAGTGCAGGCCGCCCGTGCCCACAGCATCTCCTCGCCGATTGTCGTAGCCGCTTCACCGCCCACGCCGCTGCGCTGTTGCCGACCGAGTCTGGGCCGGTCGTAGCGCTCGGCATCGACGAGGTCCGCCGAGGCAAAGCCCCGCTGAGCCTGGGATGAGCAGGCCGCCCTCGTGAACCACGACTGGGACCGGTGGCATGTGGGCTTCTCGGTCTGTCCGGCGGCCCTGTGTCGGCTCCGCCTGAAACTGGCGGAGCCGACACAGATTCTAGCGGCACCGAACCACAGGTCATGGCCGCCCTACGCAACGCGGCCATCAGCGCATTTCGCCTTAACGGATTCCATCATCGCCGCTGCCAATCGGCATCCGTCCGCCGACGGCACCCGCCCACTAGCCCTGCTCGGTAGCACGTAACGACAGCCAAGGCCCTGGCAACATAGAGACCACCAGCCCCATATCGACCGCCTGCCAACCGCCCCCTTCACGGCATCGAGACCACCGTGACCAGCAGATACTCGACTACGCGTGACCCTGACTCAAACGCCGCGGCCGAACCCAAGACGCGAAGCCGACGCCTTCCCTCAGCAACTTTCCGGAGTTGCTCCAGCTAGCAATCCCTTGACCCTGGCAAGTGCATCACATAGGCTCGCGTCAGTAGCTGTCAGTGCAGCCGAGAATTTATCGGCAGCAGCAAGCAGCGGCTAGCGTAAATACAACGGGGGTGGCAGCGGGAAAGTCTCAATCATTGCCCGGGTGCAGCGTCCGCAAAAGCAATGAGGCATTGGAGCCGATTAATCGATGGTGGTCAGAAGATTTCTCTTATCGTTAATTCGTATCTCAGCGGTGGCAACCGTCGCAGCCGGCACGGCATTTACGCTGTCTCCCTCAACAGCCAGCGCCGCTACTTCCTCTTCCTTCTGCGAGACCTGGGTTTCCAGCGACCGATTTGCGATGGCCCGGTGCAACACGCCGACAAGCTATCGAATCGAGGCGCGGTGCGAGGAGAATTCAGGCGCAACGTACACCGCTTACGGAAATTGGGTCTCCAACAACTCAACCTCCTATGCACAGTGCCACGAATATGCATGGGTGATTGAGCGCTGGGTCAAATTCGCCACCTAATCCCACTCAAGCCGACGAGAATCTGACGTGAGGACTTCCAATGAAGCTAAGAAGAATTCAACTCACAGCACTTTCAGCATTGACGCTTCTCGCCACCAGCGCCGCCACCGTCGTCACGACCTCCCCCGCCATGGCTGCGGGCTGCTACACGAGCCTTGTCAACGACAGGACCGCCAAAGGCTACTGCACTGGAACCAAAAGTTACCAGGTCTACGTCAGGTGTGAGGAGAATTCGGGACACGAATACACAGCTGCGGGCTCACTCGCCTGGGGTGGCACGGACTCGTACGCAACCTGCCATGAGTATGCCTGGGTGATTGACCGGTGGATGATTCAGCTCTGACGTCTCCCTACCCGCCTGCACCTGACAACGTCAAGTGACATCATCACGATCGCTGGCATCACGCAGATAGGCACGGGGCGGAAGGTGCAATTGCATCTTCCGCCCCGTGCGCCGGTCTACGGCGCCTTCCCTGGCTCCAGCCATTGGGGCCTATCGGAGCTACCAGATCGAACACCCAGTGCAACAATGCTATTCGTACGCTGCAACACAAGCGCGGCAATGCCCTGGCGTCTGTATCGTGTGTACCTCAGCGGGCGATCTCGGTGACCCGGGACTCGCGCACCACGGTCACCCGGATCTGACCCGGATAGGTCAGCTCCTCCTCGATCTGCTTGGCCACGTCCCGGGCCAGCACCGCCGCGCCGATGTCGTCCACGTCGTCGGGCTTGACCATCACCCGGATCTCCCGGCCCGCCTGCATGGCGAAGACCTTCTCCACGCCCAGCTTGCCGGCCGCGATCTCCTCGATCCGCTCCAGCCGCTTCACGTACGCCTCGAGGCTCTCCCGCCGCGCGCCCGGCCGCCCGCCCGAGCAGGCGTCCGACGCCTGCGTCAGCACCGCCTCGATGGTCTGCGGCGGCACCTCGTTGTGGTGTGCCTCGATGGCGTGCACCACGTCCTCGCTCTCGCCGTACTTGCGGGCCACGTCCGCGCCGATGATCGCGTGGCTGCCCTCCACCTCGTGGGTGAGCGCCTTGCCGATGTCGTGCAGGAACGCGCACCGCTTGATCGTCGGCACGTCCAGCCGCAGCTCGGCCGCCATCACGCCGGCGATGTGCGCGGTCTCCACCAGGTGCTTGAGCACGTTCTGCCCGTACGAGGTGCGGTAGCGCAACCGGCCCAGCAGCGTCACCAATTCCGGGTGGATCTCGGTGATGCCGACCTCGACCAGCGCGTCCTCGGCGGCCCGGTGGCACAGCTCCTCCACCTCCTGCCGGGCCAGGTCGTAGACCTCCTCGATCCGGTGCGGGTGGATCCGGCCGTCCAGGACCAGCTTCTCCAGCGTGACCCGGCCGACCTCCCGGCGTACCGGGTCGAAGCAGGAAAGCAGCACCGCCTCGGGGGTGTCGTCGATGATCAGGTTGACGCCGGTGACCGACTCGAAGGCGCGGATGTTGCGCCCCTCCCGGCCGATGATGCGCCCCTTCATCTCGTCACCGGGCAGGTGCAGCACGCTGACCACGCTCTCCGCGGTCTGCTCGCTGGCGACCCGCTGGATGGCGTCCACCACGATGTTGCGGGCGCGCTGCTCGGCGCTACCCCGCGCGTCCGCCTCGATCTCCCGGACCAGCAGCGCGGCCTCCCGCTTCGCCTGCCCCTCGATCGACTCGACAAGCTCGGCGCGGGCCGCGTCGGCGGTCAGGCCGGCCACCCGCTCCAGCTCCCGGCGGCGCTGCTCCTCCACCTCGGTCAGCGTCCGCTCCCGCTCGGCCAGGGCGGCCTCCCGGGCGGCGAGCGCCGCGGTGGCGGCGGTGAGCTGCCGTTCCCGCTCGGCCAGCCGCTCCACCTCCTCGGTGTGCAGCCGTTCCCGCTCGTCCATCCGGGCGGCCCGGCGTTCCACCTCGGCCGCCTGCTCCCGGGTGGTGGCGGCCAGCACCGCCACCTCACGCTCGCCGCTGCGCCGCGCGGTGGCGCGCAGCTGCTCGGCGTCCGCCTCGGCCTGCTTGTGCGCGCGCTCCAGCACGGTGTCCGCCTCGGCGCGGGCGTCGTCGAGCACCCGCCGCGCCTCGGCCCGGGCCGCCTTCGCCTCCGCCTTCGCGGCGGCCGCCTCGGCCCGCGCCGCCGCGGCCGCGGACTTCGCCACGTCGATGGTGCTGTTGGCCTCGCTGGCGGCGGTCCGCAGCGCCGCGAGGGACTGCTCCTGCCGGTCCTTCTCCGCGATGAAGGCCGGATCCTCCGGCGCGGGCGCCAGGCTGAGCCGCTTGAGGGTACGCACGCCGAACAGCACGGCGCCGACCACCACTACGACGAGCAGCAGCACCACCACGAGGAGAACGATGTCGAAGGCGCTCATCGAACCGCTCCGCCGGCCCGGCCGGCGTTGCCGGCTCGTCGATACCCGGTGGCCGGGCTGTCGCCCGCCGATGCGGGGTCGGGGCCGTGTGGCAGACCGCCGGTGAACCTGTGCCGCCCCGCCATGGCCGCCTCCCCCTGAACGTCGGCGCCGCAGGACACGCGCGAAGGACACGCGCCTGCGGCTCTGTACGCCCGACCGGAGCGGCTGGTTCTGGGCAGCTTTCCGTCGGCGGTGACCCGCGAGGGGCACCGCTGGCGGCCGGTTGCAGTTGTCGGAGGCCCCGAAAGGTTCCGGAGCTTCCGTCAAGGGCCGGTGTAGCTGGCCAAAGTGATGCTGTTCTGTTACGAGATCTATGTTGTGCGCTTAGCCTGCGCTGGTCGGGCAAAGTGAGCCTGTATGGCGAGGCTAGGTCGCGAGGGGCCGTTCGGTCAAGAAGTCATGATCAAACCACCCGGACGGAGAGAAGTTACAGCGTCACTCATTGGTGATCAGATGCCGGACAGGCCCGGACAAACCTCGCCGTCCGGCACCACCACTCGCCGCTCCCGACCTGCTCAGGCCACCTCCCCCATCGACGCCGCCCACCACTCCCCCGCACGATCATGAGGTTGACGGGCGCGATCATGAAGTTGGCCTGGACAAAACGGACGGCAAGTGCCGTCAACTTCATGATCAACGGGGCAGGGGCGGTCGGGGTGGGTGGGTCAGTGGGTGGGTCAGTGGGGGGCGAGGGTGCGGGCTGTGGTTACCAGGGTGGCGTTGTCGCGGGCCTGGGTGCCGTCGGGCAGCAGCAGCGTGTCCTCCAGGCCGATCCGGGTGTGCAGACCCCGGCGGACCGCCTCGGCGTAGACCGGCCAGGTGGCGGGCCCCTCGCCGTGCAGCAGCACCGGCGGGCGCTGGTCGGGCAGCGCGGCGAGGATCGCCGCCGCGTCGGCGAGCGCCGTCTCGACCTGTTCGTCCATGCACTCGACCAGGACCCGCCCGGTGGGCGCGGACCAGCGGCGCCAGGCGTCGACCGCAGACGGTGTCCACAGGCCCGCCTCGACCATCACGCCACGCTCGTGCAGGGCGGCGGCGACCTGGGCCGCTCCGGGTTCGTGGGCGTTGACCGAGGCGAAGTCGGGCAGCACCGTCCAGGCGCGGACGGCGGCGACCCGCTCGGCCGGGTCCGGGACGATCCAGGCGCCGGTGCTCACGCCCACCGGCAGGCCGGGACGGGAAGCCCGGATGGCGGTGACCGCAGCAGCGATCACCGCCGGGTCGAGCGACTCGGCGCCGGTGTCGTCGCGCGGGTGCACGTGCACCGCCGCCACCCCGGCGGCCGCGCAGCGCACCGCGTCGGCGGCCAGTTCGGCCGGCGTGAGCGGTACGGCGGGGTGCTCGTCCCGCCGCCGGGTGCCGTTGAGACATGCCTTCAGCACGGTGTGCGCCTCCCCTCGGGACGGCGGCCGCGACACCGACCGTCGGTCGGTCAGTCAGTCGGTCAGTCAGTCGACGGCCGGTCGGTCGGTCGACGGCCGGCCGGCGGTCGGTCAGTCGAGCCGGCGGGAGTCGAGATCGTGCTCGGCGTCGGCCATCGCGTCGGCGTCGATGTGCTCGGCGAACTCGGCCGCCTCGGCACTCTGCGCGGCCAGCGCGTCCTTCACCGCCCGGATCGCCACCCCGGCCGGGTAGCCCTTGCGCGCCAGCATGCCGACCAGACGCCGGAACACCGCGTCCGGCTCACCCCGGGTGCTGCGCAGCTTGCGGTCCACCAGGGCACGGGCGGTCTCCGCCTCGGTCTCCTCGTCCAGGTCGTCCAGGGCAGCGCCGGCCACCTCGCCGTCGACGCCGCGCTGGCGCAGCTCGTTGGCGAGCGCCCGGCGGGCCAGCCCACGACCGTTGTGCCGGCTGCTCACCCAGGCACGGGCGAAGGCCGCGTCGTCGACGATGCCCACCTCGTCGTACCGGTCGAGGACCTGCTCGGCGACCTCCTCGGAGATGCCGCGCCGGGCCAGCGCGCCGGCCAGCTCGGCCCGGGTGCGCGGGCGCACCGCGAGCTGCCGAAGGCAGATCTCCCGGGCCAGCTCGGCCTCGTCGCGCGGCGGAGCCAGAGCCTCCCCTGCGTCGGACTCCGCCGCGCGATCACGGCGTCCCCGGCGGGGCCGGGGCGTACCTGTGGCGTCGCCCGTACGGGGAGGACTGGCATCCCAGCCCCGGCCCGTACGGGCGCGTCGTCCTGCCACGGGTCAGCGGATCAGAAGTCGACCGGCGGCAGTTCCGGGCCACCGGCGGCGTCGCCCGCACCACCGGTGCCGACGCCGAGCTTCTCCAGGATCTTCTTCTCGATCTCGGCCGCGACGTCCGGGTTCTCGCGGAGGAACTCGCGGGCCTTCTCCTTGCCCTGGCCGAGCTGGTCACCGTCGTAGGTGTACCAGGCGCCGGACTTGCGGATGATCGCCTGCTCCACGCCGACGTCGATCAGCGAGCCCTCGCGGGAGATGCCCTTGCCGTACATGATGTCGAACTCGGCCTGCTTGAACGGCGCGGCGACCTTGTTCTTCACGACCTTGACCCGGGTGCGGTTACCGACCACGTCGGTGCCGTCCTTGAGGCTCTCGATGCGGCGCACGTCGAGCCGGACCGAGGCGTAGAACTTCAGCGCCCGACCACCGGTGGTGGTCTCCGGGCTGCCGAACATCACGCCGATCTTCTCGCGGAGCTGGTTGATGAAGATCGCGGTGGTGCCGGTGTTGTTGAGCACACCGGTGATCTTCCGCAGCGCCTGGCTCATCAGCCGGGCCTGGAGGCCGACGTGGCTGTCGCCCATCTCGCCCTCGATCTCGGCGCGCGGCACCAGGGCCGCCACCGAGTCGATCACGATGATGTCGATCGCGCCGGAGCGGACCAGCATGTCGGCGATCTCCAGCGCCTGCTCGCCGGTGTCCGGCTGGGAGACCAGCAGGGCGTCGGTGTCGACGCCGAGGGCCCGCGCGTACTCCGGGTCGAGCGCGTGCTCCGCGTCGATGAACGCGGCGATGCCGCCGGCCCGCTGGGCGTTCGCGACCGCGTGCAGCGCGACGGTGGTCTTACCGCTGGACTCCGGACCGTAGATCTCGACCACCCGGCCGCGGGGCAGACCGCCCACGCCGAGCGCCACGTCGAGCGCGATGGAGCCGGTCGGGATGACAGCCGTCTGCACGACGGGCCGCTCCCCCAGCCTCATCACCGAACCCTTGCCGAACTGCTTGTCGATCTGAGCGAGAGCAAGGTCGAGCGCCTTCTCCCGGTCAGGCCCTGCTGCCATCGTTGCCACCCCTGCCTTCGCCGGCGTCTTTCCTGAGCTTCGCGTCACGCGGGACACGCTAGGCGCTGGGTCCGACAGAAAACCAGCCGACGGGCCGTGAGCTGTGGACGAGCACCCCGCTGTGGACAATAGCCGAACAGGTGTACGACTGGGCAAGCGACACGCGGGATCGATGAAAAGGCTGCTCAGCGTAGTCGGGCGGGCACCCGGTCGGGGTACGCGGCGACCACGGCGCGCCATACCACGTGCGTTTGCTCACCGGCCGCGAGCGCCTGCTCGATGGTCCGCCCACCGAGCTGGGACAGCACCTGGTCCCGGGCGATGCTGGCCGCGTAGCCGGGCCCGAACGCCTCCTCCAGCCGCGTCCAGAAGTCGGTCAGCCGCACGTGTTCAGTCCTCCTCGTCGAGTGGCGCCGGGCCGGGACGGCGCAGCGCCAGCGCCACCAGCGGCACCACGGCGATCGCCGCCAGCAGGGTGAGCGTCGGGTACCCCACGGCCCGCATCACGAACCCGCTCGCCGCCGCCGCGCCCGCCCCGGCCAGCCCCATGAGCAGGTCGGACAGCCCCTGCACACCGGGCCGGTCGGCGGTCGGCACCGACTCCGACAGCAGCGTCGAGCCCGCCACCATCGTGCCCGACCAGCCCAGCCCGAGCAGCGTCAGCCCCACCGACAGCGGTGCCGTGTGGTGCCCGGCGGTGCCGGAGACCGCGCACGCGGCCAGCAGCAGCGCCACCCCACCGAGGATCACCGGCCGGCGGCCCACCCGGTCGGTGAGCCATCCCACCACCGGCGACAGCGCGTACATGCCGGCGATGTGCAGGCTCAGCACCAGGCCGACCACCGGCAGCACGTCCTCGTCGGAATGCCACTCGCCGAGGTGCACCGGGGTCATCGACATGACAGCGACCATCACCAGGTGCCCCACCGCGACAGCGGCGATGCCGAGGCGGGCGGCCGGCCGCCCGCGTACCGTGCGCCACGCGGCGACCATGCCACCGCGGCGGGTGACCGCCGGCGCGGCGCCCGGCGCCGGCTCGGCCGCCGCCAGCCGGCGCGCGGTGAGCAGCGGGTCCGGCCGCAGCAGGACCAGGAGTACGACGGCGGTCAGCGTGAACGCGACGGCGCTGAACGCGAACGGGCCGGACAGCGCCGGCAGGCCCCAGCCCCGGGTGGTCTCGTCGGCGAGCGCGGCGAAGTTCGGCGCGGCCACCGCGCCGATGGTGGTGGCCCACACGACCAGCGAGAGCTGCCGCCCCCGGCGCTGCGGCTCGGCGAGGTCGACCGCCGTGTAGCGGGCCTGGAGGTTGGCCGCCGTGCCGCCGCCGAACAGCAGCATGCCGACGAAGAGCAACGGCACCAGGCGCGTCACGGTGGCGACCACCACCAGCACGCCGCCGACCGCGCCGACCGCGTACGCGAGAACCAGGCCCGGTCGCCGGCCACGCGCGGCCATGAGCCGGGTGACCGGGACGGCGAGCAGCGCGGCGCCGACCACCCCGGCGCTCTGCGCGAGCCCGGCCAGGGCGGTGCCGGCGACCCGGGCGGCGAGCAGCGCGCCCACCGAGATGCCGATGGTGACGCCGATGCCGCCGATGATCTGGGTGAGGAACAGCAGCCGGACGGTACGCCGCTGGATGCCGGCGACGTCGGGCCGGGGCG
Source organism: Micromonospora sp. HB375 (assembly GCF_017872985.1). Taxonomy (NCBI): domain Bacteria; kingdom Bacillati; phylum Actinomycetota; class Actinomycetes; order Micromonosporales; family Micromonosporaceae; genus Micromonospora; species Micromonospora sp. HB375. The sequence continues at coordinate 1,509,955 of NZ_JAGGJO010000001.1, read as the reverse complement.
GGGCCGGCGCGGTCAGGTCGGTGGACATGCGCGCTCCTGGTGGGACGGGTGCCCCATCCTCCCGCACCGGCCCGCCCGGCCGGCACCCGGTTTCGCTACAGGCCGAGGCCCCGGCCGATGATCTCCTTCATGATCTCGGTGGTGCCGCCGTAGATGGTCTGCACGCGGCTGTCCAGCCACGCCTTCGCCACCGGGTACTCCGCCATGAAGCCGTAGCCGCCGTGCAGCTGCACGCACCGGTCGGCCACCTTGGTCTGCAGCTCGGTGGTCCACCACTTGGCCTTCGCCGCGTCGGTCACCGACAGGCGGCCCGCGTTGAACTCGGCGACGCAGTGGTTGACGAACGTGCGCGCGATGGTGACCTCGGTGTCCAGCTCGGCCAGCAGGAACCGGTTGTGCTGGAACCGGCCGATCGGCCGCCCGAACGCCTCCCGGGAGCGGGCGTACTCGATGGTGAGCGCGAGCAGCTTCTCGCAGGCCGCCACCGCGGCGACGGCGATGCTCAGCCGCTCCCGGGGCAGGTTGGCCATCAGGTGGTAGAAGCCGTGGTTCTCGGTGCCGATCAGGTTCTCCGCCGGCACCCGGCAGTCGTCGAAGAACAGCTCGGCGGTGTCGTTGGCCTTCAGGCCGACCTTGGCCAGCCGGCGGCCCCGGCTGAAGCCCGGCGTGCCGCTCTCCACCACGACCAGGCTCACCCCGTGGGCGCCCTGGTCCGGCGCGGTCTTGACCACCACAACCACCAGGTCGGCCATCTCACCGTTTGTGATAAAAGTCTTCTGCCCGTTGAGGACCAGGCTGTCGCCGTCACGGACCGCGCCGGTGCGGATGCCGGCCAGGTCGCTGCCCGCGCCCGGCTCGCTCATCGCGATCGCGGTGACCAGGTCGCCGGAGCAGAAGCCCGGCAGCCAGCGCTTGCGCTGGTCGTCGGTGGTCAGCTCGGTCAGGTACGGCGCGACCACGTCGTTGTGCAGCCCGAACCCGAGGCCCGAGCACCCGGACGCGACGATCTCCTCGTCGAGCACCGCGTTGAACCGGAAGTCGCGCTGCCCGCCGCCGCCGTACTCGGGGTCGACGTCGGGGCCGAGCAGCCCGGCCGCGCCGGCGGCCCGCCACACCTCCCGGTCGACGATCCCGTCGGCCTCCCAGCGCTCGTGGTGCGGCACCGCCTCCCGGGTCAGGAACCGGCGGCACAGGTCACGGAACTCGTCGTGGACGGGTTCGTAGAGATGCTGCTCCATGCCGGCAAGTCTGGCACCGCTCACCCGCCCCGGACAGGGGCGAGCCGGGCGGGGTGGCCCGCCCCCGCGCGGTGGGCCAGGATGGCCGGATGGGCACACTCACGGGGAAACAGGTCGCCGAGGCCGGGCTGGACGGGTGGACGTACCTGCTGGGGGCGTTGCAGACGCGCATCCGTACCCCCGATTTCGCGGCCGGGCTGGCGTTGGTGGCCGCGGTGGGCGCGGAGGCCGAGCGGGTCGATCATCATCCCGATCTGGACCTGCGCTACACCCACGTGGACGTGCGGCTGTGGTCGCACGACGCGGGTGGGGTGACGCAGCGTGACCTGCGGCTGGCCCGGTTCGTCTCGGGGCTCGCCGCGGACTCCGGGCTGACCCTGTCGGCCGCCGGGCTGGCCCGCCTGGAGCTCGCGCTCGACACCCCGGAGCACGCGGCGGTGCTGCCGTTCTGGCGGGCGGTGCTGGCGCCTGGCGCGCCGCCCGGCCCGGGCGCCGACGAGGTACGCGACCCGGACGGCGCGCTGCCCACGGTCTGGTTCCAGCGCTCCGGCCGGGACGAGCCCCGGCAGCGGTGGCATCCGGACGTGTGGGTCGACCCGGCCGAGGTGGACGCGCGCATCGCCGCCGCGCTGGCGGCCGGCGGGACGCTGGTCAGCGACGCGGAGGCGCCGAGCTTCTGGGTGCTGGCCGACCCGGACGGCAACCGGGTGTGCCTGTGCACCTGGCAGCAGCGCGCCTGACTCAGCGCAGCGCCTTGGCGGCCACCTTCAGGTCGGCGACCAGGCCCTCGTACGCGACGTCCTGGTTGTCGGCGCGCAGCACCGCCGACGGGTGGATGGTGGCGAGCAGCCGGGCCGCCGGGGCGTCGGCGACCGCGCCCGTCCGGTCCACCGGCACCCGTTCGAAGTCCTCCGGGCGCTGGGCGGCGGCGGGCCAGGGCAGCAGCTCGCCGCGTTGCTTCGTCACCCGGAAGCTCGGGCCGAGCAGCGCCTTGGCGGCGGTGGCGCCGAGCACCACCACGATCTCCGGGCGCAGCCGGGCGAACTCGGCGACCAGCCAGGGCCGGCAGGCGGTGACGTGCACCCGGTCCGGGGTCTGGTGGATGCGCCGCTTGCCGCGCAGCTCGAACCGGAAGTGCTTGACCGCGTTTGTGAGGTAGATCTGGGCGGGGTCGAGCGCCGCGTCGTCGACGGCCTTGCGCAGCAGCCGCCCGGCCGGGCCGACGAACGGCAGGCCCTTCTGGTCCTCGATGTCGCCCGGCTGTTCGCCGACGAAGACCACGCGCGCGTGCTCGTCGCCGCGGCCGAAGACGGTCTGGGTGGCGTCCCGGTACAGCTCGCAGCCCCGGCAGTCGCCCGCCGCGGCGCGCAGTTCGTCGATGGTGTCCGCCGACGGCGGGATGAACTCCTGCGCTCCGGGTGCGCTCTCGGTCTCGGCCATGCCGATCGTTCTACCCCGTCCGGCGGCGCGCACGCGAGTGGCCCGCCGCGCTCGCCCGGAGGTGTTAAGAAGGGGCCCTTCCTATACCGAATGCGTTAAGAAGGGGCCCTTCCTTCCGGCGGTGAGCGCGTCGGCGAGCGCGGGGATGTCGGCCTCGTCCAGCGCGCTCACCGAGACGCGCACGGCGGGGTCGGCCGCGATCCGGTAGAGCCGGCCGGGCGCCACGGCCCATCCGGCGTCGCGCAGCGTCGTGACCGTCACCGTCTCGTCGGGCACCGGCACCCAGACGTTGATCCCGGTACGCCCGTGCGCGGCCACCCCGCGCGCGGCCAGCGCGGCCACCAGCCCGTCGCGCCGCCGGTCGTAGCTGTCCGCCGCGCGCCGTACCAGCCCGGCGGTGGCCGGGTCGCGCCAGAGCGACACGACCAGCCGTTGCAGCACCGTGGACACCCAGCCGGCGCCGACCCGCGCCCGGCCGGCCACCCGGGCCACTGTGGCCTCGTCGCCGGCCAGCACCGCGAGCCGCAGGTCGGGCCCGTAGGGCTTGCTCACCGACCGGACGAAGGCCCACGCCGGTGTCGCCCCGGCGAGCGGATGCAGGGGTACGCGGGCCAGCTCGGCGGCGTGGTCGTCCTCGATCAGCAGCAGGTCGGCGCGGCCGTCCAGCAGCGTCCGCAGCGCGTCGGCCCGGTCGGCGGAGACGGCCGCGCCGGTCGGGTTCTGCGCCCGGCTGGTCACCACGAGCGCCCGGACCCCGGCGGCCAGCGCCGCGCGGACCCCGCCGACTGTGGGGCCGTCGTCGTCCACCGGCACCCCGACGGTACGCAGCCCGAGCGCGGCGATCAGGTCGAGCAGGTTGGCCCAGCCCGGGTCCTCCACCGCGACCGCGTCGCCGGGGCGCAGGTGGGCGGCGAGCAGCCGTTCGATGCCGTCGAGCGCGCCGCCGGTGACTGTGAGCTCGCCGGCCGGGACCCCGTCCGCGGCGAGCCGGTCCGTCGCCAGGGCGGCCAGGTCGGGCAGCACGGCGTCGGTGGCGTACCCGCCGGGGGGTCCGATGTCGACGGCGAGCGCGGCGAGGTGCGGCCCGAGCGGGGGCAGCAGCCGGGGGTCGGGCTGACCGGCGGAGAGGTCACGGCCACCGGGCAGCGGCGGGGGCAGCAGCGCGGCGCGGCGGGTGCCCACCGGTGGGCGGGGGCGGACCCGGGTGCCGTGCCGGCCGGCGGTCGCGACCAGGCCACGTTGCCGCAGTTCCTGGTACGCCTTCGCGACGGTGGCCGGGCTGACGCCGAGGTCGGCGGCGAGCGCCCGGACGGCGGGCAGGGCGTCGCCCGGCGCGAGGTCACCGCTGCGGATGCCGGTTTCGACGCTGGCCGAAATCGCGGCGGAGGTCGAGCCGGCGACCTGATAATGTGCTGCCACAGTCTTGGAATTGTACTAGAACAAAGGTGGGATGTCACATGTACCCTCCGACCCCCCGCACCACGGCCAGCCGCGTCCGCGACCGGATGCGCTACGACGCGGCCACCGCGCACGCGCTGCTCGACGAGGCGTACCACTGCGCGCTGTCGTTCACCGTCGACGGCGAGCCGCGCGTCCTGCCGACCCTGCACGTGCGCGTCGGCGACACGCTCTACCTGCACGGCTCCACCGGCAGCCGGCCACTGCTGGCCGCCCGGGGCGAGGCCGGGCTGCCGGTCTGCGTCGCCGTCACCCACCTCGACGGTCTGGTCTACGCGCGGTCGCAGTTCCACCACAGCGCCAACTACCGGTCCGTGGTGGCGCACGGCACCGCCCGGCTGGTCGAGGACACGGACGAGAAGGCGGCGGTGATGACCGCGCTGATCGAGAAGGTGGCCACCGGGCGCTCCGCCGAGAGCCGCCCGCCGAACCGGCGCGAGCTGGCCGAGACGGCGGTGCTGGCGCTGCCGCTGCGGGAAGTGTCGGTACGGGTGCGCACCGGCGGCGTCAACGACGAGCCGGCCGACGAGGCGCTGCCGTACTGGGCCGGTGTGGTGCCGCTGCGGCTCACGCCGGGCCGCCCCGAGCCCGCCCCCGGAGTGAGCGCGCCGGTGCCGGCGTACCTGCGGGCGGCCCGCTCGCCGTGGCACGAGCCGGCGGTGCTGCGCGGCGAGCACGTGGTGCTGGAGCCGCTCGACCTCGCCCACGCCGACGAGCTGCACGCCGCCACCGACGACCCGCAGGTGTGGCAGCACCTGGGTGGTACGCGGCCGGCCGACGCCGACGAGATGCGCCAGGTTGTCGCCAGTTACCTGGACGCGCAGGAACGCGGCGAGCAGGTGTGCTGGGCGCAGCGCTGCGCCACCACCGGCGCGGTCATCGGCACCACCTCGTACTACGAGATCGACCCGGTCCGCCGGTCGCTGGCGATCGGCTACACCTGGCTGGGCCTCCCCTGGTGGCGTACCGGCGTCAACACCGAGGCGAAGCAGCTGCTGCTGGGCCGCGCCTTCGACGAGCTGGACGCGGTGCGCGTGGTCTGGCACACCGACATCCGCAACGAGCGCTCCCAGCGGGCCATCGAACGGCTCGGCGCGAGCCGGGAGGGCGTGCTGCGGCAGCACAAGCAGCGCGCCGACGGCTCCTGGCGGGACACCGTGCAGTACTCCATGCTCGCGCAGGAGTGGCCGAGCGCACAGGCCAGCCTGCGGGAACGTCTTCGCGCGGCGGCCCCCGTGGCGTCATGATGTCCGGCGTGCTGGGGATCACCGACATCTGGACGTACGTGCTGGGCACCGTGGCGATCGTGCTGCTGCCCGGACCGAACTCGCTCTTCGTGCTGGCCACCGCCGCCCGCCGGGGCGTGGCCACCGGCTACCGGGCCGCCGCCGGGGTGTTCGTCGGCGACGCGGTGCTGATGTTCCTGTCCGCCGCCGGGGTGGCCTCGCTGCTCCAGGCGTACCCACCGCTCTACCTGGTGATCAAGTACGCCGGCGCGGCGTACCTCGGGTGGTTGGGGCTGGCCATGCTGCGCGGCGCGTGGCGGCGCTGGCGCGACCGCAACGACCCGGCCACGCCGCGCCTGATCGACGAGGTCGAGCCGGCCGGGCCGCAGGAGCCGTTCCGGCGGGCGCTGGTGATCAGCCTGCTCAACCCGAAGGCGATCCTGTTCTTCGTCTCGTTCTTCATCCAGTTCGTCGACCCCGGGTACGCCTGGCCGGCGCTGTCGTTCCTGCTGCTCGGGCTGATCGCGCAGGTCGCCAGCGCGCTCTACCTGACCGCGCTGATCTTCACCGGCACGTTCCTGGCGGCCCAGTTCCGGCAGCGCCGTCGGCTGGCCGCGACCGGGACCACGGCGGTGGCGATGCTGTTCCTCGGCTTCAGCCTCAAGCTCGCCGCCGGCTGAGGTGTAAGGAAGGGCCCCTTCTTAACGCCTCCGGCATAGGAAGGGCCCCTTCTTAACAAGATCACGTGCCGTCGCCCCCACCGCCACCGCCGCCGATGCCCGCGCCGCCGGCCGTGCCGCCGAGCCCGTAGCCGGGCGCGACCGGCCGGTCGGGCGGGCGGCTGACGTGCGCCGACTCGCGGATCGTGGCCGACCAGTCGGCGTGCGCCGCCGCTGCCGCGTGCCGGTCGATGGCGTGCCGCAGCCAGCCGTCCACAGTCGCCACCCAGTCCCGCTGGTCGGCACCGGCGTGCCAGATCCGGAACCGGCTGATGCTCTGGTGGGTGATCCCGGCCAGGGAGAGCCGCCGGTCCAGCCAGAGCAGCACCTCCATGCCGGCCGAGTCGGTCAGCATGATCATTTCGAGTTCGGTCATCGGGCCGGCGTAGAGCGGGGCGGCCCAGAAGCCGTACCACTGCTGGAACGGCAGCGTCTGCTCCACCCCCGGCAGGCGTCCCTCGCGCAGCCCGGCCTGCCGGATCGCGAAGCCGAGCGTGTCCAGCGCGGCGAGCACGTGCTCCTGGGAGGGCAGCGGGTGGATCAGCACCGGCACCATCGCGCCCTGGTCGACCTCCGGATCCACCGACACCTCGGTGCGCAGCCCGGTACGCAGGCTCAGCAGCGGCACCCCGCCGTACGTGGTCACCGGTGACTCCCACGGCAGCGGCACGGCGAACTCGACGGCGCGCCGTCGTCCGGCCGGCACCACGAACCGGCCCGCGATCGTCCACGTCTGGAACTGCACCAGGCGGCGCGGCGCCTCCGGGTCCTCCGGTTCGACCTGGGTGACCAGGCCGAGCCGGATGTGCCGGACCGGTACGTCCGATCCGCCGGCGCTGAGCGTCACCCGGCCCGGCAGGCGCAGGCCCGGCCGGGTGCTCGGGTTGGGCAGCGTGGTGCTCACCGAGAGCCCCGTCCAGGCGGAGTCCCGCGACACCCCGGTCAACCGCATGGCGGGGCTTTCCCGCTGCCCGCCGGGCCATGCCCGACCGAAGCGGACGCCGGACGCCGGCTGCCGGGCGCCGGACGCCGGGTGCCGGGCGCCGGACGCCGGGTGCCGGGCGCCGGACGCCGGGTGCCAGACGCCGCAACGGACGCCGGCCCGGCGAGGTGGTCTCCCACCTCGCCGGGCCGGTACGGATCATGACGGTCAGCGCATCCGGCGGCCTCGCGGCACCGGGTCGGTCTCGTCGTCGAACTCGCCGATGACCTCCTCCAAGAGGTCCTCCAGCGCGACGAACCCGATGGGCCGGGTCGGCCCGCCACCGTTGCTCACCAGCGCGAGCTGCGCCTGCTGCGCCCGCATGGCGGCCACCGCCTCGGTCACCGACGCCTCGGCCGGCAGCGTGAAGGCGTTGGTCATCAGCTCGTCCGCGGTCGCCGGGCGGCCGGTGGTGACGGCACGCACCGCCTCGCGTACGTGCACCAGGCCGCACACCTCGCCACCGGCGTCGACCACGGCGAGCCGGGACCGGCCGCTGTCGCGGGAGACGTGCTCGATCCGCTCGGCGGTCTCGCCGCGGCCCACCGTGACGATCCGGTCGAACGGCTCCATCACCTGCGCCACAGTGGTGCCCTGAAGCTCCAGCATGCTGCTGAGCAGCTGGTGCTGCTCGGCGCCGAGCAGCCCGTGCTCCCGGGACTGCTCCAGCAGGATGCGCAGCTCGTCCGGGCCGTGCACCTGGGCGAGCTGGTCCTGCTGCTGCACGCCGAACAGCCGCAGCATCGCGTTGGCGAGCCCGTTGAGCACGGAGAGCACCGGCCGGACGATCCGGGCGAAGGCCCGGAACGGCAGCGCCAGCAGCGTCGCCGAACGCTCCGCGTCGGTGATCGCCCACGACTTCGGGGCCATCTCGCCGACCACCAGGTGCAGGAACGTCACCAGGGACAGCGCGAACACCAGCGCCACCACGTGACTGGCCGCGGTGGGCAGGCCGACCGCGTGCAGCAGCGGGCTGATCAGCCGTTCGATGGCCGGTTCGGCCAGCGCGCCCAGGCCCAGCGTGCACAGCGTGATGCCGAGCTGCGCGCCGGCCAGCATGAGGCTCAGCTCGCGGACGCCGTCGAGCGCCGCGCGGGCGGCCCGGCCGCCACCGGCGGCCGACTGCTCCAGCCGGTACCGCTTGGCCGCGACGAGCGCGAACTCGGCGGCCACGAAGAATCCGTTGAGCGCGAGCAGCACCACGGAGAAGAACAACGCGAACCCGGGGGTCATGCCGCACCCTCCCCGGACACGTCGGCGGTGGACCGCAGCCGTACCGAGTCGGCCACGTGCCGGTCCACGGCGAGCACCTCGACCAGCACCCGCGGGCCCGAGGCCGGCTCGTCGCCGTCGGCGGCGACCGGGATCTCCAGCCGGTCACCGACCTCGGGCACCCGGCCCAGCTCCCGCATCACCAGACCGGAGAGCGTGTCGTACTCGGGCGCCTCGGGCAGCTCGATGCCGGTGCTGTCGGCGACCTCGTCGATGCGCCAGCGCGCCGGGACGACCCAGGAGCCGTCCTCCTGCCGCGCCGCGGCCCGGTCCGGCGGGTCGTCCTCGTCCCGGATCGGCCCGACCAGTTCCTCGGCCAGGTCCTCCAGCGTGATCACGCCGGCGAAGCCGCCGTACTCGTCGACCACGCAGGCGAGCTGCCGGTGCCCGGACCGCAGCCGGTCGAGCACCGTCGGCAGCGGCAGCGTCTCGGGCACCAGCAACGGGGGTACGGCCACCGCGTCGACCCGGGTGGTCGCGCGCTGCGCCGGGGGCACCCCGAGCACGTCGGCGATGCCGACCACGCCGATCAGGTCGTCGACGCCCTCGGCGCCGCGCACCGGGAACCGGGAGTGGCCGGTGTCCAGCAGCTCGACGATGCGGCTGACCGGCTCGTCGGCCCGCACGGTGTGCACGTCGACGCGGGGCACCATCGCCTCGCCGGCGGTCAGCTCCCGGAAGTCCAGGCCCCGGTCCAGCAGGTCGGACATCTCGGCGTCGAGGTGCCCCTCCTCCCGGGACTCGGCGATGATCTGCTCCAGGTCCTGCGGGGTGGCGCCGCTGGGCAGCTCCTCGATCGGCTCGATGCCGATGCGGCGGAGCAGCCGTACCGCGGCCCGGTCGAAGAGCGTGATCAGCGGGCCGGCGATCTTCAGGTACATCAGGGTGGACCGGGACAGCGCCCGGGCCAGCGGCTCGGCGCGGGCGATGGCCAGGTTCTTCGGGGCCAGCTCACCCAGGACCATCTGCACCACTGTGGCGATGACCAGGGCCAGCGCCACCGACAGCGGCAACGCCACCGCGCTGGAGATGCCGGTCAGGCCGAGCAGGTCGGCCAGCCCGGCGCCGAGGAACGGCTCGGCGACGTAACCGACGAGCAGGGCGGTCACGGTGATGCCCAGTTGGGCGCCGGACAGCATGAACGAGAGCCGCGCGGTGACTTCCAGGGCCCGGGCCGCGGCACGATCGCCACCGTCGGCGAGCTGCTTGAGCTTGCCCCGGTCCACGGCGACGTAACCGAACTCCTGGGCCACGAAGTAACCGGTGGCGGCGGTGAGCACGATGATGAGAAGGAGACCGACGAGGATCAGCACGGGAGGTTCAGTGCTCCCGGGGTCGTCGGGGAGGGAATTCGCCGGGTATGACCCGGCCGGCTACTGCTGCCCTCCGGGGCAGGAGAGTCGATCATGCGGCCCATTTTATCGGTACCGGCTGGACGTCCGCTGAGGGTGCCGGGAACCCTCCCCCACGTCCGGTTCACCGCCCGGCGAGCTCGTCCACGTCCAGCAGGCTCCGGTCGACCCGGCCGGACCGGTAGGCCGCCCGGCCGATCATCTGCGCCGCCACCGGCGCGGTGGAGAGCTGGAAGATCGCCACCAGGACCAGCATGCCCAGGTCCGAGGGGGTACGCAGACGCAGCGCCAGCCCGGCCAGCAGCAGCAGGACGCCCAGCACCTGCGGCTTGGTGGCCGTGTGCATCCGGTCCAGCACGTCCGGGAAGCGGACCAGCCCGATGCCGGCGATCAGCCCCAGCACCGCCCCGGCCAGCAGCAGCGCTCCACCCGCCCAGTCCGCGACGGCAGCGACGCTCACGATTCACCCCGGACCGCGAAGCGCACCAGCGACACCGAACCGATGAAGCCGAGCAGGGAGAGCACCACGAGCACGGGCAGCGTGGTGGCATGCCGGTTCACGGCGGCCTCCGCCCCCACCGCGGCGAGCATCGCCGTCAGCAGCAGGTCGGCGCCGACGACCCGGTCGAGCAGGGACGGGCCGCGGTAGATGCGGGCCAGGGCGAGCAGCGCGGTGGCCGAGAGCAGCACGGTGAGCGCGACGGCGAGCAGGACTGTCACGGGTGGTTCCTCCGTTCGGCGGGTTCGAGGTCGAGCCGGCGTACCTCGGCGGGAGATCCGATGGCGCGGACGATGCGCCGTTCGACGGCGAGCACGCGCTCGCGGCTGCCGGTGATGTCCTCGGGGCCGCGCACGTCGAGCACGTGCACGTAGAGCACGCCGGCGGCCCGGTCGACGTCGATGATCAGCGTGCCCGGCACCAGCGAGATCACCTCGGCGGTGAGCGCCAGGTTGAGGTCGGTACGCACGCGCAGCGGCACCGCGATGATGGCGCCGCGCGGGCGGTAACCGAAGCGCAGCGCCACGGCGGCCACGTGCAGGCTGGCGCTCACCAGCTCCGCGATGAAGGTGATCAGGAAGACCAGCAGCGCGCGGGGGCGGAACCGGCCGCCGAACGTGACCGGCGGCAGCGGGAAGAACAGCAGCACGGCCGCGCCGACCACCAGCCCGGCGATGAGGTTGCCCACTGACACGTCGCCCCACAGCAGCAGCCACGCGGCGACCAGCCAGCCGAGCGCGAGCGCCTGGTCGCGGCGCCGCCCACCCCGGCCCACCACCTGAATCGGCACGTCGGGCTCGGGCGCGGCCCGGGGTACGCCGGTCGGCTCCCCGGTCGCGCCCCCGCCCGGGGGCAGGTCGTCGGTCATGGCACGTCCCGGGGCAGGACCGCCCGCACGTACGGGGTGCGTTCGCGCAGGTCGGTGGCCGCGTTCGAGGTGACCTGGAACAGCGGCCCGGCCGCCAGCGTGAACAGCACGCCGAGCGCGACCAGGGCGGTGGTGGCGCCGACCATCAGGCCGGGCAGCCGGGCCGGCACGGTGGTGGAGGCCAGCCGGGGCGCCCGCCAGAACGCGATGTTCCACACCCGGGAGGCCGCGTAGAGCGTGAGCAGGCTGGTCAGCGTGCCGGCCCCGACCAGCACGGCGGGCAGCGTCCCGCCCGCCGCCACGCCGGCCTGGAGCAGACCCAGCTTGCCGAGGAAGCCGGAGAACGGCGGGATGCCCGCCAGGTTCATCGCCGGGACGAAGAAGAGCACGCCGAGCATCGGGGCGACCCGCGCCAGCCCGCCGATACGGCGCAGGTCGGTGCTGCCCGCCCGCTCCTCGACCAGGCCGGCGACCAGGAACAGCGTGGTCTGGATGGTGATGTGGTGCACCACGTAGAAGATCGCCCCGGACAGGCCGGCGACGCTGCTCAGCGCCACCCCGAAGATCATGTAACCGATGTGGCTGACCAGCGTGAACGACAGCAGCCGCTTCAGGTCCGACTGGGCCACCGCGCCGAGGATGCCGACCACCATGGTCAGGCCGGCCACCACCATCAGCAGGCCGGCGACCTGGCCGCCGGGGAACAGCAGCGTCTCGGTGCGGATGATCGCGTACACGCCGACCTTGGTGAGCAGGCCGGCGAAGACAGCGGTCACCGGCGCGGGCGCGGTCGGGTAGCTGTCCGGCAACCACGCCGACAGCGGGAACACCGCCGCCTTGATCCCGAACGCGAGCAGCAGCATCAGTTGCAGCGTCAGGCGTACGCCCGACGGCAGCGCGTCCAGCCGGCCGGCGAGCTGCGCCATGTTCAGCGTGCCGGTGGCCGCGTACACCAGCCCCACCGCGGACAGGAACAGCAGCGACGACAGGATGCTGACCACCACGTACGTCGAGCCGGTGCGCAGCCGCACCTCGGTGCCGCCCAGCGTGATCAGCACGAAGCTCGCCGCGAGCAGGATCTCGAAGCCGACGAAGAGGTTGAACAGGTCCCCGGCCAGGAAGGCGTTCGTCACGCCCGCGGTGAGCACCAGGTACGTGGGGTGGTAGATGCTCACCGGCGCGGTCTCGCCGGTCTCCCCCCGGCCCTGGCCGATCGAGTAGAGCAGCACGCACAAGGTCACCGCTGAGGAGACCAGCACCATCAGCGCCGCCAGCTGGTCGGCCACCAGCACGATGCCCACCGGCGCCGGCCAGCCGCCCACCTGCACCACCACCGGCCCGAACCGGTACGCCTCGACCAGCAGCACCGCCGCCACCACCAGGACGCTGGACAGGCAGAGCACGCTTATCGACCGCTGCAGGCGGGGCCGCCCGGACAGCAGGAGGGTGAGCGCCGCGCCGAGCAGCGGCACCACCACCGGCAGCGGCACGAGCCCGCTCATGTCTCACCGTCCCGGCGCAGCCGCCGGCGGGCCGGCTCCGGGTCCACCTGCTCCGGGTCGTCGTCCGGGCCCTCGCCGCCGTGGTCCGCGGTCGACACCTCGTTGCTCTCGGCGAGCCGGACGATCTGCCGGTCCTCCAGGTCGTCCTGCACCTCGTCGTCGCCGCTGGTGTACCAGCTGCGGTACGCGACGGCGAGCAGGAACGCGGTCAGCCCGAACGTGATCACCACTGCGGTGAGCACCATGGCCTGGGGCAGCGCGTCGCTCATCTCACCCTGCGGGGAGGAGCCCACGAACGGTGCGGCGCCGGCTCGCCCGCCGAGCAGGATGAGCAGGTTCACGCCGTTGCCGAGCAGGATGATGCCGAGCAGGATCCGGGTCAGGCTGCGTTCCAGCAGCAACGTGACACCGGCGGCGACGAGCACCCCGACCGCCAGCACCAGCACCAGCGTCGGACCGGCCGCGCCCCTGGTCATGTCGGGCCGTCCCGCTGGACGATCAACCCGCGTCCCGCCTCACCGGCGGCCTCCACGTGCCGGTCCACCTCGGCGCCCAGGCTGCGCAGGATGTCCAGCACCAGCCCGACCACCACCAGGTAGACGCCGATGTCGAAGAAGAGCGACGTGACCAGGTAGAAGTCGCCGATCACCGGCAGCCACAGGCCGACCTTGACGCTCTGCAGCACGTCGCCGGTCAGCGCCAGCCCGAGCACCCCGCTGCCGACCGAGATGCCCAGACCCGCGCCGAGCACGGTGCCGGCCCCGACCGGCGCCGCCTCGGCCAGCTCGTACCGGCCGCCGGCCAGATAGCGCAGGGCCAGCGCGAGGCCCGCCACCAGGCCGCCGGCGAAACCGCCACCGGGGGCGTTGTGCCCGGAGAAGAGCAGGAACAGCGAGAAGATCAGTACGGTGTGGAAGATCAGCCGGGTGACCACCTCGAACACGATCGAGCGCCGCCGCTCCGGCAGCGTCTGCCCGCCGCGCAGCCACACCGTGCGCCGGTCACCGGCGCGCATCGCGACCGGCCGCGGGCGGCGCGGACGCGGCCCGGTGCGGGAACGCTCGTAGATCAGGCTGGCCACACCGGTCGCGGTCACCACGAGCACCGAGATCTCCCCCATGGTGTCCCAGGCCCGGATGTCCACCAGGGTCACGTTCACGACGTTGCGGCCGTACCCCTCGACGAGGGCGAGCTGGGGGAAGTCGGCGGAGATCGACGGCGCCCGGCGCGCTCCGGCCGCGGTCAGCGCCAGGCCGGCCATCACCACGCCGGCGGCGATCCCGATGCCGCGCCGCACCCAGCGGCTGCGGCGCAGCGGACGGGCCGAGAAGCGTTCCGGCAGCCGGCGCAGCACCAGCACGAACACGGCGATCGTGGCGGTCTCCACCAGGAACTGGGTCAGCGCCACGTCCGGCGCGCCGTAGAGGACGAACATCATCGCGGTGCCGTAGCCGGTGACCCCGACCAGCAGCATCGCGGTGAGCCGGCGACGCGCGCCGACCGCGAGCAGCGCGGCCACCGCGATCACCACCGCGACCACGAGCTGGGCCGGGTTGTCCCACACCGCCAGCTCGACCCGCCACGGCGCGGTGGCGAGCATCGCCCCGCCGGGCACGAACACCAGCGCGAGCAGCACCGTACCGAGGTACTGCGGCAGCGAGCCGCGCTGGGTGGCGCCGGTGACCTCGATGGCGAGCCGGTCGAAGCCGTGCGTCACCCACTCGTACCCCTGGTTGCCGCTCACCGGCGAGCGCAGCCGCGCCAGCGCGGGCGCGAGCGGGCCGCGGACCAGGTGCAGTGCCGCGCCGCCGGCCAGCACGAGGGCGGAGAGGCCGAGCGCCGCAGTCGGCCCGTGCCAGAGCGCCAGATGCTCCTCGACCGGTCCGAACAACTCCGCGTACGGCTCGAACAGGCCGCTCAGCCACCCGGCGGCCGGACCGGCGGCGAGCCCGGCCACGGCGAGCAGCGCCGGGGGTACGAGCATCGCGGCCGGTGGCCGGGCCACCTCCGTGTCCGCGACGCCGGGCCGGGTGCCGAACGCGCCCCAGACGAACCTGATGCTGTACGCGACGGTGAGCGCGCTGCCGGCCACCAGCACGGCGAGCACGAGCGGGTCGCCGGTGAACGCGGCGAGCACCGACTCCTTGGCCACGAACCCCAGCAGCGGCGGCACGCCGGCCATCGAGGCGGCGGCGAGCGTGGCGACGATCGCCAGCCACGGCGCGGCCCGGCCCACACCGGACAGGTCCCGCAGGTCACGGGTGCCCGCCTCGTGGTCGAGGATGCCGACGACCAGGAACAGCGCCGCCTTGAACAGCGCGTGCGCCGCCAGCATCGCCACGCCGGCCAGCGCCGCCTTCGGGGTGCCCGCCCCGAACAGCACGGCGAGCAGTCCGAGTTGGCTGACCGTGCCGTACGCCAGCAGCAGCTTCAGGTCGGTCTGCCGCAGCGCCGCCCAGCCGCCCAGGACCAGCGAGAGCAGCCCGGCGACGACGGTGACCGGCCGCCACGGTCCGGCCGCGGCGAGCGCCGGGCCGAGCAGTCCGATGAGGAAGATGCCGGCCTTCACCATGGCCGCCGCGTGCAGGTACGCGCTGACCGGTGTCGGCGCGGCCATCGCCACCGGCAGCCAGGCGTTGAACGGGAACACCGCCGACTTCGCCAGCGCGCCGGCGAGGACGAGCAGCACCGCCAGCGCCAGGTATCCGCCGCCGGGCAGCGGCGCGGACGCCACCGACGACCAGCGGTAGCCACCCGCGTGGTGACCGAGCATCAGGAACCCGACGAGCATCGCCAGGCCGCCCAGCGTGGTCACGGTGAGCGCCTGCGCGGCCGCCCACCGGCTGGACCGGCGCTCGGTGCTGTGCCCGATCAGCAGGTACGAGAAGACGGTGGTCAGTTCCCAGAAGACGTAGAGCAGCAGCAGGTCGTCGGAGACGACGAGGCCGAGCATCGCCCCGGCGAAGGCGACCATGACGGCGGCGAACCGGGCCAGCCCGACCGACCCGGGCTCGAAGTAGCGGGCGGAGTAGACGAGCACCAGTGCGCCGACGCCACCGACCAGCAGCAGCATCAACCAGGACAGCGTGGTGACCCGCAGCGCCACGTCGAACTGCAGCTCCGGGATCCACTGGTACGTCTCGACGACCGCGCCGCCGTCGCGTACCGCCCCGGTGTGGGCCACCGCCCAGACCGCGGTTGCGGCCGGGGCGAGCGCGAGCAGCAGGCAGGCGCGCGGACCCCACCGGCGGACCAGCAGCGGGGCGAGCAGCGCCGCCACCAGGTGCACGATCAGCAGGACGAGCACGCGTACTCCCGGTCGAGGTGACAGCGCGCCGGAACACGCTGGGACACAACCGATCAGACTTCACAACCAACCCCAACCGCGCCCTTTTCCCCAAAAGCCACCCATCTCCCCCCCCACCCACCCCACCCGCCTTCTCGCGGTGATCAAGGAGTTTGTGTCCGGAGCAGGCCCGTGCGCTGACACAAACTCCTTGATCAACGCGGAGTTCGGGCGCCGGTCAGGTCGGGTGGGCCGGTCAGGACAGGGCGGTGGAGTCCAGCTGGCGGGCGGCCCGGTCGACGGCGCGCTGGGCGACGGCGAGGGACCGCAGTGGCAGCCGGGCGTCGCGGCTCTCCCGGCGCTGGACGAAGTAGTGCACGGCGGCCCGCACGCGCGCCCGGTCGGCGGCACTGGAACGGGCGGTGGCGAGGATCATCTCGCGCAGCCGCCGGGCCAGTTCCTCGGCCAGTTCGAGGTCGGGACCGCGCAGCCCGGCGCGGAGCGCGGCCAGCCGGCCGTCGACCTGACGGAGGAGCAGGTCGGTGCCGGGCCCGAAGCCTCGTTCCTCGACGGTCATCCACGCCTCCAGCCCACGCCGCATCGCGAGTGAAGTTACTTTATGTTGCAGTGCACAAGCAACCAGTTAAGTAAGACTTAACGGAATAACCACCCATTTCCCTCCCTGAGCGTCGTCGCCGGGACAGATCGCTCCGGCGAGGCGGCCGGATGTCACACCGGCGCGGCAGGATGGGGTCGTGGCGGACGAGGTGACCCGGTCGGGCGGGGTGCTCCAGGAGTTCGGCGCGGCGACCCGGGAGTGGTTCACCGCGGCGTTCGCCGCGCCCACCCCGGCCCAGCAGGGCGCCTGGCACTCGGTGGCCGCCGGGCGCAACGCCCTGGTCGTCGCGCCGACCGGCTCCGGCAAGACGCTCGCGGCCTTCCTCTGGTCACTGGACCGGCTCGCCAAGGAACCGCCGCCGGCCGACCCCCGCCGACGCTGCCGCGTGCTCTACGTCAGCCCGCTCAAGGCGCTCGCCGTCGACGTCGAACGCAACCTGCGTGCCCCGCTCACCGGGATCCGCCAGGCCGCCGCCCGGCTCGGCCTGGCCCCGCCCGACGTCACCGTCGGCATGCGAACCGGGGACACCCCGGCCGACGAGCGCCGCGCCTTCGCCCGCACCCCGCCGGACATCCTCATCACCACGCCCGAGTCCCTGTTCCTGCTGCTCACCTCCGCCGCCCGCGACTCGCTGCGCGGCGTGGACACGGTCATCCTGGACGAGGTGCACGCGGTCGCGGGCACCAAGCGCGGCGCCCACCTCGCGCTGTCCCTGGAACGCCTCGACGCGCTGCTGGAGCGGCCCGCCCAGCGGATCGGGCTCTCCGCCACGGTCCGGCCGATCGACGTGTGCGCCCGCTTCCTCGGCGGTGCCCGCCCGGTCGACGTGGTGCAGCCGCCGGCCGACAAGACCATCGAGGTGAGCGTCCAGGTCCCGGTGGAGGACATGACGCGCCTCGACGAGCAGGAGCCACCGGAGGACGACCTCGGCGGGCTCGCCCCCCGCCGCCCCTCGATCTGGCCGGCCGTCGAGGAACGCGTGTTCTCGCTGATCCGCGCGCACCGGTCCACGATCGTGTTCACCAACTCCCGGCGCAGCGCCGAACGGCTCTGCGCCCGCCTCAACGAGCTGGCCGCCGAGGAGTTGGAGGCGGCGTCCGCCCCGGATGGCAGCCGCGTGGCCCGGGGCGGGGAGCCGGTGCGCGTATCCGATCTGCTGCCCGGCGTCGACGGCCCGCCGGCCGGCGACGAGGCCGGGCTCGACGACGCCGACGGGCTCGGCCCGATGTCCGGCGGCGGGCCGGCCGACGGGAGCCGGGCCCGGCGCGGGGCGGAGGCGTTCGGCGGGCCGGTGGGGCCGGTGCGCGCGCCGCGGCAGCCGGCCGAGGTGATGGCGCAGTCCGGCGCGGCGACCGGGGCGCCGGCGGTGATCGCGCGGGCGCACCACGGCAGCGTGTCCCGGGAGGAGCGCAAGCAGATCGAGGAGGCGCTCAAGTCCGGGCGCCTGCCCGCCGTGGTGGCCACGTCCAGCCTGGAGCTGGGCATCGACATGGGCGCCGTCGACCTGGTGGTGCAGATCGAGGCGCCGCCGAGCGTGGCCGCCGGGCTGCAACGGGTCGGGCGGGCCGGGCACCAGGTGGGCGCGGTCTCGCGCGGCGTCGTCTTCCCCAAGCACCGGGGCGACCTGCTCTCCTGCACGGTGGTGGCCGAGCGGATGGGCGCCGGGGCGATCGAGGAGCTGCACTACCCGCGCAACCCGCTCGACGTGCTGGCCCAGCAGATCGTCGCGATGGTGGCGCTGGAGCCGTGGCGGCTCGGCGACCTGGCCGTGCTGGTCCGCCGGGCGGCGCCGTTCGCGGAGCTGCCCGACTCGGCGCTGCACGCGGTGCTCGACATGCTCTCCGGGCGCTACCCGTCCACCGCGTTCGCCGAGCTGCGGCCGCGGCTGGTCTGGGACCGCGCCACCGACGTGCTGACCGGCCGGCCCGGCGCCCAGCGGCTCGCCGTGACCAGCGGCGGCACCATCCCCGACCGGGGCCTGTTCGGTGTGTTCCTGGCCGGCGCCGAGCGGGCCGCCCGGGTGGGTGAGCTGGACGAGGAGATGGTCTACGAGTCCCGGGTGGGTGACGTGTTCCTGCTCGGCTCGTCGTCCTGGCGGATCGAGGAGATCACGCCCGACCGGGTGCTCGTCTCCCCCGCGCCGGGGCAGGCGGCCCGGATGCCGTTCTGGAAGGGCGACCAGCTCGGCCGTCCGGTCGAGCTGGGCCGGGCGATCGGGGCCCGGGTCCGGGCGCTGCTGCGGCAGTCAGACGCCGACGCGGTGGCGGCGCTGCGCGCCGGTGGGCTGGACGACTGGGCCGCCGGCAACCTGATGAACTACCTGCGCGAGCAGAAGGCGGCCACCCGGTCGCTGCCGGACGACCGGACGGTGGTGGTCGAACGGTTCCGCGACGAGCTGGGCGACTGGCGGCTCGCCGTGCACTCGGTGCTCGGCGCGCGCGTCAACGGGCCGTGGGCGCTCGCGATCGGCCGCCGGCTGGCCGAGCGGTACGGCGTGGACGCCCAGGTCATGCCCTCCGACGACGGCATCGTGGTGCGCCTGCCGGACACCGCCGAGACGCCGCCCGGCGCCGACGTGGTCGTGTTCGAGCCGGACGAGATCGCCCAGCTGGTCGAGGAGTCGGTGGGCACGTCCGCGCTGTTCGCGTCCCGGTTCCGCGAGTGCGCGGCCCGGTCGCTGCTGCTGCCCCGGCGTGACCCCCGGCGGCGGCAGCCGCTGTGGCAGCAACGCCAGCGGGCCGCGCAACTGCTCGACGTGGCCCGCGAGTACGCCGACTTCCCGGTCACGCTGGAGGCCGCCCGCGAGTGCCTCCAGGACGTCTTCGACCAGCCCGCTCTGGCCGAGTTGATGCGTGACCTGGCCGCCCGCAAGGTACGCCTGGTCGAGGTGGAGTCCGAGCGCCCGTCGCCGTTCGCGCGGTCGCTGCTGTTCGGGTACGTCGGCGCGTTCCTCTACGAGGGCGACGCCCCGCTGGCCGAGCGGCGGGCCGCCGCGCTGGCGCTCGACTCCGGGCTGCTCGGCGAACTGCTGGGCCGGGTCGATCTGCGGGAGCTGCTCGACCCGGAGGTGCTCGCCGAGACCGCCCGTCAACTGCGCTGGCGCACCGAGCAGCGTCGGCCCCGCGACCCGGAGGACGTGGTCGAGCTGCTGCGCGTGGTCGGTGACCTGAGCAGCGCCGAGCTGGCCGAGCGGGGCGCGCCGGAGTCCTGGGCCGACGAGCTGGCGGCGGCCCGGCGCGTCCTGCGGGTCCGGATCGCCGGCGAGGACCGCTGGGTAGTGGTCGAGGACGCCGCCCGGCTGCGCGACGCGCTCGGCGTAGCGCTGCCCGTCGGGGTCGCCGAGGCGTACCTCGCGCCGGTGGCCGATCCGCTCACCGACCTGGTCGCCCGGTACGCCCGCACGCACGGCCCGTTCGCGGCGGCCACCTGCGCGGCCCGGTTCGGGCTCGGCGTGTTCGTGGTGGAGCAGGCGCTGCGGCGGCTCTCGGCGAACGGCCGGGTGGTCTCCGGCGAGTTCGCCCCGGACACGGTGGGCACGCAGTGGTGCGACGCGGAGGTGCTGCGCCTGCTGCGCCGCCGCTCCCTGGCCGCCCTGCGCCGGGAGATCGAACCGGTGCCGCCGCGCGCGCTCGCCACGTTCCTGCCCCGCTGGCAGCAGGTCGGCTCGTCGGCCCGGGGCGTCGAGGCGGTCGCCGCCGCCCTCGAACAGTTGCAGGGCGTGAACGTGCCGGCGTCCGCGCTGGAACGCCTGGTGCTGCCCGCCCGGGTCGCCGACTACTCCCCCGCCCAGCTCGACGAGCTGTGCGCCAGTGGTGAGGTGGTGTGGGCCGGCGCGGGCGCGATCTCCGGCGGCGACGGGTGGGTGACGCTCGCGTACGCCGACGTCGCCCCGCTGCTGCTCCCCCCGCCGGACGAGGCGCTGACGCTGACCCCGCTGCACGAATCAGTGCTCGACGCGCTCGCCGACGGGCAGGCGCTGTTCTTCCGGTCGCTCTCCGACCGGGTCGGCGCCACCGACGACGCCCTGTCCGGCGCGGTGTGGGACCTGGTCTGGGCCGGTCACCTCACGAACGACACGCTCGCCCCGTTGCGGGCCGCGCTCGGCGCGGGCGGGGCGCACCGGTCCCGGCCGTCGGCGCCGCGCACCCGCTACCGCCGGCCCGGCCGGGTGGCACTGCCCAGCCGGGGCGGCCCGCCCACAATGGCCGGTCGCTGGTCCCGGCTGCCCGAACGCGACAGCGACCCCACCCGGCGCGCCGCCGCGCTCGCCGACCTGCTGCTGGAACGGCACGGCGTGGTGACCCGGGGCGCGGTCGTGGCCGAACAGGTCACCGGTGGTTTCGCCGCCGTCTACCCGGTGCTGTCCGCGCTGGAGGAACGCGGGGCGGCCCGGCGCGGCTACTTCGTGGAAGGGCTGGGCGCGGCACAGTTCGCGGTGCCCGGCGCGGTCGACCGGATCCGGGCGCTCGCCGACGACAGCCAGGGCCGGGGCGGCCCGGCGGTGGTGCTCGCCGCCACCGATCCGGCGAACCCGTACGGCGCGGCGCTGCCCTGGCCCGAGCGCGTGGTCGACTCCGGCGACGGCGCGGCACCGGCCACCGGGCACCGGGCCGGGCGCAAGGCGGGCGCGCTGGTCGTCCTGGTCGGTGGTGACGTGGTGCTCTACGTGGAGCGGGGCGGCCGGACGATCCTGTCGTTCACCGACGACACCGACACGCTCGGCGCGGCCGGCAAGGCGCTCGCCGACGCGGTGCACTCCGGCGCGCTCGGCGCGATCTCGGTGGAACGCGCCGACGGCGAGGCCGTGCACGCGTCCCCGCTGCGCGACGCGCTCACCGCCGCCGGTTTCCGCGCCACCCCGCGCGGTCTGCGGCTGCGCGGCTGAGGGCCCGGCCGCCCCGGTTAGGGTGTGCCGATGGCCTCGATCCGGGTACGCCAGGCGCGCGACGAGGACCGCGCGGCGCTGGCGGCGTTGCACGAGCGGGAGTGGGGCGGGCCGATCGTGGTGGTCCACGACACCCGCTACGACCTGCGTGCCCTGCCCGCGCTGGTGGCGGTGGACGAGACCGGCGGGTTCGCCGGGGCGCTGGCGTACCGGGTCGACGCCGACGGGCTGGAGGTGGTCAGCCTGGCCGCGGCGGCACCGGGCAACGGCGCGGGCACCGCCCTGCTGGCCGCCGCGCAGGAGACGGCCACCGCCGCCGGGGCGGACCGGATCTGGCTGGTCACGACGAACGACAACCTGGGCGCGCTGCGCTTCTACCAGCGCCGGGGGCTGCGGATCGTCGCTGTGGACGCGGGCGCTGTCGACCGGGCCCGCGCGGTCAAGCCGACGATCCCGGAGGTCGGGGCGGACGGCATCCCGCTGCACGACGAGTTGCGCCTGGCCCGGCGCCTGACCGTGGCGGAGCGGCGATGAGCGGCCCGGTCTCCGCGGGCCAGGGCCGCGCCACGCCGGGCGACGTTCCGAGCTGTGTCTCGCTGACCACCGACTACGGGCTGGCCGACGGGTTCGTGGCGGCGTGCCACGGGGTGCTGGCCCGGCTCGCCCCGGCTGTCCGGGTGATCGACGTGACGCACCTGGTGCCGCCGGCCGACGTACGCCGGGGCGCGGCCGTGCTCGCGCAGACAGTGCCGTACCTGCCGTGGGGCGTGCACGTGGCGGTGGTCGATCCGGGTGTCGGCACCGCACGCCGAGGCATCGCGCTGGCCGCGCCCGGTGGGCTGCTGGTCGGGCCGGACAACGGGCTGCTGCTTCCGGCCGCCGAGGCGCTCGGCGGGGTGAGCGCGGCGGTGGAGCTGACCAACCCGGACTGGCTCGGCCCGGCCGTCTCCCGCACGTTCCACGGGCGGGACGTGTTCGCGCCGGTCGCCGCGCGGCTGGCGCTGGGCGCGCCACTGGCCGAGGCCGGTCCGGCCGTGGATCCGGGCACGCTGGTCCGGCTGCCGGAACCGGTGGTCCGCGCCGAGCCGGGCAGCCTCACCGCCGAGGTGCTGACCGTCGACCACTTCGGCAACGTCCAGCTCGCCGCGCCGGGCACGCTGCTCGACGGCCTGCCGCCCCGGGTGCTGGTGAACGGCCGGGAGGCGGTCCACGGCCGCACGTTCGGCGACGCCCCGCCCGGCGCCCTGGTGGTCTACGTCGACTCCGCCGGCCTGGTCGCCGTAGCGGTGAACAGCGGCCGAGCCGCAGAAACCCTCCACACCACCCCCGGCGCCCTCCTCACCCTCACCACCCCCCACCCTTGACCCCCGCGATCTTGCAGTTGGCGCCCCGGCACAGAGGACAAATGCCCCACCGAAAGGGCCGAAACTGCAAGATCAACGGGAGTCAGGGGGCGAGAGGGCAGGGTCAGCAGCGGGGGACGGTGCCGCCGTAGATCGAGGACAGGTACGCGTGGCTGACGTAGGTGCCGCCGACCAGGCGGTACCACCTCGTCGTGGTGCGATAGGTACCGGTGATCTTCTGCCCGGTCACGTAGCACTGCACCGGCACCTGGGCGTACGTGGCGGCCAGGCCGCGGCTCGCGTACGAGGTGCCCGCCCCGGCGCGCAGGTTCAGCGGCCCGGAGCCGACGACCGCTCGCGCCCCGCCACCTGTCCAAAGCAGCGTCACGTCCACCCACGCGTTGTCGGTGAGCCGCAGCCCGTCCCAGAACGTCCCGTCGGCCAGGTCCAGCCCGGCCGGGTTGCGCACGGTGCGTCCGAACTGGTCCAGCCCGCCGTTGTAGTTGCTCTGGTACGCCGCCTGGGCCTCGGGCCGCCCGCGCGGCAGGTCCTTCCAGTTCTCCCGGATCGACGACGGGTTCCACCAGTCGTCGCGGGTGTTCCACGGGCCGACGTCCCAGACCGGGGCGTACTCGCAGCGGCTTCCGCTGGTGGTGCAGACCTTGACCGTGTAGTCGCCGGTGCCACGCGGGGACAGTCCGCGCCGGCTGGGCAGCGCCGCGAAGTGGTCCCGGGCGCGTACGGTATGCCCGTTCGCGGTGGTGCCGCCGACCAGGCCGATCCGGGTCGCGTACACCCGGTAGGTGAGCGGGGCGGCCGGCTGGACCGCCGTGGTGGCGGCCGAGTCGGCGGCGAGCGTCAGCCCGGTGACGGTGGCCTCCGAGGCGGCGTCCCGGGTGGTCAGCACGACGCGCGCCTGCACCCGGCGGACCGGTTCGTCGAACACGGCCTCGGCGGCGTCGCGCCACTCGGTCCAGCCCCGGGCGCGCCAGCCGCGCACCTGGGCCACCGCCGTACCCCCGTCGCCGGTGCGGGCGGCGAGCCGGGCGCGTACCCGGGTGGCGGGCCGGTCCAGGACGCGCGGCGCGGAGAGCAGGATGCCCTCGGCGACCGGACCGCCCACGGCGGCCGGGCGGGTGCGGGCGGAGGGGCGGGGATCGGCCAGCCGGAGGCGGCCGGAACGCCAGGCGACGTTGACGTCGTCGCCACCGGCGACGGCGAGGTCGACGGACCAGCGTTCGGGGTCGGGCGCGCCGGCGCGAGCCGGCACGGCGGTGGACGGGTGCGCGGCCGACGCGGGCGTGCCGGGCAGTCCGGCGGCCACGGTGAGCAGGGCAGTCAGGGCGACGACGATACGACGTCCGGAATGAGCCATCAGCATTCTCCTCAGAACCCCCTGATCGTTGCGTTTCCGCTGATCAAGTGGAACCTCAGTACAAATGGCGACACATGCGAATTCTGTTCGGTAGGGAACAATGGCGGGGTGCCCGAAGGCGACACCGTCTGGAACACGGCGCGCGTCCTGGATCGCGCGCTGGCCGGGGCCCGGCTCACCGGGTCCGACTTCCGCGTGCCGCAGCTCGCCGCCACCGACCTGACCGGCTGGACCGTGCGCGAGTCGGCCAGCCGGGGCAAACACCTGCTGCTGCGCCTCACCGCGCCCACCGCAGCGCAGTGGACGCTGCACTCGCACCTGCGGATGGACGGCGCATGGCGCGCCTACACCCCGGGTGAGCGCTGGACGGCGCGGCCGGCGCACCTGATCCGCGTGGTGCTCCGCTCCCCCGGCGCGGTCGCCGTCGGCTACCACCTGCACGAGCTGGCGCTGGTGCCGACGGCCGAGGAGCTGTCGCTCGTCGGTCACCTCGGCCCGGACCTGCTCGGCCCGGACTGGGACGCGGACGAGGCGGTACGCCGCCTGGCCGCCGAGCCGGAACGCACCATCGGTGAGGCGCTGCTCGACCAGCGCAACCTCGCCGGGGTGGGCAACCTCTACAAGTGCGAGGTGCTGTTCCTGCGCGGGGTGTCCCCGTGGACGCCGGTGGGCGCGGTGCCGGACCTGCCGGGCACCGTCGCGCTGGCGCAGCGGCTGCTCGCGGCGAACCGGGGCCGCTGGACGCAGAGCACGACCGGGGTGCTGCGCCGGGGCGGGACCAGCTACGTCTACGGCCGCCGGGCCCAGCCGTGCCGGCGCTGCGGGACGGCCATCCGCAAGGAGGAACTGGGCGAACGGGTCACCTACTGGTGCCCGGTCTGCCAGCCCGACCGCTCGTGACGTGGAACTTCCACGAAACGCCAAAGATCGCCGAGAATAGGGACGATTGGGTACTTCCGTCCCACCCCCGTGGCGTCGCATGCTGCGATTGACCGCTCACCGATCGTCAGCAGCGCGTACGCCCGCCACGCCGGGGTGTCGGCCGGCGCGCCCCGACCCCGGGGAGAGCCATGGTGCTGTTCCGCAGACTCCGGCCGGGACGGCCCGACCGGGCCGGAGTCGCCGAGGAGACCGCGTTCACCGGTTCCGCAGCGCGGGGCGTTCCCGCCGCGCGCGCCGGCGACGACGAGCCGGGGACCACCCCGGCGAGCCTGGACCCGGCCGCCGTCCCGCGCCTGTTCGGCCCGGTGCCGAACACCGCCGCCAGCCCGCTGCCCACGCTCGACGCCGACGGCCGCCCGGCGCCCGGCACCGGCATCCGCAAGTTCGTCGACCCGCTGCCGCTACCAGGGCAGCCCGCCACCGACGGGCTCGGCGCCCGCCTGCCGGTAGCGGTCCCGGACACCATCACCTGGCCGGGCTGCGACTACTACGAGATCGGCCTCCAGGAGTACGCGCAGCGCCTGCACCGCGACCTGCCGGCCACCCGGCTGCGCGGCTACCGGCAGCTCAACCTGGGCACCGACGCCGCCGGCCACAACACGGTCAGCCCACCGGACCGCCCCTGGCACCTCGGCCCGATGATCGTCGCGCGGCGGGGCCGCCCGGTCCGGATCAAGTTCATCAACCAGCTCCCCACCGGACGGGCGGGCGAGCTGTTCCTGCCGGTGGACGAGACCGTCGACGGGGCCGGCGCCGGCCCGCTGGACGGTCCCGCGCCGTACCCGCAGAACCGGGCCGTGCCGCACCTGTCCGGCGCGCAGACCGGGTGGATCAGCGCCGGCAACCCGTGGCAGTGGGTGACCCCGGCCGGCGAGATCACCCCGTACCCGGCCGGGGTGGGTGTCACCCCGGTGCCGGACATGCCGCCGCCCGGCGCGGGCGCCACCACGCTGTACTTCCCGAACGAGCAGAGCGGCCGGCTGATGTGGCTGCACGACAACACGCTCGGCCTGTCCCGGCTCACCGTCTACTCCGGGCAGATCGCGCTGTACCTGCTCACCGACCCCGCCGAGGACCGCCTCGTGGACGACGGCGTGCTGCCCGCGGAACAGTTCCCGCTGGTGATCGAGGACAAGACGTTCGTACCCGACGACGCGCAACTCGCCGCCCAGGACCCGACCTGGGACCGGGACCGCTGGGGCGCCAAGGGCAGCCTCTGGCACCCGCACGTCTACCAGCCCCGGCAGAACCCGTACCGGCTCACCGGCGGCAACCCCACCGGCCGCTGGGACTACGGCCCGTGGACCCACGACCCGGACGGCGGCGCCAGCCCGTGGGTCGCCCCGGTGCCGAACCCGCACCACGACCCAGACGCCGACCCGGACGAGCCGCCGCTGGCGCCCGCCGTGCCGCACCCGTCGGCGGTGCCCGAGGCGTACGGGGACACCCCGCTCGTCAACGGCGTGGCCTACCCGTACCTGGAGGTCGCCCCGCGCGCGTACCGGTTCCGGATCCTCAACGCCTGCGCGGACCGGGCGCTCAACCTGCAGCTCTACCGGGCCGCCTCGGACGGCCCGATGTGGGCCGACGACGGCAGCCCGGCCGACCCGGACGCCGGCGAGGTGCCGATGGTCGAGGCGGTACGCGCGCCCGGGCGGCCCGCGTACTGGCCGGTGGACGGGCGCGACGGCGGCGTGCCCGACCCGGCCGCCGCCGGACCCGACCTGATCCAGATAGGCAACGAGAGCGGCCTGCTCCCCGCCCCGGTGGTGCTCGCCAACCGGCCGGTGGACTACCGCTACGACAGGCAGGACCCGACGGTGCTCAACGTGGACGGCCACGCGCTGCTGCTGGCCCCCGGCGAGCGGGCCGACGTGATCGTGGACTTCGCCACCGTGCCGCCGGGCAGCACGCTGATCCTCTACAACGACTGCCCCGCGCCGCTGCCCCGGTTCGACACGCGCTACGACCACCACACCGGCGCGCCCGACCGGACCGGCTCGGGCGGGCTGCCGCCGACCCGGCCCGGCTACGGCCCGAACACCCGCACGCTGCTCCAGATCCGGGTCACCGGCAGCCCTGCGCAGCCGTACGACACGCGCCGGCTCGCCGACCGGCTGCCCGGGGCGTACGCGCACAGCCAGCCGCCGCCGATCGTGCCGCAACCGGCGTACGACGCCGCGTTCGGCACCCACACCCCGCGTCCGACGCTCGTCGGCGCGCGGGACGGCTCGGTCACGTTCACCCCGCCCGGCGCGGCGGCCCCGGTCACGCTGCCGCTGGCGGTGAAGTCGGTCGGGCAGGTGTTCGAGCCCCGGCACGGCCGCGCCGTGGGCCGGCTCGGCGTCGGCCACCCGGTCAGCGGGCCGCTGCTGCCGGCCACGCTGCCGCTGGGCCCGGTCGAACCCGCCACCGAGGTGCTGCACGCCACCGACCCGGCCGTGCCGGTCGGCGCGCCGGGCGACGGCACGCAACTGTGGCGGATCGTCGGCGACGCGCCGCGCACCCATCCGGTGCACATCGAGGGCTGCGACGTGCAACTGGTCAACCGGGTCGGCTGGGACGGCACGCTGCGCCCGCCCGAGCCGGGCGAGCTGGGCTGGAAGGACACCGTCCGGGTCAACCCCCGGGAGGACGTCGTGGTGGCGCTGCGTCCCGTACCGCCGCCCCTGCCGTTCAAGATCAGCGACAGCGTACGGCTGCTCGACCCGTCCCGGCCCGCCGGCGCGCGGCTGGACGCGAGCCCGGTCAGCCCGGCCGACGGCCGCCCCGCCACGGTGGTCAACCAACTCGTCAACCTGGGCTGGGAGTACCGCTGGCAGACCCGCTCGGCGGGACTGCGCGACCAGGGCATGAGCCGTCCACTGGTGCTGCGGGTGGCACCCAAGGCGCCCACCGGGCTGACCGCCACCCCGGCGCCCGGCAGCGCCACCGCGCTGCCCGCCATCGCGCTGACCTGGACCGGCAACGGCAGCCGCCCGGTGCCCACCAGCCACCTGCTGCAACGCGCCACCGACAGCGCCTTCACCGCCGGGCTGACCGAGATCACCGTGGCCGCCACCGCGACCCGCTACACCGACGCGACAGTCACCCCCGGCGTCACCTACCACTACCGGATCCGCGCCGAGAACGCGGTGAGCTGCTCGTCCTGGTCGAATGCCGTACCGGCGGCGGTGCGTCTGGCCGCGCCGGCCCGGCTCACCGCGGCGGTGCCGCCGACCGCGCCGCTGCGGGTGGCGCTGCGCTGGGCGAACCACTCCTTCGCCACCGGTGTGGACGTGCAGCGCGCCACCAACCCGACGTTCAGCAGCGGCCCGGGGACCACTGCCATCGCCGTGGGCGAGAACCACGTGGACCCGGCCGTCGCGCCGGACACCACGTACTACTACCGGGTACGCACGACGTACCTCGGCGCGGCGTCCCCCTGGTCGACAGTGGCCCGGGTGACCACCCCGGCCCGGCCGACGACGCCCACGGCGGTGAGCGTCATCGCGAGCGCGCCGGGACCGGACACCGCCACCGTGACGCTGAGCTGGTCGGCCGAGACGCCGGCCGGACCGGGCGCCGGCTTCATCGTGCAGCGCGCCACCGACGCCGCGTTCACCAGGGAGCCGGCCACGTTCCGCGTCACCGGCCGCGGCTTCACCAACACCGGCCTGGCCCGCTCCACCACGTACTACTACCGAGTACGCACGACGAACGTGGTTGGCACGTCCCCCTGGACCCCACCAACCCCCATAACCACCCCCACCTAGCCCTCCCTCTCAGGGTCGATCATGAAGTTGACGGCAGTTTCCGAGATCAACAACACCGCCAACCTCATGATCACCGTGGCTGGCGGGAGCAACGCCCTGCGCTCACCCCGACACGGTCCGGTCCGCCTCGGTCGGCAACCCCGCCCGTTGATCAAGGAGTTTGTGTCCATTTCCCGCCCTCCACAGGACACGAACTCCTTGATCAACGGCCCACAGGCACGAGGGTCAAAGCACGGGAAAGGAGGCCCGCCCTAGCCGAACGAGGGCCGCACGATCATGAGGTTGACGGCGGAATCCGAGATCCACAACACCGCCAACCTCATGATCACCGGCGCTGGCGGGGCGATGGGCGGGTGTGGGGGTGCCTGACCGCGAGTTGCCCGCCCGGGCAGACCGAAGCCCTCCGCCCGCCCCCTGTCCGCGCCGGTGATCAAGGAGTTGGTGTACGGATTCGGCCCGCCTCAGGACACAAACTCCTTGATCAACGCGCGGGACGACCAGCGCGCGGGACGATCAGCGCGCGGGACGATCAACACGCGGGACGATCAGCGCGCGGGACGATCAACACGCGGGACGATCAGCGCGCGGGACGATCAACACGCGGGACGATCAGCGCGCGGGGGATCGGCGTGCGGCGGGGGCGGTCAGCGGCCGGGCTGGGGGGCTCGGAGGGGGGTGCGGAGTTCGGCCAGGGCCGAGGCCACCCCGTGCAGCAGGTCGGTGGCCTCGGTCAGCCGCGCGGCGGCCGGGTGCGCGGTGTCGGGACGGGCGTCCTCGGCTACGTAGCCGGCGGCGGCCACCACCAGCCGCTCGTACGCGGCCACCCCGTCCTCCAACTGGGCCACCAGCGTGGCGTGCACCTCGTCCAGCGTGCTCTGCGGGGTCAGCTTCGCCGCGCGTTCCACGCCCGCGACCCGGTTCGCCAGCTCACGCAGGGAACGATCGGCCTCGGCCGCCTCCCGGACCGCCGGCTCGGCCAGACCCGTCAGCCGTCCGGCGAGCCCGGCCAGGGTGAGCGCGGCCCGGTCCAGCCGTGCCCACGGCTCGGCCGCGGCGGTGCCGCGCAGCGCCATGCGGGAGCGGACCCGGCGTACCTCGGCCAGGACACCCGGCCCGACGGGCAGCCGCTCGACGGCGGCGACCAGCCGGGCGCGGGAGCGGGCGGCGGCCTCCGCCGGGTCGAGGGCGGGCGGCGCCGGCACTGCTGCGAGCGCCCGGTGGTCGGCCCAGCGCCAGGCGGCGATCGCGATGGCGCTGCCCGCGGCGCCGGCCCAGGCCGCGTCCGGCAGGCCCAGTCCGGCGTACGGGGTGAGCACCGCCGCGGCGCCGCCGAGCCCGCCGGCCAGCACGCTCCACCGTCGCGCCGAGTTGCGCAGCCTGCGCAACCTGCGGAAGTGTCGGGCCCGTTCGTCCGCCATGGTGTCCGCCCCTCCGTCAGCCGGTCGTGCTCTCCCCGGTGCCGCGTTCCCGGCTCATGCTGGCCCGGATCTCGTCGAGCCGGGCCGCGGCGGCCGGGTCGGCCGGCTGCCCGACGGCGGGGGTCTCCTGCCGGCCACCGAGCTGCTCGCCGGCCATGCTCGACCGGATCTGTTCCAGTCTCGCCGATCCGGCCGAGTCGAGCGTGGCCTTCTGGATCTCCAGCATCCGGCCCTCGACCGAGTTGCCGGCCAGCTCGGCGCGGCCCATGGCGGTGGCGTAGCGGCGTTCGATCCGGTCGCGGACCTCGTCGAGCGACGGGGTGTTGGCGGGTGCGGTGAGCGACGACATCGACTCCAGCGAGCGGGCCACGCTCTCCTGCATCTTGGCCTGCTCCAGCTGGCTGAGCAGCTTGGTGCGCTCGGCCAGCTTCTGCTGGAGGATCATCGAGTTGTTCTCGACCGCCCTGCGGGCCTGGGCGGCCGCGCCGAGCGCCTGGTCGTGCAGCGTCTTGAGGTCCTCCAGGGCCTGCTCGGCGGAGACCAGCTGGGTGGCCAGCATCTGGGCGGTCTGCTCGTAGCGCCCGGCCTCGGCCTCGTCGCCCCGGCCCCGGGCCTGGTCGGCCACTGCGAGCGCCTGCCGCGCGTTGCCCTGGAGCTGTTCCACCTCGGTCATCTGCCGGGACAGCTTCATCTCCAGCTGGCGCTGGTTGCCGATCACCGCGGCCGCCTGCTGCACCAGCGCCTGGTGCTGGCGCTGCGCCTCCTCGACGGCCTGCTGGATCTGCACCTTCGGATCGGCGTGCTCGTCGATCTTCGCGCCGAAGAGCGCCATCAGGTATTTCCAACCCTTGACGAACGGGTTAGCCATCTCCGCCTCGTCCCCTCAGTAGCGTCGCGCCTACATCGTTCCAGCCGGACGCCACTCCGGCACCCGTACGCTCCTGATCAACAGTACGACGCGGACGCCAGCACCGCCCACGACGCGACAGCCGGGGTCAGGCGGCGCAGACCACGTCCCGCTCCGCGGGGCGTACCCGGGTGCTGCGCAGCGTGGCCTTGAGCGGCGAGTCCTGCCGGACCTGGACGGCGACCGCGCCGTCGGTGGTGACCTGCCGGACACCGCGGTTGGTCGCCTTACGCACGGCGGCCGTGGCCACCGGGGCCGGCTCGTCGGCCACCGGGACCAGCACGCCGGGCATCTGCTCGGCGAGGGCGACGGTGTCGCTCACCTCGCGCAGCAGTTCCGACAGGCGGGCGCCGAGCGCGTCGCAGATGGCGGCCAGCAGCTCGCTCGACGGTTCCTTCTGGCCGCGCTCGATCTCGGAGAGGTAGCCCAGGCTGACGTTGGCGGCGGACGACACCTCGCGGAGGGTGCGGTGCTGCCCCTGCCTGCGTGTCCGCAGCGCGTCACCGATCACCCGGCGTAGCAGGACCATCGCACCTCCCCCTGGACGGGACCACCATGCCCGGCCGAGCCGCGCCGGGCGCCGGACGCGGAAACCGCTCCGGCGCCGACGGCGACCGTCGGAGCCTTCCCGCAACCGTACCCGTTGGTTGCCACGACGACATCCCACCCCGCCTCTGAAAATCCGTGCGGATCGGCCGGCCGGCGGGCCCGCGGCCGGGCGTGTCGGCGCCGGGCCGGCTCATCGGCGGCCGGCCCCCGCCGCCTCGGCGGCGTCGGTGTCCTCGGGAAGTTCGATGCGGTCGGCGAGCAGGCGCAGCGCCTCGATCACCACGGCCGAGCGGATGTGGTCGCGGCCGCCGTCGAGGTCGAGCCGGCGTACCTGCGTGCCGTCCGGCCCGGCGACCGCCACGTAGACCAAGCCGACCGGCTTGCCGTCCTGCGGCTCCGGCCCGGCGACGCCGGTGGTGGCCAGGCCCCAGTCCGCGCCGCACCGCTGCCGTCCGCCCTCGGCCAGGGCGGCGGCCACGTCGGGGTCGACCGGGCCGCGCTCGGCCAGCAGGTCCTCCGGTACGCCGGCGAGCGTCGCCTTGAGTTCGGTGGCGTAGACCACCATGCCGCCCCGGTAGATCGAGCTGACCCCGGCGATCTCCACGACCGCCGCGGCGAGCAGCCCGCCGGTCAGCGACTCGACGGTGGCCAGCGTCTGGCCGCACTCGTGCAGGCGGTGCACGACGGAGGCCGCCGGGTTGCCGGCGGGCCGCTGGTGTCTCTCGTCGGTGTCCATGCCCGCCCTCTCTTCCCGCGCCAGGGCGGCTTACTCTTCGGCCGCCCGGAGCGACGAGCCGGCTGCCCGGGTCAACGGGCCGGACGCCGCAGCCGCAACGCCTGGGCGATGTAGTCGAACCCGGTGACCACGGTGACCACCACCGCCGCGCCCATGATCCACGGACCGATCGCGGCGAGCGCCTCCGGCATCGGCCAGAGGTACCAGGTGATCGCCAGGATCTGCAGCGCCGTCTTGACCTTGCCGCCCCGGCTGGCCGCGATCACGCCGTGCCGGATCACCCAGAAGCGCAGCCCGGTGATGCCCAGCTCACGGGCGAGGATCACCACAGTCACCCACCAGGGCAGGCGGTCGTAGACGGAGAGCAGCACCAGCGCGGCGCCGGTGAGCGCCTTGTCGGCGATCGGGTCGGCGACCTTGCCCAGCGAGGTGACCAGCTCGAACCGGCGGGCGATCCAGCCGTCGACCAGGTCGGTCGCCGACGCCACCACGAAGATCAGGCAGGCGGCCATCCGCCAGCCCGCGTGGGTCATCGCGGACGCGACCACGGTGGCCGCGAAGACGGGCACCAGCACCAGGCGCGCGCCGGTCAGCACATTCGCCGCGTTGAGCAGCGGTACGGGGGCGGCCGCCGTCGACTCCGCGCCCGTCATGTCCCGCATCGCCCCACGTGGCTTCCCCGCTTCGTCCGGGCCCGCCGTCACCGTACCGCGCCGGGCGCCGCCGAGATCATCTCATCCGGTACGGCGACCAGGTCCACGCCCTCGGTGGCGGTGACGGTGGCCCGGACCAGGTCACCGGGGCGCAACGCGGCCAGGTCGACGCCGCCGCCGACCGGCGCGACGAGCGTGGTCGAGCCGTCGACCTCGGGCGCCTGGTGGGCGGCCCGCCCCTCCACCACGCCGTCGGCGACCGAGTCCACAAGCACCTCCACCGTCGCGCCGAGGCGCTCCTCGGCGCGCTGCGAGCAGAGTTCGTCGGCCAGCGCGCTGAGCTTGTCGTACCGCCGCTTGATCGTGGCGGCGGAGACCTTGCCGGCCAGTCCGGCGGCCTCGGTGCCGTCCTCGTCGCTGTAGTCGAACATGCCGATCGCGTCCAGCCGCGCCTCGGTCAGGAACCGGACCAGCTCGGCCACGTCCTGCTTCGTCTCGCCGGGGAAGCCGACGATGAAGTTGCTGCGCGCGCCCGCGTCCGGCGCCAGCGCGCGGGCGGAGGCGAGCAGCTCCAGGAACCGGTCGGTGGAGCCGAAGCGCCGCATCCGGCGCAGCACCGGCTCGCTGGAGTGCTGGAACGACAGGTCGAAGTACGCGGCCACGCCGGGCGTGGTGGCGATCACCTCGACCAGGCCGGGCCGGGTCTCGGCGGGCTGGAGGTAGCTGGCGCGGACCCGCACGATGCCGTCGATCGCGGCGAGCTGCGGCAGCAGCTTCTCCAGCGCGCGCGGGTCGCCCAGGTCCTTGCCGTACGAGGTGGAGTTCTCGCTGACCAGCACCAGCTCGCGGACGCCGGTCTTGGCCAGCCACTCGGCCTCGGCGAGCAGCTCGTCCGGGGTACGCGAGACGAACGCCCCGCGGAACGCCGGGATGGCGCAGAACGCGCAGCGCCGGTCGCAGCCGCTGGCGAGCTTCAGCGAGGCCACCGGGCCGGTGTCGAGCCGGTGCCGCAACACCTGCCGCAGGTGCGCCGGGGTGTGCGCGTCGGTCTCCGGCGCGACCCGGGCCGGGGTGCCGTGCCCGGGCAGCGACACCGCCGCGTCGCGGCGCTTCACCGGGGTCAGCGGCAGCAGCTCCCGCCGGTCGCGGGGGGTGTGCGCGCCGATCGCCTCACCGGCGAGCACCGAGTCGAGCCGGGCGGCGATGTCCGGGTAGTCGTCGAAGCTGAGCACCGCCTGCGCCTCGGGGAGGCTGTCGGCCAGCTCACGGCCGTACCGCTCGGCCATGCACCCGGCGGCGACGACCTTCGCGCCGGTGTCGGCGGCGGCCAGCAGCGTCTGGATCGAGTCCTGCTTGGCCTTCTCGACGAAGCCGCAGGTGTTCACCACCACCACGTCGGCACCCTCGCCGTCGGTGGTGACCTGCCATCCGTCGGCGTGCAGCCGGGCGGCCAGCTCCTCCGAGTCGACCTCGTTGCGGGCGCAGCCGAGGGTCAGCAGGGCGACCCGGCGCCCGTCGGATTGCGGGGTGGAGGAGGTGGCAGACACCATCCGAGGGTACCGGGCCGGTTCCGTACCGCCACGCCGCCCGTCCGGCACGCTCAGCGGGCGGGAGCGGCCACGCGGGCCAGCCGGTCGAGCAGGAACACCTCGGTGCCGGCCAGACCGGTGGAGCAGAAGACCGAGATCTGGTCCGCGCCGGTCCGGCCGGGGACCGCCCCGGCCAGCACCGCGCCCAGGTCGCGCAACCGACCGGCGTACGGCTCGACGGCGGCGAGCATCGGCGGCACGTACGCGGCGGCCTGCCCGGGTGAGTCGGTGACCAGCAGGTCGGCGGCGTCGAGCAGGTCGGGGCCGAACTCGTGCCGGTCGGTCTGCTTGAAGCCGACGGTGTTGACGTGCGTGCCGGGGGACAGGTCGGCGGCGTCGATCACCGGGACGGTGCTGGTGGTGGCGAGCACCACCACGTCCCGGTCGCGCACCGCGGCGGCGGCCGAGCCGACGGCGCGGGACGGCACGCCCAGCTCGGCGCGGACCCGGGCGGCGAACGCCTCCCGCCGGGCCGCCGAGCGGCTGTACACGGTCACCTCGCGCAGCGGCCGGACCGCCGCGGCGGCCCAGACCTGGGTCCACGCCTGCCGGCCGGAGCCCACCACGCCGAGGGTGGCGGCGTCCGCGCGGGCCAGGGCGTCCACCGCCACGCCACCGAGTCCTCCGGTACGCCGGGAGCCGAGTTCCTCGCCGACGGCGATGGCGCGTACCGCGCCGGTGGTCGCGTCGTGCAGCACGACCAGTTGACCGCTCTCCGGGTGGCCGAACGTGTCGTAGGAGCGGAAGCCGTACCACTGCCCGGTGAGGTGACCGGCGGTGAGCACCATCCGGCCCCCGCCCAGCGGCGCGGACGCCCGGGGCGGGGCGATGAGCCGCCCGGCGTATGCGGCCAGCAGCGCGTCCCGCATGGCCGCGACGGTGAGCGGGGCGTCCACGGCGGCCGCGACGTCGTCGTCGGAGAAGAGCACGGTCATGCCTTCCATCGTGCAACCTGAAGTTGACGTCAACTCCACTCATGGTGGGCTTTCTCACCCCGCCGCCCGTTCCGCCCGGCCGGTGCTACCGTCGGCCACGACGGCCCGCGGGCCGTCCCGGACGAGTGGTGGGCGTACCCGGTCAGGCCAAGACGCCCCGCGTGACCCGACCGTCGCCCGGCCCGCTCCACGCCGGGCCCGCCCGTCAGAGGTGATCTCATGGCCTGGCTCGTACTGGTGCTCTCCGGACTCCTGGAGACCGCGTGGGCGATCGCGCTCGATCGCAGCGCCGGCTTCACCCGTCCCCTCCCCTCCGCCGTCTTCGGCGTCACGCTCGTCGGCAGCATGGCCGGCCTGGCGTACGCGCTGCGCGACATCCCGGTCGGCACCGGCTACGCGGTGTGGGTCGGCATCGGCGCGGTGGGCACCGCGCTGGTGGGCATGCTCGCGCTCGGCGAGCCGGTCAACCTGCCGCGCGTGGCCTGCCTGCTGCTGGTGGTCGCCGGCGTGATCGGATTGAAATTGTTCGCCTGATCGATGCCGCATCCGGTTTGGACGACGCGGCGGCCGGGGTACCGGATCTTTCGTTGACCGGTAGCGAGATCACTCACGGAGGAACCCCATGGCCGACATCCACGCCAGCGCCCGTCCGCGTACCAACGCCGCCCGGATCTGCACGATCATCGCGTTCGTCTTCGCGGCTCTCGCGATCTTCCTGTCCCCGCTGATCTTCGGCGTCCTCGGCCTGATCCTCGGCATCGTCGGCGCCGTCCTCGGCGACAAGCCGCTGGGCTGGTACGCCGCCGCCGCGAGCGTGGTCGGCGCGATCATCGGCGCCGTGCTCGTCGCCGCGCTGCTCAACTGAGCCGGAAACCGCCGACGGCGGCTCCCACCTGACGGTGGGGGCCGCCGTCGTCCGTCGTGGGTCGTCAGTCCTCGCCGCCGCGCAGGCCGGCCAGGACCTCCTCCAGCTCGTCCGGCTTGACCAGCACGTCGCGGGCCTTGGAACCCTCGGACGGCCCGACCACGCCGCGGGTCTCCATCAGGTCCATCAACCGGCCCGCCTTGGCGAAACCGACACGCAGCTTGCGCTGGAGCATCGAGGTCGACCCGAACTGCGAGGTGACCACCAGCTCGACCGCCTGCACGAGCAGGTCCAGGTCGTCGCCGATGTCCTCGTCGATCTTCTTCTTGCTGTCCTGCGCCGGGGCGAGCACGTCCGGGCGGAACTCCGGCTCCCGCTGGTCCTTGCAGAACTTGACCACGTCGGCGATCTCGCGCTCGGTGACCCAGGCGCCCTGGATGCGCTGCGGCTTCGACGCGCCCATCGGCAGGAACAGGCCGTCGCCGCGGCCCAGCAGCTTCTCCGCGCCGGGCTGGTCCAGGATGACCCGCGAGTCGGCGAGCGAGGAGGTGGCGAACGCGAGCCGGGACGGCACGTTCGCCTTGATCAGGCCGGTGACCACGTCCACCGAGGGCCGCTGGGTGGCCAGCACCAGGTGGATCCCGGCGGCGCGGGCGAGCTGGGTGATCCGGACGATGGAGTCCTCCACGTCGCGCGGCGCGACCATCATCAGGTCGGCCAGCTCGTCCACGATCACCAGCAGGTACGGGTACGGCCGCATCTCCCGCTCGCTGCCCGGCGGCGCCTTGATCTCGCCGTTGCGCACCTTGCGGTTGAAGTCGTCGATGTGCCGGACCCCGTTGGCGGCGAGGTCGTCGTAACGCATGTCCATCTCGCGGACGACCCACTCCAGCGAGTCGGCCGCCTTCTTCGGGTTGGTCACGATCGGCGTGACCAGGTGCGGGATGCCCTCGTAGCCGGTCATCTCGACCCGCTTCGGGTCGATCAGCAGCAGCCGCACCTCGTCCGGCGTGGCCCGGGTCAAAATGGACACAAGCAGACTGTTGAGGCAACTCGACTTGCCCGCGCCGGTGGCGCCCGCGATCAGGATGTGCGGCATCTTCGCGAGGTTGGCCACCACGTAGCCGCCCTCGATGTCCTTGCCGAGCGCCACCACCATCGGGTGGTGGTCGCTGGTCGCCTCGCGGGAGCGCAACACGTCGCCGAGCGACACGTTCTCCGGGTCGGTGTTCGGGATCTCCACGCCGACCGCGCTCTTGCCCGGGATCGGGCTGAGGATGCGCACGTCCGGCGACTTCACCGCGTACGCGATGTTGCGGGACAGCTGGGTGATCCGCTCGACCTTCACGCCCGGGCCCAGCTCCACCTCGTACCGGGTGACCGTCGGGCCGCGGGTGAACCCGGTGACCGCGGCGTCCACGTCGAACTGCTCGAAGACGCCGGTCAGCGCGGCGATCACCTCGTCGTTGGCCTTGCTCCGGCTCTTCGGCTTGGCGCCGCTGCCGAGCAGGTTCGCCGGCGGCAGCGTGTAGTCGCCGGCCAGCCCGGTGAGCGCGAGCTGCTCGGCGCGGGTGGGCAGCGGCGAGTGCTCCGGCGGCTCGACCGGCTTGCGGTTCGCCGGCACCCGCGGCGGCTTGCGCGGCAGCACGAGCGTCTCCTGGAGGTCGACGCCGGCCAGTTCGTCGTCCGGGTCCAGCGGCTCCAGCGGCGACGGCATCCGCTTCGCCGGCCGCTTACGGGCCGGCTTCGCCGCCGCCTCGGCCTCGGCTTCCTCCTCATCGTCCTCGGGCGCGGCCGGGTCGGCGCGCAGACCGAGCCGCTCCGGGATCTTGTTGATCGGGGTCGCGGTGACCACGAGCAGGCCGAACACCAGCAGCAGAAGCAGCAGCGGCATCGCCACCCACGCGGTCACCGCCGACTTCAGCACGTCGCCCACGCCCGCGCCGATCAGGCCGCCGGCGTAGTCGCGCTGGACCTCGTCGACCGGGTTCTGCCCGATGTGCAGCATCGAGGCGGTCGCCAGCATCATCGAGCCCCAGCCGACCAGGCCGCGACCGCGGTGCTCGGGGTCGGCCGGGCTCCGCATCAGCCGCCACGCGCCGACCATGAACAGCACCGGAAGGATTATCGAGATGGCGCCGATGAACAGCCGTACGGTGTCGGCCAGGTGCCGGCCCACGGGCCCGGCGCCGCCGCCCCAGATGCCCACCGCGCTGAGGATGGCCAGGCCGAACAGCAGCAGCCCGGCGCCGTCGCGGCGGTGCTCCGGATCCAGCTCCCGGGTGGACGCGGCCTGCCGGCCGGCGGCCCGGAACGCCCAGCCCACCGTGTGGGCCAGTCCCATCCAGACGGCGCCCGCGGCGCGGCCGACGAACGCGGCCGGGGCCGGCCCGCGGCGCGCCGGCCGCCGCGCCGGTTTCCGCGCCGCCGCCTTCTTCGCCGGTTGCCGGGCGCGGTTGTTCGTGGTGCCACGCGGCGACGCGCCGCGCCGCCGGCTCGCCTGAGAGGTACGGCCCGCCATAGAGTCACGGTAACGGCGGCACCCGGTGGAACGCCGCTTTTCCGGGTCGTGTCCGCGCGTCGCAGCACGGGTCGGACCGTCGTTTGTGTTATTCGCCTCAGAAGGGATGCCCGATGGCGTCGCCGGAGATCGAGGACGGTCCGGACGGTCCGCTGACCGGACACCCCCAGGCGCTGCGCCCGCTGACCGGCGAGCTGATCGCCGCCGTGCTGGCACACCGGGGGTACGCGGTGGTCGAGGAGCCCGACGGCGCGCTCGTGGGCCGCTGGGAACGGAACCTGATCTGGTTCCACCGCCGGGGCGCGGCAGGTGAGCTGCTCCAGGTACGCACCGTCGTGGCGCCGCACTTCGGCATCGAGCACGTGCCCGAGCTGCACGCCTTCTGCAACAGGTGGAACCACGACCGGCTCTGGCCCAAGGCGTACGTGCACGTGGCCGACGACGGGTCGGCCCAGATCTGCGGCGAGGTCACCACCGACCTGGAGCGCGGCGTCACACCGCACCAGCTCGACCGGCTGGTCGACTGCGGTGTCACCACCGGCTGTCAGCTGGCCGCCGCCGTCGCCGAGCTGACCGGCGGGACGCTCCGATGACCACGGCACGCGACCGGGGGCTGGCCGCCGCGCTCGCCGACGCCCGGGACCGGCCCGACGGCGAGGAGCGCTGCGCCGAGCTGGAGCGGATCGCCTCCCGCGCGGACGCCACCGGTGACCCGCGTACCGCCCTGTCGGCGCGGTTCGCGCTGGTCGAGGCGTACCTGCACCTGGGTGAGCGGTGGCGCGCGGTGGAGCCGGTGCGGCGGATGCGGGAGACGGTGGCCCGGCACCCCGGGCTGCTGGACGCCCGGCCCGACGAGCTGACCCGGCTGCGCCGGCACCAGCGGCAGGCGGTGGAGGCGCTGTTCGGCACGCCCCGGGTGGGCCTGGATCAGGCCCGGTCCCTGTTGGACACGCTCGCCGGGGAGCTGGGCGAGGACGCCGCGCCGGTCGCGGAGCTGCGCTGCCGCGTCGCCGACCACCTCGGCGACGAGCCGGCGGCCCGGCGGGCGTACGAACGCTGGTCGGCCGCCGACGCGACGGACCCGGTGGGTGGCTGTGCGGGGTGCGCCCCGGCGCGGCGGGCCGACCTGCTGGCCGGGTGGGGTGACCCGGAGGCGGCGCTGGCGGCGCTCGCGCCGGCGCTGACCGGCTGGGTCGAGCCGCAGGGGCCACCGACCCGGCGGGCCGAACGGCAGACCGCCGCGACAGTGGCGACGACCTGCACCGACCAGCCCGAACGGGCGCTCACCGTGGGACTGCTGCCGTGGCTGCGCACCGGCGCGGTGACCGAGGCGGCCCGGGCGCACGTACGCGCGTACCGCCGGCACCGCCGGGAACGGGCCGCGTTTCCGCTGCTCGCCGCGCACCTGCGCTTCTGCGCGCTGGGCGGCTACCTGCATCGCGGGCTGGAGGTGCTGACCGAGCAGCTGCCCCGGCTGGACCGCCCGGCCGACGACCTGTCCGCGATGGAGTTCGCCGCGGCCGGCGCGCTGCTCTGCGGGCTGGCCGCCGAGGCCGGGCTCGGCGGGCGGCGGATCCACCGCCCCGGGCACGGTTCCCGGCCGGCCGCCGAGGTGGACGTGGCGACACTCGGGGCGCAGCTCCAGGCGCTGGCCACGGCGCTCGCCGGCAGCTTCGACGCCCGCAACGGCACCGGGCACCAGTCCGGCCGGATCGCCTCGTGGCTGGCCGAGCGGCCGCTCGCCGCGCCGGTGTCGCTGGCCGCCGAGAGCGAGTTCGACGAGGAGCCGGAACCGGACCCGGCCGAGCCCGGCCCGCCCGGCCCGGAGGAGCCCGCCCCGCTGGACGCGGCGCTGCTCGCCGCCGCGCTCGACGCCCGGGGCGAGCCGTACTCGCCTGAGCCGGACGGCACACTCGTCGGGCGGTGGGGCGAGGCCACGATCCAGTTCCGCCTGCTCGGCCGCCACGGTGACGTGCTGCACGCCCGCGTGGTGGCGCAGCGGCGGCTGCCGGCCGAGCGGCGCGCCGAGGCGTACGCCTTCTGCAACGCCTGGAACCACGACCGGCTGCTGCCCGCCGCCTACGTGCACGAGCCCGGCGACGGAACGCTGGTGCTGGCCGCCGGCGTCTCCACGGACCTGTCCTGCGGGGTCGCCCCGGCGCAGCTGGAGGTACTGGTGGCCGCGGCGGTACGCACCGGCGCGGCGTACGCCGAAGCGGTCGCCGCCCTGGCCTGAGCCGCCGAGCCGACCGGCCGGCCCGCTACGCGACGCGGCCCCCGACCACAAGGCGGTGGTGGTCGGGGGCCGCGGTTCCGATGCGGCGGTCAGCGGGCGGAGAACGCCAGCGTGTACTCGCCGGAGCCGGACAGTCCGGTCACCCGGTACCGGTAGGCGCCGGCCGGGCCCTCGACGGTCAGCCGGGCCACACCGTCGGCGCTGGTGGCGCGGGCGACGGTACGGAACGCGCCGTTGGTGAAGCGTTGCAGCTCCAGCGTCACCCGGACGCCGTCCGGCGCGGCCAGGCACGCCTCCTGGGTGCCGCCGGGCACCCGGAAGAAGCGCCCGTCCGGCTGCACCTGGACCCGCCCGGCGGCGATCCGGCCGCTCCGGCTCACCTGGCCGGCGCACTCGGTGTCAGCGGCCGGCGGGGTCGGCGGGACGGTCGCCGGCGGGGCGGTCTCCCCGCCACCGGCGGGCGGCTGCGTCGGGGCCGGCTGGCCACCGGCGGTGACGAGCGTGAGGTTGTTGCGCTGGAGGATCTCGTTGACCGGCTGGAAGAACGTGACCCCGCCCCGGGTGCAGTCGCCGGAGCCGCCGGAGGTGACGCCCTGCGCCTGGTCGCCGGAGAGCCACGCGCCGCCGGAGTCGCCCGGCTCGGCGCAGACGTTCGTCCGGGTCAGCCCG
Organism: Micromonospora sp. HB375; assembly: GCF_017872985.1. Classification (NCBI taxonomy): domain Bacteria; kingdom Bacillati; phylum Actinomycetota; class Actinomycetes; order Micromonosporales; family Micromonosporaceae; genus Micromonospora; species Micromonospora sp. HB375. The sequence goes on along the minus strand of NZ_JAGGJO010000001.1, from coordinate 1,468,116 downwards.
GTGACCGTCCCCTCCGGATAGTTGACAGTGGCGTTCTTGGCCTGGACCAGGCCGCAGCGGGTGCCGGTGGTGGAGCCGGACCGGCAGATCGAGGCCCCGACCGGCGCCTCGGTGGAGCCGTTGACCGCCACCGTGCGGCCGTCGCTGAAGTCGGTCACCACGCCCTGCGGCGTCCAGTCGCCGTTTACCCGCACGAACGCCCAGTCGTCGCCGGGGAACGAGGAGGCCGCGAACGTGCCCTGGGCGACCCGGTTGGATCCGGTGGTGCGGTCCCCCGGCCGGCCGCAGTGCCCGGCGGTGACGAATCCGCCCACCACCGAGAAGCCGACCGAGCAGCGGCCGGCGTTGTTGATGAAGAAGGCGTCGCCGCCCCGCACGTCGAACAGCGGGCGCGGGGCCTCGTCGGCGGTGCGTACCCGGACCATCGCGGTCTTCGACCCCGCGGTGGCGGCGAACCGGCGGCCGTCGGCCTCCGCGCCCGGACGGGCGACCACCACCACCGTGTTGTCGGTCACGTCGACGTACCAGCCGGCGATGTCCGGGCTGGCCGCGCCGCCCGCCGCGTCGAGCCGGGACTTCACCGCGTCCAGCTCGGCGACGCCCCGGGCGACCCGCTTCGGGACCGCGCCGGCCGCCTTGACCCGCGCCTCGCCGGCCGCGTCGGCCACCGCCACGGTGAGCGTCGCGCCGTCCGCGCTGAGCCAGCTGCCCCCGTAGCCGGCGCCGAGTTCGGCACGCAGCCGGGTGAGGGTGCCGGCCGCCCACCGCTCGGTGCGCAGCCGCTTCACCGCCTGGTCGCGGGTGAGGGAGAGGTCGCGGCCCATCGCGTCCAGGACCTCCGGGGCGACGCCGTCGGTGGCCGGCGCGGCCCGCCGGGGTTCCTCGCCGGCGAACGACGGTACGGTCACCGCCGCCGTCAACCCGGCCGCCGCCACCAGTACGCCGATGGCTGTCATCCGTCTGCGGTCCATCCGCCACGCTCCTCCCGGCCGGCGCAGGGGCACGCCGGCCGTCCCGGAGTACGGAGACGGACGCCGATCGGATGAGGGTGAGCGGAGGTTTTCGACGCGGCGTGTCGGGACGTACCCGGAAAGCGACGGCGCCGGCCCACCGTGGACGGTGGACCGGCGCGCGGCGCGGTCGGGTCAGACCTCGACGACTGTCGGGACGATCATCGGCCGACGGCGGTACGCGTCGTTGACCCAGCGTCCGACGGTGCGGCGGACGATCTGCTGGAGCTGGTGCGGGTCGGTGATGCCGTCCGCGGCGGCCCGGTTCAGCGCCTCGGTGACCAGCGGAACCACCGCGTTGAAGGCGGCCGGGTCCTCGGAGAAGCCCTTCGCCGAGACGGTCGGCCCGGCGACCACCTTGCCGGTGACCGAGTCGACCACGACCGTCGCGGCGATGAAACCGCCGTCGCCGAGGATCCGCCGCTCGGTGAGCAGCGACTCGCTGACGTCGCCGACGGCGAGACCGTCGACGTAGACGTACCGGCTCTTGACCCGGCCGACCAGGCTCGCGCGGCCCTCGACCAGGTCGACCACGTCGCCGTCCTCGCAGAGCACGACCCGGTCCGGCGCGACGCCGGACTCGATGCCGAGCCGGGCGTGCGCCCGCAGGTGCCGCCACTCGCCGTGCACCGGCATCAGGTTGCTCGGGCGGACGACGTTGAGCAGGTAGAGCAGCTCGCCGGCCGGGGCGTGGCCGGAGACGTGCACCTTCGCCACGTCCTTGTGCACCACCACGGCGCCGGCGCGGGCCAGCCGGTTGATCACCCGGTAGACCGAGGTCTCGTTACCGGGCACCAGCGAGGACGCCAGCACCACGGTGTCGCCGGGCGCGATGGTGATGTGCCGGTGGTCGCCGCTGGCCATCCGGCCCAGCGCGCTCATCGGCTCGCCCTGCGAACCGGTGGACATCAGCACGATCTGCTCGGGCGGCAGGTTCGTGGCCTCCTCGATCCCGACCACCAGGCCGGGCGGGATGTTCAGCAGGCCCAGGTCGCGGGCGATGCCCATGTTGCGGACCATGGACCGGCCGATCAGCGCCACCTTGCGGCCGTGCTCGACCGCCGAGTCGAAGACCTGCTGCACCCGGTGCACGTGCGAGGCGAACGAGGCGACGATGATCCGCCCCTTGGCCTTCGCGAAGATCGAGTCGAGGACCGGGCCGATCTCCTTCTCCGGCGTGACGAAGCCGGGGATCTCCGCGTTCGTCGAGTCCGACAGCAGCAGGTCGACGCCCTCGGCGCCGAGCCGGGCGAACCCGGCCAGGTCGGTGATCCGCCCGTCCAGCGGAAGCTGGTCCATCTTGAAGTCGCCGGTGTGCAGCACCAGGCCGGCGGGCGTACGGATGGCCACCGCCAGCGCGTCCGGGATCGAGTGGTTCACCGCGAAGAACTCGCACTCGAACGGGCCCAGCCGTTCCCGGCCGCCCTCCCGCACGGTCAGCGTGTACGGCTGGATCCGCCGCTCGGCCAGTTTCGCCTCGACCAGCGCGAGCGTGAACTGGGAGCCGACGAGCGGGATGTCCGGCTTGTGCGCGAGCAGGTACGGCACCGCGCCGATGTGGTCCTCGTGGCCGTGCGTGAGCACGATCGCCTGCACGTCGGCCAGCCGGTCCAGGATCGGGCCGAAGTCGGGCAGGATCAGGTCCACGCCCGGCTGCTCGACGTCGGGGAACAGCACCCCGCAGTCGACGATGAGCAGCTTGCCGTCGTACTCGAAGACGGTCATGTTCCGGCCGATGGCGCCGAGTCCGCCGAGCGGGATGATCCGCAGGCCGCCCTCGGGCAGCGGCGGGGGCAGCTCACCCTCGATGTGCGCCTCGGTCACGCGTCACCTCATTCTGCGACGCCGTCGCGCGGCGTCCGTCGTGTCGTTTGTTCATTCGGGCAGGGGCAGGCCCGCCGCCGCGCAGTCGGCGCGCAGCTGGGCCAGTTCGTCGCCGGTGGCGTCCACCAGCGGCGGTCGCACCGGGCCGGCCGGGCGGCCCTGGGCCGCGAGACCCGCCTTGACCAGGATCGTGCCCTGGGTGCGGAAGATGCCGGTGTAGAGCGGCAGCAACTGCCGGTGCAGCGCGAGCGCCCGGGCGTTGTCGCCCGCCTCGAACGCCTCGATCATCTGCTTGGTCGGCGCGCCGGTGAAGTGGGTGGAGGTGCCGACCACGCCGACCGCGCCGATCGACAGCATCGGCAGGGTGAGCGCGTCCTCGCCGCTGTAGAACGCGAGGTCGCTGCGGGCCAGCACCCAGGAGGTGGCGGTCAGGTCGCTCTTGGCGTCCTTCACTGCCACGATGCGGCCGTGCTCGGCCAGCTTCACCAGCGTCTCGGTGGCGATCTCCACGCCGGAGCGGTGCGGGATGTCGTAGAGCATGACCGGCAGGCCGGTGGCGTCCGCGACGGTGGTGAAGTGACGCAGCAGCCCGGCCTGCGGCGGCTTGTTGTAGTAGGGCGTCACCACCAGCAGGCCGTGCGCGCCGGCCTTCTCGGCCTGGGTAGCCAGCTCGACTGTGTGCCGGGTGTCGTTGGTGCCCACCCCGGCGACGATGCGGGCCCGGTCGCCCACCGCCTCGGCCACGGCGCGGATCAGCGACTCCTTCTCCGCGTCGGTGGTGGTCGGTGACTCACCGGTGGTGCCGTTGAGGACCAGCGCGTCGTTGCGCTGCTCGTCCACGAGGTACTCGGCCAGCCGGGCGGCGCCGGCGAGATCGAGCCCGCCGTCCGGCGTGAACGGGGTCACCATGGCCGTCATCACTCGCCCGAACGGGCGCGACGCGCCCCGGCTCGGGGCGGCGGAGTGGTCGTGCGTCATGCTCACAACCTAGCGGACGACCACCGGTGACCCGGCGGCGAAGGGCGACAGGTCACTCGGCGTACGGGGACGCCGCCACCTCGGTGCCGTCGGGCAGGGTGGAGATCTCGAAGTCGGCGAACACGTTCGGCGCGACGCTCTTGAGCTGCCGCAGGCACTCCACCGCCAGCTCGCGGATCTCCACGTCGGCGTGCTCGGTGGCGCGCATCTTGACGAAGTGCCGCCACGCGCGGTAGTTGCCGGTCACCACGATCCGCGTCTCGGTCGCGTTCGGCAGCACCGCCCGCGCCGCCTGGCGCGCCTGCTTGCGGCGCAGCGTCGGGTTGGGCTCGTCGGTGAAGCGGGCCTCCAGCCCCTCCAGCAACTCGGTGTACGCCCGCACCGCGGCGTCGGTGGCCTCGACGAACTTCTTGTGCAGCTCCGGGTCGTCGGCGATCACCGACGGCTCGACCATCGCCGCGTCCCGCTCCGGCACGTAGCGCTGGGAGAGCTGCGAGTAGGAGAAGTGCCGGTGCCGGATCAGCTCGTGCGTGAACGACCGCGACACGCCGCTGAAGTAGAAGCTCACCGAGCCGTGCTCCAGCACGCTCAGGTGGCCGACCTCCAGGATGTGCGCCAGGTAGCCCGCGTTGGTGGCGGTGGCCGGGTTCGGCTTCTTCCAGCTCTGGTAGCAGGCCCGGCCGGCGAACTCGGCGAGCGCCTGCCCGCCGTCGGCGTCGGTGGACCAGGGCACCTCTTCGGGCGCCTGGAACTGGGTCCACGCGATCAACTTGACCTGGGGCTGCACCATCTCCGGCATTCCTGGGACTGTAGTTGGCCCTCGCCCGGCGCGGAAATCGGGCGCGCGGCCGACCTGCCGCCCAGCTCAGCCCGGGTGTCCAAGATCTCCCGGCCCTCGCGTCAGCGCGGTCCCTCGGCGGGAGGCTAGACGTAGAGCGAGGTGAAGGGCGCCCACGGCAGGTTGCGGGCCACCGAGAAGACCCCCCAGGCGGCCAGGAACAACCCGATCGCCTTGGGGCTGAACCGCGGCTCGGGCAACTTCCAGCCGAACGCCCGGTTGCCGCCCCAGGCCACGAAGAGCCAGGTCAGGAACGGCAGCGCGAACACGAACAGGAAGTGGTGCCGGGCGGCGGCCGGCAGGTCGCCGTGCAGCACGTACCAGAGCGCGCGGGTGCCGCCGCAGCCCGGGCAGTCGAGCCCGGTGGTGAGCTTGAGCAGGCAGGTCGGACGGGCGTCCGGGTCGCTCTGCGTCGGGTTGCTGATCATCGCGTACGCCAGGCCGAGGACGACGCAGCCGAGCGCGGCCAGCGGCACCGCCCAGCGCGGGGCGCGGGCGTGCAGGCGCAGGACCATACGGGTGAACCGGTCGGTCTCGACCGGCTGGTACGCGACCGGGTACGGCCCCTGCCACGGCCCGTCGGGAGCGTGCGGCCCAGCGTGGACGTGCGGCTCACTGTGGGCGTGCGGGTCGGGCTCGGTGGCAGGCCGGTCAACGCTCGTCACGCGCTCACCGTACACCGGCCACGCCCACCAGCGCGGCGGCCAGCGGCCCCGCGAGGTCGCCTGCGGCGGGCGGGGCGACCGCGTCCAGGCCGAGCCACCCGGCCAGCCGGTACAGCTCGGCGGCGAGCGCCACAGCGGTCTCCCCCGGGTCGGCGCCCGGCTCGACCCAGGCGGCCGGCACCAGCAGCACGCCGGCCTTCCGGTCGGCCTTGAGATCGACCCGGGCGGTGAAGCGCTCGCCCTGGCGGAACGGCAGCACGTAGTAGCCGTACACCCGCTGCGGCGCGGGCACGTAGATCTCGATCCGGTAGGTGAAGCCGAACAGCCGCTCCGTGCGCGCCCGCTCCCAGACCAGCGGGTCGAACGGGCTGACCAGCGTGTTCCCGCGTACCCAGCGGGGCATCCGGGCGTCGGCGTGCAGATAGGCGGGGTGCCGCCAGCCCTGCACGGTGACCGGGGTCAGCTCGCCCGCCTCGACCAGGTCGGCCACCGCCTGCCGCGCCCCGGCCACCGGCAGCCGGAAGTAGTCGCGCAGCTCCGGCTCGGCGGCCACGCCGAGGCAGCGGGCCGCGATCGAGACGAGCGTCCGGTACGCCTCGGCGTCGGTCGGGGTGGGCGCGTCCAGCACGGCGGCCGGGAGCACCCGCTCGGGCAGGTCGTAGCGGCGGGCGAACGAGTTGGTGCGCTCGGCGGCGGTGACCTCGCCGGCCCAGAACAGGAACTCCAGCGCCCGCTTCACGGCGGACCAGTTCCAGCCCCAGTTGCCGGTCTCCCGGGGCGCGTCGTGCTCGATCTCGGCCGCGGTCAACGGCCCCCGGGCGGCCACCTCGTCGCGGACCCAGGCGACCAGCCCGGGCTGCTCCTGGGCGATCCGGCGCATGCCGCCCCACGCCTCGTCGCGGGCCTTCGCCATCCGCCAGCGCAGCGCCGGGTGCAGCCCGACCGGCACCAGCGACGCCTCGTGCGCCCAGTACTCGAACAGCTCACGCGGGCGGCGGTAGGCGGCGGTGTCCAGCAGCGCGGTCGGGTAGGGCCCGAGCCGGCTGTAGAGCGGCAGGTAGTGCGCCCGCTGGAGCACGTTCACCGAGTCCATCTGGATCAGCCCGACCCGGTCGAGCACCCGGCGCAGGTGCCGCCGGGTGGGCACGCCGGCAGGCGCCGGGTCGGCGAAGCCCTGGGCGGCCAGGGCGATCCGGCGGGCCTGGGCGAGGGAGAGCGATTCCGGTACGGCCATCGCCGGCGACCCTAATCCAGCGGTACGACACCGGGAGCGGCGGCTGGACCGATCGCCCGTCTGGGCATAGAACGGACAGATGCTCACCATTCGCCGGGAGGAACCGGACGACGCCGAGGCGATCGCCCGGGTGCACGTCCACGGATGGCAGTCCGGTTACGCCGGGATCATGCCCACGGAGGTGCTGGCCCGGCTGAACCCGGCCGCCTGGGCCCAGCGCCGCCGCGACCTCGGCACCGCCGACCCGGAGCACCCGTTCACCACGCTCGTCGCCGAGGACGGCGGCACGATCGTCGGGTTCACCACGTTCGGGCCGTACCGGAACAACCAGGACCGCGGCGACCTGGACCCGGCGCACGGTGAGCTGTTGGCGATCTACGTGGAGCCCGCGTACTGGGGTTCGGGTGTCGCCCGGACGCTGCTCGCGGCGGCCCGGGACGGCCTGGCCGAGCGGGGCTGGACCGGGTACCGGCTCTGGGTGCTCGCCGACAACGCCCGGGCGCGCCGCTTCTACGAGCGGGCCGGGCACTCACCGGACGGCGAGGAGTCCACCTATCCGGTGCCGCTGTCCGGCGGACTCCCCCCGCTCCTGCTCCGCGAGCTGCGCTACACCGCCGGAGGCTGACCCGGCCGGGACCTCCCCGCCGGGACGCCCACCGCCGTCCGGGGTGAGCCAGCGCCGGATCGGCAGCCCCAGCAGCAACGCCAGGCTGATCCACACGTACGTGTTGCTGCCGAGGAAGCCGTCCACGCCGGTGAAGTCCTTCTCCCAGGCCCAGACGATCCGGCTGCACAGCAGCGCGTACCCGATCAACGCGGCGGCCAGCAGCAGACGGCGCCGCCGGCTGCGCGCGGGCGCTGCCATGCCGTTGTCCACGAGCAGGATCAACCCGGGCAGCAGCCACACCAGGTGGTGCACCCAGGTGACCGGGCTGACCAGGCACATCACGGCGCCGGTCAGGGCCAGGCCGGTGGCCTCGTCGCCGGCGGCCACCGCCGCCCGCGACCGCCACGCCCACACCACGAGCGTCACGAGTACGAGCGCCAGCCAGGCGATCGTGCTGGGGTGCTGCGGGTCGAGCCGGGCGACCACCCCGCGCAGCGACTGGTTGGAGACGAACGCCAGCTCGCCGACCCGGTCGGTGTTCCACAGCGCCTCGGTCCAGAACTCCCGGGAGGCGTCCGGGAAGAGACCGGCGGCCACGAGCGTGGCGACGGCAGCCGTGCCGACCGACGTGGCGGCGGCCCGCCAGCGGCCGGTGACCAGCAGGTAGACGATGAAGATGCCGGGCGTCAGCTTGATCGCGGTGGCCAGGCCGATGCCCACGCCCGCCCAGCGGCTGCGGGCCGGCAGCAGCCACAGCAGGTCCACCGCCACCAGGAACAGCAGCAGCATGTTGACCTGGCCGAAGTTGACCGTCTCGCGCATCGGCTCGTACGCGGCGGCCAGGCACAGCGCGACGGCGAGGGCGAACCAGCGGGTCCAGCCGGAGCGGCGGGCCACCGGGTCCAGCAGCCGCCAGATCACCACGGCGCTCGCCAGCACCGTGAGCGTCACGCTCACCACGATCGCGGCGTTCCACGGCAGGTACGCCATCGGCAGCATCACCAGCGCGGCGAACGGCGGGTAGGTGAAGCCGTACTGGGTGCCGGGGCGCAGGAAGTCGTAGATCTCCCCGCCGTCACGCGCCCAGTAGGTGAGCGCGCCGTAGTAGACCTGCAGGTCGAAGAAGCCGTGCCGCACCGCCGCCACGGACAGGAACACGGTGACCGCCGCGGCGAGCGCCGCCACGGCGACGGCCTGCGTGATCGTGCGCCCGGCACCCTGCGCCACCGTCACCCTCCTCGCCCTGCGTAGGCTCACGTGCCATGGCTGCAGGCTACGTCCGGCCCGCGCGTCCCGAGGACGCCGGCGAGATCGCACGCGTCCAGCTCGCGACCTGGCGGGTCGCGTACCGCCGGATCCTGCCCCGGCACGTGCTCGACAACCTGGACGAGGCGTACCTCGCCCGGCGGTGGAGCGCGGCGGTGCAGGAGCCCCCCTCGGGCGCGCACCGGGTGCTGGTCGCCGTCGAGGAGGCGGCGCAATCCTATCTGGTGGGGTTCATCGCCTCCGGTCCGGCCGACGCCGAGGCGCTGGCTCCCGGTGAGCCGGCCGACGCGCTCGCGTCGGGCGTCGCGGCGGTGACCGACCTGCTGGTGGAGCCCCGGTGGGGGCGGCGCGGGCACGGCAGCCGGCTGCTCGCCGCTGCCGTCGAGCACTGGCGCGCCGACGGGCTGACCCGGGCGGTGGCGTGGGCGTTCGACGCCGACGCGGCGACCCGCAACTTCCTCGGCTCGACCGGCTGGGAGCCGGACGGCGCGACCCGCGCGCTGGACGTGGACGACATGCTCGTCCCCCAGCTCCGCTTCCACGTGGCGGTCCCGGAATCCGCTGACGAAAATCCTTCAGCCGACCGATGAGTTCCCGCCCGGCCGCCGGTCCACCCTCACGTGGGTGGGCCGGCGGTCCCGGCACGGGGCAGGACCGCCACCCCACCCGCCCCGACGCGGTCGATCATGAAGTTGGCGGCGGCCAGGGAGATCGAAAACGCCGCCAACTTCATGATCAACGGGGTTGGCGCGGGGGTCAGGCCGAGGGGCGGAGTTCGGCTACCAGCTCGTCGTCCTCCATGGCGCCGGTGGGGTGGAAGCCCAGGGCGGTGTAGAGGGCGGCGGCGGGCCTGTTGTCGGGGTGGTAGCTCAGGCGGATCGGCTCGCCCGCCTCGGCGAGCCAGTCGGCGAGCGTCCGCACCGTGGCGCGGCCCAGGCCACGGCCCTGCTCGGCGGCGTCGATCACCATGCCACCGATCCAGCGCGACTCGTCGTCGTCCACGCCCCACATGACATGGCCGACGACAGTCTCGTCGGCGTAGACGGCCAGCGAGTTCCAGACGTCCGAGCGTTCGGTGAGAAGCAGGTAGCGGGCGGCGAGCGCGGCCACGAAGGCGCGCTGGTCGTCGTGCGGCGCGACGTCCGCCACGGCCCGCCAGTTGTCGTCGTCCACCGGGCGCAGCGTCACCCGGCGGCCGGTGCGGTCGGATTGTCCGGAATCGATCATGGAAAGCAGCCTAGGTCGACGCCCCCGACCAGGCAAAACGGTTTCCCGCAGCAGGCCGGGGGCACACCGCGGCAGTCAGTCGAGCAGGGCGTCCAGGCCGACCGTGAGACCGGGCCGGCGGCCCACCTCGCGGACCGCGAGCAGCACGCCGGGCATGAACGACACCCGGTCGTACGAGTCGTGCCGGATGGTCAGCGTCTCACCGGTGGTGCCGAACAGCACCTCCTGGTGGGCGACCAGGCCGGTGGCGCGCACCGCGTGCACGCGTACCCCGTCGATGTCGGCGCCGCGGGCGCCGGCCACCTCGTCGCGGGTGGCGTCCGGCACCGGCCCGAGCCCGGCGTCGGCGCGGGCCGCGGCGATCAGCCGAGCCGTGTGGGTGGCGGTGCCGCTCGGCGCGTCCAGCTTGCGCGGGTGGTGCTGCTCGACGATCTCGACCGACTCGAAGTGCCGGGCCGCGCGCGCGGCGAACTGCATCATCAGCACGGCGCCGATGCCGAAGTTGGGGGCGATCACCACGCCCACGCCGGGACGACCGGCCAGCCACTCGCGTACCTGGTCGAGCCGCTGCTCGGTGAAGCCGGTGGTGCCGACCACCGCGTGCACGCCGTTCTCGACGCACCAGCGCAGGTTGTCCATGACCGCGTCGGGAGTGGTGAAGTCGACGACCACGCCGGCGCCCGCCTGCGCCACCGCGTTCAGATCGTCGCCCTGGTCGACGGCCGCGACCAGCTCCAGGTCGGAGGCGGAGTCGACCGCCTTGCAGACCTCCATGCCCATCCGGCCCCGGGCGCCCAGCACACCGACCCGGGCCGCCGTGTTCTGCTGCTCAGTCACGGGCCACAACCTATCCCAGCCCGCACGGCGCGGTCCGGCGGACCGCACCGACGCCCGGCATCCGGCGAACCGGCGCGGCCGACACCCGGCCGACCGGACCGCCGCCGCTCAGCGGTCGACGGTGAAGCTGCCGGAGTCGAACGGGCCCACCACGGCCAGCGACATCGGCCGGCCGAGCAGTTCGGCGGCGAGCGTGTTCACGTCCGCCAGCGTCACCGCGTCCACCCGGGCCAGCAGGTCGTCCACCGGCATCAGGTTGCCGTAGAGCAGCTCGCCCTTGGCGAGCCGGCTCATCCGCGAGCCGGTGTCCTCCAGCCCGAGGACGAACGAGCCCTTGCTCATCCCCTTGCCCCGGGCCAGTTCCGCCTCGGTGATCCCCTCGGCGGCGACCCGCGCCAGCTCGGCGCGGGTCAGGTGCAGCACCTCGTCCACCTTGCCCGGAGCGCAGCCGGCGTAGACGGCGAACACGCCGCTGTCGGCGTACTGGCTGGCGTAGGAGTAGACCGAGTACGCGAGGCCGCGCTGTTCCCGGATCTCCTGGAACAGCCGGCTGGACATGCCGCCGCCGAGCACGTTGTTGAGCACGCCGAGGGCGAAGCGCCGCTCGTCGGTGCGGTCGATGGCCGGGCAGCCGAGGACGACGTGCGCCTGCTCGGTCTCCTTCGGCTCGACGAGCGTGGTGGCCGGCTTGGTGCGTACCCCCGGGGTGGCCGGGCGGTGCGCCGCCGGGCCCGCCGGGTCGGTGTCCAGCGGGGTGCCGCGCAGCGCCTGCCGGACCAGCTTGACCACCGCGGCGTGGTCGAGGTTGCCGGCGGCGGCGATCACGATCTGCGGCGCCGTGTAGCGGCGGCGGTAGAAGCCCTGGATCTGCCGCCGGGTCATCGGCGTGACGGTCTCCTCGGTGCCGGAGATGAGCCGGCCCAGCGGGTGGTCGCCGTAGACGGCGCGGGCGAACAGGTCGTGCACCTCGTCGCCGGGCTCGTCGTCGTGCATGGCGATCTCTTCGAGGATGACGCCGCGCTCGGTCTCCACGTCGGCCGGGGTCAGCACCGAGTCGGCGACCAGGTCGCACATGACGTCGATGGCCAGCGGCAGGTCCTCGTCCAGCACCCGCGCGTAGTAGCAGGTGTATTCCTTCGTGGTGAAGGCGTTCGTCTCGCCGCCCACCGCCTCGATCTGGGACGAGATCTCCAGCGCGCTGCGCTTGTTGGTGCCCTTGAACAGCAGGTGTTCCAGGAAGTGCGCGGCACCGGCCTGCGGGCCGGTCTCGTCGCGCGAGCCGACCGCCACCCAGATGCCGAACGACACGCTGCGCATGGCCGGGATCGCCTCGGTCAGCACCCGCAGCCCGCTGGGCAGCACGGTACGGCGGACGGTGCCGCCGAGCGGGTCGTCGCTGAGCGTCCGGGTGACCGCGCGGGCCGCCGAACCGGTCGACGCCACCCCCCGTCCCGTCGAGGCGCCTGACGAACTCACGAGAACCTGCTCTCCGGATGACGAGGAACGGCGGGACGTACGACGGCTCCAGGTCGCGCACGCGATCTGGAGCCGTGGTCCGGCCCGGGTGACGCGGACGTCACCCGGGCCGGCGGTGGATCAGCTGTGCCGGGTCCGGCGACGCGGACGGGACTCGCCGCCGCCCTCGCCACCCTCGGAGCGGCGCTCGCCGCCCTCGGAACGGCGCTCGCCACGCTCCCCGCCCCGGTCACCCCGGTCACGCGGGCCGCGGTCGCCGCCGCGGTCCCGGCCGCCCGACGGACGGTCGCCACCCTCGGCGGCGGCCGGCGCCTCGGCGCCCTCCGGACGGATCTTGTCCAGGTAGATCTTGCCGCGGGCGTCGATGTCCGCGATCTCGACCTCGACCTTGTCGCCGACGTTGAGGTAGTCCTCGACCTTCTCGACCCGCTTGCCGTCGCCCACCTTGGAGATGTGCAGCAGGCCGTCGCGGCCGGGCAGCAGCGAGATGAAGGCGCCGAACGCGGCGGTCTTCACCACGGTGCCGAGGAACCGCTCGCCGACCTTGGGCAGCGTCGGGTTGGCGATCCCGTTGATCCGGTCCACCGCGGCCTGGGCCGCCGGCCCGTTGGTCGCGCCGACGTAGATCGTGCCGTCGTCCTCGATGGAGATCTCGGCGCCGGTCTCGTCCTGGATCGCGTTGATGGTCTGGCCCTTCGGGCCGATCACCATGCCGATCTTGTCGACCGGGATCTTCACGGTGGTCACCCGCGGCGCGTAGTCCGACATCTCGGCCGGCGCCTCGATGGCCCGCTGCATCACGTCGAGGATGGTCTGCCGGGCCTCGTGCGCCTGCTGCAGCGCGGCGGCCAGCACGTCCGACGGGATGCCGTCGAGCTTGGTGTCGAGCTGGAGCGCGGTGACGAAGTCCCGGGTGCCGGCGACCTTGAAGTCCATGTCGCCGAACGCGTCCTCGGCGCCGAGGATGTCGGTCAGCGTCACGTACTGGGTCTTGCCGTCGACCTCGTCGGAGATGAGGCCCATGGCGATGCCGGCGACCGGCGCCTTCAGCGGCACACCGGCCGAGAGCAGGCCCAGCGTCGACGCGCAGACCGAGCCCATCGAGGTGGAGCCGTTGGAGCCGAGCGCCTCGGAGACCTGCCGGATGGCGTAGGGGAACTCCTCGCGCGAGGGCAGCACCGGGATCAGCGCCCGCTCGGCGAGCGCGCCGTGGCCGATCTCGCGCCGCTTCGGCGAGCCGACCCGGCCGGTCTCACCGGTCGAGTACGGCGGGAAGTTGTAGTTGTGCATGTAGCGCTTGCGGTTCTCCGGGGACAGCGTGTCCACCATCTGCTCCATGCGCAGCATGTTCAGCGTGGTGACGCCCAGGATCTGGGTCTCGCCGCGCTCGAACAGCGCCGAGCCGTGCACCCGCGGCAGCACGCCGACCTCGGCGGTCAGCGGACGGATGTCACGCGGGCCGCGGCCGTCGATGCGGACCTGCTCGCGCAGCACCCGGTTGCGGACCTCGGACTTGGTCAGCGAACGGAACGCGGCGGAGAGCTCCTTCTCGCGGCCCTCGAAGCGGCCGGTCAGCTCCTCGGCGACCTTGGCCTTGATCCGGTCCAGGGCCTCCTCGCGGTCGGCCTTGCCGGCGATCTTCAGCGCCTCGGTGACGTCGGCGCGGGCCACGTCGGCCACCGCGTCGTACACGTCGTCGGAGTAGTCCAGGAACACCGGGAACTCGCTGACCGGCTTGGCGGCCACCTCGGCCAGCTCGCTCTGCGCCCGGCACAGCTCGCGGATGGCCGGCTTGGCGGCCTCCAGGCCGCTGGCCACGATCTCCTCGGTCGGCGCGGTGGCGCCGCCCGAGATCAGGGACACCGCGTTCGGGGTGGCCTCGGCCTCGACCATCATGATCGCGACCTCGCCGTCCGGCAGGGTGCGGCCGGCCACGACCATGTCGAACGTGGCCCGCTCCAGCTCCTCCAGGGTCGGGAAGGCGACCCACTGGCCGTCGACGTGCGCGACCCGGGTCGCGCCGATCGGGCCGGAGAACGGCAGGCCGGACAGCTTGGTCGACATCGAGGCGGCGTTGATCGCCACCACGTCGTACGGGTGCTGCGGGTCGAGCGCCAGCACGGTCTCGACGACCTGGACCTCGTTGCGCAGGCCCTTGACGAACGACGGGCGCAGCGGCCGGTCGATCAACCGGCAGGTGAGGATGGCGTCCTCGCTGGGCCGGCCCTCACGGCGGAAGAACGAGCCGGGGATCCGGCCCGCGGCGTACATCCGCTCCTCGACGTCCACGGTCAGCGGGAAGAAGTCGAACGACTCGCGCGGCTGCTTGCCGGCCGTGGTCGCGGAGAGGACGACCGTCTCGCCGAGCTGGGCGACGACGGAGCCGGCGGCCTGACGGGCCAGGCGGCCGGTGGAGAAGGTGATCTCACGGGTGCCGAAGGACCCGTTGTCGATCACCGCGGTGCGGGATTCGGTGCCGAGGTTGGTCTCGGTCATGTGCTGTGGTGCTCCTTCGCGTCGTCGGCCGACGACACGGGAACTGCTCAGGCGGCCGGTCTTCGATCGAAGCGCCCGGGGAGGCCGGCGTCGTGCCGGGGTTCCCGGGGGCCACTACCGGAGACCGGTGCTGACCGGCTCCCTCTTCGGGTGTCGCGCGGCCGGGTTCTTCGGTGGTACTGCAACGGGGGAGCGGCCAGGCGGCCACTCCCCCGTCAGGTCATCGGCGCAGGCCGAGCCGCTCGATGAGCGACCGGTAGCGGTTGATGTCCTTCTTCTGGACGTAGTTCAGCAGCCGGCGGCGCCGGCCGACCAGCAGCAGCAGCCCACGGCGGCTGTGGTGGTCGTGCTTGTGCACCTTCAGGTGCTCGGTGAGCTCAGCGATCCGCTTGGTCAGGACCGCGACCTGCACCTCGGGCGAGCCGGTGTCGCCCTCGGCGGTCGCGTACTCCTGGCGGATCTTGGCCTTGGCTTCCTGGTCGAGCGCCATGTTCTCCCTGTTTCGTGGGTCATTCGATGAGGTCCGGAGCGGTCGTGGTGACCGGTGCAACGGACCGGTTCCTCGCACCCGCGGCGTCGTGCAGGCACGCGAGGCCCCCGTCGGTCAGCCGACGTCTCCGCCAGCCTACCAGCCCTCGGGCCGGACGGCCGGTCAAGGTCGCCCGAGCGGGTCAGGACACCGCCCGGCGGGTGCGCTCCACGTCCTCGGCGATCTGGGCCACCAGCGGCTCGATCGCGTCGTACGTCCGCTGCTCGCGCAGGTGCGCCACGAAGTCCAGGGCCAGCCGCTCGCCGTACAGGTCGCCGGTGAAGTCCAGCGCGTACGCCTCCACCCGCCGTTCCCGGCCGGAGAACGTCGGGTTGGTGCCGATCGACACGGCCGCGGCGAGCGGTTCGCCGTCGCGGCGCACCAGGCGGGCCGCGTACACGCCGTCGGCGGGCACCGCCGCGTACCTGTGGGTCAGCAGGTTGGCGGTGGGGTAACCCAGCTCACGTCCGCGCTGGTCGCCGCGGACCACCACGCCCTCGACCCGGTGCGGGCGGCCGAGCGCCGCCGCCGCCGCGCCCACGTCGCCCGCGTCGACGCAGGACCTGATGTACGTGGAGGAGAAGACCGTCCCCGCCTCGGCGACCAGCGGCGCGCCCTCGACGGCGAAGCCGAAGGTGCGGCCGAGCCGTTCCAGCAGCGGCACGTCCCCGGCCGCCCGGTGCCCGAACCGGAAGTTGTCGCCGACCACCACGAGCGCGGCGTGCAGGTGCTCGACCAGGACGTCGTGCACGAACGCCTCGGGTGGCAGCCGGGAGAACTCGACCGTGAACGGCACCACGCAGAGCACGTCCACGCCGAGCGCCTCGATCAGCTCGGCCTTGCGCGCCGGCTCGGTGAGCACCGCCGGGTGCGAGCCCGGGCGCACCACCTCGGCCGGGTGCGGGTCGAACGTCACCACCACCGACTTGACGCCCAGCTCCCGGGCGCGCGCCACGGTGTGCCCGATGGTGGCCTGGTGCCCCCGGTGCACGCCGTCGAAGACGCCGATGGTGACCACTGAGCGTCCCCAGCCGCCGGGCGCCGCCTCGTACCCCCGCCACCGCTGCATGCCGTTCCTCCCCCTGTCCGCCCGCGCGCCGTTCAGGCCGGGGCCAGCACGATCTCCGCGCGGGCCCGACCGTCCCGCTCGCTGACGATAGCGATCAGCCCGCCCGCCGGGTCGAAGACCGCGTACGGCCCGGTGATCCCGGCCGGGGTCAGCGGCCCGCCGTGGGAGAGCACCCGGGTCTCGTCGGCGGTGGCGTCCCGGCGCGGGAAGAACCGCGCGGCGGCGGCGTCCAGCGGCAGGTTCACCACGTCCGGCGCGCGCTGCTCCAGCTGGTCGAGCGTGGCCGCCTCGGCGAGCGTGAACCCGCCGACCGCGGTGCGGCGCAGCGCGGTGAGGTGGCCGCCGACGCCGAGCGCGGCCCCCGCGTCGCGGGCCAGCGCCCGGATGTACGTGCCGGACGAGCAGGTCACGTCCACGTCCACGTCCACCACGTCCGGGGCGTCCCGGCGGATGTCCCGCACGTCCAGCCGGGAGACGGTGACCCGGCGGGCGGGCAGCTCGACCGTCTCGCCGTCACGGACCCGCTTGTACGCCCGCTGGCCGTTGATCTTGATGGCGCTGACCGCGCTGGGCACCTGGTCGATCTCGCCGGTGAGGGCGGCCAGCGCGGCGCGTACCCCGTCGTCGGTGACCGCGCCGGCCGGGGTGGTCGCGACCACCTCGCCCTCGGCGTCGTCGGTGACGGTGGCCTGCCCCAGCCGGATCGTCGCGGCGTAGCTCTTGCCGGCGCCGATCACGTACGTGAGCAGCCGGGTCGCCCGGCCCACCCCGATCACCAGCACGCCGGTGGCCATCGGGTCCAGCGTGCCGCCGTGCCCCACCCGGCGGGTACGGGCCAGCCGGCGGATCCGGGCCACGACGTCGTGCGACGTCATGCCGCCGGGCTTGTCGACCACGATCAGACCGTCTGTGCTCACGACCGCCAAGCCTGCCAGACGGCGCCGATCCTCCCTGCGGGGGATACCGCCCTGCTTCGGCGGGGTGTCAAGATCGTGCGCCCCCGCCCCGTCTGCCCGGGAAGTCCGATGACCGATCACCGTTCCGTCCCCGATCCCCACGCCACCGATGGCCCGTCGGAGGACACGCTGGGTCGGGTACCCGAGTGGCTGCGCCAGCCCGCGCCCGAGGTCGAGCCGGGCCGCGGCGACCGCCTGCGGATCGCGCTCGGCGGGCACTCCGGCAAGCTGCTCGGCGGCGTGGTCGTGCTGGCGCTGCTCGCGTTCTTCGGGCTCGTCGGCGGCCTCGGCTACCAGGGCTTCCAGCGCTGGCGGGAGCCGCCCGCCGAACACCCCACGGTGAGCCTGCCGGTCGGTGAGCAGGCGTCCTCGTCGGCCTCGCCGCCACCGGCCGCCGGCCCGTTCGACGGCACCCCGGCAGCCGGCTTCCCCGAGGGCACGGCCGGGATCGCGCTGCCCCGGGCCAAGCGGACCGGCGCGTTCACCGAGAAGCAGGTGGCAGACACGCTGGCCAAGGTACGCAAGGCGCTGATCACCGCCCGGCTGGACCGCACGTTCTTCACCGCGAAGGACCCGGAGCGGCTGGTCCGCCAGTTCGCCCCGGACGCGCGGGCCGGCGTACGCGACGACTTCCCCACCGGCGAGGCGGGCACCTACTCGACCCGGCTCGCCCCCGGCGCCCGGCTCACCGACGACGAGCCCCGGGTCAAGGGCCGGATCAGCTACCGGGCGACGAAGGACCGGGACGGCATCCGCATCCTGGAGGTGACCACGAACTTCGTCTGGGCGTACGCGTTCTCCACCACCCGCCCCGCCCCGGGCGCCGGCGTGGTGGTGGTCCACGACACGGTGAAGTGGAGCGTGCCGCACCCGGCCGACGTGACCACCGCCTCCGCCGGGCTGTGGATCGAGCGGGCCGACTCGTACGCCTCCAACATCGACTGCGTCGCGCTGGACAAGGGGCTGCTCGCGCTGGGCCGGCCCTCGCTCGCCGGTCCGGCCGACCCGGACCCGGACGCGGTCTTCGACCCGGACAAGACGGTCGACCTGCCGGACACCTGCTGACCCGCCCACCTCACCACGCCACCCCGCGGTAGGAGCCTTTCGATGAGCGACGCCCCGCCACCGCACCGCGCCCGGGTCGACCTGCCGGACTGGATGCGCAATCCGGAGCCGCCCCGCCGTACGCTCGGCCGCCGCCTGTCCGGCCTGGTCGACGGTGTGCCGGCGCTGGCGGCGGCGCGCCACCGGATGTGGGCCTGGCAGGGCCGGACCCGGTTCGGCGAGCGGCACCCCACGATGGCCGCGATCGGGTCGTTCGTGTTCGTCCTGGTGACCGCGACGCTGCTGGTCGTCGGCACGCTCTACCTCGGGTGGGCGATCCGGCAGGGGCGGATCTGACCGGCACGGAAACGGGACAGCGGGATCGGCGGCCGGGTGCGATGATCATGCGCCCCCTGCCCCTGCACCCCTCTGGAACGCCGCATGAGCACCGAAGACGGGACCACACCGCCCGAGCCGGATCCCTACGCCGTCGCCTCCCGGGGCGCGGAGATCCAGCTGCCGAGCTGGATGACCGGCGCGGACGCGGACGTCCCGCTGACCCGCGGCGAGCGCTTCCGCATGGTCTGGTCGCGGCAGCGCGGCAAGCGCCGCGTCGCCTTCGTGGTGGTGCTGGCGCTGGCGCTGATCGGCGGCACGGCCGTGCTCGGCCGGGTCACCGTCGACCGGGTACGGTCCGGCACCGCCGCCGCGGCGTCGGCCGAAGCCAGCCCGTCGCCGGTGCCGCTCAGCCGGGTGGGCGAGCCGCGCGACCTGTTCGCGGGGACCATCGGCGCGGACTTCGCGGTGGGTGAGGCCGGGATCGTCCTGCCGGAGGCCACGGCGCGGCCCCCGTTCACCGCCCGCGAGGTGGCCGCGGCGCTGACCCGGGTCCGGGCCGCGCTGGTCCAGGCCCGGCTCGACCTGTCCATGATCCTCGGCGACACGGAGCCGTTCCTGGCGCTGCTGGCGCCGGCCGCGCGCGCTCAGCTGCGTACCGACTTCGAGGACTTGTCGTTCGTGAACTACGCCACCCGGATCGGCTCGCAGGACAGCGCGGACGAGATCCGGGTCCGGGGTGAGATGCGCTACCGGGCCGTCACCGGCGACGACGGCCGGCCGATCCTGCGGATCACCACAGAGTACGTCTGGATGTACGCGTTCGACGTGCCGCGGACGACACCGGGCCGGGCCGGGATCGCCGCCATCCGTGACCGGGTCGTCTGGGAGGTCCCCCACCCCGAAGGGTTGCCGGCGGCGAAGCGCGGGCTCTGGCTCGTCTCCGCGCAGGCGAGCACGAACAACGTCGACTGCGCCCGGCTGGACGAGGGCTTCTTCGTGGTCGAGCCGTGGATGGGCGGCCCCGGTTCGTTCCAGCCCTGCTGACCCGGCGTCAGCGGACCGCGCCGACCACCGCCCACGCGCCCGAGCGCATCCGCAGCAGCAGGCCGGCCAGCCGCAGCACCACGAACAGCGTCAGCCCGGCCCAGATCCCGCCCAGCCCGAGTTCCAGCCCGTACGCCAGCCAGATCGCCGGCAGGAACCCGCCGAACGCGCACACGATGGTGAGGTTGCGCAGGTAGCGCACGTCGCCCGCGCCGATCAGCACCCCGTCGAGCGCGAACACCACGCCGCCGATCGGCTGGAGCGCGACGAACCAGGGCCAGGCCGTCATGGCCTGCTCGCGTACCTGCGGATCGGAGCTGAACCACGACGGCACGACGCCGGCGCCGGCGGCGATCAGCACCGCGAAGGCCACGCCGCACAGCCCGCCGAGCAGCGCGACGCGGCGGGCCAGGAACCGCGCGCCGGCCGCGTCGCCGCCGCCCAGCGCGGCGCCGACCAGCGACTGCGCGGCGATGGCCAGCGCGTCGAGCACCAGCACGGTGAAGAACCACAGTTGCAGGGCGATCTGGTGCGCGCCCACCGCGGCGGCGCCGAAGCGGGCCGCGACGGCGGTCGCGGACAGGAAGCTGGCCTGGAACGCGACACCGCGCACCAGCAGGTCCCGGCTGAGCACGAGCTGCTGACCGATCACCCGGGGCCGGGGCCGCAGCGAGACCCGCTCGCGCACCAGCGCGGCCGCGAACAGGACGCCGGAGAGCGTCTGCGCGATCGCGTTCGCCACCGCCGAGCCGACCAGCCCGAGCCCGGCCGGATAGACCAGCAGCGGGCAGAGCACCGCGGAGAGCAGGTTGGGGCCGAGCACGAACAGCAGCGGCCGGCGGGTGTCCTGGATGCCGCGCAGCCAGCCGTTGCCGGCAGCGGCGAGCAGCAGGCCGGGCGCGCCGAGCGCCGCGACCCGCAGCCATCCGGCGGCGGCGTCGGCCACCTCGCCGGGGCCGCCGACGAGGGTACGCGTCAGCGCGCCCCCGCCGATGCCGATGGCGACCGCCACCAGCACTCCGGTGGCCAGCGCGAGCCAGGACGCCTGCACGCCCTCGGCCACCGCGGCGGCCCGGTCCCCCGCCCCGAAGCGGCGGGCCGAGCGCCCGGTGGTGCCGTACGCGACGACGGTGCCGACCCAGGCGGTGAGCGTCATGACGGTGCCGCCGACGGCGAGCGCGGCCAGCGGCACCCGCCCGAGGTGACCCACCACTGCGGTGTCGACCAGGACGTAGAGCGGCTCGGCGGCCAGCACCACGAGGGCGGGCAGCGCGAGCGTGGCGATCCGCCGGGGTGTGGCGGCGGTGGCGGGGGCGGCAGTCGTGCTCATCGACGCCGATCCTGGCACGCTCCCAGTAAGGTCCGCAAGGCGGGGGGCTACTTACTTGCGTCGGCCAGGAACCGGGCCGTGTCACGCCGCAGGCAGCGCAGCCGGGAGGTGTCGCAGAGCACCAGCAGGTCGGCGCGGGGCAGCCGGAGGTCGAGCGTGCTCGCGTAGTTGCCGTCCATCACCCAGGCCGGGCGGGCGGCGAGCGCTGCCACCTCGGCGCGGAAGTCGGCCGGGGCCGGTGCGGTCCAGCCGGGGCGCCAGTAGTGCCGGTCGAGGTGGATCAGCGGAAGGTCGCGTCGCCGGGCCAGTTCACCGGCGAGCGTGCTCTTGCCGGCGCCGGAGGCGCCGACGACCAGGATGCGTCGCACCGGGTGACGGTAGCGCCGTCCGGCACGGCGGTCGGTCCCGAGCGGCGGTGACGTCGGCGTCGGGCCACGGGTGCGGCCCGGCCGGCGTCACCGCCGGACGGCGTACGTCACTGACGGGTGTCCATCGAGGTCTGCAGCGCGCGGCGCATCTGCTCGCGCGCCTCGTCGGTGGTGGTCTCGGTCTGCGGCTTGCGCTTGCTGGGCATCTGAGGTCCTTCCAGGGTGCGGTCCGCCGGACACGGCGGCCCTACGGGCGCCCGGCTGCGGTCCGGGATCACCGGAGCGGCTCGCCTGGCAGCGTGAGCCCGGGTCGGTCTGACCCTGGAGGGAGGCGAGGCCGGGTGCGGCAGCACCGCCCGTGACCAGCGCCGCGAAGCGCCGGCCCTCACCCAAATTAACGTTCACTTTCCAGATGCTGCCCACAGTTCCCGAAATGCGGAAAGATCAACCTCGTCGTCCGGCTCGGCCGGCCGCGTCAGCGGGCCAGGAAGTGCCAGCCCAGCCACCACCAGAAACCGAACAGGCCGATCCGCCCGACCGGCACCGGGCCCACCTCGTACCGCATCACGAAGGCGCAGACGTCGGCCAGCGACGGGACCCGCGAGCCCTCCCGGCGCGCCACCCATTCGACGACCGCGAACAGCACGAGCGAGACCAGAAACCCGCCGATCGCCAGTGCCCGCATCATCGGCGCACCAGTCCCCAGAACGTGGACAGCCACGCGAACCAGGCCGCCGAACGGATCACACTGTCCTCCAGCAGCGGATCGGCCAGCCGGGAGAGGGTGGGGAAGTCGTCACCCGCCGCCGCCATGAACGTCGCCCCCTCGAAGACCCCGAAGACGGTCACCGGCACCAGCCACCAGAGCGCGACCGACGGCAGCCGGCGGGGCGCCGGGCGCCGGGGCACCCGGTTGCTCAGGCCGACCCAGATCAACCCTCCGCCGGTGGTGAGGATGTAGAGGTTGGCCGCGGTCGAGAAGGACGGAAGTTGACCGCCGACCAGGGACAAGCAGATCAGCACCGGCACGGAGACGACCGGCCGGTCCCAGGCCCGGGGCGCCTCGACGGTGAGCTCACGGGGATGATCCATCACCCGATTGTCCCCAGCGTCACGCACGGCGGAAAGGCTGGCACGCCTCGTAATCCCTGGAAAAGCCGCCGATCAGCTCACACTTCCGATCATCGCCGCGCCTCGGCCCGGCAGAAATATCGGCACAATTCCGCTTTTAGGGGGCTACCAGCGTTGCGGTAGCGAGTTCGGCCCGGATCCGTCCGACCAACTCGTCGAGCGCGCCCCGCCCGGTGAAGCCGGCCGCGAACCGGTGCCCGCCACCGCCCAGCGCCACCGCCACCGCGCTCACGTCCACCGCGCCCTTGCTGCGCAGCGACACCGCCCACTCGGCCTCGCCCGCCTGCTTGATCACGCAGCTCACGTCCGCCTCCTCGGTGCACCGCACCGAGTCGATGAGCGCCTCCAGCACGTACGCCGGCTGGTCGTGCCGGACCAGGTCCTCGCGGGTCGCGTACGTCCAGACGAGCCCGTGCCCGGCGGCGGCCGCCGGTTCCAGCGTGGCCCGGCCGAGCACCTCGCCGAACAGGCGGACGGCGCCGAACGGGCGGGTGTCGAACACCCGCCGGGAGATGTCGCCGGGCCGGATGCCGGTGGCCAGCAGACGCGCCGCCATCCGGTGCACGGCAGGCGTGGTCGCCTCGAAGCGGAACGAGCCGGTGTCGGTGGTCAGCGCGACGTAGAGCCCGGTCGCCACCTCCGCGTCGAGCGTCGCCCCGAGCCGGTCCAGCAACTCCAGCGCGACCACCGAGGTGGCGGCGGCGTGCGGGTCGACCAGGTTGATCCGGCCGAAGCCGGTGTTCGAGGCGTGGTGGTCGAGCACCAGCGAGGTGCCCGCCGTGTCCAGCCGGCCCACCAGGTCACCCAGCCGCGACTCGCTCGCCGCGTCGAAGCAGATCACCAGATCCGGATCGGGGTACGTGTCGTCCTGCGGCACCAGCAGCTCCACGCCGGGCATCCAGCGGAACGGCTCGGGCACCTCCGGCGGGCCGGGGAAGGTCGCCTGGAGATCGCGTACGCCGAGCCGCCGCAGACCCAGCCCGAAGCCGAGCATGCTGCCCAGCGCGTCCCCGTCCGGGTTCACGTGGCAGATCAGCAGCACCCGCGCGTCGGCGGGAAGGTCGCGTACCGCCGCGACGGCCGCCGCCCACTCCGATTCGGCCGGGCCGGCCGGCAGGCCACCCGCGACGGCGACCTCGGTCACCGGCGGTCGCCCTCGCGCGGCTCGTCGTCGGCGGCCGGCTCGTCGTCCGCGGCGTCCTCGTCGTCCTCGACCCGGTACGGCTGGGCGTCGCCCGCGTACGAGGACTTGGCGGCCAGCCGCTGCACCTCGGCGTCGGCGGTACGCGCTGCGGCGAGCAGGTCGTCGATGTGCTTGACCTGGTCCTGCACGTCGTCGAGGACGAAGGTCAGCGTCGGCGAGTGCCGCAGCCCGAGGGCCTTGCCGACGGTGCTGCGCAGCATGCCCTTGGCGCTCTCCAGCGCGGCGGCGGTGCTCGCCTGGGCCGCCGCGTCACCGAGCACCGTGTAGAAGACGGTGGCGTCGCGCAGGTCGGCGGTGATCCGGGCGTCGGTGATCGTGATCATGCCGAGCCGGGGGTCCTTGATCTGGCTGCGCACCACCGACGCGACGAGTTCCCGGATACGCTCCGCGTGCCGGCGAACCTTTGCCTGATCCGTCATGTCCCCCACCTCCGGGATCACCTGTACCGATGACGGCGCCGGGTCACCGTGCGACCCGGGCCGTCGGCCGGAGACGGCGGGCGCGTGGGCGCCGCCGGGTCCGACCGCCCAACGCTGAAGAACACTACCCGCGTCCCACCGGACCTCACGCGGCACGGGCGGAGTACCGCGCGACGCGCCGTCAGTCGTCCTCGCCGTGCAGGCGACGGCGCACCGACAGCAGTTCGGTCTCCGGGCGGGCGGCGACCAGCCGCTCACAGGAGTCGAGCACCTCGCGGACGTGGGCCGGCTCGGCGGCCACCACCGCCACCCCGATCTCGGCCCGGCCGTGCAGGTCCAGCGCCCCCACCTCGGCGGCGGAGACCTCGAACTTGCGCAGCGCGGCGACGATCGGCCGGACGTAGGACCGCTTGGCCTTCAGGGACCGGGAGTCACCCGGGAGCAACAGGTCGAACAGTGCGGTTCCGGTATACACGGCGAGCAACGGTACGCCGGGTGGCGCACCCCGGCACGCGATTAAGGCGCGACCGCCACCAGCACGTCCCGCTCGATCGCCTGGTCGACCCGGTGGGCGAAGTCACCGAAGCCGGGGCCGTCGAGCACGCGCAGCCCGGCGTCGGCCAGCACCGCCTCCGCCTGCGCCCGCGGCGCCACGTGGGTGTTCCAGGACAGCCCGAGCGCGCCACCGGGGCGCAGCAGCTCCCGCCACACCGGCACGGCCGCGGTGAGCAGCTCCAGCGGGCTGCGGGACAACCCCTGATCGGTACGGCTGCCGTGCGCCACCCCGTACGGCGCGTCGGTCACGATCACGTCGGCGCAGCGGGGGCGCAGCGCCTCGCGGGCCCGGGTGGTGTCGGTGTTCAGCACGGTGACCCGCTGGGTGGCCCCGGCCCGGTGCTCGTCCCGCGACGGCGCGAGCACCGCCTCGAACCGGCGGGCCACCAGCTTGCGGTCCCGGCGCACCGACGTCGACTCGGTGGTGTGCTTGAGCCGCTTTCGGCGCAGCCAGGTACGCAGGAACGTCGCGTACGCGTCGACGTCCTTGCTGTCGCGCTCGACCCCGATGCCGTCGTAGCCGTACATCAGCGCCTGGTTGAGCGTGGTGCCCCGGCCGCAGAGCGGGTCCAGCACCACCACCGGCCCGTCCAGCATCCGGGGCGCGGCGGCGGAGGCGAGCACTGTGACGTTGAGCAGCAGCCGGGTGAACTGCTCGTTGGTCTTGCCGGCGTACTTGGGGATGGTGATCAGGTCGGAGTCGTACCGGGCCAGCGGGCTCAGCGGCACCGGCCGCAGCAGGTCGTCACCGACCCGCTCGAACAGCGCGTACGCCGCCGACAGGTTCGCCAGGTGGGCCAGGTCCCGCTCGCCGAGTCCGGGTTCGGGGGCGGTGAACGTCAGGTACTCCACCCCGCCGATCCGGGTGACCTCGGCGTCGCCCGGCACCACGTCGAGCACGCCGGAGCCGGCGAACACGGCCAGTTCGGCGCGGGCCAGCCGGGCCGCCGCGTCGGCGTAGACGCGGTTGGCGGAGGGGGCGAGGAGCAGCGCGTACCGGATCACGCCGCAGATTGTCGCAGCCTGGGAAAACGGCGACGGCCGGGGCCCGAAGGCCCCGGCCGCCGGCCGGTCGTACGTGTGGAACTCAGGCGCGCGGCTTCTCGCGCATCTCGAACGTCTCGATGACGTCGCCGACCTGGACGTTGTTGTAGCCGCCCAGCGTCAGACCACACTCGAAGCCCTCGCGGACCTCGGTCGCGTCGTCCTTGAACCGCTTCAAGGAGCTGATCGTGAGGTTGTCCGCCACGACCGCACCGTCCCGCAGCAGCCGCGCCTTGGCGTTGCGGCGGATGAGGCCGGACCGGACGATACAGCCGGAGATGTTGCCGATCTTGGACGAGCGGAAGACGTCGCGGATCTCCGCGGTGCCCAGCTCGACCTCCTCGTACTCCGGCTTGAGCAGACCCTTGAGCGCGGCGTCGATCTCCTCGATGGCCTGGTAGATGACCGTGTAGTACCGGATCTCCACGCCCTCGCGGTCGGCCATCTCGCGGACCTTGTTCGAGGCCCGCACGTTGAAGCCGATGATCGTGACCGCCTCGGACGAGGCGCTCGCGAGCATGACGTCGCTCTCGGTGATCGCGCCCACGCCCCGGTGGATGATCCGAAGCTGGACCTCCTCCGGGATGTCGAGGTTGAACAGCGCGTCCTCGAGCGCCTCCACGGAACCGGAGACGTCGCCCTTGAGCACCAGGTTGAGCGAGGTCTTCTCGCCCTCCTTGAGCTGCTCCATGAGCGTCTCGAGGGTGGCCCGGCCACGGGAGTTGGCGAACGACGCCGCCCGCCTCCGCGCCTGCCGCTGCTCGGCGATCTGCCGCACGGTGCGGTCGTCCTCGGCGGCCAGGAAGGTGTCACCCGCACCCGGCACCGTGGTCAGACCCAGCACCATGACCGGACGCGCCGGACCGGCCTCGTCGACCGGCTTGCCGTTCTCGTCCAGCATGGCCCGCACGCGGCCGTGCGCCCCACCGGCGACGATCGAGTCACCGGCACGCAGGGTGCCCTTCTGCACCAGCACGGTCGCCACCGCGCCACGGCCCTTGTCCAGGTGCGCCTCGATCGCGACACCCTGCGCCGGCCCGTCGATCGGAGCGGTCAGCTCCAGCGACGCGTCGGCGGTCAGCAGCACGGCCTCGAGCAGTTCCTCGATGCCGATGCCGGGCTTGGCCGCCACGTTGACGAACATGGTGTCGCCGCCGTACTCCTCGGCGACCAGGCCGTACTCGGTCAGCTGCTGGCGGACCTTGTCCGGGTTCGCCTCGGGCTTGTCGACCTTGTTGACCGCGACCACGATCGGCACGTCCGCCGCCTTGGCGTGGTTGAGCGCCTCGATGGTCTGCGGCATCACGCCGTCGTCCGCCGCCACCACCAGGATCACGATGTCCGTGACCTGGGCGCCACGGGCACGCATGGCGGTGAACGCCTCGTGACCCGGGGTGTCGATGAACGTCACCGCGCGGTCCTCGCCCTCGTGCGGGACGTGGACCTGGTAGGCGCCGATGTGCTGGGTGATGCCACCCGCCTCGCCGGCCACCACGTTCGCCTTGCGGATCGCGTCGAGCAGCTTGGTCTTACCGTGGTCGACGTGACCCATGACGGTCACGACCGGCGCACGGCTGACCAGGCGGTCCGCCGCGACCTCGGCGTCGAGGTCGATGTTGAACTGCGCGAGCAGCTCGCGGTCCTCGTCCTCCGGGCTGACGATCTGCACGTCGAAGCCGAGGTGCTCACCCAGCAACTGCAGGGTCTCGTCGGAGCACGACTGGGTCGCCGTCACCATCTCGCCCAGGTTGAACATCTCCTGGACCAGCGAACCCGGGTTGGCGTTGATCTTGTCGGCGAAGTCCGACAGCGAGGCGCCACGGGACAACCGGACGACCTGACCCTGACCGCGGGGCGCGCCCGAGGACATGGTCGGGGCCGACAGGTTGTCGAACTCCTGTCTGCGCTGCTTCTTGGACTTGCGACCGCGGGTCGGGCGACCACCCGGACGCCCGAAGGCACCCGCAGCGCCACCGCCACGGCCACGACCGCCGCCACCGGGACGGCCACCGCCGCCGACCGGACCACCCGGACGGAAACCACCGCCGGGAGCACCGCCACCGCCGCCGGGACCGCCGCGGTAGCCACCGCCACCGCCGCCACCACCGGGACCGCCGCGGTAGCCACCGCCACCGCCGCCACCACCGGGTCCACCGCGGTAGCCACCGCCACCGCCACCGGGACGACCGGCGCCACCACCGGGTCCGCCACGACCGCCACCGGGGCCGCCGGGACGGCCGGTGGTCGGACGCTGGCTCGGCATCGAGGCCGGGCTCGGCCGCGGCGGCATCGACGCCGGGCTGGGCCGCGGCGGCATGCCGGCCGGGCTGGGACGGGGACCGCCCGCACCGGCGGCCGGGGGCCGCTGCTGCTGGCCGCCCTGGATGCCGAACGGGTTGTTACCGGCGCCGCGCGCCGGCGGACGACCGCCGGGCCGGGCACCGGGGCCCTGACCCTGGCCCGGACCGCCGGGGCGACCGGCGGCCGGGGAACCCGGACGCGGCGGCATGGCGTTCGGGCCGGGACGCGGGCCGGGACGGGGACCGCCCTCGGCCGGAGGCTCCCGGCGTACGGTCTCGCGCTGCTGCTGGCGGGCGGCCTGCGCGGCCTTGACCGCGGCCTCCTGCTCAGCCTTCAGCGCGGCGGCACGCGCTTCGGCGGCCGCCACTTCGATGTCGTGCGCGCTCGCCGGCTTGGCGACCGGAGTCGCCGGCTGCGGCGGGCCGGGGACCGGGCCCTTGGGCTTCGGTCCAGGGGTCGGCGCAGCCGGACGCCGGGGCGGCATCGGCTTGGCCGAGACCCGGGGGGCACCCGGGGTCGGGGTGGGCGTCGGGGTCGGTGCCGGACCGCTGGGCGCGGCAGCCGGCGGGCCGGCGGGCGCCGACGAACCGGCTACGAAGGCGCTACGCAGCCGCCGGGCGACAGGCGCCTCGACGGTGCTGGACGCGGACTTCACGAACTCGCCCATTTCCTTGAGCTTGGCGAGAACGGTCTTGCTTTCGACCCCGAGCTCCTTGGCAAGCTCGTGTACGCGGGCCTTTCCTGCCACTGCACTCCTCACTCCGAGGTCGTGCGGGCAGCACCCGCAGCGACCTCACTCGTGCACTTGAAGCCTGGTCATTTCAGGGACTTCATCGTGTGCTCATGTCGGTCGTCCTACCTTGCTAGCGACCCTCGACCGGTCGGGCTTGACCGGTCGTCGGGGGTTGCGCGTCGACGTGCTCCGCAAGCGCACCGTGGTCAGGAACCCCGGTGAGGCGCAGTGCCCGCCCGAAGGCGCGACGCCGCACCGCCTGCGCGAAGCAGGCCGGATCAGGGTGCATGTTCGCTCCCCGACCCGGCAGTCTGCGGGCCGGATCGGGCCTGAGACTGATGTGACCAGCCTCGTCACCGATCGCGACAACCCGCAACAACTCGCTGGCCGGCGCCCGTTTCCGGCAGCCCACACAGGTGCGCTCCGGAATCGCGCGTCGTGCCACTGAGTAAGTCTACCCCTAGCCGCCGGAGATCGCGCCGCCCGGCTCCGGGACGTGATCAGCTCCGCCCCGGCTCTGCGGGGCCGCGGTCTCCGCGTCGGACCGGATGTCGATGCGCCAACCGGTCAGGCGAGCCGCCAGGCGGGCGTTCTGCCCTTCCCGGCCGATCGCGAGCGAGAGCTGGAAGTCCGGGACGGTCACCCGGGCGGTACGGGAGGCCAGGTCGACCACCTCGACCCGCAGCGCCTTGGCCGGCGACAACGCGTTGCCGACGAACGTCGCGGGGTCGTCCGACCAGTCGATGATGTCGATCTTCTCGCCGTGCAGCTCGCTCATCACCGCGCGGACCCGCTGCCCCATCGGGCCGATGCAGGCGCCCTTGGCGTTGACTCCGGACGCGGTGGAGCGGACCGCGATCTTCGTACGGTGACCTGCCTCACGGGCGATCGCGCCGATCTCCACGGTGCCGTCGGCGATCTCCGGCACCTCCAGCGCGAACAGCTTCTTCACGAGCGCCGGATGCGACCGGGACAGCGTGATCTGCGGCCCGCGCATGCCCTTGGCGACGTGCACGACCACGCAGCGGATCCGCTCGCCGTGCTCGTACCGCTCGCCGGGGACCTGCTCGGACTGCGGCAGGACACCCTCCAGCTTGCCCAGGTCGACGCTGACGATGCCCTTCTCCCGGCGCGTCTCGTGCGCCTGCACCACGCCGGTGACCAGGTCACCGTCGCGGCCCACGTACTCACCGAAGTGCACCTCGTCGGTGGCCTCCCGCAGCCGCTGGAGGATCACCTGCTTGGCGGTCATGGCGGCGATCCGCCCGAAGTCGTGCGGGGTGTCGTCCCATTCCCGGGTGACGGTGCCGTCGGCGTCGAGCTCCTGCGCGAAGACCGAGGCGGCCCCGCTCTTGCGGTCGATCTCCACCCGGGCGTGCGACTCGGCGCCGTCGGTGTGCCGGTAGGCGGTCAGCAGCGCGGTCTCGATCGCCGCGAGGATCGTGTCGAACGGGATCTCCCGCTCGCGCTCCAGGGCGCGCAGCGCCGCGAGGTCGATGTTCACCTCTCCTCGTCCTCCAGATCTTCGTCGTCGT
Organism: Micromonospora sp. HB375; assembly: GCF_017872985.1. Classification (NCBI taxonomy): domain Bacteria; kingdom Bacillati; phylum Actinomycetota; class Actinomycetes; order Micromonosporales; family Micromonosporaceae; genus Micromonospora; species Micromonospora sp. HB375. The sequence continues at coordinate 1,438,057 of NZ_JAGGJO010000001.1, read as the reverse complement.
CGGTGTCTGTGTCGTCGCCGAGGTCCTCGTCGGCCAGGTCGTCCAGGCGGCTGAACTCCACCTGGACCCGGCCGGGCCCGAGTTCGGCGTACGGGTGTGCCACGGGGCCGGCGTCGGTCTCCAGCTCCACGCGCTCGTCGTCGGCGGCCGTGATCCGGCCGGTGAGCTGGCGGTCCCCGGCGTCGCCGCGGACGGTGACCTTGACCAGCCGGCCCACGTTGCGCCGCCAGTGCCGGGGCAGGGTGAGCGGGCGGTCCACGCCGGGCGAGCTGACCTCCAGCTGGTACTCGCCGGCCACGATGTCGCCGCCGGACTCCTCCGCCGCGTCCAGGGCCGCCGACACCGCGCGGGAGATGTCCGCCACGGCGTCCAGGTTGATCCCGCCGTCGGCGTCCACGATCACCCGGACCACGTGCCGCCGTCCGGCGCGGGAGACGGAAAGGTCCTCCAGGTCGTAGCCGGCCGCGGCGACGACCGGTTCGATCACCTCGCGCAGCCGGTTGCGGCGCGCGTTCAGATCGCCACGGGGTGCGCCGCTGCGCTCCGCGCCGCGGGGGCCGTCGGACCGGCGGGGCCGCCCGGCGGGCCCCGTCGGCCGGGTGGCACGGCCACGCTGCGTCATTCCGCGCACCTCTCCTGCTGTTGCCACGACCCGCGGGCCGTGTTGTCCCGGGCCGGTGCGGGCGGTCGGCCCGCCATACCGGCACGCCACCGGGGCGTCCGCGCCCGGTGGTTGCGCAGAGCGTAACGCTAACGGCCGCGGACGGACCCGGCGGCGCACCGAGACCCTGACCCACGAGGCGGCGCGAATGGTGTTGACTCTGTCAGGTGGGGACCGGCAGAACACCATCCGACCAGGTCAGAGCGGGGCATTCCCGGCGCTGGCTGCTGCGCGCCGGAGGGCTCGTGGCGCTCGGCGGCGCGGCCGCGCCGCTGACCGGTTGTGATCTTTTCGACCGCGACCGGCAGCCACCGGCGCCTGATGCGCTGGAGCCGCTGGCCGCCGAGGCGCTGGCGCTGGAGGCCCGCTACCGGGCCGCCGCCACCGCCGCCCCGGCGCTCGCCGAACGGCTCACCCCGATCGCCGACGCGCACAAGGCACACGCCGAGGAGCTACGCCGGGTCATCGGCCGGCCAGCTCCCTCCGGCACGCCGGCGGCCGCCGGCTCGGCGAGCGCGCCCGCGCCCGACGCCGTGCTCACCGAGCTGCGTCAGGCCGAGCAGGAGGGCCGGACCAACGCGGCGAAGGCCTGCGCCGAGGCGCCGGCCGAGCGGGCCGCGCTGCTCGGCTCGATCGCCGCCGCGCGGGCGACCCACGTGGAGGCCCTGAAGTGAACAACCCGACGACCGGCCCGGCCTCCGCCCTCGCCGACGCGCTCGCCGCCGAGTACGCGGCGATCTGGGCGTACGGGGTGATCGGCGTGCACCTCACCGGCGCGGCGCGGACGGCGGCCCGGGCCGCCGAGGCGGCGCACCGGTCCCGCCGCGACGCGCTGCTCCTGCAGCTCGCCGAGGGCTCCGGCCAGGTCCCCGCGGACCGGGCCGGGTACGCGCTGCCCTATCCGGTCACCGACCGGGCGGGAGCGCTGCGGCTGGCGGTGGAGATCGAGGAGCGGACCGCCGGGCACTGGCGGGCCGCGCTCGCGCACACCAGCGGCGTGGAGCGGAACACGGCGCTCGCCGCGCTCACCGACTGCGCGCTGCGGGCCACCCGCTGGCGGCGTACGGCGGGCGTGACACCGGTCACCGTTCCGTTCCCGGGCCGCCCCGCCTGAGCGCGACGCCGGTCACCCGGCGAAGCTTCCCGGTTGCGCTGCGCATACCAGGTATGCATACTCGCGGTCATGTCCATCCGTCACGGCCTGCTCGCCCTGCTCGAACGCGGCCAGATGTACGGCTATCAGCTCCGTGCCGCGTTCGAGGAGTCCACCGGGTCGACCTGGCCGCTGAACATCGGGCAGGTCTACACCACGCTGGCCCGGCTGGAACGCGACGGACTGGTGCGCCCGCTGCCGGAGAACGAGAGCGGGCAGCGGCCGTACGAGATCACCGACGCCGGACGGGCGGACCTGGCGATGTGGTTCGCCACCCCGATCAGCCGCGCCGACCGTCCCCGCGACGAGTTGTCGATCAAGCTGGCGCTGGCGTTGACCACGCCGGGCGTCGACGTGCGGGCGGTGGTGCAGACCCAGCGCACCGCCACCATGCGCGCGCTTCAGGAGTTCACCCGGTTGAAGTACACGAGCGACAAGCCGGAGGATCTACCCTGGCGGCTGGTGCTGGACGCGATGATCTTCCAGACCGAGGCCGAGGTGCGGTGGCTCGACCACTGCGAGACCAGCCTGGTCCGGCACCGCCCGGCGCCGATCCGGGCGGTCGACCACCCCGAGGCGGTGGACCGGGCCGGCGACGAAGCCCGCCGGTGAACCGGCACGGGAGGCGCTGATGGACCCGATCGACGGGGTGCTGGAACTGCGGGACGTACGCCGTACCCACGGCGCCGGTGAGGCCGCCGTGCACGCGCTGCGCGGCGTGAGCCTGACCGTGCGGGCCGGGGAACTGGTGGCGGTGATGGGCCCCTCCGGGTCCGGCAAGTCCACGCTGCTGGCGCTCGCCGGCGGCCTGGACCGGCCCACCGGCGGCGAGGTGGTGGTCGAGGGCGAGGCGCTGGTCGGGCTGTCCGCCCGGGAGCTGGCCCGGCTGCGCCGCCGCCGGATCGGGTACGTCTTCCAGGATCTGAACCTGCTCGGCAGCCTGACCGCGGTGGAGAACGTGGCGCTTCCCCTGGAACTGGACGGCGCCGGCGTACGGGCGGCCCGCCAGTCGGCCCTCGACGCGCTGCGCGAGGTCGACCTGGAGGACCTGGCCGACCGCTTCCCGGACCAGATGTCCGGCGGCCAGCAGCAGCGGGTGGCGATCGCCCGGGCCCTCGTCGGCGAACGCCGCCTGGTCCTCGCCGACGAGCCGACCGGCGCGCTGGACTCGCAGACCGGTGAGGCGGTGCTGCACCTGCTGCGCCGCCGGGTGGACGCCGGGGCGGCCGGGGTGCTGGTCACCCACGAGGCCCGGCACGCGGGCTGGGCGGACCGGGTGGTCTTCCTGCGCGACGGGGTGATGGTCGACTCGACCGCCCCGCTGATCGGCGTCGACCACCTGCTCAGCGGCAGCATCCGGTGACCGGCGGCCGCCTCGCCGCCGTACGCGGATCGTGGCGGACCGCGCTGCGGATCGCCCGCCGGGAGGCCCGGCGGTCCCGGCGGCGCACGCTGCTGGTGCTGGTGATGATCGCGCTGCCGGTGCTCGGCCTCAGCTTCGCCGCGGTCAGCTACGACATGGGCGACCTGACCCGCGCCGAGCGGATCGAACGCCAGCTCGGCGGCGCCGACGTCGCGCTGCGCTGGGAAAGCCTGACGGCGGTGAGGCAGGACGCCTGGGGCGAGTCGGCCTGGCCGGTCGAGGGCGAATGGGTCGGCCGGACCCGTCCGGCGACCGCCGAGGAGGTGCGCGCGCTGCTGCCCGAGGGCAGCCGGGTCGCCCGCACGCGCTGGTGGATGACGTTCTCGACGCGGATCGGCCGGCACGTCGAGTCGCTCGACGCGCGCGCCCTGGACCTGACCGACCCGCTCACCCGGCCGCTGGCCCGGGTCCTCGACGGCCGGCCGCCGGTGCGCCCGGACGAGATCGCGGTCAGCCCCGCGGCGCTGCGCCGGCTCGACACCCGCATCGGCAACCCGGTACGCACCATCGACGGCGCCACGTACCGGGTGGTCGGGGTGGTGGAGTACCCGGACAACCTCCGGGAGGTGATCACGCTGGCCGGGGTGACCCCGGAGACCGCGGCCGGCAGCGACACCTGGCTGGTGGACCTGCCCGGCCCGCTCGACCCGGGGCTCGCCGACCGGCTGAACGCGCAGGGCATCCAGATCGTCGTCCGCGACCCGCTGCCCGGGCGGGAGGAGCTCACCCGCGGTATGCGCGTGCCGGACGCCGACGAGGCCGGCGTCGTCGGCGTGGTCGGCGGGCTGGGCCTGCTGGAGGTGGTGCTGCTGGTCGGCCCGGCCTTCGCGGTGAGCGTCCGCCGTCGGCGGCGCGACCTCGCGCTCGTCGCGGTGGCCGGTGGCGACGCCTCCCACCTGCGCCGGATCGTGCTCGCCGACGGGGTGGTGCTCGGCGCCGGCGGGGCCGCCCTCGGGCTGCTGCTCGGCATCGGCGCCGCGTTCGCCGGCCGGCCGCTCGTCGAGCAGTACCTGCTCGGGGAGCGCCTCGGGGCGTACCGGATCTTCCCGGCCGCGCTGGTGGCGATCGCCGCGACGGCGGTGCTGGCCGGGGTGCTGGCGGCGATGGCGCCGGCCTGGACGGCGGCCCGGCAGGACGTGGCGACCGGCCTGGCCGGCCGGCGCGACGGGTCCCGGCCCCGCCGCCGCTGGCTGCTGATCGGGGTGGCGCTCACCGTCGCCGGGACCGCGATCGCCGCGTTCGCCGCCGGCCGCACCTCGCAGACCGGCGTGCTGGCCGGTGTCGCCCTGGGCGAGCTGGGGCTGGTGTTCTGCACCCCGACGCTCGTGGGCGTGCTGGGCCGGGCCGGCCGGCTGCTGCCGCTCACCCCCCGGCTCGCGTTGCGCGACGCCAGCCGCAACCGGTCGTCGGCCGCGCCGGCCATCTCGGCGGTGATGGCCGCCGTCGCCGGAAGCGTCGCGCTCGGCGTCTACGTGGCGAGTGACGAGACCCGCTCCCGGGAACTCTGGCAGCCCGGCCTGCCGCCGGGCAACGTGCTGCTCACCCACTCCGGGCCGACCCCGACGGGCCCGCCGTCGGCCGAGGTCGTCGCCGCCCGGGCCCGCACGGTACTGCCCGACGCCACGGTGACGCCCGTCGCCGTCCCCGGGTGCGCCGGCGACGTCCGGGACAAGAACGACTGCGCGGCGTACGCGCTCGTTCCGCCGGAGCGGCGCTGCCCGTACACCTCCTCCGACCCGGTTCCCGACTCGGCCCGGCGCGATCCGCGCTGCGTGAGCCCCTTCCAGGAGCCGGTCGACGTCTACCTGCCGGCGCTCGTGGACGACGGCGCCGCGCTGGCCGCGCTCACCGGCGCGCCCGCCGACGAGCTGGCCGCCGCGCGCCGGACGCTCGCCACCGGCGGTGTGGTGGTCACCGACGCCCGGCGGGTGGTGGACGGGCAGGTCCGGGTGGAGGTCAACTACAACTCCGGCGGCCCGCCCACCGGGCGTCTCCTGCCCGCGTACGCGCTGCGCGGCGGTCTCAGCGTCGACCGGTTGGTGCTCTCCCCCGCCGCCGCGGACGCGCTCGGCCTGTCCGCCGTACCGCTTGGCTACCTGCTGGACACCGCCGGTTCGCCCACCGATCGGCAGATGGAGATGCTGACCGACGAGCTGTACGACATCGGGCCCATGTCGGCGCAGGTGGCGACCGCCGACCCGCCGTCGGACCAGCGCCCGATGCTGCTCCTGCTGGCGGTGGCCTCGGGGGTGATCACGCTGGGCGCCGCCGCTGTCGCCACCGGCCTCGCCGCGGCCGAGGGCCGCCGGGACCTGTCCACGCTCGCGGCGGTGGGCGCCGATCCCCGGGTACGCCGCCTGCTGTCGCTCTGCCAGGCCGGGGTCATCGCGGTGCTCGGCTCCGCGCTGGGCATCGTCGCCGGGCTCGGCTCCGCCGTGGTCGTCCTGGCCGCGCTCAACCAGCGGTACGCGGATTCCTGGCCGGTGCAGCCGCCGTACCCGGTGACGGTGCCCGGCGTGACGCTCGCCGCGCTGGTCGTGGTGCCGCTGGTGGCGATGGGCGGCGCGGCGCTGTTCACCAGGTCCCGCCTGCCGATCGAACGCCGGCTCGACTGAGCCGGCCACCCAGGCATGGTCCACACCATTTCGCCGGAGTGGCGGCATCGCGGTGGGGTGGATGCCACCACTTCGGGGAAATGGAGTCGACCTTGGGGCGGACTGACCGTCCGAGGGGGTGACGGGGCGCGGTGCGGGCGGCACACTTGTCGGATGTCAGCCCTGGGAACCCTCACCCGCCGTCTCGGTCACCAGCGTTGGTTCGGCGCCACCATGCGCCTGCTCGTCCCGGCCGACCGGCTGGTCGGCCGGATGACGAAGGGCCGAGTGGTCGCCTTCGGGCTCGTGCCCACGCTGGTGCTCACCTCCACCGGCCGCCGCTCCGGCAAGCCCCGCAGCAACCCCCTGGTGTACGTCCCCGACGGCGACGCCTACGTGGTGATCGGCTCGAACTGGGGGCAGCAGCACCAGCCGTCCTGGACGTTCAACCTGATGGCTAATCCGGCCGCCGAGGTGGACGTCAAGGGCCGCCGGATCCCGGTCACCGCCGAGCAGGTCACCGGCGAGGAACGGGAACGGCTGTTCCAGCGGCTGGTGCAGGAGTGGCCCGCGTACCGCACGTACGTCGAGCGCGCCGGTAACCGCGAGATCCGCGTCTTCCGCCTGGTCCCGAACGCCTGAGCGCCCTTGCCGCAGACGCGCACAATCCGACATCCGCGCCCCCGGGGCCGCCCGGCCCGATCTGGCTAGGGTTGCCGCAGGCGAGCGCTCGGACGGAGGTGGACCGTGGCTGTCGACGTGAACGCCGAGCGGCGTCTGGACGACCCGCGGTGGCAGGTGGCCGAGCGCGTCGGTGACGCCGTCCTGCGGCGGTTCCCGGCCGACGTGCTGGCGGTCGCCGTACACGGTCCGCTCGCGCACGGCGACGACGACGGCGGCGGGGACCGCGAGGTCGGGTTGCTGGTCGTCACCTACCGGCCCGACGCCGGGCCGCCGCCGGCCACCCGCCGGGTCGACGGGGTGCTCGTCGACCTGACAGTGGCCGGGGCGGACGACTACCTGCGCCGGGCGACGACGATCACGTCCCGGTGGCCGCTGGCCGCTGATCGGTACGTCACCACCCGCGCCCTGCACGACCCGACCGGCTGGCTGCCGAAGCTGCGCGACGAGCACCTGGCACGACTGGCGCGGGCCCGGCCGGCGGAGTTCACCGGCGCCGCGCGGCAGGCGTGGTACCGGGGCAGCGCGGCGCACGCCCGGGCGTTGCGGCTGGCCGAGTGGTACGAGACGGACCAGGCACTGCTCATGCTCGGCGAGGCGCGGCTGGCCGCGGCGACGGTGCAGGGGCTGTTCAGCCGCACCTACTTCCGCGACCCCGGGGACGCGGTGCGGCGTACCGGGCTGGCCGGCGCGGACATGACCGAGGTGGGCGCGGCGCTGACCCGCCAGGCCGAGGAGCTGGCCGCCCGGGGCCGGCCGGTCGACGGCACGATCGACGACCTGTTGTCCGGCTGAGGACGGCTCCGCCTCAGCCGATGCCGCCGCCGACGCCGATCAGCGCGCCGATCAGGTAGGTGGCGCCGGCCGCCAGCGCGCCGAGCAGCAGCTGCCGCAGACCGGCACGCCACCAGGCACGGTTGGTGAACCGGGCCACGATCGCACCGGCGACGAAGAGGCCGACGCCGCCGACGGCGAGCGCCAGCCAGAGGCTGGTGAAACCGAGCAGGTACGGCAGCAGCGGCACCAGCGCGCCGATCGAGAAGCAGACGAACGACGAGATCGCGGCGGCCCACGGGCTCGGCTGGTCGTCGGGGTCGACGCCCAGCTCCTCCCGCACGTGCACCCGCAGCGCCTCCTCCGGGTTGGCGCGTACCGCCTCGGCGACCTGCGTCGCCAGCTCGCGGGGCAGTCCACGGGCGACCCAGGCGTCGGCCAGCTCCCGGGCCTCGGCCTCGGGGTGGCGTTCCAGCTCGCGCCGCTCCTTGGCCACCTCGGCGGCGACCTGCTCGTTTGCGGACCGGACGCTCGTGTACTCGCCGAGACCCATCGAGATAGCGCCCGCCACCAGGCCGGCCGCGCCGGTGAGCACCACGTTGCGCGGGGACACCCCGCCGCCGCCCACACCGGCGATCAGCGCGATGTTGGTGACCAGTCCGTCCATCGCGCCGAAGACGGCCGGCCGCAGCCAGCCGCCGGAGACGTCCGCGTGGTGCGCCTCGCGCAGCGCCGCCGGGGTGTCGGTCACGGCAGCGTCAGGATCTCGTAGCCGTCGTCGGTGACGACGATGGTGTGTTCGAACTGGGCCGTCCACCGGCGGTCCTTGGTGACCACGGTCCAGCCGTCGTCCCACATGTCGTACTGGTAGGTGCCGAGCGTGATCATCGGCTCGACGGTGAACGTCATGCCGGGCTCCATCACGTCGGTGGGGCGCGGGCTGTCGTAGTGCGGCACGTAGAGGCCACTGTGGAACGCCTCGCCGATGCCGTGCCCGGTGAAGTCGCGGACCACGCCGTAGCCGAACCGCTTCGCGTACGACTCGATCACCCGGCCGATGACGTTGATCTGCCGGCCCGGCGCGATGGCCTTGATGCCGCGCATCATCGCCGTGTGGGTCCGCTCGACAAGCAGGCGGGCCTCCTCGCTCACCTCGCCCACGCAGAACGTGGCGTCGGTGTCGCCGTGCACGCCGTTCAGGTACGCGGTGACGTCGACGTTGATGATGTCGCCGTCCTGGAGCACCGTCGAGTCGGGGATGCCGTGGCAGATCACCTCGTTGAGGCTGGTGCAGCACGACTTCGGGAAGCCCCGGTAGCCGAGCGTCGACGGGTAGGCGCCGTGGTCGCAGAGGAACTCGTGCACCACCCTGTCGATCTCGTCGGTGGTCACCCCCGGCTTGCAGTGCTCACCGGCGAGCTGGGTGGCCTGCGCGGCGAGGCGCCCGGCCACGCGCATCTTCTCGATGGTTTCCGGCGTCTGCACGTGCGAGCCGCGCCACTCCTGCGGGCGCTTCTTACCCACGTACTCCGGGCGCGGGATGTGGGCGGGAACCGCTCGCCACGGGGAAAGCGTGCCGGGGGTCAGCGGCGCACGGACGGTCATGGCCCAAGCCTATCGCCGGGGGTGGTGTGCCCCCCGCCACAGCCCGGCCGGGCAGGTTGTTGCCGTACCGCAAACGCTGTGCCATTGTTGCTCCGTGGATCAAGGGGGCGCGGCGCCCGTCTTCTCCGTGACGGCGCAGGTCGACGGCGACCAAGTGCGCGTCCAGGTGACCGGCGAGGTCGACATGGCGACCGCCGACACCATGTTCCAGACCGCGCTCCGCGAGCCTGCCGAGCAGCTCACGCTCGACCTGCGGGCGGTGACCTTCTTCGACTCGGCCGCCATCCACGCGGTGGTCCGGCTCGCCCAGCGGTTCCCGAACGCGCTCACCGTGCTGCCGTCCCCGCAGGTCCGGCGCGTGCTGGACATCTCCGGCCTGGGCGACCAGGACTGGCTCGTCCCCACCTGACCGACTCGGGTGCCCTTCGGGTCTAGAAGGCGTCTCCCATCGCCGGCGGCAGGGGCAGGTCCGGTCTCGGCTGCCCCTGATCCGACGCGGGGTGCCGCTTTCCCGACTCCCCGGCGGTGTTCGGGGCGAGATCACGACGCAGCGACTCGGCGTCGCGCTTGCGCACCCCGCTCGCCCGGATCGTGTTCACCGCGATGATGGTGAGTTCGTTCGCCACGTTGATGCCGCTGACGCGCGGGCCGCTGCGCAACGCCTCCTGAACCAGGCGGAGGGCAGACATCGCGGCCCGCTGGGAACGGGAGGGCCGGCTGGCGGACGGGGACCAGCCCTTACCGACGGTGCGCGCGGCCTCGGCCAGGCACCGCGCGGCCTCGGCGAGCGACGGCGGAACGGGCTCGTCGTCACGGATCGCGCGTTCGAGGTTGAGCGCGACGTCGCGGCTGTGCAGCAGGGAGCGGATCATGAGGATGGCGCCGTGCCGCCATCCCTGCAACGCGCTCTGGTTGTGCCACCGCAGCGGCGAGATGCGGACGACCTCGTCGGCGCCCGACATTGCGGCCTCCACCTCCGAGGTGTCGAGCCGGCGCAGCCTGTCGAGACCCTGACGGGCCAGCTCGGCGTCCCGGGCCAGGGCCGCGTCGGCGAGGCGGTCCAGCTCGGCGGCCATCTGGTCGAGCAGTGGCCGGCCGGCCCGCCGGATCCGGTGGATCGGGTGCAGGGGCAGCACCACGACCGCGACCAGGATGCCGACCACTCCACCGACGACGCCGTCGAGGAAGCGGGGCAGCGCGATGTCGGTCCGGGCCGGGAAGAGCACGGCGATCACCAACGCGCTGCCGCCGACCTGGGTGACGAACGCGCCCTCGTCGCTGAGCAGGACGGCGACGAGGATCGCGGCGGCGACGATGACGCCGATCTGTACGTATCCCTGCCCGACCCAGGAGACCAGCAGGTCGCCCAGCGCGATGCCCACCGCCACGCCGGCGATGAGCAGCAGCGTACGGCGGAAGCGCTGACTCACCGAACTGGCGATGGTGCCGACCGCGACGGCGGGCGCGAACAGCGGTTGCGGGTTGTGGATCAGATCCTTCGCGACCCACCACGCGACTGCGGCGGCCACCCCGCACTGCACCGCCACGAGCAGGCTCAACCGCACCCGCCGCAGTCGCTCTCCCACGGTCGCCCGGCCGGTGCGGCGAATCGCCGTCCACGCCGCGCCAACCGGGTCGTTCCCGCTGTCCCGCGAAAGACGGAACGGCTCACGCCCCATGAGGCGATCCTAGGGACTTCGCCGCATTTGATCCGCTTTACGCTACAACAGCCCTCAGTCCCGGTCGGCCAGCCGGCGGCGCAGCGTCAGTTCGGTGCCCTCCTCGGTACGGGTCACGTTCATCTCCCCCAGCGCCTGGATCAGCGCCAGCCCGCGCCCCCGGAAGCTCGACCCGCTCGACTCCCGCCAGCGCCCGGTGTCCCGGACGGTCGCGGTGACCGTACGGTCGGCGATCGTCACCTCGACCTCGATCGTCGGGTCCACCGGGTCGACCGGGTGCTCGATCGCGTTCGCCGCCGCCTCGGAGACCGCCACGGTCAGGTCGAACAGGTCGGTCTCGCCGACCTGGTGGGCGACGAGGAAGTCCTCCAGCCGCTTGCGCAGCACGCTGAGCCGGGTCGGGTCGGCGGGCAGACGCAGCGCGAAGCGGTTCAACTCGGCCGCCTCCAGCGCGAGGACGGCCACGTCGTCGTGCCGGGAGCGCCCGGCCACCCGCGCCATGACGGCGTCGACCAGGTCCGCCACGTGCTCGGCGCGGGCCGTCGCGTCCGACCGCAACTGGCCCAGCCCGGCGTCGATGCCCGCGGACCGGTCCTCGATCAGGCCGTCGGTGTAGAGCAGTAGCCGGTTGCCCGGCGCGAGTTCGCCTTCGGCGGCCGGGTAGACGGTGCCGGGGATCGCCCCGATCGGCGGTCCGAGGGCCCGATCGTGCAGGAACGCCACGTCGTCTCCTCGGATCAGCAGGGGTGAGGGATGGCCGGCGCTGGCGTACCGGATCCGGCCGGTGCGCGGGGAGAAGCCGAGGCAGACGACGGTGGCGAAGGAGCCGCTGCCGGCGGAGTGGACCAGCCGGTTGAGGCGGGTCAGCGCCTCGCCCGGGTCGTAGCCCTCCAGGACGTACGCCCGCAGCGCGTTGCGGAGCTGGCCCATCGCCGCGGCGGCCCGCACGCCCTTGCCCACCACGTCACCGATGACCAGCACCAGGTCGTCGTCGGCGGTGGCCATCACGTCGTACCAGTCGCCGCCGACCTCCACGTCGGCGCTGCCGGGCAGGTAGCGGCTGGCGACCACCGCGCCGGGCAGCTGCGGCAGCGTACGCGGCAGCAGGCTGTGCTGGAGCGTGGTGGCGATGTGGTGCTCGGCCTCGTAGAGCTGGGCGTTCTCCAGCCGGACGCCGACCAGCCGGGCCAGTTCGGTCAGCGCCGCCTGCTCGGTGCCGCCGCCCTCGCGCCGCCACACCCGCAGCTCACCGAGCTGCTCGCCGGACGTGCCGGTGAGCGGCAGCACCACTGTCGGGTCGGCGGGCAGGTCGCCGCCGGCGTCCTCCTCGTGACGGGCCCCGGTGGTGGTGACGCGGACCCGTCCGGCCTCGGCCAGGCGCAGCGCGTGCCGGGCGGCCACCCGCACCACCTCGGCTGTCGACCGGGCGGTGTTGATCTCCACGGCGGCGTCGGCGAGCGCACGCAGCCGGCGGATGATCTGCCCACGCAACTGGCCCAGCTCGACGTTGGCCCGGACCCGGGCCACCAGTTCCTGGCTGGAGAAGGGCTTGGTCAGGTAGTCGTCGGCGCCCGCGGACAGGCCGGCGACCTCCTCGGCGGCGCCGGCCCGGGCGGAGAGCAGCACGATCGGCACGTACCGGGTGGCCGGTTTGGCGCGCAGCGCGGCGACCAGCCCGAAGCCGTCCAGCCGGGGCATCATCACGTCCGTCAGCACCAGGTCGAACGGGGTCTCGACGGCCAGCCGCAGCGCCTCCGCGCCGTCCGGCACGGCGACCACCTCGTACGCCGGGGAGAGCAGCCGGACGACGTGCTCGCGCAGGTCGGCGTTGTCGTCGGCGAACAGGATCCGGCCCGCGCCGCCCGGCGTGCCGTTCGGCTCGGGCAACCCGACGGGCCGGGCCACCTCGTCGGTCCAGAGCGCCGTCTCGGCGACGTAGAGGCGGGCCTGCTCCGGCTCGGTCAGCGGCACCGGCGAGAGGGCGGACACCCGGTCGGCGGGCAGGTGCGCGTACCCGAACGGCATGGTCACGGTGAACGTGGTGCCCCGGTCGACGACGCTGTGCGCGGTGACGATGCCGCCGTGCATCTCGACCAGCTCGCGGACCAGGGCCAGGCCGATGCCGGTGCCCTCGTGGGTACGCGAGCGGGCGCCGGCGACCCGGTGGAACCGCTCGAAGACCTGCGGCAGCTCCTCCGGCGCGATGCCGACGCCGGTGTCGGTCACCTCCAGGACGGCGGCCCGGTCGGTCGCGCGTACCCGGACCCGGATCTCGCCGTCGAAGGTGAACTTGACCGCGTTCGACACCAGGTTGAGGACGATCTTCTCCCACATGTCCCGGTCGACGTAGACCGGCGCGGGCAGCGGCGGGCAGTCCACCACCAGGCGCAGCCCGGCCCGCTCGGTGGCCGAGCGGAACGTGCTGGCCAGCCGGGAGGTGAAGTCGGACAGGTCGGTGGGCTGGTAGCGGGCGGCCAGCCGGCCGGACTCCAGCCGGGAGAAGTCGAGCACCGTGTTGACCAGCTTGAGCAGGCGCAACCCGTTGCGGTGCATGACGGTGAGCCGGTCGAGGTAGCGATCCGGCAGTTCCCGGTCGGCGAGCATCTCCTCCAGCGGCCCGAGGACCAGGGTGAGCGGGGTGCGGAACTCGTGGCTGACGTTGGCGAAGAAGTTGGTCTTGGCGCGGTCGAGCGCGGCCAGCTCGGCGGCGCGGGCGCGTTCCTGCTCGTACGCCCGCTGCTTGCCCACCGCCCGGCTGACCTGCGCGGCGACCAGGCCGACGAAGTCGCGGTAGTCGTCACTGAACGGCAGCCGGCGGGACACGCCGAGCAGCAGCACCCCGGCCGCCTCGTTCGTCGCGGTCAGCGGCAGCAGGAGCGCCTGGCCGGCGGCGTCCGGCGGCACCGCGCCGGGCAGCTCGGCGGTGGCGATCCAGCGCGGCTCGGTGAGCGGCTCGCCGTCGGACACTCCGGGCGGCGGACCGGCGACAACGGCGGGGTCCACGCCCGAACAACCGCCCGCCACGAGATCGCCGCGCTCGTCGGGGAACCACAGCGCGCTGAACGGCACGTCGGCTCGGTGGGCGTCGAGCACCCGGGTGACCGCCCGGCCCAGTTCCCGCATGTCCGGCACTTCGCCCAGCTCGTTGCCCAGCTCGGCCAGGGCCCGCAGCCGGCGCTCGCCGAGCACCCGCCCGGTGGTCTCGTTGACGAAGCAGAAGATCCCGCTGACGGTGCCGTCGACGTCGCGGATCGGGTCGTACGAGACGTCGAAGTAGACGTCCTCCAGGAAGCCGTGCCGGTTCAGCACGAAGGGATGGTTCTCACCCCGGTAGGGCACGCCCGTGCGGCGCACCCCGTCCAGCAGCGGGCCGAGCACGTCCCAGGTCTCGGCCCAGTGCCGGTGCGCGGCCTGCCCGATCACGGCGGGGTGCTTGTCGCCGATGGTCGGCCGGTAGGCGTCGTTGTAGAAGGCCAGGTGCTGCTCGCCCCAGAACACCACCATCTGGGCGCGGGACGACAGCATGGTGCTCATCGCGTGGGAGAGCGCGGCGGGCCAGCGGTCCGGGCTGCCGAGCGGGGTGGCGGCCCAGTCGAAGGCGCGCAGCCGCTCGCCCATCTCGCCGCCGGCCGCGAACGCCGCGGCGAGCAGCGGCGACAGTGACGCCTCGCCGGCCGCCGGGGACGAACGACTGTCGTCCCCGCCCCCCTGGGCCGAGCCCATGCAGCCTCCCGCTCCGGCCATGATCACGACGGTCGGCGCTGTCACGCCGACCGTCCCCGCCTACTACCCCGACGGACGAGCAACGTAACGCACCCGCACCGTTCGACGCTGGTTACCTCCGCCTCATCCTGGCGTAACAGACGGGCCGGGGCGACTCGGGCGGTCCGGCCGGGATGACCAGGCCGGAGATTCAGCTGTCCCCACCTACGAAATGTGAGTGTGTGATCTGGCCGACACCACGGACCGGACCAGCGCGGCCACCGGTCGCGGGTCCGGCTCGTTCTCCGGATGCCACTGCACCCCGAGCACGAAGCGCCGCGCCGGATCCTCCACCGCCTCGATCACCCCGTCGTCGGCCCAGCCGGTCACCGCCAGGCCGCCGGGGTCGGCCACCGCCTGATGGTGGTACGAGTTGACCCGGTCCACCCCGGCCATCACCTCGGCGGTCCGGCTGCCGGCGGCGAAGCGCACCGGGTGCGACCCGTACACGCCCGGCGCGGGACGGTGCCCGTCGTGCCCGACCACGTCCGGCAGGTGCTGGTGGAGCAGGCCGCCGTACGCCACCGCGAGCAGCTGCATCCCCCGGCACACGCCCAGCACCGGCAGGTCGGCGGCGAGCGCGGCGCTCAGCAGCGTCGTCTCCCCGGCGTCGCGCTCCGGCCGGCTCTCGGTGCGCGGGTCGGGCGGCTGCCCGTACCGCTCCGGGCCGACGTCCGCGCCGCCGGCCAGCAGCAGCCCGTCCAGCAGCCCCAGCACGTCCGCGTCGGCGTCGTCCGGGGGCAGCACCACGGCCCGGCCGCCCGCCGCGGTGACCGCCCGGACGTACGCGTGCGGCACGAGCGTCGCCGGCACGTCCCGCCACACCGCCCAGCCGGCCGGCTCGACGTACGCGGTGATGCCGATGACCGGCCTCATAGCGGTGTGACGTAGGCGCCGGTGATCCCGCCGTCGACGACGAACTGCGCGGCGGTCATGAACGAGGCGTCGTCGCTGGCGAGGAACGCCACCGCGGCGGCGATCTCGGTGGGATCGCCGAACCGGCCCATCGGCACGTGCACCAGCCGCCGGGCCGCCCGCTCCGGGTCCTTGGCGAACAGCTCCAGCAGCAGCGGCGTCGCCACCGGACCGGGGCACAGCGCGTTGACCCGGATGCCCTCGCGGGCGAACTGCACGCCCAGCTCCCGGGTCATCGCCAGCACCCCGCCCTTGCTCGCCGTGTACGCGATCTGCGACGTCGCCGCGCCCATCAGCGCCACGAACGACGCGGTGTTGATGATCGAGCCCTTGCCCTGCCGCCGCATGTGCGGGATGACGTACTTGCAGCACAGGTAGACGCTCGTGGTGTTCACCCGCAGCACCCGTTCCCAGGCGTCCAGGCCGGTCTCCAGGATGGAGTCGTCGTCCGGCGGCGAGATGCCCGCGTTGTGGAACGACACGTCCACCCGGCCGTGCCGCTGCACCACCCCGTCGAACAGGTCGCGGACCGCCGTCTCGTCGGCCACGTCGGCGGCGACGAACTCGCCGTCCACCTCCTGCGCGGCCCGGGTACCGGCGTCGGCGTCGATGTCCACGCACACCACCCGGGCGCCCTCGGCGGCGAAGCGCCGCACGGTGGCCAGCCCGATGCCGCTGCCCGCGCCGGTCACGACCGCCACCCGGTCGGAAAGCCGTCCCTGCACTGTGATCACTCCTCGGTGCCGATGAACACGTTCTTGACGTCGGTGAAGGCGTGCAGCGCGTCCGGACCCAGCTCCCGGCCCAGGCCGGAACGCTTCATCCCGCCGAACGGGGTCCAGTAGCGCACCGAGGAGTGCGAGTTGACGCTGAGGTTGCCGGCCTCGACCGCGCGGGCCACCCGCACCGCCCGCCCGACGTCCCGGGTCCAGATCGAGCCGGAGAGGCCGTACTCGGTGTCGTTGGCGAGCCGGATCGCGTCCGCCTCGTCGTCGAACGGCAGCACCGAGACGACCGGGCCGAAGACCTCCTCCCGCCAGTGCCGGTCGGCCGGGGAGCCGGCGAGCAGCACCGTCGGGGCGTACCAGAAGCCGGGGCCGTCGGGGCAGGAGCCGGTGAACGCGACGTCCGCGCCGTCGACGTACCCGGCGACGCGGTCCCGGTGCGCGGCGGAGATCAGCGGGCCCATCTCGGCCGTGTCCCGGGCCGGGTCCTCCACCCGCACCGCCCGTACGGCCGGTTCGAGCAGTTCCAGGAACCTGTCGTACACCTGACGCTGGACCAGGATGCGGGAGCGGGCGCAGCAGTCCTGGCCGGCGTTGTCGAAGACCGCGTACGGCGCGGTGGCCGCCGCCTTCTCCAGGTCGGCGTCGGCGAAGACGATGTTGGCCGACTTGCCGCCCAGCTCCAGCGTCACCCGCTTCACCTGGGCGGCGCAGCCGGCCATGATCCGGGTGCCGACCTCGGTCGAGCCGGTGAAGCAGATCTTGCGGACCGCCGGGTGGGTCACGAACCGCTCGCCGACCACGCTGCCCCGGCCGGGCAGCACTGTGAACACGCCGTCAGGCAGGCCGGCGTCGCGGGCCAGGTCGGCGAGGCGCAGCGCGGTCAGCGGGGTCAGCTCGGCCGGTTTCAGCACGACCGTGTTGCCGGCGGCGAGCGCCGGGGCGAACCCCCAGCCGGCGATCGGCATCGGGAAGTTCCACGGCACGATCACGCCGACCACGCCCAGCGGTTCGTGGAACGTGACGTCGAGCCCCCCGGGCACCGGGATCTGGTGCCCGGTCAGCCGTTCCGGCGCGCCCGCGTAGTAGTCGAGCACGTCGCGGACGTTGCCCGCCTCCCAGCGCGCGTTGCCGATGGTGTGCCCGGCGTTGCGCACCTCCAGCAGAGCCAGCTCCTCCAGGTGCGCGTCGACCTGGGCCGCGAACCGCCGCAGCAGCCGCCCCCGATCCCCCGGCGCCACCCGACGCCACGTCTCGAACGCCGCGGAAGCCCGCGCGACAGCCGCATCCACGTCCTCAACGGAGCACCCCGGAACGACCCCGATCCCCGCCCCGTCAACAGGCGAGATCACCTCACCCACGCGGTCCCCCTCCCCTCAGCTCGGCGATCTTGTAGTTGCTGCCCCGGCGAAAGCCGCACAACGCCCGCGTCGAGGGCTGTAAGTGCAAGATCGGCGTCGACAGCGGGAGCGCGAGGGCGGGCGCGGGGGCGAGGGAGGGCGGCGGGTCAGAGGCGTTCGAAGCCACGGGTCAGCTCCCAGTCCGTCACCGCGGCGTCGAAGGCGGTCAGCTCGACCTTCGCCTGGTTGGCGTAGTGGTCGGCCACCTCGTCGCCGAACGCCGTCCGGGCCACCTCGGAGCGCTGCCACAGGTCCAGCGCGTCACGCAGCGTGGTTGGCACCCGCTCGGCGTCCGGGTCGTCGTACGCGTTGCCGGTGCACTCGTCCGCCAGCTCCAGCTCGTTCTCGATGCCGTGCACCGCCCCGGCCACCAGTGCGGCGATCGCCAGGTACGGGTTGACGTCGGCCCCCGGCACCCGGTTCTCCACCCGCATCCCCTGCCCGTGCCCGACCAGCCGCAGCGCGCAGGTGCGGTTGTCGGTGCCCCAGCGCAGCGCGGTCGGCGCGAACGAGCCCGGCTGGTAACGCTTGTACGAGTTGATGTTCGGCGCGAAGAACAGGCTGAACTCGCGCATCGTGGCGAGCAGCCCGGCCAGCACCCGCTGACCGGTGACGCTCAGGTGCGCCGGCCCGTCCCCCAGCATCGCCGACGAGCCGGAGGCGTCACGCAGCGAGAAGTGGATGTGGCAGGAGTTGCCCTCCCGCTCGTTCGGCTTCGCCATGAACGTGATCGCCATGCCCTCCTGGGCGGCGATCTCCTTCGCGCCGTTCTTGTAGATGACGTGGTGGTCGGCGCAGCGCACCGCCTCGTCGTACCGGAAGGCGATCTCGTGCTGGCCGAGGTTGCACTCGCCCTTCGCGCTCTCCGGGGTGAGCCCGGCGCCGGCCATCTCGGTGCGGATACGGCGCAGCAGCGGCTCGACCCGGGCGGTGCCGAGCAGCGAGTAGTCCACGTTGTACTGGTTGGCCGGCGTCAGATCGCGGTAGCCGCGCCGCCACGCCTCCTCGTACGAGTCGCGGTAGAGCACGAACTCCAGTTCGGTGCCGGCGTACGCGGTCAGCCCGTGCGCGGCCAGCCGGTCCAGCTGCTTGCGCAGGATCTGCCGGGGCGAGGCGACCACCGGGCCGGAGCCGTCCAGCCACTCCAGGTCGGCCAGCAGCAGCGCGGAGCCGGGCTGCCAGGGCATCCGGCGCAACGTGTCCAGGTCGGGGCGCATGGCGAAGTCGCCGTAGCCGCGTTCCCAGCTCGACATCGCGTACCCGTCGACGGTGTTCATGTCGACGTCCACGGCGAGCAGGTAGTTGCAGCCCTCGCTGCCGTGCGTGACCACCTGGTCGAGGAAGTAGGGCGCGTGGAACCGCTTGCCCTGCAAGCGCCCCTGCATGTCGGTGAGGGCGAGCACCACCGTGTCGATCTCACCCTCGGTGACGGCGACCCGCAACTGTTCCAGCGAGAGCGGCGTTGGTTTCATCAGGGGCCTCCATCACCAAGGTCTACTGGCAAACCGGATCACCGTCAATGCCCCGGCGAGGCCGGGTGCGAAACCGTGGAGAGCACATGCGCCGTCGTACCGTCGCGGTCGTCGCCGCCGTCCTCGCGATCGTGCTGGCCGCCACCGACGCGCACGCCGACCGCAGACCCGCCGAGGGGCGACCCGCTGCCGGGCCGGACCGGCCGGCGACCGCCGACGCGCGACCGGTCATGCTCGACCTGCGCGGCTTCGACGGACGCTCCGGCTGGTCCGGCTACGACCTGAGCCGCCCGCACGTCGTCGCCACCGGCCTGGAGGCGCCGTGGGGCCTGGGCTTCCTGCCCGACGGCAGCGCCCTGGTCGCGCAGCGGGACCGGGGCACGATCCTGCGCGTACGCCCCGGACGCCCGGCCCGCGAGGTGGCGCGGATCGCCGACGTGGTCGCCGGTGGGGAGACGGGCCTGCTCGGGCTGGCGGTCTCCCCCACGTACCGCCGGGACCGGTGGGTCTACGCCACCTACACCACCGCCACGGATCTGCGGATCGTCCGGTTCCGCCTCGGCTCGTCCCGCGCGCCCCGGGTGCTGGTCAGCGGCATCGCCCGCAGCTCGGTGCACGCCGGCGGGCGGATCGCGTTCGGCCCCGACGGCATGCTCTACGCCGGGATCGGCGACGCCGGGGTGGCCGCCCGCGCGCAGGACCTGACCAGCCGCAACGGCAAGATCCTGCGGCTCCGCCCGGACGGCCGGACGCCCGCGGACAACCCGTTCCCGGGCTCGCTCGTCTACAGCTACGGCCACCGCAACGTGCAGGGCCTCGCCTGGGACCGGCACGGCCGGCTCTTCGCCACCGAGTTCGGGCAGAGCACCTGGGACGAGGTGAACCGGATCGTGCCCGGCGGCAACTACGGCTGGCCGGTCGTCGAGGGCGTCGCCGGTGACCCCCGGTTCCGCGACCCGGTCGTCGTCTGGCCGCCCGCCCAGGCGTCCCCGAGCGGCGCCGCTTTCGCCAGGGGAACGCTCTACGTCGCCGCGCTGCGCGGCGCCCGGCTGTGGGCGGTGCCCGTCGACGCCGCCGGCCGCGTCGGCGTACCGGTGGCGGAGCTGGCCGGCACGTACGGCCGCCTGCGTACCGTCGAGGTGGCCCCCGACGGCGCGCTCTGGGTCGCGACCAGCAACCGCGACGGCCGCGGCACCCCGGCGGCCGGCGACGACCGCATCCTGCGCTTCCCGCTCACCCACCGCCGCCCCACGATCTGACCCCTGGGGTACGCGGACAGCCCGCGCCGCGTCAGCCACGAACCCGCGCCCAGGCCAGGAATCGGCTGTGCAGGTCCGGCGCGTGGTCGGGATTCAGTTGGGCGAGTTGTTCCCGCGCCTCGGTCATCAGCCCGCCGAGATAGAGCAGCAACGCGGTACGGTCCTCCCGGTACTCGACGAGCAGCGACAGCCGGGCCGGCTGGCAGGGCCACTCCGCCCCGCAGTTGCGGCACCGCCAGAGCGGGCGCACAGGCAGGTGCGGAACCACGCGCCGGCCCATCACCGCAGCCTTCGGGCGATCGCACGCGCCTCGTCGTCGGTGAGCGGAAGGAACCAGAAGAACCGCCGGACGATCTCGGGCGGTTCCGGCCCCTCGACGCGGCCACGCAGATCCCGGATCGCGCCGCGTACGAGGAACGCCATCATCCGGATGAGCGCCGCCGGTTCGAGCTGGTCGCGGGGAATGCGACGCAGGGTGGGACACGGCCACGGCTCCCGGCAGCGCTCGCATGTCCAGTCCGGCTGATACCCGACGTGCCCGATGGCGCTGAGGACACCGACCAGAGCCGTCACCAGCGGCCCCCGTTCGCCCGCCACTCCTGCGCCGGTGTCAGACGCCCCGGGCTGCCCGGGCGAACCGTGGGAAACACCCGGGTCGGCTCGCGCATCCACGCCGGCAGGTTGCTGCCGGGGTCTCGCTTCGGCAGGGTGGGCAGCTCCCGGGTACGGCACCGGAACCATCGGACACGCACATCGGCCTCCTCGTTGATGGAGGGGGCCGCCCGGCATCGTCGGGACCGGGCGGCCCCGGGCTGGAATCCGCCCGTGCTCGCCTGCGACGAGCGGATCCGCATGCGTGACAGTCTGGTGAGGACACCGCTACGGTCGGAAGGCATCGAGCCTGGTCACGGCGCACCAGTGAAGCACCGGGCCGGTCGGCGGATGTCGAATGAAATTCACGCACGGACTGTGGAGGAACTGTGGAGGAACCGACAGCCGATCTCATCCGATCGCAGCTCCGCCGGATGCGCTCCGCCGCCGGTCTCAGTCAGGAGGAGTTCGGCAGGCTTCTGCACTACTCCGCGTCCATGGTCTCGGCAGTGGAGACTGGGGCCCGTCCGCTGGATCGCGTGTTCCTTGCGCGAGCAGATGAGGCGCTGAAGACCGGCGACCTGCTGACAACGCTGCTGAAGATGGCCGAACGGGAGAGCCAGCCTTCGTGGTTCCGTCCCTGGCTGGAGGCCGAGCGCTCGGCCCGTCAGCTTCGGTATTTCAATCCGTCCCTGATCCCTGGCCTGCTTCAGACGGCGAACTATGCCCGGATGGTGCTGCGCTTCGACAGCACGAGACCCCACGAGGAAGTGGAGAAGCAGGTAGCTGCACGATTGGAGCGGCAGGAGATCTTGCTTCGCGACCGTCCCCCGCTCGTCATCGCAGTGACTGATGAGTCAGCGCTCCGCCGCCGTGACGCCATCATGGCCGAGCAGCTCGCGCACCTGCTGCACATGGCCGAACTGCCGCACGTCCAACTACACGTTATTCCAGCCGATGCCGGTCATCACGTCGGCCTTTCCGGGCCGCTGGCGCTGGCCCACTCGGCGGAAGGCGGCTGGGTGGGGCACCTGGAGAACCAGCTTGCGGGTCTGGTCGTCGATGGCGAGGATGCGATGGCGACGCTCCTGGCACGGTGGGAAGGCGTCCGCAGCGTAGCCTTGCCGCAGACCCTGTCGGTCGCCCTGATAAAGGAAGTAGAGAGTCAGCATGGACCTCAGTAGCGCGATCTGGAAGAAGTCCACCCGCAGCGGCACGAGCGGTGGTGACTGCGTGGAGGTGGCCGACAACCTGCCGGGAGTCGTACTCGTACGCGACAGCAAGGACCGCGACGGCGGCACCCTCCACGTCACCCCGTCCTCGTGGCGGTCATTCATCGCCCTGGCCAAGCAGACCGGACCCGCAGCCTGACCAACAGGCCACTTCACATCGGCTGGACCCAGGCGGCTCGCCACTGCGGGGACGGGTCCTGGCCGAGGCTGGTCCAGTACTCCCGGCCCTCGACGATCCGCCCGTCGCGCACGGTCCAGAACGAGGCGACCCGGTGCACGCCCATCCCCTCGTGCGGCACCTCCACCTCGGACACCACCGTCTCGCCCGACGCCACCACCCGCAGCACCCGGATCGACCAGCCCTCCGGGTACTCGGCGTTGATCTTCACGTAGTTGTCGCGACCCACGATCCGCTCGGCGCTGGCCGGCCACTCCACCACCACGTCGTCGGCCAGCAGCTCGCCGACGCCGGCCCAGTCGCGGGCCTGCATGCGATCCCACAGCGCGCGTACCACCGCTTCCGCATTCATGGGCCGGATCATGGCAGGCCCCACCGACAGCTACGACGGCTCGGCGGGCTCCGGCTCCGGATCGGCCTGTTCGACGGTACGGCGCGGGCCGGTGAACCACTTGCGGGCCGAGGCGTACCACCAGATGGCGACGCCGAGCAGCACGCCACCGATCGCGATGGGCGCGTAGTTCACAGCCGTCCAGCTGAAGTCGGGGTTGCCTGGTACACCCGCCGGGACGATCGGCAGCACGAAGTAGATCGAGATCACGGCGATCTCGACCACCGCGATCCAGCCGAGCAGCTTGTAGCGGCGGCCGAGCGTCCACGGGCCCGGGGTGAACCGGTCGCCCATCCGCAGCCGCAGGAAGATCGGGATGA
Organism: Micromonospora sp. HB375; assembly: GCF_017872985.1. Lineage (NCBI taxonomy): Bacteria > Bacillati > Actinomycetota > Actinomycetes > Micromonosporales > Micromonosporaceae > Micromonospora > Micromonospora sp. HB375. The sequence continues at coordinate 1,415,242 of NZ_JAGGJO010000001.1, read as the reverse complement.
TGAAGGACAGGTACAGCCCGATCACCGCCACCGACACCACCGCGTAGAACGCGACAGGGATGCCGCCGCGCTGGTAGAGCGCGGGCAGCGTGAGCACCAGCCCGGCCAGCGTCGCGCCGATGATGGCGTTCACAGGCGTGCCGTTGCGGTCGACAGTCGACCACAGCCGCCAGCCGGGCACGGCCCGGTCGCGGCTGAACGCGTACGCCATCCGCGACATCGACGTCACGCAGCTCATGCCGCAGAAGAACTGCCCGATGGTGGAGATGATGATGACGGCCTTGAAGAAGAACGGCGTCAGCGCCGTCTCGAAGATCGCCCCGGAGAAGCCGCCCGCCTCGTTTATCGCGTCCACGTCGGTGGCGGCGAACAGGAACGCCAGCAGCAGGATCCAGCCGCCCACCGCCGAGTAGAAGATCGACCGCCACAGCCCCTGCGCGGCGGCCTTGGACGCGCCGCGGGTCTCCTCGGAGACGTGCGCGCAGGCGTCGAAGCCGGTGATCGTGTACTGCGTGAGCAGGAAGCCCAGCGGCAGCACGTAGAACCAGAACGCCAGCCCGCCGGTGTCGCCGTCACCGAAGCCGGAGTTGTTGAACCGCTCGGTGAACACGAACTGGAAGCTCTGGTGGTTGTCCGGGACCAGGACCAGGATCAGCACCACGGCGGCCGCGCCGGCCACGTGCCACCAGACCGAGACGTTCTGGAGTACGTCGATGATCCGGTGCCCGTAGATGTTGATCAGCCCGTGCAGCGCGAGGATCACCACGAACAGCCCGAACGTCTGGTGCCCGGTGCCGGCCCAGCCGTCGAACAGCGCCGACAGCGTCAGGTTGAGGAACGTGGCGCAGCCGTAGTCGACAGAGGCGGTCACCGCGACCAGCCCGATCAGGTTGAGCCAGCCGGTGAACCAGCCGTGCACCGGCCGGCCCATGGTCGCCGCCCACCAGTAGATCCCGCCCGCCGTCGGGTACGCGGAAACCAGCTCGGCCAGGCAGAAGCCGATGATCAGGATGAACAGCGAGATCAGCGGCCAGCCCCAGGAGATCGCCACCGGGCCACCGTTGTTCCACGCCTGGCCGAACGTGGTGAAGCAGCCGGCCAGGATCGAGATGATGGAGAACGAGATCGCGAAGTTGGAGAAGCCGCTCCACTTGCGGCGCAACTCCTGTTTGTAGCCGAGTTCGGCGAGTCGTCGGGCGTCGTCGTCCATCGGCTGCTCGGCGGTCGGCGCGGGCGTCGTGGCCACTGCACACCTCCTCGAGGCGATGCTCGTGCGAGTGCTCGCAGTGTGCTCCCGGCCGATCAAGGTGGTCAATACGTACCCCGGTAATTGCGTTGTCGCCGGATCCCACCGGGGGCATCATTGTGGGCGTGACCAGGCCCGACCCGACGGGCCGGCGCCGGGCGCTCGGCAACGCCCGGTCCGCGGCGGCGCGCGGCGTCCACCTCTCTCTCACTGAAGTACGGCGATCGGCCGTACCCTCCGGACGCCCCGCGCCGCCGCACCTCTAGACGAACAGCAACCCGGCGACCCAGAGCGCGGCGATCATCAGGCCGGCCATGAACTCCAGCAGCATGGACAGCCCGGCCGCCTTCAGCGCCTGCACGGTGGCCGGCCAGGCGAGCCGGGTGTCGCCCAGCCGCAGCCGCTCCGCGCCGAAGATCCCGCCGACGAAGCCGATCGGCAGCCCGACCACCGGGATCACGAAGAAGCCGACCACCCCGAGCAGCCCGCCGACCAGCAGCGACGACGTGGGCACGCCGGTCCGCTTCAGGTTCCGCCCGGGCCACAGGTACTTGAGCACGGTGCCGCCGGCGGCGATCACTGTGGCGGCGGCGAGCACCGCCCAGCGGCCCGGCCCGGCGCCGCCGAACAGCGCCCACACCAGTACGCCGCCCCAGCACAGCGGCAGCGCCGGCAGCCCGGGCACTACCACTCCGGCCAACCCGGCGATGATCGCCAGCGCGGCGACCACCGACACCACGGCCTGCGAATCGGTGAGGCTCACCGTTCTCCCTTCCTCGCCTGCCGCCGCGTGAGCGGGAGGTGTTAAGCGGGGCCCCCTGCTCTACCGGAGGCGTTAACAGGGGGCCCTTCCTTACCCGCCCAGGCGGGCGCGGATGCCGTCGGCGGGCATCGGGGCGCCGAACAGGCGGCCCTGCCCGGTGTCGCACCGCAGCGCCCGCAGCCGCTCGGCCTGCACCTCGGTCTCCACCGCCTCGGCCGTCACCGACAGCTCCAGCGCGTGCGCCAGCCGGACCAGCGCGTCCACGATCCGCTCGTCCCGGTGGTCGGCGACCGCGTCCCCGCCGTCACCCTTTATCCCCTCGACGAACGGGCCGGCCAGCTTCACGCAGTGGATCGGCAGCCGCCGCAGGTACGCCAGGTTCGAGTACCCGGTGCCGAAGTCGTCGATGGCCAGCCGCAGCCCCAGGTCGGCGAGCTGGTGCAGGGTCCGCAGCGGCTCACCCGCGCTGCCCATGACCGCGCTCTCGGTCAGCTCCAGCTGCAACAGCTCGGCCGGCAGGCCGGTGTGCTGCAACGCCTCGGCGACCGTCTCCACGATGGCCGGGTCGTCCGCCTGCCGGGCGGCCAGGTTGACGCTGACCACCAGCGACGTCTCCGGGTACGCGCGCCGCCACGACTCGGCGTCGCGGCACGCCTGACGCAGCACCCACGCGCCGAGCCGGACGATCAGGCCGGTCTCCTCGGCCAGCCCGATGAACCGGTCCGGCCCGATCAGGCCCAGCTCGGGGTGCTGCCAGCGCACCAGCGCCTCGACCGCCACCATCGTGCCGTCCAGCAGCGACACGATCGGCTGGTAGTGCAGCACGAACTCGTCCCGGTCCAGCGCGGCGGGCAGGTTCGCGGCCAGCGCCGAGCGGGCGATGTCGGCGGCGCTGCGCTCCGGGTCGTACACCGCCCAGCGTCCCCGGCCCTCCGCCTTGGCCCAGTAGAGCGTGGTGTCGGCGGCCTTCATCAGGTCACCGACGCTGGTTTCCGCCGCCGGGCACTCCACGATGCCGATGCTCGCCGACACGGCGAGCTGCTGGTCGGCGACGTGCACCGGCGCGGAGACGGCGGCCAGGGCCAGTTCGGCGACCTCCACCGCGTCGTCGATGCCGCCGTCGGAGTCGACCAGGATGACGAACTCGTCGCCGCCCATGCGGGCCACCAGGTGACCGCGCCCGGCCACGCAGTCGCTGAGCCGGCGGGCGATCACCTTGAGCAGCCGGTCGCCCAGGTCGTGGCCGAGGCTGTCGTTTATCGCCTTGAAGCCGTCCAGGTCGATGAAGCAGAGCCCGACGCGCTGGTCGTCGCCCGCCCCGTCGAAGACGGTGCCGAGCGTCTCGAAGAACAGCGTCCGGTTGGGCAGGCCGGTCAGCGGGTCGTGCAGCGCCTGGAACCGCAGCCGCTGCTGCAGCTCGTACCGCTCGGTGATGTCCTCGACCATGGCGACGGTGAACCGGGGCCGGCCGTCGTCGTGCCGGATCAGCGAGACCGCGAGGTCGGTCCAGACGACGCTGCCGTCCTTGCGGTAGTAGCGCTTCTCGACCCGCGCGCTGTCCCGCTTGCCCTCGATCAGCTCCTGGTACAGCTCCCACATGCCGGCCGCGTCGTCGGCGTAGGCCAGCGCCGACACGTTCATCCGCCGCATCTCCGCGACGGTGTAGCCGAGCATGTCCGCGAAGGACTGGTTGACCTCGATGATCTGCCCGTCCACACCGGCGATGCCGATGCCGATGACGGCGCCGGTGAAGACCGCCCGGAAGCGGGCCTCGCTGTCCCGCAGCGCCTGCTCGACGGTGTCCCGCGCCTGCCAGGCGGAACGGGAGATTCGCTCCTGCTGGCTGAACACCCGGTCGCGCAACGCGCGGGCGAACCCGGCGGCGAACGCGCCCTGCAGCAGCGCGACCCGCTCGCGCAGTTCGGGTGACTCCGCCCGGCCGGGCAGCACCCACTGCAGGAACCGGTCACCGAGCGCCTGCACCGACCAGTCGAGCACGCCGGGCTCGGTGAGATGCGCCTGCACCAGGGCCCGTCCCACCTCCTCCGCCGGGCGGGCGGAGAAGGTGGGGGCGAGCAGGGCCTCGCCGAGCCGCTCGGTGAGCGGCACCAGCAGGCGCTCGGTCTCGGCCGCGGTCAGCGGCACGAATCCGATGCGGCGCACCGCACGAGCCCACTCGGCGGCGTACGCGACGGCGCCGGGCCGGCTGACGTCTCCCCCGTCGATGTCCGGGGCGCGCATGGGATCAGCCGAGGGCGCGGTCGTGCCGGGCGACGCCGCCGAAGGCGCCGAACCGCTCCGGGTGCTCGTCCACGTCCGACGGTGACTCGGGCCGCCACAGCGGCATGTGCACCACGCCCGGTTCGAGGATCGTCCAGTCGCCGAAGAAGCCGGTGATCTCGGCCCGCGAGCGCAGCGTGATCTCGGTGGCGGTACGCGCGGACAGCCGCTGCGCGTCCAGCATCTCCTGCGGCTGGTCCTCGAACGTGGAGTGGGAGATGACCAGGTAGCTGCCCGGGGCGGCGGCCGCCCGCAGGGTGGCCAGGATGTCGGCCGGGCGGTCGGCGTCCGGGACGAAGTGCACGACGCCGGCGAGCAGGATGCCCAGCGGCCGGTCGAAGTCGATCAGCCCGCTGGACCGGGCGTGGTCCAGGATCAGCTTCGGCTCACGCAGGTCGGCCAGGACCGCGGTGGCGCGCTCGTTGCCGGCGAGCAGCTCGTGGCTGTGCGCCACGGCGACCGGGTCGATGTCGACGTACACGATGCGGGCGTCCGGGTTCGCGGCCTGGGCGACCTCGTGCACGTTGCCGACGGTGGGGATGCCGGAGCCGATGTCGAGGAACTGGTCGATGCCGGCGTCGAGCAGCACCCGTACCGCCCGGCGCAGGAACTCCCGGCCCGAGCGCATGGTGGCGGCCAGGTTCGGTGTCATGGCCGCGATCTGCTCGGCCAGCTGCCGGTCGATCTCGAAGTTGTGGGCCCCACCGAGGAAGTAGTCGTAGACCCGGGCGGCGCTCGGCCGACTCAGGTCGATCTCGGTGGGCACGCCGTCCGGCGTCTGCATCGCTCGGTCCCCCAGGTCGTCGCCGCCGTCGCTGGCGGGTCGTGTGGTGCAGACCACTCTAGGCCGGTACGGCCAGGTATGGGAGATCCACAACGGGCGATGCTGCCGGCCGGCGTCAGTCGGCCGACTCCAGCAGCAGCGAGATGCCCTGGCCGACGCCGACGCACATGGTGGCGAGCGCCCGGCGGCCGCCCCGGCGGCGCAGTTCCAGCGCGGCGGTCAGCGCCAGCCGGGCGCCGCTGGCGCCGAGCGGGTGGCCCAGCGCGATCGCCCCGCCGCCCGGGTTGACGTGCTCGGCGTCCTCCGGCAGGCCCAGCTCGCGCAGCACCGCCACGGCCTGCGAGGCGAATGCCTCGTTCAGCTCGATCACGTCCACGTCGGCGAGCGACAGGCCCGTCCGGTCGAGCAGCTTGCGGGTGGCCGGCACCGGGCCGACGCCCATGATCCGCGGCGGTACGCCGGCCGCCGCCGCGCCGCGTACCCGGGCCAGCGGGGTGAGGCCGTAGCGTTCGACGGCGGCCGCGGAGGCGACGAGCAGCGCGACCGCGCCGTCGTTGACGCCGGAGGAGTTGCCGGCCGTCACCGTGCCGCCCTCACGGAACGGGGTGGGCAGCGAGGCGAGCTTCGCCAGCGTCGTCTCGCGCGGGTGCTCGTCGGCCTCGACCAGCTTCGTCTCGCGCTTGCCGGCGGGCACCGTCACCGGGACGATCTCCTCGGCCAGCCGGCCGTCGGCCTGCGCCTTGGCGGCCCGCTGCTGCGACCGGTACGCGAAGGCGTCCTGCGCGGCCCGGTCCACGCCGAACTCGGCTGCCACGTTCTCCGCCGTCTCCGGCATCGAGTCGACGCCCCAGCCCTTGCGCATCAGCGGGTTGACCAGCCGCCAGCCGATGGTGGTGTCGTACACCTCGGCGGTGCGGGCGAACGGCGTGGCCGCCTTCGGCATGACGAACGGCGCGCGGCTCATGCTCTCCACGCCGCCGGCCACCACCAGGTCGGCCTCACCGGCGACGATCGCGCGGGCGGCGGAGGCGAGCGCGTCCAGGCCGGATCCGCAGAGCCGGTTGACGGTGCTGCCCGGCACCTCCTCCGGCAACCCGGCGAGCAGCGCGGCCATCCGGGCCACGTTGCGGTTGTCCTCGCCGGCCTGGTTGGCGCAGCCCAGGATCACGTCGTCGGTACGCGCCCAGTCGACCGACGGGTGGCGGGCCACCAGTTCGCGGACGACGTGCGCGGCCAGGTCGTCGGGGCGGACCCCGGCCAGGGCGCCGGCGTACCGGCCGATCGGGGTGCGGACTCCGGCAACGAGATAGGCCACTGTCATCGCGCGTACGTCCTTCGGGGGGTGGGAAGGGGTCGGTGGGGGTACCCGGCGCCAGGATATCCGTGACCGGAGCGGATAGGTTTGCCGCATGTCCGGGGCCCAGTTCAGCGCAGAGACAAGCGGCGGCGGCGCGTTCGTCCGCCAGCCCAACCGGTTCACCGGCCGGGTCACCCCCCACTCCACCTCCCCGGAGGGCGGCGGGCCGGACGATCAGGGGCGCTGGCCGCTGGAGGCGGGCCGCTACCGGCTGATCTGGTGCCGGGCCTGCCCGTGGGCGCACCGGGCCCGGATCGTGCGCGGCCTGCTCGGGCTGGACGAGGTGATCTCGCTGGGCACCGTCGACCCGATCCGGGACGAGCGGGGCTGGCGGTTCGCGCTCGACCCGGACGGCTTCGACCCGGTGCTCGGCATCGGCTTCCTGTCCGAGGCGTACCTGTCCACCGACGCGGACTACACCGGCCGGGTGACCGTGCCGGCGCTCGTGGACACGCTCACCGGACGGGTGGTCACGAACGACTATCCGCAGCTCACGCTCGACTTCTCGACCGAGTGGCGGCGGTTCCACGCGCCGGACGCGCCGGATCTGTACCCGGTCGAGCTGCGCCCGGAGATGGACGCGCTGATGGCGGAGATCCACCGGGACGTCAACAACGGCGTCTACCGATGCGGGTTCGCCACCTCCCAGGAGGCGTACGACGAGGCGTTCACCGCGCTGTTCGCCCGCCTCGACGCGCTGAGCGAGCGGCTGGCCGGCCGGCGCTACCTGATGGGCGACGCGATCACCGAGGCGGACGTGCGGCTGTTCACCACGCTGGTGCGCTTCGACGTGGCGTACCACGGGCACTTCAAGTGCAACCTGCGCAAGCTGACCGAGATGCCGGTGCTCTGGGCGTACGCGCGGGACCTGTTCCAGACGCCGGGCTTCGGCGAGACGGTGGACTTCGACCACATCAAGCGGCACTACTACGCCACCCACGACATGATCAACCCGACCCGGATCGTGCCGCTCGGCCCCGACCTGTCCGGCTGGACCACCCCGCACGGACGTGGCTGAGGACACCGGCCGCCGGATCTCCGCCGCGTTCGCCGCCGTCTGCCTGGCCGCCGGCGCGGCGGCGGTGACTGTTGCGGTGGTCGCCGGTCCCGGTCCCGGACCCGTCGCGTACGTGAGTGAGGCGGGCATCGCGGACAGCGGGTACGCCGGGGCGTACCGGATCGGGATCTTCTCGGTGGCCGCGTCGCTGCTGCTGCTCGCCGGGGCGCTGCCGCCGGGGTTGCGGGCGGCGGCCGGGCTGCTCGGCATCGGCGCGGTCGCGACTGTGCTGTCCGGCGCTGTCACGTGCAGCGAGGGCTGCCCGTTGCCGCCGTTCGAGGCCCCCACGGTGGCGGACCTGGTGCACGGCGGGGCCAGCATCGCGGCGACCGCCGCCGTGGTGCTCGCCATGCTCGTGGTGCTGTTCTCCCCGACGGCGGACCGGGGGCTGCGGCGGATCGCCGCGGTCGGCGCGGCGCTGGCGCTGCCGGTGGCCGCCGTGGTCGCGCTGGCGCTGCTGCTGGTCGGGCGCAGCACGCTGCTCGGGCTGTCGGAACGGGTGCTGCTGGTCGTGGTCGCCGCCTGGGGACTGGTCACCTCCGGCTACCTGGCTGTAAGGAGCCTCACCGGCGACGGTCCTTCCGTTCCGGCGCCGGAGGGGAGTAACGTGTCGCGACGATGACCAATGTCTGGTGCCTCACCGAGCGCCTGTACGTCGATCTGCGACGGCAGGCCAGCGGCGTCTGTCCGGCGTAGCTCCACGCCCTGACGCCCGCCTTCCCTCTCCAGACCTTGGACCCGTCCTCATGGCTTCCGCCCTGCGCAGAATTCCCTTCTCCGTCCAGATCCTGCTGGGCCTCGTGCTCGGTGTGGCGCTCGGTTTCCTCGCCCGCGCCGCCGACCTCGCCTGGCTGACCAGCACGCTCGACACCGTCGGCGGCCTCTTCGTCCAGCTGCTCAAGCTGGCCGTGCCGCCGCTTGTCTTCACCGCCATCGTGGTCAGCGTGGTCAGCCTGCGCGGCGTCGCCAACGCCGCCCGGCTCGCCGTCAAGACGCTGCTCTGGTTCGCCGTCACCGCGCTCATCGCGGTGAGCATCGGCATCGGCCTCGGCCTGCTCACCGACCCCGGCCGCGGCGTCAACCTGGACCCGGCCGGCGCCACCGCGCCGAAGACCACCGGCTCCTGGATCGACTTCCTCACCGGCATCGTCCCGACCAACCCGGTCGGCGCGTTCGTCGAGGGCAACGTCCTGCAGATCGTCTTCCTCGCCCTGGTGGTGGGTGCCGCCGCGCTGCTCGTCGGCGACGCCGCCGAGCCGTTCGTGTCGCTCAACCGCTCGCTGCTGTCGATCGTGCAGAAGGCGCTCTGGTGGGTCATCCGGCTCGCCCCGATCGGCACGCTCGGCCTGATCGGCAACGCCGTCGCCTCGTACGGCTGGGACCTGCTGGCCCCGCTCGCGAAGTTCACCACGGCCGTCTACGTCGGCTGCGCGCTGGTGCTGTTCGTGGTCTACCCGGTGCTGCTCGCGGTGGCCGGCAAGCTCAACCCGCTGCGCTTCTTCGCCGGCGCCTGGCCCGCCATCGAGCTGGCGTTCGTGTCCCGCTCCTCGGTGGGCACCATGCCGGTGACCCAGCGCTCGGTGGAGCGCCTCGGCGTCCCCCGCGAGTACGCCTCCTTCGCCGTGCCGTTCGGCGCCACCACGAAGATGGACGGCTGCGCCGCCATCTACCCGGCGCTCGCCGCGATCTTCGTGGCGCAGGTGTTCGGCGTGAACCTGGGCGTCACCGACTACCTGCTGATCGCGTTCGTCTCGGTGGTCGGCTCGGCCGCCACCGCCGGCCTGACCGGCGCGATCGTCATGCTCACGCTGACCCTGAGCACGCTGGGCCTGCCGCTGGCCGGGGCCGGCCTGCTGCTGGCCATCGACCCGATCCTGGACATGATCCGCACCGCCACGAACGTGGCCGGTCAAGCGGTGGTGCCGACCATCGTGGCCGCCCGGGAGGGCACGCTCGACCGGGCCGCGTACGACTCGGCCGGCAAGCGCGACCTGATCGAGCCGGTCGAGACCGAGCGGCTCGACCCCGTACCCGCCTGATCCACACTTCTTCGGGTGCGTCTTCCGAAAGCGGGAGGCGCACCCGAAGCCATGACCGGAGGATCTTCGACAATGAGCGCCCTGTTCACCCCGCTCGCCCTGCGCGGCGTCACGCTGCCCAACCGGATCGCGCTGGCGCCCATGTGCCAGTACAGCGCCGGGCCCGACGGCCTGCCCACCGACTGGCACCGCGTCCACCTCGGCTCCCGCGCGGTCGGCGGGGCCGGGCTCGTGATCACCGAGGCGACAGCTGTGGTGCCCGAGGGCCGGATCAGCCCGCAGGACACCGGCCTCTGGTCCGGCGCGCACGTCGACGCCTGGCGGCCGATCACCGCGTTCGTCGCCGCCCACGGCGCGGTGCCGGCCGTGCAGCTCGCGCACGCCGGGTTCAAGGCGTCCACGTACCGGCCGTGGGCGCCCGCGCGCGGCGGCGTGCCGGACGCCGAGGGCGGCTGGACCCCGGTGGGCCCGGGCGACCAGCCGTTCGTGCCGGAGTACCGCACGCCCACCGCGCTGGACGAGGCGAGCATCGCCGCCGTGGTGGACGCCTTCGCCACCGCCGCCGGGCGGGCGCTGGACGCCGGGTTCGCCGCCGTGGAGATCCACGCCGCGCACGGCTACCTGCTGCACGAGTTCCTGTCCCCGCTGACCAACCGGCGCACCGACGGCTGGGGCGGCGACCGGGCCGCCCGGATGCGGCTCACGCTGGAGGTGGCCCGCGCGGTACGCGCCGCCGTCGGCGAGTCGGTGCCGGTGCTGACCCGGATCTCCGCCACCGACTGGACCGACGACGGCTGGACCGTCGAGGACAGCGTGGTGCTCGCCGGGGAGCTGGCCGCCGCCGGGGTGGACCTGGTCGACACGTCCTCCGGCGGCGCGGCGGTCCGGGCGTCCATCCCGGTCGGGCCCGGCTACCAGGTGCCGCTGGCCGCCCGGATCCGCCGCGACGCCGGGGTGCCGACCGGTGCCGTGGGCCTGATCGTCGAGCCCGAGCAGGCCGAGCAGATCGTGGCCGGCGGCGAGGCGGACCTGGTGCTGCTGGGCCGGGAACTGCTGCGCGACCCGTACTGGCCGCGCCGCGCCGCCGCCAAGCTGAACGCCACCCCCGCCTGGCCCAACCAGTACGCCCGCGCCTTCTGACCGTGCGCGTCGATCATGAAGTTGGCGGCGTTCCGCGTCCGATTTGACGCCGCCAACTTCATGATCAACCGGGAGAACGCGGTCAGCCGGCCAGGTGGTTCCAGCGGGGTTCCAGGTCGGTCCAGGTGCCCTGGTCGGCCACCGTGCCGTCGATCAGCACCACCACGTGGTCGGCCCGGACCAGCGCGGCCCGCTTCGCGGTCGAGCCGACCACAGTCACCCCGTGCTCGCGCAGCGCCGCCCACAACGCCAGCTCCGTGCTCACGTCCAGCGCCGACGACACGTCGTCGGCCACCAGCAGCTCGGTACGCGGCGCTAGCGCCCGGGCCAGCGCCAGCCGCTGGAGCTGACCACCGGAGAGCCGGGTGCCCTTGTGCCCGATCAGCAACCCGAGCCCGCCTCCCGCGGCGGCCAGGTCGTGTTCGAGCTGGGCGGTCGAGACCGCACCGGCGGCGTCCACCTGGTGCCCGAGCGCGATGTTGTCGGCCACCGTGCCGGAGAGCACCCGGGGCAGCTGACCCACGTACCCGACCTGGTTGGGGCGCAGGAACATCTCCGGCTCGGTCACCGGGTCGCCGTTCCAGCGCAGCTCGCCGACGTGGTGCACGATCCCGGCCAGCGCGCGCAGCAGCGACGACTTGCCGGACCCGACCGGGCCGACGACGAGCACCAGCTGCCCGCGCTCGACCACCAGGTCGACGTCGCGCACGGCCAGCGTGCCGTCGGAGTGCAGCGCGCCGAAGCCGGCCAGTTCCAGGCGGCGCAGCGGGTGCCGGGGCGGCGGCTCGGGCGCGGGCGCGGTGCCCGCGACCAGATCCAGGCCGGGCACCGGCGCCGCGTACACGGCCTCGCCGGTCATCGCCACCGTCCGCTTCGTCCACACCCGCGCCGACGGGTACTGCGAGACCAGTGACGCGGTGGTCCACGCGAACCAGCGGGCCGCGCCGAGCGTGGAGACGGCCACCAGCGTGGCGCCGGCGGACAGCCCGCCGGCCAGGTAGAGCGCCCACGCGCCGATCGGCAGCAGGCCGCTGGCCACCGACGGGGTGGACCGGGCCCACACCTGCATGGCGATCTCGCGCCGCTGCCGCTCACTGCGTACCTCGTCGAGCCGGGCGAGGTGCCGCAGCACCGGGCGGGTGGCGCCGGCCAGCTTGACCGTACGGGCGGCGGACAGCGCGGACACCAGCGCGGTGGCGAACGCGGCGCGCGCCTTCACCGTGCCGGCCGCGGTGCGTTCCAGCCTCGGCCCGAACAGCGTCGCCGCCAGCCCGGAGACCACCATCGTGCCGACGAAGAACAACGCCGGTACGAAGCTGCCGGTCACCAGCGTCATGGTGACCACGATGACCAGCGAGATGAACTGGTCCATCAGGTTGTCGGCCAGGTGCACCACCCGGTCGGTGTCACCGCCCTGGGCCACCACCTCGGCCGGGGTGTGCCCGCTGACCCGGCGCGCGCCGGTCTGCCCGTGCACCAGCCGGGCGCTGATCCGCAGCATCTGCCGGATCCACCACTGCGGGAACCACAGGTTCGTCAGGTACGGCAGCGGCAGCACCACGAGCAGCGCGGCCACGATGCCCAGCGCCGGCAGCCACGGGTCGCCGCCGCCGACCAGGTCGGCCCAGAGCCAGGGCAGCACCGCGCCGTCCATCCCGAGCACAGTCATCACGATGAACAGGCCGACCGAGATCAGGCCGTACCGCGGGTCGTTGAGGCCCAGCCGGAGGATCTCCCGCATGGTCCGCGCGGGGGGCGCGGGCGGCGCGGGTGGCGGGTCGGCGCGCGGCACGGCGGCCGGCCGCGTCGCGGGCGCGGTCGGCGTGGCGGGCGCGTCGTCCCAGGCGGGCGCGTCGAGCAGGTCGACGCCGCCGCGCCGGGCGCCCACTCCGGCGTACGCCCCGGCGTGGCTGGTGGCGAGCAGTTCGGCGAAGCGGGCCGACTCGCGCAGCGGACCGGCCTCCAGCACCGCTCCGTCGGCCATCACCACCACCTCGTCGCAGCGGCGCACCGAGGAGAGCCGGTGCGCGATGACGATGCCGATCCGGTCGGTGAGCAGCCGTTCGGTGGCCTCGCGTACCCGGTTCTCGGTGACCGGGTCGAGCCGCGCGGTGGCCTCGTCGAGGATCACCACGTGCGGGTCGCGGACCAGGATGCGGGCGAACGCGACGAGCTGCTCCTGCCCGGCGGAGAGCACGTAGCCGCCGTCGCCGAGCCGGGTGTGCACGCCGTCGGGCAGCTCGGCGATCCAGCCGGACAGGCCCAGCTCGGCCAGCGCCCGCTCGGCGGCGTCCAGCAGCTCCGGGTCGAACAGCGCCACGTTCTCGGCGAGCGTGCCGGCCAGGATCTCGGTGCGCTGCGGCACCACGGCGATCCACCGGCGCAGTTCCTCCACGTCCAGGTCGACCAGGTCGGTGTCGCCGAGGAACACCGTGCCGCGGGGCACGTCGACCGCCCGGGTGAGCACCTTGGCCAGCGTCGACTTGCCCGAGCCGGTACGCCCGACGAGCGCGTACGAGCGGCCCCGGACGAAGTCGAGGCGCACGTCGCGCAGCGCCGGCCCGCGCTCGTCCCCGCCGGCCGGGTAGCGGTAGGTGAGCCCGCGCACGGTCAGGTCGCCGTCGACCGGGGTGGCCCCGCCCTCCGGCTCCTGCGGCGACCCGGCGAGCAGTTGCACCCGGCCCCACGCGCCGAACGCCTGCTGCAGGTGCGGCACCCAGCGGGCTATGTGCTCGACAGTCGCGCCGAACGCGATGGCCAGCAGCCAGATCCCGGTCAGCCGGGCGGCGTCGACGCGGCCGGTGGCGAGCGCCCACGCGCCGCCCAGCACCACACCGGCGATGCCGACCCGGACCGCGCCGGCGGCGGCCGCGGTGACCCGGGCGGAGAGCCGGAACACCCGGACGCACCGGGCGATCACCTCGGCCGCGCGGCGGGCGTAGAGGCGCAGCACGTACGGCCGGGCGAGGCTGGTGCGCACGTCGTCCTGCCCGTGCACCGCCTCCTCCATCACCGCCGCGAGGTCGGACCACGCCTCCTCCTCGGCCATCCGGGCCGGGGCGATCCGGGCGGTCGGGCGGCGCAGCGTCACCGCGAGCAGGGAGGTGAGCACGATCATGCCGACACCGGCGGGCCACCAGACGATCAGCGCGCTCACCGTCGCGAGGACGCAGACCGCGAGGCCCTGCGCCAGCCGTACGCCGGTGTTCCGCATCTCGGCGGCGACCTGGTAGACGTCGTTGTCGATCCGGTCGAGCAACTCGCCGACCGGCGTGGTCTCCAGGGTGGGCAGGTCCTGGCCGAGCGCGACCCGGCAGAGCCGCCGCCGCACGTCGGCCGACCAGTCGGCGGTGAGCCGCGCCATGATCAGGCCGATCAGCAGGTCGGTGACGACAGCGGCGACGAGCGCCACCGCGAGCGCGACGAACCAGCCGGACGAACGGTGCACCAGCACCGGCCCGGCCAGCGCGGACGCGGCCGCCTGGCCAGCGGCCCCGAGCACGATCAGCAGCAGGACCGCCGCCATCCGCCGGGGCGCCGTGGCCCAGAGATCTCGGAGCAGGCGCATGGAAGGTCCTCCGGACTCGGATCGGTGGGGGCGGTGACCTCACCCTCACCCTTCCGGCGGCCCGGAATCAACCGAATTACCGACCGCTGGTCAGGTCCGCGCGACCCGCCGGACGATGCCGAGCAGCGACTCCTGCACCTCGTCGATCGAGCGGTCCGGCGAGAAGACGAGCCAGTCCACCGCCACCACCAGCCCGACGCCGAACAGCGCCGAACTCGCGGTACGCACGTCCAGGTCGGCCGGGAGGCCGCCGCTGTCCACGCCGGCCTGCACCGTGTCGGCGATCACCGCGATGGCCTCGCCGCGCAGCAGCCGCAGCGTCTGCTGCCACTCCCGGTTGGTCCGCCACATCTCCGAGAGCAGCAGCTGGGCGAAGGCGCGGTAGCGGCGGATGTACTCCAGTTGCGCGCGGACCAGCGCGCCCAGCGCCTCCAGCGGCGGCAGCCCGTCCACGGCGGCCCGGAACTCGGCGGTGAGCAGGCCGATGCCGTGCCGCAGCAGCTCCTCGAACAGGACGGTCTTGGACTCGAAGTTGTAGTAGACGGTCCCCTTCGCCACGCCGGCCCGGGCCGCGATGTCGTCCACCGTGGTGGCCGAGAAGCCCTGCTCGGCGATGAGGTCCACCGCCGCCACGAAGAGGCGCTGACGGGTGTCCTCGCGCCGGCGTGTCCGTCCGTCCGTCACCGGCTCATCCTCACATGGTCAGTTCGGGGTGCAGCTTGGCCGGGGTCAGCCGGCGGGAGCGGCGGGCCGCGCCGACGGTGAGCGCCATGGCGCCCAGCCCGAACGCGAGCAGCACCAGCGCGCCGGTGACCACCGGGGCGGTGGTGCCGCCGTTGATGGTGTGCCGCAGGCCGTCCACCACGTACGTCATCGGCAGCCAGGGGTGGATCGCCTGGAAGAAGCCGGGCGACGTCTGCACCGGGTAGGTGCCGCCGGACGAGGTGAGCTGGAGCATCAGCAGCGCCAGCGCGGCCAGCCGCCCGGCCGGGCCGAGCGCCACGCCGAGCAGTTGCATGATCGCGGTGAACGCCAGCGAGGTGAGCGCGAGCAGCCCGAACGTGGCCGCCCCGTGCCGCGGGTCGAGCCCGAGCGCCAGCGTCACCACCGTGTAGAGCACGGTGACCTGGGCCAGGCCGATGCCCGCGGCCGGGAGCCACCCGGCGAGCACGACCCGCCAGCCGGGAGCGCCGGACATCACGTGCCGCCGGTTGACCGGCCGCAACAGCATGTACGTGATCATCGCGCCGACCCAGAGCGCCAGCGACAGGAAGTACGGGGCGAAGCCCACGCCGTACGAGCCGGCCGGGTTCTGCGAGTCGCGGATCAGGCCGACCGGGTCGCCGAGGACGCCGGCGCGGGTGGTCGCGTCGTCGTACCCGGGTAATTTCCGCTCCCCGGCGGCGAGCCCGTCGGCGAGGTCGCCGGCGCCGCCCTCCAGCCGGGTCAGCCCGTCGACCAGCCGGTTGCTGCCGCTGCCGAGCTGGGCCAGGCCGCCGTCGAGCTGGCGGGCGCCGGTGGCGAGCCGGTAGAGGCCGCCGCGCAGCTCGGTCGCGCCGGTCGACGCGTCGCCGAGGCCGTCGCGGAGCTTGGCGCTGCCCTGGGCCAGCGTGGCGAGCCCGCCGGCCAGCTCGTTGACCTTGGCGCGGGCGGAGGCGACGTCGTCGGCCAGGTGCGGCGCGGCGGCGGCCACCTCGCGGGCGGTCTTCGCCACGTCGGTCATCTGCTTGCGCAGCGTGGCCATGTCGGTCTCGTCGAGCGCGGCCACCACGGAGCGGGCCTGCGTGACGGCCCGGTCGGCGGCCTTGCGGGCGGCGGCGAAGTCCGGGTCGTCCGCCAGTTCGGGGTGTTCCTTCGCGACCGCGTCGAGCCGGTCACGGATCTCCTCGGCGGTCGCCACCACCTCGGCGGCCTTGCCGGGGAGCGCGTCCAGCCCGGCGGCGAGCTGCTGCGCGCCGTCGGCGACGAGCGTGGCCGCCTTCTCGATCTTGTCGGCGTTGCGGCGCAGCACCGGCTCGTACTTGTCGGCGGCGGCGTTCACCGTCGCCGCCGCGGCCTTGGTCTCGGTGGCGGCGCGCCCGGCGCCGTCGGCGAGCTGGGCGGCGCCGGTACGCAACTGGTCGAGGCCCTTGGCGAGCTTGTCCGCGCCCTGGACGGACTGGTTCAGTCCACCGGTGAGCTGCCCGGCGCCGTCCGAGGCGTCACCGAGCCCGTCGGCGAGCTGATCGGCCCCCCGCTGGGAGCTGCCGAGCCCGTCGGCGATCTTCCCGGCGCCGTCGGCGGCGCGGCCGGTCTCGGCCTTGGCGTCGGTGAAGCCGATCAGCATCCGGTCGAAGTACGTGGCGGCGGTGCTCTGCGCGGCGGCGGCCCGGATCTCGCTGAACGCCGACCGGGCGAGCAGACCGGAGAGGTAGTTGGTGGCGTCGTCGTTGACGACCTTCAGCTCGCCCTGCCGGGCCGGACGGTCCGGTTCCGGGGCGGCGGCGAGCGAGGCGGAGAAGTCCTCCGGAATGGAGAAGACCAGGTGGTAGCGCCCGTCGCGCAGCCCCTTCGCGGCGTCGGCCTGGTCGGTCACGGTCCAGCCGAACACCTTGCGGTCGAGCAGCTTCTCGGTGAGGTCGCGCCCGGCGTGCACCTCGCTGCCGTCGCCGGCGGTGGCCGGGCGGTCGGCGTTGACCAGGGCGACCGGGATCCGGTCCATCTTCCCGTAGGGGTCCCAGAACGCGTACAGGTAGAGCGCGCCGTAGAGCAGCGGGACGATGGTGAGCACGGCCAGGGCGGCGCGCGGCAGCCGGCCCCGGGTCATCCGGCGCAGCTCGAACAGGGCAAGTCGCAGGACGCTCATGCGGGCACCTCGGCGGGACGGTCGGGAGCGGGCTCGGCGGGAAGGGCGGGGGCGGGCACTGCCGGGTCGCCGATGCGGTGCACGGTGGCGGCGACGCCGGGTTCGACCGCGCGGGCGCTGGCGACCACCGCGTACCCCTGATCGGCGAGGCGTTTCAGCGCGCCCCACATCCACTCCCGCTCGGGGCGGTCGGCGCCGGCGTCCACGTCGTCGGCGACGATCAGGCTGGGGCCGCCGAGGCTGGCCAGCACCAGGCCGAGCACCTGCCGTTCGACAGGGGTGAGGTCTCTGCCGTACCGGTCGGGGTCGAGTGGCGCGTCGGTGAGTCCGGCGCCGGCGATGGCGGCGGCGTAGGCGTCGCGGCGGTAGGCCCGGCGGGCCCGCACCGCGGTCACCGGCACCAGGCGCCGGCGGCGGCGCGGTACCGGGCCGAGCAGCAGCAGCCGTTCGGTGATGTGCTCGGCGACGGTGAGCGTCGGGTCGGGCTCGTGCACGCCGGCCACCTGGCCGAGCGCGGCCGGGCCCCGGCGGCGCAGCTCGCCGTGGCTGTGCGGGAAGCGCCCGGCGAGCGTGAGCAGCAGTGAGGTGCGTCCGCTGCCGGGCGGGCCGGTGAGCGCGACCAGCTCACCGCTCGCGGCGGTGAGGTCGACGTCCCGGTAGACCCAGCCGCGGCGGGTCCGTAGCCCCAGGCCGCTGGTCTCGACGATGTTCATCAGACCCCGAATTCCGAACTGACTAGTCAGTATAAAAACATGCCCAGCCTAGCGCCGGGTGTCCGGTTCGGGACCTCCGGCGGGACGTGATCCTCAGAACAGCACTGTGGCGAGCGTGCCGACCGGGCGGAAGCCGCAGCGCTCGTAGACCCGGCGGGCGGGCAGGTTGAAGTCGTTGACGTAGAGGCTCACCGTCGGCGCGACCCGTTCCAGCGCGTCGCGGACCACGGCGGCCATCGCGGCGGTGGCGATGCCCCGGCCACGCCACTCGGGCGCCACCCAGACGCCCTGCACCTGCGCGGTCCGGCGGGTCACCACCGCCAGCTCCGCCTTGAAGACCACCCGCCCGTCGACGAAACGAGCGTAGGCGCGGCCGGCGCGCACCAGCTCGGTCACCCGCCGCCGGTAGCCGCGCCCGCCGTCCTCGGCCAGCGGCGACACCCCGACCTCCTCGGTGTACATCGCCACCGCCGCCGGGAACAGCCGGTCGACCTCGCTGCCGCGCACCCGCCGCACGTCCGGGTCGGGCGCCACTGCGGGCAGCGCGTCGGTGGCCAGCAGGGGCTGGTTCGGGCGTACGTCCCGGGCCGGCCCCCAGTACGGGCCGAGGCGGTCCCAGAGCCCGAGTACGGCGTCGGCGCGGCCCACGATCGAGGAACAGAGCCGCTCCTGCCCGCTCAACTGCTCGGCGAACGCGGTCACCGCCGGCTCGGACGCGAGCACCGGCGTCAGGTTGCCGCCCAGCCAGCAGATCGACTCCAGGTTGCGGCGGGAGCCGTAGCCGAGGATCCGCGCCTCGGCCCGCCACCAGGCCAGCCCGCGCGCCGCCACCCGCTCGGCGACCTGCGCGCCGGCGTACGGGTCGAGATCGAGCAGCCGCTCGACCGCGCGGCGCTCCGACTCCCCGAGTTGGCGTACCGGCATCGTGAGCACGGTTACCAGCCTGCCAGATCCACGCCCGGGCGCGCGGGCCGACCGGGCACCCCGGACCGCTCCGGTGAGCGGCGGCTCAGCCGACCGTCGCGGGCGCCGGTTCGGGCGCGGGCGGCCGGGTCCGGGCGGCCCACCGCACCACCGGCGGCACGAGCGCGCCGAGCAGCAGGAACACCGCGCCGAGCACCAGCCAGCCCGGCACGCCCCAGCCGATCGCGAGCGTGGTCACCACCACCGGGGCGACCATCGACCCGAGCTGCATGCCCATCCCGTACGCCCCCTGGTACTGGCCGTGCGCGTGCGCCGGAGCCAGTCCGAACGAGATGCCCCAGCCGGCCGCCGCGTGCCACAACTCCCCCACGACGTGCACCAGCGCGCCGGCCAGCAGCAGCGGCACCGCCGCCGCGACAGGTACGCCGCCGCCGGCGGCGAACAGCGCGCAGGCGCCGGCGAGCAGGACACCGGCCCGGCGGGAGGCCCGGCCCGCGCCGGTCAGGTCCTCGGTGCCCCGCGAGGCGCGAACCTGGAACAGGATCACCACCACCGTGTTGACGAGCAGGCAGACGGAGATCAGCCAGTTCGGCGCGGTGGTGTGCCCGGCGATCCAGAGCGGCAGGGCGATGTTGATCAGCGAGAAGTGCATGGACATCAGCCCGTCCAGCACGGTGAAGGCGAGGAACGGGCGGTCCCGCAGCGCGATCAGCCGCGGTCCGTGCGCCGGGGCGGGCACCGGCGGGACCGGCGGGAGCCGCAGCAGCACCGCCGCCGCCAGCACGTAGGTCGCGGCGTCGAGCAGGATCAGCGTGACGTACGCGCCGCGGGTGTCGGCGGCGAGCGCGAACCCGGCCAGCACGGTGCCCACCGAGATGCCGACGTTGGTGACCGCGCGCAGGTAGGCGCGGGTGCGGACCCGCTGGTCGGGTGGGACGGCGCCGGCGATCAGCGCGCCCCGGGCGCCCCGGGTGCCCGCGTCGGCGAGCGCCATCAACACGCCGACGGCCAGGAAGCCGGGGAACGAGCGCACCGCTACCAGCGCGGCGGTGCATCCGGCCGAGGCGAGCAGCGCGGCCATCTGGAGCCCGCGCGGGCCGAGGCGGTCGGCCAGGTAGCCCATCGGCGTGCTCGCCACCAGGCTGACCAGCGCGGTGAGGGTGAGCGCCACGCCGACCTCGGCCACCGTGAGCCCGACCGAGCGGGTGAGGAAGAGCGCGCTGGCGGTGAGCCAGGTGCCCCGCCCGACGGTGTTGACGAGCGTGGAGAGGGCGAGGGTCCGGGACGGGCCCGGTTCGGGAAGCAGGCGCACGCCGGCAGCCTAACAGTACGAACGTACGGTTTGCAGCCGAGTTTCATCCGCGTCTTGTCGGCGATGCATTGCCGATATATCGTTGATGCATCAGTGATACGACGACAGAAGGAGAGCCCTGATGGGTTTCCACCGACGCATGCACGCCATGCACGACGAGATGCGCCGCCGGGGCGGCTTCGGCTTCCCGCCCGTACCCCCCGGTCCGCCGCCCTTCCCGCCCGGACCGCACGGTCACGGGCGGGGCCGCGGCGGGCGCGGACGCGGTCGGCGGCCCAACGTGCGCGGCGCCGTGCTGGCCCTGCTCACCGAACGGCCGATGCACGGCTACGAGATGATCCAGGAGATCGACTCCCGCACCGGCGGGGCCTGGCGGCCCAGCCCCGGGTCGATCTACCCGACGCTGCAACTGCTGGAGGACGAGGGCGTCATCGCGACCGCCGCCGACTCCGAGGGCGGGCGCAAACGGTTCGCGCTCACCGAACAGGGCCAGGCCGAGGCGACCGCCGCTGCGCAGACCCCGCCCTGGGCGGAGTTCGCCGAGCAGACGGTAAACAGCTGGCACGACATCCGCGACGCCGGCGCACAGGCCATGCAGGCGCTGCGGCAGGTGATGACCACCGGCACCGACGACCAGCGCGCCCGCGCCGCGCAGGTGCTCGACGAGACGCGGCGCAAGCTCTACGCCATCCTCGCCGAGTCCGAGTGAGCGCCGCCGCCGCGACGGCACGCCGGCCGGACCACGACCGGCGTGCCGTCAGGCGCGGCGTGCGGTGACGAGCAGGTACTCCCAGCGCATCACGCCGCCGTCCAGGTGCCGGGCGGCCAGGTCGGTCAGCGCGCGGTCGAGCCCGGCCGTGCGCTCCGGGTCGCCCGCGTTCGCGCGGTAGGCCGCCACGGTGGGCCCGTAGTGGGTCGCGAAGAAGTCCCGGAACTGTTCCGGCGTGGCGAACCGGTCCACCACCACGGCGTCGCGCCCCAGCGTGAGCGCGTCGACCCGGTCGCCGAACAACTCCCGGACGTGGTTCTCGTCGCCCCAGAGCGGGGGCGGCTGCGCGCCCGGCGGCGGTGGCGGCGCGAACGGCCGCATGGCCGCGAACAACTGGCCCACGAAGCCCTCCGGGGTCCAGTTGACCAGGCCGATCGTCCCGCCCGGCCGGCACACCCGCAACAACTCGTCGGCGGCGACCCGATGCCGGGGCGCGAACATCACGCCCACACAGGACAGCACCGCGTCGAACGCGCCGTCGGCGTACGGCAGCGCCTCCGCGTCCGCCTCCTCCCAGATCAGCGTCACGCCCTCCCGCTCGGCTGCCGCCCGCCCGATCGCCAGCAACTCCGGGGTCAGGTCCCCGGCCACCACCTGCGCGCCGGTCCGGGCCGCCGGCAGAGCCGCATTGCCGGTCCCGGCCGCCACGTCCAGCACCCGCATGCCCGGTCCCACCCCCGCCGCCCGGACCAGCGTCGCCCCCAACTGCGGGATCACCTGCGCGGCCACTGCGGAGTAGTCGCCCAGCGCCCACATCGCGCGGTGCCGGGCCTTCACCGCCGCGTCCTGTTCCCGTTCCTCGATCATCTGTCGCTCCTCAGCTGTCGTCCCTGCACAGGACGCTAGGCAGCGGACGACACGGCCCCCAGTACGAGATCTGTACCGCTCCCGACAGGCGCCTGGCCGGGCCGCCGGGCCGGGCGTAGCGTGCCCGCCATGGGGGCCTCCTACCACCAGTTCTGCCCCGTGGCGAAGGCCATGGAACTGCTCGACGAGCGGTGGACGCTGCTCGTGGTCCGGGAGCTGGTCAGCGGCTCGGAACGCTTCAACGACCTGCGCCGGGGCCTGCCCCGGATGTCACCCACGCTGCTGTCGCGCCGGCTGCACCAGCTCGTCCGCGCCGGGGTGGTGGAGCGGCGGGTCGACGGCGCCGACGTACGCTACGTCCCGACCGCCGCCGGGCGGGAGCTGCGGCCCGTGCTGGAGGCGCTCGGCGCCTGGGGCGTGCGCTGGATCGGCGAGCTGGGCGACGCCGACCTGGACCCGAAGCTGCTGCTGTGGGACATGCACCGGCACGTCGACCACGACGCGGTCCCGCCGGGGCGTACCGTCGTGCGGTTCCGCTTCCGGGACGTGCCGGCGGCGCAGCGCGACTGGTGGCTGGTGATCGCCGCGGGCGAAGCCGACGTCTGCGACATCGACCCCGGGCACGACGTGGCGGTGACCGTCACCGCGGACCTGCGTGCCCTGGTGCAGGTCTGGATGGGCGACCTGGGGTGGGCCGCGGCGCTGCGCGGCGGCGCGGTGGAGGTGAGCGGGCCGGAGGCGCTGCGGCGTGCCGCGCCCGGCTGGTTCACGCTCTCCCCGTTCGCCGCCGTGCCCCGCCCCTGAGACGGCGCGTGCGGCCGCCCCCGACGGGGACGGCCGCACGGCGACGCGAAAAGCAGATCAGTGCACGGTGACGGTGGCGCCGCCCGGCACCAGGTCGCGCAGCTCCTCGGGGATCTCGGCGCCCATCTCGTCGGCGATCCGCAGCGCCTCCTCGATCAGCGTCTCCACGATCTGCGCCTCGGGCACGGTCTTGACGACCTTGCCCTTGACGAAGATCTGGCCCTTGCCGTTGCCGGAGGCCACACCCAGGTCTGCCTCGCGGGCCTCACCCGGACCGTTCACCACGCAGCCCATGACCGCGACGCGCAGCGGCACCGGCAGCCCCTCCAGACCGGCGGTGACCTCCTCGGCCAGCTTGTAGACGTCGACCTGCGCCCGCCCGCAGGACGGGCAGGAGACGATCTCCAGGCCGCGCTCGCGCAGGCCCAGCGACTCCAGGATCGCGGCGCCGACCTTGATCTCCTCGACCGGCGGGGCGGACAGCGAGACCCGGATGGTGTCGCCGATCCCCTCGGCCAGCAGCGCGCCGAACGCCACCGCCGACTTGATCGTGCCCTGGAACGCCGGACCGGCCTCGGTCACACCGAGGTGCAGCGGGTAGTCGCACTTCTCGGCCAGCAGCCGGTACGCCCGGATCATCACCACCGGGTCGTTGTGCTTGACCGAGATCTTGATGTCCCGGAAGCCGTGCTCCTCGAACAGCGAGCACTCCCACAGCGCCGACTCGACCAGCGCCTCGGCGGTGGCCTTGCCGTACTTGGCCAGCAGGCGCTTGTCGAGCGAGCCCGCGTTGACGCCGATCCGGATCGGCACACCCGCGTCGCCGGCGGCCCGCGCGATCTCCTTGACCTTGTCGTCGAACTGCCGGATGTTGCCCGGGTTCACCCGCACCGCGGCGCAGCCGGCGTCGATCGCCGCGAAGACGTACTTCGGCTGGAAGTGGATGTCGGCGATCACCGGGATCTGCGACTTCTTGGCGATCGCGGGCAGCGCCTCCACGTCGTCCTGCGACGGCACGGCGACCCGGACGATCTGGCAGCCGGACGCGGTCAGCTCGGCGATCTGCTGGAGCGTGGCGTTGACGTCGGCGGTGAGGGTGGTGGTCATGGACTGCACCGAGACCGGCGCGCCGCCGCCGACCGGCACCGAACCGACCATGATCTGGCGGCTGGCCCGGCGCGGGGCCAGCGGCGGCGGCGGTACGGGGGGCATACCGAGACTGACAGCGGTCACTTCAGGCACTCACCTTGAGAAGAGCGTGATGGGGTTGATGACATCGGCGGTGACTGTCAGCAGCGTGAACGCGCCACCGATCAGGATCACCGCGTACGTGAACGGCATGAGTTTGAGGTAGTCGACCCGGCCGGGATCCCGGCGGCCGATGCGCGCGTACAGCCAGGAGCGCGCCCGTTCGAACCAGGCGATGGCGATGTGCCCGCCGTCCAGCGGGAGCAACGGCAGCAGGTTGAACACGCCGATGAAGAAGTTCAGCGACACGAAGAGCATGAAGAACACCAGCCAGGCGTTGTTCTCCACGGCCTCGCCGCCGAGCCGGGTGGCGCCGACCACGCTGATCGGGGTGTCCATGTCGCGCTCGCTGCCGGTGATCGCGCTCCACAGCGCGGGCACCTTCTGCGGGATGCGCTGCATGGCGTGCGCGGTCTGCACCGCCATGGTGCCGGTGAAGTCGGCGGTGGCGCCGAACGCGGCGATCGGGCCGTACTCGACCCGCGGCGGGGTGCTCGGCCGCAGGGCCACGCCGAGCGCGGAGACCGACGAGGTGGCGCCCTTCGGATCGTCCAGCGGCGGGCGCTGCACCGCGGCCAGGTCGACCCGGGCCTCCTGCGACCGGCCGTCGCGCTCGAAGGTGACGGTGGCCGCGCCGGGCGGGGTGGCCCGGACCACGTCGAGCATGTCGCCCCAGGTGGAGACCGGCCGGCCGTTCACCGCGGTGATCCGGTCGCCGTCCTTGAGCTGGGCCTTCTCGGCCGGGCTGGCCGGGTCGTCGGCCTGGCAGGCGCGGGCCGCATTCTCCACCACGACGCAGGGGGCCAGCGCGATCACGGCCGGCTCCGCCTTGAAGCCGTCCTCGGTGGAGGGGAACTTCGGGTTCGGCAGGCCGGCGGTGATCGCGATGATCCAGAGCGCGATCAGGGCCAGTGCGAAATGGGTGATCGAGCCGGCGGACATCACGATCGTCCGCTTCCAGACCGGGTAGCGCCACATCGCGCGCTTCTCGTCCCCGGGCTCGACGTCGTCGTCCTGCGGCGTCATGCCGACGATCTTGCAGAACCCGCCGAGCGGAATGCCCTTGATGCCGTACTCGGTCTCGCCCCGCTTGAACGACCACAGCGTCGGGCCGAAGCCGACGAAGTAGCGGGTGACCTTCATCCCGAACGCCTTGGCGGTCAGCATGTGCCCCGCCTCGTGCAGGCTCACCGAGATGAGAATCGCCAGGGCGAACAGCACCACCCCGAGCAGATAGCTCATCGAGCTCCTTCCACCGACCCGACGATGATCTCCTGGGCGTGCGCCCGTGCCCACGACTCGGCGGCGAGCACGTCCTCGACGGTACCTGGTTCGTCGAAATCGGGTGCGTCCTCCAACACCCACTGGAGGGTGTCGACGATCCCGAGGAACGGCAGCCGGCCCGCGACGAACGCGGCCACGCACTCCTCGTTCGCCGCGTTGTAGATCGCCGGGCGGCAGCACCCGGCCTCACCCGCCGCCTTGGCCAGCGCGACCGCCGGGAACGCCGCGTCGTCCAGCGGGAAGAACTCCCAGGTGTGGGCAGTGGTCCAATCGACCGCCGAGGCCGCCTCGGGCACCCGGTCCGGCCAGCCGATGCCCAGCGCGATGGGCAGCCGCATGTCCGGCGGGCTGGCCTGGGCGAGCGTGGACCCGTCGGTGAACTCGACCATCGAGTGGATCACCGACTGCGGGTGCACCATCACCTCGATGTCGGCGTACGGCACGTCGAACAGCTCGTGCGCCTCGATCACCTCCAGCGCCTTGTTGACCATCGTGGCGGAGTTGATCGTGACGACCGGGCCCATGTTCCAGGTCGGGTGCGCCAGCGCCTGCTCCGGCGTGACGGCGGTCAGCTCGTCGCGCCGCCGCCCCCGGAACGGGCCGCCGCTGGCGGTGACCACCAGCCGCCGCACCTCACCCCGGGCGCCGCCGCGCAGGCACTGCGCCAGCGCCGAGTGCTCGGAGTCCACCGGGACGATCTGCCCCGGTCGCGAGACGGCGGCCTTGACCAGCGGGCCGCCGGCGACGAGGGACTCCTTGTTGGCCAGGGCGAGGGTACGCCCGGCGTGCAGCGCGGCCAGCGTCGGCGGCAGGCCCAGCGAGCCGACCACCCCGTTGAGCACCACGTCGCACGGCCACTGCGCCAGCTCGGTCATCGCGTCCGGCCCGGCCACGATCTTGGGCAATTTGAAGTCACCGGTGGCCCAGCCGCGCTTGCTCGCCTCGGCGTAGAACGCGAGCTGAAGGTCCTGCGCGGCGGATGCGCGGGCCACGCCGACCGCCTCCACGCCCAGCTCCAGCGCCTGCGCGGCGAGCAACTCCACGTTGCCGCCACCCGCGCCGAGGGCCACCACCCGGAAGCGGTCCGGGTTGCGCTTGACGATGTCGATGGCCTGGGTGCCGATCGAGCCGGTCGAACCGAGCAGCACGAGATCTCGGGGAGTGGTCACCGGACCATTGTTCCCCAGCGCCTCACCCCGGTTCGTCCCGGAGTGCCCGGCGGCATGATCGACTCCACTTCGCCGAGGTGGTGGCATCCCACGCGCCGCGATGCCACCACTTCGGCGAACTGGTGTCGATCACGCCTCGATCGCCTCCTCGACGCTACGGGGACACGATCGTCCCGTCTGGCGCGGTGAGGTGCTCCAGGTGCGCCAACGGCAGGTGCGAGGGCTGCCACTCCAGGAACAGCGCGGTGGCGTCGTCGTCGAGCTGGTCCTGCTGGTAGGCGAGGACGGCGCGCACCAGTCGGCGCATCGTCTCCGGGCTGGGCAGCCGCTCGTTGAGGGCACGCTCGACGAAGTCGACGAGCCGGTCCAGCCCGAACCGTTCCCCGTCGTCGCCCCGGGCGTCGGTGATGCCGTCGGTGTACGCGAGGATGCGGTCGCCCGGGTGCAGCGCCTCCTCGTGCGCCCGCGGGCGCCGCGTCGACAGGTTGCCCAGCCCGAGCGGCAGCGCGGTCGGTCCGGGCAGTGCCCGGACGGCCTTGCCGTCCCGCAGCAGCATGGCGCCGGGGTGGCCGGCGTTGATGATCCGCAGCACGCCGGTCCGCCGGTCGAGTTCGGCGAGCAGCGCGGTCGCGAACAGGCCGGGGTGTTCGGAGCGGACCCACCTGTCGATGCTGATCGCCGTGTCGACCAGGTCGAGACCGGTACGCCGGGCGTTGCGGTACGCGCTGACCACGAGCGAGGCCATCGCGCTCGCCTTGATCCCGTGCCCGCAGGTGTCGAAGAGCCCGACGCTGAGCACGTCACCGTTGAGCGCGTAGTCGAAGATGTCCCCGCCGACGTCGTAACACGGTTCGAGGATGGCGGTGATCACCAGCTCGTCCGTTGCGAAGGTCAGCGGCGGCAGCAGCCCCCACACGGTCTCGGCGGCGACCTGCATCGGCAGGCGGCGGCGAATCCGTTCCACGACGTCGCCGTAGAGCCGGCGGTTCACCAGGACCTGAGCGACGGCGACCGCAACCTCCCAGGCCGGCCGGTCCAGCGCGGGGTCGCCGGCGCGCGACGACACGATCTCCAGTGCCCCCAGCCGTTCGCAGCCGAGCAGCAGGGGCACCCAGAGCCGGTCCGGGCGGTCGGGAGCGCGCTGCACCTGGAGGCAGGTGAACGCCCGGCCGGCCAGCGTCGTCTCGATCGTGAGTTCGTCCCGAGGCGCGCCCGCGCCGACCAGGGGTACGAGCGAGGACTGCGTGTAGTCGGCCAGGTAGATCACGATGTCGGTGGCCCCGATGGCGGGCGCGACCCGGTTCACCAGGAGCGACAGGTCGTCCGGGCCGCCCCGGGCGGCGTGGAGGTGCAGCCAACGCGCTGCGTCGCCACCGTCGACCATCAGTGCCTCCCCCGTATCCCCACCACCGTAGGAGGCCGAGGGCGAACTGCCAACGGCACGGCTCAGGCCGGACGTTCCAGGACGAACGTTTCAACCTCGGCACCGCCGTACCAGTCGGTGCGCACGCCCACGTGCGTCATGCCGAGGCGCCGGGCCACCGCCATCGAAGGGTCGTTCCCGGCCATCACCACCGCGTACACCCTCGGGGTGCCGGTGGCGAACTCGCGCTCCAGCACCGCGCGGGCCGCCTCGGTGGCGTAGCCGTTGCCTTGGGCGTCGGGGTGCAGGTGCCAGCCGACCTCGATGTCGTCGGTCAGGGTGACGCCGTCGCGTCCCGGCAGCGGCTTGAGCAGGATGCTCCCGGCCACCGGCCCGCCGGCGCGCGGCTCGATCGCCCACAGGCCCCAGCGGCCGCCGTACGGCGCCCAGCGTTCGTGCCAGGACCGGACCCGCTCGCGCGCCTCGGACGGGTCGGTCATCCGGCCCTTGCCGCCGCCCAGCCAGCGCATCACCTCGTCCCGGGAGTAGATGTCGTAGATCCGGGCCAGGTCGTCCGGGGACTCGGTCCAGTCCCGGAGCACCAGCCGGTCGGTCGTGGCGATCGTCATGCCGCCGGATCGTAATGCGTGGCGCGGGGCCGTACGGGGAACGAGAGGGCGATGGGCGACGGGTGGGATCGGGCGAAGCGGATCACGGCTGCGGCGTTCCGGCCGGTCCGCGGCCGGGATCTCTCCCTGCACGCCGCCGCGATCACGTTCTACGGCGCGATCGCCGTGGTGCCGGTGGCGCTGCTGGCGATCTGGCTGACCGGGCTGCTCGCCGGGGCGGACCGGGTGCGGCGGCTGACCGGGTACGCGATCGAGACGCTGCCCACCGAGATCGGCGCGCACCGGGCGGCGGCCGCGCTGGTCGAGGCCGGGCTGGGGCTGACTCCGCTGCTGGCGCTGGCCTCGCTGCTGCCGGCCTCGCTGTACGGCGAAGGTCTGCGCCGCGCGTTCGTCTCGGTGGCCGAGCCGCGCGCCGAGTCCGGTGCGCTGGTCGGCTGGCGGGGTCGCCTGCTGCTGCTCCCGCTGCTGGCGCCGGCCCCGGCGCTGCTGCTGTCGATCCTGCTGGGGCTGCCGCTGACCACCCGGCTGGTACGCCAGGGCGGCTGGATCGGCGCGCTCGGCGTGGTGCTGTCGTTCCTGGCGGTGTGGCTGGTGCTCACGCCGGTGCTGATCTGGGTGTTCCGGGTGGTCGGCCCGGCCTCCCCGGACTGGCTCGCCACCGTCGTCCTGGGCTCGTTCACGGCGGCGAACCTGTCCGGTTTCCTGCACGGTTTCGTGCTGTTCTGCTCGCTGCCGCTGGACCTGGGCGTGCCGTTCGGCGGGTTCGACGAGATCGGCGGCGGCGTGGCGGTGCTGCTGTGGCTGTACCTGTTCCACGTGATCGTGCTGTCCGGCTATTCCGCGACGCTGGCGGCGAGCCGGTGGCGGGCCGCCCGGGAGGCGGCCCGCGCCTGACGGGCGGCGTCAGCGCCGGAACGGGCCGCGCACCTCGTACGTGATGCCGCCGGTGCCGGCCCGGGCGCCGCTGGTGCCGCGCTGGGACGAGAAGTAGAGCCGGCTGCCGTCCGGCGAGAACGCCGGCCCGGTGATCTCCGACTCGGACTGCCCGAGCAGCCGCACGAACGGGGTCACCACACCGGCGGGCGTGATCACGTTGATCTCCATGTTGCCGCCGTCCTCGGCCACGTAGAGGTCGCCGCCGGCGGTGCCGGTGATGTTGTCGACGCCGGTCAGCGGCGCGGCGCCGGCCGGCACCAGCGAGTCGTCGTACGCGAGGTCGAGCCGCTGGTTCACCGCGTCGTACGCCCACACCCGGTTGTCGCCCTTGGTGGTGAACCAGCAGGTGTCGTCGGCGTACCAGCAGCCCTCGCCGCCGTCGAACGTCTGCGCGGCGCCCACCTGGTGGCGGGTGGGCACCGGGAACCCGTCCCGGTCCGGCAGGTCCCGCCAGGTCACCGGGCCGGTGACCTGGCCGTCCGGGGCGCAGAGCACCTGCACCCGGCCGGTGCGCAGGTCGCCCCAGGTGTCCGGCACGAACCGGTAGAAACAGCCGTCCGACTCGTCCTCGGTCAGGTAGACCACCCGCCGCCGCGGGTCGCAGGCCGCCGCCTCGTGCTTGAAGCGGCCCATCCGGGTCCGCTCCTCGCCGGCCCGGCCGCCCTCCGGCCAGGTCTCGAAGACCCGGCCCAGCGGCACCTCCTCGCAGGACAGCCACGTCCCCCACGGGGTCGGCCCACCGGCGCAGTTGACGTTCGTGCCGCCGAGGATCCGGTACGCGGCGGCCATCGCGCCGTCGGCGGCGAACCGCACCGCCGACGCGCCGCCGACGAGCGGCACCTCCGAGTTGGAGACGTAGATCCAGCCGTCGCCGGACGGGAAGCAGGCGCCGCCGTCCGGCGCCGGGTGCCAGGTGTACGAGGTGCCGGCGACCCGCTGCCCGGAACGCGCGATCACCCTGCTGGTGAAGCCGGCCGGCAACTGGAGACCGTTGACGTCGGCGGACAGCAGGTCGCCGTACGGGCCGGGGCCGGGCTGGGCGGGCTGGGCCGGTGCGGCCGCGGCGGCCCAGAGACCACCGGCGAAAGCGGCGGCGCCGCCGACGGCTGTGGCACGCAGGACGGTACGACGATCCATCGGGGGTTACCTCCCGGAGGCGGTGGGTGTCCCGTCGACGGTAGGACGGAAATGCATCGACAACTGCCACTATAAGGTGAACGCCCGGTGGCGGCCGTCCGGCGTCAGAGGCCCTCGACGTACCGCTTCGCGTCGGCGAGCGACATGTGCGTGTGCTCGCGTACCACCTTGATCGCCTGGATCTTCTCGCCCCGGTGCAGCAGCCGCGCGGCCTCGGCCCGCACCGCGTCGTCGACGCCCTTTCCGGGCGCCGGAGGGCCGGGCGACCAGGACCCGCCGGCCGCCAGCGCGTCCACCGCCTGCTTCGCCTCCAGCAGCGACAGGCCGGTCTGCTCACGCAGCACCTTGACCGCCTCGACCCGGCGCCCCGCGTGGATCAGGCGGAGCACCTCGGCCTGCCCGCCGCCGGCCGGGCGATCCGGGGCGACCAGGTCCCGGGGGCGGTCGCGCCGCAGCACGAGCAGGAGCAGGAACACCACCACGACGAGCGCCACCGCGAGCGCGATCTGGACAGCCGGAGACATGCCGGGAACGGTAGCGCCCCGCTGCGAACCCTCCCGCCCGTGCCCGGCCGCCGCTAGGGTCGCGGCATGAGCGAACGCACCGGGAGCGACGCGAGTGAGCTGCCGTCCCGCGCCGACGTCGTGGTGGTCGGCGCCGGGCACAACGGCCTGGTCTCGGCGATCCTGCTGGCCCGCGCCGGCCTGGACGTGCTGGTGCTGGAGGCGTCCGGGGTGATCGGCGGGGCGACCCGCACCGAGAACCCGTTCCCGAAGGTGCCGGGGCTGCGTCACTCCACCGGGTCGTACCTGCTCGGGCTGATGCCCCCGGAGCTGCTGGCCACGCTCGACGTGACCATCCCGGTACTGCGCCGCGACCCGCACTACTTCCTGCCCACGCCGGGCGGGCTCGGCTCGCCGTACCTGCTGGCGGGCAGCGACGTGGCGGCGAGCCGGCGGCAGCTCGCGGAGATGTTCTCCCCCGCCGACGTGGCAGCCGACGACGCGCTGCACGCCGAGCTGACCCAGCTGCGGGAGGATCTCGCCCCGGCGTGGCTGGCCGAGCCGCTGCCGGTCGAGGAGACCGCCGAGCGCTACGTGCGGCCCGCGCTGCGGCAGGTCTTCGTCGACCTGGTCCGCGGCTCGGTGGCCGACCACCTGGCCCGCTTCGACTTCCGCTCCGAGCTGCTGGTCAGCATGTACGCGGTCACCGACGGCCTGTCCGGGCTCAACGCCGGCCCGGACGACCCCGGCACCGGGCACAACTTCCTGGTGCACAACATGTGCCGGCTGCCCGGCGCGGACGGCACCTGGATGATCACCCGGGGCGGCATGGGCACGGTGTCGCGCACGTTCGCCGAGGCCGCCGTGCGCGCGGGCGCGCGGATCGTGGCCGACGCGCCGGTCACCGCCATCCGGCTGACCGGGGGCGCCGCCGCCGGAGTGACACTCGCCGACGGGCGGGAGGTGGACGCCCCGGTGGTGCTCGGCGGCTGTGACCCGTACCGGCTGATGGAGCTGCTGCCCGACGGCGCGCTCCCGGCGGAGCTGAGCACGCGGATGGCGGCGGTCCGCCGCCCCGGCACCACGCTCAAGCTCAACCTGGCGCTGACCGGGCTGCCCCGCTTCTCCTGCCTGCCGGCGGACGCGCCGAGCCCGTTCGGGTCGACCATCCACCTGCTGCCCGGCTCGGCCTCGCTCGTCGGCGACGGCGGCGAGTCGCCGATGGCGGCGCTGCGCGGCATGTGGGCGGACGTGCGGGCCGGGCGGCTGCCGGACGAGCCGACGATCGAGTGGTACCTGCACACGACTGTCGACCCGTCGCTGTCCGACGAGGCGGGGCACCACTCGTCGGCGCTGTTCGTCCAGTCGGTCCCCTACGAGCTGGCCGGCACCACCTGGGACGCGGCGCTGCCCGGCTACGTGGAGCGGCTGCTCGCGATCTGCGAACGGTACGCCCCGGGCGCCGGTGACCTGGTCGCGGACGCGGTGCCGCTGCCGCCGCCCGGCATCGAGGCGCACTTCGGCATCACCGGCGGGCACATCCACCACGTCGACAACACGGTGTCGTTCACCGACCGGATGCCGTACGCGACGGGTGTGGACGGCGTGTACGCGGGCAGCGCCGGCTGCCACCCGGCGGGCAGCGTGATCGGCGCGGCCGGGCACAACGCGGCCCGCCGCATCCTCGCCGACATGTAAGGAAGGGCCCCTTATTAACGCCTCCGGTAGAGGAAGGGCCCCTTCTTAACAACCGCTCACGGCGTGTCGGGCGCCTCCTGGCCGGCGGGCGGGAGATCGCCCGGACCCCGCACCAGGTAGACGCCGACCAGCAGCAGGTACGCCAGCAGGCTCAGCAGCGGGTCGATGAACACGATGGCGAACGCGACCAGGTAGAGCAGCGGGCCGAGCCGGAACCGGCGGGCCACCGCGCTCGCCAGCCTCGGGTCCAGATCCGCGTGCAGCAGCCCGCGGCGGCGCGCCCACCACCAGCTCAGGTTGAAGAAGAGCGCCTCGCCGAGCACCACGCCCACGTACAGCGCGGCGGTCAGCCGCTGGTCGCGTACGGTGCCGCGCAGGTTGTCCGCGAGCAGGTCGGCGGTGAACGGGATCGCCGCCACGAACATCAGCAGCAGCAGGTTCAGCACCAGCAGCATCTGGTCGACCCGGCGGACGTAGCGCCACATGTTGTGGTGGGTCAGCCAGACCTGGCCGACGATGGCGAAGGTGATCACGTACGCCAGGTAGGCCCGCCACTCCTGCACGAGCACCGCGGCCAGCCCGTCGTCCTGCGGCAGGTCCGGGTCGAACGCCAGCAGTTCGACGGCCATCAGGGTGAGCACGATGGCGATCACCGCGTCGCTGAACGCCTCCACCCGCGAGGCGTCCCGCGCCATCTCGCTGCCGCGCCCGAACCGGTACACCGGTTCCCTGTCCGCACCCGTCACGCCGCCCCCTCACGACCGATGGTCGCGTGCCGGGGGCGGCGTGCGGGGCGAAACCGTCAGACGGCCGGCGTCGAGGTCTCCGCGTCCGCGCGGTGCGCCCGGATCTTGTGCCCGACGCTGGTCAGGCAGCGGCCGCTGGCCAGGTCGAACTTCCAGCCGTGCAGCTGGCAGGTCAGCTGGTCGCCGTCGACGATGCCGAACCGGCTCAGGTCCGCCTTCAGGTGCGGGCAGCGCCGCTGCACCACCCAGCCGTCGAGCGTGATGTCCTCGGCGTCGACGGCCCGCTCGTGCTCGTCGTACCAGCCCTCGGCGTACTGGAGGCGCTCCTCGGAGAGGCACTTGAAGAAGGCGTAGACGAACTCGTTGTACTGGCCGATGCGGGCCGCCGAGAAGCGGCACGACAGGAACAGCGAGTTGACCCAGTCGACCTCGCCGATGTGCAGCAGGTGCTCGATGAGCGCCCGCTCGGTACGGAAGCGGTAGCGGACCTTCTCGTCCGCGTACGGCCGGACCTCCTTGCCCGGGAAGTCCACCACGATGGATTCGACCTCGGAGCCGTCGTAGCCGACCAGGTCGAAGCGGACCGGCCCGCCGACGCCCTTGGCCAGGTAGATCGACTCGTCCAGCAGCGGCTCGATCCGGCGCTTCATCTCACCCAGCACGTCGACCTCGGGGTGCCGCCAGGACGCCTTCTCGGCCTCGATGACGCCGCGCTTGCGCTCCCGCATCTCCTCCAGGTGGGCGACCTTGTTCGCGAAGAACTCCTCCACCGGCACCGGGTGCGTGGTGGTCGCGCCCTCGGTGGTGATCTCCGAGACGCTGCCCGGCAGCAGCACGATGCCGTTGGTGCCGCCGACCTTGGCGTACTCGGACAGGAACACCGACTGGTCGGGGAAGATGTTGCCCTCGTCGCCGAAGATGTCGTTGAACTGCCACAGCTCGTCGTCGAGGAAGCACGGCGGGCCGGCGATCGGGAAGACGTGGTCGGCCTTCAGGTCGTCGATGTAGCGCCACGTGCGGTCGAACTGCCGGTCCCGCTTCTGCTTGCCGAACGCGGTCTTCGCCGCCTGCGGCAGTTCGTAGACCATCGGGTACCAGATCGCGCCGGAGAACTGCAGCATGTGCGCGTGCACGTGGCCCAGCTCGGCGAAGACGCTCAGGTCGGTCGGGCGGGCGTCGTTCTGGTTGAGCAGCCGGACGCCGTCGTACTCGACCCAGAGCGAGGAGTCGCCGATCGGGCCGTCGGTTGGGCTGGTCAGCGCCTGGATCATGATCTTCAGGCCGCCGGGCAACTCCACGACCTGCTCGTTCGGGGCCTTGAGGAACTTGGTGAAGCCCAGCTCCCGGAACTCGTCCTCCATCTCCGAGGTGGGGAACTCGGGGAGCAGGACGGTGGCGTCCTTGGACACGAAGTCGCGCAGGTGCTTGGCGTCGAAGTGGTCCCGGTGCAGGTGCGACACGTACAGGTAGTCGACCTGGCCGAGGGTCTCCCAGTCGAGCAGGGAATTGTCCGGGAAGGGGAACCACGAGGCGAAGTAGGCGGGATTGACCCACGGGTCGCACAGGATGCTGCCCGCGGCCGTGTCGATCCGCATGCTGGCATGGCCCGTACCGGTCACTCGCACCGCAGTCCCCCTCAAAAAGGCATCAGGTGTACGTCAAGACGCTACCGGAGGCAGTGTGCTCGCCGTCCCGCGACGCCGGTAGTGCCCAACCGCCCCGACCCGGACGGGACCTACGGCCCGGGTCATGCGACAACCACGCTGTCGCCCGCCCGGGTCATCAAGCGCACCGGAGGCCGGACCCTGCGCCGGGGCCGGTTGAGGGCGTGCCAGACTGATCGGAGATCCGATCGCGAGGGAAGGACCGACAGTGGCAGGAGACGAGCCGGTAACCGCGCCAGATCAGCACAAGCCCGGGCACCGCAAGTCCGGACGGATCGGCGCGTTGCTGTCGGCGCTGGTCTTGGTTCTGATGGCGCTCTGCGGGATCGAGGAGGGCCGGGTGGAGCACATCTGGCTGTTCGGGATCGCCGGGCTGCTGGTCGCCATCGTCATCGGCGACGCCGTGCTGCGCCGCAACGGCCTGCGGTCCTGACGAGCGGCGCAAACGGTACGCGGAAGGGCCCACCCCTCGCGGGGTGGGCCCTTCGTC
Organism: Micromonospora sp. HB375; assembly: GCF_017872985.1. Taxonomy (NCBI): domain Bacteria; kingdom Bacillati; phylum Actinomycetota; class Actinomycetes; order Micromonosporales; family Micromonosporaceae; genus Micromonospora; species Micromonospora sp. HB375. The sequence goes on along the minus strand of NZ_JAGGJO010000001.1, from coordinate 1,379,967 downwards.
GTCGGGTGCGGGTCAGCGGCCGAGCAGGATGTCCTGCACGTCCTTGAGCGCGGCGTCGACCTCGGCCTCGAAGTAGCCGCCGGGCACCAGCCCGAAACGCAGCGTGTCGAGGTCCTTCGGGTTCACCGGCATCGGGTTGCGGCCCTGCATGCCACCGAGCAGCGTGTCGAAGAACCGGTCGACCTGGTCCGGGTCGTACCCGCTGCCGAACCGGCGGACCTGGAAGCTGCGCCGGATCTGGTCGACCCGGTAGAGGTCGCTGCCGGGCGGGCCGGCCATCGGCGGGCCCACCATCGGCGGACCGGCGACCGGCGGGGTCACCAGCGGCGGGCCGGTCATCGAAGGGCCGGGGCCGTAACCCTGGTCCGGCGGCCCGTAACCGGGCTCCGGCGCGCCGTAGCCCTGCTGCGGCAGCGCGGGCGGGCCACCCGGGCCACGACCACGCAGCTCACGCTCGGGCATGCGGATCTCGGCGGTCATGTCGGCACGCCCGCGCCGGCCGGCCTCGAAGCCGTCGAAGCGCTCCTCCTGGCCGTACCCGCCGGGGCCGCTGTCCTGGCCGTACCCGCCGCTGTCCTGGCCGTAGCCGCCCGGACCGGTGTCCTGGCCGTACCCGCCGGGGCCGCTGTCCTGGCCGTAGCCGCCGGGGCCGGGCGGCAGGCCACGCGGCGGCGGGCCGCCGTGCCCGATCGGCGCGCCCGGGCCCATCGGGCCGGGGCCGCCCGGGCCACGCGGGCCGTCGTAGCCACCGCGCGGACCGTCGTACCCGCCGGCGAACGCGCCGGTCGGCTCGTCGTAGCGGCTGCCGTAGCGGTCGGCGGGCGGGCCGGGCTGGGCCGGCATCTGCCGGGGCGGCATCGGCGGCTGCGGCACCGGCGACATGCCCCTGTCGTCGCGCATCGGCGGGCCGAGCCGGTCGGGAATCCGGGGGTCGCCACCGCGCCCGGCGGGGGCGCCACCGCGCTCCTCCAGCTCGGCGAGCTGCCGCTCGACCCGGTCGAGGTGCAGGTCCACCTGCCACTCGTCGTAGCCGTTGAAGCGGACCCGGAAGACGACGTCGTGGACCTCCTGGGAGGCCACGGGCGCGCCGACCGGCTGACCGGCGAGTGTCGCCTCGACCCGGTCCAGGAAGGCGTCGACCTCGTCGACCTTGTATCCCCGGCGGAGCGCCTTACGCCGGAAACGCTGACCCTGACTCGCCACTATGTCTCCTGGTCTCGTACCGCTACGCCGTTGCCGCGCGTGAGTCGCCGTCCGTGTCCCCGGCGGCGGCGAGCTGGCCACACGCCCCGTCGATCTCGCGTCCCCGGGTGTCCCGCACGGTGGTCGACACCCCGGCGTCGCGCAACCGCCGGACGAACTCCCGCTCGACCGGCTTCGGGCTGGCGTCCCAGCGGCTGCCCGGAGTCGGGTTGAGCGGGATCAGGTTCACGTGGGCCAGCTTGCCGGCCAACAGCCGCCCGAGCAGATCTGCTCTCCACGGCTGGTCGTTCACGTCCTTGATCATCGCGTATTCGATGGACACGCGACGCCCCGTCGTGGCCGCGTAGTCCCACGCCGCGTCCAGCACCTCGGACACCTTCCAGCGCTGGTTGACCGGGACGAGTTCGTCGCGCAGCTCATCATCGGGGGCATGCAGCGACAACGCAAGGGTCACGGAGAGGTCTTCGCTGGCCAGTCGCCGGATCGCCGGGACCAGCCCGACCGTGGAGACGGTGATGTGCCGCTGCGACAGGCCCAGGCCCTCCGGCGCCGGAGCGACCAGCCGGCGGATCGCCGCCACCACCCGCGAGTAGTTGGCCAGCGGCTCGCCCATGCCCATGAACACCACGTGCGACAGCCGCGGCGGCGAGCCGGACACCGCGCCGGAGGCGGCCACCCCGGCCAGGTAGACCGCCTGGTCGACGATCTCGGCGGTGGACAGGTTGCGGGTCAGCCCGGCCTGGCCGGTCGCGCAGAACGGGCAGGCCATGCCGCACCCGGCCTGGCTGGAGATGCAGACGGTCACCCGGTCCGGGTAGCCCATCAGCACGCTCTCCACGAGCGAGCCGTCGTGCAGCCGCCAGAGCGCCTTACGGGTCGCGCCGTCGTCGCAGGCCAGCTCGCGTACCGGGGTGAGCAGGGTGGGCAGCAGCTCACCCGCCAGCCGCTCCCGGGTCGCCGCCGGCAGGTCGGTCATCCGCTCCGGGTCGCGCACCAAGCGGCCGAAGTAGTGGTTGGAGACCTGCTTGGCGCGGAACGCCGGCTCGCCCAGCTCGGTGACGAGCGCCTGCCGGCCGGACAGGTCCAGGTCGGCGAGGTGGCGCGGAGGCATCGAGGGTCGGCGGCCGCGGGCGTCGGGGTCTACGGAGATCAGCGGGAGACTCGTCATGGCGCGTCCAGTCTGACACGCTCCCGCCCGGACGCACCCGTCCGTACGTGTCGAATCGCCCCCGGCCGCCCGGCCCGCCGCGGGTCCCCGCCGTGACGCATACCTCAGCTCACCACCGGGACGAACACGGCGAGCAGAAGGTAGGCCACCGGCACCGCGAACAGGATCGAGTCGAGCCGGTCCATCAGACCGCCGTGCCCGGGCAGCAGGTTGCTCATGTCCTTGACGCCGAGATCCCGCTTGATCATCGACTCGGCGAGGTCGCCGAGCACCGCGGAGACCGAGATCGCCATCCCGAACAGCGCGCCCCACCAGGGCGCCACGTCGAACAACACCCACAGCAGCACCGCGCTGCCCGCCGCCGCGGCGGTCACCGAGCCGGCGAAGCCCTCCCAGGACTTCTTCGGGCTGATCGTGGGCGCCATCGGATGCTTGCCGAACGACACGCCGGCCGCGTACCCGCCGGTGTCGGAGAGCACCACCGCGACGAGCGTCACCAGCACCCGCAGGTGCCCGTCGCCCGGCGCCGCCGCGAGCATGGCCGCGAACCCGGCGAGGAACGGCACGTACACCGCGATCAGGGTGGCCGCGGTGAGGTCGCGCTGGTAGTTGCCCGGCCCGTCGCCCAGCCGCCAGATCATCGTGCCGAGCACCGTGACCAGCAGGCCGAGGCAGAGCGCGTCCGGGCCGGCGAACCAGGCCAGGCCCACCGTGATCACGCCACCGGCGACCAGCGGCGCCAGCGGCGGGTGGGCGCCGCTGCGGCGTACCGCCCGGGCCATCTCCCAGATGCCGATCCCGACCGCGGCCGCCAGCACGGCCAGGAACGCCGGCATGAAGAAGAACAGCGGCACCACCACCGCGGCGCCGAGGGCCACCCCGACGCCGATCGCGGCCGGCAGGTTGCGCCCCGCCCGGGACGTCGTCGGCGTGGTGGTCGGCGGACGCTCGGCGCTCGCCCGCCGTCGCCCCCGACCCCGGCGACCTGGCGGCGGCTCGGGCTCGGGCTCGTCGCGTACCGCCGGGATCTGGTCGGTGGGCTCGTCGCGCACCGGCGCGATCTGCGCGGTCGGGTACTCGTCGTCGCGGGCCGGCTCACCCCACGGGCCGCGGTGCTCCGGCCCGTCGGGCCGGCCGCGGTCGCCGGCCGGCGGTCCGTCGTACCGGCCCGGTCCGTCGTGGCGCCGACCGCTGTTCGGGTACGGCCCGGCGTACGTGTCCGGGGCGGCGTACGTGTCCGGGGCGGCGTACGTGTCCGGGGCGGCGCCGGGGCGGGCGTAGCCGCCCGGCTCGGTCGGGTGGGTGGGCGCCGCCGGGGCGGGCCGCCAGGGGCCCGGCTCCAGATCGGTGTCCGGCCAGGGCAGAGCGGGGGCCGGACGGTCCCAGCCACGCGGCTCGGTGCTGCCGTAGGGGTCGGGGTGGGACATCACGCACCGGCAGCCGGTACGAGAGCCACCACATGACGCAAGACCAAAACCATCCCCTACCGGCGTGAGACTTCTGTTGACCGACCGACGGCCGGGCGACCCCCGCCGTTCACCCCGTGGTGGCCGGGAATCGTGCCGAGCCTACTGCACCCGCCGGAGCCCCGAGGGTCTGCGCCGCCGGGCACGACGACGGCACCGGGCCGCCGCCCGTGCGGGCGACGGCGGCGGTGCCGTGCGGGGTACGCGCGCGCTCAGACCTCGAGCAGCTCGTTCTCCTTGTGCTTGACCAGCTCGTCGACGGTAGCGACGAAACGCTGGGTCAGATCGTCCAGCTCCTTCTCCGCGCGCCGGCCCTCGTCCTCGCCGACCTCGCCGTCCTTGACCAGGCGGTCCAGCTCCTCCTTGGCCTTGCGGCGGATGTTGCGGACGGCGACCTTGGCCTCCTCGCCCTTCTGCCGGGCGACCTTGATCATCTCCCGGCGCCGCTCCTCGGTCATCTGCGGCAGGACGATGCGGAGCTGGTTGCCCTCGTTGTTCGGGTTGGCCCCGAGGTCCGAGTCGCGGATCGCCTTCTCCATGGCGCCCAGCTGCGAGTTGTCGTACGGCTTGATGATCACCATGCGGGGCTCGGGCACCGCGATGGAGGCCATCTGCGGCAGCGGGGTCGGGCTGCCGTAGTAGTCGATGACGATCCGGGAGAACATGGCGGCGTTGGCGCGACCGGTACGGATCCCGCCGAACTCCTCCTTGGCGTGCTCGATGGCACGCTCCATCTTCTCCTCCGCCTCGAGGAGGGTGTCGTCGATCACCGGTCTCCTCGCCTCCTTCTGTCGCTCGTCGTGGGTAGTGCGGGTGCCGCCGTGGCAGAGGGACCGCTTGTCGATCCGGCGGGCCGGTCAGGCGGTGATCAGGGTGCCGATCTTCTCACCGGCGACGGCCCGGACGATGGTGTCGTCGCCCTGGGCGCCGAAGACCAGCATCGGCAGGCCGTTCTCCATGCAGAGGCTGAACGCGGCGGCGTCGGCCACCCGCAGGTTACGGCGCAGCACCTCGGAGAAAGTGATCGAGTCGAGCTTGCTCGCGGTCGGGTCGATCCGGGGGTCGGCGGTGTACACCGCGTCCACGCCGTTCTTGCTCATCAGCACCACGTCCGCGCGGATCTCCAGCGCCCGCTGGGCGGCCACCGTGTCGGTGGAGAAGTACGGCATGCCGGCGCCCGCGCCGAAGATGACCACGCGGCCCTTCTCCAGGTGCCGGATCGCCCGCAGCGGGATGTACGGCTCGGCGACCTGGGCCATGGTGATCGCGGTCTGCACCCGGGTCTCGATGCCCTCCTTCTCCAGGAAGTCCTGGAGGGCCAGGCAGTTCATGACCGTGCCGAGCATGCCCATGTAGTCCGCGCGGGCCCGGTCCATGCCCCGCTTCTGCAGCTCGGCGCCGCGGAAGAAGTTGCCGCCGCCGACCACCACGGAGACCTGCACGCCACGGCGTACGACGGTGGCGATCTGCCGGGCGATGCCCTGCACGACGTCGGGGTCGACACCGATCGCGCCGCCGCCGAAGACCTCACCGGAGAGCTTCAGCACCACCCGGCGGGACCGACCGGGAGGAGGCGCGGTCGGATCCTCCATCGCCAGGCTCCGGTCACTCACAACCTGCGTCATCCGCCCCGCCCCTTCTCCCCGCGCATAGCGCGGGCGTCGCGTACGTGCCCTTGCCGACCCTATGTGACGAGGAGGCCGCGGTGCCTGTCGCGTACACCGGCGGCCTCCTCGTCGACGTTCTCCCCTGTGCCCGGGCCCGGAAGGCCCGGCGCGGCGGCTCAGGCCTGGCCGACCTCGAACCGCAGGAAGCGGGTCACCTCGATGCCGGCGTCGGCCAGCACCTGCTTGACGGTCTTCTTGTTGTCGGCGACCGACGCCTGCTCCAGCAGGACGAAGTCCTTGAAGAAGGCGTTCACCCGGCCCTCGACGATCTTCGGCAGCGCCGCCTCGGGCTTGTTCTCCTCGCGGGCGGTCTGCTCGGCGATGCGCCGCTCCGACTCGACGGTCTCGGCCGGCACCTCGTCGCGGGTGAGGTACTTCGGCCGCATCGCGGCGATCTGCATGGCCACGGCGCGCGCGTCGGCGTCCGCCGCCTCGTCGTTCTTGCCGGTGAACTCCACGAGCACGCCGACCGCCGGGGGCAGGTCCTGGCTCTTGCGGTGCAGGTAGACCGCGGTGGTGCCGTCCAGCTTGGCGAAGCGGTTGAGCACCAGCTTCTCGCCGATCTTGGCGGACTGCTCCTGGATCAGGTCGGCCACGCTCTTGCCGTCGATGCTGCTGGCGAGCAGCTCCTCGGCGTTGGTGGCGCCGCTGGCCACGCCGTGCTCGACGAGCTGCTGGGCCAGCGCGATGAAGGCGTCGTTCTTGGCGACGAAGTCCGTCTCGCAGTTGAGCTCGAGCAGCGCCTGGCCGGAGTGGGCGACGAGCCCGTTGGCGGCGGTGCGGCCGGCCCGCTTGCCGACGTCCTTGGCGCCCTTGACGCGCAGGATCTCGACGGCCTTGTCGAAGTCGCCCTCGGCCTCCGTCAGCGCCTTCTTGGAGTCCATCATGCCGGCGCCGGTGAGGTCGCGGAGCTTCTTGACGTCCGCGGCGGTGAAGTTGGACATGACTCTCTCTTCGGTGTCAGTGAGGTGGTCTGGGGTGCTGGTTACCCGGTTCCGGGCCGGTGCTGCCGCCCGGCGTACCCGTCGCGCCCCACCGCCGGGAATCGCCGACGGTGGGGACGCGACGGCGAGATCACTCGGCGGCGGCGGTCGCCGGCTGCTCGGCAGCGGCGGCGGCGGGCTGCTCGTCGGCCTTCTTCGGCTCCTCGAGCAGCTCACGCTCCCACTCGGCCAGCGGCTCGTCGGCGGCGACCTGGCCGGCCTCGGGCTTCTCGTCCGCGCCCCGGTTACGGCCGGAGCGGGCGATCAGACCGTCGGCGACGGCGGCGGCGACGACCTTGGTCAGCAGCTCGGCCGAGCGGATGGCGTCGTCGTTGCCCGGGATCGGGAAGTCGACCTCGTCCGGGTCGCAGTTGGTGTCGAGCACGGCGATCACCGGGATGCCCAGCTTGCGGGCCTCGTCGACGGCGATGTGCTCCTTCTTGGTGTCGACGATCCAGACCGCGGCCGGGAGCTTCTGCATGTCCCGCAGACCACCGAGGGTCTTGGTGAGCTTGATCTTCTCGCGGGAGAGCTGGAGCGTCTCCTTCTTGGTGTAACCGGCGGCGGTGCCGCTCAGGTCACCCAGGGCCTCCAGCTCCTTCATCCGCTGCAGCCGCTTGTACACGGTCTGGAAGTTGGTCAGCATGCCACCGAGCCAGCGGTGGTTGACGTACGGCTGGCCGACCCGGGTCGCCTGCTCGGCGATGGCCTCCTGGGCCTGCTTCTTGGTGCCGACGAACAGGATGCTGCCGCCACCGGCGACGGTGGTGCGGACGAACTCGTACGCCTTCTCGATGTAGTCGAGCGTCTGGCGCAGGTCGATGATGTAGATACCGTTGCGCTCGGTGAAGATGAAGCGCTTCATCTTCGGGTTCCAGCGCCGGGTCTGGTGCCCGAAGTGCACACCGCTTTCCAGCAGCTGACGCATGGTCACGACGGCCATGGTGGGTTACTCCTACATTGTCCCTGGTTGTCCGTCCGGCCGGCGGCCGGACGCCTGGCGCCCGGTCGGCGGCCGGGGTGGGCCCGGGTGAAGAACCGGGACCAGGGAGGCCGTCGCCCCACGGAGGAGACCGTGGAGAGGGCACGCGAGGTCGACCGCGCGAGGCGGTCGCCAGTCGACCAGTGTACGCGCCCTGTCCGCCGCACGGCCCTCGGGTGCGGGAGGCGGCCTTGCTCAAACCTTGATCGACTCCGGTACGGCGAAGTGGCGGTGTCAACCTGCCTGTGACACCGCCACTTCGGGGTGGATGGGCGTTTCCCCGCTCAGCCCGCCGCGAGGGCTGCGGCGAGGAAGAGGACCAGCCCGACCGTCAGGTACGCCGTCGGCGGGCGCAGCCAGCCCCGGCTGCCGTCGGCCAGCGCCAGCCCCCCGGTACGCAGCCCGTACAGGCCGGTGCCGAAGATCGGCAGCCCGACGGTCAGGAACATGCCCACCACCACGTGCGACGTCGACACCGGGTCGCCGAACAGGCCGTGCAGCAACACCCGTACCGCCGGCACCTCCAGCACCAGCACCATCACCGCCAGCAGCACCGCGAGCGCCGGACGCCGGGTCCGGTAGACGCCGTCACCGGGCGGCGGACCGTCCGGCCGGGGCATGAGTGCCGGCATCGGGCCGGTCGGCATCTCCAGCGGATTCGGGGTCGCCGCCGGCTCGGCCGGACCGGCCGGGCGCTCACCGATCCGCAGCGGAGTCGCCTCGCCGGGGTTGAGCCGCGCCGCGGCCGACGGGTCCGTCCCACCGGTCACCGGCGGCTCGGCCGACCGGCCGGTGTCCACGATCGGGTAGCCGCCGAGCGGCCCCGGACCGGCCTGGCCGGCAGCGCCGCCGAGGGCCAGCGCGTTACCGCCACCGCGCGGATCGGCGTGGTGAGCGGCCAGGCCGTACGGGTCGCCGCCGGTACGGGACGCGCCGTCGGAGGCCGGGGTGCCGAGCGGGCTCGCCGGCGCCGCGCTCAGCGGGTTGCCGTGCGCGGCGGTGCCGAGCGCGTCCACACCGCTGCGGGACACCGCGGCGAGCGAATCGTCCGCGGACTCGCGGGCCGCCCGCCGCCCGGCACGTGACCCGGGCAGCTCACCGGAGACCTCCGGGTCGTCCGGCCGCTGCGACCGCCAACTGCTCGTGTCGTCCACCAGCGGGTCGGCGGCGGAGTACCGGCCCGGCTCGGCGTACCGGCTCTCACCGGCGCGCTGCTCCGGCGTGCGGTAGTCGTCGTCGCGGTAGCGGGGCTCACCCGCGGCGCGCCAGTCCGACTCGTATCCGCGGTCGCCCCATCGCGACCCCTGCTCATCCTCGGGATAGCTCCGTCGTCCGTCCACGACGGGCACGGTATGCGACCGGCTCCAGCCGCGCCATTCGGGTCGGGGGGCCGTCGACGCAGGTCAGCGCCTACGCCGCCAGAAGGCCCCCACCCAGCGTCCGTTGCGGATCAAGCAACAGACTCAGGAGCAGCCCGTAAGGCTCGAACACGAGCCGTCATCGACACGAACACCGCTCACACGTGGTCGCGCCGACCGTCCTCAACGAGTCGTGAGACCTGACAGGGCTCGACCTTCCGAGCGAACCCAAGGAGCGGGGTAGCCCGCCCAAAGAATGAAGGCGGCGATCGGACAGTCTTTATTCAACAACATATTCGCTGAGACTGGGTTCCACCCACGCCGCATACCCAAGGATCGGGCGCTGCTTGAGTTCACCCTCCGAATCATCGATCAAGTCTCGGCGCACCCGCAGGCCATAATGGACAGAATACTTGATTCCTTCGATAAAGACAGATCCACACTCAGTGGATCCGCGAGGATCACGATAGCTTGATTCAGCTAACTCCCACCCCGCCTTACGAATCTTGTCCAGCACAACTTCAAACGCTCTCTCGCTGCCACCGATACCGGGCAGAACCCCTCCAACCCGGGCCAGAATCTCTACCGGATCTACACGGCTCTCGTTAGTCATATCCCGCCTCCGAACAGTTGTTCTGGCGCAGTCTATCTGGTGCTCTGCCACACTCGGACTTCACCTTCATGCTCCCAGAAGTACGTAAAGGTTGCGCCGGCATCCTCCGCTGCGCGATTCATCGCGCCTTGACAACTCGAACACGGCGCCCTCGTACCCTGGATCACCACATGCCCATCCAGCGGCACTGGCTTCTCCATGAAGAACTCATCATCACGAATAACCCGCAAACCGTAACTCGGAACACCACCAGACATTCTCGCCACGCGGTTTTCGGTATGACTCAGCGTCTCCCCGCCTCGACCAATGGCCGCCTCCGACGGCCGCTGCGCGCCACTACGTATTGAGTAATCGTGGACGACTTTTCCCTTAGAATCCGTTACGGTCACGTCCGCCCAGTGAGTTGTAGGCGAAACGGGGCAAGAATTCAGTGCACCTAGATCAACGTTGTGTACGAGAACCGGCTCGTCGTCGGCGAGCACGTAGTACGTGTGGATGTCCGCGACCGTCAGGTCGCGCATCTCCTCGTCGCCGGCGAAGTTGTCGACCGCGACGACGGCGACCTCGCGTCCAGGTCCACCACCACCCATTCCGGCGCCGGTACCGTCACCCTCCAGCCGCTTGTCGTCGTGGACGAGCAGCCGGTGGCCCACGGCGAGCTTGGCGGCGTCCACCCACGCGCTGTCGGTAGCGTCCCAGAACGGATGGTGCTGCGTGGTCTTCAGCACCGTCGTCTTGCCGGCGCTGTCCTTGACGGTGACGTCGGTGAGGTCGCGGTCCCGGTTCTGGTGCAGGGCGGTGACCGGCTTCGCCGCCGTCTGTCCGGCCTCCGGATCGGTCGCCGCGACCTTGTCCCCGAGGGCGACGTCCTTGATCGCCTTGCTGGACCCGTCTGCCATCAGCACCCGGGTCTCCGGGTCGAAGCTGTGCCTGGTGCGGCAGCCCGGCGACCCACCGGACGAGGAGGCCCGTTCCTCGGTGCTCGAGCGCGGCCGGGCGGCCGGGTTCGGTCCGCCCGCGCCGTGCAGGTCATTGCCGCGGCCCAGCGACGGCAACTTCCCGCCGAGACCCGGGGCGCGGCTGGCCCCGCCGGCGAGCATCTTGCTCGCGCCGCCGGTGAACTTGCTGATGCCGGCCGACAGCGCGCCGTCCAGGCCGCCCTCGATCATGGTCCCGGCCAGGCCGCTCCAGGAGAACTCCTCGTCACCCCGGGCGACGTCGACCATGTAGCCGGCGCCGGAGGACATGGCCCCGGCGACCGCGCCGGCCAGGATCAGGCAGCCGACCCCGGTGGCGCAGAGCGCGCCGACCGCGACCGTGGCCGCGACCGCCACCGCTGCCGTGGCGACGAACTTCCACGGATCCTTCTTGATCGCCGCCACCGTGGACTTCACGCTCGCCACGGCGCGTTTCACCGTTTTCTTGGCAGCCTCCCGCACACATTTGGAGGTGCCCTTCTTCAAACATTTCTTCGTGGCGTTGTAGGCGTCGGCGACCTTCTGGACCTTCTTCTTCGCCCAGCGTTTGGTCGAGTCCCAGGCGACCTTTCCGGCCTTCTTGATTTTCTTCTGGACCTTCTTGGCGCCCTTCTTGACGTCCTTCCACGCCTTGCCGGAAGCGACGTAGTGGTAGGTGTTCACCGTCGCGCGGTACGTGCTGACGGCTGCCTTGTAGCTGTAGTTGACGACCTGTTGCGCGGCCGCGACCGGGCGGGTCACCACGTTGACCACGGACTTCCAACTCGGCAGGCCCCAGTGACCCGTCGGGTCGGTGGTGGTCAGCGGGTTCCCGTCGCCGTACTGGAAGCGGTTGGCGGCCACGGAGTCCGGGACCGGGTCGTTGGCCGCGGTGTCCCGGGTGTCGAACTGTCCGGTCGCCGGGTTGTACCAGCGGGCCAGCATGTTGACCCGGCCCGTGGCCGAGTCGGTCCACTCGGACTGGTAGCCGAGGTTGCCGAGCAGCCCGGAGCCGGCGACGACAGTACCCAGGGGGTCGTAGGTCCGGGAGCCGCTCAGCGCCGTGCCCGTGGCGGTGAACTGCCCCACCACGTCGTCGTGCTGGTCGGTCCAGGTGTAGACGGAGTTCGCGCCGTTGCCGGCACCGGTGGCCAGCAACTCGCCGTTCGTCCCGCGGGTGTAGGTGGTCCCGGAGTCCTGGGCCAGGTCGTTGCCGAGGCCGCTGTAGCGGAATCCGGGCTGGATCGCCCGGCCCTGCGCGTCGTAGGTGTAGGTGCTGGTCCCGGTCGCGGACTGCTGCGACAGCACCTGTCCGTACGCGTCCGCGACGGTGGTGAGGACGCCGCCGCCGGATGACGTCTGCCGGAGGGTGCCCCGCGCGGTGTAGGCGTACGTCGCGCCGTCGCTGGCCGTCGCCAGTTGGTTGCGGGCGTCGTACGTGAAGGTCCGGGAACCGGCCTGGGTCCGGTTGCCGGCGCCGTCGTAGGCGTACCCGATGGTGGTGCTGCCGTTGTTCCAGGACGTCAGCCGGTCGGCCAGGTCGTAGGTGTAGGTGTTCGAACCCGACCCGGCGAAGCCGGTGGTCACCTTCGACGTCTCGTTGCCGTTGTTGTCGTAGCCGTACGTGATGGAGGCCAGCGTCGTGGTGCCCGCTGCGTTCTTGAGCGTGTCGGTCTTCAGCCGTTGCAGGTAGTCGTAGCCCAGCGTCCGCACGTTGCCGGACCCGTAGGTCATGGTGGCGATCTGCGACATGGCGTTGTAGCCGACCGTCAGGTTGACGCCCGTCGTGGTGTTGGCGGCGGTCCGCAGCCGGCCCGCGCCGTCGTAGCCGAACGTGGTGGCGCCGGCCGCGTCGCTGCGCGAGGTGACGTTGCCGTCGCGGTTGTACGCGTACGAGACGTTGTCCTGCGGGCCGGTGATGGACAGCGGGAGGCCGCGGTCGTCGTACGTGATGGTGTTGGTGCCGGCGGGAACCGACAGCGACGTGATCCGGCCCGCGTCGTCGTAGCCGAAGCTGCGGCTCGCGGTGGCCGCCTCGGCGCCGGTACCGGTCTGACCGGTCAGCCGGCCGAGGTCGTCGTAGTCGTTGTGCACCCGCACGCCGCCCGGCGCAAGCTGGTCGGTCACCCGGCCGGCCGCGTCGTAGACCAGGCTGAAGGTGCGGTCGGCCGCGTCCGGGAACGCCGGGGTGGCCGGCTCGATCTGGGACTCCGGCTTGCCCCACGAGTTGTACGTGGTCCAGAACGCCAGTGCCCGGCCGTTTGTGAACCTGGTGCGGTTGCCGGCCGCGTCGTAGCCGAACGAGGTCTGGATCGACGTGGTGGGCGTGGTCGGCTGGTTCTCGCCGGTCATCCGCCCCATCGCGTCGTACGTGAACGTGGTCGTGGTGGTGCGGGCGTCGGTGGCCGAGGTGAGGTTGCCGTTGTCGTCGTAGCCCGCCGACTGGGTGGTGAGCACCGCGTTGGCCGGGTCGAGCCGCTGCACCCGGGTCTGCCGGCCCGCCGCGTCGTACGTGACGACCTGCTTGCTGGAGTCCGGGTTGGTGGTCTTGACGACCTGGCCGAGGCCGTCGTACTCCAGCAGCGTGACGTTGTTCGCGCCGTCCTTGACGCTGATCGTCTCACCGGCGGAGTTGTAGCCGTACGAGGTGACGACGCCCTCGGGGGTGGTGGTCTTCTGCAGCCAGGGACCGGTGCCGTACGCGCCGGTGCCGTAGTCGTTGACGCTGGTGTTGGTGGCCGGGGCGGGTTGGCGGACCACCTCGCTGCTGGTCAGCGTGCGACCGAGCATGTCGTAGGTGGCCGTGGTCTTCGCGCCCGTCGCGTCGACCGATTCGAGCAGGTCACCGACCTTGTCGTAGAGGGCGGTCGCGGAGCGGCCGGTCGGCCCGGTCACCTTCGTGACGTTGCCGAACATGTCGTACTCGAAGGCGGTGGTCTTGTCGAGCGGGTCGGTGCTGGCGATGACCTGGCCCAGCTTGTCGTAGGTCGTCACGGTGCGGGCGCCCACGATCGGCGCGCCGCCGCCGGGCGGCGTGTAGTCGGGCAGGATCATCTGGTGCGGGCGGCCCAGCGCGTCGACCCGGCTCTGGGTGACGTTGCCGAGCGGGTCCTGCACCTCGACCTGCTCGCCGAAGGTGTTGTAGCCGATCCGGCTCACCGGGCGGGAGTTGACCGTCTCGGCGCCGTACGACTCCGTGGTGACGGTGGGCGCGACGGTCTGGACGGCCTGGTCCGCCTCGTCGTAGTCGTAGTTGGTGACGTTGTTGAGCGGGTCCTTGACCGCGGTGGTGAGACCGCGCTTGTCGACCGTGTTGACGGTGGTCATCTCGTTGGTCCACAGCGCCGCCGCGGTCCGGCCGTTGCCGCCGTTGTAGAGGGTGGACACCTCGGCGGTCGACAACGCCCGCTGGTACGCCTGCACGTTGTCGACCGAACCGACGAAGGTGCTGCCGCCGGTGCTCCAGGAGTTGCCACCGATGGTCATTCCGGTGGCCGAGGCGAACGGGGTGGGATTGGTGACCGAGGTGCCGGCGACGTTGTTGACGTACAGCGACATCCGCTTGGTCGGGGCGTCGAACACCGCCACCATGTGCACCCAGGTGTTCGCGGCGACAGCGGTCGCCGACGTCGCCGAATAGGTGGTCGACGGCGAGGCGACGTCGGTGGCCGGAGCGCTGAACGCCCACTTCGCGAGGCTGCTGTTGTACTGGAGGGAGAACGCGGCGTTCTTGGTGCCGCCCTGCCCGAGCGCGGTCTGCGTGGCGGTCAGGTTCCCGGCCCGGACCCAGGCCGACACCGAGTACGAGGCGGTGGTGTCGAGCACCTTGTTCGGGGTCTGCATGTATCCGGCGGTGGTGAACGTCGCCACGCCACCGCTCGTGGTCACGTCGGATGCGCGGAACTCCATGTCGTTGTGCGACGGGGAGGAGTCGTAGCTGATGAACGGGCGCAGGGCGAGGAAGCCCGCGTTGTCGTTGTAGCTGGTCTCGTCGAGCTTCCACCAGCCCGCCGGTCCGCTGTCGGCGCTGCGGCCCACGCTGCTCGACGTGGGCCGGCCCATCGGGTCGTAGCCGGTGCGGGTGGTGCTCAGCACCGTGCGCTTCGCACCCGACATGGTGCGCGTCGCCGTGACGCGGTCGTCGCCGTCGTAGGCGTACGTGCTGATCCGGTCGACGCCGTCCGGGCTGACCGTCGACGAGACCACCCGGCTGGCCGGGTCGTAGAGGTAGCTGGTGGTGGTGGCGCCGTTGTTCTCCTTCTTGACGGCGAGGTTGCCGGCCTCGTCGTAGGTGTTCTCCTCCAACACCTGAGTGGTGGTGCCGTCCGTGCGGCTGACCTTCTTCAGCTTGCCGTCGCTGTAGTAGTCGTACTTCGTGGTCCAGTTCATCGCGTCCGTCTCGGACGCCAGGTCGCCGTTGGCGTAGTAGGCGCGGGAAAGGATCTGCGTGGTGGTGCCGTCCTTGCCGGTCAGCGTGGCGGTGAGAACCTGGCCCTCGCCGTCGTACGTGGTGCGCAGCCGGCGCAGCACGTCACCGCTGGGGCACTGAGACGACGGGGCGGGGTTGCTGTCACAGGTCGTCTCGGTGGTCTGGTTGCCGTAGGCGTCGTACTCCTGGAGCGTGACGACGCCGACCGGGTCGACCACCTTGACCAGCCGACCGCGCTCGTCGTAGCTGTTCGTCACGGTCCGGCTGGCGTCGCCGCCGGTGAGGTCCTGCTGGGTGCGGGTCAGCACGTTGCCGTCGGCGTCGAACGTGTCGACGGTGCGCAGCGTGTGCACCGCGCCGGTCACCCGGTTGGTCACCGCCGGCTCGGTGGACTCCGTCACCTGCCCGTCGGCGTCGTAGCGGAACGTGGTGACCAGCCCGGCCGGGTAGGCGTCCGAGATCACCTTGCGGCTCGTCGCACGCCCGAGACCGTCGTACGCGAACTCGGTGACCAGCCCCGCCGCATCCGTGATCTTGACGGCGTCGCCGGCGGCGTTGTACTCGGTCCGCTGGACCGACCCGGCGGCCGAGGTGGTGGTGAGCGGCAGTCCGGGCGGGGTGACGCCGCCGCCCACCGCGGGCGTGGTAGCCGTCGTGTACGTCATCGACACGGTACGACCGGCCGGGAAGTCGGCCACCGGCGGCGACACCATCGAGGTGCGGTTGCCGGCGGTGTCGTAGGTGAACTTCGTGCGGTAGCGCTCGTCCTTGTCGTTGCGCGAGCGCGGATCCCGGATGTCGGTGATCTGGTCGTTGCGCGCGTCCGGCGTGAGCTGGGTGGTGGTCGCGTCCGGCCAGTAGCTGTAGTAGGTGGTGTCGCACTCGCTGAGCCAGTCGTCGTGCGGTCGCGCGCAGGTGGTCGAGCGGATCGTGTTGCCCCGCGCGTCCTTGCCCGACTCGGTGAGCTGGCCCAGCGGGTCGTACTCGATAGAGGCGAACCCGCCCACGTCGTAGCCGTAGCTCGTGGTGTTGCCGAGCACGTCGGTCTCGGCGATCAGCCGGTTACCGTTCACCAGGTCGAAGTAGCGGCTGGAGACCTTGTTGCCCGGATCCGTCACGGTGACCTTGGAGACCGGGGTCAAGGTCGGGCCGGTGGTGTCAGCAGTCGGCGACCCGACCGCCTTCGACGCCTCGTAGTGCGCGTTGACCTGGGCGGCGGTGAGCAGCTTGTCGTAGAACGCGAACTCGGCGATCTCACCGGTGAAGTAACTCGTCGCGCCGGACGACCCCGGAAGCCCTGAGGTATAGCCGGCGCCGATGTAGGCCGGACGAAAGCCGCCCTGGTATCCCTCGTTCTTGGTCGCCACGAGCTTGTTGTCCAGGAAGAGCGCCTGCCCGTTGGGCCAGTGCTTGCCCAGCACGACGTGGTGCCACTTGCCGTCGTTGACCTTGGTGGTGCCCGAGGTCATCGTGATGGCGGCTCCGATTTGCTCCAGGCCGCCGCGCAGCACACCGTCCGAGCCGACGTACAAGGCGGGGATGTTCGACGATCCGGTGGGCGTGCTGTCGATGCTGTACAGCACGCCGCTCTTGGTGGTGCCCGCCGGGATCCGGAACCACATCTCCACCGACGCGGGGAACTCCACGGTTCCGACTGCGGTATCGCCGGTGCCGCTGAGGTACGACGAGGTGCCGTTGAACCTCGCGCCGAACCGGTCCGGGAACGGGCTCGTGGTGTTCGGCTGCGAGGTGTCGAACGTGACGTTGTGGTACTGCATCGAGCCGCCGACGACCTCGTTCACCGCCTGGGCCGGGGCGTCGATGTCACCGAGGCGGAAGTAGTCGCGCGGGCGGGTGCCGAGGACGGCGGAAACGTAGCCCTGGCTGGACGAGATGCCCTGCGGCACACCGATCTTCCAGGTGCCGCCGTTCTCGTCGGTGACCTGGCTGACCCGGCCGGAAACCGGGTCGTATGTGACCTGCGCCTGCACCCGGCCGGCCTCGCTGGTGATCTTCGACATCGAGGGGGCCGCGGTACGGCCGCTGTTCCACATCGCAGTCACGGTGCTCGCGGTCACCGCGGTGTTGAACATCGCCACCTCGGCGACCGACCCGTTGAAGAACGAGGCCGTACCCGTGGTGTTCGGCTGCGCGGGCCACGCGCCGCCGAGGAACCCGGCACCCACGTAGACGTTCGGCACACCGGTGAAGGCCATGTTGATGGCACCGGTCAGCGTGCCGGCGACGGCGCCGTCCAGGTACAGCGTCTGGCCGCCGCCGTTGCCGGCGAGCACCACGTGGTGCCAGCGGTCGTCGGTGACCACCGCCGCCGAGGCCATCGCCGACGCCGGGCTCACCAGGTACTCGCCGCGCAGCTTGCCGTCGGTACCGATGTACAGCGCCGGGACGTACGCCTTCGTCGTCGTGGCGCCCGGCGTGACCAGATCGTCGGAGTAGCCGAGCAGCACCCCACCGGCCGTGCTGGTCTTGAACCAGAGGCTGACCGACTGGTACGACGCCTCGTTGATCGCCTTCTGCCGCAACTGCACGCTGGAGGTGGTGCCGTTGAACCCGGCCGCCGTCGCCGACGAACCCGCGAGCGGGCCCGGCGAGCCGAGGGTGACGTTCGTGTACGCGGCGTTGTCCGCGCCGTCGTTCGACAGCACCGTGCTCATCGCGCTGCTCGCGCCGGCCGGCTCGTTCAGCCTCCAGTACGAGTACGGCCCGGCGTTGAGCGTGGTCGCCTCGTACTGCGAGGAGGTGGTGTAGTCGTACCGGGTGCAGTCGGTCGTCGTGCCCGGCGGGCACACCGTCCTCAGCAGATCCTTGTCGTAGCTGTACTGCCAGGTCAGGCGAGTGGTCGCATCGCCGGCCGTCACCGGGTCGGAGGTCACCTGCGTGACGTGCGGATACCCCGCGTCGGCCGGGGTCGACCAGCTGACCGCCAGCGTCCGACCGGACGAGACGGAGGTGAGCAGGTCGACCAGCCCGTTCGCGTCGTACCGCAGGGTCTCCGCGCGCCCGGAGGAGTCGGCGATCCGGGTCAGCCGGTAGACGCCACCACCGACCGAGCGGGTGAACTCGTACGCGGTGGCGTCCTTGTCGGTCAGCGAGTAGCCGCCGGTGATCGGCTTGAACACCGAGAATCGGCCGGACGGGGGAACGAAGACGCCGTCCGCGTTGCGCCCGAACGCGACCTCCTCACCGGAGGGATAGCGGACCGCGACGGTCTGCACCGCGCCGGAGGCGTCGGGTTGCTCCCGCACCTGCATGTCCAGCAGCGACGACCAGCCCTGACCGAACGCGCTGTCGGCCCGTACGTCGCGGCTGTTGTAGTCCCGCGTGATCGACAGCGCCGGACCGGCGGTGGCGACCTCGGCGTCGCTGTCCGAGATGGTGTAGTTGCCGGTGCTCGGCTCGAACCCCTTGCCGCCGTTCTGGCCGAGGTCCGCGCTGATCATCGGTTGCGGAACGGCCGTGGTGAACGCGTACGCCACGGGCGTGGCAGGTGCCGTGGAGGACCAGTCGTTCACCTGAACCGTGTACGTGTAGGTCTTGCCCCAGGACAGCGCGCCGGCGGGTACCTTCCACACCCCGCTCGTCACCCACCCGGAAGCGGCCACCTGCGTGCCGGCGGAGTCCTTCACCACGAACGTGTAGCGCAGCCCCTTGTTCGGCCAGGCATCCGAGTCGCGGCCGCTCGCGGCCAGCTCCGGGGTCAGCGTGGAGACCGTGTAGTTGTCCGCCGGGTACCGCACGTCGATCTGCGGCGCGACGTTGTCGGTGTAGGTGACGTCGATGAACGGCGTACAGGAGATCGTTCCGTACGTGGAGTGCGCGCAGTTCAACGGCGAGTTCGCCGAGGTGAACCGCTTCCAGGCCGTGGAGTCGGTCTCGCTGGCCTTGATCGCCAGCCCGTAGGTGCCGGCGCCGGTGACCCACTCGTTGACCTCGGCGGCGTTCAGCGGCACCGAGACCCACGTGCCCACGTTCCGGGTCTTGGCGGTGTTCCCGCAGGCAGCCGTGTTCGAGGGTGAGGCGTTGCCGATCGAGGCGGACAGGGTGGGGAACGTGCCGAACTTGACGGTGGAGGCGGCCCAGTTCTGCGTCACCCGGTAGACGTCGAACCGGCGGGCGACACAGCCGGTTCCGACGCCCTGGTAGCTCATGAAGACGTTCAGGTCGGCCGCGCTGAGCCTCTTGCCCGCGTAGGTGCTGCCGAAGGTGGAGAACGGCAGCAGGGCCCGCGCCTTGCCGGTGGCGGTGCCGTCGAAGGTGCCGGCGGCCACGTTGTCCTCGCCGGAGCGCTGGGTCTCCGTGACGTCGGACTGCACGTACGTGTCACCGGTCGCCGTCTTGATCGTGCCGGTGGACGGGTCGAGCAGCACCGGGAACTTCCGCTTCGGGTCGCGCAGCCACGCGCCGTCGATCGTGACCTTCAGCGCCTGCCCGGTGCCGTGCGGGACGAGGGTGTAGTGCACCGAGTGCGAGATCGCACCCGTGCCGGACGCGTCCACGGTCGCGTCCTCCAGGTAGCCGACCGGCATCCGGGCCGCCTCGGTGCCGTCCGCCCGGAGGAAAACCGCGTCGCCGTCGGTGTCGATACCGGCGGTCAGCCCACGCAGGCGCAGCGGATAGACGTACTCGGTGGGTGCCTTCGCCGAGTGCAGGACCAGCGTTTCCTTGACGTCGGTTCCGGTCACGGCCATCGTGACGTCCACGTCCGGCAACGCGCGTTCGTAGGTGAGTTCGTTGCCGTTCACCCGGGCGGTGGGCGCAACGGCGCCGGCCAGGTCGAAGCCGAGGCTGCGGTCGTCGTCGAGCCTCAGGTCGACCAGGGGTTGCCCGGGCTCACCGGCGGCGGCGAAGGTGACGCCGAGAGGATGCGCCTTGACGGTGAAGCGCCCGTCGGGCCGCCGGACGATCGCCGGGTCGATGGAGCGCCAGGTGCCGTCGGCGTCGCGCCAGTTGACCGGCCGCTGGTAGACGCGCCGGGTGACCGACCCGTCGGCGTTCTGGAAGACGTCCGATGTGGTGGTCGACGCCGCGGGCAACCGCTTGCTGGTACGGGGCTGGTAACCCTGCCGTCCGGGACCGGTCTGGCGCACCTGTCCGGCCGGCCGGTGAGGCTGGAAACGGGGCAGCTCCCCCTTGGCCCGCTCGCCGCTGGGCCGGGCGCGGTCGCGCGCCGCAGCGACGTAGTGCCCGCCGGGCGCCCGGCCCGCTTTCTGCTTCGGGGTGGGCGGTTCGGCGCCCCACGACGGACGCAGCGACAGCATGTCGGTGAGCCAACTGGTCGGCCATCCGTCTCCGGCGACCGGCGGCAGCGGCTCACGTGGTGCTGCGGTGAGCAGCGCCAGCGCCAGGATCAGCACTGTCGCGACTCGGCGCACGCCGCTTCGCACCGAGATCTGCCTGGCCGCCGTCGGGCGCAGGGCAGGATCGTATTGACCGCCCATGGCAGCCTCCCCCGTGGTAATCGAACCCAGCGGAAGCTTCCTGGACGTTTACTGAAAAAGCAACGGTCAATCTTGAAGATCATCGATCGGCGGCGGAGGCCACCTGGCGCTCCACGCCCGCCGCCAGATCCTCGGCCGATTCGCCGGACACCGCCGGAACGGCCGGGTCCGGCGACACGCCGACCACGAGGTACTGCACGTCGGGGAAGCGCTTGTGCCCCGCGACCAGGGCCGCGACCGGGGCTGCGCCCACCGCGACCACCATCCGGCAGCGCTGGACGCCGAGCGTGTTGAAGAAACCCTCGGCATTCTCCGGCGTCTGCTTTCCGACCACCGCCAAATGCTGGATCTTGATCGAGGTGGCCGACGACGCCCGTTGCATCCCCTGCCAGCTGGCCGCCGCCTCGGGCCCTGCCAGACCCCGGTCGTCGGTCAGCATGCAGGCCGTGAACGCCCGGTACTGCCGTTCCCGGGGCGGCGGGGCGGGCTCGGGCCAGAGCAGCCACGCAAGCGCCGCGACGGCCAACAGGCCCGCCGTCACCACCGCTACCAACCGCCACCGCCTGTCCACTGCGAACACCGCGAGACTCCCTCCGCCGTTGCCGGCTGCGACACCCGGCGGGAGCAAGATACGGCGCGCGGCCCCGGGCCGGGGCCCGGTCGCCCAGGAACAGGACCGCCGTATACCTGGCGGCAGCGGGTCGCAGACGCAGCCGTAGCACGTCGGGCGCATGATCGTGAGCCCGTCCACAGAACGGTCCTCGTCCACAGGCCGAATCCGCGCATCCCCTCCGCCGGACCCGCCGCACGCATCCTGGCCGGCATGACGAACCGGAACCGAGCCGTCGGCGCGTACGGCGAGCGGTGCGCGCTGCGGCACCTGATCGAGACGGGCCTGCGCCCGGTCGCCCGCAACTGGCGCTGCCCCGAGGGCGAGATCGACATCATCGCCTGGGAGGGCCCGGTCCTGGCCATCTGCGAGGTCAAGACCCGCCGCAGCGAGCAGTTCGGCTCCCCCGCCGAGGCCGTCGTCCCGGCCAAGGCCCGCCGGCTGCGCGGCCTGGCCGCCCGGTGGCTCGCCGAGACCGGCACCACCGCCGACGAGGTCCGCTTCGACGTGCTGTCCGTCCGGCTCCCGCTCACCGGCCCCGCCCGGGTCGAGCACCTGCGCGGCGCGTTCTGACATGGGGTACGCGAAAGTGCTGAGCGTGGGCCTGGCCGGAGTCGCCGGTCACCTCGTCGAGGTCGAGGCCGACCTCGCCCCCGGCCTGCCCGCCGTGATCATCTCCGGTCTGCCCGACACCGCGCTGCACGAGGCGCGCGACCGGGTCCGTGCCGCGATCGTCAACTCCGGCCAGAAGTGGCCCAACCGGCGGATCACGCTCAATCTGCTCCCCGCCACGCTGCCCAAGTACGGCTCGGCGTTCGACCTGGCTATCGCCGTCGCCGTGCTCGCCGGCTCGGGTGAGCTGCCGCCGGTGGCGCTGGACGCCACTGTCGTGCTCGGCGAACTCGGCCTCGACGGCGCGGTGCGCCCGGTACGCGGCACGCTGCCCATGGTCGCCGCCGCAGCCCGCGCCGGGCACACCCGGGTCGTCGTACCCGCCGGCAACGCCGCCGAGGCGGCGGTCATCCCCGGCGTACGGGTGCACGCCGTCGACACGCTGCACCGGCTCGTCGCACACGTCCGCACCGGCGCGCCACTGCTCGCCCCGCCCGCTCCGGCCCCGGCCGGGACCCCACCCGGGCCGGATCTCGCCGACGTGGCCGGCCAGCCGCTCGGGCGGCGCGCGCTGGAGATCGCCGCCGCCGGCGGTCATCACCTTGCGCTGCTTGGCCCGCCCGGCGCCGGCAAGACCATGCTCGCCGAGCGGCTGCCGTCGGTGCTGCCCGAGCTGGACGACGAGGCCGCCCTGGAGGTGACCGCGCTGCACTCGATCGCCGGCCTGCTGCCGCCCGGCGGCGGGCTGCTGCGCCGTCCCCCGTTCCAGGCGCCCCACCACACCGCCACGGTGCCTGCCCTCGTCGGTGGCGGCTCCGGGCTGGCCCGTCCCGGCGCGGTGTCGCTGGCCCACCGCGGGGTTCTGTTCCTCGACGAGGCGCCCGAGTTCGGCAAGGGCGCGCTGGAGGCGTTGCGGCAGCCGCTGGAGAGCGGCCGGGTACGTGTGGCACGCACGCGCGGCGCGACCGAGTACCCGGCCCGCACGCAACTGGTGCTGGCCGCCAACCCCTGCCCGTGCGCGAAGCCGTCCGGCGACGTCGACTGCGAGTGCACACCGCTGGCCCGGCGGCGCTACCTGGGCCGGCTGTCGGGGCCGCTGCTCGACCGGGTGGACGTGCAGGTCCGGCTGCAGGCGGTACGCGCGGCGGAACTGTTGCGTACCGATGCCGCGCACGAGTCCTCGGCCACCGTCGCCGCCCGGGTCGCCGCCGCACGACGAGCCGCCGCCGACCGCTGGGCGGCCACCGGGCACCGGGTCAACGCCGACGTCCCCGGCCCGTACCTGCGCCGCCCGCCGTGGCACCTGCCGGCCCGGGTCACCGCGGACCTGCGGCACCGGCTCGACACCGGTTCGCTGTCCGCGCGCGGCTACGACCGCGTACTGCGGCTCGCCTGGACCATCGCGGACCTGGACGGGCGGGACCGCCCCGGCCACGACGACGTCGCGGAGGCCATCCAACTGCGGACGGGAGAGGCCGCGTGAGCACCGAAGAAACCAAGCTGGCGCGGGTCGCGCTCACCTGGCTCGCCGAGCCCGGCACCCGATCCGTGTACGCCCTGGTGCAGCGGATCGGCCCGGTCGCCGCGCTGGACCTGCTGCTGTCCGGTGGCGCGCCGGAGCGGACCCTGCGCTCGGCCGTGGCGGCGCGGGCCGCTGCAGGTGACGCCCGGGCGGTCGCGGCCGAGGCGCTGGCCCGTGGTGAGCGGCTGGGCGCCCGGCTGGTCACCCCGGACGACGACGAGTGGCCGGCCCAGGTCCGTGACCTCCGGCGACTGGCGCTGCCCGGCGCCACCCGCCGGGTCGATGTGGAGACCGACCCGCCGCTCTGCTTCTGGGTACGCGGGGCGTGGCCGCTCGGCGAGACGCTGGCGCACTCGGTGGCGGTGGTCGGCGCCCGGGCGGCCACCCCCTACGGCTCACACATCGCCACCGAGCTGGGCTACGGCCTGGCCGACCGGGAGTGGACTGTGGTGTCGGGCGGGGCGTTCGGCATCGACTCCGCCGCACATCGCGGCGCGTTGACAGCGGGCGGGCGCACCGTCGCCGTGCTGGCGTGCGGGGTGGACCGCCCGTACCCGATGGGCAACGCCGCGCTGTTCGACCGGATCGCCGAGACCGGCCTCCTGGTCAGCGAGTGGATGCCGGGCGCGGAGCCGCTGCGGCCCCGGTTCCTCATCCGCAACCGGGTGATAGCGGCGGCGACACGCGGCACGGTGCTGGTGGAGGCGGCGGCGCGCAGCGGCGCCACCCAGACGCTCAACCGGGCGCTCGGCCTCCGGCGCCACGCCATGGTGGTTCCCGGGCCGGTCACCTCCGCGATGTCGGTCGGCGGGCACGAGGTGCTGCGCGAGCGGCCGGACGCCCGGCTGGTCACCGGCCTCGCGCACGTGCTGGAGGAGGTGGGGCGGATCGGCTACGACCTGGCCCCGCCGGCCCGAGCGCCCGAGCGCCCACGGGACCGGCTCGACGAGGAGGCCACCCAGGTGCTGGAGGCGTTGCCCCGCCGCCGGGCGCTCGACCTGGAGAGCGTCGCCGCCCGGGCCGGCGTGGACCTGCGTACCGCGATGCGCAAGCTGTCCCTGCTGGAGGAACTGACGATGGTGGTTCGTCGCGACGGCGGCTACGCGCTCGCCCCGCCGGCGGCCGGCCCGACGTGACAGGCGGCGCGTACCCCCTCGCAACCGCCCGGCGACGGGGCCGTGGGACCGGCCCCGGTCTTCTAGGATCACCATTTCGCGCGCGGCGGAAGCCGTTGCGGGAACGATCGCGCCCCGGCCGGACGCCGGGCGCCGTCACGGGGAGAAGGATGACTGGGGCAGCGAACCGTCGCACATGTCCACAATGGTCGGAGTCCGGCGCCGAGGTGCGGCTCGCCGGGCCGGCGTCGGCCATCCCGCCGACGCGCGGAGGCGGCCGATGAGCACGCAGGAGACCTCGCGCCGCAACCCGGCGGCCGGCCCACCCGGGTCGGGGCGTCGTGCGTTCGGCGGCATGCTGGTCGTGGTCAGCCTCTTCGTGGTGTTCTTCGCGATCCTGTCCCACCGCGACATCGGCGACTACGACCCGAACGGCCCGACGATGTGCGGCGAGGATGTGATGACGCCCCGGGACCGGTGCATGTTCGGCGCGGGCGACGGCTCCTACGAGGCGCAGAAGGCCGAGGCGGAGAAGCAGCACGACATCGACCTGATGATCCGGGACATCGGCTTCGTCGCCGGTCCGGCGCTGTTCGTGGCCGGAGTCCTGCTGATCGTGTGGGGCACGCGCCGGATCCGGGCCACGCGGCAGCCGGCCGAAGCCTGAGCCGGCACGGCACGGCACGGCGACGGGACGCGCGATCGTCAGTCGCCCTCGAACCGGATCTCGGTGTCTCGGCGCTCCGCGCAGCGGCGGGCCAGCCGGGCCAGCCGGCGGATGTGGTCGGCCTCCGCCGGCGCCCCGGCCACCTCGGCCAGGCACCGCAGGTCGGCGAGCAACTGCGACATCCGATCGGTGTCGACTGTCAGCTCGCCGAGCGGGTCGACGCGATCCAGCAGCGGCGTCCGGCCACCGCCGCGGACCCGCGCCAGCAGACCGAGCAGCACGTCCTGCGGATCCGCGACGACCTCGATCGAGACGTACGCGGGCCGGCGACGACTGCTGCCCGCCGATATCTGTCGGTAGAGGACCGCGTCCACTCCCACTCTCGGCCCCTTTTCGTACCGGGCGTCACCGTCGCGGGACGCGGCTGTCCGATCGCGGCCGGATCGGCCACCCGTGGGGCGCGCCGGCTCAGCCACGCTGCCGTCCGGTTGCCGCCCTGTGCCTGGCCGCAGCATGAGTTTCCTCTGTCCAGGCCCGGTTTAGCCACCCTGCTCGGCGCGGCGCGATCGTCACGCCGGAAGGCACTGGCGCGGCGGCGCACGGCACACCGCGGCCACGGCGGCGCCGACGGCCCGGCCGGCGCGGTGAAGGCGTGCGGCGGCTCAGCGCGCGGCGGCGCTCCGGCCGTACGCTGGACCGGTGATCGCTGTCCGCCTCCGTTACGACCGCGTGCGCCAGGTCGGGGTGCCGCGGTGAGCAAGCGGCAGCGCGGCACCCGGGACGCGCACGAGGAGCTGCCCGCGTCGATGCGCGAAGCGGTGGACGACTTCGCCGACCACCTGTCGCGGGTGCGCAACCGGTCCGTCCACACCGTTCGCGCGTACGTCACGGATCTCGTGTCGCTGCTCGACCACGCGGTCCGGATGGGCTGCGCCGAGCTGCCGGAGCTGGACCTCGCCGTGCTGCGCAGCTGGCTGGCGAAACAGCGGACCATGGGCGCGGCCCGGACGACGATGGCCCGCCGCGCCGCCGCGGCCCGGACGTTCAGCGCCTGGGCGCACCGCACCGGCCTGCTCGCCGACGACATCGCCGCGCCGCTGGCGAGCCCTCGGGCCCGGCGCGAACTGCCCACCGTGCTGCGGGCCGACCAGGCCGCCGCCCTGATGGAGGCGGCCCGGCCCGCCGACGCCCCGCAACCCGAGGGAGCACCGGGCGCGGACACGCCCGAGGCGGTGCTGCTGCGTGACCGGCTGCTGCTCGAACTGCTCTACGGCACCGGGGTACGGATCAGCGAGGCGTGCGGCCTGGACGTGACCGACGTCGACCAGGGCCGCCGGGTGGTGCGCGTACTCGGCAAGGGCGGCCGGGAGCGGTCGGTGCCCTACGGGGTGCCGGCGCAGCGGGCGCTCGATGCGTGGCTGAGCGTCGGGCGGCCGACGCTGGCGACGCCCGGCTCGGGCCGGGCGCTGCTGCTCGGGGCGCGGGGCGGGCGGCTCAACCCGACCACCGCGCGGCGGATCGTGGCCGACTGGACCGAGGCCGCCGGGGTGCCCCGGGTGACGCCGCACGGGCTGCGTCACTCGGCCGCCACCCACCTGCTCGAAGGCGGCGCGGACCTGCGGGCGGTGCAGGAGTTGCTCGGGCACTCGTCGCTGGCGAGCACGCAGATCTACACGCACGTGTCGGTGGAGCGGCTGCGCGCGGCGTACCGGCAGGCGCACCCCCGCGCCTGACCGGCGGAATCCCGCCGGGTGATGATCCATCTCGGGCTAGGATCGATGGATGACGGTGCCGCAGCCGCCCGAGCCGATTCCCGGTGCTCGGCTGCTCTTCTCCCTCGATCCCTCCGTCAGCCACCTCAACCACGGCTCGTTCGGCGCCGTGCCGATCGCCGTGCAGCGCGCCCAGCAGCGCCTGCGCGACGAGATGGAGGCCAACCCGCTGCGGTTCTTCACCCAGGGCCTGGTCGACCGGATCGCCCACGCCCGCCGACACCTGGCCGCGTTCCTCGGCGCGGACCCGGACGGCACCGCGCTGGTCGGCAACGTCACCGCCGGCGCGGCGGTCGTGTTGCAGTCGCTGGCGCTGCGCCCCGGCGACGAGGTCCTGACCACCGACCACGGCTACGGGGCAGTGGCCCTCTCGATCGCGCGGGAGTGCGCCCGCACGGGGGCGGTGTCGCGCACCCTGCCGGTGCCGTTGGCCGCCACCGACGAGGAGGTGGTCGAGATCGTCCGCGCCGGGTTGCGCCCCGGGCGTACCCGGCTGCTCATCGTCGACCAGCTGACCTCGCCGACCGCCCGGCTGTTTCCGGCCGCCGCGCTCGTCGCGGTGGCCCGCGAGCAGGGCGTGCCGGTGCTGGTGGACGCCGCGCACGCGCCGGGCATGCTGCCGGCTACCGTCGCGTCGATCGGCGCCGACTTCTGGGTGGGCAACCTGCACAAGTGGGCGTACGCACCGCGCGGCACCGCCGTGCTCGTGGTGGCGCCGCAGTGGCGGGAGAAGATCCAGCCGCTCGTCGTCTCGTGGGAGCAGGACAGCGGCTTCCCGACCCGGGTGGAATGGCAGGCGACGCTCGACTACACCGGCTGGCTGGCCGCCCCGGTGGGCCTGTTCACACTGCGCAGCCTCGGCGTCGACCGGGTACTGGCGCACAACGCGGCGCTGGCCGCGTACGGGCAACGGGTCGTCGGGGACGCGCTGGGTGTGGCGCCCGAGCGGCTGCCGGAGCCCGGCGGACCGGCGGTCGCCATGCGTCTGGTGCCGCTGCCGCCGGGCGTCGCGACGACACTTGACGCGGCCCGGGAGCTGCGGGCCCGGATCGCCGACCGGCTCTCCGCCGAGGTGTCGGTGGCCGGCTGGAACGGGCGCGGCTACCTACGGCTGTGCGGCCAGGTCTACAACACCCCCGACGAGTACGACCGGCTGGCCGTCCGGCTGCCCACGCTGCTCGCCCAGCGCTGAGCGGCGCATCCGGCCGAAGCCGGCGGCGGCGCCACGACTCAGGGGACCGGCGTCGGCTCCCGGGTCGAGCGGCAGCAGCCGGACCCGGCCGAGCCCGAGCAGCGCCAGCGGATCCAGGTACTCGGCGCCGCGTCGCAGCCCCCAGTGCAGGCAGGCCGCCTCGGCGCAGCCGGGATGCCCGGCGAGCAGGTCACCGATCGGGGTGCCGGCGTCGACCCGGGTGCCGGCGGTGACCCGGGACCGGACCGGCTCGTAGGTGGTGCGCAGCCCGTCGTGGTGGCCGACGGTGAGGACCGGCCGGCCGGCGACCGAGCCGGCGAACAGGACGGTCCCGGCGCCAACCGAGCGGACCTGCGCGCCGGGCGCGTCTGCCAGGTCCACGCCCCGGTGCCCGGACATCCACGGCTGCGGCGGCGGGTCGAACCCACGTGCCACGCGGGGTGGACCGGGCAGCGGCCACCGGAACCGTCCGGCGATCGCCGGCCCGCCGGGCGCGCCCCGGTATCCCGTCGTGACGTCCGGCCCGTCAAGGACCGCCGCCGAGCCGCCCGCCGCCACCGGCCTGTCAAGGCTCGCCGCGGGGACGCCCGGCAACCAGAAGGCGAGCACGAGCACAAGCAGCAGGCCCCTGCCGGCCCGACCGATGGGGATACGCACACCGCGTACCCTGACCGTCCGCGTGCTGCCCCGCGCGCGCCACGCGGTCGTCCTGTGGACGACGCCCCCACTGTGGACGAGCGCCGAAATCGGGGCGGATCTGCTACGGCCGGGACGCCTATGCTGGCCGGGTGACGAAGGACTGGTACGCCTGGCACCGCGACTACGACCAGCCCGAGTCCGCACTGGCCCGGCGGCTCGCCGAGGTGCGGCGGCGTGTCGCCGACGCCCTCGACGCCGCGCCGCCCGGTCCGCTGCGCGCGCTGAGTCTCTGCGCCGGTCAGGGCCGTGACCTGATCCCGGCGCTGGCCGCTCACCCCCGGGGCGCCGACGTGACCGCCCGCCTGGTCGAGCTGGACCCGCGCAACGCCGATCTGGCCCGCCGCGCCGCCGCCGACGCGGGGCTCACCGGCGTGCAGGTGGTGACCGGGGACGCCGCGCTGACCGACGGCTACGCCGATCTGGCCCCGGCCGATCTGGTGCTGGTCTGCGGCATCTTCGGCAACATCACCGACGACGACATCCGGGCGACGGTGCGGCACTGCGCCTCGCTCTGCGCCACCGGCGGCATGGTGCTGTGGACGCGGCACCGGCGCGAGCCGGATCTGGTGCCGGTGATTTGCGAGTGGTTCGCCGAGGAGGGCTTCGAGCCGGTCGCGGTGGGCAGCCCGGCCGACGGTGTGGGGGTCGGCGCGCACCGCTTCACCGGCACCCCGCGCCCGCTGGTGCCGGGTGCACGGATGTTCACGTTCGTGGGCTACGACGTGCTGGAGCGGACGGAGCAGGCATGACCACAGTGGACGACGCGAGCCGGCCCGCCCGGGTCGCCGGACCGGACGAGGCGATCAGCGCCGAGGAGCTCCAGCTCGCCGCGCGCAACCACGGCATCCCGCTGGAGGCGCTGCGCTACGACGTGACCCCGGCGGGCCTGCACTACCTGCTCATCCACTACGACATCCCGGACGTCGACCCGGCCGCGTACGCGCTGAGCGTGTCCGGCGCGGTGCAGCGTCCACTGCGGCTGGAGCTGGCGGCGCTGCGTGACCGGCCCCGGGTGACCCACCGGGTGACGCTGGAGTGCGCGGGCAACGGCCGGGCGCTGCTGCGGCCCCGCCCGGTGAGCCAGCCCTGGCTGGTGGAGGCGGTGGGCAACGCCGAGTGGACCGGTACCCCGCTGGCGCCGCTGCTGCGCGAGGCCGGGCTGTCCGGCGACGCGGTGGACGTGGTGTTCACCGGGGCGGACCACGGGATCGAGCGCGGCGTCGAGCAGGACTACCAGCGGGCGCTGCCGGTGGCCGACGCGCTGCGCGAGGAGGTGCTGCTGGCGTACGAGATGAACGGCGCTCCCCTGCTGCCGCAGCACGGCGCGCCGCTGCGGCTGATCGTGCCCGGCTGGTACGGCATGGCGCACGTGAAGTGGCTGCGCGACATCACGGTGACGACCGAGCCGTTCGACGGCTACCAGAACGCGGTGGCCTACCGGTTGCGGCGCGACGCCGACGACCCGGGCGTGCCGGTGACCCGGATCGAACCGCGTGCCCTGGTGCGCCCGCCCGGGTTCCCGGACTTCATGTCCCGGACCCGGGTGGTGCGGCCGGGGCTGTGCACGGTGGACGGCCGGGCCTGGTCGGGGCACGCGCCGGTGACGTCGGTCGAGGTGACGATGGACGGTGGCGGCACGTGGGCGCCGGCGGTCCTGGACGAGCCGGCCGGCGGCGAGTGGGCGTGGCGTCGATGGTCGGTGAGCTGGACGGCGACCCCGGGGCGGTACGTGCTGGGCGCCCGGGCGACCGACGCCTCGGGGCGCACTCAGCCGGTCGAGCAGCCGTGGAACCGGGGCGGGTTCGCGAACAACCTGGTGCAGCGGGTGGAAGTGGTGGTGCCGGAGCGGTGATCCGGGCGGCGGGCCGCTCCGGCTCAGCTCCCGAATCCGGAATCTGCGGGAAGCGAGATGTCGGGCTTTTCGAGCTCTTCCACATTGACATCCTTGAA
Source organism: Micromonospora sp. HB375 (assembly GCF_017872985.1). NCBI lineage: Bacteria > Bacillati > Actinomycetota > Actinomycetes > Micromonosporales > Micromonosporaceae > Micromonospora > Micromonospora sp. HB375. The sequence continues at coordinate 1,349,544 of NZ_JAGGJO010000001.1, read as the reverse complement.
CGTCATTACTCGGACGTTCTTGACGAAACGGGCAGGCCGGTACATGTCCCACACCCAGGCGTCGTGCATCTCGACCTCGAAGTAGACCTCGCCGTCCGAGTTGCGGACGTGCAGGTCGACCTGGTTCGCCAGATAGAAACGGCGCTCGGTCTCCACCACGTAGGAGAACTGGCGGACAATGTCGCGGTACTCCCGGTAGAGCTGCAGCTCCATCTCGGTCTCGTACTTCTCGAGATCTTCCGCGCTCATCGCACTCCGCCTTCCATGACCACATCTTCCCCCACCGACGCCGGAGGTCGCGGCTGCTCGCCCAACGCCACGCCGACGGTACCCCCTGGCGCGCCGGAGCGCCCCATCGGCTCGTCCGGGTGCCCGGCGAACGCGCCGGCCCCGAGTCCCGGCAGCCCGGCCACGGGCTCGGGCGACACCACGTCGGCGCCCGCCGGGCGGCGGGCGCGGGGAGGCCGGCCGTCCCGTCCGGAGACGGCGGCCACGTTCACGTACGAGAAGCGGTGCTCCCGGCAGGGCCCGAGCGCGCGCAGCGCGGCGCTGTGCTCGGCGGTGATGTAGCCCTTGTGTTCGGCGAAGCCGTAGCCGGGGAACCGCCCGTCCAGTTCCACCATGATCCGGTCCCGGGTGACCTTGGCGAGCACACTGGCCGCCGCCACGCAGGCGGCCACCCGATCGCCCTTCCAGACCGCCAGCCCCGGAACGTCGAGCCCGTCGACGCCGAAGCCGTCGGTCAGCACGTACTCCGGGCGGGTGGTCAGCGAGGCGAGCGCCCGGCGCATCGCGGCGAGGTTGCACACGTGCAACCCGCGGGCGTCCACCTCCTCGGCCGGGATGACCACCACGGCGTACGCCAGGGCCCGCGCCACCACCTCGTCGTGGACGCGCTCCCGGGCGGCCGGGGTGAGCAGCTTGGAGTCGGCCAGCTCGTCGATCTCGCCCCGGCGCCCCTCGGGCAGGATCGCGGCGGCGGCGACCAGCGGCCCGGCGCAGGCGCCCCGGCCCGCCTCGTCGGCGCCCGCGACGTAGCGGAAGCCCCGCCGTTGCAGGGCCCGCTCCAGCGCGTAGAGGCCGCCGTCACGGCGCACCACCGTGCGCGGCGGGGTCAGCATGCGCCGCCTCCCACCAGCACGGCGCCGAGCCGGCCCGGCAGGTCCGGCGGGTAGTAGCGCTCGGCGGTGGCGGCCAGGTCGGTCACCGTCCACCAGCGGTGCCCGTGCACGCTCGCGCGCTCGACGTCGTTGAATCCGGTGGTGTCGACCTCCCAGCCCGCCACCCGGACCAGGTAGAACTGCTGCTCCTGGCGGTACCAGACGCCGTCGAACGGGAACTCGACGGTCTCCGACCAGACCGGCGCGCCCAGCTCGGCCGGGGCCAGCCGCAGGCCGGTCTCCTCGGCCAGCTCACGGGCCGCACCGTCGGCCGGGGCCTCCCCCGGGTCCAGCCCGCCGCCGGGGGTGAACCAGTAGCGGTGACCCGGCCGGGCCGGATCACTGCCCTCGAAGAGCAGCACCCGGTCGGACGCGTCGACCAGCAGCACCCGGGCCGCGCGACGAGGGGTGTAGACGGTCACCGCACCAGCCTGCCAGACGGCTGCGACGAACGACCACGCCCTCCCGCCGGCGGCCGGGGGTGGGCGTGGGGGCGCGCGGAAGCCGTCGGGTCAGGGATTGGGGATCCCTTCGAACTGCTTCGGCACGCTGAGCCAGGTGGCGCGGCTGACCGGCCAGAAGATGGTGAAAGCCCGCCCGACGACCTCGCCCTCCGGGATGGTGGCGACGGTGATGTCCTCGCCGGACTGCTGCCAGTGCTCCAGCGAGTCGCCGGAGGCCTCCCGGTGGTCACCCATGACCCACAGCCGGCCCTTCGGCACGGTGATGTCGAAGTCCTGGTCGGCGGGCTTGTTGCCGGGGAAGATGAACGGCTCGTCGACCGGCTTGCCGTTGATGACCAGCCGGTCCTGCCCGCCCGTACGGTCGCAGCAGACCACGTGATCGCCGCCGACGCCGATCACCCGCTTGATGAAGTCCTCACCGTCGGGGTTGCCGCTCCACTCGGTGGGCGCCTTGAAGACGATCACCTCGCCCCGGTGCGGCGAGCGGAAGTCGTAGACCAGCTTGTTGACCAGCACCCGATCGTCGATCTTGAGGGTGTTCTCCATGGACGGCGACGGGATGAAGAAGGTCTGCAGCACGAAGGCGCGAACCAGCACTGCGACCAGGATCGCCACACCCAGGAGGATGGGCAGCTCCTTCCAGAAGGAGTTGCGCGGCTTCTCGGTCTGCTCGTCGATCACGGGAGGAGCCTACGTCCCCGGGTGCGGCGCAGTCGCCCCGAACCCGCGAGAACCGTGAGCGTCGCCACGACCGGCACGATCAGGACGACTCCGCCCACCGGGTCGGGATCCACCGGGACCGGGCCGGAGGCAGCCGCGGCGTCCGCGCGCGGCACGTCCGCGAACGTCTCCGGTACGGGCAGGGTGGTCCACCGCTGCGACGGCCAGACGATCATGAAGGCGCGACCGATCACGTTCTCGATCGGCACCGGCCCCTGACATCGGGCGTCCTGCGAGACCAGCCGGTGGTCACCCATCACGAAGATCTGCCCCGGCGGCACCACCACCTCGGTGAACTGCCGGGACCGGCATTCCTTCGGATTGGGCGGAAGCTCGAGCGGGGAGTCCTCGGAGACGTACGCCTGCTCGTCCAGCGGCACCCCGTTGACCACCACGCGGCCGTCGTCGCAGCACCAGATCTTGTCGCCCGGCACGCCGATGACCCGCTTGATGAAGTCCTTCTCACCGGGGCGGCTGACGCCCACCAGGTCACCGAGCGTGCGGCTGACCTGGCCGGCGAAGTTGGTGGGCGGCGCGGGCGCCTCCTGGGCGACCCAGCGGTCGGTGCCGCGGAACACCACCACCTCGCCGCGGACCGGGTCGCGGACGTCGTAGACGACCTTGTTGACGAGCACCCGGTCGCCGACGAGCAGCGTGTTCTCCATCGACCCGGAGGGGATGAAGAACGCCTGGAGCAGGAACGTGCGGATCAGCACCGCCAGGCAGAACGCCACGATGAGGAGCAGCGGAAGCTCCTGCCAGAGCGGCATCTGGCGACGCCCGCGCCGGGCCCGCCGGCGCCAGGGATCGACGGCGCCGTCCTCGTCAACCATCTGCACCATGCCACTCTCCGGTCCGCGGAAACGACACTACCGCCCGGGAGTCTCCTTCGAGACCCCACGGGCGGTAGTGGACCGTTTCGCACCGTCCGGCTGCGCCCGTACCGACCAGGGTAATGCGGTCTGGTCGATACGACATCCGCGCAGGCCGGGCGGCGTGGCGAACGCGAATCAGTTCGCCGGCTGCTTCTCCCGCAGCTCCTTGATCTTGGCCTTCTTGCCCCGCAGCTCACGCAGGTAGTAGAGCTTGGCGCGACGCACGTCACCGCGGGTCACGACCTCGATCCGGTCGATGCCCGGGCCGTTGAGCGGGTAGGTCCGCTCCACGCCGACACCGAAGCTGACCTTGCGGACCGAGAAGGTCTCACGCAGGCCGTCACCCTGGCGGCGGATGACGACGCCCTGGAAGATCTGGACCCGGGAGCGGTTGCCCTCGACGACCCGCGCGTGCACCTTGACGGTGTCACCGGCACGGAAGTCGGGCAGGTCGGTACGCTTCGACTGGGCGTCAAGGGCGTCCAGGATGTTCATCGCTGCGTCCTCGTGAGGCTCACGGCGCATCGTCAGTCGATGCGCGGATGGGTGATTCTGACCCCCGGGTGGTGACCGGCGAGACCGGCCCCGGTCGAGGGTCCTCGCAGCCGCCCACGGCGTGGACGGATGCGGCAACCCCTCTACTTTGCCACATGCCCCGGTGGCGGGGAAAATCCGCCCCGGTCCAGCGTCGCCCGGTCCCGCTTGTCGAGCGTCTCCGGGGCCAGCGCGCCGATCATGTCGGGGCGGCGCCCGGCCGTGCGCAGCAGCGCCTCGTCCCGTCGCCAGCGGGCGATCCGGCCGTGGTCGCCGGAGCGCAGCACCTCCGGCACGTCCAGCCCGCGCCAGGTCGCCGGCTTCGTGTAGAGCGGGGCCTCCAGCAGCCCGTGCGCGTGTGACTCCTCGTCCAGCGAGCCGGCGTTGCCCAGCACCCCGGGCAGCAGCCGGGTGACCGCCTCCAGGATCACCAGCACTGCCACCTCGCCGCCGAAGAGCACGTAGTCACCCAGGGAGACCTCGGTCACCGGCATCCGGGTCGCCGCGTGATCCAGCACCCGCTGGTCGATGCCCTCGTACCGGCCGCAGGCGAACAGCAGGTGCGACTCGGCGGCCAGCTCGTGCGCCAGGGCCTGGGTGAACGGGACGCCGGCCGGGGACGGCACGATCAGCCGGGGCAGCGTGTGCCCGTCCGGGCTCAGCTCGCCCGGGGCCAGCGCGTCCAGCGCCTCGCCCCACGGCTCCGGCCGCATGACCATGCCGGGACCGCCGCCGTAGGGCGTGTCGTCGACGGTGCGGTGCACGTCGTGGGTCCAGGTCCGCAGATCGTGTACTGCCAGCCGCAGCGTGCCGTTCGCGCGGGCCTTGCCGATCAGCGACAGGTCCAGCGGGGCGAAGTACTCAGGGAAGATCGACACGATGTCGACGCGCATGCGGTGGCTCCAGCCGGAGGTCGAGAGCTAGAGATCGAGCAGGCCGTCGGGCAGGTCGACGACGACGCGACCGCCGGCCAGATCCACCTCGGGCACGATCGCCTTGACGAACGGGACCAGCGCGGTACGCCCCTCGGGCCGCCGCAGCACCAGCATGTCGGACGCGGGCGCGTGGTCGATGCGGGCCACCTCGCCCACGTGCTCCCCGTCGCGGGTGACCACGGCGAGCCCGACCAGCTGGTGGTCGTGGAACTCCTCCGGGTCCTCCGGCGGGGCGACGTCGGCGCTGTCCACGCCGAGCAGCGTGTTGCGCAGCGCCTCGGCGACGTTGCGCTCCAGCACGCCCTCGAAGGCGACGAGCAGCCGCCCCTGGTGCCAGCGGGCCGACTCGACGGTGAGCGTCGGCGGCACCCGCCAGGCGCCGGGCTCCGACGGGGTGACCCCCGGCTCGGTGGTCAACACCGAACCGGGGGCGAACCGTGCTTCGGGCTCGTCGGTACGCACCTCCACGGTGACCTCACCGCGGATGCCGTGCGGCTTACCGATCCGGCCGACGACGAGAAGCATCAGTACGAGTCGACGATGTCGACGCGTACCCCACGCCCGCCGATGGACCCGATCACCTGGCGCAGCGCCTTGGCGGTCCGGCCGGACCGCCCGATCACCGTGCCGAGGTCCTCGGGGTGCACGCGGACTTCGAGGCGCTTGCCCCGACGGGAGTCGACCATCCGCACCCGGACGTCGTCCGGGTGGTCGACGATGCCCTTGACCAGGTGCTCCAGAGCGGGACGCAGCGGCATGTCAGGCCTGCTCGCCGGACTCGGCACCGGTCTGCTCCTTGGCCTCGGCCTTCGGCTCCTCCGCCTTGGCGGCGGCCTTCTTGGCCGGCTTGGCCGGGGTGTCCGCCACGCCGGCGGCGGCCTTCGCCTCGGCCTCGTACGCCGCCTTGCGGTCGGCCCGCTCAGGGGCGACCTTCAGCGGCGGCGGGGCCGGCAGGCCCTTGAACTTCTGCCAGTCGCCGGTCAGCTCCAGCAGGCGCTGCACGGCCTCGCTCGGCTGGGCGCCGACCGAGAGCCAGTACTGGACCCGCTCCGACTTGACCTCGATCACCGAAGGGTCTTCCTTCGGCTGGTACACACCGACGAACTCGATCGCGCGACCGTCACGCTTGGTGCGCGAGTCGGCGATGACGATGCGGTACTGCGGGTTGCGGATCTTGCCCATCCGCAGGAGCCGGATCTTTACGGCCACAGTTGTTTCGCTCCTGTTGCGATCTCACCGGCCCGTACGGGCGGTGTGGCGGGTGAGCGCCGACCGGCACAGTGGGGTTTGGGCCGGAGACTGCTCGGTGAACTGGCGACGCGCCCGGGTTAGAGGGCGCCGGACGCGCGCCGGATACCAGCGAACCATTCTGCCAGATCCGCCCCGGAACTCTCACACCGGACCCGGACACCACGCCCGCGGCGGGTCGGGCCGTGACGGACGACACCCGCTCAGCGCACCGGCGGGCGGTCCCACCCCGGCGGAAGTTCGTCCGGTACATCCCATTCCGCGGGCGGGGTGAAGTCGCACCAGGTGCCGTCGAACGGGAACGCGCCCGCCTCGGCGATCCGGATCACCCGCTCACCCTCGGCGCGTACCGCCTTCTCGTCTGCCACCCAGTAGTGCTCCGGGAACGCCAGCCGCTCGGCGAACTCGTCCTCGTCCTTCCACTCCCAGCTCAGGTCCGGGTACACCACCACGTCGAGGTCCTGGTCGACCATGTCGACACCGGCCACCGCGCCGTCGTCCCAGCGGACGCCGGGCTCCTCCAGGTTGACGTACCAGTTCTGGAAGCGCCCGTGCGCGTCGCGGAACCACCAGACCGAGTGGGCCGCGCCGGTGGGCAGGAACTTCAGCACCGGCGGACCGTTCCACCGGCCCTGCGCGAGCCGGTAGGACGACGTCACCCACTCGGCGAACGGCACGGCCCGCATGCCCAGGCCGGCGGCGTTCACCTCGTGCGCGACGGGCGCCGTCCGCGCCACCCAGAGCAGCAGGCCGCGCTCGTCGTCGGAGACCACGCGGGCCGACCGGACCCACCCGATCCGGCCATGCCGCACGTTCCGGTGCATGATCAGCCGCCCCGGCTCGAACCGCACGCTCACCCCCGCCGTCGTGTTAACAAGGGCCCCCGCCTATGCAGAATGCGTTAAGAAGGGGCCCTTCCTTACACCCTCAGTAGGCGCGGGCGAGGATCGCCACCAGGTCGGGCTCGTCCTCCGAGTCCGGCACCGAGCCGTCGGCGCGCACCAGGCAGCGAACCGTCACGCCCTGCCCGTTCGCCTCGGCCTCGCCCTCGACGCCGACCGCCGACCACGGCACCCGCGCCCAGCCGGTGGCGGACGCCTCGATCGCCTCGGCCAGCGTCGACACCTCGACGGTGCGGGACCGGCGGAACTCCAGCGCCTGGTCGTGCAGCGCCCGCTGGTCGGCCTCCAGCGCGGCGAGAGCCGCGCCGACCACGTCGGCCACCGGGGTCGGGGCCTTCGAACCGTCCGTACGCCGGACCACCACCGCGTTGCCGGCGGCCAGGTCACGCGGGCCGACCTCGACGCGTACCGGGTAGCCGCGCAGCTCGGCGTCGACGGCCCGGCGGCCGAACGCGGTGTCGGTCCGGTCGTCGAGCGCTACCCGCACCCCGGCGTCGCGCAGCGCGTCGCACAGCTTGGCCGCCGCCTGGCTCACGCCGTCGCCGTCCTTGACGATCATCACGTACGCCTGGACCGGCGCCAGCTTCGGCGGCACCCGCAGCCCGTTGTCGTCGCCGTGGCACATGATCAGGCCGCCGAGCATCCGGGTGGACGTGCCCCAGGAGGTGGTCCACGCGTGCTCCCGGCCACCCTCGGCCGAGGAGTAGCTGATGTCGAACGCCTTGGCGAAGTTCTGGCCCAGCTCGTGGCTGGTGCCCAGCTGCAGCGCCTTGCCGTCGCCCATCATGCCCTCGCACGTGTACGTGGCGGTGGCGCCGGCGAAGCGCTCCCGGGCGGTCTTCAGGCCGACCACGACCGGGATGCCGAGCACGTTGACCATCAGGTCCTCGTACGCCTCGTGCAGGATCCGCCGCGCGTAGGCGCGGGCGTCCTCACGGGTCGCGTGCGCGGTGTGCCCCTCCTGCCAGAGGAACTCGCTGGTACGGAGGAAGATCCGCGGGCGCAGCTCCCACCGGACCACGTTCGCCCACTGGTTGAGCAGCAGCGGCAGGTCGCGGTACGAGTCGATCCACTTGGCCATGAACTCGCCGATGACCGTCTCGCTGGTGGGGCGCACCACCACCGGCTCGGCGAGCTGCTTGCCGCCGCCGTGCGTGACCACCGCCAGCTCCGGCGAGAAGCCCTCGACGTGCTCGGCCTCGCGCTTGAGGTAGCTCTCCGGGATGAACAGCGGGAAGTATGCGTTCTCCGCGCCGGCCGCCTTGATCCGGGCGTCCATCTCGGCCTGCATCCGCTCCCAGATGGCGTAGCCGGCCGGTCGGATCACCATGGTCCCCCGGACCGGGCCGTTGTCGGCCAGCTTCGCCTTGGCGATCAGGTCCTGGTACCAGCGGGGAAAGTCCTCCGCACGGGGAGTGAGCACGCGTGCCATGACCGCACATCCTATGCGCCGTGCGGGGCGGGGGTTCGCCGGGGAGCCGGGCCGCGCCGTGTCGCCCGGCGCGGCCGTAGACTTCGACGGCGATGGGTGAGACACGGGACGCGATCGTGGAGGCCGCCCGGGCGCAGACCGTGGCCCTCGGGTGGGACCGTGTCCGGATGGGCGCGGTGGCCGCCGCCGCCGGGGTGAGCCGGCAGACGGTCTACAACGAGTTCGGCACCAAGGCGGGCCTGGGCGAGGCGCTGGCCCGGCACGAGGTGGACCGGTTCGTCGGCCAGGTCCGGTCCGCGCTCGGCGAGCACGACTCCGACGTGCGGGCGGCGGCGTACGCGGCGATCCATCGCACGCTCGCCTCAGCCGCCGAGAACCCGCTGGTCCGGGCGGTGCTGACCAGCACGCGGGGCGGCTCGGAGGAGTTGCTGCCGTACCTGACCACCCGGTCCGAGCTGGTGCTCGCCGAGGCCGCGGCGGCGCTGCTGGAGTGGACGGGTGACCGCCTGCCCGACGCCGATCCGGCGGCCCTGGCGTTCGCGGCGGACAGCGTCGTACGCCTGGTGGTGAGCCACATCGTGCTGCCCGGCGGCCCGGTCGACGAGACCGCCGACCGGCTGGCCGACCTGGCGGTGCGCCTGTTCCTGATGGCGGCGACGGCGCGCTAGCGACGACGGCGGCCGGTCAGCGGGCGACCCGGCCCGTCAGCGGACGACCCGGCCGCGCAGGACGATCCGGCTGGGCGTCCGGACCACGCGCAGGTCACGGCGCGGATCTTCGGGGTAGACCACCAGGTCGGCGAGACCGCCCTCGACCAGCCCGGGGAAGCCGAGCCACTCCCGGGCCCGCCAGGAGGCGGCGGCCAGCACGTCCGGCGCGGACATGCCGGCCTGCTCGTGCAGCAGGAGCATCTCCTCGGCCGCGAGCCCGTGGTCGATGCCGCCGCCCGCGTCGGTGCCGACGTAGATCGGCACACCGGCCTCGTGCGCGGCGCGCACCACCTCGGGGAAGCGGTCGCGCAGGGCGAGCATGTGGTCGGCGTACCCGGGGAACTTGGGCCGGGCCTGCTCGGCGATGTGGCCGAACGTCCGGATGTTGATCATCGTGGGAACCAGCGCGGTGCCCTGCCGGGCCATCAGGTCGATCAGGTCGAGGCTCAGCCCGGTGCCATGCTCCACCGAGTCCACCCCGGCCCGCACCATGATCTCCACCGCCGACTCGGAGAACGTGTGCACCGCCGCGCGTACCCCGGCGGCGTGCGCGGCGGCGACCGCCGCGGTCATGGTGTCGGCGTCCCAGGCCGGCGCCAGGTCGCCCACTCCCCGCTCGATCCAGTCGCCGACCAGCTTGACCCAGCCGTTGCCGGCCGCGGCCTGCGCGGCCACCGTCTCGGCGACCTCCGCCGCGCCGACCTCCACGCCGATGTCGCGCAGGTACCGCTTGGGCGGCGCGATGTGCCGGCCCGCGCGGGCCAGTCGCGGCAGGTCCGGCTCGTCCTCCAGTTCGGGGTACGGGTACGGCGACCCGGCGTCGCGGATCGCCAGCACGCCCGCGTCCCGGTCGATCCGGGCCAGTTCCCGCGCCTGGTCGAGCGAGGTGATCGGGCTGCCGCCGCGGGCGATGCCGATGTGGCAGTGCGCGTCGGTCAGACCGGGCAGCACGAAGCCGCCGTCGGCCACCGTCTCGGCGCCGGGCACCGGTTCGAAGGTGACCCGGTCGCCGACCAGCCAGACGTCCCGGACCTCGTCGTCGGGAAGGAACACACCGCGCACGTGCAGAGCCATGTGCACAGTCCTACCCGATCAGTCCTCCTCGCCGGCGAGCAGGTCGTTGCGCCGCGCGGTCAGCGCCGGCAGATCGACCGAGACCTTCCAGGGCCGCTCGGTGACGAACAGGTCCTCGGTGTGTGCCAGTTGCTCGTACTCGCGGGCGGCGCCGTCGAGCGTGTACTCGGTCAGCGCGATCCGCTCGTGCTGCGGATCCACCACCCAGTAGGAGCGGACCCCGGAGCGGGCGTAGACCTTCGCCTTGTCGTACAGGTCGCGGAAGTGCGACGTCGGCGAGACGACCTCGACGGCGAGCAGCGCGTCCTCGACCGGGACCGGCGACCGGCCGGCGTGCTTGCGCCGGATCACCACCACATCCGGGCGCGGCTCGTTGCGGCGGTCCACCCGCATGGACAGGTCGATGCTCACCAGGAACTCAGGCGGGCAGTTGACCTCAAGCGCGAGTAGGAGACGGACACACAGATCCTGGTGCAGGGCGGTGGGCGACGGCACGATCAACCTTCCGTTGATCAGTTCGTACGGAAGGTCCTTGGGCAGGTCGCCCAGGTCCTCGACCGTCCACTCGTGCCGCTCGGGCAGGATCGGCGCCGCGGTCATGACATCTCCTTCCAGGGGGCGAACCGCCCCTAGGTGATGATCACATCGCCCACTGTCACCGACACGCTAGCGGGGGCCCTTGTCGCCGCCCTTGCCCAGCTTGTTGAAGTCGATCTTCGGAAGCTTGAAGCCCGGCGGCAGACCCTGCCCACCCGCCAGGTCACCCGGGTCCAGGCCCGGCGGGAGCTGCGGCATCCCGCCCGGGAAGCCACCCGGCATGCCGGCGCCGGTACGCGGCCGCCCGCCGCCCTTCGTGCCCTTGCGCTTGTTCTTCGGCGACTTGGTCGCCTTGCGCCGGCCACCGCCGGGCAGGCCCATCATGCCGCCCATCTGCTTCATCATCTTCTGCGCGTCGGTGAAGCGGTTGAGCAGCTGGTTGACGTCCATGACGGTGACGCCGGAGCCGCCTGCGATCCGGGCCCGGCGGGAGCCGTTGATGATCTTCGGGTTGGTGCGCTCGGCCGGGGTCATCGACCTGATGATCGCGGTCACCCGGTCGAAGTGCTTGTCGTCCAGCTCGGCGAGCTGGTCCTTCATCTGCCCCATGCCCGGCATCATGGCCAGCACGTTGGCGATCGGGCCCATCCGCCGGACCGCGATGAGCTGATCGAGGAAGTCCTCCAGCGTGAAGGTCTCCCCGCCCATCAGCTTGGCGGTCATCTTGTCCTTCTGATCGGAGTCGAAGGCCGCCTCGGCCTGCTCGATCAGAGTGAGGACGTCGCCCATGCCGAGGATCCGGCTGGCCATCCGGTCGGGGTGGAAGACGTCGAAGTCCTCCAGCTTCTCGCCGGTGGAGGCGAACAGGATCGGCTGGCCGGTGACCTCGCGGACGGAGAGCGCGGCGCCGCCGCGGGCGTCGCCGTCGAGCTTGGACAGCACCACGCCGGTGATGCCCACGCCGTCGCGGAACGCCTCTGCGGTACGGACCGCGTCCTGGCCGACCATCGCGTCGATGACGAAGATGACCTCGTCGGGCTGGACCGCGTCGCGGATGTTCGCGGCCTGCTGCATCATCTCGGCGTCGATACCGAGCCGGCCGGCGGTGTCGACGATGACGATGTCGCGGGCGGCGCGGCGGGCGTGCTCGATCGAGTCGCGGGCCACCTGCACCGGGTCGCCGACGCCGTTGCCGGGCGCCGGGGCGTACACCTCGACGCCAGCCCGGCCACCGAGCACCTGGAGCTGCCCGACGGCGTTGGGACGCTGGAGGTCGGCGGCGACCAGCAGCGGCTGGTGGCCCTGGCTCTTGAGCCAGCGGGCCAGCTTGCCGGCGAGGGTCGTCTTACCGGAGCCCTGGAGGCCGGCCAGCATGATCACGGTCGGCGGGTGCTTGGCGAACTGGAGCCGCCGCCCCTCGCCGCCGAGGACGTTGATCAGCTCCTCGTTGACGATCTTGATGATCTGCTGGGCCGGGTTCAGCGCCTGGGAGACCTCGGCGCTGCGCGCCCGCTCCTTGACGTTCGCGATGAAGCCCTTGACCACCGGCAGGGCGACGTCGGCCTCCAGCAACGCCATCCGGATCTCGCGCGCGGTGGCGTCGATGTCGGCGTCGGTGAGCCGGCCCTTGCCGCGGAGCTTGGTGAAGATCCCGGACAGGCGGTCACTCAAGGTGTCAAACACGCGAACATCCCGTTTGTCGTTTTCGGCGGGCACATGCTGGCGGGCCGATGGTCCAGCCCACCGTTAGGGTAGCCCGCCGCCCGCACCCTCGCTCCGGCCCGGCCGTCCACGCGCCCGCGCCGCTCGTCGGCCGGGTGTTAACAGGGGTCCCTTCCTCTACCGGAGGCGTTAACAAGGGGCCCTTCCTTACACGGCGGCGAGCACGGCGGCCTCGACGCGCGCTCGTTCCTCGTCCGAGGGCCAGCCGCCGACCAGGTAGAAGGCGTCCACCACGTCGCCGCCGAGCGTGGAGATCCGGGCCGCCCGCACCTGGGCGCCGGCCTCGTCCAGCGCGCAGGTGACCCGGTACAGCAGCCCGGCCGCGTCCGCGGCGCGCAGTTCCAGCAGCACCGCGTCGGTGGCCGCCTCCCGGTGCCAGACCACCCGGGGCGCGGCGCCCTGGCTGCGGGCGGCGAGCGCCCGGCCACGCAGCCGCTGGATCACCGAGACGTCGCCGCCGACCGCGCGGCGCAGGTCGGCGCTGAGCGCAATGGGGTTCGGCGCCAGCCCGTAGCGCGGCTGCACGCGGCACTGCACCAGGGCGCGGCCGTCCACGGTGGCGGCGTCCGCGGAGATCACCTCGAGGCGGTGCAGGGCCAGGCAACCGGCGACCGTGGCGAGCAGTCCGCGCCGGTCCGCCGCGGCCACCGACACCCGGTCCTCCCCCAGGTGTACGACAGGCAGCGGCCCGGCCACGAGCGCCGGGTCGGGGGCCGGCGGGGCGGGCACCACGCCGGTGTCCAGGGTGGTGCGCACCCGGGCCACCAGCTCGGCGATCAGCCGGCCCTTCCAGGCCGACCAGGCGGCCGGGCCGGTGGCGGCGGCGTCGGCGCGCACCAGGGCGTGCAGCAGTTCCAGCGTGGCGGTGTCGCCGACCCGCTCGGCCACACCGGCGACTGTCTTCGGGTCGGACAGGTCCCGGCGGGTGGCCACGTCGGGCAGCAGCAGATGCAGCCGGACCAGCGTGCCGATCAGCTCCGCCTCGGCTGGTGGCAGCCCGACCCGGGTGGCCACCGCCTCGGCCAGCGGCGCGCCGACCGTCGAGTGGTCTCCTTCCAGCCCTTTGCCGATGTCGTGCAGGAACGCTCCGAGCAGCAGCAGGTCGGGGCGTTCCACGTCGCGGGTGTGCCGGCTCGCCTCGTACGCGGTCTGCACCAGGTGCCGGTCGAGCGTGAACCGGTGCACCGGGTTGTGCTGGGGCAGGCTGCGCATCCGGGTCCACTCGGGCAGCCAGCGGTCGATCAGCCCGTACCTGTCGCAGGTCTCCCAGGCGGGCACCAGGCCGGGACCGGCGCCGAGCAGCGTGATCAGCGCGGCCCGTGCCGCCGGCGGCCAGGGCGCGGGCAGCGGCGGGCAGTACGCGGCCAGCCACTCGCAGGTGGCGCGCGCGATGGGCAGCCGGGTGGTGGCGGCCGCGGCGGCCACCCGCAGCGACAGGCTCGGGTCGGGGCGGGCCCCGATGGCGGTACGGGCGAGCACCAGTTCCCCGTCCTGCTCGACCACGTCCCGCGCGACCGGGCGGCGCAGCGGCCGGCCGGGGGCGGCCCGGTGGCGGCCGGAGCGGAGCCGGTCGGCGGCCCGCCAGGCGTCGTCCAGGGCATGGCTGACGGTGCGGGCGTCGCCGGCAACGAGCCGCAGCAGCGCGTCGCCGTCCTCGGCGCCGAGCAGCCGCGCCACGCCGTCGCGTTCCTGGGCGACCAGGCGGTCGACCCGGCGGCCCACCTGCTGGTGCAGCGCGTCGCGGGTGTCCAGCAGCCGCCGGTGCGCCGCGTACACGGCCGGGCGGAGCGCGTCGGTGACCCCGGCGGTGGCGATGGCGCGCAGGATCCCCACGTCGCGCAGCCCGCCGGCCGCCTCCTTGAGGTCGCCTTCGAGCAGGAACGCCAGTTCGCCGTGCGCCTCCCAGCGCGCGGCGGTGATCTCGCGCAGGCCGGGGAGCTGGCGGATCGCGGTCCGCCGCCAGTGGTCGGTGGCGGTACGCGCGAGCTGGTCGGTGAGCGCCGGGTCGCCGGCCACGTGCCGGGCGTCGAGCAGGCCGAGGGCGACCTTGACGTCGTCCTGGGCCACCGACAGCGCCTCGGCGACGGTGCGTACCGAGTGGTCCAGCCGCAGTCCGGCGTCCCAGATCGGGTACCAGAGCGACGCGGCCAGCTCGTCGATGCCGGGCACCCCGGCGTGCAGCAGCACCAGGTCGAGGTCGCCGTAGGGGGCGCACTGGCGGCGGCCCAGCCCGCCCACCGCGACGAGCGCCACCCCGTCCCGGTCCGGGAAGGCCCGGCGCAGCCAGGCGTCGAGCGCCTCGGCCCGCGCGTTCCGGGCCGGCTCACCGATGCCCCCGGGTACGCCGACGACCTCGTTGACCACGGGCACGCCGTCCCCGGTGGGGGTGGCAGCCGTGGTCAACGAGGTCACGTCGGCAGGTCCGGCCGTCAGAGGGCGTCGAGCCCGCGCTCGCCGGTACGCACCCGGACGACCTCTTCGACGCCGGTCACCCAGACCTTGCCGTCGCCGATCTTGCCGGTCCGGGCGGCGCCGACGATCGCGTCCACGATCTTGTCGACGTCGATCTCGTCGGTGAGCACCTCGACCCGGATCTTGGGCAGGAACTCGACCGTGTACTCGGCACCCCGGTAGACCTCGGTGTGCCCCTTCTGCCGGCCGTAGCCCTGGACCTCGCTGACCGTCAGCCCCGCCACGCCGAGGGCGTGCAGAGCCTCCTTCACCGCGTCCAGCTGGTACGGCTTGATGACCGCGGTCACCAGCTTCATGTCCAACCCCTCCATCCCAGGAACGTTAACCGGCGACCTTCTCGCTGACCGGCGCGGACTCGTCCGACTCGGCGGCGGGCTCCGCGCCGGGCTTGCCGGCTCCGATCCCGGCCATCGCGAACGCGCCACCGCCGCTGCCCGTGGTGGGCGACAGGTCGTAGCCGCTCTCCGCGTGCTCGGCGATGTCGATGCCGTCGACCTCGGCCTCGGCGGAGACCCGGAGGCCGATCGTCTTGTCGATCACGAAGCCGAGAGCGTAGGCGACGACGAAGGAGTAGACGCTGACGATCAGCGCGCTGATCGCCTGCTTGCCGAGCAGGCTGGCGTCGCCGCCGACGAACAGGCCGTCGGTCTCCACCAGCGAGCTCACCGAGGCGGTGCCGAACAGGCCGATCCAGAGGCAGCCGATCCAGCCGCCGACGAAGTGCACGCCGACCACGTCGAGGGAGTCGTCGTAGCCGAGCCGGTACTTCAGGCCGACCGCGAGGGCGCAGACCGCGCCGGCCACCACGCCCAGCAGCACCGCTGCGGCCGGGGTGATGAAGGCACAGGCCGGGGTGATGGCGACCAGACCGGCGATGGCGCCGGACGAGGCGCCGACCAGGGTCGGCTTGCCGTCACGCACCCACTCCACCACGATCCAGCCGAGCAGCGCCGCGGCGGTGGCGACCTGGGTGTTGATGAACGCCAGCGCGGTGACCCCGTCGGCGGTCAGCTCGGAGCCGGCGTTGAAGCCGAACCAGCCGAACCACAGCAGCGCGGCGCCGAGGGCGACCATCGGGACGTTGTGCGGCTTCATGCTCTCGCGCGGCCAGCCGACCCGCTTGCCGAGCACGAGCACCAGCGCGAGCGCCGCGGCGCCGGCGTTGATGTGCACGGCGGTACCACCGGCGAAGTCCAGCGCGCCGATGTCGCCGCCGATCAGCCCGCCGCCCCAGACCATGTGGGCGACCGGGAAGTAGACCAGGGTCGCCCAGCCGAACGCGAACAGCAGCCAGCCGGCGAACTTCACCCGGTCGGAGAGCGCGCCGCTGATCAGCGCCACGGTGATGACCGCGAACATCATCTGGAAGGCGATGAAGACGTAGATCGGGATTCCGGTCTCGCCCCACAGGTCGTTCTCGCCGACGAACGTCTTGGTGCCCAGGTACTGACCGAGGTCACCCCAGAACTTGCCGCCCTCGCCGAAGGCGACGGTGAAGCCGTAGAAAAGCCACAGGATGCTGACGAGCCCGATGGACGAGAAGCTCATCATCATCATGTTCAGAACGCCCTTGGACCGGTTCAGGCCGCCGTAGAACAGCGCGAGACCGGGGGTCATGAGCAGCACGAGGGCAGTCGAGACAAGCAACCAGGCAGTGTTCCCGGTGTCGATCTCCACGCTGCCTCCTCTCGTTGTCGTATTCCTCCCTCCGACTGAAGACCTGGCAGCATCGCCCGTCAGCCGGTTGCGCGGAAGCTTTGTCGCCGGCTGTTTCCTTCAGCGACACCCCGCGATTTCCGACACGTGACGGGTTGTTTCCGGCGTGTGAAGAACGCCGATCTTGCTCAGCGGAGCGCGTACTCCAACTGGTGCCGCTCGTAGTCGAGCAGCCGCAGGTCGCGCATGGGGCGACGCAAATGGCCCTTGTGGACGATCCGGACGAAGGCCGGCTCACCGGCGGCGGCCATCCGCCGGATGCCCTCGACGTGGTCGACGATGCGCTTGCGGATGGTGCGGATGAGCCGGTGCCGGTCGCGCGGGATCAGCCCGTACGCGTCGGCGAACAGGCGCAGCCGGCGCGGCCGGTCGGGGCGCTTCCAGCCCAGCGTCACCGAGTCGCGGTCGGAGAAGATCGGCACCCAGGTCCAGGCCGCGTACGCCACGTCGTAGATGCGGGCGCCGGGCGAGGCGAGGTCGAAGTCGATCAGCCCGAGCGTGCCGTCCGGGCGCCAGATCACGTTGTGCGGCGCGGCGTCGTGGTGACAGATCACCTCGGTGTCCGGCGGGGGCGGCCCGAACGAGCGCCAGACCGCGCCGGGCGGCGGGGTGAAGCCGTACTGCGCGTCGTGGAACATCCGCAGCATGGTGGCCACCGTGACCAGGGCCTCGTCGGTGACCCAGTGCGGGGCCAGCGGGTACTCCCCGCACTCCCCCTCCAGGTACGACAGGACCTCGCGGTTGCGCTCGTCCATGCCGAGCGCGCGGGGCGCGCCGGTGAAGCCGACGTACTCCAGGTGGCGCAACAGCGCGTGCACGGAGGGCGTCCACGGGCCGGCGTTGCGCCGGACCGTGTCTCCGACACGGACCACTGTGCTCACGTTCCCGCCGTGCAGCGGGATCTCCTGCGAAGTCACGTACGGTCTCCCGAGGCGTGGCGACGGGTGGCTGGGGTCGCGCCACCCCGCGTAGGCGCGATCGTCAGTCGTCACGGGAGAGGTTACGCGTCCCGGGCGAGCGGCTCGGTGCCGAGCAGCGCGTCGACGAACTGGGCCGGGTCGAACGGGGCCAGGTCGTCCTTGCCCTCGCCGAGGCCGACCAGCTTGACCGGGATGCCGAGCTTGCGCTGCACGGAGATCACGATGCCCCCCTTGGCCGTCCCGTCGAGCTTGGTCAGCACCACGCCCGTCACGTTGACCACCTCGGTGAAGACCCGCGCCTGCTCCAGCCCGTTCTGGCCGGTGGTGGCGTCGAGGATCAGCAGCGTCTCGTCGATCGGGCCGTGCTTCTCCACGACGCGCTTGACCTTGCCCAGCTCGTCCATCAGGCCGATCTTGTTCTGCAGCCGGCCGGCGGTGTCGATGAGCACGGTGTCCACGCCGGTGTCGATGCCGCGCTTGACGGCGTCGAACGCGACGCTGGCCGGGTCGGCGGCCTCGGGCCCGCGGACCGTCTCGGCGCCCACCCGGCCGCCCCAGGTCTCCAGCTGGTCGGCGGCGGCGGCCCGGAACGTGTCGGCCGCGCCGAGCAGCACGCTGCGGCCGTCCGCGACCAGCACCCGGGCGATCTTGCCGCAGGTGGTGGTCTTGCCGGCGCCGTTCACGCCGACCACCAGCACGACCGCCGGGACGCCCTCCTTCGGGGCGGTCCGCAGCGAGCGGTCCAGGCTCGGGTCGAGCGCGTTCACCAGCTCGGCGGCGAGCAGCGCGCGCAGTTCCTCCCCGGTGCGGGTGCCGAGCACCCGGGTCCGCTCGCGCAGCCGGTCGACGATCTCCCGGGTGGAGTCGATGCCGACGTCCGCGGTGATCAGGCTGTCCTCGATCTCCTCCCAGGTGTCCTCGTCCAGCCGGTCGCGGCTGAGCAGGCCGAGCAGGCCCTTGCCGAAGACGTTCTGCGAGCGGGACAGCCGGGAGCGCAGCCGGACCAGCCGGCCGGCGGTCGGCTCCGGCACCTCGACCGGGGGCGCCTCCACCGGGGGTGCCTCGACCACCACGCCGGTGGTGAGGTCCGCCTCCGGGGCCTCGACCGGCGGGCCGGCCAGATCCTCCTCGGCCCGGGTGTCGACCTCCGTGCGCGGCAGCGGAGGCTCCGGCCGCCGGCGCAGCCGGGGCACCACGAGGCTCAGGCCGCCGATGATCAGCACGCCGAGCAGGGCGAGAGCGACGAGGAGGTATTCCGTCATGCCCGAAATCCTGTCAGATGCCGGCGACGGCGTCCCACTCACCGCCTCGGCACGCGAACAACCTGCGGGTACGCTCACACCGGAAGGCGTACCGCAACCGCCGGCCGGGTAGGGAACAGCCGAAACGATCTTGTCGGAGGTGGATGTCGTGCCCGGTTCCCGCCTGCTCATCGGCCCGTTGCTGCGCCGGGTCGTCGACACGCGGGCGACCGTCTGGGTGGAGACCAGCTCGCCCGCCGTGGTCACCGTCCGCACGGCCGACGGCGCCACCGGCAGCGCGCCCACCTTCTCCGCGTACGACCACCACTACGCGATCGTGGTGGTGACCGGGCTCACCCCGGACAGCGCCACCACCTACGAGGTGCTGATCGACGACGAGGTGGCGTGGCCGCTGCCGGACTCGTCGTTCCCGCCCAGCGTGATCCGGACCCGCGCGCTCGACGACGCCGACCAGCCGGTGCGGCTGCTGTTCGGCTCCTGCCGGGAGACCACCCAGCACTCCACCGCGCGCAAGCTGCCGCCGGACGCGCTCGACGCGTACGCCCGGCGGGTGATGGCCGCGCCCGAGCAGGCCGTGCTGCCCGACCTGCTGGTGCTGCTCGGCGACCAGGTGTACGCGGACGAGACCTCGCCGACCGTGCGGCGGCTGCTCAAGCGCCGCCGCAAGCGGCCGAAGGACGCCCCGGCGACGCAGGTGGTGAGCTTCGACGAGTACACGAAGCTCTACCTGGAGTCGTGGCGTGACCCGGAGATCCGCTGGCTGCTCTCCACCGTGCCGAGCGTGATGATCTTCGACGACCACGAGGTGATCGACGACTGGAACACCTCGCAGTCGTGGCGCGCGGACATGCGCGAGCAGCCGTGGTGGGCCGAACGGATCCGCAGCGGCCTCGCCTCCTACTGGGTCTACCAGCACCTGGGCAACCTGAGCCCGGACGAGATCGCCGCCGACCCGGTGTACGCGAAGGTCATCGCCGCCGAGGACGCCACCGGCGTGCTGCACGAGTTCGGCGAGCGGGTCGACAAGGAGGCCGACCTGGCGCACGACACCGAGCGCTGGCGGGCCGTGCAGTACCAGTGGAGCTACGCGCTGGACCTGGGCCGCACCCGCCTGGTGATGCTGGACAACCGGTCCAGCCGGGTGCTCCTGCCGGGCAGCCGGGCGATGCTGCCGCCGGGCGAGTGGTCGTGGTTCCTCGACCAGGCGCACGGCGAGTACGACCACCTGGTGGTGGGCAGCTCGCTGCCGTGGCTGCTGCCACCGGGCATCCACCACGTCGAGGCGTGGAACGAGCGCCTGGCCGACTCCGGCCGGCCCTGGGTGGCCCGGATCTCCGAGCAGATCCGCCGGGCCCTGGACCTGGAGCACTGGGCGGCGTTCCGGCGCTCGTTCGAGGCGCTGGGCGAGCTGTTCGCGCGGCTGGGCAGCGGCACCGCGCCGCGCACCGGGGCGCGGGTGGGCGCCGGGCCGGCGTACGCGCGACCGGCGTCGATCAGCGTGCTCTCCGGGGACGTGCACCACTCGTACGTGGCGCGGGCCCGGTTCGCCGACCGTGACGTCCGCACGCCGGTGCACCAGCTCACCTGTTCACCGATCCACAACCAGGTGCCCGCCGGCATGCGCCCGCTGATGACGCTGGGCTGGAATCCCGGCCCGGCCGGGGCGACCCGGGCGCTGGCCCGTGCGGCCGGGGTACGCCGCCCGCCGGTGCGCTGGCGGAAGCTGGCCGGGCCCTATTTCGGCAACGCCGTGGCCACGCTCACCCACCGGGGCCGTGAGGCCGCCGTGGTGATCGAGGGCACGACCAGCGACGGCGAGCTGCGCCCGGTGGCGCAACAGCAACTCAGCGACGGGGACTGAGTACCCTCTGAGCGTGGACGAGACGCTGCGCGCCGTGGAGCACGAGTTGACCGCGTTGCTGCGCAGGGGCCGGGCGCTGTCCTGGGAGATCGCCCGCGAGGTCCACCCGAACCTGGAGCCCAACGCGTACGGCCTGCTGCTCTGGCTGCGGCGGTCGGGGTCGATCCGGCTCAC
Organism: Micromonospora sp. HB375; assembly: GCF_017872985.1. NCBI lineage: Bacteria > Bacillati > Actinomycetota > Actinomycetes > Micromonosporales > Micromonosporaceae > Micromonospora > Micromonospora sp. HB375. The sequence continues at coordinate 1,328,826 of NZ_JAGGJO010000001.1, read as the reverse complement.
CGACCTGGCCGTCAAGCTGGGCATCGGCAAGGGCACGCTGAGCCGGCAGATCGGCGGGCTGGAGGCGCTGGGCCTGGTACGCCGCGACCCGGACCCCACCGACCGCCGGGCCGCCCAGCTGAGCCTGACCGAGGAGGGCACCCGGCGGTTCGACGCGGCCCGCGCGGCCCGACTCGGACAGATCAGGCGTTCGCTGGAGAGCTGGCCGAAAGAGGACGTGGCGGACCTCGCCCGGCTGATGCACCGCTTCAACGAGTCGTTCTGATCTTCCGGCGAGGGGGAACAAACCCGACCCCGCAAGAGTTGTTGCTCAAGGCAACGGCTTCTACGGTTGCCCAAGGCAACCTTTCTCCCCCGTTCCGGAGGCAATCCACGATGACCCAGGCGACTGCGCCCGCGCGGGCGACCGCCGTCGACATGTCCCACCGCCAGATCCTGGAGGCGCTCTCCGGCCTGCTGCTGGGCATGTTCGTCGCGATCCTCTCCTCCACGGTCGTCTCCAACGCGCTGCCGCGGATCATCACGGACCTGCGCGGCGGCCAGTCCGCGTACACCTGGGTGGTCACCTCGACGCTGCTGGCGACCACCGCGACCACGCCCATCTGGGGCAAGCTGTCCGACCTGTTCAGCAAGAAGCTGCTGGTCCAGATCTCCCTGGTGGTCTTCGTGCTGGGCTCGGTGCTCGCCGGGCAGGCCCAGACCACCGGCGAGCTGATCGCCTGCCGGGTGGTGCAGGGCGTCGGCGCGGGCGGCCTCACCGCCCTCGCCCAGGTGATCATGGCGACGATGATCGCCCCGCGCGAGCGCGGCCGGTACAGCGGTTACCTCGGCGCAGTGATGGCAGTCGGCACCATCGGCGGCCCGCTGATCGGCGGCGTGATCGTGGACACCTCCTGGCTCGGCTGGCGCTGGTGCTTCTACGTCGGCGTGCCGTTCGCCGTACTCGCCCTGATCGTGCTCCAGCGGACGCTGCGTCTGCCGGTGGTCAAGCGCGACGTGAAGATCGACTGGTGGGGCGCCACCCTCATCACCGCCGCCGTCTCGCTGCTGCTGGTCTGGATCACCCTGGCCGGCGACAAGTACGACTGGATCTCCTGGACCAGCGGCGCCATGGTGGCCGGCGCGGCGCTGCTCGGCGTGCTCGCCGCCCGGGTCGAGAAGCGGGCCGCTGACCCGATGATCCCGCCGCGGCTGTTCCGCAACCGCACCATCACGCTCGCCGTGATCGCCAGCATCGCCGTCGGCGTCGGCATGTTCGGCGCCTCGGTGTTCCTCGGGCAGTACTTCCAGATCAGCCGCGGCGCCAGCCCCACCATGTCCGGCCTGATGACGCTGCCCATGATCGGCGGCCTGCTGGTCTCCTCGACGGTGGTCGGCCGGATCATCACCAGCACCGGCCGCTGGAAGAGCTGGCTGGTCATCGGCTCGGTGCTGCTCACCGCCGGATTCGCGCTGATGGGCACCATGCGGGCCGACACGCCGTACTGGCGCCTGGCCGTGTTCATGGCGCTGATCGGTCTCGGCGTCGGCATGAGCATGCAGAACCTGGTGCTCGCCGTGCAGAACACGGTCCGCCCGGACGAACTCGGCGCGGCCAGCTCGGTGGTGTCCTTCTTCCGCAGCCTCGGCGGCGCGATCGGCGTGAGCGCGCTCGGCGCGATCCTCGGGCACCGGGTCACCGGCTACCTGGCCGACGGTCTGAGCCGCCTCGGCGTCCCGGCCTCCGGCTCGGGTGGCGGCGGCCTGCCCGACGTGCACACGCTGCCCGGGCCGATCCGGGACGTGGTCGAGGCCGCGTACGGGCACGCCGCCGGTGACATCTTCCTGGCCGCCGCCCCGTTCGGGCTGCTCGCCCTGATCGCGGTGGTCCTCATCCGGGAGGTCCCGCTGCGCCGCTCCAACGCCGAGCCGGTCCCCGCCGGGCCCGAGAAGGCCGAGGCGATCCCGGCCGGAACGCGGGACTGACCATGGACGCCGCGGAACGTGAACGGTACGGCCCGCGGACCCGGCCGTCGCCCTACGAGCGGGGTACGGACGGGCCGCGGGTGGTGCTCGTCGGCGTGGACGGCAGCCGCACCTCGATGCGTGCCGCCGCGTACGCCGCCGGACTGGCCCGGCGACAGGGCGCCACGCTGGTGGCGGTGTTCGTCAGCTCGCCGGCCTCGTACAGCGCGATGCTCTCCGGCGTGGTGGCCGGCGCGGTCCAGCAGACCCACGACGAGCTGGCCGCCGAACTGCGCGCGGAGTGCCGGCGCGGGGCCGAGGAACTGGACCTGCCGGTGACGTTCCTGTGCCGGCGCGGCGACGCCTACACCGAGCTGTGCCGGGCCGCCGACGAGCACCGCGCCGACATGGTGGTGGTCGGCTCGTCCGAGCAGGCCGGGCACAAGCTGGTCGGCTCGGTCGCCACCCGGCTGGTCCGTACCGGCCGGTGGCCCGTCGTCGTGGTGCCCTGAAAGGAAGGGCCCCCTGTTAACGCCTCGCGTTGTGCAGGGGGCCCCTCTTAACATCTGCGCCCATGACCTGGACCGTGCCTGAGATCGACCGCCGCCACGAGCCCTACGTCGCCGACGAGCGCACCATGCTCGAAGGCTGGCTCGACCACCATCGCGACACGCTGGTGCACAAGTGCGCCGGACTCACCGCCGAGCAACTGCGTACCCGAAGCGTGGAGCCCTCCGGGCTGACGCTGCTCGGCCTGGTCCGGCACATGGCCGACGTGGAGCGGTGGTGGTTCCGCATCCGCGCCGCCGGGCAGGACGTGCCGACGCTCTACGACTACAGCGCCGACCCGGACGCCGACCACAACGACGTCGCCGACGCCGACCCGGCCGAGGCGTTCGCCACGCTGCGCGCTGAGATCGAGGCGGCCCGGGAGGCGGTCGCCGGCCTGCCGCTGGAGCACACCTTCCGCCATCGCCGGGGCGACACCGTCAACGACGTCAGCCTCCGCTGGGTCTACGTCCACATGATCGAGGAGTACGCCCGGCACAACGGCCACGCCGACCTGATCCGGGAACGCATCGACGGCGTCACCGGCGCCTGAGCCGGATCAGTACGCCAGCGCCGCCCGCAGGTAGCGCAGGTCGGCCGGGCCGCTCCAGCGGTGGGCGGACAGCCCGGCCACCCGGGCGCCGGCCACCGAGCGGTCCTCGTCGTCGACGAACAGCACCCGCCCCGGTGGCGTCTCCAGCGCCTCGCAGGCGGCCTGGAAGTACTCCTTCGCCGGCTTGTGCACGCCGACGACAGAGGAGTTGACGATCACGTCCAGCTCGTCGGTCAGGTCGAGCGCGGCCAGGTCGGCGTCGAGCAGGTCGGTGGCGTTCGTGCCCAGACCCACCCGGATGCCCGCGGCCCGCACCTCGCGGACGAACGCCAGCACCTCCGGGTCCACCTCGCCGCGGTAGCTCTGCCACTCCTGGACCGCCGCGCGGGCCCGGTCCGCGCCGACCGCGGGGGTCAGCGCGTCGGCCACGCTCACCATCCACTGGGCGTGGCTGACCTGGCCGGTCAGCACCGGCTGGAGTAGACCCCAGGACATCGCGATCTCACCGAGGACGCCCTCGGTCAGCCCGTACTCCCGCTCGACGCCGGCGGCCACCGCCGGGTCCCAGCGGCGCAGTACGCCGTCGAAGTCCACCAGGAGCGCCGTGGCGCGTTCCCGACTCACTCGCTCGTCACCTGTTCCTCGTCGTCGGCCCGGTTGAGCCGCTGGCTGATCACCTGGGTCACACCGGCGCGCATGGTCACGCCGTACAGCGCGTCGGCGATCTCCATGGTCCGCTTCTGGTGCGTGATCACGATCAGCTGGCTCTTCTCCCGCAACTGTGCCAGCAGCGTGATCAGGCGGCCCAGGTTCACGTCGTCGAGCGCCGCCTCCACCTCGTCCATGATGTAGAACGGGCTGGGCCGGGCGCGGAAGATCGCCACGAGCATCGCCACGGCGGTCAGCGACCGCTCCCCGCCGGAGAGCAGCGACAGCCGCTTGATCTTCTTGCCCGGCGGCCGGGCCTCGACCTCGACGCCGGTGGTGAGCAGGTCCTCCGGGTCGGTGAGCACGAGCCGGCCCTCGCCGCCGGGGAACAGCACCGTGAAGACCTGCTCGAACTCCCGCGCGGTGTCTTCGAACGCGCTGGCGAAGACCTCCAGGATCCGGTCGTCCACGTCCTTGACCACGGTGAGCAGGTCACGCCGGGTGGCCTTGAGGTCCTCCAGCTGCTCGGAGAGGAACTTGAAGCGCTCCTCCAGCGCGGCGAACTCCTCCAGCGCGAGCGGGTTCACCTTGCCCAGCAGGGCCAGTTCCCGTTCCGCCTTGGCGGCCCGCTTCTCCTGCACCGGCCGCTCGTAGCGGACCGGCTCCGGCACTGGCCGCCCGTCCTTCTCGGCCAGCGCCACGTCCGCGTCGGTGGGCGGCACCAGCCGGTCCGGGCCGTACTCGGCGACGAGCGTGGCCACGTCCAGGCCGAAGTCCTCGGCCGCCTTGGCCTCCAGCTGCTCGATGCGCATCCGCTGCTCGGCGCGGGCCACCTCGTCGCGGTGCACCTGGCTGGTGAGCCGTTCCAGCTCGGCGGCGAGGCGCTTGGCCGCGCCGCGTACCTCGGACAGCTCGGCCTCGCGGGCGGCGCGTTCGCGGGCAACGGCGTCGCGGTGCTCCTCGGCCCGGGCGATCGAGACGGTGAGCCGGGTGAGCGCCTCGCGGGCGCCGCCGACCACGGCCCGGGCGATCTGGGCGCCGCGGGCGCGGGCCGCGCGCCGGGCCGCGGCGCGCTCCCGCGCCGCGCGTTCGGCGGTGGCCTGCCGGGCCAGCGAGTCGGCCCGCCCGGCGATCGAGGCCACCCGCTCCTCGGCGGTACGCACCGCGAGCCGGACCTCCATCTCGTTCTGCCGTGCCTGCGGCACCATGGCGGCGAGCTGGTCGCGTTCCTCGGTGGACGGTTCCGCGTCGATCGGGGTCGCCTCGGCCAGCCGCAGCCGTTCCTCCAGCTCGGCCAGCGCCGCGAGGTCCCGTTCCCGGGCCGCCTCGGCGCGTGCCCGGGACTCGCCGAGCCGGTCGGTCTCCGCCTTCGCCGACCGGGCGGCCGCGCCCAGTTCGGCGAGGCGGCGCGCGGCGGCGTTGCGGTGGCTCTCCGCCTCCCGCTTCGCGGCGGCGGCGTGCTGCACGGCCTCCTTGGCGGCGGCCACCTCGGCGCGCGCCTCGGCGAGCTGTTCGCGCAGCTCGGCGGCGGTCCGCTCGGCGGTGGCGCGGTTGGCCCGCGCCTCCTCGACGGCGGCCTGCACCTCGATGAAGCTGGGCGCCTTTGCCGACCCGCCCGCCGCCGCGTACGCCCCGACCACGTCGCCGTCGGGGGTGACCGCGCGCAGCTCCGGGTTCGCAACGACGAGCGCGGACGCGGCGGCCAGGTCGTCGACGAGCGCGACGTCGCGCAGCGCCCGGTGCACGGCCGGCCGGATCTCGGCCGAGCACTCCACCAGGTCGGGCGCCCAGCGGGCGCCCTCGGGCAGCTTCGGGCGCAGCGCGTCCGCGGAGCCGTCCATGCCCGGCCCGGCGGGGCTGCCGACCAGCAGCCCGGCCCGTCCGGCGTCGGAGATCTTGAGCAGCCGCATCGCCTCGACCGCTTCGTCCACGCCGCTGACCGCCACCGCGTCGGCGAGCCCGCCCAGCGCGGCGGCGAGCGCCGCCTCGTCACCGGGCGCGACGGTGAGCAGCCCGGCGAGGCTGCCGAGCAGGCCGGGAACCTGGTCGGCGCGGGCCAGCAGCTCGCCGGCGCCGTCCTTGCGGCGCAGGCCCATCGCGAGCGCCTCCTCGCGGGCCTTCCAGGTGGCGGCGTCCTTCTCCGCGGCGCGCTCCCCGTCGGTCAGGCTGCGCACCGCCGCCTGGGCCCGCTCGTGTACGGCCACCGCCTCGTCGTGCCGGGCGTCCAGGTCGGCGTTGTCCCGGTCGGCCTCGGTCGACTGCTCGGCGACCGCGTCCAGGTCGGCCTGCGCCTTCTCGGCCCGGCCCATCGCGTCGGTGTGTGCGGCGGCGAGCCGTTCGATCTCCTCGCCGGCGCTCGTGGTCCGGGCCCGGGCGGAGTTCACCTGGCCGGTCAGGCGGGCCAGTCCCTCGCGCCGGTCGGCGATCGCCTTGGCGGCGGCGACCAGTTCCCGCTCTGCGGCGGCGAGCTGGCGTTCCAGCTCCTGGCGGTGCTCGACCGCCTCGGCCAGCCGGATCTGGTCCTCGGTGAGCGCGGCGCGCAGCTCCTCCTCCTGCTCGCGGACGCGCCGCGACTCCGCCTCCAGCTGTTCCGGGTCGCGGCCGGGGCGCTCGTCGTCACCGGCGGCGCTGAGGTGACGCAGCCGTTCCCGGGCCAGTTGCTCGATCGAGCGGAACCGTTCCTGGAGCGCGGAGAGGCGGTACCAGGTGTCCTGCGCCGCCGCGAGCAGCGGGGCGTCCTCGGCCAGCGCCGCCTCCAGCTCGCCGAGGCGGCCCTGCACCTCGCTGTGCTCTGCCTCGATCAGCTCGCGCCGCTCGCGCAGCGCGGTCTCGTCGGCGATCTCCTTGTCCAGTGTGGTCCGCAGCGTGTGCAGGTCGTCGGCGAGCAGCCGCAGCCGGGCGTCACGCAGGTTGGCCTGGATCGCGGCGGCGCGACGGGCCACCTCGGCCTGCCGGCCCAGCGGCTTGAGCTGGCGGCGCAGCTCGGCGGTGAGGTCGGTCAGGCGGTTGAGGTTGGTCTGCATCGCGTCGAGCTTCCGCAGCGCCTTCTCCTTGCGCTTGCGGTGCTTGAGGACGCCGGCCGCCTCCTCGATGAACGCCCGTCGGTCCTCCGGCTTGGCGTGCAGCATGCCGTCGAGCCGGCCCTGCCCGACGATGATGTGCATCTCGCGGCCGATGCCCGAGTCGGAGAGCAGCTCCTGGATGTCGAGCAGGCGGCAGGAGTCGCCGTTGATCTCGTACTCGCTCTCGCCGGAGCGGAACATCCGGCGGGTGATGGAGACCTCGGTGTACTCGATCGGCAGCGCGCCGTCGGTGTTGTCGATGGTGAGGGTGACCTCGGCCCGGCCCAGCGGCGCGCGTCCGGCGGTGCCGGCGAAGATGACGTCCTCCATCTTGCCGCCGCGCAGCGCCTTGGCGCCCTGCTCGCCGAGCACCCAGGCGATGGCGTCGACGACGTTGGACTTGCCGGAGCCGTTCGGGCCCACCACGCAGGTGATCCCGGGCTCCAGCTTCAACGTCGTGGCGGAGGCGAAGGACTTGAACCCCTTCACCGTCAGGCTCTTGAGATGCACCTTCTCGATCCTCGTCCGGTGGCCGCCGTACCGTCGCCGGCTGCGCGGACCTGGTGAACCCGCAGACTAACCCGGGACCGCGACGTCGCCGCCACGCGACCCACCCGGCACCTGCGGTGTCCGCTTTCCGCCCGGCCGTCGCGGTGGGAACGGAAATGCATGATCACAATTACCGGACGCAATTCCGGGCGGTTTCGCAAGATCGAGAATCACGGCGGGAACGGCGAAAAAGGGTACGCACATGGCTGCGCGCCGGCACTTGAGTGTCGGCGCGCTTTTCGGTGTGGTGCGATTCAGTTTTCCGGCGACTGGAGATCAGGTCAGCGCGGGCTCGGCCAGACGGAGGAGGTCGTCGGCCTCCGCCGCTGCCGCCGCGAGCCGATCGTTGTCGGCACGCAGACGCGTGATCTCGAACTCCAGTGCCTGAACCCTGGCACGCAGACGGGTGACCTCGTCGAGCAGGCGCCGGTCGGGCGCTGCGCTTACGTGGCCGTAGAGGGCCTTCGCCATGCTGAACTCCTTGATGTGCGCTGCCGGAAAGGCCGGCCAACGCGCGCCCATGATGTTCGCGGCTACCATTCCCGCTGTATCGGGGCATGGCTGGGCGCGACTGGCGACACCACTATATTGAGCCGAAACCCCCTCCTTCGTCAAGTTGACCAAGGCCGTAGATCATCTCCACGTCGGCCGGGCCACTCGCCGGGGGGCTGCCACAAGGCGCGGACACGCTCTGTCCGGACGCCTTTACTGTACGCCGGAAATGTGTGAACGCCTCATCCTCGGCGGCTGCTTCGCCTTAACTCTTTCTTAGCCACGTTGCCGCAGCTCCGAGCGCGCCCGTAGCGTCACCCCGGCCCGTAACCAACCCGTGGAGGGGACAGGCGTGTACCGCTGGAACGACCCGATCGAACCGGAGGGCGCCCGCCGGCGTCCCGAGCCGCCGACCGACGAGGGTCCGGCGTGGCTCAGCGACCGGCCCGAGCCGCGGTCGTCGTACCTCTTCGGCGACGGAGGGCAGCAGCAGCCGCCCGCCGGCTACGGCCCCGCCGGTTACGGCGCCGAGCCGGCCGGCTCCTACCCGCCGCCCCGCGACCGGTGGAACGGCGAGGAACAGCCCACCGCCGCCTGGCACGGCCAGGAGCAGCCCGCCAATGCCTGGCACGCCCAGGGGCCGGCCAGGACCGGCCACGAGCAGCCCACGGCCGCCTGGCACGGCCAGGAGCCCGCGTGGCACGGCCACGAGCAGCCGGCCGGCGGCTGGGAGCAGCCGGCCGCGACGTGGCAGCCGGCGGACGACATCCCGGCCGACGAGCCGCGACGCCGCAAGCGGCGCCTGTCCCGGCCGCTCGTGATCGGCGGGGCAGCCGCCGCGGCGACGCTCGTGGTGAGCCTCAGCGTGGGCGCCGTCCTGCTGCCCGGCGACGACCAGGGCACCAAGCGTACCTCCGCCGACGCTCCGGTGGCCGCCGCGCCGCAGGCGCCAGAGGACGCCGGGGACACCCCGGCGGACACGCTCGCTGCCGAGTCGGCCAGCCCGTCGGCCGTTCCGACCACGGCCGCGCCGAGCCCGTCCAAGAAGGCCACCCCGAAGCCGAGCCGCAGCACCGCGCCGTCGCGGCAGCAGGAGCGCAGCAGCGCCCCGAGCGGCGGCGGCACCGCGGCCACCAAGGCCACCGCCACGACCGCGCTGAGCGCGGAACTCCAGAAGGTCGTCACGCTGGTGAACCAGGAGCGGGCGAAGGTCGGCTGCAAGGCGCTGACCGTGAACGCCAAGCTGAACCTGGCCGCCCAGCGGCACAGCCAGGACCAGGCGGACCACAAGAAGATGGACCACAACGGCAGCGACGGCAGCGAGCCCAAGGACCGGGTGGAGCGCGCCGGCTACAGCTGGAGCATGGTGGGCGAGAACGTCGCCTGGGGCTACCAGAGCGCGGCCGAGGTGATGGACGGCTGGATGAAATCCGAGGGGCACCGGAAGAACATCCTCAACTGCGGGTACACCCAGATCGGAATGGGTCTGGCGCGCAGCAACGGGCCGTACTGGACGCAGGTCTTCGGCACGCCGCGCTGACCGCGCGTCGTGACGGGCCCGGCGCTCGTTGACCGGTCGGGGGCGGCGTCGGGCCGCCCGCGTCCGGGGAGTCGTCGATGCGGATCCGGCCGGGGTGGGCCGTGCCGCGCGCCCGGCCGGCCCGCGTCCGCCGACGTGGCCCGCGCCGGGGCGTGGCGCTCGCGCTGACCGCGGCGCTGCTCGTCCCGGCGCCGGCCTGCCGGCGGCCGATCACCCCGCCCGGCGCGCCCACGCCCTGGCCGGTCGCGCAGGCCGACAGGTGGCGGTGGCAGTGGCAGCTCACCACCCCGGTGGACGTCACCGTCGACGCCGACGTCTTCCTCCTCGACCCGGTGGCGACCACCTCGACCGAGACCGCCGCGCTGCGCGAGCAGGGCCGCCGGTTGGTCTGCCACGTCCGGGTCGGCACGAACGCCGCCGACGATCCGGACGCCACCCGCTTCCCCGCCGCCGTACGCGGCGCTGCCGTGCCCGGGCGGCCGGGCAGCCACTTCCTGGACGTACGGCGCTGGGACGCGCTGTCACCGGTGCTGGCCGACCGGCTCCGGCTGTGCCGGGGCAAGGGCTTCGGCGCGGTGGCGCTGGCCGACGCGGACGGCTACCGGTACCGCTCCGGTTTCCCGCTGGGCTTCGACGACCAGTTGCTGTTCAACCGGCGGCTGGCCGGGCTGGCCCGCAAGCTCGACCTCTCCCCCGGCCTGGTCGACGACGTGGCGCAGGTTGCCGCGCTGGCGCCCGACTTCGACTTCGCGGTCAACCAGGAGTGCGTACGCCGCCGCGAGTGCGCGAAGCTGCTGCCGTTCGTCGACGCCGGCAAGCCGGTCTTCCACGTCGAGTACACGGGTGAGCCGGCGGACTTCTGCGTCACCTCGCTCGGCTACGGCTTCGCCTCGATGCGCAAGGATCGGCAACTGGACGCCTGGCGGGAACCCTGCGTGCTGCCGTGACGCGTCGGGGCACAGCTCAGCCGGTGGTCGCGTCGCGGGCCGGAGTGCCGGTGGCGGCGTCGCTGCTCACGACGCGCTCCGGGGCCGGCGCCTCCGGCCATCCGTCGTCAAGGCGGCCACGAGAACTGCCGATACTCTCCGTGACCTCACCGGCGGATAGCTGCACAGAACGCGGTATACCTGAGAGGCATAATCATGACTCTCAGGTATACCGCGCGAACACGGATGCCTTCTCGGCGGCCGGCACGAGCCGGAACGGGTCCGATCGGGCTCAGCGGGCGCCGACCAGCTCCGGGGCCGGGGCGGGCGGCGGCTCCACCGCCGGGGCGACGACCGTACGGCGGCGCATGAAGCGTGGCGCCCACCAGTTCGCGTCACCCAGCAGCGTCATCACCGAGGGCAGCACGACCGCCCGGATGATCGTGGCGTCCAGCAGGATCGCCGCCGCCAGGCCGATGCCGAGCTGCTTGAAGTCGATCATGCTGAGCGTGGCGAAGATGGAGAACACCGCCACCATCACCACCGCCGCGCTGGTCACCACCCCGGCCGAGGAGGTGATGCCGTGCGCCACCGCCTCCCGGTTGGGCATGCCCCGGTCGACCGCCTCACGGATCCGGCTGACCACGAAGACGTGGTAGTCCATCGACAAGCCGAAGAGGACCACGAACAGGAACAGCGGCAGCCAGGTGACGATCGCGTCCATCGAGGTGAAGCCGAGGAGCCCTTCCGCCCAGGTGCTCTGGAAGACCAGCACCAGCAGCCCGTACGCGGCCCCGGCGGAGAGCAGGTTCAGCAGGATCGAGGTCAGCGCCACCACCACCGACCGGAACGTCCACGCCATCACCAGGAACGTCAGCGCCAGCACGAACGCGGCGACGATCGGCAGCTTCGCCCAGATGTGGGCGGCGTAGTCCTCGCTGGCGGCCACGCCGCCGCCGACCGCGTACTCCACACCCGGGATGCCGCCGAGCGTGGCCGGCACCAGGTCCTCGCGCAGCTCGTGCAGCGACCGGGACGCCTCGTCGGAGCGGCTGGCGTGCGGCGTGGCCACCTCCAGCACCGACACCCGCCGGTCCGCCGACACCTGGATCTCCGGGCCGTCCGCCTCGGCCGGCGCGAAGAGCGGGTCCGTGGCGGTCCGGCCGGCCAGGTCGGTGAGCGCGGCCCGTACCCGGTCGGCCTGCTCGGCGGGCGCCCGCACGGCGACCGTGTGGCTGGTGCCGTTGCTCGGGAACGCCGCGGTGAGCCGGTCGTACGCCTGCATGGCGGCGGTGGTGCGCGGCACGTCCTCCGGGCCGGGGAACTTCAGCTTCATGCCGAGCGCGGGCGCGGCCAGCGCGAGCAGCAGCGCCACCGAGATCAGCAGCGTCGCCACCGGCGCGCGCAGCGCCGGCTTGAGCACCGCCGGCCAGAACCGGGGCCGGGCCGGCTGCCCGTCCCGCCCGGTGCGCGGCGCGGTGAGGCGCCACAGCAGCGGCACCCGCGGTCGGTCCACCCAGCGGCCCAGCTTCGCCAGCAGCGCCGGCAGCACTGTGAGCGAGCCGATCACCGCGACCGCCACCACCAGGATCGAGCCGACGGCCAGCGAGGAGAAGATCGCGTCCTGGGCGAGCAGCAGACCGCCCATCGAGATGATCACGGCGGTGCCGGAGACCACCACGGCGTGCCCGGAGGTCTCCGCCGCGATCTCCACCGCGTCCAGACCGGAGCGGCCCTTCGCTCGTTCCTCCCGCTCCCGCCGCACGTAGAACAGCGAGTAGTCGACGCCGACCGCCATACCGATCAGCAGGATGACGCTGGCGGTGGTGTCGGTGGCCGGCACCAGGTGCGAGGCGAGCGTGGAGAGGCCCATCGCGGCGGCCACCGAGGAGAGTGCCAGCAGCACCGGCACACCGGCGGCGATCAGCGCGCCGAACGCGATGATCAGGATGGCCAGCGTCACCGGCAGGCTGAGCAGCTCGGCGCGCTTGAAGTCCTTGCCGAGCGTGTCGTCGAGCGCCTTGTCGATCGACGGGCCGCCGACCTGCTCCACCCGCAGCTGCGGGTGCGCGTCCTGCACCTTCGCGGTGGTGTCCCGCAGCGGCTGCACCCGGTCCCCGGCGGTGCCCGGGTCGCCCGACATGGTGATCGGCACCAGCAGCGCGCTGCCGTCGCGCGACGGCATCGGCGTACCGATCGACGCCACGCCGTCGACCTGCCGCAGCCGGTCGGCCGCGTCCTGCGCGGCGGCCTTCGCCGCGGCCTGGTCGAGCGAACCCGAGCGGGCGGTGATCAGCACGTTCTCGGTCGCCGGCCGGTCGAACCCGCCACTGTCGACGATCAGCTGTGCCCGTCCGAACTCGCCGATCGCCTGATCCTCGTCGGTCGCCTCGTTCAGCCCGGCGGCGCTGCCGCCCACGAAACACACCGCCACGAAGACCACCCACAACGCGATCGCGCGCCACGGATGCTCCGCACTCCACCGTGCCAGCCGCACGGTCACCGGTCGCCTGCCCATGTCCCGGGTTCCACCCTCCTGATGCCGGCCCTGCGCCGACCCCAGATGACGCTAGGCAGCAGGCGGGGCCCCGGCATCGGGGAACGGCCCCCGCTCGTCCCCGATTCGGCGGGCGCGGTCCGCGCGGCCGGAACCGGCCGCACGGACCGGGCGGAAAAGGGCATCTCCGGGTACGCTCCGGCGCGTCTCCGGGGACTGTCGGGCGATGCACACCGGCGCAACCCCGAATCGGCTCGGGGTCATCCCCGGAGGGTGCCCCGGGGCCGCGGCTGGCATCGCGGGCAGCTGTAGGAGGACCGGTTCATGAACGCCTCCCGCCGGATCGGCGCGCCGCAGCGCGGGCAGGGTTCGGCCTCCCGGCCGTAGGCGTTCAGCGACCTGTCGAAGTAGCCGCTCTCGCCGTTGACGTTCACGTACAGCTCGTCGAAGCTGGTGCCGCCCTGCTTGATCGCCTCGGCGAGCACGTCCCGGACGTGCCCGAGCAGCCGCAGCGCGGCCGGGCGGGTGAGCGCGTCGGCCGGGCGGGCGCCGTGCAGCTTCGCCCGCCACAGTGCCTCGTCGGCGTAGATGTTGCCCACCCCGGAGATCAGCGTCTGGTCGAGCAGCGCGCGTTTGATCTCCGTACGCTTGCGGCGCAGCGCCGCCACGAACGCCTCGTCGGAGAACTCCGGGTCCATCGGGTCGCGGGCGATGTGCGCGATCTCGGCCGGCAGCTCCGCCCCGCCTTCGGAGACGGACAGCCCGCCGAACGTGCGCTGGTCGACGAAGCGCAGCTCCGGCCCGTCGTCGGCGAACCGGAACCGGACCCGCAGGTGCAGCTCGTCGGCCGCGCCGACCGGCTGCAACAGCAACTGGCCGGACATGCCGAGGTGGCCGATCACCGCGTCACCGCTGTCCAGCGGCAGCCAGAGGTACTTGCCGCGGCGGCGTACGCCGGTGATCGTCCGCCCGGCGAGCACGTCGGCGAAGTGCGCGCCGCCCGGCGCGTGCCGGCGTACCGCCCGGGGGTGGCGCACCTCGACGGCGGCGATCCGCCGGCCGATCACCCACTGGGCCAGCCCCACCCGGACGGTCTCGACCTCGGGCAGCTCAGGCACGGCCGGCGCCCGCCTCGACGTCCGCCGTCTCGTCCTGCCCCGCCGTCTCGTCCCCCGCCGCCTCGGCCTCGGCCCGCTCGGTGATCATCCGCCAGGCCGACTCGGCGGCGCGCTGCTCGGCTTCCTTCTTGCTGCGCCCCTCCGCGCCGCCATAGCGGTTGCCGGCGACCACCACCCAGGCGGTGAACGTCTTCAGGTGGTCCGGTCCGGTGCCCTCGATCCGGTACTCCGGCACGCCGAGCCCCAGCGCCGCGGTCAGCTCCTGGAGGCTGGTCTTCCAGTCCAGCGCCGCGCCCCGGCCCGCCGACTCGGCCATCAGCGGGTCGAAGAGCCGGTGGATCACGATGGCCGCGGTGTCCAGGCCGTACTGGAGGTAGATCGCGCCCAGCAGCGCCTCCAGCGTGTCGGCCAGGATGCTCGCCTTGTCCCGCCCGCCGGTGGCCTCCTCGCCCTTGCCCAGCAGCAGGTACGCGCCCAGCCCGTCCGGGCCCAGGCCACGCGCCACGTCGGCGAGCGCCCGCATGTTGACGACGCTGGCGCGCAGCTTCGCCAGCTGGCCCTCGGGCAGGTCTGGGTGGTTGTGGAACAGCGCAGTGGTGATCACCACGCCGAGGACCGAGTCGCCCAGGAACTCCAGCCGCTCGTTCGTGGGCAGGCCGCCGTTCTCGTACGCGTACGAGCGGTGGGTCAGCGCGCGTTCCAGCAGTTCCGGGTCGAGCGACACTCCGAAGGCCGCCTCCAGGTGGCCGACGGGAGCACGCCGCCGCTTGTCGTTGGTCATGGTGCTACCTCGGTGTCGTGTCGGTCAGGTGCGGGTTCGTGCGCAACGTCGGCGAGCAGGGCGCGGACCGTTCCGGCGGCGTCGCGGCGCCACAGGTGAGCGGCCAGGGCGATGCCCGAGGCGACGTCCTCGGAGCCGGCCGCGCCGTGGCACACGACCACGGTGCCGCCCACCCCCAGCAGGGCGGCGGCGCGGGGCGCGCCGCCGCCGGGCGGAGGGCCACCGGCCATCGCGTACGCGCCCTCGATGGCCTTCAGCAGGACGTTGCCGGTGAAGCCGTCGGTCACCACCACGTCGGCGCGGGCGCCGAGGGAGATGTCGTACCCCTCGACCAGGCCGACGTAGCGCGCGTCACAGGGCAGCGCCAGGGCGGCGATCGCGGGATCGGTGTGGCGGCGCAGCCGGTCGCCCTTGCCGGTCTCGTGCCCGACGGAGAGCAACCCGACGCGGGGCGCGGTGACGGAGTGCGCCACTGCCGCGTAGGCGGCGCCCAGGACGGCGTGCCGGGTCAGCGTGGCGGGGCCGGGTTCGAGCGTGCCGCCCACGTCCAGCAGCACCACGGGCCCCTCGACGGCGGGCAGCGTGGCGACGAGCGCGGGGCGGCGTATCCCGGTCCAGCGGCCGAGGCCGAGCGCGGCGGCGGTGACTGTGGCGCCGGTCGAGCCGGCGGAGACCACGGCGTCGGCGAGGCCGTCGCGGACGGCCTGCACGGCCGTGCGTACCGTGCTCTCGCCGCGGGCGGCGGTGGGATGGTCGGCCATGCCAACGGCGGTCCGCACCGGGCGGACCGTGACCCGGGCTCGCTGCGCCGGGTCGAGCGCACCGATCAGCTCGCCGGCCACCTCGATCGGGCCGACGAGCATCAGGTGCAGGGCGGGATCAGTGCGTACCGCTCGCAGAGCGCCGTCAACCACGACGGCGGGAGCATCGTCCCCGCCGAGGAGGTCGACGGCGATCCGCGCGGTGCCCGGCTCCGCCGGCCCGCCGGCCGGGGGCCGGTCGGCGGTGGAGGGAGCCGGGGCACCGGGCGTGAGCCTTGGTGCGCGCGTCACCCGACCGGTGGTCGGGGACGTCACTCGGCGTCCGCGTCAGACCTCGAGGACCTGACGGCCGTTGTAGGTGCCGCAGACGGAGCAGGCGGCGTGCGGCAGCTTGGCCGACTTGCACTGCGGGCAGGCCACGGTCGCCACCGCCGAGGCCTTCCAGTTCGCCCGGCGGGCGCGGGTGTTGCTGCGCGACATCTTGCGCTTGGGGACGGCCACGGTTCTTACTCCTCTGTACGGGTCAGTTGCGTCAGGCTCGCCCAACGCGGGTCGACCTGCTGATGGCTGTGATCGGCCGGCAGATCGTCCCAGTGCACCCCGCAGTCGGGGCACAGGCCTGGGCAGTCCTCCCGGCAGAGCGGGTTCGTCGGCAGCGCCAGCACCACCGCGTCCCGCAACGCCGGCTCCAGGTCGATCAGATCGCCCTGCATCCGGCCCACCTCGTCCTCATCGGTCGTGTCGTCCGTGGTGCTGTTCTCGTACGCGTACAGCTCCTGGATCGTCACGGCCAACGATTCGTCGATCTCGCGCAGGCAGCGGCCGCACTCGCCCTTGACGGGACCGGTGACGGTCCCGGAGACGAGCACGCCCTCGGACACCGACTCCAACCTCAGGTCGAGGTCGAGGTCCGCGCCCTCCGGCACACTGATCAACTCCACGCCGAGGTCCGCCGGTGCCGGCACGACCCGCTTGTGCGTACGCAACGCGCCAGGTCGGCGCGGCAGTTCCCTCGTGTCGAGGACCAGCGGCGACCTGGGGTCGAGTGTGCTTGGCGAGTGTTTGGGCATAGTCAGACTCCGGCCGATGAGAGGCCGACAAAGAAGGTTACCTGCCTGGCGGCGGACCGTCGAACCGGGGGCGGACCTCCGGCTCGGCGGCAGCCGGCTGTCGGCGACCGGCCCGCGCGCCGCTCAGAAGGGTAGCGGGCGGTCCGGCTCGTCCCCGGCGAAGGTGCCGATCTCGCGCAGCGCGTGCATCTTGTCCCGGCCGCGCTCTATCGAGGCGAGCGCCCGGGTGAGGAACTGCTCGAAGTTCGCCAGCGCGGTGTCGACGTAGTCGTCCACCTCCTCGCGGAGGCGCTGCGCCTCGGCCCGCGCCTCGGCGATGATCCGCGCGCCCTCGTGCTCGGCCGAGACGGTGATCTCGTTGACCGAGACCAGCCGGGCGTGTTCCGCCTCACCCTCGCTGATGATCCGGTCGGCCTCGCGCTTGCCGGCCTCCATGATCTTGTCCCGCTCCTCCAGCAGCGCGGCGGCCCGGCGCAGGTCGGCGGGAAGCTCCGCGCGCAACTCGTCGAGCGCGGCGATCATCTCGCCCCGGTCGACCATGCAGTTGTTGCGCGACATCGGGACGGAGCGGGCCTGCTCCACCATGGCGATCAGTTCGTCGATGCGATCGAGCGGGTCCACCGGTACCTCACTCCTGTCTTCGTCGGCCGCCCTCCATGATGCGGCCTGCGCCCGGCTTCGGCGCTGCACACATCATGTCGCGCCCGAGCCACCCACGCCCCACCCGCCCCACCCGGCGCGTCGCCCCGGGCCGCCGTCGCCGCCCACTCCAGGTGGGTCAGGGGCGGAGGCGGGTGGCCAGCTGCTCCCGGACCAGGTCGGGGACGTGGGCGGAGACGTCGCCGCCCCACTTCGCCACGTCCTTGATCAGGCTGGACGAGATGAACGAGTAGAGCGGGTTGGTCGGCATGAACAACGTCTCCACGCCGGCCAGGCCGATGTTCATCTGGGCCATCTGCAGCTCGTAGTCGAAGTCGCTCACCGCCCGCAGGCCCTTGATCAGCACACTCGCCTGCTGCGCCCGGCAGAAGTCGACGAGCAGACCGCGGAACGACTCGACCCGGACGTTGTCGTACGAGGCGGTGACCTCGTGGAGCATGTCGATCCGCTCCTCGACCGTGAACAGGCCCTGCTTCGACTGGTTGACCAGCACCCCGACGATCACCTCGTCGAACAGCCGGCTCGCCCGGCCGATGATGTCGAGGTGACCGTTGGTGACCGGGTCGAACGAGCCCGGGCAGACCGCACGTCTCATGATCGGCGACCGTACCAAAGAGTGGTCTCGCCGTAACGTCTGCTGCGCTCCGGAGTGACACCTTCCACCCACGTGACCGATCCGGAACGACTGGACCGCTCGACGATCACCAGGGCGTCCGGGGCGAGCCAGCCGCCGTCGACCAGCGCCGTCAGCATCGCGGTGATCTCGGCGTCCGGCACCGCGTACGGCGGATCGGCGAAGACCACGTCGTACGGGCCGTCGGCCGGACCGGCGGCCAGCACGGTGGCGACCTTGCCGGTGACCAGACGCGCGGCGGGAGCGGCCCGGAGCGCGGCGATGTTCTCCCGGATCACCCGGGCGGCACGCGCGTCGGACTCGACGAGCAGCACGTGCGCGGCGCCCCGGGACAGCGCCTCCAGGCCGACCGCGCCGGAACCGGCGTACAGGTCGGCGAAACGTGCCCCGTCCAGGTCGACGTGCGAGTGCACGGCGCTGAACAGCGCCTCCCGGACCCGGTCGGAGGTGGGCCGGGTGCCGGCGCCGGGCGGCGCGGCAATCCGCCGCCCGCCGAGCGTGCCGGCCACGATCCGGGTCACCGTCGCTCCCTGCGCATGCCCCGACGCTACGCGACCCGCGCGCCGGGGTGGATCGAGCACCCGAGGTGACGCCGGGTGACTCGACGTACATCAATGATCTCGGATTCATAACGGACCCTTTACGACCCGTCGATCTCGGTAACGCCCGCACTGTCGATCTCGCTAGGGTCTGGCCCGATTGCCGGACGGACGCGCGGCTCCGGCCCCTCCGCCCGGTCTCTCCCATCCTCCCCCTCGTCAGGAGCAGGCGTGAATCGTCTCCACCTCCGGCGTGCCGCCGCCCTCACCGCCGGCACGCTGCTCGGCCTCGCGGGCGTCGCCACCGTCGCCGGCCCGGCCGCCGCCCACCACCCCGAGCCGTCCGGCAGCTACTGCGCCACCCCGAACGGCGCGGTCACCGTCACCTGGTCCGTGACCAGCAGCGAGACCGACATCTCCGGCCGCATCACCAAGCTCGTGTCCACAGTGCCCGGCCCGGTCAGCGGGGACCTGGCGGTCGGCGCCGAGCTGAAGCCGGCCGGCAAGGGCACGCTCACCGGCACCCAGACCCACACGTTCGCCGGCGCGATTCCGGAGCTGAAGCTGACCGTCGGGGCGCACTGGGACCGGGGCCGCAAGTCGCACGAGGGCGAGCGGACCGTGATCGCCCGCCCGGCCCGCGACTGCGTGACGCCGAGCCCGTCGCCGTCGCCCAGCACGCCGCCGAGTCCCACGCCCACGCCGAGCACGCCGGCCTCGCCGACCCCGACGCCGTCGGCGTCCCTCCCGCCGAGCCCGTCCACCCCGCCGTCGCCGTCCGCCCCGCCGGCGGAGCCGATCTTCAAGCTGGACCAGGACTGCGACTCGATGACGTTCGTCGTGGAGAACCCGGCCCAGGGCGCGCCGTTCACCGCCACGCTGACCACCGAGAAGGGCGTCACCAGGACGCTCGCGTCCGAGCCCGGCAAGACCAGCTCGGTCGAGTTCGACGCCTACCCGGGTCTCAAGGTCACGGTGAAGTACGACGTGGTCGAGGACGCCGAGACCATCCCGTACACCCAGCCGGACGACTGCTCCGGCCAGGGCGGCGGCCTGCCCGTCACCGGCCCGGCCGCCGGCGCCATCGTCGGCGGCGCCGCGCTGCTGCTCACCGCCGGCGCGGTGCTGTTCGTGGTGGCCCGTCGCCGCCGGATCCGCTTCACCGCCTGATCCGCACCCGAGGGCGCGTCGACCACCCGGTCGGCGCGCCCTCGCCGTGCCTGCCGCGGGTCCGGTACAGGGCGCGCGGGCGGTCAGACCGCGTCGAGCACCGACGTGACCGCGACCGGGTCGACCTCGGCCTGGTTGGTCAGCAGGACGAGCCGCTCGTCGGAGTCGGGCAACCAGGCGGCGAACGCCTTGTAGCCACCGTTGTCCCCGGAGTGGTGCAGCGCCCGCCGGCCGGCCAGCGGGCCGACGAAGAACCCGTAGCCGTACGCCTCGTCGGGCCGTCCGGTGGGCGCGTGCGGCGCCGTCATCGCCGCCACCGAGGCCCTGGCGAGCAGCCGCCCCCGGCGCGGTACGTCGAGCCAGGTGAGCAGGTCCGCCCCGGTGCACCAGACGTCACCCGCGCCCATGCTCACCGTCGCGAGGTCCCAGGACGGCACCGGGCGGCCGCCCTCGTGCCCGGTCGCCACGTCCGGCCGCCCCTCGCCGGAACCGGCGAAGCTGCCGGTCATGCCCAGCGGCGCGAAGACCTCCCCGGCGAGGAACTCGGCGTACGGCCGGTCGGCCACCTGCTCGACGGTCCGGGCCAGCAGCACGTAGCCGGGACTGCTGTAGTGCCACCCGGCGCCGGGCGGGAACAGTGGCGGCAGCGCGGCGAACCGGTCGAGCAGCTCGTCCGGTTCGGCCGGCCCGTGCAGGTCGATCGCCGGGTAGTCCTCCCAGTGCCCGAGCCCCGAGGTATGGGTGAGCAGGTGGTGCAGCGTGATGCCGGACCACTGCGGCGGCGTGCCGGGCAGCCGGCGTACGACCGGGTCGGACAGGCTCAGCGCGCCCCGCTCGGCGAGCAGCAGCACCGCCACTGCCGCCATCTGCTTGCTGATCGAGGCGATCTGGAATCGCGTCGCCGGAGTGCAGCGCCGGCCGGACGCCTCGTCGGCGACCCCGGCGACCCGGTCCACCAGGAGCTCGTCACCTCGGGCCAGAAGCAGCACGCCGCGTTCGGGTGATGGTGTCGACATCTGCGCGAGCCTAGGCACGCCACGGGCGTGCCGCTGCCCCGCGACCGCACCGGCCCGCCGTCAGCCCTTCTCCAGGTATTCGGCGCGCTCCTCGTCGACGAGCGCGGCCACCGAGGCCGCGAGCGCCGGATGCCGGGTCAGGTCCGGGTCCTCCTCGACCAGTTCGATCGCCTCGGCCCGCGCGTCGCGGATCAGCTCGGCGTCGCGTCTGAGCGACAGCAGCCGCAGGTGCGAGCGCCGGCCGGACTGGGTCGCGCCGAGCACGTCGCCCTCGCGGCGCTGTTCCAGGTCGAGTTCGGCCAGCTTGAACCCGTCGGTGGTGGAGGCGACCGCGTCCAGCCGTTCCCGCGCCGACGAGCCCTCGACCGCCTCGGTGACCAGCAGGCACAGACCGGCGGCCGAGCCCCGGCCGACCCGGCCCCGCAACTGGTGCAGCTGGGAGACGCCGAAGCGGTCGGCGTCCAGCACGATCATCACCGTCGCATTCGGCACGTTCACGCCGACCTCGACCACTGTGGTCGCGACCAGCACGTCCAGCTCGCCGTCGGCGAACGCGCGCATCACCGCGTCCTTCTCGTCGGCGGGCAGCCGCCCGTGCAGCACCCCGATCCGCAGCCCGTGCAGGGGCCCCTCGGCCAGCAGCGGGGCCACCTCGGTCACCGCCAGCGGCGGGCGCCGGCCGTTGTCGTCCTCCCGCGGCGCCTCCTCGTCCGACACCGGTCCCTCACCGATGCGCGGGCACACCACGTACGCCTGGTGGCCCTTCGCGACCTCCTCGCGCAGCCGGCGCCAGGCCCGGTCGAGGAACGCGGGCTTCTCGGCGGCCGGTACGACGTGCGAGGCGATCGGCGAGCGGCCCTGCGGAAGCTGGGACAGCGTGGAGGTCTCCAGATCGCCGTAGACGGTCATGGCCACCGTGCGCGGAATCGGGGTGGCCGTCATCACCAGCACGTGCGGCGGCTGGTCGGCCTTGGCGCGCAGCGCGTCGCGCTGCTCCACGCCGAAGCGGTGCTGCTCGTCCACCACCACCAGGCCCAGGTCGTGGAAGTCGACGCCCTCGTAGAGCAGCGCGTGCGTGCCGAGCACGATGCCGGCCCGCCCCTCGGCCACCTCGGCCAGCGCCCGGCGCCGGGCCGCCGCGCCAAGCGAGCCGGTGACCAGCTCCACCCGGGTGGCGTCCTCGGCGGCGCCCAGCTCACCGGCCCGGGCGAGCGGGCCGAGCAGGTCGAGGATGCCCCGGTGGTGCTGGGCGGCGAGCACCTCGGTCGGCGCGAGCAGCGCGGCCTGCCCACCGGCGTCGACGACCTGGAGCATGGCGCGCAGCGCCACCACGGTCTTGCCGGAGCCCACCTCGCCCTGCAGCAGCCGGTGCATCGGGTGCGCGGCGGCCAGGTCGGCGGCGATCTCCCGCCCGACGACCTGCTGGCCGGAGGTCAGCTCGTACGGCAGCCGGGCGTCGAACGCGTCGAGCAGGCCGCCCGCCTTCGCCGGCCGGGCCCGCGCCGGCCACGCCGCGGCCCGGTGCTTGCGCTGCACCAGCGTGAGCTGCACGGCGAACGCCTCGTCCCACTTGAGCCGCCGACGCGCCCGGTAGAGCGCCTCCTTGCTGGTCGGACGGTGGATCTCGCGCAGCGCGGTGCCGATGTCGGCCAGGTTGCGGGTCGCCCGCACGGTGGCCGGCAGCGGGTCGTCCGGCGGGGTGAACGTGTCCAGCACGACGCGCACGCAGCGGGCGATCACCCAGGTCGGTACCGCCGCCGCGGCCGGATAGACCGGGATCAGGGCACCGGCGAACTCCTCGACCTCCTCGTTCGCCGCCGCCTCGCCCTCGCCGCCCTCGCCCAGCAGGACGTACTCCGGGCCGTTGAGCTGCCGCTTGCCCCGGAACTCGGTCACCTTGCCGGCGAACAACCCCCACCGGCCGGGCCGCAGCTCCCGCTCCCGCCACGCCTGGTTGCCGAAGAACGTGCAGGTGAGCACGCCGCCGGAGCCGTCGCCGACGGTGACCTCCAGCAGGTTGCCGCGCCGCTGGCGCATCGGGCGCACGGCGGTGCGCTGCACCTGGGCGAGCACTGTGACCTGCTCCCCCACGTCGAGCGAGCGGATGTCGGTGTGCTCGCCGCGCTCGTCGTACCGGCGCGGGAAGTGGTAGATCAGGTCGCCCGCGGTGTGCAGGTCGAGATGCCCGGCCAACGCCTTCGCGGTGCGCTCGCCGACCAGCTTCTTCAGCGGCGTGTCCACAGTGGCCGCCTCGCTCGTCATTCGACCCCCACCAGGAGCGGATAGTGCGGCTGCCCGCCCTCGTACGCCTGCACCTCGACGAACGGCCAGGCCCGCTCGACATGCTCACGGACCCGGTCGG
This sequence comes from Micromonospora sp. HB375, assembly GCF_017872985.1. Classification (NCBI taxonomy): domain Bacteria; kingdom Bacillati; phylum Actinomycetota; class Actinomycetes; order Micromonosporales; family Micromonosporaceae; genus Micromonospora; species Micromonospora sp. HB375. Next base: position 1,305,955 of record NZ_JAGGJO010000001.1, on the reverse strand, counting down.
CCAGCCCGGCCGGCGCATCCGCGCCGCACAGCAGCGTGACCAGCTCACCGCCACCGCCGAGCATCCGGTCCACCACCGCGATGCAGGTGTCGGTCAGATCCTGCCCGATCAGGTGCACCTCGCCCTCGACCAGCGCCAGCACGTCACCCGCGCGGGCCGGGCCGGCGACGGTGAGCGCCTCCCGGGCGGCGTGGCACACCTCGGCGTACCGGCAGGCGCCGGCCGCCTCGGCCATCGCGATCACGTCGTCCTCGAAGCGCCGCTTCGGATCGCGTACTGCGAGCGCCGCGAGCGCCTGCACCGGGGAACGGGTGGGCACCACGCTCACCTTGACGCCGAGGCCGTACGCCTCCTTCGCGGCCGCGCTCGCCACCGACTGCGTGTTCGGGTCGTTCGGCAGCACCACCACCCGGGCGGCGCCGGTGGCCCGGATCGCGTTCAGCAGCTCACCGGTGGACGGGTTGGCCGGCACCACCACGGCGCCCTCGGCGGCGAACAGCTCGGCGATGCCCGCGCCGGTGGCCACCACCACGGCGGCCCGGCCGTCCGGGCGCGCCACCTGCAGCGCGGGCGCCGGGGCGGTCTGGTCGGCGAAGCGGGTCACACCGATGCGGTGCGGCCGGCCGGCGACCACGCCCGCCTCGATCGCCGCCCCGACGTCGTTGACGTGCACGTGCACGTTCCAGGTGCCGGCGCCGTCGCCGACGATCGCCAGCGAGTCGCCGAGCACTGCCAGCTCGGCGCGCAGCCGGGCCACCGCCTCGTCGTCCGCGTCGAGCAGGTACTGCACCTCGTAGGCGTACACGTCGGAGCCGCTCTCCCGCACAGCGGTGGCCGGCGGACGGCGGGTGGGCGGCGCGGGCGCCGCCTGCGCCGGGCTCTCCCCCGTGACCACCTCGACCAGCGCGTCAAGCAGCAGACACAGGCCGCGCCCACCGGCGTCGACCACGCCCGCGCGGGCCAGCTCCGGCAACTGCTCGGGGGTACGCGCCAGCGCGTGCGCCGCCGCCTCGGCCGCGGCCCGGGCCACTGTGCGCAGGTCGTCGCTGTCCGCGAGACGGGCCGCGTGGGCCGCCGCGGCGACCACGCTGAGCAGGGTGCCCTCGACCGGCCGGGCGACCGCGGCGTAGGCGGCTGTGGTGGCGTCGGCCAGCGCGTCGGCGAGTTGCCGCCCGCCCACCGCGGGAGCGGCGGCGAGCGTGTCGGCGAGGCCGCGCAGGATCTGCGAGACGATCACCCCGGAGTTGCCGCGCGCCCCGAGCAGCGCGCCCCGGGCCATCAGCCGCAGCGCGTGCCCGTGCGGGGTGTGCCCGTCGTCGGGGAGGGTGCCGAGGTCCATGGCCAGGGCCTGCTGGGCCGAGGTCAGCGTGAGGACCAGGTTGGTGCCGGTGTCGCCGTCGGGCACCGGGTAGACGTTCAGCTCGTCGATCTCGCCCTGGTGCCGCCGGAGGGCGGCCAGCCCGCTCGCGCACCAGCGGCGCACCGCTGCGGCGTCGAGGGTCTCCAGCACGTCGGGAAGCCTACTGGCGCGCACCGACACGCGCCGGGGTCGTCCGCCGCGTGTCCGCCCCGCCCGCCGGCCCGGCCGGGTCGCCGGTACGCTGGGTGGGCTCGCGAAAGGGCCGGTTGGGCGTACCGACTGTCATCGGGTAACCTGACCAGGTTGCCCGGGCAGCGCCTGGCGGCGACCTCATGAACGTTTCAATCCCAGGAGTATCCCGTGGCTAGCGTGTGCGACGTCTGTGGCAAGGGGCCGGGCTTCGGCCACAACGTGTCCCACTCGCACCGGCGGACCAACCGCCGCTGGAACCCGAACATCCAGTCGGTGCGCACCCCGGCCGGTGGCGGCAACACCAAGAAGTTGAAGGTCTGCACCTCGTGCATCAAGGCCGGCAAGGTCACCCGCGCCTGACGCGGTAGCGCCACCGAACATCGTCGGTCGCCGGCGGATCCCTCGGGATCCGCCGGCTTCTGTCGTATCCACCGACCCGCGCCGCACACCTGACCGACCGTACGGCGACCGGCTGGTACGGGCCGGTTAGGGTGCTGCTGCGCCGGCCGTCCGGTTCCGGCGCGAGCCGTGGGGAGGGTGACCGGTGGATCTCGATCTGGGTCGCGAGCAACTGGTGGTGGTGGGCGCGTCGTTCGGCTCACTGAGCTGGTTCGACCAGCAACTGCCGGCCGGCACCGTGGTACTGGTCGAGGAACCGGACGTGATCGCCCGCCGCGACCTGGCCCGGTTCGCCGAGCGGCTGCCGATGATCGGGCGACTGGTCGAGGCCGAGTACCAGACCGGCTTCGACGCCGACGCCCTGCTCGCCCGCGAGCCCGCCCTGGCCGACGCCCGGCTGGTCCTGCCCGGCCTGGAGTACGCGGTCGGCGCCGCCGCCCGGCTCGCCGAGCGGCTCGGGTTGCCCGGCGCCGGGGCGGAGGCCGCTGACATCTTCTCCGACAAGCACCGGATGCGGCTGCTCGCCGACCGGATCGGGCTGGCCAACCCCGTCTACGAGCTGGTCGACGACCCGGCGCGGGCGGTGGAGTTCGCGCGGGCGCACGGCGGCCGGTGCGTGCTCAAGCCCACCCGCCGTTCCGGCAGCCTGGGCGTGCAGCTGATCACCGACCCGGCCGAGGTGCCCGCCCGCTGGGCGGCGAGCGCCGCGCCGCCGGACCCGGCCGAGGCCACCGAGCGCGGCCTGCCCACCGGCGTGCTGGTGGAGGAACTGCTGGTCGGCTCCGAGCACAGCGTCGAGCTGCTGGTCGCCGACGGCGAGGTGATCTTCGCTAACGTCACCGACAAGCGGATCGCCGGTGGCCGGTACCCGGTCGAGACCGGCCACACCGTGCCGTCCGCGCTGCCCGCCACCGAGCACGACGCGCTGCGCGCCGCCGCGGTACGCCTCGCCGAGGCGGCCGGCTTCCGCAGCGGCATGCTGCACAGCGAGTGGATCCTCGTCGACGGCGTGCCGACGCTGGTGGAGTGCGCGGCCCGGATGCCCGGCGACATGATCACCGCGCTGATCTCGATCGCCTACGAGCGCGACGTCATCGAGGCGTACCTGCGGGTGCTGCGCGGCGAACGGCCGGCGTTGCCGGCGCGGCCGACCGGCGCGGCGGCCATCGAGTTCCTGATCGCGCCGCCCGGACAGGTCACCGCCGTCGACGGCAAGCGCGACGCGCTGCGCGTGCCGGGCGTGCTCGACGTGCAGGTCGAGACGAAGGTCGGTCAGACCGTGCCGGAACTGCTCTCCTCGGCGCACCGCAGCGGGCACCTGATGGCCTGGGGCGCGACCCCGGACGAGGCGGCCAGTGCCGCGCGCCGCGCCGCGAACGAGATCCGTATCACCGTCGGCTAGAGCGTGCGGCCGTAGGACAGGCAGCCCGGGGCGTCCTTGTAGTAGCCGAAGTTCGGGATCCGCTCGTAGCCGGACGAGGTGTACATGGCGATCGCCTCGGGCTGCTTGTCGCCGCACTCCAGCACGATCCGTTTGCGGCCGTGGTCACGGGCGGAGCGCTCGACCGCGCCGAGCACCGCACGGGCCACGCCCCGGCCCCGGGCCGCCGGGTCGGTGTACATCCGCTTCAACTCGGCCGTGTCGCCGTCCGCGCCGTGGCTGCGCCAGCCGCCGCAGCCCACCGGACGCCCGTCGAGGTAGGCGACGAGGAACGCGCCGTCCGGCGGGGTGAACTCGGCCGCGTCGACGGGGGTGTCGTCGCCGCTGCCGCCGTAACGGGCGCCGAGGTCGGCCAGCGCCGCCCGGATCAGCGCCTGCGACTCGGGCGCGTCGAAGCGCCGCTCCCGGATCTCGATCTCGCTCACCGTGCCAGGTTACGACCGCCTCCGACCCCCGCCCGGCCCGGCGGCCGGGGGTCGGACGCAGATCACTCCGCCGTTCGGCGGAAGTGGTCCCAGCCGCGCGGGCCGTCGTACCCGGCGCCGTCGACGGTGACCCCGGCGCCGGCCGCCACCCGCCCGACCGGCCGCCAGCCGTCGGGCAGCGCGGCGTCGGGCGGGAACGTCGCCGCCAGGGCGTGGTCGTCGCCGCCGGCCAGGATCCAGGTGTACGGGTCGACGCCGAGCGCCGCCGCCGCGTCGCGCATCTGCCGGGGCACCTCGAACGCCTCCCGGCGCAGGTCGACGGCCACGCCGCTGGCGGCGGCCACGTGCCCGAGGTCGGCCAGCAGCCCGTCCGACACGTCGATCATGGCGGTGGCGCCGGCCGCGGCGGCGGCCGGTCCGGCCGCGTACGGCACCTCCGGGCGGCGGAACGCCTCGACCAGCAGCCGGGGCGTGCGGAAGCCCCGGGACAGCACGGTGTAGCCCGCCGCCGCCCAGCCGGTGCGCCCGGCCAGCGCCACCACGTCGCCGGGCCGGGCGCCGGAGCGGACCACCGGTGGTCGCCCGGCCAGGTCGCCGAGCGCGGTCACCGCGATGGTGAGCGTCGGGCTGGCCGACATGTCCCCGCCGACCACGCTCGCGCCGACGAGCGCCGCCTCCGCGCCCAGCCCGTCGGCCAGCTCCTCGGCCCAGGTCGGGTCCAGCTCGGCCGGCATGCAGAGCGCGACGAGCAGCGCGGTCGGGGTGGCGCCCATGGCGGCGATGTCGGCGAGGTTGGCCGCCGCCGCGCGGTGTCCCACGTCCCGCGCCGCCGACCAGTCGCGCCGGAAGTGCCGTCCCTCCACCAGCACGTCGGTCGATGCGACCACCCGCCGGTCCGGCGCCGCCACCACCGCGCCGTCGTCGCCCGGGCCGAGCAGGCAGCTCTGTCCCTGTGCCAGCCGGGCGGTCACCCGGTCGATCAGCCCGAACTCGCCGACATCCGTGACCGTCATGCCGTCCCCTCGATCCGCTGCGTCGTTGCGCACGTTCCACCCCTGTCCGCGCCGGCGTGTGCTCGCTCACCGCGTACGACCGGCAACCGATAGGGATCACTGCCGCTCAGTACGGTAGTTTCACCCTTCGGGTCGCCCGGAGGCGACGGACGGAGGTCGAGTCGTGGTACAGGCGTACATCCTCATCCAGACCGAGGTCGGCCGGGCGCGTGACGTGGCCGGTCTGATCGCGGACCTGGCCGGCGTGGTACGGGTCGACGCCGTCACCGGGCCGTACGACGTGGTGGTGCTCACCGAGGCGAACACCGTCGACGAGCTCGGCAAACTCATTGTCAGCAAGGTGCAGATGGTGCCCGGCATCACCCGCACCCTCACGTGTTCGGTGGTGCGGCTGTAAGTGGACGAGAAGACTTCCCCGCGCCCGGACCGCTCCACCCGCCGCGCCGCGCTCTGGGCGACTCTGGTCGCCGTGCCGGTGACGGTGGCGGTGGCCGGGTTCACGTTCGCCAAGCTGGCCCCGGAGTCGCCGGACGCCGGGCCGAGCGCGTCGGCGAGCCCCCGGGCACAGTCGAGCGCGCCGGTCGAGATGGCCGCCCCGGCGCTGGCCGAGCGCCCGACCGTACTCTGCCGTGCCCTGATGTCGCAGCTTCCGGACAGCGTGCGTGACCTGCCGCAGCGTCCGGTCACCGCGGGCCCGGAGCAGAACGCCGCGTACGGCGACCCGGCGCTGACGGTGGCCTGCGGCGGCAGCCCGGCGCAGTTCCCGCCCACCGACGAGGTGTGGACGGTGAACAAGGTCTGCTGGCACGCGGCCGAGGAGGCCGACGCCACGGTGCTGACCACCGTCGACCGGGAGACGCCGATCCGGGTGCGGGTGCCGAAGTCGTACGAGCCGCCGCTGCAGTGGGTGACGACGATCTCCGACACCATCGTCAGCTCCGTGCCCTCGGCGAAGCAGGCCCCCTCGGGCTGCTCCGCCTGACGCCCGGCCGGCCGGTTCAGCGGCCGGCGCGGCGGTGCAGGGCGGTACGGATCAGCCGGTTGACCAGCTTCGGGTACTCCAGCCCGCTGGCCGACCACATCCGCGGGAACATCGACGTCGGGGTGAAGCCCGGCATCGTGTTGATCTCGTTGAGGTAGACGTCCATCTGCGGGGTCACGAAGAAGTCGACCCGGGCCAGGCCGGAGCAGTCGAGCGCGGTGAAGGCCCGGGTGGCGTAGTCGCGCACCTGCCGCGCGACCGGCTCGGGCAGGTCGGCCGGTACGTCGTACTCGCAGACCTCGTCGGCGAAGATGTACTTGGCCTCGAAGTCGTACCAGTCGCGGTCGCCGATCATCCGCACCTCGGCGAGCACCGAGGCCTCCGGCGCGCCGCCGGCCTCGCCCTCCAGCACACCGCACTCGATCTCGCGGCCGACCACGGCGCCCTCGACGAGCACCTTGCTGTCGATCTCCCGGGCGGTGACGAGCGCGGCGTCCAGGTCCGCCCAGTCGTCGACCTTGGTGATGCCGAACGAGGAGCCGGCCCGGGACGGCTTGACGAAGACGGGCAGCCCGAGGCGCTCCTTGTCCTCCTCGCTCAGCGACATCCCGGCGCGCAGCACCGCGTACGGGCCGACCGGGATGCCCTCGGCGGCGCAGAGCTTCTTGGTGAACTCCTTGTCCATGGCCGCGGCGGAGGCGAACACGTTCGCGCCGACGTAGGGGATGTCGGCCATCTCCAGCATTCCCTGGATCGTGCCGTCCTCGCCGTACGCGCCGTGGAGCACCGGGAAGACCACGTCCACGTCGGCGAGCGCGACCGGCCCCTGGGCCGGGTCGAGCACCATCAGGCCGCCCGCGGCCGGGTCGGCGCGCAGCACCAGCTCGGCGCCGGACCCGGCGGTGATCTCCGGGAGCTTCCGGTCGGTGATGGCGAGCCGGCTCGGTTCGCCGTCGGCGAGCACCCACTGGCCCTGCCGGGTGATGCCGACCGGCACCACCTCGAACTCGTCCGGGTCGAGCGCGGCCAGCACGCTGCCGGCGCTGACGCAGGAGATGCCGTGCTCGGGGCTGCGGCCACCGAAGACGATCGCCACACGGGTCTTGCCTGGGGTGGTCATGGTCACCTCATCGTCGCGACTGCGGCTGGCCGTGCTCGCCGGTGGCGCTCACCCGATTGACCTTACTGTGCGTTGTCGGCGGGGGTGGTCGATACCCGGGGAGACGCGGAGCCGCGTGGCAAACGGTCAAGGTGACATATACAGGGAGTAACCATACGAGGGTGGCTCCGACTCAGAAGACCGGGTGCCGGGGCCGGCGGCCGACCGCGATCACCTTGACGCGCTGCCGGCCGGCCCGCACCATGCCCAGCGCCATGAACGCGCCGGCGATCCGGTCGGCCGCCTCCCGGCTGCTCGCGCCGACGACCTGCCGTCGGCGTTCGGGGCTGGTCCGCTCGTCGCGCCCGGCGCCGTCCGGGGGTCGCACGTCGGTGAGGACCACGAGGAACCGGGTCATTCCCGGCCACCTCCGCTCCGCAGGCGGCAGGCCGTCACCGTCATCGCGGAACCCCTCCCCATCTCGTGGACCGGCAGGGGCACGCGGCGGCCGGATCGTGGGGGAGTAGAAATCCGACCACCGCGCGCCCCATCCCCTCCGGTCGCTCACCGCCACCGTCGCCACGACAACCGGCGGTGAGGACGCCGTCACAGGTTGACAGGTTCACGGGCGTGAATGCAACTCTCATCGACTTTCTCTCACGCACATTTTCCCACCAGATGTGCGACCATCGATGCATGGCGCCGAAGACCGCCCGGGCCCGACGGCTCGGCATCGCACTGCGGACCCACCGGGAGGCCGCCGGCCTCACCCTGGAGTCCGCGGCCGACGAGATCAACAGCACCCGGAGCACGCTGTCCCGCTACGAGAACGCGCAGACGCTGATCAGTCCCGCCACCGTGCGCGCGTTGCTGACCAGCTACGGCGTGGGCCCGGACGAGATCGCCGCGGCCGTGGAGCTCGCGAAGGACGCCCGCAAGCCCGGCTGGTGGGTGTCCTACTCGTACCTGCTGGACCGCCGCACCATCGACTTCATCGCGCTGGAGGCCGAGGCCACCGGCATCGCGAACTTCGAGCCGTCGGTGGTGCCCGGTCTGCTGCAGACCGCCGACTACATCCGCGGCGTGATGCGCGGCGGCCCGCACACCCTCAGCGACGAGCAGGTCGAGCAGCGGGTGCAGCTACGGCTGGACCGCCAGCAGCGGCTCTCCGGGGACGAGCCGCCGATCCTCGACGCCATCATCGACGAGGGCGCGCTGCTGCGCCCGGTCGGTGGGCCCTCGGTCATGTCCGCCCAGCTCCAGCACCTGGTGAAGATGGCCGAACTGCCGAACATCACGGTGCAGGTGATCCCCCTGGCCGCCGGTTACCACCGCGGCACCCGGGGCTCGCTGCACATGCTGGAGTTCGCCGACCCGGAGGACCCGATCATCGCCTCGGTGGAGACCGTCGCCGGGCAGATGATCCTCGACCGGCCGGGCGACCTGCGTACCTGCACCAAGATCATGGAGCACCTGCGGACCGTGGCGCTGAGCCCGGCGGCCAGTCGGGACCAGTTGCTCCGCCTGCTGAACGAGAGGTGACCCAGATGAACGGCACGAACCGTCCGCACCCGACACCGGCCGGCTGGCGCAAGAGCAGTCACAGCGGCGACGAGGGCGCATGCGTGGAGATGGCGCCGCTGCCCGGCTCGGTGGCGGTCCGCGACTCCAAGGACCCGGCCGGCCCGGTGCTGGTGTTCCGGCCGCACGCCTGGGCCGCGTTCACCGCGGCGCCGCCGCGCCCCTGACCGCGGCTCCTCAGGCGGACGCGCCGCCCGGCCGCAGCGGCGCGGCCACGGCGGCGGCACGCACCGCCTCCAGCGCGGCGATGGCCACCCCACGCGCCCCGGCCATGTCCCGGTCCGGCACCAGGGCGAAGGTGGCCACCGCCCGCTGCTCCGCACGGAGCACCGTGTGCTCGGCGACAGCGGCGAGGAACCAGTCCCGGAACTCCGGCGCCGCCTCCACCACGCCCCCGCCGACGAAGTACGCGTGCGGGTCGGTGAAGTTGGCCGCGATGGTGAACAGCCGCCCCAGCGCCCGCGCCTGCTGGCCGAACACCTGGCGGGCCAGCGGGTCGCCCCGCTCGCCGTAGCCGCGCAGCAGCTTCGCGGCCCGGTCCGGCTCCTCCGCGGCCAGCGGATGCTCCGGATGCCGGGCCAGCCAGTACGGCAGCAGGTTGCGCCGGATCGCGGTCAGCGAGGCGACGCTCTCCGCGTCACCGGTGAAGCCGCACGCGCAGACCGGCGCCGCCTGGTCCGGCTCGACCAGGCCGTCCAGCGGGATGTGCACGTGCCCGAACTCGCCGGCCATGCCGGCCGCGCCGCCGACCACCCGCCCGGACTCCACCACACCCCCGCCGAGCCCGGTGCCGACGATCGCGGCCACCGAGGACCGGGCCATCGCGTCCGCGCCGAAGTGCACGTGGTGGGCGTAGAGCGCGGCGGCGTTGCCGTCGTTGGCGTACACCACCGGCAGGCCGAGCCGCCGCTCCAGCGCGGTACGCACGTCGAAGCCGCGCCAGGCCGGCTGGGAGAAGTTGGTGGAGCCCCGCGAGGAGATGACCCCGGTGGCGCTGGCCGGGCCGGGCGTGTCCAGCCCGACCGCGCGTACCAGGTCGCGGGGCACGCCGGTGTGGGCGAGCACGCCGTCGAACGCCCGCGCCAGCGCCTCCACCGCCGCCTCCGGCCCGGCGCCCACGTCACTCGGGATCTCCAGCAGCCCGTCCACCAGGAACCGGCCGTCGACGGTCAGCACAGTGGCGTTGTCGCTCGTGCCCCCGTTGTCCAGCCCCACCACCACCGGCACACCTGCGCTGCCCACCGCCACCGCCTCCCGCCGCGCCTGACCCGAGGCTAGTTCCCGTCCGGCCCACCCGCCACGCCCCCGGCGGGACTCCCCCACCGCGATCAGCCGGGACTCCCCCGCCGCGGTCAGCCGGGACGGCGGGCGGTCACCGCTGTCGCCTCGCGTTCCTCGTCGCGGACCACCGCCGGCTCCAGCCCGGCGGCGGTGAACACGGCGCACAACTCCGGGGCCTGCGCGACGCTCACCTCGACCACCACATGCCCGCCCGGGGCGAGCCACTCGGCCGCGCCGGAGGCGACCCGGCGCAGCACGGCCAGGCCGTCCGTGCCGCCGTCCAGCGCCACCGGCGCCTCGTACAGGCGCGCCTCGGCCGGCAGCGAGGTCACCGCGGCGGTCGGCACGTACGGCGCGTTCGCCACCACCAGGTCCAGCGTCCCGCGCCGGCCGGCCGGCAGCGCGTCGAACAGGTCGCCCTCGTAGACCGGGACGCCCAGTGGTTCGAGGTTGCGCCGGGCGCAGGCCACCGCCACCGGGTCGATGTCGGCGGCGGCCAGCCAGCGCGGCGTCAGCCGCTCGTGCAGCACCACGGCGGCGGCGCCGGAGCCGCAGCACAGGTCGAGCACCGCGGGGGCCGGCCCGGCCAGCGCCGTCGCGGCGTCGACGAGCAGGGCGGTCCGGCCGCGCGGCACGAACACACCCGGGTGGACGGCGATCCGCCGGCCGCAGAACTCGGCCCAGCCGAGCAGATGTTCCAGCGGCAGGCCGGCGACGCGACGGTCGACCAGCCGGGTCAACGCCTGCGCCGAGTCGGCGGCGGCGATCAGCAGTTCCGCCTCGTCCTCGGCGAAGACGCAACCGGCGGCGCGCAGCCGGCGGACGAGGGCCGGACGATCGGGAGTGAACACGGTGGATGCCATGGCAGGCCTTTCGGGAAGCGCTCGTCGGCGCTCCCGGCGTCGCCTCAGCTCCTGGGCGACGCGGACTCGGAGGGAACGCCGGTCCTCTGCTGGGGGATCGGACTCACCTCCTCGGGTCGGGGCCGCACGGGCCGTGGCTGCCCGTCACGATAGCCCAGCGGGCGTCGCGCCGTCAGCCCGCCGCGTCCAGCGCGGCCGCCACGTCGGCGAGCAGATCGGCGGTGTCCTCGATGCCGCAGGAGAACCGCACGAAGCCGGGCGGCGTGGCGTCGCCCCACTGGGCGCGCCGGTCGGCGGTGCTGTGCAGCCCGCCGAACGAGGTGGCGGCGGCCACCAGCCGGGAGGCGCCGAGGAACCGGGCCACCCGGCCCTCGTCGCCCAGGTCGAACGAGACCACGCCCGGCACGCGCCGCATCTGTGCCGACGCGACCGGGTACGCCGGGTCGTCCGGCCGTCCGGGCCAGCGCACCCCGGTCACGTCCGGCCGGGCCGCGAGCAGGTCGGCCAGCGCCCGCGCGTTGGCGGTCTGCCGGGCCAGCCGCAGGTCGAGCGTGGCCAGTGACCGGTGGGCCAGCCAGCAGTCGAACGCGCCGGGCACCCCACCGGTGGCGTTGCGCCAGGTGGTCGCCGCGTCCCGCAGCCCGGCGTCGCGGGTGGCCAGATAGCCCAGCAGCAGATCCGAGTGGCCGGTCAGCGCCTTGGTGCCGGAGGCGACCACCACGTCCGCGCCGAGGTCCAGCGGGCGCTGCCCGAGCGGCGTCGCGGTGGTGTTGTCCACCGCCACCAGCGCCCCGGCGGCGTGCGCGGCGGCGGCCACCGCCCGCACGTCGACGACGTCCAGGCCGGGGTTCGCCGGGGTCTCCAGCAGCACCAGCCGCACGCCGTCGAACGACGGGTACGGCCCGGCGGTCGGCACCAGCGTCACCCGTACGCCGAGCTGCTCCAGCGTGCCCGAGGCGAACGAGCGCACCGAGTAGTAGCCGTCGGCGGGCAGCAGCACGGTGTCGCCGGGTCGCAGCACCGTCAGCAGCAGCCCGGTGATGGCGGCCTGGCCGCTGGCGAAGACGCGGCAGTCGGCGCCCTCCAGCTCGCCGATCGCCGTCTCCAGCAGTCGCCGGGTCGGGTTGTCCGGCCGCCCGTACCCGTCCGCCGCCGCCGACGGGCCGCGCTCCGGGTCGAGGTGGTACGGCGCGGCGAAGACCGGGCCGGGCAGAAACGGCTGCCCGGGTACCGCCTCCGGCAGTCCGGCGTGGACGCTGCGCGTGCCGTCGCCCCAGTTCTCGCCACTCATCCCGGCTCCGCTCACTCGTACGACTCCGGCTTGGCGGTACGGCTCATCAGCGCGTCCACCGCGAGGCGCGGGTCCATCCCCTCGTGGCAGATCCGCTCGATCTGCTCGGTGATCGGCATCTCGACCCCGTGCGCGCGGGCCAGGTCGCGGATGGCCAGGCAGCTCTTGACGCCCTCGGCGGTCTGCCGGGTGGCCGCCTGGGCCTGCTCCAGCGACTCCCCCCGGCCGAGGTGCTCGCCGAAGGTGCGGTTACGGGCCATCGGGGACGAGCAGGAGGCGACCAGGTCGCCCATGCCGGCCAGCCCGGCGAACGTGATCGGGTCGGCGCCGAGCGCCACGCCCAGCCGGGCGGTCTCGGCCAGCCCCCGGGTCATCAGCATGGCCCGGGTGTTGTCGCCGAAGCCCATCGCGGTGGCGATGCCGTACGCCAGCGCGATCACGTTCTTCACCGCGCCGCCCAGCTCGCAGCCGATCACGTCGTCGTTCGTGTACGGGCGGAAGTACGGGGTCCGGATGGACGCCTGCACCAGCGCGGTACGCCGGCTGTCGGTGCCGGCGACCACCGTCGCGGCCGGCTGCTCGGCGGCGATCTCCGGGGCCAGGTTGGGCCCGGAGACGACCACCACCCGGTCGGCGGGCACCCCGGCGGTCTCCATGATCACCTGGCTCATCCGCTTGGTGGTGCCCAGCTCGATGCCCTTCATCAGCGACACGAGCGTGGCGTCCGGCGTCACGTACGGCGTCCAGTCGGCGAGGTTGCCGCGCAGCGTCTGCGACGGCACCGAGAGCACCACCACCTCGGCGCCCTCGATCGCCTCGGCGGCGTCGCCGGTGGCGGTCACCCGCTCCGGCAGGCGCACGCCCGGCAGGTACTCCGGGTTCTCCCGGCCGGTCCGGATCGCCTCGGCCACGGCGGCGCGGCGGGCCAGCACTGTGACGTCCCGCCCGGCGTCGGCGAGGATCTTGGCGAACGCGGTCCCCCAGGACCCGGCGCCCAGCACCGCCACGTGCCCGCTCATTCGCCGGCCTCCCGGATGCCGGTGCGGGCGGGCCGCTGCCAGAGCGGCGGTGGTGTGCCGCCACGGATCTCCGCGACCAGATCCCGGATGCGCAGCATGATGGTGTCCGTCATCTCCTCCAGGATCGGCCGGGTCGGCGTGGCGCCGGCCCAGGGGCTCAGGTCCACCGGCGGGCCGGCGACCACCGTCACCGGGGTACGCGGGCGCAGCCCGAACCGCGCCGTACGCGGGTCGAACATCCGCTCCGGGCCGACCATGGCGATCGGGACCACCGGGGCGCCGGTCGCGAGCGCCAGCCGGGCCGCGCCGGTCTTGCCCTTCATCGGCCACAGGTCCGGCTCCCGGGTGGTGGTGCCCTCCGGGTAGATCACCACGGCGCCCCCCTCGGCCAGCGCGGCGACCAGCTTGTCCAGCGACTTGACCGCCTCGACGGTGCCGCGTTCGACAGGGATCTGCTGGCAGCGGTGCAGGATCGCGCCGACCACCGGCACCCGGAACACGCTGGCCTTGCCGAGGAAACGCGGCCAGCGCCCGGCGTCGTAGATGTAGTGGGCGACCACGAGCGGGTCGGCGTGCGAGATGTGGTTCGGCACGAGGATCACGCCGCCGTCGCCGCGCAGGTGCTCCATGCCCCGCCAGGTGCGCCGGGTCCAGACCGTCATCAGCGGCTTCACCAGCACCACGGCGAGCCGTCGCCAGAACCCCAGCCTCCGCCGTGCCACAGTGCCTCCTCGATCCGCCCACGCGCCCCGGCACAGAATCATGCCTGTTCGCCCCCGCTGCGGCCAGTGCGGGTACCGGCGCTCCCGCTGGCAGGATGGTCGGCGTGTCTGAGGCCCGCTGGACCGTGGTGATGCCGGTGAAGCGCCTGGGAGCGGCGAAGAGCCGGCTGCGGGGCGCGCTGCCCGGCGTACCCCATGAGGAGCTGGCGCTGGCCCTGGCGGCCGACACGCTGCGCGCGGCGCGGGCGTGCCCGGCGGTCGCCGGGGTGCTCGTGGTGACCGACGACGCGCGGGTGCGCGCGGCGGCGGACGCGGCGGGCGCCCGGGTCGCCGCCGATCCGGGCGCCGGGCTGAACGCGGCGTTCCGGCACGGCGCGGCCGTCGCCGGGCCGCGCGCCGCCGTGGCCGGCCTGACCGCCGACCTGCCCGCGCTGCGACCGGCCGAGCTGGCCGCCGCGCTGCGGGCCACCCAGGGGGTACGCGGGTACGTCGCGGACGCACCCGGCGGTGGCACCGTGCTGCTGGCCGCGCCGGCCGGGGTGCCGCTGGCGCCACGGTTCGGGCCCGGCTCGGCCGCCGCCCACGCGGCGAGCGGGGCGCTGCCGCTGGCCGGTGACTGGCCCAGCCTGCGCCGGGACGTGGACACCCCGGCGGACCTGGCCGCCGCCGCCGGGCTGGGTCTGGGGCCACGCACGGCGGCGCTGCTGGCCGGGGCCGAAGTCCGGTACGGTGCTGGCATGCAGGGCACGGTGGCCACCTACGACGCGTCGACCCGCAGCGGCGTGCTGCTGCTCGACGACGGCACCGAGCTCGCGTTCCCGGCCCGCGCGTTCGACGCCTCCGGGCTGCGGCTGCTCCGATTGGGGCAGCGTGTCCGGATCGAGCGGGACGCCGACGGCGAGGTCGTCCGGGTGACCTTGCCGACCATGGCGTGAACAACCTGGCCGGAGTTCATTTTCCGTTCACCCTTATCGGGGAATCATGAGGTGGTGAGCACCCCTCGCGAGCACCCCGACGGCCCGCCGCCGATCCTCGACCCCGGCCCGCCCCGCAACGGCCGCCCCAGCCGCGGCCCGGACGGGCGGTTCCGCCAGCCCCGGCCCCCGGAGGAGCGCCTCGGCGCCGACCCGGACGCGGCCGGCGCCACCGGGCTGGACGAGCCGCTCGACCCGGTCGAGGGCCCGGACGAGACCGGCCCGGACGCCGGGTCGCCACCGGCGCAGCCGCTGCCGGAGGACCGCTTCCTCAACCGGGAGCTGTCCTGGCTCGACTTCAACGCCCGGGTGCTGGCGCTCGCCGAGGACCCGCGCACCCCGCTGCTGGAACGGGCGAAGTTCCTGGCCATCTTCGCCAGCAACCTGGACGAGTTCTACATGGTCCGGGTGGCCGGGTTGAAGCGCCGCCTCTCCGCCGGCCTGCCGGTGCGCGGCGGCGACCGGCTGCCGCTGCGCACCCAGCTCGAACTCGTCACCGAGAAGGCCGCCGGCCTGGTCGCCCGGCACGCCGCCTGCCTGGTCGACGACGTGCTGCCGAAGCTCGCCGCCGAGGACATCCGCATCCTGCGCTGGAGCGACCTGGACGACGCCGAGCGGGAGCGGCTGCGCACCTGGTTCCGGGAGCACATCTTCCCGGTGCTCACCCCGCTGGCGGTCGACCCGGCGCACCCGTTCCCGTACATCTCCGGCCGGTCGCTGAACCTGGCCGTCTCGGTACGCGACCCGGACGGCGGCTCGGAGCTGTTCGCCCGGGTCAAGGTGCCGAACAACGTGCCCCGGTTCGTCCGGGTCCACCGGGAGCAGCCGGGCGTGCGGTTCCTGCCGGTGGAGGACCTCATCTCGGTGCACCTCGGCCAGCTCTTCTCCGGCATGCAGGTGGTCGAGTGCCACCTGTTCCGGGTGACCCGCAACGCCGAGGTCGAGGTGGACGAGGACCGCGACGAGGACCTGCTCCAGGCGCTGGAACGGGAACTGGCCCGGCGCCGGTTCGGTCCGCCGGTACGCCTGGAGGTGGCCGCGTCCATCTCCGACCACATGCTGGAGCTGCTCGTCCGCGAGCT
This sequence comes from Micromonospora sp. HB375, assembly GCF_017872985.1. NCBI lineage: Bacteria > Bacillati > Actinomycetota > Actinomycetes > Micromonosporales > Micromonosporaceae > Micromonospora > Micromonospora sp. HB375. The sequence continues at coordinate 1,290,231 of NZ_JAGGJO010000001.1, read as the reverse complement.
GGACATGGACGACCACGACGTGCTGCGGGTACGCGGGCTGCTCGACCTGTCCGCGCTGTGGCAGGTCTACGGCGAGGCGGACCGGCCCGACCTGAAGGACCCGTCGTTCGTGCCGGCCACCCATCCGCGCCTGGCCGAGGGCGAGGTGCCGCGCAGCGTCTTCGCCACGCTGCGCGACGGCGACGTGCTGGTGCACCACCCGTACCACTCGTTCGCCACCAGCGTGCAGCGCTTCGTCGAGCAGGCCGCGGCCGACCCGAACGTGCTCGCCATCAAGCAGACGCTCTACCGCACCAGCGGCGACTCCCCGATCGTGGACGCGCTGGTCGACGCGGCCGCCGCCGGCAAGCAGGTGGTGGTGCTGGTGGAGCTGAAGGCGCGCTTCGACGAGGTGGCGAACATCGGCTGGGCGCGCACGCTGGAACGGGCCGGCTGCCACGTGGTGTACGGCCTGGTGGGCCTCAAGACGCACTGCAAGACCGCGCTCGTCGTACGCCAGGAGGGCAACCAGATCCGCCGGTACTGCCACATCGGCACCGGCAACTACCACCCGAAGACGGCAAGGCTCTACGAGGACTTCGGCATGCTCACCGCCGACCCGGAGATCGGCGCCGACCTGACCGACCTGTTCAACGTGCTCACCGGCTACAGCCGGCAGACCGCGTACCGGCGGCTGCTGGTGGCGCCGCAGGGCATCCGCAGCGGCCTGATCGAGCGCATCGACAGGGAGATCGAGCACGTCCGGCTGGGCATGCCGGGGCTGGTGCAGTTCAAGGTGAACTCCCTGGTGGACGAGGAGATCACCGACGCGCTCTACCGGGCGTCGCGGGCCGGCGTGCACGTGGACCTGCTGATCCGGGGCATGTGCACGCTGCGGCCGGGCGTGCCGGGGCTGTCGGAGAACATCCGGGTCCGCTCGATTCTCGGCCGGTTCCTGGAGCACTCCCGGATCTTCCGGTTCGGCAACAACGGCGACGCCGAGTTCTGGATGGGCTCCGCCGACCTGATGCACCGCAACCTGGACCGCCGGGTCGAGGCGCTGGTGCAGGTGAGCGATCCGGTGGCCCGCGCCGAGCTGGACCACGTCCTCACCGCCGCGTTCGACCCCGACGTGGACGCGTTCGAGCTGGCCGCCGACGGCACCTGGCACCGGCGTACCGGCGACGGCGACACGCCGCTGACCCACCTGCAGGACCTGTTGCTGCGCCGGGTCGGCGGCCGGGCGGACTGAGCGGGCCGTGGCGCGTGCCGGGCGGGCATACGGTGAGCGGGTGAGCGACGACGAGCCGGTACGGATCCGGGCCGCGGGCGGCGTGGTGTGGCGCCCGGGCCCGGCCGGCGTCGAGGTCTGCCTCGTGCACCGTCCCCGGTACGGCGACTGGTCGTTGCCGAAGGGCAAGCTGGACCGCGGCGAGCATCCGCTGGTCGCCGCCGTCCGTGAGGTCGCCGAGGAGACCGACGTACGCGCGGTGCCGCAGGTGCGCCTGCCCACCGTCCGCTACCGCAGCGAGGGTCACGCCAAGGCGGTCGACTACTGGTCGATGCGGGCGGCCGGCGCCGGCGGCTTCCAGCCCGGCACCGAGGTCGACGACGTGGCCTGGTTCCCGGTCGACGACGCGGTACGCCGGGTCAGCTACCCGCACGACGCCGAGGTGATCGCCGCGTTCGCGGCGCTGCCGCCGGTCACCGCGACCGTGCTGCTGGTGCGGCATGCCAGCGCCGGCAAGCGCGGCACCTGGACCGGCCCGGACCACGGGCGCCCGCTGGACGACGACGGGCAGGCCCAGGCGCTGGCGCTGGTGCCGCTCGTGGCCCTGGTCCGCCCGGCCCGCCTGTGCTCCGCCTCGGCGCGCCGCTGCGTGCAGACGCTGAGCCCGGCCGCGGCCCGGCTGGACCTGCCGATCGAGGTGTGCGGCGACTTCGACGAGCCGGAGCCGGGCCAGCAGGCCGAGGAGTGCGCGCTCGCCGCCGCGGCCCGCCTGGTCGCGCTGGCGCAGGCCGCCGGGACGGTGGCGGTGTGCAGCCAGGGCAAGGTGATCCCGGGCGCGCTGGAACGGCTCACCGGCCGCGTGGACGAGGACTTCACCACCGCCAAGGGCGGTGGCTGGCTGCTGCCGTTCGCCGGTGACCGGCTGGTCCTCCCGGACCGGCTGTGAGGCGGCTCAGGGCAGCGTGACGGTGAGCGTCACCGGGAGGTGGTCGCTGGCCTCGGTACGCGGCGCGCGTACCTCGGTGGCGGTCAGGCCCGGGGAGACGAAGACGTGGTCGATCTGGGTGCGCGGGTCGTCGGCCGGGCTGGTCCGCAACGGCCGGGCCGGGGCCAGCGCGTCCACCAGCCCGGCGCCGGTGAACTCGGCGAACGCCGGGTCGGCCGGCTCGGTGTTCAGGTCGCCACCGAGCACCAGCGGACGGCCGGCGGCGTACCGGCCGGCGAACGCGGCCACCTCGCGGGCCTGCTCCACCGGATCCCGGCCGGGCGGCGGTTGCAGGTGCGTGGCCACCACTGCCAGCTCGCGCCCGCCGAGGTCGAGCGTGACGCCGAGGGCCTGCGCACCGGTCGGCGCGCCGTGCGCGGTCAGCCGCCGCGTCTGCCCGGAACGCGCCGGGAACCGGCTGAGCACCGCGTCGCCCCAGACCGGGTCGGCGGCGGGCGCGAAGACGTACGGCATCTCCAGCCGCCGGGCCAGCAACGCCAGCGTGTCGTGGCCGCCGTTGAGCCACCAGCCCCGGTCCACCTCGCTGAGCAGCACGATGTCCGCGCCGCGCAGCTCCCGGGCCAGCGCGTCGAGGTCCAGCCGGCCGTCCAGGCCGAACCCCATCCGGATGTTGTACGCGGCCACCCGTACCGCCGCCGGCGCGGCCGTGGCCCGGGCCGGCGCGGGCGGTACGTGCAGCGCGGCGCCCAGCGCGGCCAGTGCGGTCAGGCCGGCCAGGACCGTGACCCGGACCGTGGTGGGCAGCACCGGGCCGGGTGAGGCCGCGCCGGACGATGCCGGGGTGGCCCGGACAGGCGCGGTAGCCGCCACCAGAGCCACCAGGACGGCCGTGGCGACCGGCGCCCAGCCGTTGGGGTACCCCAGGTCGTAGGCGGCGTAGTAGGCCACCGTGGCCACCGCGAACACCAGCATCCCGAGCGCCGCCGCCCGCCCGCGTCGCGCCCCCGCCCGTCCGTCGTCGCCCGGCCCGGCCGCGTCGTCGGCGGCCGCGGGCCCGTCGCCGGTCGTGTCGGTGAGGGCCAGGCAGCCGCCGAGACCGGCGGCGGTGAGCAGGTACGCCGGAACGAGATGCCCGGTCACGAACAGCACCGACCCGGCGAGCAACACCAGTGGCCACAGCACCCGCGCCACGCGCGCCGGTGCCCGGAACAACGCCGCCGCGAGGAACAGCAGCACCGCGAGCGCGCCCGGCAGGGCACCGCTGCCGGGACGGGCGAGCCCGGGGAAAGCAGGCGATCCGGTGCCGGCGGCGGCGCTCCAGAGCGCCGGGGCGAGCGCCACCTGACCGGCCAGCAGCAGCGCCGGCCCGCACAGCAGCCAGGCCCGGCGTCCCGGAACGCGGATACGCCGCCCGGTTGTGCCGTGGCCCGCGCCCGTCGGGGACGGCCCCGCCGCCGACGTGTCCGCCCGCTCCCGCCGTACCGCCACCGACGCGGCCAGGAACGCCGGCACCAGCAGGGCGCTCAGGCTCCAGGCGAGCACACCGCCGCGCCACACCAGGTCCTCGGTGCCGAGCAGGGCGTGCCCGACCGCGTTCCCGGCCATGCCCAGCGCCAGCCCGGCCACCGGCCGGGGCACGGACGCGGCGGTGGCGGCGAGCCAGACCAGGCCGGCGAGCAGCCCGGCGCAGGCCAGCCAGAGCTGGGCCGGACCACCGGGTTGCGCGGTGAGCGCCAGCCGCGCCGCCGCCAGCACAACGGCGGCGACGAGTCCGACCGGGGCGGCGCCGGTGCGGCGTACGAGCGCAGGCGCGGCGAGCGCGAGCAGGAACCAGCCGAGCGCGAACGCGCCGAGCAGCTCGGCCGGTGTCTCGGCGGCCCGCCCGAAGAGGGTGATGACCGACGGGAGCCAGACCCGCAGCACGTCCAGCAGGACCGCGATACCGAGCGCGAGCGTGAGGGTGGAGAGGTGACGGTGCCGCACGGGCGCCTCTTCTCGTGACCGACGGGGGTTTTCGGCACGGCGATTCTGCGGGGCGCGACGGCGGGCGGTCAACGGCGTACCCATGCGAAAGGGCGCCCACCGGCAACGGTGGGCGCCCTTTCGTGGGCCGTCCGGTCAGCGCCGGGTGGCGGCCTTCTTGGCCGGTGCCTTCTTCGCGGGCGCCTTCTTGGCCGCCGTGGTCTTCTTGGCCGTGGCGGACTTCGCCGCGGTCGTCTTCTTGGCGGTGGTGGTCTTCTTCGCCGCGGTGGACTTCGCCGCGGTCGTCTTCTTCGCCGCCGTGGTCTTGGTCGCGGCGGCCTTCTTCGCCGGCGCGGCCTTCTTGGTAGCGGTGGTCTTGGTGGCCTTCGCCGCCGTGGTCTTCTTCGCGGCGCCGGTGGTCTTCGCCGCTGTGGTCTTCTTCGCGGCGCCGGTGGTCTTCTTCGCGGCGGCGGTGTCCTTCGGCACCTTGCCGCTGGCCACCATCTCCTTGAAGCCCGCGCCCGCCCGGAACGTCGGGACGGAGGTCTTCTTGACCTTCACCGCCTCGCCGGTACGCGGATTGCGCGCTGTTCGGGCTCCCCGGACGCGCTTCTCGAACGCTCCGAAACCGGTGATCGCCACCTTCTCGCCCTTGGTGACCGCCGCCTGGACCTCAGCGAGAACCGCGTCGAGCGCGGCCGTCGCCGTCTTCCGGTCCCCCAGGCGAACGGCGAGCGCCTCGATGAGCTCGGCCTTGTTCACGACTTCCTCCCGATTGTGCAACTGACTCGACGCGAGCCATTCTGCGCGCACGTTATGCCCTGTGCTGCCTGGACACAAACATTCGGTGGAAAAAAGCCCTTGTGTCGTAACGGATTCGCCCCCACCGGGCGCACCGGTGGGGGCGAATTCGGGCCGGAGTCAGGCTACCGAGGGCAGGAACGACGGCCGGGACGCCTCGTACGAGGCGATCTCCGCCTCGTGCCGGAGGGTGAGTCCAATGTCGTCCAAGCCCTCCATCAGCCGCCAGCGGCTGTGGTCGTCCAGCGGGAACGCCCAGGTGGCGTCACCGGCGTGGACCTGGCGGGCGGCGAGGTCGACAGTGATCGGCGTGGTCGGCTCGGATTCCACGAGATCCCACAGTTCTTCCACGGCTTTCAATTCCAGCTCGACCGGAAGGAGGCCTTCCTTGAGCGCGTTGCCGCGGAAGATGTCGCCGAAGCGGGGCGAGATGACGGCCCGGAAGCCCCAGTCCCGCAGCGCCCAGACGGCGTGCTCCCGGGATGATCCGGTGCCGAACTCGGGGCCGGCGATCAGAATCGACGCACCCGAATGGACGGGATCGTTGAGGACGAATGACGGGTCCTCCCGCCACGCGTTGAACAGACCGTCGGCGAATCCGGTCCGGGTCACCCGCTTGAGGTACACGGCGGGGATGATCTGGTCGGTGTCCACGTTGGATCGGCGCAGCGGCACGGCGGTGCCGGTGTGGGTGGTGAACTTGTCCATCTCTCGGCTGCCCTTCTACAGGTCGGCGGGGGCGGCCAGCCGGCCGACCACGGCGGTGGCGGCGGCGACCGGCGGGGACACCAGGTGGGTACGCCCGCCCCGGCCCTGGCGGCCCTCGAAGTTGCGGTTGGAGGTCGAGGCGGAACGCTCACCCGGCTTCAGCGTGTCCGGGTTCATGCCCAGGCACATGGAGCAGCCGGCGAAACGCCACTCGGCGCCGGCCTCGGTGAAGACCTTGTCCAGCCCTTCGATCTCGGCCGCCTCGCGGACCGCGGCCGAGCCGGGGACCACCAGCATGCGTACGCCGTCGGCGACGCGGTGCCCGCGCAGCACGTCGGCGGCGGCACGCAGGTCCTCCAGGCGGCCGTTGGTGCAGGAACCGACGAAGACCACGTCCACGGCCAGGTCACGCATCGGCGTGCCCGGGGTGAGGTCCATGTACTCCAGCGCGCGCCGGGCGGCGACCCGCTCCGGCTCGGTGACGAAGTCCTCCGGGGCCGGCACCGTCGCGCCCAGCGGCACACCCTGCCCGGGGTTGGTGCCCCAGGTGACGAACGGCGTGATCCGGCTCGCGTCGAGCGTGACCTCGGTGTCGAACGTCGCGCCGTCGTCGGTGGGCAGCGTCCGCCAGTACTCCAGCGCCGCGTCCCAGGCGTCGCCCTGGGGCGCGTTGGGCCGCCCCTTCAGGTACGCGAACGTGGTCTCGTCCGGCGCGATCATGCCGGCCTTGGCGCCCCACTCGATGGACATGTTGGCGATGGTCATCCGCCCCTCCATGGAGAGGTCGCGGATCGCCTCGCCCCGGTACTCGACGATGTGACCGCGACCGCCGCCGGTGCCGACCTGCGCGATCAGCGCGAGCACCAGGTCCTTGGCGGTGACGCCGGGCGCCAGCTCGCCGACCACGTTCACGGCCATGGTCTTCGGCCGGGCCTGCGGCAGCGTCTGCGTGGCCAGCACGTGTTCGACCTCACTGGTGCCGATGCCGAACGCGAGCGCGCCGAACGCGCCGTGGGTGGCGGTGTGCGAGTCGCCGCACACGATCGTCATGCCGGGCTGGGTGAGGCCGAGCTGCGGGCCGATGACGTGCACGATGCCCTGGTTCTCGTCGCCCAGCGCGTGCAGGCGGACGCCGAACTCGGCACAGTTGCGACGCAGCGTCTCGATCTGGGTGCGGGAGGTGGGGTCCGCGATCGTGAGCAGGTCGCCGCGCCGGAGGCGGAACGCCGGGTCGTCGTACCCGGTCGGGGTGTTGTGGTCCTCCGTCGCGATCGTCAGGTCGGTACGGCGGACCCCGCGCCCGGCCAGACGCAGCCCGTCGAACGCCTGCGGGCTGGTCACCTCGTGCAGCAGGTGCAGGTCGATGAAGAGCAGGTCCGGCTCGCCGTCGGCGGAGCGGACCACGTGTGCGTCCCAGACCTTCTCGGCCAGGGTCCTCGGTTGAGTGACTCCCACCATCTGGACATCCTAAATTCTGGGAGGTAAATTTCGGCTTGTGGGACACAGTATGAGCGGTGTCGGCGTTCTCGACAAGGCGGTGGTCATCCTGGCCGCCTGTGTCGACGGCGCCAGCCTGGCCGAACTCGTTGAACGCACCAAGCTGCCCCGGGCCACCGCGCACCGGCTGGCACAGGCGCTGGAGATCCACCGGATGCTCGTCCGGGACACCCAGGGGCGCTGGCGCCCGGGTCCACGCCTGGGCGAGCTGGCGAACGCGGCCCCGGACGTGCTCCTGACCGCCGCCGAGCCGCTGCTCGCCGCGCTACGGGACGCCACCGGCGAAAGCGCCCAGCTCTACCTGCGGCGCGCCGACGAGCGGATCTGCGTGGCCGCCGCCGAGCGTGCCAGCGGCCTGCGGGACACCGTCCCGGTCGGCTCGGTGCTGCCGATGACCGCCGGGTCGGCGGCGCAGATCCTGCTCGCCTGGGAGCCGCCGGAGGCGGTCATGCCGCTGCTCCCCCGCTCCAAGTTCACCGGCCGCACGCTGGCCGAGGTGCGGCGGCGCGGCTGGGCGCAGAGCGTCGCGGAGCGGGAGGCGGGTGTGGCGAGCGTCTCGGCGCCGATCCGGGACCGCACCGGCCGGGTGATCGCCGCGATCAGCATCTCCGGCCCGATCGAGCGCCTCGGCCGCCGCCCCGGAGAACGCCACGCCATGGCCGTCGTCCGAGCCGGCCAGCGCCTCTCCGGCCTCTGACCCACCCACCCCCACCCCCCTCTCGCGTTGATCATGAAGTTGGCGGCATTTTTGATCTCCCAGACTGCCGCTAACTTCATGATCAACGGGGTGGGGCGGGGAATGCGAACGGCCCGCCTCGCGTAGCGAGACGGGCCGTTCGGTGACGTAGCCCCGACCGGATTCGAACCGGCGCTACCGCCTTGAGAGGGCGGCGTCCTGGGCCGCTAGACGACGGGGCCAGGCACTTTTCCTGCTTCGCCGCCCTGCCGGGTGGCGTGGCAGTAGTCTAGCGGCATCGCGTCCGGCACCGCGCCGCGGGGTCACCCCCACCGCACGCGGAAAACGTTGCCCGGACAGCAGAAAGCCCGCCCCGGGGAAACGGGACGGGCTGTCGGTGCTGTAGCCCCGACCGGATTCGAACCGGCGCTACCGCCTTGAGAGGGCGGCGTCCTGGGCCGCTAGACGACGGGGCCAGAACCTTCATTGCACTCCGCCAGCGTGAGCTGCCGGAATCCAGCGTCCGCGAGCTCTTGCGAACCCGCGGCTGCGCTGGGGTACCAGGACTCGAACCTAGACTAACTGAACCAGAATCAGTCGGGCTGCCAATTACCCCATACCCCATTGGCCCCTTGCGGCGCCGGGAATGAACTTTACCCTCCCGGTGCCGACAGGCCAAATCCAACCCCTCGAAACCAACCTGACCAGCGGAAACGAGGCATCGGAGCGAATCAGGCGACAGGGACCACCGGGTTGCTGAGCTCCCCGATCCCCTGGATCCGCACGGTGACCGTATCCCCCTCGGTGAGCGGACTAACCCCCGCCGGCGTGCCGGTCAGGACCACGTCGCCGGGCAGCAGCGTCATCACGTGCGAGATGTACGACACCAGGCCCGGTACGTCGAACACCATGTCCTTGGTCCGGCCGAGCTGGCGTACCTCCATCTCCTCCGGGTTGCGGCCCACCTCACACCGGATCTCCAGGTCGCTCACGTCGAGCCCGGTGGTGATCCACGGCCCGATCGGGCAGAACGAGTCGAAGCCCTTGGCGCGGGTCCACTGGCCGTCGGAGCGCTGGAGGTCCCGCGCGGTGACGTCGTTGGCGCAGGTGTAGCCGAAGATGGCCCGCTCGGCGGCGGCCCGGTCGGCCCGGCGGGCGCCCGGAGCGCCGATCACCACGGCGAGTTCCGCCTCGTGCTCGACCTGCTTGGAGAAGATCGGCAGCCGGATCGCGTCGCGCGGACCGATGACCGACGTGGACGGCTTGAGGAAGAGCAGCGGCTCCTTCGGCACCTCGCTGCCGTGTTCGGCGGCGTGCTCGGCGTAGTTGCGGCCGACGCAGACCACCTTGCTGGGCAGGATCGGCGACAGCAGCCGGACGTCGGAGAGCGCCCAGCGGGCGCCGGAGAACTGGATCTGCCCGAACGGGTGGCCCTCGATCTCGGCGATGGTCAGGCCCTGCGGCCCGGCCTCCGGCTCGCCCTCGACGACCCCGAACGACATTCCCTTGGCATGAGCGAAACGAGCGATACGCACCCGGCCAATCTATCCCCGCCCGCGCGTCGCCCGTCGGACACCGGCAGGCAGCGCGCCCGGGCGGCCCGCGCCGCACCCCTCGCCGCCCGCCGGCGCCGGGACCGGCGAGAGAGCGACAGGGTACGCCGGATCGCGCCGGACGGGGCGGGAATGGCGGCTTCGTACCCGCCCGGCGGGGCCCGGCCCATAGCTTCGGTTCCGGAGGTTCGTTGGTATGCCTGCATCGAGACGACACCACAAGGCCCTGGCAGTGTTCGTGAACTGCCTCGGCGTCATCGCCGCCGTACCGGCGCTGTCCCCGGCGACGCCCCGCGCGGCCGAAACCCCCGCCCGACCGGCTCCACCGCCGGCCGCCGTCCCGGTCGCCCTGCCCGGCGCGGGGGCGACCCCGATCCCGACCGGCGTGCCGGCGGTCCCGCCGGCGGTGCCGACCACCGGCCCGGCGCCGGTCCGCCCGTCGATGCCGCCGGTGAGCGTGGCGGTCGGCGCGGCGGGCACTCCGGCGCCGGGTTACCGGATCGAGGTCCGCAACGCCGGCACGGCGCCGGTCGACACGATGGTGCGGCAGGAGCTGCCGAGCGGGTCGCGGGCCACCACGGTGACCGGCGGCGGGCGGACCACCCGGCCCGCCGGGTCCAGCGCCGGGGAGGTGACGTGGCGGCTGCGCCTGCCGGCGAAGAGCACCACCACGTTGCACACCGCGCTGTCGGTTCCCGGCCCGGGCCGGTCGGTGACCGCGCCCACCTGCGTCTACGGCACCGACGGCACGCGCCCGTACGACTGCGCCACGGCGACCTGGGTGGGCGCCGCGACGGCCCCGGCGGCGCAGGTGACGGCCGCCCCCGCCTGGCGGCGGCCACCGGTGCTGCTTGCCGCGTTCACCGCGTTGCTGGTGGTGACCGCGGGCGTGCTGTGGTGGGCCCTGTGGCGCCGCCGTCGGCGCACGGCCGCGACGGCGGGCACCGGCCTGTCCGGAAGCGGGGCGATGTCCGCCGGTCCCGGCGCGCCGGGAAGCGGCGTCCCGGGGCAGGGCAGCCCGGCCGAACGGGGCACGGTCTATCCGCGTACTGCGGTGCCGGCGCCCGCGAGCCGCCGTCGCCGGCCGCCGGTCTGGCTGGTGGTGGGCGTGGCGGCGGCGGTGCTGGCCGGGGTGGTCGGCGCGGCGGCCTGGTCGGCCACGCAGCGGGTGGCGGCGATGGACACCACCAAGCAGCCGACGAGCGGCGCGTGGGTGGGCAGCAGCGTCACCGGCGCGTTGGGCCAGCCGCTGCGGGAGACCGCGTTCGAGTTCACCGTCTACCGGGTGAGCTGCGGCGCGGACGTCCTGCCGGCGGCGCCCGGCGGCGGACGCCCCTGTCTGGCCACGGTCGGGGTGCGCAACGTCACGAACGAGGACCAGACCTGGCACGGGCAGTTGCAGCGCGCGTACCTGCCGAGCGGGAACTGGGTGGCCGCCGACGAGGACGCGACCCGGGTGGCGAACCTGGGCCGGGACGTGTTCTCCCAGCCGGTGGCCGCCGGGCGGCGGGTGCTGCTGCCACTGGTGTTCACCATGCGCGGCGACGAGCCGCCGAAGCGGCTGGAGCTGCGCAGCGGCGTCTTCTCCGCGGGCGTGCGGGTGGACGTGCCGTGACCCGGCGGCGGGCGGCGGTCGTACCCTGGGGTGCGTGACCGCCGCCCTCGCCCCCGCGCTCGACGTCGCCGACTGGCAGGCGCGCCGGGCCGCCCACGAGCAGCGGGTGGACGCCTGGCTGACGCCGCATCTCGGCCGCCGCCGGGCGGGCGTGAAGCATCCGGTGGAGGACTTCCTCTTCACCTACTACTCGCACCGGCCGGCCCAGCTGCGCCGCTGGCACCCGGGCGCGGGCGTAACGCTGCGCGACGCCGACCCGGCCGGTTTCGGCCCGGACTACACCGCCTGCGCCGCCGGGCTCACCCTCGACACCGATCGGGTACGCGCGCGGCGCGCCGAGTCGATCGCCTGGATCCGTACGCTGCTGGCGGCGACCGCCGGACGCCCGGCGCAGTTCGGCTGCTTCGGCATGCACGAGTGGGCGATGGTCTACCGGCAGACCCAGGAGCAGGTACGGCACAACTCCTGGCCGCTGCGGCTGAGCCCGGCAGCGACGGCGGCGGTGGTCGAGGAGCGCGGCGTGCGGTGCAGCCACTTCGACGCGTTCCGGTTCTTCACCGCGCCGGCCCGCCCGCTGAACGTGCTCCAGCCGACCCGGGACAGCCAGCACGCGCTGGAGCAGCCGGGTTGCCTGCACGCCAACATGGATCTCTACAAGTGGGCGTACAAGCTGTCGCCGCTGGTCTGCTCGGAACTCGTGGCGGACTGCTTCGAGCTGGCCCGGGAGATCCGGACGCTGGACATGCGTGCCAGCCCGTACGACCTGGCCGCCCTGGGCTACCCGCCGGTGCCGGTGGAGACGCCGGAGGGCCGGGCCGAGTACGCCACCGCGCAGCGCGGGTTCGCCGAGCGTGCCGCCGGGTTGCGCGCCCGGCTGCTGGCCGCGCTGGACCGGGCGGTGCCGGCCGACCACCGCTGAGCGGGGCCGGCCGGCACGCGACGGTCAGCTCGGCGCGCAGGTCAGCGCCGGGCTCGGCGCGGTTCCCTCGGCCAGGAACCCGAACGTGGTCTGGGCGGCCGGGGCCAGCGCGCCGTTCCAGCTCGCGTTCCGGGCGGTCACAGTGGTTCCGCTCTGCGTCACGTCGGCGCTCCACGCCTGGCTGATCCGCTGTCCGCCGGCGAGCGGGAAGCGCACGGTCCAGCCGGCGATCGGCGCGGCGCCGTCGTTGCGCACTGTCACCTCCCCCTGGAAGCCGCCCGGCCACTGACCGGCGAGGCGCCAGGTGGCGGTGCAGCCGCCGGGCGCCGACGTCGGGCTCGCGGTGGGCGACGGGCTGGTCGTCGGTGACGGGCTGGCCGTGGGCGACGGCGTGGGGCTGACGGTCGGGGACGTGGTCGGGCCGGGCGTGGCGCGGCCGAGCGCGGCGACCAGCGCCGGGTACCACCTGTCGGACATCTTCTGGTCCCCGGCCGCGTTCGGGTGCACCCCGTCGTAGGTGTCGGTGGCGGTGCTGAACCCGGTCCACTGGTCGACCACCACGATCGGGGAGGCGGCCGTGGTCTTCCCGGCCGCCCAGCCGTCGATGAGCGAGTTGAGCGCCACGGTCCGCTGGCCGCACTCCGGGCAGCTCGCCGGGTTCATCGGGATGATCTTCGCGACCAGCACGGTCGTGGCCGGGTTGGCGGCCCGCATCTGGTCGACCAGCTTCGAGTACGCGGCGAGGATCGTGGCGGGCGCGATGTTGCTCCACACGTCGTTGGTGCCGAAGTGCATGAGCACGACGTCCGGGCGGGTGGCGGCGAGCCAGCCGGGCAGCAGGTTCTGGTTGGCCACGTTCGTCGCGAGGTAGCCGCCGTGGCCCTCGTTGTCGCCGTCGTAGGGCACGCCGCAGCCCTGCGGCCCGAGCGTGCCGACGAAGTCGACGTCGGTGTGGCCGGTGGACTGGAGGCGGTTCCAGAGCAGGGCGCGCCAGCAGCCGGGCGACCCGGTGATGGAGTCGCCCAGTGGCATGACGCGGACCGGCGTGGCCGCCGCGGCGGCCGGGGGTGTGGTGGCGGTGAGGGCGAGGCCGAGAGCGAGGACCGGTAGCAGCGCGGCGAGCACGGTCAGCGCGGCGCGTACGGGGTTTCGGGACATGCGGAAGGGACTCCTGTCACTGTGACGTGGTGGTCGGTGACGGCCCTGAAGCTCCCGTACGCATTGAAGCGCTTCGACGCCTCCGGCTCAACCCTCCGGGTGCCCCCGGTGCCGGTTCCACTCCGGAGCGAGGATCGACATGACAGTGGCGTCCACCCAGCCGTCGCCGTCGCGCAGCACCTGCCGCAGCGTCCCCTCGGCGACGAAGCCCACCTTCTCGTAGGCGCGCCGGGCACGCGGGTTGAACGCGAACACCTCCAGGCCGATGCGGTGCAGGCCGAGCTGCTCGAAGCCGTACCCGACGATCAGCCGCACCGCCTCGGTGCCGAGGCCGCGGTCGCGGCCGCCGGGGCCGATCAGCGTGCGGAAGTTGCAGCTCGCGTTGGCCCGGTCCCACTCGTTGAGGACCACCTCGCCGACGCAGGTGCCGCTCGCCCGGTCCACCACCGCGAGGTCGAGCCGGTCGGCCTGGCTGTTGCGGGTGCCGTACCAGGCGCGCAACCGGGCCGGTTCGAACGTCTCGCCGGCCGGGCTGCCGGTCAGCCGGACCACCTCCGGGTCGGCCAGGATCTCCGCGAGCGCCGGCAGGTCGTCGTCGTGGAACGGGCGCAGCGCCACACGCTCGCCGGTGAGCGTGGGCTTGACGGAGAAGTCGATCACGGGGCGGAATTCTCCGGGCGGCGCGCCGGGCGGTTCAACCGTTTTTCGGTCAGTCGCCGTCCACCCGGCGGTCGCGTTTGCGCTGGGACTGGCGCTTCTTCTCGGCCAGCCGGCGCTCCTTGGCGCCACGGGAGGGGCGGGTCGGGCGGCGCGCCTTCGGCGGCGGGGCGACGGCCTCGCGCAGCAGCGCGGCCATCCGTTCCCGGGCCGCTTCCCGGTTGGCCAGTTGCGCGCGGTGCTCACTGGCGGTCACGGTCAGCACGCCGTCGACCAGGCGTCCGGCGAGCCGGGTCAGCGCCCGTTCCCGCAGCGTCTCCGGCACGCTCGGCGAGCGGCCCAGGTCGAAGCTCAGTTCCACCCGCGAGTCGGTGGTGTTCACCCCCTGGCCGCCGGGCCCGGACGACCGGGAGAACCGTTCCCGCAGCTCGACTGCGGGCACCACGAGCCGGTCGGTCACCCGCAGTCCGTCGTCCACTCCCCGAGGCTAGCGCCCGGCGCGGTGACTCGGGGTGGGGGTGGCGCTCGGGGTGGGACCGGCCCGTTCCTCGCCGCCGCCGGAGGCCGCGTACGCGGCCGCGCCGACCAGCAGCAGGGCGATCACCGCGAGCTTGACGACCACGCCGCGAATCGCGAGCCAGGCGTTGCGGCGGGCGCCCGGCACGCTGGTCCGGATCGTCTGGTAGTCGGTCCAGCCGCGTTTCGCACGCGCGTAGGACGCGCCGACACCGGCGCCGATGATCAGGCCCATCACGAGGAGGGCCGCAATGACAGCTTGCTCCACCTCCGCCAGTATCCATACTCAGCGTAATATTTCTATGCCCCAATGATCCCACGCCGGATATCCGACAGTTCGCACCGATCTTGCAGTGCTTGTGCAGGTCAGCGCCGCGCGAAGCGCCGAGGCAACCCGCGCGGGAGACCGCGCCCGGTGACTCAGCCGCCCCGGCCGATGATGGTGTCGGCGGTCTGCTGGACCTGGTCGATCGGGATGGCGAAGCCGATGCCGATCGACCCGTTGCCGTCGATGGTGGCGATGGCGGTGTTCACGCCGACCACCTCACCGCGCGCGTTCACCAGCGGCCCTCCCGAGTTGCCCGGGTTGATGGAGGCGTCGGTCTGCACCGCCGTGTGCCGGCCGTTGCCGATCCGCACCTGCCGGTTGAGCGCGCTGACGATACCGGCGGTGACGGTCCCGGCGAGCCCGAGCGGCGACCCGACCGCGAGCACCGGCTCCCCCACCCGGGTCGAGTTCGCCTTGGCCAGCGGCAGCGGCGGCAGCCCGGCGGACGCGGGCACCTTGAGCACGGCCAGGTCGCTGGCGGGTTCCCGGCCCACCACCTCGGCCGGGAAGCGACGCCCGTCCGAGGTCTCCACAGTCACCGCGCCCGAGCCGCCGCGGGCCAGGATGTGGTCGTTGGTGACGATGTGCTGCTCGTTGTCGATGGCGAATCCGGAGCCGGACGCGGACGCGCCGGATCGGCCCCCGACGATCACCGAGACCACGCCGGGCACCGTCTTGCCGGCGGCGGTGACCAGTTCCGCGGGCACCGGCGCGGCGGATGCCGCGCTCGGTCCCGGCGAGCCCTGGTCGGCCGCCCAGGTGCCGGCCACCGCGCCGGAGACGGTGGAGAGCGCCACCACCGCCGCCACGCTCAGCAGCCGGTGCCGCAGGCTGCGCCGTCCGGCCTCCGGCCCGCCCCCGGGTACGTCCCGGTGGCCGCGCCCGTCCGGGTCCAGCTCCGGCGAGACGAACCACGGTCCGCGTGGCTCGCCGAGTCCGGTCTGCACTGCCATGCCTGGCTCCTCACATGTCGTGCGGTAGTGGTGTGCGGGTCAGGGCAGCCGGGAGAACCACCGCAGCGAGCCGGCGGCGGCGCCCATCGCCAGGACCAGCCCGAGGCCGATGAAGCGGGCCGAGATGTCCTGCCGTTCGGTGCGGTAGCCGACGGACGTGCCGATGTCCTCGTAGACGTCCTTCAGCTCGGCGGTGGTGGACGCCTCGTGGAAGCCGCCACCGGTCTGCTCGGCGACCGCCCGCAGCGTCTGCCCGTCCACCGGCACCTGGATCGCCCGGCCGCCCCGGTCGACCGAACCCCCGGGCGTGCCGAAGGAGATCGTGTGCACCGGCACCTTGGCGGCGACGGCCTGGTCGGCCGCCTCGATCGGGTCCATCCCGGAGGTGTTCGCGCCGTCGGAGAGGATGATGATCCGGGCCGGCGGCGGGTCCTTCGCGGCAGTCGCGTCAAGGCTCTTGACCGCGCCGAGCGAGGTGCTGATCGCCTCGCCGATCGCGGTGCCCTGCACGCCGGTGATGCCCTCGGCCAGCCGCCCGATGCCGTCGTGCAGCGCCTCCCGGTCGGTGCTCGGCGGCACCAGCACCGCGGCGCTGCCGGCGAACGCGACGAGGCCGACGTTGAACTCGTCCGGCAGCCCGTCGACGAACCGCCGGCCGGCCTCCTTGGCCGCTGTCAACCGGTCCGGGTCCACGTCACCGGCGAGCATCGAGGTGGAGACGTCGACAGCCACCATCACGGTGGCCCGTTCCCGGGGGACCCGCACCTCCGCCTCGGGGCGGGCGAACCCGACCACGAGCAGCGCCAGCATGGCCAGGAACAGGCCCGCCGGCACGTGCCGGCGCCAGGCCGGGCGGCGCGGGGCGACCCGGTCCAGCAGGCGCAGGTTGGTGAAGCGCACCGCGTACCGGCTCTGCCGCCGTTGCAGCACCAGATAGCCGGCGACCAGCGCGAGGACGGCGAGCAGCAGCCAGAGGCGGGCTGGTGACTGCCAGGTCATGCGACACCTCCCCGGGCGGCGGCCGGCACGGTGGCCAGCCGGCGCTGCTCGTGCACGTGCCGCACCACGTCCGCACACCAGTCCCGGTCGGTGCGCAGCGCCATGTGGGTGGCGCCGGCCCGGCGCAGCGTGTGGCGTACCTGCTCGCGCTGCTCGGCGGCGGCGCGCGCGTACCGCTCGCGCAGGTCCGGGTCGCCGGTCCACACCTCGCGGTGCCGGCCGCTCTCCGGGTCGACGAGCGTGATCAGTCCGACGTCGGGCAGTTCCAGCTCGCGCGGGTCGGTCACCTCGACCGCGAGCACCTGATGACGGACCGCGAGGCGGCGCAGCGCCGCGGCCCAGGGCGGTGGCGCGGCGTCCGGGTCGTCGGGCAGTTCATCGAGGAAGTCGGAGACGATCACCACGAGCCCGCGCCGGGTGGCGACACGCTGCAGGCCGTCCAGGCCGTCGGCCAGGCCCGGCCCCGCGGCGGGCGGGCGTGCGCCGGCCGCGCCCGCGCCGTCCGGGTCCCGCCGGTCGTCGGTACGCGGGGCGCCGAGCAGCGCGCGGAGCAGCCCGAGCAGATGGGTACGCCCGCTGCGGGCCGGGAATCGGCGCAGCCCGTCGGGCGTGAGCACCTGCGCGCCGAGCCGGTTGCCGACTCCGGCGGTGAGGAAGCCGATCGCTGCCACAGCGGCCACCGCCAGCTCCCGTTTGTCCAGCGTGGAGGTGCCGTACTCCATGCTGGGGCTGGCGTCGACGAGCAGCCAGGTGGTCAGTTCCCGGTCCGCGTCGACCTGGCGGACGTGCGGCACCGTGGTCCGGGCGGTGACCGCCCAGTCCATCCGGCGTACCTCGTCCTCGCCGGGGCGGTACTCCCGGCTGCCGGCGGCCTCGCTGCCCGGCCCGGGCAGCAGGCCCCGGTACCGGCCGTGCAGCAGGCCGTCGAGCCGCCGGGTCACCGTCAGCTCCAGCCGGCGCAGCCGCTGGTCGGGCGCGAGGTCGGTCAGCCCGGGCTCGGCCGCGCCGGTCATGCCGCCGCCAGGTCCGGCGCCGCCTCGGTGGGCCCGTTCACCAGCCGGGGCGGTGGCACCGCCTCGATCACCCGGCGCACCACGTCCTCGCCGGAGATCCCGTCGGCGACCGCGTCGAAGGTGAGCACGAGCCGGTGCGCCAGCACGTCCACCGCCAGGTCCCGGATGTCCTCGGGGAGGACGTAGTCGCGGCCGTGGATGAGTGCCTGCGCGCGGGCGGCGGCCACCAGGCCGAGCGTGGCCCGGGGGCTGGCCCCGTACGCCAGCAGCGGCGCGATGTCGGGCAGGCCGAAGCGTTGCGGGTCGCGGGTGGCGAGGATGAGGCGGACCACGTACTCGGCGAGCGCGTGGTGGACGAAGACGTCGGTGGCGCGGCGCTGGAGTTCCCGCAGCCGGATCGGGTCGAGCACGGTGCTCGCGGTGGGGCGCTCGGTGCTCATCCGGTAGAGGATGGCCAGCTCGTCGGCGTCGCTCGGGTAGTCGACCACGACCTTCATGAGGAAGCGGTCGCGTTGCGCCTCGGGGAGCTGGTATACGCCCTCGGACTCGATCGGGTTCTGGGTGGCCAGGACCAGGAACGGCTCCGGCACCGGCCAGCTCCGCCCGCCGATCGAGACCTGCCGCTCGGCCATCGCCTCCAGCAGGGCCGACTGCACCTTGGCCGGGGCCCGGTTGATCTCGTCGGCGAGCACGAGGTTCGCCATGATCGGTCCCAGCTCCACGTCGAACTGCTCGGTCGAGGCGCGGTAGATGCGGGTGCCGACGATGTCGGAGGGCACCAGGTCGGGCGTGAACTGGATCCGGGAGAAGGTGCCGCCGACGACTGTGGCGAGGGTCTGCGCCGCGAGCGTCTTGGCCACCCCCGGTACGCCCTCCAGCAGGCAGTGACCGTCGGCGATGAGGGCGGTGAGCAGGCGTTCGACGAGCCGATCCTGCCCGACGATCACGCGTTTGACCTCGGCGAGGGTCTGTTCCAGCTCGACGCCGCTCGCGTCGGCATCGACCGGGCTGGGCACGCTGGCCAGGGTGTCCGAGATGTCCGTCACGGTGCTTGCTTCCCGGGCCGGACCGGCGACAAACGTCGGATTATCGGACCCGGACCGGCAGTGGCCGAACCGGACGGGCAGCATCTCCCCGATCGGGCGGCAACGGCGCGAACCCCATCGGTCCGGGCGGGACCGGGACGGAACACGACACCGGCCCCCGCCGCAGCGGAGGCCGGTGCGCGGCCGGACGGGTCAGTTGGCGACCAGGATGTGGAACGGCCGGTCGGCGAAGCCGCCGGTGGAGTTGCGGGTCTGCACGAAGACCGCGTTGGGGGTCAGCGTGCGCGGCGCGGCCGAGATCTCGCCGCCCGGCGGCACGTTCGCCGAGTCGTTCGTGCCGATCGAGACGTGGTACGCCTTGGCGGACACGTCGTAGTCGAACAGCACCTGGTACTGCCCGGCGGACACGCCCGGGCCGGGTACGAACCGGAGCGAGGACACCACGTTGCCGGAGTGCTGCAGCAGCGTCCCGTTCGCCGACACGACCGCCCAGGCGACCTGACCGGGGGCCGGCGGGGCCAGCGTGGCCCGCATGGCGGCGCGGGCGGCCTGCCGCTCGGCGGCGGTCACCGGCGGCTGCGCGGTGCTGTGCCGGGCGCCGGGCTGGGGTCGCGCCTCCGCCTGGGCGGCCGCGGCGATCCCGCCACCGGCCAGGGTGAGGGACAGCGCGGCGAGCGCCACCACCGTCGCCTTTCGCTTGAAGAATGTGGCCATGAGTTCTCCCTTGGTTAAACCGTGGTGATACGGCGACTGCGCGCGTCAAATTGCGGATCATCGGGAATCCGCCCGGGGAGCGCACCGCTCGTGAGCTGGCCTTACTACAGAGAGTCGCGACGTCTCAACCAGGGGGAACGTAGCACCGGAAAACGCGGGCGGTCAATAGCTTATATTGCGTGTCCGACCGATCGAAAAAGTGCTCAGAAATTGCGGTCGAGCATTCACGAAATTGTTTCGCCGGGCATCGCGGCAGCGCGGACCCGGGTAGCCTGACGGCCATGATCACAGCGCCGGACCTGTCCCGGGGCGGCACCCGGGGCGGCCGCTGGGCCACCGCCGCGTGCTGGCTGGCAGCGGCGCCGGTCGCCGCCTGGGCGCTGGTACGCCTGGCCGGGCTGGAACGCGGTCCGCTGGTGCTGGCGATCGCCTTCACGCCGTACGTCGCCGCGCTGGCCCCGGTCGTGGCGGTGTCGGCGCTCGCCCTGCGGCGCCGGGCCCCGGCGGTGGTCGCGGCCCTCGCCGCGCTGTCGTTGATCGGCGCGGTGGCGCCCCGGGCGGTCCCCGACGCCCGTCCCCCGGCCGACGGGCCGACGCTGCGGCTGCTCACCGCCAACCTGCGCCTCGGCTCGGCCGACCCGGCGGGACTTGTCGACCTGGCCCGGGTCCGGCGGGTGGACGTGCTCACGGTGCAGGAGCTCACCCCGGCGCTCGCGGCCGAGCTGGACCGGCTCGGCCTGGCCACGCTGCTGCCCTACCGGTCGCTGAGCCCCGAGGTCGGCTCCACCGGCTCCGGCGTGTACGCCCGCCACCCGCTGCGCGACACCGGGCACCGCCGCAACCAGGGGTTCTTCTTCACCCAGGCGTACGCGACGGTGACGGTGCCGGGCGCGCCGCCGTTACGGGTGGAGTCGGCGCACCCGGCCGCGCCGTACGCGGTGGACGTGGTGCCGGACTGGTGGACCGACCAGCGCGCCCAGCCGCCGGCCACCCCGGACGGCGGGCTGAGCGTGCTGGCCGGGGACTTCAACGCGACGCTCGACCACGCGGCGCTGCGGGAGCTGATCGCCACCGGTTACACCGACGCGGCGGACGCGGCCGGTGCCGGGTTCGGCGGCACCTGGGGCCCGTACGACGGCGACCCGATCCCGCCGGTCACCATCGACCACGTCCTGGTGGACCGGCGCATCGCGGTGCGCGCCGCCGGCACCTTCCCGGTGCCGGGCAGCGACCACCGCGCGTTGCTGGCCGAGCTGCGCCTGCCGGCCGGGTGAGTCAGGCCGCGGTCCCGCCCGTCACGCGGGTCCGGTCCAGGCCGTAGGTGAGCGCGTCGACGAGCGCGTGCCAGCTGGCCTCGACCACGTTCGGGTGCACGCCCACGGTGGTCCAGTCGCGGCCCACCCCGGCGGTCTCCACGAGTACGCGCGTCACCGCGCCGGTGCCGTGGCTGCCCTCCAGGATGCGGACCTTGTAGTCGGCCAGCTGGAACTCGCGCAGCTCCGGGTAGTGCCGGGACAGCGCCACCCGCAACGCCTCGTCCAGCGCGTTGACCGGGCCGTTGCCCTCGGCGGTGGCGATCACCCGCTCGCCGCGTACCCGGATCTTCACCGTGGCCTCGGAGACCACCGCGCCGTCCTCGCGGTGCTCGACCAGCACCCGGTACGACTCCAGCGTGAACGGCCGGACCGGCGCCGCGCCCGGCAGTTCCGAGCGGACCAGCAGTTCGAACGAGGCGTCGGCGGCCTCGAACGACCAGCCATCGGCCTCCAGCTCCTTGACCCGCCCGGTGACCTTGGACAGGGTGTCCGGATGGCCGGCCAGGTCCAGACCGAGCTCACGGCTCTTGAGCTCGATGCTGGCCCGGCCGGCCATCTCGGTCACCAGGATCCGCATGTCGTTGCCCACCACGGTGGGTTCCACGTGGTTGTAGAGCAACGGGTCGACCTTGATCGCGCTCGCGTGCAGCCCCGCCTTGTGAGCGAAGGCGGCGGCCCCGACGTAGGCCTGGTGGGTGTCGGGGGCGATGTTGGCGATCTCGGCGATGGCGTGCGAGACCCGCACCATCTGTTCCAGGCAGCCCTCCGGTAGGACGGGCATGCCCAGCTTGAGCTGAAGATTGGCGACGATCGCGAAGATGTCGGCGTTGCCGGGGCGCTCGCCGTACCCGTTGGCGGTGCCCTGCACGTGGCGGACGCCGGCCTCGACGGCGGCGATGGTGTTGGCGACCGCGCAGGCGGTGTCGTTCTGCGCGTGCATGCCGAGCCGTTCCGGCGCGATCCCGGTGCGCGCCACCAGCCCTTCGATCACGGCGGTGACCTGGGAGGGCAGCATGCCGCCGTTGGTGTCGCAGAGGACGAAGCGCTCGGCGCCGGCGGCCAGCGCGGTCTCCGCCACGGCGGCGGTGTAGCCCGGGTCGAAGCGGAACCCGTCGTAGCAGTGCTCTCCGTCGACGAAGACCCGCCGGCCCTGCGCCACCAGGTACGACACGGTGTCGCGGATCATGGCGAGGTTCTCCTCGGCGGTGGTGCGCAGCGCGCGTTCCACGTGCCGCAGGTCCGCCTTGGCGACCAGGGCGACGGCCGGGGTCTGCGCGTCGAGCAGCCCGCGCACCTGCGGGTCGTCCTCGACCGCGAGGCCGGCCTTGCGGGTGGCGCCGAAGGCGACCAGGATCGCGTGCCGCAGTTCCAGCTCGGTGCGGGCCCGGCGGAAGAACTCGGTGTCCTTGGGCACCGCGCCCGGCCAGCCCCCCTCGATGAAGCCGACCCCGAGGTCGTCGAGCAGGCGGGCCACCGCCAGCTTGTCGACCACCGAGTACGTGAGTCCTTCGCGCTGGGCGCCGTCGCGCAGCGTCGTGTCGTACACCTGGAAGGTCATCGGAGTCCTCTTCTCGTGTCCGTCCCGGGGCGCAAACAAAAAGACCCCCCGCGGATGCGGGAGGTCTGCGCGCTCGGCGAGGGAAGGCCGGCGCGCTAGCTGCTAATGATCAGGACGAAGCTGGTCACGACCAGTACTCTGCCACCCCGCCCCCGCTTTTGGGAGGCGAAACCCATATTCCGGGACGATCGCGGGGCTGGTGACCGCCTTCACACCCGGCCACCGCCCGCCACGAGCGCAAACAGGGCTGCGGAAGAATCTTGAACAGATCCAGTTACTGGCCCGGCGGTGCTGCCGGGTCACGCTCAAGGAGGACCCGTGCTCACTGTCGGTGACCACTTCCCCGAGTACGAACTCACCGCCTGCGTATCGCTCGACGCCGACAAGGCGTTCGAGACGATCAACCACAAGTCCCACGAGGGCCAGTGGCGCGTCGTGTTCTTCTGGCCGAAGGACTTCACCTTCGTCTGCCCCACCGAGATCGCCGAGTTCGGCCGCCTCAACGGCGAGTTCGCCGACCGCGACGCCCAGGTGCTCGGCGTCTCCGTCGACAACGAGTTCGTCCACTACGCCTGGCGCAAGGACCACCCGGACCTGCGCGAGCTGCCCTTCCCGATGCTCAGCGACATCAAGCGTGAGCTGACCTCCGCCTGCGGCGTGCTCGGCGCCGACGGTGTCGCCCAGCGGGCCACCTTCATCGTGGACCCGAACAACGAGATCCAGTTCGTCATGGTGACCGCCGGTTCGGTCGGCCGCAACGTCTCCGAGGTGCTGCGGGTGCTCGACGCGCTCCAGACCGACGAGCTGTGCCCGTGCAACTGGAACAAGGGCGGCGCGACGCTCGACGCCAACGCGCTCCTCGCCGGCGCCGGGGCCTGACCATGGGCCTGGACGCGATCAAGGCGGGCCTGCCCGAGTACGCCAAGGACATCCGGCTCAACCTCGGCTCCACCATCACCACCTCGACGCTGAAGCCGGAGCAGGCGTGGGGCACCGCCCTGGCCTGCGCGGTGGCCGCCCGCAACCCGGTGGTGCTGCGGGAGATCGCCGCCGAGGCGGCCGGTCACCTCACGCCCGAGGCGGTCGCGGCGGCCAAGGGCGCGGCTGCGGTCATGGCGATGAACAACGTCTACTACCGGGCCAAGCACCTGATCGGCGACGAGCAGTACGCGTCGCTGCCGGCCCGGCTGCGGATGCAGATCATCGCCCGCCCCGGCGTGGAGAAGACCGACTTCGAGCTGTGGTGCCTCGCCGTCTCGGCGATCACCGGCTGCGGCGTCTGCCTGGAGTCGCACGAGAAGACGCTGCGCGCCGCCGGGTTCAGCCGGGAGCAGGTGCACGAGGGGCTGCGGATCGCCGCCGTCGTACACGCCGCCGCGGTGACCCTGGACGCGGAGGCCGCGCTGGCCTGATCCACCGGCCCGGACGCGCCCGACCGGCGCCGCGCGGGCCGACCTCCCGAGGGGCCGGCGTCACCACCGTGGCGCCGGCCCCTCGGCGTCGGCGGGCCGGCCGCCGGCGGGTTGGTGCCCGGACAGGGTGGGTAACCCTCCCGACTGATGACGGCGCCGCGACGGCCGCGGCCCTGGGACGGGAGGCGGCACATGGACGGACTGGACCCGCGCGCCACGCACGGCGGCACCGAGCCGATCCTCGACGACGGCCGGGGCACCGTCGCCGGGGGCGCCCCGGCGGGCGCCTTCGACCCGTGGCGCTACCGCGACGAGGCGGGCGTGGCGAGCGCCGACCTGACCGGCTACAAGGTCGAGGCCACCGACGGCGCCATCGGCAAGATCGACCGGGCGAGCCACGAGGTGGACGACAGCTACCTGGTCGTGGACACCGGGCCGTGGATCTTCGGCAAGAAGGTGATGCTCCCGGCCGGGACCGTGAACCACGTCGACCACGACGCCCGCACCGTGCACGTCGACCGGGAGAAGGACCAGATCAAGGCCGCCCCGGAGTACGACGAGTCCAGCCACGCCGACCCGGGCTACCGGGACCGGCTCGGCGGCTACTACGGCGAGAGCCACTCGGCGCTGCCACCGGACGTGCCGCCGCGCATCTGACACCGCGGCGACGGCCGGCGGGGACGTGGGAACGCCCCGCCGGCCGTACCGTGTCGGATGTGGACGCCCCGCAGAGCCCCTTCCCCACCCTGTTCAACTTCCGCGACGTCGGCGGATACGCCGCTCAGGACGGGCGCACCGTGCGCCGCGGCCGGCTCTACCGTTCCGACTCGCTGCACCGCATCGACGAGACCGACCGGGCGGCGTTCACCGCGCTCGGCATCCGTACCGTGATCGACCTGCGCCGCCCCACCGAGGTGGAACGCGACGGGCGGGTGCCCGCCTACGACGGGCTCGCCTACCGGCACATCCACCCCGAGCACGCCGACTGGGGCGCGAACCGGTTCGACGCCTCCGGCGTCAGCCTGGCCCGCTACCTGGCCGACCGGTACGCCGACCTGGCGCGTACCGGGACCGCCGGGCTCGCCGAGGCGGTCGGGCTGATCGCGGACAGCGCCAACGCGCCGGTGGTGGTGCACTGCGTCGCCGGGAAGGACCGCACCGGCATCGTCTGCGCGCTCACGCTGTCCGTGCTCGGGGTGCCCGACGAGGACGTGGTCGCCGACTACGCGCTCAGCACCGCGGCGTCGCAGCGCTTCACCGAGTGGGTCCGCGCCACGCTGCCGGACGCGGAGGAACCGCCGCCGCCGTTCCTGGAGTCACCGGCCGAGACGATGGAGCTGTTCCTGGCCGAGCTGCGCGCCGGCCACGGCTCGGTCGAGGGTTACCTGACCCACGCGGGCGTCACCGAGACGCAACTGGAGTCGCTGCGCACCCACCTGCTGGACTGACGCCGCGCGGTGAGCAGGGAGCGGACTCGCTGCTCACCGCGCGGTCGGGCGGTCAGATGACCCGGGTGACCCAGCCGTGCGGGTCCTCGGCGCGACCGCGCTGGATGTCCACCAGCTTCTGGCGAAGGGCCATGGTGACCTGGCCGGGCTCGCCGCCGCCGATGAGGAACTCGCCCTCCGGGAAGCGCACGCCGCCGATCGGGGTGACGACAGCGGCCGTGCCGCAGGCGAACACCTCGCGCAGCCGCCCGCTCGCCGCGTCGGCCTGCCAGTCGGCGAAGCTGACCGGCGCCTCCCGCACCTCGTGCCCGGCCTCGGCGGCCAGGGTGAGGATCGCGTCGCGGGTGATGCCGGGCAGGATCGTGCCGCCCAGCGGCGGGGTGACGATGCTGCCGTCGTCGTAGACGAAGAAGACGTTCATGCCGCCCAGCTCGTCCACGTAGCGCCGCTCGACCGCGTCCAGGAAGACCACCTGGTCGCAGCCCGCCTCGATCGCCTCGGCCTGCGCCGCGAGCGACGCGGCGTAGTTGCCGCCGCACTTCGCCGCGCCGGTGCCGCCGGGCGCGGCCCGGGTGTAGTCCGGCGAGACCCAGACCGTCACCGGCTTCACCCCGCCGGAGAAGTACGCCCCGGCCGGCGAGGCGATGACGCAGTACAGGTATTCGTTGGCCGGGCGCACGCCGAGGAAGACCTCGCTGGCGAACATGAACGGACGCAGGTAGAGGCTGGCGTCCTCGTGCTCCGGGATCCACGCCTGGTCGATCTCGACCAGGCGGCGCAGCGACTCCACGAACGTCGCCTCCGGCAGCTCCGGCATGGCGAGCCGGCGGGCGGACGCGCTGAACCGGGCCGCGTTGGCCTCCGGGCGGAACATCGTCACCGCGTCGCCGGTGCGGTACGCCTTCAGCCCTTCGAAGATCTCCTGCGCGTAGTGCAGCACCGCCGCGGCCGGGTCCATCGGGATCGGCGCGCGCGCCTCCAGGCGGGCGTCGTACCAGCCCTTGCCCTCGGCGTAGCGGATGGTGACCATGTGGTCGGTGAAGACCCGGCCGAAACCGGGGTTCGCCAGCAGGGCGGCCCGGTCGGCGGCGGATACCGGCGCGGGATTCGGACGGATCTCGAAATCGAGCTTGTCACCACCGCTCATCGCGCTGACCTCCCTGCGGGTTCACGGCATGCGGGATCGCACGCCGACGTCACTGGTGCCAGAAACTTACCCCGAACGGTCGTTCAGCGGATAGGTCCGCCCCTCGGACGGCTGCGCTGCACCGGACCGCCGAATCGGGCCCGGAGACGGGTCTGGCGGCCCGTTACCGGGCCGCCAGGTGAGGATCGGCCCGGTCAGGATACGGCGTACCCGGCGAGCCGGTCGCCGACCTCCTCGGTGCGCAGGGGCGCGCCAGGCGTGCGCGCGGCCAGCTCGGCGCCGACCGCGGCGGTGACCCGGGCGGCGGCGTCGGCGTGGCCGAGCTGGTCCAGCAGCAGCGCGGCGGAGAGCACGGCGGCGACCGGGTCGGCGACGCCCTTGCCGGCGATGTCCGGCGCGGAGCCGTGCACCGGCTCGAACATCGACGGGTAGCGCCCCTCCGGGTTGATGCAGCCGCTGGCCGCCAGCCCGATGCCACCGGTCACCGCGGCGGCGATGTCGGTGAGGATGTCGCCGAAGAGGTTGTCGGTGACCACCACGTCGTACCGGGACGGGTTGGTCACCAGGAACATCGCGGCGGCGTCGATGTGCTGGTACTCGGTGGTGACGTCGGGGTGCTCGGCGGCCACCGCGGCGAAGGCGCGCGACCAGAGCGAACCGGCGTGGGTGAGCACGTTGGTCTTGTGCACGAGCGTGACCTTGCGCCGTTCGCGACGGCGGGCGCGGGCGAAGGCGTCGCGGATGACCCGCTCGACGCCGTGCCGGGTGTTCAGGCTCTCCTCGGTGGCCACCTCGGCCGGGGTGTCCCGGTGCAGCGCGCCACCGGCGCCCGCGTACAGCCCCTCGGTGCCCTCGCGGACCACCACGAGGTCGACCTCGCCGGGCTTGACCGCGGCGAGCGGGCCGCCGACGCCGGGCCAGAGCCGGGACGGGCGCAGGTTGACGTACTGGTCGAAGGCGAACCGGAGCTTGAGCAGCAGGCCGCGCTCCAGCACGCCCGGCGGCACGGTCGGGTCGCCGACCGCGCCGAGCAGGATCGCGTCGTGACCGGCCAGCTCGTCGAGGACGGAGTCGGGCAGCGCCTCGCCGGTGCGGTGCCAGCGCGCCGCGCCCAGGTCGTACTCGGTGGCCTCGATGCCGGGCAGCACCGCGTCGAGGACCTTGCGGGCCTGCGCGACCACCTCGGGTCCGATGCCGTCGCCGGCCACCACCGCGATGCGTGCCACCTGATGCTCCTCGTCTCGACGTTCCCGGCAACGGTACGTCGGTGTCCCGTCCCCCGGTACGAATCTTCCACCATTCGGGAACGCGAGTCACAGAATCCTCCCAGCTGACACCCATGGCGCGGTCATCTCCACTGCTTAGGGTCGGGTTTCATCGGGTCGACGCAGGCCCGGAACCGGCCACCGCCGCGACACGGCGGCGACCACCGAGGGGCAGGTGTCATGCGGATCGAGCACCGGCGGACCCACTGGGCGGACGAGCAACCACGTACCCGCTGGGTCGACCAGTCCGCGTTCCGCCCGGTCCGTCCGGACCTGCACCTGGGCGCCAGCAGCCACCGCGTCGAGCGGCCCGGCGCCGGCGCGTCCGGCCGGATCACCGTCCGGCACACGGTGGCCACCTCGACCGCCGACTACACACTGCTGCTCAACGCGCCCGAGTGGCTGGGCCACCGGGTGGTGGGCGAGGCGCTGCGGGACGCCGTCGCCGAACTGCGCGCCATCGACCTCACCTACGGACCGAACCGGCCGGACAGCCTCGTGTCCCGGCTGCGCCGCGACGAGATCAGCCCCGACTCGTACCCCCCGCTGGCCGACCTGATCGACCTCTGCGCGTCGATGCGGGCGGCGACCGACGGCTGGTTCGACGCCTGGGCCGTGCCCGGCGGCTTCGACCCGGGCGGCCTGCTCGGCGGCTGGGCCGTGGAGCGGGCCGCGGCGCGGTTGCGCGCCGCCGGCATCCACGACTACGCCGTGCTCAGCGGCGCCGACCTGACGGTACGCGGGCGCGCGGCGCACGGCGGGCCGTGGCGCGTGGCCGTGCACCACCCCACCGACACCCGGCGCACGCCGCTCGTGCTGGAGATGACGACCGGCGCGGTGGGCACCTCCGGTGTCACCGGGCGGCGGGGGCACGTGATCGACCCGCACACCGGCGAGCCGACCGACCGCCTGGCGGCCGCCACCGTGATCGGCCCGGACCTCGCCGTCGCCGACGCCTACGCCACCGCCCTGTACGCCGCCGGACCGGCCGGACTGGCCTGGTTCCGCCAGGACTCGGACTACCGCCCGCTGTTCGCGCAGCACCGGCGCTGAGCCGCGATCGGCCCCCGCGGTCTCGGCAACGACCGTGGGGGCCGGTCAGCGACGAGTGCGCGTGGCTCGCGCAATCGAGGGGTGCGGGCCGACGGGGCGGACGCCCGACCGCGCCACCCGAAGACGGGCCGGGGAATCGACTCAGCCGGAAACCGCAACGGTACGCTAGCGAATCGACGCAACTCGGCGCAAGAGTCTCCACAGCGGACGCCGGGGAATCGGTGTCGGCAATCAGCCGGTGAACGCACGGTGGGGCAGAGGTGACGGGCCGGGCCCGGGATGGCACGCTGTCCGCCGTGAGTTTCGATCTGAGCGTGTGGGCCCTGCCGAACGGGGCGACACCGGAGCAGGTGCGGGCGGCGGTGCAGCAGTGCCGCGAGGGCTGGCACGGCAAGCAGCAACCCGACCCGAGGCTGGTCGCCTTCTACCGGGCGATCACGGCGAGCTACCCCGACGGTCCGACCCGGCCGGGTACGCCCTGGGAGGCGCCGCTGCACACGGCCGCCGACCACATCGAGATGAACCTGAACCCGACCTGCCCGGACCAGGTCCTGCTGGACATCGAACGGCTGGCCGGCGAACACGACCTGATGCTCTTCGACGCGCAGGACGGCTCGGTCTACCCGCCACCGGCCCGCGTGCGTTCCTGACCGGCCGGAACGACGAAGGGCCCGGCCGCATCCGGCCGGGCCCCGATGTGTCCTGTCCGGACTACACGTCGCGCAGGTCGGCCGCGCTGGCCGCCACCGCGCCGATCGAGTCGGCGGCGGAGGTGAGCAGGTCGGCGCCGAGCGCCTGGTCGACGGTGAGCGTCATCAGCGTCTCGCCGCCGGCCTCACGGCGGGCCACCTGCATGGCGGCGATGTTGACGCCGGCCTCGCCGAGCAGCGTGCCGACGGTGCCGACCACGCCGGGCCGGTCGGCGTAGCGCAGGAAGACCAGGATGCCCTCCGCGCCGATCTCGACGTCGAAGCCGTCCACCTCGGTCAGCTTGAACACGTCCCGGGCGCCGGTGTGCACCACGGTGCCGGACACCCGGACGGTACGGCCGTCCGGCAGCGCGCCGCGCACGGTCACCAGGTTCGGGTGGTCGACCGTCTCGCCCGGCGTGGCCAGCGTGACCTCGACACCCCGCTCGGCCGCCAGGTGCGGCGCGTTGACGTAGGTGACCTGCTCCTCCACCACGGAGCTGAACAGGCCCTTGGTCGCGGCCAGCTTGAGCACCGACACGTCGTGGGCGGCGATCTCACCGCGCACCTCGACGGTGACGCTGGCGGCCACCCCGCCGGCCAGGGCGGTGAACGCCCGGCCCAGCCGCTCGGCCAGCGGCAGCAGCGGGCGTACGTCCTCGGCGACCACGCCGCCGGCCTGCACGTTCACCGCGTCCGGCACGAACTCGCCCTGCAGCGCCAGCTTGACGCTCTTGGCCACGGCCAGACCGGCCTTGTCCTGCGCCTCGTTGGTGGAGGCGCCCAGGTGCGGGGTGGCCACCACGTTGTCGAAGGCGAACAGCGGCGAGGAGGTGCAGGGCTCCTTGGCGTACACGTCGACGCCGGCGCCGGCGACCCGGCCCTCCGCGATCGCGTCGGCGAGCGCCTGCTCGTCGACCAGCCCGCCCCGGGCCGCGTTGACGATCCGGACGCCCGGCTTGACGATCGCCAGCTCCTTCTCGCCGATCAGGCCCACCGTCTCCGGCGTCTTCGGCAGGTGGATCGAGATGAAGTCGCTCTCCCGCAGCAGCTCCTCCAGCCCGACCAGGCGGACACCGAGCTGCGCGGCGCGGGCCGGCTGGATGTACGGGTCGTACGCGATCAGCCGGGTGCCGAACGCGGCGATGCGCTGTGCGAACAGCACGCCGATGCGGCCGAGGCCGACCACGCCCACGGTCTTGCCCTGGATCTCCACGCCGGTGTACTTGGACCGCTTCCACTCGCCGGCCTTGAGCGCGGCGCTGGCGCTGGCGGTGTTGCGGGCCACCGCGAGCAGCAGCGCGACGGCCTGCTCGGCGGCGGAGACGATGTTCGAGGTGGGCGCGTTCACCACCATGACGCCCCGGGCGGTGGCGGCGGGCACCTCGACGTTGTCCAGACCGACGCCGGCCCGGGCGACCACCTTGAGCCGCGGCGCGGCCGCGATCGCCTCGGCGTCGATCTGGGTGGCGCTGCGTACGATCACCGCGTCGGCCTCGGAGAGGGCGGAGAGCAGGGCCGGGCGATCGGTGCCGTCCACGTGCCGCACGTCGAAGTCGTGGGCGAGCACCTCGATGGCGGCGGGGGCGAGTTCTTCGGCGATCAGTACGACAGGATTCATCGGTCCTCGTAGACGCTCGGTAATGGTGCGGCCTGGGACGCCGGGGCGCCGCGCTGCGCCCTACGCCGATCCGTGCCATGGCCGTCGGGTGCGCCGGGGCACCACACCAAGGATGGTAGGTGGCTGCCCGCCCGGCGTGTCCCGGAGTGCGGGGTGAGGGCCCTCACAAAGGCCCGTCGCACGCCCGTCATCCCCCGTTAACGGGTGCGGTACGGGACGAGGCGCTACTCACCGTGTCTCAACACGTGAACGCACGGCGGCCCGCAGCCGGACGCCGGGGAGAGCGTCGGGCCACGGGCCGCACGAGGGAAGAACTCAGGCGGTCTCGGTGATCGGCCGGTCGACCCAGCTCATCATGCCGCGCAGCTTCTGCCCGGTCTCCTCGATCGGGTGCGCCGCGCCCTCGGCCTGCCACTTGGCGAAGTTCGGCCGGCCGGCCTCGTCCTCGGCCACCCACTCGCGGGCGAACTCGCCGGACTGGATCTCGCCGAGGATCTTGCGCATCTCCTCCTTGACCCGCGAGTCGATCACGCGCGGGCCACGGGACAGGTCGCCGTACTCGGCGGTGTCGGAGATGCTGTAGCGCATCCGGGCGATGCCGCCCTCGTACATCAGGTCGACGATCAGCTTCAGCTCGTGCAGGCACTCGAAGTAGGCCACCTCGGGCGCGTAGCCGGCCTCGGTGAGCACCTCGAAACCGGTCTGCACCAGCGCCGCCGCGCCGCCGCAGAGCACCGCCTGCTCGCCGAACAGGTCGGTCTCGGTCTCCTCGGTGAACGTGGTCCGGATCGCACCGGCGCGGGTGCCGCCGATCGCCTTGGCGTACGCCAGAGCCAGGCCGAACGCGTTGCCGCTGGCGTCCTGCTCGACGGCGACCAGGCAGGGCACGCCCTTGCCGTCGACGTACTGGCGGCGGACCAGGTGACCGGGGCCCTTCGGGGCGACCATCGCCACGTCCACGTCGGCCGGGGGCTTGATCAGGCCGTACCGGATGTTGAAGCCGTGCCCGAAGAACAGCGCCTTGCCCGCGGTCAGGTTCGGCGCGATGGCCTCGGCGTAGATGTGCCGCTGGGCCGTGTCCGGCGCCAGGATCATGATCACGTCGGCCTCGGCGGCCGCCTCGGCGGGCGTGAGCACCCGCAGGCCCTGCTCCTCGGCCTTCGGCCGGCTCTTCGACCCGGCGGGCAGGCCGATCACCACGTCGACGCCCGAGTCGCGCAGCGACAGCGCGTGCGCGTGGCCCTGGCTGCCGTACCCGATCACGGCGACCTTGCGGCCCTGGATCAGGCCCAGGTCGGCGTCGTCGTCGTAGAACACCTCAACGCTCATTGACTTCCCTTTCGTACGGCGGAGCCCGTCGGCCCGTCGAAAAAACTTGTGGGTACGGATCAGGCGGCGCGCAGGGCCGGGCCGGCGGTGATGGCCCGGGAACCCCGCCCGATGGCCACCGTGCCGGACTGGACCATCTCCTTGATGCCGAACGGCTCCAGGTCACGCAGCAGCGCGTCGAGCTTGTCCGGCGTGCCGGTGGCCTCGATCGTCAGCGTGTCCGGCGCGACGTCGACCACCCGGGCACGGAACAGGCCGACCGTCTCCAGCACCTGGGCGCGGGCCGTGCGGTCCGCGCGGACCTTGACCAGCAGCAACTCCCGCGCCACCGACACCTGCGGGTCCAGCTCCACGATCTTGAGTACGTTGACCAGCTTGTTGAGCTGCTTGGTCACCTGCTCCAGCGGCGAGGACTCGGCGTTGACCACGATGGTGATGCGGGAGACGTCCGGGTTCTCGGTCTCGCCGACGGCGAGGCTGTCGATGTTGAACCCGCGCCGGGAGAACAGCCCGGAGACCCGGGCCAGGACGCCCGGCTTGTTCTCCACCAGCACGGAGAGCGTGTGCATCGTCATTTAGAGTTCGTCCTCGT
This sequence comes from Micromonospora sp. HB375, assembly GCF_017872985.1. Classification (NCBI taxonomy): domain Bacteria; kingdom Bacillati; phylum Actinomycetota; class Actinomycetes; order Micromonosporales; family Micromonosporaceae; genus Micromonospora; species Micromonospora sp. HB375. The sequence continues at coordinate 1,257,530 of NZ_JAGGJO010000001.1, read as the reverse complement.
CGAAAGCAGGGCGCACGCCCCGCGCGAACATGATCTCGTCGTTGCTGGTGCCGGCGGCGACCATCGGCCAGACCATCGCGTCCTTGCCGACCACGAAGTCGATGACCACCGGCGCGTCGTTGATCGCCATGGCCGCCTCGATGGTCTTGTCCACGTCGGCGGCGTTCTCGCAGCGCAGCCCGACGCAGCCGAGCGCCTCGGCGAGCTTGACGAAGTCCGGGATGCGGTGCTTGTGCGTGCCCAGCTCGGTGTTGGAGTAGCGCTCCCCGTAGAACAGGGTCTGCCACTGCCGCACCATGCCCAGGTTGCCGTTGTTGATCACGGCGACCTTGACCGGGATGCCCTCCAGCGCGCAGGTGGCCAGCTCCTGGTTGGTCATCTGGAAGCAGCCGTCGCCGTCGACCGCCCACACGGTGGTGTCCGGCTTGCCGACCTTGGCCCCCATCGCGGCCGGAACGGCGTAGCCCATGGTGCCCAGGCCACCGGAGTTGAGCCAGGTGTGCGGCTTCTCGTACGAGATGAACTGGCTGGCCCACATCTGGTGCTGGCCGACGCCCGCCACGTAGATCGCGTCCGGGCCGGCGATCTCGCCCAGCCGCTTGATCACGTACTGCGGGGAGAGCGTGCCGTCGGCCGGCTCCTCGAAACCGAGCGGGTACCGCTCGCGCAGGTCGTCGAGCTGCGCCCACCAGTCGGTCAGGTCGACCGACGGGTGCGCGGCCTGCTCGGCGGTGACCGCCGCGATCAGCTCGTCGATGACGTGCCGCGCGTCGCCCACGATCGGGACGTCGGCGTGCCGGTTCTTGCCGATCTCGGCCGGGTCGATGTCGGCGTGGACCACAGTCGCGTCCGGCGCGAACGAGTCGAGCTTGCCGGTCACCCGGTCGTCGAAGCGGGCGCCCAGCGCCACGATCAGGTCGGCCTTCTGCAGGCCGTAGACCGCGGCCACGGTGCCGTGCATGCCCGGCATGCCCAGGTGCTGGCGGTGCGAGTCGGGGAACGCGCCGAGCGCCATCAGCGTGGTGACCACCGGGATGCCGGTCTGCTCGGCCAGCTTGCGCAGCCCCTCGGTGGCGCCGGCCTTGAGCACGCCGCCGCCGACGTAGAGCACCGGACGGCGGGCATTGGTCATCAGCCGGGCCGCCTCGCGGATCTGCTTGCCGTGCGGGTGCAGCGTGGGCCGGTAGCCGGGCAGGTCGAGCGCGGGCGGCCAGGAGAAGGTCGCCGGCGCCTGGAGCACGTCCTTCGGGATGTCGACGAGCACCGGGCCGGGCCGGCCGGTCGCGGCCAGGTGGAACGCCTCGGCCAGCACCCGCGGGATCTCGTCGGCCGTCTGCACCAGGAAGTTGTGCTTGGTGATCGGCAGCGTGATGCCCTGGATGTCCGCCTCCTGGAAGGCGTCCGTGCCGATCGACGGCCGGGCCACCTGGCCGGTGATCGCCACCATCGGCACCGAGTCCATGTAGGCGTCGGCGATCGGCGTCACCAGGTTCGTCGCGCCCGGGCCGGAGGTGGCGATGCAGACGCCCACCCGGCCGGTGGCCTGCGCGTAACCGGTGGCCGCGTGCCCGGCGCCCTGCTCGTGCCGGACCAGGATGTGGCGGACCGTGGAGTCGTAGAGCGGGTCGTACGCGGGCAGGATCGCACCGCCCGGAATGCCGAAGACCACGTCGACGCCGAGCGCCTCCAGCGACCGCACGAGCGAACCGGCGCCCGAGACCTGCGCGGTGGCGGGCTCCCGTACGGGCGTCTCGGTGGTGGCGGCCGCCGGGGCGGCACGGCCGGGGCGGGCGGCGGAGTCGGAGTCACCGGCCGCGCCGGTGCCGGAACGGGCACGGCGGGCGGAGTGGGCGAGGGTCTCTGGCGTGGGTCTCGTCATGGCGGTTCAAGCCTTCGGAAGTGAGTGGGTGACGCGCTTCTCAGGATGGGACGCGGAGGTCCCGCGATGGGTCCGACGGCAACAAAAAAGCCCACGTGCAGGATGCACGGGGCCAGCGCACTCTCGGTGGGAGAGTGCGCTCAGGTAAGTACTCGCGGCGACCGGTTCGACGACATGCGGCTAAGCCTGACGCATCTCACGCGATGAGTCAACTGATCCCACATTTTGGTTCACGGACGTGGGCGTTTCGGCACCCGGCATGCCCTCCACCCCCGGTGCCACCTGCGAAGATCCCTCCATCGGAGGACGCTGCGCGGGCACCGTGGCGGGCGGGTTGTTGCGCAACCGGGGCAACAACGGAGACGGGCTGTGCGCCGGCGGGGCGGGTGGCGTCTGCGGCATCGCGGTGTGCCGGTTCCCGGGCGCGGTCGCCGCCTCCAGCATCGCCTCCAGGTGCTCGGCCGGCACGCCCCAGCCGAACAGCGCCCCCTGACCGAACCGGCAGCCGGCGGCCACCACCGCGGCCAGCTCGGTCGGATTGGTCACGCCCTCGGCGATCACCTCCAGGCCGAGCTGATGCCCCAGGCGCATGACGATGTCGACCATCGGCGCGAAGGCCGGACCGTCCCGCCCGACCGGCCGGACCGGCTCGTGCTCGGCGACCAGACTGTGGTCGATCTTGAGGATGTCGATCGGCAGCCGCCGGAGCTGGCCGAGCGACGAGTAGCCGGCGCCGAAGTCGTCCAGCGCGATCCGGACGCCGGTCAGCCGCAGCGCGGTGAGCCGCCGGATCAGCTCGTCCAGGTCGGTGGCGACCGCGTGCTCGGTCACCTCCAGCACCAGCCGCTGCGGCGGCACGTGGTGCGCGCGCAGCGCCTCGGCGACCTGGACCACGTACTCCGGCGCGTGCAGCTCGCGCGGTGAGACGTTCACCGACACCCACACGTCGTGCCCGTCGGCGAGCCAGCGGGAGAGCTGGTAGCAGGCCTGGTGCAACACCCACGCGCCGAGCTTGGCGATCATCCCGCACTCCTCGGCGAGCGGGATGAACTCGTCCGGCCGGACGTTGCCCAGCTCCGGGTGCCGCCAGCGCAGCAGCGCCTCGGCGCCGACCGGGCGCACCGACGGCAGCGAGGCCACCGGCTGGAAGACCAGCCGCAGCTCGTCGCGCTCGATCGCGCCGCGCAGCTCGTGCTCCAGCCGGGTACGCCGGCTCAGCAACTGGTCGTACGTGGCGTCGTAGCGCTCGATCCGGTTCTTGCCCCGCTGCTTGGCGTAGCGCAGCGCCAGGTCGGCGTTGCGCAGCAGCAGCTCCACGTCCGCGTCGCCGTGCCCGGCCGCCACGCCGATGCTCACCGACAGGAAGACCGGACCGTCCCCCTGCTCGTACGGGCGGCCGAGCACCCCGAGCAGCCGGTCGGCCACCGGGCCGGGATCGGCCGACCCGTGCATCAGCACCGCGAACTCGTCGCCGCCGAGCCGGGCCGCCAGGTCACCCGGCCGCAGGTTGCCCCGCAGCCGCCGCCCCACCTCGATCAGCACCGCGTCGCCGACGTCGTGACCCCGCATGTCGTTGACGTTCTTGAACCCGTCCAGGTCGAGCCCGAGCAGGACGCAGGGCACGCCCGACTCGGCGCAGCGGTGCAGGGCCCGCAGCAGCCCGCGCCGGTTCGCCAGCCCGGTGAGCGGGTCGGTGTGCGCCAGCTCACGGAAGTGCGCCTCCCGCTCGGCCAGCCGGCCCGCGTAGCCGCGTACGTCGTTGAGCGCCAGGTACTGCCGGGTGACCAGGGCGAAGCCCTCGACCGTGCCGGCCACGATGGCGTACCCGTCGAACCCGCCACCCTGCACCAGGTGGTACATCGCGGAGGCGGCGATGGCGAACATCGGCACGAAGGCGTACTCGCCGTCGCGGCGGATGAGATCGACGTCGAGCTGCGTCAGGTCGGCCCGGCGTCCGGCCACGGCGGTGGCGAGCAGGCCGGCGGCGGTCAGCGTGGCGCCGGTCAGCGCCAGGCCGGGACCGGCCTGGCAGAGCCCGGCCGAGACGCCCAGCCCGCCCGCGGTCACCGCTATCGCGCCGACGCCGAGCAGGGTCAGCCACCCGCGTGGCGGCGCGACCCGCAGCACCAGGATCACGGTCAGCCCGGTGGTCAGCGCCGCGATGATCGAGGCCAGCACGATCGGCAGGCAGGCGACCGGGGTGGCGTCACCGAGCAGCCGGGTCGGCTCGCTGAACGCCACCCAGCCGACGAACCAGAGCGCGCTGCCCATGATCAGGCCGTCCAGCAGCAGCCGGGCGGTGGCGGCGCGGGTCGCGGCGGCGCCGGGCAGCCGGAGCACGGCGGCGCCGAGGCCGAGCCCGGCGAGCGTGGTGCCCACCGCGACCACTGCCGCCCAGCCGGTCCGCTGGCCCTGCCGGTGCGCCCAGTGGTCCCCGGCCGCGAGCAGACCGCCGAGACCGACCAGCAGGCTGAGCAGGGCCGCCCCGGCGGCGACGGCCAGCAGCAGGTGGGCCTGCCGCCGAGGGCCGGTGCGACGCCGCGCGGACGCGGCGAGCAGCACCGTGGCGGCGGCCGCGGCGATCCCGCTCAGCGCCGCGACGGTGACCATCCCCGGGGACGACTGCACGCGTCAACTGTGCCGGATGAGCGCCCCCCGTGGGGCACCGGGTGTGCAACTGTTGGGACACAGGGTGCGCGGCGGGGGCGCGCCGCCGGGATGGTGTCAGACTGGTTGTCATGCCTGAGCTGCGGTCGAGGACCTCCACCCACGGTCGGACGATGGCCGGCGCCCGGGCCCTGTGGCGGGCCACCGGGATGACCGACGACGACTTCGGCAAGCCGATCGTCGCCATCGCCAACAGTTTCACCCAGTTCGTACCCGGTCACGTCCACCTCAAGGACCTCGGCGGCCTGGTCGCCGACGCGGTGGCCGAGGCCGGCGGCGTGGGGCGGGAGTTCAACACCATCGCCGTGGACGACGGCATCGCCATGGGCCACGGCGGCATGCTCTACTCCCTGCCCAGCCGGGAGCTGATCGCCGACGCGGTCGAGTACATGGTCAACGCGCACTGCGCGGACGCCCTGGTCTGCATCTCCAACTGCGACAAGATCACCCCGGGCATGCTGCTCGCCGCGCTGCGGCTCAACATCCCCACCGTCTTCGTCTCCGGCGGCCCGATGGAGGCCGGCAAGACGGTGGCGATCGAGGGAGTCGTGCACTCCAAGATCGACCTGATCGACGCCATGATCGCCTCCTCGAACGAGGCGGTCACCGACGACCAGCTCGGCGAGATCGAGCGCTCCGCCTGCCCGACCTGCGGGTCCTGCTCCGGCATGTTCACCGCCAACTCGATGAACTGCCTCACCGAGGCGATCGGCCTCGCGCTACCAGGCAACGGCTCGACGCTCGCCACCCACGCCGCGCGCCGGTCGCTGTTCGTCGAGGCCGGGCGCACGATCGTGGAGATCGCCAAGCAGTGGTACGAGAACGACGACGCCTCGGTGCTGCCGCGCTCGATCGCCGGCCGGGAGGCGTTCGAGAACGCGATCGCCCTCGACGTGGCCATGGGCGGCTCCACGAACACGGTGCTGCACCTGCTCGCCGCCGCCCGCGAGGCCGAGCTGGACTTCGGCGTCGCCGACATCGACGCGATCTCCCGCCGGGTGCCGTGCCTGGCCAAGGTCGCCCCGAACTCGCCGAACTACCACATGGAGGACGTGCACCGGGCCGGCGGCATCCCGGCCATCCTCGGTGAGCTGGACCGCGCCGGGCTGCTGCACCGAGACGTGCGCGCGGTGCACTCCCCCGGCCTCGACAAGTGGCTGGCCGACTGGGACGTGCGCGGCGGCGCGGCCACGCGAGAGGCGATCGAACTGTTCCACGCCGCCCCGGGCGGCGTGCGCACCACCGAGCCGTTCTCCACCACCAACCGCTGGTCGTCGCTGGACACCGACGCGGCCGGAGGCTGCATCCGGGACCGGGAGCACGCCTACAGCGCGGACGGCGGCCTGGCCATCCTGCACGGCAACCTCGCGCCGGCCGGCTGCGTGGTGAAGACCGCCGGCGTGCCCGAGGAGTGCCTGACGTTCCGCGGCCCGGCCAAGGTCTACGAGTCGCAGGACGACGCGGTGACCGCGATCCTCGCCAAGGAGATCGTCGCCGGGGACGTCGTGGTGATCCGGTACGAGGGCCCGAAGGGCGGCCCCGGCATGCAGGAGATGCTCTACCCGACCTCGTTCCTCAAGGGCCGCGGGCTGGGCCGCTCCTGCGCGCTGCTCACCGACGGCCGGTTCTCCGGCGGCACCTCCGGCCTGTCCATCGGGCACGTCTCCCCGGAGGCCGCCTCCGGTGGGCTGATCGCGCTGGTCCGCGACGGCGACGAGATCGTCATCGACATCCCGGGCCGGTCGATCGAGCTGAACGTGCCCGCCGACGAGCTGGAGGCGCGCCGGGTGGCCGAGGAGAAGCGGGACCGCCCGTACACCCCGGTCGACCGGCAGCGTCCGGTGTCGGCGGCGCTGCGCGCGTACGCCTCGATGGCGACCTCGGCCAGCGACGGCGCCTACCGCCGCGTCCCGGAGTGATGTAAGGAAGGGCCCCTTCTTAACGCCTCCGGTAGAGGAGGGGGCCCTTCTTAACACCCGCGCGCCGGTAGGGTCCGGCGGCGTGGAGACGACGGTGAGTTACGCGCGACTGGTCCGGCCGGCGATCGACCGGGTGTACGTGGGCGCCCGCTGGGCAGCGCGCGCCCGGATGGAGGCGTTCTACGCCGAGCGGGGCTGCACACTCGGCGCGGAGAACAGCTTCTTCTCCGGTGTGCTGGCCCGGCCGATGCCCGCCGAAGCGCTGGCCGACGGCCTGATCTACACCTACGGAAGCATGGACGAGGAACTGGCGCAGGGCGTCGTCGTCCGGGACGACGAGGGCGCGTGGCACCTCACCGACCTGGGCCGGGAACTGACGCTGTTCGCCCAGCGGGCCACCGGCGAGGCCGCCGAGGAACTGTGGGCCATGCTGCCCGGCGTGCTGCCCGGCCTGGGCGTCGTGCCCCGGCTCGCCGACCTGGTCGGCCGGGTGCTGACGCACGCGCAGGCCACCGCCGGGCCGGTGTTCCGGGCGATGTCCCCGCCGTACGAGCCGGCGGGCGCCTCCCAGGCGCTGCTGCTCGTGACCCGGCTGGGCTCGCTGCGGCACCACCGCGCGGACGCGCACCGGGCCGCGTGGCGGGCCGCCGGGCTGACCGCCGACGAGATCCGCGCGCTGCCGGACGGCCCGGAACGCGCGGCGATCGAGGCGGACACCGACCGCCGCGACGAGCCGGCGTACGCGGCGCTCACCGAGGCCGAGCGCTGGGAACTGCTGGCCGGCCTCGCCGCACTGCCCAACTAGCGCCCGCGGCCTCCGCGGCCATCGGGTGGAACGTCATGGGTGTCGCGGGACCCGTTTGACACCCATGACGTTTCACTCACCGCTGGGTGGGGTCCTCCTCGGCCGGGGCGGTGCCATCTATCGGCAGGCCGAACTCCGCCGGTGAGTTCTCGTCGGTGCCGTCCAGGTCCGCGTGCGGCTCGTCCGGGATGACGTCGTCGGGATCGGCGCCTCCGGCGTGCAGTTCGGACAGCTCAACCGGATCAGTCATGCCGTGCTGGTACCCGTCCGACGCTGTCCGAACCCGCCGGTCCGGTGGGACGTCCGCATCGGCGGGGCGTCGCACGGCGCTTCATGCAGAGGTGGGATCACTCGTCGGTGCGATCCGAGGAACCGGAGCCCCCGTGCGTTCCCTGGGTGTCGAACTCGGGGCTGTCCTGGGACGAGATGGCGGTGGAGACGAGGCTGGAAGCGACCGGCTGAACGGGGATCACATCCTCCGACGTACGCAACCGGGGTGCCGCGGGCATCCACGGCTTGAGGTTCTGGATGATCTGCTCGTAGAAGTCGTCGATGGCGTGCAGCACAGAGTCGATGAAGGCACCCCGACCACTGCCACGCTTGGTTCCCGCAGTTGCGCTCTGGGCGATCCGGAAAGCCCGAAGTTCACGCGAGGGATCGTTGATGAGTGTCGTCGGCTCGGCACGTACCTGACGGAGAAGATCGGTGGCGCCACCGCCCCGGGCGTGCATGGCGAACGCCTCGATCCGCACCGTGTCCGGTGCGTCCTTCAGTTGACGGACCAGCCAGTTCACCCGGGTGGTCGGACGGCCTGACCGCGGAGCGTCGACATCGACGTGGCAGACGATCTGCCCAGCCCGCAGATCGGCCGTCACGTGAAGATGCCCGACCGCGCCCGGGATCCGGATGCTGCCGCTCAGGGTGCCGGCGCTGGCGAGCTGGTTGGCGAGCGATTGGGTGCGTGCGGCCGGATCGGCGAGGTCGCGGCGGCTCAGCGCGGGGGTCACGTCGGTGCCCAACTGCCGGCCGAGTCGGAGGCATGCGTAACGAATCAAGGCGTCGAAGCGCCCGGCGACCTGCGCTGCCGCGTCGTCGCCGGCCCGCAATGTCCCGGCCGACACCCCGTCCCGGACCTGCACCCAGGCCGGCCCCATGTCGCTGAACTCGAGAGCGCCCGAACGCGGGTGTTCGAGGTATCGGATCAGTTCGCCCAGAACCCACGCCTGATCCGGGTCTGCGACGCCACGGTACTCCTTCTGGATCACGGCCTGGGTCAGGATCTCCGTCCACGGCAGGTGATACAGGGCGACCCTACGCAGTTTCCGGCGATCGACGGTCGTCGGATGCTGGCCCGGGACGGGAGCGATCTCGTTCGAGATCGTGATGAGGGCGTCGAATCCCTGCTCCCGCGCAATGTCCAGGTAGGCCTCCAACTGCTCGGATCGCAGCGGGTTACTGCCGGTCTTCACCTCCACGAGCGCGGTCCACTGGCGCTGCCCCCTGGTGACGCGGATGAGGCCGTCCGGAAAGAGTTGCTGGTTTCCGAGTTTGAACGGAACCTCGATGAAGGTCTGCACGACTCCGGCCGGCGCGCCGACGGACTGGGTCAGGACACGCCCGAACTCCCGTACCGAGCTCATCACCGCCAGCAGGGCGGAGGTCGCCCGGCGTTCCTGCTCCTCGGCGCCATTGATACCCGAGGTGGGAATCAGACGCGCCGCGAGCCAGGTTTCCTCAGACATAAGTGACTCCTCGTGAAGGCGGTGGTACGAGAAGTTACTCGCGAGGCCAGCTGGAAAGCAGCGCGACAATTGGCGCGTACGAACGGAAAGAGTTGACCGGTCGGATGTCGAGCGATCCGTCCCGGCCGAAAGCGAATGCCGGACGGATACGCTGTCTCATCAGTTCGGCTTTCGTCGGCTTCTCAGTCCGATACCTGACTGCGAATAGCGCAGGCCGGGTCAATGGCTCGGCAGGTGTCGTTCGAGGCCGTCGAAGAGCAGGTCGAGGGTGAACTCGAACTCGGTCTGCGAGTCGCACCAGCCCAGCGTCGGATCGGCCGCGTCGTGCGTCTCGGCGGCCACCATCGCGGCCAGGTGCGGCAGCCGTTCGGCCAGCGCCACCATCTCCGCTTCCGCGGCTGCGGCGTCGGCCGCCCCGCCCGCGTCCGGGCGGAACACCTCCTGGGCGAAGCCGAGCGCCATGCTGCCGAACGCGTGCAGCGCCCGGTGGGCGATCCGGTACGAGAAGCCGCCGTCGACGAGCGTGGCGAGGATGCCGTCGTAGTAGGCGTACACCCCGGCGGGGACGGTCGGGCGCGAGCTGAGCAGCGCGGGGGCCCACGGGTGCCGCAGCATGACCGCGCGCGCGGCGAGGAAGCGCAGCCGCAGCCGGGTACGCCAGTCGCCGCCGGGCGCGTCCGCTTCGGCACGCTCGGCGGCCGAGGTGATCTCCGTGGCGACCGCGTCCACGAGGCCGTCGAGCAGTCCGGCCTTGCCGGGTAGGTGGTGGTAGAGCGACATGGCCTCGACGCCGAGTTCGGCGGCGAGCCGGCGCATCGTGAGCGCCTCCATCCCTTCGGCGTCGACGAGGGCGATCGCGCTGGCCAGGGCCCGCTCGCGGCTCAGCGGCTCCCGAGGTTTCCGCGCTCCCATCCGGCTCCCCTTCTCCCCTTGACCTTACAACGTATGGTTGGCCTTACGGCGTAAGGCCAGCCCCGCCACCGCGTCGTTCACCCCCGAAGGAGCCGCCATGCACCAGCTGATCCGTACCGCCCGGGTGACCGGGCTGTTCTACCTCGGGCTCGCCGTCACCGGCGCGCTGGGGTTCCTCACCGTCCGGCCGATGATCTTCAACCCGGACGACGCGGGCGCGACGTTCGCCAACCTGGTGGCCCACGAGTCGCTGGCCCGCGTCGGCGTCGCCCTCGAACTGCTCGTCGTCCTCACCCAGGCGCTCACCGCCGTCTGGTTCCACCGCCTGTTCCGGACTGTCGACAGCACCGCCTCGGGCAGCATCGCCGCCTTCGGGCTCGTCAACGCGGTCGCGATCCTGGGCAGCGCCGCAGTGCTCGCGACGGCCCTGGGGGTGGCGACCGGCGGGCCGGGCGACGCCGACACGGTCCAGCTGCTCTACCTGGTCAGCGGGAACCTGTGGGAGGTGGGCGGCCTCTTCTTCGGGCTCTGGCTGGTGCCGATGGGCTGGTGCGTGCTCCGGTCGGGCTGGCTGCCCCGGCCGCTGGGCCGGCTCCTCGTCACCGGTGGCGTCGGCTACGTGCTCATGACGTTCGTCGCGTACCTCTCCCCCGGCGCCGGCATCGTCGGCGATCTGCTGGTGGTGCCCGCCACGGTGGGCGAGGTGTGGATCCTCGGCTACCTGATCATCTTCGGCGTGCGAAAGCGCGCGGAGACGGATGCCAGGGCGACCGCAAACTAGGCGGGGCTCGCGGCCAGGGCGACACCCCGGGCGTACCGGATGGCGGCCGGGGTGTCCGCGAACACCAGGCCCTCGCGGCGCAGCTCCTCGGCGACGCCGAGCGTGCTGAGCACCTGGTCGTGGCCCGGGGTGATGCCGGAGAGCAGCACCGTGATCCCCCGGGCGCGCAGCCGGGCGATGGCGTCGCCGAGCACCTGCGCGCCGGTGGCGTCGATGGTGGAGACGCGGGACATCCGCAGGATCACCACCCGCACGTCGGCCACCTCGGCCAACTCCAGCAGGAACGTGTGCGCGGCGGCGAAGAAGAGCGGCCCGTCCAGCCGGTACGCGACGATGTGCTCGGCGAGCAGCGCGTGCTCCTCGGCGCTGTGCTCGCCGGTGTCCAGCGGCACCTGTTCCAGCTTGGCGCTGCGGGCCACCGCGCGCAGCGCCAGCACGACCGCGACGGCGAGCCCGACGACCACAGCTGTCACCAGGTCCCAGATGACGGTGACGGCGAACGTCAGCACCAGCACCACCGCGTCGGCGCGGGTGGCCCGCATCAGCGCCAGCAGGGAGGCCGCCTCCACCATCCGTACCGTGGTGGCGAGCAGCACCCCGGCCAGGGCGGCCAGCGGGATGCGCCCGACGAGCGGGGCGGCGGCGAGCACGATCGCGGCGAGGGCCACCGCGTGGGTGAGCGCGGCGAGCTTCGAGGACGCCCCGGCGCGGACGTTCACCGCGGTACGGGCGATGGCGGCGGTCGCCGGGATGCCGCCGAAGACCGGGGAGGCGAGGTTGGCCAGGCCCTGGCCGAACAGTTCGCGGTCCGGGTCGTGCCGCTCGCCGACTGTCATTCCGTCGGCCACGGTGGCGGAGAGCAGGCTCTCCAGCGCGGCGAGCGCGGCCACGGCAAGGGCGCTGGGCAGCAGTACGCCCAGCGCGCCGAGGTCGACGAAGTCCAGCGACGGCGCGGGCAGCCCTTGCGGCAGCTCGCCGATCCGGGCCAGGTCGATCGGGGCCAGCTCGGCGAGGAGCGTCGCGGCGGCCACCCCGACCAGGGAGAACGGCACGGCGGGCCGCCACCGGCCGCCGAGCAGCATCAGCGCCGCCACGCCGAGCGCGACAGCGATCGCGGCGGGCCGGGGATGCGCGGCGAACCGGGCGACCGCGTCGGCGGCCACCGCCCACACCTTTTCGCCGTGCGCGCCGGTGACGCCGAGCGCGGCCGGCACCTGTTGCAGCGCGATGACCACGGCGATGCCGGCGGTGAACCCCTCGATCACCGGGGACGGCAGGTAGCGGACGTACCGGCCGAGGCGGGCCAGGGCGAGCGCGATCAGGATCAGCCCGGCCAGCGCGCCGACCATCAGCACGCCACCGGCGCCGAACTGCTGCACCACCGGCACCAGCACGACAGTCATCGCTCCGGTGGGGCCGGAGACCTGGAGGTTGGAGCCGCCGAAGACCGCCGCGACCGCTCCGGCGACGACGGCGGTGACGAGGCCGGCCTGCGCGCCGAGGCCGGAGGTGACGCCGAAGGCGAGCGCCAGGGGCAGCGCCACCACGGCGACGGTGAGCCCGGCGAGCAGGTCGCGCCGGGGCGAACGGCGCGCCGCCGCCCAGTCGGCCCGGCCGGGCAGCAGCCCGCGGAACAGCCGGCCCGTCTGCCGTACGACGTCACCGGCGCGAAGGGCAGTCGCCGCGCTCACCGGTCCGTCCCCGAGGCCCGCAGCTCGTCCAGCAGGCCGTCCCGGTCGGTGAGGACCGCGCCGAGGATGCGCCGCCCGGCGGCGAGCAGGTCCGCCACGTCGGGGGTGCTGAGCGCGTACATGACGAGGGGACCGTCCCGGTACGAGGTGACCATGCCGGCGCGGCGCAGCACGGCGAGCTGCTGGGAGAGGTTGGACGCCTCCACGTCGATGGCGGCGAGCAGGTCGCGGACCGGTCTCGGCCCGTCCTGGAGCAGTTCGAGCACCCGGATGCGCACGGGGTGTCCGAGGGTGCGGAACAGCTCCGCCTTGGCCTGGTACAGCGGCACCGACACGACACACCCCTCCGACGACGACTCTGAAGACTTTAGCACTTGCATAAATCTTCAAATCGACGGAGATGGAGGGCGGCGCGCTCAGGCCAGGTCGTTGACGCAGCGCAGCACCGGCCGGGAGATGAGCGCCTCGGCATCCAGCGGGCACGTGGTGCTCACCGTGAAGACGACGCTCTCCCCCGGCAGCAGCGTCACCAGCGCCCGGTCCACCTCCGCGGCCGGATCGAGGCGGTCCGGGAACAGCGTCAGGTCGCGCAACACCGTCCGCGCGGTCACCCGGACCCGCCGGCCGCCGTCCACCGGCTCGACCGCCGCGTCCCACTGCGCCGCCGGCCACCGCACGTCGCGGTCCTCGGCGAAGAACCACAGCGCGCGCTCCGCGGCGTCCCCGGCGTCCGCGACGAGCAGTTCCGCGCGGCCGTCGTCCGGCCGCGCCAGCTCCGCCGGCAGTTCCACCACGACCGAGGAGTACGCCGGGACGTCGAGGTCGACCGAGGTCTTCGCCCTCGGCTCCCCGGTGACTGTCAACCGGGTGACCGTGGCCGGCCCGCGCCACGCCTGCGCGGTCTCGTTCACCGCCACCAGCGCCGGCCGGCCGTCGCGCGGCTGCACGGTGAGCAGCCGGTCGGCGTAGGCGCGGCGCAGCGCGTACCACAGGGGTTTGCGGCGCCCGTCGCCGTCGATCGCCGACCACGACGTGACCGGCCAGCAGTCGTTGAGCTGCCACACGACGGTGCCGGCGCAGACCGGCCGGTGCGAGCGGAAGTGCTCCACGCCGAACTGGATGGCGCGGGCCTGGTTGAGCTGAGTGAGGTAGTGCCAGTCGTCGAAGTCGGCGGGCGGCGGCAGGTGGGCGTCGAGCCCGCGCCGCAGCTTGCCGTCCCCGTCGGCTGCCTTCTGGTGGTGCGTCATGCCCGGCGAGTCGTGCGCGAGCGGGTCGTCGGAGAGGGCCCGGCGCAGCGTCGCGTATGTGGGCGGCGCCTGGTAGCCGAACTCGGCCACGAAGCGCGGCACGTAGTCCCGGTAGCGCGTGTAGTCGTCGGTGTTCCACACGTCCCAGATGTGCGTGGTGCCGTGCGCCGGGTCGTTGGGGTGAAGTTCTTCCTCGCTGCCGGACCAGGGACTGCCCGGCCAGTACGGGACGGTCGGGTCCAGCTCCCCGACGACGGCGGGGAGCAACTCCAGGTAGTAGCCGCGCCCCCAGGTGCGCCCGGCCAGGGGTTCCTGCCAGTCCCAGTCGTGCCAGCCCCAGATGTTCTCGTTGTTGCCGGTCCAGAGCACCAGCGACGGGTGCCCGGCGAGGCGGGTGACCTGCTCGCGCGCCTCCGCCTCGACCTCGGTGCGGAACGGTTCCTCCTCCGGGTACGCGGCGCAGGCGAACAGGAAGTCCTGCTGCACCAGCAATCCCATCTCGTCGGCCAGGTCGTAGAAGTCGTCCGACTCGTACCGGCCGCCGCCCCAGACGCGCAGCAGGTTGACGTGCGCGCCGGCCGCCTGGCCGAACCGCTGCGCGAGGCGCTCCCGGGTGACCCGGTTCGGGAACGCGTCGTCGGGGATCCAGTTGACGCCCCTGACGAACACCGGCACGTCGTTGACGTGCAGCGCGAACGGGGTGCCGTGCGCGTCGGGCGTGGTGTCCAGGCGTACCGAGCGGAACCCGATCCGGCGGGACGCGGCGTCCAGCTCCCGGCCGTCGGCGGCGTGCAGGGTGGCGTCGAGGTCGTAGCGGGGCTGGTCGCCGTACCCGATCGGCCACCACAGCGCGGGGTCCGCGACGGCGAACGTCACGACGGCGGTCGGCTCCCCCGCCGGTACGGGGACCTCGGCGGTGACCCCGGCGACGGTGGCGCGGACGGTCAGCGGCTCGTCGCCGGTCCGCTCGACCTCGGCGTGCAGCTCGACCCGGCCGACGCCGTCGACCACGGTGACGATCGGCCGCACCGACGCGAGCCGGGCGGTGGACCAGGCGTGCAGGCCGATGTCGCGCCAGATGCCGGCGGTGACGAGCGTCGGTCCCCAGTCCCAGCCGAAGTTGCAGGCGGTCTTGCGGATGAAGTGGAACGGCTCCGGGTACGCGTTCGGCCGGTCACCGAGCCGGTCCCGGTGCGCCTCGGCATACCGGTACGGCGAGTCGAAGCGTACGGCCAGGGTGTTGCCGTCCGGGCGCAGCAGCGCGCGGACGTCGAAGCGGTACGAGCGGTGCTGGTTCTCGGTGCGGCCGACCTCGACGCCGTTGAGCGTGACGGTGGCGACCGTGTCCAGGCCGGCGCAGACCAGGTCGACCCGCTCTTCGTCGCCGGGCTGCCATCCGAACGTCGTCTCGTAGACCCAGTCGGTGCGCCCGATCCAGGTGAGGCGGTTCTCGTTGTCGTCCAGGTACGGGTCGGGGATGAGGCCGGCCGCGAGCAGGTCGGTGTGCACGCATCCGGGCACTGTCGCCGGCACCGCCGTCCCGGCGATCTGCGGCGGCACCGCCGGACCGGGCTCGGCCCGCAGCGTCCATCCCTCGTGCAGCAGAGTTCGACGGCTCACGACTTCACCGCGCCTTCCATGATTCCGCGGACGATCTGACGTCCACCGATGAACAGCATGACCAGCAGGGGCACGGTGGCGATGAACGCACCAGCGAGCACCCGCCGGTAGATCACGTAGTTGCCGCTTGCGAGGTCGGAGACCGCCACCATCGACGTCGGGTAGTCGGTGCCGCTGAGCGTGATGAGCGGCCACTGGAAGTCGTTCCAGGTGGCCACGAACGTGAGCAGGCCGAGCACCGCCAGCGCCGGGCGGATCGCGGGGAGCACGATCGTCGCGTACACCCGCATGGTCGTGGCGCCGTCGACCCGGGCCGACTCGATCAGCTCGTCCGGGACGGTGTTCAGGATGAACTGCCGCATGTAGAACACGCCGAACGCGGTGACCAGGCCGGGCGCGATGACCGCGAGCAGCGTGCCGTTCCAGCCGAGCTTGCCCATCACGATGTAGAGCGCCACGATGCCGAGCTGGTTGGGCACGGTGAGCGTGAGCACCACGAACAGCATCAGCGCGCGGCTGCCCCGGAAGCGCAGCTTGGCGAACGCGAAGCCGGCCAGCGAGCAGAAGAACAGCACCGAGGCGGTCACCACCACCGAGACGATGACGCTGTTGATCAGCGACGCGGCGAAGTAGACGTCCTGGAGGGAGAAGACCTCCTCGACGTTCGTGAGGAACCGGTCGCCGGGGACCACCGCGGGTGGCAGCTTCGCCAGCGCCTCGTCGTTGCTCGTGGCGATGACGAACATCCAGTAGAGCGGGAACGCGGCGAACAGCATGCTGACCGCGAGCAGCAGGTAGGTCCAGAGCCCGGCCGGGGTGTCCTGCGGGGCCCGGGCCACCACACGTCGGGTCGTCACCGGCGGCCTCCGGAGAGTCGGTTGGTCAGCAGGTAGTTGAGGCCGGCCACGATCAGGATGATCAGGAACAACGCCCAGGACATGGCGGCGGCGTAGCCGAGGTTGAGGTCCTTCCAGCCGACCTTGTAGATGAGCTGGGCGATGGTCTGCCATTCACCGTCCGGCCCGCCGGTCGCGGCCTGCGCGTTCGGGTCGAACAGCATCGGCTCGGTGAACAACTGCAACCCGCCGATGGTGGAGAGGATGACTGTGAACAGGACCACCGGCTGGATCATCGGCACGGTTATCCGCCAGAGCTGCTTCCACTGCCCGGCGCCGTCGATGGCGGCGGCCTCGTAGACGTCGCGCGGGATGGACTGCATGGCGGCCAGGTAGAGCAGCGCGTTGTAGCCGATCCACTTCCAGTTGACCATGGTGGCGATGGCGATCCAGGCCTGGAGCTTGCCGGCCCGCCAGTCGATCGGGTCGTCCGCGCCGCCGATGCCGAGCAGGCCGAGCACCCAGTTGGCCATGCCGAAGTCGCGGGAGAAGAAGACGCTGAACACCATCGTCGAGGCCACGATCGGTGTCACGTACGGCAGCAGGACACCCACCCGCCACCAGGTCTGCGCCCGCAGCTTCCGGTTGAGCAGCGACGCGACGAGCAGCGCGAGCAGCAGTTGCGGCACTGTGGAGAGCAGGAAGATGCCGAACGTGTTGTAAAGGGCGTTCCAGAAGTCCTCGTCGGCGGCCAGGCGGCTGAAGTTCTCCAGGCCCGCCCAGTACGGCAGCGTCGGGTCGTCCAGGCGGTAGTTGCGCAGCGACACGACCGCGTTGAACAGCAGCGGGAACAGCCCGAACACGAGGAAGAGCAGGAAGAACGGCGCGATCATCAGGTACGGCATGTAGCGCATGTCGAAGCGGTACAGCCGGTCGCGCCAGGTCATCCGCCGGTCGCCGGCACTGCCGCCCTGCGGCGCGGGTGGGCGGCGGGGCGGTGCGGCACGGGTGCTGGACATCTGTTCACTCCAGGGCCGGGAGATCGGACGGTGACGGGGCGGGCCGGGCCGCCCCGTCACCGCTGACACGTCAGGACTTCGCGGCCTTCTCGGCCTCCTTGACCGCCTCGTTCCAGGCGGCGTCGGACTTGAGCGACTTGTTCTCCACCCGCCGGATCACGTTCTCCACCGCCACCCGGGTCGGGCCGTTCTTGCGGCCCAGGTACTGCGGGGTGAGGCCCTGCGCCATCTTCGGGAAGATCTGGCCGACCGGGGCGTCGTTGAAGAACGGGTTCTTGAAGTCGGCGATGGCCGGGTCGGTGTAGAGCGCCGGCTGCGACGGCAGGTTGCCGACCTTCTTGAAGATCTCGATCTGCTGCTCCGGCGCGACCAGCCAGGTCAGCAGCTTGTACGCCTCGTCGACGTTCTTGCCCTGCTTCGGCAACGTCAGGAACGATCCGCCCCAGTTGCCGCCGCCACCCGGTACCGCGGCGATGTCCCACTTGCCCTCGGTGCCGGGCGCGGTGTCCTTGATGTGGCCGAGCATCCAGGCCGGGCAGGCGAGCACCGCGAACGCGCCGCTGGTGAAGCCCTTGTCCCAGTCGGCCTGGAAGCTGACCAGGTTCGCCGAGAGCCCGGCGCCGACGGCCTTGACCGTGTAGTCGAACGCGACTTTCGGGCCCTGCTCCATCCGGAGCTGGTCCTGCTCGTCGTAGAACCCGACCGGCTGCTGACCGAGGATCGGGTTGAACAGGTTGGTGCCGGCGTCGATGAACTTCTTCTTCGTCGTGGTGGTGTACTGCTGGCCGACCTCGATGAACCTGTCCCAGGTGGGCCAGAGCGCTGACACCTGGTCGCGTTCGGTGGGCAGGCCGGCGGCCTTGAACAGGTCGGTGCGGTAGCACATGGCCAGGCCGCCGACGTCGGTGCCGAGGCCGATCTGCGTCTTGCCGTCCGCCGACAGCGACTGCTTCCACTTCCAGGGCAGGTACTTGCTCTCGTACGAGCCGGCGCCCTTGTCGAGCAGGTTGACGAACTTGTCGGACTGGCTTCGGAACTGGACCATGAAGCCCTCGTCGATCGCCGCGATGTCCGGCGCGCCGTTGCCCGCGACGAGCTTCTTCTGCAGGTCCTCGTGCTGGGCGTTGTACTCGCCCGAGTTGAGCTGGATCTTGACGTTCGGATGTTCGGCCTCGTACCTGGCCTTGAGGTCCTGGAGCCCGAAGTCGCCCCAGAAGTTGATTTTCAGCGTGACCTGACCACCGGCCGGGTCGGAGCCGCCGGTGGTGCTCCGGCCGCTGCAGGCGGCGATCATGACCAGGCTGACGGCACCGACGGCGGTCACCCGCGCCAGGTGCGTCCAGGACCGTCTCATCTCATCCTCCGCGCCGAAATGGGAACGCTCCCGAATATCGAGAGACGTTGACTGAACCGGATAAGTGACGCCACCGTACGGTTCCCATTCACGACTGTCAACGGCCGGTTACCGATGTGCCGATCCGGTAACCTCGCCGCCGCTCACGACCACGCTGCGGGCGGTCTCGTCGGGTCCGCGCTCTAAGCTGAACCGCACAAGCGACTGCCGCCGGATGCGGTCCACCGATGCCGCCCGCGGCACCCGGACCCGGCACCGCGTGCAGTAGCGTCACCAGACGCCGGTGATCCGGCGACCGGAAGCGCCCGCGAGGGCCGGACACAGTGGAGGAACGCTCCGGTGAAGCGGCCGACCATCGCCGACGTCGCCCGGCGCGCCGGGGTCTCCAAGGGCGCGGTGTCGTACGCGCTCAACGGCCAGCCCGGCGTCTCCGAGGCGACCCGCCAGCGCATCCTCGCGATCGCCGCCGAGATCGGGTTCCGGCCCAGCAGCGCCGCCCGCGCGTTGTCCGGGGCGACCGCCAAGGCGGTCGGGCTGGCGCTGTGCCGCCCCGCCCGGATACTCGGCATCGAGCCGTTCTTCATGGAGCTGATCAGCGGCGTCGAGGCCGAGCTGTCGGCCCGCTCGTACGCGCTCACGCTCCAGGTGGTCAGCGACCAGGACGCCGAGATCGCGGTCTACCGGCGGTGGTGGGCCGAACGCCGGGTCGACGGCGTGCTCGTCTGCGACCTGCGCACCGACGACCGGCGGGTGCCGGCGCTGGAGGAGCTGCAACTGCCGGCGGTGGTGATCGGCGGCCCCGGCCACACCGGCGGCCTCGCGAGCGTCTGGGCCGACGACGCGGCGGCGCTGGTCGAGACGGTGGAGTACCTGGTCGCGCTCGGCCACCGGCGCATCGCCCGGGTCGGCGGGCTGCCCTCGCTGCTGCACACCGAGATCCGCACCGAGGCGTTCACCGGCGTGTGCCGGCGGCTCGGGCTGGAGGAGGCGCAGACGGTCTGGTCCGACTACACCGGCGAGGAGGGCGCGCGGGCGACCCGCCGGCTGCTCAGCTCCGCCGCCCGCCCCACCGCGGTGATCTACGACAACGACGTGATGGCGATCGCCGGGCTCTCGGTGGCCCAGGAGATGGGCCTGGCCGTCCCCGGCGACCTGTCCATCGTGGCCTGGGACGACTCGCCGCTCTGCCGGCTGGTGCACCCGCCGCTGACCGCGCTGGGCCGGGACATCCCGGCGTACGGCGCGCACGCCGCCCGGCAGCTCCTCGCCGTGATCGCGGGTGAGCCGGCCGCCGTGGTCCAGGACGAGACCGCGCACCTCACGCCGCGCGGCAGCACGGCCCCACCTCGTACGACGGGCCGCTGAACCGGTTCAGCTCAGCGGGCTGCGGACGGGAACTCCTCGAACCACGCCTCGACCCGCTCGGCGGTCGCCGGGCGGGCCAGCGCGAAGCCCTGCCCGTACCGGCAGCCGGCCCGGCGCGCGCCCGCCACCTGGCCCTCCGACTCAAGCTCCTCGACCACCAACTCGACCCCGAGCCGGTCGGCCAGGTTCGCCACCACGTCGATGAGCGGACGCTGCCCGTCCCCACCCGGCCGGACCAGATGCGGACCCACCTTGAGCAGGTCGATCGGCAGGCGGCGGAGCTGGGCGAGCGAGGCGTGCTCGGCGCGGAAGTCGTCGAGCGCGGTCCGCACGCCGATCGAGCGGAGACCGGCGAGCCGGGCCACCACAGTGGACAACTCGGCGCCCACCCCCGGCTCGGCCACCTCCACCACCAGCCGCTCCGGCGACACGTCGTACGCGGCCAGCGCGGTCGCCGTACGCGCCACGAAGTCCGGCGCGGCCAGCTCACGCGGCGTCACGTTGACAGCCATCCACAGCTCCCGGCCGCCCCCCGACCACGCGGCGAGCTGGCGGCAGGCCCGGTCCACCACCCACCGCCCGATCTCGCCGACCAGATCGAGGTCGGCCGCCACCGGCAGCAACTCCGCCGGCAGCACGGTGCCCAGCGTGGGACTGCGCCAGCGCAGCAACGCCTCGGTGCCGACCGGTGTCCGCTCCGCGAGCGCCACCACCGGCTGGTAGACCAGGTCCAGCTCACCGCGCGCCACCGCGCCGGGCAGCTCCCGTTCCAGATCCAGGCGCCGGACCAGTTGCTCCTCCAGGTAGGCGTCGTACCACTCGACCCGGTCCCGGCCGAGCTGCACCGCCCGGCGGCGGGCCAGGTCGGCCTGACGCAGCACGTCCTCCGGCTCGCCGCCTCCGGTCTCGGCCAGCCCGACGCTCACCCGCACCCGGGCCACCCCGCCCGGCCGCGGGTACGGCTCGGTCAGCGCCGCCAGCAGCCGGGTGCCGAGCGCGTACGCCAGCACCGGCCCGACATCGGTGAGGACCGCGTACTCGGTGTCGCCCAGCCGGGCGACCAGGTCGTGCGCCTCGACGCCGGCTCGGAGCCGGCGCGCGACCTCGGTGAGCACCGGCCCCTCCGGCACGGCCGCGCCCTCGCCGTGCAGGTCGACCACGAGCAGGGCGCCACCGCTGCGCTGCGCCAACGCCCGGACCAGATCCGCGCGCGTCAGCGGCGCGGGCTCGACGGCCCGGGCATCAGGCCCGAGCCGGCGCCGCAGCCACGCCTCCCGGGCCGCCAGTCGTTGCACGCGGCGACGCTGGTCCGCGGCGGCGAGCAGCTCACCCACCATGATCGGCGGAACGACCGTCAGGCCCAGGGCCATCGCGCCAGTGCTGAACTCCCCCACCACGCACAGATGGACACCGGCGGCCAGCGCGGCGATCCCGGCCGGCGCGGTGAGGCGGGGCCAGGCGGCCGGCGCCACGTCCCGGTCCGGCCGCTCCCCGGCCCAGGCACGCCGGAGGCCCGCGACGGTCAGCAGCGCCCCCGCCAGCAGCGGCGCCGCGACAACCGGCAGCGCCCGGTCCGGCGCGCCGTACGCCAGCAGCACCACAAGCAGCGTCAGCCCGCCGAGCGTCAGCGCGGCCCCGGCGTGACAGCGTGCGGCGCCCGGCCGGCGGTGACGTTCGGCGAGGGCCGCCACCACGAGCACGGCCAGCACCACCGCGCCGCCCGACGCGGCGATCCCGGCGGCGGCCGGGACCGGGCCGCCCGGCAGCAGCATCCAGCCGGCGAAGACCAGGCTGACGCCGAGCGCGAGCACGTCGACGGTACGGCGTACCAGCTCGGGCCCGGACAGCCGGGACCGGCCGGGCAGGCGCAGCAGCGCCGTCACGTACAGCGGCGCGGTGAGGCACAGCCCGGTCAGCGCGATCGGCAGCCGGTACGCGGGATCACTCAGCGGCAGCACCGCCACGGAGAGCCCGGCGACCAGGACGGCGGCGTCGAGGATCGCGGCGACCCGACGGGACAACGCGACCCGGCGCGCCTGCCGCCCGGTCGTCACGCCCGCCGCGAGTGCGTCCCGGCGCTCGGGTGGGCCGGTTTCGGTGCTCCGGGCTGGTGATTCGGCGGTTCGGGCGTCGACGGTCGGCGGCGCGTTCGGGGCGAGGTCGCTCGGAGCGGGCAGCGCTCCACCGGCCAGCCAGGCGAGCCGGACGCAGGCGAGTGCGGATCCACCGGCGACGGCGAGCGCGGTCGCGGCCGGACCGGGTAGGAGCCCGGCGACGCCCGCCAGGAGAAAGACCGCGCCGGTGAGCGACACGGCGACATCGGGCAGGGGTGGCCGCCGACGGGGACCGGCGGGAGGAGGGACGGGCACGGCGGTCGCCTTCGTGAGGGGGCACGGGGGCGGTGCGGTTGCGGTTCGCGGTTACGACGTGCGGGGTCGGGGCGGGCGGGACGCATCGGCGGGGACCGCTGCGGCCACGCCTAGAAACGATCCCGGAAGCGCCCGGTGACGTCATCCCACCAGTGACATCCGTCACACCCCCGCCTCCCCGACGAGATCTCGGAAGCAAAGGGCCACCATGAGGACCGTTTCCTTCCAAGATCTCCATCGCACGACCCGCCCGCGCCAGATCTTGGTACGCAGTCGCCCTCGGGAGGGCGGAGACGTACCAAGATCTCCGGGGTTGGCGGGGCTGCCGGGGCGCGGGGCGGCGGGAGTCGGCCGGGTGGGATCATCGGAGGGTGAGCCGTGCCGATACCGTCCGTTTCCGACACAACCAGGCCATCCTGGTCGCCGCGATCGTCGCCACCATCGGCGCGCTGCCGCTGGCCTCCGCCCGCTGGTGGCTGCTCTGGGTGCTGCTCGTCCCGCTCACCGTCGCGGTCTGGGCGTGGCGCGCCGGCACCGACGCCGACGCCTCGGAACTGCGGCTGCGGGCGATCGCCGGGCAACGCCGGGTGCCGTGGACGCGCGTCACCGAACTGGCCGGCGACGCCCGGGGCCGCGCGCTCGCCCGGCTCGACGACGGCGAGGTGGTGATGCTGCCGGCGGTACGCGCCACCGAGCTGCCCCACCTGATCGCCGTCACCGGGCAGGAGCTGCCCGGTGAGGCGAACGATCAGTAGCCGTCGACCACCCGGTTCGTCAGCTCCTCCCCGGCCACGTACCGGCGCAGCTGCTCGGCCACCAGGCGGTACGCCCGGGGCAGCAGACCGCGTACCGAGCCGCCGATGTGCGGGGTGAGCAGCAGGTTCGGCAGCTCCCACAGGGGATGGTCGGCGGGCAGCGGCTCCGGGTCGGTGACGTCCACCGCCGCCCGCAGGCGCCCCGAGGTCAGCTCGGCGAGCAACGCGGGGGTGCTGACCACCGGCCCCCGTGCGGCGTTCACCAGCAACGCGCCGTCCGGCATCGCGGCCAGGAACTTCTCGTCGACAAGCCCCCGGGTCCGGTCGGTCAGCGGCACCAGCAGCACCACCACGTCCGCCTCCGGCAGCAGGGCTGGCAGCTCGTCCACCCCGTGCACACCCTGGTCCGGGCGCGGCGTACGGGCCACCAGCGTGAAGCTCACCTCGAACGGAGCGAGCCGGTCACGCACCGCCGTGCCGATCGAGCCGGCGCCCACGATCAGCACGCGCTTGCCGGCCAGCTCGTCGGTCGGCGCGACCTCGTCGTACGCCCATTCGCGCCGCGCCTGCGCCCGGGCCAGCGGCGCGAACCCGCGCAGCGAGGCGAGGATCGCGGCCACCACCCACTCGGCGGTGGGCGAGTCGTGCACGCCCCGGGCGTCGCAGAGCGTCACACCGTCCGGGACGCGCCCCACCCAGGCGTCCGCGCCGGCGGAGAGCAGCTGCACCACCTCGACGTCCGGCAGGCGGGCCAGGAACGCGCCGGCGTCCGGGCCGGACAGGAACGGCGGTACCCAGAACCGCACCCCGGCCGGGGACGACGGGGGCCGTTCCGGGTCCTCCAGCAGCTCCACGGTGACGCCGGGCGGCAGCTCGCCGAGCAGCCGGAGGCCTTCGGGGTGCGGGATCCATGCCTTCACGACCGCCGACCATATCGGCAGCCCCGGGCCGGCATGGCGTGGGCCGTGACGAACGCCCCGCCCGGGGTCGATTGACAGTGCAGCGGGGTATAACCGAGGACGGGATGCCGGTCGGGTGTTCCGCTTGCTGAGGGCGGTGGCGATGAGCGAGGACGGCCGGGGCCGGGTGGCCGTGCCGATTGCCGCGCTCACCGATCCCGACCGGTTGCGTGCGCTCGACGAGACGCGGCTCGACGCCGTACCCGACGAGGCGTTCGACAGGTTCGCCCGCCTGGTCGGCGACCTGCTCGACGTGCCGGTCGCGCTGGTCTCCCTGGTCGACGCCGACCGGCAGTTCTTTCCCGGCGCGACCGGGCTGCCGGAACCCTGGGCGGCGCGCCGGCAGACACCGCTGAGCCACTCGTTCTGCCAGCACGTCGTCGACATCGAGATGCCGCTGGTGCTGCCCGACGCCCGCCTCTACCCCCGGGTACGCCTCAACCTGGCCATCGAGGACCTGGGCGTGGTGGCGTACGCCGGAATGCCGCTCACCGACCTGGACGGGCGGGTGCTCGGCTCGCTCTGCGCGATCGACAGCAAGCCCCGGGCCTGGACCCCCGAGCAGTTGCGTACGCTCGCCGACCTGGCCGCCGCGTGCTCCTCGGAGCTGCGGCTACGCATCGCGGTCCGCGGCGCCGAGCAGGCCCGCCGCCGCGCCGAGGAGGCGCACGACCGGCTCGCCATGCTGGCCGGGATGAGCGAGATGCTCGGCGGCACGCTCGACGTGGCCACTGCCGTCGACCGGCTCGGGCACGCGATGGTGCCGCTGCTCGCCGACTGGTGCCTGATCACGCTCGTCGACCCGGCGGGCCGCCCGCGCACCGTCACCGGCGTACACCGGGACGCCGAACGCGAGGCCGACCTGGCCCGCTTCGCCGAGTTGCTGACGACCGGCCTCAGCGCGGAGTCGCAGATCCGTTCGGTGCTGCGTACCGGGCGGCCGGCGGTGCGGGCCGTGGCCGGACTGGACGACGTGGCGCGCGGCACCACGCGCCCGGAGCTGGTGCCGCTCGCCGACCGGCTCGGCATCGGCTCCCACCTGACCGTGCCGATCACCGCCGCCGGGGACCGGGTGATCGGGGCGGTCACCCTCGTCAACCGCCAGGGGCGGCGCGGTTTCGACGACAGCGACCTGCGCACCGCGCAGGACATCGGAGTACGCGCCGGACAGGCGGTCGGCAACAGCCGCCTCTACGGTGAGCAGCGCCACGTCGCCGAGGTGCTCCAGCACAGCATGCTGCCCACCCTGCCGACGGTGCCGGGGATCGAGCTGGCCGCCCGCTACCTGCCGGTCGCGGACCGGGTCGAGGTGGGCGGTGACTGGTACGACGCGTTCGTCCAGCCCGACGGCGAGCTGGTGGCCGCGATCGGTGATGTCGCCGGTCACGACATCGAGGCGGCGGCCACCATGGGCCAGTTGCGCAACCTGGTGCGCGGCAACGCGTACGGGCGCGACGACCCGGTGGAGTTGCTGGTGGCGCAGCTCGACCGGGCGATGGGCGGGCTGCGGGTGCCCACCGTCGCCACCGCGGTGCTGGCCCGGATCCGCCCGGACGGGGACGGGCTGCGGGTCTCCTGGTGCAACGCCGGGCATCCCCCACCGGTGCTGGTCCGGGCGGACGGCACGGTCTCGGTCGCCGAGGGACGCGGGCCGCTGCTCGGCCTGGCCCGGGCGCCCCGGCGTACCGGCCGGACACTGGTCCTCGCCCCGGGCGACACGCTGCTGCTGCACACCGACGGGCTGATCGAGCGCCGGGACCGGTCGATCGACGAGGGACAGGCCGACCTGCTCGCCCATCTCCGCGCCGACGGGCCGGGCGCACCGCTGGACCTGCTCTGCGACCGGCTGCTCGCCGCCGCCCACCGCCGTGAGGACGACGTGGCCCTGCTCGCCCTGCGTGCCGGCTGAGCTGAGCGGCCCGGTTCGGCGCTTCGCCCGGCTAGGCTGGGCCGGGTGAGAGCGCGTCTTCCGTACCCCCGTGCCCGCCGGCTCCGCACGGCGCTGGCGGTGTCCTGCGCGGCGCTGCTGCTGGGCAGCGCCGGTTGCGCCCTCGGCGAGCCCGAGCCGGACCCGGCCGGCGCGCCGCCCAACCTGCCGAGCCCGTCCAGCACCGCCAGCCCGGGTGGGGCCGGCCAGCAGGTGGTCGCCACCGTGCTGGCCAAGGGCCTGGAGGTGCCGTGGGGCATCGCGTTCCTGCCCGACGGCGCGGCGCTGGTGACCGAGCGGGACAAGGGGCGGATCCTTCAGGTCGGCCCCGAGTCCGGCCCGGACGGGCTGGCCGTGCGGCCGGTGCAGACCGTGCCGGACGTGGCCGCCGGCGGCGAGGGCGGTCTGCTCGGCATCGCGGTCTCGCCGGCGTACGAGCGGGACCGGACGATCTTCGTCTACTACACCGCCGAGAACGACAACCGGATCGCCAAGATGCGGCTCGGGCAGGCGCCGACGCCGATCCTGACCGGCATCCCGAAGGCCGGCACGCACAACGGCGGCGGGCTGGGCTTCGGCCCGGACGGTCTCCTCTACGCCAGCACCGGCGACGCCGGGCGCACCGAGAACGCCCAGGACGCGAAGAGCCTCGGCGGCAAGATCCTGCGGATCACCCCGGACGGCAAGCCGGCGCCGGGCAACCCGACCGCCGGGTCGCCGGTCTGGTCGACCGGACACCGCAACGTGCAGGGCTTCGCCTGGACGCCGGACAAGAAGATGTACGCGGTGGAGTTCGGGCAGAACACCTGGGACGAGATCAACCCGATCAACAAGGGCGGCAACTACGGGTGGCCCCGGGTGGAGGGGCGCAGCGACGACAGGCGCTACGTCAACCCGATCACGCAGTGGCCCACCGGTGACGCCTCCTGCTCCGGCCTGGCCGCCATGGATCGGCTGCTGGTCGCCGCCTGCCTGCGCGGGCAACGGCTGTGGCTGGTGGAGCTGGCCGGCAACGGGACCGTCCTCGGTCAGCCGCGCGACCTGCTCAACGACAAGTACGGCCGGCTCCGGGCGGCGGCGGTGGCCCCGGACGGCTCGCTCTGGGTGAGCACCTCGAACCGGGACGGGCGGGGCCGGCCCGCCGCCGAGGACGACCGCCTCCTGCGGCTGGTCTTCGCCGACGGGGGCGCCGGCCGGAGCTGATCCGGGTCGGCAGGTTTGTCAAGATCGCTCAAGGGGCAGGTCAGGATCTCAGCATGGACGGCCACGACAACGAAGAGCACCGCGCGGGGGACGAGACGTCGCCCGGGCGCGGGCCTGCCCGCCGCTGGACGGCGTGGCGGCCGGGTCACCGGCTGCGCCGGCTGGGTGTCGTGCTGGCCCTGTTCGCGGTCACGCTCGGCGGCATCGTGGTCGGCACGTACGCGGGCGGCCACGTCGGCACCGACATCGGCCCGTTCCGGGCCGAGCTGAAGCTCAGCCCGTCACTGAGCGGCGGCACCACCGTCGACATCCCGCCGCTGGGCGCGTTGCTGCTGGACAGCCACGACGGGCCGGCGTACCTGACCGTCGAGGTAGGCGCGCTCGACCAGGGGCGCACCGAGGCGCTGATCGACGACCCGGCCAGCATCAGCCGGGCCAGCCAGTCGGCGGTGCAGGACGTCCGCGACGGCGTGATGCGGCTCGGGCTGCGTACGCTCGCCTCGGCGGTCCTGGCCACACTGATCCTGGCCGCGCTGGTCTTCCGCGACGTGCGCCGTACCGCCTGGGCCGGCGGCCTGGCGCTCGTCATCACCGCCGGCAGCCTCGGAGTGGCCGCGACGACGCTGCGTCCGCAGGCGATCGAGGAGCCACGGTACGAGGGCCTGCTGGTGAACGCACCCGCGATCGTCGGTGACGCGCGGCGCATCGCCAACGACTACACCAAGTACGCCGAGCAGTTGCAGCGGCTGGTCGGCAACGTCAGCAAGCTGTACACCACGGTCTCCGCGCTGCCGGTGGTGCAGCCGTCGCCCGGCACCACCCGGGTGCTGCACGTGTCGGACATGCACCTCAACCCGACCGGCTGGCAGTTGATCCGTACCGTGGTCGAGCAGTTCGGCATCGACGTGGTCATCGACACCGGCGACATGACCGACTGGGGCAGCGAGCCGGAGGCGTCCTTCGTCGGCTCGATCGGCCTGCTCAAGAAGCCGTACGTGTTCATCCGCGGCAACCACGACTCGCCGCGCACCGCCGCCGCGGTGGCCCAGCAGCCGAACGCGATTGTGCTGAACAACTCGATCACGACGGTGGGCGGGCTGACCATCGCCGGCATCGGCGACCCCCGCTTCACTCCGGACAAGGAGACCTCACCGGCCGGCAGCGGCCTCACCGCCGCCGTCGCCGACCAGGTGATCGGCGCCGGCGAACAGCTCGCCGCGACGGTCGAGAAGTCGCCGCGCAAGGTCGACATCGCGCTCGTGCACGATCCCGCCTCGGCCGGCCCGCTCTCCGGCACCTGCCCGCTGGTGCTCTCCGGGCACACCCACGCCCGGCAGGTGTCGAAGCTGCCGGAGGTGCCCGGCAAGCAGCCGACCACGCTGATGGTGGAGGGCTCGACCGGCGGGGCCGGGCTGCGCGGCCTGGAGGGCGAGAAGCCGACGCCGCTGACCATGACGGTGCTCTACTTCGACCAGCAGAAGCTGCTCCAGGCCTACGACGAGATCACCGTGGGCGGGACCGGGCAGTCGCAGGTCAACCTAGAGCGGCACGTCATCCGCGACCCGGCCAAGGGCGACCAGGTGCCGGTCACCCCGACCCCGACCCGGGGGCCCTCCGAGTCGCCGTCGCCGGGTACGACCACCCTGAGCCCCACCGCCACCCCCACCCGCTGACCGTCCGGGCGTTCTCCGGCCGCCTGCCGCGCGGACGTCCGGTCACCGCGTGTCACCGACCCGTCCGGCACTGGCATGTCCTGCCGCCGCCTTTGCTCTGCAGCCATCGGCGCGGCAGGCACCGGGAGTGACCGCACGGACGGCCGCGCGCCGCGGGCACTCTTCGCCGCACCCCAGCTCAGGGCGATGCTGCGGATGTGGCTGCAGAGCAAAGGCGGCGAGAGGCGACCGCCCGGGTCGCCGGAGACGGTCACTCTCAGCAATCGGGCCAATCTGTCACGTTCCGTGACCACCACGGCCTGCCGCGCCGCCGGGTCGAGCCGGACCAGCCCGGCGCGGTCAGCGCAGCGCGATCGCGGCCAGCGCGGCGTTGACGATGCTGCCCGGCAGCAGGTCGTGCAACTCGTACAGCTCCCGGACGTTGCCGGACTGGCCGAACTCGTCCACGCCGAGCGGCACCGCCGGGGCGCCGACCGCCGAGCCGAGCCAGGCCATCGCGTGCGAGGCCGCGTCGTGCACGGTGACCACCGGCACCCGGTCGGCGAAAGCCGACCGCAGCGCGCCCGGCACGCTCGGCACCGTCGCGGTCCGCACACCTTGACGCAGCGTCCGCTGCCACGCCCGGTAGAGGCGGTCCAGGCTGGTCACGTCCACGACGTGCGCGGCCACGCCCTCCTCCGCCAGCTCCGCGGCGGCGGCGAGCACCTCCGGCAGCACCGCGCCGGAGGCCGCGAGCTGCACGACCGGGGCGTCAGCCAGATCGGGGTACGCCTGGTGCGCGTCGACGAGCCGGTACGCGCCGGCCACCACCTGCCGCCGCAGCACCGCGTCCCCGAGCCGGGTCCGGGCCGCCTCGAACGGGGCCTGGTCGATCGGCCGGGTGCTGAGCCGGAAGTAGTACGCCCCGTCCTCGGCCGGCGCGGCGGTGGCGGCGGGCGCGGCGCCACCGGCGATCTGCCCGAGCGCGTCGCAGAGCAGCCAGTCGAGGCTGCCGGCGTACGCGGGCTCCAGGAACGTCACGCCGGGCAGCTCCAGGCCGACCGACGCGGTGATGGTGGACTGGTGCGCGCCGCCCTCCGGGGCCAGCGTGATGCCGGACGGGGTGCCGGCCACCACGAACCGGGAACCGGAGTACGTCCCGTAGAGGAACGCGTCGAGACCGCGCAGCACGAACGGGTCGTAGACGGTGCCCACCGGCAGCAGCGGCTGGCCGGACAGGTCCCACGACAGGCCGAGCTGGCCCAGCAGCAGGAACAGGTTCATCTCGGAGATACCCAGCTCGATGTGCTGCCCGGCGGGGCTCTCGGTCCAGCGCAGCATCCGGTCCTCGGTCCAGGAGCGCTGCTCGGTCGGGGCGAACACGCCCGTCTTGTTGATGAACCCGGCCAGGTTGGTCGAGGTGGCCACGTCCGGCGCGGTGGTCACCAGGTAGGGCGCCACCTGCGGATCGCGGGCCAGGTCGACCAGCACCCGGCCGAAGACCTCCTGGGTGGAGACCGGCTTGTTCGCGCGTACCCGCGTGGTTTCCGGAACGGTGACGCCCAGCGCCCGCTCGCGCGGCGGGCGGGACAGCGCCTCCCGGCGCTCGCCGGCCCGGATGCCGGCCGGGGACGCCGGGTCGAGGCGGTCCCACTCGGTCTCCGGGGTCAGGCCCTGCGCGGCGCGCAGCGCGTCGACCTGCTCGGTGGTGAGCAGCGCCGAGTGGTTGCGCGGGTTGCCGGCGATCGGCAGACCCCAGCCCTTGACCGTGTACGCGAACACGACGCTGGGCCGGTCGGTCACCGCGTCGCACTGGGCGTACGCGTCGAGCATGGCCTGCGCGTCGTGGCCGCCCAGGTCGGTGACGAGCGGGCCCAGCTCGTCGTCGCCGATGTCGGCCACGAACGCGGCCACCTCGGCCGGCGCGCCGTCCAGGAACTGCTTGCGCAGCGCCGGGCCGGCCAGCCCGAACAGCGACTGGTACTGCTCGTTGGGCATCCGGTCGATCCAGTCGCGCAGCGCCGCGCCACCCGGCCGGGCGTACGCCTCGGCGAGCTTGCGGCCGTACTTGACCTCCACGACGTGCCAGCCGGCCGCCTCGAACTGGCCGCGCCACTGGTTGATCCGGATGCCGGGGACGACCCGGTCCAGCGACTGCCGGTTGAAGTCGACGAGCCACATCACGTTGCCCAGGCCGGTGGTGGCCGGGTCGGCGACCGCCTCCCAGATGTTGCCCTCGTCCAGCTCGGCGTCGCCGATGATGGCGACGAACCGGGAGTGCGGGCGCGCGCCGAAGTGCGCGTCGACGTAGCGGCGGGTCACGGCGGCGAACAGCGGCGCGGCGGCGCCCAGGCCGACCGAGCCGGTGGAGAAGTCCACCTCGTCCGGGTCCTTGGTCCGCGACGGGTACGACTGGAGGCCGCCGCGCGCCCGCAGCTTCGGCAGGTACGACTTGTCGAGGTTGCCGAGCAGGTACTGGATGGCGTGGAACACCGGCGAGGCGTGCGGCTTCACCGCGACCCGGTCCTCGGCGTCGAGGTGCTGGAACCAGAGCGCGGTCATCGCGGTGACCAGCGAGGCGCTTGATGCCTGGTGGCCGCCGACCTTCACCCCGTCGCCGGTGTCGCGGTCGTGGTTGGCCGCGTCGACGATGCGAGTGGCGAGCCAGAGCACCCGGCGCTGGATCTCGTCGAGGACGTCGAGGTCGTGCTGGTTCACGGTGACTCCATCCGGGCGTCGCCGTTGACGCCCACTGAGTGGGGGTGAGGCGTTAGGAAGGGCCCCTTCCCATGCACCAGGCGTTAAGAAGGGGCCCTTCCTTACAACACGTCAGGCGCCGAGGCGCGCCAGGATCAGCTCGCGGACCGTCTTCGCGTCCGCCTGGCCGCGGGTGGTCTTCATGACCGCGCCGACCAGCGCGCCGGCCGCCGCGACCTTGCCGCTGCGGATCTTGTCGGCCACGTCCGGGTTGGCGGCGATCGCCTCGTCCACGGCGGCGGTGAGCGCGCCGGTGTCCGAGACGACCTCCAGGTTGCGGTTGGTCATGATCTCGGTCGGCGAGCCCTCGCCGGCCACCACGCCCTCCAGCACGGTACGGGCCAGCTTGTCGTTGAGCTTGCCCGCGTCGACGAGGCCCTGCAGCTCGGCGACCTGGGCCGGGGTGGCGCCCACGTCGGTCAGCTCCACGCCGGTCTCGTTGGCGCGGCGGGACAGCTCGCCCAGCCACCACTTGCGGGCCGCCGCGGGGGTCGTGCCGGCGGCCACTGTCGCCTCGATCAGCTCGACCGCGCCGGCGTTCACCACCGACTGCATGTCGAGGTCGGACAGGCCCCACTCCTGCTGGATCCGCTTGCGGCGCAGCCGCGGCAGCTCCGGCAGGGCGGCCTTCAGCTCGGCCACCCACGCGGTGTCCGGGGCGAGCGGCACGAGGTCCGGCTCCGGGAAGTACCGGTAGTCGGTGGCGGTCTCCTTGGACCGGCCCGACGTGGTGTCGCCGGTGTCCTCGTGGAAGTGCCGGGTCTCCTGGGTGATCCGGCCACCGGCCTCCAGCACGGACGCCTGGCGCAGCATCTCCGAGCGCACCGCCCGCTCGACCGAGCGCAGCGAGTTGACGTTCTTGGTCTCGGTGCGGGTGCCCCACTCCTCGCCCGGCCGGTTCAGCGACGTGTTGACGTCGCAGCGCAGCGAGCCCTCCTCCATCCGCACGTCGGAGACGCCGAGCGAGCGGATCACGTCGCGCAGCTCGGCGACGTAGGCGCGGGCGACCTCGGGCGCGAGCGCGCCGGTGCCGGGGATGGGCTTGGTGACGATCTCGACCAGGGGGATGCCGGCCCGGTTGTAGTCGACGAGCGACTCGGTGGCGCCGTGGATGCGGCCGGTGGCGCCGCCGACGTGCAGCGTCTTGCCGGTGTCCTCCTCCAAGTGCACCCGCTCGATGCCGATGCGCACCAGCTCGCCGTTGACCTCGACGTCCAGGTACCCGTCGAAGCACAGCGGCTCGTCGTACTGGCTGATCTGGAAGTTCTTCGGCATGTCCGGGTAGAAGTAGTTCTTCCGGGCGAACCGGCACCATTCGGCGATCGAGCAGTTGAGCGCCAGCCCGATCCGGATGGTCGCCTCGATGGCGGCCTTGTTCGCCACCGGCAGCGAGCCGGGCAGGCCGAGGCAGACCGGGCAGACCCGGGTGTTCGGCTCGCCGCCGAAGTCGGTCGGGCAGCCGCACCACATTTTGGTGTTCGTGCCCAGCTCGACGTGGGTCTCCAGGCCGATCACCGGTTCGAAGCGCGCGACGACCTCGTCGTACGCGGGCAGTGTCGTCGTCATCTGAGCTCCAGGCGCGATCCGGACAGAACCGTTCCAGCCTAATCGGCTGGCCCGGCCACCCCGCTGCCGGGCTTCGAGATCACCGCGCGGGGCCCGGCGTCACTCGGGTGTGGTGAAGGTGCGGCGACGGTTGTACGCCAGCACGAGCAGGATGCCGCCGATGGAGAAGGCCACGATGCTCAACAGCAGCAGCACGAGCGGCGAACCCGGCCCGGTGATCGGCAGCCACGCGCCGCTCACCTTCGACGGCGAAGCCGTCGGCAGCGGCGCCGAGGTGCTGCTCTCCGACGGTGTGGCGGCCGGGTCGTCAGGGGTCGGCGTAACAGTCGGGTCGGCCGGGTCGGGCGTCGAGCCGGTCGGGGACGCCGTCGGGGTGCCCGGGTTGCGGGCGGCGACGGTCAGCGACACCTGCTTCGTGGCGCTGGTGCTGTAACCCTTCGCCGCGACGGTGAAGGCGAACGTGCCGGCGCTGCCCGGGGTGCCGCTGAGCTTGCCCTCCCCGTCGAGGGTGAGGCCGTCCGGCAGGGCCCCGGCCGCCAGGGAGAACACGATGTCCGAGTCACCGGCGGCGGTGAACCGGAAGGAGTAGCGCTTGCCGACCGTGGCGGCGGGCGGATCGCCGGAGGTGAACGCGGTCGCCGCCTCGGCGACCACGATGGTGGCGTCCTGCTCGTCGAAGCGGTCGTTCTTGTCGGTCATCCGAAGCGTGAACGTGTACGTCCCGGCAGTGGTCGGCGCGCCACCGAGCGACGTACCCACCACGAGCATTCCCGGCGGCAGACTGCCCGAGACCACCGACAACCGGTACGGCCCGGTGCCGCCGGTCGCCTCGACCGTGTGGATCGCGTACACCCGGCCCAGGTACATGGGCGACCGGGGCTTGCCCGACGTGATGACGACCTTGGGTTCGCGCACCTCGATCGTCGCCGTCTGCTCGTCGAAGAGGTCGTTCTTGTCGGTCATCCGCAACGTGAACGTGTACGTCCCGGCAGTGGTCGGTGAACCCCCGAGCGACGTACCCACCACGAGCATCCCCGGCGGCAGACTGCCCGAGGTCACCGACAGCCGGTACGGCGCGGTCCCGCCTGTGGCCTCGACCGTGTGGATCGCGTAGACCTGCCCGATGACCATGACCGACCGGGGCTTGCCCGAGGTGATGCTGACGGCCTCGGTGGCGACGGTGGCCGGTTGCGCGGCGGCCGGTTGCCCGGCGCCCAGCAGCAACGCGACGACCATCGTCAGGGCCATGACCGGGCGAAGTGTCCCCATCGCACATCCAGCTCTCGGTCGGAACCGCTCGCGTCCGCCAGCGGGCCACAGTCCAGTCGATCCAGCAGACTCGCAGTTTATTCGACCAGTGCCAGTGACCCCCGGCAATCCCCTGATCGGTGATCACCGTGTCGGTACGGAGGCGGGCGGGCCGCCTCCGTACCGTCCGGTTCAGATCGTCGGCGGGGTGAGCGTGCCGACGGCGCTCTCCAGCGCGGCGGCGATCCGGTACATCCGGTCGTCCGCCATGGTCGGCGCCATGATCTGGAAGCCCACCGGGAGCCCGTCGGACAGGCCGCACGGCACCGAGATGGCCGGGCCGCCGTACAGGTTCGTCGGGATGGTGAACAGGTCCGCCAGGTACATCTGGTACGGGTCGGCGGTACGCGACCCGAGCGGGAACGCCACGAACGGCGTGGTCGGCGAGATCAGCGCGTCGACCTGCTCGAACGCGCTGGTGAAGTCCCGCGTGATCAGGGTGCGGACCTTCTGCGCCTGGCCGTAGTAGGCGTCGTAGTAGCCCGAGGAGAGCGCATACGTGCCGATCATGATGCGGCGCTTGACCTCGGGGCCGAAGCCGGCCTCGCGGGTCAGCGACATGACCTCCTCAAGCGACCGGTTGCCGTCGTCGCCGACCCGCAGACCGAACCGGACGCCGTCGAACCGGGCCAGGTTGGAGGAGCACTCGCTCGGCGCGATCAGGTAGTAGGCCGGCAGCGCGTACTTGAAGTGCGGGCAGGAAACCTCGACGATCTCCGCGCCCAGCTTCGCCAGCGCCTCGGCCGCGTCGCGGAACGCGGCCATCACGCCCGGCTCCGCGCCCTCGCCGATGAACTCGGTGACCATGCCGAGCTTCACGCCGGTCAGGTCGCCGGTGGCGCCGAGGCGCGCGGCGGCCACCACGTCCGGCACCGGGGCCGGGATCGACGTGGAGTCGCGCGGGTCGTGACCGCCGATCACCTCGTGCAGCAACGCGGCGTCGAGCACGGTACGCGCGCACGGGCCGGGCGTGTCCAGCGACGAGGAGAACGCCACCAGGCCGTAGCGGGAGGTGCCGCCGTAGGTGGGCTTCGCGCCGACGGTGCCGGTGACCGCGCCGGGCTGGCGGATCGAGCCGCCGGTGTCCGAGCCGATCGACAGCGGCGCCTCGTACGCGGCCAGCGCCGCCGCGCTGCCACCGCCGGAGCCGCCCGGGATCCGGTCGGTGTCCCACGGGTTACGGGTCGGCCCGTACGCCGAGTATTCGGTGGAGGAGCCCATGGCGAACTCGTCCATGTTCGTCTTGCCGAGCATCACCGTGCCGGCGGCGCGCAGCCGCTCGACGATGGTCGAGTCGTACGGCGGGCGCCAGCCCTCCAGGATCTTCGACCCGACGGTGGTCGGTACCCCCTTGGTGGTGAGCACGTCCTTCACCGCGACCGGCACACCGGCCAGCGGGCCGAGTTCGTCACCGGCGGCGCGGCGCTCGTCCACGGCACGCGCGGCGGCCAGCGCCCCCTCGGTGTCGACGTGCAGGAACGCGTGCACCCGGTCGTCGACGGCGCCGATGCGGTCCAGGTGGGCCTGGGTGACCTCGACGGCGGAGGTCTCGCCGCTCGCCACCAGCCCGGCGATCTCAACAGCGCTCAGCTTGGTCAAGTCGCTCATGCCGGCACTCCGCTTCGCTCCGTGCCGTCATGAGCGACAGCCATGCTGGGCCCGATGATTCGCTCGCTGCGCTCGCTCATGAGGCCACATCCTCGTCCAGGATCCGCGGGACGCGGAACCGCTGCTCCTCGGCGTCGGGTGCGCCCGACAGCGCCTCCTGCGGGGTCAGACCCGGCCGTACGACGTCCTCGCGGAGCACGTTCGTCAGCGGCACCGAGTGGGACGTCGGCGGGATGTCCGCCGCGGCGACCTCGCCGACCTGCGCGACCGACTGGAGGATCACATCCAGCTGGCCGGCGAAGGTGTCCAACTCCTCCTCCGTGACGGCGAGCCGCGACAGTCGCGCGAGGTGCGCGACCTCCTCGCGGGAGATGGCGGCCATCGGGTGCCCCCTTCGTGGCTGTCCTGAGACGTCTGCGGTGGGCCGGCCGCGCGTACGGGATGACGCGCGGTGACCGGAGCGAGTCTATTGTCCCGCCGTCACGACGACGCCTTCGCCTCCCCCTCCGGCGCCGCACCGCTGCGGCTCCCGGCCTCCACCGGGCGCACCGGACGGTAGCGCGACAACCAGGCCACCAGGTCCTCGGCCGGCATCGGCCGGGCGTGGAACCAGCCCTGCGCCACGTCGCATCCGGCGGCGTGCAGCAGCCGCCAGGTGCGCTCGTCCTCCACGCCCTCGGCCACCACCCGCAGCCCGAGCGCGCCGGCCAGCTCGATCATCGAGCGGACGATCGCCGCGTCGTCCGGGTCGTCGGCCATCCCGAGGACGAACGAGCGGTCCACCTTCACCTCGGACAGCGGCAGCCGGCGCAGGTGTTGCAGCGACGAGTAGCCGGTGCCGAAGTCGTCCAGCGCGATGCCGACGCCGATCCGGTGCAGCTGGGTGATGCTGGCGAGCACCCGCCGGGGGTCGGCCATCAGCGCGCCCTCGGTGATCTCCACCTGGAGCCGCTGCGGCGGCACCCCGTACCGGGCCAGCCGGTCGGCGATCTGGTCGGCGATCTCGCCGGTGTGCAGGTCACGGACGCTGACGTTGAGCGCGGCCCGCAGCGTGAGCCCGGCCGCCGACCACTTGGCCAGCTGCTCCACCACGTCGTCCACCACGCGGCGGGTGAGCAGCCGCATCACCGCGCTCTGCTCGGCGACCTGGATCAGCTCGCCCGGGTCGACCATGCCGCGGCGCGGGTGCCGCCACCGCAGCAGCGCCTCGACGCCCACCACCTCGCCGGTCGCGATCGCGATCTGCGGCTGGTAGTACATGGTGATCTCGCCCGGGTGCCCGGACTGGTCCTCCGGCTCGGCGCTCCCGTCGGCGGTCGGCCCGATGACGCCGGGCGCGCCGGTGCTCACCGCGGCCTGCGCGTCGTGCCCGGTGTCGGTCTCGTGCGCGGCCTCCGTGTCGCGCCCGGTGCCGGTCTCCGCCGCGTCGGCGTCCCCGCCACCGACCACTGGCGTCGCCACCACCGCTCCGGCGCGCGCGGCCCGGCTGCGGATCGGGTCGGCGCCGGTGAGGATCCGCTCGATCAGGTCGTCGTCGTGCCGCTCCGCGGCGCGGTCCCGACGACGCCGCAGCCACCGGTTCGGCCCGTCGCCGGAGCGTCCGCCGCCCCGGCCGTCGTCGCGCGCCGGGCGCTGGTTGCGCGACGGCCGCTCGGCCCGGGCCGGTCGCGGCGCCGACAGCGCCGGCGTCAGTGCCGCGCCGTCACCCCCGCGTACGCCCACCGTCTCCCCGCCCTGCGCGGACGGGCCCGACTCCAGCACCCGGCGCAGGTCGGCCAGGAGGCTCAGCCGCTCGGCCGAGTTGTGGTCGGACTCCGGCGCGTACACCGCCACCGTGTCGTTGCGATGCTTCGCGTCGTACATGGCCACGTCGGCGTGGCGCATCAGCGTGGCGAAATCCTCGCCGTGGTCCGGGTAGAGCGCGATGCCGATCGAACCGCCCACGTCCAGCGGCAACCCGTCCAGCGGCACCGGCTCGGCGAGCGCGGCGACCACCCGGTCGGCCCGCTCGCGGGCCTGGTCGATGTCGGTGAGCCGGGGTACGACTATGGCGAACTCGTCACCGCCCAGTCGCGCCACCATGTCACCGGCGCCGACCACGCCCATGAGCCGGGCGCTCACCTCGACCAGCAGACGGTCCCCCACCGCGTGCCCGAGCGCGTCGTTGACGTGCTTGAACCGGTCGAGGTCGAGCAGCAGCAGCGCCAGGTGCGCGTCCGGCGCGCCCCGGGCTGCCCGCTCGCCGTGCAGGTGCACCTGCTCGGCCACCTCGGTGAGCAGCGCCTTGCGGTTGGGCAGCCCGGTGAGCGGGTCCACGTCGGCGAGCTGTTCCCGTTCCTCGGACAGCCGGGCCATCCGGTAGACGGCGAACAGCGGCACCAGCACCAGCGGGATCAGCGCCGCGCTGGCCCGGGCGGCGGCCACCAGCACCGGCGCGAGCAGCAGCAGCGAACCGGTGGACAGCAGCTCGTACGCCAGCCCGCTGCGCACGCTGGGCCACCACCGGTCGCCGAACCGCAGCCGCACGGCCGAGCTGACCAGCCCGTAGTTGACCACGAACCAGGCGAGCGTCGCGCCGCCCACCGCCGCCACGTCGGTCCAGTGCAGCCGGCCGTCGCCGAACAGCTCGCCCGGACCGAGCCGGCTGACCGCGTACGCGGCGGCGAGCGCGCACGCGTACTGCGCGGCGTTGAAGCCGGTACGCCAGGGCGCGTACCCGAGCCGCCAGCCGCTCACCGCGACGGCCACTGCCTGGACCGCCACCGCCGGGCCGAAGCCCCAGCCGAGCAGGATGGCGAAGGTGAAGCAGGTCGACGGGAACACGGCCGAGGTCTGCCGCCGCCCGGGCGGCACGAACGGGCGGGCGTCGCAGGCGACGGCGAGCGCCGCCATGGTCCAGAACGCGGCCGGCAGCTCGGTCAACCGGTCGGCGAGCGCGATCAGCGGCCCGGCCGAGACAAGTACGGCCACCACGCCGACCGCGCCGACGAAGCCGAAGAACGGCCCGCTCCGCCCGGGCGGGACGGAGTTACGCGGGTCGCCGGTCTCCATCGCACCTCCCGGGGGCAACGTCGTGGCGCGCGCCGTCACGCGCCGTACGCCAATGAAACGCCCTCCGAGGCGGTTTCCCCGACACGACAGTCACGAATCGGTCGGAGTCGTAATTAACTTGGTATCCGCGGACGATCGCCGTGACCAGCCCGTCAGTCCTCCACCCGGGCCACCTCGCGGGCCGCGTCCGGGCCGGAGTCCAGCAGCACCCGGAAGCCGTCCTCGTCGAGGATCGGCAGTTTCAGCGTGGCCGCCTTGTCGGCCTTGGAACCCGGGTTGTCGCCGACCACCACGAACCCCGTCTTCTTGGAGACCGAGCCGGTCACCTTGCCGCCCCTGACCTGGATCGCCTCGGCGGCCTGGTCACGGCTGAACCCACTGAGCGTGCCGGTGACCACGACGGTGACGCCGTCGAGCGGTCGTGGCCCCTCGTCGGCGGCCTCCTCGGCCATCCGTACGCCCGCCTCGGCCCACTTGCGCACGATGTCGCGGTGCCAGTCGACGGCGAACCACTCCTTGACGCTCGCGGCGATGGTCGGGCCGACGCCGTCCACCGAGGACAGCTCCTCCTCGCCGGCGGCCTCGATGGCGTCGACCGACCGGAAGTGCCGGGCGAGCGCCTGGGCGGCGGTCGGGCCGACGTGCCGGATGGACAGTGCCACCAGCACGCGCCACAGGTCGCGTTCCTTGGCCTCGGCCAGGTTGTCGAGCAGCTTGACCGCGTTGCTGCCCAGGCTGCCGTCCTTGTTGACGAAGAACGGTGACCGGCTCAACTGCTCGGCGTCGAGCTGGAACAGGTCGCCCTCGTTCGTGATGATCTGCGCGTCCAGCAGCGCCGCCGCGCCCTTTTCGCCGAGCACCTCGATGTCGAGCACCTTGCGGCTGGCCAGGTAGAAGACCCGTTCGCGGATCTGACCGGGGCAGGCGCGCCCGTTGGGGCAGCGGATGTCGACGTCGCTCTCCTTGGCCGGCGCGAGCGGCGTGCCGCAGGCCGGGCAGGTAGTCGGCATGACGAACGGACGGGCGTCGGCCGGGCGCAGCTCGACCACCGGGCCGAGCACCTCGGGGATCACGTCGCCGGCCTTGCGCAGCACCACCGTGTCGCCGATGAGCACGCCCTTGCGCTCGACCTCGCGGGCGTTGTGCAGCGTGGCCAGCGCGACCGTGGAGCCGGCGACCCGGACCGGTTCCAGGACGGCGAACGGGGTGACCCGGCCGGTGCGCCCGACGTTGACGTCGATGTCGAGCAGCTTCGTGTTCACCTCCTCCGGCGGGTATTTGAAGGCGATCGCCCAGCGGGGGGCCCGGCTGGTCGAGCCGAGGCGGCCCTGGATGGAGACCGGATCGACCTTGACCACCACGCCGTCGATCTCGTGCTCGACGTCGTGCCGGTGCTTGCCGTAGTAGGCGATGTAGTCAGCGACGCCGGCGAGGTCGTCCACCACCCGCCAGCGGTCGCTGGTGGGCAGCCCCCACGCCTTGAGCGCGGCGTACGACTCGGACTGCGCCGCCGGCCGGAAGCCGGTGCGGGCGCCGATGCCGTGCACCACCAGGCGCAGCGGGCGGGAGGCGGTGACCCGCGGGTCCTTCTGGCGCAGGCTGCCGGCGGCGGCGTTGCGCGGGTTGGCGAACGGCGCCTTGCCCTGCTCGACCAGGCTCGCGTTGAGGTCGGCGAACGCGGCCACCGGGAAGTAGATCTCGCCGCGCACCTCGATCAGATCCGGCACGTCGGGGAAGTCGTCGGCCGGGGTCAGCCGGGCCGGCACGCCCTTGATGCTGCGCACGTTCGCGGTGACGTCCTCGCCGGTGCGGCCGTCGCCCCGGGTGGCGGCGCGCACCAGCCGGCCCTTGGAGTAGGTCAGGTTGATGGCCAGCCCGTCGACCTTCAGCTCGCACAGGTAGGGCACCGGGCCGCCGGCGTCGCGCTCGACCCGCTCGGCCCAGGCGGCCAGCTCCTCGTCGGCGAAGGCGTTGTCGAGCGAGAGCATCCGCTCGGCGTGGGCGACCGGCGTGAAGTCGGTGGAGAAGGTGCCGCCGACGCGCTGGGTGGGCGAATCGGGGGTGCGCAGCGCCGGGTATTCCGCCTCCAGCGCCTCCAGCTCCCGCAGCTGCGCGTCGAACTCCGCGTCGGTGATCGTCGGCGCGTCCAGCACGTAGTAGCGGTACTGGTGTTCGGTCAGCTCCTGACTGAGCGTGGCGTGCCGCTCCCGGGCCGCCGGGGTCGGCTCGGCCCCCGCCGCCGCCTCCTGGGCCGCGTCGGCCGCAGTGGGAACCGCTTCTTCGGACACGCCGCCGCCTTCGGACACCGCTGTCGCCTCCCGTGCTCGCGCTACCCGAGAACCGTAGCGGTCGGCTGTGACAACAGTCCGGCCACCCGCACGAGCAGGGCGAACCGGCGCGCGTCACGCCCCCGCGCGGTCCGGCCCCGGGCGTGCGACCATCGCCTCGGCGGCGCTGTGCGGGAACGGTCGGAAGGCGGGTACTGATGCGCGACGGAGTTCTCTGGGCACTGGTGATCGTGGCCTGCGTCGCAGCCGGCTGGCTCTGGAACGAGTGGCGCCGCCGGTCGGCCGACCGTTCCGCCGGGGCGCGCGGCCGGGCCGACGGGCGACGGCCGGGCTCCGGGCGCGGTGGCCGGACCGGCGCCGGCGCACGGGGTGACCGGGGTGGCGTCCCGCCACGGCCGCGCGGCGCCGGGCGGACGGACCGGGACGAGCCCCGGCCCGGGGAGATCTGGTGGGCGGACGTGCCCTACGCCGACGGGACCGGCTCCAAGGTGCGGCCCTGCCTGGTGCTGCGGGTCGACGACGGGGACGCCGAGGTCCTGAAGATCACCAGTCAGGACAAGTCGGACCGGGACGACCACCTGCCGATCCCGACCCGGAGCTGGGACCCGGACGCCGACCACGACAGCTACCTGGACATCAGCGAGCCCATCCCGGTGCCGCTCACCGCGTTCGCCGACCGGGCCGGCACGTGCGACCCGGACCTGTGGCGGGGCGTGCGCCGCCTGAACCACCTCACCGGCTGACGCCGGCGGCCTCCGGACCTCAGCGCTGCGACGCCCCTGCGTCGAGCGCGTCGGCGAGCGCGGCGAGCTGACCGGCGTACTCGATCCGGTCAGCCCACCCGGCCGGCCAGGCGGCCATGCCGTACGCGGCACCGGCGAACGCGCCGGCCAGCGCGGCGATGGAGTCCGAGTCACCGGCCGTGGTGGCGCCCCGGGCCAGCGCGCCGACCGGGTCGTCCGCGTGACGCAACGCGCAGAGCAGCGCGGTCGCGAGCGCCTCCTCGGCGATCCAACCCTCGCCGGTGAACCGGCACGGGTCGCCGCCGTCGTCGGGACGGGCGAGTGCCGCCTCCAGCCGGTCGAGCACCCGCAGGCAGTCGTCCCAGCCGCGGGCGACGAACCCGGCCGCGTCGCTCTCGCCGGGCCGCTGCCACAGGTCACCCAGCCAGTCCTCCCGGTAGACGGTGCGCTGCTCCCGCGCCCGCTCGGTGAGCAGGCCGGGCAGCTCGGGCAGCGCCGCGCCGTCGCGCAGCAGCCGGACCGCGTACGCGGTCAGCTCGCTGGCCGCCAGCCCGGTCGGGTGGCCGTGGGTGAGCCCGGCCTGGAGCTGGGCCAGCCCGGCCATGGTGTCGAGGTCGACGTCGAGCAGCCCGACCGGGGTGACGCGCATGTTCGCGCCGCAGCCCTTCGAGCCGGCGACTGTGGCCTCCTGCCAGCGGGCGCCCCGGGCCAGCTCGGCGCAGGCCCGCAGGCAGGTCATGCCGGGCGCGCGGTTGTTCTCCGGGCTGACCGACCAGTCGACGAAGCGCTGCCGCAGCAGCGGCTCCACCGCCTCGGCCGTGTACGCGGGCGCCTCGTGCAGCGCCCACGCCACTGCGAGCGCCATCTGCGTGTCGTCGGTGACCAGGGCCGGGTCGCCGGTCAGCTCGCGCGGACCGCCCGGGCCGTAGCGCCGGACGATCTCGGTGACGGTGAGGAACTCGGTCGGCTTGCCCAGGGCGTCGCCGTAGGCCAGGCCGAACAGCGAGCCGGCGACGCGGCCGGTGGCGGTGGAGGCGGTCACGGTGGCGATCATGCCTCCGCCGCGCAAGCCCGGGAAGATCAGTCCCAGCAGAGGCAGAACGGGTGGCCGACCGGGTCGGCGTAGACCCGGAAGCCCTCCCCCTCGCCGGGTAGCCGCCGTG
This sequence comes from Micromonospora sp. HB375, assembly GCF_017872985.1. Taxonomy (NCBI): domain Bacteria; kingdom Bacillati; phylum Actinomycetota; class Actinomycetes; order Micromonosporales; family Micromonosporaceae; genus Micromonospora; species Micromonospora sp. HB375. Next base: position 1,214,344 of record NZ_JAGGJO010000001.1, on the reverse strand, counting down.
CGCCCAGCGCCAGCGCCGCCTTCTCGGCCGCCTCGATGTCGTCGACGCTCACGTCGAGGTGGAACTGCTGCGGCCGGGCCGGGTCGGGCCAGTCGGGGGCGCGCAGGCCCGGCGCCCGCTGGAAGGCCACCCGCGGCTGGTGCCCGGGTGGCCCGCCGAGCACCACCCACTCGTCGCCGTCGGAGTTCTCCTCCACCACGGGCAGGCCGAGCAGCTCGGAGTAGAAGGCGGCGAGCGCGCGCGGATCGGGGCAGTCGATCACTGTGGAACGCAGTCGTCCAATCATGCCGGTCATCGTGCCCGGCGGGTACGACGGAAAACGTCAGTCCTCGGCCAGCCGCCGGCCCGCGTCACGGCAGGCGGTGAGCACCGCGCGGGCGTACGCCGGGGTGGCGCCGGCCAGGCCGCACGCGGGAGTGACCACCACCTGCTCGGCCAGCCGGCGGCGGGGGAAGCCGAGCTGGTCCCAGACCCGGCGGACCCGGCCGGCGACCTCGGCCGACGTCGGCGCCCGGCCGGAGGCCGGTGGCAGCGTCGGCGCGGCGCCGGCCAGCAGCCCGAGCCCGGCGTCGATCGCCTCGCCGAGCGGGTCGAGGTCGGTGACCAGCGACAGGTCGAGCGCGACGCCCACCGCACCGGCCGAGCGGATCAGCTCCAGCGGTACGTCCGGCGCGCAGCAGTGCACCAGAGCCGGTACGCCCGCCGCGTCGATCACGTCGCGCAGCAGTCCCCGCGCCACCTCGGTCTCCACCGGGCGGTGGGTGCCGAAGCCGCTCTCCGTGGGCACCCGCCCGGCCAGCACGGTCGGCAGGGACGGCTCGTCGAGCTGGAGCAGCACCGAGGCGCGGGGCAGCCGCCGGGCGACCGCCTCGACGTGCCCGCGCAACCCTTCGCCGAGCGAGCCGGCGAGGTCGCGGACCGCGCCCGGGTCGCGCAGCATCCGGCCGCCGATTGGCAGCTCCAGCGCGGCGGCCAGGGTGAACGGGCCGGCGGCCTGGACCTTTACCGGGCCGGCGTACTCCTCGGCCTGCTCGGCGAGCTGGTCCAGGTCGCGTTCCATCAGGTCGCGGGCGCGGCGCAGGTCACGGCCGGGGCGCGGGGCGATCCGCCAGCGGGCCGCGTACAGCTCGACGGGCAGTTCGACGAGCAGGCCGGCGGTGCGGCCGACGAGGTCCGCGCCCGGTCCCCGGGCGGGCAGCTCGGGCAGGTGCGGCAGGGTGGGCAGTTCGCCGAGCACGATCCGCTGCGCCTCGGCGATGTCGGTGCCGGGCAGCGACCCGATGCCGGTCGCCGCTCCGGTGGGCCAGGGCCATGCCTGCTCAGTCACGGCCGCAGCCTATCCGCTGCCGATGCGAGGTCAGGCGGCGGTGATGGTGGCGGAGCCGAGGACCACGTCGCCGGCCGGGTCCGGCCGGTAGGCCACGATCGCCTGGCCGGCGGCGACACCCCGGACCGGGCGGCGCAACGACGCGCGCAGGCCGTCGGCGTCCACCTCGACGGCGGCCGGCACCACGTCGCCGTGCGCCCGCAGCTGCACCTCGCACTCGACCGGCCCGTCCGGGCGCGGCCCGCCGGTCCACACCGGGCGGGTCGCGCGTACGTCGGAGACCTCCAGCGCCTCGGCCGGGCCGACCGTCACCGTGTTGGTGGTCGGGGTGATGGACAGCACGTAGCGGGGCCGGCCGTCCGGCGCCGGGCGGTCGAGGTGCAGGCCGCGCCGCTGCCCGACGGTGTACTGGTAGGCGCCGCTGTGGCTGCCCACCACCGCGCCGGTGAGCGCGTCCACCACCTGGCCGGGCGCCTCACCGAGCCGCTCGGCGAGGAAGCCGCGGGTGTCGCCGTCGGCGATGAAGCAGATGTCGTGCGAGTCCGGCTTGTCGGCCACCGCGAGACCGCGCCGGGCGGCCTCCGCGCGCACCTCGGCCTTGGTCGAGTCGCCGAGCGGGAAGATCGACCGGTCGAGCTGCGCGCGGCTCAGCACCGCCAGCACGTACGACTGGTCCTTGGCCGCGTCGACGCTGCGCCGCAGCAGGCCGTCCGCGCCGAGCCGGGCGTGGTGGCCGGTCACCACGGCGTCGAAGCCCAGGGCCACGGCCCGGTCCAGCACCGCGGCGAACTTGATCTTCTCGTTGCAGCGCAGGCAGGGATTCGGGGTACGCCCGGCGGCGTACTCGGCCACGAAGTCGTCCACCACGTCGTCGTGGAACCGGTCGGCCATGTCCCACACGTAGAACGGGATGCCGAGCACGTCGGCGGCGCGCCGGGCGTCCCGGGAGTCCTCCAGCGTGCAGCAGCCCCGGGCCCCGGTGCGGTAGGTCTGCGGGTTGCGGGCCAGCGCCAGGTGCACGCCCGTCACGTCGTGCCCGGCCTCCACCGCCCGTGCCGCCGCGACGGCGGAGTCCACCCCGCCCGACATCGCCGCCAGAACCCTCACCGGCCCACTCCCCTCGTCCTCACCGAGCGTATCCGGGTCAACGGGGCGTACGGAGGGCGGCCGCGCGGCGGGCCCGCTCCACAGCGGCGGGCAGCGCGGCGATCAGCGCGTCCACGTCCGCGCCGGTGCTGGTATGCCCGAGCGTGAAGCGCAGCGAGGACCGGGCCCGGTCGTCGTCCGCGCCCATGGCCAGCAGCACGTGCGAGGGCTGGGCCACCCCGGCCGAGCAGGCCGACCCGGTGGAGCAGGCGATGCCCTGGGCGTCCAGGAGCAGCAGCAGCGCGTCCCCCTCGCAGCCGGGGAAGGAGAAGTGCGCGTTGCCGGGGAGCCGGTCGGCCGGGTCCCCGTTGAAGATCACCTCGGGGACCGCCTGCCGGACCCGCTCGACCAGTTCGTCGCGGAGCGCGGCGACGCGGGCCGCGTACTCCTGCTGGCCCTTCACCGCGGCCTCGACGGCGACCGCGAACGCGACGATGCCGGCGGTGTCCAGCGTGCCGGAGCGGACGTCGCGCTCCTGGCCGCCGCCGTGCAGCAGCGGAGTGGCGGCCACGTCGCGGGCCAGCAGCAGCGCGCCCACGCCGGTCGGCCCGCCGAGCTTGTGCCCGGTCACGGTGAGCGCGGACACGCCGCTGGCGGCGAAGTCGACAGGCACCTGCCCGACCGCCTGGATGGCGTCGGTGTGGAACGGCACCCCGTGCTCGGCGGCGACAGCGGCCAGCTCGGCGACCGGCTGGACGGTGCCCACCTCGTTGTTGGCCCACATGGCGGTGACCACCGCCACGCGCTCGCCGTGCTCGGCCAGCTCGGCGCGCAACCGCTCCGGGTCGAGCCGGCCGACCGCGTCGACCGGAAGGAGACCGGCCTGGGCGCCCTCGTGCTCGACCAGCCAGTCCACCGCGTCCAGTACGGCGTGGTGCTCGATCGAGCTGGAGACCACCCGGACCCGGTCGGCCCGGGCCGCACGGCGGGCCCAGAACACGCCCTTCACGGCGAGGTTGTCGCTCTCCGTCCCGCCACCGGTGAAGATCACTTCGGAGGGCCGGGCGCCGAGCGCGGCGGCCACCCGCTCGCGGGACTCCTCCACCCGCCGCCGGGCACGGCGGCCCGCCGCGTGCAGCGACGACGCGTTCCCCACCTCGCGGGCGGTCGCGACGTACGCCTCGAGTGCCTCGTCCAGCATCGGGGTCGTCGCCGCATGATCAAGGTATGCCATCACCGTTCAGCCTAACGGCCTGCGAACCCGCGGCCGGGGGCCGGACCGCCCCGTCCCACCCGGGGCGGTCCGGCCCGCTCACGACCGAACGGCCGCGATCACGCGGGAACCGCCGTGATCACGATGTTGTCCCGGTAGCTGCGGGTCTTGGCGTCGAACGGCCCGCCGCAGGTGATCAGCGTGAGCCGGGGCTTGCCGTCGCGCGCGAAGTACCGCTCGAGCGGGATCTTCGACTTCCGGTACTCCTCCCGGGCCACCACCCGGTAGGAGCGCTCGCGGCCGTCCGCGCCGGTGGCGGTCAGCTTGTCGCCCTGGCCCAGCTCACGAAGCCGGAAGAACGCGCCCTTGCCCTGCTCGGCGCTGTCCACGTGCCCGGCGATCACCACCGAGCCGGCGTCGGCCTCCAGGCCCGGGCCGTAGCGGTACCAGCCGACCTGGTCCACGCTGGGCGGGACGTCGAACTCGTCGGTGCGCTCGTTGACGCCCACCGGGTTGACGGTGGCGGTGACCCGGATCGGCGGGATGCTCAGCTTCACCGGCGGCACGATCTCACTGCCGGCGGGCAGCGTGCCCGGGTTCACCGGAACCGAACCGCCGCCGGTCGCCGCCGGGGCCGGCGTGGGAGTGGCACTGGCCAGGGCCGTCACCTCGTCGCCGCCGACGTCCTCGGCGGGCTCGGATCCGCACGCCACCACGCCCGCCAGGGTGAGCGCGGCGGCGCCGGCGGCCATCGCCGCCAGCGCCCCGCGGTTGCGCACCGTCACCGGCGACCGGCCCGGGCGGTTGCCGCCACCCGCGCACCGCCGCCGACCAGGAGCAGCACGCCGGCCCCGGCCAGCACGTACCACCAGGTGTCCACGCCGGTGCCGGCCTGGCCGCCGGTGCCGCTGGGCACGCCGCCCGGAGCCGAGTGCAGGCCGGTGATGGTCTGGGCGACCACGCTCAGGTTCTTCGCCTCGGCCGAGCCGATCGCGTAGACGATGGTGGCGGTGCCCTCCTTGAGGTTCAGGTCGGCCGGGCCGATGGCGACGGTGTCGGTGCCGGCCAGCACCACGTCCGCCTTCACCGAGCCGGCGGCCACGTCCGCCTTGGCCTCCTTCGGGTTGGTCAGGTCCTCGAAGACCGGCTTGCCGCCGGCCCGCACGTCGACGGCCGGGGCGGCCGCGGTGTGCCGGACGATCAGCCGGGCCTTGCCGGCGCCCACCTTGGACACGTCGTTGACGAACGGCGTGATCTGCGGGTTGCCGTCGGCGCTCAGGTGCGCGGCGAGGCTGATGTTCGCCCCGCCCGGCACCGCGGCGTCGTCCACCTTCAGGATCGCCTTGTCGATCGCCTCGCCGGGCTTGGTCAGGGCGATGTCGTACTCCCCCTCGGGCAGGGTGAGCGGGCCGGCCACGTCGCCCGGCTTGAAGTTGTTAAGCGTCTTCTCGCCGTTGACGTACACGTCGACCGGGGTGTCCGGAATGCCGTGGACCACGGAGACCTTCGACGAGGCGGCGTAGGCCGGGCTCATGGTGGCGGCGCCGACGCCGGCGAAGGTGAGGGCGGCCACCGCGCCGCCCGCGGCGACCCGACGGAACATCGCGTACTGCATTGTCTGCCTCCTGGTAGTTCATGCTGATTCGTCAGGCCTGGCTTGCAGAACGGGTTACGCCGGCTCCGTGGCCCCCGGATGCGCCCGGATCCGATTTCTTTTTCCGGTCTCCGGGCGCATCCGCCGGAGCCTCCGGCGACGAAGGAGAGGTGACGAGGGTCGTGACGGACACACCGGGAGAGTGGGGCGGGGGCTGTGGGAGTTACAGTCGGGCATGCCCCACGGAAGGCGAGCCGCCCGGTGACGGCGGCCAGGCAGGGCCCCGAACCGCCGGGCGAGGACGACCTCGCCACCCGGTTCCGCGACGGCGACGAGGCGGCCCTGCGAGAGGCGTACGACAGGTACGGGCGGGCGGTGCTGCACCTGGCCACCACGACGCTCGTGAACCGCAGTGACGCCGAGGACGTGACCCAGGCGACGTTCGTCGCCGCCTGGCTCGGCCGGGAGACGTTCGACCCGGCGAAAGGCTCACTGGTCGGCTGGCTGCTCGGAATCGGGCGGCGCAAGGTGGTCGACCGGATCCGGGCCTCAGCCCGGGAGACCCGGGTGGTCGAGACGGTGAAGCAACTGCCGGAACCGGTCTCCACCGGCCCCGACCCGGACACGGTGGTCGACCGGCTGGTGGTCGCCGACGAGCTGGCCCGGCTCCCCGACGAGCAGCGCCGGATGCTGGAGCTGGCGTTCTACGACGACCTGACACATCAGCAGATCGCGGCGGTGACCGGAGTGCCGCTCGGCACCGTCAAGAGTCACATCAGACGCGGCATGCAGAGCCTGAAACGCAGATGGGAGGTGGACGGTGCAGCACCTGGACCACGACCGGCTGGTCTTTCTGGCGCTCGGTGAGAGCGAGGCGGCTGACGGCGAGGCCACCCATCTGGGCACCTGCGACCACTGCCGGGGCGAGATGGAGACGCTCCAGCACGTCGCCGGGCTCGGCGCGGGCACGCAGGGCCTGGCGGAGCTGCCCGACCCGCCGGAGCACATCTGGCAGGGCATCGTGGCCGAGATCCGGGCCGCCGAGGAGCTGCCGGCGTTGACCGAGCGGCGCCTGCCGCGCCCGGCCGACCCGGTGGAGCCGGCTGCCGTACCCGTGGTGGCACGTCGTCCGCGGCGGAGCCGGCGCTGGCCGGGGTGGGCGACCACGGCGGTCACCGCCACCGCCGCCGCGGTGATCGGCGTGGCCGGCACGGCCGCGGTGCTCGGCGGCGGCGGTGGCGAGCCGGCCGACCCCGACCCGCCGGTGGTGGCCAGCGCGCCGCTCGCCGCGTTCGGCTCGACGCCGAAGGACGCCTCCGGCGACGCCCGGGTGCTCGGTGACAATCGATTGCATCTGCACGTGGCGAATCTCCCGAGCGTTCCGGGGTACTACGAGGTCTGGCTGATCGATCCGAACACGATGAAGATGTTCTCCGTGGGTACGCTGAGCAACGGTTCGGGGGACGCGCTGCTGCCGATCCCCCCGAACGTCGACCTGCGCACCTACACCGTTGTCGACGTCAGCGCGGAGCAGTACGACAACAAGCCCGGCCACTCCGGCGACAGCCTGCTGAGGGGCACCCTGACGGGCTGATCGGCGGGCCGGCTCAGCTCCCCGGCCCGCCGATCAGCTCCCTACGAGAAAGGCCGCCGCCCGGTGCACCGGGCGGCGGCCTTTTCACGCGACGCTCACTTGCGCTTGCGGATCTCCTCGGCGGCCTGGGGGACGACCTTGAACAGGTCGCCGACCACGCCGTAGTCGGCGAGTTCGAAGATCGGCGCTTCGGCGTCCTTGTTGACCGCGACGATGGTCTTCGAGGTCTGCATGCCGGCCCGGTGCTGGATCGCCCCGGAGATACCCAGCGCGACATACAACTGCGGAGACACGGTCTTGCCGGTCTGGCCGACCTGGAACTGGTGCGGGTAGTAGCCGGAGTCGACTGCCGCGCGGGACGCGCCGACCGCGCCGCCGAGCAGGTCGGCGATCTCCTCGACCAGCTTGAAGTTGTCCGCGTTACCGACACCCCGCCCGCCGGACACGACGACCGACGCCTCGGTCAGCTCGGGGCGGGAGCCCTTCTGCTCGGCGACCCGCTCCACGACCTTGGCGAGCTTGTCCGCGTCGGTGACCGACACGGTGAGCTGCTCCACCGCCGGGCTGGCCGCGGCCGGGACCGGGTTGAGCGAGTTCGGCCGGACGGTGACCAGCGGCAGGCCCTTGGTGACCTTCGCCTTGACGATGGTGGAGCCGGCGAACGCCACCTGGGTGGCGGTGCCGTCCGCGGCCAGGCCGACCACGTCGGTCAGGATGCCGTTGTCCAGCTTCACCGCCAGCCGCGCGGCGATCTCCTTGCCCTCCTGCGACGACGCCAGCAGCACCGCCGCCGGCTGCACCCGCGCGACGAGGTCGGCGACCACAGTCGCCTTCGGGGCCACCAGGTAGCCGTCGATCTCCTCACCCTCGGCCGCGTAGATCTTCTCCGCCCCGTACTCACCCAGCTTGCCGCTCAACGCCTGCGCGGCACCAGGACCACCGAGCACGACGGCGCTCGGGGTGCCCAGCTCGCGGGCGAGGGTGAGCATCTCCAGGGTGACCTTCTTGACGCCGAACTCCCGGGTGGCTTCGACGACGACGAGAACCTCAGACATGTCAGCGACCTCTCACACGAACTTCTCGGTGGCGAGGAACTCGACCAGCTTCACGCCGCCGTCGCCCTCGTCGGTGATCTTCTCGCCGCCGGAGCGCGGCGGGCGCTTGGAGTGCTCCACCACCGCGCTGGTGGCGCCGTCGAAGCCCACCTCCGCCGGGGCCACGCCCACATCGGCCAGGGAGAGCGTCTGCACCGGCTTCTTCTTCGCCGCCATGATGCCCTTGAACGACGGGTACCGCGGCTCGTTGATCGTGTCCCACACGGAGACCACAGCCGGGGTCGAGGCGGTCACCACCTCGTAGCCCTCCTCGGTCTGCCGCTCCACCGTCAGCGTCGAGCCGTCCACGGTCAGCTTCCGCGCGCCGGTCAGGGCGGCCACACCCAGCCGCTCGGCGATCATGTGCGGCATCACCTGCACCCGCCCGTCGGTCGACTCCGCACCGCACAGGACCAGGTCGGCGTTCAACTGCCCGAGCGCGGCGGCGAGGACCTTCGAGGTGGCCACCGCGCAGGAGCCGTGCAGGGCGTCATCGACGACGTGGACGGCCTTGTCCGGGCCCATGGACAGCGCCTTACGGATCGACTCGGTCGCCCGGTCCGGACCCATCGTCAGGATGGTGACCTCACCACCATGCGCTTCCTTGATCTTCAACGCCTCTTCGATGGCGTACTCGTCCATCTCATTGATCACGTTGTTCGCCGAACCGCGGTCGACGGTGTTGTCGTCAGAACGCAGGCTGCGGTCCGCGCCCGAATCAGGCACCTGCTTGACGAGTACGACGATATTCATCGCGCTTCGACGACCCTCCTGTTTGGTGTAGCGATCACTCGCCCGGTCACGGGCGCAGCCTCCCGCGTGACGGAACGTGGGTCAACCGCGGGCAGCTGTGCACTTCCCCACGAGCGCAATGTTACCCGCAAGTAGCATGACGGCCCCGGCCGCCCGCAGTGACGCAGGTCACCGGCATCAGACCGATCCGGCCAGCGCCTGCGTGATCTTCTCGATCGCCGCCGCTTCGGCGGGCTCGATCCCCCGGTGCGCCTGCGCCACCCGCTCCGCGGCGGCCAGCACCACCGACCGGTACGTCTCGGCGTCGGCGGGCGACTTGGCCCGGAGGATCTCCATCGACCGGCCCAGCGCGGGCAGCACCACGGACTCGACCTCCAGGGCCGAGTCCCGGGGCAGCTGCGGCAGCGGGCCGGTGGTGAGCGCCTCCTTGACCACGCCCCCCACCTCGGCGAGCGCCCCGGAGGCGGCGAAGCTCTCCCGCACCATCGCCAGCACCCCGGGTACGGCGTTGGAGACCAGGAAGACCGCGCCGAACGCACCGGTCTTCAGGGTGAGCCGCTCGTCCGCCGTCAACCGTTCCATGATCACGGAGTGTAGACGTACGGCGTGGAGGTGGTGACCGCAACGAGTCCGAGCCGCTCCAGGATGGGCCGGCTGTCCGGCGAGCAGTCCACCTGCAGCAGCGTCTTGCCGCGCTGCTGCGCCAGCCGCGCCCGGTACGCCACGAGCGCCCGGTAGATGCCCTTCTTGCGCCACTGCGGCAGCGTCGAGCCGCCCCAGAGGCTGGCGAAGCCGGTGCCGCGCTGGTAGCGGATCCAGCCGGCGCTGACCACCGTCTCCCCGGCCTCGGCCACCACGATCGTGATCGACTGCGGATCGGCCTCGACCTCCCGGGCCAGCCCGTACACCAGGTGGCTGCGGTCCTCCCGCCAGACCTCCTCCTCCATGGCGGCGATGCGCTCCAGGTCGGCCCGGCTGGTGACCTCGCGCAGGCGTACCCCCTCGGGGAGCACCGGAACGGCGGCGGCGAGCGGCGCGACCGGCCCGACCACCACGGTCTCCTGGTCCTCCGGCACGAAGCCGGCGGCGCGCAGCCGGTCGCCCAGGTCGGCCGGCTCGTCGTGACCGGCGAGCTTCCACTCGACCGACTCGCCCCGGGCCCGGAAGACCTCGACCTGCCGGGCGATCAGCGCGTCCAGCTCGGCGCCGGCCAGGCCGTCCAGCGTCCGGTAGGTGAGGAAGCCGCGGTGGTCGAGGCCGAGCACGCGGAACAGCGGGCCGTCGCGCTCCACCGTCACCCCGTCCGGCAGCGGGTCCGGCAGCTCCGGTCGGATCTGTGCGTCGTAGGCGGCGCGCAGCTCACGCGCGTCAAGATCGGTCATCCCCCCAGGCTAGGCGTGGGGCAAAGCGGATAATCGGCAGCGTGTGGGAGTCGATCAAGAACTGGTTCGACCCGCGTGAGCTGCGTTCGGTCGGCAACCCGCCGGACTACCGCTTCTCGCTGGCGAACGAACGGACGTTCCTGGCCTGGCTGCGTACCGGCCTGGCGCTGGTGGCGGGCGGGCTCGCCGCGGCGCAGTTCCTCCCGCCGCTGCGCCTGGCCCACCTGCGCGAGGCGCTCGCGATCGCGCTGCTGCTGCTCGGCGCGACCGTCTCGATCCGGGCGGTCGACCACTGGGCGCGCACCGAGCGGGCCATGCGGCTGGACGAGGAACTGCCCGCGTCCCGCTTCCCAGCCGTGCTGGCGCTGATCGTCGCGATCGGCGCGCTGCTGCTGGTGGCCGCCGTGCTGCTGGGCGGCGCGGGATGACCCGCGACCCCGGCCTGCAACCCGAACGCACCCGGCTGGCCTGGCGGCGGACGCTGCTCACGCTGACCGCGGTGCTGCTGCTGCAGCTCCGGCTGGCGTTCACCGGCCGGGTCCTCGACGCGCTGCTGACCGGAGCAGCGCTCCTGGTCTGGCTCGCCGTGCTCGTGGTGACGTGGCACCGGGCCACCGGCGCAGGGCCGCGGCGGTTCGACAGCTGGTCGGTGCCGCTGACCGCGATCGGGGCGGCCGGACTTGCGGTGCTCGGCGTGGCGCACGTGCTGGGCGGGGTGCGCTGACGTGCGCGGGTGAGCCATCATGGGGCATGGCCCGCCTCTACGTGCTGCTCTTCCTGGTTCAGATCGTCCTCGCGGTCGTCGCGCTGATCAGTTGCCTCTCCGCCGACGAGGAGAAGGTCAAGGCGCTGCCCCGGATGATCTGGGTGCTGATCATTCTGTTCTTCCCGCTGGTCGGCTCGATCGCCTGGTTCCTGGTGGGCCGCGAGCGCCCGGCCGGAACCACCGGCGTCACCGGCGCGGCCCGGCCCGCCGCCCCGGCCGGTCGCCCGCTCGCCCCGGACGACGACCCGGAGTTCCTCGCCTCGCTCGACGAGCGGTCCCGCCGCGAGGACCAGGAACGGCTGCGGCTGTGGGAGGAGGACCTGCGCCGCCGCGAGGAGGAGCTGCGCCGCCCGGACGACCGGGACCGCCCCGAGGTCTGACACGCGCCGCGGGCCGCCCGCCGGTCACCCGGCGGACGGCCCCGCACGCGCCGCGGTCAGGCCAGGTTCGACGACCGGGGGTACGCGTCAGCCGGGTCGGTCAGCACGTTCACCAGGTACGGCACGCCCGAGTCGAACGCGCGCCCCAGCGCGGGCCCGAGGTCGGCCGCCTTCTCCACCGTCTCGCCCCCGCCGCCGAGCGCCTCGACCACCTTGTCGTAGCGCAGCCCGGGCTGGAGGTCGGCGGCCACGTCGTAGCCGTACATCGCCCGCATCGGGTGCTTCTCCAGCCCCCAGATGCCGTTGTTGCCGACCACGATCACCACCGGCAGCTTCTGCCGGACCAGCGACTCCACGTCCATCAGCGAGAAGCCGGCCGCGCCGTCGCCCATCAGCACGCAGATCTGCCGGTCCGGGTGGCTGATCCGGGCGCCCATCGCGTAGCCCATGCCGGTGCCGAGGCACCCGTACGGGCCGGGGTCGAGCCAGGTGCCGGGCTGGGCCGGCTCCAGGTAGCGCCCGGCGTACGACACGAAGTCGCCGCCGTCGCCGATGGTGACCGCGTCCGGGGCGAGCACCTTGCGCAGCTCGCCGTAGACGCGGGCCGGGCGGATCGGGTCGCTCTCGGCGGCCATCTCCTCGGCGTCGCGGGCCTTCGCCGCGTCCTCGGCGGTACGCAGCTCGGCGATCCAGTCGGCGTGGTCGGCCCGGTCACCGGTGTGGTCGGCGAACGCGCCGAGGATCAGCCGCAGGTCACCGGCGGGCGCGGCGGCCGGCTGCACGTGCCCGGCCCGCTGGCTGGGCGCGTCCACCACGTGCACGACCTGCGCGTCGCCGAAGTCGCCGAAGGAGAGCCGGAAGTCCAGCGGGGTGCCGATCACCACGACCACGTCGGCGCCCTTGAGCGCGACCCGGCGGGCCTTGGCGAACGCGAGCGGGTGCTCCGGCGGCAGCGCGCCCCGGCCCATCCCGTTCGTGAACACCGGCACCCGCAGCGACTCGGCGGCGGCACGCAGCGCCTCGACGGCGTCGCCCGCGTACACGTCGGAGCCGGCGATGATCACCGGCCGGGACGCGCCGGCGATCAGGCGGGCCGCCTTCGCGACCTCGTCCGGGTCCGGCTCGATCGGTGCCGGCGGCGTGACCGCCGGCAGGTCGGCGTCACCGACCGAGAAGACCGCCTCCAGCGGGAAGTCCAGGAACACCGGGCCGCGGTGCGGGGTGAGCGCGGTGGTCAGCGCCGCCGACACGGCGCGCGGGATGTCGTCGGCGCTGAACACCGTCTCGGCGTGCTTGGTCACCGGCGCGACGAGCGGCAGGTGGTCCATCTCCTGGAGGCTGCCCGAGCCCCAGCGGAACTGCGGGGCCCGCCCGCCGAGCACCAGCACCGGCGAGGCGTTGAAGAACGCGCTGGTCAGGCCGGAGACGCCGTTGGTGACGCCGGGGCCGGCGGTGAGCACGGCCAGGCCGGGGCGGCGCTGGAGCTTGGCCACCGCCTCGGCGGCGAACACGGCGGACTGCTCGTGCCGCACGTCGTAGAGGGGGAAGCCCGCCTTGTGGGCGGCGTCGTAGAGCGGGAAGACGTGCCCGCCGGAGAGCGTGAACATCTCCCGTACGCCGTGCGCGCGTAGTGCCGCGAGCGCCAGATCGCCGCCGTGGCCCTCGACCCGTTCCGTCATGCCATTCCCCTTCATCGACCGACCGGGGTCACGCTACTGGCCGGTAGCGCAGATGTGAACAGCTCTCGCGTCAGCGGCCGGTGAAGCCCGGCTTGCGCTTCTCCACGAACGCGGTCATGCCCTCGCGCCGGTCGTCGGTGGCGAACAGCGCCGCGAAGAGCTGACTCTCCCAGGCCAGGCCCGAGGTGAGGTCCATGTCCAGACCCGCGTCGACGGCCGCCTTCGCCGCCCGCAGCGCCTGCGCCGGCCCGGTCAGGAACGGCTTCACGTACGCCACCGCGGCGTCGTAGACCTCCGCGGCGGGCACCACCTGGTCGGCCAGGCCGATCCGCAGCGCCTCGGCGGCGTCGACCATCCGCCCGGTCATGATCAGATCCTTGGCGCGGGCCGGGCCGACCAGGCGGGCCAGCCGCTGGGTGCCGCCCGCGCCCGGGATGATGCCGAGCTTGATCTCCGGCTGGCCGAGCTTGGCGTCCTCGGCCACGATCCGCCAGTCGCAGGCCAGCGCCAGCTCGCAGCCGCCGCCGAGCGCGTACCCGGTGATCGCGGCCACTACCGGCTTGGGGATACGGGAGATCGCGCCGAGCGCGCTGGACAGGTCGGCCGCGCGCTCCGCCATGTCCACGTAGGACATGTCGGCCATCTCCTTGATGTCCGCGCCGGCCGCGAAGACCTTCTCGCCGCCGTACACGATGACGGCGCGGACCTCGGCGTCGGCGGTGGCCGCCGCAGCGGCGGCGCGCAACTCCTCCTGCACCTGGGTGTTGAGCGCGTTCATCGGCGGCCGCTCCAGCCGGATGGTGCCGATGCCGTCCTTGGATTCCAGCTTGACGAACTCGCCCACGCTGCCCTCACTTCCTCGTCGAAGTCGCGTGCCAACCTTACGGCTCGCCTCGTTGGGGTAGACAGTGTGGTGTCGGCGACTCCCCAGGTAGCCGCCGGAGTCACCGCCGCCCCGCCACCGGGAGTGAGCCATGATCACCTACTTCGACGACCGGTCCGTCCAGGTCACCTCCACCACGGTACGGGTGGACGGGCGCACCTACCCGCTCGCCGAACTCACCACCGTGTGGCACCGGCGGGGCGAACGCTCGTGGCGGGTGCTCGCCGGGCGCGGCGCGATCGGGGCCGCGATCGCCGGGCCGCTGGTCACCGCCGTGCTGGGCATCGGGCTGGCCGTGTGGCTGCAACGCTCGGCGGTGGTCACCATCGCCATCGTCGGGATCTCGGTGCTGATCGGCCTGGCCGTCGGGCCGGTGGCCGACTTCCTCTTCGAGTACCTGGACCGCTCCTACGCCCGGGGCAGCCGGGAGATGGAGATGTGGGCCGACTGGCGGGGTCGTCCGGTGCGGCTGCTGCACACCCGGGACGCGATGCGCTTCGGCCAGATCTACCGGGCGGTGCAGCGGGCCATGGAGAGCCTGCCGGCCGCGCCCGGTCGTCCCGCGGCCGACCCTGCCGCGACCGGTCCTGCCGCGACGGGTCAGAACGTGATCGGCTCGTCCGGCAGCAGGCCCAGCCCGCGCAACAGGCCGTAGGTGTCCTGCTCGCCCCAGAACTGGACGATCCGGCCGCCGGCCAGGCGGTACATCTTGCAGGCGCTCTGCACGGTGGTCGCCCCTGTCGCGTCCCGCCGGTACGTCTGCGCCAGCGACACCACCACCCGGTCCCCGGCCGCGAAGATCTCCTGGATCTCCTGGTCGAGCACGGTCAGGCCGGGCGAGGAGACGGCGGCCTCCGGATAGCGGCGACCGCGTACCGCCACGCCGGAACCGTAGATCTCCACGTCCTCGTCGACCACCTCGGCCAGCTCGGTCAGGTCCTTCGTCACGAAGGTTCGCAGGTAGCGCTTGACCACCTCGACGTTGCGCGCCTGCTCGTCGCCGCCGGTTCCGGCCCCGTTCCGGTCCGCCATACCGTCACCCTACCGACGCTCGACCGTCCGGTGTCGACACACGCGGTTAGGCTGATTTATGGCCCTCTATTACCGGGACGACGCGGTGCAGGTCACCTCGGACGCGATCCACGCGGGTGGTCGGGTCGTCGCGCTCGCCGACGTCACGTACGTCTGGCACGAGCGCGGCGCCACCACCCTCGCGGTCCGGGGACGGGTGCTGGGACGCGGGGTGCTGGTCCTGCTGCTGTCGCTGCCACCACTCGTCGCCGTGGTCTGCGTGCTCTCCCTCGCCTGGTCGGCGCAGGACCGGGGCGAGTGGAAACTGGCCCTGATCATCCTGGCCGCGTTCGTGGTGATCGGCCTGGCGCTCACTCCGTTCCTGGAGGTGCCACTCGGCTGGCTGGACCGCTCCTACGAGCGCGGCAACCGGGTGCACGAACTGTGGGTGCAGCACCACGGCCGGGAGACGATGCTGGTCCGCACGCCCGACGCGCTGCGGTTCGGGCAGATCTACCGGGCCGTGCAACGTGCCGTGGAACAGCAGACCGACCGGCGCTGAGCCGCTTCGCGCCGGTCAGGCCAGCGGCAGCGTGGTCGCGATCGGCCAGGCCAGCAGCACCGCCCCGAGCAGCGGCGCGAGCCACCACGGCGCGGCCCGGCGGCGCAACACCGCGGCCCAGGCCGCCTGCCAGGCCACCAGCGCGGCGAACAGCGGCACCACCAGCAGCACGAACCCGGGCGCCAGGCCGAGCACCGCCGCGGCGGCCAGCAACAGCACGGCGATGCCGCCGGTGGCCGCGTAGCGGAGGCCGTCGCCGCCCGCGAGCCGCTCGGCGCCGAGCAGGAACACCAGGCAGCAGAACGCCACCAGGGGCAGCAGCCACCACCGGGCCCCGACCGGCACGGTCGAGGTGAGCCCGAGATGAAGCGGCAGCGCGACGGCGAGCACCGCGTACCCGAGGAACGCGACAGCGACCACCGCGGACCGGACGCCGCTCGCGGTCGGCGGTGTCCCACCGGGGCGCGCGTAGCGTGCCGCGGCGGCCAGCAGCACGCCGGTGAGCAGCAGGAACACGGCGACGTATCCGCCCACGGCGAGCGGCAGGCGGGCGGTCGGCAGCAGCGCGGCGGACACCGCGCCCAGCCCGGCCGCCGGCACCGTCGCGGCCAGCCACCAGCCGGTACGCGGACCGCCCGCGCCCGGCCGCGTCCGGCGCGGCAGCAGGGCCGCAAGCGGCACGAAACCCAGCGCGAGCCCGGCCAGCAGCAGCCCGGCGCCGCCCGGCCGGGTCAGCGGGGACGGCTCCGGCCCGCCGGTACGGCCCGGGAGCGCGTCGAGCACCGCGGCGTGGGTACGCGGCGCGAACAGCACCGACACGTGCTCGACGCCGGGCGCCACCACCCGCGCCCGGGAACCCGGTGGCGCGTCCCGGGTCGCCTCGTCGACGGCCTGGCGGAAGCCGGCGAACTCCAGCCCGCCCACCACCAGCGTCAGGTTCCCCGGCCAGCCGGCCGGCACGTCACCGCCGTCGGGCAGCGAGATCGCCACCGTCCGGTCGATCTCCGGATGCGCCACCGCGTACCGGACGACAGCGCCGGCGCCCATCGAGTGCCCGACCAGGACGATCCGGTCCCTGTCGACGCCGGGACGCCCGCGCAGCCACCCGACCGCCACGTCCAGGTCGTGCCGCAGCCGCGCCCGGGCGCGTTCGTCGTCCCGCCCGGCGCCGGGCAGCCGGGACCCACTGGCGCCGTGCCCGGCGAAGTCCAGCAGCACCGCGACGCCGCCCTGGCGGGCCACCGAGTCGGCCAGCGGCCGCATCAGCCGGGCCGACCCGGCGAAGCCGTGCGCGATCACCACCCCGGGCCGCAGGTCACCGGCCCCGCCGTCGGCCCGTACCTCGGTCAGCGGCACCCCGGCCACCGTCGCCCGCGCGGTGCTCAGCCCGGCGTCGGCGCGGACCAGGAGCAGGGCGCCGAGGACGACGGCGAGCAGCGCGACCACGCCGCAGGCGAGCGTTCGCCGCGACGCCGGGCCGGGGGTGGGCATGCCGGCACCCTACGCCGCGTCGGCGGCCCGGCGTGACCTTCGCCGCCCGGCTGCCGCCGGGCGGCACTGGCCGCGACGCCGCACACTGGAAGCCATGGCGATCCCTCTCCCCCGGCCCGGCGCCCTGCTCGGCCTCACCCGTACCGCAGTGGACCAGGCGCTCGGCTCCGCCGCCACGATGGCCTCGGTACCCGCTCGCGCCTTCGCCGTCCTCGACCAGGTCGAGGCGCTGGTCCGGCGGATCGACGGAGTGGTGGACCGGATCGAGGGCACGCTCGACCGCACCGACCGGGTGCTGGCCGACGCCGAGACGGCGGTCCGCGAGGTGGCGGTGATCAGTGCCGCCGCGACCGCGGCGATCGACACGGCGACCGAGGTGGCCGCCGCCGCGACGGTGGTGGTCGGCGAGGCGCAGCGGGTCTCCGCGGCGGCGGCCACCGTGGTCGGCGAGGCGGACCGGGTGGCCCGCAGCGCGGCCGGTGTGGTCACCGAGGCGGAGACGGTGACCGCGCGGGCGGCGGGCACCCTCGCCACCGCCGAGAAGGCCACCGGCGTCGCGAACGAGCTGCTGGCCGCGTACGAGTCGACGCTGCGCCGGGCCGCGCCGATGGCGGCACGTTTCGTGGAGCAGCTCAGCCCGGAGGAGGTGACCGCAGCGATCCGTCTCGTGGACGAGTTGCCGAAGCTCAAGGACCACCTCACCTCGGACGTGCTGCCGATCCTGGCCACGCTGGACCGGGTCGGCCCGGACCTGCACGACCTGCTGGACGTCACCCGCGACCTCAAGCTCGCGGTCGCCGGCATCCCCGGGCTCGGCATGCTGCGCCGCCGCGGCGAACGCCTCACCGACGAGGTGTAAGGAAGGGCCCCTTGTTAACGCCTCCGGTAGTGAAAGGGGCCCTTCTTAACAGTCGGCGAACAGCTCGTCGATCTCCGCGCGGTGCGGCAGCGCCACCGAGGCGCCGAGCTTGCGTACGCACGCCGCACCGGCGGCCGCCGCCCAGCGCACCGCGTCGGC
Source organism: Micromonospora sp. HB375 (assembly GCF_017872985.1). Classification (NCBI taxonomy): domain Bacteria; kingdom Bacillati; phylum Actinomycetota; class Actinomycetes; order Micromonosporales; family Micromonosporaceae; genus Micromonospora; species Micromonospora sp. HB375. The sequence continues at coordinate 1,196,511 of NZ_JAGGJO010000001.1, read as the reverse complement.
CAGGTCCCGCCCCTCACCCCAGGCCACGGCGAGCGCCGCGGTGAACGCGTCGCCGGCGGCGGTCGAGTCGACCACGTCCACCGGCACCGCCGGCACGTGCGTCGCCGGCCGCTCCCGGTCGACGTACCAGGCGCCGTCGCCGCCGAGCGTGAGCACCGCCCGGGGCACCAGATCCAGCAGCGCCGCCGGCTCGTCCCGGCCGCGACCGGTCAGCGCCTGCGCCTCCGGCTCGTTCACCACGAGCAGGTCGGTGGCCGCCAGCAGCTCGGCCGGCACCGGCCGGGCCGGCGCGGCGTTGAGCACCACCCGGGTGCCCGCCGACCGGGCCGCGAGCGCCGCCTCGGTCACCGTCTCGACCGGCACCTCCAGCTGCGCGACCAGCACGTCCGCATCGCGTACGGCGGAAAGCTCGTCGGCGGTCGGCGACGTGAACGCGGCGTTCGCGCCCGGCGTGACCAGGATGGCGTTCTCCCCCGCGCCGCCGACCATGACCAGGGCGACGCCGGACGGGCCGTAGACCACGCGCAGGTGCCCGGTGTCCACGCCGGCCGCTGTCATCCGGGCCCGCAGCGTCACGCCGAACGAGTCCGAGCCGATCGCGCCGAGGAAGACGCAGGAGGCGCCGGCGCGTACCGCGGCGACGGCCTGGTTGGCGCCCTTGCCGCCGGGCAGCATGACGAAGTCGCTGCCCAGCACCGTCTCACCCGGCCGGGGCAGCGCCGCGCCGATGCCGACCAGGTCCATGTTGGCGCTGCCGACGACGGCGATCCGGGTCTGCGGCACGGTGTCCGTCCCGTCGCTCAGGCGGCGCGGGCGGCCCAGCGGTCGCCGGACCGCGTGACCACCAGCGGCAGGCCGAACGTCTTCGACAGGTTGTCGGCGGTGAGCACGTCGCCGAGCAGGCCCTGCGCCACCACGCCGCCCTCGCGCAGCAGCAGCGCGTGCGTGAAGCCCGGCGGGATCTCCTCGACGTGGTGGGTGACCAGCACCATCGCGGGCGCGTCCGGGTCGTACGCCAGCTCGGCCAGCCGGGCCACCAGGTCCTCGCGCGCGCCCAGGTCGAGCCCGGCGGCCGGCTCGTCGAGCAGCAGCAGCTCCGGGTCGGTCATCAGGGCGCGGGCGATCTGCACCCGCTTGCGCTCGCCCTCGGACAGCGTGCCGTACGCGCGGTCGGCGAGGTGCCCGACACCGAGCTGGCGCAGCAGCGCGGCGGCGCGCGCCTCGTCGGTGCGGTCGTAGCTCTCCCGCCAGCGGCCCACCACCGACCATGCGGCGGTCACCACCACGTCGGTGACGCGCTCGTCGGCGGGGATCCGCTCGGCGAGCGTCGCGGTGGACAGGCCGATGCGGGTACGCAGCTCGTTGACGTCGGTGCGGCCGATGCGCTCGCCGAGCACGTGGGCGACGCCGTTGGTCGGGTACAGCCGGCCGGAGGCCAGGTTGAGCAGTGTCGTCTTGCCCGCGCCGTTCGGCCCGAGCACCACCCACCGTTCGTCCAGCTCGACCCGCCAGTCGACGTCGTGCACCAGCGCCGTGCCGGAACGCTTGACGCCGACCCCGTCGAGGCTGACCACCAGATCCGCGTCCACGGTCGAGGGGGCGGGGGCGCCCGGGGCGCCGGGGATCAGGTCACCAGTCACCGCACCATCCAATCACGCATCCGGCACGGTGCCCCCCACGGGAGGCGTCGCCACCATAGGGTGGGGCGCCGTGTCGTTGGTCACCGCTTCCGGAAGGACACCCATGCCCGACCGCTGCCGGAAGGCGCGCGGATGAGCGCGGTCATCGAGATCGCCGGCCTCCGCAAGACGTTCCACTCGCTGCGCCAGGGGCGGCGGGTCGCCGTCGACGGCTTCGACATGCTGGTCGAGGCGGGTCAGGTGCACGGTTTCCTGGGGCCGAACGGGTCCGGCAAGACCACCACGCTGCGTGCGCTGCTCGGGCTGGTCCGGCCGGACGCCGGGCGGATGCGCGTGCTGGGCGCCGATTCACCCGAGCGCCTGCCGGACGTGGCCGGCCGGGTCGGCGCGATCGTGGAGAGCCCGCAGTTCTTCGCCAACTTCACCGCGCACCGGACGCTGCGGCTGCTGGCCGTGGCCGGTGGCGTGCCGACCGTCCGGGTGGACGAGGTGCTGGAGCAGGTCGGGCTGCGGGACCGGGGCCACGAGCGGGTCAAGGGTTACTCGCTGGGCATGAAGCAGCGGCTGGCGGTCGCCTCGGCCCTGCTGAAGAACCCGGAGCTGCTGATCCTGGACGAGCCGGCGAACGGGCTGGACCCGGCCGGCATCCGGGAGATGCGCGACCTGACCCGGTCGCTCGCCGAGGCCGGGGTGACGGTGCTGCTCTCCAGCCACATCCTGGCCGAGATCCAGTTGATCTGCGACCACGTGACGATCGTCAGCCGGGGGCGGCGGGTCGCGTACGGGCCGGTGGAGGAGGTGCTGGCCGGCTTCGACCAGCACCAGTGGCGGGTGCGGGTGGCCGACCCGGAGCAGGCCGGTGACCTGCTGGGCCGGGCCGGTCTGTCGGTGACGGCCGGGCCGGACCACCTGGTGGTGACCGGCGTGGAGGATCCGGAGACGATCAGCCGGACGCTCGGCGAGCAGGGCGTGTGGGTACGCGAGCTGGTCCCGCTGCGGCCGGACCTGGAAAGCGTCTTCCTGGAACTGACCGGCGACCACGAGCACATGGGCGTGGAGGTGCCGCGGCAGGTCGACGGCGCGCCGCCGAGCGACGGAGTGATCGACCTCGACGTCCGGGAGAGCCGGGAGGTGGACGCGTGAACCTGGTCCGTGCCGAGCTGGAGCGGCTGGCCGCCCGGCGCTTCGTGCAGCTCATGGTGGTGCTGCTGGCTGCCGCCTTCGCGGTGACGGTGGTGACCACGCTCGCCGGTTCGCACCGGCCCAGCCCGGCGGAGCTGAGCCGCGCGCAGGCGCAGGCGGCGGAGAGCGTCCGCGAGATGGAGATGACGTACGACCGCTGCCTGCGGATCCGGGAGGGCTCGCTCCCGCCGGCCGAGAACGACTACCTGCCGCGCGACTGCGCCCAGATCGACCCGGCCCAGCTCGACGAGCTGCCGACCGCGGCCGACTACCTCAGCGGTGTCTTCGTCTTCGCCAAGGAGGCCGAGCCGCTGCTCTACTTCCTGATCGCGTTCCTGACGCTGTTCGGGTTCCTGGTCGGCGCCTCGTACATCGGGGCCGACCTGAACTCGGGCGGGGTGGTCAACCTGCTGCTGTGGCGGCCCCGGCGGTCGACGGTGCTCGCCGCGAAGCTGGGCACGCTGCTGGGCGGGCTGGTCGGCCTGTCGGTGCTGGCCTCGGTGGCGTACCTCGGGGCGTTCTGGTTGATCGGCCAGGCGTCCGGTCTGGTGGGGCGGACCGGTGGCGACTTCTGGCCGTCGCTCGCCGCGATCTGGGGGCGCGGCCTGGTGCTGGTGCTGCTCGCCGCGGCGCTCGGCTTCGCCGTCGCCACGCTGGGCCGGCTGACGTCGGCGGCGCTCGGCGCGGTGGCCGCGTACGTGGTGGTGTGGGAGCTGGGGGCACGGCTGGTGTTCCAGATCCTCCAGGTGGGCCGGCCGGACCGGTACATGCTGTCCAGCTATCTGGCGGCCTGGCTCTCCGGTGAGGTGCGGCTCTGGGACGGCAACGCCTGCGGCCCCGGGATCTCCGGCTACTGCGACGGCTCGTACACGGTGACCTGGCCGTCGGGTCTGGTGGTGCTGCTCGGGCTCACCGGCGCGCTCGTGGCCGCGGCGTTCACGGTGTTCCGCCGCCGCGACCTGATGTGACGGAAGGGCAGGCCCGGCAACTCCTTGCGAACCCTGACGCCATGATGAAGGATTTCTTCACATGGCGTCAGGGCGCACGACGCGGTCAGCCGACCGTCGAGCCGAACACCTCGTCGCGCACCGCGTCCAGCGCGGTACGCAGCGCGCCGCGCAGGATCGGCTCCTCGGTCAGCCCGGTGGTCACCACCCGGGGCCGGACGAGCGTGATCGCGGCGACCTCGTGCTGCACCCGCTCGGCCAGCGCCGCCCCGCCCGCCTGCCCGACCGCGCCGGCGAGCACCACCAGCGGCGGGTCCAGCACCACGCAGGTACTCGCCACGCCGAGCGCCAGCCGGCGGGCCAGCTCGTCCAGCATCGGCCCACCGGCGGTGCCGGCCGCGATCGCCGCGCTTACCACCTCGGCCGCCCGGGCCGCCGCGACGCCCTGCTCCGCCGCCTTCGGGGTGGCGAAGCCGTGCTCGGCGGCCACCGCGCGTACCGCGTCGGCGCCGACGAGCTGCTGGAATGCCGGCTTGGCCCGCTTGGACACGTCGCGCGGGATGGGCGCGCCGGGCACCGGCAGGTAGCCGATCTCGCCGGCCGCGCCGCTGCTGCCGTGGTGCAGCCGCCCGCCCAGCATGATCGCCAGGCCGACGCCGGCGTCCACCCAGACCAGCACGAAGTCGGAAGTGCCCTGGGCCGCGCCGGACTGCGCCTCGGCCACCGCGGCGAGGTTCACGTCGTTCTCGAACACGACCGGGGTGTCCAGGTCCTCGCGCAGCGCGGCGAGCAGGCCGCTGTGCCACCGCGGCAGGTTGAACGCGAAGGTGATGTCGCCGGTCTGCGGGTCCACCAGGCCGGGGGTGCCGAGCACGACGCGCCGGACGGCGGACAGCTCCGCCCCGGCGCTGCTGGCCGCCTGGACCACCGCGTTGTGCACCACCCCGACCGGGTCGTCGGTGTCCTTCGTGGACTGCTCGACCCGGCCGGCCACCGTACCGGTGATGTCGGCGCAGGCCGCCACCACCCGCTCCGCGCCGACGTCCACGCCCACCACGTACGCGCTGCCCGGCCGGACGGCGTAGAGCTGGGCGTTCGGGCCCCGCCCGCCGGCCTGCTCGCCGACCCGGGCGACCAGGCCGCGCTCCTCCAGCCGCTCGACGAGCTGGGACGCGGTGACCTTGGACAGCCCGGTCAGCTCACCGATCCGGGCCCGGGTCAGCGGGCCGCGTTCGAGCAGCAGCTCCAGCGCCGCACGATCGTTGAGCGCCCGCAGGAGTCGGGGGGTACCGGGCAGCCGGGTCGCACTCATGCCGTCGTCCTCAATTTTCAGTAAAGTTTTCTAACCACAAAACGCCTGCCGAGGGGCGTCCGTTAGCGTATCGGCCGCCCCGATCCGCGAAGGTCGGACGACCCGGCAGGGAAAGGGGATACTCGTGGGTCAGGATCCAGGACTCCGGCGGCTCGCGCTGGGCACGCTGCTGGCCGCGTACCCGGGTCCGGTCCCGCCGGACTGGGCGGTCGACCTGCTCGCCGACGGGCTCGCCGGGCACACCCTGTTCGGCACCAACATCCACGACCCGGCCCAGGTCGCGGCGTCCACGGCGGCGCTGCGCGCCGGCCGCCCCGACGTGATCGTCGCGATCGACGAGGAGGGCGGCGACGTCACCCGGCTGGCCCACGCCACCGGCAGCCCGTACCCGGGCAACGCCGCGCTCGGCACCGTCGACGACCCTGCGCTGACCCGCGAGGTGTACGCGGCGATCGGCGCCGAGCTGGCCGCGCTCGGCGTCACGCTCGACCTGGCGCCCACCGTCGACGTGAACACCGCCGACGAGAACCCGGTCATCGGCACCCGCTCGTTCGGCGCCGACCCGAAGCGGGTGGCGGTCCACTCGGCCGCCGCCGTCGCCGGCCTCCAGTCGACGGGCGTGGCCGCCTGCGCCAAGCACTTCCCCGGGCACGGCGCCACAGTCGCCGACTCCCACCACGAGCTGCCCACAGTCGACGTGCCGCCGGCCGTCCTGCGGGAACGGGACCTGCCGCCGTTCGCCGCGGTGGTCGACGCGGGCGTCCGCGCGGTGATGACCGCGCACATCCGGGTGCCGGCGCTGACCGGCGACGGCCCGGCCACGTTCAGCCGCGCGGTCCTGCACGACCTGCTGCGCGTCGAGTACGGCTTCACCGGCGCGGTAGTCACCGACGCGCTGGAGATGAAGGGCGCGGTGCTCGCCGCCGGCGGGGTCGGCACGGGCGCGGTCCGGGCGCTGGCGGCCGGCGCGGACCTGCTCTGCATCGGCGCCCGGGTCGACGCCGAGCTGGTCGAGTCGGTCGCCGCCGAGATCGTCGCGGCGATCGGCGACGGGCGGCTGGCGCGCGAGCGGGTCGAGGAGGCGGCCGGCCGGACCGCCGCGCTCGCCGCCACCGGCCCCGCCGACGCCCCGCCGCCCGCCACCGACGGCCTCGGCTACGCCGCCGCGCTGCGGGCGGTACGGGTCGAGGGCGACCTCACCCGCGCCGCCGCACCCCTGGTGGTGCAGGTGCACGCCACCTCCACCGTCGCCGAGGGGCGGGTGCCGTGGGGGCTCGGCCCGCACCTGGCCGCCGGGATCGAGCAGGCCCGCGCGGTGGCGGGCGAGACCGACCCGGAGAAGCTGCGGCGGCTCGCCGGGGACCGGCCGGTCGTGCTGGTCGGGCGGCACCTGCACCGGCTGCCCGGCGCGCGGGAGCTGGTCGAGGCGCTGGCCGCCACGCATCAGGTGACAGTGGTCGAGATGGGCTGGCCGGGCGCGTGGCGGCCGGCTGGCGCGCGCGCGTTCGTCGCCACCCATGGCGCCAGCCACGCCAACGGCCGCGCCGCCGCGCAGACGCTGGGCCTGACCGGCTGACCGCATCACTCTTGAACACGTTCAAAATCTGTCGTACGCTCAGGGCGTCCTTGATTTGAACACGTTCAAGAGAGGCGACGGGGATGGACGTGAAGGTCTGGATGTACCTGGCCTACCTCGCGGTCAGCATCGGTCTGACCATCTGGGTGGCCCGGGCACTGTCCCGCAACGGGCTGGTGTTCCTGCAGGACGTGTTCGCCGACAGCCGGCTGGCCGAGGCGGTCAACAGCCTGCTCGTGGTCGGCTTCTACCTGCTCAACCTCGGCTACGTCACGGTGGCGATGAAGGAGACCGGCCCGGTCGGCGACACCAGCCAGGCGCTGGAGCAGCTCTCCATGAAGGTGGGCCTGGTCCTGCTGGTACTGGGCGCGCTGCACTTCTTCAACGTCTTCGCGCTCGGCCGCTACCGGCGCGGCCGCCTGCGGCAGCAGGCCACCCACCCGCCGCTGCCGCCGGTCCGTATCCTCCCGCCGCAGGGTGGGCCCGTACCGGCAGGCGGCCCGAACCCGCCGGCCCGGTGACGTCCGCCCCGGGCGGGCGCCCGTCGGATCCCACCGGGCACGGGGCCGGTGGGATCCGCGGGTTCACCGTCCTGTTCGACGCGGGCTGCCCGATGTGCCGGGGCGCCCGGCGGTGGCTCGCCTCGCGGCCCCAGCTCGTACCCCTGGAGTTCGTGCCGGCCGGGTCCGCCGAGGCCCGGCGGCGCTTCCCCGGCCTCGACCACGACGCGACGTTGCGGGACCTGACAGTGGTGGCCGACACGGGCGCGGTCTACAGCGGCGACGGCGCCTGGTTCGCCTGCCTCTGGGCGCTGGCCGAGCATCGGGGTACGGCCGAGCGGCTGGCCCGCCCGCACCTGCTGCCGCTGGCCCGGCGGGTGGTGGCGGCGGCCTCCGCGGTCCGCGAACGGATCCGGGAACCGGGATACGGTGACGACGATGACCGAGCAGAGTGCGCCGACGACCGCTGCGGGTGGGCAGGGGTCGACGGCCCGGGGTGAGCAGACCCGCCAGTTGATCCTGGACACCGCGATGCGGCTGTTCCGCGAGCGCGGGTACGCGCGCACCACCATGCGGGCGGTCGCCCAGGAGGCCGGCGTGGCGGTGGGTAACGCCTACTACTACTTCGGCTCCAAGGAGCACCTGGTCCAGGAGTTCTACGCGGGCACCCAGCGCGATCACCGGGAGGCGGCCGGCCCGGTGCTCGCCCGGGAGCGGGAGTTCGCCGCGCGACTGGCCGGGGTGCTGCACGCGGGCATCGACGTGCTGAGCCCGTACCACGCGTTCGCGGGCGCCTTCTTCAAGACGGCGGCCGAGCCGACCTCGCCGCTCAGCCCGTTCTCCGCCGAGTCGTCGGAGCCGCGGGACATGTCGATAGCACTGTTCCGCGAGGCCCTCACCGGGTCCACCGTCAAGCTCGACGACGAGCTGCGCGAGGCCCTGCCCGAACTGCTCTGGCTCGGCTACATGGGTGTGGTGCTCTACTGGGTGCACGACCGCTCGGACGGGCAGGTCAAGACCCGCCAGCTCATCGACGGCGTGGTGCCGCTCGTGGACCGGCTGGTGGGCCTGTCCCGGCTGCGCGTGCTGCGGCCGGCCACCCGGCAGGCGCTCGCCCTCATCCACACGCTGCGTCACTGACCTCGCCCGCGCATCTGCCAGCGATTTCGCAGGTGAGAGTCCGCAACCGGACAGCAACACACCCCTTGTTCACGGTCGGTAATACACATAGCGTTACCGGTGTCGGGGCCTGGGGGAGAGCTGCGGACCGTGGATCCGGCCCGGGATCCACGGTCCGCGCCGAGCCGGGCCGGCTCAGCGGGGGAACACGCCGAACGCGGTGAAGCCGCGATCCGGGAAGCCGGCCGCCTCGGCCACCCGGCCGGACGCCGCGTTGCCCGGGTCGTGCAGGTAGGTGGGAATCGCTCCCTCGTCCAGCACCCGGCGCGCCGCCTGCGCGACCAGCCGCCGGGCCAGGCCGCGCCCGCGCGCGGCTGGCACCGTGCCCACCGCCAGCTCGTGCCCGTACGAGTCGTGCCGCTTGATCCCCACCCCGGCCCGGTACGCGCCGTCGGCGCCCCGGACCACGAGCACCTCCCGGTCGAACAGCCGCAGCCACGGCGGCAGCCCGGGCAGCGTGGGCGGCACCCACTCCCCCACCTCGGGCAGCGGCGCCGGGTCGGCGCACCAGCGGAAGACGGACGTGTGCGAGATGAAGTCGGGCGTGCCGACCGCCGCCGGGAGGGCGGGCAGCCACTCGCCGGGCGGCCGTCCCCGGACCAGCGCCCGGACCGCCTCCACCCGATCGACGGCGACCGAGAGGACGGTGCTGCCGTGGGCGGTCACCGCGAGGGCCGGGCGCAGGCGGCCGTCCCAGGCCGGACGGGCGCGGCGGTGGGACCGCACCACGTGCAGTCCCGGGCCCGCCGGCCACTGTCCCAGCCAGGTCGCCAGATGGAGGAAGACCCGCCGGTCGAGCACGTGATCATGGTACGCCGGGCCGGACCGCCCGTGCTCGCGTAATCAACTGATCCCACCGGGGTTGAGACCCGCGGCGGATGGGTAGTGGGGCGGCACGCCAGCGACGGATGACGATGTGTGGTCCGGCGGAGGGCCGCAGGAATTTGACGCTTCACGGGAACCCGAGGCATCGACCCTGCGTCATATTCATTTCCATACATGGACAAGTTTTTCTGGGACGGTAGTGGTCATGCCTCACGAACCGAATGACCGATTCCAGCAGGACCCGGAGCGGAGCTGGCGGGCCGCCGGCGACGCCGGACGCTTCCCGGCGCAGCGGGCGTACCGCGAAGCCCGCAACCGGGGGCTCTCCTGGGCCGAGCTGAACGCGCAACCATCGGGCGCCGCCGCCTGGCGCGGGTCGGCGGCCGCCTGACGCACCAATTTCAAGCGCAGCTTGGTGCGCAGATCCAGCACTTCCTGGTGTACGGTCGAACGCATGACCCGCATCACGGTGGACGTCAACGATGAGTGGCTGGAGTCCGCCCGCGAGGTGCTGGGCACCGACACCAAGGTCGCCACCATCAACGCCGCGTTGCACGCCTTCGCCGTCCGGCGGCAGGCGAAGGAGATCGTCGCCGCGTTCGATCAGGTCGAGATGGACTTCGCCGAGTCGGACGAGGGCTGGCGTTACGGCGGTGGGCGCGACTTGAGCCGGCTCGCCGAGGACGCCCGCGACGGCGAGGCCGCGGCCTGATGGCCGGCCAGGTCTACCTGGCGGACACGTCGGTGTACGTGCTTCAGGCTCGGCACCAGGCCGTCCGGAAGCGCTTCGAGACGCTGCTGGCAGAAGGGCGCCTCGCCGCGTGCCAGATGACCTCGCTGGAATATCTGAACAACGCCCCCACACCGAAGGGATACGAGATCCTGTGGCAGGCGCTCCGGGGACACCGCTGGCTGGATGTCACCGCCGAGGCGATGGACCGCGCCATGGCGGTGCACCGCCTACTGGCCGCCGAGAGCCAGCACCGCAACTTTCGGCTGCCTGATCTGATCATCGCGGCGACCGCCGAGCTGCACGGTGCCACGGTGCTGCACTACGACGCCGACTACGACCGGATCGCCGCGCTCACCCACCAGCCCACCGAGTGGGTCGCCCCGAAAGGCAGCCTCTAGGAACGCGGGCGGCGACACACCGGCCGGGCGGGCGTACCGGTCTTCGCACACCTGTGCGGTAGCGTCTTGTGGTCCGATTTCCGGCCTACGACAGGAGAAGCTCCGCGCATGGGCAAGAAGACGATCCACGTCTCCGACTTCACCGGCCAGGTGCTGAGCGCCGACGACGAGGTGGTCAAGGTCGTCGTACTGGAGCACCCGGACCTGGTCGCCGGGCCCGTGCAACTGGACGCCACCCCGGTCGACGTGGAGAGCATCGACGACGCGGCACTGGACGTCGCGGTGGTGGAGATCCACGACCGGCACGGCCACGGTGAGCCGCGCCGGGTGGTGCTGACCGCCAGCGAGTTCGACGCGATGGCCACCGACGTGCCGATGGCGCAACTGCTGCGTACCGCCGAGCGGGTCAAGCCGCCCAAGGCACGCCGCGCCACCGAGAAGATCGACTACGGCACCATCGAGCACGCCGGGCGCCCGCACCGCGGCCGCGTCACCGAGGAGGAGGCCCGGCTGGTCCGGGAACGCCTGGACGAGGTGAACAAGCGCCTCGCCGACGCCGGCATCCGCCAGGTCGACCCGGCCGACCCGGAGCACGCGGCCCGCTACGGGTTCCCCACCGCCGACTGACACACGCGGGCCGGGCACGCGCCCCCGTGGCGCGTGCCCGGCCCGGTGTCAGGCCCCTTTTCGGGTGATCTCGGCCAGCGCCGCCTCGAACGCCGACTCCAGCGCGTCCTTGCGCAGCCCGAGTCCGGTCAGCACACCGTCGCCGCCCTCCTCCTCCAGCAGGGCGAGCAGGATGTGCTCCGTACCGATGTAGTTGTGTCCCATCCGCAGCGCCTCCCGGAACGTCAGCTCCAGGACCTTTTTGGCCCGCGCGTCGTAGGGGATCAGGTCCGGGACCTGGCCGGCCTTCGCCGGCAGCGTCGCGGTGACGACCTCCCGCAGCCGCTCCAGGGGTACGCCCTGCGCCACGATCGCGGCGGCGGCCAGCCCTTCCGGCTCGGCGAGCAGCCCGAGCGCGACGTGTCCCGGGGTGATCTCGGCGTTGCCGGCCGCCCGTGCCTCCTCCTGCGAGGCCAGCACGACGTTGCGGGCGCGCGGGGTGAACCGGCCGAACCCGGAGTTCGGGTCGAGCGCGGCGGCGGTCTCCGCCTTGGCCGCGGAACGCTTCTGGGCGGCCTGCTTGCTCACGCCCATACTGCGGCCGATCTCCGTCCACGACGCGCCGGAGCGGCGCGCCTGGTCGACGAAGTGCCCGATCAGGTGATCGGCGACGTCGCCCAGGTGGTCGGCGACGAGGACGGCGTCGGCCAGTTGGTCGAGCGCGTCGGTGTGTGCCTTCTTGATGCCGTCGATGAGGTCGTCGAGGCGTACCGGGTGGGTCATCTTGTGCGGTTCAGTCTCCTCCATGCGTCAACCATAGGTTGACGATGCGGGTGCGTCAACCCTCGGTTGACGGCCCCTTCCCATCGCGCGATGATCTCGATCCCGGTAGTGTCGACCGGGGTGAGCACCCATTCGACACTGCTGTTCGTGCTCGCCGCCGTCGCGGTCGTCATCGCCGTACGGTGGGTGGCCTCCCGCACCGGCCTGCCCGCCGCCGCGCTCCTGCCGCTCATCGGCATCGCGTACGCGCTGCTCCCCGGCCCCAACATCGGCCTCGATCCCGACCTCGTGCTCATGGTCGTGCTGCCGCCGCTGCTCTACAGCGCCGCGCTCGACTCGTCCCTGCTGGACATCCGGCGCAACCTGCGGATCGTGGTCAGCCTCTCGGTGCTGCTGGTGCTCCTCACCGGACTGCTCGTCGGCGTCGGGTTCCACCTGTTCGTCGCCGGCGCGACCCTGGCCGCCGGCATCGCGGTCGGCGCCGCCGTCGCCCCGCCCGACCCGGTCGCCGCCCTGGCCGTGGGCCGCCGGGTCAACCTGCCGCCGAAGATGGTCACGATCATCCAGGGCGAAGGGCTGCTGAACGACGCCACCGCGCTGACCATGCTCAGCGTCGCGGTGGCCGCCGCCGTGGGCGGCGAGTTCTCGTTCCACGCAGCGGTCGGGCAGTTCGTGCTCGCGGCGGCCGGCGGAATCGCCGTAGGTGTCGTCGTCGCCCGGGCCAAACGGCTGGTCCGGCCGCTCACCGCGGACCCGCTGCTGTCCAACGCCATCTCGCTCGCGACACCGTTCGTGGCGTACCTGCTCGGCGAGGCGCTGCACGTCTCCGGCGTACTCGCAGTGGTGGTCGCCGGCCTGATCGTCGGCCACCAGACGCCGCAGTTCGGGTCCGGGGCGGCCCGCCTCCAGACCAACGCCGTGTGGCGGCTCGTCGACTTCCTGCTCGAAGGCTTCGTCTTCCTGCTCATCGGCCAGCAACTCCCCGCCGTCGTGCGGGGCCTGCGCCAGTACGAGACGTCCACCATCGCCGTCGCCGTCGCCGTGTCCGTCGGCGTGGTCCTGCTCCTGCGCCCGGCCTGGCTGATCCTCACCCAGTGGCTCCCCCGGTCGCTGCACACCCGGCTGGGCGGCGTCGCCGAACAGGACGACACCGACCCACCCGGCGCGGCGCGGCGAACCGGGCGAGCCGACCGCAACGCCCGCGGACTGACCGCACGCGAGGTGGTGGCGCTGAGCTGGTCCGGCACCCGGGGCGTGATCAGTCTGGCCGCCATCTTCACGCTGCCGCTCACCACCAACAGCGGAGGCCCGTTCCCCGACCGCGACCTGCTGCTGTTCTGCACCTTCGTGGTGGTCCTGGTGACGCTGGTCGGGCAGGGCCTGACGTTCGCGCCGCTCGTGCGGATGCTCGGCCTGCGCGCCGACGAGGCAGACCAGGCCCGGGTACGCAACGAGGCCCGCTCCGCCGCCGTCGAGGCCGCCCTGGCCCGCCTCGACACCGTCGCCGCCGAGGAACCGGACACGCGGGTGGCGGTCGACACCACACGCGCCCAGTTGCTGACCCGGCTGGCCCGCTACCGAGGGCGGCTCGACCTGCTCCAGCAGAGCGGATCGTCGGAGCTGCCCACCTCACCCGAGTACGAGACGGCGCTGCGGGTCCACCGGACCGCGCTGGAGGCACAGCGCGAGGAGTTGCTGCGGTGGCGCGACTCCGGCCGGCTGCCGGACGAGGGACTGCGCGTGCTGGAACGCGAACTCGACCACGAGGAACTGCTGCTGCCGAAGCGGGCGCCGAGCTGACTCCGGGCCCGGCGCCCGCCGGCCGCCTCACAGCTGGCGCAGGATCACCGGATCCTTGATCTTCTTGTCGGCGGCCAGCAGCAACGCCTTGCTGATGATCTCGCCGAGCCGGCTGTCACCCTCGAACGGCAGGAACATCTCCGGCTCCTTCGCCTTCGCCGAGTCCGGGATGACGCACAGGTACCGCTCGTCCGGCGCGATCAGGATGTTGCCCGAGCCGCAGTGGATGCGGTACGTGTGCAGGTCGCCGCGTACCTCCAGGAACCTGTCGGTGAGCGTGCAGCGACCGGCGATCGCCAGCCGGGGGATCAGCCCCGCCAGCACGTCCCGGCGCGTCCGGCCGGTAGGGTTCAGCTCGCCGAAGCTGTTCTGCGCCCAGTAGTCGCGATACCGGCCCTCCGGCCCACCGTCGTACCAGTTCGGGTCGGCGCCCACCCCGGCCGCGGCCACGAACAGGTCGACGTCGCGCATCACCTCGCTCAGCACGACCGGCGGAACCTGCGCCAGCGGAACCGGCAGGCGCTCGCCCCGGATGAAGAACAGCTGGTCGGTTCCCATCGTGTCGAACACGAGGTCGTCGTCCCGGTCCTCGATCCCGGCGACACCCAGTTCGACGCGCAGCCCCCAGTCCGGGAGGGCCAGCCAGGGCAGGTTGTAGGACGCCCCGTCGTTGCGGTGCTGGACGTACGACCAGCCGCGCCGGGACAGCAGCGCGTTGAGCCGGTGCTGACGCACGATGTGCGCGGCGAACCGGTTGGAGTACACGCCAGTGGCTCGCTCCGCGTCGGTGAGCAGATACTGCTCCCGGTGCGCCTGCTTGAACGGCTGGGTGATCGCGTGCCGGGTCAGGAACTCCCGCCACGGCCCCACCGCGTCGGGGTCGAGCACCGGATGCCACAACCGGACCGTCGCGTCGTCGGCCGGCTCGAACACGGTGTCGTCCACTGTGCGCAACGCCTCACCGGCCCAGCAGCAGGCGACGCCGTCGACCGTCCAGACGAGCCGCCGGGCCAGCGTACGGGCCAGCGGATGGTCCAGGAGCCGTTCGCGCCACTGCTCGACGGTCCACGAACGGTCGCGCCGCAGCAGCCCTTCCAGCCGGTCGCGGGTGGCGACGAGCGTCGCGGCGACGTCGGCGACAGTCGCCTTCAGCTCCTTCACCTCCTCGCCGTGCTCCCTGCGCACCTGCGCCGGAGGTGTCCTGACCACCTTGCCGTCCGCGTTGCGCCACATCACTACGGCGTCGACACCGCGCACCTCCAGCTCGTACGAACAGTCGCCCAGCTTGTCCGCGAGCGGCAGCCCGAAGCCGGGCAGGGCCATCTCCTCGACGTCCTCCCGGCTGACACCGAGCGCCTCGGCGTGCCGAGTCAACCCCTTCTCCACCAGGCGCAGGGTGCTCTTGTAGGTCAGCCGCGAGGACAACCGCGCCAGCTGGGCGAGCGCGGCCGGGTGATCGGTGTCGACGAGCGCCGCGACCGCGGCGTTCGCCAGCTTCGGGCTCGCCGGGCCGTGGCCGGAGATCTTGCGGGCGGCCCGTTCCGCGATCTGGCCGAAGCTGCGCAGGGTCTCTTCGGACGGCGGGCACATCGTCCGCATCCAGAGCAGGCCCCACAGCAGCCTGACGTTGTAGCGGTCGATCATCCGTGGTGGCATGTCCTTGATGTGGCCGGCGCAGCACGTGGTCATGCGCAGTGGCAGGCTGCGGGACTGCCCGACGAGCGGGAGCCAGTCGTCGAGCCGGGCGGTGAACTCGTCGACGCCCACCGCGTCGAGCAGCGACCGGGCCTGCTTGCGCCAGGCGGCCGTCGGCTTCGCCTTGTCCGCCTCGACCGGCCAGTGCGCCAGCAGCGCCTCCCAGGCCGACCTACGGTCCGCCGGCATCGCCTCGATGTCCGCGACGGCGCGGTCGGCCCACTGCTCACCGACGTTGGGGATCGGCCAAATCCGGTCGGCCTCGTCGCTGATGTAGCTCAGCGAGCGCTCGATCCCGGTCCGCCGCCAGGTCGCCAGCGCCGCCGGGTTCACCCGCCCGGCCGAGGCCTCCGCCTGGAGGGACTCCCAGGTGAACCGCGTGAGATGGGAGCTCCAGTAGTTGAATCCCAGCCAGGCCTGAGTGCTCAGCCGGCCGAGCCAGGCCGAGCCGTCGAGGCCGCCGCCGGAACACGCGGCACGGATCAGCGTGGCCCACCCGTCCTTGCCCGAGCCCGGCACGGCCAACGCGTCGAACACCACCTGCCGTACCGGCGCCGGTTGTGCGGCCAGGAGTTCCTTCGTGCGGCGCCACGCTTCGCCCCGGGCCCGGTCCCGCGGGTCCTCGTGCGCGTACGGCAGCGACGGCAGGCGGTCGATCAGTGTCGACGCAGCGGTGACACGGCGGTCGTGATCCGCGTCGTCACCGGCCAGGTCGGCCACGGCGGCGGCGACCGTCTGCGCCTGCCGGGTCGCCTCCGGTAGCAGCTCGACCAGCGGCGGAGCGAGATCGTACGGCCCGTGCGGATCGTTCAGTGCCGCGAGCAGCGACGGAACCGTCCCGGCCGGCGCCCAGCCGCACACGGTCACCACCAGGCTGATGGATTCCCGCTGAGTGGGCTCGTTGAGGGTCTGGCCGCTCCGCTCGCACCACCTCTTGACGGTGGCGACCACATCGCGCAGGGCCGACTCGGGGTCGTACGTGTCCACTCAGCCACCCACCAGCGGGACGAGCTTGAGGAAGGTGACGCGCGATCCCGCGTGCAGGCGGACCTTCTCGTCCAGGTCGGTGACCTGGTGGTCGTCGACGAGCACCACGAAGGCGTTGCGGCCGAACGCGTCGAGTGTCGTCCGCGTCCGCTCCTCGGGATCGGCGTCCGCGCCGGACTCGGCGATCTCGAGGGAAACCCGACGGCGGATCAACTCGGCGAGGGGCAGCGTCTCCTCGAAGACCTCAATGGTCCACGCGGGCCCGCCCGGAGCTCCGATCACCTCGTCGGTGACTGTGATCAATGGCATGGCGGAGAAGGTAACGCTTCCCTCCGACACCTCAGCATTTTGTGTGACCTGACCGCGTACCGGACAGTCTCCACGGTGTACGAGATCATTCCGTGAAGGCGAGGTTGTGAGCGTGTCCTATCCCGCGTACCCGAACAGGGCCGACATGTCGGCGGTGGTGGACGCGGCGCGCCGCGGCGACCGGGCGGCGACGGACGAGGTGGTCTCGCACTGTCTGCCGCTGGTCTACAACATCGTGGGCCGGGCGCTGAACCGGTCGGCCGACGTCGACGACGTGGTGCAGAACACGATGCTGAGCGTCGTACGCGGCCTGCCGGGCGTCCGCGAGCCGCGGCTGTTCCGGTCGTGGCTGGTCGCCGTCACCATGAACGAGATCCGCACCCACACGCAGCGCCGGCCGACCACACCGGCGCCGCCGGAGGACATCGACAACGTGATCGACCCGCGCGCGGACTTCGAGGACCTGACCCTGACCCAGCTCCGCCTCGCCGACCAGCGCCGCGAGGTCGTGCTGGCCACGCGCTGGCTGGACGACGACCACCGCCATCTGCTGTCCCTGTGGTGGCTGGTCGAGGCCGGTCACCTCACCCGCGCCGACCTGGTCGACGCCCTGCGCCTGGAGCCACATCACGTGACCGTGCGGGTGTCCCGGATGAAGGCGCAACTGGACACCGCCCGGCTGGTGGTGCGAGCCCTCACCGCGCGGCCCGGCTGCGCCGGCCTGCGCGACACCGCGTCGGGCTGGAACGGTCAGCCGGCGCCGCTGTGGCGCAAGCGGTTCGCGCGGCATCTCCGGGACTGCGCGCACTGCCCGGACGCGACGAACGACCTGGTGCCCGCCGAACGACTGCTCGCCGGCCTGGCGCTCACGCCGCCCCCGGCCGCACTCGCCTCGGACGTCACGCAGAAGCTGCACGCCGTCGCCTCCGTGTCGCCCGTCGCCCCGGCCGGTACGCACGCCGTGGCGGCCGGAGCGAGGTCCGGGCTCTCGTTGTCCAGGACCCTGGTCGGCGTCGCCGCGGCCGTTGCCGTGCTCGGCGGGGGTGGTCTGATCCTTGCCAACTACCCGAGCGGGCCCGACCGGCACCCCGCGGCCGCGACTGCTGTGCAGCCCGCGCCCGAGACGACCGCACCCGCGCTCACACCCTCCCCGACCGCCGCCCTCCCGAGCCCCACCCCGAGCAGGGCGGCGAAGCCCAGCAAGTCGCCAAAGCCGACCCCGTCGCCGGTCAAGTCCACCGCCACGTCCAACGGCTTGTCAGCAGCGGAACGGCGGCTGCTGGTGCTGCTCAACGAGCGGCGCCGCGCGCTCGGGCTGACCGAGGTCAAGCTGGGCGCGGCGCAACACCGGGAGGCGGAGTCCTGCGTACGGCGGAACCTGAACGCGAGCGGGTTGCAGCACTGCGGGCACGAGGTGCTGTTCGCGTCGTCGGGCAACTCCTCGCCGGAGCAGATGATCGAGGCGTGGTTCAACAGTCCGGGCCACAAGACGGCGCTGACGTACGCCAGCTCCCGCTTCGCCGGCCCGGCGATCGTGTTCAACGGCAGTCGCCAGGTCGCCGCCATCAACATCGACTACTGAGGCGGTCGCTACGCTCCCCCGATGACGCACGAGAAGGAGATCGTCGAGCCGGTCGACCTGTGCCTTCCGGACGGGCGGCTCAACCCCGCCGCGGTCGGCTGGACCCGCCGGCCGCTGCACCGGGCGAACCTACGCGGCTGGGGTAGAGCCAAGCGCTGGGAGTACTGGGGGATCGTGACGCCGACCCACATCGTCGGCCTCGTCGCGTCGTCGCTGGACTACGCCGGGGTGCACGGCGTCTACGTGCTCGACCGCGCCACAAAGGTCGAGACCGGCACGGACGCCGTGGTCCCGTTCGCCCGTGGCGCCGTGCTGCCGCCGGTCAGCGGCGCGGGCACCGTGTGCGCACGCGGGGGCGGCCTGTCGATCGACATCGACCAGACCATCGAGGGCAGCACGATCCGCGCCACCGCACCGGGCATCGAGATCGACCTCGTGGTGCCGCTCCCGCCTGGCCACGAGTCGCTCGGTGTCGTGGTCCCGTGGAGCAAACGCCGGTTCCAGTACACGGTCAAGGACGTCGGGCGTCCGGTGCACGGCTCGCTACGGGTCGACGGTACGACGCACGTCGTGGACGAGCGGGACTCGTTCGCCGTGCTCGACCACGGCCGGGGCAGGTGGCCGTACGCGATCACATGGAACTGGGCGGCGGGCAGCGGATCGGACGTGTCGATCCAGCTCGGCGGTAAGTGGACCGACGGCACCGGCTCGACCGAGAACGCTCTGTTCGTCGGCGGCCGGCTGCACAAGCTCGGCGCCGAACTGCGCTGGAGCTACGACCGCCGCGACTGGCTGCGGCCGTGGCGGATCAGCGGTGATCGCGTCGCTGTGGAGTTCCACCCGTTCCACGAGAAGGTCTCCCGCACCAACCTCGGCGTCGTGGCCAGCGAGACCCACCAGTGCTTCGGGCACTTCTCCGGCTGGGCCCAGGCGGACGACGGCGAACGGGTGGCTCTGGACGGCCTGGTCGGCTGGGCGGAGGAAGCTCAGAACCGCTGGTGACGCAGCCGCTCGTTGACCTGCCGGACCACGTCCTCGGGAAGCTTGACCACGCGCCGGTCGTACGTGAGCAGACCGTTCAGCTCGTCCTCCACGTCGGACAGCTGGGTGTAGACGGTCGCGCTCAGACCGGCCCGGATCGCGGGCACGATCTGCTCGGTGTGCAGCCGCGTGAACGCCTCCGCCAGGTCCTCGGTGCTCCGGTACCGCCGGTAACCGAAATCCTTGCGGCTGAAGGCGTGCCCGTCGACGCGCAGGTTGTAGCCGCCGTACTCGGACAGCACCAGCGCCCGGCGGTCGCCGCGTCGCCGCGGCACCCGGAAGCGGCGGAAGTAGACGTGCAGGCTGCGCAGGTCGCCGCCGCCCTGGTCGTGCCAGCCGCTGGCGTGGTCGACCGTACGGGTGCTGTCGAGTTCGGCGACCTCGCGGGCGATCCGGGCCGCGTCGAACTGCCCCCAGCCCTCGTTGAAGGGCACCCACACGGCGAGGCTCACCACGTTGCGCAGGTGCTCGACGGTGTCGCGCAGCTCGGCCCGGAACCGGTCCCGTCCACCGGCGTCGGCACGGCCGAACCAGCGCCGCCACCGGCCCCGGTCGGGCAGCCGCAGCGGCGTCACCGCCGGCGCGGTGACGACCAGCGGGTGGTAACTGCTGCCACCGTTGACCATGTCCTGCCAGACCAGCATCCCCAGCCGGTCGCAGTGGTGATACCAGCGCAGCGGCTCGATCTTGATGTGCTTGCGCAGCATGGTGAACCCGAGCCGCTTCATGGTGGCGATGTCGGCGATCATCGCCTCGTCGGAGGGCGCCGTGTACATGCCGTCCGACCAGTAGCCCTGATCGAGGATGCCGGCGTGGAAGTACGGCCGCCCGTTGAGCAGCAGCCGGGGCACGCCGTCCCCGTCCGGTCCGACACCGAACGAGCGCATGCCGAAGTAGCTGCGTACCCGGTCCGCGCCCAACTCGGCGGTCACGTCGTAGAGGAACGGATCCTCGGGGCTCCACTGCCGTACCTCGGGGATCGGGATGCGAACGGCCACGCCGACGGGTGCGGTGGCCTCGGCCACCGCGACCCCGTCGGCCAGGATCCGGATGCCGGCGTCGCCGGCATCCGCCGTCGCGTGCACCGTCACCTCGACGCACCGCTCGTCGAGGAGCGGGGTCAGGGTGAGGTGCCGCAGGTGTACGGCGGGCACGCTCTCGGCCCACACCGTCTGCCAGATCCCGGACTGGGCGGTGTACCAGATGCCGCCGCGGCGCAGCCGCTGCTTGCCCCGGGCGTGGTGGCCGGTGTCGCTGTCGTCCTGGACCGCCACGACCAGGACGTTGGCGTCCTCGCCGAGCGCGTCGGTGATGTCGCAGGTGAACGGCAGATACCCGCCGGTGTGGTCGCCGACCGCAACCCCGTTCAGGTAGACCTGGCAGGTCTGGTCGACCGCGCCGAAGTGCAGCAGCAGCCGCGAGCCGGCCGCGTGGAAGCCCACCGGGAGGGTCAGCGGTCGGCGGTACCAGAGCGTCTCGCCCGGCTGGAGCTGCCGCCCGACGCCGGAGAGCGTGGACTCCGGGGAGAACGGCACGAGGATTTCCCCGTCGTAGCGTTCCGGCTCGGTGGACGAACCGGTGATCGCGTACTCCCACCGGCCGTTGAGGTTGAGATAGCTGTCCCGGGCGAACTGCGGGCGGGGGTATTCGGGCAGGACACGCTCCGGGTCGAGCGTGGAGCCCCACGGGGTCAGCAGCGTCATGCCCGGGCCTCCCGCTCCCGCCGCCGCAGCGCCACGGCCGGCACCGCGATGAGGACCAGCACTGCGAGCGCCATGAGGAAGATGCCCGGCGTCGGAACCTGCTTCACCACGCCGAGATCCTCGTAGACCTCGCCGGCGCCGGTGATCACGGCGGCGCCGAGGTAGGGACCGACGAGCATCGGCACGAGGATGGCGAAGACCATCCGCAGCCCCTGGACATGGCCGGCCCGATCCGGTGGCGAGTAGTCGCGCACGATGGCGCCGATCGGGGCGAGGACGAGCATGAAGCCCGACATCATCACGACCCCGGCGGCGATCACGGGAACCATGCCGCGGGCGAAGAACATCAGCGCCAGGCCGGCGCCGTACACCACTACTGCCGGCAGGAGGAAGCGCACCTTGCCGACGCGGTCGATGAGCCGCCCGCCGACCACGCTGACCGCCGACGCCGTGACGAGGACGACGGCCAGGACTATCGCGTACCCCTCGATCCGCAGGTACCGCTGCAGGTAGATGATCAGATACGGCAGGAACACCTGCGTGGAGATCCCCCAGATCGACCAGGCCGCCAGGGCGAGGTAGAGCCCCGGGTTGGCCCGGACGGCGGCCGGGCGCAAACCGTGGACGACGGCGCGCAGGTAACCGCCCTCGTGCCGGACGAGTGACGGGCTGTCCTCGACCAGGAACCAGGCCAGCACCCCGGCCACGGCCATGATCGCGCCGATGACCACGAAGAACAGCCGCCAGTTCCCGGCGCGGGCCAGCCCGTCGAACCCGCCGAAGATCACCAGCATCGAGACCAGCGGCATGATGGCGAGCACCGACTCGACCCGGCCACGGTTGGCCGGCTCGGTCACGTCGGTGACCCACGCCTGGAACGCCGCGTCGTTTGCGCCCGAGCCGAGGAAGGACATCAGGCAGTCGAGGGTGATGACCGCGATCGCCGTGACCAGCACGACGTTCGCGACGGGCGCGATGTCCTCCACGAAACCCACTGTCAAGAAGCCGAAGGCAGCGGTGGAGACGCCCCACAGCAGGTAGCCGCCCGCGATGAACGACCGGCGCCGCCCGGTCCGGTCGGAGAGGGCACCGAGCAGCAGGGTGGCGACAGTGGCGGTCACGGCGCTGGCGGCGACCATCGTGGCGATCGCGTTGGGATCGTCGGTGATCGTGTCGTACACGAACAGGTTCAGGTAGATGTTCTCGATGGTCCAGGCCATCTGCCCGACGAGCCCGAGCACGATCAGCGCGGTCCAGGTGCGGGGGCGCAGGCCGGCTGGACCGGCCGAGGTAGCCGGGGTGAGCACGCTCCGGGTGGCGGACACGACGGCCTCCTTCGACGGGTCAGAATATGATCCGTCCCGCCCGGCCGTCGATGGGTCCGGGGTCGGCCAGGCAGCTGCGTCCGAGCAGGCACGACGAAATGACCCCGGTACGGAGTCGCCGGACCATGGCCTTCGTCATCAGTCTTTGCGGACGGCGAGGTTGAGGGCAGCGACGGTCAGCTGAGTGAGGTCAGGAAGCTGGTCCTCGCCGAGGGTGACGCCACGCAGGTTGTCCAGCGCCGTCTTCAGCCCGTGAAGGCGACTGCCCCGCAGATCGGCACCGTCGAGGTGACAGGAATCCAGTTCCAGGCCTGCAAGGTCACATGACCGCAGTGCGGTGCGCGGTAGACGGCAGGACGACCACGCGCCGTTCGTGAGAGTGCAGTCGGTGAAGGCGACCGAGCCGGCGGCGGCGACGCGCTGGAGGGTGGCGTAGTCGAAGCGGCAGCCGTCGAACAGGACGTCCTTGAGGCGTACGTCGGTGAGTCTGGTGCCGGTGAACCGGGAGCCGGTGATCGCGCAGCGTTCGATGGTGATGCCGGTCAGGGCCGCTCCGGAGAAGTCGGTGCGGGTGATCTCGCAGCCGTAGAGGCTGCCGGCTTCCCAGGTGCTCGCGCTCAGGTCCACACCGGTGATCAGGCTGCTGCGGATACTGGCGTCCTCAAGGTGCGAGCCGCGCCACGCCGCGCCGGTGACGAGGGCCTCGGTGAGGCCGCCGTCCAGGTTCGTCGTGGTGTCGAGGTCATCCGGTTCGAGGTCCGGCAGCAGAACCTTCACGTCGCCGATCGTGGTGGTGCGCATGTGTCCTCAACCTCTGCGGGCGCGGGGTGGGCACGTCACCCCGCGCGCCCCGTGGCGGGGGCTACTTCTTCTTGTTCCAGTTGTCCCAGCCGGGTCGACTGTCGAACTTACCCTTGTTGGCCCAGGTGGGGCGGTTGTCGAACTTCGCCGCGTCGATCGCCGCGACCGACCGCTGCGGGTCGACGCCGAGGCGGGCGAGTTGCTCGGGTGCGGCGTGAACGAGGACCGCGAGAGCGTTGATCATGGTGCTCCTCCTTGAGGGGTGAGGTAGTCCGCGGCGGCGCGGACGAGGGCCTGTCGGGTGGTTCGGCAATAGGTGGTCTCGCGGGCGGTGAACGTGGCGTGCTCGAAGTAGCGGTTGCCGGCCTGCGCGCCCCGGCAGAAGTCGTAGAAGGCGCAGTGGTCGGCGCAGTCGTTGAGGGCTGTTACGAACTCGGCGACGTAGTCCAGGTCGCCGGCGCGGGCGAGCATGGCGGTGATGGGTTGCTGAAGGACGTTGCCGGCGATGAAGTCGCCGTATCGCGCCTCGGCGATACCGAGCAGTTCCGGTGACAGCAGCACCACCTGCCCATCCCAGGAAACGGTCGGGATCGGCTCGTACGGGGCGTGGTCGACGCGCCCAGCGCGGGTGGCGGCGAGATAGTCGGCCAGCCGGTCCACGTCGCGGATCCGCAGCGGGCTGCCGCCGACGCGACGTGCGATGAGGCGCTGCCAGAACCGGTACGCGGCATCCTCCGACACCGGTGCCCGGTCGGCACCCTCCTGCTCTTCGATGTTGAAGCCCACCGACTCGCAACCAGGCAGGCCGGTGAAGAAGTCGACGAGGGCTCCCGCGTGGTCGATGGTTTCCGGGGTGACCACACAGATCACCGAGTACCTCAGCCCCATGTCGGCCAGCATGTGCATGCCGCGCAGGGTGCGAGCGTCCGTCGGGTTGCCGGCCCGATCGAGGCGGTTACGGTTCAACGCGCCCGGTCCGTCGATGCTGACCCCGACCTCGAACCCGTAAGCGGTGAACAGCTCGCACCACTGGCGGTTGATCAGCGTCGCATTCGTCTGGATCTCGTGACGCACCATCCCCGCACGCCGCAGCTCCTCGAACGGGGCCAACAGGTCCCGGAACAGCCCGGTGGGTGTGGCGGTGGGTTCACCCCCGTGCCACACGACGCTCACCGGATGACTGCTGTTCTGCTGGGCTATCGACTCGGCGCAGGCCTGCGCGACCACGCCGCTCATCAGGCGCAGGGATCTCCGGTCGGGCAGGTAGCAGTAGGTGCAGTCGAGGTTGCAGAAGCTCGTCGGCTGCACGACCAGGGTGTGGAAGCTGCCGGCGACCGCCGGTTGGCCGGTGGCGTTGATGAGGCCGAGGCCGTTCACGAGGTGGCCTCCTCGTCGATGCTGGCCGTGGTGGTGCTGACCCGATAGGCGGGAGCGTGGCGGGCCGGCCAGCCGAGGAACCGGTCGAACATGTCGGCGGCGCTGCCCGTGACGCTCGGGTTGAGCCGGTGCAGGTCGTCGATCGCGTCGTGCAGGCAGCCGGCCAGGTAGAGGAACAGGCTCACCGGCACTTCTCGGTACTCGGCCAGGAGCGCGAGCTTCGCCGCGCCGCAGGGCCACGGCTGCCCGCATCGGCGGCACAGCCACAGCGGGCGCATCGGCAGATGTTCCACCTCGGCGGGTACGAGCCGGTTCACCGCGGGACGACGCTGCGGCCCGGTCACCGGCGACCGCCCTCGCGGGCCTGCTGCTCGAACAGCCGACGCCACACGAAGGTGAGCAGCGGCGGATCAGCCGGCCACACCCGTCCCGGCGAGGCCGTCCACCTGGGCTCGGGGTGCCGGGGCTGGCTGGCCATGGCGTTACGCGAGACATACACCGTCATGCCGCCACCCCCGTCAGGGACGATGAGCGGCGGGCTCGCCGGGGGAAGGGCGAGCCCGCCGCCGCATCACGGCGGCTGGAAGCAGACCGCCGATCACCCACCCACGCAGCCCTCATGGCGGTACGCAGGCGGGGAAAGCGCCGAGACAGTTCGCTCCCGGACGGGCCGAGCCAGCGGCCCAAGCCGTGGTGTGGTGCGCCGCTCATCGATCCCTCCATCTGCAGCTCCCTGTCAGTCATCCCTGACATCGGCATCGACACGCGCCGGTGATCCGGGGTGAACTGAACGTAAGGGCGGTCCGTCCGGAGGACCGGGAAAATCCGTACCGGGTCCGGCGACCTTCAGCGGGCAGGGTGACGGTGTGCGAGGAATGACGGACGACATGACGATCGGCCAGCGCGTCGCCTTCTACCGGCGTCGACGCGGGCTCTCCCAGGAGGTGCTGGCCGGTCTGGTCGGCAAGACGCAGGAGTGGTTACGCAAGGTCGAGACCAACCGGGCCGACCTCGACCGGCTGTCGGTCATCCGCGCGATCGCCAAGGCCCTCGACGTGTCCCTCGGCGACCTGATCGGTGCGCCGAGCCTGTTCGAGTGGTCGGATGACTCCGGGCGCGAGACGATCCCGGCCTTGCGGGCCGCGCTCCACGACTACCGTCACCTCGCGCCGGCGCTTGCCAGCACGGTGGACGTCGAGGCACCCGCCCTGCGCGAGATCGAGAACGACGTCGCCGAGATCTGGACCGCCTACCAGCACTCGCGGTACGGCACCCTCGCCCGCCGACTGCCCTACCTCATCCACGACTGCCTCACCGCCACCGAGGCGTACGACGGCGACGACGGCCAGCGCGCGCATGCGATGACCGCCTACGCGCACCAGCTCGCCGCGTTGTTCCTTACCAAGCTCGGCGAGGGCGACCTCGCGTGGACCGCTGCCAGCCGAGGGCTGGCCGCCGCCAACGTTAGCCAGGATCACGTCGTCATCGGCTCACTCAGCCGCTCCGCCGCACACTCGCTGGCATCCATCGGGGAGTACGCCCAAGCCCTGGGCCTCGCCGCCACGGCGGCGCGGTTCCTGGAACCCCGGCTCGCCAAGCCGACTCCGCAGCTGCTGTCGGTCTACGGCAGCCTGCACCTCGTCTGCGCGCTGGCCGCCGCCCGAGACGACGATCGCGCCTCGGCCGACACCCACATCACCGAGGCCGACGCCGCCGCAAGACGGCTCGGCGCCGACGGCAACCACGTGTGGACCGCGTTCGGCCCGACCAACGTGTCGATCCACAAAACGACCGTGGCGATGGAACTCGGCGACGTGCAACGCGCCATCGCCATCGGCGCCCCACTCGACACCAGCACCGTGCCCGTCGAGCGACAGGTTCGGCACGCCATCGAAACCGCCCGAGCCCTTGCCCGGTGGAACCGCATCGACGACGCGCTCGCCGCGCTCCTGGACGCCGAGGTCATCGGCCCCGACCAGGTGCGCTACCACTCGCTCTCCCGCGACCTTGTCCGGGACATCCTCACCCGCCCCCGGCCACCTCGACTGGCCGTCGAACTCAGCGACCGGATGGGCGTCCGGTCGGGAGGACCGCGCTGGTAGCTGGGCTCAGATCAGCCGGCTCGTGTAGCCAGCCGCTACCAGGCGCTCGAAGGCCTCCCGTACCTCGTCCGGCATCTCCTGGGGGATCGCGAACCCGCGCTCGGCGTACACCTCGATCCGCTGCGTGTCGCCGACCAGCATGTCCACCACCCGCCGCGGGTCGCCGATGCTGCGCACGTAGTCGTCCAGGTCAAGCGGGTTCGACGCGCACACCACATCGACCTCGGGCCACATCAGCCTGCAGGTGGCGTAGGCCCGACGCTGCTGGTACGGCCGAGACATGATCAGCACCGACTTCACCGGGATCCGGTGTTCAGTCAGGAGCCGACGCGAGTACTCCAGGTTCTGCGCGGTGTTCGTGGCACGTGGCTCCACGAGAATCGCTTCCCCGGGTACACCCTGCTCGATGGCGTACTCGCGGTAGTGCACTGCTTCTCCACGCGGAAAACGCTCGACGGTCGTCGGGGCGTTCGCGCCCGTGAACACGATCCTTGGGAACAGTCCCTCGTGAAACAAGCGCGTCGCGATGACAGCCACGCCGAGGTCATGACTCCCCAACCCGATTCCCACGTCGCACGGGCGCAACTCGTGACGCATGTCGTGGTAGCGCCACAGCGTCTCCACGTCCGCTCGGATCGCGTCACGGATCGCCTCGGAAGGTGCCGCCGCATGCCGGTTCATCAGCACCTACCAGTCCGGTCCGCGCTGGGTTCCCTCATGCCGCCAGCGTAGGGGTAGCAGGGCAGCACCACGCCGCTGAGTCCAGCACCACGCCGCTGGCCACGTCACAATCAGGTACGACAGGATCCGCCACCGCCTCGGGGACAACCGCCTCGCGGCATGCTGGTCACCCATTCCCTGGTGATCCCTCCGAGCCTCGGCGGTTCGACATCCTGTTTCCCAAAGCCCCAACAGAGAGTGATCGATGCTCTGACCGGGAGATCGGAGGCCAGGGACCGCCGCGACCGGAGACAGCGCCCGTCGTGGGCCGTTGGGCGAGGCGTCGGCGGGCCGTGCGAGCGCCCCACATACCCAAACCGTGGTTTTGGGACCGATTTTGGAGATCACTGTTCAGTGAATCAGCCGAATAGCCGAGAACGAAGAAACGAAGCGGTCAAACCGGGCCACCAAAAGTCGATCTCCATGGAGAGCGCCGCACCGCCAGCACCGATCGCCAGAAACGCCTGACACGCGCCTTCCCGGCTCAGCGACGAAGCGCCACACACTGAGAAAGTGGTTACCGAAAGTGACGGATTCACGCGAGCCCTCCGCGCCAGCGTTCGGCTGATCAGCCACCCCTCGCCGCGGCCGCCTAGCGCCAGCCCTCCAGATGTGAGACTGTCTATGTAACTGAATGTGCCTGTGCAGCTGCATTTAGCGATGTGGGTGGTTCCGTTGGAACAGCTTCCATTGTGGGGACCGAGCACCGACGAAGAGCCGAGACCGAAACCAGTCCTGGCACGACCAACGAAACTCCGCCTTCTGATCACAGTGAAAGCGGCACCCAACCCCTCCGCGCAGTACGGGGAGACTGTCTGCGTCGGGGCACTCGGCATAGACCCACCCTGGACGGGCTGGATTCGCCTCTACCCAATCCACTACCGGCACCTCGATGACGACGGCAAGTTCCACAAGTACGACATCATCCACGTCGAGGCACTCCCAGCCAGGCAGGACCAGCGGCGCGAGAGCTGGAAGCCGATCGTGGACACCATCACCACCGAACGGCATATCGCCAATCGGCAGTCGCGTCGGAACCTTCTCGATCCACTCGTCGAAGACTCCATGTGCCGACTCAACAGACAGGCCCGCGACGACCCGAGCGCACGATCGATCGCTCTCATTCGCGCGGCCGACATCTCGGCGCTTAAGGTCAAGCGACACCCCGGCTGGTCGGCGGAGGATCGCAGGAAGATCACTGGCTACCTCAACCAGCTCGACCTACTGGAACCGGCCAAGCGCAGCCCGCTTCAAGCACCGCGCTTCACCGGCGCCTACCGCTACCGCTGCGCGGACCGTCATTGCCGCGGTCACCAGCAGACACTCTGGGACTGGGAGTTCGTCGCCCTACAGCGTCGCCTGAGCAAGCTCACCGACGCGGAGGCCGAGGAGCAGCTGAGAGACAAGTTCCTCACCCAGCTCTGCGCCGCCGACCGCGACGTCGCCTTCTACGTAGGCAACCAAGCGGCACGACCGCAGTCCTTCAGCATCGGCGGCGTCTACGCACCAAGACGGCCCACCGCCCGGTACCGGCTGCACGTCAACTAATGAGGTCGGCCAGCACGTCGGCATGGCACGCATCCTCGACCCGACACCAGCACGCCAACTGCTTCCCCGCGAGTTCCCGACGCGCCCGCTCAACAAGGGCTGGCTGCCCCACAAGCCACTGCCGATAGAGGCGTAACGCCTCCGCCCGATCATGCTTCCGCAGGCTAAACGGATTGGCCCAAGGAGAACGCCGCAACCCGAACCCCTGCCGCCCCACGTACACGGCACCCGGTGGTACCACCGGGTGATAGAGATCCCCCTGCACACGAACCCGAGGCTGTCCCCCCACGCCGCCAGCGTAATCGGCGACGACCGGCCCCGCGTGGATGCTCGAAGGAAGCGCGTCGACGCCCGGACTGGCGAATGCCCCAATGACCACGAAGGCCCGATGCAGGCTGGCCACCTCAGAGATGACCATGAGGGCAGTCGTCCACGGAACAACCACATGTCCCAGCAACCCCGGCCCGGTCCAACGGCTCCCGAGCACCCACCGAGCGACCACCCACGCACACGAAAAAGGCCCCGACCCGGCGTGAACCACCAGGTCAGGGCCTTGATCGTTGGTGCGCCGCCAGGGACTCGAACCCCGAACCCGCGGATTAAGAGTCCGCTGCTCTGCCAGTTGAGCTAGCGGCGCTCGCTGACAACGGGACGAGACGTTAGCACGCCCGCCCAGCACCCCCGAAATCCAGGGTCGGCCTCACCGCACCGCCAGCGTGACCTGCCCGGTCGCGGCCCCCGACGGGTCCACCATCAGGGTGTACGCCCCGGAGGCCGGCAACACGGTCGGCCCGAGTTCACCGGCCCCGTTGATCACGCAGCCGCTGCCGACGGTGCTGCCGTCGGGCGCGCGCAGCGCCAGCACGCCGCACTGGTCCGGCAGGTCGGAGGCGGTCGCGCTCACCGTCACCGACGTGCCGGCGACGGCGGTGAACCGGTAGCCGATGACCGCGCCGGGCCGGTCCACGACGGCGACGACAGGTGGCCCGCCGGGCGTGATCGCCGCCTCGCGGTCCCGGCTGGTGACCAGCCGCAGCGTGGTCGTGCCGGTGCCGCGTTCGGTGGGGTCGACCACCACTGTGTACGTCCCGTCGGCGGGCAGCACCGTGCCGTCGATCTCGCCGGTCCCGTTGATCACGCAGCCGCTGCGCAGCAGCCGCCCCTCGGCGTCCCGCAGCTCCAGCGGGGAGCACTGGTCGGTGAGCGTGCTCGTCGGCACCTCCACGTAGACGCGCTCACCGGCGCGCCCGGTGAACCGGTAGCGGGCCCGCGCGCCGGGTTGCTCGACGGTCGCGGTGACCACCGGGCCGTTCGGCTCCAGCGTGCCGTCCCTGTCCCGCGCCGCGTACACCCGGACGGCGGCGCGGCCGGTGTCGCCGGGCGCGGCGACGACCCGCAGCGCGTACGTGCCGGTGGCGGTGAGGTCGACGCGGTCGACGTACCCGTTGCCCTTGATGTTGCATCCACTGGCGATCTCCCGGCCGCCCGGCTCGGTGAGCACGTACGGCGAGCAGCGGTCGCCGATGCCGGGCGCGGTGGCGTCGACGAAGACGGCGTCCCCGGCGCGGACGGTGAACGTCAGCGGCGCGCCGCCGGGGGTGAGCGAGGCGGTGGCGACGGGTACGGCGGTGATCGGGGTGGCCGCGGGTGGGGCGACCCGCTCCGTGCTCGCGCCGGCGACGGCGAACTCGGGGCGCCCGCTGACCGCGACGTCGAAGACGCACTCGGCGAGCTGGGCGGGCGCGGTGACGCCGGCCCAGCGGCAGACCTGTTCGGCCGCCGCGCGCCGGGCCGGGTCGAGGTCGGCGACGGTGACCTCCCGTTCCGGGAACGCGCGGTCGGTGAACGTGCCGGTGTTCTGCCCGTCGTCGTAGTGCAGCAGCGAGCGGTCCGCGGCGATCCGCCAGCTGTCCGCGTACGCGGGATAGAGCTTGCCGAAAGGCACCGGCTGGGCCAACGGCGCCCCGGAGGCGGGCGCGATGTCGTCGGCCGGGTCGCCGTCGAAGTCGCCGAGCAGTCCGCGTACCTTTCCGGCCCGGGTCTCGGCCAGCCGCACCAGGATCCGGTAGCCGTACCGGCCGATCTGGTCCACCGCCGCCGCGGACCCGTCCGGCCACGTCACGTCGTACCCGTCGGTGGGCCCGGTGTCCGACGGGCGGCGGGTGAGCGTGCCGCCGCCGGCCAGGTCGGTGCGGTCCGGGGGTACGGCGAGCGGCGCGCCGTCGACGTGTACCCGCGTGCCGCCGTCGGTGAGGGTCAGCGCGACGCGGTGCGCGCCGACCCGGAACGCGACAGCCGAGTTGACCGAGGCGGTCCGCGTGCCCGCCATCGGGGCCTGCCGTACCTGCACCTCCAGCGGGTCGCCACCGGTGGAGGCGACCAGCGTGAACTCGCCGACTGCCTGGAAGTCGTAGGCGACCCGGTCGAACGTGACCAGGTGCGGGTCGCCGTTGCTGCCGCCGCAGTCGGCGCCGTCCTCGCAGAGCTTCACCGGCCCCTTCGGCGGCGGCGTCTTCTTGGCCGGCTTCTTGCACTCGTCGAGGCTCTTCGGCAGCGTCTTCCCGTCGTACTCGGTGCGCGGCGGCAACCCCTTCGCCGCCCGGTAGCGGTTCTCCGCGAGCGTCGCCTTCACCTCGGCGGTACGGATGCCGGTGCCGCCGCACTCGCCCTGCGGCACCGCGTTCCGGGAGATGTCGTCGGCGTGGTTCAGCTCGTGGTACAGCGCGGCGCAGGGGTCACGGGCCACCCCGTCGCCGTACGGGTCGGTGGAGGTCGGGTTCCAGGTGACGGTCGAGGAGCCCTTGCCGTCGGCGCTGTCCGGCGTCTCGAACGCGCCGGAGCCACCAGTGGTCGGAATGATCCGCACCCGGGGGCTCTTCTTGTCGCGCAGCCTCGGCAGCAGGCCGGACGGGTCGCCGCCCGGTAGCGCGAACCCGGCCAGGCAGCCGTCGACAGCCGCCTGGAAGTCGACGCCGCTGACCGGCACCCCGGCGGTCGGGTCGACGCCGTAGTCGGCCCGCGCCGCCCGGGCACCGCCGCCGACGTACGCGCCGACGGCGACCAGCAGCAGCGCCACGACGGCGGCGGTCGGCCGGCGGCGTACCAGCAGCAGCACCACCAGCGCGACGACGAGCAGCACGAGGACTCCCCCACCGACGAGCCAGAGCCAGCGTCGGCCGGGACCGCCGTCGTCGGACACGGTGAACGTGCTGGTCCGCAGCACCGTCGCGCCCGCGCACAGGTCCGCCGCGCCGGTCACCGGCAGCGTCACGTAGCCCGCTGTCACCTCGTACCGGCCGGGTGCGCCGACCGGCCAGAGCGTGTCCAGCCCGCCGCCGTCCGGCGTGGCGGCCACCGAGCGGAGGACCACCTCGCCGTCACGCAGCCGTACCCCGGTCGAGGTCACTGTGGCGGTCGCGCCCGGCTCCACCGTGGTCAGTCCGGCGGTGGCGGCGGCGCCGATCCCGTCGTCGTGGAAGCTGCGGGCGAGCGTCGGCGTGACGTCGCGCCCGTCCCGGCGTACCCCGGTGATCTGCACGGTGCCGACGGCGCTGGTGGCGAGCGCGCAGGCCGCGCCGGTGGCGTTCGTGACGGTGAGGTCGAGGCGGACCTGGTCCCCGGCGCGGTAGTCGGCCTGACCGGGCCGCAGCGCCAGGCCGAGGCCGCCGTCGGCGGGCGCCGCGGCGGCGCTCGCCGCCCCGGTCGGCAGAGCGGTCACGAGTACGCCGAGCGCCGCAGCCAGCCGCAGGGTCCACCTCATGGTGCGGACTGTAGAAGCGGGTGGGCCGGTTTCCGCGCGGTCTGTCGGGGACCGGTCGGAGCCGTATCCTGCTGGTGATGAAGCTCTTCGGTACGGTCGCCGACCTGTACGAGCGCGCGCGGCCCGGTTATCCGCCGGAGATCGCCGAGTCGATCCTCGCCTACCACGGCGGTACCCCGGCCTCAGTGGTCGAGGTCGGCGCGGGCACCGGCAAGGGCACCGACGTGCTGGCCCGCCTCGGCGCGCCGCTGACCTGCTTGGAGCCGGACGCGCGGATGGCGGCCCGGCTGGCCGAGCGGTTCCCGGACGCCCGCGTCGAGGCAACGACGTTCGAGCGGTGGTCGCCGCCGGCCGGCGGGGTGGACGTGCTCGCCTGCGCGATGGCCTGGCACTGGCTGGACGCCGCCACCCGCAACGCCCTGGCCCGGCGCACCCTGGCACCCGGCGGCACGCTCGCCGTCTTCGGGCACCGCTACGACTACGCCGACGCCGGCCAGCAGGCCGCCGTCCGGGCCGCACTGCGATCCGTCGACCCCACCGTCCGGAAGCGGCCCGTCGACTGGTTCCACCAGGACATCCTCGACAGCGGACAGTTCGACGACGTACGCCGCGAGGTGTTCCGGCGGGAACTGCCGCTGGACAAGGAGCGGTACCTGGCGCTGATGCGCACGTTCGGGCCGTACCTGTCCCGGACCCCCGAGCAGCAGCAACGCGGAATCGCCGCCCTGGACCGGCTGGTGGACGACTTCGGCGGCACCGTCGTGCTCGACCTGCGGACCACGCTGGTGCTGGGCCGCGCCGATGCTCGGTGACCTGGTGATGGCCCGCGGCAGTTGCTGAACCCCAAGCGGCTCGCCGAGTCCGCAGCTCATTCGGTCACTCCGGGCGTCGTTCGACCGGCGCGCTGCTCACCACGCCGTCGGGGCGGACCTCCTGACGCAGACGCGCCAGGTTGACGAACCGGTCGCCGTCGGGCGGTACGGCGTCGAGCAGGCGCAGGACCACAGTGCAGTACTTGGCCATGGTGTTGCGGCCCGGCATGAAGATGGACAGCTCGTCGTGGGCCTCGGGCGTCTGCACCATCAGGCCGGCGGGCAGGGACGGCAGCGTCTCCGGGGTGCCCGTCACCGCGACCTTGACCGTCCAGAACGGCCCGGTGCCGTCGAGTACGCGCCGGTCCTGTTCCGGCGTCTCCAGCGCCAGCGTCCGCCACGGCTCGCCCAGGCAGGTGAGGCCCGCCTGCCGCACGGTGGCGACCAGCTCGGCCGTCGCCGCCGTGATGATCTCCTCGGCCCGGTCCCACTCCTGCGCGTCCCGGCCCAGCGGCGTGCCCGGCACGAGCCGCGCCACCACAGTCGTGGCCGGCACGTGCCGCAGCCGCGGCTCGGGCTGCGCCTCGAAGACGGCGCGAGCGGCAGCGATCGCGTCCGCCTGCGCCTGGCGTTCCCGGCTGACCTCGTCGCTGTGCCGATCGAGCAGGGCGAGCGCCTGGTCCGGTTCGTCGAGGGCCCGCCGGACGAGCTTCACGCTCATCCCGGTGTCCCGCAGCAGGGTGATCAGCATGGCGCGTTCCACCTGCTCGAAGGCGTACGAGCGGTGGCCGGTCCGGTCGTCGACCTCGGCGGGCACGAGCAGCCCTTCGGCGTGGTAGAAGCGCAGCGCCTGCGGCGACAGGTGACACATCTGGCTGAACTCGCTGATCGACAACATGATCCCAGCCTGCCCCCTTCAGTAACCGCAAGGGCAAGCGCCGCCGCCTAATGCTGGGGCAGCCCGGCGGCGGCCGCGATCGTCTCGACCGCCTGCTCCAAGCCGGTGCTCTCCGGGAGGACGAGTTCGCCGGGCCAGCCCAGGATGTCGTGCGCGGCGTACCAGCCGCTCATCTGCTCGGCGGTGAAGTCACCGGCCTGCGGGCGGGTCAGATGCCGGCGCAGCGTCTCGGCCAGCGACACGTCGAGGTAGCAGAACAGCGACCGCCCCCGGTGGCCGTCCCGCAGCGAGGTCAGCATGTCGCGGTAGCGGCCGGTGTACAGGATGCCCTCCAGGACCACGTGGTAGCCGTGGTCGAGCGCGAACCGGACGGTCTGCTCGATCAGGGCGGGCGCGACGCCGCCGGGCTTGTCCCGTTCGCGCAGGACGACGCGGCGCAGGTAGTCCTGTTCGACGAGGGCGCAGCCCCGGCCGTGCCGGCGGCGCAGCTCACGGGCGATGCTGCTCTTGCCCGAGCCGGAGTTGCCCCTGATGCAGACGAGGACCGTGTCCGGGCTCCCGGTGGTCTCAGCGGGCACGGCGCCTCCCTGGCTTCGGCTGCCGCGGTCGGATGCCGACGGCGGCGGTCGCCCGCCGGCGCTGCCCCTGGCAGTCCGACGGGCGACCCGGCCCGGGCGCTCCGGGCTACTAGGCCCGGGTGATCACCAGGAACGCGTACCCGATCACCTTCGTGCCGTCCCAGTTGTACATGGGGCGGCACGCCTGCGGCTTCGTCCACGACGACTGGTACTTGGGCCGGGCTTCGTTGCAGGCCTTCAGGGTCGGGTAGGTCGGGCTCGAGTAGTCCGCGTACGCGGGCACGCCCAGACCGAGCACCAGGGCGCCCGCGACCGAGGTGGCGGCGACGAGGCTGCGGATCCGCGGCCGTCGGAAGGCTTTCACGTCTTCTCCCATTCTCATCATCGTCGCCCGACCGTCCATCGTGGTCGTACGACCATGATCAGCTTAGGGCGGCGGCACAAGGCGCCCCCACGGGCCGGTTCCACCCCGCCACCAGGCTGGCCGCGCTCGGTGGAACGTCATGGGTGCCTCCCGGCCCGTTTGACACCGATGGTGTTCCACCCGCGGACGATCGCCCCGCGGCCCCGGCGGGCGGCGTACGCGAAAAAGGCCCCGAACGGCGTGGAACGCCTGCTCAGGGCCTTGCTCGTTGGTGCGCCGCCAGGGACTCGAACCCCGAACCCGCGGATTAAGAGTCCGCTGCTCTGCCAGTTGAGCTAGCGGCGCTCGCTGACAACGGGAAGAAGATTAGCACGCCCGCGGAGCCGGGTTCCAATCCGATACCGGGGTCCCCCCTTCGGTCGAGCTTAACCGGCGAAAGCGACTAAAACGGTCAGACTGTTCAGCGCCGGGGCGGGTCAGATGGCGTCGATACGGCACGATGTCCGCCAGGCATGTGAGGACAGGGGTGGGCATGGGCAGGTTCTCGCGGGCCGGGGCGACGGTGGGCGCCCTGGTCCTCACGGCGTCGCTGGCACTGACCGGGTGCGGCGGCGGCGACGAGGGGAAGAAGCCGGCGTTCGAGCCCGGCCAGCAGCAGGTCGGCGGCGTCTCGGCCTCGGCGCCCGCCGACCCGAGCGCCGCCCCGACCGGCGGCGCCCCCGCGGCGGCGCTGACTGTCAGCCCGGCCGACGGCGCGGCGAGCCGGCCGGTCAGCACCGAGATCAGCGCCCGCATCCCGGGCGGCGGCACCGTGTCGAAGGTGGCGCTCGCCACCGCCGACGGCACCGCCGTCGCCGGACGGATGCGGCGGGACGGGTCCAGCTGGGTGCCGTCGGCCGCGCTGAAGTACGGCACGAAGTACACCGCCACCGTCACCGGCGCCGGCAAGGACGGCCAGACGTACGAGGGCACCAGCACGTTCACCACGATGGCCAAGCCGAAGTCGATGATCGGCTCCGGGCTCTACCTGTTCAGCGACAAGACGTACGGCGTGGCCATGCCGGTGGTCGCCGAGTTCTCCCCGGGCATCCCGAAGAAGGACCGGGCCGCGGTGCAGAAGCGGATGTTCGTGCAGACGGACCCGCCGCAGCCCGGCGCCTGGCACTGGGTCGACAACGGCACGCAGGCGTACTACCGCGCCCCGGAGTACTGGAAGACCGGCACCACGATCACCGTACGGCTGGCGCTGGCCGGGATCCCGCTGAGCAACGGCCGCTACGGCAACATCGACCGGAGCGCCACCGCGAAGATCGGCCGCGCGTTCGAGATGACCGTCGACAACGCAACGAAGCGGATGACGGTCTCCGAGAACGGCACGGTGATCCGTACGCTGCCGGTGAGCCTGGGCAAGAAGAGCACCCCCTCCTCCAGCGGCACGATGGTGGTGATGGAGAAGAAGGAGTCCACCGTCTTCGACACCCGCAGCGAGCCGGACCCGGCCAACCGGTACGTCACCGAGATCGACTTCGCCCAGCGGATCACCTGGGGCGGCGAGTACATCCACGCCGCGCCCTGGTCCGAGGGCGTGCAGGGGCGCCGGAACGTCTCGCACGGCTGCGTCAACGTGTCGATGGCCGACGGGCGGTGGCTGTTCGGCAAGACGCTCGTCGGTGATCCGATCACGGTGAAGGGCACCGAGCGGCGCCTCGCGCCGGGTAACGGCTGGACTGCCTGGAGCTTGAGCTGGTCGGAGTTCGTCGCCGGCAGCGCGCTGCCGGTGCCGGAGGGCGGGCAGCCCGCCCCGTTCTGACCGGCGTACCGTGGTCGGACACGCCACCTCCGACGAAGCGCCGGGCGGCCGTGGAATCGTTACATCCCGGCGGGGTGTTCCGGTTCACGCCCGGCAACGCGTAAGCGCTCCGGCGCGTCTGACCTGAGACGACGCCGAACGGCATCACTTGTGAGGGAATCATGCGAGCTGGCCAGGACGAACCGATCAGGGGCGGGAGCGCCCCGCGCGTCGGCCGCCGCCGCGCGCTGGCGGCCGGGGTGCTCGCCGCCGCGTTGGCCCTGACCTCCGCCTGCACCGGCGGCGGTGGCGGCAAGCCGTCGAGCTGGCAGGGCGGCGGCGACGGTGGCGAGAAGGCCCCGAAGGCCGCCGCCACGATCAGCGAGCCCGCCGCCGACGCCAAGGATGTGCCCGCCTCCACCGCCATCGTCTTCACCACGACCGAGGCGCAGGAGACGACGGTCGAGGTGAAGGACTCCGCCGGCAAGGCCGTTGACGGCGCGGTCGCCGCGGACGGCAAGAGCTGGCTGCCGGCCGGCGCCCTGGAGTACGGGCAGACGTACACCGCGACCGTGACGGCGACCGGCGACGACGGCAAGCCCGCGACCGCCACCAGCACGTTCACCACCATGGCGAAGCCGGCCAAGCAGGTCCGGGTCACCAGCTTCCTCGGCGACAACCAGGTCGTCGGCGTGGCCATGCCGCTGATCGTGAAGTTCGGCCGGGCCATCCCGGAGGACTACCGCGACGACGTGCAGCGCCGGATGATCGTCACCGCCAAGCCGGCCCAGGAGGGCATCTGGCACTGGGTGAGCCCGACCGAGGTGCGCTACCGGCCCAAGACGTTCTGGAAGCCGAACAGCACCGTCAGCTACAAGGTGCAGGCGGGCGGGCTGCCGCTCGGCGGCGGCTGGTACGGCCGGTCCGACCTCACCGTCGACGTCAAGATCGGTCCGTCGTTCGTGATGACGGTCGACAACCGCACCAAGCGGATGACAGTCACCCGCGACGGCAAGGTGGTCAAGACCATCCCGGTGAGCCTCGGCAAGAAGAGCACCCCCTCGTCCAGCGGCACGATGGTGGTGATGGAGAAGCTCCGGCACACGGTCTTCGACACCATGGAGGAGCTGGGCCCGGAGGAGGGCTACCGCACCGAGATCGACTACGCCCAGCGGCTCACCTGGGGCGGCGAGTTCATCCACGCCGCGCCCTGGTCCGAGGGCGTGCAGGGCCGGTCGAACGTGTCGCACGGCTGCGTCAACGTCTCGATGAAGGAAGGCAACTGGCTGTTCGCCAACACCCGCATCGGTGACCCGATCACGGTGAAGGGCACCGAGCGCAAGCTCCAGAACGGCAACGGCTGGACCGACTGGAACATGAGCTGGGAGGAGTACGTCAAGGGCAGCGCCCTGCCGTACGAGCCGCCGGCCGCCGACACCCCGGACCCCGACACCACGCCGGACGCCGGTACGCCCAGCGTCGAGCCGACCCCCTGACCTCGCGCACACGACGAAGCCCCCTCCGGAAGGAGGGGGCTTCGTCGTGAGGAGACACACAGGCCATGTCTTGTCGGGACCGCGCTCGTTCCCCTCATGGCCGGGCGCGCCATGGACCTTCCGTCAGCCGGTCGTTGAGGTGGTCAGATGAGCAGCGCGGCCTGGCTCGACGAGTCGATGCGTCAACGGCCCGACCGCAGCGGCATCTACGTGCTCGCAGCGGCGGTGATACAGACCGGCGAGGTCGAAATGGTCAGGTTCGACGCTGCCAGGCTGGCTCCGACGCCCCGGGCCCGCGTTCACTACCGGGACGCGACCGACGGCGAACGGCGCAAGATGGTCCAGGCCGTGGCGTCCATGACTGCAGCGGTCCAGCTGCTCGCTCCGCTGACGCCCACACTGAGGATGTCCGAGATCGAGCTGCACTGACTGTGAACATGCGCGGGGCCGAGGTCCCGGTCTGCCCCGGGAGTCCTCGGCCCGACTTCCGACCACATCCGCGGACTGATCGGCTCTATGTACCACCCCAGTGTAGGCGTGCTTCTTCGGACAGGAAGCACATCGCGTCGATTTCCAGCCGGAGTTCGAACGCCTTCCGCAGGGGAGACGCGCACTGGCGGGGCCACGACTCCCCTGCGGTGCCCCTGAAACGACTCACGCCCCCTCGGAGGAGGGGGCGTGATCAGGCAGTGGAGCAGATCCACTATCGGGGTGACTGATGGGAATTGAACCCACGACAACCGGGACCACAACCCGGTGCTCTGCCAACTGAGCTACAGCCACCATGCTCGCCGCTTGCGGTTGCCCGGGCGGTGCGCGGACTAATAATAGCCACACTCCGGCCGACCCCGTCCACCGGGTTCGGCGCGGGCGTCAGAGCTGGGCGGCGATCGCCTTCGCGGCCTCGACGTCCGGGCCCGGCAGCGGCACGAACACGGTCCGCCGGTAGTACTCCAGCTCGCGGATGCTCTCCCGGATGTCGGCGAGTGCCCGGTGGGCCAGGCCCTTCTGCGGCTGCCCGAAGTACACCCGCGGGTACCAGCGCCGGCACAGCTCCTTGATCGACGACACGTCGATCATCCGGTAGTGCAGGTGGGCGTCGAGCCGGGTCATGTCGCGGGCCAGGAAGCCCCGGTCGGTGGCGATCGAGTTGCCGCACAGCGGCGCGGTACGTGGGTCCTTCACGTAGCTGGTCACGTAGTCGAGCACCATGTCCTCGGCCTCGGCCAGGGTGACCGTGGAGCGGCGTACCTCCTCGGTGAGCCCGGACTTGGCGTGCATGCTGCGCACGATCTCCGGCATGCCGTCGAGCACCTCGTCGTCGGCGTGGATCACAACGTCGACGCCGTCACCGAGCACGTTGAGATCGGGATCGGTGACCAGCGCCGCGACCTCGATCAGCGCGTCCCGCCGCAGGTCCAGCCCGGTCATCTCACAGTCGATCCAGACGAGAAGATCAGCCACCGGAACAGACTACGCGCCGCCGACCCGCCCGCGCCTCGGCACGGTGGCCGACGTGGACCGCTAGGGTTTCCTGCGTGCCAGCCGAACCCGCCGCCCCACCCGCCGTCGCCCGCGGCGACGTGGGCGCGCGTACGGTCCGGCGGGTCGTAGCGGTGCTGGCGCTGGTCGCGATCCTGCCGGCGCTCTACCTGCCCAACCTGCGCCACGATTACTACG
Source organism: Micromonospora sp. HB375 (assembly GCF_017872985.1). Lineage (NCBI taxonomy): Bacteria > Bacillati > Actinomycetota > Actinomycetes > Micromonosporales > Micromonosporaceae > Micromonospora > Micromonospora sp. HB375. Next base: position 1,156,463 of record NZ_JAGGJO010000001.1, on the reverse strand, counting down.
ACCAGAAGATCTACATGTCGGCGATGGACTGGTGGGCGGCCGGGCATCCGCTCTACGACTACGTCCAGCCGGACCGGGTGCAGGGCGCGCTCTACTTCACCTATCCGCCGTTCGCGGCGCTGCTGCTGCTGCCGTTCGGCTATCTGCGGCTCGGCGTCGCGGTCGCCACGTTCGTGGTGCTGACAGTGGCCGCCGTGGTGGTGACGACCCGCTGGCTGGTGCTGCCGGTGCTGCGGCGGCACGACCTGCCGCGCGGGTTCGGGCTGACGGTCGCCGTGCTGCTGGTGCTGGCGGTGGAGAGCACCCGGGAGACGCTCACGCTCGGGCAGATCAACATGCTGCTGGTGGTGCTGATCCTGGCCGACCTGCTGTTCGCCGTACCCCAGGGGCGACGCTGGGCCGGCGTGGGCGTGGGACTGGCCGCGGCGCTCAAGCTCTTCCCCGGCATCTTCGTCCTCTACCTGCTGGTCGCCCGCAAGTGGCGGGCGGCGGCGGTGGCGGCGGCGACCGCGGCGGCGGCCACGTTGCTGGCGGCGGCGGTCGCGCCCGGTGACTCGTGGCGGTTCTGGACCCACGAGCTGTGGGCCACCGACCGGGTGGGCCGCACCGACTACACCGGCAACCAGTCGCTGTTCGGGCTGCTCAGCCGCCTGTCCGCGTCGGCCGAGGCGGACCGGCTGCTGTGGCTGCTGCTCGCGCTGGCGGTGGCCGCGTTCGGCCTGTGGCGCGCGGCGCGGGCGGCGCGCGCCGGGGACGCGCTGGTGGGGCTCACAGTGACCGGCCTGGTGGGCGGGCTGGTCAGCCCGATCACCTGGATCCACCACCTCTACTGGTTCATCCCCGCCGTGGTGGTGCTCGTCGACGCGGCGCTGGACGCCGATCCGGCGACGCCCGCCGGGGCGCGCCGTCGCGGCGGGCTGTTCGCGCTGGCCGCCGTGGTCGGCCTGCCGATCGTGTACGGCCTGGTGACGTTCCAGGACTGGGGCACCGCCATCGTGCACACGGACGACCCGGTCGACTTCGTCGTGCGCAACGTGTACGTGCTGCTCAGCCTGCTGTTGCTGGTGGCGCTCCCGATCCGCCACCACCGGGACGAACCTCAGATAACACGGACTGAACGGACACACCTCGCAACAAACGGCGATCAGCGCTAATCTGGTCTCAACTACCTCAGATTTCTCCCAGGTAGCACCGATCCCCCGGTGAGGACGGCCCTCCGCGTCGGCAGCGCGGAGGGCCGTTCGGTTCTTCCGGTCAGTCCTGGTCGTCCGGGCACCGGCCGGGCGGCGGGGCGATCGCCGCGCGGGTCCGCCCGTGGGCGCCCGAGCCCACCGCCACCAGATGCCGTTCGGGCCGCGACGCCGGACCCGGCTGCCGGCCCAGCCCACTCAGCGAGGTGACGCCGAGGCGCCCGGCCAGCACCGGCACCTGGTCCGGCTCGACCACGAAGACCACCTCACGCGGCCGCAGCGGCCGCAGCAGCACCACCACGGCGAGGACCACCACCAGCGTCCCGCCGGTCAGCAGCGCCCACGCCAGCCCGGGGAACCAGCCGGCCCGCAGCTCGCCCCGCATCCGCAGGTCGAGCCCGTCGGCGCCGTCCACGCGCATCACGACCAGGCTCAACGACCGGCCACCCAGCTCGGCCGGGCTCCACTCCAGCGAGCCGATGCCCTCGCGTACCCAGAAGGGCTGGGCCAGCGGCACGGCGACGCCGTCGCCGGCGGTGGCCGGGTCGAGATCGACCGGAAGCGGGCCCCGGGTGACGGCGACGCGGCGCACGGTGCTGTGCGGGACGTCGGCCAGCCACCGCCGCACCTCGTCGGCCGGGGCGAGGCCGAGGAAGACCGGGCCGTGGTCGTCCCGCGCGGTGAGGTGCAGCCGGGCCTGCCCGGTGCGCGCCACCGGCAGGTCGGTGCGCAGCAGCGCGTCCACGTCGGTCACCAGCACCGCGCGGGCGGGCGTGCGGACCGGCTCGAACCGGGCGCCGAAACCGCCGTCCGGGTCGGCATGCCCGGCCGCGAGCCAGAGGCCGGCGCCGGCCAGCAGGGCCGGAACCCCCAGCGCCAGCAGCACCATGCCGGCGATCGTGCGTGCGAAACGCATTCGCGTCGTCCCTCTCGGTAGCCAACTACCCGCCAGACCTTACCGACGCGGGTCGGCCGATCGCCGGATATCGGCGGCACCCGGCCGGGACGGCGACCGGCCCGGCGGATCGTTCCGCCGGGCCGGTGCGTCGCTCGCGTTCAGGACTTCGCCGCGGGCTCCCGCCGGGTACGCGCGAACGCCAGACCGCCGAGGACCAGGCCGGCCAGTCCGGCGACCAGACCGGCCACCCCGAGGGCGGTCGCCGCGCCGGAGCCGGCGTCGTCGTCATCGTCGTCGGCCGCCGCGGCGGCCGGCGCGCTCGCGCCCGGCGAGGCGGGCGCGTTCTCGGCGGCGGCCAGCTTGAGCACCGGCGCCGGGTTCTCCGGCTCCTCCGCGCCCGGCGTCGGCTCCTCGATCCACCGGGAGACGTTGCCGTCGGAGTACGTCTGGAGCACCTTGAACACCATCGTGTCGACCTGCGGCAGCGGGCCCATCGACACCGGGAACTCCTGGAACTCGCCCGGCTTCACGCCGCCGTTCGGCGCCGCGGTGAAGGTGAGCTTCGACACCGCCTCGGTGAGCTGGCTGCCGTGCACCTCGATCGGCGGGTCGACCTTGCGCTTCTCCACCGCCACCGTCCAGCCCGGCACCGGCATCGTGGACACCGAACCGACGGGTGCGTTCTCCGGCAGGTTCACCTCGACCTTGACCGTCGACGCCGTGTCGCTCTCGTTCGGCACCCGGAAGGCGAACCGGCCGTAGCCGCCCTGCTTGCCCTCGGCCGGGTTGATCGTGACGTGCGCCGAGGCCGGCCCGGCCAGGCCGAGCACGGTCGTGGCGACGGCGGTCAGGGTCAGCGCGGCGACGGTCGCGGAGCGCCGGAGACGGATCATCAGTGGGACCTTCCCGTTACTTGATCGGCACGGTGGCGGTCACCGTGGCCTGGTCGATGTCGGACGTGCGGACGGTGATGCGCAACTGCCAGTCACCACGGGCCGGCAGGTTGACCTCCCCGGTGGCGTGGTTGTCGCTCAACGGCAGCAGCGGGACCGTGATCGGCTCGATCCCGGCCGACGGCAGGGCGGCGGTGACCTTCCACTCCTGCACCGGCTGCGGCCGGTTGTCCGGGGTGTAGGCGTACAGGTGCATCGAGTTGTTGCCGGTCTCGGCCGGGTCCAGCTCGACCTGCAGCGAGTAGATCGGGCTGCTCAGCGTGGTGGAGAAGTAGCCGGGCGAGGCGCCCGGCGCGTCCGCGACAGCGGTCCGCGCCGGTGTGGTCTGCACGAGCGTCGCCGACACGCCCAGCACCACGGCCGTGATCACCAGCTCGGCCACCACCGCCCGCCGCATCGAGCCCGGCCGTCCGGCGGCGACGCGCCGCCGCACCAGCGCCCGGGAGTACGCGGCCACGCCGATCACCAGCGCGAACAGCGCGATCTTGGCGAGCAGCAGCTGCCCGTACGTGGTGTCGATCAGGGCCTGGAGGCTGGCCACCTCGATCAGCCCCTGCACGGTGCCGGCCAGCAGCAGCGCGGCCACCGCGAGCGCCGCCCAGCGGGACCAGATCGGCAGGATCGCGTCCAGCTCGCGCTCGTCGGCCCGGCGCAGCAGGAACACCGCGAGCATCACCAGGCCGCCGAGCCAGACCGCCATGGCGCCCAGGTGCACCGCGTCCACCACCACCGACACGGCCGGGGCCGGCGAGGCCGCCGCGTGCCCGGCGAGCGGCCAGGTGAACAGCGCGGCGCCGCCGAGAACGGCGAGGATGATCCCGTCGGTGCGGCCGACCGGGCCGGCGAACAGCGGCCGGAGCAGGAACGCCGCCGCGGCGAGCAGGCCCAGCCGGACCAGGTGGGTCGTGCCGTACGCGCTGCCGAGCACGTCGCCGAGCCCGGAGCCGGTCACGTCGAACAGGCCGCCGCCGTTGACGTAGGGCACCTGGAGCCAGATCTCGGCCAGCGTCGCCACCGCCAGCACGCCCAGCCCGGTCCAGGCCAGCCGGGCCGGGCCGCGGCGGGACAGCCGGCGCGGCCAGAGCGCGGCCAGCACCAGCGCCGGGCCGACGAGCAGCAGCAACCCGGCGTAGCCGGCGTACTTCGCCACCTTCACCGCGGTCTCGGTCACCGGGTTCGCCCGGTTGTCGGTGCCGCTGTCCGTCGGCGGCTCGGACGGCGCGCCGACGGAGTAGGTGAAGGCGCCGGAGACCGGGTGACTGTCCGCCGAGATGACCCGGTAACTCACCAGATAGGTGCCGCGCCCCGCGCCGGGGTCCACCGGGATGGTGACCTCGGCGCCCTGGAACGTCGGCTCGCCCCGGTCGGCCCGCGAGCCGTCGGGGGCGATCACGCGGACCTTCCCGGGCACCTTGCGGACGCTCTCGCTGAAGGTGATCACCACCTGCGCGGGCGCGTCGGGCACCACGGCGGAGGCGGCCGGGCTGCTGCTCACCAGCACCGCGTGGGCGCTGGCCGGGGTGGCCGGGACGAGCAGCAGGGCGACCAGCAGGAGCAGCAGCCCGGCGACGGCCCCGGATCGGGCGGCGACGGCCCGGGACGGGCGGCGTACGGCAGCAGTCATGACCGCCATGGTTCCCGAACCGGAGCCGATCCGGCGAGCCGGTCCCGGGCGGGCGTGACCGAGCGCCCACCCGGCGCGGCGGCGCGCGCCACGCCGGGCCTGCTCGGAGGTCATGGGAGGGTAGTCGGACGGCGGCGGGAAAAAGTTCCCGGCGTGTGCGGGACCACGGAATGGGCCGAAGGACCCTGTCCCCTCCAGGTACGCCGCGTAACCTCGGGTGACGTGATCCCCGGCTCGCGTGACACCGCCGACGACCGCCCCGAGGCGGCCGCCGAGGCTGTCCGGGACACGGCCACCGGCTGGGCGCTCGCCGCCCGCGACGGGGACCGCGACGCGCAGGCCGCCCTCGTCCGGGCCACCCAGGCCGAGGTGTGGCGCTTCGCCGCCGCGCTCGTCGACCCGGACAGCGCGGACGACCTGACCCAGGAGACGTACCTGCGGGCGTTCCGGGCGCTGCCCGGCTTCGAGGGGCGCTCCAGCGTGCGTACCTGGTTGCTCGGCATCGCCCGCCGGGCCTGCGCCGACCACCTGCGCACGGTGGTACGCCGCCGGCGGCTCGACGCGCGACTCGCCGCCCAGGCCGCCACCGACCGCCCCTACCCGGACCCGGCCGGTCAGCTCGGCGCCACCGACCTGGTCCGCCGGCTACCGGCCGAGCGGCGCTCCGCGTTCGTGCTCACCCAGTTGCTCGGCCTGTCCTACGCCGAGGCCGCCGACGTGGAGGGGGTGCCGGTGGGCACCATCCGCTCCCGGGTGGCCCGCGCCCGGGACGAACTGGTCGGCGCCGTCGGCGACACGATGACCGGATAGCGGGAACCTTTCGTGACGCTCGGACGACGAATGACTGTGACCCCCTCCCCCTCCCCGGCCGGCCGCTGGCAGACCCTGCGCCCCTGGCTCGGCGTCGCCGCCCGCCTCGGACTGGCCGCCGTCTGGCTGATCGCCGGCGGCACCAAGGTCGGCGATCTCGCCGCCTCCGGCCGGGCCGTCAACGCCTACCAGGTGATGCCGTACGAGCTGGCCACCGTGATCGGCGCGGCGCTGCCCTTCGTCGAGCTGGCCCTGGGTCTGCTGCTTCTCGCCGGGCTGGCCACCCGGGTCAGCGCCGGGATCTCGGCGGTGCTGCTCGTGGTCTTCATCGCCGGCATCGCCTCGGCCTGGGCGCGCGGCCTGGCCATCGACTGCGGGTGCTTCGGCAGCGGCGGCCAGCTCGCCGCCGGCGAGACACCCAGTTACCTCCCGGAGATCCTCCGGGACCTGGGGTTCCTGGCGCTCGCCGGGTTCCTGCTGATCTGGCCCCGCACGCCGTTCTCGGTGGACGGCTGGCTGGCCGGCGACGACACCGTGGAGGACACCGATGAGTAGCCGCAAGGGCCGCAGGGACGCGGCGCGGGTGGTACGCGAGCAGATCGCCCGGGAGAAGCGCCGCAAGCGCACGCTCTGGACCACGATCGCCGCCGTGCTGGTGCTGGTCATCGCCGGTGGCATCGGCTGGGCCGTCTACTCCAGCCAGAAGTCGGACGACTTCACCGCGCCGCCCGGCGCGAACGACGCCGGCACCGGCATCGTCCAGGGCACCGGGCCGGTCACCATCGACCTGTACGAGGACTACCTCTGCCCGGCCTGCAAGCAGTTCCAGCAGATCAACGGCGAGACGCTCAACCAGCTCGTCACCGAGGGCAAGGCCAAGCTGGTGTTCCACCCGGTCGCCTTCCTCAACCGCTTCTCCACCACCGAGTACTCCACCCGCTCCTCGGCCGCCTCCGGCTGCGCCGCGCAGGGCGGCAAGTTCCGCGAGTTCACCGACCAGCTCTTCGCCAAGCAGCCGCCGGAGGGCGGCGCCGGGCTCAGCAACGACGAGCTGGTCGACATCGGCGCGGGCGTCGGGCTGAACCGGGACGAGTTCGCGTCCTGCGTCTCCGACGGCACGTACCGGTCGTGGACCGAGCACGTCACCGACGAGGCGAGCAAGGCCGGCGTGACCGGGACCCCGACCATCAAGATCAACGGAAGTGAGCTGCGGGACCGCAGCCCCGAGGGGATCAGGGCAGCGGTGGAGGCGGCCGGGAAGTGATCCCCGCACCCCTGCGCCGGGCCGCGCTGGTGTTCACCGGCGCGGCCGTCGCCCTGCTCACGTTCGCCGCGCCGGCCGCCGCGCACGGCGCGGACGCGCCCGACGGCACCGACTACCGCGCCACGATCACCGGCGTCGAGCCCGACCGCCCCGGGCTCAGCGCCCGCATGGTGGAGGCCGGCGCACGGCTGGAGCTGACGAACGACACCGGCGCCGACGTCACGGTGATGGGCTACTCCGGCGAGCCGTACCTGCGCGTCGGCCCGGGCGGCGTGTACGAGAACGTCCACTCCCCCGCCACGTACCTGAACCGGACGCTGGCCGGCGAGACCCGGCTGCCGGCCGAGGCGAACCCGGCCGCCGCGCCGGACTGGCGGCGGATCGACGACGGGCCCACCGCCCGCTGGCACGACCAGCGCACGCTGTGGCGGGAGGACGCGCCGCCGGCCGCCGTCGCCGCCGACCCGGAGCGGGAACACCGGGTACGCGACTGGACGGTGCCGCTGCGCGCCGGTGACACCACCGGAGCCGTACGCGGCACACTGGACTGGGTGCCGCCGCCCGACCCGTACCCCTGGTGGGTGGCCGCCACGCTCGGCTTCCTGGTGATCGGCGCGGCCGGGCTCGCGCCGGGCGGCACGACCGCCGGGGTACGCGCGCTGCGCGGAGTGGGCGCACTGCTCGCCCTGGGCGGCGCGGCGACAGTGGCGCTCACCGTCGCCCGGGCGTTCGACACCGGCACCCCGGGCCCCGGCGGAATGCTCGCCGAACTGTTCACCGGGCAGGTGTGGACGCTGCTCACCGGCCTCGGCGCGCTCGCCGCGGGCGGGTACGCGCTGGCCCGCCGCCCGGCCGCCGACTTCGTGCTGGCGCTGGCCGGCGCGTGCCTGACGGTGTTCGCCGGGGTGACGAACCTCGCCGCGCTGTCCCGCGCGATCCCCCCGGCCGCCGGCCCGCCGGTCCTGGTGCGGGTGCTGGTAGTGGTCGGCCTGGCGACGGGAGCCGGCGCGGTCGCGGCGGGCCTGTTGCGCCTGCGCACCGCAGCAAGAGCAGCCCGCCCCACCCCCCACCCAACCCCCACGCCCTGACCATCTGCGAGCGCCGGGCAGCCCGAGTGGAACACCACGGGTGTCAAACCCCCCTCGACACACCCATCACGTTCCACTCCCGCCGCACTCACCCCCCCGGGCGGCGCGATCTTGCAGTTGCCGCCCCGGGCGTGCGGCTTTTTGCCCGGAATGACCGGGCGGAAAGTGCAAGATCGCGGCGGGGGGGGGCTAGGGCGGGGTCAGGACGGGCGAGGGGCGAAGCCGTAGGGGAGTTCCAGGCGGTGGGCCGTCAGCAGCGCCTCGTCGGACAGGAGGTCCGCGGTCGGGGCGTCGGCGACGATGCGGCCGCCGTCCAGGATCACCGAGCGGGGACACAGCTCGGCCGCGTACGGCAGGTCGTGCGTGACCATGAGCAGCGTCACCGGCAGGGCGCGCAGGATCTCCGCCAGCTCCCGGCGGGCGGCCGGGTCGAGGTTCGACGACGGCTCGTCCAGCACCAGGATCTCCGGGCGCATGGCCAGCACAGTGGCCACCGCCACCCGGCGCCGCTGCCCGAACGACAGGTGGTGCGGGGCCCGGTCCCGGTGCTCGCTCATCCCGACCGCCGCGAGCGCCTCGTCGACCCGGGCGGCCAGCTCGGCGCCGCGCAGGCCCAGGTTGGCCGGGCCGAACGCCACGTCCTCGGCGACCGTGGGCAGGAACAGCTGGTCGTCCGGGTCCTGGAAGACGATGCCGACGCGGCGGCGTACCTCGGCCAGCGTGTCCCGGTCCCGGGTGACGGTGAGGCCGCCGACGCTCACCGTGCCCTCGGTCGGGGTGAGGATGCCGTTGAGGTGCAGCACGAGCGTGGTCTTGCCGGCGCCGTTGGGCCCGAGCAGCGCCACCCGATCGCCGCGCGGCACGGTCAGGTCCACGCCGTGCAGGGCGACGTGACCGTCCGGGTACGCGTACCGGACGCCGCTGACGTCGAGGGAGGGCGGCTGCTGCACGTACCCGATCATTGCAGGACGAGCGCGACGGCGGCGATGGTGGCCGCGATCGCCGGCACCGTCGCGGCGACCGCCCACTGGCCGGCGGTGGCCGCGCCGGCCCCCTGCCACACCGCCGGCATCCGGCCGGTGTAGCCCCGCGAGAGCATCGCCAGGTAAACCCGCTCGCCGCGCTCGAACGCGCGCAGGAACAGCGCGCCGACCCCGGCCGCGAAGCCGCGCAACTGCCACAGGAACCGCGGGTCGTCGCCGCGCGACACCCGCGCCACCCGCATCCGGCGGGCCTCGCCGACCAGCACCTCCAGGTAGCGCAGCATGAACGTGGCGATCTGGGTGAGGATCTGCGGGCACCGCAGCCGGTCCAGGCCGAGCAGCAGGTCCCGCGTCGTCGTGGTCGCCGCCAGCAGAAGCGACGCGAGTACGCCGAGCGTGCCCTTGGCGAGGATGTTGAACGCGCCGTGCAGCCCGTCGACGGACAGGGCGAGCCCCGCCACCTCGACCCGCTCCCCCGCCCCGAGGAACGGCAGCGCGAACGCGAACAGCACGAACGGCAGCTCGATCAGCGCCCGGCTGAGCAGCCAGCGCGGGCCGACCCGGGCCAGCGCGGCCACCACGGCGACCAGGAGCGCGTACCCGCCGAAGGCCCAGTACGCCTCCCGGGGCGTGGCCACCACCGCGACGGTGAACAGCACCATCGCGGCGATCTTCACCTCGGGTGGAAGGCGGTGCACCGGCGAGCCGGACTCGCGGTAGAGGACGTGCGCGTGCCCGGCGCCCATGGTCAGCGGCTGCCGGTGGACGGGGTCGCTGCGTCGTCCGCCGGGTCGGCGCTCGCGGTGGTCGGGGCGGGCGCGGCGGGGCCGGCGGACGTGGCGGGCGCGGCGGGCGTGGCGGGGCCGCGGCGGCGGCGGGCCAGCCAGAACAGGCCGGCGCCGAACGCGAAGGTGAGCAGCACGCCGAGCACGCCGGACAGGCCGGTGGAGACGAAGTCGTTGCCGATTCCGCGTACGCCGTAGTCAGCCAGCGGGCTGTCCGCCAGCTCGTGGTCCTTCGCCTCCTGGGCCGGGCAGCTGCCGCCGGTGATCTCGTCGTCGGCGTTCACCGTGCAGCCCTTGAGCAGCGAAGAGTCGAGCCCGTCCGGGTGCGAGGAGGCGTAGTTGCTGACCACGCCCGCCAGCAGCAGCGCCACCAGCAGGCCGCCGAGAAGGAACGGCCACTGACGCTTGCTCATCGGGCACCTCCGGCGACCGGGACGGCGGGAGCCGGCGTGACCGGCTTGAGGGCGCGCAGCGCGTACACCAGGTCGGGCCGGACCTTCGCCACGGTGACCACGGTGGTCGCGGTGATCAGGCCCTCGCCGATGCCGATCAGCAGGTGGGCGAAGGCCATGGTGCCGGCCAGGCCGGTCAGGTTGCCGCCGAGGTCGGTGGTGCCGCCCAGCCAGTACTGCAGGACGAAGCCCTGGGACGCGACCACCACGCTGACCAGCGCGGACACGAACGCGGTCACCGCCAGGCCGGCCGGGGTACGCGGCAGCACACGCAGCAGGAGCGCGATCAGCAGGTACGCGGCGGCGGTGCCGAGCAGCGCCATGTTGGTGATGTTGAGGCCGAGCATCGCCACGCCGCCGTCGCCGAAGACCAGCGCCTGCACGATGAGCACCACGGCCACGCAGAGCGCGCCGACCCAGGGGCCGACGAGCATCGCCGCGAGCGCGCCCCCGAGCAGGTGGCCGCTGACCCCGGCGGTGAAGATCGGGAAGTTGAGCATCTGCACGGCGAAGATGAACGCCGCCACCAGCCCGGCCATCGGGGCCAGCCGGTCGTCGAGGTCGGCTCGGCCCCGCATCACGCAGAACGCGAGCGCGGCGAGGGCGAGAGCCGCGAAGATCGCGGCGACCGGACCGTTGATGATCCCGTTGGAGATGTGCATCGCCAGGGTGTCCACACGCTCAGCGTATTTCCAGGAAGGCACTGTTGCCAATATCTGGCAACAACCTCATGATGGCCGTCACCGCGTCCGCGCGTCGCCGTCCGCCGAGCGCACCGGCCCGGCGGTATCGTCACCGCCATGACCGACCGCCTCAAGCCCGGCGACCCCGCCCCCGAATTCACCCTTCCCACCGACGACGGCGGGACGCTCTCCCTGGCCGACCTGCGCGGCCGCAAGGTCATCCTGTACGCGTACCCGGCCGCCATGACGCCCGGCTGCACCAAGCAGGCATGTGACTTCCGGGACTCCCTCGCCTCCCTGCAGGCCGCCGGCTACGAGGTGGTGGGCATCTCGCCGGACAAGCCGGCCAAGCTGGCGAAGTTCCGCGAGCGCGACGCGATCACGTTCCCGCTGGTCTCCGACGCGGACAAGGCGGTGCTGACCGCGTACGGCGCGTTCGGCGAGAAGCAGATGTACGGCCGCACGGTCACCGGCGTGATCCGCTCGACGTTCGTCGTGGACGAGGACGGCAAGATCGAGCAGGCGTTCTACAACGTGCGGGCCACCGGCCACGTCGCCAAGCTGCGCCGGGATCTCGGGCTCGACTGAGGTCGGCGCGCGGTCCGGCTCGTGACGGCCGCGCCGCAGTGGTGACCCCGAATGTGGTCTACGATCCGGAGGCTGTGACACCGGTCCGCGGGCGGTGGTCACGATGAAGGGGCCGTAGCCCAACGGCAGAGGCATGCGGTTTAGGTCCGCACCAGTGCGGGTTCGAATCCCGCCGGCCCTACCAGTCGCCGGTGCCACGCGCACCGGCGACTGTCGGGAAGGTCACGAACGCGGGTCCGCACCGCGCCGCCACGAGCAGGATTACGGCGTGGACCTGCGTTTCTCCCTCGACCCCGACCTGACCCCCGAGCTGCGCGAACAGATCATCGCGCTCTGGGTGGACGTGACGAACGCCGGCGGCGCCGTCGGCTTCGTCGCCCCCGTGACCGCCGACGAGGTACGCCCGCTCGCCACCTCCACGCTCGACGAGGTCGCGGACGGGCCGGACCGGCTACTCGTCGGCCACGAGGGCGAAAAGCTGGTCGCGGTGCTGGTCATCGCCGACAACCGGTTCCACCTCAAGACGCACTGGCGGGTGCTCAAGCGCGTCATGGTGCACCCCGACACGCAGGGGCGCGGCCACGGCGCGGCGCTGATGCGCGAGGCCGAGCGGATCGCCCGAGGGCTGGGCCTGGCGGCGCTGCACGTGACGGTCCGCGACGGGCTGGGGCTGGACCGCTTCTACAAGCGCCTCGGCTACCGCGAGATCGGCCGCCTCCCCGCCGCGCTGCGCCTGTCCGCCACCGACGCCCGCGACGAGATCCTCATGTGGCTGGACCTCCCCACCCCAACCTGACCCCCTCCCCACCTCGCCCCGCCCCGCCTCCCCCCGCCCCCGCCGCGCCGATCTTGCACTCATGGCCCCGGCAGATCGGGCATTCACGACACGCACGGGTCCCCAAGTGCAAGATCAGCGAGGGCGGGGGCGAGGGGCGGGCGAGGGCTAGGCGCAGCTTGTGGGGGTGGGTGGGGTGGCGGCTGCCTGCACGACGGGGTCCGCGAGGGCTGACGTGGGGGCCGCGGGGGTGGGGGTGGACGGGGTCGTGGTGGGGGTCGGAGGGGTGGGGCGGGACTCCTTCGGGGTCGGTGTGGTGGCGGCGGGCTTCGCGCCGTACATCCGGACCGCGCTGCGCTGCACCTGGCCCGGGAGCATCCGGACGCCGGTGGCGGTCGCGCGGTTGCCGTACACGTCGGTGACCCGGATCGTGTACGGGCCGGGGCCGGCGCCGGAATCGATCAGCCAGTAGTTGTAGTCCTGCCGCTGGGCCGCCCGCCACGATCCGTTCTGCCGGACCTCGACCGAGCGCAGCGGGTTGCCGTGGTCACCGACCAGGACGGCGAACCACCACTGCGACGAGCCCTCCTTCATGCGGAAGGTGAGCGGCCCGGGCAGCGGCGGGTTCACCACGGCCCGGTAGCTGACCTTCACCACGCCCTGCACCGGGTCGGCGATCCGGGCGAACGCTTCCGCGGACAGGTCGAGGTGGCCGGGGGCGCACTCCGGGCACTGGTCCATGACGAGCACCCGGACCGTGCCGCGCGGACCGGTGACGTCGAGGAACCCGCCGCAGGAGGCGTCGGCCGCGTACTCGCCCGGGCCGAGCGCGACGTACATCCGGTTGGCCGGGGCGGCGGGGCGGGAGCAGTTGCCGCCGGCGCCCGCGGAGTCGTAGAAGGTGGCCTTGCCGCTGCGGGTCGTCCCACCGACGGGCGGAGCGGCGCCGAGTGGACCCGCCGCCAGGACCGGGACGCCGGCGGGTGGAGGCGGGGCCGCGCAGGCGGGGGCGGCGCCGCCGCGTACCGCGAGGGCGACAGCGACCGCCGCCGCGACGGTGACCAGACCGGCGGCGGCGAGCCGGCGACGGCGCGTGGCCGCACGGCTGGCGGGCGCGTGGTCGTCGGTCGGCGGGTGGGGTACGGTGCCGTCGGTCACGCCGGTCGATGCTGCCGGACCGGCGTGCCGCCGGACAAGCGAGCTAAGCGAAAGCTAAACCGGCGCGGCGGCTAGTACGGCCGGACCGCGCGGGCGGTGGCGACGATGCCGGCCAGCTCGTCGGCGAGGTCGGGGCGTCCGCGCAGCGAGTCCTCCAGGCGGACGCGCCACACTCCGGTCTCGACCGGGATCCGTTCGTCGCCGGACCAACGGACCCGGTCGCGGGTCTCGTCGAGGGCCGCCCATGTGGCGGGGCCGAGCAGATCGCCGAGTACACGGTAGAGCCAGCGGAACAGTTCCTCGTCGTGGATCGACGCGCCGATGACGCGGGCCGCGTCCCACGCCACCCGGGGCTGGTGGATAACCTGCATCTCGACTCCTCGGTCGACCTGGCTGCCTCACCATCATCGATCCGTGACGCTCCTCACGGCAAGGCCCGGCACGCCGGTCGTGCGGCTCGCCGACCGGTGCCGAGGCCCACCGCCTGCCGTCCGAGGGTCCCCCCGCGGCGCAGCGCGAATCAGTAGCATCGCAGCATGTCAGATCGCCATCAGCTCGCCGATTCCGACGCCCGCTCCGGGGTCTCCGATGTGGAGGCGGGCGAGCCGGTGCGGGAGAAGGCGCCGCGCCGTCGCCGGGGCCGCCGGATCGCCCTGATCGTGCTGCTCGTGATGGTGCTGCTCGCCGGCGGGGGCGCGCTGGCCGGCGGCCTGTACTACCGCTCCGTCGACAAGTCGATCGAACGGGTCGACGCCTTCGAGGGCGTACCGGAGGAGTCGCGCCCGCAGGTCGAGGTCAAGGGCGCCATGAACATCATGATCCTGGGCAGCGACTCCCGCGACCCGGAGAGCACCGGCGGTTCGCGCAGCGACACGATCATCCTGGCCCACCTGCCGAAGGACCGGTCGAGCGCCCAGCTCATCTCGATCCCGCGGGACACCTGGACGGCCGTCCCGAAGTCGAAGGAGGGTCGCGGCGGTCGCGACGCGAAGATCAATGCCGCGTACGCCTGGGGCGGTGTGCCGCTGATGGTGCAGACGGTGGAGAAGTTCAGCGGCGTACGGGTGGACAACGTGGCGATGGTGGACTTCGCCGGCTTCAAGGAGATCATCGACGCGCTGGGCGGTGTCGAGATCGACGTGGAGAAGGGGTTCACCACGAACTACTCGCTGATCGGCACGCGGACGTTCAAGAAGGGCCGCCAGACCATGGACGGCGCCGCCGCGCTCGACTACGCGCGGGAACGGCACGCCTTCCCCGACGGCGACTTCGCCCGCATCCGGCACCAGCAGCAGGTGATCAAGGCCATTCTGGACAAGGCCGCCTCGGGCGGGGTGATGACCAACCCGGCGAAGCTCAACTCGTTCGTCCGCGCCACGTCGAACTCGGTGGCCGTCGACAAATCACTGTCTCTGGTGGACCTCGCGATGGAGATGCGTGGCCTGCGCAGCGGCAATCTGACGTTCTTCACCTGCCCGGTGAAGGGGACCGGCCGGGTCGGCAGCGAGAGCGTCGTGTTCCCGGATCCGGCGCGCGCGAAGACGCTGTTCGACGCGGTCCGCCGCGACTCGGTCCCGGAGATTCTCGCCGTCAGCGGAAAGTAGGACGTCGATCTGCCATGCCGGTGGTGGCGGCGCGGCGGGGCCGCTCGTATCCTGCGATCGTCGTCGGTCTCCGCATCCGGGCCGGCGGCGTCACGGGGGAGGATCGACAATGCCACGCCTTCCGGCGTTCGAGCATCCGGCCGCGCCGTCGAGCGATCCGCCGATGAACAGCGGCCTGGACACGACAACGGTCCTGCCCTACGCCGGGTCGCGGGCGTCGACGCGTACCCGATGGGTGCGCGCGTGGATGGTGACCGCGCCCATCGACGTGGCGGCGCTGCTCGCGCCGCTGCTGCTGACCCAGAACTACTGGCGCGGCACGCTGGCCAACGCGGCCCTGACGGTGGGCTTCTTCGCGGCGGGCGGACTGTACCGGCCGCGCCGGCACATCAGCATCCTGGACGAGCTGCCGAGCCTCGGCGGGCGGCTGCTGGCCTCCGGCGCGGTGGTGGCGATCATCGCGGCGCTGCGGCACGACTCGGTGCCGCACGTGAGCGGCTTCGTCCAGGGCGTCGCGTTCTCCGCCGGCCTGGTGATCGTCGGGCGCGCGCTGAACAGCCGGCTCGTCCTGCTGGCCCGTAAGCGCCGGTGGGTGGAGCGCAACACCATCGTCATCGGCGGCGGTCCGATCGGCGGGGAGCTGGCCCGGCTACTGCGCCGCCACCCGCAGTACGGGCTGCGGTTCGTCGGCGCGGTGGACGCCCCGTCGAGGCCCCGCATGGGGGCGTTGCCGCTGATCGGCACGATCGACGACCTGGAGAAGCTCACCGACATGCTGGAGTGCGAGGTCCTGGTCATCGCCGACCCGGACTGCTCCGAGTCGGAGCTGATGGAGTCGCTGCTGCGTCCGGCCAGCTCGCGGTGTGACCTGTGGGCGGTGCCCCGGCTGTGGGGCTCGCGGTCGCAGGGCGGCTACCCCGACCACATCGGCGCCATTCCGATCGTCAAGATCGGCGACACCACGCTCACCGGCCCCCGGTGGCGGCTCAAGCGGGCCTCGGACGTGGTCTTCGCGGTGACCGCGCTGGTGGTGCTGAGCCCGCTGCTGCTGCTCTGCGCCCTCGCCACGTTCCTCGACGGCGGCCGGGGCGTGTTCTTCCGGCAGGAGCGCATCGGCCGGTTCGGCAAGCCGTTCCACGTCATCAAGTTCCGGTCGATGCGCCCGGAGGACGAGCACGAGTCGCAGACGACCTGGTCCATCGCCCACGATCAGCGGGTCGGGCCGATCGGGCGGTTCATGCGGCGCACCTCGCTGGACGAGCTGCCGCAACTGTGGAACATCCTGCGCGGTGAGATGAGCGTGGTGGGGCCCCGCCCGGAGCGGCCGTACTTCGTGGAGAAGTTCTCGGTGGAGTACCCGACCTACGCGATGCGGCACCGCGTACCGGTCGGGCTCACCGGGCTGGCGCAGGTCAGCGGCCTGCGCGGGGACACGCCGATCTCGGACCGGGCGCGGTTCGACAACTACTACGTCGAGAACTGGTCGCTCTGGCTCGACATCAAGATCGTGCTGCGTACCGTCAGCGAGGTGTTCCGGGGCGGTGGAGGCTGAGCGCCTCGGCCAGGTCGGCGTACCAGTCCCCCGGCGGCGGCAGCTTCGCCGCGGCCCACCGGCCGTGCGCGAGCACGCTGTAGCGGGGACGCCGCGCCGGGCGCGGGAAACTGTCGCTGGTGGTGGGCCGGATCCGGTCCGGGTCCAGGCCGCGCAGGGCGAACACGGCGCGGGCCAGGCCGTACCAGGTGGTCTCGCCGGCGGCGGTGCCGTGGTACGTCCCGGGCGCCGCGTCGCCGGCCAGCGCCGCGTCGGCGAGCGCCACGAGCCGCTCCGCGAGACGGTACGACCAGGTGGGCTGCCCGCGCTGGTCGTCCACCACGTCGAGCCGGTCGCGTTCGGCGGCCAGCCGCAGCATCGTGGTGACGAAGTTGCGGCCGTGGGTGGCGTAGAGCCAGGCGGTACGCACCACGTACCCGGTCTCGGGCAGCAGCCGGGCCACCGCAAGCTCCCCGGCGAGCTTGCCGCGCCCGTACGCGTTGACCGGGCCGGTCGGGGCGTCCTCCGGGTACGGCTCGACCGCGTCCCCGGCGAACACGTAGTCGGTGGAGACGTGCACCAGGCGCGCGCCGGACCCGGCGCAGGCGTGGGCCAGGTGGGCGACCGCGTCGCCGTTGACAGCCGTGGCGTCCGCCTCGCGGGTCTCCGCGCCGTCCACGTCGGTCCACGCTGCGGCGTTGAGCACCACGTCGTGCCCGCTCACCGCGTCCCGGACGGCGTGGGCGTCGGTGACGTCGAGGCCGGCGCGGGTGGCGGCGGTGACCGACAGGTCCGGCCGGGTCCGCAGCACGGCGAGCAGGTCCCGCCCCAGCATGCCGCCCGCGCCGGTGACGAGCACCCGGGTCACCGGTGGCCGGCCGTCTTCAGCGGTTCCCACCAGGCCCGGTTGTCCCGGTACCAGCGCACGGTCTCGGCCAGCCCCCGGTCGAGGTCGATGGTCGGGGCGTACCCCAGCTCGTCGCTGATCTTGCTGATGTCCAGCGAGTAGCGGCGGTCGTGGCCCTTGCGGTCGGTGACCGGGACGACCCGGTCCCAGCCGGCGTCGCAGGCGGCCAGGAGCCGCTCGGTGAGCTGCCTGTTGGTCAGCTCGGTGCCGCCGCCGATGTGGTAGACCTCGCCGGCCCGCCCCTTCTCCTGGACCATCGCCACGCCCCGGCAGTGGTCGTGCACGTGCAGCCAGTCCCGCACGTTGCCGCCGTCGCCGTAGAGCGGCACGGTGCCGCCGTCGAGCAGGTTCGTCACGAACAGCGGGACGACCTTCTCCGGGTACTGGTACGGCCCGTAGTTGTTGGAGCAGCGCGTCACCACCACGTCCAGGCCGTGGGTGCGGTGGTAGGCCAGCGCCAGCAGGTCGGACCCGGCCTTCGAGGCGGAGTACGGCGAGTTCGGCGACAGCGGCCAGTCCTCCGTCCAGGAGCCGGAGTCGATCGAGCCGTACACCTCGTCGGTGGAGACGTGCACGAACCGGCCGGCGCCGTGACGCAGCGCGGCGTCCAGCAGCGTCTGGGTGCCGAGCACGTTCGTGGTGACGAACGGCGCCGCGCCGGTGATCGAGCGGTCCACGTGCGACTCGGCGGCGAAGTGGACGATCACGTCGTGGCCGGGCACCACCTCGTCGACGAGCGCCGCGTCGCAGATGTCGCCGTGCACGAAGCGCAGGCGCGGGTCGTCGCGTACCGGGGCCAGGTTCGCCAGGTTGCCGGAGTAGGTGAGCTTGTCCAGCACGGTGAGCGCCGTGGGCGCCGTCGCGGGCACCCCGGCCGCGTCGCCGCCGGGCACGCCCAGCAGCATCCGCACGTACTCCGACCCGATGAAGCCGGCGCCGCCGGTGACGAGGATCCTCACGGGTGGAGGAGTCTACGCCGTACCCGCAGCGCAGGCGGGACGTCGACGGGCCACGGTGGTGACGGCGTCACGGGTAGTCTCCGCGAGTGCGTGGAATCCTTCTCGCCGGCGGCACCGGGTCCCGGTTGTGGCCGATCACCCGGGCCGTCTCCAAGCAGCTGATGCCGGTGTTCGACAAGCCGATGGTCTACTACCCGCTCTCCACTCTGGTGATGGCCGGCGTGCGGGAGATCCTGGTGGTGACCACTCCGGAGGACCGCGCCCAGTTCGAGCGGCTGCTCGGCGACGGCAGCCAGTGGGGGCTGCGGCTGGCGTACGCCGAACAGCCCCGTCCGGAGGGCATCGCGCAGGCGCTGGTGCTCGGCGCGGACTTCATCGGCGACGAGTCGGTGGCGCTGATCCTCGGCGACAACATCTTCCACGGCGTCGGGCTCGGCCGGCAGCTCGCCCAGCACGGCGAACCGGCGGGCGGCCGGGTCTTCGCGTACCCGGTGGCGAACCCGCAGGCGTACGGCGTGGTCGAGTTCGACGCCGACGGCCGGGTGCTCTCGATCGAGGAGAAGCCGGCCCGTCCCCGGTCCCGGTACGCGGTGCCCGGCCTCTACTTCTACGACAACCGGGCGGTCGACATCGCCCGCAAGCTGACGCCGAGCGCGCGCGGCGAGCTGGAGATCACGGCGGTCAACGAGACGTACCGGGCGTGGGGCGAGCTGACCGTGACGGTCCTCGACCGGGGCACGGCGTGGCTGGACACCGGCACGTTCACCTCGATGATGCAGGCCGCGGAGTTCGTCCGGGTGATCGAGGAGCGCCAGGGCATGAAGATCGGCTGCGTCGAGGAGGTGGTCTGGCGGTCCGGGCTGATCGACGACGAGCGGCTGCGCGTGCTCGCCCATCCGCTGACCCGCAGCGGCTACGGCGAATACCTGTTGGGCCTGCTGGCCGAGCGGAGCGGGACCGAAGGATGAAGATCCGGCCGCTGAGTATCGAGGGGGCGTGGGAGATCACGCCCCGGCAGCACGGCGACTCCCGCGGGTTGTTCATGGAGTGGTACCGGTTCGACCGGCTCGCCGAGGTGGTCGGGCGTCCGCTGCGGCTGGCCCAGGGCAACCTGTCCGTCTCCGCGCGGGGCGTGGTCCGCGGCATCCACTTCGCCGACGTCCCGCCCGGCCAGGCCAAGTACGTGACCTGCGTACGCGGGGCCGTGGTCGACCTGGTGGTGGACATCCGGGTGGGCTCGCCGACGTTCGGCCGGTGGGAGGCGGTGCGGCTGGATGACGTCGACCGGCGAGCCGTCTATCTCAGCGAGGGCCTGGGGCACGGTTTCTGCGCGCTGACCGACGACGCCACGCTCAGCTATCTCTGCTCCACCACCTACAACCCGGGCGCCGAGCACACGGTGCACCCTCTCGACCCGGACCTGGCGATCGACTGGCCGGCCGAGGCGCCGGTGCTGTCGGCCCGGGACGCCGCCGCGCCGAGCCTGGCCCACGCGCGTACGGCCGGGCTCCTGCCCGACTACCGCAGTACCCGCACCTGTGCCGCACCGTTCGGGGGCGACGAGTGACAGGCGGTTCGCTGGTCGACGCCGCGCAGTCCTCGTCGGACCCCGGCACGACGCCTCCGTCCGGGCGCCGGGCGGCCGGTCTGCTGCGGCGGCTCGTCGCGCCCGAGCGCCTCTATCTCGGCGCGCTGGGACTGACCGGCCTGGCGGCGGTCATGTCGGTGGCGCTGCCCGCGGCGGAGCGCGGCGAACTGTCGGCAAACATGGTGAGCGCGACGCTCGGCGCGGCCGTCGGCGGGCTGTCGCTCGACACCTTCCTCATCTCGCGTCCGGCCGGCTGGGTGCAGTCCCGGGGACGGGCGTACGTGATCGCGATCCTCGGCGTCGCCGTACTCCTCTCCGGTGTCGCCGCCGCGCTGCTCACCGCGGCGGCGGGCGTCGGCGCCTATCTGGTCGGCGTCGGGTCCGCGGTGGGTCTGACCGTGTTCAACACGGTCTCGTCGCTCGCCCTGCGGCAGCGCAGCTTCCGGCTGGTCTACGCGATGCGCGCGGCGAGCGGCGCGGTCCTGGTCGCCGGGTACGCCGCCCTCTACGCCGCCGGCCGGCTCGACGGCGGCGTGTGGAGCATGGTGTGGCTCGCGGTGCAGTGGCTCAGCGCCTTCGCCGTGTGCGGCCTGGTCCTGGTCCGGCTGCGGCGGGCCGGCGCGGCCCCGGCGCCCACCTCGACCGGCGCGGACCTCCGGGCCGACCTGCTCGCGGCCGGGAGCCTGCACCTGGGCATCTTCGCGCAGATGATGACGCTGCGGTTCAACCAGGTCCTGGTGGCCCGGTTCGCCGGGGCCGGTCCGCTCGGCGTCTACGCGCTGGCGGTCGCCGCCCTGGAGTTCGCGCAGGCCGGAGCCGTGGTGCGGGCACAGCGCATCCTCGCCGACCGGGACGGCGGGAACGGCCCGGACCCGACGCGGGCGGTGGTGACGGCGGCCCTGCCGATCGCCCTGGCCGCGATCGTCGGGCTCGGCGTGCTGGGCTTCCTGGCGCCGGAGTACCGGCACGCCTGGCTCCTCGGGCTGCTGCTCCTGCCGGGCTCGCTGGCCACGGCGGCCGGAAAGAGCTGGAGCGCCCTGCTGCTGAAGCGGCGGGGTGAGAGGGCGACCACTGTGGTCGCCGTGGTCACGTCGGCGGTCGCGGTTCCGGCATACCTCGGCGTCATCCCGTGGGCCGGTGTGGTCGGGGCGGCGGTCGCCTCCTCGCTCGCCTACGCCGTACACGCGTTCGCGTCGAGAGCGAGCCTGCGCCGGGCGCAGCCGCCGAATCCTGGGATGGTGTGAGTTGGACGTCTCGATCGTGGTTCTCGCCTGGGAGGACTTCCACCGCACCCGCGACTGCGTGCTGTCCCTGCCCGCCGAGGCCGAGATCGTCGTGGTGGACAACGGCAGCTCGGCGGAGATCCGCGAGGCGCTGAGCGAGTTCTGCGCCCAGCAGGGCGTCACCTACGTCCAGTCCGGCTCGAACCTGGGGTACGCCCGCGGCATGAACCTCGGCGTACGGCACACCAGCAGGGCGCACGTCATCCTCTCCAACAACGACATCGTCGTGCACGGTGACGCGGTGGCCCGGCTGCTGACAGCTCTGGAGGACCCGGAGGTGGGCGCCGCCTTCCCCGCTGTGGTGACGCCGGAGGGCGTGCCGCAGACCGAGGGCGGCCGGTTCCTGACCATGGGGGTCGGGCTGGGCCACGCCACCGGGCTGAGCCTCGTGGTGCCGCGCCTGCGGATCGTCGCGCCCCCGGAGCAGGCGGACTGGCTGACCGGGCCGTTCGTCGCGTTGCGGCGCAGCACCTTCGACGCCATCGGCGGAGTCGACGAGACGTCGTTCTTCTACTCCGAGGACATGCGGCTGTGCTGGGCGGTACGCCGGCAGGGCAAACGGCTGGCGTACGTGGCGGACGCCGTGATCATGCACGAGGACGACGCGACCGCCAAGCGGCGCTGGTCGGCGGAGGAGATCTCCGAGCGGCGTACCCGGGAGTTCATCCGGGCCAGCCGGGACCTGGGCGGCCGCCGTGGTCGCGTGGCGGCCACCGCGTACGTCTGCGGCATCCTGCTGCGGGCGGCGGTGGGCCGCGACTCCGTGCGCCGCGCGATCGCGCGCGGGGCCGTCGCGGGGCTGCGTGCGTCGTGAAGGTGCTCTTCGTCTGCACGACCGGTGGCTCCGGGCGGCGGCAGCTGGGCGGCGCGGAACGGATGCTCGCCGAGCTGGTGCCGGCGCACGCCCGTACCGGTGTCGACGTGGTGGCCGCCACCTCGGACGACGAGGTGGGCCGGTCGCTGCGCGAGGCCGGGGTGCCGTGGGTCGGGCTGGGCGCGACCAGCCGGATCGACCTCGGCTACGCGCGTCAGATCCGCCGTCTCGTCCGCGAGGTGAAGCCGGACGTGGTCTGCGCCCACCTGCTGTCCGCCGCGATGCACGCGCGGGCCGCGCTCAGCCTGGACCGCACCCCGCTCGTGGTCACCCTGCACAACAGCCTCTGGCAGTACCGGGACACCGCCGGGTCGTGGCAGCAGAGGGCCGCCACCCAGTCCAACATCACGCTGGACCTGGCGATGCGCCGCCTCCGGCCGCACGCGACGGTGGCGGTGTCCGAGTTCGAGGCCACCGAGCTGCGTCAGCGGGGCCGCGTCCGGAACGTCCACCTGATCCCCAACCCGCTGCCGGCCGACTGGCCCGCCCCGAAACCCGCCGACGCGCCGGCGTCCGACCGGCGTCCAGTGGTCGGCTACCTGGGCCGGCTGGAACGGGAGAAGGGCGCGGACCTGCTGGCCGAGACCGCCGCGCACCTGCCGGAGATGGACGTCCGGGTCGCCGGGGCCGGCTCGCTGCCGATCGCGGCCCGGCCGAACCTGGAACTCGTCGGCCGGGTCGTCGCGGCGGACTTCCTCCGCGGGATCGACTGCCTCCTGGTGCCGTCGCGGGTCGAGTCGTTCGGGCTCAGCGCGTTGGAGGCGCTGTCCCTGGGCGTACCGGTGGTGCACACCGGGGCCGGCGGGCTGGCCGAGGTCACCCGGCACGCCACCGGCACGCTCGCCGTCCGGGCCGACCCCAGCCCCGCCGCGCTGGCCGGCGCCGTCCGCCGGGCGCTGGCCCAGGCCGGGCCCGCCGAGGAGCGGCGGGGTATGGCCGAGTGGTACGCCCAGGAGTACGCCTTCGACCGGTGCGTGACGCGCTGGCAGAGCCTGTACCGGTCGCTGCGGTGACCGCCGTGGAACTGACTGTCGTCACGGTGCTCTACCGGTCCGCCGGCATGCTCGCCGAGACGCTGCCCACCTGGGTACGCAGCGCCGAAGGGCTGCCGGTGCGGTTCGTCTTCGCCGACAACTGGCCCGAGGACGGCTGCGCGGAGATCATCGCCGGTTGCCTCGACCAGGACCGGTACCGGTACCTTCCCGACTCGTCCAACCCGGGGTTCGCGGCCGGCTGCAACCGGGCCGTCGCGGCCACCACCACCGGCCACGTGCTGCTGCTGAATCCGGACGTCTGGCTGCCCGATGGCGCGCTGGCCCGCATCTGCGCCGCCGTCGCGGAGGACCCCGGCACCCCGGTCGCGGTCGGCCTGGCCATGCACGGCGGCGAGTACGTGGGCATCGACCTGAATCCGGTCTCGCTGTTCATCGACCGGTCCGCCACGACGGCACGGGCGCCACTGGGCCCGTCCGGCGGCGCGGCGGTCTTCCCCACCGAGCTGTACCGCAGGTTCGGCGGGTTCTACGAGCACCTGTTCGCCTGGGGTGAGGACGCCGACCTCGCCCTGCGGCTCCACGCCTCGGGGGTTCGTACCCGGGCGCTGGATCTGATGCTGCCGCACGCCGGTGGGCACAGCGTCGACGGCGACGACCGGCTGCAGGGATTCCGGGCGTTCCTCCTGGCCCGCAACCGGCTCCTGGTCGCGGCGCGCACCCTCACCTGGCCGCTGCTGCTCGTCGCGCTGCCGGTCCTCGCGCTGGCGCACGTCGCGCTCGCCGCCCGGCGGGCCCGCCAGGGCCTGCTGCGGCCGTTCCTGCGCGGCGTGGGACACGGCCTGCGGCAGGGGCCGGCCGCCCGCCGGCAGTGGACCGGCAAGCGGTTCGGCTTCGCGACCCTGCTCAGCTATCTGACAGTTCGGAGAGCGTGATGACGGGACACCCGTGGAGTGTCGTGACTGTCACCTACAACTCGGCCGACACGCTGCGCCGCTGCTGGCGCGGCGAGAAGCCGTACGAGTGGATCGTGGTGGACAACGCGTCGTCCGACGACTCGGCGGCGGTGGCCCGGGAGCTGGGCGCGCGGGTCGTCCGGCTGCCGGAGAACGTGGGCTTTTCCCGGGCCAACAACGTCGCGCTGCACGAGGCCGCCGGCAGGTACGTCCTCTTCGCGAACCCGGACCTGGAGGTCCGCCCGGACGGGCTGGAGGCGCTCGCGCGGCACCTGGACGCGCACGGCGGACTGGTGGCGCCCCAACTGCTCTCCACCGACGGGACCCCGCAACCAAACGGGCGTGGCTTCCCGTACGCCACCGCGAAGCTCGGCAACCGGAAGCTGTGGCCGCTGTCCCGCCTGCACGAGTCGTACCGGATGGTGGCCGAGCCGGGCGAGGTCCGCTACGTCGCCTGGCTGATGGGGGCGGCGGTCGCCGGACGCACCGGTGACCTCGTCGAGCTGGGCGGATGGAACGAGCGTTTCTTCCTCTACTACGAGGACCATGAGCTGGGCCTGCGGGCGTGGCAGCGCGGTTTCCCGGTCGCCCTGCTCGGTGACGTGCGGTGGACCCACCACTGGGCGCGGGCGACGAACTCGGTGCGGTGGTCACCGGCGCACACGCTGGAGTTGCGCAGCGCCCGGATCTTCTTCGGCATGTTCCCCGAGTTCCTGGTCGGCCTGCCGCCCGCTGCCCGCCGGCACCACCGGGCGGCCGGGCTGGTCGGTTCACGGGTGCCCGCGCCCCGCCCGCCGGTGGCCGGCTGAGCCGGGACGGTCCGCGTGTCTCCCCTCCTGAAGGCCGCCGTCCGGCGTGCGCTCGTGTCGCAGCCGCTGGCGAGCGCGTACCACGGGCGGGCCAACGGTTTCGGCGCGCTGCGGCTCGTCTTCGCGCTGGCCGTCGTGCTGTCCCACACCGCCGCCCTCGGGTTCGGGCGTCCGCTGCTGCACCGGGTCGACCTGGGCGCCCTGGCGGTGGCGGGCTTCTTCACGATCTCCGGTTTCCTCGTCGTCGGCTCGGCGCGACGCAACTCGGTGCCCCGCTTCCTGTGGCACCGGGCGCTGCGGATCTGGCCCGGGCTGTGGGTCTGCCTGCTGTTCACCGGCCTGGTCGTGGCGCCCCTGCTGTACCTCGACCGGCACGGCACGCTCGACGGGCTGTGGCGCAGCCCGGGCGGCGTGCTCGACTACCTGCGGCTGAACTGGTGGGGCGGGCTGCGGCAGTTCGGCATCGCCGACCTGCTGCGCGGTGACACGCCGTACTGGCACTGGCAGGGCGGGAACACGATCAACGGGTCGTTGTGGACGCTCGCCTACGAGATCTACTGCTATCTGGCGGTGGCCGTCCTGGCCGCGCTGACCGTCCTGCGCCGGCAGCTCCGCTGGGTCACGCTGCTCGCCGTGGTCGCGGTGTTCGGCGTCCTCTGCTGGAACCACCTCCGGCCCGGTGCGGCGCTCTGGACCAGCGGGGCGGTCGGTCCGCTGCCGATGCTCGGCGCGCTGCAGAAGACCTACCTGCTCTGGTTCGGGTTCATGTTCCTGGCCGGCGGGGCCGCCGAGCTGTACCGCGACCGGCTGCCGATGAACGACCTGCTCGGCGTGCTCGCGCTCGGCACGGTCGGCTGGCTCGCCGTGCGGGGCGACTTCGTCGGCCCGGGGGTGTACGCCGTCGACGGGGCGTTCTTCGCACCGGCGCTGCTCGCCTACGCGTACGCCGTCCTCTGGCTCGCCGTACGGCTGCCGCGCGTGCTGCACCGCGTCGGCCGCGACAACGACTACTCGTACGGGGTCTACATCTACTCGTTCGTGGTGCAGCAGGTGCTCGCCAAGTTCGGCCTGCCGGCTCTCGGCGTGGCCGGGTTCTTCCTGGTCAGCGCCGTGCTCAGCCTTGGGCTGGCGATGCTCTCCTGGCATCTGGTCGAGAAGCCGGCGCTGCGGGGAAAGGACTGGACGCCGCCCGCCCTGCGCGAGCCGCCGGACGATCCGCCGGGTCAGGACGGTCCCGACGTGCCTGCGCTGCCCGGGCGCGCGGCGGGCGCCGAGCCGGATCCGGCCGCCGCGCCGGCCGCTGGCTGACGGGGGCCGGCGGCGGCCTGCGCGCCAGGTTGCCGGCGACGCGGCACCGGTAGCGCCCGCGCCGACAGGGACGGGTTGTCGGCGGCGCCCAGCGCGACCGCCAGGAGCAGCACGGCCACGGCGCCCAGCCACAGCCACACGTCGAAGAAGAAGATCTGGGCCGCGAACCCGACCAGCAGGAGGCGGGCCGGCAGCGACCGGAGGCGCCGGTAGAGCAGCACCAGGAGCGTCAGCAGGCAGGCCAGCCCGATCAGGCCGAAGTTGTACCAGAACGTCAGGTAGGTGTTGTCGAAGACCTGGGCCTGGCCGTCGCCGATGCCGACGTTCTCCAGGAACCGCACGTTTGCCTCCGGCCCGTTGCCGAAGACGACTGTGGACCAGTCGCGGGTGATGCCGTCCCAGACCACGCTCATGCGCGTGAAGCGGGCGTCGGCGCTGGCCGGGTCGGAGATCCGTGATCCCGCCACGTCGACGGAGTCCACGGCGCTGGCGGTGGGCGCCGCCGGGACCGGCGCGCCGGGCTCCGACGGCAGGGAACTCGCCGCCGGAGGCGCCGGAGCGGCCGGACTCGGCGCGGCCGGACTCGGCGCGGCCGGACTCGGCGCGGCCGGACTCGGCGCGGCCGGGCTCGGCGCGGCCGGGCTCGGCGCGGCCGGGCTCGGCGTGGCAGCGGGCGATTCGGGGGCCGGCGCCGCCGAACTCGCCGCCGGAGCGGCCGGGCTCGGGGTGGGTGCGGCGGTGGTGGTGTCGGGCCGCAGGGCCGGCGGGTTGACCGCCACGAGCGTGAAGGTGACCGCGGCGACGGCGGCAGCGACGCCCAGGCCGCGCCAGCTGACCTTCCGCCACTGGAGGAACAGCCAGAGCCCGAGCGCGAGAACCGTGCCCACCCAGGCGCTGCGGGTGCCGGAGAGCACCAGGCCGACGAGGTTGGCGGTGACCGGCACGTACCAGAACCGGCCCCGGAGCGTCAGCGCGACGAGCACCATGGCCATGGCGAACGTGCCGTAGATGATGGGGTGCCCGGACAGGCCCACCGCCCGGGTCGCGTCGAACGCCGAGGTGTAGGTCCAGTCGTACGCGAACTGGTCGAAGATCGGCCAGCTCCGGGAAGCGGTCTGGTACTTGGCGAACACGGCCACGGCGACGCTGAACCAGGTGAGCGCCTCCGCGATCCGCCGGACGCTCCGCCGGTCGTGCCGTGCCTCCTCGGCGAGGTGCCAGGCCAGCACGCCGAAGCACAGCAGGGGCGCGACGCCGACCGCGATCGGCTTCACCCCGTGCCAGTGGACCAGCCCCGCGAGCACCGCGCACGCCGGGAGCAGGAGCGCCGCCGCGAGCGCCTTCGGCGGCCACCCGTCGCGTTCGGCGCGCAGCACCCGCCCCCAGACGGCGAGGAGGAACAGGACCAGCAGCAGCGCGTACGAGGGATTCGTCGGATAGCCGACGTCGATGGTCACCGGGACGGCGAACGCGATGACGAAGACCGCCCAGGTGATCCGGACCGGGTCCGTCAGCACCCAGCCGAGCAGGGCGCCGACGGCGACCCCGAGCGCGAGCTGCCACCTGCCCGTCAGCAGGAACCCGGCCGCCAGAACGACGAGGCCGAGGCCGAGGTAGCGGACCCTGCGCTCCACGCCCCTGATCCGGTCAGCCAACACGCGCACCGCACGATCGTACGGATCAGCAGTGGCCGATCGGCACCAGCCCCGGCGACGGGGACGCGGACCCGCAGTTCCGGGCCTGTCGACGCACCTGAGTGGTGGGTTAGGGTGACGGCCGGTCGGCAGGCGGGGATAGGGATCTACGTGGTGACACGGGTGGAACCAGCCGATGTGGACAGAACCGGCGCGGCGGTGGGCCGACCGCCGGGGCCCCGCCCGATCCTGTGGGACAGCACCGCCGTCCTCGCGCTGCTGTGCCTGCTGCCGATCCTGCACGACGTCAAGACCATGCTCGGCGCGCCGTACTGGCTCGACGAGGCGTGGGTCGCGCTGTCCGTCCGGTTCCCGCTGGGCGACCTGCCGGTCACCACGTCGTCCAGCCCGCTCGGCTGGAGCTTCCTGCTGCGGCTGGTGCCGGACCCGGACGACCTGCGGCTGGTCACCCTGGCGTTCCAGGGGCTCGCGGTCGTGGCGGCGTACGGGCTCGGCAGGTCGCTGCGGTGGTCGACGCCCGGCCGGGGCGTGGTGGCCGGCGCGGCCTGCGCGGCGGCGGTCCTGCTGCTCCCCGCCCAGCAGGTGCGCCACGACCTCAAGCAGTACACCGCCGACGCCGCCGTGGCCGTGGGCGTGCTCGCCCTGGTCGCCTGGGTCGAGCAACGGTGGTCGCGGCGGCGGCTCAACGTGCTGACCGCCGCCGTCGCCGCGGGCATGCTGGTCAGCCACGTCACCGCGATCGTGGCGCCGTGCGCGTTCGGCGGGCTGCTGCTGGTCACCACGGTGCGGCGGCAGTGGCTACGCCTGGTCGAGGTGGCGGTGGCCGGGCTCAACGCCGGGCTGGTCCTCACCGGCGTCTACTTCGGCATCTCGATGCAGGGCCGCAACGTACCCATGCAGCAGTTCTGGGCCGGCAACTTCCCCGGCGTCACCGAGCTGCCCGGCTACCTGGCGCGGCAGGTCGACACGCTGATGCCGGTGGTCGGCGCGCCCGGGCTGGTGGTGGTCGCCCTGCTCGTGGCCGGCACGCTGACGCTCCGCCGGCACGGCCGGCCCGCCGCCGCGGTCGCCGTGATGCTCCTGCCGGTGGTGGCGACGATCGTCGGCGTCGCGAAGGTCTATCCGCTGCTGGAACTGCGTACCTCGCACTTCCTGCTCGTCACCGCCGCCGCGGTGGCCGGGCTCGGGGTCGCCGGGTCGGCGAGCCGCGCGGCCGACCTGGCCTGCCGCCGGCTCCCCCGGGTGCGGCCCGCCGTCCTGGCCGCTGCCGCCTGCGCGGTAGTGCTCGGGGGGTACGCGGCCGGCAACAGCCACTGGTACCGGTTCGACGGGAACGAGCCGGGGCTCTACTACACGGCGATCGCCGTCACCGACGTGCGTTCGGCGACCGAGTACGTGGCCCGGCACCGGCTCCCGAACGACGTCGTGGTCATGAACAACGCGGCCTGGTACGGGTTCGCGTTCTACTCCCGGCACGAGCGGCTGAGACTGGTGGTGCCGCACGGCAACACGGTGGGCTGGTGGGTCGACATGCCCGACCGGCCCGACGTCGTGGTGGTGCCCGGCCACGACACCACTGCGGTGCAGGCCGGTCTCCGGCACGCGGTCGAGCTGGCGGCCGAGCGCGGCGACGGGGCGCGCGTCTGGCTGATCCGCTCGCACGTCGTCGGCGACGAGGTGGACGCCTGGCGGCAGGCGCTCGCCGCCTACCGCGTCGAGCAGGTCACCGGCGGGGTCGAGCCGGTCGCGCGGATCAGCGCCGCATGACGCGGCGCGGCGGTCAGCTGCCGCGCTGCCACAGGTCGCGCAGGGCGTCCCAGTCGCCGTCCACACCGTCCTTGCAGAGCGTCTCGATGTAGAAGGCCCCCTGCATGTCGTCGGGGTCCCACCAGACGCCGCAGATCGCCCGGCCGTCCTCGCCCTCGAAGGCGTACTCGACGTAGCTGCCGGGCTTGCCGGTCACCCCGCCCTTCGTGGTGCTCGCCTCGCGCAGCCCCGGCGCCAGCGAGCCGCCGGCCAGGTTGAGCTGCTGGCGGTACGCCCGCGCGGTGTCCTTCTGCTTTTGTCCCGGGTAGAGCGTGAAGTGCAGCCACGCGCCGCCGTAGTGGCAGAACACGTGCCCCTTCTCGTCCGCCGGCAGCTTCGGGGCGCCCGGCTGGTCGTAGACGGTGCAGCCGCCGATCCGGGTCAGCCAGGGCTCGACCAGCGGGGCCAGCTCACCCTCGAACTTGGCCTTGTTGATGGCGAGCTGCGTGGCCTCGTAGGGCGGCAGCGACGGGCTGGCCGACGGCGTGGGCGTCGCGGCCTCCTTCTCGCGTCCTGCGCCCAGGAAGAACCCGGCGGTGCCGGCGACCAGGGTGAGCACCAGGGCGCCGACGATCGAGATCCAGTCGCGCCGCTTCGGCGCCGGCTGCACCGGGGCGATCCGGCGTCCGCCGGACGGGTCCAGCGGGTCGGTGGCCACCGGCGCCGAGCCGACGGCGGGTGGCGCGGAGACGGCGGACTGCGCGGGGACCCCGGAGGTCGCGGAGACGGCGGCCGGGGACATCGGCGCGCCGGAGATCGGCTGGGCCGCCATCGCCCAGGGCTGCGGAACCCACGGCAACTGGGACGGCGGGGAGACCGGGGCGGCGGCCGGGGGCGGTGGGAGCATCTCGGCCGTCGGGGTGCGCTGGTAGTCCATGCCGAGGCTGCGGAACAGCCGCTCGGCCGCACCTTCCTCTTCGGACGGGTACGCGATCCAGGGCTCGGCGGCGGCGAAGTCGGCGTTGACGTACCGGTGGCCGCCGGAGGTCTGGGCCAGCACGTTCGCCGCGTTGGCGAACGCCTCCCGCCAGCGCTGGTCACCGGCGGCGGCGCCTTCGAGGACGGCGACGGTGACCGGGCGGTCCTGTCCGTCGAGAGCCGCCCACGCCCGGCCGACCTGGCACTCGCCCAACGTCTCGGTGAACCTGTACGGCCCCTCCGGCTGCATGCCCCACTCCTCTGTTCACCCGCCGTGCGGATAGTACAGAGAGCACGCTCATCGGACCTCCCTGCGGTCGCGCGACGCTTGCGCTCTGAAAGTTTTCATGCATAGAGTCGGCTCGTGAATGAAAGCGGTGCGGCCTCCCCTGACCGCCTGCTCGACCTCTTCCACGGCGTACGGCTCACCCCGACGCAGCGCCGCATCGCGCACTGCCTGGTGCGGCACGCGGGCGCGGCGGCGTACCTGTCCGCCGCCGAGGTGGCCGAGCTCGCAGGCGTCAGCCAGCCGTCGGTGACCCGGTTCGCCATGGCGCTCGGCCACGACGGCTACCCCGCGCTGCGCCGCCGCCTGCGCGAGCTGGGCGCGCGCGACGCCGCCGACCAGGACCGCGCCGGGAACGCCCTGCAACGGGCGGTGCGCGCCGAACGGGACAACCTCGACCGGCTCGCCGCGCAGCTCGCCGACGCCGACCGGGTCGCCGAGGTGGGCCGCCTGCTCGCCGCCAGCCGCCCGCTGCCGGTGCTCGGGCTGCGGGCCGCCGCGCCGCTGGCCGCCTACTTCGCCTACTTCGCGGCGAAGGTGCACCCGGACGTACGGGTGTTCGACGACGGCGGCAGCATGCTCGTGGACCGCCTGGACCAGGCGGTGGCGGCCGGCGCGACGGCGATGCTCGCGTTCGTGCTGCCCCGCTACCCCCGGGAGACCCTGGAGGCGCTGCGCGAGGCCCGGGACGCCGGCCTGACCGTCGTGGCGATCACCGACTCGCCGGTCAGCCCAGCCACCGAGCACGCCCAGGTGGTGCTGCCCGCCGCCGTCGGCGCCGACCTCGTCTTCGACCTGCACACCGCACCGATGACCCTGGCCATGGTGGTGCTCCAGGCGATCTGCGACGCCGCACCGGCCGAGACCCAGGACCGGCTCGAGGCGTTCGAGTCGTCCGCCGCCCGCCGCCAGTTGTTCCTCGGCTGAGAGGAGTACGAGATGCACCAGCCCGTCCGCGCCGCCCGCGGCGTCACCCGCACCGCGAAGGGGTGGCCGCAGGAGGCCGCCCTGCGGATGCTGATGAACAATCTCGACCCGGAGGTGGCCGAGCGCCCCGACGACCTGGTGGTCTACGGCGGCACCGGCAAGGCGGCCCGGGACTGGCCGTCGTACCACGCGCTCGTGCGCACGCTCACCGAGCTGCGCGACGACGAGACGATGCTGGTGCAGTCCGGCCGGCCGGTCGGTGTGATGCGGACCCACGAGTGGGCGCCGCGCGTGCTGCTGGCCAACTCCAACCTGGTCGGCGACTGGGCCACCTGGCCGGAGTTCCGCCGCCTGGAGTCGCTGGGCCTGACCATGTACGGGCAGATGACCGCCGGTTCGTGGATCTACATCGGCACCCAGGGCATCCTCCAGGGCACGTACGAGACGTTCGCCGCCGTCGCCGCCAAGCGCTTCGGGGGCACGCTCGCCGGCACGCTGACGCTCACCGCCGGCTGCGGCGGGATGGGCGGGGCGCAGCCGCTCGCCGTCACCATGAACGGCGGCGCCTGCCTGATCGTGGACGTGGACCGGTCGCGGCTGGACCGCCGGGTGCACGACCGCTACCTCGACGAGGTGGCCGACTCGCTGGACGACGCCATCGAGCGGGCGCTCGCGGCCAGGCGGGACCGGCGGGCGCTCAGCGTCGGCGTGGTCGGCAACGCCGCCACCGTCTTTCCCGAGCTGCTGCGCCGGGGCGTAGCCATCGACATCGTGACCGACCAGACCAGCGCGCACGACCCGCTGTCGTACGTGCCGGAGGGCGTGGACCCGGGCGACGCGCGGGACTACGCGGCGGCCAAGCCGGCCGAGTTCACCGACCGGGCCCGCGCGTCGATGGCGAAGCACGTGGAGGCGATGGTCGGCTTCCTGGACGCGGGCGCGGAGGTCTTCGACTACGGCAACTCGATCCGGGGCGAGGCCAAGCTCGGCGGATACGAGCGGGCGTTCGACTTCCCCGGGTTCGTGCCCGCGTACATCAGGCCGTTGTTCTGCGAGGGCAAGGGCCCGTTCCGCTGGGCCGCGCTCTCCGGCGACCCGAAGGACATCGCCGCCACCGACCGGGCGATCCTCGACCTGTTCCCGGAGAACGAGTCCCTCGCCCGGTGGATCCGGATGGCCGGCGAGCGGGTCGCGTTCCAGGGTCTGCCGGCGCGGATCTGCTGGCTCGGCTACGGCGAGCGGGACCGGGCCGGGGTGCGGTTCAACGAGATGGTCGCGTCCGGCGAGCTGAGCGCGCCGGTGGTGATCGGCCGGGACCACCTGGACTGCGGCAGCGTGGCCAGCCCCTACCGGGAGACCGAGGCGATGGCCGACGGCTCCGACGCGATCGCAGACTGGCCGCTGCTGAACGCGCTCGTGAACACCGCCAGCGGCGCGTCCTGGGTGTCGATCCACCACGGCGGCGGCGTCGGCATCGGCCGGTCCATCCACGCCGGGCAGGTCTGCGTGGCCGACGGCAGCGAGCTGGCCGGCCAGAAGATCGAGCGGGTGCTGACGAACGACCCGGCGATGGGCGTCATCCGGCACGTCGACGCCGGCTACGACGACGCCCGCGCGGTGGCCGAG
The DNA here is from genome assembly GCF_017872985.1 of Micromonospora sp. HB375. NCBI lineage: Bacteria > Bacillati > Actinomycetota > Actinomycetes > Micromonosporales > Micromonosporaceae > Micromonospora > Micromonospora sp. HB375. Next base: position 1,123,183 of record NZ_JAGGJO010000001.1, on the reverse strand, counting down.
CGCACCGGTGTCCGCGTCCCGATGGCCGAGTAAGGAAGGGCCCCTTGTTAACGCATTCTGCATGGGAAGGGTCCCTTCCTAACCGGTTCCGGGAGCTGTGGGACGAGATCGCGCCGATCGGGCGCGACGAGGGCAGCGGCGGCTACCTGCGCTACGCGCTGACCGAAGCGGAGCTGCGGCTGCGGGAGTGGTTCCACAACCAGGCCGACGCCCGCGGGATGCCGGTTCAGCAGGACGGCAACGGCAACCTGTTCGCCTGGTGGGGCGACCTGGAGGCCGGCGACGCGGTGCTCACCGGCAGCCACTTCGACTCGGTGCCGCACGGCGGCGCGTACGACGGTCCGCTCGGCATCGTCAGCGCGTTCCTCGCCGTGGACGAGCTGCGGGCCGCGGGCATCACCCCGGAACGGCCGGTGGTGGTGGCCGCGTTCGTGGAGGAGGAGGGCGCGCGGTTCGGCGTACCCTGCCTGGGGTCGAGGCTGCTCACCGGCGAGATCGACGTCGACCGCGCGGCCGGGCTGCGCGACCAGGCCGGGACGACCTTCGCGCAGGCGCTCGGCGAGCGGCCGGCGGGCGCCGACCCGGCGCTGCTCGGCCGCTTCGCGGCCTTCGTGGAGCTGCACGTCGAGCAGGGCCGCGCGCTGGTCGACCAGGACGCGCCGGTCGCGGTGGCCTCCGCGATCTGGCCGCACGGCCGGTGGCGGTTCGACTTCACCGGCGAGGGCAACCACGCGGGTACGACAGCGATGGCCGACCGCCGCGATCCCATGCTCACCTACGCGTTCACCGTGCTGGCCGCGAACAAGGAGGCCCGGCTGCGCGACGCGCACGCCACAGTGGGCCGGGTGTCGGTCGAGCCGAACGCCACGAACGCGATCCCGTCCCGGGTCACCGGCTGGCTGGACGCGCGGGCGGCCGAGGCGGAGACGCTGTACGGTCTGGTCGAGGCGGTACGCGCCAAGGCCGCCGACCGGGCCGGCCGCGACGGCACCGCGCTGACCTGCACCCAGGAGTCGGCGACCCCGCTCGTCGCGTTCGACCGCGGGCTGGCCGACCGGCTGGTCACGCTGCTCGGCGCGCCGGTGCTGCCCACCGGCGCCGGGCACGACGCGGGGGTGCTGGCGGCGCACCTGCCCACCGCGATGCTGTTCGTGCGCAACCCGACCGGGGTGTCGCACTCCCCCGCCGAGGCGGCCACCGACGCCGACTGCGCCGCCGGGGTGACCGCCCTGGCCCGGGTCCTGGAGGAGCTGGCATGCCGCTGACCCGCTGGCTGGCCGAGTACGCCTGGCTGCCCGACCGCGCCGAGCCCACCCGGGACGTGCTGATCGAGGCGACCGACGGGCGGCTCACCGCTGTCACCCCGCTGACCGGGGACGGTCCGCCGACCGCCGGGGTGGAGGTGCTCGGCGACGCGGTACGGCTGCCCGGGCTGACGGTGCCCGGCCTGGCGAACGCGCACTCGCACGCGTTCCACCGGGCGCTGCGCGGGCGCACCCACGACGGGCGCGGCGACTTCTGGTCCTGGCGCAGCCTGATGTACGCGATCGCGACCCGGCTCGACCCGGACACCTACCTGGCGCTGGCCCGCGCCGTGTACGCGGAGATGGCGCTGTCCGGGATCACCTGCGTGGGCGAGTTCCACTATCTGCACCACGGTCCCGGCGGCACCCCGTACGACGACCCGAACGCGATGTCCGCCGCGCTGGTGGAGGCCGCCGCGCACGCCGGGATCCGAATCACGCTGCTGGACACCGCGTACCTGGCCGGGGGCGTGGACGGCGCGCCGCTGACCGGGCCGCAACGCCGGTTCGGTGACGGCGACGCGCTGCGCTGGGCGGCGCGGGTGGACGCGTTCGGGCCGGCCGACGACCACGTCCGGCTCGGCGCGGCCATCCACTCGGTGCGCGCGGTCCCGGCCGAGCAGCTCGCCACCGTGGCCGGCTGGGCCGACCGCAACGGGCTGCCGCTGCACGTGCACCTGTCCGAGCAGCCGGCCGAGAACGACGCCTGCCGGGCCGTGCACGGCTGCACCCCGACGCGGCTGCTGGCCGACCACGGCGTGCTCGGCCCGCACACCACAGCGGTGCACGCCACCCACCCGACCGCCGCCGACGTGGCGCTGCTCGGCGACAGCCGTACCCGGGTCTGCGTCTGCCCCACCACCGAACGCGACCTGGCCGACGGGGTCGGCCCGGTGCGGCGGATGGCCGACGCGGGCAGCCCGCTGAGCCTGGGCAGCGACAGCAACGCCGTGGTGGACCTGTTCGAGGAGGCCCGCGCGCTGGAGATGGACGAGCGGCTGCGTACCCGACGGCGGGGGCACTTCACGCCGGTCGAGCTGCTCGGCGCCGCCACCGTCGGCGGCCACGCCGCGCTGGGCTGGGGCGACGCCGGCCGGCTCGCCGTCGGGCAGCGGGCCGACCTGGTCACGGTACGGCTGGACAGCGCCCGCACCGCCGGGGTGCCGCCGGCCGGCGCGTTCTTCGCCGCCACCGCCGCCGACGTGACGAGCGTGATCGTGGACGGGAGGCCGGTGGTGGACGGCGGCCGGCACCTGACCGTGGACGTGCCCACCGAGCTGCGGGACGCGATCGCGGCGGTGACCGCGAAGGAGGACTCGTGACGCGCGGCAGCCTGCTCGTCGACCACATCGGCGAGCTGGTCACGAACGACGGCCGCGACGGCGACCCGCTGGGCATCAGGCGCGACGCCGCGCTGCTGGTCGAGGACGGCCAGGTGGCCTGGATCGGGTCGGCCCGCTACGCGCCCGCCGCCGACCGGCGGATCGACGCCGGTGGCGCGGCGGTACTGCCCGGCTTCGTGGACAGCCACGCCCACCTGGTCTTCGCCGGGGACCGGGCCGCCGAGTTCGCCGCCCGGATGGCCGGCGAGCCCTACACCGGCGGCGGCATCCGCACCACAGTCGGCGCCACCCGCGCGGCCTCCGACGGCGACCTGCGCGCCACTGTGGGCCGGCTACGCGCGGAGATGCTGCGGCAGGGCACCACCACCGTCGAGATCAAGAGCGGGTACGGCCTCACCGTCGCCGACGAGGCCCGCTCGCTGCGCATCGCCGCCGAGTTCACCGAGGACACCACGTTCCTCGGCGCGCACGTGGTCCCCGCCGAGTACGCCGACCGCCCGGACGACTACGTCGGCATGGTCTGCGGGCCGATGCTCGCCGCCGCCGCGCCGTACGCCCGCTGGATCGACGTGTTCTGCGAGCGGGGCGCGTTCGACGCCGACCACGCGCGGGCGATCCTCGCCTGCGGGCAGGCCGCCGGTCTGGGCGTACGGCTGCACGCCAACCAGCTCGGCCCCGGGCCGGGCGTACGGCTCGGCGTTGAGCTGGGCGCGGCCAGCGTCGACCACTGCACCCACCTGACCGACGCCGACGTCGACGCGCTGGCCGGCTCGGAGACGGTCGCCACGCTGCTGCCCGGCGCCGAGTTCTCCACCCGGTCGCCGTACCCGGACGCCCGGCGGCTGCTCGACGCGGGCGTGACAGTCGCGCTCGCCACCGACTGCAACCCCGGCTCGTCGTACACGTCGTCGATGCCGTTCTGTGTCGCGCTCGCCGTACGCGAGATGCGGATGACCCCGGCGGAGGCGGTGTGGGCCGCTACCGCCGGTGGGGCGGCGGCGCTGCGCCGCACCGACGTGGGGCGGCTGACCCCCGGGGCGCGGGCCGACCTGATCATCCTCGACGCCCCGTCCCACCTGCACCTGGCCTACCGGCCGGGGGTGCCACTGATCCGCCAGGTTCTGCACAACGGAGTGCCGCGATGACCACAGTGACCATCCTGTCCACCGGGGTCACCCCCGCCGACGTGCTCGCGGTGGCCCGCGGCACCGCCAAGGTCGTGCTCGACCCGGCCGCCACCGAGGCGATGGCGACCTCCCGGTCCATCGTGGACCGGATCGAGGCGGCCGGGCGGCCGGTGTACGGCGTCTCCACCGGGTTCGGCGCGCTCGCCAACACGTTCGTCGCACCGGAGCGCCGGGCCGAGCTGCAGCACGCGCTGATCCGCTCGCACGCCGCCGGGGTGGGCGCGCCGATGCCGCGCGAGGTGGTACGCGCCATGATGCTGCTGCGGGTCCGCTCGCTGGCGCTCGGCCGCTCCGGGGTACGCCCGCTGGTCGCCGAGGCGCTCGTGGACCTGCTCAACCACGACGTCACCCCGTGGGTGCCGGAGCACGGCTCGCTCGGCGCGTCCGGCGACCTGGCGCCGCTGGCGCACTGCGCGCTGGTGCTGCTCGGTGAGGGCTGGGTGCTCGGCCCGTCCGGGGAGCGCGTCCCGGCCGCCGACGCGCTGCACCAGGTCGGGCTGAAGCCGGTGTCGCTGGCCGCCAAGGAGGGGCTGGCGCTGATCAACGGCACCGACGGCATGCTCGGCATGCTGCTGCTGGCCGTCTCCGACGCCCGGCACCTGTTCGCCATGGCGGACGTGACAGCGGCGCTCGCCATCGAGGCGATGCTCGGCTCGGAGCGGCCCTTCCTGCCCGAGCTGCACGCGATCCGCCCGCATCCCGGCCAGGCCGCCTCGGCGGCGAACATCCACCGGCTGCTGCAGGGCTCGGCGGTGATGGACTCGCACCGCGACGACCTGGCGCACGCGGTGCAGGACGCGTACTCCATGCGCTGCGCCCCGCAGGTCGCCGGCGCGGCCCGGGACACGCTCGACTTCGTCGAGGTGGTCGCGGGCCGGGAACTGCTGTCCGTGGTGGACAACCCGGTGGTGCTGCCGGACGGGCGGGTCGAGTCGACCGGCAACTTCCACGGCGCGCCGCTCGGCTTCGCCGCCGACTACCTGGCCATCGCCGCCGCCGAGGTGGGCGCGATCGCCGAACGCCGGGTGGACCGGCTGCTGGACGTCACCCGCTCCCGGGAGCTGCCCGCGTTCCTGTCCCCCGACGCCGGGGTGAACTCCGGGCTGATGATCGCCCAGTACACCGCCGCCGGGATCGTGGCGGAGAACCGCCGGCTCGCCGCGCCCGCCTCGGTCGACTCGCTGCCCACCAGCGGCATGCAGGAGGACCACGTCTCGATGGGCTGGGCGGCCACCAAGAAGCTGCGCACCGTGCTGGACAACCTGACCAGCCTGCTCGCGGTGGAGCTGCTGGCGGCCGTACGCGGGCTCCAGCTCCGCGCCCCGCTGACGCCGTCACCGGCCGGGCAGGCGGCGCTCGACGTGCTCGGCCGCACGATCGGCGAGCCGGGACCGGACGTGTTCCTCGCGCCGCTGATGGAGGCGGCGCGCGACGTGGTACGCGGCCCGGAGCTGCGCGCGGCGATCGAACGGGAGATCGGCCCCCTCGGCTGATCTCAGGTGGCGGGCGGGAGCACCTTCGCGACCAGCTTGGCCAGCTCCCGCAGCGCCTTGCCGCGGTGGCTGACCGCGTCCTTCTCCTCGGGCGTCAGCTCCGCGTTGGTGCGCTCCTGCCCGTCGCCCAGGAAGATCGGGTCGTAGCCGAAGCCGCCCTCGCCGCGCGGCGCGCGCAGCAGCCGGCCGGACTGGCGGCCGTCGACCAGGTGCTCCTTGCCGCCCGGCAGCACCAGCGCGACGGTGCAGACGAACGCCGCGCCCCGGTGCTCGTCCGGCACGTCGCCGACCTGGTCCAGCACGAGCTGAAGGTTGGCGTGGTCGTCGCCGTGCCGGCCGGACCAGCGGGCGCTGAACACACCCGGCATGCCGTTGAGCGCGTCCACCGCCAGCCCCGAGTCGTCGGCGATCGTCGGCAGGCCGGTACGCCGGCAGCCCTCCCGCGCCTTGATCAGCGCGTTCTCGCCGAACGTGAGGCCGGTCTCCGGCAGCTCCGGGTACTCCTCGACGTCGTCGAGGCCGAGCAGCGCGATCCGGTGCGCGCCGAGCGCGCCGTCCAGGATCCGCTGCAGCTCGACGAGCTTCTTCCGGTTCCGGGTGGCCAGCAGGACCTTGTTCATGACGAGAGCGCCTTCCGCTGCGCGTCGGCCAGTTCCAGGCAGCCCGCCACGCCCAGGTCGAGCAGCGCGTCGAGCTGATCGCGGGCGAAGACACCCGCCTCGCCGGTGCCCTGCACCTCGACGAAGTCGCCGGCGCCGGTGCACACCACGTTCATGTCGACCTCGGCGGTGACGTCCTCGGCGTAGCAGAGGTCGAGCATCGGCTCGCCGCCGATCACCCCGACGCTCACCGCCGCCACCGAACGGTGCATCACCTTCTCCACCTTGCCGGCCAGCGCCTTCCGCTCGGCCAGCCAGGTCACCGCGTCGTGCAGCGCGACGTACGCGCCGGTGATCGCCGCGGTCCGGGTGCCGCCGTCGGCCTGGAGCACGTCGCAGTCGAGCACGATCGAGTTCTCGCCGAGCGCCTTGAGGTCCACGCAGGCACGCAGGCTGCGGCCGATCAGACGGGAGATCTCATGGGTACGCCCGCCGACCTTGCCGCGCACGCTCTCCCGGTCCGAGCGCGTGTTGGTGGCCCGGGGCAGCATCGCGTACTCGGCTGTCACCCAGCCCAGCCCGGAACCCTTGCGCCAGCGCGGCACGCCCTCGGTGACGCTCGCCGTACAGAGCACCCGGGTCGCGCCGAACTCGACGAGCACCGAACCCTCCGGGTGGGTGCTCCAGCCCCGGGTCAGGGTCACCGGTCGGAGTTGGTCGGGCTCCCGCCCGTCAGGTCGCGCCATGCCTGCACCCTATGCGGTGCGGTGATCGGATCGTCCGCGGGTGTCCGCCGACACGGCCCGGCCGCCGCCGGGGTCACACGTCGTAGCAGGCGCCGGGCCGCACCACGTCCAGCGGCCCGGCGTACGCCCCGGCCGCCGCCTCCACGGTCTGCGACTCGCTGCCCCAGGCCGGTACGAGATGGGTGAGCAGCAGCCGCCCCACGCCCGCCTTGGTGGCCGCCTCGCCCGCCTCCCGGCCGGTCAGGTGCAGATCCGGCGGGTTCTCCACGCCGTCCATGTAGCTCGCCTCGCAGAGGAACACGTCGGCGTCCTGGGCCAGGCGCAGCAACGCCTCGCAGGGCGCGGTGTCGGCGGAGTAGCAGAACACCCGCCCGCCGTGCTCCAGCCGCACCCCGTACGTCTCGACCGGGTGGTTCATCCGGTCGACGGTGACGCTGAACGGGCCGATCGGGAACGTGCCCGGCTGGAGACCGTAGAACTGGTAGACGTCCTCCACCGAGCCCTCCTCCTGCCCGTACGCGGCGGCGAGCCGGTCGGGCGCGCCGGAGGGGGCGTACATCGGCAGGGGCGGGTACGGACCGTCCGGAGCGTACCGGCGCACCACCACGTAGGACACCGCGTCGAACATGTGGTCGCAGTGCAGGTGGGTGAGGAGGACCGCGTCGGGGGCGTGCAGCCCGACGTAGCGCTGGAGCGTGGACAGGGAACCCACGCCGAAGTCGATCAGGAGCCGGAAGCCCTCGGCTTCCATGAGATAGGCCGAGCAGGGCGATTCGGGGCCCGGGAAGCTGCCCGCGCAGCCGAGGACGGTCAGTCTCATCCGGTGGCCTCGATCTCACCATGAGTAGTCGATGCGCCGGCGGCGACGCCGCCGATGATCTCTACCGACGCGCTCGCCACGCTGCGCAGCCTACGCGCCGCCCCGGTCGGGCAAGAATCATCTGCCGGAAGTTGTCATCAACGTGACACCCATACACGTCCGTCCGGGCAGACGCGGCGGTCCGGCCGGCGGGGACACCACCGGCCGGACCGAACGCGGGCCGTCACGCCCAGAGCTGCCCCTCCAGCGACTCCTCGGCGTCGGCGAGCGTGCCGCCGTACGCGCCGGTCGACAGGTATTTCCAGCCGCCGTCGCAGACCACGAACGCCACGTCGGCGCGGCGGCCGTCGCGGACCGCCTCGTGCGCCACCGCGAGCGCGGCGTGCAGGATGGCGCCGGTGGAGAACCCGGCGAAGATGCCCTCCACCTCGACGAGCTGCCGGGTCCGCAGCACGGCGTCCCGGGTGCCCACGGAGAAACGGCGGGACAGCACACCCGCGTCGTACAGCTCGGGCACGTAGCCCTCGTCGATGTTGCGCAGACCGTAGACCAGCTCGCCGTACCGCGGCTCGGCCGCCACGATCTGGATCCCGTCGACCTTCTCCCGCAGGAAGCGGCCGGTGCCCATGAGCGTGCCGGTGGTGCCCAGCCCGGCCACGAAGTGGGTGATGCCCGGCAGGTCCTGCAGCAGCTCCGGTCCGGTCGTCTCGTAGTGCGCCCGGGCGTTCGCCTCGTTGCCGTACTGGTAGAGCATCACCCAGTCCGGGTGCTCGGCGGAGATCTGCTTCGCGGTCGCGACGGCCTGGTTCGAACCACCGGCGGCCGGCGAGAAGATGATCTCCGCGCCGTACATCCGGAGCAGCTGCACCCGCTCGGTGGAGACGTTCTCCGGCATCACGCAGACCAGCCGGTAGCCCCGCAGCTTCGCCACCATGGCCAGCGAGATGCCGGTGTTGCCGCTGGTCGGCTCCAGGATCGTGTCACCGGGACGGAGCCGGCCGGCCTCCTCGGCCGCGCGCACCATGTACAGCGCCGCGCGGTCCTTGATGCTGCCGGTCGGGTTCCGGTCCTCCAGCTTGGCCCAGAGCCGCACCGGCGGCGCCCCGGCGGGGGCCGTCGGCGAGAGGCGGGGCAACCCGACCAGCGGGGTGCCACCGCACGCGTCGAGCAGGCTGTCGTACCGCGCCATCGCGGGCCCCCTCAGCGGGCGGCGCGCGTGGAGACCGCGTGCGAGGCGATCGCCGCGGCGGCCGCGAAGCCGAACGCGCCACCGGCCACGGCCGGCAGGATGGTCACGCTGTCGCCGTCGTTGAGCTTGGCGTCGAGCGCGCCCAGGAAGCGGACGTCCTCGTCGTTGACGTAGACGTTGACGAACCGGTGCAGCACGCCCGCGTCGGTGACCAGGCGGGCCTTCAGGCCGCCGTGCCGCGAATCCAGGTCGGCGATCAGGTCGGCGAGCGTGTCGCCGCTGCCCTCGACGACCTTCGCGCCGCCGGTGTAGCTGCGCAGGATGGTGGGGATGCGAACCTCGATGGCCATGATGTCTCGTGCTCCTCGTTCGGGATGGTGCCAGGTGACGGGAAAAGGAAGGTGCCGGCGCTGAAGGTCAGCGGTCGGAACACTCGTAGTCGACCGTCGCCGGGCTCTGCCCGAACATGTAGGACTGGACGGCGTTCGGGTCCACGGCGGCATCCACGATCTTCACCGGTTCCTCGGTGATCACGCCGTCGACGATCCGGAAGGAGCGGATCTCCTCGGTGTCGGGCTCGCGGGTCGAGACGAGCAGGTAGTGCGCGCCCGGCTCGCCGGCGAAGGAGACGTCCGTGCGGGACGGGTAGGCCTCGGTCGCGGTGTGCGAGTGGTAGATCACCACCGGCTCCTCGTCGCGGTCGTCCATCTCCCGCCACACCCGCAACTGCTCCATCGAGTCGAACTCGTAGAAGGTCATGGAGCGGGCCGCGTTGTCCATCGGGATGTGCCGGGTCGGGGTGTCGCTGCCGACGGGGCCGGCGACCACGCCGCACGCCTCGTCCGGGTGGTCCCGACGCGCGTGGGCGACGATCGCGTCGATGATCGACCGGTCGATGCTCAGCACGCCACCAGCCTAGCCCCTGGCCGGGCCGGGCGGCGAGGTGGCAACCGTCACCACTCAGTCGATGAGCGCGTTGAGCAGGGACTCCTGCAGATAACCGAGGTAGGCGTAGACCGACAGTTGGAACACCCGGGACGAACCGGGGTCCTCGGCGACCGCGTCGTCGAGCTCCTCACCCAGGTCGGTGCCGTCCTTGATCTCCAGGCGTACGCCCATCGCCAGCCGGGCGTCGTTGAGCGCGCGCAGCCACGCCTCGGCCGCCTCCGCGTCGAGTCGCACCTCGCCGCCGGAGTCGCCGTCGGGCAGGGCGGCGAGGATCGCGCCCGCCTGGTCGATCTTCCCGGTCTTCAGATCGCCCTCGGTGTAGCGGCGGAACTCGGCGGTGCCGGCGTCGTCGTCCGGGTAGACGTCGGGGAAGAGCCGGCCGACCACCGGGTCACCGTGGTCGAAGCCGTCGGTCAGCAGCCCGACCACCTCGGCGGCGACCTTGCGCAGCACCCGGACCTCGTCGACGGCGAACGTCGCCACGTAGTGGTCGCCCCGGCGGCGGAACATGCTCATGACCTCTCCACCGTCGCCCAGAGACCGTACGCGTGCAGCTGCGCCGCGTCGTGCTCCATCCGTTCCCGGGCGCCGGTGGACACCACGGCCTTGCCCTTGTGGTGCACGTCCAGCATGAGCCGCTCCGCCTTCTCCCGGCTGTATCCGAAGAGCTTCTGGAACACCCAGGTCACATACGTCATCAGGTTGACCGGATCGTCCCAGACGATGGTCACCCACGGCCGGTCGGAGACCGGCACCTCTTCGGTGTCCGGCGTCTCGACCGGCGCAACCTGTGGAGCCGCCATGCCCCCCATCGTGCCACCGGATCCGGGGAACCGATGAACCGGAACGCCGCGGCGGCCGTCGTCACCCGCCCGGGCCGCGTACGCGAGCCCGGGTCGCGGTGTGCCCGCGCCGTGGTCAGGCAAGCAGGATGCCGTGGTCGACAGCATCGGCGAGCACCCCGGTCAGCGAGAGACGGATCACCTCGAAGCGGCGGGACACCTCGCGGGACAGTTCGAGTTCGACCTCGCGCAGCGCGCGCTGGGCCCAGGACCGGGCGGCGTTCGGGTCGTTGTTGTCGGTCGCCCGCCAGTGCTGCCAGCAGCCGCCGTTGAGGGCGACGCCCACGGGCGGGAGCATCTCGTCCCGCTGCCCGCCGGGCAGCCCGGCCAGGGCGTCGAGAGCGCCTTCGCCGGTCAGCGCGGCGACCCCGGCCGTGCTGGTGACCAGGAGGACCCGGTCCAGCTCCCGGCCGTCCGGATGGTCGGCCAGGCTACAGCGCACCGCGTGCGCGATCCGCCCGCGTACGCCCTCTGCCAGCGGCGCGCCGAAGACCCGGGCGGCGGCGGCGTCGACGAGACCGCGGACGGCCTCGTCGCACTGCGCGGTGGCGAGCAGCGACAGCGCCTCCAGTTCGCGGTCGAGCATCTGCGGCAGGCCGGCGCAGCCGACCCCGAAGACGATCTCCTGCACCACCCGCAGGTGGATGTTCGCCAACTCCAGGGCGAGGTGCTGACGGATCCGGCGGGCGCAGGCTCGTGACCCCCTGTCGATCCGGTCGGCCAGCTCGCCGGGCTCGACGCCGGCCAGCACCGGCACCCGGCCGTGCGCGCCGGGCGGCACCGGCGGGCTTGCGCTGCCGCGGCGCAGTCCCTCGTCGGCGGCCCAGCCGACCAGGGCACGCCGCAGGTGCGGCAGCTCGGCCCGGCGGGCCGGGAACCACCGGGCCGGGGTGAGCGCCGGCACCGCGGCCAGCAGCGCCGCGCGGTGCGCCTCGATGGAGACCGACACCGGGTCGAGCCGGCGGGCGGACGGACCGGTGGCCTCCGCCGCCGGGCCGTCGGCCGACGCGGTCCAGCCGGTCGTGCCGGGGGTGACGGCGAAGAACACCTCGACCCGGGCGCGCGCCATCTCGGCGAGCAGGTGCAGCTCGGCCGCGCTGAACGCCTGGTCGGCGGAGATCACGAAGAGCAGCGCGCCGGCCCGGCCGACGGCGTCGCGCAGCACCCGGCCGCCGGCCACGCCGAGCGTGCCGGTGTCCGGCGTGTCGACCACGGCGAAGTGCCGCAGCAGCGGGTCGGGCAGGCTCAGCTCGACCCGGCGTGGCGGCCGGGCCAGCGCCGGGCCGGTCGCCATCGGGTCGGCGCCGTAGGCGTGCGGCTGGCGGTAGCCCGGGACGTACGCGGCGCGGGTCGCCTTCTCGGCGTGCTGGACCAGCAGGTTGCTTCCCGCGGGCACGGCGAGCGTCGCGGAGTCGATCCCGAGCAGGCCGGCGATCACCTCGCGCCGGCCGGCGCCGGCCGGGCCGGCGACGACCACGGCCATCGGATCGTCCGGTCCGGGCGTGGCCGCCCCGAGCCGGGTCGGCAGCGGGGCGCACCCGGGCGGGCCGGCCTGACGGCGCGGGTCGGGCACGTCGACCGAGGGGAGTGGACCCGGCGTCATCAGGTGGCCTCCCGGTCAGGCGACCGGGGTGCCGGTCGCGGCTTTTCCCTGGTTGCAGGGGCTGTCGGAAGAGTACGGCTGTCGGCCATCCGACAACGAACACCTCCGATACTCATGGGTAACGGCCAGATTACTCAACTTCACTGCGTAACGGCCCGCACGCGGACGGAGCACGGTCGATATGCTGCTCCGATGAGTAGGTGGGAGTTCGTCGGCCGTAGGGATGAACTCAACCGTCTGTTGTCGACGATCGGCCGACCCGGAGGGCGCGGGTTGCTCTTCAGCGGCGACGCCGGGGTCGGCAAGAGCCGGCTGCTGCGCGAGGGCGTCTCCGAGCTCTCCCCCGAGCGGTACTCGATCTGGTCCATCGCGGCCAGCGCCACCACCGCCGCGCTCCCCTTCGGCGGGCTCGTCCAGGTGCTGCCCGCCACCCAGCCGCAGGGGCTCTCCCCCGCCGGAATCCTGCGCTGGGCCGTCGACGTGCTGCAGGAACAGGCCGCCGGCCGGCCCATCGTCCTCGCCATCGACGACGCGCACCTGCTCGACCCACCCTCGGCCGCGCTTGTGCACCTGGTCGCCCGCTCCGAGAACGCCACAGTCATCGGGACGCTGCGCAACGGCGAGCAGATCCCGCTGCCGATCCGCGCGCTCTGGACCGACGACCTGGTCGAACTGGTCGAACTGGGCCCGCTCGGCCGCAGCGAGACCACCGGTCTGCTCGCCGCCATCCTGGGTGGACCGGTCGACGCCGGCTCCTCCGACCGGCTCTTCCAGCTCTGCGCCGGCAACCCGCTGCTGCTGCGCGAGCTGGTCCTGGCCGCCGACGACGAGCTGCGCCGCACGTACGGGATCTGGACCTGGACCGGGCGGCTGGAGCTGGCGCCCAGCCTCACCGACCTGATCGACACCCGGATCGGGCAGCTCACCCCCGGCGTCCGGGCGGTGGTCGAGCTGGTCGCCTTCGGCGAGCCGCTGGGCCTGCAACTGCTGGAACGGGCGGTCGACCCGGCGGACGTGGAGACGGCCGAGGAGCGCGGGCTCATCACCCTGATCCACGACGACCGGCGGCTCAACGTCCGCCTGGCGCACCCGCTCTACGGCGAGGTGATGCGCCGGCACTGCCCGGTCAGCCGCACCCGCCGGCTCCAGGCCACCCTCGCCGGGCTGCTGGAGCAGGTCGGCACACGCCGCCGCGACGACCTGCTGCGGGTCGCGGTGTGGCGGCTCGACTCGGGCACGGCGCAGGACGTCGCCCTGCTGCTCGACGCGGCGGTCCAGGCGTTCGGCCGGTACGACGTGCCGCTGGCCACCCGGCTGGCCCGCGCCGCGCTGGAGGCCGGCGGCGGCACCGACGCGGCCGAACTGCTGGCCACCATCCTGATGTTCGGCGACCGGCCGGACGAGGCGATCAGCGTGCTCGACCAGGTCGCCGGGGAGATCCACGACGACCGCCGGCGCAGCCGGTGGCTGACGGTCCGGGGCATGGTCAGCTACTGGGGACTCAACCGGGAGTCCACGGTGGAGGAGATCGCCGCGCGCGGCGAGGAGCTGCGCGACCCCGCCGACCGGACTCGCGTACGCGCGTTCGAGGCCATCATGCGACTGCACCGGCTCGACGTCGACGTCGCGGTACGGCTGGCCCAGGAGGTGCTCGACCGCCCGGCCGCCCCGATGGCCGCCCGGGAGCTGGCCCGCTGCACGCTGGCCCACCTCCAGGCCGCGCAGGGGCAGTATCAGCGCAGCGCCACCGCGATCGCCCGGGTCCAGGCCGAGGCGGCGTGCTGGCGGGCCGACATGCCCTACCTCCAGCTCGCCATGGAGCTGGCCCGGGGCACCCGGCTGACGCTCTCCGGCGACCTGCCCGGCATCGACGCGATAGTCGCCGACGAGTTCGCCGACCTGGCCGGGGCCGGTGACTTCCGGCTCGGCACCGGCTACCTGGCCATCCTCCAGGCGTACGCGGCGCGGCTGCGCGGGCGCGGCGACGAGGCGCTGCGGACCAGCCTGGAGGCGTGCGCGGTGCTCGCCACCAGCCGCGTGTACGCCGGGCTGGCGCACGCCGAGCGCGCCCAGGCCGCCGCGCTGCGCGGGGACGTGACGCACGCGGCCGACGCGATGGCCGAGGCGGACCGGACGCACGCACCCGGCATGGCCGTGCTCTATCCCTGGCTGGAGCAGGCCCGGGGCGCGGTCCAGGCCGCGACGGGTGACCTGCCGGCGGCCACCAAGCACCTGTGCGCGCTCGCCGACCGGCTGCGCGAGGACGGCCTGGCCGGGCACGAGCTGCTCGTCCTGCTCGACCTGGTCCGGTTCGACCAGGCCGCCGCGCCGGTCGGCCCGACCTGCACCGACGGCGGCCGGCGCACCGTGGCGCAACGCCTGGCCGAGCTCTCCGAGAAGGTCGACGGCGTGCTGCCGCCGCTCGTCGCCCGGTTCGGCCGGGCCGCCGCCGACGGCGCCCCGGACGCCCTGCTGGCCGTCGCCGACGGTTTCGCCGACCGCGAGCTGACCGTGTACGCCGCCGAGGCGACCGCCATGGCGCTGCACCGGACGCGGAACGCCCGCGCCGGCGCCACCGGGCCGGTCCGGGAACGCCTCGCCGACCTGCTGCGCCGCTGCGACGAGATCTCCACCCCGGCGCTGCGGCGGCTCCGCCCGACGCTCAGCGACCGGGAGTGGGAGGTCGCCCGCCTGGCCGCCGACGGGGTGACCAGCCGGGCCATCGCGGAGCGGCTGTTCCTGTCCACGCGAACGGTGGAGAACCACCTCCAGCGCGTCTACAGCAAGCTCGGCGTCGCCGGGCGCGGCGAGTTGCGGGCCGCGCTGCGGTCGATGCCGGGGCACGACGGCACGGAGCCGGACTGAACTCTAGGCTGGAGCGGTGAGCACCCTTCGCCCCGCGCTGCTGACCGACCACTACGAGCTGACCATGGTCAGCGCCGCGCTGCGTGACGGCACGGCCGACCGGAGCTGCGTCTTCGAGGTGTTCAGCCGGCGGCTGCCGGCCGGGCGCCGGTACGGGGTGGTCGCCGGCACCGGCCGGTTGATCGAGATGATCCGCGACTTCCGGTTCGACCCGGCCGAGATCGACTTCCTGCGCCGTACCGGTGTGGTGGACGACCGGGCCGCGCAGTGGCTGGCCGACTACCGCTTCACCGGCGACATCGACGGCTACGCCGAGGGCGAGCTGTTCTTCCCCGGCTCCCCGATCCTCACCGTGTCCGGCACGTTCGCCGAGTGCGTGGTGCTGGAGACGCTCGTGCTGTCGGTGCTCAACCACGACTGCGCGGTCGCCGCCGCCGCGGCCCGGATGGTCACCGCCGCACGGGGGCGGGCGCTGATCGAGATGGGCTCCCGCCGCGCGCACGAGGAGGCTGCCGTCGCCGCGGCGCGGGCCGCGTACCTGGCCGGCTTCCGGTTCACCTCCAACCTGGCCGCCGGGCAGCGCTACGGCATCCCCACCGCGGGCACCGCCGCGCACGCCTTCACGCTGCTGCACGACGACGAGCGGGCCGCGTTCGCGTCCCAGGTCGCCACGCTGGGCAAGGACACCACGCTGCTGGTCGACACGTACGACATCGCCCAGGGCATCCGCAACGCGATCGCGGTGGCCGGGCCGGAGCTGCGGGCGGTCCGGATCGACTCCGGCGACCTCGCGGTGATCGCCCAGCAGTCCCGCGAGCTGCTCGACTCGCTCGGCGCCACCGAGACGAAGATCATCGTCTCCGGTGACCTCGACGAGTACGCCATCGCCGCGCTCGCCGCCGAACCGGTGGACATGTACGGCGCCGGCACCGCAGTGGTGACCGGCTCCGGCGCGCCCACCGCCGGACTGGTCTACAAGCTGGTCGAGGTGGAGGGGCGGCCGGTGGTCAAACGCTCCGAGCACAAGGCCACCATCGGCGGCCGGAAGGTCGCGGTCCGCCGGCACAAGCCGACCGGGACCGCCACCGAGGAGGTCATCGTCCCGCAGGGCGTGCCGGACCGGCAGCCCAACGACCGGTTGCTCCAGCGCTCGTACGTGGTGTCGGGCGAGCCGGAGACACTGCCCACGCTGGAGGAGTCGCGGGACCACCTGCGTCAGTGCCTGATCTCCATCCCGTGGGAGGGGCTCAAGCTCTCCGCCGGCGACCCGGCCGTCCCCGTCACCGTCGTACCCGCGAGCTGAGGAGGAACCCGATGGCGAACGCCCTGATCATCGTGGACGTGCAGAACGACTTCTGCGAGGGCGGCTCCCTCGCGGTCGGCGGCGGGGCGGGAGTGGCCGCCGGGATCTCCCGGCTGCTCGCCGCCGAGCCGGACCGGTGGGACCACGTGGTCGCGACGAAGGACTACCACATCGACCCGGGCGCGCACTTCGGCGACCCGCCGGACTACGTCGACTCCTGGCCCCGGCACTGCGTGGTCGGCACCTCCGGCTCCGAGTTCCACCCCGAGCTGGCGACCGACCGGGTGGAGGCGATCTTCCACAAGGGCGAGCACGCGGCCGCGTACTCCGGTTTCGAAGGCCATGCGCCCGACGGCGAGTGCCTGGCCGACTGGCTGCGCCGGCACGACGTGGACCGGGTCGACGTGGTCGGCATCGCCACCGACCACTGCGTGCGCGCGACCGCGCTGGACGCCGCCCGGGAGGGTTTCCGGACCACTGTGCTGCTCGACCTGACCGCCGCCGTCGCGCCGGACACGCTCGACGTGGCGCTGCGGGCCCTCGACGGCGCCGGGGTGACAATGGTGGGCGAGCCTGTGATCGCCACCGCTTGACCCGGTAATCGCTTGCGGGTGTCGTACCCCGGCCCCAGGATGACGCCGGAGGTACGGACCGTCGTGAACCTGAAGCCTTACCGGGAGGCGCTCGCCCTACCCGGTGTCCGATCGTTGCTGCTGGTGTCGGTGCTGGCCCGCGTGCCGCTCACCGCCACCGGGGTGACGCTCACCTTCTACGTGGTGCTCGACCTGGGCCGCGGCTACGGCGCCGCCGGCCTGGTCGGCGCCGCGTCGACCATCGGCGCGGCGGTCGGCGCCCCGCTGCTCGGGCGGCTCATCGACCGCCGGGGACTGCGGCCGGTGCTGGTGCTCACCACCGTCGCCGAGGCGCTGTTCTGGTCCGCCGCGCCCACACTGCCGTACCCGGTGCTGCTGCCGGCCGCGTTCCTCGCCGGGCTGCTCGCGCTGCCGATCTTCTCGATGATCCGCCAGTCGATCGCCGCGCTCGTGCCGGCCGAGAAGCGCCGCCCCGCGTACGCGCTGGACTCGATGGCGATGGAGCTGTCGTTCATGGTCGGCCCGGCGCTCGCCGTCGCCCTGGCCACCGCCGTCACGCCGCGCCTGACGCTGTGGGCGGTCGGCGCCGGGATCGTCGGCTCCGGCATCTGCTTCTGGCTGCTCAACCCGCCGGTGCGGGCCGCCGACGAGCAGACCGGGCCGCAGCGCCCGGTACACCGCCGCGAGTGGCTCACCCCGCGCCTGCTCGCCGTGCTGGCGGTCAGCCTCGCCGCCACCCTCGTGCTCGGCGGCACCGACGTCGCAGTGGTCGCCGTGCTCCGCTCCGGCGGCGAGGTCGGCTGGACCGGCGTCGTGCTCGCCGCCTGGGCGGTCGCCTCGCTGGTGGGTGGCTTCGCGTACGGCGCGGTACGCCGCTCGTTCTCCCCGCTGGCGCTGGTGGCGGTGCTGAGCCTCGCCACCATCCCGGTCGGGCTGGGCGGATCGCACTGGTGGCTGCTCTGTCTCGCGCTGATCCCGGCCGGTGCGCTCTGCGCGCCCACCCTCGCGTCCACCTCCGACGCGGTCAGCCGGCTGGCCCCGCCCTCCGTACGCGGTGTGGCGATGGGGCTGCACGGCTCCGCCGTGACGGTGGGCATCGCGCTCGGCGCGCCGCTGGCCGGCGCGGTGATCGACGCCTCCGCGCCCGCGTGGGGCTTCGCGGTCACCGGCGCGATCGGGGCGCTGGTGGCGCTGGTGGTGCTCCCGATCGAGCTGCGCCACCGCCGCACCCCGATCCCGGACCCCGACCTGGCCCTCGCCTCCCGCTGACCCCTCGGCCGGAGTTCGTGTCTCCGCGAGGCGGAGGGCGAGGCCAGAACGGGGAAGTGGCTGGGTCCAGGTGCCCTTGACACCCCCACTCCCCCGAACATGTGCCTGCGTGACGCCCCCGCCGGCCCGGAACCCCACCCTCCCCGAAGTTGACCAAGGAGTTGGCGTCCCCTCAGGCACCGCAGGACCACACAAACCCCTTGATCACCGGAGCGCCCGAGGCAGGGGCGGAGCCAAAACGGGGAAGTGGCTGGGTCCACGCACCCCGGATACCCCCACTCCCCCGAACTGGTGCCCGCGCGATGTCCCCGGCCCCGAACCCCACCACCCTGCAAGTTGACCAAGGAGTTGGCGTCCCCTCAGGCACCCCAGGACGACACAACCTTGATCACCGGAGCGCCCAAGGCAGAGCGAAGCCAGAACGGGGAAGTGGCTGGGTCCAGGTACCCCGGACACCACCACTTCCCCGAACTGGTGCCGCGCCCCCGCCTCACCCCGCCTCACCCCGTCGATCATGAGGTTGGCAGCGACAAAACGGACACGGACTGCCGTCAACTTCATGATCGACGGGGACGGGCGGATCGGGACAGGCGGGACAGGGCGGGCAGGGAAAAGGGCGGGCGCCGCACCCCCGGTTGGGGAGTGCGGCGCCCGGCTCGACGTGACGGCGCGAAACTCAGCGCTGGTCGAGGTTGCCTGCGGTGTCCTCCTGGTAGCTGGCGCCACCGTTGACCTCGCTGGTCAGCGGCTTGGCACCACCCTCGGGCGGTCCGGCCAGGCTCTGCCCGGCGGCCAGCTCGGGGAACTTCGCGTCGAAGGCCGGCCGCTCGGAGCGGATGCGCGGCATGCGGTCGAAGTTGCGCAGCGGCGGCGGGGAGCTGGTGGCCCACTCGAGCGAGTTGCCGTAGCCCCACGGGTCGTCGACCTCGACGACCGGGCCGGTCTTGTACGACTTCCAGCAGTTCCAGATGAACGGCAGCGTCGAGATACCGGTGATGAACGCGCCGATCGTGGAGATCGTGTTCAGCGTGGTGAAGCCGTCGATGGCCTGGTAGTCGGCGTACCGGCGCGGCATGCCCTCGTTGCCCAGCCAGTGCTGCACCAGGAACGTGGTGTGGAAGCCGATCATGGTGAGCCAGAAGTGGATCTTACCGAGGCGCTCGTCCAGCATCCGGCCGAACATCTTCGGGAACCAGAAGTAGATGCCGGCGAAGACGGCGAACACGATGGTGCCGAAGAGCACGTAGTGGAAGTGCGCCACCACGAAGTACGAGTCGTGCAGGTGGAAGTCGAGCGGCGGGCTGGCCAGCAGCACACCGGTGAGACCACCGAAGAGGAACGTCACCAGGAAGCCGATCGAGAACAGCATCGGCGTCTCGAAGGTGATCTGGCCCCGCCACATGGTGCCGATCCAGTTGAAGAACTTCATACCGGTGGGCACCGCGATCAGGTAGCTCAGGAAGCTGAAGAACGGCAGCAGCACCTGGCCGGTGGCGAACATGTGGTGCGCCCAGACGCTCATCGACAGCGCGGCGATGGCGATGGTGGCGGCCACCAGGCCCTTGTAGCCGAAGATCGGCTTCCGGGAGAACACCGGGATGATCTCGCTGATGATGCCGAAGAACGGCAGCGCGATGATGTACACCTCGGGGTGGCCGAAGAACCAGAACAGGTGCTGCCACAGCATCGGCCCGCCGGTCGCCGGGTCGTACACGTGGGCGCCCATCAGGCGGTCCGCGGCGAGCGCGAACAGCGCGGCGGCCAGCAGCGGGAAGACCAGGATCGCCAGCAGGCTGGTGACCAGCATGTTCCAGGTGAAGATCGGCATCCGGAACATGGTCATGCCGGGCGCGCGCAGGGTCAGGATCGTGGTGATCAGGTTGACCGCGCCGAGGATCGTGCCCAGACCGGAGATGGCCAGGCCGACGACCCACATGTTCGCGCCGACGCCCGGGGCGTGGTCGGCGGTGCTCAGCGGCGTGTACGCGGTCCAGCCGAAGTCGGCCGCGCCGCCGGGGGCGATGAAGCCCGCCGTGGCGAGCGTGCCGCCGAACAGGTAGAGCCAGTACGCGAAGGCGTTGAGCCGCGGGAACGACACGTCCGGCGCGCCGATCTGCAGCGGCACCACGTAGTTCGCGAAGGCGAACACGATCGGCGTCGCGAAGAACAGCAGCATGATCGTGCCGTGCATCGTGAAGAGCTGGTTGTACTGCTCGGGCGACAGGAACTGCAGGCCCGGCCGCGCGAGTTCGGCTCGCATGATCAGGGCCATCAGGCCACCGATCATGAAGAACACGAACGCGGTGACCATGTACATGATCCCGATCTGCTTCGCGTCCGTGGTGCGCAACAGCCGCGCGAGGGCCGACCCCTTGACCGGCTCCCGGACCGGCCAGGGCCGGGTCACGACCGGCTTGGGTGCGACGGTGGTCACGAGTGGCCTCCGGTTCTGGTTGTCCCGCTCGGCGCGCTGGTCATCGGCGCAGCCGTCATCCGCAAGGAGGATAGTCCCCGGTAGGTGGCCCCGCCGCGTGGGGTGGGCGGCTACGATCTCCGGCCGCCTAGAGCGGGCCGGTCAGGAGCCGGTAGTGCTCCCGGAAGATCCGTCCGCCGCGTCCGCGCAGCAACGGGTCGCGCAGCGCCGGCGGCACGTCGCGGGTGCGGTTGCGGTCCCGGGTCCGGTCCCGCACCCAGCGGGTACGCGGGCGGCGGCGACTCTCGTACGCCAGCAGCGCGGCGTCGACGCTGCCGGCGGCGCGCAGCGACTCGGCGAGCACGACGGCGTCCTCCAGCGCCATGGCCGCGCCCTGGGAGAGCGTCGGCGCGGTGGCGTGAGCGGCGTCACCGACGAGCAGCACCCGGCCGTGGAACCACCGCCCCAGCTCGACTTCCTCGGTGCGCTCGACGCACACCGTCTCCAGCGCGTCCAGCACCTCCGGGACGGGGCCGCCGTAGGAGCCGAACAGCTCGCGCAGCCGGGCGAGCGGGTCGGCGGGCAGGTCGGTGCCGGCCTCGTCGGCGTAGCAGTAGAGCCGCCCGGCGCCGAGCGGCACCACCAGGAACCCGGCCCGCTGGCCGAGCAGGGCGGTCCAGTCGGCGATCGGCGGGCCGCCGCGCACGAGGGCCCGGTAGACCACGTGACCGGCGGGGCGGGGCGGCCCGCCGAGCGCGGCGAGCGTGCGTACCGCCGAGCGTGGCCCGTCCGCGCCGACTACCAGGTCGTACTCCGCGCTGGTGCCGTCGGTGAAGCCGACCGCCACGCCTCCGGGCAGCGGGTCGACGGTGCTGACCTCGGCGCCGTGGCGGACCGCGCCGCCGGCGCCGGTGAGCAGCACCCGGTGCAGCTCGGCCCGGGGCAGCGCCCGGCATTCCCCCACTCCGGTCCAGAGCGCGTCGAGGTCGACCTCGCACAGCGGCGCACCGGCGGCGTCGAGGAAGCGCTGCCGGTGGATCACCTGGCCGAGCGGGCGCAGCGGGCCGTCGAGGTCGAGCCGGCGCATCGCCCGGGCCGCGTTGCCCGGCAGGTAGAGGCCGGTGTCTGTCGACTCCGCGGGTGGCAGCCGCTCGGTGACGTCGGGCCGGAATCCCGCCAGGCGAAGCGCCCGGGCGACGGCGAGTCCGGCGATGCCCGCGCCGACGACGAGGACGCGCAGGGGTGAACCACCCATGGTGGGTTACGCCTCCGGAGGGGAACGGCACGCGTTGGAGGCAAGACATTACTCGCCGCAACCAGGCGGCGGAAGTGCCCGCTCGCCCTGGCACGGACCGCCGGTCGGCGGCACACCCCGTCCCACCGGCAGGAATCCCGCCTCCATCTGGGGGAAGGGGTCGGCCGCGGCACTCGGTCGCACCACCGGCCGTACGCGGAGCGTTAACGAGCCCGGCGCATTTGCGCAATGATTTGAGACATGTAAATGTATTCCCTGCACCGTGGGAGCGCTCCCGTCCGTAGCACCGACCGAACCGGCGCCGTCCCCGCGCCGAGCCAAGGAGCATCATGAAGCGTCCACTCAGGGCTCTCGCCGCAGCCGGCCTGCTGGCCGCCGGCACCATCGTCGCCGTAGCGCTCGGCGGCACCGCCTCCGCCGACACGCAGATCTGCGAGCAGTACGGCTCGACCACCATCGGCGGCAAGTACGTGGTGCAGAACAACCGCTGGGGCACCAGCGCCCAGCAGTGCATCAACGTCACCTCCACCGGCTTCTCGATCACCCGGGCGGACGGCTCCGCGCCGACAAACGGGGCGCCGGTCGCCTACCCGTCGATCTTCGTGGGCTGCCACTACACCAACTGCTCGCCCGGCACGAACCTGCCGGTGCAGGTGAAGAACATCAGCAGCGCACCGTCCAGCATCAGCTACAACTACGTCAGCGGCGCGATCTTCAACGCCTCGTACGACATCTGGCTCGACCCGTCGCCGAAGCGGGACGGCGTGAACCAGATGGAGATCATGATCTGGCTCAACCGGCAGGGCTCGATCCAGCCCATCGGCTCCCCGGTCGGCACCGCCAACATCGCGGGCCGGACCTGGGAGGTGTGGCGCGGCAGCAACGGCTCGAACAACGTCATCTCGTACCTGTCGCCGTCGGCCATCCCCAGCTTCAGCTTCGACGCGCTGGCGTTCATCAACGACACCCGTAACCGGGGCGCGATCACGAACGACTGGTACCTGACCAGCATCCAGGCCGGCTTCGAGCCGTGGCAGGGCGGCGTCGGGCTGGCGGTCAACTCGTTCTCGCAGAACGTCAACACCGGCGGCTCCAACCCGCCGCCGACCACGTCGGCGCCGACCACGCCCCCGCCCTCGGGCGGCGCGTCCTGCACCGTCACCTACAAGGCGGCGAACGTGTGGAACAACGGCTTCACCGCCGAGGTGACGGTCAAGAACACCGGCTCCGGCACGATCAACGGCTGGACCCTCAACTACAACCTGCCCTCCGGGCAGACCGTCACCAACGCGTGGAACGCCACCGTCAGCCAGAGCGGCTCCGCGGTGACCGCCCGCGACGCCGGCTACAACGGCACGCTGTCGCCCGGCACGTCGACCACCTTCGGCTACCAGGCGACGCTCAACGGCAGCTACTCGGCACCGAGCAGCTTCACGCTCAACGGCTCCACCTGCGCCCGGGGCTGACCACCGCACACGGGAGGGGGCGCGGTCCGTCGCGGACCGCGCCCCCTCCCCCCCGGGTACGCCTCAGCCGGCGAGCGCGTCGATGTCGCGCATCTCCTCGGCGGTGAGCGAGAACCCGAACACGTCGACGTTGGCCCGGATCCGCTCCGGCGTGACCGACTTCGGGATGACCACGATCTCGTGGTCGATGTGCCAGCGCAGCACCACCTGGGCCGGCGACACGTCGTGCGCCTGGGCGATGCGGACCAGCACCGGGTCGGACAGGTCGCTGGTCTTGAACGGGCTGTACCCCTCCAGCGCCACGCCCCGGTCCCGGTGGGCGGCGTGCGTGTGCCGCTCGTACAGCGAGGGGCTCCAGCGGATCTGGTTGACCGCCGGGGTCTCCTCGGTGGCCTGGATCAGCTCGTCGATCTGCCCGATCGAGTAGTTGCTCACCCCGACCGTGCGCGCCATGTTCTCGTCCCGCGCGGCGAGCATCTCCCGCCACACCGGGATGCTGTCGCCGGGCGCGGACGGCGGCCAGTGCACCAGCCACAGGTCCACGTAGTCGGTGTCCAGGGCGGCCAGGCTCGCCTCGATGGTCTCCCGCTCCCGGCCCACCCGGTCCGGCGGCAGCTTGGTGGTGATGAAGACGTCCTCGCGGCGCAGCCCGCTCTCCTTGACCGCCCGCCCGACCTCCTTCTCGTTGCCGTACATGGTGGCCGTGTCGATGTGCCGGTAGCCGGCGTCGAGCGCGGCGAGCACGGCCTGGAAGCCGGCCTCGCCGGTGGCCTGCCACGTCCCGAAGCCGAGCAGCGGGATCCGGACGTCACCGGCGAGCGGAAGGGTGGGCTGGTCGCTGTCCATGTCCCCCGTTCTACCCCGGTTCGCCGCACACACACCGGCATCCCGGCGCGCACGGCGCGTCTGGGGGAGGATGCGGGGATGGCGGACCGGCTGGACGAGTACCGGCGCAAACGGGACGCCGCGCGTACCCCGGAACCGGTGCCCGAGCGGGCGCCCGGCCGGAAGCGGTCCGCGCGGCGCGCGCCCCGCTTCGTCATTCAGCAGCACCACGCCCGGAGCCTGCACTGGGACCTGCGGCTGGAGCACGACGGCGTGCTCGCCTCCTGGGCGGTGCCGCGCGGCCTGCCCCGCGACCCGGGCCGCAACCACCTCGCCGTGCACACCGAGGACCACCCGATGGAGTACCTGACGTTCCACGGGGAGATTCCCGCCGGGGAGTACGGCGGCGGGCGGATGACAGTGCACGACACCGGCACCTACCGGGCCGAGAAGTGGCGCGACGACGAGGTGATCGTGGTGCTCGACGGCGAGCGCACGAAGGGGCGGTACGTGCTGTTCGCCACCGGCGGGCGGGGCCGGGACTGGATGATCAGGCGCACCGACCCGGCGCCGGAGGGCTGGACGCCGATGCCCGACCTGGTCCGCCCGATGCGGCCCGCCGAGGGTGGGCGGCTGCCGCGCGACGCCGACGCCTGGGGGTACGAGCTGCGCTGGGCGGGCGTGCGCGCGATGGCGTACGTCTCGGGCGGCCGGCTGCGGCTGCTCGACGGCGACGACAACGAGGTCACCGGGTCGTACCCCTGGCTGCGGGCGATGGCCGAGGCGCTGGCCCCGGCCGAGGCGGTGCTGGACGGCGTGCTGGTCCGGATCGACCCGGCCGGGCGGGTCCGGCCGCCGACCCGGCGCGACGGGCAGTTCCTCGCCGTCGACCTGCTCTGGCTGGAGGGCGTGCCGAGCCTGGACGTGCCGTACGCGCAACGCCGTGACCTGCTCGACGGTCTGGCGCTCGCCGGTCCGCACTGGCAGACTCCGCCGTGGTTCCCGGGAGTCGGTGCGGACGCCCTGCGGGCCGCCCGTGAGCAGGGGCTCCCGGGAGTGGTGGCGAAACGCCTCGACTCCCCGTACGAGCCGGGCCGGCGCAGCCGGCACTGGCTGAGCATCGACGCGAGCTGAGGACCACCGTGCACCTGACGCACCTGGAGTGCCCGCGCTGCGGTCGTGACCATCCGGCCGACGTGTTGCAGAACCTGTGCGGCTGCGGCTCACCGCTGCTGGCGCGCTACGACCTCGCCGAGGTGGCCGCCACCGTGGCCCCGGAGCAGTTCGGGCTGCGCCCGGCCGACCTGTGGCGCTACCGGGAGCTGCTGCCGGTGGCCGATCCCCGGTGCGTCACCACGCTCGGCGAGGGCTGGACGCCGATGTGGCGTGCGCCCGCGTACGGCCACGAGATCGGCATCGCGGATCTGCTCGTCAAGGACGAGGGGCTGACCCCGACCGGGTCGTTCAAGGCGCGGGGCGCGTCGGTGGGCGTGAGCCGGGCCCGGGAACTGGGCGTGGAGCACATCGCGATGCCCACGAACGGCAACGCCGGGGCGGCCTGGGCCACGTACGCGGCGCGGGCCGGGATGGGCGCGACGATCGCCATGCCGTTGGCCGCGCCGACCATCTGCCGGGAGGAGTGCCTCGCCGCCGGCGCGGACCTGCGGCTGATCGACGGCCTGATCAACGACGCCGGCCGGGACATCGCCGAGCTGATCGCCGGGTCGGACGGGCGGATCTTCGACGCGGGCACGCTGCGCGAGCCGTACCGCCTCGAAGGCAAGAAGACCATGGGGTACGAGATCGTCGAGCAGCTCGGCTGGCAGGTGCCCGACGTGATCGTCTACCCGACCGGCGGGGGCGTCGGGCTGATCGGCATCCACAAGGCGCTGCACGAGCTGCGCGAGCTGGGCTGGGTCGAGGACCGGCTGCCCCGGCTGGTAGCGGTGCAGTCCACCGGATGCGCGCCGATCGTGCGGGCGTTCGCGGCCGGCGAGGACCGCGTCACCCCGTGGGAGGACGCGCGCACCGTCGCGTTCGGCATCACCGTGCCCGCCCCGCTCGGCGACGAGCTGATCCTGTCCGCGCTGCGGGAGAGCGCCGGCACCGCGATCGCCGTGGACGACGCGGAGATCCTCACCGACCTGCGCGACTTCGCCGCCCGCGAGGGGCTGCTGCTCTGCCCGGAGGGCGCGGCCTGCCTGACCGCCGCCCGGCACCTGCGGGCCGGTGGCTGGATCCGTCCCGGCGAGCGCGTGGTGGTGCTGAACACCGGCGCCGGCCTGAAATACCCCGGCCTGGTGCAAGGAGGGGCCCCTTCTTAACGTCTCCGGTATAGCAGGGGCCCCCGCTTAACACGTGCGCACCGGGCGTCAGGACGTCGGCGGCTCGTCCTCGCCGGCCTCCTCGGCGGCGTCCGCCTCCTCCTTCGTCTTGTGCACCGCGCCGTCGGCGTGCTCCGGCGGGCCGTAGACGGTGTAGAGCACCAGCGGGTTCGGCCCGGTGTTGACGAAGTTGTGCTTCGTGCCGGCCGGGACGACCACGAGGTCGCCGGAGACGACCTCCTTCTTCTCGCCGGCCACCCGGGCCTCGCCGGTGCCGCTGACGAACGTGAGGATCTGGTCGATGCCCTCGTGGACCTCCTCGCCGATCTCGCCGCCCGGCGGAATGGTCATGATGACCAGCTGGGTGCGCTCCCCGGTCCAGAGCACGCGGCGGAAGTCGGGACTCTTCTCGGCGACTGTCGCGATAGTGAAATGCTCCATGGCCCGCTCATACCCCGATCACGCGCCCGCCACGCCGGGAGTCGCAGATGGTGGAATTCCCCACGCCGATCCGGTTTGGATCCCCGGAGAAGGGGCATGTGCTGCCGACAAGACCGGTGCGGGACGGGCCGGTCGAGCCAAGTCCCCGCTGGCGTACCGCCTGTACGGCTGCGGCGGTGGGAGACGGCCGGAGCGCGGCGACGTTACGACCGGAGGTCGTGCGGCGCCGTGCGCTCGTCTGCGCGTCCGGTCAGGCCAGCACGGCCAGGTGGAACGGACGGTCCACGTGCCCGCTCGTGCCGTGCGTCTCGACGAACACGGCGTTCGCGATACCCGAGCGCGGCGCCACGGTGATGACACCCTGCGGGACCAGCCCGTTCGCCGTCGCGGGGCCCACCGATCCGACGTACGCCGCTCCGGCCACGTCCTGGTCGAACGCGACCTGGTACATCCCGGCGGCGAGCCGGGTGGCCGAGGTGGCGCCGAGGCCGCGGACGAGTTTTCCGTCGGCGTCGACCACGGCGAACAGCATCCGTGCGGTGGCCGGCAGCCCGACCGGCGAACACGAGTTGATCTCGGTGTCGGCGCGTGCGGCCTCCCGCATGCTCGGGATCGGCTGGCCGGTGGTTTCCCTCCTACCTCTGCGGCTGGGCATGGTGATCCTCTCTCCCGCCGGTACGCCGGCCGGAGGCGTTCGTGCGCGTTCGGGCGATCGTCGGCGGTCACCCTCGATGATTCCGACGCTATGTCGGCGCACCGCCCGGCAACCAGCCGATGAAGTGTCCGATCACTGACAGCAAACGGCTCTGACCTGCGAAAACGTTCACAACATGACGCAGAGCGATCGGCTGGCTACATTTAAGTATGGTGCAGTCGCCCCGAGGCCCGGTCTACCGCCCGGTGCTGGCCGCGCGGCGCGGTGAGCTGGAGGCGCTGTCCCATCTCGACGGAGCCTCCACCCCGCTGCTCGCACCGGTTCTCGACGTCGCGGCGGACGCACCGTCCATCAAGGACTCGCTGGCTCGACTGCCGGACGGGCTGCTGCCCGCCGTCGACGTGTCGGCGCTTCCGGACACCCCGGAACACGATCCGGTCCGTTGGGGCGTACCGCTGGCGCCGGTCATCGGCCTGACGGACAGCGACCGGCGGCTGGCCGCGCACGGCGCGGCGGCACGGGCCTGGGCGCGCCACGCGGTCGTCCGGTTGCGCACCGGCCCGGACCGAAGCGGGCCGGACGCCGCGACGGCCGCCGCGGAGCGGGTGTGGCGGCTGACCGGCCTGATGCCGGAGCAGTGCGACCTGCTGCTCGACGCGGAGGACGTGTGCTGCACCGCGGACGTCCGGCTGGCCGAGCCACGGGTGCGGCGCGCGGCGGAATGGGCCCGGCGGCACGCCTGGCGCTCGGTGACGGTGGCGGCCGGCGGGATGCCGCCGGCCCTGTCCCGGCTTCCGGTGGACGAGCCGGTCCGGCTGGACCGGTACGACTGGTCGCTCTGGCAGCGCCTGGCCGACCTGGACCTCGGGTACGGCGACTACGGCGTGAGCTGCGCGGTACGCGGCGCGGACGAGCCGGTCGACCGGGTTCCCACGCTGCGCTGGGCAACCGACGACGCGTGGTGGGTCTACCGCTGGTCGCGGCGCGGCGGGCGGGGCGACGAGCGCTTCGCCGACCTGTGCCGCACGGTGACCGCCGCCGCGCACTGGCCGGCAGCCGGGGCCGGCTTCTCCTGGGGCGACCACGAGATCGTCCGGCGGGCCCGGCGCGGCGCGGGCGCAGGTTCCCCGGCCAACTGGATCGCGTGGAGCACCTCCCACCACCTGGCGCAGGTGCTGGCCGCACTGATCCGACCGGAACGGGACCAGCGCGGCCGGGCGTGGTGGGCCGACCCGGACGTCCCGGAACGGGGACGTACCGGCCGCTCGCCGCGCGGCGGGGAGTCCCGCCGCGCCGGCTGACTCACTCCTTCTCGGTGAACCCGAACTGCACCACGCCCTCGTCGTCGACGACCGCGTCCACCGAGGTGTCGTTCAGCAGTTCGGCGGCGTCGGAGTCGAGGAAGATGCGCGCCCCCTCGGTGTCCACCACCTGGTCGCCCCGCACCGGCTCCGGCACCAGTTCGATGGAGAGCGAACCGGCCTCGGTGTCGGCGGCGATGCGCAGCCCACCGGCGTCGGCCACGTCCTGCTGGGCGGCGAGGTCACGGATCACCAGGACGGCGTTGTCGGTCATGGTCAGCATCGCTGAACTCCTCATGGCTGGATGTCGGGATTCGCGCGGGCGACAAGGCCCACGTACAGGTCTTTTCCCTCCCTCGGCCCGGCGAATCCCTAGGCTGGGGGCAGAGACGGCGCGGTGCGCGCCACGTCTCCTGGCGATAACCTTTCACACCGGAGTCTTTCCCGCAGGAAATCTCCATGGCAGCATCGGCACATGCATCGTCGCCTATTCCCCCGGGCGCTCGCGGTGCTGGTGCTGGTCGCCACCGCGGCCACCGCCGGCGCCACCACCGCCACTGCCGAAGCGCCCACCCCCGCGCAGACCCGGCTGCACGCCACCATCGACGCCGTCCTCGCCGACAGCCGGCTCGACGGCGCGCAGGCGGGCGTGGTCGTCGTCGACACCACCACCGGCCGCACGCTGTACGACCGCAACGGGACGCGACGGCTCATCCCGGCCTCCAACACCAAGCTGTTCACCTCCGCGGCGGCGATGGAACTGCTCGGACCGGGCCACCGGTTCACCACCGACGTGAGCGCCGACGGGCCGCGCCACGCCGGCATGCTCTCCGGCGACCTCTACCTGCGCGGCGGAGGCGACCCCACCATCCTCGCCGCCGACTACGACCGGCTCGCCGCGCAGGTCGCCGCGACCGGCGTACGGGTCGTCGCGGGCAACCTGGTCGCCGACGACACCCGGTACGACCGCGACCGGCTCGGCCCGGACTGGACCTGGGACGACGAGCCCTACTACTACGCCGCCCAGGTGTCCGCGCTCACCGTGGCCCCGGACACCGACTACGACGCCGGCACGGTGATCGTCCACGCCGCGCCGGGAACGCGGGCGGGCGCCCGACCGAAGATCACCATGACTCCGGACAACGGCTGGCTGCGCATCGAGAACCGGGCCGAGACGGTGACCGAGGGCGAGAGCACCATCTCGTTCGAGCGCGAGCACGGCGGCAACACAGTGGTGGTCACCGGCCAGATCGCGCTCGGCCAGGCCACCGAGAGCGACTGGGTGACGGTCTGGGAACCGACCGGGTACGCGGCCGACGTGTTCCGGTCCGCGCTGCGCCGCCACGGCGTACGGGTGCTCGGGCGGACCGTGCTCGGCGCCGCCACCCCGGACACGGCCAAGCCGCTGGCCCGGCACGACTCGATGCCGCTGACCGACCTCATGGCGCCGTTCCTCAAGCTCTCCAACAACGGCCACGCCGAAGTGCTCACCAAGGAACTCGGCCGGCAGCTCTCCGGCTCCGGCACCTGGGCCGCCGGGCTCTCCGCGATCAGCGGGTACGTGGGCGACACCGGGGTGGACACCGGCACGCTGCGCCAACGTGACGGCTCCGGCCTGTCCCGGCGCAACCTCGTCCCGCCGGGACAGTTCGTCACGCTGCTCTCGGCGGTCCGCGCCGAACCGTGGTTCGACACCTGGTACGCCGCGCTGCCGGTGGCCGGCAACCCGAACCGGCTCGTCGGCGGGACGCTGCGCAGCCGGATGAGCGGCACCGCCGCCGCGAACAACGTGCACGCCAAGACCGGCAGCCTGACCGGCGCGTCAGCGCTCTCCGGCTACGTCACGAGTGCGGACGGCCGGCTGCTGGCGTTCTCGATCGTGCTGAACAACTACCTGACCTCGTCGGTGAAGGGGCTGGAGGATCAGATCGCGATCGCCCTGGCCGCGTACACCGAGAGGGAGACGGCCACCGCCCGGCGTACCGTGCCGGCCGCGCCGGAGTCACCGCGCGTACCGGAGGGACGGGAGTGCTCCTGGGTCAAACCGGCGCTCTGCTGACCGGCGCCGTACCGCCCCGGTGCTAGGCGCCGGGGCGGCGCGGCTGCGGGCCGGCGGCGGGGTCACCCCGCTCGACGAGCGCGTCGATCTCGGCCGGTGGGAGCCCGCGCAGGGTGAGCACCCGGCGACCCCACCGGTGCAGCCGGCACGGGTGGGGGCTGGCGTCGTTGCGGCAGATGGTCCCGCCCGACCACGTCCGCGGCGCGTGCACCACCACCGCGCGCACCGCGAACTGGACGTCCTCGACCGTCACGTACGGCGGCATCGGGATCTCGCGCAGCACGTCACCGTCGGCGCGGGGGCGGGCGGGGACGACGGGAGCAGGGCCGGTCATCGGTCGTGCCTCCACAGGGGATGGTCGGACGGGAACAACGGAAACCTACGACGCCGTGCCGGGTACGCGACGGACAAACTGTCCCCGCTCAGCGCAGCGCCACCGCCTGGAGGCTGACGTTGCCGCAGTCGCCGAGCGACTCCTCCACCGTCCAGTTCAGCAGCAGCCGCGCGCCACGCTGGGCGCGGAACTTGATCGTGAACTCGGTGGTGAGCGCGGTGTGCGGGTCCTCCATCCGGAGCGTGGTCACCGGTCCGCCGGTGGAGACACGCACGTCGAGGCGGCCACGGGCCATCCAGAGCCCGGCGTACAGACGCACCGTGCGCTGCTGCCCGTCGGCGGCCACCGCCAGATTGAACCCGCTGCCCCGGTGGCAGGCGTACACGCCGGACATGGTGCCGCTCGCCGACGCGACCGGGTTGCCGTCGCGCCAGGCGTACGCCTCGGGGTTGTTGCTGAAGCTCTGCCGCCGCCCCCGGCCGCCCTCGTCGCGGATCTCGCCGGAGCCGCCCCGCTTGCGGACCGTCCGGTCGGCGCCGGTGAGCCCCCAGTGGACCCAGTCGGTGGTGCCCACGGCGGTGAGGTCGACGGTGGCGGGCACCTCGGCGCGGGTCACGGTGACTGTCGGCGGGAGCGCGCTCGTCGGCGACGGCGACGGCGTGGACGGCGTCGGGCTCGGCGACGGTGGCCGCTGCCGGGGACGCAGTCCCGGATTGGCCACCGTGTCGTCGGCCTCGTTCGGCAGCCCGACCCGGCCGGGCGGCGCGGCCGGCAGCCGGGCGTGCTCCTCGCGTGGCGCGTCGTGCCGCTCGACGCCGAGGTAGAGCGCCAGTGCCGCCAGGCAGAGGAACGCGGCCAGCCCTTCCAGCATCAGCCGACGCCGACGGCGCAGCCGCCGCAGCGCGGAGCGGGTACGCGGAAGGCCGTGCCGATGCGAGCCGGGGCCGGTACGCGGACGGTCCTCCTGGCCCACCACACCCTCCACTTCGGTCACGACACCGCCGGATACGACTGGTGCGCGACGGGCTTCACGGTGTCACCGGACGGCTCTTTGCGCCATATGTCGAGTGACGGGCGTTTCCAGTTCGTTACCTGGCGGCCGCTCGCCGGACCGGCCGCTCAGCTTACCGTGACCGCCTGCAGGGCCACCCCGTCGTTCTGCGCGCCGGTGACCGTCAGGGCCTGCCATTTGATCAGCAGCCGCTCCCCCGGGGCCGCCCGGAAGCGGATGACGTACTGGTAGAAGCGGTCGCCCGCGGCGAGGGCGACCTCACGGACGACGGGATCGCCGCCGCTGGACAGCGTCAGGTCGAGCCGCGCGCCGGCCGAGAACGTGCCGACGAACAGCCGGACCGTGCGCAGGTCCCCGCTCCCGGCCACCCCGAGCGTGAAGCTCTTCCCGGCGCCGCGCTGGAAGACACCCGCCCGGGTGCCCTCCTGGCGCGCTGTCGGCGTACCGTCGGTCCACTGGAGATCACAGGCGCCCGCGTTGTGCTCCAGCCGCTCGCCACCCGGATCCTGGATCTCGCCGGTGCCGCCCGCCTTGCGATGGAAGCTGTCCGCGCCGGTACCGCCCCAGTGCCGCCAGTCCCGCGTACCGAGCGCGGTGAGCGACAACGCCCCCGGCAGCGGCGCCAGGTCCACGTCGAGCAGCGGCCCGCCGGGTGACACCGGGTCGGCCGGCGCCTGATCGGGCGCCTGGTCGCCGGGCGCCTGATCGCTCGGCGCCGCCACGGGCGACGTCTCCCGGTTCGACGGTGGCGCGGGTGACCGGCCCGCGTACGCCAGCGCCGCCACCAGCCCGGTCACGGTCACCGCCGCCAGCACGGCGCGCCGGCGCCGACGACGGGCCCGGGCCACAGCGACCCGGGTGGCCGGGGCGTCGGCCGGGGGCCGGGTCGGGCCGAGTGTCAGCCTGGTTCGCGCCGCGTCGCGCAGCCGGACGCCGATCCCGCCCGCCAGATCGCCGATCCGGCCGGCCAGGTCGCCGATCCCGCTGGTCAGGTGGCCGATCCCGCTGGTCATATCGGCGAGGCGCGCCGGGACGCTCTCCCGGGCGGAGTGCCAGCCCGGTCTCGCTTCCGTTTCGGCCACCTGCGGCGGGCCGGGTTCGGCCGGATCGGGAGCGGGCCGGACCGGCGACGGAGCGGACAGGTGCAGTCCGATCGGCGGCGGCCCGACCAGCGGAACCCGGCCGCCGGGCGGGTTCGGACGCGACTCGGGGACGGCCGATGCAGCCGCCCCGGAGACGAGTGGCCTCGGGCCGAGCGAACCCGGAGCGGGCGTGCCGGAGCCGGGCGGACCCGGAGCAGGCGCACCCGGGCTGAGCGGACCCGGAGCGAGCGGCCCCGAAGCGAGCGAGCCCGGGGCAAGCGCGCCCGGGGCGGGCGTGTCGGCCGGGAGCGGGCCGGCGGCCGGAAGGTCGAGAGCCGGCGGTCCGCCGGCGCGCGGAGGCGGCCAGACAGCGGTACCGGGCGGATCCAGGTCGACCGGCGGCACCGGATCGTCCGCGCCGAAAGGTGAGCGTTCGGCGTCCGGGGGCGTCACCGGCCGGGACACGCCGGGGTCGGTGTCCCCGGGCAGGCGGCGTGGACCGGTGGGCCGCGCCGGCGCGTCTGCCGATTCGTCCGGCGCGGGCAGCCAACCCCCGACCCGGATTCCGGTCCGCGCGATGTCGTCCTCAGCCACCGACCCTCCTCGGCCACCGGCGGCGAGCGGCCCGGCCCCGTGGCTCGCCGTAGGGAGGATGACACAGAACGCGATCTTGCAGAAGGCATCCGCCCTCGCAATTCCCACGCACCCCACGCCGCCAACCCGCCCCACGGACCAGATCTTGGAAGATTCAGGTCCCCATAGGAGCCATTTCCTTCCAAGATCTCCCCCGGCCGGGCGCGCCCACCCTCGTCAACCTGTTGATCATGAGGCTGGCGGGGACATTTCGGGCGCGGAATGCCGTCAACTTCATGATCGACGGGAGCGGGGCGGGGGTGGGGCGCCCCGGGGGCGGGATGGTGGGTGGCGTCAGTGGCGGGTGCGGCGGCGCAGGCCCCGGGTGGGGTGCCAGCCCTCGATCAGCAGGTGGTCGGGCGGGTCGCCGACCCGGGTGAGCACCACCTCGGTCAGCTCGATCCGGAAGCTGTGCGAGCCGTCCTCGGCGGGCTGCTCCTCGTGCGCCCGGCCGGCGATCTTCGCGTCCCCGTCCCAGGTGGACGGGTCGTCCGGCGGGGCGTCCTCGGTCGGGCTGTGCAGCGCCACCCGAGGATCGCGGCGCAGGTCGAGCGCCTTGACCGCGCCGGCCATGCTGCCCAGCCGCAGCTGCCCGTCGTCACCGAAGTCGAACTCGGTGCCGCTGATCCGCGGCGAACCGTCCCGCCGCAGCGTCGCCATCGTGCCGTGCTTGCGGACCGCGAAGCGGGCGCGCACCCGCGCCGCGAACTCGGGTTCGGCCGCCACCAGATCGGACCACCATGTCATGCGCCCGATTCTGGCCGGGAAACCTGACAACCCGCGGCAGCTTTCAGCCGACCTGGAAACCGAGCGCCTGGGCCAGCATCACCGCCTGCTCGGCGTCGATCCGCGCGCCGGAACGCTGCACCGCCGTCGGGTCGAGCGCGGACAGGTCGCTGCCGCGCAGGTCGGCCCGGATCAGCTTGGCGGCGTGCAACTGGGCGCCGGAGAGGTCCACGCCGGTCAGCGTCGCGCCGGTGAGGTCGGCGCCGCTCAGGTCGACCTCCCGCATCCGTACGTCGGTGATCCGCGCCCCGCGCAGGTCGG
Source organism: Micromonospora sp. HB375 (assembly GCF_017872985.1). Classification (NCBI taxonomy): domain Bacteria; kingdom Bacillati; phylum Actinomycetota; class Actinomycetes; order Micromonosporales; family Micromonosporaceae; genus Micromonospora; species Micromonospora sp. HB375. The sequence goes on along the minus strand of NZ_JAGGJO010000001.1, from coordinate 1,088,232 downwards.
CGCCGGCGAGCGTGACGAAGGACCAGTCGCCCCGGTCGACCCGCAGCGGGCGCAGGTCGCAGCGGTCGAACGTGCTGCCGACCAGCTTGCAGCCGGTGAACTCGGCCTCGAAGAGGTTGCACTTGCTGAACGAGCACCTGGTGAACGCCGAGTCGGTGTGCCGGGAGGCGTTGAACGCCACGTTGCCGAACACGCAGTCGGTGAAGACCGCGCCCCGGCTGACCGCCTCGGTCAGGTCGACGTGGAAGAACTCGCACCGTACGAAGTGCCTGTCGCCCAGCTCCTCGGCGTACCAGTCCTGCTGGCGGTAGGTGACGTCCTCGACCTGCTCGGGCATGCCACCGACCCTAGTGACACTTCCCGGCCGCGGTACCTGCGGGTAGGTTCGCGGTCGTGAGTGTCACCGTGAGCACCGACCCCGGACGTGTCGGCCTCGATCCCGCCCGGCTGGCGCGGATCGACGAGCACTTCGCCCGGTACGTCGACGACGGCCGGCTCGCCGGCTGGCAGATCGTCGTCACCCGCCGGGGCGAGATCGCCCACTCCTCGACGTACGGGCTGCGCGACCGGGAGGCCGGTACGCCGGTCGAGGCGGACACGCTCTGGCGCATCTACTCGATGACCAAGCCGATCACCTCGGTCGCCGCGATGATGCTCTGGGAGGAGGGCCGGCTCGAGCTGAACGACCCGGTCAGCCGCTGGCTGCCGGAGTTCGCCGACGTACGGGTCTACGACCGGGGTTCGGTGCTGAAGCCGTACACGGTGCCGGCGGTCGAGCCGATCCGGATCTGGCACCTGCTCACCCACACGGCTGGCCTGACGTACGGCTTCGCCCAGGTGTCGGTGGTCGACGGCCTGTACCGGGCGGCGGGCTTCGACCTGGGCGTGCCGCCGGGCGCGGACCTGGCGGCGGCGTCGGCCGGGCTGGCCCGGCTGCCGCTGCTGTTCCAGCCGGGCACGAGCTGGAACTACGGCGTCTCCACCGACGTCCTGGGCCGCCTGGTCGAGGTGATCTCCGGGCAGTCGCTCGACGCGTTCTTCGCCGAGCGGATCCTGGCCCCGCTGGGCATGACCGACACCCGCTGGTGGGTGGACGCGGCGGACGCGAAACGCCTGGCCGCGCTCTACGCCCCGCACCCGGCGACCGGTCAGGCGGTACGCGCCGACGGGGTGGGCCGGGCCGCGCTGGCGGAGCCGACGTGGCACTCCGGCGGCGGCGGGCTGCTCTCCACGGCGGCCGACTACCACCGGTTCACCCAGTTCCTGCTGCGTGGCGGCGAGCTGGACGGGGTGCGCCTGCTCGGGCCGCGCACGGTGCGCTTCATGACCCGCAACCACCTGCCCGGCAACCGGGACCTGGCCTCGTTCTCGCCGGAGGGCTTCGCCGAGACGATCCTCGACGGGGTCGGCTTCGGGCTGGGCTTCGCGGTCGTGCTGGACCCGGTGCCGTCGCGGGTGCCGAGCAGCGTCGGCGAGTTCTACTGGGGCGGCCTGGCCAGCACCGCGTTCTGGGTGGACCCGGTGGAGGAGGTCACCGCGCTGCTGTTCACCCAGTTGATGCCGTCCAGCACGTACCCGCTGCGCAGCCAGTTGCGCCAGCTCGTCTACTCGGCGATCGTCGACTGAGCCGGTTCGGCGGAACTCCCGCCGTCCGCCGGCAGGCTGCCTAGCCTGTGAGGCATGAGCGACATCGTCGTGTTCGGCGCCGGCGGGACGGCGGGCTCGCGGATCGCCGCGGAGGCGGTCGAGCGGGGGCACCGGGTGACAGCGGCGGTGCGGCGTCCGGAGGCGGTCGGCTACCTACCCCCAGGCGTACGCACGGTGACCGGCGACGCCACGTCGGCGCGGAGCGTACGCGAACTGGCCGAGGACGCGGATGTGCTGGTGGTGGCCATCGGCGGCGGCGAGCGGGCCCTGTGGCGCGACGCCGCGCGGACGCTGGTCGACACGCTGCGTGAGTTGCCGGACCCACCTCGGGTGATCCACGTCGGCGGTGGCTCGACGCTGCTCACGCCGAAGGGGACCCGGTATCTGGACGAGCCGGACTTCCCGGAGGAGTACCGGGACTCGGCGCACGGTCAGGCCGACGCGCTGGAGTTCTACAGGTCCAGCGCCGACGGGGTGACCTGGACGTACGTCTCCCCGCCGCCGCTGGAGTTCCACCCGGGCGAGCGGACCGGGCACTACCGCACCGGCACCGACCACCCGGTGACCGACGCGCAGGGCCGTTCGGTGCTCACCTACGAGGACCTGGCGGTGGCGATCGTCGACGAGATCGAGGATCCGCGCTTCGGCAACGCCCGGTTCACGGTCGCGTACTGATTCAGTCGGCCAGCCGGGCCGGGAAGCCGCCGGTGGCGATCGGGCCCCAGGACTCGATCGTGACCCGGATCAGCGACTTGCCCTGCGCGACCATGGCCGACCGGTACTCGTCCCAGTCCGGGTGCTCGCCGGAGATGCTGCGGAAGTACTCGACCAGCGGTTCCAGCGCCTCGGGCAGGTCGAGCACCTCGGCCACGCCGTCGACCTGCACCCACGGGCCGTTCCAGTCGTCGGAGAGCACGCACGCGGAGACGCGCGGGTCGCGGCGGATGTTGGCGACCTTGGCACGCTCGGGATAGGTGGAGATCACCAGCCGGCCCTCGGCATCCACCCCGCAGGCCACCGGGGAGGACTGCGGGCGCCCGTCGGAGCGGGTGGTCATGAGCACGACGTGGTGGCGGGGGCGGAGGAACTCGATCAGGGCGTCCCGGTCGACCCGGGTGTTCTTCGCGATGCTGCGTGCCATGCCTCGGTTCTACCAGGCATGTCCGTCGTTCTCAGCGCGGGCGGCCGGCGGACCGCTGCGCGGTGACCTGCTCCGGCACGCGCGGGCGGGCCGAGGGCCGCCAGGCGCGGCCGTTGGCGTAGATCACCCGGAAACCGAGGTACGCGGCCAGCGGCGCCCAGTGCGCCGAGCGCATCCGCAGCTCGGCGGCGTTGTGCCGCTGCCCGTTGGCGAGCACGTCGAGCAGCACCGTCTCGAAGGCGGCCGACTCGACCCAGTCCACCTCGCGGGTGGAGCCGCAGATCAGCGCCGCGCCGGTGACGTCGAGGAACTCGCGCAGCGTGGCGTCGGAGGCACGCAGCACCGAGCAGCTGCCGAAGTAGAGGCGGCGGCCCTCGCAGCGGCCGGCCATCCGCTCGGCCACGTCCGACAGCTCGACCGAGTCCCAGTCGGTGAGGCAGAGCCGACTCGGCTCGCCGTGCATGGCGAAGAAGCCCACCCGGTGGTCGGCGTACTGCTTGAGCAGCCAGCGGTCGACGAAGTAGAACAGCTCGTCGCGGGTGGCCGCGTCCTTGTGGATGTAGCGGATGCGGCCGAGCCGCTCCAGCAGGTCGAGCGTGGGCAGGACGGACCCGCGTTCGTTGAGGTCGCGGTGCCACTGCCCCTCGACGCAGAACACGCCGCCACGCGCCAACGCCCACCTCCCCGCCCGTCGAGGTCGCCGCCCGGTCCGGGAGCAGACGTTACCGGTCACGTCCGACGGGCGACACCCGGCAGCGCGTACGCAAACAGGCAGTATTCACAGCCAATACCCAGCAAACGGGCGATGTGAGAACAATTTCCGCTAATCACCACGAAGAATCCTCGTACCTGTCACGGTGAGAGGGACGGGACGTACCGGTCGATGTGCCCGTCGGATCCCAGTTCCGCTCTGACATCGGGAGGACTCTGTGCGCGTCAACACCCTGAAGCGGGCGGCGGTCGCGTTCGCGCTGGCCCTGCCCGGGGCCGCCGTGGCGACAGTCGTGGCCGCGCCACCGGCGCACGCCGACGGCTGCTACACCTGGAACCGGACGCTGTCCCAGGGAAGCTCCGGCGACGACGTCCGGCAGCTCCAGATCCGGGTGGCCGGCTGGGCCGCGTACGGCGGCATCGTCCGGGTCGACGGCGTGTACGGCCCGGAGACGGCCGCCGCGGTCAAGCGCTTCCAGACCGCGTACGGGCTGCGCGCCGACGGCGTGGCCGGGCCGCAGACGTTCGCCAGGATCTACGACCTGCAGAAGGACAGCGACTGCACGCCGAAGCACTTCAGCTACGCCGAGCTGGACAACGGCTGCGGCAAGGGCGGGTGGGCCGGTGGCCCGCTCTCCGCGTCGGCCACCCGGGAGAACGCGCTGCGCACCATGTGGAAGCTGGAGGCGCTGCGGCGCAGACTCGGCGACAAGCCGCTCTACGTGACCAGCGGGTTCCGCAGCATCGCCTGCAACCGGCAGGTCGGCGGCGCCGCGGACAGCCAGCACCTCTACGGCAACGCGGCCGACCTGATCGCCAAGCACCGCAGCCTCTGCGACATCGCCCGCTCGGCCCGCAGCCGGGGCTTCAGCGGCATCTACGGCCCCGGCTACCCGGACCACGACGACCACACGCACGTCGACTCGCGGCGGGAGAACAACCGGGACAAGTCGTCGAACACGAAGGGCTGGTCCGCACCGGACTGCGGAGTCAAGTGATGCGGTGACGGCGGCCCGGACCGGGGGTGGGGGCTCCCCGTCCGGGCCGCCGTCGGCATGCTCCGGCGCGACCGACGCCACTCCGCGACGAGGCGTCGGCGCGACCGGAACCGGGCGCCGGGCGTCAGCTCGCCCGGGGCCAGCGGGGCCGGGCGGTGGGAGCCGACCGCCCGGCGACCGGCCGCAGACCGGGCCGCACCGGCGGCGCGGCGGCCCGCGGAACCGCACCGCGCGCCGCCTGCGCCGCGGCGGGGCGGGCGGCCTGACCCGGCACCGACCGGGCCGGCTGTCCGGGCACAGGGCGGCCGACCTGACCGGGTACGCCGGGCCGCGCCACCTGACCGGGTACGCCCGGTCGCGCCGTCTGACCGCGGGCGGCCTGCCCGGGGGCGGGACGGGCGCCGGACGGTCCGGTCAGCACGAACGGGAAGGGCACGTGCACGAACGGGTTGCCGTGCCGGATCAGCGCGTCGATCTGGCGGTCGTTGAGACCGTGTGTCTCCAGCACGCGCCGGCCCCAGCGATGCAACCGGCAGGGGAACGACGAACCGTCGTTGCGGCACTTCGGCCCCGCGGGCCACTCCTCGGCGGCGTGCACCACCACCGCCCGGACCGCGAGGCGGACGTCCTCAGGGGTCAACGGCGCCGGTACCGGCACCTCGCCCAGGATCTGGTCGATGGGATCCGTCGACTGCTCACCAACTCGCACGGCAGGCCTCCCGCAGTTCGGCAGCGGTGCGGCGGAACGGCCGCACCACATCCTCGACCACTGGTACGGCCGGATGACGGCAGCAGTTCAATCCCGCCACGCGGCGAGCAGTTCGGCCGGCCCGAGCGCGGTGACTCCGTCGACCGCACGGCCACTGCGCACCACCGCGACGACCGGTGTGTCGTCGTCGGCGCCCGGTAGCTGGGCGCGGTGGTGAAGCAGCCGGGCCAGGTCGTGACCGTCGAACGCGCCGTTCTCCAGCCACTTGACCGAGCCCACGAACGTGATCCGCTTGGCCACCGGGCTCCGATCGCCGCCGACCAGGTCGATCTCGGGATCGTTGGCACGCGTCCAGTACCCGCCCACCTCCGCCGTCCCGGACGGCAGGCTCCCCGGCGGCAGCCGCCGCAGGGACTCCCGGATCACCGGCTCGACCGCACGCCCTCGCCATGAGGTCCAGGACGAATGGATGCGGGCGAGCGTCAGATCCCCTCTGCCGCGCTCGATCTCGGCGAGGTAGGGGTCGAGGAAGGCGAGCCAGAAGCGGAGATACGGATCGGCGACCACGTAGCGGGTCTCGCGCGACGGACGGGTGGACAGCGGGAGGGCGGCCTCCACGACCCGCTTGTCGGTCAGCAGTCGGAGCGCGCGGTGCAGCGACGCCTGCGGGATTCCGCCGGCCGCCCGCGCGATGGAGGAGGAGGTGCGCTCCCCGGAGCCGATGGCGCGCAGCACCACGCCCGGCTGGGACTGCGGCGGAAACTCGGCAGCGAGGGCCCGTTCCCCGCTGACGAGCAGCGCGGAAGTGGGGTCCGGGACGGCCTGGGCGAGGTAGTCGCGCACGGTCTCGCCGGGGGTCCAGTCGTCGAGGACGAGCGGCAGGCCACCGGTGACGAGGTACGCGTCGATGGCATCCGCCGGCGGCAACTGGAGCATCTCGGCCACGTCGCCGGGGCTCAGGGGCGGCACGACCATCTCGGTCGCGCGCTGGTGGAACGGGCGGCCGTAGTCGTTGAGCGCCTCCATCATCGCCAGGTCCGAGCCGACGCAGATCAGCAGGACCGGCCGACGGGACAGCTCCCGGTCGAAGACCTTCTGGAGGGTGCCCTCGAAGCCGGGATCGGTGGCGATGAGGTAGGGCATCTCGTCGAGCACGACGACGCTGGGCTGATCCGTGGGCAGCGCGGCGGCGAGGAGGGTGAGAGCCGCGTCCCAGGTGGCCGGCGCCTGTCCGGCGAACAGACCCGCTCCAGGGAGCGTCGAGCCGGCCGCCGCTTCGACGAAGAGCCGCAGGTCGGCGGCGGGGGTGGGTTGCGCCGAGGCGGTGAAGAAGAGGTGGGGTACGCCCGCGCGCTCGACGAACTCCTCAACGAGGCGGGACTTACCCACCCGTCGGCGTCCACGCATGAGCAGCGCCCGTCCCGGGCGCCCCGCCCGGCCGCCGCGTTCGACGCGCGCCAACATGCCGTCGAGCCGGGCCAGCTCCCTCGTCCTGCCGACGAAACCGGCCACGTCATCACCTCATACTCTCAGGACGGATACTCTCATCTCTGATAGTATCCCGAATGAGAGTGTCTATGCCTCAGACCAGGCCGGCGTCCTGGACCAGCAGGGCCACCTGCACACGGTTGTTCAGGTCGAGCTTCGTCAGCAGCCGCGACACGTACGCCTTCACCGTCGCCACGCTCATGAACAACTCGGCGGAGATCTCCGCGTTGGTGCGGCCCCGGCCGAGCAGCACCGCGACCTCCCGTTCCCGTTCGGAGAGCCCGTCGAGCAGCCGTACCGCCCGTTCCCGCTTCGGGTCCGGGCCGGGCGCCGGCGCGGCGCCGGTGACGTGCGCGATGAGTTTGCGGGTCACCGCCGGGGACAGCGTCGCCTCCCCCGCCGCGACCCGGCGTACCGCCGCCACGATCTCGGCCGGCGGGGTGTCCTTGAGCAGGAAGCCGCTCGCCCCGGCCCGCAGCGCCCGCAGCACCTGCTCGTCCGCGTCGAACGTGGTGAGCACCAGCACCTCGGGCGGTTCCGCTGTGGCACGCAGCGCCTCGGTGGCGGCCAGGCCGTCGACCCGGGGCATGCGGATGTCCATCAGCACCACGTCCGGGGCGTGGGCGGCGACGGCCTGGGGCACCTCGGCGCCGTCGGTGGCCTCGCCGACCACCGCGAGGTCGGGTACGCCGCCGAGGATCATCGACAGCGCGCCGCGGACCAGCGGGTCGTCGTCGACGATCAGCACCCGTACCGGGGCGCTCACTGCGCCGCCCAGGGCAGCCAGGCGGTCAGCCGGAACGTGCCGTCGGCGTCCCGCCCGTGTTCCAGGCGGCCACCGGCGAGCGTGACCCGCTCGGCGATGCCGACCAGGCCGGTGCCGGTGCCCGGGATCGCGGTGGCCGGGCTGCCCACCGGCCACGGGTTGCTGATCTCCACCACCAGCCCGTCACCCGGGCCACCGGCCAGCCGGACGGTCACCACCGCGCCGGGCGCGTGCTTGCGGGCGTTTGTCAGCCCCTCCTGCACGATCCGGTACGCGCTGCGCCCGATCGCCGCGGGCACCGCCTCCGGCTCGGTCACCTCGTCGACGACGGCGACCCGTACCCCGGCGTCGCGGCTCTCGGCGACCAGCGCGGGCACGTCGGCCAGCGTGGGCTGCGGCCGTTCGGGCGTGGCCTCGGAGCCGACCTCGGCCCGCAGCACGCCGATCACCTCGCGCAGGTCCTGGAGCGCGGCGTGCGCGCTGGCCCGGATCACCCCGGCCGCCCGCGCCACCTCCTCCGGCGGCGCGTCCGGCCGGAACTCCAGCGCGCCCGCGTGCAGGCTGAGCAGGGAGATCCGGTGGGCGAGCACGTCGTGCATCTCCCGGGCGATCCGGCCGCGTTCGAGCTGCCGGGCCTGGTCGAGCCGGAGCTGCTGCTCGGCCTCGGCCCGCTCGGCGCGGTCGCGCAGGGACAGCACCAGCTGGCGGCGGGCCCGGACGAACAGCGCCCACGCCACCACCACGCCGATGAACAGCGCGGTCCAGATCACCGAACCCCAGAACGGCATCGTCGGGTCGGGCCGGACGGCGAGGTAGACCGGCAGGCTGAGCACGTTCCAGGCCGCCAGGGCCAGGCCCACCGGCAGTGGCCGGTGCACCAGCACGGTGAACGTGATGACGAGCAACGCGACGCCGGAGGTGACCGAGAAGAACACCAGCGGCGCGGTGGCCAGTGCCAGCCCGACCGGCCAGCGCCGGCGCAGCCAGAGCGCCCCGCTGATCCACAGGCCGATCAGCAGGTCGACCTCCTCCAGCCAGGCCGGACCGGCGTTGAGCCCGAACTCCGGGCTCGCGCTGGTGACGTCGCCGTGGGCGATGAGCACCCAGAGCAGCGAGGCCACGAACAGCGCGCCGTCGACGAACCAGTCCCGCGGGGTCCGCCGGGCGGTCCGGGCGGGCACCAGGGAGCCCGGCAGGAGCCAGGGATGATCGGGTACGACGGCGCTGCTCACCCACCCATGCTAGGAAGCCGTCCGGACCGGCTACCAGCTACCAAAGTCGACGACTGCGGTGAACCGAGGTCGACGGCGACGCCGACCGCCGGCCGCAGCGCGTGACCGGGTGGCCCCGGCAGGCTCGACGGCATGATCGAAGTCGACCAGCTCACCAAGCGGTACGGCCCGCACACCGCCGTCGCGGACGTCACGTTCCGGTGCGAACCGGGCACAGTGACCGGTTTCCTCGGGCCGAACGGCGCCGGGAAGTCCACCACGATGCGGATGATCTGCGGGATGACGCCGCCCACAGCGGGCGGCGCCACGGTCGCCGGCCGCCCCTACCGCGACCTGCCCAATCCGGGGCGGGAGATCGGCGTGCTGCTCGACGCCTCGGCGCAGCACGCCGGACGCACCGGACGGGAGGCGCTCACGCTCGCCGCCCGCACCATGGGCGTGGACCGGGCGCGGGTGGCGGCGGCACTGGACCGGGTCGGGCTGAACGAGACCGCCGCCCGGCGCCGCGTCGGGGCGTACTCCCTGGGCATGCGGCAGCGGCTCGGCCTGGCGCTGGCGCTGCTGGGTGACCCCCGGGTGCTGATCCTGGACGAGCCGGCCAACGGCCTCGACCCGGAGGGGATCTTCTGGATGCGCGGCCTGCTGCGCGACTTCGCCGACCGGGGCGGCACGGTGCTGCTCTCCTCGCACCTGCTGCGCGAGGTGGAGGCGGTGGCCGACCGGCTGGTGGTGATCGGCGGGGGCCGGGTGGTCGCCCAGGGCGGCAAGGACGAGCTGCTGGCCGGCGCCGGCACGCTGGTGCGCGCCCGCGACGCGCACGCCCTGCGCCTGACGCTGGAGCGGGCCGCGCTGCCCGCCACGGCCGGCACCGACGGCGGCTACGTGGTCCGGGCCGAGCCGGGTCAGGTCGGCCAGGCCGCGGCGGACGCCGGACTGGTCCTCACCGAGCTGCGCCCGGCCGGCAGCGGCGGCCTCGAACAGCTCTTCCTCACCCTCACCGCCGGCGCGTCGACCAAGGAGGCCGTCCGATGACCACCGCCACCCGTACCCCAGCGCCGCCGCGTCCCGAGGCCGCCGTCGCCGGACCGACGCTGGCCCGGCTGACCGCCGTCGAACTGCGCAAGCTCGCCGACACCCGGGCCGGACGGTGGCTGCTGATCACGATCGGGCTGATCGCGGCCGTGATCGTGGTGGTGCAGCTCTTCGTCGTCGAGGCGCCGGACCAGACGTTCACCGCCTTCTTCACCCCGTCGCTGCTGCCGGTCGGCCTGCTGCTGCCGGTGCTCGGCATCCTCTCCATCACCGGCGAGTGGTCGCAGCGCACCGCGCTCACCACGTTCGCGCTGGTGCCCCGCCGGGAACGGGTGATCGTCGCCAAGCTCGCCGCCGTGGTGCTGGCCGCGCTCGCGTCGGTGCTGGTCAGCCTCGCGGTCGCCGCGGTCGGCACGCTCGCCGCCGGCGCCACCGGCGGGGCGGGCGCCTGGACGTTCGACTGGCAACTGCTGCCGCACGCGGCCGTGTTCCAGGTGGTGAACGTGCTGATGGGCGCCGCGTTCGGGCTGCTGCTGCTGAACACGCCGCTGGCGATCGTCACCTATCTGCTGCTGCCCACGGTGTGGAGCCTGCTCGCCGCGATGATCTCCGCGCTGCGGGAGCCGGCCCGCTGGCTCGACACGTCGTACACGATGGAGCCGCTGCTCGGCGCCGAGATGACCGGCGGGCAGTGGGGCCGGCTCGGCGTCTCGCTCGCCGTCTGGGTGCTCCTGCCGCTGGTCGCCGGTCTGGTCCGCACGCTGCGCCGGGAGGTGTCGTGACCATGGTGGCCCGGCACACCGGCGAGGACGTCGTGGTCGACGGCGGGCGCGGCGAGCTGGTGCTGTTCTGGGCGGGGTTCCCGCTGCTCGGGGCGGCGCTGGGCGCCGGGCTGACCGCGCTGTCCGGCTGGATCGCCGGGCTGCCCTGGTTCCCGTTCCAGGGCCTGTTCGAGCTGCTCGACAGGTGGCCGGACGAGCGGGCGTACCCGATCGGGGCCGGGCTGGGCCTGCTCGGCGGCCTGGCCCTGGCGGTGGTGGCGGTGCGCGACCGGCTGACCGTCACGGTCGGGCACCGCACGGTACGGCTGCACCGCGACGGGCACGGCCGGGACGTGGCCCGCGCCGACGTCGCCGGGGTGTTCGTCGACGGTGCGGCGCTGGTGCTGCTGGACACCGCCGGTGGCGAGCTGGCCCGGGAGAAGTCCGACCTGGACGCCGAGCGGCTGCGGGAGGCGTTCACCAGGCAGGGCTGGCCGTGGACCGGGCAGGACCCGCACCGGGACGCGTACCGCAGGTGGGTCGAAGGGCTGCCCGACCTGCCGCCGGGCGCGGACGCCCTGCTGCGCGCCCGGCAGCGGGCGCTCGACGGCGGCCACGACGCCGAGACCCGGGAGCTGCACGGGGAGCTGGCCCGGCTCGGCGTCGTGGTCCGCGACGAGGGCAAACGGCAGTACTGGCGGCTGGTCCCCGGATCGCCGCCGCGCTGACGGCCTCCGCTCCGGCGCCTGATCCCGCGCGGCGCCCGCCGCGACGCCGGTGGACGTGACAAGTCACATCGCTGGCGCGTTTCCGGCATCAGAACGAACTGTTCGGGCATGTTCTCCGTACACAGGTGTGGTACGTGACGTCTACCTCGGAGGCATGGTGTCCGCAGTTCGAACTGATCCATTCGCGGGGGCGATACTCCAGGTCGGCGTACTGGCGGCCCTGGCCGGCACGGTCGGCCTGAGCGCGTACGGCTGGCTGGCCGGTCTGCTCTTCGGGGTGGTCATGGTCGCGGCGCTCGGATACGGGCTGCGCCGCTCGGGCGCGGACCGGCTCGGCCCGGCCGACTGGGTGACGCTCACCCGGGCCACGCTCGCCGGCGGGGTGGCTGCGTTGACAGTCGAGGCGTTCCGCGGGCCGATCGCGGTGCCGGTGCTGGTCGCGCTGGCCGCCGTGGCGCTCTCCCTGGACTGGGTCGACGGGCAGGTGGCCCGGCGCACCGGCACGACCAGCGCGCTCGGCGCCCGGTTCGACATGGAGGTCGACTCCTTCCTCGTCCTGGTCCTCTGCGGGTACGTCGCCGACCAGGTGGGCGCATGGGTGCTGGTGATCGGCGCGATGCGGTACGTCTTCGTCGCCGCCGGCTGGGTGCTGCCGTGGATGCGCGGCTCGCTGCCGCCGCGCTACTGGCGCAAGGTGGTCGCCGCCACGCAGGGCATCGCGCTGACGGTGGTGGCGGCCGGTGTGCTGCCCCGGCCGCTGGCCCTCGCGGTGGTGCTCGGCGCGCTCGCGCTGCTGGTCGAGTCGTTCGGACGCGACGTCGGCTGGCTGTGGCGGCACCGCGTACGGCCGGCGCTCCCGGCGGCGCCGGTCTCCCCCGCGCCGGCGGGCCACGGGTCCGAGTGGACGCCGGGCACGCGGATCGTGCGCCAGCCCGTCGAGGTCGGCGGGCGGCGCCGGTGACCGACCTGTCCCGGCCGGCCGACGGCGACGACGTCCCGGCCGGCGCCACGTCCACGGAAGACAGCACGCCGGACAGCGCCGGCGCCTCGGCCGAGAGCGGCGACCGCACCCCGAACGACAGGGAGACGAGCGACCCGGGCAACGACGCGGTCGGCGCGTGGAGCGCCCGGCGGCTGCTCGGCGCGGCGGTCACCGCGCTGGCCGGAGCGCTCGTGTTGGTGGCCCTGGTCGCGCCGAGCGAGGTCAAACTGCTGTCCCTCGGGGCGTTGCTCCGCATCCCGGTGGAAGGGCTGCTCGCCGTCGCCCTGCTGCTGGTCCTGCCGGCCCGCCCGCGCCGCGTGGTGGCCACGCTGCTCGGCGCGCTGCTCGGCCTGATCCTGGTGCTCAAGGTCACCGATCTCGGGTTCTCGATGGTGCTCGACCGGCGCTTCGACCTGATCGCCGACTGGACGTTCCTCGGCGCGGGCGCGGAGTTCCTGTCCGAGTCGTACGGCGGGGCCGCCGAGGTGGGCGCGCTCGCCCTGGCCGTGGTCGCGGCGCTCGCCGTACCGGTGCTGGTGACGCTCTCGGCGCGGCGGCTGGCCCGCGCCGCGGCGGCCCACCGCCGGGTGACCACGCGCGCCGTCACCGCGCTCGCCGCCGCCTGGGTGGTCTGCGCCGTGCTCGGCGCGCAGATCGTGCCCGGCCTCCCGGTCGCCGCGGACACCGTCGCCGCCGACGTCTTCGACCGTGCCCGGCAGGTGCGGGCGGGCCTGAACGACAAGGAGACGCTGAACACGCAACTCGCCGGCGACCCGTTCCGGGACGTGCCGGGTGAGCGGATGCTCACCGCGCTGCGCGGCAAGGACGTCCTGTTCACGTTCGTGGAGAGCTACGGCCGGGTCGCGCTGGAGGATCCGGAACTGGCCCCGGAGGTGGACGCCGTCCTCGACGAGGGGACCCGGCAGTTGCGCGCGGCCGGTTACGGCAGCCGCAGCGCGTTCCTCACCTCGTCCACCATCGGCGGTGGAAGCTGGCTCGCGCACGCCACGCTGATGAGCGGCATCCGCACCGACAACCAGTTGCGCTACACCAACCTGGTACGCAGCGACCACCTGACCCTCAACGGCGCGTTCAAGCGCGCCGGCTGGCGGACCGCGCTCGTCATGCCGGCGCTGAACCGGGCGTGGCCGGAGGCGGCATTCTTCGAACCCGACACGCTGTACGGGGCAAAGGAACTCGGCTACAAGGGGCCGCTGTTCAGCTTTTCCTCGCCACCGGACCAGTACACGCTGGCGGAGTTCCAACGCCGCGAGCGCGGCCCCGGGCGCACGCCCGTGATGGCCGAGATCCCGCTGCTCTCCAGCCACCTGCCGTGGACGCCGGTCCCGCCCCTCGTCGGCTGGAACGACATCGGCGACGGCTCCGTCTACAAGGGAACGGCGCGCGCCGACCGCTCGGCGGAGGGCACCCGGGAGGCGTACCGGCAGGCCGTCGTGTACTCGCTGCGCACGCTCATCTCCTACGTGCAGCGGTACGGTGACGAGAACCTGGTGCTGGTGTTCCTCGGCGACCATCAGCCCGCCCGCACGATCACCGGCGACGACGCCGGCAAGGACGTGCCGATCACCGTCGTCGCGAAGGACCCGGCAGTGCTCGACCGCATCGCCGGATGGGGCTGGCAGGACGGGCTCAACCCGGACCCGCAGGCCCCGGTCTGGCCGATGGAGTCGTTCCGGGACCGCTTCCTGCGGGCGTTCGGACCGCAGTCCACCACTCACAGTTAGGGATGTCGTGACGATGCTCGCGCGGGCCTGGGGGATCACCCGTTCCCTGGCCGTCTACCACGGTCAGCCGGCCAAGCACCGGCGTGCCCGGCAGCTCTACGGGCAGTTCCTCTCCCCCGGCGACCTCGCCTTCGACATCGGCGCCCACGTCGGCGGCCGGGTGCGCACCTGGCGGCGGCTGGGCGCGCGCGTGGTCGCGGTGGAGCCGCAGCCCGACTGTCTGCGGGTGCTGCGCCTGGGGTTCGGGCGGGACGCCGACGTGGTGATCGAGCCGACGGCGGTCGGTGCGCGGTCCGGGAGCGCGCGGCTGGAGCTGTCGTCGGCGACGCCGACGGTGTCCACCATGTCGTCGTCCTGGATCGAGTCGGTCACCGCCGATCCGAGCTTCGCCGGGGTCCGCTGGGACCGGTCGGTCGAGGTGCCGGTGGTGACGCTCGACGACCTGGTGGCGCGGCACGGCGTACCGGCGTTCTGCAAGGTCGACGTCGAGGGCTTCGAGGTCGACGTGCTGTCCGGGCTCAGCCACCCGGTGCGCGGGCTGTCCTTCGAGTACCTGCCACCGGCGCACGACGCCGCGCTCGCGTCGCTGGACCTCGTGGAACAGCTGGGCGCGTACCGCTACAACTACTCGCCGGTGGAGACCATGCGGTTCGCGAGCGAGAGCTGGCTGGACGCGGCCGGGCTGGTGCGGCTGCTGGAGACGTACCGTCCCGGCGGTCGCTCCGGCGACGTCTACGCCCGGCTGTCGGACTCCTGACGTAGGGTCGGCCCCGAGCACGAGCCGAGGAGGGCCGATGGCCAGGTACGCCGCTCTGCTGCGGGCCGTCAACGTCGGGGTCAACAAGCTGGCCATGGCCGACCTGCGCCGCGTGGTCACCGACCTCGGTCACACCGACGTCAAGACCTACCTGCAGAGCGGCAACGTGGTCTTCACCAGCCCGCCGGCCCGGCCGGAGACGCTGGCCGAGGGCATCGCGAACCGGCTCGGCGACGAACTGGGCCTGCGGGTGCCGGTGCTGGTCCGCGACGGGGACGAGCTGGCCGCGGTGGCCGCCGCGAGCCCGTACGCGGGCCGGCAGGACGACCACACGCGGGTGCTCGTGGTGTTCCTGTCGGCCGCGCCCGCCGCCGCGCGGGTGCGCGAGCTGGCCGTGCCGCCGGGCGAGACGATGGAGTACGAGGTGATCGGCCGGGAAGCGCACCTGCACTTCCCGGCCGGCGGCTACGGACGGACGAAGTTCACCGCCGCGTACCTGGAGAAGAAGCTGGGTGTGGTGGCGACGGCCCGCAACTGGCGGTCGGTGCTGGCGCTGCGCGACCTCACCGCCGCCTGAGCCTCTCCTCAAACCGGCCCGCAGCACCTAGCATTGCTGCTCATGAATATGAAGCGCGTCACCCGCTCGCGATCCGGGCGGATGTTCGCGGCGGTCGTGCTCGCCGTCGCGGTCGCGATCCCGCTCGGCGTGACCGGCGCCGCCTCGGCCGCGACCACACTGACCGTGGCGCAGGCCCTCGCCGCGCAGGACGGCCGGACCGCCACGGTGACCGGCTACGTCATCGGCCAGCCCACCGCCACCAACACGGTGCTCAGGTCCGGCTTCACCGCCGACACCGCCATCGCCATCGCCGACCAGGCCGGCGAGACCGGCACCTCCCGGATGCTGTACGTGCAGGTCACGGCCGCCTGGCGGAGCACCTTCGGGCTGCTCGGCAACCCGTCACTGCGCGGGCGGCAGGTGACCGCGACCGGCGCGCTGACCGCGTACTTCAGTCATGGCGGGCTGAAGAACCCGAGCGCGATGAGCCTCGGCGGCGGCGCCACGCCGAGCCCTTCCCCGACCCCGACCCCGACCCCGGCGCCGACCGGCACGCCCGACGCCTACTACGCGGCCGCGGCCGGCAAGACCGGGCCGGCGCTGCGCACCGCGCTGCACGGCATCATCCGGGTGCAGACGAAGCTCAGCTACGACCAGGTGTGGGACGCGCTCAAGGACACCGACCAGGACCCGGCCAACCCGGCGAACGTGATCCTGCTCTACAGCGGACGCTCGCAGAGCAAGACCAGCAACGGCGGCGGTGCGAACGACTGGAACCGGGAGCACGTCTGGGCCAAGTCGCACGGCGACTTCGGCACCGCCACCGGCCCCGGCACCGACGTGCACCACCTGCGGCCGGAGGACGTGTCGGTCAACTCGCTGCGCGGCAACAAGGACTTCGACGCCGGCGGCGGCGCGGTCGCCGAGGCGCCCGGCTGCTACACCGACGCCGACTCGTTCGAGCCGCGCGACGCGGTGAAGGGCGACGTGGCCCGGATGATCCTGTACATGGCGATCCGGTACGAGGGCGGCGACGGCTGGCCGGACCTGGAACCGAACGACTCGGTGTCGAACGGCTCCGCGCCCCGGCTCGGGCGGCTGTCGAAGCTGCTGGCCTGGAACGACCAGGACCCGCCGGACGCCTTCGAGCAGCGACGCAACCAGCGGATCTACGAACGCTGGCAGGGCAACCGCAACCCGTTCGTCGACCACCCGGAGTGGGCCCGGTCGATCTGGAGTTGACGCTCGTCCCCGATGTGAGGAAGCGTGGCGAGCGGGTAGAGACATCCGGTTGGCACGGCCGGGGCGGGCGGCACGGACGCGCCCCGGCACCGCACGATCGGAGATGAGACTCTTCATGGCCCCCAACAGCGTTCCGGACATCGCGCTCAACGACGGAAACTCCATCCCACAGCTCGGCTTCGGCGTGTTCCAGATCGAACCGAAGGACACCGCCCGGGCGGTCGGCACCGCGCTGGAGATCGGCTACCGGCACATCGACACCGCCCAGATGTACGGCAACGAGGCCGAGGTGGGTCAGGCGCTGCGCGCCTCCGGGCTGGACCGCGGCGAGGTCTTCGTGACCAGCAAGCTGAACAACGGCTTCCACCGCCCGGACGACGCCCGCAAGGCGTTCGAGCAGACGCTGCGGGAACTCAAGTTCGACTACCTCGACCTGTTCCTGATCCACTGGCCGCTGCCCACCCGCTACGACGGCGACTTCGTCTCCACCTGGAAGGTGCTGGAGGAGCTGCGTGACGCGGGCACGGTCCGGTCGATCGGCGTGTCCAACTTCCAGGTCGCGCACCTGGAGCGGCTGGCCGCCGAGGCGGACGTGGTGCCGGCGGTCAACCAGATCGAGGCGCACCCCTACCTCGGCAACGAGGAGGTGCGGGCGTACGACAAGGCGCACGGCATCCTCACCGAGGCGTGGTCGCCGATCGCGCAGGGCGCGGTGCTCGACGACCCGACGGTCGTCGACGTGGCCGAGCAGGTCGGCCGGAGCCCGGCCCAGGTGGTGCTGCGCTGGCACGTGCAGCGCGGCGACATCGTCTTCCCGAAGTCGACCACCCCGAAGCGGATCGAGGAGAACTTCGCGATCTTCGACTTCACGCTCGACGACACCGCGATGGAGCGGCTCACCTCGCTGGACCGGGGCGAGGACGGCCGGACGGGCCCGAACCCGGACGAGTTCGACTACATCCCGAGCTGAACCGCCGCACACCGAAGGGCCCCGGGGAACCGGGGCCCTTCGACGTTTGACTTCGCGCGCACTCGAAGGGGCAGGGTGACCGGCAAAGCTCCGACGGGGAGGAAATCCATGCGCTACCGCACCATCGGCACCGACCCTGCGACGCGCCGCAAGGTCAGCGTGCTCAGCCTCGGCGCGATGCTCTTCGGCACCGCCACCGACGAGGCCACCTCGTTCGCCATCCTCGACCGCTACGTGGAGGCCGGCGGCACGTTCATCGACACCTCGGACAACTATGCCTTCTGGCAGAACGGGGGCCAGGGTGGCGAGAGCGAGGAACTGCTCGGCCGCTGGCGGCGCAGCCGCGGGGTCGGCGACGAGGTGGTCATCGCCACGAAGCTCGGTGCCCGGCCACTCGCCCCGGGCACCAGCTACGTGGACAACCCCGAAGGGCTGTCGGCGAAGGTGATCCGCGAGTCCGCCGAACGCAGCCGGGAGCGGCTCGGGCTCGACCGCATCGACCTGCTCTACGCCCACATCGAGGACCACACGGTTGCGCTGCGGGAGACCGTGGAGGGCTTTGCCGAGCTGGTCGCGGAGGGCACCGTCGGGCTGCTGGGCGCCAGCAACCACCGCGCCTGGCGGGTGGAGCGGGCGCGGGCGCTCGCCGCCGCGGCCGGGTTGCCCGGGTACGAGGTGCTGCAGTACCACCGCAGCTACCTGCCCCGGCGGCTCGACGTGCCGAGCGAGCTGGACCGGGACGGCGACGTCGGCTGGGTCGGCCCGGACCTGCTCAGCTACCTGCGGGCCGAGCCGCAACTCACGCTGGTCGCGTACTCACCGCTGCTCAAGGGCGCGTACGTCCGGCCGGAACGGCTCGGCGAGGAGTACGCGGTGCCCGCCACCCCGGCCCGGCTGGAGGCGTTGCGGGCGGTGGCCGCCGAGACCGGGGCCACCGTCAACCAGGTGGTGCTGGCCTGGCTGATGGGCGGCGACATCCCGTCGATCCCGCTCGTCGGCTTCTCCTCGGTGGCGCAGCTGGAGGAGAGCCTGGGCGCTGTCGACCTGGAGCTGACCGCCGAGCAGCGGACCCGGCTGGACTCGGCGCGCTGACCGGCGCCGGGCCGGGTGGCTCACACGCCACCCGGCCCGTGCCGATCGACCGGATCGTGTCGCTCAGGCGGCCGGGTACCGGTCGACAGCGACGTCCAGCCGCAGGGTGCCGGTGCCCGGCAGGGTCACCTCGGTGGCGTCGGCGGGGCGGGCCGCGCCGTCGTACCAGCCGGCGTAGCTGACGAACGGCGGCGTCCACAGCCACGCCACGATGACCGGCTGGGGGCCGAGCACGCGCAGCGCGTACTCGCCGTCGCGGTCTGACGTCCGGCCGATGACCTCACGGGTACGCGCGTTGCGCACCGTCAGCTCGGCGACCACCGGGCGGCCCTCCGGATCGACGAGCCGGCCGGTGACCAGGACGCCTCGCCGCACGGCGAGGTCGTAGACGGTGGTGGCGCCGGCCCGGACCGTGACCGGCACGGCCTTGCCCCGCAGGGCGAACCCGCCGGACCACTGGGGGGCGTTGTCGGCGGTGGTGAACAGCAGCGGCCACCCGTACGGGCCGAGCCAGTCGATCCGGTAGCGGCCCTGCGCGTCCAGTTCCACTCCCCAATCCGGGAAGTCGCCCGTCTCGGGCGCGAGCGTCACGGTGCCGGAGGTCGCCGGCTTGCCGGTGGCCGCGCTGGTCACGGTGCCGGTGACGACACCGGCGCGGTCGAGCCGGATCGGCGGCACGGTGACCGTCTGCCCGGCCCGGAGCGCGACCGCCCGGGCCTGCTTCGCGTCACCGGTGCCGCCGGTCGCGCCGACCCACTGCGCGCCGTACGCCGATCCGCCGGCGGGGCGGACGAACAGGTTCCAGGAGCCGGCCGTGATCAGGCCGACGCGGACGTTCCCGGAGGCGTCGGAGCAGTACCGTCCCGGGTTGGCGGGCAGCTCGCCGGTGCCGGCGGGCGCCGGCGTCACACAGGCCCCGGCGACTGGCGCGCCGGTCGCCGCGTCGACCACCCGGGAGACCACGTTCGCGGCCGGGGTCAGGACGACCACGGCGGTGCCGCTGCCGTCGGCCAGGACGTTCACCGTGGCGTAGCGGGGCAGGTGGGTGTCGTCCCGGGTGTAGACCCACACCTCCTGCGGGCCGGGGATCAGCGGCGGGACGGTCACCCGGGTGTCGCCGCACGGATTGCGCCGGGGGTCGAGGAACACGCACACCCCGTCGACCGCGGCGCCGGTGACCGCGTCGCGCGCCCGCAGGGTCGACCCGCTGGGCGTGACCAGGCGCTCGGAGACCTCCGTCGTGTCCCCCGCGGACACCCGGACCGTTCCGGCCTGCGCCCAGCTGGTCCGGCCCGGCACCCATTGCCGGAGCACCTCGTCGTCCTGGCCGTCGCTGTACACCGGGGTGATGGCGATCTTGTAGTCGCCGGCCGGCACCTCCACGCTGAGCTGCCCGGACTCATCCAGCGGCAGCAGGTCCTTGTCGTAGCTGCTGTCGGCTGCGGTCACGGCGACGTTACCGGCGGCCGGGCTGCCGTCGGGGCTGGTGACGGTCAGATGGAGCACGCCTGCCGGATCCGCCGCCGCACCGGCGGCGGTGGGTGCGGCGGTGACGGCCAGGGCCGCCACGGCGAGTGCGCCGAGCACTCTTCGGACGATGGACACGGTGGACCCCTCTCGGTTTCAATGCGCTCAAGAGGCGTCCGCGTCACCACAACCAGGGCACGCCCCCCGTGCGTCGGATGCCGGCGCAGCATATGGCAGAAGATCGATCGCGCACTGTCCGCGACCGGTCATCCGGCGGACTGCTGCGGGAACGGTCATAACCGCGCCTTTCTCCCGTACCGGCCGCCGTCGGCCGGGAATCGCCACCGCCAGATCGGATCTGGCGGACCGTCTGGCGCCGAAGGGGTGAGGCCGGCACAACACCACAGCTCCCCGGCCTCGTTGAAACAGGCGATCGGTCCGGCGGCACGCCGTACGCCTGTCGAGACACCGACGAGAGAGGTAGCAATCCATGAGTAACCGGAACACCGGCCTGGCCGTCGAGGCCGAGGGCCTGGTCCGGTCCTTCGGTACGACGCGGGCGCTCGACGGGCTGGACCTGCGGGTCCCCGCCGGCACCGTGTACGGGGTGCTGGGCCCCAACGGCGCCGGCAAGACCACAGCCGTACGGGTGCTGGCGACGCTGCTGCGCCCGGACGGCGGCACCGCCCGGGTCTTCGGCCACGACGTCGTGCGCGACGCCGACGCGGTCCGCTCCCGGGTGAGCCTGACCGGCCAGTACGCCTCGCTGGACGAGGACCTGACCGGTGCGGAGAACCTGATCCTGCTGGCGCGGCTGCTCGGGTTGAGCCGGGCCGGCGCCCGGGACCGCGCCGACCAGCTGCTCGCCGCCTTCGGGCTGACCGAGGCCGCCGGGCGGCAGGTGAAGAAGTACTCCGGCGGGATGCGGCGGCGCATCGACATCGCCGCGAGCATCCTCAACACCCCGGATCTGCTGTTCCTGGACGAGCCGACCACCGGGCTGGACCCGCGCAGCCGCAACCAGGTGTGGGCGATCGTGCGGGCGGTGGTGGCGTACGGCACCACAGTGCTGCTGACCACGCAGTACCTGGACGAGGCGGACCAGCTCGCCGGGCGGATCGCGGTGGTCGACCACGGCCGGGTGATCGCGGAGGGCACCCCGGGCGAGTTGAAGTCGTCGGTCGGATCCGGCAGCGTCCACATCCGGCTGCGCGATCCGGGGCAGCGGCCCCAGGCCGAGAAGGTGCTGCGGGCGGCGCTGGGCGTACCGGTGCAGCTCGACACGGACCCGGTGGCGCTGACCGCCCGGGTCGGCGAGGACGGCACCGACCTGGAGGCGAGCGCGCAGGCCGCCCGCGCGCTCGGTGAGCTGGCCGGCGCCGGCATCGTGGTGGACGACTTCTCCCTCGGCCAGCCCAGCCTGGACGAGGTCTTCCTGGCCCTGACCGACCACCCGGCCGTCCCGGCGGACGAGCGGGACGACGAGCTGGAGGCGGCGCGATGAGCGACACCGCGATCACCACCGGGCGCGCGCCGTCCGTCTACGTCCCGTCCGCCGAGGCGCTCGCCACGGTGCTCGCCCCGGCGGAACGGCCGGCCCGGCCGAGTCCGCTCGCCGCGTCGCTGACGTTCGGCTGGCGGGCCCTGCTGAAGATCAAGCACGTGCCGGAGCAGCTGTTCGACGTGACCGCGTTCCCGATCATCATGGTGCTGATGTTCACGTACCTGTTCGGTGGCGCGCTCGCCGACAGCCCGCGTGCGTACCTGCAGTTCTTCCTGCCCGGCATCATGGTCACGAGCGTCGTGATGATCACCATGTACACCGGGGTCGGGCTGAACAACGACATCGAGAAGGGTGTCTTCGACCGGATCCGTACGCTGCCGGTCTGGCGGCCGGCCGCGCTGGTCGGGATGATCTTCGGGGACGTGCTGCGCTACGTGCTCGCCGCGGTGGTCATCCTCTCGGTCGGGCTGGTGCTCGGCTTCCGCCCCGACGGCGGGCTGCTCGGGGTGCTGGCCGGGATCGGGCTGCTCGTGGTCTTCTCGTTCGCGTTCTCCTGGGTGTGGACGTTCTTCGGCCTGGTGCTGCGCAGCGAGAAGTCGGTGATGGGGGTCAGCATGATGGTGCTGTTCCCGCTGACGTTCCTCAGCAACGTGTTCGTGGAACCGTCCACCATGCCCGGTTGGCTGCAGGCGTTCGTCAAGGTCAACCCGATCACCCACCTGGTCGGCGCGGTCCGCGCGGCGATGGCCGGCTCGATGGACGGCCCGAACACGATGTGGTTGCTGCTCTGGAGCGCCGGTTTCGTGGTCGTCTTCGGCACGCTGACCATGTACCGCTACAACCGCCACTGACCGCCCGCCGGGGTGGCGGGACCCGAACCCGCCACCCCGGCGTACGGCAGGTCAGAGCCGCCAGGACACCGGTTCGGGCGGCAGGTAGCGGCAGGCGCCGCCGGTGGTGACGGACTCACGCAGATGGGCGGCGAGCGCCGGATGCCGCTGGTCGATGCGGCGCAGCGTGTCCCGGATCCGCCCGGTCACCGCCTTGCGTGCCCGTTCGGCCTGGTCACCGAGGCGGCGGCTGCGCCCGGCCAGCCCGGCGGCGGTCCGCAGCTGGTCGAGCAGCGCGGCGCGCTCGGCGTCCAGCGCGGACAGCCGCCGCTCGTCGTGGCGTACGGCGGCCCGGTCGATCTCGTCGTCGAGCCGCCGCAGATGCCGGCGGTAGCGGGCCTTCGCCTCGTCGTCCAGCACCGGGTCGGCGCCGAGGCGGCGGGCCGCGACAAGTTCCGGGCCGGCGGCCGGGTCGAGCAGCTCGACGGCGGGCACGTCGGTGCCGGGCCGGCTCAACAGCAGCCGCAGGTCGTGCAGCCCTTTGGCGTCGGGTAGGTGCACCACCACACCGCCGTACCCGAGGCGCCACACCGGCCCGTCCGGGCGGAACTCCGGCGGAGCGGACACCGCCGGGCGGACAGCGGCCAGCGGAGAGACCACCACCGCCGGAGGGTCCACCCGGGCGGCGGCCAGCCGGCCGGGCACCTGTCTCATGCCCAGCGCCCGCGCCTCGGCCGCCGTCGCGGCGCGCAGCCGCCGCGCCTCGGCCGCGTCGCCCGGCCCGTCGCGCCCGGTCAGCGCGGCCACCAGCCCGGCCCGGGCCAGCACCGACCACGGGCGGGCGCCCAGCCGGTCGGCGGCGTCCCGGGCCGCCGTGTAACCGGCGACCGCGTCGTCCCACCGGCCGTCGGCCGCGTCCACCGCGGCCAGCCACAGGTCGACCGGGCCGGCGATGTCGCAGCCGAACAGCGCGGCCATCCACCGTCCCCGGTGCGGCGCCAGCGCCGCCCGCGTCTCGGCGCACCGGCCCGGGTCGCCGTCCACTGCCGCCGCCTGGGCCCGCAGCCGCAGCCACAGCGGCGACACCGACCGGGGGTACGTGGCGCCGGCGGCCTCGATCCCGGCGGTGAGCCCGCGTACGGCGGCCGGGTCGCCGCGTTCGGCGGCGGTGATCGCCCGGAGCAGCTCGGCCTGCGGGTGGCCGGCGCCCACCTTGTCGAGCAGGGCCTCGGCCTCGGCGACGCGGCCGTAGAGAAGCAGCACCGACCAGCGGATGTGGTACGTCATGAAGGCGTGGTCGGAGTGTTCCGGCTCGGGGTGCCTCTCCACCTCGGCGAAGCACTCCTCGGCGGTGGCGAGGTCGCCCCGGAACGCGGCGATGATGCCGCTGTCCATGGTGGCCGCCATCCGCTGCCGGGGCACCTCGCCCTGCCGGGCGCCGGCCACGAACGAGGCCAGCTCCCGGCGGTATCCCGGGTCGCCCAGTTCCAGCAGCGCGACCCAGCGCAGCGCGGTGGCCCACAGCTCGGTCTCCCGGTCGCCGCCGCGGCGGGCCACCTCCCGGATCTCGGCGGTCACCTGGGCTCGCTCCTCGGCGGTCCCGAGCCCCCAGGTGGTGTCGTGGCGGGCCCACAGGCTGAACGTGAGCGCCTCGTCGTCGCTGCCGTGCCTCGCGAGCGTCTCGGTGGCGGTGATCAGGTCGGTGACCAGGCTGCGCACGGACCGCTGCGGATCCGGCTCGCCGATCAACCGCCGGTACGCCTCGCGGACCAGGTCGTCGGCGTCGAGCCGGCGGCGGGTGGCCGAGTGCCGCCGGTGCGCGGTGAGCGCCACCCGGGTGAGCACGCCGGGGTCGTCGGCCTGCCGGGCCAGCGCGGCGGCCTCGGTCAGCAGCCGCTCGACCTCGTCGGCCGGGCCGATGTGGTGCAGCAGCCCGGCCAGTTCCAGCAGCAGCCGGACCCGCGGGACGGGCTCACCGGGAAGATCGAGCGCCCGCCGGTAGTGCCGGACCGACTCGTCCACGGCGAGCCGGCCGGCCGCGTCCCGCGCGGCTGTGACCAGCAGGTCACCGGCGCGTACCGGGTCCAGCTCGGTGCCGGCCAGCCACGCGTGCCGGGCCAGGTGGGCGGGGCTGAGCGCGCCGGCGAGCGCGTCGGACCTGTCCACGGCGCGGACGACGCCCGCGTGCCGGGCCCGCCGCGCGTCCGCGGCGAGCCCGTCGTAGAGCGTCTCGCGGACCAGGTCGTGCACGAAGACGAACCGCCCGCCGCCCCGGGGCAGCACCAGCCGGGCCGCGGCGGCGCGGCCGAGCATGCGGTCGACCTGGGCGACCGGAGCGGGTACGCAGGCCGCCACCGTCCCCCTGTCGAACTCGTGGCCGAGCACCGCGGCGACGGTGAGCGCCTCGACGACCGGGGCGGTCAACTGGTCGAGCCGGCGGCGCACCACCTCCCGGACGCCGGGCGCGATGGTGTCGGTGAGGCCGTCGGTGTGCCAGAGCCGGGCGGTCTGCTCGACGAAGAACGGGTTCCCGCCGGTGCGCCGGTGCACCTCGGCGACCAGATCGGCGCCCGGCTCGCGGCCGGCGGTGCGGGTCATCAGGGCGGCCACGTCGTCCCGGCCGAGGCCGGTGAGCGTGACCGTGGTGGCCTTCGCGCTCAGCGGCACCAGCAACGGGCGCAGCGGATGCTCGCCGGACTCGACCTCGGCGTCCCGGTAGGTGCCGACGAACAGCAGCCGCTCGAACCAGGTGTGCCGGGTGACGAACTGGAGCAGCCGGACCGACGCCGGGTCGGCCCAGTGCAGGTCGTCGAGGACCACCACGACCGGCCGGTGCTGCGCGACGGCGACGAGCGCCGCGGTCACCGCGTCGTGCCTGTCGAACTCGGCCCGGCCGCCGTCCCCCGCCTCGTCGCCGTCGTCCCCCGCTTCGTCGCCCTCTCCGGCGGGGCGCTCGCCGAGCAGCGCGGCCAGCCCGGCGTCGACCGCTTCGCGGGCGCCGGACGGGTCGTCGGCGAAGCGGGCCAGCCGGCGCAGCACCTGGACCCAGGGCCAGTAGTCGGGGGCGGTGTCGGAGTCCCAGCACGCGGCGCCGAGCACGAGCGCGCCGCTTCGGCGGGCCTCGTCGGCGGCGGCCGAGACCAGTGTGGTCTTGCCGATGCCCGGCTCGCCGGTGACCAGGGCGAGGCCGCCGTGGCCCGCGGTCAGCCGGGCCACCTCGGCGCGCAACAGCGCCGCGGGGTGTTCCCGCCCGATGATCTGCTCGCCGAACCGCGGCTCCATGACCTCCCGACGCTAGTCGAGGGGTCCGACAAGACGACAGCGATCAGGTCCGCGCGTCGGTCACCACGTGCGCGCACGCCGGGCACGCCGACGGCCCCTGCTCGGCGAACCACCGGCAGGTACGCCGGATGGCGCACTTCGGCAGCGCCTCCTCGGCGGGCGGGGCGGTCTCGGCGTACGAGGCGGCCATCCGCGCGCCCAGCCCGCAGTGCGAGCCGGTCCAGAAGCCGCAGGACGAGGTGACGCACGGACCGGCGAGCCGGACCCGTGCCTCGACCGGCTCGTCGGAGTCGCCGAGCCCGGCGAGCGCCACCTCGGCCGGTACGGCCGGGGTCACGTAGGCCACCCGGCCCGCCGGAGTGATCATGCCCAGGAACACCGTGGCGTTCGACGCCGGGGTGCTCGGGCACATCCGCTCCGGCGCGCCGGCCGGCCGGGCGGCGTCGGTCACCGCTGGATCCAGAACCCGATGTCGTTGATCTTCTGCCCGAGGTCCTGGGCGAACGGGCCGTCGATGACCCAGAGCCCGTACCACTCGGGGCGCAGCTTGATGTTGCCGTGGCCGACGGTCAGCGGGTTGGTCAGTTTCGCGTCGGCGGTACGCAGGGCGGCCAGGCCGGCCTTCTGGATCTCCGCGGCGATCAGCGTCTGCTGCTCGGCGCTCAGGTCGACACCGTCGACCACGAAGCGGAACTCGTTGCGGGCCATGTGCTTCCTCCGGTCACTCGTACGATTCGGTGCCCAGCCCGCGACGCAGGCTGGTTCGGGTGAAGGCCGCCCAGCCGGCGTGCGAGGCGGCGTCGGTGCGTTGCCCGGCGCGGGCGAGCACCCGGGCGGCGTGTTCCGCCCAGCGGCCGGGGGTGGCCGCGGCGTCGCCCCACAGTTCGCGGCAGGCCGCGACCGCGAAGGCGACCTGCTCCGGCGCGCCGGTGAACCCGGCCGGTCCGTCGGCGACCCGGATCGTGCCGTCCGGCCGGACCCGCACGTCCGGGAAGTGGTGGTGCAGGCTGGCCAGCGTGGCCAGGTGGGTGGCGTCGCGCCGGCCGGCGGCGAACCCGGCGTGCAGCTCGTCGTCGCGGCGGTGCCGGATCGCGTGCAGCACCAGCGCGTCGCCGGCCGGCTCGACCCGGGCGACCACGTGCACCGGCGTACTCCAGGCCGGCGGCGAGTTCGCCGACCAGAAGGCGAGCCAGGCGGCGAGCCGGGCGTGGAAGTCGGTCTGGACGCCGACCGCGGGCGCGGAGCCGTCGGGCGCGCGCAGCGCGGCGGTGGCGATGCGGTCCCGGGCGATCAGCGGTGTCGCGGGACGGGCGGGAGCCGCCGCGGCGGCGGCTCCGGTGGAGGCGACGGCCAGGCCGGTCACTGTGACCGCCGAGGCTGCCGCCGCGCCGGCGAGCAGTCGCCGGCGGTCGAGCGGGTGTCCGTTGTCGTTCATCGTCGGCCCTTCGTCGACGGCAGTGGCCCGACGTTATCGACCGGAAGCGATCAGAAAAACACCCCGCGTGACGGGAGGTTGACAGGAAAACCGGGGATTCCCGGCGGCGTGAACGACCTTTCCTGTGCTGGTGGGCGATCAGGCGCGCAGCAGTCCGGCGACGGCCCGCTGGGCGTCCACGAGCGCGGTCGGCGGCAGGTCGAGCGTCCAGAGCGCGGCGGCCAGGTAGTCCAGGACGCGCCAGCGCTGCTCCTCGCTCAACGGCGGTCGCCGCGCGCCGCCGAGGACCGGCCCGCCGTCCGGGCCGGCGCCGCCGGGGCTGCGCCACACACCGCCGAGCGCCGCGTCCAGCCGGTCGGTGAGCAGCGCCGCGAGCCGGCGGCGGTCGACCCCGATCAGGTACGGGGCCAGTTCCGCGTCCGCCGCGATCAGCCGCAGCCAGCGGTGCACCGCCTCGCGTACGGCGACCGGGCCGAGCCGGTCGCGCGGCTCGCGGGGACAGGTCACCAGCTCCGTGGTCCGCACGACAAGGGGTACGGATGATCGAGCCCGGTCAGTTCACCGCGACACTTGATATCGATGGATACCAATCTATAGGCTGGCGGCGTTCCGCTCACCCCCCATCCCAAGGAGTGTGAACCATGCGTAAGCCCAAGCTGTCCCGGATCCTCGCCACCCTCGCGGCCGCGACGCTGGCAGCGCTCGGCGCGGTAGCCGTCAACCCGGCTCCGGCCTCCGCCGCCGTCCGCAACGTCTGCTACAACATCAGCCAGGCCGGCCCGTTCGCCAACACGGCGGTGCAGGCGGCGGCGATCTGGAACAACTACACGAACAACATCAACATGGCCCAGTGCGGGTCCAACCTGCGGATCACCTACACCTACGGCGGCGGCTCGTACGCCCAGCGCACCAGCCTCGGCAACGGCCGCGTGGTGATCGACTACAACCAGGCCCAGCAGTACTCGGCACTGCGCATCATGACGCACGAGATCGGCCACATCCTCGGCCTGCCGGACAACTACAACGGCAACTGCGCCATCCTGATGTCCGGCGGCAGCGCCGGTACGAGCTGCACCAACCCGTACCCCAGCTCCGCCGAGGCCTCCCGGGTCGACTCGCTGTTCGGCTTCGCGGCCCGCAGCGCGACGCCCGCCCAGGTCTTCACCGGCAGCTGGCCGGCCGCCGCGACGGTGGGCGCCCAGCGCTGACGACGCAGTGACGACGGGGTCGGCGGGTCACCGCCGGCCCCGTCCGCGCGTCCGGCCCTTCCCCGGCGCGCCGGCCGCCGTCCGGCCCGGACGCCCGCCCGCCGACCTGCCGGCGCTCCCGGCCGGCGGCTTGTCCTGGTTGCGGCCACCCGCGCGATCGGCGCCCCGCCCGGACGCGGCGTCGTCGGCCAGAGCCGCCGCGCGGCGGTTCAGCTCCTCGACCCGCTCCCGGAGCCGGCGCAACGCCCCGGCGTCGTCGTCCACCTCGGACACCTCGTCGAGCAGACCGACGTAGTCGGCGGCCAGCCGCCGGTGCGCCGGCGCGGCCGGACCGGCGTACCCGTCCAGGTCGATGATCTGCTGGGCGAGCACAGCGGTGGCGGCGCCGAGCGCGGCCCGTTCGTCGGCGCGCGCGTCCCGCCCGGCCCGGCGCGCGTCGGCCAGACGACCGGCCCGGCGACCGCCGAACCAGAGCACCGCCGCGCCGGCCACCACGCCGGTCACCGCGCCACCGGCCAGCAGGTACCGGGGCAGCGACGGGCTGATGGTACGAGCGCCGTCCGGCACCAGACCGGCCCGGACCAGCCGGTCGTAGTTGAGCACGATCACCTTCAGCGCCTCGACCGGCCGGTCCACGAACGCGTCGGCGCCCCGGCCGATGGTGGTCTCGGCGACCACGGCCCGGCCGAGGTCCTTGGCGCCGTCGCCACCGAGCCGGGAGCAGCCGTAGGTGTCCCAGTCCTCGCCGTCGCGGCTCATCGCCAGCACCAGCGTGCCCTGGGCGGCGCGCTTCGTGTCGGCGCACGCCTCGCGCAGGTCGGCGCCCGGCTCCATGATCAGCACCACCAGCCGCCGGTTGCCGATGACCCGCTCGGCGGCGGCCCGGTCCAGGTCCACCCCGGGAGCGGCGTAGACCGACGAGACGCGCACCTGCCGCGCGACCGGCCCGTCCAGGATGCCGCCGGACCACAGCGCCCAGCCGGCCAGCGCCAGGCAGGCGAGCGTCGCCCGGCCGAAGGCGGTGCCGACCAGGCGGCCGAGCAGCCGGCGCGGACCGGTCGCCGCCGCGCCGCGCCGGGCGGGCACCCGCGCGGGCCGGGTCGCGACGCCGCTCACGACAGCCTCGCCCGCAGGTAGACGTCCGGCCGGTAGCCGGGCATCCGCACGTCCCGGGCCACGTCGTCCAGCTCGGCCGCCGCGTCGGCCAGCAACTCCCGTACGTGCCGGTCGGGCAACCCCTCGCCCAGCGCGTCCCGGGCCGCCCGCAACCGGCCCACGCCCCGCACCAGCGCCGGGTCGGTGCGGGCGTCGGTGAGCAGCGACAGCTCCACCGCCAGCGCGGAGAGCCCCGCCAGCCGGGCCGGCGTACCGCCCGGACCGACGTCGGCCGGACGGCGGCCACTGCCCCGCACGGTACGGATCGACAGCGCCACGAAACCGGCCACGCAGGCGGCGAAGATCCAGGGCAACGCCGGCAGCGCCACCCGCAGCGGGTCGAACGGCCGGTACGGCAGCGGCCGGTCGAACAGCCCCGCGTACCGCACGTCGGTCACCTGGCCAAGGTACGTGGCGAGCACGTTCTGCTGCGGGTAGGCGTACCGGCCGAGCCGGCTGCCGAACTGGGCGTAGAAGCTCGCGCCGGCCACCTCGGCGAACTCCGCCGCACTCGGACCGTGGTACTCGATCCAGTCGCCGTACATCACCAGGAGCGGCTGATCCGGGGCGAGCCGGTGCAGCGCCGGCCCGTACGCGGGCAGCGGCTCCCCGTACGGCTGCGCGGGCAGCACCACGAACCAGGCCCCGTCCGGGAACGCGCTGCTCGCCGCCTTCTCCGGCAGCCTGGTCAGCGTGGCGCCGGGGCCCACGTACCGGCCGGTGGCGCGCAACGCGGCCACCATCGGGGCCAGCTCCGGACCGGTCGGTTCCCGCCAGCGCAGGTCGTCGCGGTCGGGCGGGGTCGGCTGGTCGTGCAGTGTGGCCAGCAGCGTGAGCAGCGGGCCGGTCACGTCACGGGTGGCGAACCGGGCCCGCCAGCCCGGCAGGTCGTCCGGCGAAGCCACGTAGAGCCCGCCGCTGACCTCGGTGCCGACGATCCGGATCTCGGCGTTCTCCACGTCCTTGACCCGGCGGCGTTCCGCCTCGTCCAGACCGGGCGGGGCGACCAGGATCCGGGTGCCCCGGTCACCGATGGCCGCCCGTACCCGCTGCTCGTCCCAGCGCGCGACCGCCCCGGGCAGCCGCACCACGGGTTCGGCCGCGACCAGCGCCGTCATCTCCTCGACCGACGGCACGCTCGCGTCGCTCAGCTCCCCGGCCGACCCCTCCTGCGGCAGCGCGCCCGCCGACGGGGACCGCCCGTAGCTGACCTCCACGCTCTGCCGTTGCGCCCCCAGGAACACCACGAGCACTGCCGCCGCGGCGGCCAGCAGCGACCAGCGCACCAGATCCCGGCGTACCGGCAGCTTCGGCGCGGTCACCGGCCGGCCCGCCACAGCTCGTCGGCCCGGCGGGCGTGCTCGGCCGCGGCCCGGGCCGCGTCGGCGCCGCCCCGGGCGGCGGCGAGCATCTCGGCCCGGGCCAGCAGCCGCTCCGCCTCCGGCACCGCCGTCGGGGACGCGTCCCGGCTCACGGTGGCGTCGTGGATCGCCGCCCGCGCCGAGGACCAGGCGACGCGCCGGCCCTGCGCGCGGGCGCGGCGCCGGGGCAGCAACGCGGCGAGGAACCCGGCCGCCAGGGCCACCACGCCCCCACCCAGCCAGGGCAGCACACTCGCGGTCATGATCCCTTCCTAACGCACCGCCGCCAGCGGCGCGCGCCGAGGTACGCCTACGACGACGAATAGCCCTCGTTGAACCCCTCGATGAACCCGCCCGCGAACCCGGACGCGACACAGCCGGCACAGCAGAGGATCACCAGCAGCGCCGGCACCGCCACCCACAGGACGATCGCCCACCTGTTCGTCGGCTGCTCCGGCTGCGGCGCGTACGCCTGCGGCGGGTACTGCGGGTACTGCGGCGGCGGATACTGCTGCTGGTACGGATCCGGCTGGTACGGATCCTGCTGATACGGGTCGTGAGGGTACATCCGGCCATCGTGCCCACCGCCCTCCACCGCCCGGAAGATCCGTTCGGTTCGCCGGACATGCCACGACGGCCCCTCGTCACGCCCGGTGCGCGTCCAGGTGGGTCAGCACCGTCTGGTTGGCCTCCCAGCCGTCCGGGAACTTCACCGGCACGTCCAGGTGCACCCGCTCGGTCGACGGGTACGCGTCGAGCAGCTCACCGATCCCCGCCCGGGCCACCACCACGCAGGCGTGCCGGTGCCGCGACGCCAGCACGCACAGCCGCCCCGACTCCAGGTGGAACGCGGTCGCGTCCCGCCGGCCGGAGAGCGGGTGCAGCACTATCGTCACGTCGTACTCCCGGCCCTGGAGCCGGTTGGCGGTGTCCACGGTGATGCCCGCCCCGGCCGTGCCCAGCCGGGACCGGATGGCCGCGACCTGGTCGCGGTGCGCGGCCCCGACGGCGATCCGGTCCGCGGTGACCGGCGCGCCGCCCGGCGCTGCTTCGCTCACCGCCACCGCGCCGCGCGCCAGCACCCGCAACGCCAGCTCCGCGCAGGCCGCGGCGGCTTCGGCATCGGTACGCACGGTGTGCCGGGCCGGCAGCTCGTGCAACGCCCAGCCGGTCGCGGCGGCCACCTCCACCGAGGCGTCGTAGGCGTCCCCCGGACCGGGCTCGGTGAACGTCAGCACCCGGTCGGCCGGACCGGTGCCGGCGCGGAACCCGGTGAACGGGTAGAACGCGGCGGACACCACCGGGGCGGCCGAGTCGGGCAGCCGCCACGACACCGGCAGCCGGTGCACCGGGAGCTCCGGGTTGTGCCGCAGCAGCGTGGCCACCGCCGACTGCATCGGATCCCAGGTCAGCCCGGTCCAGCGGAACGTCTCCACAGTGGAGAACGGATCGAGCTGCCCGGGATCACCGACGAACAGCGCCCGCTCGAACCGCCCCGCCACGCGCAGCAGCGCGTCCGCGCGCATCTGGTACGCCTCGTCGACGATCGCCCACGGCCAGCTTCCCTCGGTGACGGTGGCCCACTTGGCCGCCGTACCGATGGTCACCGCCGGCCCGCCCAGGTCGGCGACCTTCGCCGCGACCCGGACCGCCGGATGCCCGGTTACCCGCTCGGTGGGCCGGTAGTCGGTCGCGGAGAGCCGCCCGACGCGCAGGTCCGGGGCCTTACGGCCGAGCCGGTCGATGAGGTCGTCCACCTGCTCGTTGGTCTGCGCCACGATCATCAGCGGGTCGCCGGTGGCGGCGATCTCGACCGCGGCGCGGACCACGAGGGTGGACTTCCCGGCACCGGGAGGCGAGTCCACGACGACGCCGCGGTGCGCCCCCTCCCGGAGGTCCCGCAGCACCCGTTGGATCACCTGCTCCGCTTCGTGCAAGGAAGGGCCCCCTTTTAACGTCTCCGGTAGAGGCGGGGCCCCTTCTTAACACGCGCCGCCTCAGCGAGGCTTCGGCACCTGGCGGTTGAAGCGGGGACGCAACGCCAGGACCAGCGCGTCCTTCGTACCCTCGGGGTGGTCGGTCTCCAGCCAGCGGACCTCGCGCCGCCCCAGCCACCCGGCGATGTCGTCGCGGGTCGCGGCGCGGCCGGGCGTGTCGAGGAGCTGGCCGACCTGGTCGTGCAGCACCGACGAGTCGCGGTTGCCGGTGAGGTGCTGCCGCAGCCGGGAGCGCAGGTTGCCGGTGTAGCCGACGTAGACCACCACGCCACCGTCGAGCACCAGGTGCACGCCGGGCGCGGCCGGCGCGTCGGCGACGACCGCCATCGTGTACGGGCGGGGCGACGTGAACTCGGCGAGTAGTTCTTCGGTGTCCAGCACGCCGGGGACGGTACCGGCGTCAGCGCAGCTCCGTCGCCCCGCACGACCCACCGTGACCGTCCCGCAGCCCACAGCGTCCACCCTCTGGTAACCGTTGATCACACCAGACCCGGTGCCGCAGGTGCTGTGCGTCATCCTCGCTGAGCGTGGTCTCGCCGAAATCAACGACGTTGACGTGCCCGAGCGACCCGGCGAGCGCGGCGGCCAGGTCGGCGGCGGCGTCCCGGCTGGTGAGCGTGGTCGGCAGGTGGATGATCCAGCGAGGCTCAGTCATCGTGGCCGCGTCGCCGGCACCCGTTGTGGCGGGACTGCCACTGCCGCAGGGCCTGACGGACGCGCTCCGACTCGGTCCGGGCGGTGGCCAGTTCGCGGTGCAGGCGGTCCATCTCGTCGGCGACCCGGCACAGGTAGTCGTGCACCTGCGCCGGGTCCAGCCCGCGCCAGCGGGTGTCGAAGACGGCGCTGCGCACCTGGTACGCCTGCACCCGCTCCCCGGTCACGTAGATCACGACGCCACCATCCCGGCCGCCACGGCCTCGTCGGGCAGCCCGGCCACGGCGAGCGTCGCCCTCCCCCACCGGGCCAGCCGGCAGGGGTACGGCACACGCTCACTGCGACACAACGGCCCCTGCGGCCAGTGCTCGGGAACGTGTACGCGCACGGCCAGCGCGGCGACGAGCAGATCCTCGTCGGTGACGGGGGTGAGGACGGGAAAGTCGGCGAGTACTGCGGACATCGGCTGGCGCCTCCGGGTCGGTTCTCGTGGAGTGGCACCGGAGCGGGCGGGGACGGCGGGAGCCGCGATCGGGGGACGCGGTGCCACCGGAACCCGGCACCCGCCCCGGGCCATGCGCCGACTCTCGGTCCCTCCCAGCAGGAGCCGCATGCCCTGGTGATCGTGGCTGTCATGCACACACCGCATACTCTCGGTGACCGCCGCGAGACATCCGGCGATATGCGCGGTGCGTATACCAGGCCGCTCCGGAACGGGTTGAATGGCTAGGCTCGACTTCGGACACAGGTTCTCCGCGAACGGCGAGGTTGCCGGTGACACCTGCGAACTGCCCCCGCTGCGGCGGGCGCCTGGCGCGCGACAACGACACGGGACGCTGCGCGCCCTGCCAGGCCGCCGAGCGCGACCGCCTCAGCACGCCGCCCGCGGTGCCCGACTCGTTCTGGGACCATGAACCGCTCCGGGCGGCGCTGGCCGGACGGCACCTCGGGCAGGTGATCCGGGCGTACCGCCACCACCCGTACCACGGGCGGAACCCGCTGCCGCAGAGCGTCGTCGCGGGGTGGCTGGGGATCACGCAGGCGCAGTTGAGCCGGATCGAGAACGGCCCCGCCCTGGTGCATCTCGACCGGCTGGCGCACTGGGCGACAGCGCTCCGCATCCCGCCGGGATCTCTCTGGTTCGCCGTCGGTCCCGCCTCCCCGGGCAGCCCTCGGGCCGACGGGAGCCGCGCCGCACCAGACATGGGCCGGCGGACCCTCCTGGCTGGCATCGCGGCGGTTTCGGCGGGAGCCGGGCTGGTCGGAGCCCCTGAGGATCCCCGTCCTCGCCGAATCGGCAGCGCGGACGTGACTCGACTAAACGCGGTACTGGAGCTCTACCGGTCGGTCGACTACGAATGCGGTGGCGGTCTGCTCTATCGGGAGGTCGCCCGGTTCGCGGAGTCGGTGTACCGCATGCTCGACTGGTCGCACTCGCCCGGGGTGACACCCCGCCTGGTCGCGGCCATCGCGGCAGCTCGCCAGTTGGCTGGCTGGACCGCGCTCGACGCCGGCCGGCACGCGGACGCTCAACGGCATTTCGCCGCCGGCGAGCGGGCCGCGATGTCCGCTGACGACGCTCCGCTGGCGGCTCTGATCCGCTACTCGCAGGCCAAGCAACTGCAACACCTTCGGCATAACCACGATGCTCTGGCCACGCTGCGGCTGGCCCACTCAGAGCTGGGATCCCGGGCGACCCCTGCCGTGAAGGCGCTGCTCTGGGGCGCGGAGGCAGCCTCGTCAGCCGCACTCGGCGACCACCAGAACGCGCTGGCCCTCCTCGGTCAGGCGAGTGATCAGTTCGAGCGTGTGGATCCCGAGCGCGAGCCAACCTGGATGGCCTTCTACGACCGTGGCGAGCTGCTAGCGCAGTACGGTCGCGTGTACCGCGACATGGCTCGGCAGGCCGGCACGCACGCGACGCAGGCGGTGCGGAGCGTCGAAGAGGCGATCGTCGCCTTCGGCCCGGCGAACGTCCGCAGCATGGTCCTGAACGAGGTCGGCCTGTGCAGCGCGCTCTTCCTCACCGATGAGCCCGAGCGGGCGGTCGCTGTCGGCACGCGCGTGGTCGAGCAGTCGCGAGCGCTGAGTTCCAGTCGAGTCGTTGATCGAGTACTCAACCTACGCCGTGATCTCCGACGGCACCGCCACCTTGCCGTCGTTGCCGAATTCGAACGGACGCTCACCGCACGAGCTGCGGCCACGGTATGAACGGACGGTTCTCGGAAGAAGCGATGACCCTCGCCATGCGGGAGATCGCCGGCGGGCTTGAGGTGCCGACCGAGGATGCCCGCCTCCTTCGGCTGACCAACAACGCCGTGTTCGCGTTGCCGGAATCCGGGCTCGTCATCCGCATCGCGCGGACGCACCGGCTCCGGGGCCGGGTGACGAAGGTCGTTCAGCTTGCGCGATGGTTCGCCGAGCTGGACGCGCCCACGATCCGGCTGGCGCCCGGCGTGGCGCAGCCGGTTGCGGTCGGTGACTTGGTGGCCTCGGTGTGGGTCTACGTGCCACCCGCCGCGCCTACTCCGACGATGAATGACCTCGGCTCGGCGCTGCGGCGGTTTCATGCGCTCGGACCCCCGCCCTTCCCGCTGGCCACCTGGGATCCGATCGGAGACGCGCGTCGACGCCTGGCGGATGCCGACGGGTTGACCGCAGAGGACCACGATTATCTGGCGGCGTGGTGCGACCGCCTGGAGCCGCAGGTCGCCGACCTCAACCAGCGCGGGGAGCAGTCGCTCATCCACGGGGACGCGCACGTCGGCAACCTTCTCCGGGATGCGTCGCGCGGCATCCTGCTCTGCGACTTCGACGCCACCTGTCTCGGGCCTTGGCAGGTGGACCTGGCAGCGGTCGCCGTGGGTGAGGTCCGCTTCGGGAAGACCGGGGCGCATCGGGCGCTCGCCGAGGCGTACGGGTACGACGTGATGTCCGACCGCAACTGGCCGCTTCTACGGGAAGCCCGCGAGCTCAAAATGATCGCTGCTGCCACGCCGCTTCTCGCAAGTTCGACACGAGTCTCGGCCGAGTTTGCGAGCCGACTGCGGTCGATACGCTATGACAATCCGACTAAAGTCTGGAAGCCATTTGCGGACCTCACCTAATACTCCAGCCGCACTTTCATGATTTAGAGTTTCAGCAGCTCAGCGGCATGATCGACGTCCGGGTTATGTCGTCCGCGTAGCTGCGGATGTCGATGCTATTGGATGGATGTGTGGTTTGGTCGCACCGTCTGTCTGTTGTGGCCGATCGTACGGCGGGCAGGCTCCCGTGCTTGTGTTGATCGATGCGATCGTGGGCTGGCGGGCGGGTTTGGATGATCTGCTGGCGGGTTCGCGCACCGTTTCGGGCGGGCGGAGCCGCGCCGGCAGGCGCTGGCGTACCTGGTCGGGTTGCTGTCGCCGTTGGCGAGCAAGAACGGCTGGACCCTCGCCGAGGCCGCCGGAGATACCACGCCGAATCGGATGCAACGGCTACTCAACAAGTCTGCGTGGAACCCGGGCGCTGTTCGCGACGACCTGTTCGCCTACGTGGCGGAACATCTCGGCCATGACGACGGGGTGTTGATTGTCGACGAGACCGGGTTCCTGAAGAAGGGGGTCAAGTCGGCTGGGGTGCAGCGTCAGTACTCGGGCACGGCCGGGCGGACGGAGAACTGCCAGCTCGGGGTGTTCCTTGCCTACGCCGGGCCGCAAGGGCGCACCCTGGTCGACCGGGAGTTGTATCTGCCCCGCCGCTGGTGCGACGATCCCGCCCGCCGCACCGAAGCCGGCGTCCCCGCCAGCGTCGGGTTCGCCACGAAACCCGCGCTGGGGCTGCGGATGCTCGAACGCGCCGTCACCGCGGGCCTACCAGCGAAATGGGTGACCGCTGACGAGGCATACGGGCAGGACTCGAAGTTCCGGACGTGGCTGCAGCAGCAGCGCATCGGTTACGTCCTGGCCGTGCCCTGCAACCAGCGGGTCCCGACCACGGTGGGCAGTTCCCGTCCGGATGTCCTCGCCGCGAACGCGCCGGCACTGGCGTGGAAGCGGCGCAGTTGCGGCGACGGCGCCAAAGGGCCGCGACTCTACGACTGGGCCGTGGCCTCCCTGCCCGGCACGGTTGACGGCTACGGCCACTGGCTGCTGATCCGCCGCAGCATCACCGACCCCACGGACCTGGCCTACTACCTGTGCTTCGGCCCCGTAGGCAGCAGCCTCGACGAGGACCTGATCCGCGTGGCAGGGACCCGTTGGGCGATCGAGGAGTGTTTCCAGACCGCCAAGACCGAGGTCGGCTTGGATCACTACCAGGTGCGCCGGTACGACGCCTGGTACCGGCACATAACTCTCGTTCTGTGCGCCCATGCCTACCTCACCGTCACCGCCACACAGGCCAAAAAGGGGGCACCGAATCCGATGACGGCCTCATTCCCCTCACCCTCGGCGAGGTCCGACGTCTCCTGGCACACCTGATCACCACCACCCGACCCTTCGACCACATCCATCGATGGTCACGATGGCGACGACGACACCAATACCGCGCCAGAAGAGCCCACTACCAGCGAAGACTCCGGCTCCACCAGGTGCGGCTGGAGTACTAACGCCCACCTTGCCAAGGCTACTCGTCATCAGCTTCTCCATCACTCACCTCCTGGAGGACGCTACCAACAAGCGCAGGCACGTCAATCGCACCAGGAGATGGCCTAGCCCTGCCTTCCGCATACGCAAGCCGCGCAGCCGCCAGGTCAGCGAGCCGAATCGCCTGAATCACGATGACGCGCCGCAGCCCTGGCGACACCTCGCCCCGCTCGTGCGCCACCGCTGACACTCTCGCCAAAGTCTCAGCACGACGGGCGATACGGACGTCTGGATGCTCGCGGTCTTCGCGCATATCATCTGGGATCAGATTGAAGCGATACGAATGCGGCAGCTCCACGAGGTCAGAGACCGGAGGGATCTTTTCGTTCAAGATCGCGTGGTATTTAGATTGATCGATTGCCCATCGGTACGCCGAATATTCAATGGCATTGAGCTTCGCATGCTTGTCGGGGTCGCTGCGGAGGTGCTCCGTTGGCCAAAACTGCAACTCCGCGACCTCGAACGGATCGAGGATCCGGTACGCCAGGGTGTCACTCCGTTGACCGGTCATATGCCTGCCGACACGAGACCCGAAGCTTTCCAAGGTCTGTCCGATATAAATGGGCTCGCCATCATAGTCGTAGAATCCGTATACGCCGATGCACTTGCCCAGTCGCTTACCGCTCGCTATGTCCAGCGAGCCCATTGCGTCCTTTAGAAGCAGTCGGAAGCCCTGGACGAACTTGGTGGGCAACGAGGAACGCGTCGGCGGCCGGTGATCCGGCTCGTTGTAGGATGCGACGCCTCGACTAGTCACTCTCCACCCCTCGACATCGTTCGCCTCATGACTGCGGTAAGAGTCTAGAGTGCGACTTGCCCGGCGTCGAGGGGCCGGGGAAGCGTAGACGGAGACCGGCCATCTTGCGCCGACAGTGAGCTGGGGCGACTAACCTTGGCGGAAATTATTTGGATTCCGCCGGCATGCAGTCGACAGGGCGCACTCGCGAGCTGCCGCGGTGGAGGCGAGCACGAGACTAAACTTCTCGGCACCGGCGGAGGGTAGCCGCGATGGCGTCCGCTGACAATTCCACGGGCTCGTGCTCCCAGACCCGAAGGACGGTCCAGCCAGCCTCGCCCAGCGCGTCATTAACTACCTTATCTCGCGCTTTGTTTCGATCTATCTTCTGATGCCAATACCCGCTGGGATCGGACGGCATCCGACAGTGAAGTGAACAACCATGCCAAAAGCAGCCGTCTACAAAAACAGCGACCTTCTGCCGAGTGAATACTATGTCGGCTCGCACGGCACGCCGGGGAAGTGAGATCCGATAACCAACTCGGTAACGCATCCCCCGCCGAAAGAGCTGTCGCCGGAGCGCCATCTCAGGCTTGGTGTCGGCACTCCTATTGGATCTCATTGCCTTAGAGGCCGACGATGGCGGAGGCGCGGGCAGCGGAGGAGCCCCCTCTAAAATTCGCGCCATCAATCACTCCGCAAGGGTTGCGCCATGCGGCCTCAGGACTGGCGCGAGATAGTGGTTACCAATCCATTCAATGACGTCAACCACAACTGCGTCACCGAAACCGAAGAGCTGCTGATTTGGCGTCCCCGCGATGAGCTTATAGTCGTGAGCGCCCATAAGGTTGGCGTACTCTCGGGGAGTCATCCACCGGATCGCCTTACTGCCCCTTCCTAGGCGCACCAGGGCCTGCTTACTGGACCCACCACCCGTCGTTCGGAGGCACCCTGCGATGGCATCCTTGCGGAGTTCCCACATTGAAACGCCTTGACGTGTACGCCGATAAGCAGTTCTATATGCAACAACGTCACCGGCAAGCAAGGCATCGAAGCGCGCTTTTTGCACTTCGCTGAGCGAATTCACAAACGCATCTACACGACCCTCATCCCACCACAAAGCGGGACTCACCTCCTTCTCCACAAAACCTTCGAGATCCTGTGGGCCTTCCGGCAACATCGGGAGGTCGGCATAGTGCATGCCGAGCGCCTTCCCATGCTTTTCATGAATGGCAACGACCCATGGGGGACGCACATCACTAACTGGCGGGATATCGAACTTAACCCAGCCCGGCACGCTATCCTTCTGAATGCCCACGATAAACATTCTGGGACGAGATTGCGGCACGAAATGGCGAGCATCGATCGCAAATACATCGACGGAGTAGCCCAGCTCGGCTAGACATACCAGCGCGGCCGTGAGGTCGCCTCCTCCGTGGCTAGTGGCGAAGCCATGGACGTTCTCAAGGAGCACAACCGCTGGCCTTGGGGACATTCCTCGCAAGATCCTGGCAAACTCCCAGAACATGCCTGACTGCTCGCCCACCAGGCCCCGCCTGTTACCAGCCAGCGACAGGTCTACGCAGGGGAAGCTACTCGTTGCTAGCTCAATCCCAGAGGGAAGGTCCTGAGCTGCTACCTCACGGATATCAAGGACTACGAAGTGATCTTCGGCGTCGGGGTAGTTAGCGACGTAGGCGTCGGACTTGGCTTGCTTGATGTCGTTGGCCCACACGACCTGCACCTGAGCGCCTTTAACTCGCTCTAGAGCAGTCCTCACGAGTCCGATACCAGCGAAGAACTCTGCTGCCCGGATGGGCGTGCTCTCCATGCTTCCCCCCTCGCCCACCATCGCCGAAGCCTATAGCCCTGTCGCTGGTCAACCCTATGCCTGACACGGACCTGTGATGATTCGATCATTTCGTTCAAGCTGGGTAGCCGCCTGGATGCGGAAGGTGATCGGATAGCCGAGCGATCCCCCCGACCACCGTGCGGGTGTCGGGGCTCAACATCGCCGGCGCGCCGCGCAACAACCTTCCGACGAGCCCTGGACGCGTCCGTTACCAGGGACGAGTCGCAGAGCCGATCTCCAGGAATACCCTCGTACAGCACGCCGATCACGACCATCGCCAAGAGTGGTGCGGCGGCCCGACCCCTAGCTGCACCGTCAGGAACGCGCCCCGGCACCACGGACGCCACGCAGGGCCACACGATGCCCGCCTCGCGCGACCACCACCGTCAGGTAAGCCCGAGGGCACGGCGGGCCCGCGCTCATGGCGTCACCCTCATCGGTGCCGAAGCCGGTGGCGCCGCAGTCGGTGCGACGGACCCTGCCCTAGGGGATTCGGCGGAGGTGGGACCACTTCTCGATAGGCGGCGGGCAAGGCTGCGGATATGGGTCAGCCCGCGCCGCTCCCCCGGCCCAGCGGATCAGCTAATTTGTCGAGCTGCTCAGGGCCGACAGCGGGACGACGCTGAGCGGCCCGACTCGCAATCGCGCGTCCGTTTACCCTTGGAGATCGACACTGAGGAGGTTTCATGGCACG
Source organism: Micromonospora sp. HB375 (assembly GCF_017872985.1). Lineage (NCBI taxonomy): Bacteria > Bacillati > Actinomycetota > Actinomycetes > Micromonosporales > Micromonosporaceae > Micromonospora > Micromonospora sp. HB375. The sequence continues at coordinate 1,046,872 of NZ_JAGGJO010000001.1, read as the reverse complement.
GGTACGGTCGTTCAGCGCGTCCCGGCAGCGCATCAAGCCCCATCCCACTGAAGTCGACTGTGAGTACGCCGTGATTGAGGGAGGCGACCTTCGTCTGCTTCACCTCAGCACCTTCGGGAGCGACGACCGTGCAAGCGAGCGCAAGTCCAGTCAGAGTCTCCAGCTGGACCTGCAGACTGCGCGCCAGCTCATGGAGGTGATCGAGGAAGCCTTTCCCGGCATTCGTCGGTAGTGGACTGAGCCCCTTGAGGACGCCGGGATCCAAGCGGACGCTCAGCAGGAGCGCGACCAGCAACATCGGAACGTTTGCGCAGCGCCCGGCTTAGCAGCACCGCCACCACCCCGGCCACCACCCCCACCACCGTCCCGGTGACCAGGCTCGACATCACCGCAGCACCCCGCAACAACGCCTCCCGCGCCCACGGCGCCAGCCCGGCCAGCCCCGGCGCGTCCATCCCCAGCGACGAGTCCCAGAACACCTGGTGACCGACCGCGAGGAACACCCCGTACAGCGCCCCGACCACGACAAGCGTCAGGAACGGGCGCGGCGGTCGCCGCCACAGCACGGCGGCCACCCAGCACAGCGGCGGCCCGACCGCCAGCAGCGCGGCCACGATCGTGCCCTCCGGCACGACGCCCAGGTCGTGCAGAGCCACGCGCGGGGCGGCCAGCGCGGCGAGCGCGACCAGCGCCGGCCAGGAGAACCCGAGGGTACGGCGGGCCCCGCTCATCGCGTCACGTCGGAAGAATCCGCAACCGAAACAGAAGCAGGCGCGGGAGCCGAAACCGGGGCCGGCGCGGTCGAGCGCACGAACTTCAACAGCGCAACGAACGCCAGTACGGCGGTGACCGCCCCTCCGGCGACGCGCACCCAGTGACCGGCGACGAACTCGGCGGCGACCTGCCGCAGGTATTCCGGCGAGTGCGTCCCCACCGGGTCCACGAACATGATCTCGTTGCGTGGCCAGAAGAAGACGGCCGAGAACAGGAACTCGCAGACGACGAAGACGGCTGTGGCGCCGGCGATCCACCAGCGCAGCCGGCCGTCGCGCCAGGTGAGCAGGGTCGCGGCGACGCTGCTCAGGATCACCGACGCGCCGAGCGGCGGGAAGTAGTCGTGCGGGCCGCCGTGGACGAGGAACTCGCGGGCCCGGTCGAGGGAGGCGGGGGCGTCGTTGAAGATGTTCGGGTAGAGCATGACTGTCTCGGCGGCGACCCCGCCGAACGACATCATCGATGCCCAAACCATCGCAATAAGGGCGATGCAGGTCAGTCGTGTGCGTACCACGAGGGTTCTCCTCACGTTTTGGGGACGCCATCGACGCTAGGTCGGGGGCCGGGCACCGTCGTCCGCGTGGCCGCGCGACCGGTTGTCGCTTCTCGGCGTACGCCTCGGGGTTGTCCCTGACGCCTGCGGACGACAGCGGCGAAGGGCCGCGCGGACCTAGGCTCGAAGCGTGCCCGACGCCCTGCCCACACGTGCCGATGCGCTGCTCGCCGCGGCCACGCTCGGCCTGGTCGCGGTGGCCGTGGCGGCCGAGCGGCCCGCTGCCGGCGGCGCGGCGCTCGCCGTGGTGGTCGGCGCGGTGCTCGGTGGGCTGGTGCTGTGCGCCAGGCGGTGGCCGGTGCCGGCGCTGCTGGCCACGGCGGTCGCCATTCTTTTGTACTACGCGCTGGACCTGCCGCCGGTCGGCGTGGCCGCTCCGGCCGCCGCAGTTCTCTACCGGGCGTCGGAACGCGGGCGGGTGGTCCCTGCTGCTGTGGTCGCCGGGAGCCTGCTGGCCGTATCGGTGGTCGCGCGGCTGGCCGAGGGCGACGACGTCGGCGTCGTCGTCGGTACGCAACTGGGCTCGGAGGCGGCGTTGCTGCTCGCCGTCATCGCCCTCGGTGATGCGGTACGCAACCGCAGGTCGCTCCGGGCGGCGTTGATCCGGCAGGCGGTCGCGGCCGACGAGGAGCGCCACCGGGAGGCGGCCCGTCAGGTCGAGGCGGAACGGCTGCGCATCGCCCGGGAGGTGCACGACACGCTCGGCCACACCATGTCGGTGATCACGTTGCAGTCCGCAGTCGCCCAGGAGGCGCTCGCTGACAGCGATCCGGCGCAGGCGGAGAGCGCGCTCGCAGCGATCCGGTCGGTGAGCGGCAGCGCGATGGCGGAGTTGCGGGCCACGCTCGGCACGCTGCGCCGCGAGCCCGGGCCACGGGAGCCGGCCCCCGGCTTCGACCGGCTCCCGGCGCTCGTGGACGGCGTACGCCAGGGCGGGCTGGCAGTCGACCTGCGCGTCGAGGGGCCGGTGGACAGACTGCCGGCGGTGGTGGGCAGCACCGTCTACCGGGTCGTGCAGGAGGCGCTGACGAACGTGCTGCGCCATGCCGGGGCCACCCGGGTCACCGTCACGGTGCGCGCCACGGCCGCTCGGCTCGCGCTTGAAGTGGTGGACGACGGTCGCGGCGGCCCACCCGCCGGTCGGGCGGACGGGAGGGGCCAGGGCCTGCGCGGCATGGCCGAGCGGGTCGCCCTGCTGGGCGGCACAGTCGAAACCGGCACAGTCCAGAACGGCACCGCCGCATCCGGCGGCACCGGTTTCCGGGTGGCGGTCAGCCTGCCGCTGACGGGGGTCGCCGCGTGAGCCCGGTCCGCGTCGTCCTCGTCGACGACCAGCACCTCGTCCGTACCGGCCTGCGGGCGCTGCTCGACCGGGCGCCGGACATCGAGGTGGTGGGCGAGGCGGGCGACGGCCGCAGCGGCCTCGCCGTGGTACGCGAGCAGCGGCCCGACATCGTGCTGATGGACGTACGGATGCCCGGCGGGGACGGGCTGGAGGCGACCCGGCGGATCCTCACCGACCCGACGCTGGACGGCGTGCAGGTGCTCATGCTGACGACGTTCGACGACGACGAGTACCTGTTCGAGGCGATCCGCGCCGGGGCGGCCGGTTTCCTCCTGAAGGACACCGCACCGGACGCCCTGCGGGACGCGGTCCGGACGGTGGCCGGTGGCGACGCGCTGCTGTCTCCCGCCGTGACCCGGCGGGTGCTCGCGGCGGCGGCCCGCTCGCCGGTGGCTGACCCGGCGCGGCTGGCCGGACTGACCGCGCGGGAGCGGGACGTGCTCGCGCAGGTGGGCGCCGGACGGTCGAACACGGAGATCGGGCAGGCACTGTTCCTGAGCCCTGATACCGCCCGCACCTACGTGAGCCGCCTGCTGCAGAAGTTGAACGCCCGGGATCGGGCGCAGCTCGTCGTGATCGCGTACGAGAGCGGGCTGGTCCGCCCCGGCGAGGGCTGAGCCGCGCCGGGGCGGGTGAGTGTCAGACCGGCGTCGCGTCGGCCGGCTCGGGCGCGGCGTGCCGGCCGCCACCGCCGTCACGCCGTTCGTCGCCGTGCCCCGGCCACCATGCCGTGTGGCCGATCAGCCCGGTCAGCGCCGGTACGAAGAACATCGACATGACGAACGCGGACAGCACGATCCCGATCGCCACCGCGAAACCCATCTGCTGCAGGAACGAGATCGGCGCGAGCATCAGCACCCCGAACGTGCCGGCCAGGATCAGCCCGGCCGCGGCGACTGTCGGGCCGGCGTGTTCCACCCCGATCGCGGCGGCCTCGTGCGGTTCGTGCCCTTCGCGCGCCTCCTCGCGAAGCCGGGCGATCATCAGGATGTTGTAGTCGGTGCCGATCGCCACCACGAACAGGTAGAGGATGATCGGCAGCTGGAACGTCACGCCGGGGTTGCCCTGGAGCCCTTGGAACACGTACACGGTCGCGCCGAGCGTGGCGGCGAAGTTGAGCAGCACCGCGATCACCAGGTAGACCGGCGCGACGAGGCTGCGCAGCAGCAACCCGAGGATGAGCGCGATCAGGCCGGCGGCGACCGGCAGGATGACCGAGAGGTCCCTGTTGTTCGCCGAGTTGATGTCCGCGAAGATCGCGGTGGCGCCGCCGACCAAGGCCTTGGTGCCCGGCGGCGCGGCGGCGTGCAGCACGTCCCGCAGGTCGTCGCGGACCAGCGTGATCGCCTCGTTGGACATCGGGTTCTCGTTCAGCAGCAGGCTGATCCGGGCGACGCTCGGGTCGGTGGCGCTGCGCTCCGGCGGCTGCGCCCGCCCGACGCCCGGCGCCTTGGCCGACGCGGCGGCGAAGTCGTTCACCTGCTGGTCGGTGAGCGGGGTGCCGTTGCCGGTGGTCAGGTAGACCTCGGTGGGCGCGAGCGCACCGGCGGCGAATCCGCGCTGGAGGTCCTGGGCGGCCCGCGCCGACTCGGTGTCCTGCGGGAATCCGGCGCTGAAGTCGTAGTCGGCCTTGTAGCCGAGCACCCCGGCGGCGAGCGCGACGAGCAGCACGCCGGAGGCGGCTGCGACGACGGCCGGGCGACGGCCGACGGCGGCGCCGAGTCGCCGGGACAGCGTCGCCTTCGGTGGGCGCTGCCACGCCTTCGACGGCCAGAACACCCACCGGCCGAGCAGCGACACCAGTGCCGGGATCAGGGTCAGCGAGGTGACGAGCATGACGCCGACGGCGATGGCGAGCGCGGGGCCGAGCGAGCCGAAGAAGCCGAGCGAGGCGAGCAGCAACACCAGGAACGCCACGATGACCGCACCGGCGGCGGAGGTGATGACCTCGCCGACCCGCTGCACCGAGACGACCATCGCGGTGCGCTTGTCGTCACCGGCGCGCAGCCGTTCCCGGTAGCGGAACAGCAGGAACAGGATGTAGTCGGTGCCGATGCCGAACAGCACGATCAGCAGGATGGTCTGCAGGTCCTGGCTGACGTTGAGGTCGAACGCCTTGCCGGCGGCGGCGACCAGGCCGGTGGTGACGGACATGACCACGCTGATGACCACCACCGGCAGCAGCGCGGCGATCGGGCTGCGGAAGATGATCAGGATCAGCCCGATGATGAGGATGATGGTGGCGACGCCGACCACCGCGAACGCGTCGTTGAACGTGTCCTCGTTGTCGACGAAGCTGGCCACGTCGCCGGCCACCCCGGCGGTAAGGCCGCTGCCGGCCAGGTCCGGCCCGAGGGCGGCACGCAGATCGCGTACGGCGTCGAGCAGGCCCGGGTCGTCGGGGCTGTCGGCGTCGAGACCGACGGTGACCACCTGCACCGACTTGTCCGGCGCGACGGCCTGCGGCCCGGTCAGGTAGCCGGAGGTCTGCGGGATGTTCCGCGCCTTGAGCGCGGCGGCGAGCTGCCCCACGCGCGCCTCGTCGGCCGCGGTGAGCGGCTTGCCGTCGCCGCGTTTGACCACGACGGTGGCGGTGGCGGTGGCCGCCTGTGGGAACGACTTCCCGGCCAGCTCGGTGGCCTGCACCGACTCGTAGGAGCTCGGCAGGAAGCTCTCCTGGTCGGCGGAGGTGATGTCGCTCAGTGACGGGCTGGCGGCGATGATCGCTATCGCGGCGACGACCCAGCCGCCAATCACCCACCACGCCTTGCCCACGACGAATCTGCCCAGGCGCTCGAACATCGTTTCCCCCGTGTGTTCGGCTGTGTCGCACGCGATCCTACGCTGCGTGAGCAATCCCTTTCGGACGGCTCGCGGACTTCGTCGACGATCCGGTCTCCACCGCGCTGGTGGCCCGTGCTCGCGGCGCCGGTGCTCGCCCCCGTGCTGACGGTCCACCAACCCCGACGCCCCGCCGCTGATCGGGTACGCCGTCGTGTTCCGCGCGCTGCTGGCGCAGAGCACGGTACGGCTCGGCGCCGAGGACAGAACCCACTACGTGGTGGGTGGCGTGCGGAAATCCGGGGCGCGGTGGGCGAGTTCATTCACCGCCCGGCGACGACGCGCGTCCCGCCCGACGGTCCTTACCGCCGCCGGAAATACATGGAGGCAAAAGCGATATACCTCAGAGTCATAGTTATGACTCTGAGGTATATCGCTCTGGATGGCACACGTCTTCAACGAGGCTGGACCACCGAGCCCGGGCGCTCGACGACGGCTGGCGTCACCGCGACGGCTGCCCGGCGGCGGGCGCGACGCAAACCGGGCGGCGAAAGTGTCGTAGAGGGCTCGTAGCCTGGCGCGGTCAACGACGATCGCAGGGAGGCGACGTGCTCGACCACTTCTCCGTAGCGGTACGCGACCTGGCGGCCAGCGGCGCCTTCTACGACACGGTGCTCGCCCCGCTGGGCGCGCGGCGGCTCATGGAGCCCGGCCCGATCGGCTACGGCGTCGACAAGCCCGACTTCTGGGTGGAACCCGCGCCGTCCGACGCCACGCCGGTGCCGGTGCACATCGCGTTCACCGCCGCCGACCGTGCCACGGTGCGCGCGTTCCACGACGCGGCTGTCGCGGCCGGCGCGGAGGTGCTGCACGCGCCGAAGGAGTGGCCGGAATACCACGCCACCTACTACGGCGCGTTCGTCCGCGACCCGGACGGCAACAACGTCGAGGCGGTCTGCCACCGTCCGGAGTGAGTCCGGTTGCGTCGGCGAGACAGGATGGACCGGTGGAGATCGAACCGGTCGAGCACGCTCCGGTACGCGCCATCCGCCGGTCCTGGCTGGCACAGCGCTGGCACGACCTGACGTTCCTGCACTGGGCGGTCCCGCCGGAGCGGGTGGCTCCACTGCTGCCCGCCGGCACCCGGCCGGACACGTTCGACGGGCTCACCTACGTCGGGCTGATCGGGTTCCAGATGGTCGGGCTGGGGCTCGGCGTCGGCCCGGGCGTGCCGTACTTCGGCACGTTCTGGGAGACGAACGTCCGGCTCTACTCCGTCGACGGCTCCGGGCGGCGCGCCGTCGTGTTCCGCTCGCTCGACGCGTCCCGGCTGGTGCCGGTGCTGGTGGCCCAGCTGAGTCTGCGCCTGCCGTACAAGTGGTCGGCGATGCGGCTGGACCGCTCCGGCGACACGCTCACCTACCGGTGCCGCCGCCGCTGGCCCGGTCCGTCCGGCGCGTCCAGCCGGATGACGGTGCGCGTCGGCGCGCCGATCGCCGAGCCGACGCCGCTGGAGCACTTCCTCACCGCGCGCTGGGGTCTGCACACCCGCGCGTACGGCCGCACCCTGCACGTGCCGAACTGGCATCCACAGTGGCCGCTGCACCGTGCCGAACTGCTGGACCTGGACGACGAACTGGTCACCGCCGCCGGCCTGCCCGCGCCGGACGGCCCACCGGTGAGCGTGCTCTACTCCCCCGGCGTCCCCGTCGTCTTCGGCGGCCCCACGTCGGCCGGATGACCGCCACCGCCTTGATCGACACCAGGTCGCCGGAGTGGCGGCATCCGGCGCACCGGGACACCGCCACCTCCCCGACGTGGCGAGGGCGCGTCAGCGCAGCGGGTCGTGAGTGCCGTGCGGCACGTCGGGACGGCATCGGCGTACCCGGTCGGCGGCCATCCGGCCGCCCACCGCCAGCCCGTACCGCTCGACCGCTGCGAGCCCGTACGCGCTGCACGTGGGCGAGTAGCGGCAGGTCGCCGGCCAGCGGTGCGACAGCCAGCGCCGGTAACCGAGGATGGCGGCCCGGCCGGCGCGGTCCACGGCGGGTCGGCGCACGACGCCGGCGGTCACCGAACCGAGGGTGAGCAGCATCGAGAAGAGGCCCAGGTCGCAGCAGCCCGGCCCGTCACAGGTGGGCACGTCGCAGTTGCACCAGTCCCGGCTCTTCTTCTTGTGGCGGTGCCGCTTCCGGAAGATCACCACGTCATGATGCGACACGCCCGCCAGTGCCGAATGAGGCGACCGGACCGGGTCCGGTGTGATCGGGTCTGTGGACGGCCGGGAACCTAGCGTCGAGGTCGTCACCAGGAAGGAACATCGGGTGCTGGATCGGCTCAACGCCGCGTTGGATTACCTCGAACAGCGGCTCGAGCAGCCGCTCGACGTGGCCGCGCTGGCCCGGATCGCGGGCGTCTCGGAGCACCACTTCGGCCGGCTGTTCTCGGCGCTGGCCGGGCTGCCGCTGTCGGAGTACGTCCGCCGTCGCCGGATGACGCTGGCCGGCGCGGACGTGCTCGCGGGGCGGGAGTCACTGCTCGACGTGGCGGTCCGCTGGGGTTACGGCTCGAACGAGGCGTTCGCCCGCGCGTTCCGGGCCGTGCACGGCGTCGGGCCGACGCAGGCCCGGCAGGCCGGGGCGGTGCTGCGGTCCCAGCCCCGGCTGTCCTTCCGGCTCGTCGTCGAAGGGAACACCAGCATGGACTACCGGATCGTGACCAAGGACGCCTTCCGGCTCGCCGGGCTGAAAGCGCGGGTGCCGCTCGTGCACGAGGGGATGAACCCGCACATCGTGGCGTTCGTCAGGGGCATCGACCCGGCCACCGTACGCCGCATCGAGGCGCTGTCCGACCAGGAGCCGCGCGGGATCGTCAACGTCAGCGCCGAGCTGGCCGGTTCCCGCGACGAGGGTGCCGAGCTGGACTACTGGTACGCGGCGGTGACCGGCGCGGAGGTGCCCGGCGATCTGGACAGCCTGCCGGTCGAGGCCGGTGACTGGGCGGTGTTCTCCAGTTCCGGGGCGTTCCCGGTGGCGGTGCAGCACCTGTGGCGGGCCGTGTTCACGTCCTGGTTCCCGTCCAACCCGTACGAGGCCCGCCCGGGGCCGGAGATCTCGCGGGTGCGGGTCGCCGAGGACGGCGGCACCGCCGACGCGGAGCTGTGGATCCCGGTCCGCCGGGTCTAGGGAGTAGCTGCCGCTCGCGCCAGCGCGGCCGGCACGTCGTGTACGTGGTACGGATGCTCGCTCGGCTCGATGGCGGCGAGGAACATCGCGTACACGGCGGCCAGCCGCAGCGGCGCGACCGGCCGGAGCAGGTCGACGGCCCGGTGCGGGTCGCTGCCCGGTACGTCGGTGCGCCAGCGCCGCGCCCACGCGCCGGTCAGCCGGGCGGCGGCGTCCGCGTCGACGTCCTCGGTGAGGCGCAGGATGTCGAAGGCGGGGTGGCCGACGAACGAGTCCGCCCAGTCGATCACCACCCGCCGCCGCCCGTCGCCGCGCACGTTGCCGGGGTGCAGGTCGCCGTGCACGAGCGTGTCGGGCAGGCCGCAGTCACGGACCTGCTGGAGCCGGTGGTCGAGCCCGTCGAGCAGACCGGCGGCCGCCGACACGTCGTGCCCGGCGAGCCGCTCGCGGATCCAGTCCGCCAGCCCCGTCCCGCGCAGATCCGGCACCCCGGCGGCGACCAGCTCACCGACGACCCCACACGCCCGCAGTTGCACCGCGTGATGCTCTACCGCGATGGAGGCACGCTCCCCTTCCCCGGCCCCGTACCGGTCCTGCCCCGGCACGTCCGCCAGCAGCATCCGCCCCTCCCCGTCGGCGGCGAGCACCGTCGGCCCGTTGACCAAGGAGCTCGGGTCACCGGGGAACGCCAGGACCGTGGGCTCGTGGCGGGCGAAAGGGGGGAGCTGCTTCAGCCACGTAGGGCCCGCGTCGGTGTCCAGGCGCCAGATGGCGGAGAGGTTCCAGGTGCGCTGCTGCGCCACCGCCGTCACCCGGCGGCCGAGCCGGCGCAGCTCACCCGCCGCCCAGGCGACGCTGCGCGCCGGGCCGCCGGCCCGCGCCCACGGCTGGCGCAGCGGGTGCGGCGCGAGGTCCACGGCAACCGGTTCCAGGGGTACGGCGGGAGCGTCGGCGGTCTGCGCCAGGTAGCGGACGTGGCCGCCGGGCGGCGCGGGACGGTCGGCGTCGAGCAGCCGCAGCACGGCGACTTCCAGACCGTGACGACGACGAACCTCGGCCACGATCGAGGCGACCTCCTGCCACCACGGCTCCGGTACGCCGAACGGCGGCAGCGCGCCGAGCGGACGGCCGGCGGCGTCGAGCAGGATCAGCGTGACGGTGCGGGACACGGCCGGACGGTAGCCGGACGCCCCGACGGGAGGCGAGCGGATTCAGCGCCAGACGGTGCGGCGCAACCCCTGGTGCCCGGCGCACACGTCGCGCTGGCCACCCGTGCGGCTGATCGAGCCGTCGCGGCACTGCACCAGCCAGCCGCGATCGGACCAGAACCCGGGTACGCACTCGAACCAGTCGCACACCCCGGCGGCCGGCCTGCGGATCCGCTGGCCGCCGCAGAAGTCGTACCCGAAGGGGTTCGCCGGGGCGCCGCAGCGGCGCTCGACCGGTGGCTGCGGCGTGCCGCGCGGCGGCGCGGGACGGGCGCGCGACGGCTCGGGGCTGGTCGTGGGCCGGACCTGGACGGCGGGCGCGACCTGCGGTGGCGCGGGAGTGCCGGTGGCCGCCGGGGTGGCCGCGACGGCGCGCTCCGAGCCGGCCCGGGTCGGCGGGTTGGACTCGAAGAGCATCGCCGGGACGACGAGCGCGAGCGCCGCGCCGACGGCCACCGTGCGCCGGCCGCCGGGCACCAGCGCGGAGACCCGGGCCTGGGCGGGGGTGAGCACGGGCGGGCGCTGGGGGCGCTCCGCCGCGTGTTCCTCGATCAGCTCGTCCAGCTCGGCCACGACCGCGGCGCGCTGCTCGATCGCGTCGGCGAACGCGAGCGTGAGCGTGAACCGGAAGTCGGCCACCGCGCCGGTGGGCAGCAGCAACCCGGAGGTACGTCGCCGGTCCAGCACCTGGATCAGGGTGACCGGCGCGCCGGGGTCGTGGGACAGGCCGGTCATCCGGCCGTACGCCCAGTCGCGCCTCCCGCGCCCGCCGAGCAGCACCAGCCGGCGGTTGGTGAGCACGGCGAGCCCGGCGTCGACCACCTTGACCCCCTCGGGGCGGCGCGGGCGCAGCACGGGCGGGTCGGGGTCGACCGTCAGCTCGGGGGCGGGCAGCACGGCGGTGTGCCGGACCTCCACCAGTTGCGCGGCCGGGAGCGTCCAGAAGACCACCTCACCGGGGGCCAGCTCCATCGGCAGGCCGACGCCCGCCTGGGCCGAGCCGTGGAAGGACACCGCGAGCGTACGCAGGCGGCGCAGCTCGTCGTCGCGGCGTCGCCACGCCTCGTCGGCCGCGCGGAAGGCCCGCTGCCGCCGTTCGTTCTGCCGGTGCGCCCACCGGTACCGCCATGTGGAACCCGTCGAATCAGTCTTCGTCACGCCGACTCCTCCGCCGCGCGAGCCCACCAATCGGGGTGTCATTCATGTCAACGATCCGGCAGGGGTACGAAGACACGCGAAAGTCGCCAATTAGACCGATCGGCTGATTGACCGACACTATCGACGGAAACTCCCCCGCGCTTCCCGGCGGCGCTGCTTCGTCATGCGCGCGCGGGAGCACGTCGGTAACGTCAGCCGCACAGCGGGGCGTACCGCGGCCCCCGGGCGGCGAGGAGGTGCACCGGTGGGCGACCCGGCCGTCGTGGTGGGCGTGGACATCGGCACCACCAGTTCCAAGGCGGTCGCGTTCGACACCTCCGGCCGGCAACTGGCGAGCCACTCGATCGGTTACCCGCTGGAGGAGCCGAACCCCGGCTGGGCCGAGCAGGACCCGGACCTCATCTACGAAGCGGTGCTCGGCGTCATCCGCGCGGTCGTCGACGAGCTGGCCGCGCCGATCGCCGGCCTGTCGTTCAGCACCGCCATGCACAGCCTGATCGGGCTGGACGCCGACGGCACCCCGCTGACCCCGTCGATCACCTGGGCCGACTCCCGGGCCAGCGCGCAGGCCGAGCGGCTGCGGGCGGTGCCGTCCGGGCTCGCGCTGCACCGCCGCACCGGCACCCCGGTGCACCCGATGGCGCCGCTGCCCAAGCTGGTCTGGTTCGCCGAGCAGGAGCCGAAACTGCACGAGCGGGTCGCGCACTGGGTCGGCATCAAGGATCTGGTGCTGCGGCGGCTCGCCGACGCGCTCGTCACCGACCACTCGGTCGCCTCCGCCAGCGGGCTGATGGACATCCACCGGCTGGCCTGGGACACCGAGGCGCTACGCCTGGCCGGCATCACCGAGGAGCAGCTCCCCCAGCTCGTACCCACCACGCACGTGCTGCCCGGGCTCACCGCCGAGGCGGCGCGGGCCACCGGCCTGCCGGCGGACACCCCGCTGGTGGTGGGAGCCGGCGACGGGCCGCTGGCCAACCTCGGCCTCGGCGCGGTACGCCCCGGCGTGGTGGCCTGCTCGATCGGCACCAGCGGCGCGATGCGGGTGATGGTGGAACGCCCCGGCGTGGACCCGCTCGGCGGCGTGTTCTGCTACGCCCTCACCGAGGACCGCTGGGTGGTCGGCGGCGCCATCAACAACGGCGGGATCGTCCTCCAGTGGGCGAACGACGCGCTCGCCCCGGAGCTGGGCGAGCACGCCGAGGAGGAACTGCTCGACCTGGCCGCCCAGGCGCCGGTCGGCTCCGGCGGGCTGATCATGCTGCCGTACCTGCTCAGCGAGCGGGCGCCGCACTGGAGCGCGCTGCCGCGCGGCGCGTACGTCGGGCTGACCCACGGCCACGGCCGGGCGCACCTGGTCCGGGCCGCGCTGGAGGGCGTCTGCCAGCAGCTCGCGCTGGTCCTCGCCTCGGTCCGGGCGGCCGGGAACGAGGTACGCGAGGTCCGCGCCAGCGGCGGCTTCGCCCGCAGCCCGCTGTGGCGGCAGATCCTCGCCGACGCGCTCGGCATGCCGGTGCGGTTCCCCGCCGGGCACGAGGGGTCCGGCTTCGGCGCGGCGCTGCTCGGCATGCAGGCGCTCGGCCTCATCGAATCGATCGAGGTCGCCGCCGACCTGGTCCGGATCGAAGAGACGGTCCGCCCGGATCCCGCCTCCGCCGCCACGTACGCGGCGCTGCTCCCGCTCTTCTCCGAGCTGTACGACGCACTGGTACCCACGTTCGCCTCACTGCGACGGATGGCGCCGAGCCTGCCGCCGGAACCCCCACCCACCGCACCACCCCGCTGACCGACCGAAGGGCGTGATAGCCGTGGTCACACTGCTCGCCGCACCAGCGGAACCGCTCACGAACGCCGGTGACACCCAGCTCGTCCTCGCCGCCCTGCTCGGCATCGCCGCTGTCGTGCTGCTCATCGCGTGGGGCAAGGTGCACCCGTTCCTGGCGCTGATCCTCGGCGCCGCGGTGCTCGGGGTGGTCGCCGCCGTACCCGTCGACAAGATCGTCACGTCGTTCAGCGGCGGCGTCGGCTCCACGGTCGGCGGCGTGGGCCTGCTGATCGCGCTCGGCGCGATGATCGGCGGCCTGCTGGCCGAGTCCGGCGGCGCGGACGGCATCGTGGAACGGGTGGTCGGCCGGGTCTCCGGGACCGCGCTGCCCTGGGCGATGGCCGGCGTGGCCGCGCTCATCGGCCTGCCGCTGTTCTTCGAGGTCGGCGTGGTGCTGCTGGTGCCGATCGTGCTGCTCGTCTCGCTGCGGGTGAACGTGCCGCTGATCAAGATCGGCATTCCCGCGCTGGCCGGCCTGTCGGTGCTGCACGGCCTGGTGCCGCCGCACCCGGGCCCGCTGGTGGCGATCGACGCGCTCGGCGCGAACCTCGGTCAGACGCTCGCCCTGGGCCTGCTGGTGGCGATCCCCACGGTGATCATCGCCGGGCCGGTCTTCGGTAACTTCATCGCCCGGTACGTGCCGGCCACCGCCCCGGCCGAGCTGCTGCCGACCCGGCGTGACGCCGACGACCGCAGCCCGACCCGTCCCGGTGACGGACGGCTCGACGCCGACGGCGACCTGGTCACCGAGGACGACCTGGTCAACCCGGGCACCGGGCGGCCCGGCGGCGCGATCGACGAGCCGGCCGGACGGCGCTCGCGCCGCGCCCCGGCGCTGTGGGCGGCGGTGGTCACCGTGCTGCTGCCGGTGGTGCTGATGCTGCTGCGGGCGATCGGCGAGCTGACGCTCGGCGAGGACACCACCGGCCGCAAGGCGCTGGACATCGTCGGCACCCCGATCATCGCCCTGCTGGCCGGCGTCATCTTCGCCATGATCTTCCTGGGCTACCGGTCCGGCTTCAGCCGTACCCAGGTCTCCGGTTTCCTCGGCGGCTCGCTGCCGCCGATCGCCGGCATCCTGCTGATCGTCGCCGCCGGTGGCGGCTTCAAGCAGGTGCTCGTCGACGCCGGCGTGGGCGACCTGGTGGCGAACGCCGCCGACGGCGCGAACCTCTCCCCGCTGCTGCTCGGCTGGCTGGTAGCTGTCGGCATCCGGGTCGCCACCGGCTCGGCCACCGTCGCCACCATCACCGCCGCCGGCATCGTCGCGCCGCTGGCCGACACGCTCGCCGCCCCCGAGGTGGCGCTGCTGGCGCTGGCCATCGGCTGTGGGTCGCTGTTCTTCTCCCACGTCAACGACGCCGGCTTCTGGCTGGTGAAGGAGTACTTCGGGTTGACCGTCGGGCAGACCATCAAGAGCTGGTCGGTGATGGAGACCATCATCTCGGTGGTCGGTTTCCTCGGCGTCCTGCTGCTCGACGTCTTCATCTAGCGGGTCAGGGAGCCTCGACGCCGGAGATGCGGAACTTGTGCACCTCGGCGCCGAGGATCTCCGTCACCTGCTCGGCCTCCGGGCCGGAGCCCCGGAACGCCAGCAACTGCTCGTCGGACTCCCACCGCTCGTAGACGTTGATCCGGCCCGGCTCGACCAGGTCCGCGCTGACCGCGAAGTCCACGCAGCCGGGCGCGTCCCGGGCCGCGCGGACGGCAGCCTCGCAGGACGCCAGGTAGGCGTCCCGCCGGGCCGGATCGACGTAGAGGGTGCCGGCGACGATGAGCATGCCGGCCATCCTGCCACCCGCACCCGGTCAGGACCGGGTGATCGCGTTGGCGTGGATCGCCTCGTTCAGGTACGCGGCCATCCCCGGCCGCAGCGCCTCGAAGTACGCGGTGAACCGCGGGTCCGCCACGTACATGTCGGCCAGACCGGTGTGGATCTCGTACGAGCAGTCGTACCACCACTTGGTGATGAGCTGCCGGTGCTCCTCGGCCAGCGCCATCGCCTCCGGGCCGTCAGCCGGCGCGCCCGAGTCCATCAGCGCGGCGAACCGCCGCCCCCACTCCTCGTTCTCCGCCTTGTTGCGCAGCCAGTCCTCCTTCGAGTAGCGGCCCGCGCGCTCCTGCGACTGCCGGTACGCCTCGGTGCCACCCCAGCGCTGCTCGGCCTCCTCGGCGTGCTCGTCCGGGTCGAAGTCCCCGAACACCTCGAACCGCTCCTCCGGCGTCAACTGGATCCCCAACGTCCTCGCCTCCATCGCGTGTTCGATCGCCGCGACCATCTCCTGGAGCTTCCCGATCCGCCCGGACAGCAGCTCGTGCTGCCGGCGCAGGTGCGCCACCGGGTCGGCGTCCGGATCGTCCAGGATCTCGGCGATCTCCTCCAGCGGGAACCCCAGCTCCCGGTAGTAGCGGATGAGCTGCAACCGGTCCAGGTCCGCCTCGTCGTAGCGGCGGTAGCCCGCCGACGTGCGCCCGCTGGGCCGCAGCAGCCCGATCTCGTCGTAGTGGTGCAGCGTCCGGACCGTCACCCGGGCCGCCCGCGCCACCTGCCCCACCGTGTACGCCATGGTTCCCTCCCTTCCGCGACCAAGGCTGCCGCCTTCCGCTGCGTGAGGGTCAAGCCGGAAAACACGACGACGCCCCCGACCAGGATCGGCCGGGGGCGTCGTCGGTGCGGTCAGTTGGTGACCTTCTCCTTCTCCGGGGCGGCGAAGGTCGCGGTCGGCGGGGTGCGGAAGGCGTGCACCAGGCCGGCGGCGGAGAGCAGCAGGAGCAGGCCCGCGCCGAGGTACACGGCCAGGGCGCCCTGCTCGGCCTTGCGGCCGAACTCGCTGAAGCCGTACGAGGTGAGCAGCAGGCCGCGCAGCGTCTCGCCCTTGAACACGGTCTCCCGCTGGGCGGTCACCTCGGCGAGCTGCTTCTGCAGGTCGGCCAGGTTCGCGGCGTTGCTCTGCTCGGCCTGGGCCACCTGCTCACGAAGCGCGCTCTGCGGCTCGCCCAGGTCGGCGTAGGTCTTGCCGCCGGCCATGTTCTTCAGGTGCAGGCCGATGTACTCGTTGGCGTAGCACTCCGCCTGCTTGCCGGTGGTCATCTTCTGGCCGGCGTACTCGCGCAGGCAGTCCGACTTCTTCTCCTCGTCGGAGAGCTTGTCCGCCGGGGTGAAGGTGATGTTCTGCTCGCCGAGCTGGCTGCGTACGTAGTCGTTGGCGAAGTTGGCGTTCGTCGTCAGGACGACGCCGACGACGAGCAGCAGGACCGCCAGGCCCAGCCCACCGATGCTGAACAGCAGGTCGAGAGTCCGTCGCTTCATATCAAGCTCCCGTGTGGAGGGTGTGTTCGTCTTGTTGACGAGAACCATCATGGCGGTGCCGGACCGCCCGTGAGCAGGGTCGAACCCCCTGTCCCGTCCGGGACCTTCGGCCCCCGTGGACCCGGGCCGGTCAGCGGTCCGCGCCCGCCCCGGACAACGCGGGAAGCAGATCGGTCAGGGCGGCCGGGCGGCCGTACCGCCAGCCCTGGCCCTGCCGGCAGCCGATCGCAGTGACCGCCGCGTGCTGCGCGACCGTCTCCACCCCCTCGGCCACCACGGCCAGGTCGAACGCGCCGGCCAGCCGGTTCACCATCTCGACTGTGGCGTACGCGCGGCTGTCCCCGGCGTCCAGCCGGGACACGAACGACCTGTCGATCTTCAGCTCGGTGGCCGGGATGCGGTGCAGATAGCTCAGCGAGGAGTACCCGGTGCCGAAGTCGTCGATGGCGATGCGGATGCCGAGGTCACGCAGCTGGGACAGCCGGTCCAGCACCGCCTCGCTGCCCTCGATCAGCGCGGACTCGGTGAGTTCCAGGGTGAGCGCGCGGGGCGGCAGGCCGGCCGCGGCGACCGCGCCGGTGACGGTGGCGATCAGGTCGGGCCGGCACAGGTGGGCGGCGGCGATGTTGACCGCGACCGTCACCTCCGGCGCGTGCGCGCGCCAGGTCGCGGCGGCCCGGCACGCCTCGTGGATGACCCACCTGTCGATCGCCACGATCAGCCCGGTCTCCTCCGCCAGCGGCAGGAACCGGGCCGGGGTGAGCACGCCGAGGCGGGGATGCCGCCAGCGCACCAGCGCCTCGGCGCTGCGTACCGCGCCGGTGTCGAGGTCGACGATCGGCTGGAACTCCATCAGCAACTGGCCCTCGTCCACCGCCCGGCGCAGGTCGGCGATCAGCTCGGCGCGGCTGACCGCCGACTCGCGCAGTTGCGGCGTGCACGTGCGGTACGCGGCCTTGCCGGCCGCCTTCGCCGCGTACATGGCGATGTCGGCGTCGCGGAGCAGGTCGGTGTGCGAGGCGTGCTGGGGCCCGTACTCGGCGATACCGATGCTCGCCGACGGGTGCACTCCCAGGTCCTCCTCGCCGGGCAGCGGCTCCAGCGCGGCCAGCAGCCGGATCGCGAGCCGCTCGGGCGGTACCGCGCGGTCCCCGGCGACCAGCACCGCGAACTCGTCGCCGCCCAGCCGCGCGATCATCCCGTCCGGGCCGACCGCGTCCCGCATGCGCTCCGCCGTGGCGGTGAGCAGCCGGTCCCCGGCGGCGTGCCCGAACCTGTCGTTCACCTGCTTGAAGCCGTCCAGGTCGAGCAGCACCACGGCGACCGGCCCGCCGGTGCGCAACGCCCGCCGCAGCCGCCGGACGAACGTCAGCCGGTTCGGCAGGCCGGTGAGCTGGTCGGAGTACGCGAGCCGGCGCAGCCGGCCGACCAGCCGCAGGTTCTCGTTCGCGGCCAGCCCCTGACGCAGCGCCAGTACGCCGAGCAGGGCCATCATGCCGACGAAGACCACGTGCGGGGTCTGCCCGCTGGGCCGCCGCGACAGCATGACCGCGACGATCGCGCCGCCCACCGGCAGGTACGGCAGCGCCACCCGCCACCACGGCGGCAGCGGTGACTCGACTACGTCGTCGTCGCCGTCCTCGTCGACCGGCGGCGGATAGCGGGTGGCCAGGCCGACCAGCAGGTAGCTCAGCGGCCAGCAGATGTCGACCGGGTGACCGGGCGTGTAGTTGCCGTGCGCGACCAGGGAGACGTAGACGGCGTCCGCGCCGGCCCGGATCGCCAGGCCCGCCCCGATCACGGTGAGCGCCCGCCACATCGGCCGGCCCGGACCGGCGACCGCCACCAGGATGGTGAGCTGCATCAGGTCGAACATCGGGTAGAGCAGGCCGAACGTACGCATCGGATCGGCCAGGCCGGCCTCGGTGATCTCCTGGAACACCACCACCCAGCCGATCGGGAGGAGGGCCAGCCCGACGATGACCCCGTCGAGCAGGGTGCGTGCCCGGCCGATCAGGCTGCGCGGGCCGGCGCGGAAACTGAGCAGGGCGGCGGTGCCGGTGACGATGCCGCCGGCGAACAGTCCGGCGACCAGCGGCGTGTGCGGCAGCCCGAGCCCGCCGAGACGTTCGACCGTCCACACCGTACGGCCGAGCGCGGCGAGGACCATGGTGACCGCGAGCAGCTCCCAGAACCGGCGTAGCGCGACCGGGTGGCGCCGCGCCGCGCCGACGCAGAGCACCGCCGCGAGGCTCGACACCGCCACCGCGCCGAGGTCGCTGACCAGCGCCGCGCCGGGCAGCCGGGCGACCAGCCAGGCCGTCTCCCCGAGTACGACGACGGCGGCCGCGACAAGTCCGACACGGCCGGCGAGCGGATGACGGGCCGGCGCAGCGGCGGCGAGGCTCACGTCGAGCTGGGGTACAACGATGCGCTCCGGCTCTCTTCCAGACGTGCACCCTCGACGCCGAGGGCAGGACGACGGACGGCGCAAGCCTAGTCAGCGCCGGGGGCCGCCGCCAGAGTCGACGGCTGTCGGTCAGCGGACCGTGACGGTCAGGACCAGTCCTCCGCCGGGGCCGGGTCCGGCGTTGCGGCGGCCGTGCCGGGCGGGCCGCCGTGCGTCCACGGCGTCTCCTCCGGCGCGGGGAACGCGCCACCCGGCAGGAAACCGTCGGAGAGGCTGGTCAGGCAGATCCGCTCGCCCACCTCCGGAACGCTGCCGGGCGGCGCGGTCAGCCCCCGGCCCATCCCGCCGGACAGCTCCAGCACCACCTCGGTCTTGCCGTCCGCGCCGGGCGTCACGAACACCACAGTCGCCTTCTGCGCCGGGCGCTGCGGCGAGTACAGCCTCGCGCCCACCGGCATCGGCACCGGCTCGGTGGTGACCACCTGGATGCGCGGGCGCAGCACCGGCCGTTTGCCGGAGTCGTCCACCCGCGCCGGGTCGGCGAGCGTCACCTCGCCGACGAACGCCTCCCCGGACAGCCGGTGCTCGGCCATCACCAGCGGATCGTCGTAGGCGCGCTGCACCGCCCACGCGGTCGACGCCCGTTCCAGCCGCTGCAACCGCAGCGCCGCCGCCACCGCGCCGTCGCGCCGCGGCTGCGGGCCGCCCCCGGCGTCGACGTGCTCGGCGTGCGCGGTGAACGCGTCCCGGTCACCGGCCCACCGGCCGGCCACCCGAGCACCGGCCGGCAGCGTCCGCAGCAGGCCGACGCCGCGCCACATCAGCTCCCAGGTGGGCGCGAGCTGGTCGCGCAGCAGGCCGGCGAGCTCGTCGTACGCGGCCGCGCGGGCCGCCGGGTCGTCCCCGGCCCGGGTGTACGCCTCGATCGCCGGGGCGAGCCGACGGTTGTCGAAGTCCGGGTCGGTGGCCGGCCCGGCCGGCGGGCAGTGTGCCGGGTCCTCGGCGCGGGCCGCCGCCTCGGCCCCGGTCAGCCCGGCCGGCGGGTCCAGCCAGCCCAGCACCGCCGGCAGATGCAGGTCCTCCACCACGCTCTGCCCGGTCGCCCAGTGCAGCGTCAGCGCCTCGGTCAACGCCAGCAGCGCCGACGAGCCGGGCTGCTCGGCACGCTCGGCGAAGAACGTCAGCCAGCGACCCAGCAGCGGCACCGACTGGTGCACCGGATAGTCGCCGTCGGTACGGCGGAACCGGGTCGAGCGCCCGAACAGCCGCAGGAACGTGATCCCGGCCGGGTTCGGCACCAGCAGTTGCGGCGCGTCGACGTACCGGTGGCGGACGTCGCGGCCCCGGTCCACCGGCACCGCCTCGGTCAGGTCACGGAACTCGTCCAGGTACGGCAGCACGATCGCGGCCAGCTCGGCGGCGAACGCGAACCGCTGGTCCCGGTTGCGCGGCTGCGGCACCACCAGCAGCCGGGCGTCGTCGGGCGCGGCGCCGACCATCGCGGCGAGCGGGGCGTTCGCCTCACCGGCGAGCGCGAGCGGCACCAGCACCAACGGCCGCTCCGACAGGTGCAGGTGCCGGACGGTGGCCACCGGCTGGGCCCGCCCGGAGGCGACCGCCTGCGCCCGGGCGAGCGCGCGCAGCGTACTCATGCGGTCTGCCCGGCGAGGGCGTCGGCGCGCAGGCGCGCGGCGGCCCGCAGCAGCGCGGCGGCCTCCGCCTGCCCCGGCTCGGGCGCGGCCGAACCCTCGGCGAGCGCCAGCACGTCGGCCACCTCCTCGACGCCGCCCAGCGCCTCGCGGACCGGCCGGCCCAGCGCGCCGGTCTGCCCGCGCGCCTCGTGCCGGCAGAAGTACGCCAGCTCGCACGCGGCCAGGCAATCAGGCGCGTAGCGGGCCGGCACCTCGTGCAGCGCGGCGGCGAGCGTCGCCGGATCGGCCGCCGGATCGACCGTGAACCCGGCCGGTACGGCGGCGAGCAGGTCCTCGACCCGGGCCATCCGGGCCAGCTGGCGGCGCAGCACCAGCAGCTGGCGGCGCACGTCGAGCAGGCTGGCCACCGGCTGGTTGGCGAAGTCGCGCGGGCAGACCAGCACCACCTCGTGCGACACCAGCTCCGGGTCGTGTCCCTCGGCGGCGAGCAGCTCGCGCAACGCCAGCACGTAGACAGCGGACTGGATCGCGGCGGCGGCGACCTTGCCCGGGTCGGCCTGCCCGTCGATCACCGGGAACGACTTGATCTCCACGACGTGGAACCGGCCCGCCAGCCGGGCGGCGACCAGATCCGGTTCCAGGTGCACCCGGGTACCCGCCACGTCCAGGCCGAGCAGCGGGTGGTCGAACAGCGCCGGGCCGTCGCCGCTCGCGGTGAGCGCCGCCCGGGACCGTTCCGGCCGGTCGTCGTCGGCGCCGAGGTCGGTCCAGGTCGCGCCCTCCGGGACGGGTACGCCGAGCCGCTCCGCGACCAGGCGCAGCAGTTCCTTCCCGCCGTCGGCCTTCACCTGCGCCTCGAACGCGTTGCCGCGGGTGATCGCGAAGCGGGACTGACCGAAGCGGGCCGGGAAGCCGAGTCGTTCGGCCAGCGCCGGCTTGTCCGCGCCCGCGCTGTCCAGCACGGCGCGGCGGGTGCAGCCGGGGTTGCCGGTCAGCGCGGCGATGGTACGGGCGTTGTGCCGCCGGGGCGGCCCACCACCCCTGATCCGTGCCAGCCGATCTTCCACCCGATGAAGTGTAAGGAAGGGCCCCCTGTTAACGCCTCCGGTAGAGGAAGGGCCCCTTATTAACACCGTGCGTCAGCGGTCGGCGGAACGGTTCCAGGGCGAGCGGGGCGACTGCGCGCCCGCGACCCGGCGACGCCGGCGGTGGTGCCGGCGCCCGGGCGTGCAGGGTGGACGGGCGGCGGTGTGCACCGGCGGGGCGGCCGGAGCGGCCGGCTGCCGGCCGATCAGCCAGTAGAGGAAGCGGGTCACGGTCAGCCGACCGGGAGGCGCTCGGCCTCGGCGCGGGAGATGTCGTACTCGGCGCCGCAGAACGTGCACTGCTGCGCGTACCGGGTGCGCAGCGGGATCAGCGGGACGAAGAAGAGGCTGAACTTGGTGACCCGGCGGGTGATCACCTGGGCGGCCTGGTTGCCGCAGTTGCGGCAGACCTCGGTGACGACGCCGGACCGGACGACCTTGGTCCGCAGCCCGAAGATGAAGAACATCGCCCGGCATTACCCACCCGGGCGCCGTGTTAAAAGGGGCCCCCTCCTCTACCGGAGGCGTTAAGAGGGGGCCCTTCCTTACAGCCAGATCGGCTTCCAGTTGGGCACCTCGTGGAAGCGCCGCAGCTCGGCCCACCCGGCCACGTTCCCGCTCCACGCCGCGTACGGCGGGTTGCCCTCGTCGAAGCCGGACTGCACGAACGTCAGCTTCGTCCTGCCGTCGGACTCCGCCAGTTCCCAGGACGTCACGCCGACGGGCCCCCAGTCGATGGACAGCGCCCGCCCCGGCGTCACGTCGAACACCTTCGCGGCCTCACCGGCGTCGAGGCCGCCCATCGCGTACCGGCCGCCCTCCCAGGGCTCCACGCCGATCGGGTAGCCGAACCAGGCGGTGACCTGCTCCGAGTCGGTGAGCGACGTCCACACCTTGTCCATCGGGGCGTCGATGACCACCTCGCCGCTCAGGTCGGCGGAGGTGAAGTCGGTACGCGGCAGCAGCGGCCGGCCGTCCAGGTGGTCGTTGAGGTGGGCGATCGCCAGGTACCAGTACGTCTGGAGCACGCCCCGGATGCTGCTGCCGCTCATCGCCTCCGCGTAGTCGAAGTGGCTCTGCCGCAGCGTGAGTATCGTGCCGTCGCCGTCGGGCTCCAGTTCGAACTCGGTGGTGGTCTCCACCCCGTCGAGCGTCCACGCGAAGCGCAGTGTCCGGTCGTCGACGTGCAGCAGCCGCTGGTGTGGCGCGTCGCCCTCGGGTGTGTAGCGGCCCCAGAACTCGTACCGCCGCGGCAGCTCGACCTCGGCGTGCTCGGCCAGCCAGACGCGCAGCTCGGCGGGGTCGGTCAGGGCCCGGCGGACGGTGGCCACGGGTGCGGCGAGGCGGGCGCGGATGGTCATCGGCTCACTCATGCTTGTCGCCTTTCGGGTAGCAGGCCACGGCGAGTTTGAAGGCGTCGCCCTCGGCGCCGCCGTAGCGCGTGAACAGGTCCTGCAGCGTCGTCTGCAGGTCGTGCAGGAACTCCTGCCGCCGCTCGGCGGGCACCCGGATCTCGCCGGAGACGCCGACGGACGGCAGTTCGGGGGCGGCGCGGTCGAGCGCGGCGATGTCGGCCTGGACCTCTTCCATGAGGTCGAGCAGGTAGCCCAGGCTCAGCTCGTCGCGGGCGCGGCGGGCGCCGCCGATGCGGCCGACCAGGCGGGGCGAGAGCCAGTACGACCGGGCGGCGGCCTGGTAGATGCCCTCGGTGATGCCGCGCACCTGGCGCTGCGCCACCTGCTCGGCCAGCCCGGCCGCGACGAGCTGCTTGACGTGGTAGTAGACGCGCTGCGGCGTCTGTTCCAGCCGGGCCGCGACCTCGGTGCAGGTGCGGGGTTCAGCCAGTTGCCGTAGCACCTCGATGCGCTGCGGCTTGAGCAGGGCTTCGGCCTGCTCGCGCTGTTCCAGGTACAGGACGTCTCTCATGGCAAAATCAGTTTGTACGTACAAAACTTCTTTGTCAATGACTTCGACGAGAGGCCGCGCGGTCCGCGCGGCCTCTCGTCGGTACGACCGGTCAGGGCGTCCAGTCCGGACGCAGCGGGTACCCGTTCACCCCTTCCGGGCCGTTGTGCGTGGCGAGCACGTGGTGCAGCTGGATGCCGTTGCGCTCGAACGCCAGCCGGGAGCCGGCCATGTAGAGGCCCCACACCTTGGCGGTGCCCGGCCCGACCTCGCCGACACAGAAGTCCCAGTGCTCGACCAGGTTGCGGCACCAGCCGGCGAGCGTCAGCGCGTAGTGCTGGCGCAGGTTCTCCTCGTGGTGCACCTCGAACCCGGCGTCGTGGATCTCGCTGATCAGCCGGCCCGGACCGGCCAGCTCGCCGTCCGGGAAGACGTACCTGTCGATGAACGCGCCGGAGCGGTGCGGCGCCCGGTTGTCGGCCCGGGTGATGCAGTGGTTGAGCAGCCGCCCGCCGGGCTTGAGCCGGGAGCGCAGCGCGCCGAAGTAGGCCGGGTAGTTGCGCACGCCGATGTGCTCGGTCAGCCCGATCGAGGAGATCGCGTCGAACTGCTCGTGCGGCGCGTCCCGGTAGTCCAGGTGGCGCACCTCCGCCAGCTCGCTCAGCCCCTCCCGCTCGATCGCCGCCTGCGCCCACTCGGCCTGCGCGCGGGACAGGGTGACGCCGAGCGCCTTGACGCCGTACTCCCGGGCCGCGTGCCGGACCATGCCGCCCCAGCCGCAGCCGACGTCCAGCAGCCGCATCCCCGGCTTGAGCGCCAGCTTGCCGGCGACCAGGTCGTACTTGGCCCGCTGCGCCTCTTCGAGGGTGTCGCCGGGGCTGCGGAAGACCGCGCAGGTGTACGTCATGGACGGCCCGAGCACCTTCTCGTAGAAGGCGTTCGACACGTCGTAGTGGTGCGAGATCGCGCTGCTGTCCCGGGTACGCGAGTGACGCAGCCCGGTCATCAGCCGCCGCCAGCGCGGGGCCGCCTCCTGCGGCGGGGGCGGCGGCGGACGCAGCCGTTCCCAGCCCAGCCCGCGGACCAGCGCGAGCGCCTCGCTCATCGCCGGGATCCGCAGCGGCACCTCGTCCTTGATGACCCGCAGCGCCTCGTACGGGTCGCCCGGGTGCACGCCCTCCAGCCCGAGGTCGCCGCTGACGTAGGCCCGGGCCATGCCCAGGTCGCCGGGCGCGGTGAGCAGGTAGGACAGGCCGCGCTCGGTGTGGATCGCCAGGGTGATGCCGGCGTCGGCCGGGCCCACCGCGCTGCCGTCGTAGCCGGTCACCCGGACGGGCAGGTCGCCGGTGGTGACCGCGCGGACCACGTCCGCGACTGTGGGTCCGGTACGCCGGCCGCCCGCCGGCGGGCCGGCCGGGGCGCTCGCCGCCCCCGGTGTTCGGTCGGTCAGACTCATGCTCGGGATACCGCCTTCTCGTACAGTCCGGTGAGTCGGTGGTCCGGGTCGTAGCGGTCCTTCACGGCGCGCCAGGTCTCCCCGCCGTAGAGCCGGTCGAACTCGCCCCGGTCGTAGTACGCGTCGGAGTAGAGCGACTTGTGACCGCCCACCTCCGACACCATGCGCTCGATCTGGCGGTTGACGTCCCCGTCGGCGGCGCCCGCCGCGATGGGCACGCTTCCCCAGAAGCCGATGTTCACATACGTTTCGCCCGGTCGGAGCGGATATAGCGGCCACGCCTTCGCCGACCCGGGGCCGGCGGGCTCGCGCAGCCGCAGCGGGCACAGCCACACCGGCGTCATGCCCACGTTCGCCGCGAACCAGCGCAGGAACTCGGGCGTGCGGTCCAGCGGGACCTCCACGTCCTGCACCACCCGCTCGCGGGCCGGGCGGCCCCGCCACCTGTCGACGCGCGCGGCCACCTGGTGCCGGTGCTCCAGCCGCACGATCCGGTGGTAGACGTCGCTGCGCCGGTAGCGCCGCGGCCACAGCCTCCGCACCACCGGGTGCTGCACCCCGAACGCCGCCGAACACCAGAACCAGTCGGTGTCCCAGCGCCAGAGATAGTCGTACGCGGTGAGCGTGTCCCGGGTGCGCCGGCGCAACGAGCGGTAGTAGATCTCCTGGCCGGTGTAGTCGGACGGACCGTCCTCGGCCTCGTCGGTGAACGTGCCGAGCACGAGGTACGCCTCGCCGGGGCTGAACATCACCCCGTCCATGGCGTCGACCGGCTCGCCGCCCCAGGCGCCCTTGGCCACCACCTCGCCGACCGCGTCGACCAGTTCCTCGAGCCGGGTGAACCGGATGTTGCGCAGCGCCATGTGACGGCGTACCGGTTGCAGCTCGATGCGCAGCCGGGTGGCGTAGCCGAGGCTGCCCAGCGAGTTGGGGAAGGCCCGGTGCAGCTCGGCGTGCTCGCCCCGGGGCCGGGTCGTGACGATCTCTCCCGAGCCGGTGAGCACGTCCATCTCCAGCACCGACTCGTGCGGCAGGCCGTTGCGGAAGGAGGTGGACTCGATGCCCAGCCCGGTCACCGCGCCGCCCAGCGTGATCGTGCGCAACTGCGGCACGACAAGCGGCATCAGGCCGTGCGGCAGCGTCGCGTCGACCAGATCCTCGTAGGTGCACATGCCCTGCACGTCGGCGGTGCGGGCCGCCGGGTCGACGGCGAGCACCCCGGTCAGGCCGCTCACGTCCAGACCCGGCGTTCGCGGTGCGGAGCGCGGCCGGAAGAGGTTCGAGGTCTGCTTGGCCAGCCGTACGGGTTCCCCGGCGGGCACCGCGGCGTAGGAGCGCCGCAGCGTGTCCACCGCCCGTTCATGATCACGGACAGCGTGCATGAGATCACCTTACGCGCGGGTACGACAATTCGGGGGACGTCCACGATGGCCTCGCCGACTCACGGTCGGCGCGCGCGTTACCGTGACCGCCATGGCGAATCCCGCGCTGACCGCTCTCGACCACACCGGCCTGCCGTACCGGGTCATCCGGCACGGCCCGGTGGCGAGCCTCGCCGAGGCGGCCGCGGCGCGCGGCGTCGAGGTGCCGGACGTGGTCAAGACGATCGTGGTCCGCCGCGGCGAGGGCGACCTGCTGTTCGTGCTGACCCCCGGCGGCCGGGTGATCTCCTGGCCGAAGCTGCGCGCCCTGCTCGGTGTCAGCCGGCTGTCGATGCCGGACGCCGAGGCGGCGAAGGCCGCCACCGGGTACGCGCGCGGCACCATCACGCCGTTCGGCTCCACCACCGCCTGGCCGGTGGTCGCCGACGAGCGGCTGCGCGGCCGGGAGATCACGCTCGGCGCGGGCGAGCACGGCCTCGCCGTCGCCGTCGACGCGGACACCGCGCTGGCCGCGCTCGGCGCGACTGTGGCCGACGTGACAGACGAGGAGCCGACGCGCTGAGCGGTGGCCGGTGGAGGGCCGGCGGCATAGCGTGGAGGACATGCCGAAAGCCGTCTGGAACGACCTCGTCGTCGCCGAGAGCGACGACACGGTGCTGGTCGAGGGCAACCACTACTTCCCCCGTACGGCCCTGCGCGAGGACCTGATCCGCCCCTCCGACACCCACACGGTCTGCCCGTGGAAGGGCACCGCCTCCTACTACACGCTCGAACACGGCGGCGTGACCAGCCCGGACGCCGTCTGGTACTACAGCGACCCGAAGCCGGAGGCGGAGATGGTCCGCGACCGGGTGGCGTTCTGGAAGGACGTCCGGGTCGTCGACTGAGTCACCGTGCCGCCGGGGTGACTGGCACCCGGCGGCCCCGGTGGGTCACCATGCTCCCATGGCCGACCCGCACTCCGACCCGTCCGGCACCGTCTACGGGGCCCGCCGCGCCCGTGGCGCCCGTGGTCTCCGGCTGCCGCAGGACCCGCTGATGCGGATCGCGCTGGGCGTCGGCGTGACCGGCGTACTCCTCGGGGCCTTCTTCGCCACCGGCGTGCTCGGCGGTGGCGACGAGCGGCCGGTGGTGCCGGCGGCGGCAGTGCCGACCGCGACGGCGAGCGAGCCGAGCGCGGAACCGTCGGCGGAGCCCACGCCGTCGCCCTCGCCGAGCGCGGCGCCGACCACCCCGGCCGCGCCGGTGGCCACGCCGAAGGTGCTCCGGGGCGTGCCGTCCGGGCGCTGCCTCGGCGTGACCGGCGACGAGGCCGAGGGCGCGCAGGCAGCGCTCGCCGACTGCACCGGCGGGCCCGAGCAGCAGTGGGTGGTCACGCCGGTCACGAACGACACCTACCTGCTGGTCAACGCCGCGAGCAGCAAGTGCCTGGACGTCAACGAGGCGAAGACCGACGACGGCACGGACGTGCAGCAGTGGTCCTGCAACGGGCAGGCCAACCAGCAGTGGCGGTTCCAGCAGGCCGGCGACGGCGTGGCGCTGCTGGTCGCGGTGCACAGCGGCAAGTGCGCGCAGGTCGACGACGCGGGCACCGAGCCCGGCCGTGAGCTGGAGCAGGCGCCGTGCAGCGGCGCTCCGGAGCAGCAGTGGGCGGTCGGCTGACCGGCAGCGCGGGCGTCAACCCCGGTAGCTCCAGGCCCGCCGGCCCGCGACCACCGGGAGCGCGAACGCCGGTTCGTCGGCGGGACGGCGGCGCAGCAGCAGCGACAGCCCGGCCGCGCCGACCGACAGCGCGCCCGCCACGTACCAGGCCATCGCGTAGTCGCCGAGCCGATCCCGGACCAGCCCGGCGCCGGTGGCTGCGAGCGCGGCCCCGAACTGGTGCGCGGCGAACACCCAGCCGAACACCACCGCCCCGGACGCGCCGAACCACTCCCGGCACAGCGCCACAGTGGGCGGCACAGTCGCCACCCAGTCCAGCCCGTAGAAGACGATGAAGACCAGCATGCTCGGCCGGGCCGACCCGGCGAACAGGCTCGGCAGCACCAGCAGCGACGCCCCGCGCAACGCGTAGTAGGCGCCGAGCAGCAGCCGCGCGTCGACCCGGTCGGTGAGCCAGCCGGAGGCGATCGAACCGGCGATGTCGAAGAGCCCGACCAGGGCGAGCAGCCCGGCCGCTGTGGTCTCCGGCATGCCGTGGTCGTGCGCGGCCGGCACGAAGTGCGTACCCACCAGGCCGTTCGTGGTCGCGCCGCAGATCGCGAAACCAGCGGCGAGCAGCCAGAACGGCCGCGTCCGCGCGGCGGCGGCGAGCGCGCCGACCGCCCGGGCCGCCGCGCCGCCCTCCGGCCGGGCCGGCGGCACGACCTCCGTCGCGCCGTAGGCGGGCCGCCCCAGATCCGCCGGGTGCTCGCGCAACAACCACACCACAAGGGGTACGACCGCCAGCGCGGCCCCGGCCACGACGAGTGCCGCCGTGCGCCAGCCGTGGTCGCGCACCAGCACCGCCAGCAGCGGGAGGAAGACCAGCTGCCCGGCCGCCCCACCCGCGGTGAGCACACCCGTCACCAGGCCCCGGCGCTTGACGAACCAGCGCCCGGTCACCGTCGCCACGAACGCCAGGGCCATCGAGCCGGTGCCCAGCCCGACGAGGACGCCCCAGCACAGGATGAGCTGCCAGCTCTCGGTCATCGCCACGGTCAGGCCACTTCCGGCGGCCACCAGCACCAGCGCGCCGGCCACCACCCGGCGGATGCCGAACCGGTCCATCAGCGCGGCGGCGAACGGCGCGGTGAGCCCGTACAGCAGCAGGTTGACCGAGACGGCGGCGGAGATGGTCGCCAGCGGCCAGCCGAACTCGGCGTGCAGCGGGTGCAGCAGCACGCCCGGGGTGGCCCGGAAACCGGCCGCGCCGACGAGCGCGACGAAGGCGACGGCGGCGACGAGCCAGGCCGGGTGCAGGCGGGATCGGTTCACCAGCCGAGTCTCGGACCGGGGTGGCCTCGCCGACGAGTGGCCGGAAAGCCATCGTGCGCAATAATCGGGCCATGTCCGTACCGCACCGGGTCGCCGTCCTCGCCCTCGACGGGGTGGTGGCACTCGACCTCGGCACCCCCGCCCAGGTCTTCGGCGCCGCGCGCACCGACGGCGGCGTCCCCCTGTACCTCGTCGCCACGTGCACCCCCGGCGGGCAGCCGGTACGCAGCAGCGCCGGCTTCCAGGTGCTCCCCGACCACGGCCTGGAACTCCTCGACACCGCCGACACCGTGATCGTCCCCGGCATCCACGCCGGCGCGCCACTGCTCGACGGCACGGTGGCCGCCGAGGTGGCCGACGCGCTGCGCGCCGCGTACACCCAGGGAGCGCGCGTCATGTCCATCTGCACCGGCGCGTTCGTGCTGGCCGCCGCCGGTCTGCTCGACGGCCGCCCGGCCACCACCCACTGGGCGTACGCCCCACGCTTCCGTCGCCTGCACCCCGGCGTACGCCTCGACCCCGACGTGCTCTTCGTCGACGACGGGCGCGTGCTCACCTCGGCCGGGGTGGCCGCCGGCATCGACCTGTGCCTGCACGTCGTCCGCACCGACCACGGCAGCGCGGCGGCCAACCGGGCGGCCCGGCGCTGCGTGGTGCCGCCGTGGCGGGACGGCGGGCAGGCCCAGTACATCGAACGGCCGGTGCCCCGGGGCACCGACCACGGCACCGCCGCCACCCGCGAGTGGGCCCGGCAGCGCCTGCACGAGCCGGTGGCGTTGCGCGAGATGGCCGCGCACGCGCGGATGAGCGTCCGCACGTTCACCCGGCACTTCCGCTCCGAGACCGGGCTCAGCCCGGCGCAGTGGATGCTCCAGCAGCGCACCGAGCACGCCCGGGTGCTGCTGGAGACCACTGACCTGAGCGTCGACCGCATCGCCCAGGACGCAGGTTTCGGCACCACAGCCGCGCTCCGCCAGCACTTCCACGCCCGGGTCGGCGTGGCCCCCACCGCCTACCGCCGCACGTTCCGCCACCCTTCCCCCGCGGCGTCCCCCGCGACGTCCCCGCGTTCCCCGCGCCCCGCTCCCGTCGATCTTGGAGTTGTGGCGCCTGGAAGGCCGGACGTGCCGGAGTTGTCCACCGCCACAACTCCATGATCGGCGGCGGGGCGGATCGGCGGCGGGCGGTCCCGCGGTCAGGCGAGGTGGGGCTGGCGGCGCAGGGCGCGGAGCTGGGTCAGGTGCAGCGGCAGGTGCACGCGGATGTGCAGGTCCAGCGCCCTGCCCCAGGGCAGCGACTCGTCCACGTCCAGGTCGAAGCCCTCGCGCAGCACCGTGTCCACAGGTGTCTCCGCCGCCGGGCCGAGCCGGTCGGCCAGCGCGCACAGCTTCTGGCTGGTGGCCCGGAACAGCACCGCCAGGCCGTCCAGCCCGCCGCACTCGGACACCAGCGCGTCCAGCTGCGGCCGGTGAATGGTGTCCAGGTCGTAGTAGGCGAACGGCGAACCGGCCAGCACCGCCTCGGTCGCCTCGCTCATCAGCTCGTCGTTGGCGGCGAGGTGCGCGACGATCTGCTCGGCGCTGAGTTGCCCCTCCGGCGGCGGCCCGAACCCGCCCGCGTCGATCTCCGCGAACAGTTCGTCATACGCCTGCCGCAGTGCCGCGACGTCCACCTCGTCCATGTCCCGCATCCAACCCCCGTCGCTGCCGCGCCCACCCCGGCTACCGCGCCCGGTTCACCCGGACGGGTCCGGACAGGCGTGAAGGCCGGCACCCCGTTGGTTCGGGGTGCCGGCCTTTCGCTGTGTCTTACGTGTTCGTCTTAGCTGTTCCAGTGCTGGGCGACGAGGTCGGCGGCCTGCTGTTCCCACTGGGCGTAGTGGTCCGGGTACGCGGACACCTGGACGGTCTGGGCGGCCTTGGTCAGCGGCATGTCCTTCCAGCCGTCGACCTGCTTCAGACCCTTCAGGAACGCGGTCGTGGAGTACTCGGGGTCGGTGATCTGCTCCACCGTGCCCCAACCGGAGGAGGGGCGCTGCTGGAACAGGCCCTGCGAGTCGTGGTCGTTACGGTCACCCAGGTGACCGAGGTTCTCCAGCTTCGACTCCTGCAACGCGGTAGCGATCGACACGACCGCGGCACGCTCGTCCATGCCGGCCTTCTTCGTCGCCGCGATGATCGCCTTCACGTTCTTGGTCTGCTCGTCATTGAGGTCGATGCGGGACTGGTCGCCCTGCACGCCGTGCGGAATCAGCTTGTCGGACTGCACCGTGGCGGTGACCGGCTTCGCGTGCGCGGTGGTGTCGGCCGCGTGGGCGGCGACCGGGCCGGCGAACACGCCACCGGTGAAAGCCAGACCAGCAACACCCAGAACGCTCTTACGCAGAATCGTGTTCATGATGGGGGCTCCATTCGGGGGTCGACACACCCCCCGGGGGGACCGGGGGTGCGTGGGCACCGTCAGGCGCTCAAGAAAGTCTCAAGGGGATCCCGGCTGCTCGCGGGGCTGGGGGCCTCTCCGCGGCGCCGGAAGCATGTCCAACGACCGTCGACCCGGCATCATTCCCGGGCGCCTCACGCCACCGGGGGGCGGCGCGGGGTTCACGTCGTCGGAACCAGGCTCAACGACCAGCCGGACGAGATCATTCCCCGCGGCTCACGCCGTCGCACGTACTCAACGGCCTGAGGTCTGTTCCCACAGCCGACGCGCTCGGGGGCGCGGCCTTGCTCGGTCGTTCACCCGGTTACAACGCCACCGGCCCGCCCACGATTCCGCCACCAAAGTGCCGCCCACCACCCCCAAACCCGACACCCCGCCCACACACGCCAAACCCCACCGCGCCCAGCCCGGCCGCCTCGCTCCACGCCCTGTTGATCAAGGAGTTTGCGGCCCTTTCCGGCACCCACGAGCCCACTAACTCCTTGATCACCGCGATCTTGGAGTTGCGGCACCTCACGAAGGGCGTCAAGCCGGGCATCCCGGGCACCACAACTCCAAGGCCCAACAAACCTCCACCAGGCCCCCACACCGGGTTGATCATGAGGTTAACGGCGACAAACCGGACACCAAGTGCCGCCAAGTTCATGATCGACGCGACCGGGCAGGACGGTGCGCTGGACGGGAGCGAAGCGGCCGCGACCGGCCCCGCGATCTTGCAGTTTGCGCCCTCCGAGCACCCGATTTGCCCTGTTTGCGGGGTACCAAAGTGCAAGATCGCGCGCACTTAGGGGGCCTGGGGTCGGGGATCTTGGAGTTGTGGCGCCTCGCGAAAGGTGTCAAGCCGGGCATCCCGGGCGCCACAACTCCAAGATCGACGAGAACAGGCGGGGACGCGGGGACGGGAGCGGGAGGACGAGGGAACGCGGGTCAGCGGCGGCCGTGGCGGGCTCGTAGGTAGTCGGACACCACGTACTCGCCCAGGTCGTCCAGGTCGGGGGTGAACATCCGGCCACCAGAGCGCCGCGCCACCGCGTCCACGAACCGGCGCAGCCCCGGGTCGTCGCCCAGCATGAACAGGTTGAGCGTGGCGCCGGACCGGGTCAGCCGGTCCACCTCCCGGATCGTCGCCGAGATGGTCTCCGGCAGCGGCGGCCAGTGGAAGTACGCCTCGCCGTCCTCCGGGTCCAGGTGTGCGGTCGGCTCGCCGTCGGTGACCACGAGCACCACTGGCTCGGCACCAGGGTGGCGGCGCAGGTGCCGGCCGGCGAGCCGCAGCGCGTGCTGCAGGTTCGTGCCCTGCTGCATGTCCGGCTCCACCGCCGCCAGTTCCTGCTGGGTCAGCGGCATCGCCTCCCGGCCGAAGCCGACGATCTGCAACGCGTCCTGCGGGAACCGGGTGGCCATCAGGTGCGACAGGGCCAGCGCGGTCTGTTTCATCGGGCCCCAGCGCCCCTGCGAGATCATCGAGTACGACAGGTCGACGCAGAGCACCACGGCCGCCGACGCCCGCCGTTCGGTCTCCACCACCTCGAAGTCCTCGACCGCGAGCGGCACCGGCACTCCGGGGCCGGCCCGGCGTACCGCGCGAGTGAGTGTGCGCACCACGTCCAGCGGCTGCTCGTCGCCGTACTCCCAGGGGCGGGACGCCCCGCTCACCTCGCCGGCCGCGCCCGCGGTGCGCAGGTCGTGCTGACCGCGCGGGCCGGCGGTCAGGTCCGAGAAGACGCGCCGCAGCGCGGTGCTCGCGAGCCGGCGCAGCGCCTTCGGGCTGAGCGTCAGCCCGTCCGCGTCGCGGGTGACCCAGCCCTGGCGGCGCAGTTCGCGTTCCAGTTCCTGCAACCGGCGTACGTCGTCGGCGGCGTCACGGCCCAGCGTGCGGGCGACCGCCTCCACGTCGACGTCGTCGAGCGTGGCGCCGGGCTGGTCCTGGTCGAGGGAGTCCAGCAGTTCGTCGAGTTCGGCGATCTCGTCGAGCGCGCCGGTGGCCTCGCCGTAGCCGAGCGGCTGGTCGCCGCGTACGCGCTCGCCGCGCTGCCAGTTGAGGTCCGGCCGCAGCGACCGCAGGTGCGCGTCGAGCTGGGACAGCTCACCGGCCAGCCGGTCGCCGAGCGACTGGCGCATCAGTCCGGCCAGTTCCTCGCGCTGCCGGTCGGACAGCGACCGCATCAGTCGCTCACCTGCAGCCGCCCGCCGGGCCAGCACGTCGATCAGCTCGTCGACGTTCCTGGGCCGCTCCGGGAAGAACTCCCCGTGCCGCCCCATGAACTCGGCGAACGCGTCGGTGGTGTCCTCCGAGCGGGCGTGCCGGGCGAGCAGGTCGTTGAGGTCGCGCATCATCTCGGCGAGCTGCCGCTGGGCGGCCGGGTCGGCGGCGGCCCGCGCCGCGTCGCGCAGCCCGGCGAAGCGCTGCTCCAGCACGTCGCCACGCAACCCGTCGAGGATGCGCTGGTAGGTCTGCCGGGCCTCGGCGCTGACCCAGTCGTACCCGGAAAGCTCCGACACCGCGCGGGCGGTGGAGCGGGGCAGGTTGTCGAGCACGGCCTCGGCGAACCGGGCGTCGTCGCCGTCGCGGCCGCGCAGCTCGTCGCGTTCGGCGGCGAGCGCCTGGTCGAGCAGCGCGCGGGCCCGGGTTACAGCGCCGTCCAGGTCGCCGCGGCGCAGCGCCTCCCGGCGCAGGCGGCGGGCGCGGGCGGCCAGGTCGTCCAGGCCGCCCCGCCCCTGCGGGCCGCGCCGCAGCAGCTCACGCAGCGACTCGCGCAGGCTGCCGCCGGCGAGCACGTCCGAGCCGACCGCGTCCACCGCGGCGCGCACGTCGTACGGCGGGGCGAGCGGGTCGGGTCCGCCGCGCCACTGCCCGTACCGGAAGCGGTTGCCGCCGGCCATTGTCAGTCCCGGTCCCCGTAGACGGTGCGCCCGGAGTCGGTGACGTCCTTGCCGAGCCGGCGGGTCAGGTGCAGCCCTTCCAGCACGAACTCGATGCCGGCGGCGGCCTCCTCCGGGCTGGGCGCGTCGCCGAGCCCGAGCCGGTCGAGCACCTTGGCCAGCCCCGGTACGGTGCCGACCTGGCGCAGCAGCTCGGCCGAGGAGACCAGTTCCCCGGTCTCCACGGCGCCGCCCTCGGCGACGATCGCGGTGAAGCCGGACAGGTCGAGCCCGGCCAGGCGGGCGCGGAACGTCTCGGCGGTGGCGGTACGCAGCAGGTGCGCGAGCACCTCGATCTCGCGTCCCTCCTCGCCGCTCTCGAACTCGACCTTGCCGCGCAGCGTGGAGGTGACCGACACGGTGTCGCCGATCCGGGCCACCGGCGCCTCCGGCCGGGACGCCGACCCGGCCCCGCCACCCGAGGCAGCAGAGGCACCGGCCAGCAGACCGGAACGACGCAACGCGGCGGCGGCCACCGTCTCCGCGGCGGCGATGGCGAACCGGGCGGACACACCCGAGCGCGGGTCCACCGACGGGGACTCCCGCACGTCGCGGGCGAACCGGGCCAGCACCTCCAGCACGTGTTCCGGTACGACGGCGACCAGGTCGGCCTCCTGCCGGATCAGCGAGAGCTCCAGGTCGAGGTCGAGGGGGTAGTGGGTACGGATCTCCGCGCCGAACCGGTCCTTGAGCGGCGTGATGATCCGGCCCCGGTTGGTGTAGTCCTCCGGGTTGGCGCTGGCCACCAGCAGCAGGTCCAGCGGCAACCGCAGCTGGTAGCCGCGGACCTGGATGTCGCGCTCCTCCAGCACGTTGAGCAGCGCCACCTGGATGCGTTCGGCCAGGTCGGGCAGCTCGTTGACGGCGAAGACGCCCCGGTTGGTACGCGGTACGAGCCCGAAGTGGATGGTCTCCGGGTCGCCGAGCGTGCGCCCCTGGGCGAGGCGGATCGGGTCGACGTCGCCGATCAGGTCGCCGACGCTGGTGTCCGGCGTGGCGAGCTTCTCGCCGTACCGCATCGAGCGGTGCAGCCAGCCGATCGGCAGGTCGTCGCCGGCCGAGTCGACCAGTGCCCGGGAGGCGGGGGTGATCGGGTGCATCGGGTGCTCGTTGAGCACCGAGCCGGGAATCACCGGGGTCCACTCGTCCAGCAGCGCGCCGAGCGAGCGGATCAGGCGGGTCTTGCCCTGCCCGCGTTCGCCGAGCAGCACCATGTCGTGCCCGGCGAGCAGCGCGCGCTCGACCTCGGGCAGCACCGTGTCCTCGTAGCCCACGATGCCGGGGAAGCGGTCCTCGCCGGAGCCCATCCGGGCGAGGAGGTTGTCTCGGAGTTCCTGCTTGACCGTGCGGTACTGGTGGCCGGCCGCGCGCAACGCGCCGAGCGTGCTCGGCAGCTCGGCGGGCGGGACCGAAGGAACCTGGTTGGGAGCGGTCACCCGATCCACGCTAGCGCGCTCCGGTGACCGGCGGCGCCCGTCGCCACTGACGCCGCCGGAGCGCCGCTCACCTCCCGAGGCGGGCGCGGACCATCCGGGGCACCGCGGCCAGGCCGGTGACCGGGCGGAACGCGCGCGCGGCGGCGACCAGCGCGGCGTACTCGTCGTCGGTCAGGTCGATCTCGGCGGCGGCCGCGTTGCGTTCCATCTGCTCGACCCCGGACGCGCCGGGGATGGCCACCACGTTCGGGTGCCGCAGCACGTACGCGAGCGCGATCTGGCTCGGCGTGGCGTCGTGCGCGTCCGCGACCTCGCGCAGCGTGGCGATCAGCGCGGTGCCGCGTTCCAGGTTCTCGGGCAGGAAGTACGGGTTGGCCCGGCGTACCGCCCCGGCGGGCGGGTTCGTGGCGTCGTAGCGGCCGGAGAGGAAACCCTGCGCCAGCGGCGAGTACGCGATGACGATCCGGCCGGCCTGCTCCGCGTACGGGATGAGCTCTTCTTCGGGGCCGCGGTCGATCATGCTGTAGCGGACCTGGTTGCTCAGCACCCGGCGGCCCAGCGCGGCCTCGGCGAACCGCCACCGGCGCAGGCCGTAGTTGCTGACGCCGACCTCGCCGACCAGTCCGACGTCCTGCAGCGAGCGCATGCCGCGCATGGTGGTGGTGTCGGCGACCACCGGGTTGGCCTGGTGCACCTGGTAGAGGTCGATGCCGTCGACGCCGAGCCGGGCGGCGGAGGCGACGGCGCGCTGCTGCACCACGGGGGCGACAGGCAGCAGCGGGAAGATCTTGCTGGCGACGACGACCTTGCTCCGGTCGTCGCCCAGCGCCGCGCCGAGGATGCGCTCGCTGCGGCCGAAGCCGTACAGCTC
Organism: Micromonospora sp. HB375; assembly: GCF_017872985.1. NCBI lineage: Bacteria > Bacillati > Actinomycetota > Actinomycetes > Micromonosporales > Micromonosporaceae > Micromonospora > Micromonospora sp. HB375. The sequence continues at coordinate 1,010,199 of NZ_JAGGJO010000001.1, read as the reverse complement.
GGCGGTGTCGAACAGGGTGACGCCCAGGTCGAGCGCCCGCCGGACGATCTCGGCGGCACGGCGCTCGTAGTCGGGGCCGTAGCCCCACTCCTTGGAGCCGAACTGCCAGGTGCCGAGGCCGATCTTGGAGATGGGCTTGGGGGTGTCGAGCTGCACGTAACGCATGTGGCCGAACGTACCCGCGCCGCTGCGACAGCACTCCGCTGCGGACAGAATGGCCCCGTGACATACCTCGCCAGCGACGACCGTTACCACGAGATGATCTACCGGCGCAGCGGCCGGAGCGGGCTGAAGCTCCCCGTCATCTCCCTCGGCCTGTGGCACAACTTCGGACCGGACCGGCCCTTCGAGCGGCAGCGCGACATCGTCCGCCGCGCCTTCGACCTCGGCATCACCCACTTCGACCTGGCCAACAACTACGGCCCGCCGCCCGGTTCGGCGGAGGAGAACTTCGGCCGGCTGCTCGCAGGCGACCTGAAGCCGTACCGGGACGAGCTGGTGATCTCCAGCAAGGCCGGGTACCTGATGTGGCCCGGCCCGTACGGCGAGTGGGGCTCGCGCAAGTACCTGATCTCGTCGCTGGACCAGTCGCTGCGCCGCCTCGGGCTGGACTACGTCGACATCTTCTACTCGCACCGCTTCGACCCGGAGACCCCGCTGGAGGAGACGATGGGCGCGCTCGACGCGATCGTCCGCTCCGGCAAGGCGCTCTACGTGGGCATCTCCAACTACGACTCGGAGCAGACCGAGCGCGCCGCCGAGATCCTGCGTGACCTGGGCACGCCGCTGCTGATCAACCAGCCGTCGTACTCGATGATGAACCGCTGGACGGAGAGCGACGGCCTGCTGGACACGCTGGAGGGCGTCGGCGCCGGCTGCATCGCGTACAGCCCGCTCGCCCAGGGCCTGCTCACCGACCGTTACCTCACCGGCATCCCGGCCGACTCCCGGGTACGCACGAGCGTCTTCCTCAACGAGGCCGACCTCGACGAGGAGACGATGGCGACGGTCCGGGGGCTCGCCGCGGTGGCCGAGCGGCGCGGTCAGACGCTCGCCCAGCTCGCCCTCGCCTGGGCGCTGCGCGACCCGCGCATGACCAGCCTCATCACCGGCGCGAGCAGCGTGGCGCAGCTGGAGGGCAACGTGGCCGCGCTGGACAACCTCGACCTCGCCGGTGACGACCTGGCCGAGATCGAGGTCCTGCTCGGCTGACTCACCAGACGCGGCGCCGCCCGGCGCGGTGGTTGCGGACACCGCACGGCCGTCCGGGCGGAGGGCCGCCGGCCCGGCTCAGCCGCCGTCCGACCACTGCCGCGGCGAGCAGCGCGACGACGAGCGCCGCCGCGCCGAGCACGAGCGGCCGGGACAGCGGTCCGCCGTCGGTCACCGTCGCCACCGGCACCGCCGGCTCGTCGTCGGTCGCCGCCCCGGCGAGGGTACGCGGAGGCGACGCGCTCGCCTCCGGCGCTGCCGGTGTCGCGTCCGGCTCACCGCGTGCCGCCCGGAAGATCACGTCCGAACAGGAGTAGTAGGTGTCCTGGGTGTCCGAGTTCTGCCAGATGACGTAGACGATGTGCCGGCCGGTCCGGTCGGCCGGCAGCCGCCCCCGCATCTCGTACGCGCCGGAGCGGATCGGCGGGTCGGTGACCTGAAGGAACGGCTTCTTCTCCAGGTCCGCCCAGGTCAGCCGCCGCTGCGGCGAGTACGAGCCGGTGGTGACGTAGAACCGGAACGTGCCCTGGTGCGGGATGGTGGTGCGGTAGCGGAACGTGTGCCGGGCGCCGGCGGTGAGCGTGGTGGCCGGCCAGTCCGCGCGCGGCAGGTCCAGCCCCCGGTACGCGGACAGCCCGCCGCTGCACAGTTCCCCGTCCGGAATGCGTTCCCGGTCCCGCCCGTCGACGCGGGCGACCCGGATGTTGTCCCACTCGCGTACCGCCGCTCCGGCGGCGATCGCGGCCCGGCACGCGGGCGTCCGCGCCCGGCCACCGCCCTCCGGCCCGCACGCGGCGGCCCGGCTCAGCGGGCTGGTCGGCGCACCGTGCGCGCCGGCCGGCGTGGCGGCGAGCGGCACCGTCACGGCGACGGCGGCGAGCGCGGCGAGCGCGCGGCGTGCGGCCATGTGATCGACCTCCCGCGCACTGGTACGGCCGCGAGACGTCAAAGGTTCGATCCGCGCCGATCGGCCGGGCCGACGTGACCGAACGGACAGACGGGGCGGCGGGGCGCATGTGGGGGGACCTAGAGTGACGAAACCCTGTGATCGAGGAGCGTCCCTTGCCCGAGCCGGAACCGTCCCCCGAGCCCTCCCGCGCCGCCCCGGCGAACGGGCCTCCCGCGGGCGACGTCCCACCTTCCCAGCCCTATCTGCTGGTGATGCCCAGCATGGAGGGCGCGCCCCCACCGGTGCCGTGGCCCGGCGCGGAGGGGCAGCCCGGCTGGGCGATTCCGGTCACCGTCCCGCCCGGCACCCAGGGGTACGCGCTGTTCCTCCCGCTGGTGCCGGCGGCCGGCCAGCCGAGCGCGGTGCCTGCCCAGGCGACAGCACCGGCCGTCGAACGCTCCCCGGTGGAGGATGCCGCCCTCTCCCCCACCACCGGCGACGTCGCCAAGACGCCGCCGACTTCCGCGGGCGCGGGCGTGTCCCCGGCCGGGGACGGTTCGACGGGGGCGGCGGATCATGGGGAGCCCGCCACCGCACCGGCCGACCGTCCGGCGGAGCCCGTCGCCGCCACGCCGGACGCCGCTCCGGCGGCCCGGCCTGCCGCCACCCGAGCCGACGGAACCCCTTCGGCTGCCGAGGACGCCGCATCGGCGGGTCCGTCCACCTCGGGCGCCGGCACGACGGCTCCGGCCACCGGTTCGCCTGCCGCCCCGGGTTCGTCCCCGTCGGATGCGCCGAACCCGCAGGCCGGCTCCGGCACACTGGCCAGTTCGGGCGCACCGGGTGCGCACCCGCAGGCCGGTTCCGGCGCGCCCGGCACGCCGCACGCTTCCAGCCGGCCCGGGACCCCGAGCACGCCGCCGATCCCCGGCGCGTCGCCCGCGCTGATCCCCGGCGCGTCGCCCGCGCCGGTCACACCGCACGCTCCGGGGATGCCGCAGCCTCCCGGTCGGCCGGTGGGCGCGCCGCCGTACCCCGGTGTGGGGTGGACCGGCCATCCGCAGGCGCCGGTCTGGACGCCGCGACCGCCGACGCCGCGGACCTCGTTCCTCGGCGCGCGGTGGCCCGGCCCGAAGGCGGCGACCGGCCGGGCCGTGCCGCTCGCGGTGCTGGCCGGCGCGGTCGGCGGCGCGGCCTTCGTGCCGCTGGGCCGGGTCGGCGTCGGCTGGTTCCTGGGGTGGCTCACGCTCACTGTCGCGGTGGTGCTGGCGATCCGGTCGAAGACCGCTGACCTGCCGCGCGCCGACCGGCTCATCCGGGCCGGGTGGGCGGCGGCCGCGCTGGCGCTGATGGCCGTGCCGGCGTTCCGCAACGCCTGGTGGCTCGTGACGTTCTGCGTGCTCGGCGCGCTGGGCTGCGCCACCCTCGCGATCGTCGGCGGACGGTTGGTGCGATCGATCCTGTTCGGCCTGGTCGCCACGCCGTTCGCGGCGCTACGCGGCCTGCCCTGGGTACGCCGGCACGTCACCGCCTCGGCGTCGGCGGCGACGGTGAGCAAGGTGACCGTCTCGGTGGTCGCCACGGTCGTGGTGCTCGTGGTCTTCGGCAGTCTGCTCGCCTCCGCCGACGCGGCGTTCTCCGAGGCACTCGGCTCGCTCGTTCCCGAGACCGACATGGGTTCGGTGTTCAGCTGGGTGTTCCTGGCCGTGGTGGGCGGGCTTATCGCGGTGGCCGCGGTCTACACGCTCGCCGCGCCGCCCGACCTGTCCACCGTGGACAGGTCCGGCGAGCGGCGGATCGGCCTGCTGGAGTGGGCCCCGGCCATCGGCGCGCTCGTCCTGCTGTTCGCCGGGTTCGTGGTGGTGCAGTTCACTGTGCTCTTCGGCGGGCAGCAGCACGTGCAGCGGGTCGCCGGTCTCAGCTACGCCGAGTACGCGCGCAGCGGCTTCTGGCAGTTGCTCTTCGTCACGCTGCTGACGGTGGCGGTGCTCGGCGGCGTGGGCCGCTGGGCGCGCCGGGAGCGGCCGGTCGAGCGCGTCCTGCTGCGTGTGCTGCTCGGGCTGATCAGCGCGCTGAGCGTGGTGATCGTGGCGTCGGCGTTGTCCCGGATGTGGACGTACCAGAAGGTCTACAGCTTCACCGGCGAGCGGATCTTCGTGATGGCGTTCGAGATGCTGCTCGGCACGGTCTTCCTGATGATCATCCTGGCCGGCGTCCGGTTCAAGGGCCGGTGGATTCCCGGCGCCACTGTCGCGCTGGCCGTGACGATGCTGCTCGGCCTGGCGGTGCTCAACCCGGAGGACTACGTCGCCCGCCGCAACACGCTGCGGTACGAGCAGACCGGCAAGATCGACGCCTGGTATCTACGGGCGCTGTCCGCCGACGCGACGCCGTCGCTGGCCAAGCTTCCCGATCCGGTACGCCGATGCACGCTGAGCTGGATAGCCGACGACCTCGCCGAGCCCGACCCCTGGTACGCCTGGAACCTCGGTCGGCAGCGCGCCCGTAAGGCACTGGAGGAGGTCGGCCCGCAGGCGGTCGGCGGCCCGAAGGACTGCCGCCGGGCGGACCAGTTCGACCTGCCGAAGACGCGCGGCCCACGCTGACGTCGCCGACCGGGCCGCGGATCGCCGCGGCCCGGTCAGGCGGGGCCGCCGCCGAAGCCGATCTCGTTGCCGTCCGGGTCGTGGAAGATCGCCTTCCGGACGCCGTTGTCGTAGGTCTCCTGCGCAGCCGGCTCCAACCCTCGGGCCGCGATCGCCGCGAGACGGAGTTCGAAGTCCTCGACGAAGACAGTCTGCATGGCGTGACCGGCGTGGTCGGGCCGCACCTCGATGTAGAGGTAGCGGTGCTCGGCCAGCTCCCACACCGCCTCGTGGTCGTTGGGCAGGAACTGCGGCGGAGCGCCGAGCAGCCGCTCGTACCAGGCCGTCGACACGGCGATGTCGTGGATCGGGACGCCGGCGAACAGGTCGACAGTCATCCGGTCAATCTAGCCGCGTCGACGTGCCGACGAGGGCTCGTGCCGTACCGGCGTTTGAACGCGGTGCTCAGGGCGAACGAGCTGCCGTAGCCGACCCGGCGGGCCACCGCGCCGACAGTGGCGCCGGGCTCGCGGAGCAGGTCGGCCGCGAGCGCCAGCCGCCAGCCCGTCAGGTACGCCATGGGCGGCTCGCCCACCAGGGCGGTGAACCGCCGGGCCAGCGCCGCCCGCGACAGCCCCACCTCGGCGGCCAGCGACGCCACCGTCCACTGCCGGGCCGGGTCGTGGTGCAGCATCCGCAGCGCGCGGCCGACCACCGGATCCGCGTACGCCCGGTACCAGCCGGGCGCGGCAGCCCCGGGCCGTGCGAACCACTCCCGCAGCGCGGCGATGAGCAGCAGGTCCAGCAGGCGGTCCAGCACCGCATCCTGGCCGGGGTCGTCCTTGACGATCTCGTCGGCCAGCAACGGCACGAGCGGAGAGTCCCAGGACTCACGGCGGACCACCGCCAGCGGCGGCAGCGTGTCGAGCAGCCGCCGCCCGACAGTGCCCCGCACCGGGTACGTGCCGGTGAGCAGCACGGTCCGGCCGTCCGGTCCGTTGCCCCAGGTGCGTACGCCCCACCGCGTCATCGCGAACAGCTCGCGCCCGTCCGGCGTGGTGCAGCGCTGCCCCGGGTGCACTACCACCTGCGGCGCCGTGGCCGGGTCGTCCGCCACCGTGTACGGGGCCGGGCCACGCACGATCGCCACGTCACCATCGCCGAGCCGCGCGGCCTCCCCCTCCTCCGGGACGATCCAGGCGTCCCCCCGCACCACGGCGACCAGCGTGAGCGGCGCCTCGTCCCGGATCAGCATCGACCAGGGCGGCGTGAGGATCGAGCGCAGCAGGAAGGCACCCCGCGCCCGGGGACCGTCGAGCAGGCCGGAGACGGCGTCCACGAGACGATTGAACACAGGATCGCGCGTCCTGGCCATGGGCCGTCTCACCGCGCGGCGGTTCGATGAACACATGCGACTCGTACAACAACTGACGCTGGTCGGCGCCACAGTCGGGGCCGGGCTGATGGCGGGCCTGTTCGCCGCGTTCGCGTACGCGGTGATGCCGGCGCTGCGCGGCGCGGACGACCGTACGTTCGTGGACGCGATGCAGCGCATCAACGTCTCCATCGTCAACGGCTGGTTCCTGCTGGCCTTCCTGGGTACGCCGGTGCTGGCCGCGCTCGCGGCGGTGCTGGCGTGGCGCGGGGCGGTCCGGCCGGCGCTGCCGTGGATCGTCGCCGGGCTCGCTCTCTACCTGGTGATGTTCGTCGTCACCGTGGCGGTGAACGTGCCGCTGAACGACGCGCTCGCGGCGGCCGGTTCCGCCGATCTCGGTGCGGCACGGGAGCGCTTCGAGTCCGCCTGGGTCACCTGGAACCTGGTCCGGACGCTGGCGAGCACGGCCGGTTTCGGCGCGCTGTGCTGGGCGCTGGCGCTCGTCGGGCGGGCGGCCGGTTGAGCGGATTCCGGCCGGTTCAGCCCATTGCCGGCACCACCCGGATTGCTGGCACACCGCCGTTCACCAACTCACACCACCGGTGGGCCGGCGGTCATCAGCGGGGGCCGAAGACGGTGCCCAGCTTGGACAGCCGAGCGTTGTCCAGCTCCCACTGCAGCACGGTATCGAGCGTGTCGAGTGCCCGCCCCTCGACCGATGCCTTTGTACTCTGCAGGCCGTCGACCACCTCGGGCAGGGCCGCCACCACCGCTGCGGTGGCGGTCCGCATGGGCTCTTCGGCGCCGTCTGCCACGGCCCGGATCAGGTTCACCACCGGGATGCGGGCGGTGCCCGCGTACCGCCCCGCGATCCGCTCCAGGCCGGCCGGCTTTCCGGCCCCCGCCTCCCGCGTGGCCGCGGACAGCCCGGCGAGCAGGAACTCGGCCAGTTCACTGCGGCCCACGGCGAGACCGGGCAGCACCGCCGCGACCGCGGCCCGGGTCGCCGTCTCCACGGGCGTCTCGGCACCGCCGTCTTCCGGGGCGTCCGCTTGGTAGGCCAGCCGCCGCCGACCCGCGGTGCTCATCTGGAACAGCACCATGAGCGTCATCGCCCGGTAGAAGTCGCTTACCCCCGCGGCACCTGCCAGCGCGGCCAGCCGCGGCACCGCCCCCGGGGTGGCGGGCACCACCGAGCCCTGCGGGAACGCGTCGCTCGCGATCGCTGCGATCAGGTCGCCCACACCGTCGAAGGTGCGGCCCTCGAAGGGCACCACCTCGGCGGCCGCGCGAAGATCGGCGGCAGGACGACGGAAACCGCCGCACTTGAGTCCGGGAGGCGCGGGCAAGGACGGCGCGACGGCTGCCTGCCCGCCGACGAGCTCCGCGCGGATCCGGTCGGCCTCGGCCCGGTCGAGCTCGTGCACGAGGCCCTCCCGGGAGAAGCGCTCGATCGCCTTGTCCGGAAACTGGCCACACGCCGAGTTGACCTGCCCGCCGTACTTCCGGGCAATTGCCGCAACGGCCTTCTTCTCGGCCGGTGAGACCTCCAGCGGACCCTCATAGGGCGGGTCCACGGCCAGCGAGTGAACTCGCCACCAGCCGGCGAAGCGACCCTCCAGCGGGTCGGTCGGCACCTCCCGTACCGCGACCAGCAGGTGGCCGCGCTCGGCCAGCTTCTCGGCGACGGCATGGGCCGAGACCTCATCCGGCACCGACACGACGAAGCGCATCTCACGAATCACGGCGGCATTCTATCGACGATGGGTCGGGCTGCCCGGCGCCACAAGCGCCGGGCAGCCCGGTGCTCAGAGCAGCAGGGTGCCGCCGTTCACCTTGATGCCATACAGTGAGCCGTTGCGGTAGATCTCGAAGCCGCGCTGCCCCTTCGGGTATTTCTTCTTGCCGCCCGCCGCGGGAACCGCCTGCCGCCACTTCGAGCGTCCGGTGAGTCGGCCGCCGCGATCCCGGATCGAGTTTTCACACCAGGGACAGACGTTGCGACTCGCCGCGCCGTGCAGCGGCTCGTACTTCGAGTCCACAGCGTGCTTCAGGGCGTTCATCTCGGCGTGCAGGTCGTCGAAGTTGACCGCTTCTTCCTCGTTGCCGCGCAGCGCCGCCCTCTGCGCCGCCGTCAGTCCCTTGCCGTTGGCCGCGACCACGTCGACGTAGGTGACCGTGCCGTCCGGCAGCACCTTCTTGCTGCGAACGATCGCCGTCGTGCCGAGCTTCCACTGGAAGTAGCCAGCCGCCGTGCCGTCCCGGCGCAGGTCGTGCAGCTCCTTGGCTCGGTGCTCGAGGATCGAGCAGGCTTCCGCGTTGTGAACCAGGACCGGCGTGCCACCGGCGACGACGTAGTACGTGTCGATGTCGTCGACGTCGAGGTTGTGCACCGTGGCGACGGCACCGTAGGCGACCACCGCGATGACCGTGACGCGGGCGCCGTCCGGCGTGAGCAGCTGCATGCCCGCCTTCAGCACGCCGGCGTCCAGCCACTTCCGCTCGTCTTCCACCCAGATCGGGTGGCCGTCGGTGGCGGCCACGGTGCCGTCCTCGACGCCGTCGCCGTCGGCGTCGATGGTGATCTTCACGAGCTGCTTGTCACCGGTGCCCGTGATCAGTGACGTGACGGGGCGGATGCCGTCCTCACCGGTCTCCGGGTTCCGCGCGACGACCTGATCATCCAGGTCGACGTCCTCGATCGGCTTGGTGCTGCCGTCGGCCATCAGCACCCGCGTGCCGGGCAAGAAGCTGTTGCAGCCCTTGGAGAAGACACCCTTCGCGGCGTTCTTCAACGACCCGATACCTCGTGCGGCGTTCTTGGCCTGCCGGACGCCGGGAACCATGCCGGCGATGCCCGACGCACAGCCGCCGACGTCACCACCCACACAGGACTTGGCCGTGTCGATCGCTCCGGCGACGGCCGCCACCGCACCGGCCGCCGCAGCGACCACCTGCGCGGGCGGGGGCAACACCGCCGCGACCATCGCCACGGTGCCGGCCACCGACGCGATCGTGCCGGCGTTGTCGACCACCGCCTTGGTGGCCGCCTTGGCGCCGTTCGCCACCGCACTGGCCGTCTTCTGGATGCCATTCTTGATGGCACCCCAGAACAGGCCGTCCGGGTCGGAGAACGTCGTCGGGTTGTTGTTCGAGTACGCGTACGGGTGAAGCCGTTGCGGGTCGTGCTCGTCGATCTCGGGGTCGACCGAGATGAACGCGCCGGTTCTCGGGTCGTAGTACCGGGCGCCGAGCAGGGTCAGTCCGGTCGGATCGTTGATGCCGCCCACGAACCCGCGCTGGCCCGAGGGCCACTGCGGGGTCGGCGATCCGTCGCGCGGGTTGCCGTACGGGTCGTTGTACTTGATCGTCGCGGCCCGGGTGACCGAGTTGACCGCCCAGGTCGCGGAGTCCTGGGCGTCCGACGCCAGCCAGATGATGTCGCCCTTGCGGCTGGTGGTGTCGGTCCGTGACGCGATCGTGTCACCCGCGTGCTCGTAGTACCGCGTGGCGCTGGTGTTCGCCGGCGACGAGGTGTACTCGTTGCCGAACAGGAAGGCGGTGGCCGCCCCCGTCGGGTCGATCCGCGCGATGCGGTTGCCGTCGACGTCGTACACCATCGTGGTGTCGCCCTCCGGCCCGCTGATCTTGGTCAGCTTGCCGTGCGGACTCCACTGGAACGTCTCGGTGCGGTCGCCCACCTTGCGGTACTTCAGGTTGCCCCGCTTGTCCCAGTCGTAGTGGTCGACCTGCTCACCGGTCGTAATGGTGCGCACGCCGTGCGGCTGGGCACCGGCCGCGTACCCGTAGATCGAGCTCTTGTCGGTGAGCTTGTCGCTGGTGGTGGTCCGCGACCCGTGTTCGTCGAACGCCCAGGTCTTCCAGTACGGCGCCTTGCCACCCGCAGCGGTCGGGCCGGCGCACTCGGTGGCCACCTGCGTCCAGGCCTCCGTCAGGCGACGCAGGTGGTCGTAGGTGAAGCACTGGACGTCTTCCTCGCCCGCACGCGGGTTCTTGTCCGCGTCCACCGGCCGGTTGGCGACCGAACGGACGTTTCCGACCTCGTCGTAGTCGTACGTGACCGCGGCCACGTTCGGCACGCTGCCGTCGCGGTCGAACCGGAACTCCGACAGCCGCCGGGTGGCGTCGTCGTAGACGTAGTTCTGGTACGCCTGCGGCTTGTCCCCGACCGGAGTACCGAGCCAGCGGTTGAGCACCTCGCCGTACGGCGAGTAGGTGGTCCGGTCGACGTACGTGCGGGTGGTGCCGGACGGCGAGGAGGTGCCCGCCAGCTTGACCACGTTGCCGAGGTCGTCGTACGTGCGGGTCAGGCCCTCCTTCTCCATCGGGCCGATCTTCGGCAAGCTGGAACGCAACGGCAGGCCGTTCGCGGTGTACGTGTACGTCGCGACGTAGGTGCCGGCGAGCCCTGTCAGCCCCGGCATCGCCGGGATGGTGACCTCTTCGTCGACGACCTGGTACGCGTCGCTGTACTCGAAGATCTCCTTGGTGAAGGAGTGCCCGCCGACGATCGAGGTCGACTTGCTGAGGTGTCCCTTCGCGACAGTGTCGTAGGTCCACTCCGCCGCCTTGACGCCGTTGAACAGGCGCTGCTTCTGGCGGCCCAGGTCGTCGTAGGTGGTCGAGACCATGTCGCCCTCGGCGTCGGTCGACTTGGTGACGTCGTCGCCGTTGTTGTACTCGAGCACCGTGGTGCCCTTGTCCGGGTCGACCGTCTTGATCTCACGACCGCGCAGGTCGTACTCGTACCGCCAGGTGAGGGCCCCCTTCACCACGGTCTCGACGTCGCCGCGCGGCGTGTATGTGTACGACGTCTTGTCGAACGCGCCCTCCGGCTCGGGCCCGTGGAACTCCCGCTCCTCGATGACGTCGCCGTCGACGTTCTCGATGGTCGCGGTCGCGGTGCCGCCCTTCGGCGGCGTGACGGCCACCTGCCAGCCCGCCGAGTTTCCGCCGTACGCCGTGGTGGTGCCCCACTTGCGGACATTGTGCGACCAGAGCGCCTCCTCCACGACGCGCCCCAGCCGGTCGTAGGTCGACACGGTCCGGCTGCGGTCCTCGCCCGGTGTGATGTTCACCAGTCCGGTGCCCGGCCTGCCGAGGGCGTAGTTGCCGTCCGACTTGTACTCGACCTGGCCGCGGTCGTTGTAGCCGGTGCCGGTGACCAGGCGGGCGTCCTTGCCGTCCTTGTCCTTCTGCGCGTCCTCCTGGACCTGCACCGACCGGTAGAGCGAGTCGAACAGGCCGATCTCGCTGATCTGGTTGTTGTTCGGGCCGAGCCGCTTGGTGGTCACCGCCAGCGGCCCGTTGTTGCGGACCAGGTAGGAGAACTCCAGGTTCGGCGTGGCGGTCCTGGCTCGACCGGGCAGCCAGACCTTCGCCAGCCGGCCCATCGGGTCGTGCTCCAGGTCGGTGCGCTTGTTGTTGGCGTCCAGGATCGAGGTGGGCGTGGCCCACGCCGGGTTCTGGTCGGTGATCACCTCGTGTTCGAGTGGGTTGCGCGTCCGGGTCTGGGTGACCGGGCCGGGACCCGCCGGGGTGTAGTACGTCTTGCTGGTCTTGCCGAGCGAGTCGGTGTTGCTGGTCGGCCGGCCCAGCGCGTCGAAGGCCGCCCGGGTGGTCACCGTGTACTTCGGCGCGCCGTCCATCCACTCGTCGAGCGTGTCGACTCGGGTCGCCCTGCCCTTGCTGGGCACCGCGCCATGTGTGTCCGACCCGTCGTAGTAGGTCTTGACGTCGGCGACGACGTCGGCCGGCCGGGACACCGTCGCGCCACAGGCCTTGGACACGGTCTCGCTCCGCGACACCAACCCGCGCAACCAGAGGGCGTCGTTCTGCACGTACGTGTTACGGGTGCACGACTCGTCGCCGGTCTTGCTTGTGTCGCCCAGTTCGTACGCGACCTCGGCGTAGCCCTCGTCGTCGTACGTCGTCCGGGTCTCGCTCTGCTCCCAGGTGCCGGGTGCGAGCAGGCGGCGCTCCTTCTTCACCGACGGAGCGATCTTGTACGCCCGGTCCGATCCGCCGGTACGCGTGCGGGTCGCGGTCTGCTTGACCCAGTACGACGTGATCGACGATTCGACGACCGCGGTGCCGTCGAGCGAGGCCACCTCGAGCGTAGAGCCGGCGAGCGCGGGCTGGTCGGTGTAGCTGTTGCCGGCCGAGTCGATGACCTGCACGCTGCGGGTCTTGTCGCCGGGCAGCGGCTGGTCGTCGAGGCCACGGAAGAACTGCTTGCGGGTGACCAGCGGAGCCTGCGTGCCGCCGACCGTGGCGGTCACCCGGGAGTAGCCCCGCCACTGACCGTAGGTGCGGTGCTTCTTCTTGGTGAACTCGCCGTCGTCCCAGCCCCAGAGCACGTTGGTATTGGTGCCCTCGTTCGAGTACGCGTAGCGGGTGGTCACCGGCGGCTGGCCGGCGGTGTTCTCGTACGTGGTGACCTCCTTGACCACGTACTTGCGGAACCAATCCCTGGTCGGGTCCCAGTAGCCGTCCGGGGTCCAGTACACCGGGTAGCAGAGCCGGCTGTTGTTCTCCACAGCCGGCAGGTCGTTCGCGTCGCAGTCGGCGTCCGAGTAGCTGACGAAGATGTCCGCGCCGGACTCGGTGCGGATGTTCTGGACCCGCCAGCGGGAGAAGAACTCTGTTCCGGCGATCGCGTTGACCTGGTTGGCCAGCTCGACGCCGGTGAACACCACCGGCGGGTCGGTGACGGTGCCACCGACGTGCCCGGCGTGCGTGATCGACTTGAGCCACAGCGACGCGGAGCGCGCCGCCTTGGGCGCCTTGAACTCCTGGTCGAGCGTCCATGACTCGACCGGGTCGAACCCGGTCGCGCTCGTGCGGATCTGAGTGGTGATCTTGGTGAGCCGCTTGATGGAGTAGAAGACCGGCGCGAGCTTGTCGGTGCACGGCTCGGCGGTGCACTCCTTGTCCCACGGCACGTCGGGCCAGTTCGCGGTGACCGGCTTGCCGTCGGAGTAGCACTCGGTCGCAAAGCACCGGTCCGCTGTGCTGAAAATGATCCGGCCGGTGGCCGCGACGTCCGGGTACGCCGTGTGCAGGCCGTACTCGATGCGCTCGAGGTTGCCGCCGCGGTCGAACGAGACGCGGTTGCTCTTGTCGCCGGCCGCGCCGTAGTGCCCGGTCTCCTTCTTGTAGAAGTAGCGGGTCATGTTGCCGTGGACGTCGATCTGCTTGTCCAGCAGCCAGCGCCAGACCTGCTGACAGGACGAGTCCTTGAACACGTCGGCGTGGCAGTCTTCGCCGTCGTGGTTGCCGAAGACCGGCACCGACCACCGCGAGTTGGACGTGGCGACCTCGGCGGCGAAGAAGTTACGGGTGCCGTCCGGGGTCGTGATGATCCACCGTTCGGTGGTCGCGGTGCCCTTCTTGGCGGGCGAGCCCTCCAGCTGCACCTTCCAGTTGGCGTCCGCGGCGGGCCGCCAAGTGCCCGTCGCGTCGTCCTTGACCAGCGCCGTGTTCGTTCCGCTCAGCGAGACGGTGATGTTCGGCGACTTGTCCTTCCAGCACTGGTCGAGAGTCTTCTTGTCCTTGTTGTTCGGGTCTTTGCCGGCGACCTTGTCCACGTCGTCCTGGCAGGTGACGTAGCTGCGCTCGATGTAGCCGGGGGTGTAGTCCCAGCCGTCGCCGGCCCAGGACGCCTGGTTGTTGTTGCCCGCCATCCGGCCGTCGACCATCTGCGACGAGTAGTTCAGCGCGACGTCCGGCACCGGGCCGGGCGCCGGAGGCACCTTGATGGCATTCGAGTAGTTGAACGCCCCTGAGCTGTCGCCGGCCGTCCACGAGCCGGACGCCTGCAGGTCGCTGGCCTTGTAGTCGCCCTCACCGGACTCGGTGTCCGCGGAAAGGGCGAGCATGGTCGGCCCCGCCGCCGTCAGCGCCATCGGCGCCGCCAGCGTCGTCGCCTGCTTCGCCGTCTTCAGCGGCACCGCGTCCTGGCACTCCGCCTTCTGCGGGGTCGTCGCCGCGCACGCCGGCAAACGGCTGAGGTTGAGTCGGCCCGCCCAGCCGCCGCCGTACATCTGGCTGAAGCTGTCGATGTCGACCTCGGTCTCCACGTCGCCGGGCTGGTCGCCCTCGACCGCGAGCACCGGGCCGCTCAACCCCAGCTTGGTGGACTGCTCCTCGGGCAGGGACGTGACCCGCACCCGGTCCGGCGCTTTCTTGCCGGGTATGGCCTTGACCCGCACCGTGATCGAGCCAGCCTTGCCCTCGACCGCGCGGCCGGCGGCGCCGGCCAGGACGATCTCGGTGGAGCCGGCGGCGGGCCAGCGGCCCTTCTCCGGCCCCTTCCAGGCGCCGCCGTCGGCGGGCAGCGGGACCGGGTCGACCTTGACGGTGCCGAAGTTGGTGGCGGCGACGGACTGGCTGTCCCGCTCGCCGTCCAGCGCCTCGGCGACCCAGTTGTAGGTCAGGAAAGAGGTCAGCATCAAAGCCGAGGCAGCCAGGGCGAACCCGCGCCGGTCTGATGAGAAGAACTTCTTTTTCTCAGTCATGAACGTTCTCCGGTCAGGCGTGGGCGAAGGTGCCGAAGAGGTCGGGGTCGACCGTCGAGGTCCAGACGCGGACGTCGTCGACGATGCCGCCCAGGTAGTTGGAGCGGGTCCCGCCGGTCAGGGCGAGACAACCGACTCGAAGCGGGGAGGATCCAGACCACAGCGAGCCGGTCAGTGTGGTGCCCTCACCCTGCGGCTCGCCGTCCACATAGAACGTGAGCTTGTTCGTCAGCCCATTGAAGACCGCCGCCACGTGCGTCCATGCGCCAGCCGCCGGGGCGGCCAGCGAGCGCACCTCCGCGGTCGGCGCGTCAGCGGAGTCACCGCCGGTCATCACCACCCGCAACCGGCCGACGCCGGCCGCGTACTCGATGAGGAAGCGGTGCTTGACGCTGCCCGACTGCGACAGCACGGTGCGGTCGCCGGTCAGGTCGTCCAGCGATACCCAGGCGGCGACCGAGAACGACTCGTTCGCCTGAATCACCGGCGCATTGGTCTCGGCGCACGAGCCCTCGTCGAGGGCCAGGCCCAGCGCGCCGTTGCGGCTGGCGAACCGGTCCTGCTCCCAGTGCGGCTCACCGGAGGCCATCGAGAGGTGCCTGGCGTTGCCGGAGCGGTCTTCCAGGTTGGTCGGCTCCTCGGCACGCGGCCCCTCCAGCGGGTACCAGGCCTGCACACTGACCGGCGGGTTGGCGTTCTTCACGGCGGCAGCCGCGGCGTCGGTGAGCGCGCCGCGCCACACTTTCACATCGGTGATCGCGCCTCGGAAGAAGTCGTTGCGCGCGCCGGCGTACTTGGCGCAGCCGAGGCTGAGCACACCGGACGCGTTCCAGTTCGCGCCGGTCGACCGCACCACGGACGCCGCCTTCGCGCCGTTCACGAACAGCGACATCGTCTTGGTGGTGGCGTTGTAGGTGGCGGTCAGGTGCGTCCACTTGCCCACCGTCGCGGCGAACGCGTCGGTGCTGCCGCCCGCCCACTCCGAGGTCGAGGTCTCGGAGTCGGAGGCCTTCATCATGAGCGCCCAGAACGGTACGCCGGCAGCGTTCGTGCGGGCGCCGAGAAACAAGCCGCTGACCCGGTTGCCGTCGGTGCCGATGATCGTCTGGTTCATCGCGCTCGGGTCGTCCAGACGGGCCCAGACGGCGAGCGTGAACGACTCGTCGCTGCGGATCACGCTGTGCTGCGTGGTGGCGCACCGGTCACCGCTGACGTACCAGGCGGAGCCCGGCCGACCGTACGCGTCGTCGGTCCACTCCATGGGAACCGTCGGTGCCGGCGTCGGCTCGGGGGTCGGTTCCTCGGACGGATCCGGCGACGGCTCCTCGGTCTCCTCAGGCACCTCGGGACTACCGGTCGGGTCCGGCTCGTTCGGGTCGCCGGTCTCGGTCGGCTCGGGCGTCGGCTCCTCGCCCGGCGGCGGGGTCGGGCCACCGCCCGGGCCCGGATCGGGTGCCGGGTCGTCGGTGACCTCGGGCTCCGGGGTTGGCTCGGGCGTAGGCGGCGTCGCCGGGGCGGGCACGGTCAGCGTGTGGCCGTGGTTGCTGGCGTCGTCACCGGTGCCGCGTAGCTTCCAGGCCGCAGCGACACCGGCCGGCAGTTCGTCGCGCGCCGCGGCGATCTGCGCGTCGCTGAGCAGGCCGCTCCACATCGCGACGTCGTCCACCGCGCCGATCAGATGCTCATTGATCACACCGGCGGTACCGCCGCAGCCGACCAGGGTGCGGGCGGTGCCGCGCCACGGCAGGGCGCCGATCGCGGTGGTCGCCTGTACTGCGCCGTCCACATAGAGCCGCATCGTCTTGCCGACCGGGTCGACCGTGGTCGCCACATGCTGCCAGCCGTTGAGCGGCGGGGAGGTGGTGCCGCGGGCGATCGTTGAGGTTCCCGTAGCCGAGTCGGCGTTGGTGATCGCCGTCTGCCAGCGGTCACTGGCCTGGTCGTAGGAGAGCGCGAAGGCCGGCGCGTTGGTGCCGGCGACGGCCAGCACGGTGCGGTTCGACCCGGCCGCCTTGCTGGTCAGCTTGACCCAGGCCGTGGCGGTGAACGCCGCGTCACTGCGCACCACCGGAATCGTGGTGGCGCAGCCCGTACCGGTCAGGTCGAGCGCGGTGCTGCCGTGGTTCAGCCGGTCCGCCGAGTACGTCGGCGTGCCGGAGACCGTCCACCGCAGGTCCTTCGCGGTGGACGCCTCACTGGTGTTGCCCTCGTCGTCGATGGTGCCGGAGTCGTCACGCAGGTTGCTGGTCATCCGCCAGACGGCCATCGGCTCGACCGGCGTGACCCGCCCGGTGAAGATGTTGTAGATCGCCCGCGACGAAGAGTTGAGGGCGTTGTCCCGGGCCCACACGTAGATCTGTGTCAGCCCGCTGTCCGCGGTGAAGGTGACCTCCGCCTTGCCGGCCGACGCCGTGACGTTCGACGACTTCACGTCGACGCCGATGCCGTAGTCGAAGCGCTCGACGCCGGAGAGCGCGTCGGTCGACGAGAAGGTGAGGGTCACCGGCTTGCCCAGCTCGGGCGTCGGGGTGCCGGCCTTGCGGGCGATCACCGGCAGGGTGGGCGGCGTGTGATCCTGCCGGAAGTAGCAGGTCTTGCTCCAGCCGGTCTTGTCCGTGCCGTCGGTGGCGTAGACCCTCCAGTTGTAGCTGCCGTCCGCGAGCACCGGGGTGGTCCAGGTCGCTTCCTTGCCCGAGGCCACCGCGGCGGAGGTGTAGTCGGCCGGCGCCGTCGGGCCGTTCACGTCGAAGACGAGCCGCACCGAGTTGTCGGCGTCGGTTGCCGTGGCGTACAGGGCCGGGGTGCTGTCGTTGATCCAAGGACCGGGCGAGGCGGCGCAGTTACCGCCCGGCGCGGTGCGCACCGGCACCGGCGAGGTCGGCTTCGACTGGTACTCGACGACCAGCTTGATCTTGCCGCGCTCGGCCTTGACCCAGTGGCCGCCGCTCTCGGTGGGCACCCGCAGGCCGAATGTGATGGTGCTGTAGTTCTCGTCGGCATGCCGCTGCACGTGGGTCTTCACACCGCCCGCGTTGAACTTGACCCAGGCCGGCTTCTGGCCGCTGCAGCCGCTGTTCACCTTGACTGTCTTGGTATGGATCGCCTTGCCGTGCAGCCACTTGCCCTTCATGCCGTTCCAGGTCGGGGTGTTGCCGTCGATGGCGTTGGTCTGCCAGAGCGCCAGCGACTCACCGGCGCACCAGGCGCTGTGCGTCAGGTAGGCGTCGACGCTGGGCGTATTGATGACCCGCTTGCCCCTGAGCGCGCTGATGTCGAACTGCATGTGCGCGCGCCACACGTCGCCGTAGTTGTCGTAGTTGGACCCGATCCGGATGACCTCACGCGGCCAGGCGTCGCCGGAGACCCACTTGGTGTCCGGCCGGGAGTCGTTGACCGGAATCCACTTCGCGTAGTACTTCGAATAGGTCGGGTCGATGTAGACAGGGAACGTCGACTGCGCGGACAGCAGATCCTCGTCGACGCTCACCGTCAGCCTCTTGCCGGCAACCCGTACGTCCAGGTCGGACCGGCGGGCGAACTCGCTCGGAGCCTCGGCGGTGGACGGCTCGGCCACCCGCGGTGGGGCGAGGCCCTCGGGATCCTCCCGGCGCAGCGCGGCGGTCTGCGGGTCACGGACCTGCCGGGTCGAATCCCAGGCCATCGCCTTGGGAGCGCCGGCGATCACACCGGCCGGGCCCTTGATGACGATCTCGTCGTTGGTCTCGGTCACGGTCGCCGAGCCGCCGATGACGTAGGCCGTCTCGCGCACCTCGGGGTTCGCGGCAGCCTCGGCGTTCTTCACTACGAGCACGTGCGAGAAGCCGCCGGGCACGGCACGCACCACCAGGTCCACGCCCGGGTGAACCTCCGGGTACGTGACCGAGTCCTCGCGCACGACGCCGGCCGGCAGCGGCGCGGGCCAGGTCAGCGTGAAGTCGGCGCCACCCTCGCGGTAGGTCGCCAGCGGGCCGGTGCCACCGGTCGAGAACGACACGTCGGCCGCAGCCCTGGGCCGGAACCGGCCGTCCGCGCCGCGCTCGAGGTTCGTGTCCAGCGCGATCCAGCGGTCGTTTCGCTCGACGCGCTGCGGCTCGAGGTAGGTCTCCATAGAGAAGTCGCCGCTGGGCAGGGCGACGACCTTGGTGGTCTCATCGGCTTCGGCGAGGACCTCGACGGGCTTGTCACAGAGCTCCGCGAGGCGCTGTGCCGCCGCCTCTGTCTCGGCAGCCGGCTCACTCTCGGCGACCACTCCGGACGGACAATCCGCAGCATGAGCGGCGGTAGGTGGTGATGTAACGACTGAGAGTAACGTCGCCAGGATCGCCAAAGTGGCGCCCTGCGCGATGCGGGCGTGCGCCATCGTCATTTGTGTTGCTCCCCCGTGAACCATGCGATGAAGTCGTTCTCGCGCAGGGTTCAGCGGTTGCCCATCTGCCCCCGTACGGCAAAGCGCGTGGGCAGATGGTAGGAGCCAATGGTGACCTTGGTCAATGAGCTTTCACCTGACTGGCGCTGCCCCTCGGTCAGATCCTCGCCCAGGCAAGTCGTGACAGTGTTTGACGTGTGGGGCTTGAGGTAGAAGCGCCGCTGTTGGTGGCAGCAAGGCCGCGCTGCCATCATCGCTGGTCTCGTCACTGTCCTGCGTACCGGCTCTGCTACCTGCGACACCGACCGCAACACCGACCGCCGCCAACCGGCATCACGCCCGCGACAGCACCCGCCCGCTGGCATTGTTCGGCACCTAACGACTTTGCCGGGGCCGTGGTCCCAAGCCGGGCAACACTCGTGCTCGACGACGTCTTCGACGACTCGCAGCTCCGTCACGGGGCTTCCAACGCCGTACGGGAACTGCACAAACGCAGCAGCGAAGTGACCATGCATGGTCGGCCGTCCGCTGTGCTGGTCTCGGTGGAGGACTTGAAGCGTCTGGAGGAACGGGTCGCGGTTCTCGGGGATGCGGGCACCCTGTGGCGGCCGGCCGACTCGACGCGGAACGTGCCGAGGTGAAGAGGTGTCTGCCCGCCCTCGCGCGGAGATCATTCGCGCCCGTCGCGCCTCGGTCGCGTAAGGCCCCGGCCGTCACTGTGGCCTCGTACGAGTTCATGACCGGGCCGTTGGCGCGAAACCCTGCCGGGTCGGGAAGCGTCTGCTGCCGCCATTGTCAGATCGATTCAGCGCCCGGCGAGGCACCTATCGGATCATCTACCGCATTGACGATGACATTCACACCGTCACTGCTGTGGAAGTGCTTATCGAATTGACGTGTACCGCCCATGACGCCCCTGGCTCCGTGCCCGATCGCGACAGGCATTCAGTGCGGTAGGTGCCGTGTCGATGAGTGTGGCTGACCAGGCTGCGGTCCTTGAGGCTCAGGTGGCGCAGCATCCGGACGAGCCACCGAAAAACTCGATCGACCGCTACCACACGGCAAATCGAAAACGGCACCATGGACGACGCCACCGCCGGACCCCGCATCCGCGAACTCCGCCAACGACTCGCTCAATTCCAAGCCCGTCATCGCCGAAGTCCGATTCACCGACCAGGGAGTCGTACCCGCGTTCAAGATCCCCGCCGACACGACAATGCCCCCGCCCGAAACGGACGGGGGCACCTCAGGAGTACCACCGGTTCGCACAACGGTGCGATCGGTGGAGCCGAGGGGACTCGAACCCCTGACCCCCACACTGCCAGTGTGGTGCGCTACCAGCTGCGCCACGGCCCCTTGCGTTCGCACCCGGTCGCCCGGGCACGGGAAGAACTATACACACGCCGCCCCGCATGGTCATCTCGCGGGGGTCCCCCACCGAGGGGGTCAGTTCAGTGCCACATCCGGCGGGAAGTGGGCCACCGCCGCCATCATGCCGCCCTGCCGGCGCAGCACCATCGGCCAGAGATCATCCGGCCGGTCGACGAAGGCGTCACCGGGCAGCGCGTCGAGCACGAACCAGGAGCCCTCCTCGATCTCGCGCTCGACCTGTCCGGCGCCCCAGCCGGAGTAGCCGGCGAACACCCGGATCCCACCGACCGCCTCGCGCAGCTTCTCCGGGTCGACGGAGAGGTCGATGGTGCCGACCGCGCCGGAGACGCGGTGGAAGCCCTTGACCGGCCGGACGGGGTGCCGCATCCGGGCCAGGCAGATGGCGGAGTCGGGCTGCACCGGGCCACCCTCGAACAGCACGGCCGGGTCGCGGGCCAGGTCGCTCCAGTCGCCGAGCACGTCGGCCACCGAGACCTCGGTGGCGCGGTTCAGCACCACCCCGAGGGCGCCGCCGGGTTCGTGGGCGACGAGCAGCACGACCGTACGGTCGAAGTTCGGATCCTTGAGCCCTGGTGTCGCGACCAGCAGTCGTCCGGTCATCGACTCCATGGCTCGGCCACCGATCGCCTGCCCCTCACTCTGCATGTCCGACACCCGTCAGCCGTGCGCCCGTACGGGCCCGAGGCCGTCGACCGTCCATCCTGTCAACGCCATGTCACGCACCATAGCCTGCGTCCGGCCCGCTGGTTAAGGTCTGACGGCGGGTGATCACGACGGATCGAGGGAGGGTCGGATGGCGGCGCAGGCCGAACTGGCGGTGATCGGCGGGTCGGGTCTCTACGCCCTGCTCGACGGGGTGGAGCACGTGGTGGACACCCCGTACGGCGAGCCGTCGGGCCCGATCACCGTCGCCGAGGTGGGCGGTCGCCGGGTGGCGTTCCTGCCCCGCCACGGGCGTGATCACCGCTACCCGCCGCACCTGATCCCCTACCGGGCGAACCTGTGGGCGCTGCGGTCGCTGGGCGTACGCCAGGTGCTGGCGCCCTGCGCGGTGGGCGGCCTGCGGCCGGAGCTGGGTCCGGGCACGTTCGTGGTGCCGGACCAGTTGATCGACCGCACCAGCGGGCGCGTGCAGACGTACTACGACCGGGGCGCGGTGCACGTGTCGTTCGCCGATCCGTACTGCCCGGTGGGACGGCGCACGCTGCTGGACACGGCGGCCGGGCGGGGCGTGCCGGCGGTGGACGGCGGGACCGTCGTGGTGGTCGAGGGTCCGCGCTTCTCGACCCGGGCGGAGTCGCGCTGGTTCGCCTCGATGGGCGGCACGATCGTCAACATGACCGGCCACCCGGAGGCGGTGCTGGCCCGTGAGCTGGCGCTCTGCTACACGTCGATCGCGCTGGTGACGGACCTGGACGCGGGCGTCGAGGCGGGCGAGTCGGTCACCCACGAGGAGGTGTTCCGGGTCTTCGCGGAGAACACCGACCGGCTGCGCGGGCTGCTGCTGGACGCCGTGGCGGCGCTGCCCGCCGAGCGGGAGTGCGGGTGCGGGCACGCGCTGGACGGGATCAAGCTGCCGTTCCCGCTGCCCTGAGCGCGGGAAGCGCCCGAAAAGTCGGCCTCGGCCCGATAGATTCGGCTGGTCGGGGGACCGGGCACCGGGCCGTCTCCGGCATCCGCGTGGAGGACGGAGGCAGCCGGCGATGGCGACGGTGCGGGAGGCGACCTACGACCTGCTGCGCGCGCTCGGGCTGACCACGGTCTTCGGCAACCCGGGCTCGACCGAGGAGCCGTTCCTGCAGGAGTTCCCGGCCGACTTCCACTACGTGCACGCGCTGCAGGAGGCGTCGGCGGTCGCGATGGCCGACGGCTACGCCCAGGGCACCGGCCGGCCCGCGCACGTCAACCTGCACACCGCGCCGGGCACCGGCAACGGCATGGGCAACCTGGTCACCGCCTGGCACAACCGGACGCCGCTGATCGTCAGCGCCGGCCAGCAGACCCGCGAGATGCTGCTGATCGAGCCGCGCCTGGCCAGCCCCCGGGCGGTCGAGCTGGCCCAGCCGTACGTCAAGTGGGCCCACGAGCCGGCCCGCGCGCAGGACATCCCGGCGGCCTTCATGCGGGCGTACGCCTCGGCGGTGCAGCCACCGGCCGGGCCGGTCTTCCTCTCTGTGCCGATGGACGACTGGGACCGCCCGGCCGACCCGCCGCCGCAGGTGCGTACCGTCGCCACCCGGATCGCGCCGGACCCGGACCGGCTGCGGAGCTTCGCCGACGCGCTGGCCGCCGCCCGTGCCCCGGCGCTGGTGCTCGGCGCGGCGGTGGACCGGTCGGACGCCTGGCCGGACGCGGTGGCGCTGGCCGAGCGTCTGGCCGCCCCGGTCTGGGCCGCCCCGGCCCCGGAGCGGGCCGTGTTCCCCGAGCGGCATCCGCACTTCCGGGGCGTGCTGCCGTACGCGATCGGGCCGCTGTCGGAGGCGTTGCGCGGCCACGACGTGGTGCTGGTGGTGGGTGCGCCGGTGTTCCGCTACTACCCGCACGTGCCGGGCGACTACCTGCCCGGCGACGCGCGGCTGCTGCACGTCACAGACGACCCGGACGAGGCGGCCCGCGCCCCGGTCGGGGACAGCCTGCTCGGCGACGCCCGCCTGACCATGGCCGCGCTGTGCGAGCGGCTGCCGGCGACCGACCGTCCCGCGCCGTCACCGCGCCCGCAGCCGGCCCCGCCGGAGCAGGCTGACCCGCCCAGCGCCGACGCGTTGTTCGCCGCGCTCGCCGCCGCGTGGCCGGCGGACGGGGTGCTGGTGCAGGAGTCGCCGTCCAACCTGGCCGCGCTGCGCCGCCGGCTGCCGATCGAGCGGCCGCGCTCGTACCTGACGATGGCCAGCGGCGGGCTCGGCTTCGGGCTGCCGGCGGCGGTCGGCATGGCGCTCGCCGAACGCGACACCGGGCGCGGCCGCCCGGTGGTCGCGGTGGTCGGCGACGGCTCGTTCCACTACTCGGTCCAGGCGTTGTGGACGGCGGCGCGGCTGCGCCTGCCGCTCGCCGTCGTGGTTCCGGTGAACCAGCAGTACGCGATCCTGAAGGCGTTCGCCGAGCTGAAGCACACCCCTGGTGTGCCGGCGCTGGATCTGCCCGGGTTGGACGTGACGGCGGTGGCGCACGGCTACGGCTGCGCCGGTGCGGTGACCACGCTGGACGGGCTCGGCACCGCGCTCGACGCCGCATTGGCCGCGGACCGGCCGACGGTGCTGCCGGTGCCGATCAGCACCGACGTGCCACGGATCCTCTGAGACTCAGCCGGGCTGGACGATCAGCGGGGCGCCGCTGGCGGCGTCCAGCACGGCCCGGCCGCCGAGCGGCGCGTCGAGCGTGACGCTGACCGGCTTCAGCACGAGCTGCGCGGTGCAGACGCCGGTGGAGGCGATCACGGCGCCGCCGATCACCACCACGTCCGGCCGTTCCAGCACGAGCGGGGTGGGCGGGCCGTCGCAGGCGCCGACGCCGAGCACGTAGTCGATCCGGTTGCCGTCGACCGCCCGCAACTGCTGAGCGGACACCAGGCCGGCCGGGAGCGGCCGGGTGGGCACCGCGCCGCCGGGCGCCCGGCCGGTCACGCGCGGCGCGACGGCGATCCGGGCCACGGGTACGGCCAGCTCGTCCACGGTGAACAGCCAGGCGGGCGCGTCGGCGCGGCCCCGGCTGGTCCACACCGGCGCGCTGCCCAGCCGTACCTCGGTCACGGTGAGCGGGACGCACGGCGTCGGCGCCGAGGTCGACACCGGGTCGTTCGGGCCGGGCCGTCCGGTCGGTGCCGGGTCGGGCGCGGCGGGGCGCCCGTCGCAGGGCGGCGGGTCGCCCTGGCGGAGCTGGGCGTACGCGTCGGCGGCGCTGACCAACGGCACCCGCAGCGTGCCGTCGGGGAACCGGATCGTGCCGTCCTTCGGCACGGCGGCCGGGATCGGGATCTGGTCCCGGTACCAGCCCGCCCCGAACGCCACCTTCGTCTCGTCGGTGAAGCCCGGGTCGCCGGTGAGCACAGTGGCGTCCTGGAGCGGCACGTACCCGTCGCGCCAGCCCGGCCCGGGTCGCCAGCCGGCGGCGACCTCCTCGGCCCGCTCGGTGAACGCGGGCCGCTGGTCCGGGCCGGTGGGCGGCGTCCGGACGGGAGCGGCGCCGGGCGTGGCGCAGGCGGAGAGGGTCAGCAACGAGATCCCGAGCAGGGCGAGCACGCGACGCATACCGGTTGGACGCCGGCGCGTCCCGGCCGGTTCCCCCGGGCTCAGTCCTCGCCGCCGAGGTCGGCCTGGTACGCCTCCCAGAGCAGGTCGGCACCGTGCCGCCGGTGCCGGTCGAGCGCGCGCAGCAGGTCCACGGTGCGGGCCCGCACCTGGGCGGCGGACGCCCCGGGCAGCCGGACCGTGTGCTGGAGCGCGGCCAGCGCCGCCAGGATCGCGGCGTGCTCGGCGACCAGCAGGCGTACGCCCCGGTGCAGCCGCGGCGCGGCGCGCACCAGGTCGGCGTAGTGGCCTCCCGGCCCTTCGGTGACGCGGACGTGTTCGGTGAAGCCCCGCCGGACCGGGTCGAGGTCGGTGAGCAGGCGCTCCCGCCAGCGCGGACCGCCGGTGGCCCGGGCGAGGGCGCGCAGGTCACCGGGAGCGGTGGGGAGCACGGAGATCGGCGGCTGGATCGGACTGGTGACCATGGGACACCTCCCGCTGCTGGGCGAACCCGTATGGCGATGGTGGACCCGGTACGCGGCGCTGTCCAGCGCTGCGACGCGCCTCATCTGCCGCATTGGCACCATCTGCCCCGGCTGGCTCAGAGGCCTCAGACGACTGTGCGCCCCGGTCCTCGTGGACCAGGGCGCACAGGCCGTGTGGTGGAGGTGCCGGGAATCGAACCCGGGTCCTTCGCCGGTTTGTCAGGGCTTCTCCGAGCGCAGCTCGCTGTGCCTCTACTCGGCCCCACCGCTCACGCGAGCAAGTTGGTGTGACGGGCCCAGTCGCTGATTGATCTCGCCGCACGGACCCCGCGACCGGGTCCGATTGGCCAGCCTTCTAGCTGATGCCGGCTAACTGGGTCGAAGGCGCTCCCAGGCCGACAGACTTGCTACTCGCCTCAGGCGGCGAGAGCGAAGTCAGCGCGATTGTTCTTGGCGCTTATTGGTTTCCGACGACCGATTCTCGAGACGACGTCGGCTTCCTCGGCTCGCTTCCCCTGTCGCTGCGTACGAAGTCGAAACCAGTCACCCCCTCGAAGCGCTGCCCCTGTCGGCAGCACACCAAGCCTAACGCCTGGCGCAACCAGATTCATCCCGAGGCCCGCCCGACGCGGGCAGCCGGACGAACCGGACGTATCACTCAGCCATGCCCTTGCCGCGCCGGCCGACCGCCCGGGCGATCTCCTTGGCGGCGTCCCGCTTGGCCAGGTCCTGGCGCTTGTCGTACGACTTCTTACCCCGGGCCAGGCCGATCTCCACCTTGGCCCAGCCGTCGGAGAAGTAGACCTGCAACGGCACCAGCGTCAGGCCGCTCTCCTTGAGCTTGCCCAGCAGCCGGTCGATCTCGATCCGGTTGAGCAGCAGCTTGCGGGTACGCCGCGGCTCGTGGTTGGTCCAGGTGCCCTGGGCGTACTCCGGGATGTGCATGGCGTGCAGGTAGATCTCGCCGTCACGCTCCTGGGCGAACGCGTCGACGAGCGACGCCCGCCCGGCCCGCAGCGACTTCACCTCGGTGCCGGTCAGCGCCATGCCCGCCTCGTACGTGTCGAGGATGGCGTAGTCGTGGCGCGCCTTCTTGTTGGAGGCGACCACCTTGCGACCCTTTTCCCGTGGCATCGGCGCCACCTCCCTCCCGGTCCGTCGCCGGCCACCGGCCGGCGAGCGAAGATCATGCTACCGGAACCACAAGGGCCCTCCCGCGCGGTTTATTCCGCGCGGGAGGGCCCTTGCCGGAGCCGGACGGGTGACTAGACCCGCAGGTAGAAGCGGAGCGTGACCCAGGCGGTGACCGCGCTGACCACGCCACCGACGGCGGCCATCAGCGGGAAGGTCAGGAAGATGTCGGACCAGGAGATCGGGGTGATCAGACCCTCCAGGGCCGCCATCGAACTGCCGGCCGCGAGCACCTTCACCGCGATCAACGCCAGCAGGCCGAGGATGGAGCCGAACAGACCGGCCACCACCGCCTCCAGCACGAACGGCGCCTGGATGAACCAGTTCGACGCGCCGACCAGCTTCATGACCGCCACTTCACGCCGCTTGCTGTACGCGGCCACCTGGATGGTGTTCGCGACGAGCAGCAGGGCGGCGACGGCCATCACCATAGCGATCGCGAGCGCGCCGTTCTGGAAGCCGCTGAGCACGCCGAAGACCTTGTCGAGCAGCTTGCTCTGGTCGACGATCGTGTCGATGCCCTCGGCGGTCTTGTACTTGTCGTAGATCGCCTTGTACTGCTCGGGGTCGTTGAGCTTCACCCGGTACGACTCGGGAAGCTGGTCCGGCTTGACCGCGCTGACCAGGTCCGGGGCGTCGGCGTACATCTGCTGGAAGCGCTCGTACGCCTGGTCCTTGTTGACGTACGTCGAGTCCTTGACCAGCGGGTCCTGGTCGAGCTGCTGACCCAGCGCGTCGACCTGTTCCTTGGTGGCGTCGGTCTTCAGGAAGATCGAGACCTCGACGTTCTCGTAGTAGAGGTCCTTCATGTCGCCGACCTTCTGGTACAGAAGGCCGCTGCCGCCCAGCATGAACAGCGACACCGCCATTGTGATGATCATGGCGATGGTCATGGTGACGTTGCGCCACAGCCCGACCAGTACTTCGGACAGGACGTACTTCATCCGCATCGGGATATTCCTCCGGCTCTCCGGCGTGAGGGTTCGTCGTCAGGGTCTACGGAACGTCGTACGGCTCAGCCGTAGACGCCGCGGGCCTGGTCGCGCACGATGCGGCCGCTCTCGATCTCGATCACCCGGCGCCGCATCTGGTTCACGATGTTGGAGTCGTGCGTGACCATCACGACGGTCGTGCCGGTGCGGTTGATCCGGTCCAGCAGGCGCATGATCTCGATCGAGGTGTCCGGGTCCAGGTTTCCGGTGGGCTCGTCGGCCAGCAGGATCAGTGGCCGGTTGACGAACGCCCGGGCCACCGCCACACGCTGCTGCTCACCACCGGAGAGCTCGTGCGGGTAGCGGTGCTCCTTGCCACCGAGACCGACCAGCTCCAGCACCTCCGGCACGACCCGGCGGGCGACCGCCTTCGTCTTGCCGATCACCTCCAGCGCGAACGCCACGTTCTCGTACGCGGTGCGGTTCGGCAGCAGCCGGAAGTCCTGGAAGACGCAGCCGATGGAACGCCGGAAGTGTGGTCGCTTCCAGGAACGCATCGACGTCACGTCCTTGCCGTTGACGACGACGCGACCCTTGTTGGGCGTGACCTCGTGCAGCAGCAACTTGATGATGGTGGACTTGCCGGAGCCGGATGGACCGATGAAGAAGACGAACTCGCCCTTCTCGATCGAGACGGACACGTTGTCGAGCGAAGGCCGGGACGCCTTCGGGTACGTCTTCGTCACTTGCTCAAGCTGAATCACGGGTCGGTAGTCTACGCGGTGTAACCGCAGAGCCAAGCCCCCAGGCCCGCCGAAGCGGTGCGCGTCATCGATTTACCCGGTCAGAACGGGATCGATGACGCGCTCAGTCCGAACGTGATCACGCACCGTCAGCGCTGAGCTGCTGCTGCTTCCGCCAGCGGATTCCGGCCTCGATGAAGCTGTCCAGGTCACCGTCGAAGACCGAGGACGGATTGCCCGTCTCCTGTTCGGTACGCAGATCCTTCACCATCTGATACGGGTGCAGGACGTACGAGCGCATCTGGTCGCCCCAGGAGCTGGTGCCGCCGCTCTTCAGGCCGGCCATCTTCTCCTCCTCCTCCTGCCGCTTGCGCTCCAGCAGCCGGGCCTGGAGCACCCGCATCGCGGAGGCCTTGTTCTGCAGCTGGGACTTCTCGTTCTGGCAGGTCACCACGATGCCGGTGGGGATGTGGGTCAGCCGCACCGCCGAGTCGGTGGTGTTGACGCTCTGCCCACCCGGCCCGGACGACCGGTAGACGTCCACCCGGACCTCGTTCTCCGGGATGTCGATGTGGTCGGTCTGCTCGGTGACCGGCAGCACCTCGACGCCGGCGAAGCTGGTCTGCCGGCGGCCCTGGTTGTCGAACGGGCTGATCCGCACCAGCCGGTGCGTGCCGGACTCCACGCTGAGCGTGCCGTAGGCGTACGGCACCTTCACCGTGAAGGTGGCCGACTTCAGGCCCGCCTCCTCGGCGTACGAGGTCTCGTAGACCTCGGTCGGGTAGCCGTGCCGCTCGGCCCAGCGCAGGTACATCCGCAGCAGCATCTCGGCGAAGTCCGCGGCGTCCACGCCGCCGGCCCCGGCCCGGATCGCCACCAGCGCCTCCCGCGAGTCGTACTCGCCGGAGAGCAGCGTGCGGACCTCCATCTCCTGGATGGCCTTGGTCAGCCCGGCGATCTCCGACTCGACCTCGGTCAGCGCGCCCGGGTCGTCCTCCGCCTGGGCCAGCTCCAGCAGCACCCCGGCGTCGTCGAGCCGGGAGCGCAGGTCGCCGAGCTTGGTGATCTCGCCGTTGACGTACGACAGCTGCGACGTCACCTGCTGCGCCTTGGCCTGGTCGTCCCAGAGGTCGGGCGCGGAGGCCTCCTGCTCCAGCCGTGCCTTCTGCTCGCGCAGCTTGTCGAGGTCGAGCACGGCCTCGATGTTGCGCAGCGTGGCGTCGAGTTCCTTGAGCTGTTCGGCGTAATCGGCAGCGGTCACGACAGACAAGACTACTGCGTCGTTCCCTCAACCTGCTGCAGGTGGTCAGCCGACCGGCGCGGTCTTGAGCCAGGACAGCGCCGCTTTGTGGTAGGCGACGGCGAACTCCAGCGCGCTGGCGTCGTAGCTCTCGCCTTCCTTCTTGGCGTTCTTGACCTGCTCCCGCACCGCCGCCAGCGCCTCGGTGTGGTACTCGTTCGCCGTCGCGTAGAGGTTCTTGAGCTGGCTCGCCGAGTGCAGGTTGCCGAACGCCATCCGTAGCGCTATCGGGTTACGGATGGTGTCCTTGCCGGGATTCTCCGCCAGCCAGCGGGAGAATGTCCGTTTACCGGCAGCTGTCAGCGCGTACGGCTGACTCATGCGCGGCCCGGGCTTGCCGAGACGCACCAGACCCTTCTCGGCCAGGACCGGTAGCTCCCGGTAGACCTGACTGCGGGTCATCGACCAGTACGGCGCCAGCCGGCGCTCAGCCGCGGCCATCAACTGGCCGCCAGTCATCGGGCCGTCGTGCAGCAGGCCGAGCAAAGCTGCCGCCGTCGGGTTGACTCCGGAATCCGCCATGCCCTCTAAGCTGCCACTTTGTCGGCTCTGGCGTCCAGGATTTGCCTATTTCGGCACCCGCGGACCGGTCCGATGTGCACTGTCGGATGAGGAAGAGGGCCCGTCCCGGCCGGGACGGGCCCTCTTCGAGCGTCTCAGCCCATGTGCGGGTAGGTGTGATCGGTCGGCGGAACGAACGTCTCCTTGATCGTCCGAGGCGACATCCAGCGGACCAGGTTGTGCCAGGAACCCGCCTTGTCGTTGGTGCCGCTGGCCCGGGCGCCGCCGAACGGCTGCTGCCCGACCACCGCGCCGGTCGGCTTGTCGTTGATGTAGAAGTTGCCGGCCGCGTACCGCATCTTCTCCGCCACCTGGTCGACCACCCGGCGGTCGGTCGCGAAGATCGACCCGGTCAGCGCGTACGGCGCGATCGACTCGGCCTGGGTGACCACCTCGTCGAAGCGGGCGTCGTCGAAGACGTGCACGCCGAGGATCGGCCCGAAGTACTCGGTGGTGAACGTCTCGTGCGCCGCGTCGGAGCACTCGAACAGCGTCGGCCGGACGAAGTAGCCGACCGAGTCGTCGGCGGTGCCGCCGGCCAGGATGCGGCAGGAGTCGTCACCCTTGATCAGCTCCAGCGCGGCGGTGTGCCGGCCGAACGCCTTGTCGTCGATCACCGCGCCACCGAAGTTGCTGAAGTCGGTCACGTCGCCGTAGGTCAGCGAGTCCGCGGTGGCGGCGAGCCGGTCGCGCAGCCCGCCCTCCCAGATCGACCGCGGGACGTACGCGCGCGAGGCAGCCGAGCACTTCTGCCCCTGGTACTCGTAGGCGCCCCGGATCAGCGCGGTGTGCAGCGCGTCCACGTCGGCGCTGGTGTGCGCGACCACGAAGTCCTTGCCGCCGGTCTCGCCGACCAGGCGGGGGTAACCGCGGTAGCGGGCGATGTTGTCGCCGACGGTCTTCCACAGGTGCTGGAACACCTTCGTCGAGCCGGTGAAGTGGATGCCGGCCAGGTCCGGGTCGGCGAGCACCACCTCGGAGACCTCCTCGCCGCGGCCGGTGACCATGTTGATCACGCCGGGCGGCAGGCCGGCGGCCTCGAACAGGCGCATGGTGAAGTGCGCCGCGAACTGCTGCGTCGGGGACGGCTTCCAGACCACCGTGTTGCCGAGCATGGCCGGCGCGGACGGCAGGTTGCCGGCGATCGCGGTGAAGTTGAACGGGGTGATCGCGTAGACGAAGCCCTCCAGCGGCCGGTGGTCGAGGCGGTTCCAGACCCCGGGCGAGGACAGCGGCTGCTCGGCCAGGAGCCGCCGGGCGAAGTGCACGTTGAAGCGCAGGAAGTCGATCAGCTCGCACGCCGAGTCGATCTCGGCCTGCACGGCGGTCTTGGACTGGCCGAGCATGGTGGCCGCGTTGAGCGTGTCCCGCCAGGGGCCGGCCAGCAGGTCGGCGGCGCGCAGGAAGATCGCGGCCCGCTCCTCGAACGGCAGCGCGCGCCACATCGGCGCGGCGTCCTTGGCGGCCTGCACCGCGGCGCGGGCGTCGTCGTGGGTGGCGTGCCCGGTGACGCCGAGAACGTGGGCGTGCTTGTGCGGCTGCACCACGTCGATCGACGCGCCGCCGGCCATCCGCCGCTCACCGGCGATCGTCATGGGCAGCTCGATCCGCTCGGCGGCCAGTTCGGCCAGCCGCCGCTGGAGCCGTTCCCGGTCGGCGCTGCCGGGCTCGTAGGAGTGGACCGGCTCGTTGAGCGGCTCGGGTACGGAGAACACGGCGTCCATCAACAGGCTCCTGGCGATCTCGACGGCGACGGCGAAACCGGACCCGCGGGCGCCGGCCGGGCGGCCGGACACCGGGGCGCCGCGGGGTGGGCGGCGGCGGGACCTGGCCCCGATTCTGTCACGACAAGCCCTCGCCGGGCGCGCCTCCCTGGCACACCGGACGGCCGGTTCATCTCCGGACCGTCGGCCCCAACCCGCCCGGATCCGACGAAACATCGGATCGCACCCCAGTTGGTCGACGATTCGTCGGCGCTTACTCGACCGTTGATCCAGCCCACCCTCGGGGGTGGCGGCGTTCCGGGCCTCCGGGTGGCACCTCCCCGAGCTGGAGTCGACCAACGGCACCACACGGCCCGCCCGGCTGGCGGTTATCGGCCACTGATCCACTCCACCTCGGGAAATGGCGGTATCCGGGCCCTCGGGATGCCACCACATCGCCGTACTGCAGTCGATCAACGCGCACACGGCACACGGCCCGCCCGAGGAGTGGTGATGCGCCGCGTACGCTGGATGACCGGTGACCTGCCCGGCCCGGCTCGGGGATCCGGCGACCGTCGAAGGGAAGACGATGAGCAACCAGCCCGGCAGCTCCACGGCCGCGGAGACGGATCAGCCCGAGACCGTCGGGCCGACCACGGGCGACGGGGCCACCGTCGAGACGTCCTCCGTCAAGGCGTCCTCGGGAGAGGCACCGTTGGCCGAGACACCGGCGGGAGAGACACCGTCGGGCGAGAACGCAGCCGGACCCGCGCATCCGGACGAGGGGACTGTCACCGGCGGTCGGCCGGAGTTCGCCCCGGGCGCGCTCGTACTCGCCCTGCTCTCGCTCGGATGGCTGGCCGCCATGCTCTGGTCGACCCGCGAGGCGATCCACTCGACCGCGGCCGGCGTGACCGCGATCAGCCTCTCCGCGTACGCGCTGCCCGGCGTCATCACCGCGGCGCTGGTCACCGGCGCCACCGTCGCCCTGGCCGCGACCAACCGGCTCGGCCGGGCCACGCTGCGGTTCCTGGCCGCCGTCGGGACCGGCCTGGTGGTCGGGCTGCTCGCCGCGGTGGCGATCAACCTGACGTACGCCGACAACGCCACCACGAACACGATCGCCGGGACCACGGCGGCAGCCGCGATCATCGGCGGCGCGATGGCGGGCGCGCGTCAGGCCCGGGTGGTGGGTGCGATCACCGCTGCGACGCTCACCGCGCAGATCTTCGTGGTGCTGTTCAGCCGCGCCCGGGACCCGCTGTCCGACCTGTTCGGCGCCGGGGAGACCCAGCAGTCGGTGCTCGACGCCGCCAAGTGGGTCTCGCGTACCGAATCGCTGCTCGCCGGCCTGCTCGCCGGCCTCGCCGCGTACCTCTATCTGACCTGGTCCCGCCGCCGGGCGGAGCGCCGCGACGGCGTGGCGTCGCCGCTGCGCTGGCCGGCCTACCTGGTGGCCGGCGCGGGCGCGGGCCTGCTCCTGCTGCTCACCGAGGTGATCATCCGGATCGGCGGCCGCGGGCTGCTCGACCTGGCCGCCGCGCTCAGCGAGGCCGACGAGGTCGCGCAGACCGCGCTCGGCACCTCGCGGGTGGACAACGGGATCTGGGTGCTCTTCGTGGGCGCGCTGACCACGCTCATCGTGTTCGGCCGCACGCTCGGCCCCCGCCCGGTCGAGGACGAGACGGACGAGCCGGCGGCGTCCTGAGCCGCCGGCTCAGCCGGCCTCGCGCAGCAGCAGGTCCAGCTCGGTCACGTCGTACCACTCCAGTTCGTGGTCCTCGGCGCCGTCGACGGTGAACTGGGCGTCCGGGTCCCCGGCCTGGGCCTCGGCCACCACCTCGACGGCGGCGGCCACGTCCTCGACCGCCTCCGCGCCGTCGACGTGCAGCGCGGCGACCGACTTCACCGGCACCGGTCCGGCCGGCCGGACCACGCTGGACCCCAGCTCGCCGCCGACCCGTCCGACCGCCCGGGCGGGCAGGTCGGCCGAGACGACAACCCGTCGCCGGGGCGCGGCGGGGTCGCTCCGGAGCAGGAACAGCGCGTCCTGGGCGGCCCGGGTGAAGGCCACGTACTCCAGTTCCTCCTCGTCGCCCTCGGCGTACCACTCGCGCAGTTCCGGGGTGACCGCGTGCGCCGCCTCGGCGGTCAGCCCCTCCTCGCGCAGCCGGGCGAGCATGGGTACGGTCGCCGGCAGGTACACCCGGACAAGCTCGTCGGTCACCGGTCACTCCCGCATTCAGGCCACTCACCGGCGGACGCCGGCTCCGGGCGCCGATCATGCCGTACGCCAGGACCGTCATACACCCGGCATCCGCGCGGGTGAAGTCTCCCGCCGGTGTGTCAGGCGAACGGGCATGGGGCGATGTCAGCCGGTGATGGCAAACTAAGGCAAACGAAGCCAACCCCGGGAGTCACCGTGGAGTCGAGGTTCCTGCTGCTGTCCGACGTCGCCGCCGAGCTGAACGTCTCGGACTCGCAGGTCTACCACATGGTTCGCAGTGGCGAGCTGCCGGCGATCAAGATCGGCGGTCGGGGGCAGTGGCGGGTCGAGCGCTCCCGGCTGGAGGAATACATCGAGCGGAAGTACGCCGAGACGGCGGAGTGGGTACGCGGGAACCCGCTCGGTGAGCGCGACGAGGAGTGACCACCCGAGGACCGTCGGCCATTGACGCCGGTGACGCCATTCCGGGAAGATGAAGCCCTGTCGGAGGCAAACGAAGGCAAACGCAAGGATTCGAGATGGTCGACACCCGCCGTCCCCGCGCACCCCGCCCGCCGGTCCGTCTCCGGCCCGCCCCGCCACTCGACCCGCCGTGCGTCGACGAGGAGCCGCTGTGGAGTCCCGTCGGGCAGCTCACCCTCGACCTGAGCGATCCGCGCCGCGGTGCCGCCGCACGCCCCGCCGGCCGCGCCCCGGACCCGGCACCCGCCTGGCCACGCTGGACCGGCACCCCCGCGTCAGCCCTCGCGTCCGCCGCACCCGAGGGAACGCGGGCCGCACACCGGTTCGTCCGCACCTTCCTGGAGATCGTCAACGGCTTCCGGCCGCCCGGCCAGCTCCGGCCGCTCTGCGTGCCCGAGTCGGCCGGCCCGGTCGCGGCCGAGCTGACCCGAGCAGCCCGCCGGGTGACCCCGGTCCGCCGCCGTACCGCCCGGCCGACTCTGCTCCTGCGGCGTCTGCGGGTCTGCGAGCCCCGCGCGGGCGCGGTCGAGGCTACCGCCGTGTTCGCCGGCGTCGGAGGCACGAGCTGGGCCGTTGCGATACGCCTGGAACGCCGCCGAGGCACCTGGCTGTGCCTCGTCCTGGACGTCCTCTGAGCCCGGTCGTGGCCCCCCGACCCGGCTCGACCGCGCCGCGGCCACCCGCGCCTCCACCGGCGCCGATCTTGCACTTCCGTCCCGTAGATAACGGCATAAATCGGGCATGATGAGGGCCGGAACTGCAAGATCGCGGGAGAGAGCGAGGGCCCTGGGGGAACCCAGGGACGGCGACGGGCCCCGGCCGGGAGGCCGGGGCCCGTCGTGGGCGTTCGGGGTCAGTTGCCGCCGTTGGGCGAGCCGTGGCAGCGCTTGTACTTGCGGCCCGAGCCACACGGGCAGGGCGCGTTACGGGACGGGCCCTCGCCGCCGTCGACCTGGCCCGGGGCGGCCCGCCGGGCGGTGCTCGCCGCGACCGCCTGGCCGCTCGCACCGGCCGGAGCCCGGCGCGGCCCGGCGGCGGCAGGGCGCTCCGACTGCTGGCCGATGCCGAGCGCCGGCGCCTGCTGCTCGGGCCGCTCGATCACCGGAGCGCCGCGACCGGCCTCGCCGTCCACGGCGGGAGCGGAGTACTGCAGGCCCTGCTGCTGCGGCGCGCGGTTGAGACCCTTCGCCCGGATCTCCACCGGCTTCTCCAGCAGCTGCACCTCCTCGGCCTCCGGCTCGGCCTCCTCGACCTGCACGTCCAGGTTGTAGAGGAAGCCGACCGTCTCCTCCTTGATGCCGTCCATCATGGTGGCGAACATGTCGAAGCCCTCGCGCTGGTACTCGATGACCGGGTCGCGCTGGGCGTACGCCCGCAGGCTGATGCCCTCCTGCAGGTAGTCCATCTCGTAGAGGTGCTCGCGCCACTTGCGGTCGATCACCTGGAGCAGGACCATCCGCTCGAGCTGGCGGACCGCCTCCTCGCCGAGGCTCTCCTCGCGCCTGTCGTACGCGGCGTGCGCGTCCTCCTTCAGGCGGGCGAGCAGGAAGTCCTGGTCGATGCCCGAGCGGGAACCGACCTCCTCCTCCAGCTCGTCGACTGTGACGCCGACCGGGTACAGCTGCTTGAGGCTGGACCAGAGCTGATCGAGGTCCCAGTCCTCGGCGTAGCCGTCGCTGGTCGCGCCGACCACGTACGCGGTCACCACGTCGTCGATCATGTTGCGGACCTGGTCGGACAGGTCCTCGCCGTTGAGCACCCGCAGACGCTCGGCGTAGATCACCTGGCGCTGCTTGTTCAGCACCTCGTCGTACTTGAGGACGTTCTTGCGGATCTCGGCGTTCTGGCCCTCGATCTGGGCCTGGGCACTCTTGATCTGCCGGGTGACCATCTTCGACTCGATGGGCACGTCCTCGGGGATGTTGAAGCGGTCCATCACGGCCTCGACCGCGCCGGCCCGGAAGCGCTTCATCAGCTCGTCCTGCAGCGACAGGTAGAAGCGGGACTCGCCCGGGTCACCCTGCCGGCCGGCGCGACCGCGCAGCTGGTTGTCGATCCGGCGGGACTCGTGCCGCTCGGTGCCCAGCACGTAGAGGCCACCGGCGGCGGCGACCTCCTCCGCCTCGACGTCGCACGCCTGCTTCCAGGTCGGGAGGATCTCCTCCATCGCCTTGGCGTACTCCTCCGGCTGCTCGACCGGGTCGAGCCCGCGCTGGCGCAGCTCGTTCGCGGCGAGGAACTCGGGGTTGCCGCCGAGCAGGATGTCCGTACCGCGGCCGGCCATGTTGGTCGCGACGGTGACCGCGCCCTTGCGCCCGGCCTGGGCGACGATCTCCGCCTCCTTGGCGTGGAACTTCGCGTTCAGCACGGAGTGCGGGATGCCGCGGCGGCGCAGCATGTGCGACAGGATCTCGGAGTTCTCCACCGAGACGGTGCCGACGAGCACCGGCTGGCCCTGCTCGTGCCGCTCGGCGATGTCCTCGACGACGGCGTTGAACTTGGCCTTCTCGGTCTTGTAGATGACGTCGGGCCGGTCGAGCCGGACCATCGGCCGGTGCGTCGGGATGGTCACGACGCCGACCTTGTAGACCTTGTTGAACTCGCCCGCCTCGGTCTGGGCGGTACCGGTCATGCCGGAGAGCTTGTCGTAGAGGCGGAAGTAGTTCTGGAGGGTGATGGTGGCCAGGGTCTGGTTCTCCTGCTTGATCTCCACCCCCTCCTTGGCCTCGATCGCCTGGTGCATGCCCTCGTTGTAGCGGCGGCCGTGCAGGATGCGGCCGGTGAACTCGTCGACGATCAGGACCTCGCCGTCGTTGACGATGTAGTCCTTGTCGCGCTTGTAGAGTTCCTTGGCCTTGATGGCGTTGTTCAGGTAGCCCACGAGCGGGGTGTTCACCGACTCGTAAAGGTTGTCGATGCCGAGGCGGTCCTCCACCTTGGCCACGCCGCGCTCGGTGATCGCGATGGTGCGCTTGGCGTAGTCGACCTCGTAGTCGCCCTCGCCGTCGGTGCCGGGCTGGAGCCGGGCCACCACGGTGGCGAACTCCTGGTACCACCGGGCGGAGTGCTCGGCCGGACCGGAGATGATCAGCGGGGTACGCGCCTCGTCGATGAGGATCGAGTCGACCTCGTCGACCACGGCGAAGAAGTGGCCGCGCTGGACCAGTTCGTCCTTCGACCAGGCCATGTTGTCGCGCAGGTAGTCGAAGCCGAACTCGTTGTTCGTGCCGTAGGTGATGTCGCACTCGTACGCCGCGCGGTGCTCGGTGGCGGGCCGGTTGGGCAGCACCACGCCGACGCGCAGGCCGAGGAACTCGTGCACCCGGCCCATCCAGGCGGCGTCGCGTTCGGCCAGGTAGTCGTTCACGGTGACCACGTGCACGCCCTTGCCGGCGAGCGCGTTCAGGTAGACCGGCATGACCGAGGTGAGCGTCTTGCCCTCACCGGTCTTCATCTCGGCGATGTTGCCGAAGTGCAGCGCCGCGCCACCCATGACCTGGACGTCGTAGGGACGCTGGCCGAGCACCCGGGAGGCCGCCTCACGGCACACCGCGAACGCCTCGGGCAGCAGGTCGTCGAGGGTCTCGCCGTCAGCGAGCCGCTCCTTGAACTGGTCGGTCATGCCGCGTAGCTCGTCGTCGCTGAGGTTGACGTAGTCGTCCTCGATCGAGTTGACGGCGGCCGCGATGGCCTTGAGCCGACGCACCATGCGCCCCTCGCCGGCGCGAAGGACCTTTTCCAGAATCGACACGGATCAACGCTCCCCTAGACGGTCTCGAACCATCGTAGGCGCTCGGAGGCGACGATGGTCACTGGTGGCGGCGGTCCGGGCTCCGGAACCCGACATAACGCCGCGACCGTGCGCCACCGGCCGCTAATCGGGTTACGCCGTGCGCGAACGATCCGGCACGATGGCTCGGATGGAGCCTGTGGAGATCATCGAGGACGGCCTGCTGCTGCGCCCCTGGCGTGCGGCGGACGCCGACGCGGTGCACCGTGCCTGCCAGGATCCGGACATCCAGCGCTGGACCACC
Organism: Micromonospora sp. HB375; assembly: GCF_017872985.1. Taxonomy (NCBI): domain Bacteria; kingdom Bacillati; phylum Actinomycetota; class Actinomycetes; order Micromonosporales; family Micromonosporaceae; genus Micromonospora; species Micromonospora sp. HB375. The sequence goes on along the minus strand of NZ_JAGGJO010000001.1, from coordinate 971,979 downwards.
GTACCTCGCCCGTACCTGCCGGAGCACGCCGCCGAGTTCGTGACCACGTTCAGCGCGACCGCCTGGGCCGAGGGCGCGGGCGCACCGTTCGCGGTCTGCGACGCCGGCACCGGGGAACTGCTCGCCTCGTGCGGCCTGGTCTCCGTGGACCGCGAGCTGGACTCGGCCGAGGTCGGCTACTGGACCGCGCCGTGGGCCCGGGGCCGGGGCGTCGCGGTCCGCGCCACCCGCGCGCTCGCCCGCTGGGCGTTCGACGCGCTCAAGCTGCGCCGGCTCACCTGGCAGGCCGAGATCGGCAACCACGCCTCCCGGCTGGTCGCGCTGCGCGCCGGCTTCCGCGTCGAGGGTGAACTGCGGCTGGCCCACCCCAGCCCCGGCGGCCGTCCGGAGGGCTGGATCGGCTCCCTGTTCCCGGCCGAGCTGGCCGCGCCCGGCGACCCGGTCCCCTACGGGCCGGACACGCTGCAGGCCCGCCGCGCGGCGGTCTTCGGCCGGCCGCAGCCGGTCCTGTTCGCCACCGCCGGGGACACCGAGCTGCGGCTGCGCGCGCTGGAGGAGCGCGACCTGCCCGCGGTGACCCGCACCTGCCAGGACGAGCAGACGATCCGCTGGACCACGGTGCCGCACCCGTACCGGCAGGAGCACGCCGAGGGCTTCCTGCACGACCTGGTCCGCCCGGCCTGGGCCCGGGGCACCGCCGCGACGTTCGCCGTGGCCGACCCGGACGACAGCTACGTCGCCTCGATCGACCTGCGCATCCTCCCCAACGACCCGCTGGTGGCCGACGTGGGCTACATGACCGCGCCGCACGCGCGCGGCCGGGGTTACCTGCCGGCCGCGCTCACCGCCGTGTGCGCCTGGGGCTTCACCACGCTCGGCCTGGCCCGGATCGAGTGGCGGGCCAACGTGGGCAACACCGCCTCGCGGCGGGCCGCCGAGAAGGCCGGCTTCACCGTCGAGGGCACGCTGCGCGGCGGCGTCCAGCACCGCGGCGAGCGCCAGGACGCGTGGATCGGCGCGCTGCTGCCGGAGGACCTGGTGTGACGCCGGAGACGATCGAGGGGTACGGCGTACGGCTGCGGCCGTGCCACCTCGCGGACGTGCCGGACATGGTGGCCGGGTGCGCCGACCCGGAGACCCGCCGGTTCATGCCCCTGCTGCCCGATCCCTACGACGAGGACGCCGCCCGCTGGTGGATCACCGAGGGCTCGCCGGCGGCGTGGGCGGCGGGTGGGGCCGCGTACACGATCGCCGACCCGGCCACCGACCGGCTCCTCGGCAGCATCGGTCTGAGCCGGCTCAGCGCGGAGCGGGCGAGCTACGAGATCGGTTACTGGGTGGGTCCCGCGGCGCGCGGCCGGGGCGTGGCGAGCGCCGCCACCCGGCTGCTGACCGAGCGTGCATTCGCCGCCGGGGCGGCCCGGCTGGAACTGCTCACCCGCGTCGACAACGTGCCGAGCCAGCGCATCGCCCTGGCCTGCGGCTACCGGCACGAGGGCATACGCCGGGCGGCGGGCGCGAGCGCGGGCGGCGTACGCGAGGATCTGATCGCCTGGGTGCGGCTGGCCGACGACCCGCCGGGACCGGTCGCCCGTCTGCTGCCGGACCTGCCCGGCGGCCGGCTCACCGACGGCGTGGTGACGCTGCGGCCGGTGGGGCCGGCGGACACCGACGTGCTGCACCGGCTGCACTCGCTGCCGGAGGTGGTGGCGAACCGGGTGCCGCCGGTGGCGCCGGAGCGGGCCGCGCTCGCGCGGCGCTGCCGGCTGGCGGCGAGCCGCTGGCTGGCCGGCGAGGCCGCCGACCTGGCGATCGTCGACGCGGCGACCGGCGCTGTCGTCGGCGGGTGCGCGCTGTTCTACGACGAGCCCGCCACCGGCCAGGCGATGATCGGCTACAGCCTGCTGCCGGAGGCGCGCGGCCGCGGGCTGGCCGCGCGTACGGTCCGGCTGGTCGCCGGGTGGGCGTTCGGCATCGGGGTGGCCCGGCTCTGGGCCGGCACCCGGCCGGACAACGTGGCCTCGCAGCGCGTGCTGGAACGGGCCGGCTTCCGGCGGGAAGGGCTGCTGCGCGGGCGGCTGCCCGGCCCGGACGGCGCCCGGGTCGACTCGGTGGTCTACGGCCGGCTCGCCACCGACGAGAACTGAGACGGGCCCCCGCGCGTGCGGGGGCCCGTCTCACCGGTCAAGGGGTCACGTGTCGAGCTGGATGATCCCGTAGTCGTACGCGTGCCGCCGGTAGACCACGCTCGGGCGGCCGGACTCCTTGTCCTGGAACAGGTAGAAGTCGTGGCCGACCAGTTCCATCTGGAACAGCGCGTCGTCGACGGTCATCGGATCGGCGGGGTGGACCTTCGCCCGGGCGATGTGCCACGGCTGGTCGTCGGGTTCGACGTAACCGTCCTCGTCGGGACGTTCGGCGACGGCGGTGGCGGCGCCGTGGCCGTCGCGCGCCGCCAGGCCGGGCCCGTCGAGTTCGGCCACCGGCAGTCCGGCGGTCGCGGCGGCCACTGAGATCGGCGCGTGCCGCCCCCGGTGCACCCGGCGGCGGTCCGCCGCGCGGCGGAAGCGGGTGTCCAACTTGGCGATTGCGGCGTCGAGCGCGCTGTAGAAGTCGCTCGTGCAGGCCTCGGCCCGGATCACCGGGCCGCGCGTGACACAGGTGATCTCCACTCGCTGGCAGTGGTCCGCCTGGCGTGGATTGCGCTCGTGGAACAACTCGACGTCCACGCGAATGAGCTTCTGGTCGTAGCGTTCGATCTTCGCGAGCTTCTCGGCTACGTGCACCCGGTAATGGTCCGGCACTTCGACGTTACGGCCCTTGACCACGATGTCCACGTGACCTCCCTTGTTCGGACGGTCGTTCGGTCCGGAGAATCCGGTCGACCCGCCCGGGAGGGCCCCGCTCGGCGTCGACCGGTGGTGTTCGGCTACGCCTCCTTCCAGCGCCGGGGGAAGGTTGGCATCCTCTCTACCCCCGACACCGAAACGCTAACTCCTGTACCGCCAACCGTCACCCCTGGTTGCCGAAAGGGGTTGCGGAATTTAACACCTCATACACCATGGGGTGAAACGGATACACGAAGCGTCACCGAACGTGCCGCTTTTGCGTTGCGGCGAGCACGGCCGCGGCCTTTGGCGTCATTCCCGCGCGGTGCAACATCCGGCTCACCGCCGCGAGCGTCGCGCCGGTGGTGACGATGTCGTCCAGCAGCACCACGGTCCCGGCCGGGCGGCGCCCGGTCACGGGGCGGCGCAACCGGAACGCCGCCTCGGCCGCGGTGGCCCGTCCGGCGCTGTCCAGCGTCACCGAGTCGGGCCGGGACAGTGCCCGCAGCGGTCGCAGCACGCGTACCGGCCAGCCGGCCGCGCGCAGCCGGGACGCCGCCGGGCGGACCAGCCGGTCCAGGTGGTCGCCGTAGCGGGCCCGGGCGGCGCGGGCCGTGTCCGGCACCGCCACCAGCGTCACCGGGCCGGGCGGCCCCACCGCCTCGGCGACCACCTCCGCCAGCAGCGCGCCGAGCGGCCGGGCCAGCCCGTGCCGGCCCCGTTCCTTGTACGCGAGCAGCGCCTCGCGCAGCGCCCCGCCGTACGGGCCGAGCGCGACACAGGGCGGCAGGCCGGGCGGGGCCGGATCGGGCCGGGTGGGCGCGGGGCGCAGCGACTCCAGTTCGCGTACGCAGCCGGGGCAGAAGCCCTGCCGCAGCCGCGCCGCTCCCCCGCCGCAGCCGGCGCACCCGGCGGGCAGCACCAGGTCGGTCAGGTCCGACCAGAGCCCGCCCAGGTCACGCACGGCGGCTCAGTAGAGGAAGAACGGGGCGGTCGGGTTGGTCGCCCGGCTGCCGGCCGGCACGTCGAGCACCTGCTCCCGCTTGACGAAGTCGAACGGGTTGTTCCGCCAGGCCGCCCCGTCCGTCTCGAACATGAACGAGAACGCGGCCAGGCCCCGGTCGCTGCCGCCCGGATACCCGGCGAGCTGGGTGACCGGGGCGCCGATCTCCACCGCCAGCGGGGTCTCCCACACGCCGTCGACGCTGAGCTGGTGGATCGCCGAACGCCGGTCCGCCTCGTTGCCGGCCAGCACGAGTTCGTTCTCCGCCACCCAGTCCACCACCGTCACGCCGGTGAGCAGGGTGGCCACCCGGCGCGGCTGTCCCAGGTTGACCACGCCGCCGTCGACGCTGACCGCGGCGACGTAGAGCGCGCCGCCGCTGACCAGTGCGACCCGGTGGCCTTCGAGGGAACCGGCGACCGCCGTCACCGGGCCGGACACGGACAGCGCGATCTCGCTCATCCGGCCCGACCCGTCGAACCGGTAGAGCTTGCCGTCTGCCGCCACCAGGCCACCCGGCCGGGCCTTGGTCAGCGACCGCAGCCAGGTCGGGCGGCTCATCGCGCGGAACGTGCGGTCGCTCGCGTTGAGCGTGGCCACCGGCTCCGCGCCGGAGCCCACCTTGAGCCGCTTGCGGTTGTCGGCGCCGGTGACGACGAGCGCGGCCAGCACCTGTTCCTCGGCACGGGCGAGCGCGGCGGAGACCACGTTGCGGTTCTCCTCCGGCGGCAGCGGCACGGCGGCCCGCGGCTCGTTGCCGAACGCCAGTGGGCGTACGGCGCCGTCGTAGACGCCCAGCCGCATCGGGTTCGCCCCGCGCGGGTACGCGACGACCGAGACGCGCTCCCGCCGGAGGTCGACGGTCAGCCGCTTCTGGTTCTGGATCTTGAGGTCGACCACGCCGTCCAGGTCCGACAGGGACCAGGCCAACTGGGTGCCGAGCCGGTTCAGCCGCTGCTCGTTGGCCCCCGGCATGTTCAGGTTGATCTCCCAGTGCCCGTCCGTCCCGGTCGCGTTGTTGATCAGCTGGGTGCCGTCGGGCAGCCCGGTCACGCCGGCGGCCAGCCAGTCCGAGGGGCGGTCCGCCAGCCACTTCATCACCTCGGTGATCCGCCGCTCGGTCGGCGCCGAGGAGAGCAGGTAGCGCTGGTCCGGCACCAGCCGGGTCTGGTCCGAGTTCCAGAAGTAGACGGTGCGGGGGCGGTAGTACTCACGCATCGCCGAGTCGCTGGCCAGCAGCACGTTCGGCGCCTCGGTGATCAGCAGCCCGGTCCCGGCCGGCTCGGCGCGGCGCAGCTCGAAGACGTACTGCGTGTCGCTGGCCACCGGCGGCCCGAGCGTGCCGTCCGCCCGCAGCACGCCGACCTGCTGCACCTTGAGCGTCACCGTGCTGGTGCCCTGGTTGTTCGGCGGCGTGCTCTCCGGCTTCTCCCGCAGCCGCACCACGGTCAACTCGACCTCGCTGGTCTGCGGCTTGCCCGGGAGCAGGTCGCGGGACTCCTCGGCGAGGAACTTCCGGGCCCGGGCGTACGCCTGGTCGCGTTCCCCGGCCGCCGCCGCCCGCAGGTAGTTCTCGATGAACGGCACCGGCTCGCTGCTGTCGGCCGGTTCGGGCGGCCGGGCCGGACTGCCGTTGAGCGCCCCGCCCTGCGCGGCCGGCACCGAGCCGTCGATCTGGACGTCTGTCTCACCCGGGATGCCGCAGCCGACGAGCGCGGCCGGAAGCAGGGCGCCGGCCAGCAGCAGGGCCAGGGCGCGGCGGCTCACGGCCGGACCTCCGCCCGGTCGCCGTCGGCGGCGGCGGGCTCCACGGTCAGCGTTCCGGCGTCGGTGCCCGGGCCGATGGCGAGCAGGCCGCCGTCGCGGGGACCGCCGAACGGCACCGTGGCGTCGGCCGGCACCAGCCGCAGCGGGGAGGTGGTGAGCCGGTCCCCGGCCCGGGCCGGCAGCGTGAGCCGGAACTGGGCGCCCTGGCCGGGCGCGCCCCACGCCTCCAGCCAGCCGCCGTGCAGGCGGGCGTCCTCCAGGCTGATCGACAGGCCGAGCCCGGTGCCGCCGGTCTGCCGGGCACGCGACGGGTCGGCCCGCCAGAAGCGGTTGAACACCAGCTTCTCCTCCCCCGGCTTGAGGCCGACGCCGTGGTCGCGCACGGTGATCGCCACCGCGCTGCGGTCCTGGCCCAGAGTGATCCGTACCGGTTTGGCCTCGCCGTGCTCGACCGCGTTGCCGACCAGGTTGCGCAGCACCCGCTCGACGCGGCGCGGGTCGACCTCGGCGATCACCGGAGTGTCCGGCAGGTCCAGCTCGATCGTGACCCCGACCCGCTCGGCCAGCCCGGCCAGCCGCTCGGTGACCCGGTGCACCACCGGCACCAGGTCGGTCGGCTCGCTGTCCAGCACCGCGAAGCCGGCGTCGAACCGGCTGATCTCCAGCAGGTCGGTGAGCAGCTCCTCGAACCGGTCCAGCTCGGCCTGGAGCAGCTCGGCGCTGCGGGCCACCGCCGGATCGAACTCGTCCCGCTCGGCGAAGATCAGGTCGGCGGCCATCCGGACCGTGGTCAACGGCGTCCGCAGCTCGTGCGAGACGTCCGAGGTGAACCGGCGTTGCAGCCGGGACATCTCCTCCAGTCGGAGGATCTGCCGTTGCAGGTTCGTCGCCATCTGGTTGAACGAGGCGGCCAGCAGGGCGAGGTCGTCCTCGCCGTTCACCACCATGCGCTGGTCGAGCAGGCCGGCGGAGAGCCGCTGCGCGGTGCGCGCGGCCACCCGTACCGGCGTCACCACCAGGCGGGTGACCAGGGCGGCCAGCAGGCCGAGCAGGAGGACGAGCGCGACGCCGGTGGCGACCACCGTGGCCCGGGCGTCGGCCGCCGTCGCGTCCTGCCGGGCCAGGGGTACGAGGTAGTAGAGCTCGACCTGCCCGAACTTGGTGGGCACCGGGGAGCCGTAGACCAGGTATTTGGTGCGTTCGCCGCCGAGCGACCCGGTGCGGATCTGGTGGGCGACCTTGCCGGAGGCCACGGCGGCCCGCAGCTCGTCGCCGATCACCGTGCCCACCGGCACCTCGGGCGTGGTGCGCGGCTCGATGAACTCGGCGAAGTTGTCGGCGGTGATCGCCACCACGACGCCGCTGGTCTGCGTCGGGTCACCGCCGGCCAGGTAGTTCACCGTGCCGTCGATGGTGTTCTGGAGCTGCGCCTCCTGCGGCTGGCTGTAGAGGTTGAACTGCTTCGCCGCGTACTCGCTGCCGTTGCTCAGCCGCAGCCGCACGTCGGTCTCGGCGTTCTCCAGCAGGATGCTGGTGATCTTGTCGGCGATCAGGTAGGCGAAACCGCCCACCAGCAGACTCGACGCCACCAGCGTGATGGTGACCACACGCACCTGGAGCGACCGCCGCCAGGCCTGGTGCACTGCGGCGACCAGCCGGGCGACCCGGCCGCTCAGGGCGAGCCAGAGCGCCCGCACGGCGTGGAGCCGGCGGGGCTCGGCGGTCGGCGTGTCCGGCAGCGGGGTGGTCACCACAGTGCTGACCAGGCTATCCGGTACCCGCCTTGTAACCCACGCCCCGCACGGTCAGGATGATTTCGGGTCGCTCCGGATCCGGCTCGATCTTGGCGCGCAGCCGCTGCACGTGCACGTTCACCAGGCGGGTGTCGGCGGCGTGGCGGTAGCCCCAGACCTGTTCCAGCAGCACCTCGCGGGTGAAGACCTGGCGCGGCTTGCGGGCGAGCGCGACCAGCAGGTCGAACTCCAGCGGGGTCAGCTTCACCTCGTCGCCGTCGCGGCTGACCGTGTGCGCCGGCACGTCGATGGTGATCTGGTTGCCGGGCGGCCCGATCGTCAGCATCTCCGGGGCCACGTCCTCGCCCCGGCGCAGCCGGGCCCGCATCCGGGCCACCAGCTCCTTGGGCTTGAACGGCTTCACCACGTAGTCGTCGGCGCCGGACTCCAGGCCGAGCACCACGTCCACGGTGTCGCTCTTGGCGGTCAGCATCACGATCGGCACGCCGGACTCGCCCCGGATGGCGCGGGCCACGTCGATGCCGCTCATGCCGGGGAGCATCAGGTCGAGCAGGACGATGTCGGGTCGGTTGTCGCGGAAGGCGGCCAGCGCCCGTTCGCCGTCCGCGACGAAGGACGGCACGAAGCCCTCGCTGCGCAGCACGATGCCGAGCATCTCGGCGAGGGCGGGGTCGTCGTCGACCACGAGTACCCGGGCTCTCATGGGGTTTATCGTTCCATCCCCGTTCGTCTGGAGGGGTTCGGCGTCTCCACGGCACGGTAGCGCCGAGCGGGCCCGCGCACCACAGCAAGCGGCGTGGCCGCACAGCGTGGCGCGTCAGGGCGGACGGGTCCACCGGACGCGGACCCGCCGTGCAACCATGATCCCTCGGGCGCCACGCCGCCCGCCACCTCCGCCCTGCCCGCCAGGAGTACGCGTGCCCGACGCCGGCCCGACCGCGGTGCTGCCGCGCCGTCCGCTGACCGTCGGCGAACTGCTCGACGCGGCAGTGCTGCTGCTGCGCGACCACGCCCGGGTGCTCGTCCCGCTCGCCCTCTTGCTGGCCCTCGCCGAGCAGGCGGTGCTCCACCCGCTGCGGCTGCTGGTCGAGGCCGACCCGCCGCAGTGGTGGCCGGCGGATTTCGGTGACTCGCTGCCCTGGTACTGGCTGCTGCTGGCGACCGGCGCCGGCACCGAGGCGGCGATCATCGCGCTGCTGGGCGGCCCGGCCGCGCGCGGCGCCGGCGCGGCCCTGCTGGGGCGCCGTCCCGGGCCGGCCGAGTTGCTGCGCGGCTCCCGGCTCGGCCCCGTGGTGCTGGCCGCCTTCGCGGTCGGCCCCGTCGTCGCGCTCGCCGCACTGACCGGGCCGGGCTGGTTCCTGGCGTACGGGCTGCTCGGCCTGGTGGTGCCGGTGCTGGTGCTGGACGGGGTGCCCGGACACCGGGCCCCGTGGCGGGCGATCCGCCTGGCGGGCCGGGTGAGCGCGCGGGCCGCCGCCGTCCGGCTGCTGGGCTACCTGGGCTGGTGGCTGATCCGGCTCGGCATCGGGCTGGGCGTCTATCACGGTCTCGGCATGCTGGGCCTGTTCGACGTGTCCGCCTGGGCGCTGCCGGTGACCGTCGCCGCCTTCGCCGCGGTGAACGCGCTGGCGTACCCGGCGCTGGCCTGCCTGGACGCGGTGCTGCACCTGGAGACCCGGATCCGCACCGAAGGGCTGGACATCCGGCTCTCCCGCGCGCCGGCGGGCGTACCGGAACCGGTCCTGCTGGCGGCGCAGCGGTGAGCCGGTGGTGGACCGAGACGGTCGCGGCCCTCGGTGACCTGCTGCCGCTGCCGCTGGCCGCGCTGATCCTGCTGGCGGTCGCGCTGCTGGCCGCCCTGGGCTGGTACTTCTTCCCGGCCTGGGTGCCCCGCCGGCTGCCCCGGTTCTCACTGCCCCGGCTGCGCCTGCCGCGCCTGCCCCGGCTGCGGCTGCCCCGCCTGCGCAGGCCCGCGCGCCGCCGCCGCTCCGATCCGCCGCCGGTACGCGTGCCCGAGCCCCGGACCCCGGAGGCCGTGCCGGCCGGCGTGCCCGGGCTGGCCGACCGGCTCGCGGCCGAGGGCCGGTACGCCGAGGCGGTCCGGGAACGGCTGCGCGAGATGGTCCGGCTCCTGGTCACGCGGCACGTCGTGGAGCCCCGCCCCGGGCTCACAGTGGTCGAGCTGACCGAGGCGGCGGCCCGTGCCCGGCCCCAGGTGCGGCCGACGCTGCACACCGCCGGGGCGATCTTCTCCGACCTCTGGTACGCCCAGCGTCCCGCCACCGCCGCGCACGACCACCGGATGCGTGAACTCGCCGCCGACCTGCGTCGCGAGCTGACCGGGGAGGAGCCGCGATGACCGCCACCGTGACGCCGGCGGAAACGGCCACCGCCGCGACGCCGCGCCGTCGGCGGCACCGGCTGCTCGTCCCGCTCGGGCTGGCCGTGCTGCTGATCGTGACCACGCTCGTGCTGCACGCCGTCGACCGGCCCGACACCGACGAGCCCGGCTTCCTCTCCCCGGTCGCCACCGACGACGACGGGGGCAGCCGGCTCGCCGAGGCGCTGCGCGCGCAGGGCGTGCCGGTGCGCCGGGAGACGGCGTTCGACGGGGTGCTGCAGACCGCCGGCATCGCGCCGAGCACCGTCTTCGTGCCCGCGCCCGGACTGGTGCACCCGGACCTGCTCGACCGCCTGACCGCCCTGCCCCCGGGCACCCGCCTGGTGTTCGTCGAGCCCTCCCCGCGGGTGCTCGCCGAACTGGACACGCCGGTCGAGGCGGCCGCCCGGCGCTGGGCCGCGCGGGCCGTGCCGCCGGACGCGGACGGCACGCCGTGCCCGCTGCCCGAGGCGGTCCGGGCCGGCACCGCCGCGATCGACCTGCAGCGCTACGCCGGGCCGGCCGAGGTCGGCCACTGCTACGGCGGCGCGCTGCTGCGCGTCCCCGGACGGGTCGAGGTGGTGCTGGCCGGCGCCAGCGACCCGTTCCGCAACGACCGGATCGGCGAGTGGGGCAACGAGGCCCTCGCCGCCGGTCTGCTCGGCGGGAACCGCCCGCTCGTCTGGCTCGACCTGCCCGAGCCGGTACCGGCCCCGACCCGCCCGAGCTGGTCCCCGGAACCCTTCACCGAGGAGCCCGCCCAGGGCGGCGACGGCGAACGGTCGGAACGGCCCGACCCGCCCGACCGCGCCGACCCGCCGTGGGAGAACCCGCTCTGGGGCGCCTTCCCGCAGTGGTTCTGGGCGCTCCTGGCGCAGCTCGCCCTGGCCGGGCTGCTCGTCGTGCTCTGGCGGGCCCGCCGGCTCGGGCCACCGGTGTCGGAGCCGCTGCCGGTGACCGTGCGGGCCGCCGAGACGGTACGCGGCCGGGCGCGGCTCTACCGCCGGGCGGGCGCCCGGGACACGGTCGCCGAGACGCTGCGCGCCGCCGCGCTGGACCGGCTCCTGCCCCGGCTCAACCTGCCTCCGGACACGCCCGACGACGAGGTGGCCGCCCGGATCGCCGAGCACACCGGTGCCGACCCGGAACGGGTGGCCGAACTGCTCTACGGCCCCGCCCCGGAGAAGGACCGCGAGCTGCTGGAGCTGGCCCGCGAACTGGACGCCCTGACCCGTACCCTGGCCCCGCATCCGAGCGAAGGAGACACCCGGTGACCGGACCCGTCACGACCACCGCCCCGTCCGGCGCCCGCGCCGCCCTGCACCGGCTGCGCGCCGAGGTGGCCAAGGCCGTCGTCGGGCAGGACGCCGTGGTCACCGGGCTGGTGATCGCGCTGCTCTGCCGGGGGCACGTGCTGCTGGAGGGCGTACCGGGGGTGGCCAAGACGCTGCTGGTGCGGACGCTTGCCGCCGCGCTCGACCTGGACGCCAAGCGGGTGCAGTTCACCCCCGACCTGATGCCCGGCGACGTCACCGGCTCGCTGATCTTCGACCAGCGCACCGCCGCGTTCACGTTCCGGGAGGGGCCGGTCTTCACCAACCTGCTCCTCGCCGACGAGATCAACCGGACCCCGCCGAAGACGCAGTCGGCGCTGCTGGAGGTGATGGAGGAGCGGCAGGTCTCGGTCGAGGGCGAGCGCCGTCCGCTGCCCGACCCGTTCATCGTCGCGGCCACCCAGAACCCGGTCGAGTACGAGGGCACCTACCCGCTGCCCGAGGCGCAGCTCGACCGCTTCCTGCTCAAGCTGACGGTGCCGCTGCCGGAGCGGGAGGAGGAGCTGGGTGTGCTCCGCGCGCACCACGCCGGTTTCGACCCGCGTGACCTGCGTGCCGCCGGCGTACGCCCGGTGGCCGGTGCGGCGGACCTGGCCGCGGCCCGGGCCGAGGTGCAGCGGGTGCACGTGGCCGAGCCGGTGCTCGGCTACATCGTGGACGTGTGCCGGGGCACCCGTTCCGCCCCGGCGCTGGAGCTGGGCGCGTCGCCCCGGGGCGCCACCGCGCTGCTGAACACCGCCAAGGCGTGGTCCTGGCTGGCCGGCCGGGACCACGTCACGCCGGACGACGTGAAGGCGGTGGCCCGGCCCACGCTGCGGCACCGGCTGCGGCCGCGCCCGGAGGCGGAGCTGGAGGGCGTGACCGTGGACGCGGTGCTGGACTCGGTGCTGGCCACCGTGCCGACGCCGCGATGACCTGGCGGGCGGGTCTGCTGCTCGGCCTGGGCGCGCTGACGCTGCCGTTCTGGCCGGCGCCGTTCGTCGGGATGGCCGTGCTGACCGTCGTGCTGCTGCTGCTGGTGGCGCTCGACCGGGCGATGGCCGCCCCGCCGCACGCGCTCACGGTGACCCGCTCCGGCGACCGTACGGTGCGGCTCGGCGGCACCGCCACCGTCACGCTGCACCTGACCAACCCGACCCACCACACGCTGTACGCCCAGGTGCGCGACGCCTGGGTGCCGTCGGCCGGGGCCCGCCCGGACGTGCCGCCGCAGCGCCTGCTCACCGTGCCGCCCGGTGGCGTCGCCACGCTGCCGGTCCGGCTCACCCCGACCCGGCGCGGCGACCGGCCGGCGGTGGCGCTGACCGTACGCTCGCTCGGGCCGATGCGCCTGGGCGCCCGGCAGCGCGCCGGGCAGCCCGCCACCCCGCCGTGGACGCTGCGGGTGCTGCCCCGGTTCGACTCCCGCCGGCACCTGCCGGAGAAGCTGGCCCGGCTGCGGGTCATCGACGGTGTGCAGGTGACCCGGGGGCGCGGCCACGGCACCGAGTTCGACACGCTGCGCGAGTACGCGGTGGGCGACGACGTCCGTTCGATCGACTGGCGGGGCAGCGCCCGGCGCGCCGACATCCTGGTCCGCACCTGGCGCCCGGAACGGGACCGGCGCCTGGTCTGCGTGCTCGACACCGGCCGCACCTCGGCGGTCCGGCTGGGCGACGAGCCCCGGCTGGACACCGCCATCGACGCGGCGCTGCTGCTCACCGCGCTCGCGGCCCGCGCCGGTGACCGGGTGGACCTGCTGGCGGCGGACACCGAGATCCGGGCGCGGGTGACCGGCAGCGGCCGTCCGGCCCTGCTCGCCCGGCTGGTCGAGGCGGTGGCGCCGCTGGAGCCGACGCTCGCCGAGACCGACTTCGAGCTGATCGCCGGCGAGGTGCTGCGCCGGGAGCGGCAGCGCAGCCTGGTGGTGCTGTTCACCGCGCTGGAGGCGGGCGCGATCGGCGAAGGGCTGCTGCCGGTGCTGCCCCGGCTGGCGACCCGGCACCGGGTGGTGCTGGCCGCCGGCAGCGACCCGGTGCTGAGCAGGCTCGCCACTGCCACCCCGACCGGCCCGGACGACCCGTACGCGGCCGCGTCGGCGTGGCGGGCGCTGGCCGAGCGGGACCGGGTACGCGCCGCGCTGTCCCGCTACGGGGTGACGGTGGTGGACGTGCCGGCCCACCGGCTCGCCCCGGCCGTCGCGGACACCTACCTGCGGCTCAAGTCCCTCGGTCAGCTCTGACCGCGCGCCGGCCGAGCACCAGCGCGTACGCGAGGAAGGTCAGCCACACCGCGGCGCCGGCGGCCACCCGGAGCGCGACCGGCAGCGGCGCCGGGGTGACGAACGCCTCGACCAGCGCGGAGACCGCGAACAGGCCGACCAGCCCGGCCGCGACCACGACGGCGAGCCGGCCCGCCTCGGCGACCGCCCGGCCGCGCCCGAGGTCCGCGGGCGGGGCGATCCAGGCCCAGGCGGTACGCAGTCCGACCCCGGCGGCGACGTAGATGCCGGTCAGTTCCAGCAGGCCGTGCGGTGTGATCAGGCCGAAGAAGACGTCTCCCCGGCCGTAGGCGACCATCACGCCGCCGACCACGCCGATGTTCAGCGCGTTCTGCCACAGTAGCCAGAGCACCGGCACCACGAGCACGCCGGCGGCCAGGCACTGGGCGGCCAGCCAGGCGTTGTGCGTCCACAGGTGGAACGCGAAGGTGGGCGCGGCGAACTCGGTGTAGTAGCCGGCGAAACCGGAGTCGACGAGTTCCCGGGCGGCTTCGTCGCCGACGAACGCGGCGGCGGTGTCCGGGTTGCCGGCGACGAACCAGATGAGGAACGCGGTGAGCAGGCTGAACCCGGTGGCCACGCCGCACCACCACGGCCAGGCACGGTAGAGGGCGGCGGGCAGGTCGGCGGCCAGGAACCGGCCCACCGCCGCCCAGGAGAACCGCTGACGGCCGGTGACCCGGGCGCGGGCCGCGAGGACCAGGTGGGACAGGCGGTTGACCAGCGCCGGCTCGGGCGCCCGGGCGCGCAGGGCGGACAGGTGCGTGGCGCTGCGCTGGTAGAGCGCCACCAGCTCGTCGACCTCTGCCGCGTCGAGGCGACGCCGCCCGGTCAGGTACTCCAGCCGCCGCCATTCGGCGTTGTGTTCGGCCACGTACGCATCGAGATCCACTCGCCCTCCCCCGTTCGGCGTCCATGGTGTTCACTGTCGGGGTGCGCGCGCAACCTCCCCCACCGCCCCGGTGGGCCGACGCCGGTCTGGTCAGCGGCGAGGCGGTGGAGCTGGACGTCCGGGCGGCCCGGCTGGGCTCCCGGGTGCTGGCCCTGCTGATCGACGCGGTGATCCAGCTCGCGCTGGCGCTCGTGCTCGGCGCGGTGCTGGGGATGGTGGCGCTCGCCCTGCTCGGGGACTACCTCGACGCCGCCCTGGCGGGGGCGCTGCAGATCGTGCTGCTGGTGCTGGTGCTGATCGGCTATCCGGTGGTGATGGAACGTTTCGCCGGTGGCCGGACGGTGGGCAAGCTGGCCGTCGGGCTGCGGGTGGTCCGGGCCGACGGCGGCCCGGTGGGGGTGGGCCAGTCGCTGACGCGGGCGCTCGTCGGCGTCGCGGTGGAGTGGCCCGGGCTGGTGCTGCCGCTGCTGAGCTGGGCGGCGAGCGTCACGGTGATGCTCACCGACCCGCGCGGACGCCGGCTGGGTGACCTGGTCGCCGGCACGCTCGTGGTGCACACCCGGGGCGCGACGCTGTGGCGGCCGCTGCCGCCGGCCGCGCCGCCGCTGCTGGCCTGGGCCGGCACGCTCGACCTGACCCGCCTCGACGACGGGCTGGCGCTGGCCGTGCGGCAGTACCTGGACCGGCTGCCCCAGCTCGCCGAACCGGACCGGTTCCGGCTGGGCCGGGGGCTGTGGACGGAGGTCGCGGCGGTCACCTCGCCGCCTCCGCCGTGGGCCGCGCCGGACTGGGCGTACCTGTCGGCGGTGCTCGCCGAGCGGGGGCGGCGGGCGGCGCACCGGCTGGGCCGCAGCCGGGCGGTCGCCGCCACGCTCTGGCCGGAGCTGGTCCCGGCGCCCGCCGTGGTGCCGGGCTCCACCGGGCCGGGCGCCGTCCTGCCAGGCCCCGCCGGGCCGGGCGCGGGCCGGTTGCGGCCCGCCGCGCCGCAGTTCGAACCCGATCCGGTACGCCGCTGAGCCGCTTCGGGTGAGCTGAGCCGGCTTCAGGAGAACAGCGCGCGCCCCCACCAGTCGGCTGCGTCGCGCAGGCCGGGCGGGCAGGCGAACAGGCCGCTGGAGACGTGCCGCAGGTATTCGTTCATCGCGTCGTTGCGGGCCAGCCGGGTCTGGATCGGCACGAACTGCCGGCGCGGGTCGCGCTGGTAGGCGATGAAGAACAGCCCGGCGTCGAGCCGGCCCAGCCCGTCCGAGCCGTCCACGAAGTTGTAGCCGCGGCGCAGCAGGCGGGCGCCGTCGTTGGTGTCCGGGTGGGCCAGCCGTACGTGCGCGGTGTCGGCGATGAGCGGCTCGCCGTCGTCGCCCCTGGCGGCGAAGTCCGGCTCGTCGAACTCGTCCCGGCGGCCGATCGGCGCGCCGCTGCCCTTGGTCCGGCCGACGATCATCTCCTGCTCGGCCAGCGGGCTGCGGTCCCACGTCTCGATCAGCATCCGGATCTTCCGGGTGACCAGGTAGGAGCCGCCGGTCATCCAGTCGGGGCCGTCACCGGGCTGCACCCAGAGCTGGTCGCGGAGCAGGGCGGCGTCCTCGGCCTTGAGGTTGGCGGTGCCGTCCTTGAAGCCGAACAGGTTGCGTGGCGTGGCCTGGTCCCGCGACGTCGACGAGGTACGCCCGAAGCCGAGCTGCGACCAGCGGACGCTCACCACGCCCATGCCGATCCGGGCGAGGTTGCGGATGGCGTGCACCGCGACCTGCGGGTCGTTGGCGCACGCCTGGACGCAGATGTCGCCGCCGGACAGTTCCGGCCGCAGCGCGTCCCCGGCGAAGTGCGGCAGGTCGGCCAGGGCGGCCGGACGCCGGGCGGCGATGCCGAAGCGGTCCCGGCCCTGCGCGTCGCGGAACAGCGTCGGTCCGAAGCCCACGGTGAGGGTGAGCTGCGACGGGGGCAGCCCGAGCGCCTCGCCGGTGTCGTCCGGCGGGGCCTCGGGCATGCCGCCGACCGCGCCGATCACCCCGGCGTCCTTCCCGGCGGTCATCCGGGCCGCGGCGGCGGTCCACTCCTGGAGCATGGCGACGAGCCGGTCCCGGTCCTTGGTGACCACGTCGAACGCGACGAAGTGCAGCCGGTCCTGGGCCGGGGTGGTGATGCCGGCCTGGTGCTCGCCGAGGAACGGCACGGAACCGGCGGCCGATTCGGTCGCTGATGCCTCGTTCCCGCCGGCGAGCAGCGCGCCCGCGCCACCCGCCACCCCGGCGACACCGGCCACGCCGACGCCGGCCAGGGTCATCGCCCGGCGCCGGGACAGGCCGCGGCCGGTCCGCTCGCGGTTCGGCTCGCTCGTCGCGTCACCGCCGGCCGGGCCGGTCATCGCGCGACTGCCGCCGCGACCTTGCTGACCGGCTCGGCCAGCGCGTTGACCGCGTCCGACAGCTCCTTCAGCTCGTCCTTGCCGAGCTGGGTGTGCAGCTTCCAGCCGTCGCCGGCGCGGTGCTTGCCGAGCGTGGTCTCCACGTTCGCGAACTCGCTGTCGAGCTGCTTGACGAGGTCGGGCGCGCGCTGCTCCAGCGCCGGACGCAGCGCGGCGACGGCCGCCTTGGAGCCCTCCAGGTTGGCGTTGAAGTCCCAGAGGTCGGTGTGCGAGTAGCGCTCCTCCTCGCCGGTGATCTTCCCGCTGGCGACCTCGTCGAGCAGCGCCTTGGCGCCGTTGGCGAGCTGGAGCGGGGTGAGCTTCTCGGCGTCCGCCTTGGCCACGATCGCCTTCACGTCGGCCAGGAGCCGGTCGGCGATCGGGCCGTCGGAGCTGACGTCGCCGGTGGTCCAGAGGTCCTTCTCGATCCGGTGGAAGCCGGTGAACTCCATGCCCTCCTCGACCACCTCCTCGCGGCCGTCGATCTTCGGGTCGAGGTCGCCGAAGCTCTCCGCGACCGGCTCGATCCGCTCCCAGTAGGTGCGGGCCACCGGGTACAGCGCCTTGGCCTTCGCCACGTCGTTCGCCTTGACCGCGGCCACGAACTCCTCGGTCTTCGTCAGCAGCGCGGCGGTCTGGCTGCGCACGTACCGCTGGTAGCTCTCGGTGGCCTGGGTCAGCGCGGCGTCGGGGGCGACAGTCGCGGCGGTGCCGGAGACCTTCAGCGCGCCCCGGATGCCCCGGCCGCTCATTCCCGGCTTGCAGGCCGTCTCGTACGTGCCGGCGGTCAGCTCGACGCGCAGCTCCCGGCTGAGCCCGGGGGCGATGTTCTCCACCTCGCCCATCACCCGGTCACCGGCGGCGTAGACGTAGAACTCGTTGACCTTGGAACCGTTGTTCGTCACCTTGAACGTGACCTGACCGGCGTCGATCTCGGTGTCGGCGACCTCGCAGACGGTGTCGGTGGCCTTGACGGCGATCGGCCCGCCGTTCTTGGCGTCGGCGTCGTCACCGCCCCCGCAGCCGGTCAGTCCGGCGACGGCGAGCAGCCCGGCGGCGGCGGGCGCGACGAGTCGGGTGGTACGCATCGTGCGGTCTCCTCGGGAACGGGTGGTTCAGGCGCGGGGGGACGGAACAGCGGCGACGTCGGCCGGCGCGGTGGGTGTGGCGGCGGCCGGAACCGGCTTGGCGGACCGGGCGGGCTTGCGCAGGAAGAGCACGAGCACCGGGACCGCGTACGCGATCCAGGCGACCAGCTCCAGCACCGTCGGCGCGGCGGTGACGTTGAACATGCCGGCGAGCAGCGCGCCGTACCAGGCGTTCGGGTCGAGCGTGGTGGAGATGTCGAAGGCGAGGTCGTTCAGGCCGGGCAGCACGCCCGCTTCCTGGAAGTCGTGCACGCCGTACTTGAGGATGCCGGCGGCCACCAGGATGAGCAGCGCCCCGGTCCAGGTGAAGAACCGGCTGAGGTTGATCCGGACGGCGCTGCGGTAGAGCAGGAAGCCGATCACCACGGCGGTGGCGATGCCGCCGGCCAGGGCGAGCAGCGAGCCGGGCCCGGTGCCGCCGGCTGCGCTCTCGGCGGCGGCGTAGAAGATCAGCGCGGTCTCCAGGCCCTCCCGGATGACCGCGAGGAACGCCATGCCGGCGACCGCCAGGGAGCCGACCGCGAGCGCGTCGGTGAGCTTGCCGCGCAGCTCACCCGCGATGGTGCGGGCGGCCCGGCGCATCCAGAAGATCATCCAGGTCACGAACACCACGGCGGCGACCGAGGTGACCGCCTCGAACAGCTCGCGCGACTCCGAGGTGCGCAGCAGCGAGGTCGAGGTGTACTGGATGAGCGAGCCGAAGCCGACGGAGAGCGCCACGGCCAGGCCGACGCCGGTCCACACCTGCGGCAGCCGGTCGCGGCGCTGCGACTTCACCAGGAACGCGACGAGGATGCTGACCACAAGTGTCGCTTCCAGGCCCTCGCGCAGGCCGATCAGGTACGTGGCGAACATCAGCTGCTCCGTGGTCGCTAACTTAGGGCAGGCATACCTTCCTCCTGTTCACAGCAAACGTCAAGCTGATCGCGGTAACGTCACCCGGTTCGGCACCCGCCGGCCCACCCCGTACGCGAAAAGGGACCGGGACGGCCGCGCGGCGGCGGACCCCGGTCCCTTCCGGAGCGTGAACTCAGTAGCGGTAGTGGTCGGGCTTGAACGGGCCCTCCGTGGAGACGCCCAGGTAGGCGGCCTGCTCCTTGGTGAGCGTGGTCAGCTTCGCGCCGAGCGCGTCCAGGTGCAGCCGGGCGACCTTCTCGTCCAGGTGCTTGGGCAGCACGTAGACGCCGATCGGGTATTCCTCGGTCTTGGTGAACAGCTCGATCTGGGCGATCGTCTGGTTGGCGAACGAGTTCGACATCACGAAGCTCGGGTGGCCGGTGGCGTTGCCCAGGTTCAGCAGGCGGCCCTCGGAGAGCACGATGATCGCGTGGCCGTCGTCGAAGCGCCACACGTCGACCTGCGGCTTGATGTTCTCCCGGGTCACGTCGCTGCGCTTGGCCAGGCCGGCCATGTCGATCTCGTTGTCGAAGTGGCCGATGTTGCCCACGATGGCCTGGTGCTTCATCCGGGCCATGTGCTCGTTGGTGATGACGTCGAAGCAGCCGGTCGCGGTGATGAAGATGTCCGCCTGCTCGACCACGTCGTCCAGCGTGGCGACCTGGTAGCCGTCCATCGCCGCCTGGAGCGCGCAGATCGGGTCGACCTCGGTCACCACGACCCGGGCGCCCTGGCCGCGCAGCGACTCGGCGCAGCCCTTGCCCACGTCGCCGTAGCCCATGACCACTGCCATCTTGCCGCCGATCAGCACGTCGGTGGCCCGGTTGATGCCGTCGATGAGCGAGTGGCGGCAGCCGTACTTGTTGTCGAACTTGCTCTTGGTCACCGAGTCGTTGACGTTGATGGCCGGGAAGAGCAGCGTGCCGGCGCGGTGCATCTCGTAGAGCCGGTGCACGCCGGTGGTGGTCTCCTCGGTGACGCCCTTGATGCCGGCGGCGATCCGGGTCCAGCGCTGGTTGTCCTCGGCCAGCGAGCGGTGCAGCAGTTCGAGGATGACCGCGTACTCCTCGGAGTCGGCGGACTCGACCGGCGGCACGGCGCCCGCCTTCTCGAACTCGGCGCCCTTGTGGACGAGCAGGGTGGCGTCGCCGCCGTCGTCCAGGATCATGTTCGGGCCCTGCCCGTCCGGCCAGGCGAGCACCTGCTCGGTGCACCACCAGTACTCCGGCAGCGTCTCGCCCTTCCAGGCGTAGACCGGCACGCCGGCCGGGGCCTCCGGGGTGCCCTCGGGGCCGACCACGATCGCCGCGGCGGCGTGGTCCTGGGTGGAGAAGATGTTGCAGGACGCCCAGCGGACCTGCGCGCCGAGCGCGACAAGGGTCTCGATCAGGACGGCGGTCTGGACGGTCATGTGCAGCGAGCCGGTGATGCGGGCGCCGGCCAGCGGCTGGGCCTCGGCGAACTCACGCCGGATCGCCATCAGGCCGGGCATCTCGTGCTCGGCGAGCCGGATCTCCTTGCGACCGAACGCGGCGAGCGACAGATCCGCCACCTTGTAGTCGCCCTCGGCGAGGGTGCTCGGCCGAGCCTGCGACGACGCGCCGCTGGAGGCCGCGGGGAGGGTGCTGGTCATGGAAGCTCCTGTCGAACGATGTGGTGCGCAGCCTTCCACCTTACGCGCGCGACCCACCCGGCCGGTGCCCGGTTGACCGAGCACACAATCGGCCGGTCGGCGGACAGCGCACGGGGCGGTCGGTCGTGGACGGACTTTCCGTCCACGGCCCGGCCGCCCCGTGCATCCCCCCGGTTTGGTTCCCCCGCACGTCATCGGACCTTCGTCGCGACAACGCTGCGTACCCATAGGGTCACACCACGCCAGTAGGCCGTCAAGCTATTTCGGGAAAGTCGGACTTGCGGCTTTTGCTGAGCGCTCAGCGCAGGCCACAGGTGGCGACGAACGCCTCGCCGTCCCCGCCCAGCGTCAGCGGACCTCCCGCCGCCGTGCCCACAGCGGCCTGTCCCGCGCCCAGCGTGACCACGCCCACCCCGTCGTCAACGGTGAGCTTCCCGGTCCGGCAGAGCACCACCCGCGGCCCGGGCAGCGTCAACCGCGCCCCCGGCGACCCGGTGGCGACCTCGACCCGGTGCAGCGCGAAGTCCTCCACCGGCACCGGCCACGTCAGCACCCCGGGCGCCACCGTCTCCGGCCGCAGCACCGGCTCGGTCAGCACCTCGAACCGGAGCACCCGCAGCAGCTCGTCCACGTCCACCCGCTTCGGGGTCAGCCCGCCACGCAGCACGTTGTCGCTGGCCGCCATGATCTCCACGCCGGTGCCGCGCAGGTAGGCGTGCAGGTTCCCGGCCGGCATCCAGATGCCCTCGCCGGGCGCCAGCCGGACGTGGTGCAACAGCAACGCCACCACCACGCCCGGATCCTCCGGATAGCCGGCCGCCAGCGTGCGTACCAGCTCGGCGTCCGCCGACCCGGGACCGGCGTCCGCCGCCGCCAGCACGGCCGCCACCAGCCCGGCGCGCTCCGCCCGCGGCCAGCTCAACAGCAGGCGTACCGCCTCCCGCAGCCCCGCCGGCCCGGCGCGCAACGCCGCCACCACAGGTTCCAGCGCGGGTACGCCGAACGCGGCGATCGCCGCCGCCGACTCCCCCGGGTCGCGGAAGCCGCACAGCGCGTCGAACTCCGAGAGCGCCACCAGCAGCTCCGGCTTGTGGTACGGGTCGACGTAGTTGATCCGCTCCACGTCGGCGGCGTGCCCGGCGCGGGCCTGCTCGGCGTCCGGATGGGCCTGGAGGCTCAGCGGGGAGTCGGCGGCCAGCACCTTCAGCAGGAACGGCAGCCGGGTGCCGAACCGGCCGACCAGCCGCTCACCCAGCCAGTGGCCCGGCTCGGCCACCAGCAGCTCCGTGAGGCTGACCGGACGGCCGTCCCGCTGAACGGTGCCCGGGGCGCCCGGGTGGGCGCCCAGCCACAGCTCCGCCTCCGGCCCGTTGCTCGGCACCGGCCGCCCCTGCAACTCGGCGATCGCGGTGCGCGAGCCCCAGGCGTAGTCGCGGATCCGGCCCTGCAACAGCTCCATCGGTCAGCTCCCGGGCCGCCCGGCCACCTCGTCGGCCGCGTGCGCCTCGCCGGTGGTCGCGGCCTCCGGGACGGCGGTCGCCGCCGCCTGCCCGGTGCCCGCCCGCTCCGCCTCCGGCGAGTAGATGTCCGGCTCCAGGTAGATCACCCGGGCGGTCGGCACCTCACGCCGGATCCGGGCCTCGACCGCGTTGATGTCGCGGGCCAGATCCTCGGCGGTCTCCCAGGCCGGCACCGCGATCTTCGCGGCCACCATCAGCTCCTCGGGGCCCAGGTAGAGCGTCTTCATGTGGATGATCCGCTCGACCTCGGGACCGTTCGTGACGGCCTGCTCGATCTTGGCCAGCTCGCCCTGCTCCGCGCCCTCGCCGAGCAGCAGGCTCTTGGTCTCGATCGCCAGCGTGACCGCGATGACCACGAGCAGCACACCGATCATCGCGGTGCCCGCCGCGTCCCACATGCCGTTTCCGGTGATCAGCGTCATGCCGACGCCGAACAGCGCGAAGACCAGACCGACGAGCGCGCCGAAGTCCTCCAGCAGCACCACCGGCAGCTCCGGGGCCTTGGCCCGGCGGATGAACCGCACCCAGGTCTGGTTGCCCCGGATCAGGTTGGACTCCTTGATCGCGGTACGGAAGGAGAAGCCCTCCATCACGATCGCGGCCACCAGCACCGCCACCGGCACCCACTGCCAGCTCTCGATCGGGTGCGGATCGGACGCCTTGTGGTACGCCTCGTAGAGCGCGAACAGGCCACCGAGGCTGAACAGCACGATCGCCACGATGAACGCGTAGATGTAGCGCTCCCGGCCGTACCCGAACGGGTGCTGCGGCGTGGCCTGCCGCTTGGCCCGCCGGCCACCGAGCAGCAGCAGGCCCTGGTTGCCCGAGTCGGCCACCGAGTGGATCGACTCGGCCAGCATCGACGACGAGCCGGTGAGGGCGAACGCGACGAACTTGGTGACGGCGATACCGAGGTTCGCCGCCAGGGCGGCGACGATCGCCTTCGTGCCCCCGTTCGCGCTCATTCCCCGCCTCGCTCGATGCCCCGTGTGCTCACTGGTTCGCTAGCTCCTTCATCTCCGTGATGGCCGGTACCGCCATCGGGTCCAGGCCGTGTGCCAGGGCCAGGTAGATCGAGGCGAAGTCGGGGACCGCCACCAGCGACGCGAGCCGCTCCAGCGCGGAGCCGCCCTCGGCGGTCACCACGTCGCAGCGCACCCCACGGCGCTCGGCGAGCGTCTGCACCGCGTCCGCGCGGCGCTCCTCGACCGCCAGCGGCTCGTCGGTGTCGTCGTCGGCGTTGAGCCCGCCGTCGCGCAGCAGCACCAGCCGCAGCCGGGTGCCGTCGGACTCGTCGTCGCCCGGGTCGGCGAAGATGTCCCGCTCGCCCTCGGCCAGGCCGCCGAACACGCCGTCGAGCAGGCCGACACGACCCCGCCCCGCCTCGCCCAGCGCGCCGGCGACCACCGGGTAGCGGGCGTTGGCGGACAACGTGTCGCCGAACCGCCGGGCCGCGACGGTCGCCAGCGGAGACGAGCCCCAGACGATCGGGATCGAGCCGGACAGCCCCAGCGCCAGCGACTTCGCCGGGTTGACGAAGGACTCCGCGGTCGGCCGGCATCGATCGGCGTCCGCGTCGAGCCGGGCCGCCGTCTCCGCCAGGTCGGCCTCGTTGACCTTCACCAGCCCGAGGGTACGGGCGGCGAGCAGAACCGGCACGGTGAGCGCCCAGAGGCTGGCCCTCGCCGGCGCGCGCCGGGGCACCGGGATGAACGGCGCCCGGGCCCGCTCCGCCACCGACTGGAGTTGCGAGTCGGGCGCGCCCACCGCCACCAGCCGGGCGCCACGGCGGTGCGCCGCCTCGGCCGCGCCCAGCGCCTCGGGGCTGCGCCCGGACGCGCTCACCGCGATGACCACGTCCGCCGCACCCACCCAGCCCGGCACGCCGGCGCTGCGGTGCGGGATGACCGGCACCGGGCAGCGCGGCCCGGCGACAGTGGCCAGCACGTCACCGGTACGCCCGGCGGTGCCGATGCCGGCGATGACCACCGCGCGCGGCCGGCCGTCGTCGGCGAGCACTGACAGGTTGGCCTCGGCGGCCAGCGCCGCCGACTCACGCACCTGCGCGCCGGCGGACGCGGTGTGCCGGAGCATGCCGCCCGGGTCCCGCTCGGCCAGCAGCGCCGCGTCGTCGAGCAGGGCCTCATCGGCGTGCCGGTGCCCGCTGACCCCGGCCGTACCCTCCATCACCGCGACGACCCGCCCCGCGCCTCGTCGGCCGCGGGTCCACCGCGCGCCTCGTCCAGCAGGAGCACCGGTACGTCGTCGCGGACCTCGAAGATGCGACCGCACTCGGTGCAGGTGAGCGTCTGCGCCTGCGCGTCGTAGTCGAGCGGGGCGTGATGCGTGTCCGGGCAGGCGAGGATCTCGAGCAACTGCGGGTCCAGGGCCACGGCGCGGCTCCTTCCACGTATGCGGTCTCACCGGTCGGCGGTGCCGATCGGCGCACGCGATCTTATCGGCCAACCGGCCCCGGCACCGGGCCCCGTTCGGCCCCGGTGTCCGGTCCTCCGGCCGGGCAGGTGGCGGCCACCGGGTCACGGCGCGACCACCCACCGTCACGGTAACCCCGGGAGCCGGTCGGGTTCCGCCTCAGTCCGGCAAGCGGGGCAGGAGGCTCGTCGCGTCCCCGCCCGCGGGCGCGGGCGGCGTCGACCCGGAGACGGGCGGGGTCGGACCGGACGAAGGCGCGCCGTACACGCTGCCCGCCGGACGGGGCGCCGGCGTGCCGCCGTACACCGTGGGGGCCGGCCCGGTGGCGCCGGAGCGGTAGGTGGTGGTGCTGCGTGGCAGCGGGACCGGCGGCTGGTCGGCGACCGGCCCGCCGCCGCTGCGGTCGGCGCGACTGCGGCGCAGCAGCAGGACGATGAGCGCGGCGCCGACGAGCACCAGCCCGATACCGAACCACATGATCATGGAACCTCCGAACGACGAGTCGTCGGCCGCGGCGGTGGCCGGGGCGACGGCAGCGGCGACCGGCGACGTGTCAGTCGCCTCGGCCGGTGTGGTCTCGCTCGCGCTGGGCGTCGGCGAGGGCTTACGGGACGGACTCGGGCTCGGCGTACGCGGCGCGCCCACCAGCCGGGCCGACCCACCGGCCCGGCCGAGCACGTCACCGTTCGCGGCGCTCGCCTCGCCCGCCAGTTCCAACCGCCCGCCGACGACGCCGGCCAGGAAGGACACCCGGTAGCGCACGGTGGCGCCCTTGCCCTTGCACAGCGGCCGGTCGACCGGCGCGACCTGGGCGGTGGCGACCGCGCCGTCACCACCGGAGACCGGCACCGGCGTCCAGCCGTCCCCGGCGGCCACCTGCACCCGCACCTGGTCCGCCCGAAGGCCCTCCAACCGGAGCCCGATCGCGGTACGCAGCTGCACGCAGCCGTCGGTGCGCTTGCGCACCTCGACAGTCACGCCACCCGGCGAACCCCCGGCGGTGAAGCTGCCCGCCGAGCGCAGCCCGACCCGGTCGTCCCGGGCCGACGCCGGCGACGCCGGGACGGCGATCAGGCCACCCAGCAGCGCGCCGACAATGGCCCACCGCGCCGCGTGCCTCCCCACCGACATCCCCACCTCACCGTTGCGTCCGGACCGGATCCGCCGGTCAGGTTACTACCGGGCCCGGAGGGCACCTCCGCATCGACCACGCCACATGTGTGCCGCGCCACGCGATCACCGCCGGTCCAGGTCACCGCCGGAGACGACGGCCGAGGCGAGCGCCCGGCGGCACAGTTGGTCGGCCGTCCGGGTCGTCTCCGGCAGCCGGTACCGGGGCGTCAGTGCCAGTACCCGTTCGACCGCGTTGTCCAACCCCATCCGGTGCCCGACGCTGACGAAGACCGGCCGGACGCCCTCCCGGGTACGCAGCACCCGCCCGACCACGTCGCCCTCGTCACACAGGTCGGCGCTGTCACCACGCTCGGGGCCCGGCCCGGTCCACGAGCCGACGAGCGGCGTCTTCCCCACGCCGATCGCGGGCAGCCCGGTCACCAGACCCAGATGGCAGGCCAGCCCGAACCGGCGCGGGTGCGCCAGCCCGTGCCCGTCGCACACCAGCAGCTCCGGGCGGACGGTCAGCCGGTCCAACGCGGCCAGCAGCGCCGGCATCTCCCGGAAGGCGAACAGCCCCGGCACGTACGGAAAGGCGGGCCGCCCCACGCACACCGCCTCGTCCACCACGGCGAGGCTGACTGCGTCCAGCACCGTGACGGCGGCGGCGAGCAAATCACCGTCCTGCGCGTACGCCACGTCCAGGCCGGCCACCGTCGCGGGCGCGGCGGGACCGGGTCCCACCAGGTCCACCCGCGACCGCAGCTCCTCCTGTACGCGCCTCGCCTCCGTCGCGTCGGCGGGCGGCACGTACGGCACGGGTGGACTCTCGTCGACGGACATGACGTTCCCGGCCGCGTCAGGAGGCTGAGGCGGCGATGGTGGGGTCGGCGGCGGGGTCGCCTGCCTGCTGGAGCTGCTCCTCGAACATCACAAAGGTCCGCCGCCGGACTCCCCTGATCAACGCCTGCTCCTGGGGCGTCGGATACCGACGCTCCTCCCGTAGCGTGTCCTGGATTGCCCGAACGGTCTCGTAGAGAGCGAAGATCGGACCGTCACCACTCAGATAACGGCCCCGTTCATGCTCAGTGAGCTGAATGAACTCATCTCGCGATATCTCATTGATCTCGTCGCCGCCGACGAAAAGCACCTTGTCGATGAGATTGTTGGCCTCGCGCCAGCCTCCGGTGTCCTTGAACAGGATCCAGCCCGCTACGCCGCCGTCGGGGGTGGCTACAAGCTTCAGGGGAGAGTGGTAGTAGTCGAAGAACTTCGGCAGCTGCAAGCCCTCCACCTGCCTCATCGCGGTGATTCCTCCCCAAGACTCTCCTGCACCTTGCCCCAGTAGGCACTCTGCGCTCTCCGGAGAAGTCCATCACGTATAGCGCGTTCACCCTGCGTCAACGACCTGCCCTCGATCTCAGCCACCGCTTCCAGATCGCGTCGGATCTCGTACAGCGCATGCTCCCACTCTGCGACGTCGTCGAGCGACACCAGGTGCAGCCGAAGCTCTGCCACATGACCGTTCGGCATTCCGAGATTCAGCAGTATGTCTCGGTAACCGCTGGCCTGCGGCTTAAGGAAGCGGTCCTTTATGTGCAGGATCACGATCTCTGGATCGGCTTCAAGGCGTCCAAGCGCCTGGTAGACCGCGTCGAGGGTATGGAACTGCACTTTGGCCGCAGCCAAGTCCTTGAGCTGCGACGCGTCATACCCGTACTCAGCCTCCAGCTTGTCGAGAACCCGCTCCCGGCTCTTGGGCTCGCTTCTCCAGTCGGGCCTGCCCTCGTCCGCAGCGAGCTTGACGGCGAGTGTGTTCAACTGTTCCTGGGCGACCGCCGCATCTGCATAGAGCCGGTCGATGTATGCGAGGCGATACACCTCATCATGGCGTCGCGTCTCATCGAATCCGAGCTGCAGTGTCGACTGACTGCGCGCTGCTACCGAACTGGTGAGTTGACGCTGGGCTTGGCTGACAGGCGTCGAGTGGGGTTTCAGTGGCTCGGGCGCGATCACCGCCTCGGCCCCGCGGACGGCTATGTCGTTGATGACCTCGCCGAGTACGTCGATGGCCTGCTGGTGGCTGGCCAGGTGATGCAGGGTCAGCGGTCGCGCGGTCAGCGAGTTCGCGAGTTCCGGTGTCGCCAGGATCATCCGGACCAGGTCGGGCCGCTCCGCGAGCTGCCGTACCAGCGTCTCGGCCAGCAACTCCTCCCGTCGCGGCGGCGCCTCCCAGCTCTGGTCGAGCATCCGTTGCACGCGCGGGTCGGCGAACAACCGGCCGAGGTCGGCCGCTGCGGCATCGTCCAGCCCGGGTGCGAGCCGCCGCAGCGTCGGCGCGTCGGCGGCCTGCGCCAGCTCCACGGGTGTCACCCCGGCGGCGAAGGCCGCGTCGAGGCTTCCGCTCTCGGCGAGCACGTCGCGTACGTAGAGCCCGCCGGCGATCCGGTCGGCGTGCGCCTGCCGGTGTTCCTCGCGTACCCGGTCGGGTTGCGGCTCGACGGGCGGCGCGCTGCCCGGCGGGGGTGCGTCCGCCCGGGTGTGGAAAGTGGTGGACTCGCCGAGCAGGTGGACGTGATTGAAGTCCGGCGCGTTCCCGTCGTCGGCCGGCGGCGGCTCGGGCAGGCGTGGCGGCGCCGGGCGGGGCAAGGGCTCGGGCAGGACGTTGAACGTGCCGGGCGGGCGGCCGGTGAGCGGCATCGGCCGTCCGTCAGGGCCGAGCACCAGCGCGTCGACGCCGACCACGTTGCCCTCGAACGGGCGACCGCTGTGGTGGTAGAGCGGCCGGTCGGCGACGGCGCCCGACTGCGGGTCGAGGAAGAGGACCGTGCCGTTCTGGTTCAACGCCACCCAGGCATGCGATCCGCCACCCTCGAAGCTGGTGATGAGGAAGGCGTAGCTGCCGTGGCCGCCCGACGCCAACTGCGCGTACAGGTCGCGGTAGCCGCGATCCACCAGCCACTGGCGCTGCGGGCCGGTGATGCCGGGCCGGTCGACCGGGCACAGGTTCTGGAACCGGCCGCCAGTGGTCTGCTCGACCCGCAGCGGTCCGTCCGCCTCGCCGCCCACCGGGCGGAGCACGTCACCGCCGAGGTAGCCGTCGAACGTACGCGGAGCGGCGACCCGCGGCCGTCCGTGGACCCATGTCTCGAACAGCGACAGGGTGCAGTCGAGGCAGTTGATGCCCCGGGTCGCGTCCGCCGCCGGTCCGCCGTCGTTCGCCAGGCGGAACCATCCGCCACGCCGGGGATCGGCGGTACGCGCGACGCTGCCGTCCGGGTTGCGGGGCATCTGCCGTTCCAGGTCGGTCTGATGCAGCGCGAGCGGTGGCCGGAGCCCTCCCCGGCGGCCGTAGGGCCGGGACCTGTCGATCGGTTCGGGGTGGCCGTGGCCGGTGAGCGCGGAATGGTCGGCCGTCTCGACCGCGCCGACGGCCAGGTCCGCCACGTCGTCGTTGATCCGGTAGAAGTCGAGGTCGTCCTCGACCATCACCTGCTCCGGCACGAGTCGCCCGGCGAGGACCTGCCGAGCCTCCTCGCGCAGGTCGGCCGCCTCGAGATCCGCCTCGTGCGCTTCGCGGTGCCATCGTTGCGCCGCCAGCGTCCGCCCGGTGCGACGCAGTTCCATTGCCTGCGCGGCCCAGTCGCTGGCCCGTTCCTCGTGATAGGCGGCACGCTCGTGCAGCCAGTCGGCCCTGGTCTGACGTCGGCGATCCTCGAACCACGTCCGCTGGGCCTGCAGGTAACCGTGGTAGCGGCGCCGGTCGAACGACTCCCGGTCGGCCGCGAGGCGCGCGGCGCGCTCCTGGATGGTCCGTAGGTCGGGAGGCGGCGGGTCGACCGGGCCGGGGTTGGGTGCCGGCGGATCGATGGCGGGCCGAGGCGGCGCCAGGGACTCCAGCAGCGGAAAGCGCGGGTTCGGCGTCGGGCGGGGGTCCGGCCCGAGCGGCCCCTGGGGTGAGGCGGACTGCGGCTGTGGCGGCGGGGCGCTCAACGGTGCGGGGTGCCCGACGTCGGGGGCAGTCCGGTCCGACAGTGGTGGCGCCGCCGACTGCGGGTGCTCCCCGATCGATGGGGACAGCGTGGCCGGTCCCGCTGCCGCCTGGACCGGAGTCGATGGCGGCGGGGAGTTGCTGCCGGGCACCAGGGGCGGGTAACCCGTGCCGGTTCGCGGGTCGACCTGCTCGGCAGGGGACGCGATGGGCACATCCGTGATCACGGAGGACAACGTGGGGCTGGAAGCGACCGATAGCCGCGTCACGTCCGGTGGGGTGGCACCGGCCACCGGCGGCGTCGCCGTCTCCGGCGCCGGACGCGGCGGGTCAACCGCCAGCGGGTGAGCGGCGGCAGCGTGCGGTGGGACGGGTGCGGGTGTCGGGGAGACCTGGCCCGCCACCGCTTCGCCGCCCTGGACGAGCGGCTCGGCGACCCGCTGGGCCGGGATGAGCCCGACGGGGTCGCCGACGGGTGGCACGTCCAGCCCGACCGGCGGAACGGTCAGCCCGCTCAACTGCCCGTCGAGGCGGCGTTGCAGCGCGGAGTCGGTCTGGCCGGTGGCGGAGCCGGTCGCGCCGGACGCCGCGGCGCGCGCGAGATCCTCCAGCGACGGGCCGTGACCGGTGGCCAATCCGGCCGCGGTCTCGGCCAGCGTCTCCCCGGCCATCTCCCGGCCGAACCGCTCGCCGATCTCGGCGAACCGCCCGCTCGCATGACGGCCCAGACCCGCGAGCGGCGCGACCGCCCCACCGGCGAAGCCGCCGAGAGCCGACGTGCTCACGTCGGTCAGGTCCAGGCCGTCACGTCGGCCGGTGGTGTTCTGATACGCCTGCGTCGCGAGGTTGGTACCCGCTTCCTGACCGGCCTCCACCAGGCCGCCGAGCGCCGCCCGTCGGGCCAGTCCACGGGCACCGGCCTTCGCCGCCTCCTTCGCGGCCCGCTCACCCGCCTCCTTGAGCCCCTGCTTGACCGCCTTGCGGGCGAGCTGGGCCACCAGGCGCTTGAAGATCTGCTGGACGACGACCCTCGTCGCGGTGATCGCGGCGGCGGCCGCCGGGGAGGCGGCGCCCAGGGTGAGCACGGCGGCCACCGCCAGGGCCAGCAGTTCCACCACCAGGATGCCCAGCTCGATCCAGGCTTCGAGCTTCGCGCCCTCGATGTCGCAGCCGCAGGAGTCGACCAGCCGGCCCAACTCGTCGGTGGCCGCCACGAGGACGTGCAGCGGCGCATCCTCACCTTCGGCGAGCTTGTGCCAGGCCCTGTCGAACGCGCCGGCGACCAGGCCGACGCCGCCGTATCCGCTCTTCACCTCACCGGCGGCGGCGGTGGCGTCGTCGCGCGGACCGGTCAGGACGCCCGCGACGCCGTACCACTGGTCGGCCAGGTCCCAGACGGAGCGCTCGTTGCCCTCCGGCCACTCGACGCCCACGACCCAGTCGAGCGCTTCGTAGATCCAGCCGGGCACGTCCCACGGGCAGAAGTCGAGCGGGTGCGGGATCGGGCTGGGCAGCATGCTCACGCGCGGATCCTCCGGTGGTCAGCGCCAGGGCCGACGCGGGTTGTGGCCCTGCTGGGGGATCTTTCCGAGGTCACGGGCGTTGCTCAGGTCCGTCTCCACGGTGGCCGCGACCGAGCGGACGACATCCGACCCGAGGACCTCCAGCGACCGGCCGAGTTGTTCCCACGCCCGCAGCAGCGTCTCGGCGTAGCCCTGGTAGTGCTTGTCGAAGGCGGCGCCGATGTCGTCGCGGCCCCAGGGTCGCTGGTCGCTCGCGGCCGCGATCGGGTCGCCTGTCTCCCGCCGGGCCGCGCTCATCGCCTTACCGGACAGGGTCAGGTCGGCGCCGCCGCGCCGGGCCCGGTCCGGGTCCAGCCAGATCTCTCCCCCGGCCACCTGTCACTCGCCGCGTGCCAGCACGGCGTCGGCCCGGCCGAGCAGCGCGCCGAAGTCATTGGTACGCAGGAACTCGACCGACGGTGAACCCGGGGGCAGATAGCCGGAGACCAGCTCACGGGTGGCGGTGACAGCGGCCGTGGAGGCGCGCAGCACGGTCTCGGTGATCTTCCGGCTCAGCCCTCCGGCATCCCGGTCCCGGAAGACGGCAGGGCTCACCTCGACGCTGATCAGCTCGCCTCGCGCGCCGACCACAGCGGTCACCTGACCGTCGTCGGAGCGTTCGGTGACCCGCAGCTCGGCCAGTTTGACCTGAAGTTCGTCCAGACCGGACCGCAACCGCTGGTACTGGCCGTACACCTCGTCGAATCGCGCGCGTAGTGCACGGTTCGCATCCCGGTCCGCACTCTCGGCCACCGCCGCACCCCTTCCGTCACCGTGGGTAGGCCCGACCATACCGGGTGCCACGAAATCCGTGGGGTCCGGTAATTTCAAGTGGTGATCGAGCGACAGCAGGCCGAGCAGATCGCCTCGGTATGGGCCCGGCGGGACTCCGACCGCCTCGGTTTTCCCTGCACGCCGGTGGTCGAGGAGTTCGACCTGGGCTACGTGGTGTTGTCCACTGTGTCCGCCGATGCCCGGGCGCTGCCCGGCGACCTGCCGACCACAGTCATCGACAAGGAGACCGGCGAGGTCTCCACCTGGCCGCGGATTCCGGCGCCGGCGGTCGAGGCGTTGTACCGGCAGCAGCGGCCCGATGAACCCCGTGCGCCGCGCGCCGTCGACCCGGCCGCCCAACTGCTGCGCGAGTTGACCCGGCTGCCCACGCCGGGCGCGGCGGCGCACCTCACGCTCGACGGCCGCCGGCACGTCGCGCAGGGTGCCAAAGGAGATGTCGAGGTCCGGCACCATCCGCTGGTGCAGTCCTACCTGGACGACCTGACCCCGGGCCATCTGGTGCGGGGCGGCGAGCGGCACGCCGAGATGATCGTGGTCTCCGACGCGCTGTACGAGCACGACCACCGCCGGACCGCCGAAGGTCTGCCACCACTGACCATCGAGGACGCCCGCGACCTGCTCGGCACCAGCCGGATCGAGAGCTTCCGGGTGCGCGAGCCCGGTGACCCGGCGGGTGGTCCGGCCGACCTCCGCTGCGAGTCGTGCATCAGATTCCTCGTGCACGTCAACGTGCTTCCCTGGCCGGAACTGGCCTACGCCGAGGAATGGCAGTCCGAGCCACAGACACCCCCCGAGCCCGGCCGGTTTCCCACCGAGGTCGCGAACGCGCTGGTGATCGCCGGTTGGCGCCCGCACTTCGGCGACGAGGTCTCCGCCACCACCTCGGTCCGTAAGGTCACCGAGGTCAGCGGCACCAAGCACACCCATGCCCCCTTCCCCGCCGCGCTGGCGACACTCACCGCCTTTCCCGGCCTGGTGACCGCGCGCCAGGGTCCGGGCGAAGCGGTGTGGATCTCGCGCTTCGAGATACGACCGCGAAAGGTGGCGCACAGCGCCGACTCTCTCGCCGACTTCGGCGCGGTCATCGGCGCGCGCCTCTTCCCGCTCGGCAGCGAACGTCAGGAGAGCCTCCTCGCCGTCGACGAGCACGGCCGGATCTTCGCCCTCGACCAGGCCGGCGAGTGGTTCCTCGGCGCCGACATCGACGCCGCCCTCACCACCCTGCTGCTCGGCCGCGCCCCCGCCCGGGTCCGCGACGACGGCACCTGGTGAGGCCGAGCGATCAGAGAGGCACGCCCGTCAGCACCATCACCCGCGGCTCGGTGTAGTCGTCCATGGCGCTGCGCAGCCCTTCCCGCCCGACGCCGGAGCCCTTCATCCCGCCGTACGGCATCTGGTCGGCCCGGTACGACGGCACGTCCCCGACGATCACACCGCCCACTTCGAGCGTGCGGGCGGCGTCGAACGCCACGTCGAGCCGGTGGGTGAAGACGCCGGCCTGCAGGCCGTACGCGGAGTCGTTGACGGCGGCGCACGCGGCCCGGTCGTCCGCGACCGGGGCGACCACGAGCACCGGCCCGAACACCTCCTCGGCGCACACCTTCGCGTCGGCCGGTACGCCGCTGAGCACTGTGGGCGGATAGGTCGCGCCGTCGCGCCGCCCGCCGACCTCGACGACGGCGCCGGCGGTGACCGCCTCGTCCACCCAGGTCTCGACGCGCTGCGCCGCCTCGACCGACACCAGCGGGCCGACGTCGGTCAGCTCGGCGCGCGGGTCGCCGGTACGCAGCGCCTGTACCGCCGCGACGAGCCGGGGCAGGAAGCCGTCGTATAGCCGTTCGTGCACGTAGACGCGCTGCACCGCGATGCAGGACTGCCCGGCCTGGTAGTTGGAGAACGTGGCGATGCGCTGTGCGGCGAACGTCAGGTCGTCGTCCGCCGACCAGTCCGCGCAGATGACCGCCGCGGCGTTGCCACCGAGTTCCAGCGTGACGTGCTTGTCCGGGGCGGCCCGGCGGATGGCCGCGCCGACCGGCCCGGAGCCGGTGAACGACACGACCGGCAGGCGCGGGTCGGCGACCAGTTCGGCGGCGCGCTCGTTCGGTAGCGGCAGCACCGAGAACATGCCCTCGGGCAGGTCCGTCTCGGCCAGGATCTCGCCGAGCAGCAGCGCGGTGAGCGGGGTGGCCGGGGCCGGCTTGACCACGATCGGCGTACCGACGGCGAGCGCCGGGGCGACCTTGTGGGCGACCAGGTTGAGCGGGAAATTGAACGGCGTGATGCCGAGCACCGGCCCGCGCGGCACCCGCCGGACCAGGGCGATCCGGCCGGTGGCGGCCGGGTCGGTGTCGAGCCGTTGCAGGTCGCCGGAGAAGCGCCGGGCCTCCTCGGCGGCCCAGCGGAACGTGGAGACCGCGCGCCCCACCTCGGCCTTCGCCCACTTGACCGGCTTGCCGTTCTCGGCGGTGATCAGCGCGGCGACCTCGTCGGCCCGCCCGGCGAGCCGGCGGGAGACGTGGTCGAGGGCGGCCGCGCGGGCGTGCGCGGGCAGGGCCGCGGCCTCCGCCGCTACCCGGGCGGCCCCCGCGACTGCGGCTTCGACCTGGTCGGCCGTGGCGAGCGTGGTACGCCCCACCGGCTGCCCGTCGTACGGGTGGGTGACTGTCAGCTCGTCCTCGCCGTGGGCGGGGCGACCGGCGACGTAGAAGGCTCTCGGCTCCACGACCGGCAGCCTAGACCACAGGTGCCCACGCGGAAACAGTTGCTCAAACCCTTGTCTGCCTCGGATTTAGTAGCCAAGATGGCAGTCAGATTGCGATAACCTCCGCTGACCCTCTCCCCGGCCACCTTCACGGAGACTTCTGATGAGCGACCAGCAGCAGCTGCGCAACTTCGTCAACGGCGAGTACGTCGACCCGGTGGACGGCGGCTACGCCGACCTGATCGACCCGTGCACCGGCGAGGTCTTCGCCCAGGCCCCGGTCTCCGGCGCGGCGGACGTGGACGCGGCGATGAAGGCCGCCTCCGCCGCGTTCGAGACCTGGCGCGACACCACCCCGGCCGAGCGGCAGCGGGCGCTGCTGAAGTTCGCCGACGCGGTGGAGACGCGGGCCGCCGAGCTGGTCGACGCCGAGGTCCGCAACACCGGCAAGCCCCGGCAGCTCACCACCGAGGAGGAGTTGCCGCCGGCGGTGGACGAGCTGCGCTTCTTCGCCGGCGCCGCGCGCCTGCTGGAGGGCCGCTCGGCCGGTGAGTACATGGCCGGGCACACCTCGTACGTGCGGCGCGAGCCGATCGGCGTCTGCGCCCAGGTGACGCCGTGGAACTACCCGCTGATGATGGCGGTCTGGAAGATCGCCCCGGCCCTCGCCGCCGGGAACGCGGTGGTGCTGAAGCCGTCGGACACCACGCCGGTGTCGACGCTGCTGCTGGCCGAGATCGCCGCCGAGCACCTGCCCCCGGGTGTGTTCAACGTGGTCTGCGGCGACCGCGACACCGGCCGTACGCTGGTCTCCCACCCGACCCCGCAGCTCGTGTCGATCACCGGCTCGACCCGCGCGGGCATGGAGGTCGCCGCCGCGGCGGCGCCGGACCTGAAGCGGACGCACCTGGAGCTGGGCGGCAAGGCCCCGGTGGTGATCTTCGACGACGCCGACGTGGCGGCGGCGGCCGAGGCGATCGCGATGGGCGGCTACTTCAACGCCGGTCAGGACTGCACGGCGGCCACCCGGGTGCTGACCGGGCCGGGCATCCACGAGGACTTCGTGGCCGCGCTGACCGAGCAGGCCCGCAACACCCGTACCGGCGGGCCGGACGACGCCGACGTGCTCTACGGCCCGCTGAACAACGCCAACCAGCTCGCCCGGGTGAGCGGTTTCGTGGACCGCCTGCCGGACCACGCGAACGTCACCACCGGCGGCGCCCGGGTCGGCGAGCGCGGCTTCTTCTACGCCCCGACCGTGGTCTCCGGCGTACGCCAGGCCGACGAGATCATCCAGGACGAGGTGTTCGGGCCGGTCATCACCGTGCAGCGTTTCTCCGACGAGGACGAGGCGGTGCGCTGGGCCAACGGCGTGGACTACGGCCTGTCCGCCTCGGTGTGGACGCGCGACCACGGCCGGGCCATGCGGATGACGCGGCGGCTGGACTTCGGCTGCGTCTGGGTGAACACGCACATCCCGTTCGTCTCGGAGATGCCGCACGGCGGCTTCAAGCACTCCGGCCACGGCAAGGACCTGTCGGTCTACAGCCTGGAGGACTACACCCGGGTCAAGCACGTCATGCACAACATCGAGGGCTGATCGCGATGGCCACCAGCGAGGAGCTGCACAAGCGCCGGGTCGAGGCGGTGGCGCGGGGCGTCGGCAGCACCATTCCCGCGTACGTGGACCGGGCGGGCGGCGGCACGATCACCGACGTGGACGGGCGGGAGTGGATCGACTTCGCCGCCGGCATCGCCGTCACCAACGTGGGCAACTCCGCGCCGCGTGTGGTCGAGGCGGTACGCGCGCAGGTCGAGCGGTTCACCCACACCTGCTTCATGGTCGCGCCGTACGAGTCGTACGTGGCGGTCTGCGAGCAGCTCAACGCGCTGACCCCGGGTGGTTTCGGGAAGCGCTCAGCGTTGTTCAACTCCGGCGCCGAGGCGGTGGAGAACGCGGTGAAGATCGCCCGGCACGCGACCGGGCGGCCGGCGGTGGTGGTGTTCGACCACGCGTACCACGGCCGGACCAACCTGACCATGGCGCTGACCGCGAAGAACATGCCGTACAAGCACCGGTTCGGGCCGTTCGCCGGTGAGGTCTACCGGGTCCCGATGTCGTACCCGCTGCGCGACGGCGGGCTGGACGGCGCCACCGCGGCGGCCCGCTCGATCGAGATGATCGAGAAGCAGGTGGGCGCGGAGAACGTTGCGGCGCTGCTGATCGAGCCGATCCAGGGCGAGGGCGGTTTCGTCGTACCCGCTGAGGGTTTCCTGCCGGCGCTGCGCGAGTGGGCGACGGCGGCCGGGGTGGTGTTCGTCGCCGACGAGATCCAGACCGGTTTCTGCCGCACCGGCGACTGGTTCGCCTGCGAGCACGAGGGCGTCGAGCCGGACCTGATCACGCTGGCCAAGGGCATCGCGGGCGGGCTGCCGCTGGCGGCGGTGACCGGCCGGGCGGAGCTGATGGACGCGGTGCACGTCGGCGGTCTGGGCGGCACGTACGGCGGCAACCCGATCGCCTGCGCCGCCGCGCTCGCGTCGATCGAGACGATGCGGGAGCTGGACCTGGCCGCCGCCGCGCGCCGGATCGGCGCGGTGATGGGTGAGCGGCTGCGCGCGATCGCCGCCGGTGACCCGCGCGTGGCCGAGGTACGCGGCCGGGGCGCGATGCTCGCCGTGGAGATCGTCGTACCGGGCACGTCGACCCCCGACCCGGCCGCCACGGCGGCGATCTCGGCGGCCTGCCACGCGGCCGGGCTGCTCACGCTGACCTGCGGCACCTACGGCAACGTGCTGCGGTTCCTGCCGCCGCTGGTCATCTCCGACGACGAGCTGGGCCGAGGGCTGGACATCCTGGCGGCCGCCTTCGGCTGACCCCGGACGTGGAACACCATGGGCCGATCATCCCCAGGACCGGCCCATGGTGTCCCACCCCGGAATTCAGCGAATCAGCTCGACGGTGTTGCGCCGGACCAGGTTCTTGCCCGGTTCCCGGATGGCGTCCATGGCGGCGGTGTTGAGCAGCACGCAACTACCGGACGGCCCGGTGACAGTCACGGTCACCGCCTTGTTGTTGTCCAGGTTCGTCACCCGAAGCCGGGTGCCGAGCGGAAACTGGCCGCTGGTGGCGGCCGGCGCCCCACCTTCGGCGAAGAACGTGAGCGCGCCGGAGCAGACGCTGCCGCCGATCGGCTGCGCGGCGCCGGGCCGGGTCTCGCCCGGCTGCGCGCCCGGGGCCGGAGCGGCGCCGCCGTCGAGGCGTTCCACCACGTTGCGGCGGATGACGTTCTTGCCCGGCTCGCGTACCAGGTCCATGGCGGCGGCGTTGAGCAGCACGCAGCTACCGGACGGCCCGGTGACCGTCACCGTGGCCACCTTGCGGTTGTCGAGGTTCGTCACCCGCAGGCGTGTGCCCACCGGGAACCTGTCGCTCGTCGCGGCCGGCGGGCCGCTCTCGGCCGAGAAGGTCACCGACCCGGCGCAGGCCGACCGCCCGACCGGCGCGGTGTCCGCGAATCCCAGTCCGGTTCCCACCGAGACCGCCACCGTGGCGGTCACCGCCACGATTGCCGCCATCGCGTGCTTACGCTGCACCCTCACGTTCTCTCCCGTCGTCGCTGTCGTTCCCCGCGTGGTACGGACGGGAGGGCCGGAACGTTCACCTGAACCGACGGGCTACAACGGACCGTAACGGGTGTGCGGCGCACCGGTCATCAGCGCCCAGTACCTGTCGCCGTAGGACCAGTGCCACCACTCCGTCGGGTAGTTCACCATCCCCGCGCCGCTCAACGCCGCCACCAGCACGTTCCGGTTGCGCCACGCGCTCACCGGGATGTGCCGGGCGGCGGTGAAGCAGGCGTCGGCGCTCTCCTCCGGGGTGGCGTCGAGCACCGTGCCCATGTCCAACTCCACCCCGTCGGCGTCACACAACGTGAGGTCGACTGCTCCGCCGGTGCTGTGCGGGGCCACCTCGACCGGCGACACGAACTTGGTGGTCTCCCGGTGCAGCCGGTCCGCCGGCCAGTCCGGGTGCCGCCGCCGCAGCTCGTCCCGGTAGCCGGTGAAGATGTCGAGCTGCGCCCGGTACGGCCGGTAGCCCTCGACCACGAGCAGGCGCAGCCCGGCCGGCAGCGCGCGCTGCGCGGCCAGCAGGCGGTCCGCGACACCGCGCCGCACCCGCGCGTACGCCCCGGCGGGGTCGGCGGCCCGCGCGTCCACCCGCAGCCCGGGCACCTCGCGCAGGTCAACCAGGGGTTCGCCGTCGTCCCGGCTGGACACGGCGGCGACGCGGGGGTCGGAGAGGAGGATCACGGCGTACCCCCGGGGTGCGCGGTGGACGGCCGGGCCGCGTGCCGGGTGAAGGCGAGCGCGACCAGCCGGTCCACCACCTCGGGGTACGCGACGCCGGACTCGGCCCACACCTTCGGGTACATCGAGTGCGCGGTGAAGCCGGGCAGCGTATTCAGCTCGT
This sequence comes from Micromonospora sp. HB375, assembly GCF_017872985.1. Taxonomy (NCBI): domain Bacteria; kingdom Bacillati; phylum Actinomycetota; class Actinomycetes; order Micromonosporales; family Micromonosporaceae; genus Micromonospora; species Micromonospora sp. HB375. The sequence goes on along the minus strand of NZ_JAGGJO010000001.1, from coordinate 933,090 downwards.
TGACGTAAAGGTCGCCGGTGGTCTCGTCGTAGAGGAAGTCGACCCGGGCCAGGCCCCAGCCGCCGATCGCGGTGAACGCCCGTACCGACAGCTCGCGGATCCGCTCGGTGACCTCGTCCGGCAGCGGGGCCGGGACGATCATCGGGTCGGCGTCGCCGAAGTACTTCTGCCGGTAGTCGAACCAGCCGCCCGCGACCCGGACCTCGCCGACCGCCGACGCCTCAGGCTGCCAGCCGCCGAGCACGCCGCACTCCAGTTCCCGGCCGGTCACGCCCTGCTCGACCAGCACCACGTGGTCGTGCCGGAACGCCTCCTCCACGGCCGCGACCAGGTCGTCGCCGCCTGCGACCCGGGAAATGCCGATCGAGGAGCCCATCCGGGCCGGCTTGACGAACAGCGGCCCGCGCAGCCCGACCACCAGCTTCTCCGGGTCCGCCGCGGCCCGCCAGGTCGGCTCGTCGAACCAGACGTACGGCGTCGTCGGCACGCCCTCGGCGCGCAGCGCCCGCTTCATCGCCACCTTGTCCATGCCGACGGCGGAGGCGAGGATGCCGCACCCGACGTACGGCACGCCGAGTGATTCCAGCAGCCCCTGCACCACGCCGTCCTCGCCGTACGGGCCGTGCAGCACCGGGAACACCACGTCCAGTTCGGCGTGCACGGTGGCCGGGGAGTCGGCGGCGGTGACCGCCACAGTCCCGGCGGCTGCCCCGCGCCGCAGCTCCACCGCCGGGCCGGTGACCGGCAGCCGGTCGTCGATCGCCCGTCCGGCCGCCACCATGCCGAGGTGCTGTGCGAGCACCGGCTCGGGCAGCAGCCGGAGCCCGCCGGTACGGGTGAGGCCGAGCGCCACCACCCGGTGCCCCTGCCCGGCCAGGGCGCGGGCCACGCCCAGCGCCGAGGCGCAGGAGACCTCGTGTTCCGCCGACGGGCCTCCGAACAGGACACCGATCCGCACTGTCGCTCTCATGCCGCCACTCCTGCCGTCATCCGGTCGCCCGCCAGCCGGGCCACCAGGTCCGCTTCCACGTTTCCGCCGGTCAGCACCACGCCGACCGTCCGCCGCGTCCCGGCGCCCGAGCTGCCGGGACCGCTCACCTCGTCCAGCCGCAGCGCGCCGGCCAGCGCGGCCGCGCCGGACGGCTCGACCAGCACCTTCAGGTCCAGCAGGAGCAGCCGGAACGCCTCGACGATCGCGTCGTCGTCGACCCGGACCACGCCCCGCACACCGGTGCGGGCCACCGCGAACGGCAGGTCGCCGACGCACCCGGGGCGCAGCCCGTCGGCGAGGCTCGGCGCCGGGGCGACGGGTGTGGGCCGTCCGGCGGCCAGGCTGCGGGCCAGCGAGTCGCACCCGACCGGCTCCACGCCGTACACCTGGATCGGCGTTCCGGCCACGGCCAGGCAGGCCCCGGCGATGCCGCCGCCCCCGCCCACCGGCACCACCAGCGCATCCAGCGGTGTGCCGCGCCGCGCCGCCTCCTCGATCAGCTCCAGGCTCGCGCTGCCCTGCCCGGCCACCACGTCCGGGTGGTCGTACGCGTCGACCAGCGGGTGGCCCTCCACCTCGGCGATCCGCCGGGCAACGGCGAGGCGCTCCTCGACCGTGGTGCCGGCCCGGACCACCCGGGCCCCGGCGGCCCGCGCCCGGTCCACCTTGACCGGCGCGGCGTCCACCGGCAGCACGACGGTCGCGGCCAGCCCGTGCCGGCGCGCGGCCAGCGCCACCGCGACGGCGTGGTTGCCGGTGCTCTGCGCGACCACGCCGGTGTGCCCGGCGGCGGCGAGCCGGCCCACCGCCAGCATCGCGCCGCGCATCTTGTACGAGCCCCCGTCCTGGAGGTTCTCCGCCTTGAGCAGGATCCGGGTGCCGGCCAGGCGGTCGATCACCGGGCTGTGCAGCACCGGGGTACGCACCACCCGGCCGGACAGCGCGCGGGCGGCCTCCTCGACGTGTGTGCGGTCCGGCAGCGCCGGCCCGTCGATTCGGGGCATGGTCTCTCCTTCGGGATTCGAGTGGACGCGGCGGCGCGGCAGGTCGAACAGCCAGTGCGCGCCGAGCGCGGTGAGGCCGCGGTGCGCGGCGAGGCTGAGCGCCAGCACGAGCGCGGTGAGCAGGACCGGGTAGACGGTCACCAGCAGCGCCCGGGCGGGTCCGCCCAGACCGGCCACCGGCGCGGCGAGGAGCCGGTCGAGCAGCGCCAGCACCGGCATGTGGATCACGTAGACACCAAGCGTGCGGCGGCCCAGCCGGGCCAGCGCCGGACCGGCCAGGCGGTGCCGGGCCAGCCGGGCGGCGGCGGTCAGCCCGAACGCCACAGCGAGCACGGAGACGAGCAGGTACGCGCCGGGCCAGCTCTGCGCGCCGGCCAGGCCCATGGCGGCCAGCCCGATCGCGTACGCCGCGCCGGTGCCGGCGAGCCGCCGGGTGCTCGCGCCGTCCGCCCACCGCGTGAGGTACGGCTTCAGGCGCACCCCGGCCAGGAAGAACACCAGGTTCTGGTAGACCTGCCCCCGGTTGCCGGGGCTGTCCAGCAGCCCGGTGGCCGCCACGGCGGACAGCGCGCCCGCGGCGGTCAGCAGCACCGCCGGGTGGACCCGGCGCAGCGCCTTGGCGAGCACGAAGTAGAGCGCCAGCGCGTACAGGTACCACAGGTTCGAGGGCGTCACGGTGAGCTGGGCCAGCAGCTCACCCGGGTCGGTGGCCCGGTCGGTCGGGAAGCCGGGCGCCAGCGCCAGCAGCGCGGTGTGGATCAGCAGCCAGATCGCGTACAGGTAGAGGTTCCGCGTAATCCGGGGCCGTCCGGACACCCGCCACGGGCGGGCCACCGCGTTCGCCGCGAAGATGCCGGAGATCGCGAAGAACAACGGCATCCGCAGCGGCAGCAACTGCTCGCCGAGCAGCCCCCACGCGCCCGGCACCGGCAGGCCGGCCCGCCAGTCGATGCGCAGGTAGTCCTTGACGACGACGTGCCACAGCACCACGAGCACGATGCAGGCGCCCTTCGCCACGTCGGCCCAGGCCACCCGGTCACCGGGTGGTGCGCTCCCCTCGGTACGCGTCGGCACTGCGGTCTCCTCTCCGGCCCTCTCCGGGGCAGGCGGCGGTGCCGCCGGTCCGGTCCTCGGGCAGGTGTCATCGCGGGATGCCGCGACGGCGGCTCCCGGAGTCGTATGTGGGGTGGTCAGCCCACGTGGGGCAGGTGGACGTCGACCCGCAGGCCGCCGTCGTCACCTGGGCGGGCAGCGATGATGCCGCCGTGCGCCTGGGTGATGGAGCGGGCGATGGCCAGGCCGAGCCCGGCGCCGCCGCCCTGGTTGGTCCGGTCCCGGGCGAGGCGCCGGAACGGTTCGAACAGCCCGTCGACCGCTTCGGCGGGCACGGCCTGCCCGCTGTTGGTGACGGTCAGCGCGGGGTCGCCGCCGACGGTGACGACGAGCCGGCCGCCCGGGCGGTTGTACTTGATGCCGTTCTCCACCAGGTTGGTGACCAGGCGTTCCAGCAACACCCGTTCGCCGGTCACGATCCGGGGCGACAGCCGGGTCTCGACCGTCACGCCGGCCTCGGCGGCCCGATCGGCGTACGCGACCAGCACGCCGCTGACGATCTGTTCGAGGCGTTGCGGGGTGGATGACCGCAGGCCCTGGTCGCTCTCGCTGAGCGCCAGCAGCCCTTCGATGAGCCGCTCGTTGCGTTCGTTCGTGGCGAGCAGTTGCGCGGTCAGCAGCTCCAGTTGCTCGCCGGTGAGCGACTGCGCCATGCCGACCTCGATCAGCGTGCGTTGCACCGCGAGCGGCGTACGCAGTTCGTGGGAGGCGTTCGCGGCGAACCGCCGCTGCCCCTCGTACCCGGCGGTGACCCGGTCCAGCATCGCGTCGATCGCGCGGGCGAGCCCGGCCAGCTCGTCCCGGCCGCGATGCCGGATGCGGTAACCGAGGTTCTGCGGGCCCAGGTTCGCCATCGGGGCGGCCAGGTCGCGCACCGGACGCAGGCACCAGCGGGCCGCTCCCCACACCGCGAATCCGGCGGCCACCAGCACCAGCAGTTGGACCAGCAGCGGCAACAGCGGGACGAACGGGCGGCCCGGTTCGCACACCGCGCCGATGGTGGCCAGGCCGCAGAACCACTGGGCCTGCCCCCACACCAGTTCGAGCAGCGACTTGACCATGTTGGGCACGAAGAACCCGGCGAGCAGGGCGAGCAGCCCGACCAGCAGGATGCGGCGACGGGGGCTCATTCCGGCTCGCCGATCCGGTAGCCGGCCTTCGGCACGGTGTGGACGACCGACGGCTGGCCGAGCTTCTTGCGCAGGGTCATCACCGTCACCCGGACCGCGTTGGTGAACGGGTCGGCGAACTCGTCCCACGCCTGTTCCAGCAGCTCCTCGGCGCTGACCACCCGGCCGCCGGCCCGCATCAGCACGTGCAGGACGGCGAACTCCTTCGGGCTCAGCCCGAGCGGGCGGCCGTCCCGGGTAGCGGTGTGCCGGGCCACGTCGAGTACCACGCCGTGCCGTTCCAGCACCGGCGGCAGCGCCGGCGTGGACCGGCGGCCCAGCGCCTGGACCCGCGCCACCAGCTCGGCGAACGCGAACGGCTTGGTCAGGTAGTCGTCGGCGCCCAGCCCGAGGCCGGCGACCCGGTCCCGGATGCCGGCGGATGCGGTCAGCAGCAGCACCCGGGTGCCGGCGTCGGACCCGGCCAGGCTCCGGCACACCTCGTCGCCGGTGGCGCCGGGCATGTCCCGGTCCAGCACCGCCACGTCGTACCGGTTGACCCCGATCCGTTCCAGCGCGCCGTCGCCGTCGTAGCAGACGTCGACAGCCATGGAGAACCGTCGCAGCCCCTCGGCGACCGTGTCCGCCAAGAGCCGCTCGTCGTCCGCCACCAGCACCCGCACCTTGCGCTCCCCGTGTCTTCCCTCGTCGTCCGGCACACCTTCGCAGGCCGGAGTTAAGGGTTCTGTAAGCGTCCGCAGCAGCCATCCTCCACGCGGGCAACGCTGCGACAACCGGCGTACGGCCGTCTGGGCCGTTCGTCCGGTCCGCGGGCGGCGCGAGCACCGCTGAAGTGACCCGGATCACGCATTGGCGCTCGGGCGTGAGGTGGGTCACGATGGGTGGAAGGAGGCGCTGGTGGCTGACCCGTGGCTCGCCCTGGAGTTCGGCGCGGATCCGGCGGAGCGGATCGCGCAGGTCGGTGCCGCCCACGAGGCGTTCCTCACCGCCGGCACCACATCCGGCCGGGTCCGGGAGGTGGTGGCCCGTTCCTGGGAGCGGTCCGCGCTGCTCGACCCGGAGGCCACCGCGCCGGTCGACCTCACCGACGACGCGCTGGAGACGTACCGCGCCGCGCACCCGCTCGCCCGGGTGATGCCGCTCTTCCGCGACCTGCTCGGCGGCATCGCGCAGGACGGCGCGCACCTGATGGCGGTCTGCGACGCCGCCGGGCGGCTGCTCTGGGTGGAGGGCCACCCCGGGGTGCTGCGGCACGCCGAGCGGATGAACTTCGTACCGGGCGCACGCTGGGACGAGGCGCACGCCGGCACGAACGCGCCCGGCACCGCCCTCGCCGTCGACCACGGCGTGCAGATCTTCGCCACCGAGCACTTCGTGCGGCCGGTGCAGCGCTGGACCTGCGCCGCCGCGCCGATCCACGACCCGGTCAGCGGCGCGCTGCTCGGCGCCGTCGACATCACCGGCGGGGACCACCTGGCCAACCCGCAGAGCCTGGCTCTGGTCCGGGCCACCGCCCGGGCCGCCGAGGCGTTCCTGGCCGGCGTCGCGCCCGCCGCGCCGGACGTCGCGTACGTGTCGGCGCTCGGCCGCGACGAGGCGGAGCTGCGCGTCGGCGGCCGGCGCATCCGGCTCGGTCGCCGGCACAGCGAGCTGCTGGTGCTGCTCGTCGACCATCCCGAGGGGCGCACCGGGGAACAGCTCGGCCTCGACCTCTACGGCGACGACAGGCGGCACCCGGTCACGCTGCGCGCCGAGCTGTCCCGGCTGCGCCGCGTGCTCGGCGAGGAGCTGCTCGACTCCCGCCCGTACCGGCTGCGCCCGACCGTGCGCGCCGACTTCCGTACCGTCACCGAACTGCTGGAACGTGGCGATCCGGCGGCGGCGCTGCGCGCGTACCGTGGGCCCCTGCTGCCCCTGTCGGACGCACCGGGAGTCGCGCGACTGCGCCGCCTGGTCGACGGCCAGTTGCGCGCCGCCGTGCTGGCCGGCGGCGACCCGGGGCTGCTCGCGGCCTGGACCGCGACGGCGGCCGGCGCCGACGACCTGGCCGCCTGGCAGGCCCTGGCGCGGGCGCTGCCGCCGGGCGTGCCCCGCCGGCCGCTCGCGCTCGCGCGGGCCCGCCAGCTCGCCGAGGAGTACGCGCTGCCGCGCGCAACGTTCCTGCAACGTCCTGGAAACTAGCCTGCCCGCCATCCACCCCAGACGGACGGCGGAGGTACCCATGACGCGCTACGACGCCCCCACCCACTGGCAGTCCCGCTACGACCACTACATCGGCGGCGAGTACGTGAAGCCGCACGGTGGCAAGTACTTCGAGAACCCGACCCCGGTGACCGGGCAGACCTTCTGCGAGGTGGCCCGGGGCACCGCCGAGGACGTGGAGAAGGCGCTGGACGCGGCACACGGCGCGGCCGACGCGTGGGGCCGCACGTCGGTCGCCGAACGCTCGCTGATCCTCAACCGGATCGCCGACCGCATGCAGGACAACCTGGAGTCCCTGGCGATCGCCGAGACGTGGGAGAACGGCAAGCCGGTACGCGAGACGCTCGCCGCCGACATCCCGCTCGCGATCGACCACTTCCGCTATTTCGCCGGGGCGATCCGGGCGCAGGAGGGCTCGCTCGGCGAACTCGACGACGACACCGTCGCCTACCACTTCCACGAGCCGCTCGGCGTGGTCGGGCAGATCATCCCGTGGAACTTCCCGATCCTCATGGCGGTGTGGAAGCTCGCCCCGGCGCTGGCCGCCGGCAACGCGGTGGTGCTCAAGCCGGCCGAGCAGACGCCCGCCTCGATCCACTACCTGCTCTCGCTGATCGGCGACCTGCTGCCGCCGGGCGTGATCAACGTGGTGAACGGCTTCGGCGTCGAGGCGGGCAAGCCGCTGGCGTCCTCGCCGCGGGTGGCGAAGGTGGCGTTCACCGGCGAGACCACCACCGGGCGGCTGATCATGCAGTACGCCAGCGAGAACATCAAGCCGGTCACGCTGGAACTCGGTGGCAAGAGCCCGAACATCTTCTTCGACGACGTCAGCGCCGCCTCCGACGACTTCCTGGACAAGGCTCTCGAAGGCTTCACCATGTTCGCCCTCAACCAGGGCGAGGTGTGCACCTGCCCGTCCCGGGCGCTCATCCAGCAGGGCCACTACTCCGACTTCCTCGCCGCCGCCGTCGAGCGGACGAAGGCGGTCAAGCAGGGGCACCCGCTGGACACCGACACGATGGTCGGCGCGCAGGCCTCCAACGACCAGTTGGAGAAGATCCTGTCCTACCTGGACATCGGGCGGCAGGAGGGCGCTCGCGTCCTGGCCGGCGGCGAGCGGGCCGACCTCGGCGGCGAGCTGTCCGGCGGCTACTACGTCCAGCCGACGATCTTCGAGGGCGACAACTCGATGCGGATCTTCCAGGAGGAGATCTTCGGCCCGGTGGTGTCGGTGACCTCCTTCGCCGACCTGGACGACGCCGTGAAGATCGCCAACGACACGCTGTACGGGCTCGGCGCGGGCGTGTGGACCCGGGACCTCAACACCGCGTACCGGGCCGGGCGCGCCATCCAGGCCGGCCGGGTCTGGACGAACTGCTACCACGCCTACCCGGCGCACGCGGCGTTCGGCGGCTACAAGCAGTCCGGCATCGGCCGGGAGAACCACAAGATGATGCTGGAGCACTACCAGCAGACCAAGAACCTCCTGGTCAGCTACTCGCCGAAGAAGCTCGGCTTCTTCTGATGGGCGACACCGTGACAGTGACCCCCGCGGCGGCCGACCTGATCCGGTCGCTGCGGGGGCAGCACGGCCCGCTGATGTTCCACCAGTCCGGCGGCTGCTGCGACGGCAGCGCCCCGATGTGCTACCCGGCCGGAGAGTTCCGCACCGGCGGCTCGGACGTGCTGCTCGCCTCGCTGACTGTCGACGGCGTGCCCGAGCCGGTGGAGTTCTGGATGTCGAAGGCCCAGTGGGAGCTGTGGAAGCACACCCGGCTCACCGTCGACGTGGTGCCCGGCCGGGGCAGCGGCTTCTCCCTGGAGGCACCGGAGGGCGTCCGGTTCCTCATCCGGTCCCACCTGAACCGCTGATCTGTCCGAGATCTTGCAGCTCGCGGGCATCGCGGCGGTGGGATGCTGACGCCGTCCACTTCGGAGTCGCATCCCACCGCCCGACAGGAGACCGCCCATGCACCCGGTCCGACAGCCAGTGCTCGCCGCCGGCCTCACCGCCTTGGCCACCGCCGCCACGCTCGGGCTCTCACCCGGCGCCGCCGTCGCCGCCCCCGCGGCCTCCCCCAGCATCTCCGTCAACTGGTTCGGCGCCGCCGACGTACGGGCGCACACCGCCACCGTCGGCGGCCGGTTCGACTGCGGCGACGAGCGCGGCCTCGCGTACATCGAGGTGCACCTCGACCAGCGGCGCGGCTCGGTCACCGGCTTCGGGTTCGGCGTGATCGGCGCGTGCACCGACGAGCGCACCGCCGGCACCTGGACCGCGACCATCCCCGCCGACCAGGGCAGGTTCCGCCCCGGCCCGGCCACCACGATCGCCCGCCTGGTGATCGAGCCCAACTCGATCACCGAAACCACCGAGCCCGTACGCCTGCGCCCCCGCTGCGCCCGCCCCTGACCGTCTCGGCGGCCTCCGGTCAGGCGATCTGCCGGAGGTCGTCGCCGTAGTCGAAGATGATCCGCAGCCGGGCTCCGAGGGCATTGGCGTACCGGCTCAGCGTTGCCACCTCGTTGACGTCGAGGTCGCCGTTCTCGATCTGGCTCACCCGGCCGGGCGTGACCCCCATGATCTCGGCGACCTGCCGCTGGGTCAGGCCCAGCCGCTTGCGCTCCTCGGCCAGGTGGAACGCGCTCACCCAGGCGTCGGTCCGGGCGCGCTCCGCCTCGTAGGCCTCGTCGTCGCCGCCGAGTTCGGCGCGGACCTCGTCCCAGTGATAGAACTCCGTCACGACTCCCCCCTTCGCTCGCGCTCGCTGTCGAGCCAAGCCTTGTAGGCAACCTCCGCCGCCGGGATGTGCTGCCGGTACCAGCGACTCCAGTCGCCCGCCTTGTTGCCGGCGACCAGCAGGACCGCCTGCGACCACGGATCGAAGACGAACAGCACCCGGATAGCCATGTCCCGACCGGAGCGGGGCCGCAACTCCTTGAGATTACGGAGACTGCTTCCGCGCAGCGTGTCCACGAGCGGGCGGCCCAGCCCCGGCCCGACCTCGGCCAGCTTGTCCACCGCCACCCGGACGCTCTCGTACGACGCCGGGTCGTGGTCCCGCAGGTCGCGCAGCCAGTGCCGGACCTCTCCGGTGACCCGGACCGACCAGCGCTTCCCGTCCGCACCCATGCCCTGACTATAGCCCGGGCTAAACATCCCGGCCTACCAGTCAGCGGTCATCCAGGAGCGGCTGGGTGGGGTTCCACGGGGTTCCGGTTTCGGCGTCTCGGCGGCGGCGGGCTATCGCTGAGAGCGCCTCCAGCACCACCCGGTTGCCCAGGTACGCGGTGATGTCGGCGTGGTCGTACGGCGGGGCGACCTCGACCACGTCCAACCCGACCACCGGCAGCTCGTAACAGACCCGGCGGACCGCGTCGAGCAGCTGCCGGGAGGTGAACCCGCCCGGCTCGGGCGTGCCGGTGCCGGGGGCCATGCCGGGGTCGACCACGTCCACGTCGACGGAGAGGAACACGCCCTCGCACTCGTCGGTCGCGATCCCGAACGCCTCGGTCAGGCAGGTGTCCAGGCCGCGCGCCACGATCTCGGTCATCTCGTACGAGCGCATCCGCTGCTCGGCCATCCACGCCAGCGTGTCCGGGCCGGGCCAGTAGCCGCGCAGCCCGATCTGGAGGAAGCGGTCGCCGCGTACCGCACCGGACTCGATGAGCCGGCGCATCGGCTGGCCGTGACCGTGCAGCGAGCCGAACTCGACGTCCCCGGTGTCGGCGTGCGCGTCGAAGTGCACCAGCGACACCCGGCCGAGGCCGTGGTGCCGGGCCACGCCTGTGGCGTCGGGCAGCGCGATGGAGTGGTCGCCGCCGAGGACCACCGGGATCGCCCCGGCGGCGGCGACCGCGTGCACGGCGGTCTCCAGCGCGGCGAGCGAACGCTCGATGTCGCCGCTGAACATCTCCACGTCGCCGGCGTCGTAGACGCACAGGTCCTTCAGCCCGTCCACGCGCAGCGCCAGCGACGGGCGGGAGCCGTCGTGCGGCAGGTAGCAGGCCTGCCGGATGGCGGACGGCCCGAACCGGGTGCCCGGCCGGTGCGAGGTGCCGCCGTCGAACGGCGCCCCGATGATCACCACGTCCGCGTCGGCGTACGTGACCGGCTCCTCGACCGTGCACGGCGGCACGCCGAGGAACGTGATGTCGGGGCCGTACATCGGGCCGTACCGGGTCATCGTTCCTCCATCCCCCACGGCGAACCGTAGCCGGTGAGCAGGTCCAGGAAGGGGGTCGGCGGGAACGCCTCGGGACCGAGCACGCCCGTGCCGGACCAGGCGCCGGTGGCGAGCAGCTCCAGCGCGACGACCGGGTTGACGGCGGTCTGCCAGACCACCGCCTGGTGGCCGTACTCGGCCATCGACCACTCGTTGTCGACCACGTGGTACAGGTAGACCCGGCGCGGCCGCCCGTCCGGGCCGGTGCCGGTGACGTACGTGCCGGCGCAGGTCTTGCCGCTCATCCGGTCGCCGAGCGTGGCCGGGTCGGGCAGCGCGGCGGCCACCAGGTCGCGCGGCGACACGTCGACGCCGCGTACGCGCACCGGCTCGGTCGAGTCGAGCCCGAGCTTGTGCAGCGTGCGCAGCACCTCGATGAACTCGGCGCCGAGGCCGTACTTGAAGGTGACCCGCTTCGCCTGGACCCAGCGCGGGATGAGCAGCACCTCCTCGTGCTCGACGTTGACGCACTCGACCGGGCCGATCCGGCCGGGAAGTCGAAGACCTCCGGCTCGCTGAACGGTTCGGTGGTGAACCAGCCGCGCCCGGCCTCCCAGATCACCGGCGGGTTGAGGCACTCCTCGATGGTGGTCCAGATGGAGAACGACGGCGCGAAGTCGTAGCCGGCGACTGTCAGGTTCGCGCCGTCGCGTACCCCGATCTCGTCGATCTCGGCGAAGAGTTCGTCGGCGGCGTAGCGGGCGAAGACGTCGGACAGGCCCGGTTCGACGCCGATGCCGCAGAGCGCGAGCCGCCCCGCGGCGGCCCATTGCTCCGCGACGGCGAACTGCTCGTCGCCGAGCTTGACCCCGGTCTGGGCGTAGGGACGCTCGGGGTGCGGCCGGGACAGCGACATCGCCATGTCCAGGTAGTCGGCCCCGGCGGCGAACGCGCCGTCGAAGATCGGCATGACGAAACGCGGGTCGACCGCGTTCAGGACGTGCGTGATCCGGTGTTCCCGGCACAGCGCGGCCACCGCGTCGGCGGAGGAAGCGTCCACAGTGGCGGCGACGAACCGGTCGCCGTGCCCGGCGACGGCCCGCGCCGCCCGCGCCGGGTCGTGGTCGGCGACCACCATGAGCTCGAAGAAGGTACGGCGGGCGGCGATGGATACGGCTGCGGAGCCGACGCCACCGGCGCCGACGAGGAGGATACGCATCAGGAGTCGAACCCCAGTCCAAGACGGTCGAGAGTACGGAGCCAGAGGTTGCGCCGTCCGTCGCGCGCGTCGGCGCGGGCGAGCGACCAGCGGGTGAGGTTGATGCCCACGGACCGGACCGGTTCCGGCGGGAACGGCAGCGGCTTGCGGCGCACCAGGTCGAGCCGGGTCAGCGGGGTGTCGGTGCCGGAGAGCAGGTCGAGCGTCACGCGGGCGCCGAATCGCGTCGCGCCCACGCCGAGCCCGGTGAACCCGGCCGCGTACGCCAGGCGTCCGGAGTACGCGGTGCCGAAGAACGCGCAGAACCGGGTGCAGGTGTCGATCACGCCACCCCAGCGGTGACTGAAGCGCACATCGGCGAGCTGCGGGAACGTCGTGAAGAAGTGCGAGGCGAGCGTAGTGAAGGTGGCCTCGCGCTGCTCCAGCGCGGGCGCCACCCGGTTGCCGTAGTGGTAGATCGCGTCGTAGCCGCCGAACAGGATCCGGTTGTCGGCGGTGAGCCGGTAGTAGTGGAACTGGTTGCCGGTGTCGGCGAGCCCCTGCCGGTGCCGCCAGCCGATCGCGTCGCGCTGCGCGGCGGTCAGCGGCTCGGTCATCAGCGCGTAGTCGTAGACCGGCACGATCCAGGAACGCAGCCGGCGCAGCAGCGGCGGGAACGCGTTCGTGGCGAGCACGACCTGCCGCGCCCGTACCGCGCCGGGCGCCGCGTCCGCGCCGCCCGCCGTGCTGGCGAGCAGCGCCGCGCCGTCGCCGGCCAGGCCGGTGACGCGGGTGTGCTCGTGCACGCGTACGCCCAGGTCGAGTGCGGCCCGGCGCAGTCCCCAGGCGAGCTTCGCCGGGTCGAGCAGCGCCACCCGGTCGCGGTCCCACATCCCGCCCAGGTACGTCGGCGACGCCACCTCGGCGCGTACCTCGTCGCGGTCGAGCAGCCGCACGTCGTGGCCGTACCGGCGGGCCAGGTCGGCGTCCGCGGCGAGCCCGTCGAGCTGGTACGGCTCGACCGCCACCGCCAGCTCACCGGTGCGTTCGAAGTCGCAGTCGATGTCGTACTTCGCCACCGTGGCGGCGATGGCGTCCAGGTTCTCCCGGCCCAGCCGTTCCAGCTCGCCGATCTCGCCGGGGAACCGCTCGACGCCGTTGGCGAGCCCGTGGGTCAGCGAGGCGGCGCAGAACCCGCCGTTGCGCCCGGACGCCGCCCAGCCGCACGTGCCCGCGTCGACCAGCAGCACGTCCCGGTCCGGGTCGGCCTCCTTTGCGAGCAGCGCGGTCCACAGTCCGGCGTACCCGCCGCCGATCACGAGCAGGTCGGCGGTGTGCGAGCCGGACAGCGGCGGCAGCGGGTCGGGCCGCTCCGGGCGGTCCAGCCAGTACGGCACGGGCGCGGCGTCGGCCAGCGCCCGGCCGGTATGCGGGAGTGTCATGGCTTGCCCGCCGGTGTGGCGACCACCGCGAGGGCGGCCCGTCGCGCCCGCCGCCCGCGCAGCGAGGTGGCCCCGACCAGCAGCAACGCGATCACGAACATGGCCGTGCCGATCACGTTCACCTGCGGCGGGATGCCCCGCTGGGAGGCGCCCCAGACGTACATGGGGAACGTGACTGTGGTGCCGGCGTTGAAGTTCGTGATGATGAAGTCGTCGAAGCTGAGCGAGAAGGCCAGCAGCGCGGCGGCCACGATGCCCGGCAGCACCAGCGGCAGCGTGATCCGGCGGAACGTCTGCCACTCGCTGGCGTACAGGTCCATCGCGGCCTCCTCCAGCCGCCGGTCCATGCCGGAGAGCCGGGCCTTCACGGTGACCACGACGAACGACACGCAGAACATGACGTGCGCGATGACGATGGTCCAGAAGCCCTGCGGCACCCCGGCGGCGACGAAGAGGGCGAGCAGCGAGGTGCCCATCACGAGTTCCGGGGTGGCCATCGGCAGGAAGATCAGCCCGTTGAGCCCGGACCGGCCGCGGAAGCTGTGCCGGACCAGCGCGAACGCCATCAGCGTGCCGAGGAGCGTGGAGACGACTGTGGCGATGAGCCCGATCTGCATGCTGCGCACCACTGCGTCGCACATGTCCGAGGTGGCGCAGGGCTGCTTCCAGTTGTCGAGCGTGAACTCGTTGAAGTCGTAGGAGAGCCGGCTGGAGGGCCGGTTGAAGGACAGACCGGCGACCACCATGATCGGCAGCGTCAGGTAGCCGAGGACGAGCAGGGCCACGCCCATCACCCACCGGTCGGCGAGCCAGCGCTTCAGTCTGCTCACAGGACCTCCTCCGTTCCCGCGCGGCGCAGGTAGACGAAGACGATCGCCAGGATCGCGGCCATCAGCAGGAACGACAGCGCCGCGCCCTGCGGATAGTCCAGCCGGACCAGGAACGCCGAGTCGATGACGTTGCCGATCATGTACTCGTTCGGCGTACCGAGCAGCTCGGCGTTGATGTAGTCACCGGTGGCCGGGATGAAGAACAGCAGCGTGCCGGCGATCAGGCCGGGCATCGACAGCGGCAGCGTGACCTTGGCGAACGCGCGCAGCGGGCTCGCGTACAGGTCGCTCGCCGCCTCCAGCAGCCGGGGATCGAGCCGCTCCAGGCTCGCGTACAGCGGCAGCACCAGGAACGGCAGGAAGTTGTACGTCAGGCCGAGCACCACGGCGATCGGCGTGGCCAGCAGCCGGCCGTCCGGTCCGAGCAGGTGCACGTCGCGCAGCAGCCCGACCAGCGCGCCGTTGTCCGACAGGATGGTCTTCCAGGCCAGCGTGCGCACCAGGAAGCTGGTGAACATCGGCGCGACCACGGCCACCAGCAGCAGGTTCTTCCACCGGCCGGCCTTCTGCGCGATCGCATACGCCAGCGGGTAGCCCATCAGCAGCGCGAGCACCAGCGCGATCGCCGAGTAGAGGAACGACCGGAAGAACTGCGGCCAGTACGCCTGGAGCGCGTCCGGGTAGTTGCCGAACGCCCAGGTCATCGCGTAACCGGTGGAGAGCGAGCCGGCCGGGTCGTAGAGGCTGGCCGAGGCGAGCTGCACCAGCGGCAGCGCGAAGAAGACGAGCAGCCAGACCGCGCCGGGCAGCAGCAACAGGTACGGCAGGAGCCGGCTGCGCCCGCGCCGCACCGGCGGCGGCGCCGGTTTCCCGGCGGAGGTCGGTACGTGGGCCAGCGCGCTCATGCCGCCACTCCGCTTCGCTCCGTGCCGCCATGAGACACCTTCGCGCTGAGCCAGCCGATTCGCTCGCTGCGCTCGCTCATGCCGACGCACCCACCGGCGGCTCGTCGAGCAGCGGCGCGGTCTGGTCGTCCTCACCGGCGGCCCGGGGCAGCAGGAACGCGTGCCGCGGATCCCAGTGCGCGGTCACCGCCGTGCCGACCGCCAACTGACCGCCCAGCCCGCTGTTCGCGGCGAACGCGGTCAGCTCGCTGCCCCACGCGGTGCGCACCAGGTACTGGGTGCTCACCCCGACGTAGGAGGCGTCGCTGACCACGCCACCGACGTGCTGGTGTCCGGCCGGCACCCGGTCCGGGTCGTCGACCAGGTGCAGCTTCTCCGGACGTACGCCGAGGAAGGCCGGCCCGTCGGTGAGCCGGGCCCGGCCGGCGGGCACCGAGAAGCGCGAGCCGTGCGCCGTGACCAGCACGTCGTCGGCGGCGCGCCCGCCGGCTTCGGCGGCGAGCAGGTTGGACTGGCCGAGGAAGTTCGCCACGAACGCGGTGGCCGGGTACTCGTAGATCTCGGCGGGCGCGCCGAGCTGCTCGATCCGGCCGGCGTTCATCACCGCGACCGTGTCGGCCATCGTCATGGCCTCCTCCTGGTCGTGGGTGACGTGCACGAACGTGATGCCGACCTCGGTCTGGATCCGCTTCAGCTCGATCTGCATCTGCCGGCGCAGCTTCAGGTCGAGCGCGCCGAGCGGCTCGTCGAGCAGCAGCACCTGCGGGTGGTTGATGAGCGCCCGGGCCAGCGCGACGCGCTGCTGCTGGCCGCCGGAGAGCTGGGCCGGGCGGCGCCGGCCGTACCCTTCGAGCTGCACCAGCGCGAGCATCTGCTCCACCTGGTCGCTCACCTTGCGGATGCCGCGGCGGCGCAGCCCGAACGCCACGTTCTCGTGGATGTCCAGGTGCGGGAAGAGCGCGTAGCTCTGGAACACCGTGTTGACCGGCCGCTTGTACGGCCGCAGCCCGGCGATGTCCTGCTCGCCGAGCAGCACCTGCCCGCTGGTCGGCTGCTCCAGCCCGGCGATCATCCGCAGTGTGGTGGTCTTGCCGCAGCCGGACGCGCCGAGCAGGGCGAAGAACGAGCCCTGCGGGATGGTGAGGGTGAGGTCGTCGACGGCGGTGAAGACGCCGAACCGCTTGGTCAGGTCGACCAGGCGCAGGTCGCCGGCCGGGGTCTGCTGCCCCTTCACGCGCCGATCACCTGCTGGAACTTGGTCTCGTACTCCTTCTCCTGCGCCTCGTCGAGCGCCATGAAGACCTTGGCTTTGGACAGCATCGAGTCGTCCGGGAAGATCAGCGGGTTGCTCGCCAGGTCCGGGTCGATCTTCTCCATCTCGGCCTGCGCGCC
The DNA here is from genome assembly GCF_017872985.1 of Micromonospora sp. HB375. NCBI lineage: Bacteria > Bacillati > Actinomycetota > Actinomycetes > Micromonosporales > Micromonosporaceae > Micromonospora > Micromonospora sp. HB375. The sequence continues at coordinate 916,717 of NZ_JAGGJO010000001.1, read as the reverse complement.
CTGCACCGGGCAGATGTAGTTGACGTACGCGGCCAGCTTCGCCGCCACCGCCGGGTCGTAGTAGTGGTTCATCAACGCCTCGGCGTTGGCCTTGTGGGTGGCCTTGTTCGGCACCAGCATGTTGTCCGACCAGAGCATCACGCCGGACTCGGGCACCACGAACTTGATCTTCTCGTCGTCGAAGCCGAGCTGGACCACGTCGCCGGACCAGCCGATGCACGCGGCGATGTCGCCCTTGGCCAGATCGGGCGCGTAGTCGTTGCCGGTGAACCGCCGGATCTGCTTGCTGTCCACGGCCTTCTTCAGCTTGTTCAGCGCGTCGTCGAACTGGGCCGAGGTGAACTTGGCCGGGTCGTGGCCGAGCGACTGGAGCAGCAGGCCGATGGTGTCGCGCATCTCCGACAGCACAGTCACCTTGCCCTTGAGATCGGGGCGGGTGAGCAGCTCGTCGACGGTGCGGATCTCCTTGGTGACGTTCGCGTTGTACGCGAGCCCGGCGAGACCGGACTGCCACGGGACGGCGAGCTGGGTCTCGGCGTCGAAGGAGCGACCGCGCAGCGACTGCAGCAGGTTCGCCTCGACGTTCGGCATCTTCGACTTGTCCAGCTTCTGGACCCAGCCGAGGCGGATCACCCGGGCAGCCATCCAGTCGGTGAGCACCATGATGTCCCGGCCGGTGCTCTGACACCCGGCGAGCTGGTTGCGCACCTTGCCGAAGAACTCGTTGTTGTCGTTGACGTCCTCGGTGTACGTCACCTGGATGCCGGTGGCGGCGACGAACGCGTCGAGCGTGGGGCGCTTGGACTCGTCCTTCTCGTCGGTGTCCATGTACTGCGGCCAGTTCGAGAAGGCGACCTTCTTCTCGGTGGCGGACAGATCCTCGCTCTTGCAACCGGCTTCGGTCTGCTGGGCGCCCTTGGTCCCGCAGCCGGCCAGGGCGCCCGCGGTGGCGAGCAGTGCGGCCGAGCCGACGGTCCCGGTGAGCAGACCACGCCGGGTGAGGGTCCGAAGGGGACTACGCATGTGACGACTCCTTGGGGGGCATCGTCGGCGGCGGGACGGGGGGCGGCACGCCGGCGGGAGGGTCAGTGGCGATGGACGACTGATCCTGACATGAGAAAACCTCTCTCACAAGGGATTCCGTTGCTGGAATAGCCAGTCGCCACGAAATACGCCAGACTGCGCGGGGCACTACGCTCGATACGAAGAATCGGACACAAGGAGCGTCGATGGTCAACCGGCACCAGGAGAACGCCAACGGCGGCCGTCGGGTCACCGTGCGTGAAGGCGCCAATCACGTTCTGCTCGACGACGTGGCGAAGCAGATCATCGAGCAGCTCCAGGAGGACGGGCGCCGCCCGTACGCGAGCATCGGCAAGGCGGTGGGCCTCTCCGAGGCGGCGGTACGCCAGCGGGTGCAGCGGCTGCTCGACGCGGGCGTCATGCAGATCGTCGCGGTCACCGATCCGCTCCAGCTCGGCTTCCCCCGCCAGGCCATGATCGGGCTGCGCACCGACGGCGACCTGGAGTCGGTGGCCGACCGGCTGGCCGAGTTCGAGGAGATCGACTACGTGGTGATCACCGCCGGCTCGTTCGACCTGCTGGCCGAGGTGGTCTGCCGCAACGACGCGCACCTGCTGGAGATCCTGCAGAAGCTGCGCGGCGTGCCCGGAGTGCTCTCCACCGAGGCGTTCGTCTACCTGAAGCTGCGCAAGCAGACCTACAGCTGGGGCACCGCCTGATGCGGATTCCGTTGACAGCGCAGTGATATGGCGCTGAATCCGTCGCGGTTAAGCTTCTTCGCTTGCCTTATCGGCACCGCCTGTGGGATAACCGTGGGCAGAGCGGCCGGTGTCACCCCTGACCGGCCCGAGACCCGATGGGGCTGACATGGCCAACGCCACCGACCACCTGTGGATGCACTTCACCCGCATGGCGAGCTACCCCGCCGGCGAGGTTCCGACAATCGTCCGGGGCGAGGGCGCGTACGTCTGGGACGCGCAGGGCCGCCGCTACCTGGACGGGCTGGCCGGGCTGTTCGTCGTCAACGCCGGCCACGGCCGCGCCGAGCTGGCCGAGGCCGCCGCCAAGCAGGCCGGCGAGCTGGCCTACTTCCCACTCTGGTCGTACGCCCACCCGAAGGCCGTCGAGCTGGCCGAGAAGATCGCCACGCTCACGCCCGGCGACCTGAACCGGGTCTTCTTCACCACCGGCGGCTCCGAGGCCGTCGAGGCGGCGTGGAAGCTGGCCCGGGCCTACTTCAAGCGCACCGGCAAGCCCACCAAGCACAAGGTGGTCAGCCGCTACATCGCCTACCACGGCACCTCGATGGGCGCGCTGTCGATCACCGGCCTGCCCGGCATCAAGACCGACTTCGAGCCGCTGGTGCCCGGGGGCATCAAGGTGCCGAACACCAACTTCTACCGCGCCCCCGAACACGGCGACGACCCCGAGGCGTTCGGCCGCTGGGCCGCCGAGGAGATCGGCCGCGCGATCGAGCGGGAGGGGCCGGAGACGGTCGCCGCCGTCTTCCTGGAGCCGGTGCAGAACTCCGGCGGCTGCTTCCCGCCGCCGCCCGGCTACTTCGAGCGGGTACGCGAGATCTGCGACGCGTACGACGTGCTGCTGGTCAGCGACGAGGTGATCTGCTCCTGGGGCCGGCTCGGCGAGTACTTCGGCGCGGTGCGGTACGGCTACCAGCCGGACATCATCACCACCGCCAAGGGCATCACCTCCGGCTACGCCCCGCTCGGCGCGATGATCGCCAGCGAGCGGCTGATGGAGCCGTTCCTCACCGAGACCGGCATGTTCGCGCACGGCGTGACGTTCGGCGGCCACCCGGTCTCCTGCGCGGTCGCGCTGGCCAACCTGGAGGTGTTCGCCCGGGAGGACCTGATCGGGCACGTCCGGGCCAACGAGGGCGCGTTCCGGTCCACCCTGGAGAAGCTGCACGACCTGCCGATCGTCGGCGACGTCCGCGGTGACGGCTACTTCTACGGCATCGAGCTGGTCAAGGACAAGACCACGCGGGAGACGTTCGACGAGGCCGAGTCGGAGCGGCTGCTGCGCGGCTTCCTGTCCACCGCGCTGTTCGACGCCGGGCTCTACTGCCGGGCCGACGACCGTGGCGACCCGGTGGTGCAGCTCGCCCCGCCGCTGATCGCCGACCAGCAGCACTTCGACGAGATCGAGCAGATCCTGCGCGCGGTGCTGACCGAGGCGTGGTCCCGGCTCTGACGCCGATGACCGGTTACCGGCACCTCTCGTACTGGCTGTCCAGCCTGGACGAGCCGCTGACACCGCGACCCGGGTTGCCCGGCGACACGGACGCCGACGTGGCGATCGTGGGCGCCGGGTACACCGGGCTGTGGACGGCGTACTACCTGGCCGAGGCCGACCCCACGTTGCGCGTCGTCGTGCTGGAGCGGGAGATCGCCGGGTACGGCGCATCCGGGCGCAACGGCGGCTGGTGCTCGGCGCTGTTCCCCACCTCGCTGCCGGCGCTGGCCCGACGCCACGGCCGGGACCGCGCGCTCGCCCTGCAACGGGCCATGCACGACACGGTCGGCGAGGTGGGGCGGGTCACCGCCGCCGAGGGCATCGACTGCGACTGGCGGGCCGGCGGCACGGTGACGCTGGCGCGCAGCGAGGTCCAGCTCGACCGGGCCCGCGCCGAGGTCGACCAGGCCCACGCGCACGGGCTCACCGACGACGACCTGACGCTGCTGGACGCCGCCGAGGCCGCCGCGCGGTGCGACGCCGAGGGGGTACGCGGCGGCACGTACACCCCGCACTGCGCCGCCGTGCACCCGGCGAAGCTGGTCCGGGGCCTGGCGCGGGCGGTGGAGCGCCGGGGCGTACGCATCCACGAGCGCACCCCGGTGACCGCGCTGCGGCCGGGCGCGGCGGTGACACCGGCGGGCGTGGTCCGGGCGCCGGTGGTGGTCCGCGCGACCGAGGGCTACACGCCCGGGCTACCCGGCCAGCGGCGCACGGTGGCGCCCGTCTACTCGCTGATGGTGGCCACCCCGCCGCTGCCCGAGGAGACGTGGGCGCGGATCGGGCTGGCGGAGCGGGAGACGTTCTCCGACTACCGGCACGTCATCGTGTACGGCCAGCGCACCGCCGACGGCCGGCTCGCGTTCGGCGGGCGGGGCGCGCCCTACCACTACGCCTCCCGGGTGCGGCCGGGCTTCGACCGGGAGCCGCGGGTGTTCGCGGCGCTGCGCCGGACGCTCGGGGAACTGTTCCCGGTGCTCGGGCCGGACGTGCCGGTGACGCACGCCTGGGGCGGGCCGCTCGGCGTGGCCCGGGACTGGGCCGCGTCGGTGGGGCTGAACCGCCGCACCGGGCTCGCCTGGGCCGGCGGGTACGTCGGTGACGGAGTGGGCACCAGCAACCTCGCCGGTCGTACGCTGGCCGACCTGATCCGCGGCGTGGAGACCGACCTCACGGCACTTCCCTGGGTGGGCCACCGCTCCCCGCGCTGGGAACCGGAGCCGCTGCGCTGGCTGGCGATGAACGCCGGCCTGAGGATCATGTCCTCAGCCGACCACACCGAGCACCGTACGTCCCGCACGTCCCGCCGAGCCGACCTCTTCAACCGCTTCCTGGGCCACTGACCCCGGGTTCCCAATCCGTTGATCAAGGAGTTTGTGTCTCCCGGACACGGTTTCCTTGACACAAACTCCTTGATCAACGCGCGGAGGGCGGCGGGGTCGGTCAGTGGTGGGGTGGGATGACCCGGAGGTGGCCCCGGCGGCCCTGCTGGTGGGGGGCCTGGGGCTTGGTGGTGGGTTCGTCCTCGGGGGGACGGGGCGGGGCGGGGCGGGCGGCCTCACGGACCGCCTCGGCCAGCGCCACCAGGTCGTCGGTGGTGGGCGGCGGCGGCTCGAACTCACCCTCGTGCCGCACCACGTCCCAGCCGCGCGGGGCGGTCAGGCTGCGGGCGTGCGGCTCACACAGGTCGTACGTGTGCGGTTCGGCGAACGCGGCGAGCGGGCCCACCACCGCCGTCGACTCGTTGTAGACATAGGTCAATGTGGCGACCGCTTGCCGGGGGCAGCCGTTACGGGAGCAGCGCCGTGGTGACCTCACGGCGGCAGGGTATCCCCATTACCGGGTCCGGCGCACCGCTTCGCGTTACGACACGCCCGTCATGGTGATCACAATTCCTCCGATCGGCTCCCCGGCGCGCCGGACAGCCGCGCGGCGACGGGTGGACCGCCACCCCGGGCTACCCTGTCCGTCATGACGAGCCCGCAGAACCGCCGCCCCGGCTCCGGCCGGCGCACCCACCGTGACCGGCACGGTCGCGGGCTGCGCGGGCGGCTGGTGCCGGCCACCGTCCCGCTGGCCCGGACGAAGGCCGAGGTCTTCGACGACCTGGTGCTCGACACGGTGGAGACGCTCGAACGCCGGTTCGCCAAGGAACTGGCCGGGGTGGAGTTCGCGGTCGAGGACGTCCCGCCGGATCTGAACGTCTACGACTCGGACGTGCTGGAGGACGGCGAGGTGCCGCTCGCCCGGCTGCTGCCCGGGCGGCCCGGCCGCCAGGAGGTGCCGCCCCGGATCGTGCTCTACCGGCGGCCGCTGGAGTTCCGCGCGATGGACCGCGAGGATCTCGCCGACCTGGTGCACGACGTGATCATCGAGCAGGTGGCGAATCTGCTCGGGGTGGACCCGGACGAGCTGGCCTGACGCCGCCACCCGGCCGGCCCCCGCCGGCCGGACAGCGACCCGGGCCCGGGCGGCCCCCACCGCCCGTCGGCCCGTACGTGGATCAGGCGGCGACCCGCCGCTTGAGCTTGCGCCGCTCCCGCTCGGAGAGGCCACCCCAGATTCCGAACCGCTCGTCGTGGCCGAGCGCGTACTCCAGGCATTCCGTCTTCACTTCGCACCGCGAGCAGATGCGCTTCGCCTCGCGGGTCGAGCCGCCCTTCTCGGGAAAGAACGCCTCCGGGTCGGTCTGCGAGCAGAGCGCCCGCTCCTGCCACTCCGGCGCGTTCCCGAGCAGGTCGGCCACCTCGAGCTGGCCGTCCATCGATTGCCTCCTTGTCGCGCACCGGCGTCATTCGCCGCTGCAACCCCCCACGCGAAAGGCGTGCCTGTCCGTACGGTCACCATTTGTTGCGTTCCGTGCGAACAACCCCATTCAAATTACACGCGTGTAATGCGTGCGCCGTCAAGCCAAACTTGATAATGGAGTCGCCCTCCCGACACGTCCGGGACGACCGCCGCGGTCGCCCGTAGCCTCGCAACCTGCCCTATCGATTCAGACCCCGGACGAGTAACGCCCTCCCCGGCGAGTTGCCGGAAGTTTTCTGCCGTGGCGCACCGCCGGCGGGCCGGCCGGACGCCCCCGCCGGCCGCTCGTACCAAGATCAGAATTGGTGGGCCAAAGGGTAACGCGCTCGTTGCGGTACCGCCCGCCGAGCCGTCCAACGCCGACTGCGCCCCGTCCACCATGTGGACAGGGCGCAGGCGTCGGCGCGGTCGCCGGTTCAGTCCACCCGGGCGGGTGAGCTGGTCGGCCAGACAAATTCGGCGATACACCCACCGGTAACAGAGATCGCGCCGGCCGATGTGTTCTCGTCCCACCAGACGGTATAGACACCCGCCTCCAGATCCGGGTAGACGGCACTGTGGAAGACCCCGTCCAGGACGTGCCGCTCGCGTACCGCGGAGTGGGTCCGCGGGCTGTCGAGGTCCGCCCGGCTGATCTCGATTTCCCGGCCGTGCAGGTCCCGGCCGGTGTGGATGATCAGCGCGCCGCGGTCGCCGCCGAGGTCGAGCACGACGCTGCCGACCTCCGACGGGCCGAGATCGTGATGGTGTGACATCCGCGTCTCCCGTCAGGACTTCTTCGCCTGCGGGTTGCCGAACCCGTCGTACGGTGTGCCGAGGAACGGGAAGTCGGCCAGGAACGGCGCGGTGACGTCGGCCGCGCTCAGACCCGGCGTGACCGCCGCGGCGGCGGCGTCCGGGCGGAACGTCTTGTCGACAAGTGGCACGGTCAGTCCCGCGATGGCACGCAGCGCGATCGTCACCACGTCGTCGGCGACGCGACGGCCGTTCGGGTAACCGGCCAGGTCGCCGCCTAGCACGCCGAACCGGTCCGGTGTGCGGCTGGGCCGGATCGCCGTGTTCAGCCGCAGCATGTCCGCCTGGACGTCGCCGGTGGTGTTGGCGAAGCCGTCGATCAGTCCGGCCGGGATTCCGGTGAGCAGGATCGCCACCAGGTCGGCGCGCGGCTTCTTGGACTTGTTCAGCGCGTCCAGATTTCCGAACACGCCCGGGTACAGCGCCGGCAGCAGCGCGGCCAGCTCGGGCCGCTCGACGAACCCGGCGAAGCGCTTGTCCTCCGACGGCGGCAGCGTGTTCCAGACGTCCTTCCTGGACATCGGCACGATGACCTCGTTGAACAACGGGTTACCGAGCCGCGACACCTGGGTGAACGGGCCGGCGGCGGTGTCCGCGGAGACCCGGTCGCCGAGCACCCGGACCTGCTGGCGGGACGCGCTGGTCCACACCCCGATGGTCGAGGCGCGGTCGGCCACGCCGTAGCGGGCGGCCTTACGGCGCACCTGGTTCAGCGGCACCTGCACGGCGATGCTGTGCACGTTCAGCCGGTCCAGCGCGTTAACCGGCTCACCCTCGGCCTGGAACAGCTTCTTGCCGGCCACGTGCAGCTGCTGGAACGGCCGCAGCGTGCCCAGGTCGAACACCGCGCCCAGGTCGACGAAGAAGCCGTCGGCACGCTGGCCGGCGAACACCTTCTCGCCGGTGGACAGCTTGAACGTCGCCTGGCGTACCAGGTTCTGGTACTTCGGGGTGGACAGCGGCCCGACGTTGCAGGGCGGGCAGGGCAGCTTGTGCGCCAGCACCCGCGCGCGGCCGTCGGCGATCCGGGTCAGCCGGTAGAACTGCCGCCGGTTCCAGTTCTTGCTCTCCAGCGACTCGATCGGCCCGGTGTTGTAGAGAAAGCTGTTCTGGTTCGTGATCTCCGTGGTGAATTCGAAACGATAGGTGACGTCCGGATTACCGTCGCCGTCGTTGTCGATGTGAATCTCGTACCGGACGTCGTCGCCGAACTCGAAGAAGTTCGGGCCGCCGGAGGGAAGTTGCAGCGGCACGTAGTTGGCGATCAACGTGACCGTGTCCGGCTGGCTCGGCGTGACGAACGCGTACAGGTCGGAACTGTCGGCGACCGGATCCTTGGCGATCTCCGGGGCCTCGCGGTGAGAGGACATGGCGGACGCACCTTCGTCGGGAGAACGGAAGACGGAACCGGCGCCGGGAGCCCACGCCGGTGGAGGGGTGGGATCAGCGCCGGCCGGCGGCGCGCACCAGGCGGTCGGCCAGACCGCGGTCGCGGATCTCGACCCTTGTCGTACCGACGAAGACGTCGATCGCGCCGGTGGCGGCGTCGCGGAGGTGAGCCACGATCGGCTCGTCGCGCCGGCTCGCCGTGGGGGAGTTCTGCGCGGCGGACAGGCCCGGCACGGTGAGGGCGGCGGCGCCCAGCGTCGCGCTCGCCGCGGCGGTGAGCGTCTGCCTGCGGGTCAACCGCGGCCAGGTCCGCCGTTTCTTCGGCGCGTCGGTGGTCTCGTCAGTGCTCATCGGCAACCTTTCCGGACCGGCGCCGCAGCGCCGCAACGGGCCCGGGACGCCCGGACACCGCCGGGCCCCGGTTCTGGGGTCACCGGCGGCGGTCCTCGCCGAAACCGCCGCCGGCATCCACAGGTACGGCAGGCGACGGGGAAAGGTTCGACCTCAGGCGCCGGCGTGACCGTACGCGGTCGTCCGCTTGCGGAACGGGCGGCCCGCGGCGGTGGCGATGGCCCGCAACTGCTCCTCGGTACGGGCCGAGCCGTTGCCCGAGCCGGCCATCCGGGAGATGGTCTCCTCCATCAGCGTGCCGCCGAGGTCGTTGCAGCCGCCACGCAGCATCGCCACCGTGCCCTCGTCGCCGAGCTTCACCCAGGAGCACTGGATGTTGCCGATCCGCCCGTGCAGCAGCAGCCGGGCCATCGCGTGCACCGCCCGGTTCTCCCGCCACGTCGGACCCGGGCGGGCGATGCCGGCCAGGTAGATCGGCGCGTTCGTGTGCACGAACGGCAGCGCCACGAACTCGGTGAACCCGCCGGTACGGTCCTGCACCCCGGCCAGCACCCGGAAGTGGGCCAGCCACTGGCCCGGGTGGTCGACGTGGCCGTACATCATCGTGGAGCTGGACCGGATGCCCAGCTCGTGCGCCGTGCTCACCACCTCGACCCAGGCGGCGGCCGGCAGCTTGCCCTTGGTGAGCACCCAGCGCACGTCGTCGTCGAGGATCTCGGCGGCGGTGCCCGGGATGGTGTCCAGCCCGGCCTCGCGGAGCTGGAGCAGCCACTCCCGCACCGGCACGCCGGCCTTCGCGGCGGCGGTGACGATCTCCATCGGGGAGAACGCGTGCACGTGCATGCCCGGCACCCGCGCCTTGATCGCCCGGACGATGTCGGCGTAGCCGGTGACCGGCATCTTCGGGTCGATGCCGCCCTGCAGGCACACCTCGGTCGCGCCGGCCGTCCACGCCTCCTCGGCCCGGTCGGCGACCTGTTCCAGGGACAGCCGGAACGCGTCGGCGTCGCTCTCCCGCTGGGCGAACGCGCAGAACCGGCACCCCACGTAGCAGACGTTCGTGAAGTTGATGTTCCGGTTCACCACGTACGTCACGTCGTCACCCACCGCGTCCCGGCGCGCGTCGTCGGCGAGCCGGCACAACTCGTCCAGCGCCGGGCCGTCCGCGCCGAACAGCGCCAGCGCCTTCGCCTCGTGCGCCGGCGTCAGCAGCGCGGCCGGGTCGTCCGCGGCCAGCCGCAGGCCCGCGCGCAGGTCGGCGTCCGCGCCACCGGCAAGGGGTACGCCCGCGCGCGCCTGCGGCGCCACCTTGCCGGCCACCTCGGCCCAGTCGCCGTACACGCTGTCGAAGTCGCCCCGCCGGTCCTCGGTGCGGCCGGTGACGTCGATGGTGGCGTGCAGGTCGGTCCGGCCGCCGTAGGTCTCCTCCGGCTCCTGCCAGGGCTGCCCCACCGGGCGGGCCTCCTCGACCGCGAGCCCGGTGGCCGGGTCGGCGAGCGCCGTGACGTGCGGCAGCAGGCGCGGGTCCAGCCACGGGCCGCCCGCGCGGACGTACTCCGGGTAGACGGTCAGCCGCTCGCGCAGCGTGAACCCGGCACTCGCGGTACGCGCCGCCAGCTCCTCCAGGTGCGGCCAGGGGCGCTCCGGGTTGACGTGGTCGGGCGTGACCGGGGAGACGCCGCCCCAGTCGTCGATGCCGGCGCGCAGCAGCAGGTCGTACTCGCCCGCGATCAGGTTCGGCGGAGCCTGGATGCGGGCCTTCGGGCCGAGCAGCACCCGGGCCACCGCCACGGTGGCGGCCAGGTCGTGCAGCTCCGCGTCCGGCATGCCGCGCATCGCCGTGTCCGGCTTGGCGCGGAAGTTCTGCACGATCACCTCCTGGAGGTGGCCGTACTCCCGCATCGCGCGGCGGATCGCGAAGATCGCGTCGACCCGCTCGGCCCGGTTCTCGCCGATGCCGATCAGGATGCCGGTGGTGAACGGCACCCCGACCCGGCCGGCGTCGTCGAGCACCCGCAGGCGGACCGCCGGCTCCTTGTCCGGTGAGCCGAAGTGCGGGCCGCCCGGCTCGGACCAGAGCCGGGTGGCGGTGGTCTCCAGCATCATGCCCATGCTCGGCGCGACCGGCTTGAGCCGCTGCAGCTCCGACCAGGTGAGCACGCCCGGGTTGAGGTGGGGCAGCAGGCCGGTCTCCTCCAGCACCGCCACCGCGCAGGCGCGCAGGTAGTCCAGCGTCGAGTCGTACCCCCGCTCGTCCAGCCACCGGCGGGCCGCCGGCCACCGCTCCTCCGGCCGGTCGCCGAGCGTGAACAGCGCCTCCTTGCAGCCCTGCGCGGCGCCCTCGCGGGCGATCGCCAGCACCTCGTCGCGCTCCAGGTAGGCGGCGGGCAGCCGGTGCGGCACGGTCGCGAACGTGCAGTAGTGGCAGCGGTCCCGGCAGAGCCGGGTCAGCGGGATGAAGACCTTCTTCGAGTACGTGACCACGCCCGGCCGCCCGGCGTCGCGCAGCCCGGCGTCGCGGACCTCACCGGCGATCCGGAGCAGTTCGTCGAGCATCTGCCCGCGCGCGGCGAGCAGCGCGCCGGCCTCGTCGGCGTCGAGCGCCCGGCCGGTGGCGGCCCGTCCCAGCGCCCGCCGGACGCTCGCCTCGGTCGGTTCGGGGTCGCTGCGATCAACCATCCGCCCAGCCTATGCGCTGCCGGGCGACAGGCCGCCCGCGCCCGCTCGCGGTCCGGGCAACGGGACGGCCCGCGTGGCCCGCCTCACAGCGGGACCGGCGCGGGCCGTCGGGAGCCTGCCGTCGGGCGGGCGACGGCGCTCCGTCGCCCGCCGCGCGGCTCAGCGGGGCTGGTTCGGGTCCTCGCGGTCGAACCGCTGGGTGCGCTCGTCGTCGGCGGCGGGCGTCGACGCGCCCGGTTCGGCGGACTGGCGCGGGATCGCCTGCGTCGGGTCGGCCGACGGCGGCTGGCCGAACGGCGGCGCGGACTGCGGCGAGCCGTACTGCGGCGCCTGCTGCGGACCGGCGAACGGCGAGCCGGCCTGCGGGGCCGACTGCGGGTCGGCGAACGGCGGGCCGGACTGCGGGGCGTGCGGCGGCGCGGTGTTGAACGGCGGCGCCGACTGCGGCTGGCCGTACTGGCCGGGCTGCTGCGGCCAGCCGGGCGGCGGCGAGCCAGCCTGCGGGTAGCCCGGGCCGGGCTGCTGCGGGTAGCCACCCGGACCGGGGTAGCCGCCGGGCTGCCCCGGCTGCTGCGGCCAGCCGGGCTGGGCCTGGCCGTACACGCCCGGCTGCGCCTTGGGCTTCGGCACGTAGTAGAGCGTGCGCCAGATCTTGAACACCACGAACGCGGCGACCGCGAAGAGCGCCAGCCAGGCAGCGCGGGTCAGCAGACCGAGGAACGCATCGAGCACCTCACCGTCGGCGAGCCGGCCGACCAGCCAGATCAGGAACGTCAGCGCGCCGAACACGGCGGACACGGCGTACTCGACCAGCGCCACCTGCGTGATCAGCTTGGCCTTCGGCACGACCGGGCGGATCACGGTGGCGATCAGGACGGCGAGCAACGGCAGGACCGTCGCCTCCAGGCCGACGAAGCTGAAGTACGTGCTTCCCGCCCGGCCGCTGAACGTGCTGTAGTCGTCGACCGGCACCAGCAGGCGCAGCAGGCCGACGAAGAGCAGCACGGCGTTGGCGCCGAGAAGGACGAGCGCGGCCAGTTCGCGCAACGGCTTGATCAACTGGCTGGCCTGCGCGGCGTCGCCGGACGCGGGCTCGGCGGGGCTGGTCACGGACTCCCCCAGGGGACGAAAGCGGACAGTTGCCGAAGTGAGCGTAGTCTCTCCGGCCACCGAGCGATCGACGGCGGCACGTGCGGAAGGATGGACGCATGCGCATCGTGGTTCTGACCGGCGGCATCGGGGGCGCCCGTTTCCTGCTCGGCGTACGGGCGTACGCCCGCGAGGTGGGCGCCGAGGTGACCGCCGTGGTGAACGTCGGCGACGATCTGCTGCTGCACGGGCTGAAGGTCTGCCCCGACCTGGACAGCGTGCTCTACACGCTCGGCGGCGGCGCCGACCCGGAACGCGGCTGGGGCCGGGTCGGCGAGACCTGGACGGTGAAGAACGAGCTGGCCGCGTACGGCGCGGAGCCGAGCTGGTTCGGTCTGGGCGACAAGGACATCGCCACCCACCTGGTCCGCACCACGATGCTCAACGCCGGCTATCCGCTGTCCCAGGTCACCGAGGCGCTGGCGGCGCGCTGGCAACCGGGCGTACGGCTGCTGCCGGCCACCGACGAGCGCCTGGAGACCCATGCCGTCGTCACCGACGAGCAGGGGCGGCGCGCGATCCACTTCCAGGAGTGGTGGGTGCGGTACCGCGCCGACGTACCCACCGACCGGTTCGTCTTCGTGGGCGCCGAAGCGGCGAAGCCCGCGCCCGGCGTGGTGGAGGCGATCGCCGCCGCGGACGTGGTGCTGATCGCGCCCAGCAACCCGGTCGTCAGCATCGCCCCGGTGCTGGCCGTGCCCGGCCTGCGCGACGCGGTGACCGGCGGGCCGGCCCCGGTGATCGGGGTGTCACCGATCATCGGCGGCGCGCCGGTACGCGGCATGGCCGACCGCTGCCTCGCCGTGCTCGGCGTGGAGTGCAGCGCGGCCGGGGTGGCCGGCCTCTACGGCGCCCGGTCCACCGGCGGGCTGCTCGACGGCTGGCTGGTGGCGCCGGAGGACGAGGGCACGGCGGTGCCGGACGTGGTGGTCCGCGCGGCGCCGCTGCGGATGACCGACGAGGCGGCGACCGCCGCGATGGTGCGCGCCGCGATGGAGCTGATGTGAGGCTGGAGATTCTGCCGGTGCAGGGCATCGGCGACGTGACCGAGGGCGACGACCTGGCGGCGCTGATCGCCGGCGCGGCGCCGTGGCTGGGTGACGGCGACGTGCTGGTGGTCACCAGCAAGATCGTGTCGAAGGCGGAGGGCCGGCTGGTCGACGTGCCCGCCGACGGCCCGGAACGGCTCGAGGCGCGGGACCGGATCCTGGACGGCGAGACCGCCCGGGTGGTGGCGACGCGGGGCGCCACCCGGATCGTGCAGACCCACCACGGGTTCGTGATGGCCTCCGCCGGCATCGACGCGTCGAACGTGGACAAGACCCGCCTGGTGCTGTTGCCGGCCGACCCGGACGCCTCCGCGCGGGCGTTGCGTGCCGCGCTGCGCGACCGGTACGGCCTCGACGTCGCCGTGATCGTCAGCGACACCATGGGCCGCCCGTGGCGCAACGGGCTCACCGACGTGGCGCTCGGGGTGGCGGGCATGCCGGCGATCCGCGACCACCGGGGCGAGGTCGACCCGTACGGCAACGAACTGTTCGTCACCCAGATGGCGGTGGTCGACGAACTGGCCGGCGCCGGCGAGCTGATCAAGGGCAAGTGCGACCAGGTGCCGGTCGCGGTGGTCCGGGGTTATCTCGGCACCCCCCGGGACGACGACGAGGGCGCCCGGGCGCTCGTCCGCGACGCCTCGATGGACCTGTTCTCGCTCGGTACCGCCGAGGCGCGCGCCGCCGGCCTGCGGGCGGCGGCGACGCTGCCGGACCGGGCCGGGCCGGAGCCCGCCGACGCGGACGCGGTGCGGCGGGCGATCGGCTCGGTGGCCGACGTGGTAGCGCCGGGCACGACCTTCACGCACGTCACAGACGACGAGGTACGCGCCGGGCTCGCCGCCACCGTGCCCGGCTGGCCCGCCTCGGCCACCGGCCTGCTGCTCGGCGCGGCGCCGACCCCGCTCGACCCGGCGGACCTGGTCCGGTTCGGCGCGGACGTGCAACGCCTGCGCGCCGCGCTGGCCGCCGAGGGAATCGGTTCCGTCCTGCTCCCGCCCCCGGCCGGCAGCGCCGCCAGCGCCACGCTGGCGCTCTGAGACGGCCCGGCGGAGGTCAGGCGTCGAGGACGGCTCGGCCCAGTGGCGTCAGCGTGTGCAGGACGGTGTTGCGCTCGCGCTGACTGACCAGCAGCCCGGCGTTGCGCAGCACTGTGGTGTGCTGGCTGGCCGCGGCGGCGGAGATGTGCAGCCGGCGGGCCATCTCGCCGGTTGTGCAGCCCTCGTCGGCGGCATGCAGCACCCGCGACCGGGTGCGGCCGATCAGGGCCGCGAGCGCCTCGCCCTGCGGTGACCCGGCGGCGCCGGACGCCGGTGTCAGGCCGGCCAGCCGGTCCACCGGGTAGACGAGCACCGGCGGCAGGGTCGGGTCGACGAGCGCCACCGGGGTACGCGAGCAGAAGAACGACGGGACGAGCAGCAGCCCGCGCCCGTCCAGGTGCAGTTCCCGGGTGTCCGGATAGTCGAGCACCTCCAGCACGCCGGAGTTCCACCGCATGTTCGGACGCAGGCTGGCCAGCAGCCCTTCGGCGCCGCCGTCGAGCATGGCGCGGGCACGCCGGGCCCGGTCCGCCTCGACCGCTGCCTGCACCCGGGCCCAGTACGGCGTGACGGCCAGCGACTGGTATCGCGCCATGGAGTCGGTGAGGTGGTGCAGTGTCTCCGGCTCACCCCGGGCGAGCGCCGTCGCCGAGGGCGGCAACGTGGTCTCCTCGGCGAGCCGGGTCAGGTCGCGGCGCAGCATGTCCGTAGGGGTGCCGCGGACCGCGTCCAGCCCCACCTCGAAGCCCTCCCGGCTGGCGAACGGGGTGAGGAAGTCGGGGAAGTAGCCGCGCGGCGGGTTGAGCGCGAGGAGCAGGCGGTACTGCTCGGCGTCGCTGTCGGTGCGCAGCCCGTGCGCCACGGTCCGTCGCCATGTGGTCATCATCGGGTCGCGGCTGCGCCCCTGGAGCAGGTGCAGGCTGAGAACCAGCTCCCAGAGCGGGTCCGCGCGCGGGGCGACCCGGGTCCGCAGGACGTCTTCGCCCGAGAAAACGATCTTCAACATGGAGTGCTCCCGTGCGGACGGCGGGGGTGCCCGCCACGGCTCGACTTTACCCGCCGGCAGTAATCTCCATCTTTAAGCCTGAGGTGAAAGACCTCGACGGTGAGGTGACCGGTTCGGCAAACTCTTCCTTGCCCGCCGACGCCGGGGCGCAGTCTCGACCCGGTCGCCGGCTGACGGGCGTGGCCGGGCGGCACCACGAGGGTCTGCGACATCGTCGCAGGGGTGCCGCCCGGCCTTCGCTCATCCGCAGGTGGGTCGCCGCGCCGGCGTACCGTGGTGGCGCTCGTAGAGTGTCCGGGTGCCCGACACCGATCTCACCACGTACGCCGGCCTGCACGCCGACGCCGTCGCGGCGCTGAGCCGCTGGACGGCGACCAGCCCCGCCGCCGGCGCCGCCCGGGACCGGACGCTGGCGCTGCTGGCCGACGGGCCGGCGGCGATGAGCCGGACACACCGGGCGGGGCACGTCACCGCCAGCGCGCTCGTGCTCGACCCGGACGGCCGGGTGCTGCTCTGCCTGCACGGCAAGATCCGCAGGTGGGTGCAGCTCGGCGGGCACTGCGAGCCGGGCGACCGGACGCTGGTGGCGGCCGCGCTGCGCGAGGCCACCGAGGAGTCCGGCATCGCCGGTCTGACGATCGAGCCGGAACCGATCGACGTGGACATCCACCAGGTCGCCTGCCAGGGCGGGTCGTTCCACTACGACGTCCGGTACGCGGTGCTGGCCCCGGCCGGGGCGGTCGAGCAGGTGAGCGCGGAGTCCGAGGCGCTCGGCTGGTTCCCGCCGGACCGGCTGCCCGAGCCGCTCGCCCACGCGACGGCCCAGCTGGTGCCACCGGCGCTCGCCGTGCTGGCCCGTCGCGCCGCCCGCTGACCGGAAGCGGGCGGCCGCACCGGCCGGATCAGACCAGGCCCTCCTCGCCGCGTTCCTTCAGCTCGTCCACGACCTTCTTCACGTCCTGCGCGCGGTCACGCGGGCAGACCAGCAGCGCGTCCGGGGTGTCCACCACGATCAGGTCGTGCACCCCCACGGTGGCGACGAGCCGGCCGGAGTGCGACACCACGACCGTGCCGGTGGTGTCGTGCAGCAGCACGCCCGGCTTGGCGTCGCCGCCCAGCACCACGTTGCCGGCGCCGTCGGCCGGCAGCACCTCGCCGAGCGTGTGGAAGTCACCGACGTCGTTCCAGCCGAAGTCACCCGGCACGGTGCCCACCCGGCCCGCCGTCGCCGCGCCCTCCATCACCGCGTAGTCGACCGAGATCCGGGGCAGCGTCGGCCAGACCCGGCCCAGCACGTCGTCCTGCTCCGGGGTGCCCCACGCCGCCGCGATGGCGGTGATCCCGGCGTGCAGCTCCGGCTCCTGGCGGGCCAGCTCGGCGAGGAAGACGTCCACCCGCCAGACGAACATGCTGGCGTTCCAGAGGTGCCGGCCGGAGTTGACGTAGACCTCGGCCACCTCTGCGGCCGGCTTCTCCTTGAACTCGCGTACCGGGCGCAGCGTGCCGTCCCCCACCGGGTCGCCGGTCTCCAGGTAGCCGTAGCCGGTCTCCGGGCGGGTCGGGGTGATGCCCACCGTCATCAGCAGCCCCTGCTCCGCGCCGCGGATGGCCTGCCGCACCACCTCGGCCAGCCGGGCCGGGTCACCGATCAGGTGATCGGCGGCGAACGAGCCCATCACCGCGTCCGGCGTACGCGCGGCGATCACCGCGGCGGCCAGCGCGATCGCCGCGCAGGAGTCGCGGGGCGACGGCTCGACCAGGATGTTCTCCTCCGGCACGCCGGCCAGCTGCCGGGCCACCGCCGCGGCGTGCGCGGCCCCGGTGACCACGAGCGTGCGCTCGGGCGTGGTCAACGGCGACAACCGGTCGACAGTGGCCTGCAGGAGCGAGGCGGGGGTCCCGGTCAGCGGGTGGAGGAATTTGGGATGGCCGGCACGGGACAGCGGCCACAACCGTGTGCCACTGCCACCCGCCGGGATGACGGCGTAGAACATCAGCACATCATGCCCGAAGCGGGCGAGTCGTCACGGTCGGTCGGCCGGGGCCGTCCCGCCGGCCCTCAGGACCGGGCCCGTCGCCAGGCCGCGATGTGCACGTCCGCGCTGGACTCCCAGGTGAACTCCTTGGCCCGGTCGAACCCGGCCTTTGCCAGCGAGAGCCGCCGCGGCTCGTCGTCCAGCAGGGCGGCCAGGTCGGCGGCGATCTGGTCCGGGTCCTCGCTGGTGTACGCCACCGCGTCGCCGCCCACCTCGGGCAGGGACAGGCGCGGCGTGGTGAGCACCGGGGCCGCGCACGCCATGGCCTCCAGGATCGGCAGGCCGAAGCCCTCGCCGTAGGAGGGGTAGGCGGCCACGAGCGCGCCACCGAGGAAGCCGGGCAGGTCGGCGTAACGCAGGTAGCCCGGGCGCAGCAGCCGCAGGTGCGACGGCACCTCGGCCACCGCACGGTCGATGTCGTCGTCGTGCCCCTGCCCGCCCGCGACCACGAGCGCCGGCGGGTTCGGCCGGTCGGCCACCGCCCGCGCCCAGCCGCGGATCAGGTTGGGTACGTTCTTACGCGGCTCCTTGGCCCCGAGGAACGCGACGTAGCTGCTGTCGCCCAGACCCAGGCGGGCCCGCACACGCGCCTTCTCCTCGTCGCCGGGCGCGTGGAAGGCGTCCTGGTCGACGCCGTGATAGGCGACGTCGATCCGGGTCGGGTCGGCGTCCAGCAGCCGGATCAGCTCGTCCCGGGTGGCCTTGCTCGGCACGATCACCCGGCTGGCCCGCCGCAGCGAGGTCTTGATGGCGCTGCGGAAGAACGTCCGGCGCGACTTGTCGTAGTGCTCCGGCTCGGTGAAGAACGTCGCGTCGTGCACGGTGACCGTCACCGGGCATCCGGCCCGCAGCGGACAGGTGTAGAAGGGCGAGTGCAGCACCTCCGCGCCCACCTGCTGGGCCAGCAGCGGCAGGCCGGTCTGCTCCCAGGCCAGCCGCGCCGGCCGGTGCGCCACCGCCGCCGGGGCGGGGATCACCTCGGCGCCCGGCAGCATCCGGGTGTAGCGCTCCAGGTCGGTGCGGAGGCTCACCACCGCCAGGTCGACGCCGGTGCCGCAGACCCGGCCCAGCGCGCCGAGCAGTCCGTCGACGTATCTACCGACGCCGCCACGGTCGGCGGGGACACTCGTGGCGTCGATGAGAACGCGGGGCGGGCGACCGGCGGTCACGGGGCGGCTCCTCAGATGGCGCAGTTGTGGGGAAGAACACTGTCGGCAAGCGTACGCCGCGCCGGGCGCACAACGCTGACCGCGACCCGACGGTACGCCGACTTGACGTTGTCATCGAGTACGCACGCGGGGCGCGTATCGTTCGCGCCGATGGCCGACAACATTGCCCGGGTGTTCGCCGACGCGATCGCGCCGGACCCCACCCGACCGCTGCTGACCTGGTACGACGACGCCACCGGCGAGCGCACCGAACTGTCCGGCGCGACGCTTGCGAACTGGGTGGCGAAGACCGCGAACCTGCTCACCGACGAGATCGGCGCCGCGCCGGGCGACCCGGTCGGCGTGTTGCTGCCGCCGCACTGGCAGACCGCCGCCGTGCTGCTCGGCTGCTGGTCGGCGAAACTGACGGTGACCGACGCGCCGGGGCCGGTGGAGGTGCTGTTCGTGGCCGCCGACCGGGCGGACGGGGCAGCCGGGTGGCCGGCCGGCGAGCGGTACGCGCTGGCGCTCAACCCGTTCGCGCTGCCGATGCGGCAGGTGCCCGCCGGCTACGCCGACTTCGTGACGGCGGTACGCGGACACGGCGACCACTTCACGCCGTACCCCGAGGGTGGCGAGGGGGACGCGGCGCTGCTGGCCCGCGCGACGGCCCGCGCCACCGAGCTGGGCCTGACCCAGGGCGACCGCCTCCTGGTAGACGTGACCACCCACCCCGACCCGGTCGACTGGCTGCTCACCCCGCTCACGGCAGGAGCCAGCGTGGTGGCGTGCGCCCACCCCGACCCGACCCGCCTGGCTTCCCGCGCCGAAACCGAGAAGACCACCCACACCCTGCCCTGACCCTCGCCCGCCCTCTCCCCGTTGATCTTGCAGTTTCGGCCCTCGGGGCGGGTGATTCGCCCCGTTCGCCGGGGCAGAAAGTGCAAGATCAACGGGCGGGTCGACGGGGACGGCGGGATCAGCGAGGCGAGACGGGGCTGTCGGTGGTGGACCGGCGCTGGGCCAGGGCGGCGAACGCCGTCAGGGACTCGGGGTTGGCCAGGGCGCCCTTGGCCGCCGCGCTGTCCACCGGGGTACCCGTGAGGATCTTCTTGACCGGAACCTCCAGCTTCTTGGCGCTCAACGTTCTCGGCACGGCCCGGACCTGGTGAATCTCGTCCGGCACGTGCCGCGGCGACAGCGCGGTACGCAGCTCCCGGCAGATCTTCTTACGCATGTCGTCGTCCAGCTCCAGGCCCTCGGCGAGCACCACGAACAGCAGCAGCTCACCCGCGCCGCCCTCGTCGTCCTCCAGGTGCACGACCACCGAGTCGACCACCTCGTCCAGCCCCTCGACCACCGAGTAGAACTCGGCCGTCCCGAGGCGTACGCCGCCCCGGTTGAGCGTGGCGTCGGACCGGCCGGTGATCACGCACCCGCCGCGCTCGTTCACGGTGATCCAGTCGCCGTGCCGCCACACCCCGGGATAGACCTCGAAGTACGCCTCCCGGTAGCGCGCGCCGTCCCTGTCGTTCCAGAACCCGACCGGCATGCTCGGCATCGGCTCGGTGATCACCAGCTCGCCGAGCTGCCCGATCACCGCGCTGCCGTCGGCCGAGCGGGCCTCCACCTTCGCGCCCAGCGCCCGGCAGGCGATCTCCCCCGCGTACACCGGCAGCAGCGGCACGCCGCCGACGAACCCGGTGCACACGTCAGTGCCGCCGGACAGCGACTGGAGCTGGAGGCGGTCGCTCACGTTCTCGTACACCCAGGTGAAGCCCTCGGCCGGCAGCGGCGCGCCGGTCGAGCCGAGGCCTCGCACCGCGGACAGGTCGGCGATCTCACGCGGCACCAGGCCGGCCTTGCGGCAGGCCAGCAGGAACGGCGCGGACGTGCCGAAGTACGTGGTGCCGGTGTCGGCGGCCAGCCGCCACAGCGCACCCAGGTCGGGGTGGCCCGGGTTGCCGTCGAACAGCACGATCGCCGCGCCCACCGCCGGGCCGGAGACCAGGAAGTTCCACATCATCCAGCCGGTCGTGGTGAACCACAGGAACCGGTCGGACGGACCCAGGTCGTGGTGCAGCGCCAGCATCTTGAGGTGTTCCAGCAGGATGCCGCCGTGGCCGTGCACGATCGGCTTGGGCAGGCCGGTGGTGCCGGAGGAGTAGAGCACGTAGAGCGGGTGGTCGAACGCCACCGGCGTGAACGTCAACGGCTCGTCGGTCGGCGCCGCCAGCTCCGCCCACGGCAGCGCGCCGTCGGGGGCCGGGCCGTCCGGATCGAGGTACGCGATGGCGACCGTGTGCCGCAGCGACGGCAGCGCGGCCCGGATCGCGGCCACCTCGGCGCGCCTGTCCACAGGCTTGTCGCCGTACCGGTAGCCGTCCACTGCCACCAGCACCGTCGGTTCGATCTGCTGCCAGCGGTCGGTGACGCTGCGGGTGCCGAACTCGGGCGCGCAGGAGGAGAAGATCGCGCCGAGGCTGGCGGTGGCGAGCAGCAGGACGTACGTCTCCGGGATGTTCGGCGCGTACGCGGCCACCCGGTCGCCCGCACCCACGCCGAGGCGGCGCAGCCCGGCCGCCACCCGGCGGACCCGCTCGCGCAGCTCGGCGGCGGTGAGCGTCTCCGGGGCGCGGGTCTGCCCGTGCGCGATCACCGCCGGGTCGTCGTCGCCCAGCCCCGGCATGCGCAGCACGTTCTCGGCGTAGTTGAGCGTCGCGCCGGGGAACCAGCGGGCGCCGGGCATGGCCCGGTCGGTCAGCGTCGCCGTCGGCGGGGTGTGCGCGACCACGTCGAACCAGTCCCAGATCGAGCGCCAGAACGCCTCCAGGTCGGTCACCGACCACTGCCACAGCGCGTCGTAGTCGGCGAACTCCAGCCCACGGTGCTCGGCCAGCCAGCGCAGGTAGTCACCGATCCGGGACCGCTCCCGCACGTCCGCCGGCGGCGTCCACAGCACGTCAGCCACTGATCCACCCTCCCTGAGGCCCTGCCACGACGGTGTGCCGGGGCCGTGGCGCCATCTTGCCCTACCTCGTGCCGCCATTGTCCGCGCCGGGCACGGCGCACGGGGCGTGGCCCGCCCACA
Source organism: Micromonospora sp. HB375 (assembly GCF_017872985.1). Lineage (NCBI taxonomy): Bacteria > Bacillati > Actinomycetota > Actinomycetes > Micromonosporales > Micromonosporaceae > Micromonospora > Micromonospora sp. HB375. The sequence continues at coordinate 894,897 of NZ_JAGGJO010000001.1, read as the reverse complement.
CCCCGCACCCCCACCCCATGTGGCCCGCGTGTAAGGAAGGGCCCCCTGTTAACGCCTCCGGTAGAGGAAGGGCCCCTTGTTAACACCTCGCCCTCCGCGGGTGTCCAGGCGCCGGTGGAGGCGGCGTGTGTCGGCGGGGGTGTTAATAGGGGTCCCCTCCTCTACCGGAGGCGTTAACAAGGGGCCCTTCCTTGCACCTCAGCCGGCGCGGTGGGCCTGGATCGCCCGGCGGCGGGCCAGCCGGTGCGCCCGCCGGATCTCGGCCTCCCGGAAGCGGCGCTCGTCCTCCGGCGTCTCCGGCAGCACCGGCCGGACCGGACGGGGCGTGCCACCCACGTCGACGCCCACGAAGACCAGGTACGCGGTGGCGACCCGGACCGGTTCCTCCTCGGCCGAGTCCCAGCGCTCGGCGACCACCTTCACGCCGACCTCCATCGAGGTGCTGCCGGTCCAGTTGATCTGGGCGTGCGCGTGCACGAGGTCGCCCACCCGGACCGGCTCGGAGAAGACGATCTCATCGATGGAGGCGGTCACCGCGGTGCCGCCACTGTGCCGGGCCGCCGCCGCGCCGGCAACGTCGTCCACGAATTTCATCAGTACCCCACCGTGCACGGTCCCGTACAGATTGACATCGACCGCGGTCATGATGCGACTGAGCGTGACGCGGGAGTACGAGGTCGGTTTACCCGGCGGGACCGCGGGATGATCTGTCATGCCGAAAACGGTACGGTGCGCGGATGCGACATCTCTGGAGCTTCCTCGCCGGGTTGGCGGTGGCGCCCGTCACCTGGGTGCTCGTCACGCTCGGTCAGGACGGATCTGAGCGGACCGTCGACCGCTGGGTGGAGATCGGGACGTACAGCACGCCGAACCTGATCGAGCCGGCCGTCTATCTGGGCGTCGCCGGCATCCTGCTCGGCCTGCTCGGCACGTTGCGCTTCTCGCCGCTCGGCCCGCTCGTGGCCGGCCTGCTGCTCGCGGTCCCGTACCTCGGGCTGTTCGTCGCGCCGTTCAGCGTGCGGGACCGGGTGCCCGGTGACCTGAAGCTGCTCGGTGACCCGCTGCCGCTGCGCGACCCGCTCGACAACGGCACGCTGTTCCTCATCGGCGTGCTGCTGCTGATGGCCGTGTTCAGCACGAGCCGCTGGCGGCGTCCCGCCACACCCGCGCCGGCCGAGGCGGAGCTGACCCCGGCCGCCTCGCCGGTGGAGCACAAGCCGACGCTCACCGACTGGCCTCCGGCGCCGGCGAAGGACCCGGACACGCCACCGCTCACGCTGGCGTACCCCGAGAGCCCGACCGAGCCGCTGCCCCGCCGTACCGGCGGCGAGTCGCCGTGGTCCGCCCCGCCGCGCGGCGCGGGCCGGCCGGAGGGCACCGAGAGCCGTTGAACGAGCGCGGGCGGGCCGGTGTGCACCGGCCCGCCCGCCCGAACGCCTCCGGTCAGCCCTTGAGCAGCTGACGGGCCATGACGATGCGCTGCACCTGGTTGGTGCCCTCGTAGATCTGGGTGATCTTGGCGTCCCGCATCATCCGCTCGACCGGGTAGTCGCGGGTGTAGCCGTAGCCGCCGAGCAGCTGGACCGCGTCGGTGGTGATCTCCATGGCGGCGTCCGAGGCGAAGCACTTCGCGGCCGCGCCGAAGTAGGTCAGATCCGCGTCGCCGCGCTCGGACCGGCCGGCGGCGGCGTACGTGAGCTGCCGGGCCGCCTCCAGCTTCATGCCCATGTCGGCGAGCATGAACTGGATGCCCTGGAAGTCGGCGACCGGCTTGCCGAACTGCTTGCGCTCCTGGACGTAGCCCTTGGCGTAGTCCAGCGCGCCCTGGGCGATGCCGACGGCCTGGGCGGCGATGGTGACCCGGGTGTGGTCCAGCGTCTTCATCGCGGTGGCGAAGCCGGTGCCCTCGGCGCCGATCATGCGGTCGGCCGGGATCCGTACGTTGTCGAAGTAGACCTCGCGGGTCGGCGAGCCCTTGATGCCGAGCTTCTTCTCCGGGGCGCCGAAGCTGACGCCCGGGTCGGACTTCTCCACGACGAAGGCGGAGATGCCCTTCGACCGGGCTGTGGGATCGGTCACGGCGAAGACGGTGTAGTACTCGGAGACGCCCGCGTTGGTGATCCACCGCTTCACGCCGTTGAGCACCCAGTGGTCGCCGTCGCGTACCGCCTTGGTGGTCATCGCGGCGGCGTCGGAGCCCGCCTCCGGCTCGGAGAGGCAGTAGGAGAACATGCCCTCCCCGGCCGCTACCGGAGTCAGGTACTTGCGCTTGAGCTCCTCGGAGCCGGCCAGCAGCAGCGGCATGGTGCCCAGCTTGTTCACCGCCGGGATCAGCGAGGACGAGGCGCAGGCCCGCGCCACCTCCTCGATCACGATGGCCGTGGCCAGCGCGTCCGCGCCGGCGCCGCCGTACTCGACCGGGATGTGCGGGGCGTGGAAGTCGGCGGACCGCAGCGCCTCGTAGGACGCCTTCGGGAACTCACCTGTCTCATCGGCCTCAGCGGCATGCGGTGCCACCTTGGCCGCACAGACCTCACGGACCGCCTCCCGGATCGCCTCGTGCTCCTCCGGCAACCGGTAGACGTCGAACGACTGCTCTGCGGCCATGTCGGCCCTCCCCTTTCACCGCTATCATGCGCAGTCTGTACCGCCCGGGGGCCGAAGACTGCCGCAAACTGAAGGATAGCCACCGGCCCCTGCCGGACCTTACCGGCGGGTAGGCTCGCGCCCGAGCGTCGCCCGCCCGGCCCCACTACCCTCACAGCAGAAATTCAGTTCCCTCGGTGCCCGGCCCAGGCGCCCCCAGCAGAATGCGACGCATGGAAGCGCCGCCAGTGCGAGCGGAGAAGACAGGCGTGACGATTCCGTACCCGAACACCCAGCCGATGCCCGCCATCGCCGCGGTGACCCCGCCGTCCGGCGCCCCCCGCCCCCGGGTGACGTTCCTCGGCACCGGCTACCTCGGTGCGACCTACGCCATCTGCTACGCCGAACTGGGCTACGAGGTGCTCGGCTTCGACGTCGACGCGGACAAGATCGCCAAGCTGAACGCCGGTGAGGTGCCGATCCACGAGCCCGGCCTCGACGAGCTGCTGCGGCGCAACCTGGCCGCGGGCCGGCTGCGATTCAGCACGGACATCAACGAGACCGCCGACTTCGGCGACGTCCACTTCATCTGCGTCGGCACCCCGCAGCGGGCCGACGGCATGGGCGCCGACCTGTCGTACGTCGAGGCGTCCGTGACCAGCCTGGCCCAGCACCTGACCCGTAAGGCGCTGATCGTCGGCAAGTCCACCGTGCCGGTGGGCACCGCCGAGTGGGTGGAGCAGCTCGTCGGCAAGCACAGCCCGGCCGACCTCGGCGTCGAGGTGGCGTGGAGCCCCGAGTTCCTCCAGGAGGGCTTCGCCGTCGACGACGTGCTGCGTCCGAACCGGATCGTGGTCGGCGTCAAGAGCGAGTGGGCAAACGGCATGCTCTACGCCGCGCACAAGGGCGTCTTCGACCTCGCCGCCACCGAGGACCGCGAGGTACCGCTCGTGGTCACCGACTTCGCCACCGCCGAGCTGGTCAAGGTCGCCGCGAACGCGTTCCTCGCCACCAAGATCTCCTTCATCAACGCGATGGCGGAGGTCTGCGAGGCCGCCGGCGGCGACGTCACCCAGCTGGCCCGCTCGATCGGCTACGACCCGCGCATCGGCAACCGCTTCCTCCAGGCCGGACTCGGCTTCGGCGGCGCGTGCCTGCCCAAGGACATCCGCGCCTTCCAGGCCCGCGCGCAGGAGCTGGGCGCCGGTGAGGCGCTACGCTTCCTGCACGAGGTCGACCTGATCAACCTGCGCCGGCGCAGCCGCGTCGTGCAGCTCGCCGCCGAACTGCTCGGCCGCCGCTCCGGCCCGGCCGGGCCGGACCTGTCCGGCACCCGCGTCGCGGTGCTCGGCGCCACGTTCAAGCCCAACACCGACGACGTACGCGACGCGCCGGCGCTCGCGGTCGCCGCGCTGCTCGGCAAGGCCGGCGCCGACGTGCACGTGTTCGACCCGCAGGGGATCGAGAACGCGCGCCGCGCGGTGCCCGAGCTGACGTACGAGGAGACCATGAACGACGCCGTCCGCGGCGCCGACCTGGTCTGCGTACTCACCGAGTGGGCCGAGTTCCGCAACGCCGACCCGGTGGCCCTGGGCGAGCTGGCCAACGGCCGCAAAGTGGTCGACGGGCGCAACTGCCTCGACTCCACACTGTGGACGCAGGCCGGCTGGGAGTACCGCGGCATGGGCCGCCCCTGATCCGCTGACCGCGCGGACCGGCCGCCGGGGAACGTCTCCCGGCGGCCGGTCCGCTTTTTGTTGTCCGGAACGCGGCGGCAACTGTCGAAATCCCGGCCCACTCAAGGCATGCTGCCTCTGGGAGGTCCACAGTGCGAGGGCACGGGCGGACGGGAGACTGTCGTGGAGAGCTTCAGGTGCGCCTCGTGCGGGCAGGACATCAAGCCCGCCGTCGTCTGCCCGCACTGCGGCGCGCACCAGCCGCAGTGGGCCGAGCACCTGGCCGACATCGAGCGCTCGATCGCCGAGATGAAGGCCCGCGACGCCGAGATCGCCCGGGAACAGCGGCAGATCGCCGCCAAGATGCAGGCCGCCCTCTTCCAGCGGGACATCCTGGCGCACGCCGGTGAGGAACGGGTCCGGCAGGCCACCCGGCCGCGCCGGGTCCTGCGCCGCCGCCCCGGCCGCCGCCCGCCCACCGCCGCCACCGGCGCGCCGCCCCGGGTGCCCCGCCAGGGCACCTCCCCGTCCGGGCCGCCGGAGGACCTGCCCCCGTCGCCGCCGCGCGGTCGCCCCCGCTGGCTCGATGCGGACGACCCGGAGCACCCGCCCGAGGCGTCCTCGCGCGAGGTGCAGAACATCCCGCTGGGGCTGGGCGCGCTCCTGCTCGGCGTCGCCGCGGTGGTCTTCGCGGCGGTGGCCACCAGCTCGATGGACGCGCTGGCTCGTCTCGGCGTACTGCTGGTGGCGACGGCGCTGATGCTCGTCGCCCCGCCGGTCCTGGCCCGGCGCGGGCTGACCTCCACCGCCGAGACCGTCGCCGCGGTCGGGTTGCTGCTGGTGCCGCTGGCCGGGTACGCGCTCTGGGCCGTGGACCGGGTCGGCGGCGACGGATCAGGTGCCGCGTTCGCCGGGACGATCTTCCTGGTCACCACGCTCGTCGCCCTGGGGTACGCGTACGGGACGGGTCTGCGCGCGCCACGCTTCGCCACAGTGCTGGCCGCCCAGCCGGTGCTGCCGCTGCTGGCGTACGAGCGGATCACCGGGCCGGTCGGCTGGGCGCTGGTGCTCACCGTGGTGGCCGTGCTCGACCTCGCGCTCGTCCGTTCCGCTGTGGTACGTGAGCGGCCGGTCCGGCGTGACCTGCCCGCCACCGCGCCGACCCCGCCCGTCCCGCCCCGGCAACGCGCCGACGAGGACCGGCCCGAGTCGGCGCCGGAGGAGGCCGGCGAGGTGCTCGGCGGGGACGCTCCCCCGGAGCCGGCCGCCACCGCCCGGCCGGTGCCGTGGCTGCCCGAGCTGACCTGGCTGCTGCACGGCGTGGCGGTCGCTGTCGCGCTGGCGTACGCGGTCACCGGCCTGCTGCGCGCCGCCACCGTCCCGCCGGCCGCCGCATCGGGCGCGGTGCTGCTGCTCGCCGCCCTGGTCGCGCTGGCCGGCACGCTCGTGCTGCGCCGGCCGCCGCTGCCCGATGTCGGCGCCGGCATCCTCACGCTCGCGGTGATCGGCGCGCTCGGCCGGGTCGCCTCGGTGGCCCTGCCGGGCCGGTCCCTGCTACTGATCTCCGCCGTCATCGCGCTGACCGGGCTCGCCGTCCGGGCCGTACCGGAGGCGGCCCGGCGGGGTCCGCAGCTCGCGTCGGCGGTGGCGCTCACGGTCAGCGGCCTGGTGGTCGCCGGTGGCGCGCTGCGCGCCGGGCTGGCGCCGCTCCGGGCCGCGCTGCCGGCCTGGTCGGCGGACCTGAGCGAATGGCACGCCGAGCTGGCCCGGGCGGTCGGCCCGACCGGCTGGCAGCTCGCCGCCAGCGCGCTGCTGCTCACCGTCGCCGCCGTGATCGCGCTGCCGCCCGAGATCCGGCGTGAGTTCGCGGTGGTCGGCGCGGCGCTCACCGCGCTCGCCGTACCCGCGTCGCTCGGCCTGGGGTGGGCGGCGGCCTGCTGGCCGATGCTGCTGACCGCGGTCGTCGTCGGTGTGCTCGGGCTGAGCGCCGGCACCGAACGCGCGGCGGTGACACACGCGGTCACCGCGGCCGGGCTGGGCCTGATCGGCGCCGGCGCCGCGCTCGCCCGGCCGGCGCTGACCGCCGCGGCGCTGACGCTGCTCTTCCTGGCCGGCGCGCTGGTCTCCCTCGCCCCTCGGGTCCGGCTCGCCGCCGCCGCGACCGACACCGTCTGCGCCTGGGCGGCCGGCGGCGCGGCGTTCGCGCTGCCGGGCGCCGTCGCCGCGTTCGTCGCCGCCACCGCGCCGACCCCGCCGATCACCACTCCGGCGAACCTGCGCGAGATCACCGTTCCGATCCTCGCGGCGAGCTTCCTCGCCGTCTGCGTCACGCTCGGCTACGCCGCCCTGGTGCAGGTGGCGCAGCGGCACCTGAGCATTCCGCACGCGCTGGGCACCGTGCTCGGCACGGTGGCCGTCGCCGCCGCCGCGTTCGGCGCGCCGGGCGCGACCTCGGCGGACGCCTGGGTGGGCAGTCTGCTCCTGGTCGCCGCCGCGCTGCTGGCGCTCGCGCCGCGCATCGACGCGGGGCGCCGCGCCGACATGTCCCTGGACGGGTCCGACCTGGCCCTGGCCGCCACCACCGTGGCGCTCGTCGCCACGCTGGCCCGGATCGCCGCGGTGCTCGCCCCCGGCGGTCAGCTCGTGGTGGCCTCCGCGCTGGTGCTGCTGGTCGCGGTGGCGGCCCGGGCGCTGCCGGAGGAGTGGCGGCGCGGACCGATCCTCGGCATCGCCGCCGGTGGCCTGCTCCTCGGCCTGATCGCCGCCTGGAGCGCGCTGCGCGGCGGGCTCGGCGTGCTGGCCACCCCCGGCCCGATCTGGGCCGGGGACCTGAGCGGGTGGCCGGCCGCGCCGACGGGCGGGTCGACCTGGCAGGCACCGGTCGCGCTGGTGCTGCTCGCGGTGACCGCCGCCGTCCTGCTGCCGGCGCCGTGGAAGTACGACGTTTCTGGCCTGGCCGTCGTGCTCGCCACGGTGGGCGCGCCGGCCGCGTTCGAGTTGCCCTGGTGGTCCCCGGTGGTGGTGGGCGCAATGGTGGCCACTGTCTACGGCATGGCGGCCGTGGCCGCTGTCGATCCCCGGGCCTCGCTGTCCCGGGCCACGGTGGCCGGTGTGGTCGCGCTGCACGCGGCCGGGGCGGGACTGGTCCGCCCGGGGACCACGGCGCTGGCGCTCGGCAGCATCGCGCTGATCGGGGCGACGGTGGCCGCCCTGGCCCGTACGCTCGCGCCGTCGCTCGTGGACGACGTACGCGCCGAGGGCATGCCGCCGCACCTGGTGCAGGTGGGCGGCGCAGGCGCGGGCGCCGCGGTGCTCGCCCTGCCCGGCGCGGTGGCCGCCCTGGCCGCCGCGTTCGGCCACCCGCCCCAGGTGGTGCTGACCGCCGCGCTGGCCGCCACCAGCATCGGTCTGGCCGCGATCGCGGCCGCGCGCCGGTACGTGCCGCAGTACCTCCCGTTCGCCAGCGTGGCGGTGGTCGGCGCGGCCACCGTCACCGCTGCCGCCGCGCTCGCGGTCGGCCTGCCGGCGGGCGTGTTCGCCGCCGCCGCCGCGCTGCTCGGCGTGCTCGCCGAACTGGTACGGGCCGCCACGGTCCCGCCCGCCGGCTCGGCCCGGCCGGTACGCCGCTGGACCGTCCTGCTGAACGGGGCGATGCGACGTGACCCGGACGATCCGGTGCTGCGCTGGCGGGTCAGCCCGGCCGCCGGCGCGCTCGCCGCCGCGGCGTTGCCCACCGCGCTGGCGCTGGCCACACTGGCGCCCGCGCTTGTGGTGGCGTTGTTCTCGCCGTTCGCGGTGCTGAGCCGGGTGTGGCAGGGGCCGCCACCGGAGCTGCTGACCCCGCCGGCGAACGCGGTGAATCCCACCCACGTGCTCACCGCGCTGCTGCTCACAGTGACCGCGGCGCTCGCCGCCACCGGGTTCAGCGGGGGCCGGCGGTCCCGTGCGGTGCCGGTGATCCTGCCCGGGGCGGCGGTCACGCTGCTGATCACGCCGGTGGCGCTCGGCCGAGGCTGGCCGGTGACCGCGCTGGCCGCGCTGGCGGTGTTCACCATCTCGATGCTCGGCCTGGCGCTGACCCCACCGCCGGCGCTGGCCGAGCCGGGCCGGTCGATCCGGGTGGCCCGGGTGCTGGTCTTCGCCCTCGGGCTGGCCGCCGGTGGCGCCGGGCTGGCCGGCAGCCTCGCCACCAGCGACCTGACCGTGTTCACGCTCGGCGGCGCGGTGGGCGTGGGCGCCGTCGCCGCGCTGTTCGGCACCACCCAGCGCGCCCGCATCCTGGGCTGGCTGTTCGGCTCGCTGATGGCGCAACTCTTCGTGCTCACCGTCGGCCTGAAGTCCGGGCTCGCCGCGGTCTGGTCCGCCTTCGGGGTACTCGCGGTCGGCGCGGCGTTGCAGGTCTTCGCCGCCACACTGCCCCGGCTGCGCCGCCCCGAGGCGTACCGGGAGGCGGCCACCGTCGAGTGGAGCGGCTTCGGGGCGGCGCTAATCGCGCTGGCCCTGGCGTACGACTCGCCCCGGCACATCGCCGCGCTGCTGGCCGCGTGGGGCGCGGTCCTCGGGGTGGCGGCCACCCGTCCGGGGCGGCGGCCGATGGAGCGCAACCTGCTGTTCTGGGCGGTAGTGGCCTGCGAGATCAGCGCCTGGTGGATCCTGATGCGGGTGGCCGACGTGGCGCTGCCGGAGGCGTACACGCTGCCGTTCGCGGCGCTCGCCCTGCTGGTCGGGGTGCTGCAACTGCGCCACCGGCCCGACCTGTCGAGCTGGGTGGCGTACGGCCCGGCGCTCGTCACCGCTTTCCTGCCCACGCTTGCGATCGTGATCGCCACCGACTCCAGCATGCTGCGCCAGGTGCTGCTGCTACTCGGCGCCGTCGCGGTGCTCATCTTCGGCTCGACCAGCCGGCAGCAGGCCCCGGTGATCGTGGGCGCCGCGGTGACCGCGATCGCGGCCGTGCACGCGCTGTTCAGCCTCGGCCCGTGGCTGGTGCTGATCCCGGTCGGCATCGTGCTGCTGGCGCTGGGCGCGAGCAACGAGCGTCGCCGCCGCGCCCAGGAGCGCCTGCAGACCGCGCTGCGCGGCATGCGGTGAGCCGATCGGGCCTGGCGGTGCCGGGCCCGCCCGACTCACGCCCGACGCCGGGCCGCGTGCCCGCCGGTCCGCGGCACCTCACCCGGCCGGTCCGCGGCACCCTGCCCGGCCGGTCCGCAGCGCCCTGCCCGGCCGGCTCGCGGCGTCTCCCCGGCCGTTCAGTCCGGTCACACTCCGTGTCGAAGTGCCGGGGCGGGCGGGCACCTCTCTGCCGACTTTGCTCTGCAGCCACGGAGGCAACGGTCGCCCACCGTGACGAGTGCCGCTGCGGAGCCAATTTCGAGGAAACGCAGAACCGCAGGTCAAGGCCGCGCCGCGTCGATGGCTGCAGAGCAAAGTCGGCGGAGGGCACAAACAGGCCCGCCCAGCTGGTCACGCTCAGCAACCAACCGAGTTAAGCACGAAGAGTGACGAACGGTCAGGTGAGGGAGGCGCGCAGCGCGGCTTCCTTCTCGGCGACCAGATCCTCCAGGCTCGCCTGGTAGGCGGCCATCCTGTCGCGCAGCACCGGGTCGGCGGCGCCCAGGATGCGTACCGCCAGCAGGCCGGCGTTGCGGGCGTTGCCGATCGAGACGGTGGCGACCGGCACACCGGCCGGCATCTGCACGATGGACAGCAGCGAGTCCATCCCGTCCAGGTACTTGAGCGGCACCGGGACACCGATCACCGGCAGCGGGGTGACCGAGGCGACCATGCCGGGCAGGTGGGCCGCCCCGCCCGCGCCCGCGATGATCACCTGAACGCCCCGGCCGGCGGCGGCCCGGCCGTACTCGATCATCTTGCCCGGGGTGCGGTGCGCCGAGACCACGCCCACCTCGTACGGCACGCCGAACTCGTCCAGCGCCTCGGCGGCGGCCCGCATGACCGGCCAGTCCGAGTCGCTGCCCATGATCAGCCCGACGGTGCTCATCAGTGCCCCTCCTGGAGCCAGCGGGCGGCACGCGCGGCCCGGGCCCGTACGTCCTCAAGGTCGTTGCCGAGCACGGTGACGTGCCCGATCTTGCGGCCGGGGCGGACCTGCTTGCCGTACAGGTGGACCTTGGCCCCGGGCTCGGCGGCGAACAGGTGGTGCAGCCGCTCGTCGATGGAGATGCCGCCCGGCCCGCCGCCGAGCACGTTCGCCATCACCACGACCGGCGCGGTCAGCGAGGTGTCCCCCATCGGGTAGTCGAGGACCGCCCGCAGGTGCTGCTCGAACTGCGAGGTCCGGGCCCCCTCGATGGTCCAGTGCCCGGAGTTGTGCGGCCGCATGGCCAGCTCGTTGACGACCAGCCCGGACGGCGTGTCGAACAGCTCCACCGCGAGCAGGCCGACCACACCGAGCGCGGTCGCGAGGTCGATGGCGAGCTGCTGCGCGGCGACGGCCTGCTCCTCCGGCAGGTCGGGCGCGGGCGCCAGCACCTCGACGCAGATGCCGTCGCGCTGCACCGTCTCCACCACGGGGTACGCGGCGACCTGCCCGAACGGCGACCGCGCCACCTGCACGGCCAGTTCCCGGCGCAGCGCCACCCGTTCCTCGACCAGCAGCGGGGTGCCACCGGCGAGCAGCGTGGCGGCCAGCTCACCGGCCGCGCCGGCGTCGTCGACCATCCAGACGCCGCGCCCGTCGTAGCCGCCCCGGGCGGCCTTGAGCACCACCGGCCAGCCGGTCTCCTCGCCGAAGGCGATCAGGTCGGCCGGGGACTCCACCGGACGCCAGGCCGGGTTCGGCGCGCCCAGCTCACCGAGCCGTTCCCGCATCACCCGCTTGTCCTGCGCGTGCACCAGCGCCTCGGCCGGCGGGAACAGCTTCACGCCCTCGTCGGTCAACGCGCGGATGTGCTCGTTGGGCACGTGCTCGTGGTCGAAGGTGACCACGTCGCAGCCCTTGGCGAACGTACGCAGCGCGGCCAGGTCGGTGTGGTCGCCGTACTGGACGTCGGCGGCGACCAGCGCGGCGCCGTCGTCCGGGGCGAGCGCCAGCACGCGCAGCGACTGGCCGAGGGCGATGGCGGCCTGGTGGGTCATCCGGGCGAGCTGGCCGCCACCCACCATGCCCACGACGGGGAGACCGGTACGGGAGTCCATAGCGCCGCCAGCCTATAAGGGCCGGTGCCGGGCCGGACCGCGAGGGCGGCCCGGCCCGCTCCGCTCAGCCGAGCTGCGCGACCAGCTCCTCGACGCCGGTCACCGGCCGCTGGCAGACGAAGCCCCGGCAGACGTACGCGGCGGGCCGCCCGTCGACGAACGGTCGTCCGGCCAGCAGCGGCACGCCGGGCTGGTCCGGGGCGCCGGCCACCACCACCGCGCCGGGCGGGGCGTGGCGCCGGGCAGCGGCCACCAGCGGGTCGCCCTCCGGGTCGCCGGTCGCCACCGCGATCTCGTACGGCCCGGACAGCAGCGCCTCGCCGACAGTGGCGGCATAGCCGGTGAACCGGGCGTGCCGGTCGACGATCGGCGCGACAGTCGACAGCGTCTGCTCGGCCGCCTCCCGGTAGCGGGTCTCCCCGGTCAGCGCCGCGTACGCCACGAGCGCCGCGACGATCGCCGAGCGGCCCGACGGGGTCGCGTTGTCGGTCGGGTCGGCGGGCCGGGTGACCAGGCGCTCGGCGTCGTCGGCGGTGTCGTAGAAGGCGCCGTCCGGGCCGGCGAACCGGGCCAGCGCCACATCGAGCAGCTCACCGGCCAGGCTCAGCCACCGCCCCTCGCCGGTGAGCTGGTGCATCGCGCAGAACGCCTCGGCGACGCACCCGTAGTCCTCCAGCACCCCGGCCGGCTCGCCCACGACCTTGTCTCGGGAGACCCGGCGCAGCCGCCCGTCCACCACGTGCACGGTGGCCAGGTGCTCGGCGGCGTCCCGCATCGCGCCGTCGGAGACGATCAGCACGCCGTCCATCAGGTTCGCGTCCTCGTCGTCCGGGGACACGAGCAGCGCGGCGACCTGCTGGAACTCGGCGATGGCGGTGATCGCGAGCCCGTTCCAGGCGGCCACCACCTTGTCGTCGCGGGCCGGCTGCGGGCGGGTGTCCCGGGCGGCGAGCAGCCGGCCCACCACGTCCTGCCACCGGGCCCGCACCGCCGGGTCGGCGTCGTCGACGTCCCGGGCCAGCCGCAGCACGCTGCTGCCGTGCTCGAACGTGCCCTCGGCGGTGACCTCGAACAGGTCGGCGGCGAACCGGCCGTCGTCGGCCCCCAGCACCTCGACGAGCTGGTCGGGCGTCCAGACGTAGGTGAGCCCCTCGACGCCGTCGGTATCCGCGTCCAGCGCCGAGGCGAAGCCTTCACCGGCCCGGTGCAGCTCGTCGGCGACGAACCGGGCGGTGTCCCGGGCCACCCGGCGGGCCAGCCCGTCGCCGGTGAGCCGCCAGAGCTGGGTGTAGACGCGCAGCAGCAGCGCGTTGTCGTAGAGCATCTTCTCGAAGTGCGGCACCGTCCAGTGGCCGTCCACCGAGTAGCGGGCGAACCCACCGGCGAGCTGGTCGTTGAGGCCGCCACGGGCCATCGCCTCGCAGGTGTGCCGGACGATCTCCAGGCTGCGCGCCGAGCCGGTGCGCTGGTGGTGCCGGAGCAGGAAGAGCAGGTTCATGTGCGGCGGGAACTTCGGCGCGCCGCCGAAACCGCCGTTCGTCTCGTCGTACTCCCGGGCGAGCTGGCTCACGGCGGCGTCGAGCAGGTCGGCGGTGAGCGGGGCGGTCACGCCCCCGACCGCCTGCGCGCCGCCGATCGCCTCGACCACGGCGGCGCCCTGGCGCAGCACCGCCTCGCGCTGGTCGCGCCAGGCGGTGGCGACCGAGCCGAGCAGGCGGATGAAGTTGGCGCGCGGGAAGTACGTGCCGCAGAAGAACGGGGTGCCGTCCGGCGTCGCGAAGACGGTCATCGGCCAGCCGCCCTGCCCGGTCATCGCCTGGGTGGCGGTCATGTAGACCGCGTCGACGTCGGGGCGCTCCTCGCGGTCGACCTTCACGCAGACGAAGTCGTCGTTCATCAGCCGGGCCACTGCCTCGTTCTCGAACGACTCGTGAGCCATCACGTGACACCAGTGGCAGGCTGCGTAGCCGACCGAGATCAGCACCGGCACGTCGCGCCGCTTCGCCTCGGCGAACGCCTCCTCGCACCACGGCCACCAGTCGACCGGGTTGTCGGCGTGCTGGAGCAGATAGGGCGAGGTGGCCTTGGCGAGTCGGTTCACCACCCGACCCTATCCACCATTGCCTTCCGACGCCGCCGGTGCGGCAGGGGTCAGGAAGCGCCGTCGGCGCGCAGCGGGAAGACGTTGTCCCGGGCGCCGTCGCGCAGCGACCCGAGCACCGCCGCGATCTTGTCGGCGGGCATCGGCTTGAAGAAGTGGTAGCCCTGGGCGGCTGTGCAGCCCAGCTCGGCCAGCGCGGTGCGCTGCTCGGCGGTCTCGACGCCCTCGGCCACGACCCGCAGCCCCAACTCGTGGGCCAGCCCGACGGTGGTCCGGACGATCGCCGCCGCCTCGGGCGAGTCGGCCATCCGGAGCACGAACGACCGGTCCACCTTCAGCTCGTCCACGGCGATCCGGGTGAGGAACGTCAGCGAGGAGAAACCGGTGCCGAAGTCGTCCACCGCGAGCTGCACGCCCATGGCGCGCAGCGTGGCCAGCACCTCGTCGATGATCTCCAGCTCGCTCATCACCACCGTCTCGGTGATCTCCAGGACCAGCCGGTGCGGCGGGACCTGGTGGCGGCGAAGCGCCTCGTCGATCTCGGCGGGCAGTCGCGGGTCGAGCAGGCTGCGCGCGGACAGGTTCACCGAGATGGGGACGTCCAGCCCGTCCCGCGCCCACGCGGACGCCACGGCCAGCGCCTTGTCCAGCACGTACCGGGTGAAGCTGCCGAGCTGCTCGCTGTTCTCCACCGGGCGGATGAAGTCGGCCGGGCCGAGCCATCCCCGGCGCGGGTGCCGCCACCGGATCAGCGCCTCCACGCCGGTCGGCGCGCCGGTGGCCAGGTCCACCGCCGGCTGCAACGCCAGGACCAGCTGGTCGTCGGCGGCCAGCGCCTCCCGCATCTCCGCGAGCAACGCCAGGTGGTCGGTGCTCGCCGCGTCGCGGGAGCTGTCGTACGCGGCGACGCTGCCGCCGCCCTCCTTCGCCTGGTACATGGCGATGTCGGCGCGCCGCAGCAGCTCGGTCAGGTCGGCCGCGCCCGCGTCGGCCACCACCACGCCCACTGCCACCTCGACGGACATCCGTACCCCGGCCACCTCGGTCGGGGCGGCGAGGCGTTCGGCGACCTCCCGGGCCTGGCGCAGCGCGTACGCCAGCGGGGCCGTCCGGTCCTCGACCATCGGCACCGAGGTCAGCAGCAGCGCGAACTCGTCGCCGCCGAGCCGCCCGAGCAGGTCGCCCGGCCGGGTCAGCGCGGCGAGGCGGCTGGCGGTGAGCCGCAGCAGCTGGTCGCCCGCCGAGTGCCCGAGCGTGTCGTTCACCTCCTTGAACTGGTTCACGTCGAGCAGCAGCAGGGCCACCGGGTGGTCGTGCGGGCGCTGCCGCAACGCCTGGTCCCCCTTGGTGAGCAGCGCCGCCCGGTTCAGCAGGCCGGTGAGCTGGTCGTGCACCGCGTCGTACGACGAGCGGGCGGTGACCAGCCGCAGCTCCCGATGCGTGGCGGCGTCGTGCAGGGCGGCGGCGAGCGCGTCCCCGAAGGCCGCCACGCCGTCGCGTTCCCGGGCGCTCGGCGGGGCGGACCGGGCGAACCGCACCCGCAGCCGGCCGACCTCGGCGGAGCCCACGACGAGCCGCCGCATCAACTCGTGCTCGGCGACGCCGGCGCACCCGGCGGGTTCCACCTCCCGGTCCCGGACCTGCCCGCCACGGTCGGCCCGGTACCGGCGCCAGCGTCCCTCGCCCCGGGCCACGTCGACCTCGACCAGTTCGGCGCCGAACAGCGTGAGCGCGCCGGTCACCGCGGCGGTCGCCACGCCCCGCTCGTCGAGCTGGTTGAGCGCGGCGGTGGCCTCGGCGAACGCCCGCCAGGTCCGGCGCTCCTGGTCGGCCCGCAGCCGGTGCCGGTAGGTCTGCTGGAGCAGCCAGAGCGGCGGCGGCAGGAGCAGCAGCCAGCGCGCGTCGAGTTCGAGAAGCGCGACGACCACCAGGCCGACCGCCACGTTGCCGACGAACATGAGCAGCTTGCCGCGCAGCGCGGCGAACAGCGGCGGCCCCATCGGGATGCCGTGCCGCAGCGCGAGCGTGACGGCGCCCAGGAAGGCGGTGGTGAGCAGGTACGTCACCGCGGCGGCGGTGAGCGTGAGCGCGAGTTCCGGGGTGGGCGCGGCGAGCAGCGGCGGGCCGAGGGCGGTCGCGACGGCCGCCGCGAGCGCGGTGGCGGCGGTGAGCGAGCCGGCGATCCCCGCCAGTTCCAGGGCCGGTCGACGGTCCGACACCACCGACATCACGGTCCAGGCGGTGCCCACGCCCAGCAGGGCGGCGGCCGGAAGCCATCCGGCCGGCACCAGCCAGAGGCAGACCACCAGCGCGGCCTCGCCCCAGGTGATGCTCACCATCCCCGAAGCGGTACGGAAGCGCAGCCGGGCGAGTTGGGCAACCGCGAACGCGACAGTGGCGATGCCGAACCGCGCCGGGCCGGGCAGCGGGTGGTCCACCGGGAGGTGTGGCGGGACGACCAGGCCGAGGACGGCGGCCAGCAGACCGGTGAACGCGACCGCGACGGTCAACACGACGACGCCCGTCGGCGTCCCGCGCAGGCCGACCCGGTCCGGGGGACGGTCGGCCGGCTCGGTGGTCACGGGGCCGCCCCGTCACCGGGCCGGGCGGAGGCATGGCCGGGGGCCGGTGCTGCCTTCGACATCGGCGTCCCCCTTCCGCGCAGGGTCCGGGGCCTGACGGTCCCCCCGGCGGAAGGCTAAGCCAAAGCCGGTGGTCGCAACAGGGGGCGACGACCGGCTTGGGCGTGATTCACGCGGCGTTCAGCTGTTCCGTCGCTGCTGGGAGCCGCTGGGCGTGTTCGTCGGTGAATCCTGCTCGACGAGCCCTTCTGTCGGATCGGCGACTGCGGAATCGGCCCGGCCCGGGGTGCCCTGGTGCGGGAAGCGGTCGGGCAGCCGGCGCAGCCGGGCGTTCATGTTGCGGATCAGCAGGACGGTGACGGTGGCCAGCGCAACGATGAGGAAGAGGCCCATCGGACCGGCCAGACCACCCGTGCGGGTGTCACCGAAGTTGTTCTGTGCGAGCACCTCGACGGCGGTCAGCATGGTGTTCCTCCGATGTGCGACTGCGCACCAGGGTAGACCCCGGCCCGGTCAGTGGGCACGGCACGCCTCCCGTACGCCCGCGAAGAGGTCGGACTCGGGCAGCGGGCTGTCCACCAGCGACCGGGCGAGTTGGAAGTCCTCCGTCGGCCAGGCGCGCTTCTGCAGTTCCATCGGCACCTGGAACCAGAACCCGTCCGGGTCGATCTGGGTGGCGTGGGCGCGCAGGGCGTCGTCGCGGACCGGGAAGTAGTCGGCGCACTCGACCCGGGTGGTGATCCGCGCACCCTTGTCGGGGCGCTCGTCCCAGCGCTTCATCCACTCGCCGTACGGCGATTCGAGCCCGGCTTCGAGCACCGCCTCGTGCAGGCTCATGATCTTGGCCCGGGAGAAGCCCACGTCGTAGTAGAGCTTGAGCGGCTGCCACGGCTCGCCCAGCTCGGGATGGCGCTCCGGGTCACCGGCCGCGTCGAACGCCGCCACGGTGACCTTGTGGGTCATGATGTGGTCGGGGTGCGGGTAGCCGCCCTCCTCGTCGTACGTGGTGACGACGTGCGGGCGGAACTGCCGCATCAGGCGCACCAGCGGCGCGGCGGCGACGTCCACGTCCTGCAGGGCGAAGCAGCCCTCCGGCAGCGGCGGCAGCGGGTCGCCCTCGGGCAGCCCGGAGTCGACGAAGCCGAGCCACGCCTGCTCGACGCCGAGGATCGCCCGGGCGGCGTCCATCTCGGCCCGCCGGATGTCACCGATGTTGGCCCACACGTCGGGGCGGTCCATCTTCGGGTTGAGCACGCTGCCCCGTTCGCCACCGGTCGCGGTGACGACGAGGACGTCCACCCCCTCGGCGACGTATTTCGCCATGGTGGCGGCACCCTTGCTCGACTCGTCGTCGGGATGGGCGTGCACCGCCATGAGACGCAGCTGTTCTGCCACCTTCGGCGCTCCTCGTCTGTGCCCGCCGACCACCCTCCGGTCGGCTGACCTGCCGGAATCTCCCCCCGCGCCCGCGAAAGCCCCCGTGACGGCCGGTCGGGGGCCGCCACCGGAGTGGCCAGGGCCACGCCCGCCGGTCCAGGCCGACCTGCCATCCTTGACTCAGCGCCGGGCTGGGAAGATGGACCTAGCCATTCTTGCCGATGCCGCCGACAACAACGCCAGGAGATACCCGCCGGTGAGCGAGACGCACGCCACAGTCGCCGCGGAGGCGCCGGTCTACCCGCCCGGCCGGTACGGCCGACGCCGGGAGCCGGGGCGCCGCCGGCCGGTCCTGCTCGCCCTGACGGTGGCGGTCCTGCTCGCCGTCCTCGGGCTGGGCGCGGCGAAGCTCTACTACCAGTACGGCGACCCGGAGTACCAGGGCGAGATGATCAGCTACTCCGACATCACCGACTCCCGGGTGACAGTCGACTTCCGGGTCACCGTGCCGCCGGGTGGCTCCGCCACCTGTCTGCTGCGGGCCCGCTCGCACGACGGTGCCCAGGTGGGCAGCATCGAGACCACTGTGAGCGCCGAGCCGGGCCAGCGCCACATCCGGACCCGCCAGGAGGTGCCCACGAGCGCCCGGCCGTTCATCGGTGAGGTGTTGCGCTGCCGGCCGGCCGGCTGAGCCGGAGCGCCGGCGAGCCGCCGGCAACCGCACCCCGGTCCCGTCGCCGGCACCGGGGTGATTGAGCACACCTCGACGTGTGCGGCACTGGTAGCCTTGCAAGTTCACCTGTCAGCCAGTCCGCACCAACCGAGGAGACCGCCTGTGTCCACAAATGGAAACGAGGCGCCCGCCACCTGGCTGTCCCAGGACGCCTACGACCGTCTGCAGGCAGAGCTCGACGAGCTGATCGCCAACCGGCCGGTCATCGCTGCCGAGATCAACGCCCGGCGCGAGGAGGGCGACCTGCGGGAGAACGGTGGCTACCACGCCGCCCGCGAGGAGCAGGGCAAGGCCGAGGGCCGCATTCTCTACCTCAAGGAGCTGCTGCGCACCGCCAAGGTCGGTGAGGCTCCGGACACCGACGCGGTGTCGCCGGGCATGGTCGTGACGATCTACTTCGACGACGACGCGGACGACAGCGAGACGTTCCTGCTCGGCTCCCGGGAGATCGCCTCCACCACCGACCTGACGGTGTACAGCCCCGAGTCCGCGCTCGGCCAGGCCATCCTCGGCGGCAAGGCGGGGCAGACCTGCACCTACACCGCGCCGAGCGGCGCCGATATCAAGGTGACCATCGTCTCCTTCGAGCCGTACAGCGGCTGACCTTCCGGACCCGCGCCGGATGGCTCGGGTCCCGAACCCGACCGAGGCTGACAGGCTCCTCGGACCCGAGCCGCACACAAGAACGCCCCGACCGGATCATCCGGCCGGGGCGTTCGCGTTCCGCTGTGACGTCGGTGTTCCACCGAGGGGCTCAGCCCTCGCCGGTGAAGACCACCTGGTAGCCGCTGGCCCGCAACGCGCTGATCAGGGTGTCCGAGTGCTCCACCCCGCGAGTCTCCACGGACAGGGCCACCTCCACCTCGCCCAGGCGCAGGTGCGGGTTGGCCCGCTGGTGCACCACGTCCACCACGTTGGCGCGGTGCTCGGCGATCTCGCCGAGCAGCGAGGCGAGCTGGCCGGGCCGGTCGACGCAGCGCACCGTGATCCGCAGGAAACGGCCGGCCGCCGCCAGACCGTGCTCGATCACCCGGAGCATGAGCAGCGGATCGATGTTGCCGCCGGAGAGCACCGCCACCACCGGCGCGGTCACCTCCACCGCGCCGGACAGCAGCGCCGCCACCCCTACCGCGCCGGCCGGCTCGACCACCTGCTTGCCGCGTTCCAGCAGCATCAGCAGCGCCCGGGAGATGTCCTCCTCGGAGACCGTGACGACGTCGTCGACGAGCTTGCGGACGTGGGTGAAGGTCAGCTCCCCCGGCCGGCCGACGGCGATCCCGTCGGCGATCGTCGCGAACGAGGGCAGGCGTACCGGCTCGCCGGCCCGCAGCGAGGGCGGGAAGGCGGCGGCGCTCGCCGCCTGGACCCCGATCACCCGTACGTCGGGACGCAGCGCCTTGGCCGCCACCGCCATCCCGGAGACCAGTCCGCCACCGCCCACCCCGGTCACGATGGTGCGCACGTCCGGGCACTGTTCGAGGATCTCCAGCGCGACGGTGCCCTGACCGGCGATCACGTCCGCGTGGTCGAACGGGTGGATGAACACCGCACCGGTCCGCTCGGCGAAGGTCTGCGCCGCGACGAGCGACTCGTCCACCGTGTTGCCGACCAGCTCGACCTGCGCGCCGTACCCCTTGGTCGCGGCGACCTTCGGCAGCGGCGCGTTCACCGGCATGAAGACGGTGGCGTGCGCGCCGACCAGCCCGGCGGCGAGCGCCACCCCCTGGGCGTGGTTGCCGGCGCTCGCCGCGACCACGCCCCGGGCCCGCTCCTCGGCCGAGAGGCGGGAGATCCGCACGTACGCGCCACGCACCTTGTACGACCCGGCGCGTTGCAGGTTCTCGCACTTGAGCCAGACCGGCCCGCCGAGCGCGGCGCTGAGCGGCCGGGACGGCTCCAGCGGGGTGGTACGGGTGACACCGCCGAGCAGTTCCCGCGCAGCTTGAACGTCGGCGAGACCGACCAGTTCCGTCATGCCCCGATCGTGCCACCCGGCCCCGGTGGGATCTGCGCCGACGTGGCCGACGGCGCGGGCGGCACCGACGCGACGGAAGCGGGCCGGTCGGGGTGCCCCGGCCCGCCCGGCTGACCCGGCCACGCCGGCTGACCCGGCCACCCCTGCTGACCCGGCCACGCGGGCACGGCCCGGGCGAGCCGGTCCTGCTGGGCGGCGGAGATCCGGCGGATCAGCACGACGAACGCGATCCCGGCGACCAGGCAGGCCAACGCCGGCACCAGCCGGGGCGCGAGCGCCTCCTCGTAGTAGCGCACGTACGTGCCGAACTCCGCGTCGTTGCGGGGCAGCTCGGTCAGCCGGTCGTACCGCTGCTGCTGCGCCTGCGCGACGAACCGGTCACCGATCAGGAACACCAGCCAGCTCACCCACCACACCCCGACCAGCCACGACTGGCGGCGCTGCCAGACGCTGTTCCGGAGCAGGTCGGCGAGCACCCGGGCCGGCACCACGAGGTTGGCGAACGGCACCAGCCAGCCGGCGATCGCCCACGCCGGGCTCAGGCTCGGCACGGCGCCCGGGAAGGCGTCCAGGTTCTTGCGCGCCCGCCAGGTCCAGATCACCACGAGCGTCCCCGCGGTCAGCAGGGCGAGCAGGTAGGGCAGGGTGAACAGCACCTCGACCAGCACCGCGCCGAGCAGCACGTCCCGGTCGAGCTGCTCGGCGGCCGAGCGGGCCATCCGCACACCAACCAGCGGGAACAGAGCCGTGAGCAGGTAGCACAGGGTGGCGGCGCCGACCGCGGACGCCCCGGCCACCGCCAGTCCGCGCACGCCGTACGTGGGCACGCCGGGACTCACGGCGGGTTGGCCGACGCGCGTACCGCAGCGCTGGCACTCCTCAAAGGCCGGGGACGTGGCGTCCCCGCAGGTCTGGCAGTTCATCGGGGACCGTCCGAGTTGGTGTGCGCGACAGGGTGCGCACACGCTAGACGATCACGCGGTGGCCGGCGACCCCGTTCCGACGCGGGGGTAGCCGGGGGCGTGCCGGGCCCACGGCGCCTGCATCTCGAACTGACCGGCCACGCCGAGCAGCAGCAGCTCGGAGCCGGGCGGGCCGACGAACTGCACGCCCACCGGCAGCCCGTCCGGGCGGCGGCCGACCGGCACCACGATCGACGGCAGCCCGGCGATGTTCCACGGCGCCGCGTACGGGGCGTACCTGATGTTCGCCGACATGTTCGCCAGCCAGGAGCGGCCGGACCAGCCGGCGGCCTCCGGCGGCGGCCCGGCCAGCGCCGGGGTGAGCAGCAGGTCGATCGAGTTGTCCGCGAAGAAGTTCACCGACCGTTCGCGCCAGGCCGCCCGGTCGGCCTCCCGCACGTACCCCCGGCGCTGCGCCCACTCGCCGAGCGTGACGTGCCGGCGGCTGCGGCGCTGGAGCTGGCGCGGGGCGACCCCGGCGGCGCGCACGTCGGCGGCGGCCGCCGCGAACCAGGTGGCGATGCCCTGCAGGCCGAGCCGGGTCGGGTAGACCGGGTCGGTGGGCACGGTGTCGTGACCGGCGGCGGCGAGCAGGCGGCCGGCGGCGGCCACCGCGTCCCGGTTCGGGGCGTCCGGCGAGACGCCGCGCACCGGCGAGCGCAGCGAGACGCCGACCCGTAGCCGCGCCGGCGGGACCAGCTTGTCCGGCCGGCGACCGGCCAGCACCGAGAAACCGACCACCGCGTCGGCCACGGTGCTGGTGAGCATGCCGTGCTCGGTCAGGCCGAACCAGTCGTCCGCGCCGAGCTGGCAGGGCACCACGCCCCGGCCGGGCTTGAGCCCGACCAGGCCGCAGCAGGCCGCCGGGATGCGGATCGACCCGAGGCCGTCGTTGCCGTGCGCCATCGGCACCAGCCCGGCGGCCACCGCGGCGGCCGCGCCGCCGGAGGAGCCGCCGGGGGTACGCGCCGGATCCCACGGGTTGCGGGTGGCAGCGGTGTCGTCGTCGGTGAGCGCCCACAGGCCCAGTTCCGGCATCCGGGTCACGCCCAGGATCACCGCGCCCGCTCCGCGCAGCCGCCGGACCACCTCGTGGTCGGCCTCCGCCACCGGTGTACGCATGGCGGCCGACCCGTTCCACGTGGGCAGGCCGGCCACCGGCGTGTTCTCCTTGACCGCCACCGGCACGCCGGCGAGCGGGAGGTTCGCCAGTTCCTCCTGCTCGTCGACCTTCTCCGCCTCGGTGATCGCCTCACCGCCGCGTACCGTGCGGAACGCGGCCAGGTCGGCGTCGACCCGGGTGACGTGATCCAGGTGGTCGGCGACGACCTGGGTGGCGGAGACGTCGCCACGGCGTACCGCCCGGGCGATCTGTTTCGCGGTCGCACCGACCCACGTCGTCGGCAAGATCTCCGGCACTGCCACCCTCCCCAGCCAGCGGTCAGCCCAGGGCCTGCTCCAGATCGGCGAGCAGGTCGTCGACCGTCTCGATGCCGACAGACAGTCGCACGAGATCGCCGGGAACTTCAAGCGGCGAGCCCGCAGCGCTTGCGTGTGTCATCCGGCCCGGGTGCTCGATCAGGGACTCGACGCCGCCGAGCGACTCGGCGAGCACGAACAGCCGGGATCGGTTGCAGATGTCCACGGCATGCTCCTCGCCGCCCGCCGCGCGGAACGAGATCATGCCGCCGAACCGCCGCATCTGCTTGGCGGCCACCTCGTGGCCGGGGTGCGAGGGCAGGCCCGGGTAGATGACCTGCGCGACCTTCGCGTGGCCGTCCAGGTAGGCCGCGATCCGCTCGGCGTTGTCGCAGTGCCGGTCCATCCGTACCCCGAGGGTCTTGATGCCGCGCAGGGTGAGCCAGGCGTCGAACGGGCCGTTGATCGCGCCCATCGCGTTCTGGTGGTAACGCAGCTCCTCGCCGAGCGCCCGGTCCGCCGCGACGAGCGCGCCGCCGACCACGTCGGAGTGTCCGCCGACGTACTTGGTGGTGGAGTGCACCACCACGTCCGCGCCGAACGCGATCGGCTGCTGCAGGTACGGCGAGGCGAACGTGTTGTCGACCACCAGCAGCGCGCCGGCGTCGTGCGCCACGGCGGCCAGCGCCGCGATGTCGGCGATGCCGAGCAGCGGGTTGGTCGGCGTCTCCACCCACACGATCCGGGTGGCGCCCGGGCGGATCGCCGCGCGCACGGCGTCCGGGTCGGAGACCTTCGCCGGGGTGTAGTCCAGCCCCCAGCGCTCGGCCACCTTGGCGAACAGCCGGTAGGTGCCGCCGTACGCGTCGTCCGGGATCACCACGTGGTCGCCCGGCTTGCAGACGGTCCGCAGCAGCGTGTCCTCGGCGGCCAGGCCACTGGCGAAGGCGAGTGCCACCTGGCCGCCCTCCAGCGCGGCCAGGCACTCCTGGAGCGCGTCCCGGGTGGGGTTGCCGGAGCGGCTGTACTCGTAGCCCTCGCGCGGCGCGCCGACGGCGTCCTGGGCGTACGTGCTGGTCTGGTAGATCGGCGGAATCACCGCGCCGGTGCGGGCCTCCGGGGCCTGACCGGCGTGGATGGCGAGTGTGTCGAAGCCGTGCCTCATGCCGCAGACGTTAGTCCGCCCGCTTCCCCTTTGCTCCCGGTAGGCCGGGCGCGCCTGTCACAACCAGGACTCTGTCGGGGTGGTCGGCCATACTGGTCCGGTGAGTACGACCGAGGCGCTCCCCTCCCGCCTGCACGGCGTCGCCGACCGGATCCCGGCCTCGCTGGGTCTCCTGATCGGCCCGCGGTCGGGGCGGGTCAGCCTGCCCGTGCGCCTTGCCTGGTCGGGCCCCGGCGACTACGACGTGGGCGACCCGGGTGAGCGACTGACCCTCTACTGCCTCCTGCTTGACTGCGGCCAGCGGGACGACATCATCAGATACGTCGACGCCGCGCTGCTCCGCCAGGACTGGCCACGTATTCGACGGTTGACGGCCCGGCGGGTGACCCGGCTCTGGGAGAGGCAACTGCCCGACCTCGTCGCCGGGTGATGGACGCGCTGCACCGTCGCCTGCTGGAGATCGGTTTCGCCGCTGGTGACGACCTGGGACTGATGCTCGCCGGTGGCTACGCCATGTGTGCCCACGATCTGGTCGACCGGCCTTCCCAGGACATCGACTTCGCCACGGCCGCCGCGATGCCACTCAGTGCCGTGGCGGACCGGCTCGCCGCCGCCTACGTCGCGGCCGGGTTCTCCGCCCGGATCATCGAGGCGACGCCGCGCATGGCTCGCCTGCTGATCTCGGACGACGCCTCTTCCTGTGAGGTCGATCTGCTCAAGGAGGCACTCGCGCCGCCAGCCCGCATGGCGCTGGGCCCGGTGCTGGCCTTCGAGGACGCGGTCGGATTGAAGGTCCGGGCGCTGCACGACCGTGCCGCCCACCGCGACTACATCGACGTCCGCGCAGCCTCCCAACGGCTCACCCGGTCGGAGCTGGAGCATCTCGGCGCCCGGCACACGGCCGGCTTCTCGTTGGACGAACTGGCCGACCGGCTGGGTGGTGTGACGGAGCGGGACCGCCGGACGTTCCGTTCGTACGGGCTCACCGAGCAGCAGGTCAACGAGCTGCGCGGATGGGCGCTGCGGTGGGAGGCGGACATCCGGGCGCGCCTCGCCAACGGCGAGACCGGCCCGACCGGCATCCCCGACGACGACTGGGACGCCTACCTCGATCGCGCCTGACCTACGGCCGGCCTTCTCGTCGATCATGAGGTTGACGGTGGTCGCCGTCCGATTTGTCGCCGCCAACCTCATGATCAACGCTCGCCCGGAGGTGGGGTGGGCGGGCCGGGCCTAGGGTGGGCGGATGAGCGGGTGCGTGTTCTGCGGGATCGTGGCGGGCGAGGTGCCCGCGTTCCGGGTCACCGACGAGCCGGACGGGGTCGCGTTCCTGGACACCCGCCCGGTGTTCAAGGGGCACGTGCTCGTGGTGCCCCGCACCCACCTGGTCACCCTGTCCGACCTGCCGCCCGACGCGCTGCCCGGCTACTTCCGGCTGGTCCAGCGCATCGCCGTGGCGGTGGAGACCGGTCTGGACGCCGGTGGGACGTTCGTGGCGATGAACAACCGGGTGTCCCAGTCCGTACCGCACCTGCACACCCACGTGGTTCCCAGGACGAAGGGCGACGGTCTGCGCGGCTTCTTCTGGCCGCGTACCCGGTACGCAGGTGACGCCGAGGCCGAGGCGTTCGCCGGGCTGATCTCGGCGGCGCTGGCCTGACGTCGCGGTGGGCGGGTAAGGAACCGGAGGGCCACGCTGTTGCACACGCTGGGAAAGCCAAGAGAGGAGTCCCACCGTGTTCCTCCGCCGCATGAAGGCCGAGATGATCTCTCCTGACCAGGCCCTGCCGGGCCGCCCGATCGCGATGCCGATCGCCGACCGGCACGAGGTGCTGCCGTCGACGCTGAAGGGCCCGTTCCCCGAGGGCGCGCAGGTCGCTGTCTTCGGCATGGGCTGCTTCTGGGGCGCCGAGCGGCTGTTCTGGACCCTCCCCGGCGTGATCACCACGTCCGCCGGCTACGCGGGTGGCTACACCACCAACCCGACGTACGAGGAGGTGTGCTCGGGCATGACCGGACACGCCGAGGTGGTCCAGGTGGTCTACGACCCGTCGAAGATCGCCTACGAGGACCTGCTCAAGGTCTTCTGGGAGAACCACGACCCGACCCAGGGCATGCGCCAGGGCAACGACGTGGGCACCCAGTACCGCTCGGCGATCTACACCACCACCGACGAGCAGGCCGCCGCCGCGAAGGCGTCGCAGGACGCGTTCGCGCCGATCGTGGCCCGGGCCGGCAAGGGTGAGATCACCACCGAGATCGCCCCGCTCGGCGACTACTACTTCGCCGAGGACTACCACCAGCAGTACCTGGCGCCGACGAAGAACCCGAACGGCTACTGCAACCACGGACCGAACGGGCTGAGCTGCCCGGTCGGCGTGGCCCGCACCGCGTAGCCAGACCGAGCACTGCCCATTCCATTCGGGCCCTCGCCCCTCAGGGACGGGGGCCCGAACGCACTGCGGTCAATCGGTGGCTCTGGGATGGCCGGTTCCGGCGTGCTTGATCCAGCAGGTTCGGGTCTGGTCGTCGACCAGGTACCAGATGCGGCCGCCGGCGGTGACCTCGTACTGCCACTGCGGCAGTGACCGCCCGTTGTGCACGGCTGTGGCGAGGGAGCCCTTGAGGGGGTGCTGGCGGCTGTTCGGCGGAGACGGGCACGGGTGCGCCTCGATCGCGTCGAACGCGCCGCGCGTGTTGGCCGCGGCCTGCCGGCACAGTTCCTCCCAGCCCTTCGCCGCGTCGTTTGTGGCGAACCGCAGGGCGTACCCGCCGGGCCGGGGTGGCGGGGCGGCGCGGTCGCCGCGCTTCGCACTCACTCGTCAATCGGGCGCGTCACCGGCCCGAAGTCGTCGGCGCTGGGCGCGGCCAGGATCCGATGCAGGTCGGGATCGGCGTGCACCTCAGCGGTGTGCCGCCATTCGGTGAGCAGCTGGGACACCGCCGCGGTGCTGCCGACAGCCGCTGCGGCCTCGGCCGTGGCGATGAACTCGTCGGTCATCTGCTCGGCGTCCCCCTGCGGCAGGAACCGCATCCAGGGCAGCACAGTCGGAAGCGTCTCCCGGACCAGGGCCGGCTCTCGCCGCGCCAGGCCGGCCAGCAGCCGCGCGGTCAGGTCGACCACCTCCCCCTCGGCTTCAGCCCGCTCGGCGGACATCAGCACCAGGTCGGCGGCGTCACGGCGACGGAGCCGCAGCGCCCGGGTTCGGGCCAGCCGTTCGGCGGTTTCCGTCGGCTGGCGCAACAGCTCGGAGAACGGCACGGACTCCAAGGGCATCGACATGACATCAATAATACTTCAGAAGTAGCCTGCTGCGGCATTCCTCACACCCTTGCGGGTGCCGAATCCCGACATCGGGTGGAGCGAGGCAGGAACCGAAGGCGTGACAGGCAACCACGCTGCGTGACGGCGCATCGTAGCAAGCTGTCACACGTTCGTCATCGTCTCAACAGGCGAACCGAAACAACCTCTGGCAGCATTGGCTCGTATGTGCGGACTTGCGGGAGAGTTCCGCCGTGACGGTTCACGCGCCGATGTCTCGGCCGTGGAGCGGATGGCGGCCACGATGAGTGACCGAGGGCCCGACGACAGCGGCGTCTGGTCGCAAGGGCCGACCGCGCTGGGACACCGGCGCCTGAAGATCATTGACCTGTCCGCGGCGAGCGGCCAACCCATTGTGGACGCCGCCGCCGGGCTCACCGGTGTCTTCAACGGCTGCATCTACAACTACCGGGAACTACGCGCCGAACTGCAGGCCAAGGGCCACCGGTTCTTCTCGTCCGGCGACAGCGAGGTAGTGGTCAAGGCGTACGCCGAGTGGGGGCTCGACTTCGTCGACCACCTGATCGGCATGTTCGCGGTGGCGATCAGCGAGCGCGACACCGGCCGCCTGGTGCTGGCCCGGGACCGCCTCGGCATCAAGCCGCTCTACCTGGCCGAGACCCCCGGCGTGGTGCGGTTCGCCTCGACCCTGCCGGCGCTGCTCGCCGGTGGCGGCATCGACACCACCATCGACCGGGTGGCGCTCGCCCACTACCTGAGCTTCCACAGCATCGTGCCGCCGCCGCGCACCATCCTCGCCGGCGTCACCAAGCTGCCGCCGGCCACGGTCCGGGTGTACGAGGCGGACGGCTCCACCCACGAGCGGGTCTACTGGGACCCGTCGTTCGGCCGCGCCGCCGAGCGGGCCGGCTGGTCCGAGCGGGACTGGCAGGACGCGCTGCTCGACTCGCTGACCACCGCCGTACGCCGCCGCATGGTGGCCGACGTTCCGGTGGGCGTGCTGCTCTCCGGCGGCCTCGACTCCAGCCTGGTGGTCGCGCTGCTCGCCGGCGAGGGGCAGGCCCGGTCCGGCCTGGCCACGTTCTCCATCGGCTTCGACGCGGTCGGCGGCCGGGAGGGCGACGAGTTCGTCTACTCCGACCTGGTCGCGAAGACGTTCGGCACCGACCACCACCAGATCCGGGTGCCCACCGGCGACCTGCTGCCGCCGCTGGAGGCCGCCGTCGGGGCCATGAGCGAACCGATGGTCAGCCATGACTGCGTCGCGTTCTGGCTGCTCAGCCAGGAGGTCGCGAAGCACGTCAAGGTGGTGCAGTCGGGTCAGGGCGCGGACGAGATCCTGGGCGGCTACCACTGGTACCCGCCGCTCGCCGGGGTGGACCGGGAGCAGGCGCTCGAGACGTACGCGAAGGCGTTCTTCGACCGCGACGCGGCCGGACTGGCCCGGGTGCTCAACCCGGCGTGGCTGGCCGACGGCGACCCGGCGCGGGAGTTCGTGGCCGCGCACCTGGGCCGCCCGGGCGCGCAGACCGCCGTCGACGCCGGCCTGCGGATCGACACCCAGGTCATGCTGACCGACGACCCGGTGAAGCGGGTCGACAACATGACCATGGCGCACGGGCTGGAGGCCCGGGTGCCGTTCCTCGACCACGAGTTCGTCGAGCTGGCCGCGAGCTGCCCGCCGGAGCTGAAGCTGGCCCAGGGCGGCAAGGGCGTGCTCAAGGAGATCGGCCGGCGGGTCCTGCCGCACGAGGTCATCGACCGGCCCAAGGGCTACTTCCCGGTGCCCGGACTCACCCACCTGGAGGGCAAGCTCCTCGACCGGGTACGCGACGCGCTCACCGCGCCCGAGGCGCGCCGTCGCGACCTGTTCCGCGCCGACTACGTCGACGCGCTGCTCGCCGACCCGAACGCCGAACTGACCCCGTTGAACGGAAACAAGCTGTGGCAACTGGGACTCCTGGAAATGTGGCTCCAGAGCCACGGAATCGACTGACCGTGACCGACACCCTCGCCACCGGAACGGCACGTACCGACCGGGAACGGGTGCTGGGGCGCCGCCGGGAACGCATCGGCCCCGGCGGTGACCCGGTCGCACCGGGTACGCCGGAGCAGCGGCAGCCGGAGCCCACGTCCACCGACGCCTCGGGCGTGGTGCTGGACTGCGGCTGGGGCCGGCTGGTGTTCGGGCAGACGTTCGACGACCAGGTGCACGTGGCCGACGTGCTGCGCTCCGAGGCGGTCGGCGCCCGGGACATCTGCATCTACCTGCGCGACCCGCACGTGCTGGTGTCGCGGCTGCCGGACGAGCTGTTCATCGACCCGTCGCTGACGTACCGGCTGCCGCTGGGCGAGAAGCGGCCCGCCGCGACCGAGGGCGGCGAGGTGCCCGGGCTGACCGTCCGGCCGCTGCGTGACGCCGTCGACGCGGAGGCGGTGAACCGGATCTACGCGCGCAACGGCATGGTCACCGCCCCGGTCGAGGTGCTGGTGGACAACGCCGGTACGGACCGGTTCCTGCACCTGGTGGCCGAGGACACCACGGGTGAGGTGGTCGGCACCATCACCGGCGTGGACCACGTGGCGGTCTTCGGCGATCCGGAGAACGGCGCGAGCCTGTGGTGCCTGACGGTCGACTTCAACACCGCCCCGCCCGGCACCGGCCAGGCGCTGCTCACCGCGCTCGCCGACCGGCTCGACGGGCGCGGCCGGGCGTTCGTGGACCTGTCCGTGCTGGCCGAGAACTCGGGCGCGATCCGGCTGTACGAGCGCCTCGGCTTCCACCGCACCGGCACGCTCTGCGTGAAGCGGAAGAACCCGATCAACGAGCGCCTGTTCCTGCCCGCCATGCCCGAGGGGTACGACGAGCTGAACCCGTACGCGAAGATCGTCGCGGACGAGGCGATGCGCCGCGGCATCCGGGTGGAGGTGACCGACCCGCACTGGGGTGAGCTGAAGCTGACCACCGGTGGCCGGACCATCCACACCCGCGAGTCGCTGTCGGAGCTGACCTCGGCGGTGGCGATGAGCCGCTGCGACGACAAGCGGGTGACCCGGCGCATCCTCACCGAGGCGGGCCTGTCGGTGCCGCGCGGGCGTACCGCCACCGGTGAGCCCGACGACGTGGCGTTCCTGAACGACGTGGGTCCGGTGGTGGTCAAGCCGGCGCGGGGCGAGCAGGGCAACGGCATCACCGTCGGCGTGCGTACGCCCGAGGCGCTGACCGCGGCCGTCGAGCTGGCCCGCCGGTTCTGCCCGGACGTGCTGATCGAGGAGCTGCGCGCGGGCGAGGACCTGCGGGTCGTGGTGATCGACCACGAGGTGGTCGCCGCCGCGGTACGCCGCCCGGCGCAGATCACCGGCGACGGGGTGCACGACATCACCGAGCTGATCGAGCGGCAGAGCCGCCGCCGGGCCGCCGCCACCGGGGGCGAGTCCCGCATCCCGATCGACGACATGACCCGCGAGGTGGTGGCCGAGGCCGGGTACCGGATGCACGACGTGCTCCCGGAGGGCGAGGTGCTCGCGGTACGCCGGACGGCCAACCTGCACACCGGCGGCACGATCCACGACGTGACCGCCGAGCTGCACCCGGCGATCGCCGAGGCGTGCGTCACCGCGAGCCGGGCGCTGGACATCCCGGTCACCGGGCTGGACCTGCTGGTCCCCGCCCCGGACCGGCCGGAACACGTGTTCATCGAGGCGAACGAGCGGCCCGGACTGGCCAACCACGAACCGCAGCCCACCGCCGAGCGCTTCGTCGACCTGCTCTTCCCGGGTA
Organism: Micromonospora sp. HB375; assembly: GCF_017872985.1. NCBI lineage: Bacteria > Bacillati > Actinomycetota > Actinomycetes > Micromonosporales > Micromonosporaceae > Micromonospora > Micromonospora sp. HB375. The sequence continues at coordinate 864,099 of NZ_JAGGJO010000001.1, read as the reverse complement.
CCCGGGCACCGCAGCGACTCTGGTCGCCGGCCGGTGCGGCAAGCTCTGGGGCATGACCGCACGCAAGCCCCAACCGCTCAAGCTCGACCTCGACTACCTCCGCCAGGTGCTGGTGGAGCTGCTGGAGATCCCCAGCCCGTCGGGGCGCACCGACCACATCCAGCAGTACGTGGGCGAGCGGCTCTCCGCGATCGGGATCAGCTCCACGCTGACCCGTCGCGGGGCGCTGAGCGCCTGTCTGCCCGGCCCCCGGTCGACCGGCGCCGACCGGGCGATCGTGGTGCACACCGACACCATCGGCGGCATGGTGAAGCGGCTCAAGGAGAACGGCCGGCTGGAGGTCAACCCGATCGGCACGCACAGCGCCCGCTTCGCCGAGGGCGCCCACGTGCGGATCTTCACCGACGACCTGGAGCGGGTCGTCACCGGCCAGGTGCTGCCGCTGAAGGCGAGCGGGCACCGCTACAACGAGGCGGTCGACCTGCAGGGCGTCGGCTGGGAACTGGTCGAGGTGCGGGTGGACGAGCCGGTGCACGACGAGGCCGGTCTGCGGGCGCTCGGCATCGACGCCGGGGACTTCGTCGCGTTCCTGCCCAACCCCACCATCACCCCGAACGGGTACGTCAAGTCCCGCCACCTGGACGACAAGGCGGGCGTGGCGGCGGTGCTGACCGCGTTCAAGGCGATGGTCGACGCCGGTGTCACCCCGGCGGTCACCGCGCACCTGCTGGTCACCGTCACCGAGGAGATCGGCCACGGCGCGAGCCACGGGCTGGACCCGGACGTCGCGGAGATCGTGTCGGTGGACGCGGCGGTGGTCGCGCCGGGCCAGCAGTCCCGGGAGACCGCGGCGACACTCGCCATGGGCGACGGGGTCGGCCCGTTCGACTACCACCTGACCCGCAACCTCGCCTCGATCGCCAAGGAACACGGCGTCGACCTGGTCCGGGACGTGTTCGACTACTACCGCTCGGACGTGGCCGCCGCGGTCGAGGCCGGGGCGCACGCCCGGGTGGCGCTGCTCGGGTTCGGCGTGGACGCCACCCACGGCCACGAGCGCACCCACCTCGACGGCCTGCACCAGCTCACCCAGCTGCTCTGCCTCTACCTGCAGAGCCCGCTGGTGTTCCCCGAGTGGGACGCCGAGCCGGAGGGCGACCTGGCCGACTTCCCGTCGCTCGCCGTGCAGCCGGCGAACGAGGACGGCCCGCGCGAGGGCCCGATCGGCCTGGACTGACCGGGCCTGTGATCGAAATCCGTTGCCGCGGCCGCCGCGAAGTGGATAGCGTGGCGGTACACGGGAAAGGAGGTGGTCCAGACTTGTATAGCAATCGGACTCGTGAGGTGGCTGTCCGCTAGCCGCTGTCCTCGACAGTGAAAACTCGCCCGCCGCGAGGCGGGCACCTGCAGGATCGTCGAGACCGTGTGGCAGCGGTGCGGCGAAACCACGACAGCCACCCGACCCCCGGGGTGCCGGCCCAGTCCAGCCGGCCCGCGCGCGAGCGCGGAAGCCCCGGGGGTCGCTTTTTGCGCTCGGGAGGGTGCGGTGTCCATGCGTGAGCTGGTGGTGCTCGGTACGGCCAGCCAGGCCCCGACCCGGCAGCGCAACCACAACGGCTACCTGCTGCGCTGGGACGACGAGGTGATCCTCTTCGACCCGGGCGAGGGCAGCCAGCGGCAGATGCTGCACACCGGGATCACCGCCACCGACCTGACCCGGATCTGCGTCACCCACTTCCACGGCGACCACTGCCTCGGGCTGCCCGGCATGATCCAGCGGCTCTCGCTGGACCGCGTACCGCGCCCGGTGGCGGTGCACTTCCCGGCCGGCGGCGCCGAGTACTTCGCCCGGCTGCGCCACGCCTCCAGCTTCTACGAGACCGCCGAACTGGCAGTCGAGCCGATCGACGCCGACGGGCAGCGGATCACCCTGGGCATCGGCACGCTGGAGGCCCGCCGGCTGCGGCACCCGATCGAGACGTACGGGTACCGCCTGGTCGAGCCGGACGGCTGCCGGATGCTTCCGGAGCGGCTGGCCGCGTACGGCATCGCCGGTCCGGACACCGGAAGGCTGCTGCGCGACGGCCACCTGGACCGCGACGGGCGCCGCGTCACCCGGGACCAGGTGAGCGTCGTCCGGCCGGGGCAGCGGTTCGCGTTCGTGATGGACACCGGGCTCTGCGACGGCGTGTACGCGCTCGCCGAGCACGCCGACCTGCTGGTGATCGAGTCGACGTTCCTGGAGTCGGAGGCGGCGCTCGCCGCCGAGGTCGGGCACCTCACCGCCGGCCAGGCCGCGCGGGTCGCGGCCGAGTCGGGGGTACGCACGCTCGTGCTCACCCACTTCTCCCAGCGGTACGCCGACCCGCGCCGCTTCCACGACGAGGCCCGGGAACACTTCACCGGTGATCTGGTGGTCGCCGAGGATCTCCAGACGGTGCAGGTGCCGCCCCGGCGGGTACCGTCGCCCGGGTGACGATCTCCCTACGTTCCGCGACCGAGGCCGACCTGATGGCGGTCGGCGCCCTGCACCAGCGTTCCCGGGTGGCGGCGTACTCGTCGTTCCTGCCGCCCGAGGCGCTGGCCGACCCGACGCCGGAGGCGATGGGCCGCTACTGGGTGGAACGGCTGACCTGGGAGGGCGCGGACCACCGGATGACGGTGGCCGAGCGGGACGGGAAGCTGGTGGGCTTCAGCTACCTCGGGCCGGACGACGAGGGCGACCCGGCGACCGGGCTGCTCAACGCGATCCACCTGGAGCCGACCGAGCGGGGCCGGGGCACCGGACGGGCGCTGATGGTGGACGCGCTCGACGCGATGCGGGCCCGGGGCTGGACGCGCGCGGTGCTGTGGGTGCTGCGGGACAACGGCCACGCGCGCCGTTTCTACGAGCGCGGCGGCTGGACCGCCACCGGTGATGAGCGGGACGAACACATCGGCCGGGTGCTCGTCCCCCAGCTCCGCTACGCCCGCCGCTTGTAAGGAAGGGCCCCTTATTAACGCCTCCGGTAGAGGAAGGGCCCCCTTTTAACACCGCGGTGTTAAAAGGGGGCCCTTCCTTACAAGCAGGGTCAGCGGGCACCGAGGTGGGCCAGCAGGTCCTGGCGGGTCAGCACGCCCTTGGGCTTGCCGTCGACCAGCACCAGCGCCGCGTCCGCCTTCTCCAGCAGCCCGACCGCCTCGCTCACCGGCTGCCCGCCGCCGATCATCGGCAGCGGCTCGCCCATGTGCCGCTCGATCGTGTCGTGCAGGTGGGCCTGGCCGGTGAACAGCGCGTCGAGCAGGTCCTTCTCGGCGATCGAACCGGCCACCTCACCGGTCACCACCGGCGGCTCGGCCTTGAGCACCGGGAGCTGCGAGACGCCGTACTCGCGCATGTAGTCGATCGCGTCGCGGACCGTCTCGGTCGGGTGCACGTGCACCAGCTCGGGCAGGCCACCGGGCTTGCCGGCGAGCGCGTCGGCCACCGTCGGCTCGGTGCCCGAGTCGTCCAGGAAGCCGTACCGGGCCATCCACTTGTCGTTGAAGATCTTCGACAGGTAGCCCCGGCCGCCGTCCGGCAGCAGCACCACGATCACGTCGTCCGGGCCGGCCTTGCGGGCCACCTCCAGCGCGCCCACCACGGCCATGCCGCAGGAGCCGCCGACCAGCAGACCCTCCTCGCGGGCCAGCCGGCGGGTCATCTCGAAGGACTCCTTGTCCGACACCTCGACGATCTCGTCGGCGATCTTCCGGTCGTACGTCTCCGGCCAGAAGTCCTCACCGACGCCCTCGACCAGGTACGGCCGGCCGGTGCCGCCGGAGTAGACCGAGCCCTCCGGGTCCGCGCCGATCACCTTGACCCGGCCCTCGGACGCCTCCTTGAGGTAGCGGCCGATGCCGGAGATGGTGCCGCCGGTGCCGACGCCCGCCACGAAGTGGGTGATCCTGCCCTCGGTCTGCTTCCACAGCTCCGGGCCGGTGGTCTCGTAGTGCGAGCGCGGGTTGGCCGGGTTGCTGTACTGGTTGGGCTTCCACGCGCCGGGGATCTCCCGGGCCAGCCGGTCGGACACGTTGTAGTAGGAGCGCGGGTCCTCCGGCGCGACGGCGGTCGGGCAGACCACCACCTCGGCGCCGTACGCGCGCAGCACGTCCTGCTTGTCCTGGCTGACCTTGTCCGGGCAGACGAAGACGCAGCGGTAGCCCTTGAGCTGGGCCACCAGGGCCAGCCCGACGCCGGTGTTGCCGCTGGTCGGCTCCACGATCGTGCCGCCCGGCCGCAGGATGCCCGCCTTCTCGGCGTCCTCCACCATGCGCATCGCGATCCGGTCCTTGACCGAGCCGCCCGGGTTGACGTACTCCACCTTCGCCAGCACGGTGGCCTGGATGCCCTCGGTGACGTTGCGCAGGCGGACCAGCGGGGTGTTGCCGATCAGCTCGACGACGTTGTCGTAGTACTGCACCTCGTTGTGCCCTTCGTCGCGCCGCCGTCGTGGGGCGGTCGGTCAGCCGTCAGTTCGCCGACCAGCGTACGTGCCGTCAGGGCACCACATGCCCCGGGATGACCGAGCTGCGACGTGCCTCCCACTCCAGGAACCGTTCGGTCTCGGCGAGCACGCTGCCGGCCAGCCAGGTGACCATCACCGCGTCGTCGGCCAGCCCGAAGATCGCCAGCGGAATCTCCGGCAGCAGGTCGATCGGGCTGACGATGTACGCGGTCGCGCCGGCCATCAGCGCCAGGCGCAGGCCGCCGTCGTACTCGCCCCTGGTGGTGGCGCGGATCATCCTCGGCAGCGCCGCCAGCCGGGCCCCGAGCGACGGCCCGCCCCGCGTACCGGCCGCCAGCGCCCGGGCCAGCGCGGCGAACGCGGCGCTGCGCTTCAACGTCTTCCCCATGTCTTCGCCCCTCTCCGCCCGACCATGGTGCGGCCCGGGGGCAAGCCCGCGTCCGCCACCCCCATCGGTACCCAGTCCGGGCGCCGCCCAGCCATCCGATCAAGGACAGCAGTGGTCGTACCGGCGCGATACTGTCGGTTCATGGGGGACGCTGGTTCCGTCGCGCCGGTCCACTGGCAGCGCGTCCGGCAGATCGCCCGCCTCGCGGCGATCGGCACGGGCGCCACGGTGGCGGCCACCGCCGCCACCGGCGGGGTGCTGCTCGGCCAGGCCCGGCAGGCCCGGCGCACCATCCCGATGGCGCAGGCCCCGCCACCGCGCTGCGACGGCGTGTACGGCGCGAAGCTGCCCGGCCCGCCGGTCACCATGGTCATCCTGGGCGACTCCTCAGCAGCCGGCTACGGCGTGCACAGGCGCCGGGAGACACCGGGCTCGCTGCTGGCCACCGGGCTGTCCCGCCGCCTGCACCGGCCGGTACGCCTGCACCGGTTCGCCGTGGTGGGCGCGCTCTCGTCCGGGCTGAAACCGCAGGTCGAGTCCGCCCTGGAGGTCGAGCCGGACGTGGCGGTGATCCTGGTGGGCGGCAACGACGTCACCAACCGCACCCCGCCGGGGCTGGCCGTGCGCTACCTGGTCGACGCGGTCCGCACGCTGCGGGCGGCCGGCTGCGAGGTGGTCGTCGGCACCTGTCCCGACCTGGGCACCATCCGGCCGATCCAGCCGCCGCTGCGCTGGCTGGCCCGGCGCTGGAGCCGCCAGCTCGCGGCCGCGCAGACGGTGGGCGTGGTCGAGGCCGGCGGCCGGGCCGTCTCACTCGGCGACATGCTCGGGCCGCGGTTCGCCGCCGAGCCCGCCCGGATGTTCGCCTGGGACCGGTTCCACCCCTCCGCAGAGGGGTACGCGATAGCCGCGGCGGCGTTGCTGCCCACCGTGCTGTCCGCGCTGGGCGCGGTCCCGGAACGCAGGCCTGTCCTGCCCGGCGTGGAAGGCGTACGGTCGCTCCCGGAGGCGGCTCACGAGGCGGCCCGGCACGCCGGCACGGAGGTCAGCGGCGCCCAGCTCCGGGGCCGCGACCGCGGGCCCGGCGGACGCTGGGCGCAGCTTCGCCGACGGGCCTTCTTCGGCGTCGGCGCGCTGCCCCCGACCGGCACCGCCGCCGACTCGGCCACCCTGGAGGAAACGGCATGAGCGAGCGCAGCCACGGACACCGGGAGGAGGCGTCATGAGCGAGCGCAGTGAGGTGGCCCGGTGGGGCCGGGCGGCGGCCCTGTCGCTGCTGGCCGGCACGGTGGGCGGCGCAGCGGTCCTCGCCGGGCAGGCCATCGCCGCCCGCAGCCGGGAGTACGCCCAGCCCGAGCTGGGTCTGGTGTTGCGCGCGACGGTCGGCCGGGCGGACGCGCCGCCGCTGCGGCTGGTGCTGCTCGGTGACTCGTCGGCGCTCGGTGTCGGCGTCGACCGCTTCGAGGAGACGATCGGCGGTCAGCTCGCGAACCTGCTCGCCGAGGGGCCGCACGGCCGCCGGGTGCATCTGTCCAGCGTCGGGGTCTCCGGCTCCCGCGCCACCGACCTGGCCACCCAGGTGGCCCGGGCGCTGCTCGGCGAGCGGCCCGACGTGGCGGTGGTGCTGATCGGGGCGAATGACGCGACGGCGCTGAGCCGCCCGGGTGACGCGGCCGCCTATCTCGGCTCGGCGGTGCGCCGGCTGCGGGAGGCGCACGTCGAGGTGGTGGTGGGCACCTGCCCCGACCTCGGCGCGGTACGCGCGGTCGCCGCCCCGCTGCGTCAGGTGCTCGGCTGGTCCGGCCGGCGGATGGCACGGGCCCAGACAGCGGCCGTGCTGGACGCCGGTGGCACGGTTGTCGACCTGGGCGCCGAGACGGGCCCGGTGTTCCGCGCGGATGCCGGCACGCTCTGCCGCGACGGCTTCCACCCGTCCGCCGACGGCTACCGGGTCTGGGCGCACGCCCTGCTGCCGGCGGTCGAGGCGGCGGCGACTGTCGCGTTCCGGCACCACCGCCGACCGCCCACGGGGTGACATTTCCCGCCCACCGCACACCTTCCCGCGCATGTTACCGGCGCGTTAACGTTGGCTCATGCCGATTGAGTCGCCCCGCGACGCCGTCATCGTCGCCACCGCCCGGTCCCCCATCGGCCGCGCGTTCAAGGGTTCCCTCCGCGAGGTCCGCCCGGACGACCTCGCCGCCACCATCGTCCAGGCCGCCCTCGACAAGGTTCCGGCGCTCGATCCCACCACCATCGACGACCTCTACCTCGGGTGCGGCCTGCCCGGCGGCGAGCAGGGCTTCAACATGGCCCGGGTGGTCGCCACGCTGATGGGCCTGGACGGCCTGCCGGGCGCCACGCTGACCCGCTACTGCGCGTCCTCGCTCCAGACCACGCGGATGGCGATGCACGCGATCCGGGCCGGTGAGGGCGACGTGTTCATCTCCGCCGGTGTGGAAATGGTCTCCCGGTACGCCCGGGGCAACTCGGACACGCTGCCGCCGGAGGCGCAGGCGCTGGTCGGCGGCGGCTGGGAGAACCCCCGCTTCGCCGAGGCCCGGGAGCGTTCCGCGGCCCGTGCCCAGGGCGGCGCCGAGGTGTGGGCCGACCCGCGCGAGGCCGGGCAGCTCCCCGACATCTACCTCGCCATGGGGCAGACCGCGGAGAACCTGGCCCAGGTGTACGACGTGACCCGCGAGGACATGGACGCGTTCGGCGTCCGCAGCCAGAACCTCGCGGAGAAGGCGATCGCGGACGGCTTCTGGGCCCGCGAGATCACCCCGGTCACCACGCCGGACGGCACGGTGGTCAGCACCGACGACGGCCCGCGTGCCGGGGTGACCCTGGAGGCCGTGGCCGGTCTGAAGCCGGTGTTCCGCCCGGACGGCCGGATCACCGCCGGCAACTGCTGCCCGCTCAACGACGGCGCCGCCGCAGTAGTGATCATGAGCGCCGAGCGGGCGTCCGAGCTGGGTCTCACCCCGCTGGCCCGGATCGTCTCCACCGGCGTCAGCGCGCTCTCTCCCGAGATCATGGGCCTGGGCCCGGTCGAGGCGTCGAAGCAGGCGCTGAAGCGGGCCGGCATGACCATCGACGACGTCGACCTGGTCGAGATCAACGAGGCGTTCGCCGCGCAGGTGATCCCCTCGTACCGGCAGCTCGGCATCCCGGAGGAGAAGCTGAACGTCGCCGGTGGCGCGATCGCCGTCGGCCACCCGTTCGGCATGACCGGCGCCCGGATCACCGGCACGCTGCTCAACGCGCTGGAGTGGCACGACAAGACCATCGGTCTGGAGACCATGTGCGTCGGCGGCGGCCAAGGCATGGCGATGGTGCTGGAGCGACTGAGCTGAGACCGGTTCGCCGGCGTGCGGGCCGGGTACGGGAGGCCGTATGGCGACCGTCGTGGAACGTGAGCGCAAGTACTCCGGCGACGAGGGTTTCCAGCTGCCCGACCTGACCGGGTGCGGTGGCGTCGTGACCATGTCCGACGCCACCGTCTCGGATCTGGACGCCGTCTACTGGGACACCGACGACCTGCTCCTGCTGCGCAGCGGGCACGCGCTGCGCCGGCGTACCGGGGGGCACGACGCGGGCTGGCATCTCAAGGTGGGCGCGGTCGGCGGCGCGCGGGTCGAGCACCAGTTCCCGGCCGGGGCGTCCGACGACGGCCCGCCGGCCGAGATGGTCGCGCTGATCCGGGGCGCGTCGCGGGGCCGTACCGTCGCTCCGGCCGCCCGGGTGGTCAACCGCCGCCGGGAACGGCGGCTGCTGGACGCGGACGGCCGGGTGCTGGCCGAGGTGGCCGAGGACGACGTCCGGTCCGAGGATCTGGTGGACGGCGCCGCGCGGACCTGGCACGAGATCGAGATCGAGCTGGTCGACGGCGACGAGGCGCTGCTCGACGCGCTGGGCGAGCGGCTGCGCGCAGCAGGTGCCCGGGAGGTGGCGGTCAGCAAGTCGCACCGGGCCGTCGCGGGCCGGATCGAGCGCTTCGACGACCGGGAACCGGACGGCCCGGCGGGGCCGGTCCTCACGTACGCCAGGGCGCAGCGGGACGCGATCGTCGGCAACCACGCGGCCGCGTACCAGGGTGACGAGGACGCGGTCCACGACATGCGCGTCGCGGCCCGCCGGTTGCGGGCGACGCTGCGTACGTTCCGGGGGTTGTGGGACCGCCGGGAGAGCGAGGCGGTCCGGGCCGAGCTGCGCTGGCTCGGCGGCGAGCTGGGCCGGGTCCGCGACACCCAGGTGATGGCGGCCCGGCTCACCGAGGCGGTGCACGAGCTGCCGGACGAGCTGATGCTCGGCCCGGTGGCCGCGCGGATCGGCGAGCGGTTCGCGGCCGACCTGGCCGGGACGACGGTGGCGCTGCGGTCCGCGCTGGACTCCGACCGCTATGCCGAGCTGCTGGCCCGCCTGGATCGGCTGGTCGACGGCGCACCTGCCGACGTGGGCCGGCGCTGGGTGGACCGGCGGATCCGCAAGGCGGTACGCCGTGCTGACGAACGGCTGGACCGGGCGCTCACGCTCGAAGGGACGGCCGGGGACGCGGCGCTGCACGAGGCGCGTAAGAAGCACAAGGCGGCCCGGTACGCGGTGGAGGCGCGGGAGCCGAGCGCCGGCAAACCGGCCGCCCGCCTGGTGAAGCGGTTCAAGGCGCTCCAGGATCTGCTCGGCGCCCACCAGGATTCGGTGGTGACCCGGGAGACGCTGCGGCGGCAGGCGCTCCAGGCGTACGCCGACGGCGAGAACACGTTCACGTACGGCCTGCTGCACGGGAGGCAGGCGGAGGCCGCCGGCCACGACCGCCCCGCCGTCCTGCGGGCACGCGACCGGGCCCGACGCCGCAAGGCACGCCGCTGGCTCAACCCCTGACCGCCCCCCGCCACCCGGTCGATCATGAGGTTAGCGGGGATCCGCGTCCGTTTTGTCGCCGCCAACTTCATGATCAACGCGACGAAAGGGCAGGGGCGGGTCAGAGGGCGGCGCGGGTTCGGGTTATCGCCTCGGCGGCCTCGGCCAGGACGGGGGCGGGGGGATCGGCCAGCGTCAGGTCGGCGGTTACCACGCGGAGCTGGTCTGGGAGGGCCTGGTCGCTGGGGAGCCGGGGCACCTCGCGGCGCGGCTCGCCCGCCGCGTCGGCGGCCAGGTTGGCGATCTCCTGGACCAGCTTGTGCACCAGGTCGGCCCGGGACACGTTGCCGCCCTCGGCCTTGGCCGACCAGCGCGGCTGCTGCCAGTGCCCCACCTGTCGGACCAGCAGGGTCACCGCCCGGTCCAGTTCCGCTGCGCTCATCGCCGCCGAGTCTACGGCGACGCCGGGCCGGAGCGTGCTCAGCGGCGTACGTAGCTGAGCAGGCGCAGGATCTGCCAGTACAGGAAGATCAGCCCGACGAGCAGCCCGAACGCGCAGTACCAGGCGTAGCGACGGGGCAGCCGATTCGCGGCCGACCGCTCGACCAGGTCGAAGTCGAGGATGAAGCTGAGCGCGCCGGCGATGATCGCCACCACCGAGAACACGTACGGCAGCCAGCCCACCCGGTCGCTGAGGCTGTAGACGGCCACGCCCTGCCGCCCGGTGAACAGGTACGCGAACAGGTTGACCAGGCCGATCGCCACGATCCCGACGAGCGTGCCGATGACCAGGCGGGCCAGGCGCGGCGTGGCGCGTACCAGCCGGGCCCGGTAGAGCACCGCCATGCCGAGGAAGACGCCGAACGCGCCGACCACCGCCTGCGCCACGATGCCCGGGTAGACCAGTTCGAAGGCACGGCTGGCCACCCCGAGCAGCAGCCCCTGCAACACGGCGTACCCGACGATGACCGGCGGACTGGTGATCTGCTTCAGCGAGATGACGAGCACCAGGGCGAGGCTGGCCAGCGCGCTTCCGGCCAGCGCGGCGGAGATCCACGCGGCCTGCGGCACCAGCACCCAGGACAGCGCCGCCGTGACGCCGGTGACCAGCAGCAGGCCCACGGTGCGGCTCACCACGTCGGCCACCGTCATCGCGTCGGCGGTTCCGACCCCGAGCACCTGCCGCTCGGCGCGGCCGACGTCGTCCAGCCGGTCCAGCACCGGATTGGCACTGCGCACCGTGACCACCTCCCGCCCACGTACCCGAGTCCCACTCTGCCCCGGTCGGCCCGGCAGGGACGGGAAAACGGCGACGCCCGCCGCCGCGGATGCGGCAGGCGGGCGTCGGCGGAAAGCGAGACGTCAGTCGTCGCCCTGGAAGTAGCTGAGCAGCCGCAGGATCTCGATGTAGAGCCAGACCAGGCCGACCACGATGCCGAAGGCGGCCGTCCACGAGTAGCGCTGCGGGAGGCCCATCCGGACCCCCTCCTCGATGTCGGCGAAGTTGAGCACGAAGCTCAGCGACGCCACCACGATGCAGACCAGGCTGAAGCCGATGGCCAACTTGCTGCCATCCCGCAAGCCGGTGTTCACGCCGGCCAGGGACAACACGAAATTGATCAGCATGACCGCGAAGAGGCCTGCCATGATCGAGACCAGGATGCGGGCGAACTTCGGGGTAGCCCGGATGATCCGCGCCTTGTAGATCATCGCCATGAGGAAGAAGACGCCGAAGGTCGCCACCACGGCTTGGAGCACGATCCCGTCGTACCGCGCCTCGAACGCCTTGCTGACCATGCCGACGAAGACGCCCTCGATGATCGAGTACGCCACCACGAGCGCCGGGTTGGCCATCCGGGAGAACGAGATGATCAGACCCAGCACCAGGCCAACCACCGCGGCGCCGATCCACGCCACGCCGACGAGCGAGTCCGGCACGAGCACCCAGGCCGCAGCGGCCGAGGCGCCGAGGATGGCGAGCATGAGGACCGTCTTGACGACCACGTCGTCGAGCGTCATCGGGGTCACGGTGGGCGGTGCCACCGGCTGGCCGTAGCCGCCCGGGTAGGGCTGGGCGTAGGGCTGCTGCGGGTACTGCTGCTGGGGGTATCCGGGCTGACCGTAAGGCCCGGGCTGGGCGTACCCGGCCGCCCGCTCACGCTCTGCCGCCTGGCCGAGCCGGGCGAGCACCGGGTTCGAGGTCTTCACTTCTCAGGCCTCCCTCAGGGGGTCGATCGCACGTAGACGTGCTACTCCAGGGTAGACGTGGCCGCAATCGCGCGTGCGACGGCTAGCTGTGGGAAACCTGAGAGTTCGTGTGCCCGGGGCGGGGGTCGAACCCGCACGCCTTGCGGCAGCCGCTTTTAAGGCGGCCGTGTCTGCCGTTCCACCACCCGGGCGGGTGACACCGGCGCGCCGACACGCGCGGTGCAGATCTCACCGTAGCGGCTCGGCCGCGACCCGGCGTACCCCGACGGCTGCGGCCGTTATGGTCGAGGCCGTGACCAGCGCCGCCCGCACGGCCTCCGGGCCCGACCAGGTCCGGGCGGCCCGCCCGGCGACGGTCACGCGGCGGATGACGGCCGCCGTCCGGCGGCGCCGCGCCGACCTGCTCGTGGGGCTGGCGTTCGCCGCGTTCGCCGCCTGGCTCACCCACGGCCTCTGGCCGGCGCCGGGCACGCGGGTACTCGCGCTCAACCCGGCCGACCAGACGCTGTACGAGTGGTTCCTGGCGCTCGACGCGCGTGCCCTGCGCGGCGAGCTGAGCCTGGTCAGCGACCGCCTGAACGCGCCGGACGGGGTCAACCTGATGGCGAACACCTCGGTCGTCGCGCTCGGCGTGCTGCTCGCCCCGGTCACGCTGGCGTTCGGCGCGCCGGTCACGTTCGCGCTGCTGGTCGCGCTCAACCTGGCCGGTACCGCGCTGGCCTGGTACCTGCTGTTCACCCGCGTCCTACGGGCCCGTCCACTCGCGGCCGGGCTGGGCGCATCACTGTGCGGCTTCGGGCCGGGCATGGTCTCGCAGAGCAACGGCCATTTGCACATGACCGCGCAGTGGCTGGTCCCGGCGCTGGTCTGGCTGGTCGTCCGGCTGCTACGCGCCGCCGACCCGGCCGGGCGCCCGGACGGCCCGGACCGCCGCCGGATGATCTCGTCGGCGGCCGGGCTCGCCGCTGTCGTCACCGTGCAGGTGTTCGTCGGCGAGGAGGTGCTCTTCCTCACCGCGCTCACGCTGGCGGTGATGACGCTCGCGTACGGGCTGGCCGACCGGGAACTGCTGCGCCGGGCCGGTCCCGGCTTCGCCCGCGGGCTGCTGGGCGCGGCCGGGCTGGCGCTGCTCGTGCTGGCGTACCCGCTCTGGGTGCAGTTCGCCGGTCCGCAGGGCGTCGCCGACGGGATGTTCCCGCCCGCCTACTTCTCCGCCGACCTGGCCGGCTGGACCCGCCTCTCCGCGCTGACCGTGTTCGGCAGCCCGGAGGCGGTCCGGCTGACCACCGGTCCGGCCGAGTTCACCACGTTCCTCGGCTGGCCGCTGCTGCTGGTCGCGGTCGGCTGCGCGGCCTGGCTGGGCCGGCGGCCGCTGGTGGTGGCGCTGGTGGCAGGCGCGCTGGTGACGGCCGCGCTCGCGCTCGGCCCCGAGGTCGTGGTCGGCGGCGAACGGACCGGGCTCCCCGGCCCGTACCGGCTGCTGGCCGGGCTGCCGGTGGTGGACGGCGCGCTGCCGATGCGCTTCGCGCTGGCAGTGCTGCCGCTGGTCGGTACCGTGCTCACGCTCGCCGTGCACCGGGCGCTCGGCGAATCCGGCCGGGCCCGCCGGGGCGTCCCGATCGCGGTCGGCGCGGCGGTGCTCAGCGTCCTGCCGACGCCGCTGCCCACGATGGACCGGCCGCCGCTGCCCGAGTTCGTCACCGGCGGCCACTGGCGGCAGTGCGTACGCCCCGGTGGGGTGCTGGTGCCGGTGCCCACTGCCACTCCGCAGACCCCCTGGCCGATGCGCTGGGCCACCGCCACCGGCGTCGGCTTCGGCATGCCGGAGGGCTTCTTCATCGGCCCGTACGGGCGGGGCGGCTCGGCCACCATGGGCACCTGGCAACGCCCCACCTCGGCCCTGCTCGCCGACGTGGCCCGCCGGGGCGTGGCGCCGGCGGTCGGTGACCGGCAGCGCCGCCAGGCCGCCCGGGACGTCGAGTTCTGGCGCGCGTCCTGCGTCGCGGTGACCGACGACGCGCCGCACGCGGAGATGCTGCGCCGCACCCTGGAGCAGTTGTTCGGGCGGCCGGGTACGCGGCTCGCCGACGCCTGGACCTGGCGGTTCTGAGCCACGAAAACGGCGCGGGGACCTTCCGTTCGGAAAGTCCCCGCGCCGGATCCGTCAGACGCGCGCGGCGACCGGCGGGGCGGACGCCTCGGCGAACTCCTCGCGCGGGTCGTGCAGCTGACCCAGCGCCACCACCTCACGCTTGAGGAAGAACGCCAGCGTCCAGTCGACCACCACGCGCACCTTGCGGTTGAACGAGGGGATCCGCGACATGTGGTACGTCCGGTGCATGAACCAGGCCGGCCAGCCGGTCATCTTGATGCCGTAGACCTGCGCCACACCCTTGTGCAGGCCGAGGCTGGCCACGCTGCCGGCGTGCTTGTGCTTGTAGTCGACCGGCTCGCGCCCGCGGATCACGTTGGCGATGTTGTCGGCCATCCGCGCCGCCTGCCGCACCGCGTGCTGGGCGCTCGGCGAGCAGAAGTTGCCCGGCTCCTTGGTCAGGTCCGGCACGGCGGCGCAGTCGCCGGCGCTCCACGCGCCCTCGACCACCCGGTCGCCGTCCACGATCTGCAGCGTGGGCCGGCAGGTGACCCGGCGGCGCTCGTCGCGCGGGAAGTCCGTGGCGTCGAGCATCGGCGACGGCTTCACACCGGCGGTCCAGACGATGGTGTCGGACGGGAAGCTGTCGCCGTCGGAGAGCTTCACCACACCGTCGACGCAGGACTCCAGCCGGGTGTCCAGGCGGATGTCCATGTCCCGCTTCATCAGCTGCTGCACCGTGTAGGCGCCCATGTCCCGGTCGACCTCGGGCAGCACCCGCTGGGTCGCCTCGACCAGCACCCAGCGCATCTCCTCCGGCTTCAGCTCCGGGTAGTAGCGCAGCGCGTCGCGGGCCATGTCCTCCATCTCGGCGAGCGCCTCGATGCCGGCGTAGCCGCCGCCGACGAAGGTGAACGTCAGCGCGCGGCTGCGTACCGCCGGGTCGGTGGTGGAAGCCGCCACGTCGAGCCGGTCCAGCACGTGGTTGCGCAGGTAGATGGCCTCACCGATGGTCTTGAACCCGATGCCGTGCTCGTGCAGGCCGGGAATCGGCAGGGTGCGGGAGACCGAGCCGGGCGCGACCACCACGTGGTCGTACTGGATCTCCCGGGCCGGGCCGCTGATCGGCTGCACCACTGCGGTCATGCGGTCGTGGTCGATCCGGGTGACGGTGCCCGCCACCACGGTGCACTTGCGCAACTCCCGCCGCAGCGGCACGACGGCGTGCCGCGGGGAGATGTTGCCCGCCGATGCCTCCGGGAGGAACGGCTGGTACGTCATGTGCGGCTGCGGGTCGACGACGATGACCTCGGCCTCACGCCTGCTCAGCTTCTTGGACAGGCGCAGAGCGGCGTACAGGCCCACGTGACCGGCACCCACGACAAGGATCCGCTTCGGGTTCACGTCATCTATCTTTCCCCGGCGGCCCCCGGTAATCCCGCGCGAGACCCCCTTCTGTGACGGAGCACAACCCATGTGACCTGCGCAACGTCACCGGAACGCTGCGTCACTTGCGACGCAGCAACCAGCCCAGCAGCGCGCTCAGCCCCACCGCCACCAGCAGCCCCACCACCGTCGCCGCCTGCGAGCCGTCCGTCCCGCCGACGCCACCCAGCCACGCCAGCACCACGCCGAGCACAGCGCTGGCGAGCACCACCCCGCCCGCCCGGCTCAACCACCGGAACACCACGTCCGGGTCGATCAGCCCGTCGTAGGGCAGCAGCGCGGCGAGCGCGCAGAGCGAGTGCGCCAGATAGAGCAGCGTCGCCACGGCGAGCAGCCGCCACAGCGCCGGCGGCCGGTCGAAGCCGAGCGTGGCCAGCAGCCAACCGCCGACCGTCACCAGCGCGGCGAACGTCGGCCAGATCCGGCGCGGACCGAACGCCGGCAGCACCGCGGCCACCGCCAGGGCCAGCAGCGAGCGCGCGGTGAGGGCCTGCACCGGGTACGCGAGCAGGAAACCGGCCAGCACGGTGAGGAAGATGCCGCCGCGTACCAGCAGCGGCAGCGGGCTGACCCGGGCGGCCGCGTACCGCAGCGCCCGCACCCGCTCGACCAGGGCGTCCGTCACTGAGCCGGCCTTTCGTTCGCGACTGCGGGACTCCGCTTCGCTGCGTTCCTCGCGCTCACCGCAACCCTGCCTTCGGGGCGGTCGCCAGCCGGGCCACGTCGCGGAGCACCTCGTCCAGGCTGCCCGCGCCGGCCCAGCGCACCACCGGCACGCCGTGCTCGCGGAGCTGGCCGATCATCGTGTCCCGGTCCAGCCGCCACAGCCGGTACGCCACCTCGGCCCAGCCCCGCTCCTTCGGCACCGGCAGTTCGGCCGGCAGCGTGTCCACCGCCACCACGAACCGGCCGCCGCGGGCCAGCCGGGCCAGCATCTGCGCGGACCGCTCGTCGAGCAGCGGGGTGAGCACCACCACGAGCGCGTCCGAGGAGAGCAGTTGCGGGCCGAAGACCTGGTCGTACGGCTCGTGCGGGGACGACTCGGCGTGCACGTCGAGCAGCCACTCCAGCACGGTCAGGTACTGCCGCCGCCCGGTGGCCGGACGCAGCCGGCGCGCGGCCGGGCCGTACTCCAGCATCGACACCCGGTCGCCGCGGTGCAGGTAGTGCTCGGCGATAGCGGCAGCGGCCCGCACCGTGGTGTCCAGCACCGACGCCAGGCCGTTGACGCCACCGGAGCGGCCCGCCTCGGCGAGCACGTCCAGCAGCACCACCACCTCGGCGTCCCGGTCCGAGAGCGTCGCCGCCACGTGCAGTTGGCGGGCCCGCAGCGACACCCGCCAGTCGATGCGGCGCAGCCGGTCGCCGGGCGCGAACACGCGTACCCCGGCCAGCTCGCCGCCCTCCCCCGGCCGCCGCGATCGGTGCGCGCCGACCAGCCCGGCGGCCCGGGGCATCGCCTCGACCGCGTCGAACGGCTCGGTACGCGGGTAGACCCGGGCCCGGATCGGGTCGGTGATCACCGCGCGGGAGACCAGCAGCCCGTCGGCGACGGCGACCCGCACCCCGGCCGGGCCGATCGGGTGCCGCCCCCACCGCAGCGCCGTGCCGGTCAGCTCCAGGTCGACGGCGCTGCCCCGGGGTACGGAGGTGACGAACGGGCGGTCCGCCCCGCCGGAGCGGCTCACGTCCAGCCCGGTGCCGCCGAAGCCGACCTGCTCCACGCGCAGCCAGCGCGACATCCGCGTCCGCACCACCGCGAGGTCGTACCCGACCAGGTCCGGGTTGGCCACCGCGACGGTCGCGGCCAGCGGGGAGCCCTCGACCAGGTGGGTGTCCCCGACGCCCAGTTCCAGTTCCGGCAGGCCCGCGGGGCGGCGGCGCAGCGCGTACGCGGTGCCCAGCGCGAACGGCGTGGCGAGCACCACCAGGTCGATGCGGCCGAGCAGGACCGCCGCGACGAGCAGCACGCCGGTGAGCAGCACGGCCCGGCCGAGCGCCCAGGTGGGTGCCCAGCCGCTCGCCGCCTCGGCCCGATCCATCAGCGCCCGGCGGCGTAGCTGGGCAGCGCGCCGCTGGCCGGGGCGGGCGTGGACTCCAGCACCTCGCCGACCACGAACGCCGGATCCACCCGGCGCAGCCACATCTCCGGCCGCAGCGTGATCCGGTGCGCCAGCGCGGGCGCCGCCACCGCCTTGACGTCCTCCGGCACCACGTAGTCGCGGTTGGCGAGCACCGCCCGGACCCGGGACAGCAGCAGCAGCGCCAGCGAGCCGCGCGGGGACGCGCCGACGAGCACCGACGGGTGCTCCCGGGTGGCGGCGGTGAGCGCCACGATGTACCGGCCGACCGAGTCCTCGACCACCACGTCCTCCAGCGCCGCCTGCATGGCGCGCAGCGTCGCGGCGTCCACCACCGGCTTGATCTCCGCTTCCTCGCGGCGGCGGGCGATCCGGCGGCGCAGCACGTCCCACTCCTCGTCGTGGCTGGGGTAGCCGAACGACACCCGCAGCAGGAACCGGTCGAGCTGCGCCTCCGGCAGCGGGTACGTGCCCTCGTACTCGATGGGGTTGGCGGTGGCGAGCACGTGGAACGGCTCGTCCAGGCGGTAGGTCACGCCCTCCACCGACACCTGCTTCTCCTGCATCGCCTCCAGCAGCGCCGACTGCGTCTTCGGCGGCGTCCGGTTGATCTCGTCGGCGAGCAGCAGGTTGGTGAACACCGGCCCGGCCCGGAACGCGAAGTCGCCGCTGCTCTGGTCGTAGAGGAACGAGCCGGTCACGTCGGCGGGCAGCAGGTCCGGCGTGAACTGGAGCCGCCGGAAGTCCAGCCCGAGCGCCTGCGCGAAACAGCGCGCGGTGAGCGTCTTGCCCAGGCCGGGCAGGTCCTCCAGCAGCACGTGACCACCGGCGAGGATGCCGGCCAGCACCAGCTCCAGCGCGTCCCGCTTGCCGACCACGACGGTGCCGACCGCCTCCAGGACGGCCCGGGCGAGCCGGCCCACCTCGGCGGGGGCCATGCTCCGGTCCACGTCGTTCATCAGATCTTCTCCAGTTCGGCGACGATCGCCGCGAGGTCGCGCGGCGACGGAGGGCGGCGGGCGGGGGTGGTGAGGAACGTCCACAGTGGCTCGCCGAGCACCGACCGGGCGCGGGCCGGATCGGACTCGCGGGTGACGCCGTGGCGCTGGCGCAGCCGCTCGTCGGCCAGCTCGCCGAGGCGCGGCAGGATGCGTTCGGTGAACCGCTCCCGGTTGTCGGCGGACCAGTCCAGCGGGCGCTCCCAGCCGTTGATCGCGGTGCGCAGCGCGTCCCGGGCGGACCAGTTCCAGGTGCCGGGCTCCTCACCGGCGGGCGTCCGGGCGCCGGCGCGGGGCGGCGGCGGGGGCGACAGCGCGGCGGTGACCCGGCGTACGGCGAGCACGGCGAGCACCCCGGCCACGATGATCCAGATCGGCACCTTCAGGCCGACCGCGCGCAGCCCGACCACGACCACCACCACGACGGCGGCGGTGACCGCGGCGGTACGCAGCAGCAGGCGTGCCCGGCCACCGCCCGAGGGGCGTACGTCCTCCCCGGCGGGCTCCTCGCCGAACGACAGCAGGTCGTCGATGCTGGTGCTCACGACGCCTCCCCCGCCAGGCTGGTCAGCTCGCCGCGCAGCCGGCGCAGCGCGGCGCGGGCCTGGTCCCGGGTGTGCTCGTCGACCGGGTGCGTGGCGTACCGGGCCTCCCGGTAGACGTGCGCGAACCCGTCGAGCACGTCGGCGCTGGCGATCGCCGGGATGCCGGCCTCCGGGTCGCCGCGCAGCAACCGGGCCACCAGGTCGGTCGGGGTGTCGCCGGTGTGCCGGGGCACGCCCGCGTCCTCGGCGGCCTCCTCCAGGCGTACCCAGCACGCGATGACGGCGGTACGCGGGTCGGTGGAGCGGTCGTCCAGTTCGACGAGCCCAGCGTCGAGCGCGGCCACCACCTCACGCGCGGTCCCCTCGGCGGTACGCCGGGAGCGCCGCACCGGCACCGCCCGGGTCGTCCGCCGCAGCGCGCCCCGGAGCACGTTCCACAGGACGTACCCGATGGCGCCCAGCACCACCGCGAACAGCAACGCCACGGCGGCGGTGGCCAGCCAGTCGGGCACACCGCCCGCTGTGGACTCACCCACGTCGCGGGGTTCCACCGGGTACGACGGCACCGCCTCGGGCGACGGGTACTCCGGCACGTACGGGATGGTGTCGGCGGCCGGCGGGATCCGGCTGGCCCCGATGGCGGAGTGACCGGCGGCGAACGCGGCGAGCGCGAGCAGCACCGTCACCGCGGCGACCGGCCACCACCTGCGCAGTACGCCGAAATCCATCCCACCGCCTCAGGTGTTCCTCAGTCCACCCCGGCCAGGTCCTTCGCCCGGGTGAACACGTCGTCCAGCATCGCCGGTGTGAGCCGGCCGGTGAACGTGTTCTGCTGGCTGACGTGGTAGCAGCCCAGCAGGTCCGGCACGGACTCGCCGGACCAGTGTGCCCCATGGCCGAACGCCGGTCGCGGCGTGGGCGGGCGCTGCCCGTACACCTGACGGAGCACCGGCCACCACGCGGCCCACGCGAACGCGCCCAGCGCGACCACGACGCGCAGCGTGGGCCGGATCAGTTCTACCTCGCGGTGCAGCCACGGCGCGCAGGTGTCCCGCTCGGCCGGGGTGGGCTTGTTGTCCGGCGGCGCGCACCGCACGGCGGCGAAGATGCGCGTGTCACGCAGCGTCAGGCCGTCGTCGGCGGAGACGCTCGTCGGCTGGTTGGCCAGCCCAGCGCGGTGCAGCGCGGCGAACAGCACGTCACCGGACCGGTCCCCGGTGAAGATCCGGCCGGTGCGGTTGCCGCCGTGCGCGGCCGGCGCCAGACCGAGAATGGCGATGCGCGCGTCCGGCGGGCCGAGGCCGGGCACCGGCCGTCCCCAGTAGTCCTGGTCGCGGAACGCGGCGCGCTTGACCCGCGCCACCTCCTCCCGCCACGCCACCAGGCGCGGGCAGGCGAAGCAGTCGCTGACCGCGCCGTCGAGGTCGGCCAGGTCGGCCGCCCGCGCGGCGCGGGCGACCACGTCCTGCGGGGTACGCGACTCAGCCAAGCTTCGCCCGGAACAGTTCCAGCGTGCGGGCCCAGGCGGTGGCGGCGGCCCGCTGGTCGAAGTGCTCCGGCCGGTCCTCGTTGAAGAACGCGTGCGCGGTGCCCGGGTAGTCGAACGTCTGGCAGGTGCCACCGGCCGACTCGATGGACCGGCGGACGCTCTGCACCCCGTCGGCGGCGGACAGGCCGTCCGCCTCGGAGCAGTGGATGAGCGCGGCCTTCCCGGCGTAGCCGGCCCAGCCGCCTTCGTCCGCCGCTCCCACGGCCATGCCCTCCCAGGGCAGGCGCGGGTAGAACCCGGCGGTGGCCACGATGCGCTCGGAGAACGTGCCGGACCACAGGGCCAGGCTGGCGCCCGCGCAGAACCCGGCGCAGCCCACCTTGCCGGCGACCTCGGGCCGGCTCGCCAGGTATTCGGCGGCAGCGGCGATGTCGCTCGCCGCCTCGTCCATCTGGGAGCTGTTGAGCATCAGCCGCGGCTCGGTCGGCTTCACGGCCGGTCCGCCGTGCCGGAAGTCGGGCGCGAGCGCGACGAAGCCGGCCTCCGCGAAGCGGTCGACCACGGCCCGTACGTGGGGTACGAGACCCCACCAGTCCTGGATGACGATGACCGCCGGGCTGGCCACACCGCCGGAGGGTATCGCGAGATACCCCTCGCTCGTCCCCCCGTTGCCGGTGAAGCTCACCATCTCGCCCATGGGCCCGTCCTCCTTGCGGTCAGTCAACGTTGGCTGGTCGCACAGTTGGCTGTTACGTGCCGGTAGCGTGCCACGCGGTCAGCGGCCCGGGGAAGACAGAACAACAGTGGCATTCACCTCCTGTTGAACCACCCCACAGGCACACGCATAGGTATAGCGATTGCTAAACTGATCGCGTGAGGGCTGGAGACTGGGACGTCTACCTGGTCGATGAGGTGCGGCAGTGGATCGATGCACTGGACGCGCCCACCCACGCGCGGGTGGTGCAGGCGATCGACCTCCTGGCAGAGCACGGACCGGGACTCGGTCGGCCCCTCGTCGACACCATCCACGGCTCGTCCGTCGCGAACTTGAAGGAACTCCGACCCGGCAGCGTGCGTATTCTCTTCGCGTTCGACCCGTGGCGCTCCAGCATCCTGCTGGTTGCCGGCGACAAGTCCGGCCGGTGGAAGACGTGGTACCAGGAGGCGATACCGGTCGCCGAGCACCGCTACGAGCTCTACCTCAAGGATCGGGCACGAGAGGAGGGGAAGGCATGAGCGACTACTCCCGATGGCAGGACATCCGCGCCGACCACGTCGCCCGGGCCGGAGGCGAAGAGGCGGTCGACGCGGGCAAGCAGCAACTCCTCGCCGAGGTCATTGGTCACCGGCTCGCGGAAGTACGCCGAGCGCGAGGGCTGACCCAACAGCAGGTGGCTGACCGGATGGGCGTCACCAAGGGACGGATCTCCCAGATCGAACAGGGAAAGATCTCCGGTCAGGACGTGGTGGCCCGGTTCGCCGCCGCCCTGGGTGGCCGACTCCATCAGGCGATCTACTTCGACGACGGCGACATCGCCGCCATCGCCTGACAGCGCTCCGCGCGAGATCTTGGAAGATTAGGGCCCTCATGGGAGCCGTTTCCTTCCAAGATCTCGCGGTATCGAGCGCACTCAGGGAGTTGACGTGGGTTCCGGGGAAGCGCTGGTGGTGGGCGTGGCATTGCCGGTGGGGGTGGCACTGCCGGTGGGCGCGAGTGCGGGCGGAGCGATCGACGGCGAGGCCGGCGGACCGAACGGGGCCAGCTCCGGGCAGTACGGGTAGGTGTTACGCATCTCCGGCACCGCGCCGGCGTCAGCCATGCAGCTCGGCCAGCCGAGCCGGATCGGCACGCCGTTTTGGTCGAAGAGCCGCGCGTCGCGGATCAGCCGCCCCTGCTGGTCGTAGACGAAGACGTCCTCGATCCGGTCGTACCTGTGGTCCACCGAC
This sequence comes from Micromonospora sp. HB375, assembly GCF_017872985.1. Classification (NCBI taxonomy): domain Bacteria; kingdom Bacillati; phylum Actinomycetota; class Actinomycetes; order Micromonosporales; family Micromonosporaceae; genus Micromonospora; species Micromonospora sp. HB375. Next base: position 841,558 of record NZ_JAGGJO010000001.1, on the reverse strand, counting down.
GTCTGCTCGTAACTGCCGTAGCTGTCGGTGTCGGCGCGCTCGTCCACCTGGGCCAGCACGGCGAAGGAGAACAGCAGCAGCGCGGCGGTGGCGATCTGGTGCAGTTGCCGCCGCCACCCGGTGATCCCGGCGGATCGGCGACCCCACCACATCGACGCGACGATCGCGCCGATGAGCAGCAACAGCCCCGTCGAGCTGTTGCCGTCCAGCCGGGGCACCAGGCCGGACCGGCCGTCCACCATCCACGCCACGATCAGCGCGGCCAGCCATCCGCGCACCAGCCACCAGGCCGGGCGCAGCGGGCGCAGGAAGTCGCTCACCGTCTCGTGCCCGAGCACCGGGCCGAGCTGGCGGTCGAGCAGACGCAGCTGGGTAGCCGCCTCCCGCCGGGCCTCGGCGAGGCGGTGGAAACGCGCCGGCCGCCGGCTCGGCTGGGCACCGGCGACGGCGCGCAGCTCGGCGGCGTACGCCTCGGGGGCGCCCAGGCGGTCGACCAGCGTGCCCTCGCCCTCGGCGGCAACCTCGGCGAGGTGTTCCGGCAGTTCCTCGGTCAACTCGTCGCGGACCTCCGGCGGCAGGTCGGCGAGCGCGGCCCGCACCCGGTCGACGTAGTCCGTGATCTCCTGCCCCGTGACGGTCATGCCGCCATCCCCCGATCGTCGAGCAGCGCGTCCATGGTGGTGGCGAACGAGCGCCAGGTCTTGCCGGAGCGGGTGAGCTGGTCACGCCCGGCGGAGTTGAGCGAGTAGTACTTGCGGTGCGGCCCGGACTCGCTCGGCACCACGTACGTGGTGAGCAGACCGGCCGCGAACAGCCGGCGCAGCGTGCCGTAGACCGAGGCGTCGCCGACCTCGGTGAGACCGGCCTCGCGTAGCCGCCGCAGGATGTCGTAGCCGTACCCGTCCTCGTCCTTGAGCACGGCGAGCACCGCGAGGTCGAGCACGCCCTTGAGGAGCTGCGTGGTATCCACGCTCCGCACACTAGTGCGCAATACGCACTACCGTCAACGACACAGCACCTACAGGCGGGCGGTCCATCCGATGAAACGGTCGAACAGGTCGGCCCTTCTTGTTGACCAAGGAGTTGGCGGCCCCGGAGGCGTCCGGATCGGACACAAACTCCTTGATCACCGCCGGAAGGGGCCAGAGGGCTAGGCGAGGCTCCAGGCGATGCCGTCGAGGATGTCGTGCTCGGAGGCGACCACCGACGGCATCCCGGCCCGCTCCATGATCACTCGCAGCACCAGCGCGCCCGCGCCGATCACGTCGGCCCGCCCCGGGTGCATCACCGGGTACGCCAGCCGCTGCTCACTGCTCTTGCCGAGCAGGTCGGCGGTCACCTCGGCCACCTGCTCGTACGAGACGCGGGCGTGGTGGATGCGGCTCGGGTCGTACTCCTGGAGCCCTTGCGCCAGCGCGACCACGGTGGTGACCGAACCGGCCAGCCCGACCAGCGTGGCGGCCTCGCGGCCGGGCACGGCGGCGAGCGCGCGGTCGACGGCGGCGGCGATGTCGGCCTCGGCGGCGGCGATCTGCGCCGCGGTCGGCGGGTCGCCGTGCAGGTGGCGTTCGGTCATCCGGACGCAGCCGATGTCCACCGAGATCGCGCCCCGGACGCCGTCGGCGCGGGTGCCGACGACGAACTCGGTCGAGCCGCCGCCGATGTCGACCACCAGGTACGGCGGTTCGGCGTCGGCGGGCAGGCCGCGCACCGCGCCGGTGAACGACAGGCGTGCCTCCTCGTCGCCGGTCACGACCTCGGGCGGTACGCCGAGCGTGCGCTCGACCATCGTCCGGAAGTCGGCGGCGTTGGAGGCGTCGCGGGAGGCCGAGGTGGCGCACATGCGTACCCGCTCGGCGCCGGACTTCTCGATCTCGGCCGCGTAGTCGGCGAGCGCGACCCGGGTCCGCTCGATGGCCTCGGGGGCGAGCATGCCGGTCTGGTCGACGCCCTGCCCCAGGCGGACGATCTCCATCCGCCGGCTGACGTCCACGAGCGGCACCGTTTCCCCGGCCGAGGGGCCGGGCAGGTCGGCGATCAGCAGTCGGATCGAGTTGGTCCCGCAGTCGATGGCTGCCACACGCGCACTCACGGCGCCCACCCTACGGCAGCCCGCCCGGGGCAGCTCAGAGGCGCAACAGCATGCGGGAGTTGCCCAGGGTGTTGGGCTTGACCCGTTCCAGGTCCAGGAACTCCGCGACACCCTCGTCGTACGAGCGCAGGAGCTGCTCGTAGACCGGCTGCGGCACGGGCGCGCCGTCGATCTCGCGGAAGCCGAACGAGCCGAAGAAGCCGGTCTCGAACGTGAGCACGAAGATCCGGGCGATGCCCAGGTCGCGCGCCGAGTCGATCAGCTCACCGACGATCCGGTGCCCGATCTTGTGGCCCCGGCAGGACGGGTCGACCGCCACCGTCCGGATCTCGGCCAGGTCCTCCCACATCACGTGCAGCGCGCCACACCCGACCACCGTGCCGTCCGGCGTCACCGCGACCCGGAACTCCTGCACGTCCTCGTACAGCGTCACAGTCGCCTTGCTGAGCAGCCGCCGGTCGTCGGTGTAGGTGTCCACCAGCCGCCGGATGCCGCGCACGTCGGCGGTGCGGGCCCGGCGCACAGTGATCTGGTCGGCGCTCATCTCACTCCGCCGGCACGTCCACGCAGGGGCCGGCGGCCCACCACTTCTCCACCAGCGCCAGCGTCTCGTCGCCGAACGGGTTGACCCCCGGCCCGGCGGCGAGCGCGTGCCCCAGGTGCACGTGCAGGCACTTCACCCGCCCCGGCATGCCACCGGCCGAGATGCCGGCGATCTCCGGCACCTCGCCGATCGCCTCCCGGCGGGTCAGGTAGTCCTCGTGCGCCGCCCGGTAGCGCGCGGCCAGCTCCGGGTCCTCGGCGAGCCGTTCGGCCATCTCCTTCATCAGCCCGGCCGACTCCAGCCGGCTGCACGCCGCCGTGGCACGCGGGCAGGTCAGGTAGAACAGCGTCGGGAACGGCGTGCCGTCGGCCAGCCGGGGCGTCGTCTCCACCACGTCGGGCAGGCCGCACGGGCACCTGTGGGCCACCGCACGGGTGCCGCGCGGCGGGCGTCCGAGCTGCGCGGCCACCGCGGCCAGGTCGGCCTCGGTGGCCGGCTGGCGTTCCGGCGGGGGTACGGAGTCCGCCGCCGGCTCCTGCGGTGGTACGACGCTCAAGGTTGTGCCTCTCGAATCAAAGCTCACTTGTCCTGGCGCTCGGCGTTCGCCGCCCGCACGCTCGACCACAGGGTGTCGTACCAGGGCTCCGGCGCGGTCGGCGCCCCCGGCTTCGCGTCCTTGCCGGCGTCCTTGGCCGCGCCCTCCGGGTCGGAGAGCACCACCAGCAGCGTCTCGCCCGGCTTGCCCATGAAGAACCGCTCCCGGGCCTGCGTCTTGACGTACTCCGGGTCCTTCCACTTGGCCGCCTCGGCGGTGAGCCGCTCGATCTCGGCCCGCTGGGCGGCCTGCGCGGCCTCCATCCGTTCGATGTCCGCCTGCTGGTCCAGGTAGACCCGGACCGGATAGGTGTACGCCAGCGCGAGCGCGATCAGCACCGCGAACAGCACTGTGGCGCGCCCGGTGAAGCGCCGGGGTTGGGGTGCGGTGAGCCGCTTGACCGGACCACCGGCAGCGGTACGCCGGGCCGCGGCGGGGCGGCTCGCGGAGCGTACGCCGTCGCTGGCCCGGGACGCGCCGGGTGACCGGCCGGCGGCGCGCGTCTCCGCGCGGACGCCGTTGTCGCGGGCCGTGGACCGGACCCGGGCGCCGCCCGTCCGGCCGGGCTGACCCGGCCGACGGGCGGGCCGCTGGCCACCCGGTGTGCGGCGCTGCTGCATCGTCACACCCCTCCCCCGGAGCGCTCGCTCAGGCCGAACGGTAACGCGGGAACGCGCCGGCGCCGGCGTACCGCGCCGCGTCGGCCAGCTCCTCCTCGATCCGCAGGAGCTGGTTGTACTTGGCCACCCGGTCCGAGCGGGCCGGGGCGCCGGTCTTGATCTGCCCGCAGCCGGTGGCGACGGCCAGGTCCGCGATGGTGGTGTCCTCGGTCTCGCCGGAACGGTGGCTCATCATGCACTTGAAGCCGGCCCGGTGAGCCAGGTCGACGGCGTCCAGCGTCTCGGTGAGCGAGCCGATCTGGTTGACCTTGACGAGCACCGCGTTGGCGGCCCGCTCCGCGATGCCCCGGGCGATGCGCTGCGGGTTGGTCACGAACAGGTCGTCGCCGACGATCTGGATCCGGTCGCCGAGCGCGGCGGTCAGGGTGGCCCAGCCGCTCCAGTCGTCCTCGGCCAGCGGGTCCTCGATCGACACGATCGGGTAGTCGCCGGCGAGCTTGGTGTAGTAGTTGCTCATCTCCTCGGCGCTCTTCGCGGTGCCCTCGAACGTGTACGTGCCGTTGTCGAAGAACTCGGTGGCGGCCACGTCGAGCGCGAAGACGATGTCGGTGCCGAGCCGGTAACCGGCCTTCTCCACCGCCTCGGCGATCAGGTCCAGCGCGGCGGCGTTGGTGGGCAGGTTCGGGGCGAAGCCGCCCTCGTCACCCAGGCCGGTCGACAGGTCCTTCTTCTTCAGCACCGACTTCAGCGCGTGGTAGACCTCGGCGCCCGAGCGCAGCGCGTCCCGGAACGTCGGCGCGCCGATCGGCGCGATCATGAACTCCTGGATGTCGACGTTCGAGTCGGCGTGCGCGCCACCGTTGAGGATGTTCATCATCGGCACCGGGAGCAGGTGCGCGTTCGGGCCGCCCAGGTAGCGGAACAGGCTCAGCTCGGCGCTGCCCGCGGCGGCCTTGGCCACGGCCAGGGAGACACCGAGGATGGCGTTCGCGCCCAGCTCGCCCTTGTTGTCCGAGCCGTCGATGTCGATCATCTTCTGGTCGATCAGCCGCTGCTCGCTGGCCTCGTAGCCGATGAGCTGGTCGACGATCCGGTCCTCGATGTTGGCGACGGCCTTCTCGACACCCTTGCCCAGGTAGCGGTCCTTGTCACCGTCGCGCAGCTCGACCGCCTCGAAGGCGCCGGTGGAGGCGCCGGACGGCACCGCGGCGCGGGCGATCGTGCCGTCGTCGAGCCCGACCTCGACCTCGACCGTCGGGTTGCCCCGCGAGTCCAGGATCTCCCGGGCGACGATTCCCTCGATGGTTGCCACTGAGTCGCTCCTCGTTTGTGTGGTTCCGGTCCGATATGGGCCGCGACGGTGCGGCTGAGGCAGGTGTTGAACGCAGCGTATCGGTCCCCGCCCCGCCGTACGCCGCTCGGGGCGGCCCCCGAGGCGCTTGCTGAGACGGACATTCCCGGATTACCGGTCGTCAACCGGCAACCGGTTTGCGAGAGGTTGCGTCGATCGACAAGGCTGGGCATCATGCCTGCCGCCTCGACGACTCTCCGCGTGCTCGCCGCCTCGGTCATCGCGTCGCTCTCGGTCACCGGCTGCCAGGCCCTGGACGACGCGGGCGTCGCGCTCGGTCGGGCCGACCTGGTCAACGACCTCGCCGCGCGGATGGACCGGGCGCTGGAGCAGACCTGGGCCGCCGACTACCAGCTCGACGGCGGTCGCACCGCCTCGATCGCGCAGACCAGGAAGCCGCTGCGCTCCACGTACACCTGGCCCGGCGGCAAGATCACGGTGACCCAGGAGTCGGTGACCCGGTGCGCGAGCACCGCCGCCCGCACCTCCTGCACCGTGTCTCCGCCCGTCCTCACCGCCGGAAAACCCTCGGTGATCGTCTACGACGAGGCACGCAAGCAGGGCCTGGTCACGCCCCCGGCGGTGATCCGGCTGCTCACCGAGGCCGCGCTCGCGCCGGACGCGGTCATCGAGCAGAGCGACACCACGCTGGCCGGGCACCACGCCACCTGCGTGAACGTCACCCACGACGGTGAGCGCTTCAGCACCTGCGTGACGAACGAAGGCGTGCTGGGCAGCTTCTCCGGCACGATCGACGGCAAGCCGGCCGAGGTGACGCTGAGCCGCTACACCGAGAGCGTCGAGGCCGCCGCGTTCGCCGTACCGGCCGGCGCGGGTGTGGTGGACCGCCGCCCCGCCACGTCGTGACCCCGCCCGACGGCGCCGGGTTCCGGCCCGCCGCCGATCACGGGCGGCCGCCGCAGCCGGGCGACCTGGCGCTGCCGGTCGCCGGCCGGAAACTGCTGACCGGCCCGGACGCCGCGCAGCCGCTGCGCATCGGCGCGCTGCCCGGCGACCTCGCCTGGACACCCGTCGGCACGCTCGACGGCACCCCGGCGTGGGCGGCCGAGGTCACCGACCCCGAGTCGCTGCCCGGCCGGTGGCGCGGCTGGCGCGGCCTCGCCGCCGAACTGCCCGCACCCCACGCCGACCTGGCCGGGCGGGCGCTCGCCGTGGTCACCTGGCGGCGTACGCACAGGTGGTGCGGGGCGTGCCGGGCCGAACTGGCCGACGTGCCGGGCGAGACCGCGCGGCGCTGCCCGGACTGCGGGCTGACCGTGTTCGTGCCGCTGTCCGTAGCGGTGCTGACCGCGATAACCCGCCCGGGCCGGGCCGGCGGAGCAGACGAGCTCCTGCTGGTCCGGCACGCGCACGGCCCGACCGAGTTGTGGGCGCTCGTCGCCGGTTTCGTCGAGGCCGGCGAGTCGCTGGAGGCGGCGGTGCACCGCGAGGTCGCCGAGGAGGTCGGCCTGACCCTGCGCCGCCCCGCGTACGTGGACAGCCAGCCGTGGGCGCTGACCGGACCGGGCACACTGCTCGCCGGGTTCACCGCCGAGGTGACCGACCCGGCCGCACAACCGGTGGCCGACGGCACGGAGCTGACCGAGGCGCGCTGGTTCCCGGTCGACGCGCTGCCCGCCGAGCTGCCGCCCGCGTACTCCCTGTCGCGCTGGCTGATCGACGCGGTCGCCGCCCGCCGGTGAGCCCTCACACCCCCAGCAGGGTGCGCAGGTGGCGCGGCGGCGGGCAGTCGTACGCCAGCATGGCGTCGTGCCAGTCGCGCACCGGCACGCCGTCCGGACGGGCGGCGGCGATGTCGGCCATCTCGCTGTAGCCGACGAAGTACGTCGACAGCTGCGTGGAGGTGAGCAGCGCCCGCCGCCACTTGCCGGCCGCCTCCCCCTCCTCCTGGAAGCCGCGCCCGGTCATCAGCGCCATCGCCTCGGACTCGGGCAGATCGTCGCAGTGCACTAGCTGGTCGAGCAGCGCGTTGATGGTCATCCGCAACTGCATCTTGAGCTGCTGCAACCGCACCGGCAGCCCGCCGAAGCCGAGCCCGGCCATCAGCTCCTCGGTGTAGACCGCCCAGCCCTCGATGAACACGCCCGACTCGGTGAGCGCGCGTACCCGCGTCGGCCCGTCGTAGCGGCGGGCGTGGGCGAGCTGGAGGAAATGGCCGGGCATCGCCTCGTGCACGGTCAGGTTGCGGATCATGTGGTCGTTGTATTCCCGGTAGAACGACTCGACCCGCTGCGCCGGCCAGTCCGCCGGGGTGGGCGCGATGCAGTAGAACGTCGGCACGTCGGCCGTCTCCAGCGGCCCCGGCGAATCGCAGTAGGCGACCGCCACACCCCGCGCGAACTCCGGCATCTCCTGGATCACGCACGGGTCACCGACCATGCTGACCAGGTCGTGGTGGCGCACGAAGTCACTCGCCTCGTCCAGCGTCACCGAGGCGAGGTCGACGATGGTGGCGTCGTCCGGGTGCTCGGCGGCCAGCAGGTCCAGCGCCCGGCGTACCGTCTCGTCGTCGGCCGGGCCACCGACCAGCTCGACGGCCGCCGCGCGGATCTCCTCGGTGACCCGGTCGAGGTTCGCCCACGCGCGGCGCTGCACCTCGGCGGCGCTCAGCTCGGTGTCGAGCGTGTGCCACAGCCGCGCCTCCCAGCGCCGCCGGCCCAGCCGCGGGTCACGCCCCGGGCCCGCATCGGCCGCCAGACCCTGCCGCAGCCACGCCACGAACTCCTCCAGCGCGGCGATCGCCTCCGTGGCCGCCGGGCCGACCCGGTCACGCAGCGCCGGCGCCTGGGCGAGCAACGCCGGCACCTCGTCGCGGATCAGCGCCGCCGTGCCGGTGAACTGCCCGACCGCCGTCTCCGCGTGGATGCGCGGCATGTCCCGCAGCGTCGCGCGCGCCGTCGCAAGCGCATCCGGTACGGCCGACAGGCGCCCGGCGAGGCTGGTCAGGCGCTCCTCGGCCGGGGCGAAGGGACGGGCCAGCAGGGCGTGCAGCAGCGGCCCCGGATTGTGGCGCAGCGGATCCCACTCGTGGGCGCGAATCTCGGTGGCCTCGAACAGCCCTCTGTCGATCATGCTGGTGAGCAGCGCGTGGTCGACGCTCTCCGCCACGTCGAGCGCGTCCGGGTCGATCTCGGCGAGCGCGTCCGCCGCGTCCTTCAGCATCGCCTGATCGGCGGCGAGCGCGTCCGCGGACAGATCGGGCAGCCGGTCGTCGTAGCGGTGGTCCCCGGCGGAGGTGGCCAGCCCGGGCCGGCTCTCCAGCAACGCCTCCACGATCCGCTCCGCCAGCGGTACGAACGACTCCATACCCGGCACCCTACCGATCACCCCCGACCCCTTCCGCGACCCAGCTCCCGCCCGCCGGGCCACCCTCCGCGTTGATCAAGGAGTTCGCGTCCCCAGTAGTGCCCGCCGCGACCCCAAACTCCTTGATCACCGACACGGCCCGCCGGGTGGCTGGGCAGATCTTGAGATGCGGTCTACGAGTCTCGGGAAGCGAGAGGGCTCAACTCGGGCCGGCAGCGCGCTGGGTCCCGACTGGGCGGACAAGGGCCCTCCGCGATCTTGCACTTCCTGACCGGACGGAAGGGACATTTGCGATGCCCAGTGGGCCGCAAGTGCAAGATCGCGGGGCGGGAGGGCGGGAGGGGTGGGCGGGGTCAGGTGGGGCGTTCGGCGGCTCGGACCGCCTCGGCGTACGCCAAGGTTGCACGGCGCAGGGCGGCCTCCGGGTCGATGCCGGCCTGCCGGGCGGCGGCGACAGTTGCCAGCAGGCTCGCCCCCAGCCGCGCTTCCGGGTCCACCTGCGACTCGGCCAGCGGGGGCGGTACGGCGAGGCCGACCCGGCCGGCGCGGTCCAGGATCTTCGCGGCCAGCGCGAGCGCGGGCTGGCTCAGCGCGATGCCGTCCAGCACCGATTCGCGGGTCTTCTCATCCCGCTTGATCCGTTCCCAGTTCGCCTCGATCTCCTCGATCGAGCCGGCCGGCTCGCCGGAGAACACGTGCGGGTTACGCCGCACCATCTTGTCGACAAGCGTTCCGGCCACGTCGTCGACGGTCCAGCTCTTGCCGTCCGGTAGGTCCTCGGCCAGCCGGGCGTGCAGCAGCACCTGGAGCAACACGTCGCCCAGTTCCTCGCGGAGCGCGTCGGTGTCGTCGGCGCTGATCGCGTCGTACGCCTCGTAGCACTCCTCCAGCAGGAACCCGGCCAGGCTGCGGTGGGTCTGCGCCCGCTTCCACGGGTCGCCGCCCGGGGAGGCCAGCCGGTCCATCACCTCGACCGCGTCGAGCAGCCGGGCGCCGGGTGGGTCCCACGAGCCGTACATCAGTTCCAGCTCGGCCAGCCCGGGCTCGCGGGCCAGCCGCAGCCCCAGCTCACGGGCCAGCGTCTCGTCGCCGGCCGGGCCGGCCAGCCACACCGCCCCGCCGTGCGTGGCGGCGGCGTCGAGCAGCGCCTGGGTCGCGCCCTCGGTCACCACGCTCACCTCGGCGCCGGCCGTCCGGACCGCCCGGGTCAGCTCGCTCTCCGCACCGGCGAGGACCGGCGCGGAGCGTACGGCGTCCCAGGCGGCCGAGGTCAGCAGGCCGGCGGGCAGCCGGGGCGAGGTGACGAGCAGGACGATGCGCGCGGTCATGCGGTTCCGGGGGCCGGCGAACCACCGGCCGGCGCCTCCGGCGTCGAGATGTCGGTGACCGGGCCGTCCTGGTTGACGTAGGGCAGGGAGTAGAAGACGAGCGACTGGCCGGTGTTGACGAGCGACGGCACGCCGCTCACCCCGAACCGGGGGTTGACGCTGACGTCCACCTTCTCGGCCTGCTGCTGCAGCACGTTGCTGAGCGCGGTGGCGCTGCGCACGAACCCGGCCTCGCCGAACGCCTGCCGGACCTGGTCGACGGTCAGGCCCGGCTGGATCGCCCCGGTCTTCTCGATGGCGTGGTAGACGGCCATCAGGGACTCGTCGCTGAGGTCGGCCGGGGGCAGGCTCTGCTGGAGGGTGGCGGAGAGGTCCACCCACTCGCCCCACAGCTTCGTGTACTCGGTGGTCGCCGGCATCCGCAGCGGCTGCTGAAGCTGCTCCGGGGACACCTCGTCGGTGACCTGGAGGCCCTTCTCGGCCGCCACGCGCTTGCCGAGGTCGAGCGCGACGAGCAGGTTCAGCACGTCCTGCCGGGTCACCGGGGACCGCAGCTCCTCCGGCGACGGCGTCTGCGGCGCCTGGTTCCGGACGGCGTCCGCGTACTGCCGCTGCGCGTCGTCGTAGATCGCATCGACCCGCTCGACGGAGTAACGGGTGTCTCCGACGTAGGCGGCGACGTCCGGGGCGGACCGGCCACAGGCGGCGAGAGAGAGCGCGGCAAGAGCCGCGACGCTGACGGCGACGAGGGAACGACGTGCACGCATGTGGCTCACTCTCTCACGCCCCGTACCGGCCTGTGACTCCACCCACCTCATCGCGCACCCGCCGGGACCGCACGAGCCAGCTCCTCGGGCTTGCCCAGGACATCCGCCAGGAGCTGCTCGCACCACTCCAGCAACGCCTGGTCGCGCAGCGGCTCGCCGCCGATCCGCCGGGTGCTGGGCCGGGGCACGCTGACCTGGTCGAGCGCCTGCTTGTAGACCGAGTCCGGGTGGTAGCGCTTGAGCCGCATCTGCTTCGAGTCGGGCAGCGGCAGCGGGCCGAACCGGATGTGCTTGCCCTGCATCGACACGTCGGTGAGCCCGTAACGGCGGGCCAGCAGCCGGAACCGTGCCACCGCGACCAGGTTCTGCACCGGCGCGGGCGGCTCGCCGTACCTGTCGGTCATCTCGGCGACCACCTCGCGCAGCCGCTCGGCGTCGCGGGCCTCGGCGAGCTTGCGGTACATCTCCAGGCGCAGCCGCTCCACTCCGACGTAGTCGTGCGGCAGGTGCGCATCGATCGGGAGGTCGACCTTGACCTCCGTCTCCTCCTCGGTGCTCTCGCCCTTGAAGGCGGACACCGCCTCGCCGACCATCCGGACGTACAGGTCGAAGCCGACGCCCTCGATGTGGCCGGACTGCTCGCCGCCGAGCAGGTTGCCGGCGCCGCGGATCTCCAGGTCCTTCATCGCCACGTACATGCCCGCGCCGAGTTCGGTGTGCTGGGCGATGGTGGCCAGCCGCTCGTGCGCGTTCTCGGTGAGCGGCTTCTCCGGCGGGTAGAGGAAGTACGCGTACGCCCGCTCGCGGCCCCGGCCGACCCGGCCGCGGATCTGGTGCAGCTGGGCCAGGCCGAGCAGGTCGGCCCGCTCCACGATGAGCGTGTTGGCGTTCGGGATGTCGATGCCGGACTCGACGATGGTGGTGCAGACCAGGACGTCGAACTCCTTCTCCCAGAAGCCGACCATCACCTTCTCCAGCGCCTCCTCGCCCATCTGGCCGTGCGCCACCGCGACCCGGGCCTCCGGCACCAGCTCCCGCAACTTGCGGGCCGTCTTCTCGATCGACTCGACCCGGTTGTGCAGATAGAAGACCTGACCGTCGCGGAGCAGCTCGCGGTGGATGGACGCGGCCACCTGCCGGTCGTCGTACGCGCCGACGAACGTGAGCACCGGGTGCCGCTCCTCCGGCGGGGTGGCGATGGTGGACATCTCCCGGATGCCGGTGATCGCCATCTCCAGCGTGCGCGGGATCGGGGTGGCCGACATGGCGAGCACGTCGACCGAGGCGCGCAGCGTCTTCAGGTGCTCCTTGTGCTCGACGCCGAACCGCTGCTCCTCGTCGATGATCACAAGGCCCAACTGCTTGAACCGGGTGGACGCCTGGAGCAGCCGGTGGGTGCCGATGACGATGTCGACGGTGCCGGCGGCGACCATCTCAAGCGTCTGCTCGGTCTCCTTCGGCGTCTGGAACCGGGACAGCTGCCGGATCGACACCGGGAACTGGCTCATCCGCTCGGCGAACGTGTTGTAGTGCTGCTGCACCAGCAGCGTGGTCGGCACCAGCACCGCCACCTGCTTGCCGTCCTGCACCGCCTTGAATGCCGCCCGTACCGCGATCTCGGTCTTGCCGTAGCCGACGTCGCCGCAGATCAGCCGGTCCATCGGGACGGTCTGTTCCATGTCCCGCTTGACCTCCTCGATGGCGGCCAGCTGGTCCGGCGTCTCCTGCCAGGGGAAGGCGTCCTCCAGCTCCCGCTGCCACGGGGTGTCGGGGGCGAAGTTGTGCCCCTTGGACGCCTTGCGCGCGGCGTAGAGCTGGATGAGCTGCGCGGCGATCTCGCGGACCGCCTTGCGCGCCCGCGCCTTGGACTTCTGCCAGTCCGAGCCGCCCATCTTGTGCAGCGTGGGCTGCTCGCCGCCGACGTAGCGGGAGAGCTGATCGAGCTGGTCGGTCGGGACGAAGAGGCGGTCGCCGGGCTGGCCGCGCTTGCTCGGCGCGTACTCGATGACCAGGTATTCGCGGCTGGCGCCGTTGACCGTGCGCTGCACCAGCTCGACGTACCGGCCGATGCCGTGCTGCTCGTGCACCACGAAGTCGCCGGCCTTCAGCTCCAGCGGGTCGATGGTGTTGCGCCGCCGGCTGGGCATCTTGCGCATGTCGCGGGTGGAGGTGCCCCGGCCGCCGGTGACGTCGTTGCCGGTGAGCAGCACGAACTTCGACGCCTCGTCGACGAAGCCGGCGGTCAGGCAGCCGCACGACACGAGCAGCTCGCCCGGTGCGGGCGCGGTGGGCACCTCCTCGGTGAGCCGGGCGCCGAGACCGGCGTCGCGGAGCACCTCGACGGCCCGCTGGGCGGGGCCGTGCCCCTCGAACACGAGCGCGATCGACCAGCCCTCGCCGGCCCAGCGCTTCAGGTCCTCGACCACCCGGGCCGTCTCGCCGTGGTAGAGCGGGGCCGGCTGGGCGGCCAGGCTCACCGCGATGGCGTCGTCGGGGGTGACGTCGACCTCGGCCGGCGCGTCCTCCCAGGGCTGCCGGGCCGGTGCCGCGTCCGCCTCGACCAGGCCGAACGGCGCGAGCGTCCACCAGGGCTGGCGCAGGGCGCGGGCTGCCGTGCGTACCTCGGCCAGGGTCTTGAAGGCGGCGGCGCCGAGGTCGACCGGGGCCTGGCCGCCGACGGCGGCTGCGGCCCAGCTGGCCTGGAGAAACTCCTCCGAGGTACGGACCAGGTCGTGCGCGCGGGTGCGGATGCGCTCGGGGTCGCAGAGGAGTACGTGGGTGCCGGCCGGCATGCAGTCGACGAGCAGTTCCAGCGCGTCGGCGCCGATCAGCACCGGCGCGAGGGACTCCATGCCCTCCACCGGGATGCCCTCGGCGAGCTTGTCCAGGATCTCGGCCAGCTCGGGGTGCTCGGCGGCGAGCGCGGCGGCCCGCTCCCGCACGTCCGGGGTGAGCAGCAGCTCGCGGCACGGCGGCGCCCACATCTGCGCGACGCCCTCGATGGTGCGCTGGTCGGCGACCGCGAACGTGCGGATCTCCTCCACCTCGTCGCCCCAGAACTCGACCCGGGACGGGTGCTCGTCGGTGGGCGGGAAGACGTCCAGGATGCCGCCGCGTACGGCGAACTCGCCGCGCTTGGTGACCAGGTCGACCCGGGCGTACGCCATGTCGGTGAGCCGGCGGGCGACCTCTTCCAGGTCGGCCTCGTCACCGGCGGCGAGCTGGACGGGTTCCAGGTCGCCGAGGCCCTTGAGCTGCGGCTGCAGCAGCGACCGAACCGGCGCGACCACGACCCGCAGCGGCCCGGTGCGGCCGTGCGCGTCGGCGGCCTCCGGGTGGGCGAGGCGGCGCAGCACGGCGAGGCGCCGCCCGACCGTGTCGGAGCGGGGCGACAGGCGCTCGTGCGGCAGCGTCTCCCAGGACGGGAAGACCGCCACCTGCTCCGGCGGCAGCAGGCTGCCCAGCGCGGAGGCCAGGTCGTCGGCCTCCCGGGTGGTGGCGGTGACCGCGAGCACGGGACGGCCCGCGCCGCCGGCCGGCTCGTCGGAGGCGACCGCTGCCACCGCGAACGGGCGCAGCGCGGCGGGGGCGGTGAGGTCGAGCCCGTCGACCTGCGCGGCACCGGAGCGCGCCAGGTCACGCGCCCGGGCCAGCCCCGGGTCGGCCAGGGCGGCGGAGAAGAGTCCGGTGAGCATCAGTGATCACTTCCAGCGGATCGACACACGACGACGACCCCGCGTCCAGCCGGACGGGGGGTGCACCGTTCGAGCCTATCCCCCTCCACCGACGATCCGGGCCCGCCCGATCTTCGATCTTGACCGACCGTGACCGGGCGTGGTGCGGTGGGCGGATGGTCGAGTATCGGGCGGTCTTCGACGCCCAGGTGGATTTCGCAAACGGTGGTGGCCTGCGCACGGACGGGTTCCGGTTGGACGTGCCGCACCCGGACGTCACCGACGACGAGGTGGCCGCGCTGCTGGTCCGGCACCTCGGGCTGCTCATGGTCGGCGAGGTGCGGATCACCAACCGGACCGTCGTCGAGGAGCCGCACAAGGGCGGACGGGGCCTCGATGTGCCGGCCTCGGGTGGGCGGAAGCTCGTCGAACTGAGTCACGTGATCGCCGAAGGGCTGGTCACGCTGCCCGGCTGGCCCGGCCCGGCGATCAGCGACTGGCTGACCCGGGAGGAGTCCCGGAATCGGTACGCGCCGGGCGTCGAGTTCCACGTCGCCCGGATCGACATGATCGCCAACACCGGCACGTACGTGGACACGCCGTCGCACCGCTTCGCCGACGGGCCGGACCTGACCGGGGTGCCGCTGGACCGCCTCGCCGACCTGCCCGGCCTGGTGGTGCGGGTGCCCGCCGGTACCCGGGCGGTGGACCGGCTGATGCTCGCCCCGTACGACGTGGCCGGGTGCGCGGTGCTGCTGCACACCGGCTGGGACGCGCACTTCGGCACCGACAGGTACGCCGCGCCGGAGGCGCCCTTCCTGACCGGTGACGGTGCGCAGTGGCTGGCCGAGGCGGGCGCGGCGCTCGTCGGCATCGACTCGATCAACATCGACGACATGACTCCGGCGGCAGCGGGTCAGCGCCCGGCGCACACCGGTCTGCTGGCCGCCGGGGTGCCGATCGTGGAGCACCTGACCGGCCTGGACGCGCTGCCGCCGACCGGCTTCCGGTTCACCGCCGCCCCGCCACGGGTCGCCGGCATGGGCACGTTCCCGGTCCGGGCCTTCGCCGTCGTGGCCGCCTGACCCACGCCGCCGCCCGCCGCCCGCCGCCAACCGCCGCCCGCCAAGCGCCGGGTGGAACGCCATGGGTGTCAAAAGGGCGCTGAGACACCCATAACGTTCCACTGACCGCCACTTCGAGGCGTGAGTGGAACGGCATGGGTGTCAAACGGGGACGTAGACACCCATGGCGTTCCACCGAGCGGCGGACGGCGGGGTGCGGGCGGGTCAGTAGCGCACGGCGATGCGGCGCTCCACCGCGTCCACGCGGATCTCGCCGCCGTACGGGATGATCAGCTGCGGGTCGGTGTGGCCCAGGTCGACGTCGAAGACCACCACCGGGTCGCCCGCGTAGGGGGCAAGAGCCGCCAGGATCGCCGCCCGCTGGTCGGCGGCCCAGGCCAGCCGCTCCGCGACCGTGTGGGGCCGGTCGAAGTCCCACGCCTTGGGCCGGCCCACCACGATCGCCGGGAAGCCGGCGAGCAGCCCGCGCTCGCCCAGGTTCCGCACGATCCGGAAGACCTCCTGCGCGGACGGCATCTCCTCCGAGGTCTCCAGCACCAGTACCGAACCGGCCAGGTCGGCCGCGCGCGGAACGCGGTCGGTCGCCATCAGCCAGTGCAGGATCTCCAGATTGCCGCCCCACGTGCGGCCCTGCACCACCTCGGCCGGGCCGTGCCAGCGCCAGCCCTCGGACGGGTACATCGGCGGCTCCTCGGCCATCGTGGCCGGGTCGCGCCAGTCGCACGGCTCGTCGCCCCACTCGGGGGCGGCGGTCAGCTCGTACCAGCCGGAGGTGAACAGCGCGGCGCGCAGCGAGTCGAACGTCAGCGGGTGCGGCTTGCCGGAGCGCCCGAGGTGCACCAGCACGGACCCGCCGTGGTAGCCGACGAGATCCAGCCGGTAGAGGTGGTTGAGCACGTTGGTGTTGTCCGAGTAGCCGAAGTACGGCTTCGGGTTGGCCCACAGCTCCTCGTCGTTCAGGTACGGGGTGACAGTGATCAGGTCGTCCCCGCCGACGGTGGCCAGCACGGCGGTGATCGTCGGGTCGGTGAACGCGGCCATCAGGTCGCGTGCCCGGTCGCGCGGGTCGGCGCCCATGACGCGGGTGGTCGGGTACTCCACCGGTTCCAGCCCCAGCTCGTCGCGGAGCCGGCGCAGCCCCAGCTCGTACACGTGGGGGAAGAGACCCGGCAGGCCGGCGGAGGGTGAGACGACCGCGACCCGGTCGCCCGGCTTCGGTTTGGGGGGATAGACGGGTGCCTGCATGGCCCGACGCTATCGGCCCGGACCAGCGGTTTTCGCCCTGACGAAACCGCCTCAGCCAGGCAAATGCCGCCAATAGGCTGAGCGCGTGGACGACGAGCCGGAACTGCGTACCCGGGACTGGCTGCCGCGCACGGCGGCGCTGATCCTCGGCACCCTGGCGCTGGCCAGCGCGTTCATCGCCGCCTACGTCGGCGCGCTGCACAAGCCCGACCCGCGCGACATCCCGGTCGCCGTCGTCACCGGCGACCAGCAGGCCCAGGCCGTGATGTCCGCCGTCCGCGCCCGCACCGACACGATCAAACCCGTCGGGTACGACAGCCGCGGCGCCGCCCAGGACGGCCTCACCGACAGATCGGTGTACGCGGTGCTCAGCTCCTCCCCTGACGGTGGCCTGACGCTCGCCACCGCCAGCGCCGGAGCGCCCGCCGCCACCGAACTCGTCACCGACGTGTTCACCGAGGCGGCCCGGCAGGCCGGGGTGCCGCTTCAGGTCACCGACGACGTGCCGGTCTCCGGCGACGACCCGCGCGGCCTGGTCCCGTTCTACCTGGCCGTCGGCGTGGTGCTGGGCGGCTACCTGGCGTCCACGGCGCTCGGCATCTCACTCGGCACCAGCCCCCGCGACCTGCGCCGGGCCGGGCTGCGGATCGCCACGCTCGCGGTGCACGCGATCCTGCTCGGCGTCATCGGGGCGATCCTGGTCGGACCGGTGCTCGGCGTGTTCGCCGGTCACGTGGCGGCGGTGGCGGTGGTCGGCGCGCTCGCCGCGTTCGCGGCCGGGATGGTCGCCGCCGCCGTGCAGGGCTGGCTCGGACTGCTCGGCACCGGCATCGTGATCCTGCTGCTCGTGGTGCTCGGCAACCCCGGGTCCGGTGGCATCTACGCGCCCGAGTTCCTGCCGCCGCTCCTGCGCGGCATGCACCGCTGGAACGTTCCAGGCCTCGCCACCGACCTGTTCAAATCGGCCATCTACTTCGACTGGCGCGGCGGCGGCTGGGCGCTGACCGGCCTGCTGATCTGGGTCGTCGCCGGCCTGGCCGGGCTGCTCACCGCGACCATGTTCCGCGCCCGACGGCGCCCGGCGCCGGGCCGGCACGCCGTCGACCGGGGCTGACCGGCGGGCCGTCCCAGAGTGCAGATCATCACGCGGTCCCCCTCCTGTCCCCCGGGGGTACGCGGATACGATCCAGGGGAGTCGGACAGCGCTGTCCTTCGTCCTCGCGTAAGGAGCGCAACCGTGACCGACCAGCACGACCACGACGGCCCCGACGCCGCTCTCCGGGCCGACATCCGCCGCCTCGGCACGCTGCTCGGGCAGACCCTCGCCCGGCAGGAGGGCCGCCCGCTGCTCGACCTGGTCGAGGAGATCCGCGCCCAGGTCCGCTCCGACGCGCCGGCCGCCGCCCAGCGCCTCGCCGGGCTCGACGTCACCACCGGCACGAAGCTCGCCCGTGCCTTCTCCACCTACTTCCACCTGGCGAACATCACCGAGCAGGTGCACCGCGCCCGGGACCTGCGCCGCCGCCGCGCCACCGACGGCGGCTGGCTGGACCAGGCCGCCAAGATGATCGCCGAGCGGGGCGTACCGGCCGAGGAGATCGCCGCCGCGGCCCGCCGGCTGGCCGTACGCCCGGTCTTCACCGCGCACCCGACCGAGGCGGCCCGCCGGTCCATCCTGTCCAAGCTGCGCGCGGTCGCCGACGAGCTGGACACCGAGACCGCGAACGCGATCCTGTACGGCGCCAGCGACGAGGGCCCGGCGAACCGCCGCCTGGCCGAACTGCTCGACCTGATGTGGCAGACCGACGAGCTGCGGCTGGACCGGCCGGACCCGACCGACGAGGCGCGCAACGCGATCTACTACCTGCGCGACCTGTACGCCGAGGCCGCGCCGCAGGTCCTCGACGACCTCGCCGACACGCTGCGCACGCTCGGCGTGGAGACGTCACCGACGTCCCGCCCGCTGAGCTTCGGCACCTGGATCGGCGGGGACCGCGACGGCAACCCGTTCGTCACGCCGGTGGTCACCCGCGAGGTGCTGCGCATCCAGCACGAGCACGGCATCGCCGCCACCGAGAAGGCGATGGACGAGCTGATCACCGAGGTCAGCGTGTCCCGGCGGCTGCGCGCGGTGTCGCTCGACCTGTCCGCCAGCCTGGCCAAGGACCTGGACGCGCTGCCCGAGGTGGCGCCCCGGTTCCGCCGGGTCAACGCGGAGGAGCCGTACCGGCTCAAGGCGCGGTGCGTGAAGGCGAAGCTCGCCAACACCCGGGAGCGGCTGCGCGCCGACACCCCGCACGTGCCGGGGCGCGACTACCGGGGCTCGGCCGAGCTGATCGCCGACCTGGAGCTGCTGCGCGCGTCGCTGGCCCGCAACTCCGGCCAGCTCACCGCCGTCGGGCGGCTCGCCTCGACCATCCGTACGGTGTCCGCGTTCGGGCTGCACCTGGCCACCATGGACATCCGGGAGCACGCGGAGAAGCACCACGAGGTGCTGGCCCAGCTCTACGAGGCCGTCGGCGAGGTGTCCGACTACCCGGCGCTGACCCGGCTGGAGCGCACCAAGCTGCTCGCCGACGAGCTGACCGGCCGCCGGCCGCTCTCCACCCAGGACAGCCCGCTCACCGAGTCGGCCCGCAAGACGTTCGACGTGTTCGCGGCCATCCGCGAGGCGCAGGACCGGTTCGGCCCCGAGGTGATCGAGTCGTACATCATCTCGATGACGCTCGGCGTGGACGACGTGCTCGCCGCCGTGGTGCTGGCCCGCGAGGCGGGCCTGGTGGACGTGCACTCCGGGCGGGCCCGCATCGGCATCGTGCCGCTGCTGGAGACCCCGGCCGAGCTGAACGCCGGCGGCGAGCTGCTGGACGAGCTGCTGTCGCTGCCCGCGTACCGGGCGCTGGTGGCGGCGCGGGGCGACGTGCAGGAGGTGATGCTCGGCTACTCCGACTCCAACAAGGAGGCGGGCATCACCACCAGCCAGTGGTCCATCCACCGGGCGCAGCGCGCGCTGCGGGACGTGGCCGCGCGGCACGGCGTACACCTGCGGTTGTTCCACGGCCGGGGCGGCACCGTCGGCCGTGGCGGCGGTCCCACGCACGACGCGATCCTGGCCCAGCCGTACGGCACGCTGGACGGCGCGATCAAGGTGACCGAGCAGGGCGAGGTCATCTCCGACAAGTACACGCTGCCGGCGCTGGCCCGGGAGAACCTGGAGCTGACTGTCGCGGCGGTGCTTCAGGCGACGCTGCTGCACACCGCGCCCCGGCAGCCGGCCGAGATGCTGGAGCGCTGGGACGCGGCCATGGACGTGGTGTCCGAGTCGGCGTTCCGGTCGTACCGGTCGCTGGTCGAGGACCCGGACCTGCCCGCGTACTTCTGGGCCTCCACGCCGACCGAGCTGCTCGGCGCGCTGAACATCGGCTCCCGGCCGGCGAAGCGCCCGAACACCGGCGCCGGCCTGTCCGGCCTGCGGGCCATCCCGTGGGTGTTCGGCTGGACGCAGACCCGGCAGATCGTGCCGGGCTGGTTCGGCGTGGGCTCCGGGCTGGCCGCCGCGCGGGCGGCCGGGCTGGCCGACGTGCTCGCCGAGATGAACCGGAACTGGCACTTCTTCCGCACGTTCCTGTCGAACGTCGAGATGATGCTGACCAAGACCGACCTGACCATCGCCCGGCGGTACGTGGAGACGCTGGTGCCGAAGAAGCTGCACCCGATCTTCGACAAGATCGAGCAGGAGTACGAGCTGACCAAGCAGGAGGTGCTGGCCGTCACCGGCTCGCCGGCGCTGCTGGAGAACTCCCCCGTGCTGCAGCGCACGCTCGCCGTGCGGGACACCTACCTGGAGCCGCTGCACCACCTCCAGGTGGCGTTGCTGCGGCAGTACCGCGAATCAGGTGCGGCCGGGCGGGCGGTGGCGACCGCGCCGGGTGGGCGGCGTGCCCCGAACGACGGTACGGCGCTGGAGCGGGCGCTGCTGACCACCGTCAACGGCATCGCCGCCGGCATGCGCAACACCGGCTGAGGTGTAAGGAAGGGCCCCCTCTTAACGCCTCGTGCATAAGAGGGGGCCCTTCTTAACGCCTGCGCGCGGCGCGTCGCGAGCAGCGCCCGACGCGCGGCGCACCGCGCCCGGCGCGGCGGTGCAGGCTAGAAGTCGCCGCCGCCGAAGTCACCGCCGAAATCTCCGCCGCCGAAGCCACCGAAGTCGCCACCGCCGTAGTCCCCGCCGCCGAAGTCGCCACCGGCGTAGTCGCCACCGCCGCCCACGTCTCCGCCCTGGTCGCCGAAGTCCTGGCCGTCGCCGAAGCCCTCCTGGTAGCCGGCGTCGTAGCCGTACCCGGGGTCGGCGAACGCGGGCGAGAACAGCGCGTCGGCGATCAGCAGACCGCCGACCACACCGACGCCGGCGCCGAGCGCGGTCTTCCACCACGGCGTGGAGTACCAGCCGGCCGGCACCGGCCGCCCCTGGAACCGGCCACCCGGGTAGTAGTAGGGCGTCGCGTTGCCCGGCTGCGGTCCGGCCCGGAACGTCTGCCCCTGCACGTCGACCTGACGCTCCTTGGTGAGCGCGCCCGCGCCCTGGGCGGCGGCGAGCGGCGGCAGCTCCGGGCCCGGGTCGATGCCCATCGCGGTACGCGCCGCCCGGATGTACGCCAGCCCTTCCAGCGCGGTCTCCCGGGCCAGCCCGAACTGGCGCGGCGTGCTCGCCTGCTCCAACTGGGAACCGGCCGCGTTGTAGCGCTCACCCGCGTCGGCGAGCGCCTGCCGGACCGCCGGGGCGTCGCCGTGCAGGTTCATCAGCTGGCCGCCGAGCCGCTCGTACCACCGCTGCGCCTCGGCGCGGGCGTCGGCCAGTTCGTTCGAGCGACGCGATCTGCTCCCCCTCCGCCAGAACATGAACGCACCTCCGAGCAGCAGGATCAGGAACAGCCACAACGCGAACTCCATGACTCGAACGTACCCACCGGGCGCACGTCGTACCCGTTTGGCAAGCTCTTGGCCATGAGCTTTGCGACGCTGGCCGTGGTGGTGCTCTGCCTCGCCGCGGGCGGCGCGGTGGGCTGGCTGGCCGCGCGGGCGCGCGCGGCGACCGACATCGCCCGCCTGGAGGCGACTCTCGCCGCGACCAAGGCGGGCGAGGGCCGGCTGGAGCAGTCCATGCGGGCGCTGAGCTACGAGGCCACGGCGCAGTCGCAGGAGGCGGTGGCCCGGGCGGTGGCGCCGCTGCACGACACGCTGCGCCGCTACGAGCAGCGGGTGGCGGAGCTGGAGCGGGACCGGGTCGACGCGTACGCCGAGCTGCGCGAGCAGGTGCGGTCCATGAGCGCGGTCTCCGGCGAGCTGCGCACCGAGACCAAGCAGCTGGTGGCCGCGTTGCGCGCGCCGCAGGTGCGGGGCCGCTGGGGCGAGCACCAGCTCCGCCGGATCGTCGAGGCCGCCGGCATGCTGGAGCACTGCGACTTCAGCGAGCAGGTCACCGCCGCGACCGACCACCAGGGGGTACGCCCCGACCTGGTGGTCCGGCTGCACGGCGGCCGGACGGTGGTGGTGGACGCGAAGGCGCCGTTCGACGCGTACCTGACCGCGATGGAGGCGCGCGACGAGCGGGGGCGTGACACCCACCTGGACGCGCACGCCCGGCACCTGCGCGCGCACGTCGACGGCCTGGCCGCCAAGTCCTACTGGTCGGCGTTCGACCAGACGCCGGAGTTCGTGGTGCTGTTCGTGCCGGCCGACCCGTTCCTCGACGTGGCCCTGCAACGCGACCCGACGCTGCTGGAGCACGCGTTCGCCCGCAACGTGGTGCTGGCCACTCCGGCCACGCTGGTGGCGCTGCTGCGCACGGTGGCCTACTCGTGGCGGCAGGAGGCGCTGGCGCGCAACGCGGCGACCGTCCACTCGCTGGCCCGCGAGCTGTACGGGCGGCTGTCCACGCTGGGCGACCACGTCGGCAAGCTGGGCAGCTCGCTGGGCGGGGCGGTGACGGCGTACAACCGGGCGGTGGGTTCGCTGGAGGCCCGGGTGCTGGTGAGCGCGCGGAAGCTGGCCGAGCTGGGCGTCTCCGACGACGAGCTGGCCGCCCCGGCGCAGGTCGAGCTGGCGCCGAGGCAGCCGCAGGCGCCCGAGTTGCTGGGTCCGCCGTCCACATCGGCCGAGCGGTCGACCGACGTTGACGCCTAACACGTCGCACGTGTTGACGTAGGCCGATTTCCATCACGGACTGATCACAAACCTGGGCCGAGTAGTGACACCTGCCGTCCTGGCACGCAGGATCACCGTCACACGTGCCCTGCCCCTCGGGGGCCCTGTTCTCTGGAGGAAGAGAACGTTGAGTAAACCCCGCACGCGCAGCCGGCGACCGTCCGCCGCGCTCCTGGCCTCGGTCCTCGCGGCCGGCGCCCTCACCGTCGGAGGTGGCGCCGGCACCGCGAGCGCCGCCCCCGCCGCCCCGCAACCCTCGCAGCCGACCGCCGCGAAGGCACTGGGCGCACACGACGCCAAGCTGCTCGACGAGGCCGAGGCGAAGAACGCGCCGACCGTCACGATGATCATCGCGGCCAAGAAGGGATCGGCCAAGAAGGTCGTCGACGGCCTGACCGGCCTGGGCGCGACCGTCAGCCAGCGGTACGACCAGATCGGCTACGTGCTGGCGAAGGTCCCCACCGACAAGGCGCTCAAGGCCGCCACGCTGCCCGGTGTCGCCGCGGTCGACCTGGACGAGACCATCAAGCTCCCCGACCCGGCGCCGGAGGCGGCCCCGAAGGGCGCCAAGACCGCCGCGCAGGCCCAGACGCTGGCCGGGCCGGGCGGTGACACCGGCGCGGTGAACCCGTACATGCCGACGAACGAGACCGGCGCGGAGGCCTTCAAGGCCGCGAACCCGCAGTGGGACGGCCGCGGCGTCACCATCGGCATCATGGACTCCGGTGTGGACCTCGACCAGCCGGCGCTGCAGACGACCACCACCGGCGAGCGCAAGATCGTCGACTGGGTCACCGCCACCGACCCGCTGGAGGATGCCTCCTGGCGACCGATGCTGACCGAGGTCAGCGGCCCGACGTTCACCACCTCGCTGGGCACCTGGACCGCGCCGGCCGGCAACTACCGGTTCAACGTGTTCCGCGAGAACATCACCGCGAACAGCGACGCGCGCGGCGACCTCAACCGCGACGGCGACACCACCGACTTCTGGGGCGTGCTCTACAACCCCGCCAACGGTGACGTCCGCGTCGACGCGAACCAGAACAACGACTTCACCGACGACGAGGTGATGCGGCCGTACAAGGAGAAGTTCCAGGTCGGCCACTTCGGCACGGACAACCCGGCCACCGCGGTACGCGAGCAGATCCCGTTCGTCGTCGAGTACCGGCGCAACGTGGACACCACGCCGGCCGGCGGCCCGGGCCTGGTCGACTACGTCAACATCGGCATCATCGAGAGCACCCACGGCACCCACGTCGCCGGCATCACCGCCGCCAACGACATGCTCGGCAACAGCGCCTTCGACGGCGCCGCCCCGGGTGCCAAGCTGGTCTCCGCCCGCGCCTGCTCGTGGGGTGGCGGCTGCACCGCGGCGGCGCTCACCACCGGCATGGCCGACCTGGTCATCAACCGCAAGGTCGACGTGGTGAACATGTCGATCGGCGGTCTGCCCGCGCTCAACGACGGCTCGAACGCCCGCGCGGTCCTCTACAACGACCTGATCAACACCTACGGCGTGCAGCTGTTCATCTCGGCCGGCAACTCCGGCCCGGGCCTGAACACCGTCGGCGACCCGTCGGTGGCCACCGACGTGGTGAGCGTCGCGGCGAGCGTCAGCAAGGACACCTGGCTGGCCAACTATGGCTCGGTGGTCCGCAAGGACAACGCGCTGTTCAACTTCTCGTCGCGCGGCCCGCGTGAGGACGGCGGCTTCAAGCCGAACATCGCCGCCCCCGGCTCGGCCATCTCCACCGCGCCGACCTGGCAGCCGGGCAACCCGGTGCCGGAGGCGGGCTACCCGCTGCCCCCGGGCTACCAGATGCTCAACGGCACCTCGATGGCCGCACCGCAGGCCACCGGCGCCGCCGCGCTGCTGCTGTCGGCCGCCAAGGCGACCGGCAAGGGCGTCACCCCGGCCGCGCTGCGCCGGGCCGTCTACACCTCGGCCCAGCCGATCGCCGGCGTCCCGACGTACGCGCAGGGCTACGGCATGTTCAACGTGCCGGGCGCGTGGAGCCTGCTCGCCAAGGGCGTGCCGACCCGCACGTACACCTCCGAGGCGCCGGTCTGCACCGAGCTGTCGCCGAACCTGACCCGCTACGACCGGGCCTCCGGCACGTTCGTGCCGAACCCGAACGTCGGCACCGGCCTCTACAACCGCTGCGCCGCCGACCGTGGTGGCCAGAAGGTCAAGGAGAGCCGCCACTACGAGGTCAAGCTGACCCGGACCAGCGGCCCGAACAAGGGCATCAAGCACGAGGTCGCGTTCCGCGGCAACGACGGCACCTACTCCGCCCCCAAGGTGGTCTGGCTGCCGCTGAACAAGACCGTCACGGTCAAGGTGAAGGCCAAGCCGATGACGGCCGGCGCGCACGGCGCCATCATGACCGTCGACGACCCGGCCACCAACGTGGTCGACTTCGAGGTCGCCACCGTCGTGGTCGCCTCGAACCCGGTGTCCGCTCCGGCGTACTCCTTCTCGGCCGAGGGCTCGGTCGAGCGGAACAACTTCCGGTCGTACTTCGTGACCGTCCCGCCGGGCGCGGGCGCGCTGCAGGTCAACCTGTCCGGCATCGCGACCGGCTCGCAGACCCGCTTCATCGCCATCAACCCGTACGGCGTGCCGGTCGAGAGCACCGCCAGCACCGCCTGCTACACCAACTTCTCCGACGCCGCGGTCTGCAAGCCGCAGGAGCGGGACTACCAGAACCCGATCCCGGGTGTGTGGGAGATCGAGGTGGAAGCGCGCCGCACCTCGCCGGCGCTGGACAACCCGTTCCGGCTGCAGGCCCGCGTGCAGGGCGTGAAGGTGGAGCCGGCCGTGGTGCAGCTCCCGTCGGTCACCGCCGGTACGCCGGCTCCGGTGAGCTGGAAGCTGACCAACGCGTTCGGTCCGGTCCAGGTGACCGGCGTCGGCGGTCCGCTGGCGAGCGTCCGGTCCGAGCGGCCCAGCATCACCCAGGGCGCGAGCCAGGAGTACCTGGTGGAGGTGCCGGCGGGCGCCACCTCGTTCACCGCGCGGATCGGCAACCCGTCCGACCTGAGCGCCGACCTGGACCTGACGGTCTTCCTGGGCACCACCCGGGTGGGCCAGTCGGCCGACGGTGACTCGGAGGAGGCGGTCACGCTGACCAACCCGGCGCCGGGCACCTACCGCGTCGTGGTCGACGGTTACTCGATGAGCGACCCGAGCACCGCGTACGACTACCGGGACTCGTTCGCCTCCCCGGAGCTGGGCACGCTCTCCGCGTCGTCCACGCCGCTGTCGCTGGCCAACGGCGCCACCGCCACCCTCACGGGTTCGGTGACCGCCCTGTCCACCCCGGCCGCCGGCCGGGAGCTGTACGGCGACATGGCCGTGACCACCACCGAGGGCGCGGTCGTCGGCCGCGGTTCGGTGGAGGTTCTCGCGGTCAACTGATCCGCTGACACGACGGAGCCCCGTCCCCTCTCGCAGGGGGCGGGGCTCATTCGTGTCGTCAGGCGGGGCGGGCGGACTCGACCACGAACGGGGTGCCCTGCTGGCAGGTGGTCATCATGCCCGGTTCGGGACGGCCGGTGACCTCGACCCGGGCGCCGGCCTTGAGCACGTCGCGGGGGCCGCCGACGAGCAGGTGGCCGTCGAGCAGCAGGCAGTTCGGCTCGACCCCGGCCTGCACGGTTCCGGTGATGACGGTGCCGCCGACGCCCGGCGGCGTCGACGGGCCGCCCTTCCAGGAGGGGTCCGGCCGGCTCGGGCCGGTGCCGGGATCGGGCTGGCTGGTCACCGGGGCGGCTCCCGTCGTACTCGGGCTGGGGCTGGGATCGGCGGACCCGTCGCCGGGTGCGGCGCAGGCGGTCAGCGCGAGGCCGGCGAGCAGTGCGACGAGCACCGTACGAGGAGTCTTCATGGTCGGTTGGACGCGGCGGACGGCCGTTGCGTTCCCGTCAGCCGCGCGCCGCGGCGGCGGCCTTCATGTCGCGCTTGAGTTCCTGCGGCAGCGAGAACGTCAGCCGCTCGTCGGCGGTGGTGATCTCCTCGACGTCGCCGAAGCCGCGCTCGGCCAGGTGCGCGAGCACCTGCTGGACCAGCTCGTCCGGGACGCTCGCGCCGGAGGTCACACCCACAGTGCTCGCCCCGGCCAGCCAGGCGTCGTCGATCTCGTGCGCGAAGTCGACCAGGTGCCCGGCGCGGGCGCCGGCGTCCAGCGCCACCTCGACCAGCCGGACCGAGTTCGAGGAGTTGCGCGAGCCGACCACGATCACCACGTCGCACTCGGGGGCGATCTCCTTGACCACGTGCTGGCGGTTGGAGGTGGCGTAGCAGATGTCGTCGCTGGGCGGCGACTGGAGCAACGGCAGGCGCTTCTTGAGCCGGGCCACGGTCTCCAGCGTCTCGTCCACCGACAGCGTGGTCTGGGACAGCCAGACCACCTTCTCCGGGTCGCGCACGGTGACCTTGTCGACGCCGTCGGGGCCGTCGACGAGCTGGATGTGGGCGGGCGCCTCACCGGCGGTGCCGATGACCTCCTCGTGCCCCTCGTGCCCGATGAGCAGGATGTCGTAGTCCTGCGCGGCGAACCGCCGGGCCTCGTGGTGCACCTTCGTGACCAGCGGGCAGGTGGCGTCGATCGCCCGCAGCGAGCGCTCCTTGGCCTGCTCGTACACCTCGGGGGCGACGCCGTGGGCGGAGAAGATGACGGTGGCGCCCTCCGGCACCTCCTCGTTCTCCTCCACGAAGATCGCGCCCTGGGCCTCCAGCGTGCGCACCACGTGCTTGTTGTGCACGATCTGCTTACGCACGTAGATCGGCGCGCCGTAGAGCTTCAGCGCCTCCTCGACGGTCTGCACCGCCCGGTCCACGCCCGCGCAGTAGCCGCGGGGGTTGGCTAGGAGCACGCGCTTGCCGGTCCGGGGAGTCGTCTCAGCGTCAGTCACCCGCCCATCGTACGTGGCGCTCTCCCGTGCGGCAGCGGCCGCGAGGCGCGCGCGGGCGCTGTCGGTCCCGGGCCGTAGGGTGGGCTGGTGAGCGCGGGAGAGGACGGGCAGAGCAAGCCGGACGGGCAGAGCAAGCCGGACGGGCGGAGCACGGCCGAGGAGCCGTGGCCGGTCCGGGTGGTCAGCCAGAAGGTCGGCGCCTGGATCGCCCGCCTCGGCTGGGTGTGGGTCGACGGCCAGGTGGCGCAGATCAGCCGCCGTCCCGGCGCGAGCACCGTCTTCCTCACGCTGCGCGACCCGTCGGCCGATCTGAGCCTCACCGTCACCACGAACCGCGACGTGCTGGACGCCGGCGCGCCGGAGCTGCGCGAGGGCGCCCGGGTGGTGCTGCACGCCAAGCCCGAGTTCTACGCCGCGCGGGGCACGCTCAGCCTGCGCGCCGACGAGATCCGCCAGGTCGGCCTCGGTGAGCTGCTGGCCCGGCTGGAAAAGCTCAAGAAGCTGCTCGCCGCCGAGGGCCTGTTCGACCGGTCCCGCAAGCGGCGGCTGCCGTTCCTGCCGGGCCGGGTCGGCCTGATCACCGGCCGCGCCTCGGCGGCCGAGCGGGACGTGCTGACGAACGCCCGCCGCCGCTGGCCCGCCGTCGACTTCCGCACGATCAACGTGGCGGTGCAGGGGCCGAGCGCGGTGCCGGACATCGTCGGCGCACTGAAGGTGCTCGACGCCGATCCGGCGGTCGACGTGATCGTCATCGCCCGGGGCGGTGGCGGCATCGAGGATCTGCTGCCCTTCTCCGACGAGACGCTGTGCCGGGCGGTCTTCGCCTGCCGCACGCCGGTGGTCAGCGCGATCGGCCACGAGACCGACGCGCCGCTGCTGGACTACGTGGCCGACGTGCGCGCCTCCACCCCGACCGACGCGGCCAAGCGCATCGTGCCGGACCTGACCGAGGAGGTCCGGTTGATCGGCCAGGCCCGGTCCCGGCTGGAACGGGCCGTTCGCCACCTGGTCGACCGGGAGCAGCACCGGATCGACCTGCTGCGCTCCCGCCCGGTGCTGGCCCGGCCGCAGGTGATGGTCGAGCAGCGGGCGGTGGACGTGTCGGCGCTGCGTGACCGCGCCGGCCGGTCCCTGGAGCACCGGCTGCGGGGGGCCACCGACGACCTGCGGCACACGCTGGCCCGGCTGCGCGCGCTGTCCCCGGCCGCGACGCTGGAGCGCGGCTACGCGATCGTGCAGCGCGCCGACGGCCACGTCGTCCGCGCGGCCTCCGAGGTCGCCAAGGGCGATCCACTGCGGGTACGCCTCGCCGAGGGCGAGCTGACCGCCACCGTCGACGGCTGAGGAAAGAGAGACGATGACCGGGACGAAGGACGAGCAGCTCAGCTACGAGCAGGCCCGCGCCGAGCTGGCCTCGGTGGTGGAGAAGCTGGAGGCCGGTGGTACCTCGCTGGAGGAGTCGCTGGCCCTCTGGGAGCGCGGCGAGCAACTCGCCGGGGTGTGCCAGCGCTGGCTGGACGGCGCGCGCGCCCGTATCGACGCCGCGCGGCAGCGCGCCGAGGACTGACGGTGGGGTCCGGCGTGATCGCCGAACCCCACCGCGGAGGTCAGTTGAACAGGTTGTACAGCTCGGCGGGCGCCTCGACGACCTGGTCGGCCGGGGGCTTCTGGGCCGCCGACGCGTTGCCGTAGTCGGTGTAGGTGATCTTCAGGTCCTGCGCGGCGTTCTGCCCGGCCGCCGGGATCTTGAGCACCATCTCGCTGAGCCGGCCCTGCGTGTCGACCTTGGCGGTGAACGGCACGGACTGGGCCTGCGCGCCGAGCGCGGTGATCACGGCCGGGTCGAGCGAGCCCGCCTCGGCGGCCTTGGACACGTCGACGGTGCCCTCGTACGTGCCCTCGCCGGTCTGCCGTACCTCGGTGATGCCCTGGGTGAGCACGGCGCTGCCGGCCGGGTCGAGCTTCTCGAAGTCGAAGCCCAGCGCCCGGTTGCCCTTGATCCGGTTCTGGTCGAGGTGGTGGTACTTGCCGGTGTTGAGGTTCTTCACGCCGGGGATCTGGGTCGCCGCCGTGCCGCCCAGCTCCAGCTTCACCCAGCTGTCCGGCTTGGCGTGGATCAGGTCCAGCTTCATCATCAGGTCTGACGACGGGTCGCCGATGGTCATCCGCATGTCGGCGCTCTGGCTCGGCTCGTGCACCTGCCCTTCGGCGGTGGAGCCCGCGCCGGTCATGGTGAACTTGAAGTTCCCTTCACGGATCGCGTTCGTGGAGTCGAGCAGGGCCTGCTTGGCCGCGCTGCTGGACGCCGTGGCGCTCGGTGCGACGCTGCCGGAGGCGCTCGGGGTCGAGGAGGCGCCGGAGGTCGTCGCGTCGCCGTTGCAGGCCGCCAGGCCGGGAATGAGCAGCGCCGCGGCGAACGCGGTGGCGCTGAAGCGTCGTATCTTCACGTCAACCTCTCCAGGTGGGTCGTCCGGGCTCGATGTCCCTTCTGTTCCCGGAAGCGGGGATCCGCAATCCCGCCTCACCCGGAGGGAGGACGTCAGCGCAGTGACGTGGCGAGCCTGCGCAGCTCCGTCTCCCCGGCGTCGCCGACCACGATCACGGTGCGGTTCGGCTCCAGCAGGACGAGCGCCTGCTCGTTGCCGCGGGCGGTGTAGCGCTGCCAGCTCAGCCCGTCGGGCAGGTCGGCCGCCCCCTGCGGCCGGCCCTCACTCAGCTCGGCCGGGAGGAGCTTCTCCGCCGGGACGTTGCTCTCCACGAGCTGCGCGCCGCGGCCCTCCGGGGTCACGTACCCGATCCGCAGCGTCGAGCCGTCGGCCTCGGTCCGGAAGCGGGCGTTCACCGTACGCCAGTCGTCGCCCAGACCGGTCGGCGCGCTGACCGGGAAGACGTTCGCGGAGCGGGCCTGTTCCAGCGCGGGCGCCGGGTCGACGGTGACCGGCGAGTCGCCGCCGAGGAAGCCGCGGTAGAAGGCGAGCAGCAGCGCGATCGGGACCAGCAGGATCAGCAGGGACAGCGCCATGTCCTTCGGCGACCGCTCGGAGCGGGCCTTCTCCTTACCGGCGGGCGGCGCGGGCGTGTCGCCCGCGGCGGCCGGTTCGCCCTGCTCCGCGACGAGTGCGGGCTGGCCCTCGGGCGGGGTCGGGCCGCCACCCGGTCGGACCGGTGGCTGGCCGTCCGGCGGGGTGGCGTCGGTCGGTGCGCGGTCGGCAGGCTGTGCGGCTTCCACCCGGCCATTGTCGCAGCCCGCCGGGAGGCGTGATCCTGGCCTCCTCCGCCCCGCCGGGACCGCGAACCTGAGATCGTGTGAGGATCAGCGACAAAACCGGCGGCGACGACCGCCGGTCCCACCCCGCAACGTCGCGAGGAGGCCGCCATGACAACCACCAGGACGCGGACGCCCCAGGATCTCGACCGCAACCTCGCCCTCGATCTGGTACGGGTGACCGAGGCCGCGGCGATGGCCGCCGGCCGCTGGGTCGGCCGGGGCGACAAGGAGGGCGGCGACGGCGCAGCGGTCGACGCCATGCGCAAGCTGATCAACTCCATCCCGATGCGCGGCGTCGTGGTGATCGGCGAGGGCGAGAAGGACAACGCGCCGATGCTGTTCAACGGCGAGGAGGTCGGCGACGGGACCGGCCCCGAGGTGGACGTGGCGGTCGACCCGATCGACGGCACCACGCTGATGAGCAAGGGCATGCCGAACGCGCTCGCCGTGCTCGCGGTGGCCGAGCGCGGCGCGATGTTCGACCCGAGCGCCGTCTTCTACATGGAGAAGCTCGCCGTCGGCCCGATGTACGCCGACGTGGTCGACATCAACGCCGGGGTGGCCGAGAACATCCACCGGATCGCGAAGGTCAAGGGCACCGACGCCGCCGAGGTGACCGTGTGCGTGCTGGACCGGTCGCGCCACGACGACCTGGTCAAGCAGATCCGGCGTACCGGGGCCGGGATCCGGTTCATCTCCGACGGCGACATCGCCGGGGCCATCGCGGCGGCCCGCGGCGAGTCGGACGTGGACGTGCTGATGGGCATCGGTGGCACCCCGGAGGGCATCACCGCCGCGTGCGCGCTGAAGTGCATGGGCGGCATGATGCAGGCCAAGCTCTGGCCGAAGGACGCCGAGGAACGCCGCAAGGCGCTGGACGCCGGGCACGACCTGGACCGGGTGCTGTTCACCGACGACCTGGTCACCGGCGACAACTGCTTCTTCGTGGCCACCGGCGTCACCTCCGGCGACCTGCTGCGCGGCGTGCGTTACCGCTCCGGTGGCGCGTACACCCAGTCGATCGTGATGCGCTCCAAGAGCGGCACGATCCGGGTGATCGACTCGTACCACCGCCTGGAGAAGCTCGCCCTCTACTCGGCCGTCGACTTCGACGGCCGCCCGCTGGCCGAGCAGGAGTGAGCCCGGCGGCGTCCCGCCCCCGCCCCTAACGGGCGGCGGGGGCCGGGGCGCGCAGGCCGGAGACCATCTCGTCGACGACGCGGTCCAGCGGCGTCGCCTCGATCCCGAACGTGCTGGTGGCGGCGCTGGAGTCCATCACGAACGGCGCGGCGAACTGGTGCGCGGTCTCCCGCATCTCGCGGGCGAACGGGTCGGCCAGGCCACCGAGCCAGAGCACCGGGTAGGGCATCCGGGCCAGCCGTGGCGACGCCACGCCGGCCCGCTGCGCCGCCCGCTCGGCCAGGTGCCGCATGGGCACCGGCGGCGGGCTCGGCACGTGCCAGGCCCGTCCCCAGGCGCGCGGGTCGGTCGCGGCCGTGACGAGGGTACGGGCGACGTCCGGCACGTACGTCCAGGTGTGCGGGGCGTCCCAGTCGACAGGCAGGAACACCCGCTGCCCGGCGAGCACCTTGGGCAGCACCATCATGGGCAGCGAGTTGCCGCCGAGCCCGATGTAGTCGGAGCCGCGGACCTCGGTGACCCGGGCCCGGCCGGCGCGGTGTGCGTCCAGCGCGTCGGCCCACATCCGGTTGCGGACGCGGCCCTTGACGCCGGTGGCGGCGAGCGGGGTCGCCTCGGTCATCGGCGCGTCGACCGGGCCGTACCCGTAGAGGTTGCCGACCGTGGCGAGCACGGCGTCGCTGCGCTCCGCGGCGGTGAGCAGGGCGGCGGCCAGCGGCGGCCAGTCCGTCGCCCACCTGTGGTAGGCCGGGTTGGCGCAGTTGTAGAGCGCGGCCGCGCCCTTGGTCAGCTCGGTGAGCCGGTCCGCGTCGGCGGCGTCGGCGGCCACCAGTTCGACCGCCCGGTGCTCCGGGCCGGTGCCGCGCCGGGTGACCACCCGTACCTGCTCGCCGCGCTCGGCGAGCAGGTCGGCGGTGGCGGTGCCGACGGGGCCGGCGCCGACGATCACATGCAGGGCCATGACAGATCCACCTTTTCTGAAGCAGTTGTCCGAAGCGAGAGCACCGCTCTCGAAACAGAGCATGACTCAAATGCAGGTCGACGTCAAGAGCAGTGCTCTCTCTTTTGATTGCTGCTCTCATCCGTGGCAGAGTGAGGGCATGGTCGCTCCCTCACTGCGCGCCCGGGTCCGCGCCGGAATGATCGAAGAGATCAAGACGGTGGCCCGCCGCCACCTGGACACCGACGGCGCGAACCTCTCGCTGCGCGCGGTCGCCCGGGACCTCGGCATGGTCTCCTCGGCGATCTACCGCTACTTCCCCAGCCGAGACGACCTGCTCACCGCGCTGATCCTGGAGGCGTACGACGCGCTCGGCGACGCGGTGGAGGCGGCCGACGCCGCCGCCGACCAGGCCGACCTGCGCGGACGCTGGCTCGCCGCCTGCCGGGCCGCCCGCGCCTGGGCGCTGGCCCACCCCGCCGAGTACGCGCTGCTCTACGGCAGCCCGGTGCCCGGGTACGCAGCCCCCGACGAGACCATCGTGCCGGCCCAGCGTCCACCGCTGACGCTGATCGGCATCCTGCGCGACGGGCTGGCCACCGGCCGGCTCGCCCCGCCCGACCAGGAACTGCCCGAGCCGCTGCGCGGCGACGTGGCCGAACTGGTCGAGCAGATCGGCATGGACGTGCCGCCCGCGCTGCTGGCCCGCGGCATGGCCGGCTGGACCCAGCTGTTCGGGCTGATCAGCTTCGAGCTGTTCGGCCGGATCAACCGGGCGCTGCCGCACCGCGACGAGTACTTCGACCACCAGATCGGCCTGATGGCGGACCTCATCGGCCTGCCCTGACGCCGGGTCAGCCGGGCCGCGAGCCGTCCACCGGGACCGCCGGCGGGTACGGCGGCTCGTACGGCGGTCGCCACGGCCCGATCAGCCGGGCCGCCCGCCAGCCGAGCAGCAGCCCTGGCACCGTGCCGAGCACGGCGAGCACGACGGCTGTCCCGGCGTACACCGGTCGGCCGTGCAGCCATCCCACCATCGCCGCCCCGGCCAGCGCCGCGGTGAGGCCCGCGGCGGCCAGCACCTCGGCGACCCACCGGCCGGGCGCCGCCCGCAGATCGCGCGAGACGAGGGTGAGCACCGCGGCGCCCAGCAACAGCGGCACGACGACCAGCGGAGCCAGTCTGACCAGCGTGGTGTTCTCGCTCGTCCAGACCGCGAACAGCAGCATCGCGATCAGGACCTGGAGCGCGCCCTGGAGGACAGGCAGCGACGAGCCGTGACCGGACGCCCGTCCGGCCCCTGTCCGGGCGACCAGAAGCACCAGCACGACCAACGCCGGCACCAGCAGCAGCGCACGGACCGTGTCGTCGTAACGGTCCCCCGGCGAGATCATGCCCAGCGGCGGCGGCTCCCCTTCCCACCGGCCACCCGGGAAACCGATCCGCTGCCACCTGCCGGCGACGTCACGCAACGCGAAACCGTCCCGGGCGTTCGCCACCAGCACCACGTGTCCGCCACCGGGGACGTCGAGTACGGCGAGGTCCTGACCGGTGATCCGTTTCCCGTCCGGCCCGGCCTCCTCGTAGCGGGCCTTCAACAACTCCCGCTGCTTCTCGGGGATCTCCCAGGACAGTCGCCAGGTCCGTCCGGCGTCGTCGCTCTCCTCCACGCGGATCCGGCCCGACGCCACCCGGTAGCAACGCTGGGGCGTGGCGGCAACGCACACCGGGTGGTCCGGTCCGATCCTGGTCGGCACGCGCTTCCACAGGGCCTCCTGCTCGGCGTCCACCGGGTCGCGCCACGTGACGCCGGCGTCGTCGCTGATCCGCCACCAGGTGGGGATGCCCTCCTCCGCCGACATCGGGCCGGTGGCGGCGCCGGCGGCCAGCCGACCGTCGACCACCTTGGTGGCGACCGCGTCGGGGCGCTCGATCGGGCTCGTGGCCGCCACCGCGACGAGCGCCGCCGGCAGCAGCACGACCAGCCGGACCAGCCGGGCGGCTCGGTGCCCCACCGGGTCCCGCCGTGCCGCCTTCCACGTCCACGCGGCCACCGCGAGCGCCGGCAGGGTGAGCAGGTCGGTCCGGTCGGCCCGGATCAGCGACGGCCCGCTCACCACGCTCCACAGGCCGGAGGCGGCCGTCGCGGCGTACCCACTGCTCTTGACCAGCGCGAAACCGGCACCGACCGAACCCAGCGCGAAACCGGCGACGGCCCGGGGCCGGAGCCCGGGCACGGCCAGCGTCACCAGCACCGCCACCAGCGGCGGCGCGAGCACCAGCCCGGCGACGTCGCTCAGCTTGCCGGTCACCAGGCCCGGAAAGGCCGCCTTGAACACATGGTCGTTGAGCACCAGCACGATCAACGAGAGCACGGTTCCCGGATGACCCAGCCAGGCGAGCGAAATCCGGGCACCGTCGGGTGCTGTCGACTCGGAGGGGCGCATCCGTCCATCGTGGGCGCGGACAGTCGCGCTCCGGCCACGGAACGGTGAGGATGCGGCGTCAGGTGCCGTCGGAGGAGTGACCGGGGAACAGGTGCGCGGTCGGGTCGATGACGACAGCCGCGTTGTTCACAGCCGTGGCCGCCTCGCCGAAGCCGGTGGCGATCAGGCGGACCTTGCCCGGATATTCGGTGATGTCGCCGGCGGCGAACACCCGGGGCAGGTTGGTGGCCATCGCGCTGTCCACCACGATGTGCCGCCGGTCGATGTTCAGCCCCCACTCGGCGAGCGGGCCGAGGTCGGCGGTGAAGCCGAGCGCGGCCACCACCGTGTCGACCGGCAGCGTCTCCGCCTCGCCGCCGCGTACGGTCAGCTCGGCGCCGGTGACCGTCTCCTCGCCGTACAGGCGGCTCACCTCGGCGTTGACGACGATCCGCACCGGCAGCGCGCGGACCCGCTCGATGGTGGCGGCGTGCGCCCGGAAGCGGTCCCGCCGGTGCACGAGCGTCACCGACCGGGCCAGCGGCGCGAGCGTGGCGGCCCAGTCGAACGCCGAGTCGCCGCCACCGACGATGAGCACGTGCCGGTCGGTCAGCTCGGCCGGCTGCGGCACGAAGTAGACGATGCCGCCGCCGGTGAAGCTCTCCGCGACCGGCAACGGCCGGGGCGTGAAGCTGCCGAGCCCGCCGGTGACCAGCACCGCGCCGCAGCTCAGCTGCTCGCCGCCGGCCAGGCCGAGCACCGGCCGGCCGTCGAGGTAGGACAGCTTTTCCGCGCGTACGCCGAGCTGGTAGTCGGGGTGGAACGGCGCGGCCTGGGCGACCAGGTTCGCGACCAGCTCGCGGCCCTTGATCGCGGGGAAGCCGGCGACGTCGAGGATCAGCTTCTCCGGGTACATGGCGGTGATCTGACCGCCCGGCTCGGGCAGCGCGTCGATGACCGACACGGAGAGCCCGCGGAATCCGGCGTAGTAGGCGGCGAAGAGCCCTGCGGGACCGGCCCCGATCACGGCGACATCGACCTCGCGCATGGCTCACCGTCACTTTCCGTTTCGGGATCAACCCTCGCTGATGCCGAAACGGTAGGCGGGCGGGTGGCCGCGGGCAAGCATGTCCCGGGGTCTGATCAACGCGCCGTCAGGGCAGCGTCATCCTCGGTGAGCCGAGGTGGTCGGTGTCGCCGGTGTCCCTGCGGCGGCGGAACAGGATCGCCGCCACGACGCCGCCGAGCAGCCCGAACAGGTGGCCCTGCCAGGAGACGCGCTCGTCGGTGGGGAGGATGCCGAGCAGCTGCCAGCCGTAGAGCAACCCGACGAGCAGGCCGACGGCGAAGTTCCACCAGCTCCGCTCGACGACGCCCCGGGTGAGCAGGATGCCGAGGTAGCCGAAGATGACGCCGCTGGCGCCGACCACCACCGAGTTGGGTGAGCCGGTGAACCAGACGCCCAGGCCGCTGACCAGGATGATGACGGCGGTGGACCAGAGGAACCGGCGGGTGCCCGCGGCGAGCACGAACGTGCCCAGCAGGATCAGCGGGATGCTGTTGCTGTAGAGGTGGTTCCAGCCGGCGTGCAGGAACGGCGAGAAGAAGACACCGTCCAGGCCCTGGATCCGCTGCGGGATGATGCCGGCGGTGTAGTCGAGGCCGAGTCGCAGGCCGACGTCGAGCGCCTCGATGAGGAACAGCACCGGCACGACCGCGCACATGGCGACGAAGGCCCGGCCGAGCGCCGCGTAGAACGCATCGGTGCCGAACCGGTGAGGGTCGCCGCCGCGTGGGCTGTCAGGCCAGGTCACCTACCAAGAGCTATCAGTAAAAGTGGCGGGCCGCCAGTCGGGGCCGGGTACGACGACGGCGGGGCACCCGGTTCCGCCCGGGTGTCCCGCCGTCGTCACGACGTCAGTACCAGCCTGAACTCTGCGACTTCTGCCAGGCGCCGCACGGGGTGTCGTACCGGCCCTTGATGTAGCCGAGACCCCACGTGATCTGGGTCGCCGGGTTCGTCTTCCAGTCGTCCGCGACCGAGGCCATCTTGCTGCCCGGCACGGCCTGCGGGATGCCGTAGGCCCCGGAGGAGCTGTTGGACGCCTTCGGGTTCCAGCCGCTCTCCTTGGTCCAGAGCTTGTCCAGACACGGGAACTGGTCGATGCCGAAGCCCTTGTCGAGCATGACGGCGCAACCGATCTTCCGGTTGCCGCTGTACTCCGCGCACGAGGACGGGATCGGGCCGTCGTACGGCTTGATCTTCGTCTCGCTCTCCGCCGCCTCCCGTTCCTTCTTGCGGGTGGCGGCGGCCGCCTCGGCCTTCTTGGCCCGCTCGGCGGCCTCCTTCGCCGCCGCGGCGGCACGCAGCTTCGCCTGGTACTCGGCGGCACGCTGCCGGGACGAGTCCACGCGGTGGTCGGACAGCCGTTCGCGCTGGTACGCGTACTCCGCCTGGTCGACCTCCAGGCCGACCTGCGCGGTCAGGCCCTGCTGCTGGGTCTGGCGATCCTCGCCCAGATAGAAGCCGCCGGCCACGCCCACGGAGAGCAGTGCCACAGCGGCGGTGCGGGCGCCGAACCGGCTCCACAGCCGACTCACGAAGTTTCCCTTCGTCGGGGGCAGGGACGCGGCACGCGTGGCCTACCGGGCCGCGCCGAGGTGCCGCGAGCGCTCCGGTACCGGTGTGACTGCGGGGCGTGCATGGCTCCCGAGTGGTCGGTGACGCTCGATGGACACCATTGCGCACAGTGAGGCCGGTGGGAAATGGCCGGGCCTAAAAGTGATCTGCGTCACCCTTAAAATCAGGATAAAGTGGGGCAAAAGCGGCGGTCAGCCGGGGATGTCCTCCAGTAGATCGGTGACCATAGCGGCGATCGGAGAACGCTCCGATCGGCTGAGCGTGACGTGCGCGAAGAGGGGATGCCCCTTCAGCGCCTCGATCACCGCCGTCACCCCGTCGTGCCGGCCGACCCGCAGATTGTCCCGCTGCGCCACGTCGTGGGTGAGCACCACCCGCGACCCCTGACCGATCCGGGACAGCACGGTGAGCAGGACGCCCCGCTCCAGCGACTGCGCCTCGTCGACGATGACGAACGCGTCGTGCAGGCTCCGGCCGCGGATGTGGGTCAGCGGCAGCACCTCCAGCAGCCCGCGCGAGGTGACCTCCTCCAGCACGTTCTCGTGCACCACCGAGCCGAGCGTGTCGAAGACGGCCTGCGCCCACGGCGACATCTTCTCCGACTCCGACCCGGGCAGGTAGCCGAGTTCCTGGCCGCCGACCGCGTACAGCGGACGGAACACGATCACCTTCTTGTGCCGGCGCCGCTCCATCACCGCCTCCAGGCCGGCGCAGAGCGCCAGCGCGGACTTGCCGGTGCCGGCCCGGCCACCGAGCGAGACGATGCCGATCGACTCGTCCAGCAGCAGGTCGAGCGCGACCCGCTGCTCCGCCGAGCGGCCGTGCACGCCGAACGCCTCCCGGTCGCCCCGGACCAGCCGGACCGTCTTGTCCGGCAGCACCCGGCCCAGCGCCGAGCCGCGCCCCGAGTGCAGCACCAGACCGGTGTGGCAGGGCAGGCCCGCCGCGGCGTCGACGTCGAGCGTCTCGCCCGCGTACAGCCGGCCGATCTCCTCCTCGGACAGGTCCAGGTCGGCCATGCCGGTCCAGGTCGGATCGCTGGCCTGGCCGTGGCGGTACTCGTCGGCGCGCAGGCCGACCGAGGCCGCCTTCACCCGCAGCGGCATGTCCTTGCTGACGAGCGTGACCTCACGCCCCTCGGCGGCCAGGTTCAGCGCCACGGACAGGATGCGCGCGTCGTTCGACTCGTTGCGGAAGCCGGGCGGCAGCACCCCGTCGTCGGTGTGGTTCAGCTCCACCCGCAGCGTGCCGCCCTGCTCGTTGGCGGGCACCGGCCGGTCCAGCCGGCCGTGCCGTACCCGCAGCTCGTCGAGCATGCGCAGCGACTGACGGGCGAACCAGCCCAGCTCGGGGTGGTGCCGCTTGCCCTCCAGTTCGGAGATGACCACCAGCGGCAGCACCACCTCGTGCTCGGCGAAGCGGTGGAACGCCGCCGGGTCGGAGAGGAGGACCGAGGTGTCCAGGACGAAGGCCGGGCCGGCTGGTCGGGGCTCCTCGGCCTCGACAGCGGCGCTGCGGCGGCTGCGGGTGGTCCGGCGGGTCTGGGCGGTCGAGGCCGGGGTCTGCTGCTCGGCTCCGGCGGGGGTACGGCGAGTGGTCACAGGCCTGCTCCGCGGATGGGCACCCGGCCACCCGAGTTCCGCCTCTTCCGGTGCCCGGAGGACACGGGGTCGGATGCGGGCCCCGTGTGCGAGGACGCAGGTCCGGGCTGTCCGGCTGGCCCGGGAAAACCCCGCGCCATGCCTAGACGCTAATCGCCGCGGGGCCGCGGGGCTAGAGGTGCGCGTGGATCATCGCGTGCCAGTCGCCGGACGTACACCTGTTCGGGTGACGGGCGGACCGGAACCGGCCGGGATGCATGCCCCCTGCGCGCATCCCGGCCGGTCGCCCACGGGCGGCACCGCGTCGCGGTGCGGGCCTCAGCCCGGCCGCCGCGCCAGCGTGCCGGCCCTCGGCCCGGCGCCGGCCGCGCCGAACGACGATCCGGTGTACGTGGTGCCCGCCCGCCCCACCGCGCCGAGCTGGGCGGTGGCGGTGACCCGGACGGCCGGGGCGGAGCCGGACCGCACGGCGACAGCGGCCGGTACGGCGGTGCCGGCGAACGGCACGGCCGAGCGCCCGGCCGACGTCACCACTGTCGCGCCGGGGGCGGACAGCGCCGAGGCGATCGCGGCCTGGGCATCTCGACGGCGACGGTTCCAGGCGCCCCGGTCACCGTCGAAGTAGCCCTGCCGGTAGCCGAACCGGTAGCCGATGCGGTAGCTCAGCTGCCCGTGCAGGCGACCGGCCGCGTAGCAGGTGGAGCCGAGCACCAGGACGAGCACCACGGCGAGAAAAGGGGTCATCGCTCGTCCGTCCCGGGGAGTGGGTCGACCACCAGCAGGCGTTCCAGGTCGTCGGTGCTGACCTCCTCGACCAGCTCGACGCTGATCCGGCAGCCGTCGAGGATCACCTCGGCCACCGACGCCCGGCGGATCTCGCCGCCGGAGTCGTAGACCCGCACGCTCAGCTCGGGGCAGCCGAGGTGGGTACGCCAGGCGTCCCACTCCCCCCGGTCGCCGACGCTGAGTGAGAGGTACCGGCACCCGCGGGCGAGATAGAGACGCCAGGGGGCGCTCAGCCCTGCGGACACGCCGTCCGCGATCAGCCCGAAGGCCTGGGCACGGGTCGCGAGCTCGGTCACGAGACCCCCTCGGCACCCGCGGAGTGACGCATGTGAGCACTCGTCGTCTCAAGCACGTGACACACCGTAAGTTGTCTCATGAGCGTGACAGTATCAGCTTTTCAGACCTTTGCCGCCGTACTCGTGTCCATCTATTCTGCCCAGGTGACACCCCTCAGGAGCAGCACTGGATCGTTTACCGGAAAACCGCGATCACCGTCACGTCAGCGTGACAGCAGCGTGCCGAGACCGCCCGACGGGACCGACTGGCCGTACCGTCACGGGGTGACCGAGACGGCCAACGCGCGGAAGATCGCCTTCGCCACCTTCGTCCGACGTGCGCTCGACGACGCGCGAGCGCTGCGGGCCTGGAGCGGCACCGAGGTCTCCCGGCGCACAGGCGTCTCCCGCCAGACCATCAACCGCTGGGTCCGCGGCGACTGGGCCAGCGACCCGGAGGCCGAGCGGGTGGTCGCCTTCTGCGAGGGCCTCGGGCTCGATCCGGCCGCCGCCTTCACCGCGCTCGGCTGGGACCGCGCCGCCGGCCCACGGGCCACGCCCACCCCACCTCCGATGGACCCGGACGTGGAGGCGCTGCTGCGCCGGCTGGTCGACCCGACCGTGTCGGACGCGGAGAAATTCCACATTCGAGAAACCATTCGTTACCTCGCATATCGCCCGACACTGCCGGGCGGTGTCCGAAATAGGGGGAAACAGGCCGGGTAGTTCCTCAGATGGCGAAAGAACGGAAGGTCAGACCCGATCGTTTCGCCTCGGGGACGGATCGGACCCGCTAGCGTCCACGTTTGTACTGCTAGGGGCTCGTCATCGGCGGGGGGACGGGACACAGCCGAACCCAGCCCTGCGGGACAGAAGGAGGGGTCTGTCCATGACCCTGAAATGGTTGGCAGTCGTGGTCGCGGTGGTGTCGCTGACATCGTGCGTGACCGGCAACGTGGTGGTCGGCGTACTGGACGGCGGGCAGCTTCCCCTGGTCGTCAACCTCTTCGCGCTCACCACGGCCGGCACCGCGGTGATCCTCGCCGTCGTCGCCGAACTGCACGATCGTCTCAACGACCGGGTCAGCGCGCTCACCGAGTTCCTGGTGGCGCGGCTGAACGAGATCGAGGCGCACACCGGCGACCGCAACACCGGCTTCGTGGAGGGCTACCTGCTCAGCCACGGGCAGGAGGCGGCAGTGGTG
This sequence comes from Micromonospora sp. HB375, assembly GCF_017872985.1. NCBI lineage: Bacteria > Bacillati > Actinomycetota > Actinomycetes > Micromonosporales > Micromonosporaceae > Micromonospora > Micromonospora sp. HB375. The sequence goes on along the minus strand of NZ_JAGGJO010000001.1, from coordinate 799,528 downwards.
CCGTTCGGGCGCCGGGGACGGGGAGCCGCCGAACGCTGATCCCCACGACATTCCCACGTCACATCTCGGCCACGAATACGCCGCCCGGCGCGGGGTACGCTGACGCGCGTGCCGCCGTTGAATCTGGGCAACCAGCAGCCGAAGACCCCGTTGAACGCGGAGCACGCCTGGCGTGCGACCGCCGATCGCGCACGGGACGTCGTTCTCTTCTTCGACTTCGACGGCACGTTGGCGCCGGTCGACGACGACCCCACGGCCGTCCGGCCCGCGCCCAACGTGCTCACCGCGCTGGAGGCGCTCGCCCCGCACGTGCGGCGGATCGCCATCGTCTCCGCCCGGCCGGTGGACTTCCTCCGCGACCACCTCGGCGGCCTCGCCGGAATCGACCTGTACGGGCTGTACGGCCTGGAGCACAGCCACTCCGGCGGTGAGACGGTCACCGAGCCGGCCGCTCTGCCGTGGGTGCCCACCATGTCCGAGCTGGCCGAGCAGGCCCGCGCCGAGCTGCCGCCGGGCGCGCTGGTCGAGTACAAGCGGCTCTCCGTCGCGCTGCACTGGCGTACCGCCCCGCAGCTCGGTGAGCTGGTGCAGGAGTGGGGCCGCGCCCAGGCCGAGCGGCTTGGCCTGCGCGCCCAGCCGGGCCGGATGGTGCTGGAACTCAAGCCCCCCGTCGACCGGGACAAGGGCATGGTGATCGGCGAGACGGTCCGGGACGCCGGCGGCGCCTGGTACTTCGGTGACGACGTCTCCGACATCAAGGCGTTCGCCGCGCTGCGCGCCCGCGCCGCCGCCGACCCCGGCTTCCTCGGGGTCTGCGTCGCCGTGGCCAACCCGGAGACCGGGCACGAGGTGGCCGACGCCGCCGACCTGACCCTGGACTCCCCCGCCGCCCTGGCCGAGTTCCTCACCGACGCCCTGCGCCACTTGACCTGACCCAGCTTTTCCGCGTCGATCTTGCACTTGCCGCCCCGACAAACGGGGACGAAAGCCGCGCACGCGGGGCCGGAAGTGCAAGATCGACGGGGAGGCGGCGGTCAGGTGCCGAATCGGCGCTGGCGGGTGGCGTAGGAGCGCAGGGCACGCAGGAAGTCGACCTTGCGGAAGTCGGGCCAGTTCAGCTCGCAGAAGTAGAACTCCGAGTGCGCGCTCTGCCAGAGCATGAAACCGGAGAGTCGCTGCTCGCCACTGGTCCGGATGATCAGATCCGGGTCCGGCAGCCCCTTGGTGTAGAGGTGCTCGGAGATGTGGTCGACGTCGAGCGAGGTGGCCAGCTCCTCGAGCGTGCCGCCGTTCGCGGCGTGCTCCGCCAGCAGCGAGCGGACCGCGTCGGCGATCTCGCGCCGCCCGCCGTACCCGACCGCGATGTTGACCTGAGCCCCGCCGTCGCGGTCCCGGGTGCGTTCCTCGGCGGCCTTGAGTGCGGCGGCGTGCTGCGCCGGCAACACGTCGAGCGCGCCGACCATCCGCAGCCGCCAGGGGTTGCCCTCCTCGGCCAGCTCGGTGGTGAGGTCCTCGATGATCTGGAGCAGTGGGTCCAGCTCGGCGGCCGGGCGGGAGAGGTTGTCGGTGGAGAGCAGCCACAGCGTGACGTGCCCGACACCGGCCGCGTCGCACCAGCGGAGCAGCTCCTTGATCCGCTCGGCGCCCATCCGGTGGCCGTCGTTCGGGTCGACGAAGCCCATCTCCCGGGCCCATCTGCGGTTGCCGTCGCACATCACGCCGACATGCGCGGGTACGGGCTTGCCCGCGAGCTTCGCCGTCAGCCGGCGCTCGTACACGGAGTAGAGGAGTTTCCGCAGAGTCATCACCTTGCAGGGTAGCGACCCGTGAGAAAGATCAGTGTCTCGGTGGCGTATCAGCCGACGGCGAGCCGGTCCGGCGCGGTCGCGGCACGTCAGCGGCGATCGCCGCGAGCGTGCGGGCGTCCAGCCGCCCGTCGCCGAGCCCCAGCTCCACCACGGTGCGGTAGACCCGCTCGTCGCGCCCGGCCGCGCCGACCACCGCGTCGACCACCCAGCGCCGACGCGCCAGCCAGGCCGCCGCCGAGCTGTGCCGCAGGTGGGTGCCGAGCCGGGCGCGCAGCGCGGCGGCGTACCCCCGGGCGGCCTCGGCCGGACTGCCGGCCGCCGCCGCGCCGGCCAGCGCCCCCGAGCGCAGCGCGTAGAAGATGCCCTCGCCGGTGAACGGGTTGATCAGCGACAGCGCGTCCCCGGCCAGCACCACCCGGCCCCGCCCGGGCGCCGGCCGGTGGGTGGACAGCGGCAGGTGGTGCGCACGCAGGCCGGTCACCGTGGCCGGGTCGACGCCGGGGAGCAGCGCGGCCATCCGGTCCAGCAGGTGCGCGCGGCTGAGCGGCTCGCCGCGCAGCACCTCCCCGTACCCGACGTTCGCGCGACCGTCACCGATCGGAAAGACCCAGGCGTACGCGGGCCAGCGCGCCGCCGAGGTGACGATGAGCTGTTCGGGCGGCCCGGGCGGGGCCGGCGCGTAGCCCCGGATGGCGAGCGCCAGGTGCCGGTCCGGGTTGACCGGGTGCCCGAGCGCGCGCCGGACCACCGAACCGGCGCCGTCCGCGCCGACCAGCGCCCGCGCGGACAGCTCACCGTCGAGCACCACCCGGTCGGGAGCGATCTCCACCCGGCGTACGGTGTGCCGCCGCAACTCCGCGCCGGCCGCCACCGCCGCCGCCACCAGGCGTGCGTCGAACACCTGGCGGGGCACCGTGTACGCGGGCCGGGGCAGCGTCCGGGCGACGGTGCCGCCACCGGGTGCGACCAGGCGCAGCGCGGGCAGGGGCGGGTAGCCGTCGACGGCCCCGGTCACGCCCAGCTCGTCGAGGACGTCCAGCGCGTGCGCGGCGATGCCGTCCCCGCACGCCTTGTCGCGGGGGAAGTCGGACCGGTCCAGCAGCAGCACCCGCGCCGCCCCGGCCCGTCGTGCGCCGAGCGCGGCGGCCGCTCCCGCCGGCCCCGCCCCCACCACCACGACGTCCCACACCCCCTCATCCTCCCCTGCCGGCCCCCACCCCGGGCATCAACGGGACCGGGTGGCCCGGTACAGCGACCAGACGCAGAGGGCTGCCGCCGTGACCAGCGGGGCGCCGTCGCGGATCAGGCCGTCGGCGCCGAGCAGCCACCAGCACAGGGGCAGGTCGATCGCGAGGACGCCGAGGGTGACGGCCACCAGGCCCTTCCGCGCCCACGCCTTGTCGCGCAGCAGGAACGCGGTGCAGAACAGGACGGCGTAGCTGACCGCGATGCCGGCGCCGAACCAGAAGATCAATGCCGGTACGGCGGCGAGCCGCCCGTCCAGCACGGCGCCGGTCGCCACCAGCGCCGGCACCAGCATCAGCGGGCTGTAGGTGAACGCCGCGACCCGGGCGGTGAGCAGCCAGCCGTTCGCCTGCGGACGCTTCGGCGTCATCTCCCGCCAGGCGATCGTCCCGCCCTCGACGACCAGGCCCTTGCGGTGCCGGACCAGGTAGGCGCGGATCGCCTCGGAACGGTAGAGCAGCAGCACCACGGCGACGCAGAGCGCGGTGAGCACGGCGAACCCGATCAGGCCGGGCAGCGCGGGCACCCCTTGCCGGGGCACGATCAGCCGCCCGACCGCGAAGATCGTGGTCACCGCCAGGATCAGCCCGAACGGCCGGGCGCCCACCCGGCCCTTGTTCACCTGCCCGATCAGCAGCAGGAAGCCGAGCGATCGGAGCATCGCCCAGCCGGTGCGTACGGCCAGACCGAACTCCTGCTCCGGGGCGTACCAGTAGTTGAGCAGCTCGACCACGACGGTGGCCGCCGCGGTCACGGCGAGCAGCGTGGTCAGCGCCCGGACGGCGGACGGCCGCCGGACCTCGACAGGTTCAGCGGCCGTCCTCATGGCATCCGATGTTGCCCGGCGCGGGCAACAGGCACACCTGTTACTTCTGCGGCTCCGCGTCGAGGCGGGCGCGCAGCGCGTCCAGCTCGGCCCAGAGCACGCCGGGGAGCTTGTCCCCGAACTTCTCGAACCACTCGGTGACCAGCGGCAGCTCGTCGCGCCACTCGTCCGCGTCGACCTTCAGCGCGATCCGGACGTCCTCCGGGGTCATGTCCAGACCCTCGACGTCGAGCGCGTCCTGCGCCGGGACCATGCCGATCGGCGTCTCCACCGCCTCGGCCCGGCCCTCCAACCGCTCGATGACCCACTTGAGCACGCGGGAGTTCTCGCCGAAGCCCGGCCAGAGGAAGTTGCCCTCGGCGTCCTTGCGGAACCAGTTGACGTAGTAGATCTTGGGCAGCTTGGCCTCGTCGCCGTCCGCGCCCTTGCCCATCTCGATCCAGTGCCGGAAGTAGTCGCCGGCGTTGTAGCCGATGAACGGCAGCATGGCCATCGGGTCACGACGCACCACGCCGACCGCGCCGGAGGCGGCGGCGGTGGTCTCCGAGGAGAGCGTGGCGCCCATGTAGACGCCGTGCACCCAGTCGCGGGCCTCGGTGACCAGCGGGATGGTGTCCCGCCGACGGCCGCCGAACAGGATCGCGTCGATCGGCACGCCGTTCGGGTCGTAGTAGTCGTCGGCCAGGATCGGGCACTGGGTGATCGGGGTGCAGAATCGGCTGTTCGCGTGCGAGGAGAGGTTCTCGCTCTCCGGCGTCCAGTCGTTGCCCTTCCAGTCGATCAGGTGCGCCGGCGGCTCACCCATGCCCTCCCACCAGATGTCGCCGTCGTCGGTCAGCGCCACGTTGGTGAAGATGGAGTTGCCGCGGTCCAGCGTCCGCATGGCGTTGGCGTTGGTCTTCCAGTCGGTGCCAGGGGCGACACCGAACAGGCCGTACTCCGGGTTGATCGCGTAGAGGCGGCCGTCCTGGCCGAACCGCATCCAGGCGATGTCGTCGCCGATGGTCTCGACCTTCCAGCCCGGGATGGTCGGCTCCAGCATGGCGAGGTTGGTCTTGCCACAGGCGGACGGGAAGGCGCCGGCGATGTGGTAGACCTTGCCCTCCGGCGAGGTGATCTTGAGGATCAGCATGTGCTCGGCCAGCCAGCCCTCGTCGCGCCCCATCACGCTGGCGATACGCAGCGAGTAGCACTTCTTGCCGAGCAGCGAGTTGCCGCCGTAGCCGGAGCCGAAGGACCAGATCTCCCGGGTCTCCGGGAAGTGCGAGATGTACTTCGTCTCGTTGCACGGCCAGGCCACGTCCTGCTGACCCGGGGCCAGCGGCGCGCCGATCGAGTGCAGCGCGTGCACGAAGTCGGCGTCGTCGCCCATCGCCTCCAGGATCGCCGACCCCATCCGGGTCATGATCCGCATGGAGGCGACCACGTACGGGCTGTCGGTGATCTCGACGCCGAACATGGGGTTCTCGGCCTCGATCGGACCCATGCAGAACGGGATGACGTACATGGTGCGCCCGCGCATGCTGCCGCGGTACAGCTCCGTCATCGTCCGCTTCATCTCGGCCGGCGCCATCCAGTTGTTGGTGGGGCCGGCGTCCGCCTCGTCGACGGAGCAGATGAAGGTGCGCTCCTCCACCCGGGCGACGTCCGTGGGGTCGGTACGCGCGTAGAACGAGTTGGGCTTCTTCTCGGGATTCAGCCGGATGAGGGTGCCGTTTGAGACGAGCTCGTCGGTGAGGCGGCGCCACTCCTCATCAGACCCGTCCACCCAGACCACGCGGTCGGGGGTGGTCAGTTCCGCGACCTCACGTACCCAGGCCAGCAGCTTGGGGTGGGACGTCGGGGCCTGATCGATACCCCGAACAGCAGCCGGAGCAACCATGTCACTTCTCCTTGTGGTCGACGCTGACCGATCTATGGGGTGCACGAGTTCTGGCGGGCAAGTACGCCGCCTCGTGGAAACCTGGGATTGGGCTCAGCGTAAACCGGACTGCCTCGCCAGTCAGTGGGACTGGTTGTGAAGAACTGCACAAGGTACGGCCACGCTGCGGCTTCACGATCTGATACCCGCTTTCGCGCGCAGTTTCACGCAAATCCTGCGGTGAACCTTCGACGGCCCGCTCCGCCCCCGGAGTGACCGCGACGCCCGATCGCGGGGAAGCGTACGAACATGTCGTGAAAGACGATTCCGTGATGGGCTCCACAGATTCACACAGCGGGTTACCCTCTGCTCACGGACATCGAGAACGGGCGACAGATCCCCGGCCCGGGCGGCCCGGCCGCGAGGGCCACGACGAAGCCGTCGTGGCCGACTCGCCGTTGCGGTCCGCCCGTGTACCCCACAACCGGTACTCTCGGCGGGTGGCCGCGACGATGACCGGGGACCAACCGGGGGCTCCGCAGACCCGTCGGGGTCCGATCGGAGCACTACTCGACCGTTTCGGTCACCTGATCCACGAGTTGAGCAAGTTCGCCACCGTCGGCGGCTTCGCCTTCGTGGTCGACTTCGTCCTCTTCAACTTCCTGTCCAGTGGCCGGGACATGCCGCCGCTCGCCGCGAAGACCATCTCCACGGTGATCGCGGCGACCGTCGCGTTCCTCGGCAACCGGTTCTGGACCTGGCGGCACCGGCAGCGCTCCAACCCGGCCCGGGAGTACGCGCTGTTCTTCTTCTTCAACGCGGTCGGTCTCGGTATCGCGGTGGCAAGTCTCGCGGTCAGCCACTACGGGCTGGGCGCGGTCTGGCCGGCGGTGTTCCAGACCCCGCTGGCCGACAACATCGCCAGCTTCATCGTCGGCACCGGCCTCGGGACGCTCTTCCGGTTCTGGTCGTACCGACGGTTCGTCTTCGTCGACGCGGGAACACCACCCGTTCCGGCAACGAGCCACGACCGAGAGTCCGGGGCGTGACGAACCGCCCATCCCGACCCGCCGGGCCGAGCCGGCCCAGCCCACTGCCTAAGGTGTTCCGCATGCCTGGAGTCCGTCTGCTGCCCGAGCGCTGGCAGAAGTTCATCCACGAGGCGCTCAAATTCGGCATCGTCGGCGGCATCAACACCGTCATCAATTACGCGGTGTTCAATGCCCTGGCACTCACGGTTTTCCGCGACGGTCAGCTGAAAGCGACTGTGATCGCGACGATTGTCGCCACGATCACGTCGTATCTGATGAATCGTCACTGGACGTACCGGGATCGGCCGAAATCGGCACTCCGGCGGGAATACGTCCTGTTCTTCCTTTTCAACGGCGCCGGCCTGGTCATCGAACTCGGCGTCCTGGCCCTGGCCAAGTACGGCCTCGGCGTACACGGACTGCTGGCGCTGAACGTCGCCAAGACCATCGGTGTCCTGCTGGCGACGCTGTTCCGCTTCTGGTCCTACCGCACGTTCGTCTTCCAGCCGGTGCCCAAGCACGCCGAGGAGACCTGGCACTCGGTGCCGCGTGACGAGTGGGACAACGTCGCCGAGATGGACCCGGTGGCCGAGCTGGCCGAGTCGGTGAGCGAGCTGGAGGAGGAGGAACCTCCCCCGGGCGCCGGGCGACCCGACTACGCGCCACCCCGGGGCCGTCCGGCACCTGCTGACGCCGGGCTCGGCGGCGCGCTCGGCGCCGACCTGGACGCCGAATTCGCCGCCGAACTCCAGCCCCGCCGCGCGCGCCGCTGACCGACGAAGAGGGCCGGCACCTCCGCTTCCGGGGGTGCCGGCCCTCTTCGGTCGGCGGCGCGGTCAGGGCTGGTCGCGCAGGGACTTGCCCTCGGCCATGTCGGCGAGGATCTCGCGCATCTCGTCGTCGCCCAGGCTGTGCTTGTCGTGGTGCGCCTCGACCAGCTCGTACAGCTTCGTCTGCACCCGGTCCACGCCCGGCACGTCGTGCAGCACCGACTGGCCGCGCTCACCCGCCGACTCGATGGTCAGCGTGCCGCAGCCGAGCAGCCGCTCCACGAAGCGCTGGTTCATGGCGTGGTCGTTGATCCGGGTCAACGGCAGGTCCCGCCGGTTGCGCGACAGCACCCCCTGCTGGAGCAGGACGCGCTCGTTTGTGAACAGGTAGTGCGTGGTGCGCCAGACCAGGAACGGCCACAGAGCCAGCCACAGCACCAGCGCCAGGGCGACCACCGCGAGGGCGTAGAGCGCGATGGTGCCGCCGCTGCCGTCGGGCAGCAGAATCCAGCCGGCGACGACTGCCGCGACGGCGAGCACGAGCACCAGGACCGGCCGGATCAGGGCCTTCCAGTGCGGGTGCAGGTGCAACACGACGTGCTCGTCCTCGGTGAGCACGTCTTCGGGGAACGCCACGGGGGAACCTCCTCGCAGAACAGGACGCGCTGACCGTAACCGGTCGGCGCATCCCGTCGGCATCGGCCGCGCGGGCGGCTGCCCGTGGTTGTTAAGAGGGGGCCCTTCCTCTACCGGAGGCGTTAAGAGGGGGCCCTTCCTTTCACCGCAGGTGCAGCACGTCTCCCGCGGCCAGCCGCAGCGTCTCGGCATTCGTCTCCACCAGGAGCTGCCCGTCGGCGTCCACCCCGGTCGCGGTGCCGTGCGCCTCGCTGCCGTCGGGCAGCAACACCCGCACCTGGCGACCAATGGTGGCGCACCCGGCCAGGTACGCCTCGCGCAGCCCACTGGCCTCCGCATCACCTCCGGCGTCACGCCAGCGCTCGTACCAGTCGGCGAGCGAGCGCAGCAGCGCCCGCAGCAGCGGGTCCCGGTCGGTGGCGGTGGCGCCGGCGAGCTGGAGCGAGGTGGCGGGCAGCCCGGTCGGGTTCTCCGGCAGCTCGTCGGCGCGCAGCGTCACGTTCAGCCCCACACCGACCACGATCGCGGGCGGCCTGTCGTTCTCCCCCGGCACCGCCTCGGCCAGCACGCCGGCGCACTTCGCGCCGTCCACCAGCAGGTCGTTGGGCCACTTCAGCCGCGCGTCCAGCTCGGCCAGCAGGCGTACCGCCTCGACCAGCGCGACACCGGCGAGCAGCGGCAGCCACCCGTACCCGGTGACCGGCACCGGCGCCCAGCCGCGCTCGGGGACCGCCTCGCCGGGCCGCAGCAGCACGCTCGTGGCGAGACCGGCGCGCGGCGGCGACTGCCAGACACGGCCCCGACGGCCCCGGCCGGAGGTCTGCCGCTCGGCGACCACCACCAGGCCCTCCGGCTCGCCGCCCCGCGCCGCGGCCACCGTGTCGGCGTTCGTCGAGCCGGTCTCGGCCAGCAACTCCAAGCGTCGCCAGGGCCCGTTCGGCGCGACCAGCGCGCGCCGCAGCCGGGCCGCGGAGAGCGGCGGTCGGTCCAGATCCGTGTACGGCGAGCCGGGCATCACGCCAGCCTACGGCCCGGATGAGGCGTACTGCACAGCCTCAGACACCTGAACCATCGTTATATTCCACGGGTGACTACCGAGACCGGGTTCAACATCCACACGACCGCCGGCAAGCTGGCGGACCTGGAGCGACGGCTCGACGAGGCGGTGCACGCCGGGTCGGCACGCGCGGTCGAGAAGCAGCACGCGCGGGGCAAGAAGACCGCCCGCGAGCGGATCGAGATGCTCCTCGACGAGGGATCGTTCGTCGAGCTGGACGAGTTCGCCCGGCACCGCTCGACCAACTTCGGGCTGGAGAAGACCCGCCCGTACGGGGACGGCGTGGTGACCGGCTACGGCACCGTGGACGGCCGGCAGGTCTGCGTCTTCTCGCAGGACTTCACCGTCTTCGGCGGCTCCCTCGGCGAGGTCTTCGGCGAGAAGATCGTCAAGCTGATGGACCTCGCCATGAAGATCGGGTGCCCGGTCGTCGGCATCAACGACTCCGGCGGCGCGCGGATCCAGGAGGGCGTCACGTCCCTCGGGCTCTACGGCGAGATCTTCTTCCGCAACGTGCGGGCCAGCGGCGTCATCCCGCAGATCTCGCTGATCATGGGCCCGTGCGCGGGCGGCGCCGTCTACTCCCCGGCGGTCACCGACTTCACCGTCATGGTCGACCAGACCTCGCACATGTTCATCACCGGCCCCGACGTGATCAAGACGGTCACCGGCGAGGACGTCGGCATGGAGGAGCTGGGCGGCGCCCGTACCCACAACACCCGCAGCGGCAACGCGCACTACCTCGGCACCGACGAGGAGGACGCGATCGAGTACGTCAAGGCGCTGCTGTCGTACCTGCCGTCGAACAACCTGGACGAGCCGCCGGTGTTCGACGCGCCCGCGATCCTCGACGTCACGGATGAGGACCGGGAGCTGGACACGCTGATCCCGGACTCGGCCAACCAGCCGTACGACATGCACCGGGTCATCGAGCACGTGCTCGACGACGGCGAGTTCCTCGAGGTGCAGCCGCTGTACGCGCAGAACATGGTGGTCGGTTTCGGTCGCGTCGAGGGGCGCCCGGTGGGCGTGGTGGCGAACCAGCCGATGCAGTTCGCCGGCACGCTCGACATCGCCGCGTCGGAGAAGGCGGCCCGGTTCGTGCGCACCTGCGACGCGTTCAACATCCCGGTGCTCACCTTCGTGGACGTGCCCGGCTTCCTGCCCGGCACCGGCCAGGAGTGGGACGGCATCATCCGGCGCGGCGCGAAGCTCATCTACGCGTACGCCGAGGCCACCGTCCCGAAGGTCACAGTCATCACCCGCAAGGCGTACGGCGGCGCGTACGACGTGATGGGCTCCAAGCACCTCGGCGCGGACCTGAACTTCGCCTGGCCGACCGCGCAGATCGCGGTGATGGGCGCGCAGGGCGCGGTGAACATCCTCTACCGCTCGGAGCTGGCGAACGCCGAGGACCCGGCCGCGGTCCGGGCCGAGAAGATCGCCGAGTACGAGGACACGCTCGCCAACCCGTACATCGCCGCCGAGCGCGGCTACGTGGACGGCGTGATCCCGCCGCACGAGACGCGTACCCAGATCGTGCGGGCGCTGCGGGTGCTGCGGACCAAGCGCGAGACGCTGCCGCCGAAGAAGCACGGCAACATCCCGCTGTAGTACGTCGGGTGCCCCCGCCGCCTCGGTGGCGGGGGCACCGGCGTCAGCAGCCCGGGTTCGTGGCGCGGCACAGCCGCTCGGCCGCGACCCGGGCCAGGTCCCGCAGTGTCACCTCGTCGCCGCCCGGTCCGGTGCTCAGCACCGTGACGAGGTCACCGACCCGCACCACCACCTGCTCCTTCGGCGGGGTCCCGTCACCGAGCCGCGCCCCGGTGTCCAGCCGTCGGCCCTGCCCGACGGCGTGCCGCACGAGCACCGACTCGTCGCCGGCGAAGCCGCTGTCGACCGTCTGCCAGGAGTGGACGACCTCCGCCTGGACCCGCTTGCCCTTCAACTCCACCGGACCGGTGAACCGCCACGTGCGGCAGGGCGCGAGCAGCGCGGGCAGCTCGTCGAAGAGCCGCTCGCCGTCCCGCGGCGCCAGCCGGTGCACATCCTGCAGGACCACCGCCTGCGGGGCCGACTGGTCACCGGCGCCCGGCCGCTTCCGCAGGAGGGTCACCGACCGCGAGTAGCGGGACTTCACCCACTCCGTCCGCAGGCCCTGCTCCTGCCGGCAGACCTCCAGCATCTTGTCCAGCTGGATCTCCTCGTCGAGGCCGGAGTCGTTCCACGGCGTGGTGCCGGCCGGCCGCACGTCGGACGGTTGCAGCAGCGCCTCGGCGGGCACCTCCGTGGCGCTCCACGGTGTCGCCGACGGATTGGCGGCGACCGGGGCCCGCGCTGGTGAGGCGGCACGCCCGGAGGCCACGAACGCGGCCCCGGAGGTGAGTGCGAGCACCGCCACCGCCGCGGCGGCCACCGTGCGGCGGCTGCGGCGCCGGGCACGTGCCCGCAGCTCGGCCGGTTCCGCCCAGCGGACGTTGCGCAGGTCCCGCTGCATCACGTCGATGAACGCCAGGTCGTCGTCACGCATCGGCGGGCTCCTCCAGATCCACTACCGCGAGCAGTTCGGCCAGGGCGGCTCGGCCCCGGGACAGCCGGGCCTTGACGGTGCCGACCGGGGCCTCGGTCTCCCGGGCCACCTCGGCGACCGGCATGCCGAGCAGGTAGTACAGCGCGAGAGCGACGCGTTGCTCCTCGGGCAGCCGCCGCAACGCGGCCACCACCTCGACCGTGTCGGTGCTCGGCGCCGGCATGCTCTCCTCGGCGCCATGGCGCAGATAGGCGCGCGCCCGGCTGCGCAGGCTGCGCCAGCGGCTCACCGCGATCCGGCTCGCCACCACCCGCACCCATGCCTCCGGGTCGTCGTATCCGCGCACTGTGGACCACCGCTGCCAGGCCCGGATGTACGCCTCCTGCACGGCGTCCTGCGCCTCGGCGAGGTCGCCGGTGAGCACGTAGACGAAGCCGAGCAGCCGCTGTCGGCTGCCCCGGTAGAACTCGTCGAATCCGTCGACGTCCGGCACCTGCTACCTCCCGAGTGACGGTCGCAGGGGACACGCCTGGCGTGCCTGGTGCGGTTGCCCGCTCAGCCGATCATTTTCTCGAGTTCGCCGAGCGGGAAGCCGCCGGCCGGGATCCGGTCGCGGACGGCCCGGCGGACGGCGGTCTGCACCGCCGCGTTGGCCGGGGTGGGTACGCCGTGCAGGCGCCCGAGCAGCACGATCTCGCCGTTGAGGTGGTCGGTCTCGACCGAGCCCGCGCCCCGGGCCAGGCTCTGCCAGGTGGAACCGCCGGAGCGCTCCTCGCCGCCGACGGGCCGGTGCGACACCAGGTCACCGCGCTCGGCGGCCTCCTCCTCGACTGTGGTGTGCGCGATGCCAGCGGCGGCGAGCGCCGCCTCGCCCTCGGCGCGTACCCGCTTCGACAGGGCCTCGGGCACGTCCCGGCCGAGCAGCGCCTGGAGGCCGTTGCCGAGGTTGGCGAGCAGCTTGCCGTACTTCCAGCGCATCACGTCGTCGCGCACCGGCGCGACGAACCCGGCGGAGGTCAGGTCGGCGGCGACCGCCCGGCTGGTGTCGTCGGCGCCGCTCGGGTAGCGGCCGATGTGCAGCATGCCCGGGTGCGGATGCCCGTTGGCGACCACCAGGCCCGGTTCCAGGTGGGTGGCGGGCAGCCACACGCACACCGGGTGTACGCGGGCGAAGCGCCGCAGCGCGGCCGGCTCGTTCGCCACGCCGTTCTGGGCCAGCACGACCGGCAGCCGTTCGCCCGCCGTTCCGCCGCCCTCGACCGGCGCGTCCGCCCACGCCGTCAGCGCCGCCACGGTGTCCTGCGACTTCACGGTGAGCACCAGCACGGTGTCGGCCGGCAGGGGCGGGCCGTCCGGCCCGGCCACCGCCGGCAGCCGGCCGGTGACCTCCCGCTCCGGCGTGCGCAGCGTCAGACCCCGCTCCCGCAGCGCGTCCAGATGCGCGCCGCGGGCCACGAGCGTCACGTCGTGGCCGGCGTCGGCCAGGAGTACGCCGATGGTGCCGCCGACCGCGCCCGCTCCGATGATCACGTATCGCACGGGTCCGATTCTGCCCCTATGTGGCCTCGCCCGCCGGATACGCCGCTTGTCAGGCGGTGAGCCCCGCGTCGGCCAGGATCGGGCCGGCCAGCAGCAGCGCGCCGACCACCAGCGCCCCGACGCTGACCAGCAGGAACACGCCCACCCAGAACAGCGCCGGGATCGGCGTGAGTCGGGCGAGCTGGTCGGCGTCGGACTGCGGCATCCGGCCCCGGGCGCGTTGCCGGTGCAGCTCGAACACCGGTCGTACGCCGCCGAGCAGCAGGAACCAGACCGACGTCCAGGCGAACGCGGCCTGCACCTCGGGCGAGGTGTACCAGGAGACGGCGAGCACCACGCCGCCGGTGACAAGCAGCGAGAGCACGCCGAACAGGTTGCGGATCATCACCAGCATGGCGAGCAGCAGCGCCACCGCCAGCCACAGCAGCAACGTGATCCGGTTCCCGGCCAGCAGCCACGCGCCGCCGAGGCCGAGCAGCGACGGCGCGACGTACCCGGCGAGCAGCGTGAGGATCATCCCGGGCCCGGTGGGGCGGCCGGCGGAGAGCGTCAGCCCGGAGGTGTCCGAGTGCAGCCGGATGCCGTGCAGCCGGCGGCCGGTGAGCAGCGCGACGAGCGCGTGGCCGCCCTCGTGCGCGATGGTGACCGCGTTCCGGGCGATCCGCCACGGCAGCCGGGTGGCGACCACGGCGAGCGCGACCACGGCGGTGAGCACCACCAGCAGCGGCGGCGGGTCCGGCTGGGCGCTCATCAGCGTGTCCCAGAGCGTGGTGAGGCCGTCGATCAGGGGCATGGGCGGGGAGCCTACCGGCCCGAGCCGTGTCGTTCGACCGGCCGAGTCTCATAGAGTGTGAGACTGATCGGACGAGGCGCCGGAGCGGAGGTGAGGTCGGTGAGCGCAGCTCCCTTGGAGCCCTACAGCTCGCACGAGCAGGACGGCGACAGCCACTCGCTGCGGCTGCACCGGCTCGACGGCGCGCACTACGTCGAGGACGCGGTGGCCAAGGCGGGTGAGACGCTCAGTGTCACCGAGCCGTTCCGCTGGGCGATGGACCCGAGCGCGCTCCGCTGATCCGCAAACGACGCGCCACCTGGGCGAACGATAGGCGTCGATGAAAATTTCCTTGCTCCCTATTGCGATCTAGGGCACTAAGCTCCAAAGATGGGCGTCAATAAACGGACGTCCCTCTGGAGGCAACCATGGCCCGTACCAGACTCTCCGTACGCCGGCTCCTCGCTGCCGGCCTGGCCGCCGCCGCCACCGCGGCCGTGGCCCTCGTGGCGACCGCCGGACCGGCCGCCGCCGCGACCACGCCCGGGATCGACGTCTCCCGTTACCAGGGCAGCATCAACTGGACCAGCGTGCGCAACGCGGGCATCCAGTTCGCCTTCATCAAGGCCACCGAGGGCACGAGCTACAAGGACCCGAACTTCAACGCGAACTACGTCAACGCGTACAACGCCGGGGTGATCCGCGGGGCCTACCACTTCGCCCGGCCGAACATCTCCGCCGGTTCCACCCAGGCCAACTACCTGGCCAGCAACGGCGGCGCCTGGTCGGCCGACAGCCGTACGCTGCCCGCCGCGCTGGACCTGGAGGGCAACCCGTACAGCGGCGGCTACTGCTACGGCCTGAGCACCACCGGCATGCGCAACTGGGTCCAGGACTTCCTCAACACCTACCGCTCCCGCACCGGCCGGTACGCGGTCATCTACACCACGACGAGCTGGTGGAACCAGTGCACCGGCAGCTGGAGCGGCCCGTGGGCCAACCACCCGCTGTGGATCGCCCGCTGGGCCAGCTCGCCCGGCACCCTGCCGGCCGGCGCTCCGTTCTACAGCTTCTGGCAGTACACGAGCACCGGCTCCGTCTCCGGGATCAGCGGCAACGTGGACCGCAACTACTGGAACGGCGACCGCAGCCGGCTGATCGCCCTG
This sequence comes from Micromonospora sp. HB375, assembly GCF_017872985.1. Lineage (NCBI taxonomy): Bacteria > Bacillati > Actinomycetota > Actinomycetes > Micromonosporales > Micromonosporaceae > Micromonospora > Micromonospora sp. HB375. Next base: position 784,287 of record NZ_JAGGJO010000001.1, on the reverse strand, counting down.
GCCAACAACACCTGATCCACCGGCTTACGACAGTGGGACCGCCTCCGTGCGAGGCGGTCCCACTGTCGCGTCGTACGTGGCTCAGGCTCTGCGGCGCGCGGAGGCCGGCACGGGCGTCCGGCGCATCCAGCGCCACGCCGCCACACCCGCGATCGTGAGGGTCAGCACACCGAGGACCGCGACCGGCGCGGACAGGCCGGCGGCGATCAGGAGCAGCACGACGTCGCCGAGCGCAACGAGCATCCACAGTGCCAGCCGCGGGCCGGTGTCCCTGCGTCGGTAACCCATGTCGCACCTCCTTCCGTCGTCGGAGGATTCATACCCCCGAGGACGGAAAGCCATGCGAGCGAGTTTCGTGACCGGCGGGATTCCCGGTCAGTTCTGGCGGTCCGGCACGAAGCCCTTGGTGATGATCTCCCAGTTCGCCAGGTTGGCGTCCCAGTCCTTCGCCGGGACCTCCCAGCGCAGCGCGAAGCCCCGGTTGCTGGCGGTCGCCACACCACGGTTGCGGACGTGGAAGCGGGTGTCGCCGTTGCGCGTCTCCAGCCAGTCCCAGTCGGCGCAGGTGCGGAAGTAGGGGTCGCACTTGGTGATGCCGACCAGTTTGTAGTTGCGCACGAAGTTGCGCCGGCTCGACTCCTGGCTCTTCCAGTCCGCGTACGCGTCCTTCTTCGGGTTCGGCGTCCACTGGATGAACAGCACCCGCCGAGCGCCACCGACCTCGTAGAGCACGACGTTGTCGCTGCGGACCCGCGCCTCGAAACCGTTCGGGATCGGCACCTTGAAGCCGTTCGGGCCGGTGTAGAGACGCCAGCCGGCCGGCAACGCGGCCCCGGACGCCGACGGGCTGGCCGACGGCGTGGGGCTGGCCGACGCACTGGTCGCCGGGGCGCTCGGGGACGCGCTCTCGCTCGCCGCGGGCGGCGGCGCCGCCGACGCGGAGGTGCCGGCCGTCGGCTGACCGCCGTCGCCGTCGTCACCGTTGTTCAGCAGCGGCACGGCCACCACCAGACCGACCAGCAGCAGCAGTACCAGCGCGCCGATCAGCAGGTTGCGCCGGTTGGGCGCGGACTTCTCGACCGGCAGCACCGTGGCCCGGCCGGTCGACTGCGCCTCCTGCACCGGAGCCGGGCTGACCGGTGCGGAACCGGACACGGCCGGGCTGACCGGCGCCGGGGCGTCGGTGACGGGCTCGCCGTCGAGCCGCGTCTCGTCCAGCGCCGGGTCGACGCCGTCGACAGGGGCCTCGTCGTCCACCCGGGTCTCGTCGGTGGAGGGCGCCGGGTCGAGCTTGGTGGTCGGATCGGCGGCCGGCGGAGCCACCTTCGCCGTCGGGCCGGCGTCCGAGGTGGGCGCCGCCACCTTCGCCGTCGGGTCGACGGCTGCGGCCGTACCCCCGGTGGCGGCCCCGGAGACCGAGGTCGCCGCGCGCTCGGCCTGGTCGGCCGGGCGCGGCGCCGGCACCAGCGGCGGGCGCGGCACGCGCGGACCGTTCGGCCCCGGCCGGCGTACGCCGTCCAGCAGTGAAATGCCCTTGGCCCGGCGACCGGCGGCCTTGCGCAGCATGCGCTCCGCCACCTCGGCGGTGATCCGCTCGTCCGGGTCCTTGCGCAGCAGGCCCTGGAGCACCGGCTTGAGCGGCCCGGCGTTGCGCGGCGGCGGCAGCGGCTCGGTGGCGAGCGCGGCCAGCGTGGCGATCGCCGACGGACGCGCGTACGGCGACTTGCCCTCGACCGCCGCGTAGAGCGTGGCGCCGAGCGACCAGAGGTCGGCCTCCGGCCCGGCCGTGCCGTCCCGCGCCCGCTCCGGCGAGATGTACGCGGGCGAACCGAGCACCATGCCGGTGCGCGTCACGTTCGGGTCGCCGGGGATCGTGGCCAGGCCGAAGTCGGTGAGCACCACGCGGCCGTCCTCGCCGAGCAGCACGTTGCCCGGCTTGACGTCGCGGTGCATGATGCCCGCCTTGTGCGCGGCCTTCAGCGCGTTCAGCACGCCGAGGCCGATCTCGACCGCCTTGGCCGACGAGACCGGACCGTCCTCGGCGATGGTGTCCTGCAACGACTTCGACGCCACGTACTCCATGACGATCCACGGATCGCCGTCGGTGCGCAGCACGTCGAAGATGCGGACCACGTTGACGTTGTTGAGCCGGGCGATCGCCCGCGCCTCCCGCAGCGAGCGCTCGCGCATCTCGCGGCGCTCCTCGGGGGTGAGGCCGGGCGGCGGGACCAGTTCCTTGATGGCCACGTCCCGGTGCAGCACCTCGTCCCGCGCCTTCCAGACGCGGCCCATGCCGCCCTGACCGAGCGGCGTGATAAGCCGGTACCGGTCGGCGACGAGTTGGGGGAGCGCGTTCGACATCGCAGAAACCGTACCCGGCCGCTGCGACGCCTACACCGTCGGCACGCCACTGTACGGCGAAGGTCGAATTCGTGACGGTTACCCTTGGGGCATGTCTGCCGAAGAGCCGCTGTTCCGGATAGTCCGCGGCGTGCCCACCGCCGAGGAGCTGGCCGCTCTGGTCGGCGCGATCATGGTGCGTACCCGCCCGGCCCAGGCCGCCACGCCGGCCCCCGTGTCGCAGTGGGCGCGCAGAGCACGTCCCGCCCTCGCCGGCCCGGTCGCCGGCGCCGGCGCGTGGCGGGCCTCCGGCCTGCCCCGCTGACGTCTGGTTCCACCCGCGGCGCCGGGCGGGGCTGCCGGGATCCACGTTGAGCCACTAACCTCACTCAGGGAAACCGTGTGGTGACGGGCAGGAGGCTCCGATGATCCCGGAGGACAACCAGCCAGCCGGCTGGCTGCGCGGCTACGGCGGCATCGAGGCCGACATCCGACAGATGCGGGAGTTCGCCGACCGCCTCCAGGACGAGGTGACGCGCAACTACTCGCCGCATCTGTCGTACATCGCCGACGACATGAGGGCCCCGGTGCCGAACCCGGCCGACGCCTTCATCGAGCTGGTCCATTTCCTCCAGGCCCACCACGACACCCAGACGGCAGCGGTCAGCGCCGTGTGGGACCTGGCACCCGCCACCGGCCGGCTCGCCGACGCCGCCGGCCGGATCGCCAACCACTACGGCGACGCCGACGCGTTCTCCTCCGCACGGGTCACCGACGTCGAACGGGCACTCGCCGGGCCGTCGAGCACCGTCGCCCGCCCGCTGCCGCCACTGGCCGACCCCACCGCCCCCGAACAGAGCCGGGTGATCCTGCCGTGATCGAACGGGGCAGCGGACGCACCTCCGGGCTGACCGACTGGCGGCTGATGGACGTCCTCAGCATGTGGGCGTGCCTCCAGGACCAGGACACCGCCGGCCAGTGGAAGCAGGTCGCCGGTTGGCGCAAGGTCTGTGACCTCGCGCTGACCCACCTGAGTCGGCTGCGGGAATACCGGCGCGGCCTCGCCGAGGCCTGGCCACCCGAGACCAATGCCGCCGCGCGGGCGTACATCGCCGAACTCGACCAGCTCATCGACCGCGTACAGCGCACCCACGACGCCGCCGCCGCGAACTACGACGCGCTCGCCGCCGCCACCCGCGCCATCGGCAGCGCGCGGGCCGAGCTGCAACCCCTGCACGAGGAGTACGAGAAGAAGCTGCGGCAGAAGCGGGCGTACGAGGCGACGATCGCCGACCCGAAGGCGGTGGCGGGTAGCCGGTTGCCGGAACGGCCCCCGGTCACGGACGACGACTTGGAGCAGTTGAACGTACGGGCACGCGGGTTGATGACGGGGTTGAGCGGCGAGCTACAGCACGCCCAGGTCATGCTTCGCCAACCGCCACCGAAACCGGTCCCGAAGGTAGATGAGATCTCCACGCGGCCCGGGACAGAGGTTGCTGCACCCATGATCCCGCCGATCATTCCGGTTCCACTACCGGCAACCCCTGTTGCTAGAACGAACCCGCCGCGTACGGCCACCCAAACAACGCCCCTGGTTCCAGCGCCCAGCACGGGTCCAATACTGGGCGGAGTGGGCAGCACACTGAATCCGCCGCCCACATCTCCGACCCTGCCAAGCCCTCCGACCGTGCCGAGCACGCCATCGGTCGCAGGCGGCAGCCCTGTGCTACCCCCTCCGGCACAATATCCGGCAAGGCCAGTCCTTCCTCACTACAACCAGATGCAAGGAAATCCGGCATCTGGATCGGTTTCACCTGCCAGCCCTATGCGCTCAGCACCGCTAGGTGGCCTTATAGGTGGCAACATTCCGCCGGGTTTGGCGCAGCCAACGAGCGGCGGTCCTCGCAGAGTTAATCCCGTGGGCGGCGTCATTGGCGGCGGAGCAGCCGGGACAGCACCCACTGGAGGAGCGGGTTCCCGGCCAGGAGCGGGGCGGAATTCTCAGCAGTTCAGCGCAACAGGACTTCATCCGCTCGGCGGCAGTCCTACTTCAGGATCAGCTAGTTTGGGAAACTTGGGTAAGGCACCCAGGAAGCCAGACAGGGAAGTCGAATGGGACCCCGATAATCCATGGAGAACCAACGAGGGGGTGGATCCCGTCGTGCAGGCACCCGAAGATGAAGGGCCAATAGACCCGGGCCCTGCAATCGGCCTTCCTCGCTAGATATGTCAGCATTCCAAGCTGCTGCCGCTGTCGTTCTGCTATTGGCAAGCTCTTTCCACATTGGCGGCAACTCCCTCAGAGGGGAGTCAAGTCAGTGGCATCTGAAGTACTTGCAGGCATCCAAGGCTCACACCCTCAGCCGCGGAGAGGGCGTTGTTGTTGCAGTTCCTGACAGCGGAGTGGCGCCGCATCCAGACCTGTCGCAAAGCTTGATGCCAGGAATCGACATCATCCCGGGCGGCTCCGGAAACGGCCAAGGAGATAGGGACGGGCACGGCACTGGCATGGCCGGATTAATTGCGGCCAACGGACAAAGCACCCAAGGCGCTTTGGGCATAGCCCCGAACGCCAAGATACTGCCGATCTACACGTCTCCGGCCCATGAGGACGGAACATCCGCTGCCCTCGCAATGGCAATACGATATGCAATCAAAAAACACGCACAGGTAATTAGCGTGTCACTGACAGCCGGGGCTGACGTCGAGCTACAGCAGGCAGTTAAGGACGCGCTTAGCGCAAACATTGTTGTCGTTGCAGCAGCCGGCAACACCTCCGAATCTCCACTCATCGGCTATCCAGCTCGCGAGCCAGGTGTTATCGCGGTAGGCGGAGTCGACCGAGAGGGGCGCCATGCAGCAATCTCGGTTGCTGGGCCGGAGATCGACGTAGTCGCTCCGGCCGTCGACATCTACAGCACCGGTCTCAATGGGGGCTACCGGCTTGGTACCGGTACCTCAGATGCCACGGCGATTGTGGCCGGCGCTGCTGCACTCATCCGCTCCAAGTACCCCAACCTCCCCGCGCAGGAAGTCGCCCACCGGCTGACCGCCACCGCCGTCGACAAGGGACCACCAGGCCGCGACGACCAGTACGGCTACGGCGTCATCGACCTGGTAGCGGCGCTCACCGCCGATGTCCCCCCGCTCGGCTTCGAGTCCTCGAACGTCACGCCACCGGCGTCGGCGGAGGCAGCCCCGGAAAAGGGCGACGACAGCAGCGCGACCGTACGCGGGCTCGCCACCCTGGGTGTGCTGGTGGCGGCGGGCGGCGGATACCTGTTCTGGCGTCGGCGCCGACGTGCCGACGACCCGCCGCCGAGGGTCAGCCGGTAGCGTCGGCGGGGTGTCGACCTCCGTACCGGTGCGCCTCGTGCTCGCCTCGCAGTCTCCCGCCCGCCGCAAGTTGCTCCAGGCCGCTGGCATCGAGCCCGACGTGCTGGTCAGCGGCGTGGACGAGTCGCAGGTGGTCAGCGAGCGCGCCGAGGATCTGTGTCTGGAGTTGGCCCGGTTGAAGGCGCAGGCCGTACGCGATCGGCTGCGGCCGTCGCCGGATGAGCGCACTCTCGTGCTCGGTTGTGACTCGGTGCTGGCCTTCGACGGTGAGATCCTCGGCAAGCCTGATGACGCGGCGGACGCCACCCGGCGGTGGCAGCGGATGCGCGGGCGCAGCGGTGTCCTGCACACCGGGCACAGTCTGATCGACGTGACGCACGAGTCGCGGGCCGAGGCCGTCGCGTCGACCACTGTGCATTTCGCCGACATCAGCGACGAGGAGATCGCCGCGTACGTGGCGACGGGCGAGCCGCTGGCCGTTGCCGGCGCGTTCACCATCGACGGGCTGGGCGGCGCGTTCCTGACCGGGATCGAGGGTGACCCGGGCACAGTGGTGGGGTTGTCCCTGCCGTTGCTGCGCCGACTGCTCGCCGAGGTGGAGCTGAGCATCGTCGACCTGTGGACGAAGGTCGCGCCCGGGGGCCAGGAGATCGAGCATCTCGGCTAACGTCCGGACATGACCACGAAGCCTCTGCCGCTCACCCCGGAACTGCACGCCTATCTGGTGGCCCACGGGTCCGCGCCGGACGAGATCGTCCGGGAGCTGGCCGAGGAGACCCGGGCGGCCCTGCCCGCCGAGGCGGTCATGCAGGTCGCGCCGGAGCAGGCGGCGTTCCTGACGTTCCTGACCCGGCTGCTCGGCGTACGGCAGGCGGTCGAGGTGGGCACGTTCACCGGCCTCTCCTCGCTGGCGATCGCCCGGGGGCTCGCCGATGGCGGGCGGCTGACCTGCTTCGACATCTCCGAGGAGTACACGGGCGTGGCCCGGCGCTACTGGGAGCGCGCCGGTGTGCAGGACCGGATCGAGCTGCGCATCGGCCCGGCCGCCCAGACGCTGCGCGAGCTGCCCCGCGAGCGTTACCTGGACTTCGCGTTCATCGACGCGGACAAGGTCGGCTACCCGATCTACTGGGACGAGCTGGTGCCGCGCATGCGCCCCGGCGCGGTGGTCGCCGTCGACAACACGCTGCGCGACGGCCGGGTGCTCGCCCCGCGCAACGCCGACGACCGGGCGATCGCCGCCTTCAACGACGCGGTGATCGCGGACGTGCGCGTCGAGGCGGTCATGCTGCCGATCGCCGACGGCGTCACACTCGCCCGAGTGCTCTGAGCCGGCCCGAACACAACCTCGCCGAAGTGGCGGCAACCCTGAACACCGGATACCGCCACCTCGCCGAAACGGAGTCGATCAAGTCGTGCGGACCGGCGCAGGCAAGGCACGCCCCAGCCGCACCGTCAGCAGCACCGCCACCGCGATGAACGCGGGCAGCAGCAGGAACGCCGGGTGCGGGCCGGCGCCGTCGGCCACCCACCCGAGCGCGACCGGCGCGATCCCGAAACCCACACCCATCGAGTACGCCGACCAGCCCGCCGCCTTGTCGGCGGCCGGACCGGCGACTGCGAGCGCGATGGAGATCGCCAGCGGGTAGTGCAGCGCGTTGCCCAGGCCGAGCACGACCAGGCCGGTGACGGCGAGCCAGCCGACCGTACTGCCCCAGAACAGCGCGAACCCGGCCAGCGAGACGGTGAGCGCGCCGAGCAGCAGCGGCACCGGCGGCCAGCGCAGCGCGGCCCGGCCACCGGCGATCCGGCCGGCGAACATGCCGCAGACGATCGCGGCCACCGCCGCCGACGCCCCGCCCGCGCTCAGCCCGGCGTGGGTCCGCAGCACGTCGGCGGTCCAGAGCGACAGGCAGACCTCGATCGACCCGGTGACGGACATCAGAACCCAGGCGATCCAGTACGCACGCGGCAGCCGCCCTGCTGCCCCACGCACCCCGGAGGCGGGCACCTCCGACGCCGGCATCCCCGGCGCGGGCACGGCCGAAGCGGGCACAGGCGCGGCACCCCCGGACGACACGGTGACGGGAGCGCCCGAAGCGGGCACGGCGGCGTCGGATGCGCCGACGGCGGGGACTGCCGGCGCGGGCGCGGCGGCCTCGGCCACCCCGGACGTGGGGACGGCGGGCACCCGGGTGGATGCGGCCACGGGGACCGGTGTGCCGGCAGCCGCGACAGCGGGGGCGCGGTTCGGCCCGCGTACCCGGAAGGTCAGAGCCGCGAGCGCGACAAGCGTGATCAGCCCGACCTCGACGGCCATCAGCGGTCGCCAGCCGAGGCCGGCGTCGACGCTGGCGCCGATGGTCAGCGGCGCCAGGATGCCCATGCCGGCGCACGCGGCGTTGGCCTCGGTGAGCGCGGCGGGGGCGGCGGGTCCGTGCCGGGCGGTGAGCACCACGCTGACGCCACTGACGATCATCATGCCGAAGGTGGCGATGACCGCGACGGCGGCGAGCGTGGCCGGTAGCGGGCGGAGCAGGCCGAGCGCGGTGACGCCAGCGGCGACGCCGGCGAGGCCGAGCCAGATGGCGGGGCCGCGGCCGAGGCGGCGGGCGATCGGGGCGAACAGCGCTCCGCCGGCCAGCGCGCCGACGGCGATGCCGGTGCTGTGCAGGCCGGCGACGGCGGCGCTGGTGCCCTGTTCGTCGCGGAGCAGCGGTACGACCGGGCCGAATCCGTAGAGGAAGAAGCCCCAGAGACCGAGCTGGGCGTAGGTCAGCCAGGTGATCCGGTCACGGGTGAGGCGGGGCACCGGCCCACGCTACGCGCGTGGCGCCGGTGCCCCCTGCCTCCTGAGAGGTACGTCTCCCCTGGTCAGCGGACACTGCGGGCGAACTGGCGGGCGGCCCAGAAAACGCCTGCGGCGGCGAGCACCGCGATGATGCCGAGGCCCTGCCAGACGCGGTCGTTGCCGAGGTCGCCGTTGAACAGCGCGCGCGTGCCCTCGACCGCCCAGGAGAACGGGTTCCACTTGGCGACGCCCTGGAGCCAGCCGGGGGCGAAGGTGAGCGGCAGCAGGATGCCGGAGAGCAGCAGCACCGGCTGCGCGACGGTGTTCATCAGCGGGGCGAGCGCGTCCTCGCTCTTGACCTTGAGCGCGATGCCGTAGGAGACGGCCGAGGTCATCAGCGCGATGAGGGCGAGCATCAGGTACGCCAGGAGCAGGTTGCCGATGAACACGCGCAGGTCGAACGCGAGCGCCAGCAGCGTGATGATGATCGCCTGCGCGATCAGCGAGACCACGTCCCGCAGGGACCGGCCGAGCAGCAGCGCGAGCCGGCTGACCGGGGTGACCCGGGAGCGTTCGATGACGCCGGCGCGCAACTCGGCGATCAGGCCGAAGCCCTGGAACAGGCCGCCGAAGATGGCCAGCAGCACGAGCAGACCGGGCACGAAGATCTTGTACGCGGCGGCCTGCGTCGGGGCGTTCAGCGCGGGCTTGAGCAGCGGGGCGAACAGGAGCAGGTACATCACCGGCTGGAAGACGCCGACGAAGATCCACACCGGGTTGCGCAGCAGCAGTTGCGTCTGGCGCTGGAAGATCAGCCAGGTGTCGCGGGCGAGTTTCATGACAGCTTCTCCGGGGGTCAGGACTCGCGCAGCGAGCGGCCGGTCTTGGTGAGGAAGACGTCGTCGAGGCTGGGCCGGTGCAGCTCGATCGAGCGCAGGTCCAGCCCGGCGTGGTCGAGGCGGCGCAGCACCTGCGGGATGGCGGTGGCGCCCTCGTCGACGTAGAGGCGCAGGCCGCCCTCGTCGACGGTCTCCAGCTTGCTCACGTACGCCTCGGTGTCGAGCAGTTCGGCGGCGCGCGGGGTGCTCGGGGCGTCCAGTCCGACGATCACCACCTCGCCGGAGATCTCCCGCTTCAGCTCGGCCGGCGTGCCCTCGGCGACGATCTCGCCGTGATCCATGATCGCGATGCGGTCGCAGAGCGCGTCCGCCTCGTCCAGGTAGTGCGTGGTGATGAAGACGGTCATCCCCTCGGTACGCAGCCGGCGGATCTCGTCCCACATGTGCGCGCGGCTCTGCGGGTCGAGGCCGGTGGTCGGCTCGTCCAGGAAGACGATCTTCGGCTCGTGGATGATGCCGAGCGCGATCTCGACCCGCCGGCGCTGGCCGCCGGAGTAGGTCTTGCACTTGCGGTCGGCGTACTCGGTGAGCTGGAAGGCTTCGAGCGCGCGCTCGGCGCGTCGGTGCGCCTCGGCCTTGCTGATGCCGTAGAGGCGGGCCTGGAGCACCAGCTCCTCGCGGGCGCTCGACTCGTCCCAGGTGCTGCCGCCCTGGGCCACGTACCCGATCCGGCGGCGCACCTCGGCCGGGTCCTTGCGCAGGTCGGCGCCGGCCACAGTGGCCTCGCCGCCGTCCGGCTCGATGAGCGTGGCGAGCATCCGCAGCGTGGTGGTCTTGCCGGCGCCGTTGGGCCCGAGGAAGCCGAAGATCTCCCCCTCGGCGACGTCGAGGTTGACGCCGCGGACGGCGTCCACGGTCTTCGTCTCGCGAACCTCGCGGGAGCGGTACGACTTCCGCAACCCCCTGGTCTCGATCATTTCTGCTCCTGGTCGTCCGGGCGGGCCTGACCGGCCGCCGATCGTCCGCGAGGACGCACGAATCCCCCGCGATTCCTGCCGAGGCTAACGCGATATAGCTTCTTTGGTCAACGTTGATTATGTCGTGTCATCGGGAGCCGTCGGTCCAGCCCGACCAGCCCTCGGCCCGCTCCATCCCATCCGGCAGGTACGACACTCCCGACTCGATCCGCTCCGCGATCCGCTCGCACCACGCCGTCTCCGCCTCGGCGCGGGCCAGCCACAGCTCGAACATCCACCCGACGTGCACCGGCTTGCGGGTGCGTACCCAGTCCGAGTCGAGCGAGGCGCGCATCGACTCGACCCCGGCGCGAAGGAGGTTCGCCCGGTTGCGCAGCGCCGCCGCGGCCTCCTCGCGCGGCATCGCCGGCAGGAAGGAGAACGCCGCCACGAACGGGTCCGGCGGCTCCTGCACCTGCCACCACTGCGCGCGCAGCAGCGTCTCGAACTCGTCCTCCCCCTTCGCCGTCACCTCGTACGTGGTGCGGGCCGGGCGGGCGCCCACCTGCTCGACCGAGACGGTCCGCAGCAGGCCCTCGTCGGTGAGTTTGCGCAGCGCGTGGTAGATCGAGCCGGGCTGCACGTTGGCCCACTTGTCCGCGCTCCAGCTCAGCAGCTCACGGCGCACGTCGTAGCCGTGCACCGGCTGCATCCACCGGACCAGGCCCAGAATCATCATCCTCGTTGCCGACACCCGACAAGCGTAATAGGCAAATTTGACTACAGTGCCGCATCCCACACTGAGCGATCGTTAGGCTCCGCAGGTAGGCCGCTAAACTCCCGGCAACGACCTCCCGGGAGGAGCCTCAAGGTGCGCAAGGTTCTCATCGCCAACCGCGGCGAGATCGCCGTCCGCGTCATTCGCGCCTGTCGCGACGCCGGCCTGGCGAGCGTCGCCGTCTACGCGGACTCCGACCGGGACGCCCTGCACGCCACGCTCGCCGACGAGGCGTACGCGCTCGGCGGCGACACCGCCGCGGACAGCTACCTGCGCATCGACAAGCTGATCGACGTCGCGGCCCGGTCCGGCGCGGACGCGGTGCACCCCGGCTACGGCTTCCTCTCCGAGAACGCCGACTTCGCCCAGGCCGTCATCGACGCCGGGCTCACCTGGATCGGCCCTACCCCGCAGGCGATCCGCGACCTCGGCGACAAGGTGACCGCCCGGCACATCGCGCAGCGGGCCGGCGCGCCGCTGGTGCCCGGCACCCCGGACCCGGTGGGCAACGCGGACGAGGTGATGGCGTTCGCCGTCGACCACGGCCTGCCGGTCGCCATCAAGGCCGCCTTCGGCGGTGGCGGGCGCGGCCTCAAGGTCGCCCGCACCATGGAGGAGATCCCGCACCTGTTCGAGTCGGCCACCCGCGAGGCGGTCGCCGCGTTCGGCCGGGGCGAGTGCTTCGTCGAGCGCTACCTCGACAAGCCGCGCCACGTCGAGGCGCAGGTGCTGGCCGACCAGCACGGCAACGTGATCGTGGTGGGCACCCGGGACTGCTCGTTGCAGCGCCGGCACCAGAAGCTGGTCGAGGAGGCGCCCGCGCCGTTCCTCACCGACGCCCAGCGCGCCCAGATCCACGACAGCGCCAAGGCCATCTGCCGCGAGGCCGGCTACCACGGCGCCGGCACCGTGGAATACCTGGTCGGCGCGGACGGCACGATCTCCTTCCTGGAGGTGAACACGCGGCTGCAGGTCGAGCACCCGGTGACCGAGGAGACCGCCGGCATCGACCTGGTACGCGAGCAGTTCCGCATCGCCGACGGGGAGAAGCTGCGCTTCACCGAGGACCCGACGCCGCGCGGACACGCCATCGAGTTCCGGATCAACGGCGAGGACCCGGGCCGCAACTTCCTGCCCGCCCCGGGCACCGTCACCGCGCTGCGCCTGCCCTCCGGGCCGGGCGTGCGGGTGGACACCGGCATCTCGGCCGGCGACGTGATCGGCGGCAACTTCGACTCGCTGCTCGCCAAGGTGATCATCGTCGGCGAGACGCGCGCCGAGGCGCTGGAGCGGGCCCGCCGGGCGCTCGACGAGATGGTGGTCGACGGCATGGCCACCGCGCTGCCCTTCCACCGCCTGGTGATCCGCGACGAGGCGTTCACCGCCGAACCGTTCACCGTGCACACCCGGTGGATCGAGACCGAGTGGGACAACACCGTACCGGCGTTCACCGCCGCCGCCGGCGCCGCCGACGAGCCGGCCGAGCGCGAGACCGTCGTGGTCGAGGTGGGCGGCAAGCGGCTGGAGGTCGTCCTCCCCGCCGGGCTCGGCGCGGGTACGGCGGCAGCCGCGCCCGCCGCGAAGAAGCCGGCCCGCCGGGGCGGCGGAGGCAAGGCGGGCGCCGCGGTCAGCGGCGACACGCTCACCTCCCCGATGCAGGGCACGATCGTCAAGATCGCGGTCGCCGACGGCGACGAGGTGGCCGAGGGCGACCTGGTCGTGGTGCTGGAGGCGATGAAGATGGAGCAGCCGCTGCACGCGCACAAGGCCGGCACGGTCAGCGGGCTCGCCGCCGAGGTCGGCGCGGTGATCACGTCCGGCGCCGCGATCTGCACCATCGCCTGAGGTGTAAGGAAGGGCCCCTTCTTAACGCCTGAGGTAGTGAAGGGGCCCCTTCTTAACAGCGCGAGGCCGGGTGGTGTGAGCCACCACCGGGGGCGGGCACGGCCCGGGGCGGGAATGATGGCCGGGTGCGGTTCCTTCACGGCGCGGTCCCCGCGCACGACCTGACCTACAACGACGTCTTCATGGCGCCCAACCGGTCCGAGGTGGGCTCCCGGCTCGACGTCGACCTGGCCACCACCGACGGGACGGGTACCACGATCCCGCTCGTGGTGGCGAACATGACGGCCGTCGCCGGCCGGCGGATGGCCGAGACGGTGGCCCGGCGCGGCGCGGTGGCGGTGATCCCGCAGGACATCCCGATCGAGGTCGTCGCCGACGTGGTGGGCTGGGTCAAGCAGCGGCACCTGGTGCACGACACGGCGATCGCCCTCGGCCCGACCGACACCGTCGGCGACGCCATCCACCTGCTGCCGAAGCGGTCGCACGGCGCGGTGGTGGTGGTCGACGGGGACGGCCGGCCGATGGGCGTGGTGACCGAGGCGGACACCGTCGGGGTGGACCGCTTCGCCCAGCTCCGGCACGTGATGTCGACCGAGCTGCACACCGTGCCGGCGGACGCGGACCCGCGTACCGGATTCGACCGGCTGTCGGCGGGCCGGCGGCGGATCGCGCCGGTGGTGGACGGCGACGGCCGCCTGGTCGGGGTGCTGACCCGGCAGGGCGCGCTACGCGCCACGCTGTACAAGCCCGCGGTGGACGACCGGGGGCGGTTGCGGATCGCCGCCGCCGTGGGCATCAACGGCGACGTCACCGGCAAGGCCGCCGCGCTGCTGGAGGCCGGGGTGGACACGCTCGTCGTGGACACCGCGCACGGGCACCAGGAGCGGATGCTCCAGGCGCTGCGGGCGGTCCGCCGGCTGGACCCGCCGGTGCCGGTGGCGGCGGGGAACGTGGTCACCGCTGATGGCGTACGCGACCTGGTTGACGCCGGTGCGGACATCGTGAAGGTGGGTGTCGGGCCGGGCGCGATGTGCACCACCCGGATGATGACCGGGGTGGGCCGTCCGCAGTTCTCCGCGGTGCTCGACTGCGCGGCGGCGGCCCGCTCGCTGGGGCGGCACGTGTGGGCCGACGGCGGCGTACGCCACCCGCGCGACGTGGCGCTGGCGCTGGCCGCGGGCGCGTCGAACGTGATGATCGGCTCCTGGTTCGCCGGCACCTACGAGTCCCCCGGCGACCTCTACACCGATGCCGACGGGCGGCGCTACAAGGAGAGCTTCGGCATGGCGTCCTCGCGTGCGGTGAGCGCCCGTACGGCCGAGGACAGCGCGTTCGACAGGGCCCGGAAGGCGATCTTCGAGGAGGGCATCTCCTCGGCCCGGATGTATCTGGACCCGAGCCGGCCCGGCGTCGAGGACCTGATCGACGAGATCATCTCCGGGGTGCGCAGCGCGTTCACGTACGCGGGCGCGCGCAGCCTGGAGGAGTTCCACGAGCGGGCGCTCGTCGGTGTGCAGAGCGCCGCCGGCTACACCGAGGGGATGCCGCTGCCGACGAGCTGGTGACGTTCGGTCCCGCTCAGTCGAACAACCGCCTGATCACGGTACGGGCGGCAGCCTCCGGGTCGTCGCCCACCCGTGGCGGCAGCGCGCCGGAGAGCCAGAGCGTGGCGAAGCCGTGCACGATCGACCAGGCGGCGAGCGCGTCGGCGTCCGGCTCCCGCCCGGTGTGCCGGGCCACCCCCTCGCGCAGCACGTCGCCGGAGCGGGCGCGGGCGGCGACCAGCTCCGGGTCGTCGGCCCGGTACAGCTCGGGCCGGAACATGACGTCGAAGTGCGCCCGGTGCCGCACCGCGAACCCGACGTAGGCCACGCCGGTGTCGAGCAGGTCGACCCCGGCCTGCCGCAACGCGTCGGCGAGCAGGTCGAAGCCCTGGGTGGCGAACGCGGTGAGCAGCCCGGCCTTGTCGCCGAAGTGGTGCGCCGGCGCGGCGTGCGAGACCCCGGCGCGCCGAGCCAGCTCACGCAGGCTCAGCGCGGCCGGTCCGGACTCGGCGATCGCCTCGGCGGCGGTGCTCAGCAGGACGCGGCGGAGGTCACCGTGGTGGTACGAGGCCATGCAGTCACCCTAACTTGTCATTGACAAGATGGCACCATCGTCGCAATCTTGTCAGCGACAAGATGTTCGTCGGAGGGATCGACAATGGCACCCCTGATCGCACTGCTCGCCGGCACCGCGCTGGCCCGGATAGCCGGCCTGCTCGGCGTGGACGCCCTGGACGGGTGGCACCCCGCGCTGCGAGTGGGGCTGGCGCTGATGTTCGTGCTGACCGGCGTGGCCCACTTCGCGTCCCGCCGCGACGACCTCATCGCGATGGTCCCGCCGTCGCTGCCCCGGCCGGCCTTGCTGGTCACCGTCACCGGCGTACTGGAACTGGCCGGCGCGCTCGCGCTGCTGTTCCCGGCCACCGCGCGCCCGGCGGCGGCCGGGCTGGCACTGCTGATGCTCGCCATGTTCCCGGCCAACGTGTCAGCCGCACGGCGACGCCTCACGCTCGCCGGGCGCCCGGTGACGCCGCTCGGCGTCCGTACCGTGCTCCAGGTCGTCTTCGTGGCCGCGGCGCTGACGGTGACCCTCGGCGGATGACCCGCCGCGGGCCCGGCGACCCCGCCCGCCCACGCCGACCGGCGGAACCCGGCTCAGGCCCGGGACGGCTCCGCTTCGGCGGGCTGGGACTCCCCGGTCTCCCCGTGGCGAACTGTCGGCAGGCGCAGGCAGGCGACCAGACCGATCAGCAGGAAGCCGGCGCCCGCGAACGCCGCGTACCGGGTGGCGTCGGAGAACGCCGCCTTCGCCTCCTCGGCGATCGGCGCGGTACGCGGGTCCGCCTCCAGCCCGCCGATCGCCGCGCCGGCGCTCTCCTTGACCGCGCTGACCACCTGGTCCCGCTGGGCCGGGTCGAGGCCGGGCTGGTCGGCCAGGCGGTCGCCGAGCAGCCCGCCGAGGCCGGCGAAGAGCACGGTGCCGAGCACCGCGATGCCGAGCGCGGAGCCGACCTGCCGGGCGGTGCTCTGCAGGCCCGAGCCCTGGCCGCTGCGGCGTACCGGCACCTCGGACAGCGAGACGCCGGTGAGCTGGGCGGTGGCCAGGCCGACGCCGACGCCGTAGACGAACAGGAAGCCCACCGGCGCCCACCAGCTGGTGTCCGGCGCGACCACGAATCCGAGCCCGGCCACGCCGACCAGTTCGGCGGCGACACCGAGCTGGACCACCCGGGCCGCGCCCCAGCGCTGGGTCAGCGGCGCACCGATGCCGCTGGCCAGGAAGCTGCCGACGGCGAGCGGCAGCAGCGCCAGGCCGGTCCGGAAGGCGCTGTAGCCGAGCACGTTCTGGAACCACAGTGGCAGCGCGAACAGCAGGCCGAACTCGCCCAGGCTGACGATCGCGGCGGCCAGGATGCCGTTGCGGAACGAGCCGATGCCGAACAGCGACAGGTCGAGCAGCGCCGGACGGCCGGCCCGGTTGCGGCGTACCTGCTGGGTCAGGAAGAGCCCGAGCGCGGCGAGCCCGAGGAGCGCGGCCACCGGCACCGGTGAGATCGACGCGGTCCACTCCAGCCCGAAGAGGCTGAACGGCCGTTCCCGCTCCCACCAGCCGTAGGTGCGGCCCTCGATCAGCGCGAAGACCACGCCGGTCATGCCGATCACGGAGAGCAGCGCGCCGGTGAGGTCCAGGCCGCGTTCGGCCCGGTCGTCGCGGGACTCGGCCACCAGCACGAGCGTCGCCACGATCACGGCGAGGCTGACCGGGACGTTGATGCCGAAGGCCCACCGCCAGGAGTACGTGGTGGTGAGCCAGCCGCCGAGCAGCGGCCCGAGCGCTGCCGCGCCACCGATGGTGGAGCCCCAGACGGCGAACGCGATGCCCTTCTCCCGGCCGGTGAAGTTGGCGTTGAGCAGGGAGAGCGAGGTGGGCAGCATCATCGCCCCGCCGACGCCCTGGAGCACCCGGGCGGCGATGAGCGTCTCGCCGGAGCCGGCGAGCGCGGCGAGGACGCTGGCGACCACGAACACTGTGACGCCGACGAGGAACATCCGCCGCCGTCCGGACCGGTCGGCGAAGCGGCCGGCGACCAGCAGCAACGCGGCGAAGACCAGGGTGTACGCCTCCTGCACCCACTGCGCGTCGGTGGAGGTGATGTCGAGGTCCCGGATGATCTGCGGCACCGCGACGTTCACGATGGTGGCGTCCACGATGATCATCGCTACGCCGAGGCTGATGGCCAGCAGCCCGAACCAGCGTCCGCGCCCGTCGCCGCGCATGGCGCCCTCCCTTTAGCTAGATTTTCTAGCTACCCGAAGTGCTAGCTTTATCCCATGGAGGGGGTGCCGTCAACCGGGGAGCCCGCACCGGGTCCGCCGCCGAGCAGCGAGACCTCCCGGGCGCTGCGCGAGGTGCTGCGGATCGCCGGTGACACCCGGGCCGCGCTGGCCCGCCGCCTGGGCCTCAACTCGACCGACGCCGCCGCGATCCATCACCTGATCTCCAGCCCGGAGCCACTGGGCCCGGTCGAACTGGGCAACCGGCTCGGCATCCGGTCCGCCTCGGCGACCACGCTCGTGGACCGGCTGGTGCAGGCCGGTCACGTCGCCCGGGCCCCGCACCCGCACGACCGGCGTCGGCTCAGCCTCCAGGTGACCGAGAGCGGCGTGGGTGAGGTGCTGGAGGCGCTGCGCCCGATGCTCGTCGGCGTCGACCGGGCGGTCTCCCGGCTCACCCCCGAGCAGGCCGAGGCCACCACGGCGTTCCTGCGCGAGGTCACCGAGGTGATGCGCGAGTACGTCGCCACCGCCCCGGACGAGCCTCCGCGCGCCCGCGCCGACCGCGGCTGAGGAGATTCTCAGAAATAGTTTGGGCCCTGATGGTTCGGGAGCTAATCTGACGCTCGTGAACATGGGCCCGCTCGTCCGCTTCCCCGACGCCCTGCACCACGCGCCACTCGGCCGGCTGGTCTCCATCGCCGGCCACGTCGTCGAGCAGCACTGGGGGCGTTACCTCGCCGAACACCACGGGCTCACGTCCGCCGGCATGCGGGTCCTGATGATCCTCCTCCGATCCGGCGACGTGAGCCACCGGGAAATGGCCGAGCTGTGCTTCGTCCGGCCCGCCACGCTCACCGGCATCGTGGACACCCTCGAACGCGACGGCTTCGTCACCAGGCGCCGCGCGCCCGAGGACCGCCGCACCGTCCGGCTCGCCCTCACCGACAAGGGCGGCGAGCACGCCCGCACCATCATCGACATGATCCACAGCGACCGGCCACTGACGTCCGTCGACGCCGACCCGGACAAGCGGGCGGTCATCCGCGAGTTCCTGATCGAAATCATCACCGGCATGTCCGACGGAGACCTCCGTCGGTTGAACCGGGACAGCGAGTCCGACACCGAGCCGCCAACGGGGAGCCATCCGTGTTGATCCGCCTGCTCCGCACACATCTACGCCCGTACCGACGATGGCTGGTCGCCGTGGTGGCGTTCCAGTTCGTCGGCACCATCGCCTCGCTCTACCTGCCCAGCCTCAACGCCGACATCATCGACCGCGGCGTCGCCGTCGGCGACACCGACCAGATCCTGCGTACGGGCGGCTGGATGCTGCTGGTCAGCCTGCTCCAGATCGCCTGCTCGATCGCCGCCGTCTACTTCGGGGCGAAGACCGCGATGGGCTTCGGCCGCGACGTGCGGGGCGCCATCTTCCGGCGGGTGAACAGCTTCTCCGCCCGCGAGGTGGCCCGGTTCGGCGCGCCGTCCCTGATCACCCGCAACACCAACGACGTCCAGCAGGTGCAGATGCTGGTGCTGCTGAGCTGCACCATGCTGGTCGCCGCGCCGATCATGAGCGTCGGCGGCGTGGTGATGGCGCTGCGCGAGGACGTCGGGCTCTCCTGGCTGATGCTGGTCTGCGTACCGGTGCTCGCCGTCGCGCTGGGCCTGATCATCCGCCGGATGGTGCCGGGCTTCCGGCTCATGCAGACCCGGATCGACACCGTCAACCGGGTGATGCGCGAGCAGATCACCGGCATCCGGGTGGTCCGGGCCTTCGTCCGGGAGCCGTACGAGACCGACCGGTTCCGGGCGGCGAACACCGACCTGACCGCCACCGCGCTGCGGATCGGACGGCTCCAGGCGCTGATCTTCCCGATCGTGATGCTGGTCCTGAACGTCTCCAGCGTCGCGGTGCTCTGGTTCGGCGCGGCGCGCGTCGACTCCGGCCAGATCCAGGTCGGCGCGCTGACCGCGTTCCTGCAGTACCTGATGCAGATCCTGATGGCGGTCATGATGGCCACCTTCATGCTGATGATGGTGCCCCGGGCCGCGGTCTGCGCCGAACGCATCGAGGAGGTGCTGGACACCGACTCGTCGGTGGTGCCGGCGCCCGACCCGGTCACCGAGGTCACCGGCCACGGCGAGCTGGAACTGCGCGGCGCCGGATTCCAGTACCCGGGCGCGAGCGCGCCGGTGCTGCACGACATCTCGTTCCGGGCCGAACCGGGCCGGACCACAGCGATCATCGGCTCCACCGGCGCCGGCAAGACGACGCTGCTGACCCTGATCCCCCGGCTGGTCGACCCGACCGCCGGCGCCGTCCTGGTCGACGGCGTGGACGTCCGGGAACTCGCCCCGGATGAGCTGTGGCGGCGGATCGGGCTGGTACCCCAGCGGCCGTACCTGTTCAGCGGCACCGTCGCCAGCAACCTGCGGTACGGCAACCCGGACGCCACCGACGCGGACCTGTGGGCCGCGCTGGAGATCGCCCAGGCGCGTGACTTCGTCGCCGAGATGGCGGGCGGACTGGACGCGCCGATCGCGCAGGGCGGCACGAACGTCTCCGGTGGCCAGCGGCAACGGCTGGCGATCGCCCGTGCGCTCGTACGCAAACCGGAGATCTATCTCTTCGACGACTCCTTCTCCGCGCTCGACCTCGGCACGGACGCCCGGCTGCGGGCCGCCCTCAAGCCGGTCACCGCGGACGCGGCGGTGGTAATCGTGGCCCAGCGGGTCTCCACGATCGTCGACGCCGACCAGATCATCGTGCTCGAGGACGGGGGTGTCGTCGGGATGGGACGACATGAGGAACTGCTGGAGAGCTGCCCCACGTACGCCGAGATCGTGGCGTCGCAGCAGACGGCGGAGGTGGCCGCGTGAGCGCGCCGGTTCCGCAGCAGAAGAACGAACCGAAGCGGCTGCCTCCGGCCGGACGCCGGCCCGCCGGTGGACCGCCGCACATGAACATGGGCATGCCGGCCGAGAAGGCGATGAACTTCGGGCCGTCGGCGCGCCGCCTGCTGGGGCGGCTGCGGCCGTACCGGCTCCAGCTCACCGGCGTGCTCGCGCTGGCCCTGGGCAGCGTCGGGCTCAGCGTCGTCGGACCGAAGGTGCTCGGCCACGCCACCGACATCATCTTCAGCGGGGTGATCGGGCGGCAGCTCCCGCCCGGCACCACCACCGAGGCGGCGGCGGAGGCGGCCCGCGCCGAGGGCAACGGCAACTTCGCCGACATGCTGGCCCGGATGGACGTCATCCCCGGCGCCGGCATCGACTTCGACGCGCTGGGCCGGGTGCTGGCGTTCGCGGTGGTGCTCTACATCGGCGCGAGCATCCTGCAGTGGGCGCAGGGCTGGGTGCTCAACGGGGTGGTGCAGCGCACCGTGCTCAAGCTGCGCGCCGACGTGGAGGACAAGCTCAACCGGCTGCCGCTGCCGTACTTCGACAAGCAGCCCCGGGGTGAGCTGCTGAGCCGGGTCACGAACGACATCGACAACGTGTCGCAGACGCTGCAGCAGACGCTGAGCCAGTTGCTCACGTCGCTGCTCACAGTCGTCGGCGTACTCGGGATGATGTTCTGGATCTCGCCGTTGCTGGCGCTGGTCGCGCTGGTCGCGGTGCCGCTGTCGGTGGTGGTCACCGGCCAGATCGCGAAGCGGTCCCAGGGCAAGTTCATCGCGCAGTGGAAGCACACCGGCGAGCTGAACGGCCAGATCGAGGAGGCGTACACCGGGCACGAGCTGGTCAAGGTCTTCGGCCGGCAGAAGGAGGTCGAGGCCGCCTTCCACGCCAAGAACGAGGAGTTGTTCCGGGCCAGCTTCGGCGCGCAGTTCGTCTCCGGCATCATCATGCCGGCGATGTTCTTCATCGGGAACCTCAGCTACGTCGCGATCGCGGTGGTCGGCGGGCTGCGGGTGGCGTCGGGCTCGATGAGCCTCGGTGACGTGCAGGCGTTCATCCAGTACTCGCGGCAGTTCACCCAGCCACTCACCCAGGTCGCCTCGATGGCCAACCTGCTGCAGTCCGGCGTGGCCTCGGCCGAGCGGGTCTTCGCGGTGCTCGACGCCGACGAGCAGAGCCCCGACCCGGCCGAGCCGGCCCGGATCGCCGACCCGCACGGGCGGGTCGAGTTCGAGCACGTCTCCTTCCGGTACGACCCGGAGAAGCCGCTCATCGACGACCTGTCCCTGGTCGCCGAGCCGGGCCACACGGTCGCCATCGTCGGTCCCACCGGCGCGGGCAAGACCACGCTGGTCAACCTGGTCATGCGGTTCTACGAGCTGGACGCCGGCCGGATCACGCTGGACGGGGTGGACATCTCCACGATGCGCCGCGACGACCTGCGCGGCCGGATCGGCATGGTCCTGCAGGACACCTGGCTGTTCGGCGGCACCATCCGGGACAACATCGCCTACGGCCGCCCGGACGCCACCGAGGAGGAGATCCTCGCCGCCGCGCGGGCCACGTTCGTGGACCGGTTCGTCCGCAGCCTGCCGGACGGCTACGACACCGTGATCGACGAGGAGGGCAGCAACGTCAGCGCCGGCGAGAAGCAGCTCATCACCATCGCCCGCGCGTTCCTGGCCGAGCCGTCACTGCTGATCCTGGACGAGGCGACAAGCTCGGTGGACACCCGCACCGAAGTGCTGCTCCAGCGCGCCATGGCGGCGCTGCGCTCGGACCGGACCAGCTTCGTCATCGCGCACCGGCTCTCCACCATCCGCGACGCCGACCTGATCCTGATGATGGAGCAGGGCCGGATCGTGGAGCAGGGCACCCACGAGCAGCTCGTCGCCGCCGGTGGCGCGTACGCCCGGCTCTACCGGGCGCAGTTCACCGGCGCGGTGATCACCGACGAGGTTCCGGCGCCGGCACCGGCCGGCCCGCCGAACGGAATGCGTGCCGGCGCCGGCACGCCGGTCGGGAACTGACGTGGACCCGGCCACAGGTCCGACACCGGTCCCCGTCCGGGTGCCTCACCGGCACCCGGACGGGCCGGGGTCAGACCGGGAGCAGCGCCGCCGACCGGCTCGCGACCACCGCGCCGATCAGGCCCAGCGCCTGCGCGGCGGGCATCGGGTCGAGCACCCGGCCGTCGCGCAGACGCAGCGAGACCGACCCGTCGGCCGCCTCCCGGGGGCCGACCACCCCGGTGTACGGGATGCGCCTGCGGGCCGCGTCGCGGATGCGGGCGCCGAGCGAGCCGGCATGGTCCACCTCGGCCCGCAGCCCGGCCGCCTCGGCCCGGTGGGCCAGCCCGGCGGCCGCGTCGGCCTGCGCCGCGTCGAGCGGGAGCAGCAGCAACTGCACCGGGGCGTACCAGGCCGGGAACGCGCCCTCGTGCACCTCGATCAGGTACGCGAACAGCCGCTCCATGCTGCCGACGAGGCTGCGGTGCACCATCACCGGCCGTTTCCGGCGGCCGTCCGAGTCGGTGTACGACAGGTCGAACCGCTCCGGCTTGTCGAAGTCGAGCTGGACGGTGGAGATGGTCGACTCCCGGCCGGCCGCGTCCACGATCTGAATGTCGATCTTCGGGCCGTAGAACGCGGCCTCGCCCGGCGCCTCGACGACGTCCACCCCGTCGAGCGCCGCGCGCAGCAGGTCCTCGGCCCGCGCCCAGCTCGCGTCGTCGCCCACGTACCGCTGGCCCGGCCCGCGCAACGACAGCCGCAACCCGGCGGGGCGGACGCCGAGCGCGGCGTGCGCCTCGCCGATCAGCCGCAGGACCTCGCGGACCTCGTCACCGACCTGGTCCAGCGCGCAGAAGGTGTGCGCGTCGTTGAGCGAGATGGCGCGCACCCGGGACAGCCCGCCGAGCACCCCGGAACGCTCCGCCCGGTACATGCCGCCCAGCTCGGCGATCCGCAGCGGCAGCTCCCGGTAGGAGCGGCCCCGGGCGCGGAACACCAGCGCGTGATGCGGGCACAGCGCCGGACGCAGCACGAACTCGTCGTCGGCGCTCAGCCGCATCGGCGGGAACATGTCGTCGGCGAAGTAGCCGAGGTGCCCGGACAGCTCGAACAGCTCCCGTTTGCCCAGCGGCGGCGAGTAGACGTGCCGGTAGCCGGCCTGCCGCTCCAGCTCCCGCACGTACTCCTCGACGGCGTGCCGGGCGGCGGCGCCGTCCGGCAGCCAGATCGGCAGCCCGGCGCCCGCGAGCGGGTCGGAGACGAACAGCTCCAGGTCCCGGCCGAGCCTGCGGTGGTCGATCATGTCGCTCTCCTTGATCGGGTACGACCCGGAGGCGAGCAGGCCCGGAACGCCGCGAGGCCCCGGAGCGGATCGCCCCGGGGCCTCGTCGACGGAAACGTCAGTGCGGCGCGCCGGGAACACCCGGCGTCGTGGTCACTACCGCGCTGCGCATGCCCCGACCGTAGACGCGCGGACGGCACCGGCGCACCTGGATTTCGGAGAGAGGGTGCGGGTCGCCGACACGGGACCTGCCGGCGACCCGCGGCGGCCCGGACATCGGGAACGGGGGACCCGACGGCTCCGGTGCCGCGTCCCGCCAACGGTACGCCGCGATCCGTCGATCCGCCGCCCCGCTCCGCGGCCCCGCCCATCCGTCACTTCCGGCCGGGTCGGCTCGTTCCACACCTACGGCCCGTCGGTGTCGCTGGTCACCGCCAGGTGGGGCCGGTGGTGGTGACGCCGGACACGGCGTCACCCTCGATCCGGTCGAACGGAGAACTCCGGCGAGGTGGCGGTCGTGGCCGAGCTCATCTCTGACGTCGCGTCGCCCATGTGGGCGTACGCGCTGCTGCTGACCCTGCTGATCGCCGACGCCTTCGTCCCGGTGGTGCCGACCCAGCTCGTCATGATCACGAGTGGGGCGCTGACCGTCTACGGCGGGCTCAGCCTGCCGGTCACCATCGCTGTCGGCGCGGCCGGCGTCTTCATCGGCGACCTGACCTGCTACCTGATCGGCCGCACCACGCCGACCCGCCGGCCGGCACGGGCCACGCCACGCGGACGGGCACGCCGGGCCGTCACCCGGGTCACCCGCGGGCTGCGCGAGCCGGGGCCGCTGGTGATCCTGCTCTGCCGGTTCGTGCCCGGCGGCCGGATGGCGGCCTGCTTCTCGGCCGGCCGCAGCCGCTACCCGTACCGCCTCTTCCTGCCCTACGAGGCGGCGGCGGCGCTCGCCTGGTCCAGTTACGGCGCGCTCGTCGGCCATCTGGGCGGTACGGCGCTGACCCACTCGGCGTGGCGGCTGCTGCTGATCGGTGGGGTGGCGGCGGCCGGGTTCGCGCTGGCCGGGTGGGCGATGACCTGGATCAGCAGCGCCCGGCAGACCCGCGCCGAGGCCACCGCCGACTCGACCGGCAGCTGACCCCCGAGCACCTGATCGACGTGAAGGAAGAACAGGCCATGAGCGACACGGCGGCGTGGCACGACGTCAAGGCCAGGGCTCGGCGAATCGATCCCTCATGGGATGACGCCGAGCGCGTGACCCGGCGCGGGCAGCTCAGAGAACAGATGCTGGCCTCGATCAATGGCGCGCAGTCGACGGGAGACCCGGCAGACGATGCGCCTTCACCCGACGGGACCTGACGCCGTTCTCGGGGGTCCGGTAGGGGACGACCCGGGTAGCGAAGTGGGTGGTGGTCCCGGATCCGTCTGGGGCGGTTCCGGCGACAGGCTGGCCGTATGCCTGGAACGCGGAGCAGCGGCCTGTTGGCCCTCGGCGGGATCGTCCTGGCGGCGGTGCTCGCGGTGATGGGTCACGTCGGGGTGAGCGACGATCTGGATCCCTGGTCGCTGACCGTCAGCGACTTCGCCGTCTCCGATCGGGGCGGCGTCATCGACACCGCGATGGCGGTGCTCACGGCGGCCAGCGTGGTGCTGCTGCCGGCGCTGCGGCGGTCCGGTGCGGGCCGGGTGCCGCTCGCGCTGCTCACCGCCTGGTCGGCCGGGTTGCTGGCCGCGGCGGTGGTGCCCACTAACGAGCCGGGTACGCCGATGGACACCGCCGCGTACGTGCACCGGTACGCCTCGGTGCTGTCGTTCCTGGCCCTGCCCGTGGCCGCCTGGCTGCTGGCCCGCAACCCGGTCGCGGGAGCCGCGGCCTGGCTGCGCGGCCTGACCGTGGCCAGCCTGCTGCTGGCGGGCGCGATGATCTGGTCCGCCTACCCCGGCGACCGGGCCCTGCTGGGCCTGATCGAGCGCGCGCTCATCCTCACGGAGACGGCAGTCATCACCACCCTGGCCCTGCACCTCACCCTGACCAAAGTCGTCGATCATGCAGTTGTGACCCCGCACAGACCGGGCATACCGGTCGGATCGGGGGCCGCAACTCCATGATCGACGAAAGAAGAGGGCTACTCCAGCTCGTGGAGCATGAGCTGGCGGGCGGCCTCGGTGATGGAGCCGGACAGGCTCGGGTAGATGGTGATGGTGTGGGCCAGCTCGTTGACGGTGAGGTTGTTCTCCACCGCCATCGTGATCGGCAGGATCAGCTCGCTGGCCTTCGGCGCCACCACCACGCCGCCGATCACCTGGCCGCTCGCGGGCCGGCAGAACAGCTTGACGAAGCCGTCGGCCAGGTCGTCCATCTTCGCCCGCGCGTTGCCGGACAGCGGCAGCATCACCTGGCGGGCCGGGGTCTTGCCGGCGTCCACCTCGTCCTGGGAGACGCCGACCGTGGCCAGCTCCGGGTCGGTGAAGACGTTCGCCGCGACGGTACGCAGCCGCAGCGGCCGGACCGCCTCGCCCAGCGCGTGCCACATGGCGATCCGGCCCTGCATGGCGGCGACGCTCGCGAGCGGCAGCACGCCGGTGCAGTCGCCGGCCGCGTAGATGCCCGGCACGTTGGTACGGGACACCCGGTCGACAGTCACGTAACCGCCCCGGGCCAGCTCCACGCCGTACTCGGCCAGGCCCAGATCGGCGGTGTTCGGGATCGAGCCGACGGCGATCAGCGCGTGCGAGCCGGTGACCTGGCGGCCGTCGGAGAGCACCACCTCCACCCCGTCGCCGACGCGGCGGACCGCCTCGGCGCGGGAGTTGTTCAGGATGCTCATGCCCCGGTTGCGGAACACCCGCTCGATCGCCATCGCGGCGTCGGCGTCCTCGTGCGGCATGACCCGGTCCCGGCTGGAGACCAGCGTGACCTTGACGCCCATGGCCAGGTACGCGCTGGCGAACTCGGCGCCGGTCACGCCGGAGCCGACCACGATCAGGTGCTCGGGCAGGTCGGGCAGGTCGTACACCTGACGCCAGGTCAGGATGCGCTCGCCGTCCGGTACGGCGGTGGGCAACTGGCGCGGGGTCGCGCCGGTCGCGACGAGCACCGTCGACGCGGCGATGGAGTACTCCTCGCCGCCGCCGGCCGGGGTGACGATCACGCGGTGGGTGTGGCCGAGCGTGTCCTCGCCCAGCCGGGCGGTGCCGGCCACGAACTCGACGCCGGCCTTGACCAGCTTGGTGTGGATGTCGGCGGACTGGGCCAGCGCGAGCCGCTTGACCCGCTCGTGCACCGCCCGGGCGTCGACGGTGACCGCCTCCAGGCCGTCGGAGTGCACGCCGAACTCCTCGGTGTCCCGGTAGCCGGTGACCACCTCCGAGCTGGCGATGAACGTCTTGGAGGGCACGCAGTCGGAGAGCACGCAGGCGCCGCCGGCCCCCTCCGCCTCGACCACTGTGACCTCGGCGTCCAACTGCGCGGCGACCAGGGCCGCCTCGTACCCGGCCGGCCCGCCGCCGATGATCACGATCTGGCTCACAGCATTAGCCCCTCGTCTGTGCTCACAGTGACTTTCTTCTCCCCGTCGGGTTCGACACGCACTGTCGTATTCTCCCCCACCCGCCAGCCGGGCTATCGTCGTCGCCGTGCGTCTCTACGCTGCTTACGGCTCAAACCTGGACCCGGCCCGCATGCGCGCCTACTGCCCGCATTCGCCGATGGTGGGTACCGGCTGGCTGGAGGGGTGGCGGCTCACCTTCGCCGGCGAGGACGTCATCGGATGGGAGGGCTCGGTCAGCACCGTTGTCGAGTCCCCGGGTGACCGGGTCTTCGTGGCGCTCTACGACATCCACCCGTACGACGCCGCGCAGCTCGACGAGATCGAGGGCGTGACCGCCGAGACGTACCGCAGGCTGACCGTGCGCGTCTCGACGCTCGACGGCGACGTGACCGCGTGGGTCTACGTGTTCGACGGTTACGAGGGCGGTCTGCCCACCGCGTGGTACCTGTCGGAGCTGGCGAACGCCGCGGAGAAGGCGGGCGCGCCGGACGACTACGTCACCGAGCTGCGGTCCCGCCCCACCGGCACCGCGTCCGCGTAGCGCGTCTCCCACACCCACAGTGTGCGCCGTGCGGCCGCACCCGCGCTCGGCGACCCCGGTACGAGGGGTGCCGGGTCACACCCGCGAGGCGGGCACGCTCCGCTCGTACATGTCGACCCAGCGCTCCTCCACCAGCCCGACGGAGCGGTAGAGCGTGACCGGTGCGGTCGGGTTGGCCAGGTCGACGCCGAGCCCGGCCCCTTCGCGGCCCTTCGCCGCGTAGACCGCGAAGGCCCGGCGCAGCAGCGCCGCACCCACCCCGCGCCGCCGGTACGCGGGCAGCACCGACAGCGTCCGCACCCACCCCCGGTCCTGGTCGAGCGCCTGGTCGGAGGACTGGAGCGCGCCGGCCGGCTCGCCGTCGACCTCGGCCAGGAACCACTCGTCCCAGACCTTCCCGTACGAGGGCAGCAGGTCCCGCCACTGCTCGAAGTCGAGCGGGTCGTGGTCGGGCGTGTCCCGGAACGCGGTGTCGTAGATCCGGTGGAACAGCCGCAGGTCGCTCTCGTCGTCGGCGCGCAGCGGCCGCACCGTCACCCCGGGCGGGGGCGCCGGCTCGGCGGGCAGGTCGGCCAGCGAGCGGCTCATCCGGATGTAGCGCTTGATCCGGGTGAACCCGGCCTCGGCCAGCTCACCGGCCCAGCGGGTCTCCGGCGCGTACACGCCGGCGCGGGCGGTCAGCGCGGGCAGGCCGCGCTCGGCGGCACGTTCGGCGACCCGCTCCAGCAGCCGCGCCAGCAGCGGCGCACGCAGGTCGGCGCCACGGTCGGGGTCGACCAGGACGTCCACCCATTCCCGGCCGACACCGCTGGGGTTGGCCAGGATCGACCAGGCCACCGCCGTACCGTCCGGGTCGGTGACCAGCCAGGAGTCCCGCGCCGGGTCGACGAACGGCGCGATCAGCGCGGACCGCACATCCTCGGCGTCGAAGTCGGGGTAGCCCACGGCGAACGTGTCGGAGGCGTGCACCACAGCCAGGATCGCGGGCACGTCGTCGAGGGTCGGGCGGCGGGCCGACCAGCCGGCGGGGAGCGTCACGGGCCAGATCCTGGCAGCCGGACCGGCGGGGCCGCCTCCCATTTATCCGCGCCGGGCGCGCTTCCGCGCGGCGCCGAGCAGACCCAGCAGCTCCGCCCCCTCGGCGGTGCTGAGCGCGCGGAACGCCGCCGACGCCAGCCGGTCGGTCACCGCCTCGGCCCACAGTCGGCGTCGCACCAGCGGCCCGACCGGCGGGTACGGGGGCGCCCAGCCGCACGCCGCCGCGCCCGCCTCGCCCTCCGGCCCGGCCAGCACCGCCTCCAGCGGGGTCAGACCGGCCGCGCGTACCGCCAGCAGGTACGCCCCGGCGAAGTGCTCGCGCAGCAGCAGCATGCCGACCGCCGCCCGGGCGCCCGGCGACGGGTCGGGCACCGGCATGGCCCGCCAGGCGGCGAACAGCGGCATGCCGCTGCCGTCCGCCGCCTCGACCGCCCGGCCCAGCAGCGCGGCGAGCCGGGACGACTCGGCGCCGTCACCGAGCCGGGCGGTGCCCCACCGGCAGCACTCGGCCAGGTTGGCGGCGGCCACCTCCAGCGGCGGGACGGTGCGTGCGGCGGCGTCCCAGCCGTCGGTGACCGCCTCGGGGGCGATGAAGCCCAGCGCCGCGGCGACGGTCTCGGCGCGGACGTCACCGAGCGCACCGGCCCGTCCGGTGATGTAGAAGGCCCACCCGGAGATGCCCAGCAGCCGCGCCCGGCGCAGCGTGGACGGGCAGCGCGCGAACGCCTCCCCGAGTTCGAGCACCAGCGGTTTGCAGGCGGCGGCGAGCTGTTCCGGAGTCATCGGCCGCCCGTCACTCCACCGTAGCCATTCATCACGCTCAGTCTGCCCGGTCGTCACCGGTGTCGGCATCCCCCTCTTCGGCGTCGAGCGCCTCCAACACGGCCTCCACCTCACCGGCCCGGCGCCGGGCCGCGGTGACCGCCCGTTCTGCGCCCCGCCGGGCCAGCCGGGCCCGGCTCAGCTCCTGCTCGGCCACGGCCCGGCGACGCTCCAGCTCGGCCAGTTCGGTCTCGATCCGGTCCAGCGTCGCGGCGCCGTCCCGCTCGGCCGCATCGGCCGCCGCCAGCTCCTTCTCGGCCCGGTCCAGGTCCGTCCGGGCCCGGGTCAGCTCCCGGGTCGCGGTCCGCCGCCGCCCGGCCCGTTCGGCCCGCGCCGCCCGCTCGTCGCG
The DNA here is from genome assembly GCF_017872985.1 of Micromonospora sp. HB375. Classification (NCBI taxonomy): domain Bacteria; kingdom Bacillati; phylum Actinomycetota; class Actinomycetes; order Micromonosporales; family Micromonosporaceae; genus Micromonospora; species Micromonospora sp. HB375. The sequence continues at coordinate 754,581 of NZ_JAGGJO010000001.1, read as the reverse complement.
GGCCCGGCGCGCGTCGGCCCGCTCGGCCGCCCGATCCGGTACGACAGGCGCCTCCTCGCCCCCTGTCACGAGCCGCAGCTGGGGGCGGGGCACCTCGCCGAACCCGGCGTAGTGGCTGGCCCGCAGCAGGCGTCCGGCGCGCACCTGTTCGGCCACCTCGGTGTCCGACAGCGCGGCGTTGAGTGTCGCCTCGACCTCGCCCAGCGGCAGCCGCCCGGCCGGTGGCGCGGCGGGTTCGGTGGCGGCGAGACGGCGTACCTCCGCCACCAGCGCGCCCACGACGGCGCGCCGCTGCGCGGACAGTTCCCGCAGCGTGCCGCCGCGCAGGTCGCGCTGCGCGGCGCGTAGCGACTCGGCCAGCTGGCTCAGGTCGGCGACCAGCTCGGGCCGGCGGATGGCGAGCAGGTTGACCAGCCAGGCCGCTACCGTGGGCCGGCGCAGCTTGGCGATCTCGCGGGCGGTACGCGGGTCGCCGGACTGCCGCGCCTGCGCGACGGCGGCGTCCCGGGCCGCGACGAACCGGTCCGGCGGCGTGGCGTAGAGCTGCCGGATCACCTCCGCGGGCACCTCGGCCATGCTCAGACGTCGATCCGGGTGCCCGGCTCCAGACGGCGGTAGTCGGTCTTGGACAACGCGGTGTACTGCCGGTCCAGCACGCCGAGGCCGTTGCCGTTGAGCAGCGCGTCGTGCAGCGCGTACGCCCGGCGCGGGGCGACCGCGCGGATGAAGTCGACCACCTCGGAGAACTTCGACCAGGGCGCGTGGATCGGGGCGAACAGCGTGTCCACCTGCACGTCGTCCGGGACGAACAGCGCGTCGCCCGGGTGGTAGAGGACGTCGGCGAACAGGTAGCCGATGTTCGGGATCACCGGGATGTCCGGGTGGATGACCGCGTGCTGCCCGCCGTACGTCCGCACCGGCACTCCGGCGACGGTGAGCGACTGCCCCGGCGAGACGGTGACGAGCGCCTCGGCGGCGTCGCCGAGCACCCCGGCGAGCGAGGCCGGGCCGTGCACCGGCACCGGCCGCCGCTCCAGCGCCCGGGTGAGCGCGGTGACGTCCACATGGTCCGGGTGTTCGTGGGTGACGAGCACCGCGTCCGCCCCGTCCAGCGCCTCCGGCTCGCTGAAGCCACCCGGGTCGACGACCAGCACCGCCCCGTCGTGCTCCAGCCGGAGACAGGAGTGCGAGTACTTGGTGACGTGCATCGTGACTCCTCGCATACCGAATCGTGATGTCCTCAGCGCAGTCTGCCGGAACCGGCGCGACCACGCGCCACGTCCGAGGTATCGGTCCCGGTGGGCGGGGCCGCCGACGATCGGAGTACGGGGAATGGGTGGACGACGGTTCCGGGGCCTTGCCCTGGTGGCGGTGGGCATGGTCGCGGCGCTCGCCGTGGGCGCCTGCGGCGCGGACGAGGACAGCGGCGGCGACGCGGCCGCGCCGGCCATGGACGGAGGCGCGGCGCGCGAGCAGCCCGCCGCGGGCGGCGCGGATCGCGACCAGGCGGCTCCCGGCGGCACCGGCGGCGCGGACCTGCGGGTCGACCAGCGGTCCATCATCTACACCGGGACGATGCAGATCCGGGTGGACGATGTGGAGGCCGCGTCGCGGGAGGCGGTCACCGCGGTGACAGCGGCCGGTGGGTTCGTCGGCGGCGACCGGCGGTCGAGCCGCTCCGCCGAGGCCCGGGCGGTGCTGACCCTGCGGGTGCCGGCGGACAAGTTCGCCGGTGTGATCGACCAGCTCGCCGGCCTCGGCCGCCAGGAGCGCCGGGAGATCCGCACCGAGGACGTCACCGAGCAGGTGGTCGACCTGGACGCCCGGATCGCCACCCAGCGGGCGCGGGTGGAGAGCGCCCGCAAGCTGCTCGCCCAGGCGAGTTCGGTGGACGAGCTGGTCCGGCTGGAGAACGAGGTGGGCAGCCGTCAGGCGGACCTGGCCGCGCTGGAGGCGCGCAAGCGCCGGCTGGCGGACCTGACCGCGCTCTCCACCATCACCGTGACGTTGCTCGGGCAGGACGCCAGCACCGCCGAGGAGGAGGCGGATCTGGGCTTCCGCAGCGGGCTGGACGGCGGGTGGACGGCGTTCCGGGCCTCGGCCCGCATCGCGCTGACCGTGCTCGGGGCGGTGCTGCCCTTCGCGGTGGTGATCGGCGTACCGCTGTGGTTGCTGCTCCTGTGGCGGCGCCGGCGGGCCCGGCGGACGCCGCCGCCCGGCCCGGGCGCGATGCCGCAGCCGGGCCTGGGCCCGATGCCGCCGGGCCCGGCCGGTCCGGCCGACGCTCCGGTCAGCGCGCCGCCGCCAGTGCCCGCAGCGCGGTCTGGACCATGAGGCGTACGCCCGCCTCGATGGCGCGCTCGTCCACGTCGAACGAGGCCCGGTGCAGGTCCACATTGGGCCCGCTGCGGCCCACGCCGAGGCGGGCGAGCGCGCCGGGGACGTGCTCCAGGTACCAGGAGAAGTCCTCGCCGCCCATGCTCTGCGGCGTCTCGGCGATGCCGTCGGGGCCGAGCGCGGCGGCGGTGGCGGCGGTGAGCACGCCGATCGCGCCGGCGTCGTTCGTCACCGGCGGCCGGCCGCGCAGGTATTCCAGATCGACAGTGGCGCCGGTGGGCGCGAGCACGTCCCGCACCACCTGAGCCACGATCTTGGGCGCCTCGTCCCAGGTGTCGCGGTCCATCACCCGCAGCGTGCCGGCCGCGCACGCCTCGGAGGGGATGACGTTGTAACGGGTGCCGGCCGAGGCGTGGCCGAACACCAGCAGCAGCCCGCTGTTGGCCGGCACCCGGCGGCTGATCAGGGTCGGGACCTCGGTCACCAGCCGGCCGAGCGCGTCCACCAGGTCGACTGTCAGGTGCGGGCGGGCGGTGTGTCCGCCCGGCCCGGTGAGCCGGACGGTGACGTTGTCGGCGGCGGCGGTGATCGGGCCGACCCGCAGGCCGACCTTGCCCACCGGCAGGTTCGGGTCGCAGTGCAGCGCGAAGATCTGCACCACGTCCTCCAGACCGCCGGCCTCGATGACCTCCAGCGAGCCGCAGGGCAGGATCTCCTCGGCCGGCTGGAAGATCAGCCGTACCCGGCCGTCGAGCTGGCCGATGTCGGCGAGCTGGGCCAGCAGCATGCCGACGCCGAGCATCACCGACGTGTGCACGTCGTGGCCGCAGGCGTGGCAGACGCCCTCCACCGTCGAGCGGTATGGCACGTCCTTCGGGTCGTCCAGCGGGAGCGCGTCGATGTCGGCGCGCAGCGCGATCACCGGGCCGTCCGGGCGTCCGTCGATGTCGCAGATGACGCCGTTGCCCTTCGGCAGCAGGCGCGGCTTCAGCCCGGCGAGGGACAGCTCGCGGTGCACCAGGGCGGCGGTCTCGAACTCCTCGCCGGACAGTTCCGGGTGGGAGTGGAGGTGCCGGCGGGTCGCGATCAGGCCGGGCACGCGCAGCGCGAGGAGATGGTCGAGCTCGAAGGGCAGGGGCTGGGAACCGGTCGGCGCCTCGGGCCGGGACGACGCCAGCGGGCCGCCGGAAGGCAGCGTCAACGCACTCGTCACGTCGAATTCTCGATCACTAGAGATGGATGGATCATCGGGTAGAACAGCAGACAGCCTAGACCTCCGGCGGTGACGCTGCGCAACATCTTTCGCGTAGCGGTCGGACCGCGCAGCGTCACGAATGCCCTGGTGAGAGTGCTCGAATATCTGCGGGACAGCAGGTAGATCACGGTCGGAGCCCGTCATCCGCCTCCCACCTCCTACAACGCGTAACCGTTTCAACGGCCACTAATATCCGGGCCGCTGTTCCGAATTGTCGCATTAGTCACGGCAATTAACCGCCGCTCGGACAATTGCGCGACAACTGTCGGCTGCCGGAAGACTCCCGACGGTGACATGACCGCCCGGCCGTCGACCGCACAGGCTGTCCGTCCCGTTCATCCGATCCGGTTACCCGAATCGCCGAATCGCACACGCGCGGCACCGGGCGCCACCGCCCGGCCACCCGCCGTGACCGGCCGGGCGCCGTCGCCCGGGAGGGGACCAACGGTACGCCTCAACGGCCCCGTTTGCCCAGTTCAGACCACTACCGGACGCACGACGGCGGCCCGCGCCGGGCACCTGCGTGCGCCGACGGGACCGCCGCCTGAAAACGTCAGAACCGATCGCTCGGCCGGTAGATCCCCCACACCTCGCGCAGCGTGCCGCACACCTCGCCGACGGTGGCCCGGGCGCGCAGCGCCTCCTTCATCGGATAGAGCACGTTGGCGTCGCCCTCGGCTGCGGAACGCAGCTCGGCCAGTGCGCGCTCCACCGCGCCGGAGTCCCGCTCGGCGCGCAGCCGGGCCAGCCGCTCCCCCTGCGCCGCCTCGATCGCCGGGTCCACCCGCAGCGGCTCGTACGGCTCCTCCTCGTCGATCTGGAACCGGTTGAGGCCGACCACCACCCGCTCACCCGAGTCGATCTCCTGGGCGATCCGGTACGCCGACTGCTCGATCTCGCGCTTCTGGAAACCGGCCTCGATCGCGTCCACCGCCGAACCGTGGTCGAACACGCGGTCCATCAGCTCGGTGGCCGCCGCCTCCACCTCGGCGGTCATCGCCTCCACCACGTACGACCCGGCGAACGGGTCGACGGTGGCGGTCAGGTCCGTCTCGTACGCCAGCACCTGCTGGGTGCGCAGCGCCAGCCGGGCCGCCTTCTCGGTGGGCAGCGCGATCGCCTCGTCGAAGCTGTTCGTGTGCAGCGACTGGGTGCCACCGAGCACCGCGCCGAGGCCCTGCACCGCCACCCGGACCAGGTTCACCTCCGGCTGCTGGGCGGTGAGCTGCACGCCGGCGGTCTGGGTGTGGAACCGCAGCATCATCGACTTCGGGTTCTTCGCGCCGAACTCGTCACGCATCAGCCGGGCCCAGATGCGCCGGGCCGCGCGGAACTTCGCGACCTCCTCCAGCAGCGTGGTGCGGGCCACGAAGAAGAACGACAGGCGGGGCGCGAAGTCGTCCACTGCGAGCCCGGCGGCGAGCGCCGCGCGGACGTACTCCACGCCGTTCGCCAGCGTGAACGCGACCTCCTGCGCGGGCGAGGCGCCGGCCTCGGCCATGTGGTAGCCGGAGATCGAGATGGTGTTCCACTTGGGCACCTCGGCCCGGCAGTAGGCGAACGTGTCGGCGACCAGCCGCAGCGAGGGCTTCGGCGGGAAGATGTACGTCCCCCGGGCGATGTACTCCTTGAGGATGTCGTTCTGGATGGTGCCGTTGAGCGCCGCCCCCGGCACGCCGTTCTCCTCGGCCACGAGCTGGTAGAGCAGCAGCAGCACCGAGCCGGGCGCGTTGATCGTCATCGAGGTGGAGACCTTGTCCAGCGGGATGCCGCCGAACAGCGTGCGCATGTCCTCGATGGAGTCGATGGCGACACCGACCTTGCCCACCTCGCCGTGCGCGATCGGGTCGTCCGAGTCGTACCCCATCTGGGTGGGCAGGTCGAACGCGACGGACAGGCCCATCGTCCCGGCGCGCAGCAACTGGTGGTACCGCGCGTTGCTCTCGGTCGCGGTGCCGAAGCCGGCGTACTGTCGCATCGTCCAGGGCCGGGAGGTGTACATCGTCGGGTAGACCCCGCGGGTGTACGGGAATTCGCCCGGCTCGCCCAGCCGGGCCTCCAGGTCCGCCGGAAGGTCTGCCGCCGTGTAGACGCCCTGGATCGGGAAACCCGACTCGCTTGACCGCGCATCGCTCATTACCGGATGGTAGGACGCGCTGACCGCCTGGTGGGTGAGGGATACCGCACACCTGGCCACGGCACACCACCGGAGGTGAGCAACCGGCCACATACCGTCGAGTAGGTAAACGCCCGCCGCGTCGGGTTTCGCATCGGGCGTCGGAACCAGCAAGATAGAGGGGTTGTGTCCCAGCCCCCTCGATATCCCCCGGTGGCTTTTCTGTGACTCAGATTCCGACGTGGAGCGGCGGACCGGCCAGTCCCCCCACTGGACGCGCGGCGCCCGGCACCACCATCGGTGGTCGCTACTCGCTGCGCTCCCCGGTGGGCAACGGAGGCATGGGCACGGTCTGGCGGGCCACAGACACATTGCTGCGCCGCGACGTGGCGGTCAAGGAGGTCGTCCTCCCGCCGGGGCTCGCCCCGAGCGACCGCGACGCGCTCTACGAACGGACGCTGCGGGAGGCCCGCGCCGCCGCCGCGATCCAGCACCCGGCCGTGGTGCAGGTCTACGACGTGGTCACCGAGGGCGGCCGGCCGTGGATCGTGATGGAGCTGCTGGACGCCCGCAGCCTCGCCGACATGGTGATCGAGGACGGGCCGGTCGCGCCGCGCGCCGTCGCCAAGATCGGCATCGCGCTGCTCGGCGCGCTGGAGGTGGCGCACGCCATCGGTGTGCTGCACCGCGACGTCAAGCCGGCCAACGTGCTGATCTGCTCCGACGGCCGCTGCGTGCTCACCGACTTCGGCGTCGCCCGGATGCCCACCGACGTGCAGCTCACCACGCCGGGCATGGTGCTCGGCTCGCCGCACTTCATCTCCCCCGAGCGGGCCATGGGCCAGGAGTTCGGGCCGCCCAGCGACCTGTTCTCGCTCGGCGTGACGCTCTACACGGCGGTCGAGGGCCGTCCCCCGTTCGACAAGGGCGACCCGATCGAGACCATGCACGCCGTGGTCGAGGACCCGCCCGCCACGCCGCAGCGCAGCGGCCCGCTCACCGGCGTGCTGATGGGGCTGCTGGAGAAGGACCCGGCCCGCCGGATGGACGTGCACCGGGCCCGCGCCAACCTGCGCGAACTGCTCGCCGGGCCGCTGACCAGCACCGCCACCGCGGTCAACTCGGTCACCGACCCGTACGCGGTTGTGCCGGTGCCGCGCCCGACCACGCCGCCGGCCATCGCGGCCGAGCCGAAGCCGAGCGGCCAGATCGGCGGTCGGGCCATGATCGGTCCGGACGAGTCGCTGACCGACCGGCTCGCCGCGCTGCGCCGCGGGGAGCGGCCCGCCGGCGAGAAGCCGGCGGCGGGCGACGCCGCGCTGGACGAGACCAGCGCGGACGCGCTGGCCGGCCCGCTGCACACCCCGACCGGCGCGATGTCCGGGCCCGCGCCCGAGGCCACCCAGCGCATCTCGCCGGACGCCACGGTCCGGCTCGGCCAGGGCGCCGGCGCGGACGCCACCCAGCAGGTGCCGACCACCCAGCCGGTCTACGGCCGTGCCGCCGACGCCACCCAGCCGGTGTACGGCGGCGGCAACCAGTGGTCGGTGCCCGGCACCGGCCAGCCGTGGACCACGCCGGCCACCGCTCCGGCCGCCGGTGGTGGCGGCGCGCTCGGCTCGGCCAAGGGCCTGCTCGGCCGGATCAAGGCGTGGCCGCGCAAGGTCCAGCTCGCCGCCGCCGGCGGCCTCGCCGTGGTGCTGCTGGTGAGCGTGATCGCGCTGACCAGCGGCGGCGACGACACGCCACCGCCGATCGTGGGCACGCTGCCGTCGAACTCGGCCGCCGCCGCGCCCGAGATGCAGGAGCAGACCGTCAAGGGCGTGACCATCCAGGTGCCGAAGGGCTGGCAGCGGCAGACCGGCGGCCTCTACGTCGACTACGTCGACCCCGAGGACGAGGGCCGCAAGGTGCGGGTGATCGCCGAGCCGTGGGGCGGCACCTCGATCAGCTGGGCCGAGTTCGCCTCGCGGAACCTGAACAAGAACAGCGCCAAGAGCAAGACCTGTCCCGCCCCCTACACCGAGGTGTCGGTTTCCGAGCAGCCGCTCGCCGGGCAGACCGCGGGCCAGCTCGAATACACCTGCGGTGAGGGTGAGTCCATGCGTCACGGCATCTGGCGGGGCGTGGTCAAGGACGGCAAGGTCTACTCGTTCTACCTCTCCTCGACCGACGCGCGGTTCGCGGAGAGCAAGCCGATCTTCGACGCGATGGTCGGCTCGTTCCAGCTCACCGAGGCGAACTGAGTCGAGGCCGACGGCCAGTGGTGATCCGCCGCCGTGCTATCAAGAGGCAATGGCGGCGGAAACCACTGACCTAGACGACCTTCGCGTCCGAGCCGAGCGCTGGCTCGCCGACGACCCGGACCCGGCCGACCGCGACGAGCTGCGCGCCGTCCTGGACGGGCTGCCCGGCACGGCGACCGACCTGGCCGACCGGTTCGCCGGCCCGCTGACGTTCGGCACCGCCGGACTGCGCGGCCCGCTGCGCGCCGGGCCGAACGGCATGAACCTCGCCGTGGTCACCCAGGCCGCCGCCGGGCTCGTGCGCTGGCTCGCCGCCCAGGGCGGCGAGGGCCCGCTGGTGATCGGGTACGACGCCCGGCGCGGCTCGCTGGCCTTCGCCGAGCGCACCGCCCAGGTGGCCACCGGCGCGGGCCGTCCGGCGCTGCTGCTGCCCCGGCCGCTGCCCACGCCGGTGCTGGCGTTCGCGGTCCGGCAGCTCGGCGCGGTCGCCGGGGTGATGGTGACCGCCAGCCACAACCCGCCGCAGGACAACGGCTACAAGGTCTACCTGGGCGCGCAGCTCGGCGGTGAGCTGGGCGCGGGCGCGCAGATCGTGCCGCCCGCCGACGCCGGCATCGAGGCGGCCATCCGGGCCGTCGGCCCGCTCGCCGAGGTGCCGCTCGGCCCGGCCGGGCAGGTGCTCGGCGACGACCTGGTGGCCGCGTACGTGGAACAGGCCGCCGCCGTGGTGGACCCGACCGGGCCACGCGACCTGAAGGTGGCGTACACGCCGCTGCACGGGGTGGGCGGCGCGGTGCTGACCGCCGCGTTCGCGCACGCCGGGTTCGGCGTGCCGGGCGTGGTGCCGGAGCAGGCCGAGCCGGACCCGGCGTTCCCGACCGTCAGCTTCCCCAACCCGGAGGAGCCGGGCGCGGTGGATCTGCTCGTCGCGCTCGCCGACCGCACCGGCGCGGATCTCGCCATCGCCAACGACCCGGATGCGGACCGCTGCGCGGTGGCCGTACGCGACGCCGGGTCCTGGCGGATGCTGCGCGGCGACGAGGTGGGCGCGCTGCTCGCCGACCACCTGATGCGGCGCGGCGTGACCGGCCTGTACGCCACCACGATCGTGTCCTCGGCGCTGCTGCGCGCCATGACGGCGGCCCGGGGGCTGCCCTACGACGAGACGCTCACCGGGTTCAAGTGGATCGTCCGGGCCGGCGGCGGCCGGGAGCCGCTCGTGTACGGCTACGAGGAGGCGCTCGGCTACTGCGTCGCGCCGGAGCACGTACGCGACAAGGACGGCATCACCGCCGCGCTGACCGTCGCCGAGCTGGCCGCCGGTCTGAAGGCCGAGGGCCGTACGCTCCTCGACCGGCTGGACGAGCTGGCCGCCGAGTTCGGCGTGCACCACACCGAGCAGCTCTCGGTCCGGGTGGAGGACCTGCGGGTCATCGCGGACTCGATGGCCCGGATCCGGGCGGCCACCCCGACCGCGCTGCTCGGTCAGCCGGTGACCGAGGCGACCGACCTGCTCCCCGACGCGGACGTGGTGATCCTGCGCACCGGCGCGGCCCGGGTGGTGATCCGGCCGTCCGGCACCGAGCCGAAGCTCAAGGCGTACCTGGAGGTGGTGGAGCCGGTGACCGGCGGCGACGTGCCGGCGGCCCGGCAGCGCGCGCGTGCCGCCGTGACGGAGCTGCGCAACGAGATCGCCGCCGCCCTCGGCCTCTGACCGGGTGTAAGGAAGGGCCCCTTATTAACGCCTCGCGTTAATAAGGGGCCCTTCCTCTACCGGAGGCGTTAAGAGGGGGCCCTTCCTTACCGCTTGCCCAGGGCGGCGTCGACGGCCTGGCCCAGCGCGGCGATGACCAGACTGATCGACGGGCGCACCACGCTGTCGTCCAGGCTCACCGTGCCGGAGAACCCGGCGCCGGCGGCGATCTCCTCCAGGCGGCGCCCGGCGTCCTCGGCGGCCGGGCCGGTGAGCCCGAGCGCCGGCTCCATGCGCAGCACCGCGACGAGCGTGGCGAGCGCGGCGGTCCGCTCGTCGGGGAGCTGCCCGCTGGTCAGCGCGTCGGCCAGACGCTGCCGGATGTCCGCCTCGACCGAGGAGTCCGCCACCGGGTAGCGGTGCACGTGGATGAAGTCCAGCTCGGTCTCCTCCACGTCCCGGACCACGCCCCGCCCGCAGAGGTCGGTGAGGATCCGGTCGCGCAGCCCGTGCCGCAGCCGCTGCACCCAGGACGAGGGTGTATGCGGGGTCTCCGCGGCGATCTTGGCGAGTACGGCGTCGGCGATCGGCTCACCGGTCGGCGCCGGATCGATCACCGCCAGGTTCCCGTCCGCGTACGCGAGCCGTCCGGCCAGGGCCAGCTCGACCAGCACCGCCGCGGCCATGCCCAGGTCAAGGCTGATCCGCGGCATGGTGGCCTTGCCGGTTTCGTCGTCGTACGCGAGGAGCAGCAGCTCTTCGGCGAGCGCAACACCAGTCATGGCCCGGAACGCTAGCGCCTCCCCGCACCCCCGCGCACCAACTCGCCGGGGCAGTCCGGTTCCCGGTGCGGAGGGCCGACCCTCCGCACCGGGACCGGCATCAGAAACGGGGCATGCCGCCGAACTGGCGGTCGCCGGCGTCACCCAGGCCGGGGACGATGAACTTCGAGTCGTTCAGGCCCTCGTCGATCGAGGCGGTGACCAGGCGCAGCGGCAGGCCGGAGCGCTCCAGCCGCTCGATGCCGACCGGCGCGGCCAGCACGCACAGCACCGTGATGTCGGTGCAGCCGCGGTCGGCGAGCAACCGGCAGCAGTGCTCCAGCGAGCCGCCGGTGGCGAGCATCGGGTCGAGCACCAGCACCGGCAGGCCGCTGAGGTCGCGCGGCAGCGACTCCATGTACGCGCGGGGCTCGTACGTCTCCTCGTCGCGGGCCAGGCCGACGAAGCCCATCGACGACTCGGGCAGCAGGCCGAGCGCGGCGTCGGCCATGCCGAGACCGGCCCGCAGCACCGGCACCAGCAGAGGCGGGTTCGCCAGCCGGCTGCCTTCGGTGGCGGTGACCGGGGTCTGGATCGAGTACTTCTCGACCGGGAAGGAGCGCGCGGCCTCGTACACCAGCATGGTGGTGAGTTCGCGCAGCGCCGCCCGGAACGACGACGAGTCGGTCCGGGCGTCCCGCATGGCGGTCAGCCGCGTCTGGGCGAGCGGATGGTCAATGACGGTTACGTCCACGATCGCTCAACCTACCGCTCCGTGGACCGGCGCACGGTGGGTGCGGCCCGACCAGCGACCCCGCTCACGTACGACGCTCGCAACCCGTTCACCGTGACCAAGATCACAGGACTCGCGAGTGCGTACTATTCGGGGCATGACGGCGACAACGACGTCGGCCCGGTCGGATCTCTCCGAGCTGGGACGATCCGAGACCGCTCTGCGGACCTTCCTGCACGGCCTGCCCGGCGTGGACCAGGTCGGCGCGGAGCAGCGGGCGGCGCAGCTCGGCACCCGCTCCATCAAGACCACTGCCAAGGCCGAGGCGATCGACCTGGCGATCCGGATGGTCGACCTGACCACCCTGGAAGGCGCGGACACGCCCGGCAAGGTGCGGGCGCTGGCCGCGAAGGCGCTGCGCCCCGACCCGGCCGATCCGAGCTGCCCGCACGTGGGCGCCGTCTGCGTCTACCCGTCGATGGTCCCGTACGTGGCCGAGGTGCTGCGCGGCAGCGGCGTGCACCTGGCCAGCGTGGCGACCGCGTTCCCGTCCGGTCAGGCCCCGCTGGAGATCAAGCTCGCCGACGTGCGGGCGGCGGTCGAGGCCGGCGCGGACGAGATCGACATGGTGATCAACCGGGGCGCGTTCCTGGCCGGGCGCTACGCCGAGGTCTACGACGAGATCGTGGCCACCAAGGAAGCGTGCGGGGACGCCCACCTCAAGGTGATCCTGGAGACCGGCGAGCTGGCCACGTACGACAACGTGCGGCGGGCGTCCTGGCTCGCCATGCTCGCGGGCGGCGACTTCATCAAGACCTCCACCGGCAAGGTCCCGGTCGCGGCCACCCTGCCGGTGACGCTGGTGATGCTGGAGGCGGTCCGCGACTTCCGCGCCGCCACCGGGCGTCAGGTCGGCGTCAAGCCGGCCGGTGGCATCAAGACCACCAAGGACGCGATCAAGTACCTGGTCATGGTCAACGAGACGGTCGGCGCCGACTGGCTGAGCCCGGACTGGTTCCGGTTCGGCGCGTCGAGCCTGCTCAACGACCTGCTCATGCAGCGCACCAAGCTGACGACCGGCGTCTACGCCGGCCCCGACTACTTCACCCTGGACTGAACGCGATGTTCGAATACGCACCCGCCCCCGAGTCCCGCTCGGTGGTGGACATCAAGCCCTCGTACGGGCTCTTCGTCGACGGCGCGTTCGTCGACCCGGCCTCCGGCGGCAGCTTCAAGTCGGTGAACCCGGCCTCCGAGGAGGTGCTGGCCGAGATCGCCGAGGCCGGCGCCGACGACGTGGACCGCGCGGTGCGCGCCGCCCGGGCCGCGTACGAGAAGGTCTGGGGTCCGATGCCGGGCCGGGACCGGGCCAAGTACCTGTTCCGGATCGCCCGGCTCATCCAGGAACGCTCGCGCGAGCTGGCGGTGCTGGAGTCGCTGGACAACGGCAAGCCGATCAAGGAGTCCCGCGACGTCGACCTGCCGCTGGTCGCCGCGCACTTCTTCTACTACGCGGGCTGGGCGGACAAGCTTCCGCACGCGGGCTTCGGCCCGGACCCGAAGCCGCTCGGCGTGGCGGCGCAGGTCATCCCGTGGAACTTCCCGCTGCTCATGCTGGCGTGGAAGATCGCCCCGGCGCTGGCCGCCGGCAACACGGTCGTGCTCAAGCCCGCCGAGACCACCCCGCTGACCGCGCTGCTGTTCGCCGAGATCTGCCAGCAGGCCGACCTGCCCGCCGGCGTGGTCAACATCGTCACCGGCGCCGGCGACACCGGCCGGACGCTGGTCGAGCACCCGGGCGTGGACAAGGTCGCGTTCACCGGCTCCACCGAGGTGGGCCGGGCCATCGCCCGCTCGGTCGCCGGCACCCGCAAGAAGCTCACGCTGGAACTGGGCGGCAAGGCCGCGAACATCGTCTTCGACGACGCGCCGATCGACCAGGCCGTCGAGGGCATCGTCAACGGCATCTTCTTCAACCAGGGCCACGTCTGCTGCGCCGGGTCGCGGCTGCTGGTCCAGGAGTCGGTGGCCGACCGGGTGCTGGAGTCGCTCAAGCGCCGGATGGCTCAGCTCCGGGTCGGTGACCCGCTGGACAAGAACACCGACATCGGCGCGATCAACTCGGCCGAGCAGCTCACCCGCATCCGGGAGCTGTCCGACGCCGGGTCCGCCGAGGGTGCGGAGCGCTGGTCGCCGCCGTGCGAGCTGCCCGAGCGCGGCTTCTGGTTCGCGCCGACCATCTTCACCGGCGTCACCCAGGCGCACCGGATCGCCCGCGAGGAGATCTTCGGCCCGGTGCTGTCCGTGCTCACGTTCCGCACCCCGGCGGAGGCCGTCGAAAAGGCCAACAACACGCCGTACGGGCTGTCGGCCGGAATCTGGACCGACAAGGGTTCCCGGATCCTGTGGCTGGCCGACCGGCTGCGCGCGGGAGTGGTGTGGGCGAACACGTTCAACAAGTTCGACCCGACGTCGCCGTTCGGCGGCTACAAGGAGTCGGGCTACGGTCGCGAGGGCGGCCGGCACGGGCTGGAGGGGTACCTCAATGTCTGAGCGGGTCGCGGTACGCAAGACGTACAAGCTCTTCATCGGCGGGAAGTTCCCGCGCAGCGAGTCGGGACGGTCGTATCTCGTGCAATCCGCGAACGTGTCTCTTGCCTCCCGGAAGGACGCGCGGGACGCGGTAGTGGCCGCCCGCGCCGCGGTGAAGGGCTGGGCCGGGGCGACCGCGTACAACAGGGGTCAGATCCTCTACCGGGTCGCCGAGATGCTGGAGGGCCGGCACGAGCAGTTCGTCGCCCTGGGCGTACCGGCCGACGAGGTGGACGCCGCGATCGACCGCTGGGTCTGGTACGCGGGCTGGTCCGACAAGCTGTCCCAGGTGTACGGCGGCGCGAACCCGGTGGCCGGCCCGTACTTCAACCTGTCCGCGCCGGAGCCCACCGGCGTGGTGGCGGTGGCCGCCCCCGAGGAGCCCGCGCTGCTCGGCCTGGTGAGCGTGATCGCCCCGGCGATCGTCACCGGCAACACGGTCGTGGTGGCCGCCTCCCCGGCGGCGCCGCTGGCGGCGGTGACGCTGGCCGAGGTGCTCGCCACCTCCGACCTGCCCGGCGGGGTGGTGAACATCCTCACCGGCCGGCTGACCGAGACCGTGCCGACGCTCGCCGCGCACATGGACGTCAACGCGATCGACCTGACCGGCGTCACCGACGCCGAGCTGGCCGCCGACCTGGAGGTCAAGGCCGCGGAGAACCTCAAGCGGGTGCTCCGGCCGGCCCCGGCCGACCACGACTGGTACGCCGATCCCGGCATCACCCGGATGACCACGCTGCTGGAGACCAAGACGGTCTGGCACCCCAAGGGCGTCTGACCGACGGCAGTCCGGTCCCGGCCCGAAGTGGCGGCACACCCTCCCGGGTTGCCGCCACTTCCCGTCCCCGGACCCGTCGTCGATCGCCCCCGCAAACGGGCAAGATCAACCCCACTTTCCCGAACCGGCGTCGACCTCCCCTCGCATGCCAAGATCAACACCAGCACGGCGAGGTGGTCACATCAACCCGCCTCGGACACCACCACTTCCCCGAACCGGTGTCGATCTTGCCTTCCCCTCGACAAGATCAACACCAGACCCTCGAAATGCCCTGAACCCGAGCCCGACGCCCGGCCAACCGATCGACACCTTCTCCCCGAAGTGGCTGCATCAACCAGCCCGGGACTGCACCACCTCCCCGAACTGGCGCTGACCCTGCCCTCCCACGCACCAAAATCGACACCAGCACGGGGAAGTGGTCACATCAACCCGCCCCGAATGCCACCACCTCCCCGATCTGGCGTTGATCTTGCCGAGGGCCCACCCCGAGGCCAGCACGATCAAGACCAGATCCCCGAGAGGGCCACATCGACCGACCCGGGACTGCACCACTTCCCCGAGGCGGAGTGGATCTTGGCGGGGCCGTCCGAGGAGAGCTAGATCGACACCAGTACGGCGAGGTGGCTGCATCGAGCCACCTCGGACCACACCACCTCCCCGAGCTGGTGTTGATCTTCGGGAGGGAGGGGCGGGGACCGGAACCGGGGACCGGGGCGGCGGAGAGGGTCTACTACCGGGGGTAGGATTGGTGGGTGACTCGGCTGGGGGACCTTGAGCGTGCGGTGATGGACGTGCTGTGGGACGCGGCACCAGCCGCCTCGGGCGGTGTGACGGTGCGCGAGGTCGCCGACGCCCTGGACGGCCGCGAACTGGCCTACACCACCGTCATGACCGTGCTCGACCGGCTCGCCGGCAAGGGCATGGTGCAGCGCGAGCGGGAGGGCCGCGCCTGGCGTTACCGCCCCGCCGCCACCCGCGAGGCGCACATCGCCCAGCTCATGCTCGAAGCCCTCGATCTCGGCGGCAGCCGGGACGCCGCGCTGGTGCGCTTCGCCCGCTCGGTGACCGGCACGGAGGCGGACGTGCTCCGCGCCGCGCTCAGCGCCGAGGCCGGGGCGACCCGACCCGCGACCACCGAGGCCGGGACGACAGGCCCCGCGACCGGAGCGACCGCCCAGACCGCCGAGGCCGGGACGACCGTCGAGGCCGGGACGACCGGGCCCGCGACCGTCGAGGACGGACCGACCGGCCGGATCGAGGACCCCCGGCCCGGTCGGCCCGCGCTCGACGAGGCGACGGACCGGTAGGCGGCCGCCGTGGCGTACGCCCTGCACTTCGCCGCGACCATTCTGGCCTGCTGGCTGACCGCGCAGGTCCTCGCCGCCGCGCGCTGGACGTGGCGCGCGCCCCGGGTGGCGATCCTGTGCTGGCAGGCGGTCGGGCTGGCGCTCGGCCTGTCGGCCATGGGGTTGCCGATGGCGCTGGGCCTCGACGTCTACGACCGGGCGACCGGGTGGGCACTGCTGGCGCTGGCCGACGACCTGGCCCACGGCACGCTTCCGGCCGGTGTGGGCGCGGTGCACCTCAGCCTGGTCGGCGTCGGTCTCGGCATCGGCGTGGTGCTGCTCACCACGACGGTACGCAGCCTGCACGGCGCGGTACGCGCCCAGCGCCGGCACCGGGAGCTGCTGCACCTGGTGGCCCGGCGTGACCCGACGGTGCCCGGCGCGCTGGTGCTCGACCACCCGAGCGCTGCGGCGTACTGCCTGCCGGGGGTGCGGCCCCGGGTAGTGGTGAGCGCGGGCACGCTCGACCTGCTCGACCCGGCCGAGCTGGCGGCGGTGCTCACCCACGAGCGGGCGCACGCCCAGGAGCGGCACGATCTGGTGCTGCTGCCGTTCACCGCGTTGTGCCGGGCGCTGCCCTGGTTCCAGTGGGTGCGGGACGCGCACGCGCGGGTGGCGCTGCTGGTCGAGATGCGCGCCGACGACAAGGCCCGGGAGCTGCACGCGGACGCGCCGCTGGCGGGCGCGCTGCGCCGGTTCGCCGCCGCCGAGCACCGGGTGCAACCGGCCGGCACGCTCGGTCTCGGCGACCGCGACCTGGACGTACGGGTGCAGCGGCTGCTCGTCGCGGACCGCCCGCCGCGGGTGCTCGGCGCGATGGCGCTCGCCGTCGCGGGCACGCTCGTCTCCCTGCCGTTCGCCCTGTTCCTGAGCTGATCTCGCCCCCCTAAGGGACTTCTCCGGGTTCGCGCGCCCATATAGGTAGTGAAGCTACGTGTAGGTTGGCTACGACAAGAGAGTCGACCCATGGGAGGACGACAGTGGATCCGCTGCTCCTCGCCCGCCTCCAGTTCGCCACCACCACCTCGATCCATTTCCTGTTCGTGGCGGTCACGCTCGGCCTGGTCACGCTGCTGGTCGGATTGCAGACGGCCGGCTTCCTCACCGGCAAACCGGTGTACGAGCGGCTGACCCGGTTCTGGGGCCAGCTCTACGTGATCAACTACGTGCTCGGCATCGCCACCGGCATCGTGATGGAGTTCCAGTTCGGGCTGAACTGGAGCGGGCTGTCGCGCTACGTCGGCAACGTGTTCGGCGCGCCGCTGGCCATCGAGACGCTGATGGCGTTCTTCCTGGAGTCCACGTTCCTCGGCATGTGGATCTTCGGGTGGCACCGGCTGCGGCGCGGCGTACACCTGGCACTGCTCTGGGGCGTGGCGATCACCGCGTACGCCTCGGCGTTCTGGATCATGGTGGCGAACGCCTGGCTGCAGAACCCGGTCGGGTACGAGGTCCGCGACGGCGTCGCCCACCTCACCGACTTCGGCGCGCTGCTCACCAATCCCACGTTCGGCATGGCGTTCGGCCACGTGATCTCGGCGAGCCTGGTCACCGGCGGCCTGCTGATGGCCGCGGTCAGCGCCTGGCACCTGCTGCGGCGTACCAGCGACTACGCGCTGTTCCGCACCTCGCTGCGCCTCGGCCTGGTCACCGCGGCGCTAGCGGTCAGCACGCTCCAGGGCTTCGGCTTCGCCCAGTTCGGCCCGGTCGCGCAGCTCCAGCCGACGAAGTTCGGCGGCGGGCCGGAGCGCGACGCGCTCGTCGCCGACTGGACCGCGCGGTTCGGCCCCGGCGACTGGGATCCGCCGGTGCTCTCCAACGTCGGCCTCGGCTTCATGATCCTGATCGGCTTCACGCTCGGCGCCCTATGGCTCCTGCTGCCGCTGCTCTGGCGCGACTGGATCATCCGGTTGCGGTTCCCGCTCTGGCTGATCCTGCTCGGCCTGCCGCTGCCGTTCGTGGCGATGCTGCTCGGCTGGATCGCCCGCGAGGTCGGCCGCCAGCCCTGGGCCGCGTACGGGCTGCTGCCCACCGCGCAGGCCGTCTCCCCGGTCTCGCCAGGGCTGATGCTCGCCTCGCTGATCGGGTTCAGCCTGCTGCTCGGCGCGCTCGCGGTGACCAACTGGACGCTGCTGGCCCGGCACGCCGCGCGCGGCGCGCACGACCCCGCCCTCGGCCGACCGCCCGCGCCCGACACCGACCCCCACCACCAGCCAGTGCTCGTCTGAGGGAGCCCACCGTGGAACTCGCCTGGTACGCCCTGCTCGGCCTCTTCTTCGCCACCTACCTCGTGCTCGGCGGCTACGACTACGGCGTCGGCCTGCTGCTGGCCCGGCGCGGCCCGACGCCGGGCAGCCGGGCCACGCTCGCCGCGCTCGGGCCGTTCTTCCTCGGCAACGAGGTCTGGCTGGTGGCGGCCGTCGGCATCCTGTTCGGCGCGTTCCCCCGGCTGGAGGGCGAGCTGCTCTCCGGCTTCTACCCGGCGGTGCTCGCCGCGCTGGCCGGGGTGGTGCTGGTGACCGCCGGGGTGCAGTTGCGCAGCCGCCCGGTCTCCGGAACGGCGCGCGCCGGCTGGGACCGGGTGGTGGTGGTCGGCAGCGTGCTGGCCGCGCTGGGCTGGGGCGCGGTGCTCGGCGGGCTGCTCCAGGGCGTGCCGCTGAGCGCCGACGGGCATGTGGTCGGTGTCGGTCATCTCGCCACCCCGTTCGTCGCCGCCGCGGGGCTGGCCCTGCTGGCGCTGGTGGCGGTGCACGGTGCGACGTTCCTCACGCTCCGGCTGCCCACCGCCGACGCCCCGGCGCTCGCCCGGCTGGCGAGTGCCCTGGTGCCCGCCGCACTCGTCGCCGTCGGCGCGGCCACCGTCCTGGGCGTGCTCTCCGATCGGGTACGCGCCGCGGTGGCGCGCCCGGCTGTGGCCGTACTCCTGCCGTTGGCGCTCGTGGCCGCGCTGCTGACGGCCCGCGCGGCGCTGCGGCGGGGCCGGGCCGGTGTGGCCTTCGCCGCGACCGCGACGGCGCTGGCGCTGCCCGCGCCGCTGGTCGGGGCCGCGCTCTGGCCCCGGATCCTGGTCTCCACGGCCGACCCGGCAGCCTCGCTGACGGTGGCCGAGGCGGCCGCCGGCCGTCCGACGCTGGCACTGTTGGGATGGCTCGCGTTACCGCTCGTGCCGGCCCTACTAGGCTTTCAGGCGATGTGCTGGTGGGTGTTCCGGGGACGGATCGACGGCAGGGCACCGGTGTACTGGTGAACCGCCGCCCGTTCGACCCGCGTCTGCTGCGTCGGGTCCCCGCGGCCCGGCGCGACCTCGCCGTGCTCGCGGCGCTGGGCGGGCTGACCGCGCTGCTGGTGATCGCCCAGGCGACCGCGCTGGCGACGCTGCTGGCCACCGCGTTCGACGGGCGGCTGCACCGGCCGGCGCTGGCCGGTCTCGTGGCGGCGGTCGCCGGGCGGGCGCTGGTGAGCTGGGCGCAGGGCACAGTGGCGGCGCGGGCCGCCGCGACGGTCAAGGCGGCGCTGCGCGCCGACCTGCTGGGCGCGGTCGGCCGGCACGGACCCACCTGGGTCGCCGGGCAGCGGGCCGGGCAGCTCGCCACGCTGGCCGGGCGCGGGCTGGACGCGCTGGACCCCTACTTCACCGGCTACCTGCCGCAGCTCGTGCTGAGCGTCACGGTGCCGGTGGCGGTGCTGGCCCGGATCGTGTTCGCCGACTGGAGCTCGGCGCTGATCATCGCGCTCACCATCCCGCTCATCCCGATCTTCGGCGCGCTGCTCGGCTGGCAGGCGCAGGCCGCCACCGAACGGCAGTGGCGCCGGTTGTCGCTGCTCGGCGGGCACTTCCTCGACATGGTGGCCGGGCTGCCCACGCTGCGCGCGTTCGGCCGGTCCAAGGGGCAGGTCGACGTGGTACGCCGGATGGCCGACGGCCACCGCCAGGCCACCATGAAGACGCTGCGCATCGCGTTCCTGTCCGCGCTGGTGCTGGAACTGGTCGCCACGCTCTCCGTCGCGCTCGTCGCGGTGCCGGTCGGCATCCGGCTGCTCGGCGGCGGCCTCACGCTCTCCACCGCGCTGCTGGTGCTGCTGCTCACCCCGGAGGCGTACCTGCCGTTGCGTGCGGCGGGCAGCCGGTTCCACGCCAGCATGGAGGGACTCACCGCGCTGGACGAGGCGCTCACGCTCTCCGCCACCGACGCGCCCGCCACCGCCGAACCCCGCCGTCCCACGCCGCGCGGCCGGGGCGAGATCCGCTTCGAGGGCGTGAGCGTCGCGTACGACCGGACCACAGCGCTGCGCGACGTCACGCTGACCATCCGGCCCGGCGACCGGATCGCCGTCATCGGGCCCAGCGGCGCGGGCAAGAGCACGCTGCTCAACCTGCTGCTCGGCTTCGTCGCACCGACCTCCGGCCGGGTCACCGTCGACGGCGTGGACCTGGCCGGGGTCGACCTGGACGCCTGGCGGCGCGAACTGGCGTGGGTGCCGCAGCGGGCGCACCTGTTCGCCGGGTCGCTCGCCGACAACATCCGCCTCGGCGCGCCGGACACCCCGGACGACGTGCTCGCCGCCGCGGTCGCCGACGCCGCGCTGGACGAGGTGGTCGACGCCCTGCCCGACGGGCTGGACACCCGCCTCGGCGAACGCGGCCACGGCCTGTCCAGCGGTCAACGGCAGCGGGTCGCGCTCGCCCGCGCGTTCCTGCGGGACGCGCCGATCGTGCTGCTCGACGAGCCGACCGCGCGGCTCGACAGCGCCAGCGAGGCGGTCGTGCTGGACGCGACCCGGCGGCTGGTCGCCGGACGTACCGCGCTGCTCGTCGCGCACCGGCCCGCGCTGCTCGCCGACGCCGACCGGATCCTGCGCGTCGAGGACGGCCGGGTCACCGAACTGCACCCGACCGCCACCGGACCGGGAGTGGCCCGATGATCCCCGGCGCGGAACGGGCGGTGCTGCGCCTGGCCCGGCCGTACCTGAGCCGGCTGCTCGGCGCCGGGCTGCTCGCCGCCGCCACCGAGTTCGCCGGCCTGGCGCTGATGGCCACCGCCACCTGGCTGCTGATGAGCGCCGCCGGCCGCCCGCCGCTGGACCGGCTGACGGTGGCCATCGTCGCGGTCCGGGCGCTGGCGGTCAGCCGGGGCGTGCTGCGGTACACCGAACGGCTCGCCGGGCACGACGCCGTGCTCCGCATGATCACCGACGTACGGGCCCGGGTGTTCGCCACGCTCGCCGCCCGGCGCGACGCCGGCCGGCGTACCGGGGACGCGCTGAGCCGCCTGGTGTCGGACGTGGAGGCGGCCCAGGACCTGCTCCTGCGCGTGCTCGTACCGGGCGCGGCCGCGGCGGTGGTCAGCGTGCTCGCCGTCGGCGTCGCCGCGCTGATCTCACCGCCGGCCGCCGGTGTGCTCGCGATCGGCCTGCTGGTGGCCGGCGCGGCGCTGCCCGCGCTGGCCACCCGACTCACCCGCCGCGCCGCCGACGAGGTAGCCCCGCTGCGCGGCGCGCTCGCGGTGGACGCGGTCGACCTCACCCACGGCGCCGCCGACCTGGCCGCGTTCGGGGCCACCGGCGCCGCGCTCGCCGCCGCCGAGAACCGGGGCGCGCGGCTGGCGAAGCTGGAACGCCGGCTCGCCGCTACCGGCTTCGCGGTGGACGCGACCGGCGTACTCGTGGGTGGCCTCACCGCCGCCGCGGTGGTGGCCGTCGCGCTGCGGGCCGGGGTCGGCGGGGTGCTCGTCGGCGTCCTCGCGGTCGGGTCGCTCGCCGCCGTGGAGGTGGCTCTCGCGCTCGTCGCGGCGGCCCGCCAGCGCGCCCAGCTCCGGACCGGGCTGGCCCGGGTGGCCGACCTGCTGGCCGAGCCCGCCGCCACGGCGCCGCCGACGAGCGCGCCGGAGCCCGCGATCGACGGCCACGACGTACGGTTCGCCGACGTGACGGTCCGCTACCGGACCGGGGCCGCCCCCGCGCTGGCCGATTTCGACCTCGACCTGCCGGCCGGCCGGCGGGTGGCGGTGGTCGGGCCGAGCGGCGCCGGCAAGAGCACGCTCGCCGCCGTGCTCACCGGCGCGGTACGCCCCGACACCGGCCGGGTCACCGTAGGCGGCGTGCCGGTGGCCGGGATCCCGGACGAGCACCTGCCCCGGGTGGTCGGCGGCCTGCTCGCCGAGGCGTACGTCTTCCACGCCACGGTCAAGGAGAACCTGCTCCTCGGCCGTCCGGACGCCACCGAGGCGGACCTGGTCGCCGCGACCCGGGCGGCCGGCCTGCTCGAATGGGTACGCGAACAGCCCGACGGCTGGGACACAGTGGTCGGCGAGCAGGGCGGGCAGCTCTCCGGCGGGCAGCGGCAGCGCCTCGCGCTGGCCCGCGCGCTGCTGGCCGCCCCGCCGGTGCTGGTGCTCGACGAGCCGACCGAAGGGCTCGACCCGTCCGCCGCCGACGCGGTGCTGGACTCCACGCTCGCCGCCACCCCGGCCGGGCACTCGGTGCTGCTGATCAGCCACCGGCTCAGCGGCCTGGCCGGGCTGGACGAGATCGTGGTGCTCGACGGCGGCCGGGTGGTACAGCGCGGCCGGCACGACGAGCTGGTGGCACGCCCCGGGTGGTACCGGGAGCAGTGGCTGCGGCAGCAGACGGCCGAACGCGGCTACCTGGCGGTCACGCCGTAGCGCGCACTGAATCCGATCGGGGTTTTCCCTGACGCGGTAGCCCGTCCCCCGATGGCAGGCTTGTGCGCATGCGGGTCCATGACGAGGCGGTGGTCGACCGCCGGCTGCGCGAGCTGTCCGGGCGCCTGTACGGGCCGGACCGGCTCAAGGCCGACCTGCTGACCGAGACGCGGCACGCGCTGGAGGACGCCGTCGAGGCGTACCGGGAGGAGGGCCTGCCGCGCGCGGAGGCGGAGCGGCGGGCGGTCGCCGAGTTCGGCAGCGACCGGCAGCTCGTGCCGGAGTTCCAGGCCGAGCTGGCCACCGGCGCGCTGCGCGGGCTGGCGCTGCGCACGCTCCTGATCTCGGTGGTGCTGATCGCCGCCGGTGACCTGACCTGGCAGGGGTCGAGCTGGAGCGGCGGTCCCCCGCCGCCGGCGAGCTACCTGCTGCTCTCCGCCGGGCTGAACGTCATCTGGGGCGTGATCGCCGCGCTGGCGCTGGCCGCGTTGCTCGTCGGCCCGCTCACCGCCCGGTGGGGGTCGCCCCGGCTCGTCCGTCCGGCCCGGCTGATCGGTTTCGGTCTGACCGGCGCCCTGGCGCTCGGCGTGACCGCCGGCGGCGCGCTGTTCGGCTGGTCGGTCGGGCTGTGGGACGCCGCGCTCACCTGGCCGCCGATGATCATCGGGGCGACGGTGGTGTCCGCGGCCTGGTTCGCACTGGTCCGGGCCGCCCGCTGCTGGGTGCTCGCCGAGCGGCGGTTGGCCGGCTGAGCCGGTCGGCCGCCCGAGCGGCCGGCCCACCGGTCCGGCCGGCGGGGTTCAGGCCGGGGCCGTGGGCGGTTCGTCCGCCCCGAGGAACCGGCCGACGGTGGCGCTGAACTCGCGCCAGCCGGCCCGCTCCCCCACCAGCGCCCGGCCACCGGCCTCGGTCAGCTCATAGGTGCGGCGCTCCCGGCCGTTGACTGTGCTCCACGTGCTCGCCACCAGCCCGGCCCGCTCCAGCCGGCGCAGCGCCGGATAGATGGTGCCGGTGGGCAGATCCAGCGTCCCGCCGCTGCGGGCACGCAACGCCTCGATGATCGCGTAGCCGTGTCGCGGGCCCTGTTCCAGCACGGCGAGCAGCAGCGCGTCGAGGTGGCCGTGCAGCGCCTGCGCCTTCATGCGTAGCAACGCTACTTGTCGATCCTCCGGAACGCCAAGGGGTGCGGCTCCCGGCCGCAACGGTTCGCCCACTAGGGTATGTGCGCAGAGTCACTCGGCGGCGCGACGCCGCCGGGTGGGCAACCGAACGCACACGGAGGTCAGCGTGGCCCGCCAGTCGCCCCAACGGCCCGACGCCGACGAGCCCGAGCTCGACGACACCGACGCGCCCGCCGCAGCCGACGAGGTCGAGGCGGACCGCCCGCCGGCGGACCGCGCGCTCTGGGACGAGGTGCGGATCGACCCGGTGGAGATCGCGCTGCCCGCCGGCACCGGCTTCACGCTGCGGGCGTACCGGCCGGCGCGCGAGCTGACCCCGACCGACGTCGCCGAGCGCGACCAGGACGACCCCTTCCTGGCCCGCCGCCAGGTCGTCGAGACCGAGGACGACGAGGAGGTGGTGATCCTCGACGAGGAGTTCGCCGCCCTCTCCGCCGAGGAGGACGACGAGGACGACGACAAGGCCGAGAAGGCCGCCAAGGGGCGCCGCAAGGGCGAGGCGGACGACGACGCGACCGAGGACAAGGCCGAGTCCGAGGACGAAGAGGACGACGACGAGGACGAGGACGCCGCGGGCGACGAGGAGGTGCCGGTCTTCCTCACCCACAAGGGCCGGCTCCTGCTGTTCAAGACCCCGGAGTCATTGGTCTCTTTCATCCGTTCCGGCGCGCCCAACGACCTGTCCCAACTGGACAGCTGGAATGAATTGTCCGAACGGCTGGAACCGGCCGACATCGCCCCGCTGGACGAGGACACCTACGAACTCGACCTGGTGGTGGAGAACCTGCGCGGCGGCCACGACGCATGGGACCACGAGCTACTCATCGAAGCTGGTGAGATCGCCCGTGACCTGGCGTACGCGCTGCGGCTACCAGCCGTGCTGGACATGCTCTCCGCCGGCTCGAGCCTGGACGATCTGGACGAGGCGCTGCGGGCTTCCGTCAACGGCGGAATCGGTGGTTTCCTGGGTCGGCGCCGGCTGAAGAAAATCGGGGCACAAACCGCAAGTTTGGGTTGGCGCACCATTGTCGGCAAGATCTCTGCGGTTGTGGACTGGCGCGACTGACCCGGAGCGGGGAGCATCAGTCTCTGGCAGAGCAAGACCTGTGTCCCGGGAGGAGGACGACGCCGTGGCGCTCGTGCGCGTGTACTGCGGTCTGGCCTCGGCAGATCCGGCCGACCGAACGGCTTCGGCCGGAACGACGCTGACGTCCGCTGTGGTCGACGACGCAGGCCGTCTGCTGCACGTCTGTGAGATCGCCGACGAGGCCGCCGGGTACGCCCAGCTGGTCGCGCTGCTGGTGGAGCGGTCCGGCGGTCCGAGCGGCGCGGCCATCGCCGCGGACAGCGACGACCACATCGTCACCTCGCTGCTGAGCGCCGCCGGCCGTCCGCTGGCGATCGCCGACGACGACTCGGTCGACGACTTCGCCGAGCGCTTCGCCGACGACGACTCCCTGGAGGAGATGCAGTCCCCGCCCGCCGAGCGCCGCGCGGTCGGGCTGGCCCGCGCGCTGCAGGCCGGCGCGCTCTCCGCGGTGACCCTCCCGGCGCCGCGTGAGCTAGCCGGATACACGCAGGTCCTGGCCGCGCACGCGGCGCTGGCGAGCGGCCGGCACTCGGCCGCGGTGACGCTGCGCGAGGTGCTCCGCGAGCTCTACCCGGCCGCGCTGCGCGCGTATCCGGACCCGGCGGACCGGGTCGCCCTCGCGGTTCTCGACACGCTGCCCGAGCCGGGGATGCTCACCGGTTCCGCGGCCCGTGGCCGCGACGGCGGGCTGACCGCCGACGCGGTGGTCGCGCAGCTGGCCGCCGAGGGTCTGGCGGACGCGGGCGACATCTCCGACGCGGTGACCGCGCTGCGGGTCGCCATCTCCGAGACACCCCGGCGGGCCACCGTCAACCGGACGCTCACCGCCGCCGTCGCCGAGACGGTACGGCAGGCGGTCGCCTCGGTCCGGACCTGTGACGCCGGATGCGACGCGCTCGTGGGCGCGCTCGCCGAACGCACCGCTCCCGCGCCCGCCACCGGCCGCCGGGCCGCCGCCCGACGCGGTGAGCAGGTCGACGAGCTGGCCCCGGCCACCGACCTGCGCGCGGTGCGGCCGGTCCAGCCGGAGCCGGCCGCCGAGCCGGCACACCGTGGTCGTCCCGAGCCGGCCGGCGCACCCGAGCCGGCCGGACGACGCAGCCGCCCGGAGCCGATTCCCGGCGGGCGCCGCGGCCGGCCCGAGCCGGTCTCCGGCCCGGCCGCCACGACGACGCCCCGGCCGCTCGCCCCGCCACCCGTCGCTCCCGCCCCGGTCACGCCTCCGCCGGTCGCTCCGGCCCCGGTGACTCCCGTGGCTCCGGCTGCCTCGCTGGGCCGTCCGGCCTCCGCGCCGCCGTCCCGGCCCGAGCCGACCGGCGCGCCGCTGCCGTCGCGGGTGGACGGACCCACCAACCGGCCCATCTCCGCGCCTCCGCCGCCGCCGCCCGGCATCACCCCGATCGCCCCGTCGCCGCGCGGCGCCGTGCCGCCGGCCGAGGCCGGCGAGCCGTTCCGGCCGACGCTGACCACCGCGGCGATCAACAAGGCGCGGGCGGAGCGGCAGCGCACCGTCATCCCGCCCCGCCCGAAGACCAATCCGCACCAGGAACCGCCGACCGGCGGGTTCAGCGCCACCGACCTGAGCATCCCGGTGCCGGCCCCGCGCCCGCCGGCGCCGGAGGCAGCCCCGCCGGGTTCCCGGGCGAACTGGCCGCTCGTGAACAACGAGGACGACACCGCCCGGGAGCGGGAGGGCACCACCTACCCGTATGGACGGGGCGTGGACGCGCCGAGCGACCCGGGCCGGGTCACGCCGCCGTGGCTCGCCGACGACCTTCCGCAGGAGCCGCCGATGCTGCGGCTGGTGGAGCCTCCGCCGCTGGCCGACCGGGCGCTGCGCGACGAGATGAGCCGGTCGGCCGCCGATCCCGGGCTGGACACGCCGCCGCTGCGTCTGGTCGACCAGGGCGACCCGGGCCGCGTGCCCATGACCGCCCCGCCCGAGCGGCGTCCCGCGCCGAAGGAGCACCGGCCGCCGCCGGTCTCCGACGACGGCGACGGTGACCTGCTGATCTTCGCGCAGGCCAAGTCCGCCTGGTTCGTCGGGCACGGGGACGAGGCCGACCTGGAGTGGTCCAGCACCGCTGACACCGGCTGGCAGGCGGCCGAGCAGGCCGCCCGCCCGTCCGTCGGCGCGGAGACCAAGGCCGGCCTGCCGAAGCGGGTGCCGCAGGCCAACCTGGTGCCGGGCTCCCCGCTGCGCGAGGAGCGTCCCCTGCGGATCGTCCGGAACGCGGCGAGCCTGGCCGAGAACACCACCGGATACTTCCGAGGCTGGCGGCGTGGCCAGGAGATCGGCGGCTTCGCCGTGGGCGGCCGTCCGGGCCGTGAGGCGGCCGGCGGCTGGGACTTCACCCGCGACACCGGGGACCGCGAGGACGACCGGGAGTACGAGTACCGCTCGGCCGGTTACCGCTCCTGATCAGAGTCCGCCAGGCCCACGAGTGGGGTGTTTCATCCCACACCTGGGCGATTTGACGCTGAGCTGGACCGGCCGGGAACATACCCGGCGGACCAGCGGCGGCGCCTGTTCGCCGGGGTGGGAAGGCGATTCCAATGGCGACACCGGCGTTCGACTCCACTGTGCTCACCCGGCGGGGCGTCCTCGCCGCCGCGGCCGGGAGCGTGCTGCTGGCAGGCTGCGCGCCGCAGGGCCAGCGGCCGGAGGACGGCCCGTCCAGCAGCGCGCCGAGCGACCAGGATCTGATCGTCGGGGCGAGCCTGGAGCTGACCGGCGCGGGATCGGTGCTCGGCGTCGCCCAGCGGCAGGCCCTGCAGCTCACCGCCGACTCGCTCAACCGCACCGGCATCCCGGTCGGGAACCTGGTCCGGTCGGTCCGGCTCCAGATCCTGGACAACGGCAGCAACCCGCAGGTCGCCGCCCGGCATGCCGCCGAGCTGACCCGGGCCGGCGCGCAGGCCCTGATCGGCGGCGTGCTCGGCGAGACCTCCGTCGCCCTGGCGACGGCCGCCCAGCAGGTCAAGACGCCGTTCCTCTCGCTCGGCTACGGTGACCGCATCGTGCTGCCGCTCGACGAGCGCACGTTCACCTACAAGCTCACGCCGGACGCCGTGGACATGGCACGCCGCCTGGTGGAGCTGTTCGAGTCCATGAAGGTCCGGAAGGTGTCCCTGCTGGCCGCCGACGGGCTGCACGGCGACTCGGGTGTGCGGGCGATGCGGGAGGCGCTCGCGGACAGCAGCACCGACCTGGCCCGCACGGTACGCCTGCCGGCGACCGGCCGGCGCTTCCGCGCCGCCGCCGACCGCGTCGCTGGTGGCGAGCGGGACGGCGTGGTCGTCTGGGCCACCGCGCCGGACTCCGGCGCCGCGGCACGGGAGCTGCGCGCCGCCGGGCACCGCGGCCCGATCTTCTTCGACGCCGGCGCGGTCGCCGACGACACCGTGCAGGGGGCCAACGCCGCCGCCGTGGAGGGCGCATACGCCGTGCACCCGGCCTGCCTGGACATCTCCGCGGTGACCGCCACCACCACGGCGCAGCTGGCCCGGCGGGACTTCGCCACCCGCTACACCCAGCGGCACGGCGGCAGCCCCGGCTTCGCCCCGTACGCCTCGGACGCCCTCCAGCTCCTCGCGTGGTCGGCGCGGATGGCGACGAGCCTGGACCGGGGCCGCCTGCGGGCGCTGCTCCAGGCGCAGGCGGTCCAGGGCATCGCGGGCGGGTACGCGTTCACCGCCGCGCGGCACGGTGGCATGGAACCCGACTCGCTCGCCGTCTACCAGGTCTACCGGGGCGGCTGGACGCGTCTCGGCTGACCCGGAGCGCCGCCCGGCGATTCCTTCCTGGAGGTCACCGGGCGACCGCGTACCGTGTCCGTCCCCGGACGGCAAGAAGCGCCCGGTGGCCTCAGGCCGCCGGGCGCTTCCGCGCGTCGGTCAGGCGGGTGCGACGGCCCGCGAGCGCCGCATGGTGAGCACGTACTCGACCAGCGAGATCAGCACGTGCTTCGTGGACTCCCGGTTACGGGCGTCGCACGGCACCACCGGCACGTCGCGGGAGATCGCCAGCGCGTCCCGGACGTCCTGCGGATCGTGGTACTGCATGCCGTCGAAGCAGTTGATGGCCACCAGGTACGGCAGCCGCCGGTGCTCGAAGAAGTCGATGGCGGCGAAGCAGTCGGCGAGCCGCCGGGTGTCGACCAGCACCACAGCGCCGATCGCACCCCGGACCAACTCGTCCCACATGAACCAGAACCGCGTCTGACCCGGCGTACCGAACAGGTACAGGATCAGATCCCGGTCGATCGAGATACGACCGAAGTCCATCGCCACCGTGGTCGTCGTCTTGCCCGGCACCTGCCGGGTGTCGTCGACGCCGACACCGGCGGAGGTCATGATCGCCTCGGTGGTCAGCGGCGTGATCTCGGAGACCGAGCCGACCAGCGTCGTCTTGCCGACGCCGAACCCACCGGCGATAACGATCTTCGCCGACGTCACTCGGCCGCTCGGGGCCGGCGGCCGGTGCGACATGTCAGAGCCTGCGAAGTCCACTCAGCACCCTCTCCAGCAGTTCAGTGCCCACCGCGTCGTCGGAGTCGTCCAAAATGGTCGGCTCGTGGACCGCGACCAGGCCGTCCGTCGCCATGTCGGCGATGAGCACCCGGGCCACGCCGAGCGGAAGCTGCATCCGCGCCGCGATTTCGGCGAGCGACTGCACACGTCCGTCACACAACGCGGCGATGTACTGGTGTTCACGACCGTGGCCACCATTGCCAGTGGCAACCGCTCGGCCGCGCACCGTCGTCTCGACGAGCGCCTCCAGGGCGATGTCGAGCCGGGGACGGGTACGACCACGGGTGACGGCGTACGGCCGGACCAATGCGCCGGTCGGCTCGTCACGATCCGCCATGTCGCCGCTCACCTCCCTCGTACCCGGCACCGGCTCGCCCCGGTGACATCCGTCGCTGTCGTTGTTGTTCCCGCACCTGACCCACCGGCCAGCGCGTCATTCAGCCCATCATCCCCACAGCCGTGCGCGGCTGCGGCGTCAGGGCATCGCCCACCCGGTCCACGAGCAGGGCCATCTCGTACCCGACCTGACCCACGTCGCAGCTCCGCGCCGCCAGCACCGCGAACGACGAACCGTCGGAGATGGACATCAGGAACAGGAATCCGTTGTCCATCTCGACGACTGTCTGCAACACCGCTCCGCCCTCGAAGCAGCGGGCCGCGCCCTGGGTCAGGCTGACCAGACCGGACGCGATCGCGGCGAGCTGGTCGGCACGGTCCCGCGGAAGGTCACGGGACGAGGCGAGAAGCAGGCCGTCGGCCGAGACCGCGACCGCGTGCGCCACACCGGGCACCCGGTCGGCGAAGTTGGCGAGCAGCCATCCGAGATCCTGCGTAGTAGTCATCCTTGTTGCTCCTTCTGCCCGCTCCCGGCCACCGGGCCTGAGCCAGACTGCGAGGACTGCTGCCCGCCCGGAGTGCCCTCCGGGCCGGTCGTGTTGCTGTCGGTGTTACGCCCGCGCTGCACGCCCCGATGGTAGGCCGACAGCAGGCCCCGGACGCCTTCCGGCGTCCGCCGCTGCACCGAGGCAGAAGGCTTGTCGATGCTGCCGGGCACGAGCTGCGCCATCGGCTTCCGCTTCGGCAGGCCCTTCTGGGTGGTCTCCGCGACCGGCACCTCGGTGGCCGCCGAGGCGGCGCGCCAGCCGTCGTCGGCCGCGGTCTGCCAGGGCGAGGACTGCGGCGACGCGGTCGGCTGCCGGGTGGGCAGCCCTCCGCCGTACGCGGGACGGGTGTTCCCGTTCGCCGCGCCGTTGTCACGCGGTGCTCCGCCGGCCGTCGGAGTGTGTGCCATCGGTGCGTTACCTGTCGTTGCGGGTGTCGGCTGCGGCACGGGCCGGCCGGCGGTGTCCACCTTGGCGAACTGCTGGGTGGCGTCGCCGCCGTTCGTCGTCGGGGCCGGGGCCGCCGCCTCCTCGTGGGGCCCGGGCCGGCGGGTACGGAACCACGCCGACTCGAGCTCCCGGAAGATCGGCAGCTCCATCGTCTCGTCGGCGTACCGCTGGCGGTTGCCCTGCTGCTGCGCTGCCGGGCCCGGTCGCGCCGCCGGGGCGGCAGCCGGCCGGTTGGTCGCCGGGGTGGCGGCCGGCTGGTTCGTCGCCGGGCCGGCGGCCGACGGCTGGCCGGTCGCGGGCTGCGCGGTGGCCGGCATCTCCGTGCGCGGCACCCGGGGCAGCTCGGTGGTCATGTCCATGCCGCTGGTGGGCCGTTCCGGCGCCGCGGGGGCCGGGGCCGGAGTGACCGGCGGCCAGACCGGCGGCGCACCGACGCCCGGCCCGGGCGTCACCGGTCGCGCCGGCAGCTGGTTCGCCGGCGGCGCGGAGACCTGGTAACCGGCGGCCGGCTGGCCGGAGACCGGCGCGGCCGACGTGGGCTGCCCGGAGACCGGCGTGGCGGAGACCGGACGGCCCGTGTACGGGTCGCCGGAGACCGGCGCCGCGGAGACCGGACGGCCGGAGAACGGGTCGCCGGAGACCGGGGCGGCCGAGACCGGACGGTACGGCAGCGGGTTGCCGGCGGCCGGGGCGCCGGAGACCGGCGGCAGCGGCGGCGCCGACACCGGCGGGACCGGCGGCGCGGAGACCGGCGGCGGGCTGTAGGGCCGCGCCTCGGGGCTGCTCGGCAGCTGGCGCGGGATCGCCGGCTGCTGGCCGCTGGTGCCCGGGTCGCCCTCGGCCGGGTTGCGCCGCTGGGGCAGCGGCTCGAATCCGGAGCCGGACGAGGGCCGGGAGCCGAACCCGCCGTCCCCGTCGCCCGGGTTGGCGCCGGTCAGGTCGGACCAGGCCGGCATGGCGCGAGCGCCACCGGCGTTCGCCGGGGTGCCCGAGCCGTTGCGCGGCGCCGGGTCGAAGGCGCGTCCGCCGAGCGTGACCTGGTTGCCGGAGGCGCCCGGGTGCGGGGCCGGCGGCAGGCTCTGCGGGTTGTTGTTGCCGAAAGCGGCCAGGGCGCCGAAGGCGGGCGTCGGTCCGCTCTGCTGCGGGGCGGCGGGCGGCAGGGCCGGCGCGCCCGGACCACGGCCGGCCAGGGCACGCGGCACCAGGACCGTGGTGGGCAGCGTCACGTCGGCGACGGTGCCCCGGTCGGTGCCCGGTCGCAGCTCGACCCGGACGCCGTGGCGGGCGGCCAGCCGCGCTACCACGACCAGACCCATCATCCGGGAGACCGCGACGTCCACCTGCGGCGGCGTGGCCAGCCGCTCGTTGAGGTCACGGAGCTGCTCCGGGCTGATGCCGATGCCCCGGTCCTCCACGTATAGGGAGGCACGGTCGCCGACCCGGCGGGCCTCCACCATGACCTGGGAGTCGGGCGGGGAGAACGCGGTCGCGTTGTCGAACAGCTCGGCGACCAGGTGCACGAGGTCGTTCACCGCGTGGGCGGCGACCTCGATGTCCCGGTCGATCACCCCGAACTCGATCCGGGTGTAGTGCTCGACCTCGGACTGGGCGGCGCGGAGCACGTCGATCAGGGCGGCGGGCTCGCGCTGCACACGCGTGGAGTCCGCGCCGGCGAGCACCAGCAGGTTCTCGTCGTTGCGGCGCATCCGGGTGGCGAGGTGGTCGAGCTGGAACAGCTCGGCCAGCCGGTCCGGGTCCTCCTCGCCGCGCTCCAGCCGGTCGAGGTGGCCGATCAGCCGGTCGACCAGGATCTGCGAGCGGCGGGCCAGGTTGACGAACATGGTCGCGACGGACGCCCGCAGGGCGGCCTGCTCGGCGGCGGTCCGGACGGCCTCCAGGTGGACGGCGTTGAACGCCTCGGTCACCTGGCCGAACTCGTCCTTGCTGCGCACCGGCAGCGGCTCGGCGATCTGGTTGGCCAGCTGCACCGGGGTGAGCTGGCCGGTCACCTGCGGGTCACGCAGCCGGGCGACGGCCTGCGGCAGCCCGTACTGGGCCACCGCCAGGGCGCCCTGGCGCAGGTCGCGCAGCGAGCGGGCCATCGAGCGGGCGACCAGGTACGCGAACAGGATGGCCAGCAGCAGCATGGTGAGCAGCAGGCCGGTCTCCAGGAACACCTGGCGCTGGGTGTCCGAGCGCAGCGCGTCGGCCTGCCGGACCACGTTGCCGTCGAGGCGGGACTCCACCGTCCGCATCAGCTTCGCGTTGGCGACCATGGCCTGGTCCCACTGGTCCGCGCCGAACTGGGCGTTCTCCATCGAGCCGCTGTTGTTGCCCGAGATGAAACTCGTGTAGAGCTCCGCCCGGCGCAGGTCCGGCCCGGAGACGGTCTGGTCGTAGAACAGCTTGTCCGGGTCGGTGGCTACCGCCTGGAACGTCGCGAACGCCTGCGACTGGCCGGTGCCGCTGGCGATGAACTGCTCGCGCAGCGCGGGGGTGTACTGGTTCTGGGTGATCGCCTGGTGGACGACCACGCGGCGCTGGGTCAGGAATTCCTTCTGCCGGGCGACAGCGGCCGCCGCGCGCATCCGGTCACTCAGGTCGTTGTCGCCGGCGAGCTGGGTGGCGGAGTCGCGGATCGCGAGCAGGTCCTCGATCAGCTGCCGGTAGGTCAGGTCGGCGTCATTGATCTTGAGCTTGCCGTTCAGCACCTGGCTGCGCGTCGCCGGGAGGTCCTTCAGCTGGGTGTCGATCGCGTCCAGCAGCCCGACGAAGTTGCGCGGCAGGTCGTCGATCTCGCCACGCTGCCGCAGGTACGGCGACTTCGCCTGGTCCACCCGCTGGTTGGCCCGGTTGTAGCCCTCCTGGTACTGCGCCCGGGTCTGGAACTCCTTCGCGCCGAGGAAGAGCACGGCGCCGACCCGCTCGTCCTGCACCGTGTCGATCAGGTCACCCGAGTAGCCGATCAGATTGGCCAGGTCCCCCGCACGGTTGGCATTGTTGAGCGTCTCCAGGTGGTCGACCAGACCACTGGTGCCCACCACGACCGTGGCGATGGTCGGCACGATCATGATCAGACCGAGCTTGGACCAGATCGGCATGTCGCGCAGCCGACTCATCGGCCGGCGCAGCCGCGACAGGAAGGAGCCCGCCGTCGTTGGCCGTTTGCTCACGTCACCGCCCTCGCATTACCGCGCCCGACGTCACCTGAGGGCAACGCCGAGCGACCGACCCGGCGGGTCGGACCTCCGAGATTCCATCACGCCGCCCCGCAAAGAGAAAGACCAGGTTGTCCCTCACCGGAGGTGTGATGAGATGTTGATGCAATTTGATAGCTATCCGTCTGGCCGGAGTCACTGAAGGTAATGGAACACCCGCATCGCGTTGTCCTGCTCGCTGGCCCCTCCGGGTCAGGAAAGTCATACATAGCGCAGCGAACCGGACTTCCGGTGCTCTGCCTGGACGACTTCTACAAGGACGGCGACGACCCTACGTGTCCGCGTCGGAACGGACAGGTGGATTGGGAGTCCCCACTGTCCTGGGATGCGGACATGGCGGTGCAAACAATCACCCGACTGGCTCGGGAGGGCAAGGCCGAAGTGCCGGTTTATGCGATCGGCGCGGACCGCAGGGTGGCCACCCGGCCATTCGACATCGACGGATCGCCAATCTTTGTCGCCGAGGGGATCTTCGCCGCCGAGATCGTGGCCGAGTGCCGCCGGCAGGGCGTGCTCGCCGGCGCGTACGCGCTGCGCCGCCCACGCGGCGCGACGTTCCTGCGCCGCCTCGCCCGGGACCTCGCCGAGCAGCGCAAGGCGCCCCGGGTGCTGCTCCGGCGCGGGGTCGCGCTGCTGCGTGCCGAGCCGGCCGTGCTGCGCCGGCAGACCGGGCTCGGTGCCGAGGCGGCCCGGGCCGGTCAGGTGCTGCGCGGGGTGGCCGCGCTGCTCTCCGGCCACCCCCGCCAGTCGTGATCAGCCGATCAGCTCGGCGTACGCCGGCTTGATCACCTCGTCGATGATCCGCAGCCGCTCGTCGAACGGGATGAACGCGCTCTTCATCGCGTTGATGGTGAACCACTGGAGTTCCTTCCAGCCGTAGCCGAAGGCCTCCACCAGCAGCGCCATCTCCCGCGACATCGAGGTGCCGCTCATCAGCCGGTTGTCGGTGTTCACAGTCACCCGGAACCGCAGGTCGCGCAGCAGCCCGATCGGGTGGTCGGCGATCGAGGCCGCGGCACCGGTCTGCACGTTCGACGACGGGCACAGCTCCAGCGGGATGCGCTTGTCCCGCACGTACGCGGCCAGCCGGCCCAGCACCGGCGGGTTGCCGGGGGTGATGTCGTCGACGATGCGTACGCCGTGGCCGAGCCGGTCGGCGCCGCACCACTGGATCGCCTGCCAGATGGACGGCAGGCCGAACGCCTCACCGGCGTGGATGGTGAAGTGGAAGTTCTCCCGCTGGAGGTACTCGAACGCGTCCAGGTGCCGGGTGGGCGGGAAGCCCGCCTCGGCGCCGGCGATGTCGAAGCCGACCACCCCGGTGTCGCGGTGCCGCACGGCCAGCTCGGCGATTTCCTGCGACCGGGCGGCGTGCCGCATCGCGGTGAGCAGCGTGCCGATCCGGATCGGGGTGCCCGCCTCGGCGGCCAGCGCGCTGCCCTCCCGGAACCCGGTGACCACCGCGTCAACCACCTCGTCCAGCGTCAGGTTCTGCTCCAGGTGCTGTTCCGGGGCGAACCGCACCTCGGCGTAGACCACACCGTCGGCGGCCAGGTCCAGCGCGCACTCGCGGGCGACCCGGCGCAACGCGCCGGCGGTCTGCATGACCGCCACCGTGTGCGCGAACGTCTCCAGGTAGCGCTCCAGCGAGCCGGAGTTCGCCGCCTCGGTGAACCAGACGCCGAGCGCCGCCGGGTCGGTGGTGGGCAGTTCGTGGCCGACCTCGGCGGCCAGCTCGACGATCGTCGCGGGCCGCAGGCCGCCGTCGAGGTGATCGTGCAGCAGCGCCTTCGGGACCTTGACGATGTCCTCGTACGAGATTGCGACCATGCTCCGACCCTAGTCACCCCCGGTACGGGCGCGGCGGTGGACCGGGCCGGTTCAGGGCCGCCAGCCGTACACCCGCTCCACCGCCAGCCGCAGGACCACCCGCCCGTCGGCCACCATGGCGTCCCGGTACTCGGCCCAGTCCGGGTGCTCGCCGCGGATGCGCCGGTACACCTCGACCAGCTCGTCGACCGTCGCGTCGTCGATGGCGGCGGCCGGCGGGGTGAGCGTCACGGTGCCCTCGGCCACGGCGTACGCCCCGCCGTCGTCGGTGGTCACGTGGAAGCTGGCCCGGGGATCGCGGCGCAGGTTGCGCACCTTCGCCCGGCCGTCGGTGGTGGAGCAGCGGATCAGGCCGGGCTCGGCCAGGTAGTCGAGGTTGGACAGCTGGGGCCGGCCGTCGCGGCGCAGGGTGACGAGCACCCCGCGCCCGCGCTCGCCGAACAGCTCCCACAGCCGGGCGCTCATGCGGTCACCCGCAGCGGGGCGAGCGCGGCGGCCAGCCGGGCGAGCTGATCCAGCATCAGCGCGGCGGCCTCCTCGCGGCCGGGGTCGGGTCGCAGCTCGCCCGACTCGTCCAGCGCCTGCCGGAGGAAGACGACCACCTGGTCGTTGACCGGGGTCATGTTCAGCGTGGTCACCACCTGCTTGATCATCTGCACCGCGCGCAGGCCCCCGGAGGTCATGCCGTAGCTGACGAAGCCCACCGGCTTGTGCTGCCACTCGTGGTAGAGGTAGTCGATCGCGTTCTTCAGCGGCGCGCTGAAGCCGTAGTTGTACTCCGGCATCACCAGCACGAAGGCGTCCCCGGCGTCGATCTCGGCGCTCCAGGCGCGGGTGTGCTCGTGCACGTAGTTCCGCTCGGACGGGTGGTGCGGCTCGTCGTGGAAGGGCAGCCCGACCTCGGCCAGGTCGAGCAGGCGCACCTCGTCGAAGCCGGCGTGGCGGACGGCGGCGGCGGTGAACCAGTCACCGATGCGACGGCCGACCCGGCCGGGGCGGGTGCTGGCGACGACGACGTTCAGGCGGGGCATGGTGAGGTCACTCCTGTCGGGGCGGCGGCCGGGGCCGGCGCGGTGAGCCGGGGAACGAGCCAGGCGACGATCGGCCCGATGCCGATCGCGTAGAGCAGGGTGCCGGGGCCGACGACGCCGCCGAGCAGCCAGCCGACGGCCAGCACCGTCACCTCGATCGCGGTGCGGGCCGGGCCGAGCGGCAGGCCGCGGGCGGCCAGGCCGGTCATCAGCCCGTCCCGCGGGCCGGGGCCGAGGCGGGCGCCGAGGTAGAGCGCGGTGGCGAGGCCGTTGAGCAGGACGCCCGCGACCAGCAGACCGATCCGGCCGGCGAGCGGGGCGACCGGCGGCAGGAGCGCCAGCGTCGCGTCGAGGGCCAGGCCGACGAGCGCGACGTTCGCCACGGTGCCGACCCCCGGGCGCTGCCGCAGCGGGATCCACAGCAGCAGCACCAGCAGCGCCACGCCGTTGACCAGCACGCCCATCGGCAGGCCGGTGCGCTCGGCGAGCCCCTGGTGCAGCACGTCCCAGGACGCGAGCCCGAGGTCGGCGCGGACCATCAGCGCGACGCTGACGCCGAACAGGCCCAGGCCGGCGAACAGCCGCACCAGCCGCGACGGCAGTTTGGTTGACATGTCATCAAGCTAGACCGCAACTTGGTGACATGTCAACAACACCGGTAGGATCGGTCCGTGGACGAACCGCGTTGGCTGGACGAGCAGGAGGACCGCGCGTGGCGCGGCTACCGCCGCATGCGACGCCTGCTCGACCTGGAACTGGCCCGGGAACTGATGCAGGACGCCGGCCTCTCCGAGCCGGACTACGACGTCCTGAGCGACCTGTCCGAGACCCCGGAGCAGCGGCTGCGGCTCAGCGAGCTGGCCGACCGCATGCTCTGGTCCCGCAGCCGCCTGTCCCACCACATCTCCCGGATGCAGCAGCGTGGCCTGGTCACCCGGGAGGAGTGCGCCACCGACGGCCGCGGCTCGGTCGTCACGCTCACCCCGGCCGGGCGCCAGGCCGTCGAGGCCGCCGCGCCCGGGCACGTCGCCGCCGTACGCCGGCACCTGATCGACCTGCTCACCCCGGCGGAGCTGGCCGCGCTCGGCACGCTCAGCCACCGGGTGGTCGACCACCTCACCGGCCGCCCCACCGGCCGCCCGGAAGCGAAGGACTGAGGCGTGGACGACCGCATCCTCGCCCGGCTGCGCTGCCCGGTCTGCGCCGAACCGCTGACCGCCGCCACCGCCGGCACCACCCGCGCCCTGCGCTGCCCCCGCGGGCACAGCTTCGACACCGCCCGGCAGGGGTACGTCAACCTGCTCGCCGGCCGCTCCCCGCACACCGGGGACAGCGCCGAGATGGTCGCCGCCCGCGCCGACTTCCTCGCCGCCGGCCACTACGACGCCGTCGCCGCCGCGCTCGCGACCACAGCGGTACGCGTCGCGGGCGTCGACCCGTACCCCCTGGTGGTCGAGCCCGGCGCCGGGACCGGGCATTACCTCGCGGCGGTGCTGGCGGCGCTGCCGGAGGCCGCCGGCCTGGCCCTGGACGTCTCCAAGCCGGCGCTGCGCCGCGCGGCCCGCGCCCACCCGCGGGCCGCCGCCGCGCTCGCCGACACCTGGCAGCGCCTGCCGCTGGCCGACCGGTCGGTGGCCGTGCTGCTGAACGTGTTCGCGCCGCGCAACGGCCCGGAGTTCCACCGGGTG
The DNA here is from genome assembly GCF_017872985.1 of Micromonospora sp. HB375. Taxonomy (NCBI): domain Bacteria; kingdom Bacillati; phylum Actinomycetota; class Actinomycetes; order Micromonosporales; family Micromonosporaceae; genus Micromonospora; species Micromonospora sp. HB375. Next base: position 716,160 of record NZ_JAGGJO010000001.1, on the reverse strand, counting down.
CTCGACCCCGGCGGCGCGTTGCTCGTCGTCACCCCGGCCGCCGACCACCTGGCCGAACTGGTCGAGGCGCTGGACCTGCTGCGGGTGGACCCGGCCAAAGCCGACCGGGTCGCGGGCAGCCTCGGCGCCCACTTCGCCGAGGAGTCCGCGACCGGGCACCGGGCCCGCCTCGCGCTGACCCGCGCCGAGGTCACCACGCTCGTCGGGATGGGACCGAGCGCCTGGCACGCCGAACCGGAACGGCTCGCCGCGCGCATCGCCGCGCTGCCCGAGCCGGTCCCGGTCACGCTCTCGGTCCGGCTCGGCGTGCACCGCCCGCGCTGACCCGGCTCAGGTGGAGAGGTCGACCTCTTCCCAGCCCGGCGGCTCGTCGTGGTACGGCCCGCGCAGCACCACCGCCCACTCCAGCGCCCACCGGCGCTGACCGATCGCGTTGGCGTCCACCAGGCCCGGCAGCGCGCCGCCGGCCTTCTCCGTCTCCAGGTACGCCCAGTCCAGGCAGTAGTGCAGGTCGAGCAGCGCCGCGGCGTCCCCGGGGTGCTGCGGCGCGGCCAGGATCCGGGCCTGCCACTGGGCGAACGTCTCCCCCGCCACCAGGTTCGGCATCCGCTCGACCAGCCGCTCGTCCACCGGCACCGTCGGGTCCAGCTCCTTCGCCAGCCCGAGCACCCAGGCCAGCGAGAACAGCGCGTCGTGGTGCAGCACGAACGACCTGTGGTCACCCCGGCCGCCCATCACGAACTGCCACTCCGGCGGCGTCACCGAATCGACCAGGTGCGACTCCAGCAGCCAGCTCATCGCCGCCTGCGCGGGCATGCCGAAGCAGCGGGCCAGGATCACGTGCAGCACCGCGATCCGGGCCTCGACCTCCGGCGTCGGACGCAGCTCGATCTCGTCGCCCGGCTCCCAGACCAGCGGGAACTGCGGCGGGGGCAGCGGCAGGCCCAGCCGGGACAGCTCGTCCAGGCTCGCCTCCCGGACGGCCCGGGGGTCGGGGGCGGATACGCGCACGGTCAGTCCCTGTCTGTTCGGGTCCTCGCCGGTCGGTCCCCCCTGGCCTGGGAGGATAGCGACTCCGACCGGCCCGGCACCATGGCCCTCAGCCGATCCGCTCGATGACGAGCGGCGTCGCCTCCGGCGCGTCCGGCGCGATCCGCACCGCCTCGCGCGCCTCGGCCAGCGCGGCCGGGATCCGCTCGGCGTGCTCGGCGCGCAGCTCGAACAACGGGTCGCCGACACGCACCCGGTCACCCCGTCGCTTGTGCAGCACCACGCCGGACGGGATGCTCACCGGGTCCTCCTTGCGGGCCCGGCCCGCGCCCAGCCGCCAGGCGGCCACCCCGATCGCGTACGCGTCCAGCTCCGCGACCCAGCCGTCCTCGGCCGCGGTGACCACCTCGACCTCGTTCGCGGTGGGCATCGGCGCGTCCGGGTCGCCGCCCTGCGCCCGGATCATCGTCCGCCAGGCGTCCATCGCCCGGCCGTCGCGCAGCGCCGCCTCCGGGTCGGCGTCGGGCAGCCCGGCCGCGTGGAGCATCTCCCGGGCCAGCGCCAGCGTCAGCTCCACCACGTCGGCCGGGCCGCCACCGGCCAGCACCTCCACCGACTCGGTCACCTCGACCGCGTTGCCGACGGCCAGGCCGAGCGGCGTGGACATGTCGGTGAGCAGGGCGACGGTCCGTACGCCGTGCGCGCCGCCCAGCTCGACCATGGTGCGGGCCAGCTCGCGGGCGTCGTCGGCGTTCTTCATGAACGCGCCGGGGCCGACCTTCACGTCGAGCACCAGCGCGCCCGTGCCCTCGGCGATCTTCTTGCTCATGATCGAGCTGGCGATCAGCGGGATCGCCTCGACGGTGCCGGTGACGTCGCGCAGCGCGTACAGCTTGCGGTCGGCCGGGGCGAGCCCGTCGCCGGCCGCGCAGATCACCGCGCCCACGTCGCGGAGCTGCGCGATGAACTCGTCGTTCGTGAGCGCCGCCCGCCAGCCCGGGATCGACTCCAGCTTGTCCAGCGTGCCGCCGGTGTGGCCCAGGCCCCGGCCGGACAGTTGCGGGACGGCCGCGCCGCAGGCGGCGACCAGCGGGGTCAGCGGCAGGGTGATCTTGTCACCGACACCGCCGGTGGAGTGCTTGTCCACTGTCGGGCGGGCCACCGGCGACAGGTCGAGCCGCTCGCCGCTGGCGATCATGGCGGCGGTCCACCGGGCGATCTCCGGCGCGGTCATGCCGCGCAGCAGGATCGCCATGGCCAGCGCGGACATCTGCTCGTCGGCGACCAGACCCTTCGTGTACGCGTCGACCACCCAGTCGATCTGCCCCTCGCTCAGCACACCCCCGTCCCGCTTGGCCCGAATGACGTCAACCGCCGTAAAAGCACTCACTTACAAGATCCAATCAGTAATCGCGCTTGGCCGCACCCACCAGCGAACGGTGACCGTCGAGGAATCGGGCCGAGGGTGACCGGCGGAGGGATCAAGCCTGACCGCCCGGAGCCGGGCACCCTCGGCCCGATTCCCCCCAGCTCAACCCCAACGAACCGGAATCTCCGAGGGAGGCTCACCCTCACCGGCCCAGAAGACAGTGCCCGAAGCATCCACCACCACCACGCGCGGCGTACGCGCCAACCCCCACTCGATCGCGCTCGCCGGGTCGTCCCAGGTCGAGCCCTCCTCCAGCACGCCGGTCTCGGCGTCCTCGGCGCCGCCGGAGGACCGCTCCCAGTACGCCGTCCAGACCTGCTGCCCGGCCGAGAGGTCGGGGTGCACGAACACGGTGCCCCGGCCCCGCCAGGCGGCCAGCCGGTCCGGCACCACCGGCACCGGGTGCTCGCCGGTCACCGCCTCGATGTCGGCCACGTCGAAGGCGTGCGGCAGCAGCTCGGCCATCCGCAGCGGCCCGCCCTTCGACTCGACCAGGCACTCCGGCCCGCCCTGCTCCCACAGCAACTGCCGGCACCTGCCGCACGGCATCAGCGGCTCGCCGGTGGCGTCGACGCAGGACAGCGCCACGATCCGGCCCCCGCCGGTCGCGTGCAGCTGCGACACCACGCCGCACTCGGCGCAGAGCGTCACGCCGTATCCGGCGTTCTCCACGTTGCAGCCGACCACGACGCGGCCGTCGTCGACGAGCGCGGCGGCGCCCACCGGGAACTTCGAGTACGGCACGTAGGCATGCCGCATGACCTCGGTGGCGGCGGCCCGCAGCCGCTCCCAGTCGATCTCCATCACGACCCCCATTCTGCCCAATTTGCGCCGATCGGTCGCGGCGCGGCCGGAGACGACGATGCCCGGCGGGTCGCCCCGCCGGGCACGGTGTCGCGGCGGGCGGTCAGCCCTTGATGTACGGCTTGCCGTCGGCGGCCGGCGCCCGGACCTTGCCGACCAGCCCGGCCACGGCCAGGATCGTCGCCAGGTACGGCAGCATCGCCAGGAACTGGCTCGGGATGCTGCTGCCGATCGCGCCCAGGTAGGTGGCGAGCTGGTCGGCGAAGCCGAAGAAGAGCGCCGCGAGCAGCGCGCCGGTCGGGCTCCACCGGCCGAAGATCAGCGCGGCCAGGGCGATGAAGCCCTTACCGCCGATCATGTTCTTGGTGAACGAGTAGAGCGCCAGCGTGTACGAGGCGCCGCCGACACCTGCCACCAGACCGGCCAGGATCACGTTGCGGTAGCGCAGCCGCAGCACCTTCACGCCCAGCGTGTCGGCGGCGGTCGGGTGCTCGCCGACCGAGCGGGTCCGCAGGCCCCACCGGGTACGGAACAGCGCCAGGTGGATGACCAGCACCAGCAGCAGGCCGAGGTAGAGGAAGATGTTGCCCCGGAACAGCGCCGGACCGATCAGCGGGATGTCGGACAGCAGCGGGATCTCCCAGTTGCCGAACCGGGGCGCGCTGTTGTACTTCGCCGCGTCGGTCTGCATCAGCCGCTCGTAGAGGAAGCCGGTGATGCCGACCGCGAGCAGGTTGAGCACGATGCCCATGACCACCTGGTCGACCAGGTAGCGGATGGAGAACACGGCCAGCAGGAACGAGATGAACGCGCCACCGATGGCGGCGGCCACCAGGCCGACCCAGACGCTGCCGGACATGCTGCCGAACAGCGCGCCGGAGAACGCGCCCATCAGGAGCTGGCCCTCGATCGCCACGTTCACCACGCCGGAGCGCTCGCAGAGCACACCGGCGAGCGCGCCGAAGATCAGCGGCAGGGCCAGGATGAACGTGCCGCGCACGACGTTCACCAGCGGCATGAAGTTGCGGCCCTCGGGCGCGGCGGAGACCTGCCAGCACAGGAAGCTCAGCACGAAGGCGACCAGCCCGGCGCCGAGCAGCAGCGCGAACCAGCGCTTCGGCACACCGGCCAGCAGCGCGCCTCCGGCCGCGGCGGTGATCAGCCCGAACAGGATCGCGCCGACCGTACCGTTGATCTCCAGGGCGGCGCCGCCCTCGGTCTCGCTGAGCGTGAACCGGGCGTGCTGGTCGGTCGCGAGCGCGCCGAACAGCACCGCCGCGAGCACGCCGAGCGCCAGCAGGACCACGCCGATCTTCCGGTTACGGGTCCAGAAACCCTCGTCGACCGCGGTAACGGCGACCTCGGGGACAGCGGTGGTGGACATGCTCACCAGCCCTTCGCGAGGCTCGTCTGCAACCGGGCGGCGCGGGCCGCCCGGAGCTGGAAGATCGTCTTCACCAGGGCAGGCGCGGCGATGAAGATGACGATGAGCGCCTGGAGCACGGTGACCAGTTCCAGCGAGATGCCGGAGTACGACTGCATCCGGTTGCCACCGGCCTGGAGCGCGCCGAACAGCAGCGCGGCCAGCAGCACGCCCCACGGCTTCACGCGCCCGAGCAGCGCGACCAGGATGCCGTCGAAGCCGATCTGCGCGATCACCAGCGGGGTCAGCGCGGTAGCGGTGGTGCCGAGCACCATGGTCGAGCCGCCGAGACCGGCCAGCATGCCCGCGAGCACCATCACCAGCACGTACGTCTTGGTCACGCTGATGCCGGCGGTGCGGGCCGCGTCCGGGTTCGCGCCCACCGCCCGCAGCTCGAAGCCGAGCGTGGAGCGGTTGAGCAGCCAGGCGATGAACCAGGTGGCCGCCACCGCGAGCAGGATGCCGGCGTGCACCCGCAGGTCGTCGCCGAGCAGGCGGGGCAGCTGCGCGGTGGAGTCGACCGGCTTGCTGATCGCGTCCGACCGGTTCGGGTTCTGCACCCCGTTCTGGACGATGATCCAGGACAGGAAGTAGACCGCCACGTAGTTGAGCATGATCGTGTTGATCACCTCGTGCGCGCCGGCCCGGGCCTTGAGGATGCCGGGGATGAAGCCCCAGAGCGCGCCGCCGAGCGCGCCCGCGATCAGCGCCACCAGCAGGTGCACGACGGGCGGCAGCGGCAGCGCGAAGCCGGCCACGGCGGCCAGGATGACGGCGATCGTCGCCTGGCCCTGGGCGCCGATGTTGAACAGGCCGCCGCGGAAGGCCAGCGCCACCGACAGGCCGGTGAAGACGAGCGGCGCGGCGTAGGTGAGCGTCTCCGAGATCGGGCTCATGACGGCGGTGAAGCCGACCGCGTCCGGGTCGAAGATCGCGCCCTTGAACAGGTTCGCGTACGCCTCGCTGACCACAGTCCAGCTGGCGTTCAGCGCGTCCGTGGGGCGAGCCGTGATGTAGCTGTAGGTGGCCAGCACCTCCGGGTCGGACACGATGATCAGCACCGCGCCGACCACCATGGCCAGCAGCACCGCGAGCACCGTCACGGTGACCGTGTTGGCCGCCCAGAGGTTGTCCAGGAACATCCGGCCCATGCCGGGACGGGACTCCCCGGCCGGGTCCGGCCTCTTCGCGGTCGCAGTCGCGGGCACCGTCTGCTCGGTGTCACCGGCCGGCTGCGTCGGCGTCGCCCGGGCCTCGCTCAGCGACTCCTGCGCCTCGGTCGCCGGTTCCTTGTCCGGCGAGCCCGAGACGGGGTTCGGGTTGGTCATGCCTCGTCCTCGTTGCCAGGGCCGCCCTCGGTCGCGGTGGCGGCGTCCGGGGTGGCGGCGTCCGGGGTGATGCCGGCCATCAGCAGGCCGATCTCCTCGCGCGGGGTGTCCGGGCCGACGATGCCGATGATCCGGCCGCGGTACATGACCGCGATCCGGTCGGCCAGGCCGATCACCTCGTCCAGTTCGCTGGAGACCACCATCACCGCGGTGCCGATGTCCCGCTCGCGGATGACCCGGCTGTGGATGAACTCGATCGAGCCGACGTCCACGCCCCGGGTGGGCTGGGCCGCGATGAAGAGCTTCAGCGGCCGGGACAGCTCCCGGGCCACGATCACCTTCTGCTGGTTGCCGCCGGAGAGCGTGCCGACCGCGGCGTCGGCCGAGGAGGTACGGACGTCGAACTGCTCGATCCGCTCCCGGGCCGACTTCGCGATGGCCTCGGGCTTCAGCGACAGGCCCTTGCCGAAGGGCGGCCGGTCGTAGATGTCCAGCACCAGGTTCTCCGCCACGGAGAACTCCTTGACCAGGCCGTCCACGCTGCGGTCCTCCGGCACGTAGCCGACGCCGGCGTGGAGCACCTTCTTGGTCGACCAGCCGTGCGTCGGCTCGCCGTCCAGGCTGATCGTGCCGGCGAGCACCGGGCGCAGGCCCATGATCGCCTCGATCAGCTCGGTCTGGCCGTTGCCCTGCACGCCCGCGACACCGAGCACCTCACCGGCGTGCACGGTCAGGTCGACGCCGTCGACCGCGCGTACCTGCCGGTCGTCGTCCACGACCAGGCCGGAGACCTCCAGGACCGGCTTGCCGGGGGTGGCCGGCTTCTTGTCCACGGTCAGCCGGACGCTGCGGCCCACCATCAGCGCGGCCAGTTCGTCCCGGCTGGCGCTCGGCTCGGCGGTGCCGACCGTCTTCCCGCGCCGGATCACGGTGATCCGGTCGGCGATGGCCTTCACCTCGCCCAGCTTGTGGGTGATGAACACGATCGACTTGCCGGCGGCCTTGAGCGACCGCATGACCGCGAGCAGCTCCTCGGTCTCCTGCGGGGTGAGCACGGCGGTCGGCTCGTCGAGGATCAGCAGGTCGACGTCGCGGGTGAGGGCCTTGACGATCTCCACCCGCTGCTGGATGCCGACCGGCAGGTCCTCGATCACCGCGTCCGGGTCGACCCGCAGGTTGTACCGCTCGGACACCTCGGCGACCTCGCGGCGGGCCCGTCGCCGGTCGAGGATGCCGGCGAACGGCCCCCGGACCTGCTCGGCGCCGAGCATCACGTTCTCCGCCACGGTGAAGACCGGCACCAGCATGAAGTGCTGGTGCACCATGCCGATCCCGGCGGCGATCGCGTCCGACGGGCCCTTCAGCTTCAGCGGCTTGCCGTCGACCAGGATCTCGCCCTCGTCCGGCTGGTAGAGGCCGTAGAGCACGTTCATCAGGGTCGACTTGCCGGCGCCGTTCTCGCCGAGCAGGGCGTGGATCTCTCCAGGCTCCACCGTCAGGTCGATGTGGTCGTTGGCGACCAGATCACCGAACCGTTTGGTGATGCCGCGCAGTTCGAGTCTCAGCGCAACCTCCTGGAGTGCGAGCGATGGTGCAGCGTAGCGACCTGCCGCGCCGCCACCACGCCGGGTGGGGATGTCGGGGGGAGTCAAGCTGATCGGCCGCCCCGGCGCTCGGGGTACCTTCCCCGTTGCGCCGGGACGGCCGGATCGTCAAACCTGGTGGCCGCCGGCCCCCGCTGCCGATGATCGCACCGCGGCGGCCGGCGGGACCGTCACTTGGTCGGCTGGGCCTTCGAGGTGACGGTGATGGTGCCGGCGGCGATGTCCGCCTTGATCTTGTCGACCTCGGCCTTCAGGTCCGCCGGGACCTTGCTGTCGAAGTCGTGGTACGGGGCGATCGAGACGCCGTTGTTGGCGAGCGTGCCCACGAAGCCCGGCGTGGCCTGGAGCTTCTCGCCACTGGCGGCCTTCAGCGCGGCCTCCTTGACGGCGTCCGGGATGTTCTTGACGACGGTGGTCAGGATCGCCGAGCAGTCCGGGGTGCTCTCGCAGCCGTCGATGTCCACCCAGACGACCGAGTACTTGCCGCCCGAGGCCTTGGCCGCGGAGGTGGTGCCGAGACCGGCGCCACCGGCGACCGGCATCACGATGTCGGCACCCTGCGCGACGAGCGCGTCGGAGACCTTCTTGCCCTCGTCCTGCTTCTCGAACGAGTTGGCGAAGGAGCCCTTCTGGGTGGCCTTGTCCCAGCCCAGCACCTGGACGTTCTTGCTCTTGGCCTTGTTGAAGTACGCCACGCCGTCGGCGAAGCCGTCCATGAAGATGGTGACCGGCGGGATCGGCAGGCCGCCGTAGGTGCCGACCTTGCCGGACTTGCTCATCCCGGCGGCCAGGTAGCCGGCCTGGAACCCGGCCTGCGCGGTGTCGAACTGCATCGGGTAGACGTTCGACACACCCGGGTTGGCGTCGACGATCGCGAACTGCTGGTTCGGGTTCTTCTCAGCCGCCGCCTTGGTGGCGTCCGACATCAGGCCACCGACGGCCAGGATGAAGTCGCACTTCTGGTTGACGAACCCGGTCAGGTTGACCTCGTAGTCCGCCTCGGCCTTCGACTGGACGTACTTGATGTCGATCTTGTCGTTCTCCTTCTTCGCCTCCTGCAGGCCCTTCCAGGCCGAGGCGTTGAAGGACTTGTCGTCGACGCCGCCGACGTCGGTCACCATGCAGGCGCTGAACTTCTTGCCGCCGTCGCCGCCGGCGTTGTTGTCGTCGTCCGGAGCCTCACCACACGCGGCAGCGCCCAGCACGAGTCCACCCGCCGCAATGACGGAGGCAATCCGCATCCCACGCACAGAGCGCAAGACGTCTCCTTCCCCTTGCACACCGCGTTGTGCGCGGTGCGCAGCCCTTGCGCCGGCCTGCGATGTGCGGCCGGCGTCCCACGTTACGGACGGGAGCGTACGCCCGCGCCCACCCACCGGCCGACAATCGTGCACGACTGTTGAGCGTCCGTTACCCCGGTGTAACCCTTGGGTGGGGCAGGTCACTTATCCGGCCGGTGGGCGTGCGCGATGGTGTCGCGAACGTCCGTTTCCCGCAGCTTCCCCGACTGGCGGCGAACTAACGCCAGAACACCGCGACGGCAGCGTTGACCAGCGTCAACCCGACGATCGCGAGGAAGTGGCCGCGGTTGACGGTCTCCCGCTTACGGGAGAAGAAGACCATGACGAAGATGAGCAGCGCGAGCACCAACTTGGTAACAAGTTTCGCCGGGGCCGGCTCGTCCCCGTCCCGCAGCGGGGCGGACAGCCCGATGCCGGTGAGGATCTGGATGATCGCGCCCCAGAGCATGGCCGCGTTGATGCGCAGCTTGCCGGAGACGTACTGGGCGATCGCGCCGCCGAGCAGCAGCGCGAAACCGATCAGATGGACGTAGAGAAGAATCAGTCGAAGAGCTTCCACGCGGCCCATCCTCCCCCATCAACGACGCTTTGTAGTAATGACCCGGCCGACCTGCCGTCATACCGTGACCCCTCCCCCGCGATCTTGCAGTTACCGCCCCGGCATACGGTGCGAAAGCCGCACGGCACGGGCCGAAACCGCAAGATCGCGAGGGCCCGGGGTCAGCGGAGGCGCCAGACCTGGAACGTGGGGCCCTCGGCGGGGAGGGTCACCTTGTTGTCGGCGTCGGGGTGGAGAGCTGGGGCGTTGCCGTAGACGTTCTCTGCGGCGCCCACTCCGGCCAGGCGGACCGGGGTGCCGGGGGCACGTCTCGCCAGCACCAGCACCGTCGACGTGGGCGCCTCGCGCAGGAAGACCAGCGTGTCCGCGTCCGCGTGCACCCAGCGCAGGCCGCCGTGCCGCAGCGCCGGCTCGTCGCGGCGCAGCGTCAGCAACGACCGGTACGCCTCGAACGTGCGCCGGTCCCAGCTCTGGCGCCGGTGCCACGGCATCGGCGTACGCGAGCCCTCCCCGTTGGTGCCGGTCAGGCCCAGCTCGTCCCCGGCGAAGACCACGGGCGTGCCGGGCATGGTGGCGAGCAGTCCGGCCGCCACCTCCTGCCGGGCCGCGTCGCCGACCACGGTGCGGATCCGGGCCGAGTCGTGCGAGCCGAGCAGCTGCCACGAGTGCGTGTACGAGCGCCACGACACCAGCGACCGGTACGTGTTCATGGTGGCGAGCACCGCGCCCGCGTCGCGCCGCCGTACCCCGCCCGGGGTGCCGAGGAAGTTCGGCACCGGGTCGTCGCCGTGCCGCAGCCAGGACCAGACCGGGTCGGTGAAGCCGACGTAGTTCATCGTCCCGTGCCAGCCGTCGCGGTCCAGGTCACCGGTGTGGTCGTGGCCGTGCTCGGCGAGCAGCAGCCCGTCCGGCCGGGTTTCGGCCACCACCTCGCGCAGCAGCCGCGCCACCTCGTGGGTGTACGCGTCAGCGCCCCGCCGCCCGGTCATGTTCGCCACGTCGACCCGCCAGCCGTCCAGCCCGTACGGCGGGCGCAGCCAGCGGCGCAGCAGCGAGTCCTCGGCGGTGGCGAACCGGCGGCGCAGTTCGGCGCTGCCCCAGTTCAGCTTCGGCAGCGACTTCACCCCGTTCCACGACTCGTAGTCCGAGCCGGGCAGGTCGAAGTAGTACAGCTCGCGTTCCGGCGCGTTGACGTCGGAGACGGCGGCGGTGAACCAGTCGTGGGCGTCGCCGGTGTGGTTGCTGGTGATGTCGCCGAGCAGCCGCCAGCCCCGGGCGTGCACCGCGTCGGCGAGCCGGGCCAGCGCCGCGTCGCCGCCGAGCAGCGGGTCGACGGTGTCGAAGCTCGACGCGTCGTACCTGTGGTTGGAGCGCGCCGGGAACACCGGCGTCAGGTAGACGGTGTTGACGCCGAGCCGGTCCAGGTGGTCCAGGTGTTCGGTGACGCCGTCGAGGTCGCCGCCGTAGAACTGGCGGGGCGTCTCCGGGCCGCGGCCGACGACCGGGGTGTCCCAGTCACACGGGATGGCCCAGTCCGGCACGGTCCGGCCGTCGGCGGCGGCCGAGCGGGCGAACCGGTCCGGGAAGATCTGGTAGATCACCGCGTCCCGGGCCCAGGCCGGCGGCGGGGCGTAGCTGACCAGCTTGAAGTCGCCGTTGTCCGGCACGTCGTGCCCGGCCAGGCCGGCGGCGTTGAGCCAGCGGGCGCCGCGTTCACCGTCGAGCAGGAAGCGGTAGTTGCTGACCGGGTTGCGGACCTCGACGTCGGCCCGCCACCACACGTCGCCGCCGTCGGTGCGGTCGACCCGCGCCTCGGCGAAGCGCGGCTCGCCGTCGCCGGTGGTGCGCACGTGCACCTGGGAGACGCCGGATCCGGCCGGCACCCGGACGAAGACGGGGACGGTCTGCCCGAGCGCGGGCTCCTGCTCCGGGACGTAGGTGGCGGAGCCGTCGTGGTGCGGCTGAAGGGACATGGTGCTGCCTTTCGCGTCGTACCGACAGGGAGAGGGGCGGGCACCCGCCGCGATCGGTTTCACCCGACCGCGGCGGTCCGCCCGAGAACCGCTCCGGTGTACGCCGACACGACGCCCTTGCCGCAGCGTGAGCCGAGGAGGCTCAGCCCTTTACCGCTCCGGAGGTGAGTCCGGAGACGATGTAGCGCTGGAGCAGTTGGAACACCAGCACCGTCGGGATCGCGGTGAGCAGGGTGCCCGCCGCGAACATCCCGAAGTTGTTGTTGCGCTCGCCGGCCACCAGGCCGTACATGCCGACCGCGAGCGTCTTCGCCTCGGGTTCGGTGAGGAACACGTTGGCGATGATGAACTCGTTGATCGATCCGATGAAGGCGAGCAGGCCGGTCACCGCGAGGATCGGCGCCACCAGCGGCAGCATGATCCGGAAGAAGACCTGCACGTGCGACGCGCCGTCCATGGTCGCCGACTCGTCCAGCTCCTTCGGCAGCGTGTCGAAGAAGCCCTTCATCAGCCAGGTGTTCGCGCCGAGCGCGCCACCCATGTAGAGCAGGAACAGGCCCCACGGGGTGTTGAACCCGATCGCCGGGTAGAGGTCGGTGAGCGTGGTGAAGATCAGGAAGATCGCCACGATCGCCAGGAACTGCGGGAACATCTGGATCAGCAGCAGCGCGAGCAGGCCGACCCGGCGCCCGGCGAAGCGCATCCGGGAGAACGCGTACGCCGCGAGCGACGACAGGAAGATCGACGCGAAGCTGGCCACGCCCGCCAGCAGCAGCGAGTTGAGGAACCAGTGGCCGAACGCGGTCCGGTCGAACAGGTTCGTGAAGTTCTCCAGCGACGCGCCGGTCGGCAGCAGCTCGGTGGAGGAGAGCGTGCCGAGCGGGTTGAGCGCCGCCGAGATCACGAACAGGATCGGGAAGAGGCTGAACGCCACCGCCAGCACGCCCACCACGTGCCGCCAGCCGACCTGCGCGAACCAGCGTCCACGCGAGCGGCGGGCCGGCGTGCGGGTGGCCGTGGGCTTCCGCGCGATTGTGGTCACGAGTACACCTCCTCCTGCTTACGGGTCCGCCGGAAGCTGATCGCCGACACCGTCGCCACGATCGCGAAGATGAAGATCGAGACGGTGGCGGCCAGGCCGAACTCGGCGCCCTGTGCGCCGAACGCGAGCCGGTACGTGTAGGTGATCAGCAGGTCGGTGGCGCCGTTCGTCGGGTTGTCCGGCGCGAACGGGCCGCCCTCGGTGGTGAACAGGATCGCGTTGACGTTGTTGAAGTTGTACGCGAACGACGCGATCAGCAGCGGCGAGAGCGCCACCAGCAGCAGCGGCAGGGTGACCGACCGGAACGACTGCCAGGGCGACGCGCCGTCGACCGAGGTCGCCTCGGTCAGCTCCCGCGGAATGGCCTGCAACGCGCCGGTGGCGACCAGGAACATGTACGGGTAGCCGAGCCAGAGCTGCACCAGCAGCACCGCGATCCGGGCCGACCAGTTGCCGCCGAACCAGTCGACGTCCAGCCCGAACAGGTTGTTGAGCAGGCCGAAGTCGGTGTTGAACATGTCCCGCCAGATCAGCAGCATCGCGAACGACGGCATGGCGTACGGCAGGATCAGCAGCACCCGGTAGAAGTTGGTACCCCGCATCCGGGGTGAGTGCAGCGCGAGCGCGATGGCCATGCCGAGCAGGAACGTCAGGCCGGTGGAGCCGATCGCGAACGCGAAGTTCCAGGCCAGCGTGCCGAAGAACGGGCCGGAGATGTTCGGGTCGGTGAGGACGGTGCTGAAGTTCTTCAGCCCGACGTCGACCTTCCAGCCCTGGGCGAGACGCTCGCCGTCGGCGGCGACGAAGGAGCCGGACTCCTCGTCTGCGGTCCACGTCATGCCCGTCTCGCTGTCCTTGACGCAGTCGCAGCCGGCGTCGTACGCCCGGATCGCCTTGCCCTCGTAGGCCCGGGTGAGGCCGTTGGAGCGGATGGCGCCCTCGTCGGTGGGCACGATGAGCGCGGTGACGGCGTCGCTGCGGCTGCTGGCCTGCCCGATGTTCAGCAGGGTGTAGCCGTCCGCGGCGGTGATCTTGCCGCTGAGGCTGCTCACCTCGACGTCGGCGGCGTCCAGCTTGCGCAGCCCGTCCGCGTCGCCGGCGAAGACGTCCTTGGTCTTCGGGTCGCTGAGCAGGAAGACCAGGGGGCCGCTCGCCGGGTCGCCCTTCGTGGCGATGGTGAGGTTGTACTCGGTCGAGCCGGGGACCTGCTTCACCGAGGAGGTCTGCACGGCGACGATCGCGTCGTCCTTGCTGCCGCGGTGGCCGTCGCCGAAGTTCGTGAACGCGGTGCTCGCGGTGTAGAGCACCGGGAAGACCTGGAAGGCGATCAGGAAGAGCGTGCCGGGGACCAGGTACTTGGCCGGAATGTGCCGGCGGCTCAGGTAGAGGTAGAACAGGCCGGCGGTGGTGGCCACCAGGATGCCCAGCCCGATCCAGTGTTCGGCCTCGATGAGCGGGAAGGCCGCCCAGATCGCGATCCCGGCCACCAGGCCGAGCAGGACCACCTTGACGACGAGGCCGGTCGCGGTGATCGGCGCGTGTTGCCGCGCGGTACGGGACGTGCGCGGGAGCCCGGGGCGTGCGGGCTCCCGGCCCGGGGCCTGCGGTGCAGACCCCGGGCCGGACAGCGGCGCGCTCATTACTTGATCTGACCCTGGATGGTCTTGCCGGCGGCCGTGATCGTCTTGGCCGGGTCGGCGCCGCCGATGATGGCGGCCTCCGCCTTGCCGAACGGGTCCCAGATCGCGGCCATGGCCGGGATCGCCGGGAGCACCTGGCCGTTCTTGCCGGCCTCGGAGAACTTGGCCAGGTCCGGGTCCTCGCCCTTGACCTGGTCGAAGGCGGCGGTCAGCGCCGGCGGGCGCGGCTCGGCCTTGTACAGCGCGACGGCCAGCTCGGGCTTGGTCACGTAGTTGGTGACGAACTCCTGGGCCAGGGCCTTGTTCTTGCCCTTGGCGGCCACGTAGAACGCCTGGACGCCGACGAACGGCTGGGCCTCCTGGCCACCGGCGAAGCCGGGGACCGGGGAGATGTCGTAGGAGATGTTGGCCTTCTTGGCGTCGGCCACTGCCCACGGGCCGGAGACCAGGAACGCGCACTTCTTGCCGGTGAAGGTGGCGATGGAGTTCTCGCCGGTGATGGAGCGCTTCAGCGCACCCTCGCCCTTCTCACCCAGCTTGGCGATCTTCTGGAAGGCAGCGATCGACTCCGGCTTGCCCACGCCCAGGTCCTTCGGGTCGTAGTCGCCGTTCGCCGTGGTGCCGAACAGGTAGCCGCCGCCGGAGGTGTAGAGCGGGTAGATGTGGTAGGCGTCGCCGTTCTGGCCGGACTGCAGGCACAGGATCTCGCTGGCCTTCTTCTCGGCCTTGAGCTTCTTGCCGGTGGCGACCAGGTCCTCGATCGTCTTCGGCGCCTCGGGGGCCAGCTCGGTGTTGCGGATCAGCGCGACGTTCTCGGTGGCGTAGGGCACGCCGTAGAGCTGGCCGTTGAACGTGACGGCCTTGATCGCGGTCTCGTTGAAGCCGCTCTTCTGCTCGGCCGGGAGCTGCACCGGGTCGATGGCGCCGTTCTGGACCAGGTTGCCGATCCAGTCGTGCGCGCCGACCACGACGTCCGGGCCGCTGCCCTGCTGCGAGGCGGTGACGAAGTTGGTCTGCAGGTCCTTGGAGACGGCCTGGACCTCGACGGTCACGCCGTTCTCCTTGCCGAACTCCTCGGCGAACGGCTTGAGGGCGGCCGTGCGCTTGTCGTCGGCCCAGATGACCAGCTTGCCGCCGGTCGCCTTGGCGGACTCGCCGGCGGCCGGCTTGTCGTCGCTGCCGCTGTCACCACAGCCGGAGGCGGCGAGCGCCAGGCCGAGGACGGCGACCACACCCGCGGTACGGATGCGCATCGGTACTCCTGTCGTCATGGCGGCCCGCCGGGGGAAGGGCGGCCCGCCAGTGGAAACCTCTGAAATTTCTTGCTGACCGGCACAGGGGTGCTGCGCCGCTGCTCTCGCATGTTGCGGGGACGCTAGCAAGAGGTTGCAGAGAATGGAAGGGCTTGCAGAAGTGTACGCAAGACTTTGCCGTTGGGCTAAAGTGCCGCACATGCGCGCTCGACTGTCCGACATCGCCCAACAGGCCGAAGTCAGCGAGGCCACGGTGTCGCGGGTGCTCAACGACCGCCCCGGCGTGGCCCCCGAGACCCGGCAGGCCGTCCTCACCGCCCTCGATGTGCTCGGGTACGAACGTCCGGCCCGGTTGCGCAAGCGCAGCGCCGGACTGGTCGGCCTGGTCGTGCCGGAGCTGGACAATCCGATCTTCCCGGCGTTCGCCCAGATCATCGAGTCCGCGCTCGCCCCCACCGGCTACACACCGGTGCTCTGCACGCAGACCCCGGGCGGCGTCCGCGAGGACGAGTACGTGGAGATGCTGCTGGACCGGCAGGTCTCCGGCATCGTCTTCGTCTCCGGCCTGCACGCCGACACCGCCGCGGACCACGACCGCTACCGCACGCTGCTGGCCCGGCCGCTGCCGATCGTCATGATCAACGGGTACGCGCCGGGCATCCCCGCGCCGTTCGTCTCCTGCGACGACCGGGAGTCCGCCGAACTGGCGGTCGCCCACCTGGTCGCGCTCGGGCACCGCCGGATCGGCCTGATCACCGGCCCGGACCGGTTCGTGCCGGTGCAGCGCAAGGTCGCCGGCTACAAGGCCGCGATGGGGCGCCTCACCGACATCACCTCCGACGAGCTGACGGAGCTGACCGAGCTGTCGCTGTTCGGCGTCGAGGGCGGCGAGGCCGCCGCCGGCCGGCTCATCGAACGCGGCGTGACCGGACTGGTCTGCGGCTCGGACCTGATGGCGCTCGGCGCGATCCGGGCCGCCCGCCAGCGCGGCCTGTCGGTGCCCGACGACGTCTCCGTGGTCGGGTACGACGACTCCCCGCTGATGGCGTTCACCGACCCGCCACTGACCACAGTGCGCCAGCCGGTGGCCGCCATGGCGGTGGCGGCGGTGCGGGCCCTGGTCGACGAGATCAACGGCCACCCCTCCCCGAACTCCGAGTACCTGTTCCGGCCCGAGCTGGTGGTACGCGGCTCGACCGCGGTGACCCGCCCCGCCGACCCCCCGAAGCGCCAGCGCCCCGCCAGCCCGTCCTCCCTCCCCATCCCCGCCTGACGCCCCGCACTCCCCTCCCCCCTCCCGCCCGCCCGGCTCAGGGCGCGGCGATCATGAAGTTGGCGGGGACAAAGCGGGCAGAGACTGCCGTCAACCTCATGATCGACCGGATCGGCGGCAGTGGGGGTGGGTGGGCGTCCCGGGATTCGGGAGACGGGGGCAGGGTCGGCGCGGGTGATGGCTGTCATTTCTTGCGCAAGGAATGCTTGACTCTTGCAGGCCTGTGGCGGCATTCTGCTCTGACACCCTGCGCCACCACAGAACGGGAATCGACAGCGATGACCTCCGCCACCACCCCCACGCCACGGACCGCCGACGACGACTGGTGGCGGTCCGCGGTCGTCTACCAGGTGTACGTCCGCAGCTTCGCCGACGCGAACGCCGACGGGGTCGGTGACCTCCAGGGCATCCGGCAGCGCCTTCCCTACCTGCGCGACCTCGGCGTGGACGCGCTCTGGCTGACGCCGTTCTACACCTCGCCGCAGGTCGACGCCGGCTACGACGTGGCCGACTACCGCGACGTCGACCCGCTGTTCGGCAACCTGACCGACTTCGACGAGATGATCACCGACGCGCACGCGCTCGGCTTGCGGATCATCGTCGACATGGTGCCCAACCACACCTCCAGCGCGCACCCGTGGTTCGCCGCCGCGCTCGCCGCCGGCCCCGGTTCGCCGGAGCGTGAGCGCTACCTGTTCGCCGACGGCAAGGGCGAGCAGGGCGAGCTGCCCCCGAACGACTGGGAGAGCATCTTCGGCGGCCCGGCCTGGACGCGCGTGGTCGACGGCCAGTGGTACCTGCACCTGTTCGACCCGGCCCAGCCCGACCTGAACTGGCGTCACCCCGAGGTACGGGCCGAGTTCGAGGACGTCCTGCGCTTCTGGCTGGACCGGGGCGTGGACGGCTTCCGGATCGACGTGGCCCACGGAATGATCAAGGCCGAGGGCCTGCCGGACGTCGGTTTCAACTCGATGACCACCGGCCGGCGCCAGTCCGAGCTGCTGGGCAAGGGCCGGCTGCCGTACTTCGACCAGGACGAGGTGCACGACATCTACCGCGCCTGGCGGCCGATCCTGGACAGCTACCCGGGCGGCCGGATGGCGGTCGCCGAGGCGTGGGCCGAGACCCCGCAGCGGCTGGCCCGTTACATCGGCCCGGACGAGCTGCACCAGGCGTTCAGCTTCGACTTCCTCGACGCCACCTGGTCGGCCGACTCGTTCCGCAAGGTGATCGACACGGCGCTGGCCGAGTCCACGATCGTGGGCGCGCCGACCACCTGGGTGCTGTCCAACCACGACCGGCAACGGCACGTCACCCGGTACGGCGACGGCGAGGTCGGCCTGCGCCGCGCCCGCGCCGCCGCGCTGCTGATGTTCGCGCTGCCCGGCTGCGCGTACGTCTACCAGGGCGAGGAACTGGGCCTGCCGGAGGTGCTGGACCTCCCCGACGAGCTGCGCCAGGACCCGGCGTTCCGGCGTACCGGGGAGAGCCGCGACGGCTGCCGGGTGCCGATCCCGTGGGGCGGCGACCTGCCCCCGTACGGCTTCGGGCCCGACGGCAGCGAGCTGAGCTGGCTGCCGGCGCCGGCGACCTGGCGGGAGCTGTCGGTGGCCGCCCAGGCCGGTGCGCCCGGCTCGACGCTGGAGCTGTACCGGACCGCGCTGCGGATCCGGCACGAGCACCCAGCGCTCGCCGGGGTCGGCGGCATCACCTGGCTGGAGACCGAGCCCGGCGTACTCGCGTTCCGCCGCGCCGCCGGGGACGCCGAGCTGACCTGTGTGGTCAACATCAGCGGCGCCGACGTGACGGTGAGCGGCCACGGCCGCCCGCTCGTCGCGAGCGCCGACCTCACCGAGCGGGGCGACGGGCACGTCCTGCCGGTGGACGCGGCTGCGTGGTTCGAACGGCGCTGAGCCGGGTAACCCGCCAACGACCTGGCCGTCCGTTGTGCTCCGCGCCGACGGGCGGCTGGGCTGCCGACCCCTTGTGGTGGGGGGTGAGGTGGTCCCGGCCCCTCGGGAGTCCGCTCCCGGGGGGCCGGTGTCCATCCCGGCAGCCCGGGGTACCACCAGGGGATGACCGCACGCGTGGCGCAGTACACCCTCGATGTCAGCGACCTGGACCGGATGGCCCGGTTCTGGTCCGCCGCCCTCGGCTACACCGTCTCGCAGGGCGACGACGGCAACGCGAAGCTCTACCCGCCGCCCGGCCGGCCCGGCCCGACCGTCTGGTTGCAGGGCAGCGGCACCCCGAAGCGCGGCAAGAACCGGCTCCACCTGGACCTGGTCGCCGACGAGGGGCAGACGGCGGAGGTCGAGCGACTGATCGGGCTCGGCGCCCGGCGCGCCGACGTCGGGCAGACCGGCGCGGAGGGCTTCGTGGTGCTCGTCGACCCGGAGGACAACGAGTTCTGCGTGCTCGACGGGCCGCCGCGCTGAGCGTCCTCAGCCGCCCTTGGCGGTGAGCAGCGCGGCGATCCGGGCGAACCCGGCCCGGATCTCCTCCCGGTCGGGCGCCTTCGCCGGCTCGGGCTCCGGCTCGCGCTCGGCGGCCCGTTCCAGCTCCTCGTCGATGACGTCCTCGAAGTCGCCGTACAGGTCAGCCTGGTCGATCTCGGCCGCCTCGTCCTCGGCGGCGATCTGCGCGGCGGCGATCTCACCCCGGATCTCCTCCGGCGTGAGCGCGGGCAGCAGCGGCTCCACCACCGCCATCAACTGCTCCTCGGCCACCACCGCCTCGGCCAGCGCCAGCGCGTGCGCCCGCTCGTACGGGCCGCAGACCACCGGCTCCCACTCGTCGTCCGCGCCGAGCGGGCCGAACGTGATGATCCACGGCAGGCCGAGCATCGGCGAGTCGTCCGGCAGGTCGAGTGTCACGAGTGCGCCCACCGGCCCATCATCGTCGGACGGGATCCGCCCGGGGAACGCATCGGCTCGACTCTCCCCGCTCAGGGGACCACGCTCAGCCACGCGTGCCGGCGTCCAGCGCCGCGCGGACCAGGGCGACCGCCCGCTCCGGCGGGACGCCCAGGCGGCGCGCCTCGGCGGCGTACCCGGCGGCGGCCTGCTGCAACCGGTCGACGGCGTCGTCCCGCCCCGGCGCGACCACCGTGCCGTGCCGGCCGCGCGTCTGGACCAGCCCGGCGGCCTCCAGCTCCCGGTAGGCCCGCGCCACCGTGTTCACCGCCAGCCCCAGGTCCGCCGCGAGCTGCCGGACCGCGGGCAGCCGGGTCCCCACCGGCAGCCGCCCGTCGCCGATCCGCGCCGCGAACTGCGCGCGCACCTGCTCGTACGGCGGCACCGCCGACGCCGCGTCGATCCGGATCCGCGCGCTCATCCCGCCCCTCCCGGCGTTCCCGGTTCGGTTTCCTCGTCGAGCACGTCCGCCTCCACGTCCACCTCCCGGGCGCCGCCTTCGGCCAGGTCCACCACCCGGCCGTACGGGCTGGTGGCGGCGAGCGCCGCGCCGAAGAGCACCAACTGGTTGAGCAGGTAGAGGTAGAGCAGCAGGCCCACGGCGGTGGCGACCACCGTGTACGCCGGGTTCCGCTCGGTGCGTACCACGTAGTAGCGCCCCACCGTGTTGAGCAGGGTGATGCCGATCGCGACGGCGAGCACCGCCGGTCGCAGCCGGCGCCGGCTCATCCGCAGCCGGGGCACTGCGAGCAGCAGCGCGGCGGCCAGCACGGCGTTGACGAGCACGCTCAGCACCGCGCTGACCGTGGTCAGGCCCACCGAGCCGGTGCTGCGCAGCAGGAAACGCAGCAGCGACTCCAGCGCGTCCACGGCGGCGACCGAGACGAACAGCAGCACGAAGACCGCGACCAGCACGCCCAGGTCGACCAGCCGCCGCATCACCAGGTTGCCGGGCTGCTGGTTGAAGCCGTACATCAGCCGCTGCGAGGAGCGGATCGCCTCCACCCAGCCGATGCCGGTGAACACCAGGATGACCAGGCCGACCACGCCGACGGTGTTGCTGCTCTCGGCGATCTGCGCCGGGTCGAGAAAGGGCAGGTTCTCTTCGAGGAAGTGGGCGGCCGCGCGGCTGACCTCCTCGTTGTCGCGCAGCACCGCGCCGAACACCCAGTACGCGACGAGCGCGAGCGCGAACACGGCGAAGAAGCCGTAGTACGCGATGGCGGCGGCGAGCCGCCCGGCGAGCAGGTCGGCGTAGAGCGTCCCGGCCCGCCACACGTGGTCGAAGACCGACGACCGGCCCCGGGCCGCGTCGATGCGGCGCCCGACCGCCGCCTCGATCCGGCCGAAGACGTTCACCCCGTCATCCTCGCTGATCTCCGCCCGTGGCGGAGGAGCCCCGGCCGGTCGAATGTTCAGCTCGCCCCGCCGAGCCGGAAGTCGCGCCGGGGCTGCCACCGGGTAGCCCCGCTGTGCGAGAACAGCGTGAACGCCTCCACCTGGAACAGCGCGGAGAAGTCGGCCAGATCCTCGTACGCCTTGTCGAGCACCTCGGGTGGCACGTCCTGTGCCACTGTGACGTGCGGGTGGTACGGGAAACGCAGCTCGCGGCGCAGCTCGGGAGCGGAGTTGATGGCGGCGGCCAGCAGTTCGCACTCGCTGATCCCGGCCGCCACCGCCACGAAGACCACCTGGGTGACCGGGCGGAACGTGCCGGTGCCGCGCAGGTGCAGCGTGAACGGCAGGTGCGCGGCGGCGACCCGGTCCAGGTGCTCCTCGACGGCGGGCAGCGCGCGTACCGGAATCTCGGTGGGCCCGAGCAGGGTGACGTGCGCGGGGACGGCCGCCGGGTCGCCGGCCTCGACCCGGCGGCGGGTGAGCATCCCGCCCCACGGCTCGGGGATGTCGACGGCGATCCCGATCTGGATCGTGTCCGCGCCGCCCGGCGCCGCGTCATTGCCCGCCACGTCGCGCGCCACCCCTCCGGCCTCCGGCTGCGTCACCCGTCCCGCCCGGGCCGCTACTCGAACCGCACCGGCGGGAAGAAACCGGCCCGCTCGTACGCCGCACGCAGCGTCGCGTCGGCCACCACGCGGGCCTTCTCCGCGCCCCGCGCGAGCAGCTTGTCCAGTTGGGCCGGGTCGTTCAGGTAGCCGTTCGTGCGTTCCTGGATCGGGGTGACGAACTCGCGCACCACCTCGGCCAGGTCCTTCTTGAGGTCGCCGTAGCCCTTGCCGTCGTACGCGGCCACCAGGTCGTCGATGGACCGGCCGGACAGCGCCGAGTAGATGGTGAGCAGGTTGCTGATGCCCGGTTTGCCCTCGGCGTCGAAGACGATCTCGCGGCCGGTGTCGGTGACCGCCGAGCGGATCTTCTTGGCCGAGCGGGCCGGGTCCTCCAGCAGGTCGATGATGCCGGCCGGGGAGGACGACGACTTCGACATCTTCGCCGTCGGGTCCTGCAGGTCGGTGATCTTCGCGGTGTCCTTCACGATGTGCGGCGCGGGCACCGTGAAGGTGCGCCCGAACAGCGAGTTGAACCGCTGCGCCAGGTCGCGGGACAGCTCCAGGTGCTGCCGCTGGTCCTCGCCCACCGGCACCGCGTTCGCCTGGTAGAGCAGGATGTCGGCGGCCTGCAGGATCGGGTACGTGAACAGGCCGACGCTGGCCCGCTCGCTGCCCTGCTTCTGCGACTTGTCCTTGAACTGGGTCATCCGGCCGGCCTCGCCGAACCCGGTGATGCAGCCGAGCACCCAGGCCAGCTGCGGGTGCTCGGGCACCTGCGACTGGACGAACAGCGTGCTGCGCTCCGGGTCGAGGCCGAGCGCGAACAGCTGCGCGGCGGCCACCCGGCTGCGGTGCTTGAGCACCTTGGGGTCGTGCCCGGCGGTGATCGCGTGCAGGTCGACCACGCAGTAGTAGGCGTCGTGGCTGTCCTGCAACGCCACCCAGTGCCGCAGCGCGCCCAGGTAGTTGCCGAGGTGGAACGAGTCGGCCGTCGGCTGGATGCCGGAGAAGACGCGCGGGCGGGCGGGTACGTCGGACATGGCGGCAATTCTGTCAGCAAGCCCCGGCGTCCGTCATGACGGGCCGGTGGATCGGGCGGGTACGGGCGGAAGCGGACTGTTCACCTCACGCCGGGGCTCGGGCAGCCGCGCGGCGGAGACCGCCAGGCGGGACACCCGCCGGCCGTCGAGCGCCAGCACCCGCAGCAGCCAGCCGGCCGGATCGGCGGGGACCGATCCGCCTTCCGGGTCGAGCGCCACCGGCACCTCGTCCCCGGCCACCGGCAGCCGGCCCAGCGCGGCCATCACGAACCCGCCCACCGTCTCGTACGGGCCGGCGGGCAGCGGCACCCCGGTACGTTCGGCGAAGTCGGTCAGGTTGAGCCGGCCGTCCACGACGGCGGGCAGCCCGGTGGATTCCGGCTCGGGCGGGCCGTGCTCCTCGTCGCGGATCTCCCCGACCAGTTCCTCGACCAGGTCCTCGCAGGTGACGATGCCGGCGGTGCCGCCGTACTCGTCGATGACCACGGCCAGGTGGTGGCCCTCCCGGCGCATCTCGGTCAGCGCCGCGAGCACGCGCTTGCTGTCCGGCAGGCGTTTCACCTCGCGGGTCAGCTCGCCGACCACCAGCGGCCGGTCGGGTTCCGGGCGCAGCAGCACGTCCCGCAGGTGCACCATGCCGACCACGTCGTCGTGGGTGCCGTCGACCACCGGGTAGCGGGTGTGCGGGTCGTCCCGGACCAGTCGCCGCGCCTGGGCCAGCGGCAGCGCCGCGCTGAGGAAGACCACCTCGGTGCGGGGCACCATGACCTCGCGGACGAGCCGGGCGCCGGCCAGCAGCACCTCGTCGATGATCCGGCGCTCGTCGGCGTCGAGCAGCGTGTTCGCCGCGACCAGGTCCCGCAGCTCGGCCTCGCTGATCCGCTCCCGGCCGGCGACCGGGCTGGCGCCGAGCAGGTCGGTCACCAGGCGGGTGGCGCCGTCGGCGGCCCGCACCACGAGGCGGGCCACGGTGCGGGCCAGCGGGCCGGGTTCGCGTCGGAGCCGCCCCGGCGGACGCCGCCGGGGCCCGGGACCACCACCCTCCCGCATGAGAAGGATGGTAGACAGCGGCCACCGTACGCTCGGGCCGATGTTCGGATCTGTTCAGTCATGAAGGATTGTGATGGAATGGAGGCGGGCTCAACTCGACAGCCGCGACACCGCCCCCGGCCGTAGGGTGATCGCGGGAAGGCCGCGGGACGCGGCCCAGGCAGGAGGACGACCGACGTGAAACTGCTCGTCACCGGCGGCGCCGGCTACATCGGCAGCGTGGTGACCCGGATGCTGCTCGACCACGGCCACCAGGTGACCGTGCTGGACGACCTGCGCACCGGTCACCGGGAAGCCCTCGCCCCCGAGGCGACCCACGTCGACCTGCCGGTGCACGAGGCCGCCCGGGTGCTCACCCCCGACGCCGGGTACGACGGCGTGCTGCACTTCGCGGCCCTCATCGCCGCCGGCGAGTCGATGATCCGGCCCGAGCTGTACTGGCACACCAACACCGTCGGCTCGATCGCGCTCATCGACGCGGTCCGCGCCGCCCGGGTGCCCCGGATGGTCTTCTCCTCCACCGCCGCCGTCTACGGCAACCCCACCGAACTACCCATCCCGGAAACGGCCGTCAAGGCCCCCACCAGCACCTACGGCGCGACCAAGCTGGCCGTCGACATGGCGCTCACCTCCGAGGCGATCGCGCACGACCTGGCCGCCGTCTCGCTGCGCTACTTCAACGTCGCCGGGGCGTACCTGCGCGACGGGCTGGCCATCGGCGAACGGCACGACCCGGAGACGCACCTCATCCCGATCGCGCTCGACGTGGCCGCCGGGCGGCGGGAGAAGCTCCAGCTCTTCGGCGACGACTACCCCACTGTCGACGGCACCTGCGTACGCGACTACATCCACGTGGAGGACCTGGCCCGCGCCCACCTGCTCGCGCTCGACGCCGCCACCCCGGGTCGGCACCGCATCTACAACCTGGGCAACGGCAACGGCTTCACCAACCGGCAGGTGGTCGACGTGGTCCGCGAGGTCACCGGCCACCCGGTGCCGGTCGAGGTGGCCCCCCGCCGCGAGGGCGACCCGGCCGAGCTGGTCGCGTCCTCCGCGCTGGCCCGCGACGAGCTGGGCTGGACGCCGGCCAAGCCCACCCTGCACGACATGGTCGGCGACGCCTGGGCGTTCTACCGGGCCCACGTCGCGGGGCAGCCCTCATGACCGTTGCCGACCGCGCCGCCGCCGGCTTCCGGCAGCGGTACGGCACCGAGCCGGCCGGCCGCTGGGCGGCACCCGGACGGGTCAACCTGATCGGCGAGCACACCGACTACAACGACGGCTTCGTGCTGCCCTTCGCGCTGCCGCTGCGTACCGTGGTCGCCGCCGCGCCCGCCCCCGACGGACGCTGGACGGTCTGGTCGGAGCTGGACGACGAGCCGGTCGAGTTCGGCACGGCGGAGGCCGACGAGCCCGGCGGCGTCGACGGCTGGGCCGCCTACGTGGCCGGGGTGGTGTGGGCGCTGCGCGCCGCCGGCCACGACGTGCCGGGCGCGCGGCTCGCCGTCGCCTCCGACGTGCCGGTCGGCTCCGGGCTCTCCTCGTCGGCCGCGATCGAGTCGGCGGTGCTGGCCGCGCTGGTCGACCTCGGCGGCCTCGACCTGCCCGCGCAGGCGTGGCCCCGGCTGGCCCAGCGGGCCGAGAACGACTACGTCGGCGCGCCCACCGGGATCATGGACCAGTCCGCCGTGATCCGCGGCCGGGCCGGGCACGCCCTGTTCCTCGACTGCCGCACCGAGGAGGTCGAGCAGATCCCGTTCGACCTGGACGCCGCCGGGCTGGCCGTGCTGGTGATCGACAGCCGGGCGCCGCACCGGCACGCGGACGGCGAGTACGCGGCCCGGCGCCGCAGCTGCGAGCGGGCCGCCGCGACGCTCGGGGTGACCGCGCTGCGCGACGTCGACGTGGCCGACCTCGACGCCGCGCTGGCCCGCCTCGACGACGACGAGACCCGCCGCCGGGTCCGGCACGTCGTCACCGAGAACCAGCGGGTGCTCGACACCGTCGCGCTGCTGCGCGCCGGCCGGGTCCGCGACACCGGTCCGCTGCTGACCGCCTCGCACGCCTCCATGCGCGACGACTTCGAGATCACCGTGCCGGAGATCGACACCGCGGTCGAGGCGGCGCTGTCCGCCGGGGCGTACGGCGCCCGGATGACCGGCGGCGGCTTCGGCGGCTGCGTGCTCGCCCTGGTCGACGCCGAGGCCGCCGACCCGGTGGCCGCCGCCGTCACCGAGGCGTACGCGAAGCGCGGCTTCACCGCCCCCGGCACGCTCACGGTCCTCCCGGCCGACGGCGTCACCCGCCTGGGCTGAGGGTGTAAGGAAGGGCCCCTTATTAACGCCTGCGGTAGAGGAAGGGCCCCTTGTTAACAGCGCGCTGTTAACAAGGGGCCCTTCCTTACGAAGCAGGGGTCAGCCGGCCTCGACGATCATGCCGGCGCCGACCGTACGGTTGGTGGCCTCGTCGATGATCACGAAGCCGCCGGTGGTGCGGTTGCGGCGGTACTCGTCGGCCAGCAGCGGCACCGTGGTGCGCAGCCGGACCCGGCCGATCTCGTTGAGCTTCAACTCGCCCACCGTCTCGTCCCGGTGCAGCGAGTTGATGTCCAGCCGGTAGTGCAGGCCACGCACGATCGCCCGCGCCGAGCGGGTGGTGTGCTTGATCGCGTACCTGCCGCCGACCTGCAACGGGCGGGTCTCGTCCATCCAGCAGACCATCGCCTCGATGTCCTGCACGGCCATCGGGGCGTTGTTCGGCCGGCAGATCATGTCGCCGCGGGAGATGTCCAGCTCGTCGGTCAGCCGGACCGTCACCGACATCGGCGGGAACGCCTCGTCCACCGGGCCGTCGGCGGTCTCCACCGCCGCGATCCGGCTGGTGAAGCCGGACGGCAGCACCATGATCTCGTCGCCCGGCTTGAGCACACCGGAGGCCACCTGCCCGGCGTAGCCCCGGTAGTCGGTGACGGTGGTGGACTGCGGCCGGATCACGTACTGCACCGGGAACCGCACGTCGACCAGGTTGCGGTCGGAGGCGATGTGCACCCGCTCCAGGTGGTGCAGCAGCGACGGACCCTCGTACCACGGCATGTTCTCCGAGCGGGTGACGATGTTGTCGCCCTTGAGCGCGGAGACCGGCACCACAGTCAGGTCCGGCACGTCGAGCTTCGCCGCGAACGCGGTGAACTCGTCGGCGATCCGCTCGTAGACCTCCTGCGACCAGTCGACCAGGTCCATCTTGTTCACACAGAGAACCAGGTGCGGCACCCGCAGCAGCGAGCAGAGGAACGCGTGCCGGCGGGACTGCTCCACCAGGCCCTTACGCGCGTCCACCAGGATCAGCGCCAGGTCGGCGGTGGAGGCGCCGGTGACCATGTTCCGGGTGTACTGGATGTGCCCGGGGGTGTCGGCGATGATGAACTTGCGCCGCGGCGTGGCGAAGTAGCGGTACGCCACGTCGATGGTGATGCCCTGCTCCCGCTCGGCGCGCAGGCCGTCGGTGAGCAGCGCCAGGTTGGTGTACTCGTCGCCACGCGCCGCGCTGACCGCCTCGACGGCGGCGAGCTGGTCGGTGAACAGCGACTTGGTGTCGTAGAGCAGACGGCCGATGAGCGTCGACTTGCCGTCGTCGACGCTGCCCGCGGTGGCGAACCGCAGCAGGTCCATCGGCCGCGCGGTGTCGCTCTCGGCCGGCGCCAGGGTCTCGACGCTCATCAGAAGTAGCCCTCTCGCTTGCGGTCCTCCATGGCGGCCTCGCTGACCCGGTCGTCACCACGGGTCGCGCCGCGCTCGGTGATCCGCGTGGCGGCCACCTCCTCGATCACCTTCTCCACCGTGTCGGCGTCCGAGCGGACCGCCGCGGTGCAGGAGGCGTCACCCACGGTCCGGTACCGCACCTGGGCCTTGAACGGCTGCTCACCGGCGCGGGCCCGGAAGAACTCGTTCACCGCGTAGAGCATGCCGTCGCGCTCGATCACCTCGCGCTCGTGCGCGTAGTAGATCGACGGCAGCGGAATCCGCTCCCGCGCGATGTAGTGCCACACGTCCAGCTCGGTCCAGTTCGACAGCGGGAACACCCGGATCGACTCGCCCGGGTGGTGCCGGCCGTTGTACAGCGCCCACAGCTCCGGACGCTGGTTCTTCGGGTCCCACTGGCCGAACTCGTCGCGGAAGCTGAACACCCGCTCCTTGGCCCGCGCCTTCTCCTCGTCGCGCCGGGCGCCGCCGAACAGCGCGTCGAAGCGGTGCTTCTCCACCGCCTCCAGCAGCACCGGCGTCTGGATCCGGTTGCGCATGCCGTCGGCGGACTCGCGGACCAGGCCCTTGTTCAGCGCCTCCGGCACGCTCGCCACGATCAGCTGCAGGCCCAGCTCGGCCACCCGCTGGTCGCGGTAGTCGAGCACCTCGGGGAAGTTGTGCCCGGTGTCCACGTGCATCACCGGGAAGGGGATGTTGGCCGGCGCGAACGCCTTCTGGGCCAACCGGAGCATCACGATCGAGTCCTTGCCGCCGGAGAAGAGCAGCACCGGCCGCTCCATCTCGGCGACCACCTCGCGCATCACGAAGATGCTCTCCGCCTCAAGGGCGTCGAGGTGCGACACCTGGTACGCGGCGGGGGACGTCATGACACGAACTCGATTCGCACGGATCCGTACATCGGATTCCAGACCTTTCAGGTCGGACTCGTGAAGAAGAACGCTCAGGTTACCCGGAATGCCGCTGCAACGCTGCAAGCAACCGACTCGCGAGATCCTTGCGGCAGACCAGCAGATCCGGTAGACGCGGGTCGGCCCCGTTGTATTTCAGCGCAGAACCGTCGATCCGGGAAGCATGCAGACCGGTGGCCGTCGCCACAGCGACCGGAGCGGCCGAATCCCACTCGTACTGACCGCCCGCGTGGATGTACGCGTCGACCTCACCGGTGACCACGGCGGCGATCTTCGCGCCCGCCGAGCCCATCGGGACCAGATGAGCGCCGACGTCCTCTGCCAGATCGGTCAGGAAAACCGGCGGACGGCTACGACTGGCCGCCAACCGGATGACCCGCCGGCCGCCGCCCACGGCCGCCTCCACTGTCATCGGCGGATACGCCGGCGGATGGTCCGTGCCGAGCACCCGGTGCTGGGCCGGCAGGCCCACCGCGCCCGCCACCAGACCGTGCGGCGTCGACGCGTGACGCGACCAGAGCGCCACGTGCACCGCCCAGTCCGAGCGCCCCTCCTCCGCGTACTCCCGGGTGCCGTCCAGCGGATCGACGATCCAGACCCGGTCCGCGTTCAGGCGCGACAACGCCGCGTCCGTCACCTCCGCCGTCCAGGCCAGCCGCGAACCCTCGTCCTCCTCCGACAGCACCGCGTCCGCCGGCCGCCACTTCGCCAGCTCGGTGCGGATCAGATCGTGCGAGACCTTGTCCCCGGCCGACCGGAGCGCGCCCGCGTCGGCGAACCCCATCTCCGTCCGCAACGCCGTCAGCGCCTGACCGGCCCGCGACGCCAGCCACCGGGCGAAGCCGCCGTCGATCATCGGAGGACTGCCCATGATGCTCCCGTCGCCCGCCCTTCGGTCCCCGGCCACTGCTCAGCCCCCGTGGTACAGGTTCTGCGTCGGCTCCACGCCCTTGAGAACCACCGACTCCACCACGTCCGCCGCGCGGTCCACCAGGAACTCCAGCTCCTTGCGCTCCGACGGGGAGAAATCCGAGAGTACGTAGTCAGCCGGGTCCTGCCGCCCCGGCGGCCGGCCGATGCCGAACCGCACCCGCACGTAGTCCTTCGTGCCGAGCGACTTCGACATCGAACGCAGACCGTTGTGGCCGCCCTCGCCGCCGCCGCACTTCACCCGCACCTGCCCGTACGGGATGTCCAGCTCGTCGTGCACCGCGATCACGTGCGCCGGCGGGATCTTGTGGAACTGCGCCAACCCGGCCACCGGGCCGCCGGAGAGGTTCATGTACGTCAACGGCTTGAGCAGCACCAGCTTCGGCCCGCCGAACCCCAGCCGCCCCTCCGCGGCCTCGGCCATCGCGCGCTTGTGCCGCCCGAACTTCGCGCCCACCCGGGCCGCCAGCAGGTCGGCCACCATGAACCCGACGTTGTGCCGGTTGTTCGCGTACTCCCGGCCGGGGTTGCCCAGGCCGACCACCAGCCACGGCCCCGCCTCGTCCGTCACCCGACGCCCCTTCCCGCTCGCTTCCCCGACCAGCCGTCCCGATACGCCGACAGGCGCCCCCGGGAACCGGGGACGCCTGTCGCACAGCCTTGCGGACCGGTCAGGCCTCGGTCTTCGCCTCGGCCGGGGCCTCCTCGCCCTCGGCGGCCGGAGCGCCCTCGGCACCCTCGGCGGTCTCCTCGCCGACCTCGGCCTCGGCCTCCTCGGTGGCCTCCTCGACCTCGGGGAGGGTGGCCTCGAGCTGCTCGGCGGTCGGAGCGGCGGTCACCGAGGCGACAGCGGTCTCCTCGTCGGTGGCCAGCTCGACGCCGGCCGGCAGCTCGACGTCGGCGGCGGTGATCGTGGTGCCCGGCTCGGCGCCCTCGATCGACGCCTCCAGGTGGTCCGGCACCTTGGTCGCGTCGGCGGTCACCGACAGCGTGTCGTGGTCGTGCACGATCAGCGTGTCCTTCGCGGCCTCACCGGTCAGCTGGACCGGGACCTCGACGGTGACCTTCTCGCCCCGGCGGACCAGCAGCAGGTCCACGTGCTCGAAGGTGTCCTTGATCGGGTCACGCTGGATCGCCTTCGGCAGCGCCAGCACCTGGGTGCCGTCGCTGACCTCGATCGCGAAGAGCTGGTTCGCGCCGCCCTTACGGATCGCGGCGGCGAACTCCCGCGCCGGAAGCGCGATGTGCTTGGGCTTCTCGCCGTGGCCGTACAGCACGGCGGGCACCTTGCCGGCCCGGCGGGTACGACGGGCACCACCCTTGCCGAACTCGGTACGGGGCTCGGCGCTGATCTTTACCTCGGACACGGGGAAACTCCTGATGCTTCGCTGCGGCGGCTTGTCGTCTGGCGGTGCTGGGGCGAGGGGCTCGCTGGGGCTAGGGTCATGAACGACCGCCCGGAGCACCGCGTCGATGACGGCGCCTCCGTGCGGTGCTTGTCAGCAGCCCGCCGGGCACCCTCGCCGTGGCAACCGCACCAGTCTACCCGAGGGAATTCCCGGCTCTCCGGCAGTCCCCCATATCACCGCGCCGCCGGTTCCGCAGGGCATCGGCCCGGCCGCCGGAACACCGGCGACCGGACCGGCACTCCTCAGCTCAGGCCACCGAACAGGGTGGTCACCGAACCGTCGTCGAAGACCTCCCGGATCGCCCGCGCCAGCAGCGGGGCGATCGACAGTACGGTCAGCTTGTCCAACTGCTTCTCCGACGGCAGCGGCAGCGTGTTCGTCACCACGACCTCGCTGATCGGGCTGTTCTTCAGCCGCTCCGTCGCCGGATCGGACAGCAGCGCGTGGGTCGAGGCGACCACGATCTCCGCCGCGCCCTGCTCCTTGAGGATGTCCGCCGCCTTGGTGATCGTGCCGCCGGTGTCGATCATGTCGTCCACGATCAGGCACACCCGGCCCTCGACCTCACCGACCACCCGGTTCGCCACGACCTGGTTCGGCTTGAGCGGATCGCGGGTCTTGTGGATGAACGCCAGCGGGCAGCCGCCCAGCCGGTCGGTCCAGCGCTCCGCCACACGTACCCGGCCCGAGTCCGGCGCCACCACCGTCATCGGGCGGCCCGCGTACTTGTGCTCCACGTACTCGGCCAGCACGTCCATGGCGAACAGGTGGTCCACCGGGCCGTCGAAGAAGCCCTGAATCTGCGCGGTGTGCAGGTCGACGGTCAGGATGCGGTTCGCGCCCGCCGTCTTGAGCAGGTCGGCGATCAGCCGCGCCGAGATCGGCTCCCGGCCGCGGTGCTTCTTGTCCTGCCGCGCGTACGGGTAGAACGGCAGCACCACGGTGATCCGCTTGGCCGAACCGCGCTTCAGCGCGTCGACCATGATCAGGGTCTCCATGACCCAGGTGTTCACGCCGTGCGTCACGGACTGCACCACGAAGGCGTCCGAACCACGAACCGAGTCCTTGTACCGGACGAAGATCTCGCCGTTGGCGAAGTCGTACGCGTCGGCCGGCGTCGGCGCGACGCCGAGCACCTCACCGATCTCCTTGGCCAGCTCCGGAAAACCCCTCCCGGAGAAGAGCATCAGGCTCTTGCGGTTTTCGGCGACGATGCTGCCCATGGGCCCGTCTGCTCCCGTATGTCGGTGGTGCCCGGCGGCGGTGAGGCCGGGGAGTGTTCGGTTGCAGTATGCCCCCGGTTCAGCGATCCACCCACGGCCCGCCGATCCCCGTGGAGTCAGTCACCTTCCCTTGCGGCTGCGCCCGACTCCGGCGCATCCTCACCGGCCCGCCGCGCCGCCTCCGCGGCCTCCGTGCCGGCCCGCTTGCGCAGCACCCAGCCCTCCACGTTGCGCTGCTGGCCCCGCGCCACCGCCATCGCGCCCGGCGGCACGTCCCCGGTGATCACCGAACCCGCAGCCGTGTACGCGCCGTCGCCGACCCGCACCGGCGCCACGAACATGTTGTCCGCTCCGGTACGCGCATGGCTGCCGATGGTGGTGTGGTGCTTGCGTACCCCGTCGTAGTTGACGAAGACGGTGGCCGCGCCGATGTTGCTGTGGTCGCCGATCGTCGCGTCCCCCACGTACGACAGGTGCGGCACCTTCGAGCCCTCACCGATCGACGTCTTCTTGGTCTCCACGAACGTGCCGACCTTCGCCTTGCGGCCCAGCCGCGACTCCGGCCGCAGGTACGCGTACGGCCCCACGCTGGCCTCCGGCCCCACCTCGGCGCCGAGCGCGTGGGAGCGCACCACGCTCGCGCCCGCGCCCACCACCGTGTCCACGAGCGTGGTGTCCGGGCCGACGAGCGCGCCCGCGCCGACCACGGTGGCGCCCTGGAGCTGCGTGTTCTGGTCGATCACCGCGTCCCGTTCCACGGTCACCGTCACGTCGATCCACGTCGTGTGCGGGTCGAGGATGCTGACCCCGGTACGCATCCAGCCCTCGTTCACCCGGTCCCGCAGCAGCCGCCGCAGCGCGGACAGCTCCACCCGGTCGTTGCAGCCGAGCGTCTCCACGTAGTCGGCGGCGCAGTGCACCGCCACCGGCTCCCCGGCGTCGCGCAGCAGCGCGAAGACGTCGGTCAGGTACTCCTCGCCCTGGTCGTTGTCGGTGGAGAGCTTGCCCAGCGCCTCCCGCAGGCGGGCCGCGTCGAACGCGTAGATGCCCGCGTTGATCTCCCGCAGCGCGCGCTGCTGGGGCGAGGCGTCCCGCTCCTCCACGATCTGCTCCAGGTGCCCCTGCACGTCCCGCACGATCCGGCCCAGGCCGGTCGGGTCCGGCACCTCGGCCGCCAGCACCGTCGCCGCCGCGGCGGCTTCCTCGTGCGCCTCGACGAGCGCCCGAACCGTCTCCGGCCGCAGCAGCGGCACATCCCCGTTGATCACCACGACGGTGCCGGTCGCGTCCGGCACCGCGTCCAGCGCGATGCGGACGGCGTGCCCGGTGCCGAGCTGGCGCTCCTGGAGCACCGGCGTCGCCGCCGGGGCCACGTCGGTCAGGTGCGCCCGGACCTGGTCGGCGCCGTGGCCGACCACCACCACGGTGCGGTCCGCGCGCAGCGGCCCGGCCGCGGCGAGGACGTGACCGAGCAGGGTACGGCCGAGCAGTGGGTGCAGCACCTTGGGCAGGGACGACTTCATCCGCTTGCCCTCACCGGCGGCGAGCACGACAACGGTGCGGAGGTGGGGCTGGGACACGACGTGGCTCTCCCGTCGGGACGGCGACAGTCTCGCGGTCATGCTAACCACGCGGCTCGCCACAATTCGCATCCGGCCACACAAACGTCGTTCGCCCAGGAGCGATCCGACGAATGAGCTGGGGTGCCTGGATTCGAACCAGGAGCTCAAGGCTCCAAAGGCCTGCGGGTTGCCGTTACCCCACACCCCATCGCTATGTCAAGACCTACGGATCAGCGACTTTTCCTTGCGTCTCGTCCGTGATCCGGAACAGCTCGGCGATCATACCTTCGATCTGCCAGTAGAGCTCGCGACTGCGGGGCACCGTGATCACGAGACATCCGTGATAGGTGTCGCCCGTGTTCCGCCGCAGCGTGGTCGGGTTGTGCCGCTTGAGCACCGTGCGGCGAAACCGCTCGGCAGGTAGTCGCAGCCGCCTCACCCACCAACGCACAGCCGCCTCCGCGTCCGCTGACTCGTGGATGCTCACCCGATAGGTCGGCACCGTCCGATCTACGCCGCACACTTCGAGGAAGCGGAGGAAGAGGGCCAGCAACCCCGGATCGGTGTTGACGAACTGGACCGTCACCGCTCGACGCCAGGGCTTCGACTTGGCGCCCTCGCACCAGTAGATCGCGGCGCCCAGCATCAGCAGATCCCGCTCACCGAGCCCGCCGACCACCCCGGCGGACCTGGCGTGTTCCGCGGCCTGCGCGGCGTCCCGCGACTCCCGGTACGCGCTCCAGCGCGCCTCCGTCATCGCCCGTGAATGGGCACGTCGCCGCTCGGCCGTCGCGTCGTCCGGGTTCAACGGCAGGTGCCGCACCCACTGGTAAGCGGTCGACTTCGCCACGCCGAGCTGCTCCGCGATCTGGTTGACGGATCGGCCGGCCGCGCGCAGCCGCAGCGCCTCAGCGCGGGCGTCGTCGCGCGCACGGGGCCGGCGGGTCCACTCAGGCGGCGGGATGCCGCGCAGCAGCGCGTACACCCGATCGCGGCCGATGCCCAGGCGGGCCCGGATGTCGGCGACGGAGAGCTGCTCCTCGACACGCAGGCGGCGCACCTCGGCGGCGAGTGGGTCGACCATGGACCGAACTTAGAACGTACGTACGACAACGAGGCGTCCGGTCGGACCGCGTACGCCTCGCCTGGCAGGATGGGGCGGGTGACCGACGTTCCCGGCAGTGACCGCGCCCGGCGGCGGCCCGCGCCGGCGGCGAAGCCGTCCCGGGTGCGGATGTCCGCGACGCAGCGGCGCGAGCAGTTGATCTCGATCGCCCGGCAGATCTTCGCCGAGCGCGGGTTCGACGCGACCTCGATCGAAGAGGTGGCGGCGCGCGCCAAGGTGTCCAAGCCGGTGGTCTACGAGCACTTCGGCGGCAAGGAAGGGCTCTACGCGGTGGTGGTGGACCGGGAGGTCCGGGCCCTGCTGGACCGGATCACCACGGCGCTGACCGCGGGCAATCCGCGGGAGCTGCTGGAGCAGGCCGCGTTGACGCTGCTGACCTACATCGAGGAGGAGACCAGCGGGTTCCGGGTGCTGGTCCGGGAGTCGCCGCTGATGTCGGCGACCGGCAATTTCAGCAGCGTGATGAACGACGTGGCGCACCAGGTGGAGCACATCCTGGCGGGCGAGTTCTCCATCCGGGGGTACGACCCGAAGCTCGCCGAGCTCTACTCCCAGGCGCTCGTGGGCATGGTGGCGTTGACCGGGCGCTGGTGGCTGGAGGTGCGCAAGCCGCGCAAGGAGACGGTGGCGGCGCACCTGGTGAACCTGGCCTGGAACGGGTTGTCGCACCTGGAGTCGAAGCCCGGGCCGATCCCCCGGGGCTGACGCCGCGTCAGCGCAACAGCCGCGTCAGCGCAACAGCCGCGTCAGCGCTCGCCGATCGGGTGGTAGCGGCGCTGCCGTTCCTCCTCGGCGTGCTCGGCGGTGCCGACCTTGTCGTACAGGCCGGTGGCGAGCAGGATCAGCCCGAACAGCAGCGACACGATGACCGTGGACATCGAGAAGTTGAGGAAGTTCGCCGAGGTCTGCAGCACCGACATCATCAGGATGCCGGTGACCAGGAAGACCACGCCGGCGGTGAGGTTCATGTAGTGGCCGAGATTGGTGCGGCGGGACGCGCCGACCAGCAGGACCGCGCCGAAGACGACCGAGACCAGCGAGAAGGCCAGGTTGGTGCGCAGGCCCAGCGCCCAGTTGCTGCCCCGGCCGAACAGCCCTTCGCCCCAGGTCAGGAAGACGCCGTAGACGCCGAAGACGAGGATGTAGAGGCCGATGAGCCCGGACAGCACCCGGTAGAGGGGCCGCGCGGGGTGGTTCACCGGGAAGTGCGCCATGGTGCCCTCCAGTCGTGCGACTGATTCGGGGCAATTGTCGCCTGGGTTGTCCGTTCGCGTCCGGAAAACACCGAAGGCCCGGCGCGCGGCGCGCCGGGCCTTCGTACGAGGAGGGGATCAGAGCACCAGGCGGGCCTTCTGCCATGCCTCGTGCTCCTCGTCGGAGCCGACCTTGCTGTACATGCCGGCCATCAGGAGCACCAGCGCCAGGGTCAGGACCACGACGTCGGTCATGATCGAGAAGTTGAAGATGTTGACGTCGGTCTGCAGGAACGCCAGCGAGCCCAGGCCGATCACCATCAGGGTGTAGGCCAGCCACTGGTTGATCGCCACGTCGAGGTTGCGGCCGATCGCGGTGCCGACCAGGATCACCACGCCGACGAGCACCGACACCAGCGAGAACGCCATGTTGGTGCCCTGGCCGAGAACCTTGGTGTCGTCCTGGGCGAAGAAATCGCCACCGGCGCTGGCGATGACGCCGAGGCCGCCGAAGACGACGAAGTACAGACCAACGATCCCGCCGATCGCCCGGTAGATCGGCCGCGCGGGGTGGTTGACGGGGGTGTGGGCCATCTCTGCGTCTCCAAAAGACCGTTCGGACGAGGGTTCCACCGGTGATTGTCCCGTACGCCGGTCAGTGACGCCGCACACCCCCCACCCCGGCGGCAGGTCAGCCGCCCGGCAGCTCCTCGGCCAGGGCCAGCCAGGTCTCCTCGGTGCGGTCCCGCTCGGCCCGTACCTCCTTGAGCTGTGCGTCCAGCTCGGCGACCCGGGCGTAGTCGGTGGCGTTCGCGGCGAGCTGCTCGTGCAGGGCCGCCTCCTTCTGTTCCAGCTTGGCGATCTGCCGTTCCAGCCGGTTGAGTTCCTTCTTCGCCGTGCGTACCTCGGCGGCGGACATGCCCTCGCGTTCCGGCGCCGCGGTGGCCGGGGTGAGGTCGGCGGGCGCCGGGCCGCCGGCCGCGGCGGCGCGCGCCAGGTACTCGTCGACGCCGCCGGGCAGGTGCACCAGCCGGCCGTCGCCGAACATGCCGTACGCGACGTCGGTGACCCGCTCAATCAGGTAGCGGTCGTGGCTGGCCACCACGATCGTGCCGGGCCAGGAGTCGAGCAGGTCCTCCAGCGCGGCGAGCGTGTCGGTGTCCAGGTCGTTGGTGGGCTCGTCGAGCAGGAGCACGTTGGGTTCCCCGGCGAGCAGCCGCAGCATCTGCAGGCGGCGGCGTTCCCCGCCGGACAGGTCGCTCACCGGGGTCCAGAGCCGCCGGTCGTCGAAGCCGAAGATCTCGGCGAGCTGGGCGGCGCTGATCTCCCGGTCGCCGAACTGCACGCGCCGGGCCACCTCTTCGACGGCTTCCAGCACGCGCAGGTGGCCGGGGAGTTCGGCGAGTTCCTGGGAGAGGAACGCGGGCCGGACGGTCTGCCCGACGGCGAAGCGCCCGCCGTCGGGGCCGGTCACCCCGGCGAGCATCCGTAGCAGGGTGGTCTTGCCGGCGCCGTTGCGCCCGAGGATGGCCACCCGGTCGCCGGGCCCGACCTGCCAGGTGGTGTCGTGCAGGATCTCCTTCGGGCCGGCGTGCAGCCGCACGTGTTCGAGGTCGTACACCTGCTTGCCGAGCCGGGCGGTGGCGAGCCGTTGCAGCGACATGGTGTCGCGGGGTTCCGGGACGTCGGCGATGAGCGCGTTCGCCGCGTCGATGCGGAACTTGGGCTTCGAGGTGCGCGCCGGCGCGCCGCGGCGCAGCCAGGCGATCTCCTTGCGGAGCAGGTTCTGCCGGCGGGCCTCGGTGGCGGCGGCCACGCGCTGCCGTTCGACGCGGGCGAGCGTCCACGCGGCGAAGCCGCCCTCGTACGCCCGGACGGTCTGGTCGGCGACCTCCCAGGTGGTGGTGCAGACGGCGTCGAGGAACCAGCGGTCGTGGGTGACCACGACGAGCGCGCCCTTGCGGGTGACGAGGTGCCGGGCCAGCCAGTCGACGCCA
This sequence comes from Micromonospora sp. HB375, assembly GCF_017872985.1. NCBI lineage: Bacteria > Bacillati > Actinomycetota > Actinomycetes > Micromonosporales > Micromonosporaceae > Micromonospora > Micromonospora sp. HB375. The sequence continues at coordinate 678,421 of NZ_JAGGJO010000001.1, read as the reverse complement.
CCGACGTCCAGGTGGTTGGTGGGCTCGTCGAGGACGAGCAGGTCGGCGTCGCGGACCAGCAGCGCGGCGAGCGCGACCCGGCGGCGTTCCCCGCCGGACATCGGGCCGACCGGCGTGTCCAGGCCGAGGTGGGGCATGCCGAGGCCGTCGAGGATGGCGCGCACGCCCGCGTCGCCGGCCCACTCGTGCTCGGCGCCCATGCTCTCGCCGAGCCAGGCGGTGCCGAGCACGACGTCCCGCACGGTGAGGTCGGGGGCCAGGTCCAGGCGCTGTGGCAGCCAGGCGACGCGCAGGTCGCGGCGGTGGGTGACGCGGCCGTCGTCGGGTTCCTCGGTGCGGGTGAGCAGCCGCAGCAGCGTCGACTTGCCGGCGCCGTTGAGGCCCACCACGCCGACCCGGTCGGCGTCGTCGAGGCCGAGCGAGACGTCGGTGAGCAGCGGCCCGGCGGCGCCGTACCCCTTGGACACCCGGTCCAGGTTGACGATGTTGGCCATTCCCCACCTTTCACGACTCAGGCGTCCCGGGGCCCGGGACGCCTGAGTCAAGGGTACGGGGCGTCAGACCACGCGGGCGCCGGCGACCGGTCCGTGCGCGACGCGGGCCTCCCGGCACACCCCGGCGGCGGTCAGCTCGGCGGCGATCCGCCCCGCGTCGGACTCGCCGGCGGCGAGGAAGACGCAGGTGGGTCCGGAGCCGGAGACGATGCCGGCGAGCGCGCCGGCGGCCTCGCCGGCCTTGAGCGTCTCGGCCAGCGACGGGCGCATGGTCAGCGCGGCGTCCTGGAGGTCGTTGCCGAGCGTGGCGGCGAGGACCCGTGGGTCGCGTTGGCGCAGCGCGGCGAGCAGCGCGTCGGTGCTGCCCAGCGGGGTGCCGGCGGCTCCGGCGTCGCGTAGCCGGTCCAGTTCCCGGTAGGCGGCCGGGGTGGACAGGCCGCCGTCGGCGATCGCCACCACCCAGTGCCAGGAGGTGGGGCGGGCGAGCACCGGGCTGACCGTCTCGCCGCGGCCGGTGCCGAGCGCGGTGCCGCCGTGGATGAGGAACGGCACGTCGGAGCCGAGGTCGGCGGCGATGCCGGCCAGTTCGTCGCGGGACAGCCCGGTGCCCCAGAGCGTGTCGCAGGCGACGAGCGCGGCGGCGGCGTCGGCGCTGCCGCCGGCGAGCCCGCCCGCGAGCGGGATCTGCTTGCGCAGGTGCAGCCGGGCGTGCGGGGCGACGCCCGCGTAGCCGGCGAGCGCGTGCGCGGCGCGCAGCGCCAGGTTGGTGTCGTCCAGCGCCAGCTCCCCGGCGCCCTCGCCCTCCATGGTGAGGGTGAGGGTGTCGCCGCGCCGGGCGGTCAGCTCGTCGTAGATGGAGATCGCGTGGTAGACGGTGTTCAGCTCGTGGTAGCCGTCACGGCGCAGCGGTCCCACCCCGAGATGCAGGTTGACCTTGGCGGGCACCCGCACCTTGACCGGGCCGCTGGCCCCGCGCCGCTGCCCGTCCTCGTCCTCCGGTCGCCATGCCTCGGTCACCGGGTGCGCTCCCCTGGACGCGGGCGGATGTCGAACGGCTTCTGCACGGTCAGCTCCTCGGCGGGGTCGGGCAACGGCGCCAGCCTACTGCTCGGCGGCGGAGCCGTCGGGGGCCGACGCGGCGATGGCGGCGAACTGCTCCACGGTGAGCGATTCGCCGCGTGCGGACGGGTCCACGCCGGCCGCGGCGAGCGCCGCGGCGGCCCGGTCCGCGCCGCCGGCCCAGCCGGCCAGGGCGGCGCGCAGCGTCTTGCGGCGCTGCGCGAACGCGGCGTCGACGACGGCGAAGACGGCCTTCCGGGGTACGTCCGGCCGGGGCGGTTCGCGCCTGGTGAACGCGACCAGGCCGGAGTCGACGTTCGGCACCGGCCAGAACACGTTCGGCGGGACCTTGCCGGCGGCCCGGGAGCGGGCGTACCAGGCGAGTTTGACCGACGGGATGCCGTACACCTTGGAGCCGGGACCGGCGACGAGCCGGTCGGCGACCTCCTTCTGCACCATCACCAGGCCGTGCCGCAGTGTGGGCAGCTCGGCGAGCAGGTGCAGCACGACCGGCACGGCGACGTTGTAGGGCAGGTTCGCCACCAGCGCGGTCGGCGCCGGGTCGGCCAGGTCGGCGGCGGTGACCCGCAGCGCGTCGGCCGGGTGGACGGTGAGCCGCCCGGCGGCCTCGCCGGCGAAGCGGGCGGCGGTCTCCGGCAGCGCGGCGGCGAGCGCCGGGTCGAGTTCCACGGCGTGCACGTGCGCGGCGACCGGGAGCAGGGCGAGCGTGAGCGAGCCGAGGCCGGGGCCGACCTCCAGTGCCACGTCGTCCGGGGTCAGCCCGGCGGTGGTGACGATGCGGCGCACGGTGTTCGGGTCGTGCACGAAGTTCTGGCCGAGCTTCTTTGTCGGCGTGACGCCGAGGCGCGCGGCGATTTCCCGGATCTCCGCCGGGCCGAGGAGTCCGGTCACGCCCCGTAGCGTAAGCGCCCCCGCCCGAGGGGAAGGAAGGGCCCCTTCTTAACGCCTCGCGATATGGAGGGGCCCCTTCTTAACGCCACGGGCCGAACGCGCGCTCACCGTTGGTGGAGATGGCGGCGCAGAGGGTGTCCAGGTCGGCGCCGGTGGTCTCGGCGAGGAAGCGGACGGTCAGCGGGATCAGGTACGACGCGTTGGGCCGTCCCCGGTGCGGCATCGGGGTCAGGTACGGCGCGTCGGTCTCCACCAGCATCTGCTCGGGCGGGGTGACGGCGGCGGCCTCGCGCAGCGCGGCGGCGCTGCCGAACGTGACGGTGCCGGCGAAGCTGAGCAGGAAGCCGCGCCGGACGCACTCGCGGGCGAAGTCGGCGTCGCCGGAGAAGCAGTGCATGACCACGGTGTCCGGGGCGCCCTCGTCGTCGACGACGCGCAGCACGTCGGCGTGCGCGTCGCGGTCGTGGATGACCAGCGCCTTGCCGTGCCGCTTCGCGATGGCGATGTGTGCCCGGAAGCTCTCCTCCTGCGCGGCCCGCCCCTCCTCGCCGGTACGGAAGAAGTCCATCCCGGTCTCGCCGACGCCCCGGACCCGGTCCCGGCCGGCGAGCGTCTCGATCTCGCGCAGCGCCTCGTCCAGGTCGGCCAGCCGGGGCGCCTCGTTCGGGTGCAGCGCGACGGTGGCGAGCACCGCTGCGTACCGGTCGGCGACGTCGGCGCCCCACCGGGACGAGTCGACGTCCACGCCGACCTGCACGAGCCGGTCCACGCCGGCCCGGGCGGCGACGGCGATCGCGGCGGCCACCGGGTCGTCGCCGGGGGCGCCGCCCGGGGGTGTGCCGAACTCGCCGACGGTGATGTCGAGGTGGGTGTGGCTGTCCGGCACGGGTACGGGCAGCGGCTCGGGTGCGGGCGGGAACTCCCCGGCCCGGCGGGCGGCGCGCTGCTTGCGGGTCTCGGTCTGCTCGGTCATCGCGGCCAGCATCACACACCGGCGCGGGCCGGCGTTCCCGGACCGCCACCGGCCGTTCACACGCCCCACATCTGGCGGGCTTAGCGTCCCGGAGTGACAGTCACCGACCATGCCGGTGGGCCCGCCTCCGACCGGGCCGGGTTGCGCGTGACGTACGCCGGCCGGGTGCACCCGGCCGAGGAGATCGCCCGGGGCGCGGCGTACGAGCTGTTCAGCGCCGACGAGGCGCCCGGCTTCGAGTGGTGTCCCCGGCCCGGGGGCGGCTATCCGTGGCGCCGGTTCGTGCACGCGACCGAGGTGGACGCGGTGCACGGGGGCTCAGGGACGGCCGACGAGACGGACGCGCCGCTGCTGATGCCGGTGCACCGGGACCGGGGTTGGGCGTATGTACACCGGCTCAGCCAGCAGCCGGGGGCGGCGGGTGACCCGACGTTGGCCGCGGTGCGGGCCTCGGCGGTGATCCGGCCGGGCACCCGGATGGTGAAGGTGCTCTCCGCCCGGCAGCTCGCCGGCTACGTGCGGGGGTGGCTGCCGCACGGCTTCTGCTACCGGGAGCACGACGTGGCGCACCTGCGGACACCGGCCGGGATGGCGGTGCTGCGGGGCGACTCCGAGGGCGGTGACGTGGCGTACGCGCTGCGCTGGCGGGCCGCCGACCCGGCCGACTACGACGTGCCGGTGGGCGAGGCGCACCGCGGCCTCATGGCGTTGCCGCCCCGGGACCGGCTCGGACCGCCGGTGCTGGGCACCGGGTTCGTGCCGAGCAGCGCGCAGCTCGTGCCGGAGTTCGTCACCCGGGAGTTCGCCGACCTGCCGATGCCGGCGAACGCCACGCTGCTGGCCTACCCGGCCGAGGGCGTGGAGGTGGTGCTCTACACCTACCAGGCGGAGCAGCGGGGCTGGCTGCGCCTGGCGGGTCCGCAGTGGCGGCACCTGCTCGCCGCGGTGCCCGGCCTGGCCGCCGATCAGGAGTACGTGCCGACCGGCGAGGCGCCGCGCTCGACCCGGCTCGTCGGCACGTACGCGGGTTCGGAGTACGAGGCGGTGGCCGACCAGCCGGGCGGGTTCCGGGTGCTGGCGATGACCCGGGCGGCCCGCTACCCGGTGGACGCGGCGGCCCGGCGGCTGCGCACGGCGACCTGGCGCGGGACGCCGTGCCTGGTGCTGCGGGAGGAGGGTGGCTGGCTGCGGTTGCGGCTGCGCCGCCCGGATCCGGACGCGGTGGCCGCGACCGGCGCTCAGTGTCTGGAACGCGGCGTGTACGAGGTCTGGGCGCCCGGCGGCGAGCTGACCGACGACCGGGTGGTGGACCTGCCCTATCCGGCCCGGCACGCATAGACGGGGGCAGGTCGGGAAGCCCTTGGGGTCCGAGAAGCCCGCGCTGAGGGGGAATCCCGACATGCCTTTCGTCACCGTCGGTACGGAGAACTCCGCACCCATCGACCTGTACTACGAGGATCACGGTTCCGGTCAGCCGATCGTGCTGATCCACGGTTTCCCGTTCAACGGGGCGACCTGGGAGAAGATGAGCGGTCCGCTGCTGAACGCCGGGTACCGGGTGATCACGTACGACCGGCGTGGGTTCGGCAACTCCGCGCAGCCGGCCATGGGCTACGACTACGACACGTTCGCCGCCGACCTGGACGTGTTGATGACCGAGCTGGACCTGCGCAACGCGATCCTGGTCGGGCACTCGATGGGCACCGGTGAGGTGACCCGCTACCTGGGCGCGTACGGGTCGGACCGGGTGGACCGGGCGGTCCTGCTGGCCCCGTTGGCGCCGTACCTGCTGAAGACGCCCGACGACCCGGAGGGCGTCGACAAGAGCATGTTCGAGGGGTTCCAGAAGGCGATCATCCAGGACCGGTTCGCCTACCTGACCCAGTTCTGCGACGCGTTCTTCAACGCCAGTGAGAACCGGGGGAAGCTGGTCAGCGACGAGGCGTACCACGCGCACTGGCAGATCGGCGCGCAGGCGTCGGCCAAGGGCACCCACGACTCGGTGGACGCCTGGCAGACCGACTTCCGCGGTGACCTGCCGAACATCGACGTGCCGGTGCTGATCATCCAGGGCGACAAGGACAACGTGCTGCCGTTCCCGGTGACGGGCCAGCGGCTGGTGAACATGCTGTCCGACGCCAAGCTGGTCACGCTGAAGGGTGCGCCGCACGGCACGCCGTGGACCCATCCCACCGAGGTCAACAAGGCCATCATGGAGTTCATCGGCAAGCCGAGCATGGCGACCGCCTGACCCGGCGGACGATCGCGGCCCCGGGGAGATCCCCGGGGCCGCGGTTCGCGCGCGTGCTCAGCCGGCCAGCCGGGCCAGCTCCTCCTCGACGATGGACGGGTCGAGCTTGCGGAACACCGGCTTCGGCGCCGCGAGCGGCCGGCCCACCTCCAGGGGTACGGACTCCCAGCGCGCCCCGACCGTGTAGTCACCGGTCAGCACCGGGTACGACGGCCCGCCGTCGAGGTCGTCGACCTCCTCGATCACCGGCATCGGGGCGTGCGTGCCGGTGCCGCCGAGCAGCTCGTGGATCTTCTGGGCGGAGTGCGGCAGGAACGGGGTGAGCAGCGTGTTGGCGTCGCTGACCACCTGGAGCGCGACGTGCAGGATGGTGCCCATGCGGGGCTTGTCGTCCTCGCCCTTGAGCTTCCAGGGCGCCTGCTCGGAGAGGTACTTGTTGGCCTCGGCGACGACCTTCATGGCCTCGCCGATGGCCTGCTTCTGCCGGTGCCGGGCGATCAGGTCGCCGACGGTGGCGAAGCCCGCCTTCGCGGTGTCCAGCAGCGCCTGGTCGGCCTCGGTGAGCCCGGCCGGGTCGACCGGCGGGACGGCGCCGAAGTTCTTCGCCGCCATCGACACCGACCGGTTGACCAGGTTGCCCCAGCCGGCGACCAGTTCGTCGTTGTTGCGGCGCAGGAACTCGGCCCAGGTGAAGTCGGTGTCGTTGCTCTCCGGGCCGGCCACCGCGATGAAGTAGCGCAGCGCGTCGGCGTCGTAGCGCTCCAGGAAGTCCCGGACGTAGATGACCACCTTGCGGGAGGAGGAGAACTTCCGGCCCTCCATGGTGAGGTATTCGCTGGAGACGACCTCGGTGGGCAGGTTGAGCCGGCCCAGCTCGCCCGGCTCGCCGTCGCGGGCCCCCTCACCGGAGTAGCCGCCGAGCAGCGCCGGCCAGATCACCGAGTGGAAGACGATGTTGTCCTTGCCCATGAAGTAGTAGGAGCGGGCGTCCTTCCCTTCCCCGTCCGCCGACCACCACTTGCGCCAGGCCTCCGGGTCGCCGGTGCGGCGGGCCCACTCGATGGACGCGGACAGGTAGCCGATGACCGCGTCGAACCACACGTAGATCCGCTTGTCCGGCCGGTCGCGCCAGTCGTCCAGCGGGATCGGCACGCCCCACTCCAGGTCGCGGGTGATGGCCCGGGGCTGGAGGTCGTCGAGCAGGTTGCGGGAGAACCGCAGCACGTTGGGGCGCCAGCCCTCGCGGTTGTCCAGCCACTGCCGCAGCGCGTCGGCCAGGGCGGGCAGGTCGAGGAAGAAGTGCTCGGTCTCGACGAACTCCGGCGTCTCCCCGTTGATCTTCGACTTGGGGTCGATCAGGTCGATCGGGTCGAGCTGGTTGCCGCAGTTGTCGCACTGGTCGCCGCGCGCGCTGTCGTAGCCGCAGATCGGGCAGGTGCCCTCGATGTAGCGGTCGGGCAGCGTCCGGCCGGTGGACGGGGAGATCGCGCCGGTGGTGACCTTCGGGACGATGTAGCCGTTGCGGTACAGGCCGGTGAACAGCTCCTGCACCACGGCGTAGTGGTTGCGCGTGGTGGTGCGGGTGAACAGGTCGTACGACAGGCCCAGCGCCCGCAGGTCCTCGGCGATCACCCGGTTGTAGCGGTCGGCCAGTTCGCGCGGGGTGACTCCCTCGGCGTCGGCCTGCACCTGGATCGGGGTGCCGTGTTCGTCGGTGCCGGAGACCATGAGCACGTCGTGGCCGGCCATCCGCATGTACCGGGCGAAGACGTCGGAGGGAACGCCGAATCCGGATACGTGGCCGATGTGGCGCGGGCCGTTGGCGTAGGGCCAGGCGACCGCGGCGAGAACGTGACTCATGAGCAGCAAGCCTAGTGATTGCGGTGGGCGGGCCGCGAACCAATGGGCGGCAGGCGCCGGCCGTACGTCCGATTTGTCGCCGACACGCGGCGTGAGCTTCACCGCAAGCCGGGCGTACCGGTGTGAAATGAACATCGTGACCAACAGACCAGCGGCGCCGGAGCCGTCGGCGGCCACCACCCGGCGGGCGCGACCCGCCCCGGCGGGCACGCCCGTCGCGCCGCAGCCCCGGCTCGACCCGGCGGACCCGCCGGTCGAGGTGGAGCCCACCACCGGCGCGCCGGTGGACGCGGTGCCGAGCCGGGTGCCGGTGCGGCAGCCCCGCTGGCAGCGCAAGGCCGCGCAGGCGGGCGGCTGGGCGCCGATCGAGGAGGTGCACTGGGACGGCACGCCGCTGCGCGACGAGCCGCACCCGCTCCCCGCCCGGCCGCCGGTCCGGCGGGCGCCGGCCCGCCTGGTCCTCCCGCCGACCCCGCCCGTCGGCCTCGCCGTGCTGCTGGCGTTGAGCCTGCTCGCCGCGTTCTTCGCCTGGGTGAGCGCGGGGCCGTTCTGGCTGGCCGCGGGGCATTCGACAGGCGGCACCGTGATGATCACCGAGTGCGCGGGCGGCGGGCTCACCCAGCGTTGCCGGGGGATCTTCCTGGCCGACGGCGACCGGTTCCAGGCCCACGGCGTACGGGTCAGTGGCGTACCGGCCGGGCGGACCGCCACCGGCACCCTGCTGCCGGCCCGGATGACCGGGCCGGACGGATCGACCGCCTACGCGGACACCGGCCCCGGACAGCACCTGCGCTGGCTGCTCGGGCTGGCGCTGGTGGCCGGGTGCGCCGCCGGGATCGCCAGGTGGACCGGCGCGACCCGGCTCGCGGACGAGCGGCAGCGGCGCTGGGCGGTCGGCCTGGCGCTGGCCGGGCCGGCGCTGATCACCGTCGGGTTCCTGGCTGCCGCCTGGTGAGGTGAGGTGTTAAAAGGGGGCCCTTCCTCTACCGCAGGCGTTAAGAAGGGGCCCTTCCTTTCAGCTGTGCACCACCGCGTACACCTCGCGCCGTCGCAGCCCGTACGCGGTGGCGACCTCGGTGATCGCGTCGCGCCGGGACAGCCCGGCCGCCTCGCGCTCGGCCACCGCGGCGCGCAGCGTGTCGTCGTCGGGCCGGACCGCGGGCGTGGCCGGCGCGCCCGCCACGACGAGCGTGATCTCACCCCGGGGATCGCCGTCGGCGGCCCACTCGGCCAGCTCGCCGAGCGGACGGCGGACCACCTCCTCGTACGTCTTGGTCAGCTCGCGGCAGAGCGCGGCGGGCCGGTCGGCGCCGAACGCCTCGGCCAGGTCGGCCAGCGCGCCGGCGATGCGGTGCGGCGCCTCGAAGAACACCAGCGTGCGGTCCTCGGCGGCGAGCGCCCGCAGGCGGGAGCGGCGGGCGCCGGGGGTACGGGGCAGGAAGCCCTCGAAGCAGAACCTGTCGCAGGGCAGCCCGGACAGCGCCAGCGCGGTGGTGACGGCGCTCGGCCCGGGCGCGGCGGTGACCGGCACGCCCGCGTCCAGGGCGGCCCGGACCAGCCGGTATCCGGGGTCGGAGACGCTCGGCATGCCTCCGTCGGTGACCAGCGCGACCGTGTAGCCGGCGACGAGCACCTCGGCCAGCTCCGGGGTGCGCCGCTCCTCGTTGCCCTCGAAGTAGGAGACGATCCGGCCGGGCACCGTCACGTCGAGGTCGCGGGCGAGCCGGGTGAGCCGCCGGGTGTCCTCGGCGGCGACCACGTCGGCGACGGCCAGCACCTCCCGGAACCGGGCGGACGCGTCGGCCGGGTTGCCCAGCGGCGCGCCGAGCAACACCAGCCGTCCGACCTCGGACATTTCCCCCACGGCGCGTGCTCCCTCATCGATGGTCGTACCAATTTCGGAGACGATGGACGCCACCGGGCACCCTCGCAGCCTACGATCGCCGGGTGACGAGTGCGTCGACAGCACAGAGCGCGAACCCGGACCCTTCCACCGCCGAGCGCGGCGACGGCAGCGGGGGCGGGCTGCCCGCCGCCGTGCGGCGCCGGCTCGCCACCGTCGACGACCGCATCGGTCGGGGGCAGGCGTGGCTGGCCACAGCCGTGGTGGTGGCGATCGCGGCGATCCTGCGCTTCGTGGGGCTCAGTTTCCCGCCCGGCAAGGTCTTCGACGAGACCTACTACGCCAAGGACGCGTACGGGCTGATCGACCGCGGCGTCGAGTGGAACTACAAGGACAACGGCCCCTCGTACGTGGTGCATCCACCGCTGGGCAAGTGGATGATCGGGATCGGCGAGTGGGCCTTCGGCTACCAGGACGCGGACAGCGGCGTCTCGGTGCCGGGCCACCTGATCACGACGTCGCCGGAGTTCGGCTGGCGGTTCGGCGCGGCGGTGGCCGGCACGCTGTCGGTGCTGCTGCTGGTCCGCATCGGCCGGCGGATGTTCCGGTCCACGGTGCTGGGCTGCGCGGCGGGCCTGCTGCTCGCGCTCGACGGGTTCCACCTGGTGCTGTCCCGCACGGCCATCCTCGACATCTTCCTGCTGCTGTTCGTGCTGGCCGCGTTCGGCGCGCTGGTGCTCGACCGGGACGCCCGGCGGCGGCGCTGGACGCGGGCCCTGGAGGCCGGGCTCGACCCGACCCGGCCGGGGCGGGCCGGGCGGCCTCCGTCCGGTTGGCGGAACTGGCCGTGGTGGCGGCTGGCGGCCGGGGTGCTGCTCGGCTGCGCCTGCTCGGTCAAGTGGAGCGCGATCTACTTCGTGCCGGCGTTCGCGCTGCTGGTGCTGTTCTGGGAGGTGGGGGTCCGCCGTTCGGCAGGGGTTCGCCGTCCGTGGCGTGACGCGGTGCTGGACGAGCTGCCCTGGCTGCTCGCGGCCGGCGTGCTGATGGTGGTCACCTACGTCGCGACCTGGTCGGGCTGGCTGCTCAGCGACGAGGGCTACTACCGCCTGGCCGAGCGCTACCCGAACAACCCGGAGCTGAGCGACACCCCGTTCATCGGGGCGCTGAACAACCTGTGGGAATACCACAAGGCCTCGTACGGCTTCCACACCCAGCTCGACGACCCGCACAAGTACCAGTCCTGGCCGTGGCAGTGGCTGCTACTCGGCCGCCCGGTGGCGTTCCACTGGTCCGGGGATGGCAGTTGTGGCGCGCCGAGCTGCGCGTCGGAGGTGCTGTTGCTGGGCACGCCGCTGCTGTGGTGGTCGTTCCTGCCGGCGATCGCCGCGACCGCCTGGCTCGGCCTGGCCCGGCGGGACTGGCGGGCGGGCGCGATCCTGCTCAGCATCGCCGCCGGCCTGCTGCCGTGGTTCTGGTTCGCGCTCGACGGCCGGACGATGTTCTCCTTCTACGCCGCGCCCGCGGTGCCGTTCCTGGTGCTGGCGGTGGTCTATGTGCTCGGCGCGATCACCACTCCGGCGCCGGTAACCGCGACGACCGCTACGGCCGCGCCGCCCGATCCGCAGCAGCTACGGGATCGGCGGATGGTGGGCGGGATCATCGCGGGCGCCTACGTGTTGCTGGTGGCGCTCTGTTTCGCGTACTTCTACCCGATCTTCGTGGGCCGGGTGCTGCCGTACGCGGAGTGGTCGGCGCGGATGTGGCTGGACGGCCGCTGGATCTAGAGGCGCGGGCGCCGGCACAAAGAAGCGCGCCCCGATCGCCTGCCACGGGGGAAGCGGGCGATTGGGGCGCGCAAGACAGAGCTTAACCACACTCCGGCACGGGCACAACGGGTGCGGGCCGGTCAGATTTGCGACGGGCACGCCACTGCCGAAAGGTTCACCTCCGGCATCTAACAGTGGGTCATCCTGCGGGAACATAACGGGTTCGATCTCCGGCGCCAGGCAGGAGCGGAGGGACGCCGGACCCGGATGATCTTCCAAAGTGGATCTCACTACACTTCGCCCGGTGATCAACAAGAGACGATCGATGATTGTCCTCTTCGGACTGCTGACGGCCGCCGCGCTGATCGGACCGAGCCCCGCCGGGGCCGACGACGAGACCTCCGAGCCCGTCGCCGAGCCACCCAAGGTGGAGCTGGTCCTCGACGTCAGTGGCTCGATGCGGGCCCGGGACATCGACGGGCGCAGCCGGATCTCCGTCGCGCAGCAGGCGTTCAACGAGGTGGTCGACGCCCTGCCGGACGAGACACAGCTCGGCATCCGGGTGCTCGGCGCCACCTACCAGGGCAAGGACAAGAAGCAGGGCTGCCTGGACACCCAGCAGATCGTGCCGGTCGGCCCGGTGGACCGTACCCAGGCCAAGGCCGCCGTCGCCGGGCTGCGACCGACCGGTTTCACACCGGTCGGGCTGGCGCTGCGCTCCGCCGCGCAGGACCTGGGCACCGGCAGCACCGCCCGCCGGATCGTGCTGATCACCGACGGTGAGGACACCTGCGCCCCGCCCGACCCGTGCGAGGTGGCGCGCGAGCTGGCCGCCCAGGGCACCCGGCTCGTCGTGGACACGCTCGGCCTCGCCCCGGACGAGAAGGTACGCAAGCAGTTGCTCTGCATCGCCGGCGCGACCGGCGGCACCTACACGGCGGCGCAGAGCGCCGACGAGCTGACCGGCCGGATCAAGCAGCTCGTCGACCGGGCCCGGGACACGTACACGGCCACCCCGGCGGTGGTCGGCGGCGGCGCGGCGTGCCAGGGCGCGCCGCTGCTCGCCCCCGGCGTCTACAGCGACCGGGAGGCGTTCTCCGAGCACCGCTGGTACCGGGTGCCGGTGCGGCCCGGCCAGGAGCTGCGCGCCTCGGTGAGCGTCGCGCTGGACCGGCCGGTCAACCCGGACTATGGCGTGCTGCTGCGCGCCACCGCGCCGGACGGGCGGGAACTGGTCCGCGGCGTCGACGCCGGAAGCGGGCGCACCGACGTGGTCTCCGCCGGACTGCGCTGGTCGGCCGCCGAGGAGGAGGACGACGACGGCCCGAGCCCGGAGCCGAGTCCCGGCGCGGAGCAGGCCGTGCGAACCGTCTGCCTGGTGGTCAGCAACTCCTTCGCGGCCAAGCCCGGCACGCAGACCCAGCCGGGTATGCCGGTGGAGCTCACGGTCGACGTGGTCGCCGCCTCCCCCGCCCCGGACGGGCCGGACCTCGGCCGCGGCTGGGTGCTGCTGCTCCTGCTCACGCTGGCCGGACTGCTCACCGGGCTGGCCGCCGGACTGCTCACCCGCTGGTGGGTGCACACGTGGAGGGTGAACTGAGCATGCGTACGCTGATCCGCGCCGCGGCGGCGACCACCGCCGTCGGTCTCGCGCTCACCCCGGCGGCGGCCCTGGCCGCGCCCAGTCCGTCACCGGGCGCGACCACAGTGACCAAGGCCGGCACCTCGTTCCTCACCGCCACCACCGTCACCGCCGGGCAGCCGGTGCAGGTGGGCGCGTCGACCGGCGACCACCTGTACTGGTCGTTCCGGGCCGACGCCGGGCAGGTGCACGAGATCACCGCCACCGTCAGGTTCCCGAAGCGACGCACCGGCGCGTCCACCTGGACCGTCGACGTCTTCGACGGGCTGCGCCGCCGGCAGGCGTGCACGGCCGGCGCGCAGACGCCGACAGCGGACGCGGCGGCCACGAGCGTGGCGCTCGGCTGCACGCTGCGTCGGGTACGGCCGTGGGCCGAGCCGTGGTCGGGCGACCCGCTGCCCGGCACCTACTACGTCCGGCTCTCCGTCACCGACCTGCCCGAGCCCGACCTCGGCCTGCCGGTCGAGGTGGAGATGCTCGTCGGCGCCACCGACGAGGGCGGCGCGTCCGGCGACGACGGCGAGCTGGCCGCGCCGCTGGTGCCGAACACCAGGGCCGGCACGGTGCTGGCCGCCGAGCCGACCCCCGAGCCGGTGGCCGAGGAGGAGACCGACCTGACCGGCTGGCTCCCCGACGCGGGCTCGCGCTGGGTGTGGACCGGCGTGGGCGGCGTGCTCGCCGCCGTGGCCGGCGTGGTGGGCTTCGCGCTCACCCGGCGGCCCCGCCGCGGCTGAAGGACCACTCCCGGTGGCCGTCGTGAACCCGACACGACGGCCACCGGGAGCTCAGATCGTCCTCGAGCCGCGCGGCACCCAGCCGATGAACCGGTCCTGGAGCGCGGTGACCGGCACGGAGCGCAGATCCTGCGTGGCCGCGGCCAGGCAGGAGCCGAGATAGACGCTCAACGACGCCCGATCCACGTGGTACTCGCTCAGCAGGTGGTGACGTTTCGTGGCGCAGGGCCATTCGTCACCGCACGAGCCGCAGGTCCAGTCGGGGGTCACCGGCACGTGCTCGCCGTCCCGCCTCCCCGGTGCCTCCGCGCCACGCGTCATCCGCCGCTCCTTCCCTGTTCGGAATCGTGGTCGTGATGGGCCGGTTGCCTCCCCGCAACACACCTTCAGCGCCACCGCACGCCCCAGCGTTACGGTACGTTCACCGCGTGCCTCCGTCATCCGTCGCACGTGCGTGATCTGCTGCCGGCCGTGGTCGCCGTGTCGGTGGCCGGCCCGGCCGACTGGTCCGGCGAGCTGCTCCCGGCCGAACGAGCCGCCCTGGGCGAGCGCGCGGTGCTGCACCGCCGCCGCGACTTCACCGCCGGCCGGGTCTGCGCCCGCCGGGCACTCGCCACGCTCGGCCTGACCGGCACGCCGGTGCCGGCCGGCGCGGACCGGGCCCCGGTCTGGCCGCCCGGCGTCGTCGGCGCGATCACCCACACCCGGGACTACTGCGCGGCCGCCGCCGCCCGCGCCGCCGACGTGCGCGCCGTCGGCATCGACGCCGAGCGGCACCGCCCGCTCTCCCCCGGGGTACGACGGAAGGTGTGCCGCCCCGACGAGGAGGCGGACCTGGCCCGGCTGCCGGCCGGGATGCCCTGGCCGACCGTGTTGTTCAGCGCCAAGGAGACCGTCTACAAGGTCTGGCACCCGCTCGTCGGGACCTGGCTGGGCTTCGCCGACGCGCGCGTCACGCTCGACCCGCAGGCGGGCACGTTCCACGCCGAGATCGAGCCGGCCCGGCTCGCCGCCGCTCCGGTGGCCGACCCGCCGTCGCGCGTGACCGGACGGTTCGCGGTGGACGACGATCTGGTCCGCACCGCCGCCGTCCTGCCACATCGATGACGCCCTGTCGGCCGGGTTGACCCCGGCTTGTACCGTCGTTCCGACTGAAATCCCGAAGGCGCCCCAAGGAGTACGGTGAGCCACCCTCAGCCTCCGTCCGGGTCACCGGACCCGAACCAGCAGCCGCCGGAACCGCCGACGCAGGCGTTCCCCACCGCGCCGATGCCGCCGAGCGACCCCTACGAGCCGCCGCCCGCCCCGGACGCGCCGACGGCCCCGATCTCGGGCGCGCCCTACCCACCGCCTCCGGGCACGCCGCAGCCGCCGGTGTCGGGGCCGCCGCAGCCGTCGGTGTCGGGAGCGCCGTATCCGCCGGCCTCCGGGGCGCCGTACCCGCCGCAGCCGGGGCCGGGTGAGCAGTACCCGCCGCCCGCTCCCACCCAGGCGTTCCCGCCGGCGCCGCCGACCTCGGGCGCGCCGTACCCGCCGCCCGGCAGTGAGTATCAGCCCCCGGGCGCGGCGTATCAGCCCCCGGGCGGTGAGTACCAGCAGCCGGGCGCGGCGTATCAGCAGCCGGGAGGCGAGTACCAGCAGCCGGGCACCGCGTACCCGCCCCCGGGCAGTGAGTACCAGCAGCCGGGCGCGGCGTATCAGCAGCCGGGGGGCTACCCGCCGCCGGGCGGTGGGCAGCCGTACCCGCCCACCGGCGCGCCGTATCAGCCGGGAGCGCCGTTCGGACCGCCGGCCAAGAAGTCGAACAAGAACGTCTGGATCACGATCGGCATCGTCGCGGCGCTCCTGCTGCTGCTCTGCTGCGGTGGCGGCATCTTCGCCGTCTACAGCGGCGTGAACAAGGCCCAGGAGGCGGTTGACTCGCTGCCCACGCCGGGCGTCACCTACGGCGTCCCGGACGAGCAGACCCCGACCGGCGGCCCCACCGGCACGCCGCAGCCGGGCACCACCGACGACAAGACCTTCAACATGCCGGCCGGCGACAAGCTGATCGTCAACGACACCGACGGCACCATCGAGATCACCGTCGGCAACTTCCGGACCCGGAACTCCGCCTGCAACGAGATCATGCCCGGCCCGAAGAAGGGCATGTTCCTGATCGCCGACGTGACCGCCGAGATCACCAAGGGCACCGGTTCGATCAACCCGTTCTACTTCTCCTGGGTGGCCGAGGACGGCACCGAGGAGAACGGCATCGGTGGCGCCTTCTCGGGGTGCGGCAAGCTGATGACCTCGGGCAACAACCTGCCCGCCGGCTCCAAGCGCAGCGGTCAGCTCATCTTCGACGTCAAGGACCAGAACGGCGTCGTCGAGTACAAGCACCGCTTCCGTACCGCCGGGTCCTGGAAGCCCTGACCCGCGCCTGACCCCGCACCGGGGCCGGTCCGTCTCGGACCGGCCCCGGTGCCCGTTCGG
This sequence comes from Micromonospora sp. HB375, assembly GCF_017872985.1. Taxonomy (NCBI): domain Bacteria; kingdom Bacillati; phylum Actinomycetota; class Actinomycetes; order Micromonosporales; family Micromonosporaceae; genus Micromonospora; species Micromonospora sp. HB375. The sequence continues at coordinate 662,412 of NZ_JAGGJO010000001.1, read as the reverse complement.
ACAATGCCCGTCGGCCGTTCGGGCCTTTCCATGTGCGCGTGGGCGCTCCCGGTGGCCAGGCTCGGAGCATGGCGAACGAGACGACCATCCCGCTGCTGCCCTGCCGCTCACTTGACGACGTGGCGCCCTTCTACCAGGCGCTCGGCTTCGAGGTGACGCACCGGCAGGAGCGCCCCAACCCGTACCTGGCCCTGCGCCGGGAGGACCTCAACCTGCACTTCTTCGGGATGGCCGGGTTCGACCCCGCCGACTCGTACGGCTCCTGCCTGGTGGTGGTCGACGACCTGACCGTCCTGCACCGCGCCTTCGCCGACGGCATGCGCGCCACGTACGGCAAGGTGCTGGTCGCCGGCGTACCCCGGATGACCCGGCCCCGGCCCCGCCGCAACCAGGACGGGCATTCCGGGTTCAGCATCGTCGATCCGGGCGGCAACTGGATCCGGTTCGTGGCCCGGGCCTCGACGCCCGACGCCGACGACGACCGGGGCGGGCTCGCCCGTACGCTCGGCAACGCCGTGGTGCAGGGCGACTCGCGCGGTAATCCCGCTCAGGCCGCGCGCATCCTCGACGGCGCGCTGGCCCGGCCCGACGCGGCCGACGACCCCGCCGTCCTGGTGGAGGCGCTGGTCTACCGGGCCGAGATGGCGCTGCAACTCGGGGAGCCGGAGGCCGCCCGGGAACGGGTACGGCAGGCCCGGTCGGTCCCACTGGACGACGAGTCGCGCGTCCGGCTGGCCGACACGCTGCGGCACGCCGAGGAGCTGCTCACGGCCCTGCCGACCGCATGACCGGCCGGCCGGATGCGGGCTGACGCCGATCCGGTGGCGGCGGTTTGCCGTGCGGGTCAGCGGGGACGCGACGTGGCAGGCGGCGAGGGCCGCCACGCGACGATCCGGGGAGGCGGCATGAGCGTCGAACGGGCGAACAACGACCTGGAGAACCTGGCCGGTCCGGCCCGGGCCCGTCTGGGTGACCTTAACCAGGACGAACACGCCGAGGCCGACCGGGTGCGGGAACTGGACGAGATCCGCGGCAAGCGCCCCGGCGAGCACATCCAGGAGGACGCCCGCGACGCCGACGACAACTTCACCGCCTAGCCAGATCTTGGAAGCAAACGGCTGCCATAGGGGCCGAAATCTTCCAAGATCTCTCGGCGTCCGGTCATCCACGATGATCGGCTTGTGTGTCTCGACGGATCGGCGGCACGGGTCGCCGAGCGTCGATGCGAAACGCGCCAGTTGACCAATCGCAATCATTGATGACGCAAGCAGACTGAGTTGCGTGACCAAGCCATCACCGCAGAGATCATGGCCGATACCGAATCAGTCCTGGTGGCGCCGGCTTTCCGGCGGCACGAAAGCCGTGCTCGTGTCCGGCGGCGTGCTGGTGCTGTGCTGCTGCGGCGGCGGGATCGCCGCCGTCGGCGGCGCGACGGACGAGAAGCCCGCGTCGATCAGCGCCGCCTCGACCGCGACCGCGCGCAGCGCCGATCCGCCCCCTGCCGCCCACTCGTCCGGCTCGCCCTCGAACGTCGCCGCACCGACCGACTCGCCGTCCGCTCCGCCGACGACGCGGGCCGCCGAGCCGTCGCCGCAGACCGCGACCGCGCGTCCGGCGCCCCGGCCGAAGCCGAAGCGGACCACGCCCAAGCCGACACCGAAGCGGACCACGAGCGCGCCCCGGACCACCAGGCCGTCCACCGGCACCGTCCAGGGCGCCGTCCACCCTGGCGCTTTCTGCTCGCCGGTCGGCGCGACCGGCCGTACCGTCAAGGGCACGCTGATGCGGTGCACGCGCAAGGCCGGCGAGGACCGGGCCCGGTGGCGCGCCGCGTGATCCGCGTCGGCGGGCGGTGTCGGGGGTGGTTCCTATCCTGGGGCGATGGTTCTCACTGACGTCACCGGGTCCTGGGCCGGCACCAGCGGTTTCCGTCTGATGCCCGCCGATCCGCTCGCCGAGTCGCCGGCCACCGCCATTGTCGCGACCGCCGCCGGTGGCCACCTGACCACCGTGTCGTACTCGTGGGGCCATCCGGGCGACGGGCCGCAGGACGGTCTGCTGGTGATCGCCGCCGGCGAGCAGCCGGGCTCGCTCGTCGCCTGGTGGGGCGACTCGTGGCACCAGCAGCCGACGCCGATGACGCTGACCGGCACGGCAGGCGGCGCGGCGGCGGTCGAGCTGAGCGCCGGGTACGGCGACGGATGGCAGTGGCGGATCACGGTGGACACCGCCGACCCGGCCACCCTGCGGCTGCGGATGGAGAACGTGGTGCCGGCCGACCAGGCGGGGGCCGACATGCCGGCCGGCCCCTACCCGGTCATGGTCACCGACGTGCGCCGCGCCTGAGTCCGGTCAGGCGGCGCCGTCGAGGATCTCCCGCAGCCGGCGCGCGAACGCCTCCGGCTGCCCGGCGTGGCCCATCTCCTCACCCAGGAATCCGCCGTGGTGGCTGGGAAAGACCGCGGCCTTGCCGCCGAGCAGCTCGGCCGCGGCCACCGACGTGCGTCCGGTGAAGGTGTCCGCCGACTCCTCGCCCACCGCGACGACGACCCGGGTACGCGCTGCGCGCAGCGCGTCCACGTCCGGCCGGAAGCGGGTGACCGCCGCGGCGCGGTCGGAGAGCAGCGGGTCGTCCCGGCTGCCGTCGTCCTCGGTCGGCATGCCGAACGCGGCGGGGTCGGGCAGCGGCTGGGCGAAGTACTCGTCGGTGAACTCGCCCCGCCACGACGTCATGGCGATGAACGCCGCCATACCCGCGCCCCAGCCGCTCTTCTGGTACGCCTCCTGGCAGGCAGCCATGGCCCGCCGGGCGGCCTCGGCGTCGGGAAGCACCTGCACCAGCGGCGGCTCGTGCGCCACGAGCGTGGCCACCGCGTCCGGGTACGCGGCCACCAGGGCGAGCGCGGTCACCGCGCCGCCGCTGCTGGCGAACATGTCCACCGGTCCCGTGCCGAGGGCGTCGATGATGTCGCGTACGTCCCGGGCCTGGACCTCGGGCACGTCGTCGCCGCGGCCGTCCTTGCGGACGCTGCGCCCGAGCCCGCGCGGGTCGTACGTGACGACGGTCCGGTCCGGGAAGTACGAGGCCAGCGTGGCGAAGCCGTCGGCGCACATGGGCTGGCCGATCATGAACAACGGACGGTGTCCGGCGTCGGCGGCGGTCGGGGTGCGAATGTCGTAGACGAGGTCGACCTCGGGCGTCTGCAGAGTAAGCGTGTTCATGCCTCTGTCGACCGTCGCCGGCCCGGGAACTCATCGGTCCGGCGGGGAACTCCGCCGGACCGGCTCGCGGCGGTGTCGACGCCCACCGCCGCGAGCCGTGCCGTCGCCGTCAGCTCACCGTGCCGGTGACGGTGCTGCCGGACTTCGTCACGTAGTAGGTCAGCTTCGTGCCGCTCCAGAAGTGGAACGTCAGGGTGACCCGCTGACCGTCGTTGACCTCGGCGAAGAACTCCGGCTTCAGCGCGATCGTGTTGCCGGTGTAGTTCGGCGCGAACGTCACGTCGAACTCCTTGTACGAGGTCCAGTTGTGCGGGCCGGCGTTGCTGCCGTCCGCGTACTTGGCCTCCATGGTGGCGAGCTGGTCGCCGCGGAACTGCGCCGGGAGCGTGAACGCGGCGGTGGTGCCGGTCGCGTTGGAGAGCACCGGCGGGTCGTACGTGATGATGCTGATCCGCCACGGCACGCCCGCGGAGAAGCGTGCCTGGAGGTTGGCGTTCACGCCGTACGCGCGGGAGCCGACCAGCCGGGTGAGCGCCGACGCGGTGAGCGTCAGCGTGCTGCCGGAGACCGTGTAGTCGGTGCCGTTGACCAGGTCGGTGGTGCCCTGGCGCAGCCCCTGGAACGTGGTGCCGTTCAGGTTGAGCGTCAGGCTCTTGGCGGTGATCGTGCCGGTGCGCGGCACGTACACCTGGTCGCTGGACGCGGTGCCGGAGCGGGTGGTCCAGCTCGACTTGATCTGCGCGAACAGCTCGGGATCCTTCCACACGAACGACGTGCGGTCGAAGTGCTGGCCGTTGTCCCAGAGCTGGGTGGTCAGCTTGCGGCTGCGCGCGTAGTGGCCGAGGAACTCGAAGAACTTCAGCTTCTCGCCCTGCTCGATGGTGCCGGTGTGCCGGTCGAAGCCGAGCAGGCCGTACTCGCCGATGATCACCGGGATGTTGCGGGTGACGAAGGCGTTGTAGACGCGGTCGAACTGGTCGGTCAGGTCCTGCTGGACCGTCGCGTCGAACTTGGTTCCGCCGGCGACGTTCACGCTGAACGGCCAGTACCCGTAGAAGTGCACGGTGGCGATCAGGTTCGGGTCGTTGAGCGTGTTGAACGTGCTGACCAGCTCGTCCACCCGGGCCTGCTCGGCGGAGGTGTGCAGGGTCGGCAGGACGAGCAACCGGGTGGCGTTGTTTCCGCCGGACTGGCGGACGATGCGGTGGAACGACGTGTTCAGCTCGTTGAGCAGCGTGGCGTTCTGCGCGTCGCCGGAGCTGCCGGTGAACTGCGGCTCGTTGACGCTCTCGAAGGTCAGCTTCGGCGAGGAGTCCTTGAACGCGGCGGCGATCTGGGTCCAGAGCGCGTTGTAGCGGTTCAGCACGCCTGTGCGGTCGGTGGGCATCGTGTTGATCCACTGCCACGAGTCGTGGTGGATGTTGAGCACCACGTAGAAGCCGTCGGCGAGCGCCCAGCCGACCACCTCGCGTACGCGGTTGAGCCAGGCGGAGTCGATCGTGTAGTTCGGCGCGGCGCCGTGGTGGTTGCTCCAGGTCACCGGGATGCGGATGCTGTTGAAGCCCTGCGCCCGGACGTTGTCCAGCAGCGCCTCGGTGACCCGCGGGTTGCCCCAGGCGGTCTCGTCCGCGCCGACCGCGTCGAAGGAGTTGCCGAGGTTCCAGCCGGGTTGCATGGCGGCGACGGCGGCCATCGCGTTGCCCGCCGGCGGCGGGGTCGTGGGCGGCGGGGTGGTCGGGGGCGGCGTGGTCGGCGGGGGCGTGGTGGTCGGCGGCGGGGTGGTTCCGCCGACGCCGCCGGTGCAGGCCACGCCGTTGAGCGTGAACGCGGTGGGCGCGGTGTTCGCGCCGGTCCAGGAGCCGTTGAAGCCGAACGAGACGGTGCCGTTCGTGGCGATCGCGCCGTTGTAACCGACGTTCGTGGCGGTGACGTCGGCGCCGGAGGAGGTGACCGTGGCGCTCCACGCCTGGGTGACCCGCTGGCCGGACGGGAACGTCCAGCGCAGGGTCCAGCCGTTTACCGGGTCACCCAGGTTCGTCACGTCGACGTTCGCGGTGAAGCCGCCGGGCCACTGGCTGGCGGTGGTGTAGGTGACGCGGCAGCCGGCCGCCGCCTGGGCGTTCGTCGCCAGCAGTGCGGTGCCGACCACGAGTGTGGCGGCGGTCGCCGCGACCAGGCCGACCCGCAATCGGGCGGTACGGAAAGAGCGGAACATGGTGGTTCCTTCGTGGTGGGGTGGGCGCGTGGACGGGGAGGGCGGGGCGCGCACCCGCCCAGCGCGAGAATAAGTTTGGATTCCAAACATTGTCAATCGGCACATGTGGATGCGTAACCGTTCCGGCGTCCCGGCCTCACCCCACCGACCGGGCCGGTTCGACGACCGGCCACACCGGACCCGCCAGCCGGTCCGAAACCCGCCGGACACGCCTCGTGGGAACAATTTCGGCCGGGAATCCTCGCTACGCTCTCGCCCGCCAACACCGCTCTGACCTCAAGGGGACATCGTGCGCAGAAGGCTTCTCGGCATCGCGTCGGCGATCACCATCGCCCTCGCCGGCACGTTCGCCGCCGCCGCTCCGGCCCAGGCCGCCACGCCGCCTTTCATGATCACCAAGGTGTACTACGACTCCCCCGGCAAGGACACCCGCTCCAACGCGAGCCTGAACGCCGAGTACGTCCAGCTGACCAACAAGCGCAAGACGGTCCAGAACCTCAAGGGCTACTACGTGCGCGACAAGGCCGGCCACGTCTACTCGTTCACCGGCGACTTCAAGGTGGCCGCCGGGAACAGCATCGTCATCCACACCGGCAAGGGCACCAACAAGGGCACCCACCGCTACTGGGGCAGCGCCGCGTACGTCTGGAACAACGACGGCGACACCGCCTACCTGCGCAACCCCTCCGGCAGCCTGGTCGACAGCTGCAGCTGGGGCAAGGGCGGCCGCGGCTACACCAGCTGCTGACCACGCCGCGAAACGGCCGGCCCACCCGATCCGGGGGGCCGGCCGTCTCCGTCCGTCACGCCGCGAGCGACCGCACGGTGAGGTGGTCCGACAGCGCGCGCAGGAAGTCCGGCGCGTCGAAGATCCGGCCGGCCGAGGCGACACCCTTGGCCCGGGTACGCCCGGTGAGCAAACGGTGCACCGCCTCGACCGCGAGCGGCGCGCTGATCGCGTAGATGTCCCGCCCGTGCGCGACCACCCGCCGCCGGACGTCACCGGCACGCACGACCACGTCGACGGTGAACGTCTGCGCGGACCGGCCCCGCTCGTCCACAGCGGCCGGAGCGTCCCCCGCCGCCAGGTCGCGGGCCGCGTCGGCGGTCATGTACGTGCACACCTCCGGGATGTCCAGGTGACTCGGCACGGTCACCACGTCGGCCATGGTGAACTCGCCGAGCACCGGCCGCACGCCCAGCGGCGCCGGGAACTCCCAGTCCAGCCGGGGCAGGTCGCCGTCGGCGTACACCAGTCGCCCGCCGGTGAAGCGGACCCGGCGGCCGTCGCGGCGCTCGCGCGACACGACGCCGGAGGCGACCGTCCCGGCCGTCGGGTGCCAGCTGCTCAGCCCGTACGCGACGTGCGCCTCGTCGGCCGCCGTCCAGTCCCCCATCGCGGCGGTGACCAGCAGGTCACCGAGTCCGCCGAAGAACGCCATGGCGGGCACCACCGCGACGCCGGCCGCCTCGGCACGCTCGGCGTGGTGCGCGAACGTGTCCCGGTTCGCCTCGATCTCGGCCGCCACGTCGACGTAGGGAATCCCGGCGCGCAGCGCGGCCTCGATCAGCGGGCCCGCGGTCGAGGCGAACGGCCCGGCGCAGTTGACCACCGCCGCCGCCCCGGCCAGCGCCCGGTCCAGCGAGCCCGGATCGTCCACCGCCGCCACCCGGCGCTCCCCCGCCGGGAACGCGGCCGCCAGCTTCCCGGCGTCGCGCCCGAGCGGCAGCGGCTCGTACCCCCGCTCGCGCAGCTCCGCCACCACGAACCGCCCGGTGTGCCCGTACGCCCCGAACACCGCCACCCGCATGACGCCCCCTCAGAAGATCGACTGGAATGATCCTCGCCGGGCGCCGAGCACCGAGCCAGTGTCGCAAACGCCAATGCCCGTACAGTTTCGGACATGGCCACCATCGCGCTCGCCGCCACCGACGGGATGCTGCACTTCGAACTGGCCGCGGCCTGCGAGATCTTCGTCCGCGACCCGACCGGGCTGGCCGACCCCTGGTACGACCTGGTGGTCTGCGGCCCCGGCCCGGTCGGCGTCGGCCGGTTCGCCATCACGCCCGACCACGGACTGGACCACCTGGCCCGCGCCGACACGGTGATCGTCCCGGCGATCGAGGACACCGACGCCGACCCGCCGTCCGATCTGGTCGAGGCGGTCCGCGCCGCCCACGCGGCAGGCGCCCGGATGGTCTCGTTCTGCACCGGCGCGTTCGTGTTCGCCGCCGCCGGCATCCTCGACGGGCTGCGCGCCACCACCCACTGGGCGCACACCGAGGCGCTCGCCGCCCGCTACCCCCGCGTGCACGTCGACCCGGACGTGCTCTACGTGGACAACGGCACCGTGCTCGCCTCAGCCGGCAAGGCCGCCGCCATCGACCTCTGCCTGCACCTGATCCGCCGCGACCACGGCTCCACAGTCGCCAACGCGGTCGCCCGCCGCCTGGTCGTGCCGCCGCACCGCGCCGGCGGCCAGGCCCAGTTCGTCACCACCCCGGTCCCGGCCCGCGAGGACCACCCGCTCGCCGCGCTGCTGCCGTGGGCGATGGCGCGGCTGGACCGCCCGCTCACCGTCGCCGACCTGGCCCGCCAGGTGAACATGAGCACCCGCAACCTGGTCCGGCACTTCACCGCCGCGACCGGCGCCACACCGTCGCAGTGGCTGGCCACGCAGCGCATCCGGCGGGCGCAGGAACTGCTGGAGAACACCGACGACAGCATCGACGCCGTCGCGGAGGCGTCAGGCATGGGTACGGCGACGACGCTGCGCCGGCACTTCCACCGCACAGTTGGCGTGCCGCCGGACACCTACCGCCGGACGTTCCGCCGAGGCTGACCGGCACAGCGGCTATGGTCGGTTCGTGCCGCCCGAGGGGACGGTCGCCTGACAATCGGCACGGGGGAAGCTGTGTTCGACGTGATCGTGGTCGGCGGCGGGCCGACCGGCATGATGCTGGCGAGCGAGTTGCGCCTCCAGGGCGTCGGCGTGCTCGTGCTGGAGCGGGACCCCGAACCGCCGCCGTACGTGCGCTCGCTCGGGCTGCACGTCCGCAGCATCGAGGTGATGGACCAGCGGGGGCTGCTGGAGCGGTTCCTCGACAACGGCGGCAAGCACCCGATCCGGGGGTTCTTCGCCGGCATCGACAAGCCCGCCCCCGCCGATCTGGACACCGCCCACCCGTACGTGCTCGGCATCCCGCAGACGCTCACCGACCGGCTGCTCGCCGACCACGCGGCCGAGGTCGGGGCCGAAATCCGGCGCGGCAGTGCGGTTACCGGGCTGGAGCAGGACGACGACGGCGTGACGGTCCACCTCGACTCCGCGAGCGCGCCGCCGCTGCGGGCGCGGTTCGTCGTCGGCTGCGACGGTGGGCGCAGCACCGTCCGGAAGCTGCTCGGCGTCGGATTCCCCGGCGAGCCGTCGACAGTCGACACGCTGCTGGGCGAGATGGAGGTGACCGCCTCCCCGGACGAGATCACCACGATCATGACCGAGGTACGCCGCACCGAGAAGCGGTTCGGGCTCGGCCCGTCCGGCAGGCCCGGCGTGTTCCGGGTGGTCGTGCCGGCGGCCGACGTGACCTCGGCACCGCCGACGCTGGAGGACTTCAAACGGCAACTGACCGCGTACGCGGGCACCGACTTCGGCGTGCACTCGCCCCGCTGGCTGTCCCGCTTCGGCGACGCGACCCGCCTGGCCGAGCACTACCGGGTCGGGCGGGTGTTCCTGGCCGGCGACGCCGCGCACGTCCACCCGCCGCTGGGCGGGCAGGGGCTCAACCTCGGCATCCAGGACGCGTTCAACCTGGGCTGGAAGCTGGCGGCGGAGGTGAACGCGTGGGCGCCGGACGATCTGCTCGACACCTACGAGTCCGAGCGGCGCCCGGTGGCCGCCGACGTGCTGACGAACACACGCGCGCAGATGCTGCTGACCGGCAACGAGCCCGGACCGCAGGCGGTACGGCAGGTGCTGACGCAGCTCATGGACTTCGACGAGGTGAACCGCTTCCTGATCGAGAAGGTCACGGCGATCAGCGTCAGGTACGACGTCGGCGAGGGTCATCCCCTCCTCGGGCGGCGGCTGCGCGACGTACCGCTGCCGCAGGGTCGCCTGTACGAGCTGATGCGTACCGGCGGCGGGTTGTTGCTGGACGGGACCGGGAAGCTGTCGGTGGACGGCTGGGCCGACCGGGTCGGGCTCGTCGCCGGCACCGGCGACGAGCTGGACGTGCCCGCGGCGCTGTTGCGGCCGGACGGTCACGTGGTGTGGGTGGGTGACGACCAGCGGACGTTGAAGGGCGCGCTGACCAGGTGGTTCGGCGGCGGGACAGTTCGCGGGTAGCGACGGCGCACGGACTCGACAATGATCAGCTTCATGTCCGACGACAACCTGGCCGACACCTGGCGTCGCATCATCCTGGGAAGCGGCAAGTCCTGGGTCGTGTTCGCGCACGGCACGTGCGTCGTCCTGCCGGACCCCGCGCCGGGCGTCGACCTCGCCGCACAGGCCGTCGAGATCCTGCGCGAGTACGGCCCCGTCCACGTCGGCTCGCCCTCCGCGGACTTCGGTACCGTCACGCTCGACCCCGGCCCCGGCTGGGCGGTCTACGGCCATCACAACGACGTGTTGACCTACGTCGGCCCGGACGAGGTCTCGGACGACAGCGACCTTGCTGTCGGTCTGTACGGGCGCAGCAAGCGAGATCGAGACGGCCATGAGCTGACCGTCGTCCACGTCGAGGACAAGCGGCCCCGCTGACGCGCGTCGGCGCTGCGGGTTCAACTGACAGCGGCGCAATAGGCTCCAGTCCGTGCACGGATTCACCGATGTCGACCGGCAGCCGGACCCGAAATCGTGGGTGGGCGTGCTCGACCGCCTGAGCGGCGAGCCCTTCTACCAGGCATACCAGCAGCGGGTACGCGAGTTGCTCCGCCCGTCGTCCGGCCGGCGCTACCTCGACGTCGGTGCGGGCACCGGGGCGAGCGCGGTCCGCCTGAGGGACGATCACGACGTCACCGTGCTGACGGTGGATCGTTCCCTGACCATGGCCGTCGCCATGCGAGCCCGTGGCCTGACCCGGTGCGCCGTCGCCGACGCCCACCGGCTGCCGTTCCTCGACGACTCGATCGACGGTGCCTGGGCCGACCGCACCGTGCAGCACCTCGCCGATCCCCGCGCCGCGATCAGGGAGCTCGCCAGGGTCGTCCGCCCGGGTGGCCGGATCGTTCTCGCGGATCCCGACTACGACACGCAGGTGCTCGACATCGCCGACCAGGATCTGGCCCGGCGCGTGCTGAGGTTCCGGGCTGACTGCCTGCTCCGCAACGGCACCCTGGCTCACCAGCACGCCGGCATTCTCGCCACGCTCGGCCTGGCCGAGGTCACCGTCGAGCCCCGCACGCTGCTGGTTCGGGACCCGAACGCCGCCGACAACGTTCTCGGCCTGCGCAGCTGGGCCGGTACGGCGGCTCAGCGCGGCGTACTCGACCCCGCCGAAGCTCGCGCGTTCGAGGAGCAGTTCGACGAGGCGGTCGAGGCAGGCCGGTTCACGTACGCGGTCACGTTCTTCCTCACCGCGGCCACCGTCTACTTCCACGAGCCGTCGCCGTAGCGCATCCCCGTTGACGTCGGTGCTTAGCATCGCGACGTGGACGAAAGTTGGGAACAACTTCACCCGCGACAACGCAAGCTGATTGGCGCGTTGATCATCCTCACCGCTTCTTCCGCCTTCATGTGCTGCGCCGCCTTCTATAACGGCACGACCGCGATTGGCCTCGCGAACCGCGGCCTCACCACAGACGCCACAGTCGTCGACGTCGACCGTCATGGACGCGCCAGCAAGGTCACCGTGGAGTTCACACCTCGTAGCGGCGAACCCCTGAGCGCGGAGTGCACGAGCTGCAGCCCCGAGCTCGACGAGGGCGATCGAGTACGCATCCGATACAACCCCGACGACCTCGCGCCGGGGGTGGAGGACGCCGAGAACCACGGCGCGCAGCGCGTCGCGGTATTCAACCTCGTGGCCGCCACCGCCCTGCTGTCGGGCGCTGGGTTTGCCGGGTGGCGCCTTCACCGAGACCGCCCAGTCTGATTCCGGGCACCGCCGGCTTGTGACCGGTGTCAGCCGCCACACGGACGTCCCTGCCGGGTGTAGGCAGGCGGGATGCCGGGTACCTCGCGCCCCAACCCCGCACCCCTGCACAGGAGGACCCCATGACCGTCGTACTCGCCGTTGTCTGCAGCGACGGGGTGGTGATCGGCGCGGACTCACAGATCACCGAGAGCGACCGCGGTCTGAGCTTCCCCGCGCAGAAGCTGCACCCGCTCGGCGACTGCGCCGCCTGGGGCGGCAGCGGCGCGCGCGGAGTGCTGAACGACCTGCGCCCCCTCCTCCAGGACTCGGCCACCGCCATCCTCGAAGCGCCGGACATCGGCGGCGAGCTGCAGGAGCGCGTCCTGCCCGTCTTCAAGAAGCACTACGAGAACTACATCCCGGACGTGCCCGGCGAGGGCTCCGGCGGCGGGGTGTCGGCCTACCTGCTCGCGGCCGGCTTCAGCCAGGGCGGGCCGTGGATCGTGGAGATCAACCCGAACGGGCTCATCGGCCGCTACGAGGACGTTGGCTTCCACGCCATCGGCTCCGGCGCGCCGATGGCTCAGCAGGCCGGCGCGCTGCTGTCCCACTTCCGGATGACCACGCGCACCGTCGAGTACGGCGTGGTGGGCGTGGTACGGGTGCTGGAGGCGCTGGAGCAGACCTCGCCGTCGGTCGGCAGGCCGTTCAGCGTCGCGTGCATCCGGGAGGAAGGCGCCCACCATCTCGACGAGAAGGAGATCGCCAAGGCGCTGAAGGACGTCCAGCGCTGGCGTGACCTCGAACAGAAAGCGCTCGACCAGCTGTTCGACTGACGCGAGCGGGTTCGAAAAAGGCCGTCTCCCATCACGGGAAACGGCCTTTGAACTGGGTGGAGCTGAGGGGATTTGAACCCCTGACCCCCTCGATGCGAACGAGGTGCGCTACCGGTCTGCGCCACAGCCCCTCCGCCGGCGAACCAGCGTCGGTCCCACCCGGCTTTCACCGGGCGGGCCGACGACAAGGCTAACAGGTCGTGCCCCCGCGACGCGAACCGCCCCGCCGCCCCGTAGATCTTGGAAGGAAAGGGCCCCCAGAGGGGCCGAAATCTTCCAAGATCGCCGTCGGACCCCCACGCGCCGGGCGAGGGCGTCAGGCGCCTCGGCCGGACTGGTAGGGGCGTCCGCGCAGGCCACCCGCCCGCCGGTAGGACACCGAGCCGCCGCTCGCCGCGGGCGGCAGGTCCGCGGGACGGTCCAGCCCCATCGCCGTACGCCGGACCGCCTCGCGCTGGGCGGCCAGCCGGCGCTGCGCCTCCCGCCGGGCCGCCGCGCGCCGGGCCTGCTCGCGGCGCACCTCGGCCTGGCGGGCGGCCAGCCAGGCCGCCTCCCGGGCGTCCGCGCGCCGCCGCCGACGTTCGGCGAGGGCACGCTGCCGCAGGTGTACGACGTACGCAACGAGCAGCGTGCCGGTGACCGAGACGCTGATCCAGAACCCGGGTCCGACAAGTACCACGCCGCCCAGTTCCACCAGGTTGAGCAGCAGCAGCGCGGCGAGCACCCGGCGCCGGCGGTAGATCGCCGGGGTGTGCCGCCGCCGGGGCGAGTTCCGTCGGCGGGACTGGGCCGGGACGGCGGAGACGGGCCGGAGCCGGCCGGAACGGCGGCGCAGCGGTGGCGCGGAGACCGGGCGGGCGAGACTACCCGTGTCGGAGTCTTCACTGAGGGTCACCACGAGGGAGCGGGGCGGGTGCAGCGGCCGTCGCCCGGGCACGGTGCGCCGTCGACGCTGGCGCTGGAGCACCCGCGCCGTCGACTGCGCCCGCTCCGCCACCAGCCGCTCGGTGGCGTCGTACCGGCGGACCAGCGCCGGAGCGAGGGCGAGCAGACCGGCGGCGGCGAGGACGGCGAGGAGCACCGACGTGGGCACCCTCACCCCTCCCGTCACCAAAGTTCTCCGGCGAGCGCCGCCCGCCGCAACTTGTTCCGTCGACCGTCGTTTACGGCGCACTTCATGCGGGCGGGCAGCGCTTGCCGCAGCTTGCAGTTACTTGAGGTTACGGGCCGTCGACCCAGTTCACAGTGCGCCGCGCCGTGCGGGCGCGTCAGCGGCGGTTGTCACGTACGCGGTGCCACCGCGCCAGCAAGCCGCCCTCGGCGACTACTTCCTCGCCGGTCATCGCGTATCCGATGTGGTCGCGCCACGCGCCGTCGATGTGCATGTAGCGCACGTGATAGGCCTCCTCGCGGAAGCCGAGCTTCTCCACCACCCGGCGGGACGGCATGTTCTCCGGCCGGATGTTCACCTCGATCCGGTGCAGGCCACCGGGTCCGAAGGCGTGGTCCACGGCGAGCGCGACAGCGGTCGGGATCACGCCCCGGCCGGCCACCCGGGAGTCCACCCAGTAGCCCACGTACCCGGAACAGAACGCCCGCCGCACGATGCTGCCGATGTTGACGTGACCGACCAGGCGCTCCCGGCCGTCCTCACGCAGGCACACCGCGAACGGCATGCCCTCGCCGCTGCGCGCGGACTTGCGCTGGTCCGCGTGGACCAGCCGGAACGCCGCCGGCGAGTTGGTCTCGTACCAGCCGCCGGGCACGTGCGACTCCCACGGCGCCAGCCACTCGCGGTTCGCGCGCCGGATCTCCGACCAGGCGCCGGCGTCCGATCGCCGGTACGGCCGCAGCACCACCGGGCCGTCCACGAGCACCGCCGGCCACCCCGGAGCCCGCCAGAACCTCACCGGGCTTGCCTTTCGCTCGCGACTGCGGGGCTCGCAAGCTCACTCCTCGCGCTCACCGGCGCCGGTCCAGCAGGAGCACGTCGACGGTGGACCCCGCGGCGGCGGTGGTGACCCGCTCGCCCAGCACCAGCAGGCCGTTCGCGTCGGACAGGCCGGAGAGCGTGTACGGGCCACCGGCGAGCGGCTGCACCGTGTACCCGCCGCCACGCCGCTCGGCCACGTGCGCGGGCCGGAACTCGCGCAGCCCCACCGGGGACGAGACCGTCTCCAGCAGGTGCGCGCGGACGCTCGGCCGGAACACCGGCTCGGCGCCGGCCAGCAGCTGGATCGCCGGGCGGGCCAGCACCTCGAAGCCGATCAGCGCCGCGCCGGGCTCACCGGGAAGACACACCACCGGCACCTCCTCGGCGCCGACCGTACCGAACCCGAGAGCCGTTCCCGGATAGAGGGCCACCTCTGTGAAGGTGACCGGCCCGGCCCGGCCGCCCTCGCGGCGGGACAGGATGCGGCGCACCATGTCGCCCGGGCCGGTACCGGTGCCGCCGGTGGTGATGATCAGGTCGGCCCGCAGCGTCTGGTCGTCCAGCAGGCCGCGCAGCGCCTCCGGGTCGTCGTCGCAGATCCCCACCCGGTACGCGAGCCCGCCCGCCTCGGCCGCCGCAGCGGTGAGCGCGTGCGAGTTGGTGTCGACCACCTGCCCGGGCTGGCTGCCCCGGCCCACGTCGACCAGTTCGTCGCCGGTGGCCACGATGACCACGCGCGGACTGGGCCGCACCACGACGTGCCCGATGCCGGTGGCGGCGAACACCGCCACCAGCGCCGGTGAGACGTACGCGCCGGCGCGGGCGAGCAGTGTGCCGGCGACCAGTTCCTCCCCGGCGCGGCGCAGCCCGTACCCCCGTTTGGGGGCGCGGAAGATCTCGACGGCGGCCATGCCCTGGTCGGTCCACTCCACCGGGACGACCACGTCGGCGCCGATCGGCAGCGGCGCGCCCGCCGCGACCGAGAAGCACGAGCCGGGGGTGAGCCGAACCGGCCGCCAGCTCGCCGCGCCCAGGTCACCGACGACGTTGAGCCGGATGCTGCGGCCGCCGGGCATACCGGAGGGGGCCGGGACGTAGCCCGGCCCCCGACTCCCACCGGAGATGTCCTCCCAGCGCGCGGCGTACCCGTCCACCGCCGCCTGGTCGAAGGCGGGGTACGAGTGCGGGGCGACCACGTCCTCGGCGAGCACGTTGCCGTACGCCTGGGTCAGGTCGAGGTCGAGTGGAGGCAGCGCGCGTAACCTGCGCAGCACACTGCCCAGGTAGTCGGCGAGCGGCGTCAACTCGTTCGCGGCCGCCTCGGCGTCGGCCGTCGCGGTCATGTATCGGCACCGCCGGACGCGTCACGCATGCCGTTGAGGACCGCCGCCGTGACCGTCTCGTCGCCGTTGTTGACGAACTCGGCCAGCCACTTGCGGAACTCGGCGCCCAGGTCCTCCCGCTCGGCCGCGATCTGCACCACGGTCTGCAGGTAGCCCAGCGGCATGCCGGTGTCGTAGCGGGTGCCCCGGTAGACGATGGCGTGCACCGGCACCCCCTCGGTACGCAGCAGCTCCATCGCGTCGGTCAGCTGGATCTCGCCGCCGCTGCCCGGGTCGGTACGCCGGATCGCGTCGAAGATCTTCCCCGGGAGCACGTACCGCCCGAGGACCGCCAGGTTGCTGGGCGCTTCCTCCGGACTGGGCTTCTCCACCATGCCGGTGACCTTGACGACCTCGGCGATGTCGCCGTACTCCGACTCGGCGGGCTCGACCGACGCGATGCCGTAACGGCTGGTCTCGGCCGGGTCGACCTCGAAGAAGGCGAGCACCACGCCACCGGTGCGGGCCTGGAGCTCCAGCATGGCCGGCAGCAGCGGCTCGGACGGCTTGACGAACTCGTCGCCGAGCAGCACCGCGAAGGGCGCGTCGCCGACGTGCGACTCGGCGTACCCGACGGCGTGGCCGAGGCCGAGCTGCTCCGGCTGGCGGACCGTGTAGATCGCTGCGAGTTCCTCGGTGCGCTTGACCTCGGCCAGCAGCTCGGGCTTCTTGGCGAGCCGTTCCTCCAGGTCGGGCCGGCGGTCGAAGTGGTCGACCATCGAGGTCTTGCCGCGACCGGTGATCAGCAGGATGTCGTCGATGCCGGCCTGCGCGGCCTCCTCGACGATGTACTGCAGCACCGGCCGGTCGACGACCGGCAGCAGTTCCTTGGGAACCGCCTTGGTGGCCGGCAGGAACCGGGTGGCCAGGCCGGCGGCCGGGATCACGGCCTTGACCGCGCGGGAGCGACCGCGGGTCGCTGAGGGGTTCGCTGAGTGCTCCGACATGTCGCGAGACTATCGGCCACGGCTCTGCCGCGGCGGGTGAGGACCGGAAGACGCGCCGCCCTGGACGGTGCCCGGCGCGTCCGCCGTGCCCGCCCGGGGCAGCCCGTCCGGCGGGCTGACGGTCACGGCCACCACCGGGATCTCCTGGGTGGGAACCGGATCGGGCGCGGGGGCCAGCCGGTAGCCGTCGCGTCCGGCGGCCTTCGCCGCGTACAGCGCGTCGTCGGCGGCGTCGAGCACCTGCTGGCCGTCGACGGCGTGGTCCGGGTAGACGGCGATGCCGATGGAGACGGTCACCGGCACGTGCACCGGTTCGTCGGTGCTTCCCTCGACAGTCACCGGCTGGTCCCGTACGACCGCGCCGAGCCGCTCGGCGACGATCGTGGCGCCCCGCGCGTCGGTCTCCGGCAGCAGCACCACGAACTCCTCGCCGCCCTGCCGGAACGCGAGGTCCACCTCGCGGATCACGCCGCGTACCCGGCGCGCGAACTCGACCAGCACGGCGTCCCCGGCGGCGTGCCCCCAGGTGTCGTTGACGCGCTTGAACCGGTCGAGGTCGAGCGCGAGCACGCTGAGCATCCGGCCGAACCGGTTCGCCCGCTCCACCTCCCGGCGGATCGACTCGCGCAGGTAGCGGTAGTTCCACAACCCGGTCAGCGGGTCGGTGAGGGAGAGCCGCTGCGCCTCCTCGTGCACCCGGACGTTCTCCACCGCGACCGCCGCGTGCCCGGCGAACGTCCGCAGCGTCACCACGTCGTCGTCGTGGAACTCGGGACCGCCGAGCCGGTCGTAGAGCACGAGCACGCCGAGCGCGGCGCAGGCCGAGCCGGGCGGGTCGCCGTCGGCGGGCGGGTGGCCGGGACGGTCCGGGCCGCGCGACTCGGCGCCGCCGGGCGTGGCGAACGGCACCGCCACGTACGTCTCGCAGGACGGCTCCCCGGTCGGGGCTTCGGGTGGGGTCCACCGGCCGCGCAGCGGCTCACCGGTGGCGGCGACCGCGCCGAGCACCCCGGCGCCGACCGCGACCCGCAGCGTCGCCGGGTCGGCCGGGTCGCTCGTGGGCCAGCGTCCGGTCAGCCCTTCGACGCACCGGCCGACGAGCACGCCCTCGGCGTCGACGAGCAGCACCGCGCCGGCCCGGGCGCCGGTGGCGGCGATCGCGCTGTCCAGGATCACCCGCAGGATGCGTTGCAGGTCGTGCGTGCTGGCGAGCGTGTCGCCGAGCACGGCGAGGTGGTTGCGCAGCTGGTCCCGGCTGCTGGTCAGCGCCGCCACGTAACTGCCGGTCTCCCGGGCCATCCGGTTGAACGCGCTGGCCAGCCGCCCGATCTCGTCCCGGCTGCGCACCGGCACCCGGGCGCTCAGGTCGCCCTGCGCCACCCGGTCCACCGCCCCGGCCAGCTCGCCCAGCGGCCGGGTGGTCACCCGGGCTAGCCGCCACGCGGTCAGCACGGCCAGCAGGGCGGCGAGCGCCACCGCCGCGATCAGCGCGCCGTACAGGCCGGGTGGGCGCTCGCCGGGAATCGAGAGCACCAGCGGCAGCGGTTGACCGGGCATCGGGCCCACCCGGCGCACGTACCGGCCGTCGCCCGTCCCGGCCACGCCGTTCCCGCGCGCCTTGCCGGCGGCGGCCAGCACCGCTGCGCGTACCCCCTGCTCTTCGGTCGTGTGGGTGATCTGCCCGGGGGCGTCGAGGAGGGTGACCGCGACGCCGGTGACGGCGGCGAGCCGCGCCACGAAGGCCCGGTCGACGGGCTGCGCCGCGGCGACCGCGCCGAGGTCGGCGCCGGCCGGGTCGCGCAGCCGCACCTGAGCGGAGAGCGCGCCGATCGGGGTGGCGGGGGCGCCCGCGCAGTCCTGCCAGCGCCCGGGCGGACCGCCCGCCGTGGCGTAGCTGGTGCGGCCGGCGGCGTCGGCGATCAGCACGCCGGCGGCGAGCCCCCGGCCGACCACCTGGTCGGCCGCACGCGGCCGGGCGACCGGGTCGGCCACCAGCGCGACCGCGTCGGCCGCCGCGCGCAGTTGCTGGCAGAGCGCGTCGATCGAGGTACGCACACCGGCCGCGGCCAGACCCAGTCGCTCGGTGGCGCGGCTCCGGTCGACGGCGCTCAACGTCGCCCCGACGAAGAGCGCGCCGAGCAGGACGGGGCCGAGCACCACCGCGAGGAAGGCTGCCGTCAACCGCCCGCGTAGCGTCAAGCTTCCCCCCGGAAGTTCCGCGCCCCTTGGTGCGATGCTGACACAGAGCGACCATTAGGCAAGCGTTGCGTCAGGAGTGTTGCGTGCCGGAATTTTCGGATGAAGCGCACGATGCGAAGCAGAAGATGCGCGTCGCGCTGCTCGCCGCCCGCCGGTCGCTGTCCGCGCCCGAGCGCGCGGTCGCGGCGGCCGCCGTCCAGGCCGAGCTGGTGACCCTGGTACGCCGGCTGCGACCGGCCAGGATGAGCGCGTACGTGCCGGTCGCCTCCGAGCCCGGCGGGGACGACCTGCCCGAGGTGCTGCGGGCCGCGCTGCCGCCCGACGCCGAGCTGCTGCTGCCGGTACTCTGCGACGACCTGGACCTGGACTGGGCCCCCTACACCGGGCGGGAGTCGCTGCGCGCCGCCGGCCGGGGCATGCGCGAGCCGACCGCGCCGGCCCGGGGCCGCGCCGCAGTGGCCGCGGCGGGACTCGTAGTGGTGCCGGCGGTAGCCGTGGACCGCCGGGGCATCCGGCTGGGCCGCGGCGGCGGCTCGTACGACCGGGCGCTCGCCCGGGTGCCCGCCACCGTGCCGACGGTGGCTCTCCTGCACGACGGCGAGCTGGTCGAGGCGGTCCCCGCCCAGCCGCACGACCGCCCGGTGCACTGTGTGATCACTCCGGCGGACGGGTTGGTGGCCGTCCCGGGTGTGGGCCCGGGCGCTTCCGCTGGACGAACCCGGGGGTCATGACGCACCATTGGCACTCGAATACCACGAGTGCCAACAGGCCGTGCCAAGATCCGGAGGAGAACGTGCCCACGTACCAGTACGCCTGCACCGCGTGCGGCCACCAGCTCGAGGCGGTGCAGTCCTTCTCGGACGACCCGCTGACCGAGTGCCCGGCGTGTGAGGGGCGGCTGCGAAAGCTCTTCAACTCGGTGGGCATCGTGTTCAAGGGCTCCGGCTTCTACCGCACGGACTCCCGTACGTCCGGGTCCGACAACGGGAGCAGCGCCGCGAACAAGCCGGCCAAGTCCGAGTCGTCCTCGTCGTCCGGTTCGACGTCGTCTGGTTCGACCTCGTCCGGTTCGTCGTCGTCCTCTTCTTCGGGGTCGTCGTCCGGTTCGGGTTCCGGCTCTGGTTCGGGTTCCGGGTCGACGGCGAGCAAGGCGCCGGCGGCGTCCAGTTCCTCCTGACCAACGCTTTCGCGCTCGTGGCCGTCCCGTTTCCGGGGCGGCCACGTTGCGTATGGCCGCCCCGCACGATGGAGCGCCCGCTCCCGACCACTCGCGCGCTGCTCACCACCTCGGCGAGGTTGCTGCATCAGCTCGCCGAGATAGCGCCACTTCCCCGAACTGGCGGCCCCGGCCACTCCGGATGTGACCACCTCCCCGAAGTGGTGGCGCCGGACCCCGCCCGGGCAGCGGTTGTGCACAGGACGGCGGGTTATCCACAGGGGCAAGCGGTGGGGCCGCGGGCGACGATGGCTCGGCCCTAGCCTGCGGGTCGGAAGGTTGGCCGACGGTGGGAGGCAGCGGTGGCGGGTGGCGAGGCGACGTTGCGTCCGGTCCGCTGGCGCGGATTGCCGCGACGCCGGACGCTACTGCGGGTGGCACTCGTCGCGGTGCTGCTGGGACTGGCCGCGGCGGTGCTCCAGACACCTCCGTCCTGCCAACCCGGGGCTCCCCCGGCCGCCTCGACGACGCCGGCCGGTCCGCCGCCCGACGGGCCACGCGCGTTGCCGGCCGGTGCGGTCGGTGTGCCGATCCGGCTGGCCGAGCCGGCCGCCCTCGCGGTGCTGCGTCCAGGTGCCCGGGTCGATCTGATGGTGGTGCCCGCCGGCGGGTCGGCTGACCCCACGCTGCTGGCGCCGCGTGCGCTGGTGCTCGACGTGGTCGGCGCCGCCGGGGCGGTCGACGGGTCCTCCGCGCTCTACCTGGCGCTGCCGCCCGAGCAGGCGCGCCGGGCGGTCGGGTTGCCGGAGGGCAGCCGCTTCGCCGTGGTCGTACGCGGGTGACGCGGAGCCGCGGTCAGTCCCAGTGCGGCGGGCGCTCGGCGAGCAGCCAGTCGTCGTTGCCGCCGGGGCGCTCGCCCCAGCCGCGGTCGGTGTCGTCGGTGGTCTGTTCGGGCAGCACCACGAAGTCTTCGCTGAGGTCGACCACGCGGTCGTCGTCGCCGCGCGGTGCCCGGATGCCGGGGTCGGTCACGAGCAGCAACGATACCGCCGGAACGGCGGCCACCTCGACCCCGCGACGTCCGGCGCCGCCACGGCTGCGATCGGGAACAGCCCGGCGCGGACTGCACCGTGATTCCGAACAGCCAGACACAGACCGGGCGCGACCCTGAACGGCCACTCGATCTCGTCGGGCCCGGCAGCGGGTCGGAGCCCCGCCGCGCAAGAGGTACGCGCCGAGGTGTCGGTGTCGGGCGGCCGACCGGCCGGGGCGTTGGTAGCGTCGGACGGCGTGACGACGCCGAGCGGTGGCAGCCCCGACGACGAGACCTGGCGACGCCCGGAGCAACAGGCCGCGGGCGAGGAGAACGACGCCGGGGCGTCCCGCCCGGGCGGGTCGGGCTCCGGCCAGGCCGACCCAGGGCCTGTGGGCGACCCAGGGCCTGTGGGCGACCCAGGGCCTGTGGGCGACCCAGGGCCTGTGGGCGACCCAGGGCCTGTGGGCGACCCCGCCGATTCTGGACCCGTGGGCCGCCCGGCCGAACACGGACCCGTGAGCCACCCCGCCGACCACGCCGGGTGGGACGCGCCCGGACCCGGCGAAGCCGGGAGCCAGCCGACCGGGGTCGGCGCCGCTGGAACGGGAGTCACCGCCGCCGACACCTCCGGGGCGTCCGGGCCGAACAGCCCGTGGTCGCGCGAGGCGGCCACCGAGAGCCCGTGGGCCAAGCCGGAGTCGGCCGGCGGCTGGACGGTGGCCGGCGGGCCCTGGCCGGGCCGGTCCGCCGGTGACCCGGCTGCCGGTGGCTACGCCGGACCGCCGCCGAGCACGCCTCCGCCGCCCGGCTGGCGGCCACCGGTGCACGTCCAGCCGGCGCCGCCCCGCCGGCTTCCGCCGCAGGACATGGCCGCGATGGATCAGGCGGAGCAGCGCGCGCAGCGGCTCACCTACGGCGTCGGGGCAGTCGTCGCCGTGGTGCTGGTGCTGCTCACCTGCCTGCTCTGCTCGCGGCTGCTGTTCTGAGCGGCAACGCTCAGACGATGCCGTCCCACACCATCTTGGCGCCGCTGTCACCGGTCAGGTAGACGTACACGAGCGCGAAGCCCGCCAGCACCGCCACCGCGACGGTGAGCACGATCGGCAGCCAGCGGGGCAGGTTCCGGGCGCGGGCGAACCTGCTCGCCGACAGCACCAGCAGCAGCGCCGCGGCGCCGAGACCGAGCGAGAACCAGAACAGGGTGTCGCCGTACTCGGCGTGCTCACTGATCTGCTGGAGCCGGTCCGGCGGGTAGCCCTTCGCGCGCAGGATCCCCTCCAGCTCCTCGCCGGACTCGGTCGCGACCCAGGCGACCGCCGGGGTGATCACGGCCAGCGCGGCGACCGCCCAGTCCAGCCGGTGCCGCCAGCGCGGCAGCAATCCGTACGCGATGGCGAACAGCGCCAGCAGCGGCACGAGCACCACCACCGCGTGAATGACGAGCACGTGCAGCGGCAGACCGTTGAATTCCCTGAACACCGACACCTCCGGCGAGTGGGTGGTTAGGCGCGCACAGCGTACGTCGCGAGGCTGTGTAACCCCACACACGCAGACGCGGCCCCGCCGGTTCACCTGTGGCCCCGGCCACCCGCGAGCACGCTCGCTTGTCGGCCTGTCACCTGCGTGCTGTCATGGATTCATGTCCACGGGTGAGGAACTGCTCCGGTCGAGGGGCCTACGGGTCACGCGACCGCGTCTCGCCGTGCTGGACGTGCTCTCCGCCGGTGGGCACCTGGAGGTCGACGAGATCACCCGCCGGGTCCGTCAGCGGATCGACTCCGTTTCCACCCAGGCCGTCTACGACGTGCTCGGCGCGCTGTCCCGAGCCGGGCTGTCCCGCCGGATCGAGCCGGCCGGCAGCCCCGCGCGGTACGAGGCGCGGGTCGGCGACAACCACCACCACGTGGTGTGCCGGGGCTGCGGCGAGATCGCCGACGTCGACTGCGCGGTGGGCAGCGCGCCGTGCCTCGACCCGAACGTGGCGCACGGCTTCGAGCTGGACGAGGCCGAGGTGACCTTCTGGGGTCTCTGCCCGGCCTGCCAGTCGCGCCGCTCCGCCGACGACTGAGCGAGCACCGAGGGCGCCGCACCGAGGACACCGACCCGGGGGTGACCGGCGAACGCCGTGGCACTCTTGATCGGTGGACACTGACGACCTCGGCCTGTTCGGTCCGGGTTCGGTCACGTGGAAGGTGCACGAGGAACCGATCCTGATCGTCGCCGGCCTGCGCTCGCTCTACCTCCAGGCGCTGCATCCGCGTGCGATGGCGGGCGTCGCGCAGAACAGCAACTACCGCTCGGACGCCTGGGGCCGGCTGGTCCGCACGGCGACGTACGTGGGGACGACGATCTACGGCACCACGGCCGAGGCGCAGGCGGCCGGGCGGCGGGTGCGTGCGCGGCACGCCCGGATGCGCGCCACCGACCCGTTCACCGGCGAGGAGTTCCGCGTCGACGAGCCGGAGCTGCTGCGCTGGGTGCACGTCACCGAGATCGAGTCGTTCGTGAGCACCGCCCGGCGTGCCGGTCTGGCGCTCACCGACGACGAGGTGGACGGCTACTACACCGAGCAGCGCCGGTCGGCGGCCCTGGTGGGGCTGGACCCGGACGACGTGCCGGGCACCACCGCCGAGGTGGCCGACTACTACCGGGACGTACGCCCGCAGTTGCGGATGACCCGGGAGGCGGCCGAGACGGCGCTGTTCCTGACCGCGCCGCCGATCCCGTGGAAGGTCAGCCTGCCGGCGCGGGTCGGCCTGAACCTGGGGCCGCCGCGCTGGGCGTACCTGGGGATCGCCGCCACCGCGCTGGGGATGCTGCCGCCGTGGGCGTTGCGGCTCTACGGCGGGCTGGGCCTGCCCACCACCGCGCTGTCGGCGGACCTGAGCGCGCGGGCGCTGCGGCTGGCGCTGGCCGCGGTGCCCCGGCGCTACCGGGAGGGCCCGTTGCAGCAGGCCGCCAAGGAACGCGCCGCCCGCCTGACCGCGGCCTGACGGCGACGCGCGCTCAGTCCTGGTCGGCGAATCGCTCGACGGCGGACCAGGGCTCCTTGCCGGGGGTCTGCGCGCCGGTCGGGCAGGTACGCCGGTAGTCGCACCAGCCGCACCGCGGCCCCGGCTCGGTGGGGAACGCCGCGTCGGGGTCGGTGCCGTCGGCCACTGCGCGTTCGGCGGCCATGATGTCGCGGGCGGTGTCCTCGGCGCGGGTGAGCTGCCGGTGCAGGGACTCCGGCGTGTGCTCGTGCGCGGCGACGGTGCCGGTGGGCAGGTGGTGCAGCTCGACCCGGCGGCACGGCTTGCGGAACACCCGCTCGGCCGCGTACGCGTAGAGCGCGAGCGCCTGCGAGCCGCGCGCGTCGTCGGTGTCGAGGCCGGTGCGACCGGTCTTGTAGTCGACGATGACCAGTTCGGGCCGCCCGTCCGGGCCGGGACGCGAGTCGATCCGGTCGGTGCGGCCGTTGAACGCGAGCACCGCGGTCTTCACCGCGACGACCCGTTCCACGCCGACCGGCTCGTCGGCCGGGTCGAGGCCCGCCACGTAGCTCTCCAGCCAGGTCAGCGCCCGCCGGAAGGCGTCGCGTTCCTGCTCGTCGTCGCGGTAGCCCTCGCGGACCCAGGTGCCCTTGAGCAGCGTGCCGAGCACCTCGGGGCGGCGGCGGTCGGGGGCCAGCGCGTACCAGTTCTTCAGCGCGGTGTGGACGCTCGCGCCGAGCGAGTTGTGCGCCCACGGCGGGCCCTTGGGCGGCGCGGGCCGGTCCACGTAGGCGTAGCGGTAGCGGCGGGGACAGTCCGCGTACGCGCCGAGTTTGCTCGGTGTGCAGACGAACAGGCGCTCCGGCATGCCCTCGAAGCCGAGCTGCTCGGACTGCTCGGCGCGCGGTCGGGGAGCCCGGGAGCCACTGGCTGCTGACTGGCGTCGCACCCCTGAGATCCTGCCACCCCGGTACGACAGCGGACGAAGCGCTCAGGCGTTGTTGAGGTACTGGGTCACGAACGCGGCGATCGCGTCGGCGATGAGCTGCACGGCGATGGCGGCCAGCAGCAGGCCGGCGATGCGGGTCAGCACCTCGATGCCGCCGGGGCGCAGCACCTTGACGATCCCGCCGGAGAAGCGCAGCACCACCCAGACGGTGACCATCACCGCGACGATGGCCAGCCCGATGGCCAGGTAGTCGACGCCGCCGCCGGCCTGCTGGACGAAGAGCATGGTGGCCACGATGGCGCCCGGCCCGGCCAGCAGCGGGGTGCCGAGCGGCACCAGCGCGATGTTGGAGGTGACCTGCTGGCTCGGGTCGTCCGACTTGCCGGTCAGCAGTTCCAGCGCGACCAGGATCAGCAGCAGGCCGCCCGCGGCCTGGAGCGCGGGCAGGTCGACGTGCAGGTACGCCAGGATCGTCTGCCCCGCCACCGCGAAGATCACGATGACCCCGAGCGCCAGCGCCACGGCCTGCCAGGCGGCCCGGTTCCGGTCGCGCGCCGTCAACGGCCCGGTGAGCGCGAGGAAGATGGGCATCATTCCGGGCGGGTCGACGATCACCAGCAGGGTCACGAAGACCTCGCCGAAGAGCTTGAGATCCACGCGGACACGGTAGCCGTGCCGCCGGAGCGCTTCAGCTCGAAGCGACAGGGGTCACCCCGCGGGCCAGCGCGACGATCCGCTCGTACGCCTCGGGTCCGGTGGTGTGCGCGCCGAGCCGGACGGTCTTGTGCGTGCCGTGGAAGTCGGACGAGCCGGTGACCAGCAGCCCAAGCTCGGCGGCGAGCCGGCGGACGTGCTCCCGCTCGGCCGCGTCGTGGTCCTCGTGGTCGGCCTCCAGGCCGGCCAGGCCGGCCGCGGCCAGGTCCGCGATCAGCTCGTCCGGCACGATCCGGCCGCGCCGGCTGGCTCTCGGGTGGGCGAAGACGGGCACGCCGCCGGCCGCCCGCACCAGCGCCACCGCGCGGAACACCTCGATGTCGTCCTTGGGCAGCCGGTACCGCTCGCCGAGCCAGTCCGGCCCGAACGCCTCGCTCGTGGTGGCGACCAGTCCGGCCCGGATCAGCGCCTGCGCGATGTGCGGGCGGCCCACGGTGCCGCCGTCCGCGCCGGCCAGGATCTCCGTCCAGCTCACCTGGATGCCGTCGGCCTGGAGCAGCCGCACGATGCGCTCGCCGCGTTCCTCGCGGGCCTGCCGGACCCGGGCCAGCTCCGCGGCCAGTTCCGGCTCGGCCGGGTCGAAGAGGTACGCGAGCAGGTGCAGCGGGATCGCCGGCTCGACGCCGAACCAGCGGCAGGAGATCTCCGCGCCGCGGATCAGGGTGAGGCCGGGCGGCAGCGCGGCGACAGCCGGCGCCCAGCCGGCGGTGGTGTCGTGGTCGGTGAGCGCCACCACGTCGAGCCCGGCGTCGGCGGCGGCCCGGACCAGCTCGGGCGGGGTCAGCGTGCCGTCGCTGGCGGTGGAGTGGGTGTGCAGGTCGATGCGGGCCGGATCGCTCACCCGCCCGACGCTACGCGCCTTCCGGAGCGGCGGGGACGTCGGCCACCACCACCGGCCGGTCCCCCGGCGCCAGCCCTTCGACAGGCGACGCCGTCGGCCGGTCCCCGGCCAGCACCCGCTCCGGCTTGACCCGGACCAGCCCGCCGGTCGCGTCCACGTGCAGCGCCACGCCCGCGTGGGTCCAGGCCACGTCGCCGGCCAGCACCGGGCCGGCCGGGTGCGCGGCCGGGGAGGCGCCCGGGTCGGCCAGGTCGACCAGCAGGGCGGAGCGGGCGTTGCCGTTCGCGAGCAGCCACCGGCCGTCGGCGGACACCCCGCCGAGTCCGTCGGCGGCCAGCTTCACCCCGCATCCGGTACGCACCGGCGCGAGGTCGCGGGCCGGGTCGAGCAGGGCCAGGCAGTGCTGCCCGGGCCGGTCGGCGGTGATCAGGCCGACCAGGCGGCCGTCGGGCCGGGTGCCGTAGACGGCGCGCACGTCCGGGTTCGCGGGCGCCGGCTGCCCACCGAGCGCGCGTTCCCAGACGCTCACCCCGCCCTCGCCGGGCTGCTGGATCAGCACGGCGTCGCCGGCGAACCCGACCGGCACGGCGCCGTCGGGCGCGGGGGTCCGGACCGGCGCGATGAGCTGCCCGGCGACCACCCCGGCGGCGATCACCTCGGGGCCGTCCCGCCAGGCGACCTGCCGCCCGTCCGGGGAGATCGCGACCGCCTCCGCGGCGGCGAGCATGACCTGCGGCGCGGTGCCGTTGGCCGGAACCCACCAGAGGGTACGACCGGCGGCGGTGGCGGCCGAGGTCATCAGCCAGCCCTCGCGGTCGTGGACGCGCTGCGCCCGTTCGACGCCGCTGACCCCGGTCAGCTGCCGCCGTTCGCCGCCGCTGGTGTCCAGCCGGTCGCCGACGAGCAGGTCGAGTTCGGCGCGGACCGGCCCGAAGCGGGTGATCGGGGGCCCCGAGGCCAGCGGGGACGGGGTGAGCCCGGGCGGGTCGCCGAGCACGACTGTGGGGGTGCCGCCGTCGCCGCCGGAGGCGCTGAACTGGGCCACGCCGGTGGTGACGAACACGGTGGCGACCCCGGCCAGGGCCAGGCCGGTGAGCGTACGCCGCCGGCCGGTGCGGCGTGCCCGGCGCAGCACCTCTCCGGCCGGGTCGACTGGTAGCGGCCGGGACGTGGCGACGCGGCGGGACAGCGTCTCCCGCAGCGCCCGCTCCAGCTCGTCGTCGCTCACGGCCAATGGACGCTCCGGGCCACCGGTCCGGTTGTCACAGTCGTGCCGGATGCCGGTCATCGGCTCTCCGCCGGGATCGGAACGGCGGGGCGGACCGGGGCCGCCGGTGGCGGTACCGGCTGCGGCACCCGGGCTGCGGGTCGCGGCGCCGGGGTCCGGGGCACGGACTGCTCGTTTCCGCGCGCGGGCGGCCCCGGCCGGCCGGCCGGGGCGGGCGGCGGAGACGCGGGCTCGGGCAGGCTCAGGGCCGCCTCGGAGCCCAGGCGGCGACGCAGCGTGTTGAGCGCCCGGGAGGTCTGGCTCTTGACGGTGCCCGGGGAGATCTCCAGCAGCGCGGCGGTCTGCGCCTCGGACATGTCCTCGTAGAAGCGCAGCACCAGTACGGCCCGCTGCCGGGCGGGCAGCGCCTGCAGGTGCCGCCAGAGCGCGTCCCGGTCGAGTTGCTGCTCGATCTCGTCGACGCCGGCGTGCTCCGGCAGCACCTCGGTGGGGCGCTCGCCGTGCCAGCGGCGCCGCCACCAGCTGGTGGACGTGTTGACCAGGACCCGGCGGGCGTACGGCTCGATGGCCTCGATCCCGCCGAGCCGCTTCCAGGCCAGGTAGGTCTTCGTGAGCGCGGTCTGGAGCAGGTCCTCGGCGGTGGCCCAGTCACCGGCGAGCAGGTAGGCGGTGCGCAGCAGCGCGCCGGACCGGGCCGCGACGAATTCGCGGAACTCCTCCTCCAGCGGATCTCTGCTCACCACGCTCATCTCCCCCCGTCCTGCCTGGCAGGATGCCACGGCCCGGTCGGTCAGGTCGATGGCGGAAGGTGTGCAGTTCATCCGATGTTCGGACGAAAACTTTCAAGCTCCGTCGTCGGCCTTCGCCTCGTCGGCCTCCTTGCCCAGCCGTGCCTCGACCGCCTGCGGCTCGTACATCTCCTCGACCACGCGCAGGTAGAGCTCGTTCGGGTTGGGCAAGTTCTTGATCACCCGGAGTGCCTGTTCCTGGCCGGCGGACTCCAGCACGAACGTGCCGTAGTTGAGCGCGCGGCCGGTCGGGCTCTGCTCGTACTTCATGTCGGTGACCCGGGTGAGCGGCATCATCGCGACCTGGCGGGTGATGATCCCGTTGACCACCATCACCCGCTTGTTGGTGAGGATGAACCGGTCGTACCACCAGTCGGCGACCTTCCAGGCGACCCAGCCCATCACGCCGAACCAGAGCAGCACGGCGACGGTGGTCAGCGCGCCGACGTCCCGCCCGGCGAGGAAGCCGGAGAGGTAGCCGAGCACGAACGTGGCCGCCACGCCGACGATGATCGGGGTGGTGAGGTGGATCCAGTGCCGCTTCCACTCGCCCCGGTAGCGCTCGGTGGGGAAGAGGTAACGCGCCACGAGCGAGCTGGGCTCGTCCTCCAACGGCAGCACCCGGCGGGGTGCCATGCCGGTGGCGTCGGACCGCAGCCCGGCCAGCTCCTCCTCGGAGATCGGCTGGTCCGGGAAGCCGTCCGGATCCCGTGCCCAGGCCCGGCCGGACCGCCCCTCACCGGTGTACGCGCTGCCGTAGCCGGCGTCGTCCGCGTCCGCGTACGGGCCGGGGCCGTAGGCGCTGGGCGGCTCGTCCGGGTCGATCCGGGGGATCGGCTCGGTGTCGCGCTCCCGGCGTGCCCGGTCGGGGTCGTCCGGGTCGAAGGGTGGACCGGAGGGGCTTCCCATGGGCGGCTAGGCGACGAGGTTGGTGAAGAAGTCGCCGAAGCCCTGCGCGATGTCCATGATGCCGCCGCCGAGAGACTTGAAGACGTCGGCGGCGGAGTTGGGCCGGTACGCAACGAAGAAGATCAAGAATGCGATGCCGGCCCAGGTGAGGACCTTCTTGACCATAGCGGGCCATCCTCTCGCGCGGCGCCGGGTCCGTTTACCGCAGCGGCACCCAGAGTATCAGCATGGTGTCTTACCGTGAATATCTGCGTCCGCTCTCCGACTCACCGGTGCGGGCGGTCAGGCCCGTCCGTGCAGGTACGGAGACGGTGCGCCGTACACGAGTTCGGGCGGTGTCCACTCGGTGAGGTCGTGCAGCACGACTTCTTCCGCGAGGAGGTGACCCGCACTCGCCGGCCAGGCTATCGCATGGAGCCACATTCCCCGAGCCTCGCCGGCGTACGCGCTTCGATCCGTTTCGGAGCGTACGAGCCACAGTGGAGTCGGATGGCCGCCAACGCGGATCTTCGCGTGCGGCAGCCGCTCGGGATGACCAGGGCCGGGATCGGTCAACGCCTCCTCCACCTGGGGACCGGGATCGGGGCCGGGCAGTCCCGCGAAGCGGGAACCGAGACCGATGCCGGGTTCCTCGGCGACGAAGATCAGGTCGGCCGGTCCACCGTCCAGCGGGGCCGGTCCGGCGCAGGCGACCAGCGTGGCCCGGACTCCAGCGCGTTCGTCGCCCGCCCAGGCCACGCCGGTGAGCGTCCAACCCGGTGGGAGCGGCCACGGGCACCACAGCGGCATCCGGAGCCGGCCGGTCGGGTCGGGGTCGGCCGCCATCCGCTCGACCACGCTGGCCATGATCTCGTCGTTGATGCGCTCGGGCACGTGCAGCGGCGCGACCGGGCCGCAGCGCAGGCACCGGTGCTCGGCGTGCATCAGGTCCGGCTCGCGTACCGGCCCGGCGCATCTCGGACAACTCACCGCGACAGTCACACCCTCACCGTCGCCCCCGCACGGCGGGGCGTCAAGCGGGGCGGGCCGACCGGCGTGGGATTTCCGTCCGGTGGTGGAACCGCGGCGTCAGTCCGGCGGCGGCCCGGCGTACGACCGGATCCAGGCGTGCATGGCGATGCCGCTGGCCACGCCCGCGTTGATGGACCGGGTCGAGCCGTACTGGGCGATCGAGAAGAGCGCGTCGCAGGCCGACCGCGCCACCGGGGACAGGCCGGGTCCCTCCTGACCGAAGAGGAGCACGCAGCGGCGCGGCAGCACGGCGGTCTCCATCGGCCGTGAGCCGGGCAGGTTGTCGATCCCGACCACCGGCAGGCTCTCGTCCCGCGCCCAGGCGACGAACTCCTCGATCGTCGGGTGGTGCCGGACGTGCTGGTAGCGGTCGGTCACCATGGCGCCCCGGCGGTTCCACCGCCGCCGCCCGACGATGTGCACCTCGGCGGCGAGGAAGGCGTTGGCGTTGCGGACCACGGTCCCGATGTTGAAGTCGTGCTGCCAGTTCTCGATCGCCACGTGGAACTCGTGCCGCCGCCGGTCCAGATCGGCCACGACCGCCTCGCGCCGCCAGTAGCGGTACCGGTCCACCACGTTGCGCCGGTCACCGGCGACGAGCAGCTCCGGGTCGTAGCGCGGGTCGTCCGGCGGGTCACCGGGCCACGGTCCCACACCCACGTCGAGCTGGTCGTCGGTCACGGTTGCCGAGGGTACGGCCCGGCGGCGCCGCGCGTCAGCGCAGGTCGAGCGCGCCGCCCAGCCGGTCGAGGAAACGCCGGTCGGCGGGACTCGGCGTGGTCTGCCCGGCGCGGCACACGCGGGCGGCGACCGACTCCACCCACTGCCGGTACGCCGCCGAGTCGGCCGGATCGGCGCGGCGGCGCAGCACCCGTACCGCGGCCCGGGCGGCGGCCAGCAGGTCGACCAGGTCGGTCAGGCGCTCGTCCCGCTCGGTTGCGCCGTCGTGGCGGGCGTAGATGGCGGCCACCACGGCGCGGACGAGATCACTGTCGAAGGCGCGTCCGGCGGCCACCGCGTCCAGACCGGCGAGGCCGGCGGCGACACCGCGCGGCGGACGCCCGGGCCCGGGCGCCGCGGCGGCGACCAGCACGCGGCCGGGCAGGTCGGTGAGCAGGTCCCACTCCGTCGCGGAGTACGCGGCGGTGGTGAGCGGCGCGGCGCGGCGACCGGCGGAAGGCGGCTCTGCGGCTTCGGAGTGGCTCATGGGCACCTCCAGCCCGAGCATATGCCTCCGGACGAGATCCGGGCCCCGTCCCCGCCGAACGGAGAACGAGGCCCGGTGAGCCGGACGGACGCGGGTCAGCGCGGCTCGGGGAAGCTGGGACGCTCCGGGTCGACGCCGTCCGGGACGGCGGCGGCCGCGTACTCCTTCTTGGGGACCATGACCTTGCGGCGGAACACGCAGACCAGCGTGCCGTCCTGGTTGTAGCCGCGGGTCTCGACGGCGACCACGCCCCGGTCGGGCTTGGAGGCCGACTCCCGCTTGTCCAGGACCGTCGTCTCGCCGTAGATGGTGTCGCCGTGGAACGTCGGCGCGACGTGCCGCAGCGACTCGATCTCCAGGTTGGCGATCGCCTTGCCGCTGACGTCCGGCACGGACATGCCGAGCAGCAGCGAGTAGATGTAGTTGCCGACCACCACGTTGCGCTTGAACTGCGAGGCGGACTCGGCGTAGTGCGCGTCCATGTGCAGCGGGTGGTGGTTCATGGTGAGCAGGCAGAAGAGGTGGTCGTCGTACTCGGTGACCGTCTTGCCCGGCCAGTGCCGGTAGACCGCGCCGACCTCGAACTCCTCGTAGTAGCGGCCGAACTGCATCTTTGTCCCCTTCGACAGGCGGCGATGGAGTTCGGCACAGCATGCCTTATCGCTTGTTAAGGCGAGGTGCGGGGCGCTCGCGCGGCGGAAATGTCACACCGGGGGCCACCGAGGTCCGGACGCAATGAGCGGCGGGGCCCTCCCCGGCACCCGCCGCCCACGCTCTGATGCGAAGAATTCTGCCGTACGGCGCACCACATCAACAGAGACGGAGGTCACATTTACCTTTTCGTAACACTACGGAAAGTCACCGACGCACTGTCGGTAAGCGATCTCCGCAGGCTGGATAGATGCTCGTCAAGCCCGAAGTTACTGATTCGTAGCCAGAACTGTGCGTGATCTCCTTGGAAACGCTCCCATCACGTCCCGTCACGCAAGTGCGGCATGCATTTGCGTTCCGCACGAGCGGCCCGCACAGATAGAGTTCGATGTGCCCAGGGTCACCGTCCGGGCGCTGTGCGTTTCGCCCCCACCGTGCCGGGAATTCGGACGGACTGACCCTGGTTCCACCGGGCGTACGACAATCCGCGGTGATCGGAGAGAGCAATGGCAACGGTTGAGCTGACCACGGCCAACTTTGACGAGGTGACCGGCCAGGACGGGATCGTCCTGCTCGACTTCTGGGCGGACTGGTGCGGCCCGTGCAAGCGCTTCGCCCCGGTCTACGAGCGGTCCTCGGAGAAGCACCCGGACATCGCCTTCGGCAAGGTCGACACCGAGGCGCAGCAGGAGCTGGCGGCGAAGTTCAACATCAGCTCCATCCCGACGATCATGGCGATCCGTGACGGCGTGATCGTGTTCGCCCAGCCGGGCGCGCTGCCGGAGTCCGCGCTGGAGAACCTGATCGAACAGGTCCAGGCGCTGGACATGGACGACGTCCGCAAGAAGCTGGCCGAGCACAACCACTGACGTACCCGACGCCGCCGGACGACCCCCAGGGGCCGGCCGGCGGCGTTTCCACGCCCGCCGCACCGCCGGGACGGACAGTGAGGAATGGCCGACTGAGGGACACTTTCGGCCGCTTCACTCCCGTATCGTCACCATGCGATGGAGACCTTGACCGCCCGCGGGCGCGCGGTCCGAGTGGGCGCCACCCTGCTCGGCCTGGCGCTGCTGCTCCTGGGCACCGTGCGCGGCACCGACGACGACTTCCCGTTCGGGCCGTTCCGGATGTACTCCACCTCCGACCCGCCGAACGCGCCCGCCCCGGACACCCGGGTCGAGGGCGTGGACCGCACCGGCGCGGTGGTCCCGCTCGGCCAGGACGCCACCGGCATCCGCCGCGCCGAGATCGAGGGCCAGCAGAACCGCTACGCCGCCGACCCGAGCCTGCTGCGGACCGTCGCCGACGCGTACGCC
This sequence comes from Micromonospora sp. HB375, assembly GCF_017872985.1. Taxonomy (NCBI): domain Bacteria; kingdom Bacillati; phylum Actinomycetota; class Actinomycetes; order Micromonosporales; family Micromonosporaceae; genus Micromonospora; species Micromonospora sp. HB375. Next base: position 628,816 of record NZ_JAGGJO010000001.1, on the reverse strand, counting down.
GAACGCCACCCCGACGCCCCCGACCTGGTCGAGGTGCGCATCGTGGTCCGCTGGTTCGACATCCAGGGCGGCCGCCCGACCGGCAGGTGGACCGACGAGACGGCCGTGCGCTGGGAGACCGGCGGATGACCGCCTGGCTGACCGAGGCGGTCCCGCGCGGCCGGATCGCCGCGTTCCGCACCCTGGTCTACCTCTTCGTCGCCGCCGACCTGGTGGTGTTCACGCCCTGGGTACGCACCCGGGTCGACGTGCCCGGCGACCTCTACCAGCCGCTGCTCGTCGGCCGGCTGCTCCCGCTGCCCACCCCCACCCCCGCCCTGGTCGGCGTGGTGTTCTGGGCGCTGCTGGTCACCGCGCTGCTCGCCGCCACCGGCCGGGCGCACCGGCTGCTCGGCTGGACGGTCTTCGCGCTGTACTTCGAGTGGATGATCGTGGCGATGAGCTACGGCAAGGTCGACCACGACCGCTTCGCGCTCCTGGTGGCGCTGGCCGTGCTGCCCACCGCCGGCCGCGCCCGGCACGGCGACCCGACCCGTACCGAGGCGGGCGGCTGGGCGCTGCGGGTCACCCAGATCTCGGTCATCTGCACGTACTTCCTCGCCGCCTGGGCCAAGTTCCGCTTCGGCGGCCTGGACTGGGCGAACGGTTCGGTGCTGGCCCGCGCGATCATCCGGCGCGGCACCGACCTCGCCGACCTGATCGCGCAGGTGCCGCACCTGCTGATCGTGGCGCAGTTCGGCATCCTGGCGTTCGAGCTGCTCAGCCCGCTGGTGTTCGTGCTGCCGGCGCGGTGGCGGACGATGACCGTCGGCTTCTTCTACTCGTTCCACCTGGTGACCATCGCGACGATCACCATCTCGTTCGCGCCGCACCTGGTGGCGATGACCAGCTTCCTGGCGCTGGAGAAGGTCCGTCCGGTGGTGTTCGTCCGGCGTCTGCTCGGCCGTCCGCCGCCCGCCGCGCCGACGGCGCCCGCGACGGCGCCCCTCTCGCCGGCACCGGCCCCCGACCCGTCCTCGACCGCGCCCGCCTGACCACGGCCACCCGGCCGGTCAGGCGGTCGGGCCCGGGCGTCCGGTCGGGCCGTACAGCCGTTCCCGGGCCTCCTGCGGCAGCGCGCACGCGGCCGTGCCGCCCGGCAGCCGGTGCCGGTTGCGGGCCACCCAGCGGTACGCGGGCCAGGCCGCGGCGCGTACCGGGGGAAGGCGCAGTCCGGCCCCGGCGAACCGCCAGAGCGGGCCGCTGTCGCCGAGCAGCCGGGCGATGGCGTCCGGCCCGGCGGCGCGGGAGCCGTCGGCGCCCACCCACTGGACCGCCTCCTCGCACTCGGCCTCCGTCAGGCCCAGCGCCGCCAGGTCGGCGAACTGCCACGGGACCACCCGGGCGCCGGTCGGGATCCGACGCTCGATGAACTGCGCGCACCGGGTGCAGAAGGCGCAGTCGCCGTCGTAGACGAAGGTCGACGTCTCCATGCCCCCATCCTGCCCCGCCCCGGGGCACGGCGGCGCGCGGTGTCCGCAGCGTCACTTGCGCTTTGTTCGTACACATGTTCGAATGAGCTCCATGCGCTGGGACAACCTCTCCGCTCCCCCGGACGAGGGGACTCCCGATCGGGCGGCGCCGGCGGCTCCACCCCTGCCGCTGGCGCTGCCCGGCGCCGTCGCCCGCACCTTCGACACCCCGGGCTTCGCCGGCATGACGTTCTACGAGGTCCGCGCCAAGTCGATCATCAACCGGGTGCCCGGCCAGTCGCGTGTGCCGTTCGAGTGGACGATCAACCCCTACCGGGGCTGCTCACACGCCTGCGTCTACTGCCTGGGCGGGGACACGCCGATCCTGATGGCCGACGGGCGCACCAGGGCGATCAGCGAGCTGGAGCCCGGCGACCGGATCTACGGCACCCGGCGGCGCGGCGCCTACCGCCACTACGTCGTCACCACGGTGCTCGACAAGTGGTCCACTGTGAAGCGCGCCTACCGGGTCACCCTGGCCGACGGCACCACGCTCGTCGCCAGCGGCGACCACCGGTTCCTGACCGAACGCGGCTGGAAACACGTCACCGGGAGCATGCGGGGCGGCGGCCGCCGTCCCCACCTGACCACCCGCAACCGCCTGCTGGGCACGGGCCGGTTCGCGGTGGCGCCGAAGCGCTCGGCCGACTACCGCCGGGGTTACCTGCACGCCCTGCTCCGCGACGACGACCGGGCCGGTGCCCGGTTCCGGCTGGCCACCGCCGAGGCGGAGGCGCTGGAGCGGGCCGAACGCTACCTGGCCGACGCGGGGGTCACCGTCGAGCGGGCCACAGTCACCCGGGTCGGCCGCCGGCCGACGACCACGGTGGTACGCACGTCCGGCCCGGCCGAGGTCGTCACCGGCCTGCTGCGCCCGCCGGGCGAGACGACAGACGACTGGTCGCTGGGCTACCTGGCCGGCATGTTCGACGCCACCGGCACCTGCCACCGGGGCGTGTTCCGGATCAGCGTCGCGGACGACGGGAGCCAGGCCCGCACGTCCGGCGCGCTGGAGCGTTTCGGCTTCCGGTGGGCGCTCGACGTGCCGGGCATGCCGGGCGCAGCGCGTCAGCTCCGGCTGACCGGCGGGCTGCCCGAGCGGCTGCGCTTCTTCCACCTCACCGATCCGGCCGTCACCGCCCGGCGCTCGATCGAGGGCATGGCGCTCAAGTGCGCGGCGCACCTCCAGGTGACCACCGTCGAGGATCTCGGCCTGGAGCTTCCGCTGTGGGACATCACCACCGGCACCGGCGACTTCATCGCCAACGGCGTGGTCAGCCACAACTGCTTCGCCCGCAATACGCACACCTACCTCGACCTGGACGCGGGCGCCGACTTCGACCGCAAGGTGATCGTCAAGGTCAACGCGGGCGAGCTGGTCCGCCGCGAGCTGGCCGCCCCACGCTGGCGCGGCGCGCACGTCGCCATGGGCACCAACGTGGACTGTTACCAGCGGGCCGAAGGCCGCTATCGCCTGATGCCGCCGATCATCGAGGCGCTGCGGGACTTCGCGAACCCGTTCTCGATCCTGACCAAGGGCACGCTGCTGCTGCGCGACCTGCCGCTGCTGCGCCAGGCCGCCGAGGTGACCCGGGTCGGGGTGTCGTACTCGGTGGGATTCGTGGACGAGGCGCTCTGGCGGGCGGCCGAGCCGGGCACGCCGAGCCCCCGCCGCCGCCTCGACGCGGTCCGTCAGCTCGCCGACGCCGGCTTCGAGGTGGGTGTGCTGATGGCGCCGATCCTGCCGGGCCTCAGCGACGACGAGGAGTCGATCGACGCCACCGTCGCGGCCGTCGCCGCCTCCGGCGCGGCAAGTGTGACGCCGTTGCCGCTGCACCTGCGGCCCGGCGCCAGGGAGTGGTACGCCCGCTGGCTGGCTCGGGAGTTCCCCCACCTGGTGCCCCGCTACCGGCGGCTCTACCAGGCCGGCTCGTACGCGCCGCAGGCGTACCAGCGGGAGGTGACCGCGCGGGTGCGGATGGCGGCACGCCGGCACGGGCTGCACCGCGGCGAGACCGGCGACAACCGCCGGCCGGCTGAACCCCCGGCCCCGCCGCCGAGCGAACAACTCTCGCTGCTCTAGCGCGTACCGCCTAGCGTGCCGATCATGCGGGAGACCTTCGGCGCGGCGCTCGGACGGCAGCGGATCGCGGTGGCGGTCGCGCTCGTCGTCGGATTGCTGACCGCCGTCGTCGACCTGCGCGCTGGCGAGGTCGGCGGGCCGCTGACGCTGGTCAGTCTGGTCCCGCTCGCCGTCTTCCTGGTGTCCGCCGTGCGGGAGCTCCGCCGCCCACCGAGCACGGCCGAGCTGCGGGTGGACGAGCGGTCGCGGGCGTTCTTCGCCCCACCACGGTCGGGAGTCAGCTTCCTGGCCGTCCTGGTGGGCTTCGTGCTCTATCGCGCAATCGTCATCGCCGTCGGTCCGGGGCGAACCGGCTGGGACTCGTTGCTGGCCACGCTCTTCGTGGCTTGTCTGATCGTCTTCACCACGGTCGGCTGGTTCCGGGTGCCGGGGGTCGAGCTGACCGCTGAAGGGATCATCAACCGCCGCCTCGAACGGCAGTGGTTCGTGCCCTGGGCCGCCCTCGATCCGCAACGGCCGGTCGGCTGGCGGCCGGGCGACCGGGCGATCTCGCTGCCCACCGTCCGGCCAGACCTGGTCCGCGCCGGTCGCGGCGTGGGCCGGGACGGCACGACAGTCGTGACGCGCGAGGTGGACGCCGCGCCCGCGCTGATCGCCGGGGCGATCCGGCACTACCTGACCCACCCCGGACACCGGGACGCGATCGGCACCGGGGAGGAGTACGCCCGGCTGCGTCGCCAGCTGGTCGGCGAGGACTGAGCGGCGGCGCTAGAGTTCTGCCGTGCGTTCCGCTCAGCAGATCCTCGCCGACTCCGCCGTGATCGCCGTCGTGGGCGCCTCCCGCGATCCGGGCAAGGCCGCGCACCGCGTACCGCTGGAGATGCAGCGGCACGGCTGGCGGATCATCCCGGTCAACCCGACGGTGGACGAGTTGTTCGGCGAGAAGGCGTACCCGACGCTGGCCGACATCCCGCACCCGGTCGACCTGGTCGATGTGTTCCGCCCGGCGCGGGACGCCGTCGACGTGGTCCGGCAGGCGGTGGCGATCGGCGCCCCGGCGGTGTGGTTGCAGCTCGGCATCTTCTCGGACGAGGCGCGCCGGATCGCCGAGGAGGCGGGCCTCGACTACGTCGAGGACAGGTGCCTCATCGTGGAGCGGGCCGCCGCCGGACTGACCCGGCGCGCCTGACGCCCCGGCCTACTGCTTGTACTGCTTGAGCAGGCCGCGCGAGATGATCGTCTTCTGGATCTCCGAGGTGCCCTCGCCGATCAGCAGGAACGGCGCCTCGCGCATCAGGCGCTCGATCTCGTACTCCTTGGAGTAGCCGTAGCCGCCGTGGATCCGGAACGCTTCCTGGACCACCTCGGCGCAGTACTCGGAGGCGAGCAGCTTGGCCATGCCGGCCTCGACGTCGTTGCGCTGGCCGGCGTCCTTGAGCCGGGCCGCGTTGACCATGAGCGCGTGCGCGGCCTCGATCTTCGTACCCATCTCGGCGAGCTTGAACGCGACGGCCTGGTGCCGGGCGAGCGGCTGGCCGAAGGTGTGGCGCTGCTGGGCGTACGCGACGGCCAGCTCGAACGCCCGGATCGAGATGCCGCAGGCGCGGGCCGCGACGTTGACCCGGCCGACCTCGATGCCGTCCATCATCTGGTAGAAGCCGCGGCCGACCTTCTCCTCGCCGCCGAGCACGGCGGAGGCGGGCACGGTGACGCCGTCGAGCACCATCTCGGTGGTCTCGACGCCCTTGTAGCCCATCTTGTCGATCTTGCCGGGGATGGTGAGGCCGGGCGCGGTCTCACCGAAGCCGGGCTCCTTCTCCAGCAGGAAGGTGCTCATGTTGCCGTAGACCGAGTCGGCCCCGGTGTCGGTCTTGACCAGGGTGGCCACCACCGACGAGTACGCGCCGTTGGTCAGCCACATCTTCTGGCCGTTGAGGACGTAGTTGTCGCCGTCGCGGACGGCCTTCGACTTGATCGCCGAGACGTCCGAGCCGCACTCGGGCTCGGACATCGAGAAGGCGCCGCGCACCTCGCCGGTGGCCATCCGGGGCAGCAGCCGGGCCTTCTGGTCGGCGGAGCCGTGCTGCGAGATCAGGTACGCCACGATGAAGTGCGTGTTGACGATGCCGGAGATCGACATCCAGCCCCGGGACAGCTCCTCGACCACGAGCGCGTAGGTCAGCAGGGACTCGCCCAGCCCGCCGTACTCCTCGTCGATGGTGAGGCCGAACAGCCCCATCTCGCGCATGCCGTCGAGGATGTCGCTCGGGTACTCGTCGGCGTGCTCCAGCCGCTGCGCGTGCGGAATGATCTCTTTGTCGGCGAACTCCCGGACAGTTTCCAGGATCGACCGCTGCACGTCGGTCAGTCCGGGCGTCTGGGCGAGTCGGGCCATCTCAGCCTCCGGGGTCGTCGGCGCATTACTCAGGGGTAACTGAACGCTCGGTCAGTATCGGCCCCGGGACCGGCGCAGCCAAGGTGACCAGTCCCTACAACCGCTGTGAAAAGGTTCACCGCTACGGGTAGCGTCCGCAAGAGAGAGGGCCCGTTCACCTGGGGAAAAGGGGCGCGCGTGACTGACGAGCAGCCACCCTCACCGTACGAGCCGCCGCCGCACGGCCAGCCGTACGGGCAGCCGCAGTACGGCCAGCAGCATCCGCAGTGGGGCCAGCAGCCCCCGTACGCCCCGCAGCCGCCCTACGGCCAGTACGGCCCACCCGGGCCGGGGCCACGCCCCGGCGGCACGAACGTGCTCGCCATCCTGTCACTGGTGTTCGCGTTCGTCTTCGCGCCCGCCGGCATCGTCTGCGGCCACCTGGCGAAGCGGCAGATCCGGCAGACCGGCGAGGACGGCGACCAGCTCGCCACCTGGGGACTGATCCTCAGCTACATCTTCACCGCGATCGGCCTGGTGGCCTGCTGCGGCTGGATCGGGCTGGCGATCTGGGCCAACTCCGACAACGGCACCTACTGAGGCTCAGCGGAACTGCGCCTCCCGGACGCTGTTGCCACCGTCGACCACGAGCATCTGCCCGGTGATGTACGACGCGGCCGGCGAGCAGAGGAACGCGATCGCGGCGGCCACCTCGTCCGGCGTGCCGGGACGCCCGACCGGCGTACCCAGGCCCTGCTTGATCTCGGCCATGGTGGACGCCGCGGTGTGGATGATGCCCGGCGCCACCGCGTTCACAGTCACCCCGTCGGCGATCATCTCCATCGCCAGCGCCCGGGTCAGCCCGACCACGCCGGCCTTGGCCGCCGCGTAGGCCGCCTCGGTGGGCAGCGCGTTGACCGGCCCGGCGGTGGCGGCCAGGTTGACGATCCGGCCCCAGCCCCGCTCGGCCATGCCACCGATGAACGCCCGGCTGCACAGGAACGCGGTGGTCAGGTTCCTGTCGATCTCGCCGCGCCACTCGTCGTACGTCAGCTGGGCCACCGGCCGCAGCACCTCCGGGCTGGCCCGGCTGGCCAGGCCCGCGTTGTTCACCAGCACCTCGACGTCGCCGAGCTGCTCGGCCACCGCGTCGGCGAGCGCGCCCACCTCCGACTCGTCGGTGAGGTCGGCGACGAAGCCGGTGACGCCCAGCTCGCCCGCGCGCTCGTGGATGCGCCGGGTGGTGGAGACGATCGCGACCCGGGCGCCCAGGTCGGACAGCCGGCGCGCGGTCGCGTACCCGATGCCGTCGGCGCTGCCCGCGCCGGTGACCAGCGCGACCCGGCCGTCCAGCCGCATGGTGGCCGGTTCCGGCAGCGGCGCCGGCCGTTCGGAGTCGGCGGCGCCGACCGGCTCGCCGCCACGCGGGCGCCGCACCGACCCCGGCCGGCTCATGTCCCGTCGCGACCGACCCCCACGCGCGTCAAGTGCCATGCCGAGGATCCTGCCCGGTACCGACCCGCCGGGCAACGCGCGCCCGGAAAGAGGGTGCTCCGTGTCGCGAGCCGGTGGCTACCCTGAGCCGACCACGTACCTGGAGATGATCAGATGAGCTATCCCCCACCGCCCGGTGGTTGGCAGGACCCCTCGGCGGCCGGGCCGCACTCGGCGCCGCCGGCCGACCCGATCATGCCCGCGATCCCGAACCAGCCGGGCCCGGCCGACCCGTACGCGCCGGTCGCCGATCCCTACGCGCCGGTCGCCGACCCGTACGCGGGCGCGAAGTCCCCGTACGCCCCACCCGGCGGCGACCCGTACGCCGCCGCGATGCCCGGCTACCCGCCCCCGGGCACCTACCCGCCACCGGGGGCCTATCCCGGCTACGCGATGCCGCCGGCCCGCACCAACACGATGGCCATCGTGGCGCTGGTCCTGTCGCTCGTCGGCTTCGCCTCGTGCATCACCGCGCCGATCGGCGCGATCATGGGCCACGTCGCGCGCAAGCAGATCCGGGAGACCGGTGAGCAGGGCGAGGGCATGGCCACGGCGGCCATCATCGTGGGCTGGATCCTGACCGCTCTGCTGGTCGCCGGCATCATCTTCTACATCGTGATGATCGTGATCGCGATCGGCGCGTCCAGCGCCAGCAGCAGCTACTGACGCCACCGGGCCGCCCCCGGGCGCGGGGGCGGCCCGACGCGCGATCAGGCCGAGGGCGGCGTGAACGAGGACGTACGGGACATGCCGGCGGCGCGGCCCTTGGCGGCGATCACGAGCGCCATCTTGCGGGACGCCTCGTCGATCATCTCGTCGCCGAGCATCACCGCGCCGAGCTTCCCGCCCGCCTCCGAGGTGTAGTAGTCGTACGCGTCGAGGATCAGCTCGGCGTGGTCGTAGTCGGCCTGCCCCGGCGAGTAGACCTCGTTCGCCGCGTCGATCTGGCCGGGGTGCAGCACCCACTTGCCGTCGAAGCCCAGCGCCGCCGAGCGCTTCGCCACCTCGCGGAACGCGTCCACGTCGCGGATCTGCAGGAACGGGCCGTCGATGGCCTGCTTGTCGTGCATCCGCGCGGCCATCAGGATGCGCATCAGGATGTAGTGGTACGGGTCGCCCGGGTAGTCCGGGATCAGCGCGCCGACCACCAGCGACTTCATGTTGATCGAGGCCATGAAGTCGGCCGGGCCGAAGATGATCGTCTCGACCCGGGGCGAGGCGCCCGCGATGGCGTCCACGTTCACCAGCCCGGCCGCGTTCTCGATCTGCGCCTCGATGCCGATCCGGCCCACCTCCAGGCCGAGCGTCTTCTCGATCTGGGTGAGCAGCAGGTCCAGCCAGTGCACCTGCTCGGCGTTCTGCACCTTCGGCAGCATGATGCAGTCCAGGTTCGCCCCGGCGCCCTCGACCACCTCGATGACGTCCCGGTAGGTCCACGGCGTGGTCAGGTCGTTCACCCGGACCACGCGGGTCTTGCCCGCCCAGTCGCCCTCGTTCAGCGTCGCCACGATGTTCTTGCGCGCGTCCGGCTTGGCCAGCGGGGCGACCGCGTCCTCCAGGTCCAGGAAGACCTGGTCGGCGGGAAGGCCCTGGGCCTTGCCGAGCATCTTGACGCTGGAGCCGGGCACCGCCAGGCAGGATCGGCGGGGACGACCGACAGCGGTCATGGGTGCGCTCCTTCCAGCGTCCGGCGCAGGCGCCGGCGCAGCGGTGGATTTCGAGAACTTAACGATCCCAAAGGGCGTGGTGACGCCACGGTAACCTCGTGCCGTGACCGGGGTGAATGGACCTGTGGAAGATCTCACTGAGCGTCGGATCGTGGTGCTGACCGGGGCGAGCTCCGGCATCGGCCTGGCCGCCGCGGAGGAGCTGGCGCGCCGCGGTGACCAGGTGGTGCTGGTCGGCCGGGACCCGGCCCGGCTGCGCGCCGCGGGCGAGCGGGTCCGCGAGTGCTGCGGCGAGCAGCCGGAGCTGTTCCGCGCCGACTTCGCGGTGCTCGACGACGTACGCGGGCTCGCCGAACGCCTGCGCGAGCGCTACGACCGGATCGACGTGCTCGCCAACAACGCCGGCGCGATCGTGCTGGAGCCGATCACCACGGTCGACGGTTTCGAGCTGAGCATGCAGGCCAACCACCTCGCCCCGTTCCTGCTCAGCAACCTGCTGCGAGACCGGATCGGGCGGATGGTGGTCACCGGCTCGGACGCGCACCGCAGCGGCGTGCTCGATCCCGACGACCTCAACTCCGCGCTGCGCTCGTACCGGCCGTTCCGCGCGTACGGCACCAGCAAGCAGGCGAACATCCTGTTCACCGCCGAGGCGGCCCGGCGCTGGCCGGAGGTGCCCGCGCACGTGTTCCACCCGGGCGTGGTGCGGACCCGCTTCGGCAACGAGAGCCGGATCGTGGCGCTCGGCATGCGGCTGCTGCCGTTCCGCAGCCCGGAGAAGGGTGCCGAGACGCTGGTCTGGCTCGCCTGCCAGGATCCGTCCCGGCTGACGAACGGCGGCTACTACGCCGACCGCAAGCCGCATCGGCCCCGGCCCAAGGCGGCCGACCCGGCGCTGGCCGCGCGGCTCTGGACGGCCAGCGCGAAGGCCGTCGGCGTCGACGCCTGAGCGGGTCACCACGACCGCCGGTCCGCTGGGACACTCGACGCCATGACGACGGGAAACGAGGTCCTGCTGGTCGCGCTGGTCGACCTGAGCGCCGACGCAGACGCCGGGCGGCGGTACGAGGACGCGGTGCTGGCGCTGCTCGGCCGGCACGGCGGCGAGTTGCAACGGCGGCTGCGTACCGGCGACGGGGAGACCGAGGTGCACGTGATCCGGTTCGCCGCCCGCGCCGGGCTGGACGCGTTCCTGGTCGACCCGGACCGCGTCGCGCTGCGCGCCGAGCTGGGCGATGCCGCGCCCGCCACCCGCGTGCTTGAGGTACGCGACGTCTGAGCTGCGCCTTCTCACTCACTTCATCACGCGGGGACGCCGAGAACAAGACTTGATCTTGGGGCTGGCGAGGCGCAGTGTCGGGGCATGGACTTCGATCCTCTGGCCACCGCCCGCCGCGCACTCTGGATCGGCGGCGCGCAGTGGGCCGGCAAGACGACACTCGCGGTCACGTTGGCACTGCGGTACGGGCTGACCGCGTACCTCTACGACCGCCACGACGCGCGAGGGCACGACGACCGGCGGATCGCCGACCGGATCCGACGGGGTGAGCCGCCGGACGGCCCGGACGCGGAGGCGACCTGGGTGACGACGAACCCGGAGCGGATGGCAGCCGAGACCCTCGCCGGATTTCCGCGCCGCTTCGAGTGGGTGCTCGACGACCTGAGCGCGCTGGTGAGCGGTCGCCGGGTGGTCGCCGAGGGCTGGGGGCTGCGGCCCGAACTGGTTGCCCCGATCGTCGAGTCGACAGGGCAGATGGTGGTGCTGGTGCCGACGCCGGAGTTCCGCGCGTACCAGGTGGAACGGCTGCCGCGGGCGATGGCCCGGCATCCCGGCGTGAGCGACCCGGAGCGGGCGTGGCGTCATCGGATCGCGCGCGACGAGCTGGTCGCCGCCGACGCGGTCGCCGGCGCCCGGGCGCTCGGGGTACGCGTGATCGAGGTGGACCTCGGCCGGGACGCCGAGGCGGTCGCAGCGCTGGTCGCCGACCACTTCGCCGGATACCTCTGAGCGTCACCGCGACACGTGCACCGGGACGCTCGTCACCACCACGCCGGGCAGCGCCCGCAGCGCGGTCCGCAGCCGCTGCTCGGCGCGGCTGTGCAGCAGCCGGTACCGACGTCGGCGCAGCACCACCTCCGGCACGATCACGGTGAGCGTCAGGTCCGGGCTCGCGGCGTGCAGCGCCTCCAGGTAGTGCGCCAGCGGGCCGATCACCGACCGGTACGGCGACACGATCGTCTCCAGCTTCAGGTGGTCGCCCCAGGCCCGCCACTGGTCCCGGAACCGGTCCGCCTCGTCCTGCGCCGGAGCGAGGTGCACGGCGAGCGTCGGCCGCCCGAGCGAGGTCGCGTACGCCAGCGCGCGCAGCGACGCCCGGTTCAGCCGGGCCACCGGCACCACCACCAGGTGGCGTACCTGCTGGGGCAGCTCGTCGCACTCGGCGGGCGGCGCGGACGGCGGCGAGTGCAGCGCCAGCGCGCGGTGCAGCCGGTCGTAGTGCCCGTGGATCCGGCGGAACAGCAGCACCAGCAGCGGCACCGCGAGCACCACCACCCAGGCGCCCTCGGCGAACTTGGCTACCGCCGCGGTCAGCAGCACCAGGCCGGACAGCGTCGCGCCGACCGCGTTGACCGCTAGCCGGCGACGCCAGCCCGGCCCCCGACGGCGTCGCCAGTGCACCACCATGCCGGTCTGGGACAGCGTGAAGGCGAGGAAGACGCCCACCGCGTAGAGCGGGATCAGCCGCTCGGTGTGCCCGCCGAACGCGACGAACACCACCGCCGCGGTCAGCGCCAGCGCCACCAGCCCGTTGCTGAACGCCAGCCGGTCGCCCATGTGCAGGAACCGGCGCGGCGCGTGCCCGTCCCGGGCCATGAAGAACAGCAGCCGGGGAAAGTCGTTGAACGCCGTGTTCGCCGCGAGCAGCAGGATCAGCGCGGTCGTGGCCTGCAGGATCGCGTACCCGGGACCGCTGGGGAACGTGACCCGGCCGAGCTGGGACAGCAGCGTCTCGTCCGCGCGGGGCGCCAGGCCGTCCAGGTGGATCAGCCCGATCAGGCCGGCGAACAGCGTCACCAGCATGGCGACCATCCAGCCCAGCGTGGTGCGGGCGTTGCGCCACTCCGTCGGGCGGAACGCGGGCACCGCGTTCGAGACCGCCTCGATGCCGGTCATCGACACCGCCCCGGAGGAGAACGCCCGCAGCACCAGCAGCAGGCCCAGCCCCTCGGCCGCGGGCGCCGAGGGCGGCGGCAGCGGCGCGAAACCCCGCGAGGCGGCCTTCGCGTACCCGACCGCCAGCACCACGAGCAGCACCACCACGAACGCGTACGTGGGCAGCACGAAGATGTTCCCGGCGGTGCGTACGCCGCGCAGGTTGCCGGCGAGCAGCACGGCGATCACCAGCACCCCGAGCGGCACGGTCCACCGGCCGAGGCCGGGCAGCGCCGAGGTGACCGCGTGCACCCCGGCCGCGATCGACACCGACACGGTCAGCACGTAGTCGAGCATCAGCCCGGCCGCGGCGGCGAGTCCCGGCGTACGCCCGAGGTTGTCCCCCGCGACGATGTACGAGCCGGCGCCGTGCGGGTAGGCCGGGATGGTCTGCCGGTAGGACAGGCCGACCGCGATCATCAGCACCACCAGCAGGGCGGCCAGCGGCAGGGCCAGCCCGAGCGCGGCGCTCCCGGCCAGCACCAGCACCGCGAGCATCGCCTCCGGCCCGTACGCCACGGAGCTGAGCAGATCCGAGGAGAGCACCGGCAGCGCGACCAGCTTGCGCATCCGCTCGTAGAGCACCGACGCGCTGGACAACGGCGGACCGATCAGGGTCCGGCGGACCCGGACGACCGACCGGCCGGCCCGGTTGCCGGGCAGGTCCGCCGCGCCGGTGGCGACCAGTTCCCCCGGCTGCGCCACGGTGAACATGTCGATCGGCGCCAGCCGGCCGAAGCGGGTGGGCGCCGGATGGTGGTCGTGCCGGCCCAGCGTCGGGTCGACCGGCAGGTCGTCGGCGCGGCGCGGGCCGCGCCACCGCTCGCCGATCCGGCCGAGGGCCGCCCGTTCCTCGTCGCCGAGCGGCGGGAACTCGGCCGAGGGCGTGACGACCGTGCCCGCCTGTGCCGCGTCGTCCCGCTCCGCCCCCACCCTGAGCACTTTCGTGCAAACGGGACCGTCCAGGGGCCGGAACGGCGCGACTTCGCCCCGACCGGCTCAGTCGGGCGCGTCGCCGGGTCGCCGCGCCCGCTCCGCGTCGCCCAGCAGGTCCGGGTCGGCGGGCGCCGCGACCGGCGTGGCACGGCGACCGGCCCGCGCCCCGCCGAGCACCACCACCGCCACGCCGGCCAGCAGCAACGCCAGGCCGGGCAGGGCCAGCGGCCGGGGCAGCTGGCCCAGCCACACCCAGCCGATCACTGCCGCGCCGGGCGCCTCCAGCAGGATCAGCACGCTCACAGTAGTCGCGGAGACCCGGTGCAGGGCGTAGTTGAACATCGAGTGGCCGAGCAGTTGGGCGCCGGCCACCAGTCCGAGGATCGCCAGCCAGGTCGTGCCCTCGAAGCCGTGCAGGCGTACCCCTCCGACCAGGCACACCACCAGCAGGACCAGCGCGCACACGCCGTAGCAGACGGTGGTGTAGGTGGTGGTGCTGATGCTGGCCCGGGCCCGCTCACCGAAGGCGGTGTAGACGGCCGCGAACAGGCCGCCGACCACCGCGAGCAGGTCACCGGCGAACGCCCGGCCCGAGACGCCGAAGTCCGCGCCGGTGGCGAGCGCCGCGCCGAGCACGGCCACCGCGATGCCGGCCCACACCGCCGCCGGCAGCCGCCGCCCCTGCCAGCGGGCGATCAGGCCCTGCCAGACCGGCTGCGTGGCGCCGAGCGCGGTGGCGGCCGCGACCGAGGTGAGCTGCGCGCTCGGCATCCAGGTGGCGAAGTGGGCGGCCAGCGCGACCCCGGCGAGTACGCAGTAGAGGCCCTCTCGCCGGCCCGGCCCGACCGTCAGGGCGCGCAGCTCGGCCCGTCGACGGGTCAGCGCCACCGGCCCGAGGACCGCAGCCGACAACGCGGTACGCCAGAACGCGACAGCGAGCGCCGAGGCGGCGGCGAACGCCACGAGCGGTGCCGAGGACGACACCGAGGCGACAGCCAGGGCGAGCGCGCCCACCGTCAACACGTCGAGCGGCGGGCGATGCGGAACGGTCGGCACGAGCGGTAATCCTCACACGAACACCCGACCGACACGGAAAGTCAGCACTCCGTTACGATCATGCGTCCCGGCGATCTCCCCCCTCGACGTCCGGAGGCGTTCCCTCATGCCCAGATTCCAGGCCGTGCTGTTCGATTTCTTCGGCACCCTGACCCACGGCGCGCGGCGTGGAGCCGCCCACATCGCCACCGCCGAACTGCTCGGCTGCTCCCCCGAGGCCCTGATGGAGGTGCTGGACAGCAGCTTCTACGAACGGGCCAGCGGCTCCTTCGGTAACGCCGAGTCCACCATGCGCCGGGTGTGCGCCCGGCTCGGCGTCCACCCGTCCGACGCGGCGGTACGCGCCGCCGTCGCCTCCCGGCACCTTGCCGTACGCGCCGACACCCGGCTGCGCGCCGAGGCGGTCCCGGTGCTGGCCGCGCTGCGTCGCCGGGGCGTCGGCACCGGGCTGGTCAGCGACTGCACGCACGAGCTGCCGGCGTTCCTGCCGCAGCTCCCGGTCGCGCCGCTGCTCGACGCCCAGATCTTCTCGGTACGCCTCGGGCGCTGCAAACCGGACCCGGAGCTCTACCTCGCCGCGTGTTACCGGCTCGGCCAGGCGCCGGCCGACTGCCTCTACGTCGGCGACGGCGACAGCCAGGAACTGACCGGCGCGGAACGGGCCGGGCTGAGCGCGGTCCGGCTGGCCGCGCCGGATCTGGCCGGCCATGTGGTCCTCAACGCCGACCACGGCTTCGACGGGCCGTCGCTGACCTCGCTGACGGACGTGCTCGGCCTGCTCGACCCGGTCCCCGTCGCCTGACCGGGCCCGTCGGACGCGGGGCGTCGGACGTGGCCGGGTCGGATCGGGCGGCCGCCTGACGCCCCGGCGGTTCGCGGTCAGCGGCGGCGGACGCGGTGCAGGCGGAACGGCTTGCGGACGGCCCGCACCACGGGGGCCGGCCGGGGCTGCTCACTCAGCGAGCTGTCCGGCAGGTCGGCGCCGGTCACGACGGCGCCGACGGGCGCGAGCCGGTTGAGCGCGCATCCCTGCGCCACCCATCGCTCCACCAGCTCGACGGCAGCCCCTGAGGCGTTGAGCCGCTTCGCCGCGACCAGCGGCGCGGCGGTGTCCCACTCCTCGGTGCCGGGTCGCAGCCGGGTCACCCGCGCCGACCAGGTGACGATCCGTCCGCCGTGGTCGCCGCGCAACGTGACCTCGGCGGTCTCGCTGTCGGCCAGCCCGGGGGCGGCCTGCTCACCGGGGCCGGTGACCACCAGCAGCGTGCCGTCCAGCGGGAGGCACCACAGCGCGTACGCCGGGCCGCCGCCACTGCTCACCCAGCAGACGGCGGCCTTCTTCACCGCCTCGTCCACCAGCGGAGGAGTCACCCGCTCGTCCACCTCGTCACTCACCCCGCCATCCTCCCCCATCCCGGCCCGTCCCTCCCGCCCCGGCCGGTTGACCAAGGAGTTCGTGTCCTCCAGAGGCCCGTTCGCCGACACAAACTCCTTGATCAACCAATGTGGGATGGGGGGTGGGGTCAGCCGATGAACGGGGGGACGGTGATCTCGCCTCGGGCCACCGGCATCACCTGGCCGGAGACGGTCGCTCCCAGCGCCAGCCCGCCGGAGGCGGTCACCGTGCAGGTCAGCGTGGAGGGGCGGTGGATCTCGATGCCCTGCCGGACGGTGTACTCCGCGCGCCCCTCGCCGGGCAGCAGCCCGCTCGCGACCAGCCAGACGCCCAGTCCGAGAGCGGCCGAGCCGGTCGCCGGGTCCTCGGGCACGCCGAGCCCCGGCACGAAGACCCGGGCGTGCGCGGTTTGCGAATCGGCGTCCCAGGAGAAGAGGCTGACGTGCTCAACGCCGTACCGCTCCGCCGCCGCCGTGTTCAACCGTGCCCGGGCCACCGCGTCCGGGCGTACCGGAAGGTAGGGGAACTCCAGGCCGCACCCGGCGACGCGCGGCGGCGGGCCGACGTGGTCGGGGCCGGTGAGGCCGACCATCTCCAGCAGCGGTTCCGGGTCGAGTTCCGGGCCGAGCGTGGGCGTGCCGCCGGTGAGCGTCGCGCCGGTCGCTGTCACCTCGATCGGCAGGACGCCGGCGCCACACTCCTGGGTGACCCGGCCCGCGCCGAAGACGCCACGCCGGCTCGCGGTCACCGCGGCGCCGACGCTCGGGTGCCCGGCGAAGGGCAGTTCGTCGGCGGGGGTGAAGATCCGCGCCCGGTAGGTGGCGCCGACCTGTGTCGGCGGGAGCACGAAGACCGTCTCGGACAGGTTGAACTCCAGCGCGAGCGCCTGCATCTGCTCGGTGGCCAGCCCTTCCGCGCCGAACACCACGGCCAGCGGGTTGCCGGCGAAGGGGCGGTCGGTGAAGACGTCCACGATCTCGTAGCCCAAGGTCGACATGCTGTTAGAGAGTAGGCCCTTAGGCTGGTGCCCGTGAGCACGCCGAACCGGGTCTACCTCGCTCGACTCGCCGGAGTCGCCGTTTTCGACCCGAACGGCGATCAGGTCGGCCGCGTCCGGGACGCGGTGGCGCGGATGCGCGCGACCCAGCGACCGCCGGAGGTGGTCGGCCTGGTCGCGGAGATGCCGATGCGACGGCGCATCTTCCTGTCCATCAACCGGATCACCTCCATCGATCCCGACGGGGTGGTGCTCGGCAGCGGCACGCTCAACCTGCGCCGGTTCGAGAAGCGCCCGAACGAGCTGCTGGTGCTCCAGGAACTGCTCGACCGCCGGGTCCAGGTCGAGGGCGGCCGGGCCGGCTCCGTGGTGGACGTGGCCATGGAGTGCAGCCGCGGCGGCGAGTGGACACTGAGCCGGGTCGCCGTGCGCGAGCACACCGGCCGGCTCACCCGGCGCGGCCACCTCCACCAGGTCGAGTGGGACCGGGTGCACGGCCTCGGCGCGGTCGGCGACAACCGGGGTACGGCGAACCTGCTCGCCGTCCTGGAGGACATGCGCCCCGCCGACCTCGCCAACGCCCTCCAGGACCTGCCCGACGCCCGGCGCAACGAGGTGGCCGCCGCGCTCGACGACGAGCGCCTGGCCGATGTGCTCAGCGAGCTGCCCGAGCACGACCAGGTGGAGATCCTGGCCGCGCTGGACCGCCAGCGCGCCGCCGACGTGCTGGAGGAGATGGAGCCGGACGACGCCGCCGACCTGCTCAACGAGCTGCCCCCGCCGGAGCAGGACGTGCTGCTCGACCTGATGGAGCCGGACGAGGCCGACCCGGTACGCCAGTTGCTGCGCTACGCCTCCGGCACCGCCGGCAGCGTGATGACCTCGGAACCGGTGATCCTGCCGCCGGACGCCACGGTGGCCGAGGCGCTGGCCCGGATCCGGGAGCCGCAGCTCTCGCCCGCGGTGGCCGCCCAGGTCTTCGTGACCCGCGCCCCACTGACCACGCCCACCGGCCGCTACCTGGGTATGGTGCACTTCCAGCGGCTGCTGCGGGAACCTCCGGCCGATCTGCTCGGCGGCATCGTGGTCAACGACATCGACCCGCTGCGGACGTCGACCCCGCTGCCCGAGATCACCCGCCGGATGGCGACGTACGACATGGTGAGCATGCCGGTGGTGGACCGGAACAACCGCCTGGTCGGCGCGGTGACAGTGGACGACGTGCTCGACCACTCCCTGCCGCGGGACTGGCGGGACCGGGACGCGGTATCCCCCTCGTCCGCCACCGACGACGGCCCCCTGGACGGCGACGATGAGTGATCAGCGACGGGGCGACCGGCTGGACCAGCCGCGCACCCCACGGAACCTGCGCCTGCGCCGAGTCGACGCGGAGACGTTCGGCCGCTGGGCCGAGGGCATCGCCCGGGGTATGGGTACGGCGAACTTCCTCGTCTACATGACGCTGATCCTGGTGGCCTGGTTCCTGTGGAACACGCTGGCCCCGGCGAACCTGCGCTTCGACCCGTACACCTTCACGTTCTTGACCTTGGTCCTGTCCCTGCAGGCGTCCTACGCGGCGCCGTTGATCCTGCTCGCGCAGAACCGGCAGGCGGACCGGGACCGGATCGCGCTGGACGAGGACCGGCGGCGGGCCACGTTGCAGAAGGCGGACACGGAGTACCTGGCGCGGGAGATCGCCGCGCTGCGGATCGCGATGGGTGACGTGGCGACCCGGGACTTCCTCCGCTCGGAGCTGACCCGGCTGGGCGAGGAACTGGACGAGGCGGCCGAGCGGCGGCGCAAGCTGGAGCGGCGGCAGCAGGAGCGGGAGGCCCGCCGGACGGCCGGCGCCGATCGGCTGGACGAGCCCCGGGACGAGCTGGACGGCGACTTCGCGCGGGACGGTCGCTACGAGGGCTGACCGGCCATCGAATCGCTCACACCGCCCCCGCCAGCGGCGGTGGCCGATGACCCGCGACGTAGCATTGCGGGCATGTCAGCACCCGTCAGCACCGTCTCCGACGCGATCCAGGCCGCCCTGGCCACCGTCAACGACCCGGAGATCCGCCGGCCGATCACCGAACTCGGCATGGTCCAGTCCGCCGAGCGGGACGACGACGGCGTGGTCCGGGTGGAGCTGCTGCTCACCGTGGCCGGCTGCCCGCTGAAGGACAAGCTGCGCAGCGACATCACCGCCGCCGTGGGCGCGGTGCCCGGCGTGAGCGGCGTGGAGATCGTCTTCGGGGTGATGAGCCCGGAGCAGCGCCAGGAGCTGCAGTCGAAGCTGCGCGGCGGTGGCGCCACTGCCGAGCCGGTGATCCCGTTCGCCCAGCCCGGCTCGCGGACCCGCGTCTACGCGGTGGCCAGCGGCAAGGGCGGTGTCGGCAAGTCGAGCGTGACCGTCAACCTGGCCGCCGCGCTGGCGTCGCGGGGCCTCTCGGTGGGCGTGGTGGACGCGGACATCTACGGCCACTCGGTGCCCCGGATGCTCGGCGCCGACGGCGCGCCGACCCGCGTCGAAGACATGATCATGCCGCCGCAGTCGCACGGCGTGAAGGTCATCTCGATCGGCATGTTCACCCCCGGCAACGCCGCCGTGGTCTGGCGCGGGCCGATGCTGCACCGGGCGCTCCAGCAGTTCCTCGCCGACGTCTACTGGGGCGACCTGGACGTCCTCCTGCTCGACCTGCCGCCGGGCACCGGCGACATCGCGATCTCGGTGGCCCAGTTGCTGCCGAACGCGGAGATCCTGGTGGTCACCACGCCGCAGGCGGCCGCCGCGGAGGTGGCCGAGCGGGCCGGCGCGATCGCGTTGCAGACCCACCAGCGGGTGGTCGGCGTCATCGAGAACATGTCGTGGCTGGAGATGCCGGACGGCTCCCGGATGGAGGTCTTCGGGGCCGGTGGCGGCGCGGCGGTGGCCGAGTCGCTGACCCGGACCATCGGCGCGCAGGTGCCGGTGCTGGGGCAGATCCCGCTGGACACCCGGGTACGCGAGGGCGGCGACGCCGGTCAGCCGATCGTGCTGGCGCAGCCGGACGCTCCCGCCGCGAAGGCCCTGTTCCAGGTCGCCGACCGCCTGGCCGTGCGTCGCGAGTCCCTGCTCGGCAAGCCCCTGGGCCTGAAGCCCGCCGGCCGCTAGCTCCCACCGCTCCCCAACCGCCCCTTCCCGCCGCACGCGAGAGGGGGCGGTCCCTTTTCCGGCTCAGGTGGCGTCGTCGTAGGACGGGCGGGGGGCCGGCGGGGTGGGGGTGCTGGTCGCGACGCTGGGGGTACGCAGGTCGGCGGCCTTCGCGACGTCCTTCAGCTCGTCGTGCACGCCGGTGACGTCCGAGCGCAGGTTGTCGTACATGCTCTGCAGCGGCTTGCGGATCGCCTGCTCGTCGTCCTCGCTGAGCAGGTGCTTGCGGATGAACGCCTTGGGGTGCAGGTCCTCCAGCTGGATGTCCGTACCCAGCTCGCGGCTCAGGTCGCCGGTGGCGTTGCGCGCCATGCTGCGCAGGTTGCGGACCATCCGGAGACCGTCGTTGATGACGTTGGGCAGCCGGTCCCCGAAGATCAACAGCGCCAGGAGCAGCAGGACGCCGATCTCCCACCAGTTCAGGTTCTCGAACACCGCGGCCTCCTCGTCCGTGTCCACGGCAAGACTACGCACGTCAGGTGACCATCCGGGAGGGGGTGACCGGTGCTCACTTCGCGTCGGCGGCGAGCGTCACCGAGGCGTTCTGCCGCGCCGACCCCCGCCGGTACTCGACAGTCACCACCGACCCGGGCGCGTACTTGCGCACCAGCGCCACCAGATCGGTCGGGTCGGTCATCGGATGGCCGTCCAGCCGCAGCACCACGTCCCCGGTGCGCAGCCCGGCGGCCGCCGCCGGACCGGCCGGCTCGACCGCGTTGAGGCGTACCCCGCCGCCGGTGGCGCCGGTGCCGCCGACCTGGGCGCCGATCACCGTACGCCGGGCCTTGCCGGTGCCGATGATGTCCTCGGTGATCCGCTTCGCCTGGTTGATCGGGATGGCGAAGGCGAGACCGATGTTGCCGGCCTCCTGCCCGTCGGCCACCAGTGACTTGATCGTCGAGTTCACCCCGACCACCCGGCCGGCGCCGTCCACGAGCGGGCCGCCGGAGTTGCCGTGGTTGACCGCGGCGTCGGTCTGGATCGCCGCGTAGTAGCGGGTCGGCCCGCCCGGCTCGCCGGCCTGCATCGTCCGGTCCAGCGCGCTCACGATGCCGGCGGTGACGGTGTTGGCGAGCGACAGCGGCGAGCCGATCGCGAGCACCGGGTCACCGACAGCGAGCGCGTCGGAGTCGCCGAACTGCACCGGCGTCAGCCCGGAGCGGGAGACCTTGATCACTGCGATGTCCGACTCCGGGTCCTGCCCGACCACGGTGCCCGCGGCGGTGCTGCCGTCGTTGAACACGACCGTCGCCTTTCCGGGGCCGTCGGCGACCACGTGGTCGTTCGTGACGATGTGCCCCTCGGCGCTGACCACGAAGCCGGAGCCCTCGCTGGTGCCGCCGAGACTGACCACCCGGATGGTGACCACGCTGGGCAGGACCCGCTCGGCGACGCCCGCGAGCGACTCGGGCTTGCGCTGGGCCAGCGCCGGGGCCTGCCCCGACTGCGCGCCGAGCGTCGGCACGTCACCGCCGCGCAGGAGGGCGTACGTCAGGGCGCTGCCCAGGGAACCGGCCAGCAACGCGGTGACCAGGGAAATCAGCACCATCTGGCGCAGTCCCGGCCGGGTCGGCAGGTCCGGATCGGTGACCGGCTCCGGCTCACCCGCGCCCGGTGTCGGCGCCGCCGGAACGACCACGGCGGCCGGCGCGTACGGGTCCCGCCACGGGTCGGCGAGCGCGTCCGACCACCACGGCGACGTCGCCTGACCCGGGGCGTCCTGCGCGGGTCGTCCCGGCGCCGGTCCACCCGGTGCCGGTGATCCGCCGGGCCGGCGCCAGTCCCAGCCGTCGGTCACGTCGGTGCCTCCCACTCCGTCCCCCTCGCCCCGCGCCGGAGACCGGCGGAGCCGGACGACCGTGACGCGCGGGACGCATCCAGGATTACACGGATGACGCGAATGGAGTCAGGGGTTGCCCTCCGTGACCGCTTCACAGCGGACTCGCGGCTGCGCGGGTACCGGCCCGCCTCTACGCTCACAGTGCATACCGCCCCTCGCACCAGTCCGCCCCCGGAGGTGTCCCATCGCCACGGTCGCCGGTCACGGCAGTTCGACGGCCCAGGCGCTTCACTTCGCCGAGTCGTACGTCACCGAGGACCTCGTGCTGCGCACGGCCCGCGCCCTCGCCCACGAGGTGGGCCTGGAGGCGGTCACGCCCGGGTCGGGAGCCGCCCTGCGGCTGCTCGCCGCCGCCGGCAACGCCCGGGCGGTGGTGGAGATCGGCACCGGCACCGGGGTGAGCGGCATCTGGCTGCTGCGCGGCATGCGCCCGGACGGGGTGCTCACCACGATCGACGTCGAGGTGGAGTACCAGCGCATCGCCCGGCGGCTGTTCCAGGAGGCGGGTTTCCCGTCGGGGCGTACCCGGATCATCACCGGCCGGGCCCTCGACGTGCTGCCCCGCCTCGCGGACGGCGCCTACGACCTGGTCTTCGTGGACGCGGCGGCCACCGGCTTCGCCGCGTACGTGGACGCGGCGCTGCGGCTGCTGCGCCCCGGCGGGGTGCTCGCGCTCAACGGCGCGCTCGCGGCCGGCCGGGTCGGCGATCCGGCCGCGCGGGACGTCGAGACGGTCACCGTGCGGGAGGCCATCAAGGCGATCCGCGAGTCGGAGAACTGGGTGCCCGCGCTGCTGCCGGTCGGCCACGGCCTGCTCGCCGCCGTGAAGAGCTGAATCATGCCCCGGCACGCCTGATTCAGCCCAGCGTCGCCAGCCAGCGCAGCAACCCGCGTACGCCCCAGCCGGTGGCGCCCTTGACCAGTTCGCCGTGCGTGTCGTCGGACCACGACGGCGCGGACATGTCCAGGTGCGCCCACCGGTCCCGCAGGTCACCGGTGAACTCCCGCAGGTACAGCGCGGCCACCACCGAGCCGGCGCCCTGCGCCGGTGAGCTGTGCAGGTCGGCGACGTCGCTGGCCAGGTGTTCGACGTAGTCGTCGGCGAGCGGCATCCGCCAGGCCCGCTCACCGGCCGCGGTGATCGCGTCGAGCAGGTCGCCGGCCAGGGCGTCGTTCTCGCTGTAGAGCGCCGCGTGCCGCTTGCCGAGGGCCACCGCGTTCGCGCCGGTCAGCGTGGCCAGGTCGATCAGCAGGTCGGGCTTCAGCTCGCGGACCGCGTACGCCATCGCGTCGGCGAGGACCAGCCGGCCCTCCGCGTCGGAGTTGGTGCTCTCGCTGGTCAGCCCGCCGTAGTGCCGGATCACGTCGCCGGGGCGGAACGCCGACCCGCTGACCATGTTCTCGGCGAGCGGGGCCAGCGTGGTGACCCGTACCGGAAGCCCCAGTTCGGCGGCGCCGAGCGTCGCGGCGATCACCGCGGCGGCGCCGGCCATGTCCTTGCGCATGAGCTTCATGGCGGGCACCGGTTTGATCGAGATGCCGCCGGTGTCGAACGTGATGCCCTTGCCGACGAGGACCACGTGGGTGCGCGCGCCGTCGGGCCGCCAGTCCAGCTCGACCAGGCGGGGGCCGCTGGCGGAGCCGCCGCCGACGGCCAGGATGCCGCCGAAGCCCTCGGCCGCCAGCTCCTGCGGACCGCGTACCCGCAGGTGCAGGCCGGTCCGGCCGGACGCGGCGCCGGCCACCTGCTCGGCGAACCACTCCGGGTTCTTGGTGGACGAGGGCGTGTTCGTGAGGTCCCGGGCCAGGCGGGTCATCTCGGCGGTGGTCCGGGCGGCGTCGAGCGTGCCCGCGAGCGCCTCCGGGTCGTCGACGAGCACCAGCGCCTCGGCCAGGGCCGGGCGTCCGCCGGACTCGGTGAGGCGGAAGCGGTACGAGCCGAGCAGCAGGCCCTCGGCCAGGCCGCGCAGCGCCTCGGTCGCCTCGCCGGGAAGCGCGATGGTGATCTGCGTCTCATCCTTCGCCGCGCGGGCCAGCGCGGCGCCCGCGGTGCGCCAGTCGCGCTCGTCGCCGGACCCGACGCCGAGCAGCCACAGCCGTGCCGGAGCGCCGCCGGGACGCAGGTGTTCGCGTACCTCACCGGCGGCGCCGGTGAGCCGGGTGGCGGGCAGCAGGGCGGCGGCCTCGGCCCGGACGTCGTCGCCGGGCGCGACGGCGGTCGGGACCAGTTCGGCCGGAGAGCCGGACGAGTCCGCGGAGTCGGGCTTCCCGGGACGGACGGGCAGGACGAGAGCGTCGGACCCCGCGGGCCCACTCACCAGACGAATGACCAGCACGCTGGACCGTACCTCCGAAATGGTTTCAACGGGGACGTTTCATCGCTCACCCGCAGAGGAAGGCCCTGAGCCACCGGCGGTGCCGGTGGCTCAGGGTATGACGAACCGCCCGCGCGGCGGACGCCACGCGGACACTCCTCGAATCAGCCCGCTGCCGCCTTCAGCGCGTCACCCAGCGCGGTGGCCTCGTCGGGAGTCATCTCGACGACGAGCCGGCCACCACCCTCCAGCGGGACACGCATGACGATGCCCCGGCCCTCCTTGGTGACTTCCAGCGGACCGTCGCCCGTCCGCGGCTTCATCGCCGCCATGTTGTCTCCCCTCAGACCTACACCAGGGTCGGTGAGTTGCCCCACAGCCACTTCGCCAACGCCAACCGCAACCATCACGGGAGGCTCGACCAACGATTTTCCCTGATGAACACCGCCGGACCCAAACCGAAGCAGCATTGATGTAACAGCATCTAGCTTATCTTGGATAGGCCTGTCACAATGTGCGGTCATGCAGGCACGGTCGGCACTCTTCGACCTGTACGGCGACCACCTCCGGGCCCGAGGTGGCCGCGCACCCGTCGCCGCCCTGGTCAAGCTGCTCGCCCCGCTCGGGATCGCCCCACCGGCGGTGCGCACCGCGGTCAGCCGGATGGTCCGCCAGGGCTGGCTGGAACCACTCCGGCTCGCTTCCGGACCCGGGTATTCGATCACCCCGAAGGCGGCCCGTCGACTCGACGAGGCGGCGTCGCGGATCTACCGGACCGGACGGCACAGCTGGGACGGACGGTTCGACCTCCTGGTGCTCACCCCGCCCGCGTCCCGCCGCGACCGGCAGCGGCTCGCCGCCAACCTCAGCTTCCTCGGCTACGGCACGCTCGACGACTGCACCTGGGTCGCCACCCGTGCCGGCGAGGACGTCGACCTGCTGCTCGACGAGGCGGGCGTGCGCTACGAGCGGTTCACCGCCGCCCACACCTCCGGCACGCCCGGCGCGATGGGCGTGGTCCGCCGCGCCTGGGACCTGGCCGAGATCGGCCGGGCGTACGAGCGTTTCGTCGCCGAGCAGAAGCCGCTCCTGTCCGGCGTCACGGTGCGCAGCAGCGACGAGGACGCGTACGCGGCCCGGTTCCGGCTCGTGCACGCGTGGCGTACGTTCCTGTTCCGGGACCCGCAGCTGCCACCGGCGCTGCTACCCGAGCGGTGGCCGGGCACCAGCGCGGCCAGCTTCTTCGACCGGCACGCCGCCCGGCTCCGGCCGGCCGCCGACCGGTACGTCGAGCAGTGCCTCGACGCGAGCAACCGCCTGGCACGACAGAAGGGTCGTTAGAAACGTGACCGAGCCGCTGCTCGTCGACCGCACCGACGCCGTCGTCACCCTGACGCTGAACCGCCCGACGGCGATGAACTCGCTCGACGTGGCGCTCAAGGAGGCGCTCCGGGACACCCTGGCCGAGCTGGAGACCGACCGCTCCTGCCGGGCCGTGGTGCTGACCGGCGCGGGCGGCTCGTTCAGCGCCGGGCAGGACCTGCGCGAGCACGTGCAGACGCTGGACTCGGCCGACGCCGACCCGCTGGGCACGGTCCGGGCGCACTACAACCCGATCGCCGCCCGGCTGGCCAACCTGCCCAAGCCGGTGGTCGCCGCGGTGCGCGGCATGGCCGCCGGGGCGGGCGCCTCACTGGCCCTGCTCGCCGACTTCCGCATCGGCGGCCCGAAGACCCGTTTCCTGATGGCCTTCGCCGGGGTGGGGCTGGCCGCCGACACCGGCGCGTCCTGGACGCTGCCCCGGCTGGTCGGCCACGCCAAGGCCGTAGAGCTGCTGATGCTCGCCGAGCCGGTGAGCGCCGACGACGCCTGCCGGCTGGGCCTGCTGAACCGGCTGGTGGACGACGACGAGCAGGTGCTCCCGGCCGCGCAGGAGCTGGCCGCGCGGCTCGCCGCCGGCCCGACCGTCGCGTACGGGGCGATCAAGCGCCAGCTCTCCATCGCCGACGCCGGCACGCTCGCCGACGCGCTGGCCGCCGAGGCGCAGGCGCAGGCGATCTGCGGCGCCACCGCCGACCACCACGCCGCCACCAAGGCGTTCGTCAACAAGCAGAAGCCGGTCTTCGAGGGCCGCTGAACCGGGCCGGGGCGGGCGCCGGGCACCCCTCGCGCGCCCGCTCAGCGGGCCACGTAGCCGCCGTCGATGGGGATCGTGTGCCCGGTGACCCAGGCCGCGTCGTCGGAGGCGAGGAAGAGCACCACGCCCGCCACGTCGTCGGCGGTCGGGATGCCGGGCTTCGGGTTGAACGACTCCATCTGCCGGCGCATCTGCTCCGGGTCCGGCGCGTTCGCGATGAAGTGCTCCACGAGCGGGGTCATCACCACTGTCGGGGCGACCGCGTTGACCCGTACGCCCCGGGCGGCGTACTCGACGGCCGCGGACCGGGTCAGCCCGACGATGCCGGCCTTGGTGAACGTGTACGGCGAGATGTTGTCCTGCGCGGTCAGCCCGGCCGTGGACGAGGTGTTGACGATCGCGCCGCCGCCGGAGCGCAGCATCGCGTCGATGCCGTACCGCAGCACGTAGAACACGCCGTCGCCGTTGATCCGGCGGACCTTCTCCCAGTTCGCCAGGTCCATCTCGTGCAGCGCCTGCTGCTGCCCGTCGATGCCGGCATTGTTGAAGATCACGTCGAGCCGGCCGTACCGCGCGACCGCCTCGGCGATGCCACGCTCGACGGAGGTGGCGTCGCCGGTGTCCATGGTCACCGCGAGCGCGTCCGGCAGGCTCGACGCCACCCGTTCGGCGCCCTCGGTGTTGATGTCCGCGATCACCAGCTTGCCGCCCTCGGCGGCGAACCGGCGCGCCGTCGCCTCGCCCAGGCCGGACGCTCCGCCGGTCACCAGCACGACCCTGTCCCGGAACCGCATGGCACCCCCTTGACCACGCCGGCCGGCGCCGGCCCTCGTCCCGGACGCTACCGCCCGGGACGGGGGGTCAGTCGTCCTCTTCGGGATCCTGGTTGGCCTCGACGCCGAGCACGAACGCCTGCATGGCCAGCTCGTCGCCGTAGGGCGAGACGAACGCCGGCAGCTCCCGCGGGCCCAGCTCCTGCACGTAGGACCAGAAGATCCGGACCGCCTCGGCCCGCGACGCCGCCTCGATCGGCAGGTCCAGGCTGACCAGCCAGGTGCTGCGGGCCGGCGGCGGGCCGAGCCGGTCGGCCAGCGCCCGCCAGCGGGCCGGGTCGAGCGCGACCACCGGTCCGTCCGGCGCCGGGCCGTCGACCGGAACCGGCTCGTCCAGCGCCCGCCGGGTGTACGCGACCACGAGCGGCCCGGCCGCCAGGTCGGACTGCGGATCGTCCGGGTCCTCCCGGGTCCCGGACGCCGCGAGCGCGACCCGGCCGAGCGCGACCAGCCGCAGCGGCTCGTCGACCAGCACCGCCACCCGGTCGCCGGGGCGCGGGCGAGCCGCTGCGGCCGGCCCGGTCAGCTCCAGCACGTCGTGGTGCACCAGCCGCTCGGCCTCGAAGCGCTCGGCGGGCAGCAGCACCGCCCAGGCGCCGGTAGTGGTCTCACCGTCGGTCGTCCCGCTCGTACGCGGCTCGGTGTCGGTCATGTCCCAATCCCATCACGCCGGAGGTGGCGCGCTCGGTCACACCCCGGCCCGGTCACCGCTCACGTGACAGTCGGCCAGGTGGTCGTCGACCATGCCGGTGGCCTGCATCAGCGCGTAGGCGGTGGTGGGGCCGACGAACCGGAAGCCCCGCTTCTTGAGCGCCTTGGCCATCGCGGCGGACTCCGGGCTGGTGGCCGGCACCTCGGCGAAGGACCGGGGGCGCGCCGCCCGGGGCGGCGGCGCGAACGACCAGAGCAGCGCGGAGAGGCCCTCGGGCAGCTCCGACGCGGCCCGGGCGTTGGCGATCGCCGCCTCGATCTTGGCCCGGTTGCG
Organism: Micromonospora sp. HB375; assembly: GCF_017872985.1. Taxonomy (NCBI): domain Bacteria; kingdom Bacillati; phylum Actinomycetota; class Actinomycetes; order Micromonosporales; family Micromonosporaceae; genus Micromonospora; species Micromonospora sp. HB375. The sequence goes on along the minus strand of NZ_JAGGJO010000001.1, from coordinate 600,797 downwards.
GACGATCCCCGCGTCGGCCATCAGCCGGGCCACGTCGGACTCGCCGTAGCGGGCCACCGACTCGATCCGGAACCCGGCGAAGGCGTCCCGGAACGCCTGCCGCTTGCGCAGGATGGTCAGCCAGGACAGGCCGGACTGGAACGCCTCCAGCGTCAGCCGCTCGTAGAGCGCGTCGTCGCCGCGCAGCGGCCGGCCCCACTCCTCGTCGTGGTAGACGGCGTAGTCGGGGGTGCTCGCTCCCCACGCGCAGCGCGGCAGCCCGTCGGGGCCGTTCACCAGGTCAGTCACGGCGTCCACGATAGGCCGGGCCACCGACAGCCCCGCCGCGCCGACCGCCGGTCAGGGCAGCCGGCCCTGCTCGACCAGCCGGGCGAACTTCTTCAACGCCTGGGTGAGGCTGAACTTCGAGCCGGGCCAGAGCACCGGCCAGGCCACCCGCCCGGCCGGGCCACCCGGCAGGTGGAACCACTCGTGCCAGACCACCTGGGTGCGGTCGCGGTCCATCGGGGTGCAGCGCAGCACGCCGGGGCCGCGCAGCAACTTGCCGCAGTGCACCACGCCGACCTCGTACGGGGCGTCGACCCGGACCACACGCATCTCGTCCCGGAGCACGGCCGGGCCGAGCGCGGTGACCGCCTCGACCAGGCTGCCCTCGCCGCCGTCACCCTCGACCACCCGGACCCGGGTCAGGGGGATCCAGTCCGACTGGCGTTCCCAGGCGGTGAGCGCGGCGAAGACGCGATCGGCCGGCGCGTCGACGATCACGGTGGCGGTGACCTCGCCGGCGCCGCGCCGGGACGCCTCGGTGAAGTCGTGGGCCGGGCGGCCGGCGCCGGTCACGCGGACTCCGACCGGACCACCGAACCGCGCTCCCGGTCGTCGTCGGCCGAGCCGGCAGCGATCCCGTTCGCCGGGGAGACGGTGTCCTCGGTCGCCGCGGCGGCGGGGGCCTCCGCCACGCCCGGCTCGGCCGGGGTGCCTCCCGGCTGTCCGTCGGCGTCGGTACGGGACGGCTGCTCGGGCGCGGACAGGTCGATCACCACCGGCTCCGGGTCGGACGGGTCGACCGCCTGCTCGGTCTCGGGCCGGGTCGCGGCGGCCTCCTCGCGCGCCCGGCGCAGCGCGTCGGCGTCCTCGGTGCGGCCGTCGCGCAGGGCCGCGTTCTCCGCCTCCAACACGCTGATCAGCTCGGACTTGTAGCCGATGTCGTACGCCGCGCGGCGCAGCGCGGAGTCGACCTGGGCCATCCGGTAGCCGCGCAGCGCCGTGTCGAAGCGGACGCCTGTCACGTCCGACTCGTCGAGCGGACGGCTGCCCGGCAGGGGCACGGCCCGCCCGTCCGGCTCGGCCGGTGTCAGGCCCGGATCCTTGCCGGAGACCAGCACCGTCACGCCGAACACCACCGCCGCGACTGTCAGCGCGACGACCAAGAGGAGCAGAACCTCACCCATGCACAGATCGTGGCATGCGGGCCGGGATCGGGCGAGCCCTCCGGGACGTCCGGTCGGTAAATGCGTCCGACGCACGGGACCGGCAGGGGTGGCGCGCACGGGACCGGATAGCGTCGGACCGGCCGGCGAGCGCCGGCGACGAGGAGGCGGGCATGACCGGGGCGTTGCGGCTGGGCGGACGGACGTTCGGCCCCGGTGAGCTGGTGGTGATGGCGATCGTCAACCGCACGCCCGACTCGTTCTTCGACCGGGGCGCCACGTTCGCCCAGGACAGCGCGCTGCGCGCGGTGGAGCGCGCGGTCGACGAGGGCGCCGAGATCATCGACATCGGCGGGGTGAAGGCCGGCCCGGGCGACGAGGTGGACGTGGCCGAGGAGATCCGGCGGACGGTGGACACCATCGCCGCGGTCCGGTCCGCCTTCCCCGAGGTGGTCGTCTCCATCGACACCTGGCGGGCCGAGGTGGCGGTGGAGGCGGTGGCGGCCGGCGCGGACCTGCTCAACGACACCTGGTCGGGGGCGGATCCGGCGCTGGCCCGGGTCGCCGCGGCGACCGGCGCCGGGCTGGTCTGCTCGCACGCCGGCGGGCTCGCGCCGCGTACCCGGCCGCACCGGGCCCACTTCGACGACGTGGTGGCCGACGTGCTCACCACGGTGACCGGGCTGGCCGAACGCGCGGCCGGGCTGGGCGTACGCCGGGACGGCATCCTGATCGACCCGGCGCACGACTTCGGCAAGAACACCCGGCACTCGCTGGAGATCACCCGGCGGCTGGCGGAGCTGACCGACACCGGCTGGCCGCTGCTGGTGGCCCTGTCGAACAAGGACTTCATCGGCGAGACGCTCGACCTGCCGGTGCCCGAGCGGTTGGAGGGGACGCTCGCCGCCACCGCGGTCTCGGCCTGGCTCGGCGCCCGGGTGTTCCGCGCCCACCAGGTCCGCGAGACCCGCCGGGTGCTGGACATGGTGGCCTCGATCCGGGGCGACCGGCCGCCGGCGGCGACCCGGCGCGGGCTGGCCTAGGAGGTCAGGTGACGCGCGGCGCCTGACGGGTCAGGTCCAGCGCAGGACGCCGCGCCGCCAGGCGTAGAGGATGCCGAGCGCGACGATCGCCACGAAGACGCCCATCTCGACCACGGTGGTGGCGCCGAAGCCGGGCCGGTCGAACACCAGCGCCCACGGGAACAGGAAGACCGCCTCGACCGCGAAGAGCACGTACAGGTAGGCGTAGACGTAGTAGCGGATCTGCATCTGGGCCCAGTCGCCGCCGACCGGGTCGATGCCGCACTCGTACGTGGCCCGTTTGCCCCACGGCTCGGCCGGGCGGCTCGGACGTAACACCCGGTTCGCCGAGAACGCCGTCACGAAGAAGAGCACGGCGGCGAGCAGCAGCAGACCGAGCGTGGCGTACGAGCCGAGATATCCGGTCACGAGCGGAGCGTACCGGTCCCGTCCAGATGTCCCGGACACGTTACGAATTCGTTTCCTGGCAGGACTAGTGCCTGATGGCAAGCATCACCGAATAATGGGACACCTTGACCCGCCCCGGAGGACAGATGGCCCGCCTGCGCGTTCGACCCGTTCGGCGGGCCGCGCTCCGTCGTACCCTCGCACTGCTGGTGCCCGCGTTGGTCGCGGCGGCGGTGGCGGTGGCGCCGGCCGGAGCCACGGCCGCCGCCGGAGGTCCGGCCGGCCTGGCCCGGGTGATCGAACCCGCCGATCCAGCCGGCGAGCCGACCGAACCGGTCCCCACCGCGGACCCGGGAACCAGCTCGCCCGCACCGCCGCCCACCGAGGCGCCGCCACCCCCGAGCACGCCTCCGCCGCCGGTCACCACCGCGCCGGCCCCGCCGGTCAGCAGCCCGCCCGTCGAACCGGCGCCGACCAGCGCGGCCCCGAACACCACCAGCGCGCCGCCGCCGGTCGTGCCGCCGGTCCAGCCCCCGCCGCCGCCCTCGGCCCAGCCGCCCGGCGGGCCGCTCGGGGTACGGGTGAACACCGAGGACGTGGTGCTCACCCCCGACTACTGGAATGCCGACAGCACGGTTGCCACGCTGCGGGTGACGGTGACGAACACCGGCGGCCGGGCGGAGCGGATCACGCTCGCCTACACGCTGCCGCCCGGGCTGACCGACGCGGGCACGCCGGGCTGCCAGCCGACCGGCGGCGCCAACCACAGCTGCGTCGGGTGGGACGCCGAGCCGGGCGCCCGGTTCAGCGCGACCATCCGGGTACGGGTCGACGGCGACGCCTGGCGGACCATGCCACTGACCGGTTCCGTGCAGGTCACCGCCGTCGCGCCGGGGGTCAGCGGAGCGGCGTACGACGACGAGGGCTTCCCGGTGCTCTTCCCGCCCGGGCCGCCGGTGCCCGGGATCTCGCTGCGCGCCGACGAGGTGCTGTTCGACATCAGCGGCGCGCCCAGCACGCTCACCGTAAGGCTCGGCAACACCGGCGCTGTCGACGCCGCGGGCCGTGTCGAGGTGCTCCTGCCGGCCGGTGTGACTGCCGGCGACACCGAGAACGGCTGCGCCGCGGTGACGCCCGACCGGACCCGGTGCGAGCTGGGCGTCCTGCCGGCCGGCCGGACCGCGACCCTGCGGTTGACGCTCGCCGCCTCGGCCGAGGCGCAGCGCCGTGCCCCGCTGGCCGGCGCGGTGATCGGCCGGCTGGACCCGCGCAGCGGGCGGGACCGGCAGGTGCAGATGAGCTTCCGGATCAGCGCCGCCGCGGCGGACGCCACCCCGCCGGTGGGCGTGCCGGGTCCGACCGCCTCGCAGGGCGTGCTCGCCGCCGGTGGCGGGCCGACCGACGACGACGCCTCGACCCGGCGGACCGCGATCGCGCTGATCGCCGTGTCCGGCCTCCTGGTCGTGCTCGCGCTGACGCTGGCGACCCGCTCGCTGCGCCGCCGCAGTGACATCACGGTGCCGGAGCGGCCGGCAACCGACCGGTGATCATGAATACGTGGTGATCTGGGTTACGGACCCAGGTACTAAACGCTGCAAAGCGGGGCATACAGCGGCCCGATCCAGTCCCATACGTCGGACCTCGACCAAGGTGGCCCTAACGTGGCGACGTAGGCTCTGACGTGAGAATCGGAGCGGGCCGGGCCGGCGAGGGCGACGGCGCTCAGTTAAGCGAGGTGCGGGTGTGACCAAGCAGATCCGTCAGCTGGACCGGGTGGTCATCCGGTTCGCCGGTGACTCCGGCGACGGCATGCAGCTCACCGGCGACCGGTTCACCTCGGAGACGGCGCAGCTGGGCAACGACATCTCGACGTTGCCCAACTTCCCCGCCGAGATCCGCGCTCCCGCCGGCACCCTGCCCGGCGTGTCGAGCTTCCAGGTGCACTTCGCCGACTACGACATCCTGACGCCGGGTGACGCGCCGAACGTGCTGGTGGCGATGAACCCGGCCGCGTTGAAGGCCAACCTGGCCGACCTGCCGCGCGGGGCGGACATCATCGTCAACACCGACGAGTTCACCCGGCGCAACCTGGCCAAGGTCGGCTACGCGACCAGCCCGCTCGACGACGACTCGCTCGCCGGGTACGCGGTGCACCCGGTGGCGCTCACCTCGATGACGATCGGCGCGCTGGCCGAGCTCGACGTGTCCAAGAAGGACGCCGAGCGGGCCAAGAACATGTTCGCGCTCGGGCTGCTGAGCTGGATGTACTCCCGCCCGTACGAGTCCACGCTGCGCTTCCTGGAGCGCAAGTTCGCGGCCCGTCCCGAGCTGGTGGCGGCGAACGTGGCCGCGTTCCGGGCCGGCTGGAACTTCGGCGAGACCACCGAGGACTTCTCCGTCCGGTACGAGGTCAAGCCGGCCAAGATGCTGCCGGGCACCTACCGGAACATCACCGGCAACGCGGCGCTGTCGCTGGGCCTGGTGGCCGCCGGGGTGCGTTCCGGGCTGCCGGTGTTCCTCGGCGCGTACCCGATCACGCCGGCCTCGGACATCCTGCACGAGCTGAGCAAGCACAAGAAGTTCGGCGTGGTCACCATGCAGGCCGAGGACGAGATCGCGGCGGTCGGCGCGGCGCTGGGCGCCTCGTACGGCGGCGCGCTCGGGATCACCACCACGAGCGGCCCGGGCGTGGCGCTCAAGAGCGAGACGATCTCCCTGGCGGTGGCGCTGGAGCTGCCGCTGGTCATCGTCGACGTGCAGCGGGCCGGGCCGTCGACGGGTATGCCCACCAAGACCGAGCAGGCCGACCTGAACATGGCGCTGTACGGCCGGCACGGCGAGGCCCCGGTGGCGGTGGTCGCGCCGAAGTCCCCGTCGGACTGCTTCCACGCGGCGCTGGAGGCGGCCCGGATCGCGCTCACCTATCGCACGCCGGTGATCCTGCTGTCGGACAACTACGTCGCCAACGGCTCGGAGCCGTGGCTGCTGCCGGACGTGGAGTCGCTGCCCGACCTGCGGGTCGAGTTCGCCACGCAGCCCAACGGCGAGGACGGCACCACGTTCCTGCCGTACCTGCGGGATCCGCAGACGCTGGCCCGCCCGTGGGCGGTGCCCGGCACGGCCGGTCTGGAGCACCGGATCGGCGGCCTGGAGAAGGCCGACAAGACCGGCGACATCTCGTACGACCCGGCCAACCACGACTTCATGGTGCGGACCCGGGCGGCCCGCATCGAGACCATCCCGGTGCCGGACGTCGAGGTCGAGGACCCGGACGGCGACGCCCGGGTGCTGGTGCTGGGCTGGGGCTCGACGTACGGGCCGATCGGCGCCGCCTGCCGTGGCCTGCGTCAGCGCGGGCTCTCGGTGGCCCAGGCCCACCTGCGGCACCTGGCCCCGATGCCGGCGAACCTCGGCGAGGTGCTGGGCCGCTACGACAAGGTGGTCGTGCCGGAGATGAACCTCGGCCAGCTCGCCCACGTGATCCGGGCGAAGTACCTGGTCGACGCGATCGGCTACAACCAGGTCCGCGGCCTGCCGTTCACCGCCGCCGAGCTGGAGACGATGCTGGAAGAGGTCCTGAAGAATGTCTGAGCCCGTCGCCCTCAAGCTCACCGCCAAGGACTTCAAGTCCGACCAGGAGGTGCGCTGGTGCCCCGGTTGCGGTGACTACGCCATCCTGGCGGCCGTGCAGGGCTTCATGCCGGAGCTGAACATCCCCCGGGAGAACATCGTCTTCGTCTCGGGCATCGGCTGCTCGTCGCGCTTCCCGTACTACATGAACACGTACGGGATGCACTCGATCCACGGCCGGGCCCCGGCGATCGCCACCGGCCTGTCGGTGTCCCGGCCGGACCTGTCGGTCTGGGTGGTCACCGGTGACGGCGACGCGCTCTCCATCGGCGGCAACCACCTGATCCACGCGCTGCGCCGCAACGTGAACCTGAAGATCCTGCTGTTCAACAACCGGATCTACGGGCTGACCAAGGGCCAGTACTCGCCGACCTCCGAGGTCGGCAAGATCACCAAGTCGACGCCGGTCGGCTCGGCGGACGCCCCGTTCAACCCGCTGTCGCTGGCGCTCGGCGCCGAGGCCACGTTCGTGGCCCGGACGATCGACTCGGACCGCAAGCACCTCCAGTCGGTGCTGCGGGCCGCCGCCCAGCACGAGGGTTCGGCGTTCGTGGAGATCTACCAGAACTGCAACATCTTCAACGACGGCGCGTTCGACCCGCTGAAGGAGCCGGCCACCCGGGACGACTTCCTGATCCGGCTGGAGCACGGGCAGCCGATCACGTTCGGCAAGGACGGGCAGTTCTGCGTCGTCCACCCGCCGGGCGGCTTCGGGCTGGAGGTCCGGGAGACCGCGAACACGCCGGCTGAGGAGATCGTCGTGCACGACGCGGGCGTGGCCGACCCGGCGTACGCCTTCGCGCTGTCCCGGCTGCCCGGCCTGGACCTGAGCAACACCCCGATCGGGGTGTTCCGGTCGGTGGACCGCCCTTCCTACGACAGCGTTGTGCAGGAGCAGGTCGCGGCGGCCAAGGCGGGCGTGGACAAGACCCCGGAGCAGCAGCTCGCGGCGCTGCTCGGCAGCGGCGACACCTGGACGATCCTCTGATCCACCGCTGACCCGTCACGCGAAAGGGCGGGCCGTTCCCCCGCGGAACGGCCCGCCCCTCGCGTGTGACGCGGCCCGGTCAGGCGGCCGCCGGGGCGGGCACCCACAGCTCGTCGACGGCCCGCTCGGCCGCGGCGAGGCTCTGCTCGAACAGCGGGATCAGCTCGGCCATCGCCGGGTTGACCGGGGCCAGGGTCAGCTCGGCGCAGATGAACCGCGGGTCCAGCCCGGTCAGGGAGAGGCCGTGCGGCAGCCACGGTTCGGCGTGGTCCCAGCCCTCGCGCGGGGTGCCCGGGCCGTACCCGCCGCCGCGGCTGACCAGGACGACGAACTGGCGGTCGCCGAGCAGCCCGGCGTTCGTCACCGGGTCGTACGCGATGCCGGGGGCGATCAGGTGGTCGACCCAGGACTTCACGCTGCTGGGCGGGCCGTAGTTGTAGAGCGGGAGCCCGAGCAGGACCGTGTCGGCCTGCTTCACCTCGGCCACCACCTCCTGGGTCAGCTGCCAGGAAGCCTGCTGCTCGGGGGTGTGCTGATCCGGCGGCACCATGCGCGCGAGGCCGCTGGCGGTGTTCAGGTGCGGCAGCGGGTTCTGACCCAGGTCGCGGTAGGTGACAGTGCCGTCCGGGTGGGCGGCGCGCCAGGCGGCGGCGGCGCGGGCGGTGAGCCGCCGGCTGATCGACCGCTCCCCGGTGATGCTGGAGTCGATGTGCAGTAGGTGTGCCATTGGTGATTCCTCCTCCGACGATCGTTAGTGTAGAACCAACTATTTATAGCAGGTCGATGTTCCTCGGAGCGCGTAAACTGGGTCACATGTCCGCCGCACCGGCCGAGGAGTCCGAGCGCCGTTCCGGGCCCCTGCTCGACCACCTGGCCCGGCGGATGCGGCTGCGCTCGGAGTCGGTGCTGGCCCCGCTGGGCCTGCGCCCCCGCCACCTGGTGGCGCTCACCGTGCTGCGCGACTCCGGCGGCATCAGCCAGCAGGCGCTGGCCGGCACGCTCCAGATCGACAGCACGAACGTGGTCGGGCTGCTCAACGACCTGGAGTCGGACGGCCTGGCCGAGCGCCGCCGCTCGCCGGAGGACCGCCGCCGGCACGAGGTACGCCTCACCGACGCGGGCACGAAGCGACTACGCGAGGCCGAGTGCGCGCTCGCCGGTGCGGAGGAGGACGTCCTCGGCGCGCTGGCCCCCGGCGAACGGGACCTGCTCTACGACCTCCTGCGCCGGGCTACCCAGGGCCGGTCGTCGACCTGCGGCGAAGTGATCGCGGAAGGCGGTCCGGGCGCCTGCTGACCGGGCGGCCCGGCGGGCCGGGTCAGATCGCGGAGGTGGCCTGCGGCCGGTCGTCCCGGACGTGGACGAGCATGTCGCCGGTTTCGATCACCGCGCCCGCACGGTCGTTGAGCGTGACCACCTTGCCCCGGCGGACCAGCGCGATGACGAGCGACTCCAGCTCACGCGGTGAGCGGCCCACCTCGTCGCGCTCGGCGGACCGCATGGCCAGCGCCATGCCCTGACCCGGGGTGAGCAGGTCCTCCACCACGTCGATCAGGGGCGGAGCCGAGGTCGACAGGCCGAGCAGCCGCCCGGCCGTCGCCGACGACACGATCACGTGGTGCGCCCCGCTCTGCTTGAGCAGCGGCGCGTTCTCCGCCTCCCGGACCGCCGCGATGATGCGGACCTGACCGGCGGTGAGCTGCCGGACCGTGAGCGCCACCAGCACCGAGGCGTCGTCGCTGTCGGTCGCGATGATGACCGACTTCGCGGTACGCACGTGCGCCTGCTCCAGCACCGACGAGCGGGTCGCCGAGCCCTCGATCGTCACCAGCCCGTTGGAGGTGGCCTGCCGAAGCGCCGGGCCACTGCGCTCGACCACCACGATCTTGGACTTGTCCGTGCCGTTCTCCAGCAGGGCGGAGACCGCGCTGCGGCCCTTGGTGCCGTAGCCGCAGATGATGACGTGGTCCTTCACGGTTCTCCTCCACCGCGACAGGCGACGCCCGGTGCGGTACTGCTCGGTCAGGACTTCCAGGGTGGTGCCGACCAGGATGATCAGGAAGAGCACCCGGGCGGGGGTGACGAACAGGACGTTCGCCAGTCGCGCCGACGAGCTGACCGGCGTGATGTCGCCGTACCCGGTGGTGGAGAGCGAGACCACCACGTAGTAGAAGCAGTCGAGCAGGCTCAGGCCGCTGTCGTCGACGTCGCGGTAGCCGTCGCGGTCGAGCCACACCACGAACACCGTGGCGAAGACCAGGCCGAGAGCGGCGAGCAGGCGCAGGCTCAGCGCGCTCAGCGGCCCTCGCCGCTGCGCGGGAAAATGGATCACCGTCGGTCCTGCTCCGCCACCTGCACGCCCACAAGATAACGGGTACGCGGGGACGCGGCCCGCCGGGTGACGATCGGAACCCGCCGGGGCCGCTGCCGGAGGCGTGGAGAGGGCATGATGGGTAAGTCCGGGGCGCCCGACCGCGAGGAGGCCGGCATGTCGTTGCTGCGACGGGTGATCGGCGGGGTGCTCCGGCGCATCCGCCTGCGCCAGGGCCGCACGCTGCGCGAGGTGGCCCAGGCCGCCGGCGTCTCCCTGCCCTACCTCTCCGAGGTCGAGCGCGGACGCAAGGAGGCCTCCTCCGAGGTGCTCGCCGCGATCTGCCGGGCGCTCGGGATCCACCTCGCCGACCTGCTCGAAGAAGCCCGTGACGAGCTGCGCCGCGAGCGGCCGACGCCGGTCGTCCCCGGAGTCTCGGCGGCCCGGTTCGACCGGGTGCCGGTCGCCCGCACCGGGCCGCAGCTGCGGGTCGGCCCGCCCCGGCTGTCCGTCACGCGCCGTCCGGCCGTGTCGTCCCGGCCGCCCGTGTCCCGCCGGCCCGCCGTCTCGCTCCGGCCGCACGTCGCCCGTCGGCCGGTCACCGCCACGCCGCTGCTCGGCGGCACGCTGCGGCCCCTCGGCCTGGTGCCGGCGCCGCTCGGCGCGCCCCTCGGCGCCGCCACGCCGATCGGGTTCGGTGGCGGCATCCGGATCTGGCCGGCTCCCTCCGCCCCGACCGCCCGCCCCCGTCCGCGTACCTCCGTCACGCTGGCCCGGCGGCGGGCCCGCGCGGGCCGGCGGCGGCCGGTCGCCGCGTAGCTTCTGCCGAGGGCGGATCTGCCCCGGGCAGAAAGCCTGGGCCGCGACCGTGCGCCCGGCGGACGCTGGAGACCGCCGGGTTCCCGGGCGGTCCACCGCCCACCGGCGGTACGGAGGTGCGCGGTGATGGGTGGCATCTGGATGCTCGACGATCGGCAGGCGGTGTTCGACGACCGGGTCTTCGAGCGGTTGCTGAAGGAACGGATCATCTTCCTCGGCACCGAGGTCACCGAGGCGTCGGCGAATCAGATCTGCGCGCAGATCCTGCTCCTCGCGGCCGAGGACGCGGAGCGCGACATCTTCCTCTACATCAACTCGCCCGGCGGCTCGGTGAGCGCCGGCATGGCCATCTACGACACCATGCGGTACGTCAAGAACGACGTCGCGACGCTGGCGCTCGGGATCGCCGGCTCGATGGGGCAGTTCCTGCTCTGCGCCGGGACGGCCGGCAAGCGGTTCGCGCTGCCGCACACCCGGATCCTGATGCACCAGCCCTCCGGCGGGATGGGCGGCACGGCCTCCGACATCACCATCCAGGCCGAGAACATGCTGCACGTGAAGCGGACCATGCAGGAGCTCATCGCCCGGCACAGCGGGCGCACGCTGGAGCAGATCCAGCGCGACTGGGACCGGGACCGCTGGTTCACCGCCGAGGAGGCCCGCGAGTACGGCCTGATCGACCAGGTGCTCTCCCGCGTCGACCAGCTCGCCGGGTGAGCCGGGCGGCCCGGCCGGATCACCCGGCCGGGCCGCCGCTGACGTCACGGGTAGCTGATTGCCGTGCTGGTGCCGTACGAGCCGACGACCGGGGTCCCGACGTCGTTTATCGTGCGCTCGATCCCGCCGCTGCCGTCGAGGAACACGGTGATCGCGTCGTGGAACCGCACCCCGGCCCGGCGCGGCGCCTCGATCCCCCTGTCACAGCGGATGTCCACGCCCTGGTTGAAGTACGAGTAGACGCCCAGTCCCCACGCCTCGTGCGTGCGGACGTGATCGGCCACCTTGTACGAGGCCCAGCCGTTGCCGGTCGGGCTGCGCCAGGCCGCCTGGCTGGGCGGGTCGTAGGGCAGCTCGCTCTGGTAGAACACGGTCCGGCCGCGCTCGCCGTTCCAGATCGTCTGCCAGCGCTGGTAGTGCTCGACGAAGAGCCCGTACGCGGTCACGTCGTCACCGTTGACGATCACGCCGGTGGCAGCGGTGTTCACGGTCCAGCCGATCGTGCCGGCCCGGCCGTGGTCGCCGCGCCAGGCCCAGATGTTGTCGATCAGCGTGTGCCGGCTGTGCACCACGAGGCTGGTCACCGCCCGCCCGGCGTACGGGCCGCCGATGCGGAAGAAGACGTCCTGCAGCGAGATCGGGTTCGTGGCGTGCGACCGGTGGCAGTGCCGCGTACCGACCTCGACCAGCACCGGCGACTCGACCGGCCCGGCGTCCACCAGCACCCCGGCGATGCGGACCCCGTCCACGTCCTCGATCCGCAGCGCCGCGTCCCCGCGGTCCGGCACCAGGCTCGGCATGCCGAGGCCGAGCACGACGGTGTTCGGTCGGCGTACCCGCAGGGCCCGGTCCAGGTGGTAGACGCCGGGGGTGAGCAGCAGGTGCCGGCCCCGGGCCAGTTCCGCGTTGATCCGCTTCGCCGAGTCGGTGGGCCGGGCCAGGAAAAACGCGGACAGCGGCAGCGACGGCACCGGCGCGCCGCCGGTGGCCCAGGTGGTGCCGGCGGTGTTCCGGCGCAGACGCGGTACGGCGACTCGCCAGGCGCCCCGGGCGTCGACGAACAGGTACGGCTTCTCCCGGGTCACCGGGCTGGTCGGCAGCGTGGTGTACGGCGGGTCGGGGAAGCCCTGCGCGGGCGCGCCGATCACGCCGGAGAAGACCTGGTTCCACACGCCGTTGGTCCACTCGCCGCCGAGCTCGCTGTCGCGGGTGAGCCACTGCTGCTGGGAGCCGTTGATGGTGATGCCGTCCACCTTGGAGTCGGCGATGTAGCCGCCGCTGGAGTAGCCGCCGTTGCCGGGTTCCAACCACAGCACACCCTTGACGTGCACCCGGCGCATCGGCGACGCCTGGGAGACGGCCCACTGATTCGACCAGTCGGTCGGGGTGACCGCGAGGTTCTCCGCCGAACGCCAGAAGTTGGTCAGCGCGGAGATGCCGGCCGGCGAGTTCGGGTCGGGCTGCCCGACCACCCGGACCGCGCCGTGGATCTCCACGTCGTCCGGGTGGGCGCCGAGACCGGCGACTGTCGTGTAGTAACCGAGCCGGGCGTCCACCTCGTAGCGGCCGGGCTTGAACAGCACGGCGTACCTGTCGAAGCCCATCTCGTTGCGTTCCTGGGCGGTGAACAACCGGTCCAGCGTGGACTGGATCTCCTCGACCGGCGTGCCGGGGTCGTACACGAAGACGTTCGGGCCGAAGTCGGGCTCGCGTGCCGGGCGCGCGGCCGGGGACGCGGCGGCGGCGCCGGCCGGGAGGCCGAGGGCGGTGAGCGAGGCCGCGGAGGCGGTGAGCGTGAGGAAACGGCGGCGGGAGGGGTCGGGTGATCGCATCTGCCTGCCTGTTCGGTGATGGGACGGGAGAGCGCTCTCTCGGCTGTTCCTACCTCATCACCGTCGATACCGCCAGAGCCCACCGGTTCCGGAACCGGTGGGCTCTGCGTCGCACGTCGGTCAGGCGCGCCCGGCGCGCTGCTTCACCAGGTCGTCGACGAGCCGCTCCACGTAGTCGGCGGTGTCCTCCCACCGGGTGACCGCGTGGCAGCGGATGTCCATGGCCTTGACCGGGTAGTCGTTGCCGCCCACGTCCAGCCGGTCCCCCACGAACAGCACGTTGTCGATGGTCAGGTCCAGGTGCTCCAGCAGCTTCCGCATGCCGTACGCCTTGTCCACACCCTTGCGGGTGACGTCGATCGAGGTCGAGCCGCCGCCACGGACCTCCAGGTCGGGCAGCTTCGCCGCGACCGCGTCCCGCAGCCGCCGCTTCTTGTCGCCGTCCGGGTCCCAGCCGTACTTCTCCGCCGGCGGGGCGGACTGACCCAGCGCGGAGAACGTGATCTGGCTGCCCCGGTCCTCGATGATGTCGCCCCAGGTCTTCGCCTCCCACAGACCCAGCGCCTGCGCCGACTCGGTGAGCGCGGCAACGACACGCGCCTTGTCGGCCTCGCTCAGATCCTCGGCGTAGACCTGCCGCCAGTCCCCGTCGGACCAGCGGTAGTACCGGGTACCGCAGGTGGGCATCAGGTGCAGCCGCTCGCGCTGCTGCTCGGTGAGGTCGAGGTGGGCCAGCACCTGCGACTGGAATTGCTCGAACCGACCACCGGAGATGATGAGTACGTCCACCTCGGTGAGCAGGTGGCCGAGCAGCTCCGCCATCCGACGATCGATCTGGGACTTGGAAATCGCCAGGGTGTCGTCCAGGTCGAACGCCACCACTCGAAGATCGTTCACGAATACCTCATGTCGTCGCGGACAGGCCAGAACTAGCAGGGTACCGACGCACCCTGGCGCCGACCTGGAGGGCCCGGACCGGAGGGCTCACCAGACCACGCGGCCCTCATGACGGAGCGTAACAGCGGCTCCGCAGCGGGTTCGGGCCTTCCGGAACCGGGCTCGACGGTGAAATGCGGTCGACAGCGTCCGGCACCGATCGCCATGGTGAGCGGATGCGCCAGGACGAGATCTGGAACGGCGAGACCGCCGAGCGGTACGACACACCGGGCACGGGGATGTTCGCGCCGGAGGTGCTCGACCCGGCCGTGGACCGGCTCGCCGCGCTCGCCGGCGACGGGCCGGTGCTGGAGTTCGCCATCGGCACGGGCCGGGTGGCAGTCCCCCTGGCCGGACGCGGCGTGCGGGTCAGCGGCATCGAACTCTCCGCACCGATGGTGGAGCGACTGCGGACGAAGGCCGACGCGGCGACGATTCCGGTGGTGATCGGCGACATGGCCACCGCCACCTCGCCCGGGGAGTACAGCCTGGTCTACCTCGTCTACAACACCATCTCCAACCTGCTCGCACAGGCCGAACAGGTGGCGTGCTTCCGCAACGCCGCCCGCCACCTCAAGCCCGGCGGCCGGTTCGTGATCGAGCTGGAGGTGCCGCAACTGCGCGTACTGCCGCCCGGGCAGCGGGCGGCGGTCTTCGCGAGCGAGCCCGGATACGTCGGCGTGGACACCTACGACGTGCTGCGGCAACACCTCGTCTCGCACCACTTCGAGTTCGGCGACGGTCGCGAGGCGCGTGTCTTCCGCAGCCCGCACCGCTACGTCTGGCCGTCCGAGCTGGACCTGATGGGCGAGCTGGCCGGCTTCACGCTGGAGCACCGGTACGCGGACTGGTCCGGCGCGGAGTTCACCGCCGACTCCCGCTCCCACGTATCGGTCTACCGGCTCCCGGCCTGACCGACGCACCTCGCGCCGCCCTGATTCATTGACTTCGATCGCTCGCCGTCGATAGCCTCGCGTCGACAATTATCTTCATCGATGGAGGCTGAGCGGTGAGAATTTTACGACTGCGCGAGGCGCTCGTCGCGCTCGTGGCGACCGCCCTGGTGACCGCCACGGCGGCAACGCCCGCCGCGGCCGCGCCCGGCAGCGACCTGTCCACGCTGGCGAGTTCGTCCACCTTCCCGCTGGCCGATCCGGACACGCTGCTGGCGAAGGACGGCTCCTACGTCACCTACGGCACCACAGTCGGCGCCGGGACCGGCGCGCGCTGCGGCGCGACCGGCAGGCTGTACGTACCCGTCCTCGTCCACGGCTCCGGCAGCAGCGTCGGCATGGCCGACTGCGCCTCGCACGACGCGCTGCCCTCCGGCCCGGGCGCCTGGGCCGAGCCCGGCGGCGCGGTCTGGGCACCCGGCGTCGCCCGCTTCGGCAACCGGTTCTTCATGTTCTACACCGCCTCCCGCAAGGGCTCCGGCCAGAAGTGCATCGGACGGGCCATCTCCGACAGCGCCCGCGGCCCCTTCCAGAACCAGGGCGAGTGGGCCTGCCCGGACGCCGGGCGGTGGGCACTCGACGCGAACCCCTTCGTGGCCGGCGGGAACCTGTACGTGACCTACCGGGACGACGCCATCGCCTCCGGCGCCGAGACCGGCATCTCCACGGTCCGCACCGACAGTGAGGGCCGCGCGATCTGGGACACCCGCCGGGACATGCTCAAGAGCACCGACATCACCTGGGACACCGCCAAGATCAGCGGCGGTACGCACGTGGTCGAGAACCCGGCGATGTGGAAGGCCGCCGACGGCGACTGGTACCTGATGTACTCGGGCAACAACTGGGACAGCGCGCGCTACTCCACCGGCATCGCCCGCTGCGGCGCGACTCCCCTGCCCGGCTCCCGCTGCACCCCCATCCGCGAAGGCGTGTCCCGGCCCTTCTTCGGCTACACCGGCAGCGCCGGACTCAACCCGATCCGCGGCCTACCCGGCAACCACCAGGGCCCCGGCGGGATGGACGTCTTCGACGCCGCCGACGGCACCGAGCGCGTCGTGTGGCACTGGTGGAACGGCTCCACCCGCTTCCCGATGACCGGCGTCCTGACCCGCCCCTCCACCGGCTTCCTCGTCTCGTAGTCGGCGCGCTTGCCAACACGACTGCTCACCGTAAGCTTCGGAGTGGTCACGTTCGGTAGAACTCGTTCACGGAAAATTGCATTTGGCAAGAGGTGGCACCGAAATTTTCTCGATGCGATGCATCTGCTTGTCAGGTACCCGACAGTGAATTGCCCACTCTTGTGCTAGCTGTCCGGCGGGAGGATGCTCGAACCGTCGAACGGCACAGCGTCGCCTCGCACAGAGGGCGGCGCCCGGCTGCCACCGGACGCCGCATTCGACTCCACCGCTGCAACGGAAGGAGTCACGTTGACTGTAATCCCTCACGGGTCAGACTTCGAGACACCAGAGGACGAGGACGAAACCGTTGCCGAGCCGACCGACCGGCACCGGCTCATCCTGGCGTACATCAAGACGCTCAGTCCGATCATCGCCGCCGTCGTCGCCTGCATCGGGACGCTGGTGGCAGCGCTGGTCCGCTGACCCGCCGGCCCCGCGCTCCGGCTCCGGCCGGACGCGGGGCCGTCCGCGTCACCGCCTCGTCGCCGGTTCGTCGTCCAATGTCGCCGGCGCGCCGCGTCGCGGCCACTGTCACCGGCGGGCTGCGTCGCCGTCCGGCAGCCGCCGGGACCTGACCTCCGCCAGGATCAGGACCGCCAGGAGCACCACGAACAGCCCTGCCGACCCGGCCACCAGGGGATTGACGTAACCGGGCACCAGGTCGGGGCCGCACGTGGTGTCGCGCAGCGGCCACATGCTCGACGACCCGTCAGCCGACGCGCCGATGCGGTGGCTGTAGCCTTCCGGCCGCCGCAGCATGCAAGCGTCATCGGGATCCAGGATCCCGAAGGTCGTCGCCGCCAACCCGCGACCGTAAGCGGCGGCCCCGGTGAACGCCGCACCGGCGGCCAGGAACCATCCCGCCCGCCTCAGCGCCCATGCCCTGCCCCGGAGGTGCGGGTCGCGACGGAGCGCCAACAGTGCGACCACCACGAACACGAGGGCAGCGGCCGCGAACACCGGCCAGGCCAGAGCGAGCAGCACAAGTGCGAAGAAGACGAGAAACATCGACGTGCAACCTACCGCTCCAGGCGTCGTCGTACCGGCCCCGATCACCTCGCCGGATGGTCAGCATGCGCAACTCTTGTCGCCGGGCTCGGACTTGACCGTGTGCGCATCGGCTATCTGGCCGCCCACCTCACCTGGCACCTCGCGACGGGCACTGTCACCTTGCTCGTTTGTGGCCCGGGAGAGTCGCCTACTCGCCGCTGGAACCCCGGGTGAGCACGTGAGCCGGGACGGCCGAACAGAGCGTGCCCCGCCGCCCCGGCCATGATCAGAACCGCGACGAACGGTCGGGAAATGAGTGAATGCAGGCACCGCCGGCAGGGTTTTCACCCGCTTCCGCACTGACCGGCAACGATTCCGAGACGGAGCCCCTTCGCGCGTCCTCTACACGGGTGGACGCTGCCGTCCCGTCGGGAACGAAGTGACGTACGGCAATCGCAACCGCACGTCCCGCGCCGGCCAACTCATGCAGCAGAACGCGTCAGCGGTCGGACGACATTCCACCAGCAACGGCTGAGGAGATCATCGGCTGAAGCGGGGATGGTTATAGATGGCCCGGCTGAGCAGACTCGCCGTATACGCGGTTACGCACAGTCTCCCGAAGGGTCCCATCAGTGAGCTACAGCGCTCCGCCGCCCCCCGGTTACCCAGCTACGCATTTGCAGCAGCCTCCGAAGAAGCGCCCCGTGCGGCTCATCATCGCAGCGGCCGTCGGCGGTGTCTTGGTGCTCTGCTGCGGCGGAGTGACCATCGCTGCGGCAGTCGGCGGTGGCGACTCACCCCCCGCAAGGAGCGCCGCCGCGGAGGCGACCGCTGCCGCGTCCGTCCCGGCAGAAAGCCCTACAGCAGCACCGTCGGTGGAGATCACCACCGCAGCACCCACTACCCCAACACCCACCACCGCAGCTCCTACGACAACAACACCGAAGCCGAAGCCGAAGGCCACCACCAAGGCGCCGACCGAGCCGAAGGTGTCCGTAGAGCAGGAGAACGCCATCAGGGCCGCCTCCGACTACCTGCAATATCAAGCGTTCTCCCGCTCCGGCCTGATCAAGCAGTTGGAGTTCGAGGGCTACCCGAGGAAGATCGCAACCCAGGCCGTGGATTCTCTGAAGGTTGACTACAAGAAACAGGCTGCCAAGATGGCGAAGGACTACCTCGACACCCAGCCGTTCTCTCGTTCGGGCCTGATCAAGCAGTTGGAATTCGAGGGGTACACGCACGCACAGGCCGTCTACGGTGTCGATCAGGTGATGTGAGAAGGGCATGCGGGTGCCTGTTGCGGCTTTGTCCATGGCGGGTGGCAGGCTCTGGCATGGCTCGCCGTGTCACCTACGGTCGACCGCAGACCATGTCAGTCGGTCGTAGGAGCGCCCCGCATCCGGCGCCTGCCTCGCGCCTCCGGCCAGTTCAAGGCCAGGTTCATCTAGTGGCGGCCGTTGGCGTCTGTGCGGAATTCGGGGTCAGCAAGGACGACCTGTTGCAGTTCTTCGAACGGGTCAGCGACGAGCGAGGGTGGCCGCTGCTGTCAGTCCCGCTCACACAACCGCGTTGCTGCAGCAGATCTCGGCGAGGCGATCGGGCACGCAAGCTCCGGAAGGCGGCACAGTGATCGTTGATCAAACACCTGACCTGGTGCCCCCGGCAGGATTCGAACCTGCGACACACGGTTTAGGAACGGTCTAGCGGCAACATACGGGTCGGTAGCTCCACCAGGCACAATAGGTCGGTTGGCGCGAAGAGGAAATTTGATCGTTCCGTGCCTGTTCCGGATCATATGATCTGTCGGACCACTCGCCCAAGTGAACGCCCTCCGTTGTGGGGAGCCCGGGTCGCACTAGCCAACCGCTACCGAAAAGTTGTTGTGATGTACACTCGCACAGGGCGGCTACGTCGGTCTGTCCAGCCGGCGTCGTCCAGTAGCGAGGCTGTCGAAGGCTTGCAGGCCAGATCTACAGTCACGGCGTGACCACACCACGTACGCGCAGGCGCAGGCTGCTTTCGGCGCGCACTGTCGCCTGGATTGAACTCGTGGCACTGATCGTTGCTGTCGGTGCGCTTGCCAGAGACGTCTTCGACTGGAAGATCCCCGGCACTGCGAGCGAGGATCGACAGAAGATCCAAATCGACGTTCCCGAGTCAGGAACGCTGTCGAGGTGTGCCACGCTGCAGGGCTCCGCTCCCCGCATCAAGGGCAAGACGCTGTGGATGGCCCACATCTCTCCAGGCGGAAGATACAACTTCGCGCTAGCCACCTACGACGACAACGGCCGATGGCGCGCGACGGACACATTTGGCAGCGAAAGCGACGTAAACCAGCGCTTCCGTGTTGTCGTCTTCCTAGTTGACCAAGAAACCTCATCCTTTCTTACTGGAATCCGGGGTGAGAGCGCAGACGGCAAGCCCCCCAGTGAGTACTGGGCCCAAGGACTCCCGCCTGGGGCAGCTCACGAAGCATCGCTCATGGTCACTCGGGATGGCACGCGCGGCCAGCCCCACTGCGGGCAGCTAGGAACATAGCGAGGGGCCGCGAGCGTGGACAGCCGGAAGGTGTCCACTGTCAGCTTGGGAATCGGGTTGATCTACGCGGTAGGTGGCTGTGCTACCTGGCGATCGAGCACGTAGGGCACTTGAGCTGCTGAGCGATCGTTGCGCGTACGGGTTACCGTAGTCCCTCGTGGAATCAAGTGTCAGCCTTGGGGACATCGCCACCTGGGTCGGAGCCGTCGGGACCCTCGCGACGGGCATCGTAGCGATCGCCGCATGGCGCGCAGGGCGCGCGGCAGCGGTGGCGGCTTGGGAAGTCGTGACGATCGAGCGGCGTCGGGACGAGGAGCGTCAGATCGAGGCCGATAGGGCGCAGGCGAACCTAGTCAGCGCATGGCAGGTTCCCGTGCTTAGCGACTCTAGCGACCCCCAATCCCCCCTCCAGTGGGGTTTCGCTATCCGGAACCTGAGTCAGCAGCCCGTCTACCAGTTCCGCTCAACATATGTCCCCATGCGAGATGGGGCCGGGCAAATTAATGTGATTCACGAACTAATACCGCCCGGAGACTGGCGGCTGAGCGGGCGCGAGCTCTACCCGTACCGCGAAATCGCAGTGTCAAATTCCGCGTACGACGACCTGCCTGATGCTCCGCATTTCGTAGATATTGAGTTTACGGACACCTCGGGCCGGCGTTGGAATCGCGACCGCCAGGGCGTCCTGACGCGCGTCGAACAGCCGACTCGACGATGAGCTGCCGCCGTCCGGTTTACTGCGGCCCCCAGCTGCCGCGGCTAGTCCCGGGTACTGCGGGGCCACGACCTCTTCGATGTGAAGGAACGACTAGCCGTCGGTGAGCTGCGCCAGTATCCGTGCTGAGCTGTTCGAATGGTCCACCGGAATCCGTGGGCGTCCGGCGTTGCTCGTGCCCATCGTCACCCAGTTGGTCACCCATTTCGGCGTCGAACCTTGAAGCGGAACGGTGGACATCAACTCTTGTGACCTGCAAACCTGGCTCGCGAGCTGGTCACTCCCCCCGCCGGCTACCACCAAGGACCCGGCCATGGTAGGGCTGCTGCAGTACGCAGGCTGTGGCGCGGGGATGACGGCCGGACGCCGGTCAGTAACCGTGGTCTCCTCACTCAGGAGCGGTTGATTGTGCGGCTCGTGCATAATGTGTTCATGACATCTCGCCCTGGTGATAGCAGTGACACTCCCCAGAGTGCTCTACTTGAACTCGCTGCACAGTTTCACAATTCGGCCAGAACAGAGATTATTGACCGAATTAAACAGAGAGACACTGCCCTATTCCTCTATCTGGCCGGCGCGGCAACACTGTTCGGATTGTCATCTAACAGTCAATTCCGTCCAGTCTTGTATGCGATTCCCCTCCTCGGCCTCGGGGCAAGTCAAGTATTCAGTCAGCACAGCGTCGTAATCGGCGCACTTGGGCGCTACCTGGGACTAGAGTCTGACCAATGGCTGCGCAAAAGCTTTCCGCATCTTAGCATCCCAAGCCAGTGGGACAATTCTGACTCACTCCTGTGGATGCGCAACGGCGGATACATGCGCCCCGTCTATCTGTCTGGCTTGTCGCTGATCGTTGCGCCGGAGGCCTTAGCGGTAGCGGTGGCTGCTACCACTATTGGCAATCGTTCCATTCTGGATGCGCTGGGAATCGCTGCCGGCGTGGCAGCAATCGCCCTCTCGTACCTTTCTATTCATGGCGCATATCGAGCGCGCAAGAGCTACTCTCTCGAACTTAGGAGTTACACTCAAAGGCTAAATAATTCGCCTGGGGACATCGAGCCGTAGCATCTACTGTAAGTGCTCGCCCACCACGTTTCCTTCCATCCCGTCTGCCGTCGACCCGCCCTCCGGGGAGCGGGCCGCCGCCCGGCCCGCCACGTCAAGACGGCCTTGACGCCCGTACGGACGCTGGCGGGTCGGGCGGTGGTCTGCTCGGCTCGCCCGGGTCGACGGTGGGCGGGATGGCTCCCCACCGCCACCACCCACGGACCGCAAGCCGCCGACGGACCCCCGGCCATCCTGGAGCCGGAGCGCCCCCGCCGGAGGCGCAGTAACCGCCACCCCGCCACCGACCCGGCAGCCGCCGACCGACACGGCGTGCGCTTCCCTACGCCGCGCGGTGCTCGCCGCGCGGCCCGACCACCCCACCGGACAACGGCCTGTCGTCATCCGGCGGCCCACCGGGCTACCCGCCCTCCGCGCCAGCCCGCCGGGCGTGTTGCGTGGCCGGAGTCGGAGCGCCAGCGGAGCGACGGACGCGCGCCCAGGCGGCGGCGCGTGCGGCCCTTTCAGGGCCGCCTTGAAGACGTACAGAAACTTTGAACCACATTGCCGGCAGCCGGCAGCCGGGCTGTCGTACTCGGGTTGGTGCGTTACATCGTGGCTTCACTTGATGCATGGCGCTCCGTCGAGTCACTACCCTCGCTGGGATGAGCGATCAAGACTGGTTGGCTGACACCCGCATCTCCTATGACACGGTCGCCGTCGGCTACGCCGACCAGGTGCGCGACGCTCTCGCTAGCGAGCCCTACCTACAAGTGAGTCTGGCGTTGTTCGCCGACATGGTCCAGGCCGCCGTCGACGGGCCGGTGGCGGACGTGGGTTGCGGACCAGGACACGTCACCGCCCACCTGAGCAAGCTTGGCGTCGACGCCTTCGGCATCGACCTTTCACCCAAGATGATCGACGTTGCTCGGCGGGATAACCCTGGCCTGCGATTCGAGGTGGGCTCGATGACGGATCTGAGTCTCGGCGACGCCTCGGTTGCCGGCCTGGTTGCCTTCTGGTCGCTGATCCACGTCCCCGACGACGCGGTACCCACGGTCTTCGGCCACTTCCGGCGGGTGTTGCGTCCCGGCGGACCGCTGTTACTCGGCTTTCACGTGGGCGACGGATCGCGGCTGAAAACACAGGGCTACGGTGGCCACCCTATGAGGGTCTACGTTCACCGACGCCAACCTGACCAAGTAACGGCTTGGCTGCGCGATGCCGGATTCACGGTCGAGGCCCAGTTGATGCTCAATCTGGACCAGCCTTTCCCAGGGGCCGTCCTCTTCGCGCGCCGCCAGCCCTAGCAGCTTCTGGGCAGTGTTGGGCTTGCACGAAATCGTCTAGCCGGACGTGTCACCCGTCATCCGATATCGATCCGTCACGCATCAAGTGGAGCCCGACATTGCCGGCAGCCGGCCGACCTGGCTTGACCTGGCCGAAGCCGCGGACTTCCGAATCAGGCACGTGCAGCGGGAAAGGACGACTGCAAAGCGGTAGCTCGCGACTCGATGAGCTGCATGCGGAGCTGCCACTCTTCGTTCGCGCTCCAGTCGCTTTGAGCGGTGATCTGGTCCGGATGCTTGCGGTACAACAGTCCAGGTTCCGCAACGAAGTACCCGTCGGTGACAACCGATGCGGCGATCAGCAGGCCGGTGTCTTCCCCGCCGGGCAGTGCCATCCATCCGCCGAGGGCAAGCGCGAGGTCACGCCGGATGCACAGCGTGGCTGGGTGGATCGGAAGCCGGTACTGGTTGGTCCGGAAGTACGTCAGGACGTCGCCCCGGGGGAGAGTGCCGCCCGGAGGGTCGGCGTGCTGCCACCCGATGGTTGACCCGGCCGGCTGTTCCAGAGCGAGCGGGGCAACGTGGTTGCGGCCTCGACGTACTCCCGCGTCTGGGATGAGGCGCGTCGATTGGCGTTGACACCGCGTCAGGTTGACTCTCCGCTCGCTGGTCGCCCGTACGACCTGCGGCACGCTGCCGTGTCGCTGTGGCTCAACGCTGGTGTACCGGCAACCGAGGTAGCCGACCGGGCCGGGCACTCCGTTGACGTACTGCTGAAGGTCTACGCCAAGTGCATCGACGGCGCGGAGGCCACCGTCAACGACCGGATCTCTGAGGCTCTGACTGGTGTGGCGTGGCCCGTATGATGGCTGCCGTTCCGGATCTTGTCCCGGTGGTACCGGCTGACCTGCGAAGATGCCTTCAAGGTCATTCCGCGTCTGTTCCGCAACCTACGACAAGCGGCGACTTCTGGTGACACACGGCTGCACACTTGTTCTAATCGAGCGACGTAGGTATTGCCAGCTCAGGGAGCGTTTCGGCTGTGTATCGAGGTGCCCCCGGCAGGATTCGAACCTGCGACACACGGTTTAGGAAACCGATGCTCTATCCCCTGAGCTACGAGGGCGCGAGGGCCCAGTCTAGCGACCTGGGGGTTCACCTGGGGTGGCAGGGAGTGGCCCACGTTCGCCCACGTTCCCCGGACCGCCGTTCTCCCAGCCCAGGACCACAGCCCGAGCACACGAACGCCGGTTTGCGACCGGCGGTCGGCCGCGGTGACCCGTGTTGGCACCGGTTCACCCGGGTTGGCATCCGCTGGAGAGCACACACCGCGCACATCATCGAAGATCAACGACGTTCCGTCCGCATGCCAACAGTCGGCGCCGCCACCGGAGACCAGGGGGCGCTCAGCCCGAGGTCGCTCGGACCCGCCGCGAATCTGACCATGATGATCCCCCCAGGCGTCCGCACATGCCGAGTTGAGTGCACCCGCTGACGTCACGTGACGCCGCCTCCACCATAGATATAGAACATTGATCAATCGTCCATCTTCGAATGCGCGCCCTTGTGGGATGCTTGATCCATGGGAACGGACGCGTGGCGGAACTGGCGAGCTTTCGTTGACGGACAAGCAGAACTAGAGAATTTTGATGACGAACTCCAGTCGGACGTCTCGTTCGTCGGAGGACCCGCTAGATTCGGTCCTTACACTCTATCAACAGTCATCCGAGACTCCGACACGGTTGGCCCAGCCATCGCCGTCCATGCCGGCGTCCACGCCAACCTCATACCCGAGGTCGTCGTGGACGGGAAGCTTGCGAAATCCGACTCAAGCGCCTATCACGGCGGCAGCATGACGGATGAAATTGCTGCCCTTGCATCTCTTGAGTTGGGCGTGCGCCTTCGCCTAGCGGGCACCACACGCATGTCTGGAATCCATGAACAGAGCGATCCAGAGAGGGTGCCGATATTGTTTGAGGTCCCTCGCCTAAGCCGCCCAGGTCGACCGGGCCGCGAACAGATACCCGCAGCGGTAGCACGGAAAGCTGACGTCACTGCACTGCGTCGACTGTCCACGTTCGCGGATATCAACGAGATTGCGCAGGCGGAACTTGTACGCGCGGCTCGGTCCTATGCTGCAGCACTCTGGTGGGCTAATGAGGACCCGAACCAGGCTTGGCTACAGTTCGTTACAGCTGTCGAAACAGCGGCCACATGCCGACAGCGTTTAACGGCCGAGCCTCTCGATTTGCTGAGTGAGCATTGGCCGGAACTGTGGGACGAACTCCAAGACGCGAGTGAAAGGGTGAGAACGCGGATTGCCGGCGTTCTGGCAGAACAGACTAAAGCCACGCGAAAATTCATCGACTTCTTGACAGACTGCGCACCCGAGCCGCCCGATGAGCGGATGGAATACGGACAACTAGACTGGAGTAAGATGCGCCGGCATTCCTCCGTTATATACGGGCACCGGTCAAAGGCTCTCCACGAGGGGAAGCCATTTCCCATGCCAATGCTAAGTGAGCCGAGCCGGGATAATTCTGGTGCCGTTCAGGAAACCCCATGGGGGTTGAACTCCGGTGGTCTCGGTGGCGTCTGGAAGGCGTCGGAAACCCCCATGCTGCTTTCTACCTTCGAATACATCACGCGGGGCGCGCTTCTTCGGTGGTGGGACGAGCTGACCTCGGAGGCCAGCGCTGTGACTGGACCGACCATCTTGCGGAACTGACTCGTAAGAAGCCTGGGCACGCTGTTGAGTGGCTAACTGATCTGCCACCGACCGCACGCGGTCGACGCCGCGCTGTCGTGGCCAGAACCGTGCATTCGATCGTACGACCGAAGCCCTCGCTGGCGAGTGGCTCCCGTCTTGCTGATGGCGGTGCAGCCAGCATGCGGGCTATGCTTGTGCCCCAAGTCACCTCCTGATGCACTACGCGCGCTCATGCCGAATCGGGTGCGTCGACCGTGTCCCGTCGCCTTATTCAGCGGGACATCTGCCCGCGGTCATGCCGCTGCCATTTTCAGATGCGCACGGCTGTCGACCGCGTTAAGCCTGCGCGCGTCGTCGGTGCACTCGGTGACACGGCCTCCGAAAGCAGTCCCTATCAGGGAGGCCGACGAGCAGGCTATACCTACTGATCGACTGCCGGGTCCATCACTGCGGCCCTCGGAATTGCGCATAGATTGGCCCTAGCATTCGGTCGTCGCCCGCGAATCTCTGCCGCGCCGCGTCAGTGAGAGGTAGTTGGTCGGCAAGTAACTGGCGCAGGGTGTCGTGGAGGCCAACGATGCTTCTTTCAACGAGCCTGAAGTCGGTGTACGCGGCCTTACCGCGGTGCGAGAGGTTACTTCGGACCCGGTACCAGGCGTCGAACGAGTTTGGGCCGGGAGCGCGCTGTCGCTGCTGCGGTCGCCGGCTGTCGCTGACCTCGATCGAAGGCGGGTTCGCCGCCTCGATAGCGTCAACGGCGGCGCGATCGCCTCGGAGGCTACTTAACCTTCTGCCCGGGTCAGTAGTCGGGCCGAAGACGAAGGCGGTGTACCTTTCGAGCACCGTGCACAGCGTGAGGTACGTGCCCTGGATCGGGAGAAAGGCATCCCAAAATCCTTCCATGTCCGCAGGCATGGGCCTGACGCTCTCGAGGTGACGTTTGGCGATAGCGAAGATGCCGTCCAGTCCACCGCGGAACAAGGGATCGTCGACAGATGACCATTGCTGCTCGTGTGGCTGCGGGTTCCCCTTGCTTGGACCACGACCGACGTACGCCCAGGCGTCGACCTCATCCCCCGTTTCGGTCCTTGCCCTCAGCCTCCGTTCGATGTACAGCGAGCCGTCTTCGTACTTCTGAACCTTGTGCCGGAGGTCGTCGGCTCCCTCGAGCGTTGACGCGGTGAGCAGGTCGCCTCGGACCCAGCCACCGCGAACCTCGGTGATGAACGGAAGCCCGTCGCGCACGTAGAGGCCATAACCCGGGATGTTCGCACGATCAATCCGCGACACCAATGGCGCTATCTGCCGGTAGGCCAGTTCGCCACGGCGAAGACTGCCGTAGACGAAGATCGCTTTGGGGGTGTCGGACACGAGTCGAAGTTTGCCACGGCCACTTCTGACTGGCTATGCCGTGCGGCTACTGTGGTGCCGCGCTTGGTGAGTAGTGCAAGACCGCCAGCGGAGGAAGGGCATCAACGCAGGGTGGTCGCACCGTGTGCGGGCTGCAGCGTGGGGGACGGTTGTGAAGAGCATCTGCGTGATGCTCAGAAGTGACATCCGTAGAGCGCCCAAACATGCCGCAGATTGCGTACGCTGCGGCAATCCACGTCTACCGCTGTCCGCTCGGGATAGGCTTGGGATGCCACGATGAGGAATCGCTATCGTGCCCGGTTCCAAAGCGGTGACGCGGCCGACGCGTCCAGGACTGCTCGCTCGAGTGTCACTGCAGCTTGCCGGTCTTCCGTCACAGCCCATCTGATATGCAGGTCGGCCCAGTGCAAGGCGTCTTGCGCCCAAGCCGCCGCGCGCTTGGGCTGGCCGCCAATGAGTTGCTCAAGGTGCTCCTGTACGAAGGTGGCATCGGCAAGGGCCCGATCCAGGACGGCTTCTCCCAGCCCACTGACTGCTGCCTTCCCACGGCGGTACACCGTGAGCCGTCCTCGAAGTCCTTGGCCACGACGCTCGCCGGCCATGCCCACGTAGACGAGACCGCCTGCTGCCCCTTGCCGAGCGAGGTACACGCCTGGGAGACGCGGCGCCGAGGCAGCCGCATCGTGGAAGGGTAGCCACGGCGACCACTTTGCAAGGGCTGCGACTACGTCGTTGGCAAACACCGGACCAGCATGCCGCAAGTGCAAACGGGGCGAACCTCTGGAGGTATCGCGCTCTGATGCCGCGACGATGGCGCCCTGCGATCAGCAGGTCGACTCGGGCAGCGGGCTTCGAACGCCGGGTCACATCACGACGCGGACACCGGCCAGCGTTCGGTGGGGCGGTGGCGGGAGAGTCGCCGCCGGGAGATCTCCGCGCTGACCCTGGCCGGGTTGCGCCGCCACACCCCGTCGAGCAGATCGTCGAGGCCGTGCGGCGCGCATACCGTGATCTGGTCATGCGCGTCGAGGCGGACGGCCACGGCGGTGGCGTACTCGGGCCAGGTGGCAACGGCATCGGCGACGGTCCGCAGCGGCGCCACCGGACCTCCGCCGAACTTGGCCGGGTACCAGGTATGCACCGCGGCCTGGTTCTTTGCCTCCCACGGCGGATTCGGCCAGGCCGCCACCAGTCGCCGGGTGGCCCGGTCGTCGTTGTCGCGGCTCAGGTCCGTCAGGTCGTGGAAGACGACGTCGACGTCCCGCACCGATGACGGGTCGAAGCCGTCGCCGTATCGCTCGCCCCAGACGAGGTCGCGGATGGCGCCGGCGCCGATCCAGGCGTCCGGTAGGCCGGAGTCCCGGACGACGCCCAGCGCCCGGATCATCCATGGGCTGCGCAGGACCAGGTCCCGCAGTTCGTCTTCTCGCATCGTTTCCCCCGATTGTCGCTGTTGGATTCCTGGTCAGTCGAACAACCGGCCCACAAGCGCGCCCTGGCCAGACTGCAGGACGTGCGCGGTCCGTAGCGGTATCCAGAAGCACTCGAACCGGGTGGGCTCCTGCTCGCCGTCGTGGTCTTCCTGGCTCGCCCATCGCTCGGGCGTCGGCCCGTGCAGCGCCAACTCGAAGACGTGCCGACGTTGGATCTCAAAGCGGAGCGGGCTGAGGTCGTACTCGATCTCCCCCAGCTTGCGCACGACGGTGAAGCCGGTCAGTCCGGTCTCTTCGCGGGCCTCGCGCAGCGCCGCGTCCGCCGGGTCCTCACCGGGGCGGACGCTGCCGCCGGGCACCTGGATGCCTACCTCCTCGTAGCTGAAGTCGGTGTGGCGGAAGACGAGCAGGTGCCCGTCCCGTACGACGTAGCAGAGAACCTTGTTGGTGATCACCTTCTCGGGCACGGCGCCTTCCTCCACTCCTTTCCTCTGGTGCGTCTACCCGGGGTCTGGCAGGTGTGTATCGGGCAGGCCGAAGATGGCTTCCTGGGCCGCTCGGGCGAGGGTGGCCTGGGTGGCGGCGGGTAGTCCGAGCCTGTTCCAGTGGAAGATCACGTGCAAGGCGATTACTGCCCGCAGACCACGGGTGAGGGTGCCCCTTTCCCGTTGACGGTGTAGAGCTGCGCCGGCGTGTGCGAATGCGGTGTGCCAGTCGCCGCGGGTGCGAGGTGCGCCGAGCAGCAGGCTTCGAACGTCTCCGGTGAACCTCTCCCACCTTGGGGCATCGATTCTGGGTGTCTGGTTGAGGTGTCCGGCGCGGTGCTCGACGACTTGGGCCCAGACGTCGCCTTGCTCGTTGAGGTCCAGCCCTGCTGCGCGCATCAAGGCGCTGCACAAGATCAGGGAGTGTTCGCGCCGGGTGGTGGGGTGCTGGTGGAGGTAGGCGAGGAGGTGGCGGCTGTCGTGGTGGAACAGCGTGTGGGCGGTGGTCATGGCGTCGTGACCGCCGAAGGCGTGGATTTCGGGTTCGTAGATGTCACCGGCCCAGGTAACCCCTTCGGTGAGTAGCCCGCGGGCCTGATCCCCGCTCTCTGGGCTTCCTGTTGGGAGGTAACGGATGCGCCAAGCGCCTTTGCGGATGAACCACCAGGAGGTGATCAGGCCGGCGGTCTCGGCGGCGGGAAGCACTCGGCGCAGGTGGGCGACGGCCTGTTTCTCGCGCTCCTGGGCGGTCTGGCCGGGGTAGGTGATGTTGACCTGGTGCCAGGGGGTGTGGTCCACGGATGGCTCTTTCAGGTGAGGAGGAGACAGGCGTCCCAGGTGGTGGCGACGGCGGTGACGAGGTCGGCGCCTGCCCTGCCATCGAGCAGCCCTTCGGGCTCGTTGGGGGTGGGGGCGGTCTGCCGGTGGAGATCTTCTACGGCAGCCAGGGGTATCAAGGTGAGGGCATCGGAAGCGATCCGGCGGGCGGTGGCCACCAGTCCGGCGGTGCCGTGGCACAGGCTTCGGTCGGTGAGCCGTCGAAGTTGTTCGGGGTCGGTGACGCAGGTGGTGAAGGCGGTCTCGGCGAGGTGCTGCCGAGTGGTGTCGTGCAGGGCTTGTGCGGCGAGTTGTTGGGCGCGGGCGATGCCGGGGGTGCCGTAGCACCAGGACGGCCGCAGCGGGGTTCGCTGGGCCGTTGTTCCGCGGTGTAGGTCGGTGAGGGTGATGGTTTGCGGCCACCAGATTGTGCCGTCGGTGTGCTGCTGCCAGGCGTCCAGCCATCGGCTGATGCGGTTGATCGCCGTGGTGTGTCCGGCGACGGTGATGCCGTCGCGGAGGGTGAGGGCGAGCAGAGCCAAGGGACCGGTGATGCCGTGCGCCATACCGAAGTTCGCGTGACCACCCAAGGGCGGTGGCTGGCGGCGTTCGGGCCCGTTCCAGCACCACCAGCCGGGCAGTTCGTCGCACGGTTCGGTGAGCCGGACGAGGTAGTCCAGGACCTGGCGGAGCAGGTCGTGATCGCCGAGCCTGCGCAGGACGACACCGAGTCCGGTCAGCCCGCGGATGAGGTCGTACTCGGCGTAGTGCGGCTGCTCGTGGCGGTCGATGCGGCGGTGGGCAGTGTCGAGTCGTCGTCGGGCCACGGTGGCGGTGCCGTCGGCGGTGACCGCTCGTGCCTGGGCGAGCCCCGGATGGTCGGTGATGGCGAGGACGAAGGCGAGTGCGGGAGCGCCGTAGAAGAGGCTGGCTCCGTCGCTGATGCTCACGCCACCGGCGGTGGCGTGGCGCAGTGCCTCGTACGCTGCCGGCCGGTTGCCGGTTTCCAGGTGCAGCAGGGCGATGCCGGCCGCGCCGTCGGCGAGGGACTGTCCCGTGGTCACGGCTTGATCCTGGCGAGGGTGGTGCGGGCGATGGTGCGGGCCAGCCGCAGGCAGTGCCGTTCGGAGGCGGGGTCGACGCCGATCATGCGGGCGTGGTGCAGGTGCAGCAGGTCAGCCAACACGTCGTCGGGGTCGAGCCCGTCATCGGCGGCCATGGCGCGGTAGGCGGCCAGCGCTGCCGCGAGTTGCTCGTCACGCACTGGACGTCGGGCTTGTTCGAGCTGGGCGGGGTCGAGGCGGGGGCCGGTTCGGTGAGGGACGTGGGTGGCGAGCCAGCGCGGGCCGTCGCCGGTGAAGCCGTCGGCGATGGCGATCATCCCGGCGGCGGTGGCGGCCTGTCGGTCGCCGGTGAGCCGGTGCAGGGCGGCGTGGGAGTCGGCGGCGAACACCCGCTCGGCGGCGGCTAGGGTCGCCGCGGCGCCGTGGCGGGTTTCGGGGCGGTACGGGTGCAGGCTGTAGTCGTGCAGGAGGGCGTCATCGTGTAGGTGCTGCACCCAGCCGGCGAGATGGCGGGCGGTGTCGGCGAACCGGTCAGTGTCCGGAAGCGGGATGCGTAGCCGCAGGTGCGGCTCGGGATGGGGATACCTCAGGAACCACCAGCCGGCTGGTAGGTGGCCGGCGAGGTCGGTCAAGATGTCATCGAGCCGACCGTGTAGGTGTGCCTCGATCCACCGTGACCGCCCTGGCCAGTGCTGAACAGTGGTGGCTGGTCGGGCTGGTCGGGCTGGTTGAGCGGCCGGCGCGGGGTGGGTGAGGGTGAGCAGGAGTTCGGCGGGGCGGTCGTCGATCCAGCCCGCTGGCCCTGGAGCCTCGGTGATCACGGTGCGGGGATGCCGTTCGAGGTGGTCGCGTAGGACCCCCAGGTGGGCGGGGTTGTCCAGGTCAAGGCGTAGGCGTATGTCGTCATCGCCGACCAGGACCTGCTGCGGGATGTGCCGTTGGAGGCGGTGTCCTCGCCAGGCGTCACGCCACTGCGCCCATGCTGTCCCCTGAGCGGGAAGCGCGGTGTGGTCGACGATCCAGCGGGCGGGGTGCACGATGGTGCGTCCCCGTCGCAGGCGGGGTAGGAACGGCAGGCCGCTGGCGTGTCCCCAGTCGAACCGGCTGCACGGTGCCGTCCAGGCGGTCCAGATCTCGGCCAGGAACCGCATCAGCGGCTGCTGCAGCGTAGGCAGCAGGACGCTGTTGAACAGCAGCGGCTCGACGGGCTGACCGGTGGTCAGCGATACCAGCCACAACCAGCGTCCGTCGCCGACCACCGCCAGGTCTTCGATCGTGTACGGCGGTGCCGGGTGGAAGTCGCCGACAGAGAGGACGGGCAGCAGCTCGGGCGTGCGGGCTACTGCGGTGAGGCGGGCGTCAAGGGGTGGTCCGGACAGCTGCAGCGGGGCCGCGCCGGGAAGGGCAGTCGGCAGATTTCGGTACACCTGCTGGAATCCGGCGAGTTCGGAGGGGGTAAGCAGGTGCAGGAACCGGGCCGCGGCGACCCCGGCGTGGCGGGACCCGCTGAGTACCGTCAGGGTGAACGTGCCGCGGTCCAGATCGCGCGGAGTGTCGGCGGCGAGGGCAGCCCGCAGTTCGGTGTGCGGAATTGGCGGCCGGTCGTCATTCCCGCGGAGCCGGTCGATCAGCGCGTCGTTGAGCACCACTTCGGTGCAGCCGTCGAGTGCGGCCTGCTGCGCGAGCTGTCCGAGCAGCCGGTCGCGGGCGGTGAACAGCGCTGGGGCGTGGCGAGTGGATCCCCGGTAGCCGGCCGGAAAGCCCAGTACCTTCAGCACATCACGGATGGGAACAGCCGCGCCTGGGCCCCATCGCTCGATGAACGCGTTGTGGTACTCGGCCCATCCGGGGGTAGGTGGTGGCGCTACCGCCACGAGGGTCGACGCGGCCCGCTCCGCCTCGTACAGGACCGGCGGGGGCAGGGTCACGGCGATGTCGGCACGTAGATCGACGGCGGTCCGGCTGCCCGGCGTCGGAATGACGCAGTGGCGGGCGACCTGAGCGGCCAGGTCGGTGGCGGTCATGGGCGGGCGGAGAGCCGACAGCAGCACCCCGGTGTGAACCAGGTCGGCCAGCAGCCGCTCGGCGTCGGCGATGCCGGCAGGTACAGCGATCGTCTCGGCGAGGTCGGCGAACCTGACCGGGGACCGCGCCGCCTGGATCGCCGCCCGGATTGGGCTGGTCAGGCGGATCTCGACGTCCCACCGCCGATCGTCGCTGGCGTGGGCGCAGGGCAGCACCCACCTGTCGCCGCGCCGGTATCCCAATGAGTTCGTCACGACGGGGACGGTGCGCAGGGTGGCCAGGTCGTGTTCGGCCCGCGCGGTGTGTTCGGCGATGAACTGGCCGTCGGGGCGTGGGACCGCGCGATGGGCGTCGCCCAGGCGGACTGCCGCGCGAGCGCCGAACTGGACCGGGGCGACGCCGGCGAACGTGCCGAACGGGGTCGCACGGGTGGTCCAGCGCAGCAGGTACCGGACCGCTGACTGCACCAGGCGCCGCAGCCGCTGCTGAGGCACCGGCTCCCCGCTCAGCGTGCGTTGGATCTGGTCGGCCAGCTGCGGTGCCGCGCCGGTGACGGCTGCCGCGAATCCGGGCAGCGTCCACGTGGTGTCCAGCCACTCGCGCCACTGATCCGGATGACCGTGGGCCATGTTGGGCCAGGGCGGCAGAACGAGACCCTTGGGGTAGGCGGCGATTCTGATCAGCGCCGCGCCAGCTGCGGGAACCATGATGCACCACCGAATCGTCGGGCCCGGCGTGCGCGACGCCGGGCCCGATCGTGAGAGGAACGGATGGGTCAGTTGCCGCCGTCGCACTTGGTGGTGCAGGCGTTGGAGCCGGTGTTGCCGGAGCCGCACCCGTCGTCGGTGGCGGTGGCGTAGCCGCCCGCGGTGGGGCCGGCGTCGACCAGGCTGACGTCCAGGGCGAACTCCGAGGTGTCGGTGTCGTTCACGTGCTTTCCCTTCTATGCGGGGGTGAAGGTGAGGACGAAGCGGCTGTGCCGCTTGTCCAACACCGTCCCGGCCGGCAGGTCGCCGTCGGGAGTACCAGTGGGCAGGACGTGCAGCACCGGTGAAGGGCTGCCCGAATCCAGCCATGCGCGCATCTGTCCGACCATCCGACCGGCCGCCGACGCGGCGTCGGGCCCGTGCGCAACGGCGCTCAGGTCGAACATGTTGTCGTCGTTCCAGCGCAGCGTCGATCGGTAGCAGAACGCGCCGTTGTTGAGGGCGGCCGGTGTGCCGAAGCGCCAGGCCGGGGCGACGACGCCTGCATCGACGGCCTCCTGCTGGGCAGTGAGAACGACGAACTGCTGTCCCGCATCGGTGATGCGGGTCGCCAGCCACAGGTCGAGGTCGGCCAGGACGGTACGAGGGGGCAGGCTCACCCCGGCCCATGCCTGCGTCTGCGGCTGCGCCAACAGCTCACCGACGGCGTGGCGATCGACCTGCTGGTCCTCGTCCAGCCGCAGGTGCACCCCGTCAGCGATGTCGACGTACCGCACCTCATGCGCCCCGGCGCCCTGCATCGACACGAACCCGCACAACCGCTGGCTGTGGCTGACCAGCCGATCGCTGGTCCGACGCATCGCCCATGAGCGGGTCATCCCGAACGTCCGTAGCGGCACGACGAGCGTTCCGTTCTCGGCGAGCTGCGCGGTCCAGGCCGGTGAGATGTCCCAGGCGCCGACCGTGACGATGATCAGGTCGTATGTGCGGCCCGGGTTGACCGGTTGCTCGGCGTCCGCGCACACCACGGCCACGTCGTCGTAACCCGCCGCGGTGAGGCAGGCGGTGGCCCGGTCAGTGACCTCGCGATCGATGTCTACGGTCGTGACCGAGCCCTCGGGGCCGACCAGCTCGCGCAGCAGCGCGGCGTTGTATCCGCCGGAACCGATCTCCAGGACGTGCCGACCGGCCAACCCACCGTCGACGGCGTCGGCGGCCTGACCGAGCATCTCCGCGATGAGCCACGGCGCCGACACCGAACTGACCGCCTCGTCGCCGATCCGCTTGGTCACCACGGCCTGGTCGGCCCGGTACGCCTCCGTAAGCGCGGCATCCGGAGTGAACAGATGGCGTGGCACGGACCGTAGTGCCGCCTCCACCTCGGGCTGCATGACCAGCCCTTTCTCCGTGTGATCAGCGACGAGCTGATCGACCATTGCGGCGTGGAGGTCCTCGCCGCTCGCCGTGTCGACACTCATTCGGGTGCTCTCCCTCTCCATCAGGACCTCCCGATCGGGTGGTCCGCCGTACCGCTTTTCTTCGGGCCCAACAGAGCGTCAAGCCGCTGGACTCGCCAAGTCACACGGGTATCTCAAGTCGATGTGGTGCCGGTCGAAGGTCGCGTCCTGCTGGCGGTCATGGGTGCCCGGGTAAGCGCCCAATGCCCATGGGCATGATCGTTCGTGCGGCGGGAAGGCCGGGGCGCAGCCGTTGTATCAAGATCGCGGCGCGGAGCGGACTCCTGCTGCACTGCAGCCTCCCGTGCTAGGTCGGTGGCGGATCTGACGAGCAGCCATCGGCACGTCTCCACAATCGCCCGGCGAGTCGGTGGAGGGAATGCCGAGCATGCGGACGAAGCGGCTGTCCGCATGTGCGCCACCAGTGAGCGTCTCCCGTACCTACGCACCTCGGTGTTCGTGGTTGCGCCGCGCTGAACAGCGAGTGACCCTATGTGCGCGATAGTCACGCTGATCATCGCCATAGTGGTGCGAACAGTCACGAGGAGGCGGTGCTATGGGCCAGACCCCGCGGATGCTCCAGCCGTCCCTGTCCGAGCGCCACTTCTTCGGTGCCGAGCTGCGTCGGCTGCGGGAGCGGGCTAACCTCTCCCAGGCGCGCCTCGGCGCGATGATCCGCTTCAGCGCTGACCTGGTGCGTCGGATCGAGACAGCGGACCGTTTCCCGTCCCGGGAATTCGTCGAGGCCTGCGACAGGGCGTTGGAGGCCGGAGGGGCCTTGACCCGCCTGCTACCTCTTCTCGAGGAAAGTCGCAACAGCGAGAACATGCGGGCAACTTCCCCGAGCGGTTCTGGCAACGCAGACACCCTGCTGCCCACCCAATTGAAGGAGAAGCCCGGGGTGGCGGGCATGGTCGTCCGTGTTCCCTTCCAGCCCGGTGTCCTCGATCGCGCCGCCCTTGACTGGCTGAACGCTGCGGCGGACCCCCGGCCGCCCGTGGTCGGACGACCCGGCTCGCCTGACCAGGTTGACGAAGAGGATCTTCATGCGGCGGAGACCGCTCTGGCGATGTTCCGGCAGTTGGACCACACCCACGGCGCCGGACGAGTCCACGCGCAGGTGCAGCGGTACGTCGAAGGCGAGCTGAACCGGCTGTTGGCGAACACTCCCACCTCCGAGGCTGTCGGCCGGCACCTGTACACGCTGGCGGCGGGATTCTTCGAGCTCTGCGGGTACCAGGCGGTCGACACCGGCGCCCACGGCCTCGCCCAGCGCCGCTACCTCCGCGCCCTACGTCTGACGGAAGCCGCCGACGACCGCCCGTACGGCAGCTACCTGC
The DNA here is from genome assembly GCF_017872985.1 of Micromonospora sp. HB375. Taxonomy (NCBI): domain Bacteria; kingdom Bacillati; phylum Actinomycetota; class Actinomycetes; order Micromonosporales; family Micromonosporaceae; genus Micromonospora; species Micromonospora sp. HB375. The sequence continues at coordinate 564,589 of NZ_JAGGJO010000001.1, read as the reverse complement.
TCGCCGTGAACATCGGCCACCTCGCACTGCACTGCGGCCATCCCGAGCCGGCACGCAGGATGGCGCTGACGGCGGTGAGAGGAAGCGAGACCCAGGCGACGCCCGCCGTGGCAGCCGCGCTGCACGCGGTGGTGGCGCGCACCCACGCCCGACTTGGACGCGAAGACGACTGCCTGACCCACCTCGACATCGCGGAAAGGCAACTGGCCCGTGCCAAGCCCGAGGACGAGCCGGCGTGGATCGGGTACTTCGACGCGGCGTACCTCGCCGACGAGATCGCCCACTGCTTCCACGACCTGGGCCGACCGCAGCACACCCAACGGCACCTGGGCGACGCCCTCACCGCCCTGAGCCCCACCCACGTCCGGCGACTCGCCATCGACACAGCGCTCCTGGCCTCGTCGCTGGCCGCCGCCGGCCGCATCGACGAAGCCTGCGCCACCGCACGCGAGGCAGTCGACCACGCCGCACGAACCACCTCACACCGCTGCCTGCAGCGCATCGTCGAGGTACAGGCCGACCTCGAGCCCTACCGGTGCGAGCCGGAGGTCCGCGAGTTCGGCGAGTACGTGCGTCACCGACTACCGCTGGCCGCCGTGTAGCCCCCGTTAGTCGTTGGCCGCATCCGCCATCACCGAGCGGTAGTGACCCAGCTCCGCCTCCAGCGCCGCGCCCGCTCTACGGGACGACGCCACATAGTGGCCGACATCGGCAAGAAGCAACACCTCAGGTGCCATGCCGAGAGACGTCAACTCGTCGGCGAGTTCGCGGACATCCTCGACCACGGCCACCTCGTCGGCGATGCCATGAATGAGCAGCACCGGCCGTTGCACAGCAGCGGCACGGACCCGGCCGGCACCACCTCGCAGCCGCATCGCGTGCGCCCGCTGGAACCGGGGCACCGTCTGCGCCCACCGGTCAGGATCCACGATCGCCGACACGGCCGTGGCAGCGGCGAACGGGCCGTCCTGGGCCACCGCGTGCAACGCGGTGTAGCCGCCGGCGCTGGCACCACGGATGAACACCTGCCCCGGCACCGCCCGTCCCGTCGACAGCAGGTGAACCGCCACCGCCGCGCAGTCGCCGACATCGTCCAGGCCCCACCGGCCGTACAGCGATTCCCGGAACGCGCGGCCGTACCCGGTGCTACCCAGGTAGTCAACATCAACAACGGCGAACCCGCGGCTGGTGAAGAACTGTGCCTGCCAGTCCAGGCGCAGCAGGCAGGACGCGGTCGGCCCGGGATGCGCCCGGACGATCACCGGCGCCCGCCAGTCCGCCGCCGAGCCCGTCGGCGGATACACCAGGGCAAGGACCTCCCGCCCACTGGCCACTCGGACGCGCAGCTCCGTTGGGGTCGATACTCGCGCGCGGTCGAGTGCGGCGTGCTCCGGCCTGGCAAGCACCTTCACCTGGGGGTCAGCCTCAGCCAGGTCTACGAGCGCGACCTGTGGAGCTACGGTCGGCGATGATCCGATCAACGCCACCGTCGTCCCGCGGGGGGCGAGGTACGGCTTGATCGACGTGTACGGCAGGTCGACCGGGCGGACAGTGCCGTCGGGCTCGATGACGACAAGGCGGTGTCGCGGCCCCTCCTGCACCACCAAGACAATCCGACCACCGTCGAGGAAGCCATACGACGCGTAACCCAACTCCCACGGCTCCGCAGCGCACTCACCCGCGATCGGAGCCACCGCCTCCACCCTGCGGCCGTCCCACCGGTAGAGGTTCCACCAACCGCTGCGGTCCGACACGAAGTACAACGCCCCGCCGGGTCCCCACCGCGGCTCCACCGCAGACTCCTCCGGACCGCCGGCCAGTCTCACTGCGCCGTCGACCTGATGACGCGGCGAGTAGGACGCCACCCATATCTCACACGCGTCCCAGGGCATGTCGCGCTCGCTCCACCTGGTCCAGGCCAACCAACCCGGACCCGGCCGAGGCGCACCAAGAAACCCCGGGGACGAGACGAGAGTTCGCACCGTCGGAGCACCGGTGAGCGACACCGCGACGAGTTCGTCACCCTGCCCCGACTCCCGCACAGCCAGCAACTCGCCGTCGCCGACCGTCAGGTCACCGAAGGATCCATGAGCGATCAATTCGAGTTGATCGTCGGAACGACGACTCCGGTAGAGGCCATCTCGGCCGACGCACCACAGCGTCCCCTTGGCAGCAGCGAAAGATCCACCCCCGTACGCGTGAACGCCGCTGGCGACATCAAAGCCCTTCGGACTGACATCACGCTTGCCCTCGCCGGACCGCCATCGTGTCACCGCTGTGCAACCGCCGGCGTCGGGGCGGGTCTCCAGCCAGTACAGGGCGTCATCACCCGTACGCAGTTGGTCATAGCTCACCGAGGCGCGTACGGCGTCTTCCACCGACACTTCAGCGATCCTGTCAGCCGGCCTCACGGGTCCTCCTCGAACAACTGCACGCGGGGCGGACGACGGCGGTCTAGTCAATCGGTCGGCGGGACACCGGGACGGCCAGGTCTTTCGTACCGGTGTGCGGGCTTAGACGGCCGACTCTACGTCCGAGCGCCGCGCCCCTTCCCCTGCCCCGGAGCACCCCGCAAACTACCTCCGCCCGATCGCTCTCCCCGGGGGGGGTAACGGGCAAAGTCGATACGGACAACAGCTCCCGTTCAGCATCACTCCTGATCATGCCTTGTGTCTCAACAGGAGGCCGTGATGGTCGGCGAAAGAGCGAACGAGGTCTTCGAGTACGGCTTTGCCCTGGGCTGCGGTGGCGTGGGACGGCAGGCCGATGACGCCGCTGGCGGTGTAGCCACTCATGCCCTGCGTGAGGAGGTGACGCCGATCGTCCGCTAGATGGTCGGCATGCTGGAAGCCGTCACGCACCACCTCGGGCGCGACGTGCAGGAGCAGCGAAACCTCGAGCTCGCCCGCGTGCATGTCCTGGTGGGCTGTGCTGTGTAGGCCTGCGGCCACTCGGGCGTCGTCCCAGTCGGCCCGAGAGGGGAATAGAGTCATCCTCGGTCCGGCGACGTTGGCTTCCTGAACGACGTTGGCAAGCGCGTAGTTGCCGCCGTGCCCGTTGATCACAGCGAGCTGATTGATGCCTGATTGACGCAGGGAGGCGGCGATGTCACCGACCACGGCGGCGAGCGTGGTGGCGCTGATACTGACCGTTCCACGCCACGCCGCGTGTTCGTGGGAGCAGGAGATCGTCACGGGCGGCAGCAGAAAGAGGTCGTAGCGCTCGGCGACTGCCTTCGCGATCGCGCATGCCACGATAGTGTCCGTCAGCAGCGGCAGGTGGGCGCCGTGCTGTTCGAAACTCCCGACCGGAAGGACCGCGACGGACGCCGCTCGCTCGGACTCCTCGGTGCTCGTCGCCGTCGTGATCAGATCCACGGGCTAATGGTTGCACGCTTCAAGAGTGGCCTGCCGATAGGCGCGCACGAAGGTCGCCGCCTCCGGAACGGCTGTCTGCTGGCGCAGGGCCACCGCCGTCGGGTTCAACCAGCGCAGAGCCCGCGCGGACGAGGTACCCGTGGCCAAGGCCAATGCGTTGGTGGCCTCGACCGCTGCGCGCTCAACGTCGCCACTGTTGACGTAGGCGGTGGACAAGGCCGATCGCCACAGGGCCTCATCGACGCGCCACTGATCTGGCCATTGGCGCAGGAGTTGCTCGTAGAGATCGGCTGCAGCCGCCGGTTGACCGAGGAGCAGACGGCACTGCGCTTCGTGGGCAGCCACATACACCAGGTCGCAGTGGGCACCAACATCGACCGGCAACGCCGAGCCCCAATCGGCGCGGCCGGCGATCCTGTGCGCCTGGTCGATGGTGGCTGCGCAGGCGTTCTGGTCACCTCCCATCGCGTAGGCCTGGGCCTGGCGGACCAGCAGTAGAGCGCGGATGCGGCCTGGTAACCGGACCTCGTCCAGCGCCCGCTGCGCCAAGGCAGCAGCATTACGCGGGTCGAAGCGCTCAAGGGCTCGTTGGCTCTGCCTCATCAGGACATAGCTGGCAAGCGCTGGCGCGTTCGCTTCGACGGCGTGCCGCTGGGCGCGTCGCAGCCAGGCGTCAGCCTCGGCGGCGTCGCCCTGCTCGTCGATCCAGCTGAGGAACTCCGCCCACAGCGCCTGCGCGATTAGTACATCTCGGCGGTCGGCTGAACGGCTTCGCCGCCCGATGGCGGCTGCGACGCCAATCTGCGCATGGGCAGTGGACGCCATCCCTACATATCCGGTGCGGTTTCCGGCAACGGCCAGACTGGCGAGCTGCTCGTGCCACGAGCGGAGCAGGTCGGTCTTGTCGGGGTGATCGATGGAGGCCCGGAGTTGGCCCTCCGCGCCCTCGGCCAAGCGGTAGCCGACACTGGTGAGGCGGCGCGCACTCTCCAGGTCTGCCAGGAAGCGGACCAGCTCGCCACCTGTCTGCAGTGCGCCCTCACACGACTCGACGAAGCGGGCGGACGGCCAACGTTCGGCCTTCTCCACCTTGCCGATGAGGTCCCCACTGACGTGCACCAGCCTGCCTAGAGCACGCTGGGACAGCCCGCGGCGCTCGCGCCACTGCCGAAGCGCGGCACCGAACCCATGCAGCGCCGATCGATGCGGGGTCAGTCGTCGTGGAGTTTGCGCCACCGGTACTCCTGGGTGCCGTCTGTCCGTCGCTGCCGGATCCGGACAGGTCTGACCGTACGTGGTCGAACGCTACGCGGACAGTTGCATGCGGACAACACCGTATGTCCGCATCAACGGTATCGACTCACCTGGCCCGGTGGGCAATTCTCGTTGCCGAGATACCCGTTCGCATGCTCCACGAAATCGTTTGGGGCGGTTCAAGATCGAAGAATCATTTGCCTTCGCTGACGAGTGGGCTGCGAAACAGCGTGATTAGCCAGGACCCAAAAGCTTGAGGAGTCTGATGAGTTTCCAGAATGACCTCTCCAAATATGGTTATCGGCAGGAGTTGAGCCGTCAACTACGGTTCCGGGACCTGGTCGCGTACGGCCTGGTGTACATGGTGCCGATCGCGCCGATGGCGATCTTCGGAAGCGTGTACACCGGCTCCGGCGGGATGGTGGCCCTGGCGTACACGGTCGGCGTGGTCGCGCTGGTGTTCACCGCGTTCTCGTACGCGCAGATGGTCAAGGCGTTCCCCATGTCAGGCAGCGTCTACAACTACGCCGGCCGAGGCATCAGCGCGCCGGTCGGGTTCCTGGCCGGCTGGGTGATCCTGCTCGACTACGTCCTCGTACCGGGCCTGCTGCACCTCGTGGCGTCGGTAGCGATGCACTCCACCGTGCCCGCGGTGCCGGTGTGGCTGTGGCTGCTCGGGTTCGTCGCGGTCAACACGGTCGTCAACTCGGTGGGGATCCGGATGACCGCGATGGTGACCCGGGTGATGCTCGTCGGCGAGCTGATCGTCCTGGCAATCTTCCTCGCCGTCGCCGGTTGGGCCCTCGCCTCGGGCAGGGGCCGGTTCAGCTGGGACGCGTTCTACAACGCCGACACCTTCACCTGGTCCCTCGTCGCGGGGGCGGTGTCGATCGCGGTGCTGTCATTCCTCGGCTTCGACGGCATCTCCATGCTGGCCGAGGAGACCAAGGGCGGTTCCCGGCAGATCGGCCGTGCCATGGCCGCCGTCCTCATCCTGGCCGGCGTGCTGTTCATCGCCCAGACCTGGCTGGCCGCGATGCTCGTCCCCGAGCCGGCCTCGCTGCTCACGGACGGGGATCCGAACGGCACCGCCTTCTACGACGCCGCGCAAGTGGCTGGCGGAGGCTGGCTGGCGACGTTGTGCGCGGTCGCCACCGCGATCGCGTGGGGCCTGCCGAACTCGATGGTCGCGCAGGTCGCCACGTCCAGGCTGCTGTACGCGATGGCCCGGGACCGGCAGCTCCCGGCCTTTCTGGCGAAGGTGTCGATCCGCCGCAACGTGCCAATCAACGCGACCCTGCTCACCGGCGCCGTGTCCCTCACGCTGGGCCTGTACATGGCGACCCGCGCGGACGGGATCACGCTGCTGTCGTCGCTGATCAACTTCGGGGCGATGGTCGCGTTCCTGGTCCTGCACGTCTCCGTCGTCGTGCACCACCTCATCCGCCAGCGCAGCCGCAACTGGTGGGCACACCTCGTCATGCCCGGGATCGGCTTCGCGATCCTCACCTACGTGGTGGTCAACGCCAACATCGCCGCGCAGCGCCTCGGTCTGGCCTGGCTCGCCCTCGGCATGGTCGTACTCGCCGGCCTGTACCTGTCCGGCCGCCGGCCCGCCCTGTCGGGTCTGGCGCCAGCGCAGCCGCAGGCCCGCCACGTCGAACGGGTGTGACGAACATGGACGCGATCAGCTACCGGCCCGCCCGCGACGAGCTGGCCTACACCTTCGGTGGCCGGATGCCCGTAGCCCACATCCGCTCCGGCGACGTGCTGCAGGTACACACCGAGGACTGCTTCGGCGGCCTCGTCCGCGGCCCGGCGGACCTGCCGTCGCAGGTGTGCCGCATGCCCTACCTGAACCCCGTGTCCGGGCCGTTCTTCATCGAGGACGCAGAGCCAGGCGACACCCTCGCCGTCCACCTCGCCTCGATCGTTCCGGCCCGCGACTGGGGAGTCTCCTCGACGTTCCCGCACTTCGGGGCACTGACCTCCACCTCGCACACGGCGACCCTGCAGCCGCCTCTCGATGAGCGGGTGTGGGTGTACGACATCGACCAGCAGGCCGGCACGGTCCGCTTCCACGCCACCGAAACCGACCACACGGTCGACCTCCCGCTGGACCCGATGATCGGCACCATCGGCGTGGCCCCGGGCGGTTTCGAGGCGCGGTCGACCATCGTGCCCGACAGCCATGGCGGGAACCTCGACACCCCGGAGCTGCGCGCCGGTACCACCCTGTACCTGGGCGTGAATGTGCACGGGGCGATGCTCGCCCTCGGCGACGGCCACGCCCGCCAGGGCGAAGGTGAGGCCTGCGGCGTCGGGGTGGAGATCGCCACAACCACCACCCTGATCATCGAGGTCATCAAAGGCGTCCCGACGGTGTGGCCCCGTCTGGAGACCGACACGTCGATCATGTCGGTCGGCTGCGCCCGCCCGTTGGAGGACGCCTACCGGATAGCGCACCGCGACCTGGTCGGCTGGGTGGGTGACCTCACCGGCCTGGAGCAGCTCGACGCGTACCAGCTGGTGTCGCAGGCGGGACGGGCGCCGATCGGCAACGTCTGCGACCCGAACTACACGATCCTCGCCGCCGTCGACAAGCTGCTGCTTCCGCAGCCGCAGGCCGCCTACGCCGGGGTGCACGCCCGCCTGCGGCAGCACGCCAGCGGGCCGCGGTAGGGGACGGGATCGAGATGACCTCGTCCATCCCGCAGTTGCCGTTGCGGGACGAGTTGTTCCTGCTGGGCCACGACGACGACACCGGCCAGCCGCACATCCACCGCCAAGCCCTCGCCCTCGGCCTGGCTGGTGCGGTTCTCATCGACCTGTTCCTCGCCGGGCGGATCGCCCTCGACACCACCGATGACACCGGGCCGGGCGGGGAGCAGCGGCTGTGGCTGCACCTGGACCGCCCGGTCGGTGATCTGATCGCCGACACCGCCCTGGCATCGATCCGCTACGCCCATCCGGCCCCGCCGCTGCGGGGGTGGCTGCGCGGGTTCGCCGCCGACCTGTACGACCGCACCCGCGCCGGCCTGCACGCCGGCGGGATCCTGCGCCACGACGTGCGCCGCCGCCTCGGCGGGCTCGCCCGCACCGACCGCTACCTGCCCACGGACCTGAAGTGGCCGGTCGTCGCCCGCGCCCGGCTGCACTACATCGCCGCCGGCCGTGACCAGCCCGACAACCACACCGCCGCCCTCGGCGGCCTCGTCGCGACCCTCGGCCTGACCAACCACCTGTACCTCGCCGACGACACCGCCGCCCTCACCGTGCAGCTACGCACCATCGCCGCGCAGCACCACCGGCAGGTACGCGACATCACCGCCGCGGTCGACGCCGCCGTCGGTGACCTCGCCACCGCCACCTACCGGTGAGTCCTCATCACCCCACCCGTTTCCGCTGCCCTTGGAGAGACACCTCATGCACGTCGTTCCGCGTATCCGTGCCGCCCGCTGGGCGGACAAGGAACCGGTCGCCGCGCTGATCGCCGACGCCCTGCATGCCGGGCCGCTCGCCCAATGGCTGGTGCCCGATCCGACCTGCCGGCGGCGGACCCTGGCCGACGTGGCGGTGATCTGGGTGGAACACGCCATGTTCTTCGGCGACATCCAGATCACCGACGACCTCAGCGCCGCGGCGATGGGGTTTCACCGCTACCGCAGCATCCCGCCACCGTCGAACTACCGCAGCCGACTGGCCGACGCCGCCGGCCCGCACGCGCGCCAGTTCGAACTCCTCGACCACATACTCACCCAGGTCCGACCCACCGAACCTCACTACCACCTCGCAGTTCTCGCCGTTCTTCCCGCCGCCCAGCGGCGCGGTATCGGCGCGGCGATGCTCACCCACCACGAGAGCCGCCTCGACAGCATCGACATGCCCTCCTGGACCGAAACCACCCCCAACAGCCAGGACGTGTACCGCCGGTACGGCTACCTCCCGAGGCCCGCGCTCACCCTGCCCGACGGGCCCGTCATCGCCCCAATGCGCCGCAACCCTCACCCGAACCGCGGCTCCTGGCCCCTGAACACCGCCAAGCCAGCGCGGGCGCAGTCCGACGCCCAACGCTAGGCCCTAGGTTTCGGCGGCCAGGTTGCAGCTCGCACCACCTCTCTGTTGCCGCTCCGCGTCGCCGTCCACCATCTGCGCTGGGCCACATCGGGGCGTTCAAGCCGGTCGCCCGCCCGTAGAGGGAGGGCAGCGGCGACCGAAGTGGCCGGCGACGACAGCCCCCCACTGTCGTCGCCGGCCACACCCTCCGCTCACATGCGCCGTCTAGGGGCCGGTACGAACTACACAAACCCGGCGCTACTACCACCGCCTGAACGCAACCATGAACCCCGGGAAGGAATGCCGATGCCGACGCGGACAACAGTCCTCCCCGCGTGGACACCCGCCTTCGTCGCCGAGGTCGTCGCCGCGACCATCGAGCACGCCGCCGTCCACGGCCTACACCAAGCGACCCGGCACACCGCCCGCAGCAACGGCCTGTCACCGGCGACGGTCGAGGAATGGGTCTCGCGGGCCCGCGCCGTGCAGGCCACGCCCGTGCCACCCGACCTCCTGGCCTGCCACACCTGCGCACGATCCATGATCCTCATCCAACTGCCCGGCTACGGCAGGGCATACCTGTGCGCGCCGTCCTGCGGTCGCACACCAGTGCCGGCCGACGAGATCCGCGACGCCGTTGCCGCAGTGATCCTGCACCGCACCCCACACCTCGTCCCACCCGGCAAGACGACCCAGGCCGCCTCCTACGCGCTCGGCCCGATCCAACGCGTCACCGTCGCCGCGACCGGCACGGACCTGCACATCACCTGGCGGGCCGTCTCGAGGCAGATCACCGGCCCGATGATGGCCATGGCCCAGCGTCTGCACCTGGCCCAGCGCCACGCCGCCGGCAACACGCCCGAGCGTGCCATCGACGTCCTGCACAGCGGGCTCCTGCACATCGACCCCACCAACAGCCGGCTCGCCCTCGACACCGCGACCGCCCGCGCCGCCGCGCTCCTGGCCACCCTCACCCTCACCAACGGCGACCCAACCGCCGCGCTCCCCTGGGCCCAGTGGGGACACCGCAGCCTGCGCCACCTTCTCCGCGACCCCACCAACCCGGAAGTCCGCGCCGCCCTACGCGTCCTGGCCGCCACCCACCGCGCCGCAGGGAACCTCACCGCCGCCGCCGACTGCTACAGCGACCTCATCCGCCACCACACCCAAGCCGACGGACCCTACGCACTACCGACCCTCGCCACCCAAGCCACCCTCGCCGTCGTCCTGCACGAACACGGCCGCCAGGAACCGGCGCAGCAACTCCTCGCCCGGACCATCGCCGACCACCGCCGTGTCCATCCCCGCCACCCCGCCATCGCGCGCATGACAGCCGTCCTATACCGCATGCACACCACAGCTACCGGCCCGGGGGAAGGCGATGGCGCAGACCGCCAGGTCGAAGGTGTCGTCGGGTAGCGGCACAGTGGCGAAGTCGCCCTCGATAACGGTCACGTCCTGGCCCGTCAGGTTCGTTCGCAGCCGGGCCGCCAGCCAGCCACCGAGTTCCACCGCCAGCACCGACGTGCCGGCGTCCACGAGGGGGCGGGTCACCTGCCCTGTTCCAGGTCCGATCTCCAGGACGCGCGCGCCTGGTCGCAGCCCGCACTCGGCAAGCACCTCGTACACCCGCGGCGGGTATCCCGGCCGGGCCGCCTGGTAGTTGTCCGGGTCCTCGTCGAAGCTGCCCCGCCGGCTCAGCCGCTGGTCGTCACCGCTTACGTCGCGAGCGTATTCGCTTAGGTGACCGGGGCCGGGCCTGGCCGCACGCGGTCGTCCGCTGCCGCTTCGATGGAGGTGGGTTTCACCCCGCCTTGCGGCGCTTCCGGTTGATCTTCTTCGCGACCGCATCGGCGGCGTCCTGGTGCATCCGCTTGGTGACACTCTGGTAGGTGTCGCGGGTCAGGGTCGTGGTGGAGTGGCCGAGTTGCTCGGAGACGACCTTGATGTCGACGCCGGCGTCGAGGGCGATGGTGGCGGCGCTGTGGCGCAGGTCGTGCAGCCGGATCGGGGGCAGCCCAGCTTTGCGGACGAGTTTGCGGAACCGTTGGGTGACGGCGTTGGGGTGCCACGGCTTGCCGTCGGGGCGGACGAAGAACAGGCCGGTGTCGGGCCATGTGTCGCCGGCGGCGAGTTGCCAGGCGGCGCGGCGGGCCTTGTAGGCGGTGAGGACTTTGGTCGTGTCGGTGTCGAGGGCGACGTCGCGGTTTCCGGCTCTGCTTTTCGGTGGTTTCTGGACGGCGGTGTAGCCGTGGGTGGCGATCTGGTTGTTGATGGTGGTCTCGCGGCGGTGCAGGCGTACCTCGCTGTCGCGCAGGCCGCACGCCTCGCCGCGGCGGGGCCCGCGGTAGGCCATGTAGTGCCACATGGGGTGCAGGTCGGGGGCGTGTGCGGCGGCGTAGTCGAGGAACTGCACGACCTGGGAGTCGGTCCAGACCATCACCGGTCCGGGGACCTCGCCGGTGGTCTTCCACCGCCGTACGCGTTCGTCCTCCCACACGATCGGTAGGGGCCGGTCGGCGGGGACCTTGACCAGGGCGGCGGGGTTGGCGCCGACGATGAGTTCGTCGGCGAGGGCGTCGTTGATGGCCTTGCGCAGGCAGGCGCGGATGCGCTGGCGGGTGGTGGCGCCGGTGGGTCGCACGCCGGTGACGGACGCGCGCACGGCGGGGTCGGTGCTCGCTTTCGCGGCGGCGATCTCGTCGTTGCGGCGCTCGATGGCGGCGAACATGGCGCGGATGTGGGTGGTGCGCAGCTTGTCCAGCGGGATGTCGCCCAGGTGTGGGATCAGGTGGACCCGCGTGATCGATTCGTAGCCGCGCTGCGTGTTCGCGTCGACCGTGAGGTGGGTCAGCCAGCCGGTGAGGTACTCGGCGACGGTGGGCATGTCGGCCAGCGCGCCGTCGCCGCGCAGCCGCTGGCGGATGCGGTCGACCTCGGGCAGGGGACGTTTGGCGCGTACGGCGGTTTGCAGCAGGTCGGCGATCTCGGTGCGGCGGCGCCGGTCGCCGGTGGCGAGGGCGAGCAGGTCGCGGGCGTGGTCGAGTTCGTCGGCGGCGGCACGGCGGGTGGGGAAGCTGGAGCGGCGTAGCTGTCGGCGTCCGCCGTCGGTGGTGGGTGGTAGTTCGAGCTGGTAGGCCCAGTGGCCGTGGTCGGAGCTCCAGGCGCGGTTCGCGCGGCGTAGTTTCGGGCAGTCGTTTCCCAGGGGCTTGCCGGTGTCGGGGTGGCGGCAGCCGCAGCGCTTAAAGATGCTTCCGTCTGGCATCGGTGGTGGTGCTCCCGTTCGTCTGGGTGGTGGGGCATCGGTTTGGTCGATCGACATCCACGCGTGACCGGCGGGCAGGATCAAGTCGCCGCGGTGCCAGGTCCGGTGGGTGGTCCATGCGCTGGGGCCGGTGACCGGCGAACGTCAGATGCGCCCTGCTGGGGGAGTCTGGGATCCTGTCCGGTTCGCGTGAGATCGGGCATGGAGGACGGCCAGTGGTGGCGGCAGATGACGTGGCGAGGGGCCGGGTGCCGCGTCCACAGCTGCACGCGGCAGTGGGCCAGTTATGGCGGCGGTGCTCGGCGATTTGGCCGCTCGCGACGGCGTGCCGGTGTTCGCGGCCGTTCCCGACTTCGGCGAGTGGCACCGCCACGGGCAGGAGTCGTTCGTTGCGATCCGCCGCGGCGCCTGGCAGATGCCGGGCCGGGTCACCGACTACCGGTTCTTGGACGCCTTCGCCGAAATGGCGGCGGTGCGGGCCGTCGTGGCCGCCGATGAGGTGCTGCGCGAGCGGGTGGACTGCCTCGTCGGCGTGGAGTTCGCCCTCACCCACCGGCAACTGGGGTGGACGCTGGTTAAGCACGTCCTGGAACCCATGGTTGCCGCCGCCGGGGGCTACCGGTTCGACCAGGACGCCGTCGACGCCGCGTACAGCCTGCTGGAGGACGGCCTGCTGGCCACGCGGGCGCGGCTGGTCGAGGTGGTCCCGCTCAACGCCTTCACCCCCACCGCGGGCGTCGAGGCGGTCACGTTGCCGGACGGCCTGGTGCTGCAGGCGATGAGCGACCGGCAGATGAGCGCCGCGATCGGCTACCTCGCGGTGCCGATCACCTTCGCGGGCGGCCCGACCTCGGTGACCGTGTCGCGATTCCACCAGTGGGCCCTGACCCGCCGCACCTCGTACCCGGTGTGCTCGTCGACGGACATGCCCGCCCACCCGACGGCACCGGATTCTGGCGCGCTGGCCGAGCCAGCCAGCCGCCTCGTGGCTGCGCTGCGGCTGGTGTGCGGCGGGTCCGTCACCGCGACTCGGGCGATCCGCTGCCCACCGGACGACGACTTTCCCCAGGGCATGGGGCCGACGGCGTCACTGTCGGCGCTACCCACCTTCGACGAGAAGCGACCAACGATCCTTGGGCGAGAGCAGGTTGAGGCGGCGCGCGAGGTGTACGCCCTCCTCGCGCATCCCGCGGTCCGGGAGAACCGGGGTCTGCAAACCGCGCTGCGCCGGCTGGTCCTGGCCGGGGCCGACCGGGTACCGACCGACCGGCTCATCGACCTGATCATCTGCGCCGAAGTGCTGTTCATCAAACTGCCAGGCCTCCCGGCAGATCGTTGGAAGCAGGACAAGGTCGTTGACGGAGCGAACGCGCTCCTGGCGGACGACCCTGTCCTGCAGGCGCCGCCCGAGCGACTCGAGGCCCTCCTGCGTCTGGGATACCGGCTCCGCAACGACGAAATGCACGGCGACGACCCGAGCAGGCAGGAACTGCACACCCTCACCGGCCAGCCGACAAATGACCTGTCAGCGGTCGTGGATGACATCGAGCGAGTGTTGCGCCGCGCCCTGGTCCGGCTCCTCTCCCGCGCCGTCGAGCAGTAGCCAGGGCGACTGCACCGGCACGGCGTACGAAGCCGTGCCGGCGAACAATGCGTACTACCCGGGCGGGGTTACGGCGGTGGCCTGCAGCCCGTGGTGTCCCTGTCCGCGCCCGAATGCCCGTCGGTCTCGTCGGCACCCACCCTGTCGGTGTCACCAGACGTCGATACCGGCGGGGACTCGAGGTGCAGTTTCCGCAGGATCGGGGCGGTCGGCACGCGGTAGTACACGCCGGCCCGGAACAGGGGCACCGGGAACGCGTCGCGGGCGGCCAGCTTGTAGGCCGCCGAACGGGAGATGCCGAGAATCGCGGCGGCGGTGGCGAGGTCCGTGGTAGCCCCAAGCGCCAGGATGCGCTCCGTGGTCCACGTACAAGCTGCGGCGTCGCTCCGTGGGTTGGCGGCGGGGGCGGGCCTGCGGGTTCGTCGTGCTGATCGCATGAGCGGTACCGGCGGGTCGCCGGCGACCAGTTCGGTCGGTGTCGGATCGACCCCGGCCGGCGGACCGGTGTCGACGGTGGGATCGGGATGCGGGTTGTGGTGCTGCGGCGTGTGCTCGCTCATGTGGTGTCGGCTCCGCGCCGCGCCGTGGTGCGCTGACACCCTCAAACCGGTGTTTGTCAGCCGTGGCGAACACCTGCCCCTCTCACGGTGATCTCGCAGATGTCTGACAGCGGGTCTCCGTCCGCATGGCTGTCCTGACCCCCGGGGACACCCTTGCAGACGCCGGCGCCACTACGTCGGATCAGCGTCAGGAGACTGTCAGAGCCCACCATCAACCCAGCTCTGTCAGACACCCAGGGTTACGACCACCTCGACCATGACAGCGACGTACGCCGATGGCATAGGGGTGCTGGCCGGCGTTGTCAGACCACTGTCCGGGTCCCAGGGCGGCAGCGGCGTCACCGAGGACACCGGTTCCGGGCCTGCCAGTCGGACGGCGGCTCGTCAGACCGTCACGGCCAGCCGGGCGGACGCTGCCAGCCGGGCACGCCGACGCGCGGCGCCCGAGGGGATACCGATAGGCGGCGGTGAAGCCGGTCGCGGTCTGACACCGCTGCGCCTTACCCGGTCGCACTCGTCGTCGGTCAACGTGTGGCGCTGCGAGATCGTGTCAACGGGCAGGTCAGCGTGGCTTTGTCGAAACGATGACGCACGTCGACGTCGATCGTCAGTGAGCGGTGCACGACGGGCGGCGGACCCCGCCGAACCGGTGTCCCTTCCTACGCAGCCTGCGCTGTCAGGAATCCGTGAGACCACGGTGGCGCAATGGCGGTCAGGCGTGCCGGCCGTACCGCTCCGGCCCGTCATCGACGTTTGCCGCTGACATGGGAGATCGTGACATGATCTCCGCCGCCGGCTGGCCCGACTCGCCTCTGGACGCCGTGGACACCGCCTTCGCCGACCTGACGTGCGACCCCAACCCGCTGTCACTGGACCTCGACACGCTGGGTCGGGCAGCTCGGCGAGGACACCGGTCTGCCCGGGGGTGTCGTCGCGCTGCCGGCGTTGCGGCAGTGGCTGCTCGAACACCCCCGGTGCGGGAAGTGGTGTGGCGGGAGCTGATCCGCCGCGCCCGCCACGACGGGCCCGCCTGGGTCATCACCGCGGTCGCCCTGGCGCCGTACGCGGCGCTGACGCTGGTGGCGGCCTGACCACCGGCCATCCCCGCCGGCGGTCCCGGCGCGAGACCGACCTCCTGGTCGGACCGGCAACCGCGTACGACGAACCGACACTTCCCACCCGCGACGACCGGGCCCGGCGCGGGAAGGTCGTCGCGCTCACTGTCGGATCGCCAGTCGGGAACCTCACCGACCTGACAGTGACGCCCATCGGACGACGCTCGGCGGCTGCAGCACTCCCGCGCCGACGCCCACAGCGGTCCGCCCCGAAGCGACATGAGCGTCAGACCGGGCCGCTGACCACGGCTGTCAGACATCGGTGAGGTCGTGTCGGAACACTGTGGGACCGGCAGGTGTTCGCCACGGCTCACAAACGCCGGTTTGAGGGTGCGGAACTCCTCCGACGCCACCACGGCGCCATGCGGAGGGTTGGTTCCGCCCGCCGCCGGGCCGGGACAGATGGCCGACACGGGACCGGGCGCCTCGGGTGCCGCGCCACGTTCATGCGCTGACACCTCATCGATCACCGCTGACCCGAACGGGAGGACGAGCTCCTCCCGAGGTTCACCGCGCTCCCCTGCCCTGCAGGTGTCTCCCGCGAGGCGTTGCCTCGACGGGTCATCAGCGCTGTGTTCGGCTCGGTCCGGGTTGCTGTCCGTGTTCCGGTCCGCGCTGCCCACCAGTTCGGGGTCCCGCTTCAGGTGGACGGTGACACGGACCCGCACCGGCGTCTGTCAGCGCAGCACCGGGCCGGTGTGACAGTCCCGCCCCGGTGCTCAGAGACACCACCGGTGTCATCTCTGCCCTACCGCGAAACTCGGAAGGAAACCCTCGTGCCTGACCACGTCCTGCGCGTGCAGTCCGTCCTCACCACCCGCGACCATCTCCTCCTCGAATGGCTCACCGACCACGGCGTGTTCACCACACCGCAGCTCGCCCACGCCCTGTTCCCGTCCCTGGACTTCGCCCAACACCGACTCGCCCGGCTCACCGCACTACGGGTCATCGACCGGTTCCGGCCCTTCCGCCCCGACGGCGGCTCGTTCCCCTTCCACTACGTCATCGACCAACTCGGCGCGGAAGTCGTCGCCGCCCAACGCGACCAACCCCCACCCCGCCCCGGCCACGCCAAAACGAACCGGCGGCGCTGGACCGCCGCCCGCACCCTCAACCACCGACTCGGCGTCAACGCCTTCTTCACCGACCTCGCCGGCCACGCCCGCACCCACCCAGCACACGCCCTCACCCGCTGGTGGCCAGAGTCCCGCTGCGCACAAACCGGCGCGTTCGCCCGACCAGGCGACCCCGTGGCCCTGCACGCCCTGGCCGCCCCGATCCGCCCCGACGGCCACGGCATCTGGACCACCCACGGCGCACATCTGCCGTTCTTCCTCGAATACGACACCGGCACCGAACCCCTGACCGAACTGATGCGCAAACTCATCGGCTACACACAACTCGCCGCCGCCGGCGGCCCCCGCTGGCCGGTGCTGTTCTGGCTCCACTCCGCCACCCGCGCCCACCACCTCCACCAACACCTCACCACCACCCCCCTCACCGTTCCCGTAGCCACCGCCAGCCGCGACCACGCCACCCACACCCGCCACAGCCCCGCCGGACCAATCTGGCAACTCCACGGCCACCCCGGCCCACTCACCCTCGCCGACCTCGCCACCACCACCTCCACCCCGCCAACCACCCACAAGCCATCGAGCTGACCAAGCCGGCGGCGACCTCCCCGGCGACTTGACCTTCACCAAGAGGTGAGCGTGGATGGCTCCCGCCAGAGCCGACGCGCGGCGACACCGTGACCACCGCGCATCAGGCAACCGCCCATGAAGGTGCCCCCGACGAAGGGCCTACCGATGCCCAAGCCTCACCGCGAACGACCCGGACGCCTCGCCGCAGTACCCGACGACATCACCGACCCCCTGCTATGGCGCCTCGCCATCGACGTCCTCGCCGCCCACCAACCTGAACACGACGGCAACTGCCGCAACCTGCAGTGCGCCGAACAAACCGGCATCTGCACCGCGGCATCCAACGCCCGCCGAGCGCTCACACTCGCCCGAACAGCCACACGCCCCACCAACCCCGCACCCCTGCCGGTACGCCACGAAGCGGCACCAAGACCACCAACGCCACGCAGCAGGGACTTCATCGGCTGGTTCACGACACCCAAGCCAGCCCCGGCTACCGAACTGCCTGATCCTGGACCCCGGCGAAGACCGATCACATCACGGCGACACGCCGCGTAACACCGACACCCCACCGGCCATCCCCCTGACGACCAACGTGTCAACGCCGCCTCACACGGTGCTCTGGCACACATTCTGTTATTGATCTTGTTGATGGCTCGGCGCCGATCGATCATGTTGGCCACCACGCCGGCCACGGGTCTGGTCTCAACATTGACTGGACCTGTCTGGTCGGTTCTTTGTCCGTGTGGTTGTTGACCAGTGAGCGTGAGGCGACAGCATGTAGTGGTGCTTGAGGATCCGATTAGATGGCGCAGGCTTGTTGCCGAGTACGGTGCGCTTCGCCAGCCGGGCTCCGGGCTGACTCGACAAGCGCGTGGCCAGCGGTTTAACGGGATGATCGCCGAGCTCCTGACGAGCTTTGGCCTGCGAGCGAAGTCGGACCAGCGGGGCGTCGGCGAGTTGGACGTCGTCTTCAACCACGCGGGCCGGCGCTACATCCTGGAGGCCAAGTGGGAGCAGGCCAAGACGGGGACGGGGCCGATCGCGAAGCTCCAACGACGCGTCGAGCAACGCATGGCAGGGGTGACCGGGGTCTTCCTGGCGATTAAAGGTTTCACCGACGAGGCCATAGACGAAGTCGACAAGGGCCGGCGTCTGGATGTGTTGTTGCTCGACCAGTCCCATTGGGAGGCGATGCTCAGCGGTTTCGTGCCGCCACAGGAACTTTTCGAGTTGATCACTGACGCCGCGTCCTTCCAAGGCCGCGCCTACACACCACTCAACGAACTCCTGAAGCATCGACCCGAGACGCCCAGAGTGACGCGCGAGCCGGTAGCGAATGGCACGGACGGGATGCAGCTGCAAGTCTTCACCGTCGGTGCCGTCGATCATGCCGATGCGCGGAGGGCGGGAGTCGCCGTCGACCCGGGCGGCAGACCTTTGCTGACCCTCGAACAGGGCATTCTCGCGGTGGACCTGCCAGCTCAACGTTCCAAATGGGTTGCACCTGTCTTCGGCTGCAACAACTGTTCGTTGGCCATGGCGGATGAGGTGCTTCTCATAGCCCGGGGACATGGCGTTGGCCGGTGGGCGACGGGCCAGCTGACCGTGGTTTCCAGTGGCGCAGCGAACCTCGACGACAGCCACCTGCTGATGAATCCCGACGGATCAGCCTGGTGTCTTGATCGAGGATCGGCAGGGGCAGCTTCGGCTCGCCTCATCAGGCTGGGCACGCAAGTCGGCGATGAAAAATGGTACGAGCTGCCCCTTGCGGTCACGGCGGCAGCCTGGCTGACCACTACCAGACTGGTGGTGTCGGACGGAGCCGACCTCCTCCTACTGTCATCGCAGCTCACCGTGGAACGACGCCTGCTGGCACCAGCAGGACGTGTGCGCGCACTGACCGCCCTGAACGAACGGCAGGTCGTCACGCTATCGGATGATCTGACGCTGATGCGGCTCGATCTCGACACGCAAGAACACAGACCGCTGGGCCGGCTCAGCAGCATGGCCGGGCTCCACGGCGCGCTCGTCGGTCGCAGCGACGATTCCCTCTTTGTCATCGGGCGCCTCCTCGCCAAGGAGGGTCACTTCGCAGTCGCGGAGGTCGAGCTCGGCCGCCGCCCTGCCGACGGGGAGGTTTCTCACCGACCGGAACCGGAGGTCGGTGGCAGTGGTCCCTGGGTCTCCCCAGTTGCGCCCACTCCACCTGCCCGAGGCAGGGTTAGGGCAACTGCGAAACCGGTCGCGGGACCACCAGCCGTTCGAGTCCCCATCGAACTGCCACCGTCGGCGCATGCTGCCGTGCGCGTCAATCACGGGATGTCGGCCGACGAGCGCCTCACCGAGCAGCGCCACGGCTACGCAGACGGCGTGACCGCGGCTGTGGCTATTCCCCTGTACGTCTTGGAGGGCCTCCTCGCCACCAATTTCGAAATCGCGAGCTGGTTGAGGCCGTGGCGAGATCACTGGGATCGCATCGTTTCTGGGCACGCTGCTGACGGGGAGACAGTGCCGGACTGGTTACCTTCGATCGCCCAGTTTCTCGGGGTCTACGCCGCGCCCACTCGCGTGGCCCATGCACAACTCACGCCCTCACTGCCCTATGTCGTCGGCTTCGCCGACGGGTTGAGGGCCGCTTGGCAGGATGCTGTCCGCGGCAGGCTCGTTCCTCCGGATCGAGAGACGCTCAGCCAATGGGTTCGTACCCCACTGTCGCGGCCCGGCCTACCGCTCGGTCTACACACCATCACCGACCTGCGAACCATCGCGGAGCGGGTCCGCAGGTTGAGGACCTGGACGTGGATCGGGCGCAGTCTTTTGTGGCTGGTGACACTTGTGGTGGGGGTATGCGAGATCGGTGCGATCGGGACCACTGTGACCGGGCAGTGGGAGCCGAACACCGTGACGAATGCGGTGATCGGCAACGCCTGCTTCGGAATCCCCTTCATCGGCCTCCTCTGGTTCGCCATCTGGGACCTGCGACGGCTGAGCAACGGCGGTCACCCTCCGCGTCGGAACCGAACGCCCTCTCAAGCCCCTCCGGAACATCGACGCACGCCCAGAGCTGAAGCAGCGAGCACCCCGAAGGAGCCGCTGGTCGAGCCGCCCCGCGAGCACGGCGACTGGGTGCTATCCCGCCCGGACCGAGGCAACCCGCCCGCGGAATACGCCGCCTTCGCCGCAAGCAGCGGCATGTACTGGACGATCGTCGGCATCAACACCCTGTTGGTCATCGTGCTGGCGATCATCATTCCCACAGCACACATCCCGCTCATCCCCAAGGCCCTGCTGGGCCTGTTCGACGCCTTGCTTATCTTTGCCACCATAGGATTTGCCAACATGGCCAGGAACCCCACTCAGCTGGAGATCGGCAGGGCGGGAATTCAGGTCTACAGTCGCAGCGGGACCTACTGGTTCCCCTGGCAGGCACTGGAAAGCGTCGAGATCATGCGCCTCGAAGCAGGCACTCGCCACCTCGTGGGGTGGTGCAGCAACCCTGAGCTGTTCCCGGAGTCCACCAGCAGCGGCGAAGGACCGCGCTTCCTGCCGAACCTGAACGCGGTCGCCATCTGCCCCCTCAACACCCTCCATACCCGCCGCCACCTCGTCGCCCGCGCTCTCCACACATACGGCGGCAACCGCTATCGCGATCCCAGCAGGGGGCTGTCTCGCTAACGGCCCTGTCTCACATTCGGTGGTGACGGAGGATAGGCGGGTCTGTCAAACGAACGAACGGTGTAACTCGGGTTGTTGGCTGCTACTTGCGGCCTGCGGACAGGCGTCCTTCGAAGGCGTTCAGGGCTGGTTTCCAGCACATGGTCCATGCGTCGGCGGCCCTGCCCGCTGGGGTCGAGGCTCATCACGGCGAGGTAGACGCGCTTGGGCGCGGCGGCCTCGTTGGGGAGGTGCCCGCGGGCGCGGACGGCCCGGCGGATGAGGGCGTTGACGCTCTCGATGGCGTTGGTGGAGCAGACGACGGTGCGGACCTCGGCGTCGAAGGCCAAGATCGGCACGAACTCCGCCCATGCCTGCTCCCACAACCTGACGATCGCCGGATACCTGTCGCCCCAAGCTTCGGTGAACTCGGCGAACCGGGCCCGGGCAGCCGACTCGGTCGGCGCGGTGTAGACGGGCTTGAGAGCTTTGGTGATGGCGTCCCAGTGCTGCCGGCCAGCATACCGAAACGAGGCCCGGCCACCGCGAAGCTCCGCCCGGAACCCACCTCGATCTGCAGCCGCGTCGCCGAACCGGTAGACGGCACCTGGGCCTGGCTCCGCGTCCGAGTTCCCTAACGGACCTCAGACGCTCGGCTGAGCTTGGAGGAGGAACCTCTTGGTGTATTGCAGCGCGATCATGGCCTCATCGATGCCGATGACGTCCAGTTCGGCGCCGCCGTCGCCGCCGAGAAGTTGCACGTAGGCGAAGAGCTGCGTGCAGTCGTCAGTGAGGCTGTTCAGGTGACGGTGGGGGCAGGGGAAAGCCGGTTCGCCACCAACGGTCACGCCCTCGATGGGCTTGCCTCGCGAATCGCTTCGGCGACGACTTCATCGCCGGCATCGTCCTCTACACCGCAACCTCCACGCTACCGTTCGGCGACAGAATCCGCGCCATGCCGGTCAGCGACCTGTGCCAGGCTTCCGCACCGCCAGCAGCCTGACCTCTCGACCTCCGCAGGTCGCTCGCCCGCCTCACTTAGCGCAGGCTGTCAACCGGGTGAGGGCGGCGGTGCGGCGGCCACGCGCAGGGTGAGTTCCCGCACCAGGTCGTCCAGTGACTGACCGATCTGCGCGCGGACGGCTCACCCGGTTGGCATCCGCTGGAGGATGAGCACACACCGCGCACATCTTCGAAGATCATCAGGGGGCTGCTCGCCGCCCTCCCTGAACCAGAGCCAAAGGTGAGACAGCCCTTGAGCCTGACTACAAGATCTTGATCCGAGCCGAGTCAGCTGGACCAACACCTTGAGTGGTTCACCACCAACGGCTCCTGAACCTGATCTCGCGTACGGGTATCTCGGAGGGGTGTAGGGGGCGTTCGACAACGGGGCGGATCGTGTGGGGTGTGATGCGGTCGCGTTCATGTTCCTCGGCGAAGCGGGCGGCCTGTTCGTGTTCGCCGAGGTTGTCCAGGGCCTTGAGGAGGTCGGTTATCAGGATGTCGAGGCGGTGGGTTTCGGCTTCGGCGGCGAGGAACCGTTCGTGGTGGGTGACTGCCCGGTGGCCGCACCACTGGCGTAGTAGTTCGTGGCGGGGCCGGTCGTGGCGGCGGTACCAGTCGTACTCCCATTCCGGTGTCGTCGATCGGCTGTCGCGCCCGACGCGGTAGTCGTCGCCGAACTTGCATTTGTGGCGGGACTGGGCTTCCTGCTCGATGACGAGGTCGAGGACCTGGGTCGGATGGGCGCGGCACGCGGCCTCGACCAGTTGGAGGGTGCCGGCCGGTGACAGGATGGTCCGGCCGTCGTGGTCGAACCATTCAGCCGAGGCGAGGATGTCGTCGATCGAGCCGCCGATGATCTCGCTCAGCCGGGCCCTGTCGTGGATGTCGGTGGCGCATGACACCGGGGACCAGCGCAGTTCGGCTACGTCTTCGCTGATAAGGAGACTGAAGATCTCCTCGATGCAGGCTTCCTCTGTGCGGTCGAGGGTCAGGCCGTCGATGCGTTGCCAGTTCGCCGTCAGCGCGTCGAAGGTCCCGACCTCGCTCCACGGCACCCGCAGCCGCGACCAGGGGACCTTCTCCACTCGTTCGTCGGGGTCGTCGAGGAATGTGATCTCGAGGCGGGCGCTGGTTTTCTTCGGCTCGACGGCCAGGATGCGGACGCGTTCGGACGGTGCGTGGTCCGACTGCCGGTACGCCCATTCGTCACCGATGGTGAAGCGGGAGGGGTCGGTTCTCATCCAGCCGTCCTTCGGGTGAGCGTCACTTGTTGCGTGGTACCGGGTCGTGCTGGCGGTTCGCGCCGCGATGGCGGCAGGTCCTGGCACAGGCTCGTGCGCATCCGGCCGGTGTGTGGTGGCGGTTGAGGTGTCGACGCACTTCAGGTGCCGCGGTCGAGCAGCCCGTGGTGCCACGATTCGGCCTGCCGGCGGATGCCGGCGTGGGCCTGCCGGTCGTGATCAGGGCGGTGCTCCTTGCGTGGCCCGTGGGGGCTCCAGTCACCGAGGAACGGGCGCAGGTCGTCGGGCCCGGGTTCGGGGTTGTAATTGATGTCAGCCAGCACACGGGGACTGCGGATGGGGTCGATCTGGTCGGCGGCGGCCCTGCCCCCCGCGACCCAGCTGGCGAGGTACCCGCGGGCGCCGGTGCGCCCCTCGGCCGCTTGTTCGAGGGCGGTGCAGAACGCGCGGATGCCGGCTGCGGTGGTCCACGCCTGGTAGGCGTGGCGGAAGGTTTCCGCGCGGATGTTGTCGGCGGCCCGGACGCGGGCGTCGGCCATCGCGGCGTGCCATTGGGCGAGGGTGGCCTCCTCCTGCCGTCTGCGCTCGGCCGCGGCCTTCTCCCGCGCGGCTTCGGCTGCCCGCCGTTGCCGTTCGTCGGTGGTAAGGCCAGCCTCGAACCCTTGGATGATCTGCGCGACGCGCTGTTCCAGACGTGCGCGTGGGGTGTCGGTCCAGGTGTCTCGGTTGTCGTGTCCGGCCCGGGCGATCTCCAAGCGGAGCCTGCCGGAGTCGACGACGTCGAACTCCGGGGGTTTCATCCACGGCCGCAGGCGCAGCACCTTCAGCTCCTCGGCGGTGGGTTCGTGCGGGACCTGGTCGCGTTCCTCGGTCAGGGTGACCGTGCGTCGGACCTGCCCGGCCTGGAGGAACACCCGCGGGTGTTTTGCCTTGGTGTTGACCCCGAGCCGGTGCCCACGCCGAGCCGCCTCACTGGCGAGCTGCCGGATCAGCAGCAACGCCCGGGGCAGTAGGTCCGGGCTGACGGCGAGGCTGGTCGGATCGGCTTCGAGGGCGTTGAACGCCAGATGCGGGTCGGTGGTGACACGTCGGGTGTTGAGCCGGATCCGGTTCCAGTCGGTCTCGTCCGGACCGGCACCGGTGTAGAGGCGGATAACGATGTCCCCGGCGTCGCGGCCAGTGTGGCGCAGCTGGTGGCCCGATGGCACAAGTCCCTGCTGCTTGATCGCGTGAATGATCCGGCGGTACCGGGCCCGCGTTCCGCTGTCGGGACTCTCGATACGGACCATGCCGCCCTCGTGCTGTAGGCGGTCGAGCAGTTCGCGAGCCGGTCGCAGCAGGTCCGTCGACGAAGCACCGCCGGCGATGCCGCCGGGTGCCGGTGTCTCGGACCGCGGGAGGGAAGCGCGGTGGTCGGGATGATCGGGATGGTGGCCATGCTCAAGGTAGAAGCGACCGGCATCGGTCGAGCACGCCCTCCACACCCCTGCCTTGCGTGTCACCGCCACCAGGTTCCGGTCCTGCAGCGCACGCGCCGACCGGCGGTACTCGACGCCGTCCGGGCCGCTGAGGTCATCACCGCCGTGGATCCGGCGGGCTCGTCGTGCGCGATCAAGCTGTGTGGTGTGATATGCGGTGCAACGGTGGGGCTCCCTAACTTGATCTTTAACCTCCGAGGGGCCTGTGGGGACCCTGACTGATCACGGAAACAGCCCTTGGTCGATGATCTTCTTGTCTAGGGAAGAGCATCAATGACCAAGGGCTGTTCTGGTGATCAGTGTGCATGACCGCGGTTCGGCTGATGCCGTCGGGGACCTGGGCAGGTTCCGGCGAGAGTTCTACGACTGCTTGACTGCTCGGGCTGACGCGTTGTTCGACCTGACGGACGCGGTGTTGTGCGCCGACGGGCCGGTCCGGTCGTTGGTGGAGTTGTCGCTGGTGGGTGAGCACCGCCGGGGGCATGGGGCGTTATATGACGCCCTCGCCTGCGGGCGGCTGGACGTCGATCGGCTGCGCACCGCCCTCGCCGGGGTGCCGTTGCCGCGGGCAGCCGACGGCCGTCTCGTCCTGGCGGTCGACATCACCTGCTGGCTGCGGCCGGACGCGCACACCTCACCGCAGCGGATCCTGTGCCACACCTACGGACGCGGCAAGGATCAGACCATCATGATCCCGGGCTGGCCGTATTCGATGGTCGTGGCCCTGGAATCGGGCCGAAGTTCGTGGACCGCGCCGTTGGACGCGGTGCGGCTGGCGCCTGGTGATGACGCGGCCACGGTCACCGCTGGGCAGTTGCGAGACATCGTGGGGCGTCTGATCGCGGCCGGGCAGTGGCAGGCCGGGGACCTGGAGATCCTGGTCGTGGCCGACGCCGGCTACGACGCACCCCGCCTTGCGTTCCTCCTGCGTGACCTGCCCGTGCAAGTCCTCGCTCGGATGCGCTCCGACCGGGTACTACGCCGGGCAGTGCCAGCCCGGCAACCCGGGACGATCGGCCGACCGCGCAGGCACGGCGACGAGTTCGTCTTCGGTGATCCCTCCACCTGGGGTGAACCGAATGCTGCCACCGTTGCCGACACCCGTCTTTACGGCACGGCGTGGGCTCGAGCCTGGGACCGGTTGCACCCACGGTTGACCCACCGATCCGCCTGGATCGACTCGGCGAAGATGCTGCCGGTCATCGAGGGAACCGTCATCCGTTTGGAAGTCGAGCACCTGCCCAGCGGCGCGACCCCGAAGCCGGTCTGGTTGTGGTGGTCCGGCGTCGACGCCACCACCGCTGATGTCGACCGGCTCTGGCAGACGTTCCTGCGCCGCTTCGACATCGAACACACGTTCCGCCTGTTCAAACAGACCCTCGGCTGGACCTGCCCGAAGATCCGCACGCCGCAGGCCGCCGACCGATGGACCTGGATGATCCTCGCCGCCTACACCCAACTCCGGCTGGCCCGCGCCCTCGCCACCGACCTGCGCCGCCCCTGGGAGAAACCCGCACCACCGCAGCGTCTGTCACCCGCCCGCGTCCGCCGCGGGTTTCGGCACCTGCGCGCGAAGGCCACCTGCCCGGCCGGTGCAGCCAAACCCGCCCGGCCAGGACCAGGACGGCCACCCGGCCGCCGCAACAACCACCCCACCCCGCGCTACGACGTCCACACCGCGACCACCACGAACGCCAAGACACCGACCGCAACGAAGACGAAGTCCGTCAATCCCCGGCCACGCCGCACGGGTTAAAAATCAAGCTAAGGGACGTCTCGTAACTCCGGCGGTCGTCCATGGTGGTTCATGTCGGGGTGCAGGTAATCTCGGCAGCCCGCCCGGAGTGGATCTTCCCGTTCACCGGGCTGCAGCCCGTCCAGTTCCGCCGGCTGGTCAGGCTGGTCGCTGGACGCGGCGGTGACGCGATCGCGGATGGGCGGCCGGGGCGGCAGTGGTCGCTTGATCTGGCTGATCGGGTGTTGCTGGTCGCCGCGTACTGGCGGACGAACCTGACGATGCGGCAGATCGGTCCGCTGTTCGGGGTGTCGCACTCCGCCGCGCACCGGGTCATCGACACCCTCGGCCCGCTGCTGGCGTTGGCTCCGGTACGGCGGCGTCGGGTCGACCAGATCGCCATCGTCGACGGCACCCTGGTCCCGACCCGCGACCACCGCCTCGCGGCACCGAGCAAGAACTACCGCTACTCGACGAACCTGCAGGTCGCTATCGACGCCCACACCCGTCTCGTCGTGGCCTTGGGCGACCCGCAGCCCGGCAACCGCAACGACACCATCGTCTACCGCACCTCCGGCATCGACGCCAAGCTCGCCGGTAGGCCGGTCATCGCCGACGGCGCCTACCGCGGCAACCCCGACGTGATCATCCCGTACCGCAAACCCACCGACGGCAGCGAGCTACCCGACTGGAAGAAGGACCTGAACAAGCAGCACCGCACCGTCCGAGCCCAGGTCGAACACGCCCTGGCCCGGATGAAGACATTCAAGATCCTCCGCGACTACCGCCGCGCCGCCCACACATTGACCGACACCGCTTCCGGCATTGCCCACCTCCACAACATCATCCTGCTCGGATGACACCGGCACCGTTGCGAGGCAACGCCTTCACCGAGTTACGAGACGTCCTTTAAGCTAGACCGATCCCGGCGCAACCCATTGCCTAGATCTCGGGAAGCCTCAACCACAATGGAAGGAGCGCCGCCTTGACGGAAGTAATCGACGTCCCGGACAATTGGGTTTACGTCGTCACGGACATTGAGGTCGACGGCCCGTGGCCTGGCCCCAACTCGATGAGGTCGTTCGCTTCCGTCGCTGTGACCTGCAACGGCGAGGAGCTCGGCGCCTTCGAGGCCGTCCTCGAACCTCTCCCAGGTGCGGCTCCGAACCCTGCCACGTATGCATGGTTCCAGACCCAACCCGAGGCGTGGGCCGCAGCAACGACCAATCCCCAACCCGTTCATGAGGTGATGACGCAGTTCGCCGAGTGGGTTCGCGCCCTGCCGAAATCGCGCATCTTTGCCGCCTCTCCGATCGCCTCCGACGGCGGCTGGATCGACTACTATCTCCGCCGCTTCACCCGCTACGGTTTGGTCCAGGGCCCCTATGAAGAGGACGTCCTCTTCAACGGTCCTGGACTGTGCCTGCGCAGCTACGCCGCAGCTGTGACGGGCCGTCCGGTAGCCGACATGTCACCGCAGACCTTGCCTGCGGAATGGTTCGGCAACATTGCGCACACTCACCAGGCAATCGATGACGCGCGTGGCTACGCGCATTTGCTTGGCGTGCTGTTCAGGCGAGCGCGGACGCTCCAGGCGTGCGCCTGTTAAATAACGCCGCGACAAGCTGCACGGTCCCTACAGTCGGACTCGCCAGCAGCAGCCGCCCGGGCAGCCGATTCGCGTGCGGCCACGGCTCGGCGGCACAGCGCCGAGCCGTCAAGCGACGCAAGGCCCGACGGGCCTGATGTTGCCGCTGCCCACCGACCGCATAGGCTGCTGGGCGGACCGGTACCTCAAGAGGAGACTACGACAGATCATGGATGTTTTTGCCGTCACGGGCGGGGCTGGCTTCGTCGGCTCGCACCTCATCCGCGCGTTGCTGGAAGCCTACCCGGACGCGAGGATCGTCTCCGTAGATATCTACCTTCCCGGCACTCCCGGCATTCGGGTTGAAGACCGGCGAGTGACACACCTTGACGTCAGCACGGTGGACATCAATGAGGAGTGGGAGGCAGCCGGGCTGCCAGCCCCGACCGCCGTCTTCCACCTCGGCGAGTACGCGCGCATCGTCCAGAGCTTTGACGAGGTGGACCTGTGCTGGGAGCTCAATATCCGGGGCACCAAGGAGGTCGTCCGGTTCTGCCATCGGCACGGGGCCAAACTGGTGTACGCGGGGTCCAGTTCCAAGTTCGGCAACGACGGCCAGGACGAGAACTTGAGCCCATACGCGTGGACCAAAGCGAAGAACGTCGAATATATTGCGAATTTCGCCAACTGGTACGGCCTCGACTACGTAATTACGTACTTCTACAACGTCTATGGGCCGGGCCAGATTAAGGACGGTAAGTACGCGACCGTTATTGGTATCTTCGAGTCGCAGTATGAGCGGGGCGAGACGTTGACTGTCGTCTCCCCCGGCACCCAGACCCGGGACTTCACCCACATCGACGATATTATCGACGGCATCCTGCGCTGCTACCGGGAAGGCAGCGGCGACGGCTACCTGCTGGGCGCCGGCCAGGAGTGGTCCCTGGCCGAGGTGGCGAAGATGTTCACCGACAACTGGGTCCTGGTGCCAGCCCGGCAGGGCGAGCGGGTGCGCGGTCAGGCCGACACCACGAAAGCCCGGAGTCTGGGCTGGCAGCCGACCCAGTCCCTTCCGGAGTACGTGACCGCCGTCAAGGCCGAGCTGGACGCCAACCGCGGGGCCCGCGACGAGCTGGGCAGTGCGGCGTCCCCGGCCTGACCCCATGGGTCCACCGCATCCCATTCCATGCTCGGTGTGGCGCCCAGTACACCGACATTCGACTGGTGCGGCATGAACGGTCATCCCGGGCGGGCCCGAACCATCCCGAGGGTGGTCGGGCCCGCCGGGTGGCCCGAACCGTCAGAAGAGCACGCGGCGGGAGTCCTGGCTTCGCGCGCCCGCCGCGCGACGCAGGTCACGGCTGACGATCATCCGCTTGAGCCAGCGGTCCGTCCCGTCGTAACGGGAGATGAACGGCTTGCGCCCGTGCACCGCCCGGTAGTTGTCAACGATCAGCAGGTCCCCCTGCTCGACCACGACTGCCCGGTCGTGCGCGGCCAGCTGCGCCATCAACTCGTCGAGCGCCTCGTCTGCCACCGCGTCCGCGCCCGTCATGAAGGGCCGGTCGATGCAGAGGTAGGGGCTGGCGGGATCGCCCGAGAGGACCGCCACGGCCGGCGGCGCGTCGCGCAGCTCGATCGCCCGGGCCAGCGCTGGTGAGTCCGGGTGACGGGCCTCCAACTGGCGGATGTGCTCGTCGTCGGGGCGGATGTGGAACCGCGGCTGGGACAGGATCCGCCGGTGGGCGGGGCTCAGCTCCACGTCGGTCACCGCGGCGAGGCAGGTGGGCACCCCGTCGTGGTTCCGTACGCCGAACAGCAGTAGATAGTCGCAGCGGTCCGGGTGGAAGCCGTCCTCGGTGTGAAACTCCAGGAACGTGTCGCTGCTGTGGCCGTTCTGCCGCTTCTCGTCGCCCCGCATCGGCAGCAGGTTCTGGATTATCGAGGAGTTCTGCAGCGTGGCCCAGGTGTAGGGCTCGCCTAGGGCCAGCCCGCACATGGCAAGCAGCACGTCGTGGTCTGCCGTGGGCACCTCCAGCGCGGCCGACCAGGAGGACGGCGTCGGGCCGACCGCCTCGTCCGAGACGGGATATCCATGCAGCACGCAGGCGGCGGCGAACTCGGTGCGCCGGATCTGCTCGAGCACCCGCCGCAGACTGGGGCTCAGCCTGGCGGTCAGATCCCAGTGCTCGTCGTAGAAGCGGGGGTCGCGCAGGGACAACGGCGAGTCGGTAAGTGCGCCGTGGGCGCCTCGGACGGCGGCGATGTCCTCCGCTGTCAGGGTGTAGTGCACCACGGGGTCCTGAGCCATGGGGATCCAATCTGAACAGTCGAGCCAGGCGCCCGGCGACACCGCGGAGACGCCGACGTTAGTGGAACTAGAAGCTGATGGTGCGTTCGATGAGCTGGAGCACGGCCGCCCGGTGTTCGTTAAGGTAGAAGTGGCCCCCGGGAAAACCGTGCAGCGTCGGCTCGCTCTCGGTGAGCTCGCCCCAGGCCTCGAGCCGCTCCATCGAGACGACGTCGTCCCGGCCATAGAGCACGTGCACCGGTACGGTCAGGGCGGGGCCGGGCCGGAATCGGTACTCCTCGACTCGCCGGTAGTCGGCGCGCAGCGGCGGCACGATCACCGCGGCCAGCGCCGGCTCGTCCAGCACCTCCTGCGGCACGGCCCCGTGCCGCTGGGCGACGGCCCGCAGGAAGTCGGCGTCCGCCAGGTGCGCCAGCGGCGGTTCCGGGCGCGGCAGGTGCGGTGGCGGGCAGGCAGACAGCCACAGGCACCGGGGCGGTTCCCGGTCCTCAGCGACGAGCTTCCTGGTCATCTCGTACGCGAGCAGGGCGCCCATGCTGTGTCCGAAGAAGCCGAACGGCCCGCTCGGCGGCAGCTCCGCCAGCAGGGCCGTCACCATGTCATCGACGCTGCCGGCGTCCGGCTCGCGCCAGCGTCCACCGCGGCCCGGGTACCGCACCCCCACCAGATCGATGTGCCCCCGGCTGAACACCGAGCGGGAAAATTCCGCCCCGGTCCCACCCGCATGGGTCAGATAGTAGATCCGGAAGGGAGCGGACCGCTCCGGCGACCGGCCGGCCGGGGCGAGGCCCGCAGCCGGCCGGGACGAGGAATCCGTACGCATCAGGTCTCCGCCGGCACGGGCACGAAATCGCAGGCGTACGTCTGATGGATGGCGGTGCGGAGCGCCTCGAGCCCGTCGTGGTCGGCGGCGTGCCCGAACACGGTGCAGAGCTGGCTCACCGAACCCACCCGCCAGTCGACCACGGACCCCGGCCGGGCGACGGCGACGATCCGGTCGACGCCCTCCATGGCGCGTAGCCCGTCCAGCCCGCGTACCCGGGTCACCCGGACGCGGTCCTGCGGCGACAGGACGCTCATCTCGAACACGACGTCACCCTCTGGCGGGGCGGCCGGCTGCGGTCGGCGCCCGAGCACCACCTCGAAGGCCATGGCGATCGGGTCCCGGCCGCCCACCTTGCGGACGATGTCCGCCACCCCGCCGCCGAGGCGGCCGTTCACCTCGATGATCTTCGGTCCGGCCGCGGTGAACTTGACCTCGGTGTGGGTGATCCCGTAGCGCACGCCGAGCGCGTCAACCGCGCGCGCCGCCAGCTCGTTGACCCGGGCCAGCGTCTCCGGGTCCAGGGTCGACGGGTAGAAGTCCCCGGTCTCGCGGAACGGCACCGCCAGCGGGAACTTTCCCAGCGTCACCACGTGCTGGTGCTCCCCCTCGAAGCTCACGTGCTCGACCGAGACGTGGTCGCCCCACTGCGGCCCGGTAGAGCTCGGGTCGCCGACCAGCAGCTCCTCGACGACGAACTCCTCGCGCACCACGAGGGTCTCCGCCACGGCCTTCCAGTCCTCGTGGTCGTCTATGCGGAAGGTGTCCCGGGAGTGGGTGCCGACCGCCGGCTTGAGCACCACCGGCGGACCGAGCAGGTCGATCGCTCGGCCGGCCTCCTCGAGGGTACGCACTGACTCGTACCGCACCGCGTCTACGCCGGCCTCGGCCAGCCGACGCCGCTGGGCGGACTTCCTGGTCAACCGGTCCAGCGTGGCGAGGTCGTGGCCGCGCACGCCGAGCCGGTCGGCGAGTTCGGTGGCGAAGCGGAGCGCGTACTCGCTGAAGGTCAGCACGCCCGCCGGAGCGAGCGCCCGGACGTGCGCGGCGACCTGGCCCAGGTCCTGGCCCCGGAAGTCGTGGCTGTCGGCGAGCTCCTCAACGAACTCCGCCACCTCGGCCACGCCGGGCCGACTGCTGTCGTAGAGGAAGTAGAGCTCGCAGATGCCTTCGGCGCCGGAGAGGATCTCCAGCGGTGTGGCGGCACCGTTGTCGTACACCACGACAACCAGCGGGAGGCCTTCGTCCTTCATCATTGTCCCATCCCTGATCTCACGGAGACCCGCCCTATCGGTTCTGCAGCTCGCCGGCACAGGCCGCCGTCACCGCGGCGAGCGTTCCCTCGAAGAAGATCGCGTCGAGCGGCACCTCGACTTGGAGGCGCTCCTCCAGCTGGGCCACCAGCAGCACCGCCGACAGCGAGTTCCCGCCGAGGTCGAAAAAGTTGTCCGTGTCGCCGCAGTCGGTCAGCTCCAGCACTTCCAGCCAGGCCGACCGGACCGTTTCGGTAAGTTCCACATCGGTGGGCACGGCGTACTCCATTGGTCGCAGGGAGGCGGTCATCGGCTCGCCGGGGTCAGGGAGCTGTCCGCCGCCGCCAGCGCCGTCCAGGTGTGGTCGAGGTCCGCGCGCTCCGCCGGCACGTCCAGCACCAGCGTCCGGACGCCCAGGTCGAGGTACGCGCGGAGCAACGCGCCCACCTCGTCGTACGACCCGACGAGGTAGGGACAGAACGTCCGGTAGGTGCGGAACGGGTAGAGCCAGTACGGGTCCCGGCCGCCGCCGGCCGCCGTGCTGCTCAGTTCCGCGTACCACTGGGAGTCGGACATCCGGGCGGTCATCCGGTGCAGCCGCTCCCCGGCCGGGTCCTCGGGGAAGCGCGACAGCGCCACGTCCCAGGCCGCGCTGCTGGTGCTGCGCGCGATGACGCCGATCCGGATGCCCCACTCACCACCGGTGGCGTCGGGCTGCGCGTACTCGGTGGGCGTCAGCGGGTACGCCAGCCGGGTCACGCCCAGCGCCGCAGCCGCCTGCCGGCTGGCCGGCGACGAGCCGGAGAGGTAGTAGGTCGGCAGCAGTTCCTCGGGCACCCGGTGCGGCAGGGTGGCGCCCTTGAGGCGGTAGTGCTCCCCGGTGTGCGACACCGGCCGGCTCGCCGCCAACAGCGCCCGCATCACCTTGGCGTACTCGGTCAGCCGGGCGTAGCGGGTGTCGTGCCCGGTCTCGTCGCCCAGCGCCTTCAGGTGGGTGGGTGAGCCGCCGGTCACCAGGTTGATCGCCAGCCGCCGTTCGCGCAGGAACGCGGTGGACATGACCATCCGGGCCGCCGTGTACGGCGACATGTAGACCGGCTGGGTCGCCACCAGCGGCAGGATCCGCTCGGTGCTCTCCAGGACGGCCTGGGCCACCAGCCACGGGTCGATCAGCGAGTTGTCGGTGTAGACCAGCATGCCGGCGCAGCCGGCCTCCTCGGTCCACCGCGACACCTCACCGACCCGGTCGAGGAAGGCCTTGCCGCCCGGCGCCTCGGAGGGCGGACAGGTGGTGAACACCTCGATCGTCATGACTCCCGCCTTTCCGTGTTCTCCCCGGTCGCGGGCAGGGTTGGGCGGGTCACGCCGCCACCACCCGGACCGGCAGCGACGTCATGCCGAGGATGAAGTTGGAGCGCAGCCGGCGGGCCTCGCCGTCGGGCTCGAGCCGGACGCCCCGGCCCAGCAGCGCCTTGTAGAGGATGGAGAGCTCGGCGTTGGCGGTCGGCGCGCCGATGCAACGGTGCAGGCCGCTGCCGTACGTGAGGTGCCGGTTCGGCGAGCGCCGGATGTCGAACCGCTCCGGCGCGACAAACTGCTCCTCATCGAAGTTGGCCGAGACGTTCCAGAGCGCGACGAGCTGCCCCTTGCGGATTTCCATCCCGCCGATCTCCGCGTCCCGGGTGGCCAGCCGCGCCACGTACGCGTTGGTCGAACTCCAGCGCAGGATCTCGTCGAGGGCGGAGGGCAGCAGCTCCGGGTCGTCGAGCAGCAGCTCGTACTGTTCCGGGTTGGTCAGCAGGGCGTGCAGGCCCGTGCAGGCGGTGTACGACGAGGTCTCGTTACCTCCGACCGCCACGTTCATGCAGTTGTAGAGGATCTCGTCCTCGGTCATTCGGCGGCCGTTGATCTCGGCGTGCGCCAGGATGCTCACGACGTCGTCACCGGGCTCCCGCCGTCGCTCCTTGACCAGGTCGGCGAAGTACTCGAACACCTCGCTCTGCAACCAGGCCAGCCGCAGCCGCTCATCATCGTCGATGTCCACGAAGACCGGGTCGCGGAAGCCGATCATCCGGCGGGTGATGCCGATCAGCTCGTGGGCCTCCGCGTGCCCCACGTTCATCATCGTCATGACCGCGCCGGCGGGCAGCTCGGTGGCCACCTCCGTGGCAAAGTCCCCGCCACCGTCTTGGACCAGCCGGTCGACGGCCTGGTCGACCAAGGTCGACACCCTCTCCCCCACCCGGGCCACCATCGCCGGGGAGAACGCCGGGTAGAGCACCTGCCGGATCATGCGGTGCCGGGGCAGGTCCGAGGCGACCAGCATCTTGCCAGCCGCGGTGTCCCGCTCGTGGCGGAACGACCCGCCGAGCACGGCGCCGGCCGACGAGCTGAACGCCGCGTGGTCGCGGTAGGCGGCGGCCACGTCGGCGTACCGGCACAGCGACCAGAAGCCGCCGCCGTCGGGGCCGCCGCTCCAGTGCACCGGGTCCTCCTGCCGAAGGCGGGCGAACACGGCGTGGTGCTCGCCCCGGACGAAGAGGTCCGGGTCGGTCAGGTCCGCGATGGAGGTGTGGGTCACGGCGCCTCCTCCCGCTCGGTGATGACGGCGGCGAGGTCCCGCAGCACGGTGTTGTCCAGGATCTCCCGGAACTCCAGGTTGATCCCCAGGTCCCGCTTGATCCGGCGCTGCAACCGGAACGCCAGCAGGCTGTGTCCGCCGAGGCTGAAAAAGTCGTCGGTGGCACCGACCGACTCCGCGCTCAACAGCTCCTCCCACGCCTGGGCCAGCCACTTCTCGCTCGGCGTCGAGGGCTCGACCCGGTTGGCCCGGCGCTCCAGGTGGGCGCCCAGCGTGGCCCGCAGGTCGTCCCAGTCGCGCTTGCCGTGGTCGGTCATCGGGATGCGGTCGAGGATGACGAACTCGCTCGGCACCATGTAGTCCGGCAAGGCCTCGACGGCGTGGTCCCGCAGCGCCCGCACCGTGACAGTGTCCTGCGGCACCACGAACGCCACCAGCCGGCGGTCCTCGCCCTGACCCCAGCTCAGCACCGCCGCCTCGACGACCTCCGGGTTACGGGCCAGCACCCGCTCCACCTCGCCCGGCTCCACCCGGTAGCCCCGGATCTTCACCTGGCCGTCCGCCCGGCCGACGAACATCAGCTCGCCGTCCGGTCTCCGGGAGGCGAGGTCGCCTGTGGCGTACATCCGGGAGCCGTCCGCCGCGAACGGGTCCGGCAGGAACCGCGCCGCGGTCAGGCCCGGCGCACCGAGGTAGCCGCGGGCCACCCCGGCGCCGCCGATGTGCAGCTCGCCGACCCCGCCCGGCGGGACCGGCCGGAGCCGCTCGTCGAGCACGTACGCCATGGCGCCGGCGAGCGGGGTGCCGATCGGCACGCTGTCGGCGTCCGGCGCGAGGCCGGACACCTCGTGGGCGGTGCACGCCGTCGTCGCCTCCGACGGGCCGTAGAGGTTGAAGAACCGGCCGCCGAAGCCGGTGGCGAGCAGCTCTTGGCAGGCGGCCGGCGAGAGGACGTCACCACCGGTGTGCAGGATGCGCACCGACGAGAAGGCGTCCCGGTCCTCACGGAGGATGTGGTTGACCGCCATGGTCGGCACCAGGATCGCGCTGATCCGGGCTCGGCGCAGCTCCCGCCGAATGTCCGTCTCCAGCAGCTCGGCGATGGCCGGCAGCACGACGACCGTCGCCCCGGCCGCGAACACGCACCAGGTCTCGAACTGGAAGGCGTCAAACGACAGGCTCGACACCTGGGCCACCCGGTCGGCCGGGGTGAGCTCCGGCAGCGCGGGGTTGTGCGCGAACGAGACCAGGTTCCGATGTTCCAGGACGATCGCTTTCGGCGTGCCGGAACTGCCCGAGGTGAACAGGACCGCGGCGGCCTGCTCTGGGGCGACGTCGACGGCCGACGCGGCGAGCTCCGCCGCGTCGGCCGGGACGCGGGTCCAGCCCACCACCCGCCGGTTTAGGTGGGCCAGGCGGTCGACCCAGTCCGGCCGGGTCAGGACAACCGCCGCGTCGCTGCCCTCGATCATGGTGTCGCGGCGGCTGTCCGGCAGCCGGCTGTCGATCGCGACGAACGCGCCCCCGGCCTTGACGATGCCGAGCAGCGCCACGAAGACGTCCAGCCCCCGGCTGAGGCAGACGGCGACCCGGTCCTCGGCCCCGACGCCCAGCTCGACCAGCTGTCCGGCCAGGGCGTCCGAGGCCCGGTCCAGCTCGCGGTAGGTCAGCGTCTCGTCGCCGTACGCCACGGCCGGCTGGTCCGGCAACGCCGCGACCGTCCGGCGGAAGCTCTCCACCAACGTGGCCGGGCCGGCCGGGTCACCCGCCGGGTTCGACGTGGCGGTCGGCCGCAGGTCCGTCCAGATGCCGTCGACGACCGTGAGGCACTCCTCGCGGGAACCGGCCTTCCCATGCGGGTGCCACCCCTGCGGAGTCTCGACGGACGCCGGCCACACGCTGTACTGGCCTACGTCGTTGCGCACGACGTAGTACCGCTCTTCGAGTTCCATCAGCTTCCGCTTTCTCGCCAGATCGACTTGCTCAACAGGTGGTGGGGTTCAGACCGGCAGCAACGCCAGCCCCGCCGCCGCATCGGAACCGAACACGGTGTGCAGCGCCGTGGAGAGGGCGTCCTCGGCGGTGAGCCGGTCCCCGGCGCCGGGCAGGAGGAGGCGACGGCACACCGCCTCCTCCCCCGCCCACCGGCCGAGGTCGGGCCAGTCCTGCGGGGTGTCCTCGGTGGAGGTGACGACCACCACCGGCACCGGCGACGGCTCCGTGGGCACCGAGGGCACCGCGAGACGCAGCCGGACCTCGCGGGCCAGCCGCGCGCGCAGGGCCGCGGCGTCCGGCGTGTCCGCCTCCGGCGTCACCACCGCGTCCAGCCAGGTCTCCACGTCGTCGACCCGCTCCGGGTCGGGAACGGGGCGTACGCCGGGGCCGCTCGACCGGTGCCGACCGGCTGGGTCGACCAGCACCACGCCCGTCACCGGCACCCCAGCCGCGACGAGCCGCCGGACCACGGCGGCTGCCAGCCGGCACCCGGTGGAGCCAGCGGCCAGCAGCGCCAGCGGGGCGTCCGAGGTCACGGCCAAGTCGCGGCACGCCCGGTCGAGCGCCGCCGCGAGGTCCGGGTGCCCGGGGCGCAGCTCGGCGGAGAGCGCGTCGACCCGGGCGACCGGCAGGTCGGCCAGGCGGTCGCGCAGCTCGACCAGGCCCTGGTCGGTGTCGGCGAGACAGAGCACGCGCGGACCGTCCTCGCCGGAGCGGAGGGTCACCCGCCGCAGCGTGCCGTCACCGCGTCCCCGGATCAGCTCCGCCAGTCGGCGCGGGCTCGGCTGCTGATAGAGATCGTCGAGGTCGAGTTCCTGGTCGAGCTCGTCGCTGAGCAGGCCCACGGCGATCGCCGCCCCCAACGAGCTGCCACCCTGGCGGAAGAAACTCTCCTCCGGACCGGCCGGGTCGCCGAGCATCGCCGAGAAGCGCTCGACGATCAGGGTCTCCACGACGTCGACCGGCAGCCAGCCGGCGTCGGTGGTCCGCTCGGCGAGCCCGGCGCTCACCCGCTCGGCGAGCCGGCGGCGGTCCGTCTTGCCACTGATCGAGCGGGGCAGTGCGTCGGTCACCACGTAGTGCCCGGGCACCATGTAGGGCGGCAGCACCGCCCGGGCCCGGGCGGCCAGCCGCGCGGCGAGGTCCGGGTCCGCCGGCCGCCAGGTCTCCGTTGGCAGCGGCGCGGTCGGCACCAGCACCGCGGCGAGGCTGGTCATCCCCGCCACGGTCACCGGGACCACGGCGCAGGTCAGCACGCCGTCGGCGGCGGCCAGGCAGTGCTCGATCTCGCCCGGCTCGATCCGGTGTCCGGAGACCTTCAGCTGGTCGTCGCTGCGGCCGAGTAGTTCGAGCTGCCCGTCGGCGTCCCACCGACCCAGGTCGCCGGTGCGGTACAGCCGGCCACCCGGCTCGGCCGGCGCTTCGGTGAAGGCGGCAGCGGTGAGTTCCGGCCGCCGGTGGTAGCCGACCGCAAGCGCCCCGCCGCCGATGCACAGCTCACCAGTCGTGCCCGGCGGGGCCGTCGCGCCCCAGCGGTCCCGAAGCACGAACCGGTTGCCGCGCAGCGGCCGGCCGACGCGGATCGGGGTCGGCCCGACCGGCCAGGCGGACGACCAGATGGTGGTCTCCGTCGGTCCGTAGACGTTGAGCGCCAGGTCAGCCGCAGCCAGCAGGCGGTCGCGGACCGCCGGAGTCATCTTCTCGCCGCCGCAGAGCGCCACCCGCAGCCGGCCGGCGAGCCGGGGGGCCAGCACGTCCCAAACCCCGGGGGTGGCCTGGACGACGCTGATCCCGGCCTGCCCGACCAGCCGGCCGAGCTTCACCGGGTCACTCACCTGACCGTCGGAGGCGACCACGACGGTGCCGCCGAGCAGCAACGGCACGAAGAGCTCGATGAACGAGATGTCGAAGGTCACCGTGGTGGCGGCCAGCATGACGTCCGTCCGGTCGAGCGCGGCGACCGACGCGATCTCGCGGAGCACGTTGGTGAACGAGCCGTGGCCCACCACGACGCCCTTGGGCACCCCGGTGGTTCCGGAGGTGTAGAGCAGGTAGGCCGGCGCGTCGGCGGCCGGGGTGGGCAGAGTCGCCGTCCCGCCCGACTCTGCGCCGTCGACGTCCACGATGGCCTCGGTGCCGCCGGTCGCCAGGTCGGCCGCACGGTCCCGGGTGGTCGCGTCCACCACGACGACGTCCGGCTCGGCGTCGTCGAGCAGAAGACGCAGCCGGTCGTCCGGGTGCCGGCGGTCCAGCGGTATGTAGGTCGCGCCGCACAGCCACACCGCCAGCGGCACCACGATCACCGCCGAGCTGCGGCTGGTGCAGGCGGCGACCCGTCCGCCCGCCACCAGCCCGGCCCGGCTCAGCCGACCGGCCAGTGCGACCACCTCGTCCCACAGCCGGCGGTAGCTGGTCACCCCGACGGCGTCGCGCACCGCAGGCCGGTCGGACGCGGCCACGGCGACCTCGCGGACGAGGTCCACCACCCGCTCCCCGGTGACCTCCTCGCCGGCCCCGCTCCACCCGTCGAGCAGCTCCCGCTCCTCGTCGCAGACCACGTCCAGCTCGGCGAGGGTCAGCTCGTCCCGGGTCGCGACGGCGTCCAGGACGGTCAGGAAGCGGCCGCGCAGCCGGTCCGCCGCCTCGTCGCTGATGCGCGCTCTGCGGTACTCGAGGGCGAAGTCGAACCGCCGGCCGTTCTGCTGCGCGTCCAGCACGACGTCGAACTTCGAAATCCGGAACGGGAACGACAAGGGGGTCACGGTGAGGCCGTCCAGCCGCAGCCGGGCCCCGCCGAGGCTGTTCATCCAGAACATCGCCTGGAAGATCGGTGAGACGCCCTCCCGGCGGGGCGGGTTCAGCCCGCGTACCACCGACTCGAACGGCAGGTCCCGGTTCCCCATCGCACCGATCACCACGTCGTTAACCCGCTGCACGACGGTGCTGAGATCGGGGTCGCCGTCGAGCCGTACCCGGATCGCCACCGAGTTCACGAAGTTGCCCACTACGGAGTCGACGTCCTCGTCGTCGCGGCGCATCACCGGGGCGCCGATCACCAGGTCGTCCTCGTTCGCGACCTTGCCTAGCGTCACCGCGTACGCGGTGAGCAGCAGGACGAACGGGGTGACCCGCAGCCGGCGGCAGGCCTCCGCCACGGCGGCGCAGGACCTGTCCGGCAATCGGAAGGTCACCCGGTCCCCCTCGTACGGGAAGCCGGCGTCGGCGGTGGGCGGCAGCTCCAGCTGGGTGGGCGCCCCGGATAGCTCCTCCCGCCAGTACTTCAGCTCGGCGTCGAGGTCCTGCTCCAGTTCCTCCTCCCGGCTGCGCAGTTCCACCGCCGCGTCGGAGTCGGCCAGCGGCAGCGGCGGCAGCGGCTCACCGTTGTAGGCGCGCTGGAGTTCGTC
Source organism: Micromonospora sp. HB375 (assembly GCF_017872985.1). Lineage (NCBI taxonomy): Bacteria > Bacillati > Actinomycetota > Actinomycetes > Micromonosporales > Micromonosporaceae > Micromonospora > Micromonospora sp. HB375. The sequence continues at coordinate 524,645 of NZ_JAGGJO010000001.1, read as the reverse complement.
CAGCACCACGCCCTCGGACCAGGCGTCGACGGCGATGTGGTGCACGACCAGGAGGAGGAGCGCCGAGTCGGAGGTCACCACGACCAAACGTGCCCGGATCAGCATGCCGCCGGTCAGGTCAATCGGCTCGTGGACCCAGCCGTCCACCAGGCGCTGAGCCTCTGCCTCCGCGTCGACCGGGTCGCGGTCGGTCAGGTCCATGACGTGCAGCAGGCCCGGTACGGGCTCGTGCACCTCCGCCACGACGTCGACTCCGTCCTCCCGGAACGAGGTCCGCAGCGCGTCGTGCCGGGCCACCACCGTGTCGACGGCCGCGCCGAGCCGCGCCGCGTCCGCCGGGCCGCCGAGGCGGAACAGGATCGGGGTGGAGTACGCCGACCCCGTTCTCTCGTGGCGGTCCAGGAACCACAGCTGTCGCTGCGCGGCCGTCGCTGCATAGATGGTCATCGAGCCCCCGTGTGAAGTGCCGAAAGTGGACCGGGCCCCGGGGCCCGTCCGCCGTGGATCAAGCCGTACCGGAGCGTCCGAACGGCACCGCGGCGCAGGCGGCGAAGACCGACCCGGCGAGGTCGTGCCACGCGCCGTGGGGCATCAGGCTCTCGCCGTCGATCTCATGGAAGGTGACCGGGCCGGTGGTCTCGACCGCCCAGTCGGCGAAGATCGCCCGCTCCTCGGCCGTCGACGCGGTCGCCAGGAACACGTCGATCGGCAGGTCCAGTGGCTCCGCCCGCCGGTACCGGTAGCTCACCGCGAGCGCGAGGTCGGCGGAGATGACCGGCTCGATGAGCGGCCACACGTCCGGGTCGTCGAGCACGGCGGGGGCCATGGCCCCGGTCCGGCGGATCTCGGCACGGACGTCGGTCACCGGCGTCCGGTCACCGGACTGGACGGGCGGGTCACCGACCACCGACATCCGAGCCGGCCCGGGCAGTCCCCGCCGCCGCAGCTCCCGGCACACCTCGAAGGCAAGCAACGCGCCGAGGCAGTGGCCGAAGAAAGCGTACGGCCCGTCGGTGTCCAGGTCGTCGACCAGGTCCTGGACCAACTGGTTGAGGTCGGTCGGGGCCGGCTCCCGGTACCGGTCCTCCCGGCCCGCGCGCCGGGCCACCACCAAGTCGATCTCGTCCGGTACGGCGGCGGACCAGCCACGGAACGGCAGGGCCCCGGCCCCGGACCACGGGAAGCACACGAGCCGGACGGTGCCGCCCCGGGTCAGGGTGACGTAGTTGCTCTTCCTCACGACTTCTCTCCTCGAGGGACGGCCATCCGCGTCCGTCGTGGTCAGACGGGCACTTTGGCCGCTTCCGGCGCCGCCCCGGCAGCCGGCACCATTGACGGCGGGCAGACGATCAGGCCGTCGCGCTGCTGGCGTACCTGTCGGATCTCGGGCACCAGCACCAGCGCACAGGTCGACAGGACGATGAGCGCGGCGGCACCGAGGAGGGTGCGGGTGTCCCCCACCCGCTCCGCGACCGGCCCGGTGACCGCGTAGCCCAGCGGCATAATGACGACGGAGATGAGCGCCTCGTAGGAGCTGACCCGGGAGATTACCGCCTCCGGCACGACCTGCTGGACCGTGGTGTCCCACACCTCGTTGATGTAGGTCATGCCAGCGGAGCCGACGAGCGCGGTGGCGGCGACCACCAGCGCCGGCATCGGCCCAATGAGGGCCAGCAGCTCGAAGGCCGTCAGGCCGAGCGCCAAGTGGCCGGCCACGAGTGGGCGGCGGGGCCGCCAGCGCAGCGCGACGATGCCGCCCAGGAACGCGCCGACCGCCAGGCCCGTGCTGATCAGGCCCCAGTTCAGGGCCGTGCCCTGCTTGCTGGCGAAGATGATCGGGCCCAGCACGAAGAGCGGGCAGATCGCGAAGTTCCACACCGCATGACCGGTCAGCGTGAGCCAGTACCAGCGCCGGATCCGCAGCTCGCGCCAGCCGTGCACCAGCTCCTCGAGGAAATGCTTGCGCTCGCGCGGAGTCGACGGCGGTACCCGCAGGAAGAGCAGGCAGGCGGCGCTCACCACGAAGGACGTGGCGTCGATCAGATATCCCCAGGCGGGACCCGAGAGGGCCACCAGACCACCGGCGACCGCCGGGCCGAACATCCGCGACGCGGTCGCCGACATGCCCATCAGCGCGTTCGCCTGCTGAAGCTTGTCCCGCGGCGCGAGTTGCGGCACGAGCCCGGTCAACGCCGGCTTCGAGATCGACGAAGCGGCCCCGAACAGCGCGGAGGCGGCCAGGATCAGCCCGACCGACGCATGGCCGGTGAGCAGTAGCAGGCCCACCGCGCCATGCAGGAAGGCCAGGAAGCCGTCACCGCCGAGCAGGAGCAGCCGCCGGGGCATCCGGTCGGCCAGCACGCCGCCGATGAGCAGCAGCCCGACGCGGACCAGCGTCGACACCGCGAGGACCGAGCCGACGTCCGCGGCGGAGCCGCCGACGTGGATCACCGCGAAGACCACGGTGACCGGCATCAGGGCGTCGCCGAGGCCGGACGCCGTCCGGCTGATCCACAACAGCCGGTACGGCCCGCTGGCCAGCGGGCCGAACTTGTCACTGCTGAACATAGCCTGCTCCTCGTGTCACGACGACCTCCCGCCAGGTCGACTCGTGTGCCTCCACCGCCCGGCGGACCTCCTCGGCCACGGCGGGGGTGGCGAGCATCCGGTCGCGGTCCACGTCCAGCCGGCGGAGCTCGCCGGTAAAGAGCGGGTCGAGCACGTACCCGGCGGACCCCAGGATCCGCACGCCGGCCGCCGGAGCCGCCGGTGTGAGCGCGCTCATCAGCAGGTATGCCAAGTAGCGGTGGAACCGGGCCCCCAGCTGGGCGCCGAGTTTGGCAGGCAGCTTCATCCGGGCGAAGGACGCGGTCACGGTAGTCACGTAACTGTCCAGCAGCAGCCGCGTGTCAGCCACCGGTTCGCCGGCGTCGTCCGCCCAGCCCGCAGGCAGGGGCGGCTCGTCGGCCAGCCCACGGTCCATGCCGCGCAGCGACGAGAGCGCCGTCTCGTACGCCTGCACGAGGGTCAGCCGGTCGACGGTCTCGGGGTCGACCAGCACTACTTGCGGCGCGGGCCGTCCAGTGGCACCCAGCAGCGCGGCCGCCGACCGGGCCGGCGCGGATCCGGCACAGTAGCCGACCGCCACCGCGACCTCGCGGCCCTCTGCGGTGATCCCGTCGACCAGCAGCCGCAGCCGAGCCTCGACCGACTGCACGGTGTCCACCGCGTCGAGTTCGTCCGGCGGGACCGCCTCCAGGACCGGCACGTCCTCGGGCAGCAGCTCGACGAGGTCGGCGAAGCCGGCCCCGGCCCGTCCGGGGCCGAAGTCGAAGGCGAGCACGGACGGCAGAGCCCCTCCGGGGCGCAGGACGCGCCACAGGTCGAGTGTCACGTTTACCTCTGTCGATGCAGTTGGACGCACGGAACTGTCGGAGCAGCTTCCGTCCCCCGTGAAGCTTCGCAACCAGCTCTCGATGGTTCGGTCTTATGACCGGCCGCAAATGTAACCACAGCCGTAGGCCCACCGTCGAGCCCCCTCGGCCGTTCCGGAGGCACCCCCGTCGGGAGCGATTCAGCCTTCGCTTAGGCCACCGCGAAGGCAGTCGAACGGCGCCTCGCGAGGCCCTCAGTCGTCCCAGGCTTCGGGATCGAGTGGATGTTGCAGAGTGATGAACCGTGTGCAATGCTTCCGCGAGCCAACGGGGGGCTCGGTACGACTGTCCTGCTAGGACGTGTCGCCGTACTGCGCTGCCCTCAGTGTCATTCGCGCCAGGAGGGGCAGTGTCGACATCGGGTATCGATGAGTGGCTGCGCACCCGGACGGTGATGACGCTCGGTCCGTCTGGGACTGACGCTTACGCCGAGGCTAGTCGTATCGGGGCTACGGTCTCGCTCTGCCCCTCGTTCTCCTTGGCCATGCAGGAGGCCGAGGAGACAGACAACCTGGCGCTGGTCGCAGCCGGCTTCCTCGACCTGGACGGTGACCGGCTGGTCGACAGCTGGGTCAACCTGCACTTCCGCACACGCAGGACGATGCGGGTGGTGGGCGTGTGGGAGTCACCGACCAAGCCGATGTGCGTCGCCGTCCGGGCCGATCTCGACCGGGACGTCAGCGAGGTGCGCACCGTCGTCGCGCACCCGTCGACCCTCCAACTGGTACGCGAGACCCTGCCGGTGGAGGCCGAGGTCAGGACGGTTAACGCGAAGCCGAAGGCGGCCCGGGCCGTGGCGGACGGCGAGGCCGATGCCTGCATCGCCTCCCTCGACGTGGTGCAGGGCATGAGCGAGCTGCGCCCACTCTCGGTGCTGACCCCGACGATGGTGTGGTGCCTATACGCCCCGCTCGGGGCGCAGGTATGACCCCTTCGGCACCTGCGGCCGGCATCGTGGCGCTGCTCGGGGCCGGGGTGATGAACCGGGCGATCGCCCCCCACCTGCGTCAGGTGGGCTGGACGTTGCGGCTCTACAACCGACGTCCGGAGAGCTGGCTCGATGCGGGGGCGACGGCGGACGAGGTGCGCCGGTCACCCGCCGAGGCCGCGGCGGGTGCGGACGTGGTGCTCTCGATGGTTTCGGACGACGGAGCTAGCCGCGCGGTCTGGCAAGGCCCGGAGGGCGCCGTCCGTACGCTGCGCCCCGGCGCGCTCGCCGTGGAAGCGTCCACGGTCTCGGCCCACCGGGTCGACGAGTGGGCGGCGGCGGTCGGCGAAGCCGGCGCGGGGGCGGTCGACGCACCGGTCACCGGTAGCGTCCCGCGCGCCACGACCGGCACCCTGGTGGCCTTCGTCGGCGGCTCCGACCACGACTTCGCCCGCTACGAGAGCTTCAGCGACTGTTTCACGGAACGGCGGTACCGGTTGGGGCCGGTGGGTGCCGCGACCCGGTTCAAGCTGGCGCACAACCTCTTCGCCGCCGTGGTGCTCGCCGGCTTCGCCGAGCACCTGGCCCTGGTGGAACGGCTCGGCCTCGACCCCGAACTGGTCGTGGAGATCATGTCGAGTTACGGCTGGGGGCAGGGTGTCGCCTCCGGCTACGGGCCCCGGATGCTGCGCGACGAGTACAAGGACGTCCGCTGCCGACTCGGGCTGATGGCCAAGGACGTTGCGTACGCGGCGGAGCTGGCCCACGAGACCGGACTGAAGACCCCGTTGACTGCGGCGGTTCGGCACGGGTTCGCGGCGGCGGTGGCCCAGGGCCTGGGCGATCTGGACATGGGGGCGGTACGACGGGTGGTGGGGTCATGATGACACCACGGTGGTTCGCGCACTCGCGCTTCGTGCCCGCCGAGGCACGGGATCAGGTCACCGCGCAGCTGGAAACCTACCCGGACGACGTCCGCGCCGTCCTGGACGAGCTGCGGATCCCCGACACGACCGTGGTGATCAGTGGGTCCCTCGGCCGGCAGGAGCCGTCGGTGACCTACGACGGTGGCCGGTGGCGACTGGAGTCCGACCTCGATCTGGTGCTGCTGGTTGCCGACGACGAGGCCGCGCACCCGGTGCACGAGGTGGTCCCCTGGCTGGCACGACGGCGGCCGGACCTGCTGACCACCGGCTTCGTCGTCCGGTACGACCGGGCGCGGCTGATGCGCTCCTTCATCGCCGCGGACCTGGCGCTGGGCTGGCCGAACCGGATCGGCGGTCCCGCCGACGCCCAGTGTCCGGTCACTCACCGGATCACCGTCGAGGACCACCTGGAGCTGTTCGCGCACCAGCTCAGCGGCTGGTTGCTCTATCCGCACACGGAGAGCCAGTTCGCCGGTTCGAAGCACTTCCGGGATGCCGCCGAGACGCATCTGATGAAGTGCGCGCTGGAGGGGATGCGGCTGATCGTCGGCGCGGTCGACGGACACGTCCAGCGATACGGCGATCTTCTGGACCGGGACGCCCCGGCGATTCTGGCCCCGCACCTGCCCGTCGAGGAGGTGGCGAAGCTGATCCGCCTCCGCGAGGTCGACGGCCCCGACGCGCTGCAGCGGGAGAGCGTCCGACGCTGTCTCGTCGGCGGTGTCACGGCCTACTTGGGCCTGCCCCCCGGTGACCTCGGCGACGTGCCGCAGGTGCTCGCCGACCGGCTCGCCGGCACAGCCGGGGAACTGCTGCTGTTCCGGCACTGCCTTCTGCTTCTGCTCACCGCGCACCTCGAGCCCGGGCAGCAGGACGGGATCGCCAAGGTCCTGCACGCGTACCTGGAGGAGTGGCCGGCGACTGACGAGGCCGAGCGGGCAGCGGTGCGACGGCTACAAGCCGAACTGGCCCACGGCTCGGTCGGCCTGGTCGACACCGATCGCCGCGGCGACTGGATCGCCCTGCGTCGGCAGTACTACGGACGGCTCGGCGACCGGAACTTCGGGCGCGACGCCACGGCGCAGGACTGACATCGAGAGAAGTGGACAGAAACGTGTACCCAGACTGGATTGAGGCCCTGCCGCGTGCGGCCGTCAACTTCCCCGGCGCCGAAGGCCGGCTCATGTCGAGCCCGCAGGGCCAGGTCGTGCTCTGGTCGTTCGCCGACGGCGGGACCGTGCCACCGCACCGCCACGGCCCGCAGGTCGGACTGGTGCTCTCCGGCGCCGTGCACCTCACCGTGGAGGAAACCACCACCACTCACCGGCCCGGCGCGTTTTTCGTCATCGACGACCAGCAGGAGCACGGCGCGACCCTCGACCCGGGCACCCATGTCATCGAGATCTTCGCCGAGACCGACCGGCACCGGGCGGTGGAATCCCTGGAGCAGGCGAGCGCGGGCTGACCGCCCACCCGTCCCCTCTCGGACGCCAGCGGCGTCCGACCACTCCTCACGATCGGTGGACCGTATGGCACCACACGCCTACCTGCTCCGCGCGGGACGGGCGCTCCTCGGCGACGACGAGCTGCTCACGCCCGACGCGGCCGTCGCGGTGGTAGAACGCCGCATCCTGTGGGCGGGCCCTCGGGCGGAGCTGCCCGAGGTGCTGCGCGGCTTGGACGAGTGCGACCTGGGCGGGCTCACCCTGCTGCCCGGCCTGATCGACGCCCACGTGCACCTGGCCTTCGACACCGGCCCCGACCCGGCCGCCGCGTTGGCCGCGGTGGACGACACCGTACTGCTCAAGGAGATGACGGCCAACGCCCACCGGCACCTGCTGGCGGGCGTCACCACGGTCCGCGACCTCGGCGCCCGGTCGTTCCTCGACGTGGCGGTCGCCCGGGCCACTGCGGCCGACCCGGCGCTGGGCGCCCGGGTGGTGCCGGCGGGTGCCCCGATCACCGTTCCCGACGGCCACTGCTGGTACCTGGGGGGTGCCTGCGCGGACGACGACGCGGTGGCCGACCGGATCCGGCTAAGCCACGACAGTGGCGTGCAGGTCGTGAAGATCATGGCGACCGGAGGCTTTCTGACCACGCGTACCCAGCCGGGGGCGCCGCAGTTCGGGGCCGACACACTGCGCGCAGTGACCCGCCTAGCGCACCGGCTGCGCCTCCCGGTGGCCGCGCACGCCCACGGCACGCAGGGCATCCGCGACGCCGTCGAGGCCGGCTGCGACACAATCGAACACTGCACCTGGGTCGGGGACGGCCGGCTGGAGTTCGACCGAGCAGTGGTCGACCGGATGGTCGACCTGGGCACCGTCGTCTGCCCCACCGTCAACGGGAACGCCCGCAACCCGAGCGGTCGCATCGACTGGCGGGAACGCCGAGAGCACCTGCGGGAGCTGATCGAGGCCGGGGTGCCGGTGATTGCCGGCACCGACGCCGGGATCCAGAACATCGCGCACGGCTCGCTGGTCGATGGGCTCGAGATCATGCCCGACTTCGGTCTCACCCCCCGCCAGGTGCTGCGCTCCGCCACCGCCGGCGCCGCCCTGGCCCTAGGCCTCAGCGACACCACCGGCCGGATCGCCGGCGGACACGACGCGGACCTGATCGCGGTCGGTGGCGACCCAACGGCTGACCTGACCGTGCTCCGGGCTCCGGCGCTGGTCGTCTCCCGCGGGGTCGCCGTACGCGTGCCCGACGGCATGGCGTGGCCGCACCCCGTCAAGCTGGATCGGTAGGCATGATGCGAGACACGATCGAGGTGGTCGTCGCCACCCAGTGGTCCCGGGTGCTCGGTGTCGCCGCGGCGCACCTGGACGAGGATTTCTTCGACGCCGGCGGCGATTCCCTGCTTGCCGCCCGCCTCGCCGTCGCGCTGCGAAAGGCGACCGGGCTGCCGGTGGATCTGGGCACCGTCTTCGAGGCCCGCACCCTCCGGGGCATCAGCCAGGCGCTGCGTACGGAGAATGAGAGCTGGGGACGGCTGCTAACGCTCGCGCCGGACGGCGCACGAGCGCCGCTGATGCTGCTCCCCTCCGGCGGCGGCGGCGTGATCGGGCTGAACAGCCTGGCCAGCTACCCGCTGGATCGCCCCGTGTACGCGGCCACGGCCAAGGGTCTGCGGCCCGAGGAGGGGGAGCCGTTCGCCAGCCTCGCCGAGCTGGTCGCCGACTTCGCCGCGCTGATGACCGCCGCCGGGCTGCCCCGCCGGCTCCACCTCGGCGGCTTCTGCCTGGGCGGCAACCTGGCGGTGGAACTGGCCCGACGGCTGCTCGTCGAGGGCTGGGAGGTCCTCTCCGTCAACCTCTTCAACACCTCGCTCTACGCGCCCCCGATCGACCCGGAGGAGCTGATCCGGGCGCGGCTGGCCGGCCTGGTCCACTCCGCCGGGCTGACCACCGACCCCGAGGAGCTCCGGCCGGAGGCGGTGTTCGAGCTGCTCAGCGCGCACAGTCCCAACGGCCTGGTGGAGACCGACCACGCAGCGTTCCTGGCTCGGCTGCGGGTCGCCGCGATGCTCCGGCACAGCATCTCGGGCCACCTGCCCGAGCCGGTGGCCGCCCCGGTACGACTCTTCTCCGCCCCGGACCGCGACGACCCGGAGGAGGTGGCCGCGGTCGGCTGCCGGCTGCCCGACTGGTCGGAGCTGGAATTCCCCGACTTCGCGCAGGTCGACGTCTCCGTGGGACACCACCAGATGCTGCACGACGAGCAGGTCCTCAAGGTCATCGCGGCGAGCCTCGTCGACTGCGAGGAGCAGGGCTCGTGAGGGACGGCATGGTGGCTCGTTCGGCGAGGTGGGCGGCGGTGGCGGGCTCCGAGCTGATCCCGCTCAACGTCGCCGAGATGGACTTTTCGACCGACCCGGCAGTGGTCGAACGGGTCCAGCGCCTGCTGCTCGGCCCGCTCACCTACAGCCCCCCATACACCGACAACGACATCGCCGGGACGTTGGTGGACCACTACCATCGAGAGCACGGCCTGACGGTGCCCCGGGGGAACGTCCTCCTCGCTGCAGGGATAGTGACGCAGACGTATCACGTTATGCGCGAGCTGCTCGCGCCGGGCGAAGCCGGGCTCTACTTCAGTCCGGCGTACCACAGCATTCCGGACTCGATCAATGCCGCCGGAGCGCGGGCCATCGCGGTCGATCTCGACCCGTGGGCCACACCGGCCTGGGACGCTGCGGAACTGGAACGTCGGATGGTGCCGGGCACTCGCCTCATTCATCTTTCCCATCCGCACAACCCGACCGGCCACCAGTTCGGCCCGAACGAGCTGCGGGCGATCAGTGACGTCGCGGAACGGCACGACCTGCTGATCGTGTCGAACGAGGTGTACGCCCGGCTCACCCTGCGGGGACAGCATCTGCCGATGGCGGCGATCGCCCCACAGCGCACCCTGACCATCACCGGTGCCACCAAGTCGCATAACCTTGCTGGCATCGGCGGGTCGGTGATGTTCAGCCAGAACTCGGAGCTGATAGCCCGTCTCCGCAGCGGTACCCGGTACAGCTTGGCCGCTGCACGGGGCATCCAGCAGGCGGCCCTGGCGGCAGCGTACGAACGGGACACTCCGTGGCTGCGGGCTACGCGCGACCGACTGCGCATCAACCAGCAACGGATCGCGGCCGAGTTGCGGAGGTGCCGCGGGGTCGACGTGCACGCTCCCGGCGCGACCTACTTCCTCTGGCTGCGTGTAAGGGAGCTGCCGGAACACGGTGACGCCGCACAGGTGCTGCGGAACGAGTGCGAGCTGGTGGGAGCACCCGGAGCGGAGTTCGGTGCCTCCCGCCACTTCGTCCGCTTGGCGGTGGCCGTGGCGCCCGAAGACGTCGACCTCGTCGTCGCGCGGATCCGGGCTTGGCCCCGGTACGAGACGCCCCGTGAGGGGGCGGCCCCAATCCTCACCGCTAGGCTCGGCGCGCAGCTGAAGCCGTTCCCTGCGCGATCCACTGGAAAGGACATCACGTGAAGGTTCTCATTGCGGGAGGCGCTGGATTCATCGGTAGCACGGTAGCGTCGTATTTGATGGATTCCGGGCACGAGCCGGTGATCCTCGACAATCTCGTAACGGGCCGCCGGGAATTCTGCGAGGGGCGCACCTTCTACGAGGGCGACATCGCCGATCCCACCATCATCGATCAGATCTTCACCGAGCACCCCGACGTTCATGCGGTAGTTCACTGCGCGGCCCTCATCGTCGTACCCGAATCGGTTGCCCGTCCGATTCACTATTACCGCGAGAATGTCGCCAAGACGCTGGAGTTCGTCGACCACCTCATTTCCAAGGGGGTCACCCGTATTCTGTTCAGCTCCTCCGCCTCGATCTACGAGCCAGGTGCCGACTTCAGCGTCGACGAGCACTCGAACGTGAAGGCCGTGAGCCCCTATGCCCGTACCAAGGTAGTCGTCGAGCAGATGCTGGCCGACATCGCCGCCGCTACGCCGCTGCGCGTGCTGTCGCTGCGCTACTTCAATCCAATCGGCGCCGACCCGAGGATGCGGTCGGGGCTTCAGGTGGCCTCGCCGACCCACGCCCTGGGCAAGCTCATCGAGGCATACCACAGCGACCGATCCTTCCAGGTGACTGGACTGGACTACCCCACCCGGGACGGCTCCGGGATCCGCGACTACGTCCACGTGTGGGATCTCGCCGCCGCTCATCTGCGCGCTCTCGAGGCCTTCGACACCCTGCTCTCGGCAGACTCGTCCCAGTACACGGTAGTGAACCTCGGCACGGGAACCGGCACGACCGTCCTGGAACTCGTCGATGCGTTCAACAAGGTGGTGGAGCGGCCCGTCCCGATCGAGACGGCCGGTCGCCGTCCCGGCGACTCGGCCGGTGCCTACACCCGCAGCAGCCGCGCCGCCGAGCTGCTCGGCTGGCGCGCGGAGCAGCCGATCGAAGAGGGGATCAAGGACTCCCTGACCTGGTTCGAGCGGCGCGGGCAGCTTTTGCCGGATCTCGCTGGGTAGCTCCCTGAGCTGTTACCCACGCTGAGGTCGTCCGTGCCACCGCAGTGTCGGCTTCATCTGCCCTCGGTGGCCGTGCGCCCCCTCCCCGCACGAAAGTATGGAGTCAACGACGCAGTGTCAGTCATTCAGGACAGTGACGTATCCCATGACCTGAACTTGGCGGAGTTGGCTCCGACCGGGATTGGGGGGGGTGACGAGCCGGTAGCCTTTTCCATCCCTCAGGCCCGGGTCTGCATCGACGCAATCGACCACCAGCTCATCCTGCTACTGCGCGAGCGCGCCGAGCTGGCCCGTCAGCTCGGCGACCAGCGGGTTGCCCTGGGCATGAGCCGGGTGGCTCTCGCCGGAGAGTACGAGGTCGTTCGCAGGTTTCGGGCGGCCCTCGGTCCGGACGGCGCACAGTTGGCCGCGCTCCTGCTCCGGCCGTCGCGGCAGGGACCGCTGCGGTGGCAGGAGGCGGGAAGGGCCCAGGACCAGGCAGCGTCGACCCCTGCTGGGCCGCCGAGGAAGGAAAGCAACGAAGGGTGAAGCATCGATTCGTCGGGATTGACGAGGCACCGGCCATCGAGGGCGCGGCGGTGGTAATCGACGTGTTGCGCGCATTCAGCACGGCGGCGTTCGCGCTGCACGCCGGCGCGGACCGGATCATTCTGGTGCGGTGTCTAGACGAGGCGCTATCGAGAAAGGCAGAGCTACCAGGTGCCCGTGCTCTATGCGACGGGCCCCCTCGGGCCGGATTCGACCTGGTCAACTCTCCCGCGCAAGTGCTGGAGCACGACCTCACGGGAGTCGCGATCGTCCAACGGACGACGGCCGGTACCCAAGGAGCGGTGGCCGCCCGTCACGCGTCACCACTTTTCTGCACCGGTTTCGTCACCGCCCGGGCGACGGCAGAGCGGCTCCGAGGGACGGCCGAGGTCAGCTTCGTGGTGACGGACGGCGACGAGGACCTGGCGTGCGCGGAGTACATCTCTGCGCTGCTGCGCGGCCTGGACGACACTCCCCGTTACCTCCGCCGGGCTGCCCGTTCACCAGCTGCGGAGCACCTTCGTGAACTGGTCCGGAACCGGCATCCTGGGGTCGACGCGCGCGATGTGGCCCTCTGCCTCATGGTAGACCGGTTCGACCGGCCGCTCGAGGCCCGCAACCAGGGTCCTGACCTGGTGCTGCAGCTGGCCGGTTGATGAGCCGCTCCGACCGCGGCGGCGGACGCCGCGGTCGGAGCAACCTCACCAGCTGGGGCGAAGTGAAGCTCGAGCCGCTGCGAACCTCCGACGGTGGCTACCGTCGGCACTCTTCGGCTGGCTGGCAGCCACTGGTTGGTTTGCCGTAGATCCGCTTCCCGTCCGGACCCGCATAGCAGGTGCTCCAGATAGCCTTCGGCCTGAAATAAGCGACGCCTATCGATCGCCGTCCCCTCGGTGTCGTAGCTGAGCGGCTCGGAACTGTCGCCAGCCTTGAGGCGGGCACTGTCGGGGTACGGCCTGGAGTGCAGAGCTAGGTATCAGCCGTACTCACCTCTGCACTCCAACGAGTACCCCGACAGGCACCGCTGGTCATCAGACCGAACGCGCCTTCGGAGAGCCTGGCTGCGGTGGTGTAACCGTCACCGTGGTCAAGTACGAGCCGGCGGACCTCGGCTGACCCGGCCGCAGACGCTGACGTCCCCGCCGTCGGCTCCGTTGAGGTCAGCAGCAGCCGCTGCACCGGCCTGGGCAGTGACTCACCGTGCGGCCACGGCTCGGTGGCACCCCCGCAGGACTTCCTGACCGTTCCCGCCCGCTCCACGTCGCAGGTGGCGTAGTCGACGTCGTTCATGCACAACACCAGTGCGCGGTTACCCCGCTCGATGGCCACCGCTAGCTCGGCCAGGGACACCGGGACGGGTCGCGCGCTCGGGTCCTGCCCGGTCTGCCGATGCGGGGAGTTCCACTGCAGGCACCGCTCGGCCGCGCCCCGCAGCGTCGGCGACAACTCACCCCGTCCCATGGCGAACATCAGCGCCAGCCACCGGCGCACCGACCACCACCAAGAGCGGACCCGCGTTCGTGGCGACGACCAGCAGCCACGGCAGCGCCAAGCCGTCCACAAGGCGGGCGTCGCGAGGGCGGCGCCACGCGACGAGGATGGTCGCCTGGGTGACATCCTCGGCCGTCGACCACGACCCGGTCAGCCGGAACGCGTGGTTGTAGACCGGACGGGAGTATCGACCGAAGGCCGACTCGTCACCGGCGACGATCGAGGACCACAGTTCGTCATCCGACGGTAGTACCCGATGCCTTACACCTCTTTAGTTCGAGCGGCGGACGGCCGGGGCGGGGGACCCACCGTGCACGAATCCTGCCGCTCCGACGGTTAAGATCGTGACGGCGGTGCGCCAGGATGCTGCCGTGGTGGAGGGCTGGATGGGCCAGGCCCAGGCCGCGACGACGACGCCGGCATGGCGTGGAGCGGCGGCATAGAGGGCGCACACGTAGACGAAGGCGGGCAGCCACGCCAGCCGCGCGCCGAGCAGCACCGTGCCACCGGCGACGACATCGCCCGCAGTGATGGCTTCCTAGTCCACGCGAGCAAGACCCGCCTCCGCGGCCACGCCGACCGCCAACTCCTCGCCGGACTCGTCGTCAACCACCACCCCGCCACACCACGCGACGAATACGACCAGCTCCGCGCCATCCTCCACAACGCCACCCGCACCGGCCTCGCCGCGCAGAACAGGACCGGCCACCCCGACTTCGCTCAATACCTCATCGGACGAGTTACCTGGGTCAGCCATCACCACCCGGCACGCGCAGTCAAACTCGCCACGCTGCTGGCCCACGCACTCGCGGCACCGCAAACTGACGCGGCGCGACAACTTCGCCGGATCTTGGCGAGGACGCGTCGAGCCGGCAGAAGCAGGGCCTGAGCAGGACTTACATCAGCTCTGCTGATCTTCAGCAAGCGAGCACAGCAACGCGCGTATGCGACCCGCTAACGTGAAAACAGAATAGAAACCAGCAGATCATAAGCCTATGGGTACAGATAGAGCGTCGTCTTAGGAGTCTCCATGTGACTCCGGTTGATCTTGACGGGCAGGGCGGATCGGCCGGCCGGACCTGGTCGCGTCGGCGGAGAGCGGTCTGGTTCAGGCTGCGGCGCGGACTGTGGGTGCAGGTTGAGTGAAGGTCTTGCGGTCGCGGATAAGTGCCCAGAGGACGTCAACCCGCCGTCGCGCGAGGACGAGAATCGCTTGACGGTGGTTCTTTCCTTCGGCGCGTTTCTTCTCGTAGTAGGCACGCGACGTGGGGCATTCCCTGGCAGCGGTGAACGCGGCCATCCACAGAATGTGCCGCAGTCTTCGGTGGTACCGGCTCGGCTGGCGATGGTTCCCGGAGACCGTGCCGGAGTCGTGGGAGACAGGTGCCAGGCCGGCGTGGGCGGCGAGTTTCGCGGGGCTGTCGTACTCGGTCATGCCGGCGGTGTGGACCAGCAGTTCGGCGGTGAGCAGGGGACCCATGCCGGGCAGGCTCCCGATGATCGGCGCCAGCGGGTGCTGGTCGAGCTGTTCGGCGATGAGGTTGTCCACGGCGGCGATGCGCTGCTCCAGGGCGAGGATCTCGGTGGCCATCTGCCCGACCACCACTGCGGCGGCACGCTGTCCGGGCAGGTTCACGGTCTGCTGCCGGGCGGCGGCGATCATCGCCTCGGCGACCTGGACGGCGTTCTTGACGTGGCCTCGGCGGAGCAGTGCGGTGATTCGGTCGACGCCGGCGTGCCGGATCGCGGCCGGGGCCTGCCAGCAGGCGAGGACCATCATCGGGGCCTTCCGGTTGAGGTCGACCGCGCGTTCGAGGGCGGGGCTGATTCCGGTGAGGAGTTCCTGCAGCCGGAAGAGGGTGGCGACGCGCTGGCCGACGAGGTCGGCGCGGTAGCTGGTCAGGACGGTGAGTTCGGCGAGGAGCCGGTCGGAGGGTGCCAGGATCGGGATGTCGGGGCGCATGCGGATGGTCTGCGCGATGACGACCGCGTCGCGGGCGTCGGTCTTGTTCTCCCCGGAGAACGCAGCGGCCATGTGGAACGCGACGGTCCCGGAGACGTAGCGAACCTGAACCTGCCGCCGCCACAGCAGGGTCAGCAGCAAGGCGGACAGGCCGGTGGTGACATCCACCGCCCAGCAGACCGGACGGCCGTGCGTCGACACCTCGGCCATGACGGTGAGCAGTGAGGTCTCGTCGTTGGCGACCCTGCGGGAGTAGACCAGCCGGCCGTCGCTGTCGACGGCGGCGACGTGGTGGTGGGTCTTGCCGATGTCCACGCCGATCCACAGCTTCGCCACCCTCGCGCTCCCTTCGTTGATCGGTTCTCTCGAATGGCCCGTCGTCTGTGGGTTCGGGTTTGCCGGCACCTTCTAACGAGGCGAACGCAGGTCGCGGATCTCCATCAGCGGTCTACCAAATCTCACAGACGACGAAGCGGCGGGTGGCATCTCCTACCGTGAGCCAAGCGATCTCGACGAAACACACGCAGCCATACCCACCGCCTCCTGGCATCAGGGTCTACGGCCGCAGGGCCGCGCCCGTTCAACCAACCGGCCCGCGGAGCGAGAAGTGGGTGGCACCTCGAGGCTCAGCCACAATCACGGCGGAACACACTTCAGCCATCCCCACCCCGGCCCCGCGGGCGCGGCAACCCTGAGCCTGCCGGCGTCGCCGGCCGGCGCTCCGGACACGATGTGCGGGACCTGCGAGCATCAGCGCTCCACCGAGCGCGGGGCAGGCGTTGGGCATCGTGGCCCACGACGGCTGGTCGCCGGCCGCCGCTCCGCGACCGGCCTGATCCCCACGCCAACCGTCGCCTCAGCGGCTTGAATGGTGGTGTGCAGGTCAGCAAGGACGGGCGGGGCTGGTGCGTCGGCACTGCCGCCGACGTGGGCTGGATCGCGGGTCACACCGCTGCCGGCGTCTCGATCACCACCGCGATCCCGCCGGTCTTCGACGCCTACGCCACCACGTACCAGACCGACGACGTCACCGCCGCCGCCTACGAGCAGGCCCTCATCGCGCACCTCACCACGCACACGCCCGACCAGCCGTGGTGGCTGGCCTACCTCGACACCGGCGCCCACGACGTCGTCTTCCCCCACGCCCCGAGGGTGTTCCTCTACTGGAACTGGCCGTACGTGCTGGTCCAGGCCGGTCCCGAGCAAGCTCTCACCTGGCGGACCGGTGGTCACATGCGCCACGGCCGCGGAGCGCTACCCGACCTGTTCTTTCCCGCCGACCGGTCGTGGCTGGTCTCCGCGCTCTGGGACGACACCTGGACCTGCGTCGGCGGCCCGGAACCACTGATCCACACCCTCGAACGCGACCCGGTGGCCAACGCCCGCCAGATCCGACCCGACGAGGACACGCTGCCGCCGGGGCTGACCCGCGAGTGACGACCCACGCCCCGGGGCAGCGGTCAGCCTCCGACGGCGGCTACCCTCGCCACTTCTCGGCGGGTCGGCAGTCGCTGGTCGGTTTGCCGTAGATCGGCTTCCCGTCCGGGTCCGCGTAGCAGTGCTCGAGTTGGTCTTCGGCCTGGAACAGCGGACGCCTGTCGATCTCCGTCCCGTGGGCGTCGTAGCTGACCAGTTCGGGGTCGTTGCCGGCCTTGAGTCGGGCGTCGTTGGTCATCAGGCCGAACGCGCCTTCGGATAGCCGCGCTGTGGTGGTGTGGCCGTCGCCGTGGTCGAGGACGAGCCGGTGGACGCGGCTGCTGACCCGGCCGCTGACGTTGACGTCCCCGCCGTCGTGCTCGGTGGAGGTCAGCAGCAGCCGCTGCACCGGCCCGGGCAGCAGGTCACCGTGCGGCCACGGCTCAGTGGCGCCCCCGCCGGACTCCCGGGGTGTTCCCGCCCCTTCCACGTCGCAGGTGGCGTAGCCGACGTCGTTCATGAACAACACCAGCGCGCGGTCACCTTGCTCGGTAGCCACCGCGAGGTCGGCCAGGGACACCGGGACGGGTTGCTCACTCGGATTCTGCCGGGTCTGTCGTTGCGGGGAGTTCCACTGCAGGCACTGCTCGGCCGCTTTCTGCAGCGTTGGCGGCAGCTCCCCGGGCCCCATGGCCAGCACCTGTGCGGTCGAGCGGTCCGGCCGGTCCCACGCCACCGCCGCGGCCCCGGACGCCACGGTCAGCAGCGCCGCCACAGCCGCGGCGATCCTCAGTCGTGGCGTACGCGCGGGAGGCGGGCTCGCGACGCCGAGGAGCCGGGCCCGCATCGCGAGCGCCGCCTCCGGTGGCAGGTCCCGCTCCGCGGGCAGGTCGAGAATGTCGTTCACCGTTTCCCCTCCTGGATCTCCTGCGGCATCAAGCGGGCCAGGCGGCTGCGCGCACGACTGACCCTCGACCGCACCGCCACCTCGCTGATGCCCAACACGGCCGCCGCGTCCGGGTACGACACGCCGGACCACAGGCACAACGCCACCGCTTCCCGCTCGGCAGGCGGCAACCGGCGGACCACCGCGAGGACCTCGGTCATCCGCCGTTCGTCGTCGAGCCGCGCAGAGACGTCCTCGGCGAGGTCACCATCGGCGTACCGCTCTCCCGGTAGACGCCGGATCAGCGCAAGCCACCGGCGCGTCGACCGCCACTCCGAGCGGACCGCGTTGGTGGCGACGACCAGCAGCCACGGCAGCGCCGATCCGTCCACGAGTCGCGCGTCGTGCCGGCGGCGCCACGCGACGAGGAACGTTGCCTGGGTGATGTCCTCGGCCGTCGACCACGAGCTGGTCAGCCGGAACGCGTGGTTGTAGACCGGACGGGAGTACCGGTCGAAGAGCCGACCGAACGCCACCTCGTCACCGGCGGCGATCGAGGACCACAACTCCTCGTCCGACGGTCGCATTTGTTGCCTCACAACACACTATGGCCGCCCACGACGGCTCTGTTGCAGGTCGCCCACCAGTGGCCGCAGGCGGAAACCACACCCGGCGATGAGCGGGGCAGGATCGCCGCTTCGTGAGGGCCAGGCCCTTGCATCTGACGGTGTTCGGGCGAGCGTGTCAACCCCGCCCGCTGGGCGCGTGCATCCCGTCCACCCCGAGTGGCTTGCGACGACGTTCGACGGCGGGGACAGCCCGTCCCGCTCGCCGCACCTGCCACCACCTGTCGAACGGCGATCCAAGAGCTGGAACGCCGCCGCCCGCTGCAAGCGGCGTGGCGCTCCACGACAGGGTGGCTTCCATGCGACACCTGGGCCCACGCGCGGGAGGCTGAGGCGCATGGTCACGAGGTGCGCCGTGCACACGCAAAACGCATGCTGCAACCAGCCGATCACAAAGGGTTGCATCGATGGCCGTGATCTGTGAGACTCATTGACCTCGGCACTGCTACATCCACGGGGGATACGTTGAGCAGACGTTGCCGCATTGATCGGCTCGACCATATGGCGACTCCTGGGCATGTGCCCAGCATCGGCTTCGACCGGCACGAGACCGCCAATCTTCGCCGCTAGCCCTGCCCCGAATCTCCACCCGAGTCAAGGGCACCTCACCTTTCGGCTTACCGAATGTTGACTGCAGCAGCGTTCGGCACGCTCTGAGGCGCGAGAAATAGGTTTTAGTCGAAGGTGGATGGCGGGCAACGCCCCTCTCCACTTACAGCAGAAGGAGCGACATGTCGCACCGTGTCAAGCGGCTCTTGGCCGCCACCTCAACAGGAATCGTCCTCGGTGTGGCCGGGTTCGCTGTCCCGGCGTACGCCGCGGGAACCTGTTCCAGCGGCCGGATCTGCATGTGGGAAGACTTCGGATACACCGGCAGCAAGTACGTGGACTACGTCCCGGGCACCATCTCGAATGACCGGTACGAGATCAACGGATTCAACGGGGACAACGAGATCAGCTCGGTTATCAACAACACCAGCAAGTGCGCGGTGCTGTACGACAACGACGGCTTCTCGGGCACCCGTATCACCATCTCGAAGAACACCTCCGTGAGCAACCTGCGCACGTTCGCGAACTTCGACAACGAGGCGGAAAGCTTCGCACTGGTGAGCTGCTAGTTCGACGGTACGACGAGCGGCCGTCTCTCGACGGCCGCTCGTTCGGCGATTCATACCCACACTCCACAGCAGAAGGGCTATAGGGTTCATCTATGAAGGTGCCTCGTACGACGTTTCCCGGTCTCGCTGGCTGTCGAGGCGTCCGGCTGCGCTTCGGCCGGACCGTCGCGCTCGACGATCTCTCGTTCGCCGTCGAGAAGGGCGAGACGGTGGCGATCACCGGTCCCTCCGGCTGCGGCAAGACATCCCTGCTGCATGTGCTGTCGGGCCTGCTGCGTCCCGACGCCGGCGAGGTGTACTTCGGGTCGCGGGAGCTGTCGGCCGAGTCGGACGCGGCGCGCAGCCGCCTTCGATTGACCTCCTTCGGGTTTGTGTTGCAGTTCGGTGACCTGGTGCCGGAGTTGACACTCGGCGAGAACGTGGAGTTGCCGCTGCGGATGACCGGGGTACGGGCAGCGGTGGCTCACCGACGGGCGCTGCATCTGCTCGAGGAGTTAGGTATCGGAGACCTGGCGTCGCGGCAGGCGGGCGCGGTGTCGGGTGGGCAGGCGCAGCGGGCCGCGGTGGCTCGGGCACTGGTGCACGAGCCACAGGTGGTTTTCGCCGACGAGCCGACTGGCGCGCTGGATTCCACCAGCGGTGAGGCGGTCCTGGACTGCTTGTTCGCCGCGGCGAGGCAACGACATGCCGCCGTGGTCGTGGTGACGCACGCCGCGGAGGTGGCGCAGCGAGCAGACCGGGTGGTGCGCATGCGCGATGGCCGCGTGCTGGAGACGGTGGCTGCGCGATGAGTGCCGTAGGTCGCTATCTGCCATGGATGTGGTTGGGACTGCGGCTGACGGTGCGCGGTGGACGCCGGGCGCTGGTGCGCACGGTGCTGCTCGGCGCCGGGGCGGCGGTCGGCATCGTGCTGGTCCTCGGCGCGCTCGCGGTGCCGACCGTGGTGGACGCCCAGGACCTGCGGGTCATCTCCCGGACCCCGGTGACGCAACCCGGCGCAGATCAGGGGTTGCGGGTCCTGACGATCGATGACGCGGTCGCCGGTCGCCTGCTACGTCGGGTGAATGTCAGTGGGGCCAGCGGTGGTGCTCCCGTTCCGCCCGGAGTCGGGCAATTGCCGGCCGCCGGCGAGGTGGTGGTTTCCCCGGCGCTGCGTGAGCTCATCGCCGCCAACCCGCACGCGCGGCAGCGCTTCCCGCAGCGGGTGGTCGGCACGATCGGCGCTGCGGGCCTGACCGCGCCGGACGAGCTGATCGCGTACGTGGGTGTGGACGCGGCTCGAATGCCGGCGGACGCCGTTCCGGTGGTGGGCTTCGGCGATTCCGATGCCAACCGGCGGTTGGCGGTGCAGCGAGGCACTTCTGATCTGGAGCGACTGCTCACTCCCGGACGGATGGTCGCGTTCGCGTTCGCGTTCTTCCTCCTCGCACCACTGGCGGTACTGCTGTCCACCGCCGCCGGGCTGTCGGCCTCCGCGCGGGAGCAGCGGCTGGCCGCGCTCCGGCTACTCGGGGCGTCGGCGCGACAGGCACAGGCGGTCAACGCGGTCGAGACCGGTGTCGCCGCCACCATCGGCGTCGCACTCGGCTATGCGGCGTTCCCGCTGCTACGGGCAATCAGCGCCGACTGGTCGTTGGGCCGTTTCCGCTGGTACGCCACGGACGTGCACGTCGGCGCCGGTCGAGCCGCCACCGCCGGAGCGATAATCGCGGTGTTCGCGGTCATAGTGGCCGTGGCAGGGGCAACGCCTGCTGTTCTGCGCCCGGTGACCACCCGCCGTAGAACCGCGACCCCGGCACCTCGAGCGTGGCGGCTGCTCGCCTTCATCGCATCGGTCATGGCGCTGCTGGCGGCGATGTGGCTCGGTGACACGACGATGCCAGCACTGGCGTTGCTCGCCGCCGGGATGCTGGGCGTGGCGCTCACCCTGCCGCTCGTTCTTCCAGCGCTGCTCACCCGCCTCTGGGCACCTCTGCTGCGGTGGACCGCCCGACCGGTGTGGGTGACCCTCGCCGCACGTCGCGTCCTGCAGGCGCCCAACCTGGCCTCGCGTCTGGTCGGCGCGCTGATGGTCGCTCTGTTCATCGGTGGCGTGGGCACCATCGGCACCGCCGCCTATCAGGCGGCGAACACCGCCCGGCAGGTGTCCGACACCGGGTGGTTGCCGCAGACGATCCTGACTGGTGACCAAGCCCTCGCCGACAAGCTGACTCCCGTCGTCGGCACCGACAATATCGCCTACTACGAGAGCCTCAGCGGCATCGCCACGGTCGCCGGGCAGCAGCAACAGGTCTCTGTCGTCCGGGGCAGTTGCGCCAGCCTCGCCGTGCTGTTCGACACCACCTGGACCTGCACACCGGGAAAGGCGTACCGGGCGAAGTGGTCCGACCAGCTACCGCCCGGGACCACCCTGAGGCCAGCCGACGACGGAGATGCCGCGGTCACGGCCTTCACGATTCCTGCCGACACCGCCCCGCTGAACACCTCACCGTTCGGGCAAGGCACCGACATCGTCGTCGCCGAGACGCCCCGGCAGGGGACCATCGTCGCGAAGGTCACCGCCGACCAGGGCAAGCTCGAGGACTGGTACGCCGTCACCGCCGCCCTCGCCCCCACCGCAGTGGTGCAGGGATACCGCGAGATCCCGACCGGCTTCGACGCCGGCGCCGTCATCGTCCTCGTCACCGCCGGGCTGCTCATCACTGCCGCCATGGGCTTCATCGCCTTCGCCATGTCCACCGTCGACCGCAGGATCGCCACCCGACGCGCGAACGTCCCCCTCGCGGTGATCGGCGCGCCCCGGCGAACCCTCACGGCCGCGGACCTCACCGAGTCAGTCAGTGGTCTGATCCTCGGTCAACTCATCACCGCCGCGGCCGTCATCCTCACCGCCGGGACGGCAGCAGCCGTACTGCGCACTGCGAGCTTCGCCGACCTGCTCCACACCATCAGGCCCATGCTCACTCTTGCCGCCGCCGGGGTCGTCCTCGGCACCCTGATCACCATCCTGGCCACCACGTCCGCCGGCCGCCCCACCCCCGCACTCTTGCGCCACGAATAGCAATCGCACACCGATCAGGAGACCGTCATGGTTGAGGCCAGCTCATCGGGCGCCGCCTCTCTCATCGGTATTCCTCGCCGCCCCACACACTGCGGACACCGATGACGGTCTCCGTTCCCTACGCTGCTCCCATGGCAGCGTGTCCCGAGCTGACCAGGCCGGCCCCCCACGTGGGGTCCGGTCATGGTCTCTCCGGGGCAACCCCGGGGACGGACTACTCACCTCGGCACCACACCACAGGTGCGTCGGCACGCTCCGCGAGCCTGTGCACCCGCACGACCGGGCATCGTCGGGACGCGCTGCCACCACCGGCCCGATCGTGACCACCATTCACGCCCTCGCCACCGCGCTCGCCGACGCGTTCCTCGCCGGCGACAGCTGGCGCCGCGCCGATCTCATCGACCAGGGTGGGCTCGTCCTCGGAGTACGACGGCGCTGGCTGTGGCCGGTCGCCGACGCGGTGCTGGTCGCCTACCCGCGCCCACCCACCGACCGGCCACGCGAACTGGCCACGTTCCTGAGCAACGTCGACCCACTGCGCGCGGCAGTCGCCACCGCCCGCCAGCACCAGCGACCGATCGCCATCCGCGCCCGACCCGTGACACCGACCCGCACCATCCGCCGCCCCTGGCACACCCCAGTCATAGACACCGTCGATGACCTGGCCGCGATGCTCGACCTGAGCATCGAGCACCTCGACTGGTACGCCGACCGACGCGCCATGAACCGCCGCGCCACCGCCCACCGCCTGCACCATTACCACTACCGGTGGACCGCGGGCGGCCGGCTGATCGAGGCACCGAAGTCCCGGCTGCGCGCCCTGCAACGCCGGCTCCTCACCGAGGTCCTCGGCCCCATCCCGGTCCACCCGCCGCCCACGGATTCGTCCCCGGCCGCTCCGCGCACACCTTCGCCGGCATCCACACCGCACAGCCGGTCGTCGTCCGGATCGACCTGCTCGCCTTCTTCACCCACATCCCCGCCACCCGCGTCCACGGCCTGTTCCGCACCGCCGGCTACCCCGAATCCGTCGCCCACACCCTCACCGGACTCTGCACCAACCGCACCCCGCACCCAGTCCTGCGCCGCGCACCGACCGAGCTGCCGCACCGAGCGGCCCGGCTCGCCGCGCTCCGCACCGGCCATCTGCCCCAAGGCGCGCCCACCTCACCCGCACTGGCCAACCTGTGCGCCTACCGACTCGACCGACGCCTCACCGGCCTCGCCGACGCCTTCGCCATCACCTACAGCCGGTACGCCGACGACCTCGCCTTCTCCGGCGACCTCACCACCCGCCGCATCGACGACCTGATCGCCGACGTCACCGACATCGCCCGCGACGAGGGCTTCCAAGTCCATCCAGCCAAGACCCGCGTCCGCGGGCGCGCGGACCGGCAACTCCTCGCTGGACTCGTCGTCAACCAACACCCCGCCACACCACGCGACGAATACGACCAGCTCCGCGCCATCCTCCACAACGCCGCCCGCACCGGCCTCGCCGCGCAGAACCGGACCGGCCACCCCGACTTCGCTCAATACCTCATCGGACGAGTTACCTGGATCAGTCATCACCACCCGGCACGCGCAGCCAAACTCGCCGCGCTGCTGGCCCACGCTCTCGCGGCACCGTAAACTGACGCGGCACGGCAACTTCACCGGATCCCGCAAGGACGCGTCGAACCGACCTAACAAGGGCCTGAGCAGGACTTACACCTGTTCTGCTGATCTTCAGCAAGCGAGCACAGCGACGGGCGCGTGCGACCCACCAATGTGAAAACAAAATAGAAACCCGCAGGTCATCCAGCTATGGGTACAGATAGAGCGTCGTCTTAGGAAACCGATGCTCTATCCCCTGAGCTACGAGGGCGCGAGGGCCCAGTCTAGCGACCTGGGGGTTCACCTGGGGTGGCAGGGAGTGGCAGGCGTTCACCCACGTCACCCGGACCGCCGTTCTCCCAGCCCAGGACCACACCCGGAGCACACGAACCCCGGTTCGCGACCGGCGGTCGGCCATAGTGACCCACGTTGGCACCGGTGCACCCCGGTCGGCATCCGCTGGAGGAGCCTCCAGGTGACTCCGGTTGATCTTGGCGGGCAGAATGAAGTGGCCGGCGCGATGGGGTCGCGTCGGGGAGCGGACCGCCGCCAGCGTCGACTGTCTGGGGCGTCACGCTGGCACGCCGCACCGGCCCTCCACGATCCTCGCCACATCTTGGCGACGGTCAGCGGGGAACCATGCGTCAGGTGTCGAGGCCTGCGAGGTTGAGGCGTTCGAGCAAGCTGGGCTTGCGGGCGTGCGCCGCCCGGAGCTCGGCCAGCCGGTGCTGGAACGACGAACTGTCCCCGTCGCGTTCGCTGAGTTCACGCAGGTCGATGAGGAGTTGCACGGCGGTGTCGTACTCGCGGGGTTTCTTGGTGGCGATGAGCTCGTCGACTCGCTGCCAGGCGGCGGGTTGGTCGACTGCGAGGGTGTCGAGGTGCCGCTGCCGGGCTGCTGCGGCGGACCGTTCGCGGCGGATCCGGTCGCGTTCGCGTTGCTCGGCGTCCCGTCGTTCCCGTTCGGCGCGCAACTCCGCGGCGGTGGCGAGCAGTTCCCCGGCGGTACGGGCGGCTGCCGGGGTGGGCCTATCAGTGCGGTGTGCGTCGCGGTAGCGGCGCAGCAGTCGGTTGCGCAGTTGGCTGTCGCCGCCGGTGATCAGGTCGGTCAGGATGGCGTCCTTGTCCCGCGCGGACAGCCCGACGACCCAGGTGCGTAGTTGCGCAGCGGTCGGTTCGCCGGAGGTGGCCGGCGCCGGTCCGGCCGCCGCGGCCGCGATCAGGTCGGGGTCGATGCGGAGGAACTCGGCGACGGCGGTGAGGGACGCGTCGAGGGTCCCCAGCCGGGCGGGGACGGGCGGTTCAGGCTCGTCGTCGGCGATCTCGGCGGACTGTACGCAGCGCAGCCAGGCCAGGTAGAGCAGGCGCAGGTCGCCGGCGGCGAGGCGGGCCCGGACCGGGATGACGGAGGCGAGGAGGCCGTGGCCGTCGAGGTCCCACTCGTCGGTGCCGTCCTCGTCCTCGTCGTGGAGGTCGATGATGACGTGCTTGCCGGTGGTCCACGCGGATGCGCTGTCACCTTGGCAGTACTGGGAGACGGTGGCGGGGCCGAGCACGTGTTTCGGTAGCCGCAGCATGAGCTGGCGGGTGCCCCAGTTCGTCAGGTACAGGTGAGCGTCGAAGTACCGTTCCATCAGCGTGCGCGGGTCGCCCTTGAAGTCGCCCCACTCGTAGGTGTTGACGAAGCTGGTGGCGGTGATGTCGGCCCGGGTCGACAGCGACCGAAGCTCGGCCCGCTCCCGGCCGGTGAGGGGCCGGTCGACGGCGGTGAACTCGTAGTACTGGTACTCGCTCACCGTGGCCTACCGTCCGGCCCAGTGCAGGTAGGCGTCGATCCACGCGGCGCCGTCCGGCGCGGGGGTGGGCAACGGCAGGTCGAGGAGATCGATCCTCTGCCGGTGGCGACCTCGGGCGCAGACCGCGACGATGTTGTCCGCCGCCAGCTCGACCTTCCGTACGGTGGCCTCGACGCCGAGGACGGTGGTGGTGAACGGCACCGCCAGATGCTCCTCGATCATGGCGAACAGGCCGGCGCGCTCGTCCTCATGACCGTCCGTGTCGGCGGTGGCTTCCTCGATCATCGCCTCCAGCGCGGCGTTGTCCTTCGATGCCATCGGCGGAGGATAGCGGACCGGCGCCGGGATGTTCGACGCCCCACTGGGATGGTGCCTTTCCCGAACTCGCCGCGATCCGCAGCAACGCGACGTAGCGGTGGACCCTTTCACGAACCGCCCCGTTCGCCTGCCCCCGCAAATCGAACATCAAGTAACCGCGTATCGAACGCCCAGCGTGCCGCAAATCGAAAGCGGACGTCCTCGCAGATCGGAAATTCGCGTTGGTCCCGTCCGGGAAGGACCATGTCATGGCAGACAAGAACGCTGTTCAGCTTCCTGAACCGACGTCGGCGGAGGTGGAGTTCGCTCAGCAGTTGGTCGAGCGGGGCAAGGCCGACGGCACAGGTACTCCGGCTACATCCACCGTGGCGCGGGCGCAAAGTGCGCTGGGCACGGCGACCTCCAGGTCGCCGTGCCCGCGGGTCTGCGCGCCGTGGAACAGATCCACCACCTGGCCAGCCGTGACGTACCAACGAACTACGGAGGCGCTCGGCCAGAACGGCGCGGATGTCAAGCCCTCACGCGTCGAGATCAGGAGGGCTGACGACCACCAGCCTGAAGCGGACGAGGGATCCGGCCGGACAAGAGATTCGTCTGCTCGTCGAGGGACGGGCGGTCGCCCTCACCCACCCGCGCCGAACCATCCGTCGGAACCTCGGGGATCGGCGTTCCCTCGCACTCCGCTCCCCGTTTCGGCAGCTTTCCGTTCAGCAGGTAGTCGTCGATGGCGGCGTCGACGCAGGCGTTGGTGCCGTGGACGACGTGGTAGCCATCGCGGGGAACGCTGAGGAGCCGGTGCCCGAGCAGGTCCGCCATCGCCCGACCGCCCTCGTACGGCGTCTGCGGGTCGAACTCCTCCTGCACGACCAGCCCTGTCGGGTAGCCGCTGCGGCGCAGCTTCACCAGCGGCTCGACCCGCTCCACCGAGCCGAAGGTGCACTCACGCGGAGAAACCGCCGAAGCACCCCAGCCGTAGGGGAAGTGCTCGGAGAAGTAGCGCATGTCCGCGTAGTACACCTTGAGGTCGGCGGGCCATTCGGCCTCGCAGTTGACTGCCTCCCAGACGCCATTGCTGGTCGGCGGCGGGTCGGCCTGGATCTCTTGCTGAAGAGCCAACGCCCGGCCCAGGTCACCCGGCACGTCCGAGGGTGTCTCGACCTGCTGACGCAGCCGGCTCGCCGTCGCTGCGAAGAAGTCCCAGTACGCCACCTCGTTGGTGGCCCCGATGAGGCCGTCGAACTCGGTGCCGTCGTACACGAAATCACCCTGGTCGATTGGGCGTTGCTCCAGCTTCGCCCGGGTCCGTTCGATCGTGGCGCGCACCTGCGACCGGGTGGTTCCCAGCCCGTAGATTCCGTTGCGCTCGGCCACCCACGTCATCCAGGCGTCGGCGGTCCTACGTTGGGCGATTGCCTGTTGCTTCCACGCCTCCCGCCATATCCATTGCGGGTGGATCGCGGAGTCCAGGACGTTGCGGTTCAGTCGCTTCGGAAAAAGCGTGCCGTAGACGGCCGTCACGTACGTGCCGTAGGACTTCCCCATCAGGTTCAGCTGACGCTCACCCAGGACCGCGCGGACGATGTCGAGATCTCTGGCGTTGTTGGCGGTGGTGAAGTAGGGACGCCGGGCACCGTCCGCGCGTTCGCATTGCTGATCACGCCTGCGGAACTCCTCGGTGTACGCCCGCATCTGCGCGTCGGTGAAGCGCGTCCTACCGGACACCTGCACGCTCGTGCCCTCGCACAGCAGAGGCTGCGACTGCCCGACACCGCGCGGGTTGTACCCGATGATGTCGTACCGCGTTGACAGCGCCTCGTACGCCGGGTCCTCCGGCGCGTAGATTCCCTGCCCGCCCGGCCCGCCGGGGACCTCGACCAGTACGCCGAGCCGGTTCGGCTGATCGCTCGCCAGGCGCCGGGAGAGCTCGACGGTCTCCCGGGGACCGTCCGGTCGCCGGTAGTCCAACGGCACCCGCACAGTCGTGCATTCCACCGCCGGGGACGCGCTCCCGGCACGGGGAAGCGCGGACGCCGAAGCATCCGGTGACCGCCTCGGTGGCACCGGCGGGCGGGGGCAGGGTCCCCACGCAGGACGCTGCGCGTAGAACTCCGCCAGTCCGACCGGCACCGCGTCGGACTTCGGCGCGGTGTTCGCCTCGGCGAGAGGCACCACCTGTACGCACAGAGCCGCTGTTGCCGTGGCAATCAGACCGGCCTTTGCTCTGCGTCTCATCCCAAGCCTTCATTCTTCGCGACAGGAGCCGCTGAAGCGGCCCTGCGGAACAGCACCGTCGTGGTGCCGGCGCTGGCCGTCATGGCCGCAGGGCGGTCGCGGCCGGAGTCCAGGTCGACTCGTCCTCGACGTCGGCGACCGTGATCCCCTTGGCGATCTTCTCCAGCTCGACCCGCGGCAGCGTGTTACCGGCACCATCGGGGCTGACCTCGACTACGACTGCGCCGTCGGCGCTCCGGAACTGGCACCAGATGTCGACCTGCGGGCCGTCCCACCCGGGCCGGTCGGGTACGTCGTAGCACTTCGTCACACCGGGCTCCGGCGTCTGGTTCGCGCTGCTGCTCGGGATGACCGAGATGTGGAACCCGTCTTTGATGCCACCCTCGCTCGCCTCGTACGGTGCGGTCAGCCCAGTGGTGGGCGCGGCGGACCTGGTGTACGTCGCGCCGCCGTAGTCGCCGCCGCGGGCCGCGGCGATGCCGCCGAGGCCCGCCGTGGCGTGGGTGCCGATCTGCAACGGCACGTAACCGTCCGGCAGGTAGCCCACCGTGAAGGGCACCAGGGCCGGCGTCGGCCTGCTGGGCTTCAGGCCTTCGACCAGGCCGCCCAGCTCCTCGAAGCTCGGCGTGGCCTTGTCGCCGGAGTACGACGTGACAGCCGCCCAGGCGTTGTCGGCGTACTCCCAGGCGAAGAGCTTGTTGCCGCCATCCACCGGGCGTTGCGGGTCAAGGCCGACCGGCAGCGTCGCCTGCACGGCCCTGCGCCCGGCCACGGTGACGTTCGCGCCGTCCTTGATCCCGGCCGGGTCGAAGGCACCGGGCCGGTAGACGGTCAGGTACGCCAAGAGGGCCGGCTTCCCGTTTTCCTTGTTCCGCAAGAACGCGTCGCCCTGCTCCTCCACCTCCTGGCGGGTCATGGGCTTGTCGTTCGAGGTGTGACCGTCGGAGTAGACGGGAGCGATCTGGTACGCGGTGGACGCGACGATCGGGTCCTGCACATGCAGCGTGCCGGCGTCGTACCCGGTGAAGGTGAAGGTGAACGACGCGGCGTCGGGCCACTCGGCCCCGGCCGGCTCGGACGCCGCCGCACCGGCCACGAACGGCGCGGCCGGGGGGCTCTGCTGCGCACCCAGAGCCGGTACCACGAACGCACCGGCGACCACGGCCACGACGAGGCCCGCCGCGCCGGCTGACGCGAATCCGGCCCGACGGCGGCGCTGCGCCCGCCGCCCTGCCGTGATGATGTCGTCGACGGTGCGGGACATCGGCGGCTCATCGCCCGTTACCGCGTCCACGAGATCATGCAACCGCATGGGTCCACTCCTTTATCGATGGTCCGTTGAGATCGGTACGGTCGCCGCCGAGTGACTCGCGCAGCTTCGCCAGGCCACGGGACACCTGACTCTTGGCCGTGCCCACCGTGCAGTTCAGGACGCTGGCGGTGTCCTCCAGGCTCAGATCCAGGTAGTGCCGGAGCACGACCGCGGCTCGCTGCCGGGGTGGCACCGAGTCGAGCGCCGCCCGCAGGCGCATCCGCTCGTCGCTCGCACCGGCGGGGTCGCGCAGCGCGATGTCCGGCATGGCGTCACCGGCCGACCGCTCGCGCCGCCACGGCCGACGGGTCTCGTCGACCGCGGCCCGGTAGACCATGGTCTTGACGTAGAGATCGGGCCGGTCCAGCTTCCGCCAGCGGGGATAGAGCTTGACCAGAGCATTGGCCACGGCGTCCTCCGCCGCGTGCCAGTCGCCGCAGGTCACGTACGCCAGCTTGCGCAGTGACGCCATTTCTGACGTCACGAACTCGCGGAATGCTTGCTCGTCTTCGGCTATCAAGTGCGCTGCCTCCTCGTGACGGAGGTAGAACGGAACCGCCCACCCGGAAAGTTGCACCACTCGAAGAAGTTGGCGGATCAACAGGATGATCGAGCGGGTTCTACGGTCGCGCCGACGCGCTCTGAAGAGAGCGTCGTCGCGGTCGAGCAGGTAGTGGTCGCCCGCCGGTCCAGGCCGTCCACACCCGAGCAGGATTCGGCCGACACCGACCGTCCGGATCGTCGTACCGGCGGCCGCTCATCCGTCCCGGCCGCCCGGAGCGGATTCCACCATCGCGGCGAGGAGCGTGGCCACCGGCACGGTGGCGAACCCGACCCGGTTGTCGCCGGCCCCGTACGGCAGCCACAGCTCGCCGTCGTGTACGAGCGCGCCGCAGGAGTAGACGACGTTGGGGACGTAACCGTCCTGCTCGGCCTCGTCGGGTGACAGGAGCGCGCCGGGCAGCCGCGCGATCACCCGTTCCGGCCGGCGCAGGTCGAGCAGGAGCGCGCCGATGGCGTACCGGCGCATCGGGCCGACGCCGTGGGTGAGCACGAGCCAGCCGGCGTCGGTCTCGATGGGCGATCCGCAGTTGCCGACCTGGATCAGTTCCCAGCTGTCCCGGGGGGCGTGCAGCGGCACCGGCCTCCGCCACCGGTTCTCACGGTCCAGGCTGGTCAGGCCGATGGTCTCGCCGTCCGCGCGGCACAGGGCGAGGTGCCGTCCGGCCACGGTACGGGGGAACAGCGCGACGCCCTTGTTGCGGACGCCCGGCCCGCGCATCGGGGTGCTGTCGAATCGGCGCAGGTCCACGCTGGCAAGCGTGCGGGTGGCGATGCGCCGTCCGTCGTAGGCGGTGTAGGTCGCCCGGTACAAGGGTCCGGACTCGCCGGTGAACCTGACGAACCGGGCGTCCTCCATGCCGTTGCCCTCCGCCGGAACGGCCGGCCAGAGGACTCGTTGATGCAGGGCGGTGTCGGCGGGGAAGATCGTGGCGTAACTGGCGGCGTTGGTGCGGCGTACCTGTTCGAGGGTGTCCGGTCCGGTGCTGCGGGAGAGCAGGTCCGGTGGCAGATCGCCGATCACCCGGTCGAAGGTCGCCTCGTCGTAGCGTTCGGGCAGGGCGTGCAGCACGGTGGCGGTGATTTCGTTGTCGCAGTCCACCTCGGTCAGGCCGGCGGCGAGGAGGTCCCGGCGGTGTCGTACGGCCGTCCGCTGTCCGACGACCGGCGGCCCGGACCGGTCGGCGACGGTGAGCCGGAGTCCGGGTCCGAGGACCGCGGTGGCGAACCCGATGGACGACAGGTGCCCCTCGCCGATCTGGCGCAGGCTGATCGCGACGCGCAGTTGCCCGGCGATCAGGCCGGTCTGGTCCGGATGGGCAACCATCGACGGGTTGCACAGGGCCGCCGCCTCGACCGCGTACTCGTGGCTGAAGTAGGCGCCGATCAGGAGCCGGGTGGTGGGGGAAAGGTCCCGGCCCCGGGCGATGCGGTGCCGGACGAGGTCGTAGTGGTGGTGGAACGTGGCGTCCAGATCGCGGTGCCGGGTGCCGAACCGGTCGAAGGTCTCCCTCAGCAGCCGGCCGGTCTCCTCGTCGTCGAGGTGCGCGACGCGGTCGATGAGCGCCCGCGCTCGGCTGCGTACCAGGGCGGCGTCCTCACCCGGGACGAAGAGCTTGACGACGACCCGGCGTGGATCCGGGGCCAGGATGGCGCCGTGCCGGACGGCCAGGGTGTCGGTCACGACCACCGCCGGGCGTGCTGCACGGTGGAGATCAGCGCGAGGGTCGATTCGGCGCCCTGGTTGAGGTTGGGTCCGTGCGGGGTCAGCCCGTCGTAGCCGCCGCCGGTCGCCGGATCCCACATCCGCGTACCGACGTCGTTGTCGCCGAGGAACCACCCCACCGCCTGCCGGACGCCGGTCTCCCAGCCGGGGTCGCCGGTGACGGCGGCGGCGGTGGCGCAGGCGTCGGCGAACGCGGCTACCTCGATCGCCTGCTGGTCGTGGCGCAGCCGCGCCGCGCCGCGCTGCCACCCGCCGGCGGGTACGACCGACAGGTGTCCATCACGGAGCTGGACGTCGCGCAGCCAGGTCAGCATCCGCAGGCCGTCGTCGAGGGGCGGGCCGTCGTGGCGTAGCTGACTGGCCGCGATGACGACCTCCGCGAGGGCCGCGTTGGCATAGGTCAGGCACGGCTGCGGCCAGGGCCAGAGCGGGTCGGGGCCGGGGGCGCCGATCGTGGCGGCCGCGTCCATGAGCAGTGTGGCCGCATCGGCGTGGCCCGGGTGGCGGCGCAGCACCTCGATGGCACCGAGCCCGGCGAAGGCCATCGCGTGCGGGGCCGGGGAGCGCCGTCTGGCGCCCCGGCCGAAGGCGACGAGTGCCTCCTCCCGGATCCAGGGCGCGGGGCTGCGGGCGGCGGCGGTGCCGAGCCCCCACAGCGCCCGCCCCCACCAGTCGCCGAGCCCGGGGGCGTCGGTCCACCGCCGGTCGTGGCCGAGCCGATTGCGGAAGGCGCCCCGGGTGTCCTGCGCGTGGGTGAGGAACGCGAGGTAGCGCTCCGCCAGCCCGAGCACCTCCGGGGTCGGCTCCGGCTCCCGGCTGGTGACGACCAGCCCGCGCGCGGCGTCATCGGTGCAGTAGCCGTGTTCGCGGCGGACGATGGCGTGTCGGGCGTGCTCGAACAGGCCGGTGTCGTCACTCAAACGGCTCAGGTGCGCGAAGCTCGGCCGGGGCGTCGGATGCCGGCCACCGCTGCCTGACATGTTGGACAGATCGGTGGTCGCGGTCACGCCGACGCCGCGCTGACCGCGGAGAGGCGGGCGGCGACGAGCCGCTCGGCGAGCGTGCCGTAGCTGGCCGCCACCGCCGGCCAGCGCAGGTCCGCGGCCGGCGGCCGGACGCGGCCCGCCAGCCGGGCGGCCAGGCCGGGCTCGGTCAGGATCCGCCGGATCGCGGCGGCCAGCGCCGCCGAATCCTGGTGGGGTACGACCAGACCGGGCCCGCCGTTGAGCAGCTCGACGGCATGCGGGAAGGCCGTGGCCACGACGGGCACCCCGGCGGCCACCGCCTCGATGAGCACGCCGGAGGTGACCTGTTCGCGGGAGTCGTAGGGCAGCACGACCACGTCGGCGGAGCGGATCAACCGGGCGAGCGCGGGTTGGTCGTGGTAGACGTTCTGGTAGTCCACGGCGTGGGCGATGCCCAGCTGGGCGCCGAGCTGGTGCAGTCCCGCCCGGTACGCCTCCCCCTGGTGCTCGACCACCTTCGGATGGGTCCGGCCGGCAATCGTGTAGGTGGGGGTCGGTTCGAGGTCCTGCAACCGCGCGAGGGCCCGCAACGACCACTCGACGCCCTTGCCCGGGCCGAGCAGTCCCCAGGTCAGCAGGTGCGGG
Organism: Micromonospora sp. HB375; assembly: GCF_017872985.1. Classification (NCBI taxonomy): domain Bacteria; kingdom Bacillati; phylum Actinomycetota; class Actinomycetes; order Micromonosporales; family Micromonosporaceae; genus Micromonospora; species Micromonospora sp. HB375. Next base: position 491,127 of record NZ_JAGGJO010000001.1, on the reverse strand, counting down.
CGGGTACGGCGGTCGGCGGGCACGTGGACGTGTTCGGCGGCGCCGTGCGGGATGACCGTGACCTTGTCCGGACGTACGGCGTAGCCGACGAGCAGCCGGTCGTGAGCCGTGCGGGTCATGGTGACGACCGCTCCCGCGGCGGTGACGATCTGCTCCAGCAGGGACTTCTGCCTGGGCGAGGGCCGGCGGAGCACGGTGTGCAGGACCACGATGCTCGGCACGGTGAGCCGGCGCAGCAGCGGCAGGACGTCCTCGCCGTCGGCGCCGGGGTAGATGCCGTACTCGTGCTGCACGACGGCCACGTCGAAGGTGTTGAGGACGGCCGCGGCGTCCCGCCAGCCGGTCTGCGTACGGGCCGACCAGGTGTGCACGACCCCGGGTCCGGCCCGCAGGTCGTCGCCGTGGTCGGTGACCCGGACGATGCCGCCGCGCGTGCCGTCGGCGGTCAGGTGGGTGGCGAGGGCGGAGTTGAAGGTGGCCAGTCCGCATCGGGTCGGTGGGTGCGTGCTGAGGAAGCCGTAGCTGGGCATGGGTGTCGGGCCTTCCGGTTGTCGGCCGCCTCGGAGTGGGGGCGGCCTCACGCGGTGTCGGCGCACGCCGGCCAGCGTGTGTGGCCGGCGGAACGGATCGGGCGGTGGTGGCCGGGGGTTCAGCGGTGCGACCGACGGGTGAGGCGGTCGTAGACGGTCAGGTAGTCGGTCACCATGCGGTCCGCGCCGAAGCGTTGCCCGGCCCGGGTCCGACAGGTGGCCCGGTCCAGCGCGGCAGCCCGGCCGACGGCGTCGACGGCCTGCTCGGCGGTCCGCACGAGGAACCCCGTCACCCCTTCGTCGACGACCTCCGGCATCGACCCGCGCGCGTACGCGACGACCGGCGTGCCGCAGGCCATCGACTCCACCACCGAGAGCCCGAACGGCTCGTCGAAGGCGATCGGGTGCAGCAGCGCGGCGCTCGCGCCCAGCACCTCCGCACGCCGCCGAGGGCCGACCGAGCCGAGGAAGACGACCCGGTCGCCGTCGATGTGGGGGGCCACCTGCTCGGCGAAGTACCGCTCGTCCTGAACGATGCCGCAGATGGTCAGCGGCCGTCCGGCGCGGCGGGCGATCTCGATGGCGGTGTGGGTGCCCTTGTCGGGGTGGATCCGGCCGAAGGCGGCCAGTCCCGGGCCGGCGTCGCGGGTGAACGGCAGCCCGGTCAGGTCGACACCGTGGTGCACCGTGGCGACGTAGTCGAGGTCCGCGTTCCGGTCGGCGTCGGAGATCGAGACGTAGGACGAGCGGGCCCGGGCGTACGCGGGGAGGATGCCCGCACCGGAGAAACCGTGCACGGTGGTGAGCAGCGGCGCGCGGCAGTGTTCGGCGAAGGCGAGCGGCAGCCAGTCGAGGTGGCTGTGCACCAGGTCGAACTCCGACGAACGGGCCATCGCGTGGGAGACGTGCATCGCCTCCCACACCCGGCCGTCCATGGCCGGGTCGTCGGCGTACCCGCGGGGGCACACACCGTCGAGGGCGGCGGAGGTGACGGAGTCCAGCGTCGCGAACAGGGTCACCTCCACGCCACGGGTGACCAACCCCTCCGCGAGCAGCCCGGTCACCTGCTCCCAGGGGCCGTAGTGGTGCGGGGGTGTCCGCCAGGCGACCGGCCCGAGCAGGGCGACCCTCACGGGGACGGCGAGTCGGCGAGGTCGGCCGGATCGAGACGCAGGGTCGCGAGCAGCCCCACGTGCTTAGCGGGGTCCACCCGCTCCGGTAGGTCGCGCTCGACCCAGTCGGCCCTGGCGTGCTGACCGCGCTCGCGCAGCGCCGCGACGATCCGGTTTCTGGCGATCCCCATCATCTGCCTCTCGAGAAGCTGTTCGGAGTGGTTCCGCGTGCCGGCGCCGGGTCAGCGGAGGAGCCCTGTTCTCAGTTGAGCCAGCGAGCGCTTCAGCAGCCGGGAGACGTGCATCTGGGACAGCCCGACCCGGGCGGCGATCTGCGCCTGGGTCAGGTCACCGGTGAACCTCATGGTCAGGATCCGGAGTTCGCGTGGGGGAAGCGCCGCGAGGAGCGGCCCGAGGGTGAGGTGGTCGTCGACGGCCGCGTAGCCCGCATCGACGGTGCCGCTGCGCGCGTGGCGTTCGATGCGGTCGGCCGCGAGTCGTGGCTCGTTCAGCGATGCCAGGCGATAGACACCGAGGGCGACGACGGCGGCCAGGACCTGGGCGACGGTCACCTCCAGGTCGTCGGCGAGCTCTCGATCGGTCGGCTGGCAGCCGTGTTGCTGCGCCAGCCTGCCCCGGGCCTCGGGCACCCGTGCACCCAGTTCCTGGGTCGGACGCGGAACCCGGATCGCCCAGGCCGAGTCGCGGAAGTGCTTCCGGATGCCGCCGAGGATGGTCGGGACGGCGTAGGCGGCGAACGGCACGCCACGACCGCCGTCGTATCCGTCGACGGCCTTGATCAGGCCGAGCGCGCCGATCTGCGCCAGATCGTCGTAGGACTCCCCGCGACCGGTGTACCGGCGGGCCAACCGACACGCCATCGGCAGATTCGCCTCGATGACCCGATTTCGTAGCCGTACGCGCTCGGGATCGTCGACGGTCAGGGCGGCGCGTCGACGCAACATGTCTTCATTGATCCCCGAGGCCGGGTTCGGCGTCGGAGGGGAGAAGGTGGCTGTGGGTGTCACGGCGGAGGTGACCATTGTTCCAACGCCCCTAACGGGCTGGTGGCGGCAAGACTGGCGCCACCGGGGACCCGGGCGACACCGTCACCGTACGCCTTCATCTCCAGGACCGACACCCGAACGGGTTCCGGGTGCCGAACCGGTCGTCAGGCGGACCCGTGGTCGACCGGGCCCAGCGTGATCTGCTCGGAGCCGTCGACGATCGCCTGGGACAGGTCGGACAGCCGCCGGTTGCGGCTGCGGGCGCCGTCGCGCAGCAACGCGAAGGCCTGACCCACGTCCACCTGGAGGCGTTCGGCGAGGACTCCCTTGGCCTGTTCGATCAGAACGCGGCTGTTCAGGGCGGTCTGCAGCTGCTCGGCGAGCATGTCGCGCCGGTGGATGGCGCGCTGTTGCAGCAGCCCGATGGTGGCCACGTCGGCGAGCGCCTGACCGATGCGGAGCTTGTCCTCGTCGACAGCTCCCGGCCGGACATCGAAGAGGTTAAGCGCGCCGATGACCTCGGAGCGCAGGCGCATGGGCAGGGCGTGCACCGCGGCGAAGCCGACCTCGGCCGCCGCGGCGGCGAACCTCGGCCACTGTGCGGTGGTCAGTCCCAGGTCGGCGACCGACACCGGTCGGCCCGTACGGAAGCAGTCGAGGCAGGGCCCCTGGTCGGTCTGAAGCTGGAACAGCTCCAGCAGCCGGGTGCGTTCGGAGGAGGCGGCGACCACCTGCAGCCTGTCCCGCTGGTCGGTCAGGAGCAGCCCGGCCGCCGACACACCCAGCAGATCAACGCACCTCTCGGTCAGCACGTGCAGGAACTCGATCACGTCGAAGTCGTCGACGAGAGTGTCGGCCATCTCCACGAAAACGTCGGCCAGCTGGGTTTCGGCCATGTCGGTCACCTCGCCAATCAATGGTTCCACCGGTCACCCGACGGGACGGTCCGTGCGGCGCCCGTCCTGGCGCCGATCCCCCGTTCACCCCTTCCGGTCACCGTGTCCGGTCCGGGCCGAGACGCAGGCGCCGGGCGACGATGTCGGTCGCCACGTCCCGCAACCGCCGGTCCCGGGAGTACGCGTGGGCCAGCATCCGGGCGAGTGCCACCGCCGCGGGCACCTCCAGCTGGGCCATGATCATTCCGGTAGCCTGGTGCACCTCGGGGTGGTGCAGGCCGGTCCCCTCGGGCCACCGATCGTTCCGGTCCGCGCCGTGGCTCGTCGCGCCGTCCAGCAGCACCGCGCATGCCGTGTCCGCCAGGATCAGCACGTCGGCCAGCTCCTCCGCCGCGAGGTCCTCGGCGCGGGCCCGGTAAAGGTCCAGGACACCGAGGTTGATCCCGCCCACCCGTAGTGGCAACGCGAACACCGCACAGGCCCCGACGCGCACCGCGGCCGGCGCGAACGCCGGCCAGCGCTTCCGGCATTCCGGCAGGGTCAGATCGGCGGCAAGGACAGGCCCGTGTGTGGTCGCGTCCACGCACGGCCCCTCGCCGAGGGTGAGGCTTAGGTCTTCCAGATCCGCAGCGCTTCGATCCGTCGCGTGCACCAGTTCGCGCGGCGTGGCATCGAGGACGACGGCGACGGCCGCGGAGTCGACGTCGGCGGCCGAGACCGCAGCCGCGCAGACATGACCGACCGTGACCGCGCCACCTCGGGCGGCAGCGCCGAGAGCGGCCCACAGCCGCAGCCGGCGATCGGAGGTCGTCGGATCGCCGTGCCCGGGGTTGTCCGTGTCCACCACTGACTCCGACCCGGATCGCTCGAAGCGGACGTTACGGACAGCGCCAGGGACCCGGGCGAAGGGCAAACGGTACTCCGCATGACGCCGCCGCGCTACCGGCGGCAACGGACGCGACGACGCCGAGCCGATCGAGGCAAGGGAGCGTACGCTGGCAGTGTCGCTCGGGACCCCGGTGGCTGACAGCCCGCCGCCGACGGACGCCCCGTTCGCGACGCCATCCCGACCGGTCAAGTCGCGGGGCCTACCCTCGCTCCCGGCAGGGCACCGTCCACCGCACGTCGGACCGCGACGGTCTGTCACAGGCCCGCAATCAACCAGACGCGCCGGCGCACCACCGCGCTCAGGCCGGCCGGATACTCCTCGGAAGGCGGCGGTTCTCATGACCGCACCCCGGAACAGTCATGTTCGATTCTTCCCGCGCGACGGTCACCGCGGCACCGATGCCTCTCGCCCGATTCCCCCGCGACCGGCGGTGAAGCGCTCGCGGGTCGGGCGTCTGTGGGTCGCTGCCATGGTGTTCGCGGTCGTACTCCTGCTGCTGCTCGTCTTCGTGCTGCAGAACGGGCAACCCGCCGAGGTGTCGTTCCTCGGCGCGCACGGCACGCTGCCGATGGGGGTGGCCCTGCTGCTGGCCGCGGTCTCCGGGGTCCTGCTCGTCGCACTCCCCGGCACCGCCCGGATCGTGCAACTCAGATTGCTGGGTCGCCGTCGCATGCGGGAAGCCGGCGCGCCCGAGCATCGTCCGACTCCCCCGCCGGTGAACGGCATCACGGTAGTCCCGCTGCCGCCCCGCGCAGCGGATCAGGACGACTGAGCCGTGTCCGCGGGATCAGGCGTGGGGAGCGGAGCGGCTGCCGGCCTTGGCCAGGCCGCGGCTGACCAGGTAGCCGATGGTCAGCATGGTGACGTAGAGCCGGGCGCGGTCGGCGCGGAAGAAGGGGCGATCAGCGACGCGGCGCTGCTCGGCGTCCAGTCTTCGGCCACCGGCAGGTCAGGACGCAGCGTCACCAGCTCTTCCATGTTCGTGATCCGCAGCAACCGCAGGATGCTGCCCCCGGGCCGGCAGACGACGAGGGCGGAATCAGCCGCGAGCGCGATATGCGCCCGGGCGAGGAAACTGGGCAGCGCGGAGGAGGCGAAGGTGACATCGGCCAGATCCACGACGACCTCGGTCGGCGCGATGATCGACAGGCGCTCCACCACGCCCGACAGTGCCGGGTCGGCCTCCATGTCGATCTCACCCGCCAGGCGGATCAGGGCGCTGGGACGTCGAGGCGAGATCAGTAGGGTGATGACGAAATGCGCGCCGGACACCTGGGCCATAGCCTCACCTCGGCATGAACGACCTGATGCCGAGGGCTGGGGCAACGACCTGAACAGGCCGTGTCCTGATGCTACCGCCCGGCGACCCGATGCCGACAGCCGATGTGACCGGGCGGGACGCGGCGGTCCTCCGCCTCACCGGTTGTCGCGCAGCGGCGCACCGACCTCGTGCAGGTGCCGCAACGCCTGCCGGTACGACTGGACCAGGCTGGCCTGCTCGTAGGCGACTCCGATCTCCCTGCAGTAGGCCTCGACCATCGGTTGCGCCCGGCGAAGGTTCGGTGTCGGCATCGCCGGGAACAGGTGATGCTCGATCTGATAGTTCAGACCGCCCAGCGCGGCGTCGGTCAGCCGGCCACCGGTCACGTTTCGTGAGGTCAGCACCTGCTTGCGCAGGTAGTCCTCGGTGCCCTCCGGATGCGGCATGCCCTTGTGGTTCGGCGCGAACGTCATCCCCAGGTAGACACCGAACACCGCGTGGTGAACGGCGAAGAACGCCAGTGCCTGCCAAGGGGTGAGCACCAACAGCAGGGCGGCGACGTAGGCAGCGAGGTGAAGGCCCATCAAGCCGGCCTCCAGACCGCGGCGCTTCATCCCGGGGGCCAGCAACGCCCTGACGCTGGACACCCGCAGGCCGATGCTCAGCAGCGTCAGCAGCGGGAAGAACAGACCGGCCTGGTGACGGGTGACGTATCCCTTCAGCCCGCGTCGCCCCCGGGCCGACCCGCTGGCCCAGATCAGCACCTCCGACGCCACATCCGGGTCGAGATCGTCATGGTTGGGGTTGTTGTGGTGGCGGGTGTGCTTCTCCATCCACCAGCCGTAGCTCATCCCGACCGCGATGTTGGCCGCGATCCGGCCCGCCCGCTCGCTGAGCTTCCCGGTGCGGAACACCTGCCGGTGCGCCAGATCGTGGGCCACCAGAGCCGCATGCGAGAACGCGACACCCAGGAAGGCGGCGACGGCGAGGGTCCACCAGGACGCTCCGACCAACCACAACGCTGTCCATCCGGCCACCAGCATCGATGCCACCGTGACCATCCGTACGGCGTAGTAAGTGGGACGCCGTTCGAGCAGACCGGCCCGGACGACCCGTCGGTTGAGCACGGCGAAGTCACTGCCGCCCGCGGGCTTCCGGTGCGGAGGTGAAGTGTCGGCGAATTCGGTGACGGGAGGACAGGCAGTCGAGCTCGACATGGGACTCCTCGGATCTCCCACCGCACAGGAAGGTTCACGTCTCCGAGTGCGGCAAGCGTGTGCGGGAGGTGCGGACGACAGGCCGCGGGAGTCCGGGCGACCGCCGCGATCCGGCTAGGACGTCGGATGCAGCCTGAGGTCAGTACCCTCGTCGGCGACGTAGGAAACGGATCGTCTCACCCAGCAGGGTTACCACGTCGACTCCCGGCGTGTACCGGATCGGTGCCGCGCGCCGGCCGGACCGGCGCCGTCACAGTGGGCACGAACACCATCGACGCCCCCGTCTGCCTGCATCTGATGGTCACCTGCAAGGGCCCGGGCGGGATTCGGTCAGTGGTGGCTTCGGCAGAGTCGGAGCGTTCAGGTCCGGGCCGGCGCGGTGGGTGGGCGATCGCGCTGAACGTGGCCGCCTTCGGTCTCCCAGCCGGCGACGTCGTCGTCGGCTCGCGCCGACCGTCCCTGGCGGGGGTGGGACGGTATGGACGTCTCACCAGTGGCGCGCGTGCTGTCGGCGGGACGCGAAGCCGCGAGCATGGTCGCCGTCGCCACGGCATGGGTGGCCCCAGGTGCGACCACGGCCAGGTCGACTCGCAGATCCCGTGGGCCTGTAAGAATCACCAGCTCGGCCGCGAGACTGGTGAACCAACCCACCCTCACCACGGCACCACCGACGCCGATCCGGCCGGGGTGCCGGTCCCAGGCATCGGGCTGAAGCATGATCCGTTCGATCACGCCGCCACGCCGGGCGGTGAGCGCTGTGACGAGGCTGCACAACTCGACAACCGGTTCTCGTGACGTCGGCCACCAGCCGCCGTCGAGCATCGACCGGCTGGACGGCGAGTCGGCCAGCCGCAGGCGTGCCACCGGCGGCTCACCGGTGCAGACCCACGTCATGCGGTCCTTGGCAGAGCGGACCATCAGATCCGCCTCTCCGGTACGCCGGCGTCCGGGCGGGCGCCGGGAAGGTCCGAACGGGTGGTGGTGCAGGGGGTGACGCGGTGCACGAGGGTCACCGGGCTCCCGGCACGGCCGTCCGGCGTAGGCCGTGGCCGATCGTTGATCTCGGGGCCGGACTGCACACCGGTGGGGACGGGACCGAACCTGACCATGCGCGGACCTCTTTCGATGGTGGTGGGCTCCTGGGGAAGGGAGCAGGGGGCGTCGACGGGCCGGCCGGTTGGTCAGATCGCTCTCGGCGGTCAGGCGGACGGTCCGAGCGGAGTACGAGGCGGGTCGACGAGATCGGCCGGGTCGAGGCGCAGGATGGCGAGCAGCCCGGCGTGCTTCTCCGGGTCTATCTGCTCCGGCAGTTCCCGCTCGACCCAGTCGGCCCTGATCCGCTGGCCGCGTCGGCGGAGAAGACTGACGATCCGCTGTCTGGCGATGGTCATAGGACGCTCTCCCCTGCGGAGCCGTCCGAGAGGATCGCACTCACGGGCGGCCGTGCGAAAGCACTGTCTGGATCGCACCACAGGCTTGCCACGATGAGAGTGACGGTCGGGACCGACCGGGCAGAGTGGTGGCGACGGCTTGGCGGCCACCGGGGACTCGGGTGACATCTTCACCGTACGCCTCGCGGCGTGCTTCCACACCCCCGGTCACCGGGTGCGGCACCCGGGGTGCCGGCCTGGGCGCGGACGAGCCCGGGGGCGCGGGTCGGCGAGCAGGTTGAGCTCTCGTCAGGGCAGCCCTGGCCGGTGGGACGGTCGAGGCCAGCACGGCTGCGGGACATCGCGACTCACGATCGCCAGCCGGGTCGGGTCCGCCCCGCGTGCTTGTCGTAGCCGACGTGGTCGGTGATCTCGCCGCCCAGTGCCGATTCGAGGACCCGCTTCGTCATCTGCTGCAGCAGTCCACCCTCATCGGTCAGCTTCAAATCCGTCACCGCGAGCCCGATCGGCCAGCATCGCGATCAACTGCTCGTCCGTGACCGCATCCGCCGGCCTGGCGGCCGGCTCCTGCCCCGAGGTGATCTCGGCCGTCATCTGGCGCACGGGGGTCATTTTGAGGCGGAGCCGACAGAGCCAGGTGCGCGCACGCGTCGAGCCGCGATGTAGCGGCGGCCGTACGGCGTACCATCAGAATGGTGCGGGTCCGCGGCCTGCCAGCGACATCAATACCTGCGTGGCGAGTAGCTTGCGTATGCGGGTGACGGCGACTGTCCCTACCCGATCATAGGGCAGCTCCAATTGCAGCCCCTGGTCTGCGTTGCGAAGGTCTGTCGTGATCTCGTCCGGACGGAACGTGCCGCCCCAGCCGTTGAGTCCTCCGCGCTGGTTGGTACTGAGGGAAGCCATGCCGGAGATGCAGGCGCCGTCGACCAGGATCAGCCTCGCAGGGCCGGAGTAGGTCGTCGTCATTGTCATCAACCCTTCAGAATGTAGCGCCGTGCACAGAGGAAGGCGTCGAGTCCGACCATGGCGTGCTCCAACTGGACCGCGACCGTACGTGCCTCGACCGTCAGGGCGGCGGCAGTGCGGTATCCGGCTCGTGAGGGACAAGGGTCGATGCTTGGCCGTGGTGAGCGCATGAGACGCCGAACGGCGGCCCGCTGAATCAGTCGGGCCGCCGTTCGGCGGGTGTGGATCAGAGCGGGCGGATGTTCTCCGCCTGCGGGCCCTTCTGGCCCTGGGTGACGTCGAACTCCACCTTCTGGTTCTCGTCGAGGCTGCGGAAGCCGCTCGCCGAGATCGCGGAGAAGTGGGCGAAGACGTCGGCGCCGCCGTCGTCCGGGCTGATGAAGCCGAAGCCCTTGTCGGCGTTAAACCACTTCACGGTGCCTGTAGTCATGTCTGCTCCTTCGCAGGCTGTTAGAGACCGCACGGTGCGGACCCTTACGCCGCCGCGTTGATCACCCGCGTCGAAACGACACGAAAAACGAAAAGCGCCTGGATGGGTTTCAGATGCCCCATCAGGCGCCGGAAAACGTCTACGGAAATCAAAACTGCAACCCGGCCACCGTAGCACATGATCCGTCGTGGAGCCGATGGCGGTGAGTGGGTCTGGCCACACGCCGATCCGCCGCGCGCGGGCACCGGCGGCCTACGGCCCGCCTCGGGCCGTAGGTCACGAACAGCAACATCCCGGCCGATCGCCGGGATGCGAAGAGGCGCGACAAGCAGGAGTACGGGCTACCAGGACCGAGCCGGGAGCGGGCCGGCCAGTCTGCCGCCGTGGCCCCACGCTACTGCTTCTCGTTCTGCCGCAGGGCTTCCTCGAGCTGGTCTTCCAGGATGATGATCCGACAGGCGGCTTCCAGCGCCGTGCCCTGATCCACCATCTCGCGGGCCCGGGCGGCCAGGCGCAACTGGTAGCGGGAGTAGCGGCGGTGCCCGCCGGCAGAGCGGTGCGGGTTGATCAGTTTCGCCTCGTCCAGGCGGCGCAGGAAGTCCTGCGTGGTGCCGAGCATCTCTGCGGCCTGACCGATGGTGTAGGCCGGAGTGTTCTCGTCGCCGAACATGTCATCGGGGTTTCGCCCCATGTCACCTCCACATCGAGGGCCCCGGCGCATAAGCGCCGGGGCCCAGGGTTAACGGGTCAGAACACCATCTACCGACAGGAAAGTCGGCTTGTCGTATCCGCACCAGCCATCGAAGGCTTCGGGTGCGAGGATCGCATATGCGTGACCGGAGACCACCTCTCGTTCGATGGAAACTGCGGTGTCCGCCGAGCCTGGAATGACGGCTGCTGGCGGGCGATCCAACGGTGTACGGCCCTCCCTTTCCTCTGCTACTTCTCACCCTTGCGGTCGTACGGTCCGCCGGCGCCGGAGCCCACGCAACTTCATGGCCCCGACACATGCGGCGAACATCAGCTGGAGCCCTGAGCAAGCCTTGGCCCCACCTGCGTGCCCCATCGTGCGTCACACGTTGAGGCTGACGTGCTCCTACTGCCGTTCTACGCGGAACGAATTCCGCTTTTCACCGTCCGTCGTGACCTCACGGCCGGGCGGCCCCGTCTGCGTCTTGACGGATCTTCTCTCTCGACTCGAAGAAGATTATTCCACGCCGCCGAGGATGTCTAGTCGTTCCGACCCAGATTTTCTGGTCGACCGCCGTCAGGGTCAGCGGCGAACCCCAGCAGGCACGTGCGGGGCCGCGCCGACAGCTGAGCCCCACCGCACACCTCATCGAAGATCATGACGCCCCGAAAGTGTCGGCGTCGGCCGCTAGCCTGCCGGCGTGACGAAGATCGATGCAGAGAAGGCCACGCTGTGCGAATTCCTCGAATACCAGCGCGCCAGCGTCCGAGCCATCCTGGCTGATCTGGACCCGACCGCGCTGCGGACGTCCGCCCTGCCCTCCGGATGGTCGCCGCTCGGCCTGGTGGAGCACCTCGGTCACGCGGAGCGCCACTGGTTCCAGGAGGTCTTTCGCGGTTCGGTGGAGCCACTGCCCTGGCCGGACGAGAACACACCGCTGCGCACGTCTCGATCGCCGGACCAGGTCTTCGACTTCTATCGCGACCAGTGCCGGATCTCGGACGCGATCATCGCCGCGGCGCCGTTGACGGCGGAACCTGTCGGCCGGCACCCGGAGGAGCCGCTGGCTTCGCAGACCACTGACCTGCGCCGGATTGTTCTGCACGTCATCGAGGAGACCGCCCGACATGCCGGCCACCTGGATGTCGTGCGCGAACTCGCCGACGGGCGGACCGGGCTGGGCCCGCGCTGAGCCGGGCGAGCACCGGCTCAGGTAACGACGCGGACGCCGGGCCAGCGTTCGGCGGGGCGGTGACGGGCCAGTCGTTGCCGGGAGACCTCCGGGCTGACCCTGGTCGGGTTGCGTCGCCACACGCCGTCGAGCAGGTCGTCGAGGCCGTGCGGCGCACACACCGCGATCTGTTCGTACGTGTCGAGGCGTACAGCCACGGCGGTGGCGTACTCGGGCCAGGTGGCGACCGCGTCGGCGACGGTGCGCAGCGGTGTCACCGGGCCACCGCCGAACTTGGCGGGATACCAGGTGTGCACGGCGGCCTGGTTCTTCGCCTCCCACGGCGGATCCGACCATCCCGCCACCAGTCGCCGGGTGGCCCGGTCGTCGTTGTCACGGCTCAGGTCCGCCGGGTCGAGGAAGACCACGTCGACGTCGCGCACGGACGAGGGGTCGAACCCGTGGCCGTACCGCTCGCCCCAGACGAGGTCGCGGATGACGCCCGCGCCGATCCAGGCGTCCGGGAGGCCGCAGTCCCGAACGACGCCCAGCACCCGGATCAGCCAGGGGCTGCGCCGCACCAGGTCCCGCAGTTCGTCCTCCCGCATCGGTTCTCCTGAGATCAGGTGGGGGTCGCCGGGCCGGGTACGAGGTTGAGCACCCGCAGCGCGACGTCGACCGAGGCCTGGAGGTCTTCGCGGCTCGCGCCGGCTGCGGCGTGCACGGCGTGGCCCTCGCTGAGCGCCATCACGAACCGGGCGAGCGCCCGGCTGTCGACGCCTTCCGGGAGGTCGCCTTCCTTCGCCGCGCGGGAGAGCCGTTCCTCCAGCGCGGTCTCGGTGGCGGCCCGGCCGGCGGCCAGCATCTCGGAGATGCGGGTGTTCTCCGGGGAACAGGAGAGCCCTCCTTGGATGGAGAGGCAGCCGGCGGGGTGGTCGTCGGCGGTGAGCGCGTCGGCGCTGGCGCGCAGGAAGCTCTCCACGGCGGCGTACGCGGTGGGTTGTTCTAGTGCGGCGCGGGCGTTGGCCAGGTTGGTCTCGTGGTAGCGGGCGAAGGCACGCCGGAACAGCTCCTCCTTGCTGCCGAAGGTGGCGTACAGGCTCGGCCGGTTGATGCCCATGGCGCTGGTGAGGGAGCTGAGCGACGCGCCTTCGTAACCGTGCCGCCAGAAGACCTCGGCGGCCCGGTCGAGGACCGTCTGCTCGTCGAAGGCTCGCGGCCGTCCCGGTGTCGAAGTGCCCATGCACCTACTCTACCGCTCGGTACAGAAGTGACGCAGCGCACCAACCGATCGGTACAGAACCTTGCTACGGTGACGTCACAACCGATCAGTACAAAAGACCGAGGGAGACGCATGACCGTCACGTTGATCACCGGCGCGAACAAGGGCATCGGTTTCGCGACCGCCGGGCAGCTTCTGGACCTGGGGCACATCGTCTACGTCGGGGCGCGCGACAAGCGCAAGGGCGAGGAGGCGGCAGCGACGCTCGGCGCGCGGTTCCTGCACCTGGACGTGACCGACGACGCCTCGGTGACCGAGGCCCTGTCGACCATCGACGCGGCCCACGGCCGGCTCGACGTCCTGGTCAACAACGCGGGCATCGTCGAGAGCGGCCCCGTCGACGGACCCACAGCGCTGCGGGTGTTCGACACCAACGTGGTCGGGATCATCCGGGTCACCGAGGCGGCACTGCCCCTGCTGCGCAGATCCGCCAACCCCACCGTGGTCACGGTGTCGAGCAGCGCGGGCTCCTTCTGGGCGACGAACAACCCGGACCGGCCGGAGTTCGATCTGGGGTTCCCGCTCTACTCGGCGTCCAAGGCTGCCGCCACCATGATCACCGTCAAGTACGCCCGGTCCCAGCCGGGCATCAAGTTCAACGCGGTCGAGCCGGGCTTCACCGCCACCGACATGACCGCCGCGCTCGGCGGTGGCAGGTCACCGGCCGAGAGCGCCCGGATCGTCGTACGTCTGGCGACGCTGCCCACGGACGGCCCGACCGGGACGCTCCAGGACGAGTTCGGGCACCTGAACTGGTAGCCGCGACCGACAGCCGGGAGGGGAACCCATGACAACCATCGGCATCATCGGCGCGGGCGAGGTCGGCAGCCAGATCGCACGGGCGGCGATCGCGGCCGGGTACTCGGTCGTCATCGCCAACTCGCGCAGGCCCGAGACGTTGGCGGGCCTCGTCACCGAGCTGGGTCCGTCGGCGCGGGCGGCGTACGCCAGGGAGGCCGCGGCGGCGGGCGACTTCGCCGTCGTCGCCGTACCTCTGAAGGTCGTCAACGACATGCCGGCCGAGGAACTCGCGGGCAAGATCGTCCTGGACACGAACAACTACATGGTCTGGCGCGACGGGAACATCCCGGTCCTCGACTCGGGCGAGAAGACGGTCCACGAGCTACGCCAGGAGCAGCTTCCCGCGTCGAAGGTCGCCAAGGCGTTCACCCACATCCAGGCGCCCCGCCTGCTCACCTCCGCCCGGCCCGCGGGCGCCAGTGACCGGCTGGCGCTCTCCGTCTCCAGCAACTTCCCGGAGGCGGTTGCTCTGGTGACGCGGCTGTACGACCAGTTCGGCTTCGACACCGTGGACAACAGCCCACTGAGCGAGTCGTGGCGCACCGGCCCGGGTCAGCCCGCGTGGATCCGGCACGCGCACCAGAACCGTGAGGAGCTGGCCCTCAACCTGAGGAGAGCGCGGCGCCACGCGCCGGCGTGACTCTCGTCGTCAGCGCGCGGTGGACTCCGGGCCCCGCTCGCGGGCGGGCTCCTCCGCGGCGAACGGGCTGCGCAGGCGGGTCATGGAGGCGGCGCTGATGTCCGCGGCCGGACTGCGCTCCTCGTCGGTGACCTCGGCCCCCTCGATGCTGAAGGGGTTCAGGGCGAACGTCTTGTCGGGCACGTCGTGCTCCAAGGGAATCTGCACGGCAGCACTCGACTCAGTCGTCGCGGCTGGGAAACCGTGGGAAGGGCAGGGGGTCGGCGATCAGCCGTCGATACCCCGCATCGACAGCCTAACCCTCGCCGGCCGCCTGGGCGAGCCGCGTCGACCAGGAGCACGGGGACGGGCCCGGCGCGGAGGAGTGTTCCTCCGTGCCGGGCCCGCAGGTGTCGTGCGGGTCAGGCGGCGCAGGTGGCCGTCGCGCCCTGACCGGTGCCGGTGCCCTGGAAGCCGAAGTTGGTCGTCTGCCCGGCGCCGACCTGGCCGTTGTAGCCGACGTTCGTGAACCGGACGGTGCCGCTGGTGCCGCTGGCCTGGGCGTTCCAGGTGCCGGTGATCGCCGCGCCGCCGGGCAGCGCGACGGTCACGGTCCAGCCGTTGATGCTCGCCGAGCCGGCGGTGACGTTCACGCTCGCGGTGAAGCCGCCGTTCCACTGGTTGATCGCGACCGACGCGGAGCAGCCGTTACCGCCCGGCGGCGGCGTGGTCGGGGGCGCCGTGGTCGGCGGCGCGGTCGTCGGCGGCGCGGTGGTGGGCGGAGCAGTGGTCGGCGGGTTGGTCGTCGGCGGCGTGGTGGTGGGCGGGTTGGGCGCGCCGTTGGCCAGGCTGAAGGCCAGGTCCGGCTGGAACGAACCGGCCGTGTAGCGGCAGCCGTCCGCCTCACCCGGCGGCTTCACCCAGAGGTACGCATCGATGTTGGCGTCGCCGGTGTTCGTCGTGGGGTACTGCCCGATGCGCCGGTCGGTGTTGTCGTCGGCGCACCAGTCCCCGGCCGCTCCGCCGTTGCGGCTGGTGTCGATGACCTGCCGCTTGCCGGAGATGCCCATGCCGTTGAGGGCGGAGATGACGGCCCGGCCGAAGTTCGCCTCGCTGGACGTGGGGTTGAAGTTCGACACGTTGGTGAAGAAGCCGTCGGCGTACTGCACGCCGGCCGCGCGGAGCCGGTTGGCCGTGTCGTTCGCGCTGTTCCAGGTGGAGTGGCCGCCGTCGAGGTACACCTTGGCGTTGGGGTTGCCCGACTTGATGGTCTGGGTCGCCGTGGTGAGCGCCTGGTTGCGGGCGTTCAGCTCGCTGGTGCTCAGGCAGGTCTGCAGGGCCAGCGAGTCGGTCTCCAGGATGATCAGGACCGTCTGGTTGCCGAGCCCGCGGGCGAAGTTGGACACCCAGGTCTGGTACTGGTTGAGGTCCGGCGCGCCACCGGCGCTGGCGCCGCCGCAGTCGCGGTTGGTGATCTCGTACACCGACAGCACCGGGATCTGCTGCGCCGAGTTGGCGGCGCCGATGAACGCGGAGACCTCGGACTGGATGGTCGACGGGTTGAAGTTGGCGTACCAGCGGGCCTGCGGCTGGCTGGCGATCTTGTCGCGGATGACGGCGGCGCGGGAGTCGCCCGGGTTGGCGGCGACCCAGCGGACGACCGCCGAGGACGGGTCGCGGTAGAGCGATCCGGACACGGTGCCGGCGGACGCGCCGCCGACGGCGAGGCCGACGCCGGCGGCGGCGAGACCCGCTACGGCCGCCACGCTGATGGCCGCTGACCTGCGGCGGGCGGAGAGGATAGCCACGACGTGTTTCCTCCTGATCACATCGACGTATCTAAGTTCGTGGGAGCGTTCCCACGACGGTAACGGAGGCGGACGTCGATGCCAAGATGTGAACGTCGGTCACTGACCCGTAATCTTGCGACGGTCGACGAAGCGGCGGGGAGGAAGACCAGGCATGACGGCGCTATCAGGCCAGGACCTGCCCAGGCCGGCGGACGAGGATCTGCGGACGCTGTTCGGCAAGTCCATCGCCGTCTTCGCGGCGCTCGCCGGGCCGACGCACGTGGTGGAGGCGGCGAACCCGGCATTCTTCGCCGCCATCGGTGAGGAACGCGCACGTACCGGAGTTCCGCTCGCCGAGTTGATGCCGGAACTGGACGGCCAGGGCTTCATCGCCCTGCTGGACGAGGTCTACCGGACGGGCGAGTCCTACACCGGTCACGACGCCCGGATCATGCTGGGCACCGGCTCGCACGCGCGGGAGGCGTTCTTCGACTTCACCTACGAGGCGCGCCGCGACCCCGCCGGCACGGTGACCGGGATCCGCGTGATCGGGGTGGAGACCACGCAGGTCAAGCACGCGCAACGGCTGATGGCCGAACACCGCGCCATGCTGGAGCAGATCGCCCGGCAGGCGCCCCTGACCGAGGTGCTCGACGGGATGGCCCGCTGCATCGAGAACCTCGCGCCGCAGGAGGTGCTCGTCTCCGTCCTGCTCGCCGACGCCGACGGCCGGCACCTGCGCCACGGCGCCGCGCCCAGCCTGCCCGACTTCTACAACGAGGCCATCGACGGGATCGCCACCGGTGAGGGCGTCGGATCGTGCGGCACCGCTGCGCACCGGCGGGAGCCGGTCGTCGTCACCGACATCGCCACCGACCCGTTCTGGGCCGACTTCCGCGATCTGGCCGAGCGGGCCGGACTCGCCGCCTGCTGGTCCACGCCGATCCTGGCCCGCGACGGCAGCCTGCTCGGCACGTTCGCCATGTACCACCGCACCCCGCGCGTCCCGCGGGACACCGATCTGGCCCTCGCCCGGGTCTTCACCGGCACCGCCGCCCTGGCCATCGAACGTCACCACATCGAACAGGCGAAGTCCGAAGCGGACGCCCGTGCGCGAGCCGCCCACGACGAGCTGGCCCGGGTGGTGCGGGCGGAGCGGGAGCTACGGGCCGAGGCGGAACAGCGCGCCGCCGCGGCGGCGGAACTCACCGCCCGGCTGCGCGCCGCCGCCGCCGCGCAGGCCGCCACTCCCCGCCCCGAGCGGTGTCAGCTCGGCGGCAGCGACGGCTGCGCCGCGCCCGCCGAGATCAAGGTCGCCGACTCGTGGGGCGACTCGGCGTGGGGCTGCCCGGTGCACGTCGAGGAAGCCGTCATCAACGTCCGTTCGGTCTTCATCGCCAACGAGGAGCTCGGCGGCCTGTCCGCCTACCTCGACCGCTGACGCTCTCAGAGCTGCACGACGTGGCCCACCCGGGGCGGCGTACGGCCGGCGAGGACGTCGAGCCAGGCGTCCCGCAGCGCCTCCGGACCGGCGCCGGTCCGCACGTCGAGCCATCCGCTCACCACCTGCGAGAACCGCTGCCAGGCGTCGGCGAACCGGGCGTCGAGGCCGTCGCGGCCCCAGTCCCGGCTGCGCTTGCGCATCTGGACCGGCGCGAAGAAGACCTCCTCGGCGGCGTCGGCGTTCGGCGTCTGCCGGGTCAGGCCGACGGCGATGTCCCGGACGAGCCGGTCGCCGAGGTGGGCCCGCAGGGCGGCCCGGTGCGCGGGCGCGCCGGACAGGTCGAGGTAGACCGTCGGCACGACGTCGAGCGCCGCGATGTCGTCGTACGCGAGGACATCGTCGTAGCAGCCGAGCGACCTGGTGAAGGCGAGGTTGCCGGGTGAGGTGAGCCCGATCAGGCGATGGCCGCGGCCGTGCAGCTCGAACGCGGCGGCGTACGCCGTCTTGCTCGACGCCGACGACAGCACAAGCGATTCCGCGCCGTACCAGTCGTTGTCGACGACCTGGTCGGCGAGCATGAACGAGGTGAAGAACAGCGGCCGGAACAGGATCAGCAGGTCCTCCTGCTCCGCCCGGTACGCGGGGTCGCCGGTGGTCGACCGGTAGGAGTTGTACGGCGAGGGCAGCCCGGCCCGGTGCGGGCTGGCGTCCCGGAAGCCGGTCCCGTCCACCCGCTCCGGGCGTACCACGAGGTGGCCGGCGGGCGGCAGGTAGCCGTAGACCCGCACGCCCGGCTCGACTCCTGACACTGTGGATGCAACCACCTCGGCGAAGCCCCACAGCGGCGGCAGTCCCCACCGCCGGTCGAGCCCGCGCGGCTCGGGCGGGAAGAACTCCCAGTAGCGCATCGCCTCGCCGAGCACCGCGTACGTCACGTTGTTGGCGGTCAGGCCGACCCGGTCCACGCGCAGCAGCACCTCCCCGTCGGCGAGGGCGGGCGCCGCGCCGTCGGCGAGCGTGGTGCGGGCGAGGTCGTCACGGGCCACAGCGAACGTCCACGAGTCAGCCATGGCCTGACGCTAGGCAGCAGCGAAACCGGAAACAAGTGCACTGGGAGTGCAAAATCCCACTCGGCGGGGTGCGCCGGCCCGACCGGCGCTCGGGTCACCGCGTCGGCCGCGCCGGGGCCGGGAGCTGGTGCCGGCGGATCAGCCGCTGCCCGATGAACGTGCGCCAGACCCGGTCGGCGACCGCCGGTTCGACGATCCAGAGCCGACGCTGCGCCTCGGCGAGCGTGAGCGGCGTGCTGAACAGGTCCAGGAACAGACGGCTGCTGCGGTTGAGCGCGAACACCTGGCCGTCGGTGCGGCGGAACAGGTGCCGGTTCGCCGGCAGGTCACCGGGGACACCCTCCTGCTCGTCGGACCGGATCCGCCGGTACGCGTCCCAGACCTGCTCGTCGTCGCGGTCCACGAACGCGCCGTTGGCGAGGAACTCGGTCCGGTCGTCGGTGTCGTGCCGCACCCGGTCGTGGGCGAGCACACCACGTACCGCGGTGCCGTACCGGTCGTGGTAGAAGAACGTGTGCGGGGTGTCGGTGCTGCCCAGCCAGGGACGGTGGAAGTGTCCCGGGTTGAGGTCGGCCTTGGCCCGGGCGACCTCGGCCTGCGCCGCCTCGGTCACCGGCTCGTCGTACCGGAGCATCCGGACGATGTCCGAACCCTCCACCGGCCGTACGTTCGTGATGCCGAACCGGTCCGGCTCCTTGGCGACGATGGCGCCCGGGGTCAGCATGAAGTCGCCGAGCCCGCCGAGGGTCCACAGGTCGGGGTTGTCGCGCAGGAACGCGATGCTGTCCAGCGCCTCCTCGCGGGTCTCGGTGGGAAAGCCGGTGAAGCCCATCATCTGCACGCCGATGTTGGCCTTCGTCATCGCGGTCATGGTGCGCCGTACCTGCTCCGGTCTGGTGCCCTTGTCGATCAGGTCGAGGATGCGCTGGTTGCCGGACTCGAAACCGACCGACACGGCCACGCATCCGCTGCGCCGCAGCAGCTCGCAGCGCTCGTCCGACCAGTACTTCTCCAGCCGGATCTCGGCGCCCCAGCGGAAGTCGAGCCCGCGCTCCACGACCTGCTCGGCGAAGCGCAGGATGGTCGCGGGAGCGAGCACGTCCACGGAGAAGTAGATGAACTTGGCGAACTTCGACAGCTCGGTGACGTCCGTGATCATCTTGCCGACCGTGTCCTGCCGCCACGGGCTCGTCGGGCCGTCGGTGTTCAGGCCGTAGTCGCAGAACGTGCACTTGTTCCAGTAGCAGCCGCGGGTCGGCGAGTAGTAGACGAACCGTTCCGGGCTGAGGTAGAGGTCCCAGGGCAGACCGGAGAAGTCCGGGACCGGCACCTGCGCCAGACGCTCGTAGCGCAGGGGCAGCTGGCGCTGGCGGCCGTACTTGGGGTGCAGGCGGACGTTGGGGTGCCCGGCCGGCAGGGTGCCGGTCGCCACCGCGTCCAGGATCTCCGTGTACGCGCTCTCCCCCTCCCCGACCACGATCGCGTCGAAGTCGGCGAGCACCTGGAAGACGTACTCGGGTCTGCTGGCGCACTTCCAGACGTCGGAGATCTCCGTGCCACCCGCGACGAGGAAGACGTCCGGGCAGGCCCGGCGGACGAGCCGGGCGATCCAGAGCGCGAACGGAAGCTGCCACTGATAGGTGGCGCTGATCCCGATCACCTGGTGGCCACCGGCGGCCAGCCGCGGGATCAGCACGTCCTCGTAGTACGGCTGGAAGGGCTTGTTGAGCCGACCGAGCAGCGCCTCGTCGGTGAGCGCGGCCACCGAGCCGATCGAGATCATCGGCGGTGGCTGCAGCCGGAAGCCGGCGCGGAACTGCCCGGGGAACCCGACCGCGCCGAGCGCGTCCATCCAGGAGATCACGCCTTCGACCGCGTCCTGGTAGTGCCGGTAGTCGTAGAACAGGTTCGGATCCTGCAACACCCCGATCGACCGGCGCAGCCGCTCCGGATCGGGGTCGGGCAGGCCGAGGTGGTTCGCCCGGGCCATCAGCGCGTCCGGGCCGCTGAGGTCGTCGGTCGAGGACCGGGACAGCTCCCGTCGCAGCCACTCGTACGCCGACGGCGTGTACGAGTGGTGGAACGCCTCGATGTTGGCGTCGATGATCTCCGCCGGCCGGTGCCCCTGTGCCCGGGCGTACGAGTCGAGGTAGTTCAGGGAGTGGTACCCCGAGGTGGGGTCGGTCAGCGGGGGGTAGATTAGTGCCGCCTTCACCGTTCCGCTCATCGACGCCTCCTCAGCCGACCCGGGCCGTGCAACCGGCCGGAATGTCCTCCTGCGCGCCCTGCGCCACCGCCGGCAGTCGCGGGGCGCCGAACGCCTTGACGTACGCCACGAGCGGCTCGGCGGCGAACCGGAACGACGCCAGGCCGTCGAAGCCCCGGTCCCACGCCGCCGACTCCAGCCCGTCGGCGTCGCAGCCCCACAACCGCGCGAAGCACTCGTCGACCACCTCGGTGCGGAAGTGGAGCCGGCCGCCCGGGCGGCGGTGTCCCGTCGTACGCGGGACGAGCGTCTCGTTCAGCGACGCCGCGGTCGCCGCGACCTGCCGCGCCGCCGCGAGCAACGCGGGGGTACGCAGCGGCGCCGCGACCATCCACAGCGCCAGGCTGCGGTACGGCGTGGTGCCGAACGCCCGCACCAGCACCCGCAGCACCGCCTCGCGGTCGCCGATGCCCCGTTCCCGGTCGGTGAGCCAGTCCCACCCACCCGGCGCCGTGCCGGTCAGGCCGCGCTCGCGCGCCGCCTGGTGGGCGCGTTCCTCGACCGCCGGGTCGGCGATGTCGACCTCGGCCAGCCCGGCCAGCACCCCACGCCGGTGCCAGGCCGGCGCCTCGGGGTGCAGCAGCATCAGCACCGCCGCGGCGTCCCGGTCGCTGACCCAGTGCCCACCGACCTGCTTCCCGGCGAACCGCGACCGCCAGCTGTCGAGGAAGCGGGTGTGGAGGTTGTCGATCGGCTGGTCGCCGGCGTGCGCCGGGCACAGCTCCGGCGCGTCTGCCGCCGCCATCGACAGCAGCAGCCGCGCATCGGCGCCCTTGGCGTCCCAGGGGTCGTGCCGGCGCCAGGTCAGGAACCGGTCCACCACGGCCGCGGCCCCGGGTGGCGCGGTGCGCTCCAGCGCGCGGTACGACCGCCGCCGGAACGGCAGGTCCCGGGCGACGTCCAGCAACAGCGTGGCCTCGGCCTGGCCGAGCACCCCGGCGGCGACGGCGCGGCGCAGCTCGACCCGGATGTTCACGAGCGGCTCGCTCAACGTGCGGTGGCCCTCCTCGGCGGGCCCGTGCACCACCGCCACCTCGTCGTCGCCGGTGACGACACCGTCGCGGTAGAGCTGGAACACCTCGCCCACGCCACGCATGCCGAACGGCCACAGCTCGGCGGCGCGCAGCGCACCCATGCTGGCCGCGCCGGCCACTGTCACCCCGCGGTCGAGCAGGTCGAGGATCTCCCGGTGGCGTACGGGCGGGTGTTGCATGAAGAACCCGTCGACGACGAGGACCCGGTCGCCGGGGCCGACGTCCAGGCGGAGCAGGTCGCCGTGCGCGACGGGCGGCAGCACCACCGCGTCGGGCAGCAGCCGGCCGACCTCGTCGGCCGGCAGGCTCGGACCGATGAAGACGACGTCAGTCACGGGGCACTCCTGGTCGGGTACTCAGGGCCCGCTCGTCGAACATCCGCAGGCCGGGGGCGAACACCTTGCTCACCGGGATGCCGATGTCGTCGTGCGTCAGGTCGACGCTGAACGGCTCGACGCCGGTGATCCGCTGCACCCGCGACGCGAGCTCGCACAGCACCTGGGTCACGTCCCCGGCGGGCGGGGGGTCGCGGCGGACCGCCCGGACCGGCCGGTCGACGGTGGGTGGCGGCACCGGCGGCGCGCCGACGTCGTGGTACGCGGTGGCGTCGATGTCGTCCCGGGCCCCGGAGACCATGACCAGCCGCGACTGTGCCGCCTCCGACATGGCCCGGCCGACAGCGATCTCCGGATCCACGTGGCAGCCGAAGCCGCCGAAGGTGACCGGCAGGTCGGGGGACCAGATCGAGGCGGCGTAGCAGGGCACGCCGACCGCGTTCGTGATGTCGCAGACCTCCACCCAGCAGCCGGCCCGCACCAGCGCCTCGTGCACGGTGCGGGTCATCGCGTTCGTGGCGGTGCCCGGGTCGGTGTAGGTGCGCTCGGCGAGCGGCGAGGTGCAGTACGGGGCGATGCAGTCGCGCTCGACGACCTCCAGCAGGGCGTGCAGGCTGGCCTCGGCGAAGGTGTTGCCGGTGGCCAGCCCGTTGCTGCTGGGGGTGAACAGGGCGCGGTCCCAGCCCCGCCGGACGGTGAAGTCGAGTTCGATCGTGGCGCGCGGCACCAGGCAGGGCGCTCCGGTCACCAGCCCACGGCCGGCCACCCAGTCGAGTTCGACGGCGGGGGTCAGGGGCGACCGCTCCGCCAGGTGCAGCCACCGGACGTCGTACGGCAGGTCGAGTGCCTCGGCCGGGGACCGGACGGCGGTCCCCGGCCGGAGGTTCTCGGCATGCCAGGACTCGATGCTCTCCATCACCGCGCTGACCCGGGACTGCGTCGCCGTGGCGCCGGTGCCGACGCTCACCGCCATGGTGGCTCCGACCGGCCGGTAGGCGACGTGCACCGGTAGGCCGATCTCGTCGAGCCGGGTGATGTCGGCGACCCGGGTGATCCGGAACCGGTCGAGCATGCCGCCGACCCGTGCCCAGGTCTGCTCCACAGTGGCCGTCCGGTAGGTGCCGGATCGGAACGCGATGGTCTCGGTCGTGTCAGTCATCGAGGCTCCCGGCGGGGTGCGGAGGGGAACTCAGACGATGAGGACGGCGATGATGTTGACGTTGTTGTCGGCCGCCGGCGCCACGCCGCCGGCGACGGTCTCCAGCTCGGCCTCGGTCAGCTCGTTGAGGTCGACCAGCGGCACCTCGGGCACGTGCAGCACGTGCCGGCCGGGCGTACCGGACCAATCGGCGACGATCTGCTCCTTGGTGTAGAGCGTGGCGGGCTGGGCGCGGTCGACCTCGACGGTGGCGCCGGGGGCGACCGGCAGGCCGGCCGCCGTCGCGTAGCCGGTCGGGTCGGCGAGGAGCCGCTGCAGTTCCTCGTCGCTGCGCCACACCGCGGTGACCAGTTCCGAGTACTTGGTCACGAATCTCGCGCCGTATTCCTGCTCGTCGTTGCTCATCGTTCGGTCCTTTCCTGGGGCTGCGGGCCGGGCGGTTAATTGCTGTGGCGAGAACGCTAGGAAGATCGAGGTTCGGCAATCAAGGATTTCCGCTGACTGCCATCAGAATCTGCCGTGCCGGCCGGCGGGCGGCAGACATCGGTGTCAGGTGCAGCAGCACGGGCAGCAGCACGCGCAGCTGGAGTCCAGACCGGCGACGACGCTGTCCAGCTCGTCCTCGGCCAGCTCCGCCTCGGCCACCGGCAGCAGCGAGGGCACGAAGAGCACGAAGGCGCAGCTGGACTCCGCCAGCTCCCACGACTTGACCTGCACCTCGAGGTCCGGATCGGCGTCGGCGACGTCCCGGACCACCCGGACCTGCACCTCTTCGGGCAGGTGAAGGCCATAGCCGGCGAGGAACCCCCGCGGGTCCCGGTCGAGCGCCTGCTCCTTGGCCGGGTCGGCCCAGACGTCGGCGACCAGCCGGCTGTACGCGGCCACGAAGACCGCTCGATCGACATTTGTCACACCCCTGCTCCCTTCGACGGTCGGCCGCCCACGACGACACCGGGGGCGGCGACAGGCAGCGCGGGAGGGTCCGGGCCGCCGGTTCCGATTCATCGTGGGCCACCGGCCCTTCCGGCCCGCCCGACGAGTGGGAATTTCATCGAATGCGGCCGCGACAGGTCCGCGCCGCGGCGAAAGCCGGGTAATGGAAATCAACGGCGTGACGCGGATTGGCGATTCTAATGATTGTCATCAGTGTGAACAAGTAGTAATTCCTCGCCTGTCACCCGCGCGGCGCCCGCACCTACGCTGCGATCGTCGGATCGCCCACCGTGACAGCGGTCCGGCGGCTGCCGTGTTCCGTCACCGAGTGCTGCCGGAGGCCACCGTGACCATCGACGAGGTGACGACGACACCCGGCGGCCCGGCCGGGTACAGCGTGGACGAACTCGCCCGCAAGGTCGGCATGTCGCCGCGCAACATCCGCGCCCACCAGGCCCGGCGGCTGCTGCCCCCACCGGTTCGGCACGGCCGGGCCGCGCTCTACGACGACTCCCACGTCCGCCGGCTGGACGCGATCCTCGCCCTGCAGCGGCAAGGCTTCAACCTGGTCTCCATCGAGGCCATGCTCGGGGTCCGGGCCGGTGACGAGGCGCCGGACGGGCTGACCGCGATGCTGCAGCGCCTGGCCGCCGACCGTCCCGCGCTGGCCCATGCGCTGACCCGGCACG
This sequence comes from Micromonospora sp. HB375, assembly GCF_017872985.1. Classification (NCBI taxonomy): domain Bacteria; kingdom Bacillati; phylum Actinomycetota; class Actinomycetes; order Micromonosporales; family Micromonosporaceae; genus Micromonospora; species Micromonospora sp. HB375. Next base: position 466,141 of record NZ_JAGGJO010000001.1, on the reverse strand, counting down.
GCGTGATCGGACGGGCCGACGACGGCACCGTCCGCACCTCCCGGCCACGTCCGCTGCGCGCCGCCCTGGACCTGCATCGGGTACGGGTGGGCACGGTGCCGGCGTTGCAGACCCTCAGCGAGGTGCTGGACAGCCTCCGGCCGGTCGCCGACGATCTGGTCGCCGCCGTCACCGCCCGGCTGCTGGCCCTCGCGCCGGAGCTGGTGCGCAGCGGCAACCGATCGTCCTGGGCCGACCTCGACCGGGAGACCCTGCTGTTGACCCAGGGCGTGGTCGGCGTGCTCACCGAGGCGTTCCGGCTGGCCGTGGAGAACCAGGCCGAGGCGCACGTCGCGGAACTGCTGGAGAACCACCTCGGCACGGACGTGTGCGTGGAGGACGGCGCGGTCATCGACAACGGCTGACCGGCCCTCAGCCCGTCGCGGGCTGCCCGTCCGGCTGCCGGCTCTCCACCACGGCGTCGGACCGTTCCGGCTGGTCCACGAGTTGCCGTCGCGCCAGCCGGTGGAACAGCCCGTCGGGCTGGTCCATCAACTCGTCGTAGGTGCCCCGCTGGACGATCCGCCCCGCTTCGAGCACCACGATGGTGTCCGCCGCGCGGACCGTGGACAGCCGGTGGGCGATCACCAGCCGGGTCGCGGCCAGGTCCGCGGTGCTCCTGGTGACCACCTCCTGGGTCCGGTTGTCCAGCGCGCTCGTCGCCTCGTCGAGGAAGATGATCCGGGGCCGGGGAGCCAGCGCGCGGGCGATCAGCACCCGCTGACGCTGCCCGACGGAGAGCGTCCCGCCGCCGAACGGCACCATGGTGCTCATCCCCATCGGCAGCGCCTCCAGGTCGTCCGCGAGGCCGGCCATCCGCGCCGCCTCCCAGACCTGGTCCAGCGGGAAGCTGCCGGCGCCGCAGATGTTGTCCCGCACCGAGCCGGCGAAGAGCTGGCCGTCCTGCAGGACCACCCCGCACTGCCGGCGGACCGCGTGCACGTCGAGTTCGGCGAGGTCCTGGCCGTCGTAGAGCACCGCGCCCTGCTGCTGGCGTTCGAAACCGAGCAGCAACCGGAGCAGTGTGGACTTCCCGCAGCCGCTCGGCCCGACGATGGCGACGAACTCACCCGGGCGCACGTGCAGGTCGATGTCGACGAGCACCGGCGGCTCGTCCGGCTGGTAGGCGAAGGTGACCCGGTGCAGTGCGACCTCACCGCGCAGCTCGCCCGGGTCCACCCGGTCCGGCCGGGCCTCGGGGTCGGCGCGCAGGATGTCCCGCAGGCCGCCCAGGCGGGGCACCGCCGCGATCACTTCGACCCCGGCCGACACCAGCACGAGCAGCGCGCCGAGCAGCATCGCGAAGCTGACGTTGAGGACGAAGAAGTCGGCCGGCGTGACCCGGCCGGCGAGCGGCCCCATCAGCACGGCGAACAGGACCAGTTGACCGGCGACCGGCAGCACCGTGGCGAACGCGACCAGGCCCGCCTGGCTCTGCCGGACCCGTTGCAGCGCCGCCCGGGCCACCGCGGCCACCTCCGACCAGCGGGCGTGCGCCCGGGCCTCGGCGGCCGCCACCTTGATCTTGACGATTCCCCCGAGCAACTGGTTGGTCATCGCCGCCGCCCGGTGCTCGGCCGGAAGCGCGATCCGTTGCCGGCGGACGATCAGGACGGCGAACGCGCCGAAGGCCAGCATGGTGACGGCGACGATCCCCGCCCCCCACAGCCCGAGCACGGGCTCGACCACCAGGAGCAGGCCGAGGGTCACCGCGACGGTCGCGGCCGCGGAGACGAGCTGCGGCAGCAGCGCGCTCAGCGCCTCGCCGACGAACGAGATCCCCAACATCGAGTTGGCGATCTCACCACTGCTGCGACCGGTGAAGAACCGGGCGGGCAGCCGCATGAGCCGGTCCCAGAGCGCCAGGTGCGCGCCGGACTGCAACCGGCCCTCCAACCGCAGCAACCGCAGGTTCTGCACCACGCCGACCAGTCCCGCGACCACAGCGGCGCTGAGCATCAGCGCGAGGAAACCGAACAGGCCGTCCACCTCGCCCTGCCGGGCCAACTGGCCCAGCACCTCGCCGGTGGCCAGCGGCACGCCCAGGCCCAGCAGCGCCACGCAGGCGGCGGCGACGAGCAGCCCGCGCACGTCGCGGGCCGCACCGACGAGCCCGGCCCGCAGCAGGTGGCGCATCCGGGCGGCCTGCGGCAGCGGCGCCTGCACCTGGGTCGCCTCGGCGGCGAACGTCGCGGCGATCGTCGCGTCGATCGGCCCGTACGCCCGGGTCTCCGGGTCGACGTGGTGGTAGCGGCCCCGGCGGAACACCAGCGGCACCGCGACGGCACGGGACGGGTCGTCGCCGGTCCGCCACCCCACGAGCGGCCCCAGGTCCCGCCGCCACCACCGGTCCGGAAGCCGCACCTCGCGCAGGAACAGGCTGGACGCCCGGGACACCGCACGCACCGCCACCCGGTCGTCAAGTGGCGCGCCGCTGCGGTCGGCCGGCTCGTTGACCGGGCTGCCCATCCCCTCGGTGACCACCCGGACCACCGAGGCCGCCCGCCCGTACCTGTCGAAGCCGGCCTCGGTGTCCGGAACCGGGAGCGCACCGCCCGCGCCGATCACCCCGAGCGACCGGCGGGCCGCCGCGGCGAGCACCTCGGCGTCGATCTGCCGGCGCCGCTCCACGCCGCTCAGCAGGGCCGCGTCGGCCTCCTCGACGCGGGTCTCCACCATCCGCAGCAGCCGCACCACGTGCTGGTCGACCGCCGACCGGAGCTGACCGCTGACCAGCAGGTCCCAGCTGCCGTGGCTCTCCACCGCGCACGGCGACTCGGCCACCACCCAGTCCCGCTCGGCGACCAGCAACAGCTCCCGCTCCCCCGACATCTCCGCCGGACCGCCGTCGTTGCGGCGCAACTGCCCGCCGGCGCTGCGCAGCCACCAGGCACCGCCGGTGGAGACGAGGGCGCTCCCCTGCGCCAGCGACACGATCTCGCGCCCGCTCAGGGTGGACGCCTCCCGGGGCGCCTGCCCGCGGCGCAGCGCGTCGGCGACGGCCACCAGCACCAGGTCCACCGCCGCGACCAGCTCCGCCGCGGCGCGCCGCGCCCGCGGCGACACCTCCTCGTCCGCCGGGAGGCCGGGCCGTACCTGCCGCTCCAGCAGCGACAGGTGGGGCCGGGACAGTCCGCGCAGGTCCGTGCCGGGCAGCGGCACCAGGATCAGCTGCCACACACCGATCGCGGTGGACGTCGGCACCAGGCCACCCGCCGGCAGCCGGGCCACGTGGTGCCGGCGCGACGGGTTCGTCCCGGCCCGGCGCACCGCGAACAGGTCGGCCTCGCCGCCGGTCACCAGCCAGCCCGCCACCGTGTCGTCGAGGCGGCAGACCTGGCGTACGCCGTCGGCGCAGAAGCCGATCAGATTGCCGGGCGAGGGATTCTCCACCGCGCCGCTCATCAGCGTCTCCTCGGGTCGTCGTGGTCAGTGGTCCCGGACCAGGCGCGCGTACGCGCCGTCGCGGGCGACCAGTTGCTCGTGGGTGCCGCGCTCCACCTCCCGGCCGCCGTCCAGCACGACGATCAGGTCGCAGTCGCGGACCGTGGACAGGCGGTGGGCCACGATCAGGCAGGTCGCCCCCCGCCGCCGCAGGTGCCTGTCGATCTGGCGTTCGGTCTCGGCGTCCAGCGCGCTGGTCGCCTCGTCGAGCACGAGAACCCGGGGATTGCGGACGAGCGCGCGGGCGATCTCGAGCCGCTGCCGCTGCCCGCCGGAGAAGTTGCGGGCGTTCTCCCGTACCGGGCTGGCCAGGCCGCCCGGCCGGGCCGCCACCTCGTCGTAGAGGCAGGCGTCGGTCAGCGCGGTGACGACGTCCTCGTCCGCGACTGTGAGGTCCCACATGGTGACGTTGTCGCGCACCGTACCCTCGAACAGCCGCTGGTCCTGGTCCACCATGGCCACTGTGGCCGCCCAGAGGCCGTCGTCGGTCCCCGGCCGTTCGAGGCCGTCCACGGTGACCCGCCCGGTCCACGGGCGGTAGAGCCCGGCCACCAGCCGGCCCACTGTCGACTTGCCGCTGCCCGACCGCCCGACGAGCGCCACCCGGGCACCCGGCGGCAGGTCCAGGCTGAAGTTCTCCAGCAGCGGCCGGCCCAGCGGGTTGTAGCCGAAGGTGACGTCCTCGATGCGCAGGTGCCCCTCCATCGGCGCCAACGGCCCGGCGGGCCGGTCCCCGGCCGACGGCAGCGGGTACCGCTCCACGTCCCGCAGCCGGTTGAGGTCGGCGCTCATGTCCTGCAGCCGCGAGCCCAGCGCGGTCAGGTTGCCCAACGGCCGGTTCATCGCGGCGGCCAGGCTCTGCATGCCGACCAGCACGCCGACGCTCATCGCCTCCGCCACCACCTGCCGGCTGCCCAGCCCCAGCAGCACGGCGGTGGTCCCGGAGGCGAGGAACGCGGGCAGGACGGAGAGCACAGCGGTGGGCACCCCCAGCCGCTGCTGGCGGGTGGCGACTGTGGCGTGGCGCGCCGCGAACCGGGCCACCGCGCGTTCCTCCTCGCCGCCGGCCTTCACCGTCTCGATCATCTGGACCGTGGTGTAGACGGTGGTCACCAGCTTGCTGCGGTCCGCCTGGAGCCCGGCGACGGCTGTCGACCGGGTCGAGGCGACGTAACGCAGCACGCTCACGTTCAGCCCGGCGAGGACCGCCGCGCAGAGTCCGAGCAGCAGGTCGTACTGGCAGAGCAGCGCCCCGTACGCCAGCACCAGGCCGGTGTCCACCACCGTGGTGGCCGCGCGGCGGGTGAGCACCTCGGCGACCACCTCGTTGCCCCGGACCCGCTGGCTGAGGTCGGCGGCCTGCCGCTGGTCGAAGAAGGCCGGCGGCAGCCGCAGCAGATGTCGGAAGAACCGGGCCGCGCTGCTCAGGGCGAGCGCCGTCTCCGCGCGTACGGTCAGGCGTTGCTGGAGCAGGCCGGCCAGGAAGGTCAGCACGGTGGCCACCGCCACCGCCGCCACCAGGCCGGCGAACGCGGCCCGGTCCTCCTGGAGCAGCACCCGGTCGACGAAGACCTTCGCCATCACCGGGATGGTCAAGCCGACCACGGCGATCAGCAGGCCGAGCAGCAGCATCTGCGCGATCGCCGAGCCCGGGCCGCGCCACCGTTCGGCCAGCGCCCGCACCAGCCGGTAGCGGGTGCCGCCCGGCCGGAACTCCGGGCCGGGCTCCATGGTGAGCGCGATGCCGGTGAAGGCGCCGTCGAACTCCTCCCAGCTCACCGCGCGGGGGCCGGTGGCCGGATCGTTTATGAAGACCTTGCGGCCGAGCCCCTCCAGCACCACGAAGTGCTCGAACCGCCAGAACAGCACCGCCGGCAGCGCCACCGTGGCCAGGCCGGCCAGGTCCATCTGGAAGCCCTTCGCCACCATCCCGTACCGGCGGGCGCCCCGGAGCACAGTGGCCGCTGTGGAGCCGTCCCGGCTCACCCCGCACACCCGGCGCAGCTCCTCCAGGGGTACGTGCCGGCCGTGGTGGGCGAGCAGGATGCCGAGCGCGGCGGCGCCGCACTCCACCGCCTCCATCTGGATCAGGGTGGGCGTACGGACCCGTCGACGCCGGATGCGGGGAGGCTCCGGCGTTCCGGTGGCGGCGGTCGGGGGCGCGCTCATCGTCCCAGCAACCAGTCGATCGGGTGTTCCTGGTCCACTGTGAACCAGGCGGTGACCTCGCTGGCCGAGTTGAGCTGGAACGGCGGCGGGGACTTGGTCCAGCGCAGGCCACCCGGGGCCGCCGGGTCGGGCTCCAGGGTGACTGTCACCCGGACCACGCTGCCCCGGGCGAGCAGCCGCCGGACGTCCGGCCCGGTGCCCAGGAAGGCGCGCAGCGAGGCCTCGGTCTCCGGGAAGGCGCCGATGGTGGTCACCCGGCCGGCCAGGGTGCCGAACACGTTGCGGGGCGCCGCCGCGGCGGCCACCTCGACGGGTACGCCCGGTTGCAGCAGGGGCGCGGCGACGGCGGGAGCGTAGACGACGGCCTGCAACGCGTCCCCGGCGGTGTCGAGCCGTTCCAGGTCGGCCAGGTGCGTGCCGGGGGTGACGATCTCGCCCTCCGAGACCAGCCAGGCCACGACGTACGCGTCACCCGGCGCGTTCTCCACCCGCACCTTGCCGTCCATGGTGCGCAGGCTGTAGAGGGGCGTGCCCTTCGTGACCCGCTGGTGCGGCGACGCCCACACCTTGGTGACCTGGCCGCTGTCGAGCGCGTCGAGGGCGGAGATCCCGTTGGAGTGGATCAGCACCCCGGCGGCCTCGACGGTCCGGGGCACCACGGTACGCACCGACCAGACCCCGGCGGCCACCACGACGATGACCAGCGCCACGGTGGCCAGCCAGTTCGGCACTGTGGTCAGCCGGACCGCGCGGTCGAGCTGCTCGGGCGCCTCCAGCTGACGCAGCGCCTGCCGCCGGAACTTCACGGCCGGGCCCCCGTGTCGGCGGGACGGCGCGAGCCGAGCAGGAAGTCGGCCACGCTCGGTTCGACGAGCGGATCGAGCCCGGACAACTCGGCGAAGGCCTGGGAGTCCCCGGCGCCGAGGGCGCACGGCGCCAGCCCCATGGCGGTGGCGACGAGGTACATCTGCTGGGTCAGCACACCCGCGTCCTTGAGAATCATGGCGTAGCTCATCCCTTCGTACTTCCACATCAGCCGCTGGACCCGGGCGGTGACCACCAGGACCGTCTGCGGCGGCCGGGGCATGGCGCCGGCCGCCCGGGCGTACGCCAGCAGCCGGTCGGCGGCCGCGCCCCAGCCGGCGACCGGCTCCAGCCGGTGCCCGACGCCGTCGTAGTGGTAGAGCCCGGGGTCGAGCCCGGCGCAGCGCGCGACAAGCGGATAGATCTCCAGCTCGTAGACACCGCCGCCGCCCGGGTAGGGCCGGTGGCCCACCTCCTGTCCACCGGCCTCGCCGACGACTGTGGTGTGCTGTGACCGGTACAGGAACTCGGCCAGCCGCTCCAGGGGCAGCGGCGAGGTGTCGTCGTGTTCGCGCACGCTGCGCCGGTCCGCGACGACCTGGCTGAACGCGGGATCCGCCTTGGCGATCGTCGCCAGGTCGGGCAGCGGCAGCTCGACCGCCCGGCCCCCGTCGTACGGGCGGCGCAGCGGCTGCGGCGCGAAGCGTTCCCGCATCCGGTAGGTGCCGCCCACCGGCAGCGCGTGCCGGCCGGCCCGGGAGCGGTGGTGCAGCCGCAGCTCCTCCGGCGACCAGTAGGCGAGCGGCGCGTCGTCGTGCTCCGCCTCGTACTCGGCGTCGGTGACCAGGATCCGGGCGGTGGCCAGCTCGTCGAGCACCCGCCCGGCGGCCTCCGGCGGCACGCCGAGCATGCGGGCCACCGTGTCGGGTCCGAGGCCCGGCACGGCGGCGGCCAGCACCGCGCCGACGGCGGCGTCGGCGCAACCGACGGTGAGGGTGCTCAGCGACGACGCGGCCATCAGCATCCCCCGATCGTGCTGGAGGGTGGCGAAGCGGGAGAGCCGGTAGCGGACCCCCGGGGTGTGCGGGCGGCTCTCCGGCAGGCTGCCCCGGCCCAGCCCGGTGGGCACGAGGTCGAGCAGCGCCCGGTCGTCGACCTGGACGCGGCGCTCCAGCCAGGAGTGGGCGAGCAGCCGGCGCAGCAGCAACTGCGCCGGCAGCACCCGGCTCTCCCCCTCCAGGCCGCTGATCAGCCGGCCGACCTCGACGTCGCCGACCCAGTCGGCGGCGAGGCGCAGCAGCAGCGCCCGCCGGCCCATGCCGGGTCGCTCCAGGGTGAGCCGGAAGCGGGTCTGCTGCAGCAGCAGCGAGCCGTCCTCACCGAGTCGCAGCTCCGCGTCACGGCGCAGCCGGTACGACTCCTGGACCGGAGGACCGCCGCCGGCGCCGTTCACGACGACCGCCGCCGACCGGTCGGGTCCGCCACTGTGGTCATCCCCCACCATCCCTTCCACGTTCACCGGCGGGCCGGGAGCGCCGGCTAGAAGAACACGTTCAGCGGGTTGGCCGACGTCTCGTCGGCGGCCAGCGGGTCCCGGCCGAGGCGGCCCGGCACGTCCCACAGCCGACCGGGGCCGAGCCGGCGCCAGAAGTGCCGCAGGCCCGGCACGACGACCTTCACCACGGCCAGGTCGACGTCCGGGCGGGACTGGTCGACGACGATCACCTCCAGGCCGGCCCGCTCCGCCCGGCGTACGCACCGGCGCACGTCGTCGCCCACGTCGCCGGTGGTCAGCGTCGGGTGGTCGGCGGCGGTGCGCGGCGGCCGGGTCGGATCCGGGGACAGCCACTGCTGTTCGGCGACCCGCACCGTGCCGAACCAGCGCGCGGTGTCCGGGTCGTCGCCGCCGTACCGGTTGCGCTCGGAGGTGGGTCCGGGCACGGCGGGCAGGAACTGGTTCACCTCGGTGAGCGCGCGGGTCAGCGCGACCCGCGCGTCCAGGTGCGCGCCGAAGCCGACCAGGACGTCCTCCGTCCCGCCGTCGGCCCGCCGGGACACCGCGGCGAACGTGGGTACGCCGAGGTCGGCGGTCAGATCGAGGGCCCACAGCTCGCGGCTCAGGGCGGTGGCGTGGTGGTCGACGCAGGCGGTGGTCCACGGGTCGGCGAACGAGGCGAGGTCCACGCCGGGCATCCGGGAGCGGTGGTACCACCACAGGGCGACGCTGTCCCGCTCCACGAGTTCGCAGAAGCCCTGCAGGATCGCCTCGGACAGGTTGCCGCCGGCCGCGCAGCCGTTCGAGTCGGCCGAGCACACCCCCAGCCCGGTCAGCTCCGGGTGGCCGTACCAGCAGTACGCGGCGGGCAGCTCGCGCGGCGTCTGCCGGGTCAGCGACCAGCCCGTCGTCCAGTCCAGCTCCACGTCTTCCGGCAACGGGCGGGGAACGCGGTGCAGGTGGCCGAGGTCGCGGTTGAGCCGGTCCCGGTCGGCGTACTGGCGGTCCGAGAACAGCAGCAGCTCGCGCAGGTGCACCGCGCGGTCCGGACCGAGCTGCCGGTAGGTCGCCCGGTGCACCGGTCGGTCGCCACGCCACACCCCGCAGTAGCGCTCCACCGCCTCCCCGATCGCGCTCATCCGGGCCTGGAGGTCGGTCCGGCCCTTGCCGCCGCTCTGCCCGCGCAGGTTGCGGCGCAGCCCGGCGAGCTCGCGGGGCTGGGCGAAGTTGTGCCCGGCGGAGTAGGTGTGGGTGACGCCGTTGTCGGTCGCCTCCAGCGGGGTCAGCCGGCTCACCACGCCCAGGTACCGGCTGACGTGGTGGGCGAGTGCCGCGTACGTCTCGGCGGGTTCCCGGGTACGGGAGTCTCCGGCCCGGCTGGGCTGGGCGCCGCTCGGTGGCAGGTCGATCCGGGGCTCGGCCTTGCGGACGAGGTCCGGGTCGCCGCACGCGGGGCACTGCGGTTGGCGTACGAGCTGGTGGCTCTCCGTGCTCAGGTCCCGGGTGTCCAGGGCCACCATCCGGCCGGTGAGGCGGGGCGACGTACCCCGCACGGCGAGCACGGCGAGTTCGGCGGCGAGCAGGCCGGCGGCGGTGGTGGCCAGTCCGGGCAGGACCGCCCGTCCGGGCTGCGGCAGCGGACCGGCCAGGTCCTGCCCGCCGAGGAACGCGTTCACCTGCTCGTTCTCCTGCCAGCGTTGCCGCAGGCAGGCCCAGCAGCCGGTACGGCCCGGCACCAGGTGCGGGCCGAGGAAGACGACGTTGCCGTGCGGCCGGGCCAGGGTCCAGGCGCGACCGGCGGCCAGGTGGCGGTCGTTCATCGACGCCAGCCGGGGGTCGAGCATCGACGACGGCAGCACCAGCACCTGGGCGTCGTCCGGGCCGGGGTCCGGTCCGTCCGGCCCGACCACTGTCACGGCGAGTCCGAGGGCGCGCAGCGCGTCGGCGGTCTCGGCCACCCGGGGCGCCCCGAGGTCCACGACGGTGACCGGGCCACCGGCCATCCACCGCCGCCCCGCCTCGGGCGGGACGCCCCGGGCGTCCCAGCCGGCGGCCTCGGCCGGCGAGGTGTGCGCCGGGCCGGACGTGAGCAGGCCGTGGTCACGCAGCCGGGCGAGGGCGGTGGCGACGGCGGCGACCGGGTGCCGGGTGGCCAGCCGGGCCACCACGTCGGCCAGCGGCGCGGCGCCGTCGAGCTGGTCGGCCAGGTCCGCGGCGACCGGATCGTCGACGAGCAGGCTGCGGGTCTCCCCCAGCACCACGAGCGGGCCGTCGGGCAGCCGCACCGGCACGTAGTCCGATCGGAAGCGCGGACGCCACATGGTTCCTCCCGAGCCTGGTGGCCGGGCCGCGGGTACCACCGGCCCCGCCGGCGATCACGGCTGCTGTCATCGTCGCGGTCCGCGGCCTCCGATCCCGAGTGATGCCACCGGTTTCTGCCGTCGGCGGGGTCGGTGCGCGGTCAGCCGGCGGTGACCGTCAACGCGGTGTCGTTGAGTCCCAGCACCGACGTGCCGGTGGTCTGCTCCGGTACGAGCAGCAGGAAGGTCTCCACCCGGTTGACCCGGATGGATTTTCCGCTCACCGCCGTGCGATGACCGGTGGCGATCAGGTCCGGGCTCTGCGGCACCATCCGGACGGTGGCCGGACCGCCGGGCGCCGGGCGCAGCGTGTCGGTGGCGTGGACGGTCAGGAAGGTCAGCGTGCCGGTCGGCGTCGTGACCGCGCAGTCCGACCACTCCGCCCGGTCCAGGGTTCGCCGGACCTCCGCGCCGACGCCGGCGAGTTGCTGCCCGTAGACCTCCCAGCCGCCGGCGAACTGGCCGTCGAGCAGCGGGCTGGACGCGATCAGGGACCGGTTGCCGGTGGTCGACCCGATGCTGCGGGCGAACACCTCGGCGGCGAGCGCCCGGCGGCTGGTCTCGTCCAGGGCGGTGCCGCCCTCGGTGGCCGGCCGGCCGTCGATGCTCCGGGCGGCCACCAGCGCAGGCTGGGTGACCTGGACGTTGTGGCTGAGCTTCCACTGGCCGTCCGTGCCGAGCACGAACTGGCTGACGTCGGTGGGGGCCAGCTCTGAGCCGGCCAGCTTGAGGGTGGCCGTGACGAGGAAGCACGCCGGGTCGCCGGGCGGCACCGCGAACGCCGGGTTGATGTGTTGGAACGACGGTTGCGCCTGCTGGTTGTAGGCGGCCCGGCGGACCGCGGCGACGCTGAGGTCCAGCGAGGGCGGAACCTCCTGGGTCCGCAGCGTCTCGATGTCGCCGGCCACCGAGGCGGCCGAGTCGGCCTGGTCGAAGGCGGTAAGCACCAGCGCGGCCCGGTCCCGGCCGAAGCCGGCCGAGCCCTCGGGCGCGGGGGTGGCCGCGTCCACCGGTTCGCCGCCACAGCCGGTCAGCATCAGCAGCGCCGCAGCGGCGGCGGCGAACGGCATCGCCGGCACCGGCGCGGCGAGGGTACGCGGGCTCCTGACGGATCTTCTGCCCAGCATCTCGTCCTCCATCCACAGCCGGTGCGCGGGAATCGCGCCCGATGCAGTCGAGTATGTGAGCGACCGTCGGCCCGGGCCGGTGGCGGCGCGGCCTCGTGCTACCCGGTCCGCGGGCGTTGCACGGAACGATGTCATCCGGCCCGGACAGCGGTCACCGATCGGTGTCGTCGAGCCGGGCGACCCAGGCGACCAGGCCCGACCGGGACGCGACGCCCGCTTTGCGGTAGATCCGGGTCAGGTGCGCTTCCACCGTGCGCGGGCTGATGTTGAGCTGCCGCCCGATCAGCCGGCTGGTGACTCCGGTCGTCGCCAGCCGCGCGATGTGCCATTCCCGGTCGGTCAGCGCGGCGGCCTCGCGCGGGCCGACCGGACGCGCCAGTCGCAGGGCGACCCGTTCCGTACCGCACCACCCGGCCAGTTCCAGCGCCCGGCGGCGGGCCCGCGCCGCCGGGCCGGGCTGGTCCGCGGCTTCGGCCGCCCGGGCCAGGGAGGCCAGCGCGAGGCTGCGCCGCAGCGCCATGCCGCCGGAGCGGAACAGGTCGGCAGCGGTCTCCAGGTGGAGCTGCGCCGCCGGGACCTCGCCGCGGGCGAGCAGCACCTCGCCGTACGCCGACTCGGCGAAGCCCCGCTGCCCCGGCAGGCCCACCTGCTCCGCCTCGGCCATCGCCTGCCGGGCCTGCCGCTCGGCGTCGTCCACCTCGCCCGCGGCGAGCGCGGCGGCGCAGAGCAGCTCGTGCCACATCGGACGGAGGGTGGTCTGGAGGCGGCTGAGCCGGCTGTCGCCGCCGGCCGAGCGCACCAGTTCGGCACAGGTCGCCGGATCACCGGCCAGCAGCGCCGCCGTCGCCAGCGCGGTCGCGGCGGTACGACCGCACCAGGTGGCGGGGTCGGTGGCGATTCCGACGGCGCTGCGGGCCAGCGCCACCGCCCGGTCGTCGTCCCGAGGACCGCCACGCCAGGCGGTCGCCTCCGCCTCGAACGCCAGGGCGAAGCTCAGCAGGTGGCGGCTGCCGATGCGCCGGGCGACGATGCCGGCCTCGGTGGCCAGTCCGATGGCCGTGCTCAGCCGGCCGGCGTGGTACGCCACCTCGGTGCGCGCGAGCAGAAGCTGACACAACCCGTCGTCGCGGTGCGAGGCGCGGACGAGCGTCAGCCCGCGGTCGAGGTGCCGCACCGCGTCGGCCTGCCGTTCGAGGTACAGCTCGGTCAGGCCGAGCGCGGTGAGGCAGTCGGGGTGGTCCCGCAGGTCCCGGTCCGGCAGCGAGTCGACGATCCGGGCGCCGGCGTCGAGCAGCCCACGGGCGTCGTCGAGCGCGCCGTCGTGCACGGCGGCCAGGCCGCGTACGGCCAGGAGGCCGGCCCGGTCCACGCCCGGGCCGCCGGGATCCGCGGTGAACGCGTCGGGCAGCCCGGCCACGGGACGGCCGGCCAGGATGCCGGCGACGCCGATCTCGGTGGCGAGCCGGTAGCCGCCGGCGGGCCCGGTGCCGGCCGGCAGCGCGGCCAGCTCGCGCCGGCTGATCGCCACCGCCTCCGCGTAGTTGCCGAGCAGGCGTTCCACGCGCGCCCACAGGGCTACCGCCTGGGCCCGTCGTCCCTCCGGGTCGGCCGGGAACAGCGGCACGATCTCCTGGAGCAGTGCCCGGCTCTCGGCCAGGTCGCCCGCCTCGCCGGTGACCTGGGCCAGCGCGAGTGACACGTCGCGGCGACGTTGGGCTTCACCGGCCGTCGGCCGCAGCGCCCGCAACGCCAGCCGCAGCCAGCGGATGGCCAGGTCCGGTGTCTCGCGCCGGATCTCCTGGGCGGCCCGGGAGAGCACGTCGACGCAGCGTCCGGCCCAGCGGCCGTTCGGCAGGGCGAGCAGGCGCTCGGCGTAGCGGGCCCGGTCCGCGGCTGGCGCGCCCAGGTCGACGAGCGCGGTGAGCGCTCGCGCGCAGGCGTCCACCCGCCAGGCCGGGTCGGTGTCCTGGGCGACCGCCATCCGCAGCACCGGGTGCCGGAAGGCGAAGCGTCCGGTGCCGGGGACGCGGCGGATCAGGTCGAGCCGGGCCAACCGCCAGCCGGCCGCGACCGCCAGTGCCGCCGGCACCTGCGCGACCTCGGCCAGCAGGTCCGGGGCGAAGGGCGCATCCACTATCGCTCCGGCTCGCAGGCAGGCCAGTTCGACGGACGGCAGGTCGGCCCACTCACGGCGCAGCACGGCCACCGCCGCGTCGGGCAGCCGAACACCAGGCGCCTCCCGGAGCGGGTCGGCGGCGGCCGGAGCGGGGCCGGCCGGGAGCGCCGCCAGGTAGCCGGGGTTGCCGCCGGTCAGGTCGTACCGGGCTCGCAGCTCCGCCTGGTCGACGTGGGGGTGCAGGAGCGCGACCTCGGCGAGGCCGAGCGGGCGGAGTTCGATCCGGTCGCGGGACGTCGGTTCCGGATCGGCGTTCTCGTCGGATTCCGGTGGGCCGAACGGCATCGGGGTCGCCATCTGGCGCGGGCGGTAGACGAGCACGAGCAGCAGCGGCGCGGGCACCGGATACCTCAGGAGGTGGGCGATCAGGCCGGTGGAGGAGGCGTCCGCCCAGTGCAGGTCGTCGAGGACCAGCACCAGTCCGTCCCGGGCGGCCAGGCCGATCAGCCGGCGGGCCGCCTGGTAGGTCCGGAACCGCCGGGCGTCCGACGCCGGTGGCACCGCGCCAGCGGGCTCCGCCCAGGTCGGTGCGGGTCGCCCGGCACGCAGTCCGCGGCGGGGTGGCTGGCCCTTCGTGAGGGCGTGCCGGAACACATGGAAGGGAACTCCTCGCTCGTCCGGCGCGCACGTCCCGACGGCCCACGGGACCGTGGGGGCGCATCGTTCCAGGGCCTCGCGGACGAAGCGGGTCTTGCCGATGCCCGGCTCTCCGACCACTTCGCAGACCATCTGCCGGCCGTGGCCGAGCGCGGCGGCCTGGGCTTTTCCGATACGCGCCAACTGTGCTCCCCGCCCGACGAAGCACGGGCCCGTTGGCGCATTTTCCAGCCCAGGTGTCATCACGCAGATCAGACGCTTTCCGGCACTCCATAGGGGATGGTCGCACTATACCGTCGGGAGCATCGGAAGATGTCGAAGATCTCGAATACGGCAGGCCTTTGTTTCACCGGATGTCGGAACGCCGATTCTTTCCGACATCGCACCACAACCCACAGAAAGGGACTGGTCACCACAATGGTGGAACGATACCGACATCACTACGATTACGTGCGGCCGCGCGAACTACCCGAAGCGGTCAAATCTCTACTCCACCGTCGGCCGGCATTGTCACTTCCGCCAATCTTTGAAGGCGGATCAGAAATGGCGACCGGAAACGGATGCCGCGCCGTCGAGCCGCGCGCGACAGCGCCGGCCTCGGAACCCCGCCACCCGGAAGATCCACTTCCGGGTACCCCCGATGCATAGATCCTTCACCATCACATCGATAGTCGTAGACAACTTTCACCACCGTCGATAGCCTCCATTCAGTGAGACATGTCGATAAGGAGGCTCCATGCGACGGCTCATGCTCTCCTGCGCCCTGGCGGCCATCGGCGCCTGGGCAACAGCCCCGGCACCCGCGACCGCCGCTCCCCGCCCGGCACCCGGCCCCGTCGCCGACGCCGTGACCGCGAAGCTTCTCGGCTCGGCCGACGCCGCCGCCCGTACGGCGGACGCGCAGCAGGCCCGGATCAGCGTCACCCGCACGAACGGCCGGTGGGCCTTCGGCACCGCGGTGCTGCCGGCGGACCGGTCCGCCGACGCGCACCCCACCGGCTCGGTCTTCCTCGCCCGGGCCGACGCCAGAGGCTGGACCGTCGCGTTCGACGGGGAGGCCGCGTTCGGCGACCTGGCCGCCGCGTCGCCGCTGGTGAGCGAGACCGAGAAGGCCGTCTTCACCACGCCCGTCACACCGACGTACGCGGGCGGCGACTTCCGTACCGGCATGGCGCTGCCGTTCGCGGTCGGGCAGACGTGGACGCTCACCTCCGGGCCGCACGGCTGGGGCGGCGCCGCCGCGCCGTGGAGTTCGGTCGACCTCGCCGGCGGCGACCAGGTCGTCCGCGCCGCCCGAGCCGGCACCGCGTACACGATGTGCACCGGCTGGATCCGGGTCATCCACGACCGGGGCTACTCGACGGACTACTACCACCTGTGGAACAGCATCTCCGTCAACGGCGCGGGCGTCGCCCAGGGCGCGTTCCTGGGCAACACCGGCACCGATGTCACCTGCGGCGGCTCCGCCACCGGCCGGCACGTGCACTTCGGACTGCGACAGAACTCGGCGTACGTCCCGATCGCCGGGCACGGCATCGGCAAGTGGGACTTCGTCAGCGGCGCGGCGGCGTACCAGGGCGGCGCCCGGCACGGGGCCGCCTACGTCGGCGCGGGCGGCGGCGTCTACAACTACGGCGCGCTCGGCTTCAACCAGGGAGTCGTCGACGCCAACGGCGGCGGCACGCTGACCCGGCGCTCCGGACCGGGCACCGGGTACGGCGTCCTCGGGTCGGTCGCCGACGGCGCCACCGTCACCGTCTCCTGCTCCGCCAACGGCACCTCGCACACCGGCCGCTACGGCACCACGGCGCTGTGGGACCGGCTCAGCGACGGCAGCTGGGTGTCCGACGCCTACCTCTCCACCGGTGTCAACGGGCCGGTAAACGGCTGGTGCTGACCCTGCGCGTGGATCATGGCACTGCTACCTTCCGGACGCATGGACGACTCCCCTCGCTGGTACCGCCCGGCCCCCGACGTGCTGCTCCTGGTCGGCAGCGCCACCGCGCTGCTCGGCTACCTGGTCCCGTGGTTCCGCGCCAGCCGCATGCACCAGTGGTCGTACTCGGGCTGGGCCTATCTGGAGACCGAGGGCGGCTGGACCTGGCTGGTCGTGGTGGCCCTGGCGATTGCCGTCCTGGCCGGCCTCTGGGCCGGGCGGAGCGTGGCGTGCGCCAAGCTCTCGGTCGGCGCGGCGGTGGCCGGGATGTTCCTCGCCGGCGCGGTGGTCGCGGTGAGCCTGGGCGCGCTGCCCGAGCGCGACAGCATCAACTGGGTCGGTGAGCTGCCGTTCGAGATGGGGATGCCGCTCATGGCGGTCGGATTCGGGACCGTCGTCGCCGGGGCGCTGGGCACCGTACGCCGCCCGGTGCGGGAGTGACGCGACGTCACGCCGCCGGCAGGTCCACCACCCGGGTGGCCCAGCGGGCCATGAGCGCCGGGTCGTGGGTGATGACCAGGACCCCGGCGCCCTGCCGGCGCTGGTAGTCGCCGATGACGGCGGCGACGTGCGCCTGGGTGGAGGCGTCGAGCATCGCGGTGGCCTCGTCGCAGAGCAGGTAGTCCGGCCGGTGCACCAGGGCGCGGGCGAGGCAGGCGCGCTGCAGCTGCCCGTCGCTGACCGCGTGCGGGCGGCGGGTCAGCAGGTCGGTTGTCAGCCCGACCAGGTCGGCCAGTTCCGCCGTACGGGCGGCGGCCTGCTCGCGCGGCGTGCCGGTGGCACGTAGCGGCTCGGCGACGATGTCGGCGAGGCTGAGCCGCGGGTCGGTGGCAGCGCGCGGGCTCTGGAACAGGATCGCGACACGCGTGCGGACGGAGGCGGGCAGCCGGTGCCGGGCGCCCCGGACGGGACTCCCGTCGAGCGTGAGGTGCCCGCTGTCCGGTGCGTGCAGCAGGGCGAGGACGCGGGCGAGTGTGGACTTGCCGCTACCAGACGGTCCACGTAGCCCGACCGTCTCGCCGGGGGCGATGCGCAGGTCGACCCGGTCGAGGACGCGCTGCCGGCCGTACGCGACGGAGACCTGGTGCGCGGCGAGCCCGGCGGCCGGCGCGGCGCCCGGGGCGACGGCGTCGGTGGCGTCCGGAACCGTGACCGTCATGCCGGTACCTCCTCGCGCAGCGGATGGTGGCAGGCGACCCGGCCCGCGCCCTCGGCGTCGAGGCGGGGCACTGTCGCGCAGGTGTCGGTGGCGCGGGCGCAACGCGGGGCGAAGGCGCAGCCGCCGGGCAGGTCGGTGAGCGCCGGCGGGTGGCCGGGTACCGGCACGAACGCGCGGTCGGGCAGCGCGTCGAGCAGCCCGGCGGTGTACGGGTGGGCCGGGGCGTCGAACAGCGCCCCGGTGGGGCGGTGCTCGACGATCCGGCTGGCGTACATCACGGCCACGGTGTCCGCGACGCGGCGCGCGGCGGCCAGGTCGTGCGTGATGAGCAGGACGGCCGCGCCGGTGTCGCAGCGGCGGCGCAGCAGGTCCAGCGTGTGGTCGACGAGCGGCCGGTCCAGGCCGGTGGTGGGTTCGTCGGCGAGCAGCACCGGCGGGTCGGGTGCGAGCGCCAGCGCGGTGGCGAGCCGCTGGGCCATGCCGCCGGACAGTTCGTGCGGGTACCGGTCCAGATCGGCCGGGTCGAGGCCGACGTCGGCGGCGATCCGGTCGGCGGCGGCCGGCGCGTCACGCCGGGTGTGCCCGTGCGCGCGCAGCGTCTCCTCCAGCAGCTTCCGCCCGGTACGCACCGGGGTGAGCGCGGTGGCGGGACTCTGCGGGACCAGCCCGACGCCCCGGCCACGTACGTGCCGGGCGAGGTGCCGCTCCCCCGCGCCGATCAGGTCGACGTCGTCGCGTCCCGGCGCGCGCAGGCGGGCGTGCCCGGTGACTGTGGCGTTGCGCGGCAGCAGGCCGAGCAGGGCGTGCGCGAGGACGGACTTGCCGCACCCGGACTCGCCGACCACCGCCAGCAGCTCGCCGGGCCGCAGCGTGAGGCTGAGGTCGGTGACGGCGTGCACGAGCGCGTCACGCAGCCGGAAGCGGACGGTCAGCCCGTCGACGGTCAGCAGCGCCGGGGCGGTCACAGCTGCAGCTCCGCCCGTACGCGCGGGTCGAGGCGGTCGCGCCACCGGCCGGTGAGCACGGCGAGCGCCAGCGTGGCCGCCACGAGCAGGAGGCCGGGGACGATGCTGGCCCACCAGGCGCCGGTGAGCAGCGACCGCTGCCCGTCGTTGATCATGTTGCCGATCGAGGCGAGGTGCGGCGGCAGGCCGAGGCCGAGGAAGGACAGCGCGGTCTCGTGCCAGACGGCGTGCGGCACCATCAGCGTTGTCGCCAGCGCCAGGCGCGGCAGCACGTGCGGCAGCAGGTGCCGGGTGAGCACCCGGGCCCGGCTCGCGCCGCCGGAGATGGCGGCGTCCACGAACGGCCGGTTGCGCAGGCTGAGCAGCTCGGAGCGGACGATCCGGGCGGTGGACAGCCAGTGCGTCAGCGCGATGGACGCGATCACCGCGCCCAGGCTGGGGCGCAGCATCGCCACGATGAAGATGCCCAGCAGCAGGTGCGGCAGCGCGGCGACGGTGTCCACGACGCGCATCAGCGCCCGGTCGACCCAGCCGCCGACGCTGCCGGCGAGCGCGCCGACCAGCCCGCCGATGACTGCGGCGACGAGCGCCGCGACCGCGCCGACAAGCAGCGAGACGCGCAGGCCGTAGAGGCTGCGCAACGCCACGTCGCGACCGAGGTCGTCGGTGCCGGCCAGGTTGTCGGCCGACGGCGCGAGCCGGGTACGGGAGAGGTCGACGGCGCTCTGGTCCAGCGGCCACAGGACCGGGGCGAGCAGCGCGGCGGCCACCACACCGGCGAGCACCACGACGGCGACAGTCGTGCCCACGCTGCCGGGGCGGCGCAGGCGCCGGACGCGCGCGGGGAGGGCGAGGTCAGTCATCGAGGCGTACCCGGGGGTCGGCGGCGGCGTAGGCGAGGTCGGTGAGCAGGTTCGCGGTCAGCACCACGACGGCGGTGGCCAGGGTGGTGGCCGCGAGCAGCGGGAAGTCGGCGCCCAGCGCCGCCTCGACGGTGACCGCGCCGAGGCCGGGCAGCGAGAACACGGTCTCCACCAGGACCGCGCCGCCGACGAGTTCGGGCAGGTGCGTGCCGACCAGGGTGAGGAACGGCAGCAACGCGGTACGCAGCGCGTGTCCGAACAGGACGACCCGGCCGGGCAGTCCCCGGGCGCGGGCGGCCAGGACGTGGTCGTCGCGCAGGCTCTCGGCGACCGCGTCACGGACGAACAGGACGAACCACGGGGCCTGGGAGATCGCCAGCACCGTCACCGGCAGCACCAGGTGCCGGGCCACGTCGGCCGGGTCGGTGCTCGTGGCGGTGATGTCGGTGAGCCCGCCGGCGGGCAGCCAGCCGAGGCTGAGCGCGAACACGGCGATCGCCGCGAGGCCGATCCAGAACACCGGCATGGACTGCACGGCGTACGCGACGGCGCGCAGCGCCCGGTCGAACCAGCCGCCACGGCGGTACGCGGCCAGCGTGCCCAGCAGCACGCTCGCCACCAGCACCAGGGCCAGCGCGGTGCCGACGAGCAGCAGCGTCCATCCGGCCCGGGACGCCAGCACCGAGGTGACCGGCTCGTGCCGGCTCGTGGACCAGCCCAGGTCGCCGCGCAGCAGGTTGCCGAGCCAGCGGGCGTACTGCACCGGCAGCGGGTCGTCCACACCCCAGTTGGCGCGGATCTGCGCCAGGTTCTCCTCGCTGGTGGTGAACGCCGCCGCGCCCGCGTACTGCTGGGCCGGGTCGATCGGGGAGGCGGCGCCGAGGGCGAACATGCCCATGCTGGTGGCGGCCAGCACCGGCACGGCGACCAGCAGCCGCCGCCGGACCACAGTGCCCGCCCCGGCCAGCCGCCGTCGGCCGGTCACGATTCCTTCGTCCAGGTGTGCACGTTCCACCAGATGCTGTTGGCGACGTCGTGCTCGTGCGGCTCGACCCGCGGCGTCACCCCGGTCACGGCGTCCTTCAGCACGTAGGTGTGCTGGAGGTAGGTGAGGAACACCCACGGCACGTCGGCGGCGAGCTGCTTCTGGAACGTGGCGTACGCGGCCTTACGGGCGGCCGGGTCGGTGTTGTCCCGGCCGGCCTGCAACGCGGCGTCGGTGACCGCCGAGCGGTACGAGCCGGGGTTGAAGAAGCCCTGCCCGGCGAAGGCCGAGCTGAACAGCTTGTAGGAGACGAAGTCCGGATCGTACGGCGTGCCGTAGCCCATGATCAGCGCGTCGCGCTTCATCCGCGGCGTGATCGCGTCCCAGGTCAGGCCCTCCGGGGTGACAGTGATGCCGACCTTCTTCGCGTCGGCGGTGACGGCCAGTGCGAGTTCCTTGCGCAGGCTGTCGGTGGCCGGGTACAGGATCGTGAACGCGGCCTGCCGCCCGTCCTTGACCCGGATGCCGTCCGGGCCGGGCTTCCACCCGGCGGCGTCCAGCTCCGCCGTGGCGGCGGCGACGTCGGCGCCGGGCTTGCCGGCGATCGTCGGCTCGGCGTACTCCGACGTGGGCGGCACCGGCCCGAACGCGGGCTCCCCCGCGCCGCCGAGCACGCCGGTCACCATGGCCTGCCGGTCCACCGCGACGTTCAGCGCCTTCCGGATCGCGGGGTCGCCGGTGACCGGGTTGCCCATCGGCAGCATGACGCCCCGGTAGTCGGCGGTCGGCACCTTGTGCACCCGGTAGCCGTCGCGGCTCTCGAAGCCGGAGGCGAGCTTCGGCGCCAGCTCCGCCGCGTCGAACTCGCCGGCCCGCATCCGCTGGGCGCGGACGTTGTCGTCGGCGACGAACGCCACCACCACGCCCGAGTTCGCCGGTTTGCCGTCCCAGTACGTCTCGTTCGCCGCGAGCACGAGCCGGTCACCCGGGGTCCAGGAGGTGAACCGGTACGGGCCGGTGCCGACCGGCTTGCGGTTGAAGGTCGCCTTGTTGATGTCCTGCCCGGCGAACGCCTTCGCCGGGACGATCCCCAGCGCCAGCCGCTGCAGGAACGGCGCGTACGCGTACTTCAGCGTGAACACGACCGTCGCCGGGTCGGGCGCGGTGACGGAGGCGAGCATGTCCAGATCGGACCGCAGCGTGGAGTCGACGGCCGGGTCGAGCACCGCCTGGTAGGTGAACACCACGTCCTGCGCGGTCAGCGGGCTGCCGTCGTGGAACAGCACGCCTTCGCGCAGCTTCGCGGTGACTGTCTTCCCGTCCGCCGAGACGGTGGGCAGCTCGCGGGCCAGGGCGGGCACCAGGTCGTTGCGGGCGTCCCGGGCGACCAGCCCGTCGAAGATCAGCGACGCGCCGTCGACGCCGTAGTTGAGCACCGGGTTGAGCGTGTCCGGCTCGCCCGCGGTGGCGACCACGAGCGTGCCGGAGTTGCCCGGGCCGCCGGTCGACGCCGTGGGTGACGAGCAGCCGGCGACGACGAGCAGGGCGGCGGCGAGCACCGCTGCCACGCGTACGGGCTTGGGTCTGATCGCCACCGGCAACCCCTCGAACACTCGTCTGCGGATGGCAGCCGGGCGGGCGCTCCGGCGAGGATCGATCATCGCGTGCCCGAGCGCCCGCTACCGCCACTCTTCTGTAGTTGCCAACTATATGCAATACCGGCCGGTCGATGGCGGTGACCCGCCGGCCCCCGGTCTCGCTCACAAGGCGGCCGCGCTGCCCGCTGAATATGCTCAAGGGGTGGAGGACAGCGAGCAGGCGGTGCTGACCGGGATGTTGCAGTCGGCGGAGGACGCCGCCCCGGTGCAGGCGGTCGAGGCCGTCACCGGCGTCATCGCCACGGCGCTGAACGCGGGCGGCGTCTCGCTGCTGATCGCCGACCTCAGCGGTCGCGCGCTGGTGCGGCTGACCCACCAGCCGGACGGCGGCGGCGCCGGGCGACGCCACGGCGAGGAGGAGGCCGAGGTCCTCCCGTTCGACGGCGGGCCCTACGAACGCACCCTCCGTCAGCAGGCCCCCGAGGTCGTCCCCGGCGACGGCACGTGGACCGTGCTGGCGCCGGTCACCGACCGCGGTGAGGCGATCGGCCTGCTGGAGATCGACCTGCCCGACGAGCCGGACGGCGACGTGGTGAACTGGGTCGCCCGTACCGCGCACGCGCTGGCGTTCGTGGTCATCGCCAACCGCAGGCACACCGACCTGTTCGAGTGGGGACAGCGCACCACCCCGTTCACCCTCTCCGCCGAGATCCAGCGCCGCCTGCTGCCCGCCTCGTTCACCTGCGAGGCCGGCGCCTTCGCCCTCTCCGGCTGGCTGGAACCCGCCGCGAGCGTCGGCGGCGACACCTTCGACTACAGCCTGGCCCGGGACCTGCTGCACCTCAGCGTCACCGACGCGATGGGCCACGGCGTGGCGAGCGCGCTCACCGCCACCCTCGGCGTGGGCAGCCTGCGCAACACCCGCCGGCGCGGCCTCGGTCTCGTCGCGCAGGCCGAGGAGGCCAACCGGGCGGTCGCGGAGCACGCCAACGTACGCGGCGCGTACGTCACCGCCGTGCTGGGCCGTATCGACCTGACCACCGGACGCTGCGAGCTGCTGAATGCGGGGCACGTCCCGCCGCTGCTGGTCCGGGACGGCCGGGTCGTACCCGTGGAACTGCCGGGCAACTTTCCGTTCGGGATGTTCCCCGGCGAGAGCTACCGCAGCGCGGAGCTACCGCTGCTGCCCGGCGACCGGCTGGTGGTGGTCACCGACGGCATGCGCGAACGCAACGCCGCGGACCTCGACCTGGCCGCCGCCCTGCTCCGCCTCGCCCACCTGCATCCCCGCGAGGCGGTCCGGGCACTGTCCGACGCGGTGCTGGAGATCGCCGGGCCGGCTCTGGCCGACGACACCACGCTGCTCGTCGTCGACTGGTACGGCGGCCACGGGCCACGCCGCAGCACCGCCGGCGCGGACAGCGCCCGCGTCAGCCCGGACGAGGAGCGCTCAGCGCACCGCCGTCGGTGAGCCGTCCTCGGCCTCGCGGACCGTGCCGAAGAGCGGGACGACGCGGTCCACCGAGGTGATCGAGAAGACGTTGCGGATCGACTGGCGTACGACGGCCAGACCGAGCCAGCCGTCGCGCTCCCGCAGGTTCTTGTAGACGAGCACCAGCGCGCCCAAGCCGCTGGAATCCATGAATCCGACCTGGGTCAGGTCGACGACCACCGTCCGCGCACCGGTCTCCACCACCTCGAGCAGCCGGTCACGCAGCTGAGGCGCGCTGGCCATGTCCAGATCGCCGACGACCTCGATCACCGGGCCGACGCGCCCCTGCCGGGTCGTCACCGAGAACTCCACCACGCCCCCTCAACCGCGCCGCCGACGGCACCACACTTCTACCCACCGTGCCAGATATCCGCCCTGATCGCCTCCCGTAGGTGCGCGACGGCTCAGCGGCCTCGCCGCGACGTGGTGGAGGACACCTCAGTGCCGGTCGAGCCCGGTACCGGAGCGGGGATCCACACCTCGGCGGCGGCCCGGCGGCGCTCGGCGAGGCGTACCGCCGGCCGCATCGCCAGGCCGGCGAGCACGAACAGCCCGCCGAGCACCAGCCAGCCCGGGGTGCCCCAGCCGAGCAGCAGCGAGGTCAGCAGCACCGGGCCGAGCATCCGGGCGAGCTGCGGCGCCATGCCGAAGAAGCCCTGGTACTGCCCCTGCCGGTCGGGTCGGGCCAGGGTGAAGCCGACCTCCCAGCCGCTGGCCGCCTGCACCATCTCGCCGAACACCTGCACCAGTGCCGCGCCCAGCAGCACCGCCGAGGCCACCCACGCGCCGCCGACCATCCCGGAGACCGCGTACGCGCCGCAAGCGACAAGCAGCACCCAACCGGCGTGCCCGCTGGCCCGCGCCGCCGTGCCCGGATCGGTCACCCGGCGGGCCACCCGGACCTGCCACAGCACCACGCACAGCATGTTCACGGTGAGCACGATCGCGCCCATCGGCGCCGGGGCGTCGGTCCGTTCCGCGATCCACAGTGGCAACGCCAGGCTGAGCAGCGGCATGTTCAGGCACATCACCGCGTTCAGCAGGGTGATCAGCGCGTACGGGCGGTCGCGCAGCACGGCCAGCCGGCCCGGCTCGGGTCCGGCCGGGACCGGCGCCGCCGCCTCGGGCAGCCGGCGCACCAGCAGGGCCGCGGCCAGGAAGCTCGCCGCGTCGAGCGCGAAGGCGGACAGGTACGCCGGGCGGCTGTCCGCCCAGAGCACGAGCGCGCCCAGCCCGGCCCCGGCGGCCAGGCCGGCGTTCGAGACCGACTGCAACCGGGCCCGTACCGCGGTGCGCCGCGCGGGCTCGATCAGCCCGACCAGCAGCGCCTGCCGGCTGGCGGTGAGCCCGGCTTGGCAGGCGGCGTAGCAACATGCGAGCAGCACGAACAGCGGGAAGGAACGGATCACGAGGAAGCCGCTGAGTGCGGCGGCGGTGGCGACGGCGAAGACGACTGTCATCCGCCGCGCGCCGTAGCGGTCTGCCAGCTGGCCGGCGGGCACCCCGGCGAGGATGCCCGTCGACCAGCCCACGGTGAGGGCGATCCCGACCTGCGCCGGGGACAACCCGACCACCCGGATGAAGAACAGCGCCGAGCAGGCGTAGAACGCGCCGTCACCCACCGAGTTGGCGAGCTGGGCCAGGGCCAGCACCCGGACCCGGCGGCCGGTGTCGACATCGGTCATTGCTCGTCCCCCGTTCGCCGTGCTCCTTCCTCCATCCAAGACCTGCGGATTGGCTCACAGAAGCGCCGATTCCAGGCGATTCGATTGGGCCAATGTAGGGTCGTCGCGGTGGACGTACACGTGAGCCTGGCCGGCCCCGGCGACCGCGCCACCCGGATCCACAGGCAGTTGCTGGAGGCGATCCTGGACGGCCGGCTGCGGCCCGGCGAACGGTTGCCACCCAGCCGCGAGCTGGCCCGGCGGCTCGACGTCTCCCGCAACACGGTCGCCGTCGCCTACGAGCGGCTGACCGCCGAGGGCCTGCTCACCGCCCGGGTCGGCGCGGGCACGTTCGTCGCCGGCGAGCCGGTCGCCCGCGCCCGGCCCCGTCCGGCACCGGCCGGTGGCGTACGCCCGCGGGGGTTCTGGGCGTCCGCCGCGCCGGCCCCCACCGCCGCGCCCCGACCGGGCCACGACTTCCGGGCCGGCACCCCGGACACCGGGCTGTTCCCGCTGGCCACCTGGCGGCGGCTGGTCGCCGGGGAACTGCGCACCGCGACGATCCGGGGCGGATACGCCGACCCGGCCGGGCACCAGGGCCTGCGTACCGCCGTCGCCCGTTACGTGGGACTCGCCCGCGCGGTACGGGCCGCGCCCGAGGACGTCGTCGTCACCCACGGCGCCCAGCAGGCGTTGGACCTGATCGCCCGGGTGGTGCTCGAACCGGGCGACCGGGTGGCGGTGGAGGAGCCCGGCTATCCGCCCGCCCGGCGGCTGTTCGCCGGCCACGGCGCGCGGGTCGTGCCGGTGCCCGTCGACGACCAGGGCCTCGACGTTCGCGCGCTACCAGGCGACGCGCGGCTGGTCTACGTCACCCCGTCCCACCAGTTCCCGCTGGGCGTCCGGATGTCCCCGGCCCGCCGGGCGGCGCTGCTGGACTGGGCGGCGGCCCGGGACGCGGTGGTCGTGGAGGACGACTACGACACCGAGTTCCGCTTCTCGGCCCGCCCGCTGGACCCGTTGCAGACGCTGGACCGGGCCGGGAAGGTCGTCTACGTCGGCACGTTCTCCAAGACCCTGCTGCCCATGCTGCGCCTCGGTTTCCTGGTCGCCCCGGCGTCGCTTCGCCCGGCGCTGCTGGCCGCCCGGCAGCTCACCGACTGGCACGGCGACCACACCACTCAGGCCGCGCTGGCCCGGTTCATCGACTCCGGCGAACTGGCCCGGCACATCCGCAAGGCGACCCGGGTGTACGCCGAGCGGCGCGACCTGATCGACGCCGCGTTGCGATCCGACCTCGCCGACTGGCTCGACCCGGTGCCGTCCACGGCGGGCCTGCACCTGTGCGCGCGGCTGCGCCCGGAGACCGGCGTCGACCTGCCGGAAGTCGTCGCCCGGGCGGCGGAGGCCGGCGTCACGGTACGCGAGATCGCCGGTTACCGGGCGGGCCCGCCCGGCCCGACCGGTCTGGTGCTCGGCTACGGCGCCGTCGGCACCGCCGACGTGCCCGACGGGCTCCGGTTGCTCGCGCGTAGCTTCCGCGGCTGACCGTCGGCGACGCGGATTCCTCCGGGCTTCGAGCAACCCCGGGAGCCCCACCTGGCGTGACTATCCCGAATCTGATCGGAGGTCCGGATGAGTGATCGCGACACGGCGTTCGCGGAGTACTTCTCGGCGAGGCACCGCGCCATGCGCGCCACCGCGTATCTGCTCTGCGGTGACTGGCACCGCGCGGAGGACCTGGTCCAGACCGGGTTCACCAAGCTGTACCTGGTCTGGAACCGGGTCGACCGGCACGACGCGCTCGACTCCTACGTGCGCCAGATCATCGTCCGGTCCTTCCTCGACGAACGGCGGCGGGGCTGGTGGCGGCGGGAACGGGTGGGCACGCCCGACGCCGATCCACCGGCGCCCGCGACGCCTGCTCACCGAGGTGCACACACCGGGGAACCCGCTGCCGACCGAACCGTGTGGCCTGGCGCGCGCGTTCTGGGGCATGGGGGGCATGGGGGGCGAGTGCCAGCCGATGACCGTCGGCGACGCGACTGTGGGTGTGGTGGTTCGTCCCGGCGCGGACGACCGGTTCGACCAGTGGGCGGCCTACCGGCACCCCGACGGCATGGTGGTCTTCGTGGCGCAGGGCGCGTACGACAGGCAGACATCCGCGTCCCCGCTGCCGTTCACCGCGCGCGAACTGGCGACGCTCGCCGTCGACCAGCGGCTGCACCTTGGGTAGCCCCGAGGTGGGCGCGGCTGAACTACCCTCGCGCCCGTGAACACTGTGGAGATCGATGCGCCAGTCGTCGGTGTGACCGTCTACCCGGACCGCGCGCGGGTCACCCGCCGGGGTGGTCTCCGGCTCGCCGCGGGGGAACATCGGGTACGCGTCGCGCCGCTCCCGCTGGGCCTGCGGCGGGACTCGATCCGGGTGGGCGGTCACGGCCCGGCCACCGTGCTCGGCGTCGACGTGACCGCCCACCGGCAGGCCCGCAGCACCGACGCGCAGGTCGTCGAGCTGGAACGGCGGCGGCGGGAACTCGCCGACGAGGTGGCCGAGGTCGAGGACACGGACGCGATCGAGGCCCAGCGCGGCGAGTTCCTCACCCGGCTGGCCGAGCGCGCCGGTGGCACGTACGCCCGGGCCCTGGCCGCCGGCGACGCGGCCCCGGCCGACGTGGCGGCCTTCACCGAGTCGGTGTCCGGTCAGCTCGCCGAGTCCCGGGCCCGGCGGCGCGGGCTGGCCCGGCGGCGCACCGACCTGGCGGAGGAGCTGGCCGCCGTCGACCGCGAGCTGGCGGCGGCGCGCGGCAAGCGGGCGCCGGACCGGCTGGCCGCCGAGGTGTCGGTCTCGGTGGACGCCGACGACGCCGAGGTGGAGCTGGAGCTGACCTACCTGGTGGACGGCGCCCGCTGGACCCCCTCCTACGACCTGCGGCTGGTCGGCGACACCATGACCGTCACGTGGTTCGGGCTGGTCAGCCAGGGCACCGGGGAGGACTGGCCGGAGTGCGAACTCCTGCTCTCCACCGCCCGCCCGGCGGCGGCGAGCGGCGTACCCGAATTGTCGCCCTGGTATCTCGACCGGCTCCGCCCGCAGCCGCCGATGGCCGTGTCGGCCGCGTCGTTCGACGGGACGTTGCCACCCCCGGCGCCCGGCGCGGCGCCGCCGGCGGGCCGGGCCGGCGTGGCCCGATCGGCGGCGGTCCGGCCGGCCGTGCGGGAGAGCGTGGCCGAGGTCGAGCAGGGCGTCACGGCGGCGACCTACCGGCCCGCCCGGCCGGTGGCGGTGCCGGCCGACGGCAGCGCGCACCGGGTGACGGTCGCGGCGCTGGAGCTGCCGGCCCGGCTGGACCACGTCAGCGTGCCGGTACGCGCCGCCGAGGCGCACCTGCGGGCGACGGTACGCAACACGTCCGACCACACGCTGCTGCCCGGCCCGGCGTCGGTGTTCCACGGCGCGGACTTCGTCGCGGCGACGCGGTTGACCATGTGGGCGCCGGGCGAGGAGACCGAGCTGGCGCTGGGGGTCGACGACCGGGTACGGGTGGAGCGGAAGCTGCACCGGCGTACCGAGAGCAAGGCGACGCTCGGGTCGACGCGGCGGCGGGAGATGGAGTACCGGATCACTGTCGCGAACCACACGCCCCGCCCGGCCACTGTCGAGGTGCGCGACCAGTTGCCGGTTTCCCGGGACGAGTCCGTGGTGGTACGCGAGACGACGCTGACGCCGCCGCCCGCCGAGCGTACGGAGCTGGGCGAGCTGACCTGGCGGCTGTCGCTCGCGCCGGGCGAGAGCGGCGAGATCGCGCTGGGCTTCCGGGTGGAGCTGGCCAAGGGCGTCGAGCTGACCGGCTGGCGGGAGTAGCCGCACGCAGGCGTTAGGAAGGGCCCCTTCTTATGCAGAATGCGTTAAGAAGGGGCCCTTCCTTCGGTCCGGTCAGACGCGGCGACGACCGTACAGGCCGGCGAAGACGGCGACGCCGATGGCCGCGAAGCCGACCTGGAGCGCCAGCTCGATCCAGTCGATGCCGGGAGTGTCGGCGACGCCGAACGCGCCGGCCACCAGGGTGCCGACGAGCGCGGCGACCACACCGATGAGCAGGGTCAGCCAGATCGGGATGTTCTGCTTGCCCGGCACCACCAGGCGCCCGAGCGCACCGATGACCAGGCCGATGATGAGCGCGGTGAAGAAGCCCGTGATCTCCACGAGAGGCGTCCCTTCCCTCGGATGTGTTGGCGCCTCGCTGGTTGCCCCGATCAACCGTCCGGCCAAACGTACGGTCCGATTTCGTCACAGAACTGTCATGACCGGGCCGGTCAGTGCTCCGAGTGCTGGCGGCGGCGCGGCGCGCCGGGCGGCTCGTCCCGGTCGATGCGCAGTTCCCGCTCCAACTCGGCGATGACCATGCGCAGGTCGTCCAGGCGCTGACTGATCGCGATCCGGTCCACCTCGTCCGGTATCCCGTCGCCGTCTTCGTCGTAGTCCGGCGCCAGCCCCTCGGTCATCTCCAGCCGGCGCGCCTCCTCCATCGAGTTGACGATGACCGCGATGAGGATGTTCAGCAGCAGATTGACCGCGATCATCACGAAGCTGACGTAGTAGAGAAGCGTCCACGGTGACACCTCAAGGCCCTGTTCCAGCAGGTCCGGCAGCGTCTCCAGGGACAGCAGCACGAACAGCGTGACGAGGGAACGGCCGATGTCGCCGTACTGCTCGGGGTAACGGTCGCCGAAGATCAGCCAGCCGGCCATGCCGTACACGTAGAGCGTGACGGCGGCGAGCGCGAGGAACCCGGCGACGCCGGGCAGGCTGCGCCACAGCGCCGTGACGATGGTCCGCAGGCCGGGCGAGAAGCGGACCAGCCGCAGCACCCGGGCGACCCGGATGAACCGCAGCACGCCCGAGTCGCCGTGCAGTCCCGGGATGAAGATGGCCGCGGTGACCAGCAGGTCGAAGACGTTCCAGCCGTGCCGGAAGAAGTCCTGCGGACGGCGGCCGTACGCGAGGATCCGGATGGTGATCTCCACGACGAAGGCGGCCCGGAACATCAGCTCCGTCCACCGCAGCACCGGCCCGGCGGCGCCCAGGTTCGGGTACGTCTCGATACCCAGCACCACTCCGTTGGCCATGATGAGCACCACGATGGCCACCTCGAACGGCCGGGACGCGACGAGCCGGGCACAGTGGCCCGCCAGCCCTCGCCTCCCCGTGCTCGTCCGGCGACCGCCGCGCGGGGTCGGCACCGTGTCCCCGATCAGCGCCTACCTCCACGACACGAGGTCCGGGCAACGTACGGACGACGGGGGGTAGTCACCCGGACACTTTAGTGGATCACCGACGGCGCGCGGTCACGGCCGAGGCCCGGCCGGCCCGGCTCACAGCCAGCCGCGGCGCTTGAACAGCAGATAGAGCGCGCCGCAGACGGCGAGCATCAGGGCGAGCGCGAACAGATAGCCGTACCGCCAGCCCAGCTCCGGCATGTGCCCGAAGTTCATCCCGTACACGGTGCCGATCAGGGTCGGCGCGAACAGGATGGCGGCCCAGGCGGAGACCCGCTTGATCTCCTCGTTCTGCTCGAAGCTGGCGGCGGTCAGGCTGCGCATCTCCTCGTTCTGCGCCTGCGATAACAGCGTGGCGTTGACGGTGAGGATGTTCTGGAGCAGGTGCCGGAACCCGTCCACCCGCTCCACCACCTGGGTGAGGTGGTCGGCCACGTCGCGCAGCCGACGGCGCAGCTCCTCGTCCGTGCCGTACTTGTCGAACCCGTGTGCCAGCTCGTCCACCACCTTCAGCAGCGGGCGGGCGGCCCGCTGGAACTGGATCACCTCGCGGCTCAGCTCGTAGATGCGGCGGCTGGCGTTCGGGTCGCCGCCGAACACCTCGGTCTCGACCTCGTCGATGTCGTTCTCCAGCCCGGCCACCACCGGCGCGTAGCCGTCCACCACCCGGTCGAGCACGGCGTAGAGCACCGCTTCCGGGCCGAGCGCGAGCACGTTCGGCTCGGCCTCCAGCCGCCGTCGTACGCCGGCCAGGTCGGGCGTGCCGCCGTGCCGCACGGTGATCACGAATCCGGGCCCGAGGAACAGGTGCAGCTCGGCGAACTCGACCGCGTCCCGCTCGTCCAGGTAGCGGGCGGCGCGCAGCACCACGAACAGGGTGTCGCCGTAGCGTTCCAGCTTGGGGCGCTGATGGGCGTTGATCGCGTCCTCGACGGCCAGGTCGGGGAGCTGGAACTCGGCGGCGAGCGAGGCGATCTGCTCGCGGCCCGGCCGGAGCAGCCCGATCCAGGCCATCGCGTCGTCGAGCTGCTGCAGGCAGCGGTACGTGTCGGCGAGGCTGACCGGTGACGCCCGCCGTACCCCGCCGACGTAGACGCCGCTGTCGACCAGCCCGTCGGGGCGCTCCGGCTCCGCCGCGCCGGCGTCGATGGCGTGTTCGTCCAGTTGCCGGCCGAACCCCTCCGAGGACCGGTTGCCCGCCATGCCCCTCCCCCGCAGCCCGACCGGCTCGCCGAGTCCCCCGCCGAGGCGGTCGCAAACGTCAGGGGCGGTAGCGGTAGCCCATCCCCGGCTCGGTGATCAGGTGCCGGGGCCGGGCCGGATCGTCCTCCAGCTTGCGCCGCAACTGGGCCATGTACTGCCGCAGGTAGTTCGTCTCCTGGTGGTACTCCGGCCCCCACACGTCGTGCAGCAGCTGACGCTGGCTGACCAGCTTGCCCGGGTTGCGCAGCAGCTTCTCCAGCATCGCCCACTGGGTGGGGGTCAGCTTGACCTCGACGCCGTCGTCCCGGGTGACGGTCCGGTCGGCCAGGTCGACCGTGTTGCGGCCGATCCGCAGCGCTGGTACGGCGGGCGTGGCCGGGGCGAGCCGCCGGGTCACCGCCCGGATGCGGGCCAGCAGCTCGTCCACCCCGAACGGCTTGGTGACGTAGTCGTCGGCGCCCGCGTCGAGCGCGGCCACCTTGTCCTCGCTGCCGGCCCGGCCGGAGAGCACGATGATCGGCACGGTGGTCCAGCCGCGCAGGCCCCGGATCACCTCGGTGCCGTCCAGATCCGGCAGGCCCAGGTCGAGCACCACCAGGTCCGGCGGGTGCCCGGCGGCGGCCTTGAGCGCGGCGGCGCCGCTGCCTGCTACCTCCACGTCGTAGCCCCGGGCGCGCAGGTTGATCCGCAGGGCGCGCAGGATCTGCGGCTCGTCGTCGACGACCAGGATCCGGGTCATTCCTGCGGCCCTTCCGCGTGCGGGGCGGCCGGCAGCCGCAACACCATGGTGAGTCCGCCGCCGGGCGTGGTCTCCGGGGTGATGCTGCCACCCATCGCCTCGGCGAGGCCCCGGGACAGCGCCAGCCCGAGGCCGACGCCGGTCTGGTTGTCCCGGTCGCCGAGGCGCTGGAACGGCAGGAAGACGTGCTCCCACTGGTCCTCCGGGATGCCCGGCCCGGTGTCGATCACCCGCAGCTCGACCTGCCCGGCGTGCGCGCTGCCGGTGATCGTCGGCGGGCGGCCGGGCGGGCTGTGCCGCAGCGCGTTCGACACCACGTTTACCAGCACGCGCTCCAGCAGGCCCGGGTCGGCCAGCGCCGCCGGCAGGTCGGCCGGGATGTCCGTGGTCACCTCGGCCGCCGCCGGGCCCAGTTCGTCGAGGGCCCGGGGTACGGCGTCCTCCAGCCCGATCGCGGTGGTGGTGACGCCCAGCGCGCCGGCCTGCAGGCGGCTCATGTCGAGCAGGTTCGCCACCAGCCGGCCCAGCCGGTCCAGCGACTCGTCGGCGGTGGCCAGCAGTTCCTCCCGGTCGTCCGGGTCGAACTCGACGTCGTGGCTGCGCAGGCTGCTCACCGCGGCCTTGGCCGACGCCAGCGGCGTACGCAGGTCGTGGCTGACCGCCGCGAGCAGCGCGGTGCGCATCCGGTCGGCGGCGGCCAGCGGGCGGGCGGTGGCGGCCTCCTCGGCCAGCCGTTCCTGGCGCAGCGCGACGGCGGCCTGCGCGGCGAACGCCTCCACCACCCGGCGGTCGGCCGCCTCCAGCCGCCGGCCGGCGAGCACCACGCTGAGCCGGTCGTCGACCGGCACCACCGTCTCGCCCGCGCCCGGGCTACCGGGCGGCCGCTCGCCGACGCTCGCCACCACCCGCCAGGCGTCCGCGTCCCGGGCGCGCGCCGGGCGTCCGCCGGCCTCGTCGGTCAGCTCCAGCACGCTCACCGCGCGCAGCCCGAACGTCTCCCGCAGCCGGTCCAGCAGGGCGGGCAGCGGCCGCTCGCCGCGCAGCACGCTGCCCGCGACGGTGGCCAGGGTCTGCGCGTCGGCGGAGGCCCGGGCCGCCTCCCGGGTACGCCGGGCCGCCACGTCGACCACCCAGCTCACCGCGATGGCGACACCGACGAACACGCCGAGGGCGAGCAGGTTGTCCGCCTCGGCGATGGTCAGCGTCCGGTACGGCGGGGTGAAGAACCAGTTGAGCAGCAGCGAGCCGCCGAGCGCGGCGACCAGCGCCGGCCAGAGCCCGCCGACCAGTGCCACGCCCACCACACCGGCGAGGAACAGCAGGATGTCGTTTGTGAGGGTGAGGTCGGGCAGCGTCCGCAGCAGCAGCGTGAGCAGGGGCATGCCGAGCAACGCGAGCGCGTACCCGATCAGTCGCCGGCGTCGCGACAGCGCGGCGGGCACCGACGTGCCCCGGCGCCCGCGGCCCGCCTCGGGGTGGGTGACCAGGTGCACGTCGATCGGGCCGGACAGCGCGGTGGTGGTCACCCCGACGCCCCGGGCGAACACCTGCGCGAACCGGCCCCGGCGGCTCGCGCCGAGCACGAGCTGGGTGGCGTTGACGCCCCGGGCGAAGTCCAGCAGTGACGCCGGGATGTCGGTGCCGAGCACCTGGTGGTACGTGCCGCCGAGGCTCTCCACCAGCACCCGCTGCCGGGCCAGCTGGGCCGGGTCGGCGCCGGCCAGCCCGTCGCTGCGGGCGACGTGCACGGCGAGCAGGTCGGCGCCCTTGCTGCGGGCGGCGATCCGGGCCGCCCGGCGGATCAGCGTCTCGCCCTCCGGGCCGCCGGTCAGCGCGACGACCACCCGTTCCCGCGCCTCCCAGGTGTCGGAGATGCCCTGCTGGGCCCGGTACGCGTCGAGCTGCTCGTCGACCTTGCCGGCCAGCCAGAGCAGCGCCAGTTCGCGCAGCGCGGTGAGGTTGCCGACCCGGAAGTAGTTGCCGAGCGCGGCGTCGATCTTGTCGGGCCGGTAGATGTTGCCGTGCGCCATCCGGCGGCGCAGCGCCTCCGGCGTCATGTCCACCAGCTCGACCTGCTCGGCGGCGCGGACCACCTGGTCCGGCACGGTCTCCCGCTGGGTGGTGCCGGTGATCTGCGCGACCACGTCGTTGAGCGACTCCAGGTGCTGCACGTTGACCGTGGACAGCACGCTGATGCCGGCGTCGAGCAGCTCCTGCACGTCCTGCCAGCGCTTCTCGTGCCGGGAGCCGGGCACGTTGGTGTGGGCCAGCTCGTCCACCACGACGACCTCGGGCCGCCGGGCCAGCACGGCGTCCAGGTCCATCTCGGTGAACTCGACGCCCCGGTACGTCATCGCCCGGCGCGGCACCACCTCCAGGTCGCCGATCATCTCGGCGGTGTGCCGGCGCCCGTGCGTCTCGACCAGGCCGATCACCACGTCGGTGCCGCGCTCGGCCCGGCGCTGGGCCTCCTCCAGCATCGCGTACGTCTTGCCGACGCCCGGGGCGGCCCCGAGATAGATCCGCAGTTCACCCCTGCCCACAGCGTCCATCCTCCCTGAGTGCAAGGAAGGGCCCCCTGTTAACGCCTCGCGAGGTGGAGGGGGCCCTTCTTAACACTTCCGTCAGCGCGCCGGGAACGCCTCGTCCAGCGCGAGGTTGAGTTCCAGCACGTTCACCCCCGGCTCGCCCATGAAGCCCAGCGCCCGGCCGGTGGTGTGCTCGGCGACCAGCCGCCGTACCGCCGCCGGGTCCGCACCGCGCTCCCGCGCCACCCGGGCCACCTGGAGCCGGGCGTACGCCGGGGAGATGTGCGGGTCGAGGCCGCTGCCGCTGGCGGTGACCGCGTCGGCCGGTACGGCGGGCCGGGCCGGGGCGTCCCCGCGGACCGGGGTGACGATGCCGCCCTCGGCCACGTAGTCGTGACCGGGCTGCGCCGCCTCCACCGGTACGCCCTGCCAGGTGGTGACGAACGGCGTCGCGGGCGCGGCCTGGTTGACGCTCACCACGCGGGTGATCCGGCCGGTGAGTCCGTCGGCGCGGAACACGGCGAGCACCGCGCCCACCCCGTCCGGCGTGCAGTACGGGCGCCGCCCGTCCACGCCGTCCAGTTCGCCGATCGCCTTGCTGCGGGCGCAGACCTGGGTGAGCAGGCTCGACGTGGAGTCGGCGGGGTCGGCGGAGAGCGTGTCCACCACGCTCTCCGGGCCGAGGTTGCCGGCCGCGGTGGCGGTCGGGTCGTAGCCGTCCCCGGCGGCCGACGGGCGGGACTGGAAGTAGCGCGGGATCGGGTTGCCGTCCGCGTCGGTGAACGACTGGCCGATCAGCGAGCTGCCGACGGTACGGCCGTCGACGGTGAGCAGTGACCCGTCGGCCCTGCCGTCGAAGCCTGGGAGCCGGCCGGCGGCGACCAGGGCGAGCGGGTAGAGCAGGCCGAGCAGCACGGTGAAGACGAGCACCGCGCGCAGGGCGGCCAGGTGCTGGGAGAGCCAACTGGGAAGGCGCATCACGAGATCCCCGGGACGAACTGGACGAGCAGGTCGATGAGCTTGATGCCGACGAACGGCACCACGATGCCGCCGAGGCCGTAGAGCCACAGGTTGCGGCGCAGCAGCGCGGACGCGCTGGCCGGGCGGTACCGCACACCGCGCAGGGCCAGCGGGATCAGCGCCACGATGACTATCGCGTTGAAGACGACGGCGGAGAGGATCGCCGACTCGGGGCCGGCCAGCCGCATGATGTTCAGCCGGTCCAGCGACGGGTAGATGCCGGCGAACATGGCCGGGATGATCGCGAAGTACTTCGCGATGTCGTTGGCGATGCTGAACGTCGTCAGCGCGCCCCGAGTGATCAGCAACTGCTTGCCGATCTCCACGATCTCGATCAGCTTGGTCGGGTCGGAGTCGAGGTCGACCATGTTGCCGGCCTCCTTCGCCGCCGACGTGCCGGTGTTCATGGCCACGCCGACGTCCGCCTGGGCCAGCGCGGGCGCGTCGTTCGTGCCGTCGCCGGTCATCGCGACCAGCCGGCCGCCCTCCTGCTCCTTCTTGATCAGGGCGAGCTTGTCCTCCGGCGTGGCCTCGGCGAGGAAGTCGTCCACGCCCGCCTCGTCGGCGATCGCCTTCGCGGTACGCGGGTTGTCGCCGGTGATCATCACGGTGCGGATGCCCATCCGGCGCATCTCGTCGAAGCGTTCCCGCATGCCGGCCTTCACCACGTCCTTGAGGTGGATGACGCCGAGCGCCCGGGCCGGTTCGCCCGCCACGTGCTCGGCCACCACCAGCGGCGTACCGCCGGTGCCGCTGATCGCGTCGACCAGTTCACCGACCTGTTCGGTCGGGTGACCGCCGTTGTCGCGTACCCACTTCATCACCGCGGCGGCGGCGCCCTTGCGGACGTGCCGGACGCCGCCGCCGGCGTCGAGGTCGACGCCGCTCATCCGGGTCTGCGCGGTGAACGGCACGAACGTGGCGTGCGGGATGAGGCCGGGCTCGCGCTCGCGCAGCCCGTACTCGTTCTTCGCGAGCACCACCACCGAGCGGCCCTCGGGGGTCTCGTCGGCCAGGCTGGACAGCTGCGCCGCGTCGGCGAGCGTGGCCGCGTCGACCCCGGTCACCGGCAGGAACTCGGCGGCCTGCCGGTTGCCGAGCGTGATCGTGCCGGTCTTGTCCAGCAGCAGCGTGTTGACGTCGCCCGCCGCCTCGACCGCCCGGCCGCTCATCGCCAGCACGTTGCGCTGCACGAGCCGGTCCATGCCGGCGATGCCGATAGCGGACAGCAGCGCGCCGATGGTGGTCGGAATGAGACAGACCAGCAGCGACACGAGGACGACGCCGGTGACGCCGGAGTCGGTGATCGCCGCGGTGTCCGGCGCGGCGGCCTGGTAACCCTTCGCGAAGATCGCCATGGGCTGGAGCGTGACGACGGCGAGCAGGAAGACGATCGTCAGCGCGGCCAGCAGGATGTTCAGCGCGATCTCGTTCGGCGTCTTCTGCCGGTTGGCGCCCTCGACCAGCGCGATCATCCGGTCGATGAAGCTCTCGCCGGGCTTCTGGGTGATCCGCACGACGATCCGGTCGGAGAGCACCCGGGTGCCGCCGGTGACCGCGCTGCGGTCGCCGCCGGACTCCCGGATCACCGGGGCGGACTCGCCGGTGATCGCCGACTCGTCGACGCTGGCGATGCCCTCCACCACGTCGCCGTCACCGGGAATGACCTGCCCGGCCTCGACCAGGACGACGTCACCCTGGCGCAGTTGCGGCGCGGGCACCGCCTCGTCCCGGTACGCGTTCGCGGCGGCGCCGGGAGTCCAGCCGACCAGTCGGGTGGCGACGGTGTCCTGCTTGGCCCGGCGCAGCGTGTCGGCCTGCGCCTTGCCGCGCCCCTCGGCGACCGCCTCGGCCAGGTTCGCGAAGATCACCGTGAGCCAGAGCCAGACCGTGATCGCCACAGCGAACACCGACGGGTCGGTCACCGCGAGCACAGTGGTGAACAGCGCGCCGATCTCCACGATCAGCATCACCGGGTTGCGCCACAGCGTGCGCGGGTCGAGCTTGCGCAGCGCGTCCGGCAGCGACGCGATCAGCTGGCGAGGGTCGAGCAGCCCGCCGCCGACCCGGTCGTCGCGGCGCCCCGGCGTACCTGCCACCGGCGCTTCGACGGTCTGCACAGGTGCTGTCATGTCCTTGTCTCTCATGGTGGTCACAGCCCTTCGGCCAGCGGGCCGAGCGCGAGCGCGGGAAGGAAGGTGAGCGCGACGAGGACCACCGTGACGCCGACGACCATGCCGACGAACAGCGGCCGGTGGGTCGGCAGGGTGCCCTCGGAGGCGGGTGTGGGTTGCTGGCGGGCCAGCGAGCCGGCCAGCGCGAGCACGAAGATGATCGGCAGGAACCGGCCGAGCAGCATGCAGAGCCCGAGCGCGGTGTTCCACCACGGCGTGTTAACGGTGATGCCGGCGAACGCGGAGCCGTTGTTGTTGCTGGCCGAGGTGAACGCGTAGAGCACTTCGGACAGCCCGTGCGGCCCGACGTTCAGCGCTGTCGAGGCGTTGCCGGTGGCGAACGCTGCGGCGGTGCCGGTGAGCACCAGCGCCGGGGTGATCAGGAAGTACATCGAGGCGAACTTGATCTCGCGCGAGCCGATCTTCTTGCCCAGGTACTCCGGGGTGCGCCCGACCATCAGCCCGGCCACGAACACCGTGATCACCGCGAGGATCAGCAGCCCGTACAGGCCCGCGCCGACGCCGCCGGGCGCGACCTCGCCGAGCATCATGTTGCCCAGCGTCATCATGCCGCCCAGCGCGGTGTACGAGTCGTGGAACGAGTTGACGGCGCCGGTCGAGGTGAGCGTGGTGGCCGCCGCGAAGGTGGCCGAATTCGACACGTCGAAGCGCACCTCCTTGCCCTCCATCGCCGCGCCGACCGCCTGCGGCACCGTGCCGTCGCCGGTCAGCTCGAAGACGTTGGTGAGGGTGATGCTGGCGAGCGCCAGGATCGCCATCACGGCGACGATCGCGTAGCCCTGCCGCTTCTGCCCCACCATCCGGCCGAAGACCCGGGGCAGGCTGAACGGGATCACCAGGATCAGGAAGATCTCCAGCCAGTTCGTCCACGCGGTCGGGTTCTCGAACGGGTGGGAGCTGTTGACGTTGTAGAAGCCGCCGCCGTTGGTGCCCAGCTCCTTGATGACCTCCTGGCTCGCCACCGGTCCGCCGGTGACGGTCTGGGCGCCGCCGGTCAGCGTGGTCACGTCGGTGCCGCCGGAGAGGTTCTGCACCACGCCGCCGAGCATCAGCGCGAGCGCGCCGAGCACCGCGATCGGCAGCAGGATCCGCAGCGTGACCCGGGTCAGGTCGACCCAGAAGTTGCCCAGCTCGCCGGTGCGGCTACGGGCGAAGCCCCGGACCAGCGCCACCGCCACGGCGATGCCGACGGCGGCCGAGACGAAGTTCTGCACCGCCAGCCCGGCCATCTGGACCAGGTGGCCCATCGTCGACTCACCCGAGTACCACTGCCAGTTCGTGTTGGTCACGAACGACACAGCGGTGTTCCAGGCGCCGTGCGGCACCACCGGGTCGAAGCCCAGCGAGAGCCACAGGTGGTTCTGCAGCCGCTGGAACGCGTACAGGAACAGCAGGGAGACGGCCGAGAAGGCCAGCACCGAGCGGGCGTACACGCCCCAGGTCTGCTCGGCGGCCGGGTCGACCCCGACCAAGCGGTAGATCCCCCGCTCGACCCGGGACGACCGGGTTCCGGCCACCACGCGGTACATGTGGTCGCCGAACGGCCGGTGCACGGCGACCAGCGCCACCACCAGCGACAGGACGAAGAGCACGCCGGCTGTGGTCATGCTCATCAGAAGCGCTCCGGGAACAGCAGGGCGACGACCAGGAACACGCCCAACCCGATCGCCAGCACCAGCCCGACGGCGTTGACGGCGCTCACAGCTTCTCCACGCCCCTCACCACGAGGGCGAGAGCCGCGAACAGCCCCACCGTCAGCAACACGAACAGCACGTCAGACACGGCTGATCTCTCCTAGCGGAAGATGTCCTCGCGACCGCCTCCCGGCCGCGCCGGGCAATCACAACGCCGTATCCGCCGGACCGACAGGGGTCTTGACGCGACCATCACGCGCGACGGCGGTTTCTTGACGCGCTTTTCACGCCGCCTCCGTGGGCGGCGATCCGGGTCACCGGACGGGCCTCGGCCCCGATCGACCGGAGGTGCCGGTAGCCGGTGC
The DNA here is from genome assembly GCF_017872985.1 of Micromonospora sp. HB375. Lineage (NCBI taxonomy): Bacteria > Bacillati > Actinomycetota > Actinomycetes > Micromonosporales > Micromonosporaceae > Micromonospora > Micromonospora sp. HB375. The sequence goes on along the minus strand of NZ_JAGGJO010000001.1, from coordinate 426,304 downwards.
CGAGCACCGCGGCGAACCCGATCGGCACGGCCTGGGACCAGGCGTCACCCGGGCCGGTCAGCTCGCCGTAGCGGTGGGCGAGGAACCCGACGAAGACCGCCGCACCCAGCGCGGCCACCGCCGCGACCGCGCGCAGGTCGGCCACCACAGCGGCGTACGCCCCGACGACGCCCGCCATCACCAGGACCCGCCCGGGCCACTCGTCGGGTGTGAACACCCCGGCCGCCACCAGCGCCGCGCCGACCACCACGACGGCGCCGGCGGCCACCCGGAATCCGGTGCACCCGTCCGCCCGTTCTCGTCCCATGTCCGCCTCCCGCGTCGGTACGTCCCTCGCGGGCCATACCAGCCGGGCCGGGTGGGCACGGTCGACGGCTTTGACGGATCCGGTACGGGCGGGCCGGGACTTTTCACGCCGCCTTCACGGACCGCCCGGCGCGGGGACCGTGACGGGCCGGTCCGCCGCCTACGCTGGCCCGGTGACCACCGAACTGACAGAGCTGTCGGACGAGCTGGGCGCCGACCTGATCGTCCGGACCGCCACCGGTTACCGGCTGCCGCTCACCGACGCGCAGGTGGACGTGAAGGCGGTGCTGCGGGTGCTCGACGACTGCGAGCAGGGTGGTGCGAGGCGTCGCGGAGCCCGTGACGGCCGGCGGGATCAGCGCGGTTTCACGACGGTTTCACGCCGCCGGGCCACCCGTCGATCGCGCGGTGCACGGGCCTCGTGACTGAGCGCGCGGTCAGCGGGGCATCGCCCGCCAGCCGGAGCCGCTCGCCCGCCACGCCCCGGCGAGGATGCTCGCCGAGCCGCGGCTCGGGCACTGCTGGATGCGGGACCGGCCGCTGGCCCCACCGATCTGCGCCTGGACCTGCCACTGGCTTCCGTCGGTGCGGATGTAGACGTCGCGCCGTCCGCGAGGGTTGCTGACGCCGTTCCACCAGTGTTCCTCGACCACCATGCCGTGACCGTACCGCAGGAGACCCGGAGCAGCACAGACGCAAATTGGTTGCCACCGCCGGCCGTACGGCGGGACGCTCCCCGGATGACAGCACCGGACCTGCCGCGCCAGTTCACCATCCGCGAGGGCGACCTGCGGATCCTCAACCCGTTCGACGACGTCAAGCTGGCCACGCTGGGCCGCGCGATCCGGCTGCGCCCCGGTGACGAGCTGCTCGATCTGTGCAGCGGGAAGGGTGAGCTGCTCTGCACCTGGGCCCGCGACCACGGGATCACCGGCACCGGCGTCGACATCAGCAGCGCCTTCACCGCCGCCGCCCGGGAACGCGCCGCCGGACTCGGCGTCACCGACCGGGTACGTTTCGTGCACGGCGACGCGGCTGCGTACTCGCCGGAGCGGCCGGTCGACGTGGCCGCCTGCGTCGGCGCCACCTGGATCGGCGACGGGGTGCCGGGCACGCTGGAGCTGCTCGGCCGGGCGCTGCGGCCGGGCGGCATGGCGCTCGTCGGGGAGCCCTACTGGCGGCGTGACCCGCCGGACGAGGAGGCCGTCACCGGGTCGCACGCCCGGTCCCGGGACGAGTTTCAGGATCTGCCCGGTCTGGTCCGGCTCTTCGGCGAGTGCGGCTGGGACCTGGTCGAGATGGTCCTCGCCGACCAGGACAGCTGGGACCGGTACGCCGCCGCGCACTGGCTGAATCTGCGTCGCTGGTTGGACGCCAATCCGGACGACGAACTGGCTCCGGAGCTGCGCCGGGAGCTGACCGAGGACCCGCTGCGATACGTCCGTTTCCAGCGCGAGTACCTGGGGTGGGGAGTGTTCGCGCTGCTGCGCCGGTGAGCTGCTTAACGAACGGCTACGCAGGGTAAAGACAGATCATGGGACAGTTGCGCACCTCGCCTCCGCCGCCGGAGGCCACTGAGCTGGAGCAATGGGTGCTGGACAGTCCCGAGGATCTGCGCGGTCTGCGCGCCTCGCTGCGGGACGCGCTGAACCGGCACGGGCTGGTGCAGGGCGAGGACCTGGACGAGGTCCCGCACCTGGTCGTGCTGGTCGCCACCGAGCTGGCCAGCAACGCGCTGCGGCACGGACGGCCGCCGACCATCGTCACGCTGCTCGCCACCGACGACCGGTTCCTGCTGGACGTCGCCGACCACGACGTCAGCTCGGTGCCGGAGCTGACCGACATCAGCCCGACCGACTCGGGCGGGCGCGGACTGTTCCTCGCCCAGTCGGTCTCGCTCGACGTCGGCTGGTACGCCACCGACGCCACCAAGAACATCTGGGCCGCGTTCTCCCGCTGACGGCCCGCCGCCGGTTCAGCGGTCGCCGGCCGGGACGGGGTCGTCGTACTGGCCGGGCGGTCCGGTGAGCGGTTCGGCGCCCACGATCGGCCACGGGTTCGGCGTGCACCCGTGCAGCCCGAGCGTCTGCTGCACCATCACCGGCGCCGGACCGCCGGCCCGGGGGCACAGCTCGTGTCCCCGGCCCAGCCGGTGGCCGACCTCGTGGTTGAGCAGGTACTCCCGGTAGCGGGAGAGGTCGGCCACGTGCGGCACCCCGTACACCCAGCGGGCCACGTTGATCACCACCCGGTCGCCGTTGCGGCAGGACGTGTAGCTGTCGCTCGGGTCGCCGCAGAGCCGCCCCCGGGTCACCGGCGTGGTGAGCAGCACCGTGAAGTCGGCGCGGTCGTCGCGGCCCACCCGTTGCAGCCGCCACCGGCCGTCGCCGGTCCAGCCCCGCCGGTCGGCGAGCGTCGCCGCGACCTCACTGGCGAAGCGTTCCACGTCCACGTTGCGGATACCGTCCTCGACGGCGACCCGGTAGCGCAGCAGTTCGCCGGAGCGGCCGGCCACCGCGCCGACCGTGTCGGCGGTGCGGAAGGTGCCGCCGCCCCGGGTCGGGTAGACGATGCCGGGTACCACCCGCCCGGCCGCCGGAACCGGCGTCGGCACCGTCGTCGGCGCGGGACGCGCGTCCGGCGGGGTCGGTGCCGCCGCCTGCACGGTCCGCCGCACGTCCACGCGGTCCAGCAGGTCCGGGTGCCGGGCGGCGTACCCGCCGGCGGCGAGCGCGGCCCCGACCAGTACCACCGCCAGGATGCGCAGTGATCGCGGCCTCCGCCGTCGCCGGTGCAGCCCTCGGTCGTACCCGCCCACGTCGATCTCCGTCCGTCGCCCCCACGCGCTCGGGCAGGAGTACGGACGGCAGCCCCGGACGGTTGAACGGACCGGCCGGGTACCGTCGGTGCCGGGGTGAGCGAGAGGCCGCCTGCCGGAGTTCAGGGAGAGCCACCCGTGTCACCAGCCGACCGACTGCTCGACGACGCCGTCGCGACGGCGCGCGGCACCGACGTACGCGCCGCCGAGCGGGCCCTCGACGGGCTGGTGGTGGCCGACGGCGCGGCGGTGGACGCGGCGCTGCTCGCCCGGCTCACGCGGGACGTGGGCCGGCTCTGGCCGCGTGGCTGGCAGCCCGCCGACCTGGATCGGCTCGCCGTCCGGCGGCTGACCCCGCGCGGTGCCCGCCTGCTGCGCGACGCCATGGCCGCACAGCGGCGCACGCTGCCCGCGCCGGTCCCGGACTGGTTCGACGCACAGCTCACCGACCTGGGCGCGACCTGGGACGGCGACGCGGGCTGGCTGGACCGGCGCGCCGACGGCGACCGGATCACCACGTTGCGCGACGCGGTGGACGCGATCGTCCTGGTGGCGGGGCTGCCGCCGATCGCGGCGCTGCGGCCGCCGCCCGGCTCGGCGGGCACCGCACCCGCCGCCGCGACGCCGAGCGGCTCCCGGATGCTCGACCGGGTACGCGCGCTGCTCGCCAAGGCCGAGTCGACCGCCTACCCGGCCGAGGCGGAGGCGTTCACCGCCAAGGCGCAGGAGTTGATGGCCCGGCACAGCATCGACGCGGCGCTGCTCGACGCCGCCGCCGAGCGCTCCGGCGGTCCGGGCGGCGTCCGGATCGGGGTCGACGCCCCGTACGCGGCGGCGAAGGCGCTGCTGGTCCAGGAGGTGGCGGCGGCGAACCGGTGCGAGTCGGTCTGGTCCGACGACCTGGGCTTCGCCACAGTGCTCGGCTTCCCGGCCGACCTGGCGGCGGTGGAGTTGCTGCACACCTCGCTGCTGGTGCAGGCCACCGCCGCGATGCTGCGCGGCCGGCGCGAGCGCGGACAGGCAGGCGGGCGGCGCACCAAGGGCTACGACGAGTCGTTCCTCAACGCGTTCGCGCTGCGGATCGGCGACCGGCTGCGGGAGGCCAGCGCGGCGGCGGCCGGACAGAGCGACGACGACCGGCTGCTGCCGGTGCTCGCGGCCCGCTCGGACGCCGTCCGGGAGCGGGTCGACCAGCTCTTTCCCGGCACCACGCGGCACCGGCTCCAGGTGCGCGACGAACAGGGCTGGGTCTCCGGCACCAGCGCCGCCGACCGCGCCTCGCTCGATCCGGGCCGCCCGGCACGCCGCCCGGTGCGCGGTTCTCGCTGACTTCCTGGCCGATGATGTCGGTTCGGGCGGACCGGCTCCGACCCGTCTGCGAGGCGCCACCGACGGTGGCCCGAACCCGAGGAGTGCACGGTGAAGTACATGCTGCTGATCTGGAACCGGCCCGGCTTCGTGGAGGAGCTGTCCGAGGCGGAACGCAACGCGATCTTCGGCGAGGTCGACGAGATCATGAAGGAGCTGTCCGAGTCCGGTGAGCTGGTCGGCGGTGAGGCGCTGGCGCACCCGTCGCAGGCCCGTACGGCCCGTCCGGCCGCCGGTGGCGGCACCGAGATCACCGACGGGCCGTTCGTGGAGAGCAAGGAGCAGTTCGCGGGTTACCTGACCGTCGACTGCGAGACCCCGGAGCGGGCTGCCGAGATCGCCGCACGCTGGCCGGACGTGCGGCACGGTTTCGGCGTGCTGGAGGTGCGCGCGGTGATGGAGCAGGCCGGGACGGAGATGTGACCTCACCTGCGGTCGAGGACCTGCTGCGCACGCTCGCGCCGCAGGTCCTCGGCGTGCTCGTGCGCCGGCACGGCCAGTTCTACGCCTGCGAGGACGCGGTCCAGGAGGCGCTGCTGGCTGCCGCCGTCCAGTGGCCGGAGCAGGGCCTGCCGGACCATCCCCGAGCGTGGCTGGTCACCGTCGCCACCCGCCGGCTCACCGACGAGTGGCGCGGTGAGCACGCCCGCCGGGCACGCGAGGTCGCGGTGGCGGTCCGGCAGCCCGCGTACGCGACTGTCGCGCCGCCCGCCGACGAGGAGCCGCCCGGCGGGGACGACACGCTGAAGCTGCTGTTCCTCTGCTGTCATCCGGCGCTGCCGGTCAGCGCGCAGGTGGCGCTCACGCTGCGTGCGGTGGGCGGGCTGAGCACCGCCGAGATCGCCCGCGCGTACCTGGTGCCGGAGGCGACCATGAGCCAGCGGATCCGGCGCGCGAAGCAGCGGATCGAGGCGGCCGGCGCGCGTTTCACGCTGCCCTCGCCGGCCGACCGGGACGAGCGGCTGGGCGCGGTGCTGCGCGTGCTCTACCTGGTCTTCAACGAGGGGTACGCGGCGTCGAGCGGCGAGGCGCTGCACCGGGCGGAGCTGACCGCCGAGGCGATCCGGCTGGCCCGGGAGCTGCGCCGGCTGCTCCCGGACGACGGCGAGGTGGCCGGGCTGCTGGCGCTGATGCTGCTCACCGACGCGCACCGGGCGGCGCGTACCGGGCCGGACGGCGAGCTGGTGCCGCTGGCCGAGCAGGACCGCAGCCGATGGGACCGGGCTGCGATCGAGGAGGGGGTGGCGCTGGTGACCGAGGCGCTGACCTGGTCGTCGCCGGGCCCGTACCAGGTGCAGGCGGCCATCGCGGCGGTGCACGCGGAGGCGCCCACCGCCGGGACCACCGACTGGCCGCAGATCGTCTCGCTCTACCGGGTGCTGGCCCACCTCGCGCCGAACCCGATGGTCACGCTGAACCAGGCGGTCGCGGTGGCCATGGTGGACGGCCCGCGCGCCGGGCTCGCGCTGCTGGAGCCGCTCGACGCCGACGGCCGGACCGCCGGCCACCACCGGCTCACCGCTGTCCGCGCGCATCTGCTCGACCTGGCCGGGGACCGGGCGGACGCGCGGGCCGCGTACCTGGCCGCCGCCCGGGCCACCACGAGCCTGCCGGAACGGCGGTACCTGCAGGCCCGCGCCGCCCGCCTGGCCGGTGACGGGCCGCGCTGATCCGCGCCCGGACAGCACGCCGGGCCGGCCCGTGGGCCGACCCGGTGGGTGTGCGTCGCGTACGTCAGCTCTTGAAGGCGTCCTTGATCTTCTCGGCGGCCTGCTTGAGCTTGGCGCCGGCCTGGTCGTTGCGGCCCTCGGCCTCCAGGCGCTCGTTGTCCGTGGCGCGGCCGACGCCCTCCTTGACCTTGCCGGAGACGTCCTGCGACGTGTTGTCGATCTTGTCGTCGAGACCCATGATGACCTCCACTGATGCGATTGCCTGACGACAACTGGTTACCCCGTCGACCGCCCGCCCAATCCCCTCACCCGATCGGGCGGAAGCGCCGCAGCCGCAGGCTGTTGCCCACCACGAAGACCGACGAGAAGGCCATCGCCGCCCCGGCGAGCATCGGGTTGAGCAGCCCGGCGGCCGCCAGCGGCAACGCCGCGACGTTGTAGGCGAACGCCCAGAACAGGTTTCCCTTGATGATCGCCAGCGTGCGCCGGGAGAGCCGGATGGCGTCCGCGGCGGCGGTCAGGTCACCCCGGACCAGCGTCAGGTCGGCGGCCTCGATGGCCGCGTCGGTGCCGGTGCCCATGGCCAGCCCGAGGTCGGCCCGGGCCAGCGCGGCGGCGTCGTTGACCCCGTCGCCGACCATCGCGACCACCCGGCCCTCGCCCTGCAGCCGCTCGATCACCGCGACCTTCTCGGCGGGCAGCACCTCCGCGATCACCTCGTCGATGCCGACCTCGGCGGCCACCGCCTTCGCCACCGTGGCGTTGTCGCCGGTGAGCAGCACCGGGGTGAGCCCCAGTTCGCGCAGCCGCGCGACGGCCGTCCGGCTGGTCGGCTTCACCGCGTCGGCCACCGCGAGCACGCCCCGGGCCCGCCCGTCCCAGCCGGCCAGGATCGCCGTCCGGCCGGCGGCCTCCGCGCCGGTCGCGGCCCGCGCGATCTCCTCGGGTACGTCGAGACCCCGCTCGCGCAGCAGCCGTGCCCGGCCGACCACCACGGTCCGGCCGTCCACGGTGCCGGTCACGCCCAGCCCTTCGGCGTTGGCGAACCCGCCGACCGGCGGCAGCGGTCCGGCTTCGGCCGCGGCCTCGGCGACGGCCCGCGCGATCGGGTGCTCGGAGGCGGCCTCCAGCGCGCCGGCCACCCGGAGCAGTTCGTCGGCGTCCTCGCCGTCGGCGGGCAGCACCTCGGCCAGCGCCATCCGGCCGGTGGTGACGGTGCCGGTCTTGTCCAGCACCACGGTGTCGACCCGGCGGGTGGACTCCAACATCTCCGGCCCCTTGATCAGCACCCCGAGCTGCGCGCCGCGTCCGGTGCCGACGAGCAGCGCGGTCGGCGTGGCCAGGCCGAGCGCGCACGGGCAGGCGATGATCAGCACGGCCACCGCGGCGGTGAACGCGGCGGTCGCACCGGAGCCGGTGCCGAGCCACCAGCCGAGCGTGCCGGCGGCCAGCGCGATCACGATCGGCACGAAGACGCCGGAGATCCGGTCGGCGAGCCGCTGCACGGCCGCCTTGCCGGTCTGCGCCTGCTCCACGAGCCGTGCCATCTGGGCGAGCTGGGTGTCGCCGCCGACCCGGGTGGCCCGGACGACCAGCCGGCCACCGGCGTTCACGGTCGCGCCGGTCACGGTGTCGCCCGTCCCCACCTCGACCGGCACCGACTCGCCGGTGAGCATGCTGGCGTCGACGGCCGAGGTGCCCTCCTCGACCACGCCGTCGGTGGCGATCTTCTCGCCGGGCCGGACCACGAACCGGTCGCCGACCGCGAGCCGGTCGACCGGGACCCGGACCTCCTGGCCGCCGCGCAGCACCGCGACGTCCTTGGCCCCGAGTTCGAGCAGGGCGCGCAGCGCCGCCCCGGCGGTGCGCTTGGAGCGGGCCTCGAAGTACCGCCCGGCCAGGATGAACACCGTCACCCCGGCGGCGGCCTCCAGGTAGATGTTGCCGGCGCCGTCGCCCCGGGTGATGTCGAGGCTGAACGGGTGCTTCATCCCGGGCATGCCGGCGTCGCCGAGGAACAGCGCCCAGAGCGACCAGCCGAACGCGGCGAGCGTGCCCAGCGAGACGAGCGTGTCCATGGTCGCCGCGCCGTGCCGCAGGTTGACCAGCGCGGCGCGGTGGAACGGCAGCCCGCCCCAGACCACCACGGGGGCGGCCAGCGTGAGCGAGGCCCACTGCCAGTAGTCGAACTGCCAGGCCGGGACCATGGCGAGCACGATCACCGGCAGCGTGAGCACGGCGGAGACCCAGAGCCGGGTACGCGCGACGCGCAGCTCGTCCGCCGGCTCCCCGGCCGCTGCGGCCGCCTGCTCGGGCGGGGGCGGCACCACGGCGGTGTAGCCGGTCTTCTCGACGGTGGCGATCAGGTCGGCCGGCGCGATGTCGTCGGCGTACCGGACGGTGGCCTTCTCGGTGGCGTAGTTCACTGTCGCCTCGACGCCGTCCATCCGGTTGAGCTTCTTCTCGATCCGGGCGGCACAGGACGCACAGGTCATCCCGCCGATCGCCAGTTCGATCAGGTTCGGCGCGGTGGGCAGCGTCTTTCCCGTGGCAGTCATCGCGGCACCTCCGGCGCTCAACTGTGCCCGTGCCCCGGCGTGCCGTGTCCGGCGTCCGGGGTCGGTGCGGTGGTGGATACCGGCGCGGTCCGGTCGCCGGCCAGCACGGTGAATTCGGCGGTGTGCACCGCGTCGCCGTGCCGGAAGTCCAGGTAGAGACGGTACGCCCCGACCGAGGGCACCTCGGCGGCGAACGTGATCGCCGGACCGGCCGGTGTGCGCCCGTCGCCGGGTGTGCCCTCCGGGTGCACGTGCAGGTACGCCAGGTCGCCCTGCCGCAGCGCCACCAGGTGCCCGTACGCGCCGAGGTAGGGCTGAAGGTCGGTGACCGGTCTCCCGTCGCGGCTGACGGAGAGCGTGAGCCGGCTGGTCCGGCCCGGCTCCGGCGTGCCGGTCAGCGTGACTGTGTAGCCGTCGACGGTGGTGCTGGTCACCGGCGCCGGCAGCGGCCGGGCGGCCAGCTCGCCGGGGACCGTGACGTCCAGGCCGAGGGTCAGCGGCTCGCCGCCTTCGGGCGTGAAGTCGGCGAACGCCCGCCACACCCCGGGGCCGTCGAGCGGGGAGGCGACCCGCCAGGTGCCGTCGCCGGCCATCTCCGGGTGGACGTGCCGGAAGCCGGACAGGTCCCGGCGCGCGACGATCAGGTGCATGCGCTTGTCGTGGGCCACCTCGAAGCGGGTGACCGGCGTGCCGTCCGGGCCGGTGATCCGGAAGGCGAACTGCCCGGCCGGCGCGGTGGCGGGCTGGAGCGTGTAGCCGCCTTCGGAGACGAGCAGCCCGCCGGGCAGGTGCGCGTCGGCGCCGTTCTCGTCACCGTGACCGGTGTCGCCGGTCCCGTGGTCGCTGCCGCTGTCGTCGTGGCGGGTCTCGGCGGCCGGGGCGACGGGATCGGCCAGGTTGCCGATCCCGTACGCCGCGCCGAAGACCGCCACGAGGCCGAGCGCGAAGCCGCTGAGCTTCGTCGCCGTGTTCATGGTTTCTCCTCGGTTCTGCGGGTCCCCTGGACCCGTCACGCACCGACGAGGTCGTAGCCGGCCTCGTCGACCGCCGCGCGGACGGCGTCCGTGTCCAGCGGGTTCTGACTGGTGACGGTGACCCGGCCGGTGGCCAGGTCGACCTGGACGCCGGTGACGCCCGGAAGCGCGCTCAGCTCGGTGCTCACCGAGTTGACGCAGTGGCCGCAGGTCATGCCGCTCACCTGGTAGGTGCTCTCCATGTCGCCCTCCGATCTCATACCCCCTGGGGGTACAGCCGGAACGTTAGCATACCCCCGAGGGGTACGCTATCCTCGTTCTCATGACCGCTCCGTCCAGCCCGACCCGGGGCTACACCGCCAGCAAGGACCAGCTCCTCGCCCGGCTCCGCCGGATCGAGGGTCAGGTCCGTGGCATCGAGAAGATGGTCGAGGACGACCGTTACTGCATCGACGTGCTGACCCAGATCTCGGCCATCCAGGCGGCGCTGGACAAGGTCGGCCTCGGCCTGCTCGACGGGCACGCGCGGCACTGCATGCACGAGGGCGCCGCCGAGGGCCGGGCCGACGAGATGGCGACCGAGATGATGGCCGCCGTCGGCCGCCTGATGAAGCGCGGTTGAACGGGACCTCCGCCCCTCCGAGCAGGGCACATCGACCCGCGCCGACGCGCCCGTGCGGCCGTACCGTCGAAGTGGCGGGCAGGCCGGCCCCGGCGGACCCGCGGTGACGGACGGAGGGCGGCCCGATGATGTGGCAGAGCCCGATGATGGGCTGGATGTGGATCTGGTCCCTGGCGGTGCTGGCGGTTCTGGCAGGGCTCCTCTGGCTGGCCGTGCGGTGGACCGGCCCGCAGCGGTCCGGGCCGACTGCGGCCCGGCGCATCCTCGACGAGCGGTACGCCCGCGGCGAGATCGACGAGGACGAGTACCGGCGACGCCGGGCCGGACTGGCCTGACCCGCGCGGGGCGCGCGTCACCGGTCACGGTGTCCGGGAGCACCCAGCCGGGCTGCCTACCATGTCGGGGCGACGACCCGGACGTGGTCGACACGTCCGCGCCGGCCCGGTGACCAGACCGGTCCGGCGGACCAGGCGTCGCCGCGACCGTTGGGAGAGACGCCTTGGGTGCCGACCACACCCGCCCCGCACCGCCCACGCCACCGGGCGTACGGCGGCTGCTCGTCGCCGTGGTGGTGCCGCTGTTCGCGCTCACCGTGATCGCCGCGCTGGTGCTCTGGCCCCGGCAGGACCGGGAGCCGGTCGGCGGCGCGGACGTCCCCCGCTACCACGGCACCGTGACCCGGGTGGTCACCGAACCCTGCCCGCCGACGCCGGAGGCCCCGGAGGGCGCGGGCGGCCCCTGCGGCACCGCGACCGTCGCCGCCGAGCAGGGCCCGGACGCGGGACGGCAGGTCGAGACGCCGCTCCCGGCCGGACCGGGCGCGCCCCGGGTCGAGGTCGGCGACAAGATCGTCCTGGTCGAGCTGATCGACCCGGCCGATCCTTCGGTGAAGTCCTACAACATCGCCGAGCACCAGCGCGGCACACCGCTGATCTGGCTGCTTGTGCTCTTCGCCGCCGCGATCGTGGCGTTCGGCCGCTGGCGCGGGCTCGCCGCGCTCGGCGGCCTGGCGGCCAGCTTCGCCATCCTGCTCGGCTTCGTGCTGCCCGGCATCGGTGGCGGCCAGCCGCCGCTGCTGGTGGCGATCGTGGGCGCCGCGTTGATCATGTTCGTGGTGCTCTACCTGACGCACGGGATCACCGCGCAGACGTCGGTGGCGGTGCTCGGCACGCTCGGCAGCCTGGTGATCACCGGCGTGCTCGGCCTGCTCGCCACGTCCGCCACCCATCTGACCGGCTTCGGCAGCGAGGACGCCACCACGCTGTCCATGTTCCAGGGCGACGTGGACCTGCACGGGCTGCTGCTGGCGGGCATCATCATCGGCTCGCTGGGCGTGCTGGACGACGTCACCGTCACCCAGGCGGCCACCGTCACCGAACTCGCGCACGCCAACCCGGGGCTGTCCCGGCGGCAGCTCTACCGGGCGGCGACCCGCGTCGGCCGGGCCCACATCGCGTCCACCGTCAACACCATCGTGCTGGCGTACGCGGGCGCGTCGCTGCCACTGCTGCTCCTGCTGGTCGCCGACTCCCGCCCGGTGAGCCAGATCCTCACCAGCGAGTTCCTCGCCCAGGAGATCGTCCGCAGCGCGGTGGCCACGCTCGGCCTGATCGCCGCCGTACCGCTGACGACCGCACTGGCCGCGATCGTGACCACCGCCGGACGGCGCGCGCCCGGTCCGGAGCCGGCGTCGCCCGTGCCCCCGCCGCCCCGTCCGCCGGCCGGACGCGACGACGCGCTGGAGGCGCTCGGCGGCGGAAAGAGTACGGAGGCGACATGGTGACACTCCGCACGGTGACCATCGATTTCAAACGCGACGCTGGTCACGGTGCGCCACGGCGAAATCTCGCTATTGGTCGGCTTCCGGACGTAGATCCGCAGGAGTGCTGTCGGGTAACCTCGCTGCCGGTCACCGCCGAAGGCGCGCACCGGCGCCAGCGGTGCCGCCGCCCAATCGCCTGCGGGCGAGCCGGGGAACCAGGTACATGGGGTGAATCCGCGCGAGCGGTAGGGGCCACTTCCGTCCCGAACCCGTCAGCTAACCCGGTCGGCGGCCGACGGAAGGGAACACTGTGACGCCACCCCTGCGCCGCTGGCTGACACCCCTGGTGGCCGTGCTGGCCTCGCTGGCAGTGCTGGCCGGGCCGAACTCGGCGACGGCGGCCCCCGCCGCGGCGGCCCCGAAGCCGTCCGGGCACGAGGAGGACGGCGAACCACCGCTCATCACCGAGGCGATCGACAGCGCCAACCGGAACTTCCTCCAGGCGAAGGCGAAGCTGGCCAAGTCGCAGGACCGCCAGCGGCGGCTGGCCGCCGAGGTACAGGCGGCACAGGCCGAACTCGAGGCGCTCAGCCCGCAGGTCAACCAGCTCGCCGCCCAGTCCTACCGGACCGGCCGGATGGGCGCGATGGCGATGCTGCTGGAGAGCAACTCGCCCGACTCGTTCGTCCGCCGCGTCAACGCCCTGGACGAGCTGAACCTCCTCAACGCGCAGCGCCTGGCCGCCATCAACGCGGTCAAGAACCGCGCCGAGACGGCCAAGATCGCGCTCGACGCCGAGGTGCGCGAGCAGGAGAAGCAGAAGAACGCGATGGAGCGCGAGAAGGTGCAGGCCGAACGCGCCCTCAAGCTCGTCGGCGGCCTCGGCTTCACCGGCGGCCTGGTCGACGCCACCTCACCGGTCGCCAAGATCGGCCCCGGCCGCACCGCCGACGGCGGCTGGAAGGCCGAGTCGTGCAGCGAGAACGACCCGACCACCTCGGGCTGCATCACGCCGCGGACGCTGCACGCCTACAAGGAGGTCCGGCGCGCCGGCTACACGCGCTTCGTGGGCTGTTACCGGCCGGGCGGGCCGTGGGAGCACCCCAAGGGCAAGGCGTGCGACTGGTCGCTGCAGAACAGCGGCTTCTCACCCTGGCACAACAACGACACCCGCAAGTACGGCAACGACGTGGCCGCCTTCCTCATCCGCAACGCCGACCGGCTGGGCATCTACTACGTGATCTGGAACCGGCAGATCTGGTTCCCGGCCACCGGCTGGAGGTCGTACAGCGGGCCGTCGAACCACACCGACCACGTCCACATGTCGATGCTCTGACCTGGACGCAGCAAGAAGGGGCCGCCCCCGTGGGCGGCCCCTTCGTCGTCCGGCGCTCCGGTCAGCCGGCCAGCGCCGCGTCCGCGTCCGCCGGCGACGAGGGAGCGGGCAGTGACGCCGGGACCTGCGCCACTGTCCGCACCTCGCCGCCGGAGAGCCGGTACGACATCCCCGCCACCGTGCACCGGCCCGCCGCGACCCGCTCGGCCAGCACGGAGGACCGGGCCAGCAGCGTCTCCACGGTCTGCGCGATGTGGACGTCGATGATGCCGTCGAGGTCGTCGATGCCCTGCCGGGCGGCGCGCAGCAGGCTGGGCGAGACCGCGTCCACCACCGCTCCCAGGTGCCCGGCCGGAGCGGCGCCGGTCCGGACCCCCTCCCGGGCGGCCTGGACCGCGCCGCAGGAGTCGTGCCCGAGCACCACCACGAGCGGCGTGCCCAGCACGGTGACCGCGTACTCGACGCTGCCGAGCACCTCGGGCCCGGCGGTGTGCCCGGCGGTACGCACCACGAAGAGGTCACCGAGACCTCGATCGAAGATGATCTCCGCGGCGAGCCGCGAGTCGGAGCAGCCGACGATCACCGCGAAGGGGTGCTGGCCGTCGGCCACCGCCGCCCGGTGCCCGGCGTCCTGATTCGGATGCTGCGGCACACCGGTGACGAACCGGTGGTTGCCGGCACGCAGCTCGGCGAGCGCCTGCTCCGGGCTTCTCGGCGTCATCTGCCTCACCTCGTCTACCTGCGGAACGACCAGGCCGGACGGCCTCGCGACTTCACGGTCACACGGCGTCAGGGGCACGTCAAGATTCGTGATACGCATTTCATACTTTCCCGTGCCGGCCCGCGTCCGATTCGGGTCGGCAGCGTCGATGGCCATAGCATGGCCACCATGGCGACGACACCAGGTGAGGACGGGAGCCGCCGCAACTGGACCTTCCTCACCAATCACGGACATGTGCTGCTGGCGATCGCGCGCAACCCCACGGCGCGGCTGCGGGACGTGGCCGACGAGGTGGGCGTCACCGAGCGGGCGGCCCAGGCCATCGTCGCCGACCTGGAAGCCGGGGGATACCTGCGGCGCACCCGCGTGGGGCGGCGCAACGAGTACACGATCAACCCGAAGGGACGCTTCCGGCACCCGGCGGAGGCCGACCAGCAGGTCGGCGCCCTGCTGGCCCTCTTCGCCGCCGAGCCGGCCGGGGACGTCACCGCCGACCGGTGACCGGTTCCCGCGACCGCGTGCGCCCGCGCGGGCCGGCGCGACGGTAATCTCACCGCGTGCGCGACAGCTTGCGGCCGGGCGCGACAAAAGGGCGCGCCCGGGCCGGACACCCGATCCGGACCGTCCTCTCGGCAGCGGCGGCAGCCGCTCTGCTCGGCGGCGCGCTGGCGGTGCCCGCGCCCGCCGTGGCCGCCCCGAAGTGCGGGCCGACCGGCGGCCCCGCGCCCACCGAGACGCCGTGGGCGCTGAGCCGCCTCGACCCGGCCTCCGCGTGGCGGGTCGGCAAGGGCGCGGGGATCACCGTCGCCGTGATCGACTCCGGGGTCTCACCGTCGCATCCCCTGCTGCGCGGGCGGGTGCTCCCCGGCGAGGACTTCAACCAGCTCGTCCGGCTTCAGGGCCAGTGTGACCTGGTCGGGCACGGCACCATGGTGGCCGGCATCATCGCCGGGCGGGAGGGCACCGGCTCGCCGTACACCGGCATCGCGCCGGAGGCCCGCATCCTGCCGCTGCGCGTGCTGGCCGAGAACAAGGAGAACTTCGACCCGGACGTGCCGGGCGAGATCGGCAAGGCGATCCGCTGGGCGGTCGACAACGACGCCGACGTGATCAACCTGTCCCTGGTCACGCTCGACGACCCGCAGCTGAAATCGGCGGTGCAGTACGCGCTCGGCAAGGACGTGGTGGTCGTCGCCTCCGCCGGCAACCGGCAGGAGAACCGGGAGGACCGGCCGGCCTATCCGGCCGCGTACCCGGGGGTCATCGCCGTCGCCGGTGTGGACGAGCAGGGCGGCCACGTCGGCAGCTCGGTCAGCGGGGACTATGTGGACATCGCCGGCCCCGGGCTGAACATCCTCGGGCCCGCGCCGCAGGGGTCCGGCTACCGGGCCGAGCCGCAGGGCGGCACGAGCTTCGCCACCGCGTACGTCTCCGGTGTCGCCGCGCTGGTGCGGGCCGCGCACCCCGACATCAGCGCCGACGAGGTCGCCTACCGGCTGACCCGCACCGCCGACAACCCGCCCGACGGGCACAACGCCGACGTCGGCCACGGGATGGTCAACCCCTACCGAGCGGTGACCAGCCTGCTCGGCACCCGCACGGACCCGCCGCTGGGCGCCATGCCGCCGCCGGCGCCGCCCACCGATCCGCTGGCCTGGCAGCGCACCGTCGCGATCTGGGTCGCCGTCGTCGGCGGGCTGCTCGCCGGGGTCCTGCTGACGCTGCGGCCGATCCTGACCCGCGGCCGGCGACGCGGATGGCGCCCCGGCCGGCGGGACGTCCCGCAGGACGCCTGACCGGCCGCCTCGCGCAGCACGGCCGGGCCGGAATACACGAGACAGGGCCGGAATACACGACGGCTCCGCCCGGCACGAGCCGGAGCGGAGCCGTCGTGGACCGGTCGGGGGTCAGCTGCCCCAGACCTTGGAGTTGCTCATCTCCGTGGTCATGTAGTTCTCGCGCGCGATGCCCACCGCGCCGCCGATCTCGTTCAGGACCTTGTTGATGTCCCGCACGGCGGCGTCCCACTGGGCCTGGTGCTGCTGGTAGGCGGCCCGGTCCTGGCCCTCCCACTCGAGCTTGGTCAGCATCGCCCGCAGCGTGTCCAGCTTCTCGTCGATGATCCGCGAGATGGCCTGCATCTGCTGGTTGCTGCTCTCCAGAACAGCGTAGTCAACCTTGATGCTCATCGATTCCTCCTCTGCCTGTCTTCGCGGATCACGGGTTGAGAGCAGCGTGGAACTTGTCCAGCATCTGCTGCTGCTCTTCGTCGTTGACCTGGTGCGTGGTGCCCGACTTGTCGAGCAGGTCCGCGATGTTGTCCATCGCGGTCAGCAGCTTGTTCGTGTCCTCGGTCCAGCGAGTCATCAGGCTCTGGAAGCCCGTGGACGCCTGGCCCTTCCAGGCCATCGCGAGGTCGTCGACCACGTTCCACAGCTTCTTGAGCTCACCGTCAACCTCGCTGCGCGTGGACCGCACGTCACTCGCGGCGGTGTGCAGAGTCGCTGCACTGACCTCGAACGCCATGCTTCACACCCTTCCGTCTTTTGTGGCGGCGGTTCCGCCGCGCCCTCCCCCGCGGCAAGGCGAACACACCCCACCGACGGACACTTCATCCGAACCGTAGCGGACGATGTCCAACCCGCGCAGCCCTGCCGGCCCATCGACGTACTCCGACAGCCCGGAATCGGCAAGGCGATCCGGCGCCGTCCGTACGAGTTGGACGGTCCGTCCCGAGGTCAGGGCCGCTCACGTGCGGCTTTGACGATCGTCGACACACCGAAGGCCAGCACCGCGACCAGCAGTACCACCACGATCCACAGCAGCGGCTTCTCGAACGCGCGCTCGAACGTCAGCACCAGCAGCGCCGCGCAGGCGCTCAGCGAGACCACCTCGGCGGCCCGCCGCAGCCGCGCCGAGCGGGTCAGCACGGCGAACAGCATCAGGAGCACGAAGACCGGAATGGTCAGCAGGACGTACAGGAACAGTACGAAGATCAGAGTGTCCATGCCCCGCTCCCGTCACCTGTAGAACGCGGAGTCCCGAACCCAGTCGATCTTGATGTCCTTGATGTCCGGGTCGGAGCCGGCGGGCGCCCAGCCGGGCCGGGAGTCCGCGGTGAACGTGAACCGGCTGTCCGTGTGGAACGCGGCCATCAGCGCGTGCAGCAACGCGCTGATCTCGCCGAAGACCAGGACCAGGATCGCGGCGGTGGCAGCCAGGCCGGCGATGCCGATGGCCTGGGCCAGCGCGGTGGTCGCGGGGAAGAACTGGAGCGCGATCGAGGCGATCACCGCGACCAGGATCGGCATGAGCGCCTGCGCCAGGCCGGACACCGCGTCGTTGTACGCGTCCCGGGCCGCGGTGAGCGTGTCGCGGTTGGCGGCGAACGCCTCGGCCAGCGAGTTGATCTCCGCGCCGAGCTTGCGCATGAACTGGTCGAACGCGTCCCGGTCGTCGAAGTCCCACTCCGACGCCTCCGGCGGGACCGCCGCCATCGCCGCGCCGAACTGGTCCGCGCCGAGCAGGCGGGCCGCCTCGTCCCACTTCTTGATGGACTCGTTCACCTGCTGGTTGTCGAAGGACTCCAGGTAGAGGATGGTGCCGATCAGCGCCGCCGAGGCGGCGATCCAGACCAGGTTGCCCCGGGCGATGGCCGCGGCCGACCGCACCGGCGCCGTGGTCTGGGCGACCGACACCGAGCCGGTCACCGTCCCCGAGGCGTTGGCGATGAGGATCTCCGGTGGCATCAGGCGTCCTTCCCCTGGCGGGCCCGGCCGGTCACTTGACCACCCAGGGCTGATCCGACTTCTCCCAGTTCTGCGCGCTCTGTTCGAGCTGCGCGGCGGCCTTGCGCAGATGCTCCGCGCCGGTGCGGACGTTGTCGAGGTGCCCGTCCACGGCCGCGTTGTGCCGCTCCACCGCCCCGGTGCCGAACCAGCTCAGTGCGCCGCCGGGCAGCTTGACCTCGGCCAGCAGCGCCTCGACGTTGCGCAGGTACTGGATCGGCCCGTCCGGGGCGTCGAGCATCCGGCTCGCCTTCCGGATCGCGTCGACGTCGACGGTGTTCGGCATCGTCGTCCCCTCTCGCTCAGCGCCGCAGATTGCGGGTCGGGTCGGACAGATCCACCCCGAACTGACGGAACCAGTCCTCCGGGGTCAGCGTGCCGTCCTGCGCCCGGCGGACCGTCTCGGAGTCGCCGAGCATCTCGCCCAGCATCTCCCGCTGCCGCTCCTCGAAGGCCACGTACGCGGCGTCGATCGCGGCCTGCATCGACTCGGCCAGGGAGAAGCTGTCCAGCCGCATGGCCCGCGCGTTCAGCTCGATGCCGCCGACCTTCATGTCGCCGTCGACGGTCACCCGCACCAGCCCGTCCGGGCTCTCCCCGGTGACCCGCAGCTCCGCACGCTGCCGCTGGAGCTCGGCCAGCCGCCGCTGCTGCTCCTGTGCCTGCCGCAACAGGCCCTCCAGGGCTCCACCGATACCCGACGGGCTGCTCAACTCCGGCTCTCCCCGTAATCGCGACGATCGATCGGGCCGACGCTACCGGAAGTGACGCCCGCCGTCCGTCCCGTCAGACCGGTTCCGTCCAGGCGGTCTGGATCAGCTGCTGGCCGTCGCGGCGGCGCACCAGCGTGCCCCGGCCCGGCGGCTGCGGGGTCGGCCGCAGGTTGCCGAAGACCGCGCCCTCCTCCCGGCTGCCGGACATGAGCAGTCCCGGCGAGTCCAGCTCACGCAGCCGCTGCAGCACCGGCTCGTACAGCGCCCGGGCCACACCACCGACCCGCCGCGTGACGATCAGGTGCAGGCCGATGTCCCGCGCCTGCGGCAGCAGCTCGTGCAGCGCGCTGAGCGGATTGCTGCCGCCGGAGGCGACCAGGTCGTAGTCGTCCACCAGGATGTAGAGGTCCGGCCCCTTCCACCAGCTCCGGTCGCGCAGCTGCGCGGTGGTCACGTCCGGGCCGGGCAGCCGGTTCTGCAACGCGCTGCGGATCGAGCCGAGACCCTGGCTGAACACCTGGTTCGACGGCGCGTAGTCGAGCAGGTGGTCCCCCTCGACCGCGCCGAGCAGGCCGCGCCGGTAGTCGGCGATGACCAGCCGCGCCTGGGCCGGGGTGTACCGCTCGGCGATCCCCCGGGCGATCAGCCGCAGCAGGTTCGTCTTGCCGCACTCGGCGTCGCCGAACACGGTCAGGTGCGGCTCGCTCGCCAGGTCCAGGTGGACCGGGGCGAGCGCCGACTCGTTGACGCCGATCGGGATGCCCGGGACGGACCGGTCGACCACCTTCGCCAGCTCGGTGACCGCCAGCTTGCGCGGCAGCAGCCGGACCTTCGGCGCCGGACGGCCCGGCCAGTTCGCCGCGACGTGCCCGGCCAGCGCCACCGACGCCTCGGTCAGGTCCTCGATGTCGCGCTTGCCGTCGATCCGCGAGATCGCGGTCAGGAAGTGCAGCTTGTCCCGGGTCAGGCCGCGACCCGGCGCGCCGACCGGCACGTTCTGCGCGGCCCGCCGGTCGATCTCCGACTCCGACGGGTCACCGAGCCGCAGCTCCAGCTTGGTGCCGAGCAGGTCCCGCATGTTGATCCGGATCTCCGCCCAGCGCACCGCCGTGATCACCACGTGGACGCCGAAGCCGAGGCCCCGGTTGGCCAGGTTGGTGATGGTCTGCTCCAGCTCCTCGTACTCCTGGCGCAGCGTGTTCCAGCCGTCCACCACGAGGAAGACGTCACCGAACGGGTCGTCGGCGAACTCACCGGCCGCGCGGCGGCGCCGGTAGCTGGCCACCGAGTCGATGCCGTGCTGGGTGAACCGGTTCTCCCGCTCGTCGATCACCGCGACCACCTCGGCGACCGTCCGCCGGACCGCCTCGGTGTCCCGCCGCCCCGCCACGCCCGAGGTGTGCGGCAGCCCGTCCAGGCTGCGCAGCGCGCCACCACCGAAGTCGAGGCAGAAGAACTGCACCTCGCGCGGCGTGTGGGTGAGCGCCAGCGAGGCCAGCATCGAGCGCAACATCGTGCTCTTGCCGCTCAGCGACGCGCCGACGATCACCACGTTGCCGCCGGCCCCGGCCAGGTCGACCATCATCGGGTCGCGGCGCTGCTCGTACGGGCGGTCCACGATGCCGACCGGCACGGCGAGCCGGCCGCGGCCCGGCCAGTCGGCGGTGGTCAGGCCGTACGTCGGGTGCACGCTCAGCTTCGGCAGCAGCTCGGCCAGCCCGGACGGCTCGGCCAGCGGCGGCAGCCAGACCTGGTGTGCCGGCTTGCCGCGGCCCTTGAGCTGGTCGATCAGCACGTCCAGCATGGCCACCGCCTTGCCGTCGCCCGACTGCTCCGGCTCCGGCGTGGCCTCCGCCGGACTCGGCAGCGCCGGCGCCGGTACGTAGTCGATGCCGTACGGGACGATCCGCCGCTGCACCTGGGCCCGGGTGGAGCGCTGCGCCTGCCCCGGCGCCTGGTACGGGCCGGACACGTACGCCGCACGGAACCGCAGCATCGTGGCGGTGTCGGTCTTCAGGTAACCGTGACCCGGCGCGCTGGGCAGCTCGTACGCGTCCGGCACGCCGAGCACGATCCGGCTCTCCACCGCCGAGAACGTGCGCAGACCGATCCGGTACGACAGGTGCGTGTCCAGGCCGCGCAGCTTGCCCTCCTCCAGCCGCTGCGAGGCGAGCAGCAGGTGCACGCCGAGCGACCGGCCGAGGCGGCCGATCATCACGAACAGGTCGATGAAGTCCGGCTTGGCGGCCAGCAGCTCGGAGAACTCGTCACAGATGATCAGCAGGCTCGGCATCGGCTCCAGCGGCTCACCGGCCGCCCGCGCCTTCTCGTAGTCGTAACGGGAGACGTAGTTGCCGGCCGCCCGCAGCACCTCCTGCCGGCGGTTCATCTCACCGGCCAGCGCGTCCCGCATGCGGTCCACCAGCGGAAGCTCGTCCGAGAGGTTGGTGATCACCGCGCTGGTGTGCGGCAGCGCGTCCAGCGAGGCGAACGTCGCACCGCCCTTGAAGTCGACCAGGACGAAGTTCAGCTCCTCCGAGGAGTGCGTCACGGCCAGCGCGGCGACCACCGTACGCAGCAGTTCGCTCTTGCCGGAGCCGGTCGCGCCGATCACCAGGCCGTGCGGGCCCATGCCCTCGTGCGCGGACTCCTTGAAGTCCAGCTCGACCACGTTGCCGTCCGGGCCCAGGCCGAGCGGGATGCGCAGCCGGTCGCGGTGGCTGCGCGGCCGCCAGGTCTGCCGGACGTCCACGGTGGCCGCGTCGCCGACACCGAGCAGGTCGGGCAGCTCCATGCTGCGGGCCAGCGGCTCCTCGGTGCTCGCGCCCTGCTGCTGGGAGAGCCGGAACGGGGCGATCTGCCGGGCCAGCCCCTCGGCGGCGGACAGGGACAGCCGGTCCGGGCTGCCGAGCCGGGACGTGGCGGTGCCGCGGACCAGGTCCAGGCCGGTGCCGTCGCCGGCGTCCAGGCAGAGCAGCCAGCGCCCGGCGTCGCGGGGCACCGTGCCGGACAGGTCGACCACTGTGGTGCCGAGCAGGCCCGGCCCGGTCAGCGCGCAGGTCGCCGAGACCTCGCCGCCGTCCAGCACCACCACCACGTGCGGCGCGGTGGTCAGCGGCTTCGCCTCCGGCGCGAACCGGGGCCGCCCGCCCAGCTCCTGGGCCAGCGCGGTCTCCGCCTCGTCCAGCGCGGCGAACACCATCCGGCGCGCGCCCGCCGCGTCGGTACGCCCCGGGTGCTGGGCGTGCGGCAGCCACTTCACCCAGTCCCAGACCGGTTGCCGGTCCGGCGCGGCCACGACGACGACCAGCAGGTCCTCCGGGGCGTGGAACGTGACGAGCTGGCCCAGCGCGGCCCGGGCCAGGTCGAGCACCGGCTCCCGGTCGCCGCGCAACGCGATCCGGCTGAACGCGCGCAGCGACAACGCGGTCGGCAGGTCCGGCACGCTGGAGTGGGCCCGGACGAACCGGCGCAGCGCGATCGCGCTCATCGGCTCCAGGTCCTCCACCGGCTTGGTCTCCGGCGGCACGATCTCCACCGCCAGCCGCTGCGGGCCGAGCGCGATCCGCACCTCGCCGAAGTCGTCCTCGGTGATCCGCCGCTCCCACAGCCGGCGGGAGGCGGCGATCGACCAGAGCGCGTCCGGCTCCGGGTGCCGCCAGGTCATCGCGGCGCGCTGCTGCTCGGCGGCCCGGCGGGTGCGCTTGCGCATCTGCGCCAGGTAACGCATGTAGTCGCGCCGCTGCGCGTTCAGCTCGGCCTTGTCGTTGCCGCCGTTGCCGAGCGTGCCGATCGCCATGCCCAACATGGACACACCGAACAGGCCACCCGCGACGTACGTCATCATGCCGCCGCCGCGGCCGGCGTAGAGGAAGGCCATCGCGCCGACGCCGCAGAGCATCGGCAGGATCATCAGCACCTGCCCCATGCCCTTGGCCTTCGGCTCCGGCAGCTCGGGCGGGGACTCCAGCAGCACCTCGCCGCGCGGCAGCGCGGGCCCCGGTTGACGCGGAAGCCGGCGGAACACCACCGTACTCACGGCTCTCCCCTCCCCAGAAGCGGCCCTGATCGTGGTCTGCCACCGCCGGTGAGCGTCGGGTGGGCAACCTGTGCGACCGCCATCGTAGGTAATCTCCCGGAGGCGTCGTGGACCCGTGGGGGCGACGCCGTGGGCCGAGCGGATCGTTTGCGAGCAACGAGGAGGCCACTGTGGCGACGAAGACGGCGACCGGTGGGCTGAGCCGGATCACCATCGTGGCGCCACGTACCAGGATGGATCTGGCGCTGCCGTCCGACGTGCCGCTCGCCGACCTGCTGCCCACGCTGCTGCGCTACGCGGGCGAGGACCTGGCCGACGAGGGTGTGCGGCACGGCGGCTGGGCCCTGTCCCGGCTCGGCGGCCAGCCGCTCGACGGTGGCCGTACCGCCGCGCAGCTCGGGGTCCGCGACGGCGAGGTGCTCTACTTCAACCCCCGTGCCGCGACCGCCCCGGAGATCGTCTTCGACGACGTGGTGGACGCGGTCGCCACCTCCACCACCCAGCGGGCGGGCGCCTGGCAGGTGGGCACCACGCGGGCGTTCGCGGTCCTCCTGGCCGCCTCCGCGCTTGCCGGCGGCGCGGTGGCGGCGCTGTTCACCGGCCCGCCGCACCTGCCCGGCGCGGCGGCCGCCTTCGTGGTCGCGGTGGCGCTGCTGGTCGGCGCCGCGGTGCTGTCCCGGGCGGCCGGAGACAGTCGCACCGGCGCGGTGCTGGCCCTGGTCGGGATCGGCTACGCGGGCGTCGGCGGCCTGCTGGTGCTCGCCGGTGAGCGGACGCTCGGCGAGCTGGCCGCCCCGCACGTCCTGCTCGCCGGCACCGCCGTGGTGGTGTTCGGCGCGATCGCCGCGCTCGCCGTCGGCGACCGCCTGCCGCTGTTCCTCGGCGCGGTCGGCGTGGGGGCGGCGGTCGGGCTCGGCGCGGTGCTCAGCCTGGCCTTCGGCATCGGCGCGGCGGCGTCGGCGGCAGTGGTGGCGACAGTCGCCTTCGGCGCGCTGCCGGCGCTGCCGATGCTCGCCTACCGCCTCGCCCGGCTGCCGGTGCCGTCCATCCCCACCGGGCCGGACGACCTGAAGACCGACACCGAGTCGGTGGACGGGCCGTCGGTGCTGCGCAACAGCGAGCGCGCCGACGGTTTCCTCACCGGCCTGCTCTGGACCGTCTCGCTGCTGGTGCTCGGCGGCGAGGTGGTGCTGGCCGAGGACGGCCGCCTGCCGGCGGTCCTGCTCTGCCTGGTCCTGGCGCTGCTGTCGCTGCTGCGGGCGCGCCCGTTCCTCGGCCGCGGGCAGCGTACGCCGGTGCTGCTGTCCGGCACCGTCGGCCTGGGACTGGTCGCCGCCGCCACGTTCGCCGCCGGTTCGCTGGCGGTCCGGCTCGGGCTGGTCCTCGGCGGCCTGGCCGTGGTGGCCGTGATCAGCCTGGTCTACGGCCTGACCGTGGCCGGCAAGCGGATCTCGCCGGTCTGGGGCCGGACCCTGGACATCGTCGAGATCCTGCTGATCATCGCGCTGGTGCCGCTCGCCGTGTGGGTGTGCGGGATGTACGGCTGGATCGTCAACCTTCGACCGTGACGGTCCCCATCGCGGTGCCGACCGGCGCGGTGGCGTAGACGCCGGGACCGTGCTGGCCGTCCAGCGGGCGGGCCGGCACACCCGCGCGCCCGGCCATGTCCCGGACCGCCTTCACCAGCGCCTCGGCGTGCCCGTCCATGGCCGCCACCCGCAGCAGCGGCGGAACCCGCCGGCCGCCCGGGAGCACCACGGCGGCGACCGTGTGCGACGGCGCCGAGGTGGCGGTGACCGCGTCCACGAGCGCGCCGAGCGAGCCGTTGGGGCGTACCCGCAGGGCCAGGCAGCGCTGCGTCCAGCCGCCCCCGCGCACGCTGGTCCACGTCTCCACCGGCGCCTCCGGCGCCAGGTCGAGCCCGGCGCCGGACACCACCGCCGCGTGCAGTTCGTCCCGCCCGAGCACGCGGTGGCCGAGACCGGCGGCGTTGAGCGCCTTGCCGAGCCGGCCCACCCCGGCCGCCACCGTCCGGTGCACGCCGCGCAGGCCGCCGCCCCGGCTCACCGTTTCGGCCCGCGCGTCGGCCACCGACAGTCGCAGCGCCACCCACACGGTCCGGTACGCCGACGGCGGCGCGCCGGGGGCCGGGTACCAGACCAGCGTGTGCGAGACGACCTGGGTCTGGGTGACCGGGCCGGAGAAGTCGGCGAGCACGGCGAGCGCGCGGTCCACCACGGCGGCCTCGATCGAGCCCGCGGGCGCGCCGGGCCGGCCGGTGAGCGCCAGCGCGGCGAACCAGCCCCGGTCGTCCTGCCCGATGCCGAGGCGGGTGCCGCGCTCGGTCAGCTCCACCACTGTCAGTTCCGGGGCGAGCGCGGCCAGCCGGGGGTCGCCGCCCGGCGTCGCGCCCCGGGCCCGGTCGCGGCGGCGGCGCAGCCGGCGGCGGAGCATCAGGTCCTCGTACCACCATCGGCCGCCCCGGCGCGCGAACGCGGCGACCACTGCCAGCAGCGCCAGCCCGCCCACCACCCCGAGCAGCCAGGGCGGGCCGGCGGTGGCGAACCAGACCGCCAGCGCGGCGCACTCCACCACGACGAGCTGCCCGACCACGACCGGGCCGAGCCGGCCCCGGCGGCGCTTGTCGGCCGGGGTGACCGGCCGGTCCACCGGTACGGCGGGGGCGGTGGCCGTACGACCGGGTGGCGCCTGCAGCTGCGTCATCGGTGAGCGTCCCTTCTGGACATCCTGGACATCCGCCGGCGGGGTGCGGCGTTCGGGCGGCGGACGGGGTCCGGCGCACCCCCGGTGGCCCCTTATCGTAGGGAAGCCCGCGACGCCGCTCGGCCCTGTCGTCGTTGGACCCACCCCGCCGGAGGTTAGTCATGCGGACCCGCCGCGATCAGGTCCAGGCGTACCGCTTCGTCACCCGCCGCATCGTCTCGGCGCTGCTGTCGGGCGACCCGGAGACCAACGACCTGCCGATGCGCCGCCTCGGCATGGCGGTGTTCGGCAGCGTGATCGCGGCCGCCGTGGTGCTCGGCGGGGTGGGCGCGTACGGGCAGCTCACCAGCAACTCGGCGCCGCTGGAGCCGAACACGCTGGTGATCGAGCGGGAGACCGGCGCGACGTACTACTTCGGCGAGGACCGGGTGCTGCGCCCGACGCTCAACTACGCCTCGGCGCGGCTGATCGTCAACGACGCGGCGGCGAAGCCCCGCACCATGTCCCAGGCGTCCATCAAGGACCGGCCGCGCGGCCGGCTGGTCGGCATCGTGGGCGCCCCCGACGACCTGCCGGACCGCAAGTCCCTGGTCGGGCTCCCCTGGTCGGTGTGCGACGTGCCCGACCCGAACGACACGCAGCGCTCCACCACGCACCTGGTGATCGACCGGACGCTGCCCGGCGGCACCGCGCTCACCGACCGGGCCGTCGTGGTGCGCACCGGCGACGCCCGCTACCTGCTCACCGGCGGCTCGCGGCTGCGTGTCGCCGGCGACGACCAGGCGCTGGTGGCGTTGAAGATGGCTGGCGTCACGAATCTCACCGTCGGGCAGCAGCTGCTGAACGCGGTGCCGGTGGGCCCGGTGCTGCGTAAGCCCACGATCGACGGGGACGGCGGCGCGAGCGGGCTCACGGTGGGCGGCCGGCCGGCCCGGATCGGCCAGGTCTACCAGGCGGCCGGCCAGTACTACGTGCTCACCCGGCAGGGCCTGGCCACGGTCCGGGAGGTGACCGCGCTGCTGCTGCTCGGCCGGGGTGGCGAGGTGGCGCAGATCACGCCGGACGAGGCGGGCCGGCTCCTCACCGACCAGCGGCTGGAGCCGGACGGCCTGCCCGCCCGGCTGCCGACGCCGCACGAGGTCCGCCCGGGGCGCACGGTGCTCTGCGCCACCTACCGGCCCGGCCCGCCCGGCCAGCCGCCGACCACCACGCTTGAGGTCTTCGACTCCCCGCCGGCCGAGCTGACCGAGGCGACCGCGATGCCGTCGCGGCAGGGCGGCCGGGACGCGGTACGCACCGCCGAGAACGTGCTGCTGCCCGGCGGCAAGGGCGTGCTGGCGCAGGCCACGGCCGGAGAGAGCGGCAAGCCGGCGGCCGGGTCGACGGTCTACCTGATCACCGCCCAGGGCATCCGCTTTCCGCTCGGCACCGCCGGGGGCGACGCGAAGAGCGCCCTCGGGTACGGCGACGTGACCCCGCTGGCCGTACCCGCCTCGCTGCTGGCGCTGGTGCCGACCGGCCCGACGCTGTCGCGCCAGGACGCGATGGCGTACTTCGATGCCTCGACCCCGGCGGCGCCCACCGCGACCCCCTCCACCGGCGGCGCCGCGGCCCAGGTCCAGGGCGGTTGACCGGCCCCGCCCGGGTCCGATGTGGATGGGGCCTGTCACGGGTCGCCCGGGTTGGCGCGTTTCGACTAACCTGAGTGCGGCGAAGGTTATCGACGATGACTACGGGGATGCAGCCATGACGGGGCGCACGACAGTAGACGTACTGTCCCTGGAGGACTTCCACCAGCGACTTGAGCGGCGGCTGGACGAGGCGGAGTCGGTGTTGCGCAAGCTGAACACCCAGATGCAGTGCCGCCCGCCCGCGCTCGGCACGTTCACCGACGCGACCGACAACGCACGTCGCTACTCCGAGACGCACCAGAGCTACGTCAACCACGTCGACCGGCTGCGCCGGGCGATCCTGGCCGCCCGCGAGGCGACCCACAAGATCATGACGAACTACAAGACCGCCGAGGCCCGCAACGCCGCCGCCGCGGCCGACATCGCCGCCGCCCTCTCGGGGCTGAACGAGGCGATGAAGCAGCCGAAGGAGGACCCGCGTGTCTGAGTACACCCGGCGCTACGAGCACGTCAGCCACGAGGAGCTCTACCAGGGCGTCAACGCCGGCGACCCGAAGCAGATCGAGGCGCTCAGCGCCCAGTGGACCTCCCTCAAGAGCACGCTCGACGACCTCGGCCGCGACCTCACCGCCGACCTGGAGGCGCTGTCCAAGAGCTGGACCGGCGACGCCGCGCGCGAGTTCACCAGGCGGCTGGACATGGTCGTGCGCTACTCCGGCAACCTCGCCGAGGGCATGACGGGCATCCGGCAGGGCCTCGACATGATGTCCAGCGAGCTGCGGGCCGCGCAGTCCAAGGCGGAGAGCCCGGAGAAGACCGACGACAACGACAAGCTGCTCTCCGGCGCCGGCAAGGGCTTCCTGCTCGGCGGCGCCCCCGGCGCGGTGATCGGCGGGATCGTCGGCCACCAGCAGGACAAGGCCGAGCAGGAGAAGGCGCACCAGCGGATGGTGCAGGTCGTGGCGAAGCTCGCCGAGGGCTACGACTTCTCGGCGTACGGCCGGATCGTCGTGCCGGACCCGCCCGAGGTCGAGCTGCCCGGCAACACCAGCAACGGCGACCCGACGCTGCAGAACGGCCCCTCGGTCAAGACGCCGTCGTCCGGCCCGAACCTGGGCAGTTTCGGCCCGGGAGCGAGCGCCACCGCCACCACGTCGGGCGTGCACCACACGGCGCCGACCAGCGGCACGCCCGGTGCGGGCGCCCCGGGCGCGGGCACACCGGGCGGCAACCCCGGCGCGGGCGCTCCGGGCTCGGTCACCACCGGCGGCACCGTCGACCCGGGCGGCACCTCGCTGGCCGGCGCCGGCCCGTTGACCGGCACCACCGGCGGCCCGACGATCGGCGGCAGCGCGGGCTTCGGCTCCGGCGGCGGCCCCGCCACGATGACGGCCGGCGGGGGCAGCGGCGGGCTCTACGGCGCCCCCGGCGTGCTCAGCACCGGGTCGCTCGCGGGCACCGGTCCCAACTCTGCGTCCTCGGCCCGGTTCGGCGGCGCGCCCGGCGCGGAGAACCGCGCGGCGGCCGGCACCGGCCGGCTCACCTCCGGTCGCGGCCT
The DNA here is from genome assembly GCF_017872985.1 of Micromonospora sp. HB375. Taxonomy (NCBI): domain Bacteria; kingdom Bacillati; phylum Actinomycetota; class Actinomycetes; order Micromonosporales; family Micromonosporaceae; genus Micromonospora; species Micromonospora sp. HB375. The sequence continues at coordinate 397,716 of NZ_JAGGJO010000001.1, read as the reverse complement.
GGTGGTCGAGGCCGGGGGCAGGTCCGGCGAGCGGGCCGGCGGCACCGGGCGGCCCGCGATGGCCGGCCGTGGCGGCGTGCTCGGTGGTCGCGGCAGCCACGGCGACGACGAGTCCGACGGCCGGCTGACCTGGCTCACCGAGGACGAGATGGTCTGGGGCGACGGCGACGGCGCTCCGCCGCCGGTGCTCGGCGGCAACTGACAGCGGCATCGAGGCAGCGGTCCGTCCACAGCGACCCGTGGGACGGCTCACGTAACCAGCAAGATCTTTGAGCTGCGAAATCGTCCGCTGACCGATAGGTTGAATTGGTGCTGCCCGTAGCGTTCGCCCCGTCCACCTGGACGGCGACGCTGCGCCGGATCGCCCGCACGGCCGTGGCCGGCCTGGTGCTGATCGTCGGCCTCCAGGGCATCGCCGCCGCACCCGCCCATGCCGCCGTGACCGAGCAGTCCGTCGCGGTCACTGTCGCCTCCGCCGCCGCGCCGAGCGTGATCGCGTCTCCGGTTCCGGCCGAGGTTGGCCTGACGACGGTCGCGGCGGGCGGCACGACGGCCGACGGCGCGCCGCGATCCACCTCCGGTCCCGCCGCCGACGCGGCCGGCACCGAATCCACAGCCGCCGGGCGGGTGCCCGGCGTCGAGGCCGTCGCCGTCGCCGACCCGGCTCGGGCAGCCATCGCCCGCCGCGGTCCGCCGCGCGCCTGACCGGGCCACCTTTCCGGTACGCCCCGGCGCGGCCACACCTGCCGCACCCGCGCGCCCTGCCGCGTCTCCGTAGCGAGACGCACCCCACCCGGATGACCGGGCCACAAACCGTTGTTCGTCAGTCGTTCCACCTTGAGGTGCTGGTGATGCAGACCGTCTTCTCCACCGTCCTGCCCGACGTCCCCGCTGCCGCCGTGATCTGGCTGGCTCTGCTCGCCGTGGCCGCCACAGTGGTCGCCGCCCTGATCGTCCGCCCGTCCCGGTTCCGCTCGGAGCTTGTCGACCGGATCAGTGACGCCGCCCGGCCGAGCAGCATCGATCAGGCCGAGCGGGCCCGCGTACAGGATCGGGAGCGGGACCGGTACGCCGACGAGGTGGCGGTGGCCGCCGCCCGCGCGGCGGCGACCGCCGAGCGGAGCCGGACGGAGTGGCTGACCGCCCAGGAGGAGGCCGAGGCGGCCTGGCAGGCGTACCAGGCGGCGGAGGACGACGTGCGGCGCCTGGCCGCCGCCGCGGCGCTGCCGCTGCCCCGGACCGCCCGGACCCCGGCCGAGTACGCGGACCGGGAGCGCTGGCTGCACCGGGCGGCGATGGACGCCCAGTGGCGCAACGAGATCACGGTGCGGCAGCTCAGCGACATCCTCGGCGGGAACGGCTGGGACCCGAGCCGGCACCCGGTGGAGCAGGAGCTGCTGCTGCGCCGGCTGGTTCGGGACAACCTCGCCGCCCGGCACCGGGCCGCCACGCAGCGGGAACAGGCCGCCTGGCAGGCCGCCGAGCGGGCCGCGGCGGCGGCGCAGAGCCTGCGCGACGAGGCGTTCGCGGCGCTGCACCCGGCCCCTGAGCCGCAGGCGGAGCTGTCCATCGTCGGGTTCGCCGGGCCGGAGACCACCCGGGAACTGCCGACCGGTTCGGCCGCCGTCGACATCACCCGCGAGCTGACCCCGGTTGCCCGGGGACGGGCGGCCGTGGCGGCCTGAGCGCCCCGGGCCACGACCCGGGGCGTCACGGCCACGACCCGCGGGCGGCATCGACCCGGCTCGGCTAGCGTGAGGGCGTGTCCCGTGAAGCCTGGGTGCTCGTCGTACTCGCCGCCGTCGTCGCGGCGGCCATGCTGGCCGGGGCGGTCGTGCTCGCCGTCCGGCTGGTCCGCACCCGCCGCATGCTCGGCGCGCTCGGCGCCGGCGGCAAGGTCGCGTTCTACGGTGCGCTGATCTACACGATCCTGCCGGTGGACCTGCTGCCCGACCCGATCTACCTGGACGACATGGGCGTGCTGGCCGGCGCGCTGTTCTACCTGGGCCGGCTGGCCGTCAAGCATCGTGCCGCCCAGGTGGAACAGCGGGCCACCGGGGAGTCCCCGGCGCTGCCGCCCGGCGCGGCGCCCCGCCGATGAGACACGCGAACGAGGAGACGGCATGGCGGGACGGCACCGGTTGGATCCGCACGACGGGCGGGTGGCCCGCTTCTTCGCGGACCGGCATCTCGCCACGCTGACCACGCTGCGCGCCGACGGCACCCCGCACGTCGTACCGGTGGGGGTGACCTTCGACCCGGAGGCCGGCCTGGCCCGGGTGATCACCTCCGCGGGGTCGGCCAAGGCGCGGCACGTCGCCGCGGCCGGACCGGACGGCACTCCGGTGGCGGTCTGCCAGGTCGACGGCCGCTGGTGGCTGACCGTGGAGGGCCGGGCGGCGCTGCGCCGCGGCCCGGCTTCGGTGGCCGAGGCCGAACGGCGGTACGCCGAGCGTTATCGCACCCCGCGTCCGAATCCGGAGCGGGTGGTCATCGAGATCGCGGTGACCCGGCTCCTGGGCAGCCTGCCCGACTGAGGCGCTCTGTCCGGTTTCGCGGTGGCCCCGGTCACGCCCGGAAATGAGGCCCGGAAGCAGGGCGGTTGAACTCTCCGTACGCCGAGCGCCACTCCTGGTGCCGCGTCTCCCGCACGGAGCCGTCGACCCCCGAATGGAGCCTCGACATGAATCCGATCATCCGCAAGTGCCTGCTCTCCGTCGCCGGTCTCGCCGCTGCCGGCGGCGCCGTCGCCGGCCCGGCCGCCGCCCACGCGGCCCCGGTCAAGGGCAAGGGTGACCGCACCGCCGACTACGAGTACCAGGCTCAGCCGAACTTCTTCTACTGTGGTCCCGCCTCGGCCCGCATCGCGCTCTCGGCCGAGGGCAAGGACGTGAGCCAGGACGAGCTGGCGGCGAAGCTGGGCACCACCCAGAACGGCACCGACTCCGCCATCGACATCACCCGGGTGCTCAACGAGTACACCGGCGGCAAGTACCGGACCACCGAGATCCGCGACGACGTGGCCACCCCGGAGCAGGTGGCACGCCTGCGCGCGGACATCCGGACCGCCGTGGACGACGACCGGCCGGTGGTGGCGAACATCCTGGGCGGCGCCCGGGACATCGACGGGGTGGAGCACAACTACCCCGGCCACTACCTGACCGTGGTGCGGTACGAGGGCGACGCCGACACCGTCCTCATCGCCGACCCGGCCCGGCCGGACACGCCGACGTACTGGATGGACGTGACCGAGCTGGCCAACTGGATCGCCGGACGCGGCTACAGCTCCTGACCCCGACGCCACGGCGGCCACGCTCCCTGAGGGGGCGTGGCCGCCGTCGTGTCCGGCGCCGGTGCGGGTGTACGGGGTCAGCGCCCGGTGTCACCCTCGCCGGTCCGCTGCTGCGCCATGTCGACGCCCTTGTCGATCTGGGCGTCGTACTTGCCGCCGGTGCGCTTGTCGGCCGCGTCACCCGCCTTCTCGATGCCCTGGTCGACCTGCTTGTCATGCTTGTCGGCGAAGTCCTTGGCCTTGTCCATGAAGTCGCTCATGTCGGATCTCCCTTCGATACGTTGGAAGCCTTCCCTGGGGCTGGGGGCACAAACACCGGGTGGGCGATTCCCACCGGGGTGTCGGATCGACGTGCGTCGGGTACCAACGGCCACGATCGAGGAGGCGACGTGGACGCTGATGGATCCGAGCCGACGCGGCCGGCACCGACGACCGGCCCCCGGCAGACCTGGGCGGGGCTGCCCTGGCCGGTACGGACCGCTGTCACCTGGAGCGCCTGTCTCCTCGTGGTGACGACCGGGTTGTGGCTGCTGGGGCAGATCGCGGTGCTGCTCGCGCCGCTGGCGGTGGCGCTGGCCGGCACGCTCTTCCTCACCGCGCTGCTCGATCCGGTCCTGGTACGCCTGCGCCGGCTGCGGGTGCCGGCCGGGCTCGCCGCGCTGCTCACCGTCCTGCTGTTGCTCGGCATCCTGGGTGGTGCCGGCGTCCTGGTCTGGAACCTCACCGCGAGCCAGTTCGGCGAGCTGAGCCAGCAACTCGACGAGGGGCTGCAACGCACCCGCGACTTCGTCACCTCCAGCCTGCCGGTCACCGATCAGCAGCTCGACCGGCTGGTGGAGCAGATCCGGCAGGGCCTGAGCAGCGGGACGCCCGACCCGGTGGCCGGGGCGCGCAAGGCAGCCGAGGTGGCCGGCGCGATCCTGCTCGCGCTGGTGCTGCTGTTCTTCCTGCTCAAGGACGGCCGTTCGATGTGGCACTGGGTGTTGCGCCGGCTGACCGGTCCGCGCCGGGAGCTGACCGCCGAGGCGGGCCGGGCCGGCTGGCGCACGCTCGGCGCGTACAGCCGGGGCACGATGATCATCGCGGCCATCGACGCCATCGGCATCGGACTGGCGCTTGTCGTGTTGCGGGTCCCGCTGGCCCTGCCGCTCGCCCTGATCACGTTCCTCGGCGGCTTCGTGCCGATCATCGGTGCCACGGTGGCCGGCGCGGTGGCGGTGCTTGTCGCGCTCGCCGCGAACGGTCCCACCACGGCTCTGCTCACGCTCGCCGCGGTGATCGCCGTCCAGCAGATCGAGGGCAACCTGCTGGAGCCACTGGTGATGCGGCGGCAGGTGCAACTGCATCCGGCGGTCATCCTGGTGGTGGTCACCGCCGGCACGCTGGTCGCCGGGGTGGCCGGCGCGTTCGTGTCGGTGCCGATCGCGGCGGTGCTCTGGCGGGTGCTGGACACCGTGCAGCGGCACCGCGCCGAAACCGGCCGCGCCGCCGGGCCGGACCCGGCCGTCGAAGCCGCGGGCTGACGGGCTGCCCGCTCAGGCGGGGTGCGGCTGGCGCAGGTGGGTGGTGAACCAGGTACCTGCCTGGTCGGCCACCTGCTCCAGCGTGCCGGGCTCCTCGAACAGGTGGGTGGCGCCGGGCACGATCCGCAGCTCCGCCACCTCGCCGAGCGCGTCCCGGGCCTGCTCGTTGAGCACGATCACCTGCTCGTCCAGGCCGCCGACGAGCAGCAGCGTCGGTGCGCGTACCGCGGTCAGTGAGCTTCCGGCCAGGTCGGGCCGGCCACCCCGGGAGACCACCGCGCCCACCCGGTCCGGCCGGGCCGCCGCGGCGACCAGGGCGGCGGCGGCGCCGGTGCTGGCGCCGAACAGCCCGATCGGGAGCCGCCCCAGCTCCGGGTCGGCGCCCATCCAGTCGACGATTCCGGCCAGGCGCTCGGCCAGCATCCCGATGTCGAAGCGCAGTTCGGCGGTGACCTCGTCCCGCGCCTCCTCGTCGGCGGTCAGCAGGTCGACCAGCACGGTGGCCAGCCCACGGTCGTTGAGCGCGCGTCCGACGGCCGTGTTGCGCGGGCTGTGCCGCGAGCTGCCGCTCCCGTGCGCGAACAGCACCACCCCACCGGCCCCGCCGGGCACACTGACATCCCCGACGAGCCCCCCGTCGACAACAGGCACCGAAACCTCACGCATATCCCTCCACCCCCCGCCCACCCGATACCCCCCAACCGCACGATCATGAAGTTGACGGCCCAGAAAGCGCTTCCCCACGCCGTCAACTTCATGATCACGCCCATCCGGGCAAGACCACGGGAGATCTTGGTACGAAACGGCCCCTGGAGGGGCCGTTTCGTACCAAGATCCACGAGGGACGCCACCCCAGCCCCACCGGACCCCGCCCCGACGGGGTCGATCATGAAGTTGGCGGCAGATTTGGAGATCCACAACGCCGTCAACCTCATGATCGACGGGGACAGCCAGCGGGGATCCCGGCGGGGAACGCCGCGCGGGGAGGCCGCGCGTGCGGGGTTGCGTTGACGTCGGCGGCAAGGTTTAGCGTCGATTCACAGGCAGGGACGGGGGCGGCGGATGCGGATCGGGGAGCTGGCGCGGCGGGCCGGTACGAGCACCCGCACCCTGCGCTACTACGAGACCCACGGCCTGGTCCGGCCGGGCCGGTCCGCCAACGGGTACCGGATCTACGACGAGGCGGAACTGCGCGTCGTCCGCGAGATCCGCTCCCTGCTGGCGATCGGTTTCGGCCTGGACGACATCCGCCCGTTCGTCGCCTGCCTGCGCGCGGGGAACGACTCCGGTGACGTCTGCCCCGATTCGGTGGCGGTGCTGCGGCGCAAGCTCGCCGAGGTGGACGACTACCTCGACCGGCTGGGCGACGTCCGCCGCCGCCTGCACGACCAGCTCGCCCACGCGATCGCCCAACGGGAGGAAACATGCCTCAGGACACGGGGACCGGCCGGCTGACCCCGGTCACCGACGACACCTTCGCGGCCACCGTGCTGGCCGCCGACCGGCCCGTGGTGGTCGACTTCTGGGCCGAGTGGTGCCCGCCGTGCCGGGTGGTGTCGAAGCACCTGGCCGAGCTGGCCGAGGAGTTCGGCGACGCGCTGCGCTTCGTCACCCTCAACACCGACGAGAACCCGGCCACCACCCGCGCCCACCGGATCATGTCCGCGCCGACCATGCTGGTGTTCCGGGACGGCGAGGTGGTCGGCTCGATCGTCGGCTCCCGCCCCAAGGACCACCTGCGGCGCAGCTTCGCCCGCCACCTGGACGGTTGAGCCGCCGCCGGGCGGGAACGCGCGGGGTGACCACGGACCCCGACGGATCGCGAGGATCGTCATGGCGAAACAGGACAGGTCCCGGGAACAGGAACTCACCGACCAGGAGCGCCGCAAGCGGGAGCTTGAGGGCTCGCCGGACTGGGCCGACCGCGCCTCGACGGCGCGGACATCCGACGATCCGCGGGCCACGGCGCCGCGCGACGCCGGCGGGCGCCCGTCCAACGGCCGCCAGTTCTGAGGTACGCGTACCGAGCGGTCCCGCCTCTTCGGGGCGGGACCGCTACATGCGTTCCGGCAGGTGCATCAGCGGCGCGCGGCCCTGCGGCTGCTCCGGCTGCGGCTCGGTCGGGTGCTCGGGCGGGATCGGCACGGTGACCGGCTGCGCCGAGGTGACCCGCAGCGGCTCGCCGTGGTGCCTCAGCTCCACCACCGTGTCCGGGCCGCCGTTGCGCAGCGAGTACGTGGTCTGGTGCGGCCGCACGTCGACGCGCAGTCGCATCCCGCGCCACTGGAGCGAGAACTCCAGTCGGCTGAGGCGGCTGGAGAGCCGGGGCGCGAAGGAGAGCGTCCCGTCGTGGTCCCGCAGGCCGCCGAATCCGGCGACGAGCGCGATCCAGGCGCCGGCCAGGGACGCCATGTGCACGCCGTCACGGGTGTTCTCGTTCAGGTCGTGCAGGTCCATCAGCGCGGCCTCGCGCAGGTAGCGGTGGGCCAGTTCGAGGAAGCCGACCTCGGCCGCGAGCACCGCCTGGGTGCAGGCGCTCAACGACGAGTCGCGTACGGTGCGCCGCTCGTAGTAGACGAAGTTGCGCAGTTTCTCGGCGGCGCTGAACGCGTCGCCCCGCCAGTGCATGGCCAACACCAGGTCGGCCTGCTTGACGACCTGCTTCCGGTAGAGGTCGAAGTACGGGTAGTGCAGCAGCAGCGGGTACTTCTCCGGTGGCGTGTGCTCGAAGTCCCACTCCTGGAACCGGGTGAACCCCTCGACCTGCTCGTGCACCTCGGTCTCGGCGTCGTACGGGACGTGCATGTCGTTCGCGGCGTCCCGCCACGCGGCGGCTTCCTCCTCGGTGACGCCGAGGTCGAGGGCCTGGTCCCGGTAGCGCATCGCGCAGTCCGCGGCGGTACGCAGGTTCCGCTGCGCCATCAGGTTGGTGTAGACGTTGTCGTTCTTCACGGCTGTGTACTCGTCGGGGCCGGTCACGCCGTCGATGTGGAACTGCCCGGCCCGGTCGTGGTGGCCGAGGGATCGCCACAGCCGGGCGGTCTCGACAAGCAGTTCCAGTCCGATCTCGCGTTCCAGTGTCTCGTCGCCGGTGACCAGCACGTAGCGGCGCAGCGCGTCGGCGACGTCGGCGGCGATGTGGAACGCGGCGGTTCCGGCCGGCCAGTACGCCGACGACTCGGGTCCTTCGATGGTGCGCCACGGGAAGGCGGCGCCTTCGAGGTTCAGCGTGCGGGCCCGCTCCTGGGCCTGGGCGAGCGTGGCGTACCGCCACTGCAGCGCGTCGCGGACCGCGCCGGGCTGGGTGTACGTGAGCACCGGCAGCACGAACATCTCGGTGTCCCAGAACGCGTGGCCGTCGTACCCGGGGCCGGTGAGGCCCTTGGCGGAGATCGGCCGCCGTTCCCCGCGGGCGCCGGCCTGGAGCACGTGGAAGAGGCCGAAGCGGACGGCCTGCTGCACCTCCGGGTCGCCTTCGACGCGCACGTCGGCGGCGTCCCAGAACGCGTCGAGGTATTCCCGCTGCGCCCGGCGCAGCCCGTCCCAGCCGTCGAGCCGGGCCGCGGCGAGCGCCGCGCCGACCTGGTCGCGCAGCGCCGGCAGCGACCGGCGGCTGGACCAGCCGTACGTGAGGTACTTGATCACGTGCAGCTTCTCGCCGGGCTTGAGCACGCAGCCGATGGTGGTGCGGACCCAGTCCTCGTACCCTTCGCTCTCGATCGTGGTGCGTTCGGGGCCGTGCACGTCGTGGCCCATGGCGGCGGCGACCCGCAGGCCGCTGACCTTGGTCCGGTGGATGAGCAGGCCGCCGTCGTCGGTGGTGAGTTCCTCCTCGGCCTGCAGCGGTGACTCCAGTACGGCGGCCACCCGGGGGTCGCGGCTCTGCGGCGGCAGCGTCTCGTTGGCCACCAGCTCGGACTGGAGGATCAGCCGCAGCGGCCCGTCGACCGGCTCCACCTCGTAGTGGATGGCGGCGACCGAGCGCTGGGTGAACGACACCAGCCGGGTGGTGCGGACCTTGACCTCGCGCCCGGCCGGGGAACGCCAGTGCAGGTCGCGTTGGAGCGTCCCGGCGCGCATGTCGAGGACCCGCTCGTGGGCGAGCACCTCGCCGTAGCGGACGTCGAGCGGTTCGTCGTCCACGAGCAGCCGGATCAGTTTGCCGTTGGTGACGTTGACGATGGTCTGCCCGGACTCGGGGAAGCCGAAGCCGGCTTCCGCGTACGGCAGCGGGCGCAGTTCGTAGAAGGAGTTCAGGTACGTGCCGGGCAGGCCGTGCGGCTCACCCTCGTCGAGGTTGCCGCGCAGCCCGATGTGCCCGTTGGAGAGCGCGAACACCGACTCGGACTGGGCCAGCACGTCCATGTCGAGGCGTACCTCCCGGACATGCCAGGGCTCGACCGGATACGCCCGTTCCCGGATCACGCGGCCGGCTCCGCCGCGAGCAGTTCGGCGAGGTCGGTGACCACCACGTCGGCGCCGTGCGCCAGCAGTTCGTCGGCCTGGCCGACCCGGTCGACGCCGATCACGTACCCGAATCCGCCGGCCCGTCCGGCGGCCACGCCGGCGAGGGCGTCCTCGAAGACGGCGGCCTGCGCCGGTTCGACGCCGAGCAGCCGCGCGCCTTCCAGGAACGTGTCCGGGTCCGGTTTGCCGCGCAGCCCGTTCGCGCGGGCGACCACGCCGTCGACCCGCGCCTCCAGCCAGCGGTCCAGCCCGGCGGCGTGCACCACGGCGGCGCAGTTGGCGCTGGCCGAGACGACCGCCCGCCGCAGCCCGGCCGCAGTGGCGGCCTCCAGGTAGCGAACCGAACCTTCGTACGCCTCGACGCCGTGCTGCTCGATCCGCTGGAGCAGGACGACGTTCTTGCGGTTGCCGAGGCCGTTGACCGTGTCCGCCTCGGGTGGGTCGTCGGGTGAGCCCTCGGGCAGGGTGATGCCGCGCGAGGCCAGGAATGTGCGCACCCCGTCGGCGCGCGGTCTGCCGTCCACGTAACGGTTGTAGTCCGGTCCGGGGTCGAACGGTTGGAACGGCTCGCCGGTTTCGACGGACCGTCGCCGCAGGTAGGCGTCGAACGTCTCCGCCCAGGCGGCGTTGTGCACCTTGGCGGTCTGCGTCAGCACACCGTCCAGATCGAAGAGACACGCGCTCACGTGCGCGGGGAGGCCCAGCATCGTTTGAATCTATCCGGCGCTCGCCCCGGGCAAACTCGTTCAGGGCTCAGCGGTTCGGGCGCAGCGTCCAGATCACGGTGAGCGAGGAGGTGAGCGTGCCGTCCTCGGTGCGGACCTCCACCTCGACCGGGAACTCGGGCCGTCGCCCGGCGTCCAGCTCGGCCAGCACCTCGGCGGGGACACCGCCGAGCCGCGCCGTCGCCAGCACCGGCCCCACCGCCACCTTGAGGTAGCGGATGGTCGCGGTCACGGCCAGGGGTACGGCCCGGTCGAGCACCTGCCCGAACGCGGCCAGGACAACCGCGCCCGAGGCGCTCTCCCCCAGCGTGAACATGGCCCCGGCATGCGGGCCGCCCACGTGGTTGTGGTGCGCCGGGTCGTCGGGGAGCCGGACCACGGCCCGGACCCCGCCCTCGGCCTCGGGCGCCACCTCGACGAACTCGATCCCGAGCGTGCGGGCGAACGGCACGGCGTCGAGGAGACCGGCCGCGACCTGGCGAGAGTCGATGCTCATGCCCGAACGCTACTCGCCGGTAACTTCCCCGGCAAGACACCGGAACACGTTGGCCGAATGTCACTAAATAAGTGACATCCACATCGCCTGACGCTAGCCTTGTCTCTTATTAAGAGACATTGGGACATGAGATGATCTACGCCACCCCAGAACTCAACGATCGCGACGAGACCGTCCTGGCCGAGGTGCATGACATGCGCCGCATGCTCGCCGATGTCCTGCGCACTCCTCGCCGGTGGACCGGTGGCCTCCGGCGCACGATGTTGGCCCGCGCGATTCTCGGCTCCAACAGCATCGAGGGCTACGTGGTCGCCGAGGACGACGCCGCCGCCGCGCTGGACGGCGAGGAGCCGCTGAGCGCCGACGACCGGACCTTCGCCGAGATCCGGGGCTATCGGCAGGCTCTGGGATACGTGCTGCAAACCGCCGGGGATCCGCACTTCCGGTTCGACACGTCGGTGATCCGCAGCATGCACTACATGATGCTCTCGCACGATCTGGGCAAGAGCCCGGGGCAATATCGCAAGAGCCCGATCTACGTCCACGATGAGCGAACCGATGAGCGGGTGTACGAGGGCGCGGACGCCGACCACGTGCCTCACCTCATGGAGGAGCTAACCGAAGATCTACGGTCGGATGTCACCGCCTCTCCGCTCGTCAAAGCAGCCATGGCGCATCTGAACCTGGTGATGATCCATCCGTTCCGTGATGGCAACGGGCGAATGGCACGCGCCCTTCAGACGTTGGTGCTCTCCCGACGCGCGATCGTCGAGCCTGCTTTCTCCAGCATCGAGGAATGGCTGGGCAGCAACACCGAGGACTACTACCGGGTGTTGGCGGTTACCGGACGTGGCCGCTGGAACCCCGAAGGTTCGGCGCACCTCTGGGTGTCGTTCAACCTGCGCGCCCATCACATGCAGGCGCAGACCGTCGCTCGCCGCTTCGAGGAGGCGTCCGGCATCTGGTCGGAGTTGGACGCGATCGTTGCCGAGAACAGGCTCCCTGAGCGGGTGACCGATCTCCTCTACGAGGCAGTCCTGGGCTATCGCATCCGTCGCTCCGGGTACGTCAAACTTGCCGATGTCGAGGACAGGACCGCATCTCGGGATCTGGCCAGCCTTGTCGAGCAGGGCCTTCTGGAAGCACGAGGTGAGCGGCGGGGCAGGCATTACGTCGCCGGCCCCACGCTGGTGACGGTGCGGGAAAGAGTCCATGCTCAGCGCAAACCGATCAGCGACCCCTATCCGGCCATGCCGGTCGTTCTCGCAACCGAGGCTGCCAATACGACCGGGTCAGGTGAACGGTTGTAACCACGGCTTATTTCACGGCGCTGTCGCGGCGTTTCGGCGGCTGTCGACTCCGGGTAGCGAATGGCCCATGAACCGCGATCTCGCGCGCGGGCTGACGGTGGCGTGGGCGCTCCCGGAGTTCCGCGACGGGCTGCGTCACCTCGTCGACCTCGACGAGGTGACAGTGCTGCTGGCCGCACTGTCCCTTCCGGACCGCGACCGCGAGGTCGAGCGCAGCGCGCTGGGCCTGCTGCGGTCCGGGCTCGACAGCACCGAGGTCCGGGAGGCGGTGTTGCTGCTGCTGGAGCGGGACACCGTACGCCGGCCGCTCGTCGCCGCGTCGGTGGAGCCGCTCGCCGACCGTCCCGGCCTGGTCACCGCCGTCACGTCCGCGGCCGAGGACCCCCGGGTACGCCACGAGGTAAGGGCGATGCTGGACAGCCCCGGCGTCCGCGAGCTGATCTGGCGGGCGGCCGACGACCAGGTGAGCGACAACCGGTTCGGGCTGGTCCGCCGGGCGGCGGTGCTGTTCGTCCGGCACCCGAGCGCGCGGCGACTGGCGTGGGCGCTCCGCCGGCACGGCGTGCTCCGCGAACTGCGCCGCAAGGCGTGATCCGGAGCCGCATCACCTGATCGGGCCGGTCAGCTCCGCACAGCGGGGCCGGCCCTCGACAGCTCGGCCGTCACTCGTAGCCCATGGCGGGGATGATCTCGCCCAGTTCCCGCTCGACGTACGCGCGGGTGCCGGCGTCGAACTGGTCGTCACGGTGCGCGAGCCTGCCCGCCTGGAACGTCGACGCGGTGACGGCGTCCTCGACGCCGAGCCATGCGAACAGGGCGCGCCGCTGCCCGGCCCAGTCGGCCGCGAGGTCTTCCGCCTTCACCTCGACGTACCGCCGGGTCGTCAGGTCGGCGGCGTTCCTCCAGGCCAGCCATCGTTGATAGACCGGCACGAGGTAGGCGAGCGCCCCGTCGACTGTTGACGGCGCCCACGGCTGGGCCAGGTGGGAGGCGAGCACGGAGACCGGGTGCCGTGTGATGTGCACGATCGTCGCCTCGGGAAACAGCTCCCAGAGGAAGTCCATGGCGAAGAGGTTGAACGGCGTCTTCTCGCACCACGTCGGCTTGCCCGCGTCGGCCGCCGCGCCGCCGAACAGCGTCTCGACCAGACCGCGCAGGACGGCGATCAGCTCGGCCCGGTCGCGGAAGTACCTCGGCACGACCCGTCGTCGGCCCGTCGGCCCGAACGGCCCGGCGGGCCGGTCGCCGTCGCCGAAGCCCGCCGCGGGCGCGGGCTCCTCGAAGGCGTCCGCGATCAACAGCGGCCAGAGCTGGTGTACGGCGTCCCGGTAGCGCCGTTCGCCGACCAGCTCGGGCACGGTCTTGCCACGATCGTCACGCCGTCCGGGCACCCGTACGGTCAGGAAGTCGCTGAGCCGCTGCAGGGCGTCCTCGCCGACGATGGGGTCGTACCGTTCGGTGAGCGCGTCGGCCAGGTCCCGCAGGCCGCCGGGTTCGACGATGAACTTGGTTTCCATCGGGATCCGGTGGATCAGCGGGTGCTGGCCGATGACGTCGGCGATCCGCGAGGTGCCCGAACGACCTGTGCCCGCGACGAAGACCGGTGAGGGGGACGGCATGGGCGGCAGTGAAACTCCCGGCCGGGCGCAGGGGCAATCCATTTATCCCCGCCGCGAGCTGATCGGCCTCCTGGCCGACGCGGTCGGGTCCGTCACCGTGCCGTACCCGACCCGGGTCGCGGTCGACGGGCCGCCCGCTGCCGGCAAGACCACGCTCGCCGACGAGCTGGCCGCCGTCCTGCGCGCCCGGGGCCGGTACGTCATCCGCGCGACGGTCGACGACTTCCTCTTCCCCCGCGCCCGGCGTTACCGGCGCGGCGAGTTCTCGGCCGAGGGCTGCTACGTCGACACCCACGATCACGGGTCGCTGAACCGGGTGCTGCTCGATCCGCTCGGCCCGGGCGGAGATCGACGCTTCCGGCACACGGTCTACGACCACGCGACGGATACGGTGCTGTCTCCGCCGCCCACGACCGCTCCGGCGGACGCCGTGCTGGTCTTCGACGGCGTCTTCCTGCTGCGCCCGGAACTGGTCGACCGGTGGGAGCTGCGCGTCTTCGTGTCCACCGCGCTCGACAAGACGGTGGACCGTGCCGTGATCCGCGAGAGCCGCGTGTCAACGAGAGCCGACGTCGAGCGGCGCTGGCACGAGCGGTACCTTCCCGCCCAGCGGCTCTACTTCGCCACTGCCCGCCCGGCCGAGCACGCCGACGTCGTGGTGCACAACGACGACCCCGGGCGGCCGATGTGGGAGATCCGGGCGGGCGGGGATGGCAGGCTGGCAGCCATGGACAGGAATCGGGTGGCCGCCTGGATCGCGGCGTACGAGCAGGCGTGGCGCACACCGGGCACTGCGGCGCTCGGCACGATGTTCACGCCCGACGCGACCTACCAGCAGGGGCCGTACCGGGATCCGGTGGTCGGCCTGCCCGCCATCGTCCGCATGTGGGACAGCGAACGCGACGGACCCGACGAGGTCTTCCAGATGACCTCGGAGGTCGTCGCGGTCGACGGCGACACCGCTGTGGCCCGGGTGCAGGTCCGGTACGGCGACCCGGTCCACCAGGAGTGGCGCGACCTCTGGATCATGCGGTTCGCCGAGGACGGCCGCTGCCAGTCGTTCGAGGAGTGGCCGTTCGCGCCGGAACGGCGGACCACCGCCGCCGGGTGACGACGGCGGTCGCTGCCTAACCCCGCTTCGCGTACGCGACGAACGCCGCCCAGCTCGACGATGTGAACGTCAGCGCCGGCCCCTGCCGGTCCTTGCTGTCCCGCACCCCCACCACGCCGGGCAGATTGTCCGCCACCTCCACGCAGTTGCCGCCGTTGCCGCTGCTGCGGGTGCTCTTGCGCCAGATCGCGCCGGTCAACTCCATCGCTTCGCCGCCTCCGAGATCGCCGCCAGAGTCTCCCCGTGCGGCATCGCCTCCGCACGGCGCGACGTCCAGCTCTGCCACTCATTGATGAGCCGAGCACGAACGCTGATCGTCGGGCCAGCGTTCGCGACCCGGCTGCCGGTTGACCGCTACGGGTCAGGCGCGCTTGGCGTACGCGACGAACGCCGCCCAGCTCGACGACGTGAACGTCAGCGCCGGCCCCTGCCGGTCCTTGCTGTCCCGCACCCCCACCACGCCGGGCAGGTTGTCCGCCACCTCCACGCAGTTGCCGGAATTGCCGCTGCTGCGGGTGCTCTTGCGCCAGATCGCGCCGGTCAACTCCATCGCTTCGCCGCCTCCGAAATCGCCGCCAGAGTCGCCCCGTGCGGCATCGCCTCCGCGCGGACGGACTCCCAGGTCTGTCGCAGTAAGTTCACGTCCACCGTCCGCTCCACGATTGTGCCGTGCAACTGGTTATCGAGGTAGCCCACGTCGTCGCCGTCGGCGGGGGTGGCGAGCACGAACGCACCGTTGAGCCCGGGATAGGCGCCGACCGTCTCCGGGACCAGGTGTAGGTGCACACGCGGCCGGCGGCCCATCTCGACCAGATGCTCCAACTGCTCGCGCATCACCTTCGGCCCGCCGACCGCCCGGCTCAGCACCGAGTGGTCGAGCACCGCCACGAACTGCGGCGGCGCGGGCCGATCCAGCACCGGCTGGCGGGCCAGCCGCGCGGCTACCTGCTGCTCCATCGCTTCACCGACGAGTGGACTCGCGCCCTCGTGCAACGCACGGATGTACTCCTCGGTCTGCAACAACCCGGGAACAACCAGCGGCTCGAAGCTACGCAGTGAGGCAGCTTCCTGCTCGATGCTCACCCACTCGCGGAACCACGGCATCAGCGCCTCCTGCATCAGCGCGTCCCGGATCCGCACCAGCAGGCCGCCGCCGTTCAGCACCTCGTCGCAGCGCTCGGTGAACTCGGCGCGCGGCGCGCGGCGGCACTGCTCGACGGCCGCCACCAGCGACGCCGAATAGCTCACCCGCTCGCCCAGCGCCTCCTGGGTAAGCCCCGCATCGGTACGTAACCGACGTAGCTCACCGGCGAACAGTTCCCACAACGGCACACGGATCATCTGCACACCTCTGCACACGGCTGCACACGGAAATCGGCCGGTCGGACGGCCGGGAAGGTGGGGGTGGAACGCCTTCCGACCCTAGCGGCGCGGTGACGAGACTGTCACGCAGTGGAATCGAATTCGTCCGATTCCCGCTACCGAGAGGAGTTGCGCCGTGCGACTGCGCTGGTTCCGCTGCCGGGGTGCGTCGGCACCGACACTGCCCCAGCGGGTACGGGGCGACAATCTGCCGGACTGGATGCGGCAGCCCACCCGTCCACTCCCGACGATGGGTCCCGGCCGGGTCGGCAACCTCACCCCGGCCCAGCAGTGGCGGGCGAACGGCGGTCGCTGGCCGGTCCCGGAGCAGCGCGGCGGCGACGCCGGCAACCGGCGCGACGGCCACGAGGAGCCTCGGTGATCAGCCACCAGCTCGGGCAGCCGCCGGACGGACCCAAGCCGGATCGACCCCGGCCGTACCCGTTGCACGCCACCCCGCACACGCCGCTGCGTCCGATGTGGTGCTGCCGGGCCTGCGGCCAGCCGTGGCCGTGCCCGACGGCCCGTCTGCTGCTGCGCAGCGAGTACGAGGACAACCGGATCGGGCTGTCGATCTACCTGTGCGGGCTGCTGTACGAGGCGACGCGCGACCTCTACCGGCTGAACCCGAACGACGCGCCCGCCCCGGCCGACATGTTCGCCCGCTTCGTCGGCTGGGGCCCGTACCGCCGTCACCGGCCCGTCCCTCCGGGCGGCGGCTGTTAACAAGGGGCCCTTCCTCTACCGGAGGCGTTAACAGGGTGCCCTTCCTTTCACCGCCAGCCGACGTCGATGCGGTCGCCTCGCTCGTCGAAGAAGTGCAGCGCGTCCATCCGCACCTGCACGGCGAGCGGGTGCCCGGGCGACACCTGCGGGTACGGCGCGAGCCGTACCGCCAGTTCCGCCGGACGACGGTGGTGGCGGCCCGGGTCGGGCAGCACGCTGGTGCGGTTGCCGCCACCCCCGCCGGCCTCCGGCGCCGGGGCTGACGCCTCCGTCGCGCGGCCGGTGAGCCGCTGCATCACCTGGTTGAACCGGCGCAGGCCGCGCTGGCCCGGTGCGGCCTGCTCCACCTGGGTGCCCATCTCGTCGACCACGATCGCGGTGGCGCCGATGTCGAGGAACGCGAGCGACTCGTGGCCGTGGTGCTCCAGGTAGCGGATACGCCCGTGCAGCACGTCACCGGCGGTGTCCGGGGCGACCGGGGTGAGCGCCTCGGCCCGCATGCCGACCACGATCCGCTCGCCGTGGTAGTGCGCCACCGCCCGGCTGCGGATGTCGTCCCAGGGCAGGTAGAGCGACTGCTCGCCGAGGTTCAGCGCGACGTACCGGTCGAGGTGCACGTAGACCGACGCCTCCAGCAGGTTCATCCGGGGGCTGCCCAGGAACGCGGCGACGTAGAGCGTGGCCGGCCGCCCGTACACCTGGGTGGGGGTGCCCACGTCCTGGAGCACGCCCTTGCGCATGATCGCGACGCGGTCGGCCATGGTCAGCGCCTCGGCCTGGTCGTGGGTGACGTAGATGGTGGTGACGCCGAGTTCGCGGGTGAGGCCGGAGATCTCCGCCCGCAGTTCGGCGCGCAGCCCGCTGTCCAGGTTCGACAGCGGCTCGTCCATGAGGAACAGGCCGGGCCGGCGCACTATCGCCCGCCCCATGGCGACCCGCTGCCGCTGGCCGCCGGAGAGCTGGCTGGGCTTGCGCGCGAGTACGTCGCCGATGCCGAGCGCGCTCGCCACGTCCTGGATCCGCTCGCCGCGCGGGCCGGGCTCGATGCCGGAGAGCCGCAGCGGGAAGCCGATGTTGTCGCCCACAGTCATGTGCGGATAGAGCGCGAAGTCCTGGAAGACCATGGCGATCTTCCGGTCGCGTGGCGGCAGGTCGTTGGCCAGCTCACCGCCGAGCAGGATCGCGCCGGAGGACGGGTCCTCCAGCCCGGCGACCATGCGCAGCACCGTCGACTTCCCGCAGCCCGACGGGCCGAGCAGCACCATGAACTCGCCGTCGTTGACGTCCAGATTGATGGTGTCGACCGCGACTGTTCCATCCGGGAACACCTTGGTGACATCCTTGAGCGCGACGGTCGCCACCGCCACCTCCCCAGTTTTCTCTCCCCAAACCCGGGAATGACTGTGACCAGGATCATCTGATTCGCACATCGGGTAAACGTGCCATGTTCGGCTCGTGACAGTCCTATTAAGCGGTATTCGCCGGGCTCCGCAGTTAAGTGACCTGCCGGTAACCACTTTTACGGCGTTTCGCCGAGGAACACGCGGCGTACCACGCGCTCGGCGGCGTGCCCGTCGTCCAGCGCGCAGAACCGCGACCGGAACGCCGCCCGGGCGCGCTCGGCCGCCTCGTCGTCGACCGCGCCGGACCGGAACACGTCGAGCAGCCCGGGGAAGTCCAGCGCGACGGTGCCCGGCGGCTCGGCCAGCAGGTCGAAGTAGACGCCCCGGGCCACCCGGTAGGCGTCCCAGTCCGGCGCGTAGACCACTATCGGCCGGTCCAGCACCGCGTAGTCGAACATCGCCGAGGAATAGTCGGTGATCAGTACGTCCGCCGCCAGGTAGAGGTCCTCCACCCGGTCGTACGCGCTCACGTCCAGCACGCCGTCCGCCGCCGGTCCCCGGGGATGCCGCTCCCGGTCGTGGAAGTAGTGGCTGCGCATCAGCAGCCGGCCCCGGGGCCCGAGCACGTCGAGCATCCGGTCCGGGTCGAACGGTGGCCGCCACCCGGGCAGGTGCTCGCGGTGCGTCGGCGCGTAGAGCACCACGTACTCGTCGGGTGCGATGCCCAGCGCGGCGCGGACCTGGCCTCGGTCCTCGGCGGTGGCCAGCGCCAGCCGGTCGTTGCGCGGGTAGCCGACCTCGAGCGTGGTGTAGTCCGCCGGGTACGCCCGCTCCCACATCTGCGTGGAGAAGCTGTTCGAGGTGATGCTGTAGTCCCAGCGGTCGACCCGGCGCAGCAGCCCGGCGAAGTCCATCCCCATCGCGCCCACCGGGTAGCGCTGCTGGTCCAGCCCCATCACCTTGACCGGCGTGCCGTGGTGGGTCTGCACGTGCACGGAGCCCGGCCGCTTGCGGACGAAGTCCGGGAAGTTGACGTTGTTGACCAGCCAGCGGGCGCGCGCCAGCACGCGGTGGTACTCGCGGGTGCCGGCCACCACGTACTCGACACCGGGCGGCAGCGCGGCCACCCGGTCGCGGCGGACGATCCACACGCCGCGCACCTGCGGCGCGAGCCGGCGGGCCGCCTCGTAGATCGCCGCCGGGTTGCACGAGTAGCCCCGATACCAGTAGGCCGCGTACACGGCGAGCGTCGGGTCGACCGGCCGGTGCAGCTCGGCCCGGTAGTACTCGCCCAGCGCCAGGTCACGGGCCCGCCGGGCGGTACGCCGCACCACCGGCGTGACCCGTCGCCGGGCCCGCCGCGCGGTCCGCCGGGCCGTCTCCGTCGCCTGGTGCGCCTCCCGCAACGCGCTGAACGTCCGCCATCGGCCGACCGCCACCAGCCGGTGCTTGAGCCCTTCCGGGCCGGGCGGGACCGGGTAGCCCTCGGGCGGCAGGAACCGCACGTAGTCGGCGTGCATCTGGGCGAAGAACGGCGCGCGCAGCTCGGGCGCGATCCGGTCGCCGTTGCCGAGCACCGTCAGGTAGTGCCAGATCATCCGCTCGAAGACCGCCGGCCGCAGCCCCGTCACCCGCCAGCGGTCCATCAGCCCGAACACCCGGTGCCACTGGGCGAAGACCTCGAAGTGCCGGTCCCCCCGGGTCTTCGTGATCGCGCCGGTGCGGCGCTGCCGGTAGTTCAGGCAGATCCGGTCGAGTACGCCGATCCGACCGGCGGCCATCAGCGCCGGATAGCTGAACGATACGTCCTCGTACCAGCCCGGCTCGAAGCGCAGCCCGTGCTCGATCAGGAACTCCCGCCGTACCACCCGGTTCCACGCGGTGTGCAGCAGCTTCAGCGTCTCCGGCCGGTCCCGCAGCGTGAACGTCGTCGCGCCGGGCGGCACCGGGAACACCTCGCGCATCGCGCTGCGGGTGCCGATGTTGTTCCAGTGCGCCCGGACGTGGTCCACGATCAGCACGTCCGGCGCGGTGTCGCGGAGCCGGTCCGCGACGTGCGGCAGGCAGCCGGGCACCAGCCAGTCGTCCCCGTCGACGAACCACACGTACTCGCCGACGGCCCGGTCCAGCCCGATGTTGCGGGCCGGACCGAGCCCCACGTTCTCGGCGAGGCGCACCGGGCGGACCCGGGGGTCGCGCAGCGCGTACTCGGCCAGGATCTCGCCGCTGTCGTCGGGGGAGGCGTCGTCGACGCCGATCACCTCGATGTCGGCGAACGGCTGGTCGAGGATCGAGTCGAGACATTCCCGCAGGTAGCCCTGCACCTTGAAGGCCGGCACGACGAAGCTGATCAAGGTCACCCCGGCCCGCCCTCCGTCAGCCCGGCGAGCGCACACCCCCACGGGCGCGGGCCGGCAGGACCACCCAGGCGAGGACCACGCTCGCGACAAAAACCACGAGAAGGTACGCACCGAGTGTAGCCAGAGCGATACTCGCATATCCGGCGATCAGCCCGATTGCCAGCAGCAGGGAACGCCCCGGCCAGCCCAGCGTGGCGGCGTGCAGCGGCGGAGCCGACTGCCGCTTCTCCAGCCGGGCGGTCAGGTCGTAGTGGTGCAGCGTCAGCACCAGCACGTACCCGAAGATCAACCAGGCCGGTGCCCGGCCCGCCACCCCGACCGCGATGGCGAACAGATACTCGGCGGCCCGCAACGCAGCCGGCACCAGCCAGTCCAGCGACCCCTCGTGCGGCGCCCGCGAAGCCTGCGCGGCGCCCAGCAGCAGCACCAGCGCGAGCACCGGCACGAAGACCGGCAGGTCGCCGCCACCGTGCACCGCGAGCAGCGCCCACACCAGCGTCCCCGCCGCGCCGAGCGCGCCCAGCACCGCCAGCAGCAGCGGCCGCCGCGTGGTCGGCAGCGTCCGCGCCAGCACGCCGTCGTCACGGTGCAGACCCGCGTCCACAGTGGCCATCACCGGCACCCGCATCCACCGCGCCCGCAAGGTCCGCAACCCCCCGGTGTACGCGAACGCCAGCGTCCCCCAGACCAGCACCGCGACCAGCGCCACCAGCGGCCCGAACAGCGCGGCGGCGATCGCGATCAGCGCCCACCGCTCCCCGATCGGGAACACCACAGTGCGCTTCAGCCAGTACGACACCGACCCGGTGTCCGCCTGCACCCGCGTCGACGCGGCGTTCAGCTTCCCGCCGATGCCGCCCGCGTCGGCGGTCACCACCTTCGGCCGCCGGGCCGCCTCGTCGTGCAACGCCCCGTACCAGGTGTCGGTCATGTGCCGCACCGTCTGCAACGTCATCGCGGCCAGCGCCAGCGCCCAGCCGTACCGGAACCCGGCATGCGTGGCCCCGAAGCCGAGCCCGGCGTAGACCACGTACTCCTTGAAGCGGTCGGCCATCGTGTCCAGCCAGCCGCCCCAGGCGCTGAAGTGCCGGGTGTAGCGGGCCAGTTGCCCGTCCACGCAGTCGAGCACGAACCCCAGGTAGAGCAGGACCGCCCCGGCCACCAGCGCGGGCCGTCCACCGACGCCGAACAGCACCGCCGCGGCCACCGCGAACACCACCGAGACCATGGTGACCCCGGTCGGGCCGATCCCGATGCGCGCCGCCGCCTTCGTGACGTACGGCGACCAGGTGCTGACGAAGAACGTGGTGAAGAAGTCGTCCCGCTCCTTCACCGACAGCTTCAACTCGGCCCGGTCCTCGTCGACAGCGGCCACCGCCGCCTCGGCCGCATCCCGCTGCGCCTCGTCGCCGACCCGGTGCGCCACGAGCAGACGTACCCGCTGGGCGAAGATCAGCGTGCCGCGGGCGGCGAGGTCGGCCACGAGCCGGTCCACCGCGTCCCGCGGCCCGCCGTCCGCTGCGCCGACGCCCGGCGCGGACGCCGGGTCGGTCAGGCGCGCGCCCGGCGCGGAAGCCGCGTCGCTCAGGCGCGCGTCGGGCACGGACGCCGGGTCGTTGAGTCGCGCGTCCGGCGCATCCGGCGCGGCGCCTGCGGCGCGGCGGGCGGCGTCGGCGAGCGCCGGCAGGTCGGCCGCGCCCACCCGCAGCGCGCCGCCGAACACGCCGGTCGCGTCGGCGGCGTCGACCTCGACCACCTGGCCGCGCTCCTCGCGCACTGTGGCCTGCCCGGGAGCGGGCGGATCGGTGAGCACCAGCGCCACCGTCGGCCCCACCGGGCTGGTCGCGAGATGCTTGAGTACGGCCGTGTGCGCCACCAGGTCCGCACCGCTCACCAGCACCGGGCCGGTCGCGGCGGCCACCAGGTCGGCCAGCTCGGTCAGGTCGGCGGCGATGCGCACGTCGTCCGCCCCGGCCCGGCGCCACTGCGCGGCCAGGCGTTCGGTGAGCGGTTCCCCGGCGGGCCGGCCGGGCTCGGTGAGGTGGCCCGCCGCCGGGTCGGCGGCGAGCACGATCGCGAGCGTCACCGCTTCGCCGCGTCGGCGTAGGCCGCCAGCGCCTCGTCGATCGTCCCGTCGACGATGAGCCGTCCGGCGTCGAGGTAGAGCCCCCGACGGCAGAACCGGGTGAGGTCCTTGTCGTTGTGTGACACCAGCACCAGCGTGCGCCCTTCCGCGAGAAGTCGCTCGATGGTCGCATAGCACTTCGCGCGGAACTCCGCGTCCCCGACCGCTGTCACCTCGTCCACAAGCAGCACCGGGTGCGGCAGGTGCGCGATCACCGCGAAGCCCAGCCGCACCTTCATCCCCGACGAGTAGTGCCGCACCGACGTGTCGATGGCGCGTTCCACCTGCTCACCGGCGAACGAGACGATCTCGTCGAAGTGTTCCCGCAGGTACGCCGACGACAGTCCGTGCAGCCCGCCCACCAGGTACAGGTTCTCCCGGCCGGTCAGGTCGCCGGAGAACCCGGCGGACAGTTCGAGCAGTGGCGCCACCCGGCCGTGCACCCGGATCGAGCCCTCGTCCGGGATGAGCACACCGGCGATCAGCCGCAGCAGCGTGCTCTTGCCGGTGCCGTTGCGGCCCACCACACCCACCGTCTCGCCCGGCTCGACCCGGAACGACAGGTCACGCAGCGGCCAGAACCGGCCCGCGTCCGGGTCGCGGGCGCCCCGGTGCACGATCAGCTCCCGCAGCCGCAGCTGACGGCGCCGGTTGCGGACGAACCGGATGCCGAGCCCGTCCGCCTCGATGATCGGGGCCATTCAGAGTTCCTTCAGCACTGCCGGTTCGAGGCGGTGGAACGCCCACCAGCCGAGCGCCAGCACCAGCACGCTGCCGGACACAGTGATCGCGAGCAGCCGGGCGTCCGGGAACTCGTCCGGGTACCAGACCGCGTGGTGCAGTTGGAAGATCCCGACCAGCGGGTTCAGCTCGTACCCGATCTTGAGCCAGCCCGGCATGCCCGACTCCTGGACCAGGTCGAGCGGGTAGATGATCGGCGTCGCGTAGAACAGCAGCCGGATGATCAGCCGCATGGTGCGCTCGATGTCGCGCATCAGCACGTTGCCCGCCGACAGCAGCAGCGCCAGGCCCACCAGCAGCACGAACTGCACCGCCACCGCCAGCGGCAGGGCGAGCAGGCTCCAGCCGGGGCGGATCTTCCCCTGGCTCGCGTAGATCGCCGCGACGGCGACCAGGATCGGCAGCCCGGCCAGGTACTCGGCGAAGCGGCCGGTGACCCGCCCGATCGGGAAGATCGGCCGGGGCAGGTTCATTGTGGTGATCAGCCGGGCCTGCCCGGTGAGCGCGTTCGCGGCCTCGGTCAGCGCCGAACTCGCCCACATCCAGGCGAAGATGCCGGTGATCAGGAACAGCGGGTACGACCCGGCCGCCTCGCCCAGGTGCCGCCGGGTCGCGCCGGAGTAGAGCACGCCGAAGACGAACCAGTAGATCAGGCCCATGCCGAGCGGTTCGATCAGCGACCAGAAGTAGCCCAGCACCGACTGCTGGTACTTCACCGCGAGGTCCCGGCGGACCAGGATGCGCAGCGAGGTGCGGGCGGACCAGAGCGCCGCGACGCCTGACGTCACCGCATGATGGTCGCTTTGTCAGTCGCGCTCCCGGGCCGGGTGCGGGCCGGGGTCACCCCAACGGGGTCAGCATTCGATGACGTTGACGGCGAGGCCGCCCCGCGCGGTCTCCTTGTACTTGACCTTCATGTCCGCGCCGGTCTCCCGCATGGTCTTGATGACCTTGTCCAACGACACGTGGTGCACCCCGTCGCCCCGCAACGCCAGCCGGGCCGCGGTGATCGCCTTGATGCTGGCCACCGCGTTGCGCTCGATGCACGGGATCTGCACCAGGCCACCCACCGGGTCGCAGGTCAGCCCCAGGTTGTGCTCCATGCCGATCTCGGCGGCGTTCTCCACCTGCTCCGGCGTACCGCCCAACGCCTCGGCCAGCCCGGCCGCCGCCATCGAGCACGCCGAACCCACCTCGCCCTGACAGCCCACCTCCGCACCCGAGATCGAGGCGTTCTCCTTGAACAGCACACCGATCGCGCCCGCCGCCAGCAGGAACCGCACCACGCCCTCCTCGGACGCGCCCGGCACGAACCGGGTGTAGTAGTGCAGCACCGCCGGGATGATCCCGGCAGCCCCGTTCGTCGGCGCGGTGACCACCCGCCCGCCCGCCGCGTTCTCCTCGTTGACCGCCAGCGCGAACAACGTCACCCAGTCCATCGCGCGCAGCGGATCCCCGCTACCGGTCTCCGCCTCCAGGCCGCGCCGCATCTCCGCCGCGCGCCGCCGGACCTTCAACCCACCCGGGAGTACGCCGTCACGCGTGCAGCCGTTCTCCACGCACTCGCGCATCACCCGCCAGATCTCCAGCAACCCCGCCCGCACGTCCGCCTCGCTACGCCAGGACACCTCGTTGGCGAGCATCACCTCACTGATCGACAGCCCGGTCCCGGAGGTGACCTTGAGCAGTTCCGCACCGGTGAGGAACGGGTGCTTCACACGGGTGCTGTCCGCCTTGATCCGGTCCGCCCCGGCGGCCGCCTCGTCCACCACGAACCCGCCACCCACCGAGTAGTACGTGCGCGTCCGCACCTCGTTCCCGGCCACGTCGTACGCCGCGAACGTCATCCCGTTCGGGTGGTACGGCAACGACCGCCGACGGTGCAGCACCAGATCCGTGTCCGGGTCGAAGTCGACCCCCTGACTGCCGAACAGGTCGAGCCGCCGCTGGGTGCGGATCCGCTCGACGCGCGGCCCCACCGAGTCGGTGTCGACGGTCTCCGGGACCTCGCCCTCCAGCCCCAGCAGCACCGCCCGGTCACTGCCATGCCCGTGACCGGTCGCGCCGAGCGAGCCGAACAGCTCCGCCCGTACCCGCGCCACGTCAGCCAGCTGCCCGTCAGCCTTCAAACCCGCCACGAACGTACGAGCCGCCCGCATCGGCCCGACCGTGTGCGAGCTGGACGGCCCGATACCGACACTGAAAAGATCGAAAACACTGATCATTGGCTGCTTTCCTCGCCGTCGTCCCCGTTGTGCGGATCCGAGCCGGTGCGTGGGGTTGCCGCCCCCGCCAGGCGGGACGGCCGGCGCCCAGGGTGGGGGCGCCCGACCGGCGAGCCTACCCCGCCCTCATGAATACCCGCCCCCACTCCGCCCCATGCCCGCCCGCGAGCGAGCGCTGTCCCCAGCCCTCCGGCCCCCACTCCCCCCGTCGATCTTGGAGTTGTGGCGCCCGGATGGCGGCATTTACGACCTTCGTGAACCACCACAACTCCAAGATCGCCGCACAGCGCGGCGGGAGGCCGGCTCCCGGCTCCCGGCTCCCGGCTCCCGGCTCCCGGCTCCCGGCTCCCGGCTCCCGGCTCCCGGCTCCCGGCAGATCTTGGAACCAAACGGCCCCCATAGGAACCCTTTCCTTCCAAGATCTCCACGAATCCCACTCAACGGAACGCCAGTCCCGCACCACGGAACGCCACTCGCCGCAACACGCGACCGAGCGCGGCTCCCACCGCACGCCACCCCGTCAACTGCCGCGATCTTGCACTTCCCGCCCCGTCAATCCAGAGCAAATAGGGCACGTCGAGGGCCTCAAGTACAAGATCGCGGAAGGCGGGAGACGGGAGACGAAAGCGGGAGCGGGAGGGGGCGGGAGGGGGCGGGAGGTAGGGCTGATGGTGTGGCCAGCAGTGCGGAAGCGCTGGGCAGGAACCGCAGTTCCCC
Organism: Micromonospora sp. HB375; assembly: GCF_017872985.1. Taxonomy (NCBI): domain Bacteria; kingdom Bacillati; phylum Actinomycetota; class Actinomycetes; order Micromonosporales; family Micromonosporaceae; genus Micromonospora; species Micromonospora sp. HB375. The sequence goes on along the minus strand of NZ_JAGGJO010000001.1, from coordinate 371,574 downwards.
GACCCGTGACTGCGGGACCACCTCGGACCGGAACCGCGGCGGCGACCCGGGAGTCTCCGCGGTGAGTCGGTGGGGACGGTCCGGGGTATGCACCTACGGGTGCCCGGGTCGCCGATCATCCTCGGGGCCGAGGGCGCGGCGCGCACCCCTCTCTACCGTGGAATCAGCGCGGCGGATCGCCGCAGAAGTGGGAGACGACGATGAGTCGCAAACTGGTCCGGCCCCGCCAGGGGCGCATGATCGCCGGTGTCTGCGCCGGCCTGGGGCAGCGGTTCGGCATGTCGGCCGGCCTGGTCCGGCTGCTGTTCCTGCTGTCGCTGCTGCTGCCCGGCACGCAGGTGATCATCTACCTGATCCTGTGGGTTCTGATGCCGAACGAGGACCGCTACCTCGCCACCCGCTGACGCGACACGAAGCCGGGACACCTGCACACACGCGACGCGCCCGCCCCGGACCATCGGGGCGGGCGCGCGGCGTCAGCGCACGAAGATCAGGGCGCGGTGTAGGTGACAGTCACCTTCTCGTAGCCGAGCGAGCGCAGCAGCCCTTCCAGCATCTTGCGGGTGTTCTCCTCGGCGCGGGCGGCGAGCCCGCTGTCGCGGGCCGCCGCGGTGATCCGGTCCTCGGCGAGCTTGTAGATCTGCTGCTGCCGGTTGGGGTCGCCGGCCACCAGGTCGTTGAGCCGGTTGATCAGGCCCCGCTGCTGGGCGAAGACGTAGCTCTTGTCCATGTCCAGATCGGTCTCGCCGAGCTGCGGCGCGGGCAGCTTGATCTCGGCGGACTTGCCGTCCTCGGAGACCGTCACCGCGCCGTCGGCGATCTTCGCGAAGTCGACGTACGCCTCGACGCGCCCCGCCCCGACGAACAGCGTGCGCTCGTTGAGCAGGAAGTCGGGCACGTTGCGCCGGTCGTTCTGCACGTCCACCACGACCTGGAAGTTGCCCTCGGCGGCGACGTAGCGGCTCAGGTCACGGATCGACTTGAGCAGCGGCGGCTGGCTGCGGTCGGTCTGCTCCTTGGCGAACGGGTTGCGGAAGTCGGGCAGCAGACCGGTGGCCTGCACGCCGAGCAGCACCACCACCGCCAGCGCCGCCGCGCCGAGCACCCAGAGCAGGCCACGAGCCGCGCCGCCGCCCGACGCCGGGGCGCCCGGACCGGGCTCGCGATCGGGATCGCGGTCCGGGTCGGGCGAGCCTTCCGCCCGGTCGCGAAGGGACTCGCTGGTGGGGTAGTCCGGGAACTCCCGGGTGGGCTCGTTGATGTCACCGTCGCGGGCCATCGCCCTCACCGTCCTCGTCCGACACATCGACTGACAAAGACGGTACGGCCACCGTGCGACAGTCGCTCGCCGAGCGTCCCGATCGGATGAAACCGCAGGTCAGGCGAACGCGGACAGGCCCGTCAGCCGCTGGCCGATGACGAGCTGGTGGATCTCGGAGGTGCCCTCGTAGGTGAGCACGCTCTCCAGGTTGTTGGCGTGCCGCATCACCGGGTACTCGCCGGAGACTCCGTTCGCGCCGAGGATCGTGCGGCACTGCCGCGCGATGGCGAGCGCCTCCCGGACGTTGTTCAGCTTGCCCACGCTCACCTGGTGGGGCTGCAGCGAGCCGGCGTCGGCGAGACGGCCCAGGTGCAGCGCGAGCAGCATCCCCTTGTTCCACTCCACCGCCATGTCGGCGAGCTTGGCCTGGGTGAGCTGGAAACCGGCGAGCGGGCGGCCGAACTGGGTGCGCGTGGTCGCGTACTCCAATGCGGTTTCCAGGCAGTCGCGGGCCGCGCCGAGCGCGCCCCAGACGATGCCGTGCCGGGCCTCGGTCAGGCACCCCAGCGGCGCCTTCAGCCCGATCGCCTCGGGCAGTCGCGCGTCGGCCGGCAGCCGGACGTCGTCGAGCGCGATCTCGCCGGTCAGTGACGCGCGCAGCGACATCTTGTGCCGGATCTCGCGCGCCGTCACCCCCGGCGTGTCCATGGGTACGGCGAAGCCGCGCACGCCCTCGTCGGTGCGGGCCCAGATCACGCCCACGTCGGCGATCGGCGCGTTGGTGATCCACAGTTTGCTGCCGTTGAGGATCCAGTCGTCGCCGTCGCGGCGGGCCCGGGTGGCCATCGAGCCGGGGTCGGAGCCGTGGTCGGGCTCGGTGAGCCCGAAACAGCCGATCGCCTCGCCGGCCGCCATGGCGGGCAGCCAGCGCTGCTTCTGCTCCTCGCTGCCGAAGCGCCAGATGGCGTACATGGCCAGCGATCCCTGCACCGACACCAGCGAGCGGACGCCGGAGTCGCCGGCCTCCAGTTCCAGGCAGGCCAGCCCGTACGCGACGGCGGACGCGCCGGCGCAGCCGTACCCGGTCAGGTGCATGCCGAGCAGGCCGAGCTTGCCGAACTCGCGGGCCAGCTCACGGGCCGGCACCTGGCCGTCCTCGTACCAGCCGGCGACGTGCGGGCGTACCCGGTCGGTCACGAGCTGGCGCACGACGGCGCGGATCTGCCGCTCCTCCTCGCTGAGCGACGCATCGATGTCGAGCAGGTCCAGAGGAGTCATGGCGTCACCTTAACCAAGGCTCAGCCGGGCGTCACTCGCCCTGGTCGCCGAGGACCAGCACGCGCGCGTGGATCTGGTTGCGCTGCTGCAGCGCCGCGCGCAGCGCCCGGTGCAGGCCGTCCTCGAGGTAGAGGCCGCCGTTCCACTGGACCACGTGCGGGAAGAGGTCGCCGTAGAAGGTGGAGTCCTCCGCGAGCAGCTTGTCCAGCGCCAGTTCGCGCTTGGTGGTGATGAGCTGGTCCAGCCGCAGCGGGCGCGGCGGGATCTCGGCCCACTGCTTCAGCGTGAGGTTGTGCTCCGGGTAGGGACGCCCGTCCCGGACCGCCCTGAAGATCACGGCGTGCTCTCCTCCCCCAGGCCCGGCTGACGATGTGGATGTCAGCCTAACCGCTCAGGTCCACCGTCCCCGCCGCACCACATCCTGCACCGGACGCCGCCCTCTACGCAGCGACGGTGACCGATGGTCGACGACCCGATAACCCACTGTGATGGCTCCGACGGGGCTGAGTTCCGGCGGTACCCCGAACGCCTCCCGGTACGCCTCGATCCGCTGCGGCGGAATGCCGAAGAAGCAGGCGCCCAGCCCTTCGTCCACGGCGGTGAGCAGCATCAGCAGCGCCGCGAAGCCGGTGTCCACGTACCAGTAGGGCACCGGCCAGCGGTCCTCGGCGCGGTCCGCCCAGCCCTTGTCCGGCTCGGCGTAGCGGTCCAGGTAGGCGTCACGGTTGGCGTGCGGCACCACGATCAGCGGCGCCCGGCGCATCCCGGCCAGCCAGCGTTCCCGGCCGCCGCCACCGGGCGTGGTCGCCGCCCAGAACCGTTCCCGGTCCTCGGGTTCCTCCAGCACCAGGAAGCCCCAGCCCTGGGCGAACCCGGCCGACGGCGCGCGGACCGCATGGTCCAGCAGGCGGTCCACCACCTCCGGCGGTACCGGGCGGTCGGGGTCGTAGTTGCGCACCATCCGGCGGCGGCGGACTACCTCGGCGAACTCCACGCTCAGACCTCCGGCCGGACGCCCCAGGCGCCCCGCCAGGTCTGCCCCGGCTCCAGCGTGATGACGTCCCTGCCGGAGCGGAACGCATCCGGCGGGCAGGTCATCGGCTCGACCGCCACCGACCGGCGGTGCCGTTCCCCGCCGAGCGTGTCGCCGGTGAACACCTGCCACCAGCCGAACTCGCGGTCCGCCCAGATCCGCAGCCCGGACGAGCCGTCCGGCGAGCCGAGCGTCACCGCCGAGCCGCCGTCGGCGTCCCGCTCGACGTCACCGAAGGCGGTGTCGAGGACCAGGTCGCCGATCGGGCGCGGGCTGGTGAAGTCGAACTCGGAGCCGGTCACCTCGGTCGCACCGACCGGAAGCAGGCGGCCGTCCACCAGCACCCGCCGCCGGGCCGGCAGGTGCAGCCGAATCCCGTCCACGCCGGCCTTCGGCAGTTGCAGGTAGGGGTGCACGGAGAAGCCGAACGGCGCCGGCTCGCCGGACAGGTTCGTCGCCTCGTGCTCGGCCCGCAGCCCGTCCGGGCCGACGCTCCACCGGGCCCGCAGCCGCAGCGCCCATGGGTAGCCGGGGCTGGGCGGCAGGTCGTAGCCGATCGTCACGCTCTGGGCCGACTGCTCGATCAGCTGCCACCGGGCCCAGTTCACCAGGCCGTGCAGCGCGTTGTGCCGCTCCGGCTCGGTGAGGTCGAGCTGGAACGACCGCTCCCCGAACGAGTAGACGCCGTCCCGGATCCGGTTCGGCCAGGGCGCGAGCACCTGACCGGCCGAGCCGGGGCAGACCTCGTCCTCGGCGTACCCGTCGAGGTAGTCCACGCCGTCGTGCCGGTAGGCCCGCAGCCCGCCGCCCACCTCGACCACGACGGCCTCGTGGCCGTCGGCGGAAATGGTCCACTGTGTACCGGACGGTGGCTGCACGTCGATCCCCATGTCGGCGACCCTACCGTCAGTGGCGCTCCTCGGCGGGGGTGGTCGAGCGATAGCGCAGCAGCGCCGGGAACGCCACCACCAGCAACACCGCGAGTACGGCGGCGGCCAGGCCACCACCGACCATGGCGACGCCGGTGCCGAACCCGGCGGCCGTCGCGCCGGCCCGCAGATCGCCCAGACGCGGGCCACCGGCCACCACGACGGTGTTCACGCCCTGGAGGCGGCCCCGCATCCGGTCCGGCGCGTAGACCAGCAGCATCGACTGGCGCAGCGTGGCGCTGACCAGGTCGGCGGCGCCGGCGACGCCCAGCAGCACCACCGCCACCCACAACTGCCCGGCCAGCCCGGCGAGCGCGATCGCCACGCCCCAGCCGACCACCGCCACGGTGAGCGCGAGGCCCTGCCGGCGTACCCGGCCGATCCACCCGGAGGTCAGGCCGCCCAGCATCGCGCCGATGGCGATCGAGCTGTAGAGCCAGCCCACCGCCGAGGCGCCGCCGAAGCGTTCCTGCGCCAGCTCGGGGAAGAGCGCCCGCGGCATGGCCAGGATCATCGCGATCAGGTCGATGGCGAAGGACAGCAGCAGCACCCGCGTGGTGGCCAGGTAGCGGAAACCGTCGACGATGCTGGCCAGCCCGGCCTTGCGGACGCCGCCGTCCGGGTCCGGCGCGGGCGGCATCGCGGGCAGCCGCAGCGTGGCCCAGAGCGCCGCCGTGTACAGCAGCGCGTCCGCCGCGTACGCGATGGGCAGCGCCGTCCCCACCTCCCACCCGGCGAAGATCAGGCCGGCGGCGAGCGGGCCGAAGACGGCGGCGGCGGTGAACGTGGTGAAGTTCAGCGTGGTCGCGGCCGGGACCAGCTCGGCCGGCACGAGCCGGGGCAGGATCGCGCTGCGGGCCGGTGAGGTGATCGCGAAAGCCGTCGACTGGAGGCCGACGAGCAGCAGGAGCAGCAGCGGGCTGCGCACGCCGGCCAGCGACTGCACCAGCAGCCCCAGCGTCGACGCCCAGAGCACGCAACCGCCGACGAGCAGCACCCGGCGGCGGTCCCGGGCGTCGGCGACCGCGCCGCCCCACAACCCGAACAGCAGCAGCGGCACGAAACCGGCGATGCCCAGCAGGCCGACCCAGAGCGAGCCGCCGGTCAGGTCGAACATCTCCACCGGCACCGCCACGGCGGTGAACTGGAAGCCGAACATCGCGATCGCGTTGCCGGTCCAGACCCGCCGGTACGCGGGCACGCGCAGCGGGCGCAGGTCGATCGCCCAGCGGCGCGCACCCCGCCGCCGGGCCTGCGTGACGTCGGTCACGGCGCGAGCCGCTCGACGACGAAAACCCCGTTCCCGGTACGCCGGAAGCGCAGCCGGTCGTGCAGCCGGCTGGCCCGGCCCTGCCAGAACTCGACCGTCTCGGGCCGGACCCGGAACCCGCCCCAGTGCGGCGGCGCGGGGATCGGGTCCACGTCGGCGAACCGTTCCGCCGCCGCCCGGTACGCCTCGTCGAGCGCGGCGCGGTCCGGCACCACCGTCGACTGGGCGCTGGCCCACGCCCCGAGCTGCGAGCCGCGCGGCCGGCTGGCGAAGTACGCCTCGGTCTCGGCCCGGTCCACCGGCTCGACCCGGCCGGTCACCGTCACCTGCCGCTGCATCGGGAACCAGGGGAACACCAGGCTGGCCCACGGGTTCCCGGTCACCTCGGCACCCTTGCGCGAGCCGTGGTTGGTGTAGAAGACGAAGCCCTCCGGGTCGTACCCCTTGAGCAGCACGGTGCGCCCGCTGGGCCGGCCCCGGGCGTCGGCGGTGCCGAGCACCATCGCGTTCGGCTCGGGCAGCGGATGTGCCACCGCGTCGGCGAACCAGCGGGCGAACTGGGTGTGCCAGTCCGGCGCCAGGTCCGCCTCGGTCAGGCCCAGGTCGGCGGCGTACTCGTTACGCATACCGGCCGGTGCGGGTGTGTCGCCTGTCACTGTGCTCGTCCCTCTCCCGGGCGTGCCGGCGTCCCCCGACGCTGGCCAGGCCCCGGTACCCAGTCTTCTCCCTCTCTCACCGACGGCCAGCGGCGGGGATGTCGTGTGGCGCACAGTGGCTGTGGGTCGCGCAGCCGGTTACCCACCGGGCAAGATGTTCCGAACCACATCCCTGAAGGGTCGCCTGAGCTGCGGGGCTCGATCAGCCCGCCCGGGCGCGCCGAGCCGAAGCCAGGAGACGACATGTCCGATTTCAAACCGGGCCTGGAGGGCGTCGTAGCCTTCGAGACCGAGATCGCCGAACCCGACCGCGCGGGGGGTTCACTGCGCTACCGGGGCGTGGACATCGAGGACCTGATCGGCCAGGTCTCGTTCGGCAACGTCTGGGCGCTGCTGGTGGACGGCCGGTTCGGCCCCGGCCTGCCGCCGGCCGAGCCGTTCCCGGTGCCGGTGCACTCCGGTGACATCCGCGTCGACGTGCAGTCCGCGGTCGCCATGCTGGCGCCGTACTGGGGGCTCAGCCAGCTTCTCGACATCTCCGACGAGCAGGCCCGCGAGGACCTGGCCCGGGTGTCGGTCACCGCGCTGTCCTTCGTCGCCCAGTCGGCGCGCGGCCTGGGCCTGCCGGCCGTGCCGCAGAAGGAGATCGACAAGGCGGAGACCATCGTCGAGCGGTTCATGAAGCGCTGGCGGGGTGAGCCCGACCCGCGGCACGTCAAGGCCGTCGACGCGTACTTCATCTCGGCCGCCGAGCACGGCCTGAACGCCTCCACCTTCACCGCCCGGATCGTCGCCTCCACCGGCGCGGACGCCGCGGCCTGCATCTCCTCCGGCATCGGCGCGCTCTCCGGCCCGCTGCACGGCGGCGCCCCGTCCCGGGTGCTCAGCATGCTGGAGGCGGTCGAGCGCAGCGGCGACGCCGACGGGTACGTCAAGGGCGTGCTCGACCGGGGCGAGCGGCTGATGGGCTTCGGCCACCGGGTCTACCGGGCCGAGGACCCGCGCGCCCGCGTGCTGCGGCGCACCGCCAAGGAGCTGAGCGCGCCGCGCTTCGAGGTCGCCGAGGCGCTGGAGAAGGCCGCGCTGGCCGAGCTGCAGGCCCGCCGCCCGGACCGCGTCCTCGCCACGAACGTCGAGTTCTGGTCGGCGGTGGTGCTGGACTTCGCCGAGGTGCCGGCGCACATGTTCACCTCGATGTTCACCTGCGCGCGGATGGGCGGCTGGTCGGCGCACATCCTGGAGCAGAAGAAGCTCCAGCGGCTGGTGCGCCCGTCGGCGACGTACGTCGGCCACGGCTCGCGCAAGCCGCAGGAGGTCGAGGGCTGGGACGCCATCCCGCACGGCGTCTGACGTCTCGCCCGGGGCCCCGCTTCCACCCGCCGGTGGAGCGGGGCTCCGGCATTTCCGGGACCGGCTCGCGGCCCGTGTGGCGGACGCCTCACCGACCGGCGTGGGACAGCCCGCCGGACGTGCCCGGACAGGTGCGAGGATTGCCGTGGCAGTGTCGCCGGAACGGGCTCGGACGCCGCCCGCCGCCACGCGGCAGCACATCGTCCGCGCCTGCCAGCTCACCTCTCGCCCATGCGGAAGGATCTTCAAGACCGTGGCTGACGCACCGACCATCCGGATTCCCGACGAGATCAGGCCCGCCGACGGACGATTCGGCTGCGGCCCGTCCAAGGTCCGTCCGGCCGCGGTCTCCGCCCTCGCCGACGTCGCCACCAGCTACCTGGGCACGTCGCACCGGCAGAAGACGGTCCGCGACCAGGTCGCCCGGCTGCGCCGCGGCCTGGCCGAGTTCTACTCCCTGCCCGAGGGGTACGAGGTGGTGCTCGGCAACGGCGGCACCACCGCGTTCTGGGAGGTCGCCACGTTCGGCCTGATCCGGGACCGGGCCCAGTTCGCCAGCTTCGGCGAGTTCGGCGCCAAGTTCGCCAAGTCGGTCAAGGACGCACCGTTCCTCGGTGAGCCGACCGTGCGCAAGTCCGACGCGGGCAGCGCCCCGACGCTGGTCGCCGAGGCCGGCGTGGACGTCTACGCCACCCCGCACAACGAGACCTCCACCGGTGTCGCGGTGCCGATCAGCCGGGTGGCGGGCGCCGACGAGGGCTCGCTGCTGCTGGTCGACGCCACCTCCGGCGCGGGCGGCCTGGACGTGGACGTCGCCCAGACCGACGTCTACTACTTCGCGCCGCAGAAGTGCTTCGGCTCCGACGGTGGCCTCTGGCTGGCCCTGATGTCGCCGGCCGCGCTGGCCCGGGCCACCGAGATCAAGGAGTCGGGCCGCTACATCCCGGCCTTCCTCGACCTGGTCACCGCGATCGACAACTCGCGGCTGGAGCAGACGTACAACACCCCGGCGCTGGCGACCATCTTCCTGGCCGCCGAGCAGACCGACTGGATGAACTCCCAGGGCGGGCTGGCCTGGGCGGCCAAGCGCACCGCCGAGAGCGCCGGCATCGTGTACGGCTGGGCCGAGCGCTCGTCGTTCGCCACCCCGTTCGTGGCGGACCCGGCGCTGCGGTCCAACGTGGTCGCCACCGTCGACTTCGCCGACGGGGTGGACGCCACGGCGATCGCCAAGGTGCTGCGCGCGAACGGCATCGTCGACACCGAGCCGTACCGCAAGCTGGGCCGCAACCAGCTGCGGGTGGCGCTGTTCCCGGCCGTCGAGCCGGCCGACGTCGAGGCGCTCACCGCGTCCATCGACTACGTGGTCGAGCGACTCTGATCACGCCGTCACGGTGCGTGGCCGTCAGGGCTCCGGCGGCCACCCACCGTGATCATTACCGCAGCTCAGTCACGACATGCCGGGGTGTCGCAGTCCCCATCGGCGGGTAGATGAGCGTACGGTGGTGCGAGACGCCCGGGTGGCCGGCTCCCGTGGCGTGACGGCCAGCGAAGCGGGACGGAGGCAAGCCCATGCGCCCAGTACGCTTCGTCGCCCTCTCCGAGGACGGCCAGGCCCTGGTGCTCGCCGACGAGGTGGGGCGCCTGCTGGCGCTGCCCATCGACGAGCGGATCGCGTCGGCGCTGCACGCCGAGCCGGGCGCCCCGCCGCTCGCTGTGGTGCCGAGCGCCACCGACCCGACGCCGTCGCTGTCCCCACGGGACATCCAGGCCCGCATCCGCTCCGGTGAGTCCGCCGAGGACGTCGCCCGCATCGCCGGCGTGCCGGTCGACCGGGTGCTGCGCTACGCCGGCCCGGTGCTCCAGGAGCGGGCCATGCTCGCCCAGCACGCCCGCCGCACCCGGCTGAAGGGCGCGGAGAAGCCGACCCCGCTGGCCGAGGTCGTCAACGGCCGGCTGGCCCAGCACGGCATCGACACCGAGAAGATCTCGTGGGACGCCTACCGCCGCGACGACGGCACCTGGCGGATCATCGCGACCTGGCCGTCCGGCAAGGCCACCGCGCAGGCGGTGTGGGACCTGGACAAGACCCGGCAGAACGTCGCCCCGCACGACGACATGGCGCAATACCTCTGCGCCGAGCGGCCCACGCCGATCCTCGGCCAGGAGCCGGCGCCGGAGCGGGGCGGTCACGCGCTGCCCGGTCCGTCGCGTGGCGAGCCGAGCCGGGGCGGGCACGGCCTGCCGGCCGCCTCCGAGCACGCCCGTCCGGGGCGTGACCCGATCCGCGCCGGCCGGGACGCGCTGCTCGCCTCGCTGGACCGGCCGCTCGGCGGCACGTCCGGGCGCGGTCTCGACACCCGCTCCCCGGCCGCGCAGGAGGCGCCCCGCCAGCGGGCCGTCGCCGGTGGCGCCGCCGCGCTGCTCGGGGGCGGGCAGGGCTCGGCCTTCGACGACGACTCGGACGCGCCGAAGGAGATCCCGGCCGTACCCTCGCTGGCAGTGCTGCGGCCGCGGCGCACCGGTGCCGCGGCGGCGACCGGCGGCGCGGGCGGCGAGTCCACCGAGGCCGGTGGCAAGCCACGCAAGCGGCTGCCGAGCTGGGACGACGTGCTCTTCGGCACCGGCCCGGCGGCCCGCGAATCCTCCTGATCCGCAAGCTCCACCCTGGCTCGTTGAGAGGGCACTCCGGGTGCCGGCGTGCCAGGGTGGAGTCATGGAGTACACGAACCTGGGACGCACCGGCCTGTCCGTGAGCCGCCTCTGCCTCGGCACGATGAACTTCGGTCCGCAGACCGACGAGCCGGACAGCTTCGCCATCATGGACCGGGCGCTCGAACACGGGATCAACTTCTTCGACACCGCGAACGTCTACGGCTGGAAGCTCGGTGAGGGCGTCACCGAGCAGATCGTCGGCCGCTGGTTCGCGCAGGGCGGCGGGCGCCGCGACAAGGTCGTCCTCGCCACCAAGGTGTACGGCAAGATGGGCGAGTGGCCCAACGAGCAGGGCCTGAGCGCCCGGCACATCATCCGGGCCTGCGAGGACTCGCTGCGCCGCCTCCAGAGCGACACGATCGACCTCTACCAGATGCACCACATCTCCCGGGCCACGCCGTGGGAGGAGATCTGGCAGGCGATGGAGACGCTCGTCGCGCAGGGCAAGGTGCTCTACGTCGGCTCGTCCAACTTTGCCGGCTGGCACATCGCGCAGGCGCAGGCCGCAGCCGGTAAGCGCAACTTCCTCGGCCTCGTCTCCGAGCAGTGCATCTACAACCTGCTGACCCGGTACGTCGAGCTGGAGGTCGTGCCGGCCGCCCAGCACTACGGGCTGGGCATCATCCCGTGGTCGCCGCTGCACGGCGGGCTGCTCTCCGGCATCATCCGCAAGATGGCCGAGGGCAGCGCGGCGCGCGGCACCACGGGCCGCTCGGCCGACGCGCTGGCCGAGCACCGCAGCACGATCGAGGCGTACGAGAAGCTCTGCGCCGACCTGGGCCACGACCCGGCGGATGTGGCGCTGGCGTGGCTGCTGTCCCGTCCGGGCGTGACCGCCCCGATCGTCGGCCCGCGCACGATGGACCAGCTCGACCGCAACCTCGGCGCGCTCGACGTCCACCTGGACGAGCCCACGCTGACCCGCCTGGACGAGCTGTTCCCGCCCGTAGGCAACGGCGGCCCCGGCCCCGAGGCCTGGGCCTGGTAGGTGAAAGGAAGGGCCCCTTCTTAACGCCTCAGGTAGAGAAGGGGCCCCTTCTTAACACGCCGCCGAATTAACGCGCCGCCCGCATCAACGCGCCGGCGCGAGCGCCCACGCGGCGATGCGCGTGTGGCGGGGCGTACGGCCCGGGTGGCTGCGGGTCAGCATCACCTCACCGGCCGACCACTGTGGGCCGGCGTACCCGTTGAGGGTGTCCCGGTCGGCGTGGAGGTCGGCCTCGGGCACCCGGTCGCCGGGGCGGGCGATGGTCAGGTGCGCCCGGAACGGCTTGTCGTCGCAGGGCAGCCCGGCCTCGCGCAGCCCGCCGCGAATCGAGCGGGCGAGCGCGTCGAGCGCCTCGACGTCGCCGCGTACGTCGACCCAGAGCACTGTGGACCGGCCCTGACCGAAGCTGCCGCCGCCCGCGAGGCGCAGCAGTGGGGTACGAGCTGTCCGGGCGGCCGAGGCGAGCGCGTGCTTCACGTCGGGGAGCCGGACGTCCGGCACCTCGCCGAGGAAGGCCAGCGTGAGGTGCAGGTCCGCCGGATCGGCCAGCCGGGCGTGGCGGGCGGCCGCGACCCGCAGGCCCTTGACCCGGGCGGTGAGGTCGGCTACCGCCACGGCAGGTGGGTAGATCGCCGCGAAGAGACGCACCAGGTCAGCGGTGCCGCTGGTGGTGCGCGGCGCGGGCAGCCGGCAACGTCAGCCCGGCGGCGTGCAGCAGCCCTTCGACGCGTACCCGTTCGATCTCCCGGTCGACGCCGTCCAGTTCGGCCAGGTGCTCGTCGATGCCGAGCGCCCGGCAGGCGGCGCGCAGCCGTTCGTCGTACGCCTCGATGACCGCGCCGTGCCACACCACGCTGCGGTCGTTGGCGGCGAGCCGGTGGCCGCCGAGGCGGCGCAGGTCGGTGGCGAGCTGGTCCAGCGGCCGTCGGCCGTCCCGGTCGAACTCGGTGAGGTCGATGTCGCGGGTCAGCGCCTCGGACTCGATGGCCCGGTCGAGCCGCGCGATGGTACGGCGTTCCCGGCGCTGCTCCCGCCACTCGGCCCACCCGCACGCGACCCGGTCGATGATCTCGTCAGCGCAGAACAGCAGCGCGAACAGGGCGGGCAGGCAGCAGACGGCGAGGATCGCCAGCGCCAGCAGCAGTCCCTGCCCCACTTCCACACATCGACGCTAAGCCCTGCCGCACCGGCCCGCCACCCGTTTGGGTAATCGGGCTGGTACGAGCGGCTATCGGGGCTACTTCGCTCCGGGCGACACGACGTAGAAGCGGGGCATCGGGAGCACCCGCATCCGCAGCCGGGCGCCGGAGCGGCGCAGCTGCCAGGTGAGCGCCAGCAGCGCGGCGGTCAGCGAGATCAGGCCGCCGGCCCAGATGCTCGCGCCCGCGCCGTAGTGCTCGGCGACCCAGCCGATCAGGGGCGCGCCGACCGGGTTGGTGCCCAGGAACACCAGCACCCACAGCGCCATCACCCGTCCCCGGAAGGAGGCGTCGACACCGAGCTGGACACGCTGGTTGGCGGCCTGGGCGAAGTAGATCATGAAGAACCCGGCGGGCAGCAGCAGCGCCACGACCAGCCAGTACGCCGGGGCGAGCCCGACGAGCGTGCCGAAGACCGCGCAGCCGATCGCGGCGCCGAGCACGAGCCAGACCGAGGGCCGGCTGCGCCGTCCGGTGCCGGCCAGCGCCCCGACCAGCGCACCGGCCGCGAGCGCGGTGCTGAACAGGCCGAACGAGGCGGCGCCGGTGTTGAACACGGTCTTCGCGAGCGCGGCGAGGGTGAGCTGGAAGTTGAACAGGCTCATCCCGATCACCGACATGAGGACCATCGGCAGCAGGATGTCGGGGCGGCGTGCCACGTACCGGAGGCCGTCGACCACGCGGGCCTGGTCCCGCTCGCCGACCGGCGGCAGGTCCTTGCGGTGCAGTTCCTCGGTACGCATCCGGACCACGTTGACCAGCGGGGCGATCGAGCTGAGCGCGGTGACCAGGAAGACCGGGCCGACGTCGACGGCGGCGATGGCCAGGCCGGCGACGGCGGGGCCGACGATCCGGGCGGAGTTGAACACTGCCGCGTTGAGCGAGAGCGCGTTCGGCAGCAGCGGCATGCCGACCAGCTCGGAGACGAACGCCTGACGGACCGGTGTCTCGACCGCGTTGGAGACGCCGAGCAGGGCGGCGAACGTGAAGACGTGCCAGAGCTGCACCAGGCCGGTGAGGACCAGGACGCTCATGGCCAGCGCGAGCACGGTCCAGAACGCGTTGGCGACGAAGAGCAGCATCCGCTTGTCGTAGCGGTCGGCGAGCCGTCCGGAGAGCAGCGTGAGCAGGAGTACGGGCGTGAACTGCAACGCGGTGACCACGCCGAGCGCGGTCGCCGAGTTGTCGCTGAGCTCGAGCACGAGCCAGTCCTGGGCGATGAACATCATCCAGACGCCGATCAGTTTGATCAGCTGCCCGGTGGCGAAGAGTCGGTAGTTACGGACCCGTAGGGACTGGAACATCGTGCTCAATTTGGCCTGCACTCTAGGTGCGCCTCCTTGCGTCGGTACGCTTCATCCACAGCTGACGAAGCGAACCGCGGGCGGCGGTGTCAGGCGCGAGCGATGCCCTGGAGGATGTCCGCGGCGCGCCGTAGCGTTTCGCGTTCGTCCTCGGTGAGCTCGGCCAGCCGGGTGGCCAGCCACTCGTTGCGGGCCCGCTCGAACTGGTCGAGTACGGCCCGTCCCCCTTCGGTAGCCGCCAGGATGACCTGCCGTCCGTCGGTCGGGTGGGGGGTGCGTTGCACGAGGCCCCGCTCCTCCAGCTTCGCGACGATCTTCGTCATCGTGGGCGGCTGCACCCGTTCGACATCAGCGAGTTCCCGTGGTGTGAGGGCGCCCGCCAGGTTGAGGCTGGTGAGCGCCGACAGCTGGGTGACTGTGAGGTCGCCGACCGGCCGGGCCTGTCGGACCCGCCGGTTGAGCCGGGTGATCGCATCTCGCAGCTGAGGGGCCAGCTGCGCCGGTGGCACGCGTTTCGCCGTCACCGTCCGCTCCGTCACGGTAGTTAGCTTAACTAATGAGCCTGGCTAACGACACGCGTTATGACCAGGCTCACCAGCGTCAGAGCAACACGGACTCGACCGGCCCGCGCAGGAAGTACACGATGAACAGCGCGGCGACCCCATACAGGAGCGGGTGGACCTCCCGGGCCTTACCCTTCGCCACCTTCAGCAGCACGAAGCTGATCACGCCGGCCCCGATGCCGTTGGAGATCGAATAGGTGAACGGCATCAGCGCGATGGTGAGGAACGCCGGGATGGCGATCTCGTAGTCGGTCCAGTCGATCGTGCGGACCGCCGTCATCATCAGGAAGCCGACCACCACCAGGGCCGTCGACGCGGCCTCGAACGGCACGATCAACGACAGCGGCGCGAGGAACATGGCCAGCAGGAACAGGCTGCCGGTGACCAGGTTGGCCACGCCGGTCCGGGCGCCCTCCGCGACACCTGCGGCGCTCTCGATGTACGACGTGTTGCTGGACACCGAGGCGGCGCCACCGGCCGCGGCGGCGATCGAGTCGACGAGCAGGATCTCCTTGGCCTTCGGCGGGGTGCCCGTCTCGTCGAGCATGTCCCCTTCCTGGCCGATCGCGACCATCGTGCCCATGGTGTCGAAGAAGTCCGTGATCAGCAGCGTGAAGATGAACATCAGCGGCACCAGCCAGCCGACCCGGCTCCACGAGTTCAGCACGTTGAACTGGCCCAGCAGCGACAGGTCGGGCACGTCCACGATCTGCTTCGGCAGCTCGGGCACGTTCAGCGCCCAGCCCTTCGGGTTCGGCTTGCCGTCGACGAAGGACGGGCCGACGTTGGCGATCGCCTCGACCACGATGGCCAGCACGGTGGAGGCGAGGATGCCGATCAGGATCGCGCCCCGGACCCGGCGTACCACCAGGACCAGCGTGATCAGCAGGCCGACCACGAAGACCAGCATCGGCCAGCTGACGATCTTGCCGTTGATGCCCAGCCCGACCGGCACGGTGGAGTTCGCCGCGTCCGGCACGCGCCGGACGAACCCGGCGTCGACCAGGCCGATGATGGTCAGGAACAGACCGATGCCGACGCCGATCGCGGTCTTGAGCTGCGTCGGCACCGACCGGAACACCGCGGTACGCAGTCCGGTGAGCACCAGGATGCCGATCAGCACACCCTCGATGACCACCAGACCCATCGCGTCCGCCCAGGTCATCTGCGGCGCGATCTCGTACGCGACGAGCGCGTTCACACCCAGGCCGGCCGCGAGCGCGATCGGGAACCGGGCCACCACGCCCATCAGGATGGTCATCAGGCCGGCCACCAGCGCGGTCGCCGCGGCGAGCGCCGGAATCGCCAGCGAACGGCCGTCGCCGTCCTTCCCGCTGCCCAGGATCAGCGGGTTCAACACCACGATGTACGCCATCGTGAAGAACGTGGCGAAACCGCCCCGAAGCTCCCGGCTCAGCGTGGACCCGCGTGCCGAGATCAGGAAGAAGCGGTCGAAGCCGTTACGTGGATGCGCGGGATCGGGCGGAGTGCCGTGATCCGGCGGTGGAGCAATGGACATGGTTCCTCATCTGGTCATCGGCCGGGTTTTGTCGCGCGCATCGTCCCAGATCACCTGGCGGGCAGGGAAGAACGATCACGTAGGCTGGGCCGGTGTCACAGGAGCAACAGCCGCGGCCGGAGCCGCTCGACCCGCCGATGGTGCCGTTCGCCGTCGCCGGGCTGATCGCCTGGGCGGTGGCCGGTCTGGTGCTACTGATCTTCTTCCGGGACTGGCTCACCGAGTCCGGGCGTCAGAACTGGCTCTGGACCTGCCTGGCCGGTTTTCTGTGGGGCTTTCCCGGCCTGGCGGTGATGATGCGGCACGACGCCAACCGGCGTCGCCGACGCGCGGCCGCCGCGCAGCGGCCGCGCTGACCGGTCAGGGGTGGCCGTACGGCTCCGCCGGCTCGGACGCCTCGACCGACCCGGGGGCCCGGCTGACCGTCATGGCCTCGACCGCGCTGTCGTCGTAGACGGTGGGCAGCTCCTCGACCGGCGTCTCGGGCGTCTCCACAAGCGTCTCCGAGTGCGCGCCGCACCCGTGGTCGGCGCTGACCACCCGGCCGTCGTCGGGCGCGTAGAAGTTGCCGCACGCGCCGAAGGCCAGTCGCAGCGCCCCGGCCAGCGGCAGGTAGAAACCGCAGGTGCCGCAGCGGGCGGCGGCCGGCGCGGCCGTCGAGATCGCGGCGTCCGGGCCGTGGTCACCGTCGTACCAGCGCTGGGCGGTCTCGGCGCGCCCCTCCCGGGACAGCACCCGGGCCCGGCCCAGCCCCAGCTCCCAGGCGGTCTCCTCGACCGCCGGGTCGTCGGAGAGCAGGTAGCCGGGCGCGAGCCGCTCGTCGTCGGCCGGGGTGGGCAGCAGGTCGCCCGGGCCCAGGTCGCCCGGCTTGAGCCGCTCCTGCCAGGGCAACCAGCCCGGGGCGAGCAGCGCGTCCGGGCCGGGCAGCAGCACCGTCTCGCAGATGGTGACGTGCCGGCTGCGCGGCACCCGGGTCACCGTGACGGCCCAGCGCCAGCCGCGGTAACCGGCCATCCGGCATTCGAAGTAGTGGGTGACGACCCGGTCGCCCTCGGCGACGGCCTGGAGATGGTCGCCGATGTCTGTCGGCTCCACCTCGGTGATGGCGTCGCGGGCCACCTCGACGGCGGCGGCGCAGACCTGGTCGAGCCGGGGAGCGCGGGCGGAGGCGGGCCTGGTCACCGGACCATTGTTCCCCATGCCGGTCCACGGGTGACAGGCACTCCCCGGAGTCGTTCTCCGCGGGTGATGCGGCGCGCGTGGATCGAATGGGCGAGGATGGGACGCATGGCGCTGTCCTCCCGCTCCGGCCGCTCCTTTCTGGGGCGGACCGTCGGCACCGGCATCCGCGCCACCCGGCTGCTGTTGCGCGGGTCTCTGCACGGCGGGCGCTGGATGACCCGCCGCGCCGGCACCGCCCGGGCCCGCAGCGCCGGCAACGAGGTGGGCATGGTCCGGCTGTTCGACCTGCACGCCCTCTCCTGCGCCGGCGACACGCTCATCGCCATCGGCCTGGCCGGGACGATCTTCTTCGACGTGCCGCTGGGCGAGGCACGCAACAAGGTCGCCCTCTACCTGCTGGTGACCATGGTCCCGTTCGCCATGCTCGCCCCGGTGGTCGGCCCGCTGCTCGACCACTTCCGCCACGGCCGGCGGTACGCGCTGGCCACCACCATGCTCGGCCGCGCGTTCCTGGCCTGGCTGATCTCCGACTACATCGGCGGCTTCGGGCTCTACCCGGCGGCGTTCGGCGTGCTCGCGCTCTCCCGGGCGTACGGCGTGGCCCGCTCGGCAGCGGTCCCCCGGCTGCTGCCCGAGGGCCTGGGACTGTCCCAGGTCGGGGCGCGGGCGAGCGTCTACGGCACGGTGGCGGGCGCGCTCGTCGCGCCGATCGGGCTGGCCGCGTTCTGGTTCGGGCCGCAGTGGCCGCTGCGGGTCGCGTCGGTGATCTTCCTGGTCGGCATGGTGATCTCCCTGCGGCTGCCGCCGAAGGCCGACTCCGAGCCGCCGGAGCGGATGCCGCACCCGCTGCGCGCGATGCGCCGCCGTGACGGCGAGCGCCCGCTGGGCCGGGGCCGCCCGGCCGGCCGCCTGGTGATCGCCACGCTGATCGGCGCGGCGGCGCTGCGCGGGCTCTACGGCTTCCTGCTGCTCTTCCTGGCCTTCGCCATCAAGGCCGGTGACCTGACCACCGACTTCTTCGGCCGTAACCTCGGCGCCCAGGGCGCGCTGGGCCTGGTCGGCGGCGCGCTGGCCGTCGGCACGTTCCTGGCCACCGCGATCGGCACCCGGCTGCGCATCCACCGGCCGACCGCGCTCCAGTCCAGCGGCACGATAGTGGTGGCCGGCGTGGCGGTGCTCGCCGCGCTGAAGTTCTCCCTGCCCATGGTGGCGCTGCTCTGCCTGGTGGCGGCGATGATGAGCGGGATCGCCAAGCTGACGGTGGACGCCTCGATCCAGGAACGCATCCCGGAGCGGCTGCGGGCCAGTTCGTTCGCGCACTCGGAGACCGCGCTGATGCTCGCGTTCGTAGCCGGGGGCGGGCTCGGGCTGGTGCCGTTCACCGGGCTGATCGGGGTGACCGTCGCCGCCGTGGTGGCCGCACTGGTGGCCGTACGCGGCGTGCTGGTCGCCGGCAAGCTGCGGGGTGAGCACCTGGTCGGCCGGCCGCTCGGCGACGAGGAACTGGCGGCGGAGCAGGCCACCCGGGCCGCGGAACCGGCCACCACCTCGTTCGACGACCCGGCGCCCACGTCACCGGCGCCTCAGCGTGCCGGCCCGCCGGAGGACGACGGGCTCGCGCCGCCCGGCTTCCACATCTACCGGCCCTCCTCATCGGTGGGCGGTTCCGGCGTCGAGGACACCGAGCGGCGCGACCCCCGGGGGCCGGTGGCGTGACCGGGCTGCTCGTGGTCACGGCGGTACCCGCCGAGGCCGAGGCGATCCGCGCCGGCCTGACCGCATCCGCCGCGCCGGACGGGACGGCACCGCCGGACGTGACGGTGCTGCCGGTCGGTGTCGGCCCGGCTGTCGCCGCTGCCGCCACGGCACGGCTGCTGGCGCTGGCCGAGGCGGCCGGGCGGCCGTACCGGGCGGTGGTCAGCGCCGGCATCGCCGGTGGCTTCGTCGGCCGGGTCGCGGTGGGCGGCACGGTGCTCGCCGACCGCAGTGTCGCCGCCGACCTGGGCGCCGAGTCACCCGGCGGGTTCATCCCGGTCGAGGACCTGGGGATGCCCCCCGAGCTGCTGGGCGGCGGCCGGATCGTGCCCGCCGACCCGGGCCTGCTGGCCGGGCTGCGGGCCGCCCTGCCGGGGGCGACTGTCGGCACGGTACTCACCGTGAGCACGGTGACCGGCACCGCCGCGAGCACGGCGGCGCTCGCGCAACGGCACCCGGACGCGGTGGCCGAGGCCATGGAGGGGTACGGCGTGGCGGTCGCCGCCGCCCAGGCCGGTGTGCCCTTCGCCGAGCTGCGTACGGTCTCCAACCCGATCGGTCCGCGCGACCGGAGCGCGTGGCGCATGCGCGAGGCGTTCGCCGCGCTGACCAGCGCCGCAGCCGCCCTCCACTGATCTTGTCCACCTGTGGACAACCCTGTGGACAACTCGCCGGGCTGGGGACGACGGCCTCAGATGGTGACGACGACCTTCGCCCGCGCGTGCTCGGTTTCGAGGTAGCGGATGGCGTCGGGCACCTCGTGGAGCGAATAGGTACGGTCGATGGCCACGGTGAGCCGGCCGGCCTCGGCGTGCTCGCGGAGCGCGTCCAGGTGCGCCCGGCCGGGTGAGGTGGCGAGCGCGACGATGCGCTGCCGGACGAAGGGCGCCGTCAGCCGTCCGCGGGCGAGCAGCCCGACCGGTCCGATGAGGCTGCCGCCGCGGTAGACGCCGCCGCCGGAGAGCACGAGCGTCCCGGTCGGCGTCAACGCGCGCCGCAGCGCGCGCAGCGAACGGTTGCCGACCAGGTCGAACACCACGTCGTGCCGGCGCCCGGCGCGGGTGAAGTCGTCGCGGGTGTAGTCGACCACGTGGTCGGCGCCGAGCGAACGGACCAGGTCGACGTTGCGGGTGCGGCACACGCCCGTCACCGTCGCGCCGAGCGCCTTGGCCAGCTGGACGGCGAGCGTGCCGACGCCGCCGGATGCCCCGTTGATCAGGACCCGGTGGCCGGGCCGGACCTGCCCGGCGTCGCGCAGCCCCTGGAGCGCGGTGACGCCCGCGAGCGGCAGGGCGGCGGCCTGCTCCGGGGACAGGTTCGCCGGCTGGGGCGCGACCAGGCGTTCGGGTACGCACACGTACTCGGCGAACGCGCCGTCGGCCTCGCCGAGGTCGGCGAAGACGGCGTCGCCGGGACGTATCTGCCGTACCCCGGCGCCGACGGCCTCGACCCGCCCGGCCACGTCGCGGCCACGGATGCGCGCCCGGGGCCGCGTGAGGCCGAGCGCCAGCCGCGACAGCCGGGGATCGCCGCGCATGACGTGCCAGTCGTACGCGTTGAGCGCGGCCGCCTCGACCCGGACCAGCACCTCGTCGGCGGCGGGTACGGGCGTGTCGACGTCGGCCAGCGCGAGTGTCTCGGGTGGGCCGTACCGGTCCTGGACGATCGCTCTCATGGTCCCGCTCCCTCCCAGGTGTACGGCGTACACCTCGATGGGGCCAGGCTAGGTGTACGCCGTACACCAGTCAAGGCGGATACTGTGACAACCGCCCCCGGGAAGGCGAGGAACCACATGCCGAAGCAGGCGGAGAAGGTGCGCCGGGCACCGCTGAGCAGGGACCGGATCCTGCGTGCCGCCGTCGCGCTCGCCGACGGGACCGGCATCGAGTCGCTCAGCATGCGCAACCTCGCCCAAGACCTGGGCGTCGTGCCGATGGCGCTCTACAAGCACGTGGCGAACAAGGACGAACTGGTCGACGGCATGATCGACGTCGTGGTCGCGGAGATCGATCCGCCGGAGCCCGGCGACTGGAAGCAGGCGATCCGGCGGCGCATCCTCTCGGCGCGACAGGTGCTGCTGCGCCACCCCTGGGCGCCGCTGGCGATCGAGTCCCGCAGCACTGCGACGCCGGCCGTGCTGGCGTACCTGGACTCGACGGTCGGGGCGCTGCGCGCCGGTGGGTTCTCCACCGACCTCGCCCACCACGTGATGCACGCGATGGGCAGCCGGGTGCTGGGCTTCAGCCAGGAACTGTTCGACGCCACCCGGCAGGCCGGCCGGTCCGGCGCGACATTGCCCGAGCCACCGGCCGACCTGCCGCCGGAGATGGCCGCCCGGTTCCCCAACCTCGCGGCGATCGCCACCGCGGCGTCGCACGACGGCGACTCGGTCGTCGGGCCGGGCTGCGACGACCAGTTCGAGTTCGAGTTCGCGCTGGACCTGCTGCTCGACGGCATCGAACGGCTGCACCGGAACGGCTGGACGTCACACCGGACGCTGTGACGGACGGCCCGGCCCCCGGGGTTACGGTGGGGACGTGGCGCTCTCCCTGGCGATCTCCCCCTGCCCCAACGACACGTTCGTCTTCGACGCCCTGGTGCACGGCCGGGTGCCCGGCGCGCCGCCGGTCGAGGTGACCTACGCGGACGTCGACGTGACCAACACGGCCGCCGAGCGGGGCGCGTTCGACCTGGTGAAGGTCAGCTACGCGGCGCTGCCCTGGCTGCTGGACGACTACCACCTGCTGCCCTGCGGCGGCGCGCTCGGCCGGGGCTGCGGCCCGCTGGTGCTGACCCGTGGCGACCGGACCGACCTGTCCGGCGCGACGGTGGCGGTGCCCGGCGAGCGGACCACCGCGTACCTGCTGTTCCGGCTCTGGGCGGCCGACCAGGCGCCGGCGCGCATCGAGGTGGTGCCGTTCCACGAGATCATGCCGGGCGTGGCCGCCGGCCGGTACGACGCCGGCCTGGTGATCCACGAGGCGCGCTTCACCTACCCGCGGCACGGGCTGACCGCGCTCGTCGACCTGGGCGAGTGGTGGGAGGGCGACACCGGGCTGCCGATCCCGCTGGGCGCGATCCTGGCCCGCCGGGGCGCTGTCGACCCGGCCGAGGCCGCCGCCTGGATCCGCGAGTCGGTACGCCAGGCGTGGGCCGACCCGGCTGCGAGCCGCGAGTACGTCCTCGCGCACGCGCAGGAGATGGAGCCCGACGTGGTGGACCGGCACATCGGCCTCTACGTCAACGAATTCACCGCCGACCTGGGTGAGGCCGGCTTCGCCGCCGTGGAGGCGCTGCTGGGCCGGGCCGCCGACGCCGGGCTCGTCCCTCAGACCTCCAGCTCGCGCGCCACCGCGTGGACCAGCTGAGCGATCTTCTGGGAGGTCTTCCGATCCGGGAAGCGACCCCGGCGCAGGTCCGGCTGGACCTTCGCCTCCAGCACCTTGATCATGTCTTCGACCAGGCCGTGCAGCTCCTCGGCCGGCCGGCGGCGCAGCTCCGCCACCGAAGGCGGCGCCTCCAGCAGCTTGACCCCCATCGCCTGGGCGCCCCGCCGGCTGTCCACGACGCTGAAATCGACCCGCTGGCCACCCTTCAGGTCGGCGACACCCGCCGGTAGCGCGCCCTTCGGCAGGAACACGTCGCCACCCTCGTCACTGGTGACGAACCCGTACCCCTTGGCGGCGTCGTACCACTTCACTCGACCCGTCGGCACCTGTTGAACCCCGCTCCACTCGAACCGTCTACCCCTCCAAGGCTAGCCCGATGATCCGGTCCAGCGCCCTCGGGAATTCGACGAGATCATCAAGCACCAGGTACGCCCCGGCCTCGGTCAGTTCGTCGGCCGAGCACGGGCCGGTCGCCACTGCCACGCCTGGGATTCCCGCAGCTCGCGCGGCGGCCATGTCGGCCACGTGGTCACCGACGTAGAGCGTCGCGCCGTGTTCGCGCAACGCGACCGCCTTCTGCTCGGCGAACACGTCCCCGGCCAGCTCGTCCACCGGTAGCCCGAGGTGGTCCAGGTGCAGCTTCGCCAGCCGACCGATCTTCGCGGTCACCACCATCGTCCGGCCGCCGCGCGCCTGCACCGCGCGCAGAGCGGCCTCCGCACCCGGCATCGGCACGGTCGGGGTGATCGCGTACGCCGGATACAACTCCCGGTAGAGCGTCACCGCCTCCTCGATGCGCTCCGGCGGGAACCAGTGCGCCAGCTCGGTGCGCAGCGGCGGGCCCAGCCGCGACACCGCCAGATCCCCGTCCACATGCACGCCGGTCCGCGCGGTGAGCGCCCGGAACGCAGCGGCGATCCCGGGGCGGGAGTCGACCAGTGTCATGTCGAGGTCGAAGCCGACCATCAGCGGAGGCATGCCGAGAACCTACCCAGCGGGCTAGCGTGGTACGACGATGACCACCTCACTCGCCGACCACCTGCGGGCCCTCCCCGACGAGTCCCTCGCCGCGCTGCTCCAACTGCGGCCGGACCTCGTCGTACCGGTGCCGGCCGACGTGTCCGCCCTCGCCCTGCGCGCCCAGTCCCGGGTCTCCGTGGCCCGGGCGCTCGACGGGCTGGACCAGTTCACCCTCCAGATCCTCGACGCCGCCCGCCTCACCCGCGGCCCCGAGGGCGCCACCTCCACCGACCAGATCCTGGCCATGGCCACCGCCGGGCCACGGCCCCCCGCGCCCACCGCGGTCCGCGCCGCCGTCGACCGGCTCCGGGCCCGGTTCCTGCTGTACGGCCCCGAGCACGACCTGTGCGTGGCCGGGGGCATCGACGAGGTGTCCCCGTACCCGGCGGGGCTGGGCCGGCCGGCGGCGGAGCTGGACCCGCGCGTGGCGGCCCTCTGCGCGGACCCGGCGAAGCTGCGGCGGACGCTGCTGTCCGCCCCGCCCTCGGCCCGCGCCGTCCTGGACCGGCTCGCCGCCGGACCGCCGGTCGGCACCGTCGCGCCGGGCGCGTTGGAGGCCCCCGCCACCGGCGCCGAGGACGTGCTCCCGCCGGACCTGGTAAACGGCGGCGCGCCGACCGGCTCCCCGATCCGCTGGCTGGTCGAGCACCGGCTGCTGGTGCGGATGTCCGGCGGCCGCAACGGCACCGTCGAGCTGCCCCGCGAGGTGGGGCTGGTGCTGCGCCGCGACTCCGGCCCGCTCGGCCCGCTGCGCACCAGCCCACCCGTGGTGTCCGGCCCGCCCCGCGAGGTCAAGTCCGTCGACTCGGCCGGGGCCGGGCAGACCATGGAGGTGGTCCGGCACACCGAGGCGCTGCTGGAGGCGCTGATCGTGGAGCCGGCCCCGGTGCTGCGCTCCGGCGGCGTCGGCGTCCGCGACCTGCGCCGGCTCGCCCGTGGACTCGGGCTGGACGAGACGACCACCGCGCTGCTGTTCGAGGTCGCGTACGCGGCCGGGCTGACCGGTGAGATGGAGCTGACCGGCGCGGCCACCACCCGCTACGGCGGCGACCAGCAGATCCTGCCCACCGGCGGGTACGAGGTGTGGCGCGCGGCGTCGCTGGCCCAGCGCTGGGAGCAGCTCGCCCGCGCCTGGATGTCGATGCCCCGCCAGGCCGGCCTGATCGGGCAGCGCGACGACCGGGACCGGCCCATCTCGGTGCTCTCCGCCGAGGCGGAACGAGCCGGCGCGCCCGCCGCCCGGCGTGCGGTGCTCGCCGTGCTCGCCGACCTGCCGGCCGGCACCGCGCCCACCCCGGACGAAGTGCTGGAACTGCTGGACTGGCGCGCGCCCCGGCGGGCCCGGGGGCGGGAGACGGCGCACCGGGAGGTGCTGGCCGAGGCGGCCTCGCTGGGCGTGACCGGACTCGGCGCGCTCACCACGTACGGGCGGCGGCTGCTCGCCGAGCTGACCGACGCCGACGAACGCGGCGACGACCCGCTCGGGCTGCGCTCCGACGCCGAGTCGGGCGACCCGTCGACCACCGTCCGCGCGCTGGACGGGCTGCTGCCCGCCCCGGTCGACCACGTGCTGGTGCAGGCCGACCTGACAGTCGTGGTGCCCGGCCCGCCCGACCCGGCGCTCGCCGCCGAACTGGACGTGGTGGCCGAGCACGAGTCGGCGGGCGGTGCGAGCGTGCACCGGGTCACCACGGGCAGCATCCGGCGGGCGCTGGACGCCGGCTACACCGCGGAGGACCTGCACGCGCTGTTCCGCCGCCGGTCCCGTACCCCGGTGCCGCAGGGCCTGACCTACCTGGTCGACGACGTGGCCCGCAAGCACGGCGGGCTGCGCGTCGGGTCGTCCGGCGCATACGTGCGCAGCGACGACGAGGCGCTGCTCACCGAGGTGCAGGCCGACCGGCGCCTGGAGCCGCTGGCGTTCCGCCGGCTCGCACCCACCGTGCTGGTCACGCCGTACCAGGTCAACCGGATGCTCACCGCGTTGCGCGACGCCGGGTACGCCCCGGTGCCCGAGGACGCCAGCGGAGCGACGGTGCTGGCCCGGCCGAAGACCCGGCGGGCGCCGGCCCGTACCGGGATCGGCCGCGCGGTGGACCCGCTCGCCACGCCGAAGCTGCCGATGCCCCGTCTGCTCGGCGTGGTGGAGCAGATCCGCCGGGGCGACGCGGCGGCCCGGGCGGCGCGGCGGGCCCCGGCGGTGGTCCGGGGCGGCGCGGCGGCGGGCGGTCCCGCCCCGGTGCCCGGTCACGGTGACGCGCTGGCGGTGCTCCAGCAGGCGGTACGGGACAAGGCGCTGGTCTGGGTCGGCTACGTCGACGCGCACGGGGCGACCGCGTCCCGGCTGGTCCGGCCGGTGTCTATCGGCGCCGGCTACCTGCGCGCCGAGGACGACCGGACGGAGATGCTGCACACGTTCGCGCTGCACCGGATCACCGCGGCCGTGCTGGAGGAGTGAGGCGTCACTCCCCGTTGCGGCGCAACGTGCCCACCACCGACACGGCCAGCAGCAACGCGAACGCCGCGCCGGCCGACTCGCCGACCGAGTCCACGAAGCCCTGCTGCTGCACCAACAGCCCGAACAGGAACCAGCCGAACACCCCGACGGCGGCGGCCGCGTAGCCGAACAGGACCGCCGTGGGCACCTCCTGCTGCTGCGTCCGCTCCTCGTCGGGAAGCACGTCCTGGTCAACGGTCATGGCAGTCCCTCCCCGTCCCGGCTTGGACCCGGCTTCCAGAGTGGCACCTGCCGGACCGGGCGGACAGGGGTTAAAACCCTGATCCGGGCCGTCCGGTCACGGGTGAGGGCGGGTTCCGGGCCGGTTCAGGTGCCGGGGCGGCGGCCGATCACCACCACGCGGGTGCCGACCGAACCCAGCTCCCACAGGCGTACCGCGTCGCGGTGCAGCAGGTTCACGCAGCCGTGCGAGCCGATCGCGCCGTTGTGCAGGTATGTCGTGGTCTCGTGGAAGCCGATCCCGCCGTTGAACTGCTGCCAGTACGGCAGCCACACCTCGTACGGGTTGGACCACTCGCGCGGGTTCTTCCGCCCCACCGAGTACGTGCCGGCCGGGGTGGCGTAGCCGGACATGCCGGTGCGGGTCACGGTCGGGCCCATCACCACCTCGCCGCCGCGCATCGCCCAGACCGTCTGCCGGGTCAGGTCGACGCAGAACGTCAGCCGGGAACCGGCCTTGCACCGCGCGGTGTCGGTGGCGGCCAGCCGCTTCGCCACGTCGTACGTGGTGGGGCCGGCGCGACCCGAGGACGGGCTGATGCCGTACCGGACCTGGAACTTCTTGATCGCGGCGCAGTCGGCGGCGGACTGCTCGCCGTCCACGGTCAGCGTCCCGAAGCCGCCCAGCCGGGTCAGGTACGTCTCCACGGCCCGCTGGTGCTCGCCCTGCGGGCACCCGGCGGACGCGCTCGGCTTCGGCCCGGGTTTCGTCGTCTTCGTCGCCTCCGGCGATCGGGAGGGTTTCGGCGAGGCCGTCCGGCTCGGCTGCGCCGACGGGGACGTGACCGGCTGCTCCGGCGTGGGCGACGCGCTCGCCCCCGATGCTCCCTCCGTCAGCCCGACCGGGCCGGGGGTGCTCCCCCCGGCGCCGTCCGCCTGCGGATCGAGCGCGCAGGCGCCGACACCGACCAGCACGACCACCGCCAGGGCGGTGACCC
Organism: Micromonospora sp. HB375; assembly: GCF_017872985.1. Taxonomy (NCBI): domain Bacteria; kingdom Bacillati; phylum Actinomycetota; class Actinomycetes; order Micromonosporales; family Micromonosporaceae; genus Micromonospora; species Micromonospora sp. HB375. The sequence continues at coordinate 344,488 of NZ_JAGGJO010000001.1, read as the reverse complement.
GGGCGAGAAACCGGACACGCTGCATGGGCCCTCCCTGGACAGTCGTCCCGCTTGCTAGACGTGTGGGACGAGTATGACGTTGCCTGTCCAGCCGGACTTTTTTGCGCAGCCCTCCGGCGTGCAACACTGGTTGGTCGGCCTCCGGCAGGTCAGCCGGGGTGCGGCGGGGTTCCGGGCAGCGGGGTTCCGGGCGATGCGAGAGGACGCTGGCGTGAGCGGTGGACCACTGATCGTGCAGTCGGACAAGACGCTCCTACTGGAGATCGACCACCCCGACGCGCAGGCGTGCCGGATGGCCATCGCGCCCTTCGCCGAGCTGGAACGCTCCCCCGAGCACGTGCACACGTACCGGCTGACGCCGCTGGGTCTGTGGAACGCGCGGGCCGCCGGCCACGACGCCGAGGGCGTGGTCGACTCGCTGATCAAGTACTCCCGCTACCCGGTGCCGCACGCGCTGCTGGTCGACGTGGCCGAGACGATGGACCGGTACGGCCGGCTCCAGCTCGCCAACGACCCGGTGCACGGCCTGGTGCTGCGCGCGCTGGACCGGGTGGTGCTGATCGAGGTCGCCAAGAGCAAGAAGCTCGCCGGCATGCTCGGCGCGAAGCTCGACGACGACACCATCGCGGTGCACCCGTCCGAGCGGGGCCGGCTCAAGCAGGCGCTGCTCAAGCTGGGCTGGCCGGCCGAGGACCTGGCCGGGTACGTGGACGGCGAGGCGCACCCGATCGAGCTGGCCGAGGCCGGCAAGGACGGCGGCAAGCCGTGGACGCTGCGGTCGTACCAGCGGGAAGCCGTCGAGGCGTTCTGGGCCGGCGGCTCCGGCGTGGTGGTGCTGCCCTGTGGCGCCGGCAAGACGCTGGTCGGCGCGGCGGCCATGGCCGAGGCGAAGGTGACCACGCTGATCCTGGTCACCAACACCGTGGCGGGACGGCAGTGGAAGCGGGAGCTGATCGCCCGCACGTCGCTGACCGAGGAGGAGATCGGCGAGTACTCGGGCGAGCGCAAGGAGATCCGCCCGGTCACCATCGCCACGTACCAGGTGCTCACCTCGCGGCGCGGCGGCGCGTTCACCCACCTGGACCTGTTCGGCGCCCGCGACTGGGGCCTGGTCGTCTACGACGAGGTGCACCTGCTGCCCGCGCCGATCTTCCGCTTCACGGCGGACCTCCAGGCCCGTCGCCGGCTCGGCCTCACCGCGACTCTGGTACGCGAGGACGGCCGCGAGGGCGACGTGTTCAGCCTGATCGGCCCGAAGCGGTACGACGCGCCGTGGAAGGACATCGAGCAGCAGGGCTGGATCGCCCCGGCGGAGTGCACCGAGGTACGGGTGACGCTCACCGACGCCGAGCGCATGGCGTACGCGACGGCGGAGGCCGAGGAGCGCTACCGGATGGCGGCCACCGCCCGCACGAAGCTGCCGGTGGTCCGCGCCCTGGTGGACCGGCACCCGGACGAGCAGGTCCTCGTCATCGGTGGATTCCTCGACCAGCTGCACCAGTTGGGCGAATACCTCGACGCGCCGATCGTGCAGGGCTCCACCACGAACAAGGAACGCGAGCGGCTGTTCGACGCGTTCCGCTCCGGCTCGTTGCGGACGCTGGTGCTCTCGAAGGTCGGCAACTTCTCCATCGACCTGCCCGAGGCGGCGGTGGCGATCCAGGTGTCCGGCACGTTCGGCTCCCGGCAGGAGGAGGCGCAGCGGCTCGGGCGGGTGCTGCGCCCGAAGGCCGACGGGCGGCAGGCGCACTTCTACACGGTGGTCTCCCGGGACACCATCGACACCGAGTACGCCGCGCACCGGCAGCGCTTCCTGGCCGAGCAGGGGTACGCATACACCATCGTGGACGCCGACGACGTGCTCGGGCCGACGCTGCCGACTGTCGACTGACCGGCGCGCGGCCGGGCGGGCCGCCGTGGTGCGGCCCGCCCGGTCTCGCGGTCAGCCCTTGCCGCTGGCCCGGAACGCGACCCAGGCGTCGCTCATCCGGTCGGCCTGGCCCGGGGTGAACATGTTCATGCAGGAGTCCTGCGTGTAGTCCATGAAGTTGTGGATCGGGTCCAGCCCCGGCGCGGTGCAGGTGTCCGCGCCGATCGGGCAGTTGAACTGCGGCGCCGCCTCACGCGGCGTGTCCGCCACGAAGTCGCCGGACGCGGAGCAGCCGTGCGCGAACGTGTGCTCCAGCATCAGCCAGTGCCCCACCTCGTGCGTGAGCGTGTCACCGAGCGCGTACTTGCCGGCCGTACCGCCCGGCATAGACTCGTCCAGCATCACCACGCCGTCGATGTAGTCGCGGCCGTTGTTGTAGCCCTTCGGGAAGTACGCCCAGCCGAGCAGCCCGTCACCGATGTTCGCCGCGTAGACGTTCAGGGTGCGGGAGTCACCGGTGTAGAGCGCCTTCTTCATGTCCCGCTCGTTCTTGCCCGGCACCACCGTGTACCAGGTGCTGTTGACGGTCCACGTGGTGTCGACCAGCGAGAAGCGGAACGGCGTGTCCGACGCGTCGGCCGCGGTACGACCCGCGAACGAGTCGTTGAGCACCGTCATCTGCGCCGAGATGAGCGTGTTCCAGCGGGCCTTCTCGGCCGCGCTCAGCTCGTGGTCGGAGATCATGTGGAAGACCGTCGGCACGGTGACGCTGCCGTTGGCGAGGCGCGGCGAGTCCTTGATGACGCCGTACGCCTTGGCCTCGTTCGTCGAGTAGAGCGCGGGCTCCTTTGCGGTGGCGCCCTCACGTACCCGGGCGGCGCTGTGGTTGTCCGCGCCCGGCTCGCACTCGGCGGCGGCGGGAGAGGCGGCCGTGGCCGCGACGGGGGCTCCGCCGGCGGTCAGGAAGGTGGCGGCGGCAGCGACGAGCACTGCCAGGTGGATCGTCGGTTTCCTGTGCATCGTTGCACCTTTCGGAAGGCATGAAAGGAGTACCGACGCGGGGTTGTCAAAGCTGCGGATCGATGACGTCGTCGTCCCGCCATAAGACCACGTCAATGGGTATCGGCAACAGTCCCCGGCAGGGACCGCTCCGGACGGGTCAGGCGGCGCTCAGCTTCCTCAGCAAGTACTGGTTCAGGCTCATGCCTTCCTCGGCGGCGTGGATGGCCAACTCTCGGTGCAGGCTCTCGCCGACCCGCAGGTTGAACTTGCCCGAGTACCTGCGCTCGGACAGCGGCTCAGCGCCGCCAGCCCGCGCAGGAATCGCCTCCCGCGCCGGGTCAGCCACGCAGGTAGCGGGCGCGGCGGCCGAAGTCGCGGAAGCCCAGCCGCCGGTACAGCCCGGCCGCCGGGTTGTCGTCGTTGACGCAGAGCCACGCGGCGTCCGCGCCCGCGTCGGCGAGGCCGCGCAGCACGCGCGCCACCAGGTACGCGCCGACCCGCCGCCCGCGCCAGTCCGGCACGACGCCGACCTGGTCGATCCAGTTGTCGAGCACGGTGACGAATCCGGCCGCCACGCCGTCCGGGCCGCGCGCGAGCAGCGTCAACTCCGGCCGGAAGTCCTCGTCGTCGCGCAGGTCGCCCAGCCACTCGTCGGCCTCCGGCTCCACGAATCCGGGCCGGTCGGCGAACGACGCGCGGTAGGTGGCGAACAGCTCCGGCCCCAGCGTGGCGGGCTCCACCGTGACGCCGTCCGGCGCGGTGACCTCGGGCAGCGCGTCGAGGCCGTGCCGCAGCACCCACTCCAGGAACGTCCGCGTGTAGCCGCGCTTGGCGAACAACTCCTCCGCGCCTACGTTCCACGTCTCCGTGATGAGCAGCAGCCCACCGTCGCCGGAGTGCTTCTCGGCCCAGTCGAGCAGCGCGCCGCCGAGCCCGCGCCCGCGCCAGGCCGGGTGCACCAGGCCGGTGGCGGTGGCCGGCGTCCGCCCGGCGCCGACCCCGACGGCCGCGACCAGGTCGCCGCCGGACCACGCCCCGTGGGTACGCGCCTGAAGCAGCCGCGCCCGCACCAGCGGGGTACGCCCGAACAGCGGCAGCCCGCCGTCAGTGGCGAGGCACGCCTGCGCCAGGCCGGTCAACGCGGGCAGGTCGTCCTCGCCGACTTCCCGCCACACAAGCGCACCCGTCCCGCCCACGCCCACTCCCGTCCCCCGCCCGACCCAGCACTCCGACGCAGTAGGCCCCACCCCGTCCCCACGGTCAACCGGATTCCCCACCCACCCACCCACCCACCCACCCCCCGCGTCGATCTTGGAGTTGTGGCGCCTCAGATGCCCGCTTCGCGGCTTACGCGAGGCACCACAACTCCAAGATCGGCGCGAGCGCGTGGGCAGCGCAGAAGAGGGCCGTGCGCGACTACCCCGCGCGCCCGCAACATGAGACGAGCGTTTCGCTCGCTGGGACTCGCGGAGATCTTGGAAGGAGAGGGCCCTCATGACGACCGCTTCCTTCCAAGATCTCTGCGTGGATCGACGCGAAACGCCAGGAACGCCGTTGATCATGCAGTTGCGGCCCGGGCAAGAGCCGCAAAACGGGCACCCGAGGGGCCGCGACTGCAAGATCAGCGAGGCGAGGAGGCGGAGGCGGAGTTGGCGTGGATCAGGACCGTGGCGCCCGCGGAGAGGGGGGCCAAGAGCCACTTCAGGGGCTGCTCGTCCTCGGTCGGGTCCACCCGGAGGCAGTCGCCGGGGTGCAGATCGAGCTGGGTGGCGATCTCGGCGGCCAGGCGACGCCACGCCCCGAAGCTGGTGCCGTCCGCGGTGGCCGGCCCGGACGGGTCGACTGCCGTGTAGTCCGGCGGGTCGGTGGGGTGCCGCAGCACCTCGGCCGACCAGTCCAGCCAGCCCGGCGGCACCTCGCCGAGCGGGCCCGGTCCGGTGCCCACCAGGTAGCGGTGCGTCCCCTCGGGTACGTCCTCCAGCCAGTCGTCGAGGCGTTCCGGGGTCACGAACACCGCGTCGTACGGCTGGTCCGCGCCCGGTTCCAGCACCGGCAGGCCGGCCAGCGCGCGGGGACGGAACGACACCGTCAACCCGACCGACCAGGCCCCGAGCAGCACCGCCGCGGTACGCCAGTGCGGCGGCAGCAGCACCGCCACCCGGTCACCGGGGCGCAGCCCGCACCCGTCGCGGAGCAGCCCGGCGCTGCGGGCCGTCCACTCGCCGAGCTGCGCGGCGGTCAGGTCGGTGCGTTCGCCCGTCCCGTCGTCGTGGTAGCTGAGCAGCGGGTACCCGACCGCGTCGGGCGCGACGGCGACGACTGCCTGGTGGGCCATGCGCGAAACTCCTGTCTGCCGGTCCGCTCACCCTAACCGTCCGAGCCGCCCGTCCGGAGCAACCGAAGCGGCCCGGATCAGCGCACGGGCAGCTCGGGACCGCCGTCGAGCAGCGGCGCCAGCAGATCGCCCTGCTTCTCCACCCGCTTGAGCACCTCCCCGGCGGTGTACGGCCGCGTCGACGGCCGCTTCCCGGCCGCCCCGGCCTCCACCTCGCCCCAGGTCAGCGGCGTCGACACGGCCGGCACCGGCTGGGCCCGCAGCGAGTACGGCGCCACTGTCGTCTTCGCCGCGTTGTTCTGGCTCCAGTCGATGAAGACCTTGCCGGGCCGAAGGTTCTTCGCCATCTTCGACACGACCAGCTTCGGGTGCGCCTGCTCCAGTTCCTGCGCGATCCGCTTGGCGTAGTCGGAGACGATCTCGGCGTCCTGCGTACCGGCGATCGGGCAGCACAGCTGCATGCCCTTCTTCCCGGACGTCTTCGGGAACGAGGAGATCCCGTCGGAAGCCAGCCGGTCGCGCATCAGCAGCGCCACCTGGCAGCACTGCTTGAGCGCGGCCGGACCGCCCGGATCCAGGTCGACCACCATCATGTCCGGGTGCGCGCCGATCTTCCACTGCGGAGTGTGCAGCTCCAACGCGGCCAGGTTGGCCAGCCACACCAGCGTGGGCAGCTCGTCGCAGACCACGTAGTCGATGGTCTCCCGCCCCTTCGTGGAGCCGGGGGCGGGCAGGTTCTCGGTGCGTACCCAACCGGGCGTCGCGGCGGGTGCGTTCTTCTCGAAGAACGAGCCGCCGTCGACGCCGTTGGGAAACCGGATCCGGGTCAGCGCGCGGTCGTTCAGGTGCGGCAGCAGCACCGGGGCGATCCGGGTGTAGTAGTCGATCACCTCGCCCTTGGTGAAGCCGGCCTGCGGGAACAGCACCTTGTCCAGGTTGGACAGCTCCAGCGAGCGCCCCTCGACCTCGACCTTGAGCCGGTCAGCCGGCATCGTCGACCTCCTCGGGCGGCTTGTCCGGGCGCAGGCGCAGGATGCGCGGGAAGCGCAGCCTCCCGTCCGGCGTGCGCTGGCCGTACTTGACCTCCACCACGATCCGGGGAGTTACCCAGATCGCGCCGCGGGCATCCTCGCGCGGCACCCCGGCGGCGAACGGCGACGCGGTGGTCCGCAGCGGTTCCAGCTCACGCAGCAGTTCCCGTTCGATGGCCGCGCCGATCCCGCCGCCGACCCGCCCCCGGTAGATCAACCGCCCGTCCGGGCCGGGCACGCCGACGAGCAGACCGCCGACGCGCCGCGCGCCGGGCCGCCAGCCGCCGACCACGAAGTCGCCGGTGACCTCCAGCTTGACCTTCACCCAGTCCGGGGAGCGCACGCCGGGCCGGTAGAGCGAGTCGACCCGCTTGGCCATCACCCCCTCCAGCCCGTGCTCGCCGGCCGCCGCGTAGGTGGCCGGGCCGTCGCCGAAGACCGGCGGCACCGCCCACCGGGCGGCGCCGAGCCCGAGCGACTCCAGCGCCGCCCGCCGCTCCCGCCACGGCCGGGCGGTCAGGTCCTCGCCGTCGAGCCGCAACAGGTCGAAGATCATGTACGTGACGGGTACGGTCGCCGCCAGCCGAGCCGCCTTGGCCGGGTTGCGCACGTGCATTCGTTCGGCGAGCGCGGTGAACGAGGGCTGCCCGTCGGTGAAGAGGACCACCTCGCCGTCGAGCAGCGCGTCACCGACCTGCTCGGCCAGGTTGAGCAGTTCCGGGTACGCGGTGGTGATCTCGACGCCGGAGCGGGCGTAGAAGTGCCGGTCGCCGCGGGAGATGTCGGCGAGCGCGCGGACGCCGTCCCACTTGAACTCGTACGACCAGGCGGCGCCGGCCGGGAGCTGCCCGGTCGTCGCGAGCATCGGCTTCAACGGCGCGCCGGGCACGTTCCGACTGTAGTTGGGTGCGGAAGCGCGTGCGTCCCGTTCGATCGTTTGCGATTCTGGTGGTCAACCGGGGAGAGGAGCGCGGGTATGCGGGCGATCTGGAAAGGAGCGGTGTCGTTCGGCCTGGTGTCGATCGGGGTGAAGGTCTACTCGGCCACCGAGGAGAAGGACATCCGTTTCCACCAGGTGCACCGTGAGGACGGCGGCCGGATCCGCTACAAGCGCACCTGCTCGGTCTGCGGCGAGGAGGTCACCTACGACGACATCGCCAAGGGGTACGACATCGGTGGTGGCGAGATGGTCATCCTCACCGACGAGGATTTCGCCGACCTGCCGTTGAGCACGTCGCACGCGATCGACGTGCTGGAGTTCGTACCGGCCGAGCAGGTCGATCCGATCCTCTACAACAAGGCGTACTTCCTGGAGCCGGAGGGCTCGGCGACGAAGCCGTACGTGCTGCTGCGCGACGCGCTGTCCGACTCGGAGCGGGTGGCGATCGTCAAGGTGGCGCTGCGCCAGCGGGAGCAGCTCGCGACGCTGCGGGTCCGCGAGGGCGTGCTGCTGCTCAACACCATGCTGTGGCCGGACGAGATCCGCCGGCCCGACTTCGGTTTCCTGGACGAGGACCTGAAGGTACGCCCGCCGGAGCTGGCGATGGCCAGTTCACTGATCGACTCGATGGCCGGCGAGTTCGAGCCGGACGCCTTCACCGACGACTACCGGGCGGCGTTGCAGGAGGTCATCGACGCGAAGGTCGAGGGCCGCGAGGTGGTGCAGCCGGAGGAGGAAGAGGCCGCGCCGGCCGCCGCGGTGGACCTGATGGCCGCGCTGAAGGCATCCGTGGAGCGGGCCCGGGCGGCCCGGGGCGAGGCGCCGTCCGGCGGTGGGGCCGAGCCGACTCCGATCTCGTCGGCCCGATCGGCGAAGAAGGCCGCGAAGAAGGCCCCGGCCCGGAAGTCGGCCGAGAAGAAGGCCGAGCCGGCGAAGAAGACGGCCGCCAAGAAGACCCCCGCGAAGAAGACGGCGGAGAAGAAGACCGAACCGGCCAAGAAGACCGCCGCCAAGAAGACGACGGCGAAGAAGGCCGCCGCGAAGAAGAGCGCCTGACGCGCGTACGGCCGGGGCCCCGCCCTCGGTGGAGGGCGGGGCCGGACCGCTCAGCCTCGCCCGAGCTTCTCGGTCGGGGTGACCCGGACGATGACGCGCTCCTCGCCGGGGCGCCGCCACGGGTACGTGTCCTGGCCGAGGTACTTCTTCGCCAGCCGGTCGATGTGCTCGTCGGCGCCCTCGGTGACGAACTCGACGGTGCCCTTGATCCAGAGCGTGCGGAAGTCGTCGGCCTTGTCCGCCACCGACACCGCGACCACCGGGTTGCGGGCCATGTTCAGGTACTTCTGCCGCCCCTTGGCCGTGTTGAACACGATGTGCTCGCCGTCGGTGTCGACCCAGACCGGGGTGACGTGCGGGGTGCCGTCGGCCTCGATCGTCGCCACGTGCGCGAGCTGCGGCTCGCCGAGCAGGGCCAGGTCTTCTTCGCTGAGGATCGCCATGCCCGAAACGTACCCTGTGCGGTGCCCCCGTATCGGTCTCCGTGTCCTGATCGGTGCGGGCGTATGGGCACGCTGGGGCTCCGGGCGGGTACCGTGTGCGCTGGCCTCGGCGGCGGCCCGCCGGGGGCGCACCCACCCACCCTGCAGGGAGTCGACGTGAGCGAGCGTGTGGAGAACCGGTCGGAGGGCCAGGCCGCCCCGGCCACCAAGGCAGGGCGGCGGCTGGCCGCCCAGCTGGCCGAGAAGAAGGCCGCCGAGGCGCGTCGCCGCCGGCAGTCGATGCTCGGCGCGGCTGTCGGCGTGCTCGCCGTGGTGGCCCTGGTCGGTGGCCTGGTCTGGCTGAACAGCGGGGACGACGACAAGGCGGCCACCGCCGGCTCCTCGGCCAGCCCCACCGCCCCGGTCGAGCCCACCGAGATGCCCGCTCCGGAGCTGCCCGCCGGCATCGACCCGGCGCTGAAGACCAAGCCGACAGTGCAGGCCGGCACCGGCGAGCTGACCAAGCTCACCGTCACCACGCTGGTGAAGGGCACCGGGCCGGCGGTGAAGGCCGGGCAGAACATCACCACCAACTACGTGGGCGTGTTCTACAAGGACGGCAAGCAGTTCGACGCGTCCTGGGACAACGGCCAGCCGGCCACCTTCCAGATCGGCGTGGGCCAGGTCATCAAGGGCTGGGACCAGGGCCTGGTCGGCGTGCCGGTGGGCAGCCGGGTGCAGCTGGACCTGCCGGCCGATCTGGCGTACGGCAACGACGCCGCCGGTGGCCGCCCGGCCGGGCCGCTGCGCTTCGTCGTCGACGTGCTGGCTGCGCAGTAGCTCACTCCAGGCTTCCGTCCGGTCACCCTGCGGCAGTAGGTTCATGGTCACCGCGGGCGGCACGTCCGTCCGCGGTGATCTGCTCACCGACGCGGAGGTGCACGTGGCGGCGCTGGACGGGGCCGGGGCGACCCGGCAGATGTGGACGCTGTACGAGCCGGTCCACGCGGTGACCTACTTCCACCCGCGGGCCCGCACCGCGTTTGAGGCGGTCGGGCTGCGCGGCTACTGGCGCGGCTACTTCGCGGGGCGGGCCGCGCCGCTCGGCGCGGTCGACGCGCCCGCCGTGACCGCGGCGTTCTTCAGCTTCGCGCCGGCCATGGTGGCCCGCGCGCTGCCGTCGGTGTGGCGTCTGGCCACCCCGGAGGAGGCGCTGCGGGCGCGGCTCACCGGTGGTGTGCAGGCGCTCGCCGAGTTCACCTACGAGCTGCCCGAGTCGCATCTGGTCGAGGCCGCCGACCTGCTGGAGGAGGCGGCCGCGCGGGTGGACACGGCCGGGCGGGTGCTCGGCGCGGTGAACGCCGCACTGCCCCGGGGCGAGTACCCGCTGGCCCGGCTCTGGCAGGCCGCCACCACGCTGCGCGAGCACCGCGGTGACGGCCACGTGGCGGCGCTGGTGACGACCGGGCTGGAACCGGCCGAGGTGGTGGCCTGGCGGTGCCGGGTCGACCAGTCCCGCGAGTTCCACCAGCCCGCCCGGGGCTGGACCGACGAGCAGTGGGCCGCGGCCGAGGAGCGGCTGGTGGAGAAGGGCTGGCTGACCGCCGACCGGACGGCCACGCCGTACGCCACGGAGACGTTCCGCGCGGTCGAGGAGGCCACCGACCGGGCCGCTGCGGGGCCGTGGCGGGCGCTGGGCGCGGAACGTACCGCCCGGCTGCGGGACCTGCTGGAGCCGATCGCTACCCGCTGCCGCACGATCATCCCGGCCAAGGCGCCGATCGGCCTGCCGGCACAGCGGTCGGTCGGAGCCGCGCTGCCACGGTGAGCCGGGCCGCCGGCTGGGGCAGGATGGCGGCATGGTGGACGCGGTGCTTTTCGACCTGGACGGCGTGATCGTGGACTCCGAGCCGGTCTGGGAGGAGGTCCGGCGCGCGTACGTGGCCGAGCACGGCGGCGTCTGGCAGCCGGACACGCAGCGCCGGCTGATGGGCATGAGCACCGGCGAGTGGGCCGAGTACCTCAGCGGTGAGCTGGGCGTCGACAGGTCGGCCGAGCAGGTCGCCACCGAGGTGGTGACCGAGATGGCCCGCCGGTACGCGCAGCGCGTACCCGTGATCGACGGGGCGGAGGAGGTCGTGCGCCGCATCGCCGCGCGGTGGCCGCTCGGGCTGGCCAGCTCCTCCCCGACCCGGCTGATCGCGGCAGCGCTGGACGCGACGGGCCTGGCCGGCTCGTTCGGGGCGACGCTGTCGACGGAGGAGACCGCCCGGGGCAAGCCCGCGCCGGACGTGTGGCTCGCGGTGGCCGGGCGGCTGGGCGTCGACCCGGCCCGCTGCGTGGCCGTGGAGGACTCGTCGAACGGGGTCCGTTCGGCGGCTGCCGCCGGGTGCCGGGTGGTGGCGGTGCCGCACGGGTCGTACCCGCTCGATCCGGACGCCGAGGCGCTCGCGACCGTGCTGCTCCCCTCGATCGGCGCGCTCACGCCCGCTGTGGTGGCGGGGATCGACTGAACCACCCACCCGCCGCCACCACCCGGCCTACGGTCGGTGACATGAGGGCTGTGGTGTACGAGGGGCCGCACGAGGTGGCCGTCAACGAGGTCGACGACCCGCGGATCGAGGATCCGAACGACGTGGTCGTCCAGGTCACGACGACCGCGATCTGCGGTTCGGACCTGCACATGTACGAGGGACGGACGGCCGCCGAACCGGGCATCGTGTTCGGCCACGAGAACATGGGCGTGATCGTCGAGACCGGGCCGGGCGTGACGAGCCTGCGCGTGGGTGACCGGGTCTCGATGCCGTTCAATGTGGCGTGCGGGTTCTGCCGCAACTGCCGGGAGCAACGCACCGGGTTCTGCCTGACGGTGAACCCGGGCTTCGCCGGCGGCGCGTACGGCTATGTGTCGATGGGGCCGTACCGGGGTGGGCAGGCGGAGTACCTGCGAGTGCCGTTCGCCGACTTCAACTGCCTGAAGCTGCCGCCCGGCACCGAACACGAGAACGACTACGCGATGCTCGCCGACATCTTTCCGACCGGCTACCACGGGGTGGCGATGACCGGGCTGCGGCCGGGCGAGAACCTGACCGTGATGGGCGGCGGGCCGGTCGGGCTGATGGCGGCGTACTCGGCGGTGCTGATCGGGGCGTCCGAGGTGTTCGTGGTGGACCGGGTGCCGGACCGGCTGCGGCTGGCCGAGTCGATCGGCGCCACCCCGATCGACTTCAGCGCGGGCGACCCGGTCGAGCAGATCCGGGACCGGACCGCCGGGGTGGGGACCGATCACGGCGTGGACGCGGTGGGATACCAGGCGTCCGCGCCCAGCGGCGAGGAGCAGCCGGCGCTGGTGCTGAACACGCTCGTGGAGGTGGTACGCGCGACCGGGGCGATCGGCGTGGTCGGGCTCTACCTCGCGGCGGACCCGGGCGCCCCGGACGAGCACTCCGCCCGGGGTGAGCTGCTGTTCAAGGTGGGCAAGCTGTTCGAGAAGGGCCTGCGGATCGGCACCGGGCAGGCGAACGTGAAGACCTACAATGCGTACCTGCGAAACCTGATCATGGCGGGGCGGGCGACCCCGAGCTTCGTGGTGAGCAAGGAGTTGCCGCTGGACGCGGCGCCGGAGGCGTACCAGCGCTTCGACCGCCGAGAGCCGGGCTACTCGAAGGTCGTGCTCAAGCCGGCCGCCTGACGAGCCGTCGTACGGTGGCCGGGTGCGCCCGGGGCCGCATGTTCGGGCGGCTGCCGGGTAGCGCACCCGGAAGGACGGCGGAGGGACGGCGATGAAGGCGATCGTGTACGAGCGCAGCGGGGACGCCTCGGTGCTCCAGGTGGTCGAGCGGCCCGTGCCGGAGCCCGGCCCCGGCGAGGTGCTGGTGCGGATGGCCGTGTCGGGGGTGAACCCGACCGACTGGAAGGCCCGGCAGGCGTGGCCGCTGCCGAGCGGCTGGCAGATTCCGCACCAGGACGGCGCCGGGGTGGTCGAGGCGGTCGGTGAGGGCGTGGACCGGACGCTGATCGGCGAGCGGGTCTGGGTGTGGGAGGCGGCGTGGCAGCGGCCGTGGGGCACCGCCGCGGAGTACACGCTGGTTCCGGTCCGGCACGCGGTGCCGCTCGGTCCGGCGTCGTTCGATCTGGGGGCGGCGCTCGGCATCCCGTTCATGACCGCGCACCGCTGCCTGACCGCGGGTGAGTACATGCCGGACAAGCTGCACGCGGGCGCGCTGAGCGACCATGTGGTGCTGGTGCAGGGCGGCGCGGGCGCGGTGGGCAACGCGGCGATCCAGCTCGCGAGCTGGGCCGACGCCTGTGTCATCGCGACTGTGAGCAGCCCGGAGAAGGCGCAGCTCGCGGCGGCGGCCGGGGCCGACTTCGTGATCAACTATCGCGAGCAGGACGTGGTCGAGGAGGTCCGCAAGGTCGCGCCCGACGGGGTGCACACGATCGTCGAGGTCTCCGCCGCCCGCAACGCCGCCGCCGACGTGCGGATGCTGCGTACCGGCGGGGCGGTCTGCGTGTACGCAGACGACGGCGGCGACGAGATCACGTTGCCGATCCGGCCGCTGATGGTTCCGAACGCGCGCTGGCAGTTCGTGCTGATCTACACCGCGCCGAAGGTCGCCAAGGCGCAGGCGGTCACCGACATCGCGGCGGCGGTGGCGCAGGGCGCGATCCGGGTCGGTGAGGACGGCGGGCTGCCACTGCATCGGTATCCGCTGGCGGACGCCGCTGCCGCGCAGCAGGCGGTGCAGGACAGCGTGGTGGGCAAGGTGCTGGTCACCACCGCGGACGAGTAGGTGACCGGATTTCCCCGACAGCCGGACAGACGCGAACAAGTTTCGCAACAATGACGGTGCGGGTCAGCCCGTAACGGACGGGCGGCCCCGGCGCGGTGCGAACGCCGGGGCCGCCCTCTGGGAGGAATGCCCGTTGGAAACGTGTTCCTGCCCGTGTAGGCGACGGTACGCCCCGAAACGTTACGACGCGGTCAGTTCCCGTACGTCGAGCCCGCCGTCGGCGTACCGCGAACGCACCACCTTCTTGTCGAACTTGCCGACGCTGGTCTTGGGCACGGCGTCGATGAACGCCCAGCGTTCCGGCAACTGCCAGCGGGCCACCGAGCCGGCCAGGAAGTCCCGCAGCTCCTCGGCGGTCACCGAGGCGCCCTCGCGAACCACGACGGTGGCCAGCGGACGCTCGTCCCAGCGCTCGTCCGGTACGCCCACCACGCACGCCTCCAGCACCGCCGGGTGCGCCATCAGGGCGTTCTCCAGCTCGACCGAGGAGATCCACTCCCCGCCCGACTTGATCACGTCCTTGGCGCGGTCGGTGAGCGTGATGTAGCCGTCCGGCGAGAGCGTGCCGACGTCCCCGGTCCGCAGCCAGCCGTCCCGGAACTTCTCCTCCTCCGGCACGTCGTCGCCGATGTACCGGGCGGTCACCCACGGCCCGCGCACCTCCAGCTCGCCCACCGACGTCCCGTCCGCGGGCAGCGGCTCACCGGCCGGACCGACGATCCGCGCGGTCACGCCCGCCGGTACGCGGCCCTGCGTGTAGCGGTAGCGCCAGGCGTCGTCGCCGGTCGCGCCGGCCGGCGCCCGGGACACCGAGCCCAGCGGCGACATCTCGGTCATGCCCCAGGCGTGGATGACGTCGATGCCGTAGCGGTCGTGGAAGGCGTGCATCAGCGCCGGCGGGCACGCCGACCCGCCCACGATGACCTCCTTCAGTGAGGAGAGGTCCACCTCGTGCGCGTCCAGGTAGGCCAGCAGGTCGGTCCAGATGGTCGGCACCGCCCCGGCCAGCGTGGGGCGCTCGGCGGCGATCATCGCGGCGATCGGCTCGGCCTGGAGGAACCGGTCCGGCATGATCAGCGAGGCGCCGGAGAGGAAGGCCGCGTACGGCAGGCCCCAGGACATGGCGTGGAACATCGGCACGATGGCCAGCTCGCGGTCGTTCGGCCCGAGCCCGAAGCCCTCCGGCATGCAGACCTGGAGCGAGTGCAGGTAGATCGAGCGGTGCGAGTAGGCGACGCCCTTGGGGTGGCCGGTGGTGCCCGAGGTGTAGCAGAGCGCGGCCGCGTCCCGCTCGTCCACCTCCGGCCAGTCGAAGTGGTCGGGGCGGTCGGCCAGCAGCGCGTCCCAGTGGTGCACGGTGATCCGGTCACCGGCGGCGGCCAGCAGCGGGGCCGGGTCGCCGCCGCCGACCACCACCACGTGCGCCACGGTGGTCATCTCGCCGATCACCCGGGCGAGCAGCGGGATGAGCGTGGTGTCGACGAGCACCACGCGGTCCTCGGCGTGGTTGGCGATGTAGGCGACCTGGTCGGGGAAGAGCCGGATGTTGAGCGTGTGCAGCACCGCGCCCATGCTCGGCACGGCGAAGTACGCCACCAGGTGCTCGTTGTTGTTCCACATGAACGTCGCGACCCGCTCGTCGCCGGTCACGCCGCACTCGTCGCGCAGCGCGTGGGCCAGCCGGGCGGCGGCGCGGCCGACCTCCGCGTACGTCATCCGGCGCGGTTCGGCGCCGGTCCAGGTGACCACCTCCGCCGCGCCGTGCACGGTGGAGCCGTGTTCGAGGATCCGGGCGACCTGGAGGGGGGCGTCCATCATCGTGCTACGCATGGGTAACAACGTAGTGGCGGCGGTCACATCTACGGAACCCCCCGGAACCACCGAGGTGATCACGGATGATGCGTAGATTGTCCGGGTGAGCATCTCGTGGGCCGACTCGTACGTGGGGCAGCTCCGCGCCCTGGCCGGTGACCGCACCCTGATGTTCGTCGGCGCCCGCGCCGTGGTGCGCGACAACGCCGCCCGGGTGCTGCTGATCCAGCGCTCCGACAACGGCCAGTGGGCGCTGCCGGCCGGCGCCATGGAACTGGGCGAGTCGATCGCCGACTGCGCGGTCCGGGAGGTGCGGGAGGAGACCGGCCTGCGGGCGCTGCGGGTCAGCGCGTTCGCGCTCTACACCGGCCCGGACCGCACCCACACCAACATGTACGGGCACACGTACCAGGTCTTCACCACCGCGTTCCGCGTCGACGAGTGGGACGGCGAGCTGGACCGGTTCACCGACGAGACCACCGACGCCGCCTTCTTCCGTCCGGCGGACTTCCCGCACCCGCTCTCGTCGAGCGTCCACGAGACACTCGCCGACCTGGACGTGTTCGAGCAGACCAACCGGCTCATCCTCAAGTAGCCGCCGGTCACAGCATCGTCTGCGACTTCGCCTCCATGTCGGCGGCGGCCTCCTCCTTCGACTCCTTCGTCAGCGGCTTGCCGCCGGGCGCCGGGGCCTTGCCGCCGATCGGGTCGGCGCCGCCGGTGGCGCCCTGCGGACCGGTGCCGCGCAACTGGTGGTTCGGCATGGCCAGCGTGACCAGCACCGCGACGATCGCGATCAGCCCGGTGGTCAGGAAGACCAGGTGCAGCGACTCGACGAACGAGGCCTGGACGGCGGCGCGTACCGGGGCGGGCAGGGCCAGGATGGCCGCCGGGTCGTTGATCGAGAAGTTCCCGCCTGCAGACACCGCGGCCCGCTGCTCCGGCGGGAGCTGCGCGAGCGCGCCCGGCAGCCGGCCGGCCAGCTCGGTGGTGAGCCGGGACGACAGCACCGCGCCCAGGATGGCCACGCCGAACGAGCCGCCGAGCGACCGGAAGAACGTGGCCGAGGACGTGCCCGCGCCCAGGTCGCGCACGCTCACCGCGTTCTGCACGGCGAGGATCAGCGACTGCATGCACAGGCCCAGCCCGATCCCGATCACCACCATGTAGCCGAACGCGGCCCAGAGCGAGGTGGCCACCCGCAGCTGCTGGAACAGCAGCATGCCGACCACCAGCACGGCCGCGCCCGCCACCGGGAACCACTTGTACCTGCCGATCCGGCTCATCGCCCGGCCGGTGACGATCGAGGTGATGATGACGCCGGCCATCATCGGCAGCATCAGCAGACCGCTGCGCGTCGGCGAGGCGCCCTTGACGATCTGGAGGTAGAGCGGGATGAAGATGATCGACCCGAACATCACCAGACCGAGGACGAAACCCGCCGCGTTCGCCAGCGCGAACGTGGCGCTGCGGAACAGCCGCAGCGGCAGGATCGGCTCCTTGGTCCGCGCCTCCTGGACGACGAACAGCACGCCCAGCACCGCGCCCGCGGCGAACAGGCCGACGATCACGCCGGAGCCCCAGGCGTACTCGGCGCCGCCCCAGCTCAGCGCCAGCAGCAGGCAGCTCACGCCGGCCACCAGCAGCGCCGCGCCGATCCAGTCGACCGTGTGCTCCCGCCGCTCGAACGGCACCAGCCGCATCACGTGCCAGCAGACCACGATGGCGAGGATCGCCAGCGGCACGTTGATGTAGAAGATCCACCGCCAGTTGGTCTCCGCGAAGTAACCGCCGACGAGCGGCCCGGCCACCGAGGAGACGCCGAACACCGCGCCGAACAGCCCCTGGTAGCGACCGCGCTCCCGGGGCGAGACCACGTCCGAGATGATGGTGAACGCCAGCGTCATCAGCCCACCCGCGCCGAGACCCTGCACGCCGCGCGTGACGATCAGCTGGGTCATGTCCTGCGACAGCCCGGCCAGCAGCGAGCCGAGCAGGAACATGCCGATCGAGAACAGGAAGACCGGCCGGCGTCCGTACAGGTCGGCCATCTTGCCGTACAGCGGCGTCGAGGCGGTCGACGCCAGCAGGTACGCGGTGACCACCCACGAGTAGTGGTTGATGCCGCCCAGCTCCCCCACGATCGTCGGCAGGGCGGTGCCGACGATGGTCTGGTCGAGCGCCGCCAGCAGCATGCCGGTCATCAGGCCGAACATCAGCAGGCGGATCTGGCGGGCGGGCAGCGCGGGCGGGGCGGTCTGGGCGGTCATCCCGCTTCCTATCCCACCGGGGGCGGATCATGCCCCCGGTGGGCCTGTGACTTTCCTCAGGCGGCGTGCCGGCCCTCGGCGAACTCCTCCACGATCTTGGCGCAGAACGCCGGCAGGTCGTCCGGCTTGCGGCTGCTGACCAGCCCGTTGTCGGTGACGACCTCCTTGTCGACCCAGTTCGCGCCGGCGTTTGTGAGGTCGGTGCGCAGGCTCGGCCAGGAGGTGATGGTGCGGCCCCGCACCACGTCCGCCTCGACCAGCGTCCACGGGCCGTGGCAGATCACGCCGACCGGCTTGCCGGCGTCGAAGAACGACTTCACGAACCGGACCGCGTCCGGGTCCGCGCGCAGGAAGTCCGGGTTCGCCACGCCACCGGGCAGGACCAGACCGTCGTACGCGCCGGCGTCCGCCTCCTTGACGGTGACGTCGACCCGGTACTGCTTGCCGTGGTCCAGGTGGTTGAAGGCCTGGATCGAGCCGGAGTCGAGGGAGACCAGCTCGACCTGCGCGCCGGCGTTCTCCACCGCCTCCCGGGGCTGGGTGTACTCGACCTCCTCGACGCCGTCGGCGGCCAGGAAGGCGATGCGCTTGCCCTGAAGTGTCGCTGCCATGCTCTTCTCTCCTCTCCGGGGTATGTCTGCACCGTTCCCCCGGCCGATGCGGCGAAACCGGGCGCACCGGGTGGCCCGCGTCGCGTTTGGCCCGACGGCGCGGGGGGATCCGCAGAGGCATGGCAGGAGCAGCAGCGGAAGAGCGCCGGCTGGCCACCGTGGTGGCGAGCTGGCAGCAGCGTCCCGTGCTGGTCGTCGGGGACGCCATGCTGGACGAGTGGCGGTTCGCCGAGTCGGAGCGGCTCTGCCGCGAGGCGCCCGCGCCGGTCCTCACCCTGCGGCGGCGGATCTCCGCGGCCGGGGGCGCCGCCAACACGGCGGTCAACGTGGCGGCGCTCGGTGGACGGGCGGCGCTCGTCGCCCCGGTCGGTGCCGACGTGGCCGGTGACGAGCTGCACGACTGCCTGGACCGCGCGGCGGTCTGGGACCGTACGGTGAGCCAGCCCGGCCGGCCTACGCCGGTGAAGCGGCGGATGCTCGCCGGCAACCAGATCCTGCTCCGTGAGGACTCCGGCGGCCCGGAGGACGCGCTGGACGACGACGGGGTGGCACGGCTGCTGACCGCCCTGCACTGCGCCACCGAGGAGCTGCGCGCGGTGGCCCCGGGACAGCCGCTCACGCTCGTGGTCTGCGACTACGGCCTGGGCGCCCTGCCCTCGGCGGTACGCGCCTGGCTGGTCGCCAACCGGGACCGCTACGGCACCGTGGCGCTGGACGCGCACGACCTGGCCGACTGGCGTGGACTGAACCCGACTGTGGTGACGCCGAGCTTCGCCGAGGCCACCCGGCTGCTGGCCCGCGCCGCCGCCGGTTTCGCACACGGCGAGCGCAACGCCGTACCCAATGGGGGTGACCTGCACCTGGACCACCCGGCGGAGGCCGACGGCCCGTCCGAGCTGATGGTCGGCGCGGCGCCCGGCGGGTCCGGCGACCGTGCGCCGGGCAGCCCGCACCCGACCTCGGGCGCGCCCGCCGCAGCGACGTCCGGCGGCTCGACCGGCCCGACCGGCGAGCCGACGCCCGGCGAGGAGCGGGTGGCACTGACCGGGGACGGACTGAGCGTCACCGGCACCGGCGTGACGGTGAGCGCGACCGCCGGCACCGGCGTGGACCGGGCCGTGCTGGCCGAGTCGCGCCTGCCCGAGCTGCGCGCGCACACCGGCGCGGACGTGGTGGCGGTGACCCTGGACACCGAGGGCGCGGTGGTCGGCGGCGCCGAGGGCGAGCCCCGGCGCAGCCACAGCACCCCGGTCCCGGCCAGTCACGCGGTGGGCGCCGGGGACGCGTACCTGGCGGCCATGACGCTGGCGCTCGCCGCCGACGCCGGCCTGCCCACCGCCGCCCAGCTCGCGCAGCTCGCCGCCACCATCACGGTCGCCGACACCGGCACCTGCGTGTGCCGCCGCGAGGACCTGCTCGCCGCGCTCGGCACCGGCCCGGACGACGGCGGGCACCCGGCGCTGGTCGGCGCCGACGAACTGGCCGCGCTGGTGGACGAGCACCGGCAGGCCGGGCGGTCGGTGGTGTTCACAAACGGCTGCTTCGACGTGCTGCACCCCGGGCACGTCCGCTACCTGACCCAGGCCCGCGCGCTCGGTGACCTGCTGATCGTGGCGGTCAACTCGGACGGCAGCGTCCGCCGGCTCAAGGGCGCGGACCGGCCGGTCAACCCGGTCGAGGACCGGATCGCGCTGCTGGCGGCGCTGGCCTGCGTCGACCACGTGGTGGTCTTCGAGGAGGACTCGCCGGCCCGGCTGATCGAGGCGGTCCGGCCGGACGTCTACGTCAAGGGCGGCGACTACCCGCCGGAGATGGTGCCGGAGGCGCCGCTGGTGCGGCGGCTGGGCGGGCAGGTACGCACGCTCGGGTACGTGCCGGACCGCTCCACCTCGGCGATCATCGACCGGATCCGCGCCCAGTCGCTCATGAGCGAACGCACCGAGCGGAGCGAGGACAGCCCCGTGGGCGAAGGCAGGCCGGCGTGACCCGACCGCTCGACCCGGGCACGCCCGGGCAGTTCCGGCAGCGCCGCCGCCTCGACGTGCTCATTCCCACCCGCAATCGGCCCGCCGAACTGGCTGTCACGCTGTCCGGGCTGGCCGCGCAGGAGGGCGTACCCGGGTTCGGGGTGGTGGTCAGCGACCAGTCCGACGGCGAGCCCGCGTACGCGCACCCGGCCGCCGCCACCATGGTCCGGGCGCTGCGGCACCGGGGGCATCCGGTGCTGCTGACCCGGCGGCTGCCCCGTCGCGGCCTGGCCGAACACCGGTGCTACCTGCTGGCCCAGTCGGCCGCCGACGCGGTGCTCTGCCTCGACGACGACGTGTGGCTGGAGCCGGGCACGCTGTCCCGGCTGATGACCGCGCTGGACGAGCTGGGCTGCGGGTTCGTCGGCAACGCGGTGCACGGGCTCTCCTACGCCGACGACGTCCGCCCGGAGACGCACCAGCACTACGAGGAGTGGGCCGGACGGCCGGTACCGGAACGGATCATGCCGGGCACGCCGGAGTGGCATCGGGCGTCGATCCACCCGGCCGCGAACCTGCTGCACGTCACCGAGAAGCTGAACCTGCCGCCCGGGCAGTGGCGGGCGTACAAGGTCTCCTGGATCGGCGGCTGCGTCCTCTACGACCGGACGAAGCTGGTCGAGTCCGGTGGCTTCGACTTCTGGGAGCGGCTGCCCGACCGGCACCAGGGCGAGGACGTCGCCGCCCAGCTCGCCGTGCTGGAGCGCCACGGCGGCGCCGGCGTGCTGCCCAGCGGGGCCTACCACCTGGAGTCGCCGACCACAGTCACCGAGCGGGACGTGGAGGCGTGGGAAGTGGTGCTCAGCGAGTCGACGGCGGAGGTGTGAGCAGCTCGCGGGCCGCCTCGATCACCTCGGCCGCCGGCACGTCGGCCACGAACGACACCCGGTGCGGGCACTCCCCGTCGCCGGGCCGGTGCGGGTAGATCCCGGGTGTGCAGTCGACGCCGCAGACCGGGCAGTGGGTGGTCCAGGCGGCGATCGGGCGGTGCCGCCCACGCAGCGGCGACGCCCCGTTGATCAGGTTGCCGACCCAGAACACCCCGACCGTCGGCGCGCCCACGGCGGCGGCCAGGTGCAGCGGGCCGGTGTCGTTGGAGACCACGAGCGCGCAGTCCGCGTACGCGGCGGCCAGCGCGCCGAGGCTGAGCGTGCCGACCTGCGGACGCACCGGCACGCCGGCCGCCGCCACCACAGCGTCCACCGTCTCCTGCTCGGCGGGGGTGCCGGTGACAAGCACCTCGTACCCGTCGCCGGTGAGCGCGCGGGCGACCTCGGCGAAGCATTCCGGCGGCCAGCGGCGTCGCGTGTCGGTGGCGCCCGGGTGCAGCGCCACCCGGGGCCGGGTGGGCGGGCCGAGCACGGCGGCGGCCTCGGCCCGGTCGGCGGCGGTGACCGCCAGCGACGGGGTGATCGTGGTGGCGGGCGCGCCGACCAGCGCGGCGACCTCCAGGTAGCGGATCACCTCGTGCTGGTAGTAGACGTAGCGCAGCCAGCGGTCGAGCGGCGGCGCGCCCTCGGCCCGCAGGCCGGCGGTGACCCGCGCGCCCAGGCCCGCCACCAGCGGGTTGGAGTTCGCGCCACCGCCGTGCACCTGCAACGCCAGGTCGAACCGCTCGGCGCGGGCCGCGGCCAGGAAGCCCGGCACGTCGCCCGGCGACTCGCCCGGGCCCGGATCGCGGATGCCGGGCGCCGCCGGCACCACCAGCACCCGGTCCACCGGGCCGGGCCGGTCGCGCCAGAGCGCCGCGTGCCACGGCGCGCCGAGCAGCACGATCTCCGCCGACGGGTACGCCGACCGCAGCGCGTCCAGCGCCGGCAGCACGAAGATGAAGTCGCCGAGCGCGTTGGCGCGCAGCACGGCGATCCGCTCGACGTCGGGCACACGCTCGCCGACCGGGCCGAGCAGCGACGGCTCCGGGTCGCGGCGCGGCGGGTCGGAGTCGCCCGACGGGCTGGTCACGCGGCCCCTACGGCCTGTCGATCTCGTCGAGCGCGGTGTCCGGGTGGTGCAGCTCCCGGTCCGCGGCCGGGTCGGCCGGCATCGGCGTACGGTCGACGCCCGCGCGCGGGCCGGTGCGGCCGACGGTGATGGTGCGCGGCGCGGGCCGGGCCGCCCGGGGCAACCGCACCCGGAGCAGGCCGTGGTCCATCACCGCGTCGATCCGGTCCGGGTCCACCCGGGACGGCAGGTCGACGCGGTACTCGAAGCCGCGCGTGGTGAACCCGCCCGGGATGCCGTGGTCGGCGTTGACCTCGGCTTCCGACCGGGCGCGTACGCACAGCTCCCGGTCGTCCAGCTCGACGGCCACCTCCTCCGGCGCCACACCGGGGAGCCGGACGACCACCTCCCAGCCGTCCGCCGTCTCGGCCAGATCCACGTCCTGGCTGCCGGAGCGTCCGCCGACCAGCCGGCTCAGCTCGGAGCGCAGCGACTGGAGCTCGCCCATCGGGTCCCAGCCCTGCTGGCGGCCACGCCAGCCCCGTCCGCTGCCCTGTTCCGTCATCGCGCGTCTCCGATCCGCTGGGTCGCCGAGGGGGGTCGCAGCGAGCTGGGCGCGTTGAGATCGTGCTCCGGGTCGACGCCGACGCCGAGGCGGTCCACCAGTTCACCGCCGAGCCACGCGCTGACGCCGAGGATCGCCAGGGCGACCACCTCGATGGCGACGAGCGCGCCCCCGGCAGCCCGCGAGTCGGCGTTGAGCCGGACCACCCAGACCGCGGCGAACAGCAGGATCACCGCCACGTTGGCGGCGGCGTGGGTGACACCGACCCGCTTGGCGCGGGTGCCGGCCGGCAGGGCGAGCAGGTCGAACGCCCCGGCCGCCGCGGCCAGCAGGCCGCCGATCAGACCGACGGTGATGTTCCAGTACGCGACTTCGGCCAGGAAGCCGGGCCCGCCCACGGTGTCCACCACGTCGAAGATCACGGCGGTCACGAAGAGCGCCACCGGAAACATCACGAGCATCGGGTGCACGGGATGGCCGAGCACCTTGAGCCGGCTCTCCATCTCGGCCTCCATCCGTCACGTCCGGCCGCACGCTGCGAACCGGTCCCTACCCGCCGGCCTCGGGGGCAAACCCGACACTCGACGCGCTCTCCTAGGCTGACCATGGCGGAACGCGGCCCGTCGCGGGCCGGAACCGTCGTGACGATCAACGGACGGGGGAGGAAGACGTGACGACCCGGGAGATCACCAGCGAGGCCGAACTACGCGAGCTGATCGGCACGCCGATGCCGCGCGCTGCCGCCAAGGACCGCCGTACGCTGCACGAACGCGACCGGGAGTGGCTCGCCGCGTCACCGTTCTGCCTGATCGCCACCGCTGGCGCGGACGGCACCTGCGACGTCTCCCCCAAGGGTGACCCGCCCGGCTTCGCGCTGGTGCTCGACGACACCACGATCGCGATTCCGGAGCGGCCCGGCAACCGGCGGGCCGACGGCTACCGCAACATCCTGGCCAACCCGCACGTCGGGTTGATCTTCCTGATTCCCGGCCGCACCGACACGCTGCGGATCAACGGGCGCGCCCGGCTGATCGCCGACGCGCCGTGGTTCGCCGACATGGAGGTCAAGGGCCACCGGCCGGTGCTGGCCGTCGAGGTCGCGATCGAGCAGATCTTCTACCACTGCGCGAAGGCGTTCCTGCGCTCCGAGTTGTGGCAGCCGGAGACCTGGCAGCCGGACGTGCTGCCGACCCGGGCCCGGCTGATCAAAGAGGTGGAGGCCCCGGCGGAGAGCCTGGCCGACCTGGAACGCCACTACGGCCCGGCGTACCTGGAGACCCTGTACCGCTGAGTCCCGTGGTCAGGGCCGGACGTTGCGCTTGCGCTTGCCCCGGCCCACGTACCCGTGACCGCCCGTCGCCGGCTCCACCCGGCGCGGCCGGTCGCGGCGCGTCCGGTTCCGGCCCGGCCGTTCGGCACGCCGACGGCTGATCTGGGACCAGGTCAGCACCACCCCGACGCCCAGGACGGCCAGGCCGACCACGCCGAGGACGCCCTGCACCCGGCCGCGGTGGCCGCTGAGCTGGCCGAAGTCGGTCACGAAGTCACCCGGGTCCGCCGGGTTCACCCAGATCGGCACCTCCGCTCCGGCGGCCCGGCACACCTCGAAGCAGGCCACCTCCTGCGCGTGCGTCCGGCCGTCCACCTCGTAGCTGAAGTACATGGTGCTCGACGAGGGACTCCGGTTGCCGCCGCTCTCCGTCACCTGGTCGACGACGACCGCCCGCGCGGGCGTACCCCGCTCGCGCAGCGTCACCGCCCAGTCGTCCAGCTCCATCTGGGTGTGGAACGGCAACCACAGCAACGCGCCGCCGCCGACCACCAGCAGTACGCATGCGAGGCGGATCAGGAACGACCGACGGTTGATCACCGCGCCATCGTCGCCGGGGCCCGCAACCCCGGGGCCGACCCCCGATGGGGTTGAATCGGCTGCGTGGCGAAGACCTTGACGATCACCACCCGGAACGCGAGCTTCCAGCAGTGGCAGGCGCTGCTGACCAACCGCAACAAGCGCCAGCGTTCCGGGGAGTTCCTGGTTCAGGGGGTACGCCCGATCACCGTCGCCCTGGAGCAGGGCTGGGAGATCCGGGCGCTGCTGTACCCGGACCGGCAACAGTTGTCCCGCTGGTGCCGGGAACTGCTCGACCGCGCCGACGCCCGGCGGGTCGCGCTCGCGCCCGAGCTGATGCGGGAACTCAGCGGCAAGGAGGAGGAGTCCCCCGAACTGCTGGCCGTGGTGGCGCAGCCCGATGATGACCTGGCCCGCGTCCCGGTCGGGCCCGACATGCTCGTGGTGGTCTTCGACCGCCCCAAGACCCCGGGCAACATCGGCACGCTGATCCGGTCCGCCGACGCCTTCGGCGCGTCCGGCGTGGTGGTCACCGGCCACGCCGCCGACCCGTACGACCCGAAGGCGGTACGGGCCAGCACCGGGTCGCTGTTCGCCGTACCGGCCGTACGCGTCCCCAGCCACCACGCCGTCCTCGACTGGGTCGCCGCGGTGCGGAAGGCGGGACCACAGATCCAGATCATCGGTACGGACGAACACGGCGACGTGGACGTAGCGGAGCACGACCTGACCGGGCCCACTCTTCTGCTCGTCGGCAACGAGACGCACGGACTCAGCAAGGGCTGGCAGGAGGCGGCCGACCGGATGGTACGCATCCCGATCGTCGGGGCGGCCAGTTCGCTGAACGCGGCGGCGGCCGGGACGGTGGCGCTGTACGAGGCCGCCCGCCAGCGCGCGAAGCAGCGGTGATGCCTGGGCCCGCCGCTACGAGGCGGCCGTGCCGGTAGCGGTCCTCGACGGCCGCTCACGTCCCCAGGCGGCCAGCGGTTCGAGCGCGTCGTTGAGGCGTACGCCGTCCTCGGTCAGCGAGTACTCGACGCGGGGCGGCACCTCGTCGTAGGAGACCCGGTGCACGACGCCGTCCGCCTCCATCTCGCGCAGGTGGGCGGCCAGCACCTTCTCGGTGATCCCCGGCAGCAGCCGGCGCAACTCGCCGAAGCGGCGGTACGGGTGCTCGTGGAGTGCCCAGAGGATCAGCACCTTCCACTTGCCCCCGATCACCTCCATCGCGGCGTCGATCCCGCAGACATGGCCGTCCGGTGCGCCCGGCCGGTTCAACGTCGTCATGCCCCGCCCTTCCGACCTGCTCGCTCACCTCAGAGTAACCACCTACTCCGAAGTGCGTACT
The DNA here is from genome assembly GCF_017872985.1 of Micromonospora sp. HB375. Classification (NCBI taxonomy): domain Bacteria; kingdom Bacillati; phylum Actinomycetota; class Actinomycetes; order Micromonosporales; family Micromonosporaceae; genus Micromonospora; species Micromonospora sp. HB375. The sequence goes on along the minus strand of NZ_JAGGJO010000001.1, from coordinate 318,613 downwards.
TGATCGCCTGCGGGCCTGCGACCAGCCTGAACGGCATGGCACACGACACTGTGGAGAAGACGCCCGTGACGCTGCTGGGCCTCGGCGCGATGGGCGCCGCGCTGGCCCGCGCCTGGCTCGCCGCCGGCCACCCGCTCACCGTCTGGAACCGCACCCCGGCCCGCGCCGCGGCGATATCCGCCGAGGGAGCGACGGTCGCCGACAGCGCCGCCGAGGCCGTCGCCGCGAACACCCTTGTCGTCGTCTGCCTGCTGGACGACGCCTCGGTCGAGGAGGTGCTGGCCGGCGCCGACCTGGCCGGCAGGGATCTGGTCAACCTGACCACGGGTACGCCCGCCCAGGCCCGCGCCCGGGCCGACTGGGCCCGCGAGCGCGGCGCCCGCTACCTGGACGGCGGAATCATGGCCGTTCCTCCGATGATCGGCGTCCCGGACGCCGGCGGCTACGTCTTCTACAGCGGCTCCCGCGAACTGTTCGAACGGCACCGGGAGACGCTCGCCGTCCCCGCCGGCACCACCTACGTCGGCCGGGACGCGGGCTTCGCCGCCCTGCACGACATCGCCCTGCTCAGCGCCATGTACGGCATGTTCGCCGGGGCAGCGCACGCTTTCGCCCTGATCCGCCGGGAGGACATCGACCCCGCGTCGCTGGCCCCGCTGCTCGCCGACTGGCTCGTCGCGATGGCCCTGACCGTTCACCAGACCGCCGACCAGCTGCGCAGCGGCGACTACACGAAGGGCGTCGTCTCCAATCTCGCCATGCAGGTGGCCGGCACGCCGACGTTCCTGCGCACCGCGGCAGAGCAGGGCGTCAGCCAGGAACTGCTCAGCCCCTACTTCGAGCTGATGCGCCGCCGCCTGGCCGAGGGCAGCGGCGAGGAGGACCTGACGGGCGTCATCGACCTGCTGGCGCACTGACCGCCGCGGACCGAGACAACCCACGTGGACCGCCGATACGCCGATGGTGATCCCGGCTGTTCCCCTGATGAGAATTCCCAGCGACGCAATGACGATCGTCCGATGCGACAGAAGCATCCGCAGCGCGTACCCGATCGCGCCGGCCCGACCGGCGGCGAGGGCAAGGTGCCGGTCGCCCGCTGGCGGCGCGTCCTGGCGGTTCTCGCGCCGGTGATCGCGGCGGTGCTCGGCGCCGCGATGGCCACGCAGTGGGAGGTCGGCGGCGGCCGAGCCGTCACCTCCCTACCCGCTCCGTCGCGATGGATGGCCGAGAACCTGCCGTTGTTCGACGGTGGGGAGCCGGCGTGGATCTGGCGCGGGCCCTTCTTCGTGTCCGTGCTGCTGGCGCTGCCGCTCGTCCGGACGGTCACCGGCCACGCCACCGCGATGCCCCGCCGCCTCACGAGGTACGGGCTCCTCACCGCAGGCATCGCGATCGGCCTGGAATACAGCACCCCCGGGTACGGGTGGTTGTTCGACCTCGTGGCCCTGTTGACGGCGCTGGTGGGCACCGTCTGGTGCGGGCTGCAGGGGCTGCGTCGCGGCGTGCTGTCGCGCCGCGTCGCATGGGCGCTCGTCGCGGCACTGCCGTTGACGCCACCAGCCGGCTTCCTCACGTTCTGGTACCTGCCGCCCGGCCTGACCATGGGCTTGCTGCTGGCCTGGGCCGCTGCCGCCGTCTTGTCCGGCTCCCCCGCACCATCACTTGGAGGTGTACGTGGCTCTGTTCGGTGACGACCTGGACGCCGTCGCCAACCGGCTGGGCGAGGCGGTCGCAACGCGGGATGCGGATTGGATGCGGGCCGCTCACCTCGGGCTCGTGGGTCTGCGTGGGGTTGCTCTGACCGGCCAACTGCGGCGCAACGTAACAGGCGGTTACGACATGGGTCGGGTGCCGTCAGCGCCTGCGGCTTTCTTGGCTGCACGGATGGCTGTAGAGCCATCGGCCGCCCCAACGATCCGCTGACACGTTGTCGCTCCCTCCCCGTAGCCTGCCCGGCAGAGTTCGTACGACGGAGGGTGCGTTGTCTGCTGTCGCGTCACTGACCCTGGTTCCCAGGAGAAGCATCCCCGAGTTGGCCCGCCTCGCCCGCACATCGTCGTCATCACTCGGCTCCTACCTCGCCGAACACGGACGCGAGCCGCGGGAGGAGTACGACTGGTCCGGGTACTGCATGCTGCACGTCTTGAGCTATCTGGAGGAGCGCGACGTCGACCTGGAGCAGTCGGAGTTCGATGCCGAGTCGGCGGCCATCAACAAGGTGCACGACCTGACCGTGCTCATCACTCCCGCACACAAGCGGTTCCTGGATCAGCTCGACCCCGCCGGGCACCGCGAGGAGGAGTTGGCCGCCCACTTCGAGGAAATGGGACTGGACTTCGAGGAGAGCGGCACGGCCGGTTTGGATGGGCTGAGGCTGTTGCGCGACAGCATCTCCGAACTCCGCGACGACCAAGTGTTGCTGCTGCACATCGGCTGAGGCCAGAGGCGCCAGATCCGGTCGAACCACCCGTGACGGTGATCACCTGTAGCACTTGACGCGGTGCTGCACATGTCTGTCCTGGATGCAGTCGTGTATCCAGGACAGGAGCAGAGTATGACGACCGCGGTGCTCGACCGCGCGCCGACGCCGCCGCCCGTCAGCAGCCCTCCCGGGCGGGCGCCCCGGTTGTACGTGCTGGACGGGTTGCGGCTGATCTGTGCTCTTGCGGTGGCCGGATACCACTTCGGCGACTCATGGAGGTTGGACGGCGTGCGCCCGCCGGCATACTTCCTGCCGGACGCGGCACCGGTGCTGATCTATGGCTTCCTCGGAGTCGAGACGTTCTTTCTGATCAGCGGATTTGTGATCCTCATGAGCGGCTGGGGGCGTACCGTTCGCGAGTTCGCTGCCTCCCGCGTCGCGCGACTCTATCCGGCGTTCTGGGTGTGCGTGCTGACCACGACAGCCGTATCGGCAGTGCTGCCGATCAGCGGCGGGCTGCCTTTCCCACCTCTGCCGGACGGGTGGGGCGTGCTGGTCAACCTGACCATGTTGGCGGAGCCCCTCAACACGCCGCTTGTCGACACCGTGTACTGGACCCTCTGGATCGAGCTCCGGTTCTATCTGATCGCGGCGTGCATTCTTGCGGCCAAGCCGACCGAGCGGGGAGTAAAAATATTCGGCGCGGTGTGGCTAGCAGTCGCCGTGGTCATGCCCGTCTTCCGGGGCGCCGCCCTGGACGAGGTCGTGATGTCCGACTTCGCGCCGTACTTCATCGCCGGAATCACCCTGTTCCTGCTTCGCCGCAACCGATCCGATCCATGGCTGTGGGTGCTGCTACTCGCCACGTGGCTGGTCAGCCTGCAGCGCGTGTACGGGCGGACCCTGGAGTTGAAGCCCGGCTTCGAGGTGCCCGTCTGGCCGGCACCGGTACTGCTCACCGGGGTGTACCTTCTGATGCTCGTCATCGCGCTCGGCTACACCGACCGGGTGAGAATGCGCTGGCTGGCCATTGCGGGTGCCATCAGCTACCCCTTCTACCTCTTGCACCCGCGCATTGGATACAGCGTGATCCGCAACGTGTACGAGGAAACCAACCTTCCCGCGTCGATACTGATCGGCGGCACCGTGCTTGGGCTGCTGGCGGCAGCCTGGCTTGTCCATCGCTTCGTCGAGCGCCCACTCGCACCCTTGATCCGCGGCTTCGTATTGGACCGGCGACGACTATGAGCACCAGACGCCACGCGCCGAACACGAGGAAGGGTGTGGATCCGACGACCGCGGAGGCCGATTCCGCCTTCCGCGAGCTGTTCGAGGCCGCGTATGACGATTTGCTGCTCTTCGTCGAACGCCGTGCACACCTCGCCGTTGCCGAAGACGTGGTCGCCGAGACGTTCTTGATAGCGTGGCGCCGCTTGGACGAAGTACCGAAGTCACTCGGCGAGGCCCGCGCCTGGCTGTTCACCGTCGCCCGCAACGTTCTGCACAATCGGCAGCGCAGCGACCAGCGGCAGCAGAGCCTCGCGCTTCGCGTCCTCCAGGAATCCGATGCTCCGAGCAGCGCCGAGGCCGACCTCGCGGCTACCCGCGTCGACCTGGTGAAGGCTTGGCAGCGCCTGTCATCGGCCGATCAGGAAGTGCTGACGCTGACCGCGATCGAAGACCTCACCGGGCCGCAGGCAGCACACGTACTGGGCATTTCCCGGCCCGCGTTCAGTTTGCGCCTGCTGCGCGCCCGTCGCCGCCTGCGTCAGCATCTTGGTCAGCGGCCGATCAGCGAACCCACAAACGTCCCTGCACCGGCCGGCCCTTCACGACGCGGAGGCTCCGCATGACCCACGACGACGTCCTCGCCCGGACAATCCGCTCTGCCGCCGTCCCGGTGCCCGCACGCGTCGCGCAGGAACCCGCGCGAGAATTGCTCGAGCGGATCGTCGCCACTGATCGGCGACCGCGCCCGGCACCAGCGCGCACACCGCACCGTCGGCCTCGCCTGGCGATCGCCGGCGCGGCCGGAGCGCTCGCCGCCGCTGTCGCCTTCACCCTGACATTTCTCAACGCTGGTCCCGCGTTTGCGTCGTGGACGCCCGAGCCGAGTCCGATCTCGGATACCGAGGCACGCGACATCGCCGGCAAATGCCTGCCTGCCCAGGACGCGAGCGTCGCAAGGGTGGTCATCGGTGAAAAACGCGGCGAGTACGCATACGTGAACGCCGTGTCGCCGGCTGGAAGCCAGACATGCTTCCGCGATCGCAACGGGGACGTGACGAATACCAGCATCCTGACCGTGCTGACCAGCACCGAGCGGCTCGGCGCCGGGGGTGTCGAGCTGTACTCGTGGGGTCAGCTACGCACCGACGAAGGCTACGTCCGGATCATGGCGGGACACGTCGGCTCACAGGTGACGAGTGTGGAGATCAACTTGCGGACCGAGGATGGCGATTCGTCACGGACGGCGCGGGCAACCGTTCGCGACGGTTACTTCGGCGCCTGGTACCCCGAAGGCCTCGATGAGTCGAGCAGCAACACCACCACACTGACCGTCCGCCTCGCAGACGGCAGCGCGGTGATCCTGTCCGCCCGCGAACTGTACGAACAACCGAAGCTGGACTGAGGGTGGCTCGGCAGGCCCCGCCCGCCCACGTGCTGGCCGGTTTGCTACCGATCAGTGACGGGCTCATCACGCCACCGGAAGCGCGCCTCGTCCCCTTCGATGACCAAGATGAACCATGGCACCTCGCGCCCGGTCGGGTCAGTCATCGTCACGGCCGGATAGATGGCCTCGTGCGCCTGGCGCAATGCCTCAACATCCCCGGAGTTCACGGCCTCGATCCATGCCGCGAAAATCGGTCGCAGTGGTCGGAAAGCAGGCTCTGGCCGAAAGCGGCCGCGGATCCAGGGGAAGTCGAGCTCCCGCTCATCGACCTCACCGACCAACTCGCTGCGGTGGTGCACCCGCCAGACCCTGCCCACCTTCATTCCGGCAGCGTAGGCCGCGCTGCCGCCAACCACTCCTCTTCCGGAAGCCCATCTCCGTCGAAGGGCGCTGTTGTCCGCCCCGGAAACGGCGAATCCCAGGCCGATGACCTGGGATTCTGTACCGAGCCGCCTGACGGAATCGAACCGTCGACCTACGCATTACGAGTGCGTCGCTCTAGCCGACTGAGCTAAGGCGGCAACGATCGTAAAGTGTACGGCACTCCCCGGCCGAAGCCGAACCGGATCCCCCCGCCTCAGAACCCGGACACCGAGCCACGTCCGCCCCGTCACGGGAGAGACTTCGCGCCGCGTCCCGACTACCCTGCGGCGGGTGACCGACGAACCGCCGCGACCACCGGCCCCCGAGGCGCATCCCGGCGAGCGCGCCACCCGCCGCCCCCGCAAGATCGACCCGCAGGAGTTGGGCTTCACCCCGCGCCGGCCGGTGCCCTGGCTCGCGCCGCTGCTGCTGATCAGCACCGGCCTGCGTACGCTGCTGGCGATGCTGTTCGGGGCGTACCTGGACAAGCGCGAGCTGCAGAACGCGTTCGGCGACGGCACGTTCCGGCAGGTCGGGCCGGACGGCGGGCTCTGGCTCGACTACGTGGCCGACCTGGGTGACGGCTTCGACGCCACGTACTCGGTGGCGTACCTGCTCGCCCAGCCGGAGCTGACGGTGGACGGGCACCGGCTTCCGCGGGCGCAGACGCTGGTGATGGGTGGTGACCAGGTCTACCCGGCGGCGGGCTACGAGGCGTACGAGGACCGCTGCAAGGGCCCGTACCAGTCCGCGCTGCCGGTTGCTCCGCCGGAGCAGCCGACGCTGTTCGCGGTGCCGGGCAACCACGACTGGTACGACGGGCTGACGGCGTTCCTGCGGCTGTTCGTGCGTACCCGGGACCGGCACTTCGGCGGCTGGGGCACCGGCCAGTCCCGCTCGTACTTCGCGGTCGAGCTGCCGGCCGGCTGGTGGCTGCTCGGCCTCGACGACCAGTCCGGGTCGTACCTGGACGACCCGCAGCTCACCTACTTCGACGAGGTGGCCCGCAAGCTCACCCCGGAATCCAAGGTGATCCTGGCGGTGCCGGCGCCGACGTGGGTCAAGGCCGTGGACCACCCCAACGCGTACGACTCGATCGACTACTTCATCCGTACCCTCGTCGCGCCGACCGGCGCGCAGGTGCGGGTGCTGGTCTCCGGCGACCTGCACCACTACGCCCGCTACGCCGGGGCGGACCGGCAGCTCGTCACGTGCGGAGGTGGCGGCGCCTACCTCTACCCCACGCACCGGCTGCCGGAGAAGCTGGAGGTCCCGCCGCGTGACACGCTGACCCGGCGGGCCAGCAACACCCAGGAGTACGACCTGGCCGCGCGCTACCCGGACAAGGCCCGCTCCCGCCGGTACGGCTGGGGCATCTTCGCCCGGCTGCCGTTCCGCAACCCGGGCTTCACCACGCTGCTCGGCACCCTGCACACGCTGCTGATGCTGGCCATGGCCGGCGTGGCGGTGCAGCGGGTGGGCACCACCGAGCAGCGGCTGTTCAGCGTGCCGCTGGCGATCATGCTGGTGGTGGCGATGATGGGCGCTGTGTTCTTCGCCAAGCCGCCCACGGCGGGCGGGAAGCGGCACGCCCGCCACTGGATCCTCGGGGTGGCGCACGGACTGGCCCAGATAGCTCTCGCCGCCGGCGGCACGTGGGTCTGGTTGCAGCTGCCGTTCTACGACTGGCCGTGGCCGCTGCCGGCGGTCGCCGCAGCGGTGCTCTACGGGCCGGTGAGCGGTCTGGTCGCCAGCCAGCTCGTCGCGCTGTACCTGCTGGTGGCCGGCGCGTTCGGGGTCAACCTGAACGAGTTGTTCGCCGCCCAGGGCATCGAGGACTCGAAGGCGTTCCTGCGGTTCCGGATCGACCCGGACGGCACGTTGACGATCTACCCGATCGCCGTGGACAAGGTGTCCCACGACTGGCAGCTCAACCCCGACCAGTCCCCCACCGCCTCCTGGCTGACCCCGAAGACCCCGCTGACCCCCCGCCTGGCCGAACCCCCCATCGTCATCCGCTGACCCCTGATCGCCGCCGAAGGGGCGGGAGGGTCAGGGCTGGGGGTAGTGCTGGTCGTGGGCCTGTCTGGGGCCGCAGACCGACGCGCGGGAGCACATCGAGCGGGAGCCGTCGGCGTCCAGGCGGACCGTCACCGCGTCGCGCGGGACGCTGTGGCCGACCACCTTGCCCTCACCCTGCGGCGTGGACACCCGGCTGCCGACCGCGGGGGCCGTCTCCTGGAACTTCTGGTACAGCGGGTGCTCGTACTTCAGGCAGCACATCAGCCGCCCGCACGCGCCGGAGATGCGCAGCGGGTTGAGCGGCAGGTCCTGGTCCTTCGCCATCCGGATGGTCACCGGCTCGAAGTCGGTCAGGAACGTGGCGCAGCACAGGTCACGCCCGCAGGAGCCGATGCCGCCCTGCACCCGTGCCGAGTCGCGGGCGGACAGCTGCCGCAGCTCGACCCGGCAGTGCAGGGTGGCGCCCAGGTCCCGGACCAGGGAACGGAAGTCGACCCGGTGCGGCGCGGTGAAGTAGATGGTGGTGCGGTCGCTGCCGTTCTCCGGCGTGGCCAGGACGTGGTCGACGGCTACCACCTTCATCGGCAGGCCGTGTTCGCGGATCAGCCGCTTGGCGGCCACCTTCGCCTCGGCCTTGCGCCGGCGCAGCATCTCGTCGCGGCGCAGATCGTCGTCCTCGGCGAGCCCGGCGAGTTTCGGGAATCCGTCGGTGTCCTCGGTGACCCACTGGGCCGCCCAGACGCACTCGGCCACCTCGGGTCCCTCGTCGGTGGGCACCAGCACCCGGTCGCCCACCTGCGGGCGCAGCTCGCCCGGGTCGAGGTAGTAGAGGCGCCCGTACCGGTTGAAACTGACCGCGCAGAGCATGCCCATGCGCCCCACCCTACGCGGATCAGCGCCCGCCGTACGGCGGCCGGTCGCCGTACGGTCACCGACAGCGGCGATCGGCTCCGTCGACCCGGCCGAATCGCCCCTTCGCCTCGCCCGGACGGCTGAAACCTCGCCCGCCGCCGGGACAAGCGTCTGCCGACAGCGTTGAGTGAAGACATACCTGCGGGGGGTGCAGGGGAAGTCCACGGCGTCGCCGCCGTTGCCCGGCCACGGCCGGTCCGGCGCGCGGCGCCGTGGACCGTCAGTAGCCGATTCGGGTGGTGCCGCCGTAGTGCGGCGCGACCGCCGGCCGATCCCGCCAGACCGTCTCCGCGAGGCTCGGCCCCCACTGACGCAGCAGCGTCTCGGCGCCGTCGTAGGCGACTCCGAGCACGCCCAGGATCCGGGTGGCGATCTCGGCCGCGGCCGACGCCCCGGCCGGTCCGGCGTGGACGCCGGGCCGGGTCGCCGCGTGCACGGCGACCGCTTCGGACGAACCCAGCACCTCGGCCAGCGCGCGGGCCAGCGCGACCCGGCTGCCCTCCACCCAGCCGGCCAGCGCGTCCGCGTAACTCGCCGTCGACTCCAGCCGCCCGACCAGGCTCTCCGGCCCCTCGTCCAGGTGCCGGAACAGTGTTGCGCGCGCCTCGTCGTACGCCGACGCGGCGGCGCCGGACCAGGCGACCTGGTCGCCGAGCAGGGCGCAGGTGTCGTCGTACCCCCGGACGAGCCGGCGCACGGCGTGGCCGGCGTCGGTCAGCGGCGCGGGGTGCAGGTCGAGGAACTCGCGCACGGCCGCGCCGGGGAGCACCTGCATGCGGCGCAGCAGCGGCCAGAGGCGGTGGCCCTCGGGTGCGCCGGCGGCGAGCAGCGTGTCGACGCGGGCGAGCAGGTCGAGCCCCGGCTCCGCGAGACGGTCGAGCGCGTCCATCAGGCCTCCCGGGCCAGCCGCCGGGCCACGCCGTCGTCGGCGGCGGCATAGCGGTCGGCGGCGCTGCGCAGCGCCGCCGCGGCGGCGGCCAGCCGGACGGCGGCAGCCTGTGCCTCGCGCGCTCGGTCGGCGGTGGCGGCGGTCCACTGCCGGTGCAGCGCGCGGCCCACCTCACCGGGCCGGCCGGCGGCGTGCGCGCCGAACGCGGGGTGCGGCGGGTCGGTGGCGGTGACCGTGCGGGCCAGCGTGGCGAGGGTCGCGCCGGCCTCGTCGAGGCGGGCGGCCAGGGCGCGCAGCGTCTCCATGTCAGGCTCCCGCCAGCGGCCGGTAGGCCGCGAACGTCTCGTTGTGCAGCTTCTCCCGCGCCCACTGCGCCGCGTCGGCGGCGGCGGTGACCGCCGCCTGCACCGACCCGGCCACGTCACGTGGGCTGCGGTGGTGCAGCGGCCCGAGGAAACGCACGTCGGTGATGCGCCCACCGGCTGTCACCACCACCTCGACAAGGCCGTCGGGCGAGCGGACGGTGACCTCGACAGTGGCCACCGCCTGGTCGAACTCGGCCTGCAGGTTCTCGATGCGGCGGTAGCGCCGCACCGCCTCCTCGATCCAGGCCTCGTCGATCTCGCCCCGCGGCATCGGCGGACTCCTCCCGGCCGGTCGGCCCCAACATCACTGAGCGTGCCGCCTCGATCACGGCGGCATCACCGGGGACCGTACCGCACGCCAATCGCGCGTGTCGATGCCCTGTGGACAGCGTGGAGCGGGCGTGGGTCAGCCGCGCCAGAGGGCGAGCATCATCGCCTCCACCGCGATCCGCGGCTTGACGTTCGCCTCGATCGCCGCCCGGCACTCCAGCACCGCCTCCAATCGGCGCAGCGAGCCCTCGGCGTCCCACTTCTGCGCGCCCGCGCCGGCCAGCGCCGCGGTGTCGGTGTGCACCGGGGCGACCGGCGCCCGCAACGCCATGGTGAGCGCATCGCGGTAGAACCCGGCCAGGTCGACCAGCGCCCGGTCGAGCGCGTCCCGCTGGGCACGGGTGGCCCGCGACTTCTGCCGCTTCTCCAGATCCTTGAGCTGGCCGGCCGCGCCGCGCATGGCGCCGGCCGCGCCCCGGCCGGTGCCGCCCGCACCGAGCGCGGTCTGCAACGCCGTACGCTCCGCCTCGTCGATCTCGACGACCGAGGCGGCGGCCTCCGCCTCGGCGGCCTCGATCAGCGCCGAGGCGGCGTCGAACGCCGCGCCCACGCCGGTCAGCCGGCGCGGCACGGCCAGCACCGCGTCGCGCCGCTGCCGGGCCTCCGGGTCGCGGGCCAGCCGCCGGGCCCGGCCCACGTGCCCCTGCGCGGCCGCCGCGGCCCACTCGGCCACGTCCGGCGCGATGCCGTCCCGGCGGACCAGCACCTCGGCCACCGCGGCCGGCGGCGGCTGGCGCAGCGGTACGACGCGGCAGCGCGACCGGATGGTCACGGAGATGTCGTCGGGGTGGGTGGACGGGGCGCAGAGCAGGAAGACGGTACGCGGCGGCGGCTCCTCGATCGCCTTGAGCAGCGCGTTGCCGGCGGCCTCGGTGAGCCGGTCGGCGTCCTCGATGATCACTACCTGCCACCGGCCGCCGGACGGCGTGCTCGCCGCCCTGAGCACCAGCGCGCGCATCTCGCCGACACCGATGGAGAGCCCGTCCGGGACGACGAGGCGCACGTCGGCGTGCGTGCCGGTGAGCGTGGTGTGGCAGCCGGGGCAGCTGCCGCATCCGGTGCCGTGCACGCACTGCAGGGCGGCGGCGAACGCGCGGGCGGCCACCGACCGGCCGGATCCGGGCGGCCCGGTGAAGATCCAGGCGTGGGTCATCCCGGCGCCGGGATCGGCTTCAGCGGCGGGTGCCGGAGGCGGGTCGGCGTCGGTGCCGTCGAGCTCCTCGGCGAGCGCGTCGAGGTCGTCGTACCCGCCCGCCGGCGCGCCGGCCGCGACGGGCACGGCGGCGCGCAGCAGCGCGGCGGCCGAGGCGGCGGCCCGCCGCAGCGTGTCCACCGCCTCGTCCTGCCCGACCAGATCGCCGAAGACGTCGGTCATCTTCGGGGTTGCTCCATCGTCACCAGCTCCGCGTCGGATAACTCGGGCTGGACCGAGGTGTCCGGGCCCTGCGCCGGACGCGGGTGCACGATCCCGCCCGGGTCGGCGAGGAGCTCACCCACCCGGCGGGCCACCGCGTCGGCGATCTCGTCCACCGGCCGGGACGCGTCGAGCACGAGGTAACGCTTCGGGTCACCGGCGGCCAGGTCGAGGAAGGCGTACCGGACGCGCTCGTGGAACGTCAGCGACTCGGCCTCCAGCCGGTCGGCCCCCTCGTTGCGCGTCTCCACCCGGCTCAGGCCGGTACGCGGCTCGACGTCGAGCAGCACCACCAGATCGGGCTTGAGCCCGCCGGTGGCCCAGGACGAGAGCCAGGAGACCTCGTCCACCGGCAGTGTCCGGCCGGCGCCCTGGTAGGCCAGTGACGAGTCGACGTACCGGTCACTGATCACCACCGCGCCGCGCACGAGCGCCGGGCGGACGACGGTCGCGACGTGGTGCGCCCGGTCGGCGGCGTAGAGCAGCGCCTCGGCGCGCGGCGACGGCGCCTCGGCCGTGCCGGTGTCAAGCACCAGCGAGCGGATCCGCTCACCGACCGGTGTGGCGCCCGGCTCGCGGGTGACCACCACGTCCCGCCCCTGCGCGCGCAGGCGCTCGGCGAGCACGGCGAGCTGGGTGGACTTGCCGGCGCCCTCGCCGCCCTCGAAGACCACGAAGAGACCGCTGGAGACGAACGGCTCGGCCGGCATCAGCGGGCGGCCCCGGATCGAGCCCCACAGGTCGGCGAGGACCGGCACGCCCTTCTTGTCGTCCATCTGGCCGAACGCGCTGATGCCGGCGATGATGCCGGCCGCGCCGGCGGCGAGCAGCAGCAGGCGGGTCGAGGAGATGGAGATGCCCAGGTCGGCGATGGTGAGCTGGCGGGAGCCGCCGACGCCGACCAGGAGGCTGCTGAGCGCGATGGCGAGGATCAGCACCAGCCGGGTGCCGATCTGCACCACCGCGAAGACGCGCCCGCGTACCTCGTCGGCGACCTCGCCGCCGAGCAGCGTGGTGCCGGCCAGGAACGCCATGCCGGCGCCCGCGCCGACCAGGATCGCGCCGAGGATGGCCATCGACAGGTGGATGGCGAACGCGAGCACCAGCACCGAGGCGCTGGCGAGCACGATGCTCATGCCGAACCAGCGGCGGCGGGACATGTCCCGCACGATCATCGGACCGAGGCCGATGCCGAGCGCCAGGCCGACGAAGATCGCGCCGAAGAGCAGCGAGAACGCGGCGTCACCGGCGCCGAGCGAGTTGGCGAAGAACTTGGCCGTGCCGACCACGATGCCGCCGCCGGCGAACGCGCCGAAGATGCCCAGCACCAGGCCGCGGACGAGCGGGGTCTGGCCGATGTACTTCCAGCCCTCGGAGAACTGCCGGAACATGCTCTGCTCGGAGCGCTCGGCCTCGCCGCGCTGGGCGTGGCTGATCTCCTTGATCCCGAACGCCACCACGAGCGCGGTGGCCAGCCGGGAGAACGCGTTGAACCAGAGCGCGAGCTGGGCCGGCTCGGCCCAGTTCGGCAGGTCGCCGCCGACCGCGCCGCGGACGCCGCGGTCCAGCACGGCCAGCGCGATGGCCGCGGCCACCGGCGTGAGGCCGTACGTGGTGATCAGCGTGAGCTGGTTCGCCGCTTCCAGCCGGGTACGCGGGATGAGGTTGGGAACCGCCGCTTCCTTGGCCGGGATCCACATCAGCGTGATCGACTCGATCAGGAACGTGGCGATCAGCGCCCAGCCGACCACCAGCCCGCCGGCGGCGCCGGTCAGCGCGTAGAGCGGGATCGAGGCGAACAGCACGAAGCGCAGCAGGTCGCAGATGACCATCGTCCACCGGCGGTCGAACCGGTCGGCGAACACGCCCGCCACCGGGCCGAGCACCAGCGCCGGGAGCAGCCGGATCGCTGTCACACCGCCGAACGCGGCGCCCTGGGCGGTGCTGCCGGAGACCTGGGAGGCGGCGAACAGCGCGGTGGCGAGCAGACCGAGCCAGTCGCCGAAGGAGGCGGCGCTGAGTACGATCCACAGCCTGCGGAACGGCCGGATGCGCAGCACCGAGCGGATGGCGGCGACGCCGGAGTGGTCGGCGGCTGTCCCGGGCGACGACACGCCGGGCGACTCGCCGTTGTTCTGGCTTTCGATGGCCGTACCTCCACGTGCCGGCCCAGGTCTGGGCATCCCCGGTGGAACACTCTAGTCGCGTGGGAGGAGTGGTCCTGCGCGACATTCACCTGCTCGCTGAGCCTAGGCCGCCGGGACCACCGCCCGCAGCCCGGACAGACGCGAGGGTATTTCGCATTCTCGCCCAGACAGTTAGCGTGCAGACGTGGCCATCGACCGTGACAAACTTCGCGAGCGTCTCGACCGGGCGACCGCTCACCTCGACCCGCCGTACGCGGTGGTCGACCTCTCCGCGTTCGACGCCAACGCCGGCGCGCTGACCGGACGGGCCGACGGCAAGCCGCTGCGCGTGGCGAGCAAGTCGGTACGGGTCCGCGAGCTGCTCACCCGCGTGCTCGGCCGCCCCGGCTGGCAGGGCGTGATGGCCTTCACCCTGCCCGAGGCGGTCTGGCTCGCCCGCTCCGGCGTCAGCGACGACGTGCTGGTGGCGTACCCGACGGCGCACCGGGCCGGCCTCGCCGAACTGGCCGCCGACCCGGCGCTCGCCGACGCGGTGACGCTGATGGTCGACGACCCCGCCCAGCTCGACCTGATCGACCAGGTCTGCCCGCCCGCGCGCCGCCCCGCGCTGCGGGTCTGCCTCGACCTGGACGCCTCCTGGCGGCCGCTGCGGGGCCGGGTGCACGTCGGCGTGCGCCGCTCCCCGGTGCACAGCGCCACGGCGGCCGGCGCGCTCGCCGCCGCCGTCGCCGCCCGGCGGGGCTTCCGGCTGGTCGGCCTGATGTCGTACGAGGCGCAGATCGCCGGTCTGGGCGACGCGCCACCCGGGCAGGCGGTGCTCGGCTCGGCGATCCGGGTCGCGCAGCGCGGGTCGTACCGGGAACTGCTGGCCCGCCGCTCGGACGCGGTCGCCGCGGTACGCGAACACGCCGACCTGGAGTTCGTCAACGGCGGCGGCACCGGCAGCGTGGCCGCCACCAGCGCCGACCCCGCGGTCACCGAGGTCACCGCGGGCTCCGGCCTGTACGGGCCGACGCTGTTCGACGCGTACCGTGCCTGGCGGCCGACCCCGGCGGCGTTCTTCGCCTGCGCGGTGGTCCGCCGCCCGGCGCCCGGGCTGGCGACGGTGCTCGGCGGCGGCTGGATCGCCTCCGGCCAGGCGGCGAGCAGCCGGCTGCCCCGGCCCTGGCTGCCGGACGGCCTGAAGCTGCTCGGCGCGGAGGGCGCCGGTGAGGTGCAGACGCCGCTCGCCGGGGACGCCGCGGATGACCTGCGGGTCGGTGACCGGGTGTGGTTCCGCCACGCCAAGGCCGGCGAGATGTGCGAGCACGTCAACGAGGTGCACCTGGTCGACGGGGACGCGGTGGTCGCGACGGTGCCCACCTACCGGGGCGAGGGCCACGCCTTCCTCTGACCCGCCGCCGGCGTGACGACGGCGGGCCCCGGCGCACCCGGGAACCCGCCGCTCGGCGTGCCGCTCAGCCCTGGGACACGGCCTCGGCCGGGGCGTTGACCTGCCGGTGCAGGTACTCCCGGATGAGGGCCTTCGCCTCGACCAGCACCCGCTCGTCGCCGTCGGTGCGGCGGCGGAAGGCCAGCTTGATCAGGGCGTCGGCCGCCTCGACCGCGACCTCCAGGTGGAACCGCAGGTCGGGCACCCCGGCCAGGCCGAAACGCTCGGTGAGTACGCGGGCGAGCTGCTCCGCGATGACCCCGTTGTTGTCCCGCTGGTCGTCCAGCAGGTGCAGGTCGACCACGTCGCCGAAGTGCAGGGTACGGAAACCGGGGACGGTGCGGTGCATCGAGATGTACTCGTCGATCGCCGCGTCGACGCCGTCCCACCAGTGCGTCAGATCGTCCGACGCGAACCGCTCGTCGAGCCGCTGGAGGTAGGACTCCATGGTCCGCAGCGTCAGCGCCTGCACGATGGCCCGTTTGTCCGGAAAGAACTGGTACACCGACCCGATCGCCACCTCGGCGCGCTCGGCGAGCAGGGTCGTGGTCAGCCCTTCGTACCCCACCTCGTCGACGAGCTCGGCGCAGGCGTCCAGCATCCGCTGGACCCGCGCGACACTTCGACCCTGCACCGGTACCCGACGCAGCGGCCCGGTCGTGGCGGCTGGTGTGGACACTCGGCGCCACCCCCCTTCGACGGATGAACATATCTGCACGTCACGAGTCTGTGACTACCGGTACAACGAGCCGGGCTCGATTGCGGTATTTACCAGGCACAACGTTCCTGATATGAATTCAGTTCATATTCATGTCGAGGAGTGGCCGCGATGACCGGTACCACCGCCACCTGGTCCAACTGGGCCGGCAACCAGCACAGCTCCGCGCTCCTCACCGTGCGCCCGCGTAGCGTCTCCGACGTCGTCGAGGCGGTCCGTCAGGCCGCCGCGGCGGGCCGGACCGTCCGGGCCACCGGCAGCGGCCACTCCTTCACCGCCACGGCTGTGGCCGACGGGCACCGCATCGACCTCGCCGAACTGGAGACAGACGTCACCGTCGATGTGGCGCGCCGCCTGGTCACCGTACCGGCTGGAATGACGTTGCACACGCTCAACGAACTGCTCGCCGGGCACGGCCTGGCGATGCCGAATCTCGGCGACATCGACGCCCAGACCATCGCCGGCGCGCTCTCCACCGGCACCCACGGCACCGGGGCGAAACTGGGCTGCCTGTCCACCTTCGTGGCTGGGCTGACGCTCGTCACCGGCACCGGCGAGGTGCTGCGCTGCTCGGCCGAGGAGAACCGCGACGTCTTCGACGCCGCCCGGGTCGGGCTCGGCGCGGTCGGCGTACTGGTCGAGGTCACGCTGCGCTGCGTCGACGCCTTCGTGCTGCGCGCGCACGAACGCCCCGCCCCGCTCGCCGAGGTGCTCGGCGACCTACCCGGCCTGTACGAGGCGCACGACCACGCCGAGTTCTACTGGTTCCCGTACACCGACCGGGTGCAGGTCAAGACCAACGACCGGGTACCCGCCGACGACCAGCCGCTGCCCGGCTGGCGCGGCTGGCTCGACGACGAGTTCCTCTCCAACACCGTCTTCGCCGGCGCCTGCCGCCTCGGCCGCGCCGTACCCGCCCTCGCCCCCACGATCAGTGCCGTCTCCGCCCGCGCGCTCACCGAACGCACCTACACCGGCCGTTCCGACCAGGTCTTCTGCACACCACGCCGGGTCCGCTTCGTGGAGATGGAGTACGGCCTGCCGCGCGAGACGCTGCCGACGGCGCTCACCGAGCTGCGCCGGATCGTGGAGCGGCTGCCGTTCAAGGTGCTGTTCCCGGTCGAGGTGCGGTTCACCGCCGCCGACGACATCTGGCTGTCCCACTCGTACGGGCGGGACTCCGCGTACATCGCCGTGCACCAGTACGTGGGCATGCCGTACGAGCCTTATTTTCGCGCGTTCGAGCAGGTGGCGACGGAGCTGGGTGGTCGCCCGCACTGGGGCAAGCTGCACTGGCGCGATGCGGAGTCGCTGGCCACCGCCTACCCGAGATTCGAAGACTTCCGATCCGTCCGCACCCGCCTGGACCCCCACAACCTTTTCCAGAACCCGTACTTGACCCAGGTCCTGGGCTCCTGAAGATCTTGGTACGAAGACGCCCATCGAGGGGCGTCTTCGTACCAAGATCTCGGCGGTTGTCCACAGGGGCAGCGTGACGGGTGCTGTTCGGGTGGGGTTGCCGGTGTGGAGATGCCGGGGGACGACGCGGGGGAACTGAGCTGGTTGCTCTTCCGTCAGGCGCGAGTGCTGGGTGCGGCGCAGGCTCGGCGGTTCCTGTCCGAGAAGACGATCCGGCACCGCATCGCCAGCGGGCGCTGGCGGCAGGTGCACCCCCGGGTCTACGTCACGCACGACGGTCCCGTCGGCCCGGATGAGCGGCGCTGGATCGCGGTGCTGGCGGCTGGACCGGCCGCGACATTGGGCGGACTCACCGCAGCCCAGTGCTGGGGGCTCAGGCGCTACGAGAGCCGACTCATCCATCTGCTGCTGCCGGCCCGGCACCAGACCCGGGCGATACCACCTGGCGTACGGGTCCACCGCACCACAGTGCTACCGGCGGAGGACGTGCTCGCGATCGGCCGGCCCCGCCGGACCATGCCGGCCCGCTCGCTCGTCGACGCGGCGCAGTGGGCAGCGACCGACGAGGAGGCACGGGCCGTCATCGCGGCGGGCTTCCAGCAACGCCTGGTCTGGGGCGACGACCTGCACCGGGTGCTGGAACGGCTTCCCCGGGCGCGTCGCCACCGCCTGATCCTGACGACCGCCACCGACGCGGCGGGCGGCGCCCACTCCCTCGCCGAACTCGACTTCCTCGATCTAGTCCGGCGGGCCGGGCTACCCGAACCGTCTCTCCAGGTCGTGCGGCGAGACGCCACCGGGCGGCGGCGCTACCTCGACGTCTGGTTCGAGCGGTGGCGTGTGCACGTCGAGATCGACGGCGGGCAGCACTTCGACCCGAGGACCGCCTGGGCGGACATGCAGCGGCAGAACGACGTCTGGTCCACCGGTGACCGGGTGCTCCGCTTCCCCGCCTGGGCCGTCCGCAACGACCCCACCCGTGTGATCACCCAGTTGCGTGCCGCCCTGCGATCCGCAGGCTGGCCCGGCTGAGATCTTGGTACGGAAACGCCCTTCCAGGGGCGACTCCGTACCAAGATCACTCGTTCGGGGTTGAGGTCGCCTTCTTGGGGGCCGCCTTCTTCGCGGGGGCCTTCTTCGCCGCGGTCGTCTTCTTGGCGGCCGTCGTCTTCTTGGCCGCCGTTGCCTTCTTGGCCGGGGCAGCCTTCTTCGCGGCCTTCTTCTTAGGCGCCGGGCCCTTCGCGCGCTTCTCGGCGAGCATCTCCGACGCCTGCTCCAGCGTCAGCTCCTCCGGCGTCTGCCCGCGCCGCAGCGACGCGTTGAACTCGCCGTCCGTGACGTACGGCCCGAAGCGCCCGTCCTTGATCACCAGCGGCTTCTCGGTGAGCGGGTCGTTGCCCATCTCCCGCAGCGGCGGCGCGGCAGCCCGGCGCTGGCGCGTCTTCGGGGCGGCCAGCAGCGCCAGCGCCTCGTCCAGCGTGACGGTGAACATCTTGTCTTCCGAGTCCAGCGAGCGGAACTCGTCACCGCGCTTGACGTACGGGCCGTAGCGGCCGTTGTTGGCGAACACCTCGGTGCCGTCCGGGGCCACGCCGATGAGCCGGGGCAGGCGCAGCAGCTGCAACGCCTGCTCCAGGGTGAGGCTGTCCGGCGACTGCGAGCGCAGCAGCGACGACTTGCGCTCACCGCTGGCCACGTACGGGCCGAACCGGCCGGACTTGAGCAGGATCGGCTCGCCGGTCGACGGGTCGTCGCCGAGCTTGCGCTCACCGCCGCCGCCGAGGAACAGCTCGTGCACCTTCTCCGGGGTCAGCTCGTCCGGCGCGAGGCCCTCCGGGATCGGCGCCCGGTCACCCTGCGAGCCGCCCTCCTCGCCCTCGCCCTCGCCCTCACCCGAGGCCGTGCCCGAAACCGAGGCCGTGCCCGAAACCGAGCCGGGGAGCGCCCGCTGCAGGTACGGCCCGTACCGGCCGACCCGGACGACGACCTCGCGGCCCTCGTCGTCGGTGAACAGCGGGATCGAGTTGACGCTGCGCGCGTCGATCTCGCTGAGGTTCTCGGTGACCAGCTTCTTCAGGCCACCGGCGTGCGCGATGGCCTGGTCGCCGGCGCCGTTGGTGCTGCCGAAGTAGAAGGAGGTGAGGAAGTCGACGGCGGCGTGGTCGCCACCGGCGATCTCGTCCAGCTCGTTCTCCATGCTGGCCGTGAAGTCGTAGTCGATCAGGCGCGGGTAGTGCCGCTCCATCAGCCCGATCACCGCGAACGCCAGGAACGTGGGGATCATGGCCTGGCCGCGCTTGGTCACGTACCCGCGGTCCTGGATCGTCTGCATGATCGACGCGTACGTGGAGGGGCGGCCGATGCCCAGCTCCTCCAGGGCCTTCACCAGCGACGCCTCGGTGTAGCGCGACGGCGGCTGGGTGTGGTGGCCCTGCGCGGCCAGCTCGTCGGCGGTCAGCGGCTGATCCTTGACCAGCGTGGGCAGCCGCCGCTCGGCGTCCTCGGCCTCGGCGTTCTCGTCGTCGCTGGACTCGACGTACGCGCGCAGGAAGCCCGGGTCGGTGATGGTCTTGCCGGTCGCCCCGAAGTCGGCCTCCTCCTGGGCGGAGGAGACGGCACGGATGCGCACCGACACGCTGGAGCCGACCGCGTCGGTCATCTGCGAGGCGATGGTGCGCCGCCAGATCAGCTCGTAGAGCTTGTACTCCTCGGCGGACAGCTCCTTGGCCACCTCGCCCGGGGTGCGGAAGTTGTCGCCCGCGGGGCGGATCGCCTCGTGCGCCTCCTGCGCGTTCTTCACCTTGCCGGTGTAGCGGCGCGGCTCCGGCGGCACGCTGCGCTCGCCGTACAGCTCGACGATCTGTCGGCGGGCCGCCGCGATGGCGGTCTCGGACAGGTTCACCGAGTCGGTACGCATGTAGGTGATGTAGCCGTTCTCGTACAGGCGCTGCGCGGTGCGCATCGTCTGCTGCGACGAGAACCGCAGCTTGCGGGCCGCCTCCTGCTGGAGCGTGGAGGTGATGAACGGCGCGTACGGGCGGCGGCGGTAGGGCTTCTCCTCGACCCGGGTGACGGTGAACGGCCGGTCGGCCAGGCGGGCGGCCAGCCCCCGGGCCCCGCCCTCGTCGAGGTGGACGACACCCGCTCCGGCGCGAACACGACCCGTGGTCGGCTCGAAGTCCTTGCCGGTGGCGATCCGGTCACCGTTCAGCGCGACGAGCGTGGCGTTGAACGTACGCGGGCCCTCGCCCGGCTTCGCCACCGCGAGCGTGGCCAGGATGTCCCAGTACTCGGCGGTGCGGAACGCCATCCGCTGGCGCTCCCGCTCGACCACGATCCGGGTCGCCACGGACTGCACCCGGCCCGCCGACAGCTTCGGCATGACCTTCTTCCACAGCACCGGCGAGACCTCGTACCCGTAGAGCCGGTCGAGGATGCGCCGTGCCTCCTGGGCGTCGACCAGGTCGCGGTCGATCTCCCGGGGGTTGGCCACCGCGGCCTGGATGGCCGGCTTGGTGATCTCGTGGAAGACCATCCGCTTGACCGGCACCTTGGGCTTGAGCGTCTCCACCAGGTGCCAGGCGATGGCCTCGCCCTCGCGGTCCTCATCCGTCGCCAGGAAGATTTCGTCGACCTCCTTGGCCAGCTTCACCAGCTTGCTGATCTGCTGCTTACGGTCGGGCGACACCACGTAGAGCGCGTGGAAGCCGTTGTCGACGTCGACGCCGAGGCGCGCCCAGGGCTCACCCTTGTACTTCGCCGGGACGTCGGCGGCGTTGCGGGGCAGGTCCCGGACGTGGCCGAAGCTGGCCTCCACGACGTACCCCGGGCCGAGGTAGCCCGAGATCGTCTTGGCCTTCGCCGGAGACTCGACGATGACCAGACGGGTGGTTCCAGCGTTGCTCGGCACGTCTCTCCCCGACCTCACTCCTACGCCATGCCCGCTTCGGGCCGTGTTGCGCCACCCGGACCACGGGCGGTCCGGATGTCCAACGTAACGCGCCGTCCGCGTTCCGGGTTTCGTGGGCGGCAAACGGGCCGCTCTCCCGGCGACCGCCGGCCGCACCCTGCCGGACGGCGTCACGGTACACCGTGGGTAGGGCGGCAGGCGTGTCACTGTGACGATCGCGTACACCCGGCGGAGCCGTCTCCGGGTGTCCGGGTTCGGACACCGGACGGTCAGCCGGGCGCGCCCGGCCACTCCGCCGCCGGCGCCGTGACCGGCCGTTCCCCCACCAACTCGGCGAGCCGCGACATGCGCCGCCCGCCGATCCGGAACGCGGGCCCGCCCTCGTCCGGCTCCACGAACGCGGCCGGCAGGCCGACCGCCGCCAGCGCGGCGCGGACCACCGGCCAGCACGGCTCGTCGGCCGGTCCGAGCCGCAGCCGGAACCCGGCCGGCTCGGCCGTGCCGGCCGCGGCCGCCCAGAGCCGCAGCCGCCGCCCGTCCAGGTGGAATCGGGCCGGTGGCCGCTTCACCGCCCCGCGCAGCCAGGCCCGCGCGAGCGGCGCCAGCATGCTCGTGTACGCGGTGCGCACCCGGTGCCGCCCGTCCTCGGTCGGCTCCCAGCTCGCCGGCACGCCCCGGGCACCCAGCTCCGCCACCAGCACGTGCACCCGCCAGGCGGCGTCCACCACCACGGAGATCCGGGCCGTGCCGCCCATCCGCCCCACCTCACCCGGCCCGGCGAGCAGGCCGGCGAGATCCGCCAGCACGGGATCGGCCGCCTCGGTGGAGAACAGCGAGGGCTGGCGGGCCGGTTTCGGGGTGGGAGGGGTCAGCGACACTCCGGGACCTCGTCGAAGGCCTCTTTCAGCTCGGTCGAGTTGAGCTTGCTGGTGTCCAGCGCGCTCGCGTCGTACTCCTTGTTGAGCGTGTCCACGGCGGCGCGCACGCCGTCGTAGAACGGACCGGCCTGGGCGGTGTCGAGCCCGTCGATGGCGGACCGGGCCCGGCCGTACGCGTCGCGCATCTTGCTCAGCGACCCCAGGAACCCGGCGGACACCTCGGCGCCGCGCTCGGCCTCGGGCACGCCCGCCTCCTCGACCTTGCGCCGGGCCGTCTCGCTGGCCTGCTCGGCGCCGGCGAAGAGCCGGACCAGGTTCTCCTTGGCCTGCGCCGGAGTGGTCTGCGCGGTCATCTGCTGCTGGGTGCTGCTGGTCAGCTTGGAGATCTCCGCGCGCCACGGGGTGAGCGCCTGGCACACCGACGCGGCCCAGACCCGGGGGCTCGGGCCGCCGCCGCACCCGGCGACGACGAGGACCAGCGTGGCCAGGACCACCGTGAGCTTTCCGGCGGTTGCCGCCCGGCGCGTACGCATGCGTTGCAGCGTACGACCTCCGGGCGGAACCGCCACCGCTCAGGTTTGCCGGGCACGAGGCTCCCGGCCGGCCGGGACCGGCCGGGAGCCGTCGCGTGGACCTCAGGCGTTGACCGTCTCCGGGCGCTGGTCCGGCTTGCCGGCGTCGCTGTCCGAGTCGGTCATCGCCACGCCCTTGCGCTTGCTGAACACCACGGCCCCCGCGATGATCAGCGCGGCGACCACGGCGATCGTGATGCGCAGCGGGTTGTTCTGGTCGTTGCCCACGCTCCAGGCCACCACGGCCGGCGCGATCAGCAGCGAGACCAGGTTCATCACCTTGATCAGCGGGTTGATCGCCGGGCCGGCGGTGTCCTTGAACGGGTCGCCGACGGTGTCGCCGATGACGGTGGCGGCGTGCGCGTCGGAGCCCTTGCCGCCGTACGCGCCGTCCTCCACCAGCTTCTTGGCGTTGTCCCAGGCGCCACCGGAGTTGGCCAGGAACACCGCCATCAGCGTGCCCGCGCCGATCGCGCCGGCCAGGTACGCGGCCAGCGCGCCCGGGCCGAGGCCGAAGCCGACAGCGATCGGGGCCAGGATGGCCAGCAGGCCGGGGGTCAGCAGCTCGCGCTGGGCGTCCCGGGTGCAGATGTCCACGACCTTGCCGTACTCGGGCCGCTGGGTGCGGTCCATGATGCCGGGCAGCTCACGGAACTGGCGGCGTACCTCCATCACCACGGCGCCGGCCGAGCGGGACACCGCGTTGATGGCCAGGCCGGAGAAGAGGAAGACCACCGCGGCGCCGATGATGAGGCCGACCAGGTTGCGGGGGTTGGCGACGTTGAGCGAGTTGAGGATCTCGTTGCCGACGTCGTTCACGCCCGCGTCCTCGTACGAGGAGCGCAGCGTGTCGGTGTACGAGCCGAACAGCGCGGTGGCGGCCAGCACGGCGGTGGCGATCGCGATGCCCTTGGTGATCGCCTTGGTGGTGTTGCCGACGGCGTCCAGCTCGGTGAGCGTCCGCGCGCCGTGCTCGTCGATGTCGCCGGACATCTCGGCCACGCCCTGCGCGTTGTCGGAGATCGGGCCGAACGTGTCCATGGCGACGATGACGCCGACGGTGGTGAGCAGGCCGGTGCCGGCCAGCGCGACGGCGAACAGCGACAGCGTGATCGAGCTGCCGCCGAGCAGGAACGCGCCGAACACGCCGGCGCCGATCAGCAGCGCCGAGTAGACGGCCGACTCCAGGCCGACGCTGATGCCGGCGAGGATGACGGTGGCCGGGCCGGTCTGCGAGCTCTTGCCGATGTCCTGCACCGGGCGCCTGTTGGTCTCGGTGAAGTAGCCGGTCAGCGCCTGGATCGCGGCGGCCAGCACGATACCGATCACGACCGCGCCGATGGCCACCAGCCGCGGGTTGCGGTCGACGTCGGTCAGCCCGCCCTCCAGCTCGGCGAACGTGGCCGGCAGGTACGCGAACGCGGCGATCGCGACGAGCACCGCGGCGATGAGCGCGGAGAGGTAGAAGGCCCGGTTGATGGCGGTCAGGCCGTTGCGGTCGCTGGCGCGCAGCCGGGTGATGAAGACGCCGACGATCGCGACGAGCACGCCGATGGTGGAGATGATCAGCGGGAAGACCAGGCCGGTCTCACCGAACGCGGCCCGGCCCAGGATCAGCGCCGCGACGAGCGTGACCGCGTACGACTCGAACAGGTCGGCGGCCATGCCGGCGCAGTCGCCGACGTTGTCGCCCACGTTGTCGGCGATGGTGGCGGCGTTGCGCGGGTCGTCCTCCGGGATGCCCTGCTCGACCTTGCCGACCAGGTCGGCGCCGACGTCGGCGGCCTTGGTGAAGATGCCGCCGCCGACCCGCATGAACATGGCGAGCAGCGCGGCGCCGAAACCGAAGCCCTCCAGCACGGTCGGGGCGTCACCCCGGTAGATCAGCACGACGAGCGCCGCGCCGAACAGACCGAGGCCGACGGTGAGGAAGCCGACCACGCCGCCGGTGCGGAAGGCGATCTTCATGGCGCCTTCGCGTCCGCCTTCGCGCTCCCGCGCGGCCGCTGCCACCCGCAGGTTGGCGCGGGTGGCCAGCCACATGCCGGCGCCGCCGATGAACGCGCTGAACAGCGCACCCACCACGAAGAACGCCGAGCGGCCGAGCTTCACCAGCGTTTCGTTGCCGTCGGTGTCGTGCACCGGCAGCAGGAACAGCAGCACGACGGCGATCACGACGAAGATCGCCAGCGTGCGGAACTGCCGCAGCAGGTACGCCGACGCGCCCTCCTGCACCGCGCCGGAGATCTCCTGCATGTTTGTGGTTCCCTTACCGGCCGCCAGGACCGCCCTGGTGAGGGCGGCCGCGAAGACGAGCGCCACCAGCGCGATGACCGCGGCGATGACGACGTACGTCACGTTGGCTCCGGTAAGGGACAGTGCGCCGCCGTCAGCGGCCAAGGTCCCGGACATCTATGTCCTCCTGTACCGAACAACTCGCGCCGGCCGGTGGAGACGCACGGGCCGACGCCTGGATGCGGACTCGCAAGCGCGCGCCAACCCACTCCGGCGGACCGTTCCCGCTGGCTACGGGACGGGATCACTTGCTGACAACCCGGGTACTGTAGCCCTCCGGCGTGGCGAGGGTCACAGGCAGGGGGCACCGTGTCTCGATGATCTTCGTAACTGTGTTATACGAAGAAATCTGATATATGGCCCGGTCAACACGACGAGGCCGCGCTCCCCGTGCGGGGAACGCGGCCTACGTGAACGGGAAGGTCAGGCGCGTCCGGCCGGCCAGGTCATCCGGACCTCGGTGCCGACGCCCTCGTCGACCGGGCGGACCTGGAGGTCCTCCACGAAACCGGCGAGCAGCGCGAAGCCCACCCCGGTGGTGAGCGCGTCCTCGCTCAGCGACTCCTTGGCCAGCTCGTCCGGCCCGAGCGCGGCCAGGCCGAGGCCCGCCTCGATCGGCGCCCGGTCCACCACCCGGACCGTGTAGCCACCGGTGTCGGACATCTCCACGTACACCGGATCCGCCAGGCCGTACTGCCGGTGCAGCGCGACCGCCCGCGTGCACGCCTCACCGATGGCCAGGCGCACCTCGTCCAGCAGGTCCTCGCGTACGCCGGCCCGCCGGGCCACCGCGACGCCGACCAGGCGTGCGGTACGCACGTGCACCGGGGCCGGAGAGAAGGAAAGCTTGACGGTGGCCATCACGCGCCGGTGGAGTCGGCGGCGATGGCCGCGTCGACCGTCGGATGCAGCGGGAAGACCTGGTCCAGGGCGGTGATCCGGAAAATCTTGAGCAGCGGCTCCTTGTCGCAGACCAGGGCGAACGAGCCGCCGGCCGAGCGCAGCCGCTTGAGCGCGCCGACCAGCACGCCCAGTCCGGTCGAGTCCAGGAAGTCCACCCGGCCCAGGTCGACCACCACGTGGCGGGCCCCGCCGTCGATCAGCTCAAGAAGCCGTTCCCGCAGGCGGGGGGCGGTGTAGACGTCCACCTCACCACCGACCTCGAGCACCGTGTGCTCCCCCACGGCGCGGGTCGCCAGCGACAGCTCCATCGGCCCCTCCTCGGTAAACTCTCCAGGGCATCTAACCATCCCCCGTGCGGCCCTCTCGGATCACCGGCCACGCCCCTCCCTTACCCCCACCCTGCGGTTCCCAATTCCGAACACCAGTGCGAGAGTGCAGGACGTGACCGACCACAGCCCCGGCCCGCGGCGTGCTCCGGGTGAGCTGCTGCGCCGGCTGCGGCTGCGGCACCCCACCGACCCGGTCACCCACGTCGAGCGCGTCCCGGCGCGGGCCGGCGAGCCGGTCGGGTGGCCCGGCTGGGCGCCGGAGGAACTGCGGGCGGCGTTCGCGCGGCGCGGCGTCACCGCCCCGTGGCGGCACCAGGCCGAGGCCGCCGAGCTGGCGTACGCCGGCAATCACGTCGTGGTGGCCACCGGCACGGCGTCCGGCAAGTCCCTGGCGTACCAGCTGCCCGCGCTGAGCACGCTGCTCGCCGACCCGCGCGCCACTGTGCTCTACCTGGCGCCGACCAAGGCGCTCGCCGCCGACCAGCTCCGCGCCGTCGCCGGTCTCGACCTCGACGGGGTACGCCCCGCCACCTACGACGGGGACACGCCGCGCGCCGAGCGGGAGTGGATCCGGCGGCACTCCCGGTTCGTGCTGACCAACCCGGACATGCTGCACCACGGCATCCTGCCCGGTCACGCCCACTGGTCCGGGTTCCTGCGCCGCCTCGCGTACGTGGTGGTCGACGAGTGCCACACCTACCGGGGCGTCTTCGGCTCACACGTCGCGCACGTACTGCGGCGGTTGCGGCGGCAGTGCGCGCGCTTCGGGCGTACCCCCGTGTTTCTGCTGGCCTCGGCCACGTCGGGTGACCCGGCGACGGCGGCCGGGCGGCTCACCGGTCTAGCAGTCACCGCCGTCACCGAGGACACGTCGCCGCGCGGCGGCGTGACGTTCGCGCTCTGGGAGCCGCCGCTGCTGCCGCCCTCCGACTCGGCTCCCGACGCCGACCTCGTCCAGGTCCGGCGCTCCGCGCTGCGGGAGACCGCCGACCTGCTCGCCGACAGCGTCGTCGAGGGGGTACGCACGCTCGCGTTCGTGCGGTCCCGCCGGGGCGCCGAGGTGGTCGCCGCGAACGCCCGGCGGTCGCTGGACGAGGCGGTCCCCGGCCTCGGCGAGCGGGTGGCCGCCTACCGGGCCGGCTACCTGCGCGAGGAACGCCGCGAGCTGGAACGGGCGCTGCTGCACGGCGACCTGCTCGGGCTCGCCTCCACGAACGCGCTCGAACTCGGCGTCGACCTGGTCGGGCTGGACGCGGTGCTGATCTGCGGCTGGCCCGGCACCCGCGCGTCGCTGTGGCAGCAGGCCGGGCGGGCCGGGCGCTCCGGCGACGAGGCGCTCGCCGTGCTGGTGGCCCGCGACGACCCGCTCGACACCTACCTGGTGCACCACCCGGAGGCGCTGTTCGGGCGGCCGGTCGAGGCGACGGTGCTCGACCCCGCCAACCCGTACGTCCTCGCGCCGCAGCTCGCCTGCGCCGCCCACGAGTCCCCGCTCACCCCCGCCGACCTTGACCTGTTCGGTGAGGGCGCGAAGGAGGCGGTGGACTCGCTGGTCGAGGCGGGGGCGCTGCGGCAGCGGCCCACCGGCTGGTACTGGCGGCACCGGGAACGCCCCGAGGTCGACCTGCGCGGCGAGGGCGGCGCCCCCGTGTGCGTGGTCGAGGAGTCCACCGGCCGGCTGCTCGGCACCGTCGACGGCGGATCGTCGCACTTCCTGCTGCACACCGGCGCGGTCTACCTGCACCAGGGCGTCTCGTACGTGGTCGACTCACTCGACCTGGCCGACGGGTGCGCGCTCGTGCACGCCGAGGAGCCGGACTGGTCCACCCACGCCCGCGACGTCACCTCACTGTCGGTGGTGTCGGTCCGCTCGTACGTGGACGCCGGCCCGGTCGGTCTCTTCCTCGGCGAGGTGGACGTGACCAGCCAGGTGGTGTCGTACCAGCGGCGGCGCATCGCCACCGGCGAGGTGATCGACACCCGCCCGCTCGACCTGCCGGCCCGCGAGCTGCGCACCGTCGCGGTGTGGTTCACGCTCTCCCCCGAGTCGCTGACCGCCGCCGGTGTCGAGGCGGCCGACGTGCCGGGCGCGCTGCACGCCGCCGAGCACGCCGCCATCGGCCTGCTGCCGCTGATGGCGACCTGCGATCGCTGGGACATCGGTGGGCTGTCCACCGCCCTGCACCCGGACACCGAGGCGCCCACGGTCTTCGTCTACGACGGGCATCCCGGCGGGGCGGGTTTCGCCGAGCGGGCGTACGGCACCGCCGCCGCCTGGCTGCGCGCCACCCGGGACGCGATCGCCGAGTGCGGGTGCGAGACCGGGTGCCCGTCCTGCGTCCAGTCCCCGAAGTGCGGAAACGGCAACAACCCGCTGGCGAAGGCAGAGGCGGTGAAGGTCCTCGACGTGGTGCTGGCGAATCTCGCCACGGTCGGCGGCCCGGACGCGGTGTCTGACCCGGACCCGCCCACCTCTGGCCCGGAGGCGGACGGCCCGGAGGCGGGTGCCGGCCCGGAGGCGGACGGCCCGGGGAGCGGCGAGGTGTTGCCCCGGCAGGGCGACCGGGTGGCCCGCCCAGCTCAGACGGCCGGCGGCCCACCCGCCTGACCTGGTCCGCGCCCGTCGGGTGGGGCCTCCCGCCAGTTCGGGGAGGTTGCTGTATCGGCGGGTGCTGGACCCCGCCACTTCGCCGAACTGGTGTCGATCAAGGTGGGCCGTGGCCCCGGGGGTCTGGTTGGTGGGACGGGTGCATGAGGGCAGGGCCCTCGGGGCATTGATGTATGGGAGCGCTTCCATGCATCATTTCCGGTAGCGCAGGTGACCCCAGACCCGTCCCGCCGGAGGTGCCGCCGTGGCCGACACGATCGCCGAGACCGTCGAGTTGCTCTACACCATCGACCAGGAAAACCTAACCCCCGACCAGCAGATCGCGCTGGGCACCGCGCTGGCCACGCTCGCCCAGGCGGAGCGGCTGGAGCAGATCAACGAGCGCCTGCGCGGCATTCACCAGGTGCTGAACAGTTGGGCGATGAAGGCCACGGTCGACGGCGGTCGTTGACCTTTCGTCGTCGTTCGCCTTGTGGGGTGGGTGGGTGCCCGGAAGCCGGAGGCCCTCGCGAGCGGTGATCCTGGCGCGAGCGGGGGCAAGCGGCGGCGGGCCTGCTGTGCGAGACTCCGGCGACCCCTCGAAGGAGATCTGATGTCGCTCGACAACCTGCAGGCCCATAACCGGTTCATCGTCCGACAGCGGATCCGGATGATGGTCAACCAGTACGAGGTGCACGCCGCGGCACCCGACGGCTCCGAGGCCGGGCTGCTCGCGTTCGCGCAGCAGAAGCGGCTCGCCTTCAAGGAGCAGGTGACCATCTACACCGACGACTCCAAGCAGTACCCCCTTCTCGGGTTCAAGGCCCGGCAGCGGCTCGACCTCGGCGCCACATACGACGTGACCGACCACGCCGGCAACCCGATCGGGCTGTTCCGCAAGGACTTCGCGCAGTCGCTGCTGCGCTCGACGTGGCACGTCGAGCAGCCCGGGCTGCCGCCGGCCACCGGGCAGGAGCGCAGCCTGCCGGTCGCGCTGCTGCGCCGGTTCGTCGACTCGCTCTCCTGGCTGCCGTACCACTTCGACTTCGTGGCCGGTGGCCAGCCGGTGTTCTCGGTCGACAAGAAGTGGGGCCTGCGCGACCGGTACGTCGTCGACATCCACCACCCGCAGATCGACCGTCGCCTGGTCATCGCGATGGCCGTCGGGTTGGACGCGCTCCAGTCCCGCTGACCCCGCGCCACCTTTTCCACCCGCCGGCCGAGCCCGGAGCGCCAGCGATCGACGCCCCCGGCTCGGCCGCCTCAACCGTCGGTGTCCCGGGCCGGCCCGGCCCGGGACGTCGCGGTGGCGTCCCGGGTCAGCCCGGGCAGCGGCTCGACACGTACCCGCGCCGTGACGATCAGATCGAGCCCGTCGATCCGGCAGCCGGTCATCCGGCCGCCGTTGGCCGCCACCAGCTCGGCCGCGCGAGCGCACGCGCCCTCGACGCCGTCGAGCACCCGCCCGGCACCGGCGAGCGCCCCGAAGTCCGCCGCGTTGCGGGCCTGGTGCCGAGCACAGCGGGCGGCCCCGAGCGCCGCGCCGAACATCCCGACCAGCACGAACACCAGCCCGATCGCGAGCAGGCACACAGTGGCTCCGCCCCGCTCGGCGGCGGTCTGGCGCGACGACCGGGCGGCCGTCACGGCACCGGCCCCGGCGCGCCGGGTTCCACGGCCGCTGCCGCCTGCCCCGACACGCTCAGTCGCGGCAGCAGCGCGCCGAACGTCCGGACCGGCGCCCGAACCGTCGCCGTGACCCGGTCGCCTGCCACAGTCACCGACACCTCGGCGCCGTCGGGGGCGTAACGCTGGCCGGCGACCTCGCCGGACTCGCCCCGGGCCGCAGCGAGCGCCGCCTCCCGGGCTGCGTCGACGCAGCCGACCCGGGTACCGACCGCGTTCACCGCCGTCAGCCCCGCGACGAGCAGCAGCATGAGCGCCGGCAGGCCGGCCGCCAGTTCGGCGGTGAAGGAGCCCCGCTCGCACGCTGCCCACGAACGTCCCCGGCGGAGCAGGCGGACGAGGGCACGCCCGACCGCCCCGGCCCGGATGCCGGCAGCGCCGCGGATCGGGCCCGCTTCGGCCGGGACGCCCAGCGGGTGCGCCGGAGCGGGAAACCAGCGGCCGGCCCACCGGCGCCGGATCACTTCAGGGCCCGGTCGATGACGGCGGTCAGCGCGGACTGCACGTTGCCGGAGGTCAGCACCTTCAACAGGATGCCGGCGAAGGCGACCGCGGCGAGCGTGCCCACGGCGTACTCGGCGGTGTTCATGCCGGCGTCACCCCGCAGGCGGGTGAGGAGTTTGCGCATGTCGTTCGTCCCTTCTCGATGGTTCACAGCACGTCGCCGAGAACAGCGACGATCACCGGCACCAGACCGGCGAGAATGAAGGCGGGCAGGAAGCAGAGCCCGAGCGGCAGCACGATGAGCACGCCCGCGCGCCGGGCGGCCGCCTCCGCGGCGGTCGACCGTTCGGCGCGGAGGTCGTCGGCGAGCCGGGTCAGCGCGCGAGCCAACGCGGCACCGCTGTTCGACGACCGGACCGCCGCCGCGACCACGGGTTCGGCCCCGGCCACGCAGCTCAGGTGCGCCCATGCCTCGGTTGCCGTACCGCCCAGGCCCAGCGTGCGGCCCACCCGGCCGAGCCGGTCGGCGAGTGGGCCGCCGAGCGCCTCGGCGACCGCCAGCGCCGAACGGTCGACCGGCGCGCCCGCCCGCAGCGCGGCGGCCAGCAGGTCCGCGGCCAGCGGCAGATCGGCCGTCTCCCGCAGCCGTCGCTCCCGGACGGCGCGCGGCTCGATCCGCCGGAGCAGGCGATCGGCGGCGACACCGGCCAGCAGCCCGAGGAACAGACCGGTCCAGCCGCCGACCACCACCGGCACGGCCAGCCCGGCCAGCGCCGCGCCCAGCCGTACCCGATCCGGCCACCACGCCGGGCGGGGCCGCCGGGGCGCCGGGGCGAGCCGGCGCAACCGCCGGGCCGGGCGGGCCGCCGGAACGGCGACGAGCAGGAGCGACGCGGCGCCACCGAGGCACACGGCGGCCAGCATCTGGCGGGACATCAAGAGGCCCGCCCGGGTGTGACGCCGAGCCGCTCCGCCCAGAGCAGCCCGCCGACCTGCAACGCGACGGCCGCCAGCGCGCTGCCGCCACCTACCGGCGTGTGCAGGAGCACCGCCACCGGGTCCACCCCGATGCCGTAGCCCAGGCCGATCCCGCCCAGGGGCAGCGCGGCGAGCAGCCAGGCGGTCGCCCGGGCCCCGGCGGCCTGGGCGGCGGCAGCGGCGAGCCCCCGGTCGGCGGCGCGGGCGTCGGCCTCGATCCGTTCCAGCAGGTCGGCCAGGGGCGCTCCGGTGCGGTCAGCCAGCTTCCCGGCGGCCCGGGCCAGGCGCGCGACCCGGCCCGGCCCGTCGTCCAGGTCGGCCGGCAGCCCGGCCCGCAGGTCGGCGGCGACGGCGGCGAGCCGGTCGAGGTCGCGGCGGTGCGCGAGCGCGGCCGCCCTTCGGGTACGCCGACGCAGCACCGCCCGGGCCGCGAGGACGCCGTAGGTGGCCAGCGCCAGGGCCGCCACCGGACCGCCGAGCAGCGCCCCGGACACGGCGCCGAGCAGCGCCGCCACGGGTAGCGCGCGTCGAGGCGTGAACAGGACCGGCGGACCGGCGGCCCGGTCGCCGTCCGCCGCGAGCGTCCCCGGGCCGAGGCCGACCCACCGCCGTGCCCGATGCGCCAGCGCGGACGCAGGCCCGAGGCCGGCCCACTCCCCTGCCCGTTGCGCCGGCTCGCGAGCAGGCCCGACGCCGGTCCACTGCCCTGCCCGGTCTGCGGCAGGGCCGGGCTTGATCCACTGATGTGCCGGGTGCCCGGCTCCGGGCCGACGTGGTTCCCGAGCGCGGCCCGGTGGCTGGCCGGACGACTGCGGCCCGGCGTCGAGCGGACGGCCCGAACCGCCTGCCCGCTGGGCCGGGCCGCCGCCCAGAACCGCCAGTCGCCGGGCGCGACCTGCGCGTACCGGCCAGGCGACGGCCGCTGCCGCGACCGCGAGAAGCAGCGCCACCAGCCCGAGCTGCGCGGTCACGACGGTTCCGCCCCGGGCACCCGGAGGACCGGCGGCACCGGCACACCCCGCTGCCGCAGCAGGGCGCCGAGCGCACGGGCCGCCGGACCGGGACCCCGTCCTCGTACCCAGGCCGGAACCACTGTCACCACGCGGTCGGGGCCGTCGGGCAGCAGCAGGCCGATGGAGTCCAGCACCCGTCCCTCGCCGGTCCGGCGGAGCTGGAGGACGACCTGCAGCGCGGCGGCGACCTGCGCGTGCAGTGCGAGGCGCGGCAGACCGCCGAGCATCCCGAGCGCTTCCAGCCGGGCCGGGACGTCGGCCGGAGCGTTCGCGTGCAGCGTCCCCGCCCCGCCGTCGTGGCCGGTGTTCAACGCGGCGAGCAGGTCCACCACCTCGGCGCCCCGGCACTCGCCCACGACCAGCCGGTCCGGCCGCATCCGCAGTGCCTGCCGGACCAGGTCACCGAGCCCTACCGCCCCGGCGCCCTCGACGTTCGCGGTGCGCGCCTGCAACCCGATCACGTGCGGGTGCACCGGCCGCAGCTCGGCGGCGTCCTCCACCAGCACGATCCGCTCGGTGCCGGGCACCAGCCCGAGCAGCGTGTTGAGCAGCGTCGTCTTGCCGGAGCCGGTGCCGCCGCTGACCAGGTACGCGAGGCGGCCGGCCACCACTGCGGCGAGCAGCGGGGCGACCGGCCGGGCAACCGTGCCCCGATCCACCAGCTCGTCGAGGGTGAACGGCCGCTGCCGGAAGGTACGCAGCGACAGGTACGGCCCGTCGGTCGCCACCGGCGGCAGCACGGCGTGCAACCGGGTGCCGTCGGGCAGCCGCGCGTCGGCGTACGGCGCGGCGTCGTCCAGCCTGCGTCCGGCAGCGGCGGTGAGGCGCTGCGCCAACCGGCGTACGTCGTCGAGCGTGCCCAGCGGCACCGCCACCTGACGCAGCCCCTGCCCCCTGTCGACCCAGACCCGTACCCCGTTCACCAGCACGTCGGTGACCTGCGGGTCGGCGAGCAGCGGCGCGAGCGGACCGGCGCCGATCAGGTCGTCGTGGACCCGGTCGGCGATCCGCAGCAACGTGGTGTCGCCGAGCACCGCGGTCGCCGGTTCGGCGCGTACGGCCGAGACGATCGCCGCCGGGGTGACCGGCGTCGCCTCGGCGGCGAACCGGTGCCGGACCCGGACGGCCAGTTCCCCGGGGTCGGCCGGCCCGGTCATGCCGCACCCGCCGCCGACGACCCGACCAGCTCGTCCACGAGCCGCTGACACAGGACGGCGAGTGGGCCCTTGCCGCTCGCGCCCGGCGCCTCGCCCCGCTCCAGCCCTCGGCACAGCCCCGGCTCGGGCCGCAGCGTGCCGGCGAGCGGCAGGCCCAGCGCCCGGGACACCTCGGCCGCGCGGAGCCGGCCGGGCGCCGGGCCGCGCACGATCACCGACAGGTCGACGCAGTGTGGCGCGGCGAGGGCGGCGACCCGGGCCGCCGCGGCTGCCGCCCGCAGCTCGGCCGGTACGACGAGCAGCGCGCGGTCGGCGGCCTGGAGCGCGATCACCGCCGCGTCGTCGAGGTGCCGAGGCAGGTCTAGCACGACCAGGTCCCGCCCGCGACGGCCGGCGTCGACAGTGGCGGCCATCGCCTCGGCCGGCAGGTGCCGCAGGTCCCCGCGATCCCAGGAGAGCACCACCAGGTCGCCTCGGCTGGGCAGCGCGCGGACCAGCGACGGCGGGTCGACGCGCCCGTCCGTGCCGGCCAACTCGGGCCAGCGCAACCCGTCGAGCTGCTCCCACCCGAGTACGAGATCGAGGCCTCCGCCGAGCGGGTCGGCGTCCACAAGCAGCGTGCGCAGGCGTGACCGGGCCGCGGTGACGGCGAGCCCGCCGGCGAGCACGCTGGCCCCGGCGCCGCCCCGCCCGCCGAGCACCGCCACCACCCGCCCCGACGGCGGACCCGCCGGGCCGGCCCCGCATTCGGCGAACCGGTCGATCAGCCAGGGCTCGGCCGCCGGCAGTGTCGCGACGTGCTCCGCGCCGATCAGCTCGGCCAACTCCGTACCCGGATCGAGTTCTCCGGAGCGACCGACCAGGACCGTGCGGGCGCGGCGGGGAAGGCGTGCCCGCAGGCAGGCCGCCGCCTGGTCGGCGCCGATGAGGACCAGCGGCGCCGGCGCCCAGCGGGCCCGGGCGGCCGCCGGGTCGGCGGCCAGTTCGACCTCGGTGCCACCGGCGGCCGCGAGTCGCAACAGCTCGTCGAGAAGGTCGCCGTCGGAGGTGACGAGCAGAGGCAGGCGACGGTACGGCGGGAGCGGAGTGCGGGGCGGCATGGCTGTCTCCCTCGGTCGGACTCGGACGTGCCCGGCAGCCTGCCCGGCCGATGAGCCGAATATGGGAGATGTGGACTCCCCTGTGGACGGCGGAACGCGATGTGGACAGACCTCGGCGGAGGAGTGGATCTGCTATGTGGCGCGAGGGTTGAGCAGCGAACGCACGGTCAGCCATTGACTACGGGGATGATCAGTAACGGATAATCGGGGACCCCTCGCCGCTCCATGGACGGCACCGGCTTTGCGGATTCGAGGCCATGACCGATTCATCGCACCCCCTCGCGATTCCCCCACCTCCGCGCCACGCGCTGCCCGACGGACCGACCGGCGGCGAGGCCTGGCTGCGCGACCCGTCACCGGCAGCGCTCGCCGCGATCGCGGTCGGGCTCGTGGTAGTGGTGCTCGCCAGCATCGTCAGCGCCTTCGCGACGCCCCGCCGCCCCGACCTTCCACCGCCGATCGAGGGGCAGGCGATCCTGGCATCCCCGGCGCTGTCCAAGGGTGCCGCGGAACCACCGGAGGCGTCCTGGTCGCCGCCGCCGGTGTCGCTCTCCAGCCGCTCCGTCCTGCCCACCCGGACGGCCGAGCCGAGCCGGGCCGCCGCTCCGACCAGTCAGCCGGCGTCGCCGAAGCCCTCCCGTTCCAGGTCTTCGAAACCGCCTGTCGCCGGGCCCGACGAGCTCAGACCGCTGTCGCCGACACACGAACGGAGGCTGCGTTCACACGGCGGCGGACCGGAGACGTTCATCGACTTCGTCAACACCCGGCGGGAGCGCGTCGCCGTCTACTGGCTCAACTACGAGGGCCGGCGCCAGCGGTACGCGCTGCTCGAGCCTGGGCAGTCCTACCGGCAGCAGACGTACGTCGGTCATCCCTGGGTGGTCACCGACGAGCGCGGCGGAGCGCTGGTGTGTTTCGAGCCGGCCAGGCACACCTCGCGCGCGGTGATTCGCTGACCCGACCACAACTCGCTTGCCGGCCGGGACCCCGGCTGCGACGCTCCGGCCGTGATCGACAGACCTGGCGTCGACGAGCCGCTGCTGGCCGCCGAGGTGGCCGCCGCCTGGGCCCTGAGCGTCGCCGACCTCGTGTTCCTGCCGGTGGGGCTCGACGGGAACGCCTGGGCGTACCGGGTGGACACGACCGGCGGTGCGCGGTACTTCCTGAAGCTGCGCCGCGGCGAGTTCACAGGGGCCGCCGTCGCGCTGCCCGGATTCCTTCGCGCGCGAGGCCTCCGGCAGGTCGTCGCGCCGATCGACCTGCCGGACGGCGGCGCCGTACACGGCTTCGAGGGCTACCGGCTGCTGCTCTACCCGTTCCATGAGGGCGGCAGTCTGTGGGCTCGCGGTCTCACCGACGGCCAGTGGATCGCGTACGGCGAGTTCCTGGGCCGGCTGCACCAGGTCACGCCGAGCGCCGAACTCGCCGCCGTCCTGCCGGTGGAGACCTATCGGTCGACCGCGGGCGAGCGGCTGCGAACGCTCGGCGATCAGGCCGCGGCGAGCGACGCCCTCGGCGCGTTCTGGAAACGGTACGGCACCGCGCTGCACCGATTGGCGGACACGGTGGATGAGCTTGCGTCCGGTGTCACGCGCGCTCGGCACGTCATCGCCCACGCCGACATCCACCCGGGCAACCTGATCGCCGACGGCGACGGTCCGCTACACGTCGTGGACTGGGACGCGCCGATGCTCGCGCCGCGCGAGCGGGACCTGATGTTCGTCTACAGCCGGGACTTCGGCGACCACCCGGCCGACGCGCGCCGGGCCGAGCTCTTCCGGCGGGGCTACGGCCCGGTCGAGCCGGATCAGAGTTTGCTGAGTTACTACCGCGGCGAGCGACACCTCGACGATGCCGCCGAGTTCCTTCGCAGCATCCTGAGGCCCGGGGCCAGTCCGGAGTCCCGGGCCAACGACCTGCATTGGCTCACCCGCATCGCCGAGGCCGTCGCCGACCCCGCCTACGCGCCGTGAACAGCTACTCTGGCCGCCCTGCCGGACATCTGACGTTGCGAGGTGACGTGCACAAGAGCCCTCGTCCACAGGATTGGACGGTCCGAGGTCTCCCCCTGCCCACCACGCTGGCCACCTTGCTGGAACAGGACCGTTGGCGGCACCCCGGAGACCACGTGCTCCGGAGCGTCATGCCGTGGTTCGAATACCCACTGATGTTCCCCACCAGTCTTGACGGAATGCGGTTCGAGAACAATGCCCTGGACCTCTTCGCCGACGACGCCCCGTTGTCGCAGCTGTTTCGAGTGACCCGCGGCAGCCGCATGAATCGTCCGGTCGCCCTGCCGTGGCTCGATGCCGATCGCGCGGTGTTCATCGCGGTCAACCGGGACCCTGGAGACGACGTAGCCCTCGCGCTCGACTACCGCACCGACGTCGCCGACCCGAGGGTCGTCGCCAGTGACTTCTGGACCGACCCCACCCGATGCTCCTGGCGGCTGGTGGCGCCCAGGTTCACGCAACTCCTCACGGCGCTCGGCCTCACCTGACCGGGCACGCGCCTGCTGGTCCGCCCGTCGGCGGGTCAGGAGCTAATCTCGTGCATCGTTCCGTCCGGCCCCATGCGGTACCTCCGCGGCGGTCCCATGGCTCGCAGTGCCTCCGCATATGCGGCCTGACGGGCGGCCTGTTCCTCGCCGGACGGGTCGCTCACGCGGAAGCCGTGCAGATGAACATCGTCGGGGTCGATGTCGTCGGGGGACGGACGGCCCTCGACGACGAAGCCGAACAGCGCACGCAACGCTTCCTCGCCGAGGTCGAGGGGATGAAACGGCAACGGGTACGGGCCCGGCTCGACGCGATGCTCACCGGCCCAGTACGGCAGCTCGAAGTCGTACGGCTCGCCGATGTTCTCCTGGATGCCGCCGTCGGGCGACAGGCTCAGCGACCGGACCAGCACGCCGTCCTCCCACACCGCGAAGCCGAGCCAGTCCACTGCCGAGTGCATCCCGTGCATGATGATTCGCCGCCCTGCTCCGGCCAGGCGCAGGTGCTCCGGCAGCTCGGACGGGCGGTCGACCACGAGCCGTCGGTCGCAGTACAGCTCCGCCCCGGCCAGCACGGTGGCGTACGTGACGCCGTCCGGCGGGTAGACGCCGTCGAGCAGGGTGTCGTCGTCGGCTGGTTCGACGACGTGGCCGGGGTGGACTCGACGTATCAACGCCTCGACTTCGGCTCGCGCCGATCGCCCGGCGCCACGCAGCGCCGGACGAATGTCGCCGTCAGTAAACGCCAGCAGTGCCGTCTTCGCGCCCACGCCGTTCCTCCCCGTACCGCAGAAAGCCACCTCGGACGATCATGTCGGCCTGCTGGTTCTGCGACAGGGCCTTGAGACCGATCTGCAACCAGGCCGGAGTCCGGGCACCGCGGGAAGCCGTACGGTTCAGCCCGCCCGATGCCGGGGACGCCGCCCGTAGGCGACGGGGAGGGGCTGTGACCTGCGGCGGAACGCTCGCGGCGCAAAGGGACGACCCCCGTCGGGGGGGTGTCCCTATGGGTTTGGTCAAGCGGGGACGGGGCTGGTGGGGCGTGGTTGGTAGGGGATCTTGTCGCGGAGCATGGCGTATAGGACGTCGCAGCGGCGGCGGGCGAGGCAGATGAGGGCGGCGTTGTGGCGTTTGCCCTCGGCGCGTTTGCGGTCGTAGTAGGCCCTGCTCACGGGGTCGGCTAGGGCGGCGAACGCGGCGAGGAAAAGGGCGCGTTTGAGATTCTTGTTCCCGCCTCGGGGCGGATGCTCGCCGCGGATGCTGCTGCCGGATCGTCGGGTGACGGGGGCCAGGCCGGCGTAGGCGGCCAGGTGGCCGGGGGTGGGGAACGCGGTGCCGTCACCGACTTCGAGCAGGATCCGGGCGGCGGTCCTGACACCGATGCCTGGCATCGAGGTCAGGACCGGGGCGAGAGGGTGAGCATCGAGGATCCTCTCGACCTCGCCGGCGACTTGGCCGCGCTGGCGCAGGACATCGCGGAGGCTGTCGGCAAGGCGGGGCAGGATCGTCTCCGCCGCCTGGGTGCCGGGGACGGTGACGGTCTGCTCGTCGAGGGCGGTCATGATCTGCTCGACCAGTCGTTCGCCCATGCGTGGTGCGTGGACGGCGACGATCGAGAGCAGCTTGCGGCGGCCGGCCTTGCGCAGTCCGACGGGGCCGCCGCAGCGGGACAGCAGTTCAAGGACCGCCTTGTGGTGGACCTTGGGGCCGAGGACTCGTTCCAGAGCGGGATGGATCTGCGTCAGCAAGCCACGGATCCGCTTGGACACGCGGGTGGCTTCGCCAGCGAGGTCGTCATCGAAGCCGACCAGAACTTCCAGCTCGGCCAGGGCCTCGTCGCCGACGTCGACCCGTCGCAACGTGTGGGGCAGGGTGCGAGCGGCATCAGCGATGACGTAGGCATCGCGGGCGTCGGTCTTCGCCGCACCCGGATGCAGATCAGCGATGCGCCGCATCGCCAGGCCGGGCAGGTAAGCAACCTGATGACCACACGCCCGAGCCACCGCTACCGGCAAGGCGCCGATCGAGGCCGGCTGGTCGACCACCACCAAGACCGTGCCGTGGCGGGCCAGCTTGTCGAACAGCTGCCGCAGGCGGGCCTCGGTGTTCGGCAGCGCCGCGTCGTGCAGCCGCTTTCCGCCAGGAGCTAACCCGACCGCGTGGTGACCCTCTTTGCCGACGTCCAAGCCGAGGTAGACGCCGTATCCGTCGTGCACCGCACCTGCCTCCACGTATCTCATCGTGGCCTCGGCCGCTGGTCTGAGCGTCGGACTGCCGGCAGCCACGTTACGAAGAGACCTACCCCAACACGGGTGGCCGTGTCCCTATCAGCGGTCCGCCAACGCCACCCGACCCGGCGACAACACCCACCGGATCATCGAAACGACAGGGGCAGGAAGTCATACCGGGCCGGGCAACCGAGGGTCCCCGGCTGGGGACGATCAAAAAGGTAACGGGGGGAAAGTGACCTGACCCAGCAGCGAGTGTGATCGAGTGCCGTTCCGCGTGGTCAGACGCACCGGTCGTGCCGTCGAGCATGATCGAGTCGAGCTGCGCGGTACGGCGTTCGCTGACGATCGGCTGACGCGCCGCGTCCGGCACTGCGGCCGATGCGGTGCTATCCAGGGTTACATCCTTCACCTCAACCGGCCGTCCGCCTGCGGCGCGCTCCGGCTGCACAGGTCCCGGCTCGTTGCTGTCGACAGCCCTCTGTGATCGAATCCGTGCGGCCAGCGCGACTGCGCGAAGGAGACCACGGTGGCTCAGGCACCCAGCCGTCAGAAGCTACTTGCCGGTCGCCACCTTCTTGCAGCTCTGGTCCTGGCCGTGCTCGCCTCCTGCGCGGGAAGCTCCGTGGTGGCTGGCGCATATGCCTCTTGTGATGTCGGGGTCAATGCAACAGCCAACGCCTTCGGGCTCGTAGTAGTTCTTCCGGTGCTGGTCATCGCTCATGGTGCGGCCCTCATCGGCGCATACGCGGTAACTGGACGGTGGGTGGCGACCCCGGCCCTGCGGGCTGGAATCTCAGCCCTGACCACCGTTGTCGTCGTCGTGGCTCTCTCCTGGGCGTACCTCGCGCTTGCCGGGCTGCCACTGCAAAATGCTCTGTGCCCAGCCGGAGAGCCGCCGTGGTGGCCGCACTGGCTACCGCCCACCCGCGACGTCTACCCGTAGTCGCCGGATCGCCGTGACCTGGCCGCGCTGCTGCCTCCGCGGCTGACGTCTCGCTTACAAGCTCTGTGCGCCGCGCCCGCAGGCGTTCAGCAACGGCCGTACACTCGGGGTGATTCGTCCGTCCCAGCGCTCGCCAGTGTGTGGCTATCCCGTGGCGTTGCTGTCAGCGCCGCTGTCGACCGCCGGTCAGCGGGCGGCCCTGGCCGGCCCCCGCTGAGCCTGCCGACTGGTGTCAGCTCGTGGTGATCGGCTTCGACGAGCAGCTACCGGAGGCCGTCCTCCCATATGCCGGGCAATCCGCATCGAGGCTTCCGGTGCATTCTGCCGCCTCCTAGTACTCCAGCAGGAGATCCGTTTCAGGGCTCGGTGAGGGCTCGTCGGGCGTAGTGGCTGATCTTGGCTTCGGCTTGGTGTTGGCGTCGGTAGATGGACCAGGCGATGACGTCGCCGACGCGTCGGGTGGGTTCGATGACCAGCGCGTGGAACAGCCGTCGGGTTTCGTTGACGGTGATCGGGATTAAAGCCGTTCGGGCTGGTGGTGCTGGCCGCTGCTACGGCGGCGAGGAACGCGTGTGCGGCGATGACGAGGGTGGTCCAGCGGTGCCAGGCTCGCCAGCGGCCGGTTGGCAAACTTGTCGAGCGCCCGAGATTTTCAGAGACGGTCGTAACCTTGCATCTATGGACGTCAACGGCATGCTGACCGAGTTCGTAGTACCTGGAGCGATATTGACGGGCTCCGTGGCTTTGCTGGTGAATGATACCGGCCTGGGCCATGAGGCCTTGCAAGGCGGCGCCGCCGTTCTAGGGGGCGCTGGCACCGTGGTAGGCCTTGCCTGTACAAGCTATGTCGCTGGAGTTTTATGCTCCGAACTCGGGACCGCCCTGGTAAAGAGACAAGGTGAGAGGGTCTCGGCCAAGTGCATACGGACCATGGAATTTGAGCTATCGGATACCGAATGGGCCAAGCTGAGAAACCCTCGACGCCGGGTCGGCTGGTCCGACTTTTCCTATATGCGTGCTGCCTGCCGTCGGGCTGATGGTGCCGCAAAAAGGATCGGCAGTCATGAGAACGTGCTGCGCATCCTTCGACCCTCCCTGGCGGCTTTACCGATTTCGACGCTGTCGATTGCTATCTTCATTTGGCGAAACTCGCACATTCCACTGTGGATAGGACTCCTCTTCGCAGTGGTTGGCCCCGTCTTGGCTTACATCTCCACAGTTCTTGCATTCCGTCAGAGGCTGCGCACGACTGTACGCTCGGCGATCGATCATTACGTGGCCCTACAGAAGGAGGTCGCCAATGAGTAAGATAGGCCCACCTGCCACCTGGTTGCCGGAAACGCACCGTGAGCAGCGATTCGGGATGCTCCGCGAGGAATTCGCGGAATTAACGCCGACAAAAATCGCGCACGGCCTTAAAAGACTGGCCTCAGGAATAGCGGCGGGTCAACTGCCTGCAAGCAGAACGCCCTATCGGCACATAAATGGCTTCACCAAGGTATTGCTAGCTGAGTTTCCTAAGTCGAAGGCCCGTCTAACCCTACACTATTGGCCAGCGGCGGGGGATGAACTGCACATCTCTAGGCCACACAACCATCGCTTCGGC
Source organism: Micromonospora sp. HB375 (assembly GCF_017872985.1). Classification (NCBI taxonomy): domain Bacteria; kingdom Bacillati; phylum Actinomycetota; class Actinomycetes; order Micromonosporales; family Micromonosporaceae; genus Micromonospora; species Micromonospora sp. HB375. The sequence continues at coordinate 276,377 of NZ_JAGGJO010000001.1, read as the reverse complement.
TTCTGTTCCGTCTTACTCACAGGCCGCCAGAGGTTTATCGAGTTAGAGCAGGAGTCGACGCAAGCAGCGATCCCTAGATGGCACCTCTACGAATACCAACCCTATTTTTCAGGGCGTTTTGCGCGACTTCGACTTCGAAGATCGGTATCGCTTACACCCTTTCGGACTATTGAGCGAGCTCCTCTGAAGGGCGTTTATGCGACGCCCGCCGATGTTGTTCATCAGGCCTTGACACTCCGCGATTCCCCGTGCGCCACGCTTGTTCTTAGGGGACCACGGGAGCGGCGGACAGCAAACGTGTTCTACCGAGATTCAGACGAAATGCCACGTGCTGGCATACAGCTAGGAGGTAGAGTTGCTTTGAGGGAGCTACACCTCCCGCTGTCTCGGCTCGCGCAAGAGATATCTAACACGCAATGAGAGGAGCTCAGCGATGATATCCACGACGGAGCTGCTGTTGACTGACCGCTTTGCGAGCGCTTTTTCGTGGGCACTCCAGAAGCACAGCCATCAAGTCCGCCATAACACGAACACGCCATACATCTCCCACTTGATGACTACGGCAGCGATCGTTCTCGAGGAGGGCGGCGGCGAGGACGTCGCCGTTGCCGCCCTGCTCCATGATGTACTCGAAGACCAGCCGGTGTCTCGCGACGAACTGCGGGAAGAGTTCGGTGCAAGGATCTATAGGATTGTCGCAGATTGCACTGACGCCGACTTTTTTCAGAGAAGGGAAATGTCTTGGGCTGAACGCAAGGAACTGCAGCTGCGGCGGATGTGCGAGTACGGGGAAGATTCTCTCCTAGTCATTGCAGCCGACAAGGCCGCAAGCTTGCAGTCATTGTTGGATGACACTATTCGATTCGGCATGAACATGTTCGATGATAGCTCTGAGAGCCCGGAGGAGCTTCTCTCTAGCTACCAACAGTCACTGGCCGTGCTCCGATCCAGGATGCCAGACAGACCGGTTGTTCTCCGACTATCTCGGCTTGTCGCTGAACTTTCGTTGAAACTGCGGCGATGAGGGGCTTGTCGGCCCGGCTGATCCTGGTTGTGTCGTCAAGCATGATCGAGAGCTGCGATGCGGCATGGCATCAGCTGACGGTCCAGTGACTTGCGAGATAATGGCTCGACGTCCCAAGCCGCGGCCATCGTGCACCATTACCACTTCCAGCAGCTAGGCTCCCGCCAGACGACCGGCAGGACCAGCAAGCGGCCCCGTCCGGGATGGACGGGGCCAACATCGCACGTCGTCAGCCGCGCAGGTTCGGCGAAGGGGTCCGATCGACGCCAAGGGATGTCGGTTGCCAGACCGCTTATAGAGGGCGATACGCGTGGCGAGATCCGGGATCTTGTTGATCTGGAACGCTACGTGACCGATGACGTTAAGACCAGCGGCGGTCATGTTGATCCACTCGTTGCGCAGTCCGGGGATATTGCCGTTCTGCCCGCCGCTCTTGGGCAGCTTCGCAACCTCGGTCCAAGGTTCCATGTTTGCAGTGAGAATTTCGAGCAGCGTCAGGATCTCGTCCACGAAGACACCTCGCTGCTGACGGTTCCGGGTCCGCTGCACCGATAGGTGACAGTTTCAGTCACGCGGCCTGACTGGCCGGTGGGGTCATGGTGGGCTCGTACTCGACGGGGGTCAACCGGGACAGGGATCGTTGGCGTCGACGGCGGTGGTAGGTCCGTTCGATCTAGGTCACGATCGCGGTCCTCAACTGTTGCCGGGTCGTCCAGGTGTGGCGGTCGAGGACGTTGTTCTGCAGCAGGCCGAAGAACGACTCCATGGCAGCGTTGTCGCCAGCGGCGCCGACGCGGCCCATCGACCCGGTTACGTGGTGCTGGTTAAGGCGTGGACGAATTTCCGGCTTCGGAATTGCGACCCGCGGTCGGTGTGCAGCACGCAGCCGGCCACGTCACCACGGCGGGCTACGGCGTTGTGCAGGGCGTTGACGGCCAGCCTCGACTTCATCCGCGAGTCGATGGATTAGCCGACGATCCGGTTGGACCACACGTCCTTGATCGCGCACAGGTAGAGCTTGCCCTCACCGGTGCAGTGTTCGGTGATGTCGGCCAGCCACAACCGGTTCGGGCCGTCGGCGTGAAGTCGCGGCGCACCAGATCGTCGTGCACCGGCGGACCGACCTTGCCGCCCTTGCCCCGACGCTTGCGCTTGCTGAACGCGCTCCACCAGCCCATACCGGAGCAAGTCTTCCAGGCGGTGCGCTCGACCATCGGCTGGCCGGCAGCGCGGGGCCTCATCGGCCAGGAACCGGTAGCCGAACTCCGGGTCGTCGCGATGGGCGTCGAACAACGCGTCCGCCCGATACGCCTGCGCCAGCTCAGCGTCGGTGACACGGTGGGCAAGCCACCGGTAGTAGGGCTGACGAGCGATCTGTAGTACCCGGCACGTCCCCGCCACGGGGATCCCGTCGGCGGCCAGCTCGCTCACGAGCGGGTAGAGCCTTTTCCCGGCAGATGCGCCTGCGACAAGTAGGCCGCAGCCCGACGCAGGACCTCGTTCTCCTGCTCCAACAACCTGATCCGCTTACGCGCCTCCCGCAGCTCGGCCGACTCGGAGCTGGACGTCCCGGGCGAGACGCCGGCGTCGACGTCGGCCTGGCGCAACCACTTGAACAACGTCATCGGGTGCCTTCCGAAGTTCTTCGCGACCTGCTCAACCGTCACGCCTGGCTCGCGGTCACGAGCGACACGCACAACGTCGACACGGAACTCTCGGGGTAGGGCTTGGGCACAGCAACATCCTTCCAGCCCGCCCACAGGGCAAGCCATCTCAGACGTCACCTATCGGTGCAGCAGACCCGGGCAGCAGACCCGTTCGCTGAGTTGTAATAGCTTAGCCCTGCTTGCTACTCCACTTCGTCCAGACCCGGCTAGCCCTGGCCATCTCCCGGAGCAAGCACGGACTCCCTACCATCTACCGAGTAGGGACGATCAGAGGCAAGGAACACGGATGGATCTTGGTGACGCTGGTGGCCTAAGGCGTGTTTCATAAGCCGGTCAGAGCCACTCGCAGATGATGGTGATGGTCAGGATGGCTTGGAACCGGACGGCCAACTTGTCGTAGCGGGTGGCCACGCCGCGGTGGCGCTTGAGTCGGGCGATGCCGTTCTCGACGGCATGTCGCATCCGGTAGAGGTCTCGGTCGAACTTCGGCGGCCGCCCGCCGCGGCTGCCCTTGGCTTTGCGGTGGGCGTCCTGGTCTTTCTTGCTCGGGATGCACGCCTTGATCCCGCGCTTGCGCAGGTAGGCGCGGTTTCCGCGGCTGGTGTAGGCCTTGTCGGACAGGACGAGGTCGGGGCAGGTGCGGGGCCGGCCCACTCCGAGGCGGGTCACCTTGATACGGCGCAGGACTGGGATGAACTGAGGGCTGTCACCACGGTGCCCGGCGGTCACGACCATCGATAGGACCTTCTGTCCCTGCTCACAGGCCAGATGCGTCTTTGTGGTCAGACCGCCGCGAGATCGTCCGAGGGCGTGATCGGCGGGTTCGTCGTGCACGCCACCGGGTGGCTCTTTCTGCAGGTGGCCGTCTCTGCGTGCGCCGGCGGCGTGTTGGTGGGCGCGGCTGGTCATCGAGTCCACGCTGACCGTCCAGGTGATCCGGCCTTGCGCATCGCCGGTGGCCTGTGACGCGGCCAGGATCTTGTCCCAGGTGCCGTCGCGCTGCCAGCGACGGAACAGGCCGTAGAGCGTCTGCCAGGGTCCGTACTCGGTCGGGACGTCACGCCAGGGCGACCCGATCCGGATCCGCCACCTGATCCCATCGATGAGCTGCCGTTTCTCCCACTTCGGCGGCCGGCCCTTCGCCGACGCGGCAGGCAGCAGCGCGGCGAGCCGCTGCCACTGAGCGTCGGTGAGGTCGTGCCGCCTCGTCACCGCTAAGGTGGCCACGAGGTCTCCGGTATGACGTTCTTGCTTGGTCGCAGAACCAGATACCGGAGACCTCTTCAGTTGTCGATCACCGCCACGCCGCGACCTTCACCGGCCACCACGACTTCTGAAACACGCCTTACGTCGCGCCGTGTGAGTGCGGTACACGGCACGGCCCGCACGATGACCTCCTCGGCACCCCGGTTGACCCCGCCGGGTACGACTACCGGCGCGCAGCGTTGGATGCGATCCACTTCGCCCGGGTCCTCGACCGGTGGTGGCAGAACGTCCGCCGCGCCGCCGGCTGGAACGTCCAATACGCCGGCGCCGTCGAGCTGCAACGCCGGCTCGCCCCACACGCGCACTTCGCGATCCGGGGCACCCTGCCGCGTCGGCTGCTCAAGCAGATCGCCGCCGCCACCTACCACCAGGTCTGGTGGCCACTGTTCGACGAACCGGTCTACCGGGTCGACAAGCCGCCGGTCTGGGATGTCGACCGACAGGCATACGTCGACCCCAAAACCCGTGAGCCGCTGCCCACCTGGGGTGAAGCCCTCGACGCCCTGGAGGAGCCCGACAGCCGACCCGCCTACGTCGCCCGCCTCGGCCGCATCGACGCCCGCGGCATCGACCAGGGCACCCGCGACGCCGAACGGTCCATCCGCTATGTGACCAAGTACGTCACCAAAGACCTCACCGACCAGGCCAAGCCCCGCTCCGACCCGCAGAAGGCACACTTCGACCGCCTCCACGCCGAACTCTCGGTGCTGCCGTGCTCGCCGACGTGCGCCAACTGGCTGCTCTACGGCGTCCAGCCCGACGGCGTCAAGGCCGGCTTGACCCCGGGCCGCTGCACCGGGAAGGTGCACCAACGCTCCACCCTCGGCTTCACCGGCCGCCGCGTCCTCGTCTCCCGCCAATGGTCCGGCAAGACCCTCGCCGACCACCGCGCCGACAACCGCGCATGGGTACGCGCCATCCTCGCCGGCGGCATGGCCGACACCGACCAGCACGACCAGGCGGCCGACGACACGGACGGATCCAAGCGGTACCGGTTCGAACTCGCCCGACCCGAAGACCCCGACGTGCCACCCCTGGAACACCGACTCCTGCGCGCCATATCCGCACGCATCCGCTGGCGCACAGACCTCGACACCGCACGCCTACGAACAGCCGCGGGCACGCCGTCATCCGATCAACCTGCCGCGCTCGCGGCCTGAACCATGGGGGAAATCTTGTCCAACATCGTTCCATTCGAGCTGCGGCAGGCCTGCCCTCGGGTCGGTGAGGCCGCCTCTCCTACGCCCTGGTCCGGGCCGGGCAGATCCCCGCTGAGCGCCTGGGGCGCCGCTGGGTGGTGCCGCGCAGCCGCTTCCACGCCTGGCTGGACGGGGCGGCCGGCGGGCTCTCGGCGACCGGGACCGATTCGCCGCGCAGGGGTTGGTGACCGTGGGCTTCGTGAACAAGACGCCGGCCGGGACCTACCGGGCCAATTGGCGGGACTCGGCGAACCGACAGAAGGCCAAGACGTTCCGCACGAAGAAGGAGGCGAACGCGTACCTGGCCGAGGTGGAGGGCTCGATCAACCGGGGCACGTACGTCGACCCGCACGCGGGGCGGCTGCGGTTCGGTGAGTTCGTGACGCGGTGGCTGGCCGGGCGGTCGGTGGAGGTTCGGACGGTCGAGCGGACGGAATCGATGTTGCGGGCGCATCTGCTGCCACAGTGGGCGGACTGGCCGTTGGCGCGGATCGACTACCTGGCGGTGCAGGAGTGGGTGACCAACCTGGGCCGAACCTTGGCGCCCTCGACGACGGCGAAGCATCTCGGGATGCTGTCGATGATCATGCAGACGGCGATCCGGGCGCGGTTGATCGCGGTGAACCCGTGCGAGGGGGTGCGGATACCGCGAAATCGGGCCGGTGAGGCTCGTGCCGGCACGATCAGCCGGGAGATGTTCCTCGGCCGGCTGCTGCCGGCCGTGCCGGCCGAACACCGGGGGATCGTCTGCGCTGCCGCCGGGGCGGGACTGCGCTGGGGTGAGTGCGCGGGTCTGCCCTGGGAAGCGGTCGACCTCGACCGAGGGCTCGTGCACGTCGCCCAGGTGGCGGTGGAGACCCACGGCGGGATCGTGCTGCGGGCGTACCCGAAGACTCGGGCCGGCGTGCGCGCGGTGCCGATGCCGCGGTTCCTCGTCGACGAGCTGCGCCGGCGGCGCGGGGCCGGCTCGCCGGACGGCCGGGCGCTGGTCTTCGCCGACCGGGACGGCGGGCCGCAGCGGCGGTCGAACTTCCGGCGGCGGGTGTGGCTGCCGTCGCTGGTGCGGGCCGGTCTGCTCGGGCGCGTGACCGAGGTGGCGCCGGGCCGGTGGTTGGCGGTTTGGCCGGATCGGGACGGGCGGGAGCAGCGGTCGGAGTTCGCCACCGAGGCGGCGGCGGTGGCGCACGCGGCGGCCTCGGCGGTTGGCGGGCTGCGGTTCCACGACCTGCGGCACTCGTACATCACGTGGCTGGTGACGGAGGGGGTGCCGGTCAACGTGGTGCGGCGGGTGGTGGGCCATGAGAAGGCGTCAACGACGCTGGACCGGTACACGCACACGCCCGACGACTACGCCGATCGGGTCCGGCTGACGTTCGCTGACGATTCGCTGACTTTCCGCCCGGAGCCGCACCCGGCCGGCCCGGAGAATGCACCTTCACCTGCGCCGGAAGGGGGAGCCGCAAAGGGACGACCCCCGTCGGGGGGAGACGGGGGTCGTCTTGTGGTTCGGCTCCGGGGGGGTCGAGCCGAACCGACTCAGCGGTTACGGGGGGTGCAACCGCCGAGGCCTGCGGCGTCGGGAATGTGAACTCCCGTCGCGAGGACAAGCATGCCGCAGCCGACCCTTATACGTCGAGTGGTGTTCAGTCCACGCAAAGCTAATTTCTTGCACATCAGATGTGACCGCCGTCACTCCTGCGGGTGCTCATCCACTTCCATGACCCTGGGCGGACGCCTCCGCGCCGCTGTCGGGCTAGACTTTCGCGCCGTGGGCCGCAGCGCCGCTTTCTTCGATCTCGACAAGACCGTCATCGCCAAGTCAAGCGCACTGGCATTCGGTCGGCCGTTCTACCGGGACGGGCTGATCACTCGGCGTGACGTGGTCAAGTCGGCGTACGCGCAGTTGATGTTCCGGCTGGGCGGCACCGACGAGCAGACCATGGCCCGCACGCGGGACTACCTGGCCACGCTCTGCAAGGGCTGGCCGGTGGAACAGGTCCGCCAGATCGTCGCGGAGACGCTGCACGAACTGATCAACCCCTATGTGTACGCCGAGGCGGCCGCCCTCATCGAGGAGCACCAGGCCGCCGGCCGGGACGTGGTGCTGGTTTCCGCGTCGGGTGACGAGATGGTCCGGCCGATCGGTGAGCTGCTCGGGATCACCGACGTGATCGCCACCCGGATGGGTGTGGTGGACGGCCGCTACAGCGGTGAGGTCGAGTTCTACGCCGCCGGTCCGAGCAAGGTCGAGGCGGTCAGCGAGCTGGCTCTGGAACGCGACTACGACCTCAGCGACTCGTACGCGTACTCCGACTCGTACTCGGATCGGCCGCTGCTGGAGTGCGTGGGGCACCCGACGGTGGTCAACCCGGACCGGGCGCTGCGCAAGCTGGCGGTGGAGAACTCGTGGCCGGTGCTGGAGTTCCGGCACCCGATTCCGCTGGGCCGCCGCCTGCGTGAGCGGCCGGCCGTGCCGGTCGCGGCCGCGGCGCTCGGTGTCGGAGTCGGCGTGGCCATCGGCATCGCCTGGTACGGCCGGCACCGCCGCACCCGCGCCGCCGCGCCGACCGCCTGACACCCGCGACCTCAGGACGCGGCGAGGATCTCGTCGCCGATGAGCGTGATCTGGTCGGCGCCGACCTCGACAGCCGTCATGTAGTGCCGCAGCCAGGAGCGCAGGCCGTCGGGCGTGCCGGTGGCGAACGCGCCGGCCGCGCCCACGTACTCCGGTTCGCGCTCGCGGTGACCGACGTCGACAGCGACCAGCCCGCGGGGGTCGAACCCGGTGGAGATCAGCACCAGCCGGGCGGCGGCGCGGGCCACCACCCCGGACGGGCCGGGGAACGGGCGCAGGTTCAGCAGCTCGCCGTGTACGACGGCGGCCAGCACCAGCGGTGGCACCTTGGTGCCGCCGGCGACCAGGGCGGCCAGGCCGTCGAGGCGGGCCGCGACCACCGGGTCGGCGACCGGCCGGCCCAGCTCCTCCTCGGTCACCACGTCGCGGGCGGCGAGCACGTGCAGCCGGGCCAGCACCTGCCGGGGCGCCTTGGGCCAGAGATCGCTGAGCCCGGGCAGCGCTCCGGCCACCCGCAGCGCGCCCTGCATCACCGGGTCGGTGACGGTGCCGGCGCGTACCTCCTCGCGGTCGTGGACGCGGCCCTCCAGCGCGGCGCTGGCCACGGCGGAGCGGAGGCTGACCTCGGCGGCGACCTGGCCGCCCTGGCGGCGCAGCGCGCGGTGCCGGTGGGCCAGGTCGACCCGCTCGCGGGCCTGCTCGACGGCGGGGGCGACGTCTGCGAGCGCGAGCAGCGGGGCGAGCGGATCGGTGGTCACCCCGTCACGCTAGCGACCGCCGGGCTCCCCCCATGCCCGGGGCTGTTAATAAGGGTCCCTTCCTCTACCGGAGGCGTTAACAAGGGGCCCTTCCTTACACCTCGGCGCGAGGGGAGGGCCGCTGGGCGCGCGGTGCGGGGCCGGGCGGTCGCGACCGGGGTACGGCGGGACTAACCTTCCCCGGAGTAGGAGACGCAGGTCACGCGACGAAGGAGTCACCGCATGAGCGAGGCATTGGCCAACTTGCTGAACGAGACGCGCCAGTTCCCGCCGCCGGCTGAACTCGCCGCGAACGCCAACGTGACCGCCGAGGCGTACGAGGAGGCGGCCGGTGACCGGCTGGCCTTCTGGGCGCGTCAGGCCGGCCGGCTGGCCTGGGCCCAGCCGTGGGAGCAGGTGCTCGACTGGTCGAACGCCCCGTTCGCGAAGTGGTTCACCGGGGGCACGCTGAACGTGGCGTACAACTGCCTGGACCGGCACGTCGAGGCGGGCCTCGGCGACAAGGTGGCGATCCACTGGGAGGGCGAGCCCGGCGACACCCGCACCGTCACCTACGCCGACCTGCACCGGCTCACCTGCCAGGCGGCGAACGCGCTGACCGAGCTGGGCGTGACCGCCGGTGACCGGGTGGCGATCTACATGCCGATGATCCCGGAGGCGGCGGTGGCGATGCTCGCCTGCGCCCGGATCGGCGCCACGCACAGCGTGGTGTTCGGCGGCTTCTCCGCCGACGCGCTCACCAACCGGATCCAGGACGCCAGCGCCAAGGTGGTGATCACCGCGGACGGCGGGTACCGGCGGGGCAAGCCGTCGGCGCTCAAGCCGACCGTGGACGAGGCGGTGGCGAAGTGCCCGTCGGTGGAGCACGTGCTGGTGGTGCGGCGTACCGGTGAGGAGGTCGCCTGGTCGGGCAGGGACCACTGGTGGCACGAGACGGTGGAGACGGCGGCGCCGGAGCACGAGGCGCAGCCGTTCGACGCCGAGCACCCGCTGTTCATCCTCTACACCAGCGGCACGACCGCCCGGCCGAAGGGCATCCTGCACACCACCGGCGGCTACCTGACCCAGGCGTCGTACACCACGCACGCGGTGTTCGACCTGAAGCCGGAGTCGGACGTCTACTGGTGCACCGCGGACATCGGCTGGGTGACCGGGCACTCCTACATCGTGTACGGCCCGCTCTCCAACGGCGCCACCCAGGTCATGTACGAGGGCACGCCGGACACCCCGCACAAGGGCCGGTTCTGGGAGATCGTCGACAAGTACAAGGTGACCATCCTGTACACGGCGCCGACGCTGATCCGCACCATGATGAAGTGGGGCGAGGACATCCCGGCCGGGTACGACCTGTCGTCGCTGCGTCTGCTCGGCAGCGTCGGTGAGCCGATCAACCCGGAGGCGTGGATCTGGTACCGGCAGCACGTCGGCCGCGGTGAGCTGCCGGTGGTGGACACCTGGTGGCAGACCGAGACCGGCGCCATCATGATCTCGCCGCTGCCCGGTGTGACCGAGGCGAAGCCCGGCTCGGCGATGGGCCCGCTGCCCGGCATCGTCGCCGACGTGGTGGACGACCAGGGTGAGTCGGTGCCGAACGGCGGCGGCGGTTACCTGGTGCTGAAGGAGCCGTGGCCGTCGATGCTGCGGACGGTGTGGGGTGACGACAACCGCTTCCTGGAGACGTACTGGTCGCGGTTCGGCGCGGGCGCCAACATCGGCGACGAGTGGGTCTACTTCGCCGGTGACGGCGCGAAGAAGGACGACGACGGGCACATCTGGCTGCTCGGCCGGGTGGACGACGTGATGCTGGTGTCCGGCCACAACATCTCCACCACAGAGGTGGAGTCGGCGCTGGTCAGCCACCCGTCGGTGGCGGAGGCGGCGGTGGTCGGCGCGACCGACCCGACCACCGGGCAGGCGATCGTCGCGTTCGCCATCCCGCGCGGCACCGCGGAGACCGCCGGCGACGCGGGCGAGCAGCTCATCGCCGAGCTGCGCAACCACGTGGCGAAGACGCTCGGCCCGATCGCGAAGCCGCGGCAGATCATGCTGGTGCCGGAGCTGCCGAAGACCCGCTCCGGCAAGATCATGCGCCGGTTGCTGCGGGACGTGGCGGAGAACCGGTCGCTCGGCGACGTGACCACGCTCCAGGACTCCTCGGTGATGGAGTTGATCTCGTCGGGGATGAGCGGCGGCAAGTCCGACGAGGACTGACGACAGCCGACCAGGGGGCGGACCGCGGCGCGGTCCGCCCCCTTCGTCGTATCCGGGATCCGCGCCGGTCGATCGGGGGACCCGATCTGACCTGATCGGCCAGAGCACTTTTCCACCACTGTCGATGTCGCTTGTTGTCGGTTACGTTCAGCCGCACCGGCGGATTTCGACGAGCGTCAGTGAGACGGCCGGTTCCCCACCATTCCCTACGAACGGAGTGGCATGCTCCCCATGTCGCAGCACAGGGCACGGCGACGCTTACTCGTCGCGCTGCCCGTCATCGCGCTCGCGGCCACGTCGCTGACCGTGACGGGCAGCGCGGCGGCCCAGCCGTCCCGGTCCGCACCGGTCACGATCGGGGCGGACGAGCACTACATCAACTACGCCGAGCCCGAGGTGCAGCCGGACACCGGCGGCAAGGAGATCAAGGGCCGTGACGGCGTCTTCACCTCGCCCGCGGACGAGGCCCGCGCCTACGACCGCAAGTACGCCGGGGGCAACCCGATCGCGGCCCGTGAGCTGGCCAAGCTGGAGGCCAAGTCCATCCGGACCGGCAAGAGCCCTCGCAAGATCAAGCAGGCAAAGAGTACGCAGACCGCCAAGCTGCTGACGCTGCTCGTCGAGTTCAACGACAACGCCAACGACGACTTCACAGGCGTGATGGTCCCGAAGACGGTGTTCGAGGACCGCACCTGCGTTCCCGGCACGGTGCAGAACGGGCCGCGGCACAACACCATCCCGAACCCGGCCACGCTGCCGCACAAGGACAACAACTCGATGTGGGTGCCGGACTTCTCGCCGGCCCACTACGACAAGATGCTCTACAGCAAGAAGGGCATCACCGAGCGGGTCCGCAAGGACCTCAAGGGGCCGGACGGCAAGCCGGGCATCAGCCTCGCCGGGCGGACCATGCACAACATGTACCTGGAGATGTCCAAGGGCGCGTACACGGTGGACGGGCAGGCCACCCCGTGGATCACGGTGCCGCACTCGGAGGGCTGGTACGCCGCGTCGCGCTGTTTCCAGGACGAGAACGGCAACTGGGTCGCCGGGCGTGAGCAGTCGATGAACGGCCACCCGGACAACCCGCAGGGCGCCGGCCGCCTCGCCACCGACGCGATCGACGCGCTGGCCGCGGCCGACCCGAACTTCCCCTGGGCCGACTACGACATCGAGGACCAGAGCGACCGCGACGGCGACGGCAACTACCACGAGCCGGACGGCGTGATCGACCACCTGGTGCTGGTGCACGCCAACCAGGGCAAGTCCCGTGGCGGCGGCGACATCGGCATCTACTCGGTCTGGGCGCACTCCTCGACGGTGGCCGGCGGCTACACGATCCCCGGCACCAACCTGAAGGTGTCGAACTACATCGTGCAGCCGGAGGACGCCGGCGTCGGCGTCTTCGCCCACGAGTTCGGCCACGACCTGGGCCTGCCGGACCTCTACGACACCTCCGGCAACGCCGACTCGGACGTGGACTTCTGGGACCTGATGGCGTCCGGCTCGCACTCCGGCGAGATCTTCCAGGCGCTGCCCACCCACATGGGCCTGTGGGACAAGTGGGTGCTGGGCTGGGCCGAGCCGAAGACGTTCGGGCCGGGTGACCGGTCCAAACTGGTCAAGCTCGGGCAGACGTCGCGTACTCCGGTCGGCACCGAGGACGGCATCAAGATCGACCTGCCGGACAAGGTGATCTCACTGGCGACGCCGCACAGCGGCGGCAACATGTGGTACTCCGGCGCGGACCAGAACTGGGCCGACGTCAAGCTCAGCCGCACGGTGACCGTCCCGAACGCCGCCGACGCGAAGTTCTGGATGTGGAACAACTACGTCATCGAGGCGGACTGGGACTTCGGCTTCGTCGAGGTCTCCACCGACGGCGGCGCCACCTGGAACGAGCAGAAGGTGTACGCCGAGGGCGGCGCGCTGGTCTCCACAAACGACGGCTACGCCGACCCGAACGGCCGGATGGTCGACTTCGGCAACAAGAAGTACGGCCTGAGCGGCAGCACCGGCGGCTGGCGGCACGACTACGTCGACCTGTCGTCGTTCGCCGGGCAGACCGTGCAGGTGCGGCTGCGGTACGCCACCGACGAGGCGTTCGTCGAGCGCGGCTGGTTCGCCGACGACTTCTCGGTGACCGGCGGCGGCGCCACCACCTGGAGCGACGACGTGGAGAGCGGCGCGGCGGGCTGGACCCAGACCGGCGGCACCTTCACCGACACCAGCGGCGCGGGTTGGTACATCGACTCGGGCACGCAGGTCAAGTCGCACTACTACCTGGCCGAGTGGCGTAACTTCGACGGCTTCGACAACGGCCTGAAGTACACCTACGACACCGTCTACTCGCACGAGGCGTGGAAGGTCGACCGGATCGCGTACAACGCGCCGGGCATGCTGGTCTGGTACCGGGACACCCAGCTCGGCGACGTCAACCACGTCACCGCGCAGATGACCGCGCTGCCCAGCTACGGCGCCAAGGGCGGTCTGCTGATCGTCGACTCGCACAACGACCCGCTGCGCCGCAAGGGCACCGCGGCCGAGAAGGACCCGTCGGTGCTGAAGAACCTGCCCAGCCGGCCGCAGTCCTCCAACGCCGCGTTCGGCCTCAAGCCCACGTACCCGTTCAAGGAGTGCCTGGAGGCGGCGGACGAGCCGTACAGCGAGTACTGCACGAAGTTCGGCCCGCAGGCGCCGGTGAAGGGCTTCACCGACGCCAAGGGCTGGTACCCGGGCATCGAGATCCGTGACGGCGCCGCGTACGCGCGGGACAACGACGCATCGGTGGTCGTCCCGTCGCGGGGCAACCAGCAGTACACGACCCGGGTGGTGAACCCGGACGGCACTCCGGCGACCGACTACTACGGTTCGACGCTGGGTGGCGGGGCGATCGTGCTCGGCACCGGCAACCCGGGTGACGCGGGCGTCCAGTACGGCGTCTCGATCATCATCAAGCGGGCCGCCAAGGACAACTCGTACGCCCAGGTGTACGTGGTCCCGCCGCGTCCCTGAAACGGGCGCGGTCAAAGCGGAACCGGAATGACCGAAAAATGATCTGATCTAGCTCGATGGGGGAAGGGCCGGGAGCGTGAGCGCTCCCGGCCCTTCCGCGTAACCCATTAATCCATGCATGTCTCTGCAATCGCCGCTCCGCGCATCGTCGCTGGTCAACGGCTCGGTGACGGGCAGGTGTGTGACGGTGAAAAGCGTTCTCAACAAAAAGTTGCAACAAATCGACGCACGCGTCTTCCCACCAGTCGCAGCAGTGTCTATGTTCACCCTTGGTCCCACCAGTGGACCGTTCCACCGGCCCGTACCCCCAGTTGGGCCGGTTCCCTCACACCGGAGGTACCACGTGCGCAAAGTCGCAGTGGGTCTGCTCGGGCTTTCGCTGACCGCGACGGGGCTGGTGGCAGGCACGGCCGCCAGCGCCGCGCCGACGCCGAAGCTGCCGGCCGCCGCTCCGTCGGTGGCCGAGCCTGCGCAGGCTGAGCACGACCTGCCCAACCCGCTCGAGGAGAAGCGGCGCGCGCTGCGCCAGGAAGGCCTCAGCGAGGTCCTGTCCGGCAGGGCGAAGGCCCAGAAGATCAACGGCAGCACGGTCGTCAAGGTCGGCGAGCGGGCCGCCGCCGGTCCCGCGGCGGGCAAGGCAGCCAAGAGCACCAAGGCCGGCAAGGGTCCGACCAAGGACCAGTACGTCGAACTCTCCCGCGAGCGGACCGACAGGATCTTCGTCATCCTCGCGGAGTTCGGCGACGAGCGGCACCCGAACTACCCGGACCAGGACACCGACCCGGACACCCCGGGCCCGACCCGGTTCGACGGTCCGCTCCGCAACCAGATCCCCCAGCCCAACCGCGCGGTGGACAACTCCACGGTCTGGCAGGCGGACTACAGCGCCGACTACTACCGGCAGCTGTACTTCGGCACCAACCCGGGCGACGAGTCGCTGAAGCAGTACTACGAGGCCCAGTCCTCGGGTCGGTACAGCGTCGACGGCGAGGTCACCAACTGGGTGAAGGTGCGGTACAACGAGGCTCGCTACGGCCGCTCCGGCGGCTACCCGTGTGCCTCGAACGTCTGCACCAACACCTGGGCCCTGGTCCGCGACGCCGCCAACCAGTGGGTCGCCGACCAGAAGGCGCAGGGCCGCTCCGACGCGGAGATCGCCGCGGACGTCAAGGCGATGGACCAGTGGGACCGGTACGACTTCGACGGCGACGGCGACTTCAACGAGCCGGACGGCTACATCGACCACTTCCAGATCGTCCACGCCGGCGGCGACGAGGCCGACGGTGACCCGTACCAGGGTGAGGACGCCATCTGGAGCCACCGGTGGTACGCCTTCGCCAGCGACCAGGGCAACACCGGCCCGGAGAACTTCCCGGCCGGCGGCACCCAGATCGGCAACACCGGCGTCTGGATCGGTGACTACACGATCCAGCCGGAGAACGGTGGCCGGAGCGTCTTCTACCACGAGTACGGCCACGACCTCGGTCTGCCGGACGACTACAACGTGGTCAGCGGTGGGGACAACAACAACGAGCACTGGACCCTGATGGCCCAGAGCCGGCTCGGCGCCAAGAACGACGGCGGCATCGGCGAGCGCGGTGGCGACCTCGGCGCCTGGAACAAGCTCCAGCTCGGCTGGCTCGACTACGAGGTGATCGTGGCCGGCCAGAAGCGCACCCTGGAACTCGGGCCGCAGGAGTACAACTCCAACAAGGCCCAGGGCGCCGTGGTGGTGCTGCCGCAGCGGGAGTACACGTTCCAGAACGGCAAGCCGTTCGAGGGTACGAAGCAGTTCTTCTCGGGCAACGACGACGACCTGAACAACACGATGACGCGCACTGTCGACCTCACCGGGAAGACCAGCGCCGCGCTGTCGATGAAGGGTCGCTACAGCATCGAGGCGGACTACGACTACCTGTTCTTCGAGGCGTCCACCGACGGTGGCCAGACCTGGACCTCGCTGCCCGGTACGGCCAACGGCACCCCGCTGAAGGAGATCTCCCCCGGGCGCTACGCCCTGGACGGCTCCAGCAACGACCAGTGGGTCGACGTCAACATCCCGATGGACGCGGTCGCCGGCAAGGTCGTGCAGTTCCGGCTCCGCTACCAGACGGACGGCGGCGTGTCCGAGGGCGGCTTCTACGGTGACGCGATCACCGTGACCGCCGACGGTCAGACCCTCCTCACCGACGGCGCCGAGGCCGGTGCCAACGGCTGGACCCTCAGCGGCTTCAGCATCGTCGAGGAGACCTACACCCGTAAGTTCGACAACTACTACATCGCCGGTCACCGGTCGTACGTCTCGTACGACAAGTACCTCAAGACCGGCCCGTACTTCTTCGGCTACGCGAACACCCGCCCGGACTACGTGGACCACTACGCGTACCAGGAGGGTCTGCTGATCTCCTACTGGAACCTGCGGTTCGCGGACAACGACACGTTCGCGCACCCGGGTGAGGGTCGGAACATGATCATCGACGCGCACCCGCGGCCGATCTACAACCTGACCGGCCAGCCCTGGCGGGCCCGTGTCCAGGTCTACGACGCGCCGTTCAGCCTGAAGAAGGCCGACTCGTTCACGCTGCACATCAACAGCCAGCCGCAGTACATCCGCGGTCAGGACGCGCAGCCGCTGTTCGACGACACCAAGCAGTACTGGTACCCGGAGCTGCCGAACCACGGCGTCAAGCTCCCGGCCACCGGCACCAAGATCAAGGTCCTGGAGCAGAATGGCACCTCGCTGAAGGTCCGCTTCTCCTGATCCACTGATCGACGCGCCACGCGATGCCCGGGCGGGCTCACCGCCCGGGCATCGCCCTTTCCGGGAACCCGGCGTACCCCGCCCGCGTCCCATCCGTTCGACACCCGCCCCACGCTGCCGGCCGCCCCACGATGGCGCTGATCGACGGCGCGGCCGAGACGGAGGATCCGTGTCCGACGACCACCAGCCGGCCGCGAGCGGCGCGGGCACGCCCGCCGACCGGCCCGCGCCGCTGTCCGCCACCGAACTGCCGACGCTGCGGCGTCCCGCCGGCCCGCCGAGGAAGCCGACCGACAACCGCCCGGCCGGCGTCGTCGCCGGATGGATCACCCGGGGCGGCTCCGGACCCTGCTACGGCCTGATGGACGAGAACGGCACGGAGTACGCCGTGTACGGCCCGAACGCCGGGGAGTTGCGCAAGGGCGACTTCGTCTCACTGCGGCTCACCGCACGGGACCGCTCGGTGGACTGCGGGCCCGGCATCCCCATGCGCGTCGCCGAATCCTGACCCCGCAAGCGGTCGCCGGGCCGCATGGGTCACCTCCCGGAGAAATCCCTGATCCTGGTCACCTGCGAGCCCGATGCGCGATCGGCGGCCCTAGGCTGTGCCCCATGACCGACCAGCGCGGCGGACCCGTCGACGAGTCCTGCGTCCTGCCCGAGGGGCCGTGGACGCACCGGTTCGTCGGCGCCAACGGCAGCCGGTTCCACGTCGTCGAGGCGGGCGCCGGTCCGATGGTGCTCTTCCTCCACGGCTTCCCCGAGTACTGGTACGCCTGGCACGAGATGCTGCCGGCGGTCGCGGACGCGGGCTTCCGGGCGGTCGCCGTCGACCTGCGCGGCTACGGCGCGAGCGACAAACCACCCCGGGGGTACGACGGCTACACGCTCGCCGCCGACGTCGCCGGCCTGATCCGCGCACTGGGCGAGCGATCGGCCACGGTGGTCGGCACCGGCGCGGGCGGGCTCATCGCCTGGACCGCCGCCTCCTTCCACCCGACCCTGGTCCGGCGGCTCGTGGTGCTCGGCGCGCCGCACCCGCTGCGGCTGCGGGCCGCCATCTTCGCCGACCCGCGCGGCCAGTTCGCCTCGGCCACCGCGACGCTCAAGTTCCAGCTCCCCCGCTACGAGCACGTCCTGACCCGGGACGACGCCGCCGAGGTGGAGGAGATCCTGCGCCGGTGGGGCGGCCCACGCTGGGCGGACAGCCCCGACTTCGCCGCCTACGCCCACTGCTGCCGGGTCGCGATGCAGATCCCGCAGGCCGCGTTCTGCGCGATGGAGGGCTACCGCTGGGCGTTCCGCTCGGTGCTGCGGCTGCACGGCTACCGCTTCGTGAAGCTGATGCAGAAGCCGCTCGTCACGCCGACCCTGCAACTGCACGGCGCGCTGGACCGCGCGTCGCTGCCCCGTACCGCCCAGGGCTCCGGCCGCTACGTCAGCGCGCCGTACGAGTGGCGGCTGCTCGACGACGTGGGGCACTTCCCCCACGTGGAGGCCCGTGACCTGGTGCTCGGCGAGGTCCTGCGCTGGGCGAAGTCCTGACTCAGACCCGCTGCTCGCCCAGGTCGGCCACCTCGGTCGCGGGCGCCCAGCCCTGGTAGACACCGAAGTCGAACGCCTCCAGCCCCATCGCCTCGGCCACCGGCCAGCGCCCACCCGTGTACTCCAGCCGCAGCCAGCCCTCGTGCTCGGCCAGCACGATGAACGGCTGTCCCTGCCAGGTGCAGGTGGTCCGCACGTACGCGAGATCGTCGACCTCGGCCGCCGGCACCACCCGGACGTACCGGCCGGGGCGTACCTCGGTGAACCCCTCCTCCGGTCCGGGCTGGTAGAGGCGGATGTCGTCGCCGTCGGGGCTGGCCTGGTACTCCCGCCCCCGCCAGCGGGCCACGTAGCCGTCGCGGGTCACGCCTCGTCCGCCTTCCGCCAGACCAGCGCGTCGGTGTCCAGGACCGCGACCAGCCGCGTGGCGCCGTCCGCGCCGAGCCGCCACAGCTCGGCGCCGTGCGGCAGGCGGGCGCTGTCCACCTTGAACTCGGCGATCACGTCGCTGCTCTCCCCGGGAGCGAAGCCGTTGCCGCGGAACGGCGGCCGCTCGATCACCCAGCCCTCCATCGCCCGCATCGCGGCCTCGTTCGGCCCGCCGTAGGGGATCCGGTAGAGGCTCGGCCGGTAGGCCGGCCAGCGCAGCAGGTAGATCTCCTCGTCGTCCGGGGAGAACGGCGAACCCGGGTGGCCGAGCCCGAGCGCCCGGTACAGCTCCGCCGGGCTGTTCAGGTGCGCCAGTTCCCCGGCCCGGTGCACGAAGCCGGAGACCCGGTCGTAGCCACGCTCCAGGTAGTACGCGAGCTGGCTCGCCGCGATCGCCTTCTGCATGGTCACCGGCTGGTTCGCGGCGATGGTCGGCGCCTCCGGGCGCTGTCGTTCCGCCGGCTGCGGCGCGGCGGCCGGCTCCGGGTCGTCGCCGAGGCCCACCTCGGCCGCCCAGTTCGCGAGCGCGAGAACCTGCTCCCCCGGGTACGTCGCGCCGACCGGGCTGCCCGGGTTCACCCGGAACGACCAGGACACGTCCGGCCACTTGCGAATGAGCTGGACGAACTTGACCCGTACCGTCTCGACCGCTTCTCCGGCGTGCTCGGCGAGGCGTTCCGGGGAGGTGTAGACCGAGACGGACGTCTCGCCGTCCACCGGCTCGGTGTGCCAGACGAACCCCGGCTCACCCGGCCGGCTGCCCGCGGCCGAGTCGGGCGCGGCCGGCAGCAGCACCCGGGCCAGCAGCAGGGTGGTGAGGAAGCCGTCGGTGCTCCCGCTGCCCGCGGCGGCCAGCAACTCCTCCTCCACGTTGTTCGCCGGCACGAAGTCGGCCGGAGCGGCGGCGCTCACCGGGTCGCCGTCGATCGGCGCCGGCTCCGCCAGGGGCGCGGGCGGCGCCGAGGTGTCCGGCGTCTCGTGCGGGGTGGACAGCGCGACGGTCGGCTCACCCGGCGCGAACAGCGACGTGGTGACGGAGTCGTCGAAGGCCGCCGGTTCGGCCTCGGTGGCCGGCTGCGTGGCCGGCTCGGCGTCGGCGGCCGGCTCGAAGAGCGACACGGTGGCCTGTTCCCCGGCGGTGGCCGGCGCGAACAGGGCCGCCGTCTGCTCGGGCGGCGTCGGCGCGAACAGCGAGGTGGTCGGCTCGGCAGCCGGCGTGTGCGCCTCGAACAGGGAAACCGTGGGTTCGGCCGTCGAGGTGAACGACACCGTCGGATCGTCGAGCCGCCCGGCCCGGTCGAACGGCGCCGTCTCGGCCGGCGCAACGGTGTGGGCGGCCTCGGTGAGGTTCATCGTCTCGTCGCCGGTCGTCAGCAGCGGGTCGGCCGGGAGCGGCGCGGTCGGGTCACCGGCCCAGGGTGCCGCCGCGTGATCGGCCGGCGCGGCACGCACGGGGTCGGCGTACTGCGCGGACCAGGGCTGATCGGGCTCGGTCAGGTCGCGGGCCTCGATGACCGTGCCCTCGATGACGATGGGGGTGAAGTCCCGGCGCGGCGCGGGCGGGCTCGACACCGGCTCGGCGATCGAGGGCGACAGCGCCTCCGTCGGGTCCTCGGCAGCGTTCCAGGGCGGGGCCTCCCGGTCGGGGCCGACCGGGTCGGCCCACGTGTCCGTCGCGGGGGTGGCAGGGCCGGAGTGACGCCGGGGCAGCGTCCCGATGGCGTCCTCGGGTGGGCGGCTCGGCCGGAACGCCTGGGTCGCCTCGTCGGTCCGGAGCGCCGGAGGTGGCTCGTCCGCCTGCGCCGCGAACGCCTGGGTGGGGTCCTCCCGTACCGGCTCGTTCAGCGGACGGCGACGCGGAAACGGCTGGCCACCGGCGAACCGGGTCGGCGGGGTGGCCCGGTCGGCGGCCCGCCGTGGCGCGTCCAGCGGTGACGGGCGCCGGGCCGAGCGACCGGAGGCGGGCTCGAAGAAGGACCGCGACGGTGGCGGCGGCTCGTCGGTCGACGCGGGCTCGGCGGCGAAGGGGTCCGGCTCGTCGGGGCGGCGGCGCAGGTCGGTGAGCCAGCCGTCCAGGGCGTCCGTACCCGGTTCGTCGCCCGGGTCGGCGCGGCCCGGGCTGTCCCGGTCCGGCTCCCGGCGGCGGGGCGGCACGGTCGGCAGCCGCCGCCCCAGCACCGAACCGCCGCGTACCGGCACCGTCGGCGGCTCGTCGTCCGCAGTCCGCCGTCCGCCCCGGTCGCCCGGCACCGCCGGAGGCGGCACCGCGGGAGGCGGAACGGCTGCGGGCGGAACCGCGGGAGCCGGAACGACAGGGGGCGGGACGGCGGCCGGCGGGACGGGTACGGCGGACGGGCGGGGCGCGGAATCGGGTACGCCGTTGCGAGCGCTCCGGGCCGCGCCCTCCACCCGCTCCAGCCGGGCCCGAGCGCCCATGGTCCGCCCGGGCAGCCGGACGTCGCCCCGGGAGAGCTGAGCCACGTACCAGGCGGGCAGGTAGCCCTCGATCGGCAGCCCGGGGTTGACCGCCAGCCACCACTCCGGGTTGGGCCAGCCGTCCGCCAGTTCCGGGTAGGGCACACGGCGGGCCGTGCCGGCGTTCTCCCCCAGGCTGGCCCGCAACGCGGCGGCGGAGGTGAAGGCGAGCACGTGCGTGCGGCCGCCGGAGGTCCAGGTGCCCCATCCGCCGGCCGGGCCGCCCGCGACCGGCAGGAACAGATCGACGCGCGTCAGCACCCGAAAGTACTGCTGCTGGTCCTGGGCGCGCAGCGCGTCCCGCATCGCCACCTCGGCCTCGGTGGCCGGCTCCCATCCGGTCACGGCCACCTCTCCTTCCGCGAACAGGCCACAGGCATCGCCTACAACCTACAAGGTGGCAGCAAGATCAGGACTTCTGGCCATCGACGGTCCGCCCCGATGTCCACGAGGCGATAACATCCCGTCCCGGAGCCGACACGTTACGGAGGTCGTCGATGTATCGGCCTGTCGCGCACCCGGCCGTGGCCGCCCTGGCGACGCTCCTCGCCGTCGGGTCTCCGGTCGCCCCCGCGGCGGCTCGCGCGCCGGCCGGCTGCGCCTCGCCACCCGCCCCGGCGCGGCCGGTCGCGCAACAGCCGTGGCCGCAGCAACGGTACGCCCCGGACCGGCTCGCCCCGCTCGCCACCGGCGCCGGAGTCGTGGTCGCGGTGATCGACTCGGGCGTGGACCGGTCCCATCCGCAGCTCGCCGGGCGCGTCCTGTCCGGCGCCGACTTCCTCGACCCGGGCGGGGACGGCACCCGGGACTGCGCCGGGCACGGCACCGGTGTCGCGAGCATCGTCGCCGCCGCCCCGCAGCCCGGCGTCGCGTTCCGCGGCCTCGCGCCGGACGCGCGCATCCTCCCGGTACGGGTGAGCGAGCAGCAGGTGGTCGAGGGGCGGGAGTCGGGGCGTACCGTCGACGCGGCCGGGTTCGCCCGGGCAATCCGGTGGGCGGTGGACCACGACGCCGACGTGCTCAACCTGTCGGTCGTGCTGTACGCGGACGACCCCGACGTGCGCGCCGCCGTCGCGTACGCGCTGCGACAGGACGTGGTGGTGGTGGCCGCCGCCGGGAACCTGCACGACAACGGCGATCCCCGGCCCTACCCGGCCGCGTACGACGGCGTGCTGGGGGTGGGCGCGATCGGCCCGGACGGCACCCGCTCGGCGTTCTCCCAGACCGGCCCGTACGTCGACGTGGTCGCCCCGGGCAGCGAGGTGCTGATGGCGGCGCCCCGCCAGGGACACCACCGGGCGGAGGGCACCAGCTACGCCACTCCGTTCGTGGCCGGCACCGCGGCGCTGCTGCGTCAGTACCGGCCCCGGCTGAGCGCGGACGAGGTGGCCGCCCGGATCGTGGCCGCCGCCGACCCGGCCCCGGGACGGGAGACCGGCTACGGAGCGGGGGTGCTCAACCCGTACCGGGCGGTGACCGAGTCGGCGGGCGTGGTGGACTCCCGGCCCCGGCCGGGCGCCGCGCTGCCCGCCGACCGGCCGGATCCGGCCGCGCTGGCCCGCGAGGCTCGCCGCGGGACGGCCCGGGACCGGGCGCTGCTGACCGCCGCCGTCGTGGGCGGGACCGTGACACTCGTGGCGGCGCTCGCCCTGGTGCTGCCGCGCGGAGCACGGCGCCGCTGGCGGGCGGCCGACCCGGCCTGAACCGCCGTGCGGCCCGGATCGGCAGACCCGGGCCGCACGGGACGCTTCACTGGAACAGGTTGGTGTTGCGCTTCTCGGTGTCGAGGTAGTCGGCCGCGGAATCCTCCACCGCGAGCTTGATGTCGCGCAGCATCGCCTGCAGGTCCTGCGAGGCGGCCCGCCACCGGGACTGCCGCACCTCGTACGCCTCGCGGGCGGCGCCGTTCCAGCTCGCCACCAGCGGGGCGGCGTCGCGTTCCAACTGGCCGAGCTGGCTCTCCAGGGTGGACAGCGCCCGTTGGATGTCGGCGCCGGCCTGTTGCAGGGCGGCGAAGTTGACGACCAGCACACCGTGCTCCATGAGTTCGATCCTTCCGGTTGTCAGAGCGGCAGCTGGATGCCGCGGTTGGTGCCCGCCACCCGGCCGGCGGCCTCGGTGTCGGACAGGTCGTACTGCCGGCCGGCGGTGCGGATCGCGGTGGCGGTCTCCCGCAGCGCCCGCTGCAGGGCCGCCTGGTCCTGCGCCCACTGCTGCTTGACCTGCGCGAACGAGCGCCCTCCGGCGCCCCGCCAGGCCTGCTGCAGCACCTCCAGCTCGGCCATCAGGCCGCTGAGCATGGTCTGCAGCGACTGGTCGACCTGCTCGAACTTCGCGGCGGTCTGCTGCATCACCGCGGCTTCTGCCTGGGTCTGGGACATCCCGGACGTCACCTCGTCTCCTCGGTCGTGGCTGGTCACCCCGGTGACCACCGTGGACTCGCCGGGGGCGCCCGGGGCCGGTGGAGGGGAAGACCAGGCGGCGGCGGACACGCGACTCGACGATTTCGTCGCTGACGGTAGCCGCCCCACTCCGGTTCTGCTACCCCCTCGGGCTCCCCTGTGGACAACTCGGCCATTACGATGTGCCACGGTGACGTCACAGCGGGACCCGGGCGAGGAGGTGCGGTGGCCGCGACGACAACGACCCGGCCGGCCGCGTCCGCCCCACTGTGGACACGGCGGCCGGGCGCGCGGCAGCGGGCCGGTCAGGTCGTGGCGACACAGGTCGCGGCGGCCGTGCTGGTGGCCGCCGCCGGGCGGGGTTTCGTGGCGACCGCCGCCGCGCTGCTCACCGCCGCGCTGATGCTGCCGGCCGCGTGGATCCGGGTACGCGGCCGCTGGCTGCACGAATGGCTCGTCACCGCCGTCGCGTACCTGACCCGGCGCCGCGCCCTGCCGTCGGCCGCCGATTCGGCGGCGCTGCTGGAACTGGTCCGGCCGGGGGCGGTGGCCGGCTCCACCGAGCTGGCCGGCGGTCCGGCCGCCGTGCTGCACGACGCCGCCGGCCTGACCGCGCTGCTGGAACTCGGCGACCCGGACGACCTGCTCGGTGACCACGCGCGCCGGCTGCCCGTGCCGTCCGACCTGCTCCCGCCGAGCGGCCCGGACGCCCCAGCGGTCCGGTTGCAGCTCGTCTTCTCGTCCTCCCCCGCGCCCGTGCCGGCCGTCGCGGGCGGTCCCGCCGGGACGTCCTACCGGCAGCTCACCGACGGCCGGGTGCCGGGGCGGACGCGCGCGGTCCTGGCCGTCCAGGTGTTGCGGGCGGACGGCTGGCCGGACGAGGAGTTGCTGCGGGCGCTCTCCGGCACGCTGCGGCGGATCGTCCGCCGGCTCGGGCCGCTCACCGCCCGGCCGCTCGGCGGGGACGCGGCGCTGCGGGTGATCGCCGAGCTGGCCCATCACGAGCCCGGCGCCCCGGTCCGGGAGACGTGGCCGCTGCTCACCGTGGGCGGGCTGGCGCAGGCCACCTGGCGACTGCGCCGGTGGCCCGATCCGCGGGGCGAGGCCTCCCCGGGGCTGGTCACCCGGCTGCTCGCGGTGCCCGCCACCGCCACCACCGTCGCGCTGACGGTCGGACCCCGCACCGGGACGAATCCGGCCCCGGCCGAGCTGGCGGTGCGGGTCGCCGCCGGCAGCGCGGACGAGTTGTCGGCGGTGGATCGGACGCTTCGGCGCGTCGCCGGTGACGTCGGCGGGGAGCTGCGCCGGCTCGACGGGGAGCACCTGGCCGGGCTCGCCGCCACGCTGCCGCTCGGGGTGACCGGTGGGTCCGGGTCGCCGCCGCCCGCACTGGAACTGCCCCCGGCCACCGCCGGCCTGATGGTGGGCGCCAACCGCCACGGCGCCGCGCTCACCGTGCGCCTGTTCCGGCCCGCCCCGACACGGGTGCTGCTGATCGGCGGTGTGCCGGCCGCTCAACTGCTCGTGCTGCGGGCGCTGGCGCTGGGCGCCCGGGTGGCGGTGCAGACCGGCCGTCCCCGGGCCTGGGAGCCGTTCGTCCGCGGCGTCGGGACGCTCGGTGGCGGCGTACCGCTGCTTCCGCCGGGGCGTCCGCCCGGCGGCGCGCCCGCCTCACCGCTGTGCCCGCTGCTGGTGGTGGTCGACGTCGGCCCGGTGCCGCCGGAGGCCGGGCCGGACGCGGCCTGGCAGTCCGTGCTCGTGGTCCGCGACGAGCTGACCGCGGCCGACACGGCGACGCTGGCCCGCGCCGACCTGGCGATCCTTCAGCCACTCGACCCGGACGAGGCGGCGCTGGCCGGAGCGGCACTCGGGCTCGGCGGATCCGCCGACTGGTTGACCCGCATCCGCGACGACATGGTGGCGGTGGTCAACCGGCGGGCCCTGCGGTGGGCGCTGCTCTCACCGACGCCTGTGGAGTCGCAACTGGTCGGTCACCCGCGACGCTGAGGCGCGCGGGGGCGTCACGCTGCTTTCCCTGGTGGTACGTCCGTGGCACGATCCCGGCCATGGATTTCCTGAAGGGTCTTCTGATTCGTGTGGGCTCGACGGCAGTGGCGTTCTGGCTCGCCACGCTGCTCATCCCCGGCATCTCGCTGGACTCCGGGTCGGCCACCGAGACGGTGATCACGCTGGTTCTCGTCGCGGTGATCTTCGGAGTGGTCAACGCGGTGCTCCAGCCGATCATCAAGACCGTGGGTTGCGGCTTCTACCTGCTCACCCTCGGTTTGATCGCGCTCGTGGTGAACGGCCTGCTCTTCCTGCTCACCAGTTGGATCGCCGGTGAGGCCGGGTTGCCCTTCCACGTGGACGGGTTCTGGCCGGAGGCGGTGCTGGGCGCGCTGTTCGTCGGCATCGTCACCTGGATCCTGGGCGCCGTCCTCGACCGCGACTGACACCCCCGGTCCCGGCCGGGCGCGACGGCGACCGGCCGGGGCCACCAGGAGGGAATTGGCTGGCGAGCGGCCCCTGTGTCGGCGCTAGCGTCGGCGGGTGTTCACTGTGACCCGCGCGGACGGCTACCAGATCAGTACCGACCCGGACCGGATCGACCTGGACCGGGTGCACGCCTGGCTCGCCGGCGACGCCTACTGGGCGCGGGGGCGGGAGCGGGAGACGGTCGCGCGCTCGTTCGCCGGCTCGATCGGCTTCGGCGTCTACCGCGCCAGTGACGGGCGGCAGGTCGCTGTCGCCCGGGTGGTCACCGACCGGGCCACGTTCGCCTGGCTCTGCGACGTCTACGTCGACCCGGCCGAGCGTGGTCGCGGACTGGGCACCTGGCTGGCCGGCGCGGTCCGCGACCACCTGGCCGAGCTGGGCGTACGCCGGATCCTGCTGGCGACGCTCGACGCGCACGGGGTCTACGCGAAGCTCGGCTTCCGCCCGGTCGCGCCGGATCGGTGGATGGAGCTGGATCAGCGGGTGACGCCGGTCACCGATAAGGATCAGCAGACAGATCCACCACTTACGGTGGAGCGGTGAACCAGCTCCGGCTCGGCTACCTGTACGGCGTCGGCGCGTACCTGATCTGGGGTTTCTTCCCGATCTACCTGAAGCTGCTGCGCCCGGCCGGGCCGATGGAGATCCTCGCGCACCGGATCCTCTGGTCGGTGGCGTTCGTGGCGTTGCTGCTGGCCGCCACGCGGCACGCCGGTTTCCTGCGCAGGCTGGCCGGGCGGCCGCGGGCGCTCGCCGGCATCGGGCTCGCCGCCGCGCTGATCGCCGTCAACTGGGGCACGTACATCTACGGCGTGAACTCCGACCGGGTGGTGGAGACGGCGCTCGGGTACTTCATCAACCCGCTGGTGTCGGTGCTGTTCGGCGTCTTCCTGCTGCGCGAACGGCTGCGACCGGCGCAGTGGGCGGCGCTCGGCGTCGGCGGGCTCGCGGTGGCGGTGCTCGCCGTCGACTACGGCCGGCTGCCCTGGCTGGCGCTCACCCTGGCGTTCAGCTTCGCCGGGTACGGCCTGGTCAAGAAGCGCCTCGCGCTGCCCGCCACGGAAGGGCTGTTCGTGGAGTCGGCGGTGCTGGCGCTGCCCGCGCTGGCGTACCTGGGCTGGCTGTCGGCGCGCGGCGACTCGACGTTCGGGCACGTCTCGGCCGGGCACACCGCGCTGCTGGTGCTGGCCGGCGCCGCCACCGCGATCCCGCTGCTGCTGTTCGCCGGGGCGGCGAACCGGCTGCCGCTGTCCACTGTCGGCATGCTGCAATATCTGGCCCCGATCCTCCAGCTCGGCTGCGGCGTGCTGATCTTCCACGAGCCGATGCCCCCGGTCCGGCTGGCCGGCTTCGCGCTGGTGTGGCTGGCCCTGATGGTCTTCACCGCCGACGCCCTGCGCCACTCCCACCGCACCCGCCAGGCCACCCGCACCCCCACCCCGGCCGCCGCACCCACCCCGTCCCGTTGATCTTGCACTTACCGCCCCCGCGAAAGGGACCAATCACCCGCGCCGAGGGCCGCAACTGCAAGATCAACGGGGAGGGGACGGCGGTCAGCGGAAGTCGTAGGCCAGGACGGGGGAATTGGCGCCTCGGAGGAGTTCCAGGCGGACCAGTTCACCCTTGGTGAACCGGGTTACCCCGGAGAACCGCAGGTCGTCGCCGGGGGCGGCGAGCCAGGAGCCGATCTGCTCCGTCGCGCCGTCCGGGCCGTGCGCCACCAGCCGGAACGTGTACGCCTCCCGGTGCCCGGCCCGCCTGTCGTAGCCGCAGTGCATGGTGACCTCGGTGCCCCACGGCGTCTCGGTCAGCCCCACCTCGGCGTGCACCGGCACCGTCCCGGCCACCGGCCGCATGGAGGTCAACGCCACCTGCGGCGTGGACGGCTCGGCCGGCGGCTGGACCAGCGCCACCCCGACGCCGGCCAGCACCGCGAGCGCGGCGGCGGCGAGCGCGGTCAGCGCGTACCGGCGGCGGGAGCGGGACCGCTCGCGGCGCTTGCGCTCCCGCGCGGCGTCGAGCAGCGCGGGCACCCGCGACGCCTCCGGTCCGACCTCCAGGAACTGCTCCAGGCCGGCCGGGTCGAGCCGGCCCAGCAGGCCGGGCAGCACGGCGATCTCGGCCACCGCCTCCCGGCACTGGGCGCAGCCGGCCAGGTGCCGCTCGTAGGCGACCCGGTCCGCCGGGGCGAGGGCACCAAGCACGTACGCCCCGTCGTCGTGCGCGAACTCGCAGCGTGTCATCCGGTCACCCCCATCTCGGCCAGCGCCAACCGTAGTGAGCGCAGCGCGTAGTGGGTACGCGACTTCACCGTGCCGGGCGGTACGCCCAGCCGCGCCGCCGCCTCCGCCACCGAACGCCCCTGGTAGAAGCACTCGACGAGCACTTCCCGATGGGTCGGGCTGAGCCGGTTGAGCGCCTCAGCCACGGTCCACGCCTCCACCGCGCGCTCCGTCTCGTCGACCGTCTCGGCGGTCTCCGGCAGTTCGTCCGTGTACACCTCGCCGACCCGGGCCGAGCGCCGCCGCCAGGCGTCGATGGCCAGGTTCCGCGCCGTGGTGAACAGCCAGGCGCGTACCGAACCGCGTCGCGGGTCCAGCGACTCGGGGTGCCGCCAGGCGCGCAGCAGCGTCTCC
This sequence comes from Micromonospora sp. HB375, assembly GCF_017872985.1. Classification (NCBI taxonomy): domain Bacteria; kingdom Bacillati; phylum Actinomycetota; class Actinomycetes; order Micromonosporales; family Micromonosporaceae; genus Micromonospora; species Micromonospora sp. HB375. The sequence goes on along the minus strand of NZ_JAGGJO010000001.1, from coordinate 247,918 downwards.
TGCACCAGGTCCTCGGCGCGGGGCCGATCGCCGTTGACCAGCCGCAGGGCGTGCGCGTACAGCGCGTCGGCATGCTCGTCGTGCAGCGCGCGCAGCAGTTGGGCGTCGTGGTCGCTGATGGCGGTACCTCGCTTCCGGCGGCGGGGAGACCGGCGATGTGTACGCCCTTCCATACGTGCCGTGTCGCCGAACGGTTCAGCCGCAGGTCACGACGGAGCTGTTCACGTCCGGTTCAGCTGCGGGCCGACCGCCGCTCACGGCGCCCTGGCAGCGTCCGGCGGGTGAGCGCGGGCTCCCTCGCCCGTGCGCCTTCCCCCTCGTCCGATCTGGAGGCTCCACCTCATGAGCGACCGGCCTCGCCTGCTTCCGCTGCTCGGTGGCACCCGCCACGGCAGCCGCGACGCGATGACCTGTCTGTACCGGTGCGGCAACGCCTGCGACCACCCGGTGCCCAACCCGACCGACAACCCGTACTTCGGGGACGTGGTCGACACCGAGATCTCCCGGCGCGGCGTGGTCCGGGCCGGCGCGGTCGGCGCGCTGGTGCTCGGCTTCGGCGGCGCCGCGGCGGGCGCGCTGGCCGGGTCCCCGGCGGCCGCCGCCCCCGCCGCTCCGCCGGTGCCCGGCGAGGGCGGGGTGGCCGCCACCGGCGCGGGGCGTCCCGGCAGCGGCGCGCTGACGTTCAAGCCGATCCCGCCGAACAAGCTCGACACGCTCGTGGTGCCGAACGGGTACGACCACTCGGTGGTGATCCGCTGGGGTGACGAGGTCGTGCCCGGCGCGCCCGCGTTCAACCTGGGCCGGCAGACCGCCGCCGCCCAGTCCAAGCAGTTCGGCTACAACAACGACTTCGTCGGCGTGCTGCCGATCGACCGTCGGCGCGCGCTGCTCGTGGTGAACCACGAGTACACAAACGAGGACCTCATGTTCCCCGGCTTCACCAGCCAGGACGCGCTGACCGTGGAGCAGGTGCGGGTGGCGATGGCCGCGCACGGCATGTCAGTGGTCGAGCTGGAGCGGGTGGAGAACACCGGGCAGTGGCAGCCGGTCCGGCGCGGTCGGCGCGAGTACAACCGCCGGGTCACGGCGCTGGCGACGAAGTTCGAGATGACCGGCCCGGCGGCCGGGTCGGCGTGGCTGCGTACCGCCGCCGACCCGAAGGGCCGGACCGTCGTCGGCACGCTCAACAACTGTGCCGGCGGCGTCACCCCGTGGGGCACTGTGCTCTCCGGCGAGGAGAACTTCAACCAGTACTTCGTCGGCGGCGACGCGGTGGCCGAGGAGCAGAAGGCGAAGCTGACCCGCTACGGCATCCCGACCGACGTGCGCTACCCGAGCGGCAGCCGCAAGTGGGACCGGGCGGACGAGCGCTTCGACCTGGCCCGGCACCCCAACGAGGCGAACCGGTTCGGCTGGGTCGTCGAGATCGACCCGTTCGACCCGCAGTCCAAGCCGCGCAAGCACACCGCGCTGGGCCGGTTCAAGCACGAGGGCGCGAACGTCATCGTGGCGCGCGACGGCCGCGTGGTCGCGTACATGGGCGACGACGAGCGCTTCGACTACCTCTACAAGTTCGTGTCGGACAAGAAGTTCATGCCGGGCAAGTCCTCGGTGGCCCGGCGGCACAACCTGACGCTGCTGGAGTCGGGCACGCTCTACGTCGCCAGGATCGAGGGGGACAGCCCGGCCGCCGAGATCGACGGTTCCGGCAAGCTCCCGGCCGACGGCGGCTTCGGCGGCCGGGGGCGCTGGATCAAGCTGGTCAGCGGCAACCGCTCGTACGTCGACGGCATGACCGCCGCCGACGTGCTCACGTTCACCCGGCTGGCCGGGGACAAGGTCGGCGCGACGAAGATGGACCGCCCCGAGGACGTCGAGCCGAGCCTGCTCACCGGCAAGGTGTACGTGGCGCTGACGAACAACAGCGACCGCGGCAAGGCGGGCAAGGCCCCGGCTGACGAGGCGAACCCGCGCAACAGCAACCGGCACGGGCAGATCCTGGAGCTGGTCGAGGACCGCGGCGACAACACGGCCGAGACCTTCGCCTGGTCGCTGCCGATCGTCTGCGGCGACCCGGCCGACGCCTCGACGTACTTCGCCGGGTACGACAAGACCAGGGTCTCGCCGATCTCCTGCCCGGACAACGTCGCCTTCGACGCCACCGGCAACCTGTGGATCTCGACCGACGGCAACGCGCTGGGCAGCAACGACGGCCTGTTCGCCACCGCCGTGGAGGGCCCGGAGCGAGGTCACCTGAAGCAGTTCCTCACCGTGCCGCTCGGCGCGGAGACCTGCGGCCCGTTCATCACCGGTGACAACCGCTCGGTCTTCGTGGCGGTGCAGCACCCGGGCGAGGTGACCGGCGCGTCGGTGGAGAACCCGGCCTCCACCTGGCCGGACGGCGACTTCGCCAAGCCCGGCGTGGTGGTCACCTGGCGCCTCGACGGCGGCCCGGTCGGCAGCTGACCACCCCGGGAGCGGTCCGGCGCTGGTCCGCTCCGCGAGGGGCCGTCGACCCACCAGGTCGGCGGCCCTTCGTCAGTTCTCGGAGGCGATGCCGTCGGCGATCGACCTGGCGGCGGTGAGCAGCTTCGCGCGGACCACCCGGGCCGACGTCATCATCTCGCCGGCCGGCAGCGCGCACGCCAGCACCACCCGGCGCTCGATGTCCTTGTCCGGGGCGACGAGCACCGCCGCGCACGCCACGCCCTGCCGGAACTGCCCGAGTTCCAGTTGCATGCCGCGCCGGTCACCGGCGGCCAGGTCGGCCTCGAACGCCTCCACGGTGGTGAGGGTGGCGGTGGTGAACGGGCGCATGCCGTACTCGCGCAGGTAGCGGAAGCGCTGTTCGGTGGTGAGCGTGGCGAGCAGGCTCTTGCCGAGCGCGGTGGCGTGGGCGCCCTCGTCGAAGCCCGGCACCAGGTCCTCCAGGAAGGGCGAGCGCGGCCCCTCGGCGGAGGCGGTCACCGCCACCTGCCCGCCGATGAAACGGCCGAGGTAGTGGCTCCAGCCGGTGTCCGACGCCGCGCGGCGCAGCGCCTCGCCGACCGCGGGCGGCCCGCGGAACGCGGTGACCAGCTCACGGTAGCGGTCGGCCACCTCCAACCCCACGATGTACGTCCCGTCCTCGCGCCGGATCACGTAGCCCTCGTACGCGAGCGTGCGCACAAGGTGGTAGGTCGTGGCGACTGTCAACTCGCAACGCCGGGCGATCTGCTTCACGGTGAGCCCTCTCGGCGCACGGCCGACCGACTCGAGCACTCGAAGCGCGCGGGACACGCTGCGGATCAGGTCCGAGGGTTCCGCCAAGGGGTCGCGCACAACCACCTCCGCCGCCGGGGACTTACACCATATGAAAAACCGGCCGAGTGCGAAATGCCTGTTCGGATGGAGGATGCCAGATCACCGGACACAGACGGTAGGTCGACGGACACGATGAGCAGCCAAAACGTGCGGGCGTAGGGTGTGCTCGCAATGACTGAAACAGTTTCGCAAGACGCGCCCGCGTCGGCCCGGCGGGCGGTCCGGGCGGGCGCCGGCGCCACCGTCACCACGATCGTGTGCGTCCTGCCCGTCTTCCTCGTCGGCGGGCTCGCCGTGCAGCTCGGCGACGAACTCCGGTTCAGCCCGGCCGGCCTGGGCCTGGCCGTCTCGATCTACTTCGGCGTGAGCGCGCTCGCCTCGGTGCCCTCCGGGGCCCTGGTCGAGCGGTACGGCCCGGCCACCGTCGCCCGCGCCGGCATCCTGCTCTCCGCCGCCTCCCTGCTGGCCGTGGCCGGGCTGGCCCGGTCGTACCCGATGCTGGTGACGCTGCTGGCGCTCAGCGCCGCCGCCAACGCCCTCGGACAGCTCGCCAGCAACGCCGCGCTCGCCGAGCACGTGCCCGCCCACCGGCAGGGGCTCTCGTTCGGCGTGAAGCAGGCCGCCATCCCGGTCGCGACGCTGCTGGCCGGCGTGGCGGTCCCCACCGTCGCGCTCACCGCCGGCTGGCGCTGGGCCTTCGTGGTCGCCGCCGGGGCGGCGCTGGCCGCGCTGCCGGCCGTACCCCGGACCGGACGGGACCGGCACGCCCGGGCCGCCTCCGGGGGCCGCTACGGCGGCACCGCCCCGCTCGTGGTGATCGGGCTGGCCGCGACGCTGGCGGCAGCCGCGGCGAACGCGCTGGGCACGTTCCTGGTCGACTCGGCGGCGACGCGGGGTCTCTCCCCCGGCCTGGCCGGCCTGACGCTCACGCTCGGCAGCGCGGTGTGCGTGCTGGCCCGGGTGGGCGTCGGCTGGCTCGCCGACCGGCGGGCCGACGGGCACGTCGGGCTGATCGCCGGGATGCTGCTGACCGGGTCGGTCGGCCTGATCCTGCTCGCGGTGGCCGGCTCCGCGCCGCTGGTCGCGGGCGTGGTGCTCGGCTTCGGGCTCGGCTGGGCCTGGCCCGGGCTGATGAACTTCGCGGTGGTCCGGCTGCACCCGCAGGCCCCGGCCGCCGCCACCTCGATCACCCAGACCGGCGTGTACGCGGGCGGCTGCCTGGGCCCGCTCGGCCTGGGCGCGCTGGCCGGCGCGGCCGGCTACCCGGCGATGTGGCTGACGGCGGCGGCAGCGATGCTCGTGGCCGCCGTGCTGATGCTGCTCGGCGCCCGCCTGCTCCGCCGAGCCCCCGCGCTCGGCTGACCGCCCTCGCCCTGGGTGCGGGGGTCAGCTGGTGCGGTCGGCGATGTAGTCGCAGAGGGACTCCAGCGCGCGGCGCGCCGGGCTCTCGGGCAGCGGGGCCAGCCGGGCCCGCGCGTCCTCGGCGTAGCTGCGTACCGTCTCCCGGGCCCGCTTGAGCGCCGGGGACTCCCGCAGCAGGCCGAGCGCCTCGGCGTGCAGCGCGTCGTCCACCAGCGGGCCGGTGGCCAGGATCTCCCGCAGCCGTACGCTCGCCGCGTCCGCGTCGTCCGAGGCCAGCGCGTAGAGCACCGGCAGGGTGGGCACGCCCTCGCGCAGGTCGGTGCCGGGCGTCTTGCCGGACTGGATCGACTCGCTGGAGATGTCCAGCAGGTCGTCGGAGAGCTGGAACGCGACGCCGATGATCTCGCCGTACCCGGCGAGCGCCTCGATGTGCTCGGGCGACGCGCCGCCGAACATGCCGCCGAAGCGGGCCGACGTGGCGATCAGCGAACCGGTCTTCTCGGCGATCACGTGCAGGTAGTGCGCGACCGGGTCGTCGTCGCGCGGGCCGACCGTCTCGGCGATCTGGCCGTGCACCAGCCGAGCGAACGTGCGCGCCTGCAGGCGTACCGCCTCCGTGCCCAGTTCGGCGGCGATGTCCGCGGCCCGGGCGAAGAGGTAGTCGCCGACCAGGATGGCCACCGAGTTGGTCCAGCGGGAGTTGGCGCTCGGCGCGCCCCGCCGCACGGCGGCCTCGTCCATCACGTCGTCGTGGTAGAGCGTCGCCAGGTGGGTGAGTTCCATCACCACGGCGGCCGGGACGACCTGCGCGGCCTCCGGGTCGCCGAACTGGGCGCTCAGCGCCACCAGCAGCGGGCGGAACCGCTTGCCGCCGGCCTCGACCAGGTGCCGGGACGCCTCGGTCACCAGCGGGTCAGCGCTCGCCACGCTCGCCCGCAGGCTCGTCTCGACCCGGTCGAGCACGCCCAGCACCGAGGCTTCGACGCGCGGGTCCGCGAGGTGCAGGCCGAGCGCGCCGAACTGACCTGAACGCTCGCCAGCCGGATTCGCCACGTCCTCAACCATGCCACACCCGTTCGACCTGCTCGTCGAGGGGGATACGGGCCGGGGGCCGGCACGCCACGGCGTACCGGCCCCCGGTGGGATCACGTCGGTCATCTGACGAATTCGGCAGCACCGGTGGTCAGGTCGAGCAGCGGACCGGGGACCACACCCAGCGCCAGCGTGGCCACCACGCCGATGACCAGCGCCGCCGAGGTGAGCGCGCCCGGCACGGTCACCGTCGGGGTGGACTCGCCCGGCTCGGACAGCCACATCATCACCACGACCCGCAGGTACGGGAAGGCCAGCACCATGCTGGTCAGCACACCGGCGATCACCAGCCACGCCTGGTTCGCCTCCAGGGCCGGGCCGAAGACCGCGAACTTGCTGGTGAAGCCGCTGGTCAGCGGGATGCCGGCGAAGGCCAGCAGGATGAACGTGAAGATCGCCGCGAAGAAGGGCGAGCGGCGGCCCAGCCCGGCCCAGCGGGACAGGTGGGTGGCCTCCCCGTCGGCGTCGCGCACCAGCGTCACCACGGCGAACGCGGCGAGCACCGAGAAGCCGTACGCGGCCAGGTAGAACATCGTGCCGGAGAGCCCTTCGCGGCTCGGCGCCAGCACACCGACCAGCAGGTAGCCGGCGTTCGCGATGGACGAGTACGCCAGCAGCCGCTTGATGTCCGTCTGGGTGACCGCGAGCACCGCGCCGACCAGCATGGTCAGCACCGCGATCGCGCCGAGCACCGGGGTGAAGTCCCAGGACGCCCCGGCGAACGCCACGTGGAAGACGCGCAGCAGCGCGCCGAACGCGGCGACCTTGGTGCAGGCGGCCATGAAGCCGGTGACCGGGGTCGGCGCGCCCTGGTAGACGTCCGGTGTCCAGACGTGGAACGGCGCGGCGGCGGCCTTGAACAGCAGGCCGATGGCGAGCAGCGCCATGCCGGCGAAGAGCAGCACCGGGCTGGACGAGGAGTCGGTGACCGCCGCGTGCACGGTGGCGAAGTCGACGCCGGCCCCACGGCCCGGGATGCCGGAGGTGAAGCCGTAGATCAGGGCGACACCGAACAGGAAGAACGCCGAGGCGTACGCGCCGAGCATGAAGTACTTCAGCGCCGCCTCCTGGCTCAGCAGACGCCGGCGGCGGGCCAGCGCGCAGAGCAGGTAGAGCGGCAGCGAGAAGACCTCGAGCGCGATGAACATGGTCAGCAGGTCGTTCGCCGCCACGAAGATCAGCATGCCGGCGATCGCGAACGACATCAGCGGGTAGACCTCGGTGGCGCCACCGACGCCCTCGGCCTGCCGGCGGTCCTCGGCCGACTCGGCGGTGACCGCGGCGTGCGCCACGAACGCGCCGCCCCGCTCCACCGTGCGCTCGCCGACGAGCAGCAGCGCCATGACGGCCAGGACCAGGATCGCGCCCTGGAGGAACAGCGTGGGCCCGTCGACCGCGATGGCCCCGCCGATGGTGATCAGCCGGGCGTCCGCGTTCAGGATCACCATCACGATCGCCGCGAGCATCGCCACCAGGGCGAGCCCGAGCTGCACCGCGTTGCGCAGCCGACGCGGCACGAACGCCTCGACCAGGATCCCGACCAGGGCCGCGCCCAGCATGATCAGGATCGGAGCGAGCGCCGCGTAGTCGATCGACGGCAGCTTCAGTTCACTCACTTCGCGGCCTCCTGGACGCTGCCGACCTCAGGGGCGGGATCGGACTTGCCGACGTCCTGCATGGTCGCCTGGACGGCGGGGTTGATGACATCGGTGACCGGCTTCGGGTAGAAGCCGAGCAGCACGATCAGCGCGATCAGCGGCGCGACGACGACCTTCTCGCGCAGCGTGAGGTCCCGGCGCATGCCCTCGACCTCGGTCAGCGCCGGGTTCAGCGTGCCCTGCGTGGTGCGCTGCACCATCCACAGCACGTACGCCGCCGCCAGGATGATGCCGAGCGTGGCGATCACCGCGACCGGCTTGTTGACGGTGAACGTGCCGATCAGCACCAGGAACTCGGAGACGAACGGCGCCGTGCCGGGCAGCGCCAGCGAGGCCAGACCGGCGAAGAACAGCACGCCGGCCAGCACCGGCACGAGCTTGCCCGCGCCGCCGAAGTCGCTGATCAGGGCCGAGCCGCGCCGGGCGATCAGCATGCCGACCACCAGGAACAGCAGGCCGGTGGCCAGGCCGTGGTTGAGCATGTAGAGCACCGCGCCGGTGCCGGCCTGGGTGGTGAAGGCGAAGATGCCGATGCCGATGAACCCGAAGTGCGCGATCGAGGTGTACGACACCAGCCGCTTCAGGTCGTTCTGGCCGACCGCCAGCAGCGCGGCGTAGATGATGCCGATGACACCCAGCGCCAGCGCCCACGGCGCGAACCACCGCGACGCCTCCGGGAACAGCGGGAGGCAGTAGCGCAGGATGCCGAACGTTCCGACCTTGTCCAGCACGCCGACCAGCAGCGCGGCGGCACCGGCCGGGGCCGCGCCACCGGCGTCCGGCAGCCAGGTGTGGAACGGGAAGAACGGCGCCTTGATCGCGAAGGCGACGAAGAAGCCGAGGAACAGCCAGCGGGCCGTGTCGGTGGCGAACTCCGCCTGGCTCAGCGCCTGCCAGTCGAAGGTCTTCCCGCCGACCACCCAGAGGCCGATCACCGCGGCCAGCATGAACAGACCGCCGACCAGCGAGTAGAGGAAGAACTTCACCGCCGCGTACTGCCGCTGGTGGCCGCCGTAGCTGCCGATCAGGAAGTACATCGGCACCAGCATGACCTCGAAGAACACGTAGAACAGGAAGACGTCGGCGGCGGCGAAGACGCCGATCATCGTGCACTCGAGGACGAGCAGCAGCGCGAAGTAGGCGGGCACCGAGCGCTTCGACGCCTCGGCGTCGTGCCAGGACGCCAGGATCACCAGCGGCACCAGGATCGCGATCAGCATCAGCATGACCAGCGCGATGCCGTCCACCTCGAAGGTGAAGCTCACGCCCCAGTTCGGGATCCACGGGTACGACTCGCGGAACTGGAACCGGTCACCGCCGGCGGAGAAGGCGAACCACATCACCACCGAGAGCACCAGCACCAGCAGCGACCAGCCGAACGCCACCAGCTTGGCCAGGTCCGGACGGCTGCGTGGCAGCAGCGCCACCACCAGGGCGCCGACCAGCGGCGCCACGGTCAGCACCGAGAGGAACGGGAAGTTGGACATTATTCGGCCTTACCTCCGTCGTGACTGCGTGGCCCGCCGGCGGGGGCGGCCGCGTTGAGGTCGATCACGCCAGCCACCCCGCCTGCACCGCCAGGAACGCCGCGACCACGAGGAGCGCGCCGGTCAGGATCGAGGTCGCGTACGACCGCACGAAGCCGGTCTGCAGCCGCCGGAGCCGGCCCGAGCCCCCGCCCACGGCGGCGGCCAGGCCGTTGACCAGCCCGTCCACGCCCCGGTTGTCGAGGAACACCAGCGCCCGGGTGAGGAAGATGCCCGGCTTCTCGAAGACCGCCTCGTTGAAGGCGTCCGTGTAGAGGTTCCGGCGCGCGGCGGTGACCACCACGCCGGCCGGCTGCGGCTCGGTGGCCGTACCGCCCCGGAACAGGAACCAGGCCAGCCCGGCGCCCAGCACGGTGACCAGCAGCGACAGCGCGGTGAGCAGCCAGTGCGCCAGCACCGGCGCGTGCTCCCCGCTCTCGCCGCCGAGCCCGTTGGTGGCGGTGAGCCAGTCCGGCACGGAGGTGGCGAGCAGGAAGCCCGCGCCGACCGAGCCGATCGCCAGCAGGATCAGCGGGATCGTCATCAGCTTCGGCGACTCGTGCGGGTGCTCGATGTCCTCGGTCCAGCGCTTCGGGCCGTGGAACGTGAGCACGAACAGCCGCGTCATGTAGAACGCGGTGAGCCCGGCGCCGAGCAGCGCGGCCATGCCGAACAGCCAGGCCGTCCAGCCCTCCCGCTCGAACGCGGCCACGATGATCGGCTCCTTGGAGAAGTAGCCGGAGAACGGGAACATGCCGATGATGGCGAGCCAGCCCATCATGAACGTCAGCCAGGTGACCTTCATGTACTTCGACAGCCCGCCGAAGCGGCGGATGTCCACCTGGTCGTTCATGCCGTGCATGACCGAGCCGGCGCCGAGGAACATGTTGGCCTTGAAGAAGCCGTGCGCCAGCAGGTGCACGATGGCCAGCGCGTACGCGCCGCCGCCGAGCCCGACGCCGAGGAACATGTAGCCGATCTGGCTGACCGTCGACCAGGCCAGCACCCGCTTGATGTCGTCCTTGGCCGCGCCGATGATGCAGCCCATCAGCAGCGTGAGCGCGCCGACGCTGACCACCACGAGCTGGAGCGTCTCGTTGGCCGAGAAGATCGCGTTGGAGCGGGCGATCAGGTAGACGCCCGCGGTGACCATGGTGGCCGCGTGGATGAGCGCGGACACCGGGGTCGGGCCCTCCATCGCGTCCGGCAACCACGCCTGAAGCGGGAACTGGCCGGACTTGCCGGCCGCGCCGAGCAGCAGGAGCAGGCCGAGCACCAGCACGGTGGTCGAGGTCATCGAGCCGACCCCGTTGAACACCTCGTCGTACTGGGTGGTGCCGAGCATGGCGAACATGATGAAGATGCCGATGGCCAGGCCGGCGTCGCCCACCCGGTTCATCAGGAACGCCTTCTTGCCGGCGGTGGCCGCGCTCGGCCGGCCGTACCAGAAGGAGATCAGCAGGTACGACGCCAGACCGACGCCCTCCCAGCCGAAGTAGAGCATCACGTAGTTGTTGCCGAGCACCAGCAGCAACATCGCGGCGACGAACAGGTTGAAGTACGCGAAGAACAGTCGCCGGCCCGCGTCGTGCGCCATGTACTCCACGGCGTAGAGGTGGATCAGGAAACCCACCCCGGTGATCAGCAGGACGAAGACCGCGGCCAGCGGGTCGAAGAGCAGACCGAAGTCCACCCTCAGGTTGCCGACCGCCATGAAGTCCCAGAGGCTCAGCTCGACCTGCTTGTTCTCCAGGCCGCGAAGCTGGAAGAAGTAGGTGAGACCGAGCAGGAAGGCGGCGCCGATGGCGCCCACGCCGAGCCAGTGGCCCCAGCGGTCGGCCCGCTTGCCGAGCAGCAGCAGGATCGCCGCGCTGACCAGCGGGATCGCCACCAGCAGCCAGACCGAGCCCAGCATCCCGTCCGCCGTGGCGAAGGTGACGGCCTCGGCTGGCTCAGACTGGGCGATCGTCAGAATCTGTTCCACCACGAGCCCCTCAGTACTTCAGCAGGTTGGCGTCGTCGACGCTCGCCGAGCGCCGGGTACGGAAGATCGCCATGATGATCGCGAGACCGACCACGACCTCGGCCGCCGCGACCACCATCACGAAGAACGCCATGATCTGGCCGTTCAGGTCGCCGTTGATCCGGCTGAACGTGACCAGGGTCAGGTTGGCCGCGTTGAGCATCAGCTCGATGCACATGAACAGCACGATCGCGTTGCGCCGGACCAGCACGCCGACGGCGCCGATGGTGAACAGCACCGCCGCGAGGATCAGGTAGTAGTCCGGGGTCATTTGTCCGTCCCCTTCGGTGCGGTCTCCTCGGCCGTCAGCTCGCGCACCGGCAGGATCTCCGGGATGCTGCGGTCGGTCAGCCGGCCGTCGGGCAGGCGGGCCGGGGTGGCCACCGAGGAGGAGGTGGCGTAGACACCCGGGCCGGGCTTCGGGCCGGGGTAGTTGCCGGGGCGGAACCGCGCCTTCATGGTGGCGATCTGGTCCATCCGGTCCGCCTTGCGCCGCTCGACGTGCGCCAGCACCATCGCGCCCACCGCGGCGGTGATCAGCAGCGCCGAGGTCAGCTCGAAGGCGAAGACGTACTTGGTGAACAGCAGCCGGGCGATGCCCTGCACGTTGCCCTCGGCGTTCGCCTCGTCGAGCCCGGCCGCCGGCACGCCGTCGAGCGCGCGGTACAGGCCGCTGCCCACCAGGCCGGCGAAGCCGAGCCCGAGGACGACGGCGGCGACCCGCTGGCCGCGCAGCGTCTCGATGAGCGAGTCGGAGGCGTCCCGGCCGACGAGCATCAGCACGAACAGGAACAGCATCATGATCGCGCCGGTGTAGACGATGATCTGCACCATGCCGATGAACGGCCCCGCCTGGAGCACGTAGAACACGCCCAGGCAGAGCATGGTCAGCACGAGCCAGAGCGCGGAGTGCACCGCGTTGCGGGCCCACACCATGCCGACCGCCCCGAGCAGGGCCAGCGGGGCGAGGATCCAGAAGGTGACCTCCTCACCCCCGGACACCTGGCCCGCAGCGGCGAGCACCGTTGCCGAGGTCATGCCTTGCCTCCCTTGCCCGCCGCGGCGGCGGACCGCTGCTCGGCCTGCTCGGCGCCGGGGAAGGTCACGCCGGGGTGCTCCTCCACCTGGTACCGGCCGGGGCCCATCGGCGAGCGCTCGGCACCGGCCGAGGTGCCCGGGTTGGTCAGCGCGCCGACGTAGTAGTCCTTCTCGCTGTCGCCCAGCCGCATCGGGTGCGGCGGCTGCTCCATGCCTTCGAGCAGCGGCGCGAGCAGCTGCTCCTTGGTGAAGATCAGGTCCTGCCGGTTGTCCCGGGCCAGCTCGTACTCGTTGCTCATGGTGAGCGAACGGGTCGGGCAGGCCTCGATGCAGAGCCCGCAGAAGATGCACCGGGCGTAGTTGATCTGGTAGATGCTGGCGTACCGCTCACCCGGGGAGAAGCGCTGCTCCTCGGTGTTGTCGCCACCCTCCACGTAGATCGCGTCGGCCGGGCAGGCCCAGGCGCACAGCTCGCAGCCGATGCACTTCTCCAGCCCGTCCGGGTGCCGGTTGAGGATGTGCCGCCCGTGGTAGCGCGGCGCCGAGACCGGCGGCTTGAACGGGTAGTCGGTGGTGACGACCTTCTTGAACATGTGCGAGAAGGTGACACCGAAGCCCTTGAACGTTCCGGTGATCGCGCCCACGTCACACCTCCCTGGAGTCCGGGCCGGCGACGACGTTGGCCGGCTCCCGCTCGGCGAGCACGCGCTTGGTACGCGGGCTCGGCGGAACCTGAAGATCCATCGGCGGCAGCGGGAAGCTGCCGTACGGCCGGCTGTCCGCCTGCTCCTGGGGCGACGGCTTCAGCTCCTTCTTCCGGCTCGGCCAGAAGAGCGTGACCAGCAGCAGCACGCCCGCGCCGACGGCGGTGACGAGCAGCCGGTCCCGGGCCTGCCAGTCCTCGATCGAGCGCAGCCCGGCGAGCACCATGATCCAGACCAGGTTCAGCGGCAGCAGCACCTTCCAGCCGAAGCGCATGAACTGGTCGTAGCGGAGCCGGGGCAGCGTGCCGCGCAGCCAGACGAAGACGAACACCAGCAGGATGACCTTGCCGAAGAACCACAGCATCGGCCACCAGCCCTCGTTGGCGCCCGACCAGATCGTGATCGGCCACGGCGCGTGCCAGCCGCCGAGGAACAGCGTCACGGTGAACGCCGACATGGTCACCATCGCGACGTACTCGCTGAGCATGAACAGCGCGAACTTCAGCGAGCTGTACTCGGTCTGGAAGCCGGCCACCAGCTCCGACTCCGCCTCGGGCAGGTCGAACGGCGCCCGGTTGGTCTCACCGACGATGGCGATGAAGAACATGATGAAGCTGGGCAGCAGCAGGATCGCGTACCAGCCGGGCGCGGCGAGGTCGAAGCCGCCGATGCTCAGCCGGGTGCCGTCGCCCTGCGCGGCGACGATCCCGCTGGTCGACATGGTGCCGGCGGTCATGAAGACCGCGACCACGCTCAGGCCCATGGTGACCTCGTAGGACACCAACTGGGCGGCGGAGCGCAGACCACCGAGCAGCGGGTAGGTGGAGCCGCTGGCCCAGCCGCCGAGCACGATGCCGTACACGGCCAGCGAGGAGAAGGCCAGCACCACCAGCACCGCCACCGACACGTCGGTGACCTGCAGCGGCGTGCGGTGCCCGAAGATGCTCACCATCGGCCCGAACGGGATCACCGACAGCGCGGTGACCGCGCAGACCACGGAGATCACCGGGGCGAAGAAGTAGACCACCTTGTCGGCCTTGCGCGGGAGGATGTCCTCCTTGAAGGCCAGCTTCACGCCGTCGGCGAGCGTCTGGAGCAGACCGAACGGTCCGGCCTGGTTGGGGCCGGGCCGCACCGCCATCCGGCCCACGACCCGGCGCTCGAACCAGACGCCCAGCAGCGTGGCCGCCACGGCGACGACGAACGCGAAGAGGATCTTGCCGAGGACCAGCCACCACGGGTCCTTGCCGAAGTCGGCAAGCGTCGGGTCCTGCGCCGCGAGGTAGAGATTCACTGCACCGACCTTTCGTTCGCGACCGCGAGGCGTACTCGCTCCGCTCGTTGCCTGCGCGCGCTCACTGTGCACTCCCGGTGTTCAGCAGCGGGCCCGGCCGGTCCGCGGCGTCCGCCGCGACCCGCCCCGCCGGGACGGCCGAACCGCCGGCGGCGCCGACGGAGACCTTCACCAGCGAACCGGACGTCGCGCCGAGGCTGCGCCGCACGGTGGAGCCGGGCGAGTTGGTCGGCAGCCAGACGACGCCGTCCGGCATCTCGGTGATCGCCGCCGGCAGCGTGACCGCGCCACGGTCGGTGCCGACGGTGACCGCGTCGCCGTCGGCCACGCCGAGGGACTCGGCGGTGCCCTTGCCCAGCCGGACCACCGGCGGGCGGGCGGTGCCGGCGAGGTGCTCGTCGCCGTCGGTGAGGCTGCCCAGGTCGATGAGCTGGTGCCAGGTGGACAGCACGGCCTCGCCCGCGCCCGGCTGCCGGACGGCGGCCGGCTCGACCGAGGGCGCCGACGGCCGCTCGACCCGGGTACGCGGCAGCGTGCCAAGCTCGCGGCGGATGCTCGGCACGTCGCCGGTGCCCAGCCGCACGTCGAGCTGCGCGGCGATCGCGTCCAGGATCCGGGCGTCGGTCATCGCGCCGGTGTCCAGCACCTTCTCGAACGTGCGCAGCCGGCCCTCCCAGTCCAGGAAGCTGCCGGCCTTCTCGACCACCGGCGCGACCGGCAGGACCACGTCGGCCCGGCGCGACACAGCGCTCATCCGCAGTTCCAGGCTGACCAGGAACGGCACCGCGTCCAGGGCCTTCTCGGCCAGGCGCGGGTCGGCCAGGTCGGCCGGGTCGACACCGGCCACCACCAGGGCACCGAGCTGACCGTTCGCGGCGGCGGTGAGGATGCCGTCGGTGTCGCGGCCGGCCTGGCTCGGGATCACCCCGGCCGGGATGTCCCACGCCTCGCCGAGCTCCGCGCGGGCGGCCGGCTCGGTGACCACACGGCCGCCGGGGAGCAGGTTGGGCAGGCAGCCCGCGTCGACAGCGCCGCGGTCACCCGCGCGCCGCGGCACCCAGACCAGCCGGGCACCGGTACGCCGGGCGACGTCCGCCGCCGCCGACAGCCCGCCCGGCACCTCGGCCAGCCGCTCGCCGACGATCAGGATCGCGCCGGGCTTACCCAGCGCCTCCGCCACGGTGGCGTGCTCGGCCAGCACGCCGGCCTCCTCGCCCGGCACCACCCGGGCGAGCTTCGCCCCGAGCTTCTCCAGGCCGCGCGTCGCGAACGGCGCGATCGCGTACACCGTGAGCTTCTTCTTCAGGTACGCCTTGCGCAGCCGCAGGAAGAGGATCGGGCACTCCTCCTCCGGCTCCAGGCCGACCAGCACCACGGCGGGCGCGTTCTCCACGTCCGTGTAGGTCACGTCGGTGACCCCGGCGACGCTGCTGGCCAGGAAGTCGGCCTCCTCGCGGGAGACCGGGCGGGCCCGGAAGTCGATGTCGTTCGTGTGCAGTGCGATCCGGGCGAACTTCGCGTACGCGTAGGCGTCCTCGACGGTGAGCCGGCCGCCGGTCAGCACCGCCGTGCCGGTCGCGCCGTCACGGGCCTCGCGCAGCCCCTCGGCGGCCCGGGTCAGCGCCTCGCTCCAGGACGCCTCGCGCAGCTCACCGGTCTTCTCGTCGCGCACCATCGGGGTGCTGATCCGGTCGAACGCGCGGGTGTACTGGAAGCCCCAGCGGCCCTTGTCGCAGTTCCACTCCTCGTTCACCGCCGGGTCGTCGCCGGCCAGCCGGCGCAGCACCTTGCCGCGCCGCCAGTCGGTGCGCTGGGCGCAACCGGCCGAGCAGTGCTCGCAGACGCTCGGCGTGGAGACCAGGTCGAACGGGCGGGCCCGGAACCGGTACTGCGCGCCGGTCAGCGCGCCCACCGGGCAGATCTGCACGGTGTTGCCGGAGAAGTACGAGTTGAACGGGACGTCCCCCTCGTCGCCCTCCTCGCCGTACTCCTCGTCCCGGTAGATGTTGATCTCCTCGTGCGAGGAGCGGCCCATCAGGTCGATGAACTTGTCCCCGGCGATCTCCTCGGAGAACCGGGTGCACCGCTGGCAGAGCACGCAGCGCTCGCGGTCGAGCAGCACCTGGGTGCTGATCGGCAGCGGCTTCGGGTACTCCCGCTTGTGCTCGTGGAACCGCGAGTCCGTCCGGCCGGTGGACATCGCCTGGTTCTGCAGCGGGCACTCGCCGCCCTTGTCACACATCGGGCAGTCCAGGGGGTGGTTGAGGAGCAGCAGCTCCATCACCCCCTCCTGGGCCTTCTTGGCGACCGGGGAGGTGAGCTGGGTCCGCACCACCATGCCGTCTGCGACGGTCTGGGTGCAGGAGGCGACCGGCTTGCGCTGGCCCTCCACCTCCACCAGGCACTGCCGGCAGGCGCCGGCCGGGGCCAGCAGCGGGTGGTCGCAGAAGCGGGGGATCTCGGTGCCCAGCTGCTCGGCGACCCGGATCAGCAGCGCCCCCTTGGGGGCGGTGACCTCGACGCCGTCGATGGTCAGCGTGACGGTCTCGGTCTGCTTGGCTACGTCGGTCATCAGTGCGCCCCTACCAGGGTCTTCTCCGACAGCTTCGGAGCGGTACGTCCCTCGATGTAGTCGAGGTAGTCCTGCTTGAAGTACTTCAGCGACGAGGTGACCGAGCTGGTCGCGCCGTCACCCAGACCGCAGAACGAGCGGCCGAGGATGTTGTCGCAGGTGTCGAGCAGGGTGTCCAGGTCCTCGTGGGTGCCCTGGCCGGACAGGATGCGCCGGTAGACCCGGACCATCCAGTAGTTGCCCTCCCGGCACGGGGTGCACTTGCCGCACGACTCGTGGTGGTAGAACTCCAGCCACCGGTAGGTCGCGTACACCGGGCAGTCCTGGTCGGAGAAGATCTGCGTGGCGGTGGTGCCCAGGATCGAGCCGGCCCCCGCCACCCCCTCGAAGTCCAGCGGCACGTCCAGGTGCTCGGCGGTCAGCAGCGGCGTCGACGAGCCACCCGGGGTCCAGAACTTCAGGTTGTGCCCCGGCTTCATCCCGCCGGCCAGCTCGATCAGCTCGCGCAGCGTGATGCCCATCGAGCACTCGTACTGGCCCGGGTTCGCGATCCGGCCGGACAGCGAGTAGATCATCGGGCCGGACGACTTCTCCGTGCCCATCGTCTTCCACCAGTCCGCGCCACCGAGCACGATGTACGGCACGCTGGCGATGGTGCCGACGTTGTTGACCACGGTCGGGCTGGCGTACAGGCCGTGGGTCGCCGGGAACGGCGGGCGCAGCCGGGGCTGGCCGCGGAAGCCCTCCAGCGAGTCCAGCAGCGCGGTCTCCTCACCGCAGATGTACGCCCCGGCGCCGGAGTGCACCACCAGGTCCAGGTCGAACCCGGAGCCGAGGATGTTCCGGCCGAGGTAGCCCTTGGCGTACGCCTCGGCGACCGCGCTGCGCAGCCGCCGCGCGGCGTGCACGGCCTCACCCCGGATGTAGATGTACGCCCGGTTGGCCCGGATCGCGTACGAGGCGATGATGACGCCCTCGACCAGCGAGTGCGGGTCGTAGGTCATCAGCGGCAGGTCCTTGCAGGTGCCCGGCTCGCCCTCGTCGGCGTTCACCACCAGGTAGTGCGGCTTGCCGTCGCCCTGCGGGATGAAGCCCCACTTCAGGCCGGTCGGGAAGCCCGCGCCGCCACGGCCGCGCAGCCCGGAGTCCTTGACCAGCTGGATCAGGTCGTCCGGGTGCGCCTTGAGCGCCTTGCGCAGGGCGGCGTAGCCGTCCAGGTTCTCGTAGGTGCCGATCCGCCAGGCGTCCGGCGACAGCCAGCGCTTGGTGAGCACCGGCGTGAGCTTGGCCAGCGTCTCCGGCCGAGGCGTGGTCACTTGCGGACCCCCGATCCGTTGGCGTCCGCCGGGTCGGCGCCGTCCGCGCCCGTACCGGCCTCCGCTTCCTTGAGGTTGCGCTCCTGCGCGCCGGCCGCGTCGCCGGCGGGCTTGCCGTCGCCGGCCGGCGGGTTCGCCGCCGTGCCGGCCGCCTCCGCCGCCTGCGCGTCGCGCGGCACCGGCGGCGGGCCGTCCACCGGGATCTTGGTGCCCGGCGCGTCCGGTACGGCGGTGGCCGCGTCCGGCTGCCGGGTCTCGGCGGTACGCACCTGCGGCGACTTGGCGTCCGGCGCCTTCACGTCCGGCGCGGTGCTGCCGGTGGCCGCCTCCGGCAAGGCCTGCTCGGCGGCCTTGGCCGGCTCGGGCGCGGGGGCCGGCTTCGCGGCCTCGGCCTTCGCCTTCGCCTCGGCGGCGGCCCGGTCGGCCTCGGCCTTGCTGCGGATCGGGGTCTTCGGGTCGAAGCCCGGCACCGAGACGCCGTGCTGCTCGGCCAGGCGCAGGCCGCGCAGGCTGGGCTCGCCCGGCCCGCCGTCGGCCACCGCGCCGTCGCGCTCGTCGGCGAAACCGGCGAGCTGGACCGCCATCTCCTTGAGCGTGCACAGGCGCGCGCCCCGGGTCGGCATCGGCCGGCCGCCGGCCCGCAGCTCCTCGACCACGTCGAGCGCGCCCTGCGGCTCCACGTTGTCGAAGAAGTCGTAGTTCACGGTCATGACCGGGCCGTAGTCGCACGCCGCCAGGCACTCGGCGTGCTCCAGGGTGATCTTCCCGTCGGCGGTGGTCTCCTCGTGCCCGACGCCGAGGTGCTCGGCCAGGGCGTCGTAGACCTTCTGCCCGCCGAGCACGTCGCACATGGTGTTGGTGCAGACGCTGACCAGGTATTCACCGGTGGGCTTGCGCTTGTACATGGTGTAGAAGGTGGCGACGGCGCCGACCTGGGCCTTGTTCAGCCCGAGCACCTCGGCGCAGAACTCGACACCGGCCGGGGAGACGTACCCCTCCTCGGACTGGACCAGGTGCAGCAGCGGCAGCAGCGCCGAGCGGGACCGGTCGGCCGGGTACCGGGCGATGATCTCCCGCGCCCGGAGCCGGGTCTCTTCAGTGAACGTGCTCATCGGTCACAACCACCCATCACGGGGTCCAGCGAGGCGCCGCCGGCGATCACGTCGGCGATCAGGCCGCCCTCGGCCATCGCCGGGAGGGCCTGGAGGTTGACGAAGCTCGGCTCCCGGTAGTGCACCCGGTAGGGCCGGGTGCCGCCGTCGGACACCGCGTGCACGCCGAGTTCGCCACGGGGCGACTCGACGGCGACGTACACCTGGCCCGGCGGGACCCGGAAGCCCTCGGTGACGAGCTTGAAGTGGTGGATCAGCGACTCCATCGACTGACCCATGATCTTCGCGACGTGCTCCAGGGAGTTGCCCATGCCGTCGACGCCGATGGCGAGCTGCGCCGGCCAGGCGATCTTCTTGTCGGAGACCATCACCGGGCCCGGCTTCAAGCGGTCCAGCGCCTGCTCGACGAGCTTCAGCGACTCCCGGATCTCCGCGACCCGGACCAGGTAGCGGCCCCACACGTCACCGTCGGTGTGGGTCGGCACGTCGAACTCGTACGTCTCGTAGCCGCAGTACGGCATGGTCTTGCGCAGGTCCCAGGCGAGGCCGGCGGAGCGCAGCACCGGGCCGGTGACGCCGAGCGCCATGCAGCCGGTCACGTCGAGGACCGCCACGTTCTGCGTCCGCTCCAGCCAGATCGGCTGACCGGAGAGCAGGTTCTCGTATTCCTTGAGCCGCTTCGGCATCAGCTGGAGGAAGTCGCGGATCTTGCGGATCGCGTCGTCCGGCACGTCCTGCGCCACGCCGCCCGGCCGCACGTACGCGTGGTTCATCCGCAGGCCGGTGATGGTCTCGAAGATGTCGAGGACGTACTCCCGCTCGCGGAAGCCGTACAGCATCATGTTGATCGCGCCCAGCTCCATGGCGGTGGTCGCCAGCCAGACCAGGTGCGACGAGATCCGGTTGAGCTCCATCATCAGCACGCGGATGGTGTTCGCGCGCTCGGTGATGTCGTCGGTGATCCCGAGCAGCTTCTCCACCGCGAGCGCGTACGCCGTCTCGTTGAACAGCGGGGAGAGGTAGTCCATCCGGGTCACGAACGTCGAGCCCTGGACCCAGTTGCGGTACTCCAGGTTCTTCTCGATGCCGGTGTGCAGGTAGCCGACGACCGAGCGGGCCTCGCGGACCGTCTCGCCCTCCAGCTCCAGGACCAGCCGGAGCACGCCGTGGGTGGACGGGTGCTGCGGGCCCATGTTGACGACGATCCGCTCGTCGTTGATCGGGTCCGTGCCGGAGACGACCTCGTCCCAGTCCCCGCCGGTGACGGTGAAGACCTTGCCCTCGGTGGTCTCGCGCTCGGTCGCGTAGTTAGACGTGGTCACTGGTACGACCTCCTACGGTCCGGCGGCGGGATTTCCGCACCCTTGTACTCGACCGGTACGCCGCCGAGCGGGTAGTCCTTGCGCTGCGGGTGACCCTCCCAGTCGTCCGGCATGAGGATCCGGGTCAGGGCGGGGTGGCCGTCGAAGACGACGCCGAACATGTCGTACGTCTCCCGCTCCTGCCAGTCGGCGGTCGGGTAGACGGCGGTGACGCTCGGTACGTGCGGCTGCTCGGCGGAGACCGCCACCTCCAGCCGGACGATGCGGCGGTAGGTCATCGAGGTCAGCTGGTAGACCACGTGCAGGCGCCGTTCCGCGCCCAGGTAGTCCACGCCGGACAGCGACGAGAGCAGCTCGAAGCGCAGCGACAGGTCGTCGCGCATCACCTGGCAGACCTCGGCGATGCGCTCCGGGCGTACGTGCAGCGTCAGTTCGCCCCGGTCGACCACGACCTTCTCGATCGCGTCGTTGAAGTCCGGGTACGCCTCCTCCAGCGCGTCCCGCACCTCGTCGAAGTAGCTCCCGTACGGGCGGGTCGCCTCCTCGATCGGCTTGCGCTGGCGGACCAGCCCGCCGTAGCCGGAGACGTCACCGGTGCCCTGGTTGCCGAACATCCCCCGGCCGGCCGGGCTGGCCGGCGGGTACTCGGCCGGAGCGGTGGAGCTGGCGCCGACCGGGGTGGTCGGCACCGGCACCCCGCCGTCGTTGGTCTTGTCGTTGCTCATTTCGGGCCCCTATGCGACGCCTGAAGGTGGTTCTGCGCCTTCATCCAGTTCTCGATCCGCAGCTGCTCCTCGCGCCCCTCGCGGACGGCCTTCGTCCACTCGGCACGGCGGGCCTTGTCGCTGCGGTACGACGAGGGCATCGAGCCGTACGGCACGACCGGCACGTCACCGCGCGCCTGGCGGGCCTCCAGCATCTTGCGGCCGTTCGGGCCCAGCGGCTCGTGCATGATCTTCTCGCGCAGCTTGAGCACGGCGTCGATGAGCATCTCCGGCCGGGGCGGGCAGCCGGGCAGGTACATGTCGACCGGGACGACGTGGTCGACGCCCTGCACGATGGCGTAGTTGTTGAACATGCCGCCGCTGCTGGCGCAGACGCCCATCGAGATGACCCAGCGGGGCTCGGCCATCTGGTCGTAGATCTGGCGCAGCACCGGGGCCATCTTCTGGCTCACCCGGCCGGCCACGATCATCAGGTCCGCCTGGCGGGGCGAGGCCCGGAAGACCTCCATGCCCCAGCGGCCCATGTCGTAGTGCGGGCCGCCCGCCGCCATCATCTCGATGGCGCAGCAGGCCAGACCGAACGTCGCGCCCCAGACCGAGGTCTTCCGCGTCCAGTTGACCAGCTTCTCGACGCTGGTGAGCAGGACGCCGGAGGGGAGTTTCTCCTCGATGCCCATCTGCTACCTCCTCAGTCCCAGTCCAGGCCGCCGCGACGCCAGACATAGGCGTAGGCGACGAAGACCGCGACGATGAACAGGACCATCTCCACGAAGCCGAAGATCGGCAGAGCGTCGAAGGAGACCGCCCAGGGGTAGAGGAAGATGATCTCGATGTCGAAGACGATGAAGAGCATCGCCGTCAGGTAGAACTTGATCGGGAACCGGCCGCCGCCGACCGGCTGCGGGCTCGGCTCGATGCCACACTCGTACGCCTCGAGCTTGGCCTTGTTCAGACGCCGCGGGCCGGCGAGTCGGGCAGCGGCCACGGAGAACAGCGCGAACGCCGCAGCGAGGGCGAACAGCCCGATGATGGGTGCGTAAGGAGAGAGCGTCATCGTTGTCCCCTGCTCGTCCTTCCCTGACCTCGGTGGTTGGCCAAAATCACACTATTCACGTCCCTGAGACCTCGGTCGTCGGGGGGTCGATCTCTGTCCGGCTCGTGGTCGGTCGTCTTCTACACGGCCGGGGCCACCTTCGTCATCGCGTTGATGACCCGGTCCATCGCGTCCCCGCCGCGCGGGTCGGTCAGGTTGGCCAGCAGCTTGAGCACGAAGCGCATGAGCATCGGGTGCGGCATGCCGTGCTTGGTCGCCATCCGCATGATCTCGGGGCGGCCGATGAGCTTCACGAACACGCCGCCGAGCCGGTAGTAGCCGCCGAAGCGGGCCTTCAGCTCCTGCGGGTACGCCATCAGGGCCCGCTCCCGTTCCGCGCCGGCCGGGCGGGCCAGCGCCTGCACCATGACCTCCGCGGCCATCTCGCCGGACTCCATCGCGTACGCGATGCCCTCGCCGTTGAACGGGTTGACCATGCCGCCGGAGTCGCCGACCAGCAGGACCCCGCGGGTGTAGTGCGGGACCCGGTTGAAGCCCATCGGCAGCGCGGCCCCGAGGGTGGGACCCTCCGCGTTGGACTCGTCGGTCATCCCCCACTCCTCGGGGGTGTTCGCGAGCCAGTCGGTGAGCAGCTTGCGGTAGTTCGTCTTGCCGAACGCCGAGGACGAGTTCAGCACGCCGAGGCCGACGTTCACCCGGCCGTCACCGAGGCCGAAGATCCAGCCGTAGCCGGGCAGCAGCGCGTCGCTACCCTTGGCCCGCAGCTCCAGCCACGACTCCAGGTAGTCGTCGTCGTGCTTGGCGGGCGAGCGGTAGTAGCGGCGCACCGCCACGCCGATCGGGCGGTCCTCCCGCTTGGCCAGCCCGAGGGCGAGCGGGAAGCGGCCGGAGACGCCGTCGGCGGCGACCACGAGCGGCGCGTGGAAGGTGGCGGGCTCCTTGTCCGGGCCGACCTCGGCCTGCACGCCGATCACCCGGTCGTCGGCACCGAGCACCGGGCCGAGGACGTTGACGCTGGTGCGCAGCTTCGCCCCGGCGGCGACGGCCCGCTGCGCGAGCAGGTCGTCGAAGTCGAGCCGGGTCCGCACGAGGCCGTAGTTGGGGAAGCTCGCCAGGTCGGGCCAGTCCAGCTCCAGGCGCACCCCGCCGCCGATCACCCGCAGGCCCTTGTTGTGCAGCCAGCCGGCCTCGGGCGAGGTGTCCACGCCCATCCGGATGAGCTGGCGCACGGCCCGGGGCGTGAGCCCGTCGCCGCAGACCTTCTCCCGGGGAAACTCCGTCTTCTCCAGCAGCAGCACGCGTACGCCGTGCCGCGCCAGGTGGTACGCCGTGGCCGATCCTCCGGGACCGGCGCCCACGACGATGACGTCGGCGTCGTTCTCCACCGCGGTCATCCGCGCCTCCTCCCGCATGCTCGTGAAATGCTTCACAAGCCCATCCGGATGGAGTCTATGACCGCTGTTACACCAGGACGCGTTGAGGGGGGCCTAACTTCGCGGAAACGGGCCGGTAGGCGGGCCGAAACCGGTCAGGGGCGAGCCGGCGCGGCCGGTCCGAGCCCGGCGTCGAGCCGGATCGCCTCGGGCAGGTGGTCACGCAACGCGCCACCTGCCGCACGGTCGAGCGCCGCCAGCACCTCGGCGACGACCTGCCGGACATCAGCGGGATCCGCGCCGGCCAACTCGCGGAGCTGGGCGATCAGCTCGGCGGCGTCGTCGTCGGTGGCGGCCTGGTCTGGTCCCGTCATGCAGGCGAGCCTACGGGGACAAAGTAGACCAGAACCGGATATTCACGAAATGACCGGCTAACGCCTGGTCGGCCGGTCAGTTTCGGACGGCCCGGTGCAGGGCCACCACGCCCCCGGTCAGGTTGCGCCACGCCACCCGGCCCCAGCCTGCCGCGCCGATCCGCGCGGCCAGCGCCGGCTGGTCCGGCCAGGCCCGGATCGACTCCGCCAGATAGACGTAGGCGTCGGGGTTGCTGGACACCGCGCGCGCCACGGCCGGCAACGACCGCATCAGGTACGACAGGTAGACGGTGCGGAACGCCGGGTTGACCGGGGTGCTGAACTCGCAGACCACCAGCCGCCCGCCCGGCCGGGTCACCCGGGCCAGCTCGCGCAACGCCGCGTCGGTGTCGTTGACGTTGCGCAACGCGAAGGAGATGGTCACCGCGTCGAAGCTGGCGTCGGCGAACGGCAGCCGGAGCGCGTCCCCGGCCAGCAGCGGCACCGACGGGCGGGTGCGCTTGCCCGCGTACAGCATGCCCAGCGACAGGTCGGCGCCGACCGCGTACGCCCCGGAATGGGCCAGCTCCTCGGTCGAGACGCCGGTGCCGGCGCCCACGTCGAGCACCCGCTCGCCCGGCGCCAACCCGAGCGCCGCCCGGGTGGCCCGCCGCCAGGACCGGTCCTGCCCGAAGGAGAGCACGGTGTTGGTCAGGTCGTAGCGGGCCGCGACACCGTCGAACATCGCGGCTACCTCGTGCGGCTGCTTGTCCAGGCTGGCGCGCTGGCCCTGCGGGGTACGGCTCACCCCTCCACTCTGCCAGCCGCGCCCCTTCCGCCCCGCCCCGGGTACGCGAGAGGGCGGGGTGGTCGCCCACCCCGCCCTCTCCGTGTCCACGGTGACGGTGTCAGTCCTCGGTGCGCTCCTCGCCCGGCGTGACGAGCACCACCTTGCGGCGCCGGGACAGCATCATCAGCGCCACACCGGCGGCGACCACCGCAGCGCCGATCCCGCCGATCAGGCCGACCTGCATACCGGTCACCGGCAGGCCACCGCCGCCGGTGCCGCCACCCGCGCCACCACCGGAGGTCGGCGTCGGCACCGCGGTCACGCTGCCGGTCGGGGTCGGCTGGGCGGTCGGCGTCGAGGTCGGCTCAGCGCTCGGCGTCGGGCTCGGGGTCGACTGCGGGCTCTGGTCGACGAAGACGTCGAACTGGGCGGTGTTGTCGCCGTCGTCGGCCTCGGAGAACGCGCGACGCTGCGCCGAGGTGGCGGCCTTCGGCTGCTCCTCCGGCGTGCCGGAGGCCGCCTCCAGCCCGGCGGCCCAGACGAAGCCCGGCCGGAGCAGCTTCTCGGTCACGTCCGCGCCGACCTTCACCTGCACGTCGGCGGTGTAGTACTGGCCGGGCTTGAGCACCGCGCCCAGGTCCTCGCAGTACGCGTTGGCGAAGCCGCCCAGGTTCTGCTCGACGCAGCCCTCGGGCAGCTCGGCGAAGGTGACACCGGCCGGCAGCGTGATGCCGTACGCGACGCCCGTGGCGTTCTCGCTTCCGTCGTTGAACACGGCCCAGTCCAGCGGCGCGGTCTGGCCCGGCCGGACCGGGCGCAGGTTCGCCTCACCGGCGTCGTCGCCGTCGACGACCACGTCGGCGTACACGTCCTGGACCCAGGTGGTGAGGTCGTAGCCGGGGTCGGTGACGGTGATGTCGTGCTCGACCGTGTCCAGCACGCCGGCGCCGTTGGCCGCGCTGATCGACACCGTCAGCGTGCCCGCCCCGCCCTTGCCGCCGGTGGAGAACAGCGGGATGCCGAAGTCCTCGGTGGTCCCGGCGGGCACGTCGCCCAGCAGGCAGGAGAAGGCGGTGCCGCGGATGTCGCAGCCCTTCGGCGCCAGCACGCCGACCTTGCCGGGCTTGAGGTCCTTCGTCTCGACGGTGACCCGGACGCCCTTCGCGTCGACGGTCCCGGCGGCGTTGTTCACCTGGAACTTGAACGGCTTGGCCTTGGCTTCGCTGACGCCCTTGGCGAGCTGGTAGCTGAGCGGGATGAGCTGGAGGTCGGCCTTGTCGGCGGCGTACGCCGGGCCGGCGACCGCGCCGAGGCCGGCGGTGGAGAGCAGGGCCACCACGCCGGCGCGCGCCAGCGTGGACCGGTAGCGGAAGGTCATGGTTCCCCCGGGGGTAGGGACGTGCCGATCAACGCACGGAACGAAGGGACGGTACCGGAGCGACGCATCGCCGCGCCAGCGTCGTACGGTGGGAATTCCCATCGATTCGACAGACGGCAGGGGCGGGATGGTCACCCATCCCGCCCCTGCCGCGGTGCGTTATGTGAACGGCCCTCATGGGCCGATGGAGGACGACGGTCCCGACGGACGCCGCCAGCGTAATGGCGTCGCCGGCTTGCCGGGCGGTGCTCACCCGGGTCGCCGCCGACCTGTTACCTGCCTGCTCGCGGCCCGGATCGGTGGTGTCGCGCGGGCAGGCTAGCCGCCGGTGATCACGCAGGTGAAGACCCCTGGCGGAAGCTTCACCGGAAACGGGCGGAGCTCCGGCCGCACGACGGGAGCCGACCGGCCGAACGGGGGAACGAGGTCAGTTGACCTCGACCAGCGGCAGCGACTTCCCGGCCCCGCCGCCGGGCAGAGCGATTGACGAGAAGTGCGAGACCACGCGGTCGTCGCTCGGGTCGTCGGCGGGCGTGTGGTGCACCGCGAGCCGGTTGTAGAGCGTGTCCCGCTGGGCGGGGATCCGGTCGGCCGACCGGATCATGCCGATCAGCTCGTGCAGGTTGGAGCGGTGCCGGGCCCCGGCGGAGGAGATGACGTTCTCCTCCAACATGATCGAGCCGAGGTCGTCCACGCCCATGTGCAGCGCGAGCTGCCCGACGTCCTTACCGGTGGTCAGCCAGGACGCCTGCAGGTGCGGCACCGTCTCGAAGAACAGCCGGGCCACCGCGACCAGCCGCAGGTATTCCAGCGTGGTCGCCTGGGTGCGGCCCTTCAGGTGGTTGTTCTCCGGCTGGTACGTCCACGGGATGAAGGCCCGGAAGCCGCCGGTGCGGTCCTGCACGTCGCGGATCATCCGCAGGTGCTCGATGCGCTCGGCGTTGGTCTCGCCGGTGCCCATCATCATGGTGGCGGTCGACTCCAGGCCCTGCCGGTGGGCCAGCTCCATGACCTCCAGCCAGCGGGCGCCGGACTCCTTCAGCGGCGCGATCGCCTTGCGCGGCCGGTCCGGCAGCATCTCGGCGCCGGCGCCGGCGATCGAGTCCAGGCCGGCGGCCTTGATCCGGGCGATGGCCTCGTCCAGGCTCACGCCGGAGACCTTCGCCATGTGCAGGATCTCGCTCGGGCCGATCGAGTGGATCGCGAGCTGCGGGTACGCCTTCTTGACCGAGGAGAACAGCTCCTCGTAGTACTCCACGCCGTAGTCCGGGTGGTGGCCGCCCTGGAGCATGACCTGGGTGGCGCCCAACTCGACCGCCTCGCCGCAGCGGCGCAGGATCTCCTCGGTCGGGTGGGTCCAGCCCTCCTTGTGCTTGGGGGCCCGGTAGAACGCGCAGAACTTGCACGCCGTCACGCAGACGTTCGTGTAGTTGATGTTGCGGTCGATCAGGTACGTGACGATGTTGTCCGGGTAGCGGCGCCGCCGTACCGCGTCGGCCGCCTCGCCCAGCGCGTGGAAGGGCGCGTCGGTGTAGAGCAGCAGCGCCTCCTCGGGCGTGATGCGCCCGCCGTCCGCGCCGCGTTGCAGGATGTCGTCGATCTCCCGGTTCGCCGTCACACTCCCGAGCGTACGTCGCGGGCCCGACGGCGGGAAACGCCACTCCTCACCCGGTGACGAGAGACCCACCCGGTCAGGGCATCCCCGGACTGGCCACCGGCAGCCCGATCGCCCTGGCCGCCTCCAGCAGCCGCTTGTCGTACGTGACGAACGCGACGAACTCGGCCGCCGCCTGCCGGGCCAGGACCTCGGCGGTGGCGAGGTGGACGGCGTCCAGGCTGCGCAGCATCGGCTCCGGATACGCGCCCGCCGTCGCACGGACCGTGGCGTCGATCTCGACCCGGTAGAGACGTCCCAGCACCGAGGGGACACCCACCAGCGCCTGTGGAGCGGCACGACGCAACGCCCGCGGCACCTCCACCTCGACGAGAGCCGACGACACCAGCGCGGTGCCGGCGCGCTCGTTCAGCCAGCCGAGCAGATCCGGCGTCTCCGCCTCCCGCCGCAGCATCTTGATGACCGCCGCCGAGTCGAGGTAGATCACCAACGCTCCTCGTCGCGTGCCTCGACCAGCGCGGCCGCGGCGTCCACCGTGGGATCCCCGAGCACCGGCGGCATCGGGACCGGGCCGGTCGTGGTCGGGGCCGTGGCCCGGCCCTCGGCCACCAACCGGCCGAGAAGCGCGTCGCCGGCCAGCACCGGGACCAGGCGGGCGATCGGCTCACCCCGATCGGTCACCTCGACCGTCTCACCGGCGCGCACCCGCGCCAGCACCCGGCTGGTGTGCTGGTTCAGCTCCCGGACGGCGATCTGCTCCATCAGGCAAGTGTAGAACGTAACGTTCTACCCGTCACGGATGGTGGTCGACCCGAAGCGCCACCGCGGGAAGCGGAGCGCTGGCGTCGCCCGTCTACGCTCTCGGCGTGTCAGTCGTATCGCCCCCGCCCACCCCCGTACGCGTGGCCGGCGCCCGCTCCGCCCTCTGGTCCCTCACGATGACCGCCGTGCTCGTCGGCTTCGGCCTCGCCGTGATCGTCGTGACCGCGGCGGTCGGCCACCTCACCGTGGGACTCCCGATCGCGGTGCCGATCTCCGTCGGCCTGGTCGGCTGCCTCGCCTTCGCGGTCGGCCTGCGCCTGCTGCACCGGGGCTGGTGGCTGACCCTCCTGTCGGTGCTGCCGGCCCTGTTCGTGCTGGTGGGCGCCGTCCAGCTCGCCCCCGAGTCGGTGCTCCGGGAGCGCGGCGTCGCCCAGCAGGTGACCATCACCGACGTGCAGACGGCCGGCAAGCGGCACGAGTTCGCCCTCCAGGGCGACGCCGGCCGGCTGGACGAGCCGCTGGTCTACCGGGGCAGTTCCCCCGGCTACCGGGTGGGCCAGCGGCTGACTGTGCTCGTCGACCCGCGTGGTGAGGTGGAACTGACCGACGCGCGGGACGTGGACCCGGACGGAAAGCGGGGCATGCTCGTGTTCGGCGCGGCGGGATGGACCCTGTTCGCGCTCGTCGGCGGGTGGCGCGGCCACGTCAGCCGGGCCCGTGGCCGCGCCGCCACGGCACCGCCCGTGGTGATCTGAGCGGCGGCGCCGCTAGGCGTCGTAGTCGACGGTCAGCTCGTCGGTTACCGGACTCGACTGACAGGTCAGTACGTAACCGGCGGCCACCTCGTCCGGCTCCAGCGCGTAGTTGCGCGCCATCGTCACCTCGCCGGACGTCACCTTGGCCCGGCAGGTCGAGCACACCCCGCCCTTGCAGGCGTACGGCAGCTCGCCGCGCACCCGCAGCGCCGCGTCCAGCACCCGCTCGTCCCGGCCCATCGTGAAACTGGACGAGCGCCCGTCCAGCACGATCGTCACGTCGGTGCCCGCGCCGGGCCGCTCGACCTCACGCCGGACCGGCTCCGGCGGGGCGTCGACGTGGAACAGCTCGGTGTGCACCGCCGCGTCCGGCACGCCGCGACCGGCCAGCACCGCCTTGGCGTCCACCACCATCCCGTACGGGCCGCAGAGGAACCACTCCTCGATCTCGTCCCCCGGCACGACGGTGTCGAGCAGCCGGGTCAGCCGGTCGGCGTCGATCCGCCCCGACAGCAGCGCCGACTCGCCCATCTCCCGGGACAGCACGTGCACCAGGTGCAGCCGGGTCGGATAGCGGTCCTTCAGGTCCGCCAGCTCCTCGGCGAACATCACCGAGTTCGCCGTGCGGTTGCCGTACACCAGCGTGAACGTGCTGCGCGGCTCGGTCGCCAGCGCGGTCGCGGCCAGCCCGAGGACCGGGGTGATGCCGGAACCGGCGACCACCGCGCCGTACCGGCGGACCCGGTCCGGAGTGAACGCGGAGGTGAAGTGGCCCAGCGGCGGCAGCACCTCGACGGTGTCGCCGCCACGCAGCGCGCCGCAGGCGTACGCGGAGAACGCCCCGCCCGGCACCTCACGCACCCCGACCCGCAACCGGCCGCGCCGGGCCAGCTCGTCGGGGGTGGAGCAGATCGAGTACGACCGCCGCACCTCCCCGCCGTCGGCGTCGGCCGGACGGCGGACCGTGAGGTGCTGCCCGGCGGAGAACGCGAACGTCTCGCGCAGCTCCTCCGGCACCGCGAACGTGATCGACACCGAGTCGTCGGTGAGCCGGTCCACGGCGGCCACGGGCAGCGGGTGGAAGACCGGCCGGCGGCGAACCGGCCGCGTGATGGTGACAGTCACAGCGCCTTCAGGTGGTCGAAGGGTTCGGAACAGGAGCGGCAGCGCCACAGCGCCTTGCACGCGGTCGAGCCGAAACGGCTGATCTGAGTGGTCTCCGGCGACCCGCAGCGCGGGCAGCGTACGGCCAGCGTCAGCGGCACCACCGTGTCGTCGCCGCGCGGCGCGGGCGGGGCGATGCCGGCGGCGGCGAGCTTGGCCCGCCCGGCGTCGGAGATCCAGTCGGTGCTCCACGCCGGGTGGTAGACCGTGCGGACCTCGGCGTCCGGATGCCCGGCAGCGGCCAACGCCCGGCGGATGTCCGCCCGGATCACGTCCATGGCCGGGCAGCCGGTGTAGGTGGGGGTGATCGTGACGACGACGCGGCCGGTGCCGGGCTCCTCGTCGACGGCGCGCAGGATGCCCAACTCGTCGATGGTGATGACCCGGATCTCCGGGTCCACCACCGCCGCCGCGGCGTCCCTCGCGCTTGTCACCAGCTCGCTCCGGGGTGGGCGCGGTGCAGCACCTGCATCTCGGCGAGCAGGTACGAGAGGTGCTCGGTGTGCAGGCCGTCCCGGCCACCACCGGGCGTCCAGCCCGTCTCCGGGCGGGTGAGCGTCGCCTCGTCCAGCACGGCGGACACGGTGGCGTCGAAGCCGGCCCGAAGGGTGGACGGGTCGACCGGCGCCGTCGGATCCGGGTTGAACAGCTCGTGGACGTACGGCCACACCTCGTCGACCGCGTCCTGCATGCGTCGGTGCGACTCCTCCGTGCCGTCGCCGAGCCGCTTCACCCACAGCGCCGCGTGGTCCAGGTGGTACGCCGACTCCTTGCGCGCCTTCGCGCCGACCGCCGCGAGCCGTTCGTCCGCGCAGCCGGCCAGCGCCGTGTAGAGCGGCACCTGGTACGCGGCCAGGAAGAACAGCTTCGCCATGGTCACGCCGAAGTCGCCGTTGGGCAGCTCGACCAGCAGGCAGTTGCGGAACTCGCGGTCGTCGCGCAGGTAGGCCAGGTCGTCCTCGTCGCGGCCGGCGCCCTCCAGCTCGCCCGCGTACGTGAGCAGCAGCCGCGCCGCGCCGAGCTGGTCGAGGGCGATGTTCGCGAGCGCGATGTCCTCTTCCATCTCCGGCGCGCGGGAGGTCCACTCACCGAGGCGCTGCGCCGCGATGAGCGCGTCGTCGCCGATGGCGAGCGTGAAGTCGAACCGGCTCATAGGTGCGCCGCCCCTTCGGGGACCTCGTAGAAGGTGGGGTGCCGGTAGACCTTGTCGGCGGCCGGGTCGAAGAACGAGTCCTTCTCGTCCGGGCTGGACGCGGTGATCGCGCTCGCCGGCACCACCCAGATGGATACGCCCTCCTGGCGGCGGGTGTAGAGGTCCCGGGCGTTGCGCAGGGCCAGCTCGGCGTCGGGGGCGTGCAGGCTGCCGACGTGGGTGTGCGACAGGCCACGGCGGGCCCGCACGAAGACCTCCCAGAGGGGAGAGGACGAGCTGCTCATGCCGTGCCCGCTGGGCATGCCCTCACGGCCCTCGCTGCGCTCGGTGCGTTCGCTCATGCCGCCACCGGCTCCTTTCGATCTGACCGCTTCGCGGCGTACGCCGCGGCGGCCTCCCGTACCCACGCGCCGTCGGCGTGCGCCTTGCGCCGGTGCGCCATGCGCTCCCTGTTGCACGGCCCGTTGCCCTTGATGACCCGCATCAGCTCGTCGTAGTCGGGCTGGGTGTAGTCGTACGCCTGGCGCTCGTCGTTCCAGCGCAGGTCCGGGTCGGGCAGGGTGAGGCCGAGCACCTCCGCCTGGCCGACGCACATGTCGACGAAACGCTGGCGCAGCTCGTCGTTGGAGAAGCGCTTGATCTTCCAGGCCATCGACTGGGCGCTGTGCGTCGAGTCGCCGTCCGGCGGGCCGAACATGGCAAGTGACGGGTACCACCAGCGGTCCACCGCGTCCTGAGCCATCGCCTTCTGCGCTTCGGTGCCGTGCGCCAGCGTGTGCAGGATCTCGTAGCCCTGCCGCTGGTGGAACGACTCCTCCTTGCAGACCCGGATCATCGCCCGGGCGTACGGGCCGTAGGAGCAGCGGCACAGCGGCACCTGGTTGACGATCGCCGCGCCGTCCACGAGCCAGCCGATCACGCCCACGTCGGCCCAGGTCAGCGTCGGGTAGTTGAAGATCGAGCTGTACTTCTGCCGCCCGTCGAGCAACAGGTCCACCAGCTCGTCGCGGCTGATCCCGAGCGTCTCGGCCGCCGCGTAGAGGTAGAGGCCGTGGCCGGCCTCGTCCTGCACCTTCGCCAGCAGGATCGCCTTGCGCTTGAGCGACGGCGCCCGGCTGATCCAGTTGCCCTCCGGCTGCATGCCGATGATCTCGGAGTGCGCGTGCTGCGCGATCTGCCGGATCAGCGTCCTGCGGTACGCCTCGGGCATCCAGTCGCGGGGCTCGATCTTCTGGTCCGCGTCGATGACGTCGGCGAAGTACGCCTCGACGTCCTCGTCCGGCGCCGGACCGCCGCGCCGCGCCCGCGCCGCCGCTTCGCGCAGCGCCGCCTCCGCGGCCTCCACTTCGCCGAGCAGGCCGCCGCCCGGAGCGTCCTCCGGCGGAGCGAAGTCATTGCCATACATGTAGCTAGTGTTACAGCTCGGCACGATTGACACCAGAGGGTGTAACAGCATTCGCGAGCCGCCTTCCACGACCGGACAAGCGCCTGCCGTCATCGCCAGCAATCGGAGAGTGACTGTGATGTCGATCACTCAATGAAGGTGAAACCTCCCAAGGCTGGCAAAGCACGTCAATAACCCGCCCTTCCCACCAAGTCGGCGGGTGTCGAGACCTGGCATATCGACAGTCCGGAAGTAGACTTCCCCCGGCAAGCCGTTCGGCTCCAAGATCGTCACCGTTCAGGCCAACGTCCCCCGGCCTTGTGGCGACCGGAGCGAAACCTGCGGAAGCGCCGGTCCCCCCGGCCATACATCTGGAGTTCACCACTCATGCGACCTCGCGTGACCATGGTGCTCGCCATCGTGGCGGTCCTCGTCGGTGGCGTCATGCTGGTGCCCGCCGCGTACGCCAAGTTCGCCGGCGGCAGCGGCGAGGGCGGCATCGGCGGCGGTGGACAGGTCCCGGCGCCGAGCCCGACCGCCCCCGCACCGCCGACGCTCGCCGACGCGCCGGTCTCGGTGAAGTTCGAGGGCGAGTTCTTCTCCTGGGCACTGATGGACCGCGAGACGGGCACCGTCACCGGCGCGAAGAACATGAACCAGACCAGCTCCACCGAGTCGATGCTCAAAGCCTGGATCGTCGCGGACTACCTGCGCCAGCTCGGCGAGAAGGAGCCGAGCGACGACCTGAAGAAGGCGGCGATCCTGGCGATCCGGGACAGCGACGACGACGGCGCCAACCGGGTCTACCGGGCGGCTGGCGGCTCCTACAAGCCGCAGCCGGGCGGCAAGCCGGACCCGGTCATCGCGCGCGCGATCCGGATCTGCGGCCTGACCGACACCAGGCCCGGCGACGTGCCCGACTACGAGGGCTGGTGGAGCTTCACCGAGATGTCCCCCCGGGACGCGGTCCGCCTCGGCGACTGCATCGCCGACGGCCGCGCGGCCGGGCCCAAGTGGACGAAGTGGCTGCTCAGCGAGATGACCAAGGTGGCCGGCAGCGTCAAGCAGCAGGAGGAGCGCTCCGGCGGCGGCCGGTGGGGCATCATCGACGGCCTGCCCGCGACGATCAAGGCGCAGGGCCCGGTGCACATGAAGAACGGCTGGACGCGGCTCGCCTACGACGGCAACTGGCACGTCAGCTGCTTGGCGTTCACCGACAAGTGGAGTCTCTCGGTCATGATGCGCTACCCGGCCAGGGCCGGCCTGTCGTACGGCGCGAAGATGTGCGCCAGCGTCGCCACCCAGCTCGTGACGCCGCAGCCCGGCGCCGCGCTCAAGGTGCCGCAACAGCCGGCCGGGAAGCTCTGATGGCCGGCGCCCGGCGTCGACCCGGCAGCCATCGCCGCCCGCTGGCGTTCAGCGCCCTGGCAGTGGTTCTCCTCGGACTGCTCGGCCTCTCCCTGCGGGTGATCCCCGGCTCGCCGCTGGAGGCCACCGCGAGCTCGCATCCCGAGCCGACCAACGAGCGGTCCGCCCGGCAACCGGTCGACCGCAACGCGCCGCGCGTCGCCCCCTCACCGGCGCTCACCCCGCTGCCGTTCCAGGAGAAGAACCTGGACAGCTTGAAGATCAAGGGCTGGTACGCCTGGTCCGTGCTGGACAAGCGCACCGGAAAGATCATCGGCTCGGCGAACATGGACGAGACCAGCACTACCGCTTCGCTGATCAAGTCCTGGGTGGTGGCCGACTACCTGCGCCTGCGCGCCGAGGACGGCAGGACGCCGAGCGAGGCGAAGCTGGCCGACGCCACGAAGATCATTCGCGACAGCGACAACACCCGCGCCCAGGAGTTCTACGAGAGCGTGGGCGGTTCCGACTCGATCGAGCGGCTCATCTCGATCTGCAAGCTCACCGACAGCGCGGTCGCCGACGACGGCGGCTGGAGCCGCACCGAGCTGTCCCCCCGGGACACCGCCCGGCTCGGCCTCTGCATCGACGACGGCCGCGCGGCGGGGCCGAAGTGGACCAAGTGGCTGCTCAACGAGATGCGCCAGGTACGCGCCCCCGGTGACTTCGGCATCCGCAAGGCGTTCCCGGCCGCCCAGCAGAAGAAGATCGCCATCAAGAACGGGTGGATCGACCGGGACAAGGAAAAGGAGTACCACGTCAACTGCCTCGCCATCGGCGACACGTGGACGATGGGCGTGATGGTCCGCAGCCCGTTCGGTGTCGAGGGCGGCTGGGAGTACGGCATGGACGCCTGCGAACGGATCACCAAGGCGCTGCTGCGACCGGCGACCTGATCCGCCCGGCCGCCGACCGCGGGGTCGGCAGCCGGGCCGCACGCTCAGCCCTGGAAGAACTCCGGACCGTCGGCCGGCAGCGCCGGCACCTCCCCGTACGCGGCCGCCCGGCGGGCGAACTCGCGCAGCCCGGCCACCTGCCGCTCACCGAGCGAGAAGTCCAGCGTCCGGAAGTACGTGGCGAGCGTGTCCGCGTCGAACGTCTCCCAGCGGGCCGCCGCCTCCGCCACCTGGTCCAGCTCGGCCAGGCACAGGTCACGCGAGCGCAGGAACGCCTCGTGCACCTCCTTGACCAGGCCGGGGTGGGCGGCGGCGAAGTCACGGCGTACCGCCCAGACGGCGAAGACCATCGGCAGCCCGGTCCAGTCGTGCCACGCCTGACCCAGGTCGGTCACCTCGAGGCCCTTGGCGGGCGCCTCGTACAGCGCGCGCAGCGCCACGTCGCCGATCAGCACCCCGGCGTCGGCCTCCAGCAGCATCTGGGTCAGGTCCGGCGGGCAGCGGAAGTACTCCGGCCGCACCCCGTGCCGCTCGGCGAGCAGCAGCTGGGCCAGCAGCACCCCGGTACGCGACGTCGAGCCGAGCGCGACCCGGGCGCCGTCCAGCTCGCCCAGCGGGCGGGTGGACACCATGTTCACCGAGAGCACCGGCCCGTCGCTGCCGACCGCCAGGTCGGGCAGGAGCAGCAGGTCGTCGGCGTGCTTGAGGAACTCCACGAGCGTGATCGGGCCGATGTCCAGGTCACCGGCGACCAGGTCGGCGCTGAGCCGGTCCGGCGAGTCCTTGTGCAGGTCGACGTCGATGAGCGCGCCGGACCGCATCAGCCCCCAGTAGATGGGCAGGCAGTTGAGGAACTGGATGTGCCCCACCCGAGGGCGGGCGATGCGATCGGCCATGACCCGACCGTATCGCCGCGACCTCTTCCCCGCCGCCGGGGGATCCGATGGAGTGGTGAACCCCGCACCCGGCGGTAAGGAAGGGCCCCTTGTTAACGCCTCCGGTAGCGGAAGGGGCCCTTCTTAACACCAGCTCACGCGGCCTCCGCCGCCACGGCTGCGGCGGGGACGACGGCGCGCTCGGCGCGTACCGCCCGGCGGACCGGCCCGGCCAGCGCCGCCACCACCAGCAGGCCGGCCACGCCGCAGCCGGCGATCAGCGTGCGCGGGCCGGCCACCTCCAGCAGCAGGCCCCCGACCAGGTAGCCGCCCATCGCGGCGCCCTGTGCCGCCGCGCCGAAGACCGCGAACGCCCGGCCCCGGGCCGCCTCCGGCACCCGCCGGGCCAGCAGGAGGTTGTTGAAGACGTTGTCGCCGCCGTTACCGACCCCGCCCAGCAACCAGATCGGCACGAGCAGCCACGCCGAGGGCACCGCCGCCGACACGAGCACCGCCAGGCAGCATCCGCCGAGCAGCACCAGCCCGGCGCCGAGCAGCGCGCCGTCGTCGGCGAGCCGGC
This sequence comes from Micromonospora sp. HB375, assembly GCF_017872985.1. Taxonomy (NCBI): domain Bacteria; kingdom Bacillati; phylum Actinomycetota; class Actinomycetes; order Micromonosporales; family Micromonosporaceae; genus Micromonospora; species Micromonospora sp. HB375. The sequence continues at coordinate 211,332 of NZ_JAGGJO010000001.1, read as the reverse complement.
GGGCGACCCGGGCGAACAGCCACGCGCCGAGCACGATGCCGAGCGTCCACGAGCCGGTGACCAGCCCGTACACGGTGGCGCTGCTGCCGAGCGTCTCCCGGATGAAGAAGACCTCGATCACGTTCACCGCCCCGACCGCGCCGATCACCGCGGCCACGCTGCCGACCATCACCGTCAGCAGCGGGTCGCGCCGGAACCGCCACGGGGGCGCGACCGCCGCGGCGGCGCCGACGGTCACCCGGCGGCCACCCCTTCGGGTACGGACGAGCAGCCCGGCCCCCACCAGGGAGAGATAGCTGAGCGCGCCGAGGAGCAGCGGTACCCGGGTGCCGAACTGGCCGACCAGGAGCCCGGCCAACGCCGGTCCGGCGAGCGCGCCGAGTGTGCCGGCGGTCTGGTTGAGCGCGCCGGCCCGGGGCAGGTCCTCCGGCCGCACCATCACCGGCACCAGCGCGGAGATCACCGGCTGGGAGACCGCGAGGCCGGTGGCCAGAAGTGCCACCAGCGCGATCACCAGCACCGGACCCGGTGCGTAGGCGAGCGCCAGGCAGGTCGCCCCCTGACCGAGCCCGGTCGCGATCAGCAGCACCCGGCTGTCCACCCGGTCGGCGAGACGACCGGTCAGCGGCGCGAGCGCGACCAGCGGCAGCGTCGCGGCGAGCAGCAGCCCGGAGACGGCGAGCCCACCGGCCCCGGCGGACTGGAGCGCGAGCGTGAGGGCGCTGGTGACCAGGAAGTTCCCGCAACTGGAGATGCCACGCGCGGTGGCCGCGAGCCAGACGTCCGGCCAGCACGAGGGGCCAGGTGTGAAGGACATACTTCGAAAATAATCCTTCACACCTGGTGCGCACAACCCCTCAGTCGATGGGCATCGCCCGGTACTGCGCCGCCACCGCACGGACCCCGGCGGGTGGATCGGCCCGATGCCGCCGCCGGTACGGCTCCATCAGCGCCTGGATCGCCTGGTTCAACTCGCTCAACTCCTCGGCGGTCACCAGCAGCACGCTGTCGCTGAACCAGGTCGCCGCGTACCACTCCGGCGACTCGTCCGGCGCGCGGCGCAACCAGTCCCGGACCCGCTGGGCGTCGCGGACCATGTGCGCCTCGACCAGGGCCGCCTCGGCGGCGCGTGCCTCCGGTTCGGCATCCGGCCCCACCTCGACGTGGAACGACGGATTCACCGCCTGCCACACCCGCTCCCGCGCGTCCCCCCGGCCGGGCGCCTGCCGGATCAGCCCGAACTTCGCCAGCTCACGCAGGTGGTAGCTGGTCGCGCTCGGCGACAGCCCGGCGATCTCGGCGCACTCGGTGGCCGTCGCACCGCCCTCCAGCGTGCCGAGATGTTCCATGATCGCCATACGGGCCGGGTGAGCCAGCGCCCGCATCACCTGCGGGTCGCTGATCGTCACCCGGCGCTGCTCGGGCCGTGCCTCGGTCATGCCCCAATGATCCCGCGCCGCCGACACCTGGACACGCAGGGTGGAGCCCGTCGACTCAGGCGACCTTGAGCTGCTCGTCGCCGAAATCGGCGATCAGCTTGAGCGTGCCGCCGAGAGCGGCGATGTACCGCGCGAGCACGTCCTGGGTCGCGACACTGCCCGCCTCGATCTGCGACACCCGCGCGACCGACACACCCATCCTCAACGCGACCTGCTCCTGAGTCATCTCGCGCCGCTTGCGCAGCTCCGCGAGACGCCACCCGCGGGCCTCGTCGAGCATGCCACCGATCGCGGCCTCGAATGCCTGCACACCACCGGCGGTCTCCACCGCCCGGCCCAGGTGCGAGGTGTCACGCCACCGCTTGACGCCGCTCATCGAATCTCCTCCTGCCGCTCCTTGAGGTAGGTGTCGTAGAGCTGCTCCGCCTCCGGAATGGCATCCCGGTACCAGCGCGTCCACTGCCCCGACTTGTCGCCGGCGACCAGCAGAACCGCGGAGCGCCACGGGTCGAAGACGAAGAGAATCCTGATCTCGGTGCGCCCGGCAGAGGGAGGCCGCAGCTCCTTGAGGTTACTGAGGCGAGATGCGGTGATGCTGTCGACCAGCGGGCGCCCCTCGATGGGACCGTTGCGTTCCAGCACCAGGATTGCCTGGTTCACCAGGCGGTGCGACTCACGGTCGGCAGCGTAGAGCTCATCGAGGAAGTCCTCGACCTGCCCGGTCATCAGAATCTCCCACTCCACTTCTCACCCCCGAACTTAAGAATATTATTAAGAGCCGGGTCGGTCGAGTGACACGCTCGGCAGGAAAAATCGGTGGTGCGGGCGGCTGGATGGCCGTAGCGTGGATGGCCGCCCGACGGCCGCGGTGAGCATGCACCGCAGCGGACGTCCCCGCGCCGGGAGCAGGCCAACCGCCCCGGACACGCGAGCGAGCCTCAGTTGAGCCATCGGAGTTCACAGTGCCCGCAACCGAACTTGACACCACGCCCGAACGTGACGCCACGCCCGACCTCGACGCCGAACTCGCCGCCGAGCGCGCCCACCTCGACGCCTCCCGAGCCGCGCTGAAACGGATGCGGGAACGCGCCGAGGCGCTCTTCGCCACCGGCGACAAGGTGGCCGGTGACTCGTACACCGCCGAGCAGCTCGGCCGGCACATGGCCCGGCGGGTCAAGGAGCTGGCCGACGACCCGACCACGCCGCTGTTCTTCGGCCGCCTCGACTTCGGGGAGACGGACCCGGACCACGCCGGGCGGGACTACCACGTCGGGCGGCGGCACGTCACCGACGAGCTGGGCGAGCCGCTGGTGCTGGACTGGCGGGCCCCGGTGTCCCGGTCGTTCTACCGGGCCAGCGCGCGTGACCCGCAGGGCGTCGCCGTACGCCGCCGGTTCGGGTTCAGCGCGGGCGTGCTGACCAGCTTCGAGGACGAGCGCCTGGACCGGGGCGAGGAACTCGGCACCGCCAGCCGCATCCTCACCGCCGAGATCGAGCGCCCCCGCGTCGGCCCGATGCGCGACATCGTCGCCACCATCCAGCCGGAGCAGGACGAACTGGTCCGGGCCGACCTGGCCGACTCGATCTGCGTGCAGGGCGCGCCCGGCACCGGGAAGACGGCGGTCGGGCTGCACCGCGCCGCGTACCTGCTCTACCTGCACCGGGAACGACTGCGCCGCTCGGGAGTGCTGATCGTCGGGCCGAACCGGGCGTTCCTGTCGTACATCGCGGCGGTGCTCCCCGCGCTCGGTGAGGTCGAGGTCGAGCAGGCCACCGTGGAGGACCTGGTCGCGCGGGTCCCGGTCCGCGCTGTCGACGACCCGGCCGCCGCCGCGCTCAAGCACGACGTCCGGATGGCCGAGGTGCTGCGCCGGGCCGTCGAGGCCCACATCGGTACGCCCACCGAGCCGATCATGGTGTCGGACGGCTCGTACCGGTGGCGGATCGGGCTCGACCCGCTGCACCGGCTGGTCACCGAGACGCGCCAGGAAGGGCTGCCCTACGCCACCGGCCGGGAACGGGTCCGGGCGCGGGTGGTGGGGCTGCTGCAACGCCAGGCGGAGGCGCGCCGGGCGGAGTCGCCGAGCGACGCCTGGTTGCGGCGGATGAGCCGGATCAAGCCGGTCACCGACCTGCTCGACGCGGTCTGGCCGGCGCTCACCCCGGACGGGCTGCTGCACCGGCTGCGTACCGATGCCGACGCGCTCGCCGCCGCCGCGGACGGCCTGCTCACGCCCGAGGAGCAGGAGCTGTTCCGGTCCGGCAAGCCCGCGCGCACCGCGAAGGCGACCCGGTGGACCGCCGCCGACGCGGTGCTCATCGACGAGGTGGCCGGGCTGCTGGAACGGCCCGCCGGCTTCGGGCACGTGGTGGTGGACGAGGCGCAGGACCTCTCCCCGATGCAGTGCCGCGCCATCGCCCGGCGCAGCGAGCACGGCTCGATCACGCTTCTCGGCGACCTCGCCCAGGGCACCGCGCCGTGGGCCGCGACCGACTGGCGGGAGTCCCTGGCCCACCTGGGCAAGCCGGACGCCGCTGTGGTGCCGCTGAGCGTGGGCTTCCGGGTGCCGGCGGCAGTGGTGGCGTTCGCGAACCGGCTGCTGCCGGCGCTCGCCGTCGACGTACCCCCGGCCCGCTCGCTTCGCCACGACGGCGCGCTGGATGTGCGTACCGCCGAGGACCTGACGACCGCGACGGTGGCCGAGGTGCGGGCGGCGCTCGCGCACGACGGCTCGGTCGGTGTGATCGCCGCGGACGACGCGGTGGACCGGCTGCGCGCGGCGCTCGCCGACGCGGGCGTCGCAACCGCGACGGCCGACGACGTCGAGGCCGCGGCGCGGGTAACCGTGGTCCCGGCGACGCTGGTCAAGGGCCTGGAGTACGACCACGTGGTGGTCGTCGAGCCGGCCGCGATCGTGGCCGCCGAGCCGCGTGGGCTGCACCGCCTCTACGTGGTGCTGACCCGGGCGGTCTCCCGCCTGGCCGTGCTGCACCGCGAGCCGCTGCCCGCGCCGCTGACGGCCTGACGCGGGCGGGCGGCTGCGGCCCGGCCGCGGCCCGGGCGGGCGGATCCGTCAGGCGGACAACGCGGCGGCGACCTCGCGCAGCGGACGGCCGGACTCGGCGATCGGCACGGTGAACGACAGCCAGGAGCCGTCGCTGAAGTCGATCCGCAGCCGCTTCGGGTTCAGCCGGTGCCACCCGACCCGGGCCGAGGCGACCTCCGCACGCGCGGCCGACCACGCCACCGACGTCTCGGCCAGCGCGCGTTCCTCGGCCTCGCGCCCGGCCAGCAGCTTGACCCCGCCGGTACGGCAGACCAGCAGCCGCCGGTCGGTGACCGCGAGCAGCGTCTCCCGGACCTGGAGGTCGGGCCGGGCCGGGCGGAGCGCGCGGTGCAGGCGGGAGGCGGCCGAGCCGGGTTGGCCACGGCCGGCGATCCCCCAGCCGATCGCGTCGACCAGCCGGTCACCGCGGTCCCAGGTGGCCAGCGGCAGGAGGACGTTCAGCAGCACCGAGCCGAGCGTCCGCCGACCCGGCTCGGTAGTGGACTCCGGTTCGGGCGGCGGCGCCGGGGCGAGGCCCTGGCCGACGTCGGCCTTGGCGTGGGCCAGCACGCGCTCGCCGGGCTCGACGAGCCGGGCGATCGGGTCGCGGTATCTGGTCTCGTCCATCGGCTCAGTATCGGCCGTCGCCGTAGCCGTCGTCGGTACGGCGCTCCGCCGCCGGGGCGTTGCCCATCACCTCGCCGACGATCTCGCGTACCCGGGCGGCGGCGGCCTCCTGCGCCCGGTTCGCCGCGGCGGTGATCTCCTCGGCCAGCGTGTACGAGTCGAACCGCATGGCCCGCGCGTTGATGTCGGTGGAGAGGATCTTGCCGTCGGCGGCGGCCACCACGGTGACCAGGCCGGAGTCGCTGACCCCCTGGGCGCTGCTCTGCTCCAGCTCGGCCATCCGCGCGCCGAGTTCGCGCTGCCACCCGTCCAGGTTGCGGGCCAGCGCCTCGATCCGGTCCAGGGCCGGGAACGTCATGGGTGCCTCTCAGTTCACGATCGAGTCGAACACGTTCTGCACGCCCTTTGTGTACGGGCCGAGATCCTCGCGGTACGTGCCGTCCACCAGGTAGTTGCGGTCCTTGCGCCCGTCGGAGATGTCGTGCAGCCCCATGCCGGTGTCGAGCAGGGCGCCGCCGATACCGGGGATGTTCACCGGTGACGCCTGGTTGATGGCGAACTTGCCCGGGAACAGGATGGCGGCGCGTTTGGCCTTGAACAGCACCGCCTCCCTGGTGTAGCCGGCCTTACTGAACGCGCCGTACGCCTTCTTGGCCTTGCGGAGCTCCAGCACCACCTGGCGGTAGCGCATGAGCAGCTCGGCGACCTTCTGGAGCTTGGTGGCGAGCTTCGTGAGGATCTCCGCGAACCGCGCCACGATCTTGACCATGCGGCCGACGGTGGTGGCGAGCCGGGCCAGCACCCGCACCACTGTGGCGGCAAGGCTCACCCCGGCGCTCAGCACTGCCGCCACCGCGGCGATGATGACCTCGGTCAGGAACCAGAGCAGGAACTCCAGGATCAGCTCGACCAGCAGGTTGAACGCGTCGACAGCGGCATTGGCGGCGTCGACCAGCACCTCCTTGGTGCCGTCCAGCCCCTTGGCCAGTTCCTCCATCGCCTCCTCGATCGACTCCATCGAGGCGTGGAACTTGTCCGCCGCGTCGCCGTCCCAGGCGCCGCGCAGCCGGGCCCGGTCGGCGACCTGGTCGCCGGCGATCCGCCGGACCGCGTCGCCGGTGGTCAGCGCGAGCTGGGCCGCCCGCATCAGATCGTCCGGCTCGCCGGCGACCAGTTCCAGCAGCTGCTCGAACGGCCACAGCACGGCGTTCGAGAGCGGCTTGAACGGGTCGGGCGTGCCCGACACGATCTGCTCGAAGTAGGTCTTGTTGCGCTGCAGCGCCTCGGTGCTCATCCCGCCCCCTCAGGCGCCCGGCTGGAACATGTCGGTGTTGGCCACGTCCGTGCCGGTGTACGCCTCGGCGGTGTCGCGGAGCCCTTCGGCGATCGTCGCCATCACCTCGGCGCCGTCCTCCAGCCCTGCCAGGCACGCCTCGAACTGCTGCTCGTACGCGGCGGCGAGACTGAACGACGCGGGCATCACGCCGAACGCGTGCCGGGCCACGTGGCCGTCGCGGAACAGTCGGTGCAGCTCACGGAACTGGCCGGCCCGGTCCCGGGAGGCGGCGGCGAACGCCGTCAACGCCTCCGGCTGCACCTCGAGATTCCTGCTCGGACTGGTCACGGACCCTCCCCAGTGTCCGGTCGGAACTTCCACCGTCCTCGACGGCGCCACCAGCCTAGGGGATGTGCGCAGTTCCACAGGGGGCGGCGACGGTTGCCCCGGCACGGTAGACAGGGAGTGCACGAGCACCCTTCCGCCGCCCGAGGAGCCCCGGATGATCCTGGCCCGCGCCGAACAGGTCAGTCGCCGCTACGGCGACGTGCTGGCCCTGGACCGGGTCGACCTGACCGTCCGGGCCGGGGAGCTGGTCGGCCTGCTCGGCCCGAACGGCGCCGGCAAGAGCACCCTGATCAACCTGCTGGTCGGGCTGCGCCGCCCGAGCGGCGGCCGGGTCGAGCTGTGCGGCGGCGACCCGCGTGACCCGGCGAGCCGGCGGCAGCTCGGCGTCACGCCGCAGGAGACCGGCCTGCCCGGCACGCTGCGGGTCGGCGAGGTGGTCGACTTCGTCTCCGCGCACTTCCCCGACCCGGTGCCCCGGGGCGAACTGCTCGACCGGTTCGGCCTCGCCGACCAGGTACGCCGGCAGACCGGCGGCCTCTCCGGCGGCCAGCGTCGCCGGCTGGCGGTGGCGCTGGCGTTCGTCGGCCGTCCCCGGCTGGTGGTGCTGGACGAGCCGACCACCGGCCTCGACGTGGAGGCGCGGCACGCGCTCTGGGACGCGATCCGCGGCTTCCACGCCGACGGCGGCGCCGTGCTGCTGAGCAGCCACTACCTGGAGGAGGTGGAGGCGCTCGCGCAGCGCGTCGTGGTGATCGGCCACGGGCGGGTGCTGGCCGACGACTCGGTGACGGCGATCCGCGGGATGGTCGGCGTACGCCGGGTCAGCCTGGTCGCCGACGACCTGCCGACGCTGCCCGGGGTGGTCGCCACCGAACGCGCCGACGGGCGGGTGCACCTGCTCACCACCGACGCCGACCAGCTCGTCCGCGACCTGGTCACCGCCGGGGTGGCGTTCCGCGACCTGGAGGTCCGGCCCACCTCGCTGGAGGAGGCGTTCCTCGCCATCACGGCCGGCGACCGGCCCGCGCCCACCCCCGCCTAGGAGACAGTCGTGCCGCTCGCCCTCGTCCACGCCCGCTACCACCTCCTGGAGATCATCCGGATTCCGGTGGCGGTGGTGGGCAGCGCCTTCTTCCCCGCGGCCGCGATGCTCTTCTTCGTGGTGCCGTTCGCCGGCGACGACCCCACCGGCGCCACCTACGCCACCGCCGCCATGGTGACGTTCGCAGTGATGAGCGCCAACATCTTCCAGTACGGCGTGGGTGTCGCCGAGGACCGCGACCAGCCCTGGAACCCGTACACCCGGACCCTGCCGACCGGACCGGCCCCACGACTCACCGGGCGGATCCTGGCCGGGCTGGTGCTGACGTACGTGTCGATGATCCCGGTGGTGGTGATCGCCGCGGCGGCCACCGAGGCCCGGGTCAGCGCGCTGCAGTTCCTGCTCGGGCTCGGCGCGGTAGCGGTGATCTCGGTGCCGTTCACGCTGCTCGGCCTGGCGATCGGCTACGCGCTGCCGAGCAAGGCGGCGATCGTGGTGGCGCAGGTGATCTTCTTCCCGCTGGCGTTCGGCGGCGGCCTGCTCTCCGGGCCGGACGACGCGCCCGGCTTCATCAAGGCGATCGCCCCCTACCTGCCGACCCGGGGCGCGGTGGAACTGATCTGGGCGGCGGTGACCGACTTCCGGCCCGGCACCCTGTCGCTGGTGATGCTGGGAGTCTGGGTGCTGGTGCTCGCCGCGGCCGCCGGCTGGGCGTACCGGCGGGACGAGGGACGCCGCTTCACCTGACCTTTTGTCCGGTTCCGGCCCGGTGGCCGACCCGGCGGTGCCACGATGCCGACAGGGCGGGTCAGCGGGACCGTCCCCGGCGAGAGGGGTCACCGTGAACGGCGTCGAGCCCGGCACACCCTGCTGGACCGACCTGGCCACGCCGGGGCTGGAGGACGCGCGACGGTTCTACCCCGAGCTGTTCGGCTGGACCGGGCAGATCTCCCCCGAGCCGGAAGCGGGCGGCTACACCGTCTTCCAGAAGGACGGCAAAGCCGTCGCCGGGGCCGGCCCGCCGGCCACGCCGGACCAGGTGCCGGTCTGGTCGATGTACGTGGCCACCGACGACGCCGACCTGGTCGCGACCCGGGTGGAGGCGGCCGGTGGGCAGGTGGTGGTCTCCCCGTTCGACGTCGCCACGCAGGGCCGGATGGCGGTGCTCGCCGACCCGGCGGGCGCGGTGTTCAGCGTCTGGCAGCCGATGGCGATGCGCGGGGCCGAACTGTTCAACGCACCCGGCGCGATGTGCTGGAACGAGCTTGTCACCCCCGATCCGGAGAACGCCAAGGAGTTCTACGCGCTGGTCTTCGGCTGGCACCCGGAGGAACGTCCCGCCGGGCCGGTGCCGTACACCGGGTGGCGCTGCGGCGCCCGGATCGTCGCCGGCATGCTGCCCCGGGCCGAGCCGATGCCGGAGGACCTGCCCGCGTACTGGGCCGTCTACTTCGCGGTGGAGGACGCCGACGTCACCGCCGCGCGGGCCGCCGAGCTGGGCGGCACCGTCCTGGTCCCGCCGCGCGACAACCCGGCCGGCCGCAGCGCCGCCCTGCGCGACCCGTCCGGCGCCCTCTTCTCCATCTCCACCCTCCGCTGACCCCCTCCGCCGCGCGCGAGGCGGGTCCGGTCGAGATCTTGGTACGGGTTGGCCCCCAGGAGGGCCTGTTCGTACCAAGATCTATCTGCCCTCCCGGCAATCGGAACACCTGCTCAGGATTCGGGACGGCGCTCCCTGAGGGTGGGCTGTTCAGCGGCAAAGCCGCCACCCCGTCCGCCGATCTTGCAGTTGCGGCCCTCGTGGCGTTACATTCGCACCTTTTGTCGGGGCCGGAAGTGCAAGATCGACGGCGCGAGAGGGCGGGCGCGCGAAGGCGGGGCGGGTGGGGTCAGGTTGGGCGGACGGGGACCACCAAGGGGCCGTGGTCGCCGGGGATCACCCGGATGTGGGCTCGGTAGTGGCGGGCCAGCAGCTCCTCGGTGAGCACGTCCTCGGGCGGCCCGGCGGCGGCCACCCGGCCGTCGGCCAGCAGCACCAGACGGTCGGCGTACTCGCCGGCGATGGAGAGGTCGTGCATGGTGGCCAGCACGGTCAGGCCGTGCTCGCGGCGGAGCTGGTCGACCAGTTCCAGCACCTCCTGCTGGTGCCCGATGTCCAGCGCGCTCGTCGGCTCGTCCAGCAGCAGCAGGGTGGCTCCCTGGGCCAGCGCCCGGGCCAGGAAGACGCGCTGCCGCTCGCCGCCGGAGAGCGTGGCCAGCTCACGGTGCGCGAACGGGCCGAGGTCGAGCCGGTCCAGCACCTCGTGCACGGCGGCCAGGTCGGCGGCGGACTCGCGGCCCAGCGCCGGGATGTACGGGGTACGCCCGAGCAGCGTGTAGTCGAAGACCGACATGCCGGCCGGCACCACCGGGGACTGGGCCACCGTGGCCACCACCCGGGCCCGTTCGCGGCGGCGGAGCGCGCCGATCGGCGTACCGAAGAGTGCGACCTCGCCCGGGCCGGTCAGCAGGCCGCCGACGGCGCGCAACAGGGTCGACTTGCCGGCGCCGTTGGGTCCGATGACGGTGACCCACTCGCCGGCGGAGACCGTGAGGTCGACGCCGGCCAGGATCGGGTTGCCGCCGAGGGCGACCCGCAGGTCGTGCACGCGCACGGCGGGGGCGTTCACATCGCCACCCGGCGGGCGGTACGCAGGACGAGGACGAAGAACGGGCCGCCGAGCAGCGCGGTGACCACGCCGATCGGGATCTCGGCGGGGGCGGCGGCGGTACGGGCGACCACGTCGGTGAGCGCGAGGAACGCGCCGCCGAACAGCATGGACAGCGGCAGGATGATCCGGTGGCTGGAGCCGAAGAGCAGCCGCATGGTGTGCGGCACGATGATGCCGACGAAGCCGATCAGCCCGGACGCGGAGACCGCTGCGGCGGTACCGAGCGACGCGGCGGCGATCAGCAGGTAGCGGGAGCGCTGCGGGTGCAGGCCGAGACCGGTGGCCTCGTCGTCGCCGACGGAGAGCACGTCCAGCTCACGCCGGTGCAGCAGCACCACCACGGCGGTGAGCACGAAGTACGGCAGGACCAGCCACACGTCGTGCCAGCCGGCGGTGGCGAGCCGCCCGAGCAGCCAGGAGTAGACCTGCTGGATGTTGTCGGAGTGCTGTTGCAGCAGGTACGTCTGCCCGGCGCCGAAGAACGCCGAGACCGCCACCCCGGCCAGGATCAGCGTGGCCGGTGACCGGTCCCGTCCGCCGGCCGCGCCGAGCAGGTACGTCAGCACGACCGCGCCGAGCGAGCCGACGAACGCGGCGAGCGGGATGGTGATCGGCAGCCCGGTCAGCGCCCCGCCGGCTCCGGCGCCGAGCACGATCGCCGTGGTGACCGCGAAGCCGGCGCCGGCCGCCACGCCGAGCAGGTACGGGTCGGCCAGCGGGTTGCGGAAGACGCCCTGGTAGCAGCCGCCGGCCAGGGCGAGGAGCGCGCCGACGAGCAGGCCGAGCACGACCCGGGGCAGCCGCAGCTCGGTGATGATCGCGATTTCCCGCTCGGTGAGCCCGCTGTCGAGGCGTACCCCGGGTAGCAGGTTGAGCAGTTCGGCGGCGACGCTGCCGGGCGGCAGGCTGACCGGGCCGAGTGAGACGCCGGCCACCAGCGCGACGAGCACGGCCACGACTCCGGCGAGCAGCCAGCGCTTGCGTAGCCCGGCGGGCCGGACCGGGGCGCCGCCCGCGCCGGGCGCCCCGCGCCGCCCGGGGCGGGACAGCGGCCGGATGCCCGGCCGGGACGCCCGAGGCGTTCCGGCCGGGTTCGGGGCGGAGTCCGCCTGTCGTAGGGCCATTGTCAGGCCGGGACCTTGGCGGTGGCGTCGACGATGACCTTGAGAAGGTCGACCACGCGCGGCCCCCAGCGCGAGGCGATGTCGTCGTCCAGCTCCACGATCTGGTTGTTCTTCACCGCGTTGATGCCGGCCCACCCGCTGCGCGCCTTCACCGTGTCGGCGTTCTGCTTGCAGCACTTGGTGTCGGACAGGAAGACGAAGTCGGGGTTCGCCTTGACGATGACCTCCTGGGAGAGCTGCGGGTAGCCGCCGTTCTTCCCGTCGGCGTCGGACGGGTCGGCGATGTTCTCCAGCCCGGCGAGCGCGTAGATGGTGCCGATGAACGTCTTGCTGGTCGCGGTGTACAGCTCCGGACCCAGCTCGTGGAAGTAGGTCAGCTTCTCGGTGCGCTTGGGCAGGTCCTTGGTCAGCGCGGTGATGTCGTCCTTCATCTTCTGCACCACGGCCTCGGCCTCGGACCGGTGGCCGGTGAGCGTGCCCAGGTCGGTGAGCTGCCGGTACGTGTCGTCGAGCGTGGCCGCGGCGGGGATCTGCAGCACCGGGATCTTCAGCGCGACGAGCTGGTCGGCGATCTTGTTGAGGTTGTCCGAGATCACCACCAGGTCGGGGTTGCGGGAGGCGACCGCCTCCGCGTTCGGCTGGTAGCCGGACAGGTCGGTGCGGGGCGCGTCGGCCGGGTAGTTCGACTGGTCGTCGACGGCGGTGACCTGCTTGCCGGCGCCGATGGCGAAGAGCATCTCGGTGGAGGTCGGCGAGAGCGAGACGATCTTCTCGGGCCGCTTCTCCAGCGTCAGCTTGCCGACGGTGGCCGGGAACGCGCCGCCGGAGGCGCCGGCGGCGGGGGTGTCGGTCGAGGTCTTCTCGGCGCAACCGCCGAGAAGCAGCACGCCGGCCGCGAGCGCGGTGGCGAAGAGCCGGGGGGTACGTCGGGACATGAAGCCTCCTGTCGGTCGAGGAGTGTGGTGCTTCGCCGACAGGAAGAGAGGCCCGTCCGCGAGGCGCCCTTCCTCGAGAGCGCGTGTCGCGACCGGGCCGCAGGCGACCTGGCTCGTCCCACGTCCGTCGGCGCCGGCGGGAGGCCGACGCCGCGCGTACGGGGCATCACAGTTGCGGGACAGCGCCGGTTTCGCACCGGCTTCGCTGTGGCACGGTCGGTGCCACGGTAGCGCACGACCAGCGGAGATCGTCCGGACGGTGGGGGTGGGTGGGAACCCCGGCGGGGGTGGAACCGGGGTTCCCACCCGGTGGTGAGGTCAGCAGTACTGGCTCTGCTTGCCGATCGCCCGGTACGGGCAGTCGGCGTACTCGGACAGGATCAGCACGGCCTCCCGGTTGCGTGAGGTCTGCGCCGGGATCACCTCGTCCGGCGGGTAGAAGCCGCCGCCCGAGGCCGAGCCGGGGTACATCTCGAAGGTGTACGCCCAGATCTTGTGGGCGCCCCACATCCAGTCGATGCTGGTGCCGTCGGCGATGTAGAGGTCGCTCGACTGTTCCGGGGTGTAGTTGTTGGTCGCCGCCATCTGCCGTCCGATGGTGGCGAAGGTGTTGTACTGGTCGGTGTTCATCCCGGTGGCGGTGTTGTTGTACGTGTACCCGTACGGCCAGAGCACCAGCTGCGAGTAGGTGTGGAAGTCGATGTTCGCCTTGATCTGCTGCACCCCGCCGACGACCCGGCTGTTGACGAAGTTGCGCAGCGCCGCGGTCTCCGGCGCGGAGAAGGCGGACGGGCCCCGGTAGGTGTCCGACGACTTCGAGCTGGACGAGCCGCCGCAGCAGCCCCACTGGTAGCCCCAGTTGCGGTTCAGGTCGGTGCCGACGGCGGTGGAGCCGCTGTTGGGCTGCCGGTTCTTGCGCCAGGAGCGGTAGGAGCCGGTGGCGATGTCGTATTCGCTGCCGTCGGGGTTGACGGTGGGGACGATCCAGATCTCCCGGGTGTTGACGATGTTTGTGATCCGGGAGTCGCTGCCGTAGTTGTCGGTGAAGAGGTTGAGCAGGTAGATCGCCATTTCGACGGTCAGGTGCTCACGCGCGTGCTGCTGGGCGTTGAACAGGATCTCCGGCTCCGCCTCGTCGGTGGCGACGTTGTCGGAGATCTTCACGGCCATCAGGTCCCGGCCCTGGTAGGACGTGCCGATGCTCAGCTTCCGCGCGATGGTCGGGTGGTCGGCGACCACCTTGTTCACCACCGCTGTCAGCTCGGCGTAGTCGTGGTAGTTCGAGTCGGCGGGCGGGAACGCGTTGGCGGTCATGCCCCCGTCGGCGTGGTCGTGCTCCGGCACGACGTCCTTCTCGAGCCGGAACCCGAGCCGGGTGATCGCGTTCGCCTCGGCCTTGGTGGCCGTGACGTGCAACACACCGTGTTCGGAGTAGTCGATGGCGGCGCCGGTGCCGGCGACCGCGGTGCGGTCCGCGGCGGTGCGGGGGCCGAGCACCCGGTACGCGACGGTGGCCGGCTCGCCGGAGCCCTCCGGCGCGGGCCGGGCGACGGCGGGCGCGGCGGCCGCGCTGACGATGGTCAGGCCGACGGCGGCGGCGAGCGCCAGCCGGCGGCGGAACGGAGAGGTGCGGAAGGCCATGGACAACCTCCTGGGGGTACGGGAGAGCTCCCGTTGTCCGCACACTCCACCAGGAGACACATGGTCATATCAATATCTGTCTCTCCCTTTAGTCATCCCGACCTGATCGTCACTTCGGCAATGATTTTCCATGCCTGAACATCTGGCGAAACTTCCCGCCAGGCGCGACAGTGAACGGCAACGATGCCGTCTCCCCGTGGAGCTGCCATGTTCGGACGACCCATGCGCGCGGCCGCCCTCGCCGGCCTCACCGCGCTCACCCTCCTCGGCACCACCGCACCGGCCCAGGCACAAGCCCCGCGGCCGGGCGTCACACACGACGAACAGATCACGTTCCAGGAGTTCTCCCGCTTCCCCGACTGGCGCAGCGGCTCCCACCAGGGCACCCGCGCCGTACCGGGCCGTCACCCCGCGCTGACCATCGACCGCCCGGTGGGCACCACCGAGTTCACCGACGAGCACACCGGCACGACCCGCACCTGGGAGTACGCCACCTGGACCTCGCCCGAGCGGCGGATCGGCTTCGACGCCAGCGAGATGGTCGCGTCCTGGAACGCCGCCACCCCGGCCGGCACCTGGATCCAGGTCGAGCTGCACGGCACGTACAACACCGGGGCGCAGACCCCGTGGTTCGTCATGGGCCGCTGGGCCTCCGGCGACCAGGACATCAAGCGGTCCACGCTGGACGGCCAGGGCGACCCCTGGTCGAGCATCTGGACCGACACGTTCTCGATCGACGACGCCGACGCCGGAGTGCTGCTGCGCTCGTACCAGTTGCGGCTGACGCTCTACCGCGCGCCCGGCCAGGCCGCCGCGCCGCAGGTGCGGATGGTCGGCGCGATGGCGTCGAACGTGCCCGACCGGTTCACCGTCACCCCGAGCCGGGGCGGCATCGCCTGGGGCACCGAGCTGGCCGTGCCGCGCTACTCGCAGAACGTCCACATCGGCGAGTACCCCGAGTACAACGGCGGCGGCGAGGCGTGGTGCTCACCCACCTCGACGGAGATGGTGGTCGAGTACTGGGGCCGCAAGCCCTCGGCCGAGGACACCTCCTGGGTCGACCCCGCCTACCCCGACCCGACCGTCGACCACGCCGCCCGGATGACCTACGACTACGAGTACGACGGCGCGGGCAACTGGCCGTTCAACACCGCGTACGCGGCGAGCTTCCCCGGCCTGGAGGGCCGGGTCACCCGGCTGCACTCGCTGGACGAGGCGGAACGCTTCATCAAGGCCGGCATCCCGGTGGTCACCTCGCAGTCGTTCCTCGCCAGCGAACTCGACGGGGCCAACTACGGCACCGCCGGGCACCTGTTCGTGATCGTCGGCTTCACCGCCGAGGGCGACGTGATCGTCAACGACCCCGCGTCCTCCTCGAACGAGGCGGTGCGCAACGTCTACAAGCGGGAGCAGTTCGAGCAGATCTGGCTGCGCACCAAGCGCTACCGGGCCAACGGCACAGTGGCCTCCGGCTCGGGCGGCATCGCGTACCTGATCAAGCCGGTCGACCGGCCGTGGCCGGTCGTCCCGGGCTCGACCAACTGGTGAGCGGCTCGACCATCCGGTGAACCGCTCGACCGGCTGGTGAACGGCGAAGGGCCCGGCGCGACGTCGCGCGCCGGGCCCCGCCGGTCCGCTCAGCTGTCGCGGCGTTCGCCCTCCGGCTCGGCCTGGTCCTCACCGGCCAGCGCGGAGCGCAGCCGGTCCTTCTCCAGGCGACGCCGCTCCGCCGCCTCCGCCATCTCCCCGGCCATCTGGTCCCGCAGGCCCTTGAGCAGGAAGAACGACAGGGTGGCGGAGAAGATCAGCGCCAGCATCAGCCGCAGGAACATGTTCATGTCGACGAACCAGAGGGCCGCCAGCACGACGACGAACAGCCCGATCCGGCCCAGCGTGTACTTGAGCGCCGCGCTCATTCCCGCATTCCCACTCTCTTCGTGCCTCAGCCCGTACGCCGGGCCAGCCAGTGCACGCCATGAAACCAGACGACCGCGTAGACCACGGTGAACACCGCCGCGGCCAACGCTCCCGTGAACAGCGCGGGCAGCCCCGAGGCCAGTCCGGCGGCCAGCAGACCGGCGAGCACGCCGAGCGCGATGCCGGTCAGCGCCGCCACCACCCGGGCGGCGCCGAACTCCCAGGCCCGGAACTCGTCCCAGAACAACCAGAGCGGCAGGATCACCGCCAGCCAGCCGTTCGTGCCCCCGAAGCCGCTGTCGCCGATGGTGGCGAACGCCCATTCGAAGACCAGCAGCGCCAGCACCCCGATGACCAGGCCGGCGAGGCTCACGCCGAGCAGGTCACCGAGGGTCAGGATGCGCCCCTCGGCGTCACGCCGGGGGAAGGCGCGCTGCTGTTCCTCGCCGCTCATCGCCCGCTCAGGCCCAGACCTGCTGCGGCTCGGACCGGCGCTCGGCCAGCGACGGCGGCCCGTCGTACTCGCGCACGATCTCGTAGCGGGTGTTCCGCTCGACCGGGCGGAACCCGGCGTCCCAGATCATGTGCAGCAGGTCGTCGCGGTGCATGGTGTTCGGCGTGCCGTACGAGTCGGCGTCGTGGGTGATCTTGTATTCCACGACCGAGCCGTCCAGGTCGTCGACGCCGAAGTTCAGCGAGAGCTGCGCCACCGACAGGCCGTGCATGACCCAGAAGCACTTGACGTGCGGCACGTTGTCGAACAGCAGCCGGGAGACCGCGAACGTCTTCAGCGACTCGGCCGGCGAGGCCATCGTGGTGCGGGCCTGGATCCGGTTACGGATCTTGCCGTCCGCCGAGTCGACGAAGTCGTGCTGGTAGCGCAGCGGAATGAAGACCTGGAAGCCACCGGTCTCGTCCTGCAGCTCGCGAAGCCGCAGCACGTGGTCGACCCGGTGCCGGGGCTCCTCGATGTGGCCGTAGAGCATGGTCGACGGCGTCTTCATGCCCTTGGAGTGGGCCAGCCGGTGGATGCGCGACCAGTCCTCCCAGTGGCAGTTGTGGTCGACGATGTGCTGGCGGATCTCCCAGTCGAAGATCTCCGCGCCGCCGCCGGTCAGCGACTCCAGGCCGGCGTCCATCAGCTCGTCGAGGATCGCGTCGGCGGTGAGCCCGCTGATCTTCTCGAACCACTGCACCTCGGTCGCGGTGAACGCCTTGAGGTTGACGTTCGGCAGCGCGGCCTTCAGCTCCCGCAGCACCTTCGGGTAGTAGCGCCAGGGCAGCGTCGGGTGCAGGCCGTTGACGATGTGCAGCTCGGTGAGCTGCTCGTCCTCCATCTCCTTGGCCTTACGGACCGCCTCGTCGATCCGCATCGTGTAGGCGTCCTTCTCGCCCGGCTTGCGCTGGAACGAGCAGTACGCGCACGACGCCGAGCAGACGTTCGTCAGGTTCAGGTGCCGGTTGACGTTGAACATCACCCGGTCGCCGTTGAGCTCCGTACGCCTGTGGTGGGCCAGCCGGCCCAGCCAGGTCAGGTCGTCGCTGTCGTAGAGGGCGATGCCGTCCTCGCGGGTCAACCGCTCCCCGGCGTACACCTTCGCTTCGAGTTCGCGCTTGAGTCCGGCGTCCATCCGAAAGCCACGTCCTTCCCCCTGGGTTCCCGATCGAGCGTACGTCGCGGGTCCGACCAGCCGCCGACGTGGTCGAGCCAGTTCACCCGCCGTCACTCTCCGCACATCGACATCGCTGCGACGGTGAGGTAAGACAGGGTGGGGCGGAACACACACCAGTGCCGCCCTGTCCTGACACGCCCCACCTCGCGTGGCGGGCACCAGACCGGACGGGGAGCGGAATGTCCGACAGCACCAAGGCCCGGCGGCGACGAGGCCGGCAGCCGGTGATCTCACCGGTCCTGCGTCCGGCCCTCTGGTCCGCCCTCCTCGGTGCGGTCGCGGCGGCGGCGCTCGCCACCCCGGCCTGGGCCGACCCGCTGCCCGACACCGTGCCCAGCACCGGCTCCCGCCCCCAGGTCACCGGCCCCCTGCAACTGCCCGGCAGCGTCCCCGGCCTGCCCGGCAGCGTCCCCGGCCTGCCCGGCAGCGTTCCGGGCGTGCCCGGAGTAACCGTCCCGGGCCTGCCGGGCGGCACCACCGGCGTCACCAACCCGGCCGACGGCCCGCTGATCGCGCAGATCAACCAGCTCGACGCCCAGGTCGGGCTGCTGGGCGAGGAAATGCTGCGGATCAAGGGCGAGCGGGACGCCGCACAGGCCGAGCTGACCCAGTCCGCCGCCCGGCTCAAGGAGGCCCAGGACGCGCTCACCCGGGCCCAGGAGAACGCGAAGAGCGCCGCCGCCGACGCGGTCAAGGCCGACGCGGCGCTGCCGCCGGGCGAGTTCGGCGCCAGCCTGCGTGACTTCGCCAACCTCCAGCGCATCACCCGGGGCGACAAGGCCGAGGGCGCCACCACGTCCGTGACCGGCGAACTCCTCCGGGCCACGAACGCCGAGCGGATCGCCCGGGAGGCGCACGACTCGGCCCAGCGCCGGGCGACCGAGAAGGCCGCCGAGTTCACCCGCGCCGAGACCGACCTGCGCAAGCAGGAGACGACGCTCGTCGCGCTGCGCAAGGAGAACGCCGCCAAGCTGCTCGAGATCGAGCGCCTGGCCGACGCCGCCGAGCAGCAGCTCGGCAGCTCGTACGTCGTCAACCAGAGCATCGACGGTCTGGCGGCGGACCCCAAGGCGCTCGCCGCGGTCCGCTACGCCCTCGCCCAGCTCGGCGACCCCTACCTCTGGGCCGCCGAGGGCCCGGACCGGTTCGACTGCTCCGGCCTGGTGCTCGCTTCCTACCGGTCGGCCGGCTACAAGGGCCTGCCGCGGGTCGCGAAGGACCAGTACTACGCCACCCGCTCCCGCACCGTCTCACCGAACGCGCTGCTCCCCGGCGACCTGCTCTTCTTCGCCTCCAGCAGCAGCTGGACGAGCATCCACCACGTCGCCATGTACATCGGCAACGGCAAGATGGTGGAGGCGCCCCGGACCGGCGACGTCGTCAAGATCTCGGTGGTCCGCTGGTCCCGGCTCTACGCCGCGACCCGGGTGATCGGAGCCGTCGCCGCCCCGGCCACCCCGGCTCCCCCGCCGCCCGTGCCGACCACCCCGCCGCCGTCGTCCCCGACGCCGAAGCCGACGCCCACCACGCCGAAGCCGACGCCGACGACCCCCAGGCCGACGCCGACCACCCCGAGGCCGACCACGCCCACGCCGGACCCGACGACCTCCAGCCCGACGCCCAGCACGCCGTCCAGCCCGCCCGAGGAGCCGACGCCGACGCCGAGCGAGAGCAAGAGCGCCGCGCCGAGCACCAGCGCCGCCCCGAGCAGCAGCAGCGTCGCCCCGTCGCGCAGCACGTCCGCCAGCGCCTCTGCCAGCGCGAGCGGCAGCGCCGACTGACCCAACCCGCACTCCGGCTGTGCGCCCGGGCCGGAATATGGCACGGTGAGATCCAGGCACTTTCGGCCGGCGCCACGGTCGGGGGCGAGCGTAGGTGCGGAGGGGCGAGATGGGCGAGCACGAGGTTCCGGCGGAGAAGGTCCACCCCGGACCGACGCCCGACGCCGCCGACCCTGCCGACGACAGCCCGGCAGCGGCCCGCCCCGGGCCGGTGGCCGTCGCGCGGGCACGGGTGACCGTCGCCGGGGCGGCCGTACCGCCTCCCGCAGGCGACGAGCCGCCGGCGGCGCCGTCGAGCCCAACCACGTACCGCGCGGGCACCCCGGCGGACGCCCCGCCGCTGGACCGGCGTCAGCCCGGCGCGACAGTTCCCCCGTCGACCTGGTCCGCCTTCGCCGTGGCCGAACGCCCGGCGACACCCGAGGCCCCCATCAGCACACCCGCTGCGGGTACGCCCTCCCCGGCCACGCCGGACGGCCCGGCTGCCGGTATCCCGGCTCCCCGTGTCTCCGGTTCCGCCCGGGTGCCCGTGCCCACTCCGACGGCCCTCGCCGACTCGGCTGCCCCGGCCGTTCCGCCTGCCGTGTCCGCTCCCGCCGTTTCCGCTCCCGCCGACTCGTCCACACCGGCCGCTCCGGCTGGCGTGTCCACTCCGGCGGGCGGCGAGACGCCGGGTGAGGACGCCGCCGGCGCGGATGCGGTCGCGACCGACGATCGACCGGACCGCGACGCCGCGCCGGGCGGGCCGGAGAACGCGGCCGGAAGCACCGCCACCGATCCCCGGGACGGCGCCCCGGCAGCCGGGTCCGCCGACTCCGGCACCGCGTCCCCCGCCCTCGCCGAGCAACCGGCCGGGCCGGGTGCGGTGCCCTCCGCGAAGCCCGCCGACCTCGATGCGGCGCCGTCCGCGAAGCCCGCCGGGCTCAATGCGGCGCTGTCCACGAAGCCGGCCGGGCAAGGCGGGACGGCGCACGCCCGGGCCAGCGCCGCGGTACCCGGCCTGAGCCGGGTGTCCGCCGACGAGATCGCCGCCTCGGTGGTGACCGCTCCCGCCGCCGCGACCGTCTACCGGGCGGGTCCGGTGAACCCGGAGCCGCCCGAGCCCGCCCAGCCGCCGGAGCCCGCGCAGCCCCCGGCCCCGCACGGTCCGGAGCCCGAGCCGGCGCCGACCCCGGTACCGGGTCCGACCCCGCCGTCGCCCGCGCCGCCGGTGCCGGAGCCGGAGCCGCCGTTCCGGCCCACGCCGCCCGCGCCCGCGCCGCCCGCGCCGGCGCCCACCCCACCGGGGCCGGTTCCGCCCGTACCGGGGCCGCCGGTGCCGCCGCCCGGACCCGCGGTGCCCCCGCCGCCGCCCCCACCGGGTCCGATGCCCGCGCCTCCGTTCCCGCCACCACCGGCGATGACGGCCGCGGCGAACCCGCTGCCCGCGCCGCTGTTCCCCGCGCCACCGGCCACCGCAGGCCCGTCGTTCGGCACGCCGTCGGCCACCCCAGGCGCGCCGTCGTTCGTCACGCCACCGGTCACCGCGGGCCCGCCATCGTTCGCCACGCCGTCGGCCGGCTCGGCGGTGCCGCCCGCGCCGGCCACCACGCCCTTCCCGTCCGCGCCGCCGGCCACGACCGGCACTCCGGCGTCCTCCGCCGAGTCGCCTCCGGCGTGGGCCGCCGCGCCCGTCTCCGCCCCGCCGCCCGCGGTCCCGGCACCGGCGCTGCCGACCTGGCCGCCGCCGGCCACGCCGGCCCGCGACGCCGACGCGACCCGTCCGGTACGTCAGCAGTCCGGCAGCACGGACCTCGCCGGCGCCGTCTACGGCGGCGGGACGGACGGACCCGGTTTCGCCACCGTGTCGTTCCCGCAGGGCAATCCGCTGGAGAACTCCGGCTCGCTGACCGGGCACATCCTGGCTCAGGGCTGGTCCGAGGAGAGCCCGGCGGCCCGGGGCGGCAACACCAAGGTGATCATCGTGCTGGCGGTCGCGCTGACCATGCTCATCGCGATCAGTCTGCTCGTGGTCTTCCTGGCCAACGACGCGCTCAGCGGCCTGACCGGAGCCATGCCGGTCGAGTGACGGGGGTGAGCCCGCCCACTACCGCCTCGCGCTGCCGTGGCGGAGTGGGCGAAGCGCCGTACACTTGTCTCCGATTACTGACCTGGCGCGCCCCGATTGCGCGCTCATGGGCGATCTTGCGGGCGATTCGGCGGCGTGACAGGCCGCGGCGGGCCATCGCGAAGATGCGCCCCGCTCGAGAGGCATTTCTTGACCACGTTCGCTGAATCCAGCACGTCCCCGTCCGTCGACCCGAACTCCGACGCCGTCGACTTCGCGTCGCTCGGCCTGCCCCGGCAGCTCGTCGAGGCGCTCGCCCGGCAGGGCATCACCACCCCGTTCGAGATCCAGCGGGCCACCCTGCCCGACTCGCTCGCGGGCCGCGACGTACTCGGTCGGGGCCAGACCGGCTCGGGCAAGACGCTCGCCTTCGGCCTGCCGGTGATCGCCCGGGTCGCCGACCGCAACCGGGCCCGGCCGCTGCACCCCCGCGCGCTCGTCCTGGTCCCCACCCGCGAGCTCGCCATGCAGGTCAACGACGCCCTCGTGCCGCTCGGCAAGTCGGTGGGCGTCTTCCTGAAGACCGCTGTCGGCGGGGTGCCGTACGACCGGCAGATCGACGCGCTGCGCCGCGGCGTGGAGATCGTCGTGGCCACCCCGGGCCGGCTCGGCGACCTGATCGAGCGCGGCGTCTGCCGGCTCGACGACGTCGAGATCACCGTGTTGGACGAGGCCGACCAGATGGCCGACATGGGCTTCCTGCCCGAGGTCACCCAGCTTCTGTCGAAGACTCCGGCGGACGCGCAGCGGCTGCTGTTCTCGGCCACTCTGGACAACGACGTCGACACGCTCGTCAAGCGGTTCATGACCGACCCGGTCACCCACTCGACCGCACCGGCCACCGCTGCCGTGTCCACCATGGACCACCACCTGCTGCTGATCCCGCCGCACGACAAGTTCGCGGTCGCCGCGTCCATCGCCGCCCGCGAGGGCCGCACCATGCTGTTCGCCCGTACGCAGCTCGGCGTGGACCGGCTGGTCGAGCAGCTCGCGGCCGTCGGCGTGCGGGCCGGTGGGCTGCACGGCGGCAAGACCCAGCGAATGCGTACCAAGACGCTCGCCGAGTTCCGCGAGGGCCGCACGCCCGTGCTGGTCGCTACCGACGTGGCGGCCCGCGGCATCCACGTCGACGGCGTGTCGCTGGTGCTGCACGTGGACCCGCCGAAGGACCCGAAGGACTACCTGCACCGGGCCGGCCGTACGGCCCGGGCCGGCGAGTCGGGCGCGGTGGCGACGCTCGTGCTGCCCAAGCAGCGCCGCACCACGCTGGCCATGATGGAGAAGGCGGGCGTCGAGCCGGCCGAGACCCGGGTCCGGGCGGGCGACGAGGCGCTGGCCGAGCTGACCGGCGCGCGCGAGCCCAGCGGCGTACCCGTCCGGGACGAGCCGGAGCCGCGACGCGGCGGCCCGCGCCGCTTCGGCGACCGGGACGGCCGGGGCTTCGACCGGGGCGGCCGGGGCGGCTTCTCCGACCGTGGCGAGCGCCGGTTCGGCGACCGCGACGGCCGGGGCGAGCGCCGCTACGGCGACCGGCCCGCGGGCGAGCGGTCCGGCGACCGGTTCGCGGACCGTGGCGGTGACCGCCGGTTCGGCGACCGTCCGGCGGGCGAGCGCTACTCGGGCGAGCGGGCCGGTGGCGGCGAGCGCCGCTTCGGGCGGCCGGAGCGTCGCGACGACCGTGGCCAGCGCAGCGACCGCTTCGGCGGCCAGCGCGACGACAGGCGTTTCGGCGAGCGCGCCGACCGCCCGTTCGGGGACCGGCACCGGCCGGCGGCCGGGCGCGGGTACGACCGCGACGAGCGGCGGTACGACGACCGGCCGGGTGGCTTCGGTGACCGTCGCCAGGAGGACCGCCCGCACGCCGAGCGGCGTTTCGGTGACCGGGGCGACGCGCGCCCGGCCGAGCGCCGGAGTGGCGGTTTCCGGGCCGAGGGGCGGGGCCGGGACGACCGGCGCGGCTTCGGCGGGCGACCGCCGGCGCGTACCCACTGATCTGAGCGCAGCCACAGCCGCCGCCGAGCACCCGCTCGGCGGCGGCTGTGCGTCTGCGGGTCAACGGGCCGGTGGCGTTCTAGCTGCGCGGTGCGAGGACGGGATACCGCCGGGTCGGCTCGTTCAACATCGACAGGCGATGCCGAGGCTGCCAGTCGGGCGGCGGTGTCGGGATGGTCTGATCGATGGTCTGCCGGAGACTTCGCCGAGCGGACCGGCCCCACGACCAGGCCACCCAGCAGCCGAACGCCTGGGCGATGACGGCGGACAACAGCAGACCGGTGCCGATCGGGTCAGACATCGCGCACCGACCGCAGCCAGCCCATGAATCGAATGTGCATCTCGGCGGGATCCGGCGGCTCGGAGTAGAGCCCGGCCAGGTCATCGGTCGCCTGCCGCATGAGGGCGGCCAGATCGACGGCGAGGTTACGCCGGTCGTGCCTGTAGTCAGCGACCAACTCGACCTTTGCGTTTTCGCACGGCCAGTTGAGCAGGTCTGCCGTGCAGACCCAAAGGGGTTTCAGCGGAGCGTGGCGCTGGGTCACTCGGGGCCTCCTGCCGTGGGTCGGCTTCCAGGTGGCACCCCCGTCCGCCGCGAACTCGCCACCGGGCGGGGGGCCTGATCCATCAGATCGCTCCCTTGCCCCCCTGTCAATGTTGACGGGCCCACGTAGGTGCGATTTCTTGTTCGCGTCAAGATAGTCGGGTCAGCCCGCTCCTACCTTCGAAGTCGTGACCAAGGAGACGGGACCGGGCGAACTCGTCGCGGCCGGTGAGATCTTGAAAATGCTCGGCGTGGGCAGATCGAGATTCCGCGAGATCCGGCGGCATCCCGCATTCCCCGCGCCGTATCAAGAGCTGTCGGTCGGCGCCGTCTGGCTGAAGCGGGACGTGGAGCGGTACATCCGGGAGCACCGGCCGCCCCGGCCGGCGGACGACGACGAGTAGCCCGAAGAGGCACGACCATGACTACCTTCGTCGGGTGAGACGACCACGCCTGTACGGGCCCGGCGAGTTGGCCGCCCTGTTCGGCGTATCGCGTCAGCGGGTCCTGCAGATCACCCGCCGCCCCGGGTTCCCCGAGCCGCTCGCCCGGCTGATCGGCATGAACGTCTGGGACGCGGACGAGGTCGACGAGTGGGCCCGCCACAACCGGCCGCCGCGCCCTACTGAGGGCGACGAGCAGGGGTAGTCAGTGGCCATCCGGCCGGCGGCGGCGTTCGCGCATCCGCTGCCGCCGACGGCCGGGTCGCGTAACGTCCGGACCATGCCGAAGTCGCTCTTCTGGGCCCGGACCGACACCGCCGGCTGCGAGCACGTCGTGCTCGACGGCGGACAGGGGCTGACCGCGCAGGGCGTGGCACTCGCCGTGGACCCGATCCCGTACACCTGCCGTTACCGCCTGGCGCTCGCGCCCGACTGGTCGACCAACCAGCTGGAGGTCGAGGCAGAGGGCGCGGGCTGGTCGCGGAGCGTACGCCTGGAACGGGGCCGGGACGGGTGGCGCGTGCGTACCGGCGAGGAGGGTGACCTGGACGCGGCGCTGAGCGCGGCGGGCCACCCACCGGCGGGGTTGCCGGGCACCGACGACCCGGGTCGGCTGGACGACGCGCTCGACGTCGACCTGGGCGGGTCCCCGCTGACGAACACGCTGCCGATCCGCCGGATCGGGTTGGGGCGGCTGCCCGCCGACATGGCGACGGCGGTGACCGTGGCCTGGGTGCTGCTGCCCGGCCTGGCCGTGGTCCCCGCCGAGCAGGTCTACACCTCGCTCGGCCCGGGCCGGGTCCGGTACGCCAGCGGCACGTTCACGGCCGACCTGGAGGTCGACCCGGAGGGTTTCGTGGTGCGCTATCCGGGGCTGGCCGAGCGGGTCGACCCGCGCTGACAGTCCGGGGGCCGGCTCAGGCCGCCGGCCACGCGCCGTCGGTGAGGAACCGGTCGATGGTGGCCAGGTGCGGGGCGAGGTCGAGGCCCTGCCCGGCCACCCACTCGTCGGAGTAGTAGGTGTCGCCGTACCGGTCGCCCGGGTCGCAGATGAGCGTGACCACCGAGCCGGTACGTCCGTCCGCCAGCATCTGGGCGATCAGCCCGAACGCGCCCCACAGGTTGGTGCCGGTGGAGCCGCCCACGCGGCGGCCGAGCACCGCCGAGCCGGCCCGCATGGCGGCGAGCGACGCGGCGTCCGGCACCTGCACCATCCGTTCCACCACGCTGGGCAGGAAGGACGCCTCGACGGTGGGCCGCCCGATGCCTTCGATCCGGGAACCTCGGTCGGTGCGTACCGACCAGTCGCCGGCCTGCCAGGCGGGGTAGAACGCGGAGTTCTCCGGGTCCACCACGCAGAGCTTGGTGGGCAGCCGCCGGTAGCGGGCGTAGCGGCCGATGGTGGCGCTGGTGCCGCCGGTGCCGGCGCCGACGACGATCCAGGCGGGCACCGGGTGCCGTTCCAGCGCGAGCTGGGCGTAGATCGACTCGGCGATGTTGTTGTTGCCCCGCCAGTCGGTGGCCCGCTCGGCGTACGTGAACTGGTCCATGAACCGGCCGCCGCTGTCCTCGGCGAGCCAGCGCGCCTCCACCACCACCTTCGCCGGGTCCTGGACGAGGTGGCAGCGCCCGCCCTGGAACTCGATCTGGGCGATCTTCTCCGGTGACGTGGAGGCGGGCATGACCGCGATGAACGGCAGCCCGAGCATCCGCGCGAAGTACGCCTCGGAGACCGCCGTCGAGCCGGACGACGCCTCGACGATCGTGGTGTCCGGGCCGATCCAGCCGTTGCAGAGCCCGTAGAGGAACAGCGAGCGGGCGAGCCGGTGCTTGAGCGAGCCGGTGGGGTGCACCGACTCGTCCTTGAGGTAGAGGTCGATCCCCCACTCGCGGGGCAGCGGGAACGGAAGCAGGTGGGTGTCGGCGGAGCGGTTGGCGTCCGCCTCGACAGCGGCGATCGCCTCGGTCACCCAGCGCCGGCTGGCCTCGTCGCACCGGTCGAGATGAGTCACGTCGGCAACGTTACAAGCGAGGTGGGCTCGGGTTTTCCCGGACCCGGCGGGCCTGCCGCCGTTGACCGGCCCGGCCGGTGGCCCGGATCACCGGCGTGAGCGCCAGGGCGAGCCGGGGGAAGGCGTCCAGGAGCCGTACCTGGGCGCCGCGCCAGCGCGGCAGGCTGACCACCGGCCGGGGCCGCCGGGCCAGCCGGACGGCCCGCGCGGCCACCCGCTCCGGCGTGAGCAGCGAACCGGTGAAGGATGCCAGCGCGCCCGGGTCGTCCAGCTTGTCGTGCAGCATCGGCGTCCAGATCCCGTCCGGGCACAGGCACGACACGTGTACGCCCCGGACGCCGGCCATCCGCAGGTCGCTCAGCGTGCCGAGGCTGAACGCGAGCAGGGCGTGCTTGCTGGCCGCGTACACCGTCTCGCCGGGCGCGGCGATCAGCCCGGCCAGCGAGACGACGTTCAGTACGTGGCCGCGGCCCTGCTCGCGCATCACCGCGACGGCGGCGAGCGTGCCGTTCATCGCGCCGAGCGCGTTCACCTCGACCACCGCGCGCCGGGTCGGGGCGTCGTGCGCCCAGGAGGGCCCGGTGACCAGGATGCCCGCGTTGTTCACCCAGAGCCCGAGGCCGCCGGGTGCGGCCGCCGCCTCGGCGGCCACGTCCGCGCAGGCGGATTCGTCGCGTACGTCGAGCGGGCGCGACCAGCCACCCAGCGGCGCGGCGGCGGTCGCCACGGCATCGGCGTCGACGTCGGTGAGCAGCACGTTCCAGCCGTCGGCGTGCAGCGCGACGGCGATGGCCCGGCCCAGCCCGCCGGCCGCGCCGGTGACCACTGCGGCGCCGCGTCCCGAGATCGTCATCGGCGCACGGTAACCGCAATCCCCGCGCCGGGGCCAGAGTGATCAGGCGGTGGGCGGTTCCAGCGGCTGCGGGCGGTTCTCCCACTTGGTCGACAGGGCGATGCTGGTACGGGTGGATGCCACGCCGGCCGTCCGGTTCAGCCGGACGATCAGCTGCTCCAGCTCGGCGATCGTGCCGACCCGCGCCTTGAGCAGGAAGGACTCGACGCCGGCCATGAAGTAGCAGGACTCGATCTCGGGGATGCGCCGGAACGACTCCAGCACGTCGTCGGTGTCCGCGTCGGAGTCCTCGATGATGCCGATGAGCGCGGTGACGCCGAGCCCGATCGACTCCGGCTCGACCTCGGCCCGGTACGCCCGGATCACGCCGCTGGACTCCAGCTTGCCGACCCGCTCGTGCACGGCCGGGGCGGAGAGGCCGACCTGACGGGCCAGCTCGGCGTACGACAGACGGGCGTTGCCTCGCAACAGCTCCACAAGGCTCAGGTCGATCGTGTCCACGGAGAGTGACCCTATCTCGATCGGGGCCCGGCACTGCGGCCACCGGGCGACGATGAGGTCGGGCCGCGCCTATCACAAACGTGCGCTCACGGGGGTTCTCCGCCGGTACCATTTCCTAACTTCCCAGTGTGTGCGTTTTTCGCGTTTGGCGGACACGTCCGGTAGCCGGTGCTGTAATTGCCATACGTCCCTCATGACGGCTCTGGGCTCGCACCGGCCGGGGGCAGTGTGTTCAGCCGGGGGCTTCGTCGACGCGAGGAGGGGGCTGTGGACACTGGAGATCGCCTGCTGACACCGGGTGAGGTCGCTGCGCTGTTTCGGGTTGACCCGAAAACCGTGACCAGATGGGCAGCGGCCGGCCGGATCGGCAGTATCCGGACTCCAGGAGGGCACCGCCGGTTTCGGGAATCCGAGGTGCGGGCCCTGCTCGAGGGGGAGGGCATGCTGGACGAGGCGGAGGACATGGGCAAGGCCCGCAACATGGGCCCGACCGCTTCCACCGGCCCCGGCCCGGCGAACGCCGGCATGTACTGAACGTGCGGGGCGCGGTCCGATCGAGGCCGCGCCCCGCTCGTCGTACGCCGGGTCCGGTCAGGCCGGACCGGGTTCCCGGCGACCGGCGGCCAGCTCGCCGGCCCACCGCCGGAACAGCGTGTGCGGGACGCCCAGCGCGTCCAGCACCTTGCCGGCCACGAAGTCCACGAGCTGCCCGGCGGAGGCCGCCGCCCCGGCGCCGTAGAAGCCCGGGCTGGCCGGCAGCACCACGGCTCCGGCGTCGTGCAGCGCGATGAGGTGCTCCAGGTGGCTGCGGGTCACCGGGGTCTCCCGGGGCACCACCACTACCGGGCGGCGCTCCTTGAGGTTCACCTCGGCGGCACGCTGGAGCAGGTCCTTGGAGAGCCCGATGGCGATGCCGGCGCAGGCGGCGGTGCTGGCCGGCACCACCGCCATGCCGCGTACCCGATAGGAGCCGCTGCTCGGGCCGGCGGCCAGGTCACCGGCGGGCCAGTGCCGGATGTCCGCGCCGGTGAGGTCGCGGTCGAGCCAGGCGGCCAGGTCCTCGGCCCAGTGCCCGTCCCGGAAGGGCCGGCCGGTCTCGTCCAGCACCGTCAGCCGGGCCGCCCGGGACACGATCAGGTCCACCGCCTGGCCCGCGTCGAGCAGTGCCCGGACGACCGCCGCCGCGTACGGCGTGCCCGAGGCGCCGGAGACACCCACCACCCATGGTTCGCGCATGCCCTCAAGCGTGCCTGGTCGCCGCGGGCGGCGGACCACGACCCCCGTTCGGGCGGCCCGCCCGGGATGTCCAGAGGGTTCACGGGAGTTCCCTCGGCGTGAAATTCTTCGATCGGCAAATCCACTTCCGTGGGAAGGGCCGGTGATGACTGCGGCGGTGCTGCGGGCGCTGCGCTCCGACTGCCCCATCACGCCCCGCCTCTCCCCGTACGCGGACGACGTGCAGGGCTGGCTGGTGGAACTGGTCGACCGGCTCGGTCTGCCGCCCGACCCGGCCACCCGGCGGCGGCTGGCGCGGGCCGGGTTCGCCCGGTACGCCGGCCGCCTCTACCCGGACGCCACCGAGGCGGACCTGCGGGTGCTGACCGCGCTGTTCACCTGGTTCTTCCTGGTCGACGACGCCTGCGACGGGCGGGACGGGCTGACGCCGGGGCAGATCCGCGCGTTGCGCGACGGCGCGCTCGCGTTGCTGCGCGAGGGTCCGCGAGCCCGCCATCCGGGCTTCTCCGGCCCGCTGCGGCGCCTGCTGGTGCAGGCGTGGCGGGAGCCCCGCCGCCGGATGCCGGCCCGCTGGCGGCTACGTTTCGCCGACGCGGTCGCCGACCACCTCGACGGCGTCCACCGGGAGGCCACCGCCACCGGGTCGGGCCGTCCGCCGGGCGTCGCCGAGTACGTGCGGCTGCGCCGGGCCACCTCGGCGGCGTACGTGTCGTACCCGCTCATCGAGTTCGCGTCCGGACGCCCGCTGCCCGACGCGGTCTACCACCACCCGGCACTGCGGCGGCTCGCGGACCTCGCGAACGACCTGCTGTCCTGGTTCAACGACATCGCCTCGCTGGAGCGCGACCACGCCACCGGCGGCGGGCACAACCTGGTGCTGGCGGTGGCCGCCGAGCGGGGCGTGCCGCTGCCGGCGGCGGTCGACCTGGTGGCCGGGCACTGGCGGGCCGAGATGGCCCGGTTCGCGGCGCTCCGCGCGGCGGCGCCGTCGTTCGGCCCGACGCTCGACGACGCCGTCGCCGTCCACCTCGACGGCCTGGCCGCCGCCGTGCGCGGCACCGTGGACTGGACGCTGGAGAGCGCCCGCTATCCGGTCACCCCGGCGTCCTGACCGCGTTCCGGCGTTGCCGTTACGGCCGCAGGCCGAGCCGGATCACCAGGTCGAGCAGCGCGAGGACGAACAACGCGATGCCGACGAAGCCGTTCGCGGTGAAGAACGCCCGGTTGACCTTGCTCAGGTCGGTCGGGCTGACCACCAGGTGCTGGTACGCGAAGGCGGCAGCGGTCAGCGCCAGCCCGATCCACCACAGCCAGCCGAAGCCGACCCACGCGCCGAACCAGATGAACAGCGCGAACGTCACCACGTGCGCGACGGTGGAGGCGTGCAGCGCGAAGCGCCGGCCGTACCGGGCGGGGACGCTGTGCACGCCGATCTCCCGGTCGATCTCCGAGTCCTGGCAGGCGTAGATCAGGTCGAAGCCGCCGATCCAGAGGCCGACCGCCGCGCCGAGCAGCCAGGCCGGGCCGGAGCCGTCGAGCGTGCCGGTGACCGCCAGCCAGGCGCCGACCGGGCCGACCGCCTGCGCCACCGCGAGGATGGCGTGCGGCCAGTTGGTGAACCGCTTGCCGTACGGGTAGACGACCAGCGGCACCACGGCCAGCGGCGCGAGCACCAGGCAGAGCGGGTTGAGCAGGGCGGCGGCGGCCAGGAACACCACGAGCGCGACGGCCGCGCCGGTCCAGGCCGTCCGCACGCTCACCGCGCCGGTGACCAGTTCCCGGTTCGCCGTACGCGGGTTCCGCGCGTCGATCCGCCGGTCGAGGATGCGGTTCGCGGCCATGGCGAACGTCCGCGCGCCGACCATCGCCACGGTGATCAGCAGCAGGTCGCCCCAGCGCACCCGGCCGCCGTTGAGCTGCATGGCGGTCAGCGCCGACAGGTACGCGAACGGCAGCGCGAAGACCGAGTGCTCGATGGCGACGAGCTTGAGGAAGGACGCGACCCGGCCGGGCCGTTCCTGTACCGCCGCCGTCATCAGATCCCGTATTCCTTCCAGCGCTTGTCCACCAGTGAGACCACCTCGGGCGACATCCGCATCTCCTCCGGCCAGCCCCGGGTGTAGCCCTCCTCGGGCAGCTTGCGGGTCGCGTCGATGCCCGCCTTGCCGCCCCAGAACTGCTGGTACGAGGCGTGGTCGAGGTGGTCCACCGGGCCCTCGGTGAGCAGCAGGTCACGGGCGTAGTCGACGTTGCCGAAGGCGCGGAACGCGACCTCGTTGTAGTCGTGGACGTCGCAGTCCTCGTCCACGATCACGATCAGCTTGGTCAGCGACATCATGTGCGCGCCCCAGATCGCGTTCATCACCTTCTGCGCGTGCTTCGGGTAGCGCTTGCGGATCGACACGATCGCGCAGTTGTGGAAGACACCGGCGGCGGGCAGGTCGTAGTCGACGATGTCCGGGATCAGGAAGCGCAGCAGCGGCGCGAAGATCCGCTCGGTGGCCTTGCCGAGACCGTGGTCCTCCTGCGGCGGCTGGGACGTGACGATCGAGTGGTAGACCGGGTCGCGCTGCATGGTCATGCACTCGATGTGCATCACCGGGAACGGCTCGACCGGCGTGTAGAAGCCGGTGTGGTCGCCGAACGGGCCCTCGGGCAGCCGCTCGCCCGGCTCGATGTAGCCCTCCAGCACGATCTGCGCGTGCGCCGGCACCTGGAGCGGGACGGTCAGGCAGTCGACCATCTCGACCCGCTCACCGGCGAGGAACCCGGCGAACAGGTACTCGTCGATGTCGGCGGGCAGCGGCGCGCTGGCCGAGTACGCCACCACCGGGTCCGCGCCGATGGCGATCGCCACCGGCAGCCGCTCGCCGAGGCGCTCGGCGACCGCGTGGTGCGCGGTGGAGTTCTTGTGGATCTGCCAGTGCATGCCGATCGTGTTGTGGCTGTGCTGCTGGAGCCGGTAGAGCCCGAGGTTGCGCTTGCCGGTCTCCGGATGCTTGGTGTGGGTCAGCCCGAAGTTGTGGAAGATCCCGCCGTCACCGGGCCACACCTGCAACCCGGGCAGCCGGTTCAGGTCGACGTCGTCGCCCCGGTAGACGACCTGCTGGCAGGGGGCGGTCTTGACCTTCTTCGGCGGCATCGACTTGAGCTGCATGACCTTGCCGAGGCCACCCATCATCCCGGAGAAGCCCTGCGGCAGCTCCGGCTTGAGCATGTCGCCGATCCGCGCGCCGATCTCGTCGAGGTCTTCCACCCCGAGCGCCATCGCCATCCGCTTCTCGGTGCCGAACAGATTGATCGCCACCGGCATCTCGCCCCGGGTGGGGCGCTCGAACAGCAGCGCCGGCCCGCCGGCCCGGACGGTGCGGGTGACGATCTCGCTGATCTCCAGCGTGGGGTCGACCGGCGCGCTCACCCGCCGCAGCTCGCCCGCGCGCTCCAGCGCCGCGAGGAAGTCCTTGAGATCGGTGTACGGGAAGCCACGAGCCGCCATGCCGCCATCCTCCCGCACGTTCCTGGGAGGTAAGGAAGGGCCCCCTGTTAACGCCTCCGGTAGAGGAGGGGCCCCTTCTTAACACCCCGCAGCTCAGGCCGCGGGCGTCCAGGCCTACGCGGCCAGCGGCGCGTCGAGCGGCGCCTCGGTGAGCCGGTTGGCGAACGTGGAGATGGTGTACGTGCCGACGCCGAGCACCACGTCCAGCGCGTGCCGGCGCTGCCACCCGGCGGCGAGCAGCGCGTCGAGGTCGGCGTCGGGGACCGCGCCCCGGTGGTCGAGGACGGCGACGGTGAACCGGCGCAGCGCCTCCAGCCGGGGGTCGGGCAGCGTCGCGCCGGTCCGCAGCGCCTCGATCAGCTCCGGCGCGGCGGCGTGCCGGACGAGCGTAGCGGTGTGCATGGCCACGCAGAGGTGGCAGCCGTTGCGGGTGGCGACGGTGAGCACGACCACCTCCCGGGCGACCGCGTCGAGGTCGGTCGCCTCGAACGCGGCGTTGGCGGCGAGGAAGCCCTTCAATAGTTCGGGTGAGCCCGCCATCAGGCCGACGGCAGCGGGCAGGTGGCCCAGCGAGCGGCGTACCCCGGCCATGACCGGGCGGGCGGCGGCGGGTGCGGTGTCCGGCTCGTACGTGGTGAAGCGGGACATGACTGTGCCCCTCTCGTAAGATGGTCAACGTGGTTGACGAAATAGTAAACGTGGTTGTCGAACGTGGCAACGCCTGACCGCCCCGGCTTCGCGCTGCCGCTGCTCCTGCTCGCCGGCTTCCGTACGCTCGTCGACGACCTGCACGCCGAGCTGGCCCGCCAGGGGCACCCCGAGCTGCGCCCGGCCCACGGGTTCGTCCTCCAGGCCGTAGGCCCGGACGGCACCACCGCCTCCGACCTCGGGCAGCGCCTCGGCGTCTCCAAGCAGGCCGCCGGCAAGACGGTGGACCGGCTGGTCGCGCTCGGCTACCTGGAACGCGTGGACGACCCGACCGACGCCCGACGCAAGCTGGTCCGGACGACCGCGAAGGGCCGCGACGGGCTGCACCGCTCGGCGGCGGTCTTCGACGAGCTACGCGACCGCTGGGCGGCCACGCTCGGCGCGGACCGGGTCGCCGCCATCGAGGACGACCTGCGCCGGATGGTTCCCGCCGACGTGTTCCGCCTCGACGTCCCCGGCTGGTTCGGCGGATGAATTCGTCACTGACAGGATCGCCGACGGCGGTTCATCATCGGCGGATGGATGACGCATACGTGGTGGGTGACCCGGACGGCCTCAGCCCACTCCAGGCAGAGATCCGCGACGCGGTGGCCCGCGAACTGCACGCCCAGTTCGCGCTCCGGGCCGACCGCCTCGAACTGGCCGACCTGCCGGAGGTGGCCTACCAGGTCACGCGCCGGGTGGACGAGGTGCTGAGCGCGCGCCCGGCCACTACACCCCGGCGTACGAGTGCAGACCGGTGAAGAAGAAGTTCACGCCGAACAGGTTCATCATCACGGTCAGGAAGCCCACGATGGAGATCCAGGTCGCCACGTTGCGCTTCACGCTCGGCGTGGCCCGGGCGTGCAGGTAGCCCGCGTACACCACCCAGGAGATGAACGCCCAGGTCTCCTTGGGGTCCCAGCCCCAGGCGCGGCCCCACGCCGCCTCGGCCCAGATCGCGCCCGCGATCACCGCGAACGTGAAGATCGGGAACGAGAAGGCGTGCAGCGTGAAGGTCAACCGCTCCAGCCCGGCCGCCGCCGGAAGGCGGCGGGCCAGGGTGTACGGGAAGCTGCGGCGACCCTGCTCCCAGCCGGCCCGCATCAGGTACGCGGCGGCGGGCACCACGCCCAGCAGGAAGAGGCCCGAGGCAAAGATGATCGTCGAGACGTGGATGATGAACCACCACGACTGCAGCGCCGGCATCAGCGGCTCGATCGGCACGTAGAGCTTCAGCTCGGCGAACGCCAGCAGCAGCACCATCACCAGCGTCAGGAACAGCCCGAGCCGGCGCAGCCACGGCTGCTTCCAGAGCACCACGAGCCAGGCCGCCACACCGATCCAGGTGCCGGTCAGCACGAACTCGTACATGTTGCCCCAGGGCATCCGGTCGGCGGCGACGCCCCGCGTGATCACCGCGCCCAGGTGCACGGCGGCGGCGACCGCGGTGAGCCAGCCGGCGATCCGGCCGGCCAGCACGGCCCGGGCGGCGGAGTGGTCCGGGCGCGGCGGCGCGGCCGGCTCGTCGACGGTGCCGCCGGCGCCGCCGACGCCCGCGCCGACCAGTTCCCGCGCGGGCGCGGCCGCGGGGACCTTCCGCGCGTTGCCCAGCGCGAACTCCACGGCGTGGCTGATCATCGCGATCAGGTACACCAGGATCGCGTACGCGACCAGCTGGTCGGAGAGTGCGGACATCACTCGTCTCCTTCTCGCGCCCGCCGCGCGTCCGGCTCGTCGCCGCTCACCGCGGCGACGAGCTGCGCGAACTCGTCGGCGAACCCTGGGTGCTCGGTGCGCGGCAGCCCACCGGCCTCCACCAAACTACTACCGCCCGTCGGAGATCCACCCTCCGGGGGCGAAACCCGGAACCACACCCGTCGCCGCCGGGCGAACAGCGAGCCCATCAGGCCCAGCAGCAGCGTGCCGCTGGCCACCAGCAGCAGCGTCTGCCCGGGCGCGTGCCGGACCGCGAGCGTGATGTACGGCTTGGTGCCGACGAACTCCAGCGTGCTGCCGTCGTCGAGGGTCCACTTCTCCCCCGGCCGCAGCAGCTTGGTGCCGATCTCCTTGAGCTTGCCGTCGTCGATCTGCCGCCGGTCCAGCGCGTAGACCGAGCCGGGGATGCCGGCGTCCATCCCGAGGTTCCCCCGGTACGCGGTCAGGTTCACCATCGGGTTGCGCTCGGCCGGATACTGCGACGCCACGTACGGCGCGCTCTCCGGCCCGGTGGGCAGGTAGAGCCCGTCGAAGGCGATCTGCTGGTCCGGGGACCGCGCGCCGGTCTTCGGGTCGACGTTGGCGTCCGGGAAGATCGCCACGCCCTCCTCGGTCGCGTTGGAGTCGCCGGTACGCAGGAACGGCGCCTCGCTGGTCTGGCTGCGGCCGTACTTGTCGGTGTACTTCAGCAGCGGCGCGTAGCCGTTGCCGAGCAGGTAGACGTTCGCCGAGCCGAGCCGCAGCGGCGAGTTGACCGAGAAGCCGGCGGTCCGCGCCGTGCCGCCCGGCTCGTCCACGGTCACCGTGGCCCAGTAGCGGGACGCCAGCCCGGACGGCAGGTAGTCGGCCTCGAACTTCTCCAGCGTCAGGCAGAACGGCGGCAGGTCGGCGCTGTCCACACGCGGGCCGAGCGACGCCTCGGCGTACTGCTGACGGGTGTTGCAGAAGGCGTTGTCCTCGCCCGCGACCAGGATGCGGTTGCCGTGCCATCCGTACCAGGAACCGAGCGCGACCCCGAGCAGGACGGCGACCAGCGACACGTGGAAGAGCAGGTTGCCGGTCTCCTTGAGGTAGCCCTTCTCGGCGGAGACCTCGTTGCCGCGCACGGTGACCCGCCACCGGCGACCGCGCAGCACCGCCGCGATCGCCTCGGGGTCGGCGGCGGCCGGGGCCTCCAGCACCGTGTGCTGGGGCAGCCGTTCGAGCCGCTTCGGCGCGGCCGGCGGCTTCATCCGCAGCGCGCGGACGTGGTCCCGGGCGCGGGGCAGGATGCAGCCGATCAGCGAGGTGAACAGCAGCAGGTAGATCGCGGAGAACCAGACCGAGCCGAAGACCTCGAACGCGCCGATCTGGTCCAGCCGGGGCGCGAGGTCGGGGTGGTCCACGAACCACTGGTTGACCCGCTCCGGGTTGACGCCGCGCTGCGGCAGCACCGAGCCGGGGATGGCCGCGACGGCGAGCAGGAACAGCAGGATCAGCGCGGTACGCATGCTGGTGAGCTGCCGCCACGAGTTGCGCAGCAGGGCCAGCACCGGGTTGACCCGCCGTCGGGGTGCCTGCGCCGGAGGGGTCGACGGCCGGTCGTCGACGGTCGTCATCAGATGCTCACCTCGCCCACGCCCACGTTCGTCTGCAGCCAGATCACCACGTTCACCCAGCCGCCGCTGATCAGCGCCAGGCCGATCGCGATCAGCAGGGCCCCGCCGATGCGGGTGACCCAGCGGCTGTTGCGCCGGACGGCGCGGAACACCCCGAGCAGGCGCTGGAAGCCCAGCCCGAAGACGACGAACGGTATCCCCAGCCCGAGGCAGTACGCCACGGCGAGCACCACGGCCCGGTCGGTGCCCCCCTCGGTGGCCGCCATGCCGAGCACCGCGCCGAGCGTCGGGCCGGTGCAGGGCAGCCAGCTGAGCGCGAAGACCGCGCCGAGCACCGGCGCGCCGAGCAGCCCGGCGGAGGGCAGCCAGCGGATGCGGAACTCCCGCTGCATGCCGGGGATCACCCCGAGGTAGCCGAGCCCGAGCACCACCACGAGCGCGCCGATGACGATCTCCAGCGTGCGCTCGTACCGGAAGAAGAGCTTGCCGACGCCGGAGAAGAGGATCGCGGTGGCGACGAACACGACTGTGAAGCCGGCGATGAACAGCAGCGTGCCGGCGAGCACCCGGCCCTTGACGGCCGCGGTGGTCCGGGCCGGCGCCGCCCGCTCGGCGACGCCCACACCGCCCCCGCTCGCGCCGCCGCTGTTAACAAGGGGCCCTTCCTCTACCGGAGGCGTTAACAGGGGGCCCTTCCTTGCACCCTCCAGGTCGGCGCCGGCCAGGCCGGTCACGTACGACAGGTAGCCGGGCATCAGCGGGAGCACGCACGGGGACAGGAAACTCACCAGCCCGGCCAGTGCGGCCGCGCCCACCGCGAACAGCAGCGGGCCGGACTCGGCGAGCTGGCGGAACGTCTCGCCCATCAGCGGGCGCCGTTCGGCGCCGGTGACTCGGCGGCGATCTTCTCGACGATCGGCCGCAGCTCGTCGCGGGTGACGGCCCGGCGGATCACCACGGCGATCCGGCCCTCGCGGTCGAGCACGACGGTGGCCGGGGTGGTGTTCGGCGGGATGTCGAAGTTGAGCGCCTGCCGGCTGGCCGGGTCGAAGATGCTCGGGTACGTGACCCGGCCCTCCTCGAAGGCGAGCGCCTTGTCCTTGCTGTCCTGCACGTTGATGCCGAGGAACGTCACGCCGGAGCCCTTTGTGGCCTGGTAGGTGTCCTCCAGGTCGTCGGCCTCGGCACGGCAGGGCGCGCACCAGGAGCCCCAGAAGTTGACCACGACGACCTGGCCGCGGTCGCGGGAGATGTCGTAGCCGCCGCCGGTGAGCAGCTCACCGCTGACCTTCGGCGTCTTCGAGCGCTGGTCGGGTGCGCAGGTGACGACGGAGCCGTCGGCCGCGCACCGGCTCTCCTGGCTGCCGGAGGAGCAGCCGACCAGCGCCGTACCGGCGGTGACGGCGGCGAGCAGGGCGGCGGCGAGCCTCCGGGTGAGCATCAGGCCCCCTTGGCCGTCCGGGCGGTCGGCGAGATCGACACCAGGTGGGCGGCCGGCTCGGAGTACCCGATGCCGACGATCTTGGCGCCGTCGAAGTGGAACGAGGTGAGGCTGGCCAGGCCGCACTGGCGGCGGCGCGGGTCGTGCCAGAGGCGCTTGCGCTCGACGTGCCGGCGCAGCGTCCAGATCGGGAGCTGGTGCGACACGAGCACCGCCTCGCGGCCCTCGGCGGCGACGCGGGCGGCGTGCAGCGCGGCGAACATGCGCTCGGCGATGGCCCGGTACGCCTCGCCCCAGGACGGGGTCACCGGGTCGCGCAGCACCCACCAGTTGCGCGGGTCGCGGAACGAGCCGTCACCGGGCGAGACCTTCTTGCCCTCGAACCAGTTCGCGCTCTCGATCAGCCGCTCGTCGACGCCGACGGAGAGGCCGAACTGCGCCGCGATCGGCTCGGCGGTCTGCTGGGCGCGCTCCAGCGGGCTGGCCACCACGTGCACCACGGTCCGGTCGGCGAGCGCCTGCGCGGCCGCCTTCGCCATCTGCACGCCCAGCTCGGAGAGGCGGAACCCGGGCAGGCGGCCGTAGAGGATGCCGTCCGGGTTGTGCACCTCACCGTGCCGCAGCACGTGCACCACGGTCTCCGCCATAGTTACCCCCCGCTTCCCGCCGCTGCCGCCGCCCGCGCCGCCACCGGCAGGGCGGCGGCGATCTGCTCCCACGCCGCGTCGTCGATCGCGGTCGAGACGAACCACGACTCGAACGCGCTCGGCGGCAGGTAGACGCCACCGGCGAGCATCGCGTGGAAGAACGCCTTGAACGCCGGCACCACCTGGGTACGGGCGCTGTCGTAGTCGCGCACGTCCGCGTCGGTGAAGAAGACCGAGAACATGTTGCCGGCGGTGGAGAGGCGGTGCGGCACGCCGGCCGCGGACAGCGCCTCGGTGGTGAGCTTGCCGAGCGCGGCGGAGGTCTCGTCGAGCCGCCGGTAGAGCGCGTCGTCGGCCAGCCGCAGCGTGGCCAGTCCGGCGGCGCAGGCCAGCGGGTTACCGGAGAGCGTCCCGGCCTGGTAGACCGGGCCGGCCGGGGCGAGCTTCGCCATGATCTCCGCGCGCCCGCCGAACGCCGCGGCGGGCAGGCCGCCACCCATGACCTTCCCGTACGTCCACAGGTCCGCGTCCGACGGGTCGAGGCCGTGCCATCCGGCGCGGGACACCCGGAACCCGGTCATCACCTCGTCGACGATGAGCAGCGCGCCGTGCGCGTGCGCGATCCGGGCCAGTTCGGCGTTGAAGCCGTCACGCGGGGCGATCACGCCCATGTTGCCGGCGGCGGCCTCGGTGATGATCGCGGCGATGTGCTGGCCCTGGGCGGCGAACGCCTCCTCGACCGCGCGCAGGTCGTTGTACGGCAGCACCATCGTGTCGCCCGCTGCCGCGCCGGTCACGCCGGGCGAGTCGGGCAGGCCGAACGTGGCCACGCCGGAGCCGGCGGCGGCGAGCAGCGCGTCCGAGTGGCCGTGGTAGCAGCCGGCGAACTTGATGATTTTGGAGCGGCCGGTGAAGCCGCGGGCCAGCCGGATCGCCGACATGGTCGCCTCGGTGCCGGAGTTGACCAGGCGCACCTGCTCGACCGGCGTCCGCGCGATGATCTCCTCGGCGAGGTCCACCTCACCCGGGGTGGGCGTGCCGAAGCTCGTGCCCAGCGTGGCGGCCTCGCGCAGCGCCTCCACCACTGCCGGGTGCGCGTGGCCGAGAATGAGCGGGCCCCAGGAGCAGACCAGGTCGACGTACCGACGACCGTCGGCGTCGAAGAGCCACGGACCCTCCCCCCGGACCATGAAGCGCGGGGTGCCGCCGACGGCACGGAACGCGCGCACGGGAGAGTTCACCCCGCCGGGCACGACGGCCTTGGCGCGGTCGAACAGGGCCTCGGAGGCCGGGGCGTCGGCCGGGTAGCGGCCGGATCCGGCGGAAAGCGTCTCGGTCACGATGGGCCCATTGTGTCAGCGTCGGAGCACTGCCTGGCACGCACCCCGCGACGGGGGTTACCAGGCTCACCCCGGTGAGCGGCGGCAGGCCGCCAGCGATCCGCTCGACAGGCCCGTCGGTCGAGATCGCGATAGGCTGACCGGGTGGATCGTGCCGAACTGTCCATCGCCGTACAGCGGACCGGTGACGAAGCAGTGCTTCGTCTGGCCGGTGAGATCGACATGCTCACGGCCGCCCAGCTCTCGACGGTGGTCAACGAGGTGCTGGCGGATCCGCCCCCGCGCATCGTGCTCGACCTGGCCGGGGTCACGTTCTGCGACTCGCAGGGCCTCGGCACGCTCGTGGTGCTCAGCCGCAAGGCCAGTCATGCCCAGTGCCTGCTGATACTCACCAACGTCGGGGACTTCCTGATCCGCGTCCTGGACATCACCGGTCTCCGCAGCGCCCTGATGATCCGCAACGAAGCCACCCCGTAGCCCCGCCCTCCTTCCTCCGCGATCTTGCACTTGCGGCCCTCCACGAGGGTGATTCACCCCTTTCGCCGGGGCCGCAAGTGCAAGATCAACGCTGCTAGAGGACGGGGAGGTCTCGGCGGCGGAAGGTGAGCAGGCCAGCCGTGGCCAGGGTCACCGCCAGGGCCGTGAGCAGGTAGAGCGGGGTGGGGGTCCAGGCGTCGCGGAGCACCTGCGGGGTGTGCGTGAACGGGGACAGGTCCAGCAGCCACTGGTCCAGCTCCAGCACCGCGCCGAGCTGCCCGAGCAGCACGCAGACCGCCAGCACCGCCCAGGTGACCGGCGCGAGCCGGGGCAGCAGGCCGTAGAGCAGCACGGCGAGCCCGGCCAGCACCCACGCCGCCGGCACCTGAGCCAGGCCCGCGGCGAGCATCCGGCCGAGTTGCCGGGGCACGTCACCGGTGCTCACGCCGTACGTCAGGCCGGTCGCGAGCCCGGTCACCGCGAGCACCACCACCGGGCCGAGCAGCGCGAACGTCACGTGCGAGAGCAGCCAGGTCGAGCGGCGGGTGCCGGTGGCGAGCACCGGCTCGGCGTGCCCGGCGGACTCCTCGGCGCGCATCCGCAGCGCGGCCTGGATGCCGTACCCGGCGGCGGCCAGCCCGGCCAGGCTCAGCGTCACGCCCAGGTACGCGTCGGCCATGCCGGACGCCCCGCCGAGCCGGGCCACGATCTCCTCCATCCGCGGGCTGCCCTCGACGGACCGGCCGGCCGCCTCGGCCGCGCCACCGAGGATCAGGCCGAGCAGGCCGAACCCGACCGACCACCAGAGGATCTGCCCCCGGTGCAGCCGCCAGGCCAGGCCGAACGGACCGGACAGGCCACCACCGGCGGCGGCCGGGCCGAGCCGGGGCGGCAGCACGCCCGCGCCCAGGTCGCGGCGGACCGAGACCGGGTACGCGAACGCGGCGAGCAGTGCCGTGGCGGCAAGCGGCAGCAGCAGCACCCACCACCGCTCCCCCTCGTAGGGGCGGACCCGGGCGGCCCAGCCCAGCGGGGACAGCCAGCTCGGCCAGTCGTTGCCCGCCGTGTCCCCGGCCAGGCGCAGCCCGAACGCGGCGCCGAGACCGGCGAGGCCGATGCCCCGCGCCCCACCCGCGGTCTCGGTCAACTGGGCCGCCAGCCCGCCGAGCGTGGCGAACACGACGCCGGTCAGCACGGTGACCAGGCCGTACGCCAGCGAGCCGCCGACCGGCAGCCCGGTCGCGACCAGCCCGGCGGCGGTGAGCAGGCCGAGCAGCAGATCCGCCGCGTACGTGACGAGCAGCGCGGCGGTCAGCCCGGCGTGCCGCCCGAGCACGTTGCCGCCGAGCAGTTCCCGCCGGCCGGCCTCCTCCTCGGTGCGGGTGTGCCGGATGACGGTGAGCAGGCTGGCCAGCGCGACGATGAGCAGCAGGAAGCCGCTGCGCTGGGCGGTCAGCCCGCCGATGCTGTCGCCGTAGGCGGGGCCGAGCAGCGCGACGATGGACGGGTTGCGGGCGGTGCCCTCCAGGTACGCGGCCCGCTCGGCGGCGGTCGGGAACAGCCCGGCGAAGCTGGCCGCGTACGTCATCGGCAGCACCGCGAGGATCAGCACCCACAGCGGCAGCAGGAGGCGGTCCCGGCGCAGGATCAGCCGGACCAGGTGGCGGGTGCCGGTGAGCGTGCTCATGCCCGGTCCGCCGTCTCGTAGTGCCGCAGGAACAGTTCCTCCAGCGTGGGCGGCGTGCTGACCAGGCTGCGTACGCCCAGTTCGGTGAGCCGGCGCAGCGCGGCGTCGAGCGCGGCGGTGTCGACGTCGAAGCGCACCCGCCGCCCGTCGACCCGCAGGTCGTGTACGCCGGGCAGGTCGGCCAGGCCGTCGAGCGGCGCGGCGACCTCGGCGTCGATGGCGGTGCGGTGCAGGTGGCGCAGGTCGCCGAGCGTGCCGGACTCCACCGTCCGGCCGGCCCGGATGATCGTCACCCGGTCGCAGAGCGCCTCCACCTCGGCGAGGATGTGGCTGGACAGCAGCACTGTGCGTCCGTCGTGGACGGCGCGGCGGACCCAGTGCTGGAAGACCTCCTCCATCAGCGGGTCGAGCCCGGAGGTCGGCTCGTCGAGGATGAGCAGTTCGACGTCGGAGGCGAGCGCGGCGACCAGGCCGACCTTCTGCCGGTTGCCCTTGGAGTAGGTGCGGCCCTTCTTGCGCGGGTCCAGCTCGAAGGAGTCCAGCAGTTCGGCGCGGCGTTTCGGGTCGAGCCCGCCGCGCATCCGGCCGAGCAGGTCGATCACCTCGCCGCCGCTGAGGTTGGGCCAGAGCGTGACGTCGCCGGGCACGTACGCGAGGCGGCGGTGCAGCGCGACCGCGTCCCGCCAGGGGTCGCCGCCCAGCAGCCGGGCGGCCCCCGCGTCCGCCCGCAGCAGGCCGAGCAGCACCCGGATGGTGGTCGACTTGCCGGAGCCGTTCGGGCCGAGGAAGCCGTGCACCTCCCCGGTGCGGACGGTCAGGTCGAGCCCGTCGAGGGCCCGGGTGCGGCCGAAGGTCTTCACCAGGCCGGACACATCGATTGCCGTTTCCATAATTCAGAAGCTACGCTCGTTTCACAAACTTGTGAAGACTGTAGGGTCACGGGGTGAGTGTCGAGGAGCCGACCATGAACGAGCCGTTCCGCCACGACGAGGAGGAGGTCCACCTCTTCGTGGAGCGGATGGCGATGGCCTTCGCCGACGTGGGCTTCCCCCGGATGGCCGCCCGGGTCCTGTTCACGGTGATGAGCGCCGACGACCCGCTCACCGCGGGCGAGATCGCCGAACGGCTCGGCGTCAGCGCGGCGGCGGTCAGCGGCGCGGTCCGCTACCTGACCCAGTTCGCCATGCTGGTCCGCGAGCCGGTCAAGGGGTCCCGGCGCGACCGCTACCGGATGCCGGACAACCCCTGGTACGAGGCGACGATCACCAAGACCACGCTCTACAAGAACTTCATCGACATCGCCGCCGGCGGGGTCGACGCGCTGCACGGCCGCAGCACCCCGGCCGGTGAACGGGTCGCCGAGATGCGCGACTTCTTCCTCTTCGTACAGGAGGAACTGGAATCGCTCGGCGACCGGTGGCGGGCCCGGCGGGCCGCGACCGGGCACGGCGGCTGACCCGTCAGCGGGTGTTGCCCCAGCGCGCCTGCTCCAGCAGCTCGACCGCGCGTTCGCGGGTGGACGGGTCGTCGTCGGCGCGCAGCAGCGCCGTCGCCTCGTCCACCGCGTCGGTCAGGTGCCGCCACTGCAGATCCCGCTCCCGCACCAGGTCCGACTGGGCGGCGAGCTGCCGGGTCTTCACCCACAGGTCGACGAAGACGGTCACCTTCGCCCGCAGCACCCACGGATCGAACGGCTTGGTCAGGTAGTCGACCGCACCCGCCGCGTAGCCGCGCAACGCGAGCTGCGCGTCCTTGTCCGCGGCGGTCAGGAAGATGATCGGTACGTGCCGGGTGCGCTCGCGCCGCTTGATGTGCGTCGCCGTCTCGAAGCCGTCCATGTCGGGCATCTGGGCGTCCAGCAGGATCACCGCGAAGTCGTCCACGAGGAGCTGCTTGAGCGCGGCCTCGCCGCTCTCCACCGCGACCGACTGCACCGGGAGACCCTGGAGGATCGCCTCCAGCGCCATCAGGTTCTCCCGCCGGTCGTCCACCAGCAGGGCCTTGGCCGTCTGCGTCACGCGTTCTCCTCGCC
Organism: Micromonospora sp. HB375; assembly: GCF_017872985.1. NCBI lineage: Bacteria > Bacillati > Actinomycetota > Actinomycetes > Micromonosporales > Micromonosporaceae > Micromonospora > Micromonospora sp. HB375. The sequence continues at coordinate 166,959 of NZ_JAGGJO010000001.1, read as the reverse complement.
TCGGCTGCGGCCGATCCAGGACGCCATCAGCTCGATCAGCTCGTCCAGGTCCACCGGCTTGGTGATGTAGTCGCTGCCGCCGGCGCTGAGCGCCGACTCCCGGTCGCCGGGCATCGCCTTGGCGGTCAGGAAGACGATCGGCAGGTCCGCGAACCGGTGGTTGCGGCGGATCTGCGCTGTCGTCTCGTACCCGTCCTGGTCCGGCATCATGGCGTCCATCAGGACGATGTCCACCTCCGGATGCTCGGCGAGCTGGCGGACGCCGTCCGCCCCGTTGTCCGAGTACAACACGGTCATGCCGTGCAGTTCCAACGCGGACGTCAACGCGAACACGTTCCGCACGTCGTCGTCGATGATCAGCACGGTCACGCCGTCCAGCCGCCGGGTGGCCGGCGTCTCCTGCGGCTGCGGCAGCTCCATCGGCATGAGCAGCGACGACGGCAGGCCCGCGCGGCTCGGCGACGGCGGCGCCGGCGCCACCACCGCGTCCGGCGCCAGCACATCGGGTACGAAGAGAGTGAACGTCGAACCCTGACCGGGCGCGGACGAGACGGTGATCGTGCCGCCGAGCAGGCGGGCCAGATCACGGCTGATGGACAGGCCCAGGCCGGTCCCGCCGTACCGCCGGCTGGTGGTGCCGTCCGCCTGCTGGAACGCCTCGAAGATCAGCGACAGCTTGTCGTCGGAGATGCCGATGCCGGTGTCGATCACGGTGAACGCGATCACCCGCTGCGCGTTCGTCAGCGCCGGCACGTCGAAGACGGCGTTCTCGGCCGCCGGCCCGATCCGCAGCGTCACCGCGCCGTTGTCGGTGAACTTCACCGCGTTGGAGAGCAGGTTGCGCAGGATCTGCTGCAACCGTTGGGCGTCGGTCACCAGCGCCGGCGGCAGGTCGCTGCTGACCCGTACCTGGAAGTCCAGGCCCTTCTCCTCGGCCTGCGGCGCGAACGCCTGCTCCACGTAGCTCCGGATCTCGGCGAACTGGATCTCGGTGGGCTCCACGTCCATCCGGCCCGCCTCGATCTTCGACAGGTCGAGGATGTCGTCGATCAGCGAGAGCAGGTCCGAGCCGGCGCCGTGGATGGTCCGCGCGAACTCGATCTGCTTCGCGCTGAGGTTGCGCTCCGGGTTCTCGGCCAGCAGCCGGGCCAGCAGGAGCAGCGAGTTCAGCGGCGTACGCAGCTCGTGGCTCATGTTCGCCAGGAACTCCGACTTGTACGCCGACGCCCGGGTGAGCTGCTGCGCCTTCTCCTCCAGGCCGAGGCGGGCCAGCTCGATCTCCCGGTTCTGCGTCTCGATGTTGGCCTTCTGCTCGGACAGCAGCTTCGCCTTGTCCTCCAGCTCGGCGTTGGTGCGCTGCAACTCGGCCGACTGGTCCTGCATCTCGTGCGCCAGCCGCTGCGACTGCGCCAGCAGCTCCTCCGTACGCCGGTTGGCCTGGATGGTGTTGACCGCGACGCCGATGGTGAGCACCAGCCGCTCCAGGAACGCCAGGTGCAGGTCGGAGAACGTGGCCACGCCGGCGAACTCGATCACGGCGAGCAGTTCGCCCTCGAACAGGACCGGGAGCACCACCAGGTCGGCCGGGGGCGTGTCGGCCAGCCCGGAGCGCACCACGAGGCGCCCGTCCGGCTGCGCCTTGACCCGGATGGTCCGGCGGGACAACGCGGCCTGCCCGACCAGCCCCTCACCCGGGCCGAACGTCACGTCGTGCCCCCGGGCCACGTACCCGTAGGAGGCGGTGAGCCGCAGCCGCATGCTGCCCTCGGAGCTGTCCGCCAGGAAGAACGCGCCGAGCTGCGCGTCCACCAGCGGGGTCACCTCCATCATGATCATGCGGCAGACCTCGCCCAGGTCGCGCTGGCCCTGCAGCAGACCACCGATGCGGGCCAGGTTCGAGTCGAGCCAGCCCTGCTCGGCGTTCTTCTTCGTCGTCTCCCGGAGGGTGACGATCATCTGGTTGATGTTGTCCTTCAGCTCGGCGACCTCGCCCTGCGCCTTCACGTTGATCCGCTGGGTCAGGTCGCCGCGGGTCACCGACGTGGAGACCTGCGCGATCGCGCGCAACTGCGTGGTGAGCGTGGAGGCGAGCTGGTTGACGTTCTCGGTGAGGTCGCGCCACGTACCGGAGACGCCCTTGACCTGGGCCTGACCACCCAGCTTGCCCTCGGTGCCCACCTCGCGCGCCACGCGCGTGACCTCGTCGGCGAACGAGGAGAGCTGGTCCACCATCGTGTTGACTGTGTTCTTCAGCTCCAGGATCTCGCCCTGCGCGTCCACGGTGATCTTCTGACCCAGGTCACCGTTCGCCACGGCGGTGGTGACCGAGGCGATGTTCCGCACCTGGCTGGTCAGGTTCGACGCCATCGAGTTCACGTTGTCGGTCAGGTCCCGCCACGTACCCGAGACGCCCTTGACCTGGGCCTGACCACCCAGCTTGCCCTCGGTGCCCACCTCACGGGCCACCCGGGTGACCTCGTCGGCGAACGACGACAGCTGGTCCACCATCGTGTTGACAGTCGACTTCAGCTCCAGGATCTCGCCCTGCGCGTCCACGGTGATCTTCTGCGACAGGTCGCCCTTCGCCACCGCCGTGGACACCTGGGCGATGTTGCGCACCTGCGCGGTCAGGTTCGACGCCATCGAGTTGACGTTGTCCGTCAGGTCCCGCCAGGTGCCGGCGACGCCGCGTACCTGCGCCTGGCCGCCCAGCTTGCCCTCGGTGCCCACCTCACGGGCCACCCGGGTGACCTCGTCGGCGAACGACGACAGCTGGTCCACCATCGTGTTGACAGTCGACTTCAGCTCCAGGATCTCGCCCCGGGCGTCCACGGTGATCTTCTGCGACAGGTCGCCCTTCGCCACCGCAGTGGTGACCGAGGCGATGTTCCGCACCTGGCTGGTCAGGTTCGACGCCATCGAGTTCACGTTGTCGGTCAGGTCGCGCCACGTACCGGAGACGCCCTTGACCTGGGCCTGACCACCCAGCTTGCCCTCGGTGCCCACCTCACGCGCCACGCGCGTCACCTCGTCCGCGAACGACGAGAGCTGGTCGACCATCGTGTTGACGGTGTTCTTCAGCTCCAGGATCTCGCCCTGCGCGTCCACGGTGATCTTCTGGCCCAGGTCGCCCTTGGCCACCGCCGTGGAGACCTGGGAGATGTTGCGGACCTGGCTGGTCAGGTTGCCGGCGAGCTGGTTCACGTTCTCGGTGAGGTCCCGCCAGGTGCCGGAGACGCCGCGCACCTGCGCCTGGCCGCCCAGCTTGCCCTCGATGCCCACCTCGCGCGCCACCCGGGTCACCTCGTCGGCGAACGACGACAGCTGGTCCACCATCGTGTTGACGGTGTCCTTCAGCTCCAGGATCTCGCCCTGCGCGGCCACCGTGATCTTCTGCGACAGGTCACCCTTGGCGACAGCCGTCGACACCTGGGCGATGTTGCGGACCTGCGCGGTCAGGTTCGACGCCATCGAGTTGACGTTGTCGGTCAGGTCCTTCCAGGTGCCGGCCACGCCCGGCACCTCGGCCTGGCCGCCCAGCTTGCCCTCGGTGCCCACCTCGCGGGCCACCCGGGTCACCTGCTCGGCGAACAGCCGCAGCGTGTCGGTGAGCGAGTTCATCGTGTCGGCCAGCTCGGCCACCTCGCCGCGCGCACCGACCGTGATCTTCTGCGACAGGTCGCCCTTCGCGACGGCGGTCGCCACCTGCGAGATCGACCGCACCTGGCCGGTGAGGTTCGACGCCATGGTGTTCACCGAGTCGGTGAGGTCCTTCCAGGTGCCGGCCACGCCACGCACGTCGGCCTGGCCGCCCAGCTTGCCCTCGGTGCCCACCTCACGGGCCACCCGCGTCACCTCGTCGGCGAACGACGACAGCTGGTCCACCATCGTGTTCACCGTGCGGCCGATGCGCAGATACTCACCCCGGAGCGGACGACCGTCTATCTCCAGCGCCATGTGCTGGGAGAGGTCACCGTCGGCGACCGCCACGATCACCCGGGCGATCTCCGTGGTGGGCCGGCCCAGGTCGTCGATGAGCGAGTTGACCGCCCGCTGCCCCTCCGCCCAGGAGCCGTCCAGGCCCTCGTCGTCCAGGCGCTCGGTGAGCCGGCCGTCGCGGCCGACGATCCGGCTGATCCGGCGCAGGTCCAGGTGCTGCCGCTCCTGCAACGACACCACGTCGTTGAAGGCGTCAGCGACCTCACCGGGCAGTCCGGCCCGGCGCGGCAGGCGTACCCGCAGGTCACCGTGCGCCACCCGGCGCAACGCGTCGACCAGCTCGCCGAGGAGCACCTCGTGGTCGGGCGCGGACGGGTCCGCGGTCACCGACTGTTTTGCCGTGGTCATGGTTCCTCGCTCCGCTCGGGCTCGTGCCGTCACGCGGCCATCCCATCATTCTGCCGCGCGATCCGTCGAGGTCACGGCGTGCAACCGCGCGTCACGCGCCGTATCCGCCCGACTGGCCGGTTCGCCGGACCCTTGGCACCCGGGGCCGGACCGGTGGAGGATACGGAGGTGTCAGCGGAGGCGGGGGCCACTCGGAGCGGCGGTGCGGACGAGCACGTCCGCCGCGTCCGCCTCCCCGCAGACCGCCGCACCCCGGCGGCGGCCCGCGCGGTGGTACGCACCATGCTGCTCGAAGCGCGGCTGCCCGAACTGCTGAACGAGGCGCTGCTGCTCACCACCGAGCTGACCACGAACGCCGTCGAACACGCGCGCACCGAACTGGACATCGAGGTCGAAGCCGACCCGAACGGCCTCACCGTCACCGTCACCGACTTCGCCTCCGGACCCGTCGACGAACTGATCGTCGGCGTGCGCAACACCACCTCCGACATCACCGAAGTGGCCGCGCGGGGACGCGGACTGCTGCTCGTCGACCACTTCTCCAGCCGGTGGGGCACCACGTACCTGCCCACCGGCAAGGGCGTCTGGTTCCGCCTCGACCGGCCCGGCCCCGGCGGCCCCGCCCGCCCGTCGGCCGGCCCACCGCCGGTGACCGAGCCGGAACGGACCGGCGACGGTACGCCCAGCGCCGCCGCGATGAGCGAGTTGATGCAGATCACGCCCGACCCGTACGCCGACGAGCCACTGCCCGAGTTCGCGACCGCCCTGCTGAGCCGGGTCGGCGAGATGGTCGGCGCCGCCGGTGGCACGGTCCGGCTGGACCGGGGCGACGGGCTCGGCACCCAGGTGTTCGCCCGGTACGGCCGGCACCCGCGTGAGGGCAACGAACTGCTGCGCGTACCGCTCGCCGTGCACCGCCCGTACACCGGTGAGCTGGAACTGGACGCGGCGCCCTCGACGTACGCGCGGCCGCTGGCGGTGCTGGCCGCCGAGCGGCTGTCGCTGCACCTGGAGAACGACCGGCTGCGCCGCGCCGACGTACGCCGGTCCACCTGGCTGACGTTCCTGGCCGAGGCGAGCGAACTGCTCGCCCAGTCGCTGGACGTCGAGCTGACCATGGCGCTCATCCCGCAGCTCGTGGTGCCCCGGCTCGGCCAGTGGTGCGCCGTGCACACCACCGACGAGTGGGGGCGGCTGCGTCTCGCCGCCTCCAGCCATGCCGACGAGGCCATGCTGCCGCAGCTGCACCGGATCCTCCAGGAGACCGGCCCGGACTCGATCCAGTCCCGGCTGCGCGAGGCGTCCCGCAACGCCGCCCAGGTGCCGCTCGGCGGACCGATGGAGGGCTTCGCCGTACCGCTGATCGCCCGTGGCCAGCGGCTCGGCACCCTCGCGGTGGGCCGGCACCAGCGGCACCGGCACGACCCGGACGAGGTCTCGGTGCTGGAGGACGTGGCCCGCCGCGCCGCCCTCGCCATCGAGAACGCGCGCATCCACGCCGAACGCCGCCGGGTCGCCCAGACGCTCCAGCAGTCCCTGCTGCCGCCGGTGCTCCCGGTGGTCGAGGGCATCGGCTTCGCCGCCGAGTACGTCCCGACCGGCGACGACGCGGAAGTCGGCGGCGACTTCTACGACGTGGTCCCGCTGCCGGACGGCCGCTGGCTCGTGGTGGTCGGCGACGTTTCCGGCAAGGGCGTGCAGGCCGCCGCCGTGACCGGCCTGGTCCGGGACGTGATCCGGGTCCTCGTCGGCGACGGCAAGCCGCTGCCCGAGGTGCTCAGCCGGCTCAACGAGACGCTCGTCGAGCGCGGCGGCGGACGCTACTGCACGCTGGCGCTGGCGGCCGTCTCACCCGGCGACGGCGACCAGCTCGACGTCTCGCTGCACCTGGCCGGCCACGACCGCCCGGTGCTGCTGCACGGTGGAGGCGGCGCCACCTTCGTCGGCACCGGCGGTACGGCGCTGGGCCTGCTCGACACGATCACCACGCCGACCGCCGAGCTGGCGCTCAAGCCCGGCGACGCGCTGATCTTCTACACCGACGGGGTCACCGAGCGGCGGCGCGGACGCGAGCTGTTCGGCACCGAACGGCTGCGCGAGTCGGCGGCGCCGCTGGCCGGGTACTCGGCCGACGTGGTCGCGGCACGGCTGCGCGCGGCGACGATCGCCTTCTCGGTGGAGCCACCGCGCGACGACATAGCCGTCCTGGTCCTCCGAAACGACACCCCGTAGCCCTCTCCCCGCGCCCCGCCCCCGGTTCCGACTCCGGTTCCGACCCGGCGGTGATCAAGGAGTTTGTGGCCTGGGGAGGCGCGAAACGTGACACAAACTCCTTGATCACGACAGTGGTGGGGAGTGCGGGTTGTCGGTGGCGGGTAGGCGGCGCCAGCTCGCCGAAGTGGCGGCATCCGGCGCACGTGGACACAACCACCACCCCGAACTGGTGCCTGCCGGTGCCGCGCCCGCTGGGACGGGCGTCCAGTGTGGAGGCAGGTCGGGGTGCCGGGTGAGCAGGCCGAGGCGGGCCGGATTCAGAGACCACCGGGGAGGCGGCCGGGGGCCAGCCGGTGGTGCGGGTCCAGGTGGGCCTTGGCGCTGCGCAGGCGCGGCAACGCGGGCAGCTCGCCCCAGAGGTCCACGGCACGGCGCACCGCCGGCGGCGCGGCCACCACCACACACCGGCCTCGCCGGGCGATCAGCACGCTGCGGACGGCGGTGAGGATCGAGGCGACCCGCTCCGGCGGCAGCGCGCCGGGCAGGGCGGCGTGCACCGCGCCGCCGCCGGCCGAGCCGCGTACCGGCACGGGGGTGCCGGCGGCGTCGCGCAGCGCGTAGACGGCGGCGTGCAGGTCGTTGATCGGCACCTCGATGCGCAGCGCGGTGTCTCCGGGCGCGAAGGGATAGCGCCCCCACCACTCCGGCGCGTGGTGGCTGACCATCGCCGGGGCGCCGAGCACGGCGGTGAGCCGTTCGGCCCGCTCGGTCACGTCGGCCGGGCCGCCCTCCAGGAGCACCACCAGGCTGCCCGCCGCGGGCCGGCCGGTCACGGCCGGGTGATCGGGGCGGTTGATCACCGACGGGTGCGTGGCCGGAATCCGGCGACGGGGCAACGGCACCGGCACGGGCAGGTCCAACTCGACGGCGGCCGGGCCGACGCCGGACGCCAGTACGGCACGGACCAGGTCGTGCACCTCCAGCGGGGTCCAGACCGGACGGGACACCCAGACCCGGCTCGCGGGCACGGCCTGCACCCGCATGGTGGCCGAGACCAGCACGCCGAGCCCGCCCTGCGAGCCGCAGAGCAGCCGTGCCACGTCCAGCCCGGGCATCCCACCCCGACCGAGGATCGCATCGCCACCACCGCGACCCGGACCTCCGTCGGCACCGGCATCGGCCGCCGGAGCGCGTCCGCCCGGACGGCCACCGCCAACATCCGGGGCGGCCCGGCCGAACGCCTCCGTGCCGGACTCGCCGACGCTCACCAACTCGCCGTCGGCGTCGAGATAGCGCACGCCGATGAGCTGGGCGCACGGGCTGCCGTGCCGGTGCCGCAGCGGACCGGACTCGTCGGCGGCGAGCACCCCGCCGAGCGTCGCGCCCGGCGAGGGCGCGTCGACAGGCAGCCGCCGGTTGGTGCGCGCCAGCGTGGCCTGGACGGCGCGCAGCGGCGTACCGGCGCCGATCTCGGCCACCGCCGCGGCATGCGGCTCGTGCCAGACGCCGGCGAGGCGGCCGGTGTCGAGCATGATGTCCACCTGCGCCGGAGCGGCGCCCCAGTCGATCTTCGTGCCGGCGCCGCGGGGCACCACTGTCAGGTCGTACGCCGCGGCCAGCCGCAACACCTCGGCGGCGGCGTGCGGGCCGCCCGGCACGGCCACCCAGCGGGCGGTACGCCCGGCCACCTCGTCGGCCGGGCCGGCGAAGCGGGCGAACGGCGAACCACAGATCTCCGCCAGCTTCCGGGTGATGTCGAGGGCTCCGGGTCGGTTGGTGGAACGAGCTGCATCCGCCATGGCGCTTATCGTACACATGTTCGAAAGCCCTGGCGGCGAGTCGCCGGATTCGCGCGGCGGGCGGCCCCGGCGGCGGTCCGGCGCCCGGTAACGTGGCGCCGTGACCGAAACCCCACTGCCCGTCGCCAAGCGCGTCCCGACCGAGCGCGTCCATCACGGTGACACAGTCCTCGACGAGTACGCCTGGCTCGCCGCCAAGGACGACCCGGACACGATCGCCTACCTGGACGCCGAGAACGCTTACACCGAGGCGCGCACCGCCCACCTGGCCGAGTTGCGCGCGGAGCTGTTCGAGGAGACGCGCCGGCGCACCCAGGAGACCGACCTGTCGGTGCCGACCCGCAAGGACGGTCACTGGTACTACACCCGCACCGTCGAGGGGCAGCAGTACGGCGTGCACTGCCGCCGCGCGGTCCGCCCCGGCGAGACCGCGCCCCCGGTCAGCGCCGACGGCGCGCCGCTCGACGGCGAGGAGGTGCTGCTCGACGGCAACCATCTCGCCGAGGGGCACGACTTCTTCTCGCTCGGCGCGTTCGACGTCAGCCCGGACGGCCGCTGGCTGGCCTACTCCACCGACTTCTCCGGCGACGAGCGCTTCACGCTGCGGATCAAGGACCTGACCACCGGCGAGTCGCTGCCGGACGAGGTGCCGGACACGTTCTACGGCACGGCGTGGTCGAGCGACGCCTCGACGCTGTTCTACGTGACGGTGGACGAGGCGTGGCGGCCGAACCGGGTCTGGCGGCACACCGTCGGCACGTCGTCCACCGAGGACGTGGTGGTCTACCAGGAGGACGACGAGCGGTTCTGGGTCGGCGTCGAGCTGACCCGCTCCGAGCGCTTCGTGGTGATCGACATCCACAGCAAGATCACCAGCGAGGTGCGGGTGATCCCGGCCGCCAACCCGACCGGCGAGCCCGCCGTCGTGGCCCCGCGGCGTCAGGGCATCGAGTACGCGGTGGAGCACCACGGCCACCGCTTCCTGATCCTGCACAACGACGGCGCGGAGGACTTCGCGCTGGCGTACACCTCGGCGGACGCGCCGGGCGAGTGGACGCCGCTGATCCCGCACACGCCGGGCACCCGGCTGGAGGCGGTCGACGCGTTCGAGAACCACCTCGTGGTGTCGCTGCGGGCCAACGGACTGACCGGTCTGCGGGTGCTGCCGGTCGGCAGCGACGACAGCTGGGACATCGACTTCCCCGAGCCGATCTACAGCGTCGGGCTGGACGCGAACCCGGAGTACCGCACGAACGAGGTACGGCTGCGCTACACCTCGCTCGTCACCCCGGACTCGGTCTACGACTACGACCTGGTGACCCGGGAGCTGACGCTGCGGCGGCAGAAGCCGGTACGCCCCGGGCCGGACGGGCGGCCGTACGACCCGGCCGACTACGAGCAGCACCGGGACTGGGCGCTCGCCGACGACGGCACCCGGGTACCGATCTCGCTGGTCTGCCGCCGGGACACCCCGCGCGACGGCTCGGCGCCCGCCGTCATCTACGGCTACGGGTCGTACGAGGCGAGCATGGACCCGTGGTTCTCGATCGCCCGGCTGAGCCTGCTCGACCGCGGCGTGATCTTCGCGGTGGCGCACATCCGGGGCGGCGGCGAGCTGGGCCGGCGCTGGTACGACGAGGGCAAGCTGCTGGCGAAGAAGAACACGTTCACCGATTTCGTGGCCTGCGCCCGGCACCTGGTGAAGGCGGGCTGGACGGCGAGCGACCGGCTGGTCGCCCGGGGCGCGTCGGCCGGTGGCCTGCTGATGGGCGCGGTGGCGAACCTCGCCCCGGACGCGTTCACCGGGATCGTCGCGCAGGTGCCGTTCGTGGACGCGCTCACCTCGATCCTCGACCCGTCGCTGCCGTTGACGGTCACCGAGTGGGAGGAGTGGGGCAACCCGCTGGACGACCCCGAGGTGTACGCGTACATGAAGTCGTACACGCCGTACGAGAATGTGACCGCCGCCGACTACCCGGCCATCCTGGCGGTGACCAGCCTCAACGACACTCGCGTGCTCTATCACGAGCCGGCCAAGTGGATCGCCCGGCTGCGCGCGCTCGCGCCGGCCGGCGACTACCTGCTCAAGACCGAGATGGGCGCGGGCCACGGCGGGCCGAGCGGCCGGTACGACTCGTGGCGTGAGGAGGCGTTCGTCAACGCCTGGATCCTGGACCGCGTCGGCCGCGCGTGACGGGGTTCAGGCGGCCAGTGCCGCGGTGAGCACCTGCGGGTCGGCGTTGCCGCCGGTCACGACCGCGACGGTACGGCCGGCCGGCAGCTCGCCACTGTGGAAGAGCCGGGCGGCCAGGGCGACCGCGCCGCTCGGCTCGGCCACCAGTCGCGCGTCCCGGAGCAGCCAGCCGGTGGCCGCCATGATCTCGTCCTCGGTGACCGTGACGATGCCGTCGAGCCGGTCCCGCAGGTGGGCCAGCGTCAGCGCGGACAGGCTGGTCCGCAGCCCGTCGGCGCACGTCCGGTAGGTGCGTTCGACGTCCCAGACGACCACCTCACCGGCGGCGAGTGACTCCTGGGCGTCGGCGGCCAGCGCCGGCTCGACGCCGATCACGGCGGCGGACGGGCGCAGCGCCTTGACCGCAGTGGCCACGCCCGAGCCGAGCCCACCGCCGCCCACCGGCACCAGCACCACGTCCACGTCCGGCAGGTCGGTGACGATCTCCAGCCCGACGGTGCCCTGACCGGCGATGACCGCCGGGTGGTCGAACGGCGGCACCAGCGTCGCCCCGGTCCCGGCCACGATCCGCTCCGCCTCGGCGAGCCGCCGGGCCGGCGGCACCAGCCGTACGTCCGCGCCGAGAGCCCGCATCCGGGCCACCTTGACCTCCGGCGCCCCCTCGGGGACCACCACCGTGCAGGGCGCGCCGAGGGCGCGGGCCGCGTACGCCAGGGCTTGCCCGTGGTTTCCCGACGAGTGGGTGACCACCCCCCGGGCGCGGGTCGCGGGATCGAGCCGGGCCACCGCGTGGGTGGCGCCGCGCAGCTTGAACGACCCCACCGGTTGCAGGTTCTCCGGCTTGAGCCACAGCTGATCGTCCCAGAGCACCGGCACCAACGGGGTCCGCAGCACGGTACCGGCCACGTCCTCGGCGGCGGCGCGGATGTCGGCGATCGAGATCAGCTCCATCGCACCAACCTAGACTGCCGGCATGAGTGCGGAGGAGCCCTCGGCGGCGCGACGCGGACCGACCTGGCTGATCCTCGTGGTGGTGGCCGCCGCGCTCGTCGTCTGCTGCTGTTCGACGGTGATCGGGCTGGTCGTCGCCGGCTCCGCCGGGCTGCTCGGTCGCTGACCGCCGGGCCGGACGCCGGCCGTCCCGGCCCGGCGGGCGCCGCCGTCCGTGCCGCTCGCCGCCCCGTGCCGGCGAGCAAGCAACGTCAGCGGGTCCAGGCCGGGTTCCGTCCGGCCCGGCCGAGCAGCGCGTCCATGCTGGCCGGCGCCGCCTCGGTGGGCACCGGCGGGCCGAACGCGCCCATCTTCTGCCCCATGTCGCCCATCCGGTCCATGAACTCGTGCCCGGCCGACACCACGGCCGGATCCACTGTCAGCTCCTGGCCGGTGGCCCGGGACAGGTCCCACCCGTGCACCGTGAGGTCGATCAGCGCCATCGACCCGACGGTCTCCTGTGGGAGCCCCATGCCGGGTGACACGCCCTCCAGCGCGGCCGGGTCGGACCAGGCCTCGGTGAGCCGGGCCGTCTCGGTCGCGAACCGGTCACGCCAGCCCTCGGTCAGGTGATCGGTCTTGCCGGACCAGTCGACCTCTTCCCGGCGGGCCAGCGCCTGGAAGTTGACCACCACGTCGAACAGGTGCCCGAGCAGGTCGCGCACCGTGTAGTCGGGGCACGGGGTGGGCAGGCCGAGTTGCTCGTCGGAGATGCCGCGAACCACAGCGACCGTACGCGGCGCCGCGACGGCGAGCAGCTCACTAGTCTTCGTGCTCATAGGGGCAGCGTATGAGGGCGGTCTTGAAGAAATGCGACACGAACCTCGGCGTGACAACCGGGGCATCCTCGATCCGGGCCGGCTGCGGCAGCAGGTCCGGTTCCGGCGCCGGATGGCCGCCCCGGCGTTGCGCCGGTGGGTGGAGCACTACTGGTTGATCGACTGGGATCTGACCGAGCCGTTCGAGCAGCGGGTGGTGCCGCACCCCACCGTGAACGTGGTGTTCCAGGCGCAGGAGGGCGCGCCCGAGCAGGGCGAGATCGCCGGCGTCGACACCGGCCTGTTCGCCGTCACGCTGCACGGCGTCGGCCGGGTCTCCGGCGTCCAGTTCCGCCCGGGCGGCTTCCGGCCGTTCTGGCGGCGCCCGGTCGCCGAACTGACCGGCCGGCGCGTGCCGATCCCCGGCGGGCCGATCTGCCCGGGGACCGACGACGAGCGCTGCGCGAGGCTGGACGAGCTGCTGACCTCGTGGCCGCCGGTCGCGGATCCGCTCGCCGCGGAGGCCACCACGCTGGTCGAGGAGATCCGCGCCGACCGGACCGTGCTGCGGGTGACCGACTTCGCCCGGCGGCGCGGCGTCTCCGTCCGCCGGCTCCAGCGCCTCTTCCTCGACCACGTGGGCGTCGGTCCGAAGTGGGTGATCCGCCGCTACCGGCTCCAGGAGGCGATCGAACAGGCCGCCGCCGGGCCGCTGGACTGGTCGCGGGTCGCCGCCGATCTGGGGTACGCCGACCAGGCCCACCTGGTGCGCGAGTTCACCGCCGTCGCCGGGGTCTCGCCCGCGGCGTACGCCCGCTCGCTGGCGGCCCTGCGGCCGTGACGCGGGTCAGGCCTGCCGAGCGCGGGCCAACCCTCACTCCGCGCGGTTACGCAAGGTGACAGTCGGCCCGAGCGGCGGGCCTCGCCTCGCGCCGACTTTGCTCTGCAGCCACTGACGCAACGCACACCGACGGTGACGGTGGCGGTGCGACGCCGCCGACCATGGTCAACAGGAAGCGCCTGCTCAGGCGCCTGCTGCACCGATGGCTGCAGAGCAAAGTCGGCAGCAAGCCCACTCACTCGCCCGGCGGCGGCCGTGACGCAGTGTTACAGGCAGCTTGGCTACGGTACGTGACCGGGAACGCGCGTCAGCGGCGGCGGACCGCCACCACCGCAACGTCGTCCTGGATCTCCGGCGGCGCCAACTCGACCAGCAGCCGCTGGCAGAACTGGTCCAGGTCGTCGTCCACCCGGGCGGCGGCCACGCCGAGCGCCGCCATGCCGTCGTCGATGGTGGCGTCCCGCCGCTCGATCAGCCCGTCGGTGTAGAGCACGAGCGTCGCCCCGGCGGGAAGCACGAACTCCAGGTCGGGCGGGCGCGGCGCGCGTACCCCGAGCAGCGGCGCGGACTGCGCCACGAACTCGACCCGGCCGTCCCGGCTCAGCAACGCCGGCAGGTGCCCGGCGCTGGCCATCCGGACCAGCCCGGTCGACGGCTGGAGCAGCAGCACGCAGATGGTGGCCAGCTCATTCGGCAGCAGGTTGCGCATCAGCTCGTTGACCCGGTCCAGGATCACCCCGGGCTGATGGCCCTCGACCGCGTACGCCCGTACCGCGTGGCGCAGCTCGGCCATCACGGTGGCCGCGTGCAGCGAGTGCCCGGCCACGTCACCGATCGCCACCAGCAGGTGCCCGTCGAGCATCACCAGCTCGTAGAAGTCGCCGCCCACCTCGGTCTGCGCGCTCGCCGGCTCGTACCGCACGGCCAGGTCCAGGCCCACGACGTCGGGCAGCCGCTGCGGCAGCAGGCTGCGCTGCAACGTCACGGCGATCCGGTGCTCCTCGTCGAAGGAGCGCTGCGCCTCCACCGCCGAGGCGACGGCCTGGGCGAGCTGCACCAGCACCGGCGTACGGACGGTCTGGGTGGCGGTCGGCACCACCACGTACAGCGGGGCGCGGTCCTCCCGCAGCCGGGAGGCGGCCACCGTCACCGTGTCCCCGTCCGGCCAGCCCGTCAGCGCCCAGTTGCCCGGGTCGTCGACCCGTACCCGGGTGCCGATCGGCACGCCGGTGTCGTCCACCACCCACGGCACGATCGTGGCCGGCGTGTGCGGGTCGGCCGCCACCCCGGCCAGGCAGTCCCCGTCGAACGTCTCGGCGACCACCGCCGCGGGGGCCTTGAAGATCCGCGCCGCGCCGCTCGCTGCCGCCTCCAGCAGCCGGACGAAGTTCGGCGTCGCGTGCATCTCCACCGTGGCGTCGGCGAGCGCGGCGAGCCGCTCGGCGAGCTGCTCGGCACGCAGCCGGGCCTGGTAGTAGCGCAGCACCGCGTGCGCGGTGGCGACCAGTTCCTCCGGCTCGATCGGCTCGGCCAGGTAGGCGTCCGCGCCCCGGGTGAGACCCTGCGCCCGGTCGACCACGTCCACCGCGTGGGCGGAGACGTGGATGACCGGAATGTACGGGTGCGTCTCCTTGATCCGCTCGCACACCTCGAAGCCGCTCATGTCGGGCAGCCGCACGTCGAGCACCACGAGGTCGACGTGCTCACGGGCCACCCGGTCCAGCGCCTCCGTGCCGTTCTCCGCCTCCACGGTGACGAAACCGGCCCGGGTGAGCCAGTTCACCAGCAGGTACCGCTTGGGGCCGCTGTCGTCGACCACCAGCACGGTCACCGGCCCGCTGTCCACCGTCACGCTCCGCCCGCGGGAAGGACCACTGTGAACGTGCTGCCCCGGCCGGTTTCGCTCGTCAGCTCCAGCGTCCCGCCGAGCAGCGTGACCAGCCGCCGCGCGTACGGCAGGCCGAGCCCGGTGCCACCGACCCGCGTCGTGCCGGGCACCTGGTAGAACTCCTCGAAGACCCGCTCGTGCAGTTCGGGCGGGATGCCGACGCCGGTGTCGGTGACCGACAGCGTCCACTGCTCGCCCCGGCGCTCGGCGCGCAGGCGTACCTCGCCGCGCTCGGTGAACTTCAGGCCGTTGTGCAGCAGGTTGCGCAGCACCTGGGCGAGCAGCACCTCGTCCGAGCGGAGCGTCGCCGGGGCCGGGGGCTCCTCGACCACAAGCTCCACATCGGAGCGGACGGTGAGCGCCCGCAGCGTGCCGCGCAGCTGCCCGAACACCGCGCGCAGGTCGACCTCGGACCAGTCCGGCTCGATCCGGCCCGACTCCGCCTTCGCCAGGTCGAGCAGCTCGTTGACCAGCCCCAGCAGGTCACCGGCGGAGGACCGGATCAGCCCCACCTGGCGGGCCTGCTCGCCGGTGAGCGGGTCGGAGGCGGAGTCGGCCAGCAGCCGGGCCAGACCGATGATCGCGGTGACCGGCGCGCGCAGCTCGTGGCTGACGTTGGCGAGGAACCGGCTCTTCGACTCGCTCGCGGCCCGCAGCTGTGTGGACTTCTCCTCCAGCTCGGCGTAGAGCGCCACCACGCCCCGGTTGGTCTCCTCCAGCTCCTCGGTGAGCTGGTTGTAGAGCGCCATCACGCCCCGGTTGGTCTCCTGCAGTTCGGAGTTGAGCACCGCCAGCTCGTCGCGCTGGCTGCGTACCTCGTCGAGGGCCGCGATGAGCTGGGAGTTCTGCGCGGCCAGCTCGTCCAGCGCGGAGGCCGGAGCACGCTCGGCCAGCTCGGCCCGGAGCCGGCCGGCGCGTTCCGGCGTCAGCTCCTCGGCGTGGTCGGGCACCCGTCTGGACATCCTCACGACGGTATCGCCCTCGACGGCCACGACCTGCAACGTGTCCACCAGACGCGCGACGGCGCCGGACTTCGGCTCGTACCGGCCGCCTGGCAGTGGACGCAACGGCGACAGGTCGACCTGGAGGATCCGGCGGCCCACGGCGTCCCGGTCGAGAGCGAACGTGACGTCCGCGCCGTCGGCGCCGCTCAACAACTCCCGGGCCACCTCGCTGAGCGCGGTGGCGATCCGCACCTGGTCCTGGTGTTCCAGCCCGACCGCCGCGGCCACCTCGCGGCCGCGCTGCCGGACCAGGAAGATGTCCTGCTCGACCCGGAGTGCCAGGTGCAGAAGGGGTTCGGTCATGCCGCCCCCCGCGCGACCAGGACGCAGGCGTCGTCGCGACGGACGGCGGCGTCACGCAGCAGCGTCGCGGCGGCCAGCAACGGGTTGCGCCCGGCCAGCCCGGGGTAGTCGTCCAGGTCCCAGCGATCCACCACCCCGTCACTGTGCATGACCAGGGTGGAGTCACGCGAGAAGGGGTAGTCGTACCCGCGGATCGCCGGACGCTGGTGCCCGGCGATGCCCGGCAGCGAGACGAGCCCGCGCCGCCGCTCGCCCGGCGCGACGATCATCGCGGCGATGTTGCCCAGGCCGGCGAAGCGGAGCAGCCCGGCGGCGGGATCCGGTTCGGCCACCGCGAGCGCCGCGCCCCGGGTGTGCGACATGGCGGCGTGCAGGTGCCGCACCACGACGTCCGGCGGCCCGTCCGGCGCCGAGCGGAACGCGGACACGGCGGCCCCGGTCGCGGCGGCGGCCAGTGGCCCGTGGCCGAGGCCGTCGGAGACCAGCACCTGACGACGGCCGTCCACCTCGCGCACCGCGTACCCGTCGCCGCTGCTCTGCTCGCCGGTGATCGGCCGGGCCAGCCCGGCCGCCCAGTCCGGCTCCGGCGGCGCTCCGTCCCAGACCTGGACGACCAGGACCGTGCCCCGGCCGGGCGTCGAGTAGCCGTCGAACCGGCTCGACTGCCGGGTGATCGCGCCGAGCCCGATGCCGAGCGTGCCGGCGGTGGAGTGGCCGTCGACCGACGAGAGCGTGAGGTCGGCCATGCCGGGGCCGGAGTCGATGGCCACCAGTTCCACCCCGGCCCGTCCGGCCCGGCGCGCCGGGCGCAGCAGGAGCGTGCCCTCGCGGGCGTGCTTGACCAGGTTGCTGGTGATCTCGGCGGTGACGATGGCCAGGTCCGCGACACGATCGGTGCTCAGTTCGAGCTGCCGGCCGAGACGCTCGGCGGCCCGGCGTACGCCGCCGGCGGTCGCGCCGTTGTCGACCCGGAACCACACCCCGTGGTCGGGGACCACGTCGGCGGTCATCGTGACCACTTGGTGACGGTGATCCTCGTCCCCTCGCCGACAGCCGTCTGGATGTCGAAGTCGTCCACCAGCCGGCGGGCCCCGCTGAGCCCGAGGCCCAGCCCGCCCCCCGTGGTGTAGCCGTCGGTCAGCGCCAGGTCGAGGTCGGGGATGCCCGGCCCTTCGTCGGCGAAGAGGATCCGTACGCCACGCCGGCGGCCGTCCTCCACTGTGCTCACCTCGGCGCTGCCCCCGCCGCCGTAGATCAGCGTGTTGCGGGCCAGCTCGCTGGCGGCGGTCACCAGCTTCGTCTGGTCGACCAGGGAGAGCCGGACCGCGACGGCCGTGGTACGCACCAACTGCCGGACCCGCACCACGTCCTCGTCGCTGCGGATCGCCTGCGTCGCCGGCACGCCGAGGTCGACGCCCGTGGTCATGCCGTCGCCGTCGTCTCGGTGTCCTCGTCGTCGGCGCCATCGTCCCACTCGTCGGCCCGGCTGGCCGCGATCAGCTCCATGCCGCGCTCGACGTTCAGCGCGGTACGGATGCCGTTGAGCGACAGCCCCAGCTCGACGAGCGTGATGGCGACGGCCGGGCGCATGCCGACCACCACCGTCTCGGCGTCCAGCACCTTCGAGATGGACGCGATGGTGGAGAGCATCCGGCCGACGAAGGAGTCGACGATGTCCAGCGCCGTGATGTCGATGATCACGCCGTGGCAGCCGGTGGCGACGATCCGCTCGGCCAGGTCCTCCTGCAACTGGATCGCCGTCTGGTCGGACATGTCGACCTGGATGGAGACCAGCAGGATGTCGCCGATCTTGAGGATCGGCACCCGTTCCATCAGGACTCCCGCCGCGGGCGGCGAGCGGTGGTCTCGACCCCGGTCAGGCGCAGCACGTGGCGCAGCGCGTCGGCGAGGCTCGCCTTGGTGGCGATGTCGCCGAACTCGATGCCGAGGGCGACGATCGTCTGGGCGATCTGCGGGCGGATGCCGGAGATGATGCAGTCGGCGCCCATCAGCCGGGCGGCCACCACGGTCTTGAGGATGTGCTGCGCGACCTGGGTGTCCACCGCCGGCACGCCGGTGATGTCGATGATCGCGTACGGCGAGCCGGTGTCGACCAGGGTCTGGAGCAGCCGCTCCATCACCACCTGGGCGCGGGCCGAGTCCAGCGTCCCGACCAGCGGGACGGCGACCACGCCCTCCCAGAGCTTGACCACCGGGGTGGACAGCTCCAGCAGCTGCTCCGCCTGGTCGGCGATCAGGCTTTCGCGGGCCCGGACGAACGTCTCGAACGTGAACAGGCCCATCTGGTCGACGAGCGCGGAGAAGGCGACGAAGTCGCGCAGGGTGTCGTCACCCTTCTCCTCTTCCATCAGCTCCAGCAGGGCGTCCTTGCACGCGAACACGCTGATCGCGGTCTCGGTGGCGGAGAACCCCTGCCGGGCCCGGTTGGTGGACAGCTCGGACAGCACCGCCCGCAGCTCACCGCCGTGCTCGTCGGCCAGGTCGGAGACGCCCTGGCGCCCGGCGTCGACCAGCGCGCGGTGCAGCTCCTGCACCTGCCGGGCCAGCTCGGCCCGGCTCAGGCGACCGCGCAGCGAACTGGCGACGATCTCCGTCCAGCGGTTGGTCAGCCGGTCCGCGTGCTGACTGAGCAGGTGGGCGAGCCGACCACCCTGTTCGGCGCTCAACGCCATCCTGACCTCCCTGATTTGGACGGGCGGACTCTATCACCGGGGGCTGACGCGGTACTTGTCGCGGAGCAAAGAATGATCGACCGCACCCGTGACCGCTCCCGTTCTGCGCGGCGCGCCCGTCGTGGGATACCGTTTCCCCCGAACACAGGAGGTCGACGAATGTCCTTGACGGTGCACACGGAACAGCGCGGCGACGTGGTCGTCGTGTCGGTCGCGGGCGAGCTGGACATGGCCACGGCACCGCAGCTGCAGGACCAGATCACGGATCTGCTGGACAAGGGGCGCAACCGCCTGGTCTTCGACCTGGCCGAGGTGTCGTTCTGCGACTCCACCGGCCTGTCGGTGTTCGTCCGGGCGAAGAACAACTGCGACGAGGCCGGCGGCGTCGTCCGGCTGGCCGCTCCGCAGCGCGGCGTGCTGCGCATCCTCGAGGTCAGCGGGCTGGTCGAGGTGCTGCACACGTACCCGACCGTGGAACAGGCCGTCGCGGGCGAGCCCACCCCGACCTCCTCCTGACCGGTTCCGCTCAGCGCTCGTCCTCGATGTAGCGGGGACGGGCGATCACCATGCCCGCCGCCGTCTGCACGGCGAGCGCCACCAGCAGGAAGCCGATCGGGGCGGTCCAGCCGCCGGTCGCCTCGTAGAGGATGCCCACCAGCAGCGGCCCGAGCGCCGCGATGACGTACCCGGTGCTCTGCGCGAACGCGGACAACGCCACGGTCCCCTCGGCGGTCCGGGCGCGCAGCCCGATCGTGGTCAGGATGAGCGGGAACGCGCCCTGGCCGAGCGCCAGCAGCAGCACCCACAGCGGCGCCAGGCCGTGCGGGGCCAGCGCCAGACCGGTGTACGCGGCGGCGGAGAACACGGTGAGCGACAGCACCAGCGGCCGGAGCGTGGCCAGCCGGCCGGCCAGCGTCGGCATCATCAGTGCCACCGGCACGCCCAGCGCGGTCACGCCGGCGAGCAGCAGCCCGGCCGCCTCCGGGCGGTACCCGGCGTCCCGGAAGAGCTGGGCCAGCCAGCCCATGATCGCGTACCCGCTGAGCGACTGCGCCCCGAAGTAGACCGCCATGGCCCAGCCGAGCCGGGTCCGGGCGGGTTGCACCCGGGCCGGGGTGGCGACGGCCACCGCCGGGGGCGCGGCCCGTCGCGCCGCGCGGGCCCGCAGCGCCAGCGGCACCCACGGGAGTACGGCCAGCGCGGCCAGCCCGGCCCAGACGCCGAGTCCGGCCCGCCAGGAGCCGAAGGCGTGCGCGACCGGCACCGCCGCGGCGGCGGCCACCGTCGTGCCCACCGTCAGGGCCATCGTGTACGCCCCGGTGACCAGCCCGGTGCGGTGCGGGAAGTGCTGCTTGACGAGCATCGGCAGCAGGATGTTCGCCACCGCGATGCCGGCCAGCGCGAGCGCGCTGGTGGCCACGAAGACCGCCGCCGAGCCGGTGAGCGCGCGCAGCACCTGCCCGACGGTGAGCGCCAGCATGGCGAGCACCAGCACCCGGGGCGCGGCCCAGCGGCGGACCAGCCACGGGGTGAGCGCGCCCAGTCCGGCGAACGCGATGGTGGGCAGCGTGGTGACCAGGCCGGCCATCGCCCCGGAGAGGCCGAGACCGACCCGTACCTCGTCGAGCAGCGCGCCGAGGCTGGTCACCGCCGCGCGCAGGTTCAGCGCGACGAGCAGCATCCCGGTCAGCACGAGCAGGCCGCCTCGGACCGCGCGGGGCGCCGGGGTGGGGAGGGCCGCGGAGCCGGCGCCGGGGGCGGGCACTGTCGCGGCGGGCGCGGGTGGCGGAGTCATGACCTCGAACCTACAATCATGGGATGAATTTCGGCACGAGGTGTAACCGGTGACACCCGCCGTGGATTCCGTCGTCGTGCCGCCGCGCGGTCACCGGGTCCGCCAGACCATCGAGCAGCTCCGGGAGCGCATCCTCGGCGGCGAGTGGCCGGTGGGCGGGCGCATCCCCACCGAGCCGCAACTCGTCGCCGAGCTCGGCGTGGGCCGGAACACGGTCCGCGAGGCGGTCCGGGCGCTCGTGCACGCCGGGGTGCTGGTGTGCCGGCAGGGCTCCGGCACGTACGTGGTGTCGACCGACGAATTGGCCCCGGTGGTGGCCCGCCGGCTCACCGACGACCGGATGACCGAGGTGATCGAGGTCCGGCGCGCGTTCGAGGTGGAGGCCGCCCGGCTCGCCGCATTGAGGCGTACCCCTGAGGACCTGGTGGCGCTCGACGGCGCGCTCGCGGCCCGCGAGGCCGCGTGGCGCGGCGGCCGGGTGGACGAGTTCGTCGAGGCGGACGCCGCGCTGCACACGGCAGTGGTGGCGGCCGCGCACAACGCCATGCTGGCCGAGCTGTACGCCTCGGTCGGCGCCGCGCTGCGCAGCACCGTGGCCCAGGCGATGGGCGAGGCGCTGACCCCGGAGCGGTACGTGGATCACGGCCGGCTGGTGGAGGCGATCCGGGCCGGCGACCCGCAGCGGGCGGCGATCGAGGCCGGTGCTTTTCTCGAAGGGCCCGCCGGGGCATAGGTTGTCCCCGACGCAGACTCATCAGGGCACGGGAGTACGGATGCTCAAGGGCTTCAAAGACTTCATCATGCGCGGCAACGTCGTCGACCTGGCGGTCGGTGTCGTCATCGGCGCCGCGTTCACCGGCGTGGTGACCCAGCTCACCAAGTCGTTCCTGGAACCGCTGGTACGCGTGTTCATCGTGTTGATCACCGGCAACGAGGACGGGATCGGCGGCTCGACGCCGTCCTTCCGCGGCGTCGCCTTCGACTGGGTGGCCTTCGTCAACGCGCTGATCACGTTCGTGCTCACCGCGGCGGCGCTGTACTTCCTGGTCGTCTACCCGATGAACAAGCTCGCCGAGCGCCGCAAGCGCGGCGAGGAGCCGCCGCCGTCGGCCCCGAGCGAGGAGGTCAAGCTGCTCACCGAGATCCGTGACGCGCTGCTCGCCGGCAACCACGGCACGCCGGGGCAGCGCAGCGCCCTGGACGACGTGCTCGGCCGCCGGCAGGAGCCGCC
This sequence comes from Micromonospora sp. HB375, assembly GCF_017872985.1. Classification (NCBI taxonomy): domain Bacteria; kingdom Bacillati; phylum Actinomycetota; class Actinomycetes; order Micromonosporales; family Micromonosporaceae; genus Micromonospora; species Micromonospora sp. HB375. Next base: position 144,902 of record NZ_JAGGJO010000001.1, on the reverse strand, counting down.
CGCGCCGCGCTGACGCCATAGCCGATCGGCCCCCGCGACAATCTCGCGGGGGCCGACGTGTATCGAACACATGTTCGATAGAGTCCGGGCATGGAGCAGCGTAGGCACTGGTGGAACGGGAAATGGGGACGCCTCGCCCGGCGTGACGTCTTCCTCCGGGTGGACGGCGACCGCTGGCACGTCGAGCAGCGGGCCGGCGGCGCCGAGGGGGTTTCCCGGTTCTACGAGCACGCCAGCGTCGAGGAGGCGGAGGAGACGGTCCGGGCGCTGCTGGACGGCACCGACACGTGGCGCGAACTGTCCCCCCGCCCGCCGGGAGGCTGGGCCCCGTCCGTTTAGCGCCCGTGCGGCCCGGGAACCGCTGCCGTATGAGCCAGCAGCAGGACACCGTCTCCCGGGTCACCACCGGCATGCGGGTGGTCGACTCCGCAGGCGTCGAGGTGGGCACAGTCGATCTCGTCCAGCGCGGCGACCCGGCCGCGGTGACCGTGCAGGCGCCCGCGCCGGTCGACCCGGGCAGCAGCCTGGACGAGCTGATCGAGTCGGCGGCGGTCGAGGAGCCCGACGTGCCGGCCGACCTGGCCGCGCGACTGCTGCGCGACGGCTATCTCAAGGTCTCCACCGACCTGGTCCGCACCGGCGCGGTCTACGTGCTGGCCGACCGGATCGCCGCGGTGCACGACGGCGCGGTACGCCTCACCGTCCCGGCCACGGAGCTGCCCGCCGAGGAGTGACGCCCGTCGAGGTGATGGATTTGTCACCCGCAGTAATAGGTGATCAATGCAAGTTGCCCGGAAAAGCCGCCCGTCAATCCCCTTGCGCAGAGTCTCAATGCCATGACTTTGCGCTTTAATCGCTGATGAGCGACTTGATCGTTGATCTTCAAAAACATTGCGCGCGTTCTGGTATCTACATCGGCCTCTCGCCACGGATAGTAATTGGCGAACCAAGGGGGCCGAGGGGGAACAATGAACGAAGCGCTGGCGGAACCGCTCACCGGATATCAGGTGGTGGCCGTGGCCACTGCCGTCGCCGGAGTGGTGGCGGGCCTGGTGCGGGCCTACGTGGCATACCGCGCCCGGATGAACGAGGAACGCGAGGCGACAACACGCACCACAGCGCGGGTCACGTGGCTGATCCGGCTGGCCGAGGCGGACCATGACGTCGTACGGATCGTGGAGCGCGATCGCGACGGGCATCGGGAGGTCGAACTGGGCGGGCGCGCTGCGTCGAAGCCCGGCCCCGTCGAGGAGGCGGCGTGACAGACATCAAGGGCACCGCCGCTCTCACACCGGATCCCGACGACAACGACGCTCTGCGCGAGGCGGAGGCGGCCCGCCTGAAGGCCGTTCACGACCGGGAGTTCGCCGAATTCACCGAAGGCTCGTACCACACCGTGGAACGGATTCTCCGGGCGAGATGCCGGGACCGTCAGGCGGTGGAGGACGCGCTTCACGAAGCCTTTCTGCACGGTCGGGTCGAGTGGTCCAAGCTCCGCGACCACGTCCGGCCGATCGGGTGGATCGTCCGTACGGCGCGGTTCAAGATGCTGAAGGATCACGACCGACGACTGCGGGAGGCCGCGGTGGCGCCGGAGGACCTGCCGCCGTCGTCCCACTCGGACATCGCTGACGCGTGGGAGGCGCAGGAGACGCTGCGCGGCTGGTTGCACCAGTTGCCGGTACGGCACGCCGAGGTGTTCCAGATGTCGAAGGAGGGCTTCTCCAACCAGGAGATCGCCCGCATCCTCGGCCTGACCGAGAACAGCGTCCGCTCCTACAAGGCCGCCGCCAAGAAGGAGCTGTGCGAACTGGCCGAGAAGGCCGGCTTCACCCGCTCGGAGAGCGAGCGGCGGCAGGGGGCCGGCCGTGGATCTCGATGACATCCTGGCGCTCGCCGAGACCACACCCAGCCCGTTGGAGCTCGCGCGCGCCCGCCGGGTGGCGCGGACCGTGCAGAGCCAGCACGACCTGTCCCTCGCCGAGGGCTACAAGATCATCGTCGACACCGACCTCGCCGATCCCCTGACCTGGGACGCCGACGAGGCCGTCCGGGTCACCCGCGCCGCCCAGCTGGCGAAGCAGGGCACCGTCACCTGGCTGCCCGGCGACCACGACGCGGAGCGCTTCGAGCGGCTCTCCTGGTCCGACGAGATGGCGATGATCGTCGGGCACGCGCCGGGAACGCTCCGCCTCACCCCGCGGACGCTCGCCGACCTCGTTCATCCCGCCGATGTCGAGCGCGTCCTCGCCGCGGTGCGGACGGCGTGGGAACAGAGCCGCCCCGACGAGATCGGCTTCCGGGTGGTCCAGCCCGGAGGCAGCGTCCGCCACGTGTACTGCCACCTCGAGATCCTCACCGACGCGGGCCGGCCGGTCGGCGTCATCGCCACCGGCGAGGACATCACCGCGCTCGAACTCGCCCGCCAGGAGCAGCGCCGGCTCGCCGTACGCAGCCGGATGCTCGGCCCCGACCCGGCCGTCCGGGACGTGCTCACCGGGCTCCAGACCCGCGGGTACGTGATCGACGAGGTCGACCGGGCGCGGCGCACCACCGGCGGCGCCCTGATCGTCGTGGCGACCGAACCGGCCACCCGGCTGCCCGACGCGCTGACCGACGAGGACCGCGACCAGGTGACGGCGGAGATCGCCCGGACCCTGCGCGCAGTCGCCGGGGACGGCGTCACCAGCGGGCTGGTGGGTTCCGGCTCGTGGGGCCTACTGCTCGCCCCCCGGGACGACGCGGGGAAGGCCGAGGCCCTGGCCGCCCGGATCGTGGACAAGTTCCGGAACCATCTGTTCAGCGTCCGGCAGAAGCCCCTGCGGCTCAACACCTCGGCCGGCGTGGTCCATTTCGACAACGACATCCCGGACACCGGCTTCGACCTTCTCGTGGACGGCGAGCACGCGGCCCGCGACGCGCACCGCAACGCCACCGCCGTCAAGGTCCTGGAGCGGCCGGTCGCCGAGCGGGAACGGACGGACCGGTGCCGCCGCCGGATTCACCGCGCCGTCTCGGCCAACCGGTTCGCCCTGTACGCCCAGCCCATCATCGATCTCGGGCTCAATCAGGTGGCCCGTCACGAGATTCTGCTGCGCGTTCGCAGCGACACCGGTGAACCGGTCGCGCCGTGGGCCTTTCTCGACATGGCCGAGCGGGTCGGCGAAATCCTGGCGGTGGACAAGTGGGTCATCGACCACGCTCTGGAACTGATCGGCCGCGGGGCACAGACCTCCCATTACCAGGTGAACATTTCCGGGAAGTCGCTCGCCGACCCGGGACTGCTCGCTTTCGTGACCGGGGCGATCCACCGGCACCACGTCAAGCCGGAATGCCTGACGTTCGAAATCACCGAGACCGCGCTCATCGAGAATCGCAACGAGGCGCTGGCCTTCGCCACCGGGATCAGAGAAGCCGGCTGCCACCTGGCGCTGGACGACTTCGGCACCGGATACGGCGCCCTCGCCCAGCTCAAATACCTGCCGGTGGACCTGGTGAAGATCGACGGCGCGTTCATCGTCGACCTGTGCCGGTCGCCGGCCGACCAGGCTGTGGTGTCGGCGCTCGTCGAACTGTGCCACACGCTCGGCATCCGGGTCGCCGCCGAGTACGTCCAGGACCAGGAGACCCTGGATCTCCTGCGCGCCGCGGAGGTCGACTTCGCGCAGGGCTACCAGATCGGGCGACCGGAACCGATAACTGTGAGTCAGGAGGAAGTTCAGAGCATCGAACTCGAACTGCGGCTCCCGCCTCAGCAGACCGCCATGGGATGACCGGTCGTCACCCGGCCCGGCTGGGAACCGGCGGGGCGGGTTCCGCCTCGGGCGACCCGGCCGGCGGGGACGCGGCCGCGCGGCGGCGGAACAGCAGCAGCATCAGCCAGCCCGCGACCAGTCCCCAGAACGCGCCGCCCACCCCGAACAGGCTCACCCCGGAGGCGGTGACCACGAACGTCACCACCGCCGCCTCCCGCGCGTCCGGCTGGGCCACCGCCGCCGCGACCGCTCCGGCGAGCGCGCCGAGCAGGGCGAGCCCGGCGACGGCCTCGACCAGCACCGGCGGGGAGAGCAACACCAGTGTGGTGGCCACGCCCGCGCCGAGCCCGAGCAGCGCCAGCCCGATCCCGGCGGTGACCGAGGCGATCCAGCGCCGTTCCGGGTCCGGGTGAGCGTCCGGCCCGGCCGCCAGCGCGGCGGTGATCGCAGCCAGGTTCACCGCGTGCCCGCCGGCCGGCGCGCCGAGGGCGGTGGCGAGCCCGGTCACCCGCAGCGCCGAGCCCAGCGGGGCCCGATAGCCGTACCCGGCGAGCACCGCGGTGCCGGGCACGTTCTGGGCGGCCATGGTGACCAGGAACAGCGGCAGGGCGAGCCCGACGACGGCGGGCAGCGTCCAGGCCGGCGCGGTGAGCGCGACGACCGGTGCGGCGTCCATCCGGGCCGGGCCGGAGGTGGTGAGCGCGATCGCGACAACTGCCACGGCGAGCGCGCCGGGTACCGCCCAGCGGCGGGCGAACCGGTGCAGCAGGAGCCAGACCAGCACCACCGGCCCGGCCAGCCGGGGCACCTCCACGAGGGCGCGTACGGGCGCCGTACACAGCGGCAGCAGCACCCCGGCGAGCATGGCGGAGGCGATCGGGGCGGGGATCGCGGCGACCGCGCGGCCGAGCGCGGGGATCAGCCCGGCGGCGACGATCAGCAGGCCGGCGAGCAGGAACGCGCCGACCGCGGCGGGCCAGCCGCCGGTGACCGGCCCGGTGGCGACGAGCAGCGCCGCGCCCGGCGTGGACCAGGCGATCGACAGTGGCAGCCGGTGCCGCAGGCCGAGCCAGACCGCGCAGGCGCCACTGGCGACGCAGAGCGCGAGCAGGCCGGAGGCGGCCTGGTCCCGGTCGGCGCCGACGGCGCGCAGCCCGGCCAGGACGACTGTGAACGAGCTGGCGAAGCCGACCAGGGCGGTCACCACGCCGGCCAGGACGGGTTGGAGCCGACCCCCCATGCTCTCCTCCTCCGCCGTTCCGTTTACGGAACGGCACGGTGTAGCACGATAGCCCTCATGACAGCCGCCGCACCACCCGATGACCGGGGCGCCCGGGAGGTCGGCCGGCGCATCCGCTCGCTCCGCACCGAACGGGGCATCTCCCTGTCCGAGCTGGCCCGCCTCGCGGGCGTCGGCAAGGCCACGCTGTCCGGCCTGGAGAACGGCGTACGCAACCCCCGGCTGGAGACCCTGTACGCGATCACCGCGCAGCTCGGCGTGCCGCTGACCGCCGTACTCTCCGCGCCCGAGCAGGCACCGACCGTACGCGGGGCGGCTGTCGGCGCCACGCTGCTGGAGGTCTTCGGCGACCGGGAGGCGACCTACGAGCTGTACCGGATGTGCGTCACCCCGGGTCCGGCGCAGCTCTCCCCCGCCCACTCCAGCGGCGTGACCGAGCACGTCACAGTCTTCTCCGGCGTACTGCGCGCCGGCCCGGTCGACGCCCCGCTCACCGCCGGTCCGGGCGGCTACCTGCGGTGGGTCTCCGACGTGCCGCACACGTACGCGGCGGTGGGCGAGGAGGAGGTCCACGCGAGCCTGCTGCTGCGTTATCCTCGACCGTCCACACCGGACAGTTGACGCATACCCAGGATGCAAGCGGATGACATTTCTTTCAGCAGACCCGCCACCGCGTAGAGACGCGGAGCCGTTCTTCTTGGCAAGCTTGTCCTCATGACGCTCATCCTCCGCTCGGCCATCCTCAACGACGTCGGCCTCGTCCGGACCAACAACGAGGACTCCGCCCTCGCCGGTGACCGCCTCGTGGCGGTGGCCGACGGCATGGGCGGGCTCCCCGCCGGCGAGGTGGCCAGCGAGATCGTCATCCGGATCCTGGACGAGCTGACCCCGCCCACCGGCGCCGACGAGGCGGCCGACGCGCTGCGCGCCGTCGTCAGCACCGCCAACCAGCGCATCCGCGCGGCCATCACCGTCGACCCGGCCCGCGACGGCATGGGTACGACGCTGACCGCCGCCCTGCTCGCCGGGGACACCCTGGTGCTCGCCCAGGTCGGCGACTCCCGCTGCTACCTGCTGCGCGACCACGAGCTGACCCAGCTCACCCGCGACGACACGTTCGTCCAGGCGCTCGTCGACCAGGGCGCGCTCTCCCGCGACCAGGCCCGCCACCACCCGCAGCGTTCGCTGGTCACCCGCGCGGTGCAGGGCTCCGACGCGCCGCCCGCCGTCGGGGCGCTCACCGTGTTCCCCGGCGACCGGCTGCTGCTGTGCAGCGACGGCCTCTCCGACTACGTGGAGGACGCCGCCATCGCGGCGGCGCTCGCCACCTACGGCGACCGCCAGCAGTGCGGCGAGCAACTGGTGAAGCTGGCCCACCAGGCCGGCGCGCCGGACAACGTGACTGTGGTCATCTCGGACGTCACCGAGGCGTGAGTCGGCGTCCTTTCCGGTTGCGGAGCGCGCCCGCTGCGGTTGGGATGAACGGATGCACATCCGCCGGCTGGCCGCCGATGAACGACTGACCACCAGCTTCCCGCTCCAGGCGTACGCGTTCGAGGCCTCGCCGATGGGCGCCTCCCGGACCGACCAGTTCCGCGCCTACCTGCCGTACAACGCCGGGAACACGACACTGGTGGCCGAGGAGGACGGCGTCACCGCGGCGGCGGTCTCGGCGATCCCGATGCGGCAGAACCTGCGCGGCGCGGTGCTGCCGATGGCCGGTGTCGCGGGCGTGGCCACCCATCCGCTGGCCCGCCGGCGCGGACACGTCCGCACGCTCATGCACCAGCTCCTCGACGGCATGCGGGACGAGGGGCAGCAGCTCAGCGCGCTGCACCCGTTCCGCGCCTCGTTCTACGAGCGCTTCGGCTACATCGGGCTGCCCCGGCGGCGTACCGCTGTCTTCTCCCCCGCGGACCTGGCGCCGCTGCTGCGCGCCGAACTGCCGGACGAGCTGGTCTGGGAGCGGATCGGCACCGGCTATGCGCGGTGGCGCGCGTACACCGAACGGTGCCTGCGGGAACGGCACGGCTTCGCGGTCTTCCCGGACTTCCGGGCGGTCGGGCTGCGCGACCGCGACGACCGCTGGCTGGTCAGCGTGGTGCGCGGCGGCGAGACGGTCGGCGCTGTCACCTACCGGATCGACGACCACGCCGGCACGCTGCACGCCGACGACCTGCTCGTCGACGACCCGTACGCCCGGGCGTCGGTGCTCCAGTTCTTCGCCCGGCACGTCGACCAGGTGGCCCGGATCAGCGTCCAGATTCCCCCGGACGAACTGCCCGAGCTGTGGCTCACCGACCTCGACGTGCAGGTGGAGGCGAGGGTGGCCCGGCCCGACCCGACCGCGCCGATGGCCCGGCTGCTCAGCCTGGACGCGCTCGCCGACCAGCCGGTCGGGGTGGGCCGGGTGCTGATCGAGGTGGTCGGCGACCGCTGGCTCGCCGGCCGGCACCTGCTCGACGGCACCACCGGCAAGCTCGCGGTGCTGCCCGCGCAGACCACCGCCGAGGGCGGCGTGCCGGCCGCGCGGCTCACCGCCGCCGGGCTGTCCGCCCTGGCGTACGGGGTGCTCGACCCGGCCGAGGTGGTCGTACGCGGCCTGGGCGACGTGCCGGTGGACGCGGCCGGTGAGCTGCGCCGCCTCTTCCCCCGCGAGCTGCCGCACCTGTTCGCCGACTTCTGACCCGGTTGGCGGCACGCGGCCGGGGGTAGGATCCAGCGCGTGCCGGAATGGCTGGAAGCGGGATTCTGGGGCCTGCTCGCCGGGTCGGCCCTGCTGATCGGGGCGGCCGTCGGGTTCTTCGCGCGCGTACCGCGCCGGACGACCGCCTCGGTGATGGCGTTCGGGGCGGGCGTGCTGCTGTCCGCCGTCTCGTTCGAGCTGATCGACGAGGCGCACGAGCAGGGTGGCCTGCGGCCGGTGGTGATCGGTGCGGCGATCGGCGCGCTCGCGTACACCGGGGCGAACGTCCTGCTGGCCCGGCACGGCGCGCGGCACCGCAAGCGCTCCGGCGACGAGCAGCCCTCCGAGCAGGAGCAGCCCGGCTCGGGTACGGCGATAGCTGTCGGCGCGCTGCTCGACGGCGTACCCGAATCGGTGGTGATCGGCGCGAGCCTGCTCGCCGGCGGCCCGGTCAGCCTGGTCACCGTCATCGCGGTCTTCCTCAGCAACGTGCCGGAAGGGCTGTCCAGCGCGGCCGGCATGCGGCAGGCCGGGCGCACCCGGCGCTACGTGTTCGGGCTGTGGACGGCCATCGCGTTGATCTCCGGCGCGGCTGCGCTGGCCGGGTACACGCTGCTCGGCGGCGCGCCGCCCGAGGTGCTGGCGACGATCACCGCGCTCGCGGCGGGTGCGATCCTCGCGATGATCACCGACACGATGGTGCCGGAGGCGTTCGCCGACGCGCACCTGCTGGTCGGGCTGATCACCGTGCTCGGCTTCCTGGTCGCGTTCGCGCTGTCGCACGCCTGACCGTCGCGCGCTTTGCCGGGGCCGCTGCCCGCGGGCACGCGGCCGCTCGCTGCGGCTGCGGTGGTGGCTGCGGTTGCGGCTTAGCGGCGGGTTAAGGATCGGCTGTGGAGTCGTGCCGGGGCGGCCGGGCCTCCTAGCATCGGGCGGTGCGCGTGAAGTCGGCTGTCCCTCTGCTCGTCCTCGCCCTGGCGACGGCGACGCTGCCCGCCTGCGGCGACGATCCGGCCCCCGCACCCGCCGCCGACCCCGGTTCGCCGGCCGGTCCGGCAGCCGCCCCGTCGGCCACCCCGAGCGGGCGTTCCGGACTGGGTAGCGCCCGGTCGAGCCCGACCCCCGCCACAGTGGCGTTCCGCGCCGGCAACCCCGCCGGCCGGGCGAGCGTGCCGGCCGAGGCGCGTCCGGTGGACACCTCGCGCCCGACCCGTACCGTCGGCAGCGGCACCCCGGCGAGCTGCACCTCCGAGGCGGTGGTGAAGGCCGTCGCGGCCGGCGGCGTCATCACCTTCGACTGCGGGCCCGCGCCGGTCACCATCACCATGAAGGCCACCGCCAAGGTGGTGAACTCGCACGGCCCGCGCATCGTGCTGGACGGCGGCGGCACTGTCACGCTCAGCGGCGGCGGCAAGCGCCGCATCCTCTACATGAACACCTGCGACCAGGCGCAGGGCTTCACCACCTCGCACTGCCAGAACCAGGACCACCCGCAGCTCACCGTGCAGAACCTGACGTTCGCCGACGGCGACTCCACCGGCGAGCGGACCGAGGGCGGCGGGGGCGGCGCGATCTTCGTCCGGGGCGGGCGGTTCAAGGTGGTCAACTCGCGGTTCGTCGGCAACCGCTGCGACCGTACCGGCCCCGACCTGGGCGGCGCGGCGCTGCGCGTGCTCAGCCAGTTCGAGAACAAACCGGTGTACGTGGTGAGCAGCACCTTCACCGGCGGAGTGTGCGCCAACGGCGGGGCGCTGAGCAGCATCGGCGTCTCCTGGACGGTGCTGAACAGCGTCTTCCGCGACAACCGGGCGGTCGGCACCGGCGCGAACCCGGCCCGGGGCGGCACTCCGGGCGGCGGCAGCGGCGGCGCGATCTACTGCGACGGCAACGAGTTCGCGGTACGGATCGCCGGCACGGTCATCGAGGACAACAGCGCGAACGAGGGCGGCGGCGCGATCTTCTTCGTCAGCAACAACCGCACCGGCTCGCTGCAGATCGACAGTTCAACGCTGCGCCGCAACCCGAGCAGAGGCTTCGAGACAAAGGGCCACCCCGGCATCTTCTTCCTGGGTGCCCAAATCTCCTGACCCCCTCCCTGCCCCGCCCCGCCTCGCCTTGCCCCGCCTCGCCTCGTCGATCATGAAGTTGACGGTCCCGATATCGGCGTGTCGACCCGCCAACTTCATGATCACCGGCCAGTCCTCCGCCCTACGGCCCCCGCCCCACCCGCCCCACCCTCGCACCTGCCCTTCAACTCGGTGATCAAGGAGTTTGTGTTCCAGTTGATCTCTGCGCGTGACACAAACTCCTTGATCAACAGGGCGGGGTGGGGCGGGGTGGCGGGGTGGGGCGAGGGCGGGGCCGACGCCGGAGCGGATGGGACAGCGGCGGGCAGCGGCGATGGGTGGGATCAGTAGGGGTTGGGGTGGCCGGGGAGGTGGCCTCGGGTCAGGGCTGCGGGGCGGCCGGGGAGGGTCGGGTCCGGGGACAGCGGCGGGGAATCCGTGCCGGCTCTCGTGGCCATGCCGGTGAACAGGTCCTTCAGGGCGGTCACCGAGTCGATCGCCGGGGCCCAGCCGAGTTCGGTCTCGGCGCGATGGCTGGACATCAGCGGCACGTTCAGCGCCAGGTCGACCCAGCCGGTGTCGACCGGTTGCAGCCGCGCCCGCCAGGTCAGCGCCGCCGCCGCGCGCAGCACCGGCGTCGCCACCGGCACCGTCCAGCCGTGGAAGTGCCGGGCCACCAGCTCCGGCGTCAGCACCGGGTCGGCCGCCACGTTGAAGGCGCCGCTCGCATCCCCCAGAACCGCCCGGGCGTACGCGTCGGCCACGTCGTCGGCGTGCACCGCCTGCATCCGCAGTCGCTTGTTCGACGGCACCAGCGGAATGCGGCCGTACCGGAGAAGGCGCACCGGCGCCAGCGGGCCGAGGAAGTAGCGGCTGATCTCCGTACCGGCCTCCCGCTGGAAGATCAGCCCCGGGCGCAGTCGTACCACCCGCAGCTTCGGGTGCTCCCGCTGCACGCCGTCGAGCAGCGCCTCCACCTCCGCCTTGTCCCGGCTGTACGACGACGTCTCCACCCCGGTCGCCGGCCAGTTCTCGCTGACCGGATGGTTCTTCGGGCCGGGCGCGTAGGTGCCGACCGATGAGGCGTACACCAGGGCCGGAACGCCGACCCGGACGGCGGCCTCGATCACCGCGCGGCTGCCGCCGACGTTGGTCCGGTAGAGCGTGCGGCGGTCGTGGCTGGGCTGGATCTGCCAGGCCAGATGCACCACCGCCCGCGCGCCGGCGAAGATCCGCACGAGCTGGTCGGCGGCACCCGGCGCGCCGATGTCGCAGGAGTGCCACTCCACGTCGGCGTACGGCTCACCGGCGTCCGGTCCGGGCAGCCGGCGCGCCACGCCCACCAGTTCCGCTCCCGCCTCCCGCCGCAGCCGGCGCAGCACGGCCGTCCCCACGTTGCCGGTCGCTCCCACGATCACGATGCGCATGTCCGGTGCGGTACCCGCTGAACCGGACAGCAACCGCTCACGGACGGGGGTTCGTGCGTACCCAGCCCTTCTCCCGATCGCGGCGACCCGACGTGGCGGCCAGGCAGCGCGGACAGACCCAGCCCTCCGGGTCGGCCTCGGTGAGGACGTCGGTGCCGGAGTAGTCGAACGGCACGTGCGGGAAGCGGCGCAGGCGGGTACGGCTCAGCGGCAGCCCGCACAGCGTCTGGTTCTGGCCCGGCAGCCAGGCGTGCACCTCACCGCCGGGCCGGCGTACGCCGTCGGCGCCCGGCACCTCGCGGGAGGCCGCGACGGCGGCGGTGCTGGTGACTCGCATGGTTGCCCCGGTTCCCCAGGCGGGGAGGTTCACGCCTCGCGTCCGGCGCGTCGCCTGGTTCAGGTCTGAAGATCGACAGGCGGTGGAAGCCGCGAGCTTAGGGCGGGTGGGTTCCGGTAACCTGAGCGGGCGGGCCGCTAGCTCAATGGCAGAGCTGTGGACTTTTAATCCATAGGTTCAGGGTTCGAGTCCCTGGCGGCCCACTCTCTTGCAGCTCAACGGCCCCATTGCGTGGGCGCGATCTTGGCTCAGCGGTTCGACCAGGGCGAGACGCGGACCACTTACTTTGGAGGTGGTCATGCGGACCGTCAACTTCGCCCAGCTAAGGCAGAACCTGGCCGCTGAACTCGACAGCGTCATCAACGACGCCGAGGAAGTAGTGGTAACCCGCTCGGGCCACGAGCCGGTGGTCATCGTCCCGCTTGCCGAGTACGAGGCGATGAAGGAAACCGACTACCTCTTTCGCAGCCCGGCCAACGCCGCCGCGCTGCGCCGTTCGATGGAGGAGCTCGAGAAGGGCGATGCGGCTGACTAGAACCAGTACCTCAGCCACACGGGCCAAAAGCTGGTCGAGCTCATCAACGGCCTCATCGCGGACGTGATGCAAGGTTCGAAGCCCTGCCGGCCCACCACATACCGTCTCCCGGGTCCTCCGGGGTCGAGCCGAGTGACGGGCGCCGCGGACCGCGACCCGGCACCGCTGGTCGGATACTGGCCGTGTGACGGAGGAACTGGCTAGCAGGTCGACGCGCTGGACGATTCACAGCGAGCGGGTAGTGGACGGCAGCCGGCGCTCCCGGTTGAGCATCGCCGACGTGGAGTTGCCGGACGGGGTGCGCTTCGAGCAGTACGTGATCCGGGCGCCCAGGTCGGCCATGGTTGCCGTGCTCGACGGCCAGGAGCGCCTGTTGCTGATGCGGCGGCACCGGTTCGTGTTCGACAGGTGGGTGTGGGAGCTGCCGGGCGGATACGTCGATGAGGGCGAGGATCCGGCAACCTGCGCGATCCGCGAGGTCGAGGAGGAAACCGGCTGGCGCCCGGGCACCGTGGAGCCCTTGGTGTCGTTTCAGCCTTGGGTGGCGACCGCAGACGCGGAGAACTTGCTGTTCCTTGCCCGGATTGCGGAGTACACCGGCGCTCCGGTTGACGTCAACGAGACCGAGCGGGTGGCCTGGATTCCGTTGGAGCAGGCACGGCAGCTCGTGTCTGACGGTGAGATCGCAGGCGCCGGCACGGTGATCGCGGTGTTGGAGCTAATGGCACGCCAGGCGCGGGGTGAGCTGTAGTCAGCGCCGCTGGCCGAGCGCCGCGTCGACCCGGGTGATGAACTGCCGCACTGCCGGCTTGCGGCGGTGGGGTGCCAGGCCGGTCTGCAGATCGCGCAGGTAGCGGACGGCGCGAGCCGACCGTAGTTGGGTGGTCAGGGTCAGGGCTTCCGCGCCGACGGCACTCGCACGTTCCGGCTCGCCGTGGCGAGCGTGGACGCTGGCCAGCAGGGCGAGGTTGAAGGCTTTGCCGCGTACGTAGCGCTCGTCCATCTTGAGTGAGCGAGCGGCGAAGCGCTCGGCTCCTCGGTGTTGACCGAGCGCGTGGAAGCAGTGGCCGAACTTGGCCGACAGGTACGCCTCGTCGAAGTAGCCGAGCCACTGAGGATCGCTGCTGCGGTCCGCTCGGTCGAGGGTTCGCTCCGCTTGGTGAAGCGCGGTCGCACAGTCGCGTTCGTGAAGGGCGACAGCGTGGGCATGCGCTTCCATGACCAGCGCTTCGGCAGTCAGCGCGGTGAGGCCGGCGCGTTGTGCTGTCTGCCGGGCGGCGCGGGCGAGGTCGACCCCGGTGGCGGCGTGCCCGAGGTAGGTGGCTTGATGGCTCATCGCGGCGAGGATCTCGGCACCAAGGCCGGCGTCGGCGGCCGTTCGGGCGAGGTCCAGGGCATGCGTGAGGTATCGCTGGGCGAGGCCGTGTTCGGCCATGTCGTACGCCTGCCACCCGGCGAGCTGCGTCAGTTCGGCAGCAGCGGCGAGCAGTCTGCGGCCGGTCGCCGGGTCGTACCGGCCCTCGGTCACCAGGGGCGCCACCTCGTGGTGCAGGAAGCGGGTGACGTTGTCGCGGGCATGCCCGCCGCCGTACTGGTTGTCGAGTCGCCGATAAGTGGCGGTCATCTGCCGGATCGTGTCGATGTCGGGTTGACCGACTGTTCGGCGGCCCTCCTGCTCGACGGGCTGCGCCGTGGTGGCGGTGAACCAGCGTAGGGCGGGCAGGGTGTACGCGGTGGAGCTGAACACTGTCTGGCGAAGCATGTCTCGACGGTTCACATCGCCTTCCCATAGCTGCGCGGCGGCCTGGACGTCCTCGCGCCAGGACCGGTTGGCCGGCACGTCACTGTGCCGACCGAGGGAGTGATCCGCCATGGCCGGGCGATATGACCGCAGGCAGGGCGCGAGGCCCAGCGTCATTCGAGCTTCGTCGGGCATGCCGCAGCCGTCGGCGATCCGCTCCAGCACGTCGATCGAGGTCACCCGTCGGCCGGCGATGATCCGGCTGATGTAGCCCTGCTCCAGGCCGACAGCCGCACCGATGCGAGTTTGGCTCGCGCCGGTGTGCCGAGCGAGCAGCCGGAACACGGCACCGATGTCGCGGGCCGCCAGAGCCTTGTGCATGTCCTCGCGCGACCAGAGGTCGTCGGGTATCCGGAGATTTTCCAGCAGCACTACGGCTCCCAGCGTCGTCAGACGACTACCCATGGTGGTCGATCAGGAGCCTACGGTCGGTGTACGGGCAGGGTCGAGTCCGCTCATGTCACCGTGACATGACCAGTCGACATGGTCACCGCACCCCACTCGGCGGGACCGTCTCCGGCATGGACTTCGACGTCGACAACCCACCGGGCGGGATGTTCGTCTACGGCTCTGAGCCGCCGGTCAGGCTCGCCTTCCCGACCCTGCACGGCAGGACGGGCTCGTGACTATCCGGGGTCGCCTGTGTCCGTTGGTGCGATGGCTGTTCCGGCAACCCGATCCGGCACCACCGTCCGGAACAGGGCAGCGGTACCAGGACGCCGAGCGCGCGGCAGCGCGGCAGCGCCTACTCGACCTGGCAGCGCAGCTGGGGCGACCGGAAGGCAACCGTGAGCCGGCGCAGGACGCGGCAGAGCAGCAATGAGCCGAAGGGCGGCCCGGACGACTCCGAGCAGACGACACGTCTCGTACGAGGACTACCTGGTCGCGACGGCACTCACTCTCGCCCGGAGGCACCGCCCTGTCTGGTGCTGGCGGAAGTGGCGACGGATCTGCCGCTGCGGAGCGGATCTGCCCTGCCGCGCCCGGCACCGAATCCCTATCGATCGTGGCCACTGGCCGGGAGAGGACGCGTCGTGAAGGACGACCTGGAGCAGGCGATCCTGGCTGTGCATGTCCGTGGGTGCGACGGCATGTGCACCGGCTGCCGCGCCTGGTGGTCGCGGCTGTCGCCGTACCCCTGCTGGCAGGTGGAATGGGCGACCAGCCGGCAGGCACGGACGATCACCGCCCGTTTCCTCGAGGGTGTGCGGTGACCACCCACGGCCCGGTCATGCCGGTCTGGAGCTGCGGAGGTTGCGATCTGCCCTGGCCCTGCCCGACACGGAAACGCGAGCTGCGCGCGGAGTATGACCGCGCTCCCGTGTCGCTGGCCCTCTACCTCGGCGCCTACCTGGTCCAAGCCACCGAGGACATGCCGTGGACGCCGGCCGGGGTGTTGCACCGCCGATTTCTCGGCTGGACCAGGCAGGCCGACTAGGTCCGGCCGACGGAGGGTGAGTTCTCGCCCGTGACGGACTTCGAGTTCCCCGTCGGCAACGCGCCCTATGTCGTCACCGCTCAGTATCCCGACGGCACCTGGTCGGGCGGTGCCGGTGTTCCCGGCACTACGACCGCGTACGCGCCGGCCCCTCCGGTGTCGGAGATCGGGACGCCAGAGGGGTCGGCCAGAGCCGGCACTGCCTGTCGATCGACGCCCCCACGCTAACGCTCGTTAGGTCTATGGTCAGCGACCATGATGAATACGAATCGCAATCTGGGGCTGGGGCACGGCAGCGCATTCGGCGAGCGTGGGGTGGCGAAGCGGCTCGGCACATTGGGCCGGCACACATCGCTGACCGGCCGGCGATTACTGGAGATCGGCTGCGGGGACGGCACGTACACGATGCGGCTGGTCGACGCGTTCGCGCAGATCGAGGCCGTCGACATCCAGCAGGATCGGCTGAAACTGTTCCGGGAGCGGCTGGCCGGCGATCCGGCGGCGGCCCGGAAGATCAACGTACGGGAGTTGTCCGCCACCGAGCTGGACTACCCGGACGGCAGCTTCGACCTGGTCACCGCCATCGAGGTGGTGGAGCACATCGACGACCTGGATGCCGCCCTGCGGCAGGTCCACCGCGTGCTCGTGCCCGGCGGCCGGTTCGCGCTGACGACGCCCAACCGGTGGTTCCCGTTCGAGACGCACGGCTTCCTGATCCGGGGCCGGCGGTACCGGCCGGCGCGGGGCCCGTTCCTGCCGTGGATCGTGCCGCTGCACCGTCGGCTCGCCGACGCCCGTTCCTTCACCGCCCGTGGCTTGTCCGCGCAGTTGCGGCGGGCCGGGCTGGAGCCGGTAGCGGTGGACTACATCATGCCGCCGTTCGACAGGTCCCGCTTCGGGCGTCGCATCCGGCCGGTGACCGACGCTATCGAACGCTCGCCGTTGAAGTTCTTCGGCATGGCCCTGGCGGTTGTCGCCCGCCGCCCGGCATGACGGTCCCAGCACGGGAAGCGCCCCAGGTTTAGCAGCTTGCCGGATGGCTATGAGGGGAATCGATCCGCAGACCGACGATCGAGGAGAGAGCCGATGGCCAGCGGTGCGATCCCGTCCGACGATCCGACCCGTACCCTCGTCCACGCCCGGCCCGACGACCCCGGCCTCGCGCACCTCGCCATCGCGGGCGGCACCTACACGATCCTGGTCACCGGTGAGCAGACGGCCGGCCGGTACTGCCTGATCGACATGCGGGTTCCGCCGGGTGGTGGGCCGCCTCCGCACCGGCACGACTTCGAGGAGATGTTCACGGTGCTCGACGGGGCGGTGGAGTTCACGTTCCGGGGCGAGCAGACCGTCGCGCGGGCCGGGGAGACGGTGAACATTCCGGCGAACGCGCCGCATTTCTTCCGCAACTCCTTCGACCAGCCGGCGCGGCTGCTGTGCATGTGCACGCCGGCCGGGCAGGACGAGTATTTCCTGCGCGTCGGCGACCGGGTGGACGGTCCCACTTCGCCGCCGCCGGCTCTGACCGAGGAGGAGCAGGCCGAGCGCCGGAACCGGGCCGCCGCGCTGGCCGCCGACTACCGCACGGAGTTGCTGATCGGCTGACACCGGCAGCACGCGAGCACCACGAAAGCGGCTCACCGCCGTGGCCGAGACCACGACGGTGAGCCGTTTTCCGTACGCGAAGGTCAGCTCGTCGCGACGAGCTGGAACCGCTGGTTGGCCTGGCCGTTGCAGTCGTAGATCTGCACCTGCTGGCCGTTGCCGGTGCCCCAGACGTCGAGGCAGCGGCCGGACTGGACTCCGGTGATGGTGCCGTTGGAGTTGACGTTCCACTGCTGGTTCGTCTGGCCGTTGCAGCTGTAGATCTGGACCGCCGAGCCGTTGCCGGAGCCGGCGGCGTCCAGGCACATCGAGCCGTACACGGTCAGCTGCCGGCTGGAGGTGTAGGTCCACCGCTGGTTGGTCTGGCCGTGGCAGTCGTAGAGCTGCACCCGGGTGCCGTTGCTCTGCGAGGAGTTCGGCACGTCGATGCACCGGCCGGACTGGTTGCCGACGATCCGGCTCGCGCCGGTGGTCGGCGGCGGCGTGGTCGGTCCGCCGGTCGGCCCGGCGGTCGGGGACACGGTCGGCGAGACGGTCGCGGTCGGCGTGGGGTTGGGCGACGCGGAGTTGAGGACGTTGAGGACCGAGTTGTATGCGGCCTTCTTGTTGCCTCCGCCGTCGAACAGCAGCGGGCTCTCGTTGGAACGCCACGAGTCGCTGTCACGCACGCCCCACACGGTGATGCCGATGCAGCGCGGCACGTTGATGCACGCCTGCGTCAGACCGGCGTACTGGCTGGTCGAGGAGTTCGTGACGTCGACCTCGGTCAGCGCCACGTCCACACCCAGCGCGGCGAAGTTCTGCAGCGTGGTCTGGAAGTTGCCGGGCAGCGAGCTGCCGCCGGTGAAGTGGGTCTGCAGACCGACGCAGTCGATCGGCACACCCCGGGACTTGAAGTCCCGGATCATGTTGTAGACGCCCTGCGTCTTGCCGTACGACCAGTTCTCGATGTTGTAGTCGTTGTAGCAGAGCTTGGTCGACGGGTCGGCCGCGCGAGCGGTGCGGAACGCGACCTCGATCCAGTCGTTGCCGGTGCCCTGCAGGTTCGACTGCCGACGGCTGCCGTCCTCGTTGAACGCCTCGTTCACCACGTCCCACGCGGCCAGCTTGCCCTTGTAGTGGGCCATCACGCCGTTGATGTGGTCGATCATCGCCTGACGAAGGTTGCTGCCGTTCAGGCTCTGCATCCAGCCCGGCTGCTGCGCGTGCCACGCGAGGGTGTGGCCGCGGACCTGGAGACCCCGCTGGGTGGCCCAGTTGTAGATCTGGTCGCCGGAGGAGAAGTTGAACTGGCCCCGGTTGGGCTGGAGCGCTTCCGGCTTCATCTCGTTCTCGGCGGTGATCATGTTGAACTCACGCGCCGCGATCGTGCTGTACGTCGAGTCGCCCAGTCGGTTCGCCGCGATGGCGGTGCCGAAGTAGCGGCCCGACTGTGCTGCGGCGGCACCGAGCGTGCTCGCCGCCGCCTGGGCAATGGTGGGCACCACGAGCGCGGCACCGGCGAGAGCCAGCGCGCTGCTGACGGCGGCCAGCACCACGCGGTGGCTGCGCCTCGGTAGATGTTTCATGACACTCCTCTGCATATCGGACGATGATGCGCTGGCGATGCCCGGCTTGACGCGAGTGGAGTAGGCGGTGCGCCCACCCCCCGCGTCACTGCCCTGAAACTTTTCGAAGATGTACCGGTAACTTCCCTGGGAAGATATCCGCGACGGCACGATCGGTCAATGTCGATGTCGACGCGAACATGGACTCAACCGGCTGATCAGCGCGGGAGTCCATGGATGACCGTGCGAGCGAAGGGCGCCGAGAAGCGCGAGCACGACCGAAAGTTTCGGGGATCCGGTCAGTGACCGGCGGCGTCGTACCGCTCGCGGTTGGCGTGCACCTCGTCCATGTGCGCCTCGGCCCACAGCTTCATGCCGTACATCAGCTGGTGCAGCGACTGACCGAGGTCGGTCAGCTCGTAGGTGACAGTCACCGGCACGCTCGGCGTCACGGTGCGGGTGACAAGGCCGTCGCGTTCCAGTGAGCGCAACGTCTGGGTGAGCATCTTCTGGCTGACCCCGGCCAACCGCCGCGACAGCTCGGAGTAGCGCATGACCCGGGGTTCCGCGTTGCGGTCGGGCCCGTCGCGGCCGAGCGCGGCCAGGATCAGCGCCACCCACTTGTCGGAGATCCGGTCCAGGAGTTGCCGGCTCGGGCAGCCGGCGAGGAACGCGTCGTACTCCTCCCGCGCCTGCGCCCGCTTCTCCGCCGCCGTCTGCGTCGGCATCGTCCGCGCCTCCTATCCGGGGGTACCCAACGCACTCCGAAGTGCGTACTTCCCGATGGAAAGTTACCCCTCCATCGTGGAGCAGGGCATCCCTCACGACCAAGGAGACAGAACCATGGGTACGCGTACCTTCCGCACCGCAGTCGTCCGCACCCCGGGCGGACCCGACGCCATCGAGATCATCGACGTCCCGCAGCGCGAGCCGGGACCCGGCGAGGTCCGGGTGGACGTCGCGGCGGCGCCGGTCAACCCGGCCGACCTCGGCGTCGTCAGCGGCTTCTTCCACTCGCTGGGGCTCATCCACCAGCCGCACCACACCGGCCTGGGCTGGGACTTCGCCGGTGTCGTCGCCGCCGCCGGGCCGGGCGTCGACCTCGCCGTCGGCACCCCTGTCGCCGGCCTGGTGGGCGGGTTCGACCGCGACTTCGGCACGTACGCCGAGCAGCTTGTCGTGCCCGCCGCCGACCTGGCCGTCGTACCCGATGATCTGGACCTGGTGGCGGCGGCGACAGTGCCGCTCAACGGCCTGACCGCGGCGCAGATCGTCGACCTGCTCGGCGACCCGCCCGCCGGCGGCCGGCTGCTGGTCACCGGCGCGGCCGGCGCGGTCGGCGGCTACGTCGTGCCGCTCGCCCGGGACCGGGGATGGCGGGTGACCGGCCTGGCGCGGGCCGGGGACGAGAAGTTCGTGCGCGGGCTCGGCGCCGACTTCACCACCGCCGCCGAGCCGGGCTGGGACGCGGTCGCCGACGCCGCGGCGCTCCAGGACCGAGGGCTCGCGCTGGTGGGCGACGGCGGCGTGTTCGTCGGGGTACGGCCGAACGCCCACCCGGCCGCCGAACGCGGTGTCACGGTGCGCGCGGTCGAGGTGCACGCCGACGGGACACGCCTGGCCGACCTGCTCGCCCGCACCGCCGCCGGCGAGCTGCCGGCGCGGGTGCACGCGGTGGTGCCGCTGGACCGGGTGGCGGACGCCCACCGGGCGGCGGCCGAGGGCGGGGTACGCGGACGCTACGTGCTGCGCCCCTGATCAGCAGCGCACCGCCACCCGAGCGACCGCACGGTCCGCGGCCTCGGGTGGCAGGTCGCTCCGGCCGTCGACGTCCAACGCCAGCAGGCCCTGATCCAGACCGACGAGCAACGTTCCGTCGACAGTGCAGCACGTCAGCGCCGGGTGATAGACGGGGATGGTGTGCAGCGCCCGTCCGGTGGACGGGTCCCAGATCCGCACCGTCCGGTCCCGGCTGGTCGAGGCGAGCAGATCCCGCCCGCCGACCCGCACCAGGCTCAGCCCGGTTACGGCAGCCGTGTGGCCGGTGAACACGTCCACGGGCTCACCCCATTCGGCGTCCCACAGACGGATCGTGTGGTCGGCGCTGGCCGACGCCAGCATCCGGCGACCCGCCACGACCAGGCCGCAGAGCGCGGTGACCGCGTCCTGATGTCCCTGCCGGGTCCAGACCGGCGTGTCACCACCGCCCCACAGCATCACCGTGCCGCTCTTGTCGGCCGAGGCGAGCGCCTCCACCTCGGGCCACCGAACCGTCGCGAGGGCCGTCACCCAGGCACGGGTGACGTGCCCGAGCAGGACCGCCCGCACGGTGCCGGTCTGCGGGTGCCAGAGCCGGATGGCCTGGTCGTCGCCGGCCGACGCGACGAGCGTCTCACCGCCGATGACGATCGGGCAGACCGCCGCCACCGGAGCGTGGTGCTCGGTCATCTCCCCCACCAAGGCGCTGTGCCGCACACTCCAGGTTCCGACCGTGTTGTCGTCCTGGGCGGTGACGAGCAGCGGCTCCTCGACGTCGGCGACCGCGCACATCGCGTTTACCGGCCCGCCGGGTGTCGGGATCTCCCGCAGCCGCTCGCCCGTGGCGGCGTCCCAGATCCGCACCCGGCCGTCGGCACCGCCGGAGGCGACCAGGCCCGGTCGCTCGTCAGGGACCGCGCAGAGGCTGTGCACGGGCCCGAGCCGGTCCCGCTCGGCGACGGTGTCGGGTCGGCCGCCGGCCGGGTCCCACAGCCGCACGGTGCCGTCGTCACCCGCCGTCGCCAGCATCCGGTCCTTCGCCGTACGCAGCTCGCAGACCGCACGGATCCAGCTCGCGTGCCCCCGCAGGCTCGGCCGGCTCGCCCACGTCGGCACGTCCCAGACCCGGATGAGCCCGTCCTCACCCGTCGACACCAGCAGACAGCCCTCGTCGACCTCGACCGTGCACAGATCCGTGACCGGTCCACCGGTGGCAAGGACGTGGACGCATTCGCCGCTCTGCGGGTCCCAGAGCCGGACCGTGCCGTCGTAGCCGGCCGAGGCGAGCAACGTGCCACCCGGCGCTCGAACGGCGTAGAGCGTGGTCACCCAGCCGACATGTCCGGTGAGGGTCAGCGTCGGGCGCGTGTCGGCCGTCGGCTCCCAGACCCGGACCACGCCGTCGAAGCCGGTGGAGGCGAGCAGGTGCCGGCCGTCCGACGGGACGTACGTCACGGCCGTCACCCAGCCCGAGTGCCCGGTCAACGCGTAGCGCTGCGTCCCGGTCACCGGATCCCAGATCCGGACCGTCCGGTCGTCGCCGGCCGAGGCGAGCAGGTCGCCGTCCGGCAGTGGAATGACGCAGATGTTGCGGACCCAGTCGTCGTGCCCGCTCAGTTCGTGCCGACGCTGGCCGGTCCGGGGATCCCACAGGCCGACGGTCCCGTCGTGGCTGGCGGTGGCGATCAGCGTCTCGCCGCCGCCGGTACGGACAGCGCACAGCCCGCGGATCGTGTCGTTGTGACACGGGAAGACTCCCACGGCCTGGTTGGTCATCGGGTCCCAGAGCCGGACCGTGCCGTCGTCACCGGCGGAGGCGAGCAACCACCGATCGTCCAGCTCGACGGCCGCCACGTCGTAGACGGCCTGCGAGTGCCCGTCCAGCACGCTGCGCTCCTGCCGGGGCGGGGTGTGCGCCCAGCGCGCGCGGTACGGCGCGCCGTCGGCCTCGATCCCGCTGCCCAGTCCGTCGAGCCGGTCGACGACCGAAAAGAGGGCGGCGCGCTCGGCCGGTGCCGCCGCGACAGCGAGCGGCGTCCGGTGCAGCAGCCGCACCCGTGATCGGGACAGCGGCTCCAGCGGTCTCTCCATGTCGACGACCGAGAGCAACCGCTCCAGGTGCGCGTGCAGGAGGTAGCCCTCGTCGGCGAGGAGCCGCTCCACGAGCCCGGCGCGGGAGGCGTGCTGGGGCAGGGAGCGCCGTAGGTAGTCGGGCACCGAGGCCCATCCCACCTCGGCCGCCAGGTCCGCCCAGGCGGCGACCAGCCGTCGCTGGTCGTCCCGGCGTGACGCGCCGTCCAACAACGCGTCGTTGAGGGCCTGGTGGAACAGGCGGTACGCGGGCCGGCTGCCGCCACCGGTCTCGACCAGGAAGTTCGCCGCCGACGTACGGGCGAACGCGAGGAGTTCGTCCTCGGTGACCGTGCCGCCGAGCGCGGTCACCGCGATCCGCCAGAGCGACAGCGGCAGACCCGGCGTCTCGGCGTACGCCAGGGCGGTGAGGGCGAGCCGGGCGGAGGCCGAGCCGGCAGCCGGCAGCCCGGCCAGATAGGAGTCGAGCGCATGGGCCACTGTCGCGCTGAACGACACCGACGCCGGGTCGACGGGCTCGATGTCGCGCAG
This sequence comes from Micromonospora sp. HB375, assembly GCF_017872985.1. Lineage (NCBI taxonomy): Bacteria > Bacillati > Actinomycetota > Actinomycetes > Micromonosporales > Micromonosporaceae > Micromonospora > Micromonospora sp. HB375. Next base: position 122,085 of record NZ_JAGGJO010000001.1, on the reverse strand, counting down.
CGCGTGTGCCCGTGCGACGAGACCGGCCACCAGGAAGTTTCCCTTCGCCAGCTCGGCGATCCGGCGCGCCAGCGGGATAGCCGCCGCCGAGTCGCTGTACGGGTTGCCCGGCCGTTCCGCGCCGAGCAGTCGCAGGGTCGCCAGGGCGTAGTTCACCAGATCGGCCCCGGCGAAGTATTCCGGTGTGTCCAGATCCACCAGCTCGACCGGATCACCGAAGCAGGCGATCAGGTCACCCCGGTCGTCGCCGCGCCGGGTGCCGACAACCACCCGCACGCCGTACCGGCCGCACTCCCGGGCCAGCGGCAGCAGGACGTCGTCGATGACCTGCCGGGCCTGACCGGGGTCGGCCGTCTCGTCCAGCGCATCGATGACGAGCGCGAAGCGAGCCGGACGCCGCGCCAGCCGGTCCCGCACGGCCGGCATCAGATCGGCCGGCGCACCGGGCAGGTCGACGGCGGCCGCCCGGGCGATCTCGAGCGCCACCTCCAGCGCGGTCTTGCCCTTGGCGTGCACGGCGCAGGACACCGAGCCGACAGTGGCCCGTACGGCGGTGTCGCCGCCCGGCAGGCTGTCCCGGATCTGCTGGTCGGCCGTGGTCACCACGCGGCCCAGGACGGCGGACTTGCCGACGCCTGGCGAACCCGTGACGATCAGCGGCCGGGTGGCGGGCGCCTTCCCGTCGATGAAGTCGACGATCCGCCGGAGCGCGGCCGTACGACCCCGGAACCGCGCGCCGCCCTCGGTGTCCACGGCGACGCCCCGCGCCCGGGGCAGCCAGTGCCGGCCGGCCTCACCGTCGGTGCTCAACGTCCACCCCCAGGCCGATAGCGCGGCGTCGTCGGCGTCCTCGACCCGCCAGGCCGACAACGCGCCCAACGTCATCGCCGGCACCTGCTCGTCGACGTGGTGCAGCGTCACCGCCTGCCCCTTGCCCTTGCCGTCGGCCGTGACGACGACGCCGACCACCGCCTGGTACTCCGGGGACCACAACGCGCCCCCGCTGAACCCCTTGCTGAGCGGCCCGGCAGCGCCGCTGTCGATGGTGACGCGGCCGTACCCGCCGTCTTCGACGACGGAACCGGTCGCCTGCAGGCCGCCGACCACCCCGGCCGGGAAGCCGTACGCCCAGAAGGGGCGGTCGAGCAGCGGCTTGGGGGCGAGGCAGCGCAGCCGCGCCGGGGTGACGGTCGCCGGCACCGGCTCGACGAGTTCGAGCACCACCACGTCGACGTGCGCCGCCGGCATGCCGTCGTGCCGGCACCGCCGGACCTTGCGCCGGTCGAAGTAGGCGACCTTGGGCGCGCGCGGAAAGGCGACAGTGAGATCGGGGCGGAGGGTGCCGTCGGCGGCGAACGCCACGTGGTGGCAGGTGAGCACCAGGTTGGCGGCGATGACGATGCCGGTGCCGAGTGCCGTGTGCGGGTCCGCCTCACGGTGCAGGGCAACCGCCCACGAGCTCTCGTCCGGGGCCGTTGTCACGGGCCGAGCCGTCCGTCAGCGCCGTGGACCGGCACCGCGATCGGTGGGGCCGTCCGGCTGCCAGGCGAGGGTGACCTCGAAGTTCGCCTCTCCGGTCGCCTTCGCCACCACCCAGCTCGCCGTGCCGGTGGCCTTGATCCCGAAGCGCACCTCCACCGCGTCGGGAGAGACGGTCTTGACCTGTTCCAGCAATTCCCGGGCGGCGGCGACCGCCGGTGCCGCGGATTCGCGTACCCAGCCGGCGACGTCGCCGAAGCCTGCGGGCTGGAAACCGGGTGTCGGCTCGACTTCGATCAAGGCAACCGTTTCGTCGTCGACCTGGTAGCGGACCACCTCAGACTGCACGGTCACCTCCGTGACGTATTTCTGGAGAACAGGCAGGAGGGTTCGCGGCGGAGCAGAACTCCGGCCCTCTCGCCGGTCTGCCATGCTGCCCGCTGTCCTTGTCATTTCGCAATGGTCGGGTCGACCGACCGCGCCGAAGCCGCCGAACAGGCGTTTCAATCGAGGCGTCCACGCAGGACCGTTGGAGATCCACTACGCGGTCCTGTCGGCTTTCGTCAGCGAGATCGGTGACCTTGCGCGAGTCCGGCGCCGTCGGCAGAATCGGCCCGTGCGCCGGGGCCGTCCCCGTTGCCCACCTCGATCATGGCCACCCCTTCCGAGCCTTCGATCACACCGTCGACGCGGTGGGAGCTCGTGCCGCAGAGGAGCATCCGCATGCCGGAAAAGGAACTGACCCTCGTCGACCGGTGCATTCTTGTCACGCTGATGGTGAAGGCGGCGCCTTTGCCGCAGACCTACTTCACCAATGTCGCCGGTATCGGCCTGAAAGCCGATCACCGCCGCCGACTTGAATCACTCGGCCTGATCGAGGTCACGGAGAAGCCGATCACGCTGGCGCTCACCGACAAGGGATGGGACCGCGCCACCGAGGAGTTGGGCGCGGAACCGCCGAAGGGCGCCGGTACCGCGGGCGGAACGCTCTACGTCGCGCTCGACTTCCTGCGCCGGCTGATCGACCATTCCGGAACCCGCGCCGACGACCTGTTCCGGATGCAGATCAACCGGGACGAGGTCGTCGCGCCGCCGCCGGTGGCGTCGTCGGCGTCCCCGGCCGCGGACGCGGTCGCGCTGATCCGGCAGGCGTACCACGAGCTGGCCGCCAAGCCCGGTGACTACGTCATGCTGGCCGATCTTCGCGACGCCCTCTCCGACCTGCCCCGCCCCGAGTTCGACGCCGCGCTCGTGACGCTCAACCGGGAGCGCGGCGTGCACCTGGTGCCCGAGTCCAACCAGAAGGTGCTGAAGCCGCAGGAGCGGGCGGCGGCGGTGACCATCGGCAACCAGGACAAGCATCTGGTCGCCATCTCGTCATGATCGGTGACGAGCAACGCCGTGCCCTGGCGGCGCTGAGGTTCAACTGGGCTCCGACCCCGGACGACGTCTGGAAACCCACACCGTTCCACGTGGAGGGTCTGCACCACGACGTCGTCACGACGGTGCTGGACAGCTTCGCGGAGGCTCAGGCCAGCACCGACTCCAGTCCGGTGGGCGTGGCCATCCTCGGCCAGCGCGGCACCGGCAAGACCCACCTCATCGGCACGGTCCGCCAGCAGGTGCAGGGACGCGGCGGCTTCTTCTTCCTGGTCGAACTGCTCGAAGCCCGGACGTTCTGGCAACGCACCGCGATCTCGATGCTGGAGGGCCTGGTCCGTCCGATGCCGGACGAGACGACCCAGCTACGGGCGTTCCTGCGCCGGCTGGCCGACGCGGTGGGTGCGCCCCGGACGGTACGGCGCGCGGTCGCCGGTGAGACCGAACTCAGCCGTCCGACGCTCGACGCCTTCGTCGACCTGATCCGCAAGAAGGACCGGCAGATCGGCACGGAGTGCCAGGACACCGCGCGCGCCCTGGTGCTCTACGCGGCCGAGCAGTCAGCCGTGCAGGACATCGGCTACGACTTCCTCTCCTCGATGGACGAGGAGGAGCCCGGCCAACGGGCCGGGTGGGGGCTGCGGCGCAATCGTCGTGCGCCCCAGGAGGTGGTCCGGGACATCTCCCGGCTGCTCGCCGTCGTCGGTCCGACCGTGATCGCGGTGGACCAGATCGACCTGATGATCGCCCAGTCCGTGAAGGCCACGAACCAGGACGCCCGGGGCGAGGCGGACTGGCAGACCTCGCTCCTGCTCGAACAGGTCGCCAGCGGACTGATGGCGCTACGCGAGACCACTCGCCGGACGCTGTCCGTCGTCTCGTGCCTGCCGCAGACGTGGCGCAGCATCCAGCAGCAGGCGACGGACACCGTCCAGGACCGGTTCCGGGAGGCCGCCCCGCTCAAGGAGATCCCCTCCGTCGAGGTGGGCCGCGAGCTGGTCGAGAAGCGGTTCGCGGTGCTTTTCGAGGGCCTCGGGTTCACCCCGCCGCACCCCACCTGGCCGGTCCACCCGGACGCGTTCCAGGAGGTTGTCGGCTTCACCCCTCGTGAGCTGCTACGGCGGATCGACACGCACGTCCGGGCCTGCCTGGCCGACGGCGAGGCGCGGGAACTGCGGCACCTGCTGCACACGAGCGGCGAGCGCGTCGCCGGGGATATCGCGCCCGCCACGGTCACCGGGCCGCCACCGGAGAGCCGGACGAACGGATTCGGCAAGCTCGACGCCCGGTACGCGGAGCTGGTCGCCGCCGCCGACACCGCCCTGTCCCCGCAGACGGAGGACGCCCGCGTCCCGCGCCTGCTCGAAGCCGGCCTGACCGCGTGGATCGCCGCGCAGGGCGCGGCAGTCGACGCGTTCAGCCTCGACCCGATCCCCGCCGGAACCAAGCCGGCGCTGCACGCCCGGCTACGGCACAGCCTGAGCGAGGACAGCGAGGACGAGGAGCACTGGTCGTTCCGGGCGATCTCCGCGCCGCACCACATCGCCGTGCTCAACCGGATCCGCAACGCGATCACGACCGCCGGACTCACCGAGGGGGTCGCCAAACGACGGCTCTTCCTGCTGCGCAGCGCGGAGTGGTCGGCCGGTGCCCGTACCCGCGAGGTGCTTGACGCGTTCGAGCGGGCCGGCGGTCGGCGGCTTCCCCTGGACGCGCCGGACGTCGCCCGGCTGGCCGCGCTCGAACAACTCATCCAGGACTACGGGCGGGAGACGCTGCGGCCCTGGTTCGCCGATCGCCGGCCGGCGTCCCACATCACCTGCCTGCGGGAGGCGCTGGGCGACTGGCCGGGTGCGCCGGAAGCCGTCCGGACCGAGGAGCGGCCAGAGGAGGCGCCGGACCGACCCCCGGTCGGGACGCCACCGCCGGTCACCGCTGCACCGCGCTCCGCCGGTCCCGTCCCGACGCCGCGCTCCGCCGGGCTCGACCCGGCGCCGCCGGTGGTCGCTCCCCTGCCACCGGTGGCGGGCATCGACCCGGAGCGGATGGAGATCGGCACTGTCACCGGGCGGCCCGAACCGGTCGGCCTCGACCTGGAAGCGCTGCGCCGGCACACAGTCATCTTCGCCGGCTCCGGTTCCGGCAAGACCGTACTGATCCGCCGCCTGGTCGAGGAGTGCGCCCTGCGCGGCGTGTCGGCCATCGTGCTCGACCCCAACAACGACCTGGCCCGGCTCGGCGAGACCTGGCCCGCCGCACCGCCGGGCTGGGGCGCGGACGACGCCCGCCGCGCGGCGGAATATCTGGCCGGCACCGACGTGGTCGTCTGGACGCCGGGACGGCAGGCCGGTCGGCCGTTGAGCTTCCAGCCGTTGCCGGCCTTCGCCGACGTGCTCGACGACCCGGACGGGTTCACCTCGGCCGTCAACGCCGCCGTCGCCACGCTCGCCCCGCACGCCCGGGTGGACGGCGGCACCGACAAGGCCCGGCTCGGCCGGGCCGTGCTGCGCGAGGCGCTGATCGGCTACGCCCGCAGCGGCGCGAGTGACCTACGTGAGTTCACCGACGTCCTCAACGATTTACCGGACGGGGTGAGTCAGCTCGACAGCGCGCCCAAGCTGGCCGCCGGCATGGCCCAGCTACTCAAGGCCGCCCTGATCAACGATCCGCTCCTGGGCGGCGTCGGAACGCCTGTCGACCCGGGCGAGCTGCTCACCCCGCCCCCCGGTCGCCGCGCCCGGGTCTCGGTGATCAACCTCGCCGGGTTGCCCGAGGACAATCAGCGGCAGAGCTTCGTCAACCAGTTGCAGCTCGCCCTGTTCACCTGGATCAAGCGTCATCCGGCCGGGGACCGGCCACTCGGTGGACTCTTCGTCATGGACGAGGCGCAGACGCTGGCCCCGTCCGGCGCCGTGACCGCCTGCACCCAGAGCACGCTCGCGCTGACCTCGCAGGCCCGCAAGTACGGGCTGGGGCTGGTCTTCGCCACCCAGGCACCGAAGGCGTTGCACAACCAGATCCCCGGCAACGCCGCCACGCAGTTCTTCGGCCTGCTCACCGTGCCGGTGCAGATCGAGGCGGCCCGGGATGTGGCCAGGGCGAAGGGCACCGACGTCCCGGACATCGGCAAGCTGCGTACCGGCCAGTTCTACGCCGCGGTCGAGGGGGCCCGGTTCGTCAAGATGCAAGCTCCCATGTGCCTGACCCACCATCCCCGCAGCCCGCTGACCGCTGAGGAGATCGTCCGGCTCGCGACGCTCAGGTGATGTCGCGGCGCATCGGGACGACCACGGCGATCGCGGCTGCGGCGAGCGCGTACCCGGTCAGCAGCAGTGCGCCGGCCGCCGGCGGCAGGAGCGCGACGGCGTCGCTGCCGAGCTGCGCGGACATCGCGTCGGCGACGTACGTGAAGTCGGTGAGCGCGGCGGTGGCGCCGCCGGGCAGGAGCGGGTAGAGCGCGTTGACGCCGGGGATCATCATCAGTACGGGCTCGGCCAGGTACAGGTAGCCGACCACGACGCACACGGCCGCTACCTGGTTGCGGAGCAGCGCGCCCACGCCGGTGCCGACGAGCAGGTACACCGCCATCGCGACGCCGATGCGGGCGAGCAGCGCCAGCACCGTGGGAGCGGGCAGGCCCAGCGACACGCCACGCGCGGCGGCGACTGTGAACAGGGCCGCCGCGGCGGCGACGGCGAGCACGAGGCCGTAGGCGAGGCCGACGATCGCGTGGGTGGCGAGTTTGGCGGCCAGCACCCGCCCTCGGCGCGGCGCGAACATGAACGTGACGGCGGCGGTGCCGTGCCGATGCTCGGAGGTGGCCGCGAGGGCGCCGGCGGCGGCGGGCACGAAGGCGGTGAAGCCGAGGATGCCGAGGATGGACCGCAGGCCCTCCTCGGTGTGCAGGCCGGGCATCGGCGGGTCGAAGTTCTCCGGCCCGACGAGCGCCATGAGCCCGACCAGGCCGCCGCCGAGCGCGACGGCCGCGAGCAGCAGCGCACCCCACATCCGGGTGGCCAGGACCCGGCGTAGTTCCGCTCTGATCAGGTTCATCGGGCCTCCGCCTTTTCGGTGGTCAGGTCGAGGAAGAGCTGTTCGAGGCTTGTGGTCTCGGTGACCAGCTCGTGGACCCGCACGCGATGGGCCGCGGCCAGGTCGGCGACGCGCGGCGCGTCCAGTCCGCGTACCCGCAGGCGGCCGGGCCCGGCGGCCTCGACGGACCCGGCGGCGGCCGCCAGCGCGGCGGCCAGGGCTGTCGCGTCCGGCGAGGTGACGAGCACCGTCGGCGGGCCGGTGAGCCGCGACCACGGCCCGGCGGCGACGAGTTCGCCGCGCCGGATCACCACCACGTCGTCGACCACCTGCTGGACCTCGTGCAGGACGTGGCTGGAGACCAGTACGGTGCGGCCCTCGTCGGCGAGGCGGCGCAGCAGCCCGCGCAGCCACGACATGCCTTCCGGGTCCAGGCCGTTCGACGGTTCGTCGAGCAGCAGGACACGCGGGTCGCCGAGCAGCGCCGTGGCGAGGCTGAGCCGTTGCCGCATGCCGGTGGAGAACCCCCGGGTACGACGGTCGGCGGCCTGCGCGAGGCCGAGCAGATCCAGCAGTTCCGCGACCCGGCTGTCCGGGCAGCCGGCCATCGCGGCGTAGACGCCCAGGTGGTCACGGGCGGTGTGGCCGGGGTGGAACGCGTTGCCGTCGAACACCGCGCCGACGGTCCGTGCCGGCTGGGCCAGTCGGCCGTACGGCTGCCCGCCGATCGTGGCGGTGCCGCTGGTCGGCGTCACCAGCCCGGTCAGCATGCGCATCGTGGTGGTCTTGCCGGCGCCGTTCGGGCCGAGGAAGCCGGTGACCGCGCCGGGTCGTACGGTGAAGGTCAGGTCGCGTACGGCGGTGACGTCGCCGTAGCGTTTGGTCAGGCCCGACGCCTCGATCGCCAGGTGGTCGCCGGTCATGGCCGGCCCCGCGTCGCGCGCCCGATCGTCTCGGCGAGGCCCGGCGCGGCCGGGTCGGAGACCACCACCTCGTCGAACTCGCCGCCGGCCGCCGCGCGGTCCAGCACCAGGTGCAGGCCGGGCTGACCGCGCCGGGCCGCCACGAGCTGCCGGGGACCGCCGAACAGACCCCAGACGCCGATCTTGGCGAAGCCGGACACGGCGTACCCGCGCCGGGCGCCCCGGGCCAGCCGGATCGGCTCGTCCACCGGGGCGGCGTGCCGCACGGCGGCCAGGCGCAGCGCGAACCGCTCCCGCCCGACCCACATCCGTTCCCATCCGGTGAACCGGATGTCGATCACATCGCCGTTGAGCATTACGGAGGCCATCAGTCGTCGCCCTTCGTCGTGTCGGAGTCGTGCGCTGACGTGTGCGTGTCGCCGGGGGTCGCCGGGCGATCGGCGGGCATCAGGACGGTCGCCAGCAGCCGGGGGATCCGGCCGTCGCCGGGCCCTCTGGCGAGCAACGGGCCGACCAGCGCGTTGAGCCCGGCCGCGAACTCGTGCAGCTCGGCGTCGGTCAGGTGCAGTACGAGCTGCTGGTATCCGACCCCGTCGGCGACGAAGTCGACGCGGTCGCGGGCGAGGTAGCGGGAGAACTCGGAGAGCAGGCTCGACACGAACGCGGTGAAGTAGCGCGCGTGCTCCTCCGGCGTGGCCGTGGCCAGGGCCGCCGGGTCCAGCGCCGCGCCGTGCGCGGGCAGCGCGTACACCCGCTCGACGGCGCCGCGCACCTTGCGCTCCTGCACCACGTTGAGCATCCCGGCCTTCACGAGCGTCGCCAGGTGCCGGTAGAGCGTGGCGTGCGGGACGTCGGGCAGCAGCTCGGCCAGGTCGTGAGTGGTCACCCGGGTGCCCGCCACAGCACGCAGGACGCGGAGCCGCACCGGGTGCAGCGCCACCTCCGCCCACCGCTCCATCGACATCGCCATGACTGAACCGTATCACTATCGATAGTGATATAGGTAGGGAGTGGGGCGACCGGGCGCGAAAGCCGGACGATCAGACGGACGGACGGGTGTGGTGGGCCAGCACCCGAGCAAGGAGCCGGGTCAGGTCCGCCCGCTCGTCCGGCGTCAGCGGCGCGAGCAGGTCGTCCTGCACCTCGGCGAGTCGCTTCTCCAGCCGCCGCAACTGCCGCCGCCCCGCCGCGGTGATGGTGACGACGTTGCGCCGCCGGTCGGACGGGTCCGGGGCGCGGACCACGAACTCCCGCTCGGCGAGCTCGTTGAGGGCCGCCACCACGTCGCTGACGTGGATGCCGCTGCGCCGGCCGAGCGCCGCCTGACTGGCCGGGCCGAACTCGTCGAGCGTGGCGAGCAGCCGGAAGTGGTAGCCACGCGCGTCGACCGCCGCCAGCCCGTCGCTCACCAGCCGGCCGGCGCGTACGGCGGTCTGGGTGATCAGCCAGCTCGGCAGGCCGGCCAGGCGGGTGGGTACGACGTCCGGCTCCGGGTTCTCCACATGCCCAGCCTATCCAAAAACGTTGGCGTCCCCAACGATCTGCGCTATCGTTCGTCGCACAAACGTTAGTGACACCAATGATCGGAGCTACCGTGATCGAGCCGTTCCGTATCCACGTCCCCCAGGCCGACCTCGACGACCTGGCCGACCGCCTGGCCCGCACCCGCTGGCCCGACGAGCTACCAGGCGCCGGGTGGGACTACGGCATCCCGCTGGCCCGCGTACGCGAGCTGGCCGAGCGCTGGCGCACCGCGTACGACTGGCGGCGGGCCGAGGCCGAACTGAACCGGTATCCGCAGTTCACCACCACCATCGACGGGCAGAACATCCATTTCCTGCACGTACGGGCCGCCGACCCGGACGCGCTGCCGCTGATCCTCACGCACGGCTGGCCCGGCTCGGTCGTGGAGTTCCTCGACGTGATCGGCCCGCTGTCCGAACAGTTCCACCTGGTCGTACCGTCGATCCCCGGTTTCGGCTTCTCCGGCCCGACCCGGGAACGCGGCTGGGACGTCGACCGCGTCGCCCGCGCCTGGGCCGAGCTGATGCGCCGGCTCGGCTACCGGCGGTACGGCGCCCAGGGCGGCGACTGGGGCTCGGTGATCTCCACCCGGCTCGGCGGCATCGACCCGGAACACGTCGTCGGCGTGCACCTCAACTACCTGCCCACGCCCCCGCCACCCGGCTGGACCGGCGAGGCCGGACTGTCCGGCGAGGACCGGGACCGGCTCGCCCGGATCATGCGACTCAAGACGCAGCGGCACCCGCACCAGGTGCTCTACGCCAGCCGCCCGCAGACCGTGTCGTACGCGCTCAACGACTCACCCGTCGGGCAGCTCGCGTGGATCGCGGAGAAGTTCACCGAGTGGACCGACCCGGGATCGGCCGTCAGCGTGGACCGCATCCTCACCGACGTCTCGGTCTACTGGTTCACCGGCACCGCCGCCTCGTCCGCGCGGCTGGTGCGGGAGAGCGCGTTCGGTGGCCCGCCCGCGCCCTGCCCGCCCCCGCTCGGAGTCGCCGTGTTCGCGCACGACATCACCCGGTCCGTACGCCCGATCGCCGAGCTGACGTACACGATCCGGCACTGGAGCGAATTCGACCGGGGCGGTCACTTCGCCGCGCTCGAGGTGCCGGACCTGTTCGTCGACGACGTCCGGTCGTTCTTCTGGAACCTGCGATGACGCCTGGGACGAGTCGCGGAAGTCCCCTGTCCCACCCTCACCGTCGTGGATCTGCACCTGGTGGTGTGCCGTGCCCTGTGCGCCGTCACCTGTGTCCTGTGCTGGGCATGCGTTGTGTGCCGGGGAGTCGAACCCCTGCGCCTGCCCTCGGCGCGCCAGGAGTGAGCCGGATTGCCCGCCGGCTCTCGGGGGCGTGCACGCCTCCACGTCGGCTACCTGCTCCGCGACTCGTCAGTCCAGCAGGTCGACCTCCCAGTTCGTCCGCTGGATCGTGGTGTCCACCTCGCGGATCTGCCGGGCCAGCTCGTCGGCCTGCCGGCGCAGCTCCGCCACCGGCAACGCCGGAACCATCTTCAGCTCCGACCGGAGCTGACGGTAGCCGCGCTGGCCCTCGCCCGCGGCGGCGTCCGCTGCCGCTGTGACCACGCCGTGCCGCAGGCGCAGCACGTCGCGACGCGCGAGCGCGTCGGTCAGGGTGCCACCGTCCACGACAGTCGCGGCGTTCGTCCGGTTGATCCGCCGGATCAGCGTCTCCAGCTCACCGAGCACCCCGGCCGCCTCGACGAGCAGCGCCGAGGCGTCCTCGGCGGGCGTCTCGCCCTCCTGGTAGCGGGCGCTCGCGGTGATGCGGGCACGGAGCTGTTCGGCGCGTCGCGCCGCATCCGCCCGCAGCGCAAGGGCCTCCGCAATCTTCATGGCGAGCAGTATGGCCACAGGGGATCACGGGTGTCGCCGCGTTTTCCGGGGGCGGTCCGGCCCGGGACGACCGGGCCCGACCGCCGCCGCGGCGTTCAGCTCATCGCCGCCGCGAACATCCCCGGCTCGTACGAGCCGCCGCGCTGGTGCACGAGCACCGCGAACCGGTTCGCCGCGTTGATCAGCCCGAGCAGGCACACCAGCGCGGCGATCTGGTCGTCGTCGTAGTGCTCGCGTACCCGCGCCCACGTCTCGTCGGACACGCCCTGATGCGCGTCGGCCAACCGGGTGCCCTCCTCGGCGAACGCCAGCGCCGCGCGCTCGGCCTCGGTGAAGACTGTCGACTCGCGCCAGGCGGCGACCAGGTTCAGCCGCACCGCGCTCTCACCCCCGGCCACCGCCTCCTTGGTGTGCATGTCGATGCACCAGCCGCAGCCGTTGATCTGGCTGGCCCGCAGCGACACCAGCTCCTGGACGGTGCGCGGCAACGTCGACTGGTGGATCGCCAGGCCCGCGCCGGCGAAACGCTTCATGAACGCCGCCGAGACCGGGTTCTCGAACAGGTTGAATCGGGTCTGCATGGGTTGGCCCTCTCTGCTTCGGTGGTGTCGGACGAACACGAGATGCCGGAGACCGCTCCGGCGTGACGGCGCCGGCGGGTGAGGACCACCACAGCGACCCGATGTCACACGGCGGCGGCGGGCGGCGTCTGGTGAGGAGCGCAGCCGGACAGCGGAGGAGCCAGTCATGGCGGACCAGGCCACCGAGGACTTCCTCGCACACCGGAACCTGCTCTTCACCGTCGCGTACGAGATGCTCGGCTCGGCCGCCGACGCGGAGGACGTGGTGCAGGAGACCTGGCTGCGCTGGGCCGGCGTCGACCTCGGCGAGGTGCGGGACCGGCGCGCCTACCTGGTGCGCATCACCACCCGCCAGGCGCTGACCCGGCTGCGCACGCTCGGGCGGCGCAAGGAGTCGTACGTCGGGTCGTGGCTGCCCGAGCCGCTGCTCACCGCGCCCGACGTGGCGGACGACGTGGCGTTGGCCGAGAGCGTGTCGATGGCGATGCTGCTGGTGCTGGAGACGCTGACGCCGACCGAGCGGGCCGTGTTCGTGCTGCGTGAGGTGTTCGACGTCGGCTACGACGAGATCGCCGAGACGGTCGAGCGGACGCCCGTCGCCGTGCGGCAGATCGCGCACCGGGCGCGCGCCCACGTCGCGGCGCGCCGCCCCCGGCGTACCGTCCCGGCTGCCGAGGCCCGCGACGCCCTCGACGCGTTCCGGCGGGCGGTCGAGACCGGCGACCTGGACGGGCTGCTCCGCGTCCTGGCCCCGGACGCGGTCCTGGTCGGCGACGGCGGCGGGATCAAGCAGGCGCTTGCCCGCCCGGTCACCGGCGGCGACAAGGTGGCCCGGCTGCTGGCCGGCGGCTGGTCCCGGATCGCCGCCGTGGCGTCGATGGAACCGGCGCAGGTGAACGGCTACCCGGCACTGTTGGTACGCCTCGACGGCGAGCTGGACACCGTCGTCGCGGTACGCCTCGACGACGGCCGGATCAGCGGCCTCTACGCGGTGCGCAACCCGGAGAAGCTGTCCCGCATGACCCGGGAAACCACACTGCGCCGGTGAGCGCGTGGTCGTGGGACGATCGCCGGATGAGCAGCGCCGCCTCACCCGACGTCAGCGCCCTCGCCATCAACGTGACGGTGCCGGAGGAGCTGCGCTGGACCGACACCCGGCGCGGCGAGGAGTTCACCCTGACCACGCTCAACGTGCGGCTGCTGCCGGACGGGCGGCTCGCCGCGAAGGCGTACGGCCGGCCCACCGCCGGCGGCCGCGGCGCGTACGTGTCGTTCCGGGTGCCCGACCGGCCCGAACTGGCCGCGCTCGTGGCGGCGGCGGCCGACCGCGCCGCCGCGCTCTGGGCCGCGCACGGCGGCCTGGACTGACTCCCGCCTCAGCGGCGCACGCCCACCCCGCCGTAGCCGTGCGACACCGCGGCCTGCGGCTCGCCGTCGGGCCGCCAGTCCGCCACCTTGACCAGGCCCGGATCGACGAGCTCGTACCCGTCGAGGAAGCGGGCCACCTCGTCGCGGGTGCGGGGCACCAGCGGGGAGCTGCTGCGGCGGTAGATCGCGGTGCCCTGCTCGGTGGGCAGCGTCGGCAGGCCGTCCAGCGTGAGGTGGGACAGCGCGAGCACGCTGCCCGGCACTGTGGCGTCGCGCAGCGTCGCCACCGCCGCGTACGGGTCGTCGGCGTCCGGCACGAAGTGCAGCACCGCCAACAGCAGCACCGCCACCGGCTCGCTCAGGTCGATGGTGGCCCGCAGCGTCGGGTCGGCCAGCAACTCGCCGGGCCGCCGCAGGTCACCCCGGAGCACCACGGTGCGGCCGTCGGTGGGCAGCAACCGCCGGGCGTACGCGACCGCCACCTCGTCGTGGTCGACGTAGACCACCCGGGCGTCGGGGCGGATCGCGCGCACCACCTCGTGCACGTTGCCCTGCGTGGGCAGGCCGGCGCCGATGTCGAGGAACTGGCGAATGCCCTGCTCGGCGGCCCAGCGCACGACCCGGCGCAGGAACGCGCGGTTGCTCTGCGCGGCGACGCCGGTGTCCGGGAAGATCCTCAGGACCTCCTCGGCGGCGGCCCGGTCGGCGGCGAAGTTGTGGCAGCCGCCCAGGTAGTAGTCGTACATCCGGGCGACATTGGGTCGGTTCTCAGCCTCCGTCACGCCTCGATGTCTAGCACTCTGCGCGACACACCGCTGACCCGTCGTGTCGATGATCCGGCCGATCCCGCCGTCCACCTGGTACGACGGTGGGACACGCCGTCGCGAGGAGGTACCGATGACAGGTGGACGGGAGACAGTGGAGGTCGAGCCGGCGGTGTTCCGCGCCGTCTACGACTCGCCCGCGTCGCTGCCCGGGCGGCACCGCTGGACCACCCCGGAGGCGGACGTACGCCGGCTGGAGAAGCTGCTGAACATGCCGGCGCGCAGCATCGGCGCTCCGCTGTGGGTCAGCGGCGACGAGCCGGACTGCCCGAAGTGCGGGCGGCGGCCGACCTGGTACGACATCGTCGCGTCCGCGCTGCACGGCGTGCACGACCGCACGATGATCGCCCGGGTGATCCTCGGCGAACGCAAGTACGTGAACACCGAGGTGCCGGACGCGATCCCGGGCGTCCACTGTGCCGACTGCCGCACCCCGATCACCGGGTTGCGCAGCTTCAAGTGCCACAACTGGGCGTACGCGTTCGAGGCGCTGGAGGAGGTCGTCGCCCGGATGTCCGGCCTGCCGGCTCAGTCGTCGCCGCCCGCCGCCTCCTGAGCGCGCCGTTCCGGACGGCGGCCGGGCGGAGCCTGCGGCTCCGGGCCGGGGTCGGGCACCGGCGGCATCGGCCGGGTGACCGGCCCGTCGCCGGTGACGCGGAGCTGTTCGCCGTGGTGCCACAGCTCGACCGCGTCGCCCGGACCGGCGTCCGGCAGCTCGTAGCGGGCCTCCCGCGGCGTGAGCGTGACCCGCAGCCGGTGCCCGTGCCGGCGCAGGTGGAACACCAGCCGGGTGATCCGCCCCGGTAGCCGCGGCTCGAACGCGAGCACGCCCCGGTTGTCGCGCAGCCCGCCGAAGCCCTGCGCCACCACCAGCCAGGCGCCGGCCAGGGACGCCAGGTGCAGCCCGTCGGCGGTCTTGTCGCCCAGGTCTGCGAGGTCCTGCAACGCGGTCTCGGCGAACAGGTCGTACGCCAGGTCGAGGTGCCCGACCTCGGCGGCGAGGATCGCCTGCGCGGACGCCGACAGCGACGAGTCCCGGACGGTCCGCGCCTCGTAGTAGGCGACGTTGCGCGTCTTCTCCTCGGCGGTGAACTCCCCCGGGCAGCGCAGCATGGCCAGCACCAGATCGGCCTGCTTGACCACCTGCTTGCGGTACAGCTCCTGGTAGGGGAAGTGCAGCAGCAGCGGATAGTCGTCCTCGCCGGTGCCGGCGAAGTCCCACTCCGGCTGCGCGGTGAACCCGGCCGACTGCTCGTGCACGCCGCGCTTGCCGTCGTACGGGACGAACATCGCGTCGGCGGCGGCCCGCCAGCCAGCCACCTCGGCGGCGTCGACACCGAGCCGGGCGGCCACCTCGGGCCAGTCCTCGGCGGCGTCGGCGGCGCCGCGCAGGTTGCGCCGGGCCATCAGGTTCGTGAAGACGTTGTCGTCGACCAGCGCGGAATACTCGTCCGGCCCGGTGACGCCGGTCAGGTGGAACGCGCCGGCGTCGTCGAAGTGGCCGTAGCCGTGCCACAGCCGGGCGGTCTCGATCAGCACCTCGGCACCGCACTCGGCGAGGAACGCGGTGTCGCCGGTGGCCGCGACGTACCGCAGGATCGCGTCCGCGATGTCCGCGTTGACGTGCAGGCCCGCGCTGCCGGCCGGCCAGTAGCCGGAGCACTCCCGGCCGCTGAGCGTCCGCCACGGATAGGTGGCGCCGGTCAGACGCAGCTCGGCCGCACGCTCGCGGGCCTCGGGCAGGTGGGCGTGCCGCCAGCGCAGCGCCGAGCGGGCCAGCTCCGGCGCCAGGTACGTCAGCACCGGCAGCACGTAGCCCTCGGTGTCCCAGAGCACGTGCCCGTCGTAGCCGTTGCCGGTCAGCCCCTTCGCCGGAATGGTCCGGGCCCCGTCGGCGCGCCCCGACTGGAGCAGGTGGAACACCGAGAACCGCACCGCGAGCTGCAGCTCCGGGTCACCGTCCAGCTCGACGTCGGCGGTGGCCCACGCGGCATCCAGCGCGGCGCGCTGCTCGGCGAGCAGGGCGTCGAACCCGTCGGCCCGGGCCGCGTCCGCCTCCGCGACGACCAGGTCGGCCAGCTCACCAGCCGGGGTGCCGTCGACCTCCGCCCACTCGTACGCGGCGAACCGGGTGACCCGGATCCGCTCGCCGGGGCGTACCGGACCGGACAGTGCCAGCCGGAACCGGTCGGCGGTCAGCTCGGTGCCGGTGGCGATCTCGTCGGGTGCCTCGACCCGGTGCGCGACGGCGACGGCGACCCGCTGGCCGCTGCGCCCGGTCCGGTGCACGAGCACCCCGTCCAGGCCGTCGTCGCGGCGGATCTCGCCGGTGAGCGGGTCGTGGATCACCGAGGCGGCCCGGGGGTCGTCGGCACGTTCCGGCACACGCTGGTTGGCGAGCAGGTCGGCGCCGATCCGCAGCCGTACCGGCTCGTCCAGCGGTTCGACAGCCCAGTCGACGGCGGCGACCGGACGGCGGGTCAGCGAGACCAGGCGGGTGCTGCGGATCCGGACACCCCGGCCACCCGGCGAGACCCATTCGGTCTCCCGCCGGACCACCCCGGCGCGCAGGTCCAGCTCCTGGTGGTGCCGCCGGATCGTGCCGGTGCCCAGGTCCAGCGGCTCGTCGCCCACCCAGAGCCGGATCAGGGCGGCGTTCGGCGCGCTGATCACGGTGTCGCTGCGCTCCGGGAAGGCGTATCCGCTCTCCGGGTAGCTCAGCTCGTGCTGCTCGTGGAATCCGTTGAGGTAACTGCCCGGCATGCCGCACGGCTCGCCCTCGTCGAGCGTCCCGCGCCAGCCCACCCAGCCGTTGGCGAGCGCGAAGACCGACTCGGTCTCGCCCAGCCGGTCCAGGTCCGCGCTGGTACGCCGGATCCGCCAACCGTCGTCGCCGTGCGACACGTGCCCTCCCGAGTCCGAAGCCTGGACCGCCACCGAACCAGACCCGGCTGGGAGGCGGCTGGGACCCCGATACCCGTGGCGACCCCGCCCGCACCTACGGGTGGCCGATCACACGGTGACGAGCACCAGCGTGGCGGCGGTGCCGAGCACCAGGAACGGCCCGAACGGCAGGTGCCCGGACCAGCGGACCCGCCGGGCGGCGAGCAGCGCCACCCCGGTCGCCCCGGCGAGGAGGAGCGCGAGCACCAGCCCGGCCACCAGCACCGGCCAGCCGTACCAGCCGAGCAGCGCGCCCGCGCCGAGCGCCAGCTTGGCGTCGCCGAGGCCGAAACCGCGCCGCCCGAGCAGCAGCGTGGTCGCGGCGAAGCCGCCGCCGAGCGCCAGAGCGGCGGCTGTGGCGCGGATCCACGGGTCCGCGCCCGTGCCGGTCAGCGCGGCCACCCCGAGCAGCGCCCACGCGCCGGCCGCGGCCGGCCAGGTGAGCCGGTCGGGCAGCCGGTGCACCATCGCGTCCACGATCGTCATCGGCACCGCCCAGAGCAGCCACCAGGCGAGCGCCAGGCGCGCGGCGGGCACGCCGCCGGCAAGCACCGGCACGGCGACCGCCACGAGCAGCGCCACCTCGACCACGGCCGGGGCCGCGCCGACCCGGGCCCGGCAGGCCGGGCACCGGGCCGCGGGGCCGAGCGCCGGCAGTGGCCGGTCCAGCCCGATCGGGGCGGCGCAGCCGTCGCACGCCGTCCGGTCCGGACAATCCGGGGGTACGGCGTAACGCGCCACCGCCAGCCGGAGCAGCGGTACGACCGCGAGGGCGGCCAGCAGCCGGACGACCGGACGGCTGACCTCGGCCACCGGTCCGGTACGCCGTACCCGTTCAGTGGTCACGCCGGCTCCCCCGTCCGGTCGCCGTATGTTCCATCGTGAAGCACGCAGAGTGATTTCTCGTTCGCGCTGATGTGACGGGGGAGCCCGCAGCGGCGTGCGGCGCGACGCGCGACCGGCCGGGACCGACCGCGGTGTGAGCCCTATCGAACCGGCGGGACGGATCGGACGAGCGGCACGCTCCCCACCCATACCGGCGGCTCGTCGCCACCGCCACGGCGGGTACGGGTGAGCACACGCCCGCCGGCCCGGAGCCCACCGGAAGCCCACTCGTCATCGTGACGACACACACCGGCCACCACCTCCCGTCTTCACTCACCGTGTTCACGTGAATTTCCTCTGTTGCATCGGCGGACGTGAGCTTATGCTCGCCCCTTGGGTACGACGCAACCCCCGATCAATTGGCGTCGGAGGAGTCAGGGCACAGAACCCGCAGCTATCAGTACAGGTCAATACGAGTGGCGGCGACGGGGACCCGGAGCGACAGTTCCGGGTGCGCTTCCGCATGCCCGGAGCGGGTCGGCGTGATCGCCCCGGGCCGGCACCGAGGAGGGATCGGCGTTGCGCACACGGCAATCCCGCCGATGGGAAATCTACCTGCTCAGCCTCGCGCTGGCGGTCGGCGCGGCCGGCTGCGGCACCGAGCCGGAGGCGGCCAACCGACCGCTCACCGGCCGCGCCGCCGCCCCCGCCACCCATTCCGCCGAGGCGGAGAAGGAAGCCGAAAAGGCGGCGCTTGCCGCGTATTCCGGCTATCTCGACGCGTCCCGGGCGGCGAGCGCCCGAAGCGATCCGTCCCATCCCGCTCTGGCCCGTTTTCTGGCTGATCCGCTGCTGACCCGGGTGCGAATGGCAATTCTCGACGCGAAGGAGCACGGCGCGATGCGTACCGGGAAACTGGTCTCCGACCCCACAGTGGTCTCGGTCGACCTGACCGCCCGCCCACCCACCGTCGAGATCCAGGACTGC
This sequence comes from Micromonospora sp. HB375, assembly GCF_017872985.1. Lineage (NCBI taxonomy): Bacteria > Bacillati > Actinomycetota > Actinomycetes > Micromonosporales > Micromonosporaceae > Micromonospora > Micromonospora sp. HB375. The sequence continues at coordinate 103,361 of NZ_JAGGJO010000001.1, read as the reverse complement.
CTGGACGCGAGCGGCTACCGGCTCGTCTACGCCAAGGACCGCAAGGCCGTGCCGGGCACCCGCGGCGGGCGCTACCTCGCCACCGCCACAGCGGCCCGCTTCCCGGACGGCCGGTGGCTGATCAACGGCGGCGCCGCACATCAGGACCAGCCGTGCTGACCTGGGGAGGAAGGGGTGTCCCGGCCCGCCCGCCCCGGGCCGGGACGCTCCGCCGGGTGCTGCTCGCCGCCGGCCTCGCCGCGCTGCTGACGCTCACCGGCGCGCCCGCGCGTGCCGCCGACCCCGGTGGCTCGTGCCCGCCGGAACAGACCGACTGCGACGTGTGGGACGACGACCCCGGCACCCCGGGCGGCCCGGGCGGGCCGGGCGGCGGGGACAACGGCGGCGGCGGCAACGGCGGCGGCGCGCCGAAGTGCCAGTGGAACGGCCGCGTCATCCCCTGCTACAACGAGACGCTCGGCTGGTTCAACAACGCCGACGGCTGCTACTACAAGCTCGCCGAGCCGCAGGACGAGGCGCCCCCCGGCAAGCAGTGGTACCAGCTCACCTGCAACGGCGGCGACACGGGCAGCATGCGCCAGGAGCTCCTGGACGCCCCGCCGCCCGGCTACGGCGCCCCGCCGGACCCGGAGGAGCTGGCCCGGCGCGCGCTGGCCTCGATCTCGCTGCTCCCGCCCCGGGCCTCGGTCGCGCCCCGGCGCAGTCAGGGACCCGGCCTGGTCGGGCTGCCGGTCTGGATGTGGGCCAGCCCGGGCGAGGCGTACTTCGGGCCGCTGAGCGCCTCCGCCTCCGACCGCGGGCTGACCGTGAGGATCACGGCGAAGGTGGACCGGATCGTCTGGCACATGTCCGACGACATCGACGTCACCTGCCACGGACCGGGCACGCCGTACCGGGCCGACGGGCCACGGGCCGGCTTGACCTCGCCCGACTGCGGTCTCGACGCCGGCTATCCGAAGGCCGACACCTACCAGGTCAGCGCCACCACGTTCTGGACCGTCGAGTGGTCCGGCGGCGGGGAGAGCGGCGTGATCGCCCAGAGCCGGTCCAGCGGCGTCATCCCGGTACAGATCAACGAGCTTCAGGTGGTGACCCGATGAGTGTGGTGGCAGCCCGCAACGGAACCCCGATGGAGGCGCCGGTCGCGCCGCCGAAGGTGGTCCGGCAGCGACGTGTCCGGCCCGGCCTGCTCGGCCTGGCGATCCTGCTGATCGCCCTCGGCGGGCTCGGCGCGGCGTTCGCGGTCACCTCGGTGCGCTCCACCGGCACGTACCTGGCCGTGGCCCGGCCGGTCGACGTGGGCCGGCAACTCACAGCCGACGACCTGGTGCCGGTGCGCGTCTCCGGCGGGCGGGAACTCCAGCCGGTGCCGGCCGACCGGATGGACGAGGTGCTGGGACTGCGGGCGGCCGTCCGGCTCACCCCGGGCACGCTGCTCACCGAGGCGCAGCTCACCGAGGCCCCGCTGCTCGGCGCCGGCCAGCAGCAGATCGCTCTCGGGCTGGAACCCGAGCAGGTGCCGGCCCGCAAGCTGAACCCCGGCGACAAGGTGCTGCTGGTCAGCACACCGAGCAGCGCCACGAACGGCTCCGACGCGTCCCGTGCCGGCGGAACCCGGTTCGAGGGCACCGTGATCGACACCGCCACACCGCAGAACGGCGACGTGGTGGTCTACCTGGCGCTGACCGTGCGGGACGTGCCGGCGGTCGTGGCGCTCGCCGCCGCCGACCGGATCGCGCTCGTGCTCACCGAGGCGGCCTGATGGCGATCATCGCCCTGGTCTCGGCGAAGGGATCGCCGGGCGTCACCACCGCGGCGCTCGCCGCCGCGCTGAGCTGGCACCGGCGGCTCGTGCTGGCCGAGTGCGACCCGGCGGGCGGCTCGATCCTCGCCGGCTACCTCGGCGGGGCCCTGGACGGCCCGCGCGGCATCGGTGAGCTGGCGGTGGGCGAGCTGCGCGACGGCAGCCTGGAGCACACGTTCTGGTCCCAGCTGGTCGACCTGGACGCGCCCCGGCGCGAGCGGCTGCTGCTGCCCGGCGTGGTGGACCCGGCCCAGGCCGGCAGCGTGATCCCGCTGTGGCAGCGCTTCGCCGACTACTTCACCGGGCTGGAGCGCGGCGAACCGCCGTACGACGTGCTCGTCGACTGTGGCCGGCTCGCCGTCGGCGGTCCACCGTGGCCGCTGCTGCGGGCCGCCACCGTGGTGCTGCTGGTCACCCGGGCGACCCTGCCCGACCTCTCCGCCACCCGGGCCACCGCCCGGGCGATCGAACGGGACCTCACCGAGCACCGCGTACCGCCGGGCACGCTGCGGCTGCTCGTGGTCGGGGACGGGCACGGCACCAGCGAGATCAGCAAGGCGCTGCGGCTGCCGGTGATCGCCCGCCTGCCGCACGACCCGCGTACCGCCGAGGTGCTCGCACACGGCGGCACCGTACGCGCGAACCGGCCGCTGATGCGCGCGGCCGGCGCCCTGGAGGTGCCGGTCCGGGCGCTGCTGGACCGGCGGCGGGCCCGGCTCGCCTGGCCGGGCGCGACCACACCGCGCGCGGTGACCGCCCCGAGCGTGCCGGGGGTGTCCGGTGCGGTTTGAGCCGGTCTCCCACGACCCGCGCGGGCAGCAGCCCGGTGTCGTCTCCACGGTTCCGCCGCTGGCGCCGCCGAACGGGCGGCACCACGTGCCCGGCCCGCTCCCCGCCGCGCCCCCGCCACCGCCGCGCCCCCGGATCGACTTCGCTGTGGTCCGCGAGCTGCGCCGGGAACTGAGCGAACGGCTCACCCACTGGCAGCGCGGCCGCGAGTTCGACGCCGACGCCGAGGAGGTCGAGCGCGCCCGGCTGGCGGTCACCGTGGTCTCCGCGTACGCCGACTCGGTACGCCGGTCCGGCACGCCGATGGCGGCGGACGAGGAACGGCTGCTGCTCGACCAGGTGACAGCCGAACTCGTCGGGCTGGGCCGGCTCCAGACGCTGCTCGTCGACGACAGCATCGAGGAGGTGCACATCCTCGGCTGCGACCAGGTACGCATCACCCGGCACGGCGGCGGCGTCGACTGGGCCGAGCCGATCGCCGAGACCGACGACGAGCTGGTGGAGATCCTCCAGGCGGCGGCCCGCCGGGCGGGTGCCACCGAACGGTCGCTGTCCACCTCGAAGCCCACGCTCGACCTGCAACTGCCCGACGGCAGCCGCCTGGCCGCCGTGTTCCTGGTCAGCCACCGCCCGTACGCGGTGATCCGCAAGCACAACACGCTCGCGGTGAGCCTGGAGGACATCGCGGGCGGCCGGCCCGACCTGGACGAGATGATCGACCCGCTGCTGCGCGACTTCCTGCGCGCGTCCATGCGGGCCGGGCTGAACATCATGGTCGCCGGGCTCGCCGGGGCCGGGAAGACCACTGTCATCCGGGCGCTGATGGACGAGATCCCGGCCGACGAGCCGTACGTGCTGCTGGAGGAGAGCCGGGAACTGCTGCCGGCCCGGCGTGGGCACAAGCACCGTGCGGTGATGAGCTTCGAGTCCCGGGAGGGGCACGGCGAGCGCGGCGCGGACGGACGGCCGGCGGGTGAGGTCAGCATCGCCGACCTGATCCCGGTGTCGCTGCGGATGGGCGTGCTGCGGATCATCGTCGGCGAGGTGCGGTCCCGGGAGATCGTGCCGATGCTCCAGGCGATGACCACCAGCCGCGGGTCGATGTGCACCATCCACGCGCGTACCCCCTCGGGGGTGAGCGAACGCATCATCGAGCTGGCGCTGTCGCACGGCCGGGAGATGACAGTCGACCAGGCCCGCCGGATGGCCGGCAACGCGCTCGACCTGATCGTCTACGTGACGGTCGAGGACGAGACCGCGATCGGCGGGCGCAAGCACCGCTTCGTCTCGCACGTCGAGGAGGTCATCGGCGTCGGCGAAGGCAACCGGATCACCACCACGACCGTCTTCGGCCCCGGGCCGGACGGCCGCGCGGTCCCCCGCCACCTGCCCGAACGCATCCGCGAGCAGTTGCTGCGCGTCGGCTACGACGCCCGGCTGCTCACCCGGTTCGTCGAGGCCGGCGTGGGCGCGTGGCGGCGGCCCCGGCACACCCGCCTCGGGGCACGGCCGAACGGAGGCCCGGCGTGACGCAGATCGAACTGATCGCCCTGGTCTCCGGCGCGGCCTGCGTGGCCGGGCTGGTGCTGGCGGTGGTCGCGCTCGTCGGCACCCGCCGCCCACCGGGCCCGGCCCCGGGCACCGGGCCCGGCCTGAGCCGACTCTGGACCGGTTCCGGCGCGAGGCGCGCCGACCAGCGCCGCTACCAGCTCCTGCTCGGCGCCGCTGTGGTCGCCGGGGCGGCGGCGTTCCTGCTCACCGGGCTGCCGGTGGTCGGCCTGCTGGTGGCGCTCGCGGTGCCGGGCGTGCCGTGGCTGTTCGCGGTGGGCCGGGCCGAGCAGCGGGCCATCGCCCGGGTCGAAGCCGTAGGCGAGTGGACCCGCCGGCTCAAGGACATCTCGGCCACCGGCCAGGGGCTCCAGCAGGCGATCATCGGCACCATCGCCACCGCGCCGGAGGAGATCCAGGAGGAGGTACGCACGCTCGCCGCCCGCCTGCAGGCCGGCTGGCTGGCCCGCTCCGCGCTGCTCGCCTTCGCCGACGAGATCGCCGACCCGGTCGCCGACCAGGTGGTGGCCGCGCTGATCCTGCACCTCACCGACCGGGGTGAGCGCCTCGGCGACGTGCTCGGCTCGATCGCCACCGCCGCCTCGGCCGAGGTGGCGACGCGGCGCGAGGTCGAGGCCAAACGCACCCAGCCGCGGTTCGCGGTCCGCTTCCTCACCGGCATGACGCTGGCGACCCTGGCGTACGGGCTGGTGAACAGCGACTACATCCGTCCCTACGGGACGCTCACCGGTCAGCTCGTGATGGCGGTGCTCGGCGCGGCGTTCGTCGGCCTGCTGGTCTGGGTGCGCTCGATGAGCCAGCCGCCCCGGCCCGCGCGCTTCCTCCCGGCGCCCGATCCGGAGGAGGCAATCGCGTGATCCTCAACTGGCAGATGGCGATCGCGGTCCTCGGCGGGTGCGCGGTCGGGCTCGGGCTGTTCCTGGTGGTACGCGAGGCGCTGCCGGCCACCCCGGCGCTCGGCCCGGCGCTGCGCCGGCTGCACCAGCCGCCCGGCCAGGCCCCGGCCGCCGGCGCCGGACCGGACTGGATCGGCGGGTTCGCCCGCTGGCTGCGCCCGCCGCACCGGCAGCTCGCGCTGCTCGACCGCACCCCCGAGCAGTACGCGCTGTCGGTGCTGCTCTCCGCGCTCGTCGGGTTCGCCACCCCGGCGGTCGCCTCGGCGGTGCTCTTCGTCGGCGGGGTGGCGCTGCCGCTGGCCGTGCCGGTGGTGGCCAGCCTGGGTCTGGCGCTCGGCGCCGGACTGCTCGCGCACCGCTCGGTCCTCGCCAAGGCCGACGCCGCCCGGGACGAGTTCCGGCAGGCGGTCTGCACCTACCTCGACCTGGTGGCGCTGCAGCTGTCCGCCGCGCACGGCCCGGTGCAGTCGCTGGAACGCGCGGCGGCGGTCTGCGACGGCTGGGTCTTCGACCGGATCCGGGAGGCGCTGCGGCTCGCCCAGCTCCAGATGCACTCGCCCTGGGACGAGTTGCAGGAGCTGGCCGACCGGATCGGCATCCCGGAACTGGGCGACGTGGGCGCGATCATGCGCTCCTCCGGCAGCGAGGGCGCCCAGGTGCACGAGACGTTGCGGTCCCGTGCCGACTCGCTGCGCGACCAGATCCGTACCGACAACCTGGCCCGGGCCGAGGGGGTCACCAGCAAGTTGGACATCCCCGGCTCGCTGCTGGTGTTCGTCCTGCTCGGCTTCGCCGTCTATCCGTTCCTCGCCCGTCTGTGAACCCCATCGAGAAGGAGACGACCATGCACCTCTACGCCTACCTGTACGTGGCGGTGAGCACCCGCCTCGCCGAGCTGCGCCGGGACTCCGAGCGCGGCGACAGCCCGGTGCCGACCGCGGTGATCATCTTCGGCCTGGTCGCGGTGGCCATGGCGGTCACCGGGCTCGCGCTGGCCAAGGCGAACAACTGGATGAACGCCATCCCGAACAACACGGCGCCGCAGGCCCCGTGATGCCCCGCCCCGCCCGTACGGTCCGGAGCCGGCCGGCGCCCGCCGGCCGGCCCGCCGGTCCGCCCGGTCCGGGGCGGATCGCCGCTGCTCTGCGCGCCCGTCTGGCCGAGGGCGAGCGGGGCGCCAATCCGGTCGAGCTGGCCGTGGTGATGCCGGTGATCCTGGTGATGCTGTTCGGCTCGATCCAGGTCGCCGTCTGGTTCGTGGCCCGGTCCACGGCGCTCAACGCCGCGCAGACCGGTGTGAACGCCCAGCGCACGATCGACGCCGGGCCGGACGCCGGCCGGGAGCGGGCGATCAGCTTCCTGCAGCAGTCCGGGGACTGGCTGGTCGACTGGGAGCAGACCGGCCCGACGTGCGTCGAGAGCGCCACCGCCGTCACCTGCACGGTGCAGGGGCGCTCCCTGTCGGTCATCCCGGGTGTCTCGTTCGCGGTCACGCAGACCGCGCACGGCCCGGCCGAACGCTGGACCACCGGATGAGCGCCGGGCCGCGGCGGGACCGGGGTTCCGTCTCGATCGAGGTGGCGGTGCTCGCGCCCGCCTTCATCGGGCTGATGGTGCTGGCCGGGGTCGCCGGGCGGACCGCGATCGCGGACGAGGCGGTGGAGTCGGCCGCGCACGACGCCGCCCGGGCCGCCTCGCTCGCCCGCAACGCCGACGACGGCGCGGAGGCCGCCGAGGAGGCGGCCCGGAACCAGCTCGGCTGGGCGGGGCTGAACTGCTCCGGTCCACCCCAGCTCGACCTCGCGGGCTCGGTGGCCGGTACGACGACGAGCTTCGCCGCCGCGTACGCGAGCGCCGCAGGCGTGCCGGCGACCGTGACGGTCACTGTGACCTGCACCGTCTCCTTCGACGACCTGAGCGCGCCCGGCCTGCCCGGCGTGCCCGGCGGCAAGACCGTCTCGGCGAGGTTCACCTCGCCGCTGGACACCTACCGGAGTCGCGGATGACCGGGCGGCGCGCGGCGGAGAACGGCCGGGTGAGTCTCTTCCTGGCCGTGGCGATGACCGGCGTACTGGCGATCATCAGCCTCGCCTACGACGGCGCCGGCCAGCTGCGCACGCTCCAACGCGCGGACAACCTGGCCGCCGAGGCGGCCCGCGCCGGCGGCCAGATGATCGACCGCGCGCGGGCCATCGAGGGCGGCCCGAAGCAGATCGACCAGGTCGCCGCCCGCGCCGCGGTCGCCGCCTACCTCGACGCGGCGGGCGGCGTCCAGGACCACGAGGTCGACTTCCCCGTGGTCGGCGCCGAGACCCAGATCCGGGTGAGCGTGCAGATCACCTACAGCCGGGACCTGCTGAGTCTGTTCGGCGTGCAGAAATCCGCCACCGTCACCGGTGAGGCCACCGCTCGGGCGCTCACCGGCCCACCGTAGGAAGGGAAGGCCGCCATGGGCGCACCCCGACGCTCCCCCGTCCGCCGCGCCGGCCAGGTTCTCACCGGCCTCGGCGCCCTCGTCGTGCTCGTCGGCGTGCTGGCCGGCGGGCCGGTCGCGCTGCTGGCGTTCGCCGGCAACCCGCTGCCGGATCACCTGCCCACGTTCGCCGAGATCGGTACGACGTTGACCAGCCGCGACGACGGTCAACTGTTCCTGCGCGCGCTGGCGGTGGTGGGCTGGTTCGGCTGGGCCACGTTCGCGATCTCCGTCGTGGTGGAGTTGCTCGCGGCTGCGGTACGCCGGCCGGCGCCGAAGCTGCCCGGCATGCACCGCCAGCAGAAGGCCGCAGCCGCGCTCGTCGGTTCGGTCGCGCTGATCCTGGCCGCGAGCCCGGCCGCGGCGAGCGCCGCCGCGCTGACCGCCCCGCAGCCGGCGGTCGCCGCTTCTGCCGTCACCGCGCCGAGCCGGGTCGCGCCGCCGGCCCCGGTCGCGTCGGAGGCGGACGACCCGGCCGTGTACCGGGTGGCGAAGGGCGACTACCTGGGTGAGGTGGCCGACCGCTACCTGGACGACTTCGACAGGTACAAGGAGCTGGCCCGGCTGAACCGGCTCGCCGACCCGGACCGGATCCGCCCCGGCCAGCTCATCACGCTGCCGGACGGCGCGACGGACTCCGGCGCCCGGCGGCACGCCACCGGGCGGCTGGTGGTGACCAAGCCGGCCCAGACCGCACCGGTCAAGCCGGGTGGCGGCGGCGCGTCGTCGAGCGCGCCGCAGGCGAAGCCGAAGCCCACCCCGCGGGACGCGACGCCCACAGTGGAGGCGCCGGTCGGTCAGCCGCCGGCCATGTCGGCGGGCGCGTCCCGGCCCACCGCCGAGGAGGGCATCAACCGTCCGCTCGCCATCTCGGCGGTGCTGGCGGTCGCGAGCATCGTGGGCGCGCAGATCGGCGCGCTGCTGGGGTTGCGCAAGCGGCCGGTGCCCGCCCGCGCGGGTTCCAGCGGGCGGCACCGGCGGGACTGAGTCAGGGCAGCCGGGCCTCGACCCGGCCGGACACCACGCGGGTGGGGAGCACGATCTGGTCGTTCGCGGCCGGGCCGTGCACCACCTCGCCGCCGTTGAGCCGGAACGCGCTGCCGTGCCAGGGGCAGACCACGCAGGCGTGACCGTCGATCCGCTCCACAGTGCCCTCGCCGAGCGGGCCGCTCTGGTGCGGGCAGCGCTCCAGCATCACCGTGACGTCGTCGCCGTCCCGGTAGAGGATCACCGAGACGTCGTCGATCTTCTTGGTGACCAGTTCGTGCCGGGGCAGGCTGCTCAGGTCGCCGACCCGGTGCCAGCCGTCGCTGATCAGGTGCAGCTCGGAGACGCTCTGGCTGGCCTGGGCGCCCTGCTTGTACGCGAGGTGCCCACCCAGGTACGCGCCACCGCTGGCGGCGGACAGACCGAGGTAGGACAGCGCCCGGCCGAGGCCGTGCCGCCCGTTGAGGCGGGCCGCCAGCGAGCCGGCGTACAGCGCCAGGCCGACCGTGTTGGCGGCGGCGTGCACCAGGCCGATCCGGCGCTGGTCGCGGGTGAGCGTGGCCCAGTCGTTGAGCCCGGCGACGGCTGCGGGCAGCGCGCTGACCGTACCGAGGCCCACCAGCGCGGTGGCGGCTCGGCGCTGGCCGGGCAGCAGGTCCACCACGGCGGCGGAGATCCAGGCGCCGACCGGCACCTGCACCATCGCGGGGTGCAGCGGATGGCCGAGCCACACGCCGTGCAGCGCGTCGCGTACCCGCTGGGAACGCAACGTGCCCTGGACGGCGCGCTGCAACCGGTCACCCACCCGGTCGAGACCGGTGGCCTGTTCGATCTTCGTCAGTAGTTCGCGCACCCGTTCCGACTTCCCGGCAGGAGAGCCCCCAAACCGGACGCCCCGGAATTCCCTCGCACAGCCTCCGCGCTGGATATACTCGGGCGGCTGGTCGTATATAGGGAGCCGCGATGACCAAGATCCTGGTGGACGTCGACGACGAGGCGCTGGCGGATGCCGCCGAGGCGTTCGGCACGAAGACCAAGAAGGACACGGTGAACGTCGCTCTCCGCGAGGGCGCGGCGAGACTGCGCCGCGCCCGGGCACTGGCGGAGCTGGCCGAACGCGGGCAGGCCGGTGACTTCGACGAACTGCTCGACAAGGGTGCCTACCGCTCGTGAAGCTGGCCGACTACCTGATCGACACCAGCGCCCTCGTCCGGCTCCTGCGTGATCCCGACGTGCTGGCGCGCTGGGAACAGCAGGTGACAGCGGGTCTGCTCGCCGTGTGCCCGCTGGTCGAGCTGGAATTCCTCTACACCGCCCGGTCGGTCGCCGACCGGACGCGCCTGACGGAGCAGCTCCGGGCCGCCTTCGGCTGGGTGGTCATGCCGGACCGGATCTACGAACGCGCCGCCGAGATCCAGGGCGAGCTGACCGCGCGGGGCACGCACCGCTCGGCGGGCGCGGTCGACCTGCTCATCGCCGCCACCGCCGAGTACCACGGCCTCTCGCTGCTGCACTACGACCGGGACTTCGACCAGGTCGGCGCCGTCACCGGCCAGCCGATGCGCTGGCTGACCCGATCCGGCTCGATCAAATAGGGCGTAGCCACGGCAGCGCCGTCGCGGGCATGCTGAGCCCATGGGGGTACGCGTCGAGCACGCCGGTGCCGTGACCACTGTGATCCTGGACCGGCCCGAGGCCCGTAACGCCGTGGACGGGCCGACCGCACGAGCGCTCGCCGACGCGTTCCGCGCGTTCGACGCCGACCCGGACGCGGCGGTCGCGGTGCTCTGGGGCGCGGGCGGCACGTTCTGCTCCGGCGCCGATCTGAAGGCCGTCGGCACGCCGCGCGGCAACCGCGTCGAGCCCGAGGGGGACGGACCGATGGGCCCCACCCGGATGCGGCTGTCCAAGCCGGTGATCGCGGCGATCTCCGGGTACGCGGTGGCGGGCGGGCTGGAGCTGGCGCTCTGGTGTGACCTGCGTATCGCCGAGTCGGACGCGACGCTCGGCGTGTTCTGCCGCCGGTGGGGCGTACCGTTGATCGACGGCGGGACGGTCCGGCTGCCCCGGCTGATCGGCGAGAGCCGGGCGATGGACCTGATCCTCACCGGACGCCCGGTCGGCGCCGACGAGGCGTACGCGATGGGTCTGGTCAACCGGCTGGTCGCGCCGGGTGAGGCCCGCGCGGCGGCCGAGGAACTGGCCGCCGCGATCGCCCGGTCTCCGCAGACGTGCCTGCGCAACGACCGGGCGGCGGTGCTGGACGGCGCGGGGCGGCCGGAGCCGGAGGCGATGGCCACCGAGCTGGCCTACGGCATGGAGTCGCTGGCGGTGGACGGGGTACGCGGGGCCGGCCGGTTCGCCGCCGGGGCCGGCCGCCACGGTGCGCCGGCCGGCTGAGGCGTCACTTCAGGGCGCGCAACGCGTCCTCGATGGCCCGGTGGAACGTCGGGTACGCGTAGATCATGTGCCGGAGCTGGCTGATCGGCACCGCCGCGTGCACCGCCACGACGAGCGCGGAGAGCACCTCGCCGCCGGCCGGTCCGGCCGAGGTGGCCCCGATGAGCACGCCCTGGTCGGCGTCGGCGACCAGCTTGATGAACCCGGCGTTGCCGGTCTTGTGGATCCAGCCCCGGGCCGACGAGGTGAGATCGGCGTATCCGACCTGGACGTTGACGCCGCGCTCGCGGGCCTGCTGCTCGGTGAGGCCGACCGCGCCGACCTCGGGGTCGGTGAACGTGACCCGGGGCAGCGCCCGGTAGTCGGCGACCGGGACGCTGCCCGGCGCGACGCTCGATCCGCCCGCGCTCATCGCGCCGCCGACCGAGCTGACCACACCGGCCGCGCCGCCGACCACGCTCGCGGTGCCGCTGGCGTCCGGGCCGCCCTTGGTACGCCGCATGTGGTCGAGGACGTCGGCCACCACGATGCCGGCCTGGTACATGGCGATGTGGGTGAACGCGCCCTCGCCGGTGAGGTCACCGACCGCCCAGATCCCCTCGGTGACGTGCATCCGGTCGTTCACCGGCAGGTAGCGCTGCCCGGCGTCCACCCCGACCGTGTCCAGGCCCAACTCCTCCAGGTGCGCCTTGCGGCCGGTCACCACGAGCAGCTTCTCGCCGGTGAACTCGGCGCCGTCGGCGTACACGGTGAACGCGCCGCCGTCGTGGCCGACCCGGCCGGCCTTGACCCCGGTGTGGATCTCCACCCCGTCGGCGCGCAGCGCGTCGGCGGCGAGCGCTGACGCCTCCGGCTCCTCGACGGCGAGCACCCGGTCGGCCGCCTCGATGACCGTCACCCGCACGCCGAACCGGGCGAAGACCTGCGCGAGTTCCAGCCCGATCGCGCCGCCGCCGAGCACCAGCAGCGACGCGGGCAGCTCCTCCACCTCGATGGCCTGGTGATTCGTCCAGTACGGCGTGTCGGCCAGCCCGTCGATCGGCGGGACCGAGGGCCGGGTGCCGGTGCCGAGGACCACGCCGTACCGGGCCTGGAACACCTGGTCGCCGACGCGTACCCGGTTCGGGCCGTCGAGCCGCCCGCTGCCCCGGACGAACCGGCCGCCCTTGCCGGTGAAGCGGTCCACCGCCACCTTGTCGTCCCAGGTGTCGGTGGCCTCGGCCCGGATCCGCTTCGCCACCGGCGCCCAGTCCGGCCGCACCTGGGCGGACCCGGCCAGCTCGTTGACCCGGTGCGCCTCGGCCAGCGCGTTCGCCGCCCGGATCATCATCTTGCTCGGCACGCACCCCCAGTAGGGGCACTCGCCGCCGACCAGGTCCCGTTCGATGCCGACCACTGTGAGGCCGGCCTCGGCGAGCCGTCCGGCCACCTCCTCGCCGCCGACGCCGAGCCCGACCACTACTACGTCAACCTGTTCCGGCTCCGCCATTCCGCAAGCATTCCGTACCTTCGGGACACCGGCCACCGCACCGGCCCCGAATTCCCGCGCTCGTCACGAACGCGACCGCCTACCGTGGCCGCATGCACACGCGCTTCACCCCGGTCCGGGACTGCTTCCACGACCTGTTCGTCACCGGCCGGGAGACCGGCGCGTCGCTCGCGGTGCGGCACGACGGCGTACCGGTGATCGAGCTGATGGGCGGCACGGCGGCGGCGGTCCCGCCCAGTGCGGTCGTGCCGATGGCAGGGGCGGACCGGGCGTGGCGTCCGGACACGCTCGTGGACGTCTACTCGACCGGCAAGCCGGTGGTGGCGCTCTGTCTGCTGCTGCTCGTCGACCGGGGCCGGGTCGACCTGGACGCGCCGGTGTCGGCGTACTGGCCGGAGTTCCGCACCCCGGCGACCGTCCGGCAGGTCCTCGCCCACACCGCCGGGCTGCCCGCCTTCCCGGTGCCCCGGCCCGCCGCGGCCATCGCCGACTGGGGCCTGCTCTGCGCCGACCTGGCGGCGGCCGAGCCGGAGTGGGACCCGGGCGCCGTCGCGGGCGAGCACGCCTGGACGTACGGGCACCTGGTGGGCGAGTTGGTCCGCCGGGTGGACGGGCGGCCGGTGGGCCGGTTCCTGGCCGAGGAGATCGCCGGTCCGTGGCGCCTGGACCTGGCCTTCGGGCTGGGTGAGGCCGACCGGCGGCGGTGCGCCGACCTGTCGTACGCCGATCCGGCCTGGCCGGACGCGATGCGCGGCGAGCCGGGTTCGTTGCGGGCGCGGGCGCTGGACAACCCGCCCGGCGGGCGCGACGTCGCGATGGTGAACAGCGACCTCTGGCGGGCCGCCGAGATCCCGGCGGTGAACCTGCACGCCACCGCCCCGGGCTCGCCCGGCTGTACGCGGGCCTGCTCGCCGGCGGCACCCTGGACGGGGTACGCCTGTTCAGCCCGGAGCTGGTCGCCGAGGCGACGCGGGTGCAGTATTCCGGGCCGGACCTGCTGCTGGACCGGCCGGTGTACTGGACGCTCGGCATGCAGTGGGAGCCGGACGGCAGCTGGGGTATGGGCGGGATCGGCGGCAGCAGCGCCTGGGCCGAACCGGAGCGGGGCTACACCTTCGCGTACGCGACCGCCCGGCTGGCCGACCACGATCGGGTGGAGGAGCTGGTCGAGGCGCTGCACTCCTGCCTCTGACGGTCAGTCACGTTCTGTAATTCCGGCGCGTCGTCACGCAGCGCATTCGGCCGGCAGTCGCGCCTGGCTTCCCCTTTTCCGACTTTGCTCTGCACCCATTGGCGCAGCACCGAGTTGAGCAGCGGATTTCCGCTAGGTCCGAAATCCGCGAGAGGCCCGCACCGGTCACGTTCCGCAACGGGTGCGGATATGGCTGCAGAGCAAAGTCGGCGGAGGTGGATGGCGCGGGCTAGAGGTGCAGTCACCCGCAGTAATCGTGGGCGCCGTGCTGGGGCCCGCTCGGGCTGTGCGTCAGCGACGTTGGGCTCGTGTGACGTTCGCGCTCGTGCGCGGGCGGCGGGCGGCGAGGGGCGAGGGGCGAGGGCGTCAGCGGAGCCAGACCGGGTCGGCGCCGGGCACCTCCAGCGGCGGCGGGTAGTCGAGCGTGCGACGCACAGCGTCGGGCAGCCGCCACGGCTGGTGCACCGCCTTGCCCGCCACCGATTCCAGCTCCGGCACCCACCGCCGCACGTACGCGCCGTCGGGGTCGTAGCGCTCGGCCTGCCGTACCGGGTTGAAGCCGCGGTACGGCCGGGTGTCGTTGCCGGTGCCGGCCACCCACTGCCAGTTGCCGGAGTTGTTGACCCGGTCGCCGTCGAGCAACCACCGGAAGAAGACTTCCAGGCCGGGCCGCCAGTCCAGCCCGAGGTGCTTGGTCAGGTAGCCGGCGGTGATCAGGCGGGCCCGGTTGTGCATCCAGCCCTCGGCGCGCATCTGACGCATGCCGGCGTCCACGATCGGCATGCCGGTCCGACCCTCGGCCCAGGCGTCGAGCGCGTGCTCGTCGTACCGCCAGTCCTCCCGGGCGCCCCGCCGGTAGGCGGCCGTGGACAGGTCCGGGAATCCGGCGACGACCTGGTGGTAGAAGTCGCGCCAGCAGAGCTGCCGGACGAACGGGCCGTCGCGGTCGCCGGCCCGGGTCGCCACCGCCAGCGGGGAGACGCAGCCGAAGCGCAGGTACGGGCTGAGCCGGGAGGTCTCGTCGCCGACCATGTCGTCGTGGATGTCGTCGTACCGGTCGAGGGTGGGCAGCCAGGCGGTGAGCCGGCGGCGGGCGGCGTTCTCCCCGCCCACGGCGGCGGCCGGGCTGTCGCCCTTCGGCGGGTCGGGCAGGCGGCCCGGGTCGACGCCGTCGGGCAGCCGGACCCGCTTCGGCGCGGCCAGTTCGTCCCGCAGGCGCACGCCCTGCCAGGCGCGGAAGTAGGGGCTGAACACGCGGTAGTGGTCGCCGCCGCTCGGGCGCAGCGCGCCCGGCTCGACGATCGTCAGGCCGGGGAACAACCGCAGGAACATGCGGTGCCGGTCGCACTCGGCGCGCAGGCGGCGTTCCCGGCTGCGGGCGTAGTGGCTGACGTCGGCGGAGAGCCCGACGCCCTCGGCGCCCACCTTCCGGGCCAGCTTCACCGTCTCGGCCACCGGGTCGCCGCGCCTGATCACCAGGTCGCCGCCGCGCTTGCGCAGCGCCTCGCGCAGGTCGGCCAGGCTCTGGTGCAGGAACCGGATGCGGTTCGGCGAGAGCTGCTGCAACTCCGGGTCGAGCACGTAGAGCGGCACCACCCGCTCGAACGCGGAACAGGCGGCCGCCAGCGCCGGGTGGTCGTGCACCCGCAGGTCGCGGGTGAACAGCACGACCGCCGTCCGGCCGGTCATCCGGCCAGGGCCGGTTCCAGCGCCGGGCCGGGCACCTGAACCGGCGTGCCGGGCGGGGTGAGCAGCGCCCGCGCGGCCACCGCCATCCGGCGCCGCTGCGGCACCAGGGCCCGGCGGACGAAGACGTCGTAGTCCTGCGCGGCGACCTCGTCCAGGATGCCGCCGTAGAGCGCGTACGCGGTGCGCATGCACGCCTGCGAGGCGGGGTTGAGCAGCGGGATGCCCGGCGCGGCGGCGAGGTAGTGGGCCTGCGCGCGGGTCACCTCGTACTCGATCAGCTCGCGGATACGCGGCGTGGTGCGACCGGCGGCCTTGGCCGCGACGAGGTCGGCGCGGGTGACGTCGAACTTGGCCAGATCCTCGTCGGGCAGGTAGGTCCGGCCCCGGTCGAGGTCCTCGGCGACGTCCCGGATGAAGTTGGTGAGCTGGAAGGCGAAGCCGAGCTGGCGGGCGGGCTCCCGGGCGGCGGCCGGGTCGGAGCTGCCCAGGATCGGCAGCATCATGGTGCCGATGACGGCGGCCGAGCCCTCCATGTAGTCGAGCAGGTCGTCGTAGGTCGGGTACGACATCACCGTCAGGTCCATCGCCATGCTGCGCAGGAACGACGCGAAGTCGTCGCGGTCCAGGTCGAACACGGCGATGGTGTGCAGCACGGCGGGGAGCAGCGGGTCGTCGACCGACGCGCCGTGCAGCCCGGCCACGAATCGATCCGACCACTCGCGCAGCCGGGCCGCGCGCTCGGCGGGCGGCAGGTCCTCGGTGCGGTCGACGATCTCGTCCGCGTAGCGGGTGAATCCGTACAAGGCGTGCACATGTCGCCGTTTCCAGGCGGGGAGCAGCCGGGTGGCGAGATAGTAGGTACGGCCGTGACGCCGGTGCAGCTCGCGGCAGCGGTCATAGGCGGCGGCCAGATCCACGTCCATCGGCCCTCCTCAGTTTCGACGCAGCAATCGACGCAACTCGTAACCCTAGGGTACGCTCGCCCACATGGCCAACGACGCAGTTGCGGGTAATGCGCTCCGCGTCGCGCCGGCTCAGGCCGGGGCGACGGACGATCCGGTCCGCGGCGTACTGGCCGCGTTCACGAAAGACCTGATCAAAGGGGTCGATGAGACGCTGGTGGCGTTCCTGGCCGCGGAAGTCGATTCGCTGACCGAGATCGACGCAGCGATGGGTGCATTCGCCGCAACCGCGCGCGACTGCGTGCTGGCCGGCGGCAAACGGGTCCGGCCCACGTTCGCGTACTGGGGATGGCGGGGCGCTGTCGGCGGGGAGGAACCGATGTGTTCGGTGCTCCCGGCCCTGTCCGCCCTCGAACTGCTGCACACGTTCGCACTCGTGCACGACGACGTGATGGACGCCTCCGACACCCGGCGCGGGCTGCCGACCGCGCACCGGGCCGCCGCCGCCCGGCACCGCGCCGCCGGGCACGCGGGCGACCCCGACCGGTACGGCGAAGCGGTCGCCGTACTCATCGGCGACCTCTGCATGGTGTGGGCCGACCGGCTCATGGGCCACGCGGCGGTCCCCGCCGAGCGGCTGCTCGACGTGCGCCGCTGCTACGACCAGATGCGGGTGGAGACGGTCGCCGGGCAGTTCCTGGACGTGCTCGGCGAGAACGACGCGGGGAACTGGACGGTCGACCGGGCGCTACGGGTGGCCCGGTACAAGACCGCCAGCTACACGGTCCAGCGGCCGCTGCTCTTCGGCGCCTGCCTGGCCGGCACCGACGCGGACGACCCGCTCATCGCCGCGTACACCCGGTACGGGCTGGCCGTCGGCGAGGCGTTCCAGCTCCGCGACGACCTGCTCGGCGTCTACGGCGACCCGGAGACCACCGGCAAGCCGGCCGGGGACGACCTGCGTACCGGCAAGCCGACCGCGCTGCTGATGCTGGCCCGGCAGCTCGCCGACCCGGCGCAGCGCCGGGCGCTGGACCGGGCCGGCTCGGTCACCACGGCACGCGACGTGGACCGGCTTGCCGACGTGGTCCGCGACACCGGCGCCACCGCCCGGGTGGAACGGATGATCGCCGACCGGGTCACCGAGGCGCTCGCCGCGCTCGGCACCGCACCGATCGACGAGACCGCGCGCACCGCGCTGACGGGTCTCGCCACCGCCGCCACCGCGCGGCGGGCATGATGAGCAACTTCGCGAGCAAGGGGGCCGGAATGCGTACCGTCAAGGGACGGACCGACCGGGTGGTGGTGGTCGGCGCCGGGCTGGGTGGGCTGGCGTGCGCGCTGCACCTGGCCGGCAGCGGCCGGCAGGTGACGGTGCTGGAGCGCGAGCCGGTGCCCGGCGGGCGCGCCGGGCGGCTCAGCGTCGACGGGTACGAGTTCGACACCGGCCCGACCGTCCTCACCATGCCCGACCTGATCGCCGAGGCGCTCGGCGCGGTCGGCGAGGAGCTGACCGACTGGCTCGACCTGAGCCCGCTCGACCCGGCGTACCGCGCCTACTACCCGGACGGGTCGACGCTCGACGTCATCACCGACACCACCCGGATGGCGGCCGAGATCGCGCGTGTCTGCGGTCCCCGGGAGGCGGACGGCTACCTGCGTTTCGTCGACTACGCCCGCAACCTGTGGCAGTGGGAACGGGCCGACTTCATCGAGCGCAATCTCGACGCGCCGACCGACCTGCTCACCGGCAACCTGCTGAAGTTGTTCGCCAACGGCGCCTTCCGGCGGCTCCAGACGAAGATCAACCAGTTCTTCCGCGACCCGCGGACCCAGCGGATCTTCTCCTTCCAGGCCATGTACGCGGGCCTGTCGCCGCACGACGCGCTGGCGATCTACGCGGTCATCGCGTACCTCGACTCGGTGGCCGGTGTCTGCTTCCCGCGCGGCGGCATCCACGCGGTCTCCCGCGGGATGGCCGGCGCGGCCGAGAAGCACGGCGTGCAGTTCCGGTACGGCACCACGGTGACCCGGGTGGAGACCGCCAACGGCCGCGCCACCGGCGTGATCACCTCCGACGGCGACTTCGTCCCCGCCGACACGGTGGTGCTCAACCCCGACCTGCCGGTCGCCTACGAGGACCTGCTGCCGCCCAGCCGGCAACGCAAGCTCACCTACTCGCCGTCCTGCGTGGTGCTGCACATCGGTTCGACGCAGGGCTATGGCAAGATCGCCCACCACAACATCCACTTCGGGCGCTCCTGGAAGGGGACGTTCGACGAGGTGATCCGCCGAGGCGAGCTGATGACCGACCCGTCGCTGCTGGTGACGAACCCGAGCCGCACCGACCCGTCGGTGGCGCCGGCCGGGAAGCACACCTACTACGTGCTGGCGCCGGTGCCGAACCTGGAGCGGGCGCCGTTCGACTGGACGGGCGACCTCACCCAGCGGTACGCCGACCAGCTCGTAGGCACGCTGGAGGAACGCGGATACGTCGGCTTCGGCGACGGCATCGAGGTGATGCGGGCCGTCACCCCGGCCGACTGGGCGGCGCAGGGCATGGCCGCCGGCACGCCGTTCGCCGCCGCGCACAGCCTCTTCCAGACCGGACCGTTCCGCCCCTCCAACCTGCACCGGAAGCTGGACAACGTGGTCTTCGTCGGCTCCGGCACGCAGCCGGGCGTGGGGGTACCGATGGTGCTGATCAGCGGCAAGCTCGCGGCGGCCCGGATCACCGGGGCGACGGCATGAGCGAGCGGGAGGAACACCTGGTCGAGCTGGTCGGCGACGACGGGCAGGTGCTCGGCGAGACCACCGTGGCGACCGCCCACCAGCCACCCGGCCGGCTGCACCGGGCCTTCTCGGTGCTCCTGGTCGACCCGCAGGGGCGGGTGCTGCTGCAGCAGCGGGCCGCGGTGAAGACGCGGTTCCCGCTGCGCTGGGCGAACTCCTGCTGCGGGCACCCGCTGCCGGGCCAGTCGCTGACCGAGGCCGCCAACCGGCGGCTCGGCGAGGAACTCGGCGTCGGCCCGGTCGAGCTCACCGAGGTGGGCGTCTACATCTACTACGCCGAGGACCCGGCGACCGGCCGCGTCGAGTTCGAGTACGACCACGTGCTGCGCGCCGACGTACCCGCCGACCTGGTGACGCGGCCCGATCCGGACGAGGTGGCCGAGCTGCGCTGGGCCGACCCCGGCGCGGTGGTGGCCGACCTGGACGCCGACCCCCGCGCGTACGCCCCGTGGCTGGGCGGCGTGGTCAACCGGCTGCTGCATCCGGCGGGCCCGGCCCGGCCGGGCGTCGCGGCCTCCGAGGCACCGGAGCGGTCGGGTGGCCGATGAGGCGCTGAGCGCGGGGGCCGTGGCACGCCGGTTGGGTGTGGCGGTCACCACGCTGCGCACCTGGCACCAGCGGTACGGCCTCGGTCCCAGCGAGCACGTGCCGGGCCACCACCGGCGCTACACGCCCGCCGACCTCGCCCGCCTGGAGATCATGCGCCGGCTGACCACCGAGGGGGTGGCGCCCGCCGAGGCGGCCCGCTGGGCCCGGCAGGCCCCGGCCGTGCCGCCGCCGGACCGGCTCGCGCTCAAGGCACGGACCTCGGCGGTACGCGACGGCGGCGGCACGACCATCCCGGTCGGCCGGGCCGGCCCCGCCGCACGGGGGCTGGCCCGTGCCGCGATGCGCCTGGACTCGGTGACCATCGCGCGGACCATCGCCGAGGCGCTCGCCGCCGACGGGGTGGTGGCGACCTGGGAGGGGCTGCTCCGGCCGGTGCTCACCGGGATCGGGGAACGGCACGCCGCCACCGCCGGCCTGATCGAGGTGGAACACCTGATGTCCCGGTGCGTCTCGGTGGCGTTCGCCACGGTGATCCGGGCCCACCCGAACGGCGGACCGCCCCGGATCCTGCTCTCCTGCGCCGACGAGGAACAGCACTCGTTGCCGCTGGAGGCGCTCGCCGCCGCGCTCGCGGAGGCCGGTGTGAGCTGTCGCATGCTCGGCGCCCGGGTGCCGTTGCCCGCCCTGGTGGAGGCGGTCAACCGGACCGGGCCGGCGGCCGTGGTCCTCTGGTCGCACACCCGCGCGACCGCCGACCCGTGCCAGCTCACCGCGCTGCTGACCGTCCCCCGCCGGCCGCTGCTGGTGCTCGCCGCCGGGCCCGGCTGGCGGGCCGACTCGCTGCCGGCCGGGGTGGTCCGGCCGGTGGATCTGGCCGAGGCGCTCTCCCTCGCCCTGGCGGTACGGGACTCGCTGGACCAGTCGACGAAGGGCTGACGGCCCTTTTCGCTCCGGGGCGCGTCCACTACGGTCGGAAAGTCCGTCTGACCCCGACCCCTCCGGGAGCGACGAATGCGTCCACGCGCCCTGCCGGCGCTCGCCCTGGGCCTGGTGCTCCTCGTCACCGCCTGCGGCGAAGCCGGCAAGTCACCCGATCAGGCGGCGGCCTCGCCGTCGGTCTCGGCGTCGCCGTCGCCCGTGACGAAGCCCTCACCGACCCCGACCGCCACCCCCAGGAAGCCGAAGCTGCGCCCGGTGCCCAAGAAGCTCCCGGCGGGCCTGCACCGGGCCAGCGGGAGCAGCGGGGTGGCGCTCACCTTCGACGACGGACCGGATCCCCGCTACACCCCGCAGATCCTGGCCCAGCTCCGGGCGGCCCGGGTCACCGCGACGTTCTGCGTGGTCGGCCAGCAGGCCAAGCGCTACCCGGAGCTGGTGGCCCGGATCGTCCGCGAGGGTCACCAGCTCTGCAACCACAGCTGGCACCACGACGTGAACCTCGGCCGGCGGTCGGCCACCGAGATCCGGGCCGACCTGGAACGGACGAACGACGCCATCCGCGCCGCCGCGCCCAAGGCGCCGATCACCTGGTTCCGCCAGCCCGGCGGCCGGTGGACCGCCGAGGAGATCGTGGTGGCCCGGCAGATGGGCCTGCGCCCGCTGCACTGGAGCGTGGACCCGCAGGACTGGGACCACCCGCCAGCGAAGACGATCATCAAGCGGGTGAAGGGCGCCACCCGGAACGGCTCGATCGTGCTGATGCACGATGCGGGCGGTGACCGGGCCCAGACGATGGCCGCGTGCCGGCACCTGATCCCGGACCTGAAGCGGCGATACGGGATCGCGCGGCTACCCTGACCTGCGGTTTTGCCCGGCGTCGCGGCCATGCCCATACCGGTTTGGCCGTCCGTGCAGACATGACATATGCTTCTCCTGCCTCCGGCGGGGCCGGATGGGAGCAAGTCCGCTTGAAGTTGCGAGTGTGCAATGATGGCGGGGCCGCCCTCATCGTCTAGCGGCCCAGGACGCCGCCCTTTCAAGGCGGTAGCACGGGTTCGAATCCCGTTGGGGGCACGGTCCGGCTCGCGCCGGATGCAACACCAGCCAGGTCCTGTGGAGCAGTTGGAGTGCTCGCCGCCCTGTCAAGGCGGAGGTCGCGGGTTCAAGTCCCGTCAGGACCGCAAGCGCTGACGCCGCGCAGCTCAATGCGCGGCGTTCTGCGTATCGGCTCATGCGGTAGCATGTGCCGAGCACCACGGCCAGGTAGCTCAGTTGGTACGAGCGTCCGACTGAAAATCGGAAGGTCGGCGGTTCGACCCCGCCCCTGGCCACATAGCCTTTCGCCGGGCTACAGGAACGCCGACCAGCGGATACGCAGGTCGGCGTTCTGCTTTCAGCCCAGGTGGGCCGCCTCCGCCCGCAGATGCTCGAGAAAGTGCGTGACCGCCGGCGGCGGCGTCCTGCCCCGCACGGTCGCCGCGAATATCTGCCGCACCGACTCGTCGTCCGGGTGCAGGCGGAGCAGGGCGATGTCCGGCGGGGTTCCGCGTACCGCCAGGGCCGGAACCAGGGCCACCCCCAACCCGGCGGCGACGCATCCCAGCTTGCCGGTCCACTCGGCCGCGACGATGTCGATGCGCGGCGAGAAACCGCTGGGCAGGCTTGCGCGGAGCAGGCTGTTCTCCGCGGTGGCCGAGCCCACGACGAACGCTTCCGGGGCGAGGTCCGCCAGGCGCACCGAGCGGCGGCGCGCCAGCCGGTGGTCACGCGCGACCGCGACCAGGAGCCGCTCGTCGAGCAGGTGTCGCAGGTCGAATCGTTCGCGGTCCAGCTCGCCCGTGGGCGAGGTGCTGACCACTGCCACATCCGCCTCCTCGGCGAGCAGGCGCTCCAGCAGCCGCGGCGTCACGCCCTCGACCAGCGACAGCGAGACCTCCGGGTAGGCCGAGCGGAACGACGCCATCGCCCGGGGTACGAGAGCCGCGACAGCGGTCGGGAAGGCGCCCACACGCAGCCGCCCCCGGCCGAGCCCGCGCAGGTCGTCGAGGTCACGCCGGGCCGCGGCGAGCCGGTCGAGGACCGCCTCGGCGTGCGGGAGCAGCTCTCGTCCCTCCTCGGTGAGGGCGACGCCGCGGGGCAGCCGGTCGAAGAGCCGGGCGCCGATGTCGGCCTCGAGCGCGGCTATCTGCCGGGAGACAGCCGACTGGGTGAAGCTGAGGGCGCGCGCGGCGGTGGTGATCGAGCCGTGCCGCGCGACGGTGCGGAACACCTCCAGCAGCTGAGTCTCCATGGGCAGGCATGGTAATCACGCATGGCAGGCATGCAAGACATTCGTTGGTCGCATTACCCTCACCGGCCTAGCGTTACCGCGTGAAGATCATCGCGGTCCTCGGGACCGGGCACATGGGTACGCCGATCGCGCGCCGCCTCCTGGCCGGCGGCAACCGGGTCAGAGTGTGGAACCGCAGCCCGGAGCGTTCGGAGCCGCTCGCGGCGGTCGGCGCCACGGTGGCCGCGAGCCCGTCCGCCGCGGTCGACGGAGCCGAGGTCGTCGTCGTCATGCTCGCCGACGCCGGCGCGGTCGAGACGGTGCTGTTCGGGCCGGACGGCGCCGCCACCGCGCTCCGACCCGGGACGGTCGTGGTGCAGATGTCGACGATCGGGCCGGACGAAGTCCGAGCGGTGGCCGACCGGCTTCCGGCGGGCGTCTACCTCCTCGACGCCCCCGTCGGCGGCAGCGTCAACGCCGCCCGGGCCGGCACGCTGGTGATCTTCGCGGGCGGCCCTGCCGATGCCGTGGAGAGGGCGGCTCCGGTGCTGGGGCAGCTCGGGACGGTCCGTCACTGCGGTCCGATCGGCGCAGGTGCCGCCGTCAAACTCGTCGCGAACACGGGCCTGGTGACGGCTGTCGCCGCGCTGCACGACGCGCTGGCTGTCGCCGCAGCGCTCGGTGTCGACAGGCAGACCGCCCTCGACGTGCTCGACCGTGGGGCCCTCGGCGGCGCGGTCGGACGGGCCACCGCCCCGGGCGCCTCGTTCGCAGTCACGATGGCGGCGAAGGACGCGCGGCTGGCGCTGCGCCGCCCGGTGCCGGCCCCCGTGCTGGAGGCCGCCCTCGACCTGATGCGGGCCGCGCCGGACCAGGACGCCGATCTCTCCTCCCTCGTCTCCCCCGACTTCTGCGAAGGGACGCTGATGCGCCTCACCCTGGACAACCCCGAATCCGTCGCGGCCCCGTTCGGCGACCGCTTCGCGCACGTCGCCCGGATCGATGTCGGCGGCGGCGCGCTGCTGATGCTCGCCGGACAGGTCGCCGTCGACGACGACGGCGAGGTGGTGGCCCCCGGAGACGCCGGCGCCCAGGCCGAACGGATCTTCGAGATCGTGGGCGGCGTGCTCGCGGCGCACGGTGCGAGCTTCGACGACGTGCTGCACGTCCGCACGTTCATGACGGACCTGGCTGACCTGTCGGCGTACGCGGCCGTCCGGCGCCGACTCTTCACTGGCACACCGCCGCCGGCGAGCACGACTGTCGAGATCAGCAAGCTCTTCCTGCCGGGCGCTGTGCTCGAGGTCGAGGTCACGGCCGTGGTCCGGTCCCGCTAGGTGTCGCGACGATTGCGCTTCCCGATCGACGGGCCGTATCCACGGCCGGCACAGGTCGCCACCCTGAGTACCTAACGGGTGTACAGTCCCCGGCAACGGCGGCGGCGCCTACGGTGAGCCCGCTGAGTGACGGACGAAATGAGGCAGGTGAGCACCAGAAGGTCGCGTGTGCGGACGCTGCGTACGGCTCTGACGTCGGTCCTCGTACTGGCCGTGATCCTGGTGGGCGGGTGCGGCCGGATCTCGGGGCTCCTGGATTCCGTCTCCCTGTTCCATCCGGTGTGGGCCGCCGACGGCTGGGTCTACTACCTGCGGGAGGTGACCTCGACCTCGGGCTCGGGAGTAGCCGAGGTGTGGCGGCAGCGGCCCGACGGGAGCGGCGAGGAAGCCGTTCTCACGCGCGCCCCGGCGGTGCCCGCCTGCGAAGCGGGCTTGTTCAGCTTCTTGTTCGCCGACCCCGACGGCGACCTCGGGGTGGCCCTCGAATGCGGCTGGGACGGAACGGAGCTGCTCACCTACTCGCCGGCCGACAAGACGTTCGAGCCTCTGGCGTCGACGCGCTTCCTCGCCGGTGCCGCACTCGTGAACGGTGACGGCAGGGGATATGTGCAGGCGCGCCGGCAGTGCGGGCCGGGGGGAATCCAGCTGCTCGCTGACGGGAAGGCGTCTGAGTTCCCCTCTCCGGTGACGGTCGACGGGACAACCTTCAACCTCAGTGGCAGTGATACGGGTTGCGAGTCCATGGTGCTGGTGCGGTCGCCGGCAACCATGGGTGAGCGGCTGTTCTTCATCACCGCACCCGACACCCTCGGCAGGTTGCCGCTGCCTGTCGAGGTGTATCCGTCTGACTTCACCTGGCACCTGACCGAGTGGGACGTCGGATCGGCCACGGCCAGGTTCCTCGCGGAGCTTCCCGGGCTCGCCGACCTGGCGGTGTCGCCGGACGGCAGGTCGGTGATCGCCGCCGTCGCGTCGGATCACGTGGGCGGCGTGTGGTCGGTCGACGTCGACACCGGGAAGAAGACGCGGATCGCCGACGGTGAGCGCGCGTACCACCCGAGCTTCTCTCCGGACGGCAAGCGGTTCGTCTACGTCGAGGCCTTCAGGCGGCTGAGGTTCGCCGAGGCACGGTAGTCGCCGGCCGGCTCACGCCGCGAGGGACGCCCCGCGCCTCGGCCGCACGATATGTTGCACGCTGTGACAGGGCCTGAGATCACCGTTGCGACGCCGGAAGACCGTGGCAGCGTGGTCACCTCGCTGGTCGCGGCGTTCACCAAGGATCCGGTCCTGCGGCACCTGTTCCCCGACCAGGCGACCTATGCGCGTTATGCGGCCGTCTTCTTCGGGCACCTGTTCGACAAGCGGGTGCACAAGGAGACGATCTGGACGATCGGGCACGGCGCGTCGGTGGCGATCTGGGAGCCGCCGGCATCCGGGAGCGCCCCGCCGGACGACGATCTCGCCGCCCAGCTTCCCGCCGACGTGTTGCACCGCGTCCGCGCCTACGACGAGGCGGTGCACGCCGCGCTGCCGTCGGCGCCGTTCTGGTACCTGGGGGTGCTGGGTACGCACCCGGACCACGCCGGCCGCAGGTGGGGCCACGCCGTGATGCGGGTGGGGCTGGACCGGGCCGCCGCGGACGGCCTGCCGGCGATTCTGGAGACCAGCAACCCGGACAACGTCGAGGTGTACCGGCGCGCCGGCTGGGAGGTGGTGCACGCCTTCGCGGAGCCGCTGCCCACCTGGGTCATGCGGAATCGCCGTACCTGACCGTACGACAGAGATCCCCACCGGCGGAGACGCCGGTGGGGATCCGCCGTTCAGACGCCGGCGGGCTGCTCCGCGGTGTCCGAGGCGCAGCAGGCGCTCTCGGTCACCTTCTCCAGCTGCGGCGAGTCGGCCTTGACCGTGTAGACCTCCCACGGCTCGTCGCCGGGGCCGCGCACCCAGACCTTGTCCTGGAGCGCGTAGCAGCACTCGGTGTCGTTCTCCTCCAGCGTGATCAGGCCGGACTCGGTGAGCCGGCTGGTCGCGGCGTTCACCTCGCCGGTGGTGGCCACCTCGACCCCGAGGTGGTCCATCACCGTCGGCAGGCCGGGCTCACCTTCGAGGAGTACGAGCTTCAGCGGCGGGTTCTCCACCGCGAAGTTGGCGTAGCCGGGGCGGCGCTTGGCCGGCTCGACGCCGAACAGCTTGCTGTAGAAGGCGACGGAGCCTTCGAGGTCGGAGACGCGCAGGGCGAGCTGGACGCGGGACATGTGAACTCCCTGTCTAGATGTTTATCGAAGCAGACTCCACCCTGCCCTCTGCTTTGAAGTCTGTCAACCTAGAGAAATGTCGAAACAAGCGCTGCCGGCGCCTCGGCGTCGGAGATCTGCGTCTGACTCCGAACGGCGTGGCACCTGGGCCTGGCACCGGGTACGCCCCGAGGCGTTCCGCCAACTCGGCGCGCCTGTCCCACCACACAGCGCTGTCGTGGAGCGGCGTTCCCGGTGTCCGGAAGCGGGCGCAACGGAAGCTGCGCACCGAGACATGAGCCGGTATGGTCCGGACCTATGGGACAGGAGATGGCCGATCCGGATGAGGTCCGGCAGGAATCCGACCGCTTCTCCCTCCGCAGCAACCTGTTCGTCCCGGCGTCGGCCGAGCGGGCGTACGCCGTGTTCACCGGATCGCTCGCCGACTGGTGGGTACGCGAGTACACCTGGTCCGGCCCGCAGGCGCTCGCCGCGCTCGGCATCGAACCCCGGGCCGGCGGCATGCTCTACGAGATCGGCCCGTACGGCTTCCGCAACGACTGGGGCCGCGTGCTGACCTGGGATCCGCCCCGGCGTCTGGTCTTCACCTGGCAGATCGGCCCGGACCGGGTGCCGGTGCCGGACCCGGCCGGGGCCAGCGAGGTGGAGGTCCTGTTCCACCCCGAGGGCCCGGAACTGACCCGGGTCGAGGTCGAGCACCGCTACTTCGACCGGCACGGCGCCGCGGCCGAGGGCTACCGCGAGGCGCTCACGGCCGGCTGGCACGAGTTGCTCTGCCGCTACCTGGCGACGGTCGCCCGCACCGCCTGACCCGTACCCGATGGGCCCGGTCAGCCGGTGATGCCCGGCGTCGCCGCGGCGCCGGGCACGCCGGTGCCGCCGAGGTCGGCGCGGCGGCCGGCGTCCGCGCCCGGCGCGAAACCACCGCCCGCGAGGCGCCGTCGCGGCGCGGTGCGCAACCTGGGGTACGCCTCGGCGACCCGGCGCTGGACGCGGTCGGAACGGTCGGCGAGTACCAGGGCCGTCGAGGGGCCGCCCGCCTCGGCCACCGCGTTCTCCTCGGCTGCGCGCAGCCGCTGCGCGACGACGTACGCGAAACCGGCCAGCCAGGTACGCCGGAACGCGGCCGGGTGCTCCCCGTCCGGCACGGCGGCTCCCGCCAGTCCGTGCGCGGCCTGCACCAGCAGCGAGGTGAACAGCAACTCGACGCGTTCCAGGTCGCTGGCGAAGCCGAACAGGTGCATGGCGAAACCGTTGCCCTGC
Source organism: Micromonospora sp. HB375 (assembly GCF_017872985.1). Taxonomy (NCBI): domain Bacteria; kingdom Bacillati; phylum Actinomycetota; class Actinomycetes; order Micromonosporales; family Micromonosporaceae; genus Micromonospora; species Micromonospora sp. HB375. Next base: position 75,763 of record NZ_JAGGJO010000001.1, on the reverse strand, counting down.
CGTCGGCGTACACAGCGGCAGCGCAACGGTTCGGCGACCGCGGCCAGCAGTCCGGCCTTGTCCCGGGCGTACGGCGCGACCACCTCGACCGTCCGGTCGCCCACCGGGTCGACGGCCGGGTCGCGTGCCGCGAGCAGCGCCCGGTCGACGCCGTAACGGGCGATCAGCTCGGTGGCCTTGGCCATGAACGCGGTCGACTCGGCGGGCGTGCAGGCCGGGTCCTCGGCCTGGGCGAGCAGCTTGCGCACCTTGCTGAGCATCGCCTCGGACATGACCCAGAGCTATCACAGCCGGCGCGCGTCGCGGCGCGGCGGGCTCAGTCGGACCGGCTGCGCAGCGTGGCGATGGTCGAGCCGGCGAGGGTGAGCAGGCAGTCGGGCAGCAGCCCGTCGGCGGCGGCCGCGCCGAACAGCGCCTCACCGGTGTCGGCGTCGTCGTTGGCGCACGCGCTGACGAAGCGGGCCACCCAGCGGGTGTCGTAGTCGGCCTGGTCGATGCCGGGGAAGTCGAGGGCGGCCCCGCCGGCCGGCGCGTCGTCGCCGAGCATGGTGGCGGCCAGGCACCACGCCACCCCGTACGCCCCGGCCAGGCCGGAGCGGTCCACCACCGCGTCGAACGTGCCCACCACCCCGGCGCCGTCGCCGGCGAGGGCGGAACGGAGCACGGCGGTCGCGTCGTCCAGCGTCTGCTGTGCTTCGTCGTTCACCCGCGGAACAGTAGCGCCGGGGGTCAAGCCGTGACCCGGAAATCGCTCGATGAACACGCAGCGTGATTCCCGCAGTCGGGGTGCCGACGGAGCCGACTCCACAGTCCCGCCTACCGCGTGGGCACGCTAAGGTGCGCAGCGGACCTTCGCCGGAGGAAGGACGACCATGCTGAGAACACGCACGTCGCGCGCGGCCCTGTCCATGGCCTGCGCGGCGCTCCTGCTCGCCACGAGCGCCTGCGGGAGCGACGAGCCGGAAGAAGCGCCCGCCACCCAGGTGCGCCTCTACGGCACCGACGGCAACATGCTCAATTCATACCCAGCCGAGCTGAAGGATCGGGCGGATCTGGTGAACGGGATGAAGGGCACCACGCCCCTCACTCCGCTGCCCGAGAGCTTCAAGGAACGACTACTCGCCGTAGACGCGAAGCTGGGTGACTTCCTCTACTCCGCCGAGTCCTACGACGCGGTCGTGATCAGCGCGCTGGCCGCCCAGCTCGCCGGCACCACCGCGCCGGGCGAGATCGCCAAGCAGATCGTCGGGGTCACCACCGGCGGCGAACGCTGCGACGAGGTGGCGACCTGCCTCCAGCTCGCCCGCGCCGGTCAGGACATCCAGTACCGGGGCGTGTCGCTCACCCGGGCCGGGTTCACCGACAACGGCGAGCCGGCCACCGCCAGCTACGGCACCATGCACTTCGACAACCAGAAGATCGACGACAGCAAGACCGAGTTCGTCGGCGCCGGTGAGGAGTCCGGGGCGAGCAGCAAGACGCCGCCGCGCGGTCGCAAGCTGCGCGACGGGAAGGCGAAGGACGCGCCGCTGGTCCTCGGCGGCCTCCTGCCGAAGACCGGTGACCTGGCGCTGGCGTACCCGCCGTTGGCCGCCGGCGCCGCGCTCGCGCTCCGCGAGGTCAACGCCGCCGGTGGTGTGCTCGGTGAGCCGGTGAGGTGGGTCGAGGGCGACGACGGCACCAACCCGGCGGTCGCCAAGGCCACTGTCGCCTCGCACGTCCGGGAGGGCGTCCACGTCATCATCGGCGCCGGTGGTTCGGGCATCTCCCGGGCGGTGCTGCCGGACGTGGTGGCCGCCGGGCGGATCCTGTTCTCGCCGTCGAACACCGACGCGGGGCTGAGCGCGGTGGACGACAACGGCCTCTACTTCCGTACCGCCCCGCCGGACAGCCTCCAGGGTCGCGCGCTGGCCGACGTGATGCTCCGGGACGGGCCGCGCAAGATCGCGATCCTGGCCCGTAAGGACTCCTACGGCGAGGGCCTCCAGGAGAACGTCCGTTCGGAGCTGGAGAAGGCCGGCATCGGCGCGGACCGGGTCAAGCTGCTGACCTACGAGCCGCCGGAGGACCCGAAGACCCCCGTCGACTTCTCCGGCATCGCCCAGGAGATCAAGGCGTACGGGCCGGAGGCGCTGCTGCTCATCGGCTTCGCCGAGTCCGCGCCGGCGATCCCGGCTCTGGCCGACGCCGGAGTCCAGATCAGACGCTGAGAAGAGCCGACGACGAGGGCCGCGCCGGGAACACCGGCGCGGCCCTCGTCGTGTTCCGGCTCAGCGCGCCTTTCGCCGGTCCAGGAACTCGGTCATCCGCCGGTGTTTCTCCTCGTCCTCGAAGAGCACCGCCTGGCTGAGCAGGTCGAGTTGCGGGTGCGCGGCCGCCGGGGCGTCCACCGCCAGCTTGGTCAGCCGCAGGGCCAGCGCGGAGCCCTTCGCCATCTCGTCGAGCAGACCGTGCGCGGTGGGCAGCAGTTCGTCCGGCTCGGCCACCACCCGGTTCACCAGCCCGATCCGCAGCGCCTCCGCGGCGTCCACCCGCCGGCCGGTGAAGAGCAGTTCCTTGGCGCGGGCCTCACCGATCAACGCCGGCAGCCGGTAGGTCGCGCCCGCGCCGGCCAGGATGCCCAGCCGCACCTCGGGCTGACCAAAGACCGCGCGGTCCGTGCACACCCGCAGATCGCAGGCGTACGCGAGTTCGGCGCCGCCGCCCAGCGCCGGCCCGTCGACCGCGGCCACGGTGGGCATCGGGAGCGCCCGGATGCGGGCGAAGACGCCCTGGTTGATGGCGGCCAGCGCGTCCAGCCGGCCGCGCTCGCGCAGCTGGGCGATGTCGGCGCCGCCGGCGAAGATGCCCGCCGTCCCGCCGGTGAGCAGCAGCAGCCGGGGGCGTGCCTCCAGGTCGGCGCAGACCGCGTGCAGCTCGGCCACCAGGTCGGCGTCGATCGCGTTGCGTTTCTCCGGCCGGTCCAGCGTCACCACCAGCCGGTCCGGCAGCTCCTCGATCCGCAGCCCGCTCAATTCTTCTGGCCGTCCTTCCAGGTGTAGAAGCCCTGCCCGGACTTCTTGCCGAGCTTCCCGGCGGCCACCATCTCGACCAGCAGCGGCGGCGGCGCGAAGCGGTCCCCGTACGCGGCCTGGAGCGTACGCGCGATGTCGAGCCGCACGTCCAGTCCGACCAGGTCGGTCAGCTCCAGCGGGCCGATCGGGTGCCGGTAGCCGAGCACCATCGCCTTGTCGATGTCGGCCGGGCTCGCCACCTCGTCGGCCACCATCCGGATCGCCTCCAGGCCGAGCGTGACGCCGAGGCGGGAGGTGGCGAAGCCGGGCATGTCGCGTACGACGACGGGGTCCTTGCCCAGCCGGGCGGCGAGCGCGACGGCCGCCTCGGTGGTCTGCGGTGCGGTGGCCGGGCCGACCACGACCTCCAGCAACGCCATCGCCCAGACCGGGTTGAAGAAGTGCAGTCCGACGAAGTCGGCCGGGCGGTCCAGCCCGGCGGCCAGTTCGGCGATCGGGATGCTGGACGTGTTGCTGCCCAGCAGCGCGGGGCGGCGGCTCTCCGCCTCGCGCAGCACGGCGCGCTTCAGGTCGAGCCGCTCGGGCACCGCCTCCACGATCACGTCGGCGCCCTCGGGCACCTCGGTGAGCCCGGCCCGCAACGTGACGCGCCCGCGGTTGGCGGTGGCGGCCTCCTCGGTCAGCTTGCCGCGCTGCACGCCCCGGTCCCACAGCTCGCCGAGCCGGCGGACGGCCTCGGCGCCCCGCGCGGGGTCGACCTCGACCAGTTCGACCGCGTACCCGGCGCCGGCCGCCACGTACGCGATGCCGAGGCCCATGGTGCCGGCCCCGACGACCACAAAACGACCACTCATCGGTGTCCCCTCGCCGCGGCGGGGGCGCGCGGGGTCTCCGCCGCCGGGCCCGTCCGCTCGCTCGTTCCTGCATGCGACCCTATGCAGGGCCGGGCCGCCGGGATGAGTGGGGGCGGAGCGGACGGGGTAAGGACGGCCGTCAACGTCGAAGGAAGGAACGAGATGAGCCAGGCACCGGAGAGCGCGGAGAACACCGAGACGGTCGAGACCCGCGGCGACGAGCGGGTGGACCTGCTCCGCGCGGACACCAACAACGACGGCAAGACCGACGTGTGGGTGGTGGACACCGACGGCGACGGCAAGGCCGACCTGTTCCAGTTCGACACCGACGGTGACGGCAAGGTGGACATCACCATGGTGGACATCGACGAGGACGGCACGCCGGACGAGGTGGTCGACGGCGACGGCGGACTGCCCCCGGAGCAGACCACCCCCACCGTCCAGGTCTGAGCATGTAAGGAAGGGCCCCTTGTTAACGCCTGGGCGCTTGAAAGGGGCCCTTCCTAACGCCGCAGCTCCAGCGTGGCGAGGTAGTACGGGTGGTCGGTGTCGTCCACGTCGGCCAGTCGCCACGGCGAGCCGTGGACCAGCTCGGCGAACTCCTCGGGCGAGCAGACCAGGTAGTCGAACCACCCGGTGCCGAGCAGCCGGTAGCGCAGCCGCAGCCGCAGTTGCCCGCCGATCCGGCCCCGCTGCCGGTTGCGCTCGTGATAGGCGGTGTGCACCGGGTCGGTGGTGCCGTACGGGTCGGTGCCGTGGGCGATCACCCGGGCGCCGGGGCGGGCCAGGGCGGCGAGCGCGGCCAGCATCGTCGGCGCCCGTTCCCGCCCCTCGAACAGCCCGAGGTTGTTGCCGAGCAGCAGGAACGTGTCGTAGCGCGGCCCGTCGGCGGTGTGCTCGTCGACGGTGCCGTGGACGAGGTCGCGTACGCCCCGGTGCCGGCTGACCCGCAGCGCGCCCAGCGAGGTGTCCAGGCCGGTGACGGGCACGCCGCGCTCCTGGAGTTCCAGCGCGATCCGTCCGGCGCCGACGCCGACGTCGAGCACATGTCCGCGTACCCGGTCCACCGCCCGGTGGTCGTGCGGCTGCCACAGCTGCGGCGGGTCCAGGTAGTGCCCGGCGGGCGCGCCGTTGATCAGCCCGTCGTCCCGCTCGATGATCTCGATGACCGGCCGGGGCAGGCGCCCACCGGCCATCGGCCGGGGTCCGATCCCGGTGGCGACCGCGTACGCGTCGCGGATCATCTCGCCGAACACGTCGCCGATCTCGGGTTCCCCGGTCATGCCCGCAACGCTATCCGGGGGTCGGCGGCGCCGTGGCCGCCGTATCCTGGGCGGCGTGACCGACCTGGACCGCCTGGCGGCGGAGAAGTACGTCCTGCTCACCACGTTCCGCAAGGACGGCCGGGCGGTGGCGACACCGGTGTGGGCGGTACGCGACGGTGACTCGCTGGCGGTGTGGACGGTGTCCGACTCCGGCAAGGTGAAGCGGATCCGGCGCGACGGCCGGGTCACTGTGGCGCCGTGCGACGTGCGCGGGCGACCGCACGGCGAGGCGGTGCCGGCACACGCGACGATCGCCGATCCGGAGAGCACCCGGCGGGTGCGGGGCCTGCTCAAGCAGAAGTACCGGCTGATCGGGCGGCTGAGCCTGCTCGGCAGCCGGCTGCGCCGGGGCGAGGGGGGCACGGTGGGGCTGCGGATCGTGCTGGACGGCGCGGCCCCCGGACACGATTGAGCCCGGGCACGATTAAGGGCGGCGCCGCGACGGCACCGCCCCTGATCGGAACGCCGGAGAACGCCGGTTCGTCAGTCTCCCTGGCGCTGCTGGGGGATCTGCCCCTGCAGTAGCGCCCGAACCTCTGACTCACGGTAGCGGCGGTGGCCGCCAAGGGTCCGGATGGCGCTGAGCTTGCCAGCCTTGGCCCACCGGGTCACCGTCTTCGGGTCGACACGGAACATCGACGCCACCTCGGCCGGTGTGAGTAGCGGCTCAGGTTCGTGCGTTCGCGATGCCATCGGGGTCACTCCTCCACATGTATAGACATCGGCCGGGGTCCCGCCGGCCGACGCGTCTCCCATGGTCCGGCTAGTCCCCGATGTCCGACATGGGCCGAACGGCTGAAGGTCCCTAGACGGACGGATGAAGCATGACCGATTTTTACGACTTTTATGCCGCAGAAACTACCTTATTAGGACTCATGATCACGGTTCGTGACGCATCAACTACGAGACACTCTCGTGTCCAAGACCACTTATCGGGGTAAACCGGGCGTCAGTTGCAGCGCTCCAACAGCTGCACCGCGCGCCAGCGGGCGACCAGCTTGTCGTACGCGGCGGACGCCTCCTCGGCCTCGCCCCGGCCCAGTCCGGACAGTCCGGTGGCCACCAGATCGGTCGAGTCGTCGGCTTCGAGCGTCTCGTCCGGCAGCAGTTGAACCAGGCCGCCGTAGTCCAGCTCGACCACCGAGCGCGGGTGGAACTCCTCCAGCCACCGGGCCGCCTCCTCGACCGCCTCGGTGATCGGCGCCTCGCCGATCGACTTGCGCAGCACCGACAGCGCCCGCGACGCGCGGCGGCGCGCCTTGGAGATCTCGGTGCGGTAGCGCAGCGCGCGCCGCTCCGGCTCGGTGACCAGGTGCCGCTCACCCGCCTCGAACAGCACGAACCAGCGCAGCGGCACGCCCCAGGTGGCGATCTGCTCGTGCACCCGGGGCACGCCGTGCTCCAGCACCCGGGCGCCGCTGCGCCAGTCCTCCACCACGGCCTTGGCCTGCCCGGCGAGCACCGGCGGCACGAACGCGTCGGCCAGCACCGAGGGCACGCCGTCGCGGGCGCTCAGCGCCGCCTCGGCGACCCGGATGCGCAGGTTCCAGGGGCAGACCAGCAACGAGTCGTCCGACTCCAGGACGTACGCCTCGTCGGGCAGGTCGGGCAGCCGGGTCCAGCCCGCGCCCAGCGCCTCGATCACGGCGGTCCGTTGTCGTACCGGCCCTTCCAGCGGGGCGATCGCCCGGCCCTCGCTGACGTACCGGCGCCAGTAGGACTGCCGGTCCCGGTCGAAGGCGGTCAGCGGCTCGTACACGCGCAGGTATGAAGCGAAGAGCGACGGCACGGCGCGATCCTCCCACGAGACGGGACCGCCCGTCGCCGCCCGTGAGCCCGTGGCGTGACGTGCGCGACAGTACGGTTCGGGCCGATATTAGGCTCAGAGACACCGGCAGCATCCCGCCGGCGTGCCACCAGGTTCCGCTCCCCACAAGGGCGCTCACCGACACAGGAGTCAGCCATGGGCGTATTCGCCAGCACCGACGACCCCGTTTCCACGGGGCATGAGCAGGTCGTGTTCTGCCAGGACAAGCAGTCCGGCCTGAAGGCGATCATCGGGATCTACTCCACCGCGCTGGGCCCCGCGCTCGGCGGGACCCGGTTCTACCCGTACGCCACGGAGGCCGACGCCCTCGCCGACGTGCTCGACCTCTCCCGCGGCATGGCCTACAAGAACGCGCTGGCGAACCTCGACCTCGGTGGCGGCAAGGCGGTCATCTGGGGCGACCCCGAGCAGATCAAGAGCGAGGCGCTGCTGCGCGCGTACGGCCGCTTCGTCGAGTCGCTCAACGGCCGCTACTACACCGCCTGTGACGTCGGCACGTACGTCGCGGACATGGACGTGATCGCGCGCGAGACCCGGTACGTCACCGGCCGCAGCGTGGAGCACGGCGGCGCGGGCGACTCCTCGATCCTCACCGCGTGGGGCGTGTTCCAGGGCATGCGTGCCGCCGCCGAGCACGTCTGGGGCAGCCCGACGCTGGCCGGCCGCCGGGTCGGCGTGGCCGGGCTGGGCAAGGTCGGCAAGTACCTGACCGCCCACCTGCTCGACGACGGCGCCGAGGTCGTGGCGACCGACGTGAACCCGCGCGCCCTGGAGTGGGCGCGCACCACCCACCCGCAGGTCACCCTGGTCGACGACACCGCGGCGCTGGTCGCCTCCGACATCGACGTGTACGCCCCGTGCGCGCTCGGCGGCGCGCTGAACGACGAGACCGTGCCGGTGCTGCGGGCGAAGGTCGTCACCGGAGCGGCGAACAACCAGCTCGCCCACTCGGGCATCGAGAAGGTGCTCGCCGACCGGGGCATCCTCTACACCCCGGACTACGTGGTGAACGCGGGCGGCGTGATCCAGGTGGCCGACGAGATCGAGGGCTTCAACTTCGAGCGCGCCAAGCTGCGCGCCACCCGGATCTTCGACACCACCCGGCAGATCCTCCAGCTCGCCGACGACGAGGGCGTACCCCCGGCGGTGGCCGCGGACCGGCTCGCCGAGCGGCGGATGGCCGAGGTCGGCCGGCTGCGCGCGATCCATCTGCGGTGAAGCTCACCTCCGGGGGCGGAGCGGCGACTCCACCCCCGGAGGCCGTGCGCGTTAAGCTGAGCCTCGGGCCCGTTCGTACCCATTTGTCCGCTGTCACGGCCAGCCCCGGACCTTACCCCTTACCCGGTACACTTGGTGACGGCTGGACCACTGCGACGCGCAGGTCCGGTCGACGGTGACCCGAGGTGCCGAACGATGGCATCCCCATGTACCGTAAGAGCCACGAGAGATGCCTGACGTCATCGGGGCCCGCCTTCGGGCTGCCCCGCATTCTGTGCGAGGGGGTCGAGCCATGGGGCGCGGCCGTGCTAAGGCCAAGCAGACGAAGGTGGCGCGGGAGTTGAAGTATCACTCCCCGAACACCGACCTAACCGCCTTGCAGCGCGAACTGGCGGGTAGTGGGAAGTCTGAGCACAACTTCGACGACGACTACAAAGAGTATGTCGACGACGATGACGAGGACCACGCGGACGACGACCCGGACACCTGGGCTCGTCCGACCCGCTGACCTCCGGTCACATCTGAGCACGCGGTAACCCCCGCGTGCTCACGCATGTGCTCTGCTGAGCCGGCGTACGACCGACGATCAGGGACCTGCCGTGCCGGGGTGCCGCCCCGACTCGCCGGCAGGTCCCTGATCGCGGAACCGAGCCCTCAGCGCGGCCGGTTGTTCCAGTTGTAGAACGTCGGGATGTTCTCGAAGTGGTTCCAGGCGCAGACCGCGTTGGCGCCGTCGCCGCCCGACACCTCCGCCCGCAGCAGCCGCGCCGCCTCCGCCTCACGGAGCAGAGCGGTAAGCCCCGCAGCGGCGTCCCGCACCCGGTCGGCCACTGCCCCCCGGTCGGTGTCACTGATGGTCTCGGGCATGCTCCAACACTCCCTCCAGTAGGCGGATCTTGCTGTTCCGGCAGTGCTCGGTCTCCGTACCGTCGAAACGCCCCAGCTCGAAGTAGCGGTTGGCGGCGTGCCCACCCCCACAGAAGCCGAAGTACGCGCAGGACGTCCGGCACGCCTCCACGCCGGTGAGGAACTCGCCCACCCAGGGCGTGCCGGCCGCGTCGGCGAGGATCTCGCCCAGCGGGGTGGTGAGCACGTTCCCGCTGGTGAAGTCGCCGTAGTGCGGGTCCGTGAAGCCGGCCAGCTCCGGCGAGAGCACCACCACCGAACCGTCGTGCCCGACCGTCGGGATCGGGTCGAGGCGGCGGGGCAGCAGGTCGTCGGCGGTGCCGGCCAGCACCGCGCCCGCGTACCGCAGCGACCACTCCACCTCGCGCAGGTGGATCCGGGGATCACGCCGCCAGGCCGCGACCAGCTCCGCCCAGAACCCGGTGACCGCGCCCGCGTCCCGGGCGTTGGTCCGGGTGTTGACGCCCTCGGTCTCCTCGATGTTGACGCCGAGCACGTCGCAGCCCAGGTCGAGGAAGTAGTCGTACAGCTCGGTCGCCAGGCCCGGCTCCGGCCGGGACACCACAGCCAGCGCCGAGAACGGCACGCCGTGGCGGCGCAGCGCCGCCACGCCGGCCACGATCCGGTCGTACGCGGGCCGCCCGCCCCGGGTGACCCGCTCGGCGTTGCGGGCCCGTGGCCCGTCCACGCTGACGCTGACCCGCACCCGGTGCTCGGCGAAGAACGCGCACCAGGCGTCGTCGATCAGCGTGGCGTTCGTCTGCACGTGGTGCTCGACGTCCGGCCCGAACGGCGCCAGCAGGGCGGCCAGATGCTCCCGGCCGGCCGCGAGCGGCTCCCCGCCGTGCCAGACCACGGAGAAGCGACCACCCGTCGCCCACGGGTTCACCGACGCCGCCACCGCCTCGGCGACGGCCACCGGCATCCGCCGATCGGCCGCCCGAAGCGGCAGGTAGCAGTAGGCGCAGTCGAGGTTGCACAGGGTGGTCGGCTGCATCACCACGTACGACGGGACGGCGGCGATACCCCGCATCCCTTCGGGCGCACGTGCGGCCATCAGCACCTCCCCCGCCTGCCTGAAAACCGAACCTCCAGGCTAGGCCGCGGCGACCGCTCGGGTGAACCCCCGATCAGGTGCCCGGCCGATCGGCGCAGGGTGATCAGCCCCGGGTGTGCTGCCCGACCATCTGCACGTTGCCGGACCCCTCGATGATCTCGCCCGCCTGCCAGGCGTCCACGCCCCGGCCGGTCAGGGTGGCCAGCGCGCGGTCGGCGTCCTCGGCGGAGACGATCGCGAACATGCCGACGCCCATGTTGAACGTCGCCTCCATCTCCGGGTCCTCGATCCGGCCCTTGGTCTGGATCAGATCGAAGATCGGCTGCGGCTTCCAGGTGGAGCGGTTGACCACGGCGTCGACGTGCTCCGGCAGCACCCGGACCAGGTTGCCGGGGATGCCGCCGCCGGTGACGTGGGCCAGCGCCCGCACCTCGGCCTCGGCGATCAGCTTGAGGCAGTCCTGCGCGTAGATCTTGGTCGGGGTGAGCAGCTCCTCGCCGAGCGTCCGCTGGCGGCCGAAGTCGTCGATCACCACGTCCAGCCGCATCCGGCCGGCGCCCAGCAGCACGTGCCGGACCAGGGAGTAGCCGTTGGAGTGCAGGCCGGAGGAGCGCATGGCGATCACCACGTCACCCACCTCCACCCGCTCCGGGGTGAGGATCTCGCTCTCCTCCACCACGCCGACGCCGGTGGCGGAGATGTCGTACTCGTCGGGGCGCAGCACGCCCGGGTGCTCGGCGGTCTCGCCACCCAGCAGCGCGCAGCCGGCGTACCGGCAGCCGTCCGCGATGCCCGCGCCGATCTCGGCGACCTTGTCCGGCACGACCTCGCCGGTGGCGATGTAGTCGAGCAGGAACAGCGGCTCGGCGCCGCAGGCGACCAGGTCGTCGACGACCATGGCGACCAGGTCGATGCCGACCGTGTCGTGGATGTCGAGCTGCTGCGCGATCACCAGCTTGGTGCCGACGCCGTCGGTCGAGGAGGCCAGGATCGGATTCTTGTACTTCTTCGTGTCCAGCCGGAACAGGCCGGCGAAGCCGCCCAGGTCACCCAGGACCTCCGGGCGCCGGGTCTCCTTGACCTTGGACTTGAGCAGCTCGACCGCGCGGTCGCCCGCCTCGATCGACACCCCGGCGTCGGCGTACGAGACCGAGCGTTTGCGCTGCGTCCGGCCGGACCCCGCCGACCAGGGCTGGCGGTCGCCGCCGGCGCCCGTCGGGCTGGATCCTGCGCCGCTGCGCTCGGACACGTGCGTCACGGTTCTCCCCTTTGTGGTTCCCGCGAGCCCGGAGCGGCCGGACCCGCGTCGGTGGTGCTACGGGTGGTGGGTCGGTGTGGCGACGAGCGGACCGGTCGGCCCGGCCGCCTCGGCGGCGACCCGGCGTCCCACTCCTTCGAGCACGTGCTTGCCGATCAGGTTCCCGGCCGGCAGTTCGATCGGATACTCCCCATCGAAGCACGCCCGGCAGAGCCGGCTCTTCGGCTGCTCGGTCGCGGCGATGAGACCGGGCAGCGATACGTACCCGAGCGTGTCGGCGCCGATCGAGCGCCGGATGCCCTCGTTGTCCAGCCCGTTGGCCAGCAGTTCGGCCCGGGTGGCGAAGTCGATGCCGTAGAAGCAGGGCCAGCTCACCGGCGGCGAGGAGATCCGGACATGGACCTCCAGGGCGCCCGCCTCGCGCAGCAACCGGACGATCGCCCGCTGGGTGGTTCCGCGGACGATCGAGTCGTCCACCACCACCAGGCGCTTGCCGCGTACGTTCTGCCGCAGCGGGTTCAGCTTCAGCCGGACGCCGAGCGCGCGCAGCGTCTGCGAGGGCTGGATGAAGGTGCGCCCGACGTACGGATTCTTCATCAGGCCCTGGCCGTAGGTGATGCCTGATTCCTCGGCGTAGCCGATCGCGGCCGGCGTGCCGGACTCCGGCACCGGGATCACCAGGTCGGCCTCGACCGGGTGCTCCTTGGCGAGCTGACGGCCGATCTGCACCCGCGCGGCGTGCACGTTACGGCCGGCGATGGTGGCGTCCGGCCGGGCGATGTACACGTACTCGAAGAGGCAGCCCTTGGGCTCGGGCGCGGCGAACCGGCTGGAGCGCAGCCCGTTCTCGTCGATGGCGATCAGCTCGCCCGGCTCGACCTCGCGGACCACGCTCGCGCCGACGATGTCCAGCGCGGCGGTCTCGCTGGCCACCACCCAGCCGCGTTCGAGCCGGCCGAGCACCAGCGGGCGTACGCCGTGCGCGTCGCGCGCCGCGTAGAGCGTCGACTCGTCCATGAACACGAAGCTGAACGCGCCGCGCAGTTGCGGCAGCACCTCCAGCGCCGCCGCCTCGACCGACAGGTCGGGCCGGCTGGCCAGCAGCATCGTCACCAGCGAGGTGTCGTTCGTCGAGCCGTCCGGGTCGAGCCCGCGCACTGCGGCCTCGCGCTGCAGCTCGGCGGTGTTGACCAGGTTGCCGTTGTGCGCCAGCGCGATGGTGGTGCCGGCGCTGGTGGCGCGGATCGTCGGCTGGGCGTTCTCCCAGGTCGAGCCGCCGGTGGTGGAGTAGCGCGCGTGCCCGATCGCGACGTGCCCGCGCAGGCTCGCCAGCGTCGGCTCGTCGAACACCTGGGCGACCAGGCCGAGATCCTTGTAGACCACGACGCCGGAACCGTCGCTCACTGCGATGCCCGCGGCCTCCTGGCCCCGGTGCTGGAGGGCGTAGAGCCCGAAGTAGGTGAGGTTGGCGACCTCTTCCCCGGGGGCCCAGACGCCGAAGACGCCGCACGCGTCCTGGGGGCCGGGTCGCTCGGGGTCAAGGTCGTGGCTCAGCCGGCCATCGCCTCGGGGCACCTGCCGCTCCCTCTTGGTGGGGTCTGAACTGGCCTGGCGGAGTCGGGGGTCAGCTCCGCACGCTATGGGCCGGGACCGTCGTCGGCTCTCAGTGTACGCGAACAGCAGTCGATACCGACAGTCACGGAGTCCCCGCTCAGGGTGAGTGCAGTTTGCGGCCGTCCGCCGGCTAAATCGGGAGGTACGCGGAAAGGTCGGCCCGGTTGCCCGACACCCGTACGCGACCGTCGGTGACCGCTCGCGCCCAGTCGAGGCGTCCGGTGGCGAGCGCCAGCCACGTCGGCGGGTCCATCTCCACCACGTTCGGGGGCGTGCCGCGGGTGTGTCGTGGACCACTCACGCACTGCACCGCACCGTAGGGTGGGACGCGCACCTCCACCGATCGGCCGGGGGCGCGATCCGTGAGGGCAGCCAAGAGGGTCCGGACCGCCTCCCGGAGGACCGGCCGTTCGGGCGTACGCCCCTCGTCCAGCGCCGCCAGGGCGGCGAGTACCGCTTCGGAATAAGCGTGCGGAGAGGACACGACGGGACGATACGACCCGGCAGAACGCCGCCCTGCGGCGGCCCTGGGTAGAGATGATCCGGTCAGACAAGGCATAGTTGCCGACGGCGTTATTCGTACCGTGAGTGATCAACCTCGGCCGAGCGGCCGGCGGAGAGATCAGACCCGGAAGGCGGTGGACGTGTCAACACACCGACGTGCCTGGAAGCAGCGGGCCGGTGTGGTCGTAGCGCTGGTCTTCGGCGCCCTGCTCACCGTCCCCGCCACCCCCGCCCTCGCGGAGCCCCCGGAAGTCAGCGTCAACCCGGGTGCTGTGACTATCAGCGCCGGCAGCGACGCCTCCGTTCAGGTGAGAGTCAAGGTCACCGATCCCGGCCCAACCCAGGTCACGATCAGGGTGGCCGGTCTGCCGGCAGGCGTCACGTGCAGCGCGGGCTGCAATGCGCCAACTGCTGTCGTTGGACAACGCAATGTGCCAGTAACGCTAAAGGCCAGCGCCAACGCGTCGGCAACCGACGGTGCAAGCGTTCAATTCACCGCAGAGACGCCGAGCGACTCGAACAGCGCGTCCCTTTCTCTAACGGTGCGAGCCGCCGCGCAGGAGCCGCAGCAGCCGCAGACCGTCAAGACGGTGTCCGGCAAGGTGGTAAACGCCGACGGCGACCCGATCGAAGGCGCCCTCGTGATGCTGCGCGACAGCGCGGGCAAGGAGCGCCGTACCAACACCAGCGGCAACGGCAACTTCAGCTTCAGCGGCTCCGACTCCAACCCGATCGCGCCCGGCCGGATCGAGGTGGGTGCCTCGACCGACGGCGCCACCCCGGTCGCCAGGTCGATAAACGCCAGCGCCGGCCAGTCCGTGACCGGCGTCCGGCTCAGCATTCAGCTGCGGGCGTCGGCGAGCCCGAGCGCCACCCCGTCGGCGAGTGAGTCCGCCCCGCCGTCGGACGAGCCGCTCGAGGAGGACCCGGCCGACACCCCGGCCACCGACGCGCCGGCCGCCCAGGAGCCGACCGCGAACGAGGACTCCGGGGGCATGGGCTCCTGGCTGCTGATCCTGCTCGGCGGCCTGTTCGTCGCCGTCGGTGTGGGCACCATCGTGCTGCTCTACATGCGGCGCAAGAACGAGGGCGACGACGGTGACGGCGACGGCCCGGGTGGACCGGTCGGTCCGGGTGGCCCGGGCGGCGCCGCCGCGGCCGGCGCGATCCCCGCGGCCCGGGGCGCCTACCACGGCACCGACGACCAGACCCGCGTGGTGAACGGCATGGGCGCCGGACCGGCGGCGACGATGGTCGGCGGCCCGTCGATCAGCGACGCCCCCACCATGCTCCAGCGGCCGGTCGTGGACGACGTCCCACCGGACCCGTACGGCGCACCGCCCGGACCGGCGTACGGCGTCGGCGCGGGACAGGCCGGGTACGGCTACGGCGACGACGCGCCCGGGCAGGGCGGCTACGGCGCCGGCAACGGCTACGGCGACGCGCCCGCCTCCGGCGGCGGATACGGCACCGCGCCCTCCTCGGGCGGCGGCTACGGCAACGGTCCGTCCTCCGGGGCCGGCTACGGCAGCCCGGACTACGCCGCGGGCGCCGCGGCCGGCGCGGCCGGATACGCGGCCCAGGGCGGCGGCTACGGCAACGAGCGCTTCGACGAGCCCACCGGCCGCTACACCGGCGACAGCACGCAGTACGCGCCGGCGGCCGACCCGTACCCGACCAGCACCTACCAGCCGGAGCAGGACCGCGGGTACGACCAGTCCGGCCCGGCCGGGTACGGCCGCGGCGCGGAGCAGGGTGACGGCTACCGCTCCGGCGGCGGGTACGGCGCCGCCTCGGGTGGCTACGACAACGCGCCCACCGGCGGCTACGACAGCGGCCGCCAGCAGGGCGGTTACGGCGACGCCCCGGCGGGCGGCTACGGCGGCGCCGGTGGCTACGGCGACGCCCCGGCCGGCGGGTACGGCGACGCGGGCTACGGCGGTGGCCGGGCCACCGGTGGATACGGCGACGCCCCGGCTGGTGGCTACGACAGCGCGCCCGCAGGCGGGTACGACGCCCCGGCCGGTGGCTACGACGCCGGCCGCCAGCAGGGCGGCTACGGCGACGCTCCGGCCGGTGGATACGACAGCCCGGCCGGTGGCTACGACGCCGGTCGCCAGCAGGGCGGTTACGACAACGCCCCGGCCGGTGGCGGCTACGGCAGCACCGGCGGATACGACGGCGGGCACCAGGCGGGCGGATACGGCCAGCAGGGCGGCGGATACGGCGACGGCTACGGCCAGTCCCCGCAGGGTGGTTACGGCCAGCAGGGTGGTTACGGCCAGGAGCCGCCGCAGCAGCGCGGTGGCGGCTACGACAACGCCTACCCCAACGACCCGGCGCAGGCCGGTCGCGCCCGCCCGGACGCGCAGGGGGACCGCGGCGGCCGGCGTCTCGACTGGCTGGACGACTGACAGCCACCAGCACGCATGACTGTGGCCGCCCGCGTTCGCGGGCGGCCACAGTCGTTGGTTGATACCCCGTCGAGCGGGTGGTGGAGCCGGTGACTCAGGCGGCGGCGAAGTAGTCCTGGCGCAGCACCGGCACCACGTCGGAGACGCCGACCTCGGTCGCGACGTCGACGTCCTCGGCGAAGCCACCCTCGGCGAGTTCCCGGCCGGACACGCACCCCCGCACCGCCGCCGGCACATCAGGGGTGCTGGCGAGCGCGGCCAGCGCCATCGCTGCCTCCACCGAAAGTCCGCCGGGCACCCCGGCGAGCGCGTCGAGCACGCAGGCCGCGCCGAGCTGGTCCTCCACGCAGGGCCGCAGTGACCCGTCGGGCCAGCGCTCCCCGGCCGCCACCACACCCACGGGAGCGTCGGTCGAGCCGTACCCCTGGGTGCGGAGCCAGCGCCCGACGGCGCGCGCGTTGCGCAGGCAGGCCGCGACCACCGGCACTCCGGTGGCGCTCGCGGCGGCGCTGATCGCCGAGCCGTTCGGCGACGGCAGCACCAGGTCGGCGACGACGGGCGCGGCCCGCAGCGCCGCCGGGGAGAGCGACCACGGGTGCTCCGCTGTCGTCCTCCGGCGGCCCACCGCGGCTACGGCGCCGACCCGGCGGGCGTAGTCGGCGGCCTGCTCGCCCCACGGGAACGGGTGCACCCGCATGCCGCGGCTCACCGCCACCTCCACGGCGGTGGTGAACGACAGCACGTCCACCACCACCAGGGCGGCGCAGACCCGGCCGAGCTCCGCCGCCCCGGTCAGTCCCCAGTCGAAGCGGGCACCGGCACCGGGCTGGGCGAAAACGGCCAAGGCCGGGGCCTCAGCGCCGGTCCGGCGCCGGCTCACCGGGAGCCGGGCCGTCGGACCCGTCGGCAGGCGCCGAAGCGTCCTGCGCCGGGGTCGCGTCGGCGGCCGGCGCGGTCTCGTCGGAATCCGCGTCGGACGCGGCCGGAGCGGAGTCGGTGGCGGCCGGCGCGGGCGCCTCGGCCGGCGAGGCGTCCGTGCCCGTCTCGGCGATCGGCTCGGAGGCGACCTCGGCCGGGTCCACGCCGACCGGCTGCTCGGCGGTGGCCGGAAGCACGGTGGTGGTCCCGGTACGGGTCGCCGCCACCTCCACCCGCGCCGCCTCGGCCACGCCGAACAGGCGCGGCAGCGTGCCGCTGTGCGCCTCGCGCAGCTCGTCCAGGCCGATCCGGAACTGGCCGTGCACCTCCAGCGCGCCGGAGGCCGGGTCGGTGACGCCGATGAACTCCCACGGCACGCCGCGCTCGGCGCAGAGGGCGGTGAACGCCTTCTCGTGCCCGCGCGGCACCGACACCAGCGCCCGGCCGGCGGACTCGCTGAACAGGAACACGAACGGCATCGAGCCACCGGCGAAGTGCTCCGGCACCACGACCCGGGCGCCGACACCGCGGCGCAGGGCCGACTCGACCAGGCTCTGCGCCAGGCCGCCGTCGGAGAGGTCGTGCGCCGAGCTGAGGTGACCGACGCGGGCCGCCTCGGCCAGCAGCTCGGCGAGCTGCCGCTCACGGGCCAGGTCGACCTGCGGCGGGATGCCGCCCAGGTGCTCGTGGGTCACCCAGGCCCACTCCGAGCCGGACAGCTCGACGTGCGTCTCGCCCAGCAGGAAGAGCTGGTCGTGGTCGCCGGCCGCGCGGGGCACGAAGCCCATCGGCACCCGGTTCGCCACGTCGTCGAGCACGCCGAGCACGCCGACCACCGGGGTCGGGTGGATGGCCGCCGCGCCGGTCTGGTTGTAGAAGCTGACGTTGCCGCCGGTCACCGGGATGCCCAGCTCCAGGCAGCCGTCCGCCAGGCCGCGTACGGCCTCGGCGAACTGCCACATCACGCCCGGGTCCTCCGGCGAGCCGAAGTTCAGGCAGTTGGTGACCGCGATCGGCTTCGCGCCGGTCACCGCCACGTTCCGGTACGCCTCGGCCAGCGCCAGCTTCGTCCCGTGGTACGGGTCGAGGCGGGCGTACCGGCCGTTGCCGTCGACGGAGAGCGCGACGCCGAGGCCGCTGCGCTCGTCGATCCGGATCACGCCGGAGTCCTCCGGCTGGGCGAGCACGGTGTTGCCGAGCACGTAGCGGTCGTACTGCTCGGTGACCCAGGTCTTGTCGGCCAGGTTGGGCGACGCGATCATGCGCAGCACGGTCTCCCGGAGCGCCTCCGGGGTGTTCGGCCGGGGCAGCGTCTCGGCGCGGTCGGCCTGGAGCAGGATCAGGTCGGCCGGCTCGCGCATCGGCCGGGCGTAGACCGGGCCGTCGTCGACGAGCGAGCCCGGCGGCACGTCCACCACGAGCTGGTCACGCCAGGTGACGACCAGGCGGCCCGGCTGGCCGTCCGGGGACGGCGCGGTGACCTCGCCGATGGCGGTGGCCCAGACGCCCCACTTCTCGGCGGTCTTGAGGACCGCGTCGAGCTTGTCCGGCGACACGACGAGCAGCATCCGCTCCTGGGACTCGCTGGCCAGGATCTCGTGCGGCTCCATCGACGGCTCACGCAGCGGCACCCGCTCCAGCCACACCCGCATGCCGGTTCCGGCCGAGGCGGCCGTCTCGGTGAGCGCGCAGGTCAGGCCGGCGCCGCCGAGGTCCTGGATGCCGACGACCAGTTCGGCGTCGTACAGCTCCAGGCACGCCTCGATGAGCAGCTTCTCCATGAAGGGGTCGCCGACCTGCACGGACGGGCGGCGCTGCTCGCTGCCCTCGTCGAAGGTGGCGCTGGCCAGCACCGACACGCCGCCGATGCCGTCGCGGCCGGTCTTGGCGCCCATCAGGACCACGATGTTGCCGGGGCCGGTGGCGTCCTTCTTCTGCAGGCGGTCGACCGGCAGCACGCCCAGGCAGAGCGCGTTGACCAGCGGGTTGCCCTGGTAGCAGGGGTCGAAGACGACCTCGCCGCCGATGTTGGGCAGGCCGAGGCAGTTGCCGTAGCCGCCGACGCCGGCGACCACGCCGGGCAGCACCCGGGCGGTGTCCGGGTGGTCGGCCGCGCCGAAGCGCAGCGGGTCCATCACGGCGACCGGGCGCGCGCCCATGGCGAGGATGTCGCGGACGATGCCGCCGACGCCGGTCGCCGCGCCCTGGTACGGCTCGACGAAGCTCGGGTGGTTGTGCGACTCGACCTTGAAGGTCACCGCCAGCTCGTCGGAGACCTGGACCACGCCGGCGTTCTCCCCGATGCCGGCGAGCAGCCGGTCGCTCGGCGGGGCCTTCTCCCCGAACTGGCGCAGGTGCACCTTGCTCGACTTGTAGGAGCAGTGCTCGCTCCACATGATCGAGTACATGGCCAGCTCGGCCTGGGTGGGCCGGCGGCCGAGGATGTGCCGGATCCGGTCGTACTCGTCGTCGCGGAGGCCCAGCTCGGCGTACGGCTGAAGCTCTTCCGGCGTCTCGGCGGCCCGGGGGACGGTGTCCACGCCCGGCGCCCACTCGTCGGTCGGGCCGCCCTGCGGCTCCCGCAGGGCCGGGTCCGGATGGGTGGTCATGACGTCTCCTTGTTGCGCTCGCCGCCCGTGCGGCGGGTGAGCCGACCGATGATCACGGCCACCATCACGCCGGCGCTCCCACCAGGTGCTTGAGCACCGAGGTGAAGAAGCCGAGGCCGTCCAGGGACGGGCCGGTGAGCGCCTCCACCGCGTGCTCGGGGTGCGGCATGATGCCGACCACGTTGCCGGCCTCGTTGGTGATCGCGGCGATGTCGCGCAGCGATCCGTTGGGGTTGCCGCCGACGTAGCGGGCGACGACGCGGCCCTCGCCCTCCAGCCGGTCGAGCGTCGCGGCGTCCGCGACGTAGCAGCCCTCGCCGTTCTTGACCGGGACGAGCACCTCCTGGCCCGGCTGGAACGCGTTGGTCCAGGCGGTGCCGGTGGCCTCGATCCGCAGGACCTGGTCCCGGTTGCGGAAGTGCAGGTGCTGGTTGCGGGTGAGCGCGCCGGGCAGCAGGTGCGCCTCGCAGAGGATCTGGAAGCCGTTGCAGATGCCGAGGACCGGCAGGCCACCTCGCGCGGCCTGGACGATCGTCTCCATCACCGGGGCGAACCGGGCGATGGCGCCGCAGCGCAGGTAGTCACCGTAGGAGAAGCCGCCGGGCAGGACGACGGCGTCCACCCCGTGCAGGTCCGGGTCGCCGTGCCAGAGCCGGACCGCCTCGGCGCCGGCGATCCGCACGGCGCGGGCCGCGTCCCCGTCGTCGAGCGAGCCGGGGAAGGTCACCACACCGACCCGGGCGGTCACGACTGCGCGCCCGCGGTCTCGTCGGTGTTTACCACGCGGACGGTGAAGTCCTCGATGACCGGGTTGGCCAGCAGCTTGTCGGCGATCTCGCGGGCCCGGTCCAGGTCCGGTTCGCCGGTGAACTCGATCTCGATCCGCCTGCCGATCCGAACCGAGGCGACGTCGCTGACGCCGAGCCGGGGCAGCGCGTTCGCGACGGCCTGGCCCTGCGGATCGAGGATCTCGGGCTTGAGCATGACGTCGACTACGACGCGAGGCACGGGGCACTCCTGACTGTGTACGCAGTTGGGTGCCGGCCCACTATCGGGCGAGCGCAGCCAGCCTACCTGGCAGATACCGCCCGGCCCGAACCGGCCGGGGGCAGTTCCGGCAGTGCCGGGCGGGACCGGCGACGCCGGCCGGGCACCGTTGCCCGTTCGTTGCTGCGTCGATGCGAATTCGTTGCGCTCGGTGCCTGTGGGTGACCCTCCGCACCCCCCTCTACCAGGCATTCTGCTGCGAAACGCCCCAGCTTGGACAGGTATCCGACAGCACGTCGACGCGACACGCGGCGGACGTCACGCCATCGGCGTTTTTCGATTCATCTCTTGTGACACCGCGAGGCACGCCCGTAGCATGCATCGTCAGATGTCGATGCACCCGATCGATGTCTCTCGCCGGCTCCCCCGTCCGGCGGGTGTCATTCTGCCCGGCAACCCCGGGCGTCGCGCAGAAGGAGCCCCGACATGCGCCTCCGTCCCCTGCTCGCCGTGCTGACCACCGCGCTGGCCGGTGTCCTGGCCACCGCCTCCGGCGCCGCCGCCGCGCCGGCCGGCCCGCAGCCGATCATCGGTGGCGGCACCGTCTCGTCCGCGCCCTGGGCCGCCGCCGTCTTCAGCAACGGCTCGTTCACCTGCTCCGGCAGCGTGATCGCGCCCCAGTGGGTGCTCACCGCCCGGCACTGCGTCAGCGGCACCATGTCCGTGCGGGTCGGCAGCGTCTACTACGCCTCGGGTGGCGTCACCCGCACCGTGAGCGCCTCCTACACCCGCTACGACCTGGCCCTGCTGCGCCTGTCCAGCACGGTCAGCACCTCCGCCGTCTCGCTCGCCAGCAGCAACCCGCCGGTCGGCTCCACGAACACCATCTACGGCTGGGGCATGACCTGCTACAGCGGTTGCGGCGCGTCGCCCCAGCTCAAGACCGCGAGCGTACGGGTGACCAGCACCAGCGTCACCGACGCGTACGGCGGCCAGGCGATCCGGAGCACCCGGGTCAACGGCAACGCCTGGCGGGGCGACTCGGGTGGCCCGCAGTTCTACAACGGCCAGCAGGTCGGCGTGGCCTCCACCGCCGACGGCCAGAGCATCCAGAACTACGGCAGTGTCGCGTACAACCGGTCCTGGATCGCCTCGACGGCCGGTGTCTGACGGTTGATGCCGATGCGGCGCGGATCGGCCGGGAGCAGCCCGGCCGTCCGCGCCGCGTCGTTTTTCAGCATGCGATCAGCTGAACACGGCTCCCGAACCACCCGGCCGAGGGCTGACAGCATCGGAAACGTGCTGGTCGTGACGACGGATCAACTGCCTGGCTACGAGATCCGCCAGATCCTCGGCGAAGTGGTCTCGTCGATGGCGAGGACCCGCAACCCGTACCGCGAGGGGGTCAAGAACCTGCGCGGTGGCGCATACGACCCGCTGGCGCCGGACAACCTGACCCGGTGGCGTACCGACTCGGTGGCCCGGCTCGGCGAGGAGGCCCGCCGCCTCGGCGCGAACGCGGTGATCGGCATGCGCTTCGACAGCCGCGACTGCGGCGAGATGTGGATGGAGATCTGCGCGTACGGCACGGCGGTGATCGTCGCGCCCAAGATGCCGGACGTCATGCCGCCGGACCAGCCGGCGATCGCGGCCGAGACCGCCCACGACCCGGAGATCGCCTCCGCCCCGGGCGGCATCGCCGAACCGGCCAGCGCCCCCAACCTGAGTTCCGCAGCCGAAACCCCCACCGGCCCCTGACCCCTCGCTTTGCGGCGTCGATCATGAAGTTGACGGCAGGAATGATCTCCCTGAGTGCCGCCAACTTCATGATCGCCGGGGAAAGGGCCTGGGTCAGAGGATGGGGGGTGGGGAGTAGGTCGCGGCCTGGGGGTGGGACTCGACCACACCGGTGATCCTCTCGGTCACGCGGTTGACCTGGTCGGCGGCGGCGCCAACGAAGGCGTTGCGGTCGGCCACCAGGGTGTCGATCTCGGCCCGGGTCAGGCCCAGTCGGCCGTCGGCGGCCAGGCGGTCGAACAGGTCGTTCTCCGCCGCGCCCTGCTCCCGCATGGCCAGCGCCACGGCGACCGCGTGCTCCTTGATCACCTCGTGCGCGACCTCCCGGCCGACACCCCGGCGTACGGCTGCCACCAGGATCTTCGTCGTGGCGAGGAACGGCAGGAAGCGCTCCAGCTCCCGGTTGATCACCGCCGGGTACGGGCCGAACTCGTCCAGCACGGTGAGGAACGTCTGGAACAGCCCGTCGGCGGCGAAGAAGGCGTCCGGCAACGCGACCCGGCGTACCACCGAGCAGGAGACGTCGCCCTCGTTCCACTGGTCACCGGCCAGCTCACCGACCATCGACAGGTAACCCCTGATGATCACCGCGAAGCCGTTCACCCGCTCCGACGAGCGCGTGTTCATCTTGTGCGGCATGGCGCTGGACCCGACCTGGCCCGGCTTGAAGCCCTCGGTGACCAGCTCCTGGCCCACCATCAGCCGGATCGTGGTGGCCAGCGACGACGGCGCGGCGGCCACCTGGGCCAGCGCGGAGAGCACGTCGAAGTCCAGCGAACGCGGGTAGACCTGGCCGACGCTGTCCAGCACCCGGCTGAAGCCCAGGTGCCCGGCGACCCGGCGCTCCAGCTCGGCCACCTTCCCGGCGTCGCCGTCGAACAGGTCGAGCTGGTCGGCGGCGGTACCCACCGGCCCCTTGATCCCGCGCAGCGGGTAGCGGCCGATCAGGTCCTCCAGCCGCTCGTACGCGATCAGCAGCTCCTCCGCGGCGGACGCGAAGCGCTTGCCGAGCGTGGTGGCCTGCGCGGCGACGTTGTGCGACCGGCCGGTCATCACCAGCGCCGAGTACTCGCCCGCGTGCCAGCCCAGCCGGGCCAGCGTGGCGACCACCCGGTCCCGGATCAGCTCCAGTGAGGCACGGATCTGGAGCTGCTCGACGTTCTCGGTGAGGTCCCGGGAGGTCATCCCCTTGTGCACGTGCTCGTGCCCGGCGAGCGCGCTGAACTCCTCGATCCGGGCCTTCACGTCGTGCCGGGTGACCCGCTCCCGCGCCGCGATCGAGGCCAGGTCGACGTCGTCGACCACCCGCTCGTACGCCTCGACCACGCCGTCCGGCACCGGCACGCCGAGATCACGCTGGGCCTTGAGCACCGCCAGCCAGAGCCGGCGCTCCATCCGGACCTTCTCCTCCGGCGACCAGAGGGCGACCAGTTCGGGCGAGGCGTACCGGTTGGCGAGCACGTTCGGGATCGTCGTCACGGCCCTCATTCTCGCGTACGGGCTCGCGCCGCCACCGGTCGGCCCGCTGGTGGCGGACGCCCTGGACCGGTCCGGCCCGGGGCGTCCGTCTTATCCGGTCAGGGCAACAGGTTGATCAGATCCGGGTGACCGGCAAGCGCCGTGACCTGCTCCAGAGTGAGCGGCGGGGTCGCGCCACCCTTGACGCCCTTCGGCCAGCGACGCCCGAAGTCTCCGTCCGTCGGCATGTCCGAGGCGCCTCCGGTGTTGGGCCGGTTGTCGATCACCACCTCGACCGTGCCGCGGTCGGGTCGCTGGACGAACACGCTGTAGACCACCGACCCGGCCGGACGGGAGACGATCGTGACGACCCGGTTCCCGTCCGGGCGGGTCGACTCGGTGCACTCGCCGTCATGCGCGTGCGCCCGGTGCGTCGCGGGCGGGAGCGCCCCGACCGTGGCGCAGCTCAGCACCAGGGCCGCGCGGCGCTCCACGATGATCTCCCCGTCGCCGGCCAGCCCGCCTCGCTGCACCATGAAGTTGTACGACAGCGAAGTTGGGCCGTTTAGCCCGAGGCCCCCTTGCTGGAAGGGCAGCAGGTAAATCATCCCGTCCGGTGAGATGGCGTCGAGCGCGGCCATGGGCGCATCCGACGTAGCGCCGTGATTCTCCCACCCGCGGGAATCGAAGGTCTGCGCAGTGGCGGTTCCCGCCGGTGGCCGGGGGGCCAGGACGAGCGACGGCTCCCGTGCAATCTCGATCGTCTGTTCCATCGAGAGCGCCGGCTTGTCCTGCGTGAGATGGAGGCGGACCAGCGTGCCGTCCGGGCGAAGCGACTCGATCAGGTAGCTGTTGCTTCCCGTCGGCCGTGCCGAGTCGGGGCGCGAGCCGAAACCGGTGAGCATCCGCCGGGCTCGCAGGCGCTCGCCACCAGGGAACTCGGTCACCGTGCAGTAGCGGGCGGCGAGCGCGGCGGTCGGGCAGGGCGGCGCGAGCGACCAGGCGAGCTCGCCGTCGCGCACCAACTGAAGGGTGACCTGCGCGGCCCGCTTTCCGACCCGAAACGTGGCGGCATACAGCACCGGTACGTCGACGTTCAGCCGGCCCTTGGGCTCGAATCCGACCGGGGTCGGGCTGCTCTCCCCGCCCCATCTGGTCAGCCACGTGAAGTCGGATGCCTGCCGGCGCAGGGCGCTGGTCAGAGCAGCGTCGAGACGCGCCGCGTCCGCGGCGGTGCCCGCGACAGTGGTCACGGTGGAAATGGCCGTCGGTGTGGGGGACGGCTCCGGCGCGAGAACGACGGCCCGGTCGACCACGACCGGGATCAGTTGCACGACGGCGACCGGGAGCTTGTCCTCGGCAGTGACGGTCCTGAGGCTCAGGTTCAGAAACGTGCCGTCCCGACGCAGTGCTGTCACACCAGCGCTCTCTGTCCGGCTCGACATCTGATCCCGGAGCTGCGGAGGTACCTCCTGCTCCCAGACCGACCGGTGGTACCTGATCTTCTCGCCGTCCGGACCCGTCTGCTCGCCGCACTCGACGGCGTTCTTGGAACATCCGCGAGCCGCCTCGGCCTGCCAGCTCTTCGCGCCGTCAGGAGTGATCTGCAGGCTCGCGACCAGGTCCACCCCGTCCGCCCGGAAGCTGCCGTTTCCCCGGTAACCGAGGGAGCCGGGGCCCATCACGTTGGAAGCCCACGCGGGGGTGTCGATCACCGGCCCGTCCTTGACCGCCCAGGCCAAGCGCGGCACCGCGCGGGTCAACGCCGCGATCACCGCGGCGTCGATCCGGTCCAGGTCCTGATCGCTGCCGGGAATCGTCGTGACGGCCGGTGCCGGCTTGGCCGGCTGGGCATGCGGCTTGCCGATGAGCGTCGTGGTGCCGACCAGCACTGCCGCCACCACCGCGGCAACAGCCGTCATGCCGCCCCCGATCCGCAGCCGCCGGGCCCGGCGCTGTCCGCTGATCACCCGGTCGACATCCACCGTGGAGACCGGCGGCTCGCCGATCAGGTCGTCGAACAACTGCCGGTACGTCATGACAGCTCCCCTCGGGTCGACGGGATGCCGCCCAGCAGCAGGCGCAACGCCTCCAGGCCGCGTGCGGACTGGCTCTTCACAGTGCCGGTACTGATACCCATGACGTCGGCGGTCTCCTCCACCGACAGGTCGCAGTAGTAGCGCAGCACCAGCACGGCGCGCCGCCGGGGCGGTAGCTGGCCGAGCAGGGCGAGCAGCATGTCGCGTTCGGCGAGCGTGGGCTCCGGCAGGATCATGTCGGCGGTCTCCGGCACCGTATCGGTGCTGTGCTCGCGCCGCCAGGGCCGCCGCCGCTCGTCCAGCCAGGCGTTTGTGAGCATTCCGCGCACGTACGCGTCGATGTTCTCCACGGCGCGGACCCGGCGCCAGTGCCGGTAGAGCTTGCCGATCGTGATGGAGACCAAGTCGTCGGCGGTGTGCCACTCGCGGCAGAGGAGGTACGCGGTGCGGCGCAACGACTCCAGCCGGGCGGTGACGAACTGCCGGTACTCGTCTTCCTCGGCCCGGTTCACGTCCCGGAGCCTCTCGTACGCCTCATGCCCAGGTGACGCGGCTGAGCCGCCCTCGGGTTGCTCCGGGCGCCGACGGGAACGTGGAGCAGGGCTGCGGCCGGGACCGCAGCCCTGCCGGAGGCTGTCAGCGCTCCAGGATGGCTGTCACGCCCTGCCCACCGGCCGCGCAGATGGAGATCAGGCCGCGCCCGCTCCCCTTCTGATCAAGCAGCTTGGCGAGCGTGGCGACGATCCGGCCGCCGGTGGCGGCGAACGGGTGGCCGGCCGCCAGCGAGGAGCCGTTGACGTTGAGCTTCTCCCGGTCGATCGAGCCGAGCGGCGCGTCCAGGCCGAGGCGCTCCTTGCAGAACTCCGGCGACTCCCAGGCGGCGAGGGTGGCCAGCACCTGGGAGGCGAACGCCTCGTGGATCTCGTAGAAGTCGAAGTCCTGGAGGCTGAGCCCGGCCCGGGCCAGCATCCGGGGCACCGCGTACGTGGGGGCCATCAGCAGCCCCTCGTCGCCGTGCACGAAGTCGACGGCGGCGGTCTCGGACCAGGAGAACCAGGCGAGCACCGGCAGGTTGTGCGCCTTGGCCCACTCCTCGGACGCGAGCAGGACGGTCGACGCGCCGTCGGTGAGCGGCGAGGAGTTGCCGGCGGTCATGGTGGCCCGCTCGGCGTCCGCGCCGGAGGCGCCGAAGACCGGCTTGAGCGAGCCGAGCTTCTCCAGGCGGGTGTCCGGGCGCAGGTTCTGGTCGCGGGTCAGCCCCAGGTAGGGGGTCATCAGGTCGTCGAAGAACCCCTTGTCGTACGCGGCGGCGAGCCGCTGGTGCGAGCGCAGCGCGAGTTCGTCCTGCGCGGTCCGGTCGACGTTCCAGCGCAGCGCCGTCCGGGCCGCGTGCTCACCCATGGACAGTCCGGTACGCGGCTCGGCGTTGCGCGGGATCTCCGGCTTGAACGGCTGGTGCGGGCGCAGCTTCGCCGCGATCTTGAGCCGTTCGCCGAGCGTACGGGCGGAGTTGAGCTGGAGCAGGGTGCGCCGCATGTCCTCGTTGACGGCGAGTGGCGCGTCCGAGGTGGTGTCGACGCCACCGGCGATGCCGACCTCGATCTGCCCGAGGGCGATCTTGTTGGCGACCAGGATGGCGGCTTCCAGTCCGGTGCCGCAGGCCTGCTGGATGTCGTACGCGGGGGTGTGCGGGTCGAGCCGGGAGCCGAGCACCACCTCACGGGTGAGGTTGAAGTCGCGGGAGTGCTTGAGCACCGCGCCGGCCACCACTTCGCCGACCCGCTCGCCGGCCAGCCCGAACCGGGCGACCAGCCCGTCGAGCGCCGCGCCGAGCATGTCGGCGTTCGACGCGTGCGCGTAGCGCGAGTTGGACCGGGCGAAGGGGATGCGGTTGCCCCCGATGACCGCGACCCGCCGGACACTCTGCACGATCGGCCTCCCTCGAAACTGTTGCCCGAACCCTACTCGCCAGTAGGCTACGCCTATGACCGACAGGTACGCGAGCTTCGTCCAGACGGGGGCCGGTCGCGCGCTGGTCAAGCGCCTCGGGCTGCCCGATCCGCCTCGACTGCGCCGGCACACGCCGGGCGACCCGCTCGTTCCCGGGCCGGTCCTGCTCGGCTCCTCGACCGGCGGCCGGATCGCCGAGCCGACCGGCAAGATCCTGACCGCCGCCGGGGTCGAGCTGGCCGATCCGGTCGCCGCCCACGACGCCGACCGCCGCTTCGCGGCCCTGGTGTACGACGCCAGCGGCATCACCGACTCCACCGGGCTGCGCCAGCTCTACGACTTCTTCCACCCGCAGGCCCGCTCGCTGGTGCCGAGCGGCCGGGTGATCGTGCTGGGCACTCCTCCGGCCGAGTGCGGCTCCCCTCGGGAGGCTACCGCCCAGCGCGCGCTGGAGGGCCTGACCCGCAGCATCGGCAAGGAGTTCGGCCGGGGCGTCACGGCCCAACTGGTCTACGTGACACGCGAGGGTGACGCCGGTACCCCGGTGAGCCTGGAGTCCACGCTCCGGTTCCTGCTCTCCGGCCGCTCCGCGTACGTCTCGGGCCAGGTGATCCGAGTCGGCGCCGGCACCGCCGTCGCGCCGGCCGACTGGGGCCGGCCGCTGGACGGGCAGGTGGTGCTGGTGACCGGCGCGGCCCGGGGCATCGGCGCGGCGCTGGCGAAGGTGCTGGCCCGCGACGGCGCGCAGGTGGTGGCGCTGGACATCCCGGCGGCCGGGGACGAGCTGGCCGCCGTCGCCAACGACATCGGCGGCAGCGCGGTGCAGCTCGACCTGACCGCGCCGGATGCGCCGACCCGGCTGGCGGAGCACCTGGCGTCCCGGCACGGGCGGGTCGACGTGGTGGTGCACAACGCGGGCATCACCCGGGACAAGACGCTGGGCCGGATGGACGCCGACCGGTGGGACTCGGTGATCGACGTGAACCTGTCCAGCCAGGAGCGGATCAACGACGTACTGCTGGAACGCGACCTGATCCCGGCCGGCGGCCGGATCGTGTCGGTCTCGTCGATCGCCGGGATCGCCGGCAACCGGGGGCAGACCAACTACGCGACCAGCAAGGCCGGTGTGATCGGCCTGGTCGACTCGCTCTCCCCGGTGCTGCGCGAGCGCGGGATCAGTCTGAACGCGGTGGCGCCGGGCTTCATCGAGACGCGGCTGACCGCGCGTATCCCGTTGACCATCCGCGAGGCGGGACGGCGGATGAACAGCATGGCGCAGGGCGGCCTGCCGGTGGACGTGGCCGAGACGATCGGCTGGCTCTCCTGGCCGGCGAGCGGCGCGGTCAGCGGCAACGTGGTCCGGGTCTGCGGCCAGAGCCTCCTGGGGGCGTGATGGCACCCCGTGACCACGAGGACGACGACCTGACCCTGCACGACCTGATCGAGGGCCCCACCCGCGACCTCACGGCCGCCCGAGCCGCCGCCCTGGCCCGCACCAACGCCGCCGCCCGCCCCACCTCCGACGATCATGAAGTTGACGGCACTTCTGGAGATCCACAAGGCAGCCAACCTCATGATCGACGGGGTGAAGGAGCGGTGGGGCGGCGGCGGATGGAGTTGGACGGGCTGCCTGCCAGTGGGGCGCTTTATCGGCGGGCGTTACTCGGGGTGGTGCCTGGGGTTGGGGGGCGGCGCGGGAGTGACGTGCCGGGGCTGGAACTCGCCGTTGGCGGGGTCTCGGTGGATCAGCGGCACCTGGCGGACTACGACCGGGTGTGCGGGTTCCGGCTGACCGACCGGCTGCCGGCGACGTACCTGCACGTGCTCGGGTTCCCGCTGTCGCTGCGGCTGATGACGAGCCCCGGCTTCCCGATCCCGCTCACCGGCGTGGTGCACGTGGCCAACCGGATCACCGTGCACCGGCCGGTCGAGGTCGGCGAGCGCGTCGACTTCCACACGTACGCGGAGAACCTGCGCCCGCACGACCGGGGCCGCCAGCTCGACGTGGTGCTGGTCGGCTCGATCGGCGGCGAGGAGGTGTGGCGCGGCGTGTCCACGTACCTCGGGAAGGAGCGCGCGTCCGGCGGCGGCCCGCGGCGCGACCGGGCTGACCGCCCGGAACCGCCGGCCTTCTCCGCGCAGTGGCGGGTGATGCCCCGCGTGGGTACTGACTACGCGCGCGTCTCCGGCGACCACAACCCGATCCACACCTCGAAGCTGGGCGCGCGGCTGTTCGGCTTCCCGCGCCCGATCGCGCACGGCATGTGGAGCAAGGCCCGCTGCCTGGCCGCGCTGGAACCCCGGCTACCAGAGGCGTACACGGTGGACGTGGCGTTCAAGCTGCCGGTGCCGCTGCCGTCGACGGTGGCGTTCAGCGCCTCGCCGAACGGCGCGGGCTGGGACTTCGCGCTGCACAGCGCCCGGGACGGGAGGCCGCACCTGACCGGTTCGGTGCGCTGAGGAAAAGAGGGGACTTGCCGTCCCCTCTTTTCGGCGCTAAGTTGTTCTCAGAGTGAGTTGTTCTCAACCTGAGAGAGTGAGTGACCGTGAACGAGCAGGACTTCCTCGCCGGGTACGACCCGCGGGACTACCCGGCGGTCGCGGTCACCGTCGACGTGGTCGCGCTGACCATCCGCGAGGGCGCGCTGCACCTGCTGCTGATCCGCCGCGGCGCGCCGCCCTACGCGGGGCACTGGGCGCTGCCCGGCGGCTTCGTCCAGCCGGACGAGGACCTGACCGCCGGCGCCCGGCGCGAGCTGGCCGAGGAGACCGGCCTCGGCGGTGAGCGGCTGCGCCGGGTGCACCTGGAACAGCTCGGCAGCTACGGCGCGCCCGACCGCGACCCGCGCATGCGGGTGGTCTCGGTCGCGCACCTGGCGTTCGCCCCCGACCTGCCCGACCCGGTCGCCGACACCGACGCCGACGAGGCGATCTGGCTGCCGGTCACCGCGCTGACCAGCCGGCAGCTCGCCTTCGACCACGGCCGGATCATCGACGACGGCTTGGAGCGCGCCCGTTCCAAGCTGGAGTACACGCCGCTGGCCACCCGCTTCCTCGCCCCCGAGTTCACGATCACCGAGCTGCGGGAGGTCTACGAGACGGTCTGGGGGCACCCGCTGCACGCCGGCAACTTCCACCGCAAGGTGCTCTCGGTGCCCGGCTTCGTGGAGAGCACCGGCGCCAGCACCGAGCGCGGCGGCGCGCGCGGCGGCCCCCGGGCCAAGCTCTACCGCGCCGGAGACGCCCGGCTGCTGCACCCGGCGCTGCTGCGCCCCGCCCGGGAGGAGACGGTGCGGTGAGGACCGAAGAGGCGATCCGGCTGGTCACTGCCGCGCGTACCGACGCCGACCTGTTCGGCGCCGACGAGCCGGCCCGCCGCTACCGCGAGCTGGTCGGCGCGCTGCACCCCGACCGGCTGGGCGCGGCCGACCCCGGCGTACGCGCCGCCGCCGCCGAAGCACTCGTCACCGTCACCACCCGGTGGCGCACCCCGGCCCCCGCGTACACCGGCGACGTCGCCACCCTGCACGAACGCAAGGAAGGGCCCCCTGTTAACGCCTCCGGTAGAGGAGGGGCCCCTTCTTATCACCTGGCCAAGGTGGCCCGGCACCCCGGCGACAACGACCTGATGGCCCGCGAGGCGCGCGCGTTGCGCCGCATCGCCGAGCGCGGCGACGCCAGACACCTCGCGTACGTGCCGAAGCTCGTCGACTCCTACCCGGCGCGTGACCCGTCGACCGGCGTGCAGCGGCAGGTCAACGAGCTGGTGACCGTACCCGGGCTGCGCAGCCTGGACGACGTGCGCCGCGCGTACCCGGACGGGCTGGACCCGCGCGACGCGGCCTGGATGTGGCGGCGGCTGCTCGTGGCGCTCGGCCTGGCCCACCGCGCGGGCGTGGTGCACGGCGCGGTGCTGCCCCGGCACGTGCTGATCGAGCCGGACGCGCACGGCCTGGTGCTCGTCGACTGGTGCTTCTCGGCCGAGCCGGGCGGGCTCGTGCCGGCGCTGGTGCCCGGCCACGAGGACTGGTATCCGCCGGAGGTCGCCGCGAAGCGGCAGTGCGGCCCCGGCACCGACATCGCGCTGGCCGCCCGCTGCATGACCTGGCTGATGGGCGACCGCGCGCCCCGCGAGCTGCGCGCCTTCGCCGACGGCTGCCAGGGCGCCGCGCTCGCCACCCGGCCCGACGACGCCTGGCGGCTGCTGCGCGAACTGGACGAGGTGCTGCACCGGCTGTACGGGCCGCGCACCTTCCGACCCTTCACCCTCAACCCGTAGGGAGGCTGCCATGGGCAGTGGAATCTGGTCCACCGACGTGTACGACGCCGCCGACCGCTACCGGCGCCGCACCGGCAAGAGCGCGTTCTCGTACAGCGACAGCGGCGCGCGCAAGGTGCACCCGGCGCTCGACCCGCGCGACGCGCTGCGGGAGAGCCGCGACTCGGCCGAGCACCCGCAGTCGACGCCGATCGCCGTGCTGTTCGACGTCACCGGCTCGATGGGGCACGTGCCCCGGGTGCTGCAGAGCAAGCTGCCGCAGCTGCTGGGCCTGCTGCTGCGCCAGGGGTACGCGAGCGACCCGCAGGTCATGTTCGGCGCGATCGGCGACGCCACCTGCGACCGGGTGCCGTTGCAGATCGGGCAGTTCGAGTCCGACAACCGGATGGACGACGACCTCGGCCGGATCGTGCTGGAGGGCGGCGGAGGCGGCCAGATGATGGAGTCGTACGAGCTGGCGCTGTACTTCATGGCCCGGCACACGGCCACCGACAGCTGGGACAAGCGCGGCCGGCGCGGCTACCTGTTCATCATCGGCGACGAGCTGGCGTACGCGGGGGTGAAGCGCGCGGAGGTGGCCCGGCTGATCGGCGACGACCTGAGCGAGGACGTGCCGGTCCGGCAGATCGTGGACGAGGTGACCGCGCGCTGGGACACCTACTACCTGCTGCCCGCCGGCAGCCACTACGCGGGCAACCGCAAGGTGCTGGACTTCTGGCGCGGCCTGCTCGGGCAGAACGCGGTCGAGCTGGACGACCTGGACGCGGTCTGCGAGACGATCGCGCTCACCGTCGGCCTCGGCGAGCAGGCCATCGACCTGGACGCCGGGCTGCGCGACCTGGACCGGGCCGGCTCCACCGCCACCCGGACCGTCTCGAAGGCGCTCGCCCGGCTCGGCTCGGGACGCCGCGCGGTGGCGACGCTGCCGTTCAGCCCGGCCGACGGCGGAAGCGGGGTCACCCGGCTGTGAACCACGTGATGGTGGTCGACCTCGGCTACGGCGACGCCGGCAAGGGCACAGTGGTGGACCTGCTCTGCGCCACCCGGCAGGTGCACACGGTGATCCGGTTCAACGGGGGCGCGCAGGCGGCGCACAACGTCGTCCTGCGCGACGGGCGGCACCACACGTTCGCGCAGTTCGGCGCCGGGACGTTCCGTCCGGGCGTACGGACGCACCTGGCGCGGCACGTGGTGGTGGACCCGCTGGCGCTCGCCGCCGAGGCCGACCACCTCGCGTCGGTCGGCGTTCCAGACGCGCTCGACCGTCTGACTGTGGACGGGGAGGCGCTGCTCGCCACCCCGTACCACCGGGCCGCCAACCGCGCCCGGGAGATCGCCCGGGGAGCCGACCGGCACGGCTCCTGCGGGCTCGGGGTGGGCGAGGCGGTCGCGTACGGCCTCGCCCACCCCGACGAGGCACCCCGGGTGGCGGACTGCCGCCGCCCGGCGGTGCTGCGCCGGCGGCTGACCGCGCTGCGGGACCGGCTCACCGCCGAGCTGGGCCCGCTGGACGCGCCGCCGGTCCAGGACTGCCTGCCCGCGTACGCGGCCTTCGCGCGCCGGGTGGCGATCGTCGACCGGACCTGGCTGGCATCCGCGCTGCGCGAGGGCACCTGCGTGTTCGAGGGCGCGCAGGGGGTGCTGCTGGACGAGTGGCACGGCTTCCACCCGTACACGACGTGGAGCACCACGACGTTCGCCAACGCCGAGACGCTGCTCGCCGAGGCGGGCCTGGCCGGGACCGCGCAGCGGCTCGGCGTGCTGCGCACGACCACCACGCGGCACGGTCCCGGGCCGCTGGTCACCGAGGACGCGGCGCTGCCGTTCCGCGACCGGCACAACGGGACGAACCCCTGGCAGGGCCGCTTCCGGTTCGGGCACTTCGACGCGGTCGCCCACCGGTACGCGCTGGAGGTCGCCGGCGGGGTGGACGGGCTGGCGCTGACCCACCTCGACCTGGCCGGGTCCGAGCTGCGGATCTGCCGCCGGTACGAGGGCCTGGACCGGCTCGTCCCCGGCCCGGCCGGTGACCTGGACCGGCAGGCGGCGCTCACCGGGCGGCTGATGCGGGCCCGGCCGGTGCTGGACTCGGCGCCCGCCGACTGGGCGGGGGCGGTCTCGGAGGCGCTGGGCGCGCCGGTGGTGCTCACGTCGCGCGGGCCCACGGCCGAGGAGAAGGAAGGGCCCCTTGTTAACGCCTTTTGTATGGGAAGGGCCCCTGCTTAACACCGCACCACCGAGCATGGGTGCATGGGGGACGCGCTCGACCTGCTGCACCACACGGTGACCTCACCGTGGGCGTACCTGGTGATCATCGCGGTCACCGCCGTCGACGCGTTCTTCCCGGCGGTGCCCGGCGAGACCGTGGTGATCACCGCCGGGGTCTTCGCGGCGGGCGGCGAGCCGGACCTGGCGCTGGTGATCGTGACCGCCGCGTTCGGCGCGCTCGTCGGCGATCACGTCTCCTACGCGATCGGGCGCGGCGGCGGCGCGCACCGGCTGGCCCGCTTCCCGGCGGACAGCAGGCGGCGGGCCGGCTCCGAGTGGGCCCGCCGGGCCGTCGACAGGCGCGGCGGGATGATCCTGACCACCGCCCGGTACGTTCCCGGCGGCCGCACCGCCGTCACGCTGACCATGGGCGCGGTCCGCTATCCGGTGCGGATGTTCCTGCTGTACGACGCGCTGGCCTGCGCGACCTGGGGGATCTACTGCACGCTGCTCGGCTACTTCGGCGGCCTGGCGTTCGAGCACAACCCCGTCTCCGGGCTCCTCGCCGGGGTCGCCATCTCGCTCGCGGTCACCGGGCTGTTCGAGGCCGCCCGCTGGGGCCGGCGGCGGGCACACCGGCGAGCCGCCGCGCGCCGCGACTGTTAAGTGAGTGTTTGAGATTTGGGGTGCGGCGGCGTGTCGGGTTGAGGTGAGGGAAGGCCCTCGGTAGGTCCGGTGGTGTCGAGCCAACCGTTTCCATACCGAGGGCCTTCTGATGACGTTGTACCCGATCACTGTCACGCCGTCCGCGTCGCCCCGCCGTTATCCGTCGCAGCGGGTGCGGCGGGAACGGGAACGGGCGGTGCGGCGGCGGTATCCCAGTGATCTGACCGATGCGCAGTGGGCGTTGATCGCGCCGCTGGTCACGCCGGTGTCGGTCGGTCGGCGGGGGCGGCCGCCGTCGCATCCGATGCGGGCAATCGTCACGGCGATCTTGTATGTGGCCTGCACCGGTTGTCCGTGGCGGGCCCTGCCGCGGGAGTTCCCGCCCCCGGGGACGGTGTACTGGTGGTTCGCTCGATGGCGCGATGACCACACGTTGATGCGTCTGCACGACCGGTTGCGGGAGCAGTGCCGTACCGCCGCCGGACGGCACGCGCATCCCAGCGCCGGAGCGATCGATTCTCAGTCGGTGCGCGCCGCGGACACCGTGCCCCGACACAGCCGCGGTTTCGACGTCGCGAAGAAGGTCAACGGCCGTAAACGCCACATCGTCGTGGACACCATGGGCCTACTCCTGGCCGTCATGATCACCGGCGCGCACGTCAACGACCGCACCATCGCCCGTGACCTGCTCTGGCGCACCCGGCTGTTCCACCCCCGCCTACGCCTGCTCTGGGCAGACGGCGGCTACATCGGCACCCTGAGCACCTGGGCCCGCCACGCCCTCGACCTCACCGTGCACCTGGTCCACAAACTCCCCGGACAACACACCTTCGTCGTGCTGCCCCGCCGCTGGGTCGTCGAACGCACCTTCGCCTGGATCAGCAAGAAACGCCGCTGCGTCCGCGACTACGAACACCTACCCACAAGCCACGCCGCCTTCGTCACCTGGGCCATGATCCACGTCATGGTCACCCGCCTGGCCCGACACACGAAACCGGCCCAGGCAACCCACACCTGAGCCGGAATCTCAAACACTCACTAAAAAGGGGCCCTTCCACTACCGGAGGCGTTAAGAGGGGGCCCTTCCTTACACAGCGCCGGGGTGCCAGGTGGCGCCGCGCAACAGCTGGTCGGCGCCGAGCCAGGCCACGTTCATCATCCGGGTCGCGGTCTTGCCGGCATCGGCCTCCGGGTGGTCGGCCAGCCAGTCGGCGAGCGACTCGGAGGCGCCGACGAGCGCGTACGAGACCACCTCCAGGTCGGTGGCGCCGACCTCCCGTCCGGCGGCGCGCAGCGCGTGGTCGAGCATCCCGGCCACCACCTCGACCAGCCGTCCCCGCATGGCGGCGAGTTCGGCGGCGAACGGCTGCGAGCCGCGGGCCTGCCGGTAGAGCACGGCCCAGCCGTCCCGGTGCGCGCCGACGAAGCCGAAGAACGCGCGCAGCCCGCGCCAGAGCCGCTCGTCGGCGGGCAGGTCGGGGGCGGCGGCGCCGGCGATGGCCTCCATCATCCGGGTGCTCTCGCGGTGCAGGCAGGCGATGAAGAGTTCTTCCTTGGTGCCGAGGTAGGCGTAGACCATCGGTTTGGAGATGCCGGCGTCGTCGGCGATCTCGTCCATGCTGGCGGCGTGGAAGCCGCGACGGGAGAACACCTTCACCGCCGCGTCGAGCATCTGCTGCTCGCGTACGGCTCGGGGGAGGCGCTTGAAGGTCGGCGTGCTGGACACTCTTGCGAGCATACCTACCCGTGCGTAGGGTTACGCCAGAGTAACCAAGCTGGCCCCGCCCGAGAGGTGCATTTCCTGATGACTGACTTCGACCCGGCCAACTTCGCGAACGTCGGCCCCAAGGAGTTCGCGCAGCTGGTCAAGTCCACGCCGGACGCCAAGATCGCCGAGATCATGTCCGGCGAGTCGCGCGGCAAGATCCTCAGCGAGGTCTTCAACCGGATGCCCACGCTGTTCCGCGCCGACCGCGCCGGTGCCACCAACGCGGTCATCCACTGGAACATCACCGGCCGCCCGGACGGTGGCACCGACACGTACGAGATCGTCATCGAGAACGGCGCCTGCACCGTCTCGGAGACCGCCACCCGCGACCCGAAGCTGAGCCTCACCATGGGCCCGGTCGAGTTCCTGAAGATCGTCTCCGGTGGCGCCAACCCGGTGATGATGTTCATGACCGGCAAGCTGAAGGCCAAGGGCGACCTGGGCCTGGCTGCCAACATCGCCAACCTGTTCGACATCCCCAAGGCCTGACATGGCCGAGTTCTCGCTCGACCTGAACGAGGAACAGCGGGATCTACGCGACTGGGTGCACGGCTTCGCAGCCGAGGTCGTGCGCCCGGCCGCGGCCGAGTGGGACGCCCGGGAGGAGACCCCGTGGCCGATCATCCAGGAGGCGGCGAAGGTCGGCCTGTACGGCTTCGAGTTCCTCGCCACCTGCTGGGCCGACCCCACCGGCCTCTCCCTGCCGATCGCCAGCGAGGAACTCTTCTGGGGTGACGCCGGCATCGGCCTGAGCATCTTCGGCACCTCGCTCGCGGTCGCCGCGATCTACGGCGCCGGCACCCCCGACCAGCTCGTCGAATGGGTGCCGCAGTGCTTCGGCGACGTCGACTCCCCGGCCGTCGCCGCGTTCTGCACGAGCGAGCCGGAAGCCGGCTCCGACGTCGGATCGATGCGTACCCGCGCCGTCTACGACGAGGCCACCGACGAGTGGGTGCTCAACGGGCAGAAGGCGTACGCCACGAACGGCGGCATCGCCGGCGTGCACGTGGTCACCGCCTCGATCGACCCCGAGCTGGGCTCGCGCGGGCAGGCCGCGTTCGTCGTACCCCCGGGCACCTCTGGTCTGACCGCCACCCGCAAGCTGCGCAAGCTCGGGCTGCGCGCCTCGCACACCGCGGACGTCTTCCTCGACGACGTCCGGGTGCCGGGCCGCTGCCTGCTCGGCGGCAAGGACGCGCTCGACGAGCGTCTGGCCCGCGCCCGGTCCGGGCA
Source organism: Micromonospora sp. HB375 (assembly GCF_017872985.1). NCBI lineage: Bacteria > Bacillati > Actinomycetota > Actinomycetes > Micromonosporales > Micromonosporaceae > Micromonospora > Micromonospora sp. HB375. The sequence goes on along the minus strand of NZ_JAGGJO010000001.1, from coordinate 37,859 downwards.
GCGCGCCTCCGGCCAGGCGGCGATGCGGACGTTCGAGCTGTCCCGTCCGACAGTCGGCGCGCAGGCGCTCGGCGTGGCCCGCGCCGCCTACGAGTACGCCCTGGACTACGCCAAGGAACGGGTCCAGTTCGGACGGCCGATCATCACCAACCAGGCGGTCGCGTTCGCGCTCGCCGACATGAAGATGGAGATCGACGCCGCCCGGCTCCTGGTCTGGCGCGCCTCCTGGATGGGCCGCAACAACCGGCCGTTCGCCGCCGGTGAGGGCTCGATGTCCAAGCTCAAGGCCGGTGAGGTGGCCGTCTCGGTGACCGACAAGGCGGTCCAGCTCCTCGGCGGCGCGGGTTTCCTGCGCGACCACCCGGTCGAGCGGTGGTACCGCGACGCCAAGATCTACACCATCTTCGAGGGCACCTCCGAAATCCAGCGGCTGGTCATCTCCCGGGCCATCTCCGGCATGCAGATCCGCTGACCGCCGGCGGCACGCCGCCCGGCCCGTGACGACAGGCAGCGCCGTCGCGGGCCGGGCGCCCCCGCCTGGCCGACCCGACCCGCGATCGGGCGCAAGATCACGCAAAACCGGACGGCCGATCCGTCCGGAGCCTGGTCGACGAACCACGAACGCGAAGGAGTTGCGCCTTGGACCTGCCGTTCATCGCCGCCACGCTGACCCGCCGTGGACTACTCACCCCGGGCCGTCCGATCCGGGTCGTCTCGCAGCTCAACGCGCTGCGCCGGTGGGGCTGGAGCCTCGCCGGGGAGCTGCGCCAGGCCGCCGCCCGCGACCCCGGCCGCGTCGCGGTGGTCGACGAGCGCGGCGCCACCATGACGTACCAGGAACTGCTGGAGCGCTCCGAACGGCTGGCCCGCTCCCTCCGGTCCCACCTCGGCGTCCAGGCCGGCGACCGGGTCGGCGTGCTCTGCCGCAACCACCACGGCCTGATCGAGGCGATAGTCGCCGCGATGCTGCTCGGCGCGGACGCCGTCCTGGTAAACACCGGCCTGTCCGCGGCTCAGCTGGGCACCGTGGCCGAGGAACAGGGCCTGCGCGTCCTGGTCCACGACGGCGAGTTCAACGACCGCGTCCTCGGCCTCCCCGCCGAGGTGCACCGGGTCGACGAGCGGCGGCACGAGGAGCTGATCGCCGCCGCGGTCCCCGGCGAACAGCTCCAGCCGCCCGAGCGGGACGGCCGCACCATAGTGCTGACCTCCGGCACCACCGGCGCGCCCAAGGGCGCCCGCCGCCCCACCCCGCACGGCTTCGGCCCGCTGGTGTCCATCATCGACCGCATCCCGCTGCACGCGCGGAACACCACCATGATCGCCGCGCCGATCTTCCACACCTGGGGGTACGCCGCCCTCCAGGTCTCGTTCGCGCTGCGCGCCACAGTCGTGCTGCACCGCCGATTCGACCCCGCCGCCACGCTGACCGCGCTCGTCGCCCAGCGGTGCGACGCGATGTTCGCCGTACCGGTGATGCTGCAACGACTCATGGAGGTCGAGCCGCCGCTGCCCCGGCCCCCGCTCAAGGTGGTCGCGGTCAGCGGATCCGCCCTGCCCGGCAACCTGGCCACCGCCTTCATGGACCGCTACGGCGACGTGCTGTACAACCTCTACGGCTCGACCGAGGTCTCCTGGGCCTCCATCGCCGGCCCACGCGAACTGCGCGCCGCGCCCACCACCGCGGGCCGGCCGCCGCACGGCACCCGGCTGGCGATCCTGGACGAGAACGGCCGCCCCGTCCGGGACGGCGAGGTCGGGCGGATCTTCGTGGGCAACGAGATGCTCTTCGAGGGCTACACCTCGGGCGTCGGGCGGGAGAGCCGCGACGGCCTGCTGGACACCGGCGACCTCGGCCGGCTCGACGCCGACGGCCTGCTCTTCGTGGACGGCCGGGCGGACGACATGATCGTCTCCGGCGGCGAGAACGTGTTCCCGTCCGAGGTGGAGGACCTGATCGCCCGGCTGCCGCAGGTCCGCGAGGTAGCGGTGATCGGCGTCCCGGACCCCGACTACGGCCAGCGGCTGGCCGCGTTCGTGGCGCTGCGGCCGGGCGAGACCCTCGACCCGGAGGCGGTTCGCGAGTACGTCCGGCGGTACCTGGCCCGCTTCTCCGTGCCCCGGGACGTGGTGTTCGTCAAGTACCTGCCGCGCAACGCCACCGGCAAGGTGCTGAGCCGGGAGTTGCGCCGCTACTTCGACTGACGGACGGCGCCCCGCGAGCCGGTCCCGCCGCGGGGCGCCGTCCGTCAGCCGGGAATCGTGATCCGGCCCTCCACCGCACCCGCCGCGATGTCGGTGCGGTGGTGGGAGCCGGCCAGCTCGACCTCACGTACCAACTCGTAGGCGGCGTCGCGCGCGGAGGCCAGGTCGGGGCCGGTGGCCGTACCGCAGAGGACCCGGCCGCCCGCGGAGCGCAACGTGCCGTCGGCGTCGCGGCGGGTCCCGGCGTGGATGATCCCGGCGCGGTCCGCGCCGGTGATCACGTCACCGGTACGCGGGCCCGCCGGGTAGCCCTCGGCCGCCACCACGACTGTCACCGCCGCGCCGTCGCGCCACCGCAGCGGCGGGTGCGCGCCGAGCGTGCCGGTGGCGGCGGCGTGCAGCAGCCCGCCCAGCGGCGTCTCCAGCAGGGCGAGCACCACCTGGGTCTCCGGGTCGCCGAAACGCGCGTTGAACTCGATCACACGCGGACCGGACGGGGTGATCGCCAGGCCCACGTAGAGCAGGCCGGCGAACGGGGTGCCCCGGCGGCGCAGCTCCGCCAGCGTCGGGTGCACCACGTCGCGCATCACGTCGTCCACCAGGTTCGGCGGCGCCCACGGCAGCGGCGCGTACGCGCCCATCCCGCCCGTGTTCGGGCCGGTGTCGCCGTCGCCGACGCGCTTGAAGTCCTGCGCGGGCAGCAGCGGCACCGCCGCCTCGCCGTCGGTGACCACGAACAGGGAGACCTCGGGGCCGGACAGGTATTCCTCGATCACCACCCGGCCGCACTCCGCGGCGTGCCGCTCGGCGGCGGCCCGGTCGTCGGTGACCACCACGCCCTTGCCGGCGGCCAGTCCGTCGTCCTTCACCACGTACGGCGCGCCGAACTCGTCCAGCGCCCGCGCCACGGCCGCCGCGTCCTCGCAGGTGTACGCGCGGGCGGTCGGCACACCGGCCGCGGTCATCACGTCCTTCGCGAACGTCTTCGAGCCCTCCAGCCGGGCCGCCTGCGCACTCGGGCCGAACACCGCGATGCCCTTGGCGCGTACCGCGTCGGCGACGCCCGCCACCAGCGGCGCCTCCGGGCCGATGACCACCAGGTCCGCCGCGACCTCGACGGCGAGGGCCGCCACGGCCGCCGGGTCGGTGGGTGTCACCTCCCGAAGCGAGGCGACCTCGCCGATCCCCGGATTCCCCGGCGCTGCGACGAGCGCCTCGACAGCCGGATCCCCGGCGAGTCCGAGCGCGAGAGCGTGCTCCCGCCCACCACCACCCACAAGAAGTACGCGCACGACCCCGCATCCTACTGACCACCCCACCCCACCCCGTTGATCATGAAGTTGGCGGCAGGATGTGAGATCGAAATCGCCGTCAACTTCATGATCGATCCCCGCTCCTCGCGGCCAGTGCCGCGCGGACGACCTGGGGGATGTAGTCGGGGCGGAGGGTGTCGGGCCAGGTGAATCTGAGGACGGTCCAGCCGGCGTTGGTCAGGCGGTTCTGCCGCTGCCGGTCGTCGAAGAGCGCACCGGGCGTGGAGTGCGGATCTCTCCCGTCCGCCTCGGCGATCACCCGGGCCGCCCGCCAGCCCATGTCACCGATGCCGAGCAGGTAACCATCGGCGTCGCGCACCTCGATCTGGAGCGCGTCGGGCGGGACGCCGCCGTCGACGCACCGCAACCGGGTACGCGTCTCCAGCGGAGACTGGGCGCCGCCGTTCGCCTCGGCCAGATGGCGCCGCGCGTTCACCACACCCCTCCGGCCCGCGATCAGTGCGGGGATGGCGCCGAACTCGCCCTCGTCGATCACTCCCTGGTTGAGCGCCGAGTCGAGCAGGGCTACCGCGTAGTAGCGGCGCACCCGGAGGACGAGTCCCGCGAGCGTGTGCGTGGGAGTTGTCACCGGAATGCCGTCGACAGTCGTCAGCGCCTGCTCGGGATGCTCGAACTGGTGCAACGTCACGGCAGGATCCCTGACGCGGGCCGGCCGGGCGGCCCGACCCGGCAGCGCGACGTGAATCGCACCCGTTCTCGGCAGCCCCGCGATCCCGTGCAGCTCGGCGGCCGTCCCGAGAACGGCGTGCGCCGCCGGGCCCAGCGACAGGACCGCCGCCCGGATCCGCCGACGCCGTTCCACGCAGTCGGGGCCGGAGCGCTCGACGGCGTAGGTCGCACGAGCCAGCCGCCGCCACCGGCGCGAGGTCAGGAGATTGTCGATCTCGTGCCTGCTGTAGCCGGCCCGGAGCGCCTGCACACGGGTGACAACGCCGCCCTGGTCACGCGCGATCTGCCGGATCACCCAAGCCCGTTCCACCCACCGAGCGTCCCCGCGCACCCCACCCACGCGAAGCCCCTGTGGACAACCCACCCCACCCTGTGGATAACCCACCCCCTCGCCCTCGCCCTCGCCCCGTTGATCATGAAGTTAGCGGCGATGTGGATCTACAAAACAGCCGCTAACTTCATGATCAACGGAGTGGTGCAAAGGGCGTTTAGGGGAGGAGGGGGTGGCGGAGGACGTTTTCCTCTCGGCCCGGGCCCACACCCACCACGCTCACCCGGGTGCCGGTCAGCTCCTCGATGCGGGCGATGTAGCGCCTCGCGTTCTCCGGGAGCTCGTCCTCGGTGCGCGCCTTGGTGATGTCCTCCCACCAGCCGTCGTGCTCTTCGTAGATCGGCGTGGCGTGGTGGAAGTCGGTCTGCGTCATCGGCATGTCGTCGAAGCGCTCGCCGTTGATCTCGTACCCGACGCAGATCGGCACCTTCGCCAGACCGGTCAGCACGTCCAGCTTCGTGACCACGAGGTCGGTGACGCCGTTGAGGCGGCACGCGTACCGGGCCACCACCGCGTCGAACCAGCCGCAGCGGCGCTCCCGGCCGGTGGTGGTGCCGTACTCGTGGCCGACCTTGCGCAGGTGCTGCCCGTTGTCGTCGAACAGCTCGGTCGGGAACGGGCCGGAGCCCACCCGCGTCGTGTACGCCTTGCTCACCGCGATGACCTTGGTGATCGCGGTCGGCGGGATGCCCGCGCCCACGCACGCCCCGCCGGCCGTCGGGTTCGACGAGGTGACGAACGGGTAGGTGCCGTGGTCCATGTCGAGCATGGTGGCCTGGGCGCCCTCCAGCAGCACGGTCTCGCCGCGGTCGAGCGCGTCCCAGAGCATCACCCGGGTCTCGGCGATGTACGGGCGCAGCCGCTCGGCGTACTGGAGGTACTCCTCGACCGTCTCCTCGACGTCGATCGCCTTGCGGTTGTAGACCTTGAACAGCAGCTGGTTCTTCTCGCGGAGCGCCAGCTCCAGCTTCTTGCGCAGGATGCCCGGGTCGAGCAGGTCCTGCAGGCGGATGCCCATCCGGGCGACCTTGTCGCCGTACGCGGGGCCGATGCCCCGGCCGGTGGTGCCGATGCGGGCGCTGCCGAGGTAGCGCTCGACCACCCGGTCCAGCGCCCGGTGATGCGGCATGATCAGGTGCGCGTCGCCGGAGATGCGCAGGCGGGACACGTCCACGCCGCGCTCGGCGAGCCCGTCGATCTCCTGCAGCAGCACCTTCGGGTCGACCACCACGCCGTTGCCGATCACGATCATCGCGCTCGGTGACAGCGCACCGGACGGCATCAGGTGCAGCGCGTACTTCTGGCCGTCCGGCGTGATCACCGTGTGGCCTGCGTTGTTGCCGCCGGAGTAGCGCACGACGTAGTCGACCCGCTCACCCAGCAGGTCGGTAACCTTGCCCTTGCCCTCGTCGCCCCACTGGGCGCCGAGCAGCACGATCGCTGGCATCTCTTCCGCCTCCAGAAGGCTCGGGTGCCAGGTGGCGACCGGTCTGCGAGCCCGGGGTGTCAGGCTAACAAGTAGTGACGGCGGGACCAGCAGGGGTTGGTCGAGAAGCAGGAGGCTCCTTCGTGTACGACGTGGTGCTGCTCACCCTCGGCTCGGAGCGGGACGCTCCCGGTGGTGGCTGCGGCAGCGGCGGCGCCTGCTGCGGCGGCGCGGACGACACCGCCGCCGAGAGCGGCGAGGAGCGCTGCGAGACGCCGCGCGTACCGGTGCTGGCCTGCGCGGACGAGCTGACCGCCCGGGGTGCCCGGGTGACCACGGTGACCGCCCGGTCGGACGCCGAGATCGACGAGGTGCTGGCCCGGCTCGACGGCCCACCGCGCCCCGACGGCCTCACCTGGCCGGACCCCGACGGCAAGACCCGGCTGATCGTCGCCACGGCCAGTGACGGTCAGTTGCGCGCCGTCCTGCGCCGGCTGGTGCGCCGGTACGCTCCGCCGCCGAGCCGCCGCCCCGCGGACCTGGCCGACAACCGGACGGTGCCCGACCTGCCCCCGGTCGGCGTACTCCCGCTCGATCCGGCCCGGTCCGGGACGGCGCGTGACCTGGCCGCGCAGCTCGGGCTGCCCCGGGATCCGGCCGGGGTGGCCGCGGCGGTGCTGGACGGCACGGCCCGGCGGCTGGACCTGCTGCGCAACGACGGCGGCTCGGTGACGCTCGACGGCGCGCTGCTCGGCGCCGCCGACGACGCCGGCCGGCCGCTGCACTGGCGGGCCCGGGTCGAGGTCGACGGCACGGTGCTCAGCGACGGCGCCGAGCCGATCACCGCGTGCGCGATCGGCAACGCGGGCGGGTACGCGCGCCTCGGCGAGGTGGACCTGCTGGGCGGGCCGGACCCGGCCGACGGACGGGTGACGGTCGGCGTCGCCGTACCAGTGGTGACCCGGTCGGCGTTGGGCCGGAAGAAGGTCCGCCTGGAGGTACGGCGGGCGCGGGGACGTGCGGTGGCGGTGGTGCCCCGCGACGAGAAGGTGCCCTTCCTCGACGACGGCGTCGAGGGCGAGCTGAGCCGCAAGCGCTCCTGGTGGACCGAGCCGGGCGCCTGGGCGGTCTGGACGGGCTGACCTCGGTCGATCCCCGTCCGGCTCGCGCCGCTGGCCGTACCGCCTATCCTCGGCGGAAGGAATGGGGAGGAACCGTGGTGCACGACAACGACGACCGGGCCCACGTGCCGGGTCGAGGGCAGGTGCCGGAGCGGGACGTCGAGCCGCTCTGGCCGCCGGAGGAGACCGACGGCGTGGTCACCGCCCCGCCCTGGGCGGCCGTGCCCTGGCCGCTTCCGCCGGCCGACGCCCCCACGCCGTCGACGTCGGACGTCCCGGTGCCACCGGCGCCCGCGGTCGACCTGGACCTGCCGTTCACGCTCGACCAGCCGCCTGCCGGCGCGACGCCGGCCCAGCCGGGCTCACCGGTCACGGCCGCCACGCCTCCCGCGTCGCAGGCAGCGCCCGGCCCGGATCCGGCCGCCGCATATCCCTCGTTGCAGGGCGCGCCCGCTCCCGACCCGGCCGCCACGCGGACACTGCCGGACCCAGCTGACACGCAGACGGCAGCCGACCCGGAGGACACGCGGACAACGGCACGCTCGGCCGACGCGCGGACGACGGCCGACGCGGACGGCGAGGGTGCCGGCAACGGCCGGGCCGTGTCTCCGTGGGCCCAGCCGCCGCAGCGAACCACTGCCGACTCCGCACCGGACCTCGTTCCCGCTGACGGCGACACGCCGGGGTCCGGCACCGACCCGGCGCGGGCCGTCCACGCCGACGGCGCCGTCTCCGGCCGGGCCTCGGTCGCCGGCACTGCGCTCCCGCCGCCCGACACCGCCCCGGTGACCGGCCGGGCGCAGGTCACCGGAGCGTCGTCGCCGGGCACGGGTGAGCCGGCGCCGGAGCCGCCGCGCCTCGGGCCGTTCCCACCGTCGCCGGGCGTGCCGGCGCCGCCGTCGCCCTACGGCAACGGCTACCCGCAGGCCGGCTATCCCCAGGCCGGCTACCCCCAGGCCGGCTACCAGCCGCAACCCGGCCAGCCCGGCTGGTACCCGCCGCCCGGCTGGACGCCACAGCCCGGCCCGCCCCAGACCGGCTCGACCCAGACCAGTCCGGCGCAAGCCAGTCCGGCGCAGGCCAGTCCGGCGCAGGCGGGCGCGACGCCCAACGGCCCGGCGCACAACGGCCCGGCGCAGACCGGGCCGGCGCAGACCGGCGCCCCGGTGCCACCGCACGTGCCCGCCCCGCCGGTGTCCGGCCCGGCCGCGCCCCAGCCACCACAGCAACCGGCGTACCCGGAGCAGGGCTGGACGCCGCAGCAGGCGGTACCCCCGACCGCCGAGGACTTCGCCCGCCGCCGCCAGGCCCGGCCGGTCGACCCGGTGGCCACCATGGGCGTACGCGCGGTGGTCAACAAGATCGGGCTGGTCCGGCTCGCGCCCGGGCGGCACGAGCAGGAGGTGAAGCGCGACATCGAGATGGTCCGCCGCAACTTCGGCGGGCTGCGCCAGGTGACTGTGGTCAACCCGAAGGGCGGCGCCGGCAAGACGGTGGCGATCCTGCTGCTCGCCATGACGTTCGGCCAGAAGCGCGGCGGATACGTGCTGGCCTGGGACAACAACGAGACCCAGGGCACCCTCGGCATGCGGGCGCAGCAGGACTTCCACGCCCGTACGGTGCGCGACATGCTGCGCGACCTGGCGCAGTTCCAGGGGCCGCACGGCCGGGTCGGCGACCTGTCGCAGTACGTCCGCTCGCAGGGCGAGGGCATGTTCGACGTGCTCGCCTCGGACGAGTCGGCGACCGGCGGCGAGATGCTCACCGCCGCCGCGTTCGCGGAGATCCGCGAGGTGGTCAGCCGCTTCTACAAGCTGATCTTCGTGGACACCGGGAACAACGTCCGGGCGCAGAACTGGCAGGCCGCGATGGACGCCACCGACCAGCTCGTGGTGACCATGTCGGCCCGGAACGACTCGGCCGAGACCGCCGCCCGGATGCTCGACCACCTGGAGCAGAGCGGCCGGCAGCGGCTGGTCCGGCAGGCGGTGACAGTGGTGTCGATGCCGCCGTCGCGCAAGGAGATCGACCTGCCCGCGATCCAGGCCCACTTCGCGGCGCGGACCCGGGCGGTGCTGCTGGCGCCGTACGAGCGGCTCATCGACACCGGCGAGCCGCTGCGGTACGGGCAGCTCTCCTCCGCCACCCGGGACGCCTGGCTGAAGATCGCCGCGTCGGTGGCGGAAGGGCTGTAGAACGGGCGCGACGGCCGGTACCCGGGTGGGGACCGGCCGTCGCGGCAGTGGTCAGTCGCCGGAGAGCGCGTCTCCGGCGGCCGGGTCGCAGTCACGGAGGAACTGGGCGCACCGGGCCGCCTCGTCCGCCTCGCCGATCTCGCCCGCCGCGCGGGACAGCACGTAGAGGCAGCGCAGGAAGCCCTGGTTGGGCGCGTGCGACCAGGGCACCGGGCCGTGGCCCTTCCAGCCGCTGCGGCGCAGCTGGTCGAGGCCCCGGTGGTAGCCGGTGCGGGCGTACGCGTACGCCGTGACGACCTGGCCCGCGGCGAGCGCGCGGCCGGCCAGCGCGGCCCAGGCCGCACTGTAGGTCGGGAAGCGGGCCGCGACCTCGGCGTACGCCTCGTCGGTGCCCTGCTCGGCCGCCGCCGCCAGCGCGGCGTCGGCCTCCTCGTGGGCCGGGAGCAGGGTGGCCGGTGGCTCAGGCAACAGGTTCTGCATCGCCCCATTCAACCCGCTTCGCCATCGGGTACGCGAGGGGCCTCGCCCGTACGGTTGGCTGAACGGCTGAGGGTTTCGTCACGCCTGCGGCGGGAGCACACGTACCCGCGGCCCATGCCGCCGACGTGGTTCTTGCACTACAAATACAGATCCGGAGCCTCCCCAGGACCCGGTTACGCAGGAGCCCGGCGGCGTGCCCGCCGGGCTCCTGTCGTTCCCGCCCCCGGTTTCGGCACTTGCCGTGCGGAGGCAGGATGACGGGGTGCCGACCCCACCACCCGCGGACGTCATCGAGCCGCACGCGCCCCACGTCAACGAGATCGAGACCCGCACCGCGTTCGAGCAGCGGCTGGCCGGGGGGACCCTGGCCGGGCTGACCGTGCAGGGCCTCCGCCTCGACCTCGACCCGGTCCCCGACCTGCGCCACGTCGACGTCACCGGCACGCTCTTCGTGGGCTGCCGGTTCGCCGGCCGCGAGGTGGGCGCGGACCTGGTCCGGCGGGGCGCCAACGTGGTCCCGCCGTTCTCCGGGCTGCCCTACCCGACCCAGCCGTCGCACCTCTACACCGCCGACGAGCTGGCCGCCGGGTTCGCCGAGAGCGGGTTCGCCGGGATGTACGACACCCGGGTGTACGCGCACTTCCGGGCGCACGGCGGCGCGCTGCCGGACGTACGCGAGGCGCTCGGGCAGCGACTGCACGACCACGGTGTGGACAACGCGCTGGCCGACGCCACCCGGTCGTGGCTGGCCGCGCACGGCCCGCAGTCCGTGGTGGGCGTGATGGGCGGGCACGCGGTGCCGCGCGGCAGCGTCGCGTACCGGATGGCGGCGGTGCTGGGCTGGGAGCTGGCGCGGGCCGACCGCCTGGTGGTGACCGGCGGCGGTCCGGGCGTGATGGAGGCGGCGAACCTCGGCGCGTTCCTCGCTGCGTGGCCGGCCGAGGAGCTGTCCGCCGCGATCGACACGCTCGCCGTCGCACCGGACTTCACCGACCACGAGCGGTACACGGCGGCGGCGCTGGCGGTGCGCAAGCGGTACGCGGACGGCCCGTCGCTGCCGTCGCCCCGTCCGTCGGCGCCCGGCACCGAGTGGGCCCGGTCCGGCGGGCTGGCCATCCCCACCTGGCTGTACGGCCACGAGCCGGCGAACCTGTTCGCGGGCCGGATCGCGAAGTACTTCTCCAACGCCATCCGGGAGGACACGATCCTGCGGCTGGCCCGGGGCGGGATCGTGTTCGCACCAGGCAAGGCCGGCACCGTGCAGGAGGTGTTCCAGGCGGCCACCAAGACGTTCTACGGCACCGACGGGGCGAGCGGGGCGTACGTGTTCCTGGACCGCGCGTACTGGACCACCAAGCTGCCGGTGGAGTCGCTGCTGCGGCCGCTGTTCGCCGCGTCCCCGTTCGGCGACCTGTCGCACACGATCCACCTGACCGACGACGTACGCGACGCCGTCCGCCTGCTGGTGCAGTGAAAGGAAGGGCCCCTTTTTAACGCCTCCGGTAGAGGAAGGGCCCCTTGTTAACGCACGGCGTTAACAAGGGGCCCTTCCTTACAAGCGGAGGGTCACTTCATGGTGGTGCCGGTGGAGCGCAGGTGCTCGCAGGCCTCGACCACGCGGGCGGCCATGCCGGCCTCGGCGGCCTTGCCCCAGACGCGCGGGTCGTACATCTTCTTGTTGCCGACCTCGCCGTCGACCTTCAGCACGCCGTCGTAGTTGCGGAACATGTGGTCCGCGACCGGGCGGGTGAAGGTGTACTGGGTGTCGGTGTCGATGTTCATCTTCACCACGCCGTAGTCCAGCGCCTCCCGGATCTCCGAGAGCAGCGAGCCGGAGCCGCCGTGGAAGACCAGGCTGAGCGGCTTGTCCTTGCCGTACTTGGCGCCGACCGCGTCCTGGATCTGCTTGAGCACCTCGGGGCGCAGCTTGACGTTGCCCGGCTTGTAGACGCCGTGCACGTTGCCGAAGGTCAGCGCCGCCATGTAGCGGCCCTTCTCGCCCAGGCCGAGCGCGTCGACCATGGCCAGGCCGTCCTCGACGGTGGTGTAGAGCTTGTCGTTGATGGCGTTCTCGACGCCGTCCTCCTCGCCGCCGACGACGCCGACCTCGATCTCCAGGACGATCTTGCCCTTGGCGGCCTCGGTGAGGAGCTGCTCGGCGATCTCCAGGTTCTCCGCCACCGGCACGGCCGAGCCGTCCCACATGTGCGACTGGAACAGCGGCTCCTGGCCGGCCTTGACGCGCTCCTGCGAGATGGCCATCAGCGGCCGGACGAACTTGTCCAGCTTGTCCTTCGGGCAGTGGTCGGTGTGCAGCGCGATGTTCACCGGGTACTTCTTGGCGACCTCGTGGGCGTACGCGGCGAACGCCACCGCGCCGGTCACCATGTCCTTCACGGACGGGCCGGACAGGTACTCCGCGCCGCCGGTGGAGACCTGGATGATGCCGTCGCTCTCCGCGTCGGCGAAGCCCTTGAGCGCCGCGTTCAGCGTCTGCGAGGAGGTCACGTTGATCGCGGGGTACGCGTACCGGCCGGCCTTGGCCCGGTCCAGCATCTCCGCGTAAGCCTCAGGGGAAGCGATGGGCATGTCGAACGCTCCTTACTTACCGCTCTCGGCCGTGCAGGCCGCTGTCTTCCATGGGCGCGACCGTTCCGGTCGCTCACGTCCACGGGTGCGCCGGACCGCGCTGTCCACCGCGGGCAGTATCCCGTAGGAGCGCGCACGGGGCACAACCGGCCCGGGCGCTGCTCACCGATTCTCCAGCCGGTCCGGCACGACGACGCTGATCAGCCAGCTCACCACCGCCACCACGATGGCGCCCCAGAAGGCGGCCCAGAACCCGTCCACGTGGAACGGGAGCTTCAGCAGACCGGCGATCCAGTCGGTCAGCATGAACAGCAGCGCGTTCACCACCAGCGCGAACAGGCCGAGCGTGAGCAGGTAGAACACACAGCCGAACACCTTGATGAGCGGCTTGAGCACCGCGTTCACGACACCGAAGACCAGCGCCACCACGATCAGGGTGAGCACGTTGTTGCCGGTGTTACGGCCGCTCACCTCCACCCCGGGCACGATCAGCGTCGCGATCCACAACGCGACCGCCGTGATCGCCAGTCGGATCAGAAAGCCCATGGCAACCATCCTGGCACCGGCCGCGCGCCGGGAGCGGGACAATCGCCGACTCCGCGTTCCGCCCGCCGCCGGGCGGCGGCCCGGACCAGCCCGTACGGTGGTGGGGACGATGCCCGCACGGAGACAGGGAGGGACGATGGGTCAGCCCGACGAGGACTTCGCGCCCAGTGACCACCTCGCCCCGGAGGAGCGGGACCTGGAGGCCGAGCCGGCCGACGCGGTCGAGCAGGCCACCACGGTGACCGACGACAGCGACGGCGAGCCGCACCGCGGCCTGGAGGTCGACGACTGGGACGCCATGGAGCAGGCCCGCGTGGTCACCGCCGACGAGGACGACTACCGCTGATCCGGCGCCCGGGTCACCGCAGGGCGGTGACCCGGGCCGGATGGGCGGCGGCCCATTCCCCCAGCCGGTCGGCCCGCAGCGCGTCCAGGAACCCCGGGGCGAGTTCGGGGTCCGCCTCGTACCCGCGACCGTCCCACTCGGCGAGCACCGGGAAGGCGACCGCGACCGGCTCGGCGGCGCCGGCCCGGGCGGTCGCGCCCACCAGCGCCGGCAACGACAGGTCACCGGCGTCGACAGTGACGGCCGGGCCGATCCGGATGAGCAGCCGGTTGAGTTGCGCCGGATCGGTCGCCGTTCCCCGCTCACGCATCTGGCGGAGCAGGCCGGCGGCGTAGCGGGCCGCGTTGCGGTCGCGGTCCAGTCCGCCGTCGCGCAGGCCGTACCGCTGCCGCAGCAGGTCCACCGCCGCCGCGCCGTCGAGCCGCTGGCATCCGGCGGGAAAGCGCCGCTCGGTGTGCACCGAGCGGACCGGCTCTGGCAGGCAGACCGGCACGCCGCCGACCGCGTCGGTCAGGTCACGTGCCCCGGGGTACGTGAGCACCGCGCCGGCGTCGACGCGTACCCCGGTCAGCCGGGCGACCGCCTGACGGGTCGCCCGGTAGCCGGCCGCCAGGTCGGTGCCCGAACCGGTGGCGCGGGAGAAGGTCGCGTTGAGTTTCTCCGTTCCGCCCGGCGCCGGCACCAGCAGGTCACGCGGGAGCGACACCAGGTAGAGCCGGCTCCGGTCGGCCGGCACGTGCACCAGCAGCACCGAGTCGGCACGGCGGCTGCCGGCCGACTGGTCGACGCCGAGCAGCAGCAGGTTCAGCGCGCCGCCGGGCTCCGGCTCCGGCGTGGCGAGCAGGGGCGCCGCCGTGGGCGCCGGTGGCCGGGGCGCCATGGCGGTGAAGCCGACCAACGCGACGGCGGCGACCGCCAGCGCCGTGCCGGCCAGGCGTACGCGCCGACGGCGCCGACGGCGGGTGATCACCGCCCGGTCGACTGCGGCCCGGACCGGGCCGACGGGCGGGGTCGACTCCTCGAGGCGGGCGAACGCGGCCCGCAGCTCGTCCTCGATCATCAGGAGACCTCCACGAGTTCGGCTCGGAGGGTGGCCAGCGCGCGCGAGATGCTGGACCGGACGGTGCCCACGGCGCAGCCGAGGATCTCGGCTATCTCCCCGTCCGGCAGGTCCTCGTAGTAGCGCAGCACCAGCGCGGCGCGCTGCCGCCGGGGCAGTCGGGACAGCCAGGAGCGGACCTGGTCCCGGTCGACTGCGGACTGGGCGTGGTCGGCGGACGCGGGCACCGAGTCGTCGACGTCGCCGCGCAGCAGCACGCGCCGGGCCCACGAGCCGCGCCGCCAGTCGATGAACTGGTTGGTGAGCATGCGTCGCACGTATCGCTCCGGGGCGTCGCTGCGAGCCACCCGCCGCCAGTGCAGCTGCACCCGGACCATGGTGTCCTGCACCAGGTCCTGGGCCTGGTGCGGGTCTCCGGTCAGCATGACCGCGTACCGCAGCAGGGCGCCCAACCGCGCGTCGGCGAACTCCTCGTACGTCACTGCACCTCCCGGTGTCCGTTTGAAGGACGGTCCCGGGCGGCTGGAACATTGCGGCGGCGACGATCATCCGTTCGGTCAATATTCATCATCTGGGACAACGCGATCCCTTAAGGAATCTTTAAGCTCCGTGGGCTCCACCTGATCACCCCCACGGGAGGACCCTCCACATGCTCAGCAACTCCAGCCGGCGTCTGCTCGCCGGGTTGGGCGTCGCAGGCGCGTTCGTCGCCGCCTCCGCCACACCCGGCTTCGCGGCTGACCCCAAGGTCAAGCTCGGCGTCTACTTCAGCGACACGACGATCGCCGCCGACTCGGACGGCAAGATCGACTACAGCATCATCCGCAGTTCGACCTCGGTCGTGCTGCACGACCTCACCGTCCGCTACGACCTCACCGGCCTCGCCGGCAAGGTGACCGTCGGCGAGGAGGAGAACACCGGTACGGACTGCACCTCGCCGTCGGCGAACGTGCTCGTGTGCACGACGCCCTGGGAGGTGGAGCTCGACGAGTGGGGTCTGTCCGGCGTCTTCCCGGTGCAGATCAAGCCCACCGGCAAGGCCCAGGACGGCGACACCGGCACGCTCAAGGTGACGCTGTCGGCGAACGGCGTCGACAGCGTCTCGCACGAGGCCAAGGTGCGCGTCGGTGAGGGCGTCGACCTGGCCGCCGGCCCGGAGACCACGGTGTCGGCCGCTCCGGGCAAGGGCTTCACCGCGCCGCTGAAGGTGACGAAC
The DNA here is from genome assembly GCF_017872985.1 of Micromonospora sp. HB375. Lineage (NCBI taxonomy): Bacteria > Bacillati > Actinomycetota > Actinomycetes > Micromonosporales > Micromonosporaceae > Micromonospora > Micromonospora sp. HB375. The sequence continues at coordinate 22,341 of NZ_JAGGJO010000001.1, read as the reverse complement.
GTCGGCGAGACCACCGCCAAGGGCGCCGCCGTCGTCTTCTACAACGACTACGGCATGAACGCCGCCAAGCACTACAGCAACTGCACGTACGTCGGTGACGAGCTGCGCACCTGCCGGTTCGACGAGGAGCTCCCCGGCGGCAGCACGTTCGGCGCGACGCTGCCGTACGCGCTCGGCGCGGACACCATGGCGCCCGGCAACCGGTACGGCGAGATCATCTGGATGACGCCGGACGAGTTCGAGGACTTCGAGAACTACCTCGGCAACTACGACGTGACCATCGGCAAGCCGGGCACCGACGGCAAGCTGACGCTGGCCGAGGCCGCCGGCCGCGCCGCCGCGCGGGGTTTCCAGGCCGACCCGCGGCCGGAGAACAACGCCTCGTACCTGCAGGTGAAGGTCACCGGCAACAACAGCACCGACCTGGAGGCGCTCGGCGCGTCGGTCACCGGCAAGGCGGGCGCGACCGTCAAGGCGACGGTGGGGCTGCGCAACAACGGCCCGGCCACGCTCGACTACAGCCGCTCCGGCAGCTCGGTCACGTACCTGACCTTCGACGTGCCGAAGGGCACCACCACGACCGCCGTGCCGGAGAACTGCTTCCCGGTGAAGGGCGACGAGTGGGGTGAGCCGGGCAAGCCGGGCGCGCGTCACTACCGCTGCTACTTCGACTCGTTCCTGAAGGCCGGGGACACCGTGAAGCTGGACTTCGGCCTGAAGATCGACAAGGTGATCGCCAACGACACCGGCCTCGTGAAGATCAACGTGCCGTGCGAGTGCGACGGCGGCTTCTACCGTGACCTGAAGCCGGCCAACGACACCGCCAAGGTCGTCGTCAACGCGGCGCCGGGTGGCGGCGACGGTGGCCAGGGCGGCGGTGACGGCGGCACGCTGCCGATCACCGGTTCCTCCACCGGCCTGATCGCCGGCCTCGGTGCGCTGCTGCTCGCCGCCGGCGCGGTCGGCTACGTGCTGACCCGCCGCCGCAAGACCCGCTTCGTAGCCTGACCCGAAGCGCCCCAGGTGCCCCGTCGACCCACCGGTCGGCGGGGCACCACCACATAGAAGCCGAACACCAAGCCCCAAGCGGTACACCCGTCGACGAAGCCGGACCACGTCAGGTTTCCGGGGAGCCCGGCCCGCGCAGGGATCAAGCCTGACCGCCCGGAGCGGGTCGGGCTCCCCGGAAACCCCCACGACCCGGAGCCCCGGAAACCCCCACGACAAAAACCAGAAAACAACGAGATCATCGACAAGTGCTGCTGACCCTGACCACGACCCACCGCCCCGCGACCGACCTCGGCCACCTCCTGGTGAAGCATCCGGACCGCGTGCAGACCTTCGATCTGCCCGCCGGCGCCGCGCATGTGTTCTACCCGGAGGCGGACGAGGCGCGCTGCACGGCGGCGCTGCTGGTCGAGGTCGATCCACTCAGGCTGGGCGGGGGCCGGAAGAACCGCGCGCCGGAGGGCTTCGCGCTCGGGCAGTACGTCAACGACCGCCCGTACGCCGCCTCCAGCCTGCTCTCGTCGGCGCTGTCGAAGGTGTTCCGCTCCGCGCTGCGGGGCGAGTCGCGTGACCGTCCCGAACTGGCCGCGACCGCGATCCCGCTGACCGTACGGGTGCCGGTGCTGCGCTGCCGGGGCGGCGCGGAGCTGGCGGTACGGATCTTCGCCCCGCTGGGCTGGACCGTTACTGCCACCCCGATCCCGCTCGACGAGACGTACCCGGAGTGGGGTGACAGCCGCTACGTCGACCTGACGCTGACCGGCACGCTGCGGCTCGCGGACGCCCTCAACCACCTGTACGTGCTGCTGCCGGTGCTCGACGACGCGAAGCACTACTGGGTGGCGCCGGACGAGGTGGACAAGCTGCTGCGCGCGGGCGCCGGCTGGCTGGCCGGTCATCCGGAGCGGGCCCTGATCACGCGGCGCTACCTGGCGCACCGGCGGGCGCTCGCGGGCGTGGCGATGGCCCGCCTGACCGAGCTGCGCCTGGCCGACGAGCCGCCCGCCGACGACAGCATCGACCCCGCGCCCGGGGAGGCGCCGGTGGTGGAGGACGTCCGCCGCGCCTCGCTGGCGGTACGGCGACGCGAGGCGGTGCTCGCCGCGCTGCGGGACAGCGGTGCGAGCCGGGTGCTGGATCTGGGCTGCGGTGGCGGCGCGCTGCTGACCGCGCTCGTCGCCGACCGGCGCTTCACCGAGGTGGTGGGCGTCGACGTGTCCGACCGGTCGCTGGCCATGGCGGCCCGGCGGCTGCGCCTGGACCGGCTGCCGGAGCGGCAGCGGGACCGGATCCGGCTGTGGCAGTCGGCGCTGACCTACCGCGACGACCGGCTCCGGGGATACGACGCGGCGGTGCTGATGGAGGTCGTGGAGCACCTCGATCCGCCGCGCCTGCCCGCGCTGGAGGACGCGGTGTTCGGTCACGCCCGGCCGGGCACGGTGGTGGTGACCACCCCGAACATCGAGTACAACGTCCGCTACGAGGGGCTCGGGCCGGGCCGGTTCCGGCACGCGGACCACCGGTTCGAGTGGACCCGGGCCGAGTTCGCGGCCTGGGTGGATCAGGTGGCGGCGGCGCACGGCTACACGGCTGTCGTCGGCGGTGTCGGCGACGACGACCCGGAGGTGGGCGCGCCGACCCAGATGGCGGTGCTCACCCGCGCCGACCGCAACGAGAACACCAGCGACGACCGGAAGGAGGCGACGAACCGATGACCGTCCTGGACATCCCCGAGCTGGCACTGGTGGCACTCGTCGGCGTCTCCGGCTCCGGCAAGTCCACGTTCGCACGGCGGCACTTCGCGCCCAGCCAGGTGCTCTCCTCGGACACGTTCCGCGGCCTGGTGGCCGACGACGAGAACGACCAGTCCGCGTCCGCCGACGCGTTCGACGCGCTGCACCACGTCGCCGCCATCCGGCTGCGCCGCGGCCTGCTGACAGTGGTCGACGCGACGAACCTCCAGCCGCACGCCCGCGCCGGGCTGATCCGGGTCGCCCGGGAGCACGACGTGCTGCCGGTGGCGATCGTGCTGGACGTGCCGGAGGCGGTGGCCTGGGAGCGTACCGAGGCGCGCGCCGACCGCACGCACGGCCGGCAGGTGCTCAACCGGATGCGCCGCGACCTGCGGCAGTCGTACGGGCGGCTGGCCCGCGAGGGCTTCCGCAAGGTGCACGTGCTGCGCGGCGTGGAGGAGATCGACGCCGCGGAGATCCGCTACGAGAAGCTGTTCAACGACCGGCGCGAGCTGACCGGCCCGTTCGACGTGATCGGGGACGTGCACGGCTGCCGTACCGAGCTGGAGGCGCTGCTGTCCCGGCTCGGCTACGTGCTGCGACGCGACGACGCGGGCCGCCCGGTGGACGCGGAGCACCCGTCGGGGCGTACCGCGGTGTTCGTCGGTGACCTGGTGGACCGCGGCCCGGACTCCCCCGGCGTGCTCCGCCTGGTGATGGGCATGGTGGCGGCCGGCCACGCGATCTGCGTGCCGGGCAACCACGAGCAGAAGCTGCAGCGCAAGCTGCGCGGCCGGGACGTCCGGCTGACCCACGGTCTGGCCGAGACGATGGAGCAGCTCGCCGCGGAGCCGCCGGAGTTCGTCGCCGAGGTGGAGACGTTCATCGACGGCCTGGTCAGCCACTTCGTGCTCGACGGCGGCCGGCTGGTGGTGGCGCACGCCGGGCTGAAGGAGGCGTACCACGGGCGGGCGTCCGGCCGGGTGCGGTCGTTCGCGCTCTACGGCGAGACCACCGGCGAGACCGACGAGTACGGCCTGCCGGTGCGCTACCCGTGGGCGCGCGACTACCGGGGCTCGGCGATGGTCGTGTACGGGCACACGCCGACGCCCGAGCCGGAGTGGGTGAACAACACCATCTGCCTGGACACCGGTTGCGTGTTCGGCGGAAAGCTGACCGCGCTGCGCTACCCGGAGAAGGAGCTGGTCGCCGTACCGGCGGTGAAGGAGTGGTACGCCCCGGCCCGGCCGCTGGTCCCGGTCGCGCCCGCGCGGCCGGACACCGTGCTGGACCTGGCCGACGTGACCGGGCGACGCCACGTCACCCACGCGTACGGGTCGCTCACCGTGCCGGCCGAGAACGCCGCCGCCGCGCTGGAGGTGATGAGCCGCTTCGCTGTCGACCCGGGCCGGCTGGTGTGGCTGCCGCCGACCATGGCGCCCTGCTCCACGTCGACTGTCGAGGGGTTCCTGGAGCACCCGGCCGAGGCGTTCGCCGACTACCGGGCGGCCGGTGTCGACCGGGTGGTCTGCGAGGAGAAGCACATGGGCTCGCGGGCGGTGGTGCTCGTGGAGCGGGAGCCGGGCCGGTTCGGCGGTGGGGTGGTGCACACCCGTACCGGTAGGCCGTTCTTCGGCCCGCCGCTCGACGGCGAGCTGCTGGCCCGGGTGCGCGCCGCGGTCACCACCGCCGGTCTCTGGGCCGAGCTGGGCGCCGACTGGCTGCTGCTCGACGCCGAGCTGCTGCCCTGGTCGGCGAAGGCGAGCGGGCTGATCCGCGAGCAGTACGCCGGGGTGGGCGCGGCCGGGCGGGCGGCGCTGCCGCCGGTGCTCGCCGCGCTGGACTCGGCCGCCGCGCGCGGGCTGCCGGTGGACGGGCTGCGTGACCGGATGGCCGAGCGGGCCGCCGAGGTGACCGCCTACTCGGCGGCCTACCGGGCGTACGTCCGGCCGACCGACGGGTTGCGCGGGGTGACGCTGGCACCGTTCGCGGTGCTGGCCGGGGCCGGGGTGAGCTACGCCGACCGCGACCACGGCTGGCACCTGGCGCTGGCCGACCGGCTCTGCGCCGCCGACCCGGAGTTCTTCACACCCACCCGGCGGCGGGTGGTGGACCTGTCCGACGAGTCGGCGGTGGCGGACGCGACGCAGTGGTGGCTGGCGCTCACCGCGGCCGGCGGCGAGGGCATGGTGGTCAAGCCGTACGCGGGCCTGGCCGCCCGTGGTCCGAAGGGCCCGCTGCTGCAGCCGGGGATCAAGTGCCGGGGCCGCGAGTACCTGCGGATCATCTACGGTCCCGGTTACACGGACGCACGTCAGCTCGCCGCGTTGCGCCGGCGCTCGCTGGGTCGCAAGCGCGGGCTCGCGCTGCGCGAGCACGGCCTCGGCCTGGCCGCGCTGGACGCGCTGTCCGAGGACGCGCCGCTCTGGCGCCGCCACGAGCTGGTGTTCGCGATCCTCGCCTGCGAGTCCGAGCCCGTCGATCCCCGCCTCTGACGAGGACGCCCGGTCCGGCCGAAATGCCGGACCGGGCCGGGGTACCCTGTGTGGCCGTGGACACAGCAGAGAAGACACGGATGTTCTCCGAGAGCGTGGCGCTGAACCCGCTCGATCCGAAGGACCTCATCCACACCTTCGGCATGATCGGCGTCTGGGTCATTCTCTTCGCCGAGACCGGGCTGCTGGTCGGCTTCTTCTTCCCGGGCGACTCGCTGTTGTTCCTGGCCGGGGTGGCCGCTTCCCCGGTGGCCGACGCCATCTTCGGCGACGGCACCCGCCTGTCCCTGGCCGGGCTGCTGATCGGCGGGCCGCTCTGCGCCATCGTCGGGGCGCAGCTCGGACACTGGCTCGGCGCCCGGTACGGCCGCCGCATGTTCGACAAGCCCAACTCCCGTCTGTTCAAGCGGGAGTACGTGGAGAAGGCCGAGTACTACTTCCAGAAGTTCGGGCCGGCGAAGGCGGTGGTGCTGGCCCGGTTCATCCCGATCGTGCGGACGTTCCTCAACCCGGTGGCCGGGGTGCTCGGCATGTCGGCCCGCCAGTTCTTCGTGTGGAACGTGGTGGGCGCGGTCCTCTGGGTCGACGGCATCCTGCTGATCGGCTACCTGCTGGCCCGGCAGATCTACGACGCCATCGGCGACAAGATCGACAGGTACATCCTGCCGGTGGTCGCGCTGATCATCGTGATCTCGGTGCTGCCGATCTTCTTCGAGTTCCTGCGGGACCGGCGTGCGCGCAAGCGCGGCGAGGCGGTCGCGGTGATCACCGCGGCGACCGTGGCCGGCACCGTGGAGGCGGCTCGCGAGGGCATCGAGGAGCACCGGCCGGGCCACGGAGACGGCGGGCAGCACCGCCGCTGAGCACGGTTCAGACACCGACGGCCGGCCCTCGGGCGAGGACCGGCCTTCGGCATGACTGATCGAACCGGGTCACACGAACGGCCGCAGCCGTCATCGTGCGCTGATGGCGCCACCCCTCGCACGCCACCGGGCACCCGGCCGGGACGACCCTCTACGGGCCGGCCCGAAAGGTTTCAGCGAGCCTTCTTGGTGGCCCGCTTCCGCGGCGGGGTGAGCAGATCCGCGATCGTGGCGATCGCGGACGGCACCAGCCGGTAGTACGCCCAGACCCCGCGCTTCTCCCGCTCCAGCAAGCCGGCCTCGGTGAGGATTCGCAGGTGGTGGCTGACCGTCGGCTGCGAGAGGCCGAGCGGCGCGGTGAGGTCACACACGCACGCCTCCCCCTCGGGAGCCGACTGGATCAGGCTGAGCAGCCGCAGCCGTGCGGGGTCCGCGAGGGCCTTGAGGACCCCCGCAAGCCGCTCGGCGTCGGCGCGTTCGATCGGCTCGCCGGCAAGCGGCGAGATCTGAGGCATGGTCATTTCAGCCAACGCAGTTCCCACGTATTCCATCCTTCCACCAGCAGCATCGATCCGCCTGCATATCAGCAGATCCGAATCGGCAGACTTTTACGCCACAAGGCCGAGGTCAGCCAACGTATAGGCCGCCCGATAGGGCAATCCGGCGGCTCGCACCGCGTCGCCGGCGCCTCGATCAACAATAACCGCCACACCCACCACTTCGGCCCCCGCCTCGCGTAATGCCTCGACCGCCGTCAAAACACTTCCGCCAGTGGTGGAGGTGTCCTCAACCGCCAGGACCCGGCGACCGGCCACGTCCGGACCTTCGATCCGGCGCTGGAGGCCGTGCGCCTTGCCCTCCTTACGGACCACGAACGCGTCCACCGCGCCGTCGGTGCCGGCCGAGGCGTGCAACATGGCGGCGGCCACCGGATCGGCGCCCAGGGTCAGCCCACCAACCGCGTCGTACGCCCAGTCGGCGGTCAGATCGAGCATGACCCGACCGATCAACGGAGCCGCTTCGTGATGGAGCGTGACCCGGCGCAGATCCACGTACCAGTCCGCCTCGCGGCCCGACGAGAGCACCACCCGGCCGTGGACCACAGCCAGGTCACTGATGAATTTGCGCAGGTCGTCGCGGTCGCCCATGGCCCAAGAGAGTACTTCGCAAGTCTGAGAGCCGTGCTCGGGGTCCGCCCTGGTCAACCCAGTGGGCGACCGATGGGTGGCGATGAGCGGCTACGCTGCGCGACCGTCCATCGAGGTCGGCCGCCGACCGGCCCCGCCGCCGCTCAGCCGCGTCGCCGGTCGACCGCGCCCCGGGTGTCCCGGCGGAAGCCCCGCAGCAGGCGCTTCGGGGCGTACCGCAGCCCGGCGACCGCCACCTTGTACTTCCAGTCCGGGACACTCACGAACTTGCCTTTATGCAGGTCACGGAGCCCTTCGGCGACCACATCGTCGGCACGCAGCCAGGCCCAGGCGGGCAGGCGCGACATGTCGATGCCGACCCGCTCGTGGATGCCGGTGCGGGTGTAGCCGGGGCAGAGCGCCATCACCCGTACGCCGAGCGGCGCGACGGACTGGCCGATCGACTCGCTGAAATTCGTCACCCACGCCTTGCTGGCCGAGTACGTGGATCCCGGCATGGGGACACCGAAGCCCGCAACGGAAGAGACATTTATCACTGCCCCTTGCCCTCGTTCGATCATCGGGCCGAGCGCGGCGTGGGTCAGACGCAGCACCGCGAGCACGTTGAGCCGTACCAGCCGCGCCTCGTCGGCCACCGGCGACCGGACGAACGAGGTGTTCAAGCTGATCCCCGCGTTGTTCACCAGCAGGTCGACCGGTGGGCCGTCGGCAAGCCGGCGCTCGACCGTCGCACAACCGTCCTCGGTGGACAGATCGGCCGCGATCGTCTCCGCGTCGCCGCCGTGCCGGCCGGTCAGCTCGGTCGCGAGCGCGTCGAGCCGGGTGGCGTCCCGGGCCACCAGGACGAGGTCCCAGCCGTCGGCGGCGAGCCGCCGGGCGAACGCCTCGCCGATGCCGAGGCTGGCGCCGGTGACCAGGGCACGGCGCCGGGAGGGGTGGGTGTCACCGGTCATGGGCGGTCCTCGGGAGGCGGCGGTGCGGCCCACGGCGACGCGGGCGGGGCGGACGCGGGCGGGGCGGGCGGCGGTCCCCAGGGCGTCGGCCCGGAGACGGGCGCGCCGGACACGGTGGCGCCGTACCCGGACGGCCGCGCCGGTCCGGTGCCGCTGCGCAGGAACGCGCCGGCCGACGGCAACGTGAGCAGCGCGGCGACCACCAGATAGCCGAGGATCTGCGCCACCGACACCACCGCGTTCACCGGGATCCACCACCCCGGGTAGGCGTCCCCGACCAGCCAGAGCAGGTCGGCGGTGATCCGGTCCTCGGGGCCGAGTTGCAACGGGGCGGCCCGCTGGCCGACCAGCAACGCCAGCCCGCAACAGCCGCAGAGCAGGCCGGTGCCGGCGACGACCCAGGTTCCCACGCGGGCCCCGGACCGGCCGGCGAGCAGGCCGAGCGCCAGCCCGACCAGCAGCAGCGCGGCCAGCACGCCGAGCACGGCGGCGAGGTAGGTCGAGGCGCGCAGCAGCCCGGCCACCTGGTCGATGTCGCCGCCGCTCGCGCCGGTCTCGTCCGCCGCGGCGGCCCGGAACCGGTCCACCGTGCCGCCGGTGACGGCGAGGTTCGCCACCGCGTACGCCACGGCGCCGACCGCCATCGCCAGCAGCACCGCCACCGCGGCGAGGACGGCGCCCGGCCGGCGGGGGGCGGCCCGATCGGGGTACGACACGACTGATCCCTCCGGTAGGCGTCGGATGCAACCTACTCGGAGGGATCGTCGGCGTCGCCTCAATCCGGACGTCAACTTCCGGGTGGCGGCTCCGGGTCGCGGCGCTCGCCCGGCTGACCGGCCGGCCCGGCCGGCGGCTGACCGGCCGACGGCGGCGGACCGCCCGGCGTGGACGGCGGCGGGGTGCCGGGAGCCGGCGGGTACGCCGGGTCGCCGGTCGGGCCCGGGTACGACGGGTACGACGGGTACGACGGGTCACCCGCGTGCCCCGGGGCCGCCGGGTACGCGCCGCCCGGTACCGGCGGCTCCCAGCCGGCCTTGGGCTTGCGGAAGAACTCGTTCGCCTTCGGCAGCGCCAGCAGGATCAGCGCGGCCAGCAGGGCGAGCAGCGCCACCAGGCCCAGCAGCAGGTTGACCGGGGTGTACCAGGACGGCAGAGCGTCGTCGAGCCGGCGCTGGATCTCGTCCGGGCTGGGCATGTCACCCGTGGCGGTGCCGCCGGTCATGCCACCGGTGAGGCCGGTGAGCAGCCCGCCGCCGGTGCAGCAGAGCAGGATGCCGCCCAGCACCCAGGTGGTGATCCGGGAGGCGTTCTTGCCCCTGTTGTTCAGCAGCGCGAGCACGACGAGCCCGGCCGCGATCAGCAGCGACACGATCGCCGTGACGATGCTGAACACGTACGCGATGTCGGCGGCCCCCTCGGCCGAGGAGCCCGCGTACGCGTCGGTAAGGACGTCGCGGACGGTGCCCGCGACGGTCAGCGCCACGATCAGGTTCACCACCTGGATCGCGGCGACGAGAATGAGCAGCCAGCTGGAAAGCGTCACCACACTGGGACGCGCGCGGGGCGCGGTGCCCGGAGCATCGGCCATGATTCTCCCTTTCCTGGATCAGGTGACCACCGTAGCGATCTCGCACCAGGTCAGCATGTCGGAACGGCTCACCGGTCCGCGGCGCGGCGCAGCCGGCGGTGCTCGGCGGTGACCACACCGAGCAGCGCCAGGTCGAGCGCGACCGCGGAGACCGCGCCGAACTGGTTGACGGTGAAGTTGAAGACCTGCCCGAACAGCAGGTCGACCAGGAGCGCCAGCTTGAACAGCCGGAACGCCTCGGCCCGGTCGCGGCGCAGCAGCCAGGCGGCCCACAGGCCGAGCACGGCCGTGATCAGCGCGCTGGCGCTGACACCGAGGATCGCACCCCACTCCCGTTCCTCGCCCAGGTGCCCGGTCACGCCGTCGAGGAACACGGCCAGCACGGTGAGCACCGGCTCCACCACCAGATAGACCACCACCGGCCAGATGAGCCAGCGGCGTCCGGCCGCCCAGACGGCGAGACGCCGGGCCCGGTCCGCCGCTCGCTGCCAGAACCGCACCGGCGGCGGCTCCCGGCGGGGTACGGCGTCCAGCAGTTGCGCCACCGCCGTCTCGGTGGCCGGTCCGGTGCCCTGCACGAGACGCAGCACGGCGATCCGCCGCCTGTCGGTCAATCCGCCGGGCAGGCCGCTGAGCACCACGTCCAGCGCGTTGGCGGTGCGTTCGGCGGGGGTGAGCCGGGAGCGGCCGGTGCGCCCGCGTACCGCCTGGGTGAGCAGGACCAGCAGCGCGAACGCGACGTAGATGATGGCGGCGGCGGGGGCGTAGAAGTAGTCGGTGCCGGTGGTGACGAACTTGCCCACCTCGTCGATGAACAGCCCGAACCCGATGCCGCCGATCACCGCTCCGCCGCTGCGGGCGCCACCGCCGAGGAAGACCAGCGGGATGCCCAGACCCACGGCGAGCAGCAGGCCGCCCCAGAGCACGTGCGCGATGTGCAGCCCGCCGCCGCCGAGCTGTGGATAGTCGGCGGCCTTCAGGTACGCGCGTACGGCCAGCACGGTGACCACGCCGGAGAGCACGAACGCCTGGAGGTAGGACGCAGCCTGGATCGCCCGGGTCGGCAGCCGGCGGACCAGCCAGCCGATCCCCGGCCGGTAGCGCGGCGATTCGGGTGGCATGCCCCGAAACCTAGTAGCCGCGCCACTCCTCGCGGGCGTAGTCCAGCACCCTCGGTCGCAACAACGTGTTGGCCGGCATGTCCAGCCGGGCCCGGTCGGCGGGGAACGTGGAGGCTGCGGCCACCACCTCCGGGGTGAGGAAACGCAGCGGCGGCCTGTCGTCCGGCAGCGCCAGTTCCGGCGCCACGTCACCCGGCGCGGCGAGCACGAATCCCCAGTCGCCGAAGCTCGGCACGTCGACGTGGTACGGCACGGTGGCGAAGCCGGCCTCGCGGATCGACCGCTCGATCGACCAGTACGACCGGGGGGCGAAGTAGGGCGACCCGGACTGCACGACGAGCCGCCCGCCGGGGGCCAGCACCGGCCGGATCAGCGTGTAGAACTCGATCGTGTAGAGCTTCGCGGTGGCCGTCTCGTCCGGGTCGGGCAGGTCGGCGATCACCACGTCGAAGCGGTCCGTGGCGGTACGCAGCCACGCGAACGCGTCCAGGTTGAGCACCCGTACCCGGGGGTCGGTGAGCGAGCCACCGTTCAGCTCGCGCAGTTGCGGCTCGCGGCGGGCCAGCTCGACCACTGCCGGGTCGAGGTCGACGAGCGTCACCGAACGCACGTCCGGGTACTTGAGGATCTCCCGCGCGGCCAGCCCGTCCCCGGCGCCGAGCACCAGCACGTCGCCGTGCGCCCCGCGCATCGCCGGGTGCACGAGCGCCTCGTGGTAGCGGTACTCGTCGATCGAGCTGAACTGCAGGTCGCCGTTGAGGAACAGCCGCAGGTCGGTGTCGGAGCGGCCGGGCTCGGGCACCGAGCGGGTCAGCACGATCTCCTGGTAGCGGCTGCGCTCGGCGTGCACCACCGGGTCGCGGTAGAGCTGCTGGCGGGTGGTCACCTCGAAGTCGTGGGCGGTCACCCAGGCGTACCCGAGGAGCAGGCCGACCACGGCGGTGGCCACGCCCAGCGCGGCCCGCGCCCGGCGGCTGAGGTCGGCGCGGAACACGGTGAAGACGAGCGCGACCCCGGCGACCGCGTTCACCGCGCCCACCACGAGCGCGCCCTTGAGCTGGCCGAAGACCGGGATCAGCAGGAACGGGAAGGCCAGCCCGCCGAGCAGCGCGCCCACGTAGTCGGCGGCGAACAGGTCGGCCACCGCGCTGCCCGCGGACTGCTCCCGGATGCGTTGCAGCATCACCATGAGCAGCGGAATCTCCGCGCCGATCAGCAGGCCGAGCACGAACGCGGTGCCGACGAGCGCCGGGCCGTACAGGTCGAGCCAGGCGAACGCGGCGTAGAGGCCGAGCACGGAGAGGCCGCCGAGCAGCGCCAGCGTCAGCTCGATCACCGCGAACGAGACCACCGCCCGGGACTGCAACGGCTTCGCCACCAGCGCGCCGACGCCCATCGCGAAGACCATCACGCCGAGCACGATCGACGCCTGACCGACCGTGTCGCCGATCAGGTAGCTGCCGAGCGCGACCAGCGCCAGCTCGTACACCAGGCCGCAGGCCGCGCAGACGAAGACCGCGAGCAGGACCGCCGCGCGGGCCAGGCGCCACCGCGGCCGTGCGGCCACGTCGGCGGTCACCGTCTGCTCCGGGTACGTCCGGCGGCTCCCGCCCCGGCACGCTGCGCGGGCACCCGTCCCCGGTGGCTGCGGCGCTGCCGCACGCCCACGGCGAGGAACAGCGCGGCGAGCAGGAACAGTCCGACCGAGCTGAGGACGTAGATCCAGCGGTCCCGCCAGAAGTCGTTGCCGGCGTCCGGCAGCGGCGCGGCAGCGGTGGACGGCGCGGCGGTGGGCGTCGCGGCCGGTCCGGCCAGCCCGCGTTCGGCGGCGAGCAGCGGCAGGATCGTGGCGGCCCGGGTGACGGCCCAGCCCGGGTCGTCGAGGAACGCGTCCTCGTCCAGCCCGAAGCGACCCAGCCGGGTCTCGATCGCGGCGAGGTCGGCGAACTCGATGTCGTCCGACCCCTTGATCCGGATCGTGGCGGAGTCCTCCGACTCGCTGCTGGACGAGGTGTACCTGACGTTCGCGGAGACCGCGATCCAGCGCGCGCAGCCGGGCGCGTCGACGACTGTGGTGCCGTCGCCGAGGTTGGAGCCGACGCTCACCTCGTCGTACACGTCGAGCAGTTCCCAGCCGTAGCAGATGCCCTGGCTGTCGGCGGCGGCCCGGAGGATCGGCACGGTGCCGGAGCGTTCGTCGGCGGCCGGGGCGGGGACGGAGGTGTCCGAGTCACCGCTGAACGCGCCGACGGCGCAGACGACGACCACGACCCCCACGACCACGGACCAGATCACCGTCTGGGTGCGTTTGTCCTTCCCCGCCGAATGCTGTGCGGGCTTTCCGCTCATCAGATGATTGCGGCTGCGATGATCGCGCCGGTGGCGAGGTGCACGGTGGCCGAGACCCACACCGCCGGGTGCGGCTCCGGGTCGACCAGCAGCTCACCGAGCTTGCCCGGAGTGGCGGCGTCGAGCAGCATGAACGCCACCGCCATGATCACCAGGCCGAGGATGCCGTACGCGCCCGCGCCGATCAGCCCCAGCCTGAAGTCGTTGTCGCTGGCCACGATCGCGGCCACCACGATGGTGCCCACCCCGACCAGGTTCGACGAGAGCAACAGCGCCGCGTTGCGGTTGCGCTCGACCCAGATCAGCTCGTGAAGCTTGCCCGGGGTGGCCACGTCGACCAGGACGTAACCGATGGCCATCAGTACGACGCCGACCACGCCGTACGCGAGGGTGACCAGCAGATCGGTGACGAGATGCTGCACAGAAGACTCCAGGGTGAGGGGGCGAAGGGGGCTACTTACCGGAACCGGGGCCGCCGCCCCGGACCGTGCTGCCTCGGCCCCAGCCCCAGCTGTTGCCGACGACGGTGTGGTAGCGGGGGTAGGCGGTGGTCATCTTCTCCAGCAGGATCACCGAGCCGACGGCGAGCGGGAGGATCACCACCGAGTCGTCGTCGTAGCGCAGGTAGACCCCGCTGCCGTCGACGTACTGGTCGGCCGGCTTCCAGGCGTCGGTGATCTGCTTGGACACCTCGCTCGGCGTTTTCCGGGAGGTGTACGCGATCGCGTTCGAGCCGATGTCCCGCCCGGAGGCGCGGGAGAAGTTGTCCTCCACGTAGCCCCGGGGCGAGAAGTTGCCGTAGAAGATCGTGAAGGTGGCGATGAGCGCGCCGATGACGGCGACCGCCACGCCCACCACGAACCACCGTCGGTACGTCACAGCTCCTCCACCACGGTCTCGGTCAGGACCAGCTCGTTCGTCTGGGGGTAGACGTGCCAGGTACGCCAGGCGAGCACGCCGTCCGGCGGCCGGGGCCGGACGGAGAGCGCGGTGACCGCGTCCTCGTCGCCGGGGAAGACCCCGATCAGCGCGTACGGGTCCTCGGCCAGCTCGGCGCGCAGCGCCGCGACCCGGGTACGCAGGCCGTCGCCGTCCGGCCGGAGCACAGCGGCCATGAACCGGTAGCCGGTCGTCTCGTCGTGCAGCGCGTCCGGCAGGTGCGGCGGGCGGCCGGGCAGGCAGGCGACCGTCTCCGTGAGCCCGCCGAGCACCACCTGGTGGGAGGCACCGAGCAGGCGCAGCCGCAGCCGGGGCAGCCCGGGCAGGTCGATGTCGCGTACGGCGAGCGCCGGCAGCTCCGGGCCGCCCAGGGCCAGGCTCAGATCGGCGGCGCTGGTGTCGACGTAGGGCGCGTCCAGGCAGACGAGCACGTCAGCGCACCGTCTCCGGGCCACCCTGCGGGTAGATCATCACCTCGGCGCGGCGCAGCTCCTCACCGAGGTTGACCTCCCAGCCGGCCTCCCCGTACGCCTCGAACGACAGCCGCGCGCCGCCCGGCGCCTGGTAGTCGTAGTAGCGCATGGTGCCGTGCGGATCGAGGCCGGTGCCCTCGGTCGCGGTGTACCGGGCCTGGCCCGACTCGTCCCAGTTGTAGCGGCGGCCGGCGATCTCCAGCGTCGGGGCGCCCGGCGTGACAGTGGCTGACGGCTCGCTGGTCCAGAGCACCAGCTCCAGATCCGGGTCGGACTCGACGGAGAGCCAGCGCTTCACCCCGCCCGCGTCGTCGAGCAGGTGCTCCGCCCAGCTCCAGCCACCCTCGACCAAATGCACCGAGCCGCGCACGGTGTACGGCACCGTACGGATCTCGACGATGTCACCGGGCTTGAGCGCGCGCGGGTCGCCCCGCAGCGCGTCGGCGTCCCGGTCCCGGAACGGGTCACCCGGCGCCGCCTTCGTCTTCGGGCCGGACTCCGACCGGGACTTCCGTACCGCGATCACGGCGATCACCACACCGGCCACCCCGACGAGGCACCCCAGCGTGGTCACCACGTACGCCAACGAACCGTTCACGACCGCCTCCCCCAACCTGCTAGGCGGGAACGGTAACAACCGCATGCACGCCTTCTGAAGTCCTGTTCGCTGAGTGTGCGGTCAGCTACTGCTCGCCGCCGGCGAGCCGGTCGGCGGCGTATTCGCCCAGCGTGGCGCGGCCCATCAGGCAGCCGGAGAACGTGGTGAACTCGCCGTCGTCGTCGCGCAGCCGCGCCCAGGCGTCCCGCCCGACTGCCGGGTCGACCGCCTCCAGCAGCGTCGCCGCGTACGCCCGGCCGGCCGGGGAACCCTTGCGGAGCAGCTTGTCGACCCGCTTGCGGGCCGCCTCCGGGTGCTCCCGCAACCCCTGTTCCAGCCGTCGGTACGCCTCGGTCGCGGGCAGCACCTGCCCCGCCAGTCCCACCCCGCCGAAGGCGAGGGTGTCCGCGCCGTCGAGTTCCCGCGCCGCCTCGTCCAGTTCCCGCTCCCACGCACTCATGCCCCACTATGTGCCCACCCCGCCACCCCCTCCAACCGCAAGGAAGGGCCCCCTTTTAACGCCTCCGGTAGAGGAAGGGCCCCTTGTTAACAACCTCCACGAGCAGGGCGCGGCCGGGAACGGCGAAGGCCCGGCCAAGACGGCCGGGCCTTCGCAGGAGCGGGTCAGGCGGCGGTGACCGCCAGGGACTCCTTGGTGTCGGACAGGTCTACGCGGACCGTGTCGCCGTCGCGGATGTCGCCGGCCAGCAGCGCCTTCGCGAGCTGGTCGCCGATCGCCGACTGCACCAGCCGGCGCAGCGGGCGGGCGCCGTAGATCGGGTCGTACCCGTGCTCGGCCAGCCACGTGCGGGCGGCTTCAGTGATCTCCAGGCCCAGCCGACGGTCGGCCAGTCGGCGGCGCATCCGGTCGAGCTGAATGTCCACGATCGAACGCAGGTCCTCGCCCTGGAGCGCGGCGAACACCACGATGTCGTCGAGCCGGTTGAGGAACTCCGGCTTGAAGTGCGACCGGACCACCGCGAGCACACCTTCCCGGC
The DNA here is from genome assembly GCF_017872985.1 of Micromonospora sp. HB375. Classification (NCBI taxonomy): domain Bacteria; kingdom Bacillati; phylum Actinomycetota; class Actinomycetes; order Micromonosporales; family Micromonosporaceae; genus Micromonospora; species Micromonospora sp. HB375. Next base: position 6,075 of record NZ_JAGGJO010000001.1, on the reverse strand, counting down.
GCTCGTTCTCGGTGAGCGTCAGGTCGCTGATCACCGACGAGCCCAGATTCGAGGTGAGGATCAGGATCGCGTTGCGGAAGTCCACGGTACGGCCCTGACCGTCGGTGAGCCGGCCGTCGTCGAGCACCTGCAGCAGTACGTCGAAGACGTCCGGGTGGGCCTTCTCCACCTCGTCCAGCAGGATCACCGAGTACGGCCTGCGGCGTACCGCCTCGGTGAGCTGGCCGCCCTCCTCGTACCCGACGTATCCGGGCGGGGCGCCGACCAGGCGGGCCACCGAGTGCTTCTCGCCGTACTCGCTCATGTCGATGCGGACCATGGCCCGCTCGTCGTCGAAGAGGAACTCGGCGAGCGCCTTTGCCAGCTCGGTCTTGCCGACACCGGTCGGGCCGAGGAACAGGAAGCTGCCGGTCGGGCGGTCCGGGTCGGCGACGCCGGCCCGGGCGCGGCGTACCGCGTCGGAGACCGCGCCCACCGCCTCGGCCTGGCCGACGACGCGGGCCCGCAGCGACTCCTCCATCCGGAGCAGCTTGGCGGTCTCGCCTTCGAGCAGCCGGCCGGCGGGGATGCCGGTCCAGGAGGCGACCACCGCGGCGATGTCGTCCGCGCCGACCTCCTCCTTGAGCATCGCGCCGTCGGCCTGGAGCCGGGCCAGTTCCTCCTCGGCCTGCTTCAGCTCGGTCCGCAGCGCCGGGATCCGGCCGTACCGCAGCTCGGCGGCGCGTTCCAGCTCGCCGTCGCGCTCGGCCCGCTCGGCCTCGCCGCCGAGGCGCTCCAGCTCCTCCTTGGCGGTGGAGAGCTTGGTGATGTGGCTCTTCTCGGTCTGCCAGCGCTCGGACAGCGCGGTGAGCTGCTCGCGCTTGTCGGCCAGCTCCTTGCGCAGTCGCTCCAGGCGCTCGGCGGACGCGGCGTCCGGCTCCTTGGCCAGCGCCATCTCCTCGATCTCCAGGCGGCGGACCGCCCGCTCGATCTCGTCCACCTCGACCGGGCGCGAGTCGATCTCCATGCGCAGCCGGGACGCCGATTCGTCCACCAGGTCGATCGCCTTGTCTGGCAGGAACCGGTCGGTGATGTAGCGGTCGGAGAGCGCGGCGGCGGCGACCAGGGCGGCGTCGGTGATGCGTACGCCGTGGTGCACCTCGTAGCGCTCCTTGAGCCCGCGCAGGATGCCGATGGTGTCCTCGATGGTGGGCTCGCCGACCAGCACCGGCTGGAAGCGGCGCTCCAGCGCGGGGTCCTTCTCGATGTGCTCGCGGTACTCGTCGAGCGTGGTAGCGCCGACCATCCGCAGCTCACCGCGCGCCAGCATCGGCTTGAGCATGTTGCCGGCGTCCATCGAGCCCTCGCCCTTGCCGGCGCCGACCACCGTGTGCAGCTCGTCGAGGAACGTGATGACCTGGCCATCGGAGTTCTTGATCTCCTCCAGCACGGACTTCAGCCGCTCCTCGAACTGGCCGCGGTACGACGCGCCGGCGACCATCGCGCCGAGGTCGAGCGAGACCAGCTTCTTGTCCCGCAGCGACTCCGGCACGTCGCCGGCCACGATCCGCTGGGCCAGGCCCTCCACGATCGCGGTCTTGCCGACGCCCGGCTCGCCGATCAGCACCGGGTTGTTCTTGGTACGCCGGGACAGCACCTGGATCACCCGGCGGATCTCCGAGTCCCGGCCGATCACCGGGTCGATCTTGCCGTCGCGGGCGCTGGCGGTGAGGTCCACGCCGTACTTGGCCAGGGCCTGGTAGGTCTGCTCCGGGTCGGCGGTGGTCACCCGGCGGTCCCCGCCCCGGACGGTCGGGAACGCGGCGACCAGGTTCTCCTCGGTGGCGCCCGAGTTCTTCAGCGCGACCGAGACCGCGCCGCCGACCCGGGCCAGCCCGGCCAGCAGGTGCTCGGTGGAGGTGTACTCGTCGCCCAGCGGCCGCGCGATCTGCTCGGCGGCGCCGATGGCGTTGACGAACTCGCGGGCCAGCGTCGGCTCGGCGATGCTCGACCCGCGGGCGGCGGGCAGCGCGTCGACCGACCGCTGGGCGACGCGGCGCAGCTCGGCGGGGTCGGCCCCGACGGCGCGCAGCAGGCCCGCGGCGGTCGAGCCCTCGGTGTCCAGCAGTGACAGCAGCAGGTGCCAGGGCTCCACGGTGGCGTGACCGCGCTGGTTCGCCAGCGCGACGGCACCGGTGATGGCCTCGCGGCTCTTGGTGGTGAGACGTTCCGTGTTCATGGGCTCCCCCGGATCGGCGTGTCCACTGGACATGACACAACCAGAGTTGAGTCTATTCCGCTCAACTCCACCCCTGTGACCTGAGTCACCCTCCGCCGATTCGGCCGGAGAGATCTTGGTACGAAAAGGCCCTCGGAGGGGCCCTTTCGTACCAAGATCTCAGCGACGCGGGAGGCGCGTGAGGCAAGGGGTCTCGTGGTCGGCGCGCAGCACGCAACGCCGGCCGCCGTCCAGCTTGCGGTCGCAGAAAACCCAATGGCGTACGGCCTGGTCGTCCTCCGTCGACACGGTGATCCCGCCCAACTCCACCACCGCGAGGAACGTCAACGACCGGCCGGCCGTGCGACCGAGCATCTTCGCCCGGGCCAGATCGGCCGCGCGCACCGGCAGATGGATCACGTACCGCCCGGTCACGGCCGCCCGGCCAGGTCGCGCATTGAGGGAGCCTGACGGGACTGCCACTCGCGCAACGCGCCCTTGATCCGCGCCGTCTCCTCACGGCTCCGGGCGACTTCGGCGTACGCGGCGGCGAGGTCACCGGCCACGCGGTCGAGGAACGCGGCGACCTCGGCGGGGTCTAGCCCTCGCCGGCGCGTCGTGAAGCTGCGACCTCGCACCTGCCAGGGCCGCAGCGGAAGGTACGACGCGGAGCGGTAGGCGCCGCCCGGCGCGGAGTCGGGCGGGCGCGCGTTCCGCCGCTTCGGACGTATTCGCAGGAGATTGCGCACGACACTGTCCCTTCTCGCAGAGGACGGGGGTCGGGACGAGCCACGGGGGATGCCCGCCCCGACCCGGGAATGCTCCAGGTGCCATCCGGGAGCGTTCGTCAGCAACCTACAATCGGTACCAGTCGTAGGTCAACGATCGACCCACAATTGCTTGAGGTTGGAGGTGGGTGCATGGTCGAATGGGCGTGCCATCCGGGGAGTGTGTATGCCCAAGCAGCAGTACCAGGTGCTCGCAGACGAGCTGAAGAGCAAGATCGATTCGGGAGAGTGGCCACCCGGCACCAAGCTGCCGAGCCGTGCCCAACTCTGCAAGGAATACGGCGTCTCCGACACCGTCGTCGGCAAGGCGATGATGATCCTGCGGGCGACCGGCCTCACCGAGACCCTTGAAGGTGTCGGCGTGTTCGTGGCCGAACGTGCCTAGACGAGTCGCATCGACCAGCCTGTAGTTCGACCCCGGACGCAGCAGGTGCGCGCCCGGAGTAGCCTCACCCGCGTGCGAGTACGTGTCGAACAGACCGCCCTGCCGGGTATCGGCGTACGTCATGACCTGATGACGGAGTCCGGCCGCCGGCTCGGTGTGGTCTCCCACCGCAATGGCCGTCGCGACCTGGTCCTCTACGACCCGGAAGATCCCGACTCCTGTCAGCACGACATCCCCCTGACGGACGACGAGGCGGAGGCGCTCGCCGACATCCTCGGCGCGTCGCTGATGCTGGGTCAGCTCTCCGGGCTGCGCGAGCAGGCCGCCGGGCTGCTGACCGAGCAGATCGCCATTCCGGCCGGCTCGAAGTACGTCGGCAAGCGGCTGGGTGACACCAAGGCCCGGACCCGGACCAGCGCGTCGATCGTCGCCGTGCTGCGTCAGGGCACGGTGAACGTCTCGCCGGACCCCACTTTCCGGTTCGAAGCCGGCGACGTGGTCGTCGTGGTCGGTACCCGCCAGGGGCTCGACGGCGTGACCGCGATCCTCGCCGAGACCGACCCGGACGTCTGACGCGTATGCACGAAACCACAATCCTGCTCATCGAGGTCGGTGCGCTGCTGCTCCTGCTCGGCCTGCTCGGCCGGCTGAGCCGTCGCGTCGGTGTCTCGCCCATCCCGCTCTACCTGCTCGCCGGCCTGGCGTTCGGGCACGGTGGCCTGCTGCCGCTCAACGCCAGCGAGGAGTTCTTCGCCGTCGGCGCCGAGATCGGCGTGATCCTGCTGCTGGTCATGCTCGGCCTGGAGTACAGCGCCAACGAACTGGTGGGCAACCTCCGCTCGGCCGCGCCGGCCGGTCTGATCGACGCGGTGCTCAACGCGCTGCCCGGCTTCGGGTTCGCGCTGCTGCTCGGGTGGGGCTGGGTCGCCGCAGTGGTGCTCGGAGGCGTCACCTGGGTGTCGTCCTCGGGCGTGATCGCCAAGGTGCTCGGCGACCTGGGCCGGGTCGGTAACCGGGAGACGCCGGTGATCCTCTCCGTCCTCGTGATCGAGGACCTGGCGATGGCCCTCTACCTGCCGCTGGTCACCGCGCTGCTCGCCGGGGTCGGCCTGATGAAGGGCGGCATCGCGCTCGCCATCGCGGTGTTCACCGTCGTCGTGGTGCTGGCCGTGGCGATCCGGTACGGCCACCTGATCTCCGCCGCGCTCTCCGCCAAGGACCCGGAGGCGCTCCTGCTCGGGGTGCTCGGCCTGACCCTGCTGGTCGCCGGTATCGCGGCCAAACTCCAGGTCTCCGCCGCTGTCGGCGCGTTCCTGGTCGGCATCGCGTTGTCCGGGCCGGTGGCGCACCACGCCACCGAACTGCTCTCCCCGCTGCGGGATCTCTTCGCCGCTGTCTTCTTCGTGTTCTTCGGGCTGGTCACCAACCCGCTGGACATGCCGCCGGTGCTGCTGCCGGCGCTGGTGCTGGCAGTGGTCACCATGGCGACGAAGGTGGCCACCGGCTACCTGGCCGCCCGCCGGGCGGGGATCGCCGAGCCAGGTCGCTGGCGGGCCGGCCTGGCGCTGACCCCGCGCGGCGAGTTCTCCATCGTCATCGCCGGACTGGCCGTCGCGGCCGCCTACCCGGTGAACCCGAAGCTGGCGGCGCTCGCCACCGCGTACGTGTTGATCACGGTGGTGACCGGGCCGCTGCTCGCCCGGCTGCCCGACACCCAGTGGTTCAAGCAGTGGCTGCGCTCCCGCGCCGCCGCCGCCCGTGCGGCAGCGGCGTTGCCCGCGCCGACCGGGGACTGACCCGCGCCGGGCCGGACCTGCCACAGGCAGATCCGGCCCGGCGTTGTCAAATTGATCCCCGGAAGGTCTACCACTGCTCCGCTCAGCCGCGTTAACGTTTCGGCCCAGCAGCCAGGGTCCGCGGGTGGCCGGTGCCCCCGCCAGCGCAAGCGGAAGGTCGGCCGGTGAGCGTGCAGGAAGATACGTTCCACGGCTTCGCCAATCCGGTCGATCCCTCGCCCGCCGAACTCCGGGCGTGGGCCTATCAACCGGATTCGGTGCCGCTGACCTCGATGCCGCCCGACTGGGACCTGCTGGTCGCCGGTGACCATCTGGTGCAGACGCTGTTCGACCTGGCGATGGACGAGCGCTGCCCGGCCCGGCGGTTCGCGCTGCACTGCCTCTACATCTACGCCGCCGACGGCATCCGGACGAACTTCCGCGCCCATCCCAAGCGCCGGTTCCGCAAGCTTGTCGAGCAGGCCGAACGCGCCGGTGACGATCTGATGCGCAACTGGGCGCACAACAGCCGCGTGCTGCTCGCCCGGCCCGACCTGTTCGTCTACCGGGACTGGTGCGAGGGCGGCCTGGTCCGCGAGAACCGCCGCCTCTGACGCGTCGCCGGATTGAACGGCGAACGGGCCGGGATCCCCCGTGGATCCCGGCCCGCACGTCGGCGGATCGTCAGGTCGACCCGCCCTGCTTCTTGCGCCTCTCGTCGTCCCGGGCCCGGTCCACGCCGTGGTCCGTCTGGTCGGCGAAGCGCCCTTCCTTGACCTTGTCGCTGAAGCGTCCCTCGGTGACCCGGTCGAACCGCTCGCGGACGTTCTCGGCCACCTTCTCCAGCCGTTCCTCAGCGCGTTCCGCCACCTTCTTAGCCGGTTCCGCCATGGCTCCCCCTGCCAACTCGGCGTCCGATTTAGGGGTTTT